>NZ_JH992954.1 GCF_000315485.1 Bacteroides oleiciplenus YIT 12058 | reverse complement strand
GTGTGACCTGAAAAGTCACGTAATTGATTGTTAAACAGCAATGTATATTGCAAGATTTAACCCGCTGTTCCGTCAGCGGTAGCCTACTATAAGGTGCATCTCCAGTGATGGGTTGTGCTAAGCTTATAGGACAAAGTACACTTTCCGAAAGGACAAGACTGAACCGTGAGGGAACGTCAAGGGCGGTTAGTATCATACCGTCGAGTGGCGAGGCTGGATAGCATGGTTAACGTAATGTGAACTGACTTTAGCCGTCGTAAGGTTTGAAGGAGCGCAAGATACTTTAGCTCTCACCAAAAGGTAAGCAGTCGGATAACCCTCGCCCATGTTGGGGTTACACGGACATAGCACTGCCGGCGGACTTGGCAGAACCTAAACTATCCGTTTGTCAATTGCGTGGAACAGGGCAAGCCTGTATCTCTCTCGTAATAATGCGAGTAAGCGAACCGCAAGGCAAGCCGAATGGGGTGCAGGTATGAGATAACGGAGAAAGCGAATGCCGCCCTGTAATGGGGAGGATACGGATTGAACCAACATCACGAGTTAATGAGGGTAACATCATCCGACACGAAAGTGGGCAGACTTCCGTATATGGTAACTCTTTACAAGATAACTTTTAGAACTTTCAAAAGGAGGAAAGCAAATGAACGAGATTAAAACATCGTGTGCGCCTGCTGACAGCAGGAATCTGACTTGGGACGGTATGAACTGGTCTAAGTGTGAAACCTATGTCCGAAAGCTACAAGCGCGTATTGTAAAGGCTCAGAAAGAAGGCAGACATAACAAGGTGAAAACCTTGCAGTGGATGCTTACCCACTCTTTTTACGCCAAGGCATTGGCAGTAAAGAGGGTTACTTCCAACAAAGGGAAGAATACGTCTGGAGTAGATAAACAGCTTTGGGACTCTCCCAAGCGCAAGTACAAAGCAATCGGTGAACTTAGACGTCGTGGCTACCATCCACAGCCGCTCCGTAGGGTTCACATCAAGAAAAAGAACGGTAAACTCCGACCGTTGGGAATACCGACCATGAAAGACAGGGCGATGCAAGCATTATATCTCATGGCATTGGAACCGATAGCCGAAACGACAGGCGACCGTTTTTCTTACGGCTTCCGAAAGAAGCGCAGGACAATGGACGCAATTCGTCAGATTGATACGGTTCTAAATCGCCAGCATTCCCCCGAATGGATTTTGGAGGGAGATATTAAGGGTTGCTTCGACCACATCAGTCACGGCTGGCTTATTGAAAATATCCCTATGGATAAAACAATACTCAGAAAATGGCTGAAATGTGGAGCTGTATTCAATGGTAAACTGTTCCCGACAGAAGAGGGTACACCACAAGGAGGTATCATATCACCGACACTTGCAAATATGGCACTTGACGGACTTCAACCACTCTTGGCTGAAAGATTCAAAAGACGTTTCATCAACTATAAGACATTCCACTACAAAGTGAATCTTATCAGGTATGCGGACGACTTTATAATCACAGGTCGAGATAAGGAATTATTGGAAAACGAGGTCAAACCAATGGTGATAGAATTTCTCAAAGAAAGGGGTCTTACCTTATCCGAAGAGAAAACTACCATTACGAACATATACGATGGATTTGATTTCTTAGGTTTCAATGTAAGGAAGTTCGGCAAAAGGCTGTACACATCTCCGTCCAAAGATGCACAGAAACGCTTTAGGGCAAAAATCAGTGACATCGTTAAAGGACATAAAATGTGTAAGCAGGAATCGCTGATACGAATGCTCAATCCTGTGATAACAGGTTGGGGAAACTATTACCGATATGGTGCATCAACCAATGCTTTTCACGGTTGCGACAATCACATTTACAACCTCACAAAGAAATGGGCTTTACGTCGCCACCCAAAGAAACGCAAGTCTTGGGTTGCAGATAAGTATTGGCATGAAATTCGGGGGCGTAAATGGACGTTTGCATGGAAATATGAAACAAAAAGCAAGAAAGTGAACTACCTGACCCTTAAAAGGTTGTCGGATATACATTATACTCCGTACAAGCAAGTCAAGGGGGAGGCAAACCCTTTCGACCCGGAATATGATGATTATTTCTTTCAGCGAAAGGAGCAACAAATGCTGGAATCTCTCAAAGGACGTAAGTCACTCTTATATTTATGGAACAAGCAGAAGCGGACTTGTCCGTTATGCGGCAAGGAGATAGATTGTACAAAAGCATGGAACGTCAATGAAATATCTGTTGGTGGTTCAATTGTACGGCAACTTGTCCATAACAACTGCTACAAGCGAAATAAACGAAACTGTTGAAAGTATGAGCCGATTTCTAACAACAAATAGAAATATTGAGTTGCTTGAGCCGTATGAGGGGAAACTCTCACGTACGGTTCTTAGGGGAGAAGGGGGCAGTAATGCCCTTGACTTACCCGATGTGTGACCTGAAAAGTCACGTAATTGATTGTTAAACAGCAATGTATATTGCAAGATTTAACCCGCTGTTCCGTCAGCGGTAGCCTACTATAAGGT
>NZ_JH992953.1 GCF_000315485.1 Bacteroides oleiciplenus YIT 12058 | reverse complement strand
CCCCCCCCGCCCCCAAAGGGGGAGCGACCAAACGGCAGCTTCACTCAATGGAGTGTTACGCCGTTCGGGTTCGGAAGAAATTTTGCAGGGTTCGAAAAACGGTTGTGTGCTTATTCGAAAAAAAGTTTATGGTGTGGGCGCTCGTCGGGACGGGTGGTCCCGCCCCTTGCCGCTGGGCGCTCCCCGACCGATGATTTTTTAAGTAGTTGATTATATGCCGTTTTTAGGGTATAATAAGAACTTAAGAAATAGAATAAGTTAAGTAGTTGATACTCAATATAGGGTATTTTCCATATTGGAAAATCTGATTTTCCATATTAGAAAGTCGCTCTTTCCTATTAGATGTTAAAAAGGAAAATATATTTTGCTTTTTTATTGTATTAATGGAAATTTAAATATTCCTTTGTGGAAAATCAAATTATACTTTTTCACCGATATATAGAAAGTCAAATTTGCCTAAATAGAATGTTTATGGAAAATAAGAAAGTACTCAAATTAACCGATTTTCAAAAAAACGAAGAAAACCCCTTTATGAAACAAGCAATTGAAGGGATTGAAAATCACGTTGTTAAGAAATACAAAAGTAGTACGGGAAGTGATAAAAAAGCTGTAGTTGCTGTTGCTGATACAGATACAGGAGAAGTATTCAAAACCTCGTTTATCCGACAAATAGAAGTAGATGAAGAGCAATTTGCAAAACTATACCTTGCGAATTTTGCCGCTTTTTTCAATCTATCACAATCAGCTATTCGGGTTTTCGGGTATATTCTAACTTGCATGAAGCCTAAGAATGATATGATAATTTTCGATAGGCGAAAATGCTTAGAATACACCCAATACAAATCAGACAAAGCCATATACAAAGGATTGGCAGAGCTCGTACAAAGTGAAATCATAGCAAGAGGTCCAAACGAATATAATTGGTTCATTAATCCGTTGATTGTCTTTAATGGGGATAGAGTTTCATTTACAAAAACATACGTTCGGAAAAAGACTTTAGCTGCCCAAAAGAAAGAAGAAGCAGAGAAACGACAGTTATCACTTGGTTTTGATGAACTGTAACACTCCATTGAGTGAAGCTGCCGTTTGGTCGCTCCCCCTTTGGGGGCGGGGGGGGATAGATAAAGTTCCTCTATGTAAAGTTATAATGGGGGATGAAAGGCAAGGTTCGCTAACCTTACCCCGATTGTTTATGCTTCCCAGCATTCAATCTATCCCCGTTTATGGGTTTCTCTTTCACCCTACAAAGATAACCTCATGGGGGAAAAATGTCCAAGAATATGGGGTAAAAACTATCAAGTCGGTAGAAAATAAGTATCTTTGAAGTACATTTTTAGTAGAGGTACTGGTATGCCTAGACGAAGCAGATAGGCAAAAATAAAGCCGCTGGGGATGTCGGATGTCCGTCAATTAACTCCAGCGGCTTGTATTTTGGTAACTCTCCCGTATCGGTCAGCTACCGTTTGGTCAGCAACAAAGGTAGTACTTTATTGTCGCAAATCCAAATGTTTTCCCCTTTATTTGTGCATTTACAAAACATTCACTAACTTCGCACCTATGCAGTATGGTGATAGCACACTAGCACCCTAAAGGGTACGTGTGTAAGGGGACAAGCCCCCTTAACCCCCTGTCAGCCGGCTGTCACCGGCTGTTATCGATTGTCACAAAAATGTTAACTTATGGGAGCAACAAGTATTCATGTACAAGCAGTGAAGCCGGGGAGCGAGATTCACAACTTTAGGGAAAAAGAGTTGGACTATGTTCGTCCGGAACTTAGTCATTTGAATGAAAGCTGGGTTGGAGATAGCATCTCCCATCGGCTGGAGAGTGCGAAACAGAGATATTTCGATACGGTTGGGCAGAAGATGCAGACTAAAGCAGCACCCATACGGGAGGGGGTAATAGTAATCAAGCAAGAAACCACCATGCAGGAACTCCAGCAATTCGCTGCGGTCTGCAAGGAACGTTTCGGTATTGAAGCGTTTCAAATCCATATACACAAGGACGAAGGATACATGAACGCAAAGCAATGGACACCTAACCTTCACGCCCATGTAGTTTTCGATTGGACGCAGCCGAACGGGAAGAGTGTGCGTTTATCGCGTGATGACATGGCAGAACTCCAAACCATAGCATCTGAAGCACTGGGCATGGAACGTGGTGTTTCTTCTGATCGCAAACACTTATCGGCTATGCAGTACAAGACCGAATGTGCGAAAGAACAGCTTCAGGAACTATCCAACGATATATCCAGTGCGTTAGACAAGCACAAGGACGTGCAAAACCAGCTTCTTCAGCTTCAGAAAGAACTACGTTCCATTGAAACAAAGAAAAACGTCCAAAAACTCATTTCTAAGGCTTCAGAGAAGTTTTACGGCTTGATAGGGAAAACGGTTAACGATAGGGAAAAAGATGCCTTAAAAGCCAAAATAAAGGCTTTAGAGGGGGAAAATGAACAGCTATCCGATAGACTGGGAAAGGCTATACTTGAAAAAGAGCGAAACGGCACAAAGGTATTCAAAGCCGAGAACGACAAGGAGTATTATAGACAGCAAATGGACAATGCAAGGACAACCAGTAACCGACTAAGAACGGAGAACCAAGAACTAAAGACCGAAACCAAGGAATTGAAAAAAGAACTTGGTAAGATGAAAGACTTGTTCAATTCCGAACAACTGGAGGCTTTAAGGCATCATTTCCCAAACATATCAAAAGCTATGGAAGAGGGGAAAGACCTACTCAAGCAAATCACCAGAAGCAGAGGTTTCGGCATGGGTATGTAACCCCCCCC
>NZ_JH992952.1 GCF_000315485.1 Bacteroides oleiciplenus YIT 12058 | reverse complement strand
GGGGATATTACATGGTCTCGACACATTACCGCCCATGACCGGATAATCTATGACATTTACGAGGAAGTGGTAGAGGTCTACATTTTGGAGGTAGAGGGGCATTACAACGATAAATGATAAAACTGTTATGGTCGAATATTGTGTTTACTGGTTAGAGAACGGCGAGCCTATGCACGAGGTGTTCTCTAACCTTGCCGCCGCCGAGATGTACTCATGTGCGATAAGAGGGAAAGAAAACGTTGAATGGGTGGAGGTGTCCGAAGAAGAAGCCATTGATTTGGACGAACTGAAAGACATGTTCCCGGATGACTTCTGCGGCGTGTAATCCCCTTGGGTAGAAATTGTTAGGCTGTGGGGGATTTTCTAACATGCCTGGGCTTTTTGCCGGGCGGTTGGCGTGGATGTATTCCCATGCGGCATGTGTATATATAGCAAGAAGTGTCCTTGTCGGACAATTCTTGCTTTTCTCGCTTTGCTCAAAAAGATTTTAAGATTACCTTTGTGGCATGGAACTAAGACGGAACGAAAAGATTACATTCCGATGTACCGAACTTGAAAAGGACGCACTTGCGGAGCAGGCAGCCCGGTGCAGTCTAAGCGTATCGGAATACTGCCGGAGTTTGTCCCTTGGGGGGCGCCCAAGGGAGAGGTACACCGAGGAGGAACGGCAGCTTCTCCGGGACATAGCCCAGTTGAAAGGAACGCTCCAACGGCTGAACAACTACTTCGGTGGTCGCCAGTACCGGGAAGTGTTCGAGGAGAACCGGGCACTAATTACAGAGCTCAAAAAAATACTCTCACGATGATAGGGAAAGGGAAAAGCATATCACATGGTGTGGCGGCATTGGAGTACGACCTCGCCAAAGAGATAAACGGGCAGGCAGTAGCCACCGAGATAGCCCGGCATGAACTTTATGGGTGTACTGGTGCGGAAATGGTGCAGGAAATGAAACCGTATCACATTGATTTTCCGAACGTAAAAAACAACTGCCTACGTTTCGAGGTCAGCCCCTCGATAGAGGAAAGCGCCACCTTTACGGATGCGGACTGGGCGGAACTTGGTAACGACTTCATGCAGCGCATGGGGTTGGCGAACCACCAGTACATCATCATCCGGCACAGCGGTACGGAGAGCAAGAAAGAGCAAGCCCACCTGCACATACTGGCAAACCGGGTTTCCCTTTCCGGGGAACTGTACCGGGACAACTGGATAGGGAAAAAGGCAACGGAAGCCGCCAATGCCATAGCCAAGGAACGGAACTTTGTACAGTCGCAGGACATTGGCAAAGTCAACAAAGCGGAAATCAAGGAAGCCATGGACGGCGTATTGAAGAAGATGCAGGGCTTTGACTTTACCAAATTCAAGGAAGAACTTGGTAAGAGAGGTTTTAAAGTCCGGGAAGCCAGGGCAAGCACCGGGAAACTTAACGGCTACTATGTCACAGCCCGAAGCGGTACGGAGTATAAGGCAAGCGAGATAGGGAAAGGCTACACTCTCGCCCATATCGAGCGGACACAAAGCAAACTGAAGTGCAACTCAATGAACATATCTCATGGAAACAAACTCACACCCGGAAGCGGCAGCTTCCAACGTTAAGCAGGGACAGTACAGCCCCCGGAAAAGAAAAGACACAACGCCAAGGGTAAACCCGCAGCTTGCGGTAGAACTGGTGTATCAAGAACTAAAGCGTGTTGAAGTCTATACGAAGCGCATAGAGGACGCAACAGCCCGAAAGGTACAAATAGACGGGAAAAGCCTTGAAAGTGCCGAAAATCGCCTAAAAAACGTATTGGCGGACTTTGAACGGCAGGGGTATAGAATGAAAAACGGCGGTTATGTGGACAAACGAATTTCGTTCTACTCAATCCTTTGTGCTGTTATCTCCCTATTGTTCGCTTGTTTCATGTGCTATCTTTGGACGGATGCAGCCAAAGACCGGGACAACTACAAGCAGTATTATGAATACTACCAAGAGCAGGCAAGGGAACAAAAGGGGAATAAATAAACATCTAACTTTACGAATTATGGGAACAGCGGAACACGAAGAACCCCGGTTCTTCTTCATACTGAACAAGGGTGCGAAGTCCGGCGGCGAAATCACCCATGCCGTCCTAAACGGTAGTATCGTTTCGAAGCCGGCAGGCTGGGACGCCTTTCATGGGCTTGTACTGGCGAAAGAGAAACTAAGCAGCGAGGAAATACAGCGGCAGATGAAAGAGCTTGGTGTAGAAATGGAAATCGTTCCTCTGATTTGACAAGATTACCCCGGTATATTTCAGCCGGGGTAATCTTGTCACTTATCCTTGATTTTCCCTTTAAGGGCATTTATAATCCACCCTTTTGGATTTGTTTTTGTCCTTGATTTTCCTCTAAGTATGGCGAGTTCTGTCATGATGTCTGGAAGTTCCATTTGTGCTGTTACAAATAAATCCCGGTTGTTTTTGATTTCTTTATCGGAGAACTCCAAAGATGTTTTTAAGTAACTTATCACTTGCCTACCTAAATCCCATGAAAGCCCGGTTTGCTTTTGTAGCTCTTTTTTGTATAGCTCTGCATCACGATGCTCTGGCTTGAATATTGGATAGAAGTTGAAACTTACAATTTTTTTCCCTTCCTTGTTTGCGGACCATTCGAATGTATAAGGACTTAGTTCGTCCAGCTCATTTTTTGCAGGTTCAATTACTTTCCGGACAAAATCGTTTGTCTTTGCGTATTTATCTTGTACTTTAAACATTTCTTTGAGCTGTTCAAGTGGATAGATTAGTTTTGTTTTCTGACCGCTTAAAAGTTCGTAGAACCGCATAGAATATACACTCTTAAACTTCATCGCAGTGGCTAATTCGTATTTGCGAAACCCTTTTGAAAAATCTAAGCAGCAGTCCCATATGTGTGAGTCTATTTGGAATGATACAACAGATGAACGCTTCTTTATCTTTGGCAATGCAATAATAGAAATGCTTATCCATTCTTTTTCATCCTCATAGGTAAAGATTTTCTTTTGTAGAGATAACAGTGCTTGTTTTACACGTGTGTAGTTTTCATCACTTTCTCCATTTAGCAATGAAGCAATAGGCATTGTGATGTGAACGGTATCAAAAAGTGTGTGTTCTATTTTTTTACAATCAGTTGCAAATCTAACTCCTTGGAGTTCACCTTGAGCCATTTCTACAATTCTATAAAGTATGCGCTTCTCATAAACGGAAAAGTCATACTTGGCTGTCGTCATAATATAGCTTTGTATTTGGTCTTTATTGACGACTGTTACACTGTTGTTCTTCTGTTGTTTCGTTTTCATCATCTACACGAAAGGATAAAATACTGTTGGCTTTATCTATGTGAGGAGCGTATATTTCAGAAAATTTTGCGAGGATAGAAATTGCGTTTTTAACCCTTTCAAATTCTTCTTTCTTAAAATGAACTATGATTTTCTTCATCCTTTATTGATTATTAGTATGTTGCGCAAATATAATAAGTAATTACGACTTGTGCAAATGAAAATCGTAGATGATGCAAAATAACATTCAAAAAGTCGTATTTGGAAGGGAAAATAACATTCAAAAAGTCGTAGTAATGTGTTAAATAG
>NZ_JH992951.1 GCF_000315485.1 Bacteroides oleiciplenus YIT 12058 | reverse complement strand
TCGGAAATTTGTCGTAGATGCTCGGAAATTTGTCGTAGATGACCTTTGTAAGATATTACAGCACAATGTGTTATGCTATGCCGTAAAAGTAACTAAAAAGAAACTAAAAATTACCGTAAAGCAATGGAGTGTTTCTTTTTTGGTTTATAGAGGTCGCTTCGCTCCACTTTTCAGCGTGTTTTTTGATACGACGAATTTCCGGAGAATGGGAGAGAGTGGAAACAAGTAAAGCCAAGTGCAACGGATTAGGAAGATTTTTCGGTGTGTTAAATTTTGTATAAATATGACTTTTAATGTATAAAACGAGAAGTTTCCGGGAGCGAAAACGCATCCCGGATTTAATGTAACTTTTTGTTGTATAGTTAGTTACCATAACGCAACTTTACCCATGCTTCCGATTTCAAGTTTAGCACTTATCCCCATAGCCTTAAAAACTCTTGCAATGGTGGAAAAGGTTAAGTTCTTACCGTTTTCAATTCGGGAGATTTGAGCACGCTGCACTCCTATCAGATTACCTAACTCCTCTTGGGTTAAGTTCTTTGATTGGCGAGCTTGTTTAATGGCTTCACCTATCAAAAAAGAGTTAAGTTCTTCTTCGTAGGCATCACGTTTGGGAGTACCTTTTTCTCCGATGTATTTATCCTCGATTTCTTCGAGTGTATAAAATTTCTTTGCTTCCATACGCTTTATCTTTTTGAATTAAAATAATCTTTTCTAATCTCTTCGGCTTTGGCTATTTCTTTGGGAGGTGTCTTTTGGGTTTTCTTGATAAACCCATGTGTTGCGATTACCAGAGTGTTTATCTTATCGTCCTTATCCCAAAAAGCAAGAAGCCTGTACTTGGTTTTGTTATAGAACGTTCTGAATTCCCAAATATCCGTATCATCCAATTTCTTGAATAAATCTGGATCAAGTACAAAGGTGGATTTACGAATATTGCTAATGATCTTCTCACGTACCTTGTTGGGCAATCCGTCTAAAAACTCTTGGGCTTCGTTGGATAATTTGACCTTGAATCTTGATTTTGCTTCCATATAAAGTTTTAGTGTTGCAAAGATAATATTTTGTTTCCATATAGCGAAACAAAATATTGATATTTTATGCAGCCTGTTGTGCCGTTTTGATGTGTTTTTTTGTTTGTGGAATAGGTTCTTTCTTTGTGCCTCGCTCCGACTTCTCCCCGTCCCCCTTGTACGAGCTTTCGCCGTACCGCAGGGGAGGGTGTTCGTCGATTGCTCGGCAGTCGAAAGAACAGCAAGAGGAAACCGGGCTTTACCCTGTTTTTCCTCTTGCCCTACGGGGTTACGGCTGAATATCAGCCGTTTAAGTTTTTTAACCGCAATTAGTTTGAAATTGTGGTTAAAATTATACCTTTGTAAATCAGAGATTTAATAATATAAACAGCAATTAAAACCGCAATTGTATGGATAAGGAAACCACCACTTCTGTCACCATTGACCGAAAAACGTTTGCCCGGCTTGATAGGCTGGCAAAGTCCAATAATGTATCAAAGAAAGAGTTCCTTTCCTGTGCGCTGGAGTACTTCGAGAAGTACGGCATCAACCCGGTTGAGCATGAGAGTCCGGCAAAGGAAATGCAGAAACTTATCAAACGCTGTGATCAAGTGATAGCGTTCATCCGGAAGCAGGAGCAGGATTTCTTGCGTCCGGCTTGTGAAGCCATGGGCAGTACAAGTATGAGGGTGACCATGAGCATGGACTCGATACTTACGGAAAAAAAGTTCAGCCAATACCAAAAAGACAATGACCTATTCATGCGTGACCTTGCAAGCCTTGCCGGGATAAGGGAGCAGGCTTTGGACCGGGCGGAAAAGGCAGTCGGTCAGTCGAGGGATATGCTTCTGAAGAACCAACAAGCCATTTATGCAAGGCTGGACGCTGTGACGCAAAGGCAGGAGAAGATCTTCTCCTATATCGCAAGCTATATCGATGCGAAAGGAAAAGCCGGGCTTTTCGATGATATAAAAGCCTTGTACAAGAACGAGAAGAACAAAAGGGAAAAGATATGAACGTGAAGATACAGGGAAGCGGTAACGGCACATATGCCAATACAGGCAGTTGTGTTGCGGTGACGAACTATCTCCAGCATGAGGATTTGGAGAGGATGAAGAAAGGGGAGGAGGTGCAGCCGTTTTTCAACCAGTTCCGGGACTACGTGAGCGCAAGGGAGGTCACATTCAAGATAGACAACAACAAGGCTAAGTTAAGCCGGACTGACGCAAAGTTCTATGTTATCACTGTCAGCCCTTCAGAGAAGGAGCTGCGCTGCATGGGCAGAACTCCGCAGGAGTGTGCGGAAGCCTTACGGCGGTACATACGGCAGGATGTGATGAGAAACTATGCGGAGGGCTTCGGAAAAGGCTTGAAAAGCGATGATGTGGAATATTATGCAAAGATCCATTTCAACCGGGACGGTGAAAGTGACAGCGATATGCACGCACATATCATCGTCAGCCGGAAAGACCGGAGCAACACCAGGAAGTTAAGCCCTAAAACGAACCACACCGGGAAGAAGAACTGCGGCAACGTGAAGGGAGGTTTTGACCGGACGGATTTTTTCCGGAAGTGTGAAAGCTCTTTTGATCGGCGCATGGGGTTTGACCGGGAGCCGGAGGAAAGCTTCGACTATCTTAATGCCGTCAAGAACGGAAGTCCGGCGGAAATAGCCCGGCAGGTGGAACGTGCGGAACGCATCAGAAAGGAGAAATGGGACAAACTCAAAGCAGAGCTTCAATCCCGGCAGGAGCCGGAGAAGTCGAAAAATCAACAGGTGGAGAAAACGCCGGACATCGAGCAGCCTATTCCCAAAAAGAAGCAGCAGGAGGAAGATCTGGAACTCCTGAAGAAGCCAAAAAGGAGCAGAGGTTTCGGAATGGGCATGTGATTTTTCTATTTTCCGGCACAAAGGTAACTCCGCACGCCGCATTTGTAAAGGGACGTTTCACTCTCCGGGTAAAAAATCTCCTGTGCTCGCTTCGCTCGTGCGGTATTTTTTACCCTTCGCCCTTGACAAATACTCTGTGCTTCGCTGGCAGGTGTTTAGGAAAAAAGAAAAAAAATGTTGTTCTTTGGCGGGATGTCCGCTTTGTCATTTTGTTACCGGGATTTGTCCGCATGGTGGGAGACCCGCCCCGATCAGCCGGACACGCAATATCATTTTGTAATAACCGGCTAGCTGTTTTTATGGTGTAACGCTCCGATATTGCTTTCTTTTTGATAGATATGCAAATGCAAGAAGCCCCCCGGCGAAAACCCCGCCGGAGGCAATTATAGAAAGTCTGTGTATCATTTCCACAAAATGTGGAAATGATACACAGATAACAGTTCTTCAATAAATATATGTGTTTTTTGTATACTTTTGATTATCAGGCATATATGACTTGTTTATTTGTTTGGCACAATGTTTGTTCTTTGTCTTTCAGAAACCATATGTTAAATATTTAAATAGATTGGATTATGAAAAAGGTATTATTTGCAGTAGCACTTGTTATGGGATTGGGTAGTTCAGTGGCATTCGCCGGCAACATGGTATCGGATGTTGAGATTGTGGTAATGGTGAACGATTATAAGCCAATCGAGGTAAAGGATCTGCCGCAGGCGGTTCAGGACACGATCAAGAAGGATTTCGCAGACCTGACAATCAAGGAAGCCGCAGTTGAGGAAAGCGAGGAAGGCACAAAGACCTACAAGGTGACATTTACCGATGCAGAAGGCACGGACAGCGAAGTGTTCTTCAACGAGAAGGGCGAAGTCCTGAAATAAAGCAAATGAACAGCAAAAAGAGAATTCAATTAAACTGTGTCAGCAAAATTAATATTTTATTGCTTTGCTGACACAGTTTGTTTTACAGCCCCTCCGGTTCCGGTGACTTGTAAGGCTTGAAAGCAACCCGAACCTCCTTATGCTCATCGATGACGAAAGTCTGCTCCGGCTCCACAGAACGAATAATGACGCCATTGACTTTCCAATACATGATTGTCCATGATTTGGAATGGGTAGCACGAAAATGCACCGTTGTGCCTTTCGCTATTTCAGCCGGAGAGATCAATTCTCCTATCTTTTCCGCAGCCGTATTTTCCAACTCCGGTTTAGCCGAAAGCTGACCTTCACCCTGATCCACACCAAATGCCAGCACTACTTTTTCCACTGCGGGAGGAAGAGGAGGATCTTCATCATTGTCACAAGAAACCGCAAATAGCGTAAGCCCATACAACAAAACAACGACAAAAGAGAGATAACCGATCTGTCTCATTAAGCCGATTTCTTTTTTTTCCATAGCAGTTTTCATAAGCTTATTTTTTGTTTACGACCGCATAAAGATAACAATTTGTTGGCTAAAAGGGTTTATTAAATATAGTGTTTATCACTTAATGATTTAAGGTTAATATCCTGTAGGTTGCAGGGAGAACAAACGGGAACAGCCGTTCCCGCCCCTTTCGGATTGTATGCCAGCACCCCTAAAAAATGCCTTGTCAAAGACAAGTAGTAACACGCCTGTGTTACGTTTTCGACTTTTCAGCCGTCCGACCGCCACCCCGTCCGATTTGACTTGCCTTTGAGGTTATATATGCAAATGCAGGAAGCCCCCCCCCGGCGAAAACCCCGCCGGGGGCAATATTTTTAAACAGGCTTTAAAAATACACGTTCAGCATAAGGTATAAAAAGACGTTCTTATCCTTAGTGCTGTGGTGTTCAAGTTCGAATTGGATTTTGTCCTCACGTGCGAGCCAACCTATTGCGCTGGCAGCTTCCAGGTCATTGAACCCTGTTGCATCCTTGACTTCTTGTAAAGTCCATTTCCGAGGTGCGTCTGTGCTTAATAAACGCCAGAGTTTTCCTGCGTTTTCTCCGATGATATGCTTGTCCATACTGGTTGGTTTATTAGATTAATAAATAGTTTTGAAATGGATAAAGAGGAAACGCTTTAGCATCATAATGGCATGATACGGCGAATATGCCGGCGTTTGCCTTTTATCCTCTTGAGGCGTTGCATCACTCTCTCCTGATATGCAATAGACCGTTTATCCGTTCAATATATACTTTGCCTTCACGTGCGAGCCACCCGGCGGCAATGGCGGTTTCATCAGCAGCCATGTTCAGTTTTCTCGCAAGCTCTGCAATGGTTATACGTCCGGTTTCTCTCAATTTATCCCAAATCGCTCCGGCATTGTAGCCTATAGTAGTCTTTTCCATATAACAACTTGTTTAAAAATTAGTACTAAAAACATATATCTCTCATTGCGTACGCATTGTCTGTCCTCTCGTTTAAGATACTGTTGTTATAAGTGAAAAAAAGCGGAAGGGCATTTGCCTATCCGCAGGTGAGGGAGTCGAAGCCCTTAGGTACAAACAGGTAGCGCCCCCCGCATATAGCGAGCGGGCGTATAGACTGTTTTTGCTGTACCTACGGTTCATTTTCGACTTTTCACCTGCACAGAAATCAGCTAAACGCTTTTCTTCAATATGTAAAAAACACTGTTGTATTGCGACTAATCCCCGACCAAGGCTCCACATCAGAGAAGTTTTTCTCAGAAAGTGACAACATAGTCCTGTTACAACTTAGACAAAGATAATAAAAAGATTGTAATAAGCAAATTTGAAAGCGATGTTTTTGGTTGAAATCAGTTAAATTAATCACTTTTGGACGCTCATGTGTTGGTGTCGCTTTCATTTTGCCTTTTAAGGATATGCTAAAGTTTATAGTTCTGTATTTACTTTTATTTTCCCTATTGTCTTTTGCTCGTCACGTACCCGGCACAGTTCTTGGTGTGCTTTTTCCTTGTACTCCTGCAAAGCAGAGTTTTCGGATCGCAGCCGGGCAATCTCCCTTTCTTGTTCTTCGCTTTTGGCTTCTGCTTTTGCTTTTTCTTCGGCAGCATGGGCGATCAGTTCCGGCGCTGGGAGTTGTTTGGTGGTCTGTTCCCGGACAACTTGGAGAAACTGGCGCACCGCTTCCGTTCCCTCGTTGTTGGTCTGCATGGTTGTTTTTACTTCTTTCAGTTCTCCGATGATTTTCTCCAATGGGGAATAATCGAGAGCGTTACTTTGCAGGTCAAATCCGGTACGCTCGAAATAATCCAGCGCAAGGGAAACAAACTCTTTCCGCAATATGCCGTTTGCCCGGCAGTATATCTCCAGCCGTTCAGATGTTTCTCCGCTTATCGAAATGGTTGTCTTTTCCGGCTTGCTCTTGGGTTGTATGGTTGCTTTATCTGTCATGCCTTAACTTATTGATGTAAATATGCTTATAATATGCTTGATATACTTGAAATATGCTACATGTTTTGATTATATGCTCGTTATTTGTCCGGCTTGCTCTTCTTTGTCCGCTTGACTGTGTGCTTGAACTTGACCGCCATAAGGTTGAGTTCGATAGTGGATTCCGTTTCGGTCGTGTCCGTATCATCTACAAGCAGGTCGGAGAGAAGCTCGCCTGTGCGCTGGATAAGCCCTTTTTGCTTGGCGTTGTCCGGCTCGTTATGTATCGCTTCGATATTTCGTGTAAGTTCACGCAGCTTTGTGAACGAATCTATTATCGCAATGGTGGTTTGCGTGGCTCTTGGGCTTTTCATTATGGTAGCCAGCATATACAGCCCTCTTTCGGTAAAGGCTCTTGGTTCGACAGTCGATTTTTTCAGTCTTTCCATGCGGTGGAAATTTTCCACCACATACTGTTTTTCAGAGGGTTGTAGGGTAAAGCAATACCCGTCCGGGAATTTTTCGGGATTGTTTTTGACAGCCTTGTTTATTTCTCTGGTTTCTGTCTGATAGAGTTCGGCAACATCCCGGTCAAGTATGACCTTTTGCCCCCGAAGCTCGATAACACGTGCTTCGACTTCTTTGGTTCCTATTGTTTGCGGTAAGTTTTCCATATTTTTTGAATTATGCTACAAATATACCGAATATTCCGAAAATATACCTCTATTCCGGGAGTAAATCGAGTTGGAAATCATGGTAAACGCCCCCTTTTCTTCCGCAGGCTTCCGGACATGGTTCGGTGAATATCACTGTTACGAATATTGCCCCGGCGAACTTCTCTATCTCTGTAACCATTGCCCGTAAATCCCTGCCATAGCCGCTTATTTCGGCTGGTACGATAACTTTATCACCTGTTTTCATACTTGTATGTTTTTTATTCTATACCAAAATCTTCCATTAAGCAAACCCGGATGATAGCCCCTATCTGTTTGGCTGGCTTGTCTATATATTGCTCAAACTTCTTTTGTATCTTTTGCGCCACCTGTACGGCTATTTCCGGGTGTAACTGTACGGCGTTCACTACACGCTTAACATATCCTTTGTCACTTTTAGAGAACCTCGAAATAGTGGTTGTTATGTAGATGATCGCCTGTTTTGCGCTTTCGTATTCCAATAGCTTTTGTTGTTCGGTTTGCCTTGTGTAAACGTAGAATTTGTATTCGGTAACTTCCTTGCCTTTGTAGCTCTTTGGCTCGAACTCGAAGTATAAATCGCATTGTCCGGCATTGTACAACTCCCGGAGTTCCTTTTGCGGATCGTCAAGTACACGCCTTTTGAAATCGCATCCCCGTTTGTATTTCTTTTCCAACATGAACATTTCCCGAAGCTTTTCGACTGTGTAGAAAAAGAACCCGGCGTTTCGGTATTGGCAGCACAGTTCGTAAAACCTTTGCGAGAATGTGCTTTTGAGTGCGATTGCTACCGTCATGGAGTAACTCGTGAAGTTTTGGGCGAGTTCCACGTAATAGGGTAGTACCTCTTTGGAAACTTGCACCTCAAAATACGATTTATTTTTGATATGCTTGACGTAATTGACAAAACCGATACTTAGCCACATTTTTTCGTTGTTAATCTCTATATCGCGATTTCTAAGCCGTTTTAGCGCATCGTAGATGTTTTGCATCTTGGTATTGTCACCGCATTTCTTTAGTTCTTCCTCGTGTATGGTGATAATCAGATCATCGAATAAGTCCCGTCTGCCGTTCTCGTTCTCGATGTATTGCGCCCGGATATTTCGTATAATGGAGTATAGGGCACGTTTTTCGATAAGGTCGAACTTGTAGCGTGCGGTAGTCAGCGCATTGTCTTGCGACAGGACTATATCCCTCTGTTTCTTGTCTTTCTTCTCCATGACTTTAATGCTTTTCACAAAGGAAATATTTATCTACGACAAAAACAAATATATGGCGTAGAATATTTGTCGTAGATAACCGTTTTTTTCGGAAATTTGTCGTAGATGCTCGGAAATTTGTCGTAGATG
>NZ_JH992950.1 GCF_000315485.1 Bacteroides oleiciplenus YIT 12058 | reverse complement strand
GTAACCATTCTATTTTCCGCCTTGACACGCATGTTCCCTAAACCTACCTTTGCGCCGTAACCCTTAAACAACAATGATTATGGCAAAAGAAAAAGTAAACTACCAGGAGGTATATGACCTCTATCAGTTATGCAGTGAGACCAAGGATCTTCGTGAGTTCTGTGCGGATTATGGAGTAAATTACGACAAGTTCATGAACTGGCAGCGTCATCAGCTATGGAGCGAAAAGTTAGGCAAGACAGTTCAGGTTGAGCAACCCAAGGTTGCCAAAGTCCGGATAACCGGCAAGCCTTGCAACAGTCCAACCGTAAAGTTGGAGGTGAAACAACCTGAAGGTGAATCTCCGATTAAGTGGGTAAAACTGCAATTGACATCAGGTGCCACACTGTTCCTGAGAAACACCACAGTTCTTGACTTGAGCCTGTTGCTTAATAAAATGATAGGATGATATGCTTGGACTGAGTGCTAACCTGAACTATTACCTGTTTAACGGTAATGTGGATTTGCGGAAAGGAATCTTCCGTCTGTGTGAGAGTATAAGGGAAGAGATGTCACTTGACCCGAGCGATGCATCCAATGTATATATGTTCATGTCCAGGAACCGGAAGGTCGTTAAGATACTTCATTACGAACGCGGTTTTTATGTGCTTTACGAGAAACGTCCTGTCATGGGAAAGTTCAAGAAACCTGTGTTTGATGAAGTTTCCAAATGCTACCGGATACAATGGTCGGACATGGCCTATCTTACTGAAAGTATAGTAGTTGACAAGATGTACGTTAGTCCGAAAGATTAATATTAATACATTGATTATCAACAAAATGATGCAAAAATAAACGATAAAAAGTTTGCGTAACTGCCTGATTTTTCGTACCTTTATATCATGATTGATGAAAGGGCATACGAGTTACTTTGCTGCCAGCTGGGTCTGGCGAATGAGGAAAAGGCAGGGCTTCGCAAACAGGTAAACGAACTGATTGCGAGGCTTAAGGCTATTGAAGAATCAAACAAAGAGAACTCCAAGGCTATGGTTGATACAATCAATGACCTCAAAGAATCCCTCGAAAAGCAATCGAGTACGGTTGAACATTACAGGAAAGAGATGGAACTTATGAGAAAGCAGCTTGAGGCAAAAGACGAGGTGAACATGATGCTGGCAAATGAGATATCCAATCTCAGGCTTCAGCTTGAGGGCAGCAGGAAACACCGTTTCGGCCGTACCTCAGAGCAAAGAAGGCTGCTGAACAACCGTAACATTGACAAGTCTGCAATGGAGAAGTCCGAGTACGACGGTTCTGGCAAGAAAGGTGATGATGATAATAAGACCGATGGTAACGGTACCGGCAGCAATACCTCTTCCGGTAACGTACCTGCACAGAACTGCAGGCCTTCAAGGAAAAAGGAAACTGCTCCCCGTGCAGAAAAGAGCAGACTAAAGGTGGATAAGGTAATTGTTCATGAAATAGAAGACTATTACCAACTCCCGGATGGTGCAAGGCTTATGAAGCGTAACGGAATGGCTGATGTGTGGGAATACAGGTTTATAGAACATGTGCGTGCTCATAACGTGGAGCATGTGTACAAGGTGGCAAGGGTAAAGCTTGCAGACGGCACTTTCACTAACACGATGGAGCATCCCTTGAAAAACCTTGGAGGAATCTTTTCCCCTGATTTGCTTGCCCGTCTGCTTTGTCTGAAATATGACTTCAGTATGCCTGAGAACAGACAGATAAGACTGCTTGCAAGAGAAGGCATCCACATAAGCAATACCACGCTGAACGGCTATATCCATAACGGAATCTCCAGGCTTAGGGAGTTTATGGAAGATGTCTTCAAGGAGTTTGTACAACAGGCAAAATACCTTATGGTTGACGAGACGACCGAGCTTGTCGGAGTTGAAACACCGGAAGGCAAGGCTTACAGGAGAAAGTATTTATGGGCTTTCTTTGCAAAGCATGTCAAGTTGGTTTACTATCATTACAATAACGGCAGCAGAGCCTCTGATGTAGCAAAGACCTTCCTTGAACATTTTATGGGATCTGTATCTACAGACGGATATACGGTTTACAGGATGTTCGACGGAGAAGACTCAAAGGTGCTTCATATAGGATGCTGGACACACTGCAGGAGGCTGTGGGTCGATGCCTTGCCATCAGACAGAACTGCGATGGATATAATAGACCCTATCGGTGATATGTTCAGAAATGAAGACTTGTTCCGCACAATGAAACTCAGCGGTGAGCAGATTAAGGAAAAAAGACTTAAGCTTACGAGACCTATTCTTGAACGTATCCATCATAAGGTGGTCATGATGATGCAGGATACTAAACTCATGGCAAACGAACTGATGAGAAAGGCTGTGAACTATACGATAAACCAGTGGAAATCCCTGAAAAATATCCTCAAGGACGGTGCGGCGGAAATATCGAACAACCTCTGTGAGCAAAGGATGAAACCTGTAAAGCTGCTGCTCAAGAACTGTATGAACATAGGCAGTGAGGATGCAGCAGGAAACTCGGCATTCATCTTTTCTCTGATAGAAAGCTGTAAGCTTAATGACATAGATCCTCAGGATTACCTGAAGCACTTGTTTGAATGTATTCTTCATGGTAAGGACTGCGACAAAAAAGCCCTTCTGCCATGTTTTTATCAATCGGAATGTTAAAACAAAAATATTTTCTTACGGATATTTTTATTTTATCGGCTGAAAAACAGCCGATAAAATTGTCGTGGCGGAAAATAGAATGGTTACTTAATGCTTTTCTTGCAAATATACAAGAAGGGCGTTCTCTTTTTTGTGGAGACTATGAATTATTCAGGTTAGGAAAATTCAGAAAGGAACACTTTGAATTCAAGTATTCACCTGTAAGAAGTTACTAATGACAAAAAAGAAATTGCCCGTTCGTTTTACGGGTCAGCACTTTACTATTGATAAAGTGCTAATAAAAGATGCAATAAGACAAGCAAATATAAGTAATCAGGATACGGTTTTAGATATTGGGGCAGGCAAGGGGTTTCTTACTGTTCATTTATTAAAAATCGCCAACAATGTTGTTGCTATTGAAAACGACACAGCTTTGGTTGAACATTTACGAAAATTATTTTCTGATGCCCGAAATGTTCAAGTTGTCGGTTGTGATTTTAGGAATTTTGCAGTTCCGAAATTTCCTTTCAAAGTGGTGTCAAATATTCCTTATGGCATTACTTCCGATATTTTCAAAATCCTGATGTTTGAGAGTCTTGGAAATTTTCTGGGAGGTTCCATTGTCCTTCAGTTAGAACCTACACAAAAGTTATTTTCGAGGAAGCTTTACAATCCATATACCGTTTTCTATCATACTTTTTTTGATTTGAAACTTGTCTATGAGGTAGGTCCTGAAAGTTTCTTTCCACCGCCAACTGTCAAATCAGCCCTGTTAAACATTAAAAGAAAACAGTTATTTTTTGATTTTAAGTTTAAAGCCAAATACTTAGCATTTATTTCCTGTCTGTTAGAGAAACCTGATTTATCTGTAAAAACAGCTTTAAAGTCGATTTTCAGGAAAAGTCAGGTCAGGTCAATTTCGGAAAAATTCGGTTTAAACCTTAATGCTCAAATTGTTTGTTTGTCTCCAAGTCAATGGGTAAACTGTTTTTTGGAAATGCTGGAAGTTGTCCCTGAAAAATTTCATCCTTCGTAGTTCAAAGTCGGGTGGTTGTCAAGATGATTTTTCTGGTTTGGTGTCGTCTTTTAAGCTGCCGCATAACGAAAAATGGTAGCCGTAGTTGCCGGATTTACAGCACTTTCGTATCAATTTAGCACTTCGGTTCGTTAAAAGCACCAAAGTATCAAGTTGGCACGAAAGCCGGCAATTATCGGCTACCATATGTGTGTGCCCTGCATATGCAGGACACACCCCGAAAGCTTTTCAAATAGTTCAAAAATACAAATTTAGTTTTACGAACCAAGTTTTCGGGGTGTTATTTTTCCAGAGGGTGCAAGTCCCTTACGAGCGGATTGAAACCCCGAATCGTTAGCAAGCTGCAAGGTGGTTTATCGTGAGGTATGCACTGAAGGAAGCAGAACTGCAAAAGTCTGTACCGACGAACAGAAAGTACATAAGAGGCATAACAATAAGGATGAGTATCCACAGCAATACGAAGTCCAAAACAGTGTTCTGAACATGCTATTAAATCAGATTATTGTTATGTAGATGTACCGGCGATAGACGGAAGGAAAAAGCATTTACCAGGGGAGGTCTTGGCGATTACGAGTTAATCAATCCAAGAAGTCAGCAGAGGTCATAGTACTTGAGGGCAAACGAGGTGCGAATAGATACCGCATAGGTCTCACAAACAAGGAAGGACTGAACGTAAAGAGGTTTTCAATAGGTAACGGAACACATAGTAGCCCTACTTAACGAAAACAGGTTAAAAACAACTAAAATGATAACAAGAGTAGTACATCCGTTTAATCTTCAAAGAGCATTGGAACACGTGATTGCCAATAAAGGTAGTGCGGGTGTTGATGGTGTTTCTATAAGAGAGCTCCGCAAGGTGTTTTCTGAAAAGAAACTACAACTGATTGAAGCAATCAAACAAGGCAACTATCAAGTACAACCCATTTTAGGTATTGAAATTCCGAAAGGAAATGGGAAAACTCGATTATTGGGTGTTCCCACCACTACAGAACGTGTGTTGCAACAAGCCTTAGCACAAACTATTGCACCACTTTTTGAGCCCGAATTTAGTAATTACAGCTATGGATTTAGACCTCACAAGAATGCCCGACAAGCCGTTGGACAATCTCGGGATTACATCCATTCAGGATTAAACCACATTGTGGATATTGACCTGAAAAACTTCTTTGATGAAGTTGACCACTGTTTATTACTGAATTTAATCTATCAAAAAGTGAAATGCAAAGCTACCATGCAACTCATACGCAAATGGCTCAGAGCACCTATTAAAATCAACGGAAAGCTACGAAAGAGAAGAAAAGGCGTTCCGCAAGGAAGCCCTTTAAGTCCATTATTGTCGAACATTTTACTACATCAACTGGATAAGGAAATGACTCGAAGAGGACACAAATTTGTACGTTATGCGGATGATTTTAGTATTTATTGCAAAAGCCACAATCAAGCCAAGGCAACAAGAGTGGTAATTGAAAAGTTTTTGAAAAACAAACTCAAATTAACTATAAATGAAGAAAAGAGTGGTATCAGAAAACCAATCCACTTCACAATTTTGGGTTTCGGATTCGTACCTACGTACGAGAAAGGAAGTAAAAATCAATACCAACTTATTGTATCGGAAAAAGCATGGAAGAAACTAAAAGAACGACTTAAAACAATCACCCGAAAAACCACACCAGCCACATTTGAAGAGCGTATTGCCAAGATAAAAGAAGTGCAACGCGGATGGTTGAACTATTTCCAAGGCACGAGTATTTTGGGCAAATTACGAGATTTAGATGGTTGGCTTCGCAACCGACTGCGCTATTGCATTTGGCATCATTGGAAAAAACCCGAAAGGAAAAGGAAAAACCTGATTCGATTAGGTGTAGACCAAGACCATGCCTACGCTTGGAGCAGAACACGGAAAGGCGGTTGGGCAATAGCACAAAGTCCTATTCTAGGCACTACCATTACTTTACAACGCTTGAAGAAAAGAGGATATGTTTCCTTAACTGAATTACATTTACAACTTAACCCATCTCTTTGCGAACCGCCGAGTACGTGACCCGTACGCTCGGTGGTGTGAGAGGCGCACTCCGTCAGTTACTGGCGGAGCCGTCTACTCGATTATGCGGTCGGTTTTCATTTTCTCTTCTTTCTCGTTAATTTGTCAAGCAAAGTTACTAAATTTGCAGTCAAGCAATTTCAATTTTTGAATTATGTATTTCAGCAGACCTTGGACTTCTATCTAAGTGATAGGCAGTCCTGAAAATTCCAATCTCTTTTAGGTCAAGACAATTAGTCTATGGGTTTCGTGTACCGACTTTTTTGTAAAGGCGTTACGTTGTCATAGTTGCTCTGTCGGGTAATACTGTCTATTCACTTCTCCACGATTTCTTAGATTCAACTAATAAATGCAACAGCATTTAAAATAACCAAGGGATGACATCCCTTGGTTGGCGTAAAAAATCACCTTAATTTTGTGGTTCCTACACTACAAAATTTATGGGACATTTAACGTTAGAACAAAGATACAAAATTGAGGCTTATAAAAGTCTAGGAAAAGGAATTACAGAAATAGCCAATTATGTTGGTCGGGACAAATCTGTGATTTCAAGAGAAATCAAGAGGAACGCCGATGCTAGAAGTGGTTTATATAAAGCCGATTTAGCGCAGCGAAAAACAATGAAAAGGCATCAGAACAAACGTAAACCATGTAAATTTAACGAACATATTGAAGCCAATGTAGTACACTATTTGAAACAGGATTTCAGTCCTGAACAGATAGTCGGAAGAGCTGCCTTGGAAGGTAAAGAAATGGTTTCTCATGAGCGGATATATCAATACATCTGGAAGGATAAACGAGGTGGTGGCAAGCTCTACAAACACCTAAGAACTAAGGGGAAGAAATATCGAAAAAGAGGTTTAGGCAAAGATGACAGAGGATTGATAACCAATCGGGTAGATATAGATAAGCGCCCCAGGATTGTCGAGGATAAGAAACGGGTTGGGGATTTAGAGATAGATCTAGTAATTGGCAAAGATCATAAAGGGGCATTGCTAACTATTAATGATCGCGCCACTGGGTTACTCTTTATGGGTAAGGTAGAGACCAAAGAATCAATCGAAATAGAAGCTAAAACAATTGAACTCTTACAAGATTGGAAACCGTTGTTACACACCATTACCTCAGATAATGGAAAAGAGTTTGCTAATCATCAGCAGATAGCAGAAAAGCTCGATATAGACTACTTTTTCGCTAAGCCCTACCACAGCTGGGAAAGAGGAGCAAATGAAAATTTGAATGGATTGATAAGACAATATTTCCCAAAAAAGTCTAATTTTACAAACATCACTCAGAAGCAAATTGACAGAGTAATAAGTATTTTAAATAACAGACCACGAAAAAGATTTGGATTTAAAACGCCCAATGAAGTTTTCGCTCAAAAATTAAACGAAAACATAGGTGTTGCATTTATAACTTGAATCCACCACAACAAAAATGATTGAACGTATCAAATCGTTGGGGGAAATGGAGACGAAGCAGAAATGTGTAGTTCAACGGTTCGAGATTATCATTCCCCTCCACCAAAAAATAACGACCCAATATATAGCCTCCGCAAGTTTTACTTGCGGATTTTTTAGTTATCGCAGATTGGACAAAGGTTTCTTTGCTACTTTCTTTGTCCGCCATCATGCTCACTGAAAGAAAGTAGGGCGGCTCTCGCCGCCCCGCCACTCAAAAGCGTGTGTAAAGTCCCGTCACCATCGTGAACATTTCCTCCAGCATATCAAAATAGATACCCTCGTGTACGGCAATGTCCTTTGTCTTGCACTCAAAGGTCTTTTTGCTGAACGTCCTGCGGTAGAAGCGCATATTGTAGAGGTCTGCCCCTTCGTCATAGATGATGTCAAGGCGGTTGGCACTTGTTTTGTTCCTTGCAAGGCTCATCCGTAAGCCGTTGCCCATATCTATGAAATCACGGCTACCTGTCATGGCGGTGAAGCGTTTTCCGCCTATCTGCTGTAATATCGTCTTGGCTATCATATCTTTTGTTTTTAGGGTTTTAAGTATTGGCGGTGCGGACACCGCCATCCCGTTCAAAATTCTCGCATTTCGGAAATGGGGGTCTGCCGTTGTAGCCACTCTTTCACACATTCCATATTGTACTCGCTCGTGATGACTGCCGTATGGCTGTCGGTGGCGGTGAAACGTGTGCTTTCGTAATCATCTATCCACCCCTTGAGGGTGTCCGTTCCCCACGCTCCGGTATCGTCAAAGATACCGTCCAATGCCGTGATAGGTTCGCTGAACTTGACTATCAGCGTTTGATAGGTCGTGTTCATAGTCTGTCCTCCTTTCCCTTCTTTGCGTTCAGCCACTTGTCCCGTGCGGCTCGGCACTCGTCCAACGTGGGTTTGACACAAGAGAACAATTCTCTGTCTATGGGGTGGCGGTAGTCGTACTGCACAAGTGTCCGCCTGCGTCTTCCGATACCCGATTGGAAACGCTCGTATTTCTCCGTACCTGCTTCCGCGCAGGTGCTTACTCCGTTGATGGTCATTCGTGTTGTCATAATGTTGCTTTTTAGATGGTTAAAAATGTACTGACAGAACTCTGTTCTTCATCACCATTTCGGGGTTGCTTGTGTAGCGTTGGTGCAGGTAGAAATGGTGTGAGCCGAAGCCGTAAAGGAAAAACTTGTCAAGTTCGTGCTTCTCGGCAAACTCCTTTACGCTCTTTCTCAATTCCCCCTCACTCGTTGTGAGAGTGAGGAGGTTCACAAATTCAAGGAACATCGTGGGGATTGCATCATCCCACACACAAATCATACTTTCAATTCTTACTTCCATATCAATGTTGTTTTAGGGGTTATGCTATGCCGCTTTCATCCGCTCACGGATAAGGTTGGCGTTCTTGTTCACAAGGTCTATGATGCGCTCGTGATATTCGGTGTCCTGGTTGTGCTTGCCGTGGCACTGCACCACTTCGAGGGTTCGCAAGTCCACCTCTACGGTTTCAATAATCTCATCGCCAATCCTTGCCGATAGTATGAGGGTGTCGGCTTTCTTGTAGTATCCACTGCCAAACACGCAGATGCCCTGCGTCTTGCCCTCGTTGTAATACTCGTCTATGCTTTCAAGCACCTTGACGATTATTTCCTCGTCCGTGATTACCAAGCCGAAGAATTTGGATTTGTTGGCGATGAAATCCTCCGCATCTTTCTTTCGTTGGAGTTGTCGCTGTTGCTCACGCTCACGCCTTTCAATCTCCCAACGGCGTTGCTCTGCGGCTCTTTCCTTCTCGTGTATGGCTTCAATTTTTCGGGTTGCGTTGTCGTGTGCCGCCATGAAATCTTCGGGACAGATGTTCTTCGGGTTACGGAGGTCTTGACCGAGTTTTTTGAGCATACGCAGATAGTCGCACCACATTGAGAGGTTGTCTATCTGATACTTGTGACGCTTGGCAATCAGATATGATGCCCAACATTCATCGGCAGTACGGGTATTGAAAAGAAAGTGTTTCATGACCTCAATCTCACCGCCTTTCATAAGGGTTTCAATTCTTGGGTCTGAAAGCAAGGCTTTGAAAAGACGCACGGGGGAGATGCCGTGGAAATCGCCCTTGAAGCCGTTACGTCTGAGTTGGGGCAATATCCTCATCTTTGGATATGCACAGCTTCTTGCCACCACATCATCGTATAGGCTGTTGTGCGGTCTTACCTCCATATCGCTGCCTAATGCCCACACATCGCAATAGCAGAAAAGGAAGCCACGGAGCAACGCCATGTCCGTAACCTTGCCGTCGGGTGAAATCCAACGCTGCACGACCTCGTGGCAGTAGAAACGCATCGGTTCGCCTTTCCTGCTCTCGCATCTGACCTGCGCCACGCGGATTACCTGATACCCTTTGCAGGTGGTTATCACGCTGAAATTCTGCGTTTCCTTGTAGATGCGTCTGCGTGTGTCCTGCACTTTGAGTTCGGCATGGCATTTGGGGCAGGTGCAGCCTTCAAGGGTGTCGCATAGTCCGCTGTCGCTGTGCCACTCGTGACCGCAGTCGGAACAGGTGATGTTCCCTTTCTTGGTGCGGTAGCCGATATGCTCAACGCAGTGGCGGTATGCCCAATCTATTTGTGTCGCTGATATGGGGCGAAGGTTGGCGGAAAGTCTTGCCACCTCTTTCTGTATCTTGGTCTTCGGTTTCATAAGCCTAAATCAAATAATGAGGGTTGGGGTTGGTTTTCTTTTCTCGCTGACGGTCTGTGGCGGTTCTGCAACTTGCGGAGTTCCTCCTCTTGGTATTTGCGGACAGCGTTCTGACGTGCCTCCGCCTTTTCCTCTGCCGTGAGTTTCACAACGTGGTTCACAACCACTTGGCAGTCCATCGGTTTGCCCACCTCTATCTCGTTTTCCTCATAGTAGTGGATGGCTTGCCCGAATATTTCTCCGTCCGTGAAACCGTTGCAACCGCTTTTCTGCACATAGTTCAGAATGTGGGTCACGCACTCGTCCATGTTCTTGGCAGGGTTGCGGTACTTCTTTGCAAATAGCGCATCTTCCTCCGCACGCTGTTCCAAGTACATATATATCGTTCTCTTGAAATGGTCTGTTCCTTTCATATCGCTGTCATTTTTAGATTATCTGTTTCAGTATCTCTCTCCAATAGGTCGGCTCTACCTCGCTGAGAAGGAAGTCCATGAAATCCCTCCGTGCGTCCTTGTTCAGTTCGTGGTACAATCTTCGGAAAGTTTCAAAATTGCCGTTGATGTACGTTTCCACCATATACACGAAGATGTTGTCCACCTCGTAATATCTGCACTGCTGCGCTGCCGTCTTGCTGTTTCTTTTTGCCATGTCGGTAAGGGTTAAAGGGTGAATAACCAAAGGATGAAGCCAAAGAAGGCAATGGTGGAAAGGATAGCCACGATTACACCTATCGCCACTCGGAACACTCCGTTTACAATCTCTCTGATGATGCCCCAAAGGATGCCGAACACCCCGAAGGCGGTGCGCATCATCAAGCCGCATATCGCCAACCCGATGTGTTGCGCCATTTGTCTGAAATTTGCCGTTGCCGTCATATCTTCGCTGTTTTTGATTTTTTTGTTTTTAATGCGGATTCAAGAGCTGAGGGAGTTGAGTTTCAAACTATCTTATCTGCCTCTCGTTTATCCGACATTTTTTTTATGCGTCTTTCTGTCGCATCGGTCGTTTTCGTTTCGGGTGCTTGAAAAGGTAGGGATTAGGGAATGCAAGGTTTTTCGGTCAAAATACTACCCGCAGGGCTGGAGATTTTTACCGAAAACAGGAGGCTTGACCTTGCTTTCCCGTCCAATCCCGGAATTACCTTTGCGCCCAGAACGAAAATGACTGACTGATGCGGCTTACTGAAAGGCGCAAAATGGAGGTAAACGAAAACAGAGGCAGATTGTGTAGAAAAAAACTTCAGGGGAAAATCCGTAAAAAAAAGAATCACCAAAAGGAAAAAGACATCACCGGAAGCGTGAAAAGGGCAAACCACAACAAAGGAAGTATGATTGTTTCCGATCCGACGGAACTTGTTCAGCCGGGTGGCAACAATCATTCTTCCCGGTTTGTCCGGCTGTGTGTGGGCGCCTGTTTCATTCATGGGGCAGGCTGACACACTCTGCATTCACTTTCCGCTTCCGGCAAAAGAGACAGCGAAAAAAGAAAAATCATTTGAAAACCCGTAAAAGCACCTCTTGGCATAGGCGCAAAAGAAAGGGGCATTGCTTCATCTGTCTAAACATCGTTTAGGCGTGAGGCAATGCCCTTTTCTCCAGCTATGCGGTAGTCGGCACACGTTTGTTCCAAACTCGTTTTGGGCAATGGTGTGCCGACGGACAATACCGCTTTTACGGAAAATTCTTATGAATGAGGGGATAAAAAACGGGAGTTTATATCAAAATCTCGAATTAAATAGCTACTTTTGCATACGAAGAGTTCTTTGAAGGTTACGCAACGCGCAGAAGGATAATGCAGTAGATAACTAACTAAATCGTAACCTATTACTATCAAGAGCAATTAACCTACGCTCATTTCCAATAAATTACACTCTTTTCGTAACTTC
>NZ_JH992949.1 GCF_000315485.1 Bacteroides oleiciplenus YIT 12058 | reverse complement strand
CCACGAAAAAGATTTGGATTTAAAACGCCCAATGAAGTTTTCGCTCAAAAATTAAACGAAAACATAGGTGTTGCATTTATAACTTGAATCCACCACAACAAAAATGATTGAACGTATCAAATCGTTGGGGGAAATGGAGACGAAGCAGAAATGTGTAGTTCAACGGTTCGAGATTATCATTCCCCTCCACCAAAAAATAACGACCCAATATATAGCCTCCGCAAGTTTTACTTGCGGATTTTTTAGTTATCGCAGATTGGACAAAGGTTTCTTTGCTACTTTCTTTGTCCGCCATCATGCTCACTGAAAGAAAGTAGGGCGGCTCTCGCCGCCCCGCCACTCAAAAGCGTGTGTAAAGTCCCGTCACCATCGTGAACATTTCCTCCAGCATATCAAAATAGATACCCTCGTGTACGGCAATGTCCTTTGTCTTGCACTCAAAGGTCTTTTTGCTGAACGTCCTGCGGTAGAAGCGCATATTGTAGAGGTCTGCCCCTTCGTCATAGATGATGTCAAGGCGGTTGGCACTTGTTTTGTTCCTTGCAAGGCTCATCCGTAAGCCGTTGCCCATATCTATGAAATCACGGCTACCTGTCATGGCGGTGAAGCGTTTTCCGCCTATCTGCTGTAATATCGTCTTGGCTATCATATCTTTTGTTTTTAGGGTTTTAAGTATTGGCGGTGCGGACACCGCCATCCCGTTCAAAATTCTCGCATTTCGGAAATGGGGGTCTGCCGTTGTAGCCACTCTTTCACACATTCCATATTGTACTCGCTCGTGATGACTGCCGTATGGCTGTCGGTGGCGGTGAAACGTGTGCTTTCGTAATCATCTATCCACCCCTTGAGGGTGTCCGTTCCCCACGCTCCGGTATCGTCAAAGATACCGTCCAATGCCGTGATAGGTTCGCTGAACTTGACTATCAGCGTTTGATAGGTCGTGTTCATAGTCTGTCCTCCTTTCCCTTCTTTGCGTTCAGCCACTTGTCCCGTGCGGCTCGGCACTCGTCCAACGTGGGTTTGACACAAGAGAACAATTCTCTGTCTATGGGGTGGCGGTAGTCGTACTGCACAAGTGTCCGCCTGCGTCTTCCGATACCCGATTGGAAACGCTCGTATTTCTCCGTACCTGCTTCCGCGCAGGTGCTTACTCCGTTGATGGTCATTCGTGTTGTCATAATGTTGCTTTTTAGATGGTTAAAAATGTACTGACAGAACTCTGTTCTTCATCACCATTTCGGGGTTGCTTGTGTAGCGTTGGTGCAGGTAGAAATGGTGTGAGCCGAAGCCGTAAAGGAAAAACTTGTCAAGTTCGTGCTTCTCGGCAAACTCCTTTACGCTCTTTCTCAATTCCCCCTCACTCGTTGTGAGAGTGAGGAGGTTCACAAATTCAAGGAACATCGTGGGGATTGCATCATCCCACACACAAATCATACTTTCAATTCTTACTTCCATATCAATGTTGTTTTAGGGGTTATGCTATGCCGCTTTCATCCGCTCACGGATAAGGTTGGCGTTCTTGTTCACAAGGTCTATGATGCGCTCGTGATATTCGGTGTCCTGGTTGTGCTTGCCGTGGCACTGCACCACTTCGAGGGTTCGCAAGTCCACCTCTACGGTTTCAATAATCTCATCGCCAATCCTTGCCGATAGTATGAGGGTGTCGGCTTTCTTGTAGTATCCACTGCCAAACACGCAGATGCCCTGCGTCTTGCCCTCGTTGTAATACTCGTCTATGCTTTCAAGCACCTTGACGATTATTTCCTCGTCCGTGATTACCAAGCCGAAGAATTTGGATTTGTTGGCGATGAAATCCTCCGCATCTTTCTTTCGTTGGAGTTGTCGCTGTTGCTCACGCTCACGCCTTTCAATCTCCCAACGGCGTTGCTCTGCGGCTCTTTCCTTCTCGTGTATGGCTTCAATTTTTCGGGTTGCGTTGTCGTGTGCCGCCATGAAATCTTCGGGACAGATGTTCTTCGGGTTACGGAGGTCTTGACCGAGTTTTTTGAGCATACGCAGATAGTCGCACCACATTGAGAGGTTGTCTATCTGATACTTGTGACGCTTGGCAATCAGATATGATGCCCAACATTCATCGGCAGTACGGGTATTGAAAAGAAAGTGTTTCATGACCTCAATCTCACCGCCTTTCATAAGGGTTTCAATTCTTGGGTCTGAAAGCAAGGCTTTGAAAAGACGCACGGGGGAGATGCCGTGGAAATCGCCCTTGAAGCCGTTACGTCTGAGTTGGGGCAATATCCTCATCTTTGGATATGCACAGCTTCTTGCCACCACATCATCGTATAGGCTGTTGTGCGGTCTTACCTCCATATCGCTGCCTAATGCCCACACATCGCAATAGCAGAAAAGGAAGCCACGGAGCAACGCCATGTCCGTAACCTTGCCGTCGGGTGAAATCCAACGCTGCACGACCTCGTGGCAGTAGAAACGCATCGGTTCGCCTTTCCTGCTCTCGCATCTGACCTGCGCCACGCGGATTACCTGATACCCTTTGCAGGTGGTTATCACGCTGAAATTCTGCGTTTCCTTGTAGATGCGTCTGCGTGTGTCCTGCACTTTGAGTTCGGCATGGCATTTGGGGCAGGTGCAGCCTTCAAGGGTGTCGCATAGTCCGCTGTCGCTGTGCCACTCGTGACCGCAGTCGGAACAGGTGATGTTCCCTTTCTTGGTGCGGTAGCCGATATGCTCAACGCAGTGGCGGTATGCCCAATCTATTTGTGTCGCTGATATGGGGCGAAGGTTGGCGGAAAGTCTTGCCACCTCTTTCTGTATCTTGGTCTTCGGTTTCATAAGCCTAAATCAAATAATGAGGGTTGGGGTTGGTTTTCTTTTCTCGCTGACGGTCTGTGGCGGTTCTGCAACTTGCGGAGTTCCTCCTCTTGGTATTTGCGGACAGCGTTCTGACGTGCCTCCGCCTTTTCCTCTGCCGTGAGTTTCACAACGTGGTTCACAACCACTTGGCAGTCCATCGGTTTGCCCACCTCTATCTCGTTTTCCTCATAGTAGTGGATGGCTTGCCCGAATATTTCTCCGTCCGTGAAACCGTTGCAACCGCTTTTCTGCACATAGTTCAGAATGTGGGTCACGCACTCGTCCATGTTCTTGGCAGGGTTGCGGTACTTCTTTGCAAATAGCGCATCTTCCTCCGCACGCTGTTCCAAGTACATATATATCGTTCTCTTGAAATGGTCTGTTCCTTTCATATCGCTGTCATTTTTAGATTATCTGTTTCAGTATCTCTCTCCAATAGGTCGGCTCTACCTCGCTGAGAAGGAAGTCCATGAAATCCCTCCGTGCGTCCTTGTTCAGTTCGTGGTACAATCTTCGGAAAGTTTCAAAATTGCCGTTGATGTACGTTTCCACCATATACACGAAGATGTTGTCCACCTCGTAATATCTGCACTGCTGCGCTGCCGTCTTGCTGTTTCTTTTTGCCATGTCGGTAAGGGTTAAAGGGTGAATAACCAAAGGATGAAGCCAAAGAAGGCAATGGTGGAAAGGATAGCCACGATTACACCTATCGCCACTCGGAACACTCCGTTTACAATCTCTCTGATGATGCCCCAAAGGATGCCGAACACCCCGAAGGCGGTGCGCATCATCAAGCCGCATATCGCCAACCCGATGTGTTGCGCCATTTGTCTGAAATTTGCCGTTGCCGTCATATCTTCGCTGTTTTTGATTTTTTTGTTTTTAATGCGGATTCAAGAGCTGAGGGAGTTGAGTTTCAAACTATCTTATCTGCCTCTCGTTTATCCGACATTTTTTTTATGCGTCTTTCTGTCGCATCGGTCGTTTTCGTTTCGGGTGCTTGAAAAGGTAGGGATTAGGGAATGCAAGGTTTTTCGGTCAAAATACTACCCGCAGGGCTGGAGATTTTTACCGAAAACAGGAGGCTTGACCTTGCTTTCCCGTCCAATCCCGGAATTACCTTTGCGCCCAGAACGAAAATGACTGACTGATGCGGCTTACTGAAAGGCGCAAAATGGAGGTAAACGAAAACAGAGGCAGATTGTGTAGAAAAAAACTTCAGGGGAAAATCCGTAAAAAAAAGAATCACCAAAAGGAAAAAGACATCACCGGAAGCGTGAAAAGGGCAAACCACAACAAAGGAAGTATGATTGTTTCCGATCCGACGGAACTTGTTCAGCCGGGTGGCAACAATCATTCTTCCCGGTTTGTCCGGCTGTGTGTGGGCGCCTGTTTCATTCATGGGGCAGGCTGACACACTCTGCATTCACTTTCCGCTTCCGGCAAAAGAGACAGCGAAAAAAGAAAAATCATTTGAAAACCCGTAAAAGCACCTCTTGGCATAGGCGCAAAAGAAAGGGGCATTGCTTCATCTGTCTAAACATCGTTTAGGCGTGAGGCAATGCCCTTTTCTCCAGCTATGCGGTAGTCGGCACACGTTTGTTCCAAACTCGTTTTGGGCAATGGTGTGCCGACGGACAATACCGCTTTTACGGAAAATTCTTATGAATGAGGGGATAAAAAACGGGAGTTTATATCAAAATCTCGAATTAAATAGCTACTTTTGCATACGAAGAGTTCTTTGAAGGTTACGCAACGCGCAGAAGGATAATGCAGTAGATAACTAACTAAATCGTAACCTATTACTATCAAGAGCAATTAACCTACGCTCATTTCCAATAAATTACACTCTTTTCGTAACTTCCACTTACCAGATTATAGTTCATCTTGTTATGAACTTGCCTGCCATTTTTCAAATAAATGACAGCATCCTGATAATCACCAAAAAGAAAAGAGGAACTCTCTTGTGCATATCCTCTCGGAACTGCACAAAACAAAACGCTCAAAAAAAGAAGTAAATGTCTCATAGCATATGTCTTATTAAGGTGAATAAAAAACGAAAAGCTGCTCCGAGAAGTTTGATAACCTCCCGCAAGCAGCTTCTATGTTGTTATATTGAACTCTTATACGAACCAGCGAACGTAACAGAAATCCTGACGGTGCGGCAGGTCAGAGCTCTTCGGGAACATACGGTAGGATACCTTGAAGCTACCTGCGTTCTCTAATTTATGCTTCACCTGGAAGGTGTAGAGGTTACCCTCTTTTTTCACCACACTGAACGGCTCAACAGAGTAAATGTGTTGTTTACCGTCTCCAGCAGTGTAAGTAGTTACCAATTCCAGACCAATAGCATCGTTCAGACCCTTTTCATCAATCACGTAAGTAATGGTATATTCCTTACCGCTTTCGATAGAACCTTGTATCAGCTCTTCGCCCTTCTCATAAGATACTACTTCTACACTATCCCACTTAGCTGCAACTTCTTCTTTCCAAGCTGCGATTTCCTTAGCTTTGGCATTATCGTTGGCAGCCAATCCTTTGAAACGTTTAGCCAGCTTGGTGTAGAACTTGCTATAATAATCGTCCAACTGACGCTTCATGGTATAGTGCGGCGCAATCTGTGCGATAGAATTCTTGATAGTCTTCACCCAACCTTCTGAGTAACCCTTCTTGTTGCGTGCATAATACAACGGCAGAATTTCGGTTTCGAGGATACTGTAGATAGTTGCTGCATCCAACTGGTCCTGATGGTCTTGATTCTGATAAGTACGCTTTTCAGTCAGCGCCCAACCTGCACCTTCGCGGTAGCCTTCCAACCACCATCCATCGAGTACAGAGAAGTTCACAACACCGTTCATCAGTGCCTTTTCACCGGAAGTTCCGGATGCTTCGAGCGGACGAGTCGGAGTATTCAACCAAATATCAACGCCAGATACCAGACGACGAGCCAGTTGCATATCGTAGTTTTCCAGGAAAATAATCTTACCCAGGAATTCAGGACGACGGGAGATTTCGATGATTCTCTTAATTAAGCCCTGACCTGCACCATCATGCGGGTGAGCCTTACCGGTGAACAGGAACTGTACCGGATAGTCAGGATTATTCACGATCTTAGCCAAGCGGTCGAGGTCAGTGAACAACAAGTGAGCACGTTTGTATGTAGCGAAACGACGGCCGAAACCAATCAGCAGTGCGTTCGGGTTAATCTTATCCATCAGGGAAACGATGCGTGAAGGATCGCCCTGGTTCTTCAGCCAAGTTTCACGATATTGCTTGCGAACATAGTCTATCAGCTTGTTCTTCAAAGCCATACGAGTTTCCCAAATCTTTTCATCAGGTACATTATAGATAGCATTCCAAATCTTCGGGTTAGACTGATCGTACAAGAAGTTTTCGTCGAAGTTGGCAGCATACAGATGTTTCCATTCCGTTGCGCTCCAAGTCGGGAAATGTACGCCATTGGTAACATAACCTACGTGCATTTCTTCGGGGAAGTATCCCTTCCAGATAGTAGAGAACATCTCCTGAGAAACCTTTCCGTGTAGCCAGCTCACACCGTTCACTTCCTGTGAAGTGTTGCAAGCGAAGATAGACATACAGAAACGTTCGCCCTTATCGCCCGGATTGTTACGACCGAGATCCATCAGGTCATCCCAACTGATACCCATCTTAGCAGGATAACCGCCCATATACTTGCCGAAAAGACCCTCGTCGAAGTAATCGTGACCGGCAGGAACCGGAGTATGCACTGTGTACAGAGAAGAAGCACGTACCAACTCGATAGCCTGGTCGTAAGACAAACCTTCGGCTACATAGTCGCAGATACGCTGAACGTTAATCAACGCTGCATGTCCTTCGTTACAATGGTAAACATTCTTTTTAATGCCCAGTTTCTTCAGTGTCAATATACCACCAATACCAAGCAGAATTTCTTGTTTCAGACGGTTTTCCCAGTCGCCACCATAAAGTTGGTGAGTAATAGGACGGTCGAACTCGCTGTTCATTTCATTGTCCGTATCCAACAGATAGAGAGAGATACGTCCAACATTTACACGCCACACATTAGCATGCACAAAGTAATCCAAATAAGGAACATCTACCACAACCTGATTTCCGTTCTCGTCCAATACACGGTCGATGGGCAATTGGCCGAAGTTCTGAGCTTCATAATTGGCTATCTGCTGGCCATCCATAGAAAGAGTTTGTGTAAAGTAGCCATAGCGATACAGGAAGCCGACCGCACAAAGGTCAACATTACTGTCAGAAGCCTCTTTCAGGTAGTCGCCGGCAAGAACACCCAAACCACCAGAATATATCTTAAGTACCTGATTCAAACCATATTCCATACTAAAATAAGCAACAGAAGGACGTTTCTTATCAGGTTCCACATCCATGTATGCTCTAAACTTAGAGTACACGTCGTTCATTCTCTTCAGAATCACTTTGTCGTTTGCGAGTGCTTCGAGTTTTGCATAACTCATTCTTTCCAACAGAAGGACGGGGTTATGACCTACTTCTTTCCACAAAGCAGGGTCAAGGTCTCTAAACAGTTCGGTAGCTTCGTAATTCCAGGACCACCAAATGTTGTGTGCCAACTCAGACAATTTCTCCAATTCGGCAGGAACATGAGATTTCACGTTTACATCTTTCCAGTTCGGAGTATTTACATTACTAACTTTAATCTTCATTGTATGATTACTTGATTGATTAATAATTCATATTTCTTTTTAGCCCAACTGACGCTGCATCGCATGGCGAAGAGCAAAATCGTAGGCTTCATAATAATATTCTATAAAATGCTTCCACAAAGCTTGCTCAGCCACTTGTCCGGCACGCTTGCGTATCTCTTTCACTTCTGCATCTGTCTTCATAGAAAATGCGGAGATGGTGTCTTTGATGCCATCAGCCACTTCAGAGTAATTATAGTCTGAACGGTGAAGCACCTCTACTCCATCATCGATGCCATGCTGGTTCTTCAGGCTGTTCACCCAAAGTCCGAAACCGGCAAGGTCGGTCGTGATGGTGGGAACATGGAAAGCAACACTTTCCAGCGGAGTATATCCCCAAGGTTCATAATAGGAAGGATATACACTGAGGTCTTCTCCCAATATCAAATCATAATATTGTTTATTGAGAATGCCGTCTTTTCCATCAAGGTAGCAGGGCACGAAAACCACTTTTACCTTGTCTTCAGGATGATTGCTCATACCCATGTACTTTAACATGTCCAACACCTGGTCATGTGTCATATTGTGCAACCAGTGGGTAATGAAAGGCACTTCCAGCGGAGTATTGAACTTCTCCTTGCTCTTAAGACGCTGCTGCAAATCTTCGCGGGCATCTCCCACCCATCCGGGCACATTAATAAATGCCAGTATATTCTTTTTCAGATTCTTATCACGGTTCAAACGGTTCAAGGATTCAAGAAAAACATTAATGCCTTTATTCTTGAATTCATAACGTCCACTGGTACCCACAATCAGTGTATCATCGCCCATGTCAGTGCCCAACAAGCAATTGGCTGTGCGAAGCATGACCGCCCGTGCACGTTTACGTTTTCCGGTAAATGTAGCACCTTTCGGCACAAAATCATCTTCAAAACCGTTCATAAGCACTACATCGGCAGGCTTTTCCAGCAGTTCCTTGCACTCATTGTTCGTTATTTCACTCACAGTCGTAAAACAGTCTACATGGTGTGCAGTTTGTTTTTCGATGGAGTGTTTGGATTGCATATTGAGTTCTTCCGCCATCTGATCGCCGTTATAAGCGAAAAGATAATCATAGAGCGGTTTATCATTGCCTGCAATGGAACGTCCGATAGATGTGGCATGCGTGGTGAAAATTGTCGCAATTTCAGGAACAGCCATCTGCAGGTAGAGTGCACCCATACCGGTCATCCACTCGTGTGCCTGATAAATCACTTTATCCGTCTCCGTCAGGTTATAGCGATAAAAGCTCTCTACCACTTTTCCGGCAGCATACGAAAACATAGATGCTTCGTCATAATCACCGTATGCATGCAATGAATCCACTTGATAGTGGTTCCACATTTCTGTATATATATCATTCTTCTGTGCGAAAAACGGTTGAAAATCAACCAATATAACGATGGGATTGCCCGGAATGTTCCAGCGTCCTACACGGACGGAAAGGTTATCTTTTTCAGCTGCATGTTTTCTCCATGCTGCACAAAGGTTGTCGGACTCGATAAACAGAGGGTTCTCTTTCCCTTGCCAAAAATCAGGTCCTATAAAAAACAATCTATCATGAAATTTTGCCTGCAATGTATTCGCTCGCGTGGACAAAACCGTATAGATACCTCCAACCTTATTACATACTTCCCAGCTAGACTCGAAGATGTAGTCGGGGGTTAACAGCTCTTTAGTCATATTACTTTTAATCTCTATTACTTAATACCAGGTGCAAAAGTACGCATTATTCTTTGAAAAATAGCCTATTAATCGAAAAAACTAATGAAATATGCATAAACAATCGTTTGCGGAATAGGCTGGTTGAAACGGACTTGCCTTCTCAAATGCCATACTTCAATGAGCAGAATGCTACACTTCGATGAACGTAATGCCACACTTGGGAGGTTGCAATGCCTCGCATTTGAAACGTTGAAGTGTGGCACTTGAAACAATAAACCCAGAGCTGCCGGAACAGGCAACTCTGGGTTAATAAATTTATTCTGAAATATAGTTCTTATGCAGTCAAAGCGCTACCAATCAAGAATGTTGCAGCCAATGCAACGATAGCATAAAGTTCCGGGAATACAGCGAGAATCAGCGTGTTGCTGAATACGTTGTGACCTTGTCCGATAGCTGCGATACCATTGGCGCAAACCTGTCCCTGGCGGATAGCCGAGAACAGAGCAACCAATCCTAATGCAATACCTGCACCGAGGATAGCCGCTGCCTGGATAGCTGTCATATCAGGAGTAAGGATACCAAAAATAGTCTGAAACATAAAGTAACCTGCGAAACCGTACAAACCCTGCGTACCGGGAAGTGCCGTCAATACAAGGAAGTTACCGAATGCACCGTCGTTTTTCTTCAAAGCGCCGATAGCTGCGTTACCGGCAATCGTCACTCCATAGGCACTACCGATGCCAGACAAACCAATCATTACTGCGATGCCGATGTAGGCAATCAATAAATTCATTTCCATAATTTTTCGTTTTTTATTGTTTTAATTTTTAATTCTAGAATTATTATTTTTTGAACGGCTTATATTCTTTTCCGCCTCCCTCGTAACCGGAATTCTTAAAGAACTCCACGAAGGTCAGACGCATGGGGTGAACCATCGCACCCAATACGTTCATAAACATATTGATGGCATGTCCAATGACAAATATCAATACCATCACAATCGGCCCGGCAATCACATTGTCGGGGCTCATACCTACAGCCAGACTGTTGAATACTCCCGCAAGGATACCTCCCGACAGACCAAGTGCGAACAGACGGACATACGAAAGTACGTCGCCGAGCAAACCCGTAGCCATGTTGTAAGAGTCCCACAACCCCAGTCCGATGTTCATGAACACATTCTTACCGGGACTGTTAAAGAGGAATATCATAGCAGCCGCCACACCGAGAATGCACAGATGCACCGTACCACCCAGCGGCATGATTTCGGGCAACAAGGCTCCTACTCCGCAGGATACCAGCAACACAATCCAACCGATAGTGGCCACAGCATACTTGAAGCCGAACTGTATCGCCTGATTAACTGCTTTCAGCACCATACCGAAAAGAATCTGTATCACACCGAGTATCAGTGAAAGCTGGAACATGGCGTTGTTATCCATAAACAAGTGTTCCTTCATATATTGCAAGAAGGGCACATTGATGTCATAGAGGCTAACTCCGAAGAACGTACCTGTCAACATTCCACAGAAGAATGTGGACGCAGCAAGCACCTGTACCAGTGAAAGTATCGGTTTCATCGTCGCACTGATGTTCTTGGCGAACATGCGATAGAGCGTAGCACCCAGAAAGAGGAACAATCCGTATCCGGAGTCTCCCAGACACAATCCAAAGAACACCATGAAGAATGGTGCAAAGAACGGTGTCAGATCCAGTTCACTGTACTTCGGAAGCATGTAGAGTTTGCATATCGGTTCGAACCAGGCAAAGAAACCTTTGTTGTTCAATTGGATAGGCACGTTGTCTTCCGGCGTCGGACTGGTAATCTCATAGTAGATGTGCTGTTCGTCCAGCCACGCAGCAATCTCCTTTTCCCTGGAGGCCGGCGCCCATCCTTGCAGTAACATCAATTTCTCGCCTGCCGTAGCTTCTGTGCTCAGCATTACTTTAGAAAACTCGATGTCAGTGTTTACCTCTTTCAGGGCGGCCTCTAAAGAAGGTTGTTCTTTTTCAGCAAGTACGGTCAGTTTCTTGTCATTGTCTGCCAAAGCCTGTTCCGTCTCTTCGCAAAGTATCTGCACACGGGTCAACGAGTAAGGAGGCAACTTCATCTGCTCAGCATCCAAGTCTACCTCCACCACATTTTTAGTTACAGTAACGAAATAAACACGCGAGGATACACGATTGATAATCATCGCGTTATAGTTCTCCTCCCAAGTCTCGTCATAGCTGCCTTCCGAACAACTGTAAAAGTTGAGCGTGAAACCTGCATCGTGCAAGCGGGCAAGACTTTCAGGTTCAAAATCCCCCCAAGGTTCCAGGGCAGTTTTCTCTTTCTGATAGTTCTGCAACTGCTGTTGCAGTTTTGCCTTTTCACTTTGCAGTACGTCCACTTCGTCCAGCACTTCCAGCCCGCGGGCAGCGGAAGCAGGAGTGGTGTCCTTTGCTTCGCCCAGTCCACTTAGCATTTTCAGCGTTGCCTGCAAGCGCGAGGAAAGACTGATGCTATCCTGCAACTCTGCATTATCAGCCACGCCTTGTTGCTTCTCGGCCACGTGCACTACTCCAAGTTCGCGCACTCCGTTTAGAAATGCTTCGTACTCCTTATGATATACAAGGAACGTGAGTTTCTTCATTTTTGTAATCATGCCTCTACCTCCTTCCTATTCTCTTGATGGGATTTCATGATTTTCTGCGATGATTTGGAGAGGTTCTCCTCATCTTCCATGAAGCGCTTGATTTTTCGCAGAGCATCCTGATAGCCTGGAATCTGCACTTTCTCAAAGAGATTTACCTTTTGAGTAGTTTTCTTACGTGCATGTTCCAGTAAGCCCAGTTTGGCGACGATAAATTCTCGCTCGATGGCCGTATGTGCCAGCGTCTTGAGCAAATGCACCCCGTCGGCATACCATTTGGGGGCATTGAACAAGCTGTAAGGGCGTATCTCGAAATCGATACTTTCGAGTAACGGAACCCGTACACCGGCAATCTTCTTCACACCGAGATGGACATCGCTGACCTTTATCAATGAGGGATCAAACTCATTCCAAAGAGCGAACATCGCTTCGTAGGCCTGGATTTCCCGTTCCAACTTCTCGTCCAGCATGGCAGCTTCCGACTTGCAGCGCTTCACTTCCATACGTAGCGCGCTCTCCTTATTCTTAATGATAGGGAGTGTACGCACCCGCACCTTCAGTTGCTTTTCCAACTGCTGGAGAGAGGTTTTATTATATTGAAACTTTATAGCCACTTTTTTAGTGATTAGTTGTTAGTGATTGGTGATTAGTTGGCGGCTTTCGGCCAGAATTCATCAACTAATTCTTTCTTGATATTCACTTCTTCCGGACGGAAATACTTGCCGAACAGGCTCCATGCCACGTCTAGCATCTCTGTCGTATCAAGGTTGACGTCAATAGCCAGCAATTGGTTGGAGTAGTCCTTGGCAAATGCAAGGGTACGTTCATCGTAGTTCGTCAGGTCGAAACCATTCTCCAACTTGGTTTTTGCATTGGCGGCATCGGCATACAGACGCACGGCGGCATTCATCACCTGCGGATGGTCCTTACGCGTCTTCTTACCCGTAACGAGCTGTTTCAAACGAGACAGTGAACGGAACGGGTCAACGATAACCTTACCAATATCCGTATCACGACGCAGGAACAACTGACCTTCTGTGATATAACCTGTATTATCAGGCACGGCATGCGTGATGTCGCCACCGGACAGAGTGGTCACGGCAATAATCGTGATAGAACCACCGCTTGGGAACTGCACAGCCTTCTCGTAAATCTTTGCCAAATCCGAATAAATAGAACCGGGCATAGAGTCTTTCGAAGGAATCTGGTCCATACGGTTGGATACGATAGCCAACGCATCGGCGTATGAGGTCATATCAGTCAACAATACCAGAACCTTTTCATTATTGTTCACAGCAAAATATTCGGCTGCGGTCAATGCCATATCCGGAATCAACAGACGCTCTACAGGCGGATTTTCAGTCGTATTCATAAAACTGACGATACGGTCAAGCGCACCGGCATTGGAGAATACATTCTTGAAATACAGGTAGTCATCGTTCGTCATACCCATACCGCCCAGGATAATCTTATCCGTCTCGGCACGAAGCGCCACGTTCGCCATTACCTGGTTGAAAGGCTGGTCGGGGTCGGCAAAGAACGGAATCTTCTGTCCGGAGACCAGCGTATTGTTCAAATCGATACCTGCGATACCTGTTGCAATCAGTTCCGACGGTTGTTTACGGCGCACCGGATTCACAGACGGACCACCGATTTCCACTTCCTGACCTTCGATAGACGGTCCACCGTCAATCGGGTCACCGAAAGCGTTGAAGAAACGTCCGGCAAGCTGTTCGCTCACTTTCAGCGTAGGCGACTTGCCCAGGAATACTATCTCTGCATTGGTGGGGATACCTTCCGTACCCTCGAATACCTGCAAAGTCACATCGTCACCGGCAATCTTCACCACCTGGGCGAGTTTACCGTTTACGGTTGCCAACTCGTCATACCCTACCCCTGTTGCTTTCAGCGAACAGGTAGCTTTCGTAATCTGAGTGACCTTGGTATATATCTTTTGAAATGCTTTTGTTGCCATCTTATTCTTATTATGCTTTACGTTCTTCAATCAATTCCTGCAACTGTTTACGGAATCCTTCGTACTCTTCGGACTTGAATTTCGAGTAGTTCATCTGCTTGCAGACGTTAATCATCTTCTTGAAGTAATCCATTACCTCATTGAAGTTATCGAATTCAAATTCCGTATGACAGATGTCGATTATCATGTTCAGGATATCTTCCTGACGTTCCATCGGAGTCACAGCGTCAATTTCGTCAAAAGCATCCTGTTGCAAGATTACGAAGTCAATCAACTCTGATTTCCAGAAAGTCACATGATATTCCACAGGCACACCGTCATCACCGAGGATGTTGATCTGTTCGGCAATTTCCTTACCACGTTGCAGGCGGTTCTTGATTTCGTTCACCTTACCAATCCACTCACCGTTGATGTGTTTCTTGATATATTCCTCAAACTCAGGATATTCGATGTATTTAGAATAAGAATCAATCGGATTCACGGCAGGATAGCGCTTCTTATCAGCACGATCCTGTTCGAGGGCGTAGAAACAGCGGGCCACCTTCTTTGTATTTTCCGTTACCGGCTCTTTCAAGTTACCACCGGCAGGAGACACCGTACCGATGAAAGTAATAGAACCTGTTTCACCATTACCCAGCACCACATATCCGGCACGTCCGTAGAAGTTAGAGATGATAGATGACAAATCCATCGGGAATGCATCAGGTCCGGGCAACTCTTCCATACGATTGGACATTTCGCGCAATGCCTGTGCCCAACGGGAAGTGGAGTCGGCCATCAGCAACACTTTCAATCCCATGCTGCGATAGTATTCCGCAATCGTCATGGCTGTGTACACAGATGCTTCACGGGCAGCCACGGGCATGTTCGAAGTATTGGCGATAATGATTGTACGCTCCATCAGCTTACGGCCTGTATGCGGGTCAACCAACTCGGGGAATTCCGTAAAGATTTCCACAACCTCATTGGCACGCTCACCACAGGCAGCGATGATTACGATATCCGCTTCCGCCTGTTTTGAAATGGCATGCTGGAGCACCGTCTTACCCGTACCGAACGGACCAGGGATAAATCCCGTACCACCCTCTACGATAGGATTAATGGTATCAATCACACGCACACCCGTTTCCAACAGTTTGAAAGGACGCGGTTTTTCTTTATAATTCGTCATGGCACGCTTCACCGGCCATTTCTGTATCATGTTCACATGAACGTCGTTGCCTTCCTCATCGGTCAGCACTGCAACGACATCTTCAAGGCTATACTCACCTTCGTCTACGATGGATTTCACAGTACATACACCTTTCTGCGTGAAAGGCACCATGATTTTCAGCGGCTGGAAGTTCTCTTCCACCCGTCCCAGCCAGGAAGCGGCTTCCACTTTGTCACCCACCTTTACCAAAGGTACAAAGTTCCATTTGCTTCCCTTATCCAACGGATACGTATATTGACCGCGTTTCAGGAATACACCATCCATCTTGTCGAGGTCATTTTGCAGACCGTCATAGTTTTTCGAAAGCATACCCGGGCCTAATGTCACCTCAAGCATGTGTCCGGTAAATTCAGCTTCGGCGCCCACTTTCAGTCCGCGGGTGCTTTCAAACACCTGCACGTACACATGGGTACCTACCACCTTAATCACCTCCGCCATCAACCGGTCGCCGCCGGTCGAGATGTAGCAAATCTCGTTCTGTGCCACCGGGCCGTCAACGACGAGGGTTACCATGTTGGCGATAACGCCACTAACAGTTCCTTTTGTTGCCATATAATTATGTTATTTATTTTATCTGAATTCTGCAGGTATCTGCACTTCGTCCTTCAACGTTGCTATGATGCTGCGGAACAATTGGTTACCCTTTTCCTTATCCAAAGAAATCCATCGTTCTATCATCTCCAATTGCAACAGGAAGACAAACAGACGTTCTATCGTGAAATAATTGAAGAAAGTAGCTTCCTCCATCCAGTTCCAACGTAGCTGGTCTATTTTCTTTTCCCGTTCCACCAATTCCTCGGTTTCGCTGATTTTCACAAGCTGATCCAGGAAATCCACTTCCCCCGTCAGCCCGAAATCACGAGCACCGGATGTGCGCAAAGCCTCACATACCTCCGTATCGCCCACTATCAGCGGAGCGATATCCATTTTAAATTTCCGTGCGGTTAGCGCCACCAATATATTGTTCATCGTCAGATTGAACGCGAACCAAGAAGACACAAACTTATTCTTACACTTCATTGCATAGTCGTAATAAAGTGCAGCCAGACGGTCTTCATGCAAAAACTCATCTTCGGCAGGAGTATTGAAATATTCGGAAATGAAAGTGGAGAGATAGGAAGGGAACACAGCATCGGCCACCTCATCGCCATCTTTTAGCAACGAGATGAACTCCGCCAGTTCTTCCGCGGAATAATTTCCACGCGGATCGATGACAGCATCTTTGTCCTTCAGTAATTTCAGAACGTTCGCATTGTCAAATTTCAGATAAAACAGATCAATCAGTTTTCTATCTTCATCAGACAATTCCGGATATAGTTCCGCTTTAAAATCAGCTACCGTATAGTTCAGCTTACTGTCCTCCAGAGTGAGTTCGGGCAAACCGGCTACTAAGTAGTAATAGTATTTACTCATATCCTGTGGGTTTAGAACAGCATTTCCACTAACTGCGGACGCAGGAATTCTTTGAAGTAATTCATGAACTCTTCTTCACCGAAATTCACCTTGTAGGAACCATCGGCAGGCGAAACAGTAAACAACGTCTTGTTGCCGTTCACTTGCTCTATTTTCACACCCTTATCCAGCAACGCTTTTGCTTGTGCACCGAAGTACTTCTTCAGGCCGTCTGCATCGGAAGTAGAGATCACGATAGGTTCGTTCACGCTCCACTTAGAAGCCAATGCAACAATAAAGGCATTCAGATAATCTTTGTCAGCGGCAAAAGCTTTCACATCAGCATTCACAATCTTATCCGTCACAAGCGTGGCGATTTCAGATTTTAACGCATTCACGGCTTGGCCGGCGAACAATCTCAATTCCGACTTAGTATTTTCTGCCAGTTCATCAGCAGATTTACGAGAGGCAGCCACAATTGCTTCTGCTTCTTTACGAGCATCTTCTACAATTCTTTTGGCTTCATCTTGAGCGTTAACGATAAGTTTTTGGGCCTCAGTATTACCTTTTTCGACCCCTTCACGGTAAATCTTATCAGTTAACTCTTGAATTTTGTTTTCCATATCTACAGGAGTTATTTTAATAATTATAAAATTGCGATTTTTTTCCCTTTCTATTAGATTCGAGTCCAAAAGTACTAAAATCCCTTAGATAAAAAATAGAAAGAACGGAATAAAAACGGTCTATTTTTCAAAAAAAGCCTTTTTATACCATTTTTATTCTGTAAATATAAGGAGTAAATTACAAACTGGAAAGAAAATAGACACTGAAAAGGAGAAATGGGATTCTGAAAGAGGAATATTGAAGAGTAAAATGAAGAAGCGGGGAAATACAAAAAGCCCCCACATCTTTCGATATGAAGGCTTCTCTCTAAAACGGCGACTACCTACTCTCCCACTTTACGCAGTACCATCGGCGTGATTAGGCTTAACTTCTCTGTTCGGAATGGGAAGAGGTGGAACCCTAATGCTGTAATCACCTGAATAAGTCAGACATGATGTAAAAAAGTAAAGGAATTAGTCTTAATCTTTGCGGATTAAGCCGCTGAACGTATATATCCGCCATACAAGGCAAGAACTAAAAGTGAACGGGCAATTAGTAATGCTCGGCTATGATGTTACCACCTGTACACCTGCATCCTATCAACGTTGTCGTCTTCAACGACCCTAAGAAATCTAATCTTGTGGCTGGCTTCGTACTTAGATGCTTTCAGCACTTATCCAATCCCGACTTAGATACCCAGCAATGCACCTGGCGGCACAACTGGTAAACCAGAGGTCAGTCCAACACGGTCCTCTCGTACTAGTGTCAGAGCCACGCAAATTTCATACGCCCACGATAGATAGAGACCGAACTGTCTCACGACGTTCTGAACCCAGCTCGCGTGCCACTTTAATGGGCGAACAGCCCAACCCTTGGGACCTTCTCCAGCCCCAGGATGTGACGAGCCGACATCGAGGTGCCAAACCCCTCCGTCGATATGAGCTCTTGGGAGGGATCAGCCTGTTATCCCCGGAGTACCTTTTATCCTTTGAGCGATGTCCTTTCCATACAGAAACACCGGATCACTATGCTCTAGTTTCCTACCTGATCGACTTGTTAGTCTCCCAGTCAAGCGCCCTTATGCCATTACACTCTACCGCCGGTTACCAATCGGCGTGAGGGCACCTTTAGAAGCCTCCGTTACTTTTTTGGAGGCGACCACCCCAGTCAAACTACCCACCAAACAGTGTCCTCGCAGTGCGAGTTAGAACTCAAATAACCAAAGGGCCGTATTTCAACAGCGGCTCCACAAATACTGGCGTACCTGCTTCAAAGCCTCCGGCCTATCCTACACATCAATTACCCAAATTCAATGTTAAGCTATAGTAAAGGTTCACGGGGTCTTTTCGTCCCATCGCGGGTAATCGGCATCTTCACCGATACTACAATTTCACTGAGCTCACGGTTGAGACAGTGTCCAGATCATTACACCATTCGTGCAGGTCGGAACTTACCCGACAAGGAATTTCGCTACCTTAGGACCGTTATAGTTACGGCCGCCGTTTACTGGGGCTTCAATTCAATGCTTCTCTTGCGATGACATCTCCTCTTAACCTTCCAGCACCGGGCAGGTGTCAGGCTGTATACTTCATCTTTCAATTTTGCACAGCCCTGTGTTTTTGTTAAACAGTTGCCTGGACCTATTCTCTGCGCCCGTCATTGCTGACGGGACCCTTTATCCCGAAGTTACAGGGTCAATTTGCCTAGTTCCTTAACCGTGAATCACTCAAGCGCCTTAGTATATTCTACCCGACTACGTGTGTCCGTTTACGGTACGGGTACCTTAAAGATTAAGTTTAGCGGATTTTCTTGGGAGTATGTTTACATGCACTATTGGCTTGTTCGTAAGGATTTTGTATACTATCAGGTTCGACTCTCGGTGCGGATTTGCCTGGCCTGATCAACATCTACACCCTTCAACGGACTATTCCGTCAGTCCGCGGCACTATCACGCCTCCGTCTCCACGTCACTCTTTAAGGTAGTACAGGAATATTAACCTGTTCTGCCATCGGCCTCACCGTTCGGCTGAGCCTTAGGACCCGACTAACCCTGATCCGATTAGCGTTGATCAGGAAACCTTAGTCTTTCGGCGAGGGGGTTTCTCACCCCCTTTATCGTTACTTATACCTACATTTGCTTTTCCACACGCTCCAGCAAAGCTCACGCTTTACCTTCAACGCAGAGTGGAATGCTCCCCTACCGATGTTTACACATCCCATAGCTTCGGTAAATTGCTTATGCCCGATTATTATCCACGCCAAACTCCTCGACTAGTGAGCTGTTACGCACTCTTTAAATGAATGGCTGCTTCCAAGCCAACATCCTAGCTGTCTTAGCAATCTGACTTCGTTAGATCAACTTAGCAATTATTTGGGGACCTTAGCTGATGGTCCGGATTGTTCTCCTTTAGGACATGGACCTTAGCACCCATGCCCTCACTCCTGATATAGAACTAATACGCATTCGGAGTTTGTCAAGACTTGATAGGCGGCGAAGCCCTCGCATCTTATCAGTCGCTCTACCTCATATTAGTATAAATCAAGGCTGCACCTAAATGCATTTCGGGGAGTACGAGCTATCTCCAAGTTTGATTAGCCTTTCACCCCCACCCTCAGCTCATCCGGAAGCTTTTCAACGCTTATCGGTTCGGTCCTCCAGACAGTGTTACCTGTCCTTCAACCTGGCCAAGGGTAGATCACTTGGTTTCGCGTCTACTCCTTCCGACTATCCGCCCTGTTCAGACTCGCTTTCGCTTCGGCTGCAGGTCTCAAGACCCTTAACCTTGCCGGAAAAAGTAACTCGTAGGTTCATTATGCAAAAGGCACGCCGTCACAGTTTAAACTGCTCCGACCGCTTGTAGGCGCATGGTTTCAGGGACTATTTCACTCTTCTATTCGAAGTACTTTTCACCTTTCCTTCACAGTACTGGTTCGCTATCGGTCTCTCGGGAGTATTTAGCCTTACCGGATGGTCCCGGCAGATTCACGCAAGATTCCTCGTGTCCCGCGCTACTCAGGATACCACTAGGGTTAAATTAGCTTAGTATACTGGGTTATCACCGTCTATGACTGAACTTTCCAGATCATTCTACTCACTAACTGTCTTCCCACAACGTGGTCCTACAACCCCATTTATGCCGTAACATAAATGGTTTGGGCTATTCCCCGTTCGCTCGCCACTACTAGGGGAATCATTATTTATTTTCTTTTCCTACAGGTACTAAGATGTTTCAGTTCCCTGTGTTAGCCTCCATCTAAGATGGATGATACGTCTTCAACATACCGGGTTGTCCCATTCGGAAATCCGCGGATCAAAGGTCATTTGCACCTACCCGCAGCTTATCGCAGCTTATCACGTCCTTCATCGCCTCCGAGAGCCAAGGCATCCGCCATGCGCCCTTGCTTACTTTTAGTCTTACCTAGCCGTATGGCTCGATATATACTTTCAGCTTGTTAATAACTTTACTTTTTTTTGTACATCATGTCAAAGAACGGTGCTTCAATTATTAACTATTAATTATAAACTATTAATTAACAATCAAAACGGAGTGGAGAATAACGGATTCGAACCGTTGACCCCCTGCGTGCAAAGCAGGTGCTCTAGCCAGCTGAGCTAATCCCCCGGGAAAGAAGCAAAGCTTCTTCTCGAAGTAGTCCCAGGCAGAGTTGAACTGCCGACCTCTACATTATCAGTGTAGCGCTCTAACCAACTGAGCTATAGGACTGTCGAGTTCAACCTCGCCTTGCGGCTCGGCTTCTTCTTTCTCATTATATCTTTTAAATAAACAATTACGCGTAGTCCAAGAGGTTCTTATGGTAGCATTTATGAAAGAACCAACTTTTAAATCATTTAATTAAGAAAGGACTATTATTTTTAATCCGCAATTCTCAATCTAACAAAGCGTCGCTCCAGAAAGGAGGTGTTCCAGCCGCACCTTCCGGTACGGCTACCTTGTTACGACTTAGCCCCAATTACCAGTTTTACCCTAGGCCGCTCCTTAACGGTTACGGACTTCAGGTACCCCCGGCTTTCATGGCTTGACGGGCGGTGTGTACAAGGCCCGGGAACGTATTCACCGCGCCGTGGCTGATGCGCGATTACTAGCGAATCCAGCTTCATGGAGTCGAGTTGCAGACTCCAATCCGAACTGAGAGAGGTTTTTGGGATTAGCATCAC
>NZ_JH992948.1 GCF_000315485.1 Bacteroides oleiciplenus YIT 12058 | reverse complement strand
TACAAAGTTACTACAAAAAAGTGAAATGCGGAAAGTTATAGTGATAGAATTGAGTTACAAGGGTTTTAGTTGAAGTGGCGATAATTCGTGAAGCCATTACAATCCCTGCCGAAGCCAAATCCTGACGCCGCAACGTTACTTGTTCGTAACCATGCCCGAAAATGCGACAAACGGGTACGGATAGCGAAACAATACGTTAAGGAATAGTGAGTTACCGATAACTCACGCAAAAATTTCGGTTACGGAAAAAGATTGCTCCGTTCCTCCCCGTTTTGCGTACCGACACCGGACTCTTCACCAACTAATTTTGAAACCAAAAAATTAAGGACGATGAAGAGTACATTTTCAGTAATCTATTACCTCAAGCGTCAGGTAGTGAAAAAGGACGGGACAGTACCCGTCATGGGACGCATCACGGTGGACGGCAGCCAGACGCAGTTCAGCTGCAAGCTGACAGTCGATCCGAAACTGTGGGACACCAAAGGTGGACGTGTCACAGGCAGAAGCGCGGCGGCACTCGAAACGAACCGTATGCTTGACAAGATGCGGGTGCGCATCAATAGGCACTATCAGGAAATCATGGAACGTGACAACTTCGTCACGGCTGAGAAGGTGAAGAACGCTTTTCTCGGACTGGAACACCGCTACCACACGCTGATGCAGGTGTACCGTCGTCACAATGAGGACTATGAGAAACAGGTGGAAGCAGGCATGAAAGCAAAAGGTACACTGGAAAAGTACCGTATCGTTTACAAGCACCTGCAAGAGTTCCTCGACATCCGCTACCATGTGAAGGACATCGCACTGAAAGAGCTTACCCCCGCTTTCATCTCCGACTTCGAGATGTTCCTGCGCACGGACAAACACTGCTGCACCAATACCGTGTGGCTGTACGTCTGCCCGCTACGGACGATGGTGTTCATCGCCATCAACAACGAGTGGCTGACACGCGACCCGTTCCGCGAGTATGAAATCAAGAAGGAGGAAACAACACGCAGTTTTCTGACCAAAGAGGAAATACGCCTGCTGATGGACGGGAAACTGAAAAACGCCAAACAGGAACTGTACCGTGACCTCTACCTGTTCTGCGCTTTCACCGGGTTGTCGTTCTCGGATATGCGCAACCTCACGGAAGAGAATATCCGCACCTACTTCGACGAACACGAGTGGATAAACATCAACCGCCAGAAAACGGGCGTGGTGTCCAACATCCGCCTGCTTGACATCGCCAACCGCATAATCGGCAAATACCGTGGGCTGTGCGAGAACGGCAAGATATTCCCCGTCCCGCATTATAACACGTGCCTTGCCGGTATCCGTGCCGTCGCCAAGCGTTGCGGCATCACCAAGCATATCACGTGGCATCAGAGCCGCCACACGGCAGCCACGACGGTATTTCTCTCTAATGGCGTACCTATCGAAACCGTCAGCTCCATGCTCGGACACAAGAGCATAAAGACGACGCAGATTTACGCGAAGATAACCAAAGAAAAACTCAATCAGGACATGAAGAACCTTGCCGCAAGGTTGAACAGTGTTGAGGAATTTGCAGGTTGCACCATCTAAAAAAGAGAAGCCATGAAACGTGACATAATCATCATAGAGGACAAGGCGGTCAGCGTAACCGGTAACGACGTGTGGATGACCGCCACCGAAATCGCCGGACTGTTCCATACGACCGTCCCGGCAGTGAACGCCGCCATCAAAGCCATCCGCAAGTCGGACGTGCTTAACGACTACGAGGTGTGCCGCTACATGCAACTTGAAAACGGACTGTACGCAGATGTGTACGCGCTTGAAATCATCATCCCCGTCGCCTTCCGGCTGAACACCTACAACACCCACCTGTTCCGCACATGGCTGGTGGGAAAAGCTCTCGCCAAAGAGAAACGGCAGGCATACGTGATGTTCATACAGAACGGAAAAGCCGGGTACTGCTGATTGCGCATACCACATAAGACAAGGAAACGGGCAGCACCACAAAAAGTGTCGCCCGTTTCCTTTTTTCTTGCCAACCGCGCTCACTCCAGCGGCTTGCGGTAATTTGCTTCCAGCACTTCACGCAGCCCCGTTTCCGGGTAAAGCACCTTCCCTCCCAAAAGTATGAAGGGCAACACGCGGTTGTTGCGGTATTCCTGCAATGTGCGTCGGCTTACGCGGAGCAGTTCCGCCACCTCGCCGTCCGTCAGGTAACGTTCCCCGTCCAGCAGAGGACGGTAACTTTCCAGAAAGGCGGACAGCCATTTCGAGCCTTTGCGCATATCCTGCACCACAGAGGCTATCGGCTCGTCTTCCATCGTAAAAACATCGTTGTTCTCGTTCATCATAACTTCGGATTCAGTGGGTGAATAAATCAAATCATCTGCCGTGCGGATAGAGCGTGCCGATAAGCGGTATCAGCCGCTTCACCTCCTCCGGCTTGTAATAAAACCTGCGGTTTATCTGCGAGTAGCCGATAAGCCGCCTGTCGCGCAGCGTCTGCAACGTGCGCGAACTTATTCTCAACTGCCTACAGACTTCCTCGCCCGTGAGCCATCTTTCCATGCGCCTCGTGTCGCTTTTGCGCCTCAGGGCGGCGACCTTCTCCGAGAGTGCGCCGAATGCCGCCACCATCATCTCGAAAGTCTTTTTCTCGATAGATACTATTTCCATATTCATGCAATTATCGGTTTGCCCGCAAAGGTAACGGTACGGTCCTGAACACGTGCCGTTTTCCGCTGAAAGGCTGCCTGTTGCGCCGTTTGACCGGGTTACGGAGCCATCTTCCGTAAAAATCTTACGTGAGTCACGTAGTGAGTTGTTAAAGCCCCTTTTGTTTATTGCCGATTTTTGCTGCAGAAACAAAAAGAAAGGACTGAATATGAAAGTGATAACGATGGAAAGTTCCGCCTTCCGGTCATTGACGGAACAGATAGCGGAGATTGCGGCACACGTCCGTGCCGCCTCCGGCGACAAGAAAGCGGCATCGCCCGACAGGTTGCTCACCACACGCGAGGCGGCGCACCTGCTTAACGTGAGTACCCGCACCCTCCAGCGTATGCGCAGCGAGCAACGCATCGGTTATGTCGTGCTTCGCGGTAAATGCCGCTACCGGCAGTCGGAAATAGACCGCCTGCTTGAAGCGTGTGCCGTCAACGAGGACGCGGCGACACCGCAGGAATTGAAACGCAACCACACGCTGCGCACTGGCGGCAAACCAAAAGGAAGGAGGACATAGGTCATGGAACTGCTCACACGAAACAACTTCGAGGGCTGGATGCAGAAGCTGATGGAACGGCTCGACCGTCAGGACGAACTGCTGCTGGCGATGAAGGCTGAGGGGAAACAGCCTACTATCACGGAAAGCATCCGCCTTTTCGACAATCAGGATTTGTGCATGCTGCTCCAGATAAGCAAGCGCACACTGCAACGCTACCGCAGTGTCGGCGCATTGCCCTACAAGACACTGGGCAAGAAAACCTATTACAGCGAGGAGGATGTGCTGACATTCCTTTCCAACCATATCAAGGACTTCAAAAAAGAAGATATAGCCTTCTACAAGGCTCGTATCCATAATTTCTTTCATAAATAACCCATTAAAACATTTTTCAAATGGCAAAGAAAAAAGACGAAAAGGACGTGCTGGTAGTCCGTGATGAGAAGACGGGCGAGATCAGCGTGGTAGCCGGGCTGAATGCAGACGGCACACCCAAGCGTACCCCTGCGAAAGCTGAGAACGCGCAGAGTTTCCTGCAATTCGACCGACAAGGCGACGTGCTGGACAACTTCTTCAAGAACTTCTTCCGGCAGTGCAAGGAACCCAGCCGCTTCGGTTTCTACCGCATCGCGGCAGACCAAGTGGATTCCATGCTTGGCGTGATGAAAGACCTGCTTCAGCATCCGTACCAGAACAAACAAATCCTTGCACCGCACAAAATCGACACCTTCCCTTATCAACAGCAGGTGCAGGAAGAGATGGCGGCACAAAAGACAGAGAAACAAGAACCTCAAAAACAGGAAAACATGGAACAACAGAAAGAACAGCAGGAAAGCCCGCAACAGACGCAGGGCAGACAGGGCTACCAACCCATCAACGAGAGCAAAATCAACTGGCAGGAGCTGGAGGACAGATGGGGCGTGAAGCGTGACGACCTTGAAAAGTCCGGAGACCTTACGAAGATGCTCCACTACGGCAAGTCCGACTTGGTAAAGGTCAAGCCCACCTTCGGCGGCGAATCATTCGAGCTGGACGCCCGCCTCTCCTTCAAGAAGGACGGTGAGGGAAATGTCAGCCTCGTGCCGCACTTCATCCGCAAGGAGCAGAAGTTAGATGAGTACAAGGAACACAAATTCTCCGACGATGACCGGAAGAACCTGCGCGAAACGGGCAACCTCGGCAGGGTCGTGGACATTGAGGACAGGGAAACGGGCGAAATCATCCCCTCCTACATCAGCATCGACCGCAAGACGAATGAAATCACGGACATTCCGGCAAACAAGGTGCGCATCCCGGAGCGCATCGGCAAGACGGAAATCACCAAACAGGAGCAGGACATGCTCCGCGCCGGACTGCCCGTGCGCGACAAGCTCATCGAGCGCAACGACGGCAGGAAGTTCGTCACCACCCTTCAAGTGAACGTGGAGCAGCGCGGCGTGGAGTTCGTGCCGGGAACCGGAAGGTCGCCCCGTACCGCACAGACGCAGGAAGCCAAAGGTGACACCTCGAAAAGTCAGGCGCAAGGCGGGGAAAATGCCGCACAGACCAAGAAGGAGCAACGCCGCAACACGTGGATGAACGAGGACGGCAGCATCCGCCCCATCAGCAAATGGAGCGGCGTGAACTTCACCGACAAGCAGAAAGCCGACTACGTGGCGGGTAAAGCCGTGAAACTGGAGAACGTGACCGACAAGCAGGGCTTCCATGCCACGATGTATATCAAGTTCAACCCGGAGAAGGGCCGCCCGTACCGCTACGAAACGAACCCCGACAACGCCCAGCAGGTCGCCCCGTCCAACGAGAGCCGCACACAGGTGGCGGTGAACAACGAGGGCAAAACCAACGAGGCGACAAAGAACCTGAAAGAGCCTTTGCAGAAAGGTCAGACCGCCCCGAAGGACGACCGCCAGCAACAGCAGCAGGAGAAGCCGAAAAAGAAGAACAACAAAGGCATGAAAATGTAATCCCGTGTCCGCCACTGAATCCAAAATAAAATCCAAAGTATCAACAAAAAAGCAAGAAAACATGAAGACAATCATTGCAGAAAAGCCCTCCGTGGCACGTGAAATCGCCCGCATCGTGGGCGCGACAAAGAGAGAGGAAGGATATTTCGAGGGAGGCGGCTATGCCGTGACATGGGCATTCGGACACCTCGTTCAGCTTGCCATGCCCGACGGCTACGGCGTGCGCGGATTTGTCCGTGACAACCTCCCGATTATTCCCGACACATTCACGCTCGTCCCCCGTCAGGTCAGGACGGAGAAAGGTTACAAGCCCGACAGCGGCGTGGTGTCGCAGATAAAAGTCATCAAAAGACTGTTCGACACAAGCGAACATATCATCGTGGCGACCGATGCCGGACGCGAGGGAGAGCTTATCTTCCGCTACCTCTACCACTATACGGGTTGCACCACTCCTTTCGTGCGCCTGTGGATCAGCTCTCTCACCGACAAAGCTATCCGTGAGGGACTGCGGAAACTCGAAGACGGCAGCAAATACGACAACCTCTACCTCGCCGCCAAAGCGCGGAGCGAATCCGACTGGCTCGTGGGCATCAACGGCACACAGGCGTTATCCATCGCCGCCGGACACGGCACGTATTCCGTGGGGCGGGTGCAGACACCAACGTTGGCTATGGTATGTGAACGCTACTGGGAGAACCGCCGCTTTACGTCCGAAGCATTCTGGCTGCTCCATATCGCAACGGACGGTTGCGACGGCGAAGTCGTGAAATTCTCATCCTCCGAGAAATGGAAAGAGAAAGAACCGGCGATGGAACTATATAATAAGGTAAAGGCGGCAGGTTGCGCCACTGTCACGAAAGCCGAGCGCAAGGAGAAGACGGAGGAAACTCCCTTGCTCTACGACCTGACCACGCTCCAGAAAGAAGCCAACGCCAAGCACGGCTTCACGGCGGAACAGACGCTTGAAATCGCGCAGAAACTCTACGAAAAGAAGTTGATAACCTATCCGAGAACGGGAAGCCGCTACATCCCCGAAGACGTGTTTGCCGAAATTCCCAAACTGCTCGCTTTCATCGGCACACAGCCCGAATGGAAAGACAAGGTGCGGGCAAAAGCCGCCCCGACACGCCGCAGCGTGGACGACGGCAAGGTGACAGACCACCATGCCCTGCTCGTCACGGGTGAGAAACCGCTCTTCCTCTCCAAAGAGGACAATACCATCTATCAGATGATTGCCGGGCGCATGGTCGAGGCATTCTCTGAGAAATGCGTCAAGGATGTGACCACTGTCACGGCGGAATGTGCCGGAGTGGAGTTTACCGTAAAAGGCAGCGTCGTGAAGCAAACCGGATGGCGTGCCGTCTATGGCGAGGAAAAAGAGGAAATTACCATCCCCGGCTGGCAGGAAGGCGACACGCTGACACCGAAAGGCTCGTCCATTACCGAAGGAAAGACCAAACCCAAGCCGCTGCATACCGAAGCCACCCTGCTCTCGGCAATGGAAACGGCGGGCAAGGAAATTGAGGACGACGCACTGCGGCAGGCGATGAAGGACTGTGGCATCGGTACTCCCGCCACACGCGCCTCCATCATCGAAACGCTTTTCAAGCGCGGTTACATGGAACGCTGCAAGAAGTCGCTTGTTCCCACCGAAAAAGGACTTGCCCTCAATTCCGTCGTCAAGACGATGCGCATCGCCGATGTTGCCATGACGGGCGAATGGGAAAAGGAGCTGGCGCGTATCGAGCGCGGGGAACTGTCCGCCGACACCTTCCGCAAGGAGATAGAGGCGTACACACGTGAGATAACCTCCGAACTGCTCTCGTGCGACAAGCTCTTCGGCAGCCGTGACTCCGGCTGCGCGTGTCCCAAGTGTGGCACGGGCAGGATGCGGTTCTACGGCAAGGTGGTACGCTGCGACAACACGGAGTGCGGACTGCCCGTGTTCCGGCTGAAAGCGGGACGCACCCTGTCCGACGATGAAATCAAAGACCTGCTCACCGAAGGGCATACCAAGCTGCTCAAAGGGTTCAAGAGCAAACAGGGCAAGAGTTTCGATGCTGTTGTCGCCTTTGACGGGGAATATAACACGACTTTTGTGTTCCCGGAGGCTAAAAAGGGCAAGAAATTTTCAGGACGGAAGAAATAGTATTAACTTTGCCACTTGTTCAGAGTAATGAATTGTTCTTCGATACCGGATTACACTCATACTTTGGATTTAGTGGTGGCACTCGGAGGGATACCGAGTGCCTTTTTCTTCCTTTTTCCAACCGATTATCCCGTTAATTATCAATCCGCTAAATCCAAAGTAATGAACAACAAGAAGAAAAACGAGGGTCAGACCGACTTTTCCTATTACGGTCTGTACCTGCTGGACTATCTCCGCACGAACAAGTTTGAACAGGCTGACGACACCGCTTTCATACGGGAACGGGCCGACCGTGCCGCCGAAACGTATGAGAGGGCACGGCTTGAAGGCTATCCCGCCGATGGTGCGCAGGAACTGGCGATGGACACGCTGCTGCGCGGGCTGCATTATTCCCGTTACGCCATCCTCCGCGAAGTCGTGGAAAACGAGTTTGCCGATGAAGTGCCGGAAGAGAAGCGTGAAGCCTTTGTCCTGAAACTGCTGCCGCTTGTCGGCAACGTGTTCTCCGTCTATGACCTCTCGGATGACAATTTCGCCCTGTCTTCCGATTACGACCTGCTCTACACGGAGCTGACGGGAGCAACCGTCCTTTACTTAGACGAATATGGCGTTTAACCGCAAACAGAAACTGCGGGACAACATCGAGGCGATACGGACGGCATTCATCCTTGACAGGGAAAACAGGACAGCGACAACCGAAGAGCGTGCCATACTTCAAAGGTACTGCGGTTTCGGCGGTCTGAAATGTATCCTCAACCCTGCAAAGGAACTGACGGATGCCGTCCGGTGGGCGAAATCCGACCTCGAACTGTTCGCCCCGACGGTGGAGCTGCACAGGCTTATCCGTGAGAACAGCAAGGACGAAACAGAGTACAAGCGGTTTGTGGATTCGCTGAAAGCGTCCGTGCTGACCGCTTTCTACACCCCCAAAGAGATAACCGACACCATCGCGGACGTGCTGGCAGATTACAGCGTCCGCCCCGCCCGTATGCTCGAACCGTCGGCAGGTGTCGGCGTGTTCGTGGATTCCATGCTACGGCACAGCCCCAATGCGGATGTGATGGCTTTCGAGAAGGATCTGCTCACGGGTACAATCTTGAGGCATCTCTATCCCGACCAGAAAATGCGCACCTGCGGTTTTGAGAAAATCGAAAGACCGTTCAACAATTATTTCGACTTGGCGGTGTCCAACATTCCGTTCGGTGACATTGCCGTGTTCGACGCGGAGTTTCAGCGGAGCGACTCTTTCGGCAGACGCTCCGCCCAGAAAACCATCCACAACTATTTCTTTCTCAAAGGACTGGATGCCGTGCGTGACGGCGGTATCGTGGCGTTCATCACCTCGCAAGGGGTATTGAATAGCACCAAGACCTCCGTGCGTAACGAGCTGTTCAGTCAGGCCAATCTGGTATCCGCGATACGCCTGCCCAACAACCTGTTCACGGACAACGCGGGGACGGAGGTGGGCAGCGACCTGATTGTCCTGCAAAAGAACCTCAGCAAGAAGGAAATGTCGCAGGACGAGCGGCTGATGACCGTGATACAGACGGACACGAAAACCGACCTGACCGACAACGCCTATTTCATCCACCACCCGGAACGCATCGTGCATACGACGTCGAAACTTGACACTGACCCCTACGGGAAGCCCGCTATGGTTTATCTGCACGAGGGCAAGACCGCAGGTATCGCCGGGGACTTGCGCCGGATGCTCAACGAGGATTTCCATTACAGGCTCGCCATGCGTCTGTATTCGGGAACAATCTGGCAGTCGGGAACGGAAGAAAAGGTTACCGTTCAAAAGGAGGCGGAGCGTCCTGCTATAAAATTGGAAACGGTATCTTCGGCGCAGACGGTGGAAACTCCGACGGAAAAACCGCAACCCGTTGAGGAAAAACCGGAGATAGAGCCACGTCCGAAATATTCTGACGGGGTGCAGCTCTCCTTGCTCAACCTCTGGGGGATGACGGAAGAGGTCAGCCAACCGAAAACCTCCAAAAAGAAAAAGACGGTGAAAAAGGCAGTTACGGCAAAGTCCACTCCGCCCAAACCGAAAGTCACGGTTACACCGACAGCTCCAACTGCAAAACCCGCTATGGAGAATAAGGAGGTGAAAGCGGAGAACACCGCCAAGCCTGCCGACCCGGACGACATCTATGCAAAGCTGGACTGGGAAACCAATCCTCCCATCAACGGCTTCTACGAGATGATGATGGAACTCACGCCGGAGCGCAGGAAGGAACTTCGGGAGCTGGCAAGGCAGCATAATGAAAAACATGAAAACAGAACGGTTGCGACGATCACGCCGGAAGTACCACGTGAACAACCCCGGCAGGAGGAAACACAGCCGGAAGCAGTCGCCGCACCTGCTGTTACCGATGCTCCACCGGAAACGGTGGCTACTTCCCTTTTTCCCGACATCGAACCGGAAAAGCCGAAGGAGGAAGTCGCGGACCTTACGCCGCGTGCCTACCATCGCACGCCGGAGATGCACCTGCGCGAAGGCTCGCTGGTGGCTGACCGGGGGCGTCATAACATCGGCTATCTGAAGGACATCACGCCATACGGGGCTACATTCCAGCCGCTCGACCTGAAAGGATACCAGAAGGAAAAGGCGTTGTTGTATGTGTCGCTGCGTGACGCCTACGAGCGTCTGTACCGTTATGAATCGCTCCGGCGCGAGGCAAATGTTCCGTGGCGAGAGCATCTGAATACCTGTTACGATGAGTTTGTCATGCGCTACGGCAACCTCAACGCCAAGCAGAACGTGAAGTTAGTGATGATGGACGCGGGCGGGCGTGACATCCTTTCGCTGGAACGGGTGGAGAACGGAAAGTTCGTCAAGGCGGACATCTTCGAGCATCCCGTTTCCTTCTCCGTGGAGAGCCATGCCAACGTAGGCTCTCCCGAAGAAGCCCTGTCCGCGTCGCTCAACAAATATGGCACGGTCAATCTCGACTATATGCGGGAGATAACCGACAGCACGGCGGAGGAGTTGCTCACAGCCCTGCAAGGACGCATCTATTACAATCCGCTCGTGACCGGTTACGAAATCAAAGACCGCTTCATAGCCGGGAACGTGATAGAGAAGGCGGAACGCATAGAGGCTTGGATGGGCGAAAACCCCGAAAGTGAGCGTATGCCGGAAGTGAAACAGGCGTTGGAGGCTCTGAAAGATGCCGAACCGCCGCGTATCGCCTTCGAGGATCTGGACTTCAATTTCGGGGAACGCTGGATTCCGACGGGTGTCTATGCCGCCTACATGAGCCGGCTGTTCGACACGGAGGTGAAAATCGCCTATTCCGCAAGCATGGACGAGTTTTCGGTTGCGTGCGGCTACCGCACCATGAAAATCACGGACGAGTTTCTGGTAAAGGGGTATTACCGGAACTATGACGGTATGCACCTCTTGAAACACGCCCTGCACAACACCTGCCCCGACATGATGAAGTCCATCGGCAAGGACGAGCATGGCAACGACATCAAGGTGCGCGACAGCGAGGGCATACAGCTCGCCAACGCCAAGATTGATGAAATCCGCAACGGTTTCTCCGAATGGCTCGAAGAACAGTCGCCGCAGTTCAAGGAACGGCTGACGACAATGTATAACCGCAAGTTCAACTGTTTCGTGCGCCCGAAGTATGACGGCTCGCACCAGACCTTCCCCGACCTCAATCTGAAAGGCTTGGCAAGCCGGGGTATCAAGAGCGTCTATCCCTCGCAGATGGATTGCGTCTGGATGCTGAAACAGAACGGCGGCGGAATTTGCGACCACGAGGTGGGAACCGGCAAGACGCTGATAATGTGCATCGCCGCGCATGAGATGAAGCGTCTGAAATTGGCACATAAGCCGATGATTATCGGGCTGAAAGCCAACGTTGCGGAGATTGCCGCCACCTATCAGGCGGCATATCCCAACGCACGTATTCTGTACGCTTCGGAGAAGGACTTTTCGACCGCCAACCGTGTGCGCTTCTTCAATAATATAAAGAACAACGACTACGATTGTGTCATCATGTCGCACGACCAGTTCGGCAAGATACCGCAGTCGCCGGAGTTGCAGCAGCGCATCCTGCAAGCGGAGCTTGACACGGTGGAGGAAAACCTCGAAGTGCTGCGGCAGCAGGGAAAGAACGTGTCGCGGGCTATGCTGAAAGGTCTGGAGAAGCGCAAACACAACCTTGAAGCGAAGCTGGAGAAGGTGGAACATGCCATAAAGTCACGCACGGACGACGTGGTGGATTTCAAGCAGATGGGCATCGACCACATCTTCATAGATGAGAGCCACCAGTTCAAAAATCTGACGTTCAACACGCGCCATGACCGTGTGGCGGGACTGGGCAACAGCGAGGGAAGCCAGAAGGCACTGAACATGCTCTTTGCCATACGCACCATACAGGAGCGCACGGGCAGAGACTTGGGAGCGACCTTCCTTTCGGGTACTACCATCAGCAACTCGCTGACGGAGTTGTATCTGCTGTTCAAGTATTTGCGTCCGAAGGAGCTGGAACGGCAGGACATCCGATGTTTCGACGCTTGGGCGGCGATATTCGCCAAGAAGACGACGGATTTTGAATTTAACGTGACGAACAACGTGGTTCAAAAGGAGCGTTTCCGCTACTTCATCAAGGTGCCGGAACTTGCCGCCTTCTATAATGAAATCACGGACTACCGCACGGCAGAGGACGTGGGCGTAGATCGTCCCAACAAGAATGAGATACTGCACCACATACCGCCCACGCCGGAGCAGGAGGACTTCATACAGAAGCTGATGCAGTTCGCCAAGACTGGCGATGCCACACTTCTGGGCAGGCTGCCGCTTTCGGAAACGGAGGAAAAGGCGAAGATGCTTATCGCCACCGACTACGCCCGCAAGATGGCACTCGACATGCGCATGATAGACCCGCATTATGAAGACCACCCCGATAACAAGGCGAGCCACTGTGCCAAGATGATCGCGGAGTATTACCAAAAATACGACGCGCAGAAAGGCACGCAGTTCGTTTTCTCGGACTTGGGGACATATCAGCCGGGCGACGGGTGGAACGTCTATTCGGAAATCAAGCGCAAGCTGACGGAGGATTACGGCATACCGCCAAGCGAGGTGCGCTTCATTCAGGAGTGCAAGACCGACAAGGCTCGGAAGGCGGTGATAGACGCCATGAATGCCGGAACGGTGCGTGTTCTGTTCGGCTCCACCTCCATGCTCGGAACGGGTGTGAACGCACAGAAAAGGTGTGTGGCAATTCATCATCTCGATACGCCGTGGCGACCGTCCGACCTGCAACAGCGTGACGGACGCGGAGTTAGAGCCGGAAACGAAATTGCCAAGCATTTCGCCGGGAACAACGTGGACGTAATCATCTACGCGGTGGAGAAGTCACTGGACAGCTACAAGTTCAACCTCCTGCACTGCAAGCAGACTTTCATCAGCCAGCTCAAAAGCGGTGCTATGGGGGCGCGTACCATCGACGAGGGGGCAGTGGACGAGAAATCGGGCATGAACTTTTCGGAATATATGGCGTTGCTATCCGGCAACACCGACCTGCTGGACAAGGCGAAACTTGAAAAGCGCATCGCCTCGCTCGAAGGGGAACGCAAGTCGTTTAACAAGGGCAAGCGTGATTCGGAGTTCAAGTTAGAGTCGAAGACGGGCGAGTTGCGTAACAACACGGCTTTCATAGATGCCATGACGGAGGACTGGAACCGCTTCCTTTCGGTGGCGCAGACCGACAGGGAGGGCAACCGCCTTAATATAATAAAGGTGGACGGTGTGGATTCCGCCGATGAGAAGGTTATCGGAAAGCGTTTGCAGGAGATAGCGAAAAACGCCACTACGGGCGGGCTTTACACACAGGTCGGAGAACTGTACGGTTTTCCGATAAAGGTGGTGAGCGAGAGGATACTCAAAGAGGGATTGGAGTTTACCGACAACCGCTTCGTGGTAGAGGGGAACTACAAGTACACCTATAACAACGGACATCTGGCAATGGCTGATCCGATGGCTGCCGCCCGAAACTTCCTGAACGCGATGGAGAGGATACCCTCCATTATCGACCAGTACAAGGCGAAGAACGAGGTGCTGGAGAGGGAGATACCGCAGTTGCAGGAGATAGCGGGCAAGGTGTGGAAGAAGGAGGACGAGCTGAAGCAGCTGAAATCCGAACTTGCCGCCCTTGACCGAAAAATACAGCTGGAACTTGCGCCGCCCACGCCCGAAGTCGCCGAAAAGGAGAAAGAAGGGCAACAGGTCAAGCCGGAAGCGGAAGATGTGAGGAACAGGCAGGCGCAATATCCCGAAAATGCACCGCCGCAGATACGCAGTCCGGCGGATAGTATCGTTGCCAACCATGTCATAATCGGGCGTCCGGGACTGTATGCCAAGGAGGAAACCCGGTTCAAAGGATTGAAAATATAACCTTAGGAATTTTATCTGAAGTATTAATAAGGGCTATCCCAAAAGGTCTAAAAGTAAATTTTATCCTTTCTGCAAGTATCTGTAGGATGGCAACTGCATTTTTTTCTTTTTGGGCAGCCCTTATTAAAATTTATTCTTATTTTAGGTTATATACATTCATGTCCATTTATGTAAAAAATCCTGCTGACCTTGTTTATGTCTTGTCAGTCACCATTTGCAAAACCATATTTGACCCTCAAAGAGGCTGAATTTGATAAGCAACTTGCTACATACTCATAATAAGGAGCTAAATAGAACACGAATGGGAAATACTCAAATGCCAAACTAAAGAAGATATTGGCCAAAATAAACGCTATACCGAGAGAGAAACTTGATTTTTCAACTTCCTAAAACAGTGTTGTTCAAACATTTCTACTTATTTGTACTTACCAGTTGAACCTACGTTTCCCTAATAAAATGTCTATGGTAAAAAGTTAAAAAATCCTCCTACTTTTGTTAGATATATTTTTTTGTGTAATTTTGTAATCGTTATGCGGCAGTAATAATATACATATTAATACGAGTTAGGAATCCTGTAGTTCTCATATGCTACGAGGAGGTATTAAAAGGTGCGTTTCGACAATGCATCTATTGTAGTATATTATTGCTTAATCCAAATGAATATTATAAATTTAGGAATTCTTGCTCACATTGATGCAGGAAAAACTTCCGTAACCGAGAATCTGCTGTTTGCCAGTGGAGCAACGGAAAAGTGCGGCTGTGTGGATAATGGTGACACCATAACGGACTCTATGGATATAGAGAAACGTAGAGGAATTACTGTTCGGGCTTCTACGACATCTATTATCTGGAATGGTGTGAAATGCAATATCATTGACACTCCGGGACACATGGATTTTATTGCGGAAGTGGAGCGGACATTCAAAATGCTTGATGGAGCAGTCCTCATCTTATCCGCAAAGGAAGGCATACAAGCGCAGACAAAGTTGCTGTTCAATACTTTACAGAAGCTGCAAATCCCGACAATTATATTTATCAATAAGATTGACCGAGCCGGTGTGAATTTGGAGCGTTTGTATCTGGATATAAAAGCAAATCTGTCTCAAGATGTCCTGTTTATGCAAAATGTTGTCGATGGATCGGTTTATCCGGTTTGCTCCCAAACATATATAAAGGAAGAATACAAAGAATTTGTATGCAACCATGACGACAATATATTAGAACGATATTTGGCGGATAGCGAAATTTCACCGGCTGATTATTGGAATACGATAATCGCTCTTGTGGCAAAAGCCAAAGTCTATCCGGTGCTACATGGATCAGCAATGTTCAATATCGGTATCAATGAGTTGTTGGACGCCATCACTTCTTTTATACTTCCTCCGGCATCGGTCTCAAACAGACTTTCATCTTATCTTTATAAGATAGAGCATGACCCCAAAGGACATAAAAGAAGTTTTCTAAAAATAATTGACGGAAGTCTGAGACTTCGAGACGTTGTAAGAATCAACGATTCGGAAAAATTCATCAAGATTAAAAATCTAAAAACTATCAATCAGGGCAGAGAGATAAATGTTGATGAAGTGGGCGCCAATGATATCGCGATTGTAGAGGATATGGATGATTTTCGAATCGGAAATTATTTAGGTGCTGAACCTTGTTTGATTCAAGGATTATCGCATCAGCATCCCGCTCTCAAATCCTCCGTCCGGCCAGACAGGCTCGAAGAGAGAAGCAAGGTGATATCCGCTCTGAATACATTGTGGATTGAAGACCCGTCTTTGTCCTTTTCCATAAACTCATATAGTGATGAATTGGAAATCTCGTTATATGGTTTAACCCAAAAGGAAATCATACAGACATTGCTGGAAGAACGATTTTCCGTAAAGGTCCATTTTGATGAGATCAAGACTATATACAAAGAACGACCTGTAAAAAAGGTCAATAAGATTATTCAGATCGAAGTGCCGCCCAACCCTTATTGGGCCACAATAGGGCTGACTCTTGAACCCTTACCGTTAGGGACAGGGTTGCAAATCGAAAGTGACATCTCCTATGGTTATCTGAACCATTCTTTTCAAAATGCCGTTTTTGAAGGGATTCGTATGTCTTGCCAATCCGGGTTACATGGATGGGAAGTGACTGATCTGAAAGTAACTTTTACTCAAGCCGAGTATTATAGCCCGGTAAGTACACCTGCTGATTTCAGACAGCTGACCCCTTATGTCTTCAGGCTGGCCTTGCAACAGTCAGGTGTGGACATTCTCGAACCGATGCTCTATTTTGAGTTGCAGATACCCCAAGCGGCAAGTTCCAAAGCTATTACAGATTTGCAAAAAATGATGTCTGAGATTGAAGACATCAGTTGCAATAATGAGTGGTGTCATATTAAAGGGAAAGTTCCATTAAATACAAGTAAAGACTATGCATCAGAAGTAAGTTCATACACTAAGGGCTTAGGCATTTTTATGGTTAAGCCATGCGGGTATCAAATAACAAAAGGCGGTTATTCTGATAATATCCGCATGAACGAAAAAGATAAACTTTTATTCATGTTCCAAAAATCAATGTCATCAAAATAATGGAGCGGTCAGGAAATTTCTATAAGGCAATACAGTTGGGATATATACTTATCTCCATTCTTATCGGATGTATGGCATATAATAGCCTCTATGAATGGCAGGAGATAGAAGCATTAGAACTTGGCAATAAAAAAATAGACGAGCTCCGAAAAGAAATAAACAATATCAATATTCAAATGATAAAATTTTCTCTATTGGGTGAAACAATACTGGAATGGAACGATAAAGATATCGAGCATTACCATGCACGGCGTATGGCAATGGACAGTATGCTTTGCCGTTTCAAGGCCACCTATCCAGCAGAGCGCATCGATAGTGTGCGCAGTCTTTTAGAGGATAAGGAACGACAGATGTTCCAGATAGTCCGGTTAATGGATGAACAACAATCTATTAACAAGAAGATAGCCAATCAAATTCCGGTTATTGTGCAGAAAAGTGTGCAGGAACAGTCCAAAAAGCCAAAACGAAAAGGTTTCTTGAGCATCTTCGGCAAAAAAGAGGGAACGAAGCCAACGACAACAACGACTACGCTCCGTTCATCCAATAGAAACATGGTCAACGAACAGAATGCGCAGAGCCGTCGATTGTCAGAACAAGCCGATAGTCTTGCTGCCCGTAATGCAGAACTTAACAGACAACTGCAAGGATTGATTTGCCAAATCGAAAAGAAGGTGCAATCTGATTTACAAAATAGAGAAAGCGAGATAACAGCCATGCGTAAAAAATCATTTATGCAGATAGGCGGCTTGATGGGATTTGTTCTTTTGCTGTTGGTCATTTCCTATATCATCATACACCGTGATGCAAAGAACATTAAACGATACAAACGCAAGACAACGGATTTGATCGAGCAATTGGAACAGTCCGTGCAACAAAATGAGATACTCATAACCTCCCGAAAGAAAGCGGTATATACTATTACCCATGAGTTGCGTACACCACTGACGGCAATAACCGGCTATACCGAACTTTTGCGGAAAGAATGCAATAGCGGTAATAATGGGCAATATATCCAAAATATACTGCAATCCTCCGACCGTATGCGGGATATGCTCAACACTTTGCTTGACTTCTTCCGCCTGGACAACGGCAAGGAACAGCCCCGTCTGTCACCCTGCCGGATTTCTGCAATCACGCACACACTTGAAACGGAGTTCATGCCTGTTGCCGTGAACAAAGGGTTGTCCTTGTCCGTGAAGACTGGACACGATGCCATTGTATTGACCGACAAAGAGCGAATAATACAAATCGGGAATAACCTGCTGTCAAACGCTGTCAAGTTCACAGAAGAAGGCGGTGTTTCTTTGATTACTGAATATGATAATGGAGTTCTGACACTGGTCATTGAAGATACAGGTACAGGCATGACAGAAGAGGAACAGAAACAAGCGTTCGGTGCGTTTGAACGTCTATCAAATGCCGCTGCAAAGGAGGGTTTCGGGCTTGGGCTTGCCATAATGCGTAATATTGTGTCGATGCTTGGCGGAACAATCCGTTTGGACAGCAAGAAAGGGAAAGGCAGTCGTTTCACAGTTGAAATTTCTATGCAGGAAGCTGAAGAACAGCTTGGATATACAAGCAATACACCTGTTTATCATAACAATAAATTCCATGATGTTGTCGCCATTGACAATGATGAGGTATTACTTCTAATGCTGAAAGAGATGTATTCCCAAGAAGGAATACACTGCGACACTTGCACCGATGCTGCGGCACTGATGGAAATGATACGCCAGAAAGAATACAGCCTGTTGCTGACAGACTTGAATATGCCTGGTATAAACGGTTTCGAATTGCTGGAACTGTTGCGTTCGTCCAACGTGGGCAATTCACCAACAATCCCGGTGGTTGTGGCAACCGCTTCGGGCAGTTGTAACAAAGGGGAACTATTGGCAAAAGGCTTTGCCGGATGCCTGTTCAAGCCGTTCTCCATATCGGAACTGATGGAGGTTTCCGACAGGTGTGCCATAAAAGCGACACCGGACGGGAAACCGGACTTTTCCGCCTTATTGTCCTATGGCAATGAAGCCGTCATGCTGGAAAAGTTGATAACTGAAACAGAAAAGGAAATGCAGGCGGTACGGGATGCAGCAAAAGAAAAAGACCTGCAAAAGCTGGATTCCCTGATCCACCACCTGCGCAGTTCGTGGGAGGTGCTCCGTGCCGACCAACCGCTGAATGTACTTTACGGATTGCTTCGTGGCGATGCTCTCCCGGATGGTGAAGCGTTAAGCCATGCCGTGACTGCTGTGCTGGATAAGGGAGTGGAAATAATACGGTTGGCAGAAGAGGAAAGGAGAAAATACGAAGATGGATAAGACAAAAATAATTGTGGTGGAAGACAACATCGTGTATTGCGAATATGTCTGCAATATGCTGTCACGGGAGGGCTACCGCAATATGAAGGCTTACCACCTCTCAACCGCGAAGAAACATCTGCAACAGGCAACAGATAATGATATCGTGGTTGCCGACCTGCGTCTGCCTGACGGCAGTGGCATAGACCTTTTGTGCTGGATGCGAAAGGAGGGAAAGATGCAGCCCTTCATCATTATGACCGACTACGCCGAAGTTAATACCGCCGTGGAAAGCATGAAACTCGGCTCGATAGACTATATTCCCAAACAGCTTGTGGAGGATAAACTTGTCCCCCTGATCCGTTCCATACTGAAAGAACGTCAGGCAGGACAACGCCGTATGCCTGTATTCGCCCGTGAAGGTTCCGCTTTTCAGAAAATCATGCACCGGATAAGGCTGGTAGCCGCCACCGACATGAGCGTGATGATATTTGGTGAGAACGGCACGGGTAAGGAGCATATTGCCCATCTGTTGCATGACAAGAGCAAACGTGCAGGCAAGCCATTTGTGGCGGTGGACTGCGGTTCACTCTCCAAAGAGCTTGCACCGTCGGCTTTCTTCGGACACGTCAAGGGAGCGTTTACAGGTGCGGACAATGCCAAGAAAGGATATTTCCATGAGGCGGAAGGCGGCACGCTTTTTCTGGACGAGGTAGGAAACCTCGCGTTGGAAACCCAACAGATGTTGCTCCGCGCCATACAGGAGAGGCGGTATCGCCCGGTCGGAGACAAGGCAGACCGGAATTTCAATGTCCGCATCATCGCTGCTACCAATGAAGATTTGGAAGTAGCGGTGAATGAAAAGCGTTTTCGGCAGGATCTTCTGTACCGCCTGCACGACTTCGGGATAACCGTTCCTCCGTTGCGTGACTGTCAGGAAGACATCATGCCGCTGGCAGAGTTCTTCCGTGATATGGCAAACAGAGAGCTGGAGTGTAGCGTGAGCGGGTTCAGTTCCGAAGCACGTAAAGCGTTGCTGACACACGCATGGCCGGGCAACGTGCGGGAACTTCGGCAGAAAGTTATGGGTGCTGTATTGCAGGCGCAGGAAGGTGTTGTCATGAAAGAGCATCTGGAACTTGCCGTGACGAAACCGACCTCTACTGTCAGCTTCGCCTTGCGCAATGACGCGGAGGATAAGGAGCGGATATTGCGTGCGTTGAAACAGGCAAACGGCAACCGGAGTGTCGCCGCAGAACTGCTCGGCATAGGCAGGACAACACTATACAGCAAACTTGAAGAGTATGGACTTAAATATAAATTCAAGCAATCATAGCCCGTAATTCACTGAATTTGGCTATCTTTGCATAACATTTGAGAAAAACGGCGATTGGCAGGAGCTTTTCGCCGCCAACATATAGGATAAGACCGCAAGGCGTTTCAAGCGAAAATCTGGTAAATTGGAACTACGGAGACGATTGCGTGATGCTTATGCTATGCTTACGCATAGCGTGCATTCACGTACTCTCCGTAAAGGCTTTACCAGAGCCATCGCTTGAAGGTAGTGTGAATTGCACGCTACTTTTTTACCCTTGCCTAACGAAAGGAAACGATTATGGGTAAAGTTCAGATTCTCGCCGTACTGACGATGGACGGATGTCTTTCTTCAGAGTTATATGATAAAGCACATCAGGATTTGTGCCTTGACCGTTGCGGTCTTGATGAAATCAGGAAGAAAGCCCTTTACCGTGTGACACCGGACTATTCCATTTCAATGCTGCACGAATGGAGAAAAGACGGCACAAACATCCGTTACCTCGCGGAAGCCACACTGGATACGGCAGATTATATAAACGGACTACTGCGTATGCACGCTGTGGATGAAATCATACTATACACCGTTCCTTTCATATCCGGAAGCGGACGACATTTTTTTAAGTCGGCTCTGCCAGAGCAACACTGGACGCTTTCCTCCTTGAAAAGCTATTCCAACGGTGTATGTCGCATTATCTATATCCTTGATAAAAAAGCAAGATAGCCAAAATGTGCGGCAAGCATACATTTCTATTTTCAGGAATAGAATAAATGTTCTGATTACAAACAATTTAAGTCGGAGATAATTTGTCCTTGTGAAAAAATATTGAATTTTATACCTCTGAAATCCAGTACTTTGTAAAATTGAGTGTTGGATTTTTTATTTTCTGCCGCGTTTTTTGCCAATTATATTCATGTGCGCACGCAGAAAACAAAGTGTAATTTTCAAAATTGACAGAACCATGAATTATTTCTTGCTGGCGGAAACCGACTTTTTCCGCCTGATAAACGAAGCCGGTGACTGCAATATGGAAACGGCATACACGGCTTTTGCCACCCAAGTGATCGAACTGTGTAACGGTAGCATGGACGCGAACCTTACCGTCATCGCGCTTGCCTACATCGAAATCGAGTTGCAGCACCATCCCGTGCGCAACCTGTCAGAAGAAAAGAGAGAGATTGCCGCCTATGTCAGCAAGGCCCTGTCTTTCGTGAGGAAGATGCAGAAATTCCTTGCCACGCCCCAAGTGCCGCCACTGATATCCGCCAACAACACAACAGAAACCGCCACCAGCCTCCTGCAATGGACGGGCAATGCCATCGACCTCGTGGAACTTATCTACGGCATCGACGAGATGGGCTGCATCAACAACGGCAACATGCCGCTCAAACAGCTTGCCCCGCTCCTTTACAAGATATTCGGGGTTGAGTCGAAGGACTGCTACCGTTTCTACACCGATATCAAACGCCGGAAGAACGAAAGCCGCACCTACTTCCTTGACAGAATGCAGGAGAAATTGAACGAGAGGATGCTGCGCGATGATGAGTTGGATCGTATGAGGAGATAAAAAACAAATTCATTAGAATAAATCACATCAATTCAATTCATTATTTTGTTATATTAGAAAAAGATATTAACTTTGCATTGAAATTGATATAGTCATAATTCAGATGAACTCAATACACGATATAACAGACTACATTATCTTACGAGTAAAATCGGAAGATAGATTTGCGTCTTTAATAAATTTAAAGTTGCAGAAGTTATTGTATTATGTTCAAGCATGGTCTTATGGTATCAATAAAAAACCTATGTTTGACGGCGAGTTTGAAGCATGGATTCATGGTCCGGTAAATCGAGAAATCTACAATCGATTTAATTCTACAAAATATCTCTATTCAGAAATCAATATTGATGATTGCATGAATCACAATGTGAGTTTATCATCAGAAGACGCTGAATTCATTGACTTTATATTGGAGAATTATCTTAAATATAGCGGTGCTGAATTAGAACGATTGTCCCACAATGAGATGCCTTGGATTGAAACACGTGGAGATTTAAATGTAAATGAGCGTTGTGACAAGGTTATTACTCCAGAACTAATGATTGAGTATTATGGGAAAAAATGGGAAACTATTAAATCTTAATTCAGATTCTCCTAAATACGGAAACAAATCATTAGTTACCAAAGAACAAGAAAATGAGTTAAAGAGAAGGAAGATAACTTTTTCCTTCTCTTACTTTAAGCAGATACCTAATTTTCAGATTGGAGAGTGTTCTAAGGGATGGCATATTGGGCTTCTTGAACGATTAGGTGCTTTGGGTACTATGACACCGCAAGAAGTATTAGAAGAAAATAGAGGTAGTATTGCATTAAGATGTCATCCAATAGATTGGAGTGCTAAAAACATTCCTATTCAACGAAAAGATTTAGATTGGCTACCAAAAGAAATATTGGACAATGAGACAGATTTTCCAATAATGCAATTTTCGATAACAAAAAGTACGGGGCGTATTGTAGGTTATTTTGATCGGGATTCTTCTATATTTCACATAGTATTATTAGATCCTGAACATAATATACAACCGGCAAAGAAAACTAATTATCAAATACAACCAACTACAAAAGGGTTATCTCAATATGATGATTTATTAAATAAGTTGGAACGAATTAAAAGTATCGTATCAGATTGTTCTGATAAAAAGTGCAAATTGCATTCACATATTAGTGTTATAGAAGAATTACATGACAATATTGTTTATATAGGACTTGATAATGACTTCTATAGCACTTATCAAGAAATCTTAAAGAAAATTCCATTGCAAAAAATTTTGGAAAACGGAATCTTAGTAAGTATGGATAATGCTTAAGTTCTAAAAAAATGAAGAAAGGTTTATGGTAAGCCTTTCTTCATTTTTTTATTTACTTCTGCTGCAACAGATATTTCAGGTTATCATCGCCCGCGATGCGCTCCAGTTCCTCCTGCACAATCTGCTTCACCTCTTCCTTGATACGCCGGTAGTTCGCCTGCACCGTTTCTTTCATGCGGTCGTTGCCGTCCTCGTCCGTGAAATCGGTAATGACCGGAATTTTCTTGTAGGCACGTTCCTCCCGCTTCACCTTCTCGGCATCCACCACAATCTCGCAGTGAAAAATTTTCTGTTCGATACGTTCGTTGAAGTTGTCGGACACCGAACCGACAAACATTCCCTGCGTCAGACCGGAAATCTTGCTCGGCGGAATGAGCGCATCCATCTGCGTGTTGATGGAGGTGGAAACATCCTGCCGGTTGATGGAGATAGACTGCCGTTTCTGCAACACCTTACCGAACCGTTCCGATAGTGTCTTTGCCGTTTCACCTACCACCTGCCCGGAGAAAATGTTACCGACCGTATTCATCACCACTTTCGCCTCCTTATCACCGTAGTCGCGCACCAGCTGGCTGAAATCCTGAAATCCCAGACACACGGCAACCTTGTTGCTTCGGGCGGTGGCTATAAGGTTGTCCAACCCCTTGAAGTATATCGTGGGCAGCTCGTCGATGATGACCGATGACTTCAGCATTCCCTTCTTGTTGATGAGTTTCACGATACGGGAGTTATACAATCCGAGAGCCGCCCCGTAGATGTTCTGACGGTCGGGATTGTTGCCCACGCATAGGATTTTCGGCTCTTCGGGATTGTTGATGTCCAGCGTAAACTCGCTGTCCGACATCACCCAATAGAGCTGCGGGGAAATCATCCTCGAAAGCGGGATTTTCGCCGACGCTATCTGCCCCATGAGCTGCTCCGCAGCCCCTCCGAGCCAAGCATCCATGAACGGGGAAAGGTAGTTTTCCAGCTCCGGGTAAGAGGTCAGTATCGGGAAAATATCCTCGTAGCGGCGGTTCAAAAACTCGATGGCATGGGGAAACGTGCAATACTTCCCGTTCTGATAGATTTTGAGATACCAGATAATGCTGGCAAACAAAATGATAGGTGACTCCACGAAGAAGTCGCCCTGCTTTTGCACATCGGGTAAGTCAAGGGCATTACTGCCCCCTTCTCCCCTAAGAACCGTACGTGAGAGTTTCCCCTCATACGGCTCAAGCAACTCAATATTTCTATTTGTTGTTAGAAATCGGCTCATACTTTCAACAGTTTCGTTTATTTCGCTTGTAGCAGTTGTTATGGACAAGTTGCCGTACAATTGAACCACCAACAGATATTTCATTGACGTTCCATGCTTTTGTACAATCTATCTCCTTGCCGCATAACGGACAAGTCCGCTTCTGCTTGTTCCATAAATATAAGAGTGACTTACGTCCTTTGAGAGATTCCAGCATTTGTTGCTCCTTTCGCTGAAAGAAATAATCATCATATTCCGGGTCGAAAGGGTTTGCCTCCCCCTTGACTTGCTTGTACGGAGTATAATGTATATCCGACAACCTTTTAAGGGTCAGGTAGTTCACTTTCTTGCTTTTTGTTTCATATTTCCATGCAAACGTCCATTTACGCCCCCGAATTTCATGCCAATACTTATCTGCAACCCAAGACTTGCGTTTCTTTGGGTGGCGACGTAAAGCCCATTTCTTTGTGAGGTTGTAAATGTGATTGTCGCAACCGTGAAAAGCATTGGTTGATGCACCATATCGGTAATAGTTTCCCCAACCTGTTATCACAGGATTGAGCATTCGTATCAGCGATTCCTGCTTACACATTTTATGTCCTTTAACGATGTCACTGATTTTTGCCCTAAAGCGTTTCTGTGCATCTTTGGACGGAGATGTGTACAGCCTTTTGCCGAACTTCCTTACATTGAAACCTAAGAAATCAAATCCATCGTATATGTTCGTAATGGTAGTTTTCTCTTCGGATAAGGTAAGACCCCTTTCTTTGAGAAATTCTATCACCATTGGTTTGACCTCGTTTTCCAATAATTCCTTATCTCGACCTGTGATTATAAAGTCGTCCGCATACCTGATAAGATTCACTTTGTAGTGGAATGTCTTATAGTTGATGAAACGTCTTTTGAATCTTTCAGCCAAGAGTGGTTGAAGTCCGTCAAGTGCCATATTTGCAAGTGTCGGTGATATGATACCTCCTTGTGGTGTACCCTCTTCTGTCGGGAACAGTTTACCATTGAATACAGCTCCACATTTCAGCCATTTTCTGAGTATTGTTTTATCCATAGGGATATTTTCAATAAGCCAGCCGTGACTGATGTGGTCGAAGCAACCCTTAATATCTCCCTCCAAAATCCATTCGGGGGAATGCTGGCGATTTAGAACCGTATCAATCTGACGAATTGCGTCCATTGTCCTGCGCTTCTTTCGGAAGCCGTAAGAAAAACGGTCGCCTGTCGTTTCGGCTATCGGTTCCAATGCCATGAGATATAATGCTTGCATCGCCCTGTCTTTCATGGTCGGTATTCCCAACGGTCGGAGTTTACCGTTCTTTTTCTTGATGTGAACCCTACGGAGCGGCTGTGGATGGTAGCCACGACGTCTAAGTTCACCGATTGCTTTGTACTTGCGCTTGGGAGAGTCCCAAAGCTGTTTATCTACTCCAGACGTATTCTTCCCTTTGTTGGAAGTAACCCTCTTTACTGCCAATGCCTTGGCGTAAAAAGAGTGGGTAAGCATCCACTGCAAGGTTTTCACCTTGTTATGTCTGCCTTCTTTCTGAGCCTTTACAATACGCGCTTGTAGCTTTCGGACATAGGTTTCACACTTAGACCAGTTCATACCGTCCCAAGTCAGATTCCTGCTGTCAGCAGGCGCACACGATGTTTTAATCTCGTTCATTTGCTTTCCTCCTTTTGAAAGTTCTAAAAGTTATCTTGTAAAGAGTTACCATATACGGAAGTCTGCCCACTTTCGTGTCGGATGATGTTACCCTCATTAACTCGTGATGTTGGTTCAATCCGTATCCTCCCCATTACAGGGCGGCATTCGCTTTCTCCGTTATCTCATACCTGCACCCCATTCGGCTTGCCTTGCGGTTCGCTTACTCGCATTATTACGAGAGAGATACAGGCTTGCCCTGTTCCACGCAATTGACAAACGGATAGTTTAGGTTCTGCCAAGTCCGCCGGCAGTGCTATGTCCGTGTAACCCCAACATGGGCGAGGGTTATCCGACTGCTTACCTTTTGGTGAGAGCTAAAGTATCTTGCGCTCCTTCAAACCTTACGACGGCTAAAGTCAGTTCACATTACGTTAACCATGCTATCCAGCCTCGCCACTCGACGGTATGATACTAACCGCCCTTGACGTTCCCTCACGGTTCAGTCTTGTCCTTTCGGAAAGTGTACTTTGTCCTATAAGCTTAGCACAACCCATCACTGGAGATGCACCTTATAGTAGGCTACCGCTGACGGAACAGCGGGTTAAATCTTGCAATATACATTGCTGTTTAACAATCAATTACGTGACTTTTCAGGTCACACATCGGGTAAGTCAAGGGCATTACTGCCCCCTTCTCCCCTAAGAACCGTACGTGAGAGTTTCCCCTCATACGGCTCAAGCAACTCAATATTTCTATTTGTTGTTAGAAATCGGCTCATACTTTCAACAGTTTCGTTTATTTCGCTTGTAGCAGTTGTTATGGACAAGTTGCCGTACAATTGAACCACCAACAGATATTTCATTGACGTTCCATGCTTTTGTACAATCTATCTCCTTGCCGCATAACGGACAAGTCCGCTTCTGCTTGTTCCATAAATATAAGAGTGACTTACGTCCTTTGAGAGATTCCAGCATTTGTTGCTCCTTTCGCTGAAAGAAATAATCATCATATTCCGGGTCGAAAGGGTTTGCCTCCCCCTTGACTTGCTTGTACGGAGTATAATGTATATCCGACAACCTTTTAAGGGTCAGGTAGTTCACTTTCTTGCTTTTTGTTTCATATTTCCATGCAAACGTCCATTTACGCCCCCGAATTTCATGCCAATACTTATCTGCAACCCAAGACTTGCGTTTCTTTGGGTGGCGACGTAAAGCCCATTTCTTTGTGAGGTTGTAAATGTGATTGTCGCAACCGTGAAAAGCATTGGTTGATGCACCATATCGGTAATAGTTTCCCCAACCTGTTATCACAGGATTGAGCATTCGTATCAGCGATTCCTGCTTACACATTTTATGTCCTTTAACGATGTCACTGATTTTTGCCCTAAAGCGTTTCTGTGCATCTTTGGACGGAGATGTGTACAGCCTTTTGCCGAACTTCCTTACATTGAAACCTAAGAAATCAAATCCATCGTATATGTTCGTAATGGTAGTTTTCTCTTCGGATAAGGTAAGACCCCTTTCTTTGAGAAATTCTATCACCATTGGTTTGACCTCGTTTTCCAATAATTCCTTATCTCGACCTGTGATTATAAAGTCGTCCGCATACCTGATAAGATTCACTTTGTAGTGGAATGTCTTATAGTTGATGAAACGTCTTTTGAATCTTTCAGCCAAGAGTGGTTGAAGTCCGTCAAGTGCCATATTTGCAAGTGTCGGTGATATGATACCTCCTTGTGGTGTACCCTCTTCTGTCGGGAACAGTTTACCATTGAATACAGCTCCACATTTCAGCCATTTTCTGAGTATTGTTTTATCCATAGGGATATTTTCAATAAGCCAGCCGTGACTGATGTGGTCGAAGCAACCCTTAATATCTCCCTCCAAAATCCATTCGGGGGAATGCTGGCGATTTAGAACCGTATCAATCTGACGAATTGCGTCCATTGTCCTGCGCTTCTTTCGGAAGCCGTAAGAAAAACGGTCGCCTGTCGTTTCGGCTATCGGTTCCAATGCCATGAGATATAATGCTTGCATCGCCCTGTCTTTCATGGTCGGTATTCCCAACGGTCGGAGTTTACCGTTCTTTTTCTTGATGTGAACCCTACGGAGCGGCTGTGGATGGTAGCCACGACGTCTAAGTTCACCGATTGCTTTGTACTTGCGCTTGGGAGAGTCCCAAAGCTGTTTATCTACTCCAGACGTATTCTTCCCTTTGTTGGAAGTAACCCTCTTTACTGCCAATGCCTTGGCGTAAAAAGAGTGGGTAAGCATCCACTGCAAGGTTTTCACCTTGTTATGTCTGCCTTCTTTCTGAGCCTTTACAATACGCGCTTGTAGCTTTCGGACATAGGTTTCACACTTAGACCAGTTCATACCGTCCCAAGTCAGATTCCTGCTGTCAGCAGGCGCACACGATGTTTTAATCTCGTTCATTTGCTTTCCTCCTTTTGAAAGTTCTAAAAGTTATCTTGTAAAGAGTTACCATATACGGAAGTCTGCCCACTTTCGTGTCGGATGATGTTACCCTCATTAACTCGTGATGTTGGTTCAATCCGTATCCTCCCCATTACAGGGCGGCATTCGCTTTCTCCGTTATCTCATACCTGCACCCCATTCGGCTTGCCTTGCGGTTCGCTTACTCGCATTATTACGAGAGAGATACAGGCTTGCCCTGTTCCACGCAATTGACAAACGGATAGTTTAGGTTCTGCCAAGTCCGCCGGCAGTGCTATGTCCGTGTAACCCCAACATGGGCGAGGGTTATCCGACTGCTTACCTTTTGGTGAGAGCTAAAGTATCTTGCGCTCCTTCAAACCTTACGACGGCTAAAGTCAGTTCACATTACGTTAACCATGCTATCCAGCCTCGCCACTCGACGGTATGATACTAACCGCCCTTGACGTTCCCTCACGGTTCAGTCTTGTCCTTTCGGAAAGTGTACTTTGTCCTATAAGCTTAGCACAACCCATCACTGGAGATGCACCTTATAGTAGGCTACCGCTGACGGAACAGCGGGTTAAATCTTGCAATATACATTGCTGTTTAACAATCAATTACGTGACTTTTCAGGTCACACCCAAGTTTTATTGAGGTTAAGCATTATCGTGTAGGCACTCTCGTAAGCGTCCGTAATATCCTCCATGAAATCCGGGTGTATGGGATTGCAACGGTGTGAGCGTCGCGGGTCGTCGAAATTGATCACATAGAATTTCGGCTTCACCTTGTAGCCCTCCGGGTGGTTCAGCAAATGGTTGTAGGCTATGGTGGACAAGTCACTGAATTTGAAGTCATATACATACATCGAGAAGCCCTTTTCAATCTGTTGCTTGATAAAATTGTTTACCACGGCGTATGACTTGCCGCTGCCCGGCGTACCCAACACGATGGACGCACGGAAGGGATTCACCACATTGATCCAGCCATTGTTCCAACGCTTTTTGTAATAGAAGCGTGTGGGCAGATTGACCGAATACTCGCTTTCGATGAGCCTCGTTTCCTGCATGAAACTCTCATTCTCGTTGTTGAAAACATCCTCCATCAGATTGTGTTTCAACAGGCGGCTCATCCACAGCCCGCCCATCAAAAGACAGACATAGCCCGTGCCGATGGTAAGGATATACAAGCCCGTCACCGCTTCAACCGGCAGCGGCAGAGCCAGTATCCACCAGTTGAGGAAAAACAGCACGAATCCGGCGGCGAGTGCCGTCCATATTCTTCCCCAAGTGATTTTCTCGCCCTTGACCCCTTTCGTACCCAGACAGGACAGGGCAAGCAGCAGGACGGCAAACAGTTTCGTGTACAGAATGGAATGGAACAGCCCCGCCGTGCGGTCGAAGTTCAGAAGGATTTTGTCCACCACACCGATGTTCACGCCCCATAGCCGGATGGCTTCGTAGCAGAACCAGTACACGTTCATGACCACTAAAATGATACTCACGGCACGCAGAAAATCCATGATTTTCGCCAATGCCCTCAAATCGTCTTCTTGTTGTGACATACATTGATTTTTTAATTGTTGATACTCCGATTACAAACCCAAGCCCTTGCGCTTTTTCTTCTTTTTGCGCTTCATCGCCCGGATGAAAGCCTCTTCCTCGGCATCTACCGCCGGACCTTCGGGAGTGAGCAAGCCCATTCCGCCCGATACGTCTTCACGGTCGTATGCGGTCTGTCCGTGTGCCTTGTCCGCAGCATCCATAGGGATGGATAACGGTATCGGCGGTTGTCCGGCGTATGGCAGGGTGAAGTGTTCCTGCAAGGCATTCGCCGAAAGCTCCTTGCCCATGCGCGAACCGTTCAGCACACTCCCCGTGCGGTGGTCGATGAAGGTAGCCCCGTAGATGCGCCCTTCCTCCGTGTAGCGCAGTACGGTGTCGATGCCCTTCTCTTTAAGTTGGGAAACAAACCTATCCTTGTCATAAGTGCCTTGCAGCACGGAAAGAACGGTACGTTTCGTCATGTCTGCCAGTTTCCTGTCCTTAATCTCCGATCTGGAACGTACAAACTTCTTCTGCATGGCTTCATAGCCTGCGGACTTCCCGAAGAGCGAGGACTTGAACGGGTTGCCCACCTTGTTGCCCCTGCCGTCCGTGACGGAATAGACCAGCCCGTGATATTCCCGTCCGCGCACGTTACCCCTCGCTTCCTCCACCGTCAGGTTATAGATGGAAAGGAGCGCACGGTATTCGCCCATCGTCTGGAAACGGTACTGCCCGTTCAGAGCTTTCACGGTGTTGCCTACCTGTTTCTTCACATCGCCTGCCGATGCGTCCACCTTGCTTAGCGGCGTGTCAAGACGGCGGTTCCTGCGCTCCGCATCGTGCAGCCCGTATTTCTTCTCCAGCTCACGGGTGATTTGTTTGCTACGATAGTAGTTGTTCTTGTCGCTGATACATTTCCCGTTCTCGTCCACCCGAACCGTCACGATGTGCAGGTGGTGGCGGTCGATGTCCTCGTGCTTGAAAACAAGATAAGGCTGGTTGCCGAAACCGAGTTTTTCCAGATACTCGCGGGCTATATCCTGCAATTCCGCATCGGTCAACGCATCCTCCGGATGCGGGTTGAGCGAAATATGCACCACCGGCTTCTCCACCTTCATCTGTGGCGGCATGAAGGTGAGAAAACCCTCCATCGCCTTGTTGATGTCCACCTTTCCCGAACCGTCATTGTAGATGCGGTTGGTCGTAAGCAACCGCCCCTGCGCCTCGTTAATCTTCTCCCCGTTATAGGCAATCGCGCCGTACAACGAGTTTCCTACACTGATTTTTGCGACCATTTCGCCTCCATTTCCCTTGAAAGTTCCACAATCCGGCGGCTCAGTTTCACGAGTTCGACGGTGTGTTGCTCTAATTTGTAGAGCAACGCCATCGCCTTTTTCTCTGAAAAATGCAGCCTCAGTTCCTTCACGACTTGGTTGTAATTCGTACCCACGGCACGGAACTGTGCATGAAAATCCGACAGTTTGGTGTAATAGTCCACCAGCGTCTTGTCCACCTTAAGCACCTTGAACGGCTGTCCGAAGAAGTGCGCCTTGAGGAAAACCGACCGTGCATAGACACCCGATTTTCCGAACATGGCGAGGAAACGGTTGTGTTCCTCCTCATTGAAACGGACGGTGTAACGGTACACCGCCGGATCAAGTTTGGGATTTCTCCCTGATTTGCTTTTCCTTTTCTCTTTCATATTACTTTGGATTTAGCGGATTGACGGCATAAGCCGCCGCTTCGGATTACAGCACCGCAGTTTTGAAAGGCTTCCCGACTTCGGAGGGAAAGCCCGCCCCCTGCAAGGGCAAGGCGTTTTCCGGGATGCTCAAAATATTTTGAGCGGCTGAAAACATACCTTGCTATGTTCAGGTGAACATAAAAATCCGTCAGGGGACGGATGGGAAGATACCTTTCAGGACTCCGGGCCGCGCACCATCGGCGAACCCTGCTGTCCGGGGGCAAAGTTACGCCCTTAAAGCTGTATTGGACAGATGCTTGACCCGGTCAATGACTGCCAACCGGCGCAACGTGCTGCCACTTGCCGGAGAAGTGATACAGGTTCCAAAATATACTTGTTTATTTGCAGCATGATTCAAGAAACGAACGATTTGAAAATATGAGAAAAGGAACATTCAAATACCCGGAAATCCGCTTCTTCGGATACTTGCCGAAACGGATACCCGAACCGTCGGAAACCCGGTTCTCCGACAATTCGGTGACGTATGGATTCAATGACTTCATGACGCAGTGTCGTCATTCATCACTTGTTCGCCGCACCGCTTCACCACAGAACCGGATACGCGATGACCCGCCCATGTGTCTGTTCACTGAAGCGGATAATGTAGCAACCAAATCCGCATATAAATAGAAAAAGAAATCTTCAACAATTAAAATAAATGGAACTATGAGTAAGGAAATCTTCGTTGCATTCGCAACACAGAAAGGTGGCATCGGCAAATCCACTGTCACGGCACTTGCCGCCAGCTACCTGCACAACGTGAAAGGCTACAATGTCGCCGTCGTGGACTGCGACGACCCGCAGCACAGCATCCACGGGCTGCGCGAACACGAAATGGGGCTTATCGACAGCAGCACCTACTTCAAGGCTCTCGCTTGCGACCATTTTCGCCGGATCAAAAAGAACGCCTACACCATCGTCAAAAGCAATGCGGTGAACGCCCTCGACGATGCCGAGAGGATGATTGCCACTGAGGACGTGAAACCCGACGTGGTGTTCTTCGACATGCCCGGCACACTCCGAAGCAACGGCGTGATAAAGACGCTCTCGCAGATGGACTACATTTTCACTCCGCTGAGTGCCGACCGCTTTGTCGTGGAGAGTACCCTGAAATTCGTCACGATGTTCCGCGACAGGCTGATGACTACCGGACAGGCGAAAACAAAGGGGCTGCATCTGTTCTGGACGATGGTGGACGGCAGGGAGAGGAACGACTTGTACGGCATCTACGAGGAAGTGATAGCCGAAATGGGCTTTCCGGTACTTTCCACCCGCTTGCCCGACAGCAAGAAGTTCCGCCGTGACCTTTCGGAAGAGCGCAAGAGCGTTTTCCGCTCCACCATCTTCCCGATGGACACGGCACTGCTGAAAGGGAGTGGCATCCGGGAGTTTTCCGAAGAGATAAGCGACATCATCAGACCGCAGTGAGCATGGGCAGCAGGAAAGTGAACACGGAAGGCATCGACGAGGAACTGCTGTTAGCCTCCATCGGGCGGCGCACACAGGACGGGACACTGCGCCCCGCACAGGAAGTACCCGCAGCTGCACCGACCGAAGAGGACACCGCCGCACCGGAACCATCTCCTGTGCAACCCGTAACACGGGAAAAAGCGCAGAGGGAAAGTGGACGCCGGAAAAGGCAGGACGAGGACTACAACGAGCTATTCCTGCGCCGCAACGAGATAAAGACCCGCCAATGTGTCTATATCAGCCGTGACGTCCACGGCAAGATCCTCAGAATCGTGAACGACATCGCCGGAGGGGAAATCTCAGTAGGCGGATATGTGGATACCGTGCTGCGCCAGCATCTGGAACAGCACAAGGAGAGAATCAACGAACTGTACAAGAAACAACGTGAAGATCTGATTTGAAAATGGAAAAAGAAATGACACCGAATGAAAAAAGACCACAGCAAGACTGCGGAGGTATGTTTACCCAAGTGCAGGCGAGTGTGGAAATACTGTCGCCTGTCCCGGTAAGCGGCAAATGCAGTGAGAAGGACTATGAACGCCTGTTCATCCGCGACCCGGAAGTAAAGGCACGTGAGGGGAAGATGGCGTATGTGCGCCCGGAGTACCACGAGCGTATCATGCGTATCACCCGTGTAATCGGGCATGACCGGCTTACGCTGTCCGCTTACATCGACCATGTGCTGACGCACCACTTCAACCAGTGCGAAGATGCGATAAAGAGCCTTTATGCCCGAAATTACAATTCAGTATTCTAACCAAAAACGGAAGGATATGAATTACACAATCAGCATGACAGACATTCTGCTGGCGGTATCGGTCGGCTGCAACCTCTGGTTCCTGTTCCTGCTCCTTTACGAGCGCATCATGGACACGCGGATTGTCCGCTTCTTCAAGGGCATTGTCGGATTATGGCGGTCACTGGACGGGAATGAGGCTAAACGCATAGCGGCACACGAGGAAGTCCCTGCGGAAAAGGCGGACATCATCGGCAAGAGCCGTTTCAGGATGGCATCCACCCGGACAACCGCTGCCATACCGACGCAAGAAGCCGCCACTATTGAAAAAGGCATTGAGCTGTCGGAGGAAGAGGCTACTTTTGACGACGGAAAAACGGGAAACGCATCCCGCCCGGCACAAGTCCCGGAGGAAAAACTCGATGAGACCTTCACGAGCATACCGCCGGAGGAACTGGGATACGGGGACGACGAACCGGAAGAGGACGCCTCGGACACGCCACGGGCTTCGGGCAGCAGCTTTGACGAGATTGACGACGCCTGCAAGACCGCCAAAAACCCGGACGCGACACAGGCGGAACGTGAAAAGGCGGCTAAGGTGTTCACCGACATGGAGGGCACGGAGTTGTACGAGAAAATGATGGAAGGCTCTTCGGAGATAGGCATCCGCATCAAGGGGCTTATCGAGATTCGGCTGAAGAAATCTGAAAAGGAGTTCGTCGTGCCGGACAACATCGAGGAGTTCGACATTCGCAACTATGTATGACAACAATAAAAGAAATGAACATGAAAGAATGACATCAACCCACGCGGCGAGGAAACGCAAGGCGCATCCCCATCCGCAACGGACACGCCCACGTCCGTGGAAACAAACGGGCATCCACTAAAACCAAAGTAAAGAAACAAAGTATCAACCGCCCGACAAAGGACCATCCACCCTTTTGACGGCAAAAAACAAGAACAGTTTATGAACAAGAACATCTTGAAAAACAGAAAAGCAATCCTCTCCGCGGCACTTGTCATCGCCGCAACCGCCTCCGCTTTCGCGCAGGGAAACGGCATCGCGGGCATCAACGAAGCCACCTCTATGGTGAGTTCTTATTTCGACCCCGGAACTAAACTGATATACGCCATCGGTGCAGTCGTCGGGCTTATCGGGGGCGTAAAAGTGTACGGCAAGTTTTCATCGGGCGACCCCGACACCAGCAAGACAGCCGCCTCGTGGTTCGGCGCGTGCATCTTCCTGATTGTTGCCGCCACCATCCTGCGCTCATTCTTCCTTTAATAAATAATGTATGGCTGAATACCCAATCAACAAGGGTATCGGCCGTCCGGTAGAGTTCAAGGGCTTGAAGGCACAGTACCTCTTCATCTTCTGCGGAGGTCTGCTGGCTCTCTTCGTCCTGTTCGTCATCCTCTACATGGTCGGTATCGACCAGTGGATATGTATCGGCTTCGGCGCGGCATCGTCCTCCCTCCTTGTATGGCAGACCTTCGCGCTGAACGCCCGGTACGGTGAACACGGGCTGATGAAATTAGGAGCGGCACGGAGCCATCCCCGATACCTTATCAACCGGCGGCGGATAACCCGTCTGTTCAAACGACAACGAAAGGAAGAAAGACAATGAGGAATACATCGAAAATGACAACACTGGAAAACAGGTTCCCACTTTTAGCGGTGGAGCATGGCTGCATCATCTCAAAGGACGCCGACATCACGGTGGCTTTCGAGGTGGAACTACCGGAACTTTACACCGTGACGGGTGCGGAGTACGAGGCGATACACAGTTGCTGGTGCAAGGCTATCAAGGTGCTGCCGGACTACTCCGTCGTCCACAAACAGGACTGGTTCATCAAGGAACGCTACAAACCGGAGCTTCAGAAGGACGACATGAGCTTTTTAAGCCGCTCTTTCGAGCGTCACTTCAACGAGCGTCCGTACCTGAAACACACCTGCTACCTCTACCTGACCAAGACAACAAAGGAGCGTAACCGGATGCAGAGCAATTTCAGCACGCTGTGCCGGGGACATATCATCCCGAAGGAGCTGGACAGGGAAACCACGACCAAGTTCTTGGAAGCCTGCGAACAGTTCGAGCGCATCATGAACGACAGCGGGCTTGTCAGGCTGCGCCGCCTCTCCACCGATGAGATTGTGGGTACTGAGGGAAAGACGGGACTTATTGAACGCTACTTCTCGCTCATGCCGGAAGGTGACACCACCTTGCAGGACATCGAGCTTTCGGCAAGGGAGATGCGCATCGGCGACAACCGCCTGTGTCTGCACACCCTCTCCGACGCGGAAGACCTGCCGGGCAAGGTGGCTACCGACACCCGTTACGAGAAGCTCTCCACCGACCGGAGTGACTGCCGACTGTCATTCGCCTCCCCGGTGGGGCTTCTGCTCTCCTGCAACCATATCTACAACCAGTATGTGCTGATAGACAACAGTGAGGAAACCTTGCAGAAGTTCGAGAAGTCCGCCCGTAACATGCAGTCGCTATCTCGCTATTCAAGGAGCAACAGCATCAACCGCGAGTGGATAGACCAATACCTGAACGAAGCCCATTCCTACGGACTGACCTCGGTACGGGCACACTTCAACGTCATGGCGTGGAGCGACGATGCGGAGGAACTGAAGCATATCAAGAACGACGTGGGCAGCCAGTTGGCAAGCATGGAATGCGTGCCGCGCCACAACACCATCGACTGCCCGACACTCTACTGGGCGGCGATACCCGGCAATGCGGCGGACTTCCCGGCGGAAGAGAGTTTCCACACCTTCATCGAACAGGCGGTGTGCCTGTTCACAGAGGAAACCAACTACCGCAGCTCGCTCTCGCCCTTCGGCATCAAGATGGTGGACAGGCTCACGGGAAAACCGCTGCACCTTGACATCTCCGACCTGCCCATGAAGCGAGGTATCACGACCAACCGCAACAAGTTCGTGCTGGGTCCTTCGGGCAGCGGCAAGTCTTTCTTCATGAACCACCTCGTGCGCCAATATTATGAGCAAGGCGCACATGTGGTATTGGTGGACACGGGAAACTCCTATCAGGGCTTGTGCGGCATGATCCGACGCAAGACAGGCGGAGCGGACGGTGTGTATTTCACCTACACGGAAGATAAGCCCATCAGCTTCAACCCGTTCTACACCGACGATTACATCTTCGACGTGGAGAAGAAGGACAGCATCAAGACCCTGTTGCTGACGCTCTGGAAGTCGGAGGACGACAAGGTGACAAAGACGGAGAGCGGCGAGCTGGGCAGTGCCGTGAGTGCCTATATTGAGCGCATCCAATCCGACCGTAGCATCGTGCCGTCGTTCAACACCTTCTACGAGTATATGCGTGACGACTACCGCAAGGAACTGGCACAGCGTGACATCAAGGTGGAGAAGTCCGACTTCAACATCGACAACATGCTCACCACCATGCGGCAGTATTACCGGGGCGGGCGTTACGATTTCCTGCTCAACTCCACGGAGAACATCGACCTGCTCGGCAAGCGGTTCATCGTCTTCGAGATAGATTCGATTAAAGAAAACCGCGAACTGTTCCCCGTCGTGACCATCATCATCATGGAAGCCTTCATCAACAAGATGCGGCGGCTGAAAGGCGTGCGGAAACAGCTTATCGTGGAAGAGGCTTGGAAGGCCCTCTCATCGGCGAACATGGCTGAATATCTGCGCTATATGTATAAGACGGTCAGAAAATATTACGGCGAGGCAATCGTGGTGACGCAGGAGGTGGACGACATTATCAGTTCTCCGGTGGTCAAAGAGAGCATTATCAACAACTCGGATTGTAAAATCCTGCTTGACCAAAGGAAATATATGAACAAGTTCGACCAGATACAGGCGTTGCTCGGACTGACGGAAAAGGAGAAGTCGCAGATACTCTCCATCAACATGGCGAACAACCCTTCACGGCTCTACAAGGAGGTGTGGATAGGCTTGGGCGGCACGCAGTCGGCGGTCTATGCCACGGAGGTCAGCGCGGAAGAGTATCTGGCGTACACCACCGAGGAAACGGAAAAAGTGGAGGTTTACCGTCTGGCGGAGAAGCTGGGCGACGACATCGAAGCCGCCATCCGGCAGCTTGCCGAAAGGCGGAGAAACAAGGAATAACTAAAAAACAGAATGTATCAACCAAAAAAGAAAAACGCGTATGAATTTACCAAAAGTGAAAATGCTGCAAGTCAGCAAGTGCCTTATCGGATTGGCGGTCATGATGCTGCAATCCTGCGACGTGGCCGACAACCGCCGCGACATGCTGTGCGGGAACTGGGAGAGCGTGGAGGGAAAACCTGACGTGCTTATCTACAAGGAGGGCGAAGCCTACAAAGTGACGGTGTTCCGTCGTAGCGGTCTGCGCCGCAAGCTCAAGCCGGAAACCTATCTCTTGCAGGAGGAGAACGGCAACCTGTTCATGAACACCGGCTTCCGCATCGACGTGTCCTACAACGAGGCCACGGATGTGCTGACTTTCTCGCCAAACGGGGACTATGTGCGGGTGAAGCCGCAGCCGGGACATCCGACCGAAGAATAACAACCACTAAAATCCAAAGTAACATGAGAACAAGAATAACAATGATTATCTGCCTGTGCCTGCTTTTCGCGGGCAGGGCAAGCGCACAGTGGGTCGTAAGCGATCCGGGCAATCTAGCGCAGGGCATCATCAATGCCTCCAAAAACATCATCCATACCTCCAAGACCGCCACGAACATGGTGAGCAACTTTCAGGAGACGGTGAAAATCTATCAGCAGGGCAAGAAGTATTACGATGCCCTCAAATCGGTGAACAATCTGGTCAAGGACGCCCGCAAGGTGCAGCAGACCATCCTGATGGTGGGCGACATCACAGACATCTATGTGAACAGTTTCCAACGGATGCTCCGTGACGGGAATTTCAGACCCGAAGAGCTTTCCGCAATCGCTTTCGGCTACACGAAACTGCTGGAGGAAAGCAACGAAGTGTTGACGGAACTCAGGAACGTGGTGAACATCACCACGCTCTCCATGACCGACAAGGAGCGCATGGACGTGGTGGAACGCTGCCACTCGAAGATGAAGCGTTACCGCAACCTCGTGAGCTACTACACGAACAAGAACATCTCCGTGAGTTACCTGCGTGCGAAAAAGAAGAACGACCTCGACCGCATCATGGGGCTGTACGGGAACATGAACGAAAGATACTGGTAGCCTATGAAGTTCGACAACCTTCATCAGATTTTACGTTCACTTTATGAGCAGATGATGCCGCTGTGTGGGGACATGGCTGGTGTGGCGAAAGGCATCGCCGGGCTGGGTGCGCTGTTCTACGTCGCCTACCGGGTATGGCAGTCGCTGGCGAGAGCTGAACCGATAGACGTATTCCCGATGCTCCGTCCTTTTGCCATCGGTCTGTGCATCATGTTCTTCCCGACTGTGGTGCTGGGCACGATAAACAGCATCCTCTCACCCGTCGTACAGGGCACGGCAAAGATGCTGGAGGCGGAAACGCTGGACATGAACCGATACCGGGAGCAGAAGGACAAACTGGAATACGAGGCGATGGTACGCAACCCCGAAACCGCCTACCTCGTGTCCAACGAGGAATTTGACAAGCAACTGGAGGAACTCGGCTGGTCGCCCTCCGACATGGTGACGATGGCGGGAATGTATATCGACCGGGGAATGTACAACATGAAGAAGAGCATCCGCGACTTCTTCCGCGAGATACTCGAACTGCTGTTCCAAGCCGCCGCCCTCGTGATAGACACCGTCCGCACCTTCTTTCTCGTGGTGCTGGCGATTCTCGGTCCGATAGCCTTCGCCCTGTCGGTATGGGACGGTTTCCAAAACACGCTCACGCAGTGGATATGCCGCTATATACAGGTCTATCTGTGGCTACCGGTATCGGACATGTTCAGCACCATACTGGCGAAGATACAGGTTCTGATGCTGCAAAACGACATCGAGCGGATGCAGGCAGACCCGAACTTCTCGCTGGATTCGAGCGACGGGGTGTATATCGTATTCCTCTGCATCGGCATCATCGGCTACTTTACCATTCCCACCGTTGCGGGCTGGATTATCCAAGCCGGAGGCATGGGCGGTTACGGTCGCAACGTGAACCAGATGGCGGGACGAGCCGGAAGCATGGCGGGCAGCGTGGCGGGTGCAGCCGCAGGAAACGCAGTCGGACGTGTCGGCAAATTGCTGAAATAATCAATGTGCAATCATAAATTGGAAAATATAAATGGAATTCAAATCACTTAGAAACATCGAATCGTCGTTCAGGCAGATACGCCTGTTCGGTATCGTCTTCCTCTCGCTGTGCGCCGTGGTGACGGTGTGGAGCGTGTGGAACTCCTACCGTTTCGCAGAGAAGCAACGGGAGAAAATCTATGTGCTGGACAACGGCAAGAGCCTGATGCTCGCCTTGTCTCAGGATTTGTCGCAGAACCGCCCGGCGGAGGCACGGGAACATGTGCGCCGTTTCCACGAGATGTTCTTCACGCTATCACCTGAAAAAAGCGCGATTGAACACAACGTGAAACGTGCCTTGCTGCTGGCGGACAAGAGCGTGTACCACTATTATTCGGACTTCGCGGAGAAGGGGTACTACAACCGCATCATCGCCGGGAACATCAACCAAGTGCTGAAGGTGGACAGCGTGGTGTGCGACTTCAACGCCTATCCCTACCGTGCCGTGACCTACGCCACACAGAAAATCATCCGGCAGAGCAACGTCACCGAGCGCAGCCTCGTGACCACCTGCCGCCTGCTGAACGCATCGCGGTCGGATGACAACCCGAACGGTTTTACCATCGAGGGTTTCACCATCATTGAGAACAAGGATTTACAGACTATCAAACGGTAACAGGACATGAAAAGTATCAGAAAATCAATGTGGGGCATGTATTGGAAACTCCACGACAAACGGAAACGCTTGGCGGCAAGTCTCAAAGGGTATCTGGACGGCTTGCCGCCGGAAACACGCCGCCGCATCGTGCTGGGGATGTTCGCCGCCTTCGCGGTGCTTGCCCTTTACACCTTCGGCAGAGCCGTCTATGACATCGGCAGGAACGACGGCTCACATATGGAAACGGGACACGCCGGACGGGTGGAACTGCCGACCCCGGCGGAAACAGGCAATCACTTAACACCTTATTTATATGGAACAGACAAAGAATGAACCGACGAAAGAGAACAAAGCTGCTCCCGAAACGGGGAAACCGAAAAAGGAGCGCGAACCGCTGACAGAGGCGCAACGGCTGAAACGGCAGAAGATGATCGTGCTGCCCGCTATGGTGTTGGTGTTCATCGGGGCGATGTGGCTGATATTCGCCCCGTCCTCCGGCAAGGAGCAACCGCCGGGAACGGACGGATACAACACCGAGATGCCCGACGCTGACAAGGCGAACCGGCAGATTATCGGCGACAAGCTGAAAGCCTACGAGCATGGGGAGATGGAAGAGCGTCAGGAGAGCCGCAACCGTGCCATCGGGCAGCTGGGCGACATGTTCGACCGCGAGATAGCGGGAACGGAGAACGGAGTGGACTTCGACCTCGCCAATCCGGGCGGCAAGGAAGAAAGGGCAAAGCCAGCCACGCCGCAGACCATCCAGTCCTCCGCAGCCGCCTACCGTGACCTGAACGCCACGCTCGGAAACTTCTACGACCAGCCGAAAAACGACAATGCGGAGATGGACGAATTGTTGGAGCGCATCGCATCGCTGGAGTCGGAACTGGAAAGCGAGAGGGGCAAGGCTTCCTCTATGGACGAGCAGGTGGCTCTTATGGAGAAGTCCTACGAGCTGGCGGCAAAGTACATGGGCGGTCAGAACGGAGGACAGCCATCGGCGGAACAGAGGGCAGAGCCAACTACCGTGCAGAAAGGGAAGAAGAACAAGGCAATGCCTATCAGACAGGTGGAGCATCAAGTAGTTTCTTCACTCTCACAGCCTATGAGTAACGCGGAGTTTGTCGCCGCCTTATCGCAGGAACGCAACCGGGGTTTCAACACGGCTGTCGGCACGGCGGAGGTATTGGACAGGAACACCATACCGGCGTGCGTGCATGGGGCGCAGAGCGTGACGGACGGGCAGACGGTAAGGCTGCGCCTGCTGGAGCCTATGGCGGTGGCAGGCAGGACAATACCCCGGGGTGCGGTGGTGGTCGGCACGGGCAAGATACAGGGTGAGCGGCTCGACATCGAGATTACCTCGCTGGAATACGACGGCACGATTATCCCCGTGGAGCTTGCGGTCTATGACACGGACGGACAGCCCGGCATCTTCATCCCGAACTCGATGGAGATGAACGCCGTCCGGGAGGTCGCCGCCAACATGGGCGGCTCGCTGGGAAGCAGCATCAACATCTCCACCAATGCCGGGGCGCAGCTCGCCTCCGACTTGGGCAAGGGGCTGATACAAGGCACGAGCCAGTACATCGCCAAAAAGATGCGAACCGTCAAGGTGCATCTGAAAGCCGGGTACAGGGTCATGCTTTACCAAGAAAAATATTGAAAACAATAAAAATTACCACTAAAATCCAAAAGTAATGAGAAAAGTAATCATCATGTTTGCCCTCGCTATGGGCATCATAACTGCCAACGCGCAGGAGAATGTAACCGTTGAAACGACCAACGGAAGTGAACCGACGAACGAAGCGAGAGCAGAGGCAAGCTCGCTTGACTATGCCTCGCAAGGAGGAGGAAGGCAAAGCCAACAACCGACCTTGACGAAGGAGGTCTATCCGCAGAAGGAGGCGGACGGCGACCTATATCACGGGCTGTCACGCAAGCTGACCTTCGACCGCATGATACCGCCGCACGGTCTGGAAGTGACCTACGACAAGACCGTCCACGTCATTTTTCCGGCGGAGGTGCGCTATGTCGATTTAGGCTCGCCCGACCTGATTGCCGGGAAAGCCGACGGAGCGGAGAACATCATCCGTGTGAAGGCTACCGTAAGGAATTTTCCCAACGAAACGAATATGTCCGTCATCACGGAGGACGGCAGTTTCTACACCTTCAACGTGAAGTACGCCGCCGAACCGCTGTTGCTCAACGTGGAGATGTGCGACTTCATCCATGACGGCAGCACGGTGAACCGCCCGAACAACGCGCAGGAAATCTATCTGAAAGAGCTGGGCAGCGAAAGCCCGATGCTGGTGCGCCTTATCATGAAGTCCATCCACAAACAGAACAAGCGCGAGGTGAAGCATATCGGCTGCAAGCGTTTCGGCATCCAATACCTGTTGAAAGGCATCTACACGCACAACGGCTTGCTTTATTTCCACACGGAGATAAAGAACCAGAGCAACGTGCCTTTCGATGTGGACTACATCACTTGGAAAATCGTGGACAAGAAGGTTGCGAAGCGTACTGCCGTGCAGGAGCAGATTATTCTGCCGCTCCGCGCGCAGAACTACGCCACCCTCGTGCCGGGCAAAAAGAGCGAGCGCACGGTCTTCACGATGGCGAAGTTCACCATCCCCGATGACAAGTGCCTCGTGGTGGAATTGAACGAGAAGAACGGCGGCCGTCACCAGTCCTTCGTGATTGAGAACGAGGATTTGGTACGCGCGGGTACCATCAACGAACTTCAAGTACGCTGACCATGAGAAAGTACATCGCAATAATCATCGCGTCGCTTGCCCTTTTTACAGGGCAGGCGCACGCCCAGCGGTGTCTGCCGAAGATGCAGGGCATCGAGGTGAGGGCGGACATGGCGGACGGCTTCAATCTCGGCGGCAAGGACGGCGGGTACAGCTTCGGGGCGGCTCTCTCCACCTACACGAAGAAGGGGAACAAGTGGGTGTTCGGTGGCGAATACCTGTTGAAGAACAATCCCTACAAGGACACCAAGATACCCGTGGCGCAGTTCACGGCGGAGGGCGGCTATTACTTCAAGATACTGTCGGACGCCCGAAAGATTGTTTTCGTCTATGCCGGGGCTTCGGCTCTCGCCGGATATGAGGCGGTAAATTGGGGGAAGAAGGTGCTGCATGACGGCTCCACGCTGCACGACCGGGACGCCTTCATCTACGGCGGTGCGCTGACGCTCGATGTGGAGTGTTACGTGGCAGACCGTATCGCCCTGCTTGCCAACCTGCGGGAGCGTTGCCTTTGGGGTGGCGACACACGGAAGTTCCACACGCAGTTCGGGGTCGGTATCAAGTTCATCATCAACTGACACGGGCATGGAAAGGACGGAAATAGATGCTGTCAGAAGGATGCCGCTTGCGGATTTTCTCGCACGGCTGGGGCATGAGCCTGTCAGAAGGAGCGGTAACGAGCTGTGGTATCTTGCCCCGTACAGGGGCGAGCGCACATCCTCTTTCCGTGTGAACGTGGCGAAACAGCTCTGGTACGACTTCGGTTTGGGCAAGGGCGGCGACATCTTCACGCTTGCCGGGGAGTTTCTGCAAAGCGATGACTTCATGAAGCAAGCGAAGTTCATAGCGGAAGCCGCCAATATGACGGTTGCCGGATGGGAAAAGCCCGTCTATCTCTCGAAGCCGACCGAATCCGTTTTTGAGGATGTGGAGGTCGCTCCGCTGCTCCGCTCACTGCTGACGGAGTATTTAGAGGAACGGGGCATCCCTTACGCCATCGCATCCCGTCACTGCTGCCGCTTGAACTACGGTGTGCGTGGAAAACGGTATTTTGCCGTTGGCTTTCCGAACATGGCAGGTGGCTATGAAGTCAGAAGCCGATATTTCAAGGGTTGCATACCTCCGAAGTCTGTATCACTGGTAAAGGCGAATGACATCCCGGCTGACGAGTGCCTCGTGTTCGAGGGCTTCATGGACTTTCTCTCTGCCGTGACGCTTGGTGTAACCGGTAACGCTGACTGTCTTGTGCTGAACTCAGTCGCCAACGTGGAGAAGGCGGCGGGATTGCTGGACGGATACGGGCGCATCGGCTGCTTCCTCGACCGTGACGAAGCCGGACGGCGGACGCTTGCCGCACTTACCATGCGATACGGGGAACGTGTCACCGACCGTTCCTCCCTCTATGACGGTTGCAAGGACTTGAACGAGTACCTGCAACTGACAACGAAAAAACAGAAAAACAACCATCTAAAAATCGAAGAACAATGAACATACTGAACAACAGAAACAAGAGAACATCAATATTCAAGGCAGTGGCGTTATGCCTGATAGCCGCCATGTCATTCACCCTCGTGTCATGTGACGATGACATGGACATCCAGCAGTCCTATCCCTTCACGGTGGAGGTCATGCCCGTGCCGAACAAGGTAGTAAAGGGGCAGACAGTGGAAATCCGCTGTGAACTGAAAAAGGAGGGCGACTTTTCGGGTACGCTCTATACCATCCGCTATTTCCAGTTCGAGGGGGAAGGCTCGCTCAAAATGGATAACGGCATCACCTTCCTGCCTAACGACCGCTACCTGCTGGAGAACGAAAAATTCCGCCTGTACTACACGGCGGCGGGTGATGAGGCGCATAATTTCATCGTGGTGGTGGAGGATAACTTTAGCAACTCCTACGAACTGGAATTTGACTTCAACAACAGGAATGTAAAGGACGACGATCTTACCATCGTTCCCATCGGCAACTTCAGCCCCTTGTTGAAATGATGCGTGTATTCATGACAATGCTCTGTTCACTTCTGACGGTCTGTTCTGTGTCCGCGCAGATCAGCCGCCAAGAGGGAACGGACGGGCAGGCGGCAATCTACCGACTGCCGCTTATGGAACGTGCTTTTTTATGCTGCCGCTACTTTGAAGGCTGGCACTCAGAAAAACACTACCCATACGTCGGTTGGGGTCACAAACTTTTGCCAAACGAGAAGTATTCGGCACGAACCATGACAAAACGGGATGCGGATGAACTTTTGCGGAAAGACCTGCGCAAATTTGTCGCCATGTTCCGTAAATTCGGGGTTGATTCGATTTTGCTTGGCACGTTAGCTTACAATGTGGGACCGGCGAAGCTGTTAGGCAGCAAAACAATCCCCAAAAGCACCTTAATCAAGAAGCTGGAAGCTGGTGACAGGAACATCTACCGTGAGTATATAGCCTTCTGCAACTACAAAGGAAAACGCCACGCCATGCTGCTCAAACGGAGAAAGGCGGAGTTTGCGCTGTTGTATATCCCATAAAAGGACTGACAAAACTGGCAAAAGACGTGCCATATTTAACTTGGCACGTCTTTTGCTCTATCACTTGATAGATTATCGTAGGATTTTCTCGTTAATTGACATCGTTGAGCCATTTTTGCCTATCGGTTTCCAAATAACACTTCAAGTTGTAAGTGTTGTGAGAGCAATACAAAACATAGTTATTAACCATAAAAAGTATAGCGAAATTATGAAGAAAGTATTTAGCCTACATTATTCATAGTGGATTCATTTCAGGTTATCAAAACAGATATGGGGACAATCTGAAGCCTCCAACTAATGTCTATCATCGAATGACCGCTTGATGTAGAGTTATAATCCTGTCCGAAGCCTTGATTTCGGCATGCTCAGGTCTGATTATCACGTCCATTTTTATGGAGCGGATATGACTTATAAGTCCGATTACAGAATCGGACTCAGGTTGATTTCAGATTATTCCACTTGTCAGGCAGAGAGTCTCGTCAAGGCTTGCGACAAAGCTTCAAGGTGTCGATGGTGTGGGGAAAAGCTGAACCTTATAAAAGTCTTTTTTTCGACTATGAAGACGGCACTCAGCATAATCCGCTTCATGAAGCTGTCCATCGTGAAGGCGCCGACCTCTGTATTGGAGAAAGCCTTCGACCTGAGACGGTATGCGGTCACATATGCCGCGCCATATAGAAACAGCCGGAACATATTGGCTCTGAAAGAACTGCACGACATCCTGTCGGCTCGAAAATACTTCAGGTCTTTTATCCATAGCTCCATTGTGCCGCGCTTACAGTAACGTCGATATACTGTCTCGGGCTTGTTGTTACGGTTGCTTGTGACTATGAAGCGGACGTTTACACCCTTGTCGGAGACTTCGATTTTTGCAATCACCCTCTGTCTGTATTTCCATGATTTGGCTTTGTACTCAAAGCTGTAGTAACGGCGTACATCCTCATGGTGAAGTTCGAAATCCCCCTTGGCACGGCGCAATTGCTTGTCGATTTTCTTCATAAGCGCAGGATTGCCCGACAGCCCTGTGATAAATCTCACATAAAGATGTGTCTTGACCCAGTCCATAAACTCATGGCTGCAGAAATGACTGTCCCCGCGGAGTTCTATTATTGTGTGAGGCCATTCCTTATGGATGTATTCAATGACTCTGCGCAGTATACCGAAGATGTTCAGCGACTTGTTGCGTCGTCCCGGTCTCAGTAGAGGAAGTATCAGCTTGCCGTTCATACCGTCGAAAATAACCATCGGCATGTAGCAGTATTCGTCATAGTAATCATTGAACAGCGACAGCTGCTGCGCCCCGTATGTGTTGGCATTTGTATCGTCAACGTCAAGAATAATCTTACGCGGAGCTTTGTCGAAGGATGAGATGTAGTCCTTGACAAACAGTTCTGCTATTTTCCATAAGGTCCTTTTGTCAATATGATTCTCAAGCCGTGTCATCGTCGGTTGTGAGCACAGGCCGGGATCCGATGCCTTGCGGCCCACGCTCATCTTAAGGGCACTGTCGTGGCGCAGGCGGTCGCAGTCGTTGGCATCCTCGTAGCCGCACATTATCTGTCCGACACGCTGGCAGACCATCTCTTCGTAGGAATGCTGTACGAAAAGTTGATTTCGATAATCCGGAATTAGGCGCGCTATCTTTCGCGCTATGCTGTCTTTCATTAGACCGACAAGCACCAGTCCTCCATTGGACGAGATGTCCGGGGCATTGAAATCGACCTGAATTTTCCTGTCAGGAAGCACGTCTTGAAAAGAAAAAAGATTTTTCTCTTGACTGACTCCGTTATTTGTTGTATCTTTGCACATGAGAACGCCGGTATTAAGTTTATTTTTAACACCTTAAAGTTAATGCTTGTAACCATTCTATTTTCCGCCTTGACACGCATGTTCCCTAAACCTACCTTTGCGCCGTAACCCTTAAACAACAATGATTATGGCAAAAGAAAAAGTAAACTACCAGGAGGTATATGACCTCTATCAGTTATGCAGTGAGACCAAGGATCTTCGTGAGTTCTGTGCGGATTATGGAGTAAATTACGACAAGTTCATGAACTGGCAGCGTCATCAGCTATGGAGCGAAAAGTTAGGCAAGACAGTTCAGGTTGAGCAACCCAAGGTTGCCAAAGTCCGGATAACCGGCAAGCCTTGCAACAGTCCAACCGTAAAGTTGGAGGTGAAACAACCTGAAGGTGAATCTCCGATTAAGTGGGTAAAACTGCAATTGACATCAGGTGCCACACTGTTCCTGAGAAACACCACAGTTCTTGACTTGAGCCTGTTGCTTAATAAAATGATAGGATGATATGCTTGGACTGAGTGCTAACCTGAACTATTACCTGTTTAACGGTAATGTGGATTTGCGGAAAGGAATCTTCCGTCTGTGTGAGAGTATAAGGGAAGAGATGTCACTTGACCCGAGCGATGCATCCAATGTATATATGTTCATGTCCAGGAACCGGAAGGTCGTTAAGATACTTCATTACGAACGCGGTTTTTATGTGCTTTACGAGAAACGTCCTGTCATGGGAAAGTTCAAGAAACCTGTGTTTGATGAAGTTTCCAAATGCTACCGGATACAATGGTCGGACATGGCCTATCTTACTGAAAGTATAGTAGTTGACAAGATGTACGTTAGTCCGAAAGATTAATATTAATACATTGATTATCAACAAAATGATGCAAAAATAAACGATAAAAAGTTTGCGTAACTGCCTGATTTTTCGTACCTTTATATCATGATTGATGAAAGGGCATACGAGTTACTTTGCTGCCAGCTGGGTCTGGCGAATGAGGAAAAGGCAGGGCTTCGCAAACAGGTAAACGAACTGATTGCGAGGCTTAAGGCTATTGAAGAATCAAACAAAGAGAACTCCAAGGCTATGGTTGATACAATCAATGACCTCAAAGAATCCCTCGAAAAGCAATCGAGTACGGTTGAACATTACAGGAAAGAGATGGAACTTATGAGAAAGCAGCTTGAGGCAAAAGACGAGGTGAACATGATGCTGGCAAATGAGATATCCAATCTCAGGCTTCAGCTTGAGGGCAGCAGGAAACACCGTTTCGGCCGTACCTCAGAGCAAAGAAGGCTGCTGAACAACCGTAACATTGACAAGTCTGCAATGGAGAAGTCCGAGTACGACGGTTCTGGCAAGAAAGGTGATGATGATAATAAGACCGATGGTAACGGTACCGGCAGCAATACCTCTTCCGGTAACGTACCTGCACAGAACTGCAGGCCTTCAAGGAAAAAGGAAACTGCTCCCCGTGCAGAAAAGAGCAGACTAAAGGTGGATAAGGTAATTGTTCATGAAATAGAAGACTATTACCAACTCCCGGATGGTGCAAGGCTTATGAAGCGTAACGGAATGGCTGATGTGTGGGAATACAGGTTTATAGAACATGTGCGTGCTCATAACGTGGAGCATGTGTACAAGGTGGCAAGGGTAAAGCTTGCAGACGGCACTTTCACTAACACGATGGAGCATCCCTTGAAAAACCTTGGAGGAATCTTTTCCCCTGATTTGCTTGCCCGTCTGCTTTGTCTGAAATATGACTTCAGTATGCCTGAGAACAGACAGATAAGACTGCTTGCAAGAGAAGGCATCCACATAAGCAATACCACGCTGAACGGCTATATCCATAACGGAATCTCCAGGCTTAGGGAGTTTATGGAAGATGTCTTCAAGGAGTTTGTACAACAGGCAAAATACCTTATGGTTGACGAGACGACCGAGCTTGTCGGAGTTGAAACACCGGAAGGCAAGGCTTACAGGAGAAAGTATTTATGGGCTTTCTTTGCAAAGCATGTCAAGTTGGTTTACTATCATTACAATAACGGCAGCAGAGCCTCTGATGTAGCAAAGACCTTCCTTGAACATTTTATGGGATCTGTATCTACAGACGGATATACGGTTTACAGGATGTTCGACGGAGAAGACTCAAAGGTGCTTCATATAGGATGCTGGACACACTGCAGGAGGCTGTGGGTCGATGCCTTGCCATCAGACAGAACTGCGATGGATATAATAGACCCTATCGGTGATATGTTCAGAAATGAAGACTTGTTCCGCACAATGAAACTCAGCGGTGAGCAGATTAAGGAAAAAAGACTTAAGCTTACGAGACCTATTCTTGAACGTATCCATCATAAGGTGGTCATGATGATGCAGGATACTAAACTCATGGCAAACGAACTGATGAGAAAGGCTGTGAACTATACGATAAACCAGTGGAAATCCCTGAAAAATATCCTCAAGGACGGTGCGGCGGAAATATCGAACAACCTCTGTGAGCAAAGGATGAAACCTGTAAAGCTGCTGCTCAAGAACTGTATGAACATAGGCAGTGAGGATGCAGCAGGAAACTCGGCATTCATCTTTTCTCTGATAGAAAGCTGTAAGCTTAATGACATAGATCCTCAGGATTACCTGAAGCACTTGTTTGAATGTATTCTTCATGGTAAGGACTGCGACAAAAAAGCCCTTCTGCCATGTTTTTATCAATCGGAATGTTAAAACAAAAATATTTTCTTACGGATATTTTTATTTTATCGGCTGAAAAACAGCCGATAAAATTGTCGTGGCGGAAAATAGAATGGTTAC
>NZ_JH992947.1 GCF_000315485.1 Bacteroides oleiciplenus YIT 12058 | reverse complement strand
GTATACTAAGCTAATTTAACCCTAGTGGTATCCTGAGTAGCGCGGGACACGAGGAATCTTGCGTGAATCTGCCGGGACCATCCGGTAAGGCTAAATACTCCCGAGAGACCGATAGCGAACCAGTACTGTGAAGGAAAGGTGAAAAGTACTTCGAATAGAAGAGTGAAATAGTCCCTGAAACCATGCGCCTACAAGCGGTCGGAGCAGTTTAAACTGTGACGGCGTGCCTTTTGCATAATGAACCTACGAGTTACTTTTTCCGGCAAGGTTAAGGGTCTTGAGACCTGCAGCCGAAGCGAAAGCGAGTCTGAACAGGGCGGATAGTCGGAAGGAGTAGACGCGAAACCAAGTGATCTACCCTTGGCCAGGTTGAAGGACAGGTAACACTGTCTGGAGGACCGAACCGATAAGCGTTGAAAAGCTTCCGGATGAGCTGAGGGTGGGGGTGAAAGGCTAATCAAACTTGGAGATAGCTCGTACTCCCCGAAATGCATTTAGGTGCAGCCTTGATTTATACTAATATGAGGTAGAGCGACTGATAAGATGCGAGGGCTTCGCCGCCTATCAAGTCTTGACAAACTCCGAATGCGTATTAGTTCTATATCAGGAGTGAGGGCATGGGTGCTAAGGTCCATGTCCTAAAGGAGAACAATCCGGACCATCAGCTAAGGTCCCCAAATAATTGCTAAGTTGATCTAACGAAGTCAGATTGCTAAGACAGCTAGGATGTTGGCTTGGAAGCAGCCATTCATTTAAAGAGTGCGTAACAGCTCACTAGTCGAGGAGTTTGGCGTGGATAATAATCGGGCATAAGCAATTTACCGAAGCTATGGGATGTGTAAACATCGGTAGGGGAGCATTCCACTCTGCGTTGAAGGTAAAGCGTGAGCTTTGCTGGAGCGTGTGGAAAAGCAAATGTAGGTATAAGTAACGATAAAGGGGGTGAGAAACCCCCTCGCCGAAAGACTAAGGTTTCCTGATCAACGCTAATCGGATCAGGGTTAGTCGGGTCCTAAGGCTCAGCCGAACGGTGAGGCCGATGGCAGAACAGGTTAATATTCCTGTACTACCTTAAAGAGTGACGTGGAGACGGAGGCGTGATAGTGCCGCGGACTGACGGAATAGTCCGTTGAAGGGTGTAGATTTTGATCGTTGTAGGCAAATCCGGCGTGAGAGTCGAACCTGATAGTATACCAAATCCTTACGGATGCGGTAATAGTGCATGTAAACATACTCCCAAGAAAATCCGCTAAACTTAATCTTTAAGGTACCCGTACCGTAAACGGACACACGTAGTCGGGTAGAATATACTAAGGCGCTTGAGTGATTCACGGTTAAGGAACTAGGCAAATTGACCCTGTAACTTCGGGATAAAGGGTCCCGTCAGCAATGACGGGCGCAGAGAATAGGTCCAGGCAACTGTTTAACAAAAACACAGGGCTGTGCAAAATTGAAAGATGAAGTATACAGCCTGACACCTGCCCGGTGCTGGAAGGTTAAGAGGAGATGTCATCGCAAGAGAAGCATTGAATTGAAGCCCCAGTAAACGGCGGCCGTAACTATAACGGTCCTAAGGTAGCGAAATTCCTTGTCGGGTAAGTTCCGACCTGCACGAATGGTGTAATGATCTGGACACTGTCTCAACCGTGAGCTCAGTGAAATTGTAGTATCGGTGAAGATGCCGATTACCCGCGATGGGACGAAAAGACCCCGTGAACCTTTACTATAGCTTAACATTGAATTTGGGTAATTGATGTGTAGGATAGGCCGGAGGCTTTGAAGCAGGTACGCCAGTATTTGTGGAGCCGCTGTTGAAATACGGCCCTTTGGTTATTTGAGTTCTAACTCGCACTGCGAGGACACTGTTTGGTGGGTAGTTTGACTGGGGTGGTCGCCTCCAAAAAAGTAACGGAGGCTTCTAAAGGTGCCCTCACGCCGATTGGTAACCGGCGGTAGAGTGTAATGGCATAAGGGCGCTTGACTGGGAGACTAACAAGTCGATCAGGTAGGAAACTAGAGCATAGTGATCCGGTGTTTCTGTATGGAAAGGACATCGCTCAAAGGATAAAAGGTACTCCGGGGATAACAGGCTGATCCCTCCCAAGAGCTCATATCGACGGAGGGGTTTGGCACCTCGATGTCGGCTCGTCACATCCTGGGGCTGGAGAAGGTCCCAAGGGTTGGGCTGTTCGCCCATTAAAGTGGCACGCGAGCTGGGTTCAGAACGTCGTGAGACAGTTCGGTCTCTATCTATCGTGGGCGTATGAAATTTGCGTGGCTCTGACACTAGTACGAGAGGACCGTGTTGGACTGACCTCTGGTTTACCAGTTGTGCCGCCAGGTGCATTGCTGGGTATCTAAGTCGGGATTGGATAAGTGCTGAAAGCATCTAAGTACGAAGCCAGCCACAAGATTAGATTTCTTAGGGTCGTTGAAGACGACAACGTTGATAGGATGCAGGTGTACAGGTGGTAACATCATAGCCGAGCATTACTAATTGCCCGTTCACTTTTAGTTCTTGCCTTGTATGGCGGATATATACGTTCAGCGGCTTAATCCGCAAAGATTAAGATTAATTCCTTTACTTTTTACATCATGTCTGACTTATTCAGGTGATTACAGCATTAGGGTTCCACCTCTTCCCATTCCGAACAGAGAAGTTAAGCCTAATCACGCCGATGGTACTGCGTAAAGTGGGAGAGTAGGTAGTCGCCGTTTTAGAGAGAAGCCTCCATATCAATTGATATGGGGGCTTTTTGTATTTTGATATTTACGTTTTTTTCCTTATATTTGCATCGCACTATTTATTATTAATGTTTAAAGCAAAATTAAAGATGAAGACAAAGTTATTTTTGGCAGCTGTTGCAGTTGCATTTTCTTTCGCCGTGACTTCTTGTGGTAACAAAAAAGCAGCTGAGACTGAAGTAGTAGCTACTGACGCTGTTGAAGTTGTAGAAGAAGCACAGGCATGTGATTCAGTAAAAGCTTGCTGCAAAGACGAGGCTGCTGCTTGTGACAGCACAAAGGCTTGCTGCAAAGACAAAGAAGGTTGTGAAAAGAAAGCTTGCGATAAGAAGTAATTTACGCTCGCATAGGAACATATAAAAAGGGACATACACTGCTGTATGCCCCTTTTTTGTTATACTTTATTGGGTTAATTGATAGCAAACTTATAAAATGATGCTTTTTATGTGAAAAAAGTAACGAATTTGTTTGTATGGAACGAAATTATCTATACCTTTGCACCATCATAATAAAAACAAGAAGATAAAGATGATACAGAATTTTACATATATTCTATTGTGTGGTATTATTATTCTACTGGCAAAGTTTAGTGGAAGTGAGTGCTGTGCGTGAATATATGTAATGACTAGGATATTCGAAAGCCTTTCTCACTTCCAAGTGTGAAAGGCTTTTTTAATGGCAATAATTTAATAAATACTATAAGAAATGAGTGACAAGTTATTTATTTTCGACACAACGCTCCGCGATGGTGAGCAGGTTCCGGGATGCCAGTTGAATACAGTGGAAAAGATTCAGGTAGCAAAGGCACTGGAAGCATTGGGAGTGGATGTTATTGAAGCTGGATTCCCTATTTCCAGTCCGGGGGATTTCAACTCAGTGATTGAAATATCAAAGGCTGTGACGTGGCCTACTATTTGTGCACTGACCCGTGCAGTACAAAAAGATATAGATGTGGCTGCAGATGCTTTGAAGTTTGCCAAACACAAACGTATTCATACCGGTATCGGTACGTCGGATTCGCATATCAAGTATAAATTCAATTCAAATCGTGAGGAAATCATTGAGCGTGCAGTGGCTGCCGTGAAGTATGCCCGCCGCTATGTGGATGATGTAGAATTCTATGCGGAAGATGCAGGTCGTACGGATAATGAATATTTAGCTCGTGTGGTGGAAGCTGTTATCAAGGCAGGGGCTACGGTGGTGAATATACCCGATACGACCGGTTATTGTCTGCCTGCCGAGTATGGTGCGAAAATCAAGTACCTGATGGAGCATGTGAATGGTATTGAAAAGGCTATCCTTTCTACTCATTGTCATAATGACTTGGGAATGGCTACGGCTAACACGATGGCGGGTGTACTGAATGGTGCACGTCAGGTAGAGGTGACCATCAATGGTATCGGTGAACGTGCCGGTAATACTTCTCTTGAAGAGGTGGCAATGATTATCAAGTGCCATAAGGATATTGAGATTGAAACAAATATCAATACGCAGAAGATTTATCCGACAAGCCGACTTGTTTCCAGTTTGATGAATATGCCGGTACAGCCAAACAAGGCTATCGTGGGACGTAATGCTTTTGCACATTCATCGGGTATTCATCAGGATGGTGTGTTGAAAAATGTGCAGACGTATGAGATTATCGACCCGCATGATGTGGGCATTGATGATAATTCTATCGTATTGACTGCTCGCAGTGGTCGTGCTGCCTTGAAGAATCGTTTTCAGGTGCTTGGCGTAGATCTTGAACAGGATAAATTGGATAAGGTATATGAGGAATTCCTGAAGTTGGCGGATAAGAAGAAGGATATCAATGATGATGATATTCTTGTATTGGCCGGTGCCGACCGTACAGAAAACCATCGCGTTAAGTTGGAGTATTTGCAAGTGACAAGTGGGGTAGGTGTTCGTTCGGTTGCCAGCTTGGGGTTGAATATCTCCGGTGAGAAGTTTGAGGCAGCTGCCAGCGGAAATGGTCCGGTGGATGCAGCGATAAAAGCTTTGAAGAAGATAATCGACCGCCACATGACGTTGAAAGAGTTCACTATACAGGCTATCAGTAAAGGTAGCGACGACATGGGTAAAGTACATATGCAGGTGGAATATGATAACCATATTTATTATGGTTTCGGTGCAAATACGGATATTATTGCTGCATCGGTAGAAGCTTATATTGATTGTATCAATAAGTTCAAATCATAAGACTAACCTCAATTATAAATCGCAAAATCGTAATAAATCTGATGAATACATTATTTGATAAAATCTGGGATGCCCACGTGGTTCAGCAAGTGGAAGATGGTCCCACACAGTTATATATAGATCGCCTTTATTGTCATGAAGTGACCAGTCCGCAGGCTTTTGCAGGATTGCGTGCACGTGGCATCAAGTGTTTCCGTCCGGAAAAAATTTACTGTATGCCCGACCATAATACGCCGACGCACGATCAGGATAAACCGATTGAAGACCCTATCTCAAAGACGCAGGTGGACACACTGGCTAAGAATGCGGAAGATTTCGGGTTGACACACTTTGGTATGTTGCACGATAAGAATGGTATTATCCATGTGGTAGGCCCTGAACGTGGACTGACACTGCCGGGAATGACGATTGTGTGTGGTGACTCACATACTTCAACACACGGCGCTATGGGAGCGGTGGCTTTCGGCATCGGCACGAGTGAGGTGGAAATGGTAATGGCTTCGCAATGTATTTTGCAGACACGTCCGAAGACGATGCGCATTACAGTGGATGGCAAATTAGGTAAAGGTGTGACGGCAAAAGATCTTGCTCTTTACATGATGTCTAAGATGACAACCAGCGGTGCTACGGGATATTTTGTGGAATATGCCGGAGAAGCGGTTCGCAGTTTGACGATGGAAGGGCGCCTGACGCTGTGTAATTTGAGTATAGAGATGGGGGCCCGCGGTGGTATGGTGGCACCGGATGAGGTAACATTTGAATACATAAAAGGCCGTGAATATGCTCCGCAAGGTGAGGCATGGAACAAAGCGTTGGCTTACTGGAAGACGCTGAAGAGCGATGAGAATGCGACCTTCGATAAAGAAGTGCGTTTTGATGCCGCAGATATCGAACCGATGATTACTTATGGAACAAATCCGGGTATGGGTATGGGCATCACGCAGCATATTCCTACCACTGAGGGTATGGGAGAGGCTGCAAAAGCTTCATTCCTGAAATCAATGGATTATATGGGCTTCAAACCTGGCGAAGGAGTATTGGGCAAGAAGATTGACTACGTATTCCTGGGTGCTTGTACGAATGGACGTATCGAGGACTTCCGTGCTTTTACTTCTTTGGTGAAAGGACGTAAGAAAGCGGAACATGTGGTTGCCTGGTTAGTGCCCGGCTCGTGGATGGTGGATGCACAAATTCGTGAAGAAGGTTTGGATAAGGTGCTGGAAGAAGCAGGATTTGCTATCCGTCAGCCGGGATGTTCAGCTTGCCTGGCAATGAATGATGACAAGGTGCCTGCCGGAAAATATGCGGTTTCTACAAGCAATCGTAATTTTGAAGGCCGTCAGGGACCGGGGTCACGCACATTGCTTGCCAGTCCGCTGGTGGCTGCTGCTGCTGCGGTGACGGGAGTGATAACAGATCCGAGAGAACTGATTTGATGAAGAGTGGTAATAGAAAATTTAATCGTAAAGCTAAAAACAATGAAACAAAAATTCAATATAATCACCAGTACGTGTGTCCCCCTCCCATTGGAGAATGTGGATACAGACCAGATCATCCCTGCACGTTTTCTGAAAGCTACGACGAAAGAAGGTTTCGGAGAGAATTTGTTCCGTGACTGGCGCTATGACAAACAGGGAAACAAAATAGACTCATTCGTTCTGAATGATCCTACCTATAGCGGACAAGTGCTTGTTGCAGGAAAGAACTTCGGTTCGGGGTCCAGTCGTGAACACGCTGCATGGGCTATCGCGGATTATGGTTTCCGAGTAGTAGTCAGCAGCTTCTTCGCAGATATCCATAAGAATAATGAATTGAATAACTTCGTGTTGCCGGTGGTGGTCAGCGAACCGTTCCTGAAAGAACTTTTTGATTCTATCGCTGCCGATCCGAAGACGGAAGTAGTAGTGAATTTGCCGGAGCAAACCATTACTAACAAAGCAACAGGCAAAAGTGAGAACTTTGAAATCAATACTTACAAGAAGCATTGTCTGATGAATGGTCTGGATGATATAGATTTCCTGGTAGAGAATAAAGATAAAATAGAAGCGTGGGAAAATAAAAATGAAATATAAACAGCCCCAAATAGAAATCATGGATACCACACTCCGCGATGGTGAGCAAACCAGCGGTGTGTCGTTCGTCCCCCATGAAAAGCTGATGATAGCCCGTTTGCTACTGGAAGAACTGAAGGTAGACAGGGTGGAAGTGGCGTCCGCGCGGGTTTCGGATGGTGAGTTCGATGCAGTCAAGATGATTTGTGACTGGGCGGCACGACGCAATTTGTTGCCGAAAGTGGAGGTGTTGGGCTTCGTAGACGGGCATATATCGGTAGACTGGATACACGCTACCGGTTGCCGCGTCATTAATTTGTTGTGTAAAGGCTCACTGAAACATTGCACATGTCAGTTGAGAAAAACTCCCGAAGAACATATTGAAGATATCATTGCCGTGGTGAATTATGCCAATGAGCAGGATATGGAGGTCAATATTTATCTGGAAGACTGGAGTAATGGGATGAAAGACTCTCCGGAGTATGTGTTCCAGATGATGGATGCATTGCTGCATACGAATATCAAGCGATATATGCTGCCTGATACATTGGGCGTACTGAATCCACTGCAAGTTATCGAATATATGCGGAAGATGGTGAAACGTTATCCACATGCCCACTTCGATTTCCATCCGCATAATGACTACGACCTTGCTGTGAGCAATGTGCTTGCTGCCGTGCTGAGTGGCGCAAAGGGACTTCATACCACTATCAACGGTTTGGGTGAGCGTGCCGGAAATGCGCCGCTTTCCAGTGTGCAGGCTATTCTGAAAGACCATTTCAATGCTATCACTAATATTGACGAAGGCCGTCTGAATGAAGTCAGCCGGGTCGTTGAGTCCTATTCAGGTATTGCCATCCCTGCCAATAAGCCGATTGTAGGCGAGAATGTGTTTACACAGGTGGCTGGAGTGCATGCAGATGGTGATAATAAGAGCAATCTTTATTGTAATGATTTGCTGCCTGAACGTTTCGGACGTAAGCGCGAGTATGCATTGGGCAAAAACAGTGGTAAGGCGAATATCCGTAAGAACCTGGAAGACTTGGGGCTGACTCTGGATGAGGACTCCATGCGTAAGGTGACGGAGCGGATTATCGAACTGGGAGATAAAAAAGAATTGGTTACTCAGGAAGATCTTCCTTATATTGTTTCTGACGTGTTGAAGCATGGGATCATGAATGAGAAGGTGAAACTGAAGACTTATATCGTGAATCTTGCTTATGGCCTGAAACCCATGGCAACGCTGAAGATTGAAATCAACGGGCAGGAGTTTGAAGAGAGTTCGAGCGGCGATGGCCAGTATGATGCCTTTGTGCGTGCATTGCGCAAGATATATAAGGTGACTTTGGGGCGTCGCTTCCCGATGCTGACGAATTATGCCGTGAGCATCCCTCCCGGCGGGCGTACCGATGCTTTTGTGCAGACAGTGATAACCTGGAGCTTTGATAACACGGTGTTCCGTACTCGCGGACTGGATGCCGACCAGACGGAAGCAGCTATCAAGGCAACAATGAAGATGCTGAATATCATAGAAGACGAGTATAAAACAGAATAAAGAATAAGATTAAAAATAAATTAGAAGAAAATGGATTTTAAAATTGCAGTATTAGCCGGAGACGGCATTGGCCCCGAAATTTCCGTTGTAGGTGTAGATGTTATGAGCGCCGTTTGTGAGAAATTCGGACATAAAGTAAGTTATGAATACGCTATTTGTGGCGCAGACGCTATCGACAAAGTGGGTGATCCGTTTCCCGAAGCTACTTACGAAGTATGTAAGAATGCCGATGCCGTTCTGTTCTCTGCTGTCGGTGATCCGAAATTTGATAATGATCCTACGGCAAAAGTACGTCCCGAACAGGGCCTGCTGGCTATGCGTAAGAAATTGGGATTGTTTGCCAATATCCGTCCCGTGCAGACTTTCAAATGCCTGCTTCATAAGTCTCCGCTCCGTGCCGAATTAGTGGACGGTGCGGATTTTCTTTGCATCCGTGAGCTGACAGGCGGTATGTATTTCGGTGAGAAGTATCAGGATAATGACAAGGCATATGATACCAATATGTACACCCGTCCGGAGATTGAACGTATTCTGAAAGTTGGTTTTGAATATGCCATGAAACGTAATAAGCACCTCACAGTGGTAGATAAGGCAAACGTGCTGGCATCATCACGCCTGTGGAGACAGATTGCCCAAGAGATGGCCCCGCAATATCCCGAAGTGACTACGGACTATATGTTTGTGGACAACGCTGCCATGAAGATGATTCAGGAACCTAAGTTCTTTGATGTGATGGTTACGGAAAATACTTTCGGTGATATCCTTACCGATGAAGGTTCCGTTATCAGCGGTTCTATGGGTTTGCTTCCTTCGGCTTCTACAGGCGAAAGTACTCCGGTGTTCGAACCGATTCACGGCTCGTGGCCACAGGCTAAAGGCTTGAATATCGCAAATCCGTTGGCACAAATCCTTTCAGCCGCTATGTTATTCGAATATTTCGACTTGCAGGAAGAAGGTGCATTAATCCGCAAAGCTGTGGATGCATCTCTTGATGCTAACGTCCGCACACCGGAAATTCAGGTAGAAGGTGGCGAGAAATATGGTACGAAAGAAGTCGGTGCGTGGGTGGTAGATTACATTAAACGTAGCTAATCGTCGGCAAAGACGGCCTCGCAATGTTCACCCGGAATTTCAAATTCCAGTGTGGCATGACCGATACCGAAATCTTCGAGCCGATGGCGGATGAGGTGTTTCACTCCTTGCATGTCTTCCGATTTCTTTAATACGATATGGGCTGTCAGTGCATTTTCTGTGGTGCTGATGGCCCATATATGTATGTGGTGGACGTCATCTACACCGGGAATGGCATGGATGGCTTCCACTACTTTTTTACTATCGATGCTGCTGGGCACGCCGTCCAACGTGAGACGAAGGCTATCGTGCAGCAAATTCCAGGTGGAGATGAGGATGACGACGGCTACTATCAGGCCGATAATCGGGTCGATGATATACCAGCCTGTCCGGCTGATGACGATACCTGCCACCAATACGCCGACCGACACCAGCGCATCTGCTGCCATGTGTAGATAAGCTCCTTTTACGTTCAGGTCTTTTTCTTTGTCTTTCATGAAAAGGAAAGCGGTGAAGGCGTTGATAACTACCCCCACACCGGCCACCCAGGCAATGGCCCCGCCGGGAACGACTGCCGGATTACTGAGTTTGTGGATACTCTCGATAACAATGGCACCCACCGCTACCAGCAAGATAACGGCATTGAGGAGCGACACAAGAATGGTGCTCTTCTTATAGCCGTATGTATAACGTGCATTTGCTCTGACTTTGGCAAGACGGAAGGCTAGCAATGCCAACACAAGGCTGACTACATCGCTCAGATTATGGCCTGCATCGGAAAGTAGTGCGAGCGAGTCGAACCAAAAACCGGCTGCGAACTCTACGGCGACAAAGGCCAAATTGAGTACAATGCCGATGATGAAAGCCTTGTTCAACGAATCCGCGTTGATGCTGTGGCTGTGATGAGGTTGATGTTCGTGTGACATATATATAATAAGGTGTAAGAGTTATACAAATTTTATTATGCAAATTTACGTGATAGAAATGTAACACTTGAGCGGCGAAATAGTTTTTTCTCTATCTTTGTGCGAAGATACCTATAAATGGGGATATTTAATAATTAGATTGTTATGGCAAAAATAGCAAAGAATTTGACAGAGCTGATCGGTCGTACTCCGCTTATGGAGCTGGCGGGATATAGTAGTAAATATGAATTGAAACAGAATATAATCGCTAAACTGGAAGCGTTCAATCCGGCCGGCAGTGTGAAGGACCGCGTGGCGCTTGCCATGATTGAAGATGCGGAAGCACGAGGGGCATTGAAACCCGGTGCGACCATCATAGAACCTACCAGCGGAAATACCGGTGTTGGACTGGCCATGGTTGCCACCATCAAAGGGTATCATCTGATACTTACGATGCCCGAAACTATGAGTATAGAACGTCGTAACCTCCTGAAAGCTTTTGGTGCGGAAATCGTGCTGACGGATGGGCTGGCAGGGATGTCGGGTTCCATTGCAAAAGCGCAGGAACTGCGGGAGGCTATTCCCGGTTCTGTTATTCTTCAACAGTTTGAAAATCCTTCTAATGCGCATATTCATGCCTTGACTACAGGTGAAGAAATCTGGACGGATACAGACGGGAAGATAGATGTCTTCGTTGCCGGAGTGGGGACGGGGGGAACTGTCTGCGGGGTGGCACGTGCTTTGAAGAAACATAATCCGGGCGTGTATATTGTTGCCGTAGAGCCGGCGTCTTCTCCGGTTTTGAAAGGAGGAACGGCAGGGCCACACCGCATTCAAGGTATCGGGGCTAATTTTATCCCTGCTATTTATGATGCTTCCATTGTAGATGAAGTACTGTCTGTGCCCGATGATGAAGCCATTCGTGGCGGACGTGAACTGGCTTCCACCGAAGGATTGTTGGCAGGTATCTCTTCCGGTGCGGTAGTGTATGCGGCACGTTTGCTGGCTCAGCGTCCGGAGTTTGCAGATAAGACGATTGTAGCCCTTTTGCCTGATACGGGAGAGCGTTATCTGTCTACGGAGCTCTTTGCGTTTGATACCTATCTGCTGGATTAATATCTGTTTCATGCTGGGAAACTGATAGTTTACTTGATGAAACAAAATCTTAAACGAGTTAATTGAATATGAAAAAGTATGTTCTCTCTTTCCTTCTATATATAATAGGTGTAATTCCTGTGTTTTCCCAAACTTATCAGGAACTTTCGGACCGTGCTATCGCCTGCACCGAACAAGATAGTCTGGTACAAGCAGAAAGTTATATTCGCCAAGCTTTGAAACTGGAACCTGCCAATCCGCATAATGCCTTGTTGTTCTCCAACCTCGGCACCATCCAACGTCGGCAACGTGATTATGAACAAGCTTTAGAATCGTACACTTTTGCACTGAATATTGCTCCGCGTGCCATCCCTATCCTTTTGAATCGTGCTGCGCTGAATCTTGAGATGGGACGGAATGACCAGGCACGTATAGACTATTCTCTGGTGTTGGATTTGGAAAAGGATAATAAAGAAGCGCTCTTGATGCGTGCCTATATCTATGCAAGCCAACGTGATTTGAAGTTTGCGCGGGCAGATTATGAACGGTTATTGAAACTCGATTCTCAGAATTATAGTGCCCGTTTAGGACTGGCTACTCTGGAACAGAAAGATGGAAACTTGCAGAAAGCCTTGGAGATATTGAATAAGATGCTGGTTGAAAATCCGCAGGATGCTACCTTGTACGTGGCACGTGCCGGGGTGGAGCAGGATATGCAGCATGTTGATCTGGCCATGATTGATTTGGAAGAAGCTCTGAAACTGAATCCTTCACAGACTGAAGCTTATCTGATGCGCGGACAGATTTATTTATCCCAAAAGAAGAAAAATCTGGCTAAACAGGACTTTGAAAAGGCCATATCTCTTGGCGTGCCGCAAGCTGAACTTAGAGGGTTGTTGCAGCAGTGCAGATGATGTACTTTCTTTTTGATACTTTTTCTTTCGGACAAGCGAAAGAAAAAGTATAAGCTTACACATACCTCCGAATCAAATCAACAAATTCTTTCCCGTATTTTTTCTTCTTATATTCGCCAATTCCACTAATATTTCCGAACTCCTCCATTGTTGTGGGGCGAGATATGCTGAGCAAGTGCAATACTTTGTCGGACAGAATGATATAGGCAGGAAGTGCTTCCTGGGATGCGAGCCGTTTCCGTAATTCACGCAGAGCTTCGAATAGTTCTTCGCTTTCCGTATTCGGTAACCCTAAGGGCAACTCCCTGACCGGAATAGTGGATTTTTTCTTCCTTCCTTTGACAGGGACGGTTTCTTCACGGCGAATCACAGCAAGCTGTGCCTGCGCCCGCCCGAAGAGAACATCGCTGCCGCTACTCGTTATTTTCAGATGGTTATTCTCATTATATGCTATTTCAAAATAGCCCAGTTGCAACATCTGCAAGAGGTAATCCTGCCAGTCGCGGGCGGGTATTTCGCGTCCGGCACCATAGGTTTTCAGTTGCTGGTATCCTCTTTCAGAGAGCTCCGGACTTATATTCCCCCGCAGAATATCCACAAGAATACTTGTTCCTATCTGCTGCTCTGTGCGGGCAATGGCGCTTAGAGCTTTTTGTACAATGACAGTTCCATCAAAACGCTGGGGCGGGTTTTTGCACACATCGCAGTTGCCGCAATCTTCGGTAGTGCTCTCTCCGAAATAGCTCAACAAGATACGGCGGCGGCAAACATCAGCTTCAGCATATTGCTGCATGCGTTGCAGTTTCTCCAGATTGATGCCTTGCTGCCCGCTTTCCGTCGCAAACTTCGTAAGTAAGATAAGGTCGGCCAGAGAGTAAAATAACATTGTGTCACTTGGTAGTCCATCACGTCCGGCACGTCCGATTTCCTGGTAAAAACTCTCTATACTCTTGGGCAGATTGTAATGGATGACCCAACGCACATTGCTTTTATCAATTCCCATGCCGAAAGCAATTGTGGCACAAACAATTTGTACACGGTCGTTGATAAAATCATTCTGCGCTTCATCCCGCTGGGCAGAAGAGAGTCCTGCGTGATAGACAGCTACACGGAGGCCTTGTTTTTGTAGCATCTGTGCCACTGTCTCCGTTTTGCTACGACTCATGCAATAAATAATGCCGCTTTCGCCCGGATGACGGGCTATGAAATCAAGAATTGCTTTACTCTTTTCCTTTTGCTGATACCCCCGTTTTACGGTGAGGCTGAGGTTCGGGCGGTCAAAAGATGAGATGAAAATCTTTGGTTGGTTGAGATGCAACTGCCTTACGATATCCACACGTGTAATTTTATCTGCTGTGGCTGTGAGGGCTATGATAGGTATATTGGGAAACATCTCGTGCATAAATCCCATTTGTGCATATTCCGGACGGAAATCATGTCCCCATTGAGAAATGCAATGCGCCTCGTCAATGGCAAATAATGAGATATGCATATCTCTTAAAAGATAGTTGGCTTCTGCTATTAATTTCTCAGGTGAGATGTAGAGTAATTTCAGCTTTCCCTCCATGCAGGAGCGGCGCAGGGCGGCATTTTCCGTCTCGTCGTTACTGCTGTTCAGTGCGCCTGCGGCAATGCCGTTGGCACAAAGTGCCTCCACCTGGTCTTTCATCAGGGAAATCAAGGGGGAAACAACTACGGCAGTTCCTTCGCAGAGCAGGGCCGGAAGCTGGTAACAGATGGACTTCCCACCTCCGGTAGGCATTAGCACCAAAGCATCTCTGCCATCCAACAATGTGCGGATAATATCTTCCTGTAAAGGGCGGAAAGTATCGTAACCAAAATATCTTTTGAGCGTCTGTATCATTTTCAGCGATGAAGTTTTATCTTGCAAAGGTACATTAATTATTGTATATGATACAAATAAGAAAACGTATTCATTTTATATCATAACTTCTTTTGCGAGAGTTAAAGTTTCTTATTAAAACGGCTTAAATGCTACTTTTCAACCTTTTTCGTTGTTTATGAATCAAAAATATGTACGAGAAAAGTTGCGTATTAGAAAAAAATGTCAGACTTTTGTAAGGTCTAAAGGAAAATCCTTCGGGCTTGCATATTTTAACAAACCCTAACCAGTTAATTCAATGAGTGATTTAGAAAACAAGAATCAGGAAACGGCCGCAAAGAAGCGCCCTTACAACCTGAGAGAAAAAAAAGAGAAAAATGCTGCTTACCGTTCGTTGATTCGTCCGGAATTGGCAGATGAATTGTATGACAGGATCTTGAATATCGTTGTAGTGCAGAAGAAGTACAAAGATCCCGATTACTCGGCTAAAGATTTGGCTAAAGAGTTGAAAACCAACACTCGCTATTTGTCAGCTGTAGTAAATTCTCGTTTTGGTATGAACTATTCATGCCTGTTGAATGAGTACAGAGTAAAAGATGCCAAGCATTTATTGACGGACAAGAGATATGCCGACAAGAATGTAGAAGAAATTAGCACTATGGTAGGCTTTGCCAACCGTCAGTCTTTTTACGCTGCATTTTATAAGAATGTAGGTGAAACTCCTAACGGATATCGTAAAAAACACGCAGATAAGAAACAATAATTCTGCGTTGAAGAATGCATAGATTAAGGAAATATTCCGAGGCGTTTGTTTCGGGATACTTCCTTTTCGTCTTTTTTAATACCAACTCTATATCTCCCGACACATGAAGAAACAACTAATGGCATGTGCCGCTTTTGCACTATTGACAGCTTGTAGCGGCTCAAAGACAACAACTGCCGAGGCAGATAAATTTGATTATACAGTGGAACAATTTGCAGATTTACAGATTCTACGTTACCGGGTTCCCGGTTTCGAAAACTTATCGCTCCAACAGAAAGAGCTGGTGTATTATCTTACGGAAGCTGCTTTGCAGGGCCGTGATATTCTGTTTGACCAAAACGGAAAGTATAACTTGCGGATTCGCCGTACGTTGGAAGCGGTTTATAAAGGATATGGAGGAGACAAAAATGCATCTGATTTCAAGGCGATGGAAGTCTACCTTAAACGTGTATGGTTCTCCAACGGCATTCATCATCATTATGGTACTGAGAAATTCGTACCGGGCTTTACTCCTGAATTCTTCAGGCAGGCTGTGTTGGGCGTGGATGCTTCTACACTGCCATTGGCTGAGGGGCAAACCGCAGAACAATTGTGTGATGAATTATCTCCCGTTATTTTCGATCCTGCGGTTATGCCGAAACGTGTGAATCAGGCAGCAGGAGAGGACTTGGTGCTGACTTCGGCTTGTAATTATTATGACGGCGTGACGCAAAAAGAGGCCGAGGACTTCTATAATGCAATAAAGAATCCGAACGATGAAACACCTGTTTCTTACGGGCTGAATAGCCGTCTGGTGAAAGAGAATGGCAAGATACAGGAGAAGGTATGGAAAGTGGGTGGTTTGTATGGACCGGCTATTGATAAAATCGTATATTGGTTGAAGAAAGCTGAAACTGTGGCTGAAAACCAGGAACAGAAAGCGGTCATCACCAAACTGATAGAGTATTACGAAACCGGTGACTTAAAAACATTCGATGATTATGCCATCTTGTGGGTGAAAGACTTGAATTCCCTTGTGGACTTTGTCAATGGTTTTACTGAGAGCTATGGCGACCCGCTGGGAATGAAAGCAAGTTGGGAATCGTTGGTGAACTTTAAGGATTTGGAAGCCACGCATCGCACGGAGATTATCAGCGGCAATGCGCAGTGGTTTGAAGATCATTCTCCGGTAGACAAGCAGTTCAAGAAAGATGAGGTGAAGGGTGTTTCTGCCAAGGTGATTACTGCTGCCATCCTGGCAGGTGATCTGTATCCGGCAACGGCTATCGGTATCAATCTACCCAACTCTAACTGGATACGCAGCCATCATGGCTCCAAATCAGTTACTATCGGCAACATTACGGATGCTTATAATAAGGCGGCTCATGGCAACGGATTTAATGAAGAATTTGTGTACAGCGATGCTGAATTGAAATTAATAGATAATTATGCCGACCTTACCGGTGAACTTCACACGGACTTGCACGAATGTCTGGGACATGGTTCCGGCAAGTTGCTTCCGGGCGTCGATCCGGATGCTTTGAAGGCTTACGGTTCTACGATTGAGGAAGCACGAGCCGATTTGTTTGGTTTGTACTATGTGGCCGATCCTAAATTGGTAGAGCTGGGACTGACACCCAATGCAGATGCTTACAAAGCCGAATACTATACTTATCTGATGAATGGTCTGATGACACAGTTGGTTCGCATCGAGCCGGGCAATAATGTGGAGGAGGCTCATATGCGTAACCGTCAGCTTATTGCTCGCTGGGTATTTGAGAAGGGGGCGGCTGATAAAGTTGTAGAGATGGTGAAGAAAGATGGTAAGACTTATGTTGTAGTGAACGATTATGAAAAGTTGCGTGAACTCTTCGGTGAGTTACTGTCCGAAATTCAACGAATCAAGTCTACAGGTGACTATCAGGCTGCCCATGACATCGTGGAAAGCTATGCCGTGAAGGTAGATCCTGTCTTGCATACAGAAATTCTGGAACGTTATAAGAAGTTGAATCTGGCTCCGTATAAGGGATTTGTAAATCCGAAGTATGAAGCTGTGACAGATGTGAATGGTAAGATAACTGATGTAAAAGTGACTTATGACGAGGGTTATGCGGAGCAGATGTTGCGTTACAGCAAGGATTATTCTAATCTTCCATCTGTTAATAATTAACTGTATCAAAAGTCACTCTTTTATGGATTTACATGAACAACTGAAAGATATAAAAACTCAGCTCCGTCTCTCTATGAACGGAGCTGTGTCTCAAAGTATGCGTGAGAAAGGGTTGGTCTACAAGCTGAACTTCGGTGTAGAACTTCCCCGTATCAAGATGATTGCCGAAGGATATGAAAAAGATCATTCTTTGGCACAAGCCCTGTGGAAAGAGGATATCCGCGAATGCAAGATTCTGGCAGGACTGTTGCAACCGATAGATAGTTTTTTTCCGGAAATTGCTGATATTTGGGTAGAGAGCATTCAGAATATCGAGATAGCGGAACTTACTTCTATGAACCTGTTTCAGCATCTTCCTTATGCTCCTGCTAAATCTTTCCAGTGGATTGCAGACGAGCGGGAGTATATACAGACATGCGGTTTCCTCACCATCGCCCGCTTGCTGATGAAGAAAGGTGATATGAATGAACGCACTGCAAACGAGTTTCTTGATCAGGCGGTTTGCGCCTTCTTGACAGGTTCCTACCACGTGCGGAATGCTGTAATGGCAGCCATTCGCCGTTTTATGCAGCACAGCGAAGAACATGCTTTCCGCGTATGCCGTCGGGTGGAAGAGATGGAGCATGCAGAAACGGAAATCGAACAATTGCTTTATAATCTCGTAAGATATGAAGTGGAATAAAATATGAAGTGTGAAGTATAAAGTATACAGTATCATGACGCAACCAGTTAATACCTTTATACTTCATACTTTATATCTTATACTTTCTCCCTTCCCTCTTCCTATCACTTTATTTTTAATTTTTTTCCCTTTCTCATTTGCTTTCCGCAAAAAAGGCTTAACTTTGTTGGCTGTAAAAAACTGCGCCGCCAAAAAATGGAAAGTCAGAATGTGAAAGATACGGTAAAGCAGATATTCACTGAATATCTCAACGCGAACGGGCATCGCAAGACTCCCGAACGCTATGCCATACTCGATACTATCTACTCCATCGAAGGACATTTCGACATCGATACACTCTATTCGCTGATGGCCGACCAGGAAAATTTCCGTGTAAGCCGCGCGACTCTTTACAATACTATTATCCTTCTCATCAATGCCCGTCTGGTCATCAAACACCAGTTCGGAAATTCTTCCCAATACGAAAAGAGTTATAATCGTGATACGCATCACCACCAGATCTGCACACAGTGCGGCAAGGTGACCGAGTTCCAGAACGAGGAGTTGCAGCACGCCATTGGGAATACCAAATTAAGTCGGTTCAGTTTGTCGCACTATTCACTTTATCTATATGGATTGTGCAGCAAGTGCGACCGGGCCAATAAACGTAAGAAGAAAAGTAATAACCATAAGAAAGAAAAATGAAAGTAGATGTTCTATTAGGATTACAATGGGGCGACGAAGGCAAAGGCAAAGTCGTTGACGTGTTAACTCCGAGATACGATGTCGTAGCTCGTTTCCAGGGCGGACCGAATGCCGGACATACGCTCGAGTTCGAAGGGCAGAAGTATGTGCTCCGTTCTATTCCCTCGGGAATTTTTCAAGGTGACAAGGTGAATATTATCGGTAACGGCGTGGTGCTCGACCCGGCTCTCTTCAAAGCAGAAGCAGAAGCGCTGGAAGCATCCGGCCATAACCTGAAAGAGCGCTTGCATATCTCAAAGAAAGCGCACCTTATCTTGCCTACCCACCGCATATTGGATGCTGCTTACGAGGCTGCGAAAGGTGATGCCAAAGTAGGTACAACAGGTAAAGGTATCGGTCCGACTTATACTGATAAGGTAAGCCGTAACGGTCTGCGTGTAGGTGATATTCTGCATAACTTTGAACAGAAATATGCTGAAGCCAAAGCACGCCATGAGCAAATATTGGAAGGCTTGAACTATGAGTACGACCTGACAGAGTTGGAAAAGACCTGGTTGGAAGGTATAGAATACCTGAAACAATTCCCGTTGGTGGACAGCGAGCATGAAATAAACAACTTGCTGAACAGTGGAAAGACTGTGCTTTGTGAAGGTGCGCAGGGTACGATGCTGGATGTTGATTTCGGTTCTTATCCGTTTGTAACCTCTTCCAATACAATTTGTGCAGGCGCTTGCACCGGTTTGGGTGTGGCTCCTAATAAGATTGGTGAGGTTTATGGTATCTTCAAAGCATACTGTACACGTGTGGGTGCCGGTCCGTTCCCGACAGAACTTTTTGACAAGACGGGTGATCAGATTTGTACGCTGGGACATGAATTCGGTTCGGTAACAGGACGTAAGCGTCGTTGCGGATGGATCGACTTGGTTGCGTTGAAGTATGCCATTATGGTAGACGGCGTTACCAAATTGATTATGATGAAGAGCGACGTGCTCGATTCATTTGAGACTATCAAAGCTTGCGTGGCTTATAAGATGAATGGCGAAGAAATCGATTACTTCCCGTATGATATCAATGAAGGCATTGAGCCGGTTTATGTTGAGTTGCCCGGTTGGGAAACCGACATGACGAGAATGCAGAGCGAAGATGAATTCCCCGAAGAATTCAATGCCTATCTGACGTTCCTGGAAGAACAACTTGGTGTACCCATCAAGATTGTTTCCGTAGGTCCCGACCGTGGACAGACTATCGAACGCTATACAGAGGAATAGTAAATTGTTATAAGGCTGCCCAAGAAAGTTTTGCTATTGGGCGGGCGAATATTTTTTCGCCCCTACAGGCAATGTCATAGCGCTTGTAGGGGCGAAAAACGTTTCAATCGGATACACAAAGTTATTCCTTTTTAGACAAACTATTAGTAACCAATCCGTATACTTATGATGAAAACACCTATTATTTTATCTCTCCTGTTTGCAGTCTCCTTTCTGCCTGCAAAGGCGCAGACCTACGAACCGTCTGCCGAAAATCTGAAAGCCCGTCAAGAGTTTCAGGACAATAAGTTCGGAATCTTTCTGCATTGGGGCTTGTATTGCATGTTGGCCACCGGAGAATGGACCATGACCAACAATAATCTGAACTACAAAGAATATGCGAAACTGGCAGGTGGCTTTTATCCTTCCCGATTCAATGCTGCCGAATGGGTGAGTGCCATCAAAGCATCCGGAGCTAAGTATATCTGTTTCACAAGCCGTCATCATGAAGGTTTTTCCATGTTTCATACCAAATACTCTGATTATAACATAGTAGATGCCACTCCTTTCAAACGTGATATTGTGAAAGAACTGGCAGATGAATGCCATAAGCAAGGTATCCGGCTTCATTTCTATTATTCCCATATCGACTGGTATCGTGAGGATGCCCCATGGGGACGCACAGGGCGCGGAACCGGACGACCTAATCCGAAAGGAGATTGGAAGAGTTATTATACTTTCATGAATAACCAACTGACAGAGTTGTTAACGAATTACGGCCCGATAGGTGCCATCTGGTTTGACGGTTGGTGGGATCAGGATGCAAATCCGGATTTTGACTGGCAACTTCCCGAACAGTATGCCATGATACATCGCCTGCAACCCGCTTGTCTGGTTGGTAATAACCATCATCAGACACCTTTCCCCGGTGAAGACATACAGATTTTTGAACGTGATTTACCGGGTGAGAACAGAGCCGGACTTTCAGGGCAAGATGTCAGTCATTTACCACTGGAAACCTGTGAAACTATGAATGGGATGTGGGGATATAAAATTACTGACCAGAACTATAAATCTACGAAGACTTTGATACGCTATCTGGTAAAGGCTGCCGGAAAGGATGCAAACCTGCTGATGAATATCGGTCCTCAGCCGGACGGATGCTTGCCGGAAGTTTCTGTTCAACGCTTGAAAGAAATGGGAGAGTGGATGAAAGTTTATGGTGAGACCATTTATGGTACGCGTGGCGGCATCGTTTCTCCGCACGACTGGGGAGTGACAACACAAAAAGGGAATCGTCTTTTTGTTCATATCCTGAACTTGAAGGATAATGCATTGTACTTGCCTTTGGATGGAAAAATGGTGAAGAAAGCGTTCTTGTTTAAGGATCAATCTCCTGTGCGTGTCGCCCGTGCCGGACAGGGAATTGTGTTGCAATTATCGGAAGCTCCTGTAGATACGGATTATGTGGTAGAGTTACAACTTGTTGGGCAATAGTCCTTTTTCGCTAATTCTTCCTAAAAGATAAGGGAAACTGTAGTAAAGCTCACAGTTTCCCTTTATTTTTGGCAAACAATTTGTATTGTATATAACAAACGACACATTTTTAATTACTAAAAACAGAAAAAGAATATGGAAGGAATGATAGGAATACAATGGATTATCTTTATTGGTATAGCTGTAGTAAGCTGGCTGGTGCAAATGAACTTGCAGAACAAGTTCAAGAAATACTCCAAAATCCCTACCGGTAACGGAATGACGGGCCGAGATGTTGCCCTCCAGATGTTGCATGACAATGGAATCTATGATGTTCAAGTGACACATACGCCGGGACAACTGACAGACCACTATAATCCTGCCAATAAGACAGTGAATCTGAGTGAAGGTGTATACGAAAGTAACAGTATCATGGCTGCTGCCGTTGCTGCTCACGAATGCGGACACGCTGTGCAGCATGCGCGTGCTTATGCTCCGTTGACGATGCGTAGTAAGTTGGTTCCGGTAGTATCATTCGCTTCACAGTGGATGACTTGGTTGTTGCTGGGTGGTATTTTGCTGCTGAACACATTCCCGCAGTTATTGCTGGCAGGTATCATTTTGTTTGCCATGACTACGTTGTTCAGCTTCATTACTTTGCCGGTGGAAATTGATGCCAGCAAACGGGCTTTGGTATGGTTGAGCCGTTCGGGCATTACGAACTCCTACAATCATAAGCAAGCCGAAGACGCACTTCGTTCTGCTGCTTATACGTATGTAGTGGCTGCATTGGGTTCATTGGCAACGCTGATTTACTATATCATGATATTTATGGGACGCAGAGATTAATCTTCGTCTTTATATATAAGCTAAAAAGCAGACCGTCTGTTCCATGTGAATAGACGGTCTGTTTTATAGAAAACAACCTCATCTCTTTTCTTATTTCGATAAAAACCTGTAACTTTGCACTTCGTTTTTAAAAGTAATTGAAACTATTATGGCAGCAAAACCAAGTATTCCCAAAGGAACCCGTGACTTTTCGCCGGTAGAAATGGCGAAGCGTAACTATATATTCAACACCATCCGTGATGTATACCACCTTTATGGCTTTCAGCAGATTGAAACACCTGCAATGGAAATGCTTTCCACACTGATGGGAAAGTATGGTGAAGAAGGTGATAAACTTCTGTTTAAGATACAGAATTCTGGTGACTATTTTTCTGGACTGACTGATGAAGAATTACTGAGTCGCAATGCTACCAAGCTTGCCAGTAAGTTCTGTGAGAAAGGATTGCGCTATGATCTCACTGTGCCGTTTGCACGATACGTGGTGATGCACCGTGATGAAATAACGTTCCCTTTCAAACGCTATCAGATACAACCCGTTTGGCGAGCCGACCGTCCGCAGAAGGGACGTTATCGTGAGTTTTATCAATGCGATGCTGACGTGGTGGGCAGTGATTCTCTGCTGAATGAAGTGGAATTGATGCAGATTGTCGATACCGTCTTCACCCATTTTGGTATCCGCGTTTGTATTAAGATTAATAACCGTAAGATTCTGACAGGTATTGCCGAAATAATTGGTGAAGCTGACAAGATAGTAGATATTACCGTAGCCATTGATAAACTGGACAAAATCGGTTTGGAGAATGTGAATGCAGAACTGAAAGAAAAAGGTATCAGCGATGAGGCTATTGCCAAGCTGCAACCTATCATCCTGCTAAACGGTACGAACGAAGAAAAGCTGGCCACTCTGAAAGAAGTGCTTGCCGGAAGTGAAATCGGTCAGAAGGGCGTGGAAGAGAGCGAGTTCATATTGAAAACCCTTGCTGTTTTCGGTTTGAAAAATGAATTGGAACTAGACTTGACGCTTGCCCGCGGTCTGAACTATTATACAGGTGCTATTTTTGAGGTGAAAGCGTTGGATGTACAAATAGGAAGTATCACAGGTGGTGGCCGTTATGATAATCTGACGGGTGTGTTTGGTATGGCAGGTATATCTGGTGTGGGCATCTCTTTTGGGGCCGACCGTATCTTTGATGTACTGAATCAGCTCGATCTTTATCCGAAAGAAGCGGTAAACAGTACACAACTTTTATTTATCAACTTTGGTGAGAAAGAAGCTGCCTTCTCATTGAATGTACTTGCTAAGGTACGTGCAGAAGGTATCCGTGCTGAAATCTTCCCGGACTCATCTAAAATGAAGAAACAGATGGGGTATGCTAACTCTAAGAACATCCCATTTGTGGCACTGGTGGGTGAGAACGAAATGAATGAAAACAAGGTGACACTAAAAAATATGGAAACCGGTGAACAGAGCCTTGTCACGGCCGAAGAATTGATACAAACTTTAAAGAAATAAAAACTTCATCAAAGAGTAAACCCTTTGTAATCCATCTTGGTTATCTTTGTGGTATTAACCTAACAAAGATAACTATTATGGATGTTTTAGAACCGAAGTATTATGCAGCCATCGGTATGGTGATGACGTTAATAGCCGTAATATTCCTTTTCCTGATGGGGAGTGCTTTGGTACACTCTACCAAGAGTTTCTGGCAGGGATATTCTACGGAGTTAAGTTGTGACCTGGATTTGGATGTCGAATAGACAGACTTAACGTTCCGATTTTATGGAGTTAACTTCTTGTAAATGAGAACTTAATTCCCTGTAGACAAGAAGTTAGCTTCTTGTTATAGTTGTTCTCTTGCCCAGGCAATCATCAATTCATTACGGTCTGATAGCCACGCTAACTGATAGAGTTGGCGAACTACATCCAACCATGCCTGGCTACGGTGTTCCTCATTATCTCCTACGTCTGTTTTACCTCCGTTTTTATAATATTGGGTGCGGTTTGTACTGCAAATGCGGGCATATCTTCCGGTGTTTGGCTTTAAGTCGGCATTTCTCAGGTGCAGATAAAATTCCAGTTGTTCGTTGGTGCAATGTTTGTCTACAGGCATTTTTGTACTGTCTGCCACGTATACGGTTACTCCATCTTTAAAAATGTATGGTTCATAGAAGCCTTTGGTGTACATATCCTCATATACTACTCCCTGCACTGGGAATTGGGCGCCCGATTGACGTTTAATGAATTCGGCAAGTTTATATAGATATGTGGTATCTGTACTTTGTTTCACTTCCCAGCAGGTAGTGGCAATCCATGTGGCAAGTTGTTCTGCACTTGGATTCAGTAGATAAACCAATCCGCGTTTAGGTACTCCTTTTTTTGTATCTTTTCCGGTGTGGTACTCATAGAGTTTCACTGGATATCCTTCCCAACCGGGAATATTTGTGTGTTCACTGATTAGCTTTTGTGCCATATAGGCTGATGAGAGAACTTTGCGGCAACGTTCCACCAACAATGGAAATCCATCTTTTAAAAAAGTTTTTGGCAGGGAATTTAAGGTTATTTCAGCAGGAACGGATACCATTGAGTCAGAAGTAGGAGCAAGTATTACCTGACGATAGGGAGTTAATGCCGATTTTAGCTCATCCCATACGGTCTGATATAAATCACTATTCTGGCTAACCCCTTTATCATCGTAATAATAGACGTATCCGGATTGACTACCTCCCCATTTTTTCTCTTCGCAACGAATATTTAAAGTTATCTGAGATAAGTTCTCATTTATGGGTTTGATGATGAAGTTCAAAGTTCTCCGTTCATTTATTCTGAATACTTTCTTTGCCTCAATAGGTTTCTGAGCTTGTATGAAACCAGCCTGTTTATCCAGTGATAAAATGAAATACTCATCATTCTGTACGAAGTCAATAACCCTGTCAAAGAGGATAGACTCACTGGCATTTATATAGATTGTTTTGACAAGCTTTTCCGATTCTTGGGCAATGGTGGTCAAACTGATAAATGATAATAGTAGTAACCAGAGAAAGTTCTTGTGTTTCATATCGTTGAGGTTTTTAAGATTGCTTCTTGATATATACAAATTTCGGTATTAATTCCGAATAAAGCAAGATTTCTTCTGATTGTTTTTATGGTGCTTTGTGTGAATTATCTTCGTTTCACTACACTCACATATACTAATAATATGACATTCATCATCAGCGCATAAATAATGGCCGGTATAGCAATAATGTCATTATTGAATATGAACGGACTACTTGCGATAGCGATACTCTGCGCAGCATTCTGCATACCTATTTCAATAATGAGTGTACGCTGTTCTTTTCGATTCAGTTTCATCAGGCGGGAGATTAAATATCCGCCACCCATAGCGAGTAATATCATCATTGTGATGCATAATCCTAATCGGCCAATCTGTGCGGCAATCGTTTCGTGATGTTGGATGAAAAAGATAGTAGCCAATAAAATCAGTGCAGGGAAAGCCATTTTGGATAATATTTTGTGTATGCGTTCGGCAACTTTAGGGCAGAAGCATTTTGTCAGAACACCTGTTGCAATCGGGAACAGCATGAGTAGTAAATTTTGGACGATGAGGCTACCAATCGGTAAATGTATGGTTATTCCGCTGTTATCTCCGGCAATCTGAGTAGCAAACTCCATAATGACGGGGAGGGTGAATAACGTGATAATGCTGCTGAGTGCAGTCAGTGATACGGACAATGCCACATCGCCTTTGGCTATCATGGAGAATATATTAGAGGAACTGCCACCGGGGGAACAAGTAATCAGCACCAATCCGATAAAAAATAAAGGCTCCAGATGAAACAAGTGACCTAATGCCAATGCCAATGCAGGCAGCAAAACTATCTGTCCCAGTAATCCTGCGATTACAGGATAGGGGCGTTGGCGAAATAATTTAAAATCTTTAATTTCAAGCGTAAGTCCCAGTTCAAACATTAATAAAGTGAGAATGGGCAAAACAATCCATACTGCATTCATGTTCTAAAATCGTTTTTTGAAGCTGCAAAGATAATGCAAATCAAAAGCAGAACTTTCGTGCTTGCATGAAAAAGTTGTGCTGAAATGCCGCTTATCTTCTCTAAAGATAATGGAATATTGTCTTACTCTTTGCCAAATTGGCAGTTTTACACTGACAGAAGTCCAGCTTTGCCGTTTGGCACGCTTTTCGTAATTTGTTTTACGTCTCGTCAAAAGTGAGACAAGACATTACTATAATATATAAAATGTATAACATAATAAAAAAACAAAAGAACTATGAACATTAAACCATTGGCAGACAGAGTGCTGATACTCCCTGCACCTGCAGAAGAAAAGACAATTGGCGGTATCATTATTCCGGATACAGCAAAAGAGAAACCTTTGAAAGGTGAAGTTGTGGCAGTTGGTCACGGTACGAAAGATGAAGAAATGGTATTGAAGACGGGTGACACTGTTTTGTATGGCAAATATGCTGGTACAGAACTGGAAGTTGAAGGTACTAAATATCTCATCATGCGTCAAAGTGACGTACTCGCTGTGTTAGGTTAATATAGTAATTGTAAAATCATAAAATTGTAAATATCATTATGGCAAAAGAAATATTATTCAATATCGATGCCCGCGACCAATTGAAAAAAGGTATCGATACACTGGCAAATGCTGTGAAAGTAACTCTCGGCCCGAAAGGTCGTAACGTGATTATCGAAAAGAAATTCGGTGCTCCTCATATCACGAAAGACGGTGTGACTGTAGCTAAGGAAGTGGAACTGTCTGATGCATACCAAAACACAGGTGCACAGCTGGTGAAAGAAGTGGCATCCAAGACTGGTGACGATGCTGGTGACGGTACTACTACCGCTACTGTATTGGCACAGGCTATTGTGGCTGAAGGTTTGAAGAACGTAACTGCTGGTGCAAGTCCGATGGATATCAAACGTGGTATTGACAAGGCTGTTGCCAAAGTGGTTGAGTCTATTAAGTCACAAGCTGAAAAAGTAGGTGACAATTATGATAAGATTGAGCAGGTTGCTTCTGTTTCTGCCAACAATGATCCGATTATCGGTAAACTGATTGCTGACGCTATGCGGAAAGTTTCTAAGGATGGTGTAATCACTATTGAAGAAGCTAAAGGTACTGACACTACCATTGGTGTAGTAGAAGGTATGCAATTTGACCGTGGGTATCTTTCTGCTTACTTCGTTACCAACACGGAGAAAATGGAATGCGAAATGGAAAAACCGTATATCCTGATTTATGACAAGAAGATTTCTAACCTGAAAGATTTCTTGCCTATTCTGGAACCTGCCGTACAAACTGGTCGTCCTCTGTTGGTAATTGCAGAAGATGTAGATAGCGAAGCTTTGACTACGTTGGTTGTAAACCGTCTGCGTTCTCAGTTGAAGATTTGTGCTGTAAAAGCTCCGGGCTTCGGCGACCGTCGCAAGGAAATGTTGGAAGATATTGCCGTATTGACCGGTGGTGTAGTTATCAGCGAAGAAAAGGGTTTGAAACTGGAACAGGCTACCATCGAAATGTTGGGTACTGCTGACAAGATAACTGTTTCTAAGGATAACACTACTATCGTAAACGGTGCCGGTGACAAACAAAATATCAAGGAACGTTGCGAACAAATCAAGGCTCAGATTGCTGCTACAAAGTCCGATTATGACAAAGAAAAATTGCAGGAACGTCTGGCTAAGTTGTCGGGTGGTGTTGCAGTTCTTTACGTTGGTGCTGCTTCTGAAGTTGAAATGAAAGAGAAGAAAGACCGTGTAGATGATGCTTTGCGTGCAACTCGTGCTGCTATTGAAGAAGGTATCGTACCGGGTGGTGGTGTGGCTTACATCCGTGCGCTTGATGTGCTGGAAGGCTTCAAGGGCGACAACATCGACGAAACTACAGGTGTTGACATCATCAAACGTGCTATCGAAGAGCCGCTGCGTCAGATTGTTGCCAATGCAGGCAAGGAAGGTGCTGTTGTAGTGCAGAAAGTGCGTGAAGGTAAAGGTGACTATGGTTACAATGCTCGTACTGATGTTTATGAAAACTTGCACGCTGCAGGTGTGGTTGACCCTGCCAAGGTGGCCCGCGTAGCTTTGGAAAATGCAGCTTCTATCGCTGGTATGTTCCTGACTACCGAATGTGTAATTGTCGAAAAGAAGGAAGATAAACCTGAAATGCCAATGGGTGCTCCCGGCATGGGCGGCATGGGTGGTATGATGTAATACCTGTTTTCCCTGAATATATAATATACTAAAGACCACAGCATCTCTCTTTTATGAGAGGGCTGTGGTCTTTTTTTCTGTTTATTGGTCAGTATTTTCTCATATTTTCTGTATGTTATTACGAAACTGTTACAATTTTGATTAAAAAAGATATCTTTTGTTTGTTTTCTGTGTTTTATAAATAAAAAGTGATACCTTTAGGGTGAGAATAGATAACCTAAACAAATCACCAATCAATTATTTAACCTTTTTAATGACGAAAAGAGATGAACAAAAGCGACATCGGCCTGAACGCAGGCAAAGTTTGGAGGTTGCTTAGCAATTATGCCAAATGGGACTATGGGACTTTGAAGAGAAAGTCCGGGCTGAAGGACAAAGAACTGGGAGCCGCCTTGGGATGGTTAGCTTGTGAAGACAAGATTGTATTGCACCAGGAGAACGAAGAGCTCTACATTTTTTTGGGCGTGAATGTTTATATCGGGTAACAAACGAAAAAACCGATTGAAAGCTTGAATGAAGGCGAGGATTTCCAAAAATCCTCGCCTCTTTGCTTTTTAGCTAACAGATTATTTTGTTCCTTTGCACATTCTTAGAAAAGTCAATCAATATAATTATGAGAAGTTTTGCTTCAGACAACAATTCCGGTGTGCATCCATTAGTGATGGAAGCTTTGAACCGGGCAAACCAAAATCATGCGGTAGGTTATGGTGACGACCCTTGGACAGAGGAAGCTGTTCGTAAAATAAAAGAGACATTTACTCCTGATTGTGAACCGTTGTTCGTTTTCAATGGAACGGGCAGTAATGCCGTAGCTTTGCAGTTGGCAACGCGCCCTTACAATTTAATCCTTTGTGCGGAGACAGCACATATATATGTGGACGAATGTGGTGCGCCTGCACGCATGACAGGATGCCAGATACGAACCATTGCAACCTCTGATGGCAAACTTACCCCTGAACTGGTGCGCCCATATCTGAAGAATTTTGGTGAACAACATCATTCCCAACCGGGAGCAATTTATATTTCTCAATGCTCGGAATTGGGCACTATATATACTCCGGAAGAACTGAAAGCTTTGACTACTCTGGCGCATGAATATAGAATGTACGTGCATATGGACGGAGCACGCCTGGCCAATGCTTGTGTGGCTTTGAATCTTAGTTTTAAGGAACTGACAGCAGATTGTGGCATTGATATTCTTAGTTTCGGCGGAACGAAGAACGGGTTGATGCTGGGCGAAAGCGTGATTATTTTCAATCCAGATTTAAAGAAGGAAGCACTTTACGTGCGGAAACAATCGGCACAACTGGCCTCCAAGTTGCGATACCTTTCCTGTCAGTTCACGGCATATCTGACGAATGAACTCTGGAAGAAAAATGCGACGCATGCCAATGAGATGGCGCAGAAACTGTACGAAGGTCTGAAAGCATTGCCCGGAATACATTTCACTCAAAAGATGGAGAGCAATCAGTTGTTCCTGACTATGCCTCGCCCGGCAATTGATAAACTGATGAAATCTTATTTCTTTTACTTTTGGAATGAAGCGGAAAATGAAATTCGCTTCGTGACTTCTTTTGATACGACGGAAGAGGATATTCAATCCTTGTTGCAGGCGGTGAAAGAGGCTTTATAATATAGTAAAGATACCCTTTGGCAATAAGTAAAAAGCCCCGGACCTTCGCAGGCATGGAGCTTTGGTCTGAAACTTTCTCCCTTGGGGGTGGGAGAAAGTTTACTGAAAACAAACCGATTGAATATTTACCTTAAATACCTTTGCATGATAACCTTTAACTAACCTTTTCTATAATAACTATGTGTATGGATTACATCCCTACCGCTTCGAGAACTGGTACAAAAGTGTAGCCTTTCCGTTTCAGCGTCTTAATCATTTTGTTCAGATACCCGTTGTAGAATTTGTCCGTGCGGCGGTCATCCGTACCAAAATGTATCAGTATCAGATGTCCGTTCAGACCTTCCTTTTTCTCTACTTCCATAACCTTGTCATAGATGAATTTACTGCTCCGGTATTTCTGTCCCATGTCCGGGGTAGTGTAATCAGCATTGGTCATGGTGCCGGGGGTGTAGTTGATAACCTGGATACCCATATTTTTTGCCCATGCGGCAATTTCTTTATTATAATATTCGTAGGGTGGGATATAGACGGGAACGTCTTTATACTCGATGCCTGCTTTGCGCAGAACTTCGTAACTTTTCAGCATATCCTGTTCAAACTCCTCACGAGTCACTAACAGTGAGTCGCGGTTTTCCCACGGCATATACAATAAATGTCCATAACTATGGCTGCCTACTAAGTGCCCTTCTTTGCGTAGGCGCTTTACTACATCAGGATAAAGCTCATAAAATTCACCAGTGAAGAAGAAACCACCTTTAATGCCATGCTTTTTCAATGTACTGATGATGGCATCTGCACCGTCAGCCTTATCGGCAGCAGTGAAGACGAGTGTTATCTGTTTCTTTGATGGGTCGGTACGGATAATGCCTCCGTTTACATATACATTCTTATCGCCCTGGATACCTGCTTGCTTCATTCCATCTTTTTGCATGGCAGAGAGATAATAAGTGAGACAAGCTGTTCCGTCCATAGTCGGTTCATTCGTGGAATAATCGTGGATGGCGTCATGATAAACCATCAGGTCGGGCTGGAAGCGTTCGTAATCCTGACCGGGAGTGCCGGGGATACCTGTCATGTTCACTCCACGCAGGCTTTCGAAAATGGTACGGTAAACCGGGCCGTCCACTACGCCGCCTGTAGTATTTCCTACACCTGCATTGAGTAATGAAGAGTGCGGCTGCGAGGGATAATCTCCATAAAGAGGAAGTTCCACAATCATACTAGTGCCCCAGGGATTGCAACCGAATAACCAATCGAGCATGGCGGCTTCCATTTCTTTGTAAGTTTCGTCGCCTGTTGTTTCGCGATACAGACGACATTGCGTCAGCATGGCAGTGGTCAGATTGTTGGAACACCAAGTATAGGGGATGCCGTGCATGAAGGGACTTTCGACAGCTTTTTCATAAGTACGGACGATGCCTGCACGCATGTTACGGATAAATTCTTTACTGAGACGGTCGTTGTTTACGGTTGCCAGGTGGTAGTGTCCCATGTTCATGAATGGATACCATTGATAATGGCGCGCACTGTCGGCACCCATCCACGGAGTGACGGGTTCTCGGCGTCCGTATTCAACGGCTTGTTCCAGGTATTTTAAATCTCCGGTGCTTTTGAAAAGTTCCATGGCACCGAGTTCCATATCATCTACCCAGTTATCTTCTTCATAGATATAGGGTGACTTGACGGATGCTGTCTGACAGGCGCCCGGTTTCTTTACACCTTCCTGATAGGCTGCATCAGCCTTCGCACCGATTTCAGCAGCAAATTCAGGATAAAAATCTTTCAAGAGGCGCGCGCCGAGGGCGAAGCAGGAAGCAAATTTGCCTGCTGTGCTGGCTACACCGGTAGTGGCATTCATAAATTGACCACGCACCTGAGGCTCGCCGCTACAGAAATAAACGGGGCGTCCCTTACCCGGTCCGTAACCGTAATCCACCTCATCTTTGTTGGGCAGGCGCATGCCGGCATGGTCACGGTCGTCAGCAATCTGGTTGTACAATTCGCCGGGAGCCGGATTCATGCGGTTCAGCCAGTCGAGGCCCCACTTTATTTCGTCTACGATGTCAGGAACACCGTTGGCGCCGGGAAGTCCGGCTGCATCGTAGAAGTCACCGAAAGATTCCGGATTTTCCTGATAGGCAAACATCATCTGGTAGATGGTATTTGCGGAAGTAGTGGTGTATTGCAGGTAATCGGTAGCATCGTGCCAGCCACCGCGGACGTCGATCTGCTGTCCTGTCTTGGTGGGGTGATACAGGATATAGCCGTCATGCACATGGCAACTGTCTTTCAGGAAAGGGTTGTAGCCGCAACGCTGCTGGCGCATGTAGTTCAGCAGGAAGTCGGCGGTGCCGTTGTACACGTGGTTGTTGATAGGGAAATTGGGAGAAACGGCTTTGCCTGCTTTTAAATAGTAAGTTCCCGGTTGATTGAAGTCGCTGAAATTCAGACGATAGGTACTTTTCATGAGGCCCATCTTTCCGGTTGCCTTGGTGGAGGTGAAAGTGCGGACAGTTTGTCCGGTGAAAGCATCTACCAGTGCATACTCTTGTATGTCAGCTGGTTCTTCGCTCATGAACACTGCCACTTTTACAGCTTGCGGCAAGTAGCCAAGTTGGTTAATACGTATCCATGCATCTGCTTTTACTTGCAGAGCGATGAAGGTGAGTGCTACCGTAAGTAGCCAATGGTTACTTTTCATAATAAGTCAATATATTAAGGTTGGGGGAAATCTGCTCTCTGTAACTGCATTATTCAAATACAAATAAAGTGTTTTCTGCTTATTTTAGGAACTTTTAGTAGAAATAATTAATTGATGTTATGCGTCGTTTACATTCTTTTGAATTTTAAGTAGTGTTAATGAGGATAGTATGAAAGGGGTAATTTATTGTGTATCTTCATGTTGTAGTTTGTAATACTTCTTTTTAATTTTCGTTTACGTATTTTAGTATTCAAAAAGTGGGCTTGGTGCGTTATTTGTGATAGGGTATATAAGAAAAAACTAAAATTATAGACTATGGCTTATATAGATTATTATCAAGTCCTTGGGGTGGACAAGAAGGCAAGTCAGGATGATATAAAGAAAGCGTTCCGCAAGTTGGCACGCAAGTATCATCCCGACCTGAACCCGAACGACTCTACTGCCAAGGATAAGTTTCAGGCAATTAATGAAGCGAACGAAGTGCTGAGCGATCCTGAAAAGCGTAAGAAGTACGATGAGTACGGTGAGCACTGGAAGCATGCCGATGAGTTTGAAGCTCAGAAGCGAGCCCGACAGGAGGCGGGTGCCGGTGGTTTCGGTGGTTTTGGAGGTGGCGGTTTCGGAGGTTCGGGCGCAGGATATGGCTCGGACGGCAACGGTAGTTACTGGTATTCGTCCGACGGACAAGAGTTCTCCGGAAGTGCCGGTGGCGGTTTCTCTGACTTTTTCGAGTCCATGTTCGGACATCGGGGACGTAGTGGAGGCGCTAATGCCGGTTTCCGTGGGCAGGATTATCATGCAGACTTAAACCTGTCTCTCCGCGATGCGGCACAAACCCACAAACAGGTTCTGACCGTGAACGGAAAGAATGTGCGTATCACCATTCCTGCCGGAGTGGCAAACGGACAAGTTATCAAGTTGAAAGGTTACGGTGGCGAAGGTGTGAACGGCGGGCCTGCCGGTGACTTGTATATCACGTTTGTGATTGCGGATGACCCGGTGTTCAAACGTCTGGGTGATGACTTGTACGTGGATGTCCCCATCAATCTTTATACCGCTCTTTTGGGAGGTGACCAGTTGGTGGACACTTTGAACGGACAGGTGAAACTGAAAGTGAAACCTGAAACCCAGAATGGCACGAAAGCCCGTCTGAAAGGTAAGGGATTCCCTGTATATAAGAAAGAAGGACAGTTCGGTGACCTCATTGTGACTTATTCCGTGAAACTACCGACGAACTTGACGGAAGAACAGAAAGAGTTGTTCCGTAAACTTCAAAGTATGAACTAAAAGGAGGTAGCACCATGCAGAACGAATTAATCATAGTCAGCGAATATTGTCGCAAATGCCACATCGAACCGTCATTTATTGACTTGTTGCAGGAAGGTGGGTTGATAGATGTAACGACCGAAGACGGTGAACGCTATCTGACGTTCACCCAACTGCCGGACGTGGAACGTTACAGCCGCATGTATTATGACTTATCCATCAATATGGAAGGAATCGATGCCATTCATCATCTGTTGCAGCGTATGGAAGAGATGCAACGGGAACTTCATGAGTTGCGTAGCCAGTTGAGGCTTTTCAGATGATATCTGAAAAGAATATTCTTTTACGAAAAGCAAATATCCAACCCAGGTCGTATATTTAGGGTAGTTCAGTCGTATACTTAGGGTACCTCAGTCATATACTGAGATATCCTAAGTATACGACTGAGATAGCCCCTATTTATATGCGCTCATAATCAAATTGTTACATTTTGTTGTTTAGTTGGTAATAAATTTAGGCAAATAGACAAAAACACTTCACTCATTTCGGAGCAGTAATGAATTTAATTCTATTGAAATGCCGATTTTTTATATAAGCATCTTCTTTCCGAAGAAGAAAGGAGAGAGGTGTGCTTTATCCAGACAGAATGCTATGAGAATGCTACCGTACAGGGTGGTGGCTGTGGCGGTGCAGAGAAAGCATATTCCTGTCGGGTCGAACGAAAAGAAAGGCAGAAAGAGTTTGGACAGTGCGGTAAAGACAGGGGAGAAAAGAAGAATAGGCAATGTGTTCTTTCCGATAAACAGGGAAGCCTGTTTCACTGTATGGGGAAGATGTTTGTAGATGTACAGCGAGAAGCTGATGACCAGTCCGGTGATTAATATTCCTCCTAAAGTGCCTCTGTTCAGATTTTCCGGCTGACTGCACAGAAAGATCAGAGGGATAATGGCAAGAAAAGAAGAGGGAAAACAAGACAGGAACGAACGTTTGCCTAGATGGATAGCGGTGCCTGCCATGAAATAGAAAGCATTGGCAAATGTCAGCAAATGAAAGACGTAGGAGAAAAGTAGAAGAAGACCGCCTGTTACCAACAGACGGATAAATGGAGTTGCCCGGAAATAAGTATGCACGAAATAATGGGTTGTACCACATAATATGAATGTGTGTAGATACCAGTAAGGCCCAATGGGATCAAGCAGCACTTTGCTGAATAGAACTGAGGCGCTGATTTCTTTTATCCCGTCCCAAACGGGAAACAGCGTAGACATGCAGGCATAACTGATTTCCATAATGGCGTATGGAATGAATATCCATGCCATCGCTTTCAGAAAAACTTTCGGCTTTTTATGCACATTAATCAGATAACCCGAAATCAACAGAAAGGCGGGCATATGGAAAGTATATACGATGCTTTTGACGTACGGATACTTACCTCCTATATAGCTCAGGTGGAAAATGACCATAAGTATGATAAACAGGCATTTCAGATAGTCCAGCTCCTGGATACGGTTCCTCATAATTGTATCAGATAAAAGCATGAGGTACAGAAATAATTGCGAAGATGGGGTATCGAACTGATGAGGCGTGGCAACTTACGCGGTTTAAGGTGAAATTTCTGTTCGTAATGCGGATTGATAAACCAGAATTGTTTGTGAAGAATTCGATAGCGGGAGGTGCAGAGAAGTTTCTCGAATAGTTCGATACTTGTCCGGCATTCCCGTATGTCGAGAAGTTCCTTGATGCGTGCCTGGCTTTCGCCGAAGCGGTGCAGTAAACCACTGTAGGCACCTGCGGGTAATAAATGGATGAAAGGCAGACGTGAAACACACCTGTTCCGGCAAATCTGCTGATGCCCGCCAAAAGGCATTTGCCAAGCGGGAAAGCTGATGAAGAGGATTCCACCGGGAGCGAGGAAACACTTAATATGCTCCAGAAAGCGTTGTTTTCCGGAGATGTGCTCTATGACATCGTGAATCAGTACGATGTCGAACGCTTCTTCCAAATGTGTAATTTGAAAAATATCCGAAGCAATGAAAGTGGCGGGTATTCCTTCTTCCTGGAAGAATTGGCGGGCTTGCCGAATGCGATTTTCGGATAAATCAATCCCTGTAACCCGACAGCCGAGGCAGGCAAAGGGTAGCAGGTTTCCTCCTTCGCCACAACCGATTTCAAGAATCCGGCTTTGGGGAGTGACGGAGGTGAATCGGCGAATGTAGGGAAGGAAATGAAGTTCACTGGTCGCTGCCAGTTCCTGAAAGTAGGTCTTTCTGTTTTCGTGTCTTTGTTGCATACGTTTAGTTATTGTTTTGATGCAACAAAGTTAAGCTTGTACGAGCAGGGAAAGAAAAAAAACGGATGACATTCGGAAAATGTAATCTGTTGTAAATGAGTGAAATGTTGTAATGAGTTATGACATTTTACTCTTCTTCCGTCTCTTCTGTTTCCATTTTTAGCTTCAATCGGCGTTTGCGTTGGGCAACGATGCCGGTGTCGGTGTTGCCGAAGCAGAGGGCAATGGCAAAAGTGCTTAATCCGGCAGAAGCGAGGCAGGAATAAAGCAAATCTGCTTCCGTCAGTTTGGGGTATTGACTTTGCAGTTGGCTGATGTAATCTCCATAGATTTCGAAGATGACTTGTTTCAACTCGACCTGTTCCTTTTCGGTCATCACTTTGATGTTCTTCTTCTCCTTGCTGTTTTGGGCGGCAAGAGTGTCAAGACGACGGGAAATGGGAGTGCGACGGAAGGAAACGCTGCGCAACTGGCTGATTTGTTCTTCCATTTGTTGAAGCATGTGCTCTTTCTCGTGGCTTTCGGAGTATAGGTTCCCTTTTAGCAAAGTTATTTTCTCGCGGAGATTTTTCAGTTCGTTCTCGTATTCCAGCCGGATGATACGTCTCCGTTTCCGGAGAGTTTGCACGATAAGCAGGAAGATGAAGGCGGCGGTTACGAACACTAAAATGCCTAAGCCGATGTAGAAATGCTGTTTCTCTTTTACCATGCGCACTTTCATTTCGGCTTCGTGCCGGTAAGACAGTTTTTCCAGTTCGGTGGTTTTCTGTTGGGCGTAGATGGTGTCTGCACTCATGGTGTAGGCAAGCAGGTGTTCGTAGGCTTTCTGATGGTTGTCGAGGTGTGATTCCAATTGGGCACTATAAAAGTAAGCCGGCAGCCGTGCATCCATTTCCGGGCAGGCTATTCCTTTCTTATAATAGTAACGGGCGGAGTCTGCGTCGCCTTTCATGCGGTATACCTCACCCAGAACGGCATATTGTTTTGATGGAGATTGGCCTGCGGGGGTATAGCGGATGGCAAGCTGTATGTAGTGGGCTACCGAGTCCCATTGTCTCAGACGCTGGTGTACGTATTCAAAGTGGCTGTACAGTTCGTAGAGCATGGCGGAGTCGTTTACGGCATGTGCCAGACGCAGGGCTTTTCTTTGTAGCCGTTCTCCGTTTAAGGAGTCCTGCATGTGGTTCAGGGCACTCCCCATACAGTTGAGCCGGTTGCTCATGGCGGCGGTATCTTTCAGGATAGAGTCGCAAATGTAGGCCTGATGAAGCATATCATATGCTTTGTCGAATACGCGGTCCCACAGATACATTACTCCTAAATTGTAACATATTACGGATCGTTTGCTCAAGTCTTCCACCTCCGGAAGCACCTGGTAGTAGATTGCCATGGCTTTTTCCGGTTGCTTGTTCTTTTGCAGTTCGATGGCTTCATTGATGCGGTCGTCTATACTCTTTTGGGGACGCAGACCACACGAGATGAGGCATGATAATAATAGTAGAATAGTAAACAGCTTCATAAGACTGTGTATTAAAGTATGCTTGCCTTTATTGCTGGCAGCATGGACAATAGTAGACACTGCCGCCCAGATAGGCTTCTTTTATGATTCGTGAACCGCATTGCGGACAGGGCTTCGTATAGGTATTCTTGGAAAGCCGGGTTATGTACTTACCGGGAATTCCGTAGAAGTCTTTTTCCGTATCGCGTACTCCTTTTTCTATCATATCCGCCAGCGTGCCTTTGACAGCATGAAAAAGCTGTTCCTTATCTTCGGCGGACAAGGTGCTGATTTTTCGTTTGGGATGGATGCGGGCATTGTACAGAATATCCTGCAATACACCGTTGCCCAGTCCCGGAATACGTTGTTCCGTAGCCAGCAATGCTTTCACCGAAATGTCTTTCCCGATACCTGCAATCATGCTTTCAAAGAAAGGAAAGTCGAAACGGTCTTCCATCGGGGAGGTTTTTTCCATGCCGCCACGGTAGTAGATATTATCAAATTCTCCTTTAAAAGCATAGATGGCGCCATACATAGCCACTGTGAAGACGAGATAGGTGTCATCTTCAAAAGCGATGAGTAACTGAAATTTAGTAGGACATTTCTCTGTGGCGGTGTAATATTTCATATGGGTACCGTCACCGATGGCCAGATGGGTATCTTCATTGAAACGGATGTCGATGAAAGAGCCATAACCATTGACAGATTCTATGGCTTTTCCTATCAGGAGCTCCGGATATTTTGTTGCGTCTCCATTGAACCAGGCAAAGCGGTGCGGACTGGTGGCGTTTATTACATCGGCAACGATCTTGTCTTTCAATACGTCTGTAGCCTGGCGGCTAATGGTAGTAGATTCAGGAATTTCTATCATAGCTGTCTAATTTTAGTTTTGACAAATGTACACGAAAAAATCTGATTCACAGACATGCAGCATTATTTTTTTGATTATTTATTCGTTTGCATATCCAAACTTTCCTATCTTTGCGGCGTGAAACTACAAACTTCGAAAATATCCGCGTAATAACAGCCTGGTAATTCTTCTCTCAGGCTGGACTATTCTGTTTTGTTCGACATACTTCATGTCTCGAACAAATTTTTTGCACCCTTTTATTTGAAAACTTTACGGAGAGCATTTCTCTGTAATGATTCAATCTATGTATTATTTAAAAACAAAGAAATATGAAAACGAATATTATAGTAAGACAAACAACAGAAGCGGATTATCCTATCGTATATAATTTGATAAAGACGGCTTTTGAAACTGCCGAACACAGAGACGGCACCGAACAGGACTTTGCCGTAGACCTACGCAATGGCGGAAATTATCTTCCGGAACTGGACTTAGTGGCAGAACTTGACGGGCACCTGGCAGGGCACATCATGTTTACAAAAACGTATGTCGCCCAACCGGATGGCAGCAAGTATGACGTTCTGATGGTAGCTCCACTATCCGTGTTGCTGGAATATCGCAACAAGGGTGTTGGCTCTACACTGATGAAAGAAGGTTTCCGCATTGCCGAAGCGTCAGGCTACGGGGCGGCTTTCCTGTTGGGTGATCCCAGTTATTATCAGAGATTCGGCTATAAGCCATCTTACCTGTATGGCATCGGTCACGAAATTTATCCGGCTGAATACCTTCTGGCTAGAGAAATCATTTCCGGCGCTTTGAAGGACGTTACAGGGACAGTTAATATGTAGTTTACAAACATTTTATATACGAAATATCATGAGTAAAGAAGATATGTTAATCACAGAATTTGATTTTACACTAATTGCCAATTATTTTTCAGCTTTAGACCGTCAGGGACCGGGCGGAAAAGAAGAAACACTGAAAGCCCTGAGCTTTATTACCGACCTTCCCGCCAAACCTAGAATAGCGGATTTAGGGTGTGGAACAGGCTTTCAAACGTCTGTTCTGGCTTCCAGTATGGATTGCTCTGTTATCGCGATGGATCTGCTGCCCGAAATGGTGGAAGGTGTGAAAGCAAGAATCAAGCGGGATAACCTGGAAGATAAAGTCACCGCATTGGTAGGCTCGATGACAGAGTTGCCTTTCCGTCCGAATGAATTCGATGTCTTTTGGGCGGAAGGTTCCATCTATAATATCGGCTTTGAAAAGGGATTGACCGAATGGAGAAAGTTTATCAAGCCCGGAGGTTATGTCGCCGTTTCAGAATGTTGCTGGCTGACGAACAAGCGTCCGGACGATATGGATTACTTCCTTCAAAACTTTCCCGAAATAGACAATGTATCGGAAAAACTGCGGATTATGGAGCAGGCGGGTTATCTTCCGGTAGCACATTTTGTATTGCCGGAATATTGCTGGGTTATCAACTATTATGCCCAGATGGAAACCCGTATGCGGGACTTTCTGGAAGAGAATAACAACAGCATGGCGGCGCAGAAGTTTGTTGATTTGATGAAGAAAGATATTCTTGTCTATGAGCGGCATAAAGAGTATTTTGGTTATGTGTTCTTTATAGGACAGAAATGTGATTAAACAAAACGAGAAGAAAAAATGAATAATTTATTGTTATATGGCTGGAACGATAGTCTGTTCCGGCAGAAACAGTCGACGCCTTTTAGCGGCTTGCCTCACGGGCGGGTTACGGTTACTCATAAGACTTGCTATGAGGTGGTGGCTGAAGACGGCTTATATCTCTGCGAATTGTCGGGAAATATTCTTTATGGCAGAATGCCGAACGAATATCCCTGCACCGGAGATTGGGTGATTTTTCAACCGACGAATGAGGGAAGAGGCATTGTTATGGATGTTTTGCCACGCAGCCGGACGCTTTGCCGCAAAAAGAGCGGCACTGTGTCGGACAAGCAAATGATAGCCGTCCATGTGGATAAGGCGTTTATAGTGCAAAGTCTGGATGCAAACTTCAACGTGCGGAGGGCGGAGCGTTTCATGATTCAGGTGCTGGAAGAAGATATTCAGCCTGTACTGATTCTGACGAAGGCCGACCTGGGATTTAATGAACAGGAAATTGCCGACTCGCTGAAGCATCTGGTAGGGAAAGCACAGGTGTTTACGACTTCCATTCATGCACCGGAAACGATAGAGGCATTGCGCCGGTCTATCGGAAAGGGGGAAACGATTGTATTTATCGGTTCGTCCGGTGTGGGGAAGAGTTCTCTGGTTAATGCCCTGTGTGGGAAGGAAGTGCTGGAAACATCTTTTATCAGTGACTCCACAGGCAAGGGGCGGCATACTTCTACAAGGCGTGAAATGGTGTTGCTTGAACATTCGGGCGTATTGATTGATACTCCGGGAGTCAGGGAATTCGGCATCACTTCCGGCAGTGCTGATGTGCTGTCGTCCATGCTGGATATTTCTGATTTGGAAGGAACGTGCCGTTTTGTGGATTGCACCCATACCAATGAACCCGGTTGTGCTGTGATAGGGGCTGTTGCAAATGGCACTTTGGAACAGGGTGTATACGAAAGCTATCTGAAGCTGCGCAGGGAGGCCCGGTATTTCTCTACCTCAGAGCATGAAAGGAAGGGACAGGAAAAGACGCTTTCGAAGGTACTGAAACATTATGCCAAGAATTATAAGAAGGATAGGTAATTCGAAACCTATGGAAAGATAAGTCTCTGACTTGTATAAACTAAGAAGGCTGTCTCTTCACTTTTGGTGGTGGGAGACAGCCTTCTTTTTCTTATTCGTCAGTCAATTACTTGCGATAACTTTCCAGTTCCTCAGTTTTGAACTTGCGGATGAAGTTGAAGTGTTTTTCTACTTCTGCTTCTGCATAGTTCAGATAAACAACGGATGATTTAGCAAACAGTTCGGGAGCTTTGGTCGCATCCTGAATGAGAAGATGGGACATCACGCATACAGCCGCCATTTCGTAAAGGCGACGGGCAACGAAGTCCAGTAATTCCTGGTTCTGTGCTTCCTTCACTGCATTGGTGGTTGCCTCAAATTTATTCGTCATTTCTTTCAGGCGGTCCATCAACGGCTGCATTTCTTCGCTGCAAGGAATTGTTTCATAATCGCGGAGAGTAGCGGCATATGAACCGTTGGTTACGTAACGGATAGCAGCTACAGTCTGCAACTGTGTAGTACCTTCATAAATGCTCGTGATACGGGCGTCGCGGTAGATACGTTGGCAAGCATATTCTAACATGAAACCGGAACCCCCATGAATTTGGATACAGTCGTAAGCGTTCTGGTTGGCATATTCGGAATTCATACCTTTTGCCAGCGGAGTGAAGGCATCGGCAAGTTTGGAATATTTTTTCTGTTCCTGGCGTTCTTCCGGAGTCAGCTTGCGTTCGCGGGAGATATCTTCCAATGCTTTGTAGATGTCTACGTAACGGGAAGTTTGGTATAACAGGGCGCGGCCTGCATCCAACTTAGCTTTCATGATAGCCAACATGTCATATACTGCCGGAAATTCGATGATAGCTTTGCCGAACTGTTTACGGTCTTTAGCATAAGCCAGCCCTTCATTGTAAGCTGCCTGAGACAAACCTACCGATTGTGCAGCAATACCCAGACGGGCACCGTTCATCAATGCCATTACGTATTTAATCAAACCGAGCTTGCGGTCACCGCAAAGTTCGCATTTTGCATTCTTATAAACAAGTTCGCAAGTGGGAGAGCCGTGGATACCGAGCTTATTTTCGATGCGGCGTACGTCTACACCACCTTCGCGCTTGTCGTAGATGAACATGGAAAGACCGCGGCCATCCTTTGTTCCTTCTTCCGAACGGGCCAATACGAGGTGCAGGTCAGCGTCACCATTCGTGATGAAACGTTTCACACCATTCAGGCGCCAGCAATTTTCTTTCTCGTCGAAAGTAGCTTTCAGCATTACGCTCTGCAAGTCGGAACCTGCATCGGGTTCAGTCAAGTCCATTGACATGGTTTCGCCGGCACAGATGCGCGGAATGAAACGGCTGTGCTGATCTTCGTTACCGAATTCGTACAGCGTCTCGATACAATCCTGCAAAGACCAGATGTTACCGAAACCGGCATCGGCAGCAGCCACGATTTCAGCACACATGGTGTACGGAGTGATGGGGAAGTTCAATCCACCGAAACGGCGGGGCATGGTCATACCGTTCAGTCCGGCTTTCACCATGGCGTCAAGATTCTGTCTCGTGCCGCTGGCATATTCCACGCGGCCGTTGGCACAGTGGGGACCTTCTTCGTCCACGCCTTCGGCATTGGGGTTGATAATCTCTCCGGTGATTTCTCCGGTGATTTCGAGCACCTTATCATAAGAGTCCATCGCGTCCGAGTAGTCCTGCGGAGCGTAGTCAAATTTGTCTTTATCTTCGTATCCGCGCTCTTTCAGCTCGCAGATACGTTCCATCATCGGGTTGTTCAGTTGGAACTTCAATTCAGGAACTTCGGTATAAAAATTAGCCATAGCTTACTTACTGTTCTGTTTGTAGTACTTAATCATTTTCGGAATCACTTCTTCCACCGTGCCGTTGATTACATAGTCGGCGATGGTGTTAATCGGAGCATTCTCATCATTGTTGACAGAGATGATAATGCCGCTCTCCTGCATACCGGCGATGTGCTGAATTTGTCCGGAGATACCGCAAGCGATATAAAGTTTCGGACGCACCGTAATACCAGTCTGACCAATCTGACGGTCGTGGTCGCAGAAACCGGCATCGACGGCTGCACGGCTGCCGCCTACTTCGGCGTGGAGTTCCTTAGCCAGTTCGAACAGCATATCGAAGTTCTCACGGCTACCCATACCGTAACCACCGGCTACGACAATCGGAGCGCCTTTCAGGTTGTGTTTTGCTTTTTCCACGTGGCGGTCGATGACTTTCACTACATAATCCGTAGTGGGTACATACTTGGCAACGTTGTGGTTGATAACTTCACCCTGATAGTTGGCATTGAGGATTTCTTTCTTCATCACACCTTCGCGAACAGTTGCCATCTGCGGACGGTGTTCGGGGTTGACAATGGTTGCCACGATGTTACCACCGAAGGCGGGGCGAATCTGATACAACAGGTTTTCATACGTTACGCCTGCTTTCTTGTCTTCGTGCTCGCCGATTTCCAGTGAAGTACAGTCGGCAGTCAGTCCGCTGGTCAGTGCGGAAGAAACGCGCGGACCAAGGTCGCGACCGATAACGGTGGCACCCATAAGGCAGATTTGCGGTTTTTCTTCCTTGAACAGGTTGATGAGTGCGGAAGAGTGGGGCAGTGAAGTATAGGGGAACAAGCCCGGAGCATCGAAGATGTGAAGACGGTCGACGCCGAAAGGCAATACCTGTTTTTCGATACCTGCAAGATTGGTGCCGGCAACCACGGCTTCCAGTTGGCAGCCCAGTTGATTAGCTAACTTGCGTCCTTTTGTAAGGAGTTCGAGACTTACTTCGGCAACTACGGTGCCTTCAATCTCACAATATACAAATACGTTATTCATAACTTTTATCCGATGGTGTGGTTAGCTAACAATTCAACAATAAGGTCTTCTACATCCTGGTCGCTTCCGGTCAGCGTGCGGCTTTCCTTGGCTTGGAAGGAGATGTTCTGAATGGCTTTCACTTTGGTGGGCGAGCCACTGAGGCCGCATTGTTCCAGGTCGCCGTTGACGTCGGCCACACTCCATTCGGTGATGTTCAGATAAGGATACTTCTCGTAGAGGTCGGCATAGGGCAGGGCAGCGCCTTCTTTGGTGATGGCGGCTTTCTCCTGTGCGCCGAGGGCGCGTTTGTACTTCTGAATCAGTTTGGCGTTGCGCGGACGGCAGGGGGCTGCGCTTCCGTTTACGGTGATGACGATGGGCAGCGGGCCTTCTACGGTTTCCACGCCTCCGTCGATATGGCGTTTCACAACAACGCGTCCGGTGGTCTTTTCAACGTTCAGGATTTCTTCGGCATAAGTAATCTGCGTCAGACCGAGTTTTTCGGCAACTTGCGGGCCTACCTGGGCTGTGTCGCCGTCGATGGCTTGGCGTCCGCCGATGATGATGTCATACTCGCCTATCTTCTTGATGGCAGTGGCAAGAGCGTACGAAGTGGCAAGGGTATCTGCACCGGCAAAAGCACGGTCGGTCAACAGATAACCATTGTCGGCGCCGCGGAACAGTCCTTCGCGAATTACTTCGGCTGCGCGTCCCGGTCCCATAGTAAGGATGGTTACGGTGGAGCCCGGATGTGCATCTTTCAGTCGGAGGGCTTGCTCGAGAGCGTTCAAGTCTTCGGGGTTGAAGATGGCGGGGAGTGCCGCGCGGTTAATGGTGCCGTCGGCTTTCATGGCATCTTTCCCAACATTGCGTGTGTCGGGAACTTGTTTAGCCAATACTACGATTTTCAAACTCATGTTATTAATATTTAGTATTAGTATTTCTCAATGTGTCAGCGCCGGGAATAGGAGTAGGAGGTCATAAAGTCCAGCTACTGAAATTGTCCGGTTAACTAATTATCAGCGTGCAAAATTAGTCAAACTGTTTGTTCTGACAAGAAATGAGGGCAAAAAATGCACATACGGAGAGGTTTTGAGCAAAAGAAAGAGCATAAGTAGAGGGGTTTGCCGTCAAAAACACCCTGTTAGTTGAATTCATTTTCTTCGTTTCGGACTGACGATTACATTTGCCACAGTAACAAAAACAGGTATTGCCATGAAAGAAACTTTGAAAGATATAACAGAAGTGCTGAATATATTTCTCCTCATCACACTGGAAGAAATGAACAGTATCCGCCTGATGAATCGGCCGGACACTAAATACTGCTTCCGTGGAAGGTGAGTTCCGCACCTACGATGGCTTGAAGAACGTAGAACGCTGGGCGGTAGGTGAGGGATACAAGTTCAAGTTCTAAGGAAATAGTTTATTACTCTCAATAAAATAAAACGATGAAAGAAAATAATAGGATGAAACGTATTGGAAGATTATGTGTTTATGTGGTGTGCTTCTGCCTGTGTGCCGTTTCTTGCGGCACCGATAATGTGTTTGATGAATGGGGAGAGAATGGAACGGGTGGTGGAAACACTCCCGGTGGAAGTACTGGAGGTTCGGATGATTCGGGAACATTACTCGACTTTGATATTTCGTGGGCCGACATATCGGATGATTCATACGTTGAAATAGCCGAAACGGTTGTTACCGATAAATCGGATGATGAATATGATGACTTTGTGGAAAACTCAACGTTTGCTTCTGCCATACAGATAGATTATTCGAACGGTTCGGCAGTGGTGACAGGCTCCGTCAGCGGGGTCACGGTAACCACAAACGGGGCACATGTCACGGTAAACTCATCCGTGGCAGGCGTGGAGTATGTACTCAGCGGTTCTGCCTCGAACGGTTCGTTCAAGGCATACAGCGACAAGAAATTCAAACTCACCCTTGCAGGCGTATCACTGACTAGTGGTAGTGGGGCGGCTATTAATATCCAGTCCGGCAAACGCGTCTTTGTGGAACTGAAAGAGGGAACGGAGAATAGCCTGACGGATGCTTCTTCTTATTCCACCGTGAGCGGTGAAGATGAAAAGGCGTGCTTCTTCAGTGAGGGGCAGCTCATCTTTAGCGGTACGGGTGCATTGACTGTAACGGGTAATTATAAGCATGGCATTTGCAGTGACGATTACATCCGTCTGCGCAGTGGAAGCCGTATCACGGTTGCCTCTGCCGTGAAGGATGGCATCCATACGAATGATAAAATCATCATCGGCGGCGGCACACTTACAGTGACAGCTTCCAGCGATGGCTTGGAGTGTGAAGAAGGATTTATCGATATCCGTGGCGGAGTGGTTACCGTCACTTCGGCAGATGATGCTATCGTGGCTTCTTATGAAGATACCGATGCAAGCATCACACCTTATATTAAAGTCAGCGGCGGCCTGCTGAAACTCTCCACTTTCGGTGAGAAAGGCATGGGACTGAAAGCGACGGGAGACATCATCGTGACGGGCGGCATTCTGAAAGCGGAAGTCAAGGGAACTGCATCGAAAGCTATTAAAGCGGACGGAAATGTTTCTCTTACAGGCGGTCAGATGATATTGCTGACTTCCGGCACAGGTTTATACGAAGATAATGATTTAAGTTCTGCCGCAGGCATCAAGTGCGACGGGAATATGACGGTAATTGGCGCCACTCTCTTTATCAAAAGCACTGGAGCTGCTGGTAAAGGCATCAACTGCGACGGCAGCCTGAGCATCGACAACAGTACGGTGAAGATAATTACAACCGGGAAACAGTATGTATATAACCGTCTGGATTCTTCCGCGAAAGGTATCAAGGCGGATGGCAACCTGACCATCAATTCCGGTACTATTTGGGTGAAGACTCCTGGCGGTGAAGGGAGCGAGGGCATTGAGAGCAAGAGCATCCTTACCGTTAATGGCGGAGATGTCAGCGTCTATTCTTACGACGACTGTATGAATGCTTCCAAAAGTATCGTCATCAATGGCGGCAATATCTATTGTTATAGTAGCGGAAATGATGGTGTCGATTCTAACGGTACGCTGACCATTACCGGAGGTACGATTGTCTCCATCGGTACTTCTTCTCCTGAAGAAGGTTTCGATTGCGACCAGAATACCTTTAAGATAACGGGCGGAACTATTCTTGGCATTGGTGGCGGCACCAGTACACCGACGTCCAGTGTCTGTACACAGCGCACGGTTATCTATGGCGGTACGGGCAGTAGCGGCACGCTTCTCAGTATCCTGGGGGCGGACGGTGCACATGTGATGTCCTACACCATACCTCGGTCTTACTCGCAAATGACGTTGTTGTTCAGCAGCGCGAAACTGGCGTCGGGCACCAGCTATACAATTTATACAGGCGGTTCGGTGAGTGGCGGCACAGCCTTCTACGGACTGACCACCGGCAGTAGTTATACGGCAGGTACACAGGTAGCGACTTTCACACCCAGCAGTATGGTGACATCGGTGGGTAATATTTCTTCCGGTGGTCCCGGAGGTGGCGGTTGGCATTGGTAATGAGGATTTTGCCGATAAAAAAGCCTTGTCCGTCTATTTCTTTTGTACGTTAATTGAAAGACTTTTATTTTTGCCATGACATCCCCAAAACGGAAACCATACATGAAGAAAGCAATCTCCCGTACCACTTTTAAGCGCTATCTGCCGGAAATGATGATATACGTTGCCGTATGGCTTATCGTGCTTATGGTGCCGGTGGTGAACAACTTCTTCGAACTCCTGTCGGGCAAGGTGGAGGTGATGCGATGGAAAGGTATTTTGCTTCTATGGCTCAATGTATTACCTTTCTTCCTTCTTTTCATGGTGAACAATCGCGTGCTTGCTCCCTTCCTTTTCCTGAAACAGAAAATTGTGGCATATGTGCTGGCAGCAATCTTATTATCTACCGTCACTTTCTGGGTGGTAGGGATGATTTCGCCCAACCATCCCGGAATACAGCGGCAGAAAGTGGAGCAGAGAATGCGTGAACGGGGAATGGATGCTCCCGGGTCACGTGAGCGTCCTGCCCCGCGGCATTCCGACTTCCAGCGTCCACCCTTCGGAGATATGCCTTTCTTTGTTCCTTTATTCCGGGGGCCTTTTCTGGGGCGTATGTTGATTGCCTTGCTCATGTTCAGTTTCAACATTGCCGTCAAACTGTTCTTCAAATCCATGCGCGATCAGGAAGCCATGAAAGAGTTGGAGCATAACAACCTGCAAACTGAGTTGGAATATCTGAAATACCAGATAAACCCGCATTTCTTTATGAATACCCTTAACAACATACATGCACTGGTGGACATTGATACAGAGAAAGCTAAACAAACCATCGTGGAGCTTTCGCGCTTGATGCGCTATGTGCTCTATGAGGCGAACAACCGCACTATATTGCTTGCCAAGGAAGTGCAATTCCTGAATCATTACGTAGAACTGATGCGTATACGCTACACGGATAAGGTGCGGATAGATGTATCTCTTCCTACTGATACGGGCGAGGTGCAAGTGCCACCCCTGTTGTTCGTTTCGTTTGTGGAGAATGCTTTCAAGCATGGTGTCAGCTACCAGCAGGTATCGTTCGTGTCAGTCTGTTTGCAGGTGATGGGTGATGAGGTGCTTTTCTATTGTTCCAACAGTAACTATAACAAGTCCGAAGACCAGCATCACGGCATTGGGCTTGATAATATCCGCAAGCGCTTGCGCCTGTTGTTTGGCGACCGTTATGATTTGTCTATCGATGAAACGGCCGATTGCTTCAAAGTGCAGTTGTCCCTTCCGGTGAGTTATTAAAAAGAATGGAGGTATGTATGATAAATTGTATAACTATTGATGACGAGCCGTTGGCTCTTGCCCAACTGACGGGATATATCTCCTGTATACCTTTTCTTAATCTTATAGCTTCCTGCCAGGATGCTTTCGAGGCCATGAGTGTACTTTCCGTGCAGAAGGTAGACCTGCTCTTTGTCGACATCAACATGCCCGACCTGAATGGAATGGACTTTGTGCGCTCACTGGCGGAGAAGCCTCTAATCATCTTCACTACCGCTTACTCAGAGTATGCTGTGGAAGGCTTCAAGGTAGATGCTATTGATTATCTGTTGAAACCGTTCGGTTTTCAGGATTTCCTGAAAGCGGTGGATAAAGCGCATAAATGGTGGAATTTCCGTACCAAAGAGCATACCGTTGCGGCTCCGGCGGTATCAGTCTCTCCCGAACTGTCTTTCAGTGACGGTACGCTCTTTGTGAAGAGTGACTATCGTGTCACACGTATCAATTTCATTGACATAAAGTATATAGAAGGAATGAGCGAATATGTGCGCATCTTTATAGAAGGGGAATCGAAACCTATTATGCCTTTGCTCAGCATGAAGCGTCTGGAAGAGACTTTGCCTGCATCCCAGTTCATGCGGGTGCATCGTTCTTATATCGTCAATCTGAAAAAAATAACGGAAGTCTCCCGTTTGCGCATCGTTTTTGGAGAAACATATATTCCGGTAGGAGAGAATTACAAGGATAAGTTTGCGGAATATATTAATAGCAGGATGATGAAATGAGATTAGTGATTAGAGGCTAGTGATAAGTGATTAGTAGCTGCGCTATTACACCGCATGGTACTAATCACTTATCACTAACCTCTAATCACTTATTTAATTCCCAGCTTCTTCAACAGCGCCTTAGGCACTGCATCTTTGTGTACCAGAACGTTGATAGTCTTATAAGCAACGAAGGGCTTAGAAGCATACCAAGTGCCTTTGTATTTGTTGTTGGTACCCCAGGAGTTTTTCACCATGTAGTATTCCTTACCGTTCTGATCTTTGGCGATACCGTAGATAAGCATGCCGTGGTCATCAGTTGTTTCCCAATTGTCGAATGCTGTTTGGCGCATTTCTTGAGTAACAGTGATTTCCGGCAACGGACGAGAAGTCAGTTCTTTGCGCTTGTCTGCGGCAGTAAGACCAGTCCAGCGTGCCATGTCAGAACCTGTGAGTTCTGCGCCACGGTCAGCATCAGGCATTACAGCGATACCGTCACGGGTGAAACCGCTTTCGCTGACGTCGCTCCCCCAAGCTACGGTGTAACCGTTGTTGACAGCATTGTCGATAACAGACATGAATTCCATTAAAGGCAGGTTGTAAGAAAGGCCATTGCGCCAGTTGTCCTGGATTTCGATGTTCATCTGAGTATAGAACGGGTGATGAGTGAATGAAGTCAGAGATACGTAATCATCCGGGTTGATGCCGAGAGATTCGGCAAAAGTCTTCGGAGTATATTCTTTACCTTGGTAAGTGAAAGTTTCGGGGCATTTGCCGAGGTAAGTATCATAGATAGAGCACAAGCCTTTCTTCCATACCGGAGTCAGTTTGGTCAGTTTGCCTTTGGCAATAGCGTTTACGTAAGCACCGGCCACGGCATCCAGCTCGTTGTGTACCGGCAGCGTGTCACCGTACATAATGCCTGGCATAGCTTCCTGCGGAACAAGACCATAGTTTTTCAGGCAGAACATGATGTCGTAGAAGCTTCCACCGGGTGAGAAAGAACTGTCGCCGTGATAGCGTACGTAGTTCACGCCGCGGTCCATCATTGTGTGGTGTACTACAAACATTTCTGATAAATCATACTCTCCCTTGCCCATGCGCAGCAATTCACTTTCGAGGAAACCAAGTGCCGAGAAGCTCCAGCATGTGCTCGAACGGTTTTGGTTTTTAACAGACGTAATCGGGTTTTCTTTAACGGTAGTGAAGATAAAGCCTTCTTCCGTCTTCGGAGTGTCTTGTGCTGACACATTGAAACTTAATAAGCCTAAAGTGGCAATAAGTATTGACTTTTTCATCATGATTAAATTGATTTTAATTGATTGTTACTGGCACAAAGATAGGGAGATTTCGGAAACAAAAGCTATCTTTGGAGCGTTAATTCAGATAATTATGGAGAAAAAGATACATATCAACCCCAAAACTGGATTGGTTCTTGAAGGTGGCGGCATGCGCGGAGTGTTCACTTGCGGCGTGCTGGACAACTTTATGGACCGTGGCATCCGCTTCCCCTATACTATCGGAGTGAGCGCCGGAGCGTGCAACGGACTTTCTTATATGTCCGGTCAGCGCGGCCGTGCCAAGTACAGTAACATTGATTTGCTGGAGAAGTATCAGTACATCGGTCTGAAATATTTGTTGAAGAAACGCAATATTATGGATTTCGACCTGTTGTTCCAGGAGTTTCCCGAACACATTCTACCCTATAATTATGAGGCGTATTTCTGTTCTCCGGAACGTTATGAAATGGTTACCACAAACTGTGTGACAGGTGAGGCTAATTATTTCGAGGAGAAACAGGATAAAGACCGGGTGATTGACATTGTGCGTGCTTCAAGTAGTCTGCCTTTTGTATGTCCCATTGCTTATGTGGATGACGTGCCGATGCTCGACGGCGGTATTGTGGATAGCATCCCCCTGATGCGTGCGCGGAATGAGGGCTTTACTCATAATGTGGTAGTGCTTACCCGTAACCACGGTTATCGCAAAGAAGCGAAAGATATACATGTGCCGTCTTTTCTTTATCGGAAATATCCGAAGATGCGTGAAGCGTTGAGTTGCCGTTGCCGTGTGTACAATGAACAACTGGAACTGGTGGAGCGCATGGAAGAGGCGGGAGAGATTACCGTAATCCGTCCGCAGAAGCCTGTGGTGGTAGACCGCATCGAGCGGGATATTCAGAAGCTGACCGATTTGTATGAGGAAGGTTATGCGTGCGCGGCGAAGTATGATTTTCAGTGATTAATCAGGATATTGTAAACGCATTGCCAAATAATGATTGCCATAAAGTGGCAATCATTATTTGGCAATGCGTTTCTTTATTCTTATCTTTGTCGGACTACAAACTTTAGGAGGTCTGATATGAACAATCCATTTGTAACCAACGGTTATGTTTCTCCGAAGTATTTCTGCGATCGGGAAACAGAGACTAAAGATATTACTACGTTGTTGCTTAACGGAAATAACATAGCGCTTATTTCTCCCCGTCGTTATGGAAAGACGGATTTGATTCGTCATTGTTTTTCCCAACCTGAGGTGGCGGAACACTATTATACTTTTATAGTAGATATTTATGCTACCCGTTCGTTACGTGATTTCGTGAATAAGTTTGGAAAGGTTATTCTGGATGCTTTGAAGCCACGGGGACGTAAAGTCTGGGAGATTTTTGTGAATGCTATTGCTTCTTTACAGGCAGGTATCACTTATGATATAGGTGGAGTTCCTTCCTGGAACATAGGACTTGGTGACATAACCAATCCTGCCGCTTCTCTTGATGAGATATTCCATTATTTGCAGCATGCCGACCGTCCCTGCCTGATAGCTATTGATGAATTTCAGCAGATAGGGAAGTATCCGGAAGATACCATTGAGGCTACATTACGTACCTATGTGCAATATTGCAGTAATGCTCGCTTCGTCTTTTCCGGCTCACAGCGTCATTTGATGGGGACTATTTTCACCTCTCCCTCACGGCCGTTTTACCAGAGTGTCACTATTATGAATTTGCCTCCTATCCCTCTTGAAAAGTATACAGAGTTTGCCATCCGTCATTTTCGGGAACATAAAAAGGTACTTTTGTCCGAGGTGGTGAATGTGCTTTACGACCGTTTTCGTGGCGGAACTTTCTATTTGCAGAAAATAATGAATATCCTTTTTCTGAAAACTCCTGAGGGAGCTACATGTGGTATGGAAATGATAGAAGACGCTATCAACTACATTGTTAACTTCACGGCAGATACTTATGCCGAATTACTATATCAACTGCCCGAAAAACAAAAACAGGTGCTGATTGCCATTAATCGGGAAGGACAGGCGCGCAATGTAGTTTCCGGTGCCTTTTCTAAACGTCATGGATTGGTATCTCCCAGTTCTGTGCGCTCAGCGTTGGCAGGATTGCTTGATAAGGATTTCATCACAAAAGAGCGTGACTCTTATCAGGTGTACGACCTGTTCTTTAGTATATGGTTATCTAAAGAGGAGCATTAATTCATAAGCGTACGAAAATTACACAAAAAATAAAACTTCTCCGGCATTTGTAAGTTCAGTGCCGGATTGAATGGGATTCAGTATACGACTGAATAGGGTTCAGTCGTATACTCATCCCTATTCAGTCGTATACTGATTATACCCCCTCTCAGAATATATTCCAGACGGTCTTCGGGAAAATATACAATGGAGGTAAAATTATCTACATTTCTCTGTTTAATAATAGCTAACCTTTACGTTACTAACCTCTACGCTTCCTGAATAGCTATTAATAGACCACGGATTTTTCTGCATCCCATAGATGCGGTTTGTGTAGGCCACATTATCGTTGATGTAAACCACGCAAATCGAGTTGTCCGTACAGATTGTTACATTATATACATTGTCGGAAGGGGTGGGGAACAGATAACCGTCTATTCCGTCAATGAAACCTTTGCCTTCATCTCCCTCTTCCTCGAAGTTTATCTTCCGCTTGTTATTGTTATCTTCCGGGTTCACTACGATAGTGTAGTACTTTTTAGAGTCAGTACCACGCACCAGAGAAATACCGAATCTATCCGCATTGCTTGCCGTCTTTACTGTAAATGAAATCTTGTTGCATACATTCAGGCGATTGAAAAGCACATACGCATTGTCTGTCAATGTGTAGCTATCGTTACTTTCGGACACTCCGTTACTCTTTTCCATGACCTTAACGGAGGAGCCAGTTGTGTATTTCCGGCTGATACCTTCTATCAGTCCCAAAGACAGTGTTCCGTCTTCATGCTGGATGATTTTGTGCGCAACCAGGCTGCCTGCCCATTCAGGTTCATTGGGAGAAGCACCGACTGCGGTGTTGTCGTTGCCCGAGCGGGTGGGGCACCATCCCCAGATATATCGGTTGGTACCATCCGAAGCTGTTTTCCCGGCATAGAAACCACGGGAATCGAGGAAACCCTCGTGGTCATCGGGCCAGATACCGGCATCATTTGCCGTGGTGGCTTTCAATTCGTCGAGGGTGCGTCCTTTGAAGTATTGCACCTTACGTACGGCTGCATGCATTTCCGAATAAACCAAGTACCACCAGTCTCCCATTTTGAAGACGTCGGGACATTCGTAGAAGCGGTCCCACATCATGGTCATGAATACGCCTGCATGTTCCCAGGTTTTCATATCCGCAGAGGTATATTCCGCCAATACGCCTTTGCCGCTCTTCACGGTGGAAACAAGCATGTGATACTTCCCGTCTTCTCCCTCAAATACAAAGGGGTCGCGGAAATCGTTCTTGCTGTATCCGTCGGTGTCGCCTTTCAGATAGAAAGTGCGGTTTTTGGTCCACGTCTTGAAGTCGGGGGAGGTGGCGTACATTACGACCTGTCCATTCTGGGATGAAGTGGGTTGATACTTGTTGCCCGTGTAGAAGGTGTAATACAAACGGTCCGAAGGATTATAAATAGTGCTTCCCGTTCCGATGGCGGCATCCTGTTCCGCCAGTCCGCCGCAGGAAATCAGTTCGCCCATAGAGGCGTATGAGGCGGCGTCTTTGGTACTTACCGCCCATATAGGGTGGTAAGTACCTGCCTGGTTCGGGCGGTATTCTTGTAGATACATGATTTTGAAGTCTCCTGCCTGTGCGTCGTAAAACGGCATCGGGTCGCCTACATAACCTACATAAGGTTTGTAGTACGTATCGAAATTCATTGCATCCGTCGAAGTAAAATGGGTGGCTGTTCCGTCCCAGTCCTTTTGAGTCAAGACCGGATCGTTGTCATCATTGCAGCTGCTGAAGGAAGCAACCATCATTGCAGCCAGTGTAAGTGAATATATCATTGTTTTCATATATTAGTTTTTTATTTACTCGTTAAATAGTTGATTGCGTTCTCTGTCAGTCTGCCCACATTGCCGTGATACTTATCTGCTGAAGCGTCTACGCCGTAAGCATACCAGTCATAGCATCCCGAACCAATACATATGATGCCGCCTCTGGTGCCCTCTGCCGGGTATTCCCATGCTACGATGGCTCCGTCACCACCATAACCCAGGTCGATGCCGCCGTGGTTTGTTCTCCAGATTTCATTAGTGGCATAGCCGCCCCAGTCGGAACCGATGTGCCATTGTGCCGTACTGTTGGTAGTCCGGTAACCGGCATCGAAAGTGTAAACCTTGTCCGTTTCGCCACTGTTCATTATCAAGTTCTGATAGAGTGCGTGAGATTCGTGTCCCTGAATGAAGAAGTTCCAGGCTCCACCGGTTATTTCACCGCTTTCTTCCGATTGTCCCCAACAGTTGTTAGGATTGTTACCGTCTTTGGTGGCACCCAGTTTGGCGGCATAATAGGTAGCGTAGCGGGTGAGCAACAGATTCATGCCGTTGTTGTACAGTTCTTTCATCTTCACCAGTGCATTGACTGCCGCAGGGGCTGCATTATCAAATTTATCCATATTGTCAATGCCGCCGTCTATGTGCAAGTGCCACCACATGAGTTCGCATTCGCTCAGGTCAACTCGTCCTGCCTGCACATCCGCAAAGGAGATGTACTGTGCGTTGGCAACATTGTTCAGCATCCAGGTGGCTGCCTCTTTTTCTTCCGGGTTCAGTTCATCCAGTGTTGCTGCCAGACCTACATATACGGCACTTGGAGCATCGGTCGGGATAACCGTAACCGTATAAACGGCAGTTGCAGTATTGTATGAAACGGTGAATTCCACAGGGTTGGTAAAGTCGACCGCTTGGCCGGATGCCGGCATAACTACCGCTCCTGCCGAAGTGGTGATTACAGGAACCAGGTTTCTTACATCAACCGTACTGGGGATGCGTACGGTGATTGTGCGCTTGCTTTGGTCAATCACTCCGGCATAAGCATCATTCAGTTTGAATGAGAGAATTCTGGCTTCGTCATGCTTGATGTTGATCGTAAAGTCCAGAAAAACATCTCCGTTGGTCACTTTTATCACTTGCGGGAACGAGAAGTTCAGCACATCGCCCACCTTCACCGAAGCTACGGCGCCTTCGGACACTTCAATGCCCGTGACTTTCATTGCATCCGTATCATATACCTCGGGAACTGCCACGGTTATGGTCTTGTTTGTCCGATCGATTGTTCCTGCATAATTCTCATCCAGCTCAAAAGCGGTCAGCCATGTGTCACCGTCCAGTTGAAGGTTGGATTTATTGTCATCGCTGCATCCCGGGAGGGTGAACACCAGTGTAGTGCCCAAGAGAAGCATATTTAGTTTATTCAATATTGATTTCATGATATTCTTGTTTTTAAAAGGTTACCAGTTACCGCAGTTCTGTGAATAGTTACCATTGCTGGCGCTCATCTGTGCAAACGGAATAGGCAGATACTCATTCTTGTTTTTGGTGAATGCCGCATTGGTATAGATGGTGCAGTCGGCAGCTTCTTCTGCATAGAACTTGTTCAATACTTCTGCCGCTTCTCCCCATCTCACGAGGTCGAAGAAACGCTCCGATTCCAAAGCCAGTTCCACACGGCGTTCAAACTTCAGCAATTTCAGTGCATCCGCCTGCGAATAACTTCCCGTATAGGGCTGCACGTTGAAGCGTACACCATATTCCATTTCGTAGTCGGCAATAGCTGCCGTGCTTTGTTTGGCACGGTTGCGCACTTCGTTTATCAGGCCGATGGCTTCGTCAATGCGGCCGTCATTCAGTTGAATCAGTGCTTCGGCACGCATCAACAGTACGTCTGAGTAGCGCAGAACGATACGGTTCATCGGAGAACCCCACCAGGAACCCTTAATCAGATAACCGCCATCGGGGTCTACATTGTGTTTCAAGGTGACATAGTAGCCGTAAAGTCCGTTGCTACGGCTCCAGGTGGTCGATTCGTCCATCATATACTTTTTGTTGAATTCATAAGGGAATCCGGGCATACCTACCGTGAGGAAAAGGCGCGGGTCGGCATAATCGGATTGTGAATTGTAATCACGACTGTTGAAAGCATCCAGCAACGGATATCCGTTAGCGTCTGTCCTGAAGGCGTTCACCAGGTTCTGGCTGGGCTTGTAGAAGTCGCAACCGCCATCGGTGACACCTGGAATATTGGGGACAATCAGACCGTAAGACCAGTTACAGTTACCGTTTTTGGTACCGTCATTCATGGAGTATTGCATGGCCCACAGAGATTCAACGCCATTCTCGTACTGAGGTTCCGGACGAAAGTTATTGTGGAAGTCCGATTCCAGCCCGTAACCACCTGCTGACATGATGGCTTTGTCTGTGTACTGCACTACTTTCACCAAGTCTTCTGTGCTGATACTCGTCACTTCATGGTTGGCGGCGTTATCCTGATGATAGGCTTTGTAGAGATAGGTTTTAGCCAGATAAGCTGCTGCAGCTGCTTTGGCGGGACGTCCCTTGTCGGCCTGCTTCACGGGGAGGTTGTCATAAGCGAACTGGAAGTCGTCGGCAATCTGCTGCCAGCCTTCGTCGTTGTTATAGACAGTATTGGAGAGATAATTATATTCTTCCGGCGACAGATTGGCGTCGTTGGCAAATACAATCTTCTTGTACAGGCGTTTCAGGAGGAAGTGTCCGTGGGCACGCAGGAATCTCATCTCGGCGATGCGCTGTTGTTTCAGTGAATAGGTGCTTTCGTCCACTTGTTCCAGAAGTTGCAGGGCTGTGTTGACGCGTGAGATACAGTTGTACAAGCGTTGCCACATGTCACTGATGTTCCATGCCGTAGTCATGATGCCCTGCGAGATGTCCAGTGCATGGAATACGTCACCGTCTTCCGTACCGTTTCCACCTTTGTAGGCATCGTCCGAGCGTACGTCATAGTTCCACATGGAGAAAGAAGAGTTGATATCTTCGGCGGTAATCCACACGGCGTAGGCGGAGATTACCAGATTGTCGATGTATGCCGGGTCTTTCAGTTGTTCGTCACTGATGGTTCCCTGGGGGAGCTGGTCTTCCAGGAAATCTGTGCAACTGCCGCACATCAGGGAAAGACCTAAAACTGCTGTATATATTAATTTTCTCATAAGTAATTGATTTATTGATTTAGAAACCTACGTTAACTCCGAAAGTCAGATTCATCGGGATGGGGTAGCCATAGTTGGCATTCTCCGGGTCTACTCCGGTAAATTCCTTACTCTTGATGGTCAGCACATTCTGGGCACTAACATAGAAGCGCAGACGGTCCATTTTCAGCTTTTGGGAGAAGGCTTTCGGAACATTGTAACCTATCTGTATATTACGCAGTTTCAGGAAAGAGCCATTCTCTACGAAATAAGTTGAAACACGTTTCTCGTTGTTTATATCGCTGCGTGATAATGCAGGAATATCAGAATTCGGGTTAGTCGGAGACCAGGCATCAAGCACCCGTTTACCCTTGTTCAGGAAACCGATGTTGAGGCCGCTCCAAAGGTCTGTTTCTTTCTTCAGGTCACTGATTACGTCTACTCCCTGAACACCTTGCCAGAACATGGTGAGGTCGAAGTTCTTGTATTCAAGATAGATATTCAGACCATAGCTGAATGCAGGCGTCGGGTCGTATATCCATTTCTGGTCTTTCTCGTTGATGATGCCGTTATTGTCCAGGTCGCGCCAGCGGATACGTCCCACTCCGGCACCTTCCTGGGTGGCATGGTTGTCAACTTCCTCTTGCGATTTGAAGATGCCGTCGGCCACATAACCCACCTGCGAACCGTTGGCATGACCGATAACGCTTTGTACACCGTTACCGCCGAAAGTACCGTTGGCTGCTACAGTGGCAGGCAGTTTGGTGATTTCATTCCGGTAGGTGGAGACATTGGCATTCAGGTCATATTTCAATCCGAATGAAGTCTGGTTGCGATAACCGAGGTTGAACTCTACACCCATGTTCTTCATCTCTCCGGCATTGATCCATTGGTTGCTGCCTTCACCCATGGCTGCGATACCTGCCATTTGCACCAGGATGTTTGTTGTTTTTTTATAGAACCAGTCGAACGAGCCGTACAAGCTTTGTTTAAGCAGAGAGAAATCGAGCCCCAGATTGGTCTGTGTAGTTGTTTCCCATTTGATGTTGTCATTGCCAATCTGGTTACGCTTGAAACCGGATTGAAGAATGCTTCCGCCATTGGTTCCGGCAATGTCGTAAGAAGTACCGTAACTCTGACCGCCTGATTCCGTCACACCATAGTTGGGAACGTAAATCGTGTAACGGGCGATATTGGAGATTTCCTGGTTACCGGTCTGTCCCCATGAGCCACGGACCTTCAAATCGTCTATCCAGGTGAGATTCTGCATGAACTTCTCACGGTTCAGACGCCATCCCAGTGACACGGAAGGGAAAGTGGCGTAGCGGTTATTTTTGCCGAAACGTGAAGAACCATCGCGGCGAACCGTTACAGAGAACAGATATTTATCATCATATGTATAGTTCAGTTTTCCGAAGAAAGAAACCAGAGAATAACCTTCGCCGGCGCCGTATGACTGGGCAGTACCCGAACCGGCATCCGGCCACATATAGTCGGGAGTGAGGATGGCGTAATCTTCTTTATAACCGGAGAAGTGAATATCATCTTCCCGATTCAGCTCCATACCGATCATGGCATCGCCACGGTGCTTGCCGATTTCCAGGTTATAGGTAGCGATGGCATTCCACATCCATTTCGTCCAATGTTCTTGTTTGGCTTCCACGGCATTCTTGTCATTTGCCACATTGCCTTCGGTAATCGGGTAAGTGAAGATGCGTTGCGATTTTTGTGCATAGTCCAATCCGAATGTGGAACGTACATTGAACCCTTTGAAAGGATTCAGGTTGATGTAGGCGTCACCAAACATACGCCAGTAAGTATAGCGGTTATCAGAGTTACGTTCCAGACGTGCCACCGGGTTTTCACGGTCGGGGTATCCGCCCACCGGACCTGCATATTCTCCGTTAATGTCACGGACCGGCAGTGAAGGGTTGAACTGCAATACATTTTGCAGGAATCCACCCGGTGCCTGTACTTCCGAAGTACGGTTCAGTGTGAAGTGCTCTCCCACGGTCAACACTTTACCAATCAGATTATAACTGGAGTTCATGCGGGCAGAGAAACGTTCAAAGTCACTGTCCTTGATGATACCCAGATTCTTGTAATATCCCAGAGAGAAGAAAGAGGAACCTTTCTCCGAACCGTTACTTACAGATACATTGTATTGCTGAATCACACCTGTGCGTGTCGTTTCATCAAACCAATCCGTATCGGCAGCCGGAACCGTATTGGCAGAATCCAGATACTTGGACATGCTGATACCGTTCAGTTGGGGATAGCCGTTAGTATCATAACCCCAGTTGTATTTGTAACCCAGTGCATTGGTGTTAGGGTCCTGTCCTTCGTTCACGTAAGCCTGCCACATGGCGCGGCCATATTCTTCTGCATTCAGCACTTCCATCTTATTGGTGTACATGGAAGCGGCGACGGATGCGTCGAAGTTGATTTTTACTTGTCCTTCTTTACCTTTCTTAGTGGTGATGATGATGACACCGTTTGCAGCGCGCGAACCGTAGATGGAGGCTGAGGCTGCATCCTTCAATACCTGGATAGACTCGATGTCGTTGCCATTCAGCTCGTGCATACCCGATTTGGTGGGTACACCGTCTATAATATAAAGAGGATCATTGTTGTTCAGGGTTCCTATACCACGGATGCGTACCGTGGTGTTTCCACTGGGATTACCGTCGGCTGTGATGTTCATACCGGGTACACGTCCTTGCAAAGCCTTTATCGGATTGTTTTCGTTTTGTTTGGCAATTTCGTCCATGCTGACTACGGAGATGGCTCCCGTCAGGTCGGCCTTGCGTTGGGTGGTGTAGCCGGTAACTACAATTTCCTGTAGCATTTCGGATTCTTCTTCCAGAGTGATACTCAATGAGGCTTGCGCCTTTACATTCACTGTCTTGAAGCCTATATAAGAAATCGTAAGTTCCGAACCCTGGGCTACGGATAATGTGAATTCGCCATCGATATTGGTAATGGTACCATTGGCGGTCTGATTGGTTTCTATCACAGTTGCACCGATGATTGGCTCTCCATCGGTCTTAGAAACCACTTTTCCCTGTACGGTCAGGCGTTGAGCCTGTACAAGCGTGCACATAAGAAGAAAAAGTGCAAATAGAAGTGATTTTTTTATGCCTTCCATGTTTTTAGATTTTAATTTAATAGTTTACTTTGTTTGTAATCGCAATGGATTACCTCTCAAAACTGGCTTTCCCGAGTCATGTTTTGATGGTGCAAATAAAAGGAATTAAATGAAAAGATACTGTAATTTATGTTTCATAAGCTCGCAAATTTGTAACAAGATGGTGGTGAGGTATCATTTTTACCAGCTTATGAAACATAAATTACAGGCTTTCTTCCTGATATTCGCTTCCTTTGCAAAGTGCTTTCCCGGGCAACTAATTATTAACTGTTTTTTTAATACCAAGAAACATCATGAATCTAAAAAACTATTTGTTAACAGCACGATGGACTTTCGCCTTTATAATAGGTACTGTATGGTCTGTCTTCTCGTGCCAGGCTATTAATCCTCCTTTCGTGATTAAACATTTAGGCGACGGACAGAGCATTGTCCAGATTGAGAATCAAAAGAAATTCCTGTTGCTTCCCGTAGAAGAAGCTTCTCCGGAAGCCAAACTCTATATGATTGCAGACAATGACGTGGTGCGCAACATGAACGTCCGTCTGGCTATCAATAAAGTAGATTATTTTGTTCCGGTAGATCTTTCCGGATTTGATAATAAATCACTCTCCTTTAATTTCCAACTCATTCCTGATACGGCTATTTGCTGGAATGAGATGAAACTTTCCGATACTTTCGATACTGCCAATCGTGAAGACTTCCGTCCGCTCTATCACTTTACACCCCAATATGGGTGGATGAACGATCCGAATGGAATGGTCTATAAGGATGGTGTGTATCACCTGTTTTATCAATATAACCCGTATGGTTCCATGTGGGGAAATATGCATTGGGGACATGCCACCAGTACCGACCTTGTGTCTTGGGAGCACCAGCCGGTAGCTATTGCACCTGATGCATTGGGCACTATATTTAGTGGTTCTTGCGTAGTGGATAAGGATAATACCGCAGGTTTCGGTGCCGGAGCCATCATTGCTTTCTATACCTCGGCAAGTGACCGCCAGGTGCAGAGCATGGCTTATAGTCTTGACAATGGGAAAACCTTCAAGAAGTATGCACGCAATCCGATACTGACTTCCACCCAACGCGACTTCCGCGACCCGAAAGTATTCTGGCACGATGCCACCGACAAGTGGATCATGGTGCTTGCCGTAGGTCAGGAAATGCAGTTCTACTCTTCTGTCAACCTGAAAGACTGGACCTATGAAAGTAGTTTCGGTGAGGGTCAGGGTGCTCATGGCGGTGTCTGGGAGTGTCCCGATCTGATTGAATTGCCCATTGAAGGCACTGAACTGAAAAAGTGGGTATTGATTTGCAACATCAACCCCGGAGGACCTTTTGGCGGTAGTGCTACCCAATATTTTGTAGGAACATTCGACGGAAAGAACTTTGTGAACGAATCTCCGAAAATGACAAAGTGGATGGACTGGGGAAAAGACCACTATGCTACCGTAACCTGGAGCAATGCTCCCGAAGGACGTCATATAGCCTTGGCATGGATGAGCAACTGGCAGTATGCCAACGATGTGCCGACTACGCAATACCGCAGTGGCAACTCTGTTCCCCGCGACTTGAGTCTTTATACTTCGGACGGCGAGACTTATCTGAAGTCATCCCCTTCACGGGAACTCCTGACGTTACGCGGAAAAGGTGAGAAAAAGCGTTCTTTCAAAGTAGACCGTACCTATAATATGGATAAACTTCTTGCCGATAATACCGGTACGTATGAAATAGAAATGACTATCAAGAACAGAAATGCGGAAGTTATTGGTTTCCAACTTTTCAATTCAAAAGGGGAAGAAGTTGATATCTACTATAATTTGGTAGAGAAGAAGTTTGCAATGGATCGTGCCAAAAGCGGAATCGTATCGTTCAGTCCGGACTTCCCTGTGGTAACGTTCGCTCCGATAGAAGATAACTATGAGATGAAGCTACGTATCTTCGTAGATAAGTCCAGTATCGAAATATTCGGTGACGACGGACGTCTGGCGATGACAAACCTGATATTTCCTTCGGAACCTTATAACCGTATCAGCTTCTATGCTAAAGGTGGAAGCTACACGGTAAGTTCATTTCAGGTTTATAAACTGAAATAGCTAAACTTTAAGATACTACCATTTGTGATGAAACCACATTCGTAAGATTGTTCTGTTTTTCCTCTTCCCCGTATCCGGTCCGTATCAACTCCGTATCATCTCCGTAGCTATAGAACCGAATTTGCTACGGCCTTGGTACGGAGTTGATACGGACCGGGTACGGGAAGACCTTTAAATTGTTCTGTTTCTCTTTTATTCCTCTATTTCAATCGTATATTTTCCTCTAAATGTTTCTTCGGGTTGCAAATGCTGCATCCAATCCTTATTTTTATATTCACCTGTGTAGTGAGCTCTGTCACACCGCCCATACCACGGCTCTATGCAGACGAACGGAGCGTTCTTTCCCGGTGGTGACCACAATCCTACCACAGGGGCATCAAAATGCAGGCTAAGGTAAGGTTTCTTCTCCTTATTATATAGTGTCACCCGTCTCACCTGACTATCTTCCAGTATTAGCGCATCCTTATCAAATGTATGTGTATTCAGCGGCAAGAGCTCATCGGTCAGTTTCAAGGGATATTGCGTGTCCGGATCGGCACAGCCTTTTTCGGAAATCAGGATATATTTCAATCCGCTTTTCTTGTTGAAACCGAAGAATCCCCGTTCCTGAGTTTCAGCATCGAAATCCGGGTAATAGAATGCCGGATGTGCACCTATCTGGAAATGCATTTCCTTTTCTCCGGTATTCTTCACTTCCCACATGACGTCGATTTTCTTGTCACGGATGCGGTAACCGATTTCGAGGCAGAACGGGAAAGGATATTTCTTCAGCGTTTCTTCGTTGCTGACTAGTTGATAACGCAGTTCGTCATTCTGTTCTAAGATTAATTTGAATTCCATGTCGCGGGCAAAACCATGTTGTGTGAGAACATAAGTAGAGCCTTCATTCCGGTATTCGTTTTCCCATACGCTACCTACAATCGGGAAGAGTACAGGTGAGTGACGTTTCCAGAATTCCGGTTCTGCCTGCCATAGGTATTCCTTTGCGTTGGCAAAAATGCTGCATAGTTCTGCTCCATGTGCAGAGACTTCAATGCTGAGTCGTCCATTAAAGAGTGTTTCCATCTTGTTGTTTAAAAAGTTTCTTTGTATAATCTCCCACAAAAGTAGACAAAAAGACAGATAATAGCTCTCAAATAGGCTTAAAAAAGAGCTTCGTATCATAATTGCTACTCTTTGTAACAAAAGTGATACCCTATTGTCTTAAGATTCGCTTCCTTTGCAGCGTGCTTTCCCGAGCAGGAATATACTTAAATTAATACCATAGAACAATGAAATCTAATTCTTCGTTATCTAAGCTTATCCCGGTGATGCTCTGTTTCTTCGCCATGGGATTCGTCGATCTGGTGGGCATCGCCTCCAATTATGTAAAAGCCGATTTAGGTCTGACAGACTCACAGGCCAACATTTTCCCTTCGCTGGTTTTCTTTTGGTTCTTGATTTTCTCTGTACCGACGGGTATGTTGATGAGCCGTATCGGACAGAAAAAGACGGTACTCCTCAGTTTGGTGGTGACATTCGCTTCTCTTTTGTTACCCGTTTTCGGTGATAGTTATATGTTGATGCTACTTTCTTTCTCTTTATTAGGTATCGGCAATGCATTGATGCAGACTTCACTGAATCCGCTGCTCTCTAATATTGTCAGGGGTGACCGGCTGGCAAGTAGCCTTACCTTTGGGCAGTTTATAAAGGCAATTGCTTCTTTCCTTGCACCTTACATTGCCATGTGGGGGGCTACGCAGGCCATTCCGTCTTTCGGTATGGGTTGGCGCGTGCTGTTCCCTATTTATATGGTGATAGCTGTGATTGCAGTTTTGTTGTTAGGACAGACGCAAATCGCCGAAGAGAAAGAAGAAGGAAAGCCTTCTACATTTGGTCAGTGTCTGGCTTTGTTGGGCAAACCGTTCATCTTACTTTCTTTCATTGGCATCATGTGCCATGTGGGAATTGATGTCGGTACGAATACTACCGCTCCTAAAATACTGATGGAACGTCTGGGCATGGGACTGGATGATGCCGCATTTGCTACGAGTCTCTATTTCATTTTCCGTACGGCAGGCTGCTTCACTGGTTCTTTTATCCTGCGGAAGATGAATGCGAAATCGTTCTTTGCTATCAGTAGTTTCCTGATGTTGATTGCAATGATCGGACTTTTTGCTTTCCATTCCAAAACAACTATTTATATTTGCATAGCGTTGATAGGTTTCGGTAACTCGAATATCTTTTCGATTGTCTTCTCGCAGGCGTTGCTGTATATGCCGGGCAAGAAGAACGAAGTTTCCGGTCTGATGATTATGGGACTTTTCGGCGGAACCGTATTTCCGTTAGCAATGGGACTGGCAAGCGATGCGGTAGGACAGAGCGGTGCGGTAGCGGTAATGACTGTCGGAGTGCTATATCTGCTGTATTATACTTTGAAGATTAAAAAATAACTTTATATCTAACCATAATTCATAATTATATCGAGTATCATGAATAAAATCATCGTAGGAATGGGTGAAGCACTTTGGGATGTGCTGCCCGAAGGAAAGAAAATAGGCGGTGCGCCTGCCAACTTTGCATATCATGTTTCACAGTTTGGTTTCGACAGCCGTGTGGTGAGTGCCGTGGGGCGTGATGCTGACGGTCAAGAAATACTGGATGTATTTGCCCAAAAGAAGCTGGCTTGCCAGATAGAGCAGGTGGATTATCCTACAGGTACGGTGCAGGTAACTCTGGATGCTGTGGGGGTTCCTTGCTATGAGATCAAAGAAGGCGTGGCATGGGATAACATTCCTTTTACGGACGAACTGAAACGTCTGGCTCTTTCCACCCGTGCCGTTTGTTTCGGTTCGCTGGCACAGCGCAGTGCGGTGAGTCGTGCCACTATCCAGCGTTTTCTGGATATGATGCCCGACGGGGATGAGCAGATTAAGATTTTCGATATCAATCTCCGCCAGGGGTTCTATACGAAAGAGATACTTTGCGAGTCTATGCGCCGTTGCAACATTCTTAAAATCAATGATGAGGAGTTGGTGACTATCAGCCGTATCTTCGGCTATCCGGGGATTGACTTGCAGGATAAATGCTGGATACTCCTGGCTAAATATAATCTGAAAATGTTGATTCTGACTTGCGGCACGAACGGCAGTTATGTGTTTACTCCGGGCGTTGTGTCTTTCCAGGATACACCACGGGTTCCGGTTGCCGATACCGTTGGTGCGGGAGATTCATTTACTGCGGCTTTCACGTCTGCCATACTTAGCGGAAAGCCGGTGCCTGAGGCTCATAAGTTGGCGGTGGAAGTTTCTGCCTATGTTTGTACACAGAGCGGGGCTATGCCAGAGTTGCCGGCTGCTTTTAAGAGTCGGTTGGAGTGAGCTTTCGAATGATTCAGTAATATCGTCTTCTCCTTTATCATTACTGTTCGGATGAGGTGATGATAAAGGAGATTGAGTTATAGAGGCATTGTGTAACATACAATGCCTGCTTTCTTCCAACTTCCTTCTATACCATATTCCTTTTTGTCTTCTGTAGTGTAGCAATAATCATTCTCATTCTCGGCTTCGTAAAGAGGAATGGCACCGTCTACGGGTGAAGCATATACATATCCCAGTTCTTTTTCCAGTTTCCATCCGTCCTCTGTTTGCAATGGTTCTAAGGATAAACGCTGTTTGGCGCCGTTACTATATACATACAGAGGCACGGTATTACTTCTTTTTTGTTGGTAGATAGAGCAAATTGCTCCTTCGTATTTTCTGCTGGAGCTTGTTGCATTTTCCAAATAGGATGTGTAGTATGTGTGGTTTTTCCCATCCCATGCTTGAAGCAGCGCAGTGGTAGAAACTGATGATAACTTTTGGTTAGAAATATATTCTTTCATGGCATTTTTTACTTGCTCTCTTTTGGTTGCATCTTCTATCATTTCATAAATAGGAAGTACTTTGTCCTGAGTGATTTTAGTTAAGGTATAATTCTCTTCATTGAACGACTTCCACCAGGTGTCAATGTCTGCGGCTGTTGGCTGTGAAGGCAATAAGGCAGTATCTCCTCCATAAAATTCGAATATAAGTTGTCCTCCTATGCTTTGTGCCACTTCTTCTTCCCAGCCGCCGACGACACTTCCGGTAAAGAGACCTTGCTGGGCTATTTTTGTCAAAGCACTAAGTAAGGTGATTCTTGCAATGTCGGCAGCCGATGTTGCTGTAGGTACTGTTGTCCGGTAAAGTCCTCTGAATCTTGTTCCTATGCAGATGTCCACTAAGATGTGTGTGCCATATTTTTTTATGATTTTTTCTGCCGTCAGGCTTTTCACATCATTTTCAAACTCTTGGGTAAGGTATCTGTATTTATATTTATCCAAGGTATAGAAAAATGAAAAGTACCAGCGCTCTGCTGTAAATAGCCGTTCGCTGGAAGCGAAAGAATATTGTGAAGAATGGCCGTAGTCAGATTCGAACTCTTTATGCTTGAGAATGGTACCGATTGATAAAGCATTTCTGGAATTTATGTCTCCCAGTACCAGGTTCTTGGTAATGTCAGTAAGGAACGTTGCTGCATTCTCTCCAGCGTAGTCTCTGGGTTCGGAAGAATTTGCCCGCATACGATAGATGTCAAATATATCGCTGTTTTCTAACTTTTCCAGATCAATTATGGGGGCTTTTATTGCCTCGGGGCTTAAGTGGTCAGCGGTAACATCGTAACCTGCACCCAGAATTTGTTTCATACTTGCCGGATAGGCTTTGAAAATGACTTCCTTGTCGGGGATAGCTTTGAATTCATAAAAGTCAGAAGAAGTGTTATCTTCCGGATTGAAATCTGAATCCGATGAGCATGCATATAACATGCAGATCATAATGCTGAAATAGAATAGATTCTTCATAAGATAATAGTTTTCTTGTAGTTATCTTGTATGTGTTGACAAAAGTAGCAGAAGTATTTGATAGGGCAATGGGAACACGCTTTTTTCTTTGAGAAAAATGCCACATGAAACCCTTTCCCATGTTGGAGTCGCCACAGGCATGTATTGAAGGTAGGATGATATGGTATGTTCGTTAGGGGTGGTTATGAAGTCTTTATAAAAGAGGCAATCACGGGGATTAGTTTCTTGCGGAAGCGGAAATAGTTTATCCGCAAGGCGGAATTGGGCTCTTTATTGCGCAGATAATAAACCTACATCACTGCGCAAAGCTCCTCCACCTGTTTCTCAAAACTATCCCTCATCTTTGCCTTATTTTTCACCACACTCCGATGATTATAAATCGTCTGCGGAGAATAGAACAGGAGGGTTGCTATCCTGGAACTATCCTTAATCCCCATCCGTATTAGAGCAAATATCCGAAGTTCTGTAGTCAGTATTTCCCCCCGCTTGGGCATAATCTCTTCTCCTTCGCGCAACAGGGAATTGAATTCCTTTATAAAGTTAGGATACAGATTCAGGAAAGCCGTATCGAAGTTTACGAAGAACTCCTTGGCATCTGTATCCGAAAGTTTGGTTGCATTGGCCAGTCTCAGTAAATCATCCGTTTGCTTTGCCTTTACTTTGCGCTTCACTAAATCCTGATATTTATTCAGTTTATCTATATAGGCGGCACATAAATCCATAAACAGACTCACATACTCTTCGCGCGTATGATTCGTATCTACCAACGCTTTATTCAGATGTTGCAGTTCCTGGTTCATATCCGCCAATATCTTTCTCCGCTTATGCAACTGGTTCATCTGTCGGTAAATATAAATCAGGGAAACCACCAGTCCGATAGACAAGAGACTGATACATATCAGCGACCATTGCAATCTTTGACTTTTGATAAGATTCTGTTCCTGATATGAAAGCACGATGGAAGGGAACTTCCTCGCTATTTCGAGCATACGGAGGCGGTTGTTGTAGAACATAGCATCTTCCAGAGAATGGTTTAAATAGCGGTTGGCGCGTGAAACTTCTCCACTTCTGTTCTTGAAGATGTATAGAGCCAGTTCCTGTAAAGCGAGATTCTCTTTCAGCGGGCATACCTGGTCGGAGATGGCGGCCATTATCAGGTAATTTTCATATTCTTCCCAATTATTGGTTTGTGAGTATACCAATGCCAGTCCGTAAGTCACCATAGCATACAACCGGACATTGACAGGCAACCCTTCCAGTGCCTTTTTATAGCAATCTTCCGCTTCGGCATACCTGCGGTGGCGATAGAGATTTTCACCTTTCCAATAATGATGCAGCGGTGAACTGGCAGGCAGAACACTGATAAGGGAATCCTGATAAAGCATTTCCTTTTCATAATAACGGGGAGCATATACTTTATCGTTGGAATATTCGGCCCACATACTGTAAGCCCACTCATAAGCGGTATAATATTCTATCCGCAATGCGTCGTCCAGTGTACGGCTATCTATCTGTTTCAGGTTTTGAATGGATTCACTGAAATACCCCGAAGTGGAGAGGAGTATGGAACGGTGAATGATGCTCAGGTTACGATAGGCAGGATTGGAAAGTTTCATGGCCACTTCTTCTTCCCGGTCTACGTAGAGCATCGCCGAATCGAAACGGTACGTATAATATTCCTCATAAATGGCGTTGTACAACCGGAAACGCTCATCATCTCCCATAGCCGGATAGAGTAAATGCTTGAGGCTGTCAATTCGTACCTCCTTCTGATGTGAATATTGGCTGCGCAGTTTCAGGGCAGCTTCCAGCTCTCCGGACAAGTCAACTTTGTTCGCAGCACGGAAAGGCAGGAGTACGAATAACAGAAATAATCCCGATAATAAGCATTTCTTCATAGGGTGTATTCATTAAAAGTAGACAAACACAAAGATATTAAAAGTTTCCGGTAAACGGGTACATCTACTTGCTTTTCTAAAATAGGTGTTGGTAAGTGATTTATTATAAGTGGTTTATTGTTCGTATGCCTCTCCTGCCAATCTACTTGGCGGCTACTTGTAGAAACAGTACGTTATTATACCCCCTAACTTTGCCCTCGTTGAAAGACAAAGGGTGAAATCCTCTCCGGTTCCTTCTTCTGAATGTTTAATTTTAAATCAATGAATATTATGAAAGTCAATCTCTTTTCTTGCGTCATGTCGGCGATTCTTCTATTCGCTTCTTCTGCAATGGCAAGTAATCTGGTGGAAGTAAACGACACCATTAGTACAAAGAAATCGGAAGGCAGCGAACGCAATGTGATGCTGAATGCTTCGGATGCCAACAAACCCCGTGAAATCCAAATCGGACTCCCCAGTGAAGATGTGAATGTATATGAGAACGGGCTGCCTGCCGTATATTCTTCGGCTGTGCATAAGCTGTCTACCCATTGGCGCAGTGATGCCAGCTTGGGCGAAGTAGGATTAATGAATCCGTCTGAATCGGCCATCACTACCGGAAACATCGCTTATTCGGTGAACGCTTTCTCCAAGTTGGGGCAGAAAGAATTTAAAGGAGTACTGAATTACCACACCAACCACTTCGGTTGGCAAAATGTGGATATGAATGTATCCGGTGGCATTGGCGACCGTTGGCTTTATACAGCCGGCATTTATCAGAACTTCGATCCGGGCAGCTTCGCCCCTAAGTTCGAGAACTTTAGCGACCGCACCCAACTCTATCATGCAGGGCTGACCCGACTGTTCAATAATAACCGTGGAAAGTTCTCCGTTATCTATAAGTTCTCAAAAAGTAGTGCACTTGGTTCGATGATTAATGCAGCCCCGTTCATTTATGTGGGAGATGGCAGTGTGAAGGAAATTCCGGGTTTCAAGTTAGGAACTTCTTCGTATGCCCCCGAAGGCGGACGCTTTCAGTACATGGATGTGATGGACGGAAAGATGAAGAGCGGACGCTTCGGCGATTTCACCGATAATAAGGCGCACGAAGTAGCTATGTTGTTCGACTATACCTTCCGCAATAACCTGAACTGGACACTTAATGCCAAGTTTATGAATGCTCCCGAAGCCAATTATGTAGACTTCGGCGGTAGCAATATCAGCGAAGTAACGGTGGCAGACGGTCTTTTTATGGACGGTTCTAAAGATGCTTACACCGGATTGGTGGAAGGAAGACGCACTTGGTTACATTTTGGAAAAGTGAAGAACGTCCTGCTCACTTCCGAACTGAAAAAGAAAGTAGGCAATCACGATATGAGATTAGGATTGAACGAATGGTACTATCATTTGGATTATCATTCTTCCTCTTTCCAATGGATAGGCACCGTCACCGAATACCCGCAGATACTGGACCGTCGGGAAGCCGACGGAAGTACCGATAAGTTCAGAGGCTTCAATGAACTAAGTCCGGAATATACCAAAGGATATGAAAACAAACTGGCTGCCTACTTCACGGACAATTGGCAGATAAGCCCGAAATTCAACGTTTATTACGGTGCCCGTCTGGAATACTACCGCATGTCTGCCGACCAGATACCTTACGGACGTTATGCAGGTTTCCACATTGGCGATACTCACCAATATACAGATAATGAAGGCAACGTCCTCTCCACAGAAAAGATAGAACCGCATAAAGTGGTGAAAGATAAGCTGAATTATGCAGCAACCGCACAATTCACTTATAAGATAACGAAGAACTTTGGTCTTACAGCCGATGGAACCATTGCCACCCGTTTTCCTCGCATCAACGAATATGCCGGAACAGGTCCCACTGAGGAACAGTACAAGCGTGTCACCATTCCTTTGCTGCGTGGCGGACTGTTCTATCAGAATAACTGGATGAATTTGACTTCCATGATTACATATATCTCCAAGTCGAACAACATCGACCAGCAGAACGTAACGAAACCCGGTACGACGCAATCTAAAACCACCTTGCTGATATATGATATCAAGACTCTGGGTTGGACCACCTCGGCGGAAATTAATCCGTTCAAAGGTTTCCACCTGCACGCCCTGTTCACTTACCAGAAGCCGACTTATAACAACTATTTCATCAAATCCCCCTTTGAAGGAGTGCCCGACCTGAATGCCAACGGCAACATCGTGAAAGAAATTCCGCAGGTACTTGCTGAAATAGATCCCAGCTACAACATTACTCCCGACCTGCGCGTATGGCTCAGCTTCCGCTATTTTGGAAAGACGTATGCCAATCTGACCAATGCCCTCTACTTCAACGGCCGTTGGGAAACCTTCGGCGGCGTGAACTGGAAGGTGAACAAGCATCTCTCCTTGGGAGCTACGGTTGTGAACTTCCTGAATCAGAAGGGTGCCAGCGGCACTATCAACGGTGCCGAACTGTTGAGCAAGGAAGAAGCCGGAAAGTTCAAGGATCACTATATGAGCGGTAATTATTTACGCCCGCTCACTCTGGAATTCAGCGCAAGTCTTTCATTCTAAATTATATTTAATCTATTTTTGTAACTAAATTCATCGTACACCATGAAAAATTTACTTGTAACTCTCTTTGCATTCGCATCCCTGACGTATGCCCATGCAGCGGAAAAAGAAACTATCCGCATTTCTACGGACAACACCGACCTGGTGCTCCAGGTAGGCGAAAACGGTCGCTTGTATCAAACGTATCTGGGCGAGAAACTCTTGTACCAGCAGGATTTGCAGAACTTCCGTTGGAATATACATGCCGGGTCGGACGGCAGCGTGAGCAAGCGCGGCTGGGAAGTGTATAGCGGTTCCGGCAATGAAGATTACTTTGAACCTGCCATCGCCATCACTCATAATGACGGCAATCCGTCGACGATTCTTTATTACGTTTCTTCCTCGTCCAAGCCTGTAGAAGGTGGTACGGAAACCGTGATAAACCTGCGCGATAACCAGTATCCGGTAGACGTGGCACTGCATTATGTGGCCTATCCCAAAGAGAACGTCATCAAGACGTGGAGCGAGATAAAGCATCAGGAGAAGAAACCTGTCATGCTCTCCACCTATGCCTCCACCATGCTTTACTTCAATAATTCCAGCTATTACCTGACCGAGTTCAGCAGTGACTGGGCAAAAGAAGCGCAGATGAGCAGTCAGCAATTGCAGTTTGGCAAGAAAGTGATTGACACGAAGCTGGGAAGCCGTGCTGCCATGCACACCCATCCCTTCTTTGAAGTAGGACTGGACCAACCGGTGAACGAACACCAGGGCGATGTCTTGATGGGTACACTGGGCTGGACGGGCAACTTCCGTTTCACTTTCGAAGTGGACAATGTGGGTAATCTCCGCGTAATCCCTGCCATCAATCCTTATGCATCGAACTATGAACTGAAACCGAATGAAGTGTTCGCTACTCCCGAATTCATTTTCACTTTGAGCCATGATGGTGCCTCGCAAGGCAGTCGCAATCTGCATGAATGGGCACGCAACTACAGTCTGAAAGATGGTAAAGGCAGCCGTCTGACCCTTTTGAATAACTGGGAAAATACAGGTTTCAATTTCAATCAGGAGATACTTGCCGAGTTGATGAAGGAAGCCAAGCATTTGGGAGTGGATATGTTCCTGTTGGACGACGGCTGGTTTGCCAATAAATATCCGCGTAAGAATGACCATGCCGGTTTGGGCGATTGGGAAGTAACTCATGATAAACTGCCCGGTGGTATTCCCGCCTTAGTAAAAGCTGCCAAAGATGCGGATGTGAAGTTCGGCATCTGGATTGAACCGGAAATGGTGAACCCCAAGAGCGAACTCTTTGAGAAACATCCGGATTGGGCCATTCAACTGCCTAACCGCGAAACGTATTATTACCGCAATCAGTTGGTACTGGATCTTAGCAACCCGAAAGTGCAGGATTATGTATATGGTGTTGTAGAAAACATTATGCAGGAAAATCCCGATGTCGCTTTCTTCAAGTGGGATTGCAACAGCCCCATCACCAATATCTATTCCGCTTATCTGAAAGACAAACAGGGACAACTTTATATAGACCATGTGCGTGGTATATACAACGTTCTGAAACGTGTAAAGGCGAATTATCCCAATGTACCGATGATGCTTTGCTCCGGTGGCGGTGCGCGGTGCGATTATGAAGCATTGAAGTACTTCACAGAGTTCTGGTGCAGTGACAATACCGATCCGGTGGAACGTATTTATATCCAATGGGGCTTCTCCCAGTTCTTTCCCGCAAAGGCTATGGATGCCCATGTGACGAGCTGGAACAAGGCGACTTCCATAAAGTTCCGTACCGATGTGGCCTCCATGTGCAAGCTTGGTTTCGATATTGGTCTGAAAGAACTTACTGCTGATGAACTGACTTATTGCCAGACAGCGGTAGCCAACTGGAAACGTCTCCAGAATGCCATTATGGACGGTGACCAGTATCGTTTGGTCTCTCCGTACGAAGGTAATCACATGGCACTGAACTATGTAAGTAAAGATACAAACAAAGCGGTTCTGTTTGCTTATGACATTCATCCGCGCTTCCAAGAAAAGCTGATGGCGGTGAAATTGCAAGGTTTGGACCCGAACAAACAGTATAAAGTGGAGGAAATCAATCTGATGCCTGCTGCAACTTCCGGATTGGTAGCTAATGGCAAAGTATATTCCGGTGATTACCTGATGAAAGTCGGTCTGGAGGTATTTGGTTTAGGACAAACTCAGAGTCGTGTGATTGAGCTGACTGCTCAATGATAGGCTACTGAATCAGATAGCTAACTCTCCGCTTTTGCCTTATCATTTCTCCTCTTCTGCCTTATAAATTATCAAGTGTTGACTATTGTCAGCCGATATGTTGGCAGTTGTCGGTAAACTTGTTGACGGTAGTCAGTAAGTATGTTGACAACTGTCAACACTTGATAATCCTGTTGCTTTAACGGGATAACTCACTATGCAAAACAGATAAACGCTTAGTTATCTTTCATTCAGAAAGCCATGCGTTTTCACTTGATAAGAGGTGCCCTTTCTGCTCTACCCCAATTGAATTTCTATCGAATAAGGAGCTTTTTGAACGAAACAGGTAACAATACATCTGATATTTTTTTATATTTGCGATACTAATACCCTAAAAAATATGGATGATATCGCTATTTGTTGTATGTCGGGTGGATATAAGAATGTGTTCACGCATGGCGTTCTGAGAGCTTTTGAGGAGAAAGGAATAAGGGCGAAAGCGTATGCATCCTGCTCTTCTTCCGTCTTGATAGCAGCCTTTGCAGCATTTAATAAAGTGAGTGCATTAGACCTTTCCTTGTGGAGCGACGGATATGCAACGAGTCAGGCCGAAGGTAACCAAAGCGGTGCCATGCTGCAATCTATTCAACGACTATCGACAGAGATTAAAAACAATCTGTGGGGCTCGCAAGCCGCCCGTTTGTTAGTGGCAACCAGTTTTGTGAAAACAGAAGAAGCTGCCCAAGTCACTCAATCGGGCGGAGCCAGACGTCTGGGACAAATGCTGCTGATAAACGCCCTGCGTCATAAACCGGAATGGAAAAACCGGAATCTCGAATTGCAGATGTTTGATACTCATTCGGATGAACGGACCGCGCTACTGACCAAAGAAAATCTGAATGAAGTGGCCTATGCCACCACCCGCATGCTTCACGCCTGGAACATTCCCGCATTTATCAACAATAAACCGTACATAGACGGTAGTTATACTTCCATTTGTCCCGTTGTTCCTCTTGCCGAATTGGGATACAAAGAGATAATCTGCATCTGCACAGAAAAAGAAAAAGTGACTTTTGATCTCTTCTCAGACGAAGAAATCCCTGCCCGGATTAATGACTCCACCATCCGTTTTATAAAGCCTGACTATGATTTGAAAGAGATGGGAGTCGATTTCTATACCATTGCAGGCAATGGACTGGAAGATGTCTATAATTACGGTCGTGAAAAAGGACTGAGTTTCTGATTTCTCTATGATACTTAAAACAACGGAAAAGATAATGAGAAGATACAATGTTTACTTGTTGCTAACTTTACTCTCCCTCTTCGGACTGGTAGCCTCATGCGCTCGCCATGAGCCCCGTTTCCGTATCGGGGTATCCCAGTGCAGCGACGATGAGTGGCGCCATCAGATGAATAACGAGTTGCTCCGTGAGGCGCTCTTCTATGATGAAGTGGAAATCGACATCCGCACCGTGAAGGATGATAATGTCCGTCAGATAGAGGACATTCGCAATTTCATAGAGGAAGGGGTGGATTTATTAGTCATTGCCCCCAATGAAGCCGCCCCCATCACCCCGGTAGTGGAAGAAGCATATGACCGCGGCATCCCTGTCATTGTCTTCGACCGCAAGATACTTTCCGATAAATACACCGCTTATATAGGTGCCGACAATTATGAATTAGGAAAAGCCATCGGGCATTATGTGGCTAATATGCTTCATGGACAAGGTAATGTAGTGGAGATATCCGGCCTGACTGGTTCCACGTCGGCGATGGACCGCCATCAGGGCTTTGTTTCCGCCATTTCCCCTTACCCTGGCATTAAGCTCTTGGCTCGTGAAGATGCCGGATGGTTGCGCTCCGAGGCAGGACAGAAAATGGACACGCTGCTGACGCACTTCCCTCAGATAGATGTGGTGTATGCGCAGAATGACCGGATGGCTGCAGGCGCTTATACTGTTGCCCGACAGAAAGGTAGGGCAGGAGAGATGCGTTTCATTGGTACGGATGCTCTGCCCGGGGAAGGTTATGGTGTGGAACAAGTGCTGAAAGGCGAACTGGATGCCACATTTATTTATCCCACCGGTGGTGACCGGGTGATACAGATAGCAATGGACATTCTGAATAAACGCGACTTCCCGCGCGAAACGATATTAAATACCTCTGTTGTGGACAGTACCAATGCCCAGATTATGCAGATGCAGACCACGCATATCTCCACCCTTGACGGAAAAATAGAGACGCTGAACGGAAAGATGAATCATTATCTTGACCGTTACGCCACGCAACAGGTGGTGCTGTTCGGTAGTCTGTTGGTGCTGTTGCTGGTTATCGGCCTGTTGGTTGCCGTTTATCTTTCGCTGCGCACTAAGAACCGCTTGAATCGGGAACTCTCCCGGCAGAAGGAGAAGCTGGAAGAACAGAAGCAACAGTTGACGCAACAGAAGGAGCAACTTATCCAGCAAAAGGAGCAGTTGGAACAACTTTCCCATGAATTGGAAGCAGCCACTCACGCCAAACTAGTGTTTTTTACCAATGTTTCTCATGATTTCCGTACTCCGCTGACTCTGATTGCTGACCCCATCAATCAACTTCTCGACGACAAGTCCCTCGGAGAGCGTTCACACCAGTTACTGGAATTGATGAAGAAGAACGTTAATATCCTTCTTCGCCTCGTCAATCAAATTCTTGATTTTCGCAAGGTGGAGAACGGGCGTATGGAGCTACACTTAGAACCTTTCGATTTATTAAGCAACTTCCGTGGTTGGAACGATTCTTTCCGTATGGCTCTGCTGAAAAAACATATATCTTTCTCCTTCGAGGCCACGCCCGGCATGGATTTCCGCATCATGGCGGACTGCGAGAAAATGGAGCGTATCTACTTCAACCTGTTGTCCAATGCCGTGAAATATACTCCCGAGAATGGAAAGATAACTGTGACATTGAAAGCTGATGCTACGAGTCTGCATTTCTCCGTCTTCAATTCCGGCAGCCACATTTCTTCCAAAGAAGTGGATGCCATCTTTGAGCGTTTCTATCAGATAGATGGTCATCAGGCAGGCACAGGCATCGGGCTGGCTCTTGTCCGCGCTTTTGTAGAGATGCATGGCGGACAAATCACTGCGCAGAGTGATGAGAAGGGAACGACATTTACCATCCTTCTTCCGGCTCAGAGTATTTCTCAATATCATCCTACCGTGGTGACACTGCCTGTCGAAGAGGCGGAAGTTTCCTCTACTTTGGTAGAAAGTGAGTTGTCGGTTGATGAAGAAGAGGTAGGAGCAACGGGGCGTCCCACAGTGTTGGTTATTGATGATAATGCCGATATTCGCCACTATGTGAAGACGTTGCTTACCGAAGAATATCATGTACTGGACGCACCGGAAGCAGCTACAGGCATACGCCTTGCCATGAAGTATGTTCCCGATGTGATTGTTTCTGATGTAATGATGCCCGGTATGGATGGCGTGGAGTGTTGCCGCCGCCTGAAAACCGAGTTACAGACTTGTCATATCCCTGTTATCCTTCTCACTGCCTGCTCGCTCGACGAACAACGCATCCAGGGATACAATGGAGGGGCGGACTCTTATATATCCAAACCTTTCAATTCGCAGTTGCTCTTGTCTCGCATTCGCAATCTGATAGACTCCCGCCGTCAGCTTCGCCAGTTCTTCGGCGATAATCAAACGTTGGCGAAAGAGAATATCTGTGATATGGACAAGGATTTCGTTTCCCGGTTCAAGACTCTTGTGGAAGGAAAAATGAGAGACCCGGAAATGAATGTGGAAGATTTGGGTAAGGAGATGGGATTGAGTCGTGTGCAGCTTTACCGTAAATTGAAGTCACTCACCAACTATGCGCCCAATGAACTACTGCGTCAGGCACGTCTCAAAAAGGCAGCTTCTTTGCTTGCATCTTCGGAGATGACGATTGCGGAGATTGCTTATGAGGTTGGTTTCTCTTCTCCCTCTTATTTCACGAAGTGTTACAAGGAGCAATTCGGAGAAAGTCCGACGGATTTCTTAAAGAGAAAGAATTTGTAGATGTAAGAGGGTAGGAAACAATAATTATTGCCTACTTTTGCAGTCTGAAAAAGGAATAGACATTTTATGAAATACAATCTTTGTTGCATTGGATATATTACTTTGGATAAAGTAGTTACTCCGAAAAAGACAGTGCACATGCCGGGGGGAACATCTTTCTATTTTGCACATGCCATTAAACATCTGAGTACAGAAGGATTCCAACTTGTCACTGCTTTGGCGGATAGCGAGATGTCGGTGGTGGACGATTTGAGAAAACAAGACATTGAAGTCAAAGTGCTTCCTAGTGCCCGTTCCATCTGCTTTGAGAATATCTATGGTGAGGATACCAACGAACGGAAACAACGGGTGACAGCAAAAGCAGACCCTTTTACTGTTGAAAGTTTGCAGGATGTGAATGCTAGCATTTACCACTTGGGTAGTCTGTTGGCGGATGATTTCTCGTTGGAGGTCATTAAATCTCTTGCGGGCAAAGGTTTGCTTTCTCTTGATGTGCAAGGCTATTTGCGTGAGGTGCAGGGTGAAGAAGTGCTGGCGGTGGACTGGACTGAAAAGGAGGAAGCTCTGAAGTATATCCATATCCTGAAAGCCAATGAACATGAGATGGAAGTGCTTACGCAGTGCGCAGACCCTTATGATGCTGCACTCAAACTGGCTGCTTGGGGTGTGAAGGAAGTTTTATTGACCTTAGGAGATAAAGGCTCGCTTATTTACGCGGATAATCGTTTTTATGAAATTCCTGCCTATCCGGTAGAGAACGTGGCAGATGCCACCGGCTGTGGGGATACGTATATGGCTGGTTATTTGTATATGCGTAATAAAGGCGCTTCTTATCAGGAGGCCGGTTGCTTTGCTGCCGCTATGTGTTCGGTGAAGTTGCAAAGCTATGGTCCGTTCAGTGGAACGGAAGAGGAAGTTCTGGAACTGATAGGAACAGTTATCAGTCAATAATATCAATCAAATAGTATCTCAAATTCTGCTCCTGGGGAGGAGGGAAATTTGAGATACTACAGTTTACAACAATACTTGCTTATTTCAACATCTGCGGCAAGTTTTCCCTTCCCCAGAAGTAATAGACAGCCAGACCTATCCAGCTAGTCAGCAATACAAGGATGGCAACCAATAGTTTTTTCACTCCATCCACATTCCATCTCATAATTTCGAGTACAGCCTTTATGGCAAGTACTACACCGATAACCCAAATAATAAATCCAATCATAATGTTTGTTATTTTAATTTGATTTAGAAACAAATAAAGGCTACAACCGGTTCGCGGTGCAGCCTTTATTTCTTAGAGTTTATTATTTCTTATTTCAATTATTGAAATTATTCAGCTTCTGCACCCCAGTTACCCTTAGACAGACGCTTGTAGCTGTTGTAACGCCACTTAGCATTGTCTTCGGCAGCCTGGAACAACTCAGCAGCTTCTGTAGGATATTGCTTCAACATAGAAGAGTAACGAACTTCACCCTTCAGGAAGTCTTGGAAGCCAGCCCAATCTGGTTCTTTGCTATCCAATTGGAACGGATTCTTGCCTTCAGCTTCCAAAGCCGGGTTGTAACGCCACAAGTGCCAGTAACCGCACTTAACAGCTTTTTCTTCCTCAGCTTGGCTCTTACCCATACCCAACTTCAAGCCGTGGTTGATACACGGAGCATAAGCGATGATGAGTGACGGTCCGGGATATGCTTCAGCTTCGCGGATTGCTTTCAGAGTTTGAGCCTGGTCAGCACCCATAGCAATCTGTGCTACGTAAACATAACCGTAAGTAGTAGCCATCAGACCGAGGTCTTTCTTGCGTACACGCTTACCGGCAGCAGCAAACTTAGCGATAGCACCCACCGGAGTAGCCTTAGAAGACTGACCACCTGTGTTAGAGTAAACCTCAGTATCCAGAACCAGGATGTTAACGTCCTTACCGCTGGCGATTACATGGTCGAGACCACCGTAACCAATATCGTAAGAAGCACCGTCACCACCAATGATCCACTGGCTGCGTTTTACCAAATATTGAGTCAAGCCTTTCAGTTCCTTGCTAACAGGGCAGCCGGCAGCAATGCCTTGCTCGATGATAGCCTCAATCTGAGGTGCAAGTTCTTTAGTCTTGTCTGCATCGTACATGTTTTCAATCCATGCTTTCAATACTTCTTTAGCTTCGGCAGGAGCATTTTCGCCTTCTAGAATCTGGTTGAACAGTTTCACGATACGGTCGCGCATCTTTTCATTAGCGAGTTCCATACCTAAACCAAACTCACAGAAGTCTTCGAACAGTGAGTTAGCCCATGCAGGACCGTGACCCTTTTCGTTCGTAGTATAAGGAGTAGAAGGTACTGAACCGGAGTAGATAGAAGAACAGCCTGTTGCATTAGCCACCATTTCGCGGTCACCGAATAACTGAGTAATCAACTTCACATACGGAGTTTCACCACAACCGGAGCAAGCGCCTGAGAACTCGAACAACGGAGTAGCGAACTGAGAGTTCTTCACGTTGGCCTTGATGTCAACCAGATGTTGTTTGCTTGCTACCTTCTCAGCACAGTAATCCCAGTTAGGAACTTGGTTCAACTGGCTTTCCAGATGCTTCATGGTCAAAGCCTTGCCACCCTTCTTCGGATTACCCGGACAAATGTCGGCACAGTTACCGCAACCCAGACAGTCGAGAACGTCAACCTGGATACGGAATGTCATGCCGTCGAATGCCTTACCTACAGCTTTCAGCATTTCGAAGTTTGCACCCTTCTGCTCTTCAGCATCCAGAACGAACGGACGGATAGAAGCGTGAGGACAAACATAAGCACACTTGTTACACTGGATACAGTTTTCAGCATTCCATTCGGGAACGAAAGCAGCTACACCGCGTTTTTCGTATTTAGAAGTTCCCTGATACCAAGTACCGTCTTCGATGCCTTTGAATGCAGATACCGGCAACAAGTCACCATCCTGTGCATTGATTGGACGAACTACTTCGTTGATGAATGCCGGGTCATTGTTGGTAGCCTTAGCGTCGTCAGCCAGGTTAGCCCAAGCCGGATCAACAGCCAAAGTCTTGTATTCACCACCACGGTCAACGGCAGCATAGTTCTTGTTTACAATATCTTCACCCTTCTTGCCGTAAGACTTAACGATGAATTTCTTCATCTGTTCTACAGCCAGGTCAACAGGAATTACCCCTGTGATACGGAAGAATGCTGATTGCAGGATAGTGTTGGTACGGTTGCCCAAACCAATTTCCTGTGCAATCTGAGTTGCATTGATATAGTATACTGAAATGTTATTCTGAGCGAAGTATTTCTTAACCTTGTTAGGCAGATTCTTAGCCAGCTCTTCACCTTCCCAGATGGTGTTCAACAAGAACGAACCATTCTTACGCAGACCACGGGTTACATCGTACATGTGCAGGTAAGCCTGAACGTGGCAAGCCACAAAGTTAGGAGTATTTACCAAATAAGTGGAACGAATCGGAGTATCACCGAAACGCAAGTGAGAACAAGTGAAACCACCTGACTTCTTAGAGTCGTAAGAGAAGTAAGCCTGACAGTGTTTGTCGGTGTTGTCACCGATGATTTTCACAGAGTTCTTGTTAGCACCTACTGTACCGTCAGCACCCAAACCGTAGAATTTAGCTTCGAACATACCTGCGCCACCCAATGCGATTTCTTCTTCCTGAGGAAGTGAAGTGAAGGTTACGTCGTCCACGATACCGATAGTGAAGTGGTTCTTCGGCATCGGCATAGCCAGATTCTTGAATACAGCGATGATTTGAGCAGGAGTAGTATCCTTAGAACCCAAACCGTAACGGCCACCTACGATTACAGGAGCATCAGCTGCACCGTAATAGCAGTCTTTTACATCGAGGTACAACGGTTCGCCGTTAGCACCCGGTTCTTTCGTACGGTCAAGAACTGCAATAGTCTTGGCAGTCTTAGGTACAGCAGCAAGGAAGTGTTTAGCAGAGAACGGGCGATACAAGTGTACGGCAACCATACCTACTTTTTCACCGTTAGCTACCAAGTGGTCGATAGCTTCGCGAGCAGCTTCCGTTACAGACCCCATAGCGATAATCACGCGTTCTGCATCTTCGGCACCGTAGTAATCGAACAAACCGTATTTACGACCTGTAATCTTAGACAGTTCATTCATGTATTCTTCTACAATAGCAGGAACTGCTTCGTAATAGTTATTGCAAGACTCACGATGTTGGAAGAAGTGGTCGGGGTTTTCAGCCATACCACGTGCAACCGGGCTTGTCGGATTCAGTGCGCGGGCACGGAATTCAGCCAAAGCTTTCTGATCAATCAGCGGAGCGAGGTCGTCGTTCTCCAGCATTTCAATTTTCTGGATTTCGTGAGAAGTACGGAAACCATCGAAGAAGTTAACGAACGGTACACGAGCTTTGATAGTTGCCAGGTGAGCAACACCGGACAAGTCCATAACTTCCTGTACGGAACCTTCTGCCAACATAGCGAAACCGGTCATGCGGGTAGACATAACATCCTGGTGGTCACCAAAGATACACAAAGCATGAGAAGCCAGCGTACGTGCAGATACGTGGAACACACAAGGCAGGAATTCACCGGCAATCTTGTACATGTTCGGAATCATCAGCAACAACCCCTGGGAAGCGGTGTAAGTAGTTGTCAGTGCACCGGCTTGTAATGAACCGTGAACAGCACCTGCAGCGCCGCCTTCCGATTGCATTTCCTGTACCAATACTGTTTCGCCGAAGATGTTTTTGCGTCCTGCGGCAGACCATTCGTCTACGTACTCAGCCATCGTAGAAGAGGGAGTGATGGGGTAGATAGCAGCTACTTCAGAGAACATATACGAGATATGCGCAGCAGCCTGGTTACCATCACAAGTAATGAATTTCTTCTGTTTAGTCATAACTAAATTGAATTATTATTAAGTGAATAAATCTCAATATAAAAAGCCGAACATCCAGAGTGGTATCTGGTTACCCCGTCCTATCTCAGCCTTATGCAGGGCGTAGGTTACGCCGGGGTTGTTCTTTATCTTCATACCTTCCGGACAAATCTTGAAAGGCATCACATCGTCCACCAGGAACGATATATTCTTGTCGCCTTTGTTCACTTTATGGTCTTTCCACAAGGTGTTGGCGAAGAAAGTATCTAGTACGTCTTGTTCTTCCACTTTCACGGGATAGATGGAATACATCAGGTTGGAGTTATGCATCATTATCTTTGATGGTTTCTTGGGGAATTCTTCTCCCTTGGGATATACCATATTAATAAGGCGTGCATCTGCCAGATATTTGATGTAGTTCATCACCGTAGCACGGGAAGTCTGTATGTCGTTTGCCAACTGGCTTACGTTCGGGGCTTTCGGTCCGTCCACTGCCAGCATATAGAGCAGTTTCTTTATTTTCGGAAGATATTTCAGTTCGATTTGCTTGACAAGTAGTATGTCTACTTCTACCATCATATTCATGGTTTTCAACAGATTTTCCGAGAAGTTGCGCTTCTCCAGAAAGAAAGGATAGAAACCATGATGCAGGTAATCCTGCAAGTAATCCAACGGACGTACTTTGGAGAGGATACCTTTGGCTATCTGCTCATGATTGCTCAGAATCTCTTCCAGCGTATAAGCGCGGAACTTCATTCCGGTTTGCAGGTTCAGATATTCACGGAAAGAGAAACCACGGAGGTTGTAGCTTTTCACAATGTCCCGCAGTTCCAGATTCTCTTCTTTCAGTCGCATTACGGACGAACCGGTGAATACGATTTTGAGATTTGGGAAACGGTCGTAGCACATACGCAACTCCCGGCTCCAGTCCGGATGCTTGAATACCTGGTCTATCAACAACACTTTTCCACCGCGGCGCTGAAATTCATAAGCGAAATCAACGATGCTGAAATAGGAAAAATAAAAATTGTTCATGTTGATGAAAAGGCAGGAGCGGTCGGTACCGAATTTCTCTTTAGCGTATTGCAACAGAAACGTGGTTTTACCTACACCACGCGTTCCTTTAATACCGATGAGACGGTCGTTCCAGTTAATCTCGTCCATGAGGTCACGGCGAACAGGGGCATTGGTATGCTCAACAAGATAGGCGTGTGTGCGGTAGAATGCTTCCATGCTGTTAAATTCGGTTTATCGGGCGACAAATATACGTCTTTTTTATAGAATTGCAAAGTAGAGATGGCAAATATTATGTAAATTTGCACCCTCAAACCTAATTAAGAACAATATATTGTATGAAACTCTACGTATTTAACCCTGACACAGACATGGCAATGGCTAACAATGAGGAGAATTATATGGCTCCCGCTTCTGCTCGCCGCATGGCTCAGGATCTTGCTATATTACCTATCTGGTATGCTCAGCCCGGCAGTGCAGTGCTTGCCCCTTCAGCCTATAACGCTGATTTTCTGCAGAGGATGAAGAATGTGTTTTCGCTCTCTGTGCAGTTGGTTACCGAACCGGAGTTACCTGATTACGCAGATTCTCAGATTATGCCGTGGGGATGGAATCCGGCTTTTCGTAAGCGTATGCTGAAAGGCGGTATTGCAGTACGGAAGCTGCTGACGACGGATGATCTTAGTGAATATCGTGGGTTATCTTCCCGTGTCCACACCATATTCCTTTGTCTCATTTTCGATGTTCATAAAGTGGACTATGTTTGTGGAAAACACCGTCTGGTAGAAGGGAACGGAAAGGAGGTGTTTTCTGATGTGGTAGCTAAAGGCTTCGGTGGAAGTTATGTGTTTAAGTCGATATGGTCGGGTAGCGGAAAGGGATTGCGCTGGTGTCGCCGCGGACTTACTAAAGCTACCGCCGATTGGTGTAAACGTGAACTGAATGAACATGGGGCTATCATTGTAGAGCCTATATATGATAAGGTGGGGGATTTTGCTATGGAATTTTACTCTGACGGCCAGGGAAAGATACTTTTCACCGGTTATTCACGGTTCATTACCAACGAACAGGGGGCTTATCACGGCAATATCCTGATTTCGGATGTGGAGGTAGAGCAGTGGTTGCGGCAATATGTCCCTTTGCAGGCAGTGGTAAATATACGTGAGTGCTTACAGAAAGGTCTTGAGACTATTTATGGTGAATCGTACACAGGACCTTTGGGCGTGGATATGATGGTTTGCCGGCAGGAAGGCGAACATCCGTATGCCATCCATCCACATGTTGAGGTCAACGTGCGCATGACGATGGGGATTGTTGCGCATCAACTTTACAAAAATTTTGTTACTCCAGACAGTGAGGGCTTTTTTTCTATTGATTATTACTCTTCTAATGAAGCGCTACGGACACAGCATGAGCAGGATACAAAAGATTATCCTCTGATAGTGGAGAACGGTAGAGTGTCTTCCGGTTATCTGGCTTTGACGCCGATAACTCCTCAAAGCAGGTATAGAGCTTACATGCGGATATAGCCGGAACTTTAAGATTTATCTGCACGCTTCGCTCTCGTTGCCGCAACGGTCCACGGCAGTGACTGCAAAGTATTTCTTTGCAGTCCACAAACGAACGGGAGCATAAGTGTATTCCGTTCCTTGTACACGCTGAGCAATGATATTCTCCGGATTGGATGTATCTACCGGATGGGTATCCGAACCATAGATGACGTAAGTCGGTACATTGCGCTTATCATTATCCATGGAAGGCATCCAGCTCAGATGGATATATCCATCCGGTTGCCGGGCGACAATGAGATTAGTGGGAGTTGTTGGCGGCACATTGTCTATCCAGGGCATGGCGGGTTGCAGGGCAGGGGCGGTGTAGAAGTCCTCTTCTAAAGCGTCATACAATCCTTGCGTATTGTCCATCAGGTATTTCACACGATAGTGGGCTTGTCCTGCCAGTTTATGGGCACGGATAAAGTTCATCTGGCGTTCCACCTCGTCCAGCGTCCAGTTGCCTTCGCTGGAATCAAGGAAATAGATGCCCAGACCGGGAATGATTTGACGCCCGTTGCTCTGTTCCTGCCAGTCAAGGACGAAAGGATAAAAATGATTGCCACGAAAATAGAGCATTGGATATATCTGGTCCTGAATGCCTTCACCCAGCCAGCCTTGTGCATCTTGGTAAACGGTATGGAAAGCATTCCAACCGCGAGAGGGGTAACGGGAAGTATCACGATATTTGCCTACGGGACAGGTGCTTACTTTCACCCACGGCTTCAGGGCTTTCACACCTTTATAGAGATGGCGGACAATTTCGGTGATATTATCCCTGCGCCATTGGGCAAGGTCACGGCCTTTGCCATATTTGCGAAAATCGTAAGTGTCGGGAAAGCGCGGAGCATTCTCCGGATAGCGCAGGTAGTCGAAGTGAACACCATCCACATCGTAGTTCATCACTACTTCGCGAACGAGGTTCATCAGGTATTCTTTCGTTTCCGGGTGTCCGGGATTGAGGAAATATTCCCGTTTGTAAGGCACACAGATAGAGGATTTCTTTTGGGTTACGGATTCTTTACCCAAAGAAGTAACATGTTTGCGGTTACCCAGCGGAATAGCTACCATCCAGGCATGACATTCCATTCCACGCTTGTGGCATTCTTCCACAGCGAAAGTCAACGGGTCGTATCCGGGATCTCCACCGATCTTTCCGGTCAGGATGGAGTTGAAAGGCTCTATCTTTGAACGGTAGAGCACGTCACCGCGTGTACGTGTCTGAAACAGAACGGTATTGAAGTTGGCGGCTTTCAGTCGGTCCAGTATTTCGATAAGTTCTGCTTTCTGCTTCCGGATGCCTTCGGGGGTGGTGGCGCGGGAGCGGGGCCAGTCCAGTCCATAGACGGCAGTCACCCAGGCGGCACGTACCTCGTATTTGGGCGGATGGGCAGGTGTTTCGCCGCCGGATTGAGCAGCAAGAGGCAGGATAAATGTTATGAATAGTATAGTAAGTAATAGCTGTTTCATGATATGATGAATTTATATATCTGTCATTTACTTCTTTTTTTCTGTTATTTTTAGCGGCGAAGATAAGTAAAACACTTGAGAAAGTTGTGCAGTTTCCTTAGAAACTGTTACATTTGTGACCATTAAAATTAATCAATTGACACGCCATGATTACATTTACACTCTGCCTGCTGGCGTTGATAGCTGGCTATTTTCTTTACGGGCGTTTTGTCGAACGGATTTTCGGTCCGGACGATCGCAAGACACCTGCTCTGACTAAGGCTGACGGGGTGGACTATATTCCTCTGCCTACCTGGAAAATTTTCATGATACAATTTCTCAACATTGCCGGATTAGGACCTATCTTCGGTGCTATCATGGGAGCCAAATTTGGAACCGCATCTTATCTGTGGATTGTGCTCGGCAGTATCTTTGCCGGTGCTGTACACGATTATCTGGCGGGCATGCTCTCCCTGCGTAATGGTGGCGAAAGCCTGCCGGAGATTATAGGCCGTTATCTGGGAATGACTACCAAACAGGTGATGCGTGGTTTCACCGTGCTGCTGATGATATTGGTGGGAGCCGTTTTCGTAGCCGGTCCTGCCGGATTGTTGGCTAAGCTCACACCTGCCTATATGGACGCTACTTTTTGGATTATCGTAGTGTTCGTCTATTATATTCTTGCCACCCTGTTGCCTGTTGATAAGATTATCGGCAAGATATATCCGGTTTTTGCTGCCGCACTGCTGTTTATGGCTGTGGGCATATTGGTGATGCTCTATGTGAAGCATCCCGCCTTGCCGGAAATCTGGGATGGATTGCAGAACACGCATCCCGATGCTGCTGCACTTCCCATCTTTCCTATGATGTTTGTCAGTATTGCCTGTGGTGCTATCAGTGGTTTCCATGCCACGCAAAGCCCGCTGATGGCACGTTGTATGACAAGCGAACGCTACGGTCGCCCCGTGTTCTATGGCGCCATGATTACCGAAGGTATTGTTGCCCTGATATGGGCTGCCGCCGCCACTTACTTCTTTCATGAAAATGGAATGGGTGAGAATAACGCTGCTGTAGTGGTAGATGCCATCACCAAAAACTGGCTCGGAGTTGTGGGCGGTGTGCTTGCCATACTGGGTGTGATTGCAGCTCCCATCACCAGTGGTGACACTGCTTTTCGCTCCGCCCGTCTCATTGTGGCGGACTTTCTGGGGATGGAACAAAAATCTATGCGCCGCCGTTTATATATATGTATTCCGATGTTTCTCGTCGCTATCGGCCTGTTACTTTACAGTCTGCGCGACAAAGAGGGCTTTGACATGATTTGGCGCTACTTCGCATGGACTAACCAGACATTATCCGTCTTTACGCTTTGGGCGATAACGGTCTATCTGGTGCGTGAGAAGAAAGGACACTATTATTATGTGACCTATCTTCCGGCTATATTTATGACGGCTGTTTGTACAACATATATCTGTATAGCTCCCGAAGGCTTCGGGATGGGCTCTGGATTCGTTTCTAGTATTGCTATACTGTCTGCCTCGATAGCTGTAATCTGGTTCAATATTTGGTATTTCAAGACAACTAAAAAAAATTAGGTAATGAAGAAATTCAAGAAATCTACAAGCATCACGCTTGCCCTGCTTATTTATGTGAGTGCCACGGCAGCCTATTTCCTGCCTCGTAACACGGTCATCAGCGATACGGAGAAGTACGTCACGGTTGCGGCGTCCTACGTCATCGTATTTATTCTTTGGTTTGTGTTGCGCAAAAAGGAAGAGTTGCAGCGGAGACGTCGTGAAGAAGATGAAAAGTATAATAACACCAAAAACTAATAAGTAACAATGAAAAGATTAGCATTACTCGTATGTCTGCTCGTAGCCACAGTGGCTGCTCAGGCGCAGTTTGAAAAAGGAAAGTGGATTTTGAATCCTTCGATTTCAGGTTTAGGTCTGTCACACAATACGGATACGGACAAAACCTCTTTCGGCATTGAAGCCAAAGGCGGTGCGTTCCTGTTGGATAATGTAGCATTGCTGATACATGCAGGTGCTGCCTGGAACAATGGCGGTTCGGATACGGATATCTATACCCTTGGTGTAGGCGGTCGTTATTATTTCAGCAATATAGGTGTATATCTGGGTGCCGACGTCAATGTGGACCGTTGGGACTGGGGAACAAGCGACGACACCAAGTTCTCATTTGGAGCAGAAGCGGGCTATGCCTTCTTCCTGACGAAGACGGTGACGCTTGAGCCTGCAGTGTATTGGAATGTGAATGGCGACCGTTCGGTATTTGGGTTGAAAGTAGGCTTCGGCTTCTACTTCTAAAGCCGAAACACAGGCGCATTCGGTGCGAAAGCTAATGCGTTCCACCATAGAGAACTTTTCGTCCCTCCATAAGGAACCTTTCGTCCCTCCATAAGGGGACGCAAAGTTCCTTATGGAGGGACGAATTAGTTTTCGCTACTTAATTCCTTAGGCGCTTAACTCAAGTTGTCTATCTGTTATACTTATCTGGGTAACTTTTCTTGTAGAAATTGTCCCGTATAGCTTGCCGCGCATTTCGCCACTTCTTCCGGTGTGCCTGCTGCAACAAGATTTCCACCTTTGTCGCCACCTTCCGGACCGAGATCTATCACATAGTCGGCACATTTAATGACGTCCATGTTATGCTCGATGATAACGATGGAGTGCCCGCGAAGTATCAGGGCATCAAATGCTTCCAGCAGTTTGCGTATGTCGTGGAAGTGCAATCCCGTGGTTGGTTCGTCGAAGATGAACATGGTAGGGTCCGCCTTTTCCTGACTGAGATAGTAAGCCAGCTTCACGCGTTGGTTTTCACCACCGGAAAGGGTGGAGGAGGACTGTCCCAGTTTGATATAGCCCAATCCCACATCCTGTAGTGGAGCGAGCTTTTTCACGATTTTCTTCTGTCCGTGCTTGGTGAAGAACTCCACAGCCTGGTTGACGGTCATTTCCAGCACATCATATATGTTGACGTCGTGGAACTTCACTTCCAGCGTATCGGCTTTGAAGCGTTTGCCGTGACATGTCTCACATTCCAGTACAAGATCGGCCATGAACTGCATCTCTACGGTGATGGTTCCATCTCCCTTACACTCTTCGCAACGTCCACCCTCACTGTTGAATGAGAAATGCCCGGCGCTGTAACCCATCTGTTTGGCAAGCGGTTGCTCTGCCCACAGTTTGCGGATTTCGTCGTAAGCTTTAAGGTAAGTCACCGGGTTTGAACGGCTGGATTTACCGATAGGGTTCTGGTCTACGAATTCCACATTTCGCAGATTTTGAAGATCGCCACCGATAGAGGCGAATTCGCCTGGGCGCTCACTACATTCATCCAGTTCGCGCTTCAGGGCACGGAAAAAGATGTCGCGTACCAACGTACTTTTTCCTGAACCACTGACACCGGTCACCACGGTCATCACGTTCAGTGGAAAACGTACATTTACACCTTTCAGATTGTTCTCTCGTGCTCCGGTCAGTTCAATATAGTTGTTCCACGGGCGGCGATGCTCCGGAACGGGAATCTCTTCCTCGCCCAGCAGATAGCGGACGGTGTAACTGTCACTACCCGGTTGCAAATCCTTCATGTCTCCCTGGTAAACCACTTGTCCACCCAGGCGTCCGGCTTTCGGACCGATATCTATAATGTAATCCGCTGCACGGATAATCTCTTCATCATGCTCCACGATGACCACCGTATTGCCCAGTTGCTGTAATTGGCGCAGCACATGTATCAGTTTGTCGGTATCACGGCTATGTAGTCCGATACTCGGCTCATCGAGAATATAAAGCGAACCTACCAGGCTGCTACCCAATGATGTGGCAAGATTGATGCGCTGGCTCTCACCACCCGAAAGCGAATTGCTGAGGCGGTTCAGCGTCAGGTATCCTAAACCTACGTCGAGCAGGAAGCGGATGCGGCTATTGATTTCCGTCAGAATGCGGGTGGCAACTTCCGTATCATGTTTATCCAGTTTCAGGTTATCGAAGAAGGTCTTCAATTCTGTAATGGGCAGGTCCACAAGCTCGGAAATGTTACGTCCACCCACCCGTACATAACCGGCTTCAGGTTTCAGACGAGTGCCGTGGCACTTTGGACAAAGTGTTTTGCCACGGTAACGAGCCAGCATCACGCGGTATTGTATCTTGTACTGATTTTCTTGTACCATCTTAAAGAAGGCATTGATTCCCTGAAAGTAAGGGGTGCCTTCCCATAACATCCGGCGTTGTTCGTCCGTCAACTCGAAATAGGGAGTGAAGATAGGGAGTCCCGCTTTCTCGGCGCCACGTATCACCATGTCTTTCCATTCACCCATCACCTCGCCACGCCAGCACACCACGGCGCCGTCATAGACAGATAGCGAACGGTTGGGCACCACCAAGTGCTCGTCGATGCCGATAACCTTACCGAAACCTTCGCACTCAGGGCAGGCTCCGATGGGGGAGTTGAAAGAGAACATCTGGTCGTTCGGTTCTTCAAAAGTGATCCCATCGGCTTCGAACTTCGTGCTGAAACGGTAGAGGCTGGTCGTTCCATCGGTCTGATAGAAGCGCAGCAGACAGGCACCGTCCCCCTCGTACATAGCTGTTTCGGCAGAATCTGTCAGACGACTGATTGCATCTTTCTCTTTAGATGCCACCATACGGTCTATCAGTAGGAAAACCATATCGTTTTCTTTCGGCTGGTATTCGTCGATACGTACCATCTCGCCGTTCACTTCGAGGCGGTTGAAACCCTGTTTCATATCAATGTCCAGTTGTTGCTTCATCGTGCGTCCTTCGCGCAGCAATATCGGAGCCAGCACAGTATATCTTGTTCCTTCCGGATAGCTCAACATACAGTTTACAATATCCTCGGTGGAATGTTTTTTTACTTCTTCTCCGCTTACGGGACTGAATGTTCGTCCGATGCGGGCATACAGCAAACGCAGGTATTCGTAGATCTCAGTAGAGGTACCGACTGTGGAACGCGGATTGCGGCTGCTCACCTTCTGCTCAATAGCGATGGCAGGCGGAATTCCCTTTATAAAGTCACATTCCGGCTTACTCATACGTCCCAGGAACTGACGGGCATAACTGCTGAGGCTTTCTACATAGCGGCGTTGACCCTCGGCATACAGCGTGTCGAACGCCAGGGATGATTTGCCCGAGCCGGATAGTCCGGTGATGACGACAAGCCTGTTACGGGGAATTTCTACGTCTATATTTTTCAGGTTATTGACGCGTGCGCCTTTGATAAGTATGGAGTTGTTTTTTGTCATAATCAGAGTCACTAAAGTGAATTACAAGCTACAAAGATAATCACTGTCGTTCAAATATGTACAATGATTGGCAGGTTAAGATTTGTTATACTTTTAAATAGTTACTGATATACAAGCAGGAAAAGCATTATTTTTATGCGATTTTTTTAAAACAAATATCCTTATGCGATACCCCCGATTATGCTTCTATGCAACTTTGGTATGCTTGTTCTGTTGTTTCGAGACAATCATCGGACAAGAGACCATTGATTTGAAGTCATTTGCCGACAGTGCACGAAAAGCTGCTGGCAAACCGGATTTTCTTCCTTTGGGCACGCGTTTTCTGGAATTGGCGAAAGAACAGAAAGACACGACACAGATTGCTGATGCTTATGCTTGTATTGCGAGCCACTATTATGATTTGGGCAATATTGACAGCTTGCGTCTGATTACCTACGAATACATGGACTGGGCAGACCGTTGCCACCGCAATACCGATCGCTATCAGGCATGGCGGCAGTATATTCAGCGGATGACGGAGAAAGGTATGCAGGAGGAGGCAATGCGGGAAACGGAATTGCTGTCCAAGGATGCCGAGAAACGGAAAGATAAATATGGTATGGCATCCGGTGAAATGTGTATAGGTTATAATCACCGTATATTCGGCCAGAATGTAAAACTTTGTCTGGAATACTATGATAGTGCTTTGAAACACTTTGAGGAGGGTAAATACTATCGTGATGCTTACGTTGTCTCTCTTAATATCATTCAAACCTATTTGGCGCGTCAGGCTTATGCTGATGCCATTCCTTATCTGGATAGGCTGGAACAATTGAAGAAAACCACCGAAAATAAAAATTACGGGATAGGAGCGGCTTTGCATATGCGTTATTATCAGTTTCGTGTCATTGGCGCTTTAGGAACAAAAGGCAAAGCAGCCGCAGAATCTTATGTGAAAGAAGCTGATACTTATTACCGTAAGCATAAAGAAGATATTTCTCCTGAGAGTTGGTTTGGTTACAAACTTATGTGTAGCCAGATACTAGGAGATATACGTACTGCTGTATCCTACATGGATTCGCTGATTGATTATCAGAACTCACTGGGAAATTATTATCCAGGCAATTATCGTCAGAAAGCCATTATGCTGGAACAGATTGGAAATTATAAGGAAGCTTGCCGTGCCTTTGCTGAGTATGGCCAGCTGAATGATTCTGTCCGTACAGCAGAAATGGATGAGCAATTGAACAAATATACCGCTCAGTTTGAGGTAGACCGTCTGAAGATGGAAAAACTGGAACTGAGTGATAAGATGAATCGCGAACGCCTGGTGCTTGTATTTACAGCAAGTTGCGTAATTTTGATACTGCTTTTACTGGTCACTTATCTTTATGTTCGCACCCTTTCCATGAATCGGAAATTGGATGCTGCCCGTAAGGAAATACAGAAGATGAGCCGTATCAAGAGTTCGTTCATTCAACACGTCACTCACGAATTGCGTACTCCGCTTAATTCTGTGGTAGGTTTCTCTGCTCTACTTGCCGAAGAAGGGTTGAATGTTGAAGAAGCCCGTGAATATTCCGAACAGGTGGAGAGAAACAGTGCGTATCTGCTGGGTTTGATAGATAATATCATTGATATAGCCGATATGGATTCGCAGACAGCGGATATGCCTAAAGAAGCGGTTGATGTCAATGCTTGTTGTCTTGAATGTGTGGATACATTCGGTGGCAAACAGAAAGAAGGGGTGGAAATGCAGTGGATACCATCTCCGGAAGCTCCTGTGGTTCTGACTGTTCGTGCCTGGATGAAGCGTGTGCTTTCTCTTTTGCTGGACAATGCTGTGAAGTTTACAGAAAAAGGTGTCATCAGTTTGCGGTGTGAGGAAGACAAAGCCCATAACCTTGTGCGCCTTATTTTAGAAGATACAGGTATCGGTATCGATTCGCAATATAGAGATACTGTGTTCGAACGCTTCTTTAAAGTGGATACCTTTACCCCTGGTACTGGTCTGGGACTTTCCATCGCCCGTCAGGTAATGGATATTGTGAACGGAAAAATTTATCTGGATGCTGCCTATACCAAAGGTACCCGTGTCATTGTAGAATGGCCTATCAATAGCAATCACTAAAAATAATTAGACTTTAAGAATGAAACTGAGAACCTTTTTATGCGTATGTGCCTTGCTCCTTTCTTTGGGAGTTGCGGCGCAATCACAATCTGAGAGATATCCTAAACGTGAATTTCGTGCGGCATGGATACAAGCCGTTAACGGACAGTTCCGCGGAGTTCCTACCGAAAAGCTGAAGCAAACTCTGATAAATCAGTTGAACTCCTTGCAAGAAGCTGGTATCAACGCCATTATTTTTCAGGTGCGCCCCGAAGCAGACGCATTGTACGCTTCGCAATATGAACCGTGGAGTCGTTTTCTGACAGGTGTGCAAGGCGAGGCTCCGAAGCCTTACTGGGATCCGATGCAATTTATGATTGAAGAATGTCATAAACGGTGTATGGAGTTTCATGCCTGGATTAATCCTTATCGTGTGAAGACTTCTTTGAAAAACGAACTTTCTCCTATTCATATCTATAGGAAGCATCCCGAATGGTTTGTAACTTATGGCGATCAGCTCTATTTCGATCCGGCATTGCCCGAAAGTCGCAATCATATCTGCAAGGTGGTGACTGATATTGTATCCCGTTATGATGTGGATGCTATTCACATGGATGATTATTTTTACCCCTATCCTAAACCGGGAGTCGACTTTCCGGACGATGCCAGTTTTGCCCGTTATGGCGGTGGTTTCTCCAATAAAGCAGACTGGCGGCGCAGTAATGTCAATGTATTGATAAAGAAAATACACGAGACGGTGCGTGAACTGAAGCCATGGGTTAAATTCGGTGTTTCTCCATTCGGCATCTATCGCAATGAGAAAAGTGATCCGCTAGGTAGCAAAACCAATGGATTGCAGAACTATGACGACCTTTATGCCGACGTACTCCTTTGGGCTCGTGAAGGCTGGATAGACTATAACATTCCGCAAATATATTGGCATATTGGCCATCCGGCAGCTGATTATGAGACATTGGTGAAGTGGTGGGCGAAGAATACGGAGAATCGTCCTTTGTTCATCGGGCAATCTGTTATGAATACGGTGCAGAATGCTGATCCACAGAATCCATCCATAAATCAATTACCCCGCAAGATGGCGTTGCAGCGTGCTTATCAGACGATTGGCGGAAGCTGCCAGTGGCCTGCCAGCGCTGTGGTGGAGAATGCCGGGAAGTATCGTGACGCTCTGATTGCTGAATATCATAAGTATCCTGCTCTACCGCCTGTATTCGAATTCATGGATAATGAGGCACCGTCCAAAGTGCGTAAGGTGAAACCTGTGTGGACAGCCGATGGGTACATCCTGTTCTGGACAGAGCCGAAGTATAAGGATGAAATGAATCGTGCCGTACAATATGTAGTCTACCGTTTCGATGCTAAAGAGAAAGTGGACATCAGTAATCCTGCTCATATCATAGCCATTACGCGGGATAACTTCTATAAGTTGCCATATGAGGATGGCAAGACTAAATACCGTTATGTGGTGACGGCACTCGACCGACTGCATAATGAATCAAAAACAGTGGCTAAAAAGGTGAAATTATAAGGAAGATATATCAAAGTGTTGCTTTATCCGGGCGAATAAACATTTGCTCGAATAAAGCACACTCTTTTAATACAGTATCAGTCCTGCTATTCCACAGGCTATAATCATCACAATCGGATTGACTTTATACTTTCTGGTTCCCACAAAAGCCACCAGGAAGATGATGCAACTGATAATAAATGCGTACATATCTTCCTTAGGCGAACTGAAGTTTTCTGTATTCATCAGTACTAGTGCCGCTGACGCCAAAAGCCCTACCACAGCCGGACGCAGTCCGCTGAATACTGCCTCTACTGCGGGATGTTTCTGGTATTTTAGAAAGAATTTACTGATAGCCAGCATCAATATGAACGAAGGAAATACTACAGCAACCGTAGCAATAATGGAACCCCACACATTTCCCGTAGCCGTGAAGCCTACATATGTTGCCGAATTGATTCCGATAGGTCCCGGTGTCATCTGGCTGATAGCCACAATATCCGTAAACTCCTGAGGCGACAGCCATCCGTAGCGGGTGACTACTTCACCCTGTATCATTGAAAGCATGGCGTATCCACCGCCAAAACCAAACAGTCCTATTTTGAAGAAGGTATAAAACAACTGGAAATAAAGCATGGAAACAGTTATTAGTTATTAATTATTAGTTGTTGATGCGCAGCCAATTTTTAATTTTCAATTCTCAATTTTTAATTTACGAACGGCGTAGCCTTCCGTAAAAGTATCCTCCCACTCCGGCAATGATGATGACCCAGATAGGAGAGAAGCCGAACAACCAGATAATCAGGGCAGATACCACAGGTATCCAGATGTTGTAGCGGCTAATCTTAGCAGATTTCGCCATGCTGAATGTAGGAGCTGCTATAAGTGCGACTACTGCCGGACGAATCCCTTTGAAGATACGTTCTACAATCACATTATCCTTGAAGTTATGGAAGAACATCGCTATGGCAAGTATAATGAAGAAAGAAGGCAGAATTGTGCCTAAAGTAGTGACTAAACTTCCACGAAAGCCCCGTAACTTATATCCGATAAAAATGGAAATATTAACCGCAAGGATACCGGGCGTTGATTGGGAAATAGCGAGTAAATCAATAAAGTCGTCTTTGGCAATCCATTTCCGTTTATCTACAATTTCTTCCTCTATCAGTGGTACCATCGCGTAACCGCCTCCGATAGTGAAAACTCCTATTTTGGAAAAGAGGCCGAACGCCTCAAGGTAAATATTCATGTTCTCTTATTTATCATCATTATTATCTTCTTTTTGTTTCGCATATTGGCTCGGACTGACATTGAAATGTTTCTTGAATACTTCACGGAAGTACTTCGCATCGCTGAATCCTGTCATTTCTGCAACTTCTGTTATGCTGTGCTGTTGCTCTTTCAGTAACTGTGCTGCACGTTTCAGACGAATCAGTCGGATATAATCCGCCGGGGCCTGGTCGGTCAGAGCTTTTATTTTATTATAGAAACTGGTGCGACTCATATTCAGCAGGGCACAGAGCATTTCTACATTGAGGGCGGCATTATCTATATTCTCCTCTACATTCTTCTTGACGGAAGATATGAATTTCCAGTCAAGATCGGTGGAGCAGTTGAGACAAGTAGCGTCATCTTCTTCATCTTCCAGATTGGCATATTTGTGCCGTAGCAAGGAACGGTTGGTGAGTATGTTGGCAATTGTAGCACGAAGAATACCTATATTGAAAGGTTTCACTATATACTCGTCCGCTCCGGTCTTCAGCCCTTCAATGATGTTCCGGTCATTATTCAGTGCCGTAAGTAATATGATAGGAATATGTGACGTTTCAATATCATTCTTTAATATATGACACAATTCATCTCCACGCATTTCGGGCATCATAATATCCGAAATAATCATGTCGGGCATATATTCTTTGACTATATCAAGCGCCGGTTTACCATCATTGCATACTTGTATATTATAGCTGTCCGATAATGTATTACGCAGATATTCCCTCAACTCATCATTGTCTTCAACGATGAGAATTTTCGGAAGGTCGCCATTCTGTTGCTGCTGTTGGGCACTTTCGTAAACGGTGCTGGGCGGAATATTCTTAGGCACTCCCGATTCTGCATAAACCACCTTTTCACTTCCCGGCTTCGGAGTGTGAATCGCTTTGCGATAATGCTTCTCTCCCTTAGGGAATGTAACCTTGATACAAGAACCCTTACCTTCGGTACTACTGAAGTTTATCTTTCCCTTGTGCATATGGACAAGTTTCCATACCAATAACAACCCGATGCCGCTACCTGTGACTTTTGAATTAATGGCATTGCTGCCCCGGAAATGTATTTTGAAGAGCTTCTTTTGTTCGGAAGCCGGAATACCGATACCCGTATCTTTTACTTCCACGCTCCAGCTATCTTCTGTTTCGGCGGTAAAAATATGTACGCTACCACCCTCCGGAGTATATTTCAGGGCATTGGATATCAGATTCTTCAGAATAGAGTCCATCTTGTCCTTGTCGAGCCAGATATTCATGTATCGGAAGTTACTTTCGTAAGTCAGGCTCACCCGCTTCACATCAGCGTATGCCCGGAAAGCATTTATCATTTCCTCCATATACGTACTCAATTCGTACTCTGATACATATAACGAACCGGAATATGTGTCCGCCCGTTCAAAGTTAATCAGATTGGTGGTCAATCTCAGCAAGGCATTCACATTGCGTATGGCGGTATTCATATTGCTGCGTCCGTCCGGAGTCAGGTTCTCCTTTTCATAAAGCTCTTCCAGGGGCGCTTTTATCAGTGTCAGCGGAGTGCGGATATCATGCGCTGTATTGATAAAGAAGCGTATCTTTTCATCCGAAGCTTTTCGCTGTTTACGTAAGATGATGACGCGCAATGCGATAATGGCAATTGCTGCAACGACCGCCGCATAAAATAGCAATGCCCACAGACTGAGCCAGATGGGTTGCTCTATTACGATATCCATACTACGTTCTTCGAGAACAACCCGACGGTCTTCACTGGAGATGGTACGCACTCGTAATGTATATTTCCCGGGATTCAGATTGGTGAACCGAATCAGGCAATCCTTTTCCGGGCGGCTCCATCCGTCATAGAAACCATCCAGTTTCCATGAATACAGGAGCAGCGACGGGTAATCGTAATTGATAGAAGATACTTTTAGAGAAAATATATTTTGGTTATATTTCAGTTTCAGCGTTTTTGTTTCATCTATATCCATTTCCAGTGGTGAACTCTCATCTCCCGGATAAACAGTCTGATAGAATACCCGCAAGTCACTGAATACCATCTGATACTTATAATTGCGCGGAATCATCATATCTTTATCAAATTCTATCGCCCCGTCCGTACTTCCGAGGATGAAATCTCCATTCTTACGAAGTGTACCTGATGTTGAGTTGAAGTGGTCACTCTTTAAACCCTGTTCTTTGGTCCAGTTATGGAATACCTTTGCTGTCGGATAGTAACTGGTCAGACTGTTTTCGGTACTTAGCAGAATGTTTTTATCTCCGTCCGAAAGAATAGTATATATGTTATTGGAAATAAGGGCGCAATTGTCCTTATGGAAATGCTCGAATGATTTCTTTTTATGGTTATAGATAAGTAGTCCGGAGTTGCTGGTTCCTATATACAACAGACCGTCTTTATCTTGATAAAGTGCATTGATGTAGAAAGATTCTATCGGCATCGCTATATATTGATACTTACCGGTTTCCTTATCCAGTAGATTTAAACCTGTGGCAGTGCCTATCCACATGTGTTGTTCGTCCTTTTCTTTGATATCCGTGATGCCATTCAAACCGGGATATAGGCGTATTTCTTTAGTCTGGAAATTGATTTGTTTTAAGTTGTAATAACCACCCGACCAGATACTACCATCGGATGATTTCATTATGGAACGTATATATTTGTCGGGCCGGATATCAGACCCACTGAAAGTGGCGGGAGTGAAAAACTCAGCCTTCATCCGATTTTTGTCTATCTGGTAAATACCGGAACTATATCCGCCTGCCCAAATGATGCCCGGTGAAATTTCGCACAAAGAAATGAACACATGATTCTTTGTCAGGCTGGTATTGTCGAATACACTGAGGAATGAGTGCCACTGTTGGTTTTTTGTAACATAGAGACTAATACCGTTGTTAGTGGCAAACCACAAGTCACCATCATAGTCTTCAACAATGGCATTCACTTGGTCATTAATGAGCGATTGCTTGTTACCAACAGAATGTTTAATCCATTGGTAACTGGTATATTGATTGTTGCGTACCGTGATGCCGATGGGATAGTTTGCCATCCAGATACGGTCGCCATCTACATAGAAATCATAAATACTATTGCCGTTCATGGCATTATAACTGTTATAATCGGCCACAATATAAGGCTCACATTTGTAAGTTTCTACATTCATCTTATATACACCGGCACCGTCTGTAGCTATCAATATTTCCTTGTCATTGAAGGCTTTGATACGGGTGATGCTGACATCTTCCAGGCCGGCATTGAGCTTGATGGTCTGATGGAGGTTCATGTCATACGCATAGACACCTCTCTGAAAGGTTCCTACAAAAAGTTTGCGACTCTCTTTGTGAAAGTATAATTCATTGACCTGCATCTTCAGGTTATCCAGCTTTTCACAAGGAGAAAGGCTGAGGATATTATCTTTTAATTCAGCATGATGTATACCGTCGTCCGTACCGATGAAATAGTGTTCGGGGTCAATCTGTTCGATGTCCGTAATGCTTTCACCAATCTGGTTCTTGATGACGGTGGTCTTTCCGCTTTGGGTATCATATAGGTACAATGCCTCTTCATAGCACAACCATACTACGTTGTTGGTGTCAATGAAACCATAGCTTACGGGAGAAGGATTCCCTTTCACCACTTCGTCCGGCAACTTGTATACGAACTGGAAGCGGTCGTGTTTGCTATCATAACGGAACACTCTTCCTTTTTTACCTATTTCCCACAGAGTTCCGTCCACACCTACGTAAAGCCAACTCAGATTTAACATTGAGTTTACTTCTATATCGCTGTCTATCAGCCGATATTGCTTGAAGTCTTTTCCGTCATAGCGGTCGATGCCGTTATGCGTAAGAAACCACATGTAACCTTTCGGACCTTTCTGGATGGCATATACCCTGCGATTGCTCAAACCATCTTCTACGCCAAGATATTTGTATGTTTGGGCGATACAGAGGGAAGATATATATATGAATAAAAAGGAAAGAACAAATTTTCTCATAACAGTTACGGTCGTTTGTTATTGGGGGCATTTGTGAAATTAACGCAAAATTATGCATTTTGTTTGATAAAAGCAAAATGAAAGCAGAATAATAATGGTCTATTTCTCTGATAGTTTGCACGAAAAAAGGCGCAAGTTGTAAAATGTAACCTGCGCCTTTGCTTTACTTGAATATTCGTAGAAACTACTTAGTCTTCTCTTCTATCCATTTGCGTGCATTGACGAAGGCTTCCATCCACGGGGTGATTTGGTCGCTATGCAGGCGTTCTGCCGGATAACAACCGTTTTGCCACGGGAAGATTGCGCGTTCCAAGTGAGGCATGAGTGCCAGATGACGTCCGTCGGCGCTTGCTATAGCAGCTACCGAGAAGTCCGAACCGTTCGGGTTGGCGGGATACTCATCATAGCTATACTTGGCCACTACATTGTATTTGTCTTCGTCGTATGGCAAAGAGAATTTACCTTCACCATGAGCCACCCAGATACCGAGTTTGCTGCCGCTCAACGAACCGAACATTATGCTGCGGTTAGTCGGGATGGTAAGGCCAAGGAATCTGGACTCGAATTTGTGAGATTCGTTATGCAACATCTTACCTTGTTTTTTATGCTCAGGAGTGATGAGATTAAGTTCCATCATTAACTGACAACCGTTGCAGACACCCAGTGAAAGCGTGTCTTCGCGTGCATAATACTTGTCAAGTGCCTCTTTGGCTTTCGGGTTGAAGAGGAAAGCGCCTGCCCAACCTTTGGCAGAACCCAGTACGTCGGAATTAGAGAAACCACCACAGTAAACTATCATGTTCACATCTTCCAGGGTTTCGCGTCCGCTGATAAGGTCGGTCATAGTTACGTCTTTCACATCAAAACCTGCAAGGTAAAGAGAGTAAGCCATTTCACGTTCACCGTTCGTGCCTTTCTCACGGATGATGGCTGCGCGGATACCAGTCGGTGTACGACGGTTCGGGTCGATGCCATATTGTGAGAATTTGCCTTTGAATCCCGGCATGAAAGCGAATTCAAGCGGTTGCATCTTATAGTTCTCAAAACGCTTCTTGGCACAACCGTTCATAGACTGTTTGCGGTCGAGCAGGTAAGAAGTAGAATACCATACGTCGCGCATATAGTCGATGCCGAACTGATAAGTGGCATCATCTTTAGTGATGAGGATGTGGCGTTCGTCGGTCGGTTTACCAATTTTCACGAAGCCTACACCGGCATCTTCCAATATTTGTTTCACCTGGTCTTTGTGTTTGTCGCTCACCTGGATAACGATACCCGGGTTCTCGGCAAACAGAAGTTTCACGAGGTCATGTTCCTTCATCTTGTCGAGGCTGATTTCCATACCGCCTTCTACATTGGCGAAGCACATTTCCAGCAGGGTAGTGATAAGACCACCAGCTGATATGTCGTGACCGGCAAGAATCAGGCCTTTGTTCACCAGTTCCTGTACGGCAAGGAAAGCGTCGCGGAAATATTCGGCATCCTGCACTGTAGGCACTTCGTCGCCCACCTTGCCCAATGATTGTGCAAAGGCAGAGCCACCCAACTTCAAGGTGTCGAAACTAAAGTCGATATGATAAATCGTAGTTTTTTCATCGTTTACAAGAACGGGAGAAACTACTTTCTTCACATCCGAAACTTCGCCACCTGCGGAAACGATTACGGTTCCCGGAGAGATTACCTTGCTGCCGTCGGGATATTTCTGTGTCATGGACAAAGAGTCTTTTCCGGTAGGCACGTTGATTTGCAGTGCGCAGCAGAAGTCGCTCAAGGCTTTTACAGCTGTGTAGAGACGGGCATCTTCACCTTCTTGTGAGCGGCAAGGCCACATCCAGTTGGCAGAGAGGGAAATGCTGTCCATTCCTTCGGCCATTGGGGCCCATACAAGGTTGGTCAATGCTTCACTCACAGAAAGTACAGAACCAGCAGCCGGGTCGGCAAGCGCAGCCTGTGGGGCATGTCCCAGTGAAGTGGCTATACCTTTCTCACCACGATAGTCGAGGGCTACCACACCGCAGTCGCTCAAAGGCAACTGCAATTCGCCCTGGCATTGCTGGCGGGCAATCTTACCCGTTACAGAACGGTCCACCTTGTTGGTCAACCAGTCCTTGCAGGCTACAGCTTCCAGTTGCAATACATTTGTCAGGTACTCGTGCAACTTGGATTGCTCGTATTTAGGCATTTCGTAGTGACGTTCTACGGTTTTATCTACCATGTAAGTCTTGGGAGACGAACCGAACATCTGTTCAACGGCGAGGTCGAACGGACGTACACCGTCAGCTTGCTGGAAAGCAAAGCGATGGTCGCCAGTAGTTTCACCTACCACGTACATCGGGGCACGTTCGCGTTCAGCTACTTTACGCACATGTTCGATGGCTTCTTCCTGAATGAGCAAGCCCATGCGTTCCTGGCTTTCGTTGGCAATGATTTCTTTGGCGGAGAGAGTCTTGTCGCCGATAGGCAACTTACTCATGTCAATCACACCACCACATTCTTCCACCAATTCGGAAAGGCAGTTTACGTGTCCTGCCGAACCGTGATCGTGGATGGATACCACAGGGTTGGTTTCTTCTTCGCAGAGGGCACGCACCACGTTGTAGGCGCGTTTCTGCATTTCGGCATTGGCGCGCTGCACGGCGTTCAGCTCGATACCGCTACTGTAGCGTCCGGTATCTACAGAAGATACGGAGCCACCACCCAAACCGATGCGATAGTTATCACCACCGATAACGACTACCTTGTTTCCGGCTTCGGGAGTGCCTTTCAAGCAGTCACGCTTTGCACCATAACCTACACCACCAGCAAGCATGATAACTTTGTCATATCCGTAAACCTCTTCTCTTTCTTTATGTTCGAAGGTCAGCACGGAACCGCAGATCAAGGGCTGACCGAACTTGTTACCGAAGTCGCTGGCACCATTGGACGCTTTAATCAAAATTTGTTCCGGAGTTTGGTACAGCCATTGGCGTACAGGCAGTATTTCTTCCCAGGGGCGTCCTTCGTCGGTGCGTGGGTAAGAAGTCATGTAGACAGCAGTTCCGGCAATGGGCCAAGAGCCTTTGCCACCGCCCATACGGTCGCGGATTTCACCACCTGTACCGGTAGATGCACCATTAAAGGGCTCTACGGTTGTCGGGAAATTGTGTGTTTCGGCTTTCAGCGAGATAACGCTCTTGATGTCTTTCACCTGGAAGAAATCGGGTTTGGAGTGGTCTACAGGTGCAAACTGTTCAATCACCGGACCTTCGGCAAAGGCTACGTTATCTTTGTACGCTGAAATAATCTTATTGGGATTCTCTTGGGTCGTTTTCTTAATCATCTGAAAGAGGGAAGACTCTTGTTCTACACCGTCGATGATGAATGTTCCGCCAAAGATTTTATGGCGACAGTGCTCGGAGTTGATTTGAGCGAAGCCGAATACTTCAGAGTCCGTCAGTTTCCGACCGAGGTCATTCTCTACTTTCTTGAGATAGTCCATCTCTTCTTTAGAGAGCGCCAGACCTTCTTTTTCATTGTAAGCTTCCAAGTCCTCTATGTGAATGATTGGTTCCGGCTTACGGTTGGTGGTGAACACTTCCTGGTCGAGACCTTTGTACATGCGTTGCAGCATTGGGTCGTGGTCGGCATTCTCATCTTTTACGGGGAAGTACTCCTCGATGCGGATGATACCGTCGAGCCCCATGTTCTGGGTGATTTCTACGGCATTCGTACTCCAAGGGGTAATCATTTCGCGGCGCGGGCCTACGAAATGTCCTTTCAGGTTGTCTTCACTTTCGGTAGTGGCTTCTCCAAAAAGCCAGCAGAGTTTGTCGATGTCTGCTTGAGGGAGTGCGTGCTCGCATTCTACGGCTATCACGCTTTTGGATGGGGTTCTGAAAAAAAGAATCATACTGAATATTTATGATTTATGATTTATGATTTATGCTTAGGGCACTCCGGAAAAGGCAGGGAAGCGTTTACGGGAGATACCGGCTTTTTTTCTTTGGCGCAAAGATACATAAAATCGTTGGGGGAGAGAAAGAAAAGGAAATAAAAAACGCATGCAGATTTGCTTGCATGCGTTTTTATCGGGAATCCTTATTGTTTTACTTCACTTTATCCGGGAAAGGGTGGTTGTACCAATCGTAATCCGGATTGGTTATCCATAGTTCGAAATTCTCAAAAGACTGACGGAGATTGTTACCCTCTAATGGAAAACTGAACTCACCGGGAATTCTCATAATCCAGCAGAAATTGCCTTTGGCTCTGAATGGGGTATTCGGGGATGCAACCACTCCGCCAATGGTGGATGTGTCAAACAAGTCGGTTGCTTTTCCATTGATCTGGTGGATTTCCATACGTTTGCCTTGTGTTGCATTGCAAGTGATGAAGAAGTTCAATTTGTCTAAAGTCAATTTGGATTCTTCCACACTGTTCTCTTTGAAATGAATGGTTACGGTGAATGCTTTAGGATTGAATTCAGCATTCTTATAAGTACCTACGATGGGAGTGCCGGTATAACCAGCAAAAGCATGCGCATGGTCGAATAGGGGGATAACCGCTAAAGTTTGTCCTTGTTCTGTGCCGTTGGCATTGGTCTTGAACATATTTTCTGTGAAGTTATTACTCGTATCATATTGGATACTGTTAATGTCGCCGGCAATAAGTTCGTCCAGTTGTACTGCTGCGGCAATGCGTTTGCTGGCTCCAATGGCAGCAAGTTTACATTTAAGAGTGGCTTGGGTTACATAGTTGCCTGTAACCTTCAGTCTAGCTTCGGTAACCAATACGATATCGTTCATGTCGTAATCGCCAAAGTTGGGCCACAGGTCTTCAAAGGCGTAGGTATACTGACCTAAAGTATATTCTTTGTCTTTGTCCGGTTCTTCCGGGGTACCCCCTTCTTCTGGATTGTAGGCGGGAGCACAATCGGATCCTGTTGTCTTCACCCCTGCGTTGGCGGCAGCCTTTGTATTACCCCAACGGGCGTTGTCTTCCAGATGAATGTTTTCCGGTTTTTTCCCATTGTTGTGGTCACATACGACGAATACTCTGTTTTCAATATTGGGAATTTTATTATTGCGACTGTTTATTACTGTTGCATTCGTTAATTTTACGACAGCCCATTTGCCGTCATCATCTCCCTCAATTTCGCAATCATTTTTAAATTCTAAAGTTTCTTCAATTTCTAAAAGAGAGTTCTTTTCTATTTCTAAAGTGGCTTTTTGCATCCACATTGTTTCGGTAAAAACGTATCCCCTTTCTTTTATTTCAAGTGGTGAGTCATCCTTTCCGTTACCATCCAATTCAATTCTTTTGGCGTGAAGGCATCCATAGTTGTCTATCTCACCACCATTTTTAATGGTGAGTGTTCCACTCACTGTCATAGTGGCATAATTCTCTATTTCAAATTCATCTTTAACAGTGAAGTCGCCTAAGCATTGAATAGAGCCCGCCGCTTCTCCTCCGGACTGTTCTTTGCTTAAAATGATAAATTTGGCATTTTTATGGTTCTGAAATGCGTTCTTTTCCGAAATGTTTAATATTCCTGCAATATAAATTAGGCCACCTTCCATGATATTAATATTGTCATTCAAGTTAACCATATTTCCGGCAGAAACTTTATATTTTTCATCTTTATTTATCTTTGTGATGTCGGCTGTTAACTCTTTCGCTTTATCCCAATCTTTTAGGTCGTTATCACTGCGTGTAGTTATGCTGGGAGTACGGGTGGACATGATTGTGTTGTCAGACTCTCCCAGATGTAATGTTACTTTCTTATTGACTATCGGGACATTGCATTCCAATGTCATTTGGCTGCCATCTGTGTAGTGCAATGTTTGGGTTACGGTCACTATTGTATCACTGGCAGGTAGTGTGATTTCTTTGTTATAAGGGTGGTTGGAACTGGCTGTGCCAATGGCTACAGGCAAACTTCCTTCGTCTGCTCCTTGCGGATAGATAGAGATAGTGTAAGTGTGGACTGTATTATTGCCGATACTCACATGAACGGCAACCTCAGCAGTAGTTGACCACAGAAAATCTGAGGGAATAGTAAGATCAGTGATATTTCCGTTGTCTGGCTCGTTGTCTGGCTTGCTGTCAGGATTATATACGTCATTGTTCATACAACTGACAAGTGCAAGTAGTGTAATGAATAAGAGACTCTTTAATTGATGAGTTGTTTTCATAAGCATGTTTTTTCTGTTTGTATTAATTGACGATACAAAGATAACGTAAATCTTGATATAAAACTACGAGAACTTGATTTTTTTATTCTTTTTAGTTGGTGATTTGATGAGATCTATACAGATTTATTCTGTACTTGACTTTTAAAACAGTTAGATAAACCTCCGTAATCTATGTTTATTTTTACAGCGTCAAACTAAAATATGGAAAAAATATGAAGATAGCTTTCTGGGTGCAGATCAGAATTCATTCTCCCGCGAAAGGCTTTTCACCTCTACGCATGTACAATATGTCTAATAACCGTCTATAGTTTGTCACTTTATTGCTTTAGTTGTGTAAAGTATTAGGTGTTTTATGATAATCAGTCGAAAAAACGTTAACACAATTGGTTCGTCTCACAAAAAAGTACGATATTTGCAGCCATGATTGAAATAAGGACCATATTCGATATATTATGGAAGGGCTTTATTATCGGGGTAGTTGTGTCTGCACCGTTGGGGCCTGTCGGCGTGCTGTGCATTCAGCGTACGCTGAACAAGGGGCGTTGGTATGGTTTTATAACGGGTCTGGGAGCTTCGTTGAGTGACATTGCCTACGCCTTGCTGACAGGATACGGAATGAGCTTCGTATTCGATTACGTCAATAAAAATATTTTTTATTTGCAGTTGTTCGGAAGCATCATGCTGTTGGCATTTGGCATTTACACGTTCCGCAGTAATCCTGTATCGTCTATCCGTCCTGTTTCTACTAATAAAGGTTCCTATTTCCATAACTTCATAACGGCATTTGCCGTCACACTATCTAATCCACTTATTATTTTCCTGTTTATCGGACTCTTTGCACGCTTTGCCTTTGTTAGCGAAGGGGTGTTGGTGTTTGAGGCGGTCACCGGATACCTGGCTATTGCACTGGGAGCATTGGCATGGTGGTTCGGCATTACTTTCTTTGTGAATAAAGTCCGTACGCAATTCAACCTGCGCGGCATCTGGATATTGAACCGTATCATCGGCGGCATTGTCATTGTTGTGTCTGTGTTTGGGTTGGTATTTACGCTGATGGGCGAGTCACTTTACTGACAAGAAACATAAAATCATGAAGATAGCACAACAATTAAAAGCGAGGAATATCGCAGAATACCTTATATATATGTGGCAGGTGGAAGACTTGATACGTGCCAACGGGTGCGATATCGATAAAATCCGCGAAAGTATTATCTCCCGTTATCCTGAAGAAGAACGCCCTGCGTTGGAAGAATGGTACGGTAATCTGATTGATATGATGCGTATCGAAGGCGTGAAGGAGAAAGGACATCTGCAAATCAATCGTAACGTAGTGATAAACCTGACGGAGTTGCATGGCGAATTGCTGGCATCACCTAAATATCCTTATTATAGTGCGGCTTATTTCAAGGCACTGCCCTTTATTGTAGAGTTGCGCCAAAAGAACGGAAAGAAAGATGAACCGGAACTGGAAACATGTTTCGAAGCCTTGTATGGTGTTTTGCTGCTGCGTTTGCAGAAGAAAGAAATCACGCTGGGAACGGCGAAGGCAATAGAGGCTATCAGCAGTTTCATATCTTTGCTTGCCAACTATAATGAAAAGGATAAGAAGGGGGAGTTGAAGCTGGAGGAGTGACGAAGTGATAAGGTGATAGAATGACTTCAATCGTGAATCGTAATTAATTGAATCTAAATATAGAGATGAGAATATTAGTAACCGGAGCCAACGGGCAACTTGGCAACGAGATGCAAGTTCTTGCAAAAGAGAATCCGCAACACACTTATTTTTTTACTGACGTACAGGAATTGGATATCTGTGACGAACAAGCTGTGCGGGCATGCATTGCCGACAATCAGATTGATGTAGTGGTGAATTGTGCCGCTTTTACGGCGGTTGATAAGGCGGAAGATAACAAAGAACTATGCCGCAAACTGAATGAGGAAGCTCCGGGAATACTGGCACGTGCTGCACAGGCCAATGCTGCGGCAATGATACAAGTCTCTACAGACTATGTATTCGATGGTACAGCACATATACCTTATAAAGAAGATTGTACCCCATGTCCTAATTCCGTTTATGGTTTCACTAAATTGGGAGGAGAGAAGGAAGTCATGCAGAACTGTGAAAAAGCGATGGTGATTCGTACTGCCTGGTTATACTCTATCTATGGAAACAACTTTGTAAAAACGATGATTCGTCTGGGACGTGAACGTGAATCTTTAGGGGTTGTTTTCGACCAGATTGGTACACCGACATATGCGAAAGACCTGGCGGTTGCCATTTATGCGGCCATTAATCAGGGAATTGTACCGGGCATTTATCATTTTAGTGATGAGGGCGTATGTTCCTGGTATGACTTTACGGTTGCTATTCACCGCATTGCAGGCATTACGACTTGCAAAGTAAGTCCGTTGCATACGGATGAATATCCGGCAAAGGCACCTCGTCCGCATTATTCGGTTTTGGATAAAACAAAGATAAAGAGGACATTCGGCATTGAAGTCCCGCATTGGGAAGAGAGCCTTGCAGAATGTATTAAGAAGCTTGAGGGATGAGTTCGAAGAAAACTCAACGCCAAAGCAATTAGTAAAAATAAAAATAGTAATAACGATAACGACGAATGAACCAAGAAATTCAGAGAAGACGAACCTTTGCGATTATCGCGCATCCGGATGCCGGTAAGACGTCATTGACTGAAAAGCTATTGCTTTTCGGTGGACAGATTCAGGTGGCTGGTGCCGTAAAAAGCAATAAGATAAAGAAAACGGCTACATCCGACTGGATGGATATAGAGAAGCAACGTGGTATATCTGTAACCACTTCCGTGATGGAGTTCGATTACAAAGATTATAAGATTAATATCCTCGACACTCCCGGTCACCAGGACTTTGCCGAAGATACTTACCGCACGCTGACCGCTGTAGATAGCGTTATCATCGTAGTGGACGGTGCAAAGGGTGTGGAAACGCAGACGCGTAAGCTGATGGAAGTCTGCCGCATGCGTAATACGCCGGTAATCATCTTCGTCAATAAGATGGACCGTGAAGCGAAAGACCCTTTTGACTTGCTGGATGAATTGGAGGAAGAACTTTCCATCCATGTGCGTCCGTTGACGTGGCCTATCGAGAGCGGTGTCCGCTTCAAGGGGGTTTATAATATCTATGAGCAGAATTTGAATCTTTTCCAACCTTCCAAGCAGGTGGTTACGGAGAAGGTAGTGGTAGATATCAATACCGAGGAACTGGACAAGCAAATCGGTGCACAATTGGCGGAAAAGTTGCGTGGTGAGTTGGAATTGATAGACGGGGTTTATCCTGAATTTGATAAAGAAGACTATCTGAAAGGAGAGTTGGCTCCGGTATTCTTCGGTTCGGCACTGAATAACTTCGGTGTGCAGGAATTGCTGGATTGCTTTGTGGAGGTAGCTCCAAGCCCCCGTCCCGTACAGGCGGAAGAACGTGAAGTAGAACCGGATGAACCGAAGTTCACCGGATTTATCTTTAAAATAACGGCGAATATCGACCCGAACCATCGTTCCTGTATTGCATTCTGCAAGATTTGCTCAGGCAAATTCACGCGTAATGCACCGTATCTGCATGTGCGTCACGGAAAAACAATGCGTTTTTCTTCGCCCACACAGTTTATGGCACAGCGTAAGACGACGGTTGACGAGGCTTGGGCAGGTGATATCATCGGCTTGCCGGATAACGGGAGTTTTAAGATTGGTGATACGCTGACGGAAGGGGAGATGCTTCATTTCCGTGGTTTACCCAGTTTCTCGCCGGAAATGTTCAAGTATATAGAGAATGCTGATCCGATGAAGCAGAAACAACTTGCCAAGGGTGTAGACCAGTTGATGGACGAAGGTGTGGCACAGTTGTTTATCAATCAATTCAACGGGCGGAAGATTATCGGTACGGTAGGGCAGTTGCAGTTCGAGGTTATTCAGTATCGTTTGGAGAACGAATACAGTGCGAAGTGCCGCTGGGAACCGTTGAGTTTGTATAAGGCTTGCTGGATAGAGAGTGATGACCAAGAAGAACTGGAGGCATTCAAGAAACGTAAGTATCAGTATATGGCGAAAGACCGCGAAGGGAGGGACGTCTTCCTGGCTGATAGCGGATACGTGCTGCAAATGGCGCAGATGGACTTCAAACATATTAAGTTCCATTTCACGAGCGAGTTCTAAAAAGCCTCTGTTATGTGAGGCTGTATCGCGAAACTCACCACAGATTACACAGGTTTCCACAGATTATCTATCTTTAATTTTAATCTGTGTCAATCCGTGTAATTTGTGGTGAGTTTCGATATATCCACTTCTTTTTTAGCCCTTTACTATGGTCAGCACAAATTGCCGTAAATAAACTTGTTGCTCTTCGGCACTCACATTCGTGAAACGTATAAATTTCACAGGAGTGTTTTGCAAGTCAGCCGTTAATCTGCTTTCCTTTTGTTTCAGATTTATGCTCTTCCATTCTTTACCGTCCGTAGAGATTTCAAGATGTCCCCATGTACAAGGGATATCCTTACCAAAGTTGATTTGTATGCTCTCTCCCGGATAAGCATTGTCCAGTTCGATTTCAACACTGTTTCCGGCTGCCCATTTCACAACTTCGTTGGCAGGAGAAATGAGGATACGATTGGCTTTTACCTGCAATGGCAAGTTCTTTATTTGTTCTACGTTGCTGATTAGTCGGTGAGGCATGTAGTCGGCAGTAGCATCCAGTTGGGTTCCATTCTTTTGATTGTAGCGTTTGGTAACGGTTGCAAAAGTCTGGTCTATCAATGGTTTTATTACTTTTGTAGCGGTCTTCACTCCCGGCTGATAAGGGTTCTGATTGTAGGTCTGGTCTACATCGAACATCAGTTGCTGCAAGGCTTTCACATGCTTATACTTCCGTATGAAATCAGAATGTGAACCACTTTCCCGGCTTTCTACCATCTTCAATACTGCTTCTCCGGTTTCGGCCAACAGTTTAAACTGATGCAACCAGGGGGTGATTTCTGTAATCAGGGGCTTGTTTTCTTTATTCGCAAGCAGGATATCGGCGGATTCTTTCATTTGTTCGAAAGTCTTTTGCAAGGCTTCGATGTCTTCTTTATCGTAACTGCCATTGTTTATATAGCTTTTGAGGAACCGTTCGGCAACAGGTTGGATGTCCTGTGATTCTTCGCGACGGTATTTATGTCCGTTGACACCCAGGTCGGCATTGTGGGTGGCAAAACATTCTAGTTCTTCGGCAGCGTCCGGCAGAATGGCGTGGATGGCATCTTTCCAAGTCTGCATGGCGTCATATTTAGCCGGATTCCATGCATAGCTTGCTACGCTGTAAATGGCTATTTTGGAGGCTTCGGCATGCTCCATCGGGTTGGTGACGAAGCCGGACATCGCGTTGGCAATCGTGGTGTCGTTGCCATAAACCGGGCCGAGAAGCAGGTGGTCGCGCACGTAGTCGGACACGGGGAAGTTCCACCAGATGTATGCCGGGCGTTTGATGCGTTCGTTAATCCAGGTGATGCCGTCGCGGGTAATGTCGGATACTACACGGTCTCCTGTCCACATAATCTGAATAGAGGGATTCAGTTGCTCGCCCAGCGTAGTGAGGTAGTTGCCATTAGGGTTCGACCAACTTTTGTTGTACTCCGTGGGACACATGATGAGTGGGTTGACATCGGGCTTGGTCTGCACAAAGTGCTCGTCGATGTAGTTCAGCAGTTCCGCTTGCTTTTGGGGATTGGTGCCTTCACCGGATATATCATCAAAGAATACGGCAAAGGAACGGACACCAAGTTGGTACATCTTCTCAAACTTGGAGAGCAGGAGGTTGCGGTCTTCCGGATTCCACTTAATATCTTGTCCCGGATGAATGGCCCATACGAAGTCGACTTCGTTTTCGTTGGCCACTGTTACCAGCTCCTGCAATTGGGTGGCTTCTTTTTCGGGATAGGGCAGGCGCCAGTTGGGGGCGCTATGATACGGGTCGTCTTTGGGACCGTATATATAGGTATTCATTTTGTTCTTGCCATAGAACTCGAGTTGGCTGAGGCGTGCCCGGTGGCTCCAGGGAGTTCCGTAGAAACCTTCTACCACACCGCGGCGACGCACGGAAGGATAGTCTTTTATTTCCACTTCGGGCAGCCTGCCGTCTTTTATCAGTTGCGCAAAAGTTTGCAGGGCATAGTAGGTGCCCCGTTCATCGGCTCCTGCCAGTACGATTTCCTTTTCGTTGACAGAGAGGTAGTAACCTTCGTCGTGATCGGGAATGAGGCGACTGTATTTGCGCACGCTTTTGTCTCCTTTTTCTCCTATGTAAATGCGGAGTCCTTCGCGGGTGCTTTGTTTACCCGCAAGCAGGTCCTTCAACACCTTTACTGCATGAGGGTTTGCTTCTTTCTCGCCATCTATCTGGTAGATGGCGGGCAGACTGATGTTGCTGTCCCGCGTAATGAACTCTTGCGGAGAGGGTTGCAGACTCATGTCCTGTGCAAATAAAGCGGCGGCACATAAGAGGCCGGCTCCCAATAAAGAAATCTTTTTGTTTTTCATAAGTAGTAATAATGAGGGCTCGTTGCCATGATTTATATGATTGTACAAAGAAATACAAATTTATCACATAAAACAATTTTGTGGGTAAAAGCTTTGCATTCTGTCTTTATTGTGGGGAGAATGCTTTATCTTTGTGCTCCGAATAAAATAAACACATCGAACAATGATGAAACCTATGCATTTCTTTTTCTCCTTGTTTTTCCTGCTGATTTTGACAGCCTGTTCAAGTCCTGCCAATCCAACTCTATTGAATTATGAACAATCCCTTGTCCGTGCCGACTCGCTGGCGAATATCGGTGCGGCCGATAGTGCTCATGCCGTACGTTTGTTGGCGGATTTGCACCGGGAATATGATCGGGTAAAAGAGCTCTCCGGTGGAAAGCGCGTCCGCTTGATGCCTGCCGACAAGCGGAAGCAATTCTTCCTGGGGGCATTTACTGCGTTGATGATAGGTCTGAACGTATGGCTCTCCATAAGAGATATCAAGTTCTCGACCGACCGTAAGCACCGCCGCTATCTTATTGATTTGAGCGAGAATGAACAACGTCTGCGCAACAATGAACTGGAAAAAAATGAATTGCAAGAGTGTCTGAAGGAGATGTCGCTGACGGATGAGGAACGGGAGGAAGTACACCGGTCATTGACGAATCTTATGGTGCACGGCAATCTGCTGTGTGATGAAAACGAGTCCCTTCGTACACGTCTTAAGGATTATGAAAATCGCCCTTTACCCCGCGAAGCGGAATTGCTGAAGGAACGGAACGAACGCATCAGTCTGCTTGATAGTCAGGTACAGACTCTTACCTCCACATTGATAGACCGTGACGATGTGGTGGAACGCCTGCGTCGCCAGCCCAAATTTCTTTCCGATAAAGACTGGGAACACTTGTCTCAGCTCGCTGACCGTGTGTACGATGGTTTCACCCGGCGGCTCACTGAACGTTTCCCTTCGTTGACCCCTGCCGACCTGCAACTTTGCCTGCTGATGCGTCTGCGTTTCACGAATGCGCAGGTGGCTACGCTTATTGCGGTGTCGCCGGCTTCGGTTTCGCAACAGAAGTTCCGGTTGAAGAAGAGGCTGGTGCAGGAGGACGGGGAGTTGTTTAAGAATGGGGAGACGGTGGATGTGGTTATTGGGGAGTGCTGATACCTGATGTATTGCGATGCGTTTATTTCGTACTTTAAGTTTATATCTTATCGGTTCTTTTTCTTTACGAATATTTCCCGAAAAACTTCACCTTGCGGAGGGCTTTCGTTTCACTCGCTGAATGAACGTGATTCAGTCAGGGACTGAAAGCCTTTCACTCAGGGACTGAATGTCTTTCAGTCCCTGAGTCATTGTACCCCCTCTCAGAAGGTGTTCAGAAAGGGGGTATGGGAAAGGCGGCAGACATGAAATGAAAGTGGTAAAAAATACGGATATTAATCTTGCGTTTGCCTCTAATTGTTGCTAGAACAGATGTTTTTTCATCTATTTGGGAGTTATATTTTCTAAACCGGCAATAAATATGGGAATAAATTGTTAATTTTGTACGTATATAATTGATAATGAATTGTAGGAAATAAAAGATATTTAAGACATTAAATATATGAATAAGCAACAGCTTGCAAATAAAATATGGGAATCGGAATGTGCTTGAAAATCGACGCGCAGAATACGGCAAGCAAATCAAATCTGCCTGCTTGGATAAAATGTTTGTATAACGAAACAAATCAATAAAATGGAAGAAAAGGAAAAGAGCAATATCATTATTTATCAGAGTGAGGACGGGCAGACACACATAGAAGTGCGGATGGACGAAGACACCGTATGGTTAACCCAACAACAAATGAGCGACCTTTACCAAACATCTCGAACAAATGTGGTAGAACATATTAAGCACATTTATGAAGATAGTGAACTTGTAGAAGAAGCAACCTGTCGGAAAATCCGACAAGTTCGGCAAGAAGGAACACGCATGGTTGAAAGAGAAATACCTCACTATAATCTTGATATGATAATATCTTTAGGATATCGAATAAATTCAATTCAAGCCACTCATTTTCGTCAATGGGCAACGGCACGTCTTAAAGAATATATCATCAAGGGCTTCACTATGGATGATGAACGATTGAAACAAACGGGTGGTGGTGGTTATTGGAAAGAACTGCTCGACCGCATACGCGACATTCGTTCGTCAGAAAAAGTGATGTACCGGCAGGTTCTTGACATTTATGCTACGGCGGTTGACTATGACCCACATTCTGATGTATCCATCGAATTCTTCAAAATAGTGCAAAACAAACTGCATTTTGCCGCTCATGGGCATACTGCCGCCGAAGTGATTTATGAACGGGCGGATGCGGACCAACACATGATGGGACTGACCTCTTTCAAGGGAGACCATCCTACATTGCGCGATGCAAAAATAGCGAAGAATTACTTAAGCGAAGAAGAATTGAAAGTTCTGAATAATTTAGTTTCCGGATATTTCGATTTTGCCGAAGTGCAAGCTATGAAGCATCGGACTATGTATATGAAAGACTATATTCAGCATCTTGACGCAATCCTTTCTTCTACGGGAGGACAACTCTTGAATGGTAGTGGAACTGTCAGTCATGAGCAAGCTATGGAAAAAGCAGAAAGGGAATATAGACAGTTTGATGTCCGTACACTTTCTCCCGTAGAGCAAGCCTATTTGGATAATATAAGGATTTTGAACAAAAAGGTTAAAGGAAAGAAATGAGTGGCTTTCGTTGGGCTTGTAAGGATGCAAACAAGAAAAGGGACTTATAAGAATGAAGACGATAGATAAACGTTTTTTACTCTTTTCTTTGCAAATAATCGCAAAAACAGGCCGCTTTGCGGTGGGTGTTTGTTTCAGTCTCTGACTTATTGTATCCCCCACACACGCACACACCTCTCAGGAGGTGTTCTGGAGGGGGAGGTGGGTTGTTGGCATGAGGTATGGATGGAAAAAATGCGGAAATAAATTATGATTTTCGGGAAAAATGCAGGTTCTATTTACTTTAGTCTAACATAATCCATCCTGCCCAATATATGGGGTCTGTTTTTATAGAACGTATGTACCGCTGTGCATTATAGAAAGCATCATGCTTGGATTGTCCTGAAAGAAGATTGGCATAGAATTTATTCATCATAGCCATTGTGGTCTGGTCATCTACTTCTGTCAGACTCATTACGATGGTCTGTACGCCTGCCATTTTGAATGCTCGTTGCAATCCGAATACTCCTTCACTGGTCACTTCGCCTTGTCCGGTATGGCAGGCGGAAAGAACAACCAAGTCTGCGCCCCGCAAATCCATGTCTTTAATCTCTTGAGATTTTAGAATACCATCTTCTACCTCTTCAGGAATGCGGTTGCCTTTCCATGCACGATTTCCACCGGACAACACTAACCCAGAACGCCATAAAGACATATCTACTTGGTTTAGATTTAGTTCGTCTTGCATCAGAATAGGCTTGAAATAATCTTTCTTCTTGGCATCTTCATCCGGATAGAAGAATCCGTGTGTGGCAAGATGAATAATATTGTATTCTTGTCCGGACAAGGCTTTAAAGGATTCCTCGTTTCCGCTATTACCTTTAAAAATGTTGGCGGCAATATGTTTTTTCTCCAACAAATCCTTTATGTATTCCACTTCTTGCAGTGTATTGCCAAGCTGAATCCACTTATGTCCTCTGATAGAATCTTCCAGCAAACCTCTGGAGGTGGAGAAGAGGCCTGTATTGTTTCCTTGCTGATATTTGGAACTTTCGTTTCTCATATCGCTATCTGCCATATCATAATTTAGCCCACCGTACAATGCTGCTTTTTTATACTTTATGGGCGTTTTTTTTAAAGCCAGTTCACGGGTGGAGGACAGACGGTGCATGTGATAAATGTCGCTCATTGTTTTTCCGTCATCGATGATGAGAGATTCTAATGGAATCTGGTGGAGTACACCACTTGCAGAGAAGTAAACATTGTTGTTGGTGGATAAGATGTTTTCCGCAATAAATCTCCATATATGGTTATATAGTCGATGCAAATCAAGAGATAAGGAATCACTTTGTTGTATCTTGTGTATTCCGATTTTTAACAATTCTTCCGTTGCTATTTGTACTATTAAGGGATTTTCCAAATCCTTTTTGGTGATAATGGCTGCATAAGAAATCACATCATTCTCATATCTATCGTCTGAATAACTGATAAACTCTATGGATACATCATTTGCTGATAAATTTTCTTTTATTTCTTGTAGTGAAATTTGATAGTTTGATATAATTGATGAAGAATTTTTATATAATAGCGATGACTGTTCTATGTTGAGAACAAGCCCTTTCAGCAATAGGCATCCTTCATAGATAATGGACTTGATAGATTTTAGATATTCGGTTTCATGTAACTCTTTTAAATAAAAGCCGTCGTTTATTAATTCTTGATAAAAAGAGTATGCCGCTTTACTGTATTCTAATCTGTCGTCGTTGTTGAGCGATGTCAATTGTTTTTTTAATATTGTTTTGAGTAATTCGTGTTCTCTCTTTACCGTTTGAATATATAAGGAATACTTGTTACAAAAAAGATATTCACTTCTTAATAAATCCAATTGTTTGAGATTTTCTATACTTCTTCTCTCTGGAAGGTTATCGAAGATTGCTAACGATTCTTCGTGGTAGTATATGGCATTTTGGCAATCGTCTTTATCTGTATAGTATTCAGCTAACTGCATTAATGTGCTCGCTATTTGATATTGATTGGCAACTGAATCTCTTCTTAAAGCATTTAATCGACTTTCAATCAGTTTCTTATTGCCTTTAGATACTAACGAAAAATAAACTTTGTTATCTAATACTGTATTGTTCCTTTTAAATATTGTAATTGCTTTTTGACGTAATAAAGCAGATGCTTTTTGTTGTCTGTTTTCTGCTAAATAGAAAGATAAGTGGGCGATGGACTTGGCGTATTCTACATGATTGTCACCATAGATTCTCTCTGCAATGTTTGAACACTCTTTAAAATATTTAATAGCAATATCAAGATGTCCCAGCCAACCATGATTGTAAGCTAAATTGCTAAGTGCTGTGATATAATCTTGGCAGTTTTCTCCAAAAACGTCTTTGGCTAAAGTACATACGTTCTCACTAATCTTGATAGACTCAGCAAATTCTTCAATAAAGTTATAATATAGGCCTAAATCATTCAGCATATATATATAATCCGGATTCTTTTCTCCAAACATTTCTTTGCATGTTATAAGGGCTTGTTTGGTAGATTGAATGGCAAGGTGGTTTTTGCCAAGGCACGCATAAGATTTACCTAACCATTTATGGGCAGTGGCAATATATAACTGGTTTTTATTTTCTACAAAAATAGGTAAGGCTTCTTTTTCTAAATCAATGGTCTTTTCATATTGTTTAAGATGAAAATGACATGCAGCAAGATTGTGGAGAGATACCGCATATTGCATACTTGTAGCTCCCAGTATTTTTTTTCTGATTGTTATGGCTTTTTCAATATGTCTTATGGCTGATTTATAATCTTTCAAATTTGTTTCAATGGTTCCTATATAGTGTGAAATAGTCCCATAAACCAAGTCAGTGGTATCCTTATATTGGGTTATTGCTTCTTTAAGATGAGAATGAGCCTCTTCGACGTGATCGTAAACATCTTGTTTCATATCTAATTCATAAAGAGCAATACCGATGAGTGCGTGGTTAAAGGCAATAATATTTAAGTCGAATTCAGGTTCTTTGTCAATCATAGCTTGGGCAAGACTGGCAAACTGTAGCATTTGCTGATATTCATTTTGAGCGAACATTTGTTCTGCACTCCTTACGTAAAATGTAATAGAATCTTCCTTGCTATAACTTTGCTGATTATTCTGTGACATAATATTGCCGGAAAATGTTATAAAAAGGAGTAAGATGACAGTACTTTTTATACTATGGAAATTTGAATAATACATTTACTTCAGGCTTTTAATTGTTTTTTCCGCTTCATTCTTATAAACTCCATTTGAATAAATGATTTCTTCAAACAATAGCATGGCTTTATCTTTCTCATGATTACCTAAATAGCTTATTGCCAAATACCAATTAGCCTGTTGCCAATATTCAGAACCTTCTCCATCGTTGACTAACTGTTCAAGCAATTCTATTGCTTCAGGCAGTTCCTTAGTCTCTATAAGGCAAATAGCCTTGTAGATTAAGAAATTCTTGTCAACACTTTGCATCGTATTGAACTCTTGTAAAGCAACCTGATATTCTCCCTTATGATAAGCATTCATGGCAGATATTAGTTCAGGGGAAATAGAATCGTTTCCTCGTGATGCTAACTCTTGGTCGTATTCCAATGGAGTATAATAGGTGGTGAATACACTATCCATTATACGGTTGTTGTGGTATATGTTCAGTGAAAATACAAGTGCAAAGACAGCCGTAATGGAAGCGATTGGAATCAAGAATCTTCTAATCTTACTTCTCCTTTTCATATTAGCAGCGAATGCCCTCAATGTTTCAATGTCTTGCATGTCTTTTTCGTGCCCTACTTGTCTGATTGTCCTTGCAATCAAATCTTCTATATCTTTTTTCTGTGTCTCCATTTTATATCAGTCCTTTTTTATGGAATGCAGCGAAAACAGCATTCCGCAGTTTGGTGAAACATCTAACTTTGGTGCTCTTGGCAACGTCGGCATTATTTAGCCCTGTTAATTCTGCAAGTATTTCCATGGAATAGCGTTGCCAGTAGAAACCGAATAATATCTTGCGGCAATTGTCGTTCTCCATATCTTTCACTAACTTGTATATTTCTTCTTGTCGTTCTATGGTTATAGCATCATTGTCATCGTCTGTAATGTCAAGGCTGCTACCGCATCCTATTATCTCATAATTAGGAAAAGATTCTTCCGGACTTCTCTTGCGTAGCAGGTCGATGGACTTGTTCTTTCCTATCTGGTTGATGTAAGTCTGTAAGGAACAAGTCAGTTGTTGAAGTTTGCCGGATGAAATGTTGTTGTATAAAGCAATAAAGGAATCATTGTAGATTTCTTCTCTTTCTTCTTCTCTTATCATGGGGAAGGTGACACGATTATGTGCAAAGAAGCTGACTCTCAGTTCGGAATAGATACGGCTGACTTCTCGATTGTCTTGTATGTGGAATATAATGTCTTCTTTCATGGTTCAGAGGGCATAAGAGGATTCAATCATTGGAATTTGCTTTGAGGAGAGGCGTTGGGATTGCTCCCATATCTTGGGAAAACAAGCCCTGTTCCATTTCTCTGCTTTTTTCAGCACACAATAGAAAGAATAGGATAAGGTACCATAATAGCTATTTCCTACTTTAATTTCAAAGTTGCGCTGAAAAGGTTGGCAGGCGCTAATGATGCAAATAGGTGATAAATCGCTTTGTTGCATAAGTCTTGTCTTTCTTTCTATTTGTTTGCAGTCGGGGGCTATATAGAAAGGATTGGAGGAAAAAATAACATTGGTTCCACGAATGGGAGCATCGTCATCTTCTACGTATTCTTCTATGCGGCTGGCTGTTCCGCTGTGGCAGGCATCGAAAGTTACCAATGCAGAGCCGCTGATACCTATTTTCTGCCTGATGTTGGTCAAGAACTTTTCAAGCTCGTCATCACGCAGATGATTTTCTCCTTCATAAATGCCTTTCTTGTATGTGGAACGGGCATCATAGGGAATAAGTGCTTCGTCCAGTCCGTCTGCTTCATCGTTGTTATCATCTTCCATTTGTTGTCCGTGGCAGGAAAAGTGCAGGCAAACGTCGTCTCCGGCTTTGATCAGCTTAATGAGGTGCTGCAATGCTTGGGTAATGTTCTTCTTGGTGGCTTGTTTGTCTGCCAATGTATTGATGTGGAAGCCCAATCTTTTGAGCTGTGGTAGTAACATCTGCAAATCATTATTGCTGTGGATATTGTTCCAACCGGATTCTTCGGGGTAGTTGGCGATAGCGACAATCAAAGCATACTTCTGTTGCGCTTGACAGCAGAGCACGCATGATAGTAATAGGCAGATTACAGAAAGATGCTTCATTTCGATTCACTTATTGATAGCAAAAATAATGATTAACTTTTATAAATCTTGGTTTTGTGACTTTGTTTTTTCAGTTTTTGTTGTGCAATCTTTAAACTAATTGCGAAAAAAGTTCTTTTGGATGTTTACCTTTTCTATTCCTTCTACGATAAACAAGTGAAGAGTAAATAGTAGTCATTAATAGTAGGAGTAAATAGTATGGTATTTATAACTGTGGCTAATTCAAAGCGAATATTGAGCAAAATAGACTTGAAGAAGTTGAACTTGGCTGGTAAAATTTATGATAGTCCAATTTATTTCTTCAATAAAAGGGAAGAACAATCTTTGTTGGCATATAAAGAGCTTTTGATGAATCCTGAAAGATTTGTGAAAGAGGTTTATCAGAAAGCAGAAATAAGAGACTCTTATATGTATGTATATGAGGGTGAAACTCCATGTTATCATAAAACGAAAGATTGTGAACGACTGACTGCTGAGTTCTGTAATTTTCTGATTCCAAAAGAAATTAAAGAACGAGGAACAGGAACGGTACGACGGTTTCGTGCTTGGTTCAAGAGTAACAGGTCTCTTCTTGAAGGAAAAGAGGAGGTGTTTGAAATGCGCGTTAGTGCTGCTTTTGGTGTGCGGTTGAGGATAGAAGAATTAGCTCCTCGGAAGAATTCGGGAGTTATAGCTATGAATAATTGGAGTTTGGAAGAATTGGAAAGTAGGATAAGTGAGATGCTAAAGCAGGCAAGACAATATTATTATCAATCTTCTAAAAATACAGCCATTCTGAAGCAGTATGGAAAACTTGCCTATCTGGGGAATTCTCCGAATCAGATAATAAATAATAGAACGGGATATTCGGATGCAGAAGTGAAAACTTTCCTTCGTGATTATGAAGAAAAATTCAAACAGCCGATAATTGCCATGTTGTATGATTATTATCGTATGAAGTTTAATCCGGAACTGGCTTTGGGTGTCAAATTGTTAGAGCAATTGGGATTTAGGGCATGCCATTCTTGTTTCTTTTAATTTTTGCAGGTCGTGATGTTTACCTTCTTGTTTTCTACACGATAAACAAGTGAATAACATAGAAAGCCATGAATAGTAGTTGGAATGCAGAAGAATCATGCATTGAATTAACAATGAGGGTCGAAGAATTAAACTATACTATTTATGGCTGCACGAATACACTTCGTGCTTTGAATGGAATTTGTAGTGATACACGTTCCATTTGTAAAAAAAGTGAAAGTATTAATTATTAAAACATAAATAGTATGAGCTTATTTGATTATTTTAGAAAACGTCAGGAGCTATCCGTAGGAGCTCCTGTAATGACAGAAGAAATTGTTGAGAATGGAAATCGGGAAACAGATGAAATGGAATCAGCCGGGAATGGCAGTTCTGCAGTGCTAATTAATTATGGTACTGGCATGCCTATTGATTTAATCTATAGTTTCCTAAAGGAAGACTACGAGACGAAAGGTTATGATGACGCATTGTCTAATCCGGATGTCTCGTATAAGGAAATGAATAAGTCTATGATTCGTAGTAATCTGGAAATAAAGTTTCGTCAAGTAAAACTGAAATACACGGATAATCTGCGCAATTTGGATTTCCATATAAAATCTCGCTCTGAGGCTGGTCTAGTTGATCTTGTTAAACAACTTGAAATGGAAAAAGAGATGTTGCTTCAACATGTAGAAGAATTGGATAGGATGGAACGGGATTTTCAGGGAAACGTGCCTTATATGACGGGGATGCTTCTTTCTTATGAAAGAGGTTTTCTGAAGGGGCTTGGCGCATTGTCATTAGAACAAATAAAGTTTGGTGTATCGCCGTTAACACAAATAAAAAAGGAGGATTAATTATGAAATGGTGGATACAGTTGGGGTGTTTTCTCACCGGTTGGAATCGTGAAATATTGTTGCAGTGCAGTGAAGCAAGTTTTAAGTATCTGAAGAAATATACAGCGGCATTGCTGATATTGATTGTTTTGTGGGGTTTTACGGGGTTCTGTTTTGCCCAGCGTTATGTACATGCGCCTTTATGGGGATGTGTCTTGTCGTCTGTTATTTTTATTGTTATAGTGATTCAGATAGAGAGGCAGATAATATTGACTGTGGGAACAAGTAAATCCATTTTCTTTTTCCGCTTTTTCATAGCGGTTATAATGGCAGTCTTGGGATCTTCTATTTTAGACCAAGTGATATTTGGTGAGGATATAAAGAGAAAGATGGTGGAAATTACGGATAGGCAAGTTGTAGAATTATTGCCTTCAAGATTGAAGGTTATTGATAACAAACTCAATGAACTTCAATTAAATATTGATTCTTTGGAAAGTAAGACTGCCATGTTGAATGAAGAAATAGCAAAAAATCCCGTGATAAAAGCTATAACTACAACTACTCAGTATAAAAATGTATTGCAAGAAGATGGTACGTACAAGAAAATACCTGAGACTACAGTTTCATCGGTTTTGGTGGCAAACCCACGGACTAAGCAGGTTGAAATGAATAACCTTAATTTGAGCAGACTACGGGAACAGCAGGATGAATTTGTACAGAGGAAGATGGGAGTAGAAGATAGCTTGCGTAAGGAATTGTCAACCAATATCGGCTTTTTGGAAGAATTGAGGGCTATGCTGGAGATTATCCTTACTCGGACGGAAGCCATGATTTTCTATATTATCATTTTCTTGTTTTTGATATCCTTGGAGTTATTTGTGGTAGCAGGTAAGTTGGGCGATAAGAAATGTGATTATGAGCTGATTGTAGAACATCAGTTGAATGTGAAAATTGCGGCTTTAAATGAATTGGTTAAGAATGTGTATTTGACTAAAAAAAACGTTTGATGGATATTTATGCGGATGGGGCAACTACGGTGGAGCAGGCATTTTCCGAAGCCGATGATATATTGACGGTAGCCACTAAGAGTAGTGCCGAAATCATTATGATAGAAAGGATTGTAAACCGGGACTTCTGCGATGTGCAAACAGGGATGAAAGATGGCGGTGGGGCTATTATGTCCGTAAGGCGTGCTAATGGTGAACATCGTATAGAAAAGGCTATTTGGGATGCTTTGAACTCTCCTTTGCTGAATAATGTGGATATTGAAAAGGCGAATAAGTTGCTTTACATCATCTACTCCTGTGAGAAAAACCCGGTAGTGATTTCTGAACTCCCTGAGGTGGATGAGTTCATGGATGATTTATCACTGGATATAGAGGTTCTGTGGGGCTTGTATTCGGACAATACTTTGGAAGATGATGTGAAAGTTGTGATTATCGCTACGGGCTTTGATGATGAACGTCTTGACTAAACCTCTTCCAAGGATAAAGTGGATGTCGCGAAATAGGAACGGCTGGATACGCTGATGAAACTGTATTATGGTGAAAGAAGGACACGGAAGAAGGAACTTGTGCAAGAACATGAAAATGATTCTTGTGAGGATATTGCGGATGCGGCAACAGAAGAAGCGGCAGATACAGTGTCAGCAGATGCTGAACCGGTAGAAGAGAATGAGAATATTCAAGCAACATCAGAGAAGAATTTAGGTCGGACACCTCCTTTATTGGAACTTTTGAAAAGAAAGTTAGAGACTTTTATGGATGAAACGATGTAGAGAGGAAAACAGAGTGCTTGTAGAGACTGTCTTGAATGCCACTCTTCATTATCAGTGCTTTACGTCCTATACTTGTAGAGATTACCACAAAAAGATTGTTTATCTCGCTTTATTGCCTTTTCTTCATTGTAGAGACGTGCTTTTTGCAAGTTGTTGTTTTTAAGTGGTTTATGTAAAATGGTTGTAGATACCATTTTCTTGTTTTCCCTTGTTTCTAGCCCTAACTTTGCAACATCGAATTTGAGAAAAGCGGATGGCTGAATCGTTGAGGCCTCACGATGAAAACTTCCGCTTCTCGGGTGAGACAAGAGAAATCAGATATACATTATTAATTAATCATTTAAAAACATTATTATTATGGCATTTTACAAGAAATTTCAATCGAAACTGAATGATTTGTGGTATCCGAAAGCAATTACTACCGGTACACCTATTACTACTGACAAGGTAGCGGACAAACTGTCCTTGCTCTCTACTGTCACCCGCGGTGACACATTTGCTGTGCTGAAAAACCTGGGAGGCGTAATGGCTGACTATATGGCCATGGGACGTACGGTGAAGATTGAGGGCGTAGGAACTTTCTACTATACAGCTGCTACGAACAAGAGGGGAGTTGCCACGTCTGATGAGGTGAACTCCGGACAGATTAATGGCATACGTGTACGTTTCATTCCCGAGGTGAAACGTAACAGCGGCAAGCAGGTTACCACCCGCTCTATGGTGGATGTTGATGTTGACTGGACGGATCTAGAGAAGCTTGCCAATGGCAGCACTACTGGTGGCAACACTGGGGGTGGCAATCAAGGCGGCTCCGGTGAAGGTGGCTTAGAAGAAGATCCGTTAGGATAACCTTCCCCGGTGCTTCGTTAACCTCCGTTTTGGAGCATCCGACTTGTGATAATCAGTTCCCGTACAGCCCCTTCCGGCAGTACGGGAACTTTTGTTTTAGCATCTTTTATCATTTTTTTCTGCCTTTCTTCTATAAATATTCGCTAATTTCGGACGATTTTTCGTAAAACAGGCCGAATAACTAATAATTTATAATATGGGAAATATCAATACAGCGCTTATGCTGATGGTGGTAGGTATGGTAACAGTGTTCTGTATCCTGCTGATTGTAATCTACTTAGGTAAAGGACTTATCCTTCTGGTTAACAAGTATGCCCCCGAAGAGGTGGTGCCGGATAAGAAAGGTGCGCAAGGTCCCGCAGCGATTCCCGGAAATATATTGGCTGCTATCAGTGCCGCTGTAACGGTGGTGACACAGGGCAAGGGTAAAGTAGCTAAAGTCGAGAAAATAAAATGATAATCTTTTAATAAAAAACACACACCTATTTTATTTGATATGAAAAAAGAAATTAAGTTCAGCTTGGTGTTCAGGGACATGTGGCAGAGTGCCGGAAAATATGTGCCCCGCGTAGACCAGCTGGTGAAGGTTGCTCCCGCTATTGTTGAGATGGGCTGTTTTGCCCGCGTAGAAACGAACGGCGGAGGTTTTGAACAGGTAAATTTATTGTTTGGTGAGAATCCTAATAAAGCTGTACGTGCATGGACGAAGCCGTTCCACGAAGCTGGCATACAAACTCACATGCTGGACCGTGCACTGAATGGTCTTCGCATGAGCCCCGTGCCTGCTGATGTGCGTAAATTGTTCTATAAAGTAAAGAAAGTACAGGGAACGGATATCACACGTACGTTTTGCGGATTGAACGATACCCGTAACATTATTCCTTCCATTGCTTACGCTAAAGAAGCCGGAATGATTTCCCAGTGTTCGCTCTGTATCACCCATTCGCCCATCCATACAGTAGAATACTACACCAATATGGCGTTAGAGCTCATCAAGGCGGGTGCCGATGAAATCTGTATCAAAGATATGGCAGGTATCGGACGTCCGGTATCGTTGGGCAAGATTGTAGCTAATATCAAGGCTGCACATCCCGAAATCCCTATCCAGTATCATAGCCATGCAGGCCCGGGCTTCAATATGGCAAGCATCCTCGAAGTATGTGAGGCAGGTTGCGACTACATCGACGTAGGCATGGAACCGCTTTCCTGGGGTACGGGACACGCCGACTTGCTGAGTGTGCAGGCGATGCTGAAAGACGCAGGTTTCCAGGTGCCGGAAGTGAATATGGAGGCATACATGAAAGTGCGCGCCCTCATTCAGGAATTTATGGACGATTTCCTCGGTTTGTACATCAGCCCGAAGAACCGCTTGATGAACTCCCTGCTGATCGGTCCGGGACTTCCGGGCGGTATGATGGGTAGCCTTATGGCCGACCTGGAATCCAATCTGGAATCTATCAATAAATATAAGGCAAAACGCAATCTGCCCTTCATGACGCAGGATCAATTGCTTATCAAACTGTTCAATGAAGTGGCTTACGTATGGCCGCGTGTGGGTTATCCCCCGTTGGTGACTCCGTTCAGCCAGTACGTCAAGAACTTGGCTATGATGAACGTGATTGCGATGGAGAAAGGCAAGGAACGCTGGGGTATGATTGCCGATGATATCTGGGATATGCTGCTGGGCAAGGCAGGTAAGTTGCCGGGCACGCTGGCTCCCGAACTTATAGAGAAAGCCGAACGCGAAGGCCGTAAGTTCTTCACAGGCAATCCCCAGGATAACTATCCGGATGCACTCGACAAGTATCGCAAGATGATGAAAGAGAACAAATGGGACTTGGGCGAGGACGATGAAGAACTCTTCGAATACGCCATGCATCCGGCACAATACGAGGCTTATAAGAGCGGTAAAGCAAAAGAAGACTTCTTGGCAGACGTTGAGAAGCGGAAAGCGGAACTTAACAAGTCCCCGTTGGATGACGCCAAACCGAAAACCCTCACCGTACAGGTGGACGGACAGGCTTACCGCGTGACGGTGGCTTACGGTGACATCGACCTGCCCGCAGATGCTACGGCCAAAGTGGAAGCTCCCGTAGGTGAAGGACAAGATGTTCCGGCTCCTCTGGAAGGCAAATTCTTCCTGACGAAGAATGCACAGGAAACTCCGGTGAAGGTAGGCGATAAGGTGAAGAAGGGTGATCTGCTTTGCTACATTGAAGCCATGAAGACGTACAATGCCATCCGTGCCGACTTTGACGGAACAATTACGGCTATTTGTGCCACTCCGGGGGACACTGTTTCAGAAGATGATGTATTAATGAAGATAGGATAAACAGCGATGGAAGAAATATTTGCAAAACTCTATGATATGACGGCGTTCAGCAATATCATTGCCGACCCGTCGTTTCTGGTGATGTATGCCATTGCTTTCATTCTGCTGTATTTGGGTATCAAGAAGCACTACGAACCGTTGTTGCTGGTGCCCATCGCTTTTGGTGTACTTATCGCCAACTTTCCCGGTGGCGATATGGGTGTCATTCAGGCAGACCAGGATGGAATGGTAATGGTAAATGGGGTATTGAAGAACATCTGGGAAATGCCGTTGCATGAAATTGCACATGACTTGGGATTGATGAACTTCATCTACTATATGTTGATTAAGACAGGTTTCCTGCCGCCTATCATCTTTATGGGTGTAGGTGCTCTGACGGACTTCGGGCCGATGCTGCGCAACCTGCATCTCTCTATATTCGGGGCGGCAGCGCAGTTGGGTATTTTCACAGTGTTGCTGTGTGCTGTTATGATAGGCTTTACACCGCAAGAAGCCGGTGCACTGGGCATTATCGGTGGTGCTGATGGTCCTACGGCTATCTTCACGACTATCAAGCTGGCACCTCATTTATTAGGTCCAATTGCTATTGCGGCATACTCTTACATGGCATTGGTACCGGTTATTATTCCGTTGGTGGTGAAGCTACTTTGCTCTAAGAAGGAGTTGATGATTAATATGAAGGAACAGGAGAAACTCTATCCTTCGAAAACAGAAATCAAGAATCTGCGCGTACTGAAGATTATTTTCCCGATAGCAGTGACTACGGTTGTTGCTCTCTTTGTGCCGACGGCAGTGCCTTTGATTGGTATGTTGATGTTCGGTAACCTGATTAAGGAAATCGGCGCAGATACGAGCCGTTTATTTGATGCGGCTGCCAATAGCATTATGAATGCGGCAACCATCTTCCTGGGGCTGAGTGTAGGTGCTACGATGACGAGTGAGGCGTTCCTGAACTGGACGACTATCGGTATCGTTGTCGGTGGTTTCCTTGCATTTGCGCTTTCTATTTCAGGTGGTATCTTCTTTGTGAAGTTGTTCAATGTGTTCAGCAAGAAGAAAATTAATCCACTGATCGGTGCAACAGGACTGAGTGCTGTGCCGATGGCAAGTCGTGTATGTAACGAGATTGCCACGAAGTACGATCCTAAAAACCACGTACTGAATTACTGTATGTCCAGCAATATCTCCGGTGTAATCGGTTCGGCTGTAGCAGCCGGTGTGCTGATTTCGTTCCTGGGATAAGAGTTCTATATCTATAATAATTAAGTGCGAATTGTATGATTTGATCATGAAATTCGCACTTGATTTGTATATATATAAGGCTAAAATACCCTGTCTTTACTCTAAAAGATATAAATATTCACTTTGCTGTTTTTATGCCAGTCTTGTTCCGGGATTAATATAATTAGTTATATTTGCCTCCTGAATATTATGAAAACAATAAATTGACGTTGAAATCAATAAAATGAGTTCACACAAAGCAATATCAGTATCACTTATAGATAAAGCGATTATAGATAATATCAATCGAGGAGATGAGAGGGCCTTCGCTGCTTTATATAATAGCTATTTTACTTATCTCTGTACTTGCGCGGCAGGATATATCTTCGATGCAGATGTTGCCAAGGAAATTGTAAATGATGTCTTTGTGCATATATGGAATAAACATGGCGGTCTGGAATTCCCTATTCATTCTTATCTGTTGCGTTGCGTACAAAATGGTTGCCTGAATTATATTCGTTCACTACGATCGCGTGAACGGGTTCTGGATGAATTCAGAGAAGATTTATTGCTGTTTCAAGAAGAATATTGCCGGAGTGGAGAAACACCTTTGCAAGTGTTGGAAGTCGAAGATATAAAGAAGCAAGTGCATGCAGCTATACGGACATTGCCGGAAAAGTGTCGGATTATATTTGAAAAATACCTTTATAAGAATCTTTCCCCTCAGGAAATTGCTGATGAGTGTGGCTTGTCAGTGAATACAGTTCGTGTGCAGATAAAGAATGCCTTTGATAAATTGAAGAATCATTTAGGCCCGGCTGTCTTTATTTTATTCTTATCTTTTATCGAGCAATAATTATCCACTTGCTCTGTTCTTTATATTTTGTTGGTTTCTAATGAATTAAATATCCATGAAATACTTTCTCTAAAATAATACGAAAAAAAAAGCTTTTCGGATAAATGTTTTCTGCATGAGATGTGTATTCTATATAAAGAGTTATTAAATGCATAAGTTCATGAAGGAAAATAATGAAGAATTTGATAAATGGATGATGGATTACATGACTGGTAGTCTTTCAGGAGAAGATATGCAGAAATTCCATACTCTGTTAAGATCAGATATTCATTATAGGAAAAGATTCAAAGACTTGTCTGCAATTCATGCGAAACTATTAATACCACACTTTGTCGCAGAAGAGGCTGATAACTATGAGAAACTGCTGCGTAGGATTAATTTGGAGAAAAGCACGTCTTTACGGAACTCATCATCACATCGTATTACTTGGAAGTCTATACGTCGCATAGCGGCAGTCATTGTTCTGCTGATAACTTCTTCCATTGCATGCTATTATGTGTGGGATGATGTGTGGAGAACTTCCCAGGATGTTGTGTTGTGTCAAATGGAGGTGCCGTTGGGCTCACAAACAAAGGTTGTATTGCCTGATGGCTCAGTGGTCTGTCTGAACTCTGGCTCCGTTCTGAAGTATGACCCCTCTTTTATGAAGAATAAGAATCGGGATGTTTACTTGACCGGTGAAGGATATTTTGAGGTGCAGAAGAATCAACACAAACCGTTTATTGTACATACCGGAGATTTGAATGTAAAGGTGTTGGGAACTGTTTTCAATGTACGGGCTTATACGGATGAATCGAATGTGGAAATAGCCCTCGTCAAAGGACGGGTAAATGTATTCTCCCAATCCGAAACAATAGGCAATGTAGTCTTGAATCCCAACCAACGGGCTGTTTATGATAAAAAATCCAGATCTCTGTTTTCGGAGGATACAGATGCGGAAGTGGCGGCTCTGTGGATTACTGGACGCTTGAGTTTCATAAATACTTCTTTGGTTGATATAATGAAAGAGCTGGAACGACATTATAATGTACGGATTATTGTTGAATCTGAACATATGAAAACAGAAATCTTCTCAGGAAGCATTAATTCTAAGCTGTCTTTAGAAGAAATGTTAGACTATCTGGATGTAGACAATAAGTATGTATGGACGAGAAAAGACAATGTGATCACAATAACTGATAAATGAATGTTTAACCCTAAAAAATGAATGAGATGAAAAACACCACTTAAAAAAAAGAATCGGAGAAACATATTGACCCCATGCTCTCCGATTCGTGAATCTAAAAACTATTTGCATAATTTTTTTAACGATACAAATGTATGAAAAAAAATCATATTCAAGGAGTGATTTGCTTATTTTATCACTCTAAGCGACTTTTTATACCCGTACGGCTGTTTACTGTGCTTGTTTTATTTTCCATAATGGCAACATTTACAGCCAATGCAATCCCTTATCAAGATATCCGTATTACTGTACAACGGAAAAATGTGGCTTTAACTCAAATCTTTCGGGATATCGAAAAGCAATCGGGATATTCTTTCCTGGTGAGGAACAATGACGTTAATACAAATGAGAAAGTTTCTATAAATGCAAAGAATAAAACTATAGAACAGGTCTTGGATATGCTGTTTTCTGGAAAAAACATCAAGCATAAAGTGGAAGGCAAACGCATCACTATTTATAAACCAATGAATAAAAATAAAGAGCAGACATCGAATAGTGTTCGCAGAATAACCGGTAGGGTGACAGATGAGGCTCAAGAACCTGTTATCGGCGCTTCTGTTACGATTGATGAAACTTCCGATGGCACTATTACAGATGTAGATGGATATTTTTCTTTAGAGGCTCCAACTGATGCTGTACGCTTGAAAATCTCATATATTGGTTATACTACCCAAGTTGTTACTATTGGTAATAAAACGGAAATCAATATATTGTTGAAAGAAGACACTCAGATTCTGAGTGAAGTGGTAGTGGTGGGCTATGGTATACAAAAAAAGGCTTCATTAACCGGTGCGGTGGCAGCCATCAGAAATGAGCAACTGATTTCTACCAAGAATGAGAATACTCAGAATATGCTAACCGGTAAAATATCAGGCGTTCGTGTTATGCAAAAATCTGCCGAGCCGGGCTCATTCAATAATAATTTTGATATTCGTGGTATGGGTGATGCCTTGATTATTATTGATGGAGTACCTCGCGATAATATGTCCCGTTTGTCTCCCAATGATATTGAGTCTATTTCTGTATTGAAGGATGCATCTGCTGCAATTTATGGAGTACGTGCAGCAAATGGTGTTGTTTTGATTACTACCCGTCAGGGAGAGGCTGGGCATGTAGAGCTGGAGTATTCAGGAAACTTTGGATGGCAGAATCCTTCCGGTTCAGTAAAGAGTGTGAGTGCTGCCGATTGGATGACACTGAAGAATGAAAAGAGTATGCATAATGTGAATGGTGGTTCTTTAGTCTTTGGGCTGGATGAGATTGAAGCTTATCGTAATGGGACAAAGCAGGGAACCGACTGGCATGATGCAGTGATGCGCCCACTGGCTCCGCAAACCCAACATACTTTAAGTGCGCGTGGTGGTAATGAAAAGGTACAATATTATATGAGTGCAGGATATATGTATCAGGAATCATTCTTACGTAGTGAGAGCCTGGATTACGATCGCTTTAATGTCCGCTCTAACGTGACCGGTAAAATTACAGATCGGTTAACCGTTAATTTTAATATGAGTGGAATCATGGATCAGAAAGATCAGCCTTATACGAATGCGGACTGGATTATACGTGCTATGCAACGTGCACCGGCCACCCAACCCATTTACGCAAATAATAATCCTGAATATTTAATGTATGGCTGGATTGAAGGTGATAATCCGGTAGCTATGATGGATGCCGACCAGGTAGGTAATAAGAAATATAACAATAAATGGTTTCAGACTTCTGCACAGGTCACTTATGATCTACCTTGGATAAAAGGTTTGCAATTAAAGGGAATGTTCAGCTATGACTATCAAATAGCCGATAATAGCATTTATTCCAAATCATTCAACGAGTATGAGTATGATGCTGCAACGGATGTCTATGCAGTTCGTAAGCTCCAGGTGCCGGCTACTTACCGCCGTGAACATTACACGAAGCAATCTTGGTTGTATCAGGCTTCATTAAACTATGCACATACTTTTCAGAAGAATCATAATGTAACAGGATTATTGCTATTGGAAGGTCAGCGCCGTGACGGTGATAACTTTTTTGCTAGGAGAGAACTATCCTTGAATCTGGATAAACTGTTTGCGGGGAATGTGGCAAACCAAGAAGGCAACATGGGAACTGGTGGTAATGAACTATACCAAATGGCTAATATGGGATTAGTAGGTAAGTTCGGTTATGATTATAAGTCCAAGTATCTGGCTGAATTCAGTTTCCGTTATGACGGTTCTTCCAGATTTGGCACTGGCTCTCAATGGGGATTCTTCCCCTCAGGCTCTTTAGGATGGCGTATCTCTGAGGAAGGTTTCTGGAAAGATTCTCATCTGGCTTTTATTAATAATGCAAAAATACGTCTGTCCTATGGTAAGTTGGGAGATGATAATGCTTCCAGTTATCAATTCATTACGGGATACACTTATCCTGCTGGAGGCGATGCCAGCGGACGTCCCGGAGGATATGTTTTCAATGGTTCTTATATAAATGCAGTAGCGAATAAAGGTATCACTAATCCACTTATAACCTGGTACATTGCCAAAACATTTGATGTGGGTATAGATCTGGATGCATGGAATGGATTATTGGGTCTTACCGTTGACTACTTTAGTCGGTCCCGTACTGGTTTATTGGCAACTCGCGCAACCAGTCTTCCATCAATTGTAGGTGCAAGTCTGCCTCAGGAAAACTTGAACGGAGATTTTACACATGGTTTTGATGTTGAAGTATCTCATTACAATAGTATTGGTGATTTGCGTTATAATTTGAAGGGTATCTTCTCTTACACTCGTACTAAGTCTAAATATGTGGAACGTGGTGAATCGGGAAATTCTTATGAAAATTGGAGAAATAACAATAATGATCGTTTACAAAATATAGTTTGGGGATTTGGTGATGGTGGCCGTTATACCTCATATGGAGATATTGCAAACAGTGGTATTTTTACCGGTTATGGTACATTGCCCGGTGACTATAGATATCAAGACTGGAATGGGGATGGCATTATCTCCGACCTGGACAGACATCCTATTGGTTATGAAAACCGCCCTTTAATCAACTTCAGCTTGAATATGGGAGCTAATTGGAAGGGATTTGATCTGAATCTTTTATTTCAAGGAGCTGCTATGCAATATAATCGCTATATAGAACAGTTGCGTGAACCGATGTGGGGTAGTGATTATTCAAATGCATTAGATTATTTTATGGATAGATGGCATCCGGTAGATCCGACAGCTGATCCTTATGATCCTTCTACGAAGTGGATAAGCGGTGAATATGCTTATACGGGTACATTGTCTGATGAATGGTCCGAATACAATGTACATAATTCAAGCTATATTCGTTTGAAAAGTGCCGAATTAGGCTATACGTTCCCGCAAAAATGGATTGGAAAAAGTGGAATCAAAAATTTACGCTTATATGTAAATGGCTATAATTTGTTTACTGTTAAAGGGGTACCGTTTGATCCGGAACACTCTGGTAATGATACGTGGGGTAACTTGTATCCGTTGAATAGAACTTTTTCTATTGGCGTAAATGTTAAATTTTAATTGAATAATAATATCATGAAAGCATTAAGATATTTATGGTGTCTGGCATTGACTTTTACGATGTCTGCATGTCTGGATTTGAATCTTCCACCTTTGAATGTTATTCAGGATACTGATGTATTCGGATCACAAAATGGTATATATAGTTATTTGGCCCGCATTTATAGTGGCATGCCTATGGAGGACTTTCGTTATTCTCCGGAAAGAGGTTTCTTTAATGGCTATACAATGACCGGAATGAGTGTAATGGATGGTGAAGCTATTTGTGCTAACCAAAGTAAAGGAGCTCAAAGTGAAAATACCAAGTACTGGAGGGATGCATATGCTTCCTTGCGTGACATTAATTACTTCTTGGAAACTTTGCCTAAATATGCTTCTAATTTTCATGACTCGGATGTAAATACTTGGAAAGGGGAAATGCTGTTCAATAGAGCTTTTATCTACTTTGCTATGGTGAAGCGCTATGGAGGTATCCCTCTTGTAAATGAAGTCTTGAAATATCCAGGACAGTCTATTGATGAATTGAAATTACCGCGTTCTTCGGAAGATGCCGTTTATCAGCAAGTCAAGAAAGATCTGGATGATGCATATAGTTTACTTCCGGAAACGAATGAGTTAGGCCGAGCTACAAAATACGCGGCCGCTGCACTCAAGTCAAGAGCAATGTTATTTGCCGGTTCTATAGCAAGATATAATCAAATAACATTAGTAGATGAGAAAAGTGGAGAACGTCTATGTGGTATTTCTGCGGAAAAAGCTACTGAATATTTCAAAGAAGCTTATGACGCAGCAAAATTATTGGAAGGACATTTTTCATTGTATAAAGATGATTGGAAAGCGGATGACAAGGAAGCTCAATATCAGAATTTTGTAAATATGTTCTTTAATGACAGAAGTTCTGAGAATATCTTGATCCGTCAGTATCTGTATCCCAGTTCAGTACATGGATATGATTGTTTCGCTATTCCCCGGCAATATATGGTCGGAGGCTATTCCTCGGCTATAGGTCCTACACTGGATTTTGTGGAAATGTTTGATGGCTTTCCAAAGGATGAGAACGGGCGTATAAAAACGATGGAAAATGGCAAATATGTATTGTATGATAATCTGACGGATTTCTTTCGAAATGCAGAACCGCGTCTGCGAGCCACTGTTATTTTGCCTGGTGAGCAGTTTAAAGGTGAGGCTGTTGAAATCTGGCGGGGTATTTATATCGGATCGGTAGAAGGCGGTATTTCCCCGTTAATCCCTGAGGGTACGCTTTCTAAATATGAATCCAGTGAATGTAAGGACCTTATTGTCACAAGTGCAAGTGGCAGTGGGCAAGTTCCTTATCAATTGTCTAATGGACAGTTAATGAATCCTGCCGGGCGAAGTGGTTGTTTCCATAATGATAACGCTAGTGCTATTTCCGGTTTCTCTGTTCGCAAATATCTGGATCCTAAATTAGAGGCGTCGCTTGTGGTGCTGAACCGTTCTGTACAGTCATGGATTGAGTTACGATATGGTGAGGTGTTGCTGAATCGTGCTGAAGCGGCGATGGAATTAGCTGAAGCTGGCGGGGGAGCAAACTATAAAGAGGATGCCTATGCTTGTATTAACGAAATTCGAGAGCGTGCCGGAGCCACTTTATTGGAAGATGTCTCGGAAATAACGATAGAGGTAGTTCGTGTAGAAAGACGTAAGGAGCTGGGCTTTGAGAATAAATTATGGTGGGATTTGAAACGCTGGCGTACTTTGGATAAGGAACAGAATAATCGAATTTACCGGATTCTGATGCCATTTTATGCGGATAAAGCAAATAAATGGTTCTTTGATGCCCGCTATGATGAGAAAATGATTCGTTATACAGCTGACTCTCGTTGGTATTATCTGGATATACCGGGGGATATTGTGAATAGTGATGGAATTCCCCAGAACCCAGGTTATTAATTTAATAAAGGAATAGAATATGAGAAAGATAGGTTATTTTTTAGTAGTAAGTTTTATTTTATTGGGGACAGTTTCTTGTCAGAAGTTTGATAATTATGAAGAGCCTCAGGAAACATTGAAAGGAGCCATTATCGATAAGGGAACGCAAAAACCATTTCTAACGGAAACGGGAAATAATGGTGTTCGCATCAAGTTGATGGAATATAGCTGGAGTGATAATCCTACCCCTTATTATTTCACAGTGAAACAAGATGGCACGTTCAATAATACTAAAATTTTTAAAGGCAATTACAATATTGAACCGGAAGGTGCTTTTGTTCCTTTGGTTTTGAAAGGTGGAAATGGTCAAGTATTAACAGATGAGAGTATAACGACAGATATTAAAGGAACAGTTACTCTGAATTTTGAAGTTGAACCATTCTTGCGTGTGGAATATGTAGGTGAGCCTGTTGTCGAGGATAAAAAGATTACTATTCAAGCTAAGATTACCCGCGGTACAAATCATGTTGATTATCAGCAACAGATTTCTGATGTTTACCTGTTTATTAACGGATCAAGTCCTTATGTCGGGAATAATAACTTTGATGACCGATATGATAAGCATTTGAGTGGTGCTGCGGTGAATGATATTTTAGGGAAGGTAATTACCTTGACAACAGAAGGAGAACTTCCAGCAGGCAGAACTTATTATTTACGTGTTGGAGCGCGTATTGATAAGGATATTGCTGGTGCCAAGCGCTATAATTATGCTGAAGTTAAGACTGTTAGCATTCCTTGATTCTAAATAGTCCAATTAATAATATAGAACATTACCTGTTGGCTGAATTAGCTTAATCTCTAAAAACGGATTAAGCTGATTTAGTCAGCGAGTAATCATATTGAATCATAATTAATATAATGATGATAAAGTTTTTTGTTTTATACGTCCTTTTATTCTGTTCTATGATTGTTTCTGCGCAACAGCGAATTTCAGTTTCATCACCTAACGGGAAACTTAAATTTTCACTGAAAATAGAACCTGAAAAAATAACTTATGATGTGGATTATAAGAAATGCCCCATTGTGACAAACTCTTTATTAGGATTTAGCTTTGACAATGGTGATTTTGGTCATAATATCAAAACTGGTAAAGTACGCCGTAAGTCTATTGATGAAACTTATGAGCTGATTATTGGTAAAGTAAGTGTTGCGCGTAACTATTGTAATGAAGTCATTATTCCTTTGCAAGAGAAGTCTGTTCCTACTCGTTTGGTTAATTTAATTGTAAGGGCTTTTAATGACGGAGTAGCCTTTCGCTATGAGTTTCCTGAGCAAGAAGGGTGGGACTCGTATGTGATGTATGATGAAAAGACTCAGTTTAATCTAAATGGCAATCCGATGACTTTGTTGATGTACCTTCCGGGCTATGTAAATACCCATGAGAACGTTTACAATCGTGTGAAGTATGATGATATTGCCGGGAAAAAACTGATTGAAATGCCTGTTACATTTCAGTTTGAAGACAATACCTGTGTATCCATTACGGAGGCTGCTATACGGGATTATGCAGGTATGTATCTGATGAAAGAAAAGGATAAACTGGTAGGCAAGCTTTCGCCACACCCTGGACAGGAAAAAATTAAAGTAGAAATCAGTACATTCCCGCATCGTACTCCATGGCGTGTGATTTCAATAGCTGAGCGGGTTGGGGCTTTGTTGGAATCCAATATTCTGACCAGCCTGAACGAGCCATGTGCGATAGAAGATACTTCATGGATCAAACCGTGCCGCACAACGTTTACTTGGTGGAACGGAAATGTGGTTCCCGATAGCACTTTCTCGCCTGGTAATAACTTTGATACGAATAAATACTATATTGATTTTGCCGCCCGCAACGGTTTGGATGCCCATGGAATTTATGGTTATGCCGAAACTCCATGGTATTATGATGAAAACTTTAATTTTGGTCATTCAGGTCCTGATGCCGACGTTACCAAACCAATTCCTTGCCTGGATATGCCACGCATTGCAGAGTATGCAAAAAGTAAAGGTGTGGGTATACATCTTTGGGTAAACTGGCGCCCGTTGTACGACAAACTGGATGAAGCTTTTACTTTGTATGAGAAGTGGGGTGTAAAAGGTTTAATGGTTGACTTTATGGATCGTAATGATCAGGAAATGATATGTATACAGGAAGATATTCTGAAGTGTGCTGCTAAACATCGCCTATTTATCCAGTTCCACGGCTCTAGCAAGCCTTCGGGGCTTGTGCGCACTTATCCGAATGAGTTTACCCGTGAAGGAGCACTAAATTACGAGGTTTGTAAATGGGACAATGCTGTGAATGCCGACCATGATATTTCTATCCCTTTTACTCGTATGCTTGCTGGGGCTACAGACTACCATCTGGGTGGTTTCCGTGCTTTACCACGTTCCCAATTCAAGATTCAGTATGTTAACCCTTATGTAATGAGTACCCGTTGCCATATGATGGCGATGTATGTGGTTCTGGAGAATCATCTCACTTCTCTGTGTGATACCCCTATGGCTTATGAAGGACAACCAGGTTTTGAAGTTTTGCGTACTGTTCCGGGTACATGGGATGAAATACGCGTACCATTGGCAAAGATTAATGAATATGTTACAGTGGCCCGCCGCAATGGTTCCGATTGGTGGGTAGGTACTTTGAATAACAGTACTGCTCGCACTTTGCAACTGAAATTGGACTTCTTGGATGAGGGGGATTACGAAGCTACTATCTATACGGATGCTGCTGATGTGGATGAGAATGCCAATCACTTAAATAAGGAAGTACGCAAGGTTATCCGGACTGACGTACTGAATTTGCCTTTGGCTATGGACGGAGGTTCGGTTTTGCATATCACTAAGTTACAATAGGGTTGTTTTTTAATAATATAATTAGATCTTTAGTATCATGAACAGAAGAAATTTTATAAAAAGAGTAGGTTTATTAGGTGCTGGATATGCATTAAACAAGAGTATGGTATTTGCCCATTCTGGAAATTCATTAGAGAGTGATTCTCTGACTCTGTTTCCTGCAGTGAGAAGAGTTCCGTCAGAAAGACATTTCAAGAGCCCGGCTATAGAGAAGGCTATTGATACTTTCAAAAAGAAAGTGAAGAATAAAGAGTTAGGATGGTTGTTTGAGAACTGTTTCCCAAATACATTGGATACAACTATTTATTATTCGGAGAAGAATGGTCGTCCGGATACTTACGTCATTACCGGCGATATTGATGCCATGTGGTTAAGAGATAGTTCGGCACAGGTGTATCCGTATTTAGATTTCATGTCTGAAGACAAGAAGCTACAGCAGATGATTGCCGGTGTTATCAACAAACAGACAACATTCATCCTAAAGGACCCGTATGCTAACGCTTTCTATGATGATGATAAAAAGTACACCCGTTGGACTAGTGACCATACTGAGATGAAACCGGGTATCCATGAACGTAAATATGAATTAGATTCGCTTTGCTATCCTATTCGTTTGGCTTACGGATATTGGAAAAAGACAAATGATGCTTCTCCTTTTGATACGCAATGGAAGGAAGCGATAAAAGCTATACTGAAAGTTTGTAAAGAACAGCAAAGGAAAGATGGTAATGGGTCTTATAGTTTCCGTAGAACTTCAGAATGGGCCATTGACGCTGTGCCAATGGGTGGAGTAGGGTACAAGACCAATCCTGTGGGGTTAATTTGTTCTACTTTTAGACCCAGTGATGATGCTACTATTTTTCCTTTCCTGATTCCTTCTAATTTCTTTGCTGTAGCCAGTCTGAAACAAGCATCTGAAATGGTGCGTAAGATTTCAAAAGACAATGTTTTGGCAGATGAATTGATGGCGTTGAGTGACGAAGTTCGTAAGGCTTTGCAGGAATATGCTGTGGTTAATCATCCTAAATATGGTAAAGTATATGCATTCGAAGTGGATGGTTTCGGTTCAGCTTATTTGAGCGATGATGCCAATGTTCCTAATTTATTAGCTCTTCCTTATTTAGGTGGGACAGATCGTAATGATCCTATCTATGAGAATACAAGAAGGTTTGTGTGGTCGACGGACAATTCATTCTTCTTCAAAGGCAGAATGGCCGAGGGTATCGGAGGACATCATATTGGTGCTGATATGATATGGCCGATGAGTATCATTATGAGAGCTTTGACTTCCAAAGATGGTAAAGAAATCCAGCAATGTATACAAACATTGCAACACACGCATGCCGGAACCGGTTTCATGCACGAATCTTTCCATAAAGATGATCCTAAGAAGTTTACCAGAAGTTGGTTTGCTTGGGCGAACACTTTATTTGGTGAGCTACTATGGAAAACATTTAATGAAAACCCCGCTTTACTGGAGTATTAAGTAAAGCGGGTAAACAATATTTTTTATATTAATCTAATAACGAAACAATGAATATTCTCAAAAACAATAGTTTAATTTTATTGACTCTTTTCCTGTTATTCAGTTCCCAGCTAATGTCGCAGAAGACATACAGGTGGACCGATGAACTGGAATTACTTAAAAGAGTGGATAAATTGCCGGAATACCGTACAGGTTCTTATGTCGAACAGTTCTCGAGTTACGACCGAACTTGGGGTAATGACGATGGCTTTGCCGGAACCTACTCTTTTCTTCGTAAAGAAGCCGGTCGGCTTGTTATTGCTGAGATGGAAGGTCCTGGTGTGATTAACCGTATCTGGACCCCTACACCTACAGACCATATGTTATATTTCTACTTTGATGGTCAAAAAGAACCAGGCTTAAAGATTAAATTTTCCGATCTCTTTTCTGGTAAAGTTTATCCTTTTACCAAACCGATTTGCGGAAACGAGATTGGTGGTTTTTATTGTTACCTGCCAATAACCTACAAAAAATCATGTAAAATTGTTTTTGATGGTCCAAAGTTGGAATTCATCCAGATTCAATATCGTGCCCTGCCGGGTAAGAAAGTAGAAACTTACACAGGAGAGTTCTCGCTGCAAGACAAGAAATTGCTTTCTGAAGTTAATAAGATATGGGCTGATATTACTCCTGAAGTAGTCAATTATACACTTGGTAAATCGGCTGATATACAGACGAAAGAAACAACATTCACCCTCAAACCGGGTGAAGAAATGCCTTTCTTTGAAATGGACGAACCGGGGCGGATTGTAGGTGTGGAGATTGATGGGGGAACTTCTTTTGAAGGTTTATATAAAGATGTGATACTTTCTGCCAAGTGGGACAATGAAAAAGTTGAGGCTATTTATTCTCCTGTTGCCGATTTCTTCGGATACGCTTTTGGTAAAGGGGCCATGCGCAGTATTGTGATGGGGAAGCAAGGTACTTCCAACTATTGCTATCTTCCTATGCCTTTCGATAAATCTGCCTCTCTCAAATTGGTTTATAAGAAAAGGGATAATATACAGCAATCTCCCATCTCTGTAAATGTGAGAATTTATTATAACAACAATAAACGTAATGCTAAAGAAGAAGGTAAGTTCTATTCTGTGTGGCATAGGGAAAAGACTCCATTGGGTATGTTTCACCGCTTCTTAGCCCAGAAGGGGAAAGGGCATTATGTGGGTACTATGCATCAGGCACAAGGTTTGCGTCCTGGTATGACCCTCTTTTTTGAAGGAGATGACAGCACTTATGTAGATAATAAGATGAGGCTACATGGGACTGGTTCTGAAGATTATTATAATGGTGGTTGGTATGCTTTGTTGGATCGTTGGGATAGAGGTAATAGCCTTCCTATTCATGGATGTCTGGATTACTCTCTTCCGATGGCACGAACCGGTGGTTATCGTTTCTTTTTGTCTGATAAAATGTCTTATGAAAATGAAATCTATCATGGAATGGAACATGGCGAAGTGAAGAATAATTTCCCGGTCGACTATACTTCCGTCGCTTTTTTCTATGCAGCACAACCTTTATCTGATAGAATTGAACCTTCTGATGAACAACGGACAGTCTATCGTCCTACCATTCATGTTTACTTTCCGCAGTTGATGTTGCTGACACCGAGTGGAGGTGTCCAGGTAGTGAATGAAAGAGGTATTCGTATGACCACCCAGCATGAAGGGACTGTGCGTATCATGTTGAATGACATTCCCGAAGGAAAATATAAAGTACTGATTAATTATTTTGAAAAAAACAATGGAGCGGATTTTCAAATCTGGCAGCGTCAAAAGCAACTGTCCGATTGGATATCAAGTAGGGGGGACAAGGAATTATTTAAAGATAGAGTATATGTAGGAGATATCGAATTGACGGAGCAAACTAATTCCATTACTGTGCATGTTAGGAATAATAAAGGGAGGGACGAATTTGAATTAACATTAATCACACTTGAAAGAATTGAATAGATGTACTTGTTTTCAATAAGGTAAAATAATATATATAACAGAAAACGATAAGAAATGAATTGGATAAATAACAGATATCTTTTATTGCTGGGCTTTGCCGTTTGTGGTATCACAGGAACTGCTGAAGCCATGCAACCTTCGCCCTCAAAAGGTGGAAAAACGCTCCACATAACGAATGTTCGTAAAGTTGCTCGTGTTACAGGGGATACACTTCCCGGTGAGACAATCTATAGTCCTAATAATACCGGACCTGATTTTGATGTTTATGGTACGGACTTAGGTTTAATGTGGCGTACCGGTAAAAAACAAGTAGGTCTCTTTTTTGGTGATACCAGTGGTAAAGGCTTTGTCATTAATAAAAATGGTGGCAATGGTTCCAATTGGCGCTCTAATGTAGTTGCTTTCTCATCAGATGTTTATCTGGAAGATGGATTAAAAATTGATTCCATGTTACTGGATTCTGAAGGCAAAGCCCGTGAAATTTGTGCGGGTGGAAAAACAAATCCGGATGTATATCAAACTTCCATTCCGACCGGTGCTATTCGTGCCGGAAAACGGGACTATGTGCATTATATGAACATCCATAATTGGGGAGGGGGGCATGGACGCTGGCTCACTAACTTTTCATCGCTTTATGCGTCTGAAGATGGTGGAAGTACTTGGACACGCCGCAATGAAGTCACATTTGCTGCTGATAGCCATTTTTCCCAGATAACTTATGCCAAGCGCAAAGGCTGGGTTTATATGATTGGCACACAATCGGGGCGCGGAGATGCAGCCTATCTGGCCCGTTTTCGTGAAAAGGATATCCTTGATATGCAGTCTTATGAATATTGGAATGGAGAATGTAAGAAGTGGGTACGTGGTAAAGAAACTGCTGCAACTCCTATTCTTCGGGGGCCTGTGGGCGAAGCATCATTATTATGGCATAGAAAGTTCAAACGTTGGATTTTGACTTATAATTATGATCCTAACTATGATAAGGATCCCGTAATAAAGAAGAGTGGGATACTCTATTGTACAGCAGAAGATATAACGCAATGGAGTTCTCCTAAACTGTTGTATCCTTCTCATTATTGTGCTTATTTGCACCCTCTCAAAGATAATGAGGATAAAATATGGTTTATATCGTCTCAGTGGGGACCTTATAATACGTTTTTGATGAGTGCAGACTTGCATCTGGAATAAAAACTAATGCTTAACATTATGAGAAAAGTGTTTGTATTAATTTGTTTTTTGAATTATCTGTTTGGAGTACATGCCAAAGACTTCACGCAGTATGTCAATCCTCTCATGGGTACACAGTCTACTTTTGAACTTTCCACCGGCAATACTTATCCCGCTATTGCACGTCCTTGGGGAATGAACTTTTGGACACCACAGACAGGGAAAATGGGTGACGGATGGCAGTATATGTACACAGCCAATAAAATCCGGGGTTTTAAGCAAACGCATCAGCCTAGTCCGTGGATTAACGATTATGGGCAGTTTTCTATTATGCCTATAGTCGGGAAGCCGGAGTTTGATGAAGATAAGCGTTCCAGTTGGTTTTCGCATAAAGGAGAAGTGGCACAGCCTCATTATTATAAAGTGTATCTGGCAGAATATGACGTCGTCACTGAGTTCACATCTACTGATCGTGCTGCGTTGTTTCGTTTCACATTTCCTGAAAATGATCATTCTTATGTTGTAGTGGATGCTTTTGACAAAGGTTCGTATATTAAAATTCAGCCAGAGAAAAACCGGATTATCGGATATAGTACACGTAATAGTGGAGGTGTTTCTGAAAACTTTAGGAATTACTTTATTGTTGAGTTTGATAAACCTTTCACCTATCAGGTTACCGTGGCCGGCGGTGTTGTACAGGATGGACAAAACGAGCAGGTGACCGATCATGCGGGAGCAATTATTGGTTTCAAAACCCGTAAGGGGGAGAAAGTACATGCACGTGTTGCTTCCTCTTTTATAAGTTTTGAACAAGCGGACCGGAATTTGAAAGAGTTGGGGCATGATAGCTTTGAAGCATTAGTTCAAAAAGGTAAGGATGCCTGGAATCGGGTTTTGGGGAGGATTGAAGTGGAAGGAGGCGACCTCGACCAGTACCGTACGTTCTACTCTTGCTTGTATCGCTCGCTGCTTTTCCCACGGACATTCTACGAACTGGACGAAGCAGGAAGACCAATACACTATAGCCCCTACAACGGGCAGGTTTTATCGGGTTATATGTATACCGATACGGGATTCTGGGATACTTTTCGTTGCTTGTTTCCTTTCCTCAATCTAATGTATCCTTCGGTGAACAAGCAGATACAGGAGGGACTTATTAATACGTATAAGGAGAGCGGTTTCTTTCCTGAATGGGCAAGTCCAGGACATCGAGGCTGTATGATTGGTAATAATTCGGCTTCTGTGCTGGTAGATGCTTATCTTAAAGGCGTTAAGGTGGATGATGTGAATGCATTGTACGAAGGCTTATTGCACGGAACTGAGCACGTACATCCTAAGGTACATTCCACGGGGAGGCTGGGGCATGAATATTACAATGAATTGGGTTATGTACCTTATGATGCGAATATTAATGAGAATGTAGCTCGTACGTTGGAGTATGCTTATAACGATTGGTGTATCTATCGGTTGGCTAAAGCTTTGAAGCGTCCAAAGAAGGAACTGAAACTTTTTGCGAAACGTGCAATGAACTATCGTAATGTGTTCGATATAGAAAGCTGTCTTATGCGTGGACGCAATAAGGATGGACGGTTCCAAGTGCCTTTTTCTCCTCTGAAGTGGGGAGATGCATTTACGGAAGGAAATAGTTGGCATTATTCTTGGTCGGTATTCCATGATCCTCAAGGATTGATAGAGCTAATGGGTGGCAAGGAGCGTTTTGTGCAGATGCTTGATTCGGTGTTTACAGTTCCTCCATTGTTCGATGAAAGTTATTACGGGCAGGTGATTCATGAAATACGCGAGATGACGGTGATGAATATGGGTAATTACGCTCATGGCAACCAGCCGATTCAGCACATGATTTACTTGTACAATTATGCCGGACAACCTTGGAAGGCGCAGTATTGGATACGTCAGGTTTTAGAGCGTATGTATGCACCTACTCCGGATGGATATTGCGGAGATGAGGATAACGGGCAGACATCAGCTTGGTATGTCTTTAGTGCTTTAGGCTTTTATCCGGTATGTCCAGGTACTGACCAATATGTGTTAGGGGCGCCTTTGTTCAAGAAAACGACCTTGTATCTGGAAAATGGGAAACAGTTGGTGATTTCTGCGCCCGACAATAGTGAATGCAATTATTATATTGATAAGTTCTTTATCAACGGGAAACTGTGGAATAAGAATTTTTTATGCCATGCAGATTTGTTGAAAGGAGGACAATTTGAAGTTATGATGAGTGATGAACCGAATAAAAAGAGAGGTGTATTGGATGATGATATACCATACTCGTTTTCTAGGGAATAGGGATTACTGGTTTCCTTCTCCATAATGAGAGGGGTATAAAAGAACACAAATCCGTAAATTATATAAATAAGTTTATCAATAAGATGAACTCGTATAATTCGCGTAATTTGTGTTCTTCTTTTTGTTGGATAATTGTCTTTCTTTATTCACTAATTACCTTCCTGTATTCCGCCACCGCCATCTTTGCAGCCAGATGCGCATTTATCAGGTTCGTATGTGCCTGTGTCCACGATAACTGTGCGGAAAGTACGTCAGCCATGCTTGATTTCCCTTCATTGTAGGAAAACGTCACGAGGTCGAGGTTCTCTTCGGCAAGAGTCATGTTTTCGCGGGCGGTTTTTACTTGTTGCTCTGTCTCTGTCAGTTTCGTTGTAGCGGCGGATAGCTCTTCAAGAATATTATCGGTGACGTAACTTTGTTGTAGCTTTTGCATACCGATATATGCCTTTTGTTGCCGGTTCGTCTTGAAGCGGGCACCCCAACGGAAAATGGGGATGCTCACATTGATGCCTGCCACGGGAGTATGAGGTATTTCCTGCCCCATGTAAGTGATACCCGTATCCCATCCGGTGGCGAGAAACATACTGACCTGCGGGTTGTATTTGCTGAGTGCAGCGTGACGTTGCGCTTCGCTCCGGATGATGTTGACTCCGGTGCTGGCATAGTCAGCACGGCGGGGGAGGACATCATCGAGGCCAAGCAGAGTGACCGGTTCGCCGGGAGTGCTGATTTCGCATAGGCTATCTACGGGGGTGCCGGGGGAGACGCCCATAAGGATATTCAGCTTTTGCAGGGCGAGGGTATAATTCTGGCGGGCCTTGATATATTGTAATTCCGCTTCTTTCTTGCGGGTGGAAATCATTAACAGGTCAGTGCGACTGATAGCGCCGTCGTTGAAACGGTCCTGAATGATGTCGTACTGACGCTGTATGATGTCTTGGAAAGCTGCGGCAGCTTCGAGCCCGGCACGGGCGGCAGAAGCATTCCAATAGACGGCATCGCTCTGGTAGTGAATCTGATCGAGCGTCAACTCAGTGGTCAGTTGGGAGAGTTCCTCATCGGCTTTCGCCATTTGCTTTTGGGCTATCAGAGAGCCGCCGGTATAGAGCGGTTGCGCCAAGGTGGCAAGGGCTTGGTAGGTGTAGGGGCGGTATTCGCCTTTCGGACTGTTCCACTGATCGAGGTGGTTGAGGTTGGCGGTACCTTCGGCGGTGATGTCTATTTGCGGCAAAAAGCCTGTAGAAGCAATTTTCCGTGCTTCGGTGCTTGCCACGGTTTGCAGACGTTGCTGTTTCAGTACCTGACTGTATGCCTCTACGCGGTCGCGATAGGCTTCACGACTGAGGTATTGCTGCGCTCCGGCAGTCAGACCGGAGCAACAAAGTAATATGAGTATGAGTTCTTTTTTCATAATTATCCTTTTATTTTATGTATTGCACAATAGGCTACGGGCAGCACGAACAGCGTCAGAGCCGAAGCCACCAGCAAACCACCCATGATCGTTGCTGCCATACCGCCAAACATAGCGTCGAACAGCAATGGAAGCATCCCCAGAATTGTAGTTCCCGAAGCCATTGCCACTGGCACGATACGGCTGGTAGTGGCACTGACCACTGCATCCAGTGGTGCCTTTCCTGTAGCAGCTTCTATGTCAATCTGGTCCACCAGTACGATGGCATTCTTGATATTCATGCCAATCAATCCAAGCAGACCGAGGACAGAGAAGAAGTCGAAAGACTTGCCAAGTACCAGTAGACCCAGTACAATACCGATGAAGATAAGAGGCAGCATCAACAGGATGACAATCGGTTTACGGTATGTGCGGAACAGGAACAGCAGCGTGATGAACATCAGGAAAAACGTCAGTGGCAAGTTTGCAGCCAGTGCCGCGTTGCTTTCCGCTTGGCTTTCTTGTTCTCCGAAATATTTCATGGTATAGCCTTCCGGTACTTGAATCTCTTTTTGCACCTGTTCCCATACCCGGTTGAAAGCAGCGATGGCATTCACTCCACGGCGTGGGTCTGCTTGTGCCATCATTACCATCTGGCGGTTATAATCTTTCACGTTAGAGAACTTATATTGGAAATCGAACTCACTGACCACCTGTTCCAGCGTAGTGGTCTCTTTGGTGGTGCCAAATACCGGAAGTGTGCGCAGGTCGTTGATACGGAAAGAGTCTATCGTGTTATCCTTTAGCAGAATTGGCAATACTTGGTCTCCTTCGCGATATTCACCCAGCGTCATGCCGTTTGTGCCTATCTGGATGCTCTGCGCCATGCTCTGCCGGGAAACACCTAGAGGCTGGGCGCGTTCCGGACTGTAAACCGGTCGCCACACGGGTATCTTGTTTCCCCACGAATTACGCACGTTGATGAGGTCAGCGTCGCGGTGCATGATTTCCAGGGTCTTGTCCGTCAACATCACCAATGTGTCCACATTGTTGCCGATGAAACCTATTTCGATGGCGGCATCCACGGCGGGAGAGAGTTTGAAGAGCGTGGTGCGGGTGATGGCATTCGGATAATTGGCTTTCATGTACCCGTCGAAGTTCTCCTCATATTCCTTGGTGTACTTGCTATCGGTCAGTTCAATCAGAATATTGGCAAAGTTCGGTTTCGGGCCGACTGAGGTGGAAGCCAGATAGTAGCGCAGTGGTGTGCTGCCGAAGGTAGTGGATATTCGTTTCACTTCCGGCTGTTGCAGCAGATGCGCTTCCACTTGTTTCATTTCCCGTTCGACGTCGCGGATGCTGTAACCGTCCGGATAGAAAATATCGGCACGGAAGTACGGCTTGTCCAGTGAAGGGAAGAAGTTCTGCGGCATCAGTCCCATGATGACGAGCGACAGAATGAACAGTATGATGATACTTCCTAAAGTCAGCACTTTCTTCTTTATCAATATGCTGAGGATGGAGGCGAATTTGTGGTAGAAAGGCTTGTCGTACGGGTCTTTGTTGGCATCTCCAGACTTGGCTTTCAGAATAAAGTTACCGAAGGTAGTGGTTTGCGTAAGTGCCAGTACCCAACTTAATCCCAAAGAAATGGCCAGTACCACAAACAGTGGCTTCACGATTTCCGCTACGGCCGAAGGAGCCAGATAAAGCGGCAGGAAGGAGCAGATGGCAATGAACGTGGCGCCCAATAATCCCCACTGCGGCCCCGTGGCACCGTTTATCAGAGCCCGGCGTCGATCCATGCCTCTGGCAATGGCTATTTGCGCATTGTCTGTCACCACGATGGCGTTGTCCACCAGCATACCCATGGCGATGATGAATCCTGCCAGGGAAGTTCGGTTCAGTCCTACGCCGAGGAAAGACATGATGAGCAGCGTGCCGCCGATGGAGAATATCAGCGAACTGCCGATAAGTATTCCTGCACGCAGCCCCATCACCAGCATGATGATGACAATAACAATCAGAATAGACTCTACCAGGTTGATGATGAAACCGTTGTTTGCTTCACGGGCTATCACGTTTTCGGGGTAGAGGCTTTCGAGTTCCAGACCGACCGGGATGAGCGGGAGCAGTTCTGCCAGCCGGGCATCTACCAGTTCGCCTGTTTTCACTACATCTTTGGTCGGGTCGGTAGAGACACCGATGCCGATGGCACGCCGTCCGTTGACGTGCATGATGTTGGAGGGCGGGTCCATGTAGCCTTTCTCGATGACGGCAATGTCGCCCAGCTTCACTTGTCCGCCGGGGGTGGTAATCACTTGTCGGCGGATGTCGTCCACGGTGGTGTACGTGCCGTTGGCAACGATGCGCAGTTGCTGTTCTCCGGCGTTGATTTCTCCGGTATTGATAATCTGGTTTTGTGATTGCAGCAGGCTTGCCAGTTGTTTGGGATCAATGCCCATTCCCGCCAGTTTATTGACGGAGATGAGAATATTTACTACTTCGGTTTGAGTGCCGAAGAGGGCTACTTTCATAACTCCGTCGGCGGTGATGACCTGGGTCTTGATGCGTTCCGCCCAGTTGCGCATTTCCTCGTAGGAGAAACCGTCGTCGCCCACCAGACCGTAATAAATGCCGAATACATCGCCGAAATCATCCGATACCGTAGGAGTGGAGGCACCGGCAGGCAGTTGCGGCTGTATGTTGAGAACCTTGCGGCGCAGTTCGTCCCACTTCTGCGGAATGGACTCTGCAGACAAGGCGGGTTGAAGTTCAAACGTTATTTTGGATAGTCCGTACATGGACTCCGACTTGATTTTGTATACGCCACTCATTGACTGTATTTCGCGGGAGATAGGTTCGGTGATGAGTCGTTCCACTTCGGCTGGTTCCGCCCCCGGATAGCGGGTCATGATGACCGCGCTTTTGATAACGAAAGGCGCATCCTCTTTCTTTCCCAGGCTGCTGAACGACAGTATGCCGCCAACGAGCAGCACGGCGAGAAAGAAGTAGACAATCTTGGTGTTGTCTAATGCATATTTAGCTAAGTTCATAATTTAAAATGTTTAGGTTTATTGGGGATATTCATCACGTGGCTTTTTTGCCAGGTATCAAACGATATCAATTGATTACCTTCACCGTCTGTCCTTCCACCAATTGGTGTACTCCGGCTATCACGACACTTTCTCCCGGTTGCAGTCCGGCCGAAATCAGAACATTGGCTTCACCCGTCGGAGAGTATACTGTCACTTCCCGGCGGCTTACCTTGCCGTCCTTAACTACCCACACATACGTTTTCTTATTTTCACTCTCACCAAAGACAGCACTGAGCGGAACATTCATCAACTTTTCTTCCATGAACGGGGCTACGTCCGAAGCCAGTTTGATTTTACATGTGAATCCTGGCTTCACGTCATAAAAGCTGTGGTCGAAAGCTGGGTCGTCTATCCTGATGGTTACCGGTATTCCCGTCCCGTCTGTTGAAATATCCAGATATTCTTCCAGTCGTGCGTTGAACGTTACTCCCGGATAGCTGTCGAATACCACCTGGAATGTCACATCTTTTGCACGAAGCAGATACAGATAATCATCCGGCACCGTGAATTTGATGCGAAGCTTCTGCGTATTCACCAACTGCACAATGCCTTCGCCGGAGTTGACACGCTGATAATTTTCCACCAGGCGCTTCTCGATGGAACCGTCGAACGGAGCTGTCAACTTCGTATCTCTCATATTATTGCTGGATAGCTCATAGGCGGATTTTGCCTTCTGGTAATTGGCTACACTGATTTCGTATTCCTGCACGGAGATGGCTTGGCGTCCCAGCAGGCGTTTGTTGCGCTCCACTTGTGCGGCAGCAGTTTCATAAGCTGCTTTGTCGGCGGCATATTGCAGGGAGATGTCGCGCGGGTCGATGGCAGCAATCAACTGGCCTTTCTTTACCCGTTGCCCTTCCACAACAGGCAGGTTGATGACTTGTCCGCTGACGCGAAAGGCAAGTTTTACGTATTCCACGGCTTCCACTATTCCGGAGAAGTCTTTCCGGATGACCGATTGGGAACTGACGGTCGTTGTCTTAACAGGCCGGATAAGGGCGGTTTCACCCTCCTTCTTTTGCCCGCACGACGTGACAAGCAGCGTCGCGGCAAGGGCGAACAGATAGATTTTCTTCATACAAGTTGTTCGTTTAGGTATAAATGCATAAAACCGGAAAAACAGAAAAATGTTCTCCCGGTTTCTATTATTGTGCTTTGTTATGACAAGCAGACTTTAGTCTTCTATCCTGAGCTTTAAGTCTGTGCCCGATTTCAGGCTATAAACGTTTTGGTATACTTGTATGTTCAACTCATCTCCGGCAATCAGCGAGATTTTTATCTCCTTTCCTATGTGCATGTATAATGTACGCCCCTGATAATTCACTTGGAACGAATAACCTTTCCATTTTTCCGGTACAACGGGTGAAAAGCTCAGTGTATTCTCCAGAACTTCCATACCTGCAAAGCCTCGCACAATGGCAAGCCAACTGCCTGGCATACTGGTGATGTGGAGTCCCTGGTGTGTTTCGTTGTTGTAGTCATCCAGGTCGAGGCGGGTAGCATGCATGAAGAGTTGGTAGGCCCGTTCCACTTCACCGATGCGGGCGGCAAGGATGGAGTGGATGTGAGGAGAAAGTGAAGATTCGTGCACCGTCATAGCCTCATAAAACTCGAAGTTGCGGCGGACAGTTTCTTTATCAAAATGGAAATAATACAGATATAAACCCAGCAAAACATCGCTTTGCTTGATGTAGCACGAACGCAGGATGCGGTCCCAGGACCAATGCTGATTGATGGGGCGTTCTTCAGGCGGGATGGCGTCGGTACTTTTCAACTCCTTGTCCAGATAGCCGTCATTCTGTACGAAGATTCCCAGTTCTTTGTCTTCCGGCAGGTACATGCGGTCGATGATATCGCGCCAACGTTCAGCTTCTTCCTGTTGGCGGAGGTTGGTGACACGGCGGACACGTGCGTATTCGTCCGGATATTCTCCGGCAATGATTTCAATGTATCTGAGAGTCATTCGCAGGCATTGCACGCACGAATAGTTCGTGTACCAGTTATTATCCACGTTGTTTTCGTATTCATCCGGTCCCGTCACGCCCAGTATCACGTACTTTTGTTTTGGCTTTGAGAATGATACACGCTGGCTCCAGAAGCGGGAGACGGCAATCATCACTTCCAAGCCGTATTTGGCAACGTAATCCTTGCTACCTGTCAATGCTGCGTGCTGTGCAATGGCATATACAATGATATTGTTGCGATGTATTTCCTCGAAGGTGATTTCCCATTCGCTATGGCACTCTTCACCGTTATTGGTCACTTGCGGAAACAGTGCGGCACCATCTTTGAAACCCAGTTTCCGAGCATTTTCTATGGCTTTGGGCAATTGGTTGTAGCGGTATATCAGCAGGTTCTTCACAATCTCTCTCGGAGTGGAGAGCAGGAAAAACGGCACACAGCAAAGTTCCGTGTTCCAGTACGTATTTCCACCATATCTTTCACCGGTAAATCCTTTGGGGCCGATGTTCAGGCGCGGGTCATCTCCCCGGTACGTCTGGCATAGCTGGAAGATATTATACCGGATACCCTGCTGCGCTTCCGGGTCGCCTTCGATGGTGACGTCCATTTCGTTCCAAATATCTTTCCAGGCTTGCTGATGATCGTCAGCCAATGTTTCCCAACCGGAAACCTTGGCCTGACGGGCTTCGGCGATGGAATGCTCAATCAGGTCATGACGTTCATAATAGAGTGACGAAGTGATAGCTGTGTATTTGATGAGCGTGATGTTATCCCCCGGTTTCACGTCTGCCCCAAGGCTGAATCCGGTTTGTTTTTCCTTTTCAATTCGTATGGGATTGGATGTGGTTTCTTTGCCATTTTTGAAGAAATGATATGTCATGGCATAACATACTTGTGCATCTTCCCGCCGGGTTTGTGTCCATAAGTATGCACAATCTTTGGTGACGCCGGAACGCAGGATATTCCATATCTTTTCACTCTGTTCATCATCTTTGTTTGTTATGATGGCATTCAGAGAAGGGACGAGTGATATCTTGCCGGTATAATTGATGGAAGTTACGTTATATTTCACCAGGCACAAATTGGGGTGTGCCATGTTGTCAATGTGTTCTACGTGTATACACAATTGGTTTCCTCTGGGAGAGGTCACTTCAAAGTCGCGGTAAGAGATACCGGCTTTCATATCGAGCCTGCGGTTGAAACTGTTTACATCCCACTGTGCCAGATCCAGTTCTTCGTCGATGAGGCGGAGGCTGACACGACTCCAGTCTGCCGCATAGGGAATGCGGGTGTAGAAAGCGGGAAAGCCGTTCTTCCACCAACCTACACGTGTTTTATCCAGAAAAGTGATGCCGGCTACGAATGAACCGCGATACGAGTCGCTCGAATAAGGCTCTTCAAAATTCCCCCGTTGTCCGAAGCGTCCGTTCCCCAGGCTGAATATACTTTCGGACATTCGCAGGTTATCAGCGTGAAAGTTATCTTCAATAATATTCCATTCATCGGTTTTAAGGTATCTCTTCATGGCGTGTATTTCGTTGGTGATTATGGCCGTAAAGATAAACAAATAAACGGATAAACGGCAGTAAGAGGAAAAAAAGAAGACAAAATTTAACCCGTTGATAAAAAAAAGAAGTAGCTCGTGGCTACTTCTTTTCATTCGTAAGGATTATGCTTTCACCTGTTCTCCTTTTGTCTCTTTGATGAAATACACACAAATAGCACCAATAATCAGCATAACACCCGCCATAACCAGCATATTGATCTCGGGCGGGAGTACTCCTTTTGGAGTGAACAGAGCCAGAATACTTCCACCCAGTGAAGCTGCCACAATCTGTGGAATGCAGATAGTACCGTTGAATAGGCCCAGATAAGTTCCCATGTGTCCACCGCTCAGTGCATTGGTCAGGATGGTGAAAGGCAATGCCAGCATAGCTGCCCAGGCGCAACCAATCAGTAAGAAGGAGATGAACAGTACATATTGATTATGAACAAAATACGTGGAGATGAAACCCAATCCACCCAATACCAGACTGAGGGAGTAGATAAGTTTGCGGTCTTTGAACAACGGGATACAGACAGCCCACAGTACAGAGCCAATAGCCTGTACGGCAAACAATACGCCTACCCAGTCGGCAGCATTTTGATATTGAGTGCTCTTGGTGTCCAACACTACTTTGCTGATGCCGTTTACTGCTGTTTCCACTGTCGGGGCATCAAATACATTGGCTGCCACACTACCGTTGGTATATGTCCACATGAACATGAAAGCGAACCAGCAGAAGAACTGAACCAAACCTACTGTCCAGAAAGCTTTCGGTGCTTTCACCAGCAGTTTCACCATATTGATCTTTTCTTTTTCTTCCTCTTCGGTGATGCCGTGGTATTCTGCATATTCAGCAGGCGGCATCTCCTTTACTTTCACTGTGGTATAAATGACACAAAGTATCAAAATAGCGGCGCCGATATAGAAGGAATAAATCACCGAGTCGGGAACTACACCTTGTGGAGCTACATTGCTGATGCCAATCCATGTAAAGATAAACGGGAACAGGAAACCTACGAGACTACCGGCATTGCACAGGAAGCTTTGGATAGAGTAAGCAAGCCCCTTTTGCTTTTCATTCACCATGTCGCCCACCATCATTTTGAACGGCTGCATTGCCATGTTAATGGAAGTGTCCAGAAACATCAGCGATACCAGTCCGAATATCATTGCTGTGCTCACTGCCATACCGAAACTTCCGGCATTGGGTAACAGGCACATCACCAGTACGGCTACCAGTGAGCCTACAAACAGGTAAGGAATACGGCGTCCGAAGCGTGTCCACGTCTTGTCGCTTGCAGCGCCCACAATGGGTTGCACCAGAATACCCGCCAGCGGTGGCAATATCCAGAAATAACTTAAACTATGCGGGTCTGCACCCAGTGTTGCAAAAATACGGCTGATGTTTGCACTCTGCAAGGCGTACGCAATCTGTACGCCGAAAAAACCGAAGCTGATGTTCCACAGCTTCCAAAAGCTCAAATCGGGTTTTACTTTCATTCTTATATTAGATATTTTGTTAATTACTTTGTAGTTCCCCTTACCACAAGATTTGTCCTTACAATCTTGTTACTGCTTCTTTCATCATTCCCTTCCAGTTTGTCTATCAGAATACTGAAAGCGCTTTTTCCTACTTCCTCACCATGTTGTTCCACGGTTGTCAGTTTCGGGTCGGTGCTTTGGGCAATTGCTCCGTCGGTAAATCCGCAGATGGATACCTCATCGGGGACTCTTTTCCCTACCAGTTTGCAGGCATAAAGAATCCCTGAGGCCGTTTCATCGTTGATGGCAAAGAAACCATCCGGGTGATTGGAACCTTCCAATATATCCGGGGTGATGGCTATGGCGCGTTCACGCGTGTCACACAACATAATCATGCTGTCATCCACAGGAATTTTATACTTCTTCATTGCGTCCAGATACCCGTTCCGGCGGTTCTTGGTGATTTCCAGATGAGGCGCTGCGCCATAAAACAGAATGCGTTTGCAGCCGGTCTGTATCATATACTCCACAGCGGCGAAAGAACCGGCATAATCATCCACTACCACCCGTTCCGTCTTTAGTCCCGTACAGATGCGGTCGTAGAAAACAATGGGGATGTTGTTGTTCAGCAACTCCTGATAATGGTCGTATTGGGAAGTATCTTTTGCCAGTGAAGCAATCACGCCACAGACGCGGGCGGCAAGGAATGAGTGCACTATCTTTACTTCCTGTTCATAAGATTCGTTGCTCTGTGCTACCAGAATATTATACCCCGCTTTGCCCGCCGCTTTTTCTATTCCACTCAGCACGCACGAGAAAAAGTGGTGCACCAACTGAGGTACAATCACACCAATTGTGTTCGAGCGGCTGGCACGAAGATTAACAGCGAGTACATTAGGCTTGTAGTTATGCTCCTTGGCATAAGCGTGTATGAGGTTGCGGGTTTCCTGGCTGATATCCGGGTTGTCCTTCAGTGCTCTCGACACAGTGGATGGAGAGACGTTCAACGCCCGGGCAATATCCTTGATGGTTATCTGCGGTTTATTCATGGTATATAAATTGTTTCAGCCAAAGATAATGCAAACCGAAAGCAGTTCAAAATAAGCTTGCTTATTTTTATTGCTGAGGTACAGCTTATCTTATTCAAAGGTAATGTAAATGAGGATAGCTGCCAAACTAAAAAATGTAAAGCGAACTAATCCGATTGCAAAAATAGAGGAATAGCTGAGAAAAAGCTTCTTCGTTGAGAATTATCGGGTTATAGAATAGTGCAAACGTTTGCAGACTTTGTTGATAAAAACCTCAGGTTAGAGAATTTTCTATTCAATGCCTGAGATTTATTCCAGATAAATTCTATCTTTGTCCGGACCTTTAACATAACCCAGTGTATGCACAGACATATTATTTCCCTTTTTATACTCTTACAGATGTGGCTTCCTTGCAGCCTGGCGGGGCAGAAGTCCGATTACCGATTGTTTGATAATATCAGTCTGGGAGCGGAAGCATCTGTCATCAGTTGTTTTCTGCAAGATACACAAGGATTGATATGGATAGGCTCCAACAAAGGCTTGTTCAGTTACGATGGTTATTCTTCACAACCTCATTTTACATTCGGTGAACGTAACAATACACGGATTTATTGTGGTGAAGTAGTAGATAGCACTTATCTTTATTTGGGAGCGGATAACGGTTTACTGATTTATAACTACCGGACAGATACTTACGAAGAACCGAAGGCGGATTTCCCGACAGATATCCGTACATTGGCATTGCATGACGGCATCTTATGGCTGGGAACGCTGAATGGTCTCTATACTTACTCACCGGAAACCCGCCGGCTCTCTGCCATCACCGAAGGACTTCCACACCAGACTATTTATTCCCTTATTCACGCTTCGGATGGTAACCTTTACATTGGCACATACAATGGTTGTTGCCGCTACATCCCCGCCACCGGGCGCTTTGAAACAATAAAACTTCCCGTCACCGGGGGAAGAAGTAACCAGTTTGTCAACTCACTCCTGGAAGATGCCACACGCCGTTGCATCTGGATAGGTACGGAAGGATGTCTTTTCAAATATACTCTTGCTGACGGACGTATGCAGAGGATAGATGCTTTCCATGATAACTCCGTCAAGTCACTGGCACTGGACGGAAACGGGCGACTGATGGTAGGCACGGACAATGGTTTGTACGTCTATCAGGAGGATGAATCCCTGCTGCACGTGGTTCATGACTCCCGAAACCTCCAGTCCCTTTCTAACAATATCATCTGGGCCATCTTTGCTGATCGTGAGCATAACGTCTGGTTGGGTACGGATTACGGCATCTCCATGTCCCGCCATAACAGTGTGTTGCGTCATATCCCTATTTCGCAGATTACCGGAACAGGGGAGGGCAACCAGTTCTATTCCATGCTGCGCGATACGTACGGAACTTATTGGTTTGGCGGCACGAACGGCCTCATTCGCTTCACCGCTCTTATGGATGGAGAACAGGACGTTGCCTGGTATAAGATGGGAGACCGGAAATATCCTTTGTCCCACAACCGGGTACGCCATCTTTACGAAGACCGTGAGCAACAACTCTGGGTGGCTACGGATGGCAGCATCAGTCGCTACGACCCGACGAAACGCCAGTTTATACATTATAATATAGTGGACAGCACCCGCCGCTACAACGCCAATTGGGCGTATGGCCTTTTTGAAGACCGTGACGGGCAACTCTGGATAGCCACCTGCCTCGGCGGTATCTTTGTTGTAGATAAGGAAAACCTCATGCGTTCTTCCGGCGGATTATATATGGCGGAGAAGACTTATTCCATCCACAACGGCCTGTTCGGCATGTTCATCAACCAGATGATTCCTGACCGGGAAGGGAACGTATGGGCCCTGCTCTATAACAGCCCCAACAGCATCGAAAAGATAAATCCCCGTACTGGCGAAGTAACTCATATTGCCGTCGGTGAACTGAAAGGCGATCGTACTCCCAACTTTATCCTTTGTGCCGAAGACGGCTACATCTGGATAGGTTTCCCCGGCGGAGTGATGCGCGTGACTCCCGAAAACGACAGTATCCGTATGTTGCCCTTTGATGCTTATAATCATTATGAGGTGCTTTCCATGGCCGAAGCTGATGGCCGCATCTGGATTTCTACCACAGATGGTTTCTGGGTAGCGGACCAGCAGACTCTGGAAGTCCGTCGGCTGAATATCACAGACAAGCGTTTCACCAGCATGTTCTTTGATAAGACAAGCGGAGAATTTTATTTGGGTACGGCAGATGGCTTTGCCATATCTTCACCGGAAGCCTTGCTGGCAGAACACCTTGAACAGCCTTTGATATTAACCGCCCTTTATGTCAACAACCAACTTTACCAGCCTGGCATCCGCTACTCACATCGTATAAATCTGGACTACGACCAGAATAATCTTGTTTTTGAACTCTCCGACTTGCCTTATTCTCTTGAAGAAAAAAGCAAACTGTTGTATCGCTTGGAAGGTGTAGACCGTGAATGGAACTTGCTGAAGCCAAATACCAATCGGATTATTTATAATAACCTGAACTATGGTGACTACCGCCTGATAGTGAGCAAACTGGATGCACATGGAAAGCCGTCCGAAAAGACGTATGCATTGGATATTCATATCATTCCGCCCTGGTACTACACTCCCTGGGCAAAGGCCGTTTATGTCTTGCTATGCCTTGTTCTGATACTCTGGACGATCAACTTCTTCCGTGTGAAGAACCGTCTGAAACTGGAGCGTCTGGAGAAAGAGAAAATTCTGGAGCAGTCTCAGGCTAAGATGGAATTCTTCACGAATCTCTCCCACGACTTGAAGACTCCGTTGAGCATGATTATTGCGCCTATCAGCCGGATGCTCCCCGCTATAAAGAACCCGCAGGAGAAGAAGCAACTGGAACAAGTGCAGCACAATGCCATGAAGCTGAATTCGCTCATCCATCAGGGGCTGGACTTCAACCGGGTGGACAGTGGCAACAATGCGCTGTTGATTTTGTCGCAAATAGAGTTGGTTTCCTTCGTGCGCGGCTTGCTTACCCTGTATGCGGAAGAAAAGACGAGGGAGAAGCAACTCACATTTGATTTTCATACCGACCGGGAAAAGATATACATACAGATGGATGCTATAAAGCTGGAATCCATTCTGGATAATCTTTTGTCCAATGCAGTGAAGTATACTCCGGAGGGTGGAAGTGTCACACTTCGCTTGGAAATTCCTGATGAGGGAAAAGAAGTGCATATTTCAGTTTCCGATACAGGTATCGGTGTGCCCCGTCAGGACCAGCCGTATATCTTCCAGCGCTTCTTCCAGTCGCCCAAGACGGCAGGACAAAAAGAGGGGACAGGTATCGGCCTTTATCTTGTAAAGACTTACACGGAACTGCATGGAGGTAGCGTGTTGCTCACTTCGGAAGAAAATAAAGGGACTACCGTTATGCTGAACTTGCCGGTTGTCAGTCCGGAGCAGATGTCGGTTGATGCGCTTTCTTCTGACGCAGAGACAGTCAGCCCGGAAGCTCCGCTGATATTGATAGTGGATGACACCCAGGAAATAGCCGAGTTTATTTACCAGATACTGCACGTAAAATATCGTTGCCGCATAGCGGAGAATGGCAAAACAGGTATGGAAATGGCGATGGAATTATCTCCCGATCTGATCATTGCTGATGTCATGATGCCCGTGATGGACGGACTTGAAATGGTGCGCTGCCTCAAAAAGCACATTCCTACTTCCACTATCCCCATTATCCTGTTGACGGCTAAGAGCGATAAGGAGACGGAACTTGAAAGTATCCAGTTGAATATCGAGGCTTTCATTCCCAAACCTTTCGAACCGGATATTCTGCTTTCGCGTGTACAACAATTGTTGGCTGCCCGGGAGATGCACGAGACGAAAGCCCGCATTGAAGCCCTTGCCGCCCCGAAGGAAATCGAGGCTGTTTCTTACGATGAGAAGTTCCTGGCAAACATTATCCATCTGATTGAAGAGCACATTTCAGACTCCGAACTGAATGTGAATGCCCTCTGCGAATGGACAAGTACCAACAACAAGCAGATGTATCGCAAGATAAAACAACTCACCGGCATGACGCCTGTGGAGTATATCAAATCCATCCGCATGAAGAAAGCTGCCATGCTGTTGAAGCAACAGAAGTTCACGGTTGCCGAGGTGATGTACATGGTTGGTTTCTCCAATCACTCTTACTTCTCCAAGTGCTTTCAGGCGGAGTTTGGGGTGACGCCTAAGCAATATATTTAGTTGGCAAAGTTAAGAGTTTAGGAACACCTCGGCTCCCAGTAGATTATTAAAGTAAGTAGCATTCCGCTCATCCTCCAGTCCTCCGTCGGGGGTGAATAACAGTTGGTATCTGGTTTGTGTATTCGCCATTCCCACTATTACGGAAATCACCGATTGTTTTTGGGGAAACTGAACCAACGTCACATCTTGCACCATTCCGTCGGAATACTGGCTGGCGGCGAATGCATTGTAAACTGCGGGAGGCACTTCATCCATAGTCTCCCAGTCAGTCTGCTTCATTGCCCACGAGGCATTGGCATTGAACCAGACCTTGGTGTCGAAGCCATTCAACATAAAGTCTGCCACATAATACGTTTCATCCCGAGTCCAGGCGACGTCCTTAGCTTCGGGATACATCTTTTTTAAAGCTTCCTGTACATTGACAGGAGCATAGTCGGCAAAAACCGGAACTGATGCCAGAAACATCAGAAGCAGGAAAGAAAACTTCAGCTTGTTCATACTCATAAATCTTTTAGGTTAGGTCTTGAAAAATGCTTTTGTAGAGAACGGCATTTCATGTCTTTTGTTTGCTCATTTAACACAAATCGTTCTCACAAGGTGTTCTACGGTCGTTTCATGTCTCAATATTATCCTTTTATGTCCGAAATATACTTTCGTGAATCCCTCTTCTCCGTTACTTTTGTCAACAGAAAACCAACTTTAGTTTGATGACATGAAGAGACACATTTTACTCCTGATTACTTGTTTGCTGACGGCAGTTGTCCCGGCACAAAACAAAGCATCCAAAAGCATCCCTACTATTTACATAGACGGTCACGGCGTCATGCGCTGGTCCGATACTCGGAAAGAAGCTTCTTTTTTTGGCGTGAACTACACCCTGCCTTTTGCGCACGCTTATCGGGCTATGGGGTATCTGGGCATTGACCGCAAAGCTGCTATCGACCGTGATGTCTACCATTTTGCGCGTCTGGGGCTGAATGCCTACCGCATCCACGTCTGGGACGTTGAAATCTCCGACGGCGAAGGTAATCTTCTGGAGAATGAACATTTGGAATTACTGGATTATCTTATCTATAAGTTGCAGGAACGCGGCATCCGCACCGTCATCACCGCCCAAACCAACTTCGGCAATGGTTACCCCGAACGTAACCAACCCACCGGAGGCTTCTCTTCTAATTATGATAAATGCGCCGTTCATAGCGATGCCGAAGCTATTGCCGCACAAGAGAGGTACATTGCCGCCCTTGTGCGCCACGTCAACACCTATACAGGCCATGCCTATAAAGACGATCCTTACATTGTGGGTTTTGAAATCAACAACGAGCCCTGCCATCCGGGCACGGTGACTGAGACGCGTGATTATATCAACAAAATGCTATCAGCCCTGAAGCGTGCCGGCAATCGCAAGCCAGTATTCTATAATGTCAGTCACAACCAACATGTCGTTGAGGCTTACTATGATACTGCTATTCAGGGAACTACCTATCAATGGTACCCCGTCGGCCTTGTTTCCGGTCATACCCGTAAAGGCAACTTCCTGCCTTCCGTAGATCGATATGATATTCCTTTCTCCGATTTGAAAGGCTTCAATAAGAAAGCCCGTCTGGTTTATGAATTTGACCCTGCGGACAATCTCTACTCTTATCTCTATCCCGCCACCGTTCGCACGTTCCGTACTGCCGGCTTCCAATGGATTACGCAGTTTGCTTACGACCCCATCGGCATGGCGGCATATAATACCGAATATCAGACTCATTACTTGAACGTGGCTTATACTCCCAACAAAGCTATCGGCTTGATGATTGCCGCAGAAGTGGCGCAGAAAGTGGGTAGGGGAGAGAGTTTCGGTAGTTATCCGGCAGATACACTGTTCCGTGACTTCCGCGTCAGCTACGTGCAGGATTTGAGTGAACTGAACGACGGAGAAAAATTTTACTACTCCAATACAACGCAGTCCCTTCCGAAAGATGCTTCGCGGCTTCGTGCTATTGCCGGATGCGGCAGTTCTCCTGTTGTCCGCTATGAGGGCACGGGTGTTTATTGGATAGATAAACTGGAAGCGGGCGTTTGGCGTCTTGAAGTGATGCCCGATGTGGTGCAGGTGAGCGATCCGTTTGCCAAGCCTTCTCTTGATAAAGAAGTGATGCGCATCATTTCTAATGAGTGGGATATGACGTTGGACTTGCCGGACTTGGGTAAACATTTCAGGGTGAACGGGTTGAATGCTGACAATACTTTCCATGCGCAGGCGACTGATGGTAAGATTTCATCCCTTCGTCCGGGTGTCTATCTTCTGCAACGCGAAGGTGCATCCGCCACTCAGCAATGGACTACCGATAAGTCTTGGAATAACATCATTTTAGGCGAGTATGTACACCCCCTTCGTTTTCAGCCACACTGTTGTCAAACGGATTCCTATGTTATCAACCATCAGCCTGCCCGGATGGTTGATGCTGGTAAGGATTTGCAAATAGAAACCATCGTAGCAGGTAATGAAAAGCCTGATTCAGTGATTATCTATACCAGCCGGGTCTCCTTCTGGAACGAGAAAAATCCATATATAAAAATGAACTATACAAGTGGATATACTTACCGTGCAACTATACCTGCCGCTCAATTGAAAGAAAGCAGCTTTAAGTATAATATCGTTGTTTGTAAAGGTGATAAGCGACAAACATCTCCTGCCGGGATAGCTAAAAGTCCCTTGGATTGGGATTATACTTCGGAAGCTTTCTGGCTGACTAATACCTTAACCAAACATCAGCCTCTCACGCTCTTCTGTGTGAATACTTCATGCAACATCAGTGAGTCTTTCATTACGAATGGAGCAGATGCTTCCTCTTTGGAAACTTATACTTTACCCGAATGGAGCCGTACAAACCGTCAGGTCATAGAGAATGGTCCGGTGGAGAGGCCGACCTTGCGTGTGACATTTACATCCAAAAGTGAGAAACCTGTTTATTTCCTTCGCCGTTACATAAAAGATGATATCAGCGGATGTCCCGAGCGCCTTGCTGCCTGTCGTACTCTTTGCCTGCAAGCGAAGAAGATGCCGGAAGGGCTTCGGGCAGGTTTTATCACTTCTGATGGATATACTTATCTTGCTTCGTGCATTTCGTCTGCCGACGGCATTGTCCGTGTCCCTCTTTCAGAACTGAAACAAACGAATACTGCCTTGCTGCCTCCCGTCTATCCGGTTTTTCTCAGTAAGTATTTCTATCCGGAAACGGAACTTCCTTTCAGGATAGAGAATATTGAAAGCCTCGAACTTTCCTTCGATGGGAGTGCCGGCAAGGAAGCTGAAATAGAGATAGGCAGCATTTGGTTGGAATAGTATATATTAATTTTCTATATTTGTATCATTGATAATCATATTACCATGAAACACATGAAATTTTTATCTTTCCTGTTTTGTATTGCTTTTGCCATATTGGCATGTAGTAGCAATAATGGAACAGAACCTGATTCAGGTCTGTTTCCTGATGATGAAGAAACTCCTACTGCTGAGTTTGCTAAAGGTGCAGACATCAGTTGGGTAACGGAAATGGAACACAAAGGCATGAAATTCTACAATGCCACCGGTACGGCAACAGACTGTTTTCAATTGATGAAGGACCTCGGTCTGAATGCAATCCGTCTCCGGGTCTGGGTGAATCCAGAGGAGCATGATAACTGGTGCAACAAAGCAGATTTGCTGGCTAAGGCAAAACGGACTGCAAGTTTGGGGATGGATTTGATGGTGGATTTCCACTATAGTGACTGGTGGGCTGATCCGGGTAAACAAAATATTCCCGCTGCATGGAAATCCCACTCTTACGAACAGATGAAGACGGATGTGGCAAACCATACCGCTGAAGTGTTGCAGTTGTTGAAGGACAACCAGATTACTCCGAAATGGGTACAGGTAGGCAATGAAACCAGTAACGGTTTCTTATGGGATATGGGTAAAGCCGATCAGAACCCGAAACAATATGCCGGATTGTTTGCTGTCGGATATGATGCCGTAAAGACTGTTTTCCCGCAGGCCATTGTGATTGTACATCTGGATAATGGTTTTGACAACAGCCTCTATAACTGGAATCTGGATATTCTGAAAAACAATGGTGCTAAATGGGATATGATAGGCATGTCACTTTATCCTTATTGGGCGTTAGAGAGTGGAAAAGAAACCTCCGCCGGGCAAACCATAACAGACTGTATTGCTAATATCAAGAAAGTAAGTGAGAAATACAATTGCGATGTGATGGTTGTGGAAACAGGTATGGAATGTGCAGATAATAATGGAAAACTGGCGAGTGCATCTGTCCTTGCCGAAGGAAAGACCATGATGGCCCGCATCATAAAAGAATGCCGTGAGAATACGAACGGGCGTTGTAAGGGAGTATTCTACTGGGAGCCGGAGTGCAAGCCGAGCCAATATCGGTTGGGTGCATTTACCGAAGATGGTTATCCTACCGTTATCATGGATGCTTTTAAATAATAATGATTCAATAAAAACTCTTGATTGATGATGAAAAAGATATTATTCTTATTTTCTTGCTGTGTTCTTTCTTCCTTGATGGTAAAGGCACAGCGTACGGAAACACTGTTGGAAAAGAATTGGAAATTTACCAAAGAAGACATTCCCGAAGCCATGCAAACAAATTTCGACGATCGCAAGTGGGAAACCGTAACCATCCCTCACGACTGGGCCATCTTCGGTCCCTTCGACCGCAGCAACGATTTGCAGGAAGTAGCCGTGACGCAGAACTTCGAGAAAAAAGCCTCTGTCAAGACTGGGCGTACAGGAGGACTGCCTTACGTCGGTATCGGTTGGTATCGCACTACCTTCGATGCTCCTGCCGACAAACAAACCACCCTTGTCTTCGACGGTGCCATGAGCGAAGCCCGTGTTTACGTCAACGGACAGGAAGCCTGTTTCTGGCCTTTCGGTTATAACTCTTTCCATTGTGATGTCACTTCTCTTTTGAATAAAGACGGTAGTGGTAATACGCTTGCTGTCCGTCTGGAAAACAAACCGCAATCTTCCCGTTGGTATCCCGGTGCAGGACTTTACCGCAATGTGCGTGTAGTGACTACCGAGAAAGTACATGTTCCCGTATGGGGCACACAACTGACCACACCTCATGTTTCCGATAAATATGCTTCGGTCCGTCTGTTGACCACCATCGCCAATGACGAAGGAAAAGACCTCCGCATCGTAACGGAGATTATCTCGCCCGATGGGAAGGTGGTGGCAATCAAGGATAACACCCGTAAGATTAATCATGGCCAGCCTTTCGAACAAAACTTCCTGGTCGATGCTCCTTGCCTGTGGTCGCCGGAGACACCTTATTTATATAAAGCAGTTTCTAAAATCTATGCCGATGGCAAACAAACGGATGAATATACCACTCGTTTCGGTATCCGTAGCATAGAGATTATAGCTGACAAAGGCTTCTTTCTGAATGGTAAGCACCGTAAATTCCAGGGTGTGTGCAATCACCATGATCTTGGGCCGTTGGGTGCGGCTATCAATGTTGCCGCTTTACGCCGCCAGCTTACTATGCTGAAAGATATGGGTTGCGATGCTATCCGTACTTCTCATAATATGCCTGCGCCGGAATTGGTGCAACTTTGTGATGAAATGGGTTTCATGATGATGGTGGAACCTTTTGACGAGTGGGACATTGCCAAATGTGCCAATGGTTACCACCGCTACTTCAACGAGTGGGCGGAGCGCGACATGATAAATATGTTGCATCAATATCGCAACAATCCTTGTGTAGTGATGTGGAGCATTGGTAACGAAGTTCCCACTCAATGTAGTCCCGTAGGCTATAAAGTAGCTTCTTTCTTGCAGGACATCTGCCATCGTGAAGACCCGACACGTCCCGTAACTTGCGGTATGGACCAAGTGACTTGTGTCCTGAAGAATGGCTTTGCCGCCATGATTGATGTTCCCGGTTTGAACTATCGTGCGCACCGCTACCTGGAGGCATATGAGCAATTGCCACAGAATATTGTGCTCGGTTCAGAAACCTCTTCCACTGTAAGTTCCCGTGGTGTATATAAATTCCCGATAGAGAAGCGTGGCGATGCAAAGTATGAAGATCATCAATCTTCCGGTTATGACCTGGAACACTGCTCCTGGTCTAATGTCCCTGACGAAGACTTTGCTCTTGCTGATGATTATGACTGGACTATCGGTCAGTTCGTTTGGACCGGTTTCGATTATTTGGGTGAACCTTCTCCCTACGATACGGATGCTTGGCCGAGCCATAGCTCGCTGTTCGGTATCATCGATCTTGCCAGCCTGCCCAAAGACCGTTACTATCTTTATCGTAGCCTTTGGAACAAGAATGTAAATACGCTTCATGTACTTCCGCACTGGACTTGGCCGGGTAGGGAAGGAGAGAACACTCCTGTGTTTGTTTACACAAGTTATCCGGTAGCCGAACTCTTTGTCAATGGCAAAAGCTTTGGCAAACAGCATAAACTCACTGCTGAAGAGAGTAAAGCATTGCAAGGGAAAGATGCTTTTGCTTTGCAGCGCCGTTATCGTCTGATATGGATGGATGTTCCCTACGAACCGGGTGAAGTGAAAGTTGTTGCTTATGATGCTTCCGGCAAATCCGTAGAAGAAAAAGTAATCCGTACTGCCGGCAAACCTCATCATCTGGAAGTGACTGCCGACCGCAGTCAGTTGAAAGCTGATGGCAAGGACTTGGCTTACATCACCATCCGTGTAGTTGATAAGGACGGCAATCTTTGTCCCGCCGACAACCGCCTTGTTAATTTCTCCGTGAAAGGTGCCGGTCGCTATCGTGCTGCTGCCAATGGTGATGCTACTTCACTCGATTTATTCCATTTGCCGAAGATGCCTGCCTTCAGCGGTCAGTTAACGGCAATTGTGCAAACAGCCGAGCAGCCCGGTGAAATCGTTTTCGAGGCTAAGGCTAAAGGTTTAAAGGCTGGTAAGCTTACACTGAGCACTTTAAAATGATTGTGTAACATCTGATTAAAAAACATCCTTACTGTGCATTTGTATCTACTGCAAATGCGCGGTAAGGATGAATAATATCTATTCGTTAGTTTAAAAAAGGAAATTTAATGTAGCCTTGTCAAGGCCGTACCCGGTCCGTATCTGTTCCGTATCATCTCCGTATCTATAGGAAGCGAACTGATACGGAGCAGATACGGACCGGGTATGGAGATGTTACGGAGATTGCATGGAGGTTGCATGGAGATGCTATGGAATTGATTCTTTTTTCGAAGAGTGAAGTTTCTGTGATATATATCATCTTTGCCATAACAAGATGTGACTTGTAAAAACAAAAGCAGATATGGACAAGAATTATAGACGTTACCCGATAGGAATACAGAACTTTGAGCAGTTACGCAATCGTGATTGTATATATGTTCTTTATATGGCAGATGGTAAACGGATTATAAAAGTCGGCGTGAATTTCGATAGTGCCATGAGGACGATTGGGGGATGGATGGTGGATTAGCCACGGTGCTGCTATTACCTGTAGGTGTGATGTAAAGAAATAAAAAAGACTTCAATTTACCATATACAAGGAGTTAGGAGTTTGCCAACAAGGAGTTAATTCCTTTCCGACAAACTCCTAACTTCTTGTTGATAGAAAATTAATATTTTGTAATCTATTGATAATCAAGGTGAAATAATTCTTGCTTAGAATAATAATTTATATGCATATATTACTTGTCCCATAAATAGTTCTTGAGAGCTTATCTGTCTAAAATATATAACTTGCATTAAGACTAAAGATATTTGTGTGCAGCAATAGATTTAGCCGGGTGCAATTGTGCAATTCCGTGCAATCGTTTGCACTGTTGCTATTGCATATTTCTTATCTTTCTTATATTTTAATATTTTAATAAAGCATATTTTTGTTGCGTCATGTTATAGATACCTTAAAAGCAAAAAGACATCGAAAGATAATTTCGAATAATATATATAGGTAATTAATATTGTTAACTTTAATTTTTTAAATGCATGAAGCAAGTTAATCTTAGAATCTATCAAATGATTCTTCCCCTATTAGTAGGGTTATTCTTGTCTGTAGGCGTTTATGCACAGAACATCACCGTGAAAGGGCATGTAAAAGATGCCACGGGGTTAGAAGTGATAGGCGCAAATGTCGTAGAGAAAGGAAATCCTGCGAATGGTACAATCACTGATTTGGATGGAAACTTTACGTTGAGTGTTCCGCAAGGAGCTATGCTTACTATTTCTTTTATCGGCTATAAAACGGAAGAAGTAAAGGCGGCTTCCACTGTTATGGTGACTCTACAGGATGATTCACAACTTCTGGATGCTGTTGTGGTAATCGGATACGGTACTGTGAAAAAGAATGATGCTACAGGTTCGGTTACAGCTATCAAACCTGATAAAATCAGTAAAGGTATGACTACCAATGCTCAAGATATGATGACCGGTAAAATAGCTGGTGTAAGTATCATCTCCGATGGTGGTACTCCGGGTGCCGGTGCACAGATTCGTATCCGTGGTGGTTCTTCATTGAATGCAGTCAATGATCCGTTGATTGTGATTGATGGTTTGGCTATGGATAATGCAGGTGTGAAAGGTTTGAGCAATCCACTGGCTATGGTGAATCCGAATGATATTGAAACTCTTACGGTATTGAAAGACGCTTCGGCTACAGCTATCTATGGCTCTCGTGCATCTAATGGTGTAATTATCATTACTACCAAAAGAGGTGCATCTGGTTCTGCTCCAAAGGTTTCTTACGATGGTAATGTTTCAGTGGGTGTCATTCGTTCTACGGTCGATGTGATGGATGGCAATGAATACCGTGCCTATATGGCTAATGTTTATGGTGGCGAAGACAAATTGCCTGCTCCACTGGGCACTGCCAATACTGACTGGCAAAGTGAAATTTATCGTCCGGCTGTTAGCCACGACCATAATGTCACTATTACTGGTGGTTTAAAGAATATGCCTTATCGCCTCTCACTTGGTTATACGGATCAGAATGGTATTGTAAAGACCTCTAATTTTGAGCGTTACACAGTTTCGGGTAATGTTTCTCCTACATTCTTCGAGGATCATCTGAAATTTAATGTTAATGCAAAAGTGATGGTTGCCAAAAATCGTTATGCAGATGGTGGCGCTATCGGTTCGGCTTTAGCTATGGACCCTACTCGTCCTGTATACGATGATACCGATACGGGTAAACTTTTCGGTGGCTTCTGGCAATATACTGCGGATGCTGCATTTAATGATCCGAATTGGCCGATAACTAAAAACTCGAATGCTACTCAAAATCCATTGGCTTTGTTGGAGTTGCAGAATAAAAGAGCAAAGAACAAGAGTTTTGTTGGAAATATAGAAGTGGATTACAAGTTCCATTTCCTGCCTGACCTGAAGTTACATGCAAATTTGGGCGCTGACTATTCAGAAGGTAGAGAGGCTAATACTATTTCTCCATATTCTTACTCCAATCATTATTATGGATGGGATGGAGCGGATTATGAATATAAATATAATCTGTCAGGTAATGCATACTTGCAGTATACCAAAGAATTGAAAGATCATTTCATTGATGTAATGATTGGTGCTGAAGAACAACACTTCCACCGTACAGGTTATGGAATAGGTCAGGGTACTAACCAGTTGACGGGTGAAGCGTATAATCCGACATTGCGTTCTCAAAGTGCATTTGGCTATCATAGCACGCTGGTTTCTTTCTTTGGTCGTCTGAACTATTCTTTGCTTAACCGCTATTTAGTGACGTTCACTCTTCGTCAGGACGGTACTTCTCGTTTCTCAAAAGATAACCGTTGGAGTACATTCCCTTCATTGGCATTAGGCTGGAAGATGAAAGAAGAAGGTTTTTTGAAAGATGTCAATGCATTGTCTGACTTGAAACTCCGTTTAGGCTGGGGTATCACAGGACAACAAAATCTTGGTGAGGATAAGGACTTTCCTTATATGCCTCTGTATACGACAAGTGGTAATGGTGGATATTATCCTTTTGGCGGAGATTTTGAAACAAACTCCCGTCCGAAAGAATATAATAAAGACTTGAAGTGGGAACAGACTACCACCTGGAATGCAGGTTTGGACTATGGTTTCCTGAATGGACGTATCACAGGTTCCGTTGATTTTTACTATCGAGAAACGAAAGATTTGATTAATACGCTGAAAATACCGACTTTGCTTAATTTTAATTCCAGTTTAATGAGCAACATCGGTTCTCTGAAGAACACAGGTCTGGAATTCACAATTAATGCGAAGCCTATCGTAACGAAAGATTTTACTTGGGATTTGGGTTATAATATCACTTGGAATTCGAATGAAATCACCAAATTGACTGGAAACAATGATCCTTCTTATTATGTAGCTGAAGGAAGTGTTTCTGCTGGTATTGGTGGTAAAGCCCAAGCTCATAAAGTAGGATATCCTATCAGATCCTTCTATGTGTTTCAGCAGGTATATGATGCAGATGGCAAGCCGATTGAAAATACATTTGTTGACCGTAACGGTGATGGCATAGTTAACTCTGCAGATAAATATATCTATAAGAAACCGGCAGCCGATGTTTTGATGGGTTTGACTTCTAAGATGATATGGAAGAATTGGGACTTCAGCTTTTCATTGCGTGCAAGCTTGAATAACTATGTTTACAATGACGTATTGGCGGGAAATAGCCGTGTGGGTACTTCTATCTATTCGAACAGTGCGTATAGTAACCGCCCAAAAGAAGCTGTTAAATTAGGATTTAGTGGTCAAGGTGACTGGTATTTATCCGATTATTTTGTGCAGAATGCTTCGTTTTTGCGTTGTGACAACATTGTTGTAGGTTATTCGTTCGACGGATTGTTCCACTCCAATGGTTACAAAGGTACCAGCGGTCGTATTTATGCAACGGTTCAGAATCCGTTCATAATAACAAAATATAGCGGACTTGATCCTGAAGTAAAGGATGGCATTGATAATAATATCTATCCCCGTCCGATGACCTTCTTATTGGGACTAAGCCTTCAATTCTAATTCTATAACTTTTTAATAAAGAAAACATTATGAAATTCAGATATTTAAAATTATTATTCCCGGCAGCGTTGTCCGTCTTATTGCTTTTCAGCACGGCGTCCTGCATAAATGATTTGGATATCAGTCCAATAGACCCGCAGACCTCCAGTGCTTTTGTGCAAGACGAGGTGTTCAATAAACTATATGCCGCTTTGGTTATGACTGGTCAGACTGGTCCTTCCGGTAAGCCGGATATCATATCGCCTGATGAAGGTAAGAGTGCTTTCTATCGCTCTCTGTTCACTGCCAACGAATATTGTACAGATGAAATGATCTGGACATGGATGGATGCCGGTATACCGGAATTAATCTATATGCGCTGGAATTCAGCTGACGGTAATATTGAAATGCTTTATAATCGTATTGGCTATAACATAACCTTATGTAACTTCTTCTTAGACGAAACCGAAGGCAAGACGGATGAAGCTTCGCTAAAGCAACGTGCTGAGGCTCGTTTCTTGCGTGCTTATTATTATTATAACTTTATGGATTTGTTTGGAAAGGCACCTTTCAAGGAACATTTCAATAATGATCTTCCGGTACAGAAGAGCCGCAAAGAGGTTTTTGACTACATAGAAAGTGAATTGGAAGCTATCGAGAATGATATGTACGAACCGGGTACAGCTCCTTATGGACGTGCAGACAAAGCTGCCAACTGGCTGTTGCGTGCACGTATGTATCTGAATGGACAGGTTTATACCGGTACAGCCCATTGGAGTGAAGCGGCCACGTATGCTACCAAAGTGATAGGCTCTGGTTATGACTTATGCGATAACTATGCACAACTTTTTATGGCAGATAACGGAACGAATGCAAATGCCAAGAAAGAAATTATCTTCCCACTATGCCAGGATGGTATTAAAACGAAATCTTATGGTGGATCCTTCTTCTTGGTTGCTGCTACACGTATCACTGGTATGCCGGCATGGGGTATTTCCGAAGGCTGGTCTTGTATCCGTTCGCGTGAGGCTTTAGTTGGCAAGTTCTTTGAAAAAACAGATGAGGCTCCGTTGACCGAAAGTGTAAGTGAAGTGATTGCAGCGGCCAAAGACGATCGTGCCCTGTTTTATTCGGGTGAAGGTGGTGGAAAACGCCAGGTTAAACTGGAGACCGTAACGAAATTTACCGATGGTTTCTCTCTCGTAAAATGGACAGGTTCTAAGTCGGATGGCACTAACGGACAAGATCCTATTGTTCCTGATACGGATATTCCATTATTCCGCTTGGCTGAGGCTTATCTGATACGCGCAGAAGCTAATTTGCGCTTGGGTACTGTTGCAAAGGCTGACATTTTGAGGGATATCAATGAATTGCGTAACCGCGCACATGCCACTCCCGCCACGGAAGATGATATGACTTTGGATTACATTTTGGATGAACGTGCCCGTGAACTTCACTTGGAAGGTTTCCGACGTACAGACTTGGTTCGTTACGATTATCTGACTACCAATAAATATTTGTGGGATTGGAAAGGTGGCGTAGCTGATGGTACATCCGTGAGTTCTATTTATAATGTGTATCCTATTCCTGACTCTGACATGAACTCTAATGAGAACATGACGCAGAATACCGGATATTAATGTTTAACTAATAAAGAAAGACTAATCATGAAAAAGATATATGGCTTAATGCTTATAACTTTAGGGTTGCTCGCTTTTTCTGCTTGTGAATCGGACAGAGACAGTAATCCTACCTTAAAAGAGCCAGACTCGTTCGTACTGAATGTTCCGCCTTACGCAGAGAATAATGTATATGATTTGGCTAACTCTACATCTTTAGAGTTCACTTGTTCACAACCAGATTATGGTGTTCCTATGGGTACCACTTATGCGGTTCAAATGTGCTTGTCTGATAATTTTGTAGAAGCAAGTGATGGCGTAGATGCCAATTATGTGACGCTTTCTACCGTTTATACTTCTACCAAAGTGAATGTAGATGCAGTTGAGTTGGCTTTAGCTTTGGTTGACCTGTGGGATACCACTGGTGAAGGTGATTTCCCGAAAGAAACAATTCCTTTGTATTTCCGTTTGAAAGCAAGTTTGACTTCGGCACCAGCAAGAGGGCTATGTTATTCTAATGTGATTAAGTTGCCACAGGTTTTAGGTTATAAAGCTGAGGCTCCAGTTGCATTGCCCACCGAATTATATATGACTGGTGATATGGAAGGTGCATCTGAATGGGGTAACTGGATTAAGCTTGTTGCTGCAACTGAAACTCCTGGTAAATTCTGGAGAATTCAATATTTCCAAGCTGGTAACCAAATGAAGTTTAATACGATGGCCGGCTGGGGCGGTGAAACTGCTTACTTTGACGGACTGATTCCTGATGCTTCTAAAGACTTTGCAGGAGCAGGAGGTGTAGATGATGGATACGGAAACCTCAATATAGGTATTGGTAAGACGGGATGGTATATGGTTGTGATTACTGCAAAACTGGCTGGAACAGCTATTACATATACTCTTGAGTTCTTTGAAGTAGCTGTTTATCTGACTGGCGAACCCCTAACCGGTGCATGGGGAGGCGAAGATAATGCCTATAAATTTACGGCACCTGCATCTCCTGCAGAACCATTTATTTCTCCGGCAACAGTTGGTGGTGGTTCTTTGAGAATCTTCGCTAAAGTTCCGGGCATAGACTGGTGGAAGAGTGAGTTCGTGGTTTTTGACGGTGAAATTAAATATCGTGAGAATGGCGGTGAATTGGCGGCTCAAGGCTTTGCAACGAACATAGGTGCTGGTAAGAAGGTGAAGGTGAACTTTATCACTGGCAAAGGTAGCATAGAATAGTTATTAACCTTTAATTTGAAGAACATGAAAAAGATTTCAATATATGTATATGCGCTTCTTTCATTGGCTGTCTTTTCGGCTTGTGACGAAGACTTTAAGGACTGGGCTGATCCCCAGTCCAATCCTCAGGAGGATGCAAAAAGTGTATCTGCCCAAATGGCAGGTGTGACTGCTGCGTTGAATATGGAAACGTATACGGAAGATTCTGTAGAAGTGGCCAAGTTGAGTAGTGTATCAGAAGGTTGCACAGTGGTTGACTATAAGATACAGTTGGTTGCCAATGATAAGGTGTTAGAATTGCCTTTTGCAGAAAACAACGGTGTGCTGAAAGTGGATGCCAAGGAACTGGATATGTTGACGCAAACAGCTTATAATAGTCGTCAGGCTGTGGCACGTGCTATTACGTTGAAGACCTCTACATCTGTAGTTACTCCAACCGGCGAAGCTGCTTTGGTTAATTCTGGTGATGTGACAATGACAGTGACGCCTGTTACTCCTCCTGTTGCTGAAAATGCTTATTTTATTCTGGGTGATTTTAATGGATGGAATATGGCAGGAGCCTCGGCTTTTGTAGCTGAGGAAGGAGATGATAATACTTTCTCTGTTGAAATTGAAGTAGGTGAGAACTGCAATGTGAAGATTTTCCCAAAATCAGGTATTGATGCTTCGGATTGGGCAACCGCTTTAGGAACTGATGTGGATGGCGATACTTCTACTTCCGGCTTGTTGGATTTTAGAGATAAAGCAGGCAAGGATGCAGGGGCAATTCGTATTGCTGCTGCCGGGAAAAAGAAGGTAATTATTAATGTGAAAGATTATACTTATACTATTAAGGAGGTTACTGGTCTTCCTGAAGTAATGTATATCAATGGTTCGGCTTATAGCTCTGATTGGAATTGGGGTGCTGCTTGCCAAATGATACCTATGACGCAGACTGCTGGTAAATTTTGGAGTATGCAGTATTATGCAGAAGGTGAAGAAATCAAGTTCTCTCCTATAGCCGAATGGGCTGGTCAGGATTTTGGATATTCAGATGATGTTATTACTGCTGAAGCCATAGAATTGGCAGGTTTATCAGATAAAGGTGGTAATATACTGATTGGTAAATCTGGATGGTATATAGTGGTTGTAACTATAACTCCTACTGATAAAAAAATTGAATTCTTGGTACCCAATGTTTATTTACTTGGAGGAGTTATAAATAATAGTTGGGATACTAATGAAGCTACTCTGTTTGCCGTTCCTACAGATAAAGCAGGTGCTTTCATTTCGCCTGCTGCAACACAAGATGGTACAGCCCGTATCTGTGTCGTAGCTGAATCAGGAAATTGGTGGAAGAGTGAGTTTACAGTATCTGACGGCGTTATTGTATATCGCGAAAATAAGGAGGTTAGTGATAACTTGGGAGAACTGGGTTATGAATGTAAATTGGTTGCTGGTCAGAAAGTGCATGTGAAATTTCTTTCTGGAACAGGATCTGTTGAATAACAGAATTATTGACCTTGAATAAAGAATAAGGCAAGGGTTCCATTGAACTCTTGCCTTTTTTATAAGACAAACGTGTCTGACGAGTAATAGTTCGAACTCTATTTATGTCTAATAACTGCTTTTTAATATAACACTATGACTAGATTTTTATTAATATTACTTCCACTTTTATTGGTGTTTCAACAAAGTGATGCCCAACAGACTGTTTCATCCGGAAAGTTAGTGGAATATCCTAACTTCCAATCTTCCATTGTCGCCCCCCGTGATGTTTTCGTCTGGTTACCCTCCGATTATTCAGCCAAGAAGAAGTATGATGTTCTTTATATGCACGATGGTCAAATGCTTTTCGATGCAAATTATACATGGAATAAACAAGAATGGGGAATAGATGAGGTAGTAGGGAAACTTTTAGATGAAAAGAGAATTAATTCGTGTATTATTGTTGGAGTAGCCAATATTCCGGCAACAAGATATGAAGATTACTTCCCTCAGAAAACATTGAAATATTTGCCTGCTGAGAATATTCCGGAAGATGCTCATTTTAATGCTGATAATTATCTGCGTTTCTTGGTGGAAGAAGTGAAACCTTTTATGGATAAGGAATATTCTACTAATAAGGGGGTGGAACACACCTTTGTGATGGGGTCGAGTATGGGAGGTCTGATTTCTCTTTATGCAATTTGTGAGTACCCGAATGTGTTTGGAGGGGCTGCTTGTCTGTCAACTCATGTGCCGATGGTATTGAGCAATGACAAAGCAATAAAAGAAAAAGCAGATAAGTGGTCGGCGGCTTTTAGGGATTATCTTTCGGAACATTTGCCTCAAAGCAATAGTCGTAGAATATATATGGATAGAGGAGATGCAACTTTAGACGCATTCTACCCTCCTTACCAGGATGAATTGGATAAACTAATGCGCCGGAAAGGATGGAGTGAACCTATGTGGGTTTCGAAGGTCTTTCAAGGGGCGGGGCATTTGGAAGAAGACTGGAGAAAGCGTTTGGATAATCCATTGCAATTTCTTATGGGTAACGAAAAGATGGAGAAAGTGGAAAGGGTAGAGCCTGCTTTCTGGTGGTGTGGAATGAAAAATACTCAGTTACAGTTAATGGTTTATGGCACTAATATAGCTACATATAAACCGGTTATCAATCAAACTAATGTAGTATTGAAAAGTGTGCATCCAATGGAAAGTCCTAATTATTTGATTTTGTATTTGGATATCAAGAATGCGCAACCAGGGAAGTTTTCCATTGATTTTGTGAAAGGGAAAAATAAACTGAAGTACATTTATGAATTAAAAGAACGTCAAGGAAAAGGTGAAGATAAGATTGGATTTGATTCTTCAGATGTCGTTTATTTGTTGATGCCTGATCGTTTTGCCAATGGTGATGAAAGTAATGACCGGATAAAAATGAAGTATCCTTATACGGTAAATCGTGAAGATATAAATGCCCGACATGGAGGTGATTTGGCAGGTATTATGCAACATCTTGACTACTTGGATAGTTTGGGTGTTACTGCCATTTGGACAACTCCTGTACTGGAAAATGATATGGGAGAGGGGTCTTACCATGGTTATGCTTCAACGGATTATTATAAAATAGATCCGCGTTTGGGAACTAATGAGGACTATGCTCATTTAGCAGAAACAATGCATCAGCGTGGCATGAAATTAATAATGGATATGGTCTTTAACCATTGTGGAAGTAATCATCAATGGATGATTGACAAGCCAATGCGCGATTGGTTTAATAATCCATTTAAATACGTGCAGACCAATCATAACAAAACTATCTTTTTTGATCCTTATGCTTCTGATATAGACAAACTGGAAATGACGGATGGATGGTTTGTGCCTACTATGCCTGACTTAAACCAAAGAAACCGTTATGTAGCAGATTATCTGATTCAGAACTCTATTTGGTGGATTGAATATGCAAATTTGAATGGCATTCGTCAAGACACGTATCCTTATTCGGATAGTGAAATGATGGAACGTTGGTGCAAGGAAATTTTCGAAGAATATCCTAATTTGAATATTGTGGGTGAAGTAATGATTACTAATTCTACAGGTACTGCTTATTGGCAGCAAAAAAATGCTTTCAATAAACAAGCGAATACAAAATTAAAATCTGTAATGGATTTTCATTTACAATCAATAGCAAGCAAAGCCTTTCATGATGAAACTTCGTGGAATACGGGGTTGCAGCTTGTATTTGAACATTTGGCCTATGATTTCTGCTATCCTGATATTAATAATGTGATGCGCTTGTTTGAGAATCATGATACGGATCGTTTCTTGTTTGAGGTTCCGACGAACCTTAATGCTTATAAACAAGGGATTGTGCTACTATTGACGATTCCGGGTATTCCACAACTGTATTATGGACAAGAATTATTGATGACTGGAAATACAAAGATTGATTTTGGTTATATTCGTCCTGATATGACTGGTGGTTGGAAAGAGGATATATCCAGTTTGTTTGAAGTAAGTGGTAGAACTGCCATGCAGCAAGAATCTTTTGATTTTATGAAGAAACTACTGCAATGGCGCAAAGGAAATGAAATCATCTCTAAGGGGAAGATGAAACACTTTATGCCTCGTAACAATGTGTATGTATATGAACGTTCTTATAATGGGAAAAGTATATTGGTTCTTATGAATGGAATAAGTGAAGCCATTAATGTGGAATTGGAACACTATAAGGAAGTATTGGACGGTAAAAAAAAGGCAAAAGATGTTTTGACCGATCGCGTTGTGCAATTGGTTGATAAACTGTTTTTGGAACCTAAAGGAGTATTAGTACTTGAATTGTAAAGGGGGAGAATGGAATGGCGAAGAAAATAAATATATTATTTCTTTTATGGTCTTTTTCGATAGTACTGAATGCTCAAGATAAGATGCAGGATGCTACTGTTGCTTATTTGCAGAGTGAAGCGATGAGCCCAGATGATTATTTGATATCTAAATTTAAGGAAGCAGACATTGTTTTGTTGGCTGAAGATCATGGGGTGAAAGAGAATTTGGATTTTGTTCGAAACATGATACCTAAATTATATGAGAATGGTATTTATATGTTGGGAATGGAGTTCGGAGCATATGAAGATCAACGACAATTAGATTCATTGATAAATGCACCAAAGTATGATGAACAATTAGCTCGTCAGTTGATGTTTAATTATAATACCCGATGGGCTATCGTCGAGTATATGAGTATTTATAAGGCTGCATGGGAGTGGAATCGTTCGTTACCGGAACAAGCGAGAAGGTTCCGTATTTTAAATATCAGTTATCGGTATAATTGGGAAGCGTTTGAAAAGGTGAGAACACCGGAAAATATGAAGAAAGTTTTTCCTTTGGGGAATACGGAAGATTTCAGATGTGCACTTTTAGAACGTGAAGTGTTGTCTTGCCATGAAAAAATATTGGTTTTGACAGGGACAATTCATGCATTTACATCCTATCGTTTTCCTTATTATGATTATACTTCTCCTGGTTTTGTGCGCTATGAGAAGCTTTTCTTAGGAAATTTGCTCTATTCAAAATATGATACGAGAGTAGTTTCTGTGGCTTTACATCAACCTTTTTTTAATTATCCCAATCATCAGCCTGCATTGGTTTCTCCAGCAGTAGGAAAATTGGAAGTGATAATGAGCAGACACAACAATAAACCTGTTGGTTTTGATTTGAAGGAGTCGCTTATAGGAGAATTACGTGATCATAGTTACTACTCAATGGGGTATACAGACTTTACTTTAGCTGATTTGTTTGATGGATATATATTTCTTAAACCTATAAAGGAATTATCTTCCTGCACTATTGATTATAAATTTATGAATGACGGAAACTGGGAGGAGGCTGTTCGTAATAGCCCTGATCCGGACTGGCATCCGCGTCCACAGAACAAAAAGCAGTACTGGGAGACAGTGACAGAATTCATGAATGTTAAAAAAAGGTATGAAAACGTTCAATGAAGTGGAAAGTGGGAGGTGCTTTGGGGGCTTGTATGAATGATAAACCTCTTAAAATAGTATGATATTGTTAATATGGCTATAGTAATTGTCCACTGAAAATAGATTCTTTTTGTTTAATATGCTGATTGCTAGTATTCTATATTATACCTGTTTGTCCATACTCTTTTGTCACTTATATCTTATTAGTGTATTATTTTTGTTGATGAACAAAAATATAATACTATGAAAACAAAAGCTTTATTGAAGAGTTTTACATTTTCTCTTATTGCAATCTTCTCAGTCAGTGCTCATGCTCAGATTAGCACTAATGAACTACCTCCGAGTTTTTCATCTTCTTTATTCTCTACTCGTTCGAGTGATGTGATTAATTTGTCTGTTCCTGATGTAGCTGAAGCATTACATGAGGATAGCTTATTTGTGGGTATTGATATCCCTTATCGTGTTGGCTTACCTCTTTCTGTGAGTTATAATCTTCAAAATTCAGGTCATTGGCAAGTTATGGGGGATAGTATACGTGTTTGGCGTCTGCAACTACATGCATCAGGGGCAAAGGCTATGACTATCAGTTATGATAAATTTTGGATGCCGGAAGGCGCTAAATTCTTTATTTATAATGTAGATAAAACATTCTGCATAGGGGCTTTTACAAGCTTTAATAATAAAGGTACGCAGGAAAATCCTGTAGATTTTGCAACAGGATTTGTGGCAGGAGAAGATATTGTGCTTGAATATTATGAACCTATTGGAGTGGAAACGGGAGTTATTTCAGTTCAGAAGATTGGCTATATTTATAAAAATGTTCTTGCTGCCCAAGGCAATATTATAACTCGTTCGATGTTTAATACATCTTTGCCTTGTAATGTTAATGTTAATTGTCCACTTGGAATTGATTGGCAAAAAGAAAAAAGAGCTGTAGCCTGTATATATAATGCTTCTACGTTGGGTGTATGTAGTGGAGCACTAATTAATAGTACTTCGCAGAAAGATTATTTTTTATCAGCTGATCATTGCTTTTTGGGTTATGATTCACAAGGGAAAAATCAACTAAATCAATTAATTTTTTATTGGAATTATGAAAGTCCTGATTGTTCTGATACTAATATATCTAACTCGCCGAGCTCTACTGGTGCAAAGCTTATAGCTAATAGTGCTTATACTGATTTTGCTTTGTTGGAACTGGTGGAATCTGTTAAGAATATAAATGGATATATACCTTATTATTTGGGATGGACAAGAAACACTGCTCCCGCTGCTAATGCTGTTGGTATTCATCATCCGCGTGGCGATATAAAGAAAATATCCGTTGAAAATAATGCGGTAAAAAATTATAGTAAGAAACTAAATTGGACAGATGAGAATGGAAATATTATTTCGACAACTATGGAAAATACGCATTGGGAAACAATATTTGATATTGGTACAACTGAACGAGGTTCGTCTGGTTCACCTCTAATGAATCAAAATCATTTGGTTGTGGGCCAATTGCATGGAGGCGAACCGGGTTGTGCTCCAGCAACTCGGTATTATGGGCGTTTTGATAAATCGTGGGATTATGGAAGTACGGCTACTCGCAGATTAAAGGATTGGTTAGATTCAAGCAATGCTGGTATGATGCAGTTAGAAGCGAGAGAATTGATTCCAGAAATAGTAGGAACTAAATTTATTTGTGATAGTAGTACTTATTATATCAAGAATTTGCCAGCTAATGCAATGGTGATATGGGAATATCCAACTGAACCAAATAGTGCACCACGACCACAGTTTTACACTAATTATCCAGTACCTAATCAATGCACTATAAAAAATAAATATTATTATCCTTACAATGCAAATTTAATAGCAAAGATAGTCTATAATGGAAATACTTTATGGACTTTATCAAAAGAAGTTATATCTGATACAAAATCCTATCCTTATGCAACCTATATACAAGAGGCTTGTACTTTTTATGGGGTTAATCATCCGAGCATAAGTGGCAGAGTAGAGAACTCTACATTTGTACATCAAGGTTGTATGGTTCGTGTAATTTTTAACAGTGACTATGACAAAGATATCTATTATGACTCTTCAGGTGGAATTACTCATAAACCTTTATTTTGGAACTATCACCGACCAACAAAGACTTTAGAATTTCAATTACCATATCGTTCTGGCGGTTTACCTTTTGCTTTTATACTTGATGGTGAAGGCGTATGCAAAAAGAAACGAATAATATTCTTTTCTTATACTGGTAACGGAAATGCACCAGTTTCTGCTTATTCATTGAAAGTGCTTTCTCCTTCAGAGAATATTAAGGAAATACAGTTAGTTACTAATGATGAAATAAGAGAGAGGAGCAATCTGGACTGGAGTTTGGAAGTATACAATGTAGCTTATGGAACAAAAGTTTTGGAAGTTAAAAGATTAACGAGTTTGTCTTATATAATGGATACTTCTGGATGGACGTCTGGTATGTATGTAACTCGTGTTATTATTGGAGATAAGGTTTTAACTGAAAAGATAGCAGTAGGAAAGTAGATTTTTAAATATAATACCACATTCTGTAAGCAAGAAAGTTAAGTATAAAGTAACCATTCTATTTTCCGCCTTGACACGCATGTTCCCTAAACCTACCTTTGCGCCGTAACCCTTAAACAACAATGATTATGGCAAAAGAAAAAGTAAACTACCAGGAGGTATATGACCTCTATCAGTTATGCAGTGAGACCAAGGATCTTCGTGAGTTCTGTGCGGATTATGGAGTAAATTACGACAAGTTCATGAACTGGCAGCGTCATCAGCTATGGAGCGAAAAGTTAGGCAAGACAGTTCAGGTTGAGCAACCCAAGGTTGCCAAAGTCCGGATAACCGGCAAGCCTTGCAACAGTCCAACCGTAAAGTTGGAGGTGAAACAACCTGAAGGTGAATCTCCGATTAAGTGGGTAAAACTGCAATTGACATCAGGTGCCACACTGTTCCTGAGAAACACCACAGTTCTTGACTTGAGCCTGTTGCTTAATAAAATGATAGGATGATATGCTTGGACTGAGTGCTAACCTGAACTATTACCTGTTTAACGGTAATGTGGATTTGCGGAAAGGAATCTTCCGTCTGTGTGAGAGTATAAGGGAAGAGATGTCACTTGACCCGAGCGATGCATCCAATGTATATATGTTCATGTCCAGGAACCGGAAGGTCGTTAAGATACTTCATTACGAACGCGGTTTTTATGTGCTTTACGAGAAACGTCCTGTCATGGGAAAGTTCAAGAAACCTGTGTTTGATGAAGTTTCCAAATGCTACCGGATACAATGGTCGGACATGGCCTATCTTACTGAAAGTATAGTAGTTGACAAGATGTACGTTAGTCCGAAAGATTAATATTAATACATTGATTATCAACAAAATGATGCAAAAATAAACGATAAAAAGTTTGCGTAACTGCCTGATTTTTCGTACCTTTATATCATGATTGATGAAAGGGCATACGAGTTACTTTGCTGCCAGCTGGGTCTGGCGAATGAGGAAAAGGCAGGGCTTCGCAAACAGGTAAACGAACTGATTGCGAGGCTTAAGGCTATTGAAGAATCAAACAAAGAGAACTCCAAGGCTATGGTTGATACAATCAATGACCTCAAAGAATCCCTCGAAAAGCAATCGAGTACGGTTGAACATTACAGGAAAGAGATGGAACTTATGAGAAAGCAGCTTGAGGCAAAAGACGAGGTGAACATGATGCTGGCAAATGAGATATCCAATCTCAGGCTTCAGCTTGAGGGCAGCAGGAAACACCGTTTCGGCCGTACCTCAGAGCAAAGAAGGCTGCTGAACAACCGTAACATTGACAAGTCTGCAATGGAGAAGTCCGAGTACGACGGTTCTGGCAAGAAAGGTGATGATGATAATAAGACCGATGGTAACGGTACCGGCAGCAATACCTCTTCCGGTAACGTACCTGCACAGAACTGCAGGCCTTCAAGGAAAAAGGAAACTGCTCCCCGTGCAGAAAAGAGCAGACTAAAGGTGGATAAGGTAATTGTTCATGAAATAGAAGACTATTACCAACTCCCGGATGGTGCAAGGCTTATGAAGCGTAACGGAATGGCTGATGTGTGGGAATACAGGTTTATAGAACATGTGCGTGCTCATAACGTGGAGCATGTGTACAAGGTGGCAAGGGTAAAGCTTGCAGACGGCACTTTCACTAACACGATGGAGCATCCCTTGAAAAACCTTGGAGGAATCTTTTCCCCTGATTTGCTTGCCCGTCTGCTTTGTCTGAAATATGACTTCAGTATGCCTGAGAACAGACAGATAAGACTGCTTGCAAGAGAAGGCATCCACATAAGCAATACCACGCTGAACGGCTATATCCATAACGGAATCTCCAGGCTTAGGGAGTTTATGGAAGATGTCTTCAAGGAGTTTGTACAACAGGCAAAATACCTTATGGTTGACGAGACGACCGAGCTTGTCGGAGTTGAAACACCGGAAGGCAAGGCTTACAGGAGAAAGTATTTATGGGCTTTCTTTGCAAAGCATGTCAAGTTGGTTTACTATCATTACAATAACGGCAGCAGAGCCTCTGATGTAGCAAAGACCTTCCTTGAACATTTTATGGGATCTGTATCTACAGACGGATATACGGTTTACAGGATGTTCGACGGAGAAGACTCAAAGGTGCTTCATATAGGATGCTGGACACACTGCAGGAGGCTGTGGGTCGATGCCTTGCCATCAGACAGAACTGCGATGGATATAATAGACCCTATCGGTGATATGTTCAGAAATGAAGACTTGTTCCGCACAATGAAACTCAGCGGTGAGCAGATTAAGGAAAAAAGACTTAAGCTTACGAGACCTATTCTTGAACGTATCCATCATAAGGTGGTCATGATGATGCAGGATACTAAACTCATGGCAAACGAACTGATGAGAAAGGCTGTGAACTATACGATAAACCAGTGGAAATCCCTGAAAAATATCCTCAAGGACGGTGCGGCGGAAATATCGAACAACCTCTGTGAGCAAAGGATGAAACCTGTAAAGCTGCTGCTCAAGAACTGTATGAACATAGGCAGTGAGGATGCAGCAGGAAACTCGGCATTCATCTTTTCTCTGATAGAAAGCTGTAAGCTTAATGACATAGATCCTCAGGATTACCTGAAGCACTTGTTTGAATGTATTCTTCATGGTAAGGACTGCGACAAAAAAGCCCTTCTGCCATGTTTTTATCAATCGGAATGTTAAAACAAAAATATTTTCTTACGGATATTTTTATTTTATCGGCTGAAAAACAGCCGATAAAATTGTCGTGGCGGAAAATAGAATGGTTAC
>NZ_JH992946.1 GCF_000315485.1 Bacteroides oleiciplenus YIT 12058 | reverse complement strand
ATCTACACCCTTCAACGGACTATTCCGTCAGTCCGCGGCACTATCACGCCTCCGTCTCCACGTCACTCTTTAAGGTAGTACAGGAATATTAACCTGTTCTGCCATCGGCCTCACCGTTCGGCTGAGCCTTAGGACCCGACTAACCCTGATCCGATTAGCGTTGATCAGGAAACCTTAGTCTTTCGGCGAGGGGGTTTCTCACCCCCTTTATCGTTACTTATACCTACATTTGCTTTTCCACACGCTCCAGCAAAGCTCACGCTTTACCTTCAACGCAGAGTGGAATGCTCCCCTACCGATGTTTACACATCCCATAGCTTCGGTAAATTGCTTATGCCCGATTATTATCCACGCCAAACTCCTCGACTAGTGAGCTGTTACGCACTCTTTAAATGAATGGCTGCTTCCAAGCCAACATCCTAGCTGTCTTAGCAATCTGACTTCGTTAGATCAACTTAGCAATTATTTGGGGACCTTAGCTGATGGTCCGGATTGTTCTCCTTTAGGACATGGACCTTAGCACCCATGCCCTCACTCCTGATATAGAACTAATACGCATTCGGAGTTTGTCAAGACTTGATAGGCGGCGAAGCCCTCGCATCTTATCAGTCGCTCTACCTCATATTAGTATAAATCAAGGCTGCACCTAAATGCATTTCGGGGAGTACGAGCTATCTCCAAGTTTGATTAGCCTTTCACCCCCACCCTCAGCTCATCCGGAAGCTTTTCAACGCTTATCGGTTCGGTCCTCCAGACAGTGTTACCTGTCCTTCAACCTGGCCAAGGGTAGATCACTTGGTTTCGCGTCTACTCCTTCCGACTATCCGCCCTGTTCAGACTCGCTTTCGCTTCGGCTGCAGGTCTCAAGACCCTTAACCTTGCCGGAAAAAGTAACTCGTAGGTTCATTATGCAAAAGGCACGCCGTCACAGTTTAAACTGCTCCGACCGCTTGTAGGCGCATGGTTTCAGGGACTATTTCACTCTTCTATTCGAAGTACTTTTCACCTTTCCTTCACAGTACTGGTTCGCTATCGGTCTCTCGGGAGTATTTAGCCTTACCGGATGGTCCCGGCAGATTCACGCAAGATTCCTCGTGTCCCGCGCTACTCAGGATACCACTAGGGTTAAATTAGCTTAGTATACTGGGTTATCACCGTCTATGACTGAACTTTCCAGATCATTCTACTCACTAACTGTCTTCCCACAACGTGGTCCTACAACCCCATTTATGCCGTAACATAAATGGTTTGGGCTATTCCCCGTTCGCTCGCCACTACTAGGGGAATCATTATTTATTTTCTTTTCCTACAGGTACTAAGATGTTTCAGTTCCCTGTGTTAGCCTCCATCTAAGATGGATGATACGTCTTCAACATACCGGGTTGTCCCATTCGGAAATCCGCGGATCAAAGGTCATTTGCACCTACCCGCAGCTTATCGCAGCTTATCACGTCCTTCATCGCCTCCGAGAGCCAAGGCATCCGCCATGCGCCCTTGCTTACTTTTAGTCTTACCTAGCCGTATGGCTCGATATATACTTTCAGCTTGTTAATAACTTTACTTTTTTTTGTACATCATGTCAAAGAACGGTGCTTCAATTATTAACTATTAATTATAAACTATTAATTAACAATCAAAACGGAGTGGAGAATAACGGATTCGAACCGTTGACCCCCTGCGTGCAAAGCAGGTGCTCTAGCCAGCTGAGCTAATCCCCCGGGAAAGAAGCAAAGCTTCTTCTCGAAGTAGTCCCAGGCAGAGTTGAACTGCCGACCTCTACATTATCAGTGTAGCGCTCTAACCAACTGAGCTATAGGACTGTCGAGTTCAACCTCGCCTTGCGGCTCGGCTTCTTCTTTCTCATTATATCTTTTAAATAAACAATTACGCGTAGTCCAAGAGGTTCTTATGGTAGCATTTATGAAAGAACCAACTTTTAAATCATTTAATTAAGAAAGGACTATTATTTTTAATCCGCAATTCTCAATCTAACAAAGCGTCGCTCCAGAAAGGAGGTGTTCCAGCCGCACCTTCCGGTACGGCTACCTTGTTACGACTTAGCCCCAATTACCAGTTTTACCCTAGGCCGCTCCTTAACGGTTACGGACTTCAGGTACCCCCGGCTTTCATGGCTTGACGGGCGGTGTGTACAAGGCCCGGGAACGTATTCACCGCGCCGTGGCTGATGCGCGATTACTAGCGAATCCAGCTTCATGGAGTCGAGTTGCAGACTCCAATCCGAACTGAGAGAGGTTTTTGGGATTAGCATCACGTCGCCGTGTAGCTGCCTTCTGTACCCCCCATTGTAACACGTGTGTAGCCCCGGACGTAAGGGCCGTGCTGATTTGACGTCATCCCCACCTTCCTCACATCTTACGACGGCAGTCTCTCTAGAGTCCTCAGCATGACCTGTTAGTAACTAAAGATAAGGGTTGCGCTCGTTATGGCACTTAAGCCGACACCTCACGGCACGAGCTGACGACAACCATGCAGCACCTTCACAACTGCCCGAAGGAATAGATGTTTCCACCTACGTCAGTTGCAATTTAAGCCCGGGTAAGGTTCCTCGCGTATCATCGAATTAAACCACATGTTCCTCCGCTTGTGCGGGCCCCCGTCAATTCCTTTGAGTTTCACCGTTGCCGGCGTACTCCCCAGGTGGAATACTTAATGCTTTCGCTTGGCCGCTTGCTGTATATCGCAAACAGCGAGTATTCATCGTTTACTGTGTGGACTACCAGGGTATCTAATCCTGTTTGATACCCACACTTTCGAGCATCAGCGTCAGTTACAGTCCAGTAAGCTGCCTTCGCAATCGGAGTTCTTCGTGATATCTAAGCATTTCACCGCTACACCACGAATTCCGCCTACCTCTACTGCACTCAAGAAACCCAGTATCAACTGCAATTTTACGGTTGAGCCGCAAACTTTCACAACTGACTTAAGCTTCCGCCTACGCTCCCTTTAAACCCAATAAATCCGGATAACGCTCGGATCCTCCGTATTACCGCGGCTGCTGGCACGGAGTTAGCCGATCCTTATTCATATGGTACATACAAAACAGTATACATACTGCACTTTATTCCCATATAAAAGAAGTTTACAACCCATAGGGCAGTCATCCTTCACGCTACTTGGCTGGTTCAGGCTCTCGCCCATTGACCAATATTCCTCACTGCTGCCTCCCGTAGGAGTTTGGACCGTGTCTCAGTTCCAATGTGGGGGACCTTCCTCTCAGAACCCCTATCCATCGAAGTCTTGGTGGGCCGTTACCCCGCCAACAAACTAATGGAACGCATCCCCATCGATTATCGAAATTCTTTAATAACAAAAAGATGCCTTCTCGTTATACTATCCAGTATTAATCTTTCTTTCGAAAGGCTATCCCGGAATAATCGGTAGGTTGGATACGTGTTACTCACCCGTGCGCCGGTCGCCAGCAATGTATTGCTACATCCTGATGCCCCTCGACTTGCATGTGTTAAGCCTGTAGCTAGCGTTCATCCTGAGCCAGGATCAAACTCTTCATTGTAAAAGTATTATTAATCGGTATTACTACCGGTTGTTGCTCTGTTCAGGACGCTCGGTTTATTAAAAGTTTTCAAATCACCTATATATATAAGTTACTTGACGGTTCTTTTTTTATACCCAAGATTAATCATTTGACTGAGTAATCTTGCTCTTGTACTACTTGTATTGTTTATGTAAATTATTCAAAGATCGCTTCTTTTGGAATTGCTTTTCTTTTCAGAAAGCGGATGCAAAGGTAAGAACTTTTAAGTATATCCTCCAAATATTTTCGGAAGTTTTTTTCTTTTTTTCTTTTGCTCGTCGTCTCTCTTTGCGAAAGGGAGGTAAAAGGAAAAGAGAAAGGAGTTCTTAACAACACCGGTTTCTTAATCAAAAAGTCAATCATCGATTGCAGTCCTTTCGGAAAGCGGGTGCAAAGGTAAGAACTTTATTGCATTACTTCCAAATGTTTCCGGAAGTTTTTTTTCTTTTTTCTTTTCCGGAAGCGTAACTCTTGGTTAAAAGAGCAGCAAAAGGAAAGAAAAACGTTAGAGTTCTTACGCCGTTTCTGTCAGAATGTCAATTGCAAGGCTTACCATCTCTTGGAAAGCGGATGCAAAAGTAGTCGATATTATGATTCGCTCCAAATATATCTACCATTTTTTCACTATATTTCGGAAACTAATTTGTAATGCGCTGAGTGATAAGGATGTTGTAGAACATAATTTTAAGGAAGGGCGTGAACGGACACAAGGCACTACACATAATTATATTATGCGCGCGTGCGAAAGGCGGAAGTAGCTACTTCCCCTCATCCGGGGAGAAAGAAAATGAAGATAGACATAAATAGAGAGTGAGAAAAAGAATGCGAAGCCCTAAAAAAAAGGACTCCGCATTCACGAGATGAAAAAAGGATTGAAAAAGAAACGGTATATATATTGGTTAGATGAGGCATTTATTCTTTTTCCAAGTGAACAGACTACAAAGGAAAGACCATATGCCTTCCTTTTCAGAAATCAGACTCTTATAATTGCACATTATTTTGGTATGCATCAAAAGAACCTCATTGGCAAGATCAGTCATTTTCTCCAAATCGGCTATTAACTTCTCTTCCCGTTGAGTATGCACATAGTTTTGTTCCAGCAAATCATCGTTGAATTTCTCCAATCGGGCATTTTCCTGATAAAGCCAATTCACATGCTTTATCGGAAGACGCTCAACTGTGTCATCATCAGGATAAGATTTTATCGAATTAAAAACAAGGGCTCTATCAAGCTCTTCGGTATCCACCATCGGATTGGTGTCATCATAAGGCTCCTTATCTAAAGACGAGTACGTTAGATAACTAAGCCTGATCCATTCAAGGATTCGCTCCTCAGAAATGCCGTATTTTTCGGCTGCTAATTTCATAGATACCCAATTAGCCATATAGTGTTTGATTATTTAGTTTAAAATCAACCCTATACGGCTATAATGGTATATTATAAAGGTACGGGGTCTTACATCCTCCCTACCAGTAGGCATGTGGATACCCGCAACAAAGGAGGAGTAAGCCCGTACCAATAACTGATACAGGCTACGCTCATCCGACAGTTGCCAAAATTTCCACATTTTACTGATATCGGAAGAGGACACATAATATATTATGATACTACATGTCACTTGTTCAGTTGCAAAGATACGTTTTTTCTCTTATTCAACAACAAAAACATTCATTTGTTTTGACTCCCACCCAAAATATATTCTAAATAAGCCTCTTTCAAACTACTTATCAATAGATAAACCACTTCATAATAAAAAGCTCTCTCACCCCTTCCACAACATTGAAACTACTTATTCATCGGCATTAACGGGTGGAAGGGGTTGTAGATAGGGAAACAACTGAATAATAATTACCATAACGGCTGCGCGAACGAGGAAATCCCAATGGGGCAAGCTGTTGCGCAAATGCATTCGGATTTATTCCCCGCATGGCTGCCGGGTTCTGCTTCTTTAAGACTTTAAAAATGTCGGCAGCCGAAAGATGCAACACCACTTCATTTTGATCTTCGGTAGTGGAAGGACGGAAACAGGAACGAAGAAGTTCTTCCATCAAATTGCAACGCTGGAATGCCCGGTTATGCTCCTGCAACTCACATTCTTCCTCTGCCGTAAACCAATAACGACCGCCAGCCAGAAGTTCCTGCTTCAACTGGGCATAGATTTGTTTATGTTCGATATGGGCACAATCTATCTTGTCTTTTACCTCAATGCAGAGAAAACGTCGACTGCCGGTAGGGTCAGAAAGCAGATCGAAGCGATTGCTCGTACCAATGAAAGAGGCGATGCGCGGCAGGTTGCGATAGTTCCGCTGATAGGCTTTACAGAGGTTCAGATTTGCCATCTGCATCAGATTCTTCAGCAAAGGCATTTTCGACGCCGAGTATTTGTCGAACTCGTCCAGGTTCAGCAGTCCCATTTCCGACATCTTACGGGTGACGTTCCCTTTCGAAGTTAGTTCCACTTCGTCAGAATAGTAGCGGGACAGGCAATCGGGCATCAGGCATTTGCAGAAAGTGGATTTCAAAAACCCCTGTTTCGCACTGACAAGAACGGGTGCCACACTATTGGCATGCTTCCCCGTCATCCCCAGCCATTGGGCGGTGAGGGCCAATAGCCATATATGAAAATCTTTCAGCCATAGCGGGTCGGGAGAAACACGACGGGCAAGCGCTTCGAGGCGGTCGATGCCATCCCAGGCGGGAAGTTCATCCATGTAAAGGTGGAAAGGGTGATAACCGGGAACGCAGGTAGAGTAAAGATAACGGCTGATGTCCTTGTCCCAGCAGGCAATGCCTTGCGCATGGGCTTCGAGGCAAAAAGTGTTCAGTTCCCGCTTGCCGACGGGCGAAAAGCCCTCTCCCACTTTACCCGCCGGACGGTATTCGGTTTCTTCCGTGAGCAGGTTATAACGGAAATCATAGGTGGATTGCAGGAAAGTGTTCACATGTTCCGTCAGGCTGACCGGGGCGGGCTTGGTTAGGGCGGGCGACACAGGTTTTGTCTGTTGATCTATGGCGGGCGCGTTCTGCGCCGGGGTAACTTCCGGCCGGTTCTCCGGTAGTTGTTTTTCGTCCCTCCAATTCTCTAAAAGAGAGGCGATGAATTGCATGATTTTTGTCTTCATAATTTCATTGTTTATTTAGTGACTAATGGCACGAATTTACTACATGGGGATAGCGGTTTGCAAGTATTTGGCAGAATTAATCATCAGTTTCTTTCTTAATAAAGAAGGGGCTTTCTTTACGTCTTTAGGACTAAGGGAGAACGTTTTTAAGGGGCAGTATTATAAATGAACGACTGGAGTTGGTCGAAAGAATGACTGGAGTTAATCTATTGGTCAACTTCAGTTGTTCGATTAGCCGATTCCAGTCGTTCTTCAGTAAGAGTTAGGCTAAAGCGCGTTCTCCTTATATATGAAAGGTGATTTCGCTCTATTACTTAATAGAACGTTATTTGCAGGTGGAAACAGGAGTTGAGAACATTGAGAAGGGACAAAAGAGAAGCACAAAGAACCCTTCCACACGTTAAGGCCGATGAATCAGGGGATAGAAGGGTGTGGAAGGGGGTATAGTAATTGTTTATGTATACAAGCAAAGGGATAATTATAAGGTCTGATAAAGGTAAAAAAAACAATGTTATTAAAATGAGAAATATTGATGTATATGCTTCCATATACGGAAAATAATGCCTACCTTTATAGAATAATAACCAACATTTATAACGATGGAAAATAAAGGAGAAATTATCATTTACCAAACACCGGACGGACAAACGGAGATTGATGTAAGAATGGAGAAAGAGACTATATGGCTAACTCAGAAGCAAATAGCCGAATTATTTGGAACAAAGCGTCCAGCTATAACCAAGCATCTGAATAATATATATAGTAGCGGCGAATTGGAAGAAAGTAGCACATGTTCCATTTTGGAACATATGGGTAATGATGGCCAACAGAGATACAGTACTAAGTTCTACAATTTGGATGCAATACTATCAGTTGGTTACCGTGTAAACTCCAGTAATGCGACTAAATTCCGCCAATGGGCAAACAAAGTCCTGAAAAGCTATCTGATAAAAGGATACGCCGTCAACCAGCAAATGAAAGAGCAACAACTGGTAGATTTGAAGAACACCGTCAAGCTACTGTCAAATGTCATTGCCAACAAAGAACTGACTTTAGATGAAGCCAACGGATTGCTACATGTCATAACCGACTATACATATGGGCTGGACACTCTGGATAAATATGATTACCAGCAATTGGAGATAGAAGCAACCACTCCTAAAACTCCATTCAGGGCTACGTATGACGAAGCAATGGCAGCTATCCATTTACTTCAGAAGAAATTCGGAAGCAGTGACTTGTTTGGCAATGAAAAGGATCAGTCTTTCCACAGTTCTATAAATACGATTTATCAGACCTTCGGAGGTGATGAACTCTATCCCAGTATCGAAGAAAAAGCCTCCATGCTGTTTTATCTCGTTGTGAAGAATCATTCTTTCAGTGATGGGAACAAGCGGATTGCAGCTTTCCTGTTTCTCTGGTTTCTTGAAAAGAATGGTATTCTCTATAAAGAAGACGGTTCACGGCTCATTGACAACAATGCCCTGGTAGCTCTCACATTGATGATTGCAGAGAGCCGGACAGAAGAAAAAGACATTATGGTAAAAGTGGTGGTGAATCTGATTAACAAAAACAATTAAACCAAGCTATATCAGCAAGTTGCGTCAAAAGCCAGATAAGTTTATCAGTCTTTTGACGCAACACTTATTTCTATCATCTTCGTGACCTCACGAAAACCATCATAAACATCACCTCTTCTTATCCCTCAAAGTCAAGATCACAATAATCGCCACAGCAGTCATATCCCCTGCCGCCACCGCGAGCCAGATGCCAGTGACTCCGAACAACAAAGGCAACACGAAAAAGAACAGCACTGGCAACATGCCCCGCAGCAAGGTGAGCCTCATCGCACGATTTATCCGTTCGATACTGGTGTAATACCCGATAGCGATGACATTGATTCCGAAGAAAATATAATCGACGGCAAACAGGGGAAGGCCGACCACTGCATACTGCCAGGCATGACTTTCCCTGTCCGGCAAGAACAGCGAAACAATGTCTCCGGAGAAATACACGAACAGTCCGCTTATCATCAAAGCAAAAATAACGGCAGAGGTCACTGATAAACGCAATGCCTTATTGGAACGCGCAATCTGTCCGCAGCCATAATTATAGCTGATAATGGGTTGTGCCGACTGAACCATCGCATTGAACACCATGAAAATAATGGGGAACAGATAGCAGACGATACTATAAGCCGCCACCCCATCAGTGCCCAAGTGACTCATAAACACGTAATTGCCCGCAATAGCCATTACGGCAATGGTGACTTCACTCAAACAAGACGACACGCCGAGTTTCAGCATATACCACGTGTTCCTCAGTGTCAGCCGGATACTCTTGACGCTTACCTTCAAACGGGCAAACCGGACAGCCACAGACGGACGGAACAAATAAACCAGCAACATGAAGGTTCCAACCAACTCACCCAGGTCGGTAGCAATGGCAGCACCGAAAAGCCCCCATCCGAAAATAAAGATGAAGACATAATCGAGCAGGATGTTGACAAATGTAGCCGCCAGCATGGCCCACATGGCAAAATTCGGGTTCGTCAGGCGTACAAAGAAAGGCAGCGCCACCAGCAACACCGTGGACGGAATGGATATGGAGAACCAGAACAGGTATTCCGCCGCCAGTTCCGTCAGATGCCCCTCGGCTCCCAACAAGGCTACTGCCGTTTCCGGAAAAACAGTCAGCAATATTCCCATGGCAACACTAACAATCGTCAGCATGACTACCGCCTGTGTAACATTGATATTAGCTATCAGCCGCTTGCCACGTGAGAGGTTGATGGATGCAAGAATGCCTCCACCCATACCAAACATCAGTCCCAGCCCGGCGGCAATCATAAAAACAGGTGCTGCGATATTCACTGCCGCAATCGCATCGCTGCCTATTCCACGCCCCACGAATATCCCATCGACCACGGTAAACAACGCGGATGACACCATACCCAACAACGTGGGGAAGAGTTGTTTTGTATACAACTTACTCACACTCATGTTTTTGAAATCCAGATTATCCCTTTGCATATCTCATTGTTTTTTAAAAAAGCGGGGCAAAGGTAGGACTCATAAAATTGTTGATACTTAACAAATGGTAATTAAAGCAATTTCTTTATCTTTGTCCTTTAGAATATTATAAATCAACCGGATTATGAAAACTTATCTCAACATTTTCTTTCTGTTCCTGATTCTCTGCACTGCATGCGGGAATCGTAAAGCATCTGACAATCAAGCAGAAGATATAAAAAACGACAGTACAAAGACATTTGCCCTGCCCGTTATACCGGCTATGCTGAATACCCCCGAATCACGTGCAGATTATCTGGTGCGCCACTACTGGGAAAATGTGGATTTCGCTGATACCACCTATCTCGACCATCGGGAAGTGATGGAGCAGGCGTGGGTGGATTATATCGACATTATGAAACTCGTGCCGGAGGAGACTGCTATCAGTGCCATCAAACAGATGTATAAGGATGCGGGAAAGAAGAAGAAGGTTTTCTTCTACTTTACGGATTTAGCCGAAAAATACCTGTACGACCCGAACTCGCCCATGCGGAACGAAGAACTTTATATTCCGGTGCTGGATGCCATGCTGGAAAGCACCGTGCTGGATGATACGGAGAAGATACTTCCGAAAGGACGCCGGGAGCTGGCAGAGCAGAACCGCCCGGGAAGACAGGCGGAAGATTTCACCTACACGCTGGTATCGGGAAAGAGCGGTACGCTATACGGAGTAAAGGCAGACTACACGCTGTTGTTCATCAACAATCCGGGATGCCATGCCTGCGAGGAAGGCATTAAGGAGTTGAAGCAAGCCCCCGCCATCAATAAGGAATTTGAAGCGGGAAACTTAAAGATACTGTCTGTTTATCCGGATGAAGATAAAGAGGAATGGGAAAGACATCTATCCGATTTCCCGAAGGAGTGGATAAACGGGTATGATAAGAAATTAATGATTAAGGAAAAGAACCTGTATGATTTGAAGGCGATACCTACTTTGTATTTGCTGGATAAGAATAAGAAGGTGTTGCTGAAAGATGCGGTTGTGGGACAGATAGAACAGTATTTGCAACAAAGATAGAAATGGGAATCCCCTTTTCCCGATTTGCCGGTGATGAAACCAGCCAAGGAGAAAAGGGGATTGGAAGAATATATAAGCGCTTCAACACCTCATCTGCTACAGCAAAACCGTATTCAAGCTGTTTCCACGTAAAAATACGTATTCATCTTCCATACCAGACCGTGTGATTCTAATCCAACGATCGCGTCCTTCCAGTTCTGCCATGACCACGGCAATCCGCCCGTCCGGATTTAAAAAGGTGAGCGAAAGTGACGTGCCGTCACCCGAAGTTCTAATATAGCGTGCCCCGGGGACAACAAAATGCGAGACATGCTTCATCAGGTAAAACTCCGGTGTCCAACGATAAGAATGATTCACTGAATCAACTACTACAAGGGAGTTTTGTGCCCATCCCCAACGACTCACCCCTCCTTCGAGCAATGCCATATTCCAGTAATCATACACACTTACACCATTATCAATGAAATGTTTCAGCAAATTCCACGAATGTACCAATCCCTTCCGGTCGTTCTTTCCGTCTCCACATTCCTGTTCGGTTTGCAGTAAGCGCATATGGGGATATTGCGTACGTACAGTAGCTATAGCACCGCGTCCGGCCCATTGAAAGCCCACACCTGAAATGTATTTTTTAGCATGCACATCCTGCAATACCGTATCTACAAGCAATGCATTCGCCCGCTCCACTGTACCGAACATAACCTCTACCCCTTCCTGCTCCATCACAGGTCCAAGATATTGTCCGACAAACCGTGCCAGACTCCGCGCTGTCCAGACACAGCTCGGAAAGACCTGTGCACTATTAAACTCATTCTGAGGCATTACGGCAAAAATGTCAATGCCGGCATCCCGATAGGCACGGATAAATTTCTGAAAGTAAGTGGCATATGCTTGTAAGTGAAGCGAATCCATACGAAACATATCAGAACCTTCATGTCCCTCTTGCGACTCAAGCAATCCATTCCGAAACCTATCATCCCGGCAATTACGCTGATAACGCGAAGCATAATGCCCATTAAGCTTCATCCATGCCGGAGGACACCAAGGAGAAGCCCAAATGCTAAGTTGCGGATTCAGTTTTTGGGCACTAAGGATAAATGGTATCAGCGTTTCCCGATCATGGTCGATAGAGAAATGCTGCATGGCAAAGTCACCCGGAGTTTCGGCATACGAGTACCAGTCTCTGGAAAAGTCATTGGCACCAATGGGCATACGGCAAACTGTAAAGTTTGCCCCATGATCAGGAAGGAACAATTCCGACAGAATATTCTGCCGGTCGGTATCAGAAAGCAATGCCAAAGCATCCCATCCCAATTCGTTGAAACAAGCACCAAAACCCTCAATAACCTGGCAAGTATCTCCTGAATCGATATGAAGCGTAAGGACATCAGCGGCCTGAGAATTCTGCAATGTAGTATCGGCAATGGACTGCCACGGAGAGTCTGCTGTAGTACAGATATGTACGCGGGATACTTTAGAGCAGCCAACCAGCATAGAAAGAGTAGTTATACTCACGATAAGTAGACTTTTTCTCATATTTTCAATCAATTAATAGATAACTAAAATCCATTTAATATATGGGCATTCATTTCTTCTCCTCAAGTGACCGGAAATACATGTCTCCCGACTTCATTGCTTGTTCCCAACGGGAGTCATAGGTCTGATGTCCCGGTGTGCTTTTCATAACGTCCACGGCGTAGACGTTCAGATATGAGCAATGAATGCGTCGGGCGGCATCCATTACTCCCTGCAAAGTCCCGGTATTTGCAGTTTCAGCAGCATGTACCATTTCAAAAAACAGTTTCGTAGTTTTCGCCCAACGTTCAAAAAGTTCTTTCCGCTCGTTATCCCCTTTTTCGTAACTACCCTCCTTTATTCCGTTTTGTCCGACATACATGCCGTGGTCAACCGCACACTGCCCGAAATCCGGAAAGTAATTGGTTCCTTTCAAACTGCCCACATTCAGCGTGACCAAACAAGGGAGGTCGCTGACAATCTCAGCCGTCCGGTTAATCCAATCCAGAACGGTCTCACGCCACAACTCATCCGTATATGTGCGCCCGTCACTGGCTTTTGTAGCTTCATAAACAGCCTTGTAGTCGGGGTCTCTACGATGAATCGTTCCAAATCGATAAGGGTTGGTCTCAGCACCGGGAGTTACGTCTATAAATAAAATGTCCTTATTGGCACCAAAGTGCGAATTAATCTCACAAAGCAACTCCATAGCACATGAACGATAAACCGGATCCCAAAATAAGGGGATTTGAGTGTCACTACCTTCATGGTAGGCATATCTGGCCCCCTCATCCCATACCCATTCAGGAGTCGGTCTACGTGCGGCAGGATTATTCCAATAACCGCTGGTACTCCATATAATGCGTAAAGCGGTTTTCTTTCCGGAACGTGCCCAGCGCTCAATAAACGCATCGGCAGCACTCCAATCATACTTCCCTTTTTCCGGTTCAACCTCACTCCAGATAAGTGTATACAACCCTCCTATGATATAAGGATTATCAATAACCTCTTGCGTCGCTTCTTTACCATAACTGGCAAAATAGAGCATCCCCGCACCTTGGGAAGCCATGCCACTGGAAACACAGCAGCTTAAAAGTAGTACAGATAAAATCAGATATTTCATACTATAATTATCGTTTCAGTTTATTACGCTCTTTCAGTGTCAACGGATATAGCTGGTTCTGCACATGAGACTCATCCATATACTTCAATGCCTTCGCTACCAGTTCCGGGTGGTTACCGGCCAAATCATGGTCTTCAGCAGGATCATTCTTCAAATCATATATTTCTATTTTATCCGTATCGATGTATTTGATTACTTTCCAGTGATCAAATACTACCGATTGCTTGAATTCCTTGCGTGGCCGTATCCGGTCAGAGCATTCGTCAAACTCAAAATAGAGATATTCGTGCTTCTTCAACTGCGACTTTCCAAGCAATGTAGGAGCAAACGAGATGCCATCCGTCTGCTGCGGGATAGGAGCTCCGCCCAACTCACAGATAGTAGGCATCACATCCCAAAAAGCACTAAGCAAGTTCGTTTTTGAACCAGCGGGAATTGTTCCTGTCCAACGGGCAAACATGGACGTATGACATCCGCCCTCATACAAATCACGCTTATAACCACGAAAGTCTCCGGTAGAACGGAAGAAACGGTAATCGTGTCCTTCATTGTGTGCTCCATTATCACTTGCAAAGATAATCATGGTTCGCTCTCCCAAACCTTCCCGGTCCACACATTCCATTATTTCACCTACATATTTATCAAGGCTCATCACCATAGAAGCAAAACAACGCTCCGCCTCAGGCCAGTCATTAGCGGGAACCGGAGTATCAGACTGGTACTCCATAGGTGCATGAACCAAGGAGTAGGCAACATAAAGAAAGAAAGGTTTTGCCTTTTCGCGAACAATAAAATCAAGCGCTCTGTTCGTAACGATCCGGTCCATGTTAACCGGGCGTTCCAGTTGATCTTGTTCAGAAAGATTATAATAGTTCCCATTCTCATACATTGGTTCCACATTCTTCTTTGAGTATTCACTATAAGGTATATGTTCTCCTTGTTCATTCCATAGCAAATCAATCATCACTCCGTGCCGGTTGGGAAAGTCAGCGCTCAACTTACCAAAATGATAATCAAATCCGCGGTGAAAGGGAGTCTGATCTGTCAATTCACCCCCTAAATGCCAACGTCCACACATTCCGGTGACATAATCCGTATTCGTTTTTATCGCTTCGGGCAATGTGATATCGCCCGGACTGATGGGAACCACCCCAACTCCGGGAATGGCCTTATTGCCACGAATTGTACTATGCCCGGTATGTTTGCCTGTCATCAAGCAGCCACGTGACGGTCCTGATACAGGTGCACCGGCATAATGATTGGTAAAGATCATTCCCTCAGCAGCTAAACGGTCAATGTTAGGCGTAGGGATTGTTTTTTGTCCCAGGATTCCCAGATCACCGTAGCCTAAATCATCAGCAAGGATATAAATAATATTGGGCTTCGGCGCCTGAGTCACGGCTTGTCCAGAGCAAGCCGTCATTCCCATAGCAGTAGCACAAGAACTTAAAAGTAAAAGCTTATTCATCGTATATTTTATTTTTTATAAATAGTTATCTGAAGATTTTCTTCCGCGGATTTTGAAGTGGCACGCCATAAACCATTCCCAAGAGCAGATAGTTCCGCTTCATCCGAGTAAGGTGTACCTCCACTTATCCAAAAGTCAATCGAGCCACTCTCATGAAGGGTTAATGACAACCTATCCGAGCCATAATTGATATTTGAGACTGTTACCGGAGAGAGGTATTTATCCGTATTTCCCACAACTGCCCAGCCCTCATGGATAGGAAGCAGCAGGAAGTAGCGATCGGCAAATCCATCAATAGAGAAAGTGAAATCAGCAACCAACCTGCACCCCTCTTTATTTGTATAATCATAAAGATACAATCCCTCTTCAGGTACTTTCCATCGCCCCATATAAGGTTGCAGTAGTGTTCCGGTCAGTTCATAATCTTCTACGCACACTTTCCCTTCTACCCTACACGAATCAGCAGTAAGGTTATATGCCACCACTGCCGCCGCATCATTTTCCAAAGGTGCAGACACCATATAGGCCGTCCTGCTTGTCAACGGACAATCGAATGCCGTCCGTTGCAGTACCGTAGCGGGAGCCAAAGGGCGCAGCAGGCTTCCGTCTTGATAGCACAATGGCCAAACCATCTGTGGCGCAATCCTTTCAGGTGCGTCGGAAAGATAAACCGGGCCACCTGACAAGGCTTTGGAAAGCGCCATTATGCGGCCACAAACATCATCGGAACTATGAAACATATCATGATCTCCCCACACCGTCGGGCACATGTATAATGCATTGCCATATGATTGGCGCAAATGTTCTTTCGCCATGAAAAGATTATTCAATTTATAATCGATACTCGTTCGTGTGACATTTACATTATAAGTATTTTGCAATACGACATTATTCATAGCCATACAATTGATAACAGCATCATTAAAGCGTTCATGGGCTATGTTGTCTACCACACGGGAAGTATTAAATGCTCCCCTCGCCCCATTCTCGCTGAAACGTTGCATATAAAGATTTGCCGCCTGCCAGTCCAGTTTTAGAAAATCAAAACCATCATCTGCAGAACGTCCCAAAAAGGCAGAATATACCCGCCGAATTGAGGCCATATCATTCTTGGGCAACACATAGCCTGTTCTCTCGATAGTCCTCAGGCAATTGTTCACATCCGCATCGAAATCATTATCAACTGAAAAGCCGCCCCAATACCCGTTGAAATTGTGCCACACCCCCATCCATCGCAACCGTTCCGGCTCACGCATTTTAAGCAATTCCCTAAAACCTTCCGGAAACTTATCATTAGGAGAAAAACTGGATAAAACACCCTTGGAACGATCGACATCTGAAGTTCTAAAAGACAAATGTCCATCGTCTATAATCGCGTATCGGACAGGCAACGGCACTTGCTTCAGTTTGCGGATTTCAGTAAATAACAGTTCTGCACTAATATCCTTTTTATACTCTTCCCACGTACACCAGCCTAAATACTGAAACATTTCGGGAAAGCACTTCTCATATCTCAAACGAAAAGTTTTAGCATAGGCGGTATCCCGTCTGAGGTTATCAAACAACTGATAGGCAGACTCATTCAGATTTTCACCCAACGCCCATGCAATTACGGGGCACTCAGCGGTAACAGGTTCCGTTCCATAATTAGCAACTTGCAATTCCAGTTCACCTTCCTCATTCACATAAAACCACGCCACAACATCGGGTCCTGCCAGGGGTAAAACGGAAAGATATCGCCCGTCACACAACATCAACTGCAAAAAACATCCATGACGTGAAACAAACCGTGTCTTTCCCCGGAATCCAATATTCTTAAACTGCGGATACAGATTGTCATCCACTCCATAGGCAGGTTGCACAAACAAGTCTGTCAATGTCTCCGGCGTGAAAAACCAAGGTAGAACCCTATTTCCATTCACCTGCCAATAATCATAAAAAGAATCCTGAGCCGAGTAAATTCCCTTTAAATAATCAGGTAACATCACTCGATAGGTACATAGCACACCTGTAGAATCAGGTAGCTGTTCTGTAAGGGTGATTCTAATTACGCCTGAATCTGCGGAATTACGCAAGTCGATCTTATCTAAACCGCCTTTACAGGAAGTCAGCAAACAGAAACTGGTAATCAGAATATTACATATAAACAGATCATATTTCATGCTTTATCAGTATTTTAATGGTTTTTGCCAAGGCACTGAACCGGACACCCGGTAATGATCGATCATGCCTCGATACAACTTCGTGTACATATCATCCTTTTTCATGGAATGTGATTCACACGAGTCTTTTTCTAAATCAAAGTATTCGAGCGCATCAAACGAACGATTCTGCAATAGCTTATAGTTTTTATAACGAACAGCATTCTGTGTTTTACCTCCTAACTCAGCATGTTCGCGTCGCACCCAAAATATCATCCGGTCATCCGTACACTGCTTTTCACCAAGAAATAGAGGTAACAGTGAAATACCGTCAATCCGGTGGTTTACAGGTATACTCACCAAATCACACAACGTTGGAAAGATATCAGACATGATTACTAAATCGTCTATACTCCTCGGTTTCAGATGGTTTCTCCAATAAACTGCACAGGGGACTTTGATACCCCCCTCGTACATATCTCCTTTTGAGCCACGCACAGGACCATTATTAGCTTCTGCACCGGCATCTCCACCGTTGTCAGAACAGAATATAATTAATGTATTATCAAGTTGACCCGACTCTTCAAGCGCCTTGTAAACTCTCCCTATATTATAATCCAGATGTTCTATCAATGCAACCAATTTAGCACGCTTCTCCGATATTCCCGGCTCTCTTTCACGAACCCTTTCCAACCACTCCGTTGGAGGTTGCAAGGGTACATGCGGAGCATTATAAGCCAGATAAAGAAAAAATGGAACTTTACTCTTACGCATAGTATCGAAATAATCCAATGCCCAAGATGAAAACAAATCAGTAGCATGCCCTGTAGGCTCAATCACCTCCTCATTGAGGCGCATATAATTGTGTCCGCGACGCAGATGAGTATAATAATTATCCATCATATCTCCCAAAAAACCATGAAAAAAGTCAAAACCACGACTATTAGGCAGATTAGGTTCTTCAAGTCCTAAGTGCCATTTCCCAATAATAGCAGTGTTATACTCGGCTTTCTTCATCATTTGAGGTAATAATATAGCTTCAGGAGATAAGTATCCCCAGCTTGCTGTTGTTTCCGTACGAATAACACCGGGGACTCCAACCATATCAGGATAACAACCAGTGAGCAACCCTGCCCTGCTCGGTGAAGACACCGAAGAATTCGCATAGAAATTATTTAAACGAACACCATCAGAGAATAACTTATCAATATTAGGAGTTTGAAGATCTCTGGCATATTGACAGGAGAGATCCCCCAAACCTAAATCATCAACCATAATCAATAATATATTCGGCTTCTGTTCATCAAGCTTTTGCGGTGAACTTGCATGGGCTACGGAAGATATGGCAACCCCGCCAACTGCAAATAATAAAGGTATCGACTTCATTGTTTTAATAACCATAGTTTTGAATTATAATACCATTGGAAATAGTCACCTCCCGGGATGGAATAGGTAAGAAGATACTGTATTCTTCAAACATGCGTCTCATATATAGGTATTTAACCTCATCATAATCAGAAACATTCACATTTTCTAAAAGCTCAGCACTCCAACCTGAACGTATCATATCAACTTTACGGATTCCCTCGCCCACAAACTCCAGCATACGTTCTTGTAACAAAGCAAGACGGAATTTTTCAAGTTCTGTTTGTGGCGTGATTCCCAGAATCGGTTTTAGTACTGCAGGATCATCCAAATTTTCCCTATTCAAATCAGGCAAAATATTAGCATCGGCAGCCCGCCGTCTAACGTAGTTTATCATACGGTATGCATCAACAGTGGGACCGTTATTTAACTCTGCATCTGCTTCCGCCCAAATCAAATAAATTTCAGCAAGACGGAGTACTACAAAATTATGAGGATGTTCCTGATTGGGGTAATCCTTTACCTTCTCCACAGCATATTTTCCTATATTATAAGTCTTATCAGTTGCCAGTGGAGGCCACAGCGTTCCATTTCCTTTATATTTGAAACTCGTGATATTTTTGTACTTACGCATATCACAATTAGCTTTCGTTGCCGGTGTTGGAAAGTTCTCTCCTATTGTTTTTCCACCAAACGGCATATAAGTATTAGCAATATTTCCTGTAGGTATAGCCCAGTTCCATGAATCCGGTCCCGAAATTCGTCCAACCCATCCGCCTTCCGATTGTGAAAATCCATATTGGAACTGAACATCAAAAATTACTTCAACCGTATTTTCATAAGGATAGAAGCTCTGTTCATAGGGCATGGATAACAATGCGTCTTCTGAAGAGAAACCTTCCTTTATTACTTTATCAGCATAAGTTTTGGCCTGCGTAAATAACTCTTTTTCCATATTACGGGCCCATTCATAGGAATTAATGCCACCTTCTAATGCCAATTCACCAGTTATTCCGGCATATTTACCCATGGTTGCAGCGGTTAAACTTGCACGAGCCAACAACGCAGCCGCAGCAACACTTGTTGCACGGCCAAACTCCTTCTCGACCGCAAAACTCTTAGGAAGTGTTGCATACGCATCTTTCAAATCCTGAAATATCTGCTCATACACTTTTTCTGTCGATGAACGGGGTAGTACAGTCCCAACTCTCTCAGAACCGGGTAATGTAGTGCAAACCACTCCGCCATAAAGCGATACCAAATTATAATAACACAAGGCACGCAAGAATTTAGCTTCTGCCACATATTGTTTAATTGCTGAATTTGGCTCACTAAGCTTATCTGCATTAAAAATTAGAGCATTAGCCTGATTAATCATAGCATACTGTCCTGCATACACAGATTTCACAATCGTATTCTGTCCGGTTGATTTACATTTATCCAGCTCCTCCAAAAACAGTTGTTTAGATGCTCCTGCCGCAGAAGAACACATTTCATCAGTTGCCAGTTCGCCCAATAAAGGAACACCTCCATTGTAATTGCATAGATAATTCAAAATGCCTCCGTCCATGATTGGCAAACTACGTGCCCCGAGCATATCATATACTCCCATCAGGGCCATTTCATAATCCGCCGTTTTTTTGTAAAGTTGATCTTTACTCAATGAAGTAGTCACTTTCTCATCCAGAAAAGACGTTTCACAAGATACTGACAGTATCAGGAATGTCAGCAATAAAACTTGATTTAATAATTTATTTTTCATAATTCTATTGTGCTTTAAATTAGAAACTAAGTGATATTCCAGTAATAATAGTCCTTGAACTCGGATAAGTGAAACGATAAAAACCGCCCATAATCGGATTGTTGGACGCCACCTCCGGGTCATACCATTTGAATTTGGTAAAAGTGAACAAATTCTGACCAGTCAGATAAATGCGAGCCTTACTAATGCCAACAGAGTTCAACCATTGCGTAGGAATAGTATAGCCAATAGTCAGATCTTTGATTTTCAGATAAGAGCCATCCTCAACCACCATACTGGATGCTACGGACTTATAAGAATCAATGGTATAGTCAGGCCATACATTACTATCCCGGTAGGGTCTCCATGCATTGTCATAAATATCTTGCAGAATATTTCTTGTATCATATCCCTGAAGGGGGAAATAATTGGCTACGAGAAATTTATTCCCATAAGAGAATTGCATAAAAAGATTAATATCAAAACCTTTAAACTCGAATTTATTGACAAATCCTCCAAAGAACTTAGGATCGCTGTTTCCTATATAAGTCCGGTCTTCAGGCGTCACATTATTATCTTCTCCAACAATATCACGAAACTTAGCACTGCCGGGTAATGGGATTCCGCCTGCATATTTGGGTTGTCCATCCATCAATACCGCTTTTTCCGATCCACTCTTAATACGTTCATAGATAGCAGTACATTGTTCTTTAGAAACCAGGCCCTTTGACGGATCCTGATCGATATAGAAGTTTTTATAATCACCGTATGTGTAAACACCATCGTAGATAAAACCATACATTGTACCAACAGGCTGCCCCGGTTGAAGGATAAATGCTTCATTATAGAGATTTCCACCATTAAAGGTTAATGCAGCATTATCACCTAAATTTAAAACTTTATTCCGATTAAAGGAAAGGTTGAAAGAAGATGTCCATGAGAAATTGCGATGTGACACATTGACCGTATTCAGTACAAATTCAATACCTTTATTTTCAAGACTACCGGAATTATACATCATAGAAGCAAATCCCATGCTATAGTCCAGTGGCTTAGAAAGTAACAAATCAAACGTTTTCTTGAAATAAGCATCTACAGACAAAGTTATTCTATTGCGAAGCAAACCCAAATCCAAGCCCACATTGTATTGCTCAGTAGTCTCCCATGTTAAATCCGGGTTAGCTATTGACTGAACAATAATACCAGGTTTTAGTGCAGAAGAGGGTTTCATTCCACCAGACTGATTAAACGAATAATACACATTCGCATAAACTTCCTGGCTGCTATAAGGAGGAATACCTTGATTACCTGTACGCCCATAACTTAACCGAAGTTTCAGATCTTCAATTGCTTCCAGAGATTTCATGAATGATTCTTTTTTCATATTCCAAGCTAATGCAACAGAAGGAAAGTAGGAGAATTTCTTGCCCTTCGGGAATTTACTTGAACCATCAGAACGAACACTGGCCGTGAAAAGATACTTCCCCTTATACGAGTAATTGATACGCCCCAGATAAGACACCAATGTACTGCTGAATTCTGACACAACCGGAGCCATAGTAGACAAGCCATGTCCCACATTACCTCCAGGCAACGAAGCAAAAACATCCATATAATCACGAGTTTCAATAGAAAAGTTCCGCCCTGTTTGTTTTTCCATCGTATAGCCAAGTATCGCATTAATACTATGATCTTTATGAATAACCGTACTGTAAGTTAGTAGGTTCTCCCAAGACCAGTTTCTTCGTTTTGCCCAAGCATTAGTTCCCCGACCATTAGTTGCCGCGCCAGCCGCAATGGAAGCCGGATAAAAAATATTCTTATCTGTTTTGGTGTCATCCAGATTATAAGAAGTTTTAAAAAGCAGCCCCTTCATAAATTCATACTCTGCATACGTATTGATTATCATTCGAGTATTATTTAATGTGTTCCGAACCTGCTGCACATAATCCTTTGGATTTGACTGCATATTATAATCATCACTCAATTCACCACTTTCTGCCAAATCTGTTTCGTTCGAACGATAATTTACCGGACGATAAGTGAGTGCTTGCTGAAACACATCGGCTCCTGCATCTTTTGAGCCCCCAGAAGGTACCCCATCTTGTGTGAAAGCTGCATAACTGAGATTTACACCTACTTTAATACGTTTACCAATATTCTGATCAATGCGGGAACGAATTGTAAAACGATTGAAACCGGAATTGTCAACCGTACCTTGCTGATCGGTATAAGCAGCACTCAACGCGTATTTTGTACTTTCTGTACCACCACGAACACCGACATTATAATCTTGTGTGATTGCAGTCTTAAAAAGAGCATCCTGCCAATTTTGGGAAGGAGTATTCATCAGCGAATCATATTTTTCTATATATGTGTTATCCTTACGTTCATGTGCCATATAATTCAAATAATCCGTTCCATTCAAAACGTCAATCTTCTTAGAAACATTGCTAAAGCCTACACTCGCTCCAAATGTAACTACGGGTTTTCCAACCATTCCCGACTTAGTTGTAATCAAAACAACGCCATTTGCACCACGAGAACCATAAATAGCCGTAGCAGACGCATCCTTCAAAATTTCAATGGAATGAATATCATTAGGATTGATGGAAGAGAGCGGATTCACAACGGCCGAACTAAGCCCGTCAATATTACCAACTCCTGTTCCGGCATCCTTCGTTATGGGCGCCCCATCAATCACATAAAGAGGTTCGCTATCCGAATTAATAGAACCGGTACCACGAATTTGAATACTAATACCAGCACCAGGTTCTCCACTCGTATTGGTTATGTTTACACCAGCCATACGCCCTGCCATGGACTGGTCAAGAGAAAGCATATGGGCATTACCGACATCGCTCCCTTTCATCGTAGAAACAGAGCCCGTCAAATCACTCTTCCGGACTGTCCCATAGCCTATCACAACCACTTCATCTATTTGTGTCTGGTCTTCTTCCAACAGAATATCCAAGTTCACCGGAGTCGAGCTTATGACTTTAACTTCCTTAGTCTTCATCCCCAAAAAAGAAACAGCCAATGTAGCAGGAACAGTATTCAAAGTTAAGGAGAAACGTCCTTCCATATCCGTTACTGTTCCTGTATTCATACCCTTAATAAGAACAGTAGCTCCAGCAATGGGTTCTTTGTCAGATGCCAAACGAACCAAACCTTGTACTTTTACTTGCGCTTGCACAGTAAAGCCACACATCAAGAACAAAAAGCATAGTATTAAGAAACTTCTCATAGCATTTAGAATATAATTTTAAATTAAACAATAGGTTGATTTCTGCACAAAAGTAAGCGCTCCTCCCATAGCACACCCGCTCAAAAGTACCTTTTCTTTGCTCAAATCAACCATCGGATTAAAAATATAAAAAACCGAATATATCTATATAAAATAAATAAGTAACTTGCCCCACATAACCATTAAATCTATCATGTACATGATATCAAAAATACTAAAATTTATCTGGCTATTATCATTTATATCTCTTTCGATTCACATATCTGCAAAAGAGACAGATTTCTATAGCCTAAATTCCCGTTTGCAAATCATCTCTGTAAACGAAGGATTACCACAACAAGCGGTAACTTCCATCACCCAAGATAAAAAAGGATTCATGTGGTTGGGTACCTATGACGGACTATGCCGTTATGACGGATATACCTGTAACAATTATCATCACATCAGTGGAGATACAACATCACTAAGCAACAACAGAGTCATTTCTACATTCGAAGATTCCAAAGGAAACATATGGATAGGAACAGAAGGTACCCCTTGCTTAAATCTATATAACTATGATGATGACACATTCAGTATCCCCGAAGGACAAATATGGACAGACTGCAGAGCTTTGACGGAAGGAACTGACGGGGTCATTTGGATAGGCACTTCCAATGGGCTTTTCTTCTTCAATATCCCAGATAAAAGCAAAAGAATTATTCCACATAAAACAGAAATAGCCAGTCTAAATAATACTATTATAAAGAAGATAGTGCACTCTTCCGATAAGCAATTATGGATACTCACTTCAGAAGAAATAATCTGCCTGGATGAAGATAGGAATTTGGTAGAGCGTCATCAGGATGATTTTATACGTACCGCACAAGACATATATTGCGATTCGACCTCCTCTATCCTAGTTTCACATCCACAAGGGCTATACATAAAAGAACAGAATGAGATGTATTTCTATAAAACGGAAATCGCCAATCCGCTAACCACCATCACCCAATTAAAGGAGAACGTATATATAGCGGGGACAGAAGGTGACGGAATCATTCTCATCAACAAAGACGATGGAGAAAGGAAATACTCAATTCTATCTCCCGCTCTAAATTCTCATTCCTTCTTCAGTTCCAATCTGATTAGAAACTTCTATGTAGATAAATCTAAGTGCTTATGGATAGGATCAGGACATGGCGGAATAGCGATAATGAACCTTAATTCCAAGCATTTCCGTACACTAAAAATGCCCAATCGGGAAGCACGCCCCCTAATCCGTTCTATTTTAAAAGATTCGCAAAACAGATTATGGATTGGCATCAAATTAGGTGGGGTCTATATGTTGGAAAATGATAGTTATACAGAACTTAATATTGATAGAAAACAGAATTTCAATGCCATATTTGAAGATGCGGAATACAATATCTGGATTTGTACCAATCGTAACGTTTACATCTATCGTAATAAACGTTTATACAATTTATTAGATATAAATGGCATTCCACACGACATTTATGAAAAAATACACTCCGCCAGTGCAATTATACAAGATAACCAAGGTGCAATTTGGATAGGTGGCACAGGTCATTTACTTCGTTTAAAGAATTTATTTAAACCAGATTTCCAATTCCACTATTTTGAAACACCCTATACACAAGATATCTTTTGCATGAAAAAAGATATAAAAGGAAATTTATGGTTTGGTTCCCGCTCCAAAGGGATTTATATATTAAACCTTGACAGACAATCCAACATTACTGATTATAAGATAATCACAACCAAAGATTCTCCCATTAAAAGTAATCAAGTGTGGAGTATATGCCCTTCAAGTGAAGGACAATACGTATGGATTGCAACAGATTCCGGGATGAGTTGTATTGATTTAATAAATCGAACGATTTTAAATATAGACACTTCTCCAAAATTATCCAATAGTAAAATAATGAATATTATAGAAGATGACAAAGGAGAATTATGGTTAAACACCAGTCAGGGGTTATTACGTTATAACCCAACAACCAACTATTATCGGGAATATTATTATAATGATGGGCTTTGTAGTAACGCTACAACTGAAGCCAGCTTCTTTGATGATAAAAATAACACTCTATATATCGGCACTATCAATGGCATTACATATTTCAATCCACAAGAAATAAAGGATAATGTTTATACTGCCGCTCCACAAATAACGAGCCTGACAATTAACAATTTCTATGAGAAGTCCCAAAACAGTCAACTGATTTCAAACTCTCATAAAAAGAATCTTCTCACGAAAAACCAAATAACAATTGATCATCATAACAACAACTTCACCCTTAATTTCCTGGCACCTGATTTTCAAAATCCAGCACGAGTTTACTATGCTTACATACTGGAAGGAGCAGATTCTGAATGGCATTATTCCACCGCCCAAAATAGAAGTGCGAGCTATAATCAGTTACGGGCGGGAATTTATACCTTCAGAGTTCGTGCTGCAAATTGTGATGGTATATGGAGTAATACAGAGCGAAGTATTTCAATTAAAGTGGAACCTGCCCCTTGGAATACATGGTGGGCCTATACACTTTACGTTCTAACCATAATTGGTATTATTCTCATTATCTTCAGGTATTATGCAATTCAATACAAACTTAAAAAAGATATTCAAATAGAACATATCCAGCGAGAACATGAACGGATACTAAATGATACCAAACTAAAATTCCACACAAACATTTCACATGAGATACGTACAGCCCTGACTCTCATATCAGCGCCACTAAACGATGTATTACTCAATAATGATCCGTCATCAAATTCTACAAAACTCAATATCATCCAGCGTAATGTAGAACATTTGAATAACCTTGTATACCAATTTCTAGACTTACGCAAAATTGATAAGGAGGCTGTGCCATTGCAGGTAAAGAAGATAAATATTGTCTTCATCATTAAGGATATTTTCATCAGATTTGAAGAAGCTGCCAGCCTACATAAGATTGACTTTAATTTATTATATGAAACATCAGATATTATAGGGTATTTTGATCAGGATAAAGTCATCAAAATTATCAGTAACCTCATATCGAATGCCTTAAAGTTTACTCCGGAAGAAGGTTGCGTCACAGTTTTTGTTACACAAGACAAAGAATGGGTGGAATTGGCGGTAGAAGATACCGGATGTGGAATTGCTCCGGATGAGATTGAACACATCTTTGACCGTTACTATCAAAACAAACAATGGCAAAATTCTGGTATGGGAATCGGGCTTGCACTGGTTCAGCACTTAGTAACGCTACATAAAGGAACCATTTCAGTAAAAAATCTTCCAACCGAAGGTGGTACTATTTTTTCCGTAAAATTACCATTAGGGGAGGAATACTACACAGAAGATGAGCTTATTATCGAAGAGCAGGCATCATCTATACCAGAAGATGTTTTTTATTTTGAAAGCAAATTCACAATTATGATTGTAGAAGATAATCAGGATATGCGTGAGTACCTCTATCTGAATCTGACTAAAAAATATAATGTTATTACCGCTTGCAATGTAGATACCGCCATGGATAAAATTCAAAAACATATCCCCGATTTAATTTTACTTGATATCATGTTACAAGAAAAGAGCGGATTAGAGTTATGCACCATGCTAAAGGGGAATTTAATAACAAACCACATTCCTATTTTAATTTTATCCGCCAAAGCCAGTCAAGAGGATATTGAATTGGGATATAGCAAAGGAGCTGAAGATTATATTCTAAAGCCGTTCTCTATCGAAGTACTTTTAATGAAAATAAGCAATATTATCCTATATCGGCAAAAGCCCAGTATACAAGGCAGTACGCCTACCGAAATTGAGCATTCTCAAATTACAACAAATCCTTTTATGGACAAATTATTGGAAATTATACAAGAGAATATACATAATTCCGAATTTGGAGTCGGAACAATATGCGAAAATCTGAATATCAGCCGTACCCAATTATATCGTAAAATAAAGGCAACAACTAATCTCTCAATCAATGCCTTGATTCGGGACTATAGAATGAAACAAGCTTACAAATTACTTCAAGATAAAAATTACAACATTTCGGAAGTTATGTATCAGGTTGGTATCAACAGCAACTCTTACTTTACTAAAACATTCCGTGAATACTATGGTATATTACCTTCAGAGTACATAAAAAAAAGAAATAACAACTAATACATTAATCAGACTCATCATGAATAAAAAAATCATTTATCTCATTCTTGCACTGGTATTCAGTTTCAATGTCCAAGGACAAACTCTAAACAAGGAAAGCAAACCTTTCATTGGAGCACAGATTTTTATTGAGCCCGGACAAACTGACAAACAAATAGAAGAATGGTTTGCCCTTATGCAAAAGAGCGGAATGGAAGTATGCCGTATCCGCATGTTTGGTCTTTACATGAAAACCAAAGACGGTAACTGGGATTTTTCCCTTTTCGACCGCGCTTTCCGTCTCGCAGAGAAATATAACATCAAGGTTTACGCAACTCTCTTTCCTGAAACAGATTTCTCTGATGTAGGAGGGTTTAAATTCCCCCATACCAATGTGCATCAGATGGAAGTAGCGGAATATATACGTCAGGTAGTGACGCACTTCTCTAAATATTCATGTCTAACCGCATGGGTGCTAATCAATGAACCCGGAACACCTAATTTACCATTTGATGAACCATTTACCCAAGATAAATATGCAAAATGGAAAGAAGAACACTCTTTTTCTGCCTATAACCCTCAAGGATATCCTATTTTGAATTTCGAAAAAGAAAAATTCATTGTGGAATACCACAATTGGTATCTCGGTTGGCTGGCAGAACAAGTACAACGATACGATACACACCATGATTTACATGTAAATCCACATAATATCTTCAAACTTTCGAGTTATTATGACTTCCCGACATGGAGAAAATTCCTTCATTCATTAGGGGGATCGGCACACGCAAGCTGGCATTTCACCTATTTCCCACGAGAACGTTATACAGTAGCCATGTCTGCAAATGCCGAGCTAATCCGTGCAGGGGCAGGAGAACTGCCCTGGCTTATGACTGAATTACAAGGTGGTAATAACATATATAGCGGTGCCATCCCTATGTGTCCTACTGCCGAAGAAATCACACAATGGTTATGGATAAATCTGGCATCCGAAGCTAAAGGTGAGATTTTCTGGAGTTTCAATGCACGGGCAACAGGAGCTGAAGCAGGTGAATGGGCCATGATTAACTTTAATGGTGAAGCATCCGACCGCCTCAAAGCAGCGGCTGATGTAGCAAAATTCATTCATACTCACGAGAAACAAATGGCAAAGATACGCACAGCAGAAAGTGGTATAACAATTTTGTATAATCGCACATCCATGTGGACGGAAGCCATACAAAATCAAGGTAAGCCGGGGTATGCGGGACGTGGTGAGGGAGTAATGTGTTCAGCCATATCATATTTTGAAGTTTTATCGGAAATGGGGCTTCAAAGTAAATTTTGCGAATTTGGTGAATATGATTTCACACATGAAAACTACAAAGACCAAGTTATCATACTATCTCACCAAATTTCATTAAGCGCTAAAGAAATTACTAACTTAGAACAGTTTGTCCAAAAAGGAGGTACATTATTAGTAGATGGACTCACCGGATTTTACGATGATACAGCCCATTGCACAATGGTCAGCGGTTTTACACTCGAAAAATTATTCGGAGCACGCCCACTGGAGTTTAAGATGACAAACAATTCATTCAGTCTGGATATTGATGGGCTTTCACTTCCGGGATATTTATGGCGTGGTACTCTAACATTAAGCAACGCAACCAGTATTGGGACATTTGGCAATGAGATAACAGGAGCAGTCAATCACTTTGGAAATGGTCGAGTCGTGTGGATACCTACTCCATTAGGCTTAGGGGCGCGGCAAACCGGAAGTTATGCAGAATTAGCAAAATGGATTACTCGTCAACTTCCACTTGGCATTTTCAATAAAACTCCGTATTTCACCAAACATGAATCAGGAATGCTAATGAAAAGTTTCCAGATTGAAGAAAAATATTATTCATTAATAATCAATAAAACAGATATTGAACGAACTATATCTATAGAGGGAACAAGCCTAAAAGAAGCAAAAGTCTGGTTTGCCGATAAAGCAGTAAAAGCCGCAGGACAGCAGATAACCATAGCACCGGAAGGAACAGTCGTTGTCTGTTGGAATAGTATTTAAATCACTATTTTTCATGTTGGCGAGAGGAATAGAAAAGAATCTGTCTGATTTCCCAAAAAGTGGATAAACTAAATGACAAGAAGGTGTTGCTGAAAGATGCCACAGCGATGCAGATAGAACAGTATTTGCAACAGCAAAAATAATGAAATCCCCTTTTACCACTTCGCCGGAATCAGTCCGGAAAGGATAAAAGGGGATGATGAAACGAAAGAAGAGAGAGTTTTTTATTCTCTACCGCCTCCCAGAGCCTGATAGAGATTAATAATTCCCTGTATTTCATTGAAACGGTCGGCTATCTGCGTCAATTGGGCAGAAAGCAAAGACTGCTGAGCGGTGAGTACTTCCAGATAAGTGGAGTTACCATGCTTCATCAGTAATTGGGTGCTGCGTACGGCGGTTTCCAGAGAAGTGATCTGTCCGTCACGCAACTCCGTTTTGCCACGGGCCACTTGCACTTGCGTAAGAGCGTTGTTCACCTCACTACCTGCATTCAGCAAAGCTTGCTGGAAAGAAAGTTTAGCTTCTTCCTGCTGAGCTTTGGCTATTTTCAATTGTGCCATGTTCAGACCTTTATTGAATAAAGGTTGCGTCAGCGAACCGACAGCAGACAGCAACAGCTTTCCGGGATTGATAATCATACTTCCAGCAGAGTTGGTCCAGCCGGCCGTGCCTCCCAATGTGATGGACGGATAGAATGCCGAACGGGCAGCATTAGTACCATAGAAAGCCTGTGCCAAAGAAAGTTCCGCACTCTTTACATCGGGACGACGGGAGAGCAACTGCAAAGGAACGCCAACGGCAAGTTCTTCCGGAAAGTCCTGTCCTTCCAATTTTCCCCGTTCAATGGCACCAGGCACATCGCCCAATAGGATGGAAAGAGAGTTCTCTACTTCACGAATCTGCTGCCGGATGTCGAGCAAAGAAGCCTCCACCATGTAGCAATTTGCTTCGGTCTGGGCCACTCCAGCCTCATCCGTCATACCCGCAGCTTTCATGGCACGCATGGTCTTCACGCTTTCGCGCCACTTCACGGCGGTTTCAGCAGAGACGTTGTATTGGGCATCGAGCATTAATAAGGTATAATACATATTGGCCACATTGGCTATCAACGATGTGGTGACGGCTTGTTCATACTCCAGACTCTGGAGATAAAGGGCTTTCGCACGACGTTTCGCATTGGTCAGTTTGCCGAAAATATCGATCTCCCAACTGGCGGATGCAATGCCGGTGTACGTCCAGGAGCCTTTGGATTTATCGAAACTGCTGACACCACCTTGCGGGGTCAGCATAAACGAAGGCAAGTACGCCAGACGGGCGGAAGAAAGAGTGGCTTCCGCCTCTTTGATGCGCCAGTGAGCGGACTGCAAGTCGGTGTTGCCTTGCAGAGCGTGCTCGATGAGAGATTGCAGTTGCGGGTCAGTGAACAACTCGCGCCAGGAGAGGGAGGCGATAGAGGTGGTATCTTCCACCGCTACATCCTGCCCGTAAAGTCCGTCGGTCTTGACTTCGGGACGTTCATATTTGGTATAGATACCGCAGCTACTTAACAGACAGCTTGCGACAGCTAAAGTGATGATTTGTTTCTTCATTATTTATATTGTTTATTTCACTTATGTGATTCCTCTATTTCTTTCTTGCTCACTTCCATCTCCTCTTCAATCTGCCAATCGCGTGTCAGCATAGATTGCGCCGGACGAAGACGTTCCTGCAGCCACTGGAAGGTGACGAACAGAGCCGGGACGATAAAGAGCAATGCCAATGTGCCGATAGTCATACCACCTACTACACCTGTACCCAACGAACGGTTACCGTTAGCACCTACTCCGGTAGCCACTACCAGCGGGAATAAACCGAAAATCATCGTCAGCGCCGTCATCAGGATAGGACGCAGACGAGCCTTGGCCGCACTGACTGCAGAAGCGATCAGCCCCATGCCTGCCTTACGACGTTCAGCAGCATACTCCGTCAACAAAATGGCTGTCTTGGCAAGCAAACCTATCAACATAATCAAACCAGTCTGCAGATAAATATTATTCTCCAATCCCGCCATCTTAGCAAACAGGAACGTACCCATCAACCCCACCGGAACAGCCAGAATCACCGCAAACGGAACAATGAAACTTTCATAGAGCGCACTCAGAATCAGGTAAATCATCAGAATACAGATAGCGAAGATAATCACCGTCGTACCGCTTTGCTGGTTTTCCTCACGTGTGATACCACCGAAATCGTAACCGTAACCTTTCGGCAGGCTTATCTCCGCTGTTTCTTTCACGGCACGGATAGCGTCACCCGTACTATATCCCTCGGCAGGCATGGCATTCACCGCAATGGAGTTGTACATATTGAAACGACTCAGCGTCTCGGCGCCATACGTACGCGTCAGCGTAACGAACTGGCTCAACGGAGCCATCTCACCATTTGCCATGCGCACAAAAGCGTTATCCAATGAGCTTTCATCCATACGATACTGCGGGTCGGCCTGAATCATCACCTTATATACTTTAGAGAAACGGTTGAAATTGGACACATACTGTCCACCGTAGTAGCCCGACAGCGTGGAGAGCACCGCATCGGAAGTGATGCCGGCACGTTTGCACTTGGCAGCGTCCACCTCTACCATCCACTGCGGATAGCGCACGTCGAAAGTAGAATAGGCCATAGAGATTTCGGGACGCTGGTTCAAGGCGCCCAGATATTGCTGGGTGGTCTGGAAGAATGTATTCACATCCGTACCCAACTTATCCTGCACATTCAGGTCGAGAGCGTTACCCATACCGTAACCCGGAATCATACCCGGAGCAATGGCGAATACCGTAGCATCCTTGATGTCCGCCGTGCGGGCATAAATCTGTCCGATGACCGCCTGTACCTGGTCTTCTTTCTTCGTACGTTCATCCCAGGGTTTCAGCTTCACCACAATCATACCGAAAGAGTTTCCCTGTCCGGACAACAAGCCGTAACCGGTCACCTTTTGAATATGCAGTTTCTGCGGAATACCTTCCAAGCGTTCTTCAATGCGGAGCATGATGTCGTCTGTAGTCTTCAGAGAACTACCCGGAGCCGTGCTTACATTGACAAACAGTACCCCCTGGTCCTCATCGGGCACGAGACTGGTCTTTGTAGAGTTCATCAGAACCACCAGCAACACCACCGAGCAAGCCAGCAACGACCACGACAGCCAACGGCGTTTGATAAAGAACAACACCGCACCTTTATACTTCTCAACCACCACATCAAAAGCCGCATTGAATGCCCTGCGGAAACGTGCAGCGAAATTATTCTTCTGTGTGCCGTCTTCATTAATATAAGGTCTCAGCAACAGGGCGCAAAGTGCCGGGCTCAGTGTCAAAGCGTTAATGGCCGAGATACCTACAGCAACCGCCATCGTCAATCCGAACTGAGTGTAGAACGTACCGGACGTGCCACTCATAAACGATACAGGAATAAATACCGCCATAAATACCAGCGAAGAGGTGATAACCGCATTACTGATACCCTTCATTGCGTCGATACTTGCCATATAGGAAGACTTGTAACCTACGTCGAAGCGCGACTGTACCGCCTCGACGACGACTATGGCATCATCTACCACCGTACCAATCACAAGCACCAGGGCGAAGAGCGTTATCAGGTTGATACTAAATCCTGCCACCGCCATAAAAGCAAACGTACCAATCAGCGAAACAACAATACCTACCAGCGGAATCAGCGTAGAACGGATGTCTTGCAAGAAAATATACACCACCAAGATAACGAGAATGATAGCCTCTATCAGCGTTTTTACCACCTCATGGATAGAAGCGAAAAGGAAGTCGTTGGAGCTCATCATCTGCGTGAGTTCTATGCCTTTCGGCAGGTCCTTACGTACTTCATCCAGCAATTTGTCGATGTTCTGGTTCACTTCCGTTGCATTGGAACCGGCCGTCTGGAACACCATACAGGATACACCGTTGTGCCTGTCCATGCCGCCTTTGTAGGCATAGCTGTCCTTACCTAGCTCAATGTCCGCTATATCTTTCAGTTTCAGCACTTCGCCATCTTCAGTAGAACGGATAACAATTTCACCAAATTCCTCCGGCGTGATGAGACGGCCTTTATACTTCATGGTATACTGGTAAGTCTCGTCCGAGTTCTCTCCGAACGAACCGGTAGCCGATTCGATATTCTGCTCGGCAAGCACTGCCGACACATCCGACGGAATCAGTTTGTATTGCGCCATCACATCGGGTTTCATCCAGACACGCATACTGTAGTCACCACCCATAATCATCATATCTCCCACACCGGAAATACGGAGTATCTGCGGTTTCAGGTTGATACTGATATAGTTGGACAGGAAGTTTTCATCGTAAGAGTCATCAGGACTGTGCAGCGAAAACATCTGCAAGATACTGGTCTGGCGCTTCATGGTCGTCACACCCACCTGGGTAACTTCCACCGGGAGCTGTCCCGTAGCTTTGGATACACGGTTTTGCACGTTGACCGCCGCCATATCGGGGTCAGTGCCCTGCTGGAAATAAACGGTGATGGAAACCGTACCGGCATTGGTGGCGCTGGAAGTCATATAAGTCATGTTCTCCACACCGTTGATAGCTTCTTCCAGTGGTGCGATAACGCTCTTCTGCAATGTTTCCGCACTAGCACCGAAATAATTGGTGCTTACCATGACGGTAGGCGGAGCAATATCGGGATATTGTTCTACGGGCAAGGTAAACAGCCCGATGATGCCCAGGATGACAATCGTAATAGATATGACTGCCGAAAATACCGGGCGTTCAATAAATGTTCTCAAATTCATGGATTAATCCTCCTTTGTTTGTTGATTAGCAGTGGGTTGTGCAGCAGAAGATGCTGACTTGGGCTGTACCGGCGTACCTTCACGCAGCAATCCCACTCCTTCGGCCACAATGATGTCGCCCACACTCAAACCGTTATCTACTATATATTCTTTTCCTCCGTTCACACGGGTCACATCTACCGGAGCAGACTGCGCTTTGCCGTCTATCACCTTAAATACAAACACTTTATCCTGCAACTCATAAGTGGCCGCTTGCGGAATAACGATACAATTCCGTTTTTGAACAGGGACTACCACATTGCCCGAACCTCCACTCTGCAGCAATCCGTCCTTATTGGGGAATACGGCACGCAGGCTGACGGTTCCGGTCGATGTATCTATCACACCGCTAATAGTCTCAATCTTTCCCTGTGAGGGGTACGTTGACTTATCATTCAGGATCAGTGAAATGGAAGGCATCTCTTCGAGCGCCTTGTTTTTGGAACCGTAGCGGCGGGTCATATCCAGCAACTGGTTTTCCGTCATCGAGAAGTACACGTACATATCGGAATTATCGGAAACCGTGGTCAACGGTTTAGGCAAACTGGCGCTAACCAAAGCACCCACACGATAAGGCAGAGTACCTACAACTCCGTCAGCAGGACTTTTCACTTCGGTATACGAGAGGTTATTGGCAGCACTCACACGCTGCGCTTCCGTCTGCGCCAACTGCGCCTTTGCTGTCAACAGGTTATTGTAAGACGTCTGTAAGTCGAACTCCGAAATTACATTCTGTGCAAACAATTCTTTCTTACTGTCATACGTCAGTTGCGCAGTAGCCACACTTGCGCGGGCTGCTTCCACATTGGCCTCGGCAGTCTGCAAAGCAGCACGGTAAGGCACTTGGTCTATGATAAACAGCACTTGCCCTTTACGGACGGACTGCCCTTCTTCCACACAAAGTTTAGTCAGAAAACCGGATACCTGCGGATAAATGTCAATGTCCTGTCGTCCACGGATACTCGCTGAGTAGGTAGTTTGCAATTCTCTGTCGGAAGTCGTGATTCCCATCACTTCATACTCTGAATTGGTCTGCACGGTAGGAGCCTGTCCGCATGCTGCCAATGTCACACTACAGATGAGCGTCATCATCTGCTTTGTCAATCTCTTCTTTGTTATCATACTACAATCTTTAAATAAAAAAACTTCTTTTTCTAATGTCGGCGGCAAAGGTATGCCGTTTTTGAACAATAACTTGTTTCATTTGTCGCACTCCATTGTTCATTTTCGGAACAGACCACTTAACGTTTGAAAAAGATATCCTACCTTTGTACCATCAAAATTCTCAAAAAGACAAGTATGAATCCATTATTAACTACCAAAGCAGAAACATTCAGAGCCGGAGAGGACAATCTGGACTTTTACCGCAACCGCCTCATCAAACTGACCAACGGTGCACTCCTGTATTGCACCAAAGGGGAAGCGGATTTTAGTATAGATTTAGAGGAATATCACATCGTTCCCAATACGAATGTAATGTTACTGCCCGGTTCCATTCTTTCATTGAAATCGGCCACTAGGGATTTCCGGGTACATTACTTCGCTTATTCAGGCGAAATGATAAAAGTTGCCTGTTTCCGTCTGGACCCGGCTTTCATGCATTTCATGAAAGAAAATGCGTGCTATACCCATACGGATCCCGAAGCGATAAGGGCCATCACGGGATTGATAGGTGCAAGCGCAGCCGTCTATGGTGACAAAGAAAACAGGTTTCAGGAAAGTATTGCCCAAAACCTGCTTCAGATATTCTTTCTGGATACTTATGATAAGGTGCAGCGGTATTTCACCAAAGAACAACTGGAAGGGAGCAACCGGAAAGGGCAATTATTTAAGAAGTTCATCCACTTGGTACATACGCACTGCACCAGCCAGCGGGATGTGGCTTTCTATGCCGAACAACTTTGCATATCCACCCGCTATCTCTCAGCCATCACCAGGGAAGCAGGCAATATTTCCGCCAAAGAAATCATCGATGAATTCCTGACCCTGGAAATTAAGGTGACGCTGCAATCCACCAACCTGTCGCTGAAAGAGATAGCCGACCGTTATAATTTCCCCGACCAGTCGTTTTTCGGACGATACTTCAAAAAGCATACGGGGATGTCGCCTAAGGAATACAGAATGACGAGGGCATGATAACAACAGAAGGAAAGGAACATCCCGCCTTTATTCTCAACACAAAAGAGGAGAATAAAAGGTGGGAGGAAAAAACTTTAGCTTATCTCTTTTCCGGCATTATCCTGCTAATCTATTTGATATTTATTCTTCCTACTGCTTACTTTAACATCTGCTATACGGAAAGAAAACTCCCAGTTATTTGTCGCTCTTCCCAACTTAAGCAATATCTTATTTTTTCCTGCTTTCAGGTTCAGCTTGCATTGATACTCGTCCGTAATCATAGTCTCACTACCCTGTCTTTTAAAGACAGATACTCCGTTACAGACAATTTCAAGTTTTCCGGTAAAACCAAAGCTGGCGATTACTGTTTGCTCTTTCAGAGATTCTAATGTACAATAAGCATAAGATAGCACTTTACCTTTTGCGTCTAAAGGTGTATCCAACGAAACACGATCAGAAAGTGAAGAGGAATATTTCATCCACTTGATACTCTCCCCTTTCTCATTGAAAAATGAGAACCCAGGAAAAGGAGCAGCAGTGCTCTCCCCACCCATTCCTTTCAATAAGTCCGTATCGAATGTCACCCCATTCTCAAGATTGAAAGCCGGAGATATCAACCAGTAGGTAAAGTATGAACCTTTGAGCTCCCGGATATCCAAGCGAATATCAGCTGGAGCAATTAGAGGCAAGCCTTGTTCAAAATATCCAACTGATGTGTTGAATGAAGTAATTATGTCATCATAATCAGCTAATAATCGATTAAAAGACTCCATTTCAAAGTTATTCCAATACTCACGATTTTCTTTTTTCCAAATAGCATCATAATCCTTTTGAACCTTAGCTAAATCGTTCCGGCATTCAGCTATGTTAGTTAAAGCTTTATCTAACAAAGCTTTAGCTTTCGTCTTGTTCTGACATTGAAATTCAATAGCCTCAGCATATAAAGACGCAGCCTCGGTCAATTTCAGCTTGGCTTTTGCCAAATATTTATATTCGGCAGTCACCATACCAAACGCCTTGTATTCACGTATATAATTCTTAGCGGTCGGTTTACTCAAAATAGAATCGATCTCTAAACAGGCTTCAAACACATCTTCCCAATCTGCCAAGCTATATTGAATGTATTTACCTCTTTCAGGAATCATTGTTTTCCAGAAGACAAGTTCACTCATATTATCAAGAGCTCCGATTTCGCTCATTTCAGTCAGCTTGTGAATGGCAGCGAAAAGCTCCCTCCCTTCGCTCTGGTAAATGGCTTTAGAAAGACGAGCATCAAAATCACTGAGCTCCTTTTCATTCGGATTCCATGAATGTTCTGCGCCATAAGCCACTCCATACCAGTCGCGATCGAAAGTCTGTAAACTTCCTTCATCCCACACTGTATTAAGTACTCCCATAGCTCCTTTCTCAACTCCTTGCTTTATAAACTTCTGGAGGTTAGGAATGGCCATTTTGTAATTTGGAGAGATACGAGATGAATTCAACACCCCAGGGCACACAATAAAATCAAATCCTTTCTCTACAAACGGATCAATCCATTTGCTATAAGAATCATAATCACTGTACTCCCAGGTCATCATCACTGTCCCCTTTGCAAGGATGTCCAAAACTTCCGGATATTGTAGCACAATATCTCCCCACATCATCATGCACTTACCATTATCTTTTAATATTGCAGACAACTGGTTCATATAGTCCGTATATACACGTCCTGCACCAAGCTCTTTCACTTTTTCGGCAGATGGACCACGTCCTATATCAAAGGTTTCATCACAATTCACATGAAAGAACTTTGACTCAAACGCAGGACTCATTTCTGTATAAATATCCCGCATGAATTCTAATGTTTCAGGTTTAGTCAAAGCATACATCGTATTGCTTTCAGCAATATTCTGAAATTTAGGGCTAAGCAACACCTTTCCGGCATGGCCAAGTGATTGAAAATTGGGTATTAACTCTATATAATACTCCTTTGCATACTCAGATAATTCTTTCCACTCGGCTATGGATAACGCACCACCAGGAGGTGCAAACTCAGGATGCTTCTCCGTACGCACTACATGCTCCGTATAGTAAGTCAATGTGTTTATTTTCAATTCAGCAAGTCGTCGAATCTGATATTTCATGTATTCCAAGGTCGGAACAGGCCCACGACTTATATCGTCCATTACCCCACGGAATTTCACTGCCGGCTTGTCTATGATGTGCAATCCTTGAAGCTTATTATTCTTTGCACCACGAATCAGTTGAATTAAAGATTGCTTTCCATAGAAAAGTCCCTGAGGAGTATTTGCAGCCAACACAACCTGATTGTTATCTATATGAAGCTCGTAACCTTCATCACCCAATTCTTCCTTGAAAAAGCCCAATTTCTGAAAAAATCCATCCAGTTCACCTCCACGAATACCCATCTGAAACGACTTGATAGATGCATTTCGTTCCATCAAAAGTTTCTCATAGTCAACACCTGTTTCTAAAGAGAACTTTTTATTTGTAGTTTTCACTTTATAAGGTAATGGTACGATATCCACTGCAGAAAGATTAAATACCACTATTACCATCAATAAGCATATACTTAATATACGTTTCATTTTTAATCTGCTATTTATTAAAAAAGTAATACATTTCCGTTCCCAAGGTTAACACAGCACCCATTCCGCGCGGATCACTTTCAAGCGTTTTCTGACGTTTGTAATAATCGGCATCCTTACCCATATCTGTTCCTTGGCATATGCCATACACTACCCCATTTTCACCAATCTGCGCCGAAACAGCTTCCCATATTTTCATTAATTGTGGAACGTATCGTTGTGAGATCCACTTATGGTTGATCGCTCTTGCCAATGCTAATCCGAACATGGCGCTTCCAGAAGTCTCCAGATAGGAGTCCGGCTCATTTAGGACTTGATGCCACAAACCACTCTCGGATTGATAATTAAGTAAAGCCACCAGACGTTTAGTAAACACCTCTTTTATCTTCTTATAGTCCTTATGGTCTGCAGGCAGCCCAAGTAACGCCTCGGACATCGCCCAGACTACCCAACCGTTTGCCCTTGACCATGCAACAGGTGATAACTCCTTTGTTTGATTGTACCACCCATGCCTGCACAGATTGGTACGTGGATCTGTTAGATAATGATTGATGTGCAATATCTGAAAAGCAGCTTCATCATATAATTTACTATCCTTATTCAATTTAGCCATACGCAACAGGAAAGGAACGGACATAAACATATCATCAGCCCAAACTGTTTGTTCAACTGGCTCGGGACGGCATAATGTACCGTCCGCAAGGCGCGATTGCTTGTTAAGTATATGATCAAGGACCCGATCAAGTATTTCCCGGTGCAAAATTTGCGACTCAGCATTCAAAACGATTTCAGCCAAAGGTAAAGCTGCACCTCCCGTATCATCGAGCATGGTAGCCCTGAATAAACGAAAGTATCCTCCCCGCATTACACGCGATGAAAAATATTGTTCTTTAAAAAAATGATAATGGTCGAATACATGCTTATTAAATTTATCGACAAACGCCTGATAAGTATAGGCATTCGAAGCCGTATACAAATTCAGCATTCCCAGTAAGGTGTTCGAATTCGCATAATGCCAATCAGCATTAAAACCTTTTTTATTGTTTGTAAATGGTGAAACCTTTAAGGCTTGCTGGATGAGAGGTTGTTGCATTTGCCATGTAATCATCCGGCCGTTATATACATAATACCTACGTATCATTTGTTCGGGTCCAAACACAGAATCCATTGGGGTAGCGGAAGTAGTTTCAAAAGGTTCTGTCACCAGCCAATTATTGATATGTGAATTCGCAATATTATTCCTTATTTCAATGGAATCATCGAACAATTGATCCGGTCTTAAAGCGCAACAGACAAATTCAAGTCCCTTACTTCCACCAGATGTCTTGACTAAAAGCTGATTCTCTCCTCTATGCAAATTGACCTTCACTTCATGGCTGAACCGAAAACGGTTATAGGTATATTCCTCAAACTGTTCTTTATCGGATTCTCCAGCATAAATCAGATTTCCGTTCAGGTAGAGTTTGATATTACCACGGAAAGAAAATCCGAGTTTTGTTTCTTTAGCTTCTTTTGTATTCAACCTTATCAATCCATAAGCAATCTGACTTAGACGATTCAGCACCTGTTCATTAATTCGCAATCGGGATATATTAGCATTGAAGGTAACTACCTTAGTTTCAAAATCAAAGAGTGTATTCTGTATCAGATAATCTGCTGCTTTCTTTGTCAGTGCCAATACTTTTTGAGCCTCTGAAACCGGTTTTGTAGGAATAGAGGATGCCCACAAGGTAACATCTTCGCCATCCATACTTTTGGGTTTGGCAATAACCGACAAATAGATATTATTCCAAGGCAATTCTTTATCTGCCGTTAGAATAAGTAAACAACTCTCCTCCTGAAGACAGAAACGTTGAAAAGTTATATCATTCAACATGAAATTTCCGGCGTTAATGGTTTGTTCATTCAAAGGACAGGAGAACCATAGTTTCAAGGTGTTATTTTCCACTTTATGTTTCACAATACGGGGCTTTTCCCGGTCGGGTATTTCTATACCTGGATTTACATACCGAAAGACCGGTCCTTCTACTAACTTGCCGTCATCATAAGCACCAATATCCAGTTTATCTCCGGTATAGTAAATCGAAATATCATCCGGTATTATTCCGGCATCCTTACAAGGTGAACCATCTCTTAACAAAAAGTTTCCATAAGCACCATCCATAAACATCGGGTCGGCCACTATACTCGGACATTTACTTGTCCGGACTACTTTATCCGGAAAAGGGATATTGGCACAATCATTCTCAAACTGGTTGTTTTTTCCTAAATAATAGATACCAACCGTATCAGCATTTGAAAGATGGTAAGCATTGTTGAAATGGTAAATGTGGTCACTATGCCAGTATTCTTCATTTATACGCCCCAATACATCCGAGTCAACCTGCCAGCTATTATTGAATATATATAACGGTTTCGTCAAACGTCTTTCTTTCCCTACAAATTTAAAGATCGTCCAACCATCATTACAACCGGGCAATTTGACACCTGTATTTCCATAGAAATAGATCGGACCGCCTCCTACCTCAGTTATCGAAATAAAGGCATGACTGTTGATCATCGTATTATGATAGAAATGAAGGTTCTTACAATAGACTTCGGGTTCAAAGGCATTATCGGCCGAATTCTCTATTACATTTCGATAGACTTCTCCGTTTGTACAAGCTAAGGTATCACTTTCAGCATCGCCCATTATTGACAACCGTATTCCGTTATATACGTTTTTAATATAGTTGTCGCGAATAACAAAGGAACCTCCGATCATTTTTGCTTGAAAGATACTACCGTTGTAATGTTTAAACTCTCCATGATGTAACTCAGACCACGAGAACTTACCTTCCTTTGTCCAAACATGTTCGCCCTGTTCCCAATAACAGTTCTCTACAAGAAAATGGTGACTTTTCCGTCCCTGAGCAAAAAGCGCGCGCCGTCCACCTTTTATGGTACAGTTTATCAATGATATGTAACTTGATTCATGAACCCGCACAACATCTACCCAACAATTTTTGAAGGATAAGTTATCTATCGTAATCCATGAACTGTTTTCAATGAACACCCCATAATTTTTCAAGTTGCTCCCCGGTTCAGGTGCACCACCATCTATCGTAGTATACGCTCGGTCTTCACCCCTTATCACGATAGGGTTATCCTGAATACCAGTTTTGTTTATCAACTTCAGGTTTACACGATAATAGCCTTTCTTTAATAAAAGCGTATCTCCACCTTCAAGAGCGACAAGCTTATCATTGATTGCCTTGGTCGATATTTTATCGTCAACAACAACAGTCTTGCCTGATGCGCAAATACCTGAGAACAAAAGGACTATAGTAAAAACAAGCTGTAATTTATTCATATATTATTTGTTTTAAAGCCTTTTCAGACCTTTTATTTCTGTTTTATCTGAGACTTCTTTAATGCTGATAGCCACTCCGCCCCCCGGGGCTAAATATTGTTTCAGATTTGATTTATGGGTAACAAGCACTTTCCGTACTTGATAAGACATTGGGTTTGTTTTCCAATGTGCAGTCTTTGAATCTTCATAAATGGTTGCAATGTACTGCTTTCCTACTGGCAGATAATCAAAAGTGATATTTGCCATACGGGCATTCTCGTCAGTGATACCACCAATAAACCATTCGTTTTTGCCTTTAGCTTTACGGGATATTGTGATATAATCACCCGGTTCTGCCTCCAAAATATAAGTATGATCCCAATCTACCGCCACATCTTTGATGAATTGGAAAACGTCAGTAAAGCGTTCATATGTTTCAGGAAGGTCAGCAGCCATTTGCAACGGACTATAAATAGTTACATAATAAGCCAATTGTTTAACAAGTGTAGTACCTGCCTGTTTCGTTTTCTTCGGACTATGGTAGCTGAATATGGTTTGCAAAATGCCCGGTGTATAATCCATCGGTCCACCCATTAAACGGGTAAACGGAAGTATGGTTGTATGTTCGGGAGGCAGTCCAGCCATAGCTTCAAACTCTGTTCCACGGGCAGATTCCTGTGCCAGCCAATTCGGATAAGTACGGTGTAAGCCTGTTGGACGTACCGCCTCATGCGAATTTACCATTATTTTATATTTAGCAGCTGTATTTGCTACGTGTATATAGTGGTTCACCATCCATTGTCCATCATGATGTTCTCCTTTGGGTCTGATCCACCCCACATATCCCGTCTTTACGGCATTATATCCATGTTCCTTCATGAACCGGAAAGCATCGTCTAATCTACGTTCATAGTTGGCTACGGAAGCACCTGTTTCGTGATGCATCATTACTTTTACACCCTTATCGGCAGCATATTGCTGTAACTCTTTCACATTAAAGTCCGGATAAGGGGTTACGAAATCAAATAAGTCGGTTCTTACTTTTCCTCCCCAGTCTTCCCAACCGATGTTCCAACCTTCAACCAGCACCTGTTCAAACCCATGCTTCGCAGCAAAATCAATATAACGTTTCACATTTGCTGTGTTAGCGGAATGCGTAGTATTCGGTTTCAATTTCGAGTAGTCAGTAACACTTAGTTTTATATGCGTATCATCCGTGTAGTTCCATGTTCCTTTGCCTACGAACATTTCCCACCAAACCCCGATATATTTTATAGGCTTGATCCAGGAAACATCTTCAAACCGACAAGGTTCATTCAAATTGAGGATGAGTTTTGAGGCTAGAATATGGCGGGCATCATCGCTTACAATAATAGTACGCCATGGTGTCTTAGCCGGAGTATAGATATCTCCTTTTCCTCCCCAAACATCGGGTACCAGATGAGAACAAAGTTTCCAATCATTTATGTCAACACTTAAATGCATAGCCGGATAATCAACCAATGCTGCTTCATGGATGTTTATATATAGTCCATCATCCGATTTCATCATAAACGGAGTCTGCACAACAGCGCCATCAATGGGTACTTGTGTTTTTATGCGCGTAATTGCCCTTTCCCTATTTACGGCTATTTCCGATATCTTGGTCGTAAGATATACATACTCATTAGTCTCATAATCACCCGGTATCCAGAATGCATTGTGATCTCCTGCCAGATTGAACTCTGTTATTTCTTCTTTTACGATGAAATCATACAGTTTTTCCTGCTTCGGAAACTCGTAACGAAAACCCAGTCCGTCATCGAACAAACGGAAACGGATATTCATAAAACGGTCAGCATTTGACAGTTTCACGAGCATCTCATTATAATGATTGCGAATTTCTTTCTCTTCTCCCCAGACAGGATTCCATACAGAATCCTCTGAATCAGTAGTTATACTGATAACAGTAAAATTCCGGGTTAAATCCAGAACTCCCAGTTTGCTTAAAACGATCTCAAAGCCCAGCTTACTGGACTTTATCACTTCTTTATCCTTATAGTTGAGGGTGTAAACAGGCGTACCTTGCTTGTCAAGCGCAAATGCCAGAGTCATGTTTTGATCCGGTGAATTCAGGATCTGAGCGCGAACAGGCAGGCTAACCCCAAATATCCATAAAACAAAAAGTATGTTACGCATATAAGATTATTCTTTAGAAACAGTTCTGATTTTATTTTCTCACAATGAAACTTTAAATTAATCTATAACTAAACCGGATGGTCTCTCTAAAATCATTCTTCTCACAAATTACGTTCAAAATAATCGGATAAGCCTTCAGAGCAGGATAACTCCATTTATATTTTTCCTCATCCGTTCCTAGTTCGAGATTCACATTATCCGATATTATTTTCATTTCTATTGTCTGATCATTCATCTTTATCCATACCGTTTTAGGGTCTATCTGCTTGAACTCCATGCCTGGATAATAAATGATTGGTTCAATAATACGTACAAAAGATTTAGTATCGTGATAAATAAGTTCAATCTCTTTGCACACGCTATTGTCGCTTATCGTATGCTCCAATCGATAGGCAATACCACCTTCCTGTTGCTTGCTGTTTTTCAGTTCACCAAAGCTTGATACGATATACGCTCCATCTTTTTCGTTGTTGGTCATGATAGCATCAAATTCATATAAATTGGTGAAATAACCTAAGTCACTACTAAATTCAATTCTTGGAGTCAATGGTAACGGAGTCGGAATTTCCGGAAAACTCATTGGCTCCCATCTTTTATAGATGGTTTGCGATGATGCCTGAAAATATCCATGTCCATTTAACCAAAGATTGGTTATTGTACCTCCACCAGGACGATGCATATATTTTGTACGATCTCCCGCCGGATCTTTATATGTATATCCTGATATGGTAGCACACCACTGTGATGTTCTCGACACTGTCAAGTTCAATGTAGGAAAATAATACATACCCTTCCTATCAAGAGGCAACTGCTGTACTTTACCCGCATCAGCTTTCGCAAAAGCTATTGCCATTGCCATATTCTTGGCTTTGGTGAAAGTGGGATAAATGCAAGGCTCGTAATCATACATATCATAGTATAAAGGGCCAAAACCAACGATACCGCCTTTCATACAGGTCCTCAGGAATTGTATGTTCCGGATAGCGGCCGTACGGTACTGATCATTTTTATCCATAAACAGGCTGAAAAGCGCCTGACATCCATCTGAAGTACCACTACCGAAGCAAGTCCATTTATTGGAACGAATTCCCCACGAAGCGTCCATTGATCCGTCAGGATAAATAAAGTACAGATGCCGTGCCAATGACTTTTCTACGATTTGCTTTATTGCGTCATCCTTTGCCAATTGAGCAAATAGTGCCAATCCCCAAAGAGACATCTCAAGGTTATAACCCAAATCTATTCCATATTTCACTCCGAATACACGCCCACCTTCGCCTGTCAGGAAATAATCCTGGTCCATCTTACCAACTACCAGATAGGCCAGTTCCCGTGCTTTATACTGATAGGACTGTTTGTTGACGACTTCGTTCACAACCATAAGACTTGCCGTAGTTGTCGCACAATAATTGATACTGGCAAATTGGGGTGACATTACTTTGACAAGGTAATCGCCTGCTTTCTCAATGGATTGCAGCCACGCTTCCTTCTCTTTCTTCGATAAATGCGGCTTCAGAAAGGGATATGCCAACGCCATCATTAACACCTGATCGGTGGTTGTACCTGTCCATGTCTCTGGTGTTTCGAGCCATGACCCGTTATCCTCCTGCTGCCTAATAAGCCAGTTTCCAGCATTGACCGCTGCTTTCAGATAGGCTCTATTCCCGGTTTTATAATACTCGAACGCAAAAGGGTAAACTGCCTCTGCTGCCCGCGTATGATACAATTTGCAATACGGACAGTAAATGCCACCATAATCCGGAGAGTTTTTATCAGGATTAACATACTTCATGACAGAAGCATTCAACTCCGAGAGCATACGCATTGCATGTACACTCAAGGTATCCACTTCCTTTACCGCATGGTATATTTCCCCTACTGCACAGCGCATGTTTCTACAGGAGAATGCTGCCGGCATCAGAAATATAAAATAGACAAACAATAAAATCAATCTTAACTCGATCATTCTAACTTTTTTATAAATCTGTAATCGGTTTATATTTAGGAACCAATGCTTTCATAACCACCCAACCAATCAAGTGAGAGAAAGCACAAACTGAAAATATAATGAAATACCCGGCTTCTTCTCCTTTGAAGCCCATGAAAACCATTTGCGTTTGGTCCGCATAATCAAATAATACGCCCGAACCTTTATTGATGATAAACGCGCCAATACCTCCGGCCATGCCACCGATCCCGATAATCGTTCCGATCGCTTTTTTTGGAAACATATCACTGACGGTAGTGAATATGTTTGCCGACCAAGCCTGATGACCTGCCATTGCGATACCCACGCATATGATCGGTATCCAATAAGATATGTGTCCTAATGGCTGAGCAAAAAGGGCAATCAGTAAAAAGGATGCAAAAATCAACATCGTTTTCATGCGTCCATCATAAGGATTCATCTTTTTCTTGTCCACAAAATAAGATGGCAACCAGCCGCCTACAATAGATATTAGTGAAATCAGATATAACAAAAATATGGCTAATTGCCCCTTTGGATCGGACGATTTAATATCGTATACGGCACTTAGATAAGCCGGAGTCCAAAATAAGAAGAAAAACCATACACCGTCTGTAAGGAACTTGCCTAAGGCAAATGCCCAGGTTTGCTTATATTTCAGACAAGTCAAATAAGGCACTTTCTCTTCTTCCTTCTTCGTATCCTGTCCATCCTGATGAATATATTGCAACTCACTCTCGTTCACTTTTGAATTCATATGTGGCTTTTTATAAATCAACATCCACGCCCCCATCCAAATAAAGCCAAGTGCACCAATCACAAGGAAAGCCATTTCCCATCCCCAGGCTTCTGCTATGGCCGGGATCGTTACAGGAGCAGCCAAAGCGCCGACAACGGAACCGCAATCAAAAAGGCTTGTAGCCAGTGCCCTATCTTTTTTAGGAAAATATTCGGCCGTTGTTTTTATGGCTGCCGGATAGTTACCAGCCTCGCCAAGTGCCAGAATCATACGGGCGATGATAAATAATGTCACACTCACGGTTACAATGAGAGTGGTATCGCCAATTGCAGCAATCGCTTCCCTAGCACCGGCAAACCCAACAAGCCATTGGTCGGCAACAACTCCTGATGTGATAATACCACAAAAAGCGTGCAAACATGCCCCGATAGACCAGATACCAATGGCCCACAAATAGCCTTTCTTTGTACCTATCTTATCAATAAATTTTCCGGCAAACAGCATACTCACAGCATAAAAGATGGAGAATAAAGCCGTTATTGTTCCATAATGGGTGTTTGTCCAGTGGAACTCCGGAGCAATAAAATCTCTCCAAGTAAGTGAAAGTACCTGACGGTCCAGATAATTAATGGTGGTAGCAAAAAACAGCATAGAACATATTACCCACCGATAATTGGTTCTTTTATTCATTGTTACATGGTTAAGTGTACTATTCATTGTTTTCTATTTTTGATTATTCTTTTCCAATTTCATTATCTCTGATCCAGCTAAGAGGAAAGCGCCTACACCATACACGTCTGTTGTGTTCTCATCAGCAGGCTTCGGGTCATGACCTACGGGTTGAATATAACCCATTTTTCCATCTTCATGTATATAATTGCATAACGTAGCCCATGCCCGAAGCATCGGTTCCATATAGGTCTCGCTATCAAGTAATCCGTTCCTTATACCCCATGCCATGCCATAACAAAAGAATGCTGAAGCACTGTTCTCAGGTGAAGGGTATGAATCACTATCCAATAAACTCGCATGCCATGATCCTCTCTCATCTTGTGTTTTCAAAATACCTTCGGCCAAATCCCTGAACAAATCAACATAATATTGTCTATTGTGATAATCTTTAGGTAGATTATCTAAGATTAGCGGAATGCCGGCTAATACCCATCCGTTGCCACGTGCCCAGAATTGTTTTTCTCCGTTTGCTTCGCGAAGGTTAATCTTCGTACAATCCCGAAAATATAGTTTTGCCCCTTTATCGTAGAGCGAGTCAGTACATTCTTTGAATTCTTTATCCATGAAGTCGGTGTACTTTTTATTACCGGTTAGCCTATACAATCCGGCATAAACAGGCGGAGCCATGAAAAGCGCGTCGCACCATGACCAACGTTCATCTCGACCTTTGGGATGATTCTTTTCCAAAGGTGCTTTCGATGGTTTATTTATCACATAGTCGAGCCGCTCTATGGTATGCGCAATAAAGTTTTTATTACCATATCTATTATATAATTCCAAATACATTTGCGAAACACAAATATCATCGGCATGATAAGGTCTGTAATAAACGTTATAGCCATGACGTTCACCCTGTGCTTTTAAGAAATCAAAATAAGTTTCATTGTACGTTTCTTTTGCCCACTCCGACAAACCTTTATACCAAGCTCCGTTTGTCCAATCCAACGCATGATGTTTTACTGAGGATTGGTTTTTAATCTGCCAAGTAGCAACACGGTCACATATTTCCTGTATTTTATCCATACTTTGAGGAAACAGACGCACTGTCAACGTTTGAGTCGTTTTAGGTGCGAGTTTCATTTTGTAACCAATGATACTTACATTCGGGTTAGGCGCATCAAAGTCTCTAATAGGAGCCGCAGATGTAACAAATGGTTCTGTTCCTGCAGGAACAGATACAAATATAGACTTTCCATCCTGTATCAAAAAGAATCCATCACCCACAACTTTCACTTCAGCTTTAGTAAGCATCCGCCAAGTTAAATCTGCAGTTTCAGTATTAGTTCTTACTTCATCCTTTATTTCAATATACTCTTCATTTACAATGGCAATATAGCGTGAAGCATAAGATAGCTGGCCATCATATAACGATGACAGGTCAATCAGGGTTTCCTTTAACTTCGGTGTATTCTTATGTGATTTGATTTCAGCACGTCCTTTTACATCAAAGAGTTTATCATTTATAGAAAATACATTGTGGGCTAAGTTTGTATACCTGAATATTTTCCACCGATCGCTGTTTTGAGTTGTATCCCAAATGGAAAGCCCGTGCTTTTCAAGTGCTCCATAATCTTGTGGTCCCAAGTCGATAGCCCAACGTACTCCCAATGCATCAATCACAAATGAGCCCTGATCCAAATGGTTATGTGTATTATCAGAAGGCATACCGCCTTTTATACCTATATAAATAGCATCTTTTGTACCCCAAGCTGTACGCATTAATGACACGGGTGTCTCATTCCGGGCAACAAAAGTCAAGGGTAATCTGTCGGTTTTCGCTTTATCTAATTTAAAATTATGTCCGAAAAGAAATATGGAAGGCAACATACGACTATACTGCTCATAGTTATATTTTTTAAGGTTAAGCAGATAATTGACTTCGTAATTTAATAAACCGGGATCGTTCATCTTCTTTGCAAACCAAAACATGGATGTATTAAGACGAATACCCGAATCGGAGTCTCCAAAGTTAAAAGGCTGAAGTGTAGGGCTAATCATATGCATAATGTAATATGCACTTTTTGTAAAGCCGGGAATATCCGATAAACCAAAGTCCGTTCCATACATTTGCTCCAATAAGGCCAAAAGCATCACATTATAGGTAGTACCATAATGCCAATATCCATACCCTTCTGGATAAGCCCCATCCGAACCGTATCGTTTCATAGGTTTACGGATACTTTCAATAGAACGTTTAATGATTTCTTTTGCCAGCCTAGGCTGATCTTCCATTATAGCTATAGCAGCATAGGCCATAGCCGTATTACATACCTGATTCCAATTATTTTCCCTTTCCAGGAATCCGTTGTATTTGCTGTCTAAGGAAGGATTGATTCCTTTTTCTAAAATTGCATTTCTTATTATTTTTCGAGAATCTTTGTCTAATATATTATATAACCAGTCGTAACCTATTGAAACAGCTAACGTCATTTCGGCCACGTCCAGAAAATGACTCGGATTCCAATCCGAATATTGCGAAACGGCCAATAACTCGGCTTTGGCACGTTCAGCATATTTGCTTTCACCCGTTGTACGGTAAGCATACGAAAGCATAAAAATACGATATAAAGCTTCCCTTGATGTCCCAAGTAAACGTATGCCTTCTAACCTTCTTTCAAGAGGTGTAGTAATCAAGAGTTGGTCGCAACCCTTCAATGTATTTTGTTGCAACACATTCCAAACAGAATCGTTTGATATATTTTCAACTAACTGCACCTTTTCCTTTTCGGTTAATAGAATACGAGGATGCGGTATTCTCTTATCGGGTATGTTAACTTGTCCGTATAAAGATTGTACAGACAAAATAAAACTAAGAATGAAGGATATTATAATCGTATTTGCTTTCATAGGTTGATATTTTTTTGAAAATTCGATGCCATATTGATTCAATATGGCATCGAAAAATTAGCAACGGCACTTTCCGCTAGAATCTATAGGTAAATCCTCCACGGCCAGTTACACCATTATATTGAAGTTTATACGCACGTTCTTTGTTGCCGAAATACGCATAACTTTCACTGTCAAGTGCATTTACAACTTCTACCCAGAAAGTTAATCCTTTATATATGTTTACTGATCCGTTCAGGTCTAACTGCCAGCGATCATCTTGCCAAATGTCACGTTCCGAATTAGAACCTAAAGCATTGATGAATGACCCCATGTAATTCATAGAAGCTTGCAGTGTGAAACGCTTGGTTGAGTATGCCAAAGCAAAGTTCGCTGTACTTTCAGCTTGTCCCGGCAAACGAGTAACACCTCTGTCTTTGTCTGTTGTAGCTTGTGAAAACACATATGTATAGTTCGTTGTAAGCACCAAGTTTTTCAAGAATGAAGGTAAGAAAGTCAAGGCTGAATTTAATGTTACTTCAGCACCAAATACTTTTGCCGATTTACCATTCTTGGTTTGTATAACTTGCCATCCATTATAATTACTGGTAGGATCATCCAGAATACCTTCATTCAAGAATTGGAATTTCTGTATATTCTTGTGGAATGCAGCCAACGAGATGAGACCTACACTTGGTAAATATTGCTCGATAAGGATATCGAAATTATTAGCATAAGCTGGTTTTAATTCGGGATTTCCAAGAGTCACACGTTCTAAATCCTGAGAGACGCCTTGACTGGGTACAAGATCAAGAATATTAGGACGTGAATATCCAGTGGTCCAAGATATACGAAGAACTGTATTCTGAGACATATCGGCTTTCATCTGAAGGTTTGGCAAGAATTTAGTATAATTCAATTTTTCACTTACAAGTGTACTTTTATAAGCATTAAACGCATCCGGATTGTCGTTCTGTATCGGAGCATTCGGATCTACATAAGGTTCTATTTTGTTTGCCTTGTAGTTTACGCGGGTATGTTCAACACGTACACCGGCCAACAACATCACATTATCAATTTGTGTCTTATTCATCACATATCCTGAAAATACTTTTTCCTGAGTATCATAATAAGTTCCTTCACGGTTCATATTTGAAAAGTACTCATTCACTGTAACATCACCAGCATTCGCCGGATTGTTCATGTATGCTTTTGTCTTATCAAAGCTGGGCGCTACACCAAAATGAAGTTTATTCTTCAGGAATTTTGTATCCAGTTGTTCAGTGTATAATAAGTTGCTCAAATTATTTGCGTCACTTGCCGTATAGGAATATGTATTTGTTCCTACAGGCACTTCTCCAGTATTATTCATGAATTTACCTTTAACCCCAAATGATAATATTGACGCATAATCTTTTATATAGTAATTTTTCGAAGCGTTGGCTCTTACTGTAAAGTTAGTACCTTCAGTAATTTGATTGTTATTTTCCACTGTATAAAGATTATATCTTGATATAGCATCTGGAGCTTCTGTTCCCATATTTCCCGTTGGTACGTAAGTATACTTTCCACTTAGGTATTTAGTATAAATAGTAGGCATTACTCCAACAACTGTCCCTTTAGGAATAGTAACACCATTCACTTTCTTTCCGGCTCTCCATTCAGGAGTCTGGAATCCCATCATCTCACTTTCATAGTTACGCTTTGACAACGTATAGAATAATCCTCCATCAACTTTCCAACTACCTATTGTAGACTCTCCATCCAGATTAATATTGAAATTACGTATTTTCTCGTTTTGAGTTGAAACCTGCGTGATACTACGCATACGTTCCGAACCAATAGAACCGTCTTCCATTAAATAAAATCCATTTCCATTGTCACGGAAACGAAGTCGGTTTCTATATCTTTCAGCATCATCTTTACGTTCATTATAAACGGTACTCAATGTAAATTTAGTATTTACAGTTGGAGCCCAATCGGCAACAAATGTCATACCGTTACGGGTTGTTGTACTGGTTTGGTAACGGTAACGATAATCCGTAGGAATATATGTTTCATCGGAAACGACCTCACCTGTAGCTTTTTCCGTCAGTTTGTATGGCTCCCATGCTTCAGCCTCTAAACGGTCATATCCGCTATTATTTCTTAAGAAACTGTAGTTTGCAGCAATCCCTAAAACCCCATTTGAGTTCTTGCTGGTCGGGAAGAAGCGTTGTGAATAGCCTGCTTTAGCATTATAGTTAACTTTTTCGCGTATGCCGGAGTATCCACTTCCCAAGTCTACAGAGAATTTAGGTTTCAATGAACGTGCAGTGCCAGTACGCATATTAATAACTCCTGCAATAGCATCTCCATCATTAGAAGGCAACAGCGTTTTCTGAACTTCCATCGAAGCCAACAGGTCGGAAGGAATAACATCTAGCGCTTCATTTCGCTTACCAGATTCCTGACTACTCATTATCTGTTCACCATTCATATTGATATTAGTGAAACTGGCTGGAGTACCACGAAGCTGTACCTCTTTTCCGTCAGTCGTAATACCGCTCAAACGTTTCAAAGCATCGGAGACATTCGGATCGGGGAACTTACCCATCTGGTCAGCCGAAATAACCTGCATCAAATTATCAGCCACCTTTTGCTGATTTAATGCACGTTGTTGCCCGCTAACGGCAGCCGAGATAACAACATCACCCAATTCATAAGAATTCTCTTGCATAATAAAATCCTTTAAAACGGTCTTTTCGGCAGTGATGGTTATGATTTCGGATATTTGTTTGTATCCTAAATAATTAACTTCTATGTTTACTTGTCCCACGGGTATTCCCTGCAATACGTACTCGCCATCCATATTGGATGCTGCTCCAAGTGTACTACCTTTGATTGAAACAGAAGCTCCCGGAAGTGTATTACCGGCATTATCTTTTATTGTTCCACGAAGGTTTCCTTTGTCCTGTGCAAACATTGATACTGGAATCAACATTACAACCAAAAAAACGAAGAATTTCAAAGTATCTTTCATAAAATTTAAGGTATTAAATTGCCAATAAACTTGCAGCATCTTTATCTATAAATAAAGTTGCATCATTGTGTATTCTTAGTATTGATGCCGGACAGGCTTCCGAAACCGGTCCATTCAGTGTTTCGTATACGGCTTTTGCCTTGCGAATATCAGGAACAACTCCAATAACTGTTGTACATGACATTAATGCCGGAATCGTTAGCGTCAGGGCTGTTTCAGGAACTTCGTCAAGATGCGAAAACTCCTTATCATTAACCTGTTGCTGACGGCAAACCACGTCCAAAGATGTTTCTCTTACCCATTGCGGATCGTAAAAACGAGCTTCATGCGGATCATTAAATGCTATATGCCCATTTTCTCCAATACCAAGACTGACGATATCAAGAGGAGCCTCTCTCAATAGCTTTTCATACCGTTTGCATTCGGCACTGATATCCTTTGCACTTGGATTCACATAATTCACCGTATGGAAATTCTTCTTGGAAAAGATTCTGTTTTTCAAGAAGTTGCCAAAGTTCTGAGGAGCATCATCACCCAACCCCATATATTCATCCATGTGGAAAGCATCAATACGGCTAAAATCGATCTCTCTGTCATTGGCTAAAGCTTCAAAAAAATCACTCTGAGAATGGGCAGCAGCATATATTGCCCTGATGTTTTCTTTTCTATCAGCCATCATTTGCAAAACTTTCTGCTTGTACAGTTCATAAGCAGATACCCCCATTGCTGCCCGATTTTCATAAACAAAAACCTTCAGGGAATCTACTTTAAATTCTTTAATCAAATCCATCATTTCTTACTTATTGTATTTTAATTGATAATACGCAGCAATAAAACGCAACCCAAACGATGTACCTACGTCGCGACTAGTAAGCCACACCTTTCCTTTCTTTGAACGGTAGCGCGTATTAACCACGGCCCCACGAAGATTAGGATCAGGATGATCTATTGCATATCGATTTTTAAGCACCCAGTTTATACTTCTTTCATAATAGGGGATAAATTCATCATAACCATATCCGGCTAAACGAATCCAAAGTATTCCGGCAAAGGCAACAGCCGAACCACATATAGAACCTTTATCCGAAGGTTTTCCATCTGTATAATTTACATAATAGATGGTTCCGTCTTTTTGCTGTGCCTTGGCATATGTACGAGCTGTTTTAGCAGCTGCTTCAAGATATTTTTTATCTTTTGTCAGTTCATAAGCTTCGAGTAAAGATTCAGCATACCACAAATTGAAGCGGGGATGAAAAGAAGAAACTTCCATATGATTAGGCATATAACGCATCCATATTCCATCTTTATCTTGTTTTTCTATCAGTGAATTGGATAACAGGATATGTGCATCCCTGAACTTCTCATCTTTCGAAAATTCATAAGCATCTTTAAAAGGAGATCCTTCGGTATTTGGACGGGAAACATCTTCCAGCTTCTGATCTTTCTTATTTTTATAAAAAGGACTATTCTGGGTAAGTACTTCACCGGTTTTCAAATCAGCAAGATCATAGCATACACCTTCTTCGGGATAATACATGTTTTCCAATAACCACTTGGATGCCGATGTAGCAACTTTCGCATACTTCTGATCACCCGTCACACGGCTTAATTCAAAAATACCCGGTGTACCATCGCTCGTTGTAGCAAACACTATTTGATCATTACCAATATCATCGCCATGAGTAGCCGCAACCATGCCTGCAAACCGTGGATTATCTTTTATTTCAAGACTTATCCACCAGTCTCCGGCTCTACGAGCAGCAGCCAAAGCGTCCTTATTTCCGGTGACTTTGTAGGCTTCCAGTAAACCTAATATCACTTGCCCCGTGTGCCAAGGCTCTTCGTACGGATACCATTTGCCTTCAATTACGTTGTAATCACAACGCGATTTCCCTTCTTCATCCAATAATACCTTAGTAGCATACGACGTACACTCATCCAAGGCTTTTATAAGTTCGACTTTTGTCGGTTGTTTAACTACCTGGGCATTCAACACACAGCCGACGCACACGCAGCTAATGAGTAATAAAGAAAATAACTTTGCTTTCATTATGGTCTTATTTTAGTTTTAAATCTCTTTCTGAAAATTATTTCAACTCAACCGTTGAATTATCCAATATTCTGATCTCATTTTTCTTCTTTGCTCCTATTGTGGTTATATTCCGAATGTTTCCATCGGTTACATCATCGCAAACAATCGCAGGACGAGAGTCTGGACTTTTCAGGTCAAATACGATATTATCCAAATTGATCTCATTGACGTGTCTTACATATAAGCCATAAGAGGGTAGTGTTCCGAACATGGTCGATTCGGGATATAGTTCTTCAAGTTCTTTTATAACTACATTATCCATATTTTTGGTTATCCCACCGGGACATACAAAGCGGCTGTTCGATAATGAGATTCCTTCGACCTTGCCTTCTGATATTCCAGTGATGGAACAACCAATAGGAGAAGAAGCATAACCTGTTATACCACTGATATTTACATTCGATATTGAGCCGATAGGAGGCTGAGGAGCCTCATCATAGTGTTTACGTGCTCTGTTTCCAAGGCGAACGAACAGCGGCACATAAGGACCATCGACCACAATATTTGAAATATTGATATTTTCCATAATACCACCATCAACTATTTCAAGTGCTATACCACAAATACCTTCGGGAAGTCCCGTTTTTACCTCCTCAGCAGCAGATTTCCGGATCACACAATTGGTAATGGTTATGTTCCGGAATCCGGTTGTACTTTCCGTACCGAATTTTATAGCATTACAATGACTACTAAGGATGCAATTCGACACAACAATATTCTCGCTAATACGATCTGTAGTGCTTTTGAAGGTAATTCCATCATCATCGGCATCGCCAACAACATTGGTAATGACAACATCCTTACAACCATCAATATCCATCAAATCATTGTTTTTATTAGCATGATTAAATACTCTGATTCCATCAATCCGCAGTTTTTCACATCTTATATAAGATTGTAACCACATCGCCGAGCTTCTCAGTTCAATGTTTTTCACTGTTATATTTTTGCAATCAGCTATCCAGAAAAGATAAGGACGATCACGATAACGATCGGGCTTTACTTTTGTCGTTACAGGAAAAGCCTCACCCTGCCCGTCAATAGTTCCTTCACCTTCTATTGTGATATTATTTACGTTATGAGCAATTATTAAAGACTGATACACCCATGTATCACCAAAGAATCTGAATCCAACCGTTGTTTTCGGGTAATCACTTAACTTTTTTGAGCCTAACAACCGTGCATTTTTCTCAATAACCAATGTTGTATTATCTTTCAGAAATAATGTCCCGGTAACAAAATCGCCAGTCGGAATAATAACTCGACCACCTTTTGCTGAACTTTCATCTATCGCCTTTTGTATGGCCTCAGTAGAGACTGTTACACCATCGGCTTTAGCACCGAAGGATGTAATGTTGTGATCCGCTCCATGGACATAAGTGAAGGGAATAATAGTCAAAAGAAAAATTTTAATCAGTTTCATATAAAATGCATTTTTATTATTCATTTAACCGTGCGAATTACATTTAAAACACACGAAAACCGCATTATTTTCACTAAACTATTGACATCCAATATATTAACAAATCCGTGCAATTCCGTGTCTTTGCAAATATATGGGAATTTACAGAGATAAAACAAATTAAATAACATGTTATACAACACATTAAATACTCACAAAATCAGCGAAGTATATCGTTTTTACCATCAAATACCACTCCGTGTATTTGCACGGAAGAGTATTATTATTATCTTTGCACCCAAATAAGATTGTAGAAGCTATGGCTAAGAAATATAGAATTAAGGATATTGCTGAACTGGCAGGCGTTTCAACTGGAACTGTTGACAGAGTTATACACAATAGAGGTGAAGTATCAGCAGATAGTAGAAAAAAAATTGAAGAAGTGTTAATAAAGATTGACTACTCGAAATCTTTCGGTATTCAAGCTAAGGAAGAGAATAAACGATTTCGAATATTGGCCATTCTTCCACAACACGCAGAGGGAGATTATTGGCATGCTGTGAAGAGAGGAATAGAGCATATGATCTATTACTCGGCTCACATTGAGGTAAAGCTTAATTTCCTTTATTACAACCAGTTTAACATTCACTCGTGTCGTGAGGCTTTTGACAAAGCACTATCTATGAAATCGGATGCTATACTTATAGGACCTTCCTTTTTTGATGAAACTTTCATGTTTGCTAATCAGCTCTTTATAAAGAATATCCCCTATATTTATATTGACACGGCTGTTGAAAATACAAAGCCCTTGGCTTTTTTTGGGCCACATCCGTATCAGACGGGGATTGTACAAGCAAAGCTATTAACAACTATATTAGAAGACGGAAAAGATGCCGTTCTCTTTCAACCCCAAAGAGTTGGAGACAAGACATCAATACAATCACTAAGCAGGTCTTATGGTTTCATAACTTACTTGAAAGAACATTTTCCACACATAAAAGTGCATTCTGGGCAATACAATTATGAAAATAAAAAAGAGAATGATAGGCTTCTCGATTGTTTATTTGATGAATACCATGATATTGGCGGTGCCGCAGTTTTCGATACCAAAGGATATCTTATTGCAGAATACTTTAAAGAACGCAATATCACTAACATCAAATTAATAGGTTTTGGAACAAATAAGAAAAATGTCGATTGTCTGAAAAGTGGTAGTATAGATTTCCTTATAGCCGAGCGTCCGGAATATCAAGGCGAAGCAGCCATGAGAGCTGCCATTGATTATTTACTATATAATGAGACTGGAAATGTTGAAAACTATACTCCAATAGATATATTAATCAAAGAGACCATTGACTTCTATAAATAATCAACGAGGATAGTAAGGTTCTGTACCCAAGTTTAGTGTACACTGACCTTGCTTCCATGCAAATAACCTCCTCAATCATAATCAATAGTTAATGCCAAATTTACGAACTTGAGAATATTGTAACCAATGAAGAATATTGTATGACTTCCTGCTTTAATCAGCTTAACTCCAGTTTGTCTAAACCAAAACAAAGCATGCTTCTATATACATATATTACATAAATTCATACTTCAATCAGAGTTGCAAGGGCGGCTCCCATAATCCGACTCTCCGCCAGCAACTAACTAATCCTGCCATATACCGATATCGAATATCCTTAAATCAATTTGCTCTAACAGCAGTTCATAACTCCAGGCTTCAGCACGCCAGTCATCAACATTTTCCAAAAGATAAGAGAAGTCTTTTTTCTGTGGGTGGAAAAGGCGGAAAGAAAAGAAAGCATCAAAGCCATTTTTTGTATACTACAGTATACAAAAATAGTACGATATTGTATTTTGTCCTATACAAAAACCTTATATTTGCAAGGAACTTACTAATACTAATCAATTTTATGATGAGAAAACTTAACCACGCACTCCTCGCGAGTGCTCTCGCCTTGGCATGCGCTTCGTGTAGTACGGAGAAAGAAGCTAACTACCAAGTAATACCTCTCCCCCAAGAGGTAAGTTTAACCCAAACAACTCCGTTCAAACTGAACGAAAACGTTCTTATCGCCTATCCGGAAAGCAATACCTTATTGCAACGCAATGCTGAGTTTCTGTCGGAATACATCCAACAATCCACAGGCTATGCACCGAAAACAAAAGCTATCGCAGCAGGCGAACAAGTGAAAAATGCAATCACACTGGGACTCGCCCCGGGCATTGCAAACAAAGAAGGTTATGTGCTGACCACCACCCCCGAAGGTATCAGCATCAATGGCCAGACCGAAAACGGAGTATTCTACGGTATTCAGACTTTGCGCAAATCGATTCCTGCCGAAGCAAAAGGAGCAACCATCCTAATACCAGCAGGAGAAATTAAAGATGAACCACGATTCTCGTATCGCGGCATGCACCTCGACGTATCCCGCCACTTCTTCCCCCTTGAATTTATGAAGAAGTACATTGACTTGCTGGCGCTACACAACATGAATACTTTCCATTGGCACCTGACGGATGACCAAGGTTGGCGTATTGAAATCAAGAAGTATCCAAAACTGACAGAAGTGGGTTCTCAACGCAGCCACACCGTAATTGGAAGAAATACACAGGAATACGATAATACGCCATATGGTGGTTTCTTTACACAAGAGGAAGCAAAAGAAATCGTGAAATATGCGCAGGAACGTTACATTACGGTAATTCCGGAAGTAGACCTGCCCGGCCACATGCTTGCTGCATTGGCTGCGTATCCGGAACTGGGGTGTACGGGTGGTCCGTACGAAGTATGCCCGCGCTGGGGTATTTTCGAAGATGTGCTTTGCGTGGGTAATGATGAAACCATGCAGTTCCTGGAAGATGTAATGGCTGAAATCGTAGAAATATTCCCGTCGAAGTATGTACATATCGGTGGAGATGAAGCTCCACGCACCCGTTGGGAAAAATGCCCAAAATGCCAGGCACGTATCAAAGCGGAAGGTTTGAAGGCAGATAAGAACCATACTGCCGAAGACCGTCTGCAAAGTTATTGTATGACACGCATCGAAGAGTTCCTGAACAGCAAGGGGCGCCAGATTATCGGCTGGGATGAAATATTGGATGGTGACGTAGCTCCTAACGCAACAGTAATGTCATGGCGTGGTATGGAAGGCGGCATCAAGGCAGCACAACTGGGACACGATGTTATCATGACACCAACCTCTTTCTGCTATTTCGACTATTACCAGACAGCAGATACACAAGATGAACCTCTTGGTATCGGCGGTTACGTGCCCATTGAGAAAGTATATAGTCTGGAGCCAGTGCCGGCAGCACTTACCGAAGAACAAAGCAGGCATATTCTTGGTGCCCAAGCCAACTTATGGACAGAATATATCCACTCTTCCGAACATGTGGAATACATGATATTGCCACGCATGGCTGCTCTTGCCGAAGTACAATGGACACAGCCCGAAAAGAAAGATTTCAAGGATTTCACCAAACGTCTGGCCCGCCTCATGAAGTTCTATCAAAGAGACGGTTTCAACTATGCCAAGCATGTATTCGATCTGAAAGCTGATTTTACGCCTGATACAGATAAGAAAGCGGTTACAATAACATTAAGCACTATTGATGACGCTCCTATTTATTATACACTGGATGGAACAGAGCCTACTACTGCTTCACTGAAATATACAGAACCTGTTGTCATCACTGAAACAGCAGATTTCCAGGCAGCAGTGATCCGTCCGGAAGGAAAAAGTAAAGTAGTAAGCAAAAAGATTTCTTTCAATAAGGCTACTTATTGTCCTATCGAGCTAACATTCCAGCCATCGGAAAAATATAAATTCAAAGGTGCCATTACTTTGGTGGATGGTATGAAAGGTAATGATAGTTATGCCACAGGAGCCTGGTTAGGCTTCGTAGGCGGCGATGTAGAAGCTATCATCGACTTGGGACAGGAAATGGAAATCAAACGGGTGGCTACGAATGCCATTGTTGATATGAGTGCCTGGATTATGGGTAGCACGGGGCTGGTAGTATCAGTATCAGATGATAATAAGGAGTTCCGCCAGGTAGCTTCAAAAGATATTCCGGCAGAAACAAATATTGATAAGAAAGCTGTGGAAAACTACGACATAACCTTCCACCCAGTGAAAGCACGGTATGTGAAGGTAGTCATCAAACGTAGTCCTGCCCTGCCGAAAGGGCATGCAGGTGAAGGCAAAGCGGCTTATATGTTTATTGACGAAATTGAAATAGATTAAAACTGGAAATAGATGAAGGGCTGAATCTCCGTACTCTTCATCTGAATCACCAGATAAATCAAAGCAAGCATTAGTACCGCCTTTCCCGCAAGGGGGAGGCGGATTACTGTTTTACAGCAAGCACTCTCCCAACGGTCGGGACAGAAATGCAGGATGAATCCTAATGCCATCAGGGCAAACACTTCCCAATATCCTGCAATCAACTGCGGGAAAAGTTGCGGGCGGAAAGTGGTACAGATTTGCTTTATCATATCCAATGAAGTGGAAAAATCTGCATTCCGGAAGAATATCCAGCAGAAACAAACAAAATGGAACGTGATAAGTATGCCGAAGAAGCGGCGGATACCGTGGCTTTCTTCTCCCTTTTTCCGTCCGGTCAACGTCATCCAGAACTTATGTGCAGCCAGGCCCACGCCGTGGAATAATCCCCAAACTACAAAATTCCAGGAAGCGCCATGCCACAAACCACCCAAAAACATGGTAATGATAAGATTAGCATACTGCCGTATTTTTCCTTTCCGGTTTCCCCCCAAAGAGATATAAAGATAATCTTTCAGCCAACTGGAAAGCGAGATATGCCAACGTCGCCAAAACTCCGTTATGGAAGCCGATTTGTAAGGTGAATCGAAGTTTTTATTAAAGTGGAAGCCGAGAAGCAAGGCGATACCGATAGCCATATCACTATAACCAGAGAAATCGCAATAGATTTGCAGGGCATACCCATAAACACCCATCAGGTTCTCCACTCCGGAATAGAGCGTAGGGTTATCAAAGATGCGCTCTACAAAGTTCACGCTGATATAATCTGAAATAATCGCTTTCTTGAAAAGACCGCTTGCTATCAGGAATATTCCCCGGCCGAACATCTCATGGGAGACAAACAGCGGACGACGAATCTGCGGAATAAAGTCACGTGCACGCACAATAGGCCCTGCCACCAACTGCGGGAAGAAAGAAACATAAAAGGCATAATCCAGCAAATTGGTCAGGGGAGTTATATCTTTACGATACACATCAATAGTGTAACTGAGCGACTGAAAAGTGAAGAAGGAGATACCCACAGGAAGGAATATATCATAGTGATGAAACGTGCCTCCCACAAGCGAAGCAAAAACATCTCCCAAGAAATTGGTGTACTTGAAGTAACAAAGCAAACCGAGATTAATGAAAAGGCTCACCACTACCCACATTTTACGTTGCCAGCGCACGGTACCGGCTGCCATAAGACGGGCTATGAAGAAGTCCGCCACCGTGACGAGCGCCAACAGGAAAAAATAAGTGCCGCTACTTTTATAATAGAAATAATAGGAGAACGCGGTAACAAATAGTAACCGTGCAGTCAGACGGCGTTGCAACAGCAAATATATCAGAATAAATGCTGCAAACAACCACAAGAAAATGCCGCTACTGAATATCATCGGTGCTTGCGGATCATAAACAAATACATCACGCAGACGGTCGAAGTCAATATCCCACATAATCATTATAGGCTTTTAAAAGGGCTTGATAAAATAATTCTCCCTGCAATACATATCCCTCAGGAAGATAGTGCACATGGTCCGGACGCATCAGTCCGGCTTCCTGCCAGTTCAGACAAGCACGTTGTCTTCCGCCCACAGCTTCGTACATATCCCACACGGCAAGTCCGTTGTCATCGGCAAAGCGCCGTATGGTTTCTACGGCAATGGAAGTGCGGGGATTAACGCTATACATGCGGCGGCGACTTTTCCGAAAACTGTCGTAAGAACCGGGAGGTGTCGTCATTAGCAGAGGGACGTTGGGCAAGCTATCACGGAGCATACGCACCAATTCGTCCATCTGGCGATAGTGAGCCAAGGTATTGTAACGACGGTTATGGCTCTCATTCGTTCCGAAAGAGAGAATAACGAGGTCGGGATGCAAGGCAGCAATTTCTGAAATACGGTCGGGACGGGTGAAGGTGATACAAAAAGCACCATTAATACCTTTATCGATATAGGAAACAGCACCAAAGGTTTCTGCAAGCAGCGTTCCGGTAGTGCGGGGAAGAATATGTCCACGGATATGACTGTCGCCAACGTGTACGATACGGATGGTATCAGTAGAGAAGCCGGAGTATAACAAGCGCAACTTCTCCCAGAAAGGGTTGAGGATGCCGAGGCTATCTGTCAGTTCATTGGCACCGAGTTGCCGGAAGGCAGTCGGGAAAGCGATTTGAGGAATGGAAACGGTGTCCGTACGCTGGGAATAAGAACGGAGGGTGTCACAATCTGCCGTGATTTCACTGATAAGGGGACAGGAAGGAATAGCATCCTGAGCATGAACAGGCAAAAAGCACAATAGGAAAAGAATCATAATAAAGAAATTATTCCGCCTCATACGCCCGCCTCCTGTCATACTGTTCCTTTCCATACACAAGCGCCTCATAAAGCAAGCCTGCCAGGTACTTGCCACCCCGGAAATTGATGTGTGTATAATCATAATTCGCCAAAGAAGGCTTGGCATGCACCAGATTCGCCATGCTTCCCTCTCCTCCCATCGCTTCAAACATATTCCAGAAAGCAATGTCATTGTCGGCTGCGAGGTTCTGTTGATAGCGTACCAGATTTTTGATGCCGGGCATAGTGCGCAGGGTCCCGTCTTCGGTCTTGTAATCACGGTCGCCCACACTCACAATCAATATGCCCGCCTGTGGAAATGCCTCCTTCAGGTGTTCAATGGTAGTCTGCATGCCGGCGATATATTTATCATAATTCCGCCCGCGCTCGGTAGCAACGTTCAGACCATATTGCAGGATGATTAAATCGTAAGGACGCTGGTCATTAAATTCATGCATCATCCATATAGGAACCGAACGCAATGACAAGCCCGAACTGCCGCGCAGAGAGAAGTTATCCAGGATAATTCCCTGCTTGCCATCCATTGCCAGACCATAGAATAAGGTAGAATCCGCCTCATCCACCGTCCAACGAACGGAACCGATGTGACCGTCCACCTTCATTTCCTGCAAGTCTTCTGTAGAAGAGAAAGTGCGGGTTTGTTTCTCATTCCGGTTGACATTAACGGAAAGAGTAACTTCACCTTTACTATAAAAGAAGATAGAAGCCTGCTGGCAAGTATCCAGATGGGAAGCGTATTTATTCTGTCCTTTCAGTTCCACATAAGCACCGGGACGGGGAACGAAGTAATGTCCGGAAATTCCTTGTTTCTTACGGTCGAAGAAAGTGGAATCCATCACGGAATGACTTTGCCAGCCACTGAAAGAGTGGCGTACCGTAGGGCGGAATCCACTGGTCATGGAAGTAATGGTGACGAAGCCGACTCCACAACCACCGTATTTGCTCTGCAACATATCCCGCAAGTCTGCCGTCAGGATGTCCGCTTCAATAAAAGAGTCTCCGAAAACTGCAATGCGCACTTGACGCGGACGCTGGGTCAGTTCATCCAGTGCCCGATAAAAAGGTGTCATTCCCCGCAAGGTAGAATCACTATAATCTTCAATGCACGTCATACCCGCACGACAGGTATCCACAAAAGCCGGTTTCACCTTGGGCGGCGGGGGAAGAAAACTGTCTACTTCTTCAACGGGAGCGGTAGTCGGTACACGCACATCTCCCAGCAGGTCGACACGCCTCATCACATGTTCGCCTACCGTAAATCCTGGCAGGAAGTACATCAGTAACAGGCCTGTCAGTATCACAAATGCCCAAATGCAGGTATATTTCAGATAATTCTTTTCCATGTTGTCCATAAAGGAGCTGCAAAGATAGGGAAAAGACATAAAAAGAAAGGGAAATCTTCACGTTTTGTAAGATTTCCCTCTCTTCGCTATGTAGGGGGCCTGTCCTTATCTATGTAGGATGCCCATTCAGTACAGTCACACTTATATCGTCTTCTCAATGTTCCAGACAAATGCCCGGAGACCGAGTTGTTGGGTCTCCTCGTCTATCCGGTGAAGCGCATCGAGCAACGGGTCTACTTTTGCATCATCCACTACAGTGATGATGGCGGAACACATACTGGGCCATGCATGGCTACCATAATGCGGTTCCCCCGTCTTGCTGCCACGTCCCTGTACTTGCTGCCAGTAGCTGAATCCACGGCAACCCTGGCGGTCGAGCAACGCCATAATGCGCTCAAAGAACGCTTGGTCGAATGTAATAAATACGGATTTCATATCTTTTTGATTTATTGTTTTCTGGGTTTCGTCATTTTCTCCTTATGAGCCTGATAGTAATCGTTCAGTTCACGGTTTTTCTTGTTCTTACGACGGCTACGCTTGATACCAATACCGGCAAATGAACAGTAAAGCACAGGAACAAGAATCAATGTCAGAATAGTAGATACCGTCAGACCACCGATTACAGCCACACCCAACGGACGCCACATCTCGGCACCTTCACCCTGCCCAACAGCCATCGGCACCATACCGAGGATCGTGGTCAGCGTTGTCATCAATACCGGACGCAGACGGCTACGGCCTGCCGTAACCACAGAGTGGAGCACCGCCATGCCTCGTTCGCGGCAAAGCGTAATATAATCGATAAGCACAATACCATTCTTCACCACAATACCAATCAACATGATGCCACCCAACAAACTCATTACGTTCAGGTTAGTGCCCGTAAAGAAGAGTGCCATCAGCACACCGCTGAATGCAAATGGAATGGAGAACATGATGATGAACGGATAACTCAGAGATTCGAACTGGGCCGCCATCACGATAAATACCAGAATGATAATCAACACAGCCAGCGTACCCAAATCGGAGAACGAATCCTGCTGATCTTCGTAAGAACCCGAAATCTGGATAGAAATTCCACTTGGCAAATCCATCTTCTCAACAATAGCATTACCATCCTTCACCACGTCACCCAATGGAACACCGGAAATAACTGCAGATACGGTAACAATACGTTCACGGTCCTTACGCTCAATGGTGGGAGGAGCCGAACGCTCTACTACTTTACCGAGATCCTTTACACGGATGCCCTCACCTGAAGGCGTATAAATAAGGATATTCTCCAAATCTTCAATCTTAGTACGGAACTCAGGAGCATAGCGCACGCGGATATCGTACTCATCACCGTCTTCACGGTAATAAGAAGCCAAAGCTCCGTTCACACGGTTACGCAAATAAGTAGAGGCCGTCGATAAGTTCAGTCCGTGCAACGCCAGTTTCTCGCGATCAAAGTCCACTTGATATTCAGGCTGATAATCCTGACGACTGATATTCACTTCACTCACACCTTTTACTTTCAGCAATTTTTCTTTCAGCTCGGCCGAAACTTTATCCGTAGCAGTAAAATCATATCCATAAACTTCAAAGTCGGCACTGGCCTGGGCACTCATACCACCGGTACTACCACCTAAAATAACCTGTGCCTTGTCCAACTCAGGATAACCCTTCAAGTCTTCACGCATCTCGTCGCAGACGGCTTCCAACGAAATATCACGGTCGGCAGGGCTCACCAAACTGATGTTGAAGCTAATGATATGGCTGCCATTGTCCTGCATCGAAGCGAAAGTATTATCCGAATCGGCTTGTCCCACAGTATAGTTGCAGACCTTCATTACACCCTCGTAACGCTTCATCCACTTGTCCGTCAGTTCCGAAGCCAACGCCTGAGCACGCTCTACACGTGCACCGATGGGCAATTGCAGGTTGACACCGATACGACTGTTGTCGGCTGCCGGGAAGAATTCCGAGCCGATGTACTTGGCACAGAACAAACTTGCCCCAAAGAATATGGCACAACCCACAATAACGGTAGCACGATGGCGGACAGCCCAGTTCAGACGGTTCTGATACCACACGTCCAGATTATCAAGCCCCCGTTGAATAGGTTTATAAAATGCAATGAACATCTTGCTCTGCTTCTTCTGCAAACGCAAAAGCTGCGCACACATCATCGGAGTGAACGACAAAGCTGAGATTGTGGAAACAGTCATAATCACACACATCATCCAGCCCAACTGACGGAACAGCACACCGGACATACCGCTTACCATAGTCAACGGGAAGAATACCGCAATCATGGTCAGCGTCGAAGCAATTACAGAAATAGCCACCTCATTCGTGGCATGCACTGCCGCTTGTTTCGGTTCGGACCCTCGTTCAATATGGGTGGTCACATTCTCAAGTACCACAATGGCATCGTCCACCACATTACCGATAGCAATGGAGAGACAAGAGAGCGAGATAATATTCAGCGAACCGCCGTCAATGATCCCCAGATAAATGAATGAGGCCACCAATGACATCGGAATTGTGATACAGATAATTACCGTAGCACGCCAGCGTCCCAGGAAGATGAATACCACCAGAATTACAAACAGCATGGCGTACATGATGGTCTCCTCCAAACTATCAATGGTATTCAGAATGTTATCAGAAGTATTGACAATGATGCCCAGCTTCACATCGCTCGGCAACGATTTCTGCAACTGCGGCAACATGTCGATTACCTTCTGCGAAATGGCCACAGAGTTAGCACCGGACTGTTTCTGCACTACAATCATGGCACCCTGCACACCGTTACTGTAAGTCTTCTGCGCACGCTCCTCCACAGAGTCCACTATGGTTGCCACATCACGGAGATAAACAGAAGCGCCGTTGTGCGTGCCCACCACGATGTTCGCCATCTCCTTAGGGTCCTTAAACTCACCTTCTACGCGCAACGAATAGGTGTTGTTTCCCACGTCGAACGTACCGCCAGGAGTGTTGCGGTTTTCAGCGCTGATAATAGAGCTGATGGTTTCCACAGAAAGATTATATGCATCCAGTTTGTTGGGGTCGCAATACACATTGACCTCGCGCTTGGGTGCACCGGAAATAGACACCGTACCCACACCCGGCACACGCGCCAACGGGTTCACGATGTTATCATCCAATATCTTATAGAGTGCCGGCTGACTTTCATCCGCCTGTACGGAGAGCAACAGGATAGGAATCATATCCGTGCTGAACTTGAAGATGATAGGTGTCTCCACCTCATCGGGGAGCTGAGAACTTACCATATCCAGCTTATCGCGCACATCATTTGTCAGCACATCGATGTCATATCCATACTCGAACTCCAGCGTAATTACAGAGATATTCTCCGATGAACGGGAGGTGATATGCTTCAAGTTGCTGACAGAATTCAGCGTATTCTCTAACGGACGGGTCACGTTGTTCTCAATATCCGACGCACTGGCACCGGCATAGGAGGTCATCACCATGATGGTGTTGGTCTCAATATCCGGATAAAGGTCCACCGGTAATTTCGACAAAGAGAACAGACCAAATATCGCTACTGCCAGGAAGCAAAGCGAGGTCATAATCGGTTTTTTAACCGCTCCTTCGTATAAACTCATGTTATTAGTGATTAGTTTGTTAGTGAGCAGTGATTAATCAGAAAGCATCTGGTGCTAACCATTAATCACTAATCGTTAATCATTATTTCTCTACTTCCACTTCCACACCGTCGGCCAGCTTCGACTGTCCGGCAACAACCACCTGTGAATTGTTGTCCACACCTGAAAGTAATTCGTATTCAGTGTCCATCCGACGACCCAGTTCCACCTTGTTATAAGACACTTTGCCATCTTTATACACATAAACATAGCGGTCGCCTGAACCGGCACGCTTCACAATAGCCAAATCGGGCACAACCACGTGATCCTGCGTTCCGAAGTTCAACGTCACACGTGCAAACATACCCGGACGTACCTTCTGGTCGCGGTTAGCCAACTGTACTTCTACGGGGAAGGTACGGGTATTCGCATCAATAGTTGGATAAATAAGGCTGATTTTGCCTTCAAATTCCTCGTCTCCGTAAACATCTACCTTTACGGCTACTGAAGCACCCTTCTTTACCTTCGTGAAGTAGCCTTCGGAAACGTTAATCATAAGTTTCACCGGAGTTATCTGCTCTACGGTCAGTACAGGATTGCCACCACTGTACATATCACCATTGTCATAGTTACGGGCTGTCACCACACCATTGATGGGGCTAAGCAAAGCAGTGTTTTCCAATAAATTCTTATAAGTGGTCTGCTGTACGTCCAGCGCCATCTTGGCTGCATCCCATTCGGATTTGGAAGTACCGCCCACCTTATATAATTCATCAGTACGTTTGAACTCTATTTCCTGGTTATCCAGACGAAACTTCGCCTGCTTCAGACTGGCAGCATCCATCTGTACCAGTTTCTGGCCTTTAGCCACGCGGTCGCCCACTTCTACAAAAATCCGATCGATACGTACGGGAGAAGAAGGAGCAATGTTATTCTTCACCTCAGCCTGCACCGTAGCTGTATACTCTTGTATCTGGTCAACAGGACGTGCGGTCACAGAGGCCAGTTTCACTCTTGGTTTTTCTTCCACTTTTCCAGTCGCAGCCTTGTCTTTCTCTCCACCACTACATGAACTCAGTAGTGCAACGGCCACCAGGGCGATTAATTGAAAACTTTTTTTCATATCGTTGTGATTATATATTTCTACTTGTTAATTTAATAATTACGACCCAAAACCTGGTCAAGATCAGCCTTAGCCACCAGATAGTCGTAAATAGATTGGTTATAAGTCAGTTCAGCCTGGGTCAGAGATACCTGGGAGCTATTCAGTTCCAGCACTGTGCCCTTACCTACTTCGTAGCGCTTACCGGCAATTTCCACCGCCTTCTGAGCTTGCATCACGTTTTCCTTGTTACTCACAACCTGCTCGGAGCTTGCCGCCATGTTGTTTTTGTAGCTGGTTACCTGCATATTCAGCTGGCGTTCCGTATTCGTGCGATTCTCCCGCAACTGGTTCATCTGAATCCGTGTACTTTTCAGTTTCGTAAAGTTACTTGCCTTATAAAGAGGAATATTCAGGGTGAACACCAATGAAGAACTTCCGCCCCAATTGTAGTCAAAAACATTCCAGTTGTCATTATACAATGACTGATACTGGTATTGATAACTCATGCCCAGTGTCGGCATAAAATTCGTCTTCAAAGACTTCAAGTTCTGATTAAGCAATTTCAGATTCAGCTCGAACTGCTTCATCGTAGTATTATTAACCAAACCTTCGTCGGTAGTATTGAGTTGATTGGCAAACAAATCAGTTTCATACCCAGCCAGATTATCGTCTATTTTAATATCAATATCTTCCGTAATTCCCATTAACACCTTCAGTTGAAGTTTGGATAAAGTAACGGCATTGCCCGCCGAAATCACATTCGGCTTAACGCTACGCATCTGCACCTCAGCACTAATCTTATCAAACTCACTGACAGCCCCCTGTTGGTATTTTGCATTGACTACATTATAATTGTCTTCCGCCAATTTATAGCTCTTCTGCAAAACTTCATAAGAGTCTTGTGCCAGCATCATCTGATAATAAGCTTTGGTAACCTGATTTATCAAATCCTGCTTGGAAGCGCGGGATTTCTCTACTGCCAGTTCTATGTCTGTTTTCGTCATAGACATTGCTTTGTAGACCGAAGGAGCAAATAACGGTAAGCTGATATTCAAAGCTCCGCTTACGGTATTCGAATTGTCCTGACCCATTTTGAACGACTGACCGCCAAGATTCATCTGGGCTGCCGTAATCGTATGGTTCCATGTTCCGCCAATACTGGCTTCCGGCAACAAATTCTGCCAAGTTTCCTTGTTAGCCACTTTTTTCAGGGCTATCTCCTCTTCAGCTACTTTTATCGTCGGATTATCGCTGAGTGCAATTTCCAGTGCTTTGTCGAGGGTCAAGGTTAGGGTTTCTTTAGTTTCCTGTGCATGAACGGAGCCGACAGCCCACGCCAAAACCACAGTCAACATCATCTTTTTGCCTACTAAAATTAGTTGTCTGTCCATAAAAAATCAATCTATATGTTTAAAGATTATTTGGTCATTCCGTACTGGCTTGTCGTTTCTGCCGATACTCCTGAATGAATTCTTCCAGCTTTCGAGCCCCTTTTTCTGTAGAAATCCCCCGGAGATAGGTGAACATGATGGACTCATATACCTCAAGGAAAGAATGCTCTTTGCAAAGGTCTGTATTCATCAGCAAGTCGAGCTGTTCGCGTACCAACAAGTTTACAATAGCAAAATTAACGTCGTCGCGAAAGTAACCTTGTTTTATACCCAATTTAAAGAAAGCTATTGTTTCCTCGGAATCCCGGTTGCGACGCTTCACTAATGCATCATATACTTTGGGGTATTTCTTGATGTCTTCAAAAAACTTTTTATTGGTGTTATGGAACTTTTCGATACTCCGTTGATAGAGTTTCAATAAAACTTCCAACACATTCGAAGCTTTATCATAGACATCTTTCACATAAGCGTCTCCCTCACGTTGTGCCTTCAACAGGCATTCCATAAGTAACGTTTCTTTATCAGCAAAAACTTCATACAAAGTACGTTTGGAGATGCCCAGTGCTGCCGCAATGTCATCCATCGTAATGCTTTTGATACCGTGGGTAGCAAAAGATTGCAGAGCCGTATCGATGATACGCTCCCGTAACTCCAACCTCGAAGGGGTCTCTTTCATGTTGTCGCCCGTTTTCATTTCTATTTTCTCTTTAGATTTTTAGATTTCAAGCAGAGGAATGTCCACTTTCGGAATAAAACTGGGCAAATATAGAAAGAAAACTCAATTCGCCAATTGAGTTTCCTGACAAGATAAGCTATATTAATATTTATTATAGATATCGCATATTTATTGGGAAGGAAATCAGTAGTCGAACTTAGTCCGATTCAGAAAAGCTACTGTCTTATGAATCTCTTTGTACATGACGATATCATCTTTAATAAAAGGGACTTCCTTGCGATATTCGTTCAGAAAGCGCTCCAAAGCCGGAGAGGTTTTCAGCGGACGGCGGAACTCAATACCCTGTGCTGCATTCATCAGTTCAATGGAAAGGATGTGCTCCAGATTGTCCATAATGCGATACAACTTGGTAGCGGCATTGGCCCCCATACTGACATGATCTTCTTGTCCGTTGGAGGAGACAATAGAATCGCTGCTGGCGGCATAGCAATACATCTTATTTTGGCTGACCATAGAGGCAGCAGCATATTGCGGTATCATAAAGCCGGAATTCAAACCGGGATTGGCTACCAAGAATTCGGGCAAGCCGCGCAGTCCCATGATAAGTTGTGCCACCCGTCGCTCGGAGATGTTGCCCAATTCGGCAAGGGCAATGCCAAGGAAGTCGTAAGAAATGGCAAGCGGCTGTCCGTGGAAGTTTCCACCGGAAATGATACGGTCTTCATCGGGGAAGATCGTGGGATTATCCGTTACGGAATTGATTTCAGTTAGCAGGACGGAAGATACATAGCGGATGGCATCTTTCGTGGCGCCATGTACTTGGGGAATACAGCGAAAAGAATACGGATCTTGTACGTGTGCTTTGTACTGAGCTATGATTTCACTGCCTTCCAGGAGTTTGCGGAAGTTGTCGCCTGTCTCGATTTGCCCCCGGTGCGGACGGATCTGCTGAATGCAATCCATGAAAGGGTCGATGCGGCCATCGAAAGCTTCAAGAGAAAGAGCGGCAATGAGGTCGGCTTTCTTAGAGAGGCGGAAAGCTTTCAGAATGGCAAACACACCGTTAGCACTCATGAACTGCGTACCATTGAGTAAGGCCAGACCTTCTTTACTCATTAGTTTCACCGGTTCCCAGCCAAATTCATCGAGAACACTGATGGCTTCGCGCTTCTTACCTTTATAATAAACATCGCCTACGCCGATAAGCGGCAGGAAGAGATTGGCAAGAGGAGCCAGATCACCGGATGCACCGAGTGAGCCGCGGTCGTAGACAATAGGCATCACGTCGTTGTTGAAGAAATCGAGAATACGCTGTACAGTAATGACTTGCACACCGCTATGTCCCAGAGAAAGAGCATGAGCTTTGAGCAACATCATCAGTTTAACAATAACGGGACGTATTTCTTCGCCTACACTGCAAGCATGACTTTTAATCAGGTTTTCCTGCAAAGTGCCCAGTTCGTCAGGGGATATATTTTTGCTGCACAGGGAGCCGAAGCCTGTGGTAATACCGTACAGGGGGTCTTTGGACTCGGCTATCTTATGGTCGAGGTAGTCGCGACACTTCTGTATCCGTTCCTTGGCTTCGGGAGCCAGTTCCAGTTTCAGGTTTTCGTTGATGATTCGTTCGATGATGTCGAAAGTGAGTTCACCAGACCCTACATGATAAACATTTTTCATACTCTTAATTCTTGGTTAATAGCATCCAATATTTCTTTTTCGCGTTCACAGGCCAGACGCTCCAATATGTCAGCTTCTCTTTGGAGTTCATCGGCAAAGGTTTTATCCTTAATGGACCCCAAGTTGATACGGACATTCAGCAAAGCCCCCAGTACAGCGGTACGGGCGGACATCAGAGCCACACAAGCATCAGTCACAGCATTTTTGTTTCCGAGGCGAGCGACATCGGTAATGATGGACATCAGTTCATAGGCATTGCGGGCCACCTGCATGGGGACGAGGGCAGCATGCTTGGTGGCTTCCTGGATGGCAGCACTGCGGGCAGCTTTTTCTTCATCAGTGGCTTTGGGCATCTTGAAGCAGGCAAACACAGCATCGTAAGCTTCCGAGTCACGGTCTATATCAGCAATGAAAACATCTTTCGCTTTCATAGCAAGGGAGGCAATGTGTTTCATCAGTTCCTCGTGTTCTTCGTAATTCTTCTTACCGATAGTGAGGTTGCCAACCATGGCGGTGAGTGCCGAAGCTACGGCGCCGTTCAGGGCAGCAATACTTCCACCGCCGGGGACGGGGTCATTGCCCGCCACTTTATTCAAAAAGTCTTTTACAGTTAATTCAACTAACATGGTATTTTTCTTTTAATGGTTATAGCACGGGATAAATCACCCCTTCTTTAATGGTAGTGTTGACACAATTCATACCTATATAATAAGGTAAGAAATGATAGTTATCCGTATTCAGCACCACAAAGTCTCCTTTCTTTCCTACCTCGATACTACCAATGCTATCCGCACGATTCAGGGCGGCAGCACCGTTCAGGGTGAGGGCAGTGATGGCTTCTTCAATAGTAAGCTGCATATAGATGCACGCTAGGGCAAAAGTCAGCGGGATGGAACCGGAGAAGCAACTGCCCGGATTGAGGTCAGTGGCAAGGGCTACAGCACATCCGGCATCTATCATTTCGCGGCCACGGGCGTAGTTTTCTTTCAGGGCGAAAGCTGTCAAAGGAAGCAGGGTTGCTACGGTTCCGGCATCCCTCATGGCACGAATGCCTTCATCGGATGCATGCAGCAGGTGGTCAGCAGAGACGGCGAAGAGTTCCGCAGCCAGTTCGGCACCGCCCAGCTGAACAATTTCATCGGCATGAAGCTTCAATCCCAAGCCACATTCCTTAGCGGCTTGTAACAGTCGGCGGGATTGTTCTACGGAGAAAACACCTTGTTCGCAGAAGATGTCGCAGAACTCGGCGAGTTCATCTTTAGCGACACAGGGCAGAACTTCGCTGATGACGAAATCGAGGTATTCGTCTGTACGTCCCTGGTATTCTTCGGGTACAGCATGTGCGCCCAAGAAAGTGGAGACGATGTCCACCCGTTTATGCTCGTCATTGTTCAGGCTGCGCATGACTTTGAGTTGCAGAAGTTCAGTATCTTTATCCAATCCGTAGCCGCTTTTGCCTTCTACGGTGGTGACGCCCATGGCGCTCATTTGTTTCAGGAAGCTTTCGGCTTTGGAACGAAGCTGAATAAAATGGCATTCACGGGTAGCCTTGACAGTACTCACAATGCCACCGCCACGCTCCATAATGGACATGTAGCTTTCGCCTTTCAACCGCCAGGAGAATTCTTCGGCACGTTCGCCACCAAATACAAAGTGCGTATGTGAGTCGACAAAGCCGGGCAACAGGCATTTACCACGGGCGTTATAGTGCCAGTAGCGTTGGTAATACCCGTCGCGAGTCTCGCCCCGGGAAGGGCCGACATAGGAAATAATGCCGTCAGTCACTTCTATCGTAGCATTATCAATAATGCACAACTCGCCCATTTCTTTGCCACAACGGGCGGAGAAACCGATAGGCGTCACAACACGCGCATTAAAGATTATCAGGTTTTCAGTCATATTAAAACTTTATTTGTGTAATTGTATAATTCGTATTCAGTTATTCCTCCATTATCCGCGCTTCAAGTACTTGCTGCATGGAGAAATTCTCCAAACCAAGATAATAAGAAGCCGTATCAATGAGTGCCTCCATCGGAACCAGACCGATAATCTCACTACCTACAATGCTTACTCCGTAACGACGGGCTTCAATGCGGGTTAGTTCGAAAGCACGGTAGAGGGCAGTGCGGGTGTAGTCTGTCATATTGATGGATACTTGTGTGATACCCCGGTCTTTGAGTTCCACTCCCATAGCCTTGCAATAGCGCAGGCCTCCGCCAATGAAACGGATTTTTTTGGCTATGTCATGGGCAATGTCCAAATTTGAGGTGCTGAGGTTGATGTTATAGGCTACCAATGGCATGCGGGCACCGATAGCAACTGCTCCGGCTGTCGGATGACGTTCGGCAAATCCGAAATCGGGTTGCCATTCGGGGAGTTTTATCTTCTCCTCCATGCCTTCAAATTCGCCTTTACGCACAGCGGCAAGGTTTTCGCGATGAGGGGCGGAAGCAGATTTCTCGTATAGGAAGACAGGGAGATTATAGCGTTTTGCTACTTCGGCACCGACTTCTTTGGAGAGGGCGATGGCTTCTTCCATCGTTACGTTTTTGATGGGGATGAAAGGGACTACGTCTACAGCCCCCATGCGGGGATGTTGTCCGGTATGGTGGTTGAGATCGATAAGCTGCACGGCAATACCGATGGCTTCGAGCACAGCGTCACGAAGGGGCTCAGGTTCACCTACAACAGTTACTACCAGCCGGTTGTGGTCTTCATCATTACTATAATCCAAGAGTTTCACACCTTGTTTTCCACGGAAAGGTGATATGATTTGGTCTATCTTCTGCAAGTCACGTCCCTCGCTGAAATTGGGAACACATTCAATGATTTTATTCATATTGGTTTTATATTTTGAGTATTCTTTTTTTTTAGCAAAGTGCCCAAAGGGCGGGGTGGTAGGTTAGAAAAGTAATCCTTATATATTAAGTAATCTGTGGTTTACCTACCACCTCCCCGCATTGGGGTGTAGCCTATATATATTTATTAACCAGTTCGTCATCCGCCACATACGGCATTGTAATATGATACCCATCAGCATGTGTCTTATTGAATTCTTCGCTCGTCTCCATCGCATGCTCATTTCGTGCCCACGAACGGCGCGCCACACCGCCCATCACATCCCACAGCATCGCCGAACGGAGTATCTCATCCACCCGCTCGCTGCCATCGCATACCATACCGAATCCTCCGTTAATCGCCTTTCCAATGCCAACGCCACCGCCATTATGCAATGCCACGAGGCTCATTCCCCGCGCACAGTTTCCTGCGAAACACTGCACAGCCATATCCGCCATCACATTACTTCCGTCTTTTATATTCGAAGTTTCCCGGAAAGGAGAGTCCGTACCGCTGACATCATGATGGTCGCGTCCCAACATAATGGGTCCGACCTCACCATTGCGCACCATTTCATTAAACTTCAATGCTATATTCATGCGTCCCACCGCATCTTGATAGAGAATGCGTGCCTGCGTACCTACTACAAGATTGTTCTTTTCCGCATCGCGTATCCAGTTGTAGTTATCCAAATCCTGTCCGCGACGATTCGGGTCAATGCAATCCATAGCTGCGTGGTCGGTCTTTATCAAATCCTCGTGTCTGCCACTCAGGCATACCCAACGGAACGGACCGTAACCGTAATCGAAAAGCTGTGGTCCCATAATATCTTCCACATAACTGGGAAAAATAAAGCCATTCTTATCATCTCCTTCTTTAGCAATCTCCCTAACTCCGGCATCGTAAATGGCTTTCATAAAGGAATTGCCATAATCAAAGAAGTAAGTGCCCCGTGCCACAAGCGTTTTCACAGCCCGGAAATGACGAGCCAACGACCCATCTACCAGTCCGCAGAACCTTCGAGGATTTTCATGCAACAGGTTCGTACGTTCTTCAAATGTCAATCCCACCGGACAATAACCACCCTCGTAAACAGCATGGCAGGAAGTCTGATCGGATAGCAAATCGATATGTACAGATTGGTCTACAGCATATTCCAGCAAATCTACAATGTTACCATGATAGGCTATAGAAATAGGTTGCTTGCTATCCATCGCCTCACGGGCCAGCGAGAATGCTTCAGGAATGGAGCCTGTAACGTGCCCCACCCAGCCTTGCCTATGTCGGGTTTCGATGCGGGATATATCCACTTCGGCAATGATAGAAGCCGCTCCCGCCATTTCAGCCGCTTTGGGCTGGGCACCGCTCATGCCTCCTAAACCGGAAGAGATGAATAGATGTCCCCGTAAATCACCTCCCTGAGGAACACCGAGTTTCATGCGTCCGGCATTCAGGAGGGTATTGAAAGTGCCGTGCACAATACCTTGCGGACCAATATACATCCAGCCTCCAGCAGTCATCTGTCCATAGTTGGCAACACCCATCTGCATGGCAACGTGCCAGTCTTTCTGGTTATCATACAGCCCCACCATCATTGCATTCGTGATAATAACGCGCGGCGCCTCAGGCTTGGAGCGGAACAGGCCTAGCGGATGGCCACTCTCGACGACGAGTGTCTGGTCCTGCGTCAACACCTCAAGGTATTGTTTGATAAGGTGGTATTGCATCCAGTTTTGGCACACTTGTCCCGTCTCACCGTAAGTGACGAGTTCGTAAGGATAGAGAGCAATATCAAAGCAAAGATTATTGTCAATCATTACCTGAAATGCCTTGCCCTCAATGCAATTCCCCTTGTACGCATCAATCGGTTTTGCTTTGAGGTCGCCCTGCGGACGGTATCGGTAACCATAGATACGCCCTCGGGTACGGAGTTCTTCCATAAACTCTGGGGCAAGGATCTCATGTAGTTCTTTGGGGATATAACGCAATGCGTTCTTCAACGCCGTGGCAGTCTGTGCAGGCGAAAGGGTGAAGCCACGGTCGGGAGCCCGCCGGATTCCCTCAACGAAAGTGGGGTAAGGGGGCAATGTGTTACTTAAGGTTATTTCCATAACATGCAGAATGAAAGGTTACAAAATGTCATCAGTTTACTTCCGTAAGCTGCCGCAATATATAAATAAATCCCGGCATCAACAAGGAATACCGGGATTTATTTATCATTTCGTCATTTCAATTGCAATAAGTACTTGCCTGTGACTTCCGCTCTCTCACTACTTTCCTGTAGGAAGGCTTCCAGAAGTTCCGGTTCATTCTTTAGAAGAAGAAGCATTTTATCTTTTCCTACGAACTCTACTTTTCCCGTCTCCGGATTCAGTTCATAGTAAACGCGGGCGTTCACCAGTCCCGACGCAGCAATAGCTGTGCCTACATCGCCGCCCAGTTTTGTTGCATCGGCAGGTTGCGTGGTGCTTGCCGCCACAGAGCCCACGGGCTGTGCACAGAAATAAATCTTTCCCTGCACCCACATGGCAGGGGCATACCAGCCGCCAAAACGGAAGCGTTTATAGCGCATTTTTTTGCAGTTGACGTACAGCGCCGTGTCCGACCTCACCGCATAACAACGGGATTTCAAGTATCGGCAGAGACCGGGATTATCGTCTACCGAGATGCGATAGTCAGCGCCACCCATCAGCAAAATCTGATTCTTAGAGCGCTTTTCTACCTTCATAGTGGAAAGTGTGTCGCCACGGTCTTCCACCAATTCCTTCAAGTTGGCATATATCACATGCTGGGCGCTCACATGGAAAGCAACCAACACCCCGAATATGCCCAATAACCACCACCTTTTCATACCGCAAGCTTTTCTTTCTAAAACACTTTTATTTGAGCGAAAGTTACATTATTTATCCAAGAAGAGCAAATAAATGAAAGAAAAAGTGGAGGTAACGGAAATAAATATCCCTAGTGATTGCAGTTTCCCACGCATAGTAACAACAGTTTCCATCCTTGGAAACGATAGTTTCTTCCACTAGGAAACGACAGTTTCCTTTAATGGGAATTGGAGTTTCCTTTAATAGGAACTACAGTTTCTCCTTATGGGAACGAACATTAATATATCAACAGGAGAAAGCCGGATAAGCATTTGGTTATAACCCAGGCTTGTTTTACCTTTGCAAGCAAAGAAAAAGAAGATAATGAACACAATCAATGAGATAACTGCCACTTATCAGCATATTGCCGAAGAGGGGCGCCAGAAACTGAATAAAGTACAAAACGAGATTTACTGCATAGGCACTCTGCGACTTCTATTGTTCGTTGCCGGAGTAGCAGGCATCATATACTTCTGGTCGGCAGGCTGGGGAGTGCTGACGGGCATCATTGCCGTAACACTTCTACCTTTCATTCTATTAATAAAGTATCATAACCGTCTGTTCCACCAGAAAGACTATCTGGAGAAGAAAGTAGAAATCAACGAACAAGAGCTTGCTGCACTGAATTATGACACGGCATCCTTCGAGGATGGAGCAGAGTTTGTAGACCCGGCACATCTGTATAGCTTCGATTTGGATGTCTTCGGTCCTCATTCCCTGTTTCAATACATCAACCGGACATGTACGCAACTTGGGAAAAATCTGTTAGCTGCCTGGCTGGACACACATCTGGAAAAGAAAACAGAAATAGAAGCCCGACAGGAAGCCGTCCGAGAACTGGCTACGGCATTGGAGTTCCGGCAGGAGTTTCGCATTTTAGGGTTGCTGCATAAGGGGAAAGCCGCCGACGAGGATGAACTAAAGGCATGGGCAAAAAGTCCGAGCATCTTCCGGAAAAATATAATATTTCGTATGCTGCCATGGTTAGTCGGAGGAACAAATGCCGTGTGCATCGCACTGGCAATTGCGGGCATCATTCCAACCAGCATTTGTGGCGCCGTATGGGTGTGTTTCGTATTTGCCAGCTTCAGTTTCACCGGTAGAATCACCAAGATGCAAGCTGTTTATGGCAAGAAGCTGCAGATACTGGCAACTTATGCCAACTTACTCCGGCTTATGGAGAACCAACCGATGAAAAGCCAGGTATTGAGCGAAGTGAAAGAGTGGATTGGTGGCGAGAGACAGACGGCCTCTCACTCTATCCAGCGCCTAAGTAAACTAATGGATGAACTCGACCAACGAAACAACGCTTTCATGTATGCCATTCTCAACGGTTTGTTCTTTTGGGAAATCCGCCAGATCATGCGTATTGAAGGTTGGAAAGAACAATATGCTTCGGAACTTCCTCGTTGGCTAACAGCTATTGCACACATGGATGCCCTCTGTTCACTGGCCACTTTCGCCTACAATCATCCGCTATATTCTTATCCCACCATTGCCATTGAACCTTTCTGCCTCCGAGCCGAAGCAATGGGACACCCATTGATGAATCGCGACAAATGTGTATGCAATGATATTGACATCGAGAAACGTCCTTTCTTTATCATCATCACTGGTGCCAATATGGCGGGTAAAAGTACATACCTCCGCACCGTAGGTATCAACTATTTACTGGCCTGTACCGGAGCCCCAACCTGCACCCAACGAATGGAACTATATCCCACCCGTCTCATCACCAGTTTGCGTACCAGTGACTCTCTGACCGACAATGAGTCCTATTTCTTCGCCGAACTCAAACGCCTGAAACTCATCATCGACAAACTGCAAGCTGGCGAGGAACTATTCATCATTCTCGATGAAATATTGAAAGGTACCAACTCAACGGATAAACAGAAAGGTTCCCTCGCCCTCATCAAACAGTTCATGACCTTACAGGCAAACGGCATCATCGCCACCCACGACTTGATGCTCGGTACTCTTGCCGACATTTTTCCCAACGATATCCGCAACTACCGCTTCGAAGCCGACATAACCGATAATGAGCTTACTTTCTCATATCGCTTGCGCGAAGGGGTAGCCCAGAACATGAATGCTTGTTTCCTGATGAAAAAAATGGGGATAGCCGTCACCGACTAATCCCCACTAGCTTAAAGTTAAGTCCAGTAGAACCCTACGGCTTAGCTCACTTTACACTTCGACAAGAAAGCCGATACGGTTGCTGCATCGTTACCCGTGTAATAATGTACAGAAGTCACCGGCGTGTACGTATAAGGTACAAATTGGAACAACTGAACAGCTGCAAATTTATTATCTTGTGAAAGTATAATATCCATACGCACATTACCGCTCCCTTCACTCTTCACACCATCTTCAACCGCAAGATGACCCTTTTCAATCATTTCTTTCAGCTTGCCCATGTGTTTCAAATCAAAGAAGATGCTACGCTCTTTCGTAATGCTTCCAGTTGGGAGGTATACCACTTCTTTAGATTTCCAGAACAAACGGAATATTCCTAGCAGGAAGAATGCCGTCCCCAACACCATCAGCAACATGCTAAGTGTAGATGAGCGGTCGGTTATTTCGAAAGTGGATGCGAATACAAGGACACCCAACAGCAGCATAACGGCTGAGAAAATAAGTCCGGGAATACTTGTACGTTTTACAATATCAGGGTGTGTAGACGCAAAGATTGTTGCGTCAATAGTTTGAGTTGCCATAATTTAAATCGTTTTGAAATGAATAAAAGTTTAACTGATAAAAACATAAGAATAATTACCTTATGTAAGCCTACTGCTACAAAAGGTAAAAAAGAGTTCAATTCATTCAAACGTCTAAATGATAATTCGCCTGAGCGTAAACACATAATATTCACACGCAGGTTGACAACGATAGAAAGCAGTAGTATCGAATAGCTTCGAGCGTTGCAATGATAATGCATCATCACGATGAGCCAATCGCCCTACTACATCTTTCAATGAAAGTATAAATTCGGTTGTATATGAACGCTGTGCACGAGAGAATGTGAGTAACTGGGTAGTTCCACCAGAACTTGCAATCTCTGCATCAGATAAGTATGGCAATTGCGGAGCTGGAATATAGCTTCCTTGACGAACAGCATTTCTCTGAATATTCCCGTCTTCCCCCATAGCAATTTGAGAGACAGAAACCGTTTCATCTACCAATTTGGTAAATGCATCGCTCACACTTCCCCAAAAGGCAGTTGCAAGGACCAGGATTAATATCAATTTCAGAAACTTTGCCATATCTATTTGCAAAGATAACAGTTTGTTTCATTCAATTGTTTAAAATAAGAACCTTTTAATGAATGTTTAGGAAAGATATGCCTCTATTTCCCAAACAGAGTTCCGTAAACATCTCCTACAGAAGATAAAGGAAGTATTATCCTTTATTAGGAGTATCACCTTCAGACACATCGCCCTCTGCCAAATAGTTTAGTAACTGTCGCAAGACTTGAATGGAGAACAAGACATAACAAAGAGAGAAAAAACAAAAAGCCGCCCCCTTATAGGAGACGGCTTTTATATTAAAAAGAATAGTCGATTTATTCAGCTTTTGCCTCTTCCACTGCTGGAGCTTCAGCAGCTGGAACCTCTGTAGGAGCAGCAGCTTCTGTAGCAGCTTTCTTAGAACGGCGAGTACGAGTAGCCTTCTTAGCAACTTTGTCCTTAGCCATGTTTTCGTTGTAATCAACAAGTTCAATAAAGCACATTTCTGCATTATCACCCAGACGGTGTCCTGTCTTGATGATACGAGTATAGCCACCCGGACGGTCAGCAATCTTCACAGAGATTTCTTGGAACAGTTCCGTTACAACATACTTATCTTGCAAATTACTAAACACAACACGACGAGAATTGGTCGTGTCATCCTTTGACTTCGTAATCAAAGGCTCAACAAACTTCTTTAAAGCTTTAGCCTTTGCAACAGTCGTAGTGATTCTTTTGTGCTTAATCAAAGAACATGCCATGTTAGACAACATAGCGTTTCTGTGAGAAGCAGTACGACCTAAATGGTTGAATTTCTTATTATGTCTCATTTTTTATTCTTTATCTAATTTATATTTAGAAATATCGGTTCCAAACGAAAGATTCAGACTTTCCAGCAAATCATCAAGCTCAGTAAGCGATTTCTTTCCGAAGTTTCTGAATTTCAGCAAATCCGTCTTGTTGAACTGTACTAAATCGCCCAAAGTTTCTACATCGGCAGCCTTCAAGCAGTTGAGGGCACGAACCGACAAGTCCATATCAACGAGTTTAGTTTTCAGCAATTGACGCATGTGCAATACTTCTTCATCGAATTCTTCATTACCATCCACGTCATTGCTTTCCAATGTAATCTTCTCATCAGAGAAGAGCATGAAGTGATAAATCAAAATCTTTGCAGCTTCTTTCAGAGCTTCCTTCGGATGGATGGAACCATCGGTAGTAATTTCAAGCACCAGTTTGTCATAGTCCGTCTTTTGTTCAACACGGAACTGCTCAATCTGAAACTTAACATTACGTATCGGAGTATAAATAGAATCGATAGGAATTACGTTAACATCCGTGCAATATTCGCGGTTTTCATCAGCCGGAACATATCCACGACCTTTATTAATCGTAATATCGATCTGCATTGTTGCTTTAGAATCTAAATGACAAATAACTAATTCAGGATTTAACACTTCAAATCCAGTCAAATACTTACCTATGTCACCTGCTTTAAATTCACTAGAATTCTCGATCGTGATACTTACTTTCTCACTCTCAAACTCTTCAACTACTTGCTTGAATCTCACCTGTTTTAGATTCAAGATAATGTTAGTAACATCCTCTTTAACTCCCGGAACACTAGAGAATTCATGCTCAACACCATCTATCTTAATAGTGGTGATAGCAAAACCCTCCAATGACGAAAGAAGGATGCGGCGCAGTGCATTACCAACGGTAATACCGAAACCGGGCTCCAACGGACGAAATTCGAATTTACCGAATCGAGAGTCCGCTTCCAACATTAATACTTTATCAGGTTTTTGAAATGCTAATATCGCCATGAAATTAATTATTTTTATTTAGAATACAATTCTACGATCAAATGTTCTTTAATGTTTTCAGGAATGTCTGCTCTTTCAGGCACATGCAGCAATTTGCCAACCTTTGAGTTATCATCCCATTCCAACCAAGGATACTTGCTATGGTTAAAACCAGCCAGTGAATTAGCAACTACTTCCAAAGACTTAGATCTTTCGCGAACACCAATCACCTGACCTGGTTTTACTGCAAATGAAGGTATATTTACCACTTCACCATCCACAGTAATATGCTTGTGACTCACCAACTGACGAGCAGCTGCACGAGTAGGAGCAATACCCAAACGGAATACTACATTATCAAGACGACCTTCCAACAATTGAAGAAGTACCTCACCGGTAATACCCTTTGCAGTAGCTGCCTTTTCAAACAAGTTACGGAATTGTTTTTCTAAAACTCCATAGGTGTATTTGGCCTTCTGTTTCTCACGAAGTTGAACACCATACTCTGAAGTTTTTCTTTTTCTTGAATTGCCGTGCTGTCCGGGAGGATAATTTTTCTTAGACAAAACTTTATCTGCTCCAAAGATACCTTCACCGAATTTACGGGCTATTCTTGATTTTGGTCCAGTATATCTAGCCATTTCTTTTAAATTTTAATTGTTTATTCATGAACTCAATTTGTTGCAGCCGCGATTACAGAGAGAAATTAATGTAATCCAATAACAAAATCAAGATCATTTTTATTAAAGGTAAATCTTAAACTCTACGTCTTTTCGGCGGACGACAACCATTATGTGGAAGCGGAGTTACATCTATGATTTCAGTAACTTCGATACCAGCACCGTGGATAGTTCTAATAGCAGACTCACGTCCGTTACCTGGGCCCTTCACATATGCTTTTACCTTTCTCAGGCCAAGATCAAATGCAATCTTTGCACAATCCTGGGCAGCCATCTGTGCTGCATAAGGAGTATTCTTTTTAGAACCTCTAAATCCCATTTTACCAGCAGATGACCAAGAAATAATCTGCCCTTCACTATTTGCGAGAGAAACAATAATATTGTTGAAAGATGAATGAACATGCAACTGTCCATTAGCGTCAACTTTCACATTTCTCTTCTTTGCTGCAACTGTTTTTTTTGCCATATCAACAATTATTATTTAGTAGCTTTTTTCTTATTTGCAACGGTTTTCTTTCTACCCTTACGAGTACGAGCATTATTCTTTGTGCTCTGGCCTCTTACAGGCAAACCGATACGATGACGTACACCACGGTAGCAACCAATATCCATCAAACGTTTGATATTCAATTGAACTTCCGAGCGAAGATCACCTTCTACTTTAAATTCTGCACCAATGATCTCACGAATCTTGGCAGCTTGATCGTCCGTCCAGTCTTTCACTTTCAGGTCTTTATCTACACCAGCTTTATCCAAAATCTTTGCTGAACTACTACGACCTATTCCATAGATATAGGTCAACGCAACTTCACCTCTCTTGTTCTGAGGCAAATCGACACCAACTATTCTTATAGCCATATACTAAATTATTTTTTTTGCAAAAATAATAATATTATCCTTGACGTTGTTTATACTTAGGATTTTTCTTGTTAATAACATACAAACGGCCATTGCGTCTAACGATCTTACATTCTGGCGTACGTTTCTTTAAAGATGCTCTTACTTTCATATCTTAATTTTATTTATATCTAAATACAATTCTTCCTTTCGATAAATCGTAAGGAGACATTTCGACTCTTACTTTATCACCCGGCAGGATTTTTATGTAATGCATTCGCATCTTACCGGAAATATGTGCAGTAATCTCATGTCCGTTTTCTAATTCAACACGAAACATTGCATTAGACAATGCTTCAACTATAACTCCATCTTGTTCTATTGCAGATTGCTTAGCCATATTAAATTTTTAAATTGCTTTATCTCCTAATACTTCTTCTATGAATTCAAACGATGATAAAATATCAGCTTTGCCAGCTCCTACAGCTACTGTATGTTCAAAATGAGCTGCGCACTTCCAATCTTTCGTTCTCACCGTCCAGCCATCACGCTCCATTACTATTTGGCGACCACCTTGCGTTATCATTGGTTCAATAGCTATACAAAGACCTTTCTTTAAAACTGTTCCATAACCACGTTTTCCATAATTAGGAACCTGAGGATCTTCATGCATCTCCTTGCCAATGCCATGACCAACAAATTCACGCACTACACCGTAGGAATTGGACTCACAATGTTGTTGTATTGCATATCCGATATCACCCAACCGCTTTCCTTGAACGGCATTTTCTATTCCGATGTATAATGCTTCTTTAGTAACCTTCAATAATTTGCGAACTTCCTCATCTACTTCTCCTACACAAAACGTATAGGCAGAATCACCGCAAAACCCATTCAAATAAGTACCACAATCAACCGACACAATATCACCCTCTTTCAGTACTATATTTCCAGGAATACCATGTACCACCTGCTCATTTACCGATGTACATAACGAAGCTGGAAATGGATCACCATATTGATTAGGGAACCCCTTAAAAGTAGGAACAGCACCATGATCTCTAATGAACTCTTCCGCTACTTTATCCAGCTCTTTTGTAGTAACTCCTGGCTTTACTAGTTTTGCAACTTCAGCCAATGTCTTCCCAACAAGCAAATTACTCTCACGGAGCAGCTCTATTTCATCTTCCGTTTTAAGAAATATCATCTTCTAAAAGATTAATATGCAGCTACGTTACTACGCCCTTTAATACGACCAGACTTTAATAAACCATCATAATGTCTCATCAACAAATGACTTTCAATCTGCTGGAGTGTATCAAGAACTACACCTACAAGAATTAACAAAGATGTACCACCGAAGAATTGAGCAAATTCAGCTTTCACACCAAAAATACCAGCAAAAGCAGGCATAATAGCTACCAAAGCCAAGAAAAAAGAACCAGGCAATGTAATACGAGACATGATATCATCGATATACTCTGCTGTTTTCTTTCCCGGTTTGATACCCGGAATGAAACCATTATTTCTCTTCATATCCTCAGCCATCTGAGTCGGGTTAATCGTAATTGCAGTATAAAAATACGTAAAGAGTATAATCATTATTGCAAATACGAAATTATACCAGAAGCTTGTATGATCAGTAAATGCACGAACAAAACCGCTCACATGATCTACATTTGAAAAACCAATAAAGGTGATAGGAATAAACATAATTGCCTGAGCAAATATAATAGGCATTACACCAGCTGCATTCACTTTCAACGGAATGTACTGTCTTGCACCGCCATATTGCTTGTTACCAACAATTCTTTTAGCGTACTGTACAGGAATTTTTCTTGTACCTTGCACCAACAAAATTGCAGCTGCAATTACCAGCAACAGGAATACGATTTCAATTAAAAACATAACCAAACCACCTGTCTTATCAGTCATACGGGAAATTAATTCCTGAAATAAAGACTGAGGTAAACGAGCGATAATACCGATTAAGATAATAAATGAAATACCATTACCGATACCCTTATCAGTGATTCTCTCACCAAGCCACAAAATAAACATACTACCAGCTGCCAAGATAATGGTAGAGGTAACCATGAACAGAGTCCAATCTAATGAAGCATTTAAGGAAGGACCGGCCTGCATTTTAAGATTGAGCAAATAAGAAGGAGCCTGAACTAACAGAATGATAATCGTCAAATAACGAGTATACTGGTTCATTTTTCTTCTACCACTCTCACCTTCACGTTGAAGTTTCTGGAAATACGGAACCGCAATTCCCAACAACTGAATAACAATTGAAGCAGAGATATAAGGCATAATTCCTAATGCAAAAATAGATGCATTAGAGAATGCTCCTCCCGAAAACATGTTTAATAAGGCTAAGAGGCCCTCGCTTGTTTGTTGATGCAATTGTGTCAGCATAGCCGGATTAATACCAGGCAATACAACATATGAGCCGAAACGGTAGATTGCCACAAACAATATGGTAATGAGGATCCGTTGTCTCAGATCCTCAATTTTCCATATATTCTTTAATGTTTCAATAGCTTTTCTCATCGAATTAGAGTTTTACTACACTTCCACCAGCAGCTTCAATGGCAGCAACAGCAGTCTTAGAGAATGCATGAGCTTGCACATCCAACTTTGTAGTCAAAGTTCCATTACCTAATACTTTTACCAACTGATTTGAAGAAATAAAGCCAGCAGCGATAAAGTCATTAATACTAACTGATTCTAACTTCTTAGCTTCAGCAAGTTTCTGAATTGTATCCAAATTGATAGCCTTATACTCTACACGATTAATGTTCTTAAAACCGAATTTAGGAACACGACGTTGGAGAGGCATCTGACCACCTTCAAAACCGATCTTCTTAGAATAACCTGATCTTGATTTAGCTCCCTTATGACCTCTGGTAGAAGTACCTCCTAAGCCAGAGCCTGGACCACGTCCAATTCTCTTTCTTGTTTTAGTAGATCCTTCTGCAGGTTTTAAATTACTTAAGTTCATATTGTAATTCGTTTTATATTCAACAAATAATTACTTAACAATGGTAACCAAGTGTTTAACCTTATCCACCATTCCAAGAATTGAAGGAGTACACTCGTGTTCAACCACACGATTCAACTTACGAAGTCCCAGTGCATCGAGAGTTCTTTTCTGATCAGCCGGAGCACCAATTCTACTTTTAATTTGTTTAACCTTTATAGTCGACATATATTCCTCCTTATCCTCTAAATACTTTTTCAATACTAATTCCTCTGTTTTGAGCAACCATACGTGCATCACGCATTTCACCCAACGCCAAAATAGTAGCTTTCACCAGGTTGTGCGGATTAGAAGATCCTTTTGACTTAGCCAAAACATCTGTAATACCAACACTTTCAAGTACAGCACGCATTGCACCACCTGCAACCACGCCAGTACCATGAGAAGCCGGTTTGATAAATACTTCCGCACCACCGAACTTAGCAGACTGTTCGTGAGGAACAGTACCTTTCAACACAGGTACCTTTGTCAGGTTCTTCTTAGCTGACTCAACACCTTTAGCGATAGCTGCAGTAACTTCACCAGCTTTACCAAGACCCCAACCGATAATTCCTTCTTCGTTACCTACAACAACAATTGCAGAGAAACTAAAAGTTCTACCACCCTTGGTCACTTTGGTTACACGATTAATAGCAACCAAACGGTCTTTCAGTTCTATATCGTTTGTAATCTTAACTCTATTATTAATTGCCATAATGATTAAAATTTAAGTCCACCGTTACGAGCAGCATCAGCTACTTCTTTTACTCTCCCATGATACAAGTAACCATTACGGTCGAAAACAACAGTAGTAATACCTGCTTCCTGAGCCTTCTTAGCAATCAACTCACCAACCTTTGCAGCTTGTTCCTTCTTCGGCAACTTCTCAGTCATACCCAAAGAAGAAGCAGCAGCCAAAGTCTTACCGCTCAAATCGTCGATAAGCTGAACATAGATTTGCTTATTGCTTCTAAATACACTCATACGCGGACGTTCAGCAGTACCTGAAATTCTGTTGCGTACTCTATATTTGATCTTAATTCGTCTTTCTATTTTTGTTGTCATAACATTCTAATTTTATGTAAATTACTTAGCGCCGGCAGATTTACCAGACTTTCTACGAATTTCTTCACCAACAAACTTAATACCTTTACCTTTATACGGTTCGGGCTTACGGAAAGAACGTATCTTAGAGCAAACTTGACCCAGCAATTGTTTATCGCAAGACTCCAAAATAATAAGAGGATTCTTATTTCTTTCAGATTTTGTCTCTACTTTTACTTCAGAAGGCAACTGTATGAAGATATTGTGCGTGTAACCTAAAGATAATTCAATGATATTACCTTGGTTAGAAGCACGGTAACCTACACCGACAAGCTCCAACTCCTTTTTATATCCTTCAGATACACCAACAACCATGTTGTGAACCAAAGAGCGGTATAAGCCATGGAATGCATGCTTTTGCTTAGAATTATCCAGCATTGCATTTTCATTTTCACTCAAAGTCACATGACCATCTTCGATGACAACATTGATAGCAGGATCTACATATTGGCTAAGTTCGCCTTTTGGTCCCTTCACGGTAACCACATTTTCTTTTAGAGTAACTGTTACTCCAGCGGGAATACTAATGGGTAATTTTCCTATTCTTGACATTGCTAATTCCTCCTATTAATATACATAACACAATACTTCACCACCAATCTTCAGTTCAGCGGCTTCTTTGTTAGTCATTACACCTTTGGAAGTAGATATTATAGCAATACCCAAACCATTAATAACTCGCGGCATGTCCTTATAACCGGTATACTGACGCAAACCCGGAGAAGATATTCTCTCCAGTTTCTTTATTGCGTTTACTTTGTTAACCGGATCATACTTCAAGGCAACTTTAATTGTACCTTGAGGACCATCTTCTACAAACTTATAATTAAGAATGTAGCCTTTCTCAAAAAGAATCTTAGTGATTTCTTTTTTCAAATTTGAAGCGGGAACTTCCACTACTCTGTGCTTTGCTTGAATAGCGTTCCGCAACCTCGTCAAATAATCTGCTATTGGATCAGTCATATAATAAAAATTAAATTAATCAGGACTACCCTGACAATATTTAAAACAAAAAATTACCAGCTTGCTTTCTTAATACCGGGAATAAGACCGTTAGAAGCCATCTCACGGAATTGAATTCTAGAGATGCCGAACTGACGGATATATCCTTTCGGACGACCAGTCAATTTACAACGGTTATGCATACGAATCGGGTTAGAATTCTTTGGCAGATCTTGCAATTTTTGTGCAGCTTCAAAAGCTTCTGCAGGATCACCTGTTCTAACGATTTGCTTCAATGCAGCTCTCTTCTCGGCATATTTGGCTACTAATTTAGCACGTCTTACTTCACGTGCTTTCATTGATTCCTTTGCCATAACTTATCAATCTTTTTTAGCGTTTTTAAACGGTAAACCGAATTCTTTCAACAAGGCATAACCTTCTTCATCTGTTTCTGCAGAGGTTACAAAGGTAATATTCATTCCGAGAATTCTAGTAATACTATCGATATTAATTTCAGGGAAAATGATTTGTTCCTGAATACCAAGAGTATAATTACCCTTTCCATCAAACTTACTCTCAATACCCTTGAAGTCACGGATACGAGGAAGAGCTACACGAACTAATTTTTCAAGGAATTCGTACATTCTTTCACGACGCAAAGTTACCATAACACCAATAGGCATTTTCTTACGCAACTTAAAGTTCGCGATATCTTTACGAGAAATCGTTGCTACAGCTTTTTGACCTGTAATAGCAGTCATCTCATTAATTGCAACCTCAATAATCTTCTTGTCGGCAACCGCCATACCTAAACCCTGATTGATAACAATCTTCTTAAGTACGGGTATCTGCATTGCAGAAGAATACTGGAACTGTGATTTCAACGCAGGCGCAATACGCTCTGCATATTCTTTCTTAAGACTAGCAGTATTACTCATTACTTAATCTCCTCTCCTGATTTTTTAGAATAACGCACTAAAGTTCCATCAGAACTTTCTTTTCTACCAACACGCGTTGCTTTACCAGTTTTTGGATCAACCGGATTCAAGTTAGAAATGTGGATAGAAGCTTCCTGCTTCACAATACCACCTTGTGGGTTCTTTGCATTCGGTTTAGTGCTCTTAGATACCATGTTGATACCTTCAACAATTGCACGGCCCTCTTTAACTAGAACCTTCAATACGCGACCAGTTTTACCTTTGTCTTCACCAGCGTTTACGTAAACTGTATCGCCTTTTTTAATATGTAGTTTACTCATTACTTAAATCTTTTACAAAATTAAAGTACTTCAGGGGCGAGTGACACAACTTTCATGTTAGTAGCACGAAGTTCTCTTGCTACCGGACCGAAAATACGACTACCTCTAATCTCGCCTGCGTTGTTCAACAACACACAAGCATTATCATCAAAACGTATATAAGAGCCATCGGGACGACGGATTTCTTTCTTAGTACGTACGATCAAAGCTTTAGACACTGCACCTTTTTTAATATCACTTGAAGGGATAACGCTCTTTACTGAAACAACAATCACGTCTCCTACTGAAGCATAACGACGACCTGTACCGCCCAAAACACGAATACAGAGAGCTTCTTTTGCTCCACTATTATCACATACTATAAGTCTGGATTCTACTTGTATCATAATTACTTCGCTCTTTCAATTATTTCTACTAATCTCCATCTCTTAGTCTTGCTCAAAGGACGAGTTTCCATGATGTGTACAGTATCGCCGATATTGCACTCATTCTTTTCATCATGAGCATGGTACTTCTTCGTTTTGCTAACGAACTTGCCATATATGGGGTGCTTTTCCTTAAATTTAGCTGCTACTGTGATGGTTTTATCCATTTTATTGCTCAGCACAACCCCAGTTCTTTCTTTTCTTAAATTTCTTGCTTCCATCAAACTCATCATTTATTGTTAAGTTCTCTTTGGCGTAATTCTGTTTTCATACGCGCAATAGTCCTGCGTAATTGTTTGATCTGAGCAGGATTATCCAAAGGAGAAATAGAATGATTTAAAACCATCTGGTTATAATTCGTCACTTCTGCCTCTACTCTTTCTACCAAGTCATTGGTAGGCATCTCTTTAATTTCTGCTATTTTCATATCCACTACGCATTTTGATTTTGAATATCATAATCACGTCTTACAACAAACTTCGTTGTAATAGGAAGCTTTTGTGCAGCCAAGCGCAAAGCTTCTTTTGCGATTTCATAAGATACTCCTTCAGCTTCGATAATAATTCTTCCCGGCGTTACAGGAGCAACAAAGCCCTCTGGAGCACCCTTACCTTTACCCATACGTACATCGGCAGGCTTTCTGGTAATAGGTTTATCCGGGAAAATACGAATCCAAATTTGTCCTTGACGTTGCATATATCTTGTCACTGCAATACGAGCAGCTTCGATTTGACGGCCTGTAATCCATTTTGTTTCCAAAGCCTTAATTCCAAAAGAGCCGAAAGCCAATTGGTTACCTCTTTGGGCAATACCTTTTTGACGGCCTTTTTGTTGTCTTCTGAATTTTGTCTTTTTCGGTTGTAACATAATTCCTAAAATTCAAATTCGTTTAGCGATTATTTTTCTTTCTTTTGAAGTTCTTTCCGCTATTGTTTCCGCTATTGCTTCCACGACCACCTTCTTTGCTTTGAGTAAAGTTCGGAGCTAATTCTCTCTTACCAAATACTTCACCTCTACAAATCCAAACTTTAATACCGAGAAGACCAACCTTAGTCAATGCTTCTGCATGACAATAGTCGATATCTGCTCTGAAAGTGTGCAACGGAGTTCTTCCTTCCTTATACATTTCAGAACGAGCCATTTCAGCTCCATTCAAACGTCCTGAAATCTGAACCTTGATACCTTCAGCACCCATACGCATAGTGTTAGCGATAGCCATCTTAATGGCACGGCGATAGGCAATCTTTCCCTCTACCTGACGAGCGATGTTATTTGCAACAATAACAGCATCCAACTCAGGCCTTTTCACTTCGAAGATATTGATCTGAATATCCTTATCGGTAACCTTCTTCAACTCCTCTTTCAACTTATCAACTTCCTGGCCACCCTTACCGATAATAATACCCGGACGTGCAGTGCAAACGGTAATAGTCACGAGTTTCAGTGTACGTTCAATTACGATTCTTGACACACTGGCTTTTGCAAGTCTAGCGTTCAAATATTTACGAATCTTGCTATCTTCCAGCAAAGAATCGCCGTAATTATTTCCACCATACCAATTGGAATCCCATCCTCTGATAATTCCTAAACGGTTGCTTATTGGATTAACTTTTTGTCCCATTTACCTTAATTTTGATCTTCGTTATTACTTTTAGAACCAACGAACAACGTCACGTGATTTGAACGTTTACGAATTCTGTAACCTCTTCCCTGCGGAGCTGGTCTCATTCTTTTGAGTGTAGCACCACCATCAACAAAAATCTTAGTTACAAATAACTCACCACTTTCAGCTTTACGTTCGTTTTTCTGCTCCCAGTTAGCAATTGCAGAGCGCAGTAATTTCTCAACTCTGGCAGCTGCTTCTTTTGAAGAAAACTTCAAAACGCCAAGTGCTCTGTTCACTTCCATCCCGCGGATCATGTCAGCCACGAGACGCATCTTGCGAGGGGAAGTAGGAACATTCTGCAACTTTGCAAAATACATGGTTTTAAGGGCTTCTTTTCTTTTATCAGCCGATATTTTTTTTCTTGCTCCCATTATATTTATACTTTATTATTTCAGATAAATCCTGTTATCTTTTCTTGTTACCGGCGTGTCCTCTGAAAGTACGAGTTGGAGCAAATTCGCCCAACTTGTGACCTACCATATTCTCGGTAACGTATACAGGAATAAATTTATTTCCGTTATGAACTGCAACGGTATGGCCTACGAAATCAGGCGAAATCATTGAAGCTCTGGCCCAAGTCTTAACAACAATTTTCTTGCCAGATTCATTCATAGCAAGAACTCTCTTCTCAAGCTTAACGTTAATATACGGACCTTTTTTTAATGAACGACTCATAGTTTACTCAATTAATCAGATTACTTCTTTCTTCTCTCAATAATATACTTAGACGATTGTTTCTTCGGAGCTCTAGTCTTAAGTCCCTTAGCATACAATCCCTTACGAGATCTTGGGTGTCCTCCTGAAGCACGTCCTTCACCACCACCCATCGGGTGATCAACCGGGTTCATTACAACACCACGGTTACGCGGGCGACGGCCCATCCAACGAGAGCGTCCAGCTTTACCTGAACTCTCCAATCCATGATCTGAGTTACCAACACTACCGATAGTAGCTTTACAAGTGCTAAGTATTTGTCTAACTTCACCTGAAGGCAATTTGATTACACAATATTTACCCTCTCTTGAAGTTAACTGAGCAAAATTACCTGCTGAGCGAACCAAAGCTGCACCCTGGCCCGGACGTAATTCAATATTGTGAATTACAGTACCAACCGGAATATTCTGAAGAGGAAGTGCATTTCCGATTTCCGGAGCTGCAGTTTCACCTGACATTAAAGTCGCACCTACTTGCAATCCATTGGGAGCAATTATATATCTTTTCTCTCCATCTGCATAAAACAACAAAGCAATACGAGCCGAACGATTCGGATCGTATTCAATTGTTTTAACCACTGCAGGCACACCGTCCTTATTTCTCTTGAAATCTACAATTCTGATAATCTTCTTGTGACCGCCACCAATGTAGCGCATAGTCATCTTACCTTCGTTGTTACGACCACCTGAAGACTTCTTGCCAAAAACAAGAGATTTTTCTGGTACCCGCGCAGTAATTTCCTCATAGGTACCAATAACTTTATGTCTCTGCCCCGGTGTTGTGGGCTTAAATTTACGTACTGCCATTTCTTTTAAATATTGCTATAAAAATCAATAGTATCTCCTTCTTTCAACGTAACGACTGCTTTCTTATAAGCATTCGTACGACCATTGATGATACCTGCTTTTGTATAACGGCTCTTATTTTTGCCAGCATACTTAACTGTATTCACATCAACTACCGTAACGTTATATAAGGCTTCAACTTCACTCTTAATTTCCAGTTTGTTAGCTTCAGGACGCACGATAAAGCCGAAACGATTGTTCGTCTTATCTGTAATCGCTGTCATTTTCTCTGTTACTAACGGTTTAATAATAATTCCCATTATTTAAGCCTCCTTTTTACATTAAGATATTGTCAATAGCCGAAAGAGCGCTTTCAGTAAACACAACAACCCCAGCATTCAATACTCTGTAAGTATTTAATCCTGAGATAGTCTGTACATTTGCACTTTCCACATTACGAGCCGACAAATATACGTTTTTATTTGCTTCCGGTAAAATCACAAGCAGCTTTTTGTCAGAAACTTTAAGGTTTTTTGTCATTGCAACGAATTCTTTCGTTTTCGGAGCTTCAAAATTGAAGTCTTCTACAATAACAACCGCATTATTCTGAGCTTTATATGCTAAAGCCGACTTACGAGCTAATGTCTTTACTTTTTTATTCAACTTGAAGTAGTAATCTCTCGGTTTAGGCCCGAAAACACGAGCACCGCCAACAAGAACCGGAGAGTTCATATCACCACGCCGTGCACCACCGCCACCTTTCTGACGACCGATCTTACGGGTAGAACCACTAATCTCACTTCTTTCTTTTGATTTATGTGTACCCTGACGCTGATTAGCCATAAATTGCTTTACGTCCAAATAGATAGCGTGGTCGTTGGGCTCAATTCCGAAGATAGATTCGTTTAACGTAATCTTTCTCCCAGTGTCTTCACCTTTAATGTTATATACGTTAACTTCCATTATTTCTCAATTATTACGATTGAACCTTTGCAACCGGGAACAGAACCCTTAATCAAAAGAAGGTTGTGATCCGGAAGAACCTTTAATACCTGTAAGTTTTGAACAGTCACCCTATCACCACCAAGTTGACCACCCATACGCATTCCTTTGAATACTTTTGCAGGGTATGAACAGGCACCAATAGAACCCGGCTTACGAGCGCGGTTGTGCTGACCGTGAGTAGCTTGACCTACACCACCAAAACCATGTCTTTTAACTACACCTTGGAAACCTTTACCTTTAGAAGTTCCAATAACATCAACAAAAGTTGCGTCATTAAACAGCTCTACGGTAACAGCATCACCCAGATTCAATTCTGTTTCAAATTCTTTGAACTCAGCCAAGTGTTTCTTGGGTGTTACTCCGGCTCTCTTAAAGTGACCCATCAACGGTTTCGTTGTGTGCTTTTCCTTCTTTTCTTGGAAGCCCAACTGAACAGCTGCATAGCCATCTTTCTCTACAGTCTTAACTTGAGTAACAACACAAGGACCTGCTTCGATAACAGTGCATGGTACATTTTTACCCTCGGCACTGAAAACGGATGTCATTCCGATTTTTTTTCCTAATAATCCTGGCATTTCACTTAAAATTTAAAATACTAAACTTTGATTTCTACTTCCACACCACTCGGTAACTCCAACTTCATCAGAGCGTCTACAGTCTTAGCAGTTGAGCTATAGATGTCGATCAATCTCTTATAAGAAGAGAGTTCAAACTGTTCACGTGACTTCTTATTAACAAAAGTCGAACGGTTCACGGTAAAGATACGCTTGTGCGTAGGGAGAGGAATCGGACCGCTAACGATGGCGCCCGTTGCCTTCACCGTTCTTACAATCTTCTCAGCAGACTTGTCAACCAAGTTGTGGTCGTAAGATTTCAATTTAATTCTAATTTTCTGACTCATTAGTTTTATTAATTATTAAAGTTATAATAAGATAAATTTCCGTAGGCTAAGAGTCATTCGCTAGCCTACGGATTTTTAATGTTTTTAGATCAGATCAGCACGACCTTTCACTTCTTCCAATACTGCCTTTGCAATAGAGTTGGAAAGTTGAGCATGATGAGAATATACCATTGATGAAGTAGCACGACCTGAAGTAATAGTACGCAAAGCTGTTACATATCCGAACATTTCTGCCAACGGAACCATAGCCTTCACAATACGAGCACCTGAACGACTAGACTCCATACCTTCTACTTGACCACGGCGTTTATTCAAGTCACCAATTACATCACCCATGTTTTCTTCCGGAGTTACAACTTCCAGTTTCATGATAGGTTCCATAAGCACAGGACCCGCTTTAGCACAAGCACTCTTATATGCCTGAATAGCACAAATTTCGAATGACAACTGGTCAGAGTCAACCGGATGGAAAGAACCATCAAGCAATGTTACCTTCAATGAATCCAAAGGATAACCAGCCAACACACCATTTTTCATAGCAGTTGTGAAACCCTTCTGTACAGATGGAATAAACTCCTTAGGAATATTACCGCCCTTCACTTCATCAACAAACTGCAGACCACCTTGAGTAAAGTCTTCATCAGCCGGACCAATATTCACAATAATATCAGCAAATTTACCACGTCCACCAGACTGTTTCTTATAAACCTCACGCAAATTAACGGTCTTCGTAATAGCCTCTTTGTAGTTAACCTGGGGTTTACCTTGGTTACATTCTACTTTAAACTCACGTTTCAGACGGTCAATAATGATATCCAAATGAAGCTCACCCATACCCGAAATAACTGTCTGACCAGTCTGTTCGTCAGTCTTCACTGTGAACGTCGGATCTTCTTCAGCCAACTTAGCCAAACCATTAGACAGCTTATCCATATCTTTTTGAGTCTTCGGCTCTACTGCGATACCAATAACCGGTTCCGGGAAGTCCATAGATTCCAATACAATCGGTGCAGTTTCATCACACAAAGTATCTCCAGTATGAATATCTTTGAAACCAACGCCAGCACCAATATCACCAGCCCCGATAACCTCCACCGGATTCTGTTTATTTGAGTGCATCTGGAACAAACGAGATACGCGTTCTTTCTTACCAGAGCGAGAATTATAGATATAAGAGCCAGCTTCAATCTTGCCTGAGTAAACACGGAAGAAAGTCAAACGACCTACATACGGGTCAGTAGCAATCTTAAATGCCAAAGCTGAAGTCTTCTCATCATCACTTGGTTTACGGTCTTCTTCGGCACCCGTATCAGGGTTAGTACCGATTACATTTTCCGTATCTAGCGGAGATGGCAAAAATGCACAAACATAGTCCAACAACGTCTGTACGCCCTTATTCTTAAATGAAGAACCACACAACATTGGAACGACAGCCATCTGCACAGTAGCATTACGAAGAGCTCTCAATACTTCTTCTTCTGTGATAGTAGAAGGATCATCGAAATATTTCTCCATCAAAGCGTCGTCAAATTCTGCTACCTTTTCAAGCATTTTATCTCTCCACTCATTGGCTTCTTCAACCAAATTAGCAGGGATCTCCTCTACTGTGTAGTCAGCACCCATTGTTTCATCATGCCAATAAATAGCTTTCATCTTTACAAGATCTACCAGACCTTTAAAAGATTCTTCAGCACCTATAGGAATAACGATCGGACACGGATTAGCTCCCAAAACAGCTTTCATCTGGCGAACAACCTCAAAGAAGTCAGCACCAGAACGGTCCATTTTGTTCACATAAGCGATACGGGGCACATTATATTTATCAGCTTGACGCCATACAGTCTCAGACTGCGGTTCAACACCACCTACTGCACAATATGCAGCAACGGCACCGTCCAAGATACGCAATGAACGCTCTACTTCAGCAGTAAAGTCAACGTGTCCCGGAGTATCAATCAAGTTGATTTTATAAGTATCACCTGCATATTTCCAACGAGTTGTAGTAGCAGCAGAAGTGATAGTAATACCACGCTCCTGCTCCTGCGCCATCCAGTCCATTGTAGCAGCACCATCATGTACTTCTCCAATTTTGTGAGTCAAACCCGTGTAAAACAGGATACGTTCAGAAGTTGTTGTTTTTCCGGCATCGATGTGAGCCATGATACCAATATTACGCGTCAAATGTAAATCTTGCTTAGCCATTTTTTAATTCCTTTTACTTTAAGTTTTTAATCTATCGGTTATTCTTATAGTATTAGAATCTGAAATGAGCAAATGCACGGTTAGCTTCAGCCATTCTATGCATATCTTCTTTACGTTTGTAAGCGCCACCTTGTTCATTGTATGCATCCATGATCTCAGCAGCCAATTTATCAGCCATTGATTTACCACCACGTTTACGAGCAAAAATAATCAGGTTCTTCATAGAAACTGATTCCTTACGATCCGGACGGATTTCAGTCGGAACCTGGAATGTCGCACCACCTACACGGCGGGACTTTACTTCAACTTGCGGAGTTACATTATCCAGCGCCTTTTTCCAAATTTCTAGGGCAGACTTTTCTTCGTTAGGAAGTTTTGCTTTTACTGTTTCCAAAGCGGCATAGAAGATTTCATAAGAGGTATTCTTCTTTCCGTCATACATCAGATGGTTTACGAATTTTGAAACCTTTTGATCATTAAACACGGGATCCGGCAGGATAACGCGTTTTTTTGGTTTTGCTTTTCTCATTTGTTTGAAAGAATAATGTTTTCGTTCTTGGTTGTTTACTTCTTGACTTCTTCAACTCCCCCTCCGGAGAATTTACTCAACCTTTAGCATTTCCAATAAACTAAAACGTAAGTTATTACTTTTAATTTAACTGTTTACAGTGTAAGGCTACTTAATTACTTTTTCTTAGCCGGCGCAGCCTGCTGTCCCGGTTTCGGACGCTTAGAGCCATATTTGGAACGTCTTTGAGTACGACCTGCAACACCTGCAGTATCCAATGTTCCACGAACGATGTGATAACGTACACCCGGAAGATCTTTCACACGACCACCGCGTACTAATACGATAGAGTGCTCCTGCAAGTTATGTCCTTCTCCCGGAATGTAAGAGTTCACTTCTTTACCATTGGTCAAACGTACACGTGCAACTTTACGCATTGCAGAATTCGGTTTTTTCGGAGTGGTTGTATACACTCTCACGCAAACGCCACGTCTTTGAGGACATGAATCAAGAGCCGGTGACTTACTTTTCTCCACCAACACCTCGCGTCCTTTTCTTACTAATTGCTGAATTGTAGGCATTTTAATTGTTTTTAATTATATATTATTGTTATATTAATTTCGTAGCTATACACTTTTGGGCTGCAAAAATACGAATAATATTTGAATAATCAATGCACTACAAGTTTTTTTTTGATTTTATGCCTCCCCTTTGAGATTCACCATAGGCGGAATTGATTGTTCATCCAGCAACCGGATAGGTCCGAATGTACGTTCATATTTACCTATATTTTCTTCCAAAGCGCGCAATAATCTCTTTGCATGCTCCGGAGCCAGCACAATACGGGATTTTACACCAGCTTTGGGCATTCCCGGCATTACACGTATAAAATCTACAATAAACTCAGAACTAGAATGTGTGATAACAGCTAAATTTGCATATGTTCCTTGTGCTACATCTTCTTTCAATTCTATTTGTAACTGATTATTCATTTCCTTGTTTTCCATTTTCTTTCTATGATTAAACTTTAAAACATCCAAAGGTAAGAATAATATTTCATTCTAAAAACAAAAGGGGAGACATCCTATAAAAGACATCTCCCCTTCCCTATTTAATAATCAACTGATTGTATTTATTACATCTTATTCTTCAACATCCATTGAGTTGTAATCCAGCACCGTCTTCTTATTAGCAAGAATACGATCATACTCTTCTTTGGAGCCAACAATAATCTTTTCAAATTCACGCTGACCAGTACCAGCAGGTATCAAGTGACCACAGATGACATTCTCCTTCATACCTTCCAATTTGTCCACCTTACCATTGATAGCAGCTTCATTCAAAACCTTAGTAGTCTCCTGGAATGAAGCAGCTGACATAAAGCTTGAAGTTTGCAGAGCTGCACGAGTAATACCCTGAAGAATCTGAGTAGAAGTCGCAGGAACAGCATCACGTACTTCAACAGGTTTCAAGTCACGACGTTTCAGCATACTATTCTCATCACGCAACTTACGGGCAGTAACAATCTGTCCCGGTTGCATATTTTGAGAATCACCAGCATCAACGACAACCTTCTTACCCCAGATGCGATCATTTTCTTCCATGAAATCCAGTTTGTCCACAACCTGCTGTTCCAGGAAGCGAGTATCACCCGGCTCATCGATTTCAACTTTACGCATCATCTGACGAACAATGATCTCAAAGTGCTTATCATTAATCTTCACACCTTGCAGACGATATACATCCTGTACTTCGTTCACAATATATTCCTGAACGGCCGTAGGACCTTTAATAGCAAGAATATCCGCAGGAGTAGTAGCTCCGTCAGACAACGGAGTACCAGCACGTACATAGTCATTTTCCTGCACCAGAATCTGTTTTGACAGTGGCACTAGGTACTTCTTAACTTCACCAGTTTTAGAAGTAACAACAATTTCGCGGTTACCACGTTTCACCTTACCCATTGTAACCTCACCATCAATTTCAGAAACAACAGCAGGATTAGACGGATTACGAGCTTCAAATAACTCTGTTACACGCGGAAGACCACCCGTGATATCACCAGCCTTACCAACAGCACGAGGTATCTTCACGATAACTTCACCGCCTTTTACCTTTTGTTTATTTTCTACCACTACGTGACCACCCACAGGGAGGTTATATGTACGAATAAGGTCACCGTCTTCTGTCATAATATGAGCCATCGGAACTTTCGTCTTATCCTTAGACTCAATGATGATGATTTCGCGCAGACCAGTAGATTCATCAGATTCTACCTTATAAGTAACGTTCTCAATAACGCCCTCAAATTCAATCTTACCAGTAGCTTCTGTTATAATAACAGCATTGAACGGGTCCCAACGGGCAATCATCTTACCTTTTTCTACCACCTCGCCATCAGCAGCATAGAGAGTAGAGCCATAAGGCACATTATGAGTAGAAAGAACAATACCAGTATTTACGTCTACAAAGCGCACTTCAGCCAAACGACCAACCACAACTTTTGCAGGTTCACCAGCTTCATCGACAACATCTACCGTACGAAGTTCTTCGAATTCCAGACGTGCCGGATTCTTAGCTACAATACTTGCATTGGCTGCAATATTGGCAGCCGTACCACCGGCATGGAATGTACGCAATGTCAACTGTGTACCCGGCTCACCGATAGACTGTGCAGCGATAACACCAACAGCCTCACCTCTCTGAACCATCTGACTCGTTGCAAGGTTACGTCCATAACATTTAGCACAAACACCTTTCTTCGATTCACAAGTCAATACTGAACGTATTTCAACACTTTCAATCGGAGAATCCTGAATCTTCTTTGCTACTTCTTCTGTTATTTCTTCACCACCGGCAACCAGCAATTCACCAGTTGTAGGGTGCACAATATCATGTACGGAAACACGGCCAAGAATACGTTCATACAACGTAGCAATAACTTCATCGTTATTCTTCAAGTCTGTACAAACTAATCCACGGAGCGTACCGCAGTCTTCTTCATTAATAATTACATCATGAGAAACGTCTACCAGACGACGCGTCAAGTATCCGGCATCAGCCGTCTTCAATGCCGTATCTGCCAAACCTTTACGGGCACCGTGGGTAGAGATAAAGTACTCCAACACCGAAAGACCTTCTTTAAAGTTCGAAAGAATCGGGTTTTCAATAATCTGTCCACCTTCTGCACCTGCCTTCTGCGGTTTTGCCATCAAACCACGCATACCAGACAACTGACGAATCTGTTCTTTAGAACCACGAGCACCGGAATCCAACATCATATATACAGAGTTGAAACCTTGATCATCGCTCGAAATAGTCTTCATCAAGATGTTAGACAACTCAGAGTTAACATGTGTCCAAATGTCAATTACCTGATTATAACGTTCGTTGTTGGTAATGAAACCCATGTTATAGTTGTTGATAACTTGCTCAACTTCATCATAACCTTTCTGTACCAACGTTTCTTTTTGTTCCGGAATGATAATATCACCCAAGTTGAATGACAAACCACCCTTGAAAGCCATCTGGTAACCTAAGTTCTTGATACCATCAAGGAAATCGGCAGCTTTTGCCACACCACATACCTTGATAACATCACTAATGATATCGCGAAGTGATTTTTTAGAGATAATGGTATTGATGTAACCAGCTTCAGGAGGAACAATCTCATTAACAATTACACGTCCTACTGAAGTATCATGCATCATTGTATCAATAACATTGCCATTCTCATCCACATCCTTCACAACAACACTAATCGGAGCATGGATATCTACCTTTCCTTCATTGTAGGCAATCAGAGCTTCTTCCGGACCATAGAATATCAATCCTTCACCCTTAGCACCCTTACGTAGCTTTGTGATATAATACAAACCGAGTACCATATCCTGAGAAGGTACAGTGATAGGCGCACCATTAGCAGGATTGAGGATATTATGAGATTGGAGCATCAACATTTGAGCTTCCAGAACTGCTTCATGACTCAAAGGCAAGTGAACAGCCATCTGGTCACCGTCGAAGTCGGCATTGAAAGCCGTACATGCCAACGGGTGCAACTGAATAGCCTTTCCTTCAATCATCTTAGGCTGGAATGCCTGAATACCCAAACGGTGCAATGTCGGCGCACGGTTCAATAGCACCGGATGGCCTTTCATTACATGTTCCAGAATATCCCAGATAACAGCTTCCTTACGGTCTACAATCTTCTTGGCACTCTTCACTGTCTTCACAATACCACGTTCAATCAACTTACGTATAATGAACGGTTTGTACAGTTCGGCAGCCATCAATTTAGGAATACCGCATTCACCCATTTTCAATTCCGGACCAACAACAATTACCGAACGTGCAGAGTAGTCAACACGTTTACCCAACAAGTTCTGACGAAAACGACCTTGCTTACCTTTCAAACTATCAGAAAGAGATTTCAAAGGACGGTTAGCATCCGTTTTCACTGCGCTGGATTTGCGTGAGTTATCGAACAATGAGTCAACAGCTTCCTGCAACATACGCTTTTCATTACGCAAAATCACTTCAGGAGCCTTAATCTCAATCAGTCTCTTCAAACGGTTGTTACGGATAATCACACGACGATAAAGGTCATTCAAGTCAGACGTAGCAAAACGACCACCATCCAACGGAACCAACGGACGAAGTTCAGGCGGAATAACCGGCACGATACGCACAATCATCCACTCTGGCTTATTACGTCCGCGAGATGCACGGAATGACTCAACAACCTGAAGACGCTTCAAAGCCTCATTCTTACGTTGTTGAGAAGCATCATTACCTGCACGGTGACGCAATTCATAAGACAATGCATCCAAGTCCAGACGGGCCAACAAGTCATAAATGGCTTCCGCACCCATTCTAGCAATAAATTTATTAGGATCTGAATCTTCCAGAAACTGATTGTCTTTCGGCAATTTTTCCATCAAGTCCAGATATTCTTCTTCTGAGAGCAGATCATATTCAGCAATTTCACCCGACATCACACCGGCCTGAATCACCACATAGCGTTCATAATAAATAATAGAATCAAGTTTCTTTGTAGGCAAGCCCAGCAAATAACCGATCTTATTAGGAAGTGAACGGAAATACCAGATATGAGCTACCGGCACCACCAACTGGATGTGTCCCATACGCTCACGACGTACTTTCTTCTCAGTCACTTCTACACCACAACGGTCGCAAACAATACCTTTATAACGAATACGCTTGTATTTACCGCAATGGCATTCATAGTCCTTGATCGGACCAAAAATACGCTCACAGAACAAACCGTCACGTTCAGGCTTATACGTACGATAGTTGATGGTTTCAGGCTTTAAAACTTCACCACTCGAATTCTCAAGAATTTCTTCCGGGGAAGCCAAACCAATAGAGATCTTCGAGAAATTACTCTTTATCTTGTTATCTTTTCTAAAAGCCATACTTTTATATTAATTGAGAATTGAAAATTAAAAAATGAATGTTGAGAAAATAAGGATTGAGAACTATTATTTTTTAGTTCTCAATTCTCTATTTTTTCAAATTATTCCAGGTTGATGCTAAGGCCCAGACCTCTCAACTCATGCAGTAATACATTGAGTGATTCCGGAATGCCAGGTTGCGGCATCGGTTCACCCTTCACAATTGCTTCATAAGCTTTAGAACGGCCAACAACGTCATCGGATTTGATAGTCAGGATTTCCTGTAGAATGTGCGCAGCACCAAATGCTTCAAGCGCCCAAACCTCCATTTCTCCGAAACGCTGACCACCAAATTGCGCCTTACCACCTAACGGCTGCTGAGTAATCAGAGAGTACGGACCGATAGAACGTGCATGCATCTTATCCTCAACCATGTGGCCCAACTTCAACATGTAAGTAACCCCCACCGTAGCATGTTGGTCAAACGGTTCACCCGTACCGCCATCATACAACTTAGTCTTACCATAACGTGGCAAACCAGCCTTGTCAGTCCACTCATTCAGGTTATCCAATGTAGCACCATCAAAGATAGGAGTAGCAAACTTCACACCTAACTTTCTACCGGCACTACCCAATACAGCCTCGAATATCTGACCGATGTTCATACGAGAAGGCACACCTAACGGATTCAATACGATATCTACCGGAGTACCATCAGCAAGGAACGGCATATCTTCCTGACGAACAACGCGGGAAACAATACCCTTGTTACCATGACGACCTGCCATCTTATCACCTACACCAATCTTACGTTTTTTAGCAATATAAACTTTTGCCATCTGAATAATACCAGCAGGAAGTTCGTCACCAATAGTAATAGCAAACTTCTTACGTTTCAGTTCAGCATCCAGTTCTTTATATTTCTTAATGAAGTTCATCACCAGGTCACGAATCATACCGTTAATACGGGCATCATTCGTCCAGTTACTTAACTGGATTGAAGTGAAGTCCAAATCACCAAAATCAGAAGGAGAGAATTTAGCGCCTTTTGAGATAACCTCAGCACCCATGTAATCCTTCACACCTTCAGATACATAATTCTCCGTCAACTTCAATAGTTTTCTGATCAGAATGCCTCTCAAATCAGCAACCTTTGCATCAAACTCATCATCAATCTTCGGCAACAAAGCCTTGTCAGCCAACTTGGAGCTACGGCTCTTGATTACACGTGAAAACAAACGCTTGTCGATAACCACACCCTTCAAAGAAGGAGAAGCTTTCAGAGAAGCATCTTTCACATCTCCTGCCTTGTCACCAAAAATAGCACGAAGCAACTTCTCTTCCGGTGACGGATCAGACTCACCCTTCGGCGTAATCTTACCAATCAATATATCACCCGGCTGGATGCGAGCCCCCACACGTACTATACCGTTTTCATCCAAATCTTTGGTAGCTTCTTCACTCACGTTCGGAATATCGGAAGTCAATTCCTCCATACCACGTTTCGTTTCACGAACCTCCAATGAATATTCTTCTACGTGAATAGAAGTCAATATATCTTCACGAACCACACGTTCGTTCAATACGATAGCATCCTCATAGTTGTAACCCTTCCACGGCATGTAAGCTACCAACAGGTTTTTACCCAAAGCCAACTCACCCTTTTCCGTAGAATAACCTTCAGTCAGAATCTGACCTTTCGTTACACGCTGACCTTTTTCACAAATAGGACGAAGGTCAATCGTCATATTCTGATTCGTACGACGCCACTTCGGAATGCGATATTCCTTCAATGCCGGTTCGAAGCTTACAAATTCTTCATCTTCCGTACGATCATACAATATACGGATAGCAGTAGCATCAACAAACTCAATTACACCATCACCTTCAGCCGTGATTTGCGTACGAGAGTCGCGAACCAACTGACGTTCAATACCTGTACCTACAATAGGAGCTTCGCTCTTCAGCAAAGGAACTGCCTGGCGCATCATGTTTGACCCCATCAACGCACGATTGGCATCATCATGTTCCAGGAACGGAATCAAAGATGCGGCAATTGAAGCAATCTGCTGAGGAGAAACATCCATCAACTCTACTTCATCCGGAGTTACCACCGGATAGTCAGCATCCTGACGAGCTTTTACTTTATCACGAATAAAAGTACCATCATCATTCAATGGCGCATTACCCTGAGCAATAATCTTAGCTTCTTCTTCTTCCGCAGTCAAATATGCCAAACCTTCATCAGAAAGATCTACCTTACCGTTTTCAACTTTACGATATGGAGTTTCGATGAAACCAAGCACATTAATCTTAGCAAACACGCACAAAGAAGAAATCAAACCGATGTTTGGACCTTCCGGTGTTTCAATCGGACAAAGACGACCATAGTGCGTATAGTGAACGTCACGTACCTCAAATCCGGCACGCTCACGAGACAAACCACCAGGACCGAGGGCAGACATACGACGCTTGTGCGTAATTTCAGCCAGCGGATTCGTCTGGTCCATAAACTGAGACAAAGCATTCGTTCCGAAGAATGAATTGATTACGGAAGAAATAGTCTTTGCATTAATCAAGTCAATCGGAGTAAACACTTCATTGTCACGTACATTCATACGCTCACGAATTGTACGCGACATACGAGCCAAACCAACTGCAAACTGATTAGACAATTGCTCGCCTACAGTACGCACACGACGGTTGCTCAAGTGGTCAATATCATCCACATCAGCCTTTGAGTTAATCAACTCAATCAGGTACTTGATGATTTCAATAATATCTTCCTTTGTCAGAACACGCACATCCATATCAGTCGTCAGATTCAACTTCTTGTTGATCCTGTAACGACCTACATTACCCAAGTCATATCTCTTTTCAGAGAAGAACAAGTTGTTGATGACCTCACGTGCACTGGCATCATCGGCAGGGTCAGCATTACGCAACTGACGATAGATGTACAGTACAGCTTCTTTTTCCGAATTACTCGGGTCTTTCTGAAGCGTGTTATATATGATAGAGTAGTCAGACTGATTCGGCTCTTCCTTGTGAACAAGAATATTCTGAACGCCTGACTCTAAGATAATATCAACATGTTCCGGTTCGATAACTGTTTCACGGTCAATAACCACTTCGTTACGTTCAATGGAAACAACTTCACCGGTATCTTCGTCTACAAAATCCTCAATCCATGTTTTCAAAACACGAGCCGCCAACTTACGTCCCAACACTCTTTTGAGATTAGTCTTATTGACTTTAATATCCTCGGCCAAATTGAAAATTTCAAGGATGTCCTTATCATTTTCAAAACCGATAGCTCTCAACAAAGTAGTAACGGGTAACTTCTTCTTACGGTCGATGTACGCATACATGACATTGTTAATATCAGTAGCAAACTCAATCCAAGAACCTTTGAACGGAATGATACGGGCAGAATAAAGTTTGGTACCATTAGCATGCACGCTCTGACCGAAGAATACGCCCGGAGAACGGTGAAGCTGAGATACAACCACACGTTCCGCACCGTTAATGACGAAAGTCGCCTTATCCGTCATATAAGGAATAGGACCGAGGAATACATCCTGAATAACCGTATCAAAATCCTCATGATCGGGATCAGTACAGTATAATTTCAATTTTGCTTTCAAGGGCACGCTATAAGTAAGCCCTCGCTCTATACAATCATCGATAGTATAGCGCGGCGGATCAATATAGTAGTCCAAAAACTCAAGAACAAAATTGTTTCTTGTATCGGCAATGGGGAAGTTTTCAGCAAATACTTTATACAGTCCCTCGTTCTTACGCTTTTCGGGTGGGGTATCCAGTTGTAAAAAGTCTTTGAATGACTTCAATTGTACTTCCAAAAAATCCGGATATTCAAGTGGATTTTTAGTCGAAGCAAAATTAATTCTTTGGTTTACAGTATTTGAAGACATCTGTTAATGGATTTGTAGAACTTAATTTTAAATATATACACAAAAAGGTTAAGAACCCTCTTCTGAAGGGTTCTTAACCGAATTACCTGATATACAGGCTAATGTTATTTAAGTTCAACTTCAGCTCCAGCTTCTTCCAATGTTTTCTTCAATGATTCTGCTTCGTCTTTAGCCAAACCTTCTTTAACTACGCTAGGAGCACCGTCTACCAAGTCCTTAGCTTCCTTCAAACCAAGACCGCAAGCTTCCTTAACGGCTTTAACAACCTGAAGTTTAGCTGAGCCAGCGCTCTTCAATACTACATCAAAAGAAGTTTTTTCTTCAGCGGCAGCAGCACCACCAGCTGCAGGACCAGCAGCAACAGCTACAGCTGCAGCAGCAGGTTCAATACCATATTCTTCTTTAAGGATAGTTGCAAGTTCATTAACTTCTTTTACTGTCAAGTTAACTAATTGTTCTGCAAAAGCTTTCAAATCTGCCATTTTTGTATGATTTTAATTGTTTAAATACTTATTTGTTTATAAAAAAATTGTTCGGGACGTTACTCCCAAGGTTGTAACACCTTTCCCATTTTTACGCTTCGGTACGTTCACCAAGAGTCTTAAGAACTCCGTGAATGGTGTTTCCACCTGATTGAAGAGCAGAAATAACATTCTTGGCCGGCGATTGCAGCAAGGCAACGATATCGGCAATAACTTCATTCTTACTCTTGATACTAACGAGAGCATCCAACTGGTCAGCACCAACATAGAAGCTTTCTTCTGCATATGCAGCTTTCAGTCCGGGAATACCGTCTTTAGCCTTTGCTTTGATCAACTTAGCAGGTAAGTTAGCAGTATTACAGAACATAATCGCTGTAGTACCTTTCAAGCAACCATAAAGCGGAGAATAATCTTCTTCCAGACTTTCCAATGCTTTGTGAAGCAACGTATTCTTAATCAACATCAACTTGATGTCAGATTTGAAACATTCTCTTCTCAACGCGCTTGTAGCAGCAGCGTTCATCGCAGTGATATCAATCAAATAGAAGTGACTATATTCCTTTACTGTAGCAGCAATCTGCTCAATAATCGTACTTTTATCTTCCTTTCTCATTATTACTCCGTTTTATTAGATTTCTTCTATTGATTTCGGGTCAATCTTGATACCTGCACTCATAGTGCTAGAAAGATAAATACTCTTAATATATGTACCCTTGGCTGCGGTCGGTTTCAACTTATTCAAAGTAGCCATGAATTCCTTCGCATTGTCGCGAATTTGATCAACGCCAAATGAAACTTTACCGATAGAAGTATGAACAATACCGCTCTTATCAACTTTAAAGTCAATCTTGCCTTGTTTTACTTCTTTCACAGCTTTAGCAACATCCATAGTTACAGTACCACTCTTCGGGTTAGGCATCAATCCACGAGGACCGAGCACACGACCGAGTGCACCAATTTTACCCATGATAGACGGCATAGTGATGATTACATCCACATCAGTCCATCCACCTTTGATCTTTTCAATATATTCGTCAAGACCAACGTAGTCAGCTCCGGCTTCTTTTGCAGCAGCTTCAGCATCCGGTGTACAAAGCACCAAAACGCGTACAACCTTACCAGTACCGTGAGGAAGTGATACAACACCTCTCACCATCTGGTTCGCCTTACGCGGGTCAACGCCCAAACGCACGTCGATATCCAGTGAAGCATCAAACTTGGTATAAGTGATTTCCTTTACCAAAGATGCAGCTTCTTTCAGTGAGTATGCTTTCCCTGCTTCAATTTTCTCTGCAGCCAACTTTTGTTTTTTTGTCAGTTTACCCATTCTAATTGAAGTTTATTAGTTATTAACCGGGAACTCCCCTTTTACAGTGATACCCATACTTCTAGCAGTACCAGCAACCATCTTCATGGCAGCTTCTACAGTGAAACAGTTCAAGTCCACCAATTTGTCCTGAGCAATCGTACGAACCTGTTCCCAAGTTAACTCAGCAACTTTCTTACGGTTAGGCTCAGCAGAACCACTCTTTACCTTAGCTACTTCAAGTAATTGAATAGCAACGGGAGGAGTCTTGATTACAAAATCGAAAGACTTATCTGCGTAGTAAGTGATAATCACAGGAAGAATTTTTCCTGCTTTGTCCTGGGTTCTGGCGTTGAATTGCTTGCAAAACTCCATGATGTTAATACCCTTAGAACCTAAAGCAGGTCCTACGGGAGGTGATGGGTTTGCCGCGCCTCCTTTAATCTGTAATTTGATTAGTCCAGCAACTTCTTTAGCCATTTTTTTATTGATTTATATATAAACATTAATAAAGAATACTACAGCGTAACACCTGCATTATTCTTTTTCAACTTGCATAAAGCCCAACTCGAGCGGAGTTTTCCGTCCGAATATCTTTACCATGACCTTAAGCTTCTTCTTCTCGGTGTTCACTTCTTCAATGATGCCACTGAATCCGCTGAACGGTCCGTAATTTACTTTTACAGTTTCGCCGACTATATACGGGGTACTCAGTTCCTCACTGGCATCCTGCAATTCGTCCACCGTACCAAGTATACGATTCACTTCCGATTGTCTCAAGGGAACCGGTTTATCCGATCCTCCCAAAAATCCAATCACATTAGGAGTATTTCTCAAGTGGTGAGAAACCTCACCTACCAAAGCAGCCTCCACCAAAACGTAACCAGGGAGATAACTTCTCTCTTTCACAATTTTTTTTCCATTGCGAACCTGATAAACCTTTTCGGTAGGAATCAATACCTGAGATACGTAATCACCAAGGTCGCTGTTTTTAATATCAGCTTCAAGGTATTCCTTCACCTTAGCTTCTTTTCCGCTAATAGCACGCAGGACGTACCATTTCTTTTCAATCTCAGACATTTTCCCTCGTTTTTAGTGTGGATAAATAATTTTCTCCATTACGTTCTGGAAACAGAAGTCCATCGCAAATACCACCAATGCAATAAGCAGGGAAGCATATAAAACAACTACTGCACTGTTAGTAAGTTCAGAATACGTAGGCCACGACACTTTATGTACAAGTTCGTCGTAGGTTTCTTTAATATAAGATACAATCTTCTTCATTTCAAAAATATTAGCACGGGAGGAGAGGCTCGAACTCCCGACACCCGGTTTTGGAGACCGGTGCTCTACCAACTGAGCTACTCCCGTGTGAACATAATCAGTTCCCGGCATTTACCGAGAACTGATTAAGATATTTGGTAATTAGTCAAGAATTTCAGTAATCTGACCAGAACCTACCGTACGACCACCTTCACGAATAGCGAAACGCAAACCTACGTTCAAAGCTACCGGATAGATCAGTTCTACGTTGATTGAAACGTTATCACCAGGCATTACCATTTCAGTTCCTTCCGGAAGAGTAATTTCACCTGTACAGTCCATAGTACGCAGATAGAATTGAGGACGGTATTTATTGTGGAACGGAGTATGACGACCACCTTCTTCTTTCTTCAAAACATAGATAGAAGCTTTGAATTTAGAGTGAGGTTTAATCTGACCAGGTTTACAAAGAACCATACCACGTTTGATTTCATTCTTATCAACACCACGAAGCAACAAACCTACGTTATCACCAGCTTCACCCTGATCCAGCAATTTGCGGAACATTTCAACGCCAGTTACAACAGACTTCTTGTCTTCACCCAAGCCGAGGATCTCAACTTCATCACCTACGTGAATAATACCAGTTTCGATACGACCTGTAGCAACAGTACCACGACCAGTAATAGAGAATACATCTTCAACCGGCATCAAGAACGGTTTATCAACATCACGCGGAGGCAGCGGAATCCAAGTATCAACTGCATCCATCAGTTCCATTACTTTGTCTTCCCATTTTTCTACACCATTCAATGCACCAAGAGCAGAGCCACGGATAATAGGAGTATTGTCACCGTCGAATTCATAAGCAGCGAGCAATTCGCGCATTTCCATTTCAACGAGCTCCAACATTTCTTCGTCATCAACCATATCGCACTTGTTCATAAATACAACAAGCTTCGGTACGTTTACCTGACGAGCCAACAGGATGTGTTCACGAGTTTGAGGCATCGGACCATCAGTAGCAGCAACTACAATGATAGCACCATCCATCTGAGCAGCACCAGTTACCATGTTCTTTACGTAGTCGGCGTGACCCGGGCAGTCTACGTGTGCATAGTGACGGTTAGCTGTTTCATACTCTACATGAGAAGTATTAATAGTGATACCTCTTTCCTTTTCTTCAGGAGCATTGTCAATCTGGTCGAAAGACTTAACTTCTGAAAGACCTTTCTTTGCCAACACAGTAGTGATAGCAGCTGTCAACGTGGTTTTACCGTGGTCAACGTGACCGATTGTACCGATGTTTACATGCGGTTTTTTACGTTCGAATTTCTCTTTAGCCATAGCTTTACTTGTTATTTATTTGATTAATAATCAGCATTTACATATTCATGAGCTGTTACCGGGATTTGAACCCGGGACCTCTTCCTTACCAAGGAAGTGCTCTACCGCTGAGCTATAACAGCAAGAAGAAAAAGAGGTGTGGGCAAAGATGGATTCGAACCACCGAAGTCGAAAGACAGCAGATTTACAGTCTGCCCCATTTGGCCACTCTGGTATTTGCCCTTACATTTAAATAAAGAACTCTTTTTTCCTTATTGTTTTTTTTGAGCCTCTTGTCGGATTCGAACCAACGACCCCGAGATTACAAATCACGTGCTCTGGCCAGCTGAGCTAAAGAGGCAATTACTCAAAAAATGCAACCGTTACGTTCTATCGTGAGCGAAACGGCTGCAAATTTAGGCATTTATTTCTTTTCCGCAAAATTTTAGCGAAAATTTATTTGCTCCGTTGTTTTTCCTTGTGTTTTACCAGCTGTTTTTCCAAGGCTTCGACACTTAAATCAACCGACTCTTCAAACGTATTGCAGATTTTGCTTGCATAAAACTCACCATTAGGAATGATCACTTTCACACCGGCTTCTTTATTTTCTGCGGTTTCTGGCTTAACAACCTTTAATGACACCTCTACTTTCTTTATATCATCGTAATACTTCTCCAACTTTGCGACTTTCTTCTGAATAAAAGACTGCAATTGCTCTGACGCATCAAAGTGAATTGATTGAATTCTTACTTCCATACTTACCTCCTTACTTTTAGGCCCGAGGATGAGCCTGGTTATACACTTTTTTAAGTTCTTCAAAAGTAGTATGCGTATAAATTTCCGTAGTCGCTAAACTTTCATGTCCAAGAAGCTCCTTTATCGCTCCGAGTTTTGCATCATGATTCAGCATAGTCGTAGCAAAAGTATGCCTCAACACATGAGGACTACGTTTTTTCAACGTCACTACCTTCGACAGGTTTCGTTTCACTAGATTTTCTACAATACTGCGGGAAAGCCGCTCTCCATTCTCACGGACAAAAAAAGCACCCGTACGGACTGGAATCGACTCATTCCTTACATTGACATACTCCGTCATTGCAATTTTCAACTCTTCATCAAAAGGTATCAATCGTTGTTTATTCCGCTTCCCCGTCACCCTTATAAGCAAAGAGGAGAAATCCACATCTTTGTCGTCCAGTCCGATTAATTCAGAAAGCCTCATACCGGTAGTATAAAACATCTCAATAATCATATGATCACGACACCCTTTAAATCCTTCACCGAAATTAACCTCATCCAATAGTTTATCCATCTCACTTTCTTTCAGAAAAGCAGGCAATGGCCTTTTGTTCTTAGGACCTGTCACCTTTTGCAATGGATTCACCGTCACTTCACCTTTCCGTAAAAGGAATTTATAAAATGACCTGAGCGAACTCAACTTCCGGTTTATTGAAGTAGAAGCATATCCCTTGTCCATTAAAGAAACAATCCATTCACGAACAAGTTCAGCTTTTACTTCCGATGGAGCCGAATCTCCAAGTTCTTCCCTGGCAAATTCCTCAAACTGACGAAGATCTTCCCGATAAGACTTTATAGTCTCTTCGGAATAGTTCCGTTCACATTGAAGATAGTCAAGAAAAGAGTTTGTCAACCACATATATCGTTACATCAAAATCATGCAACGAATGTATGAAAAGAATTCAATAATTCAAAGGAAATTACGAATTATTAATCTTCTACTTGCTGAAGTTGCTGTACGTAAACTGCACGTTCTTTCTTAAGTCTGTTAACAACAGATGGTTTGTCAAACTGCTGTCTGCTTCTTAATTCTTTAACGATACCAGTTTTCTCAAATTTTCTTTTAAACTTCTTCAGCGCTTTTTCAATGTTTTCGCCTTCTTTTACAGGTACTACAATCATTTTCTTTTTATTAAAATGTTAATGGTTTAAAAATCTCACGATTAAATTGAGCGGCAAAATTACACATAGTTTCTTTATTCACAAAACTTTCTGCCAAAAAACTGCAAAAAGAGAAAAGATTATCTCATCTCAAACCTCTTCCGACGGAGGAAAAAGACAAACCAACCGAGAATGCGCTAAGAACTAATCGCGAGACTATAAGAAACTAATCTCCGAACCGCAAGAAACTAATCTCGGGGATACTAAAAAGTATTCATACAATAAATAATAATGTTTCTTACAACAGTTGATGTAAGTAACTTAAATAGTTATTGTAGGAAACTTAAACAGTTGTTGTATGAATACTTTTTAGTATCCCCGAGATTAGTTTCTTGCGGTATAGAGATTAGTTTCTACTATGCCGACGGATAAAGTATAGTGGGCCACAAAAATATTCAAAGAAAGTGAGTATCTTTGAGGGATTAATGTTACACCTTATTATATATAGAATATGAGCCAAACAATAAACAATCGGATTCAAGCCTTACGGGCATTGTTTAGTCGAGAAGGTATACAAGCCTTCATCATTCCAAGTACGGACCCGCATCTGAGTGAATATGTTGCTCCCCATTGGAAATCCCGAGAATGGATTTCCGGTTTTACCGGTTCAGCAGGAACCATCGTTATCACCACGGACAAGACAGGGCTTTGGACTGACTCCCGCTATTTTCTCCAAGCCGCCCAGCAGTTGAAAGGTACGGAAATAGAACTTTACAAGGAAATGCTCCCCGATACACCAAGTATTTCCACGTTCTTATGTACAGAGTTAAGTCCGGGTGATGCAGTCGGCATTGACGGAAAAATGTTCTCGGCAGAAGAAGTGGAAAGAATGCAAGCTGAATTACAGAAATGCCGAATAGACATAAAAAATATTCCGGACCCAATGGAGGAGTTGTGGACTGATCGTCCATCCATGCCGGAGGCCCCCGCTTTCATTCATGAAACCAGATATTCCGGAAAAAGTAGCGTGGAAAAGATTTCTATCATCCGGGAAGAATTGAAGAAAAGCAATGCCAAAGCGTTATTTTTATCTGCTTTGGACGAGATTGCATGGACGCTTAATCTACGCGGTAACGACGTACATTGCAATCCTGTAATTGTCAGTTACCTATTGATTGAAGAACAGGATATACACTATTTTATCCAACCGCAGAAAATCACTCCCGAAGTTGCCGAATATTTAAAAACGACAGGTGTAAGCCTACACTCTTATGAAGAAGTAGAAATGTACCTCAATCGGATTGAGGTTGAAAGTCTGCTCGTCAACCCGGCTAAAACGAATTATGCCATGTATTCGGCTATCAATCCTAATTGCAAGATTATTCATGGTGTTTCTCCGGTTACATTATTGAAAGCCATCCGCAACGAGCAAGAAATCAACGGCATACATGCTGCCATGCAACGGGATGGAGTGGCGCTGGTGAAATTCCTGAAATGGCTGGAAGAAGCCGTACCGTCGGGTAAAGAAACCGAAATTAGTGTGGATAAAAAGCTACACGACTTCCGCGCCGAACAGGACTTATATATGGGAGAAAGTTTCGATACAATTGCCGGCTACAAAGAGCATGGGGCTATTGTGCATTATGAAGCTACACCTGAAACGGATGTCCCTCTGAAGCAAAAAGGTTTTCTACTATTGGATTCTGGTGCGCAATATCTGGATGGAACGACCGATATTACGCGTACTATTGCGTTGGGGGAACTGACTGAAGAAGAAAAAACAGATTATACACTGATACTGAAAGGGCACATTGCACTGGCAATGGCAAAATTTCCCGTTGGCACACGGGGGGCACAACTGGATGTACTGGCGCGTATGCCGATATGGCAGCGGGGCATGAATTTTCTGCATGGCACAGGGCACGGTGTCGGTCATTTCCTGAATGTACACGAAGGTCCGCAAAGCATCCGCATGAATGAAAATCCGGTAACACTGCAATTGGGTATGCTGACTTCTAATGAGCCGGGGGTATATAAGGCAGGGAGTCATGGGGTTCGTACGGAGAATCTTGTTTTGGTGGTTCCGGCGGGTGAAGGCATGTTTGGCAATTATCTGCAATTCGAGACAGTTACTCTTTGCCCTATTTGCAAGAAAGGCATCATTAAAGAGTTGCTGACCAAAGAAGAAATCGAATGGTTCGACAAATATCATCAGACTGTCTATGAGAAATTATCGCCAAGCCTGAACAAAGAAGAACAGGAATGGTTGAAAGAAAAAACAAATAGTTTATAATAGATTGACTAATAACTTTATACAGAAATGGCATTAATAAAATCAGTAAGGGGGTTTACTCCTGAGTTCGGAGAAAACTGTTTTTTGGCTGACAATGCAGCCATCATCGGAGACGTGAAAATGGGACGCGATTGCAGTATCTGGTTCAGTACGGTCTTGCGCGGAGATGTAAATTCCATCCGTATCGGCGATGGAGTGAACATACAGGATGGAAGTGTGCTGCACACATTATATGAGAAATCGACGATTGAAATAGGCGATCATGTTTCCGTGGGACATAATGTAACTATTCATGGAGCTACTATTAAGGATTATGCATTGATAGGAATGGGATCCACTATTCTTGATCATGCGGTAGTAGGCGAAGGCGCTATTGTGGCAGCAGGTTCTTTGGTTTTGAGTAATACAATAATTGAGCCGGGAAGTATCTGGGGGGGCGTGCCCGCCAAGTTTATCAAGAAAGTGGACCCGGCGCAGGCAAAGGAACTGAACCAAAAGATAGCACACAACTACCTGATGTATTCGGATTGGTATAAATAGTCTGAACACAAATTACGCAAATTACACAAATCAAAAGTTTACTCACTTTTATGCCATAAGGTCGATTTTGTGCAATTTGCGTAATTTATATTCTTAGACTATCTTCTTATAGCTATTTAGAAATTAATCATGCTCAAAACCTTGTCAGTAGCCCCGGCATTACTGGTGACATAATATCCAGCATTCGTTCCGGTTTCCCGCAGGAAGACTTCATCCGCCAGCATCCGGTCGAGCAGTTCTTTCAGTTCCTCATAATTCTTAATAGAGAAAGCACCTTTAGCCTCTATCAACTGCATGGCTTCCATAAACTTCTGATATTTAGGGCCAAATATAACCGGAATGCCATAAACTGCTGCCTCCAATGTATTGTGAATACCTACCCCGAAACCACCACCAATATAGGCTATCTCACCATAGCGATAGATTGAAGAGAGCAAACCAAAACAATCGATAATCAGACAATCGGCCTTCTGCACATTCTTCTCATCGGCACGGGTATAACGCACGTATGACCGTTTCAACTTCCGGATAATCTCTACCAGATGATTCTCATCTATCACATGCGGAGCAATTATCAGTTTCACTTCCGGATGGTTATTGAAATATTCAATAAATAAATCTTCATCCGGTTGCCAGGAACTACCTGCAACGAAAGTCATCGTATTATTTTTGAAGAGTTTCACCAAAGGAAGATCCTTCGCCTCTTCACGTATCTGCAACACACGGTCGAAACGCGTATCACCTACCACCGTTACACGGCTGATACCAATCTTGCCCAGATAGCGTTTGGAACGCTCATTTTGCACAAACAGATGGTCAAAGTTACGCAACACGTGACGATAAGTACCGCCATACCACTTGAAGAAAACTTGTCCGCGACGGAATATGGACGACACACTATATACCGGAATACGACGTTTGTGCAATTCGTCCAGATAATTCTTCCAAAACTCATATTTGATGAAGAATGCCATACAAGGATTTGCTATATCCAAGAACTTCTTCACATTCCGGGGCTTATCGAACGGCAGGTAACATACCACATCAGCACCACGATAATTCTTACGCACCTCGTATCCCGAAGGGGAGAAAAACGTTAGCAATATGCCGTAATCAGGGTATTTGGCACGAATCTTCTCAATCAAAGGACGTCCCTGTTCAAATTCGCCTAAAGAAGCGGCATGAAACCAGATATAACGCACATCTTTTTCCAATTGCTGCCTGAGGAGTTCATACACCACCCAATGCCCTTTCATCATTTTACGGGGCTTACGGCTGAACGGAGCCGCCAGATGCACCAAAAGGTCATAGATACCTATCGCAAGGTCGTAAAGCATACTTATTAAATTAAGAATTAAGAATTGAAAATTAAAAAATGAATGAAACATGCCGGGCATTATTTCTCATTTTTTAATTTTCAATATTCAATTTATTTCAGTACCTCAATTGCACGTTTCATGCGCGCTAGTGTCTCTTCCTTGCCCAGCACCCAAGAGATGTCGAACATGTGCGGACCTTTCCCTTCGCCTACCAGAGTCAAACGGAAGGCGTTCATTATATTTCCGGTATGGTATCCTTTTTCAGCAATCCAATCCATTACAATCTTTTCTTGGTTTTCAATGCCAAAGTCTTCGATACCTGCCAAAACTTCCATCAATTCGGTCATACACTGAGCCGAATCTTCTTTCCAGCGTTTCTTCACGGTCTTTTCATCGTACTCTGTCGGAGCTACGAAGAAGAAACTACAAGCTTCCCAAAGTTCGCGTACAAAACTTACGCGATTCTTCATCATGCCTACTACTGCTACAACTTTCTCGAATGGAGCTTCCACATCATGCTCTTTCAGAACGGGAACAAAAAGTTCGGCTATCTCTTCATCCGGCTTCAACAAGATATATTCATGATTGAACCAGATTCCTTTCTTGAAATCAAATTTAGCGCCGGATTTGCTGCAATGACTCAGGTCGAACAGTTTTATCAGTTCTTCCATTGACATGATTTCCTGATCGTTACCCGGATTCCAGCCCAGCAGAGCCAGGAAATTAATAACTGCTTCGGGCAGATAGCCAGCTTCACGGTATCCGGAAGAAATTTCTCCTGTTTTAGGATCATGCCATTCCAATGGGAATACGGGGAAACCAAGACGGTCACCATCACGCTTGCTCAGTTTGCCGTTTCCTTCCGGTTTCAGCAACAAAGGCAGGTGGGCAAATGCCGGCATCGTATCTTCCCATCCGAAAGCACGGTATAGCAATACGTGCAACGGTGCCGAAGGCAACCATTCTTCACCACGAATCACATGAGAAACCTCCATCAAATGGTCATCCACGATATTTGCCAAGTGATAAGTCGGAAGTTCGTCCGCCGATTTATAGAGTACTTTATCATCCAGAATGGAAGAGTTGATTATTACCTCACCACGAATGAGATCGTTCACATGTACGTCTTCATTCGGTTCTATCTTGAAACGAACTACGTATTGCTTACCTTCGGCAATCAGTGCGTCCACTTCTTCTTTTGACAGCGTCAGTGAATTACGCATCTGCATACGGATAGAAGCATCATACTGGAAATTAGCAATCTCAGCACGCTTAGCATCCAGTTCTTCCGGAGTATCAAAAGCGATATAAGCCTTGCCCGCATCGAGCAACACCTTCACATACTTCTTGTATATTTCGCGACGTTCGGACTGACGATACGGACCATGTTCTCCACCGAAGCTGACTCCCTCATCGAAAAGGATACCCAACCACTTGAACGACTCCAGTATATATTCTTCCGCACCCGGCACAAAACGGTTGCTATCAGTATCTTCAATACGGAAAATCATATCGCCTCCATGTTGGCGCGCAAAAAGATAATTGTATAATGCTGTACGCACACCACCAATGTGCAAAGCCCCCGTAGGACTTGGGGCAAAACGAACTCTGACTCTTCTTTCTGTCATATTTTGCATCACTTATGATATAATTAGGTGGCAAAATTAAACCTTTTTTTCCACACTAATGTTTTTTTTTGTACTTTTCGCAAAAAATTCAACTGATATGAATAAATCCAGGACTAAAAAGAGCTTTTCTTATAGAGATTTGCTATACAAAGCACTCATTTTTATCGGCACAGTAGCCATTATTGTATATTTCCTGCCACGCGACGGTAAGTTCAACTATCAGTTTGATGTAGACAAGCCGTGGAAGTACGGGCAGCTCATGGCTACCTTCGAATTTCCTATTTATAAGGATGATGCCGTCGTAAAACGTGAGCAGGATAGCATTCTTGCCACTTTTCAGCCTTATTATCAATTGGATAAGAACATAGAGAAGACTGTATTAAGTAAACTGAAAGCAGATTATCAGAGCCATTTGCGTGACATAGTACCTTCTTCGGATTATATGCGTTATCTGGAAAAAAGGTTGTCAGAAATCTACAAGGCGGGAATAGTATCGACTGAAGAACTCAATAAATTACAGAAGGATAGCACTACTAGTATAATGGTGATTGATGATAAGCTTGCTAACCAACGATTTACGGAGCAATTATTTTCCGTAAAAGATGCTTATTCATATCTGCTCACGGCGGATACCGCGCACTATTCTCCTTATATTCTCCGGCAGTGTTCCCTGAATGAATATCTATATCCGAATCTGACTTATGACGAACAACGCACGGAAACAGCCAAGAAAGAAACTCTCGACAATTATGCTTGGGCAAATGGTATCGTAGTAAGCGGACAAAAAATCATCGACCGGGGAGAAATTGTCACACAAGAGACTTATAATATCCTAGAAAGCTTACGCAAAGAATCTATTCAACGTAGCGAATCCATCGGGCAGAAGCGTCTGATACTGACGGGACAAATACTATTTGTCAGTGTTTTCATGCTATGCTTCATGCTCTATCTCGATTTGTTCCGTAAAGATTATTACGAGCGTAAAGGCAGTTTATCTCTGCTTTTCACAATTATCATGTTCTACTGTGTGGTGACTGCCCTCATGGTGGCAAACAACATCTATAATGTCTATATCATCCCATACGCCATGTTGCCTATCATCATCCGCGTATTCCTCGATTCACGTACGGCATTCCTCACGCATGTGGTCACCATACTTATATGTTCCGTCTGTCTGCGCTTTCCACATGAGTTCATATTACTCCAACTGTCAGCCGGGCTGGTTGCTATTTTCAGTCTGCGCGAACTGTCACAACGTTCACAATTATTCCGGACAGCGGTACTAGTGATACTCACTTATGCTGCCGTTTATTTCTCTTTTGAACTGATTACGGAGAATGACCTGTCGAAACTGAATGGCAGTATGTATACCTACTTCACAGTCAATGGCGTACTTCTGCTGTTTGCTTATCCTCTTCTGTTCTTGCTGGAGAAAACTTTCGGATTCACTTCCAATGTTACCTTGGTAGAGCTTTCCAATATCAACAGCCCACTGCTTCGCCGCTTGTCCGAAACTGTTCCAGGCACCTTCCAGCACTCCATGCAAGTGGCCAATCTTGCAGCAGAAGCAGCTAATCGCATCGGAGCTAAAAGTCAGTTAGTGCGTACGGGGGCTTTGTATCATGACATCGGAAAGATGGAAAATCCTGTATTCTTTACCGAAAACCAGTCGGGAGGTGTCAATCCTCACAAAAACCTTAGCTATGAACAAAGCGCGCAGGTCATCATCAGCCATGTGACGGATGGACTGAAATTGGCGGAAAAGAATAATCTGCCTAAAGTGATAAAAGACTTTATCAGTACCCACCATGGCAGGGGCAAAACGAAATACTTCTATATTTCCTGGAAAAACGAGCACCCTGATGAGGAACCGAACGAAGAACTATTCACCTACCCCGGACCGAATCCATTCACTCGCGAAACAGCGATTCTGATGATGGCGGATGCCGTGGAAGCCGCTTCCCGCAGTCTGCCCGAATATACAGAAGAGAGCATCAACAACCTGGTGGAAAAGATTATAGACTCGCAGGTAGAAGAAGGCTACTTCAAAGAATGTCCCATCACATTTAAAGATATCGCTATCGTGAAATCAGTTTTCAAAGAAAAGCTGAAGACAATTTACCATACCCGTATCAGTTATCCTGAACTTAAAAAATAAAGATCATGAAAACACCTGTCCAAGACCAGAAACGTGTCGAGAGCTTATTGCAGCGCAAAGGTATCCGGCTACACGACATCCAGAGTTTCAGTTTTATGAAGCGCTTTCACGAAGTGCCGCGCAAAAATAATCTGAAAGTGAAAGACAAATATGGTGCGGGCATATTGACGCTCCATCTGAAACAAGGCGTTAAAAAAGCGTTTTATGTCCGGCCGTTCCAGCATCCGTCATCTGTTATCCGATACCTGATGGCACAGAATATACCTTTCGATAACTCTATTCCCCATGAACGAACAGCTACGGAAATTCCGACGACGATTTATCAACGCCCATCCCTGTATATGTTCTATTTCTTTGTGCTTTTCATTACGTTCATGATATTGGGATATCAGGCTGTTACAATCGATACATGGTGGGGATATGCCCTCGGAGTACTTTCATTCGGATTGGGTATCTACTTCATACACATGTTGATGACACGCTTCTGCTATCTGAAAGTGGATAATGAAAGCCTCAGCATATACAGTGTAGGACGAGAAATTAAGTATCCTTATGAGAAAATACTCAAAGTAAACTTTGACTTTGCACGCGAACAAGCATTTACCCATGTGATGGAGATACTGGACAAGGATTACCACTATCGACTTTACTATATAGGCAGGGTATCCCGAAGGACCTTGAGTGATATTGCCGAAGTGCTGCAAAGCGCGGGTGTTGATGCGACATGCAGTCTGAACGATAACAAACGGTTCTATCAGGACACTTATGTAAATCATTAATCCAACGCAAATTCGTCCTCACCGCAAATGTTCCAGCAGCCCCGCACAAGCATCTTCAAGCAAATCGAGCACATACTCAAAACCTTCGGCCCCTCCATAATACGGATCGGGCACATGGTCGGCATGCGTAAAGCGGGTGCAATATTCCGTCATGCGGTGTATCTTCTGCAATGCCTCAAGAGAAGGGGCACGTTCCTTCAAATCCTCCATATTACGGTCGTCCATCCCGATGATTAAATCGAAGTTATAGAAATCTTCCGTCCGCACAGGACGTGAACGATGTATCAGGTCATACCCCCTACGAACGGCATGTGCACGCATCCGGCTATCGGGCAGTTCTCCCTGATGATAGGACAAAATACCGGCAGAGTCTATCACAAACTCATTTTCCAGTCCCGCTTCTTCCAGCAAATGCTTCATCACACCTTCTGCAGAAGAAGAACGGCAAATATTTCCGAGGCAAACAAACAGTATTTTACGAGGCTTCATAAGTGCTTTTTTATATTTTAAAGCGTAAAGATAGAAGTTTTCTGCATTCTCTTAAAATATTTCTTCTTCTCAATTGTCTGCATTAACAGAGAACGTTTTCAAAAAGTACATAAATCAATAAAATCAGAACATCATGAAAAAAAGATTTTTTATCATACCTTTGTTTGGAGTATTAGCCATTGCAGCATTTGGCGCGATAGTCATGTTATTATGGAACTTTGTAGTGCCCGGAGTTTTAGGATTGGCAACCATCAATTTCTGGCAGGCACTGGCATTGTTTGCACTTGCACGCATTCTCTTCGGAGGTTTCCCCGGCAGAAGAGGATTTCCGGGCAGAAGAGGAATGCCCAGCAGCAGAGAAGGAAATCCGTTTCGTGCCAAATGGGAGAAGATGACACCGGAAGAACGTAAGGACTTCATAAACAGAAGGAAGAAATTCGGATTCGGCGGTCCTTTCGGGGGAGACCGATTCTTCGACGAGAATAACTTTGATAGAAACAACAGTAGTGAAACTCCCAAAGAGAATGAATAAGCTGACTGAAAAAGATAACGGTCTGGAAGAGTTGATTGCGGAACATCAACCCCGCCTGAAAGCATTTATCCGAAAGCGGGTCTCCAATAAAGAAGACGCCGAAGATATCCTGCAGGATGTGTTTTATCAATTAGTAAAGACTATCGAAAGTACTTTCAATCCGATTGAGCAAGTGACGGCATGGTTGTATCGTGTAGCAAAAAATACGATTATCAACAAAAGCAGAAAGATGCAGGAAGAAGAACTTCCCACTCTTGCTTATGATAAAGATGATAATATCCTGAATGATTTTTCAGAAGTGTTATTCAGTGATGCCGCACCCACTCCTGAAACAGAATACATGCGTTCACTCGTTTGGCAAGAGCTTGAGACAGCTCTTGCCGAATTACCACCCGAACAACGGGAAGCGTTTGAGCTCATGGAACTGGAAGGGCTCTCTGCAAAAGAAGTTTCCAGTGCCACCGGGATTCCGGTCAATACATTATTATCAAGAAAGCATTATGCCGTCATCCACCTTCGCAAGCGGTTGAAAGGATTGTACAGCGACCTGCTGAACTATTAACCTGTTTTTAAATATTTCTGTCCGCCCGACAACGGGCAGCAACCACCCCTAACAAACATTTATGAAAACAATAGTGTCATTTATGACCATACTACTGTGTATGGCCTGCCCCTCTCATGCGCAATTCATTGCCAAAGATTCTACCGGAGTTATGGCTATCTCCCTGGATGAAGTGACCATAAAAGCACGCTCTGTTATTGAAAAAGGCGACCGGAAAGTAATTCTTCCTACCCAAAACCAACTGAAAATGTCCTCCAGTGGCATAGACCTGTTGAGCAGGTTGCAACTTCCCCGCATCACTGTCGATATCATGTCCGGCGAAATAACCACCTCGGGCAATGGAGAAGTGCAATTACGAATCAACGGAGTACAAGTTACTTATACGGAAGTCTCCGCACTCAATCCGGAAGATATTCTTCGCATAGAATACCACGATACACCCGGGGTACGTTATGGGAATGCCTCCGCAGTCATTGATTATATCACCAAAACCAGAAAAACAGGGGGCAGCATACGCGGAGGAGCTTTCCATAATCTCAGTAGCGACCGCACTTCCATTGACGATATGCTATCCGGAAGATACAACTATGGTAAGTCTGAAATATCAGCCAATATCCGATATATACAGCGGAAAGGAGACTGGACACGTGAATATGATGAACGATTCATCTTCCCGGATAAAGAGCTGCATCGCCAGGAAACCGGAGAGCCTACCCTGTTCAACAAAAAGCTACTGACTTCCAGCCTCAACTACAGTCTGCAGGAAAAGGGAAAATATCTTTTTAACGCACAATTCAGATATACCTTACAGGATAATCCTGCCGGATATGAAGACCGAAAGAGTAAACTTTATACTTCTGATTCAGACATCCCGCTATCCATTTACGATCACACCAAAGAACAAAACCATCTACCGGCTCTTGACTTATACTATCAGCAAGACATAAAAAATAATCAACGCCTCATATTCAATATTGTCGGAACTTATATCAAGAGCAGTAGCACACGTGTTTATCAAGAAAAGCAGGAAGATTTAACCGAAACGGAGTTGTATTCCAACATAACCGGAAAGAAATATTCACTAATCACCGAAGGTATCTATGAAAAGAAGATAGCTCAAGGAGTACTGACGGGAGGCCTCAGACATATACAGTCCTACACAAACAATCAATATCTGGGAAACAATGCAATGGACGTCATCATGAAACAAGCGGAAAGTTATGCTTATGCCGAATATAAAGGCAAGATACAAAACTGGGGATATATGGCAAATATGGCATTCAACCGTTTCTACTATAGTCAAAAAGATAACCGGAGCGAAAGATATGGCCTCCAACCCTCTTTCCTGATATCCTATAATCCTATAGATAATTTGCATTTCCGCTACCACATCAATCTGAAAAACAACGCTCCCTCCATAGCTTATCTGAATGATGTAGAGCAGAACATTGATAATTTGCAAATTCGAAGAGGTAATCCGACTTTAAAAGCATTCCGCAGCACCATTCAGGATTTTAATGCAGCATTCAATACAGGTATTTGCAGTATTGATGCCCTGGTTAGTTACACGTATGAGAAAAATCCTATTATGGAATCAGTGCTTTATGAAGGAGGAATGTTTGTTCATACCTATGAGAATCAGAAATCATTCCAGCATCTGGCAGCGGAAGTCACTTTCAAAATAAAACCCTGGAAAGAATATATCAGTCTCTCCGTCACGCCGGGAATCAGCCGATATATAAGTACGGGGAACCATTATCTGCACACCTATACCTTAAAAGAATTACGTATCAATCTGGATGCTTCGTACAAGAACTGGCTCCTAAGTTTCATGACCATTACCCCGCCCAACAGGTATGCATATGGCGAGCAATTAATGAAAGGTGAATTGATGCATACGCTTATGATAGGTTATAAGCAACCGGCATGGTCCGTTATGGCAGGGATTCATAACCCTTTTATGAAGACTTACCGCTCGGAGAACGAAAACTGGTCTGCACTGAATCCGGTAAAATCGGATATACACAGCACTAATATGTCGAATACCTTTGTAGTAAAGGTCAACTTCAACCTAAACTTCGGACGGCAATATAAAAGTGCGAATAAGACAATACAGAATATGGATACCGATTCCGGAATCCTGCAAGGGACGAAAGATTGATTACATCGGGTCTACATCATAATAGACTATCAAGGACTTAAAACGATCTTCCATCACCATCTCTTTCTGAACCTGCACCAGCAATTCACGAGCACGGGCCATAGGCGCATTATACTCTATCTTTACAACAATCTTACGTATAAACAGCGTTTGTATGCGGGCAACCGGCGGCTTGTCCGGTCCCAACACGCGATTACCGAAAACAGTACGCAATTTGCTTGACATGGTGTGAGCCATCAGGTCAAGCAATTGCTCGTTACGGTTCTTCAGATACACATAGACCAAACGGTAATAAGGAGGATAATGGAATAACTGTCTTTCAGCAAGTTGACCGGCTACCATTTGTTCGAAATCATTATGGATGACTTGGGCAATAATAGGATGATCTATGCTCTTGGTCTGCAAGATAACTCGTCCGCGTTTGTTTTTCCGCCCGGCACGTCCCGACACTTGCGCCATCAACTGGAAGGCACGTTCATAAGAACGAAAATCCGGATAATTCAACATTGTATCCGCATTCAGGATACCTACCACACTGACATGGTCGAAGTCCAGTCCTTTAGAAACCATCTGTGTACCTATCAAGATATCTGTCTTTCCCTGTTCAAAGTCCGCAATAATACGCTCGTAAGCCGAACGGGTACGAGTGGTATCCAGATCCATACGGGCTACAGAGGCTTCAGGAAATAAGATCTTGATGTCATCTTCTATCTTCTCCGTTCCAAATCCACGATTGCGCAAGTCTGTTCCCTCGCAAGCAGGACACATACGGGGCAGTTGATAAGTGTAGCCGCAATAATGGCATGTCAATTGGTTCAATCCTTTATGGAATGTCAGACTCACATCACAATTCTTGCACTTCGGCACCCAGCCACATGTGCGGCATTCAATCATTGGAGCAAAGCCGCGCCGATTCTGAAACAGAATAACCTGTTCCTTCTGTTCCAAAGTCTCACGGATATATTGAAGCAAGAGCGGAGAAAACGGGCCGTTCATGCGTTTCTTCCGATGCAACTCCTGTATATCCACCGGAATAATTTCGGGCAATTGTATCTCTTTATACCGTTCCTTCAGTTCCACCAGCCCGTACTTACCGGAAGAAGCGTTGTACCACGTTTCGATGGAAGGAGTAGCCGTACCCAACAGGGTTTTGGCACCATACATCGCCGCCAGAACTATCGCTGCATTCCGGGCATGGTAGCGGGGAGCTGGGTCTTGTTGTTTATAGGTATTCTCATGTTCCTCATCCACAATCACCAAACCAAGATTACGGAAAGGCAGGAAAACAGAGGAACGAACTCCCAAAATAATGTCATATCCTTTTTCCGTCAGTTGCTTCTGCCAGATTTCTACGCGCTCGGCATCAGGGAACTTGGAATGATAAATGCCCAGACGATCACCAAACACCCGTTGTAGACGTTCGGTAATCTGGGTGGTAAGAGCTATTTCCGGCAACAGATACAACACTTGTTTTCCTTGCCGGATAGTTTCTTCTATCAGATGAATATAGATTTCCGTTTTTCCACTAGAAGTCACTCCATGCAGCAAACAGACATTTTTGGATTGGAAACTTTGTACAATCCCATCGTGTGCGAGTTGTTGATGTTCATTCAAGGGGTTGACAGGAAGGGTATCCCGGACAATGGCATTGAGCCGTCCCACTTCTTGTTGATAAACTTCGAAGACATGTTTATCCACCAAGCCATTGAATACTGCCGGTGAAGCGGCCGCCCGCAACAAAAGTTCTTTCTTGGTGACTTCTTTAGGGAAACTTTTCAGCCCGTCTCCGCCCAGAATACCGGATAGTTCGATATACTTCATCAGTAAATCCAGTTGCTTCGGAGCACGCGCCAGTTCATCAAAGAGTTCTTGCAGTCTTTTCTCATTCCGCACTTCTTCCACCAATCTTACGCGAGTTTCAGTTTTGGGCCTATAGGTTCGGCGAAGCTCCTCTTTCACAAAGATAGCCTCCTTATCAAGCAGCGATTTGATAACGGAAAGTATATTCTTAATGCCACTATCCTTTTCCAGCTTCGTGACGCATTGCTCCGGTTCCGCAGAAAGTAAATCCAGCACTTTCTGTTCCTTTTCCGGCAGGCGGACTTCCGATTCAAAGTCAGGATTGTACTCCACCATCGTTTCACTCTCCAATTTCAAACCAGACGGCAGGGCAGCTTTATAAACATCTCCCTGCGCACAAAGATAATAGTCGGCCAGCCATTCCCAGAACTTGAATTGTTCCGGCAGCAATATCGGACGGGCATCCAGCAAGGTCGAAACATCTTTCACCTCATACTCCTCCGGCTTGAAATAATGCACATTACGCACTATTGCCGTATAGTATTTCTTTCGTCCAAACGGGACTACAACCCGGCAACCTATCTGCACCTCATCCGCCCATTCTTCGGGTAAAGAATAGGTAAAACAGCGGGGCAGAGGCAAAGGCAATATGACATCCGCAAACTTTTTCATCACAGCTGCAAAGATACAAAGAAGTATTCAATCCCGATAAGAAATGAGGCAAATGATGATTTAGCGCAGCCTAAGGCTGAAACCCTTTTATTACAAAAACGGGGATGAATTCTATTAAAGAATCCATCCCCGTTATATTATAACTATTATTTTTCTTAGAAAAGATAAGCAGCGGAAACCTGCCAGGTTTTATTTTTTGCACCAATAGCCTTGCCTGCACCCTTCCATGTAAAACTGTCGCCCATCGGGAACTGATAGTTAATACCTATCTGCAAATGTTTAACAAGCTTCACACCAGCTCCCAGATTAAGTCCTACCTGAGTCTTTTTCCGGTCAATTTCATCTTTCTTCTTAAAATCAAAGAAAAAATCAGGTCCGGCAGCAAAATAAATTCCCAGCATACTACCTAAGCCAATCGTATATTTCAGATTGATGGGAACCTCCGCTCCGGTTTGTTTTACGTCACCCTTACCTCTTTGTGAAAATAACAAAGCGCCATCAATACCCAGACCTACAATAGGAATTGTAATCTCAGCCATGGGACCAATAAAGAAACCAGCGGAATTATCCTTGTTTCCTTTATATCCTCCATCCCAGTCTATCTTTGTTAAGTTCACACCACCTTTTACACCCCACTTAATGAGTTGTGCCTGAGCAGGCATAGCCATAAACATACAGCATACAGCTATAATGAAAACACTAAAAATCTGTTTCATAATTCTTTTTGTTTAAATTATCGGGACAAATATATGGATTAATTCTCAAAAAGAACAAAAAAGATTCAATTTTGTTCAACGACGCTGTCGGCGTACTGATGCTTTAGGAGCCGCTGCTTCACGCTTAGAGACCGATTGTGACTTACTTGAAGAGGATTTTGACTTTACTGAGGAAGAAGATTTACTTTTTGTTGTAACAACATTGTCACGCCCTTTCTTCTTAGAATTAGACTTTGCAACCTTCACTCCGGAAGTTGCAGAAAGCGAGTCGGTTTCTTCTATCAGATCCCTGCCATACAGTGTATTTTCAAAATCTACCAGTTCTTTTTCTATTCGTTTCTGCTCTTTCACCATGGCACTATCCGTAGGACAATATTGCGACAAAGTCCGGTTTTGCAGATTGGTAGTTTTGTAAATTTCCCCTTTATACAAACGTGCCGTAAAGAAATCGTCCCAGGTACTGTTAGCTGCATTATTATAGTTGCTTACAGATATTTTCGACTGCGTCAGATAAGGAACCAAGTCTTGATAATTCACCCAGAACATAGGGAAGGTCATCTTCTCCGAACTAAAATCTTCCGAACGATGCAGCACCGGGCAGACGGCTGTTATTACTGAACCATAAGTGGAAGTACGCTGGTCAAAATACCATACTTCCTTTATAAAGTAGCTCAACACATCCGCCGAAGGTATATCGCTGTTGTTGACAGACAAAACACTGTCACGACGATTTGCCACTTTCTTCATTTCATAGTAGATTTGGAAACGGTCCAGCACCTCGCGGAAAGTTACTTCAGCATCTTTCTGAAAACGTTCCGTCCCGTCCAACTGATATTCGTAAGCTGGTATTTTTTTCTGTGCCAGCAGGCGGAACATAGTAGTGAAAAGATTCACCTTACTTCCTTGCGGCTCCACCGGATAGTACAGTGCACCATTGGTATCCTTAGTCAAATCCAGCGTACGGTAGATTTCACGCATCCACACCACATCATCCGGCAAGCCCACCGAACCGGGATATTGCCTTTGTGTCCACCCCGCAGAGACATTCAATGCACACAGAGTAACAGCTATTATGAGTTTCACGGATAGTTTCATAGTCGTATATCTTATTATTATCGATTTCTAATTCACAATCACTTCCAAGGTGGTAGGCAACAAACGTTCCACCCCATCCGGCCCAACCGCACGTACCCGGGATATATAAAAACGTTTGCCTCGGGACAGACGACGGAACATATCTTTCTGACGTGTAGAAAAAGCAGCTCCCGAAGACACTTCCGGCACAGCATTTCCCATATTATCAAAGAAAACCGTTTCAAAACCTAACACACGGAAATTAATATTCAACAGACCATCGTCTATGGCTGCCACAATGCCCGGAGTACTCATCAGAACAGCCTTGGACAGTCCGTGTCCGCCCCGATAACGCTTTGGCGTTCCATCTTCCGTATATTCAATGAACGGTGACGGGTCTGGTAATTGGCGTACACGATAGGTATAATCTCCCATTGATTGCGTACGTCCGCCAACAGATGCTGTCACACGAATCACTACATCTTTACCGATAGTCGCAGGGTGTGCTATATAGCCGTTTCCGGCACGGGTCAACGTACCGTTTCCACTCACGATGCTCGCCTGCACCTGTCCGGCGGGAACTCCCGGGACTGAAATACTGATAGGATTATCATATCCGGCGTAAAGCACATTCATCATGGTAGCAGATACGGTTGCAGTTGGCTCTACCACCGTATATTTCTGTGAGAAGTCTCTGCGGAGAACTTCACCGTTTCTTTGCATGAGTTCCAGATAACCGTTCAAAGAGAACTCTCCTGTACGGTTACAAACTGTTTCAAACCAGCCTTCTGCATTATCCGGTTGCTTTTCACCGGCTATATAAATAGAAGGGCGCTGCGTAGAGTCCACAGCAGCCAGAATGACACGGGCACTGTATGTACCACCACGCACCACATTCTGCGAAGTAGGAATCACATAAGCCTGAAGCTGATTCACACGTACATCCTGCACGTCGGTATTCTGTGTCAGCAAATGGAGGACTTCACCTTCGGCATAGCGCACATCGCTTTGCAGCTTCGTCAACAGGGTGACCGCTGCAGCTACCGGGGTATTCTCAAATATATATTCCTGCCAGTTCTTCCCCGCTGTCGATGCTTTACGCGGCACTTCGGTATTCAGGTTATCGCGGATAATCTTCTGCTGCACAGGGTCGGTAACAAAAGCCAGAATCTCTTCCCGGTATTGATTGATACGGTTATACAACTCCTTGCCTTGTCCCCTCCCGGGGGCAAGCATCACAAAAGAGGCAGCTTCCAGGTCTTCTCTATTGGAGATATTGGCAACGTCACCATTCTTTCCATCCGCTTCCTGTACTATGCGCAATTTCAGTTCATCGACATAGGCATAGAGCGAATCGGATGTATTTTTCACATGTACCGCCTTCTCAAACCACGGTCCCACCTTTTCAGGGTTACGCTCGTTTGCACCGGCAAGCCCGTCGTAGAGTGACTGATTCTGCACAGTCGAATTTGCCGTTGTACGTGAAAGACTTTCATCCACCAATGAAAAGCCGTTCAGCACATCCGACGAAACGTTTAGTGCCAGCAGTGCCATCAAGACGATATACATCAGGTTTATCATCTTCTGACGCGGAGAGTCCGGATTGGTAGTCATTATAAATTAAAAATTGAGAATTAAAAATTTAAAAAAATCACTTCACCTGTACCGCTTGCAGCATACGGGCATAGACGGCATTCAGTTCTTCTATCTGACGGGCCATCTTACGGGTTTGCTCGTGCACCTGGTCAATTGTATTTATTTGGGTACTGGCACTGCGAAGTTGCATTTCGTAAATGGCATTGATACCTGCAAGGTTACGGTTCAGGGCACTCATTTGTTCGGCATCATGCGAAAGGGATTCTGCCTGAGCGGTGAAGTGAGATAGCATTTCTGTCATTTCTTTCAGTTGGTCGATATAGGCCTGAGTGGTTTCTTCCATTTCAGGGGTAAAGGCAGGAGCTGTGTTTCCGGACGAATAATTATTCGCCCCTACAGTCGCCGATACAGGTTGATTCGGAACAGACACTACAGGCTGATTGGCTTGCGCACCGTCACCTACAACAATGACTCCTCCCGCAGTACTTCCCGCCTGCTGGTTCGGCAAGTCAAATGCAGAAATAAAAAACACCAGCACTTCCGTCCCCATCCCAATCCATAACATCAGATTGGCACCGGGTAAATGCGTCAGTTTAAACAACGTACCCGCAATTACAATAGCAGCACCCCAGCTATAGGCATAATTCATAATGACCTTGCCACGGTAACTTGCCATAAAGTCCTGTAACTTTTGTCCCAGCCCCCTTTTTCTATTTATAGTATCTTTTTCCATCATCTTTACCATTTTAGCGTCTTATCATTTCCCTTTCTTATTATATCCCACCTGCGTACGCACGCAACGGAAACCGATATATGAACGTTGCTCATTCTGATACTCTGCCGTACGGGCATCGGAGCGGATAAACGCATTCACATCTTTCCACGAACCACCACGCACCACTTTCTTCTTCATTGCATACGGATCATCCGGCGCAGCATTATACTGAATATCCGGATTGATATCGCTTGCCTGCAACACTCCCGACTCGGTATATGCCGTTGAGGTCCACTCAGCCACATTGCCCGCCATATCATGTAGCCCGTTCGAGTTCGGAGCATAAGCTCCTACACGGGTAGAAATCAGATTACCGTCTTTGGTATAATTTCCCTTGCCAGGTTTGTAGTTTGCATTGTAACATCCCCGGTCATCCTTCGTTTCCTCACTGTCTTTCCAGGGATATTTGTTATCTTCCCGTCCTCGTGCAGCAAACTCCCATTCCGCCTCAGTCGGCAGACGGTAGCGCTGGATATACTTCGCCTGCCCGCGCAGACCTGCAAGCAAATAGTTCGTGCGCCATGCACAGAATGCATTCGCCTGTTCCCAACTGACACCCACCACCGGATGTTCATTGTAACTGGGATGATTGAAATACAGACGCATATACTGCTCATTATTCGCGTTCGGGAAGTCATTCACCCAACAAGTCGTATCGGGATAGATATTCACAATATAACTATTCAGAAAATCCCATTCGCTGGATAGCGGACGGGTAATGGTACGGTTCACAATCCGTCCTTCATCATTAATGTATGCCGTATCCTTCGTTATCATCACAACCTCTTCCGGATTCACTTCTATATCCGTATTCTTAACCCGTTCAGCAGGATTCAGACGGTTGCGGCGCTTGGCGGCCTCAGCATAATCATAAATTTCATAATAATAATTCAACTGGGCACCATCCAGCATCAGCGTACCGTCAATCGGATGCCGCTTATATACACTTTCTATGGCCATCTGTTCATCTTCCGTCGCCCGCTTCCAGGGAATAGGCTTCGCCCAGTTCAGATAAGGTTTTATCGGATTTCCTTCCCGGTCTTCCTCTATCTTGAATAATTCATTGCCACCATAAGCAGGGTCCGCCAAGCGTTCGCGGATAATGGAGTCGCGCACCCAGTTGACAAACTGTTTATATTCGGCAACGGTCACTTCGGTATCATCCATCCAGAAAGACTCTACCGAAATCTCCCGTGAAGGAACGATTGTTCCCCACAAGCTGTCTTGCTTGTCAGGTCCCATCTTCACCGAACCGCGTTTCACCAGCACCATACCATAAGGCGCAGGTTCATTCCATGCCACAGCACTGGCGCCTATCACCTCACCGCCCCGCATGGAACTGCTGCCCACCGTCCCCATGCACGAAGCCAGCGAACCGAACAACAATAACGCTGCTCCGTACCATGCATGAATTACTTTCATTCCTTTATTCTTTTTCATCGTTCGTATATCTCTTACAAAATCCGTACACTCTTATGCAAGTTCCGGCTTTTCTTAAATACATTCAAATCCAATGCGTATCTCACCATCAGGTCGTGACTACCGCTTGCGGCACCTATTTTCGAGGTAAAGCACTCATAAGCATATCCCAGTGTCACACCCTGCACCGTCAGTCCAAAGCTAAATGTCACCGAAGTGTCGGGCGAATAAGTCAGTCCTCCACTAAGCACTTTAGAGCGGTAGGTATAGAATAACCGTCCCGTCAAATCCAGTCGTGTAGAAATAAAATCACTTTGCAACTGCATCGAGGGCTGTATGGAAATTAACGGATTACGTGTCTGAATATTGTATCCGCCTGTCAAATAAACGATAGGATGTATTTTAATTTGGCTTTTTTCTCCCAAAGAGATGCGGGGAGCCGTCAGGTGATGAGCGGAAAAGGCTGCATAAAATTGGGGGTGTGAGTAATAAGCCCCCAATCCGATGTCCACAGCCGTACCGCTCTCTGCTGTAGTAGGAAAAGCCTCATCGTCTGTTTCATCACCAAGATTAATGTCGGAAGGGTCAAAAGAAATGTTCAGTATGCCTGCCTGCAAGCCAATGCCTAGCTTACCTTTACGGATTTTCATTTGATAGGCATACTGCCCCCAGAAGCGTTGATTACGAAACAGACCGATAGCTTCATTAAAAAAGCCCACACCGGCGCCTTGCTGTTTCCTGAATAGGGTAAAAGGCATATCTGCACCAAAATACATTACTCGCGGAGCATGAGTGAAACCCATCAGTTGCATACCGTACGAACCATAGATGTTCAGTTTATTGTCCGTCTGCCCTGCCCATCCGGGATGGTAATAGCCCGGCACCGCCCAGTATTGACTAAAACGTGCGTCAAACTGTGCCTGTACTCCTGCCGCACAGAAGAAGAGGCACACCAGTATCATATATTTCAGGATGGAACGACATTTCATCGATATAATAACTGAGAAAGCAAGAAAAAATTGTGCAAGGCGGAAGCTAAAAAAGAAGAAAGCAAAGAGTAGGATTTATAAATGGGATGATATGTACAAGCACAAATGATACACCCAGCTTTATGAACGTATTCCAGAAGCTTTACGAACACGCTCTGGAAGCTTTATGAACGCGTTCGTAAAGCTTCCAGAATAAACAGTTCATATATAAGCGATTGCGATCTCCCTATTCATTCTTTAAAGCATCAAGTCACAATTCTGCTCTACACCGCTGACACCAGCACCCAACTTCTTATAGAAATCAATAGCCGGTTGGTTCCATTCCGACACTTGCCAGCGTAATCTGCGGCATCCGGAGTCTTTTGCATACCCTATTATCTTCTTTATCAGTTGTGACCCGATACTTTTTCCTCTGAACTCCGGTCTCACATACAAATCGTCCATATACAATGATTTACCTACCCATGTATAATAACAAAAGAAGTAAGTAACATAACCGGCTATTTCACCTTCAGCCGTCTCTGCAACAAAGCAGTTGAAGTACTCTTTTTCTTCCAGCATTTGCTCTACCGTATTTGTCATTCTTTCCGGTAAATTCTCAAATGCAGCAAACTCTTTAAACAAGGCATTGATTCTATTGAAATCCGAAACTTCAGCTTCCCGTATCTTTATCTCCATATCTCTAACTTTGAGGTTTGTACTAAGCAAAATGCGGCCTCTGCAAAGATAAAGATAAATAGCTATAATTCAACAGAACCAGAGTAATCCAATTTATCATAACCACCCGAACATTCCTCCACCGATAACTGTAGTATATACAAAACATCTCCATAATTCCATGGAGACTAAAAAAATGTATCGTGTATGAAAGACTATCAGAGTATGACAGTCGGCGAAATCGTAGCCGACAATTTTGATAATGCAGCTATTTTCGATAAATACGGCATTGATTTTTGTTGTCATGGTTCCGACTCCCTGCCCGAAGCAAGCCGGAAAGCGGGAGCTAACATGGATGAAGTGATCAAAGATATAGAGAGCAAAACATCCGGCACCCCCGAAAGCATTGATTTCAAAAGTTGGCCGATTGACCTGCTGGTGGATTACATACTCAAAATTCACCATCGCAATATCCGTTCCCACGGACCGGAAATCCTGAAATTGCTTGAGAAGGTATGCAATGTTCATGGCGAACATCATCCAGAACTTTTTGAGGTGCGCGAACTCTTCCAAAGTTCATTATACGATCTCGGCAATCATCTCGATAAAGAAGAGTTAGTATTGTTCCCCTACATCTACGACATGTTCAAGACGCAGGAAGAACATAAGCAACTGCCCGATTTCCACTGCGGAAGCGTAGAAGCCCCTATATCTGTAATGATGGCCGAGCATGATGCCGAAGGTGAACGTTATCGCCATATCGACATGCTGACACATGGATATAGCACCCCGAAAGATGCCTGCAACAGTTATCGACTGGTACTTGAGAAGCTGAAAGCTTTTGAAGCCGCCCTGCATCAGCACATTCATCTGGAAAACAACATTGTATTCCCAAGAGCCATTCAACTGGAAGAAAAACTAAGAGGATAACTCATGACACTGATTAAAATCAAACGAGTATATGAAGACCCCGAACCTACAGACGGTTACCGTGTATTGGTAGACCGCCTCTGGCCCCGGGGCATGAAGAAAGAACATTTGAAATATGATGCTTGGGAAAAAGGAATCACCCCTTCATCTGAGCTAAGAAAATGGTTCCACGAGAATCCCATAGGAAATTGGGAAAGTTTCTCAGCCATGTATCGTAAAGAACTGGAAACATCGGAGGCAGTACAGGATTTCCTCACAAAAATCAAATCCTATGAAACGATTACTTTGCTATATGCTTCTAAAGAGCCTGTCCGCAACCATGCCCGCATTCTACAACAGTTTCTGGAGACACATCTTGGGGAATCGTGAATATTCACTATCTTTAAAGAAGATAAGCTGCATCTCAGCATAACTTTTTCATGCAAGCATGAAAGTTTTGCATTCGATTTGCATTATCTTTGCAACTGCTGTTCTTCAAAAAAGCGGACAGCATAACTATTTTCAGAAAGGACAACCATGATAGAGTTGCGAACAGTCAACCTTACCCGTTATATCACCCCTTTGCGCGAAGGTGGCTCGCTGCCCGCGCTGGCAGAGGCTGACGACGAATTCAAGTACGTCGTGAAGTTTCGCGGTGCCGGTCATGGCACAAAGGCGTTGATTTCTGAATTGATTGGCGGAGAAGTTGCACGTATGCTGGGATTCAGAGTACCGGAACTGGTATTCCTGAACCTTGACGAAGCTTTCGGCCGCACTGAAGGAGACGAAGAAATACAAGATTTATTGCAAGGTAGCCGTGGCCTGAACCTTGGACTGCATTTTTTGTCGGGAGCCCTGACCTTTGACCCCGTGGCAACCAAAGTAGCCCCCGACCTGGCTTCCCGCATCGTCTGGCTGGATGCCTACCTCACAAATATAGACCGTACTTTCCGCAACACCAATATGCTGATGTGGCACAAGGAACTCTGGCTGATAGACCAGGGCGCTTCGCTCTACTTCCACCACTCATGGGAGAACTGGGAAAAGCATGCGGTAAGCCCCTTCACCTATATCAAGAATCATGTATTGCTGCCCGAAGCATCCCGGCTTGAAGAAGCCGATGCCACCCTGCGCGTCCTGCTGACTGAAGAAAAGATACAGGAAATCGTCTCACTCATTCCTGACGATTGGTTGCATTGGAACGATACCCATGAGACACCCGAAGAAATCAGAGATATCTACCTCCGCTTTCTGACCGAAAGACGGGCCCATTCCGAAATATTTGTAAAAGAAGCATTGAATGCAAGGAAAACACTTATATGAATACGCAGTTATCCGCCTGGTTCCTAAAGTAGAACGTGAAGAATTCTTCAATGTAGGCGTAATCCTTTTCTCAAAAAAGGCAAACTTCATCAAATCCGTTTGCCTGGTGAACGAGGAAAAGTTGAAGCTATATGTGTCCGAAGTAGACCGGGAACTGGTATTCGCACACTTGGATGTGTTCAACAAGATATGTTCAGGTTCCAAAGACGGAGGCCCCATTGCCCAGCTTGATGTTCCGGAACGTTTCCGGTGGCTGACAGCCGTGCGGAGTTCCTGTATTCAAACGTCCCGCCCACATGCCGGTTTCTCCGACGATCTGGACAGGACGTTAGAAAGATTATTCAAAGAATTGGTTTTATGACGGAGTAGCGTATTTTGTCTTCAACTCCTCTACTCCCATCCCTGTGAAATAATCTTCGATAAAACTCCAGCGTTTCACATCATCCATTCCATTCGTTCCGAAGAAGAAAGAGAACAAGTCTATCTGTTCCTGGAATATCTTCTCATTATTCTCAAGAATCAGATTGTGATATTCATCAGAAGACGCAATCTGTTCCAAGCTATCGGGGTCATCAAAGCGAACCAGTACACAAGGCGTACCGCCACCCTCAACGCTAAACGAAAGACAATCGAGCATAGAAAGTAAGTTGAGCAACATATTCAGGTCAGAGAACGGCGTAGTATAGAACAGTAAACGAGCTCCTTCCCCCCCTACTATTCGCTGACTGAACAGTTTCTGATAACGGGACAACAATAAATCAAAACCTTTCGTCACCGTGAAAGAGAGTTCGTTAGAATCCTTCTTTTTCACACTGCTGATATAACTCACGCTGCGTCCCTCTTCCGTACGTGACTCCAACAACGAGCCAATGAAGCGTTTTGCCGATGGCACATCCATGCCATGTTCGGCAAATACCGCCCGTAACTCTTCTTCGTCAAAGCGGCCTTTCGTTTTTCGTAGTTTATCAACCAGCAGCGTCTTCAAGCTATTGAACAACGCATCCATCCGCTGGCGAATCACTGCCGCATCCTCCTTCAGCAACACCTCATGTTTGCCCACGGACACTGCACGGGAACCTTCCCACAGTGTACCGCCATTCAGTTTCTGTTTAAATTCTCTATATCCCAACTCAGCAAAGCGCTCTTCCCAGAGTTTTTCCAAACGTGCCGTATACACATCTTCCGTACCGGACACCTTGGTAAGATAATCCTTAAATTCGCGAATAAAAACATCACCGGTCTTATCCTGTATATATCCTTCTGTCAGCAAGTTCTGTGGACTTACTTCCAACAGTTTCTTGCCATAACGATGGCTCAAATCATCCTCCAGCCACAGTAAAGCCGTCTTAATCAATTGTCCCAGTTCCGCCTCATACTCCAGTTTATTCTTCATTCGCGGCAGTTTTACCACGAATTCAAAGTCAGACAAAGACACCAGCATTTCCTGCTTTCCCCCCTTCATCCGATACACTTCCATCAGTTTCTTCAGTATCAACGACAACTGTTCCTGTGCGATATTGCCTGCCATATGCAGACGCTTCATATAATAAAAATCCCGTTCATGATAATCCGTTGCCGAAACCCCATGAATATCTATATCGCGAGCTGCGCGCCCGATCTCCTGTATATAATCAACGAATGTACTGGACGGTGCCACGTGATACACCCGGTCAATGTCACTGATATCCACACCCATACCGAATGCCTTTGTAGCTACAATCATCCGCTTTTCACCCTCTTTAAACTCCTGTACAATTGCCGCCTTCTGTTCCTTGTCCTTTTTGCCGTAGTAAGAAGCCACCAAATGCCAGTCAGTTGATTTCACCCACGTCTTCAAGCGCATGTCGATACCGCCTGCAAAGGGATAATAAAGAATAGTTTTGTGTCCGTCGAGAAAGTCTTCTACCCGTTCAGCCACTACACGCTGTTTGGCCTTATCATACGTCTCACCTTCCTCTATCTCCATCTGACGAATATCGAAACCGATATTCCGGCGTTTCACCGTACCTGCATAAAGTACGCAGGGTTCCATTTGTAGCGAACGAATAGTTTCGAACACCATATCGTTGTCCCCTTTCGGATTCCAGACCGCCGTAGCAGTCAGCGCAAAGAGCGGAAACGCATAGCCGAGACTTTTCTTCAAGCCCTGTAGATAACGACCGAGGAACCAGTAATCCACCCGGAACTCCTTACCCCAGGTAGTCACCGTATGAGCCTCATCCACTACAATCAACCCGATGCGACGTTCGCCTGCAAAGTGCTTGATGTCATACGAAAGCAACAACTCCGGCGAGAGATAGAATAAATCCACTTCACCTTCACGCACTTGCCGGTACACCTCATTCTTTTGTTCGGGTGATAAATCGGAAGAAGCATATGCCACACGCATATATCCCAGCTCCTGTAAACCTTCTACTTGGTCTACAATTAATGCTTTCAGAGGAGATACGACAATGGTAAGCAACCCATATTCATTGCCCAGATAGATGGCAGGCAACTGGAACAACAGAGATTTTCCTGCCCCGGTGGGCGCTGTCAACAAGATGTTGTCTACATCTTCTCCCCCGTTACGCGCCTTCTCCGCTTCGGCAATGACACTTTCTATCAATTGCCCCTGCGAGATGTGGAGCGTGTCCTTCCCCTTGAACAAATCGTCGTACACCTCCAGGTCACGAAACTGTTCGTACCCGTAAGTTCCTTTCAAAAGCGCGTATACCGCTTCCCGGCAATCTCCGGGCAAATGCCGTTCTTTCAGTTCCGGCAACCGGCATGCCGCTTCTTCTCGTGTTTCAGTCATAATGGAACAAATATAAAAAAGAGGCAACCCTTTAACCCGCTGCAAACAGGTCTACGGACTACCTCTTTCTATGTGTTTACTACCCTGCAACAAGTGCAAAGCTTAAAAAAATCGTATCTAATACTCTTCTTCATTAAAGAAGAAATCCTCTTTACTTGGATAATCGGGCCAAATATCTTCGATGCTCTCATAAATATCGCCTTCATCTTCCATTTCCTGCAAATTTTCAATCACTTCAAGCGGAGCGCCCGAACGAATGGCATAATCGATCAATTCGTCCTTGGTTGCCGGCCAAGGAGCATCTTCCAATTTAGATGCTAATTCCAATGTCCAATACATAAGTCCTAAGTATTAAAATTGTGAATATTAAATCCTACTTTCTATTTTTCGGCAAAAGTATAATAAAATCTCTCATTTACAACTATTATCCCAAAATATTTCATCTTTTTTCTCATCCTGGTTGATTTTCCGTGACAAGACAAACAAATAATCGGACAAACGGTTCACATAAGCGAGTAATTCAGGAGCAACTTTGCATTGCTCTGCCAAAGCCAGAATGCGACGTTCCGCCCTGCGGCAAACCGTACGGCAAACATGACAAACTGAGGCTCCACGACTGCCACCGGGCAATATAAAGGCATGCAACGGAGGAAGCAAATTATCCAAACGGTCTATTTCCTTCTCAATGCGTTCTATCTCTTCGGGATGAATAACACTGGCACACTTCAAATCCGTCTTCTCAAGATCGGTAGCCAGATTGGAGCCGACTGCAAAAAGACGGTCCTGGATGTGGCGGACAAGTGTTTGGTCCTCTTCATCGGGCAGATAAGTGATGAGCACGCCTAAGTTAGCATTCAACTCATCCACTGTGCCGTACGCTTCAAGACGAACGTGGGTTTTAGACACACGAGTGCCACCTACCAATGAGGTAGTACCTTTATCACCGGTTTTGGTATATATTTTCATAACGATTAGTGTTTAGTGATTAGTGATTAGCAGTTAGTAAATGATGCTAATCACCCATCACTAACCATTAATCACTATTGAAACGCCTAAAGATAATCAAAAGTTGACAATATAGTCCTGTTTTATCTTAGTTTTATCAAAGAAGAGAATACCAAGATCATAAAGGTTGAACGTAATACCCACTTTTTCATCTTGTTGCATACGTTTCCAAAGAGTTTTCATCTGTGGACTATACTCTATTCCTTCCACTACAAAAATTGATTTCTTCGTTGTGCGCGCAGCACAGATACGAAACACTTCTTCTACAAATTCCGGATGACGATAGTCATGCAGATAAAGGAAATCTACAGGCACTCCGGCTTCCAGAAACAGCTCGGAAAGTTCAGATGCAGAAGTATAGTCCGCCCCTTCCTTTCCCGCTTTCAGATAGAGCGAAGAAGCGGCAAGCCTGCCAGCATCTACAATGGTGTCGGGCTGGGTATAATTAACTAACCGAAACAGGAGGCGTTTCACCTTTTTCGATTCATATTTCCAGTTTTTGTCTTTCTGCAGAGCCAGCTTTTTCTGTTCCACAGCCAGGTCTTTATACTTATAATAAGGAGTACTCTCATAAATCACCTGCGTAATCAGGTTGAAAGCAAAAGGTGAATGTACCCCATAGCCGCAACGATGGCGGAAGCGGCTTAACCAGATAAACGGGCGTTTCAAAATCAGTGTGATACGGTTCATAATACCCTCCCTTCAATTATCTTTGCTTCCGAAGAATAGTTCTCTTTAACCGTTAACTGCACCTGCTCCCCCTCAAAGCGGAAAGTGAGATTGAGAGCTGTAATCCAGTTGACATAATGCGCTTTCAATTCCAGTGTAGAAGAGGACGGCCAGGCATAACTTCCCGCCACATAGAAGGGACCTTCTATCCCATTGAAACGTCCTTTGGCATCAACAGAATAAGGTGGATAAGCATCAATAGAAGTCTTTTTCCATTGTTTGTAGCCGAACAAAAGGTCGTATTGAGCTCCGGAAGTTTCCATCACGGTCATTATCACTTCTTTCTGTTTGAACTGAAAAGTGAGAGATTGCCAGCCGAATTTATTCGGTCCGAGCACAATGTTTTTACCCGCATACTCCCGGGCAAGGGATGAATTAGCCTTTCCCTGCACTACCGGCAAACAGTAAGCAGATTGCTTCTTCTGCAAACGCTTATAATCTTTTCCCAGTGTCAATGGCTGGTCGCCCGTCACGGCAGGCAGCAGGCGGTTCCATACCAGGCGGCGCTGCGTGGCTCCATCTATCAAGGTACATTCAGTAATGACTATCACCATGTCTTTATCGGGTACAATAAGCGCATATTGCCCCAATGCTCCATCTATACGGACAGCACCCGGATACTCGCAAAGCCACATATGATAACCGTAACCATAGCCGAAGCTGCCTGTATCCGACTGTTTTGCCATCATCTGGTCCACCCACCAGGCAGGAAGCAATTGTTTGCCGTTCCATACACCACGATTCAGCAGCAATTGAGCAAACTTAGCCAGTGATTCGCTTTGTACATACACACCCCAGCCTCCGGTATTGATACCTTCGGGACTGACTTCCCAGGATATATCAGTGATATGCATCGACTCAAAAATCTTCATCCGGAGATAATCCAGCACCTTCATTCCGGTCACCTTCTGCACAATGGCAGAAAGAATGTAAGAGCTCATGGAATCATAATCGAAATGCTCTCCGGGAGCTTTTACAGTTTTCTCCAGATATCCCCTTATCCAATCCGTACGGACATTACGCATATTCCAGTCCGGAGCAATGCCGGAAGTCATATTCAGCAGGTTACGGACAGTCATACCGGCAAGGTTTGCTGAAATACTATCCGGAAGTTGGTCGGGGAAGAAAGATGCTACACGGTCCGTCAACCGCAGACGATTCTCGGAAATAGCAAGGCCAACGGCGGCACCCACAAAGGTTTTAGAGCAGGAGAATACAGTGTGACGATATTCCGGAGCGAAAGGTTCAGGATAGATTTCGGCAATGACTTTTCCATGACGCAGAACCATTACACTATGTATATCTGTTTGAGGTAACCCTATCAGGGAGTCCATCAGAGCCATGACTGCTCCGGAAGGCACACCTTCGGCCTCGGGCGTGGAACGCTCCAGTTCACCTATTTGTGCGCTGACTGTTACAGACGTCAACAGAGAAAGCGTAAAGAAAAATAAAGTCAATTTGTTCTTCATAACTATATTGCATTAAGCACTTATACATTAGCAAGGTGCAAATGTAAAAGATTCAAATGCATCGGACAAATCCTCAGAAGATTATTTCTGTGCAGGAAGGAATCAAAAACACTACTTTATTCAAATAATAATATACATGAATCCCCCGCAGCTAACTGCAAAGATATTGTCTTACTTGTATAAGTATTGCTCCGTCCATTCACAGTCACCTTTGCCCGGTTGACACCTGTCGGCATCTTTATATTAAAATCTCCCGCCACAGCCGCTGCAAGCATAGCTTTCACAGCCTTTCCGTCTTTCCATTCCAAATCTACTGATATACCACCACGGGCTTTCATGCCATGGAAGTTACCAGTATGCCAGCTTTTCGGCAAAGTAGGCAGTAAATGAATAAATCCTTCATGGCTTTGCATCAACATCTCGCCAATGCCAGCGGCCCCCCCATAATTACCGTCAATCTGGAAAGGAGGATGTGAACAGAACAGATTTGGGAACGTACCACTACCGTGACGCTTAGTCTGTGGATCGACAGCCGGATGAAGAAGGCTTTTAAAAAGTGTCCAGGCACGGTCACCATCACCCAGGCGAGCCCAGAAGTTTATCTTCCAGGCACGGCTCCAGCCTGTACCACCATCCCCACGACGGTTCAGCGTAACACGACAAGCATTGGCAAGTTCGGGCGTAGCATCAGGAGAAATCAGATTGCCCGGGTGTAAACCATAAAGATGGGAAACATGACGATGATGTACATCCTGTTCTTTATAATCTTCCAGCCACTCTTGCAGATACCCCTCCTTACTAATCTGCATAGGTGGGAATTTTTCCAAAGCCGCTCGCAGTTTAGCAGCATAACCATCATCACACTTCAATATAGAAGCTGCTTGAACAACATTAGTATAAAGTTCCGTCAACAATTGAACATCCATCGTCGGCCCCATACAAATGCTGACAGGTGTCGGGTCATCTCCTACAAAGAAAGCATTCTCAGGAGAAGATGTGGGTGCCGTCACCAACCAACCATGCTTAGGTTCCTGCACCATTGTAGAGTAGAAGAACTCAGAAGCTCCTTTCAGTATGGGATATATTTTTTTCAAATATTCCAAATCCTGGGTATATTGATAATGTTCCCAGAGATGGGTACAAAGCCAGGCACCACCGGTATTCGTTGCCCCCCAGGAAGGATGTTCACCAGGGGCTGTGTAATTCCAGACATTCGTCATCATGTGGAGCACCCAACCTTGGGCACGGTTACCATAAAAGGTACAGGCAGTCTCCTTGCCAGAAGGAACAAGGCGCTCAATAAGAGTGGTTAAAGGCTGATAGAGTTCCGAAAGACCGGCCTGTTCTAGAGGCCAGTGATTCATCTGGATATTGATATTAGTGTGATAGTCGCCATTCCAGGGAGTTTGTATTCCATTCGCCCACAATCCCTGCAAATTCGGCGGCAGGCTTCCGGGACGAGTGCTACTGATAAGCAAATAACGGCCATAGTTATAGTACAGAGTAGCTAAAGCAGGAGATTCCCGTTCAGTAAAACGGACGATACGCTCATTTGTCGGTAACGCATCATCTTCTGTAGCAGGAAGAGTTAAAGATACACGGTCGTAAAGTTCGCGATGGGAAGCATTCTTAAGTTGAGAGTTGAGAATGGAGAGTTGAGAGTGGGACTGCGTGGCAGCATTCAACAAGCTGTCACAAACTTCCTTATAGCGACTTCCTGAAAAATCCGTACCGGCAGCGGCATAAGAAGTAGTAGCGGAAATTACCAGCCAGGCTTCCGTTCCCTGCGTCAACATAACACCGTTTTCGGCAGAAATATGCTGTTTTCCATCTTTGGAAACCACTCTCATGGCAACACGATATTTCATTCCATCCTGACCGGGTTTACCACTATCCAGAACACCTTCCAGCAAAAGTGTACCCGATTCTTTTCCATTACCGGGAACAAAAGATACCGTCCCTTGCTGTGGACGGGAAAGAGAAGCAGTGAAAAAGAGAGAACGACGGCGACTGGCTGTCAGATGTATAATCATGACATCCTTATCACGGGAAGTGTAATATTCACGCTGATAATCAATGCCACCTTTCGTAAAAGTAGTATAAGCCACAGCATCGCGCAAGTCAAGCCAACGGCGATAGCCGGTTACCGGAACCGTATCACCGGAGAAGAATTCCTTTTTGACTGGAATACTGAAATTCAAAGTAAGATCAGCCAGCATCTGATAATTACCATAGGTACCACCCGATTCGGGCTTCTTTGGAACAAAACTATTATACATCAACTCTTGAGCCTCTCTATTCTTACCTTCAAACAGAAGTTGCTGAATGGCTGGCAAACTACGGGATGCATCCGGATTACCGTAATCGGCCTCCATACCGCTCCAAAGTGAAATTTCATTCAGTACAATATGTTCCTTGTCAATACCTCCGTCGGGCATCATACCCAGACGGCCGTTCCCCAAAGGCAGGGTTTCTTCCCAAATGGTAGCCGGAGTGGTGTAATAAAGCTGATGGTTGCAAACATCTGTAGGAGTTGCTTGTGCAGCAGTTTCCATAACAGGACCATATATGGTAACTAATAGAAAAAAAACAAAAAGAGTTCTCATAACATTATTAGCAATAAAGTTCCTTGTGCATCGATACAAAAATAGCACTAAAATAAGATAAAACCGCTCCTTTCGAAGATGTTTTTTTACACAAAAGCAGGAAGTATAATTAGTACTTCCCGCTTCTATATGAAAAAGGTTCACCCTTTTTCGACCTTTTATCCCAAAGGATCTTCTTCCAAACCGCCTTCACCGGAGCCACCTTCACCCGGTTTCGGTTTAACGACTGCGTCTCTAATCACAGTCCCCTTACCTAATTCCAGCCTTTCCACACTGGTCTTACCCAGCATATCCTTGAAATAGCTTCCCGAGGTGAAGATAATTTTACGGCGATACACCGTATTTGCATCCACATCGTCCACTCCCACCTGACTTTTCGCATTCAGTCCGGGACGGAAGCAGCCGAAGTCTCCCAACTGAACGGAATATCCTTTGTCCAAATCCATATTCAGGGTGTCAATCAGCCCGTCAATCACCATTTTCACCACGCCACGCGGTGCCATGCTCACTTTCTGCACTTCTTCGCAGAGTTTCTTAAATTCTACCATGCCCAACACTTTCGTTTGTGCCACAAATTTCTCAGTTTTAGTTTTATCGAAACCAAACACTACCTTCTTTACTTCATACTTAATAGCCATAATCGTTGTTTTTAATGATTTAATAATAATATGTATATTGTCTTTCTCTTATCTCATCCGTAAACAAGACGTTTTTCACTGTGAGGCCTCAACAGTCAGGCGTTCTGTTTTCTCAGATTCGATGTTGCAAAGTTAGGGCGAGATAAAGGTAAAAGCAAGAAAATGGCATCTACCAAACAATTCTTTAAATCACTAATAAACAATACATTAAATTACAGCCATCTCTACAAGGAATGAAATGAAGAGAAAACGGAGAAGAACAGCAAAGATGGCAAATTAGTAATGTTCTCTACAAGAGAGAGGCATAAGTAACTGATAATGAAGGGAACATTTTTTGCACATCTCTACAAGCAAGATATATCTTGCAGAGAAACGACAAAATTCAAGATTCGCCCACAATACTTATTTGCAGTATAATGATCATCGAAAGACTATAAAACAGCAATATGCAATAATCTTAGAAAATTGCTAATGTCTTATTGCTCCACACTTATTCGTTAAATATTGAAATAACAAGTAAAAACTTAACTAAAGTGAATGTATCAATCATCACTTCCTGTATAAGAGCGATAATTGATACACTAGGGTAAGTGGTATATAAAACCTAATTTCAATCCAGAGTTCCGTATAAGGAGAGTGACTGAAATTATGTGAAAGCGCGCACCGGTTACTGGTTTCAATTCACACTCTCGCATAAGGAGTGACTATTGCTTTCCGGCAGACATACGAAGCAGCCCTGTTTCAATCCACACTCCCGCATAAGGAGTGACTTCTTATCTTCATTATTGGGTATTAACTTTTCAGGTTTCAATCCACACTCCCACATAAGGAGTGACTTGCCGACATCATCACTTCCTGCACGGAAGACATGGTTTCAATCCACACTCCCGCATAAGGAGTGACCCAATATTTCAATAAGTACCTGAAGGTGATAATGTTTCAATCCACACTCCCGCATAAGGAGTGACTGTACTTGATACTGCGCAAGGTATCCTGATTAAAAGTTTCAATCCACACTCCCGCATAAGGAGTGACTGCGGCAATACGTTTCTTTTCTTCGCCTATCAAGTTTCAATCCACACTCCCGCATAAGGAGTGACCCCAATACCACCGTCGGATATGCCGCAAAAAGTCAGTTTCAATCCACACTCCCGCATAAGGAGTGACACCTTCACGGATAACAATTTCACCACATTGGGCTGGTTTCAATCCACACTCCCGCATAAGGAGTGACGCCATAACTATATATTTTTCGAGCAAAGGTAGGTTTCAATCCACACTCCCGCATAAGGAGTGACACTTCCGGCACTGGGCATTGCAGTTCTTTTCGTTGTTTCAATCCACACTCCCGCATAAGGAGTGACTTTGTCGCTTTGATATTTACAATCACATTTATTCTGTTTCAATCCACACTCCCGCATAAGGAGTGACTATGTTGAAAAGTGTCTTCAACATCTACAATGAGGTTTCAATCCACACTCCCGCATAAGGAGTGACTAGTAGTGGCAATAGTATCCTGTCTACAATTTCGGTTTCAATCCACACTCCCGCATAAGGAGTGACTAATCTTGTCCATATCTTCCGTTTTTAACGGGCAGTTTCAATCCACACTCCCGCATAAGGAGTGACTTCCTATGTATTTTATTCCTCCTTGAGCGATTTGTTTCAATCCACACTCCCGCATAAGGAGTGACCTTCGCCCACTACTACAAGTAATTGGTGTAAGGCAGTTTCAATCCACACTCCCGCATAAGGAGTGACGCAAGTTGTTCGTCTGCCTCAATAGCCTTTCCGAGTTTCAATCCACACTCCCGCATAAGGAGTGACGTCATTTGCGTTTGCTCATTACTTTGCGCAAAAGTTTCAATCCACACTCCCGCATAAGGAGTGACAAAAAGGCGGCGCCTGCAAAGTGCTTGCAACTTGGTTTCAATCCACACTCCCGCATAAGGAGTGACTTGTGGATAGTTGGTTGAGACTTATACTTGCCATGTTTCAATCCACACTCCCGCATAAGGAGTGACTTTTTGCTGATTCTACCTTTGACACGTAGCGGAAGTTTCAATCCACACTCCCGCATAAGGAGTGACATACTTGCCTTCATGTTGTACGACATCTCTTTTGTTTCAATCCACACTCCCGCATAAGGAGTGACTCTTTTACTTTAAAGCATTGATACTCTTATATGATTAAAGAGCATTTTGCGAAGATAGAAAATCTATTTTTATAAAGGACACATTTTTAAGCAAAAAAGAACCTTAATGGCTGATTATTAGCACTTGCGAAAGACACACAAAATATGCAACGCTTCACATTCGCAATATACTAAATTATTAGTTCAGAATTTACATCAATAGATGTTTCACGTCCTAAACACTCAACTCGATTACTCCTATTTTTGCCTAAGAAATAAAAGCGAATGCTATCTAAATCATAATCTATTATTTTCATAATTTTCGATTTAAAAATCAGGAACTGCGCTTCAGACAATACACATTCAAATACTGAATTTTGGACACGATGCCCATAATTCAAACACTCCTTAGCCACTTTACGCAATCGTTTAGCTCCCGTTTCTGATTGAGTATCTACATCATAGGTTACTAATATAAACATTCTTATGAAATTAAAAATACAGGATAATTATCTAGGTCACCACGCATATAACGGGCCAATAGCACAGATTGAACATAGGGCAACAAACCGACAGGAATTTTCTCACCCAAATAAGGATGAATAATAAATTCTTTCTTGCGACTTTGCCATGCTGAAAGAAATATTTTCTTTCCAGAATCAGTCATTACAACACCTTCATCTCCTTGCATACAAAAATCTTTAATGCATATTTGTTTCCTATTAATCAAAGAAAGTACTAATCTATCCCCTAAATATGCACGTATTTCTTCCATCAAATCTAAAGCTAAAGAAGTACGTCCTGGACGTAATGAATGCAAAAAGCCAACATAAGGATCAAGTCCTACTGTTTCTAACGCGGCCGCAACATCGTTTGCTATTAGTGTGTACGCAAAAGAAAGCATAGCATTAACTGCATCTTTCGGAGGTCTACGATTCCGTCCTTTAAAAATAAAATCGACTTTCTGATTAAGAATTAAATGTGGTAACACTCCAAAATACACATTAGCAGCATCCCCTTCTATCCCACGCAATTGATCTAAATCTCTTGCTCTCAACAACTCATTCTTTCTAATAAGCAATAAAGATGCGGCATCTTCGACTTCAGTATTCACACCATTATCACGTATAAAACGTCTCAGAATATTTCTATAGTTTTGAATTTTACCACCAATAAACAATCGGCTAAGATGCATCGTATATGCCTGATCATCTGACAAAAGGTATTGCTTTTTTCTGAGTAAAACATTACCTTTTATCGGTCCTTGCACTCTGCTGATAAATCTTCCAGAAGGAGACAGAAATGTCAGTGATACACCATTATCTGCACAAAGTTTCATCAATCCAGGGCTTGCACCCATATATCCAAACGTCACGATACCTTCTATATTCAAAATAGGAATACGAAAAATTTCCTCTTGCTTCACAGATACAACAACATTCAATCCATCCTTGCTCAAATAAGCCTCCGGAGTAGTGATATATAGAGTATTAAGTAATTTCCTCATAAAGATTTTGTTTTAAATAATCAGATACTGATAATCTCTTATTAAGTTGAGGTAAACAAATATCAAAGAGTGAACAACTTCTACAATGAGGTTTCATTACAGCTTTAGGGACATCGCCCTTTAAATAAATACAATGCATTTCGTCCGCTAATCTGCATGTCAGTTCTCGCAATTTATCGCTTATCACAATCACTTCTCGATGTCGGGTTTCACCATAATAAAGAGCTGCTGTAAAAATATGAATACCATACATTTCCTCCAGGCAGATGACTTGAGCCGCCAATTGCACTTCATCTCTTTCATCCGGCTTACTATGACCACGCTTATACTCAACAGGATAAGGAACCCAATATCCAGGATAAGAAGGATGTGAAATGGCATTAGACATATCCTTTGTCGCTTTAAGTTCTACAGCATCAGTTATACCATACAAACCTAATTTCTTGGAAGCAACAGAGACTGAGCGCAAAGTAATTATTTCACCATTTTTTTGCCGATAGAATGGATTATCAACATTATTATGCAGAAGATTTCCTTCAACTGTCAACCTATTCTCCTGCCACTGTTGTTCTATATGGATTAATGCCCATTGTCGAGGACAAAACATATAATGTTGTATCCCCGACAACATGAGCATATCATCTTCTGAATAATCCATTTTAAAGAATTTCTTCGATTGTAATACCTGTAGGAAGACTATTCCTGTCAATGATTATTTTATAATCAGCAAATGAGCGGGCTACTGTTTCCGGATTCTTTTCCACTTTGACAAGATCAAACAATTTATTTGCCGGGGCATTACCTAATTCGGAATCATGTCGGAAAACAATCAGTTTCTGTGCACTCATTAGTCCACGAGCAGCAGAACGATCATTATCGAACATATTCTTCAGCGCTTCCCAAAAAATTGATAAATCATCTGCATCAAAACCTGTTTGTTTAGCAAGATTAGCAGAAATAAAGCCATGACAAACATACAAGCCATAGGGAATAGTAGATTTACGCCCCATTGTACGATTGTCCCCACTTTGTTTTTTAGATTCAGCATCCGTAGCCACTGCCATACGAGTAATAGAGTGCTCCGTACTTGTTATAGGGTCAATGGAACGCGCAAATGTAAACTGAATAGGTCCACGAACCTGCCCAGCATTTTTACCTGTCGACATCACTGCGCCAAATGTACGTACATCATAGTATTTTTGGCACATCACGCTACGTGCAGCTTCTCTTTTATCCCCTTCATCCTTCTTTTCTTTAACAGTCGGGATGTCATAGGAAGCATCAATAAGGTTATTCAAAACAGCCTTTTCTTTTACAAAAATATCAAAGCCCTCAGCACATTCTTTTGCCACCTGCACGTAATTACGTACTTTACGCTTCAAACAAACATCCGTCACCAAGCCCATACCTGTTTCTGCATCAACACGCGGCAAATTACCAGCATCAGGATCTCCATTAGGGTTACCGTCTTTCACATCAAAAAAATACATAAAATCAATACGATTTTTCAACAATAAGTCTTCCATGATTATATTTTTTTATTATTCAACATTATTTTCTAATTCATTTATCGCATCATCTTTCTTCGTAAAAAAACATTGCCGCTGATGATAATAGCCTACAAAAAAACGACCTTGATCCGGCAATGAAAGATGACATGGAAAGCCTTCCGCCATAATCTTATCTACGATTTCGGATTTGATTTGCTCAAACCAAATTTGTACTCCCTTGTCCAATTTTTCCGCATGATGTACAGAAAGATTCAGAATTGTAGGAAATACGGCTATAGGAGTGGCAGATGCCGCATTCATGTAACGAGAGCGAATAGTACTAACACCGTTAGCCCGTTCTTGAATTCGCTCAAGAACAGCAAACAATCGACCACAAAGGTAGCCCTGGTTGGAATTTTCTTTATCAATCATAACTTCTATTTTTTTATTAATATCATTGGATAATCTATTCAAATAAGCCTTAAGGATTGCCGCACGCCCGATGGTTACACTTTGATTTTCATCTTGTTCCGCACGAATGCGATTAATGCAGGCATTAAACAACGTGTATGGATAAGGAATTCCCTGCAACATACTTTTCATTACAGTTTCAGGGAGATTAGGCTGAACATCAGCAACTTTTCCACGAAGAGTTACAGCGCTCATCATAGCTCGTAAGCCAAAGAAAGGTCTTCCATCTTTACGTGTATCTACAATATCCATATCCTCAAAATGTTTCAAGATACTTCCTGCAAAGCTTTTCAGTGTACATTCATTCCAATATACTACAGCAATACGGGCAGCATTCGGAGCTAATCCTAAGATATAAAATCTAGAATCAAGATCAGTGTTCAAACTCCCCGAATAAATAGCATGAAAAACCTTACGTGCTTGCTCTATTCTTGCATTCGGATCATCTTTTGTTTCTTCAACAAAGCCAAACAGGCTGAATACGCTTTCTTCTACTTCTTTAGTCACTTCATTATCGGATGAAGCCCAAAAAGCAAATGTACGTGATCCTATGTTAAACTTATTCCGGGATTCTTTGTCCAAAAGGTTCTTCAAAGCTGTTGTATAGCAGAACTCTGCGTCAGCGGAAATAGGGGCATTTCCGCCTTTACTTCTTCCATAAGAGTCATAACCGGAATTTACCTGAAAAGCAACCAATTTCCCTGTTGCTTGTCCTCCAAGAATAGGAGTAGCACTGGTTATCTCAACAATTTCCCCAAAGTCACCTGTTATCAGGCAAAGTCCTTTGTTGCTATACTTTTCTTTTTCCTTAGGGAATAAATGCCTTTTTTCTGCAATAATCTCAGTATCTCCCTCCATCATAAAAGATATATTTCGTGTCAGATTCTTACTAAAATCTTGCCACTTAATATCCTGTTGCAATACTTCCAATATCTGATCCTTGTTGTATCTTTCATAAAAGAGATGTGAAGCGCGGAGTTCTACACTTTCAGAATGTTCTTCATATAGTTTCTCTATCTGTGCAACAAAAACTGAATTACATTTCAAATTTTTGCTTTGCACTTTTTTCACCTCTTTTTCCCACTCGTTCCTTTTCTCTTCATCCAATGCCGCACCAGCATCAGAAAAATCCACATCAGACAGCCCAAGTACATACGCACAATTATCCCACAGAATATTTGCAACAGGAGCACTTGAGCGACTAACTCCCTTAGCCACAGGATATTTACTGCAATTCTTTTTGTCTATTCTTCGATCTTCCAGACGAATAAAATTCCCATCTTTATCTATAACAATAAGAAAAGCGATTTCTTTAATCTCAATGCCTGCGGGAGCTAAATCACCACTGCGATAATAATAATCATATAGTGCTTTCAGTATCATCTTAATATCTCCTCACTATTATAAGCTGGTACCATAATTGCGCCTTGCACCATTTTTGCTCGGTAAAACATCGGCTGTACATTCTTTATATCTGAAAAGTCCATATCATACAGCATTATGCCGAAATCTCTGTTCTCATCTATCGCAGGTCGCAAGTCTTCAGCATTCTTATCTATAAGACGGAAAGATGCAGCAAATTCTCGCGTACCCAAATAGGGTTGATTAAAACATTGTCCTTTTGCAGCCCGACGCTCAAACATTGCATTATACTTTCCGGGATTCTCATCAAAACCGGGGTCATGTTTCATATTCTTTCTATCACGCACTGGAATAAAGATTAACTTAGCATAGATGCGATAGCGCACATCTTTGAGCAACAAAGCATTCTTTTGTTGGCGTTTTTCTTCTATATAAATACTCTTTATATTCTTTCCCGCTACCGCCCCCACTTCATTCCTCCGGATAGCAGTCCATTTTATTGGGTTGAGAACCTCTATTTTGGTCACCTCCCAACGAATCGCATCTTTCCAAAAAATGGATTCAAAAACAGCACGAGCCGCCGACGGAGTAATCACATCATAGCTGACACGCTCTACTTTCAGTTCCGGGCGAGTGAAGCAAGCCATGTCCCCCCATACTTCCAAGCAATACTCTTTATCAAAATATTCCATATATCTTTATTTGATTAATATTTCATCTAACCAATGATTCTCTACTATAAGTCCCAGCTTTTCACTATATTGATCTCGATCTGACAATACATAAACTCCTTTGATGATTTCTTCTGCAAGTCCTCCATGCAATAACATGTTGAAGTCTCTATCATGTACGTGAACCATATATTGTCCTATCCGTTTCATAAGCGGGTAAGTCGGACCTTTTTGTTTCAACTCTTCCACAAGTGACAAACTATCATCATAATTGACTATAATGCCTTTTCCTTCATTCTCTATTAAATGAAAATTCAATGCAGCCGTTTTAAAGCAAAGCTCACGAGGTTTATATAACAGGGTTCTAATATCAGCCTTGTCAAAATTCTGCGTCCTGCTATACAACTGTACAAAAAAGCTCCGCATCGTTTCAGGAGCAAACCAATCTGCATCGGGTTGTGTCTGCAGCAATGTAGTCTGCGCATCTACAGAATTGCTGATATACCCCAATGGTAATGGCCTATGTAGCTTAAATACATAAGTAGTCCCCATCGCCAGCTTGCCTTCGCGGTTACAGCGTCCGGCAGCTTGCAAAATTGAATCAAGTCCGGCTTCTTGCCGGAAAACCACCGGAAAATCAATATCGACCCCGGCTTCAATCAATTGAGTAGCAATAACCCGTATAACTTTACAATTTTCATCCTTGAGAAGTTTTTTTATCAATGCTATCGTTTCAGACAAGTGCTTAGGGCACATCATGCGGGACAAATGCAACGTTATCCCTTCATCAGGTAAACGGCTATATATCTCCTGTGCATCCTTGCGAGTATTCACAATGCATAAAACTCTGTCATACCGAGACAAGCGCTGAGCAATAGCATCATAATCACTTCTTTCCTTATCAAAATTCAAGTTCGTACGACGAAGTTTATCATGCAAACAAAGCGATCCGGGTATAATCTCATATATATCTTTTATACCATTAAGCATAGCAAGTCCACTTCCCTTACAATCCCCTTTCAAAGCCGGAAGACTGGCTGTTGTAAACAATATAGTTGTACCAAAGCATCGCTGAAATGTCTTCAACCCATCTACGATAGGTTGCAAATATTCTAAAGGTAACGTCTGCACCTCATCTAATATCAACACACTGTTGCAAAGATTATGCAATTTACGACAAGCTGACGGTTTATTTGAAAACATCGACTCAAATAATTGCACATTCGTAGTAACAATAATAGGATAATCCCAATTTTCAGTTGCGAGCTTCATTTTCAATTTTAGTTCAGCATCCGCAATGTCATCAAAGTCAGTATTCGAATGATGTTCCAGAACATTCTCTTCTCCAAAGATATTTCGTAGCACCTCGGCTGTCTGAACAATAATACTGGTATAGGGTATCGCAATAATTATTCGTTTCTTATGAAACTCCTTAGCATGATTTATCGCCCAAACCAATGAAGAAATTGTTTTTCCACCACCTGTTGGTACTGTTAAACTATAGAACCCGGGAGTTTCTTTGGATTTCTCCAGACATTTCTTCTGGATGATATTGCGAATACGATTAACTGGAGAATCGATCGATTTTATTGCCAATGCAGTCAAGTATGATTCCAATTTAACGGATAATTGCTGTAAATCATTCTTTTGCCCCCGTAACACAGCATTGCCTTCATTCATAAATCTCTCCGTATCAAGAAAGTCGGCGTCTACCAAACATGAATAAAGTAATCGTACAAAATGGTGAAAATCAAATGCGTTCAGTGAACTCAAACGCGAAGGAACTGTCAAGTTTATGTTTTGCCATTCACTATTTATTTCCAAAGGAAGAGGAAGTTTCATTTGTGCTTCAAAGTCACCATAATCATATAGACCGACATGATGCCCCATGATAGGGTTACTTAAAAAAACAGATAAACAGCCATAGTACTTTTGGGCTAACAAAGCACCAACGTAAGCATGCGCTTTATCTTTCCAGGCCATTGCATTAAGATCATACTCAGACGTTTTCCTAATGTAGTTTTGAAAATCATTCTTTTCTTTGCCCTTGTCATGAAGCAGCCCTATGACTTTCCCCCAATCAGCACAATCGAATTCTCCAGCAAACTGTTCTGCTAATTTAGCAACACCTTGATGGTGATCTTCATTACTCTGGACAGGCCATTCATCGGTTGGCAAAGATTTCATTTTTTTTATATGAGAAATAATCATATGGTTCATAAATCTTAAATTAATTATGCCACCTTTCCGAAAGCTAGTTTATAAGTTAGTCGTGCTTCAAATGAACCATCTTAATATAGGTGTCTTTTATAGTATTTCAATATTGTCGATTAACAAATGTATAAATTTACAGGTAATAACGTCAATTTTAATTAATCAATTAATCATATTTAACTTCCCGAATATTTCAGGTACAAATTAAAAACCACCCCACTGTTGTACCTTCTATACTTTATTCTATTTTTTATTATTTATTCCTCATATACACCACATTCCTCCCCGCTCCATACCTCGTCAGCAGCCCGTCTTCAATAAACAGGTTCAGGTCCGTGACCGCCTGCTTCACGCTGCGCCCCGTCAGCCGGGCATACTGCGCACGGTTGATACAAGGATACTGCTGAAAATAATCTTCAAGCAAACGGAAACGTTGCTCCACGGACAGGAGTGGCGCGGAAGACTCGGACTTGGACGCCGACTGCGGATGACGCTCCAACTGCATCTTCTTATCCAGTTCCTTATAAAATTCCTTGCCCAGACGGAAATTCAAACCACGGAGCGTCACCGAAGCGGCACGCAGTTCTTTCTTCTCCATCACTTCGCGCCGGCAGCTTAACGAAGGTGTAAAATAGCCAAGTTCGCCCAACTCTACCGTCCAGCCATCGGCAAGGCAGTCTCGCAACTCATCCATAAAGGAAGCCATGGCGCCCTCCAACAGGCTGCGACTGATGCCGGTGAAAAGATGAACACGGTCCAGAAATTCTTTCCGTTCAATGGTTCCTTTGGGTATGAAACGGGCGTAAAGGGGTTGCTGCTCGCCAGTTTGGCGAATGTCAGGCTTCTCTAAAAGGTCATAATATGCACTCATCTGTATGTTTTTTAGGGGTACTCCACATCGAAAACATGAAGTGCCGGGGTTAAGCTGCCACGCCGCTATCTTTATCTCTTTTCCCTGCGGCGGCTAAGGAAAATCGCAGTAACTATTTATTCTTTCCACCATGGAGAAAGTTTCTTTCCACCACGGGGCTTTTTTCTTTCCACCATGGTGGAAAGAAACTTTCTCCATGGTGGAAAGATTTAATAGAGGCATGCAAATGTACTAATCTTAGGCAACCAAAACAATAGGAAAGCCTAAGAAAAAGATTAATCGACCGCAAAACTGTGAAATTGGTTGGCACATCCGTAATCCGTCTATTAGGATATTGGAATCAAGAGCCTATCTTTGCAGCAAGAAACAATAAAAGACAGAAGAATAGATTGAAATAATGACCTTGAAACAAGTAAAAATGATGGAAGAAATAAGAATAGATTGCGCCAACCAGAGTGAAGCGGATTTGGCTTTGGCAAAAGAACAGATGCAATTGCTTTTCCGCTTAAACCACACCATGCCGATGACAGAAGAATATGACGAATTGCTTCATCTCCTTTTTCCCAACATGGGGGTAAACAGTCGAATCAATACGCCACTTACGGTGGTCCGCGCCCACAATGTGAAAATCGGGAACAATGTTATCATTATGAATGGATGCCTGTTGATGTCCGCTGGTGGCATTACTATTGACGACGAGGCACAGATAGCCGCCAACGTGCAACTTATATCCAATAATCATGACCTTGAAAACCGGATGATTATTACTTGTAAGCCTGTACACATTTGCCGTCGGGCATGGATAGGAGCCGGCGCCACCATTCTCCCCGGTGTGACCATCGGAGAAAACAGTGTGGTAGGGGCCGGGAGTGTGGTAACTCGCAATGTAGAGCCCAATACCATAGTGGCCGGCAATCCGGCACGGGTAATTAAAAAGATATAAGAAAGTTATTGATTCACCACGAAGTTGCGTATCTGACACTCTGTCCCGACACCTTTAGTCACCCGTAAACGTAGTGTATGACGGCCCGGAGCAAGTTCCGTTTCAAACATATATACCCACGGGATGTATAGCTTCCGGCTCCAATCCGTAAATGTATCCAACTTCTTGAAGGGAGCGCCGTCTACACTATATTCCAGCACACAGGCTTGCGGACCGGCCGCACAGAAGATGCCCACCGCGCGACCTTCGAAAGGGAAAGAGAGACTGGCTCCGGCGCGGTCGGCCACCAACATAGGAACATGTACAAAGCCTTTGCGGGTATTTCCTTTCACCACAGGCACCCAGTCGTCTGCTATCTTCCAGCCACGCAGTTGTTCAGCCGAGCGAATGTCAACAAACGTGCCCTTATCATAAGAATAAGCGTCTATCGGTTTTTCCGGCATCTCATGCGTCTGAACGGTTTTCTTTACTATATCACCCTGCCACTCAAGGTCGAAAAGGCGGTTGATGGCGGCGGCATAATACTTATGACCGTCCCAGGCAGGATGCGTACCACCGAAATATTTCCAGTCGAACTCACCGTCACGCATGCGGCGCGCCACTTCTTCCGCCAAGTTGATAGAAGAAACATAGTAATGGTTGGCTACGCTCTCATGGTTCATAATCACCTGGGGCTGTATGCCTTTGTCCAGCAAAGGAATGAACGGGTCGTAAATAAAATGAAGCATGACAATGTCCATTTCGGGATTTGAAGTACGCGCATGGCGAACAATGCCCTCCATTCCCCGGATTTGCTGAATATAGTTGAAGGAATTAGTATCATCGTTCACCGCTGCCTCAACAAACAACAAATCGGGCATGCCTTTCTGCAAAACGTCATTTTCGAACCGGAAAGCATGAGGGGTAGTCCCGGTAGAAGGTATTCCGGCATCAATAAAGGTAAATTCCGTATCGGGGAAGCGTTGTCTCAAATCTTCCTGTATCATATTCCGCCAGCCGCGCATTTCGGTGATGGAACCGCCGAGGAAAGCAACACAGCCTTTCTTCTCTTTTGTGAATTTCAGATAAGAGTTGGCAAGGTTTCCACGCTGGTGAATCACTTGTTTCTTCTGATAATCCGGTTGGTTGCGGACAATGAAATCGACCACCGGCTCCGGATTTTCCAGGCTGTGGGGATGATGGTCGCAACCGGGTTTCACGATGATTTCCATAAGTCCGCCCAAAGCACGATAGCGTTCGGCGGCAATCTTCATGTGCAGTTCATAGGGCACCGTCTTGTCGCTATCCCCACAGACACCGATGGCAGGAATACCTGCTGCTGCCAGAGGGGCCAGATTATCAATAGGATTGCCTTTGAACTCTTTCGCATTCTCTTCGGTCAATCCCCATTCGGCAAGGAAACCCTCCCAGAAACTGCGCTCCCAGTTCTTAGCGAAATAAAGCATATCGCACACCGGGGCATCCACATAGATACATGCCACTTTATCAGGGTTCTTTGCTCCCCAGTTGAAAGCAAACAGACCGCCACGGCTGAAACCTTCGAGCGTCACTTTGGGAGACAATCGATAATATCTGCGCATAATATCGTAGAAATCGTTACCCAAGCGTTGCGCACGGAGGCTGCCATAAAGATGCGTCAAATCATAATAAGCAACATGGAAACCTTTTTCCAGCAAAGCTTTATCTACCGAGGGGAAAGCTCCAAAGAAAGCGGGACGCCATATCCAGGGACGGCCTTCAGCCACTTTTTGAGGAACGACTACTGTAGCTTGACGGGCATTGCAAATGAAATCATAGCGGTCGAAACCTTCCCATTGGGACTTCTTACCGGGAAAGGGCTGGTCCGTAATGATGGCAGGCGCTTCATTGCCAGTCAGTGTACGGTAAAGTTCGCCGGCTATCAGGGCGGCACCCTGTTCATTGGGATGAATGCCATCGGTATAGTAATCGGGATGCGGCTTCAGTAGTTCATAAAGGTCAACAACTGGCAGATGGCGTTTCTTTGCAACATTACGTATCACAGGAATGATGCCATTTGTAATGACACTATCATTGATACCAAAATTTGAATTAACCGCCGGTACAGGCAAACAAAGATATATCTTAGGCTTTGAAGGTAAATCCTGAAGAATATCCAGCATCTCTGTCAAATCCTTCTTGAAATCTTTTCCGTAACGCCAGTTCCATGGTTTACTATCATTAGTTCCTAACTTTATAGTGACAATATCCGGCTGAAATGCCAGAAGGTCACGGAACTTTTGTTCGTGCATATAAGGACGGTCCCCTTTGTTCAGCAGTACGCGACCGCTAATTCCGAAGTTACGGACATCATATCCCTCGCCTAAAAGTTGGGAGAGTAATCCCGGATAACTGTTTTGAAACTGGTTCTTGATTCCTGAACCGTAAGTGATGCTATTGCCTACACAGGCAATCTTTACAGGTTTCTTTTCTTGTGCCACCGCCCACAGGCTGAACAAGCACAAAAAAAGCAAAAGAATGCTTTTTCTCCTCATGGTATTTTGATTTAATTCTATGCACTATAGAGTTTTTCACCGACACAAAGATACATTTTTTAGAAATACAGAACCAATTTGTTTCTGAAATGTTACCCAAGCCTGAAATAAACCTAAACCAATAGAGAATGAAAAAATTAATGCTAACAGTGCCATCTATTATGGTAACTATGTGGGTGGGAAATTAACTCCGCTATATGGATATTATAATGTCAAGGATGGAAATTTCTACCAAGATGCTTATAACCGGTTCAGAAATGAATGAAATCAGATTTGAACACGAATGGATAATAATAAAACTACTTTATGAGAATATAGAACGGTGTGCACTCATCTTCTCATAGGGCAGCGTAAACCAGAAAGTAGAGCCTTTGCCCAACTCCGACTCCACCCCTATCTCACCTTTAAGTTCTTTGACTATATTCTGTGAGATAGCCAGTCCCAAGCCTGTTCCTTGCTTAAATGAGTCAAGCTTCACGAAGCGATTGAATATGGCTTCTATATTCTCAGGCGGTATGCCCGTGCCCGTGTCAGTTACGAAGAAACGTATATAGCCATCTTTCGGCAAATCATAACCTATGGAAATGCTTCCGGCAGTGGTGAACTTCATGGCATTACTAATAAAGTTATTCATGACTTGGGTAATTCTGCGCTGGTCAGTATACAATAACAGTTCGGCCAACGGAGTGACAGTAATCAGGTCAACATGTTTATTGGTTAACCTGATTCGGGTAGTCTGCTCTATTTCGGACAGCATCTTATTGATGTCTATATTGGCATAAACATACTCCAATGTGCCCGCCTCAATTTTAGACAGGTCCAGAATGTCATTGATGAGTTGCAACAAAAGCTCATTGTTCTGTTCGATGATGCTAAGATATTCCACCCTTTCCTCTTCTGAAACATCTGTAGCCAATATACTCGAGAAACCGACTATAGCATTAAGCGGAGTACGTATCTCATGACTCATATTAGCTAGAAAAGCCGACTTAATACGATTAGATTCTTCAGCTTCCTCTTTCGCCAGTCGCAGTTTGCGTTCCATAATTTTCAGGTCGGTAATCTCCCAAGCTGTATAGACAATCCATTTGCGACCGTCGGAGAAGGTAATAAGATTATTATTCTGGAAGGTAAAACACTCTTCATTCTTATTGGTGAAGAAACGTCTTATACCCGACTGGGCATTATTCGTTCTCACCAGTTCTTCATCTTCTTTCCTTATCAGTTTTGCAGCTTGCGGCATGACATCAAAGTCTGTTTTTCCGATAGCGTCTTTAGCCGGGTACTCAAAGAGTTCCTCTGCCTTCTTATTCCAGAAAGTATAACGCATATTGTTGTCCACGTCTTTCACCTTGGCAGCAATAGGAAGGTTATCAAGAATGTTCTCCAACAGATGCAGATGCTTTTCACGCTCCCTTTCTCTCAGAGTTTTTATACGCCTGTTCATAAAGAAGAATAAAATGAAAACAACTGCACCTCCCAGAACAATTACAACATAAGTCATATTCCTCTGGATGAAGCCGGGTGGAACATCATGGAAAATAACATCTTGCGGAATGTTTCTTAAAGCAACTCCCTTATCAAGCAATGTCTGGTAATTGAGATGCGTATCAGGTGTACCAGCAATAATTGTCTTCGCCTGATAGGTATCATCATCCTTTAGTGCGCTCTTTATCTCACTGATAACTGAATTTTCTATTTCAAGACTACTGATATAATGTCCGCCTACGAATAGCGAACAACTCTCTGTGTATTGATCCGACAAAGTAAAAACCGGATTTTTAGCAGCATCGGAAATGTAAGAGTGCATTCTCTCGTCGGGATAGTACCGCTCGGACAAGCTTTGACTGGATATATTCACCCATGAACAGTAAATAATGCCGGTTTCCTTGCCATACGTAGCAATTTCATGGAGCATTGTTTCCGAATTTGTGTAAGGATAAGTAATAAATTCCAATTCCAACTCCGGAAAGCATTGTTGATGGAGTTCTTCAAATTCTTTACGAATCAAAGAACAGACAAACCTGTCATCCGACAATAAAACAACCTTTTTCATATCAGGAGTGATCTGCTTCATCAGATGTACAGTCTCCCGAATATAAACAGGTATGTTTATCGCAGCAATATTATAACGCTCCAGCATCTCAGGCGTAGTTATAATTTGGTCAGCAGTGATATCTTCGCCACCATAATACTTATTTATATCTTCCGGCAGATGTGGCACCGAATGACAAATAATGGTGGGCACATCTTTCCAAATAGTATCAAAAAGCGGTTGGCACACATACCATCCCGGAGCACCTATGATTACAACGGCTTTTGGGGGAGTTGAATATTTATTCTTCAGATAATCAGTTTTCTGATCTATCTCTTCCTGGTTATGAAACTGCCAAATGGTAAGAGCTTCCGAATATACCTTAAATGAATCTTCCTGATTGAATGTTTTCTCTACAGCCTCAAGCAAATCATAGGCCCATTTCTCACGAAAGGTAGAAGAACTAATAAAAACAATATATTCCTGATTTTTTGTATCAGCCATCACTCTGGGAGCAAACGAAAGGCAAGCGAGAATAGTTATCGCAAGTATTCGGAATGTCAAAGGAGGATACAGAAGTATATTCTGATTTGGCATAGAGATAAAGATTTAAATATAAAACAGCAAAAGCCTCTCAACTAATTGCTGCAAAGTTAGAAAAAAATAAATGCATAAGAAGTTTCAAGTGATAAATTTGCTTTTTACGTTCATATTTTTGCTATTTATATCCTTTAAAGTACTTTTCCTAAGGCAATACCCCTGTTGGAACTTCAATAACGCGGTATGGATACTTCTTACGGACACCCCTTTCTTTCTCCCATTCAAGCTCTTCATACTTTTGTTGGTAAGTTGCAAGTGAATAGCTATTTCTTATCTGGTAAATGGCCTGCATAATAAAGCTTCCCGGCAAACGTACAAAAAGGCATAAAAACAAAAAGCGAACAAAAGTCCAATAAGAATGCTCGTTATCAACCTGCCACGTGGTATGGTAGGCAGGTTAGTGTAGGCATGCAAATATTTATGTTTCAGCGCCATATTGCATAAATTACAGAAACGATATTCTTCGAAAAAAAATCTCTTCATATCAGAAAAATCAGTAACTTTACAAAGTTACTGATTATCAGCTATAATATCCTGATATCACACCAAAATATTCACGTAAATAAAAAGTGCTATGAAACGAATTATCACACTATTCATATTTGTGCTATTAGTCAAGAATATAGCCTTTTGCCAAAACAATGAAATAGAATACTATGAGTACGAAGTATACACGTATGATAGCATAGGAACACCTATCTTAATTGAAGATCCGGAATACAAAGTAATTGCAACAGAAGACGAATCTACATATGGAATCAAAAACAGGAATGGTGAAATAGTAATAGCTCTTGGAAAATATCAGTCTCTATCCCAAGTGGCCCGAGGAATGATTATAGCACAAAAGGATGGAAAAGCCGGTATTATAGACATAACGGAAAGAACTTTGGTTCCTTTTATTTATGACAACATGAGAAGCTTCTCATGTTGTCCGGATTTAGCCCCAGTTATAAAAAACGGTAAACAAGGATTCATTAACCGGAAAGGAGATATCACTATCCCTTTAGAGTACGATGCAGACCCAGATTTGCACTTAGCCTATTTCTACAAACCGGGACTTGCCATTTTAATGAAAAATGGCAAATATGGAGTTATAGATTCCTGCAATAATGCAATTATTCCATTCAAATACTCCAAAATAGAATGGTTTTCAAATCAAGACTGCTTTATAATTACTAACGAAAAGAAATGGGCCTGTTTCTCTTTTGAAGGAAAGCCACTATCTGATTTTAGTGATTATATTATTATAAGTCAAAGTGAATCAAGCGCACTCCCTGCTAACAATCGCCTAAATGTTCCCATACCAATAACCACAAGCAAACATCAAAAGGAATATGCTTATATTGACAAATCTCAGCATATAATAGTCCCATTCGGAGTTTATGACTATATCGAACCTTTCGGGTTAGGGCGAAAAGCAATTGTAGCCAATAAAGGCAGATATGGAATTATCGATGAACATGGAAAGCTTGTATTACCTCTTACTTATGATCTCATTGAACGCCCTTCAAGATATTCTGACTATGCAAATATCTTTGTGGCTACTAAAGGTAATAAAATAACAATCCTCAATGAACATGCTAATGCGATTCCAACAGAAGGTATCGTATCATATAGATACGGTAATGCAGATCTTTTAGTATCAGACATACACAACAAAAAAGGGCGAGTCAATTATAATGGTCAATTAACCATACCATTCGAATATGATACACTATTTCATTTTAATGACACCACAATTATAGCCACTAAGGGCAATAGATATGGCCTCATTTCGAGAGAGAATCAAATAATCAAACCATTTGAATATAGAAAAATATATCAACTGACAAGTGATCTTGTCTTTATCAACAGAGAAGGCAAAGCGGGAATATATGACGAGGAAGGCAAGATTAAAATCCCCTTTGAATATGATGCGATTTATGATACATTTTATAATGACTTTGATCCACTTAAGACCAAATACATAGTCATCAAAGAGGGAAAGGTCGGCACCATCGATATTCATAACAATATAGTCATTCCCATTATTTATGACGGACTCTCCGGCTGGGTAGAATATGGACCGGATGCACATTTCGTAAAAAATAAAGGAAAATACGGTTTAATATCTCATGAAGGAAAAATCATCATTCCTATAGAATACGATTATGTGGATATTCCCCTTGCCGGAGTCATCAGGGTCCGTAGGAATGGAAAATACGGAGTCATATCATGGAAAAACGAAGAAATCCTGCCATGTATATACGATAATCTCATTGATGATATCCCGTACTCTGACCTTGAAGAACAAGAAGGGAAATTAGCCGTTTTGCAAAACGAAATCTGGAGTTATTATGATTTGAAAGGTAATCTTATCCGCAAGAATATTTCCATAAAAGAAATTATGGAGAATTATGGGAATAGATTTGCATGGGGAGAACCCTCCAATGAAAAAGACGACTTCGATATACATCAAGCCAACAAAAATTATTAGCCAATATGAAAAATATGTCTTCTATCATTCATCTTGAAAAGTTACATCACCCGATTGTAGCATTTCCTGTTCCTTCTTCGTCAGGCTCTTGACCACAATTTCATAGGATTTTCTTACCAACTCCTTAATCTGAGTATCCGGTACATCTTGATTGAAATAAACACTAATCCAATATTTCTTATTCATATGCCAGCCCGGTTTTATGCTAACATACCTACTTTGCAGTTCGCCCGATTCTTCCGGATTGCACTTGATACAACAAAAATCAAAGATTTCGATATTTACAAAACAGAACCATTTATCCAACACGTAAAAGCACAGAACATCACGACTGTATCTATCAGCCACATTGGGAAATGGCATTTTCTCATGAACACCTTCAAATGAAAGGCAGTATTCTCTGAAATCTTCAATATTCATATTTCTCAAGCATTAAATCATAAAAGCGAATATACCAGCAAATCCATAAATTACGAGGAGTAGAAAAGAAAAACGGAGAAAGTTTTTCAACTTTCTCCGTTTCAGTACCCAGACCCGGGGTCGAACCGGGATGGAAGTGAATCCACTGGTGTTTGAGACCAGCGCGTCTACCGATTCCGCCATCTGGGCATGCTTGATTTCTCAATTGCGGTGCAAAGATACGGTTTTTTTCTAAACCTGCAATACTTTTCCTAAAAAAAGGAGAAAAAAGTCATAAAACTCTCTACAAAGATTCCGTGTTTCCAAAATATAGTGTACTTTAGCAGAAACTTTTAAAACAAACGATATGACAACAAATAAGGATAACTTCTGCGTTATCATGGGTGGAGGTATCGGTAGCCGATTCTGGCCATTCAGTCGAAAAACGCTCCCAAAACAGTTTCTGGACTTCTTTGGCACAGGCCGGTCGCTGCTTCAACAAACTTTCGACCGCTTCAATAAAGTTATTCCTACAGAGAACATACTTATCGTTACAAACGACTTGTACGCCGATCTTGTAAAGGAACAGCTCCCAGAATTGAATCCCGAACAGATTCTTCTGGAACCTACACGCAGAAATACTGCCCCCTGCATCGCATGGGCAGCCTATCACATCCGCGCATTAAATCCGAATGCGAATATCGTGGTAGCTCCGTCCGACCATTTGATTCTGAAAGAAGGCGAATTCCTTGATGCCATTGAAAAAGGCCTGACGTTTGTATCCCAATCAGAAAAGCTGCTCACCCTCGGAATTAAGCCCAACCGCCCTGAAACAGGTTACGGTTATATACAAATAGCTGAACAAACAGGAGATAACTTCTATAAAGTGAAGACCTTCACCGAAAAGCCGGAATTGGAATTAGCCAAAGTATTCGTAGAAAGCGGAGAGTTTTATTGGAACTCCGGACTTTTCATGTGGAATGTAAACTCAGTCATCAAGGCCGTGGAAGCACTGCTCCCCGAACTGGCATCCAAATTAGCTCCGGGCAAGGATGTATACGGCACATCGTCCGAGAAGGCATTCATTAATGAAAACTTCCCCGCCTGTCCCAATGTTTCCGTCGACTTCGGCATCATGGAAAAGGCAGACAATGTATATGTTTCATTAGGAGACTTCGGCTGGTCGGACTTAGGCACATGGGGGTCTTTATATGACCTATCCCCAAAAGACGAAGGAGGAAATGTCACCTTGAAATGTCAGTCATTGCTATACGAAAGTAAAGACAATATCGTGGTACTCCCACAAAACAAACTCGCCGTCATCGACGGACTGGAAGGCTATCTCATTGCCGAATCAGACAATGTGCTGCTTATCTGCAAAAAAGACGAAGAACACTCCATCCGCAAATATGTAAACGATGCGCAAATAAAATTGGGCGAAGACTATATTTAATTGAGAACTGAAAATTGAAAGCTCATGCTTTCAGACAACAGATAAAAGAAACGGGGACTGAAGTGGATTCAGTCCCCGTTCTTATTATATAAAAGGAAGGAGTATTATTATCAGAGCACCGCCCGAATCGCTTCGGCAACCGCCTTGAATTCTTCATCAGAAAGTTTCAACTTCGGATTAGAAAACAACATATCCGATTCTTTCTGCATAGGGATAAGATGAATGTGCGCATGAGGCACTTCCAGGCCAATCACCGCTTCACCCACTTTTTTGCAAGGGAAAGCTTTCTCAATGGCGCGTGCCACCTTCTTGGCAAAAACGTGCATTGCCGCCAAATCTTCATCATTCAAGTCGAAGATATAATCCACTTCCTGCTTGGGAACGACCAACGTGTGACCTTTCACCAACGGATTGATGTCCAGAAATGCAAAGAACTTATCATCCTCTGCCACCTTATAGCTCGGTATTTCACCTGCGATAATTCTGCTGAATATTGTTGCCATAGCTTTTATGTATATAAAATAAGGCAAGCCCGCATGCGGACCTGCCTTAAGATTAAATTGATATGTTCATTACTTCAAGGTGAATCATGCCCTGTGGTACTTTGATTTCAGTTACATCACCCACCTTCTTGCCAAGCAAACCTTGTGCAATCGGGGTGTTAACCGAAATTTTACCTTCTTTCAGGTTGGCTTCGCTTTCCGAAACAATGGTATAAGTCATCTTCATTCCATTCTTTACATTCTTCAGTTCCACCTTATTCAATATCTGCACGGAGTCTGTTTTCAGCTTGGACTCATCAATAATCTTGGCATCTCCGATAACCATTTTCAATTTATTGATTTTCATCTCAAGCATACCCTGAGCTTCTTTGGCAGCATCATACTCTGCATTCTCCGACAAGTCACCTTTATCACGTGCTTCGGCTATTGCAGCCGAAATCTTAGGACGTTCTACCGTCTCCAATTCTTTCAGTTCGGCCATCAATTTCTTGTAGCCTTCTTCTGACATATAAGCCATACTTTTTTTCCTCCTTTTAAGTTTCTAAATGGTATTATATAACAAAAAAGAATTCCAACATGGTCAGCATGCTGGAACCCTCTTCGATTTTTCTTTTGCAAAGATAGCCTTTTAATTAATGCGTGTCAAGCAAAAATTGCTGCTATGTAACATATTTAAATAAAAACTTCTAATTTATAACAAGTTACAACAGTGCTTTCACCGCAGCATCCAGGTCTTTTATAGTCTCTCCGCGAGCACTCAACTCACTATTCCGGTTAATCAGGAACAGCGACGGCACTTCTTTAACGTTGTACATGGCGGCCACATTAGAGTAAATTCCATTTGCATCCCGCACGCAAATCCAAGGCAAATTATCAGCCGTTGTTTTCCAGAAATGTTCGTCTGCATCCAGTGAAACCTGATAAATCACCAAGCCCTGATCCTTATATTTAGTATACAGGTCGTTCAATAAAAAATTATGAGGAGCGGAAGCTGCACTCTGATAAATGGTGAAGTCCAGCAATACGACTTTACCTTTCAGTTCGCTCAACTTATGAGTATTCCCCTTCATGTCGCGAAGGCTGATGTCAATGATACCGGTTTCTGAAATAGCCTCTTCCGGCAATTCCAACACTTTTTGCTGTGGTGCACGGGTATTCTTCATTCCTTTAATCACAATATTATAGAGATTCTTGGAACGGTCCGCATGCGGATAAAAGTTATTCAGGCTGGTTGCCACTGCTGCAAAGCATTTGATGTCTTCTTTGCTGTTCAAGGGGTCGAAGATAAGATAATTATTCAACTTCTGAAACAGAGCAAAATAAGCGGCAGCAGTATTGGGAGCCGCAAAAATATATTTTGTTTTCACATCATCTTTATAGTCTTTCATCAAGGCAGCCAGTTCTTCTTCAAAAACATCGGCACCTATCTGATGAGACTGCATTTTCTTAATCAGTTCATTTACCCGATTCTGCAATTGCACCTGCTTCAATGTCAGTTCCTTGATCTTAGCACTGTTTGCCGAGCCTTCCACCGTATAGGCGGTTGCAAAATCAGCATACGGAGCTTTCAGTTCGACAGTTTCCGTAGAGTCTACTGAGAAATTGATAACTTTGTCGTCCACGCGCAAGCGGTAGAACTCCGGAGATTCCGGACGTGTTTGTTTGAAACTGAAAGAACCGTCACCCTTCAATTTAACAGAATCCAAGGGCACAACACCTTCCAAAGCGGCAGCTTCCAGATACAACGTCTTGCCGTCGGCACCTGAAACTTCGCCTTCAACTTTGAATTTCGGTTCAGAATTACATGCGCTCAATGCCAAAGCGGCGAGCGCAACAAAACAGATCTTTTTCATATTTAGCTTCTTAATTTCTATTAGAAAGAACATGCAAATATAGTTCTTTTCAAGTTTAGTCAAAGCATTTTCATAGCTTCTTCCACCCGGAAATTTAAAAAAATAGTCAATTAGGAACTTTTTCATCTCATTCCCACTTGATTACATGAATAAATATGTATCTTTGCACGAATTTTGAAAGAAAAAATAGATAAAACATTTTTTATGATTAACCCAATTGTTAAGACGATCGAGCTTCCTGATGGCAGAACCATCACACTCGAAACGGGAAAGCTGGCAAAACAGGCAGACGGTTCTGTAATGCTTCGTATGGGTAACACCATGCTTCTTGCTACTGTTTGTGCCGCTAAGGACGCAGTTCCCGGAACAGATTTCATGCCGTTACAGGTAGAGTACAAAGAGAAATTCTCCGCATTCGGACGTTTCCCCGGCGGTTTCACCAAGCGTGAAGGACGTGCTTCGGACTACGAAATCCTCACCTGCCGCCTCGTGGACCGTGCTCTCCGCCCCCTATTCCCCGATAATTACCACGCAGAGGTATATGTAAATATCATCCTCTATTCTGCCGATGGCGTTGATATGCCGGACGCATTGGCAGGGCTTGCCGCTTCTGCCGCTCTTGCAGTTTCAGATATTCCCTTCAACGGACCGATCTCCGAAGTACGTGTAGCACGCATCGACGGACAATTCGTTATCAACCCGACTTTCGATCAACTGGAAAAAGCTGACATGGACCTTATGGTTGGTGCCACTTATGAAAACATCATGATGGTGGAAGGTGAAATGAATGAAGTATCCGAACAGGACTTGCTGAACGCCATGAAGGCCGCTCACGAAGCTATCAAAGTGCAGTGTCAGGCACAAAAAGAATTGGCTGAAGCAGTTGGTTCTACCGTAAAACGCGAATATTGCCACGAAGTAAACGACGAAGAATTGCGCAAAGCAGTTCGCGAAGCTTGCTACGACAAGGCTTATGCCATCGCAGCTTCCGGCAACAACAACAAGCACCAGCGCATGGAGGCTTTCGATGCTATCCGCGAAGAATTCAAAGCACAGTTCAGCGAAGAAGAATTGGCTGAAAAAGCTGCTTTAATCGACCGCTACTATCACGATGTAGAAAAAGAAGCTATGCGTCGCAGCATTCTGGACGAAGGCAAGCGCCTCGACGGACGTAAGACTAACGAAATCCGCCCCATCTGGAGTGAAATCAGCTACCTGCCCGGACCTCATGGTTCTGCTGTCTTCACCCGCGGTGAAACCCAATCTCTGTCTACCGTAACACTCGGTACCAAATTGGATGAAAAGATTATCGACGATGTACTGGAACATGGCAAGGTACGCTTCTTACTGCACTATAACTTCCCTCCGTTCTCTACTGGAGAAGCCAAAGCACAACGTGGTGTAGGCCGTCGTGAAATCGGTCACGGTCACTTGGCATGGCGTGCGCTGAAAGGCCAGATTCCTGCTGACTATCCGTACGTAGTACGCGTAGTATCCGATATTCTCGAATCTAACGGTTCTTCTTCTATGGCTACCGTTTGTGCCGGAACTCTGGCATTGATGGATGCAGGTGTGAAGATCAAGGAACCGGTATCAGGTATCGCTATGGGATTGATCAAGAATGCAGGTGAAGAGAAATATGCCGTATTGTCCGACATCCTCGGTGACGAAGACCACTTGGGCGATATGGACTTCAAAGTAACAGGTACAAAGAACGGTATCACTGCTACCCAGATGGACATCAAGGTAGACGGCCTTTCATATGAAATCCTGGAACGCGCTTTGAACCAGGCCAAAGAAGGACGCATGCACATCCTCGGCAAGATTCTGGAAACCATCCAGGAACCTCGCGAAGAACTGAAACCTCATGCTCCACGCATCGAAACGATGACTATTCCTAAAGAATTTATCGGCGCCGTAATCGGCCCCGGCGGAAAGATCATCCAAGGTATGCAAGAAGAAACCGGTGCTACCATCACTATCGAAGAGGTGGACAACATCGGAAGAATCGAAATCTCCGGAACCAACAAGAAGAGCATTGACGACGCTATGCGCTTGATTAAGGGTATCGTTGCCGTACCGGAAGTTGGCGAAGTATACAAAGGCAAAGTACGCTCAGTGATGCCTTACGGTGCTTTTGTTGAATTCCTGCCGGGTAAAGACGGTTTGCTGCACATTTCTGAAATCGACTGGAAACGTCTGGAAACTGTAGAAGAAGCCGGTATCAAAGAAGGTGACGAAATTGAAGTGAAATTGCTCGATGTAGATCCGAAGACCGGTAAATTCAAGCTTTCACGCAAGGTATTGTTGCCAAGACCAGAAAGACAAGAAAGACCGGAAAAGAAATAAGATTTTCCTTATTCCTTATTATATTAAGCCCGACGGAAACCCGCCGGGCTTTCTTTTTGTAAAAAAAGATAAGACTAAATCCGAAAAACTCTTTCATAATTTTGCGTATTCCGAAAAGATTATGTTACTTTACCCTACGAACCTTAAATAAAAGAGAAAACATTTAAGAATGCTTGCCTCCGAGAACCTACATACTATGGATTTATTTTCTCGTTTCTTTCGTGAGAATCAGGAAAAGTTCCTCGCATTTGCCTATTCCTATATCAGAAGTTGGGCGGAAGCGGAGGATATTCTTATGGAATCCATGATTTCTCTGTGGGAATGCCGCGAACGCTGGGAAGAAGATAAAAGCCTGCATCCCTTGCTCCTTACCATCATCAAAAACAAAGCCCTTAATTATCTGGAACGTGAGCAGACACGCTTGCGCATCGAAGAAGATTTGAATTCACACCGTCAGCGCGAACTGAATTTCCGTATCGCAACCTTAAAGGATTGCGAACCCGACAAAATTTTCAGCACAGAGATACAGCACATTGTGAACAAAGCATTGGAGAAAATGCCGTCACAAAGCCGGGAGATATTCATGCTCAGCCGCTACAGCAACCTGCCGAACAAGAGAATTGCCGAACAACTGAATGTCTCCCTCAAAACTGTAGAATTTCATATCACCAAGGCATTGCGCATCCTGCGCGTTGAATTGAAGGATTATCTGGCCTCCATCCTCCTCTGACAAAACCTATTTTTTTTCTTTGCAAATATAAATAAAAGACATATGTTTGTATTAATGCAGTACCTTGACACATTGCAGATAAAACAATTTCTTCCATAACCGAAAAATAGAACAAAAAGACCCGGTTCATATCTGGTCCGCACCCTCTTTGTACCCTCCTCGTATCCGCTTCGCTCTTTTTATTCCTCTATAGAAGCGAAGGGAACACGAACTTAATGTAAACCGGAAGAGTTTCCGACCAAAACCCAAGTTAAAATTCAGGGCATATCCGAGTGATAAAGTCGCAATAAATCCTCCTTTTCTCTCCTTTTCAAAGAAAAAACAAAAAAAGTTTCATTTTCCGTTAGGGTAGTGGCGAGCTCACCTGTATTAATTACAGAAGGGGAGGAAAAACCTCTCTTAGCCAACGAACAATTTGAGTACGTATGAACCAAGAATTATTATATAAGTATTTTAAAGGAGCTGCAACCATTGAAGAAGAAAAGCGCATCCTCAATTGGGTGGAAGCCTCGGAAGAAAATCGGGAGGCTTTCTTGAAAGAACGTATGATGTTCGACGTCGCCCTGTTCTCCAATCGGCAGGATGCAAAGAAAAAGACAGTACACCTGACTCCGATACTCAAATGGGGAATGCGTGCAGCAGCCGTTATCATGATAGGAGTATGCGGCTACTTCATGACGAACGATTATTTATATAACAAATTAGCCCAACCGCAAACCGTCACCGTCCCTGCCGGACAGCGCGCACAAATCACCCTTGCCGACGGCACACGTGTATGGTTGAACGCACAATCCACATTGACTTATACCTCCAACTTCGGACGCGATGAAAGAAATGTGGAACTGGATGGCGAAGCTTACTTTGAAGTAGCCAAAAATAAAGATATTCCGTTCTACATACATACAGAAATGAATAATGTGAGAGTAGTCGGCACCTGTTTCAACGTCTGTGCCTACAAAGGGAGCAAAGAATTTGAAACAACTCTCGTAGAAGGTATCGTAGACATCTACCCTGCCAATAACAACAAAGTAATCACCCGCTTGCAGAAAGATGAATTCTTTGCAAACTACGACGGGAAGTACAAGAAGACCATACTCCCCTCCTATGAGTATCTACGCTGGAAAGAAGGATTATATTGCTTTGACGATGTGCCTTTCAGCGGCATACTTGACAAGCTTGAGAAATATTACAATGTGAAAATCACAGTGGCAGATCCCGAGTTGCTGAATTATGACAGTTGCACCGGGAAGTTCCGCGAACAAGATGGGATAGAACATATTCTGCGTACAATTTCAAAAGACCATCCTTTTGAGTTCAGTATCAACGAAGAAAAAGACTCCATTACCATCTACAAAAAGTAATTTGATATCAAAAATAAAACCTTAAAATTTAGTACTAACCTCTTAAACTGAAAAGCATTATGAAATAAAAGAAACAGTCAACTAATCCCCCCTACAAAAAAGATCGGAAAGTACCCCCATACTTTCCGATCCGAAACAGTCAAAAATCGACCTTAATCAATTTATTAACTTAACACATTACAAAGATATGAGAAAAATTTCTTTGAATGGGCTTTTTTGCCCAAAAAGTTTAGTATTTAAGCAAATATTACGAACTATGAAGATCACACTATTCCTTCTCTTGTTTGTAACGTTCCAAGCGTACAGTAGTAGTAGCTACTCTCAGAATGCTAAAATCAGCATCCCCCGCTCTGAGTTGCGAGTAAGCGAAATCCTCGATAAAATCGAGGCTCAGACTGAGTATTTGTTTGTCTACAATAAGAAGAGTGTGGACGTGCGCCGCACCGTAAATGTAGATGCAGACAACCAGCCCGTGTCCGAAGTTTTGGACGAAATATTCAATGGTACGGACATCAGATATGTAATGGAAGGCAAGAACATCGTGCTGACCAAACAAAATGAAACTGCAACTGAAGTCATCACCGCCGTACAACAGGAAAACAAACCTGTGAAAGGTATTGTGACCGACATGCAAGGTGAACCGATTATCGGTGCCAATGTGGTAGAGAAAGGTACTACAAACGGTGTTATCACCAATATTGACGGTGAATTTACACTGAATGTACCTGCTGATGCCACGCTGGTTATCAGCTATATCGGATACCAGCCAGTAAGCGTTGCCCTGAATGGTCAGACTACTATCAACGTGCAGATGCAGGAAGAAGCGCTGTCACTGGAAACGGTAGTAGTAACCGCCATGGGTATCAAGAAAAAAGCCGCTTCATTGACTTACTCTACCCAGCAAGTGGGTGGCGACGAACTGACACGCGCCAAAGACCCGAATATGATTAATGCATTGGCCGGAAAAACCGCTGGTGTATCCATTACACGCAACTCTTCCGGTTTAGGTGGTTCTGCCAAGGTTTCTATCCGTGGTATTCGTTCTGCCAATGCCGACGGTAATAACCAGCCATTATATGTCATTGACGGGGTGCCTATGCTGAATAATACATCAGAACAAGCCTTTTCCGCCATGGGTGGCAATAATGATACCGGTAACCGCGACTCCGGTGACGGTATCTCCAACCTCAACCCGGACGACATTGAAAGCATGAGCATCCTGAAAGGTGCTTCCGCCGCCGCTCTTTACGGTTCGCAAGCCGCCAATGGCGTAATCCTTATCACTACCAAGAAAGGAAAAGCCGGCATGCAACGCATCACCTTCTCTTCCAACCTCACTGTTGACCATGCCATCAGCCTGCCCGAATTCCAAAACAGATATGGCGCCAGTGGCGAAACCAGTTGGGGTGATGAAAACGCAAGTATGAAAGCTTATGACAATGTGGGCGACTATTTCAGGAACGGAGTAACTGCCACAAACTCTTTGTCCATCACAGCAGGAAAAGAGAAGATGCAAACTTACTTCTCTTATGCCAACACCACTGCCAGTGGCATTGTTGATGTAAACAAACTTCAGAAGCACAACATCACTTTCCGCGAAACAGCCTCCCTCTTCAACGAACGCTTGACACTGGATGCCAACGTGAACCTGATGACCCAAAAAATAAAGAACCGCCCTACTTCCGGTGGTTACTATATGAATCCATTGGTAGGTCTATATTCCTTCCCACGTGGCGAAGACATGAGTGTTTACCGCGACAACAACGGCTTCGAAAAATATGATGACAACAGAGCTATGCCCTTACAGAACTGGTATACAGACATCAGTGGTTTCACTCAGAACCCTTATTGGCTAAACAACAGAGTTACCAGCAACGACAAACGCTTCCGCACAATGGCTTCATTGAGCGCCAACCTGAAGGTAAACGACTGGTTCACCATCCAGGCACGCGGCAATGTAGATTATATCAACGATAATTACGACCAGAAGATGTACGCCGGCACAGCAGCCGATGTGGCTCATGAAAACGGACGTTACATCAAGCTGAACCGTCAGGAATTCATGATGTACGGCGATGTAATGGCAATGTTCAACAAAACCTGGAACGACTGGTCACTGAATGCAGCCCTTGGTAGCAGCATCAACACTACGAAAGTGAACTCACTAAGCCTCGATTCCGGAAAATCCGGCTTGTACAAAGCAAACGTATTTACAGTTGCCAATATGAATTTGGGCGGCGCCGGCACTTCTTTCATCGACGAACTGAACGACCAAAGACGCACCATCCAATCCCTCTTTGCAACAGCACAAATCGGTTGGAAAGAAAGTCTTTATTTAGACCTGACCGCCCGTAACGACTGGTCGTCTACACTGGCCAACACGAAAAGCGAAGGTTCCGGTTTCTTCTACCCCTCAGTAGGTGTATCTTGGATTTTGAACCAGACACTTAACCTCCCGTCATGGATCAGTTTCGGTAAAGTCCGTGCATCTTGGGCACAAGTAGGTAACGACCTTCCCATCGGCATCACCAGCCCGGCACAAACTATTGCAGCCGGTGGCGTAGTCAATCCCATCGACTATTACTTTGCCGAAGACCTGAAACCGGAAATCAGTACCTCTATCGAATTTGGTACCGAATGGAGATTCTTCAACAGTCGTTTGGATTTTGACTTCACGTTCTATCGCACCGATACCAAAAACCAGTTGATCCGGGTGAACACTCCTGCCGAAAAGCGCCGTTTCCGTTGGATTAATGCAGGTAAGATTCGCAACACCGGTATTGAAATCACCGTAGGAGCCACTCCGCTGATGAACGACAATTTCCGTTGGAAAACTCAGTTCAACTTTGCTACCAATAAGAATGAGATTGTATCTTTGGGTGGAACCCCCAGCTTCCAGTATGCTTCCGGCAACGTAAGTATGCCTTATAAGATGATGGTTGTAGAAGGTGGTTCATTGGGCGACATCTACGGTAACGTATTTGTACGTGATGAAAGCGGCAAGATTCTTTTGGAACCGGCAACAGATAAAGATGGCAATGAGAACAAAAAAGCCGGCCTGCCGCAGGTAACCACTGATAAGGCTGCCAAGATTGGTAACTTCAATCCCGACTGGACTCTTGGCTGGAGCAATACTCTGACTTACAAAGGTTTCTCACTTTACTTCCTGATTGATACCCGCATGGGCGGAGACGTGATTTCACTGACGCAAGCCGGTCTGGATTATGCAGGTGTAAGCAAAGTAACCGGTGATGCACGCGCAGCAAAGCGCTATATGCTGGAAGGACAGGAAATCAAGAACGTAAAAGGTTTCTATCAAATGGTAGGTGACCGCGGTAACGGTACCACGGAATTCTATAGATACGATGGAACTAACATCCGCTTGCGCGAGTTGTCATTAGGCTACTCCTTCCCACAACAGATGCTCGAAAAAACAGGATTCATCAAAGGTGTAGACCTCTCACTGGTGGCCCGCAATCTGTTCTTCATCTACAAAGATGCCCCGTTCGACCCGGATGCAACGATGTCCGTAGGTAATGATAACCAAGGTTTGGATACCTATGGTATGCCTTCAACGAGAAACATTGGATTCAATATTAAACTCACTTTCTAATACCTGAACGATATGAATAAGATAAAATATACAGCCGTACTACTCTTGGGTGGACTTTTAAGTCTTTCATCCTGCACCGATAATTTTGCAGAATTCAACGATACAAAAGGAGCTTATACAGACGATTTACAGAAATATGACAACCAGACCAACCTGGTGCCTTTCTCTACCATCCAAAAAGGTATCATCTACCAGACGGGTGTAGAAGGAACCGACTGGCAATATCAAGTGATACAAAACCTGGTAGCCGATATGTATGGCGGATTCTTCCACGACATGAATGGTGCGTTCAATCAGAATAACTCTACTTACAGCCTGAACAATGGTTGGACAAGCGCCATGTGGACCTATTCCTATGGTAACGTTATGCCTTCCATCGCTGATTCCGAAGAGTTGAATACAGCCGAAGACTGGCCCTTGTATCACGCTCTTACCAAAGTGTTGAAAGTAGCTCTCCTACATCGTGTAAGCGACTATTATGGCCCTATCCTTTATGACGGTTTCGGCACTGCCGCACAAACTCCCCAGTCCCAGCAGGAAGTTTACAAACGTTTCTTCGAAGACTTGGCAACAGCTATCAATATTCTGAAGGATTATAAAGGCGGCGTATCTTTTGAAAGCGCTGACTTCATGATGCCGGAAGGCAAACGCACGCCTGCACAATGGTTGAAGTTTGCCAACTCTCTCCGCTTGCGTCTGGCTATGCGTGTATCCAATGTGGACCCCACCTTAGCCAAAGAACAAGTTCAGGCCGCATTAGACGCACAGAATGGCGGTGTATTGGAAACATCTAACGAAACAGTAGGCCAATATGGAATCCGCAACCCGCTGGGGGGTGTTTCCGGTTGGGGCGAAGTATTTATGAACGCCAGTCTGGAGTCTTTCCTGAAAGGATATAACGACCCGCGTTTGAAGTCCTACTTTAATGCCGCGCAAGATGGTAGAGACAATGATGGCAACATCACGCAGACCGTGGCCGGCGTGAAACAACTGACCAGTATCGAAGGCAAATTTAAAGGTGTACGCCAGGGAACAGGCGTAGGAGACAACCGCTACTCCACCCACTCACGAACCACCATCACCACCAGCAGCAAGATTATAGTAATGGCTGCTGCCGAGATATGGTTCCTCCGCGCAGAAGCCGCCTTAAGAGGCTTTACCTCTGAAGACGTGGAGAGTTGCTACAAACAAGGCGTCACTACTTCCTTTGCACAATGGGATGCCAGTGGTGTAAGCGAATATCTGGAAAGTGAAAACACCCCGGCTGATTATGTAGATACATTCGATAAGAACTTTGACGCCAAAGCAACTACCAGCATCACTCCGAAATGGGATAATGCTGCCGATAATGAAACAAAACTGGAAAGAATCATCACCCAAAAGTGGCTGGCTATCTATCCCGAAGGTTGCGAAGCTTGGGCAGAACAACGCCGTACCGGCTATCCGAAACTCTTCAAAGTAGTAGTAAATAACAGTAGTAACACCATCAGTACAGATGACATGATTCGCCGTGTATTCTTTAACCAGGACTATATCACGAGCAACAAGCCGTTGTATGATGCATTGGTTAGCAAGTTAGGCGGTCAAGATACCGGCGGTACCCGTCTTTGGTGGGACACAGGAAAGAACAATTTTTAAAATAAAACCAAGGTATAGAATTTTGATTAGTGGTGTTTTCTCCGTATTAGTTACGAGGGAAAGAAGATTGGAAGGAGTAAAGTCATTTGGGGGGCTTTACTCCTTTTTTATCAGCGTATTACATTTACCAACCATTTACCGCAGAATGTAAAAGCATTTACCACCGTATGTAACGACCTTTACCACCTATTGTAACGCTCTTTACCTCGGCATGTAACAACCTTTACCTCGGCATGTAAATGAGGTTACCATTTGGGGTAAACAAAATCTTCATGGAATACAACAATCGTCGGGCTTATATCCCTTTAGTTATTACTTATAAACTTGTATCGGCAACTCCCCCCGCAACGCTCCCAAAACATTCACCGCAAGTGCCTCCAATTCATCTTCCCCGGGATATACATGCACCGGAGCAAGGAAAGAAACCCGTTCCTTCAAACGGGAAATGACATAATCGGAATGAGCAATCCCCCCCGTCAGCAGAATTGCATCTACTTTGCCGTAAAGCACAACAGCAGCGGCACCCACACTTTTGGCAACCTGATAAATCATAGCATTCAGTACCAGTTCCGCTTTCTTATCTCCAGCTTCTATGGATTTGATAATGGCAGGTATATCAGTAGTGCCCAGATGTGCCGCCAAACCGGCATGACCGGAAATACGTTTCTTCAGTTCATCTTTTCTGAAACGATGGGAATAACAAAGGTCAATCAACGGACCGGCAGGCAACGTCCCCGCCCGCTCAGGAGAAAAAGGACCTTCCCCGTCGAGGGCATTGTTCACGTCGATGGCACACCCGTGGTTATGGGTACCGACGGAGATGCCACCCCCCAAATGACAGATTATCAAGTTCAAGTCTTCGTAATGAACCGGATGATCGGGAGAAGCAGCCGTCAGTTCGGCAGCATAACGGCGGGCAATGGCTCGCTGGTTCAGCGCATGCCAGATGGTGATGCGCGGCATCAGGGGCGAACCTGTGATGCGGGCTATCTCATCCAGTTCATCCACTACACCGGGATCGGCTATGAAGGCACGGCAACCGGGAAGCAATGCCGCCAGTTCGGCAGCAATGAGACACCCCAAGTTACAGGCATGACTGCGCATGGCATGAGCAATGTCGTCCAGCATGGCATCATTCACCTCGTATACTCCGCCCGGAATGGGTTTCAACAATCCTCCACGCCCCACAATGGCATCAAATTCAAAAGGAATGCCATTCTCCTTCAGGGCTTCTATCACCAGATTCTTGCGAAACTCAAACTGATCGATGACACGCGGAAAGTGCGAAAGCTCCTCTACCGAATGACGGATGTTACGCACCAGAAGCGGAGTAGTGTCTTCGTATACTGCAATCTTCGTTGAAGTAGAACCGGGATTGATAGCGAGGATTTTCATAGTTGGAGGGTTTTGAAATTAAAGTTGTTCTTTACATGTCAGGCATGCCATAGCAATACTGTAATACTTAGACAAACCGGAATCGCTGCGCGAAGGCAGCACCACCGGACAAACAGGACCTTGCAACAAGCCTGCCATATCAGCATGAGCAAACAGGGAAACAGCCTTATAAAAAGCATTGGCCGATTCTATATTAGGGAATATCAGCACGTCCGCTTCTCCATTGATGGGAGATGCAATGCCCTTAATGTCACCACTTGTTTTCTCGCAGGAAGTCTTCACATCCAACGGACCGTCAATTATCACATCTCCGAACTCTCCGGCCTCCGCCAACTCCACAATATTGACATAATCTAACGAATGAGGGAATTTGGCGCTTACCTTCTCCGTGCAGTGGATAAGCGAAATGCGGGGTTGTTCGATACCGAAATGGCGACAGGTATGTATGGCATACCAAATCATTTCTATGCGTTGCTGCAAAGTGGGACGCGGAATAACGGCAGCATCCGAGAAGAACAGCAGCTTATCATACGTAGGAATCTGCATCACAGCCAGGTGGGTGAGTATTTTGCCTTTGGGCAACAAACCTTTTTCCTTGTCGAGAATAGCACGCAAGAGGTTATCGGTATTGATAATCCCCTTCATCAGAATGTCTGCCCCACCCTCACGGACAATGCGGACAGCTTCGCGCGCCGCCTCATCAGAATCCTCGATATGCACAGTCTTGACATATTGAGGATATTTCTTCAATGTGGGATATTTTTCCAGAATGGCAGAGTCGCCAATCATCAAGAATTCGGCAATCCCCTCTTCCAAAGAGCGGGCAATGGCGTATTCCGTATTGGGATCATTGGCACAGACTACTGCAATACGTTTCCTCTTGTTCAAGGATTTCAAGTGCGAGGTCAGTTGATCAAAACTTCGAATAGGTTCCATAACGTTAGATTTTTAGCAAATATCAGAAAAAATGTCGAGAAATACAGCATGATACGCCCGAAAATTTCAGACGACATATATCAATTTGACATTACCGACCACTTTTTCCGACTTACCGGCTCTCTCTTATTTAACATCTCTTGTGTGCGTTTTGCTTAATCTGATGTCAGAATTGAGTTATTTTGTGTACTTTTGTCCCCATACACAACATGTAGAATTATGAGCAGCCTTATTTTTCCGCCATACGTACAAAAAGGTGATCGCGTCATCATCCTTTCTCCTTCCAGTAAAATAGACAAGTCTTTCTTGAAAGGAGCTAAAAAGCGTTTAAAGTCCTGGGGACTGGACGCCGTGATGGCGAAACATGCCGGAAGTTCAAACGGAACTTATGCAGGCAGTATCAGGCAGCGTGTGGAGGACTTACAGGATGCTCTGGACGATGATAAAGCGAAAGTTATTTTGTGTAGCCGTGGCGGATATGGAGCAGTACACTTATTAGGAAAGCTGGATTTTACGCGTTTTCGTGAACATCCCAAATGGTTAATTGGTTTCAGTGATATCACCGCATTGCACAACGTGCTTCAACAGAGTGGTTTCGCCTCTCTTCATGCCCCGATGGCCCGCCACTTGACGGTGGAAGCCGAAGACGACTTCTGTACATCGGCACTTAAGGATATCCTGTTCGGACATTTCAATTCTGAGACGGCGGAAGCAGTACTAACTTCAGAGAACAGTTTCAGTTACATCTGTCCGGGACATAAGCTGAACCACAAAGGGGTTGGCAACGGCATTCTGCGAGGTGGCAATCTATCCGTGTTTTATGGGTTGCGAGGCACACCGTATGATATTCCCGCAGAAGGAACAATTCTTTTTATAGAAGATGTAGGCGAACGTCCGCACGCGGTGGAGCGTATGATTTATAATCTGAAACTGGGCGGTGTATTAGAAAAGCTCTCCGGTCTCATCATCGGACAGTTCACAGAATATGAAGAAACCAAATCTCTGGGCAAAGAGTTATACGGAGCTATTGCCGACCTGGTGAAAGAATACGATTATCCTGTCTGCTTTAACTTCCCGGTGGGGCACGTTACGATGAATCTGCCCATGATAAACGGGGCGGCAGTAACCCTGGAAACCGGAAAAAAAGAAGTGAAACTAAGTTTTAATTTAGATAAAGAATGAAACGGAATTATACTCTCATCCCTTTATGCCTGGTATTGCTTGCATTCATAGCATGCAGCAACAATACCAAGAAGGCAAGCGACGACACTGAAGCAACAACTAAAAACGCCGTCAATGTTCCACAGTTCAATGCAGACAGTGCTTACCAGTATGTGAAAGCACAGGTTGACTTCGGTCCACGCGTTCCCAATACGAAAGCACATGTGGATTGTGGCAATTATCTGGCAAATAAACTGACTGAATTTGGTGCAAAGGTTACTAACCAATATGTAGACTTACCTGCCTATACCGGTACATTACTAAAAGCCCGGAATATTATCGGCTCCTACAAACCGGATACGAAAAAACGTATCGTCCTTTTTTCGCATTGGGACAGCCGTCCGTGGGCAGATGCTGACCCGGACGCTAAAAAGCATTATACTCCTATTTTAGGTGCCAATGACGGTGCCAGCGGTGTAGGAGTATTATTGGAAATAGCACGTCATTTGCAGAAACAGTTGCCGGAAATGGGTATCGATATTGTTTTTGTAGATGCCGAAGATTATGGAACGCATCAGGCTTACAACGGCCCGCATAAAGAGGAATACTGGGGACTCGGTTCACAGTATTGGGCACGTAACCCGCATGTGCAGGGATATAATGCACGCTTTGGTATACTGCTGGACATGGTAGGGGGCAAGAATGCAGAATTCCGTTATGAAGGTTTGTCTCATGAAGTAGCTCCCAATGTCAATGAGAAAGTCTGGAAAACAGCCAATGCTTTAGGTTTTGGACGCCATTTTGTACAGAAAAAAGGCGGTTTCGTGACCGATGACCATACGTTCATCAACAAGTACGCCAAAATTCCAACCATTGATATCGTTCCTTATTATCCAGAAGGTGATTTCTTTGAGCACTGGCATACTGTGAAAGATGATATGGATGCCATTGATAAGGCTACATTGCAAGCAGTAGGACAGACGGTAATGCAAGTGATTTACAGCGAGAAATAATTCATAAATCAAAAATCATAAATCAAGAAGTATGAGTATCAACGAAGCACAAGACGAAGTGATTGCGGAATTCAGCGACTTTGACGACTGGATGGACCGCTATCAGCTCCTCATAGATTTAGGAAACGAGCAGGAACCGCTCGACGAAAAATATAAAACGGAACAGAATCTGATAGAAGGTTGCCAAAGCCGCGTATGGCTGCAAGCTGACGAAGAGGATGGAAAAATTATCTTCAAAGCTGAAAGCGACGCTTTAATTGTAAAAGGTATCATTTCGTTGCTGATGAAAGTTCTTTCCGGGCATACACCAGACGAAATTCTGAATGCTGATCTTTATTTCATCGATAAGATAGGGTTGAAAGAACATCTTTCGCCTACCCGTAGTAATGGTTTGCTGTCTATGGTGAAGCAGATGCGGATGTATGCGCTTGCTTTCAAAGCGAGAAAAGGTAATTAGTGATTAATGGTTAGTGATTAGTGATTAACCGCTGGCAAAGCGCAGCCTGCTAATCACTAATCACTAACCACTAATCACTATCTACGTATTCCAGAATATCTCCCGGTTGGCAATCCAGAATTTTACAAATAGCTTCCAGTGTAGAAAAACGAATGGCTTTTGCCTTTCCCGTTTTCAGAATAGATAAATTAGCAGGTGTAATGTCCACCTTTTCGGCCAGTTCTCCCAAAGATATCTTTCGCCGAGCCATCATTATATCAAGGTTTACTATAATCATATAAATCATTTTTTATCAAGGTTAGGATTAAATAGTCAGGTCTTGCTCTTCTTTCATCTTCACACCTACGGCAAATATTTCGGTGAAAAGAACAATAACCATCAATGATACCCAATCTGCCGACATACTAAAACCTTTTATTTCATACCCAGGCAGACTCACTTGTTTCACCACTTCAATATAATTCAGCCATTCCATCAACGCATTCAAGATGCTAAAGGCTAATAAAGAATAAGTGAATACACGCATTCTCACCACATTGTCATGAGTAAACACATTGCGCTTCGATATGGAAATTAAAACCCTTATCAAGCAATAAATTCCGGCAAGAATAGCCAAAGCAGCAAATGCACCAAAGCAAAACACAATACTACTCCAGGTCGACGGAACAATAGCCACACTTACTTTATCTATTTTGTAGGGAAGATTCTCATTCATTATACTATTGTGCAATGAGTCCAAATTGGTAGTTTCCAAAGGTCTCACCTCCACAGGAACAGCTTCGGGGGTATATAAGGACGGACTTTCCGCACGGGCACTTTTACATCCTGCCAGAAAGCTGTCACGTTCTTCTTGCCAGCCGGCAGTAAAAGAGATTACAAAATCTCCTACAATCACCAGCATCGCTAATATTCCCAATATTCTAAATTTTTTCATAATCGTATTTCATTTAAATCGTCAAATCCTGTTCTTCTTTCATTCTCAATCCGATAGCAAACACTTCCGCCACAATCAAGGCAGAAAGTCCCAATACCAACGAAGTGATATGCACCATGTCTGCCATACTCAACGAATAGCCTGTCACAGAAAATACTTTTCCCACATTATAGAAACTCAGAAATGCAGTAAAAAAAGTGCATGCAAAACTAATAATAAGCAATACCCCTAAACGCCTGAGCCGCCGGACATTCTTCCAATTGAATATATCGGATTTATTGATCGATACAATAAGACGGATAAAGAGCACCACAGCCCAGACAATGGCGACATAGTCTGCAATAAGGATCAGAAAAGAAATGATTCTCGATAAGACACTCGGCTGGGTATTCACACTGACAATCATTTGTCCGTAAGCAGCAGGTACATATTCACCGGATTTCTCATTGTAAACGGAATCAATCAGAATTGCACCACCCAAATCTTTAGGCACTAACTGCACGACTTGCAAATTAGTCATCTCTTCCCTTTCTTTCACATCAATCTTAGAATCAAAGCCTTTTTCAATACCGGCTTTAATTCCCATACCTACATAATAGGTGGTTTCTAAAACCGAATAACCCAGCACAAACAATACGATCACGCAAAGAATATTCAATCTCCTTTTCATACTTTAGTAGTTGTATTAGATAATTTATAAGTGTTCATCATTCTCCAGGAAAGCATAAACAATAGTACGGAAAGTACCAGGCTAATCGTGTATGCCGGCTCTCCAATTAAATCGGAAGTATAGTCCACATCCGGAAACTTTAAACTAAGATAAACAGAAAGACAGTTATTCATGATGTGAATCAGGATACAAGGTATCAAACTGTGTGTCTTATAATAAATCCATGCAAGGACAAAGCCAATCAATGTAGCTCCTACAATCTGCGCCGGATTCATGTGGAAAATGCCAAACAGCAAGCCGGATATTAAAATAGCTACCACCGGACTGTATTTCTTCAACAAGACTTTAGTAATTGCTCCCCTGAACAATAATTCTTCAAGAATGGGCCCCAGTATCCCCACACAGAGAATACCCAGCCACCCGGACTGTAAAACATCAAAAGTGTCACTCAAAAAGTTCGGGAGGAACGTGAGATGAGACATCAGGAAATCAATCATAAAAATCATGGAAATACCCATTATGGCGCTCCAGAACAAATAGGTTGCAGATACAGGTGAATACAATTGTTTATCACCGGTCAGATAGCCTTGCCACCACAAATAAATCACCATAAATACAAACCCTGCTAATAAGGCGGGAGCCAAAACAAAATCATTCGCCCTTTCTATGCTACCATATTTAATATGCGCATAAATCATAGCAAATGGCCCCACTGCCAACCCACCGAGAATTTGCATCGCCAAGTAAATAAGAACCAGTTTTATTGCCGTTTTCATCGTTGTCTTTCTCTAAAAAGTCTGCAAAGATACTATTTTCTCTTTCAAACCGTCAAACTGCAGCTCCTATACCGCAAAGAACAGCCATCAACATGGAAAGGGAAATCACCAACAAAGAGATACTCATAAATGCCTTTTTCATAATCATCAACCTTTATACGTTTTGTTATTCAATAATAATTTATCGTTTTTCGATATGCAAATAAAAGGGGATTTTTTGAAACAAACAAGTAAAACAGAAAATATTTATCGAAAAACAATAAAATAAGCATGTTTTTCGATAATGATGCAGAAAATATTAAAGATAACGGGAAGCATCCTCAGCATCCTTATGAAGCTGAGCGATAAGTTCGTCTATGGAATCGAACTTCAATTCGGGACGCAGGTAGCGGACAAAAGAAAGACGAATGTGCTGTTCGTATATGTCCGAATGGAAATTAAAGATATTCACTTCAATGCTACGGTCGGTGCCATTAGCCATTGTAGGACGGTAGCCGATACTAAGCATACCACCATAAGTCTGCCCCGCAACAGTGACACGGACAGCATATACCCCATCGGAAGGAACCAATTTATCAGGATTGTCTACCCGAAGGTTAGCGGTGGGGAAACCTATTTTACGTCCGACACGATAGCCGCTTACCACCGGACCGTTCAAAAAGTAATTATATCCCAGACAAGCCGCCGCTTCCGAAACATTACCTTCCAATAGCAGTTGGCGGATGACAGAGGAACTTACCGCAGTCTCCTTATTGATATATGCACGGGCAAGAATAACTTCTATTCCCAGTTCTTGCCCATAGCGCACATAGTCATCAAAACCTTCGCTACGGTTGTGTCCGAAACGATGGTCGTAGCCTATGACAAGAGCACATATGTTATAATGATTACGGAGGAAAAGCATAAATTCCCGTGCCGACAATATAGCAATTTCAGGAGTAAAGTCAAGCACCATGCAGTAGTCCAAACCGGTTTCGGCAAGTAAGGAAACCTTTTCTTCATATGTAGTCAGCAGTTCAGGTTGATACTCCGGCTGCACAACTTTGCGCGGATGCACCGGAAAAGTCACCACTCCCGAAGCAAAACCGCACGCAGAAGCTACTTCGCGCACCTGCTCTATCAGGTAGCGATGCCCAAGATGTACTCCATCAAAAAAACCGATGGTGGCAACACAAGGCTGGGGAAGCACTTCCGCTATGTTACGAAGCAACTGCATTTTAATTCTCAACTTTCAATTCTCAACTCTCCACTTCCCTAACTCTCAACTAAACAAATGGCTCCAATCTTCGCATGCTTTCGGCGTATAGGTAGAAATTCCCAAAGTTTCTGCAACACGACAGTTCTCAGTGGAATCATCTATAAAGAAAGTTTCTTTGGGGTCTATACCTGTTTCATCCAGTAATCTCTGGAAAATAGCCACATCAGGCTTTGCCATCTTCATTTCATAAGAGAGGAAGATTCTCTCAAAGTAATCCTCCACCCGGAAGGCCTTATAGTGGAAAGCGTGTTTGCACGACCACTTCCAGTGAATATCATTGGTATTGCTCAACAAATAAACAACGTACTTCTCACGCAGTTTCAACAACAAATCCAACTTATAGGTAGGAATACCTCCCAAAAAACTATTCCATGCAGCATCTATACGGGCATCAGTCACTACCTTCCCTATTTGTTCACGAATCGCATTCCGGAACTCTGCACTGGTAATCAGTCCTTTTTCATGTTGCAAGAAAAAACCTTGCTGATGACAAACATCAAGCATAGCCTCCACATTGGGCAAGCCTAACTTTGCGAAATTCTCAATACAACGCTGGCGGTCCAGGTCAATCAATACGCCGCCAAAATCAATAATAAGGTTTTTAATTCCTTTTTCTTTCATTTCTATTTCTGTGTTAAACGCCGGATGAAACGCATCGCCTCACCTACCCAAAGCACCAGTGAAGAAGAGGCAATAATGATCAGCCATGTGATTAAATCAAGCGGTTCGGTACGGAATACAGCACCACCGAACTGTACAATAAGGAATTGTCCCACCAAAATGGCAAGCACAATCAGCTCCATACCATACGATTTGGAAATCCCCTTGAAAGCCGAGTCTGTAGTACCAAACACGCGGGCATTGAAAAGGTTCCAGAATTGAAGCATTACAAAGAATGTGAAGAATATGGTCAAACGTTGCACAGTCATGCCGCCCTCGGCATGATTAAACCAATACAACATACCCATAAGTACAACCAAGAAAATAACTCCTGTTCCCAAAATAGATGAACGCATTGCCTTGGATATAATAAAATCGCTGCTACTGCGTGGTTTCTCTTTCATCACACTCTCACTGGGAGGAATGGATGCCAGTGCCAGAGCGGCAAACGTATCCATAATAAGATTTACCCAAAGCATTTGAGTCACCGTTAGCGGTAATTCCGTACCAATCAGCGAGCCAAGCAACACAATGAGCAAGGCTACAAAATTAATGGTTAGCTGAAAGACTATGAAGCGCTGAATATTCTTATACAGCGAACGTCCCCACATCACCGCAGTACCGATACTGTTGAAGGAGTCGTCCAACAGGGTTATGTCACTGGCCTCTTTAGCAACGGAAGTTCCCGTACCCATAGAAAGGCCTACCTGCGCATGATTCAGCGCGGGAGCATCATTCGTTCCGTCTCCCGTCACCGCTACAACTGCACCTTTCTGCTGCAATAATTGCACCAGACGTTGCTTATCCGTAGGACGTGCACGAGACATAATCTTTAAATCCATTACACGGTCGAGTGCCTCCTCATCCGTCAGCTCGGCAAAGGCAGCGCCTGTTATGCGATTGCGTTCCGTATCTTCCGGTTTCCACAAGCCTATCTGGCGTGCTATTTCAGTAGCCGTACCCGGTGTGTCTCCCGTCACAATTTTGATATCGATGCCGGCTGACTGACATTTTTCAACAGCCGCAGGTACATCCTGACGAATAGGGTCGCTGATGGCAACTACACCAAGGAATGACAAATCATGGTCGGCAACCAGCTCTACACTATCTCTCGTATCTGTATCTTCCACTATTTTAAAAGCAAAGCCGAGGGTACGCATAGCCATATTCTGATAACCCAGCAATTGCTTTTCCACTGTAGAACGATATTCCACAGCATCCACCCGTTTGCCATCCAAAATGACATCCTTACATTTGCCAAGAACTATTTCGGGAGCCCCTTTCACATATAGCACTTTCTTGCCTATCAAAGGAGATTTTACTAACGTAGCCATGAACTTCCGTTCGGTAGAGAAAGTCAACTGGTCTATAACCGAAGCATTCTCACGCAATTCCAAATAATCGCGGTTCCGGCTATTCAACCACAAGAGCAAAGCTACTTCCGTAGGATTTCCCACTCCTTTGGGTTTTTCACCTTCCGCCATCTCTTCCAGAAAAGCTGTAGAATTAGTGCTGATACCTTCTACTACTAATTTGCTGATATCATCATCGCCAACTTCTCCACCATCTTTCAGACCATAGAAACTCGGTTCGTAAACCTGCATCAGATTCTGGGTTAGTGTACCCGTCTTATCCGTACAAATCACGGTGATAGCACCCATCGTCTCACAAGCATGCATCTTACGCACCAGGTTATTAGTAGAAAGCATACGGCGCATATTCAAAGCAAGGCTCAGCGTCACGCTCATCGGCAACCCTTCGGGAACAGCCACTACAATCAGAGTCACTGCCATCATGAAGTATTGCAGAGTGGATTTCAATGCCGGAAGCCAGTCGTCGAAAGTCTGGAAAGAGGAAAAATCATAGTGCAACAATACATCTTTGATAAAAAAGATGGCAAATGCCAATCCGGCTACAGAAAAACCTATTTTTCCAATCAGATTAGCGAGTTTGGTGAGTTGTATATTCAGAGGAGTAGGCTCCGTGCTCTGCTCCGTACTCTGGCGCGCTACTTTACCGATTTCCGTATCATCACCCACGCAGAGCACACGCATGGTTCCGTGCCCGTCTACTACCGTCGTGCCGCGCAGCACCTTGTTGGAGGCATATGTAGCCTCTTCATCGAAATCCGCCTCCACCGTAGTTTTATTTATTACAGGTTCACCGGTTAGATTCGACTCATTTATTTGTAAAGAGATAGCTTCCAGCAATTCGCCGTCAGCAGGAATTTCCTCTCCAGTCTCCAATACAATAATATCTCCTACCACCACATCCTTTCGGGGAATCTCCTGTACACGACCATTACGAATCACCTTCACCAAAGTTTCCTCATTCACCGCATTCAGCAGGTCGAACTTCTTATTGGCATCGTACTCAAAATAGAAGCCGATACCCGTAGCCAGCAAAATGGCAGCAATGATACCGATGGTTTCAGCATATTCATTCTCTATAACAGAAATTATCAGAGAGAATATAGCTGCAACCAGCAACACCCTGACCACAGGGTCTTCAAACTTTTCAAGATATAGTTTCCACAGGGAGGGACGCTTGGGAGGCGTTAACAGATTGACTCCGTATTTTTCGCGGCTTTGTCTTACCTCGTCGTCAGTAAGTCCGCCATGATAAAAATCATCTTTTGTTGCAGTCATGCAATTTATTAGGTTTGATTAAGAGGCGCAAAATTACAATATTAATTTGGGATAGCGAATGTTATTAAATCTTTTTATAAGTTTGTCTTACCCTCTATCTCTGTTCCCTGTTTTCGGGTTGTCTGTCCGTTGAGAGGCAGAGTAAACCAGAAAGTAGACCCCTTGCCATATTCCGACTCTACGCCAATCTTTCCGCCCAGTTTACGAACTATCATCTCACAGATAGAAAGTCCCAGTCCGGTACCCTTTTTGTGTTGTTCCACTCTCACAAAACGTTCAAAGATATGGCCTACCTTATCTGCCGGAATACCACCTCCGGTATCTTTTACATAAAAGTAAAGCCCATCGGCACACGCTTTATATCCTAATGTAATGCTGCCTTCATCTGTAAACTTCACAGCATTCGTCATAAAATTGGCAATCACCTGCATCAGGCGGTTCCTGTCGGTATACAAAATACAATCCTCCGGCGGTGTTTCTCTGATAACCTGAATAACGGCAGCTTTCTCTCCCAGTCTCATACGGGACAACTGTTCCATATCTGACATCAACTGATTGACATCCACTTCCGAGAAAGTAAATTCCAAAGTGCCTGCCTCTATTTTGGAAAGGTCAAGAATATCGGCTATCAATTGTTGCAACATATCATTATTGGAGTGAACGATTTCCAGAAACTGTGTCTTCTCCTCTTCCGTTCCGGCGGAAGCCAGCAATTCGGAGAAGCCGACAATAGCATTCAACGGGGTACGTATCTCATGGCTCATGTTAGCAAGGAAAGCCGATTTGGAACGGTCTGCATTCTCTGCTTTCTCACGAGCCTTCAGCAATTCTCCTTCCGCCCTTTTCAAACGGGTAATATCATGCACAGTGATTACCATGCCCTCTTTATCATCTATCGTCATGTACTCACCGGATACGTAAGTTTCACACTCGGCTACATCTCCTCTTCTATCCCGTATATTGAGCACAGCTTCCAAATCGGTAAAACTGCTTTTATTCTGAAAAGTCTCTTCTATCTTATTACGGATAGGACAATCCTTACAAAGCTCATGCGTGCCACAACCACCAACAGCAGACAACGCATTATTACAACGCAATAAATCTCCCACACGCGCCAACCTACCTTCCGGCCTATGCGCTTTGGTAATATCATAATAATTAGTCCGGGAAACGATAAAATTACGGTCTATCAAAAGAATGAATGCATGTACATTTTGCATAATAGATCGGAAGAGTTCTTCCGAACTGCGCAAGGCTTTCTTAGCATTTCCTGCTTTGAGCAATAATCGCCTGCTCCTACCGAGTTCAAGCACATAAAGCACCAGTACTCCTACCAGTACCAACATACCGGTTAGAATTAGTATCGTCATAAAGAGTTCATTTACAATAAAGATGGAACAAATATATCTCTTTCAGATTAGAACAGAAAACAAAACAGGAGGAATTATTGTTATTTATAAAGAAAACCTAAAATAATAATCTTATGGACAAGTACATTTGCACCGTTTGCGAATATGTTTATGACCCTGAATTGGGCGATCCTGAAAACGGCATAGAGCCGGGAACATCGTTTGAAGACCTTCCTGATGATTGGGTTTGCCCCTTATGCGGAGTCGGAAAAGAAGAATTTGAGAAAGCGTCCTAAGACGCTTTCTTTTCTTTTATATCACTGCTTGCCTCTACTACATTCACCACATAATCGCCCAACTTTTCACATTCGGCAATGATATCCATATAGTAAACGCCCATCTGATAATCATATTCCTTGTTGTTGACATCCAGAATATTCTGATTCTTCAGTTGGTTGCGGTAATTATTTATTTCATTCTCAATATTAAACGACTTATTCACGTCGATACTCTGATGTTCAGAACGTTCCACTACGACAATCATCTGAGCCAGCGCATCATCCGTCAGTTTCATCATAAAGTGAATATGGTCATATTGTTTTTCCGTAAAGTCCTGATTGGTCTGGCGCTTGCGGTTGATAGTACGCGCGAGGTTATAACAACTATCGCCGATACTTTCAATCTCCGTTACTTCACGCAACATGGCACGTATCTGAAGCTTACTTTCCGAACTTAACCGTCCCTCTGATACCTGATTCAGATAGTTAGCAATCTCCAACTCCATATTGTCACTGATATTCTCGTACTTCTCAATCCGGCTGAACAGCTTATTATAGTCATCATCTTTCTCCGTATGAAGCAAATCCTGCACCATGTTGAACATGCGATGAGTACGTTCGGCAAACAGATGTATCTCCTTGTGCGCCTGCAAAATGGAAAGCTCCGCCGTAGAAAGCATACCGCCGGATATGAAGCGCAAACGATATTCTTCGTCAACTTCCTTCTGCGGAATAATGGCGCAAACGGTACGTTCTATAAGCTTCACGAACCAAATAAGTATCAGCACGTTGCAGATATTGAAACAAGTGTGGAATGCCGACAACTTGAATGATACTGCCACAGCAGGGTCTTTTGTTCCCATTACATTTTCTACAAACCAGGATACGGCACTCGTAAACGGAGAGAACAGGCAAAGCACCCAAATAACACCGAAGACATTGAATACTAAGTGAGCCAATGCAGCCCTCCTCGCCTGCGTGTTACCGGTCAATGCGGCAAGATTGGCAGTAATGGTGGTACCGATATTCTCACCCAGCACCAACGCTGCCCCCAATTCAAAGCTGATCCATCCGTTGGCACACATGATAAGTGTGATAGCCATCGTTGCTGCCGATGCCTGTACAACCATAGTCAAAATCGTACCGATAAACACGAATAGCAGAATGGAAATATATCCCATATCCGTATAGCTTTGCACAAAAGCCAGCATTTCGGGATTTGCTTTCAGGTCCGGTGCATTGGACTGCAACATGGAAAGCCCCATAAAAAGGAAAGAGAAACCAAATATAAATTCACCGATAGACTTACGATGACTTTTTTGAGAGAAGAGAAGAGGAATGCCGAAAGCAAGAAGAGGAAGTGCGAAAGCAGCGATATCAACTTTAAATCCTAACGCCGAAATAATCCATGCCGTAACGGTAGTACCGATATTGGCTCCCATAATTACCCCGATGGATTGGGACAAGGTCAGCAGACCGGCGTTTACGAAGCTCACTACCATAACGGTAGTTGCAGAAGAGGATTGAATCAGTGCCGTAATCAGCACACCCGTCAGCACTCCGGTCACCCGGTTGGTAGTCATTGCCGTCAGAATTTTCCGGAGCCTGTCACCGGCGAACTTTTGGAGTCCTTCACTCATTATCTTCATTCCGTACAGGAATAATGCCAGTGAGCCAAGCAGCTTTAAAAAATCATAAAAAGAATATTCCATCTTTAATTAATTAGAAGGTTTTATGCCACATCTGTTATTATATCTATATTTAACGTATTAATCACCTAAAAAGGAGACGTCATGAAACACATGTTACAAATTTGTTGCAAAAATAATAATATTTCTAAAGAATTCCCTATCGGGAGTTCACTTTTGGATATTTATTACGGTTTTAATCTTAATTTTCCCTATCAAGTAGTCAGCGCAAAAGTCAATAACCGCTCCGAAGGACTGAACTTCAGGGTATATAATAATAAAGATGTAGAATTTCTCGATATACGCGATTCCTCCGGTTTGCGAACGTACGTGCGCAGCCTCTGTTTTGTATTATATAAAGCTGTCAGCGAATTGTTTCCGGATGGGAAGCTGTTTGTAGAACATCCTGTATCCAAAGGCTATTTCTGCAACCTGCGCATCGGACGCACTATCACGCTGGAAGATGTGTCCGCCATCAAAAAACGCATGCAGGAAATTATAGACCAAAACATCACGTATCGCCGCACGGAATGCCATACTTCTGAGGCTGTACGCATTTTCAATGAGCGGGGGATGACGGACAAGGTGAAATTGCTGGAAACTTCCGGCTCCATCTATACCTACTATTATTCATTGGGCGACACTATTGATTATTATTATGGCAACCTGTTGCCCAGCACCGGCTTTATCTGGCTGTTCGACATCGTGAAATATTACGATGGCCTGTTGCTACGCATTCCCAACAAGGCAAATCCCAGCGTATTAGAGGAAGTTGTGAAGCAGGAGAAGATGCTCGATGTCTTTAAGGAACACCTGCGCTGGAACTATATCATGGGATTAAGCAACGTAGGCGATTTCAATCTCGCCTGCGAAGAAGGGCATGCCACCGATTTAATCAATGTGGCCGAAGCACTTCAGGAAAAAAAGATAGCCCAGATTGCCGATGATATATACAACCGGGGCGAAAACGGTAACCGGGTGAAGCTGGTTCTCATCTCCGGTCCATCTTCTTCGGGTAAAACCACTTTCAGCAAGCGCCTCTCCGTGCAATTGATGACAAACGGATTGCGCCCCTACCCCATTGCGCTGGATAATTACTTTGTGAACCGCGAAGACACCCCTAAAGATGCCAATGGTGATTATGATTACGAATCACTCTATGCACTCGATCTCAAAAAGTTTGAAGAAGACCTGCAAGCCTTGTTGAGAGGCGAAGAGATAGACTTGCCGAGCTTCAACTTCAGTACCGGACAACGGGAATACAAAGGCGACAAACTGAAGATTGACGAGCATACCATCCTCATTCTGGAAGGCATTCATGCACTGAACCCTGAACTCACTCCGCAGATACCTGCCGCGAACAAATACAAAATCTATGTGTCCGCCCTGACTACCATTTCTCTGGATGACCATAACTGGATTCCCACAACGGACAACCGTTTGCTGCGCCGCATTATCCGCGACTTCAACTATCGTGGCTACTCGGCACGCGAAACCATTTCACGCTGGCCCAGTGTGCGCGCCGGAGAAGATAAATGGATTTTCCCCTATCAGGAAAACGCCGATGTAATGTTCAACTCCGCATTGCTATTTGAATTTGCCGTGTTGCGCTGCCATGCCGAACCGATACTGACTAGTGTACCACGCAACTGTCCGGAATATGCCGAAGCATACCGGTTGCTGAAATTCATCAAATACTTTACCCCGGTACAGGATAAAGAAATCCCGCCGACCTCACTTCTGCGTGAGTTCCTGGGAGGAAGCAGTTTCAAATACTAATCCCGTACATCCGCCGTACCTGCTCCGTACTTGCTCCGTACTTGCTCCGTAGCTGCTCCGTACTCTATAGATACGGAGATAACACGGACTTGGTACGGAGCAGATACGGAGATAATACGGAGATAACACGGACCAGGATATAAATTCACTCACCACTATCACCATAAAAATGGGATAAGCAAAGATTTTTAGGCGCTTTTCTTGTACAACCTACAGAAGAATGTCTTAACTTTGTGAGCAAATAAAATGAATCAAATATGAGAAAGATAATTACCGTACTCTTCTTAGCTGCTTTCTGCATCTGTAGTCAAGCCTATTCGCAAAACCGTGCCGATGAGCAAATGAAACAAGCGCAAGAAAATCTTGCCAAAAAGGAATATATCAAGGCACGTTACTTATTTTTACAAGCATATAACGCCTTTTCCTCTCAGGGGAATTATGACAAGGCAGTAGAGTGCGGCGTCAATGCCAGCGCCCTCTACCATCGGGAGAATTATTATAAGGAAGCCTTCGAACTGCTGCGCGGCGCCGAGCTATTGGTGACTGACGGTGAACAAAAAAGCGGTAAAACCATGCCCGCCCTGCGTTTCCGCATCAATAAGGAACGCCTGCAAATGTACATCAACCTAAAGAACCCCGCCCGTGCCAAAGAGCAACTGGCTAAGTTGGAGGAGACTGCCAAGGCATCCCGCAACGATTCTTTGAATAATGACTTGCTCTATACTCAGGCAAATTACTATTACACTTTCGGCATGAATTCACAGGGGGATGCCTACATCAACCGCCTGATAGGCCAATATAAGGAACAAAAGAACTATGCCAAGGTAGACGAATCTTATAAAACCCTCATCGACATCGCCCGCAAAGCAAACAATGCCGGACTGGTGGCACGTACTTATGATAAATACATCCTTTGGACTGATTCCGTAAAGGCCCTCACTGCTCAGGATGAACTGAATGTACTGAAACGGAAATATGAGGAAAGCCAGGCAACCATTCAGGATAAGGATGACTCACTGAGCGCCAAGCAATATATCATCATCGGACTTTGCGTACTGGCAGCTATTCTTGCCGCCGCATTGGTAGTGGCAGGCATCGTATTGCTACGCTTTGTCCTCCTCACCCGGAAACAGAAGAAAGCCATTCAGATAGCTAATGAGCACAATGAGCTCAAAACCAAGTTTATCCAGAATATCTCCGGACAAATGGAGCCGACACTGAATACGCTGGATGCAACCCAACCGGGTGTACGCGCATTGAAAGGCTTTGCTGAACATATTCAGGAGCTCTCCGAACTGGAGAGTACACTTTCTGAAGCTTATGAAATGCGTGAAATCAACATCAATACCTTCTGCGAAAGCGTAATGGATAAAATAAAAGCTGGTTTGAAGCCGGATATAACCACCACCGTCAATGCTCCGAAGCTTAGTGTCAAGACTAATCCGGAGCAACTTGAACGCATCCTGCTCCATCTACTGAACAATGCAGCTGAATTCACTCCGGAAGGTGGAAAAATCTGGTTGGATTTCAAGAAACGCGGTGCGCATACTCATCAATTCATTATTAGCGACACAGGAAGTGGCATTCCCGCAGAAGAACAGGAAAATCTGTTCAAACCTTTCACCGAAGTGAAAGACCTTACGCAAGGTGACGGTTTAGGATTGCCTATTTGCTCCCTGATTGCTACCAAAATGAATGGTAGTTTGACGTTGGATAGTAGTTATACCAAAGGCTGCCGCTTCGTATTGGAGTTGCATACCTAAATTCCACTTCCACATCTTTTACAGTTTCCTTTTATTTCGGAGATGCATCTCCGAAATAAAAGGAATTAATCCTCCAAACCTGCATTACATTGCTTTTATCGCGAGAAAGGGGTACTTTTGCAAGCTCCAACAACAAAAGATAAGGCAATGAGAGTCAATTCCTTAGCTACGCTATTATTTACATCTTGCTTATTAATGGCCTGTACACGTCCCGGACCGAATTATAAACTTGTACAAGCTGACTCCCTCATGCAACAATCTCCCGACAGTGCCTTACGACTTTTACAAGGAATCTATCAGGAAGAGCTAAAATCATTAGAAGACAGGGCATATTATGCACTGCTGGTGACGCAGGTACAAGAAAAGAATTTCATACAACAAACAAACGACTCTCTGATACATTTGGCCGTACAGTATTACGATTCTATTAAAAACACAGCCATGCAGGCAAAAGCATATTATTATTGGGGGTGCATTTGGAGAGACAAAGAAGACTACCCACAAGCGCTAAACAAGTTTTTCAGAGCTATACCTTATGCCAAAAGGATTCCAGACTACGATTTAGCCGGACGCATATATAACAATATAGCCAATTTATATTACATGCAACAGCTGAATAAACAGGCAGACTCAATCTATCAAATAACAGAAAGATTTGCCATCCAACAAAAAGACGTTCATCTCCATGTAGAAGTGCTATCACAACGAGGTATGATTAATATAAAAGAAGGCAATTATAGTGAAGCAGAACAAATACTACTTTATGCATTCGAAATATCACGTCATAGCACTTTAAAAAGCCTGATAACCAAAACTGCCTATTCATTGAGTCTGCTATACGGACGTATGAATATGGGAGAAAAGGCTGTTGAATTTGCGAAATTAAGTATTAGCAACCAAGAAAATCCCAATATACTCCCTAGAACTTATCTTGTACTGGGGGATGCTTATTATAAAACAATGCAATATGATTCTGCACTAATCTTTCTGGATAAAGCCCTACACAGCAAAGACTACTCTACGAAGGCCGGTATTTACATGCGATTGGCCGATATTGCTCAAAAACAGGGAAATCTAAAAAAAGCATTAGAGATGGAGAGAAAATATTCCTCTTATTTGGATAGTGTTCAACAGAAACAACAAAGCAATGCAATTATTACGACAGAAAAAGAGCTATTAATGCAATGCAAACAATCAGAGTATAAAGCAAACTTGGGACAATTCTATTACTATATGATTACAGGAATAGCAACGTTCTTTTTACTATTCCTCATTCTATGGAAAAAACACAAAAAAGAAGTAATCAGCTTCAAGCAAAAAGAAATAGAGTTAACTAAAAGATTAGAAGAACTACTCCTACAGAAAAATGAGCAAATCGATTTCTTGCAAAAAGAAATAGAATTGCATCATTATAATCAAATAGAAAAGCAGACATTAAAGGAAGAATTGCATATCTTAAAAACAGAACGGCAAGCATTACTTAATGAATCTTACGAGCATTCGGAAGTATATGTAAAGATGAAACGTATCATCCAATCATATAAAAAAACAGATAAGTCGAGTGAACACTTCGATGAAGAGGACTGGAGACAATTAATTGCCGAAACCGATATGCGCTGGGATAATATAACCTTGCGTCTGGCTACAAAGTATCCCCTGTCTCAAGACGAAATACATCTCTGCTGCTTATATCTGACAGACATACCGACCAGTCATTTCAGGTATATAATGGAATGCAGCAGAGATGCTATCTATAAAAAAACCAAAAGAATATTGGAACAAAAAATGGATTGTTCTGAAAAATCGACTACACTTCGTAATATTTTAGAGAAACTTCTATAATAAAGAAGAGAAAATCAACCAATAATAAGTCTTTTCACTACTTTTCTACACTTTTTATACACTTTTATTGGAGAAATTCTCTCTAAATTTGCCACCGTCATAACAAATTAAAAGTATATCTTATGAAAAAGTTATTATTTGTATTTTTTGTGTTAGCAGTAGTGTTGGGCAATGCTCCTTTGCAAGCCCAGTTTGTTTCAATGGTCGGTGATGACGAAAGAGAGATTCCTTTGGACCCATCGGGGCCGGTAGAAGGAGGGCCGATAACCCGGAGTATCATCATCCAACCTGCCAATGCCTATATCTGTAATGATGTGGTCAGTGTGGATTTCAACAAGGAAATACCCTCTGTCAGTGTTTCAATTACGGATGTCTCCACAGGAGTAACTGTTCATTCCGAAACCTATTTCAATCCTACGCTTGTCACCATAGACTTAAGCGCAAAAGATCCGGGACAGTATTACCTGGAAATTATATCAGGAGAAGTCCGGTTAAGCGGATACTTCACACTTTAAACAGAACCCAACCTAAACTTTAACTTTTTAAATCAAGACTATGCTGGGAGTTGATAATGCCACCAGTGAAGTAGTCCATCACTTTTTACGGTCGCTGACCGTAAAAGTGAGCAGGACTACTGTATGCCGTTTGCTCAACCATCCGTTGGGCAACACAATGCAAGGTATCAGTGATGCCTTAGACGTACTCCATGTAAAGAACGCAGTTTGCCACCTTCAACCCAACTATCTGGAGAAGTTGCGCCCCCCGTTCATTACTCAATTGGAAACAAGCCATTCCACGTTCTGCCTTGTCGAAAGGATAGAAAAGGACCATCTCATCATCACCACACCCGAAGCCAGCCACATGGCAATGAGCAAAAGCCTCTTCAGGTATCAATGGACGGGAGCTGTCCTGCTGGGTGAAACTACGACGGATACGGTTCATGAGTCCCACTGCCTGCTCAGGAACATGGATTACATATGCAGGCAGCATAAAATCCTGATTGCCGGAATCATCTGCCTGATTCTGGTCTTTTCCTCCGTCTGGAGCAAGCACTATCCGGCAGGATTGCCACTTTATCTTTTCTCACTGACCTGCGGCGTCCTTATTTCTACTGCAACCCTGTATAAGGAAGTGGTAGACAATCACTTCTTGCACCGATTCTGCCACATAGGCAAAGCAGTGAATTGCAATGAGGTGCTCAGTTCCAAAGGTGCGCAAATAGCAGGAATAGGCATTGGAGAATTGTCCTGGATGTACTTCACGACCATGTTCTTCTTCACAGCCGTTTGTCCCGAAGAGTTCCATTGTCTGGCAGCTATTTTTGGTTTCGTGGCAATTGCATTTACGGTATATTCCATCATATACCAGGTATTCTTTATTCACAGGGTCTGCCTTTTCTGCATCCTCACCACTTTCACGGTCTGGATGACTGCCGCAGCACTTTATACGCTAAGGAATAACTTTGAGTGGAGATTTTCAATCCGGATTTTCTTCTCGCTGATTGCGGTGGCTACTATTTGTCTGATATGTTGGATACAAGCCAAAGCTCTTGTTTCGTCTGATAAAGAGAAGCATGTGTTGAAGGCTCAGTTGTCCGGTTTACTCAATCCGGGTACTTTTGGGAAACTACTGTCACTAAAACCCAAAGTCAGAGGAATGATTCATCCGGATATAGCGTTGCACAATTCTGTCAGCAATGTCCAAAAACGCCTGATGATAGTTATCAACCCCAATTGTAAAGCATGTGCCAAGGTACACCACCATATCCGTGAAATTCCTGCTGATATAGCCATATCCTTAGTCATAGCCACTAACGACCGTCTGGGCGTACATGTAGCGCAAACCATCCTGTCCGCCTATCTTTCCGAGGGTTGGGACAGGGCCACTTACTTGCTGGAAGAATGGTATGAAACCCAGGAGATACCGGGAATAGAAAGGTATGACATTACCGAACTTGCCAAACTGCTTTGGAGGCAGCAGCAAGAGTATTGCCAACGGAATAACATCGGCCATACGCCGGCAGTCATCATCAACGGGCACTATATGCCAAGTGTTTATCAGTTGACGGAGCTGAAGTATGTATTAGCGTAGGTATCACCCTATAATTACTCTCTGAATTGCCAATTTCCTGCCACCGCATTGGCAAAGGCTTGCCACAGGCTTGGCAAAGTCTTGCCACTGCGATGGCAAAAGTTTGCCAAGGCGGTGGCAAAATGTTGGCAAAGGTACAGCGATAATTCTTTAATGTCCTAATCGATCCCGACGGAAAGATAACACACAAAGACTTGCCACGTCCAAGCAATTAATAAACGAGGTAATGCAATAATTCATTTAAATATAAAAGGCAAAACGATATTAGTAATATTTCCCCAAAAAAGGATACTTTTGTAGACAACTAACTTCATTATAGTCAAAATGAAACATGCACTCTATATAATAATATGGCTTCTCTTGCTCACATCATGTGCCCAACAACACGATTCTTATGTCTTATTAGCGCAAGCCGATTCAGTAATGGAAGAATATCCGGACAGTGCCTTACACATACTGGAAAGTATAGAACCGCAACAACTGGGCACGCAGGCGGACCAAGCTTACTATGCTTTATTGCTGACACAAGCAAGGGATAAAAACTATATCGTGCAAACTAATGATTCACTGATACGGATCGCTGTGCAATATTACGACTCTATTGGGGATATACCAATGCAGGCTAAAGCTCATTACCATTGGGGAGGTGTGCTAAGAGATCAGAATAACTATTTTCATGCATTACACCTATACATAAATGCTGCCAATTATGCCAAGCGCAACGAAAAGTCAAAGCTATTATCATTGATATATAACAATATCGGCAACATTTACTTTCAAGAAAACCATTATAACAAGGCCGATTCTATGTATCAATTGCTACAACAGCAAGCAACCTTGCAAAAAGATACAATCAACCTGGTTGAAGCTTTATCCAAACGCGGAAGTATAAATATAGAAAAAGGAAAAGCATATTACCAGCACGCTGAATCATTACTATTACAAGCCTCAGAACTTACAAAACACTTTCCCAACAATATGTTGAAAGCCAATATTGCATCTTCCTTAAGTGCTTTGTATAGTAGAATGCAGAAAGGTAAAGAGGCTATAGAATACGCCAAAGAAAACTTTACCCTCTTAACTGACACTACATTATATACCAAAGGATACCTCTTGTTAGGAGACGCCTACTATAAAGCACAGCTATATGATTCTGCCCAGTTCTATTTCAATAAAGCCTTGCATACCCAAGAATACGTCACCAAAGCCAATGCTTATATGCGCCTTGCCGATATTGCAAAAAAATCAAATAAATTAGAAGAATCACTCGAACTGGAGAGGCTTTACTCTGCCTATCAAGATAGTGCACACAATCAAAATCTCTATATATTGTCGACAAGCACGTTTTATTCTCCTACCCCACCCCAATATAGGCCTGATATCCCCGTAAAAAGATGGATATTATATATCAGTATATGCATACTTATAGTAGGGAGCTATCTATTTATAAGACAATATAAATACAAGAAAGTATCATCTGAAAAAGATAGTATAAGAACAATGGAAATAGATATAGAAAAAGTAAAAGGTCAATTACAGGAAACTGCTTTTTATAAGAAAGCACAAAGCATACTGAATCATCAAAATGACATTAATGCTAAGTCAACAGAAAAACCGGAATTAACAAACGATGACCAGAAGTCATTAATAAAGGAGATTAATTGTTTGATTCCCGAATACACTTCACACCTGAGAAAGAACTTTCCATTACTGACTGATAAAGACATTTTCTTTTGTTGCATCCACTTGTCAGGCTTTTCCATACAGGAACTTGGAGTCATTTTGAGCAGAACCCCCAATAGCATATATAAAAGACGGGGTAGCATTCTTGAAAAGAAAATGCAACTTGACAAAAATGATAATTTCATCAAAGCTATCACTTCTATCTGAAAAAGAGACTTCACATTACACAGAAACTACATCTGAGAAAGCAAAACTACACAAAAACTACACACCTTCAGAGTTGTTTTAATAAATAACAATCTCTTAATTTGCACACATAACATAATCAAAAAAATAATTTTATGAAAACACTTTTGATCATATTAATCACTGCATTTATTAGTGTTTACTCCATTCAAGCACAGGATAATGGAAGTATGGTGGAATATAACAATACAGAAAGAGAAATTCCACTAAAGAATCTACAACCAAACAAGCCTATAAGTAGAAGTATTATCCTGCAAGTTGCACATGCTTACTTATATAATGAAGTAATATCCGTATCATTTGAAGAAGTGATGTCAACAGTTACTATCAAAATTATTAGAGAATCTACAGGCGAAACTGTTTATTCACAAGAATATATGAATCCAACGGTGATCTCTGTAGACTTGAACTTACAAGATTCTGGAACATACTATATAGAAATAGTCTCGGATGAAGTCTGCTTAGAAGGTGAATTCATTCTCTAAAATAGTACTAACAGAACAACTATGACAGGATTTAACAATAGTATTAATACGATATTTGTGCACTAAATATAAGCGGAGTCGAAAAGCTTTAATAGAGTAGAATTTACTAAAATCTAAGAATTATGAACTTTAATGATTTGAAAAACAATGCTCTTACCAAGAACCAGATGAGAGCAATTAAAGGTGGATGGGGAACGTGTGGATTCAAGACTAGTACTGGGAAAATTGAGTGTGGAGTATACAAAAGTGAGGCACTCATGATGACAATTAATGGCACACAAGGAAGCTGGTGCTGCGACAGTTGTGCAACAAGCAGCTATTGCGGAAAATAGTTCCTGCATGAACAACCATGAATAAGGAGATAAATTTCTCTATTCATTTATCTGAGTAAGACTCAAAAGATGCAATTGTATGAAATTTACAAATTTAATTTCTTTACTTATTTTTTCTTTACTTGTCTCTTGTCAACAACAAGAGACAAGTAAAGAAAAAATAAGTAAAGAAATTGTTTTATGTTTTGATCATTATAATCCTAAGCACTATAAAACTCCCGCAGGTGCTTTTCATATAGAAATCCCCAAGGTTTCTTATATAGATAGTATGAACATTTTAATCAAACATGTACCTCAAGAAGGCTTTGACACCATATCAATTAATTGTCCCGAAGCATTCAGAGAAGTTGCATTCAGCTATCGAAATTTTGAATACATCTATTATCCATTAATGCAAGGAGATACAATCACTATATCCATGGATAGCTTAGACTACCCCCTTTTATATAGTAAGCACCACAAGAAACGTGACAGAATCTATAATATGAATCATCAACTTCGTAAAGGACATACACATTTAGGGCTAGAGGCCAAAACATGTTTAGGAGATACTTGGGTAATAATTGCCCAAAATATTGACTACATTCGTAAGCATAAAATGAATCGTTTCTTAAAAGATTACTGTCCGTTAGATTCCCTACATGCTATGTTTGAAAATTACAAAATTGCATACATAGATACAGTCAACCTTTTTAAACAACAACAACTTATTTCGGACGAAATATATGACCGCTATAATTACTTGCTACGATTGAAAGGATACGAAGCACAACGGATGCTGAATAAAGATTCTACATACTACCGGAAAATGGAACAAGAGATTTCGGACAAATATGCTTGTTATCCGTCTTACCATGAGTTTTTGGATTATTATTTATGGTTCTTTAATTATCACATTAAGAGAACTATAGAATCGCAGGGGTCACACTACGATTGGCGACAGACTTTTGCTGAATTATCCACAAAAGCCTTTCAGCCCAAATCTATGCAAATTTTACTTCAACGGTGTATTAATGAAATAGGAGAGAACTTCTCTGCGGAAGATTTAAACATCTATCTCAACAAATATGTAAAAATCACAGGGGACTCTATCCTTTACAGTAAGATCGTTGAACAATATAATCTATCAGCAGATGCCAGTCAACTTTTACTAAAAGACATCCAAGGCAATAGAGTCAATTTTCAGGAACTATTGGAGAAACACAAAGGAAAAGTTATCTATATAGACTTTTGGGCAAGCTGGTGCGTACCTTGCCGAAAAGAAATGGAGCCTGCAAGCGAGTTAAGGAAACAATACGAGGGAAAAGATGTCGTATTCGTATATCTGGCATACAATGATACGGAAAACAGTTGGGAAAAAGCAGTCCGGGAAGAAAAACTATCAACAATAGAAACTAGCTATTTTATCCTGAATTCTAAAAATAGTAAAATGCTGGAGAATATAGATTTAAGACTAATTCCTCGCTATATCATAATTGATAAAAACGGAAAGTTGGTAGAAATGAATGCCCCCAGACCAAGCGACAAACGGATAAAAACAACCTTGAATAAATATTTGTAATATGAATGCACATCGTAAGATTATAAAAGATAATGCAAGGAGTTTATTGAAAATTATTGCAAAACAATATAACTGTGACTATTCTGCTACATTATTCCAAATATTAAAAGAGCACCCAGATACACCTAGTTTCCTTTCTCTTCAATATATTCTACAACGAATAGGAAAAGAGAGTTTTGCTATGCATGCAACTTATGAAGAATTACAAAGTCTGCCACGCCCATTCATTGCACATATTACTACGAATGTTGATTTATTCCTTTTTATCACGAATATAACTCCTGACAATGTTCAGATGGTAGATGTAGAAGGGAATATCGAAACTATAGACAGGACAGATTTCGATCATATGTGGGATGGCAATATTCTTTTAATAGACGAGAAACAAGGCGACATTAAAATTTCATTTAAAGAAAAATTCAACACCTTTATTAATCAAATAAGATTCCCTTTTTTAATTCTCTGCATAATTTTGTCGTTCATCTATATACTTATCTTAAAACAAGAACAAAGCATTCTATTTTATCTATATCTAATAGGTATTTTAGGAGGAATATCTGCATCGACACTTCTCTTCATAGAACAAATAGACAAAAACAATATCCATATAAAAAAATTATGTTCTGCTAAGGGGAATAAAAGCAAAATAGATTGTTCATCTATCTTAGATTTTAAAGATGCATACTTTCTCGGTCTTATATCTTGGAGCGATGTAGGATTTGTGTATTTTGCATTTCTTCTGATAGTAACATTACTTTTTCCATTTAGTATTTCCCAAATAGTCGTCAATCTATTCTCGATTCTTTGCATCGGATATGTATGCTACTCTCTCTACTATCAAAAATGCATTGCCAAAAAATGGTGTACCCTTTGTCTATCCGTACAAATAGTTTTTATTTACCTATTTGCATTAAGTATATGTACACTAAACATTAAAGATATATATAAAGTAATTCAGCCAAATAATATACTTGGATTAATGATAACAGCCTTAACCATACTTTCAACATATATGATAATAAAGCAACTCATTAGTACCCGTACAAAACATCTTTCCTTACAAAGAAAATTCAATGAACTTATTTATGATGACCACATCTCTCAGTATCTTTTTTCAAAAGAAGTACAAATTACAAGCCTAAACAAAGTTCAAAAGTTAAGTATTGGAGCCCCCAATGCAAAAACGCATCTCACACTAATTTTCAGTCCTATCTGCCCCTCATGCATAAAGGAATTACAAATACTACTTCCTATTCTGCATAGGAAAAGGGATATTCAATTAGAATTAGTATTCTTATTGGACCGAGAAAAGCATCCAGAGTCTCAAACTATCACAAAGCTATTAATACAAGAGTATAACAATGCTCCCGACAAGTTTTCAATACAATTAGAAGATTATGCTGCTAAATACCCAGTAAGTAAGAATAAAATGCTAAAAAAGACAAAAATATTACAAGGAGAATTTGACATTGAAAAATTAATTAACACACAAGAGAAATGGTGCTTAGATCATAATATCTATACTACTCCAACTATTTTTATTAATGGGAACAAACTACCCAACTACTTCAATATTAAAGATATTGACTACCTATATTGAGATTTAACGATGAAGCACTTCCCCCACTACACCCAACATGACACCATGGACTGCGGTCCTACCTGCCTCCGCACGGTAGCCGCTTTCTATGGCAAACGTTATTCGTTGGAAGGGTTGAGGGAAAAATCATTCATCACCCGTGAAGGGGTATCCATGCTTGGCATCAGCGAAGCAGCAGAAAAGATAGGATTTCGCAGCATTTGCGTACAAGTAGGTTATGAAAAGCTACAGGAAGCCCCTTTGCCCTGCATCATACATTGGAACCAGCAACACTTTGTCGTAGTATATAAGCTTAACGACAAGCATGTTTGGGTGGCCGACCCCGGTGCAGGAAAGCTAAAATACACCAAAGAAGAATTTTGTAATTGCTGGCTGAGTTCCCGAAAGAATGAAGAAGACACAGGAGTAGCATTATTGCTGGAACCCACACCGGAATTCTACACGATAGAGGACGAGGGAGACGAAGTGAATCGCAAAGGCTTTAGCTTCCTCTACTCCTATCTCCGCCCGTACCGGGGGTTGGTGGGGCAACTACTTTTAGGTCTGCTACTGGGCAGCATGATACAACTCATGCTACCCTTCCTTACACAATCGGTAGTAGACTTCGGCATCAACAACCAGAATCTCGGTTTTATCTATCTGGTGCTGATTGCCCAGTTGATGCTGTCTTTCAGCAGCAGTGCCGTAGATTTCATACGGGGCTGGATATTGCTACATCTGGGCACACGCATCAACATCGCCCTCATATCAGACTTCCTTATCAAACTGATGAAGATGCCCATCAGCTACTTCGACAACAAAATGACAGGAGACATTCTGCAACGTATCAACGACCACAAGCGCATACAGGATTTCCTGACGGGAAGTAGCCTCAGCGTTATTTTTTCCGTATTCAATATTATCATCTTCGGTATTGTACTGCTGGTGTACAGTGGCATGATATTCCTTATCTTCATGGGAGGAAGCGTCCTGTACGTTGCATACGTCTGGCTATTCATGAAGAAGCGTGCCGAACTGGATCACAAGCGTTTCGCCCAGCAAAGTGCTAATCAAAGTACGGTAGTGCAATTAGTGAATGGCATGCAGGAAATTAAACTCAGTGCCTGCGAACAACAGAAACGCTGGGAATGGGAGCGAATACAAGCGAAGCTATTCAAAGTAAACATCAAAAGCCTTGCCTTGCGACAGTATCAGGATTCGGGAGCGGTGCTGATAAACCAAAGTAAGAACCTACTGATAACCGCACTTGTGGCAAGTCTGGTGGTGAAAGGAGAAATGACACTGGGTATGATGCTCTCCGTGCAATACATCATCGGACAGTTGAACAGCCCGGTAAACGAGCTCATCGCTTTTGCCCGCGATATGCAGGATGCACGCCTCAGCATGAACCGCCTCAGCGAAGTGCGCGACAAGCCGGATGAAGAAGACCCCACACGCGAATTACTGCGGGAAATACCGGAAGGAAAAGAAATAAGACTCCAAAACCTTAACTTCAAATATGATCCGCTAAGTGAATACCCTACGTTGGACAATGTAAGTCTGGTGATTCCACCGGGCAAGCAAACAGCCATCGTGGGTATGAGCGGAAGCGGAAAGACAACACTCGTTAAACTACTGTTAGGATTCTACCCGCCCGCAAGCGGTGATATCTTCATCGGGGATACTCCACTGGGAAGTTATAGTATTCGCGAATGGCGCAAGCGGTGCGGTGTAGTAATGCAGGATGGTTTTATATTCTCCGACAGCATAGCCGGAAATATCGCTCCCGGTGTGGAACGCATTGACAAGAAGAAATTACACCATGCCGCCGAAGTGGCAAACATACACGATTTCATAAAAGAACTACCTTTAGGATACAACACCAAAATAGGACAAGAAGGGCACGGATTAAGTCAGGGACAGAAGCAGCGCATACTCATTGCCCGCGCCGTGTATAAAGATCCGGAATTCATCTTCTTCGACGAAGCAACCAACGCACTGGATGCCAACAACGAACGCACCATCATGAACAACCTGCAAACCTTCTTCAAAGGAAGGACATCCGTCGTTGTAGCCCACCGTCTAAGTACCGTGAGAAATGCAGAGCAAATCATCGTAATAGAACAGGGAAAAATAGCAGAAACCGGAACGCATGAAACGCTGATTGCCCTGGAAGGAAGATATTATCAATTGGTGAAAAATCAATTGGAGCTTTGAGAAGTGGAGAGTGGAGAGTTAAAAGTTGAGAGCTATGAAGAAGCAAGAAGAAAAAGACATAGAATTAAGGTGTGAGGAGGTGCAGGAGATACTGACACGACCGCCGCATGCACTAATCAGATGGGGAATAACAGTTTTCTTCGGAGTATTGGCACTACTTTTCATCGGTGGTTGTTTCTTCAAATATCCGGATATCATAAGCGCTGAAATCACTATCACAACCGAACATCCACCTGTATGGATCGTATCAAAAGGAAGCGGAAAGGTGCAGGAAGTATACTGTAAAGACCGGGATACGGTGCAAGCAGGAGACATCATAGCTGTGCTGGAGAACCCTGCTGTCACCACTGACGTCCTTAATATAAAAGAGAGACTCACCACTTTTATTCTGACTGACAGTTGCATTTGTCAAGCCATCTTTCCTGAGAAGCCGGAACTCGGGACCATACAGAATACGTATGCTTCATTCATCAAAAGTCTGACGGATTACCGTAATTTCCTTTCAATAGACCTCTACACGCAAAAAGAACAGGCAGCTTGCAAAGAACTGCAAGAATATCAAAAGTATATCCTGCACCTGAACAAACAAGCTGAACTGGATAAAGAGCAGGTGCAAATAGCATCTGCTACCCACGGACGTGAAAAGATATTATTCGACAAAGGACTGATATCGAAAGCAGATTACGAAGAGGCACAACAGACCTATCTAAATCGCAGACAAGGACAGGAACAATTAATGACCTCGCTCTCATCTGCCAGAATACAGGAAGCACAACTACGACAGAATATTGTTGAAATCCACATGGAACGCAGTCGTGAAGCCAATACACTAAATGCCTCCTTAAAAGCAGCTCTCAATGATTTGAAAGTAAGCATCAGCGATTGGGAATTGGAGTGTCTTTTCATCAGCCCTGCTGGAGGTATACTGTCCTACAACAATATATGGCAAAAGAACCAGAATGTCAATGCAGGAGACAAAGTATTCTCTATTGTGACGTCCGCACCGGGAGATATTATCGGGAAAATAAAACTACCGGTCAGCGGTTCGGGTAAGGTTACTTCCGGTCAGAGAGTAAATATTAGCGTCACAGGATATCCGTACATGGAATTCGGTTTCCTCACCGGAGAAGTGTTGTCTGTTTCGCTATTGGCGAATGAAGAAAACGTATATACCGTTACCGTCAGCCTGCCACAAAACCTATGCACTTCCTACGGCAGGCAATTGGACTTCAATGGAGAACTTTCGGGCACGGCAGAGGTCATGACAGACGAACGGAGCGTAACCGCACGTTTGCTCAGTCCGCTCCGTTATCTGTGGGAGAAATATCTCTGAAAAAGACCTTCAGCGTACGGTTTTCTTGCTTTATCACGAATTCTTTGCAGAAAACATCTGCCAAACAAGATATTTCTGTAACTTTAGCCTCGAATTACGAATCATGAATAGAGAACTGAAGATATTATCCTTATTGGCTCAATTTAAAGAGTTAGGTATAGACAAACAGATAGATTATGACAAATTCTATCTCTACTCTATTATTACTCATTCCACAGCCATTGAAGGGTCTACAGTTACAGAAGTTGAGAACCAACTACTATTTGATGAAGGTATCAGTGCTAAAGGCCGTTCTATGGCAGAGCAGTTGATGAACTTAGATTTAAAGGCGGCATACGAACAATCCATTGTTTTCGCTAAAAATCATAGTGATATTTCCATCAATATGTTAAAGCAGCTATCTTCCATAGTCCTAAAAAATACAGGAACAACCTATCAAACTGCCTTAGGAGAATTTTCATCAGCAAATGGTGATTTACGCCTGCTAAATGTTACGGCAGGAACAGGAGGACGCTCGTATATGAATTATTCGAAAGTCCCTATCAGATTAGCAGAACTTTGCGAAAGCATAAATCAAAGGCGGAAAGCTCTAATCAAAGAGGATATTATTGAGTGCTACAAACTGAGTTTTGATGCCCACTTCCAACTGGTAACGATTCATCCCTGGGCTGACGGCAACGGCAGAATGTCTCGCTTATTAATGAATCAGCTACAATTAGAGTTTGGCATCATACCAACTAATATAAACAAGAATCACAAAGCCGAATATATAGAATCCCTTATTGCTACGCGCGAGAATGATGATATTGAGTTATTCCGAAACTTTATGTTTGATGAGCATATTCGCAATTTGGAACAAATGATTCACAATTATCAATCCTCAATAGACGACGACATCAAAGTGGACAAAGATGTCCGTGTAAATGTCCATCAAAATGTCCGTGTAAAACCGACAAGTCGGGAAAACCGAATCATAGAGTTAATGGCAGAAAATGAAAACATAACTGTCCATCAACTTGCAAACGCTCTTAATGTAAACGAAAGGACTATCCGCAGAGATATTACAAATCTTAAAGAACGCGGCGTTCTAACCCGAATAGGTGCAGATAAAAACGGTATCTGGAAAATAACTGGCAGGCAAAATTGATTTTAGACAATAGCAATACGAATTGAGTCTGCAAGAAAGATCAGGAAAAGAAATACAATGATTCTATCCTGATCTTTCATGCTTATTTCATTTCAACCAAGTCGCCCGTTTCCACAAGTACTCCAACGGCCCATGAGCATGCCGCTTCATCCACCAGCAGCAGAAAGCAAACTGGACGAAGAAAAGAAGCACACCTACCAGGAAGCTGGCGGTAATACCCAACTGAGAGTGCATAGCAAGCCCCCAATTATAGAAAATCAGCGAGCCGATGATGCTTTGGGTGATATAGTTGGTGAGACTCATCTTACCATAAGGAGTAATCTTCATCAACCACCCGTGCAAGTTCGTCCGGTAGAAGGCAAGGATGACACCTGACACCAGTATCAGCATAAATGAAAACTTAGAAAGTGAAGTGACGATAAGGGAGAGAGGGGCAAGAATGGATTTATTAGTAATAAAATCCGGAAGCATATTACCCAATCCGTACAAAGGAAAGAAAGCGATAAGGGCACCACAAAGCACCTTATTCCACACTTTCAGGTTTTCTTTCAGGAAAAGTCCCCGACGTCCAATCAACAGACCGAACAAGAAGAGAGCAGCAGTCTGGAATACACGTCCGTGATCCCATGCCCAAGCAAGGCTGGCAATCTGTCCCTCCCACAAATTCACACGCACAGTTTCGAGAAATGTACCGTGGCTTTGGACTTGGAAAGCAGCTCCCCAGAAACTCCCCGTAGGAATAGAAGGTGTCACAAAAGAGGAATCTATGCAAGCACGTATCACATAATAAAGTGGCAACGGCTGTATCAGCAACACACAAGCCAGGACAAATAACCATTTATCCTTCAACCGGCAGGTGAGCGGCAGAATAAAACCTACCAAAGAGTAGAGCACCAGTACTTCGGCCGTAAAGAATGCAGCATTTATATTACCAAAAATGAATAACAACACTAATCGCCAGCAGAAACGCAAACGGAAATCCTTACCACGCATGCGTTGGTTATTGTCCTGAATGAAGAAGCTGAAACCGAACAGCAAAGCAAAAACAGCATAAGCTTTCCCTCCGAACATAAAGAAAAGTCCGTCCCATATCGCCTTATCTGAAAAGTTGAGCCAGGCGCTCTGGGTAGATGTATCAGGAAATGAATAGAAATTGAAATGCTCGATAGAATGTAATACAATGATGCCCATAACGGCCAATCCGCGCAGCACGTCGGCTACATCAATACGCGTGTGTTCTCCTAATTTTTGTACCATATTATTATAAATTCATTAGCAATCAGCCTTTGTTAATGTTAAAATCGCAAATATAGAATTTATAATCCACTTTTGCCCCCAAATTCCCAATTTCTTCCAGAATTGCCCGCCATCTTTGCAGTATAATCAGTAATAATCTGACAAAATAATAACATTAATAACACTAAAAGAACAAATAGCTATGAAATTGAAAATGTATTTTGCCCTGTTGGCTATGGGCATGATAGGCTTGCAAAGTTGCAGTAACGACAATGATGATGACCTCCCAAGTTCCAAAGTTCCCGAGGTTGTACGCAATACATTCGACAGCAACTTCTCCAACACTTCCAATCTAAGTTGGGAAACCAAAACCGTTTCGAAAGGACAATACTACAAAGCGGAGTTCAACAACAAGAGCGACAACGGTTATAAAACAGAAGCCTGGTACACCGCAGACGGCACCTGGTACATGACAGAAACGGAAATGCCGTACAATGCTATTCCGCAAGCCGTGAAAACTTCTTTCGAGAGCAGCGAATATGCTTCCTGGAAAAGAGATAATGAAGTAGACCGCATTGAGCGTGCTGCCGTGAAAGAAATCATTTATATCATTGAAGTGGAGTCTCCACAGGATGTAGATATGGATTTGCATTATTCGGCAGACGGCATCCTCATCAAAGCCGTAAATGATGATGGTGACGGCGATAATGAATCACTGCTGCCGGACACGCCATCGGAAATGATGACTGCCGCAACAGAATTTATACAAGAGAACTACCCCAATGCCCGCATCATCGAAATTGAAGCAGAGCACGGAGTGATTGAAATTGATATTATACATGACAACCGCAGCAAAGAAGTATTGCTCAGCACAACGTATGAATGGATTTCAACATCATGGGATGTATATACACTTCCGGCAAAGGTGACAGAAGCCATCAATGCTTCACAATACAGCGGTTACGTAGTGGACGATGCCGAATATTTTGAAACTCCTGCCGGAAATTATTATCTGGTGGAACTGGAACAAGGAAAGAATGAGGTGAAAGTTAAAATCACGGAAGACGGACAAATTATCTGAGGACAAGTGCTATATCACAAGTAAATGATAATTTAGCGCATAGCGCTAAATTATCATTTATGAAATAACTTCTTAACAATTTCTATTTTATCTCAAAGCCTCCACCTCTTCCGGCGTCAACGGTATCTTCTTGCCTAAGCGGCGGGCACCGGTTTCAGTGATAAGATAATCCTCCTCGTTGCGGATACCGCCAAAGTCGCGATATTCTTCCACTTTATCGTAGTTGATGAAGTCCATGAATTTCTTTTCCCCTTTCCACATATCAATCAGTTCGGGGATGAAATAAATACCCGGCTCAACGGTATGTACAAAGCCCGGTTCCAAAGGAATGGCAAGACGTTGCGATTTGCGTCCAAACTGCGTACTCTTAGGCTGGCCGTCATATCCTACCCAGACTTCGCCCAGATTCTCCATATCGTGAACATCCAACCCCATCATGTGTCCCAAGCCATGAGGATAGAACAACGCATGAGCACCTTCGTGAACAGCATCATCCGCATTCCCCTTCATCAGTCCCAGTCCTTTCAGACCTTCCACCATGACGCGGGCGGACAAGTCATAAACCTCCATATAAGGAATACCCGGACGGAGTGCCTTCACAGATTCCAGATGCATGGCATTCTGAATTTCATAAACAGCACGCTGCTTCGAAGTAAACGTCTTATCAGCAGGCACGGTAGACGACATATCGCCGCAATAGCCCGACGGGAGTTCGGCTCCGGCATCAATCAGAAACAAGTCGCCCGGTTTAATCTTATTGCCATGATAATGATTATGCAAAGTCTGACCGTTAATTGTAGCAATCGTCGGGAAAGAGAGTTCGCAATTATTCATTTCTGCAACGCGGTTCATCTCTGCCACTACCTCATATTCGTACATACCCGGACGAATTACCTCCATAGCTTTGATGTGCATATCAGCAGTGACGTCGCACGCCTTTTCTATCTCTACGATTTCTTCGGCAGATTTATAGTTACGCTGAGCCACCACCGCACGGATAAACGGCACTGAGCCCTCCTGACGTGCAGGCGGAATACCCAGCCAATCCATCAATTTCAATTTATGTTCAGGACGATAAGGAGGTAGATAATGCACCGTCTGCCCTTTCCGCACAGCCTTGTGCAGATAACTGACAATCTCAGCCGAAGGTTGTGTCTCTCTGATGCCTACCCGTTCGCTTTTTTCTTTCAGAGTAGGTTGCGTGCCCATCCACACGATATGATCAATAGTCAATTCATCTCCAAAGATGATTTCTTTATCCTCGTCTACATCAATTATAGCGGAAAGTCCAGCAAAGGACAAGCCAAAATAGTAAAGGAAAGTGGAATCTTGACGATAGCGGAAAGCATTATCCTCGTAATTTAATCCCTGTTCATCATTTCCCAGGAACAACAATACTCCGGAGCCGATATTTCTTTTCAGCAGGGCTCTGCGCTGCACATAAGTTTCTTTATCAAACATAACGTTGCTATTTTTTAAGTTGATATTCGCAAAGATAATGCAAACCGAAAGCAGTACAAAATAAGCTTGCTCATTTTTAATGCTGAGGTGCAGGTTATCTTCACTTTTAGCAAAGATAGTGCAAATTGAGCGCATAGCTTTCATGCTTACATGAAAAAGTTATGCCGAAATGCAGCTTATCCCCGAACTATTCACTATTTTTGTGGCGAGTATAAAGAAAAGAATTTAGTATGGCACAAGGTTCCAGACAAGTACAAACTCAGGCGCAACAGCAGGTACAGACACTATCGCCTCAACAAATTCTGGTAGTCAAACTACTGGAGTTGCCTGCCGTAGAGTTGGAAGACCGTATACATGCGGAACTTCTGGAAAATCCTGCCCTGGAAGAAGGGAAAGAGGATACGGCAAGCGATGACTTTTCTGACAGTCCGGACGCAGATAGTTCTGCCGAAGACAATGGAGCCAATGAGTACGACTCATTGAGCGACTATCTGAGCGAGGACGACATCCCCGACTATAAATTGCAGGAAAACAACCGCAGCAAAGGCGAACAAGCAGAAGAGATTCCTTTCTCCGATGCCATATCCTTCTACGAAACCCTGAAAGAGCAGTTGGGCGAGCGCAACCTGACCGACCACCAGCGCGAACTGGCAGAATATCTGATCGGCTCACTGGACGACGACGGTTTGCTGCGTAAATCACTGGACAGCATCTGCGACGAACTTGCCATTTACGCCGGCGTCGAATGTACCCCGGAAGAACTGGATGAAGCATTGAAAGTCATTCAGGATTTTGATCCTCCCGGACTGGGTGCCCGCAACCTGCAAGAGTGTTTGCTCATCCAGATTCGCCGTAAGATAGAGCAACAACACTTCACCCCAAACCCTTTGCTTTATATAGAAGAAGCCATCATCTCCGAATGCTACGAGGAATTCACCCGCAAGCACTGGGACAAGATACAGCAGAAGCTCGGTCTGGAAGAAGACGCCTTCGAACAAGCCATCAAGGAAATCTGCAAACTGAATCCACGTCCAGGCGCATCCTTGGGTGAAGCCATTGGACGGAACATGCAACAAATCATTCCTGACTTCATAGTAGACACTTACGATGACGGCACCATCGGCCTGACGTTAAACAACCGCAACGTACCGGAACTGCGTATGAGCCGCGACTTCACCGAAATGGTGGAGGAGCACACCAAAAACAAGGCAAACCAGTCGAAAGAATCCAAAGAAGCCATGATGTTTTTGAAACAGAAAATGGATGCAGCACAAGGCTTCATTGATGCCGTGAAACAACGCCAAAATACGCTGATGACTACCATGCAAGCCATCATCGACCTGCAACGCCCTTTCTTCCTCGAAGGAGACGAATCGCTGCTCCGCCCTATGATATTGAAGGATGTTGCAGAACGTACCGGACTGGATATTTCGACTATTTCCCGCGTCAGTAACAGTAAATATGTGCAGACCAACTACGGCATCTATTCATTAAAGTTCTTCTTCAACGACGGTTATGTCACCGAAGACGGCGAAGAAATGTCTGTACGCGAAATCCGGAAGATTCTGAAGGAATGCATTGACAACGAAGATAAAAAGAAGCCCTATACGGATGATGAACTAACAGAAATTCTAAAAGAGAAAGGTTATCCGATAGCCCGTCGTACCGTGGCTAAATACAGGCAACAGTTAAATATACCTGTGGCCAGACTGAGGAAGTAATGGGGGAATGAAAGAGTTAAATAATGAAAGAATGAAAACTATGTGGCCCCCTTTCATCCTTTCATTATTAATTATTAATTTGAGAATTCAATGGAAGAACAACATATCGTAGCAGACAGAACCTTAATCAGGACAGCCCGCGTGATTTCGGCCATATTTACGCCGTTTTCCATCCCTTTTCTGGCATTCCTGATTTTATTCCTGTTCTCATATTTGCGCATCATGCCTATTCAGTATAAGCTGATCGTGCTGGGAGTAGTGTACTGCTTCACCATCCTCATGCCGACACTCACCATCTTCCTGTTCCGTAAAATCAACGGTTTTAGTCCCGAAGATCTGGGCGAACGAAAGCGTCGCTTCATGCCGTTCCTACTCACCATAACCTCATACGTATTCTGTCTGGTGATGATGCATCGACTCAATATCCCCTGGTACATGACGGGAATTATCCTTGCCGCCCTCATCATGATGATTATCTGCATCATCCTCAATCTGAAATGGAAGTTAAGCGAACACATGGCAGGTGTGGGAGCCATTGTAGGCGGACTAGTATCTTTCAGCGCCTTGTTCGGATACAACCCCATCTGGTGGCTGTGTCTGTTCATCCTCATTGCAGGTGTTTTGGGCACAGCACGCATCATTTTGCAACATCATACATTAGGAGAAGTACTGGTAGGTTTTGCCGTCGGATTGATTTGTTCCTTATTGGTGCTTCATCCGCTGAGCAATATCCTGTTCCGTATTTTCCTCTTTTGATATAACAGTATTAACCTTTAAAAATAATGATCATGAATTTCCCGGAAAATGTAAAGTACACCAAAGAACACGAGTGGATACGCCTTGAAGGCGATGTAGCTTATGTAGGAATCACCGATTACGCTCAGTCACAACTGGGTGACATCGTATTCGTAGATATCCAGGCAGAAGGCGAAACGCTGGCTGCCGATGAGGTATTCGGAACCATTGAAGTAGTGAAAACCATTTCAGACCTTTTCCTGCCCGTAGGCGGAGAGATTCTGGAACAGAATGAAGCCCTTGCCGACCAACCGGAACTGGTAAACAAAGACCCGTACGGCGAAGGTTGGCTCATCAAGATGAAACCGGCCGCTGACGCTGACTTCGACTCCCTGCTGGATGCTGCCGCCTATAAAGCATTGATTAACGATTAACTATTAGTGATTAGTGATTAGTCGGCTGCGCAATATCAGCTTACTAATCACTAATCACTAACCACTAATAACTAAATAATTATGTCTCCATTAGTAAGCATCATCATGGGCAGCACCTCCGACCTTCCTGTTATGGAAAAGGCGGCTCAACTGCTAAATGATTTACATGTACCGTTCGAAATGAACGCTCTCTCTGCCCACCGCACGCCGGAAGCAGTAGAAGATTTTGCCAAGAATGCCCGCGGACGCGGTGTGAAAGTGATTATTGCAGCAGCCGGCATGGCCGCCGCGCTGCCCGGAGTCATCGCAGCCAACACGACACTGCCCGTTATCGGAGTTCCCGTTAAAGGTTCTGTTCTGGATGGCGTAGATGCACTCTATTCTATCATTCAGATGCCACCCGGAATCCCCGTAGCCACAGTTGCCATCAATGGCACCATGAACGCCGCCATTCTTGCCGTACAGATGCTGGCTTTGAGCGACGAAAACCTTGCCGAAACCTTCGCAGCCTACAAAGAAGGACTGAAAAAGAAAATCGTAAAGGCGAACGAGGAGCTGAAAGGGGTGAAGTACGAATTTAAAACGAACTAAATAAGGAGTGATAAGTGGTTAGTGATTAGTGATAAGCAGGCTGTACTATAGTAGTTTTATATATCACCAATCGTTAATCACTAATCACTAACCACTAATCACTAAATATCGTGGATTTATTCAACTATTCCCGTCGGGAAACATCAGAAGTAAACATTGGAGCCACCCCTATGGGCGGCTCCAATCCTATACGCATACAGAGTATGACGAACACTGCCACACAGGATACCGAAGCCTGCGCGGCACAAGCTAAACAGATTGTAGATGCAGGAGGCGAATACGTGCGCCTCACGGCACAAGGCATCAAGGAAGCGGAAAATCTGATGAACATCAACGCCGCACTGCGCCAGGACGGATATATGGTTCCGTTAGTAGCCGACATCCACTTCAACCCGAAGGTGGCCGACGTAGCGGCACAGTATGTGGAGAAGGTACGCATCAATCCGGGCAATTATGTGGACGCCGCCCGCACCTTCAAGCATCTGGAATATACGGACGAGGAGTACGCACAGGAGTTGCAAAAGATACGCGACCGCTTCGTCCCCTTCCTCAATATCTGCAAGGAGAACTACACAGCCATCCGCATCGGCGTGAACCACGGCTCACTGTCCGACCGCATTATGTCCCGCTATGGCGATACACCGGAAGGTATGGTGGAGTCATGCATGGAATTCCTGCGCATCTGTGTGGAAGAGAACTTCACAGACGTCGTGATTTCCATCAAGGCCTCTAATACGGTGGTGATGGTGAAGACCGTACGCCTGCTGGCTGCCGTGATGGAGAAAGAGGGAATGCACTTCCCCCTGCACCTTGGCGTAACGGAAGCCGGAGACGGTGAAGACGGACGCATCAAGTCCGCCCTGGGCATCGGTGCCTTACTATCCGATGGTCTGGGTGACACCATCCGTGTGTCTTTGAGCGAAGCACCCGAGGCAGAGATACCTGTTGCCCGCAAACTGGTAGACTACATCATGCAGCATCAGAACCATCCCTACATTCCCGGAGTGGAAGCGGAAGACTTCAACTACCTCTCCCCCTCCCGGCGCGAAACGGCAGCCGTGCGCAACATTGGCGGAGAACATCTGCCGGTAGTGATTGCCGAGCGCATGGACGGAAAGTTTGAAACGAACCCGCAATTCACTCCCGATTATATCTATGCAGGCCGTGCACTGCCGGAAGTACGCGAGCAGGGAGTAGAATATATCCTCGATGCCGACGTATGGCAAGGAGAAGTCGGAACGTATCCTGCTTTCAACTACGAGCAACTCCCCCTCATGGGTAGTTGCCAGGCAGATTTGAAGTTTCTTTTCATGCCCTACATGGCACAGACAGAGGAGGTGATTGCCTGCCTGAAACATCATCCCGAAGTAGTGATTGTGTCACAAAGCAACCACCCCAACCGGCTCGGCGAACACCGCGCCCTGGTTCATCAATTGATGAAAGAGGGATTGAAAAACCCGGTTGTTTTCTTCCAGCACTACATGGAAAATGAGGCGGAAGACTTACAGATAAAATCTGCCGCTGACATGGGAGCGCTTATCTTCGATGGTTTGTGCGACGGTATCTTCCTGTTCAATCAGGGAAGCCTCAGCCATGCCGTGGTAGACGCCACCGCCTTCGGCATCCTGCAAGCCGGACGCGTGCGTACCAGCAAGACGGAGTTCATCTCCTGTCCCGGTTGCGGCCGCACCCTGTTCGATTTACAAAGCACCATAGCCCGCGTGAAAGCGGCAACCTCGCATCTGAAAGGCTTGAAGATAGGTATCATGGGATGCATAGTGAACGGCCCGGGCGAAATGGCGGATGCCGACTATGGTTACGTGGGTGCCGGACGCGGGAAAGTCAGCCTGTATAAGAAGAAAGAATGCATCGAAAAGAACATTCCCGAAGAAGAAGCGGTGGAAAAGCTGATCGAGCTGATTAAAGCGAATGGGGATTATACAGAGAATAATCTATAAAATAAGAAAATACTTAGAGTACCACAGGAAATGAAAAGGGCACTCTCCTAAAAGAGTGCCCACAAAATAAGAGAGTTTCATCAATTTCATTTTTTCTTCTGACTGAATATCCACTCCATAAATCCGGGATAATTGAATGCAGGATTCCAACTGCCATGATTGCAACCGGGGAATTCGATGTATTCTACGTCAGCACCTGCTGCTTTCAAGGCTTTATATGCCGCACGCGAACCTTCCGGAGTAACCACATTGTCGGCATCGCCGTGGAAGATACGGAATTTCACCTGTTTGGCAGCTTTCAATCGGGCAGGGTTCACCGTTCCGCAGACAGGAACTGCGGCTGCGAATATCTCAGGATAACGGATAGCCATATCAAACGTACCCATGCCGCCCATGGAGAGCCCTATTATATAAATGCGGTTCTTATCAACCTGCGGCATTGCCAAGTACGTATCCAGCAAATCTTTCACTGTCTGAAATACAGGAGTGAGGGGATTATCCAATGGCATCTCACCCGGCATGAATGAAGCAGGACGTTCCATATACGCCCAATAACCTGCCACAGGACATTGCGGCACAAGCACGAATGCAGGATACTTCTCTCTGTTTACCGGATTGAGGAACATCTGTCCTCCATGCGTCAACTGTCTTTCATTGTCGTTGCCACGCTCTCCGGCACCGTGCAGGAAAAGCACTAAAGGGTATTTTTCTCCGGCTTTCGCCGTTTCGGGAAGAAGCAGGCGATAGGGCAACGTATCACCGCGGGAAGAAATAAAGGTTTCTTTCTGATAAGTCTCCTGTGCCGAAAGGGACAACAAAGAGAACAGCACGCAAACTACACTGATTATTCGTTTCATCTGAATCACTATTTTACATGTTTTACTTCTGAGCGTAAAGATACACCATTTTCATTGAATGCCTCCACACAGAAATAATAATCCTGGTCGGTAGTGAGAGATTTCATCAGCAGGTCATTCTTACCATACACCATCCAGGAACTGTAAAGTTTATCGGGAGCGATGCCCCACAACACGTTGTAGCCCTGCGCACCTTTTACAGGCTCCCAACCGATGGCGATGTCACGACGGTCGGCATAGCGGTCAAGAAACAGCTTTTTCGGTTGTTGTGGTGCCTTGCCTGTACCCAGTCCGAATACGCGAAGCTCGGAAATAGCCAGGTTCGGAGTAGGTACGTCTATGTTCTTGTAGCGGATATATCGTGCCGGTTCGGGCAGGGACAGTTCTACATAATCGTTCGGAGTATCCTTGTAGCTCTCTTTGCGGTCCACCAGCACTTTCCAGTCCTGTCCGTCCAGCGAGCCTTCAATGATGTAACGGTGGCGGAGGTCTTCGTAACGGCCGTACATGTCACTCTGATAGTCATGATAGTTAATCTGAATGGCACATACATCGGCAGGCTTCTCCAAATCGATCATTACCCATTGGCGCTCATCGTTGGCTTCGGCCAACCAGAAGGTCTTAGTGAGTTCATCCGTCAGTGCAGATGGTTGGAACTCCCCTTTTGTAGTAGAAGCTGTGACCGGTTTGCCATAGGAAAGCAGCATCCAGCCCCTGAACTCACCGGCTTTACCCGGAACGGCAGGTGCATAGCGGGGGTAATCTCCGAAACGGGTGTCGCAATACATAATGCCGTCTTTATCGAACCCGGCAGGGAACATACAAAGGCGTCGTTCCCAGTTCACATTAATGGAGAGGGACATCGAAGCAAAATGCCAGTACTGCCCGCCGGGTCCAAGTACAGTGCTTCCATGTCCGGCACCATTCATATATCCGCCCGGTTTATAGGAAACGGGATTGTGCTTCTGATAGGTATAAGGTCCCATCGGGTGGTCTGCCACATAGACACCGTCAGCGTAGACATTAAACTCTGTGCCCGGTGCACCGTATTGCATATAGTATTTCCCGTTGTGTTTCGTCAGCCAGGGACCTTCGATATATCCGCCCAGCACAGTGTCCGTATGATTCTCGCCGAAACGTTCCCAGCCATGCTTGGGCATATCCAGGTTAAAGAGCTCTTTCGTCTCGCCCTTCTTCGTGAAGCGGTGGTTCTTATCCAGCTCCATACCACGGATGGGATAGACGTTGGATGAACCCCAGAACATGTAAGCTTTGCCATCGTCGTCGATGAACAAATCAGGGTCCTGCAGGTTGTGCAGGATGGCTGGCGTTGCTTCCCAATCGCCCGAAGCCGGATTATCGGTATACAGGATACTCATAGAACCGGAAGGATCACCGGCTACATAGAGCACGGAATCCTTATAGTTGTGTGCCGCCGGAGCATTACACCCTTGCGGATACCAGTTCTTTCCGGGGCGCACAAACTCCCAATTCAGCAAATCGCTCGAACGCCAGTAGCCATGCGAACGGGTGACGAACATATAATATTCTCCCCGGAACTCCACCACTGCGGGGTCGGCGCCCGAACGGTAGGAAATATCCCGGTCGGAATTATAAATCATATACGTGTAATCGATGTTCAGAGGATTACAGTAGGTATCCTGACGCATATCCTGCGCCGGAAGGGTAGTCCATGCAATCAGGCAGGCTACGGTCAGTAATAGGTATTTCATATTCTTCATCTCTGTTTTTTTATCGGGTTCGTTCATTTGCACAGTTCGCCGGGAACATCATATTGCTTCTGTAAACGTTCAAGTTCAGCCATAAGTTCGGCGGTAACCTTTTCCATGCCTTTTTTCCCATACAGGTTATGCATTTCGGTCGGGTCGGTCTTTAAGTCATACAGTTCCCACTTGTCATCCACGTAGAAGTGCATCAGTTTATAGCGCTCCATCTTCACGCCATAGTGTGCACGGACACTATGGAAGCCGGGAAACTCATAATAATGATAATAGAGCGATTTACGCCAGTCACGCGGCGTTTTTCCCTTCTCCACCAACGGACGGAAAGACACGCCCTGCATATCCCGGGGAACTTCAATGCCGCACATATCCAGGAAGGTAGGTGCAAAATCAATGTTCTGCGTCAGTCCGGTCACCTGGGTTTCCGGTTTGATATGCCCCGGCCAGCGCATCACCATCGGCATGCCGAAGGACTCTTCGTACATAAAACGTTTGTCGAACCATCCATGCTCACCCAGATAGAAGCCCTGGTCGGTGGTGTAGACAACTATTGTGTTCTTGTCCAGTCCGGTACGTTTCAGGTAGTCCAGAATCTCTCCCACACTTTCGTCCACGCTTGCCACAACGCCCATATAATCTTGCAGGTAACGCTGGTATTTCCACTCCGCTACTTCTTTGAAAGAACGTTGCTTAGAGTAGAACTCATTATTACGGTCACGATATGCATCGAGGAAACGGCGGCGCTCATCCGGCTCCATAGTCCCCAAGAAAGCATGCGGCCAAGGGTCGAACAGCAGGCTGTCGCTGTCCATACCGGCAACCATTTTCAGGTCGTGGCCCTCGTACATGTCACAATATATATTCATCTTCTGCATCTGTGCGGCATAGCGCCCCTCGTAAGCATCGAAATAGTTATCGGGAAGCGGGAAGGTGGTGTGCTCATACAGATGATAATGTCTCTCGGCAGGCACCCAGTTGCGGTGCACTGCTTTATGGTGCATCATCAGGAAGAAAGGCTTGTTCTTATCTTTCCGTCCGTCGAGCCACTCTTCCGTGTAACGGGTAATCAGGTCCGTCACATATCCCAGGTGACGGGTGGTATCTTTCTCCGTAATGAAATGCGGATTGCAATATTCTCCCTGGTCGTTGAGAATCATCCAATGGTCGAACCCGGTCGGGCGGGAAATAAGGTGCCATTTGCCGATGATGGCGGTTTCGTAGCCATTTGCCTGCAATATCTTCGGCAGCGTTTGTTGAGCGCCGTCGAAACCTTTTGCCCAGTTCTTCATGAAACCGTTCTTGTGACTATGCTTACCCGTAAGGATGGCGGCACGGCTCGGACCGGAAATGGAGTTGCAGCAGTAGTTATTCTGGAAAACCGCTCCTTCGTGTCCGATACGGTCGATATTCGGAGTCGGAGCGACCTTACCGATGGGATGCCCGTAGATACTCATTGCCTGACGGGCATGGTCATCACTCATGATAAAGATAATGTTAGGGCGTTCATTTTGGATGTCTTGCCCCTGTCCCTGCAGCGTTGCCGAAGGAACAAAAGGGAGCAGGACAAGCCCTAAAGAGAGTTTGTCTTTCATAGGTTTCTATATCAAATAAATGATTAATGAAGCGTCAGACCGGCAATAATGGGGGTATGGTCTGACAAATATCCGTCATCCGGTTTATCGTCTATCACCCGGAACTTATCAGCAGTCACCTGTCCGTTGACAAATATAAAATCAATCAACTGGCGATTCTCAACCGGGATGCGGCCAAAGTTGTGGAAGCTCCATGCCGGACCGTAGACTGTAGAGGCAACGGAATAGGCGTTCTTCATTCCACCACCAGAGAGGATAGTAATTGGTTCCGAGTCTACCGTTCCGTTGAAGTCGCCCGTCAGGATTATGGGCAAGCCCTCTGCAAGTTCGTGCATCTTCGCAAGCAGTAACTTGGCGCTCTCACGACGCGCCACTTTCCCTACGTGGTCGAAGTGAGTGTTGAAAGCTGCCAGTTTCTTGCCACTGGCCTTATCTTTCAGGATAGCCCAGGTCACGATGCGCTCGCAAGCGGCATCCCATCCCTTCACTCCAATCGTATCGGGAGTTTCGCTCAAACCGAAATTTCCGCTCTTTATCAGTTCAAAACGGTCCGTCTTATAGAAAAGGGAACAATATTCCCCTGCCTCCTTTCCATCCGCACGCCCCACGCCCAGAGCGGTATATTGGGGAAGACGGTTCTTTAAATCGTCCAACTGGTTCTTCACGACTTCCTGCATGCCCACCACATCGGGAGCATAGTAGGCAATCATCTTTGCCGCATTATCCTTGCGGTACTTCCAGTTGTTCAGACTATCTGCCACGTGGTCCAGACGAATATTGTACGACATGACATCAATCTTAGCTTCCGGCTGCCTGCCGCACGAAGCGACAAGCAGGACGAAAGCAACTAATACACTATTAAAAAACATCTTTTTCATGGTATCTTGTATTTATTTTAAGTAAGGGGACGTAAACCCTAATTTCTTCAGTCCGCTCTGTACATCCGGATGGCTCATAAAGAGCTTCCAGATGAGACCCGTGCGGTAGTTTTCAATCATCACCACAATAGGTCCCTGGTCGATGGCCAGATACGAAGGTGCAAACCAGTTCTCCGTCAAGTTGAAAGCATCCTTAAAACCATATTCCCCCCAAAGTTTACCGCCCAACTCTTCATAGAAGTAGCGCATGGCCTGAAGCGAATATTCCGGCGCGTAAGGGATGGAAGACAAGGCAGCTGTGGGAGTAATCACTCCACGGTCGTTGCCGGGGCAATGGGCCGAATAACCTTTATCCCCGTCACTGGCTGTCAGTCCCCAGCATTGTGCACCATATCCTTTGTATCCCTTCGGGTTGTCGATGCAATAGGCACGGTTTATCAAAGTATGAGCCTTCATCTGCTCCTCGTAATCTGCATAACGGTCTTTCAATCCGCGCGGGTCGAGCCCCATATAGGAATAATGGGTAAAGAACAGCGGGCCGCCAAAATCAGTTCCCAAAGGCAATGTTATATCATAGAACTGTTTACCGTTCCTGAAAACGATGGAGTTGGCCCATCCTTTATGATACACCGATTCCGCAATGGGATAGGTGGGCGAAGCAGCGGCAAGGATATAAGTGATGTGACACTCATTATGCCCCTTAATCTGATGGTTCATTGCCCAACCGTTATTAGGCGACCAGTGCCAGTAAAGCACGTCTTCGCCATTGGTGAACCAGTTCCATTCCGCCTGACGCCACAATCCGTTGATAAGCCCCCGGATGTTTCTTTCCACCGGGGTATCTTTGTCAAAGTACTGGTGTGCAGCCAGCAAGCCTTCGAACATAAAGGCAGATTCCACCAGGTCGGCTCCATCATCTTTCCGGCTGAAAGGGACGGTCTTTCCTGTCTGCCCGTCTATCCAGTGCGCCCAGATGCCATGATAACTGTTCGTGCTCTTGTCGTTCAGGAAGCTAACAATCTTCAGCATACGCTCCGCTGCCTGCTCGCGGGTAACGAAACCACGCTCCGCACCGACGATGATAGCCATCACTCCGAAACCCGAACCGCCGATAGTCACAATATCATCGCTACCATTACTACGTTCGCGCGCCAGCCCCGAAACCGGATGCCCGTAATCCCAGAAGTAACGAAAAGTTTGCTTCTGCACCAGAGTCATCAGTTCTTCATCGGACAATGACTTCTCTTTCTTGCCCCCCGAAGCTGCCGGAAGCAGGCTGAATGGATAGAGCAAAAGTATTAAATATATCAATATTCTCATAATAATCAATCTATTAGTTTAATGCCGGGCTCTCAAAACCCAATTTCTTCAATCCTTGCTGAATGTCCGGTATAGCCATGAACAAATTCCAGAGCATTCCTGTCCTGTGGTTCTCTATCATGCAGATAATCGGTCCCTGGTCGATGGCGATACATTGATTATCATACCAGTTGGCTGTCAGGTTAAAAGCATCTACAAAGCCATAGTCCCTCCAGAGTTTGTCACCCATCTTATAATAGAAGAAGTGTAAAGCGGACAAAGACTCTTCCGGTGTATAGGGGAAAGCCGAAAGGGCAGCCGTAGGAGCAATCACACCTTTATCGTTGGAGGGTGAATGGGCGGAATATCCACTGTCGCCATCGCTGGCCGTCAATCCCCAGCAGGAAGTTCCATAACCGGCATAGCCTTTGGGATTCTCTTTACAATAGTTGTAGTTTATCAAGGTGTGGTTCCGGTTCTGTTCCCAGTAGTCTGCATATGAGTCTTTTAGCCCTTTCGGGTTAATGCCGAGAAAGGAGTATTGGGACAAAAACAACGGTCCGCCCTTCTCGGCACCTAACGGGAGTTTATAACCGTAATAAGTGTTGCCATTCCTGAAGCCGCCATTCCTTGCCCATCCTGCCTCATAGACAGTCTTGTCGATGGGGTACGTAGGCGAAGAAGCAGCGAGTACATACGTAATCAGACACTCATTCCACCCTCTGATGGGCAGGTTCTTCTCAAATCCGTAGTTAGGACTCCAATGCCAATAGAGCACTGATTCCCCGTTTTTCTGGAACCAGGTCCATTCGATGGCTTCCCATAGGCGGGTGATGTCGGAACGCAACTTGCTCTCGGCTTCCGAAGCTTCTTTGAAGTAAGCACGGGCTGCCAGTAGTCCCTGAAAGAGCAGGGAGGTTTCCACCAGGTCGGCACCGTCATCTTTATCACCGAAAGGCTGGGTCTTGCCCGTAGAGCCGTTAATCCAATGCGAATAGGCACCGTGATAACTCGTGCACTCTTCATCCAGGAAAGTAACAATCTTCTGCACTCTGCCGAGAGCTTCCTGACGGGTAACAAAGCCTCTTTCGGCTGCCACCAGCATAGCCATCACCCCAAAGCCTGTGCCTCCGGTGGTTACCACATCGGCGGAAGTGGTACGTTCACGCGCCATTCCCGAATGTTCGTGCCCGAAATTCCAGAAATACTTGAAAGTTTGCTTCTGCACCAAGGTCAGCAATTCTTCATCGGGAATACGGTCGAATTTATCCGAATCGTCCATTCCGGTTTTAATTTCATAAACCTTGCCGTTGGAGAGTAATACTCCGGAGGTGGATTTCACCCCCGGATTGATTACCAGTTTGTATGAGGAAAAGCTCTTAAAGCCACCTGTTGGTGTCAAAGAGAGTTTATCGGCACCCGATAAACTGAAGTTGCATGCCACTGCCTGATCGTTCTGTTTCAGGGCAATGTTGGCACGGGCCGATGCCTCATCCACCGCATCCGTAAAGGTAAGCACGATACCGGCATCGGGAGCTACATTGTCGAAAGAGCTCTGATCCTGCTTGTCACCGATAGAGATGCTTTTCAGTTCAAACGCACCGGGTGTTTCCGGGGCATCATCTTTGCTGCAAGCCGCCAACAACAGGCATAGCATGAAATAAATGACTCTCATATTCACTACGTTCTTCATGTTTGTTATTCTTTACCGGAATAAAGTTGTTTTATCTCAGATGCGGATATAGCTCTGTCGTAGAAACGGAACTGGTCTAACTGTCCCGGGAAATTGGATGCCCAACTCTGTGCACCCGCACCTTCCGTCAGGCTGGGCTTAGTGCTGAACTGGAATGCTCCGATAGCAAACGTACCCCAATCTTTGAATTTAAGCTTTCCATATCCGGGAAGTTCCTTTGTAAGAGCACTTTCACCGTTCCGGTAAACCGTCATCATCGAGTTATCCCCGTCGTAAACGAATGCCATATGCACCCATTCAGTACCAAAGACATTGTCAACCTTAGCCTCCACCCATCTCTCGTCATTGTCCTTCACTGATGTACAGTTGTAGAGGTGCATCTTGAAGAAAGCCTGGGTTTCGCTGCCCGTATTTTCCAGGTAGATATCGAAATTACCCCAGAAAGTCTTGGTGTTGGGGATACTGAAAATACCGTAAGCTGACGTGTTTCTCGTTGTTTTCATCCAGAAAGCAACCGTACAGCTTCCCAGTTCGGGTATGGTATCGTTCAGGTAAGAAGGGACACGTGCCAGCAGGTAAGAGTCTTTCGTTCCCTGATAAGCCTGTCCGTTGACTCCGTCAGTATAGGTGATTTCTCCACCGGCGCTCATCAAAAAGGTGTAGTTGCCTTTATCGCGCATATCATTCTCAAAAGGCAGGAATAGTTTCATCGGTGAATACTCTTTCCCGGCGGAACTGTCCGGATAGTCGAAAGCCGGATGATCCATATCCTGGAAGCAAGATTGCAGTGTGAATGCCGACAAACCGAAGGCCAGCAATAAGTTTATATATCTTTTCATGGTCGTTACTATATGGATTAATAATTAGGGTTCTGAACTAATACACCGTTTGATTTGTCAATCTCGTCCTGAGGCAGAGGCAACAATGCGTGCTTGTCCTGATAACCGGTCTTTCCGGCAGCATGCAGCACTTCTTTGGCAATTCCCCAACGCACGAGGTCGTAGAAACGGTCGAATTCCATGCCCAGTTCAACCCGACGTTCGTGACGGATAGCTTCGCGCAATTCGTTCTGGTCATCGGTAGTCACCTCCGGCAGGATATTGCCGTTCGTGCCGCGGGCACGACTACGCACCATCTCAAGGTATCTCTTCGCATTAGTCTTGTCGCCCGTTTCGCAAGCTGCTTCCGCAGCCATCAATACTACATCAGAGTAACGGATCAGACGGATGTTCACCCAATATCCACTCTTTGTGTACAGTGTACGCAAAGCCGGATCAGTATATACTTTCTTATTGAAATACTTAGCTATCACGTCAGCATTGGCAATCGGCTTTTCACCATAAGGTTTGTTGGCAGGAATTGTCGATGGGTCTTCTCCCGTCTTGATGAAATACAACAGGGTCTCATCTTTTCGGGGATCACCTTCTTCAAATGCGTCGGCCAATAATTGGGTAGCAGTATGTTGTCCCCAACCTAAATTCCATTCACCGGCTCCACGACATCCCTGCACTTGGGCATACTGGCTACCGATATCATTGGAACCCGGGAGAGCCGTAGTAGAAGTACATTGCAGTTCCAGGACAGACTCACTACAGTTTTCTCCTTTTTCACGGAAAATGGTTTCGTAAGGTGTATTCAGGTTATATAAACCGGAAGCGATCACATCTTCTGCCGCAGCACGCATATTATTCCAGTCATTACGCATCATGTAGGTACGGGCATGCAAAGCGCGGGCTGCCCCCCAGCTAAGACGGCCAACGTATTGTGCCTCCCAGGTACGCGGCAAACAAGATTCCGCATTGCTCAGGTCTTCATCAATCAAGGTGTAAATCTGGGCAACAGAAGACTTGGGTATATTGGCATCTGCCACAGTCTCTACCTTAAAATCAATCAGAGGCACTTCACCAAAAGCACGCACCAGATTGAAATAGCAGAAAGCACGCATGAATAGGGCTTCCCCTTTATTTATCAGGTCGCCGCCTGTCAATGACGGGTTCGACTTCATCTCTTCCAATACATCATTGGCTTTATGAATCAACGTATAGTTAGCGTTCCAGTAACTTTTTATCATGCCGTTACTTGCAGCATATTCAAAGTCATCGAACATCTTTCCCGTCGCAGCTCCGTCAGACAATGTACTTCCCTTTTCCGCATCTTCCGAGCGCATGCCATGAATAGCCAGCGCCGTGTTTCCCGACACGATATGATAACCACGGAGCAGAGCATACATATTAAAGATCTGTGTCTCATAGGTACCTCCGGTCAGGTCATCTTCGGTCAATGATCCCTGAGGTTTCTGGTCTAACAGGTCACTGCATGACATCTGAGAACATCCCAGTGCCAAAGCCATTATATAATAAAATATCTTTTTCATACTGATCGTCTTTCTTTTATTAGATTTCATGTTTAGAATGATAAATTAAAGCCCAAGGTATACACAACCGGCATCGGGTATCCTCCACCATCAATACCGAACGAGGTTGCGCTACCACCCACTTCCGGAGTATATCCGGTGTTACGACTCCACGTCTTGGGGTTCTGGATGTTACCATAGATGCGCAAAGCTTGCAACTTGATGCGGCTCAGCAAACGGGGATCGAAGGTATAGCCCAATTCTATGTTACGGATGCGGAAGAAACTGCCGTCCTCTACGAAGTAAGAAGAGGCTTCCAGGTTTACGGAACGGGACGGATCAAGAATCGGTTCCCAATTGGATGTTCCTTCGCCATGCCAGCGGTTCAGACGCTCTGTGCGATAGTTGAACTGTGCATAAGCACTGCCATCCCAATCGCGATAAACCTCATTTCCATAAACTCCCATCATATCCACACTCAAGTCAAAGTTCTTATAGCCCAGACTTACATTAAAGCCATACGTAAAATCAGGAGTAGGATTACCAATCATCGTACGGTCTTTCTCTGAAATGATACCGTCTCCATTGACATCGGCAAACTTCAAGTCACCCGGCTTCACGGAAGCTACCTGATTGGGGAATGAGGTTTCGATATCCGTCTCGTTCTGATAAACTCCTGCCACTTTATATCCATAGAAGTAACCGATGGGATAACCTTCGGACACACGGGAAACACCGTTGATGATGGAGTAGTCCTTGCTTATCAGTGACACCACTTTATTATCAATGGTAGTCAGGTTGGCAGAAACGCCATAACGCCAGTCTTCACCGATTTTATCGTTCCAGGATGCCGACAATTCAAAACCACGGTTACGAATCTCACCTGTATTCTGCAATGCAGGAACCGTGCCTGAAAGCCCGGGAACAGTGGTCAGCAAATCTTTCGTTGTCTTGTTGTAATAAACGGGAGACAACTGCATGCGACCACCCAGCAGATGCATATCGAAGCCTACTTCCCATGAGTAGTTGCGTTCCCAGCCCAATGTCTGCGAAATAAGTTTGTCCGGTCCTTTACCTGCAATCACATTGTCACCGAAGACGGCTGAGCCCGAACTTGTGATGTTGGGATAAGCCGGATACCGGGAACCGCCTGTGTTCTGACTTCCCAAAACTCCCCACGAACCTTTCAGCTTCAGATAATCAATCACATTTTGTTTCTTCATGAAGTCCTCTTCACTCATTACCCAACCGGCACCGAATGAGTAGAAGTTATCCCATGTATTTCCTGTTCTCTTGAATACGGAAGAACCGTCGCGACGATAAGAGGCATTAAACAAGTAACGGTTTTTATAGTTATACAGTGCACGGAACAGATAGGACATGGTGAAACGCTTGTATTGGGATGCTCCGTTAGTAGCTGATGTGGGATCGTCGATAATGGAAATCCACCACTTATCCTCGTCTTCGCCAATGGGAACACCATAACCCGGCAACTGGCTGCGACCGCCTGACAAGTCAGAGTACTCATTATAGTTTGTCGTAAGACCGGCCGTCAGTGTCAGTCCATGATCGCCGAACTGGTTGATATAGGTCAATACATAGTCAGACTGTGCAGCCATTGAGGTAGACTTGGACTGGCTGACACTTTCTTTATCCGTCAGCCTTTCTTTACCGCCTTCCACATCCGGATTGTACACATAGATGAGCGGAGAATAAGAACGTGACTGGTTGGAAGCATAATCCAGAGAGAAAGTAGCTTTAAAAGTCAGGTTCTTCATCAGGTCAAGTTCACCATAGATATTTCCAGCCATACGGTAATTGGCAGACTTGTTATGAGCACCTCTCAATACGGGCTCAATCATCGGATTCCATACCTGGGCGCGCTGGAAATCGGGAAGCGTGTGCAGTAGACCGCTTTCCTGCTCATAGACAGGAGCAATCGGAGCTGCTTTCAGGGCAGAACCCACACCCTTTGCATCAGGATACAAGGCACGCACACCGTTCACCTGAAAACCGAAGCGCAGGAAGTCGGTTACTTTATGTTCGCTATGCAGATTTACTGTAAACTTATTCAGCTTTTCACTTTGAATGGAACCTTCTTCCATCACATATCCCAAACCTAAATAGAATTTGCTTCTTTCTCCCGAAGCCATAATGCTAACCGTATTGTTAGTGAGGAAACCAGTCTGGAACATTTCATCCTGCCAGTCGGTATCTGCATTCCACACGGTGTAGTCGTACGGATCACCGCCTTGGTTCATACGTTGTTCATTATAGAGCATCTTGAACTGCTCTGCATTGGTCAGGCTGACATGGTCGGTAACTGTCTTCCAACCTACTGAACCGTTGATGTTGACCTGAGTCTTGCCTTCTTTAGCCTTCTTGGTAGTGATAATGATAACTCCATTGGCACCGCGTACACCAAAAATAGCCAGGGAAGAAGGGTCTTTCAGAATTTCCATGGATTCAATATCAGCCGTATTCAAATAGTTGATATTATCGGTGAACAATCCGTCGACTACATACAGCGGAGTATAACCGTTGATAGAGTTCGTACCGCGAACACGGATTTCAGGATCTTGTCCGGCACGGCCTGTATTGACTACCTGCACACCGGCAACCTTACCTTGAATAGAAGCTAAAGGATTAACAGATGGTTTGGAAGCAATGTCGGCAGCTTTCACCGTTACGATAGAACCGGTCAAATCGCGTTTCTTGGCACTACCGTAACCCACTACAACCACTTCTTCGATGAGCTGGCTATCTTCTTCCATCGCTACGTTGACGTTAGAACGACCGTTAAGTGCCACTTCCTGCTCTTTCATACCAATATAGCTGAATACCAAAGTGGCATTGGCCGGCACGCCCGAAAGCTGGTACTTTCCGTCAATATCGGTAATCGTTCCCATATTCTCCTGTCCCTTTACCCGGACCGAAGCGCCTATAACAGTCTCGCCTGTCTTGTCAGTAATGACACCCGAAACTGTAATCTTGTTCTGTGCCATCGAAACGACAGCGAACAACAACATCATACATGTAATTAATAGATTCTTCTTCATTTTGTATTGATTTAAAATTACTCCGCAAACGTATAGCATAAATTGATTTAAGTCAAAAAACGGGCTACCACAAGAGTACCACGCTTTATCAAAGTACTACTTTATAACTACTACACTCTAGCGGAACAAACTAGTTATCAGATGTTTATTTTCAATAAAGTTTCCATGTTCCCATATCGTCCTTACCCGCTTCCGATTCCGGAGCTTTATTGGAAGAACTCTTTCAGTATAACTTTACTTTAGGAACCCGTTGGCGGAATTAATGTTTTCTTCCTCGCGTCTGCAAGGACTCAAGACTGGGTCTGTTCACACCTGGTCCGTATCTGGTCCGTACCTGCTCCGTAGCAAATTCGGTTAGAGGTACCTTTAACCGAATTTGCTACGGAGCAGGTACGGACCAGATACCTATTTGATATGTTCCTGACTAAAGCCAGGCCAACGGCTAATTCCGCCAACGGGTTTTAGGATTATTAAAAGGGGTTAATGAAGGGTGAACAAAGCCTTATTCACGTTGCGGCTGTCAGTACCTATCATCACTTCAAAGTCACCCGGTTCGCACACAAAATCCAGATTGTAGTTGTAGAACTTCAGCATATCGGACGTTATCTTAAAAGATACTTGTCTCGCTTCACCAGCTTTCAGGAAGATTTTCTCAAAGCCTTTCAGTTCTTTCACCGGACGGGTTACACTGCCCACAAGGTCGCGGATGTAAAGCTGCACCACTTCGGCACCATCACGCTTTCCGGTATTGGTCACCGTTACGGTGGCTGTGATTTCACCGTTAATGTTCATGGACGATTGATCCAATGTAATGTCACTGTAAGAGAAAGTAGTGTAGCTCAAACCATATCCGAACGGATAGAGCGGCTCATTATCAACATCCAGATAGTTGCTGCGGAACTTCTGGAACCATTTGCCCTCCGCCAGAGGACGGCCGGTATTCTTATGGTTATAGAACAAAGGAATCTGCCCCACATTTTTCGGGAAAGTCATCGTCAGTTTGCCGCTCGGATTTACATTGCCGAACAATACATCACCAATGGCAAGGGCGGCTTCACTACCACCAAACCATACATTCAGGATGGCGGGCACATTTTCCTGTTCCCAGTTCAGCACCAAAGGACGGCCGGTGAACAATACCAGTACTACCGGTTTACCGGTTTTCAGTAATTCCTGCAAAAGTACACGTTGCGTATCCGGCATTTCAAGGTCTGTGCGGCAACTGCTTTCACCGCTCATTTCAGAAGATTCACCCAGGGCGGCAACAATCACATCCGACTTGGCTGCCACAGCGAGAGCTTCATCCAGCAATTCTTTGTCTGTACGGTTATCACGGTGCAAAGTGCGTCCAAACATGGTGGCACGTTCTTCATATTCGGCATCGCTCATCAGGTTGCTGCCTTTTGCCGTAAGAATCCTGGCTTTGCCGCCTACCACATCTTTCAGTCCTTCAATCAGCGAAGGATATTTATTCATCACGGCAGCCACGCTCCACGTACCCGGCATGTTGCTACGGCTATCCGCCAAAGGCCCCACTACGGCAATCGTTCCTTTTTTTGCCAGCGGAAGCACATTGCCTTCATTCTTCAACAGCACAAAACTTTCCGAAGCTGTTTTGCGGGCAATGGCACGGTGCTCTTTAGTAAAGACTTCTTTCTTCGGACGGGTTACATCGCAATACTTATAAGGATTATCAAAAAGACCAAGTTTGTACTTAGCTTCCAGAATACGGCGACAAGCAGCATCGACAGCCTTTACGGAAACCTTGCCTTCTTCCAGAGACTTCTTAAGGGTACTCGTGAAAGCATCGCTCACCATATCCATATCGACACCTGCATTCAGTGCCAAGGCGGCAACTGCCTGCGTATCGCCCATGCCATGGTCCGTCATTTCGGTGATACCGGTGTAATCCGTCACTACGAATCCGCCAAAGCCCCATTGCTTGCGAAGCACATCCGTCATCAACCATTTATTTCCGGTGGCCGGCACTCCGTCCACTTCGTTGAACGAAGCCATAACACTGCCCACACCTTCTTCTACAGCTGCCCGATAAGGCAACATATATTCATTGAACATACGCTGATGGCTCATATCCACTGTATTATAATCACGTCCGGCTTCCGGTGCACCATACAAGGCAAAGTGCTTCACGCAAGCCATGATTTCATTATTACGGCTCATATCTTTTCCCTGATAACCACGCACCATGGCGCGTGCAATTGCAGCTCCCAAGAAAGGATCTTCACCGTTACCTTCGGAAACACGCCCCCAACGGGCATCGCGGGAAACATCCACCATCGGGCTGAATGTCCAGCAAATACCGTCGGCACTGGCTTCAATGGCAGCGATGCGCGCAGATTCTTCAATGGCTTTCATATCCCACGTGCATGACAGGCCCAAAGGTATAGGAAATACTGTTTCATACCCATGAATTACATCCATACCAAACAGAAGGGGAATACCGAGGCGACTCTCTTCAATCGCCTGTTTCTGTACGTCGCGGATGCGTTCCACCCCTTTCAGATTGAAAAGACCGCCCACTTCACCGGCGCGGATACGTTTGGCCACATTACTGCTCTTGGCCTGGCCGGTAGTAATCTCTCCCGTCACCGGAAGGTTCAACTGGCCTATTTTCTCTTCGAGGGTCATCTTCTTCATCAAATCGTCGATGAAGCGGTCCATGTCTAAAGGAGATTTCTGTGCTTGTACACTAACAGATACAAACATCAACAACATTAAAAACAATTGTAACTTAAGGGATAAATGTCTCATGCTTTTCATTCTTTATTATTATTGGAGAAAAATGATTTCTCTGCAAATAAAGGGAAAGCCCCTCAAACTTTCATAATCCGGTACTACAACAAAAGTACCTTTAGGGAATATTACCCAAAAAGGAAGTACTATTTTAGTACTTCCTTTTACTTTATCAAACTAAGAATCAACTACTTAAAGTTTATCATAAAATCCGTCAGACTATCTTCCTGAGGCAGGTTGAACTTCTTACGCAGACGGTATCTTGCCGCATCCACTCCACGTATCGAGATGTTCAGCAGCTTCGCAATCTCCTTCGTCGGAAGGTTCAGGCGAAGCAAAGCGCAGAAGCGCAAGTCACCCGATGTCAGGTCAGGATACTGTTGTTTCAGATTCCGGAAGAAGTTCTCGTGTATCCGGTCAAAGTTAGCCTGAAACATGTTCCAGTTCTCTTCGTCCGAAACGATGTTGTTATTCACCAAAGCAAGCAGTTTATCCAGGTTCTTCCGTGTGTATTGTCCAGATAGCTTCTGCTGCTGTATCTCTTCTTTCAAGGAATTCAGGAATTCCTGATGGGCAATATTAGTCATTACTACTCCCGATAATTCCTTGCTCTTGAAACGCAGGTCCGCTTCAAGTTGCTCTTTCTCAAGCTCGATAATCTTCTTCTCTTGCAGTTCAATCTCAGCCTGGTGGGTTATCCGCTGTTGTTCAATCACACGGTCTTTCTTCTTCTTTACGGACTGATAGACCATGTATTGCAACAATAACAACAGAATCAGCCCTACAAGCACATAACCACTGATAGCCCAATAGGACAGGTACCAAGGCCTCAATATTACGAAAGGAAGTGTTGCCGATGCCAGAATCTGGTTTCCATCATATACTTCCGCTTTGAAAACATAAGAACCAAAAGGCAAACGGGTATATTTTTTCTCCAGACTACGCCCATCATCTACCCATTGGTCATTAAGACCTTCCAACTTGTACCTGACTTTATAGGTATAGTTATTATAAACCGGATAACACAAAGAGAAACTCACCGTACTAAACTCTGCCTCTATCTTGTTTTCTTCCTGTACAGGCAAATACTTCTTCTGCCCCGTCCATTCAGCTTCTGCCGTTATACCCGCAACCCATAAAGAACGCCTGACAGGAGACTTATACAGTAGAGCACTATCCGCCTCGATACGGGCAATGGCATTGTTCAAACAGAGATAAGAACTCTTACTACCTTTGTCATACACCATTGCCGCCCGCTCTTCTATCGACAGCCCTTCGAACAAAGAAAATGGAACCCGATGTTCAATCTGAAAGACATTCATCTCACACTTCACCAGATACGCCATCCGCCCACTGACAAACCAATACATATTACCGCCTGCATGACTCACATCATTTATCCCTTTCAGCTCCGGTAACTGCTCATTCATCACCTCGTAGGGGATTATCGAGTCAGTCATATCTTCATAAGTATAGAATGCCTTTCCGTTTGAAAAGACTACCCGACCGTTAATTTTAAAGAGAGAGAAATTCCCATCTTTCACATCTCCCAGTTCCATATATATTTTGAGGTCCTCTACCCTCTTCAGATCCGGACTGATCCGTAAGCGGAACAATCCCTTCCGCAAATGCTTTATCCAGATATTCCCCCGGTGATCCACTTCTATGCCTCGCACCATATGAGTAAACCCACCTAATGAATTCAGGAAACTCCAGACGCCGGAAGGATTTTCCTTATATAGATTCAAGAACGTATAAGTCCCCTGCAATAACCAAGGACGTCCTTCGAAATATATTTCCCGCATGCACATTGCCCCCCTTACGTCCGAAATCAATGATGCCTGCAAGCCTGATATCTGAAAAGTACCTTTATTATGCCCGCAAAGAATCTGGTTTCCCCACTCTTTGACGTACCATGCTTGTTCCTCCAATCCCGGAACAAGTTCCAACTTTCCACTCTTCATCCGATAAACGCCCTGATTGGAAGCCACATAAGCCTCATCTTCTTTTACCAGTACATCATAAATCATACCAATCTTCCGGTAAGGAGGTTCATAATAATATACCAGGGAGTTATTCAGTATATAAGCTATTCCTTCGTCCAAAGCCACCCAGACATTATTATCGGCATCACAGTAAAGTCCCAGAACCGTGTTGTTCTGCAAGCGACTATCCGTGTTTTCCTTCCAGAGTAACCGCCCCTTTTTATCTATCGCATAAACTCCGTTGGATATAGTACCGATGACATAACAGCTATCTTTCGTCATCACTGCCCGGTTAACGGTGTACTTCTCCAGTTCAGCATCACATTCCGTATGCCATTTCACTACCTTTCCATGTTGATAAATGAAGCCGCCACTATTCCTGGTCAGCAGCAAAGCGCCGTCATCATATGAGAGTCCTGCCATGACATCACTGTCTCCAAGCAATTTTCGATCAATCAGGTGCTCAAACCCATCATTTATAAAGATAGAAAGCCCTTCATTTATCAGTTGGGAATAAAAGGTATCACCTACCTGAAACAGATTCAGCGGGAGCGATTTCGTGCGGATACCTCTCACGGTATGTCCATCATAAATGAATAAAGAACCAAAAGACTGGAATACAATCTCATCCTGCACCGGCACAATACTCCAGATTTCATCATTCTGAAACCGGAAATCTTTCACTTCATCTTTCAATGAATGGTATACAAGACTGTCCAACGAGTCACGTTCAAAGTAGCCGAACTCTTCAAAAGAGCCTACAAATATTTTTCCGTCTTCACCAATGTATACAGCGCGCACAATATTCTTAGTAGGCAACTCATGCAGTTTCCACCTGTTCCCGTCAAATTCCAACAACCCCTTGTTGTTACCAATATACATGATTCCCCTCTCATCCTGGGCAACAGACCAGTTCTGAATACCTGCATTATAATTGGATACGGAATAACTTCTCACGATGGGAGAGAACGGAATAGAAGAACCTCGTGATAAACTACTAAATAGAGAAAAGATACAAAATAATAGCAGAGTTGTTCTCATAGACGTTGCTTTACGGTAATCTTTAAGCAAAGGTAGGAGTTTCTATCTAAAAAACGGGTAAATCTGCCGATTATCTTTAAAGAAAAGAGAAAAGATAATTGACGGATTTACCCGTTTATAGTTTTATAATCAGTTCTTTGCAACCGGAACGCTCAGCATTTCCTTGTATTTTGCAGGATCGTTCAACACCTTCACGGCTTCATTCAAATCATTATCATCCTTCAACTGCTGGATGATGCCGCCGCGTTGGAAATAATAACGCTTGATGATGTCCTGTGCAATCATGTTCTTGATGTCCTTTGAGAAGTAATCAAGGTCGCGATCCAGATTATGGGTGAGTTTCTGTTCAAGTGCCTTGAACTCTTCGGAAGCATCCGTCAGGTATCCTTCGAATTCGGCCATTTCTTTCAGGTTCTTCAGAATCTTCTCACTCTGCTGGTCATATTTGAAGTCGGCTTTCTTCACCATCTCCTTGAATTCGGCATAATCAGCATCAGTTACCTCAAAGTTCTCAGGAGAAGCAATTGTGGGATGTTTCTGGCAATATTGCGTTGCATAATTGAATATCAGATTATCATTGACCAGATAGAACAAGATATTCGGCAGTTTTTCCTGCTCCACTACCACATCCGGTGTCACACCTCCACCATCACGCACTTCACGTCCGACAGCTGTATGGAATACGGTGGTCAGACTATCGGGAATACGTCCTACACTACCGTCAGGATTCCGGTGTTTATAGTCTATCGCCTGTACACAACGTCCGCTGGGAATATAATACTTAGAAGTGGTCACCTTCATCGTACCGCCGTAAGGCAACGTGCGAGGCACCTGTACGAGACCTTTTCCGAAAGTACGGTTACCTACGATCAACGCCCGGTCATAATCCTGCAAAGCACCTGCAAGGATTTCAGAGGCAGAAGCTGTATTACTATTCACCAACACAGCCAGAGGGATATCCGTATCCAAAGGTTCGCGTAACGTCTTGTAGCTATTGCTAGCCTGTTTAATCTTGCCTTTTGTCGTTACAATCATCTTGCCACGGGGCAGGAAGTAATTAGCTATCTCCACCGCTTCTTCCAACAATCCACCTGTATTATTACGCAAGTCAATAATCAACGAGGTAATGCCCTGTTTCTTCAAATCCAGAAAAGCCTTTTTGAACTCCTTGGAAGGATTGCCGGAGAAAGTGCTCAAACTGATATAACCTACATTATTATCCAACTTTCCATAATAAGGAATGAACGGCAACTGGATACTCTTACGAACAACCGTAAATTCCAAAGGTTTCGTTTCGCCGGGGCGCTCTACTTTCAATTGAAAGCTCGTACCTACCTGACCGCGCAGCATTTTACTCACGTCCGTATTTCCGGCCAGGTCTTTCCCATCTATCTCAAGCAAAATATCGCCGGCTTTCAGTCCTACTTCCGCAGCAGGCATATTCTCATAAGGTTCTACAACCACCGTACGTTTCAATTTCGGCTCATAACGAATGATAGAACCTATACCGCCATAAGAACCCTTCAGCATCTGCTCCAGTTCGCTCCGATCTTCTTCAGGATAATATTCTGTATAAGGATCCAGTGAATAAAGCATTGCATCGATACCCTCACGTATCGTCTTATTCGGATCCAGCGTATCCACATAGAACATATCCAGTTCCTTCACAATGGAATTGAATACATCCAAGTTCTTTGCAATCTGGAAATTGCGGTTATCACCACTCTTGAAACTAAAAAAGACAACCGCACCTACCACCAGAACCGAGGCAGTTATCCAGCGCACTTTCAGAAATCTCTTCATATCTTATTTATTATAATTCACTGATTTTCGTTTTAATGTCTTCCCACCACTCGGCCGGCATCTCAGCACCAATCACCCGGATGATGTTCCCTGATAAAATAGAACCGGTCTTACCACATTTCTCCAATGAGTGTCCGCAAGTCAGTCCGTATAAGAATCCGGCGGCAAAATAATCGCCTGCACCGGTTGTGTCTATCACTCTATCCACTACAACAGCATCCACATGCACTTCTTCCGTACCCTTACGGATGAGTGAACCCTTGGCTCCCATCTTCACAATGGCTATGCTGCACATTTTGGCAATGATGCCCAGTGCTTCCTGCGGCTCCTTACCGGTAAATGCCTTTGCCTCTTCTTCATTGGCAAACACAATATCCACATACTTGTTTATCAATAAAGAGAAGAATTCATGGTCTTGCTCCACGATATTATAACTTGCCATATCCAGGCAAACCTGCAATCCGGCTTCCTTGGCCAACTCTATGGCACGAAGTATCATGTCGTGGTCCTGCACCAGATAACCTTCAATGAACAAATAAGTGTACCCCTTGAACATCTCTCTCGAAAGCTCTTCGGCCTTCAATGTGGCGGCAGCACCCAGATAAGTACCGAACGTACGTTCTCCATCAGGTGATATAAAAGTAGAAGCTACCCCCGAAGGCAGTTCGGTTGAAACTAACAGATTCGCTTCTGTTCCCCGTTCCAGTAAGCTCTCCCTATAAAACTTTCCGTAAGTGTCGTTGCTGACTTTACCGATGAAACCTGTTCCTGCACCCAAGCATGCCAGCCCACGTATAGCATTACCGGCAGACCCACCGGTTGCAAGCTGAGTCTCCATCTGGCTGAAACATTCATTAATTATCTGCAGTTTATTCTCATCAATCAGAGTCATGCTTCCCTTGGGCAAATCCATTTCCTTTAGAAGATGGTCATCGTTTAGAGTAGCAAGAACATCAACAAGGGCGTTGCCCATACCAATTATTTTGTCCATTTCGATATTTTTTTTGCAAAGATATTGCATATTTCAAAATATCCTATTACTTTTGCACCGCATTTGAGAAAAAACAACATTCTTCCTTAGCTCAGTCGGTTAGAGCATCTGACTGTTAATCAGAGGGTCCTTGGTTCAAGTCCAAGAGGAAGAGCGAAAGAAAATCAGATGCATATTCTTCCTTAGCTCAGTCGGTTAGAGCATCTGACTGTTAATCAGAGGGTCCTTGGTTCAAGTCCAAGAGGAAGAGCAAAAAGGTTCGTCATTGCGGCGAACCTTTTTTGTTTTCTATAAAAACCACTTCATTTATTGCCGCACTTTTTAAGGAAAGCCAGAGGAAAGTGAGGACGTTTAGTATTATTTAACTATCCGCCACAGCTAAGGTCAGCACACTGATGCGTATTCCGGCCACCTCACAGAAAACATCGGCACAGGCGGTAGTCGTGGAACCGGTAGTCAGCACATCGTCTATTATCAATACGTGCTTTCCCTTGAAGCACTCCGGATGGTGCAGCCGGAAGATGCCGTCTACATTCTCCCAACGCTCATAAACCGACTTACGTGTTTGTGTATCCGTATGCTTTTCTCTCACCACTGAAGAAACATCTACAGGTATTCCAACAACCTGAGATACTCCGCGGGCAATCCATTCACTTTGATTATATCCGCGAGCTCTTCGTTTGCGAGGATGCAAAGGGACGGGGATGATGACATCAATATCCTTAAAAAAGTCTGTAGACGACAATTCTGCTGCCATGAAGCGTCCCATAGTTGCGCCTAATTCTTTCCGGCCACCGTATTTGAATTGATGCAAAATCCTGCGGAAGTCACTCCCCTTGCGGTAGAAGAAATAGGAAGTGGCACGTTCTAAAGGAATTTTCCCCCAGAACATACGTTCTATAAGATTATCTTTTTCTTTATGATAGTTAGTGCGAGGCATGTCCATATTGCACCGGGTGCAGATAGCTTCTTCACCTTCTGCAAGTGGCGCTCCGCAAACAACGCAGCAACGCGGAAAGAAAAGATGAACGAAGGGTAATAACCAGAATTTAAGTATGTTTTCCATAATAAGAGGATTATTCTATTTCTTAATTTTATTCAGCCACCTTCTCACATCCCCAGCGGAGGTACTTCCTGTATAAGCCCCTGGAATACCGGATGCAAGTGCCCGTTTGTAGCGATAATATGGTGGCCTTCCATAAAATTCTCATTTCCGTAGAAATCTGTCACCCTACCACCGGATTCCAGCACCAACAAAGCAGCAGCAGAATAATCCCACTTGCCAATGAAGGCTTCCGCCCAGGCATCAAACCGCCCGGCAGCCACATAACAAATCGCTAGGGCAGCAGAACCGGTCATGCGTATACCACCCACTTTACCATATAAATTATGTATCAGATGTTCTCCCGTACGGGCATATTGACGGGAATTATAAGGCAGTTCAACTACCAGAAAGGCATCTTCCAGTTGTTGCACATCGGAAACCCGCATTCGCTGGCCATCCACATAAGCGCCGCCACCTTTCCAGCCATAGAAACACTCGTCACGACAGGGATCATAAACCACTCCCACCAATAGCTCTTCTTTGGAGCGAAGACCTATACACACACAGTAAGGTGCATTATCATGAATGTAATTCGTCGTTCCGTCCAGCGGGTCCACCACCCAGCAATAGGGTTCGTCCCGATACACCGCAGAACCTTCTTCCGTAATAAAACCGGCCTCGGGCAACAAAACGGAGAGCTCAGCTACAATCTGTTTCTCCGACTCTTTATCCACATAAGACACGTAGTCGTGCGCTTGTTTCTTCTCTACGCTTTCACTGCGGAACGTTTTCCTTTCTTCTTTCAGGAAACTTCCCGCATCCATAGCGATGCGGCACACTTCCGCCGTAAGTGATGCTAAATCCATATTCGTTATTTTTTCTTCGTTATTCTATTATCTCCCGCGCAATCCAGGCACAAGCCTCAGCATCTGCCAATGCATGGTGATGTTGCTCCAACTCATAACCGAAATAAGCGGCTACCGTATGCAGTTGATAGTTTGGTAAGCCTTTCACCCGCCTGCGTGCCGTACTCAACGTACAATGAAATTCATAGTCAGGATAATCCAGACTATAAGTCTTGAAAACCGCCTTGAGACAACTTTCATCAAAACCTTTATTGTGGGCTATGAGCGGAAGCCCTTCGATAAGCGGTGCAATTTCTTTCCACACGTCCGGAAATATCGGTGCTTCTGCCGTATCCGCCATCGTCAACCCATGTACACGAGTATTCCAATAGCTATAATATTCCGGTTCAGGACGAATCAGACTATAATAACTATCTACAAACTCCCCCTCCCGAACAATCACAACACCCACACTGCACACACTGGTGCGTTGTTCGTTGGCAGTTTCAAAGTCTATGGCAGCAAAATCTTCCATTCTTATAATATCAAAATCTATTGGACATCCTCTGCCTGCTGATAAATCAGATTTCCTCTCTGGCTGATCGTCCATTTACCATTTTCCATACGGACATTCTTTGTGTCATCATCTTCTACATTCCAGGCGTAACCTCCGGCAGGCAATGAGCGGCGGTCCAGGATATCATTGGGACGCTCATCAGAGAAAAACAATTCCACCTGCAAAGAATCGGGCGCAAAAACAATATATGCCGACTTTTCCTTATCCGCCACATCTTCCATGCGGACTCCTTTCTCCCAAAGGCGAATGCAGTCTTTTTGCACTTCACTCCACGTATATCCGGCGGAAGCAATGCAGCCATGCTCGTCTTTATCATTACCTACGGCATTACTTTCAGCCTTTTTATTTTTGGTATTACCACATGCTGTGAGTGCGACACTCGCACCCATTAAGAGCAATAAACAGATGTATCCTGCTTTCATAAGAATCATTCATTAATATTTCGTACGCCAAAAGTACAAATAAAGCCGAAAACTTCTCCATCTGCTTCACTCTTTTATTTTCCAGTCTACAACATGGACAGGCTGAACCTTACAAGATAACATACCGAACCTGATATGCTTAAATATGCACAAACTGTTGGATATGTCATTTCTTTTTCTTAATATTACAACCTCATAATAATATCCGCTAATATATTATTTCTAATAAATAATCAGTGCATAGCTCTCAGAATAAACCTCTCATCACACAAGCACCGCTTATCAGACAGAAAATTAAAGTTAACCCTATAATACGAAAGGACATGAGAGTTCTATTATTCCTGTCAGGCAGTATTTTTACACTGGGCCTCCATGCACAGGCGTTAAGCACTGCCTCCAATATACCCAGAAGTGGCGATCAGCTCATTAAACATGTAGTCACCACTTGTGAACCCGGCGATACAGGTTCCGAACAAATCTGGGATTTCAGCAACCTAAAACTCCAGGATGCAAGTTATGAGTTAAAGTACACGACACAGGGTTCTGACAGCATTGTCGCCACAGAACATCGTACGATGTATTATTACCTTCTATCCGGAGATAGCCTTTTCTGCCTGGGATATGAAAACCCCACAACTTCCATCACCTATCAAAAACCGGAACTGCTTCTGTCTTTCCCTGTTTTACAAGACCGGACAGTCAGCGATTACTACGATGGAGAGGGCAATTATTGTGGACACTTGCACATCCGTCAACGTGGTAAAAGCACCATCACAGCCGATGCATCCGGTGATTTAATACTACCTGAAAGCGATACCCTACACAAAGTTCTTCGCATCCGTACACACAAGCTGATTCATCAGAGAATGACCCCGAAAGAAAACGCATCAGCTTCGTTACAGCCGGACACCCTTCCTTATACCCTAAACCGTGACAGCATCGAGTATTTATTGGCTAACGACTCTATCCACTTGGAAACTGAGACATGGCGTTGGTATGCTCATGGCTACCGTTATCCAGTAGTAGAAACAGTCAAAAGTACTGTTTACCAATACGGCAATCCACATGAGCATTTCTCCACTTCTTTTATCTATCTGCCGGAAGAACAATATTATGACTTGCCCTATGACGCCAACAATCAGAAGAGGCGCGACATAGCAACCGAGGAACAAGTCGAACGTGAATGGAGAAATACAGTCAAAACCGGAAAAAAAGGAAGAAACGATGAGAGTATCAGCTATAACTATGAATTAGAAAGTGGTGGTGACTTGCAGGTCAGCTATGAACTGAAACAGCCGGAAAAAGTCACAATTTCTCTTTTCAACTTGCAAGGGCAACAACTGACAATAATACAACGCACAAGCCCCAAGACAGGTCTATATAGCGAAACAATTCCAATGAACAGCTATCCGGCAGGAAAATATCTGCTCCGGATAACAACCGAAAAAAGAGTTTACGCTGAGAAAATACTAAAGAAATAGTCAAACTAATCATAATCATCACTATGAAAAAGATTTTATCGACTCTATTTATATTAACATTATTCCTGCCTATCTATGCCCAGAGTCAGGACAGTATACCTATTCCCAGTCCCCTTCCGTTGAACAGTTCGGACAACTCTCCGTATGTCGTACCCCGTACAATATCAGATAAAACAGTACTTCCATCTCCCGAAGCTGCTCAAATGAACCGTTACGTGGACTATCCCGTTTCACGGAATACAGGGACTGCTGATGTGCATATCCCTTTATACGATTTATACCTAAAAGATATTCCTTTTTCGATATCCATGTCATACCATACTTCCGGGTGCAAAGTAGACGATATTCCCGGAGTGCTTGGATTGGGATGGACCTTGAATGCAGGCGGATGCATCTCCAGAGTGATTCACGGACAACCGGATGAATCGCTCCCATTTCAGCAGAAAACCCGTCAACAAATAGAGAATAGTGCCGATTTGAATTACCTGAAAGACATCGTTCACTTGCAGAAAGAAGCAAATCCTGACCGATATTACTATAACTTCGAAGGATATTCGGGAAGTTTTACATGCACTCCTAACGGGACGATTACACAATTACCTCCGACTAGTCTGAAAATAGAAAGCATAAATAAGACCTCCAACGGTATTTATAATTTTCTGATAACGACTCCTTCCGGTTGTACCTATTATTTCACAGAGCGCGAACAGGTAAGTTATGAATACTTTCCAACCATTATTGACAATCTCTACCACAGCCCTAATTACAATACGGTATCATGCTGGCATCTCTCAAAAATAGTATCTCCATACCGCACAGACAGCATTTCACTAACGTACACGACCATCCCTTCGTGGCAACGTTCTGAGTCATCCAATAGTCTATCCACCTCTTTCGTAACCACTACCAACGGGGCTACCGGAACCAGTAGTCAGCAACCAAATGCAGTTGCAGCCATACATAGAACCACATTTTCTAATCAACGAGCATTATCCCAGATAAAATGCCGGACTGCTACTATAAACTTCACTTCTTCTACCATATCAGGTACCCGCAAAGCCGGAACTCCCAACATACGTATGGCTAAAATTGAAATCAAAAATACGCTTGGAAATACTGTACGCACCATCACGTTTGATAACGACAAACTATTTGGAGATAAACGTTTACGCATGGAAGGTGTCAGTATTTCATCCGGAACCAAACTGCTTGACAAACGTACTTTTGCTTATTACGACCAAAGTAACAGTAACAACAATGATAAAAAAGATTTCTTCGGATATAGTAACTCCAGAATCACCACGACTTTATCCCACAACAGTATTCTTAATTATTCAGGAGAACTTTCCGGCAACCGAAGTTACCATTTTGAAAGCGCCCGCACATATGCTTTAAAAAGTATTCAGGAACCCACAGGGGCCACCACTACATATACATATGAAGCCAATCGCTGCTATCTTTTCCGCTCTCCTGTAAACATAGGTTTACGCATTCAAAGCATATCTGTAGCTGACCCGGTGAGCGGGAAAAATAAGACGCACGAATTCACATATGAGAATGAAGCCTGCACCATCAACTTCGATGACATTGGTACAACAGCTTTCATTTCCTTGTCTGGAGTCCGCGCCTCTTACATAGGATCTCCTACCAGCATCAGCAGTGGAAGCGTTCGTACCACTTCCTGCCGCATTCCGGGTCATCGTGCCGAGAGTGCCATTATATATTATGGTAAAGTGACCGAAACAGTATCCGGGAGTGATGTTTTACAAAGAATGAAGACTGTATATGAATATGATACTTCCAATTGCCTGCATCCTTTCAAAGGTGCAGGTATATCTTCCAACCCCTCACTTGACCCCGACAATGCCCGTTATCTGGGTACCAAAATATACTATCCTAATTTAAGTCAGGAAACATTCAAAGAGATGAACCGCATTTATGGTCCACAATTCGTAGGTGGCTATTTTCAGGAAACCTGTTGGGAAAAGGCTCCACTCATCCACCGTACCATATATAAATATACAGCTTCGGGCTATGAACCCATAGAAGAAGAAATCAACCGATATTCTCTTGAACGTACAGGAACCGTACAAACAGGACTTTATGTAGAAAGCATTCTGCGCACCATAGATGCGTCAGGAATAAACAAAGAAGATTTCCAGAGTATATCCGACTTTAATTTCTTTGAAACAGAAACTGTCTGCGGACGCTTATTCAAGGATACAACGATTACCATCAGACATTATCCAAACTCCGTCTCACACCAGGAGATTACTTCATATACCTATAACCGCTCCCGAGTGTACCTCAACCCGGCACACTTATTACCTCCTCCGTTAAGAGTTATACTTCCAGGATTCACGGAAGACAGTACACAATTGGCTGACCACGGTTTACTGCAATCCATCAAAACAGTTTGTGGTAACCAGACATTTGAACATTATTATTGTTATTCGTCCAATATAACAAGCGGTTTACTGCAAAGGATAGCTAATAGCGGAAACATCAATCTTCCTGTTATGGAAAAATGGGTTATAAATACGAAAGATACTATTCTATTAAGCTGGAAATATACCGATTTCGGGAAAGGAAATATACGCCCTTCACGTAAGATTCTGTCATGGAACAGAAAAGAGACAGCCTCACAAACCTTAGCAAATTATTTACTTGAATTTCCACAGGAAATCCGATTGAATGACCTTACTCCCACTGCCTACATTTGGGATTTATCCTGCAATTCTCCTGTTGCCGTAGTTAGTGGTGCTTCCTACCTTGACACACAGACGCCACTAGCCTTTGCTTCCGGACCTCCATTGCAGCCTGGAGTGTGGGTAAGACCGCCTTGGGCTCTGATTACGCAATACGAATACGAACCGCTCGTTGGCTGTACAAAAGTAACCGCACCCAACGGGGAAGAAACCAACTATCAATATCAGGGAGGTAAACTCAGCCGAATAACGGATCACTTAAAAAAGACTGTGTCAGAATTCGCTTACACCCTGCGTGCAGAAGGAGCAGCTGAGAATAGCATTACCACCAAGAACTACCTGTATGGGACAATGAACTATCTGGAACAGACCCAATACTACGACGGATTGGGAGAGCCGATACAATTACTGGAGAAACAAATCACCCCTCTTCAGAATAACCTGCTCCACGTTTTTGAATATGATTGTCTGGGACGTGAGACGCGTAGTTGGTTACCTATCCCAACCGCAGCAAATGGGCGTGCCACTAATTATGCCAATCTTTCTGCAAATTATTATGGCGATTCATACGCCTACACGGAAAGTACCTATGAAGCAGCACCTATAGAACAGTTGTTAAAGAAAACGCCTCCCGGGAGTGATTTCCGGGCACACCCGGTTACTTACGAATACCTGGCTAATAAACCACAGATACCGGTCTTAAATTGCAACCGTTATGAAGCTGTAAACAGCGAGCAATTCCGTTGTACCGGCACTTACCCGGCAGGAGAACTGGAAGTAACATTAACTACGGATGAAGACGGACACAAACAATATACATTCACCGACTTCCGGGGAAACATCGTCTTGGTGCGGCAAGTTAATAACGGAGAATTTCACGATACTTATACCGTGCATGACGCGCTCGGCGATCCTCTGCTAGTGCTTCCACCGATGGCTTCCGCCGCACTTGGCAGCAGTGGCACATGGAGTATCCGAAACAACGACATCTTGCAGAAGTACGCTTACTACTATCGTTACGATGCCCGCCATTTATGCATCGAAAAGAAACTTCCCGGAGCGCAACCAGTCTATTATGTATATGACAAGACAGGACGTCTCATGTTCTCACAGGATGGCAACCAGCATACCACAGGAGAATGGACATTCTATCTTTACGACAAATTCCAACGACTGACAGTACAAGGCATATGCAAAAACACCAATACCGCCTCAGCTGTTTCAGTCATCATCAATTGCGAACGCAGTAATACTAACACAGGTTTAGAGAATAGTGGATATAGCTCTACATTTTCACTGACCTCGCCCGAAGTACATCTAGTAAACTACTACGATGATTATGAGTTCAAAGTGCTGTCCGGATTCAATAACAGCAAATTTACCACTGCTTTCTCAACTGCTAACCAAGGATATGTCAAGGGATATCCGGCAGGCAGTATCACAAAAGTGCCGGGAAGCAATACCAAACTTTATTCGGTTAATTTCTATGATATCAAAGGGCAGATTATCCGAAGCTTGTCAAGTAATCACCTGGATGGATACGAAACTGTGGAGAACACTTATACTTTTACGGGAAAACCCAAGACAGTGAACCATGTTCATACCACTAATGAGAGTAATGCCAATAAAAAAACTGTAGAAGAGAATTACACTTATAATTATGATCATGCCGAACGTATCACATCGGTAATTTATAAACTGGGAAACAATACCGTAACACTGGCAACAAACACCTACGACGAACTTGGAAGATTGAAAAGCAAGTCACATCACGGATCTAATGCCAACAGTATTACGTATGATTACAACATACGGGGATGGACAAAAAAAATAGAAAGCTCGAAATTCATCCAGAAGTTATATTATACGGACGGGAGCGGTACTCCATGCTACAATGGTAATATCAGCAGTATGACCTGGAAAGCAGATACCGAAACCATACGGGGATATAAGTTCACCTACGATCATCTAAACCGCATGCTGAATGCCGGTTATGGAGAGGGAAATGATTTATCGGCTAACACAGAACGTTTCTCCGAGATTATCACCGGATATGACAGGAATGGAAACATCTTGGGACTGAAACGTAATGGAAAGAGTTCATCTTCCGCCTACGGGATGATTGATAACCTGACTCTGACATATGACGGTAATCAACTAAAAAATGTTACTGATGCCGCAACAGATCCTCTCTACAACGGCGTGTTCAACTTTGTAGACGAGAACAAGGGAAGCGGAACAGAATATTTCTATGATTCCAACGGAAATATGCAGCAAGATTATAACAAGAAAATTAGTAAAATCCAATATAATCTTTTAAATTTGCCTACAACACTGCAATTTACCAATGGAAACCGGAAGGACTATACCTATAGTGCGGACGGAAAGAAACTGAAAGTCGTACACAAGACGGCAATCGCCAATATATCCGTCCCCATGGGGCAGATAAAAGAGCTTGCGGCAAGTCAGGTTTCACAAACCCATACGGTGGATTATTGTGGCAATGTGATCTATGAAAACGGAAGTCTGAGCAAGGTGCTCACAGAAGAAGGTTATGCCACTCTGGACGGGACAATTCCAACATTTTATTATTACCTGAGAGATCATCAGGGAAATAATCAAATGGTAGTACGCTTGAACGGAACGTCATGGAACACAGAACAGATGAATCATTACTATCCTTTCGGAGGGGTATTTGAAGTGAATACTGAAACTTCGGGAAAACAGCCTTATAAGTATAACGGAAAAGAACTGGATAGGATGCATGGGCTGGATTGGTATGATTATGGGGCGAGGATGATGGATGCGGCATTGGGGAGATGGCATGTGGTGGACCCATTGGCAGAAAAGTATTATTCAACTAGCCCATATACATACTGTCTGAATAGTCCAGTGAAGTATGTAGACCCTGATGGGAGGATTGTAGGCACTGCCTTAGGTGGAATTATTGGTGGCATAGCAGGTGGATATAGAGCCTATAAAGAAGGTAAAAGTTTTTGGGCAGGTGCAGCGGAAGGTGCCGTTTCAGGTGCAATAACAGGTGCTGCCGTTGATTTGGCAGTCGGAAGTGCTGTAGCAACTGGAGGGGGTTCCTTACTTGTCTTGGGAGTCGGAGCTGCTGCAGGGACTATTGGTGGTGCTGGTGGTGCCATTGTCGGAGATGTTGTTGGACAGGTTGTCGATCAACGTTCAAACAATAATATTAAGATATCTACAGAAAACTTTTCCAGTAAAGCCATAAATGGAGCAATTGCAGGTGCAGTTGGAGGAGTAGCAAGCGGTGTTGCTAGTAATCTGGGGAAAATGGTTGCTACCTCTTCTAAATCTATTCAGCAAACAATGTCTAATAATATAAATTCCACAGCAACTGTATTAGGCGAAATGGGGGCATCTGCAAAAACAACAAGTGTGATCGTTAATCAAATAACAAAAGGCATGAGTGAAGTAGGCAAAACTACAGCAAACTCAATCTGGAAAATTGATGCAGGGACTTCTACTATTACTGAATTTTCATTAAAAATAACGGAGGACAAATGGAAAAAATAATTAGATTTATTTATAAATCAGCTTTATATCTATGGCTTTTTATATGTGGCACATTTTTCATATATTATTATTTTCTATATATAGCACATAATGGTATCGTAGATATTTTTTCGTATGCTCCGACATCTGTTATAGATTTTTCTATAGATTTTAAACAACAACCAGTTACTATTAACTACTCTTATAAGGTAAATCAGAAGAAGTACTCAGGAGCACAAGAAGTCGCAGTTGAAGTTGCCGAAGAAATACAGAATACAGAAATAACCATTTTATATAATAAAACATTTCCCATGATTAGTGAAATAAAGGATATCAGTGGGAATAGCTCTAAGTTGAACGAATGTATTTGGAAAATGGGATTAACATTCATAGGTTTCCTTTTTGCTTTTCTCATTTTGAAATTTGCAGATCATGAGAAATGGATTGGAGTGTACGCACGTGGGGAATACAAGAGTAGAAAACAAGGAGAACAGAAATAGGAGAAAGTCTACATTCATGGCTCCAATGGACTACAAGCCACAGTCCCAATGAAATATTTTGTAACTCCTAAAACCAAATAATATGAGAAAATTAATTCTATTATCAGTTATGCTTTTTATATGCTTCTGTATAAAAGCCCAAAAAAACAAGCCAAATAGACAGCTTAATTAATGTAAGTTTACTCTCCTATATAAATAGGATGTTTTCGCTACGGTAATCGGTAGGGTTAGCACGCTTATTGTTTATTAAATATTAATAAATTAATAGAGGACTTATTGGAGAGCTAATATACGCTAATTCAGCTCTTCCATAACTAATTATTTTATATTATGGAATGGAGAAAAAAGATAAAAGATTATTTTAAGAATGGCAATTATGCATATTCTATTGCTTTACTGAAAAGAAATATATTAGAAAAAAATGATTTATTAGATACATTTATCAATCTAATCTATGTGTATTTGTATTCTATTGTTGAAACAGATATGTCGAAAGAAACTAAACAGGTCTATTTAAAGGATTTAAATTCTACTTTTAAGATTTTTATTGAAGATGAAGAGTATATAAACGATCCTGAGTTTTTGTTTTATACAGCTTACATAGCGTCTTCTTTTGGTGAGTTTTACTTAGATTTGACCTGTAATGATATAGAACAAATGTTTGAGAAGTCTTTCCAAATAGATTCTTTAAATTTGCTTTATATTTGGGGGTATTCTCCATATTTGAATGTAGACTATGCTAAAATGAGAAAAGAGCATGCCATAAAAATAGTAAGTAATAATAAGTATCTGGAAAATATTAAAGAAAAAGCCATTGTTGGAGATAATCTATTAGCTACCTTATGCTTTGAGGCTGGCATCAATAGTATTTAAAATAAGGTCTTCCTATTTCACTTTACAGTCAGAATATGTTTTTTTGATGTATATGTTATTACGTAAGCATAGAGAAGAAACTTCCCGGAACACAACCGGTCTATTATGCATACGGCAATATGAGATGCCTCATGCTCTCACAAGATGGAAACAGCAAGCCATGCTACAACGGCGTGTTCAACTTTGTAGACGAGAACAAGGCAAGCGGAACAGAATATCTCTATGATTCCAACGGAAATATGCAGCAAGATTATAACAAAAGAATTAGTAAAATCCAATATAATCTTTTATATTTGCCTACAACACTGCAATTTACCAATGGAAACCGGTAGGATTATACCTATAGTGCGGACGGAAAGAAACTGAAAGTCGTGCACAAGACGGCAATCGCCAATATATCCGTCCCCATGAGGCAGATAAAAGAGCTGGCGGCAAGTCAGGTTTCACAAACCCATACGGTAGATTATTGTGGCAATGTGATCTATGAAAACGGAAGTCTGAGCAAGGTGCTCACAGAAGAAGGTTATGCCACTCTGGACGGGACAATTCCAACATTTTATTATTACCTGAGAGATCATCAGGGAAATAATCGGATGGTAGTACGCTTGAATGGAACGTCATGGAACACAGAACAGATGAATCATTACTATCCTTTCGGAGGGGTATTTGAAGTGAATACTGAAACTTCGGGAAAACAATCCTATAAGTATAACGGAAAAGAACTGGATAGGATGCATGGGCTGGATTGGTATGATTATGGGGCGAGGATGATGGATGCGACATTGGGGAGATGGCATGTGGTGGACCCATTGGCAGAAAAGTATTATTCAACGAGTCCGTATGTGTATTGCGGAAATAATCCGGTGAGATATATTGACCCTACAGGTATGCTATACACAGGATATACCGTTGATAAAGATGGTTATATACAAAAAGTAAATAATGAGGGAGGTGATAAGTATGACGTGCTATATAACAAGGATAATTATTCATCTGCTAAAATAAAAGACTACGATACTTCTGGGAATAAAACTGGAATACAAATAAGTAAGGGTATTTTAAATGAACAAGCCGGAGAAAGCAGGAATATGAGTACCAAAGCAATGAAAGGTCCATATGTGGATTCAGAAGGGCATAAAACAGGGAAATCATATGCTAATCACTCCTATGAAGTTCAGGATGACAAAGAATCTTTAAACTTAATGAACTTCTTAGATAAGAATACAAATGTTGAATGGGCAAATACTTTAATGAAAAATGCACAAGGCGTTTCTATCAATTTATTATCAACTAGTCACAATGGTACCACTGTTGAGGCTGGAAGTTACCAAACGGCTAAATACACCCTAAATGGTATCCAGATTATTCGGGCTGACCATATCCATCCAACTCCGGGAGCCATTAAACCATCAGATGAAGACGGAGATAGAGGAAATGCTGCTAATATCTTAAAACATTCCCCCAATGCCATATTTAGAATATTAAATCAAGGGAAGTATTATCCTTACAATCCATGATAATGTTAAAATAAAAAGTGAACAATATGACAAAAATATCAACCTATTTATTGACAACATTGGGTACACTTTTGTTTGTATCCTGCCATTCTTATGTCGAATCTGTGAAAATCAAAACTTATAAGGCAAAGGATTATATAACAAAGGAATTGAAAGTTTATGAACCTAAAGAATTACTCTACCCCATATTGGACTCTATCATAACAAAAACTAAGGAGTGCCCAGAGTACGAGGGAACAAAAGATTGCCAATCTTTTTATTTTTCTTTGAGAAAAGAGCCTATTTATGGTTTGGAGAACAAAAAGGAATATCCTTATTTAAGTATTTCTGCCATATACTATGTTCCCCGTTTGACTTATCACCGCCGGACAAAAGCAGTTTTATATTATAAAGGATGCAATTTTTATATTAGTGGTTCTTTTATGACCCCCTTCTTATTGCAAACAGATCGAACAACTTCAATAAAATGTATTGATCCTGATAAGTATCAATTTGAGGTTCTACAAAGAGGTGACAAAGATATGTTTTGGGGTTATCTATATAAAAATAATGTTTTGCACAATATCTGCTATGGCCGTTGTGCCACACCATAAACTAAGAGCGCTTCTGTTCTGTCGAGTATCTTACATGGTAATATCGACAGCATACCCTGGGAAGCAGATACCGAAACCACCCGTGGATATAAGTTTGCCTACGACCACTTGAACCGCATGTTGAACGCCGACTATGGGGAGGGCGATAATTTATCTGCCAACGCCGGACGCTTCTCCGAGATTATCACCGGATATGACAAAAACGGAAATATCGAGGGATTGAAACGTAGTGGCAAGAGTTCGTCTACCACCTATGGGATGATTGACAATCTGACCTTGACTTATGACGGAAACCAACTGAAGAATGTTACCGATGCGGCAACCGACCCTCTCTACAACGGCGTGTTCAACTTTGTAGACGAGAACAAGGGAAGCGGAACAGAATATCTCTATGATTCCAACGGAAATATGCAGCAGGATTATAACAAGAAAATTAGTAAAATCCAATATACTCTTTTATATTTGCCTACAACACTGCAATTTACCAATGGGAACCGGAAGGACTATACCTATAGTGCGGATGGAAGGAAACTGAAAGTCGTACACAAGACGGCAATCGCCAATATATCCGTCCCCATGGGGCAGATAAAAGAGCTGGCGGCAAGTCAGGTTTCACAAACCCATACGGTAGATTATTGTGGCAATGTGATCTATGAAAACGGAAGTCTGAACAAGGTGCTCACAGAAGAAGGCTATGCCACTCTGAGCGGGACAACTCCAACATTTTATTATTACCTGAAAAACCATCAGGGAAATAATCGGATAGTAGTACGCCTGAATGGAACGTCATGGAACACAGAACAGATGAATCATTACTATCCTTTCGGAGGGGTATTTGAAGTGAATACTGAAACTTCGGGAAAACAGCCCTATAAGTATAACGGAAAAGAACTGGATAGAATGCATGGGCTGGATTGGTATGATTATGGGGCGAGGATGATGGATGCGGCATTGGGGAGATGGCATGTGGTGGATCCGTTGGCAGAAAAGTATTATTCGATTAGCCCATACGTGTATTGTGGAAATAATCCTGTTAGATATACAGATCCAGGTGGAGATTCGATTAGAGTTTATAATGAAACTCAAGCTACAGGTCATACATGGATTAGTGTGGGAGAAGGAGAAGATTTGGTTGTTTACAGTTATGGCCGATATAGTGGGACAAACAAAAGACCAGATGGAAGTTCCAACTCTTTGGCAGATGGACCTGGAGTTCTTTTAAAATTAACAGGAGAAGAAGCTAAAGCTTACAATGAGAAAAAAGCTACAAATGGAATGTCAGTATTTGTTGTAACAGACGTAGCAGATGAAGTCATAGCAACTGCAATTGATGAAAAATTTAATTCATCTACAGTAATGCCAAATACAGGAGAATATCAAGACAGTCCTTCAGCACATGTAACAAACAAATATAGTTTAACAAGTAACAATTGTACAACCATCGTTTCAGATGTTTTAAATAATAATGGTTCCAAAGTCCTGAACGGGACTATGTATCAACAAACAAGCAGCTTCGGTACATGGACAACAGTTCCTGTTCAACATAGGTTTGTAGTTCCAGCATCCATGCAAAACTATTTAATTAAAACGTCTAAGCCAGGAGGTACAGTCTATAGAACTAGATAAATTATGAAGTGGATCAGAATTGTATTTTTGATAGCATCCATTGCTTTTTTATTTATAATTGCTTATGCAATTATAAACAGTATGGTCAGTTACAAATATGAAATAGAAGAATCTTCTAATCTATATAAAATAAATATAGAGTTTGCTACAGCCTATTTAAAATCGCACATAACATGGTTATGGTATTTTTTAGGCTACGTAGTTATTAGTACTATTTTTCTACTAATCTCAGTATTCAGTAAAAAGAACAAATAGGAATAAGGCTATGTCTTCATAGTACAAAACCTTTTGAATCAAAAAATAACTCAATTACTAAAAGCTGCTAGCAAAGCCTCCAAAGCAGATTTAACAGCAGCTGGACGTGTATTAAAGAAACATGGGAATAGAGCAGGAATATGAAATATCAATATCATTGTGAAAATCACGCTTATAATAGTGAACATTCTTTTTTGCTAAAGACATGAAAGAAAATATTGATTCAGCAACAGTATATTACAATTCTGTTATCCCGTCTCTTAGTGTGGTGAAAGGAATCCCTAATCCTACATATAAACAAAGACTTTATTTGGTTTACATATGTGTTTCCCCTTTCTTTTTACTTTTTACTTTTCTTATCTGGAGGTTCACAGATCATGAGAAATGGATCAGAGTGTATGCACGTGGGGAATATAAGAATAGAAAGCAACGGGAACAAGCATAGCAAGTCAGGCTCAGAGCTAATTTTATAAAAACAAAAAAAGACCTATTTTACCTACATCCTACACCCAAAGCGCTAATACATTCATTAATAACACCTTGTGTGACATGAAAGATTAGCATGCGGGTGTAGGCAAAGCGTCTTCCTACACCGCATTTTTTCAATATATTTACTTACCATCAATATAACATTCTATTTTTCAACATTATATACATTTCACACAGGACTCACCAAATTATCTTCAAACAGCACCTTTCTACGAGTAAATTAAACTCATTCAGTGCTTTTTTCTTCAAAAATCCCGCAACATTACCATAATTCTTGCAAATAATGAAGGAATACAGCACCAAACACACCGGAAAACAAGGGATAACACAATCCTTTACAAGGATTCAAGAACAGCAACAAAGTAGATAAATGCATATTTAGCCTAATGATTTTGCTCTTTTGAACCGGACAAAATGTTCTTTTGCCTAATTGAAAACTTCGTCCCGCAATTGTGGGCTGTCCGGTGACCAACTGCGGGCTGTCCAGCCCCCATATCGAAACTGTTGGGCCCGCAATTGCGGGACAAAGTTTTCAACCAGGTAAAAGTGCAAAATCAATAGGATAAAAGCAAGTTTACACTCAACCATTAGCTCTTTTCTCTTATGCATTTAGGAAGCTATGCTTTAAAGACAAACACAAAATGAAAGGCACAGGCTTCAAAATGCCACTTATCCCCCACTACCTATTGTTATACTGCCACACATTCCGTACATTTGCAGAAACATCTATAACGTAATATGGTTTTACCTATAAAAATAGAAGATTTAATAAACTCATAAAACCTCATGGAACACCCTCTTTCACAATTCAAATACTGCCCCAAGTGTGGCTCCGTACACTTTGAAAACAACAACGAAAAGTCCAAGCGTTGTACCGACTGCGGATTTGTCTATTACTTCAACCCGTCTGCCGCCACCGTAGCACTGATAATGAACGAACAAGATGAACTGCTGGTATGCCGTCGCGCCAAAGACCCGGCTAAAGGAACACTCGATTTGCCCGGTGGTTTCATTGATATGGCGGAAACCGGAGAAGAAGGAGTAAGCCGCGAAGTGAAGGAAGAAACCGGAATGACAGTGAAAAAGGCAGAATACCTCTTTTCACTACCTAATATATATGTGTACTCCGGTTTTACTGTTCACACCCTGGATATGTTCTTCCGTTGTTCAGTAACCGACACACTGCATTATAAGGCTATGGATGACGCGGCAGATGTTTTCTTCCTGCCCCTAAAAAGCATACATACAGAAGATTTCGGACTGCGCTCCATCCGGAAAGGATTAGAAATATTCCTGAAAGAAATGAGCGAATAATTATTCACCTGACACCTATATATCCTAAAAAAGCCAAACAAGTGTAACAAATTCGACTTAAAACCCGTACTTTTGTAAAAACGCGTTGTATCATGAAGAATAAACTCTCCCGAATACTATGCACGGCGCTTTGCTGTGCACCCCTGCTCGCTACGGCACAGACTAGCGAGAAAATCACTTCCCCCCAACGGCTCTATAAGGAAGGACACTCACTGTTTCAACAAAAAGCATATGCAGCCGCTATCCCGCCGCTGCAAGCATTCGTACGCCAGATGGATGCAGAAGGCAAACCACTGCCCGCCGCAGGCGAACGGATGGAAGCGGAATACATGCTGGTATGCGCCGCCTATGAATTAAAAGACTCCAAAAGCATAGGCAAGTTGCAGGCTTATCTGGAAGAATATCCCGATACGCCATATGCCAACCGCATTTATGCACTGATGGCCTCCGTATATTTCTTTGAGGGAAACTATGATGCAGCCATGGCAATGTTCAATGCCACCCGCCTCGACCTGCTGGCCAACAAAGAACGTGACGATATGACGTATCGTCTTGCCACCTGCTACCTGAAAACAGGAAATGTGAAGGAAGCCGCCATATGGTTTGAAACACTTCGCAGCACCAGCAAGAAGTATGCGGCAGATTGTACCTATTATATTTCTTATATCCGCTATACACAGCAACGGTATGATGATGCCCTGAGCGGATTCCTGTCTTTACAGGACAATGCGAAGTATAAAGCGCTGGCACCTTATTATATAGCGGAAATCTACCTCATCAAGAAGAATTATGATAAAGCGGAAATCGTGGCACAAAATTATCTTTCCGCTTATCCGAATAATGAATATACGGCCGAGATGTATCGCGTCCTTGGTGATGCGGACTATCACTTCGGAAAGTATCACGAAGCAATGCAGGCTTTCGAAAAATATCTGGAAAGTAACCAAGAAGAGGCTGCCCGCCGGGATGCGCTCTACATGCTGGGACTTTCATACTATCACTGTGGCGTATTCTCCAAAGCCGCCACCACCCTCGGCAAAGTAACCACCGAAAGCGATGCGCTTTCACAGAATGCTTATCTCCATATGGGTTTGTCCTATCTGCAAATGTCGGATAAGAACAAGGCACGCATGGCATTTGAACAGGCTGCCGCCTCTAATGCAGATATGCAAATCAAGGAACAAGCCGCTTACAACTACGCTCTCTGTATTCACGAAACCTCCTACTCCGCCTTTGGCGAGTCTGTTACCGTTTTCGAGAAGTTCCTCAACGAGTTCCCGAGTTCCCAATATGTAGATAAAGTAAGCAGCTATCTGGTAGAGGTATATATGAATACCCGCAGTTACGAAGCCGCCCTGAAATCCATTGAACGTATCGCACATCCGGGTGCAGCCATTCTCGAAGCGAAACAGAAAATTCTGTTCCACCTCGGCACACAGTCCTTTGCAAATGCACAGTTCCAGGAGGCTATCGGTTACTTCAACCAGTCAGTGGTTTTAGGACAGTACAATCTGCAAACGAAAGCTGATGCCATCTACTGGCGAGGTGAGTCTTACTACCGCCTGAACCGAATGCAGGAAGCTGCTGCCAACTTCAGCGAATACCTGAACCTCACTCCGGACAGAAATACCGAAACATATGCACTGGCATACTACAATCTGGCATATATCGCGTTCCACCAGAAAGATTACTCTCTTGCCCAGAACCGTTTCCTGAAATTCACACAACTGGAAAAGGGAGAAAACGCCACTGCGCTTGCAGATGCTTATAACCGCATAGGTGACTGCTACCTGCACATACGTCGCTTCGACGAGGCAAAACAGTATTATGCTAAAGCTGAAAACATGGGAACCCCTGCGGGTGATTATTCTTTCTACCAACTGGCTTTGGTGGCCGGATTGCAGAAAGATTATGATGGCAAAGTAGCTTTGCTCAACCGTCTGGCAAGCAAATACCCCACTTCGCCTTATGCAGTGAATGCCCTTTACGAAAAAGGCCGGTCATACGTGCAGACCAACAACAGCCGCCAGGCAATTGCAACATTCAAAGAATTGCTGGATAAATATCCGGAAAGCCCGGTCAGCCGTAAAGCTGCTGCCGAAATCGGTTTGCTCTACTACCAGAATGATGAGTACGACCGTGCCATAGATGCTTATAAACATGTCGTAACTCAATATCCGGGTAGTGAAGAAGCCCGCCTCGCCATGCGCGACCTGAAATCTATCTATGTAGATGCCAACCGCGTAGACGAATTTGCCGCCCTGGCCGCCCAAGTACCGGGAGAAATCCGCTTCGATGCCAGCGAACAAGACTCACTGACTTATATCGCTGCCGAAAAGGTATATATGAAAGGGGACATCGCACCTGCCAAAGCAAGCTTCGAACGCTATCTGCAAAGCTTCCCCAACGGTGCATTCAGCTTGAACGCGCATTTCTACCTTTGCACTATCGGCAAAGAGCAGAAAGATGAAGCCGCCGTACTGGAGCATGCCGGCAAGTTGCTGGAATATCCCGACAATCCTTATTCACAGGAAGCACTTATTGCACGGGCAGAAATCCTGTTCAACCGCAAGCAATTTGACCAGGCGCTTGCCGACTACAAACAGTTGAAAGCCAAAGCCACCACTGCCGAACGCCGCCAACTGGCAGCAACCGGAATGTTGCGCAGTGCCGCCCTGATGCAGGATGATGTAGAAACAATTGCTGCCGCCACCGACTTACTCGCTGAAGCCAAGCTGGCACCGGAACTGCATAACGAAGCACTCTATTTCCGTGCCAAAGCCTACCTGAACCAGCGTGCCGACAAGAAGGCAATGAACGACCTCCAGGCATTGGCAAAGGATACACGCACGCTCTATGGAGCCGAAGCCAAATATCTGGTTGCCCAGCAACTGTATGATGCGAAAGAATATCCTGCTGCCGAAAAAGAAATACTCAACTTCATTGAGCAGAGTACACCGCATGCATACTGGCTGGCACGTAGCTTCATCCTCTTATCAGATGTTTATGTTGCCATGGATAAGAAACTGGATGCTCGCCAATATTTGTTGAGCCTGCAACAAAATTACCAGGCTGATGATAACATCGAGCAGATGATTAATGAGAGATTGGAGAAACTGAAATGAGAAAAGTAGGTTAGTAGTAAGTAGTTAGTAGTAAGTAGAATAGCTATATGAAGAAAATACAATGCATATTCGGGACATTGGCACTCATTGCCTTCCCGACCTGGGCACAAGCCCAAACGCAAGCGAAAGACACTACCCTGAGCCGTACGGTCGTGGTAGAACAAGAATACAACCCGGACATCATGGATGCTTCCAAGGTGAACGTATTGCCCAAAGTGGCACCACCTACTGTCAGCAAAAAGACAGTGGAATATGACGCTACTCTTGTACCGGCAGGAAACATTCCCGCAAGCACAATGCAGGCTTACACAGGAGTGGAAAGCCAGGACAAAGCGCAACGCGGCTATGCCCGTCTGGGATATGGCAACTACGGCAATCTGGATGCCCGCGCCAACTATCTGTTCATCCTGCCCAACAGCGATAAACTGAACCTGAATTTCCACATGAACGGCATGGATGGCAAACTGGACATGCCCGGTTCCGATGAGAAATGGAGCGCACGTTATTATCGCACACGTGCCGGTATGGATTATGTACACTCTTTCCGGAAAGTAGATTTGAACGTAGCCGGTAACTTCGGGCTAAGTAATTTCAACTATATGCCCTACACTTCAAATAACAAACAGAAATTCCTGTCGGGCGATGTACATTTCGGAGTGAAATCAACCGGTGAAGAATTACCTCTTCAATTTCATGCCGAAACCAACCTGATGTTCTACGAACGCCAGCACGACTTTCAGTATGAGAATGCACAGGAAGCAATGGTACGGACCAAAGCCGGTGCAATGGGCGCCATCTCCGGCGAACAATATGTGGGTGTAGAGTTAGCTATGGACAATGTGTTTTACAAAAACAACGAATTCGACGATTATACATCCGTAGAGTTGAATCCCTATTACCTGTACCAGAACGACGACTGGAAAATCCGCCTCGGTGCCCACGTTGATTTCGCTTTCGGATTCGGCAAGAAATTCCGGGTAGCACCCGACGTAACCGCCCAATATATTTTCTCCGACAGTTATATACTCTATGCCCAAGCCACAGGCGGACGGCGGACGAATGACTTTCGCAGACTGGAAATGATTTCCCCTTACAGTCAGACCATAGGCCAGTTGGACGCTACTTACGAACAGTTGAATGCTGCCCTCGGTTTCAGAACCAGCCCTGTCACAGGTTTGTGGTTCAACCTTTATGGCGGATACCAGGACTTAAAAAATAACCTTGCCACTATCGGAATTTCCGGCGTTGTTGATCAGGCCTACAGTAGCTCATACCTCCTGCCGCTCCAGGCCAACATGCATAATATATATGCAGGCGCCGAAATCAGCTACAGCTATAAGGATATTATTTCTTTCTCCGCCTCAGGTGTTTACCGTGACTGGAAAACAGCAAAGACTGAAGACAACAGCGGAGAATTACTGCTGGCCTACATGCCTTCTTTCGAAGCGAAGTTTAACGTAGATATTCGCCCCATCCCTTCTGTTCTGGTTAACCTCGGTTATCAACACGCCACCCGCGAAAAAGTGGGAGACCAGCGTGTGGACCCCGTCGGAAACCTGTATCTCGGCGGTAGCTACGAAGTCTTCAAGGACATCTCCATCTATGTCCGTGCAAACAATTTATTGAACAAAAACTATCAATATTATTGGGGATACCCCACGGAAGGTATCAATTTCATGGGCGGAGTGAGTTTCCGTTTTTAACAAACGACATGGCAAAAAAAGTCATTTTTGCTAAAAAAGAATATATTCTCCACATATTATAAGGTGGAAACAATTGTTTTTTTCTACTTTTGCGGGCGAATTCAGTGGCAGGAGTCACTATAAAACAGAAATTTATGCCAAAAAACCTTGTCATTGTCGAATCACCGGCAAAAGCAAAAACAATTGAGAAGTTCCTGGGAAAAGATTATAAAGTCCTTTCCAGCTACGGTCATATACGCGATTTGAAGAAAAAAGAATTCAGTATTGATGTCGAAAAGAACTTTGAACCGGATTACGAAATTCCGGAAGATAAAAAAGCGCTGGTAAAGACATTGAAATCTGAAGCGAAAGAGGCTGATACCATTTGGTTGGCTTCCGATGAGGACCGCGAGGGAGAAGCCATTGCGTGGCACTTGTATGAAGTACTCAAGTTGGAGCCGGAAAACACCAAACGCATCGTATTCCATGAAATTACCAAAACCGCCATCCTGAAAGCCATCGAGCAACCGCGAAACATTGACATCAACCTTGTTAATGCCCAGCAGGCACGACGTATTCTCGACCGTATCGTAGGTTTCGAGCTATCACCCGTATTATGGAAGAAGGTAAAACCTGCACTCTCCGCCGGACGCGTGCAGTCGGTAGCCGTACGCCTCATCGTAGAGCGCGAACGTGAGATACATGCTTTCCAGAGTGAAGCATCCTACAAAGTAACTGCCGTCTTCCTCGTTCCCGATGCTGATGGCAAACTGGTAGAGATGAAAGCGGAACTCGCACGTCGGCTCAAGACCAAAGCGGAAGCCCAGAAGTTATTGGAAAGTTGTCAATCGGCCATATTTACCATTGAAGATATTACGACGCGTCCGGTAAAGAAAAGTCCGGCTGCACCGTTCACCACCTCTACCTTGCAACAGGAAGCTGCGCGCAAACTCGGTTTCACCGTAGCACAAACCATGATGGTAGCTCAACGGTTGTATGAGTCAGGACGCATCACTTACATGCGTACCGACTCCGTAAACCTATCAGAATATGCCATCAACGGCAGCAAAGAAGCCATTACCAACATGATGGGTGATAAATATGTGCATTCGCGCCACTTCAGCACCAAAACCAAGGGAGCACAGGAAGCGCATGAAGCCATTCGCCCCACCTACATGGAGAATGCACAGATAGAAGGCAGCGCACAGGAAAAGAAACTGTACGACCTGATATGGAAGCGTACCATCGCGTCTCAAATGGCAGATGCCGAACTGGAAAAGACAACCGCAACCATCAGTATAAGCAATGCATCCGAGACTTTCAATGCCGCCGGAGAAGTTGTTAAATTCGATGGTTTCCTACGTGTGTACAGAGAGTCTTACGACGACGATGTAGAGCAGGAAGATGAAAGCCACCTGCTGCCACCTCTAAAGAAAGGTCAGAAGCTGGAGTATCAGAACATCACTGCTACCGAACGCTTTACGCAACATCCGCCCCGCTACACGGAAGCAAGCTTGGTACGTAAGCTGGAGGAATTGGGTATTGGTCGTCCTTCTACCTATGCACCGACAATTTCTACTATTCAGCAACGTGAGTATGTAGAGAAAGGGGACAAAACTGGCGAAGAGCGTTCCTACAATGTTATCACACTGAAAAAAGAAAAAATAACAGATGCCACCCGCACTGAAATCACCGGAGCGGAAAAAGCGAAGCTTCTGCCCACGGATACGGGTACAGTTGTAACCGACTTCCTGATACAGTACTTCCCCAGCATCATGGATTATAATTTCACGGCAAGCGTAGAAAAGCAGTTTGACGAAATCGCTGAAGGTGATACGAAGTGGACAACTATCATGAAGACGTTCTATAAAACGTTCCATCCGTCCGTAGAAAGCACCCTCGCTGCCAAGAATGCACATAAGACCGGAGAACGCTCATTGGGAAATGACCCTGTCAGCGGCAAACCTGTTTCGGTAAAGATCGGACGTTTCGGCCCTGTGGTACAGATAGGAAGCGCTGAAGACGAAGAAAAGCCCCGCTTCTCTCCTTTAAAGAAAGGCCAGTCTATTGAAACAATTACTTTAGAAGAGGCTATGGAGCTATTTAAGCTCCCCCGTACCCTTGGCGAGCATGAAGGCAAAACCGTTACGGTCAATGCAGGGCGCTTCGGTCCGTATATTTATTACGGCGGAACCTACACTTCACTCCCCAAAGGTGCAGATCCGATGGAGATAGAACTGGACGAAGCCTTGGAACTGATAAAGGAGAAAGCGGAAGCGGAAGCGAAAAAGCATCTCAAGAAATTCGAAGGAGAACCAGAGCTGGAAATCATGAACGGAAGATACGGTCCTTATATCGCTTATAAGGGTAGTAACTATAAGATTCCTAAGGATATTGTTCCGGAAGATTTAAGTCTGGATGCTTGTATGGAAATCATAAAATTGCAAAGCGAGAAAGCCGCATCGGCTCCTGCTAAAGCAAAGCGAGGAAAATACGCTAAGAAGAAAGCATAAAAACGATCTCTTATATAAAAAGAATCAGCCCCGGAATGAAAATCTTCCGGGGCTGATTCTTTTATAGTACATTCTTACATTCTGTCCGGCACTTCAATGCCCAGCAATCCCATGCCAAGACGAACCACTTTCGCTACATTCTCCGACAAAGCAAGACGGAATACTTTCACCGCTTCATTCTCTTCACGCAGGATGCTGAAATCATGATAGAACTGGTTATATTCCTTCACCAGATCATATGTATAATTGGCTATGATAGAAGGGCTGTAATCCGTGCCAGCCTGTTTCACTATAGCTGCGAAATCAGCCACCATCTGGATAAGGCCTTCTTCCTTTTCACTCAACTCAATACCTACAGGTATTTCAGCCGGAATAGCAATACCTGCTTCTGCCGCCTTACGCAACACAGATTGAATACGTGCATATGTATACTGAATGAACGGGCCTGTATTACCGTTAAAGTCAATGGATTCCTTCGGATTGAATGTCATGTTCTTACGAGCATCCACTTTAAGAATAAAATATTTCAGAGCACCCAGACCTACGATACGAGCGATATTGTCCGCTTCTTCCTGAGTCAGTCCGTCCAGTTTGCCCAATTCGTTAGAAGTTTCTTTGGCAGTGTTCACCATTTCTTCAACCAAATCGTCAGCATCTACTACCGTACCTTCACGACTTTTCATCTTACCTTCGGGCAATTCCACCATGCCATAAGAGAAGTGTACAAGACTCTTTCCCCACTCAAAACCCAGCTTGTCAAGCAAAATAGAAAGTACCTGAAAATGATAATTCTGCTCATTACCTACCACGTAAATCATTTTGTCAATAGGATAGTCAGCAAAACGAAGTTTAGCAGTACCAATGTCCTGAGTCATATAAACAGAAGTACCGTCAGCGCGAAGCAGCAACTTATGATCTAAGCCATCAGCAGTCAAATCGGCCCATACGGAACCATCTTCTTTTTTATAGAAAAAGCCCTTTTCGAGACCTTCCACCACTTTTTCCTTACCTTCAAGATAAGTATTTGACTCGTAATATATTTTATCAAAACTAACGCCCATCTTACGATAAGTTTCATCGAACCCTTCGTATACCCAGTTGTTCATCTTCGCCCAAAGTGCACGTACTTCCGAATCTCCGGCTTCCCATTTCACCAACATTTCGCGGGCTTCGTTCATCAAAGGAGAAGCAGCTTCAGCCTCCTCTTTTGTCATACCTTTTTCCATAAGTTCGGCAACCTCAGCTTTGTAGTGTTTATCGAAAGCCACATAATAGTCACCTACCAGATGATCGCCTTTCTTACCGGAAGATTCCGGCGTTTCACCATTGCCATATTTCAACCAGGCCAGCATGGACTTGCAGATATGAATACCACGGTCGTTCACTATATTCGTCTTCACCACCTTGTTACCATTCGCCATCACAATGTTGGCCAAGGCATTACCCAGTAGATTATTACGCACGTGTCCCAAATGAAGCGGTTTATTGGTGTTAGGTGAAGAATATTCAATCATAACCAGCGGAGAATTATCCGTGGCAGCAATGATACCGTACTCTTTATCAGCATGGATGCCGTTCAATAATTCAATCCAGGCGGAAGAAGCGATAGTCAGGTTCAGGAAACCCTTGATAACATTGAATGCAGCTACCGAAGGCTCATTGGCTTTCAAGTATTCGCCAATCTCTTGTGCGGTCTGCTCCGGTCCTTTCTTCGACATGCGCAGGAAAGGGAAAACTACCAGTGTGAGGTGTCCCTCAAATTCTTTTTTGGTTTTTTGCAGTTGTACCTGTGCAGCAGGCACATCCTGCCCGTACAGTACTTTCAGTCCGTTGATGACGGACACTACCAGTTTATCTTCTATATTCATGATTTAAAAGTATTTTCAGGCCGCAAAGATACTATATTTTGGCGAATTACGCGCTGCATCCGTTACGGATAATAAAAAAGGAGACACGTGATGCGTCTCCTTTCTACATTTTACTCATTACTATTCTTTATTCAATAGCCGCAGTCAATTCCATACCAGGTCTAAATTTAGCAACCTTCTTTGCCGGAATCGTGATTTTTGCTTTCGTTGAAGGATTAATGCCCGTACGTTCAGCCCTTTCGGATACAGCAAATGTACCGAAACCAACCAATGACACTTTGTCACCAGCCTTTAGAGCTTTCGTAATTGATGCCATGAAAGCATCCAATGCTTTCTTTGAATCCGCCTTCGTCAAACCGGACTCTGCTGCCATAGCGCTGATAAGTTCTGACTTGTTCATAATTCTAAAATTTAATAATTAATATGTTACACAAAAGATATCTGCAATAGTTGTTCACAAACCTCTACAAAAATAGAGCAATATTTCTGAATATCAAATAAAAACATTAAAAAAAGATTGGATTTTGGCGAAAAAAAAAGAATAGAAAGGCGTTTTTCTGTTATAGAACAGAATTTATTCGTATTTTTGCCGAATAAAGCGAAAACAGGCTGCACCTCAACATAAACAAGCGAGTTTGCTTCTGTTTTCGATTTGCACTATTTTTGCGACTTATTGATTGAAATTACAAATTATGAATGCCATACCAACAGTTACTAAGAACCTATTAATCATTAATGTACTGGTCTTTCTTGCGACCATTGTTGCTCAAACTTACGGCATAGATTTAGCCAGGTATTTAGGGCTTCACTTCTTTCTTGCCGATAATTTTAATATAGCCCAACTCATCACATACATGTTCATGCATGGAGGATTTACGCATCTCTTCTTTAACATGTTTGCCTTATGGATGTTCGGGCGTATCTTAGAACAAGTGTGGGGACCGAAACGTTTCCTGTTCTACTACCTGTTATGTGGCATCGGCGCAGGCTTTATCCAGGAAATTGTGCAGTACATTCATTACGAGATGGTACTCTCCGCATATGACAGCGTCAATACGGGCTACTCCGTCATTCCAATGAAAGAGTATCTCAACATGATGACTACCGTAGGAGCTTCGGGAGCTGTATACGCCATTCTGCTAGGTTTCGGAATGCTGTTCCCCAATCAACCGCTGTTCATCTTCCCGTTGCCGTTCCCCATTAAAGCCAAGTATTTCGTAATCGGATACGCGCTGATTGAGTTGTATGCAGGTTTCGCCAATAATCCGGGCGACAATGTAGCACACTTCGCACACTTGGGTGGTATGATATTCGGTTTTATACTGATAATGTACTGGAGAAAAAAAGACAAAGGAAATGGGTACTATTATAACTGACCTTAAGGAAGCTTTTCGCAGGGGGAATATTTATATCCAACTGATTTATATCAACGTAGGTGTCTTTGTCATCACTACGCTGACAGAGGTTATTCTGCAATTATTCAACCGTAGCCTTGGCAGTGTATTCGAGTGGCTGGAACTACCGGCTTCACTGACGCAATTCATCATACAGCCGTGGTCGCTATTCACATACATGTTCATGCACGCAGGATTTCTACATATCCTGTTCAACATGCTATGGTTGTATTGGTTCGGGGCACTGTTCCTCATGTTCTTCTCAGCCAAACACCTGCGCGGAGTGTACATATTGGGAGGTATTTGCGGTGGATTGCTATATATGGCGGCATACAACATTTTCCCGTATTTCCGTCCGATGGTTGATTACTCATTCATGTTGGGAGCATCTGCTTCCGTACTCGCTATTGTAGCTGCTACGGCTTATCGTGAGCCCAACTATCCGATACGGTTATTCCTCTTCGGCACAATACGGTTGAAGTATCTGGCTCTTATCGTTATCGGAACGGATTTACTGTTCATCACATCCAGCAACGCAGGCGGACATATTGCACATTTGGGTGGTGCGCTGGCAGGAGTTTGGTTTGCTGCCGGAATAAGTAAAGGCAGAGATATAACTACCTGGATTAATAAAATTCTGGATGTCATCGTTTCCTTGTTTAGTTTCAAGGCCCGCAAGCCAAAAATGAAAGTACACTACGGCAATAGCCGCCAAAAAGATTATGACTATAACGCCCGCAAGAAAGTACAATCCGAAGAGATAGACCGTATCCTTGACAAACTGAAAAAGTCGGGATATGAAAGCCTGACTACGGAAGAAAAGAAAAGCTTGTTCGATGCGAGCAAACGATAGTACAAGAAAATGGGAATAGAACATATCGGCAAATTCGTTGCTTATCTGATTTTAGCGGTCAACATCTTCTTCATAAGCTTGTTGCTTCTTACCGCTTACAGCCCGCATATCAAGCCGGTTGCCCATCCTGTTGAGTCCTGTCTGGGGCTGACATTCCCTATTTTTCTGGTGATAAACATTTGCTTTCTCATCTTTTGGCTTATCATTCAGAAATACAAGTTCGCATTGTTTCCGCTGGTAGCCCTTCTCATTTGCTATTCGCAGATAAGGACTTACCTTCCCGTCAACTTCCATACCAGTAAATTACCGGAAGATAGCTTCAAAGTGCTGTCATACAATATCATGGGTTTTGACGGAGCTGTAAAGAAAGACGGAGAGAACCTGATTCTGAACTATCTGAAGAACAGTGGGGCTGACATTCTATGCTTGCAAGAATACCAAACTGTAGAATCTCCTCATCATCTCACCCAAAAGGATGTCGATAAAGCCCTGAAGGACTACCCATATCATAAAATCCAGCTTGTGGGAAGTGGCAAAGGGCACACCAACCGGATAGCTTGTTATTCCAAATATCCTATTCTTTCGTCGCGTAAACTGGATTATGCCAGTGAATACAATGGTTCTGTGGTTTATGAACTAAAGATGGGAGAAGACACCGTAATGCTCATCAATAACCATCTGGAATCCAACAAGCTGACAAAGGAAGATAAAGTAGTGTATGAGAGCATGCTCAAAGCCCCCGAAAAGGAGAAAGTAAAAAGCGGCATGCGTCTGCTTATCCGCAAACTGGCGGAAGCATCAGCCATCCGTGCCCCGCAGGCCGACAGCATTGCGCAAGAAATTGCCTCGTCGCGGCATCCCTACATTATTGCTTGTGGTGACTTTAACGATACGCCTATTTCTTATGCCCACCGGGTCATCGGCAAGGAGTTAAATGATGCTTTTACCAAATCCGGTCGCGGACTGGGCATCTCCTACAATCAAAATAAATTCTATTTCCGGATCGACAATATCCTGACAAGCAAGAATCTGAAACCCTACAACTGCACAGTGGACCGCTCAATAAAAGAGTCCGACCACTATCCCATCTGGTGTTACTTGAAGAAGTTGAGAGTTGAAAATTAATAATTAATACTTTATACCTAATACTTATGTTCAAAAAGTGTATTTTTATTTTAGCAACAAGTTGTATGATGTACTCCTGTGCCACGCAGACGGAAACCAATCCGTTCCTCACTGAGTTCCAAACCGAACATGGCGTACCGCCTTTCGATAAAATCAAACTGGAACATTACGAACCAGCCTTCCTGAAAGGTATTGAAGAACAAAATGCGAATATCGACGCTATAGTGAACAACTCTGAAGCTCCGACTTTTGAAAATGTAATCGTCGCTTTTGATAACAGTTCTCCGATACTCGACCGGGTTAGCGCCATTTTCTATAATATGACGGATGCGGAAAAGACAGACGGTCTGAACGAACTATCCATCAAACTCGCCCCGACCCTATCGGAACATAGCGACAATATCTCGCTAAATCAGGAACTTTTCAAAAAAGTAAGCGCTGTATATCAACAGAAAGAATCTTTAGGACTGACTACCGAACAACAGCGTTTACTGGAAGAAACTTACAAAGACTTTGTTCGTTCCGGAGCAAATTTATCTCCCGAAAAGCAAGCACGCCTGCGCGAAATCAATAAGCAACTGTCTACATTAGGACTTAAGTTCAGCGATAACATCCTGAATGAAAACAATGCATTCAAACTTTACATAGATAAAGAAGAAGACCTTGCCGGACTGCCCGACTGGTTCTGTCAAAGTGCAGCCGAAAAAGCAAAAGAAGATGGCCAGGAAGGAAAATGGTTGTTTACGCTGGGCAATGCCAGCCGCATCCCGTTCCTGCAATATTCCGCCAATCGCCCCCTGCGCGAGCAGATGTACAAAGCATACATCAGCCGTGGTAACAACAACGATAAGAACGATAACAAGAAAATTATTACGGACATCGTCAGCCTGCGTCTTGAAAAAGCACAATTGCTGGGCTTCGATTGCTATTCCAACTTCGTATTGGACAACACGATGGCCAAGAACTCCACTACAGTCATGGACTTCCTGAACAATCTGTGGAGCTATTCTTTGCCGAAAGCAAAAGCCGAAGCTGCCGAATTGCAGAAAATCATGGATAAGGACGGTAAAGGTGAAAAGCTGGAAGGATGGGACTGGTGGTATTATACCGAAAAACTTCGCAAAGAGAAATACAATCTCGAAGAAGATGAGATCAAGCCTTACTTCAAACTTGAAAACGTGCGTGAAGGTGCTTTTGCAGTTGCCAACAAGCTCTATGGCATCACGCTGACCAAGTTGGAAGGTATTCCCGTATATCATCCCGATGTAGAAGTCTTCGAAGTGAAAGACGCCGACGGCTCACACCTGGGTGTGTTCTATGTAGATTACTTCCCCCGCCCGGGCAAGAGCGGCGGTGCATGGATGAGCAATTACCGCGAACAGCAAGGCAACATCCGTCCGTTGGTATGCAATGTATGCAGTTTCACCCAGCCCGTGGGCGATATGCCTTCATTGCTGACCATTGACGAAGTAGAAACCTTATTCCACGAATTCGGTCACGCTCTGCACGGACTACTAACCAAATGTAACTACAAAGGTATTTCCGGAACAAATGTAGTACGCGATTTCGTAGAATTACCTTCTCAAATCAATGAGCACTGGGCCACTGAACCTGAAGTACTGAAAATGTATGCCAAGCATTATCAAACCGGCGAAACCATCCCCGACAGCCTCATCGAAAAGATCCTGAACCAGAAAACCTTCAACCAGGGTTTCATGACAACCGAACTGCTGGCTGCCGCCATTCTGGATATGAACCTGCATAACCTGACGGACACCAAAGATTTGGATGTATTAGCCTACGAAAAAGAAGCAATGGACCAACTGGGACTCATCCCTGAGATTGCTCCGCGCTATCGCACCACCTACTTCAACCACATCATCGGCGGTTACGCTGCAGGCTATTACAGCTATTTGTGGGCAAACGTACTGGACAACGATGCTTTCGAAGCTTTCAAGGAACATGGCATCTTCGACAAGAAGACAGCCGACCTCTTCCGCTACAACGTTTTGGAAAAGGGCAACAGCGAAGATCCAATGACTCTTTACAAGAACTTCCGCGGTACAGAACCGCAACTGGAACCGATGTTAAAAAATCGTGGAATGAAGTAAAAACAATGTCATACAAAGGTGGTAAATTCTTTGCCGGGTGCAAATATTTGAGTTCCTTTTACTTCCGAATGTGAAAAAAAAACTATATTTGCAGCCTTGTACGCAACAGAAATTAATTAAAAAAGTAATCATAATAAACTAAAAGTAACATGCAAAACAAAGGATTCGTAAGGATTTTTGCAGTATTGCTCACACTGGTGTGTGTGTTCTACCTTTCCTTCTCTTTTGTAACTCGCCATTATAACAATAAGGCAAAAGAGTACGCTAAAGGAGATTTGAAGTTGGAACAAGACTACCTGGATTCTCTGTCAAACGAGAAGGTGTGGTTCGGCAATTGGACACTGAAACAGTGTCGTGAGATGGAAATAAGTTTAGGTTTGGACTTAAAGGGTGGTATGAACGTCATCCTCGAAGTTTCCGTACCCGATGTAATCAAAGCATTGGCGGATAACAAGTCCGACGAAGCATTCAACCAAGCATTGGCAAATGCCGCCAAACAGGCTATCAGCAGCCAGGACGACGTCATTACTCTGTTTGTGAGAGAGTATCATAAGATTGCTCCGGGTGCCCGCCTTTCCGAACTTTTCGCCACTCAGCAATTAAAAGACAAAGTTAACCAGAAATCTTCCGATGCTGAAGTTGAGAAAGTATTGCGTTCGGAAGTGAAAGCCGCCGTCGATAACTCATACAACGTACTCCGTACTCGTATCGACCGTTTTGGTGTGGTTCAGCCCAACATCCAGAGCCTGGAAGATAAGATGGGACGTATCATGGTGGAACTCCCGGGTATCAAAGAGCCTGAACGTGTAAGAAAATTACTACAAGGTTCTGCCAATCTGGAGTTTTGGGAAACATACAACGCAAAGGATGTTGCACCTTATTTGCAAGCTGCCGATAACAAACTGCGCAGTCTTTTGGCAAACGAAGTGCAAAATGACAGTGTAGCTGTCGACAGCACTGCCGCTCCAGTTGTGGCACAGGCCACCAGTACAGCCGATAGCCTTGCTGCCGCACTGAAAGGTGAAAGCAAAGCACAGACTGTCGACCTTGCACAAATCAAGAAAGAGCATCCGTTGTTGGCTGTTCTGCAAGTTAACTCAAGCGGACAAGGTCCTGTTGTAGCTTATGCCAATTATAAGGATACAGCTGACATCAACAAATATCTATCCATGAAAGAAATTCAAGCTGAACTCCCGAAAGACCTTCGTCTGAAATGGGGTGTTTCTGCTTATGAATATGATCCGAAAGGACAGACTTTCGAACTTTACGCTATCCGCTCTACCGAACGCAACGGACGTGCTCCGCTGGAAGGTGACGTAGTTGTTAGTGCTAAAGACGAATATGACCAATTTGGTAAACCTGCCGTAAGCATGTCTATGAACACAGACGGTTCACGCCGCTGGGCTCAGTTGACTAAACAAAACATCGGTAAGAGCATAGCCATCGTATTGGACGGTTATGTATATTCTGCACCGAATGTAAATACGGAAATTACCGGCGGTAACTCACAAATCACCGGTCACTTCACTCCTGAACAAGCAAAAGACTTAGCGAACGTGTTGAAATCCGGTAAGATGCCGGCTCCCGCACGTATCGTTCAGGAAGACATCGTAGGTCCGTCTTTGGGACAAGCTTCTATCAACGCGGGTGTATTCTCATTCGTTGTGGCACTAGTACTGTTGATGGTTTACATGTGTATCATGTATGGCTTCATTCCAGGTATGGTTGCCAATGGTGCATTGGTACTGAATATGTTCTTTACACTGGGTATCCTTTCGTCCTTCCAGGCGGCCCTGACAATGTCCGGTATTGCCGGTATGGTATTGGCACTGGGTATGGCAGTGGATGCGAACGTATTGATCTATGAACGTACAAAAGAAGAGTTACGTGCAGGCAAAGGTGTGAAGAAAGCCCTCGCAGACGGTTACTCTAATGCGTTCTCCGCCATCTTCGACTCCAACTTAACATCTATTATCACAGGTGTCATCTTGTTCAACTTCGGTACAGGTCCTATCCGCGGTTTCGCTACGACCTTGATTATCGGTATCTTGATTTCGTTCTTTACCGCTGTGTTTATGACACGTTTGTTCTACGAGCACTTCATGGGCAAAGACAAGTTGCTGAACCTGACATTCTGCTCTAAGATTTCCAAGAACCTGATGGCGAATGTACATTTCGACTTCATGGGTGGAAACAAGAAATGGTTGACTATTACTGGTGTTATCCTCGTAATCTGTATCGGTTCGCTCTTCGTACGCGGCTTGAGCCAGAGTATCGACTTCACCGGTGGACGTAACTTCAAGGTACAATTTGAACAAGCAGTTGAACCGGAAGAAGTACGCGAACTGATTGCAAGCAAATTCGGTGATGCCAATGTAAGTGTAATCGCTATCGGTACCGATAAGAAGACAGTACGTATCAGTACTAACTACCGCATCGAAGAAGATGGTAACAACGTTGACTCTGAAATCGAAGCATACTTATATGAGACTCTGAAACCTGTATTGACTCAGAATATCAGTCTGGAAACATTTATCGACCGTGAAAACCATACGGGCGGTAGTATTGTCAGCTCACAGAAAGTAGGTCCGAGTATTGCTGATGACATTAAGACTTCTGCAATGTGGTCTGTTGTTCTCGCTCTGATTGCTATCGGTCTGTATATCTTGATTCGTTTCCGCAACATCGCATATAGTGTAGGTTCCGTAGTTGCACTGACCAGTGATACATTGATGATTATGGGTGCTTACTCACTGCTATGGGGTCTTGTTCCTTTCTCTTTGGAAATCGACCAGACTTTCATCGGTGCTATCCTGACGGCTATCGGTTACTCTATCAATGATAAGGTGGTAATCTTCGACCGTGTGCGCGAGTTCTTCGGTCTGTATCCGAAACGTGACAGAAAACTGTTGTTCAATGATTCATTGAATACAACTCTGGCACGTACCATCAATACCTCATTGAGTACATTGATTGTATTGCTGTGTATCTTCATCCTCGGTGGTGACTCTATCCGCAGCTTCGCATTCGCAATGATTCTCGGTGTTGTAATTGGTACACTTTCTTCTCTGTTCGTTGCATCTCCTATCGCATATATGATGATGAAGAACAAAAAGATTACTGAACCTGCTGCTGAAGTAGTAAAATAAGGTAGACATACCGTCTGAATAAAAAAGGGGAAGCCGATAATTAATCGGCTTCCCCTTTTTGCTTTTCCAAACTTTCAGTAGTCCCGAGGGGAATCGAACCCCTATCTAAAGTTTAGGAAACTTCTATTCTATCCGTTGAACTACAGGACCAAAAACATTTGCGGTTGCAAAGATAAAGCATTCTCTCGATTTAACAAGGAGGAACGAATCTTTTATCAACAAGATTATGAATACCAAAACAAGGCTACAGACAAGCCGGTTGGTTAAAACTGAAAAGTTAAGGAAAAGCACATCTTACAAGATTTTATCAAAATGTAAAGCTATATTAGCTACTAACAGTAGTATTTCAGTCGAAAACGCCTACACTTTGTCAACACACATAGTTCTAAAAACAAATGATAATATGCAACTTTTATTCCCTCATCCCGTACACATAGTTAGAGTTTTGTTCACTCCAAATATCAAAAAACACTCATTTTGCAATTCTTTTAGTACACAATCACAGATTACGTCCAAAAGATTTTGCCAAGTCGCATAACTTTACGACATTTGCAAATGCATCTCTAAAAGTGCAACTTAAAACGATCCTATAAATTAATCATAGTAATACGAAATTATGGCAAACGACATGATGGTAAAAGAACTGGATCAAGTGGTAGTCCGCTTCTCCGGAGACTCCGGCGATGGTATGCAACTCGCCGGCAACATCTTTTCAACAGTATCAGCTACGGTGGGAAACGACATCAGTACTTTCCCTGACTATCCGGCAGACATCCGCGCCCCGCAAGGCTCTCTGACCGGCGTATCAGGTTTTCAGGTGCACATCGGTGCCAGCAAAGTTTTCACCCCGGGCGATAAATGCGACGTACTGGTAGCAATGAATGCTGCCGCTCTGAAAACCCAGTATAAGTTTGCTAAATCCACTGCTTGTATCATTATCGACACAGACTGCTTCCAGGCTTCCGACTTACAGAAAGCTGCCTTCAAGACTGATAATCCTATCGAAGAGATGGGCATCAAGCAAGATGTGATTGCAGCACCTATCTCTCAGATGGTGAAAGATTGCCTGGCTGAAACCGGCATGGACAAGAAAGCCATGCTGAAATGCCGCAATATGTTCGCTCTCGGCTTGGTTTGCTGGTTGTTCAACCGCGACCTGAAAATCGCAGAAGACTTCCTGAAAGAGAAATTCGCCCGGAAACCGGAAATAGCCGAAGCCAATATCAAAGTGATTCATGCCGGATACGATTACGGTCACAATACGCACGCTTCCGTGGCACATACTTACAAGATAGAAAGTAAGATAAAGACTCCCGGTGTCTATATGGACATCATGGGTAACAAGGCTACCGCTTACGGTTTCATCGCCGCTGCTGAAAAGGCAGGCCTGAAACTGTTCCTGGGTTCTTATCCTATCACTCCGGCAACAGATGTATTGCATGAGCTTTCCAAACATAAATCATTGGGCGTCGTTACTGTTCAGTGCGAAGATGAAATCTCCGGTTGTGCCACGGCCATCGGTGCTTCATTTGCAGGTGCACTAGCTGTCACTACAACCTCCGGTCCGGGTGTCTGCCTGAAGTCGGAGGCCATGAATCTGGCAGTTATTACAGAACTTCCACTGGTAGTTTTGGACGTGCAGCGTGGTGGCCCTTCTACAGGTCTGCCGACCAAATCGGAACAAACCGACTTGTTGCAGGCACTGTTCGGCCGCAACGGCGAAAGCCCGATGCCGGTTATTGCAGCTACATCACCAACTAACTGCTTCGACGCAGCTTACGCAGCTTGCAAGATAGCATTGGAACACATGACTCCGGTAGTTCTGCTCACCGACGGTTTCGTTGCCAACGGTTCCGGTGCATGGAAACTACCCAATCTGGATGCATATCCCGAAATCAAGCCGCAGTATGTGACTCCCGAAATGAAGGATAACTATACTCCGTACAAACGCAACCCGGAAAATCAGGTACGTTACTGGGCTGTTCCGGGACAGGAAGGTTATACACATATCCTCGGCGGTCTGGAAAAAGACAGTAACACAGGTGCTATCTCTACCGACCCTGAAAACCACAATCTGATGTGCCACCTGCGCGCAGAGAAAGTGGCTAAGATTGCCGTACCCGATGTAGAAGTACAAGGCCACGCTGATGATGCAGACTTGCTGATTGTAGGTTTTGGTGGTACTTACGGACATTTATATTCGGCTATGGAAGAGATGAACAAAGCCGGACAGAAAGTAGCCTTGGCTCACTTCTCTTACATCAATCCGTTGCCGAAAAACGCGGCTGAAGTATTGAAGAAATACAAGAAAGTGGTAGTTGCCGAACAGAATCTGGGACAATTTGCCGGTTATCTCCGCATGAAGGTGGATAACTTCACTCCGTATCAATTCAATGAAGTCAAGGGACAACCATTCTTAGTAAGCGAACTGGTTGCCGCCTTCACCGAGATATTAAATAAATAATAACCCCGTAAAGAATCGAAAGACATGAGCGAATATACAGCTAAAGATTTCAAAAAAGGACAGCCCCGTTGGTGTCCGGGTTGCGGTGACCACTTCTTCTTGAATTCACTGCACAAAGCATTGGCAGAAATCGGTGTTAGACCTTGGGAAACAGCCGTTATCTCAGGTATTGGTTGTTCCAGCCGTCTGCCTTATTATATGAATACATACGCGATGCAAACTATCCACGGACGTGCAGCCGCAATCTCTACGGGATGCAAGGTTGCTAATCCGAAACTGAGCGTTTGGCAAGTTTCCGGTGACGGTGACGGTTTGGCAATCGGTGGTAACCACTTTATTCATGCTATTCGTCGTAATATAGATATCAATATCCTGTTGCTGAACAACCGTATTTACGGTCTGACGAAAGGACAGTATTCCCCGACGTCTCCCCGTGGATTCGTCAGCAAGTCTTCTCCTTACGGTACGGTAGAAGACCCTTTCCATCCGGCTGAACTTTGTTTCGGTGCCCGCGGCCGCTTCTTTGCACGCTGCGTAGCTACGGACGGCCCCGGCACGGGAGAGGTGCTGAAAGCTGCTGCCGGTCATAAAGGCACAGCTGTTTGCGAGATTCTGCAACACTGCGTTATTTTCAATGACGGTACTTACGACTCAGTGTACAACAAAGAGGGACGTGCCAAGAATGCTATCTATCTGGAACATGGACAACCGATGCTATTCGGCGAAAACAAGGAATTCGGATTGATGCAGGAAGGTTTCGGACTGAAAGTGGTGAAGTTGGGCGAAAATGGTATTACTGAAAAGGATATTCTCGTTCACGATGCGCACTGCATGGATAATACATTGCAATTGAAGCTTGCCCTGATGGAGGGTCCCGACTTCCCGGTTGCACTTGGTGTGATTCGCGATGTGGAAGCTCCCACTTATGACGATGCCGTCATGGAACAGATTGAAGAAGTATCGGCAAAGAAGAAGTATCATAACTTCAAGGAGTTGCTGATGACGAATGATATTTGGGAAGTAAAGTAAGAAAATACAATATTCCTTTCTGATAAAAGCCTCATTACCGTACTATAAAGTAGTAACGATAATGAGGTTTCTTCGTAATTGGTAACGGATATTCCCAAATATCAATATAATATTTGGGATTTAAACTTTAAAAGCTTTTATCACTGCATTATAACGGCGTTTCATAAGTGAACTACCAGAGTTGTTCATACGAACCAATCGAGTTGTTCGACTGAACGACTTCGGTTGTTCAATCAAACAGCACTAGTCGTTCACTTTGAATAGTAAACATTCAGGGAGTTATATATAGTTTTCGGGCTGTAACGTGCCGGTAGCTTATGCCTTGCACGGGATACTTCCTGCACAGTTATGAATTCTCCCTTCCGCCTCCCTACACACCCCCTTCCACCCGCAAACACCGATGAATAAAGAAAGAGAAGGATGTGGAAGGGGTATGGGTGGCAAATAGTGGAATCAGATTATATCCCGCAACGGTAATAAATTAACCCAACCAACGGCATAGATTTCCGAAAATATCCATAACTTTGCCCATAACAAAACTAAAAAAAATAACATGAGAACAAAACTTCTATTCGGGATACTCCTGTTAGTATCCATTATCAGCTTCATGAGCTGTGACGACGACAATTCAGAGAACACCCCCCTTGAGCCGTTTCAGATTGAGAAACAATCGTACGAAGTCATTAAGGATGGATATACTCATATATACATCCATAACGGTAGCGGCAAAATAAACTTCTCCATAGAAGACCCTCAGATAATCGACGCCAGCTATCAGGAAGGTACATCCGACAATAGTTGCTTAGGGATTGTCCGCATAGAAGGGAAACAAAAGGGAGAAACCCGTATAACCCTCACAGACCCGACAACACAGGAAACGGAAATCCTGAAAATGAAAGTCATTGACCGCTATTTGGTTTATGGTATAGAAGAAAGCAATCATCCGGCACTCAAATCGAATATTGTAATGTATTTGATTAATAATGAAAAACGGGATTGCTATTTCTTCCCCTATGTAGATTCTGAACACAAAGTTTCGAATAAACTTATAGCCAGGGGCACATACGACTTCTCAGTGAAAACAGAACATGGTACGGAAGTTTCAGCCATACCCTATCTCACATTGACTTATCCGGCTGATGAGAAAGGGAACTTTACAGACGCAACAATCCCGCCCACTCCTCATGAATTCAGGTTTATGATGGAAGAAGGAGCCACAAGCTATGCTGTGCTTGGCCTTATACAGCACTATCTGAATGTAGATTGGGAAGCACTTACACCCAAAGATACTTCTACAAGAAATGACATCATCATAAGTCCTACGTTAAAAATGACCGTGGATGATACCAACTATTCCATCACCGGAACATTCAATTCCATTCCAGCAATTCCGGAAGGAACGTTGGATTAGTGATTAGTGGTTAGTGATTAGTGATTAGTGGGCTGCGCTATCATGCCGCATGGCGTTAATCACTAATCACTAACCACTAATCACTAATTTCCCCTCTTTTCCCTTTGATTATAAAAGAATTAGTGTATATTTGCAGTAGGCGTACATTAACCTTTTAACATAACCATACTATGGGCAGAAGACTACTCTTTGACCGGTTTTCGCAGCAAGCTCTTCAGACCTTGCACCGGTATCGTGCCGTAATGTTCAGTCCTACCCTTTATTCATGTTTTTAGTTCACGAGTGATAGTTAGTTTCAATCATTTACTAAACATGAATATATTATGGATAACAGACCTTCCATAGCCGAAGTACAAGAATGGGTACTGAAGCTATACAACACGTGTGAGCAAACCATTACAGACGAAGAGCGTAAAGAACAACACAAATACGCCGTCATGGTGCAACGCCCGCAGGATAAGAAGTTCCTGGTGAAAATGCTCGATGAATCCTCGCAGATACGCGACCGCAGAAAGCTTGCCGCCCGCATCAAAACCCTGATAGACCGATATGGTGTGCCCGAATTCCTGAACCAACGGGATGCTTTCCTCTTCAAAATGTACCAAGCCTTCGGACATCACTTCGACTTTATCGCCATACCTATTATAAAGAAACGCCTGCGCATGGATACGTCCAAAGTCATCCTCGACGAAGCGCGCCCCAAGCTAACCAAACATCTCGCCACCCGCTCGCAACAGAAAATCGGACAGAACGTAAACCTGTTGGGCGAAGTCGTGCTGGGGAACGGAGAAGCCGACCACCGCTACCATCATTATCTGGAAGCGCTGGAAGCCCCGGACATCAACTATATTTCTGTCAAAATATCCGGCATCTATGCTCAGACGCATGCGCTGAACTACGAAGAAAGTTTCCCCGAACTGGTGAAACGCATGTCCGCCCTGTACCAGAAAGCGATAGATTTCCCCTATACGGACGAAAAGGGCGTGAAGCATGCGAAGTTCGTCAACCTCGATATGGAAGAATATAAGGATACGCACTTCACCCTGCGACTGTTCAAGACGGTACTGAGCAAGCCCGAATTCAAAAATTATTCGGCAGGAATCGTAGTGCAGGCCTATCTTCCCGATGCTTATAATTTCCAGACGGAACTACTGGAATTTGCCAAAACACGCATGGCGAATGGTGGTGCACCGCTCAAGATGCGCCTCGTAAAAGGGTGCAATCTGGAAATGGAAACCGTGATTTCTTCCCTGCGCGGCTGGCCCAATCCGATACTTTCGAGTAAAACGGAAGTAGATGCCAACTATCTGCACATATTGGAACGCGCTCTGTTGCCCGAAAACGCCAAGGCACTTCATATCGGTGTGGCTTCGCACAACCTGTTCACTATTGCATATGCATATCTGCTGAGCCAGAAGTCCGGCAGCGCGGAGTACATGACATTCGAGATGCTGGAAGGCATGGCGGACCACGTATGGCGCGCACAATCCCAGTTGGGAAACCACGTCATACTCTACGCCCCGGTGGTAAAGGACGAGCATTTCCTGAATGCCGTTTCCTATCTGGTGCGCCGTATGGATGAGAACACAGCTCCCGACAACTTCCTCACGCATTCGTTCAACCTGAAACCGGGAACCGATACCTGGGACTTCCTGCAAAAGCAGTTCGAAGAAGCCTATCACCGAAAAGACAGTGTTTCGCACACGCCTACCCGCACGCAAAACAGGCTACTCCCTTACTCCCCTGTTCCGCCGACCGATGTAATAAAGAACGAACCAGATACGGATTTCGACCTTCCACAAAATCAGGAATGGGCGCGGAATATCTTTACCAAATGGAAGAAGTCTCCGGGTGATACTCCGGAAATCATTCCTTTGCAGATAGGTGCTGAAACGGTGGTTTGCGAGAAACGCCACAAGTATATGGACCGTTGTCAGGACGACGAGGTATGCATCTGCGAAATGTCGCAGGCTGATACGGAACAAGTACGCCGGATTATCGACATTGCCGATAAAGACCCGGCAGGCTGGCGGAAGACTACACTGGAAGAACGCCACAAGATCATGTTCGAAGCCGCCAACCGTCTGGGTGATATGCGCGGCGACCTGATAGGTTGCATGTGTGCCGTGACGGGCAAAACCGTTGTGGAGGGTGATGTGGAAGTATCCGAAGGTATAGACTACGCCCGTTTCTACACCACCATCCTAAAGAAGTTTATCGCACTGCCCGATGTGGATATTGTCCCGAAAGGAACCATCCTCGTCATTTCCCCCTGGAACTTCCCGTGCGCTATCCCTATCGGCGGCATCGTAGCCGGACTGGCAGGTGGGAACACAGTTATTCTGAAACCCGCAACCGTGGCGGCACCCGTAGCGTGGCTGTTTGCCAAAGCTTTCTGGGATGCAGGCGTGCCGAAAGAAGCACTCCAAGTCATCATTACCGACCGCCCCGCCCTGAAAGAGCTGACCACCGCTCCCGCCATCCGGCATATTATCCTGACAGGCGGCACAGATACCGCCCAGAACATTGCACACAGCAATCCGGCTACTCCGCTTTCGGCCGAGACAGGTGGCAAGAACACCATCATTCTCACCGCTTCGGGCGACCGCGACCATGCCATTATGAATATTGTGGCTTCCGCTTTCGGCAATGCCGGGCAGAAATGTTCAGCCTGTTCCCTACTGCTCGTGGAGCGTTCGGTTTATGAAGACAAGAACTTCCAGGACAAACTGAAAGATGCCGCCACCAGCATGAAGGTGGGCAGCGTATGGGAAGCCGGAAATGTAGTGGGACCGATGATTACGAACCAGAACGATAAGTTGCTTCAAGCCCTGACGTTGGAGCCGGGAGAGTCGTGGTTGGTTCCACCCCGGTTCATAGATAAGAATGAATACATCCTCGCGCCCACCGTGAAGTGGGGAGTGAAGCCGAACAATTACTCGTTCCGCACCGAGTTGTTCGGTCCGTTGCTGAGCGTAGCCTGCATTGAGAATCTGCAGGAGGGAATAAAGCTGGTGAACAGCCTGGACTATGGTTTGACTTCCGGCTTGCAAAGTCTTGACGAGAACGAGCAGAAGTTATGGAAAGACTCCATCATGGCGGGTAATCTGTACATCAACCGCGGCATTACGGGAGCCATCGTCAATCGCCAGCCTTTTGGTGGAATGAAGTTATCTGCTTTCGGTGGCGGCGTGAAAGCCGGAGGACCCAACTACTGCACCTGCTTCGTGAAGATCACCGACAAAGCGAAGAGCACCACGAATTATAAGCAAAGCTATGCTCATGCCTATGAAGAAGAATTTGCCCATGCCCGCGACATCAACCATCTGTATGGCGAACAGAATGTGTTCCGCTATCTGCCGTTGAAGAATATGGTGCTCCGTCTTTTCCCGGGAGACAGTAACGAGGAAGCGGAAATGATTGCACTTGCAGCCATACTCTGTCATACTCCGTTGGCAATCAGTTTCGGTCCGGATGATGATCGCACAGCAGCATTATCTTCCGTCGGCTGTACATTGAAAAAGGAGACGCTGGAAGATTTTCTGAAAACAATGAAAGATTATGAACGCATCCGTACTTGCGGCGCCAATATTCCGATGGAGATGTACGTGGAAGCTGCCCGCACGGATAAGTATATCGCTACGGCAAGACCGGTAAAGGACGGACGGGTGGAACTCATTCATTATATTAAGGAACAGAGCATTTCATTCGAATATCATCGTTATGGCAGCATATTGGATGTGCCGCCTGTAGAATGATTCTTTTATAACAGAAAAAAGGGTCGCTACATTAAACTGTAGCGACCCTTTTGGCATTGTCAATCTATTAACATTTCTACTTGAGGACTTTAATCATTTGTTCTCCATCTGTAAGTACACTTCGTACAACGTATACTCCTACCGGTAAGTCTGACATATCCACAAACTGAACATTCGTCACTTGTTTCGCCAAAGTACCACTAACGGAGTAAACATAAACAGTTCCTTCCTGCGGCAACACTACCTTCTGAAGGCGGCTGTCATAGTATACCTTCGCATTGTCTTCTACCTTATCAAGACCAGTCGGCACACCTACAACCACGGCATTAGATGCTGCTGTTTCCACACCGCCAACTACTGCTGTCACTGTATACGAGCCATCTGCTGCATTTTCAACAACATAGTTAGTAGCCTGGATGCCTTCTTTCAGAAGTGTACCGTCCACATAGAGGTTATAAGTGGTGGCAGCTTCCTCAGCACGGGTGACAGCTTGTTTATCGGCATCTTGCAGAACGGCGGAAATTCGCCAGTTATAATCCAAGTCTTTATTCATAGACTTCAGTGTTTTCCAGGAAGTTCCATCCGTAGTAAGAAGATTTCCCTTTCCATCTACAGCCGGACCTTCGTCTGTAACGTTCGGTTTCACACCATTATCATGGCTGACATAATATCCGACACACACTTCGCGACCAGCCGGAATCTGTACCGGTTTATCTAAACGAACTACATTTTCTCCGATTTTCAGAGTCTTTATATCAACAGCTTGTTCATAAACCAAGTTACGATCATAGAAGACTACTACAGACGAGGTTTGCAAGTTTACATCATTCAAGCTATATTTGATATGAGTAATATATTTACCAACCTGATCTGCCAGTTCATCAGCATCATAAGAAATCGCAAAGTATCCATAAACGCCACTGGAACGGGTCAGACCAATAGCTTTACTACCAGAAGTCTTATCCTGATAACTCATTTCATTAGCTGCCTCAGGAGACTGCCAAGTCAAAGTCAGATTTTTATTCTCTAAAGTACCGCTCAAACCATAAGGAGCCGGTGCCAGATTAGCTTGTTTATATTCAACCTGATAAGTATCGGAAAGAGCAGACTCCCATCCGTTGGAATAAACCGCAGATACAGCATACTCATAGTTTCCATAATCCAGAGTTGCAGTATACTCAGCTTTTTCAGTTTCAGTCAGTACTGCACCATTGCAATAGAGGCGATAGCTCTTCACTACAGGTTTGTCATCAGCTGCTGCACGGGTAGCAACAGTTCCGTTAACACCGAAAGAAGTAACTGCCTGCAAAGAAGAGAGTGACGAAGCTGCCACACTTTGGAATGCTATGGTCTGCAAACCTGCATTTGCTGTTTTTCTTAGCGTACTACTGGCCTTTTGTGAGCCTTTCAGACGCACCTGTGCACCTACAACGAAATTATAATTGAATGTAGGATCCACCCTGCTACAGTTCAGCCAGGTAATTCCGTCCAAACTCAGCATATCGCCTCCATCGGCACGTGGACCGGCATCAACTGTAATAGGCTCTTTCCCATCAGCAAATAATACATAATAACCCACGATAACCGAAGCACCCACAGGTACAGCCACCGGTTCATCAAATCCGATATTCAGAGTCTCACCAACTTTAATTGAGGTAACATCCTTTGAAGCCAATATCTTCTTATTAGAAGATAATACAACTTTTAATTCTTTGACTTCTTCCGCTAAGAACAAATTTACACCTGTGATCTCATAATCAGCATAAAGTGCCAAGTCTTCTTTTTTGAATTCAGCTCCCACATAGAGGTCAACATCCTTTCCATCATTTGTCATACCCCATTTTGCAACAGGCTCTCCACAATGTTTAAGTTCCAGAGGTAAATCTGCATATATATCCCATTTCAACGACAACTCACCATCTGCAAATGTAGTTTCAGTAAATGTAGGACGAACATACTCGGCCGGCAATTCTACGGTTGCTGAAGCGGAAGACGAAGCATTAGAAGAAAGACCGTCTGTATAGTTAGTAATAATCGTATATTTATATGTGCCCGGTGACAACTCTTCCGTATAAGTCAGTCCCGTAACACCCGTTTTTACTTCTACTCCATCACGACAAACTGTATAATCTTTCACAACCGGAGTTGTAACTTCACCCTGAGCCTCTACATCTGCACTTAACATCCAGTTGGCATTGGAAGCCGCTTCAATATTAGTCCAACTTGGGCTTGAGGTATTAAAGTCTGGTTTAGCCGCAGTTGTCGAGATAAAACATGCACCTGAAATAGCAGGACCTTTATCTAACTTGCCAGGATAAAGACCTACCGCATGCACCACATAATATCCATAAGTCAATTCCACACTCGGGTCTATTTCATAAGGAGTAGTTAAGGAGAACTTCAGCCATTTGTCAGCCTCCAGCTTTCCTACCTCTTCTGCCGGAACTTGCTGTGAGTAGACAATCTTTCCATTTTCAAAAATAGCTAACCACATCTCTGTCACAACAGAATTCAGCATAACATTGATAGCAGTAATTTTGTGATTGGCATACGAAGCCAGTTCATCACCGGAGAATGCATTAACAGCCCATATCTTCCGTACAGTTCCGGTGGTTCCTCCCATTGCCTTATCAGGTTCCCCATTGCACCAAGTCAACGTTTTATCTGCAAGAATCGGAGACTTCCAAGTCAGTGTCGTATTCAAACCGTTTACAGCTGCTCTCACGTCAACTGCAATCGGGCGTACGTCTTCTACCGAAATATTCGTTAACGAAAGCGGGAACGATTTTTCTTCTTTATCACCATAAACTGCTGCCACAGAGTAGCTATATGTTCCTTTCGGCTCATCCTTAAAAGTCGCACTTTTTTCCGTCAGCAAAGCTGTATTCACCTTCGTATCACCACGATATACATTATACCCATCAGGTTCTTCCGCAGCAGGTGCATCAATGTGGGCAGTTACCAGGAAGTTACCTTTTACTATATTTTTCCAGTTCTTCCCATCATACGAATATAAGTCACCTTTGCCAGTCACACCCGCTACCCGGTCCATGATACCCACAAAAGTAACATTAGTACCATGAATAAATTTCACTGCTACAGTCAACTCCACGTCATCATGTATGGTATAAGGTTCGTCTAATTTGATAGTCTGCATTTCTTTCAATTTCAGATTCTCAAGATTCACTTTCTGTTCGCGCACCACCTTATCATTCTCATACAGTAATACACTGACTTCAAGTACTGCACTATAGTTGCAAAACGATATGGCATCAATCACCGAACCATTATACTCCTTAAGATCATTCTTATCAAAGCGGTTGGCAACATAGAGAACAGGTATCTCCCCATTCTGACTAACTCCATCAATACCATTATAAGGCGTATCATTATGCCATTGCATGGTCTTTGGTTCAGCCGGACTCTTCCAGTTCAATGATACACTTGCAACCTGACTCTCTCCTCTCAAAGTATGAGGAGCCCCTGTCTGCGCTATGGCAAAGTTGTAACCCAACAATGCTGCCAGCAGAAAAAACATTTTAAAAGTAATATTTCTCATAAGCAATCATTTTATTCTCAAAGCAAATATTTTGCTTTGAGATCGTTAAACAATAATAGGCAAAATTAGTAGAACAGCCCATTTCATCGAAAAAAACAGAATAGACAAATGGTGTACAAAACCCTTTTTTGTTATCTTTGTAGCATGAAAAATGCATTTTTTATATATTTATGTATATTCTTGTTACATCAATCGGTTTATGGAGGCAATCCTTATAGATGGGAACCGATTGAGACTTCTTTTGATTCTTTAGGAAAACAACTTGAACAAATCAATTACAAAAGCAATGAGAGAATGCAGTTTTATCCGCTCGTTACACGTATGTACCAGATTGCAAACCTGAAGAAGAACACAAACCTGCAGGTACGCGCCATGTATTGGGATGCCTGGCTGCAATTTGAAACAAATACAGAAGAAACTGAAAAATTGATAGAAAAAGCATTGGAAAAAGTAGACTCTATCAAGTATAGTTATGATTATGCCCGGATTAATTTCGTCAAAGGCATGCTCCTGGCAAAACACAATAATTATCCACAAGCCTTTCGTACGTTCAAAAAGCAAGAGAACTACTTCAAAGCTATAAATGATTTATATAGTTTAGGTTATACATACGTCAACATAGGGTCAATAATGAGAAGAATCGGAGAATACCAGGAAGGAAACAAATACTATCTTCAAGCTACCGAAATCTTCAAAAAGGGCGGATTCATCGAGGATGAAATAAAAAACCGCCATAATATAGGGGTCAGCCAATACCATCTCGGGAATCCGCAAAAAGCAGTAGAAATGCTTACCACTTTACTGGATGACAAAATCACACAGGAAGACCTGCCTTTCCGAACCGATGTACTGACATCACTCTATTTTGTGTCACAGACATTGCCGGATAAAGAGAAGTACGCGCGTGAAGCATATAAGACAGCCCAACAAATTACCAATAAGACTTCGCAAACTTACACTCTCATTAATATGGGAGCATTATACATCTATAAAAACGAAAAAGATTCCGCTCTCTTCTATTTTCAGAAAGCACGCCATTCTGCCGAAGCCAATAAAGACGCTTATTCAGCCATTCATACCCTATATGGCCTTGCGGAAATATATGATCGAAAAGACCTGCCAGACAGTGCTTACCAATATCTGAAACGCTATCTGCAATATAAAGAGGAAACCACAGGATTTGCTAAATCAAATGAGATCAACCGGTATGAAATGAAGATGGCCATCGAGCAATATGAGAACGAACTGCTCGAAGCTTCCGAGCGTATTCAAATGCATAAGAAAATCACCATAATCAGTATTTTAATAGGCTTGGTAGTTTGCTGTGTCATCGGCTACATATTCTGGCTCTCCCGAAAAAAAGAGAAGATTGCCAAATTACTAAAAGAGTCTGAAAACCGCGAACTAAATGAACGGTTGCAACGACAGCAACTCCAAAATGAAAAATATCAAATGGAAATCAACCTTAAAAACAGGGAATTGACTTCCAATTCAATGATTGCAATTGAAAAAAATCAGATGTTAAGAGGACTATTAAAACAAATAGAAGAGCTGGAAGAAAAGAAAAAACTGCCGATAAATGAAAGCAGGACATTGAAACAACATATAAAATCGCATCTGGATACGGAGGATGAATGGATGTCCTTCAAACATCATTTTGAAGAAGTACACCCCAATTTCTTCAAAAAGCTATGCGCCGCCCATCCCAACTTGTCAGAAAATGAACTTCGCCTGTGTGCATATGTACGTATTGGCATGGAAGCCAAACAAATAGCCCAGATGCTTTCCGTCTTACCCGAAACCATCAATACAAGCCGTTACAGGATACGTAAGAAGATGCAATTGGCTCAGGATGTTGTATTAGAAAATTATCTACGGGAAATATAACATTTAAAATCAGTGTGGTGTTTCGCAGCTTTACATATCGCCTTTATCTTCCTCTTTCTCAATAGGTAATGGCAAACGAAACCGTGAACTCGCTATATGTTCCTTTCTCAATCCCCACTAAAATGGAACTGACAAGGTTCTTCATATCATATAAATCATGGTATAAGAGAAAGCCGGGCATGCCCCCCTGAATAGCATTAACAGAGCACACAAAAGTATAATGATTATCTATCAGTTCCCGGTAGTCAGAGAGGTAGTGTAAATCTTATTTCAATATGCACCTTTGATGACGAAGAGCTTCTTCTTGCAAGTAAAGAAGCCTTTCAGGCTATCATCATAAAACGAAATTACGGGAAAAATAACTAAGAATGCCCGAGTATCAACAAAAAGAAGTTATATCAAAAGTCGCTTTGTGTATTTCAGGCGAATAATCACCTACCAGCCAGCACAATACTCTTAACACAACTTCCTTTTATTCCTCTATTTTAAATATGCATCCTTTATTATATTATTCTTTTTCGCCATATGCCAAATCTCCTGCATCTCCCAGTCCCGGAACAATATATGAGTGTTCGTTAATCTCAGGGTCGATGGCTGCACACCAGATAGTAGTCTTTTCCGCCGGAAGCATTTCAGCAATGTGCTCTACTGCCTGACGGCTGGCAATGATGGAAGCAACATGAATCTCTGCCGGATGTCCTTTCGTCAGCATAGCCTGATAGCTCAGTTCCATACTGCTGCCAGTTGCAAGCATAGGGTCTGTGATTATCAGTGTTTTCCCGTCAATGCGGGGTGAAGCGATGTACTCGATATGAATATCAAACTTCAGCGTATCTTTATACTTTCGGTAGGCGGAAACGAAAGCATTCTCCGCACCATCAAAGTAACTCAGGAAGCCTTGATGAAAAGGCAATCCGGCACGCAGAATGGTGCTCAACACCAGCTGGTTATCCGGGGTCTGCACAGGTGCTATCCCCAGCGGAGTCTGAATATTCTTCTGAGAATAGGCAAATTTCTTACTCATTTCATACGCCATAATCTCCCCGATGCGTTCTATGTTTCGGCGGAAGCGCAGGCGGTCGTTCTGTACTTGCACATCCCGTATCTCGGCAACATACTGGTTCAGGATGGAGTTTGTCTCGGCAAAATTGATTATCTTCATGATAGTTTATTGGATTATTATGCGCAAAGTAAACGATTTCTTGCGCAATTTGCAACATTCAGTTTGCAGATATTGTTATGGAGTTATAAAAGACTTCTTATTAAAGAAAAATTTCTCTAATCGGACGTTTGTTTCGAAAGAAAATACTACTTTTGTACGCGAAAAACAAGGGGCTGTTTGGAAGGTAACCCGATTCATATCGATTTCCCCTTGAAAAAGATAAGGTAAAAAGAAATTAGCAAGAGATTAATAAACCAAATACCAAATTTTAAATCATTAAAAGAAATGGCAAATTTAGATTTAAGCAAGTACGGTATCATGGGTGTGACTGAAATCATTCACAACCCTTCATATGATGTACTTTTCGCAGAAGAAACCAAACCGGGTTTGGAAGGTTTTGAAAAAGGTCAGGTAACTGAACTGGGTGCTGTAAACGTTATGACTGGTGTTTACACCGGCCGTTCTCCTAAAGATAAATTCTTCGTTAAAGACGCTACCAGCGAAAACACTGTGTGGTGGACTTCTGACGAATACAAAAACGACAACAAACCTGTTGACGCTAAATGCTGGAACGCAGTTAAAGAATTGGCTACTAAAGAACTCTCTAACAAGAGACTGTATGTAGTTGACGCTTTCTGTGGTGCTAACGAAAACTCTCGTCTGAAATTGCGCTTCATCATGGAAGTAGCATGGCAGGCACACTTCGTAACAAACATGTTCATCCGTCCGACTGCTGAAGAACTGGCTAACTTCGGTGAACCTGATTTCGTTATCATGAACGCTTCTAAGGCTAAGGTTGAAAACTACAAAGAATTGGGTCTGAACTCAGAAACTGCTGTTGTATTCAACTTGACTGAAAAGATCCAGGTTATCCTGAATACTTGGTACGGTGGTGAAATGAAGAAAGGTATGTTCTCTTACATGAACTATCTGCTTCCGTTGAACGGCATGGCTTCTATGCACTGTTCTGCTAACACTGACCTGAACAACGAAAACACTGCTATCTTCTTCGGTCTGTCTGGTACAGGTAAGACTACTTTGTCTACTGACCCGAAACGTCTGTTGATTGGTGACGACGAACACGGATGGGATGACGAAGGTGTATTCAACTTCGAAGGTGGTTGCTACGCTAAGGTTATCAACTTGGATAAAGACAGCGAACCCGATATCTACAACGCAATCAAACGTGACGCTCTGTTGGAGAACGTAACTGTTGCTGCTGATGGTAAGATTGACTTCGCTGATAAGAGCGTAACTGAAAACACTCGTGTTTCTTATCCTATCTATCACATCGAAAACATCGTTAAACCGGTATCTAAAGGCCCGGCTGCAAAACAAGTTATCTTCTTGTCTGCTGACGCATTCGGTGTATTGCCTCCGGTATCTATCCTGAACGCTGAACAAACTAAATATTACTTCCTGTCTGGTTTCACTGCTAAGTTGGCTGGTACAGAACGTGGTATCACTGAACCGACTCCTACATTCTCTGCTTGCTTCGGCGCAGCTTTCTTGAGCTTGCACCCCACTAAATATGCAGAAGAGTTGGTTAAGAAGATGGAAAAATCAGGTGCTAAGGCATACTTGGTTAACACTGGTTGGAACGGTAGCGGCAAGCGTATCTCTATCAAAGATACTCGTGGTATCATCGACGCTATCCTCGACGGTTCTATCGACAAGGCTCCTACTAAGGTTATTCCTTTCTTCGACTTCGTTGTTCCGACTGAATTACCTAACGTAGATCCGAAAATCCTTGATCCTCGCGACACTTACGAATGTGCTTGCAAGTGGGAAGAAAAAGCAAAAGACCTGGCTGCTCGTTTCATCAAGAACTTTGCTAAGTTCGAAGGTAACGAAGCTGGTAAAGCACTGGTTGCTGCTGGTCCGAAGCTCTAATCTGCATAAAAACAGTTTAGATATATATGCGAAAGCGGCTCTTGATAATCAAGAGCCGCTTTTCTTTTTTTAAGAAACCTATGTAATTGATAATCCGAAAGTTTTAGTAGCTTTGTCCAAACCAATAATCAAGCGAAGCAATATGAAAAGTATCAAATGGATGTTAGTAAGCGTCAGCCTATTGTTGTTCTGCGGTTGCGGTGCGCAAGTACAGAAAGAGAATGAAGCCACGAGTACAAATGAAAGTAAAGAGAATGCGGTAATTGAAAACATGATGTCACGCCGCAGTATCCGTAAGTACAAACCACAACCTGTGAACCGGGACACCATGCAGGTTATTCTGAACTGCGGTATCAATGCTCCCAACGGACAAAACAAGCAGTCGTGGGAAATACGGGTAGTGGATAATTCGGAATTCATCAACGGAATTACCGAGGTTTATAAAAAACTGAATCCTAAGGCTGCGGAAGATCCTAACTTCAAGAATATGTTCCGCAATGCTTCTACGGTGGTATTCATAGCCAATGATCAATCTTATGACATGTCGCAGATAGATTGCGGCTTGCTGGGTGAGAACATGATTCTTTCGGCCTGGTCCATGGGAATAGGTTCTTGCTGTCTGGGCGGACCGACACGTTTCATGACGTCGACACCAGAGGCGGCTGAATATTTGAAGAAGTTGGATATTCCGGAAGGATATGAATTGTTGTATTGCATCGCATTCGGTTATCCGGATGAAACACCGGCAGCTAAACCAAGAAGTACAGAGAAGATTAAATTCATAGATTAAAAGAGAATATAAAAATAAAAAAGGAGTGTTCTACTGGTTACAGTGGAACACTCCTTTTCTTTATATCGGGGCTATTTTTTAGCTCTTATTCGCACGTTTACGCTCTATCTCATCCAGGATAACCTTACGCATACGCATCGCCTTCGGCGTCACTTCTACATATTCATCCTCCTTGATGTATTCCAGCGCCTCTTCCAAAGAGAACTGTACGGGTGGAATCAGACGAACCTTATCATCCGAACCGGAAGCACGCATATTCGTCAGTTTCTTAGATTTCGTTACGTTAATCACCAAGTCATTGTCGTGAGAATGTTCCCCCACTACCTGTCCGGCATAAACATCTTCTTGCGGGAAGATGAAGAACTTACCACGGTCCTGCAATTTATCAATGGCATAAGCAAAAGCCGTTCCTGCTTCCATAGCAATCATGGAGCCGTTGGTACGACGCTCAATGTCACCTTTATGCGGCTGATATTCTTTGAAGCGATGCGCCATGATGGCTTCACCGGCAGAAGCGGTCAGTACATTTGTACGCAGACCGATGATACCACGTGAAGGCATATTGAATTCCAGATTTACACGCTCGCCTGCACTTTCCATCTTCACCATTTCACCTTTACGGCGGGTCACCATATCAATAATCTTACTGGCGTATTCTTCGGGAACATTCACGGTCAGTTCCTCAATCGGCTCACACTTCACACCATCAATCTCTTTGAAGATAACCTGTGGCTGGCCAACTTGAAGCTCATAACCTTCGCGACGCATGGTCTCAATCAATACAGAAAGATGGAGTACGCCACGACCGGAAACAATCCATTTTCCGTCCTCTTCGCTCTTACGCACGCGCAAGGCAAGGTTCTTATCCAGCTCCTTCATCAGGCGGTCATGGATATGGCGTGAAGTAACAAACTTACCGTCGCGACCAAAGAAAGGAGAATCGTTGATAGCAAACAACATACTCATGGTCGGTTCATCTATAGCAATAGGCTCCAATGCTTCCGGCTTTTCATAATCGCAGACCGTATCTCCGATTTCAAATCCTTCGATACCTACCAGCGCACAAATATCACCTGAAGAAACTTCAGCCGTCTTTGCGCGTCCCAGACCTTCAAACGTATGCAGTTCTTTAATTTTAGACTTAACAATGCTGCCGTCACGTTTTGCCAAAGATACATTCATACCTTCTTTCAAGGTGCCGCGATGCACACGACCTACAGCAATACGTCCGGTATAAGAGGAATAATCCAAAGAAGTAATCAACATCTGCGGAGTACCCTCCAACTGCGTGGGAGCCGGAATATTATCGACGATGCAATCCAGCAACGCGAAAATATTATCAGTAGGCGTCTTCCAATCCGTACTCATCCATCCATTCTTTGCAGAACCATAGATAACGGGGAAGTCTAACTGGTTTTCTGTAGCTTCCAGACTGAACATCAGGTCGAACACCATTTCATATACTTCTTCCGGACGGCAGTTTGGCTTATCCACCTTGTTTACTACAACGATAGGTTTCAGGCCAATCTGCAAAGCCTTTTGCAACACGAAACGCGTTTGCGGCATAGGACCTTCGAAAGCATCTACCAAAAGAATACATCCGTCCGCCATGTTCAACACACGTTCCACTTCACCTCCGAAGTCGCTGTGTCCCGGAGTATCAATGATATTGATTTTAGTTCCTTTGTAATTGATAGAAACGTTTTTGGAGAGAATCGTTATTCCTCGTTCACGTTCCAAGTCGTTGTTATCCAGCATTAATTCACCTGTGCTCTGGTTGCTGCGGAACAAATTTCCCGCCAAGAGCATCTTATCGACAAGTGTCGTTTTCCCATGGTCAACATGGGCAATGATTGCAATGTTTCTAATATTTTGCATACAATACCTATATATTTGGCTGCAAAGGTACGAATTTTGCATTAGATATAACTGTAGCAAGAGAAAAATTTCATTGAATATCATTGCAGTATAAAAGTTTATCCCTATCTTTGCACCCTCTTAAGAGAACATTTATATATCAATTTAATTAAAAGTTATGTATTTAGACGCTGCTAAAAAGCAAGAGATCTTTGGCAAGTACGGAAAGTCTAACACTGATACTGGCTCAGCTGAGGCCCAGATAGCTTTGTTTTCATACCGTATTTCCCACCTGACTGAGCACCTTAAGCTCAACAGAAAAGATTATAGTACTGAAAGAGCCTTGACAATGTTGGTAGGAAAACGCCGTGCGTTGCTGAACTACCTGAAGGATCGCGACATCACAAGATATCGTGCCATCGTTAAAGAGCTCGGTCTGCGTAAGTAATCTTGTTACTTACAGTAAAAACATTAAAAAGGGAAGCCGTTAAAAAGCTTCCCTTTTTGTATTTCAGAAATACGACATACTTAATCAATATATAGAAAACACAAACTATAGAAGTCACTTCTTCTACGAATTATGCCTTCTATAAAAGACATAATTCAGCCAAAACATGCATTTTATAGAATTATTTCCTATATTTGCATATCAAGCAAGTTGAAGTATGGAAAAAGATATCATCAAACAAATCATTCTGAACCAGCAAGAGTTCATCAGCCAAGTGAAGCTATTGCCCCGCAAAGTGTCCATTGAAGAAAATGGTAATTATGTATTTGTGGGTATCCGCCGTGCCGGCAAAACTTATATGCTCTACCAGCATATACAGCAACTGCTAAAAGATGGACATAGTAAACAAGAAATTCTCTTCATTAACTTTGAGGACGAACGCATTACGGATATTAAAAAGGAAGAACTTCATCTGATTGTAGAATGTTACAAAGAGATGTTCGCCTTCGAGCCTATCATCTTTCTGGACGAAATACAGAATATAGAAGGATGGGAGCACTTCGCACGCCGACTGGCAGATGAGAAACGGCAAGTTTTCATCACGGGTAGCAATGCCCACATGCTCAGCCGTGAAATAGCCTCTACATTGGGGGGACGATACCTGATGCAGGAAATATACCCCTTCAGTTTCACGGAATATCTGGAATATCATCATATTACACTGGATGCCCACTGGCATCTGGCTCCCATCAGGACCGACGTAGTGCGTCTGTTCGAAGGTTACTTCTACAATGGAGGCCTACCCGAAAGTTTCAGTTACACGGACAAGCGCGCCTGGCTCACCTCTTTATACAAAAAAATACTCTATTCGGACATTGTCATTAGAAACAACGTAAGAAATGAACCAAGCCTGCGTCTGTTAGTACGTAAGCTGGCCGATAGTGTACTTCAACCAATAGCCATCAAAAGGCTGCAGAACATCTTGCAAGGAGATGGAAGCAAAGTGACCCGCGAAACAATCTCCAGCTATTTAGGTTATCTGCACGACGCTTATCTCATCTTCTCTCTCTGCAATTTCAATGATTCCATCCCACAGAGAGAAGGAACGAAGAAACATTATTTCTACGACAACGGCATCCTCAACCTGTTCCTCTTTCAGCCGGAAACTAAACTACTTGAAAACATAGCAGCCATCCATCTCTATAAACAATATGGAGAAGCACTCTTTTATTACAATAAGAATGTAGAAGTAGATTTCGTAGTTCCCGACGCCGGGCTGGCTATTCAGGTTTCCTATTCTCTCCGCGACGAGCAGACGCGAAACAGGGAAGTCAATGCCCTTGTCAGCCTTTCCCGTTCCATGAACATAAGTACTGCTTTGATTATCAGCAAAGATCAGGAAGAGACTATTGAACAAGACGGAATAGACATAAAAATTATCCCTGTATGGAAATGGCTGGCAGAAACAAAATGCACCGTTTGCCCATCATAACGACAGGATATCAGTCATTCTGCCGACAAGCTTCTTTTCAAAAAGAACCTTTCCAGCACATCTTGTGAATAAACAAAGAATAATCATACGCCATTTCCGTATATTCTTCCGCATTTACGACCAACTTATGCAAGAAAGGGTTACTACTTACGGGTGAAAAGGTTACTACTTATAGGTAGTTTGGTTACTACTTCCACCTAAAAGGGTTACTACTTATAGGTAATGCACCTATTTGCATCGCGACTCAGACTTATTTGCGCAGTTTTCAGAGTATATTTCAATCTAAAAGAAATGTAAGTATTTCGATATTGCATTATCAATCTGCCTTTTGCAGATTTCCGTTCGTTTGCTTTTGAACTGATGGAGGTGAGGACGGATATAATGCATTCTCAGCTGACAGAAAATACAAAGTGTCAGAATATCAAATTCAGCAATATCAATTCTGCGAAAGTTTATATCCTACCTTGGGAATAGTGATTAGATCCAGCGATTCATCTTCCGATAAATACTTGCGGAGTTTGGCAATGTAATTATTCAGACTTTGTTCATTGGCATAACCTCCTTCCCACAGCTCCCGTTCTATCTGCTCGCGGGTTACGACTTTATTCATGTTCAACATCAGAAGTTTCAATAGTTTACTCTCAAAAACACTAAGCTTCTTTACCACTTCCTCTCCTTTCATCAGCAGATTATCTTCAGCGTTCAGAGTAAACCTCCCGATTTGCATAGGCTGCATATGGAAAGCAGCCGTATGCCTGCTTATATAAGCTGTCAATTCTTCAATTTCAAAAGGCTTTTTCAGATAGGCCACTCCGCCAGCATTCAACGCTTTGACCACCTCAGAGGCATCTACGTGGGAAGAAACAAACAGAATAGGGATTTCCGGTGCAATTATCTTTAATTCAGGAGTAATATCAATCCCATTTTTATTCCCTATTTCCACATCAAGTACAATAATATCAGGAGCCAACTCCTGAATAACAGGCTTGATAGCAGTCAAAGAGGTTTGATAATGTACCTCATATCCGGAATCCTCCAGAGCCATTGTGACTATATTTCCTAATGTCACATCATCGTCTACAAATAACACCTTAATTTTATCCACAGCTACGCTATTTTATTTTGGTCAAAGGAATAGTAAACGTAAATATGCTGCCTTCCGCCTCAGCACTCTTTACCTTTATATCTCCTCCATGTTCGTTAATTATATATTTTGCTTGCGTTAGTCCTATACCATAACCTTTCTGAGTACATTCCTTATTTCGGGGAACCTGATAAAACTGTTTGAACAAGTCCTTCTGATAGCAGGGTGCAATACCCCAGCCATTATCCTTTACGGAAACCTGTAACACCCCTTCCTTAATTGACAATGATACCGCCACTGCCACTCCTTCATCAGAATATTTCAGAGAATTCTCTATCAGATTCCTGATTACATTCTCTATATACATCCCGTCGGCCGGTATATGGAAGCCCTCCGGCAGTTCATTAACGATCTCAATAGTATGAGACTTTCCCCAGTAGAGTATATCCAGCTCCTTCTTTACCCGTTCAGCCAAAGCCGAAACATCAACTTCTGTTTTATTCAATACAATTTTCTTCCGATCTCTTCTTGCCACCACCAGCATAGATTCTATATTATATACCAGATGTTTAATTCCCGACTGACTAACTTCTATATTTTCCTTCTTCTTTAAGTCTGTCTCATTCATCTTAAGCCAACTAAGCATAGCTACAACGCTATTCAGAGGAGCTTTCAAATCATGTATCGTGCCGTTTATACTTTCCTCGCGCTTACGCAATAGCTCTTCTTGATGACGTATAACTATTAACTGGTATATTAGAGAAAATAATGCCACCAACATAAAACAAACAGAGAAGACAAGCGTCCAAATATGTAGTTTGATGAAAGAAGCCATCGGAATATCTGCTTTCACTTGCAAATACTGTAAGCGCTTAGTCCCTATCGGATAGAATTCTGAAACATAATTTGTTTTTCCATTATTCAAGCTTCCAATAGAATCGATTACAAACTTATGCTTATCATATAAAAGAATTGCATGACAAGGAGAGTCTTTCAAAGCACTGGCAAATATACTATCTAAAACCTGAAGATTTAAAGGAAAGCCTTTTTTTAGTGCTACATCTTGCCCTAATTGAAAAATTATTTCCCCTGCTGTATTTCCAATCCCATCCTCCCTCGCAACATCAACATTTATAGTATCACCACCTATCGACCGCCTTCTTAAGCTGTCAGTTTCTTCCGGCAACATATCCGAAACAGGTTTTGCATATAAATACTGATGTTCCTTAGGGGATTTGCCTTCTTTCTTCAGCGAGCGCAAATGCAACTCCTTATCCAATGCTATATGTACTGCATTATCTATCTTGATTATATACTCATCAATGTAACGATTATATAAGTTTTTCAAATAAACAGTTTGTAAACAAACAGTTGCCAATGCAGCAATAATAGTTATATAATAATACTTTTTCATTATTCAATACAAAACTCGATGCAAATATAATCAAAGCATGCGAAAGTTATTATAAAATGATTATATTTCTATTATAAACTCTTTAAAAGAAAGGCATTTACTTTGCAACATCAAAAAACAAATATGATTACAATGGAATTAGAAAAGTTACCAAGGAATGAGATGTCACTAATAAAAGGTGGTCAACAATCATCAGGAGAGTGGGTTTACATTAATGGAGAGTGGTATTATGTTGAAGCTTTCGATTTAGAGAAAGAAGATGACTAATAAACGAATCTTATATCCCCCCATATCAATGATTATTCTTTCGGACGAATCGCGATAGTCTGGCTAAATAATACAGGCCTCAACTGTATAAACATGGGGAGCGAATGTCGAAAAGCTAACGAGTAGACAAAAACTACTAATTTTTCATTATCATGGAACAATTTGTATCTGGTATCGAAATCCTAAAAGAAGACGAAATGTCATTGGTAAAAGGCGGTAAAGTCACTACAACGACCACTACCACCACAACAACAGTAACCGACGATAAGGGTAAGACGCTTACAACGACTACCACTACCACAACGACTACCGTTACTAATGACTAAAATCTCTCAATAGATTTTAGACAATGTGCAGGGAGAATTATGACTTCCTGCACACTTTAGTTTATTAAATATTCAATAATATGAAATTATACAACATTATTCTTCTTCTCTTATTCCTTTTATATAATATTCATTCTCTAAGTGCACAGTCACTAAAAGGAAGAATTATAGACGAAAACAAAGAAGCTTTGTCATATATAAATATTGCAGTATATCAGACCAAAGATTCCACCTTGATTGCCGGAACGATAAGTGATGAAAGCGGACAGTTCAACTTCAGCGACATTAAACAAGGAAATTACAGACTTAAAGTTTCTGCTGTTGGATATCAAACACATCAATTGAACCTGCAAGTACATGAAAAGGAGAGTATAAACTTAGAGAACATAATGCTGAAGCAAGATAATATTACATTGAATGAAATCATTATCAAAGCGAAGCAAAACCCACTATCGGTAAACAAGGGAAAATATATATTGAATGTAAATAAGTCAGAGCTAAAAAAGCAGGCAACAATATTCGATGTACTTTCATTTCTTCCGGGCGTAATATCATCAGAAAACGGTGTTTCTGTCATTGGAAAAGGTTCTCCATTGATTATACTGAATGGCCGTGAAGTACGCTCGCTCGCCGAACTGGAAGTCCTGCAGCCCGATCAGATTAAAGAAGTCAGCGTAGACAACCACCCCTCTGCAGAATACAGTTCACAATACAACAGCGTCATTCTTATCACCACAGTCGGTAAACTTAAAGACTATGTGTCTTCCCAACTTTTCCATACTTCAACATTTGCCCGCAAATATAATGACAGAGAAGGAGCTAATATCAACATTCTGCATGGGAAATGGTCACATTTCCTTTCTTACCAGATAAAGGATTACCGCTCCAGAGACAAAGCAGAAAACAGATATGAACTCTATGACCCCTCTACAAACAATTTGATTAGCAATAATAGTTCGGACAACCGTGCTACCGGACATTCTGATACCCACAATTTAATTATGAGTACCAGCTATAAGTTTAATACCCAAAACAACCTTAACATCCAATATTCATTGGACTATGACAATAATCGCAATCATGCAAATACAGATGAAGAGACATCATTGAATAAAGAAACGATTCTTCATGCCACTGACCAAAGTATAAAAGACAAGAGTCAGTTACACAATATCGAAGCGATGTTTGTCCACAAAGGGGCAGAAGGAGAATCCCTTTCACTGACAGGTGGATATATTTATTCCAAAGACGACCTTAGCAATTTGATAAATACGGATAAGACACAACTAAACCGGATTGACGGAAACAACGACTACAAGGTAGCAGCCCTGAAAGCAGACTATAAAAGAAATATATTTGCCGGTTATGAATTACAGGTAGGCGGGAAATTTGTCAATACCCACAATTCCGGTAGCTCCGAATCCTATAATCCAATCGATGAAAGCTACTTCTACAAGAACAAGACAATATTGAAAGATGGCATGCTTGCCGGTTATGTCACACTCAACCATCAGTTCAAAAGATTTTATGTATCAGCAGGAGTTCGTGCTGAATATATCAACTCCGACTATAACCAAGACGGAGAAAAGTTATACAACAAAAAAGATTTCAATTTATATCCGACAATAGATTGTGAATACACAATCAATCCCAATGTTATTATAACAGGAGGATACGAAAATAAAAGTAGCCGCCCGAGTTTCAGCCAACTATCTCCAATCATCCGCTACATCAATGCCATGCTATATGAGAAAGGAAACCCTGAGTTGAAGTTGATGAATTCACATAACGCATATCTAGCCCTTATTTTACACCGCAAATTCTCCATTGAAGCAAGTTATACCTACAAAAAGAATCTGTCAATGTATGTATTTCAGACAAATCCACAGGTAGAAGGCAGTCTTGTAAATAGTCCGGTAAATATAAACGCTTCCTACTATTTATTGACAACCAGCTATTCGGACAAATGGGGTATATATCGTTTTTCCTACAATGGTGCTATAATGTACGATGTGACTAAACTTCCATATCTGGGAAAGAAAGATAGCAACCTCCACCCCCGCTTCACTCTTTCCACAGTCAATCAGTTTGATGTATGTAAACAAGCCATGCTCTTTTGCAATTTCAATGTATCTTCAAAGTATCAATCACTCGGTACTCAAATGAAGCCCGCTTACGACCTTACATTAGGAATATTGAAAACATTCTTCAAGGATAACAGACTTCAGGTAATCATTTCAGCCAATGATATTTTGCACAAGGCTCTGCCCAACTCAACCACTAACATCAATCACGTCTGGTCGCAAAAGATATTAGATCCGGACAGCCGGAACATTACAATCTCTATCAAATATAATCTGAATAGTTTCAGAAACATGTTCCAGAAGAATAAAGCTAATGCTGAAGAGATCAATAGAATTGTAAACTGATAAAGCCCATAAAAAGTGTCTAAATTTCCTCTATCCATACAGCATGACTCCATGCAATGTGGCATTACCTGCCTGCAAATGGTATGTAAATACTATGGCAGAGAATATACCTTCACGCAACTATCCGAACTATGCTTTGCCACCAACGAAGGAGTTTCCCTACTCGGTATCAGCCAAGCTGCATTGAAGTTGGGACTACAAGCCCTTTGCGGACGTGCTACGACGGAGCAATTACAAAAAGTACAACTTCCTTGTATCCTACACTGGAAACAAAACCATTTCGTCGTACTCTATAAAGTAAAAAGTCGGAAAAAAGGTTCCTTATACTATATCGCCGACCCCGGAAAAGGAAAGATAGTCTATGCCGAGAAAGAATTCAAAGACAACTGGCTCAGCACCCAGTCTAAAGGTGAAGAAAAAGGTGTAGCCATGTTCTTGAATCCTACACCAGCATTTAAAGAACGCGATATAACAGGAGAACAACAGGAAAGAAAACGCTCTTTCAGTTTCCTTTTCGGCTACATCCGGCAATACAAACGATACTTCGGACAAATTATCCTTGGCCTATTAGTAGGGTGTCTGCTACAGCTCATCCTACCTTTCCTCACACAAGCCATTGTCGATGTAGGTATCACCCACCAGAACCTCAAATTCATCTGGCTGATACTGCTGGGACAGTTAGTATTGACCATCAGCCGCACCACAGTCGATTTCATCCGCCGCTGGATATTGCTGCACATCAGCATGCGCATCAATATCTCGCTGGTGAGCGATTTCTTCATCAAACTACTAAAGCTCCCCATGTCCTTTTTTGACACCAAACTAATGGGTGACCTCTTGCAGCGCATGGGCGACCACAAACGCGTGGAACAGTTTCTCACCACGCAGACGCTCTCCGTGATGTTCTCATTGCTGAGTTTTGTAATTTTCGGTATCGTACTGCTTTGCTACAACACTGTAATCTTTGCCGTCTTTTTATTAGGAAGCATCCTTTATGGAGTCTGGATTGCCACTTTCCTCCGCCGCCGCAAAGTGCTGGACTACGAACTATTTGAAAAACAAGCCATAAATAACAACAAGACCTACCAGTTCATCACCTCCATGCAAGAGATAAAACTGCAAGACTGCGAACAACGCCGCCGCTGGGAATGGGAGGATGTGCAGGCCGACCTCTTCGGCGCACAGATGAAAAGTCTGAAACTGCAACAAACACAAGAGGCGGGCAGCATCTTCATCAATGAAGTGAAAAATATTGTTATTACCGTTGTAGCCGCCACAGCCGTCATACATGGAAGCATGACACTGGGTATGATGCTTGCCGTGCAATACATCATCGGGCAACTCAACAGCCCCGTAGAACAATTGATGAAGTTCCTCTATTCACTGCAAGATGTCAAGATAAGTCTGGAGCGCATCAATGAAATTCACAAAATGAAGAATGAGGAAAGCAACGGCAAGCAACTGACTGCGTTGGCGGATAAAAGTGGAGACCTGAAATTTGAAAACGTTGACTTTAAATACGACCCCCATAATCTGCAGAAAACAATTGATAACATAAATCTGACAATCCCCCAAGGAAAAACAACAGCCATCGTCGGAGCATCAGGAAGCGGCAAAACAACACTCATCAAGTTGTTATTAGGCTACTATCCTGCTTTGAGCGGAGATCTAAAAATAGGAGATACAAACATCAATGACATCAACCTCAAATGGTGGCGTCGCCAATGTGGCGTAGTGATGCAGGAGGGAATCATCTTCTCCGAATCCATTGCCCGGAACATAGCGGTAGATGACGAAGAGATAGACGGAAACAGACTGTTGCGTGCCGTTGAGCTCGCCAATATAAAAAGTTACATCATGGGCTTGCCCTTAAGATACAGTACATTGATAGGGCAAGATGGCATAGGACTAAGCCAAGGGCAAAAACAGCGCATCCTGATAGCCAGGGCCATCTATAAAAGTCCGGAATACATCTTCCTGGATGAAGCCACAAATGCACTCGATGCAGAGAATGAACGGGTCATCGTTGAGAATCTGTACGACTTCTATCAGGGAAGAACCGTAATAGTCGTGGCACATCGCCTCAGCACAGTGAAGCATGCCGACCAGATTATTGTGCTGGATAAAGGAAGAATCATAGAGACAGGGAATCATAGTTCACTGATAGAAAAGCGTGGCGCATACTACAACTTAGTGAAGAATCAACTTGAATTAGGCAATTAAAACAACAGGAGGATGTACTATGACAGATTATGAGAATATAGAACTGCGCAGTGAAAAAGTACGGAATATCATCGGGAAAGTTCCCCCTGAATTAGTAAGAGGAGGAACTGGTTTCATAGCCGTCATTCTTCTTTTATTAGTATTAGCCGCCTCTTTCATTCCGTATCCGGAAAATATAAAAGCCAATGTGAACGTAACAGCTGTAGACTACGACGATATTATTGCGGAAGCGCTTATCCCCTACCGCTACATCACAAAAATAAAAAAAGGCATGCAGATGCAGATAGAAATGGATGGCTACAGAGCCAACACATTCGGTTACAGGGATGGAAGAATCACAGAAACCGGAGACAGCGTAATCATCATGAACGGTAAACACTATTTCCGTGCAGCATTGAGGATAAGATCTCCTTTTCGTTATACCATAAAGAAAGACATGGACGGATTTGCTTTCATCCTGATCTCCGATAAGAGCATCCTGCAATATATATTAAACAAATAACAGCAATTTCCTGAAAATCCGACAAACAGGACAATTACATCCGCTTCGTACCCTCTTCGCATCTCCTTCGCACCCTCCTCGTACCCCCTTCGCTCTCTTCGTCCTCCTATAGAAGCGAAGGAGACGCGAAGGAAGTACAGTCCCAAAGAGAAATGGAACAGAACATAAACAGAAGATATGTACAGCCACTTTTAATCCGGACACGAAACTTTTCTCCGTGTATTGTTGCACCAAGTAAAAGTTTGTTTTATTTTTGCAGTTTAACAATACAATTTATAACCTAATAGGCGAAAAACATTATCAATTATGGATACAAGCAAGATTGTCGGAGAAAAAATCAAGTCACTCCGTGAAAGCCAGTCAATCAGTATTGAGCAATTGGCCGAACGTTCCGGTTTAGCCGTAGAACAGATTGAACGCATTGAAAACAACATCGACCTGCCTTCATTGGCCCCGCTCATCAAGATAGCCCGCGTGCTGGGTGTGCGACTAGGTACATTCCTCGACGACCAGGATGAAACCGGTCCGGCCATCTGCCGCAAAACGGAGGCTAAAGACACAATCAGTTTCTCCAACAATGCTATCCAGAGCCGCAAGCACATGGAATACCACTCCTTGTCCAAGTCGAAAGCAGACCGCCACATGGAGCCGTTTATCATTGACGTAGCTGCCACGGAAGACAGCGACTTCGTGCTCTCTTCTCACGAAGGAGAAGAATTCATCATGGTCATGGAAGGTATCATGGAAATCAGCTACGGCAAAAATACATACTTGCTTGAGGAAGGAGACAGCATCTATTATGACTCCATCGTTCCGCACCATGTACATGCCTACGAAGGACAGGCAGCCAAAATTCTTGCAGTAATCTATACACCGATTTAGTGATAAACGATTAGTGATTAGTGATAAGCACATTGCCTATCACTAATCTTCTACAAATCATCCCGATACTAATCACTTATCACTAAACAACTAATCACTATTTTCATGTTATACGAAAGAACGCTCGGCCAATGGTTGGAGCACTGGGCAGAAACTACGCCCGATAAAGAATATATTGTTTATTCCGACCGTAACCTGCGCTTTACCTGGAGCCAGTTCAACCGACGGGTGGACGACATGGCAAAAGGACTAATCTCCATTGGTGTAGGACGCGGAACTCATGTAGGTATATGGGCTGCCAATGTGCCCGACTGGCTTACACTGTTGTATGCCTGCGCTAAAATTGGTGCCGTCTATGTTACTGTAAATACCAACTATAAGCAAGCCGAACTGGAATATCTGTGCGAGAACTCGGATATGCACACCCTTTGCATCGTAAATGGCGAAAAGGACAGCGACTTCGTACAAATGACCTACACCATGTTGCCGGAACTGAAGACATGCGAACGCGGTCATTTAAAGAGCAAGCGTTTCCCGCACATGCGCAATGTTGTTTACGTAGGACAAGAGAAACATCGCGGTATGTACAATACGGCTGAAATTCTTTTGCTGGGCAATAATGTGGAAGACGAACAACTGGATACTCTAAAAAGCCAGGTGACCTGCCACGATGTGGTGAACATGCAATATACATCGGGAACTACAGGCTTTCCGAAAGGCGTTATGCTCACCCACTACAACATCGCCAACAATGGTTATCTGACGGGAGAGCACATGAAGTTCACCGCTGATGACAAACTTTGTGTTTGCGTACCCTTGTTTCACTGCTTCGGCGTGGTGCTTGCCACAATGAATTGTCTGACGCATGGCTGCACGGAAGTTATGGTAGAACGGTTTAATCCGCTGGTAGTGCTCGCTTCCATTCATAAGGAACGTTGCACGGCTCTGTACGGTGTACCCACTATGTTTATTGCCGAGTTGCACCATCCGATGTTCGACATGTTCGATATGTCCAGCCTGCGCACCGGCATCATGGCAGGTTCGCTCTGTCCTGTGGAACTGATGAAGCAGGTGGAAGAGAAGATGTACATGAAGGTAACAAGTGTATACGGCCTGACCGAAACTTCGCCGGGCATGACGGCTTCGCGCATTGATGACCCGTTTGATGTACGCTGCAACACCGTAGGACATGATTTTGAGCACACAGAAGTTAGGGTTATCGACCCCGAAACTGGTGAGGAATGTCCGGTAGGCGTGCAAGGTGAAATGTGCAACCGGGGATATAACAATATGAAGGGATACTACAAGAACCCGCAGGCTACCGCCGAAGTGATCGATAAAAATGGTTTCCTCCACTCCGGAGACCTCGGCATAAAGGATGAGGACGGCAATTACCGCATCACCGGGCGTATCAAGGATATGATTATCCGTGGTGGTGAGAATATTTATCCACGTGAAATCGAGGAGTTCCTCTACAAGTTGGAGGGCGTGAAAGACGTGCAGGTGGCAGGCATTCCATCGAAGAAATACGGTGAAGAAGTAGGTGCCTTCATCATCCTGAAGGAAGGCGTGGATTTACATGAATCGGATGTGCGCGACTTCTGCACAGGCAAGATTTCACGCTACAAGATACCGAAATACGTATTCTTTATTGATGAATTCCCCATGACGGGTAGCGGCAAGATACAAAAGTTCAAACTGAAAGATGTGGGATTACAACTCTGCAAAGAACAGGGAATTGAAATCATTTAAAAATTAAGCATAAAACAGGCTGCAACTTAATCAGGCAGCCTTTTTTATGCTTAATCCACCACACATTATAATTCATCAGGCATAGGAACCTTTTGTCCTGTTGCCCTCACGGTAGGCATTGGAGCATCCCAACCACGAAGACGGGTGCCGAGTTCTTTTGCCATTTCCTTGACTATTTCCGGATACTGAACAGCCATATTGTTACGCTCACCAATATCTTCACGAAGATTATAGAGTTCAAGTTCGGCAGTATGCATACGGTAGACCAGTTTCCAATCGCCTTTGCGGATGGCACTCATGAAGTCGATGTCATCCTGATCCTCAAAACGAAGCTGATGAGGAAAATGGAAGATGATGCCACGTTCAGGGTCAATGTCTGAAATAGCTTCGGGAATAACAATGGCATTAGCCTCGCGTTGATTGGTAATTTCTCCACGTTTCTGAGCTTTAGCCACATATCGGGAACCTTTCTGAATTAGCTTCACCAAACTCCGGCCATCCCGTTTCTGAACAGTTTCGTATTTCTTCACTCCTGCCATTTCAAGGATTGTGGGGAACATATCCTCCGTTGAAACAGGTGTATTGATGCGCGTTCCGGCACTAACCTTGCCAGGCCAGCAAAAGAGCATAGGAACACGAATACCACCTTCATAAACCGATCCTTTCCCTTCACGTAACGGAAGGTTCTGAGTGTGAGGTTCCCCACCCTTCTCATTCCCAACGCTATGTCCTCCATTGTCGGAGTAGAAGATGATAATAGTATTGTCGGCCACCCCCTTAGTTTCGAGGAAATCAAGTACATCTCCCAAACTTTTATCCATACCTTCGACCATGGAAGCATAGCGCGCCTGACCTTCATCCATTCCGGCATCAAGATAGGGCTGAATATAACGTTTATCACGTTGAATGGGAGTATGATTAGAATAATGAGAAAAATAGAGATAGAAAGGAATCTTTTGTCTGATGGGATTTTCAAGCGTTTTGAGTGCTTCACGGGTCATAGCTTCAGTTAAGTGTACATCAGTGCCATAATATTGTGACATATTCTGTACCGAACCATAATCCCCCTTGCCCGGCAAGTTACCAAAATTATCTTCTGGAAGATAGCTTTTGGGATGGCCATTGCTCGAACCGGCAATGTTAACCACAAAGCCCATATTATAAGGATTTGAACCGGGTGTTCCCGCAGGTCCCCAATGTGCCTTACCTACATGAATGGTGTGATAGCCGGCATCACGTAGAATTTCAACCATAGGAGTTGCATAGAGAGTATGATTGAGACCATATGTTTCACGTTGCGGTTCAAGAGAAACAGGACAGAAAGCATTATAATTCCACTCCGGATGAGCAAAAATATCACCAAAATTCTCATTGGTGGCACCAGGATGACCGCCAATTGCATCCGGAACAACATCCTTATAAAGTGAAATGAACGATGTAATCTTCATGTGGGCAGGGTTCATACCTGTCATTAAAGATGCACGTGTGGGCGTTGAAACCGGACAAGCATAAGCATTTGTCATCATAGTACCCTTTTGGGAGAGACGCTCCATATTGGGCGTTTTGAAACGCAAGTTATTGGGGTAAGTTTCTTCGCCGAAAGACAGAGAGGATTCTGTCCACCCAAAATCATCTACTAAAAAGAAAACGATATTAGGCCGCTGTCCGGCATAGACACTCTGAAAGAGAGCGAAGGGAGCAGCCAACGCCAGACTGTATATTGATTTATTGATTTTCATATGCATTTATTTTTTAGACCATGAGTCACTACGGAACGGGGTAGCTGGTAACCCTTCCTTATTATAAAGATTCGCACGAAAGAAATTCGCAAATGCATAACGCACCGCCACGGGCTCCTGTACCTGAGAAGAGAAAACTTCAATACAGCTACCGTTGATGATTGCCTTTGAAGGATAGAACTGCTGATCGGCACCGGCTATGTAGAAACCTTTCACGAGTTCATTGTTAGGTGTCATTAAACCGTTGTCTGCATAATCAAAACTCAAGATAAGTTTGTTTCCCGATAATTTCATTGACTTAAACAGTGGACCGGAATACACTATATTCTTGCCATATTGTTTAGCCAACGCCCACAAAGCTAATCGTTCTCCCGGAACACGCTTGTTGCGGGGATGAATATCAAGCGAATCGCCAACGTCAGTGGTAACGACCATACCCAAATTCTTCAACCCACCCTGCCATGTTTGAAGCTGAGCTTCCCGGATACCGGCGGGTTGATCTTTGAAGGGCGCAATCTGAACGAAGTAAAAGGGCATATCCGGTTGCTCCCATTCTTTACGCCAACTATTAATCATATTAGTAAATACCTGCTGATATTGCGCATGGCGCATAGCATTGGCTTCACCTTGATACCAAATAGTACCCTTGACGGTGTAACCCAAAATCGGTTTAATCATACCGTTCCACAACGTGGATGGAACTTTATAAAGTTTATTCTGTTTCACGTTCTCTACTCCAAACTCATCGAATACATCCGTATAAAGTGGATTATTTTTCATCACATCCATCTTAGTCCATGATTCTACATGCGTATCACCTTTAGCCGAAAGAATGAGTCCGACAGGAGTATGGAGTTCGTTGAAAAGACGACGTCCGAAAACAAACCCCACTGCTGAGAAGTTGTAAGTACTTTCCGCAGTACAAACAAGCCACTTCCCTTCACAATCATCACGTTCGCCATCAGGTGCCAGACAATAAGGCACGGTGAAGAAACGAATTTCAGGATAATTTGCGTCCTGTAGTTCTTTTTCGGCCTCTTCCATACCGGTTTGCCACTTCACATCCTCTTGTTTACCAACCGGGAAAAGCATATTACTTTGCCCACCGCAAAGCCACACTTCGCCAATCAAGATATTGCTGACCGTTATAGTATTCTCCCCGCTAACGGTAATCGAGTGTTTTTTCATTGTCGCACGGGGTGTTTTCAATTTTACAGTCCATTTGCCATCGCCGGAAGCAATCGTAGTCATGGCTTTGGTAGCCCATGAAGGTTTAATAGTTATGGTTTCACCCGGTTCTGCCTTACCCCAGATATTGACTCTGGCATCTTGTTGCAAGACCATATTATCAGAAATGATAGCGGGAAGTGTTACCTTAGCCACCACAGGATTACAAGCAATAATCGCCAACACCACCAACAATACCCATTGTTTTTTCATTATTCTATTCATTTGGTAACCAATTCTTTTTTCTTTCCAATACAACAAACAAGGAAACTGATACTACCACCAACAACGACCCACCAAGGCCAGGCAAGTTTGAGAGTTACACCGAATAAGAGTGTACTCCAGTAACTTAAAATGCCGGGTTGAAGAAGTAAAACTACCAGACATCCAGTAATCAACGCAGCTACCACACTGTAAACGTTGCCACGACGAGTCAAAACGGCACAAAGGAATATACCCAACATACCGGCATAAGAGAAACTCATGATACCAAGCGCAAAATCAACTAATGATTGATCGCCTGCTTCTTGCATCAAAGCAGCAATAATAGCAAAACCCGTCAATACAATCCCCATAATGATCACAAGAAAGCGTGACTCCTTCAACTCTGATTTAATTTTCACAGTACCTTTATCGCGTTTTTGTCTCCAGGGAAGATAAAGATCGGAAAACAAGCTACTGGTCATTGAGTTGATAGCCGAGTTAAAGCTTGACAATGCAGCAGCAAGCAGCCCCACCACCATCAGACCAAGAATACCCGTTGGCATGTGGTTGAACATATATTGCGGAAACACTTGGCGACTATCATTCAACAGGTCACTGGGTGCGGCTGCACCAAGCAGCTCTGGGCGTGAATAGAATACATACAGCAGCGAGCCGATGATCATAAAAATCACAACAACAGGAAGAGAGATTATCTGGGAATATACAAGTGAGCTTGCTGCCTTTTTCACAGACTTACAAGTCAGCTGACGTTGTACAAATTCCTGATCCGTACTATATTGTGCAAATTTAAAGATGGCGCAGGCAAAGAGAGCCCCAATCAGATTATAGGGTTCAGTCAGTGAAAACCTCGTGTCAATCACCTGTAGTTTATTACCAGACTCCGTATTTTCAAGCACATTGACGATCTCGCCCAATGATAACGGGATTGCGCTAAAAAGCAGATAAATGGCAATCAGACCAGTACCGATTACGAGCAGAATTTGAATCGTATCAATGTAGATCAACCCTTTTATGCCTCCAGCCATCGTATAGATTGTACTAATAATGCCAAGAATCACAATTGAAGCAATCAGATTAGGAAACAATATATCATTATAAAGCATCACAGACACTGCAATGGCAGCAATGAACAGACGCGAACCTGACGTGAGTAATTGTCCCAACAAGAACATGATGCTAGTTGCCGTTTTGGCACCATCGCCAAAACGATTACCCAGATAACCATAAATGGTAATTGTATTAGCTTTATAGAGAGCAGGTAAAATAATATAAGCTGCCATCAAACCACCAACTATCGCCCCAACGCTAAGCATGATATAAGTAAAGTTACCGTCGAAAGCAATCTGAGGTGCGCCGACAAATGTACCGGCACTAATTGATGTTCCAACTGCAGCAAAGGCTACCAACCACGTCGGCATACTTCGTCCGCCAAGGAAATAATCTTCAACATTTTTATTTTTACGAGAGAAGAGGAATCCTATCGTTGTCAAGGCTCCCAGAAATAGAATTACTATAATCCAATCTAATAATTGCATAATATCAGGTTTTAGCGTATTATTTACATATATAAGGTCCATGAATGGAGGTCACAGCATAGTTGTCTCCTGCATCATCGAGGGCATAAACATAGAACTCATTACCTCCGGGTTGTACGCGAATCACAATATGTCCCTGTTTGGCAGCCATGTGCTCGGTATTAGGATAGGCAACAAACGTTGTCGCAGGATGGAAGTTGGTTGAGAAAATATCTTTCTTTCCAGGATAAGCCTTTGTCGCAGAAAGAATACGACGCAACACTTCAATATCCGGCTGCTGTGCTTTGCGATTATGAATGATAACGACCTGGGGCCGAAGAGCTTTGAGAAGCGTAACGCCCATTGCATCGTAATTCATGTGATGGTTACTCTTGCATGCTTCGACTGGACCGGTCACCGAGCCAACCGGCAACTCCAGATTCTGCCAATCCAAATTAGTTACAGCAGGCAAGTCTGCACCGGTGAAGTAATCAAACTTACCATAAGAAACACGAAAAGCAATGGAACACTGGTTTTCATCCGGCCATTCATTTTTGGACAGCTGCTCAGTGGGAATGAAATAGTTGCGTTCAACATCTTCAACACCCGTCCATACATGTCCGTTGGCCGCTATGTTACGAATTTCAAAAGTGGGATATTTAGCAGCATTATGAACAAGCACAAGCTGGTCTTTCTTACCAACCCTGAATTGCTCAATCTCCATGCCGTTCTTTTCCTTCTGCCATTTTATGAAATTCAAATAGTTCGGGAATGCCTTACTTACAGGTGCTATAGGATAGCTATAATCCGGCCAGCCACGGTCAATAGCTTTCCTAAAAGGAATACGGTCACCAACACCAGGTATACCGGTTAACTGGTAAGCCTTATTCTCTGCCCACTTACATCCTTTATAAATTTCGCCCATGTGGTCGATATGAAAGTGAGTTAGAAGCATATAGTCAACTGCTTTATGCTGGATTCCCTTCATGAAATGCGTAATGTATTTCGCATAGGTTTCATGAGGGGAAGTTTCTTCATTAGGCTTCTGTGGTACAATATTAGGTGCTTTTTCTCTAATTTCACCGGCATCGACCAACATCGTAGTGCCGTCGGGTAATATAAAGAAAGTACACTCACCTTGTCCTGTGTTGATGGCATGAATATCAAGATAACCTTCTTTCCATGCAGGTAATGTCTTGCCTACTTTCACTTCCTGAGCCCAAGTGGTCATTGGGAAGAGGGCTAACAATGTTATAACCAGTATTTTAAATAGAATATTCATAGTATTTTCCTGTTACTTTATTCAATAATAGCCTTTTGATTCAAAATTTCTTTCCGAACCTCTTCGTAAGAGAGATTACGGGGAGTGCTTCCCGTTTGCGTTGCCAAAGCTGCCGCCACACCAGCAGCATGTCCTGTAGCACCGCAAGTAGCCCCTACCCTGACGGTTCCGAGAGCTTCACGATCAACTGAGATACAACGACCAGCAACCAGCAGGTTATCAATCCTTACTGGTAACAAACTGCGATAAGGTATTTGGAATGGGAGGGGTACATACATGTCATGCATGCCGTTTTGATTTTTAGGAGGATGCACATCAATGGGCCAAACGCCCAATGCTATTGAGTCCTCAAACTTGCGGTTGGATACAATATCATTTTTGGTCATGGTGTAAACCCCATCGAGCCGACGGGTTTCGCGAACGCCAATGGTAGCCGACGTATTCATGATCCAACTGTTCTCAAAACCTTTACAGTGTTTCCTATAATAGTTGACTATACGATGAGCATTGTTGCGTGCCTCCATTTCGGCTGTGGTCAACTCGCTTGCATTAACAGCTGATCCATAAACACGTGTAGTATTGACCCAAGGATAGTTTTTTCTTAAACCACCAAACCAAGGACCACCAAAGAAAGGAAGTTCACCTGCTTCACAGGCATTGCTGAGCATCTCACGGTCAATTCCGACATCTCTCCTTCGCGAGGTATATTCGGTTAGCAATTCTTTCCCTAAGAAGCCGGACTCGGGGCCAAACGGTATTGTCAATTCATCTTCATAGTCCACATTACCCTGAGGTTCCACCTCCGCCAGGAAGAAAGGTAATGTCATGGGCTGGAGTTCTGATGATATATTAAATTCGGCTCCGGCACGTGCTATGACATCACCATTTCCGGTACAATCTACTACGATCTTAGCCATAATTGCCTTCCGCCCATCTACATTCTCAACGATGACACCCTTCACTTTATTATCTTCAACAATAGCATCAGCCATCCAAGTATGCAACAGGCATTTAACCTGATATTTCAATAGTAACTCATCGGCAGTCAGTTTCATAATCTCAGGATCAGAACTCAATACCCAACTATGGTTATTTTCAACTCCTCCCCTCTCTTCGGCCATCTCAATCCATTCACCCATGACACCATCCACACAACGACGGTAAGGACGCAACCAACTATTGAACCCTGCCAATGTGATTACCAATCCATTGGTCCACATGCCACCAAACGAGCTCATCGCCTCAACAAGCATAACTGAAACTCCGGTCTTAGCAGCACCAACAGCAGCACCAATGCCGGCAGGGCCACCGCCAATAACCAAAACATCAACATTATTGATGACTTCAATTTGCTTTTCTTTCTCTGTATACGTTTTCATTGATTCCATGATGATATATGTTATAATATTGTTTTTAATATTGTACGATTTTCAATGTTAGTCGCTTAATCTCTAATTCATCAGAAAGTGATTTGACCTCAAATGCCGGAGAAGCATTATTTATAAGAACCTGATGCTTACCTATATTTCCGGTCTTCACATTAAAAATCTGATTTCCCAACTTAATTTCAGCGTGTCCTTTCAGTTCAAACTCTAAATAGATTCCACCAAAGGTTACGCAAGGCAATGGCTCGTTGAGTACTACCGTTTGCTCTTTTTTTAGTAATATACTCCCAGCCATAGTTATGGTTGGGCAAATAAAATCCTTAATTTCATATTTACCAACCAAAAGGATTCCCTGACCGTTTAGGTCAGGAGCCAACAGATCAGTAGAAATGTAATTAATATCATTGCGATTAATTTTATTAAAATGCATGAACTTGTCAGCATGTGATTCTCTCATAAGGCTATTCGCTTTAGCCAAAGCAACATAATGATCATATTCATTCTCATCAAACCGTGAAGCACTGATAGCCATGATACAATCTCCTTGATTCTGTATCTTTTCAAAAGTAGTCTGATATAAAACTCCCATTAGCCGGACATCGTTAATTCCAAGACTTCGGATAATCTCATTAGCACAATTGTTGGAAGTGATGACGTAATTCCCCTTTCCCAACACCTCATTTGCAAGGATAATTATATCTTTATAGTGCCGACCAGTTTCATCAATCAGTTTAGGTTCAATAAATGTATAAAGCCCGTTCCGTTTACATTCAGTTAAGAATTCCCTTAATGTAGGAATCCTACTTCTTACTTCCGGGTTATCGGCCTTCAATATAAAATCCTGTTTCAATTCCATAAGCGTCTTTGTGCTAACTGGAATCTGGGCAGAGAGAGTTGTTCCATCGACATTCAGGCAGGTGCGATTTAATGTACTGTCATGCATCACTACCAGACATCCATCAGCAGACAGACGTACATCAGTCTCAATAGCTTGAAAACCGGCACGTTTGGCTAGTGAGATAGCCTCCAGAGAGTTCTCTCCAGCAATTGTGCTATGCATGTTGACACCGCGATGGGCAATAAAGACACGCTGAGCATGTAATCCCGTTATCCAACTACAAATTATAAAACAGAAAAAAACGAATTTCCTCATTGCTAACATACATTATTTACCCCAAAATAGTAAAAAAATGGCTTTGAATTTATTATCCCTTTATGAAACTAATCCGAAATAATTTTTAAATAAGATAAGTAGCAGAACCCAGACATCTTTCCACATCACCAGTAGATCTGCTACTTATATCTTTCTTTGAATAAAACAATTTATGAATTAATATCCGGGATTCTGAGTCATATTAGGATTGATAACCAACTCTTTCGCAGGAATGGGCCATAAGTATTGTCTTTCAGAAAAAGCGCCTTCAGAACAAACCTGTACATAGCCATCGCTTGCCATTTTTGAGAAATCAGCAATACCATCTTCATCTATTTCAGGAGCGTAAGGCCAGAACCAATGTCCCGGTGTCACTACTTTATCTATCAACTCGCTTCCGGGATAGAGTACTCCACAATTTGGCTTATTCAGTGCTTTTTGAGCCAATCTCCAACGAATCAAATCGTAATAGCGAAGCCCTTCAAATGCTAACTCAACCCGCCGTTCACGACGAAGAACTGTGCGGAGCTCTTTCTGGTTGGTTGTTGTAATGGCCGGATAATTCGAAACATCACTCAATTCCACACCATAGGCACGTGCACGCACCTGATTAATAGCATCCAAAACGCTTTGGTCTATTTGATTCAACTCAATCTTAGCCTCAGCATAGATCAACAGCACATCGGCATATCGGATAATCACCAAATCATTTTCGGGTGTGAAGTTTGTAGCGGGTCCCCAGGTTCTGTCGACTGACTTTCTCCACACCAAACCGGTAAAGGAAGCAAACTGAGCTCTGGCGCGGGTGTCGTTGTTGTTAACCATCTTACCAGTTGAATAGTCCATTACTTTGGTAACTTGAGGGTGAGGGGTATATTCATAGCCAACGAATTCACTTCCAAATTCCACGATTGAAGCCGTACAGCGAGGATCTCGATTCAGAAAAGGATTATGAGAGTCAAACAGAGGTGACTCGTCAATTAACTTACCATCGGTACACTCATAAGCTGCAAGCAGTGCCCACGAAGGAACCTTGCTCGAAAAGCCACCTGCAGTACGTGGATAGTAGCTTTTTGCATCACCGATATTACCAATCAGGAGAGCAGTTGAACGGGGTAATAAGAAAATTGACTCTTCAGCATTCTTCGTATAGAACAAATCACCATAGTCTTTGTGAAGTTTATAGATACCCAAATCCATACATTCTTTTGCAGCTGTAGCAGCGATCTCATAATCACCGAAATACAACGCATAGCGTGCTTTCAATGCCAAAGCGGCACCTTTAGTTGCCATCTGTTTTCCAGTGTAGGAAGCCGGGAGATGCTCAGCGGCATAATCAAAATCGTCATAGATAATCTTAATCACATCGGCTTTAGGTGACCGTGACATTTTAGATGCATCTTCAATAGTCAACAGATCTTCCACATAGACTACATCCCCAAAGGCAAAGACCAACATGGCATAATGTGCAGCACGTGAGAAACGTGCTTGTGCCTCATAGGACAATAAAGTAGCCTCATTGATTCCGTTTTCACGACCACGATCTAAATTAGCGATAATAGCATTGGAACGGGCAATGGCTTTGTACTGGTTGGTGTAGAATGTTGCCAGTTCAACACTACCAGACGTATTTGTTTCACTGTTTAACGTTCCATCTACAATGTCGGGACCGGCAACGTCACGATAAAGGTAATCATCAGACCAGGCTTCTTTGGCTACAGGCCAGAATGCAGTGCGATACAAATCATTCACCGCCATTTCATATTCTGTTTCATTACTGTACCAAGTTTCACTTGAACCTTGATCCAGTGGGTACAGGTCTAAATTGTTGCACGATACCAATGATAGTGCGAATACTGTTAGTACAAGATATATATTTTTCATTGCTTTATTCCATTAAAAATTAATATTCAGACCAAACAATACCGAAGTGGTCATAGCATAAGAGGTAGTTCCGCGTTCTGGATCCCAACCATCAGGATAATGACTCAGACAGAACAGGTCACTTGCCGACACATAGAAACGAACCCGTTCAATCTTAGCCTTTTGTGTTAGGCTTGCCGGAAGGGTATAGCCCAAGGTAATGTTTTTCAAGCGAAAGTAACCACCGTTGAATATCCAGAAGGTTGACATAGCGTTATTGCTATCATTGTTCTGATAAGTGAGACGTGGATAACTTGCCGTCAGGTTCTTTTCTTCGGTATTGAAGGAACTCCAATAGTTTCCATCTATAATGGCAGGAATGCTTCCCCACTGGTTGTGATAGGGTTGAACCATTTTAGAGTTCATGCGTACTTTTTGCTTACCAATACCCTGAAAGGCAGTGCTAAAATCAAAACCTTTGTAAGCAGCCGACAATGTTCCACCATACATAAAGCGAGGTTGTGAATTGCCAAGAAGAACGCGGTCGTACTCGGGAGAGATAATGCCATCAGGCACACCATTTGGACCAGAAACATCTTTATATTTCACATCACCAACTTGTGTATTGCTATTTAGTGTAGCTGATTTATTCAGTTCTTCCTGAGTTTGAAACAAGCCCTCAGAGATGTAGCCATACCATTCATTGAATAAGCTGCCGGTCATCTTCACCTGATCGCCCATAAACTGCGTACCGCTTAGGTCATCCATTTTAGATATATAGTCAGAAAAGTTAGCCGAAATGCCATAGGTAAATCCACCAACACGATCATTCCATGACAATTCGAGGTCATAGCCTTTGGTATGCATTTTACCAGCATTCTGTGATGGATTGGAATAACCCATATATTTAGGAATTTCAAGATCGAGCAGCATGTCTTTCGTACGTTTATAGTAATAGTCACCCACAAAAGATAAACGTCCATCAAAGAATCGTGCATCAATACCAATATCATATGTTTCAGTCATTTCCCATGTTAAATTGTGTACAGGGTACTGGATTTGAGCAGCTCCTTTGTAATAGGTAGACTCGCTTGCATCAGCCTTGTTGTAGAACAACGAGTTAGTAAACTCCATCAATGAGACATAAGGGTAATTACCGATACGTTCGTTACCTAAAGTACCGATAGAAGCTCTTAACTTTAGGAATGATAGCGTTTTACCATTGACTTTTTTCATAAAAGGTTCTTCACTTACAATCCAACCTGCTGATACAGACGGGAATGTACCCCAACGAGAGTCTTTATGAAAACGTGACGAACCATCACGGCGAACATTGACTTGAAGCAAATAACGATTATTGAAGCTATACATAACGCGACCAAAATATGAGCGATAGGCATTCTCATAAGCAGAACCGGAATTTGCCAAATAGTCTTTAGGACCTGCATCAAGATAAGGATAACTGTCCAGATCGTAATGATCGCTCGAAGCACTCATTGCTTCATGATAGTAGTAATAGTTTTCATAACCAAGCATAATATTAAAATCATGCTTACCAAACTTTTTCATGTAGTTTGCAATAAACTGCGTGGTTAACGAGCGAGAGTCTGCACGATTCTCGGTCAGTTTAGTAGAGCCACAGCCGGCAAACGTACCAATAATAGTAGTAGGATCATCTTGTGACGTAAAGCCGGCCTCTTTCTGGAACTTCTTGCCTTTGGAAATAGAGAAGTTTGGAGCAAGTACAGCCGATATCTTCAAATCTTTGAATGGAGTGAAGTCAATAGAAACACGCCCACCAATCTTTGTAGAATAGGTTTCATTGTAGCCACCCTCTACCAGACGCCCATAGAGGTTATTTCCACCTTTCACATCGGCAAGGCCACCATGCTCCCACTGCCAAGCATAAGCAGGTGAAGCAATCAGAATACTGTTCCACACATCCGAGAACATAGGTTCGTGGTTTTTGGCATACTTCACATTTAAATCTAACGAAGCGGCAAGATACTTACTGAATGTCAAGTCGTTATTTAATCTTGCCATATACCTTTCGTAGTAGTTATCAGCATCCTTATAAAGACCATCAACTTTTTCGTAGCTAAGAGATGCTCTCGTTTTAACATTCTTAGTACCACCAACGAGATTCACTGTATGGGTTTGACGGGGCGCCGAGCCCTTAATCAAGAGGTCATACCAGTCAGTTATCGGATAGTTATCCGGATCGGTTTTATTGTTGTTTACCCAATTATTAACTTGATCCTCGGTATAAACAGTGTAAAGACCTCCGGCTGGATTATCATTGTACTTCAACTCGTTAACCATTTCAAGATAACGCTGGAAGTCAACCTGCTTAGGCTGGGTTGTGGGAATTTCGATACCATACTCGAAGTTATAACTGATGCGCAAATCTTTGTCGGCCGCACGTTTGGTCGTCACCAAGATTACACCGGCTGCTGCACGAGAGCCATAAATGGAAGCCGAAGCCGCATCTTTCAATACCGTGATGCTTTCCACATCATTAGCATTAACATCATTAATGTTATCTATGGGAATACCATCAACCACGATCAGAGGTGATGAATCGCCGATTGTGGTTACACCACGCACTAGGATGTTGCTTGCACCTGCTCCGGGCTCACTGCTTGAACGAGTCACTAACACACCCGACACAGCACCTTGAAGGGCCGTAGCCAATTGTGTAGTACGGCGTTCGGCAACCTTGTCACCTTTAATATTGGCAGCAGCACCCGTCAGATCTTTCTTTTTAGCAATACCGTAACCAATAACCACTACTTCATCTATAAGCTCTGAGTCTTCCTGAAGGATAACGTCGATGGCATTATGGTTACCCACTTTTACTTCTTCAGTTCTGTATCCAACGAAAGAAATGACTAAAGTTGATCCACTTGCTGCTTTAACACTGTAATGACCATTCACGTCAGTAATGGTACCGACAGTTGTTCCTTTTACTCTGATGCTCGCTCCAATGACCGGTTCGCCCTGAGCATCCTGAACGTAACCCGTTATTTCCCGCTCTGATCCGGGAGAATCTTCTATACCATTTGCACTGGCTATAAATATGCTAAAAAACGAGCACACCAGTATTAACATAGCACGACTTAGATGGGAAAGTTTCATTCTGAAAGTCCCTAATAAACAGTGTATCATATTCATAAAAAAAGGTTAAACAATTAGTTCTATTTATAATTTACAATTCTATCTCATAAGCGTTCTTAAGCTGACTTAAGAACATTAAGTTACCCAAAAACAATATTAAACCCTAATGAAAAATGTTAATCTTCCAACCCATAGCCACCTATCTCTGCTATCTTTCGTGGTATTTCGGCATTATCAGTACGGCTTCGGAAATTCTCTGCACCAGCTCCAAGAGCAAATACAGGCACGAAACTCGCCGAATGACCTTTGCTAATCCAGTCTACCAGGGCAATCTCATTGATGATTTTTTTAGCTTCGGCTGCAATAGCTTCATCTTTTTGATATTCACTTTCAACCAGACCGGTACTGTTGATAAACGAGCTTTCATAGGCTATTTTCAATCGCTCCTCTTGTTGCAGAGTCAATCGAATCTTTTTCCAAAAACCAAAGTTCTCACTGAGCGAATTCTTAACGATGTTCCACGAAACATTACCATTGTATTTCTTTCTTAAATTACCGAGTACTCTTGAAAACTCACACTCACTGATTTTTTGGTTACTGAGAACACTAAGGTTTAATTCATACGATCCGGTGCCTAACCCAAGACCGCCGGTTTCGTGATCAGCTGTCACCACAATCAATGTTTCATCAGGGTGTTGCTGATAAAACTCATAAGCAACACTTATGGCCCTATCCAAATCCTGAACCTCATGAATCACCGTTGCTGCATCATTACTATGACATGCCCAATCAATACTTCCACCCTCAATCATAAAGAAAAATCCTTTTTCCGGGTCTTTGGTTAAGACATTGATACCTGCACGTGTAATCTCCGACAATGTCAAATCCGTTTTTTGACGATCAATGGCATAGGGAGTTGTACGACTATCTATCTTCGATACCGCAACCCTTTGAAACAGAATCATTCTATCCGATGTACGGACTTTTTTCTGAAACTCTTTGTAGCCACGGGTTATCGTATAACCATTGTCACGGGCAAGGTCATAAAGTCCTATTGAATCCTGAGGAGTTACACTCCAGAAGTCAGCACCACCATAAAAATCAAATCCGGCAGCTACAAGATCATGGCCAATGGCATTGTAGTTTTTTCGATTTTCATTATGGGCATAAAACGCAGCCGGTGTTGCATGATTAACAGCCACACTTGATGCTACACCAACCTTACATCCAGCTTCCCGAGCTCTTACTGCAATACTCTTCAAGGGTGTAACCCTATCTTTCATCACACCAATACAGCCATTACGAGTTTTCACACCTGCGGCCAATGCGGTACCCGAAGCTGCAGAATCGGTCACACCGTTCGTTGCAGAATAGGTGGTTGCAATAGTTGACATTGGAAATTGAGTAAATAACAAGGAAGTTATCCCAATATTACCTTGAAGTTCAGCACCGTATAGTTCTGTCATCTGTATCTGATTTAATCCCATTCCATCTCCTATGAAAAAGAATATGTATTTGGCCTGCTGGGCATGCAGAAAGCAAGTACACAACAAGAATGAGACGAATAACTGTAATCTGACATTTTTCATTGTATCTATCGTTAGAAGGTACTATTTAAGATGGTTCGGTAACACTGGCATTGCCCCAGCCTGGGTACAAACGTAAGCCGAGACATCAACTGCTCTCCGGTGAGCTTTCCTAACAGGTTCACCTTTCAAGAGCAACGTACAAAAGGCAGCCGTAAAGGAATCACCCGCTCCTACTGTATCAACAACTTTCACTTTGGGAGTTTCCAGAAACGCTATATCATTAGAAGTAATGATATAGCTTCCCATCTCACCACAAGTCAGGATCAACATTTTCCAACCATACGTTGTAAGAAGTGTTTGGCATTGTTGGAGTGAAGTACCCATAATATCAAACATATTACAAACCTTATCAAGTTCCTCATCATTTAGTTTCAAGATATTACACAAAGAGAACGATTTTCCAATCTGTTCCTTTGTGTAAAAGTGTTGCCTCAGATTGATATCAAAAACTTTGTAAGAACCGATAGGCATATCATTAAGGAACTGCTCAATAGTATTTCGCGATACAGAATTACGTTGGGCCAACGAACCGAAACAAACGCAATCTGTCCGGTTTGCCAATGCTTTCAATGTTTCGTTATACCGTATATTATCCCACGCCACACCTTTTTCGATAGTATATTGAGGAACACCACGCTCATTAATACTAACTTGAACGGTTCCGGTAGGACATGACGAGTTTTCAAGCATGTGTGGTAATCCCTTGTCCTCAAAGCAGGCTATAATCTCATCGCCTAATTCATCATTACCTATGGCACTAACCACAATGCCGTCAAGCCCCAGTTGAGCCACATGATAGGCAAAATTTGCAGGAGCCCCGCCTAATTTCTTTCCTTCCGGGAAAATATCCCAAAGGACTTCTCCTAAACCAACAACTGTTTTTGTTTTCATAGTTTATCAGATTTTAATTACTGATTTTACAATATTAGATTTATCACTGACACTCATATCCATCGCATTTTGAATATCATCAAAGTCAAAAATATTGGTCACAATACTTCTCAAGTCTATTTTTCCAGAAGCCACAGCTTCAATAGCCATTGGATAAATATGACGATAACGAAACACCGACTTGAATGTAAGTTCCTTATCTATTGCCAAACTAATGGGCAATGTCATCTCCCCACTTTTAGAATACCCTACCAGAACTATGTTCGAACCTTTTCGGGCAACATTAATAGCCTGACGAGTGGTAATTTCCATACCAGCAGTTTCAATGACAAGATTGACACCCTCACCGGCAGTCAGCTTATTGATTTCCTCAATCGGATTGACCTTATTTGAATTTATCACAGCGGTTGCACCAACTTCCAGTGCTTTTTCTAAACGCTTTTCCATAATATCTACAACATAGATTGTGTTAACGCCTTCGGCTTTGAGTGCCATTAGCGAAACTAAGCCAATGCATCCTGCACCGAAGATTACTGCCGTTTGACCGGCATGTGCTTCGCCTTGGTTCGCTGCATGAAATCCCACAGCCAACGGCTCAATAAGTGCACCTTCAAGCGTATCAACATTCTCAGGAAGTTTAAAACAAAGATCAGCTTCGTGTGCTACGTATTCCGCAAACACTCCATCTACCGGAGGAGTAGCAAAGAAAACCACATCAGAACAAAGATTGTATTTCCCTTCACGGCAAAAGTGACAATGGCCGCACGTCTTACCAGGTTCGAGTGCCACTTTATCGCCCACCTTCAAATGTTTAACATCCGGCCCTACCTTGACAACAACACCAGCAGACTCGTGACCTAACATAAAAGGAGGCTGAACAATATAGTTTCCAATTCTCCCGGTTTCATAGTAATGAATATCTGACCCACAGACACCCACATACTCCAACTTAACCAATATTTCATTGGGCTTAACCTCTGGAATGGGACGTTCTTCAAATCCCATTCGACCAATTCCCAGCATCACTGCAACCTTCATTGTATTTTTCATTCTATTATAGCATTAAATTAGTTAATCAGCCTCAAACGAATTGTCTCATTCGTTCTCTCTACAGCACAAAACTAAGCTCCATTTAGCTGTGTTACAAGGATTTTTCAAAAAAAAAATTCCGCAACCGTTCCCGCAACCGTTCCCATTTTACGCAACCGTTCCCAACGTTAAATCATATATTTTAGAAGATATTGGCATTCATTTTTAGCACATGAATGGATAAAAGTCCTAATTTTGCAAGAAACACACCATACTCATGAGATACATTACAATTAAAGATATAGCAGCTGCGTTGGGACTATCAAAATCGACTGTGTCGAGAGCGTTAAATGGAGACAGTAAAAACGTCAGCAAGGAAACATTACAGAAAATAGTTGAAATGGCTAGTAAGATGGGTTATCGTCGAAATGAACTGGCCGTTAACCTGCGTTTAAGGAGTACACGCATCATCGGAATTATGATTCCTGAAATGACAACAACGTTTTCCATGAGTTTCATCACCGCTGCTCAAGGTCTGTTGCATCAGCAAGGCTATCGTGTTATCCTGGCATTATCTGACGAAAACCCTGAAACTGAACGGGTGAACCTGGCTATGTTTGATAATGCGCGCGTTGAAGGCATCCTAATCAGTGCTTGCCACAATACCGCCAATCTGGATGTTTATCGAAGCTTCCTGAACCGTCATATTCCAATGGTCTTTTTCGACCGCACAATTTCAGATATCTCTGTTCCTGGAGTAAAGAGCAATGATTATACCCAGTCATTCTTCATGGTTGAACATCTTATACGTTCAGGGAAAAAACAAATTCTCCACCTGACCGGACCTCGCCATATCCAAAATACAATTGACCGTAAGAAAGGTTATCGCGATGCACTGGCCAAGTTCCATATTCCCTACGATTCACGATATGCCATCGAATCGGGTGTCAGTGTTGACGATGGTGCCAATGCTATTGAAAAATTTTTAAGTCTTGGCATCCCTTTCAACGCAGTTTTTTGTTTTACAGAAACACAAGCATTAGGTGCAAAACGAACACTACAAGAACACAACATAACTATTCCAAGTAAAGTTGCAATCTGCTGTATGTCAGGAACCGCTTTATCGACCTTAGTACACCCACCACTAACTGCCGTTGAGCAGCAGGTTGATGAAATGGCCACAATCGCCGTCCGCCTTATTCTTGAAAAAATCAATGATTTCTCAACTCCCGATCAGACCATCACATTGGAATCAAATATCATTATCAGAAAATCAACGGTTGAGTAATCTGCACCGACAAACAGTTGTAGTAGCCTTAATAATAATCAGCACACTCAGTATATTACCCAACTTAACCTGAATGAGTTGAGAAACTAATTGAGAGTTAGCTGCGATATCTGCTGCATAATAATTCTCAACTTATTCAGTCATTGGCAACGTAAAGAAGAACGTCGTCCCTATTCCTATACCCGACCGCACCCAGATTCGTCCGCCCATTCGTTCCACCAACATACGGGAAACCGTCAGCCCCAATCCGGTGCCTTGTGCAAAATTATTAATCTTTCCGAAACGTTCAAAAATCTTCGCAACCCGGTTGGCAGGAATACCAAGACCTGTATCTTTCACATAAGCCTGTACAATATTACCTCGCTGCTCATATCCCAGATGAATCTCGCCGACAGGCGTAAACTTTGCAGCATTGCTCAATAAGTTCATCAGCACCTGCATGACGCGTGACCTGTCTCCCAAAGCATACAAATTTTTATCACCATCATCCAATATCAACTTTACTCCTTCATTTACCTTTGTTCGATGCCTGGTGTACTCTTCAAGGCAAGCAGCATACATATTCACTTTATCCTTCCTGAACTCCAAAGAACCGGCTTCCATTGACGACAAGTCCAGAATATCATTAAACAGACACAACAGTAATTCGGAATTCTTCTCGATAATATTGCAATAATCTTCTTTATCTCCTGCATAGCTTGGATCAACCACCAGCCTCGAAAATCCTACAATCGCATTCAAGGGCGTACGTATCTCATGGCTCATATTAGCGAGGAATGCCGACTTCAACCTATCGGCCTCTTCTGCTTTTACACGGGCGGCAGCCAATTCGCGCTGTGCATTTACCCGGCTCGTAACGTCCCGGCACATACACAACAGATACTGGTCGCCCAGCGGACACACCAGATTTTCATAATGATGCATTTCTCCTTCAAACATCAGCGAATGTGCCCCTATACTGGGTTGACGGGTGCGTATCACCTTCTCCATATTGGCACGGATTTTACGGTACTCCGATTCCGGTACTATATCTTTAAGGTTAGGACGTGATGCATCATCACCGGACAAGCCTTCCACATGATTAGTTTCGGGAGAAGAAAGTAACTCGATATAATCCAGATTGAAATCGAATATGGTCAGCATATCCGGAATAGCATATAGTATCTCTTTACCGTATTTCTTACTAAAAGCCCCCGAGTTTTCATCCGGACATGGAATTTGCTGGAGAGGACGGTTTGCCAGCTGTTCTTCCAACTCCCGGATTACATCCAGTAGTTCCTCTTTTGTTTTATTTTTATAATCCCTCATTTCAAGGTAGATATGTTGCTTAGTATTATTTTTGGGGAAGCAAATATACATATCTTTTCAATTATATCAACATATATTCCAAGCTTTTATTTAAAAAAAGCGAATAGCTTTTGCCCTACTAATCAGAATGTTCTATCTTTGCAGCACTTTTTATTTTAAATCATTGATAAATATGTCCAAAGAATTATTCTCTACTCTGCCCTATAAGGTGGCAGACATTACGCTTGCCGACTTCGGTCGCAAGGAAATCGATCTGGCAGAACAAGAAATGCCCGGCCTCATGGCTCTTCGCGAAAAGTATGGAGAAACAAAACCGTTGAAAGGCGCTCGCATCATGGGCTCCCTGCACATGACCATCCAAACAGCGGTACTGATTGAAACCCTCGTAGCACTGGGTGCCGAAGTACGTTGGTGCTCTTGCAATATATACTCGACCCAAGACCATGCCGCAGCTGCTATCGCTGCAAGTGGTGTACCCGTATTTGCCTGGAAAGGTGAAACGCTGACCGACTATTGGTGGTGTACGCTCCAGGCGCTGAACTTCCCTGGCGGTAAAGGTCCTACAGTGATTGTGGATGATGGTGGCGACGCTACCATGATGATACATGTGGGCTATGAGGCTGAAAGCAACGCTTCCATCTTGGATAAAGAAGTTCATGCGGAAGACGAGATTGAACTGAACGCCATCCTGAAATGTGTATTGGCAGAAGACCCTACACGCTGGCATCGCGTAGCTGCTGAAATGCGTGGTGTATCCGAAGAAACAACCACAGGCGTACATCGCTTGTATCAGATGCAAGAAGAAGGCAAATTGCTGTTTCCGGCATTCAACGTGAACGACTCTGTGACGAAATCAAAATTCGATAACCTATACGGTTGCCGTGAGTCACTAGCCGATGGCATCAAGCGCGCCACGGATGTGATGATTGCAGGTAAAGTAGTCGTAGTTTGCGGTTATGGCGACGTTGGTAAAGGATGTTCACACTCGATGCGTTCATATGGTGCCCGCGTGCTGGTAACGGAAGTAGACCCGATTTGTGCCCTGCAAGCTGCAATGGAAGGTTTTGAGGTAGTCACGATGGAAGAAGCCTGCAGCCAAGGTAACATCTTCGTTACTACAACCGGTAATATCGACATCATCCGCATCGATCACATGGAGAGAATGAAAGACCAAGCCATTGTTTGTAACATCGGTCACTTCGACAATGAAATCCAAGTGGATGCACTCAAACATTATCCCGGCATCAAGTGCGTCAACATCAAACCGCAGGTAGACCGCTACTATTTCCCCGACGGACACAGCATTATCCTGTTGGCTGACGGACGTTTGGTGAACCTGGGCTGTGCTACCGGTCATCCGTCATTCGTTATGAGTAACTCATTCACCAACCAGACTTTGGCACAGATTGAGTTGTTCAACAAGAAATATGAAACGGGTGTTTACCGTCTTCCCAAACATCTCGATGAAGAAGTGGCACGTCTGCACCTCGAAAAAATCGGTGTGAAGCTGACCAAACTGACTCCCGAGCAAGCCGCTTATATCGGTGTAAAGGTAGACGGACCGTATAAGGCTGAACATTATCGTTATTAACGAAATTGAAAATTGAAAAATGAAAAATGAAAAATACTATGCAGCATAACAGCGCAGCTATTTTTCAATTTTCAATTTTCAATTTTCAATTTCATAAAAACCCTGTTTTTATGAAGAAGCTCCTCCCCGACCTCCTGGTCATTCTTATGTTTGCTGTTCTTTCGTTCGCCTATTTCTTCCCGGCGGATATAGAAAACCGTATTCTCTTCCAACACGACACCGCTGCTGGTGCCGGTGCCGGACAAGAAGCAACAAAGTATCGCGAAGAAACCGGTGAATATACACGCTGGACAAACTCGCTGTTCGGTGGCATGCCGACTTACCAGATAGCTCCCAGCTATGAGTCAACAAAACCACTGACATGGGTACAGAAGGTATACCAACTATTTTTGCCCACGTATGTAAACCTGACTTTCATTCTGATGCTGGGCTTTTTCATCCTGTTACGTGCATTCGGCATACCAGTGTGGCTGGCAGGATTGGGAGGATTGATGTGGGCATTCTCATCTTACTTCTTCATTCTGATTTCCGCCGGGCACATATGGAAGTTTATCACTCTGGCTTACATACCACCCACGATAGCGGGTATCGTACTGGCTTACCGGGGAAAATACTTGGTAGGAGGTATCATAACAGCGTTATTTATAGCCCTGCAAATTCTGTCGAACCACGTGCAGATGAGCTATTACTTCCTGTTCGTCATCCTGTTCATTGCAGGAGCCTATTTTGAAGATGCCTGGCGCAATAAAACCTTGCCGCAGTTCTTTAAAGCAAGCGGTGTGCTTGTAGTAGCCGCACTTATTGGTATATGCGTCAACCTGTCGAACCTGTATCACACTTACGAGTATAGCAAGGAAACCATGCGCGGTAAAAGCGAACTCGTGGAAACCGGTGATGCAGCCAAACAGACCAGCAGTGGATTGGATCGTGACTACATCACACAATGGAGTTATGGAATCGGAGAAACCTGGACATTGCTGATACCCAATTTTAAAGGCGGCGCTTCCGTACCCCTCATTGCGAACGAGACAGCTATGGAAAAAGCCAATCCCACATATGCCGGATTATACCAACAACTCCCCCAATACTTCGGTGGTCAGCCCATGACATCAGGTCCCGTCTATGTAGGCGCTTTTGTCCTGTTCCTTTTCATTCTGGGTTGCTTCATTGTCAAAGGCCCGTTGAAGTGGGCGCTGGTCGGAGCCACATTCTTCTCCATCGTTCTTTCATGGGGGAAGAATTTCATGCCGCTGACCGACTTCTTCATCGACTATATACCTATGTATAGTAAATTCCGTGCCGTATCGTCCATTCTCGTTATTGCGGAGTTTACCATTCCGTTACTGGCCATTTTTGCCTTGAAAAAGGTGCTGGAAGAACCGGAAATATTAAAGAAGAAACTGAAGTTTGTTGGTATCAGCTTTGCATTAACGGCAGGCGTAGCTTTGATACTGACCATCCTGCCGGGAGCTTTCAGTTCTACATTTATTCCTGCACAGGAAGCCCAGATGTTGCAGAATGCAGTCAATCAGGGAATGATTCCCCAGGAAGAGTTGTCCGGAATCCTTTCTAATCTGGGAGAGATGCGTGCAGCAATGGTTAGTTCCGATGCGTTGCGTAGCTTCATTATCGTTGTGATTGGCTGCGCATTGTTATGGTTCTATTATAGCGGCAAATTAAAGAATACAGTTGTGATTGCCGGTATTACTATTCTTTGCGTAGTAGATATGTGGGGAGTCAATAAGCGTTATTTGCATGACGATCAATTTGTCCCCCGCACTGCTCAGGTAGATACTTTCAAGAAGACGAAAGCTGATGAAATAATACTGCAGGACACAGATCCGAACTATCGTGTACTCAGCCTCTCGGGAAGCGCATTCAGCGAGAATAACACTTCCTACTGGCACAAGAGTGTCGGCGGATATCATGCCGCCAAGCTGCGCCGTTATCAGGAAGTGATAGAACGCCACATCACTCCGGAAATGCAGGCCGCTTATCGGGCTATTGCCGCTGCAGGTGGTGAAATGGATAGCGTAGATGCTTCCCAGTTCCGCGTTCTGAATATGCTGAACACCAAGTATTTCATCCTTCCCGCCGGACAAGGACAGACAATTCCTGTCATGAATCCTTATGCTTATGGCAATGCATGGTTTGTGGACAATGTGAAGTATGTGGACAATGCCAATCAGGAAATTGACGCTTTACACGCAATAGTACCAACAGAAACAGCCGTAGTAGACGCCCGTTTCAAAGAGACCCTGAAAGGCGCAACGACCTCCTACAAGGACAGTCTTTCCAGCGTCCGCCTGACGAGCTATGAGCCTAATCGCCTGGTTTACGAAACCAACAATTCGAAAGATGGTATAGTCGTGTTCTCCGAAATCTACTATCCAGATGGCTGGATAGGCACCATTGACGGGAAGCCTGCCGACATTGCGCGTGCCGACTACATCCTGCGTTCCATGTACGTCCCTGCCGGAAAACACACCATCGAAATGCGCTTTGACCCAAAGAGCCTGCACGTAACGGAGGGTATAGCTTATGCAGCGCTGGCGTTGATGGTGATTGGAATTATGATATTGGTAATAGTATATAGGAAAAAGCTACGTTCACGCTAATATCCCCAGAATGGGGTTAACTTCTTAATATAGCTTCCTTAATATAAATTGAGGGCATGCCAAATTATGGCATACCCTCATTCTCTTCAATTTTCAAGATAATTGCTAATACCATTTTGTTGGCTAACCTTTCTTTGATTTACGATATTCTCGTGGAGAAACTCCCATTATCTTGCTAAATAATCTTGAGAAGTAATAGGTGTCTTCAATTCCTATTTTATAGCATATTTGGTTTATTTTCATGTCAGTAGAGTCAAGCATGAAACATGCTTGTTGTATCTTTAATAAATTGAAATAAGATAGAGGGGCATGGCCTGTTTTCTTTTTGAATAGCATAGAGAAATACGAAGGAGAATATCCAATGTGATCTGAGATATCCTGAAGAGTTATATGTTTCTCCATATTCTCTTTCATATAATGTATAGCTACTTCTACCACATTACTATCGTCAATGCAACTGCTGCTTGCATTACGGTATTGCTGGAGGTAGTGCAATGAACCTAAATAATAATGAAAGAGCGAAGATACATAGCGAAGGTTTTCATTGTTGTAACCGGCTTTCAGTGTATTGAAAATCTCTTCGAAAAGGCTAATGCGCTGGCTGATGCGTGAGTGTATTTCAGGTCTGATTTCTATGGGATGAGGAGTCTCCGAAGCGTAATAGGGGGCTAATACTCCCTTGAAATGTATCCAGTAAATAGTCCATGGAGTTGCATTGTCAGAACCATAAGCGTGAGGTAATCCTGCTGGAAGAATGAAGTATTGATTGGCGGAGACTTGATATTCATGACCGTCAATGCGATACCATCCGGCTCCATCTATACAATAGATGAATACATACTGATTAATAGGCTCTTTGCGTTCACGGAAATGATGCTCGGCCTTCGGATAATATCCGATATCAGTAATGTGGAGTATAGAACCTAACGAGTCTTTTTCCATTATATGGATAATCATGGGTGGAAGAACAATTGCTCTTTCACCGTTAAAACCATCTTTTAGTTTTATCATAGCATTCTTCTTTCTTAGGTTTGTGCAAATATAAAATATGCAGAGGAGATATCAAAGATAAAAATAAGATTGTCCATCTTCTTAGCTGGAAACTCCATTTTTTCTATATCGAATCTGCTCTATCTTTGCAATATCAAATTAATCAAATATCTGATTGTATGAAAAGCTATAATAAAAAGTTTGTTTATTTCATCTGTCTTGTATCTGCTATGGGCGGATTGCTTTTTGGATATGACTGGGTGGTGATAGGAGGTGCGAAGCCTTTCTATGAGCTTTATTTCGGAATAGCTGATGCTCCTGCTATGCAGGGGCTGGCAATGAGTATAGCTCTGTTGGGTTGTCTGGTTGGAGCGATGGTGGCTGGTATGATGGCCGACCGATACGGACGTAGACCCTTGTTGATTATTTCGGCTTTCATCTTTCTGTTTTCTGCATATGCTACTGGTGCTTTTTCTGTATTCAATTGGTTTTTGGTTGCCCGCTTCTTGGGAGGTATTGCCATCGGGATTGCATCGGGGTTGTCTCCGATGTATATAGCTGAGGTTGCTCCCCATTCGGTTCGTGGGAAGTTGGTATCATTGAATCAGTTGACAATTGTATTAGGTATACTTGGAGCGCAAATCACCAATTGGTTGATAGCTGATCCTATTCCTGCGGATTTCACTGCGGCTGATATATGTGCCTCCTGGAATGGACAGATGGGGTGGCGCTGGATGTTTTGGGCTGCGGCATTTCCAGCTGCGGCATTCTTGTTATTAGCTTGTTTTATACCAGAAAGTCCCCGTTGGCTGGCCATGAAAGGTAAGGAGAGGACTGCATGGAATGTACTTAGTAAAATAGGTGGTGAGGCTTATGCCAAAACGGAACTACAATCAATGGAAGAAACTACTTCATCGCGTTCGGGGCAGGGCGGATTGAAGCTACTGTTTAGCCGTCCGTTTCGTAAGGTATTGATAATTGGTGTTATAGTAGCTGTTTTCCAGCAATGGTGCGGGACGAACGTCATTTTTAATTATGCACAAGAAATATTCCAGTCAGCAGGCTATTCATTAGGAGATGTACTTTTTAATATTGTTGTGACCGGTATTGCGAATGTAGTTTTTACGTTTGTAGCAATTTATACAGTCGACCGTTTGGGACGCCGTGCTTTGATGCTATTTGGTGCCGGTGGGTTGGCAGGTATTTATCTTATTTTGGGTACTTGCTATTATTTTCAGGTAAGCGGTTTCTTCATGATAATACTGGTGGTACTGGCTATTGCCTGTTATGCCATGTCTTTGGGGCCGGTCACTTGGGTACTACTTTCCGAGATATTTCCGAATCGGGTACGTGCTGTTGCAGTGGCGACTTCGACATTCGCTTTGTGGGTGGGTAGTTTTACACTCACTTATACTTTTCCTTTGTTGAACAAAGCTTTGGGTAGTTACGGCACGTTCTGGATTTATTCAGCTATTTGTGTGGCAGGCTTCATCTTCTTCTTCCGCGCATTACCCGAAACAAAAGGAAAGTCCTTGGAAACATTAGAAAAAGAATTAACCAATAAATAAATATTGAATAGAGTGATTAAAAAGGAGGGCTCTGATACAGCTCTCCAAGCCACTCTATTGTCTAAAAATCAAAAGAATATTATGGTAAAAGCATGGAAAGAAAAGGTAGTGATTCCTACTTATGAGGTAGGAAAACCTGAGAAAAATCCTATCTTTTTGGAGAAACGGGTATATCAGGGTAGTAGTGGTGTAGTCTATCCTTATCCTGTTATAGAGTCTATGTCTGACGAGAAAGTGGACAAGGAATATAATGCCGTTTTCATCGAGAATGAATATATCAAAGTGATGATTTTGCCGGAGCTTGGCGGACGGGTTCAGATGGCTTATGATAAAATCAAACAGCGCCATTTTATCTATTATAATCATGTTATTAAACCTGCTTTGGTTGGTCTGCTCGGTCCATGGATATCCGGTGGCATTGAGTTTAACTGGCCGCAACACCATCGTCCCAGTACTTATATGCCAGTGGATACAACGATTGAAGAAAATGCTGACGGCAGTGTCACTGTATGGGTTAGCGAGATGGAACGTATGTTTCATCAGAAAGGTATGGCTGGCTTTACATTGCGTCCGGGACATGCTTTCCTTGAGATTAAGGGAGTGCTGTATAATCGTACGGAAGTTCCGCAAACCTTTTTATGGTGGGCTAATCCGGCTGTGGCTGTGAATGATTACTACCAGAGCGTTTTCCCGCCTGATATTAATGCTGTGTTTGACCATGGGAAACGTGCTGTTTCCAGCTTTCCGATTGCTACGGGAACTTATTATAAAATGGATTACTCGGCCGGAGTGGATATTTCCAATTATAAGAATATAAAAGTACCGACCTCTTATATGGCTGTCAATTCAAGGTTCAACTTTGTAGGTGGGTATGAAAATGATACTCGCGCGGGGGTACTTCATGTTGCCAATCATCATGTGTCACCGGGCAAGAAACAGTGGACCTGGGGAAACGGTGATTTCGGCCGTGCCTGGGACCGCAATCTGACGGATGAAGATGGTCCGTACATTGAACTGATGGCGGGCGTATATACTGAGAATCAGCCCGACTTTACCTGGTTGCAGCCTTACGAAGAAAAGAGTTTCGTACAATACTTTCTGCCTTACCGTGAATTGGGAGTAGTGAAAAATGCCAGCAAGGATTTATTGATGAACATTGAACCGGTAGGTGAGGGAAAGGTACGTTTCAAGGTGTTTGCTACTTCCAAACAAGTGGTTAATGTAGTGCTGAAGAGTGAGGACGGAAAAAGGTATTATAGTAAAGAAGTGACAATTACACCTGAAGAATTATTGGATGAGACTGTTGATGCAGAGGGTGCAAACTTTAATAGGCTAATTCTCGAAATTACCGCCAATGGTAAGGAGTTGCTTTACTGGCATGCCGAACCGGAAGAAGTTAAACCTGTTCCCGATGCTGCCGAAGCAGCTTTGTTGCCGGAAGAGATAAAGACCACCGAACAACTTTATCTGACGGGCTTGCATCTGGAACAATACAGGCATGCTACTTATAATCCGGTGGAATATTATGAAGAAGCACTGCGTCGTGATCCGATTGATGTACGCAATAATAATGCTCTTGGTCTATGGTATATTCGTAAAGGCAGATTCTGTAAAGCCGAGCCATATTTGCTTACGGCCGTAAAGACTTTGCAGAAGCGCAATCCGAATCCATATGACGGTGAACCCCTCTATAATCTTGGATTGGCACTTAAATATCAGGGACGTATGGGCGAAGCCTATGACCGTTTCTATAAATCTTGTTGGAATGCTGCTTGGCAGGATGCCGGTTATTTTGCCTGTGCACAGATCTCGACCATGCAAGGACGTTTAGAAGATGCCTTGGATGAAATAGAACGTTCACTTATCCGTAATTGGCATAACCACAAGGCACGTGCTTTGAAAGCGGCTATTCTCCGACGAATGGGTAAGCCGGAAGAAGCTCTGAAATTGATTGAAGAATCGTTGGCCATTGATAAGTTCAACTTTGGTTGCCGGTATGAAAAGTATTTGATAGCGAATGCAGTTGAAGATCTGAATCTCTTAAAAGAGATGATGCGTGGAGAGGCTCATAATTATGATGAGATAGCACTGGATTATTGTGGTGCCGGTTGTTGGGCAGAAGCGTCTTCGTTGTGGAACATAGCCATTGCCGAAGGCGCAATCACTCCAATGAGTTACTATTATTTAGGATGGTGCTTGAAGCAAGGCGAACTTCCCGGAGTAGAACAGGCACTTGCTGAAGGTATGGCAACTTGTCCGGACTATTGTTTCCCAAATCGTTTGGAGGCAGTTCTCGCATTACAATCCGCAATGGAGGTGAACCCGAAAGATGGAAAGGCTCCTTATTATTTAGGGAACTTGTATTATGATAAACGTCAGTATGATTTAGCAATGGAGGCTTGGGAAACTTCTGCAGAACTGGACGAACAATTCCCGACTGTATGGCGTAATCTGGCTTTGGCTTACTTCAACAAAAAGAACGAAGAAACAAAAGCTGTAGAATGTATGGAACGTGCTTTCCGGCTTGATACTACGGATGCACGCATATTGATGGAATTGGACCAGCTTTATAAGCGCATACGCCGTTCACATACCGAACGATTGGCATTCTTACAGAAGTATCCGGAGCTGGTTTCCCAACGCGATGACTTGATATTGGAAGAAATCACTTTACTGAATCAAATTGGAGAATGTAAACAAGCGAAGGATATACTCGATGCACACGTCTTCCATCCTTGGGAAGGCGGTGAAGGAAAAGTCCCCGGACAGTATCAGTTTGCCCGCGTAGAATTGGCGAAGAAAGCACTTACCACTGCAAATTATAATGAAGCTATTGCATTATTAAAAGAATGTCTGGAATATCCACATCATCTAGGCGAAGGAAAACTATATGGAGCACAAGAAAACGATTTCTATTATTTTCTTGGTTGTGCTTATGAAGGTTTGGGTGAGAAAAACAAAGCCGTGGAATGTTGGGAACAAGCCATTGTTGGTCCTAATGAACCTGCAGCTGCCATGTACTACAATGATGCGAAGCCGGATAAAATCTTCTATCAAGGGTTGGCTTTGTTGAAACTTGACCGCACAGATGAGGCTAACGGACGCTTTTACAAACTGGTTTCTTATGGAGAAAAACATTTGTTTGATAAGATCAAGATGGATTACTTTGCTGTATCATTGCCAGATTTGCTGATCTGGGAAGATGATTTGAATATGCGTAATGTAATTCACTGTAAATATATGATAGCATTAGGGTATTGGGGATTAAATCAGAAAAAGAAATCACTCTGGTTGTTAGATGAGGTAGAAAGATCGGATATAAATCATCAGGGTATTCAGGCTCTTCGTAGCCTGATAGGTTAATTGGTTTTGTTGATGAGGAGAAATTAATAAAATATTTCTCCTCGTTAATACCTGCTATTGCAGAAATGTGGAGAATTGGTATTGTTGTTCAATTATTATATAATACATCTTTTAACTTCAATTAAATTATATGAAAACACAAGAAAACCTAAAAAGCAAAGGCCGGCTCTTGAATACTTTGCTTTATTTCGAATCGGATTTTTTTTGTAGAGCCGTAGTGTTGTTTGTTGCTTTACTCTATGTACTGAATGGATTCGCTCAGAATTTTAAAGTTGTAGGGCAGGTGATGGATGAGATGGGGGAAACTATTATTGGCGCCAATGTGTCAGTTAAAGGTACTAGTATAGGAGTTATTACAGATTTAGAGGGACGTTTTGTACTTCCTAATATAAAAGTAGATGACATTATTGTTGTTTCATATATAGGATATGTAACTCAAGAAAAGAAGGCTGTTGAAAATATGAAAATAATTTTATCTACAGATACTAAGATGTTAGATGAAGTTGTTGTAGTAGGATATGGTACTTTAAAAAAAGCGAACATGTCAGGTGCAGTTTCTTCAATTAAAGCAGATGATTTACCTATTGCCGGTTCTGCCTCAGTAGGTGAGATGTTACGGGGACGTGCTTCTGGTGCTAACATTACCGCCTCTACCGCCTCTCCTGGTGGTTCCGTTAATATTTCTATTCGTGGTGGTTTGTCAGGTCAAGCCCCTCTCATTGTCATTGATGGTGTTCCCCAGGCAGGTAGTACTAACGTTTCTCACGGGAAACTATATAATGGTTCTTCTAAAGATACCGGTTTGATTAATCTTAACCCCAATGATATTGAATCAATAGATATTCTAAAGGATGCATCAGCAGCAGCTATTTACGGTTCTGATGCTTCGGGTGGTGTGGTTCTTATTACTACCAAACGCGGTACCACAGGTAAGCCACAGGTTACTTATTCAGGATCTGTCGCAATTCAAACGACGCGTGATCTTCCGAAACTGCTGAATGCAACAGATTTCATGATCATTCAGAATGAAGTATTGTCGGAATTAGATAAACCAGAACGCTTCTCCGAAGCTGCTATTGCAGCAGCAGGTGCTGGTACTGATTGGCTCGATGAGGTAACTCGCACAGGTATGGTAAATGAGCACAATGTGTCTGTGACAGCTGGCAATGATTGGTCAAAAACGTTGTTTTCTCTTTCTTACTACAATCACCAAGGTGTTGTGAAGGAAAATTCAATGAGTCGCATTACAGGACGTTTAAATACAGATATGAAATTCAATGAACATTTTAAAATGGGTATTCAGTCATCTTTTGCTAAATTTAAATATAATGACGTTCCGATGGGAGATCAGAAGGCCGATGGTGCAGCTGTTATCTTTGGAGCCATTCACATGAATCCCGCTGTTCCGGTATTTGATGAAGCTGGCAATTATGCATACAATCCTTATCGTGAAATCTATCCAAATCCTAGATCTCTGTTAACTATCACAGACGAAACCACTAAGCAAAATCTCAATGTGTCTGCTTATTTAGAATATAATCCTATTAAAGAGCTGAGTTTCAAAGTTACAGCAGGTACGGATATTCGTCAGACACAAGGTGACCAGTATGTACCTACAACAACTTATAAAGGTAAAATTGCTCCTAATGGTCAGGCGTCCAAACAAAATGCACAAAGTGCGACAGAGTTAGTGAACTTTGTAGCAAGCTATAATAATATATTTAAAGAAAAACACGATTTGAATGTAATGCTCGGTTGGGAGTATAAGAAATCACGTTATTCGGGCATGGGGGTAATTGCAACAGACTTTCCTTTCGATGGTGCCTTAATGAACAATTTAGCTGCAGCCAATAATTATACAGACGTAGGTTCCTTTAAAGGATCAAATGAGATGGCGTCCTTCTTCGGCCGTCTGAATTATTCTTATAATAGTCGTTATATTCTAACTGCCAACTTCCGTATAGATGGTTCTTCTAACTTTGCAGAGAAACATCAGTGGGGAGTCTTTCCGGGAGTATCTTTAGGATGGAGGTTAGCAGAAGAAGAATTCATGGAAAAGCTTCGTGGTACCATTAGTTCATTAAAACTTCGTGTCGGTATTGGTCAAACTGGTAATGCCGGTAGTCTAACAGGGGTAGAGTCCTATTACACAGTACGTTCCAATACAACAGCATTTAATGGCAATACAGTGAATGGAATCTATCTATCAAATCTTGGGAATCCTAATTTAAAGTGGGAAACATTGACTGACTATACAATTGGTGTTGACTTTGGTTTATGGAATAACCGTCTTCAAGGTACAATAGATCTTTATGAACGCAAGCGTTCGGATATTATTACATCAAAAAGTCTAATGTCATATCATGAAGTGAATAGTATCAACTTTAACAGTAATGAGACGCGCCGTACACGCGGTATTGATATCAATCTCAGTTCCGTAAATATAGCTACACGCAATTTTGAGTGGACAACTGATTTAAACATTTCTTTCTATCGTAATCAAATAATCAATCGCGATGCTGATTTTGTAGAAACAAATTATGACCCGTATACAAAAGATATTAACTCCATTTATGGATTTAAGACCAATGGTTTAATTCAAACAGGCGAAAATGTTGCTTATCTTCCCAATTCATTACCGGGGGCTATTCGCTACCTTGACGTAAACGGTTTTGCATACGACGACAACGGAAATCAAATATTTGACGAAAAAGGGAAAGCAGTGTATTCTGGCAAAGCTGACGGTAAACTTGACAAAGCTGACTATGTAAAACTTTTTAGTAATACTCCAATCCCATTCTCCTTAAACAATAGTTTCCGTTGGAAGAATTGGGATGCCAATATATACATTTATGGTTCATTACACGGTTATCAGAAAAATGCACTATTATATAATGTGGTTGAAACTTACAACGACTTTGCTAACTATGCCTATAATACATTGGAGCAAATAAAACATCGTTGGACAGTAAATAACCCCAATGCTACTCTGCCAGGTGCAGCCGAAGTTAACTCAGGGTATTTTGCAAGTTATGATAGCGACTATTTTTATGAAAAAGCATGGTATCTGCGTTTGGACAACGTTTCACTTGGCTACACCATTCCGTCAAAGGTCTTAAAAAATAAAATCAATAGTTTACGTCTATATGTTGCGGGACGTAATTTAGCAGTACTGACTCCATTTAATGGCTATGACCCAGAAACAGGGGCAGGTGCTCTTGGTGCTTATCCAAACGCACGTTCATTTGCGTTTGGCGTTGAACTGAAATTTTAAAAGAATAAACAAAATGATTACAAATATGAAAAAAATAATATATACAGTATCTTTAACCCTATTTCTTGTGGTAACTTCATGTACACTTGAAAGAGAAAGCTATACAGAAATCAATACGGAAATGTTTCCTCAAACGGAGACCGATGTAGAACTTGCAGTTAATGCCCTTTATTATTACTATAACACGGGGACTTGGAACAAAGATGCATTGTTTGCAGCTGATCGTAAGGGATGGATATCAGTATCAGAATTCACAGCTGGAACATTGTGGACTGGTTGGGGTGGTCAATGGGATAAGTTGTATTTTCAGCAGTGGACAGCAGGTGATACACCAGCAGAATTAAGCACTTGGTACAGTCGCTATAATGTCATTTCTCGTTGTCGTAATACGATACGTACACTTGAAAAAGTAAATCTTTCAAGATCTGTGCTTGCTCCATATATTGCTGAAGTAAAAGCATTGCGTGGCATGATGGCACTATTTATGTATGACTTTTTCGGTCCTGTTCCTATCGCCTCTGATGAAGTACTCGATAATCCAGAAATATTTGTATATTTGCCTCAGGCTACTGATGAAGAATATGATGCTATGATGGAAAGCGATCTTCGCGACGCAATAGCAGATCTTCCTGAGAAAGCAGAAATAGGACGAATGACTAAAGGGACAGCTATGATGATTCTACTTAAATATTATATGATTCGTGGAAAGTATTCGGAAGCAGAAATACTTGCTCGCCAAATTTATTCGATGGAGAAAAGTGTATATTCTTTGCTAGACAATCCAAGCAACGTGTTCGATTTCGGCTATTTAGATAACAATGAAGTCATTTACCGTCTTAGTGGCAATCTCAATGCTACTTCTACTTATCAGAATTTTACCGCAGAGTGTCTGCCTGGTGACTTCCCATTTGGAACGATGACCGGTGGTTGGAGTGGATATCTAATGCCGATTGATGTGTATGAGACATTTGAGAATGGTGACCTCCGCATGAATTGTTTATACCCATCATATATCAATAATAAGGGTGAGGAAAAGAAAGGCTGGTATGATGAAAATGGTAAATGGACTGGCGATAATTCACAGTTACAATTAGGAGTTATAGCATTAAAATATGGCCCTGATCATAACTCTAACAATAGTACATCTGCTAATAATCTTATTATCTATCGCTTTTCTGATGTGATTCTGACACTTGCAGAATGTATTACACGTAACCAAAAAGCAGTGACCAATGAAGCTATAACTTTGGTGAATCGTATTCGCAATCGTGCAGGGCTAGCAAACCTTGACGCTGTTGCCATATCTAATTATGATATTTTTATGGAAGCATTATTTATGGAACGCATACATGAGTTGTTTCATGAAGGACATGCTCGTCAAGACGAAATTCGTTTTGGCAAGTTTACAACATTTGCTAAAAAACGTGCTGTCACACATAGCAAAACCACTCAAAGTGTAGAAGGAACGTACAACAGATTTCCGATACCGGAGACTTACATCACTGAATCAAAGGGGGCTATACGACAGAATAGCGGTTATTGAGATATATCAGAAGAAGCAGTTTAAAGTTAATCCGTTGAATATCACTGTCAGATACTATAATCTGACAGTGATATTTCGGGAGATTATGTATGAAGTGTAGTAAGCCATTTGTATTAATAAACCTTGAGGCATTATACATGAATGCATGAGCGAGCTATTCCGCAAACAGAAACGCAATATTTTCTGACCATTGTTTGATTATATAGAATAGCGAATTCCTGATATGCTGTAAGATACAATACTTTGTCATAACATATACATTTAAATTATGAGAATATGGTTATTACATATAATCAACAAAATAGAATATTGAAGATATTGATGTGCGAGAAGCTATTACTCATGAAATCAAGATATATATTGAGCGTATTATAGATGAAACTTTGTCAAAGTTAGATAATTCAAGTTAGCATAAGTTTATTTAGTCAACAAATATTTCACTATATAGCAGAACAAGGTAGATAAGAAAACTTTAGTTAATATAAACAGCAAACATTAACAGTATGAAAATAAATAAAGATATAATAAGATGCGTTCTATTCTGTAAACTAATTATTACAACATTAGTAGCAGGCGCACAGAGCGATGATAAGTGTATCTCAAAGTCTTTTGAATTGAGGTATGTTTCTTCAAGTAAGACAGCTAATGGTGAAACGGATTATAAGGGTCCTACATCAGTATTTACGACTAATCAGCGTATTGAATATCTTAATAAATATGCCAATTATGCTTGTAAGTTTTTTGGGGATGAAAAGCTGGATCAGCAAGTTATATCTGAAAAGGAAATAACTAAGGCCATGAAACAGCTTAAACCTCAACCTTTACCTCAAGTAAGAAAAGAAATACGTCTCTATGATGGATGGAAGTTCTATTGTTACCGTGAAGGTCAATGCGAAGAGTATGACAAGCGACTTAAGCTTTGGAAAAATCTGAATAATAAAATTTCTATAGATGACGGAAACTTAGTTTTCAAAGATGCTGCCTCATTGGTTCTTGATATAACTCCACAAAATTGGAGATTCAAATTGCAACTTGACATGAATAACAATCCTGTAGTTATAAAGTTCGTGGATAGTAAAAACAGAAAGACTGTTTGTGAGTTTGGAGTTGATAGTATGCATCGTTCTTATTATATAAGTAATGGTAAAAGGTATTATAGCCAGACTCTGAAAACCCTATCTCTGAAAACCTGGCTTGCAGAGATAGATCTTGCTCCCTCTGAGCATCGATTTAATTTAAAGATCGCAGATAAATTAGTCTCCGATTTTGAACTATTATCAGATATATCACTTAAAAGAGTTGATCAACTTATCATTGAAGGGATGAAAGGTACAGTTATAGACAATATATGGGGAGTTGGCTATAAAAAGACAACAGATCATTCAATGATAAATTGGCCTTATTATGTAGAAACATTCATTGATGATGATTTTGAAGTAAAACAAAATATAGACAATTGGATGAGAAAAGAATATGATGATTCATTGTGGAAAGACTGCATATTACCTAAAGCTCATGGGAGTGAAAGACATGAGGGTGAAGATATTTATCTAAGAAAAACAGTACATGTGGGCAATTTTGTTAGAGCATTTTATGAACTTGAAGCTATGTTTCCTAATGGAGAACTTTGGATTAATGGAAAAATTGTGGAGGTTATAAAAACTCCACATCCACAAATGATTGACATAACTCAATATTTAAGTCCTGATGCAGAGAACCTTATAGCCCTCAAAGTTAACAGTTTCAAGGCTGATCAGTCAAATGCTATGCACCATGCGCCAACAGATCTTAATATTGGATGGTTTGCAGGCCGCTCATCGTTACATCTCACTCAATCTACTATGATAACTGATATGTTTGTCTATACCAATGGACTTTCAGATAAGAAAGCCATGATTACCGCAGAAGTGACGATTGAGAATAAACACCACACATTTTATGAGGGAAAACTTAATGTTCTACTTAAAGAATGGTTTCCTGTTGAAGCTGGAATAGAAACGAATATTGATTCAATTGATATTTCTCTAACTCCTCAAGAAATAAAAACTTTTAAACTTCAATTTCTTGTTGATAATGTAAAATTATGGAGTGTAAGTTCTCCACAACTTTATCAAGTTAGAGTATTACTTAGCAATTATAACAGTGGATATAAGCGTGAAGAATATCGTGCGATAGACGGTGATAAAGCTAAAAGCCGTGAATTATATATAAGTAGGTATACCGATGATTATGTTTTAACAACAGGTTTCCGCACAGTAGGCCAAGAAGGAGGTATTTTTCGTATTAATGGAAAACCGGAACTGTTAAAAGCTCCGCTTTATTTTGGACAGCGTTTTCCTCTCGACAAACTTTCAACAGATCTTTTGGCTCCGTCATCTGAAGATTTAATGAAAGAACTCCTTGCTGTAAAAAAAATGAATGGTAATGGTATGAGAATGAGTGTACATTGGTCTGATAATTATGGACAAGATGGTACCAATGACCCACGAATGTTGGAAATGGCGGATCAACTGGGATTAATGTATATTTGGACTACAGCCTCATGGATACGTGTCCGTTCTCCATTTACTATGGATTTTGAAGGATTAGGCAAATATGTTCGACAGGCTCGTAATTCACCGAGTGTGATTATTTGGCAACCTTCTAACCACCCAGATTTATCGAAATGGAATGATGCTATGGTGTTTTATAATAAAGTGTATAATATAATACATCCACTTGACACAACCCGTCTGATAACACCATCCGCCGATCTTCGCCATATAGGTCCTCATAATGATGATGGCACGATAAATAACAATGGAGAAAAAGATGATAATTGTGATCCTGTTTGGACTGCACCACGCATAGCTAGAGGGAGTATGGATTATCCTACAGGATTTGGACAGGATTGGGAATATTTGCGTCTTTGGCCTTTCCCTAAAAAATGGAAAGGTAATGTGCCGATCAACGACTATTTGCAAAGTAAAAAAAGGGCATATTTTAATTTTGAGCAGGAAGAGTCGATAGGTCAGATGAATTGGAAACTTTACAAGGGGAGTCCTATATATAAGTACCATTCTTATGAATGGGATTATGATATAGGGAGTATTGGCAGATTATTGACTTTTGACGAATGGAAGGAAAGTCAGGCATGGCAGGCTTTTAGTGCTTATGAATGTATTCGTAAAATGCGTTGGCTTGATTATGATGGTTTATCTTGGTGCTGTATGTGGGGAGGTCCGAATATGGGAACATATCAGAAACCTCTTATTGATGCTTTGGGGAATAAAAAACTTTCTTTTTATACTAATCAGATGGGATTTCAATCTGTGCTGGCGGGTTCAAAGGATGTTGATATTGTTTACGGTCCTAGTGATGCTCCCGAATTGCTTGTACTGAATATAGGTAGTGAACGAACTGTTGATGTAATAGTAGAAATTATAAATGAAGAAGGGGAACTTATGGATAAGAGGATATATCAGAATGTTGCTTTGCCTAGTGGCAGAACCTCTACTGTTTTGGGTAAGCTAGAGTTGCCGAAATTATCGGATGGATATTATTTTTTTGGCTATCAAATTATGCAAAAATGAAAAATAGGTTGTTCTTATCTTTAATTTATAGATTAGTGGGAAAATTTGAGTTTATTATTGTGTGATCATGTTATTAATTTAATTTGTTTATGAAATATTACTTTACATTAGCAATATTGTTGCAGTTCTTTTTGTCGAGCTATGCGCAGCGAATTGATCTGTCCGGCATTTGGCGTTTTGCCATAGATAAAGAAGAAGTAGGGATTACCAGTCAGTGGTATCTGCAAACATTGAAAGACCAAGTGAAATTACCTGGTTCTATGCTGACAAATGGAAAAGGGGATCCTGTCAACATTCAAACTCCGTGGACTGGCACTCTATCTGATATGGCTTTTTTTGAACAGGATAAGTATGAACGTTATCGTAAGGAAGATAACATTAAAGTACCTTTCTGGCTGCAGCCCGACAAATATTATACAGGTGTGGCGTGGTATCAGCGTGATATAGACATACCTGAAACATGGAAAGATAAAGTAATCCGGTTATTCTTTGAAAGATGCCATTGGGAAAGCCGCGTATGGATAGATGGCGTTGAAGTGGGAATGCGTAATGCTTTAAGCGCACCTCAGGAATATGACCTGACGGATTATTTGAAACCCGGTAAGCACAGGATTTCGGTTCGTGTGGACAATAAAGTCAGAGACATCGATCCGGGTGAAAACTCGCATAGCATTTCAGACCATACACAGGGCAACTGGAATGGCATAGCCGGTGCTATGTATTTGGAAGCAAAGTCAAGAATCTTTTATGAGCATGTCGATGTCTATCCTTCTCTGGCCGACCGTAAGTTGACATTGAAGTTAAACGTGCATAATGGTGAAGCAAAGAAAAAGAAAGTTGATTTGATTTTCCACCTTGAAGGAACCGAAGTCATCGAACAACATACAATGCAACCGGGCGATAACAAACTTGAGCTGGTATTACCGCTTCCGGAGAGTGTGGCCTACTGGGATGAATTCCATCCTAACCTATATACTTTGAAATATGCGCTACGTGCTAATAAAAAAGAATTGGACAGCCGGCAACTTACGTTCGGTTGCCGCGACTGGTCTGTAAAGGAAGGAAAGTTACAATTAAACGGCCATCCTGCTTTTATGCGTGGAACCTTGCACTGTGCCGCTTTCCCATTGACCGGGTATCCCGCTACGGATAAGGCGGAATGGTTGCGTGAATTCCGTATATGTAAGGAGTACGGCATTAATCATATCCGTTTTCATTCCTGGTGTCCGCCTGAAGCCGCCTTTGAAGCTGCGGATGAATTGGGGCTGTACTGTCAGGTAGAGTGTTCTTCCTGGCCTAATCAGTCTTCATCCATTGGCGAAGGCAAGCCTGTCGATGCATTTTTGTTGGCTGAAGCCGGGCATATCGTGAAGGCCTATGGCAATCATCCCTCTTTTTGTATGCTGGCTCATGGCAATGAACCCCGTGGCAAGAACCATAAAGAATATCTGGCTGATTTTGTTTCATATTGGAAAGCGCATGATGTCCGCCGTTTATATACCTCTTCCGCCGGTTGGCCTAATCTACCGGAAAATGAGTTTCTGAGTGACTCGGAACCACGTATCCAGCATTGGGGAGAGGGTCTGGGCAGTATTATCAATAGCAAAGCACCTTCTACAGCCTACGATTGGAGTAGCTATACTTCTAAATTCAGTCAGCCGTTTATAAGCCATGAAATAGGACAATGGTGCGTGTATCCTAATTTCAGAGAAATGAAAAAATATACGGGAGTATACCATCCTAAGAACTTTGAGATATTTCAGGAAAGCTTGATTGAAAACGGGTTGAGAGCACTGGCCGACAGCTTCCTTATTGCTTCGGGGAAATTGCAGACCTTATGCTACAAAGCTGATATCGAGGCAGCCTTGCGCACTCCTGGATTCGGAGGCTTCCAGTTGTTGGGATTGAATGATTTCCCCGGTCAGGGAACGGCACTGGTAGGCACATTGGACGCCTTCTGGGAGGAGAAGGGATACGTGACAGCTGAAGAATACAGGCGCTTTTGCAATAGCATTGTTCCGCTGGCGCGCATGCCCCGATTGATTTTCGAGAATAATGAGAAGTTTGCGGCACAAGTAGAAGTGGCGAATTATAAGGAAGAACTTTTGCAGCCGGATATTCAGTGGACCGTGAAAGATAAACAGGGGAATGTTGTAAAGCAAGGTGCTTTCTCTGTTGCGCGGTTACCAATAGGCAATTGCCTGAAAATAGGGGATATCCAGTTCCACTTGAATCATGTGACACAAGCCTGCCAATTAAATCTGGAAGTTTCTGTAGGCGGTTATTGTAACGATTGGGATTTTTGGGTCTATCCCGCCCAAAAAGAGGCATTCGATGACAGTGATATTCTTCTGACGGATTGTCTGGATGAAGCAACTCTCAAACATCTGAATAAAGGAGGAAAGGCCCTGCTGTCTTTAAAGAAAGGCACTCTGGCCAAAGAATTCGGTGGTGATATAGCCATTGGTTTTTCAAGCATTTTCTGGAATACTTCATGGACTGAAGGGCAAGCTCCGCATACATTGGGCCTGCTTTGTAACCCGGAACATCCGGCTTTAGCCCTTTTCCCTACCGATTTTTACAGTAATTATCAATGGTGGGATGCCATGAGCCATTCCGGATCCATTCAAATCGGAAAGTTGTCGAAAGATATTCAACCGATAGTCCGGGTTATTGATGATTGGTTCACGAATCGTTCGCTTGCTCTGCTGTTTGAAGTGAAAGTAGGGTCCGGAAAACTGTTGGTTTCGGGAATCGATTTCCATCAGGATATGGACAAACGGCAGTCGGCCCGGCAGTTATTGTATAGTTTGAAGAGGTATATGCAAAGTGCTTCTTTCTGCCCGGAAATAAGTATGGATACGGAGATGATAAATAGTTTGATAAGTAAGAAATGAAATACTGTCATTTGACGCTTAATGCTTTTATGTTAAATGTTTAATTATATTGCTATATGAAACAATTATTTTTAATCTTATTCTCATGTGTCACAGTGTTTTTACAGGCTCAGCAGGTGTACGAACTTTCAGCCCCGGAGGTTGCTAAAGAAATCTATTTCGGTCACCTGAAGTTGGGAGGTAAAAGTCCTTCAGGAGGCAGCATTGATGTGAATAGTTATTATATGTCCATTGATGGTAAACCTGTCATTCCTGTTATGGGTGAATTTCATTACAGCCGTTATCCGGCTGAGCAATGGGAAGAACAAATACTGAAAATTAAGGCGGGTGGTGTGAATGTTATTCCGACTTATGTGTTTTGGAATGTACACGAGGAAGTAGAAGGCGTATTTGACTGGTCGGGTAACCGTGATTTACGGAATTTTATTCAGTTATGCCAGAAACATGACATGCCTGTCATTGTACGTATCGGCCCTTTCTGCCACGGTGAAATGCGCAACGGTGGTTTTCCTGACTGGCTTTTCGCTAAACCGCTGGAAGTGCGCTCCAATGATGTGAATTACTTGACCATTGTCAAACGACTGTATGAACAGATTGCCCTCCAACTGAAAGGACTTTATTATCAGGATGGAGGACCTATTATCGGTATCCAGATTGAGAATGAACATCAACATTCTGCTGCTCCTTGGGCTATCAACTATCCCGGTGCACCGGGCGATATGACTGTTGCCACTTATGATGCCGGCATCACGATGATTGGTGTAAGTGTGCAAGATAAAAAAATTACGACTGCTGAATTAGGAGACCTCCATATGAAAACCTTGAAGGACATGGCTGAAAAAGCGGGTATCATAGCTCCATTGTATACAGCCACAGGTTGGGGTAATGCAGCAATAGTTGAGAATGAAGTGATTCCTGTGACGGCGGCTTATACTTATCCGTTCTGGGCGGAACCGTCTATGTCACCCTTCTGTATGTTTAAGGATATACAGCGTAATCCGGATTATGCACCGGTGCGTTACAATACTGATAAATACCCCTCATTTACCGCTGAAATGGGAGTAGGTATTCAGATGATTTATTCCCGTCGTCCGATAGTGAAAGCTGAAGCTGCTGAAGCTTTGATGGTACGCTCGTTGGGTAGCGGTGCTAATGGCATCGGTTATTATATGTACCATGGCGGGTCTACACCCAAACAGAATAATGGCGTAGGTTTCTTGAGTGATGAACTGATGGGAGTACCAAAAATCTCTTATGATTTTCAGGCGCCTATCGGTGAGTTTGGACTGGTTCGTGATTCTTATCAGAACTTACGGATTCTTCATACTTTCCTGGAAGACTTCAGTTCATCCTTGGCTCCGATGGAAACTGTTTTGCCCGAAGGGAACGACCGGATTACTCCGGCCAACCGGGAAACACTGCGGTATGCGGTTCGTATGAAAGATGATTCCGGTTTTATTTTTATGACTAATTTCCAAGACCACGATACGGCACGTGTCGACCAGAAGGATTTGCAGTTCAAACTGAACCTTCGGAATGAAAGTTTAATGATTCCCGCAAAAGGGACATTCACTCTGAAAAAAGATGTAAGTGCCATTCTACCTTTTAACCTGCATATGGAAGATGCCGTTTTAAAGTATGCAACGGCTCAGTTGCTTACTAAGATAGAGGATAATGGCAAAGAACATTACTTCTTCTTCGCTCCTGAAGGATTTACGCCTGAATATAGTTTTGACAAAGCTACGCTAAAATCAGGCAAATCATTTTATGCGCCGATACCGGGAGTGAAAAGCACTTTCTCTATAACCACAAAGAACGGGAAAAAAGTGATGGTGACAACTTTGACCCGTGAACAGGCATTGAATACGATGAAAGTAAACAATCGTATTTTGATTACCCGCGCTACTGTTTTGCCGGAGAAGGACAAATGTACTTTACTGAGTCTGGGTGAGAACCGGATAGACTATATTCTTTATCCTTCGCGTGCCGGATGGAAGCAACAAACTATTGAAGTGGATTCGGTTTCTGTTGTTGCCGATTGGAAGAAAGTAGGAGCACGCAGAATGACTGTACATGTTGACCAGCCTTCTTTGCCGCAAGTCAATGAGTACTTCCTACGCGTTCAGTATGTGGGAGATGTAGCCATGGCATTTATTAATGGGTCAATAGTACTTGACCACTTCTATGATGGTGCCCCTTGGACTATCGGACTGAAACGCTTTCAGAATGAATTGAAAGAACATGATATGAATTTCTACTTTCGTCCTCTGCACAAAAATGCTCCTTACTTAATCGACCTTCCACATGATGCTATCCCCGATTTTACACAACGGGGAGCTAATTGTGAAGTGAAGAATGTGGAGATACTGCCGGAATATAAGGCTATAATCAATTTATAGTAATCATTATATGACATAACCCAACTTATTTTAATGAATAGATTACAGCAATACTACTGAATATATTTCAAGAATAGAAAATATGAATAGATAAAAAGAAAGCCGTTCCCTCTCCTCACGGGGGTGGAACGGCACAGTCAATAATACATGAAAAAACGCTATTTAGAGAGAGTCTCTACATATTTGTTTTTTGAGGATGATCCTGCGGTTGAGGCGGTTCTTGTGGCTGACGCATTTCCTGCCACTTTACATATTGCTCTGCCGTCAGGATTTTCTTTATCTTCTTTTCCTTTTTAGCAGTAGCCTTTTGCTTCTTTTCCGCATTGTCCTTGCTCATTGCAGGACGTTCACCGCGAGTTCCCACAGGTGGACGGCCACCACCCATTCCGGGACCCATTCCGCCATCCATCGGCGGGCGTCCGCCTCCCATGCCGGGGCGTTCACTCCGTTGTTCACCTCTTGGCGGGCGTTGTCCTTCTCCTCTTTCTGCCATTGCAGCAAAACGTTCCTGTGTTCTTTCAGGTTCAGTTTGTACAATTTATCATATTGTTTGTCGGTCAGTTGCAGGCCGTCTTTCATCCGGTCCGTCATCTTCCTGGCGGACTTTTCGGGTGAGGGCACTTCACGGGGCAATTGTTTCTTTTCTTGCTCCTGCGAAAAAGCCATTCCGCACATTAGGCAAACAGCTAACAAACACAATAGTCTATTTCTTTTCATTCTGTACCAGCTTTTTATTCCGATACAAATGTAAGGGAGGGAAAGGAGAACTGAAAATAAAATCTACGAAAGGGGAGGTTTTGTCGACGAGGTAGTCCCCAAACAGAACCCGGTTTCCAAGAGCAGAAACGACAGTTCCCACAGTAGGAAACAAGCGTTCCCATAAGGAGAAACGAGCGTTTCCATTAAAGGAAACTTGCGTTCCCATCAGAGGAAACTGGAGTTTCTGAGGCTTGGGAACGAGCGTTTCCTACCACTAGGAAACTACAACATATTATATTTCAATCAGATACATCACTTCAAAGCCCATTCTATCTCAAGTGCCTTTATGTTTAAACACGTCCGAAAACAGATCCAAAAGTAGTGCTGACAAAACGCTTGTCGTCACTTACAAACACCTTATCAGCACAACCCTTAAATCCCGATTAACAAAAGGTTTGAAGGCTATCAGTGCTGGAGTGTTGACAAAATCGAAAAAAACTTTATTTGAAACTGAACACTGAGTTTCGAATTAAGCTAAAAGCCCCACTTCAATCCGGCTGACAAATAAACAGTAGGATAGAAGTTAGTCTCCTCTTTATCCTTAAACATACTATTGGCAAAGCCTTTCAACGTGCGTTTGGTCAGATCGGCAGACCTGAGCCAATTGCCACCTACGCCCAGAAACAGGCATGATTTCTCACCTATCTTGTATTCAGGACGCAGATAAGACCGTATCATGGCGGAAGCATACATCATGGATTTTCCGTCCACATCCATCACCGAAGACATCCCATCCATCTCCATAGCCACCAGCCTCAGCTTAAATCGATTGCCCAACCGCACCGCTCCGGATATCTCCATACCCGAGGAGAGGTTCACATTCACCTCATAATTACCTGAGAGCTGCCAGTTAAGGAAGAACATCGGCATGGCAATCGGTACGCCAAATGAGTTCGTTACTCCTGCTCCAATACCTAAATCCAGATTCTTCCTGCATTTATATACAAAGATGACCGCGCCATTCACCAACACACTCTCCCACGTAATTGCATCCGGTGCAGAATAAATACCTCCACCCACACTCGCAATCATATACCACTTTTTTGAGATAGGACGTACGTGCATCAAACTAAGATTAGCGTTCAGCACTTCATCAGGGTGCATATCCGTCAGCATATCCTTATTATTAAGCACCGCATAAGCACCGCTCACCGATGCCGACCACATAATGGGTTGTCCCGCAGCATTCTGTTTCAGGGAAAAAGGTAATGTATAGGCTCCGCTCACTTTAAATAAATCTCCGGAACCCAGTTTATTTCCCGCTTCATCTTTAAAGGAAGATGAAGGCATATACTCCGTTTTAATCACTCCCTGTGCAAAGCTGCTGACTGCCGCTACCGAGAGCAACAGAAATGTAAGATAAGAGAATCGTCTCATTGCTAATAAATTAGATTATATATTTATTGCAAAGAAACACGTTTAGAACATCCGGTATAAGTGCTTTCCGACCAACTGCACCAACAACCGGCTGAAATTCAGAAATCAAAAGATAAGCCGGAAAGAGGATTATTCGAGGAAAGGGATTCTTACCGTAAACTCTGCACTACTTTCGATAATGGCAATCTCCTTATTATAAAGAGCATATTGCTTCTGCAGGTTTCCCAACCCCACACCACCCCTGTCCACCGAAGTTCGCAGTTGCAGATTATTGGAAACCATTATGCCATCATCAGCCATGTCAATCCGGATAACAAGAGGACTTTTCAAAGTCGCTATATTATGCTTTATTGCATTCTCCACCAGCAATTGCAGGCTGACGGGGATAATCTGCCGGTTTCCATATAAATCGCTTTCGCCGATTTCAATGAATAGTGCATCTTCAAAACGAATCTTCTCCAGAAAAATATAACGCTCCAGAAAGGCCAGTTCCTCCTTCAAAGTAACCATCGGACGATTATTCGTCAACAACAGATAGCGATAGACACCCGATAGTTTTTTGGCAAACTGGTTCGTCTTCTCTGCGTCACTATATGCCAGTGAAGAAAGTACATTCAGGCTGTTGAACAGGAAATGCGGATTTATCTGTGCTTTCAACGTCTCATATTGGTATTGAATCTTTTCTTTCTCAACAAGTGCCAATTTCTTCTCTGCCTCCATCTGGCTCTGCTGGTAAAAGAATATCTCAATCAGAAGGACGATCATACAATTCCAGAGTACCACAGGCAAAGACATTTTCAGTATGGCATAATCTTCCGGCCAGGGTTCATTCAGAATGATGGACAGAGCATAATTTGCCACTACACCAAATATACTCACCCACACAGATGCCAGTAGCAAATCGACAAACACCCTCATTGTGTTACTGACACAACTTAGACGCTTATGTACAACGAGGATAATGAGGAAATCAATGACACCTACAAGAATACAAGCAGGCAGATTAAGCAGGTATTGGGTTTCTAAGCTCAAACTCCGGGGAGCATCGGAAAGAAGTTCCGCAACATACTGAAATGCGAACAATGACACTGCAATCAGCAGCACAAAAAGAAGGATATACCATTTATTCTTCATAAGCAGAGAGATTTAGAGTACACCATCCACCCATTTCAGGAAATCAGGAACCCGCACGCGGCTAATCAAGATTTCGTGCGGGCACTCAGGTTGTAAGGTTAACTTCAACCGGCTGTTGAAGTATTTGGATATTTTCCGGATAGAATTGATATTAGTTATACAATTTCGGGAAACACGGAAGAAAGTCCTTTCATCCAACAGTTGCTCCACCTGCTCCAACGTATAGTCCACAATGTAGCGTTTATCGGCGAAAGTATGCAAAAATACCACCTTATCTTCACTATAGAAAAAAGCTATATCCGCCGTCTCCACATAATGGTATGCGTCGCCCTTCTGAATAAGGAAACGGTTCTTTTTGCAGTTACTCATCAAAGCACTTTCCAACTGCTTATAATCCGGCAAGGAAGGCGCTTCCATCCGGAACTGCACCATCCGAAGTTGCTCAAACTTACTCAATGCCGCCTGCAAATCAGCTTCCTCCACAGGCTTCAGCAGATAGTCTACACTGTTCACCTTGAATGCCCGGATGGCATGTTCGTCATAGGCGGTGGTGAAGATGACCGGCGTGGTAACCTGAATCTGCTCAAAGATGTCAAAGCTGTTCCCATCCGTCAAACGAATATCAAGCAGCATCAAGTCCACCTGATGATGTTTCAGGAATTGTACGGTCTGCTCCACAGTGGTTGCCCACGCCTCCAACTGATATTCGGGGCGTAACTTCTCCATCATCCGCTTCATTTCTTCATAAGCGAAACGCTCATCTTCTACTAACAGGTACTTTATCATTTGGCTCTTACTTATAGGAATCTGCTGTAAATGTACAGATTATCCTTCATACCCAGTAATGAAAAGATGATTTTCCGACGAAGTGCAGAAATGGAAGGATGAAGTGCAGGTACAATTACCTGCCTTCATCCATCACCACCGAGAATCTATAAGTACCTGACTGCAATGCCAGTGATAGAGTATTTCCTTTTTGTGAATGCAGACTGACTCCTTCCGCCTCTTCCCATGCGGTTCCTCCTTCCTTTAAAGTGTCAGGATGAATGCCGGATAATTTCAGGACAGCAGTAGTATTAGCAGGTATGGTGATTTCCATTTTCAACACACCGGCTTCCAATGTCCAGTCAGAAATTATTTTCCCGTATAGGGAGTTGTAGTGCGAACGTACTTGTTTGGGACCATCTTTTGTAATCCAAGGTTCAATGGTAAATTCCTTATAGCCAGCCTCCGGACGGCGGATACCTCCTAAAGCCTCAATAAACCAACTACCGATATACAAATAGGAACTATGCAAACCCGAACCACGACATTGCCAATCTTCAAAGAACGTACCATTACCATGCTTCAACATATCTCCCCAGCCGGGAAAATCTTCTTTGGTAGCCATCTCAAAAATCAAATCATTACGATGATTATCCAATAAAGTATGCAACAGGAACGAACCGGCAGTAATGCCTCCCCAGAAATGCCCCTCACGCTTCACCAGTATTTCCTGTTCAAGACGTTTCCAGACTTTTGCCTTCAAATGCTTCGGGGGTAAATCGACCAGCAATGCAATAGCAAGATAAGAAGGATATCCATTCACGTAGCTATTATCTTTCGGATTGAAGAAAGTAGCATGCACAGCCTTGCGTACTTTTGATGCCCGGTTCCGGTAAGTGGAAGCTGCTGCTTCATTTCCCAACACATCGGCTATCTGTGCAGCAGTTTCAAGACTGTAAATCCAGTGGCAGTTATTGAAAAACAAAGTTTCCCGAGTATCTCCAAGCGCTTTTCCCTGTTTCTCCATAGCCGAACGTTCCGGCCATGCATCCGGCCAAAGCCAGTCACCCAGAAAACTCCACTTACCTCCCCAACGTACCAGCATGTCATCCTGCGACTTGGTTTCTACAAAAGAAAGCCAGCGCTGAATAGTGGGAAAACTTTCCGAAAGAATACGTACATCTCCATACTGACGATAAAATTCCCAAGGCAAAGTAATGCAGAAACCACTCCAGGATGGTCCACCCCCGCCAATGCGGGTAGGAGCAGTATAAGGAACATTCCCTTCCGAATCCTGCACATCACGCCAGTCCTCCATCCATTTGTTATAGAAAGCCCCCAACTGATAGTTTCCCAAAGCTGTGCGTGTAGTGGCCAATGCATCTCCCCCGTATCCGCAACGTTCACGATGAGGACAATCGACCACATAGTTACCCAGACTGAGATTCTCAAACGTCCACAAGGTAGTACGATAAATATCATTCAACAGGGGAATATCACATTCAAATCCACCACTCCGGCGATAATCAGGACGAATCATCCAACCACGTATCTGGTCTAATTCCGGTTTATACCGAAGACCGGTAATTTGTACCCAGCGTCCGGTCATATAATTAAAACGGTTACAAAAGGCTCCTTTCCGTTTAGGACCAACTTTATAAATGCTATGTATACCATAGCTGCAAATATCCTTCTCCCTTTCAGAGAATTGGAATACAATGGAATCACCGGGCTGGCCTTGAAGTTGCATCTCAAACCAACCTGCATAATTGATTCCCATATCAACTCTATAGACTCCGGGACTAACCTCCTGAACAGAGAGTGGCTTTATTTCATCAAGTAACCGGTTAGGCTCTGTACGGTCAGATGATACAATAACGTCAGTAGAATAAACCTTTGCCATAGCCCAACCGGAATCATCAAAATCCGGAGCATTCCATCCGTCTTTTTCCAAAGCAGCATCATAACATTCTCCTGCAAAGTGATGTGCCTCCCAGTAACCTAACAAAGTATTAGGACTGGCATGAGTCTTCCAAGTATCATCTGAGACAATTTGCAATCTCTTTCCTGAAGATAATGTGACCTCAGCCTGAGCCAATGCCATCGGAATAGCCGGCCTATTCTTCTGCTGATAAGCCGGGAAAACAGCCCAGGAAGTGCCCAACCACAAAGCAATAACATTAGTACCTTCTTTCAGATAGTCCTTGATATCATATGTCATGTAGCGGGCACGTGATTTATGGTCCGTGACCGAAGGTGAAAGGACAGCGTCCCCCACTTTCCGACCATTGACATACAGTTCATGATAACCGATGGAAGCTACATAAATAACAGCATCCTGTGGAATATCCGACATATTAAATGTTTTACGGAACCAGGGATCTGCCATTACATTATTAACTTTCTTACCTCCCACACTCTGAGATTCCATTTCTGCACTACCTATCCATTGTGCCACCCAATCAGCTGCACATAGCCCCATACGCCAATCCGCAGGAGTGCTCCAGGCTGACCAATGATTGTGTTCGTCGGAGAAACGGACTTTCCAGAAACATCTTTGTCCGGCAGACAAAGGCACTCCCCCATAAACAATATTCACTGACTCAGCAGAATTAATACGACCGCTATCCCAAAGATCCCCACGGTCTGCATCAAGCAAATCCCGGGAACTTGCTACAAGAATCTGATAAGCAGTCTGCTTACGTCCGCGTGCCGGGGTAGTGGCTCCCATTTTCCAACTCAAACGAGGTTGCTGTATATCAATACCTAAAGGATTACTAAGATATTCACATTGCAAATCAAAAGGTTGAAGAGTGACAATATTCGTAAAAGCCGTACTACCAGTCAGTTCACCCTCCGGAAAAGCAATCTGCACTTCTCTGCCATTAAGAGTCAGACAAACCTTCCTCTGACTATAAAGCGGATCAGCAACCCATATATCGTAACCTATTCCCTTCTGCTCAAGATAGACAATCACTTGTTTATCAGTAGCCAATGTAAGCCCCTCTCCTAAATCAATTGTCCCCGGATGATAAAAAACAACGGCGTATTGATGATTCAACTTAACAGCCTGTACCACAGAACTATTTTGAATAATCTTATAATTCTGTGCAGCCGCAAATGTCCGGAACTCCTCTAAAGTTCTGTCAGGAACGACCATATACGCATATTTCCCCTCCTTAGCCTTTGTTCCATGACTGATCCAGAGATTAAATATATCAGCAGAAATCTTTTTCCCACTCCCACTGATATTAATATCCTTCCAAGCCCCGGTTTGTTTCGGACTACTGACAGTTACATCTCCCCCTGAAGGAAATAAATAACCTACTTTATCATGATATACCCAAGCCGGATTTTTTGCAGATGCATTTTCTTTGTAAACAGATGTAGTTCCTCCCTCTTTGCCAACTACCATTTCGCGTTTAAAGAGACACTGATTAACAGTTGTAACCACTTCTTCGGGAGCATCTGACGCAATATCTGTCCCTAAACACAAAAGTACATCATCCATAAAAAAGTAAGCCTTTTTGGCCTTTACGCCCTTATAGCAATGCTCATAAGCAATGGCTCCATTCTTACCGTTACTTACCCCACCTCCAAACCGGTTTCTTCCGAACAGATATCCTTCAAGACAAGCAGAATCCGGATGTTGAACAGCCGTAGTGCCCGGTATTTTATTCCAATTCCATACAGGGAAGATACCTTCATATTCTTTCCCGGAAGTAAGGATATTCGTAGCACCAAGTGGCAGGTTATAACCTTTGAGGTTCTCATTATTAAGCATTTCGGTTCCATTGGTCCGGGTAGAAATCACCTTGGCAGAAAGATAATAGCCGGCACCATGCTGAACCATCATGTCCGATTTCCAGAAGTGCTTATTGCCGGGAGCAGGAAAGGGGGCACCGGAAAGATGTTCCTTCCAGGCCGAATAATCAGCAGCACGACCAGGATCATTCTGCTCCATGTATTCCAGCGTGACAGGAGAAATATTACTCAGTCCCTCGGGACGTGATATATTACGGCCGATTGCACCAAAATCGAACGTTTCCCGATAGCCCAACAACCGATGACCACCCATCAGGAGATTGATAAATATATCTTTTTTCTCTTGTGTAAAATAAGGCTCAAAAGCAGTTCCTTTCACCAACTGCAAGTAATATGCAATATCATCTACATACGATAAACCATACCCGCCGGAATATAATTGCGGACGATGCTGATGAAAACTGCCATCCACCTTAATACCTTCGTCACCTTGTTCCGGAACAATCTTAATAGTAGAGGCTATGGACTTGATTCCGGTTCGTATCAGCTCAATATTATCTTCAATACATCCCTTATGAATAGTAACGGCAGATACCCATGTACGATTTTTGCCTTTATGCCCTTTGTTCCCCGTCAAATCCCTCAGATAAGAAGAGTAATGCAACAGTTTCTTTTCACTAATTTTGCCTTTCAGCAGAATTAACGGAACCATGTAGTCCTGGGGAGCACCGATATCACCGAACCACCAGTTTCCGGATTTAGGACGTACTTTATACCAATAGTCGATACCAGCAACAATCTGTTTCAGCAGTTTTCCTGAATTATAATACTTATTTCCAGGTTTACGGTATGCAATAGCCATTGATTTCAATCGTTTCAAATGGGAGCCGGCCGGATAAAAAGAACCTTCGTGCACAGTTATATAATCCAGGTCCGGGAAACTTCCATCCGAACGTAATGCAGTCGCATAACCCGCTATGACGTCCTCATCTACTTTCGCTTCCAAATAGGAAGCGATCAGTCGTCCGGTCATTTCGTCCACTTCCTTCTGTGCATCTACTTGCACCTCTTTAGCCTCTGTCAGGGAGCAACACAGACAAAGCAAACAGAATATTAGTTTCAAGCGTTTCATAAACATACTCCTATTTATCCAGATACTTACCATCAGCTACTATCCCTGAGCTATGCACTGTACGAATAAATTTCGCATCAGCAGGAGCTGCTCCCTTGCACTGATTCAGTTCTGCCCCGACAACATCATCCAAAAAGAACAACGGACGTGCATCTGGTTTAGTCGCATCAAAACGTACATTATTGAACCTCACATTCCTGGCATGGCGCACATAAAAGCCTGCCGCCGGCAATGTATTACCAAACATTCTATTCTCAGGGTAGCTCTTTATCATCTCCGGAACGGACTTATTAATCATATCCAGAGTCCCTCCTCCCGGATAGCTGATTTGCACATTATTAATCGAAACATTCTCTACACAGCTCGTTTCCACACCGGTTATAGAACAAGCTATCAGGCTTTCGGCAGTTGCTACAATGTTGCTGATATTTATATTCTTCAGTACACCACCTTCTTTCCGGTAAGTGCGATTTCTGTCTCCCAAACGGATGAATATAGGAGTCTGGACATCGCGCATAGAAATATTGGAAACGGTGATGCCATCAATAATGCCTCCATCAACCATTTCTATGGCAACACCCGAAATAACGGTAACATCGGCAGAAATATGCTCAAGCTGTTTACTCCAATGACGAATATTATCTTCCGCTGCCCGACGAACGACACAATTGGAAACCGCGATGTTCCGATATCCTCCATGAGAAGCAGTACCGAATTTGATTGCATTGCAATTGCTCGCTGTTACACAATTCGTAACCGTTATGTTCTCGCAAAATTCCGGATGGTCACTCTTGAAACAAATAGCATCATCTTCCACATCAATGTAGCAATCGGATATAGTCGCATTCTTAGCATCTATATCAAGCCCGTCATTATTATAATTACAATGACTGAATACTTTCAAACCACGGATAGTTACATCTTCACATTTTTCATAATGTTGTACCCAATAGGCAGAATTACGGAGGGTGACATCGGTCACAACGATATCGCGGCACTCTACAAAATAGATTATCTTAGGGCGCTTCGGTCCGCCATCCGCATCATTGCCAAATTGAAAAGCTTTATCTCCGCCTTGTCCGTCAATTGTTCCGAATCCGGTAATCGAGATGTTCTTCTGTCCACGTGCAAACAAAAGCCCGGAAGACTGATTCATTGTACCGTCCTTGAATGGAAAAGCATGATCATAATCCGACAAACGTGTACTTCCCAACAATAAAGTGCCAAAATCCAGATGAAGGTTCACATTTGATTTCAGTTCAATAGGGCGTATCAAATAAGATCCGGATGGTATCAAGACGGTTCCTCCTCCTTTCTTCGAACATTCATCTACGGCCTTCTGTATAATAATTGTATTATCCGTTACACCATCTCCTTTAGCTCCACGTTTAGTCACATCAATTGTTCCAGCTATAAGAGAAGAAGAAAACAGCAAAGATACTACAAGCAAGACTATATTACATTTATTCATCATGGTATCATTGTTTTAGGGTTTATCATTTAAGGATTTGTATCGGCACAACGCCTCTACATAGTAATAATCAGCATAGGTTAAAGGCACATCTACTTCCGTACCGGAAGGAATATTGCCTACCGAATGTTTCAGGATGAATCCTCCGTTAGTTCCTTCCTCTGCCGTATACGCCGGTGAGGATAATGTCTGGAGCATTTTTTCGGCTGCCTTATAATACTTCTCAGCCTGTTCTCCGGATACATACTGAGACAATTCCAGCAGTCCGGAACAGTTAATAGCTGCAGCAGAGGCATCACGCAAGGCATTCGGTATATCAGGAGCATTATAGTCCCAGTAAGGAATCAGGTCTTTCGGCATATTAGGATGATTCAACGTAAATTCTGCTATCTTTATGGCTTGCTCAAGGTATTTCCGGTCTTTCGTAAAACGGTACATCATTGTATAGCCATATAATCCCCAAGCTTGTCCACGAGCCCAAGCTGACTTTTCGGAAAAGCCCTGTCCACCTTGGTAATGCTTTATTTCACCGGTTGCCGGGTTATAATTCAGTCCATGATAAAGACTATTGTCTGCCCGGAAATGATTCTTCAAAGTTGTATCGGCATGTTTCACAGCAATATCATAGAATGTACTGTCTCCTGTGGCTTGAGTAGCCCAGAAAAGCAATTCCAGATTCATCATATTATCAATGATAACGACATAGTCATCCGGCTTGCGATTATGGGATTTAATACAGCCTACCACCGGACTGAAACGGGAAATCAACGAACGGGCGCTGTTCACCATAATATCTTTATACTCAGGTTTCGGAGCAACGCGGTTTGCATTGCCATAACTGCAATACATCATAAAACCGACGTCATGTGTATTCACGTTGTATTGTTCCGGTTCCAGCAACTTCAACATACGTACTCCTTCAGCATATAACTCCTTGTTTCCTGTATCCTCGTATAGATAGAACAGAGTTCCGGGATAAAAGCCACTGCACCACCATTCCGAATTACTGGTTTTCAAGCGTTGCATGTGTTTGTCATACGTTTTAGGAAACTGGTTGCTTCCTTGCAGTTCGCTCCTCATATAGAGATACTGACGAGCAGCCTGCTCTAACGCTTTATCAACTTTTACCTTACCCTTGGCGAATAAGTCGCCGGAGGGAAAAAAACTAATTAGAATCGTAACAAACAATAATGTACTCTTTTTCATGGTTATATCTTAAATTCATATTCTATTGTTCCACTGCATCCGAGAAAGAAGCAACCTGCAATTTTTCGGCAAACTGCAACGAAGGTAGTTCAGTAGTCACTTTAACCGTAACCGGTTTGCCAGGCAAAATATCCATATAATTGTCGGATATGAAATTGTCGATATCCTCTTGGAGCGACAGGAAAACGCCTCTTGCAAACACATCACAAGACAGAGTTACCTCATAACCTCCTTCAGTCGGTACAAAGTCTTTATTAATCCGGGCTGCTGCATAATGCATATCCTTTTGCTTCGCCAAAAAATAATTATTAGTATACTCTGTTCCTGTCTTATCCTTATAAAAAACGTGTACAACGACGTCTTCTTTTTTCTCTCCATTCAATAACTCGTCCACAGCTTCCTTCCACACAACTGTACTTGTATTAGCCGGAACAGTTATCTGTTTCTTGAATTCTTTCACTACTCCGCTACCATCCAATCTGAACACACAGACCGTTAATTTACCAGAAGTGCTCTTTAGCCTATCTGATACCATATAAATCTGCAAAATGTTTTCCTTTTCTATTGGCGATACCAGTAAGTCTGCGAAAGACTTTACCGTAAAGTAATGCTGCGCCTTCCAACGTCCGTAATAGTCGCGGCTTGACCAGGATGCCACCGGCCAGCAATCGTTATGCTGCCATACCAATGACCCCATGCAATAGGGCATATCCCTCCGATGCGCCTCCATAGCCATTTTCATAGCATCAGCCTGTAAAAGCTGGCTCATATAGGTAAACGAACGGAAATCTTTCGGTTGACGGTATTCCGACAAAAGGAAATCATTGATACGCTTATTAGCTGCTGTTCCCCCTCGCTGATGCGACATCATGACTTCCGAAGTCAGCTTCCAATCTTCAGGCAAAGGTGCATACCGTTTGATTGACTCAAATTCCGGGAATGACTGAAAACCATACTCGCTGAAGAAACGGCTCCGCTCATGATTGAACTCAGAAAGAGGTTTCAATCCTTGCCAGACTTCCCAATAGTGCATATCCCCCACCGTATGATTGCGCGTTCCCTTATCATCAGAATAAGGAGATGACTTACGATAACAAGCACCCGGATGAAACTCTTCTACCACAGCCGGCAACGTCACAAAATACTGATCTTTGAATTGTTTCCATATAATATCCGAATAAGCAGGATTCTGTTTGTCATAGGTATTTTTCCAGTTCCAGTTGAACCAGGCATCGAGACATTCATTATTCCCACACCAAAGAGCTATACAACTGTGATTGCGCAAGCGTCGTACATTATCAATGGCTTCCCTGCGGATATTTTCCAGCAATTCACCCTCGGCAGGAAATACGCTACACGCAAACATAAAGTCCTGCCAAATTAAAATGCCGTATTTATCACACAAGTCATAAAAGATATCTTTCTCATAAACTCCGCCACCCCACACGCGTAGCATATTCATGTTTGCACTGACTGCATCCCGGATTGTTTTTTCATAAATGGAATCAGTAACACGTGTCAGAAAGTTATCACAAGGAATGTAATTCGCTCCTTTGGCAAACAAAGGTTTTCCATTTAGTTCAAAATAAAAACTTTCACCATATTTGTCAGGAGCCGTTATCACTTTCAATGAACGGATACCCAGTTTTTCCTCTGTAATATCTATTTGCTTACCATCCAGTTCCAGCGTCGTTGCAAAATTGTACAAGAAAGGTTCGCCCAAACCGTTTGTCCACCATAACCGGGGATTCTTCATCGTAAAAGATACCGGAACCTTATTCAAGCCTTTATTCAAGCGAATCAATTTCTGGCACTCGGTACGATTATCCGTATGATTAATCACAGCCACTTTTGCTTCTATCTCCTCATCGGCCAGCACTTCCACCGTAACATCCACTACGGCCTGCTGGGCTGTCACCGACTGCTGGTTATAAAAGACATCATTAATACGAGCCTCATCCCATGCTTCCAGACTAACAGAACGCCAGATACCCGAAGTAACCAAACGAGGTCCCCAGTCCCAACCAAAATGATAACCCGCTTTACGAACAAACACTCCGACCTTGCGATTAAGCAATCCTCCATTCTCGGACTGGTCATTCGAACTGCGATACTGGAAAGGAACAGTTTCCCATTTGGGCATAGCTATCTTAATGGGAGAATGCAAATAAACCTGCAACTCATTGCCATGCTCTTTTAAGAGAGAGCGAACATCCGCCTGCCATTCGCAAAACATATTATCAGCAGAAAGAATCTTCTTTCCGTTCAATGTTACATCAGCATAAGTATCCAGTCCCTCAAAATGTAGCACAATATTCTTCTTTGCAAGTAATTCAGGGGTTACCTCAAACGTTGTCCGGTAAATCCAGTCTTCTTTATCCACCCACTGTACACCACGCTCATTGAGCCTGTAGAAAGGATCATCTATCAGTTTGTTATCCATCAGGTCTGTATGAACCGTTCCCGGAACAGTGGCTTCATACCAATTAGTACCCCTCGCCTGCCGGAAGTTCCATCCCTCGTGCAGATACTGACGGACAGGTTGTGCATTGACTGTTGTAAACAGAAATAACAGATTCAATAAGGCTATCCAGGTTCTTGTCTTTACTTTCGTATTCATTTGTTTATTTGTTTACGATCTACATTCCATCCTTTTACTACTATCACCGGCTCTTCAGTTATCTTTTCAGCATTCGTTTCGATAACTACAGATTTACTCTCACCCGGCATCAAAGAAAAGAAATTATCTGTATAGAAAGAGGGGCGAATAGGTTTCAAATCCTGATTAAGGAACTGCAACTGATTGAAAAAGGCGATAGAACCAGACACATTCTTCACTGTAACCTCTACGAAATACTTGCCTTCGCTCTTTCTTGTCTTATAAGAAGTATTCAATCTGGCCTTTTTCAACTGAGACAATGTTTCAAAGCCTGAAGAAGTAGGACCAGTCAGCGTTTCCTTACCTTCATACTTATCATTGGAACGCCAGTAGAAATTGGACGAGACTTCCTTGCCTTTCTCATCTTTCAATCTCAACTTAATGAAATGTACCTGTGAGATATCTCCAGGAAAGCGAATGGTCAATACATCATTTGCCACACCATCCGAAGGAAGGTCAACTTTTTCAGACTCTTCGAATACCTTTTTACTATTGATATCATAAACCTGAGCCACTACTGTATACCCTTTAAATTCCTGATAGAAATCATTCACCACCGACACCGTATTCTTTAGATAATCAAATTGTGCATGCAAAGGTTCCAACGCATTAGCTGTATGATAGAGTGAAGCCGTTGGTTCCAACGACCAATCCCACATGCGGGCACAGACCTGACGCACCGGACAATTATGATACCAGAATAGTAAACCGGAACAGAAACGGTCACCATAATCAAGTTTATTATAGTTCCATACTTCCCAAATGCTTTTTGAGTTCATGGCACCCACAAACTGGCCTTTTTGTGCAAACTCATCAATAGAAGAAGATTGCCCGTAATTATTAACCAAGTCAGTATACATGGTAGACATCAGATGGAATCCATTCCCATCCAGATAATCCCAAACCTCTTTATTAATAGGCCACAAATCTTTCTCGTCCATCATTTCCCGGAGAATTTCTACCGTAGGAAGTGTCGGAGCACCATATTCCGGATTAAACCCATCTACACGGCTACCTCTCACAGAAGCAGTGTTTTCATAATGCTGCATCGGATTCACCTGTTTATATGGACTTCCATCATGCACACCTGCACATTCCGATTGCATCTGATAGCCACGTGTACCATCAAGTTGTTTCAGTAGTTCAGGTGTACCACTAACTTCGGAACTCTCATTCGAAGCTACATAATAGGCCAGAGCCGGATGATTACGGATACGTTTCACGGTAGATGCCACATTATTCAGATATACACTCTTATCCTGCGGATGGCGTGTATCGCCCGTCATCCAGAACTCCTGCCAGATCAATAATCCCAGTTCATCACAAAGTTGATAAAAATAATCAGACTCGGCTATGCCACCACCCCAGAAACGAACTAAGTTGATACCTGCCTGACGAGTATACCTCAACTCAGCATAGGTGCGTTCATCCGAAGTACGCAACATTCCCTCAGGAATCCAGTTTGTGCCACGAATAAAAATACGTTTACCGTTCACGTAAAATACACGCGATTTATCGGGAGTATTTGTATCAGAGGTAATCTCACGGATGCCAAATCGTGTCTTGACAGAATCACAAACTGCACCTTTTACGTTTACGGTCAATTTCAGTTCATACAAGTTCTGAGGACCTTTGTTGACCGGCCACCACAAGCGTGGATTACGGATAGTAAGTTGAGGAAACTCTTCCGGAGTGAAAGTCACCATTTTCTCCTCACCCCGCAATATACGGAAAGGTTTTTCCACTACAATATTCTCTCCCGTGATCTCTCCTCTGATCACTCCGCTGATCGTATCCATCGAATTAAGCGGATTAACCACTTCAACGGATATAGTTTCATGAGCTACATCATACGCTGGTTTTTGTAGTTCCGACTTCACAAACGGATGACGCAATGCCAATGTCCCTGTAGTATACATAGATATACTTTTCCAGATACCAGTATTACGGTCACGGATACCATCCATAAAGGTAAAATCCCATCCAACGCTCATAAGCATGGTAGTATTTAAGCCAATGTTTCCATTGCCTCCATTATGGAATTCACCTACAGCACCCCAAGGCTTTGGCATAGTAGTTCCCGGCACATCTACCGGATAAACCCTGACGGCAAGAACATTCTTATTACCTACTTTCACAAAGTCGGTTATATTAATGTAATCATTGACAAACATTCCATTGATTGTACTCAGCAAATTACCATTTACCCATACTTCTGCCCGATAATTGATGCCGTCAGGCTGCAACCATATATTTTTCCCTGCGAAAGAAGCAGGGACTTCAAATTCTGTGCGGAACCAGTAAGTATAAAACTCACGACCTACTTTTGAGATATCCGGTATCTTATTGGATTCTATTTTATTATTTAGCCCGTAATAGGGTTCAGGATACTTCTTATTATACACAAGAGAATTAAGCACCGTTCCCGGAACAATGGCCGGCAACCAGTTGCTCGTATTATACCCAAGTGATGAAATTTCCTCAGCCGATGCTTTCACGTCTCCCACTTTCATCATCTTCCAGGTATATTCTCCCTGATGCACTTCTTTCGAATCCAACCAGATTCTATCGGTTGTCTTTGCATAGTTTTTATCACTGCCCTGTGCGGAATATGAGAGAGACAGGAACAAAAGCAAAAAAATCAATAGTTTATTCATCTTATTCTTTATTTATTTTTTTTCTGCAAGCAAATATAGTCAATGAGTTCTAAACGAGACGTGCGCATTCTTGCCAGATATAGATAGAAAAAGGGAAAATACACACAGCATACATTTTTGACAAGGATACATACAATTATTCGGGCACCTTCACATTCTTACAATCTTTCAAGCGAATCACAGAGAGTTCACTACCCGGAGATTGCAATGCAGAATCGGTAATTTCAAGTCCGTTTACATCTTCAGCAACAATCGCATGCCGTTCTTCCTTATCACCAACGGTTGAAAGCTTCATATTTATAAAACGAATATTGTCAGCATGTCGTATATAAACCCCATAAGCAGGCAACATCATGCCGAACATCCGATTCTCAGGATAGGCATCTTCGACCTCCGGTACTTCTACCATCGTATCCGAAACTTTTCCTCCACCTTTCAACTTAAAGTCTATATCACGAATCTCCACATTGTCAACACGAAGTCCGGGAACACCTGTAATGGAACTTGCAACATAACTGGCAGAACTCGCTGTGATATTCTTTATCAATACATCCTTCAGATAAGATTTCTCTGAAGTTTTACGTCTACCCAAGCGAATAAATAGGGGTGTCTGCACATCTTCCATCGTCAGATCGGAAATGACAACATCTTCCATAAAACCGCCGTCAACCACTTCAAGGGCCATACCCGCTATACCAGTAATCGGGTCTGAAACTCCCGGGACGCGTTTTTCCCAAAAGCGAAGCAAAGATTTGCTACATTTATGAAGGGTGCAGTCAGAAACCCGGATATTGCGAAATCCTCCGGCACTGGCAGTACCAAATTTAATAAAATTACAGTTAGAAGACAGGTCACAATTCTTCACTGTAACATTCTCGACAACATAATCCGGGTCTTCACTCTTGAAACAAATGGCATCATCATCTGTATCAACCACACAATCTGTGATAGTAACATTCCGGCTCTCAATATCAAAGCCATCATTATTCCAGTTTGCATGTCCTTCCACATACACTTTACTGATATCAACCCCATCACAACGCACAAAACGGAATGTCCAAAACCCAGAGTTTAATAATTTCACTCCATTTACATGAACCTTATTACAATCGAGCAGAAGTACCAGAGTGGGACGGTTCGGAGCATCATTTCCTTTATTAAAAGCCGATCCATTACCATCTATTTCTCCCTCGCCTGTAATTGAAATATTGTCTGCTCTTTCTGCAAAAACCAGAGCTTTGCGTCTTCCTTTATCAGGATAATCAGCAATATTCTTACTACCCAGAATCGTGGCACCTTTCTCCAGATTTAAAGTAACATTCCTCTTCAACACCAGTGTTCCGGTCAGATACTTTCCGGCAGGTAAAGATACAACGCCTCCTCCTTGTCTGGCACAGTCATCAATTGCTTTTTGAAGACCAGCAGTAGTTAAGGTCTTCCCATCTGTGTGAATTGCATACTTGTCTGTTATAGGTTCCGAACTATTCTGTTCTTTATTGGTACAAGCCATAAACAGTAAACAGAAGCAAAACAGTCCCCATGCTATAGTATTATTCATTATTCAAATTCTTTAAATGAATGAGGCTGCGGCAAAATAATATTGACACAGCCTCATCATAGTTATTAATTAATTAGTTAGCTGCAGGTATTACAGTCACTGTCCATTGCTTCACCACCGTTTTACCCGGTGAAGTCACCGTATATGTACGGGGAGTAGAATAATCTTGGAAACCAACAGCCATACCCGGAGTCAGGGTTGCTCCCGCAGAAATGGTTGCTATCATCTTCAGATCAGTAATATCAGCGTCTTTTTTCAGAGTAACCATGACAGTCCCAGCTTCAGAGTCAATCTGAGTCTTATCACTCATAACTCCCTCTGCCCTATTATATACTGTCACATTTGTAATCTCTGCTTTTTCATAAGCTTCGTCTACTGCATAGTCATCATCTCCACATGACACAAAAGTCAGCGCCAAAGCAACGAACATAAAAAATAGTATCTTTTTCATCTTATAGCTACTTTTAAATTATACAATCATCATTTACCACAAAGGATTCTGATCCAAATTAGGATTTTTGTCACGTGCAGACTGTGGAATCGGCAGCAAATAGTCACGAGGTGCCATGAATGTCTTCTTGCATACAAATACCGTTTCATAAGTAGGAACGATTTCTCCATCAGGGCGTTTTATGTAAGTCACAAGGCAACCTTGCGCATCCTTATTCAACACTTCCTCACCAATCTTCCACCGCTGAATATCAAACCATCTTTTACCCTCAAGAGCCAGTTCTATACGACGTTCATGACGAATACGTTTTCTCATTTCACTTTTGTCCAAGCCTGCAGGAAGTGCAGGTTGTCCGGCACGGGCACGTATTTCATTTATTGCACCGTATACTTCAGCAGTCGGTCCATTCACTTCGTTCTCTGCCTCGGCCAAAGTCAGCAATATTTCTGCATAACGCAAAACGATAAAGTTATGTCCGCCGCCTACACCACGCCCACGATTATCATAGCCGCAGAGCACATCCTGATTCATGTATTTCCCAATGTAATACCCGGTTTTTGTGCATGAAGGTTTACCAGCACTATACATTCCGTTGGGGTTCTCCTTCAGATTCAGATTGCCCGGAGTATTCTGGGCTGTATACAATATCTTGTTTTTCCAAGGTTTTCCATTGTAATGGAGAGTTGCATAGAAGCGCTTGTCACGATTCTCATAAGGAGCTGCGGCATGTTCCGGATTATTCCAATCAAAAGGTTCACCGGTAGCCATTTCAAATTCATCAGCCAGACTTGCAGTCGGGTGGTCCTTGCTCCATCCATATTCAGCCGGTGTGCCGGGCTCAGGCGGAGCCAAAACAGTCTGTGCACTCGACCACCTATAGGGATATGCAAACTGGATATCAAAAATAACTTCACTATTGTGTTCATTATCCTCATAAAACATCTCAGCAAAGCCATTCTGGTACAAAGAATAAGTACCTTTCAGATCACCACTAACTAAAACACGGGCAGTTTTAGCCGCATCTGCATAATATTTGGAATCTATGATTCCGGCTGCATATAAATAAGTGGCCGCCATCATGCCCAACGCAGCCCCTTTAGTCGCACGCCCTAATTCGTCATCAGGCACCGTCACCGGCAAACGATCGGCAGCATTCTGGAAATCAGAAATAATGAACTGCAATGTAGCCTCCGGTGTAGCACGAGCCAGGAAAATATCATCCGTATTGCGATCAAGCGGTTTGTCAATCAGTATAGCCGCTCCATAATAACGGAATAATTCCAGATAGAACATCGCACGCAGAAAGTATGAATCTCCCATCAAACGTTCTTTCACATTAGCAGGTAGCGGAGAGTCCGGCAAGTTCTTCAAAGCAATGTTAGCTCTACGAATAGAAGAATAACGATTACCCCATCTGTCAATCGGAGCAGAAGAAGCATTGAAGTCAAACAAATTCCATTGATTAGACGCCTTCTCACCAATCTGGATACAATCATCCGTAAACAGGATATCAACAGCATGGTCGTTCAAGCCATTTACGCTATAATAAGGTCCATCCAAGTCTCTGTAAACTTTACTCATAAACAGCATAGCACTTGACTCTGTCAACCAGATACCTTCATCGGTAACAGAATTCGTTGGTTTTATATTGTCCATAAAATCCGTGCACGAAGCATTCAACAAAAGTATGGAACAAAGGATACCATATATTATTTTTTTCATAATTATAATGCATTAAAAGGTTACACTTACACCAAAAGAGCTGATAATCTGTTGTGGATATGAGTTGAAAGCTTGGTTTTCAACGTCAAAGTCGTCAGGCATTTTGCTATAAATGGTCCACAAATTATAGAAATCAGCATATAAACGTAAACTCTGCATCTTGGCTTTCTTCAGTAATTGCGGTTTAAAAGTATAGCCAATCTGCAATGATTTTAGTTTCACATAAGCAGTATTTACCATCCAGTAAGAGGATGTTTCATAGTTCTGGTTACGGATAGAGGCAGACAAACGCGGATATTTTGCATTTGGATTCGGATTAGCTTCTGTCCATGAATCCAAGTGTTCACGGCGCGGATGAATGGCATCCTTGAATGGATAACGAACATTACGGTCTCCATTGCTACCCAAATAATAGTCAGAACCACCAGCTCCCTGAATGAACATACTGAAATCGAAGTTCTTATATTCCAAACGAAGGTTATACCCCCACATCACTTCAGGAGTTTCGTTGAAACCAATAATAACCTGGTCTTCACTATCAATCTTGCCATCACCATTGATATCCACATACTTGATATCACCAGGCAATACGCCCTTCTGATAAGCCCAGTTATCAATATCTGCCTGATCCTTAAATAATCCGGCAGCTTTATATCCCCATGTGCGTCCACTCGGTTGCCCGGTCTTACGCTTTCTTGGATTATTCTTGGTTCCGGGAGCTTCACGAATCTCAATCTGCTTATCACGAGTAAACCCGAAAGAAACCGAATTAGACATCTTTAATCCACAATTGAAAGTATAATGGCTACTCAATGCTGCATCAAAACCATACCTTTCATCTTCACCAGCATTTTCTTTAGCCAGGCCAATGCCATATTCAGAAGATACGATCGCATTCGGACTCAAAATTTTATCCGTGCGCTTATCCCGGTATACATCAAACTCAGCAATCAACAAATCATTCCAAAAATTTATGTCTAAACCTATATTAGCTTTCCAGACTGTTTCCCAAGTCAGGAAAATATTAGGTTCAGCCCCCTCCACCAAACTCTGCAATTGGGTAGGGTTTTTGCCGAACACTGCACCATTTTCAATTTTATATTGTGAAAGATAAGAAAATGCATCACCGACAGGATTACCAGATTTACCATAAGAAGCTCTCAACTTTAAGTTATTGATAAATGAGAAATTATCTTTTATAAATGATTCCTCAGAAAGTCTCCAACCCAAAGATACGGAAGGAAAGAATGCACTTCTACGGTCAGGAGCATATTGGTAAGTCTGGTCATAACGTCCTGCCAATTCAAGCATATACTTCTGGGCATAGTTATAGTTCAGACGCATAACATATCCCTGTTGACCAAAGCGGGTGGTGGTACCGGAGTTGCTGATAAATTCCGCAACCGGACTACCCATATTCAATTCCGGAATCATAAAATCATAGTTCTTTCTACCGGCTTTGGTTTCTACCGTATTACCCCATCTCCTTTCAAATACACCTAATACACCAACCTCATGCTTACCAAATCTTCTTTCATAATTCAAATGAGCCTGAATAGTATAATAAGTCCATTGCTTATTTGTGATGTTAAGAGACGGTTTCGCTTCACCACCTTGTTGTTCTTCAATTTCACCAGCATCATTATAGGCATAAGCTGTGAAAGGATATTGCCATTCTTTTGCATCATAAATCTGACGGTCGTAACTGAATAAAGCTTTTGCAGACAAACCTTTCAGAAATGGCAGTTGCTGATCTAAAGAAACTGTTATATTCTGGAAGTTATTATTGTATGTCTTATCAGCTCCATCATGTACTCCCATATACATACTGGAACCACCACCCTGCATGGCTGGTTTTCCGCCAACCATATTGGGAACTGTCGGAGCACACAAACGATACAGGTCTTCCATCATCTTTTTACCATCATAATAATGGCTCTTTTTAGTATCGTAAGCCAAATTGATATCAACACTCACTTTAGTAATGTCTATCGGATGGAAATCGACATTAGAACGGAGATTAAATCTGTCATATCCGGTATCTTTACCCATCATACTGCCCTGATACATATATCCGAAAGAGGCGAACGCATTGATAAACTTATTACCACCACTCAGAGAGACATTGTGACGAGTAGTAGTGGTAGTCTTCATGTACTCATCCATCCAGTCTGTATTTTTGTAACGGTCGTCAGTACCATCCTTATACTTCTGCAACAGATCATCACCATATACTTCTTTGTCACGTCCATCCATTCTCAACGCTTCATTGTATAAGGTCAATGCATCATAAGCATTCAGGAAATCAGGAGTATTCATCGGAGTCTGAAAACCAACCGAACCATCATAAGTCAAGGTTACTTTACCTTCTTTTCCTCGTTTCGTATTAATCAGAATTACGCCATTGGCCCCTTTCAAACCGTAAGGAGCAACCGCAGCAGCATCCTTCAGAACAGAAATAGATTCAATATCAGCCTGGTTTACTTTTTCCCACGGGCGTTCGATACCATCGACCAGAACCAGCGGTTTATTACCACGCAACAACACAGTCGCTGCATCTTTTCCCGGCTCACCGGAAGTCTGACGGGTAATAATACCCGGTATCTGCCCTCCCAACTGATTGGACACATTAGCAACAGGAGCCTTAATCTTATCCCCCTGTACGGTGGCAACAGCCGAGCTCATTGTCATACGCTTCTGGGTACCGTAACCAACCACCACCACCTCATCAAGTAATTGGGTGTCTTCCTCTAAAGTAATAACCAGAGGTGCTCCAGCCGTAGCCTTCATTGTTTTGGTTTGATAACCAACAAATGAGATTTCTATTGTGGGATTAGAAACATCAACAGGCAAATTAAAGTTACCGTCAATATCAGAGATAGCGCCCTGCGTGGTTCCTTTCACTTTAATTGTTGCACCAATGATAGACTCACCTTTTGCATCCACTACTTTTCCTGTTAGTTTTTTAGCAGTTTGCATAACACCTTGAGTACTTGCCACAACTTCACCGATGTGTGTCTGATTGTCTTTAGCAGCATAAACGTCAGCAGTTGTAACTAAGCCAAGCGACAAAAGTGTCGCCATTAAAATGGACTTCTTAGAAAGTGGCATGATATCTTTCAGCCAGTAATGCCTAAGAATCATTTTCTTTTGGACATTGAGTTTGTTTCGCATAATTGTGTATTATTAATATTAGAAATAGTTCATTAAGAAACTTACCAAAGCAGAGTATAATAAAGAATGAATTCTTCTTACTCTAAGAAAATCAAGGAGAGTGTTTTTCCATACTTATAAAAATATTAAAGGTTAAACAAATGTTTTTCTACTCTTTGAAAGGAGGGGTGAATCATGTACATGCAATCTTCACCTCCTCACTTTACTAAAAATCTTTTTTACCTTAATGCGTAATCAATGCATATTGAAAACATACTAATGATGTTGTTTATACCAGCAAAGTTAGACGGTTAATGGTACATAAACGCATCCAACATTGCCATTAATATGACAAAAACGGACATATTGAAAAAACATACATTTTGGGCGAAGCTGGGCATGTATTGCGGAATAAATCGGTACTTCAGACGTGTTTAAACTGCATCAAAATTGTATCTACTACCTACCTTCTCCTTATATAAGACAAGGAGAAGGTAAGGAGTAAGTAAGGAGAAGATAGGGAGAAGGTAGGGAGTAAGTGAGGAGAAGATAAAAAAAAGCACAGCTCCAAAGCTGTGCCCTCAATTATTTAGTTTTAATTTCAAAATGATAAATACCGGTTAGCAGTTCAATGCCACCTCCCTTCTTGCGCATGGCAGATAAAGTAGCGGCATTTATCTCTTTACATTCTATTTTATAAGCTTCATTTAGATATAAGGTAGCAGAGCTGTTTGAAGGAATAGTAATCGTATATTGCACCTTACCCCTGTTCTTTTTCCATGATGAAACTATTTCTCCATAAGGGGAAATATGACTTGCCTCAAAAGCATCCAAACCTGCTACAAAATTGGGTCTTAATATAATATGTTTGAAGCCGGGCATTGAAGAATCAGGGTAAAGTCCTCCCAATGCTTTATAATACCAAGCACTGATTTCTCCAAACATGATGTGGTTTAATGAAATATCTTTTTTCCCATCAATACGCCAATTCTCATAAAGAGTAGTTGCTCCATTCTTTATCCACCAGCCCCAGGACGGATAGGTCTCTTTAGAAGCAAGTTGATAAGCCAAATCTGCATATCCATTCACACTCAAAGCATTCAGAATAGTTTTACTACCCAGTAAGCCTACATCCATACTGCCGTCTTTACTCACTTTCTCTGCTAAATTATAAACCACCAATTCTTTCAGATGTTCAGGGACTATTCCCCAATAGAGTGGTGCGCTTAACTCTGTCTGACTTCCACCACAATAAATACCTGTTTCCTCATTCAAAAAGCGGGCATTGATGCTATTCTTTATTTTTTGCGCTAAAGCAGAATACTTTTCATAATCTTGTTGTTTGTTCAATATTCTGGCTGCTTTAGCCAGAATATCCGTATCGACATAATAATAGATGGATGAAGTCAGCTCTTTGGAGGAATGTGACTTTATAGGAATCCAATCTCCTAATCCCCAGTCTGTGATGCCCGAAGGGTATGTATAATTCAGATAATCCACATATCTTCTGATATTGTCATACATAGATTCAAGCAAATGTTTGTCTCCATAGAACAGGTAAATATTCCAGGGAATGATAGCCACCGTACTTGTCCAGTCAACACCATTCCCCCAATGATACCCCCATCCGGCAGTAGGAATAATGGCAGGGAGCACTCCGTTAGGAGCTTGTTCATCTTGGTGGTCGGCCATCCACTTTTCATAAACCGTGATGCCATCATAATTATAAAGTCCGGTCTCGATAGCAATATGGGCATCTCCCGTCCACCCATTCTTCTCCCGCTGGGGGCAGTCCGTAGGATAGCCAAACAAGTTTGACAGGTATGCAGCATTCGTCGCCTTCCATATTTTATTCAATAATTCATCAGATGATGAGATTCTGCCGGCAACAGGAACATCACTGTGCATAAAGTAGGCTTTCAAGCTATTATCAGTCAGTTCAACCGGCTCGCTACTTGTTACTTCAACATACTGAAAACCTTTATAATTAAAACGGGCACGAAATGTTTCTTCTCCCGTACCACTCAGAATAAAGATATCCGTTTGAAAAGGATCTGAATCATCTGTAGGGCGATAGTGATAATCAATATTAGACATATCTGCTCTATTATCTTCTCCGATTCTCTCAGAATGCTTCAAACGAACTTCCGTACCAGGTTTTCCTTTGATTGTCAATTGGCTGACACCTGCTATATTCCTGCCCAAGTCAAATAAATAAATAGAATCGGAAAGTTTAATCATCTTTGCCGGACGGAGCATCTCCACGTCCCGGATAGGATGCATCTGCTGCGATACAATCAGAGGTGACGGGGCGGAAGTGCAACTTGCATTTTTCCATTTCTTATCATCAAATCCCGGAGTGTTCCAATCAGGTTGTTCCAACCGTGCATCATAGTGTTCAGCCGTATAAATACTATTGAAAATAACCGGACTCAAAGAGGTTTTCCAGTCCTGACCAGTAGAAATAAATTCTACCTTTCCGTCGTCATATACCACACGGATATCCATACAGAATTTAGGCCTGCCACGCCAAGGCGCCTGATCGAAGTTCCACACAGCAGTAGACTGGTGATTGTACCAGCCATTTCCCAACAGTACACCAATGGCATTATTTCCTTGCTTCAATAGTTGCGTTACATCATGTGTCAAATATAAAGTACGTCTATCAAAGCGAGTATATGCAGGGTCCAGACGATGATCTCCAACCCGTGAGCCATTAATATAAAGTTCATATAATCCGGCAACAGCAATGTATGCACGGGCTTCCCGAATAGTACGTTTTGCATCCCATTCTTTTCTAAAATATGCAGCGGGCTTCAGATGTATATTATGGGTATCTGATATCCAGTTACCCTTCCAGTTGTGTTCATCCATTACTCCGGTTTCAAAGTAAGTTACGTCACTTGTATACATCTTATTACTATCCCAGACACACACCTTCCAGTAATATCGTGTATAAGGTTGAAGTTTTTGTCCGGCATAAACAGTCAGAACATTTGATATAGTCTGTTTACCGGAGTTCCAGCTATCACCCATCCCCTGAGCAACCCGAACGGAATCTGTTCCTACAATAACCTGATAGGCTTCCTGAACATCAACATCAACTGGCAATTGCCAGCTCAAACGCGGAGAAGGCACATCTATTCCTAACGGGGCAACTAAATATTCACAGCGAAGAACATTAAGCTTCCCTATTGATCCGGCTAATAATGATAGATGAAATAATGAAATAAAAAAGAATACTGATAAGATTCGTTTCATAATATAGATTACTTTTTTAGTGAATGATACAAAAATAGGCAATAATCAATATAGTAATATCTACAAAAGTGCCAATAGTATACGCTGACATGACAAAGAACGTGCCCATCTTCGCCATTTTTGTATGGTTATCGTCCTAAGACATAATTATACCATTTTAAAGCATATTTTTCAGATTGAAGCACAGAAAAAAAACATATCTTTGTTTGCATCTAATACTTAAATAAATATGAATAGCCCCATGAGAAAACATACATTGCTGCTTTTATTCTTTTTTTCTTGTTTAACAAGCAACATTTGTTCGTACAATCTGAGACAGATCAGTAATCGGGACGGTTTATCCAACAGTTCTGTCACTTGCCTGTTTCAAGACGACGAACGTTTTTTATGGATCGGAACATATGACGGGCTTAATATGTATGACAGCCGGAATATCTATATTTATAAGCCCGATATCAATAACCAAAACAGTTTATCAAGCAATGTTATCAGAAATATTATAGAAACAGACAGTATTTATCTGTGGATCAGCACCAAGTGGGGACTTAACAAGCTATCGCAACGAAGCAATACCATAGAGGCGTATTACAATGAATTCGGAGAAAACTCTTATATGGCTAAAGACAGCCACGATAATTTGTATGTTCTTAGCAAACCGGATGTCTTGTCTTTCTATTCTAAAGTTGAAAATAAATTTATCGACCTTCCTGTACATAAAGGAATAGAACATAATACAGTATTGGGTATGCTGATTGATGCACAAGATACTATTTGGATCAATCACCAAGGAATTCTGGAGAGATATACTGTATCTGACACAGGCTCTGATCAACCCAACATTAAAAGGCATAGTGATTTTAAACATGCTCAGCCCATAGAGTATGCATTCTACCATAACGAGAAAATCATCATAGTCGATTCTATCGGAGACATTTATTATATAACAGCCCAAGGCATTCATTTTGTTAAAAATCTGAATAAGCTTATTAATGAGAGCGGGGAAATCGGCTCTATTATTTTCGATAACGATGATCTCCTCATTGGCTTTAGAACGAACGGCCTTATTCGGCTCGATGCAGCTAAAGGATATGAATTAGAAAAAATAGAAATTAATTGTGGGGTATTTTCATTATGGAAAGATGAACAACAAGACATTATCTGGATTGGTACAGACGGGCAAGGCATATATGCATGGACCAAAGATGAGTACGCTTTCAACAACCTGTCATTAAATCAATTACCCATAAATAAAAGAAGACCCATCCGGGCCATTCATACAGATCAACAAAACACTCTGTGGTTGGGAACTAAAGATAATGGCATCATCAGAATTAAAGATTACGATGTTGCCCAGGAATATTCGACAGCTAATGTAACCCATTTCACTGTCAAAGACGGATTAACCAATAATGCAGTCTTTGCTTTTACTGAAAGTAAGAGCCATCCTATATTATGGATTGGGTCGGACGGTCCTGAACTAAACTATTATTCATATCGGGACAACAAAATACACTCGCTTATCAATAATACCAACTCTAGAATTGCACGTGTACATTCCATGAGTGAGACCTGCGACTCATTGCTATGGGTAGGTTCTGGAAGCAGATTGCTCCGAATCAGTATTGAAGCACATGGAAATACGATTAAAGCCAAAGATATACGTACCATTTATTTCAGAGTCCCCAACAGACAGCAGTACAATCAAATATATTCCATTTATCCGGAGAATGATTCTATTCTCTGGATTGGAATGCGGGGAAATGGAGTCATTCGCCTGAATACGCAGACCGAAGCCTATCAGCTTATCTCATTCGATAAAAACGGAATAGCTCCAATGAATGACATTCTCTGTATACATCAAGACAAAAATAAAATTATATGGGTAGGCAGCAGTTACGGCCTCACCAGATTGACCTTATTACCCAATGGTGAATACGATTATAAAAACTTCAATGAAAATGAAGGATTACCTAATAATACAATACATGGTATCGCAGAAGATCCTCAAGGTAACTTATGGTTAAGCAGTAATACTGGTATCATTCTATTTGATTCACATAAGAATACATTCCGAAACCTTAATCATAAAACAGGATTAAAGGTAATAGAGTTTAGTGATAACGCTTACTTTCAAGACAATACAAAAAAACGATATTTCTTTGGAGGCGTAGATGGTATTGTATGGATAGAAAATGGGGAAAAAAAGAGAAAAGATTTCATTCCGGATATTTTCTTTACCAAGCTCAGGATATTCAATAAAGATTATAACATATCCGAATTTGAAAAAAGCAAAGGTAATAAAAGAGAAATTGTATTGAAGCACGATCAAAATTTCTTTGCTGTTTCTTTTGTTGCCATGGATTTCATCAATGGAGAAAATAGCAAGTACTCCTATAAACTGGAAAATTTTAGCAATGTATGGATGGACACGCGCTCCAATGAAGCGCAATTTACCAATATTCCTCCCGGTAACTACATCTTGCGAGTGAAGTATGATGATGGGAGCAGTAGTAATGAAAACTTAACTCAAAGTATATACATCACCATCCTTCCTCCCTGGTACTGGAGCATTGCTGCTCAAACAATCTACGTTCTACTACTTATAGGAGCAGGGTTAGGCCTTTTCCGATATATTCGTTGGAAGTACGAACGGAGGAAAGCTTCTATCGACAGAAGGCTGAAAGAAAAATATAAAGAAGAAATGTATGAAGGGAAGTTACGTTTCTTCACCAATATTACACATGAATTCTGTACTCCGCTCACACTTATCTACGGACCATGCGAAAGGATACTCAATTATGAACATAGTGATGACTTTATAAAAAAATATGCCCAGATTATAAAATCAAATACCGAGCGGCTTAACAGCCTGATACAAGAAGTCATCGATTTCCGCCGTATGGAAACCGGTAACCAGATATGCCACATACAAGAATTGAATATCAGCGAATTGGGCAACGGAATCATTGAATCATTTGATGAATTGGCCGAACAGAATCGAATTCAGTTGGAAACAGACATCACTCCGGATATCATTTGGAGAAGTGACCACAACGGCTTTACTAAAATCCTCAATAATCTTATTTCCAATGCTTTCAAATACACACCGGAAAATGGGACTATCCGTATATCCATAAAAAAAGAAGAAGATAAACTGAGCATTAAAGTGTATAATACGGGGAAAGGTATCAGTAAAGAAAACCTTCCGTTAATATTTAACCGGTACAGTATACTCGACAACATCAAAGAAAATAGTATAAAAGGCTTATCATCCAGAAACGGATTAGGGCTTGCCATTTGCCAGAGTATGGTAGAATTGCTACATGGAACCATTAACGTAGAAAGTGAAGTAAATCAATATGCCCAATTTATTGTGACTTTGCCTGCGCTTGAAGCCACAGAAAAAGTGGGAAATATACAACCACATGAAACTGCCAAAGTTGAACTGCCCAATTATAAAACAGAGGTAACACTGCCCGAAACAGTCAATAACGAAGAAGAAACTAACCAACCGGAAAACACAATACTGATTATTGATGATAATAAAGAATTGTTGTGGATGTTGAAAGATATATTATCAGACGAATATGCAATCTTAACTGCCGAAAACGGAGAGGAAGGGTTGGAACTATTGAAACAAGAAACTCCGAATCTGATTATCACAGATATCATGATGCCTAAAATCGATGGAATCACCCTGACTAAACAACTGAAAAACAATAAGCATACTGCACACATTCCATTGGTAATTCTTTCGGCCAAGAATACAACCGATGAGAAAATAGAAGGTATAGAATCCGGAGCGGATGCTTACATTCCCAAACCTTTCAATACACAATATCTTAGAACCATTATCAAACAACTTATAAAAAAACAAGAAGAGTTAAAGCAATACTATAACTCTTCTGCAAGTGCATTTGACTATAGTGGAGGACAGTTATTACAAAATGAGGATAAAGAATACCTGCAAACCGCTATAGAGATAATCAATGAAAATATGGATAATGCAGAGTTCGGGCCCGACGAATTAGCCGAGGCGATGCAAACCAGTGGCAGAAATTTATACCGAAAGTTCAAAAAACTGAACCAATCATCTCCCAAAGACTTCATAAAAGAGCAAAAAATGAAATATGCTGCAAAATTGCTGTTAACAACAACATTAAATATACAAGAAATCATGTACCGGATAGCGGCTACCAACCGATCGCATTTTTATAAAGAATTCGCCAAACGCTATAATCAAACTCCCAGGGAGTACAGGGAAGCCAATAAGCAAAAAGATGATTCTCTTATTTGACGAGTTCTTTATTTCTTAGCAATCACTACGTAAGTAGTGCCTTTGCGTACTTATTAATGCTTTTGGGCTATATGCTTTATCACCGAACTACCGGAATAGTCACCGGAAGGGAATGTTATATCCATCTGTTCTCCATTCAGGCTTAATTGAACAGACTCCTCTTTATACAAAGGATCAGCTACAGCTATTTCATATTGCCCGTCTTTCTTCTCAATGTATAACAAAACTTTTTTATTGACTGCCACTACCAGATCATCTGAGAACCGTATTTCACCCGGTTCATAAAAGACGACAGCATACTGTCTCTTATTCTCATTGGCAATCGCTTGTATCTGCTCCGTATTGGCTATAATTTTGATTTCATTCTCAAACTTCTTATCTGTAAAATAAGAAAGAGGTTTATCAGGCATTATTATGTAGCAATAATCCTCATTCTGTGGAGTAGTGCCATGCGAAATCCATAAACTAAAAACCTCTTTTGTAACAGGTTGCTCACTTGCCGTTACTTCAAGTTCCCGCCAGGTACCCGTTTGCTTGGCTTTTCTCAATGTTACACTCCCATTTTGCGGGAAAATATACCCTACATTATCATGGTAAGCCCAGTCTATCTTTTTGTCGGACAAGTTATCCATTAGCCGGTATGTATGCCCTGACAAGCCATACGTAACCTCACCATTTGCCAGACATTGATTTACCGAAGTACGAACTTCCTGCGTACGGGCTGCCTTAATACCACTTCCCATACATACCATAGCATCTCCCATAAAAAAGTAAGCTTTCCGAGCTTCCACACCCTGATAGGCATGCTCATAAGCCATTACTCCATTATGGGCGTTGCTAACGCCTCCGCCAAATTGATTCGACCCGAACAGATACCAACGTAATTCGGCAGTCGACTGATTAGCAACCGCCGTTGTTCCCGGTACCCGCGTCCAATCCCAAGCTACAAAGACGTCATCATACTCATGACCGGTAGTCATTATATTAGTCGCTCCTAATGGTAGATAATAACCTTTTAAATTCTGCCCATTCAGCATTTCCGTACCATTTGTGCGCACGGATATGACTTTGGCAGACATGTAATAATCAGCTCCATGATGAGTCATAATGTTCGATTTCCAGAAGTGTGTATTTCCAGGTACCGGAAAAGCTGCACCATTAATATGCTTTTTCCATGCTTCATAATCTTCTGCATGAATAGGATCAACTTCTTTCATTAAATCTAATGTGTACGTGGACATATTACTCAAGCAATTCGGCCGACATATTCCCCGTCCAATCGTCCCAAAATCATATGCCTCCCTGTATCCGAACATCTGTGTTCCTTTCAGAAAAACATCTGATACCAACTTAATCTTATCCGAAGTAAAAAACTTCATGAAAGATGTTTTATTAGCTAAAGTAATATACTCTGCCAAGTCGGACATCAGTGACATTCCATATCCACCCGAATAAAGTTGAGGACGGTGCTGATGGATACTATTATCTCTTTTCATTCCTTCATCATCTTTTTCTTCTACATATATAGTAGAAGCAATAGAAGAAAATCCTTTGGCAATTAACTCATAATCATCTTCTATACAGCCCTTATGTATCAAGACCACAGATACCCATGTCCTATTCTTGCCTTTATGTGCCACATTATCTGTCTTATCAACCAGATAAGAAGAAAGCCTCATCACATCTTCTCTTTTCAGTTCTTTCTTCAACAAAAGAAGAGGAACCATATATTGAGAAGGAGCCCCGATATCCCGGTACCACCAATTCCCGGAATCGGGATTAGCTATCCGGAAATAATCTAACCCAAGAATTATCTTCTTTCGCAATTCCGGCTCATGGAATAGTTTATTTCCCGGTTTGCTATAAGCCAATGCTATATTTTTTAATCTCTTGAGATGACGGTCTGCATCGAAATAGAAAGTCACTGTCTTATAATCGATATCTTTCCAGCTACCATCAGTTTGCATAACAGCCAAATCTTTTTCTGCTTGAGAAACGTCTACCGAATCCGATAAATATTCTTCTAACAATCTATTATATAAAATCTCTATATCCTTCTGTTTCTCTACAGCATAACTGTATTCTCCCCAAAAGCATAACACCAGACATATCAGTAGTAACCTTTTCATAATCATTCTTATTTCACCGTAAAAAATCTATAACACTACTTTCCACGTAATCTTCCACAAGCAAAGTAAAGACAATGCCACCTTATCCTGTTACGGTCTCCCATTCTTCTCTATCATTTTTTATTTAGAGTTAACGTTACATTTGATTGTGCATATGTAGGAAGCCTAAACTGAACCAGTATACTATTTATTCTGGTTTAGACGGTCTCTCCTAAAATATTAGGTTTTTAATCTTCAAAAATAAAATTCTCTTTAATAAGGAGTTAGCCCAATAATAAGCTAACTCCTTACATAAATTCTTAGTTAGAATTAGAAATATCCAGGATTCTGTTCTTCCTCATCAGAACCACGAGGATTCAGCCGGTCAATATGCTTTTGAGGAATGGGACGCAATTTATGATACTCTTGAATATTCTTCATCGCATCAGGATTCCATTTTTTTACATATTCAACCAATTTCTCACAACGTACCAAATCTTCCCATCTTGTATATTCACCCAAAAGTTCACGCCCTCTTTCATCCAACATAAAATCTACAAAGTTTACCCTCAAGTCATCTGCTGTCACTTTTATATTTTCATAAGTAGACTCGGTATTTTCCATCTCGCCACCTTCTTCCAGCCAATATTGAGGTACCTTTTTCTCACCGGACTTCCAGGAAGCACGTTCACGAATAACATTAATCAAATCAGCAGCCAAGTTGTAATCTCCCTTACGCCCTGCTGCTTCCGCAGCAATCAGATAAGTCTCACCAAGACGCATACGCACCCATTCGCGTACTCCCTTTTGTTCATTTGCCGTTTCTCTTAACGGATCTTCATATTTCAACAAAATGGGATAATATCTGTTATTCTTACTTGGATCAGCCTTGTTCCACTGAAAATATTTATATTTATATGTTCTGTTTTTAGGAGCATTTAAACTATAATAAATTGCAGTATCCCCTATGGCTAAAGAAGAAGTTGCTTTATTACAGTAATAGGTCCATTTAAAACTCTTATAGAAGCGGGAGTCATTTTTACGATCAAATAGCTCAAACATCGTCTTATTGGTAGCACGATGAAAACGATAAGGACGACCATTAGCTATATCACGCATCATACCAGGTTGATCTTCATACCATGATCCCCAATATAAGTGAGATTTGTTTCCATCTCCATTATATATCGGATCAAGAGTAAACTGAATAGAAAAGATAACCTCACGATTTCCCATGTTGTTAATATCCCACAAATCTGAATAGTTATCCAATAAAGTATATTTAGGACTGTCTATCACCCTTTTAGCATAGTAATAAGCACTATCCATATCGGTTGACAACTGTCCACGTTGATCAGTTACTGCACTACCACGTGTAAGGTAAACCTTAGATAGCAAATGAGCAGCAGCATATTTAGTAGCCTTACTTTGGTCTGTACCGGTAGCAGATTCACGGAGATGTTCTGCCGCGTATCTTAAATCACTGACAATTAGTTTATAAACATCTGCAACAGAGGAACGTTTGAAGTCAGTCTGAGGCTCTTGTATTGCCTCAGTAGCCAAAGGTATTTTACCAAATTGTTGAACTAAATCAAAATAAAAGTATGCACGAAAAAAATTCATCTCAGCACCATAACTCTCTTTCTCTGTCTCTGATATACTCGCCTCCGGCAGAGCATCTAAGACAAGATTGGTCACTCCGATGGCTTTATAATGATTTTCCCATAAACTATACAATTTCGACTCTGTTGGTGACAAAGTTGCACTATATAAATTATACGGATAACTTAATGCCCCTTCCGCACCTGTTATTAAATCAGTGCCTAATTCTGTGAAAACGTTAGAAAACTCTCCACCAACTCCAAAACGCATATAAGCATATGTCGCATCAATAGCGGCTAGTATTCCTTGTTCTGTTTTATAAAAATCACTTGTTATGCGAGGAACTTCTTTCTCTGCGAGAAAATCATCACAACTAGTATTTATCAGGGAAGTAAATCCGCAAACCATCGTAAGAATTATGCCGATGCTTTTTCTATATTTCATAGTTTTCATTTTATTCTTATTTTATTAGTTTAAAAAGAAACATTAACACCAAATATCCAACTGCTTACGCTCGGTGAAGCATAGGTTGCCGCTCCCTCCGGATCGACTCCTGTATAATTCGTAAACACAAGAGGATTTTGTGCAGTAACGTATAAACGACAATTAGACAAGGTTGCTTTATTAACCAGACCCTTAGGTAATGTATACCCTAATGTTATCGTTTTAACACGTAGAAAATCAGATTTTTCATAATACAATGAAGACTCATACTCTATATTATCATACAACCTGTTAGGACGTGGATAAGCATTAGTCGGATTATCCGGAGTCCAATAATCAAACTTCACACTATTATTACGATAAGACTGGTGATTCACACGAACTGCATTTTTCAACATTCCGCCTAAAGTTCCATAAAGAACAACATTCAGATCAAAGCCTTTATAAGTAAATGTATTGCTAAGATTAAAAATATGTTTGGGCCGTTGTTGTCCAAGGATCATACGATCATTGTCTGCAGTAATTTTATGATCTCCATCGATATCCAGCAATTTAATCATTCCTGGAGCAAATTTATGACCATTCTTATTATATTTTTCAATTTCTGCAAGATCTTCCGGAGTATCCTGCCAAATTCCTATTTTCTTATAATCATAATATACCCCAAGTGCTTCGCCTATAAACCAGCTATTGCCTATATCATCTACTTTTCCATTATACAATTCCACAATTTCTTCCTTATTAGTTGAATACATAAAATCTGTAGACCATGTAAAATTTTTATTTTGTATATTTACTGTAGACAAACTAACCTCAATACCTTTATTTCTTGTTTTACCAACATTAGTAAGTACACTCGTATAGCCGGAGACAGCAGGTAACTGACGGTCAAGCAACAAATCATGTGTATTTTGCAGATAAGCATCAACTGTTCCACTCAAACGACCACGGAAAAAGCTGAAATCAACACCTATATTCCATTGCCCGGTGGTTTCCCAAGTCAATGTTTTATCCGGCAAACTAGAGGAGGTATAACCAATAACCATATTTTCTCCATAATTATAATACTTCTTTGATAACAATCCTTTTGTTTGATAAGGATTAATAGAAGTATTGGCAGTTACACCATATCCAAAACGCAATTTCAAATTATCAAGTTTATCAAAATTCTTAAGGAAGTTTTCCTCATTTACTCTCCATGCCAATGAAAATGCAGGGAAAGAAACCCATTTGTGTCCGTCAGCTAAACGTGAAGAGCCATCATAGCGCATTGAGAATGTAGCATAATATCTGCTTTTATAATTATAATTCAAGCGCCCCATGAAAGAAGCAAGGCTCCATACTTGGTTATTACTGTCATATCCTGTTATATCCAATGCTGATGCAATATCATTAAAAAGCAGATCATCCGAAGGTAAATCCTGAACAGTAGCACTTAAACTTTCAGTTCTATTGCGCTGAATAGATTGCAATAAGGTAACTCCGATAGAGTGTTTTCCAAACTGCTTATCATAGAATAACAGATTTTCAAACGTATAAGCATAGGTCTGCTGAGTAGCGTTCTTTGCCTGATTAGGATTACCCTGTCTTGCATTTGAAGATAAAAAAGAATAATCCTGACGAGAATGGAAATCAATTCCAATATTTGCACGATACTTAAGTCCATCTAACGGAAGCTTGATTTCTCCATAATAACTACCTAAGAAACGATTAATCTTCAACGGATTTACTACAGCATTAGGCTCCAAATATTGAAGAGGATTCCACCATTGAGAGTCACCACCCGAAGTCATCAACGTAGGAACTCCGTCATCATCATACAGTCGTCCAAGCGGATTAACACGCCAACAATCCTGGAAATTCGAACCTCTATTCTGCAATGAATGACTAAAATGTGACTGTCCACCTATCTTCAACCAATTAGTAACCTCTGCATCAACACTCAACTTGACTGTATAGCGTGAGTAATCTTGATTCTTATAAATACCTTCATTCCTGAAATATGTAGTATTAAAAGCAAACTGCATTTTATCACCTCCACCTCTAATGCCGAGCTGGTGGTCAGTCACTATACCTGTACGTTCTACTTCGTTCCACCACAAAGCCCCGGAACGTACTTTACTGGGATCATAATTACCATTTTCATCATAAGCCATTGCAACGGACTGCCAAGTATAATCATCACCAGTAAACGAGGGTAATGTTTTATCCAGTTCCATATTAGGTATTGCGGAATCATATTGGCCGGCAGCTCTATAAGCTTCACGCACATACTCCGCATATTCTGCTCCATCCATTAATTCCAGTTTGTTTTGAATGGTCTGAATTCCGTAATAGCCATTATAGTCAACCTGTACTTTTCCTTTCTTACCTTTCTTTGTTGAGATAATGATAACTCCATTAGCACCTCTGGAACCATAAATCGCTGTAGCTGAAGCATCCTTGAGGACCTCTATTGATTCTATATCACCAGGTGCAAACAAATTAGGAGCTGTTGAAATAGGAATACCATCGACCACATACAACGGGTCATTGCCCGCTTTGATAGAACGTGTACCACGAATAAGAATAGAAGGAGTAGATCCTGGAGTCCAACTTGTATTCTGTATCAATACCCCCGGAACTTTACCTTGCATAGCCTCTGCAGCAGATAATGCCGGACTCTGCAACAGTTTTTCAGAATCAACAGAGGTGACAGAACCAGTTAAATCACGTTTTTTTACAGTTCCATAACCTACTACTACAACCTCATCTAATTCTGAAGCAGCCTCAGTTAAAACAACATTCATCACTGTTTGTGTGCCAACCTTTTTCTCAAGGACATTGTAGCCGATATAGCTAAATTTCAAAATTGAATTTGATGAAACACTCAAATTAAACTTTCCATCTATATCCGTTACTGTACCATTAGAGGTACCAACTTCCACTACACTGACTCCTATTAACGGCTCATTTTTCTCATCAGTGACTAATCCCATAATATTTATCTTTCCCTGACCATAAACAGTAAACAGAGATAAACACAATAATAGCAGCATTGCAGAAAGTCGCCTTCCTCCCATCTTTCGTTCACTTTTGTTTGTAAGCATAAAAATGTTTTTCATATTAATATATTTTAAATTGGTTCTATTTCAAAAGGCATTTATTAAAAAGACAAATACCTTTAAAGTATCAGCATGAGCAATTCACCAAAAATTCAAATTATCAAAAAGTATTCTAATGACATCTTTTTAGTAGTACTAAAAGAAATTAAAGAGTGTTTTTCCATATTCATCGCTATTTTTAGATATTAATAATTATAGTATCTCTTCTCAATACCCACAAAAAAACTAATACACTATTGAAAACATTTAATGTTGTTTCTACATGCAAAATTAGCGTATAAACAATATTCATATATACAATATCTCGCCAATATCATGCTTATATCCGCAATACACAAATAGAATACATTTATGGCGAAATTGAATACAACTACCTGTTAGCAAGGGTTATCCCCAAACAAAAAAAACTAAGTTTTAATTAAAACTTAACCTGGCAAAACAAAAAATCAGCCAGATAGAATTTTGAAAAGCTCAATCAGAGCATTATCTTTGTTCACCAGTTAAAGTTATTAATGCCAAGAAGACTACTAATGAAATATTGTATTCAAGTTTCTTTGTTGTTACTATTTTGTTTTATACGAAGTTACGAAAAGAGTGTAATTTATTGGAAATGAGCGTAGGTTAATTGCTCTTGATAGTAATAGGTTACGATTTAGTTAGTTATCTACTGCATTATCCTTCTGCGCGTTGCGTAACCTTCAAAGAACTCTTCGTATGCAAAAGTAGCTATTTAATTCGAGATTTTGATATAAACTCCCGTTTTTTATCCCCTCATTCATAAGAATTTTCCGTAAAAGCGGTATTGTCCGTCGGCACACCATTGCCCAAAACGAGTTTGGAACAAACGTGTGCCGACTACCGCATAGCTGGAGAAAAGGGCATTGCCTCACGCCTAAACGATGTTTAGACAGATGAAGCAATGCCCCTTTCTTTTGCGCCTATGCCAAGAGGTGCTTTTACGGGTTTTCAAATGATTTTTCTTTTTTCGCTGTCTCTTTTGCCGGAAGCGGAAAGTGAATGCAGAGTGTGTCAGCCTGCCCCATGAATGAAACAGGCGCCCACACACAGCCGGACAAACCGGGAAGAATGATTGTTGCCACCCGGCTGAACAAGTTCCGTCGGATCGGAAACAATCATACTTCCTTTGTTGTGGTTTGCCCTTTTCACGCTTCCGGTGATGTCTTTTTCCTTTTGGTGATTCTTTTTTTTACGGATTTTCCCCTGAAGTTTTTTTCTACACAATCTGCCTCTGTTTTCGTTTACCTCCATTTTGCGCCTTTCAGTAAGCCGCATCAGTCAGTCATTTTCGTTCTGGGCGCAAAGGTAATTCCGGGATTGGACGGGAAAGCAAGGTCAAGCCTCCTGTTTTCGGTAAAAATCTCCAGCCCTGCGGGTAGTATTTTGACCGAAAAACCTTGCATTCCCTAATCCCTACCTTTTCAAGCACCCGAAACGAAAACGACCGATGCGACAGAAAGACGCATAAAAAAAATGTCGGATAAACGAGAGGCAGATAAGATAGTTTGAAACTCAACTCCCTCAGCTCTTGAATCCGCATTAAAAACAAAAAAATCAAAAACAGCGAAGATATGACGGCAACGGCAAATTTCAGACAAATGGCGCAACACATCGGGTTGGCGATATGCGGCTTGATGATGCGCACCGCCTTCGGGGTGTTCGGCATCCTTTGGGGCATCATCAGAGAGATTGTAAACGGAGTGTTCCGAGTGGCGATAGGTGTAATCGTGGCTATCCTTTCCACCATTGCCTTCTTTGGCTTCATCCTTTGGTTATTCACCCTTTAACCCTTACCGACATGGCAAAAAGAAACAGCAAGACGGCAGCGCAGCAGTGCAGATATTACGAGGTGGACAACATCTTCGTGTATATGGTGGAAACGTACATCAACGGCAATTTTGAAACTTTCCGAAGATTGTACCACGAACTGAACAAGGACGCACGGAGGGATTTCATGGACTTCCTTCTCAGCGAGGTAGAGCCGACCTATTGGAGAGAGATACTGAAACAGATAATCTAAAAATGACAGCGATATGAAAGGAACAGACCATTTCAAGAGAACGATATATATGTACTTGGAACAGCGTGCGGAGGAAGATGCGCTATTTGCAAAGAAGTACCGCAACCCTGCCAAGAACATGGACGAGTGCGTGACCCACATTCTGAACTATGTGCAGAAAAGCGGTTGCAACGGTTTCACGGACGGAGAAATATTCGGGCAAGCCATCCACTACTATGAGGAAAACGAGATAGAGGTGGGCAAACCGATGGACTGCCAAGTGGTTGTGAACCACGTTGTGAAACTCACGGCAGAGGAAAAGGCGGAGGCACGTCAGAACGCTGTCCGCAAATACCAAGAGGAGGAACTCCGCAAGTTGCAGAACCGCCACAGACCGTCAGCGAGAAAAGAAAACCAACCCCAACCCTCATTATTTGATTTAGGCTTATGAAACCGAAGACCAAGATACAGAAAGAGGTGGCAAGACTTTCCGCCAACCTTCGCCCCATATCAGCGACACAAATAGATTGGGCATACCGCCACTGCGTTGAGCATATCGGCTACCGCACCAAGAAAGGGAACATCACCTGTTCCGACTGCGGTCACGAGTGGCACAGCGACAGCGGACTATGCGACACCCTTGAAGGCTGCACCTGCCCCAAATGCCATGCCGAACTCAAAGTGCAGGACACACGCAGACGCATCTACAAGGAAACGCAGAATTTCAGCGTGATAACCACCTGCAAAGGGTATCAGGTAATCCGCGTGGCGCAGGTCAGATGCGAGAGCAGGAAAGGCGAACCGATGCGTTTCTACTGCCACGAGGTCGTGCAGCGTTGGATTTCACCCGACGGCAAGGTTACGGACATGGCGTTGCTCCGTGGCTTCCTTTTCTGCTATTGCGATGTGTGGGCATTAGGCAGCGATATGGAGGTAAGACCGCACAACAGCCTATACGATGATGTGGTGGCAAGAAGCTGTGCATATCCAAAGATGAGGATATTGCCCCAACTCAGACGTAACGGCTTCAAGGGCGATTTCCACGGCATCTCCCCCGTGCGTCTTTTCAAAGCCTTGCTTTCAGACCCAAGAATTGAAACCCTTATGAAAGGCGGTGAGATTGAGGTCATGAAACACTTTCTTTTCAATACCCGTACTGCCGATGAATGTTGGGCATCATATCTGATTGCCAAGCGTCACAAGTATCAGATAGACAACCTCTCAATGTGGTGCGACTATCTGCGTATGCTCAAAAAACTCGGTCAAGACCTCCGTAACCCGAAGAACATCTGTCCCGAAGATTTCATGGCGGCACACGACAACGCAACCCGAAAAATTGAAGCCATACACGAGAAGGAAAGAGCCGCAGAGCAACGCCGTTGGGAGATTGAAAGGCGTGAGCGTGAGCAACAGCGACAACTCCAACGAAAGAAAGATGCGGAGGATTTCATCGCCAACAAATCCAAATTCTTCGGCTTGGTAATCACGGACGAGGAAATAATCGTCAAGGTGCTTGAAAGCATAGACGAGTATTACAACGAGGGCAAGACGCAGGGCATCTGCGTGTTTGGCAGTGGATACTACAAGAAAGCCGACACCCTCATACTATCGGCAAGGATTGGCGATGAGATTATTGAAACCGTAGAGGTGGACTTGCGAACCCTCGAAGTGGTGCAGTGCCACGGCAAGCACAACCAGGACACCGAATATCACGAGCGCATCATAGACCTTGTGAACAAGAACGCCAACCTTATCCGTGAGCGGATGAAAGCGGCATAGCATAACCCCTAAAACAACATTGATATGGAAGTAAGAATTGAAAGTATGATTTGTGTGTGGGATGATGCAATCCCCACGATGTTCCTTGAATTTGTGAACCTCCTCACTCTCACAACGAGTGAGGGGGAATTGAGAAAGAGCGTAAAGGAGTTTGCCGAGAAGCACGAACTTGACAAGTTTTTCCTTTACGGCTTCGGCTCACACCATTTCTACCTGCACCAACGCTACACAAGCAACCCCGAAATGGTGATGAAGAACAGAGTTCTGTCAGTACATTTTTAACCATCTAAAAAGCAACATTATGACAACACGAATGACCATCAACGGAGTAAGCACCTGCGCGGAAGCAGGTACGGAGAAATACGAGCGTTTCCAATCGGGTATCGGAAGACGCAGGCGGACACTTGTGCAGTACGACTACCGCCACCCCATAGACAGAGAATTGTTCTCTTGTGTCAAACCCACGTTGGACGAGTGCCGAGCCGCACGGGACAAGTGGCTGAACGCAAAGAAGGGAAAGGAGGACAGACTATGAACACGACCTATCAAACGCTGATAGTCAAGTTCAGCGAACCTATCACGGCATTGGACGGTATCTTTGACGATACCGGAGCGTGGGGAACGGACACCCTCAAGGGGTGGATAGATGATTACGAAAGCACACGTTTCACCGCCACCGACAGCCATACGGCAGTCATCACGAGCGAGTACAATATGGAATGTGTGAAAGAGTGGCTACAACGGCAGACCCCCATTTCCGAAATGCGAGAATTTTGAACGGGATGGCGGTGTCCGCACCGCCAATACTTAAAACCCTAAAAACAAAAGATATGATAGCCAAGACGATATTACAGCAGATAGGCGGAAAACGCTTCACCGCCATGACAGGTAGCCGTGATTTCATAGATATGGGCAACGGCTTACGGATGAGCCTTGCAAGGAACAAAACAAGTGCCAACCGCCTTGACATCATCTATGACGAAGGGGCAGACCTCTACAATATGCGCTTCTACCGCAGGACGTTCAGCAAAAAGACCTTTGAGTGCAAGACAAAGGACATTGCCGTACACGAGGGTATCTATTTTGATATGCTGGAGGAAATGTTCACGATGGTGACGGGACTTTACACACGCTTTTGAGTGGCGGGGCGGCGAGAGCCGCCCTACTTTCTTTCAGTGAGCATGATGGCGGACAAAGAAAGTAGCAAAGAAACCTTTGTCCAATCTGCGATAACTAAAAAATCCGCAAGTAAAACTTGCGGAGGCTATATATTGGGTCGTTATTTTTTGGTGGAGGGGAATGATAATCTCGAACCGTTGAACTACACATTTCTGCTTCGTCTCCATTTCCCCCAACGATTTGATACGTTCAATCATTTTTGTTGTGGTGGATTCAAGTTATAAATGCAACACCTATGTTTTCGTTTAATTTTTGAGCGAAAACTTCATTGGGCGTTTTAAATCCAAATCTTTTTCGTGGTCTGTTATTTAAAATACTTATTACTCTGTCAATTTGCTTCTGAGTGATGTTTGTAAAATTAGACTTTTTTGGGAAATATTGTCTTATCAATCCATTCAAATTTTCATTTGCTCCTCTTTCCCAGCTGTGGTAGGGCTTAGCG
>NZ_JH992945.1 GCF_000315485.1 Bacteroides oleiciplenus YIT 12058 | reverse complement strand
ATATATCCCTTCGTAATTGACCGGTGTGCGGTAATCCAGCGAGGTGACGGAGGAGGGGAGGAAGCGGCGGTTCCCGCCTATATCCTGCAGGCATTGTCGGCTGTTGGTGCTGGCAATGAACGATGCGTGGCGCACAAAGTTATAGGCCTGTATGTCGTACGCCTTGCGTTCGGTCACGCTCTCCTGGGTGATAATCCGCTTGAGTCCCGCCATGTCTCCGACTCTGACTCCTTCAAACTCTTCCATATTGATGATAACATGTGTACTGAGCAGTATCTGGTGATCCTTGTTTCCCGGGTCCACCATGCCGTTGCGGTAATACTCTTTCCATTCGGGTGGCAGCAATCGGCGTATCCAGGTGCTCTTTCCTTTTCCCTGTTCGGAGTAGAGGATGATGACCAGGTGGTTCACCGTGTCGTCCTGCAATGCGCCCGCCAGCATCCCCACGAACCACCTTCGGAAACTCTTCAGCCAGAACTCCCGGTCTTCGGTCTGCACGGTGTCCGCCAGCTCGCCGATGTAGTCTGTCACCCCGTCCCATGGTTTCAGCTTCCCGATGTAGTCCATGAAAGGATTGAAATCTCTTGCATAGGACGAATCGATGACCGCCTGTAGGAAATTTCGGAAACACTTGATTCCTGCCAGTTGGAGTTGCAGGAATATGGAGTTGAAACTTCTCGCCCTCATGGGCCGGAACTTTCCTTTCCATTTCTCCTCCTTCTCATTGAAGTCGCGGTATTCCAGTCGGTCCAGTATCACGTTCCTTCGTATGTCATAATGTGTCTTTAGGAAATCGAGCACCTGATTGATGGTATCCGTTTTCTCTTCCTTGTGCATGGCAGCTTCCGTGGTCTTGTCGGTATAGATGTATGCGTTGTGTATGGGCGTACCCGCATTGAACCCGTCACTTCCGAACTTCTCCTGCGCCAGGCGTATCACTACGCTTTCTTCCAACCCTTTTGCATAACACTTATTTCCCAGTGCGAACATGAAACTGTCCCTGTTTCCGGGTTCAAACTTCGACACTCTCTTTACCGCGAGCACTGCCTTGTTGAATTCCATCTTTTCCCACGGCTCGGCTTCCACTTTATCACTTTTACCACCTATCACCTTATCATCACTCACAGCTCTCTCCTTTACCACCTTATCACTTATCGCCTTACCACTTTTCTTTCTTCCTACCTGTGGCTTTTCGGGTGGAACAATATCTGTCAGTGTCTCGTCCATCTCCTTCAGTAGTTCTTCGTTCAGATAGGCTTTCTCATCGTAGGATGTGAAGAATCCTCTTGATATATCTTTCCCACTTCCGTCCACTTCTACGCCGAGCAACTGTTCATAGTATTCCTTGCAGGCATCATACATCATTCTGTGATGCTTCTCCAGCGTGGCGAAGTCCACCTTCGCTTTACCCAAACTTTCTCTCAGAGTCAACGCGTATTGTGTACGCAGAAATACGAATACTTTGAACCCGTGTCCTTTTGGAGTTAGGAAAGAAGCCAGCGTATTAGGGTCTTCATTGATTTTCTCTCTCAGTTCTTCCAGTTTCTCTTCGGGCTGGTCGTCAATGTCCAGCAGAATGGCATAAGTATAGCCTGTAATGCTGTACGCTTGTCTTTTCTCTTTGTATCCTGCCGTTACGGTATAGAATGGCAATTGCTTCTTCACATTGTTCGCCTCTTCTATCTTTCCCTGACTGACGAGCATCCTGATTTTGAATACAAGTTTTGCATGCATTCCTTTTGTGATGTTCTCTATCACTTTCCGGAGTGTTATTTCTCCCCGGACATTACTGAAACCGCTGTATGCGGTTACCGGAATATTTTCCATTTCTTTTGTTTTAGTCTGCCTTATGGCGGCGCAAAAGAATGAATAATATTTTAAATATAATTGCGCCTTTTCACCCGAAAAAGGCGCAATTACCACAATTTTGCAGAAACGTTCGGATCTATCTCAGTTTCTTCTTTTTCCTGTTTTCCTTTCCTTCATTCAGTAGTGTTTTTCTCAGCTTAATGATTTCACTATTAAGGCTTTTTGGGGATATGAATCCTTTTTCATTTTTTCCTTTTTCGAACGCTACACTTCGGTTTAGCAATCTTGCCAGGTGTGTGGTTCCTTTCAGTCCTATCTCCTTTTTTTGCCCGATAAGCTTCTGTACCCATGGGGTCAGGAAGTCTTCCCTTTCGCAGGCTTTGACGATTATGCGCTCGTCAACTGCTTCATTTTCAACTAACAGGATGTTGATCCTGTTTTCTTCTCTCTCGATCTGGATGTCATAAGCATCCTCTTTTATGAGTTCAATACTCAAGATTGTGTTTTTTTATTCATAAAACCACAATTTTAAAAGTTAGTAATTTATTGTTAGTTAGCATTTGAAAGCAAAATTAACGATTATAATTATAATGCGTACTATTTCCGTATATAAAAATGGATATTTCTGATGTTATGTGTTACACACGAATGTGTAAATAGGGTAGAGGGGCTACCCCCTATTACTAATAAAATGTGTGTAACAAGGTCTAAAGAAAAAGTAGGGAAATACGCGCCTGTGCGTATGTATGTGCGGGCACATTATTATAAAAGGAAATGCGCTTTTGTGAGGTTGACGGGATAAGGTTACAATGATGATGAAATCGACGAGTAGAGCGATGAAATGAAAATGCTGTCAATGAAAATTGTGTTAAATATGGGGTGTTTTTTAATCGTTCGTTTAATGTGCACAAAGATAGTTTGCTGAAATGAAACAACAAAATATTCTGATAAATAAAATCGATTTATTTTCTTAAAAGTGTCATATATTACTAATTCATAATGAGTTATATCTGAAATAAAATTGTGATTTTACACCTGCTTTTTTATTGAAAGAATCTTAGGGCAAATGTAGGCTCAGGGTGTGCACAAAAGACGAACGATTAAAAGGCACTTTTTCCTTGTAATCCTATCGTTTATAGCTATTTACCTGCAATATGATTAAGGTAATGAACAGCTACGGAAAGTCAATAGGCAAGAGGAGCACGAAGCTTGCCGTATTCTACATAAAGTGTTCGCAAGTGATTGAATTTCAAGTGTATTCTGGGAGTTCAAAGCCCCGAAGGAACACCCTTTTCTGAAATACTCATCGAATGGAAGCGGAAAAAGATACTGAAAAAGAGTCTGAAATCTGGTATGCCATGCGTGCTACATACCGTAGAGAGCCCGATGCTATGCGTCTACTAGAGAAAGAAAATTTGGGCTGCTTCGTCCCTATGCAATACAAGATAAGCATCAAGAAAGGAAAAAAAATCCGTGTTTTGGTTCCGGTCGTTCACAATCTGCTTTTTGTCCATGCTCGCCCTTCCGAGTTGAAGCGTATCAAGTCTCAGGTAGCTTACCTGCAGTACATCACCGATACCCGTAGCGGACAGAAGATTATTATCCCCGACAATGAGATGCAGCGTTTCATTGCTGTAGCCGGAAGTTATAGCGACCATCTTCTATACTTCCAACCTGATGAACTGAATTTATCGAAAGGTACCAAAGTTCGCATTACGGGTGGTGACTTCGAGGGTCAGGAAGGTATCTTCTTGAAAGTGAAAGGTTCGCGTGACCGCCGTGTGGTCATTGCTATACAAGGTGTTATCGCTGTTGCCATGGCTACCATCCATCCGAACCTAATTGAAGTAATCAAATAATTGACAGTTGATAATCAATGATTGATTGTTGACAGTTGATAAATCATAAATCTGAAATCATAAATTAAAATAATTATGTCTCTTTCTGCAGAAACAGCTGCTCTTCAGCGTGCAGCGCACGAGTTGATGTATTTAGGTGTTGACGGGAACCCCATTTATAGCGATGACCTGTCCCGTCGTAACGGTGAAGTCTACTGCCTAACCACTGCCTTGTATGATTCCGGTGCCAAGGGGGCTACCATTGAAGAACAGGCGAATGTTTGTCTTGCACTATTGATGGGTTACAATGCCTCTTTCATTGACCACGGTGAGAAGTCGCAACATGTTCAGGAAGTCTTAGATCGTTGTTGGGATATACTTGATGCTCTTCCCGCTTCACTTTTGAAACTTCGTCTGCTCACTGCCTGCTATGGCGAAGTGTTCGATGAGCCTTTGGCTGACGAAGGTCGTACAATCATCGCTTCTTGGGATTCAGCATTGCTCACTTCAGAGCAACAGGAAGCTATTGCTGAGTTCCAGAATATGATTGACAATCCCTATCCTTGGGAATATATAGAAGATTAGTCAGTGCATATTATGTGCGTGTGCATAGTTGAAAAGGTACAACTGAATATTCAAAGTTTTATCCCAAATGGACTAAACAATATTATAAAGGCGGTATCCGCGAGTATAAGTGTTTGGAGCAGGTTCATAAAATCAACAGGGAGGCAACTGATGCCTTTGCCAGTTGGGATATGTTTCAGATAATGGGCTTCAATTATGCGGTTTTCGGTGAGGCAAGCGTAAAGAGTTTAGACAGAGCATGTGTGAAAGCGAATACAAGCAACCTGCTTCTTTTCGCGAACTTCATCAAAAGTAATCCTCCGATGTTCCGTGTTTTGCAATCTAAAGATTGGGGAGCGTTTGCTAAATGCTATAATGGTCCGGCTTATGCGTAGAATAGGTATGATGTGAAGTTAGAGGCGGCATATTAGAAATTGCACTTAAACGCGAGTAGAAAATCAAAAATATATTTATTGTAGTAAAATGGAAAATAAAGTAATTACGGTTACTTCCCCATTACTCCCTTCACTGGACGATTTCATCCCTTACTTGCAGGATATATGGAATCGCAAGTGGTTGACCAATAACGGTCATTATCATCAGGAGTTAGAGAAGGCTTTATGTGAATATTTGAAAGTACCTTATATCAGTCTATTCACTAATGGTACGTTGCCTCTGATGTGTGCTTTGCAGGCATTGCGTATCACAGGTGAAGTGATTACAACTCCTTACAGTTTTGTCGCTACTACTCACTCTTTGTGGTGGAATGGCATCAAACCTGTATTTGTGGATATTGATCCGGTGACTTGCAATATTGATCCTGAAAAGATAGAATCCGCTATTACTCCTAAAACCACGGCTATCATGCCTGTGCATGTCTATGGCAAGCCTTGTGATACGGAACGTATTCAGGAAATTGCTGATAAGTATGGCTTAAAGGTGATTTATGATGCTGCTCATGCCTTTGGCGTGGAAATAAACGGTAGGTCTATTTTAAATGAGGGCGATATGTCCACATTGAGCTTTCATGCTACGAAGGTCTACAACACCATTGAAGGAGGAGCTTTAATATGTCAGGATGAAAAAGCCAAACAACGTATTGATTATTTGAAAAATTTCGGTTTTGCCGGTGAGACAACTATTGTTGCTCCCGGTATCAATGGTAAGATGGATGAAGTGCGTGCCGCTTACGGACTGTTGAACTTGAAGCTGGTGGATGTGGCGATTGAAACCCGTAGGCAGGTAGCTGTCAAATATCGCGAAGCGTTGGCGAACGTGGATGGCATTAAATTTATGGAAGATATGCCAGGGGTCCGTCATAATTATTCCTACTTTCCGATATTCGTGGATGCTGAGAAATATGGCATGACGCGTGACGAACTTTATTTCAAGATGAAAGAACGGAATGTTTTGGGACGCAGGTATTTTTATCCTTTGATAAGTGAGTTTTCTACTTATAGAGGGTTGGAATCGGCTAATCCTGCTAATTTGCCGGTCGCGCATGAGGTGGCGGATAGTGTGATTTGTTTGCCAATGTATTGCGGATTGAGTAGAAAAGAAATAACTAAAATATTACAATGCGTTCTTAAATAGGTGTTTATTAGGATTATGGTGAAAAAAATTTTGTTATTAGGTGGTTCCGCTCAACAAGTTGTTGCTATAGAAACAGCTAAAGAGATGGGTTACTATACTGTCCTTTGTGATTATTTGCCAGACAATCCCGGACAATATGTAGCTGATAAGTTTTATCAGAAAAGTACAACTGATATTGCTGCAGTCTATGATATTGCAAAAACGGAACAGGTGAATGGTATTCTTGCTTATGCTTCTGATCCAGCAGCATTTTCAGCTGCTATTGTTGCAGAGGAGTTGGGTTTACCGACTAATCCAAGTAAGTCTGTTGCAATTCTAGGTGTGAAACACCTCTTTCGCAACTTCTTAAAGGAGAACGGTTTTGCTTGTCCACAACACTACAATTTTTCACCTGATATAAATATTGAGGAATTCAAAAAAAACATTAGTACTTTTCATTTTCCAATAATCATTAAGCCTACTGATTCGTCAGGTTCAAAGGGAGTGACAAAAATAGACTCTAAATTTGATGTTGATATTGATGAAATTTTTGCAAATGCAATTGCTTACGCTGATAATTATAGCCGTAATAAAATTCTTATTGTTGAGGAATTTATTGAGCGTGGCTATCCATTCGTAATCGGTGGTGACATTTTTGTAGTTAGTGGGAAGATTGTGCTCTATGGAGAAATGGATTGTTTTCGTGATTACGATGGTTGTGGACTTATTCCTATTGGGAAAAGGAAGCCATGTGCATTGACTGAATATCAGCACAATGTTTTACACCAAGAGCTACAGAGACTTATTGGCCTTCTTAATATTCAATTTGGTGAGATGAACATAGAACTGATTCTTGATAAAGAAGATCAGCCTCATTTTCTTGAACTTGGTCCACGGGCTGGTGGCAACATGATTCCTATTCAGCTTAGTGATGTTTTTGGTGTTGACCTTGTGAAGGCAAACATTGCTGTAGCAATGGGGGAAGTTCCTAAATTGAATTTTAAGGAGAAGCCAGGCTGCTTCATGCACTATGTGCTTCATTGTTACAAAGATGGAAAATTTGCTGGAATAGAATTTTCTCCAGAACTCGAACCGTTCATCTATCGAAAGTGCATCTATAAGAAAAATGGTGATGAAGTGAGCTCTTTTGATGGGGCAGGTAAAGCTCTTGGTATAGTCTTTTTCCATTTTAACACCGTAGAGCAAATGAACGAATTTTGTGACCGCAAAGATGAATTTATTAAAGTTAAGTTACAATGAAAGAAATAGGCGGTTATTTTGAATTTGAGTTACAATATGATAGGGCTTTTCCCCATTGTGACGGAGTTCTCTTAAACACAGGGCGTAATGCTTTAGAGTATATTTTTAGAATAATAGGGAATATATCAAAGGTTTACATTCCGTATTATACTTGTCATACTGTTATGCAACCTATCAACGTGTTAGGTTTAATGTATCAGTATTATCATGTCAACTCTAATTTAGAAATAGCTGAAGATATTGAACTTCAAGAGAACGAGTACTTAATATATACGAATTACTATGGTCTAAAAGGCAAGTATACAGATTATTTATATTCAAAGTATGGGTATCAACTTATAGTTGATAGCGCACAAGCTTTTTTCTATGAGCCTCAGAAAGGAATGAATATTTTCTTCACACCTCACAAGTTTGTTGGTGTTACTTCTGGTTCTATTACTTATACTCATAAAGAGGAACGTTTATTGATAAAGGAGAAAGATGAAACTTATGATCGGTTACCCCACGCTTTTGTCAGATATGAAAAAAATGCAAACACTGCTTTGGAAGAGGCAAGGGCTATAGCGAGAATGAGTAGAAATCAACCGATTAAAGTTATGTCTGACTTGACTAAACGTCTTCTTCGTAATCTTGACTTTGATATTATCCGTCAAGCGCGTATTAATAATGTAAACATACTGGATGAAAGCTTGGGAGAATTAAATATGCTAAAACTTCCGATGAAGAATCTACCGTTGATGGTTTATCCATATTGGACTAAAAATACAAATTTGAGAAAACGTCTCATTCTGAATGGCATTTTTGTTGCTTCTTATTGGGATAATGTGAAAAAGTGGTGTTCACCCAATGATTTAGATTATCAAATGGTGGATGAAATCATTCCTTTACCAATAGACCAACGCTATGGTGGGGAAGATATGAATTATATAATACGAACAATAAATAGTTGTTGACTATGAGCATAAAAGAACAGTATATGCGTAAAAAGTTTTGGATGAAGGATTTTATTCAAGGCTCACATATGTGGAATGATTTCAAGGAAATTGAGTACATCTATAATAATCCTGTTGGAGGTGAAAAAATTCGTCAACAACGTCTTTCTGGCTTCATTGATTTCGCCATTCATAATGTTCCTTTCTATAAAAGGGTTGGTTCAATTAATCTGCAAGATTTTCCTATTATAGACAAGCAATTGATTAGAGCAAATCCAACAGATTTTCTTGCTTCTAAAGAATCGATTCCTAATCAACACGGAAAGCTTCACATTCAATCAACAAGTGGTTCAACAGGGACTCCATTTTCATTACCGCAGGATACAAGATGTCGTACACGACGTATTGCTACAATCAAGTTTGGAAATGAATTAGTTGGGTTCCATTCTTTTGAACCTATGTGTCATATGAGAGCTCTTGCTCATTATTATGGTGGCGATAAAGAAATCTTTTATAGGAAGGACTTAAACATTACTTATATTGACAATACAAATCTTAATGAAGAAAAAATAAATAGAATAATTGGGGCTTTCAATGATAGTGGTGCAAAAGTTATACGTGGTTATTGTACACCAATAGATACAATTACAACTTATGCTATAGAAAACGGTTTGGAATACATTAACCATCCAACTTTTATATTGGGGGGAGAGGTGATGTTGGATAGTACTTTAAGAAAGTTACATGAAAAAATGTATTGTAATGTTGTTTCACAATATGCAAATGAAGAGAATGGAGTATTGGGGCAATCTGAAATTAATCAGCCAGGAACGGAGATTACTCTTAATAGATCTAACTGTATCATTGAAGTTCTGAAGTTCAATAGTTCAGAACCAGTTATGCCAGGAGAACTTGGTCGGATTGTTGTTACGGATTTCACTAATTATGCAATGCCAATGATACGATATGATATTGGTGATGCTGCAATGCTTGGAGAAGTGAAAGATGGTATTTTGATGGGGCTTTCTAATCTTATTGGTCGTAAAACAGATTTGATTTATTGTACTAATGGAAGACAAATAGATATGTTCAATAGTTGTCCATACGATATTTATAATAAGGTGGATTCAAGTTATAAATGCAACACCTATGTTTTCGTTTAATTTTTGAGCGAAAACTTCATTGGGCGTTTTAAATCCAAATCTTTTTCGTGGTCTGTTATTTAAAATACTTATTACTCTGTCAATTTGCTTCTGAGTGATGTTTGTAAAATTAGACTTTTTTGGGAAATATTGTCTTATCAATCCATTCAAATTTTCATTTGCTCCTCTTTCCCAGCTGTGGTAGGGCTTAGCGAAAAAGTAGTCTATATCGAGCTTTTCTGCTATCTGCTGATGATTAGCAAACTCTTTTCCATTATCTGAGGTAATGGTGTGTAACAACGGTTTCCAATCTTGTAAGAGTTCAATTGTTTTAGCTTCTATTTCGATTGATTCTTTGGTCTCTACCTTACCCATAAAGAGTAACCCAGTGGCGCGATCATTAATAGTTAGCAATGCCCCTTTATGATCTTTGCCAATTACTAGATCTATCTCTAAATCCCCAACCCGTTTCTTATCCTCGACAATCCTGGGGCGCTTATCTATATCTACCCGATTGGTTATCAATCCTCTGTCATCTTTGCCTAAACCTCTTTTTCGATATTTCTTCCCCTTAGTTCTTAGGTGTTTGTAGAGCTTGCCACCACCTCGTTTATCCTTCCAGATGTATTGATATATCCGCTCATGAGAAACCATTTCTTTACCTTCCAAGGCAGCTCTTCCGACTATCTGTTCAGGACTGAAATCCTGTTTCAAATAGTGTACTACATTGGCTTCAATATGTTCGTTAAATTTACATGGTTTACGTTTGTTCTGATGCCTTTTCATTGTTTTTCGCTGCGCTAAATCGGCTTTATATAAACCACTTCTAGCATCGGCGTTCCTCTTGATTTCTCTTGAAATCACAGATTTGTCCCGACCAACATAATTGGCTATTTCTGTAATTCCTTTTCCTAGACTTTTATAAGCCTCAATTTTGTATCTTTGTTCTAACGTTAAATGTCCCATAAATTTTGTAGTGTAGGAACCACAAAATTAAGGTGATTTTTTACGCCAACCAAGGGATGTCATCCCTTGGTTATTTTAAATGCTGTTGCATTTATTAGTTGAATCTAAGTAATCCTGATGTTAATCAGTGGCAATTTATACAAAAGGGTAAATATTTATATGAAGTTAATCTCTGTGTTAGAGATGAATCTTTGAAATCACAAAGGCAACATTTTATTGATGAGTTTAAGTCTTTACTTGGTAACGATGCATTAGTAACTGTTAATTTCATTAATGAGATACCTGTCCTTCAATCGGGCAAGAGAAGGTGTGTTATGTGTCTTTCATGTGACTAGCCAATAATATAGAATGTGATAAAAATGCTTAAATATGAAAGAGAAATTATTAATGCTCGGCACTGGTCAAGGAAGCCGAGAAATACTAAGGTATGCAAAATCTCAGGGTATGCATACGATTGTGACAGATTATTTAGATCCAAACCATTCTTTAGCTAAAAAAGATGCCGATGAATATTGGATGATAAATACGGGAGACCTTGATGTGCTTGAACTGAAATGCAGAGAGGAGAATGTTACAGCTGTTGTCTGTGGAATAAGTGAGTTCAATTTGGAAATGACAATGGAACTGTGTAAGCGACTTGGTTTTCCATGTTATTGCACGCCTGAAGCATGGCATTATTCTCGTGATAAAGCTGATTTCAAGGCTCTTTGCAAGAAACTTGGCGCACCGATACCTATGGATTACGAAATTTCGGATGCTTTAACAGACGAGGAACTTGATAAAGTACAATTTCCAGTAATGTGTAAACCTGTTGACATGAGCGGAAACCGTGGTATTAGCTATTGTTACAATAAAGAAGAACTGATCAAGGCATATAGGTACGTTCGCTCATTGTCAAAGAATAATAAGATTATTGTTGAACGTATGTTGCATGGCGAAGAATGGTGGAGTGGTTATGCAATAGCAGATGGTGATATCAGACTTATTGCACTTAATGGAATGTATTCACAGCCGGGAGAGCCGAAGAACTGTTACACAATTACTTCTACGGCAACCCACCATGTTGAAAAATTCATTTCGGAAATTAATCCTAAAATAGAGGAGGTATTAAAGGCTGTTGGCTGTAGAGAGGGGTACGCATGGGTACAAGTTATGCTGGATGAAGATGCCCATTTCTATATAATTGAGATGGGCTATCGTCTCTCTGGTGAACAAATTTATGAGACTTATAATTCTTTGTGTAACTGTGATGTTATAAAAATAATTGTTGACTATGCTCGCGGTCTGGCAACTAAGCATCTATTACCGGAACCTCAAAAACGTGCTTTTGTGAAATGTGGAACAGGAATGATCCTTTGGACAAATAAGGGAGGGAAAATAGTTGAATATAGGGGCCTTGAAAAATTGAAAGAAATACCAAACCTGAAAATGGATATTCTAAAGCAGGTAGGTGATGATGCTGTTCCTTACAGGGGGGTTGGTAATTTCTCTTTTGTCAGTGAAAATATTGAGGATATGATATCAACTGTTGATGCAATCAACAAGAATGTTCAAGTTATTAATGATGATGGTGAGGATATGGTGATCAAGTATACTGATTTCGATTTTCTTCGTAAAGTTTACAAGGAAGGGTTAGAAGGAAAATAATGAAATATAATTTTAAAAGGTTTATAATTATATTATTGGGTGGATTGTTGATAAACAGCGTTTATGCTCAGGAAAGGGAAAAACCTACACTGAAATTAGGTGGTTGCCTTCGTTTTAATTATCGTTATAACGATTGGAATCCAGATAGTCGTAATCAAGGTGGTTCCTTTTTATACGATGTGTTGCGTTTGAATGCTGATGGAGCATATAGAAAATTGGTGTTCCATGCTGAGTATCGTTTCTACTCTGAATCAAACGGTGGAGGTATGCTTAAGAGTGGCTGGATAGGATATAAATTCAATGATAAGAATCAATTGCGATTTGGTCAGACTATAGTGCCCTTTGGAATTCAGCCTTACCAGTCAAATAGTTATTTCTTCAATATAAATTATTACATAGGTTTGGAGGATGACGATGATTTTGGTATTAGTTATCAGTATGTTACCAAGCATTGGCAGTTCAATATGGCTTTCTTTAAGAATTCAGATTTGCTGAATGGGGAAGGTTCTGTCGTTTCCGGTCGCCGTTATTCTTACGACTTGGCTGGTCGTAGCAAAGAAACTAATACGATAAGTGGTAGAGTGGCTTATAAAGGAGAGGCAGATGTTAAGTATGAGGCGGGTATTTCAGGATTTATTGGAAATGCTTACAATATTGATTCAAGGCATAATGATAAACGTTTTGCTTATGCTATGCATCTTGTTTTGGATTGGAAGAATTGGAATCTCAAAACTCAGGTAACGTATTTTGATTATGGTTGTGAAGAGTCAAAAGAAGATGGCTATGTTTCAATGGTAGCATTTGACGCTCCTTATCAGGTTGTAGACAAAGGTCAGACTTATAGTGCTTGTCTATCATATACTATTCCTTTTGTAAACAAATTGATTGATCACATAAAGTTTTATAATGATTACAGCTATATGTACAAGGCAAGAAAAGGATTCAATGATTCTTATATGAATGTAGTGGGGTGCAGTGTGTCAACCGGCCCGGTTTATATTTACGCAGATGTTGTAGCTGCAAAGAATCAACCATGGATTAGTCCGGATTGGGAAAACTCTTTTGCAACCGGAGCGGATAATAAGTGGCATACAAGGTTGAATTTGAATATTGGCTATTATTTCTAAGACATAAAATTTATGAATATTGAATCAATTATCACCCATTTTCAAAGGATGAATGGGCTTGAGGGCACAGGAATGGATTACCCGGTCATGCTTACCATCTATTTGGGCGTTTTTCTCCTAAGTTTTATTGCTAACGTGTGTTTATATGTGTCTGACCACGGAAATAGAGTGGTTTGGCTGGTAGATCAACATAAAGTTATCAAAAGTAAATTTAGCTACATGGCTATGCTGGCATGTACTTTTACGGGTGTTTATCTTGTAGGTAGTTTCCCTACTGAGCTTCAAAATACTTTTGGTACTTGGAATGCTGACTTGTTCTACACGCTTGGGCAAACAACTATTATGATAACAGCAGGTATATACAGCTTGGCTACTTACAAAAAAAGATCAAGTGTGATATTAAATTCCCTTTCAATAGTTGTGGGTCTTTCTACTTCAATACCTATGGCTGCAACTACTATTCTTCTACCGTTAAACATTGATTGTGAGCTAATTCGTATATCTTCTATTTTAGCTATTATAATTACATTCATAGTTCTTGCTGCCTTATCGGTAAAATTCAATTTACTGGTAAAGTACTCACGTATTAATATTTACATGTTTTTGATTACGACTATAACCCTGTTCACTACGATTAGTACTTTGGGCAACGAAAGTATAGACACTAGTAAAATACTACCTTTCCAAGGGATGATAAATAATGAACCTTGGAAAGAACTCTTGACTAATCCATATTGGTGGTATTTTGAGGCAACTGTTGTGTCGTGGTCCATATTCTGTGGTCGATTTGTTGCATATTGTAGTAATGGGTATAGTGTAAAAAATATTATTAAATATGGTACGATATCATTGATTATCCTTACGTCTATGTGGCATTTAGTAAGTGCCGCAACAGGATATACCTTGTCATTCTCACGCGGTTGGATGATATATACCCTAACAGCTTTTACCATGTTGGGGTTTGCTGTAACATCACTGGATTCTGCCTCAAAGACATTGCTTAATGATCTGATTCGTATATTTGCGAATCGGAAACTTAATCTCAAACCCAATCTTTTCTTGGTTGTCATAATGGGGATTATAGGTTTGATTAATATAATTATCCTTTATACAGGCTCTTCTAAGTTATTTACAATAATTTTTTGTTTAGTTTTTATTCCTTATCTTGTAAAGGCAATCGTCTATTCAATCAAATTCGCAATAGGTAAAGTTGACTATAATAAATCAGGAACCATTACAAAAAACGAATATGTCAAGATTTGTAATAAAGAACCTGACGGAGAAGATTGCAGAAGATTTGATGAATGAATTTTACGGTTATAATCAAGTAAAGGTAATATTTGGTAGGTGGAAAATATTTACATGTAGAAACGGCTATTTAATAAAGGAAAAATATCAATTGATAAAAGAGGAATTTTAAGTAAGAGTGCTTATATGAAACGAACATTTATTGTTAATTATCCTATTATGATAAGCATTGGTGGTATTGAAAAATATCTCTATTATTTAATGAAATATATGCTAAATCATGGAGTACGGGTTATTTGGATGCAGAATATTAGATTTCAAACGGGAAAGGTATACGATGATGTTATAAAGGACCCAAGGTTAGAAATTGTAAAAGTCAATTCGAATCTGCTTTTCTGGTTTAAACATGAGAAATTGAATCTGTCAAAAGATGAAGAGATTGTTATTTTCTCATGTACGACTATGGCAAAGTTGAAAGCAGATACTATTGTGAGAAGTTTTCCGGATTTAAACATTAAGTCAATTTATGGAATTCCTGATACAAAAGGCGATGCTTATTATTTGGAGGCGATATTTTGCAATCCACTCAAATTCATGGTATATAAATGTATGTGTACGGTTTTTACGGAATGGGAAAATAACAATCATCTGTGCTTTTATGCAAGAAAGCAAATAGACGCTTTAGAAAATAATTATCATGTACATATAAGTAATAGGGACATCAAATTATTAAAGGATGTGGAGTCTTTGCCTCTTTTGAATTATGATGAATTAGAAAAACGAATCAAACGTTGTAATTTTACAATAATAACCATCGGAAGATTTGATTTTCCTCATAAACAATACATCTTAGGTTTAATACGCGCATATGGGCGTTTAAAGGAAAAATACCCTCAGATACGATTAGATATTGTGGGAGATGGCCCTCATCGGTTTAAGGTAATACAAGAGATTGAAAAATTAAATCCGAATATTCAAAAGGATATAAAATTATTAGGTAGTATTTCTCCAGAAGTATTGCCTGCTTGTATAAAACATGCTCATTTGAATATAAGCGTAGCGGGAGGCGTGTCGGTGGGAGCGATTAATGGCATAATGTCAATTCCTGCTCGGAATTATTGCGAAGGGGAATGCGAAGTATACGGCTATTTGCCTGAATACTTGGACTATTCAGTATCGACATCTCCAGGCAATCTTGTGGATACCTATATTGAAAAAGCAATTAATATGAGTGACTTTGAATATAAGAAGATGTGTATTGAGTCTTATGAATCTGTATATAATTCACACAAAGTAGATCCGAACTATCTTTTTGGTTTCTCAAAGTGTACGAAACGATATTTGGTGCCTTTGAGGACATTGTTATTTCTTGTAGTGATAGACTATATAAAAAAAACCAAATATTTTTTCACTATCTTCTTGAAAGACCGAATTAGCCAAGGTATGATGAATTTGAAAAACAAGAAAAGTCGTTGTTAAATATATGATAAAGGTAATTACATACGGAACTTATGATCTTCTGCATGAGGGTCATATCAATCTTCTACGAAGAGCGAAGGAACTTGGTGACTACTTGATAGTGGGAGTTACCAGTGACAGTTTTGATCGTGGCAGGGGAAAGCTGAATGTTCGTAACAATGTGTTGGAAAGAGTGGATGCGGTAAAGGCTACCGGATATGCGGATGAGATTATTATTGAAGATTATGTCGGGCAGAAAATAGATGATATTCAAAAGTTTGGGATTGATATATTTGCCATAGGTTCGGATTGGAAAGGCAAATTTGAATACTTAAATGAATATTGTAAAGTGGTTTATTTACCTCGAACAGAAGGAATTTCTTCTACCATGCTTCGTGCTAAAACTACAACAGATATTAATATTGGTATCATTGGTACAGGAAGAATAGCCGGACGGTTTATTTCTGAAAGTAAATACGTTAGTGGCGTGGAAGTTACATCTGTTTACAATCCAAAACTTTCTGAAGCGAATGTTTTCTCGGAAAAATTTGCCGTCAAAGGTCGTTACGATGATATTGACAGTTTTCTTGAAAAGGTTGATGCGGTATATATCGCCTCTCCACATTTAACGCACTACGGGTATATTAAACAAGCGTTGTTATTTGGAAAGCATGTACTTTGTGAAATTCCAATGGTGTTGAGAGGTGATGAAGCAAAAGAGCTATATGAACTTGCGCGAAAGAAGAATCTGGTACTGCTCGAAGCCTCTAAGACAGCCTTCAGCCCCGCTTGGAACCATTTGCAAGTATTGGTGAAGAGTGGTGTGATTGGTGATGTAATAGATGTGAAAGCTTCCTTGTCTAAATTGGTCAGTGGTGATGTACGAGAGTTGGATGCTAACCAGGCGGGAGGGAGTATGACAGAATTATCTTCTTTTCCATTGATGTCTATTGTCAAATTACTTGGAATGGATTATGCCGAGTTAAATTTCCATTCTAAAATAGTGAATGGTGTTGATGTCTTCACACGGGGAGTGATTAACTACGACAATGCAACTTCATCTATTACTCTTGGGCTTGGTGTGAAAACCGAAGGTAATTTAGTAATCTCAGGCACAAAGGGATATGTTCTAGTTCCTTCTCCTTGGTGGTTAACCAATTATTTTGAAGTAAGATATGAAGATCAGAACTTGAACCAAAAATATTTTTATGCTTGGCAAGGTGAAGGCTTACGCTATGAAATCCAAGAATTTGCCTCTATGATTGTGCAGGGGAGAATCAGCAGCTACAAGTTAAGCTGGATAGAGTCGGTGACCATTGCAGGAATAATAGAGGAGTATATAAAAGGGGACAGAACGAAAATTTTAAAATGACTGAAAATACTATGATTAGTAGGGAAGGCCATTCTCTTGTTGTAGGTGGTAGTAACGGTATAGGTTTAGCAATAGCGCTAATTCTGTCAGAGACTGGAAAGGTGACGATAATAGATAAGATTTGTTCTGATATTTTACTGCCGAGAAATGTCGATTTTATTCCTTTTGATTTACAATTTGATGATTATTCAGTTTTTGATGGTTTTATTGATGTCGATAAGTTGGTGATTACAGCAGGTGTAGGTAAACTTTCGCTTTTTGAAAATCTATCAGAAGACGAACTGGTGAGAACCATGCAAATCAATTCCATTGGAGTAATGCGTATTATCAAGCATTTCTATAATAGGATGAAGTCTAATGAGGACTTTTATTGTACAGTTTTAGTGAGCATATCTGGATTTATGTCCTCTCCTTTTTTCTCTGTTTATGGTGCATCAAAAGCCGCTCTAAAGATATTCATAGAGAGTTTGAACGTGGAGTTACTTAAAGGTGGATTTACCAATCAAATATTAAATGTTTCGCCAGGTTCTCTGAAAGGTACTAATTTTTCCGGTGGGAAGAATGATTTATCGCTAACTCGTCCATTTGCGGAAGAGATAATTAATCGTATGATGAAAAAAGAGGATCTCTTTATACCTAAATACGAAGAAATTTTCAAGGAGGTGTTATTTCGTTACAATAGTGACTTTAGAGCTGAAGGTGCATATAGCTACGATTATAAATTAAACAGTGGAAGAGTATAAGTATTTAGTGAAGTGGAAATGGTAATATAACGATAAATAGCCGAATAGATTATATGAATATTATTTGGGGATTAATAATATCGGTAGTTAATTACAAGCTTTTGTGTAAGGATGCAGCCCAAGGGATTGTGCTTTTTTGTGTTCTACTTGTTTGCTGTCCGGTATTTTTTTGGGGTGGTTTGTCATTGCAATATAGTTACGTATTTCTTCCATTCTTATATATATGGCATAAAAAATATAATAAATGTAACTATGATATAGCCTCTGCTATGAGTCCTTTTGTCTGGGTTTTCTTATTAACATTATTTGCTACAGTGCTTAGTTTAACTTTGTATAATGTAAAAGGTGGGGTAGCAGCTTTTGCCATCGTTGGTACTGTGAAATCTCTGTTTATTATTAATGTATTGTCAAAGACAAGTGTTTTTAGAGACCGATTTATATTCATCTTGACCTGTATTATCCTTATTAATAGTGTAGTGTTATGTATTGAGTTTAACCTGTTGAAAATATGGAGCCCGAATCGAGTTTTGGAGACGTGGATGCGGTTGTTTGGAAACATGGGGAATACGGGAAGTCTTGAATCTACACTTGAAAGAGGAGGTTCTATAGGACGTCTTCATGGCACATTTACCACTTCTTCTTTAGTTGGCTCTTTGAGTATGCTTGGAATAGGAATTTTTATAGTAAAATACTTTCAAGACTTGAGATGGGGCTCCATTCTTATGGTGTTGTGTAGTCTTTTTGTGGGGTTGTGCTCAAGTTCGAAGCGTTTCTTTCTGGGGGGAGTAGCTGTGTTAGTATTTTGTTTAATTATTAGATTGTTCTGGATTCGTACTTCCAAGAAAGATTATAAACTGCCTGTGGTTATTTTCTTTTTGGCCTTTATCGTAGTTGTGCTCTATAATTTATTAGGTGATGTTTTATATCTCGATTATTATCTCCAATATTTGACAGAGGGTAACATTGGGGGATCTCTCGAAACACGATTTGGTGAAGATGGTGCTGTAAATGCTATGAAAACTATAATAGTTAAGTATTGGTTGACTGGTTTAGGAGAATTTTCAATCAAAGATGTGAATGTAACAGACAGTCAATTTTATTGTACTTTTTATAAATCGGGTATATTGGGCGTGGCATTATACTTCGGTGTGTTTTATCGGTTGGCATTAAAAACCATTCGCTTAAAAAAATCTTATGTGGCAATTATTCTGTTTCTTATTGTATTTGAGTTTTTTATTAGTACGGAATTCTTTAGCCCACTTGGACTTATCCTTTTGTCTTACGTCATTTGTTCCCTTTATCAAAACAAGGCACAAGTGCAAGCTCATTAAGAGATTTAATTAAATGTGACATTTTTCGTATTGAATAATGATATTGAATAAAGAAAATAAAACTATTACTTCCGCTGCTATGGGTGTACTGATAGTGATTATCGTATCCAAAATAGTGGGATTTGTTGAAAGTGCTATGTTGGCGGCATATTTTGGTACGTCTGTAGAAGTGGATATGTTCTACTTGGCAAACACTATTGTTAATAATTTTGTCTTTACCATATTCTCTTGCTTGGCAGTTGTAGGGCTTACTATGTACAATACGGCAAGAAAAGATGATTCGGAAACCGGTAATAGGTTTATTTCGGCTTTATTATGTTCAATGTTGCCTTTTTCTTTCATCGTGACAGCTGTGATTTTTGTAATATCACCTTATATTTCATCATTAATGGCATCAAATTATACAGCAAAAGAGGTTGATTTGTTGACATTCTATATTAGAGAACTAAGTCTTGTGGCGATATTTTATGTTATTACAACAATATTTACTTGTGTGTTGAATGCGCATAAGAAATTTGTTCCCGGTGCGTTGATGGGGTGTGTGCAAAATTTGACACTTATTGTATTTATTGTATTTCTTTCTGATCAGATTGGTGTAAATGCGGTTGTCATTGGTTTTTTGGCTGCTTATCTGATACAAACAGCCGTGCTGTATATTTGTGTTCGGCGGGTATTAAAATTCAGACGTTTTTCTTATTCGAAAGATATAGATATAAAAAAATTATTCTTGTTAATTCTTCCTTTGTTATTAGGAGAAGCCGTAGGGGAGATAAATGCGTTGGTGGATCAATATCTCGCTACAAAGCAAGGTGTAGGATATGTATCAGGTTTGTCATACAGCGGTACGTTGAATGATGTTGTTTCTGCCTTGTTTATGCAAACTATGACAATTGTTCTTCTCTCATTTTTTTCAGCACTTGTAATCGAAAAGCGATATGATGAGATGATAAATGAGTTGAAAAAGATTATAAAATATATATCTTTAATGGTTATTCCTATCAGCATTGTTACCATATTTTGTGCAGATCATCTCGTTTCTTTTGTATTCGAACGCGGTAAATTTAATTCAGAAAGTGTATTTGTCACTTCACAGGCTTTAATAGGGTATGCCATAGGTTTTGTACCCCGTATTGTAATGGTGGTTGCCAAGCGTCCCTTTTTTGCCATAGAAAACACACGGATTCCAATGGCAATCGGTATGATTGCGATAACGATAAATATATCATTAACTATTCTGTTGTCAGGATTTTGGGGTATATTAGGTATAACCGTAGCAACAAGTATTTCACATATGGTTTCTTGTCTTCTCTATTTCAACAGGATAAACTCTGTTTTTGAAAATGTTTCGTGGAAAGACTGCTATGTCTTTTTTGCAAAAGTAGGCATTGCCGCCATTATATCGGCAATATTGACTTGTGCCGTGTTATACATAAAAATCGAAAGTCATTTTTATGTGTTAGTAGTCGCTACGGTAGTATGTTTTTGTACGTATTTGGGAGTTCTTCATACGCTTAAACTTACTGAGCTTAAAGCATTGACGTTGAAAATAAAAAATAAAATATCAAAATGACATTAAAACTACTTTATCGAAAAGCGTTGGTAAAAATAGCACATAGTTCTATCGGAGTTAAGATTGAATCATTTTTTAAGGGTTCGGCACAAATCCTTAATGAAGAGACTGGTAGGAAGTATCGTAGTGATATGCGAACCCGATTGGCTGTGAGCAATGTTGTGAGTGTAACTGAACTTGATGACAATAACCACTCTGAAAGTTATTTGAATTCTGAAGATAAAATAAGGATACGATTTTTTCATTGTAGTGAATCAACATTCAGTGTGATTCAGACAGTTTGTGAGAGTTTCAGAAATGATGAACGTTTTGATCTTCTTATCGTGCTTTTTGGGAATTCTCCTTACGGCATGATAAAGCAAATGCAGGATTTAAAGTTCAAGTATGTGGAGGATTATAATTATGATTTAAGTAAAGATTGCCCTGATATATCAGTACTTTATCATTTAGAGATAATCTATCCTCCACAACTGGAAAAAATAAGGGAGTTCTCTAAATATGTTGCTCTTGTGCCTTTGGGTATAGGGTCGATATGGTTTGGTGACCGAACGGTAAAACGCATGAATCTGCAACGCTATAATGCGGATATGTGTTGTGTTGGCAACCTTTGTTACAATCGTTTGATAGATGCCATAGGTCGGGATAAAATAGAACGAATATCACCAGCCCAGTTTGATTTGGCATATAGAGAACTTAATTCTCCAGTTTTTTATCCTAAAGGATGGGAAAAATTGAAGGGTAAGAAAACCGTAATGTTGATGACTGACCATGGTATTAGGATGCATGGCGTTTCTGACGAAGTGACTTTTGACCTTTATTTCAAGACAATTATGGATTATTGTAAAAGACATCAGGATATGGGCTTTATATTCAGATTACATCCATCTTTGATTCATGAGTTAGTAGGAACTTTTTGGTCTATAAAAGATTATGAAATATTTGTAGATTTCTGTAAAAATAGCCCTAATATAGTCTGGGATACAACCAGTGATTACTTGATAGGTTTGCATATAGCTGATGCTTGTATGGTGGATGTTAATTGTTCTTTGATTTATTTTGTATTGGCTGCTAATAAGCCGATTGGGATTCCTCTGAGATATGATATGAATGTAGAGGTTAATAATCCAGAGCTTGTTGAGAAGTATTACAAACTTAATTCAGATGAAAAGGTGGTAGAGTTTTTTGATATGGTAAGAAGTTCTGAAGACCCTAAGTGGTCAGGCAGGCAACAACTATTTGATAGATATATTGAAACTTTTGACGGAAAGAATGGATATCGCATTTACAATATAATTGTAAATCGTTATATGAAGTTATTTCTTTCTCCATTCAACAGCACAAAATAGAGGAAATGAGTAAGACATTGGTAGTAGGTTATTTCGGTTATTGTACCAATCAGCTTGATGGACAAACTGTAAAGACTCGTGGCGTTTATCGACTGGTCAGAGAACAGGTGGAAGGAGAGGTAGATTATTATGATACAGAAAATATTAAATATCACAGGCTTGGTATAGTCAAGTTACTCTGGAAGATGATTTGCTGTAGGATACTGTTTTATCTTCCGGCTCAAAATAATCTGAAATCATTTTTTCCCCTTGTCTTCTGTTTATCTGTTGTCTTCCGTTTTAAAATCCATTATTTTGTGGTAGGGGGATGGCTGAAAGAGTTTTTATTAGAAATGCCTGTTCATCGTTTTATGCTCAAACGTATAGCAGGCATCCATGTAGAAACACAGCGTTTGGAAAATGAGTTGAAACAATATTATCACTTTCAAAATGTGGATATCTTTCCAAACTTCCGTTTTTTTGAATTCGATTCTGAGCGTTTCAATTCAAGGAAGTTGAGACTGGTATTTATGGCGCGTGTCAACAAAATGAAGGGCTTGGACTGGATTTTCAATCTCGCAGACTATATCGCTAAAAATAAACTGCAAGATAAGTTTTCAATCACTTTTTTGGGACCCGTATCTGAAGATGATAGAACATTTTTTGAGGAAAACATTACAAAATATCCATTTGTGGATTATATGGGTATCTTGCAACCATCAGAGATTTATAATACAATCAGCCAGTATGATGTGATGCTTTTTCCTACACATTACTACTTTACCGAAGGTCTCCCAGTTTCCGTAGTAGATGCTTATATTTCCGGTATTCCTGTGATTGTAACTGAATGGAAACACTCTCATGAATTTGTGGAGGACGGACAGAGTGGATTTATCATTCCGTTTGAGAATGGACAGCAAAAATTGATAGATAAAGTAATGTTACTAGAAAAGGACAGGCGTTTATTACATACTATGCAGGCTAACGCTCTTATAAAACGCAAAGAGTTTCAGCCTCCTATATTAGATAGAATAACATCTTTTGTAAGAGATAACATGCTGAGAATCTGTTTTATATCTCGTGTTGAACAAAGTAAGGGGTTGGATACTTTGGTTGAAGTTTCGAAATGTCTTTGTGCTGCAGGTCTTTCTAAGATGGTTAAGATTGATTTTTATGGTCAGAAAAAGGATGACTATTTTGATATTTACTTATCAGATAATCCAATGTTTGAGTATAAAGGTGAGTTACAACCGTCTGAGGTAGTGCTTACATTGAAACAATATGATGTATTGATTTTTCCGTCACATTATGAAGGTGAAGGATGTCCGGGTATTTTGGTTGAGGCTTTGTCCGTAGGATTACCAATTATAGCATCTAATTGGAAATATAATGATGAGTTTATTATAGATGGTGTAAATGGATTTCTTTGTGACACTTTTAATGCAAAATCTTATTTGAAAGCAATAGAAGTAATACTCTTTGATAAACATCTGAGATTACAAATGTCGAAACATGCTTATTGGATGAGCGAGTATTATTCAGTAGAATATGTTAAGCATAGGTTGCAAGGGTATGTTGGTAATTCCATAAATTTGAATTGATAAAATAGGTAATTAAATAGAGGTTCAAAATAGTTTTTTTATACAAAAGAATCATATCATTATGCAAAACATTAAAATTGCCGTAATCGGTCTCGGTTACGTAGGGCTTCCTTTGGCTCGTCTTTTCTCGACAAAATATAAAACAGTAGGGTTTGATATGAATCAGGCGCGTGTGGATGCCTTGATGGGTGGACATGACGCAACGTTAGAGGTGTCAGACGAATTGCTACAGGATGCTATAAAAAATCATGGTTTCTTCTGTACCGCGAAGTTGGAGTACATAAAGGACTGTAACTTTTACGTGGTGGCTGTTCCTACTCCGGTAGATGTAAATAACCATCCTGACCTAAAACCTTTGTGGGGAGCCAGTGAGACGGTGGGTAAGGTTATATCCAAAGGGAATATTGTGGTGTATGAGTCTACGGTTTATCCCGGTGTAACGGAGGAGGAGTGCCTGCCTGTCGTAGAAAAGGTGTCTGGCTTGAAGTTCAATACGGATTTTTTTGCTGGCTATTCTCCCGAACGCATCAATCCGGGTGACAAGGAACATACAGTGGAGAAAATCAAGAAAGTGACTTCAGGTTCTACGCCGGAAATTGCGGACATTGTGGATGGGGTATATAATTCTGTTTTGGTGAATGGTACGCATAAAGCACCATCCATAAAAGTGGCAGAGGCTTCGAAGATTATTGAGAATTCACAGAGAGATGTGAATATTGCCTTCATGAATGAACTGGCTAAGATTTTTAATGCCATGGGCATTGATACCCACGACGTGATAGATGCTGCCGCTTCCAAGTGGAATTTTATCAAATTGAAACCCGGGCTGGTGGGGGGACATTGCATCGGTGTGGATCCCTATTATTTGATTCAGAAAGCTCAGGTATATGGAGTGCTTCCTCGAGTGATGTCGGCGGCTCGTCGATTAAATGATGGTATGGGGGACTATGTGGCTAATCAGGTCATTAAGTTGATGAACAAGAAGGGGGTACTGGTGAAGGATGCGAAGATTCTGTTGCTGGGTATCACATTTAAAGAGAATTGTCCGGATATTCGTAACACAAAGATTGTGGATATCTATTCTACATTGAGCGAATATAGTTCAAACATCACTGTATATGACCCGTGGGCGAATGGTATGCACGTGAAGCATGAATATGACATAGAACTGACCAATAAATCCTTGGAGGAGCTGAAAGAGGAGTTTGATGCCGTGATTCTTGGTGTGGCGCACGATGCTTTCAAACAGGAGGATATACGTACTTTCCTGAAATGTGAGAATGGTGTGGTATATGATGTAAAAGGTATGCTGAATCGTGAAATGATTGACGGAAGATTGTAATGCTCTCTGTAGTTTGTCCGGTATATAATGAAGCAAAATATATTGATGTCTGCATTCAGTCTATTTTGCTTCAGGATTATCCGAAAGAAAGGCTTGAAATAATATTTGTGGATGGTATGAGTGAGGATAGTACTCGAGATATAATTGGAGATTATGCCACGAAGTATCCTTTTATTCATTTGGTTGACAACGTAAAGCGAATAGTTCCGGTTGCAATGAATATAGGCATTAAGGCAGCTAAAGGAGATGTGATAATGCGTTTGGATGCCCACGCCCAATATCCTATCAATTATTTCTCGGTTTTGGAGAAAAAACTTTTTGAACTGAATGCAGATAATGTGGGGGTAGCTTGTCGGACGGATGTGCTAAATCGAAATTCAAAAACGCTTGCCATAAAGGAGGTATTAAGTAATAGGTTTGGTGTTGGAAATTCTACTTTTCGGTTGGGAGTTAACAAGCCGGTGAATGTAGATACTGTTCCTTTTGGTTGTTGGCGTAGAGGAGTGTTTGAGAAGTATGGGGAGTATGATGAAAGACTAATACGAAATCAGGACATAGAGCTGAATAAGCGTATAATTCGTGGGGGGGGACGCATTTTTTTAATTCCTGATACATACTGTATCTATTTGGCACGTGAAACTTTTAAAGGATTGGCTAGGAATAATTTTGGAAATGGGAAATGGAATATCTTGACTGTATATTATACTAGGCAGTTTCGCTCATTGTCCGTCAGACATTTTGTTCCATTGTTTTTTTTACTTTCACTTCTATTGCCAATAGTGTTATCTGTATTTTATATGCCATTAGTGTTGGTAACTTTATTGTCATTATTGCTATATACGCTTTGTATATCTACAATATGTTTATCACTTAGCCTAAATAGAAAGTTGAATTTTTACTATCTGTTAAGTTCTTTTATTGTATTGCATTTATCGTATGGCTGGGGATCATTTATGGGGATACTGAATGTGTGTAGAAAAAAGGGGGGAAACTTTTAATATGTTATTGAAAGTGTTTTTTGACCGTGGTGTATCGCTTTTCGGTTTGTTCTTTTTATTTCCTGTTTTATTACTAGTTGGCATTTTGATTCGTATCAAAATGCCAGATGGTCCTGTTATTTTTACCCAAAAGCGAGTAGGGCAATATGGACGATTATTTACCATGTATAAGTTTCGTTCTATGATGGTAAATCATTCTGGTAGTTCGATCTCTGTACAAGGAGAGAGTCGTATCACTCCTTTGGGAGCAAAATTACGGAAATATAAGTTGGATGAATTGCCCGAATTGTGGAATGTATTAATAGGGGACATGAGTTTTGTTGGTCCTCGACCGGATGTACCGGGGTACGCTGATAAATTAGAAGGTGAAAATAGAAGGATGTTACTATTAAAACCGGGTATCACTGGACCTGCGAGTTTAAAATACCGAAATGAAGAAGAATTATTAGCACAACAGGAAGAACCTCAAAGGTATAATGATGAGGTACTGTTCCCTGATAAAGTGAGAATTAATATAGAATATTTGGATCACTGGTCTTTTTGGAATGACATTAAAATCATTATTTATACGATATTGGGAAAAGATTTGTAATATCATAAAATGGTTATTTGCGCCTTATTATTTATGGCGTAAATAACCTTCCCTTTTATACTCTTACTTTTCTATTTATCGTTTTCTTCTAATCATATAATTCAATGGACAAGAGAATTTATCTTTGCCTTGCTCATATGAGCGGCAAGGAGCAAGACTTCATACGCGAAGCCTTTGATACCAACTGGGTAGTTCCTTTGGGACCCAATGTCAATGCTTTCGAAGACGACCTGAAACATTTTGTGGGACAGAATAAGGAAGTCGTTGCTTTATCGGCAGGTACAGCAGCTATCCATTTAGGTTTAATTCAGTTGGGGGTCAGTACAGGTGATGAAGTGATCTGCCAGTCATTCACTTTCTGTGCTTCAGCTAATCCTGTAGCTTATCAGGGGGCAACCCCTGTATTTATCGATAGTGAAGAAGACACTTGGAATATGGACCCTGCTTTACTGGAAGCAGCTATCAAAGACCGAATTGTGAAAACAGGTAAAAAGCCCAAAGCTATTCTTCCGGTTCATCTTTATGGTATGCCTGCCAGAATTGATGAGATTTGTGCTATTGCATCGAAATATGATATTCCTGTGTTGGAAGATGCTGCCGAGGCTTTAGGCTCTGAGTTCAAGGGACAAAAGTGTGGTACATTCGGTACTTTTGGTGTGTTGTCTTTCAATGGAAATAAGATGATCACTACTTCGGGTGGTGGCGCGTTAATCGTTCCTGATGAAGCGGCAAAGAAGCAGACCATGTTTTATGCTACGCAGGCTCGTGAACCTTTCCCTCATTACCAGCATGAAAAGATCGGTTACAATTATCGTATGAGTAATATCTGTGCAGGTATCGGTCGTGGTCAGATGACCGTATTGGATGAGCATATTGCGCATCACCGCCATGTACATGCTCTTTACGAGCAGGCTTTTGAAGGTGTGGACGGTATAACGTTGAAATCTAATCCTGATGATCGTTTCAACGCTAATTACTGGTTGTCTACTATTCTGATAGATCCTGTGAAGACCGGTACTACCTATGATGAGGTCCGCCGTAAACTCGATGAACGGGGAATTGAGACCCGTCCCTTGTGGAAGCCTATGCATCTTCAGCCTGTCTATGCCCATAATCCTTGCTATGTGAATGGTGTTTCTGAACGTTTGTTTAATATGGGTTTATGTATTCCTGCCGGTCCTTGGGTGACGGATGAAGATGTGGCATATATTGTAGAGCAAATAAAAGGTTGTTGCAAGAAATAATAGGATAAACTATTGCAGTTTTATTTTTAAGCCGGAATGATATTATTCCGGCTTTTTTCATTTAGGCATAATCATTAAGAAAATTATCGCATCTTTATTTGATAGTTGCATAAATAGTCGTACTTTTGTTTACAAGTAATATCAATGTGTAATTGTATGGCAACTGTATCATTGAAAATACGTCTGAATTATAATCAGATATTGGAGTTAACTCAACAACTCTCTGATGATGACAAATTGGAGTTGAGTCGTGCACTTGCTGTCGAAACGCGCGGCATTAAGTTGAGACGATTATTGAATGCTTTTAAAACAGATGAAATTTCACAAGTGGAAATAGATGCTGAAGTGGAAGCTGTTAGACAAGAGGCATATGAAAAACGATTGCGGGATAAAAATAATTGTTGATACAAATCTTTGGATTAGTTTTCTGATAGGTAAGAAGTTGTCTTGCCTGCTGGAACTCATATCCAACGGGAATATAGAGTTGGTTGTTTCTCAAGAACTTTTAGATGAGATTACAGACGTTGCCTTACGCCCTAAATTTGCGAAATATTTTTCTAAAGAACATTTCGATATGCTATGGGAATTTGTGACTCAAGAGACGTTATACTACAAAATAGATAATATTTCTTCTCGTTGCCGTGATCCTAAAGATGATTATTTATTAGAATTAGCGTTAGAGTCGGGAGCTGATTATTTGATAACCGGTGATAAAGATTTATTAATTGTAGAAAAAATTGGTTCTTGTCAGATTGTTACTGCTATAGAGTTTGATGCATTAGCCTCTTCATTAGGATATTCTTCGCTTCTTCATGAAGATTTAGAAGACTATTATGCTATCGTTATCGGAGAATAAATCTAAGGTAACCGTCCCCAAATGACGTATTGCTCAAAAACATATGTATAGCAGCAGTGATTTCGAGAGGCTTTTCATCCCTAAATGCAAAAGTAGTAGTATAAGTTATCTTAGGAACTTATCTTTTTGCTATTTCTTAATGTAGAGGACTTAATTTCTGATATTCAACAAAACATAAACTTTGTTTGTGGACAGATTTCCACATAATTGTGGAAAAAATACTCAAAACAGAAAAATACTTTTTATTTTGTAGTTGTTCAAGTAGTTGATATATAGCTAAATATGACTTTGATTATAGCTTTGGCATGCATCTTGCACTATATTATGTGAGAGCAAACAAGAAAAGTTTAACTTAAACAATTAGAATTATGAAAAAGTTATTTTTAGCAGTAGCATTGGTGATGGGATTGGGTACTTCAGTAGCATTTGCTAACAACATGGTATCAGAGGTTGAAATCGTAACGATGATCAACGAGTTTAAGCCCATTGATGTAAAGGAACTTCCTCAAGCGGTTCAGGATACCATTAAGGAAAAATACTCTGAGGCAACCATCAAAGAGGCAGCCGTTGAAGTTGCTGAAGATGGAACTAAGACTTATAAGGTAACATTGGTGGATGCTGCCGGTGCTGAAAACCCTGTTCTTTTCAATGAAAAAGGAGAGGTTCAGAAGTAATAGGTCTTTATTTATATCATAATTAAAAGGGAGGGGCAGAAATTTGATTTACTCATATCTGCTTCCTCCCTTTTTGCTTTTATTTACTATTTGTATCTTTTACATCGGTAAATTGGCAATTATATTTTTTGAACATATTGGTAATTTACCCTCTTGCCCCATATTTACGAATACTGTGGCGCAGAGTACTGTCCATTGGTCGCCATAAGTCATGGTACTGCTGTGGTTATAACCTAAACAATGCCCGTATTCGTGGAACATAGCTTGTCGGGCATAGTTGTGCGGATTAGATCCCAGCGGTGTTGCATCAAAATAGACTCCAGTATAACAGTAGTTCGCCAATCCGTAAGTGTTGCCACCTCCCAGACCGCCGACGCCTGATACGCAACCCAATACGAGTCCTCCATGACTGCGGATTCTCTGGCGTAATGCATCCAGATTGATGGCGTTTCCTCCGTTATCCTTCAGTTTGCCTTCATATTTGTTCATTTCTGTGTTAAACTCTTCGGAAGAGAACATGAAAGCCATGTTGATAGCCAATGCCACCCCGTGACGACATAATAATGGATTCATGTGCCGCCAGTAAGCGTGTCCGTTGTCGGCTGAATAAGCTGAGAAACGGATGAACCACCGGCTGTCTATCTGCTCTATCTTCTTCATATACGGGTCTTCCGTCCGGATAGTAAGCGTAACATCGTCACTGGAAAGTTCTGGTTGTGCAGGTATTACTATCTTTCTGCCGCTGCTGCTGGTGAATGTGCGGTCAGAACTTACGACAGGCAACGGGAAAGTGGCTTCCATGAAAGGATAGATCACATCGAAATGTGCCAACTCAAGGAATTCAGTACTGATTTTATTGAATCGACATAGAATAGTCACATCATGGATAGCAATCGGTGAGAAGAATTTAACCAGTAATTGATGTTCATCCGAGATAGATACTTGTAACGGTGCGTTTGCATAAAAGGAACGGTGCTTGCTGTCATAGAAGATATCTCGTGGCTCGTTGGCTAAAAACATGGTGTCAGTTTCGAAGCGGGAGAAATCTTCTTCACGGATATAAAGCAATCCGTCCAAACTTTCCGGATGCCGGTAGTCAATGCTGATGTGGGATATACGACCTGCCTCGATTTTGCAGTTACTGAAGCGGTATTTGTGTACAAACGATGTGCCGTCACTGCGATTTGACTCGATCGTTACAAATCCGGAAAGTGCCTCTTTACTTGGCAATGAGTAAAATGAACGACTTTCCGTGATGTCATAAGATTCAATACCTTCCGTACCGGAGTATTCGCCATTTGCACTGAGACCGGTATATATTCCTTTAGCATCATCAAATGTGATGTCAATTTTGCGGATAAAACGCCACATATAATCGGACGAGACGTTCAAGTCTATATCAATTTTGCCTACGCATCGCTCCAATGTCACTGTTTGCGATTCCGCAGCTTGCTCCTTACCAATGTGTAGCTCTATTTTTTTGTAAAAATAGATATCATCAAGAGGGGCTTTTGCCACCTGATTCAGCAGCCAGACATCTGACAATTGCTCAGGTTCGTTGATCGTCGCATTTGATTCTGGATTTGTGGTGGCTAGGAATACAACCGTATAGTCACCGTATCCCAATCCTTCAATGGTCAGTTTGGAGAAGTCTGCTTCCAGCTTTTGATACAGCGGTTTGAGTATTTCTCCCCGGTCATTGGCAATGGCATACCACATGCGGGCAATCTGTTCCGGTTCACCGTTGCGTGTCCGTATGGCAGAAGTATCATCTTCCTGCAATCCAAGAAGAAATGTTACCTGGCCGGAGGCAGGCGGTGTGAGGCCGTATTCTTGCTCAAGTTCGTTTGAGCAGTTCGTCAGCAACAATGCCAGAAATAATAGTATGATTTTTGCAATCTTCATAAATTCCTCCTTTATTTTTTTACACAACGTAAGGATGCAAACGCTTCCATCTGCAATTGTTTTTCGGCAATAGCAGTTGTTTCCTTGCCTTCAAACGGCAACCAGTAAGTCCATGCATAACCACCTGGACAGCCGTTACGTTCGCTTGTCCATAGCACGGCTCTTTTTCCGAAAGACGGATTATTGGTGGTAGACTTATCACCTTTTCCGCCTGCCAGCGGGATGATAAGGTAACGTCCGGTATCTTCTGAAGTAAATCTCACATAGTGTTGCGTTCCTGTTACACCAGTCGGGGTAGTCAGGGTTCCTTCGCCAACGTGGAGTGTAGCGGTTATTTTTTCCCCGTTTCCTGCTGTATAAGTGCCGGGAATTTCCTGCCCTTTGGGGAGAAGAGAGTTTAGTTCGTTGCGGGTTGGCACACGGTAACCTTCCGGACAAGGCATATGGGTATCGCTTTGCCAGGGTATGTCGGCTGTTTGATTACCTAGATTGTTTGAGGGTTTATATCCTTGCCAGGGGATATACATATACTTCCGTCCATACTGGAACAAACCACCGATACTGCTGAGCCAACCATTATGGTACATCTCCTCAACAGTAGCACCGTCTAAAGGATATACCTGGTCTTCCAGATCCCGGCTACGTGCATTGAACGCCATCCAAATACTACCACCCATTTCAACGGTCTCAATCTGCTTGTCGCTCGGAGCCACACGAATTTCTACATAATCATAAGAGCCGGTCAGCAAAGCATTTTTTAAATGTACCAGAATTGTATAGCCCAGTCGGCCACTGCCTTGTGCGGCTACCGATACATTGAATGCCGACACTATGCCTTCTGTTTCTTCAGATACCGACATTTCACTGAGATTCACGCCACTGTCAGTACCCTCAGTAGCTGATATGTCAATCCGGGTGTCGGAAATAAATGCCAGCTTCATGTCACTGACTCCTGTGGCGGGTACCTCTACTATATTATTCTCATAATCTACTGTTACTCCTTCCGGAATTTTGGATTGGGAAGCATTAAGCAGGATACGATGCTCCGTATCAGGTTTCCCGATAATCGTTTCGCCTTCTTCCCAAGGCTTGATTTCGAAGATTCCTTCTACTGTGGCACCTACATTGAGTACTGACAGTTCGTAAACTTTGTTGCGTTCTATACTTGGTAATTGCATCTTTAGCCTGATGGGGATATCATCGTATGTACCCCGCAGGATGATATTTACAGGACGCGTACTCTCGAAAATGCGGAATATTCCCTGTTGTTCTCCACCGAAAGCAGGCTCAAATTTCTTTAAGTAACTTACTGTTTTATCTGATGCGGAAGTGTTTTCGATGAACGGATATGTTTCAGCCGGAGCATCCTCTATGATTACTTCTTTGATTAATGTTTTGCTGTCTGCTGTGGTATTCAGGTCTATACGAGCTACACCGCGTTTCATGCCAACGTTAATTTCCTGACTACTGCGTGTTTGGGGAGTATTTTCCAATTCAACAACTGCAGCCATAAAGTCAGGAGCTGAATTATTATGCAGTCCTTCGCCGATGGTCATATTGCGGAATTCTTCTTCGGTAATGTTTCCTTCCTGAACCGGAAGTGTCACTCCGGTGAGGAAGTATAGCCGTGATCCGCTGAGTGCGGAAATACTGGACTGACCATTGGATTCGGGAGTCAATTGTTGCATTTTGTACAGGTTACCATCGCTGAACTGGAAAACTGACACATCCCGTAGTTCCTCAGAAGAATCTGAACCGGAAGTCGTAATACCTTTTACTACTAATGAATAAGTTTGCTGTTTATCTTCTCCCTCAGACGGTGCATCGTCTGAGCAGGCGCCTAAAAACAACGTTCCGAGCAAGGCGGGAACGATGAATTTTTTGTAAGGGTGATTCATGCTTTTTGTAAAATGTTATATTGAATATTGATAGCTCTTTCGGACTTTTTCCGAAAGCGGGTGCAAAAATATATAATTTTTCAATATGGGAGTTTTTTAGTATCGAAATTTGAGACATTCCTGAAATATAAGTTACTTTATAGTTTTAAATCTCCAAAGTCTCATCAATGGTATTGGGTATGGGTAGAAGTTTATATGCATAATTATCTAAAAGCGAATGAGGGTACCTTCACAGGCACCCTCATTCGCTTTTATGACTTATTCACTACAAAGCATTATTTTATTCTTTTGTAGCCATATACTGGAAGTCCGCTTAGTTCTTCTTCGATACGCAACAGTTGGTTGTACTTAGCCATGCGATCGGAGCGGCTTAACGAACCGGTCTTGATCTGTCCGCTGTTGGTTGCTACGGCGATGTCGGCAATGGTGGCATCTTCCGTTTCGCCGGAGCGGTGGGAAGTAACCGTGGTGTAGCCGTGGCGGTGAGCCATCTCGATAGCATCCAGCGTTTCGCTGAGCGAACCGATCTGATTGACTTTGATGAGGATGGAATTGGCACAGCCCATGGCAATACCTTTGGCAAGGAACTCTACGTTTGTCACAAACAAATCGTCTCCTACCAGCTGGCAACGATCACCGATACGTTCGGTCAGCTTCTTCCAGCCGTCCCAGTCGTTTTCGCTCATTCCGTCCTCAATGGAGTCAATCGGGTATTTATTAATCAAATATTCCAAGTAATCTATCTGTTCATCGGCAGTACGCTTCTTACCTTTCTCTCCTTCGAAGAGAGTATAGTCGTACACTCCATTCTTATAGAACTCTGATGATGCGCAGTCCATACCGATTTTTACATCCTTGCCCGGTTCGTAACCTGCGGCTTTGATAGCTGCCATGATAGAATCCAGTGCGTCTTCAGTTCCGTTCAATGCAGGGGCAAAGCCTCCTTCATCTCCTACGGCAGTGCTCAGACCGCGGTCGTGCAATACTTTTTTCAAGGCGTGGAATACTTCAGTACCCATGCGCAGGCCTTCACGGAAAGAAGGTGCACCTACAGGGCGGATCATGAATTCCTGGAAAGCAATGGGAGCATCGCTATGTGAACCACCGTTGATGATATTCATCATGGGGACAGGCATAACGTAAGTATTTACTCCGCCGATATATCTGTATAAAGGTATGTCGAGGTAATTTGCAGCAGCCTTGGCAACAGCCAAAGAAACACCCAGAATGGCATTGGCACCCAATTTTGATTTGGTGGGAGTACCGTCCAGTTCCAGCATCTTCTTGTCAATGGCACGTTGTTCCAATGCCGACCAGCCGATGAGGGCCGGAGCGATGACAGTATTTACGTTCTCTACGGCTTTCAGAGTTCCTTTACCACCGTAGCGTTTCGGATCTTTATCGCGTAATTCCAGTGCTTCGTGTTCACCGGTTGAAGCACCCGATGGTACGGCTGCACGTCCCATAACACCACATTCCAAAACTACGTCCACTTCTGCTGTGGGATTACCGCGTGAATCAAGTATTTCGCGGGCTACAATCTTTTCAATTTTCATAATTATCTTCTTAATTTAAACAATAGTTTTCTAGAGATAATGCGCTTTCAATGACGTCGTCTGTCAGTGAAAAGTCGATCAGGCGTCTCAACTCCTTCAGTTCATCCGAATAGAGGGCGCAATAAAAGCCTTTTACTGGCATCCGGAGAAATATCTTGCGGGCGTTCTTCATGTTCTTGTTCAACTCTTGATAATATTCGCCGTCGATAGAGTTGATATATTGGCAGAAATGTTCGAATTCATCTTCCGTGAAGGTGAAGAAAAGATTGCCGAATTCTACATGGTAGGCGTGGCACTTAGTACAAAAGGAGATAAAACCGTTTGTTGTCCGCTTCAGTATTTCTTCCATAAGCTGATTTTTGTTTGCTGCAAAGGTCGCACAAATGAGGAGATGGGGCAATACCTACAAATAGTGAATATCCTTTCTGCCAATACTTATATATTGTTATCTGTGAATTTTGTCATATTGTAATCTATAGCCTTGTATTCTCCCTCCTGTAATCTTTATTACTTCCCTTTTGTAATCTCAACTCTTTTTGTATCTTTGTTCCCGACCCCAAATCTATTACAAAATGAAAGTACTAACTATCCATGATCTGAAAATTATCAAGAAAAGGGCAGAAGGCACGCTCTTGCTACGCGAAGAAAGCAATGAGACAGTTGCCGCGCAATGCTGTGGGTTGGCATTGGGAACCGAGCATCTGCAAATTCTGATCTGTGGTGGTACAGGTTGCAAGGCATCCGACAGCCACATCATTGCTGAACGTCTTCAGCAAGCACTCGAGAGAAATAATATTGCCGACAAGGTGGACATTATCACTACCGGTTGTTTCGGCTTTTGTGAAAAGGGACCTATCGTAAAGATTATCCCTGATAACACTTTCTATACCCAGGTGGTTCCTGATGATGCCGACGAGATAGTCGGCGAGCATATCATTGGGGGACGGAAAATAGAACGGCTGCTCTATATAGATCCGAAGACGGAGAAAACCGTCAGTGACTCCAAGCATATGGATTTCTATCGGAAGCAGATGCGTATCGCTTTGCGTAACTGCGGTTTCATCGATCCCGAAAATATTGAGGAATATATTGCACTGGATGGCTATATGGCATTGGCAGATAGTCTGCTCCATAAGAAGCCGGAGGAAGTGATTGACGTGATAAAACGTTCCGGACTTCGCGGACGCGGTGGTGGCGGTTTCCCTACAGGGAAGAAGTGGGAGTTTGCCCATAAGCAACAGGCTGATATGAAATATGTGGTGTGTAATGCCGATGAAGGAGACCCCGGTGCTTTTATGGACCGCTCCATCATGGAAGGTGATCCGCATTCCATTGTTGAGGCAATGGCAGTTTGCGGTTATTCCATTGGTTCTCCGAAAGGATTGGTATATATCCGGGCAGAATATCCGCTGGCCATACAAAGATTGAAAATAGCTATTACCCAGGCACGTGAATACGGGCTATTGGGAAAGAATATATTCGGTACGGATTTCAGTTTTGATATTGAGATACGTTACGGCGCGGGAGCATTCGTATGCGGTGAGGAAACTGCCCTGATCCACTCTATGGAAGGAAAGCGCGGTGAACCTACTTTGAAACCTCCTTTCCCTGCCGAAGCCGGTTATCTGGGCAAGCCGACCAATGTGAATAATGTGGAGACGCTTGCCAATATTCCTATCATTCTGACGAAAGGTGCGGAATGGTTTGCGTCTATCGGCACGGAACGTTCGAAAGGGACAAAAGTATTTGCCCTGGCCGGTAAGATTAACAACGTCGGCTTGATAGAAGTGCCAATGGGTACGACACTGCGTGAGGTGATTTATGAAATTGGCGGTGGCATTAAGGGAGGAAAGAAATTCAAGGCGGTGCAGACGGGCGGACCTTCGGGGGGATGCCTGACAGAAAAGCACTTGGATACACCGATTGACTTTGACAACTTGCTAGCGGAAGGCTCGATGATGGGCTCCGGTGGTATGATTGTAATGGATGAAGATGATTGTATGGTTTCTGTGTCACGCTTCTATCTTGATTTTACGGTGGAAGAATCATGCGGAAAATGTACGCCCTGCCGTATTGGTAACAAGCGTCTGCTGGAACTGCTGAACAAGATAACCGAAGGACGAGGCACGATGAAAGATCTGGATGCACTCTCTACATTGGGAAAGGTGATAAAGGATACTGCCTTGTGTGGGCTGGGACAGACTTCACCCAATCCGGTACTGTCTACGCTCAATAACTTTTATGATGAATACGTGGAGCATGTAAGGGATAAAACCTGCCGGGCGAAGCAGTGCAAATCATTACTGACTTATACCATTAATCCGGAACTGTGCATTGGTTGCCATCTTTGCTTTAAGCATTGTCCGGCGGATGCCATTCTGGGTGATGTGCGCAAACCGCATGTCATCAATCCGGACAAGTGCATCAAGTGCGGCATGTGCATGGCACGCTGTAAATTCAAAGCAATCAATGTAGTTTAAGGGAACTAAACTGAAAGAAAATGGAAGAAAAACAAATAACCCTGCAAATAGACCGCCATTATATTACCGTGCCTGAAGGCTCGACTATCCTGGAAGCCGCACGGAAAATCGGTATAGATATACCTACCCTTTGTCATATTGATTTGAAGGGCACTTGCGTTAAGAATAATCCGGCCTCGTGCCGCATCTGTGTCGTGGAGGTGGAAGGACGTCGTAATCTGGCTCCCGCCTGTGCTACCCGTTGTACAGAAGGAATGGTAGTACGTACCAGTACCCTGCGTGTGATGAATGCCCGCAAGGTGGTAGCTGAACTGATACTTTCGGATCATCCGAATGATTGCCTTACCTGTCCGAAGTGCGGCGACTGTGAGTTGCAGACTTTGGCGCTGCGTTTCAATATCCGGCGGATGCCTTATAATGGTGGGGAGCTTTCGCCTCGTAAGCGTGAAGTCACTTCGTCCATTGTGCGGAATATGGATAAGTGCATCTTCTGCCGTCGTTGCGAGAGTGTATGCAATGAAGTGCAGACGGTAGGCGCCTTGGGAGCCATTCGCCGTGGTTTCAATACTACGATTGCTCCGGCTTTCGATAAGATGATGAGTGACAGTGAATGTACTTATTGCGGACAATGTGTAGCTGTTTGTCCGGTAGGGGCATTGACGGAACGCGATCATACCAACCGCCTGTTGCTGGATCTGGAAAATCCGGATAAGGTAGTAATTGTACAGACAGCTCCGGCCGTCCGTGCGGCTCTAGGAGAAGAATTCGGGTTGCCTGCCGGGACGTTAGTAACGGGAAAGATGGTGTACGCCCTTCGTGAATTGGGTTTTGATTATGTATTTGATACAGACTTTGCCGCCGACCTTACCATCATGGAAGAAGGTGCCGAGATATTGAATCGCCTGACGCGTTATATGAATGGGGATAAATCTGTTCGCCTGCCTATCCTGACTTCCTGTTGTCCGGCATGGGTGAACTTCTTCGAACATCATTTCCCAGATATGCTTGATATTCCTTCTACGGCACGCTCGCCACAACAGATGTTCGGTAGCATTGCCAAGACATTCTGGGCGGAGAAGATGGGCATTCCGCGTGAGAAGTTGGTGGTGGTATCAATTATGCCTTGTCTGGCAAAGAAGTATGAGTGCGACCGCAATGAGTTTAAGACAGATGGTAGTCCGGACGTGGATTATTCTATTTCCACCCGTGAACTGGCACGGCTTATCAGACGGGCTAACATAGGCTTTACGCTACTGACGGATAAGGAGTTCGATCAGCCGATGGGAGCTTCAACGGGTGCAGGTGTCATCTTCGGAACAACCGGTGGTGTGATGGAAGCAGCATTGCGTTCGGTTTATGAGATTTATACCGGGCGGACATTGGAGAATGTGAACTTTGAGCAGGTGCGTGGCCTGGCCGGTGTGCGTCGTGCAACGATTGATCTGGATGGCTTTGAACTGAAAGTGGGTATTGCCCATGGTCTGGGTAATGCACGCCATCTGCTGGAAGATATTCGCCACGGGCGGAATGAGTATCATGTGATTGAGATTATGGCATGTCCGGGGGGCTGTATCGGTGGTGGCGGACAACCGTTGCATCATGGCAACTCGGAAGTGCTGTATGCACGTGCCAATGCACTGTACCGGGAAGATGCACAGAAGCCTTTGCGTAAATCGCACGAGAATCCGTACATCAAGACTCTGTATGAGGAATATCTGGGACGGCCGCTGAGTGAGACTGCGGAACGGTTGCTGCATACGCATTATTTCAATAAGGCGATTGATTAACTTATTAAAACGGAGAAACTATGTCAGATATCAAATTAGCCTGTGACGTTGCCGAACAAGTGCGTGCTATTTGTGACAAGCATGGCAATCAGCCGGGCGAACTTATCAATATACTTCATGAAGCGCAGCATCTGCACGGCTATCTGCCGGAAGAGATGCAGCGCCTGATTGCTGCAAAGCTGAATGTTCCGGTGTCGCGTGTGTATGGAGTGGTAACATTCTATACATTCTTTACGATGACTCCTAAAGGTAAACATCCTATTTCGGTGTGTATGGGAACGGCGTGCTACGTACGTGGTTCGGAGAAATTGCTTGAGGAATTCAAGCGCGTGCTGGGTATCGAAGTAGGGGAGACTACACCGGATGGGAAGTTTTCACTCGATTGTCTGCGTTGCGTAGGAGCGTGCGGACTGGCACCTGTAGTGATGATTGGAGAGAAGGTGTACGGGAGGCTTCAGGCGGTGGATGTGAAGAAGATTTTGGAGGAGTTGGAATAGTAACTTCCTGGAAAAAGGAGTGTGTTCTCCGGGCAAATAATCATTTGCCCGGAGAACATTCAATAACTGATCTTATCAAGTATCCCACTTAAATGTGCAATTGCTATTCCATAATTTGTCATCGGCACTTTCTGTGTTTTTGCCTGCCCGATGCGGCTAAGTACATATTTGCGGTTGAACATGCAGGCACCGCAATGGATAATCAGATTGTATCCGGATAAATCCTCAGGGAAATCATTTCCCGAAACGATATCTATCTTTAGTCTTTCGTCGATTCTTTTCCGCAACAGGCGGGGGAGTTTTACTCTTCCTATGTCTTCTGTCAGTGGGGCATGCGTGCAGGCTTCGGCTATCAGTACATGTGATTGCTCTGTGAGGCTGTCGATGGCGGCGGCACTTTCCACGTAATAATGTATATCTCCTTTGTAGCCGGCAAAGAGTACGGAGAAAGAGGTGAGACGGCTTTCTGCTGGTTTCTGTTGATAGACAGTCTGGAATACTTGTGAGTCTGTAATAATCAGTTGGGGCGGAGAGGCGAGCGCACGTAATGTATCTCCCAATTTATCGGTGGTGCAACTCATGACCAGACATTTCCGGTCCAGTAATTCGCGGATAGTCTGCACTTGGGGGAGAATCAGACGTCCTTTAGGAGCCTGAATATCTTGTGGCATGACTAATAATACCACATCTCCTTCCTTCACCAGATTCCCGGTGATGGTTTGTTCTCCGAAATCAGCAGGGAGTTTCTCCAGAATAGCGCGATGAATCTCTTGCATGCCGGTAGCATTTTTGGCACTTACAATGACGGGATGTTCTCCGTAAACTTTCTCAATCTGTGCAGCCCGGGGCTCAATGTCGGGGCGAATATCGGATTTATTAAGGATGAGTACTACGGGGATATTCCGCTCTTTTAGGCGTTTTATCCATACTTGTTCTTCTTCATCTTCATTTTCGCAAAGGAACAAGGCGATGTCTGTTTTCTCTATGACTTTCAGAGTACGCTCCACGCGCATTTCTCCCAACTCACCTTCGTCATCGAACCCCGGAGTATCTATGAAAAGGCAGGGACCGAGAGAGGGAATTTCCATCGCTTTCGTAACCGGGTCCGTAGTGGTGCCGGGAGTGGGAGAGACGAGGACAGTATCTTGCCCCGTCAGTGCGTTGACAAGACTGGATTTACCACTGTTTCGTCGCCCGAAGAGGGCGATTTGCAGGCGGTTGGCATTAGGAGTCTGGTTCATAGGATTTAATTTGTTTATGTATGAACTGAATACATCAACTTCTTCTTAAAATCTGAAATCTCTTTTTCCGTTTTCTATCTCGTACAGATTTCTCATCGCTATCTCCTTAATCTTTAGATTAGGAATGCGCTCCATCTCTTCGCGAATGAGGCGGATACCTTTTTCCCATGTTTCCGGTGAGGCATAATCTTCCAGATATTCTTTTAATGTCATTAGTGCATTGGGCTGGCAGCAGTTGGCTATCTGCCCTCGTTTGACAAGAGACATGAAACGGTCACCTGTCCGTCCTTCACGATAACAAGCCGTACAGAAACTGGGAATATGTCCCAGGTCGAGCAACCAACCTACCACTTCATCCAGCGTGCGGCGGTCACTAACGTCGAATTGGGCGGAATTTTCTTCTTTCGTTTCCGGTACGGCATACCCTCCTACGCTGGTACGTGAACCTCCACTGATTTGTGAAATACCTAATTCCAATACCTTGCGCCGTACTGCTTCCGACTCACGGGTGGAAATAATCATTCCGGTGTAAGGTACTGCAATGCGGATTACTGCAACGAGACGGCAGAACATTTCATCAGAAATGGCATTGGGGAAATCTTTCGTCTCAATATCGTCGGCCGGGCAAATGCGCGGTACGCTGATGGTATGCGGTCCGACACCGAATGCTGCTTCCAGATGTTCGGCATGCATCAATAATCCTACGAAATCGTACCGATAGGTATTCAGCCCGAATAATACACCTATACCTACATCGTCGATACCGCCTTCCATGGCACGGTCCATAGCTTCGGTGTGATAGGAATATTTGCTTTTAGGGCCTGTGGGATGCAAGGTCTCATAATTCTCCTTGTGATAGGTTTCCTGGAAAAGAATGTAAGTACCGATACCTGCATCTCTCAGTCGACGATAATTCTCTACCGTTGTAGCAGCAATATTCACATTTACCCGCCGGATGGCACCATTCTTATGGTGGATGCCATAGATGGTCCGGATAGATTCCAGAATATATTCGATAGGATTACGTAGCGGGTCTTCGCCGGCTTCCAGGGCCAGACGTTTATGTCCCATGTCCTGCAAGGCAATGACTTCCTGCCGTATCTCTTCCTGTGACAGTTTCTTGCGTGCTATCGTATGGTTTTTGGCGTGATAAGGGCAATAGACACAACCGTTTACGCAGTAGTTGGAAAGGTATAGCGGTGCGAACATCACGATGCGGTTGCCATAGAATTTTTGTTTGATTTCCCGTGCCAGATGGAAGATACGTTCCGTCAGGTCGGGCTGGTTGCACTCCAATAGCAAGGCAGCTTCGCGGTGGGACAGACCTTTGCACAAGGCAGCCTTTTCAATCAGGCTTTCTATGAGTGCGCGGTTGTTCTTATTGGAAAGGGCATAGTCCAGCGTATCCAGAATTTCCTGATGATCGATGAACTCTTCCGCTTGTTTTGATTTAACATTATACATGGCGTTTTTTTAGTGATTAACGGTTAGTGATAAGTGATTAGTTGTTAGTGATAGGTGATTAGTCGTTAGCTCTTTATTCTGCAGCCGGCTAATCACTAATCATTTATCACTAACCACTATTATAGTCGCCTCTTTCTTTCGATATTCGGTAGCCTATAGCTGCCAACTTCTCTTCTAATTGCTGTAATCCTTCTGCGGCTTCGGCACCAAGAGAAGCTTTGTTGTCATAAAGTGTATATTTCTCCCGTTGGTTGCGGGGGGAAAGGTTGGGCATTACCACGTTGGCTCCTGCCAGTATGCCGCGTTCTCTTCCGTCCGGAGAGAGGGTGGCCAGTGCTGTTGTTGAAGGCAGCAACACTCCGGGATGCATCAGGCGGAAGATGGAAAGGAGTTTTAAAGTCATTTCCATACTCCCCGGAGGGGCGGTGGCGAACGGGGTGTCGTGATGCGGGATGAACGGGCCGATACCTATCATTTCCGGCTGGAATCGTTCTATAAAAAGAATATCTTCCACCAGATGGTCTACGCTCTGTCCGGGGCTGCCTACCATAATTCCCGTCCCGGTCTGATAACCGATTTCTTTTAACCACGTCAGGCATTGCAGCCGTTGTTTTATGGACATACCAGACGGATGCAGGTGGCGGTAATGCTCTTCATTGTGCGTTTCGTGCCGCAATAAATACCGATTGGCTCCTGCCCGGAAAAAGCGCTCGTAAGCCTCACGGGATTTTTCGCCTAACGACAAGGTTATGGCACAATCCGGAAATTCTTGCCGGATAGAGGAAACTGTTTCAACCATCCCGTCATCCTTTGCAGCCGGTGTTTCGCCACCTTGCAATACAAAGGTGCGAAAACCGAGTGCATATCCTTTACGACAACAGTTCAGAATATCCTCCTGCGTCAGCTCGTAGCGTGCAACATTTTTATTTTCTTTCCGTATGCCGCAATAGTAGCAATTATTGCGGCAACGGTTACTTATCTCAATCAGCCCGCGAATAAATACCCGATTACCAAACTGTCCGAGTGCTACCTCCCGTGCCTGTTCTTGCAGGTATATCAGGGCATCGACATCCCGGCAAAGCAGCAGAGCTTTGTATTCTTCTGCATCCAGATGGTGCTCCTGCCGGAGTTTAGCAATCAAAGTTTTCATTCTATCAAAGTTAATAAGCTACTAACTATTCACTACTTGCTACTTACTACTAACTACTTACTACTTATCTAATAAGTCTTTTCCTGCTTCGCCAATTCCTGTACAAACTGACGCTTACCGGCTGCAATTTCATTGTGCGTACAAGGTCCTGTGATACATCCGCCTTCGCATGCCATCACTTCAATGAACTGTCCCGGAGCTTTACCCGATTTGGCATAAGCACGCAGAGAACCGATAGTCTTTTTATCCAGGTTAGCTACTTGAATGGCATTAATATTGTCAGCTTCCTCTTTCAGATAAGCCTTTACAGCCCCCATTACACCACCTGCCTGTGCAAATCCATGTGCTTCGCGTACGGATGCAAATGACATGCTATAAGGATGTGTCTGTTCCAGCTGGATGTCCAGTCCGTCCAATACGGATGCCACTTCTTCGAAAGTCATGACAAAGTCCACTGCATCATCCCATTGTGCTTCTTTTCGCTTGGCCACACAAGGACCGATGAACACTACTTTCGCGTCCGGATGTTTCTCTTTCGCGATACGTGCGGAATAGTACATAGGCGATCCGGTGCTCGATACGTAGGGCTTCATTCCCGGCACATGCTTATTTACCAGTTCGATGTACGACGGACAACAAGAAGTGGTCATGAATTTCTGCCCTTCTTCCAGTTTCTCTATCAATTCGTGTGCCTCGTTGCTGACGGTATCCATGGCTCCCTGTGCCACCTCGATGACATCTGCAAATCCCACGGCTTTGAGAGCGCCATACACTTGTTCGATGGTTGTTTTGAATTGTCCCAGAATGGATGGGGCAACAATAGCCACTACTTTTTCTCCCTTACGTATCTTATGCAGGACGTCGAATACTTGCGACACCTCGAAGATAGCTCCGAACGGACAAGCGTTGAGGCACTTTCCGCAATAGATACATTTACTTTCGTCAATATGCTCGATACCTTTTTTATCCTTGCTGATAGCTTTTACCGGACAGGCTTCTTCACAAGGCACGGGGATATAAACGATTGCATGATACGGACAATTCTTGTGGCAGATACCGCAACTGATGCACTCGTCATGGTCTATCCATGCCTGTCCGCTTTCTTTCACGTGGACAGCTTTTTTGGGGCAGTTGGTCTGGCAACTGCGGGCAGTGCAACCACGGCAAAGGTTGGTGATTTCGTAATTAATCTGTACGCAAGCCGAACATGCTTCGTCAATCACGCACATGATGTTATCTTTCGGTTTCCCATTTTCGGCTCTGTCCAGTGCACGCGCTGCGTACTCTGACAATGGGGTTAATTCGTCTTGTTCATCTTCCATGTCCAAGCCAAGTAGCGGCAACGATTTGTATTTCCATACGGCACGTTCTTTATGTACACAGCAACGCCCGGCATGCTTTGATCTTCTCGGACTCAGTTCGATGGGAAGACGGTCTATTTTTTCTACAAGTTCGTTATCTCTCCACAATTTTACCAGCTCTGTCAGCAATCTGTGGCGGACAATCATAATGTTGTTGGTAAATGCCATAATATTTATATCGGAATTAGTTAGTTGGTAATTACCGTGCAAAGATAACGATTGTTTCTTATTCTAATGGATAGCTTTAATCATATTCTTAACAATTGCCGGCCCTTCGTAGATGAAAGAGGAGTAAATCTGTATCAGATTCGCTCCGGCTGCCAGCATCTTCCTGGCATCTTCAGGAGTCATCATGCCGCCTGCGCCTATAATCAACATACCTTTCTCGCTGTGGGAACGCAGGTATTTTACGGCCTCGATGGACTTATTTCCAATCCCTTTTCCGCTTACTCCGCCTGCACCGATAGTTTCCAGTTGAATGGAAGTGTAAGGGGATAGATTTGAACGATCCATTGTAGGTCCGGTGGCTATCACTCCTTGCAGTCTGTAGGTCTGTATACAATTAAGCACTGCATCCATTCCTTCGGTAGTAATATCGGCAGGTACTTTCAGGAGTATAGGACGATAATTCTTCTGTTTACTCCGGAAGGCGGTGAGCGTTTCCAGAACCTTATGCATCAAAGTCACCTCTATGGACCCCCAGTTCAGTGTGAAATAGTCCGCCAGACCATACAGGCCGGCATATAGTCTTAAGAAATCGTTCACGGCTTCTTCTTTTTCAGATTGGGGATTCTTATTGATATTGATGCCGAGCAAATATGCATCCGTTTTGTTTTCTAAGTTACGTTTCACAATGTCTAATCCGGGGTTATTAAATCCTGTCCTTGAAATCAGTGAAGCAGCTTTCGGCAGACGGAAAATGCGCGGCTTTGGATTGCCTGGCTGACCATCCGGTGTCACGGTTCCTACTTCGATAAAGCCAAATCCGAAATCGGCAAGTTCGTTGAAAACTTCGGCGCCCTTGTCAAATCCGGCAGAAAGCCCGATCCGGTTCTTAAAGACGAGCTGGTTCCAGACCAATTGCTTATCCGTAGCTTTGTAATAGCGGCGTACCCAGGAGCGAACGAACGGCAAGCGACCATAGCACTGCAAAGCGGACAATAGGAGAGAGTGTACTCTCTCGGGGCTCAACAAAAAAAGTAATGGACGAATAATTTGCTTATACATGATATATTCTGTTTAATTCGTTACAAAGCTATGCCATTCTGTCCGGATAACCTATTCATACTCTTTTATCAGACATAAAGAAAAGTTATATTCTGAATGGATAGGAATAGGGAACGAGAATGAATGGATACAAGTTTTGTAAATTGCCCATATATTTAAGTAAGAGAGAGTGTATATAATAAATTCGATATAGATTCGGTACATACTCGGTATAAACTCGGTACAAATTCGGTTAAATAGCTCCTTTTATGGTAAAGAACCGAATTTGCTATAAGTAATCATCAAGTATATATAGAAGAAAATAAAGAATGAAGAAGAGTTTGTCGTGTAGGATTAAAGAAGTGTGAATAATTCCTTTGGCAGGTTATAACTTCTATAAACCTTGTATCTTTAATATTAGTGTTTTATCTTTGTATAATAACCAAGCAATCATATCGAACAATGAGAGACTTTACTTATTATGCTCCCACGGAAGTTGTGTTTGGAGCAGCTTCGGAAGAGAAAACAGGGAAACTGGTGAAACAATATGGTGGAACGAATGTTCTGGTACATTATGGTGGACAGAGTGCCGAACGTTCCGGTTTACTCAACAAAATTTGCCGGGTGTTGGAAGCGGAAGGTATCACTTATATAAAATTTGGTGGGGTAGTACCTAATCCACGTCTGTCGATGGTACATGAAGGTATTGAGTTGTGCCGGAAAGAGAGTATTGATTTTATTCTTGCCGTAGGTGGCGGTAGTGTCATCGATTCTGCGAAAGCAATAGCCTTCGGTGTGCCTTATGAGGGTGATGTCTGGGACTTCTATATGGGCGAGGCGAGGGCGGAAGCTTGTCTTCCGGTGGCTGCCGTACTGACGATTCCGGCGGCAGGCAGTGAAATGAGTAACAGCACTGTAATCACTAACGAAAACGGTGACTTGAAGAAAGGGTATTCCAATGATTTATGCCGTTGCAAATTTGCGGTAATGAATCCGGAACGCACTTTTACATTGCCCAACTATCAGACGGCATGCGGCGTGACGGATATCATGATGCACACGATGGAGCGTTATTTCTCTCATGATGATGACATGACCGTGACGGATGCTGTGGCCGAAGGTATTCTTCGCACCGTGAAGGACAATGCTTTTGAAGTGCTGAAAGCCCCGGAAAATTACGCTCACCGTGCACAAATTATGTGGGCCGGCAGTTTGGCACACAATGACCTGACGGGATGCGGAACCACCGGAGACTGGGCTACACATCAACTTGAACATGAATTAAGCGCACTCTTCGATGTGGCTCATGGTGCGGGTCTGGCTGCTCTTTGGGGGAGTTGGGCGCGATATGTTTATAAAGAAAATGTGACACGCTTTGCACAGTTTGCCGTAAATGTGATGGGAGTGACGAATGATTTTAAATCGGCTGAACATACAGCTTTGGCGGGTATTGAAGCCATGGAGAATTTCTATCGTGCTATCGGGATGCCTGTCAGCATCTGTCAGCTGATAGGACGACAGGCCACTGATGACGAAATCAGAGTGATGGCGGATAAGTGCAGTTCCGGCGGAAAGGGAACGACAGGAAATTTGAAGATATTGTATCGTGAAGATATGGAAAATATCTATCAGATGGCAAATGGATAATATTTTCGCGGCACTTATTGTTTTTCAAATGAATTTTCGTTATCTTTAGGGGCATATATCAAATTGAGGGTAATAAAAAAGTCCTGACCCACAGGCAAAGAATATGAGAATACATTTTGAAATCAAAGAAAAACTGCCTGAAATTATTGAAGAAATCTTGCACAGTGAAAGATGGTCTACTTTGGTAAAAGAAGATATTTCAGGTCGGAAGTTGGTTGTCATTCGCGATCCGAGTTATGCCTCGGAAGCGACAGTAGAAATTTATGCTCGTGAAATTACTATCAAGACAGCATGGTCTAATTACACCTATCGCTTGTTTGTTCTGGGTAGTAATGTCTGGTGCGAATATAATGGGGCTTATCGTGGACTGCTGGAACAGAATCTGTTACCATCTATCACTCCTAAGGAAGGTTTATTGGAGTCTGAAGTGTTATCCAGTTCCTTGTATGGACAAGAGAAGAGAAAACTTAGGGAGTATGCTGAAGATAATCTGAAACTGAAAAAATTCCGGCGTGAGAATTTTAATGAAAATCGTACTGGGGTAGCTCCGTTCGATCATCCCAAAAGGGTATATGATGAGTTCATTAAAGAAGATTATGTGGCTCCGTTGTCTGAAAAAGAATAGGATGCCGGTATGATAATCAGTGCCAGCCGCAGGACGGATATACCTGCTTTTTATTCGGAATGGTTTTTCAACCGGATAAATGAAGGATATGTCCTTGTTCCGAATCCGTATAATCCAAATATGATAAGCAGGGTCAGTTTAGATCCTGCTGTCATTGATTGTGTGGTGTTTTGGACAAAGAATCCGGCCCCGATGATTGAGAAACTGGATAGGTTGGCTGACTATAAATATTATTTTCAGTTTACACTAAATCCCTACGGGACGGAATTGGAAAGTAAATTACCGTCACTTGACAAGCGTATTGATACTTTTAAGCGTCTTGCCGATAGGATAGGAAAAGAAAAAGTGGTGTGGCGGTATGATCCGATTCTTACGAACGAATATTATACAGTAGCTTTTCATCAGGATAAGTTTGCTGAAATGGCAGTTGCCCTGCAAGGATATACGGAGAAATGTATGTTAGGTTTTATTGACCATTATCCGCATGTGCGTGCCTCTCTTCGTGAATTCAATATAGAGCCATTAGCAAAAGAGGATATTGAGGCGATGGCGGTTGCTTTCAGGAAAACGGCGGATGAGTTGTCGATGGAACTGGATACTTGCACTACCAGAATAGACTTATCTCATATAGGCATTCCAAGTGGCCTGTGTGTTGACAATCGCTTGATTGAAAGAATCACAGGCTATCCTATTCTTTCCCGTAAAGACAAGAACCAACGGGACATCTGCCGTTGTGTGGAAAGCATCGATATCGGTACTTATGAAAGCTGCCTTAACGGGTGCATTTACTGTTATGCGATTAAAGGTAATTATAATACGGCGAAGTTTAATCGTAGTAGGCACGACAAGAATTCTCCCATGCTGATCGGCGAAGTTGGAGATGAGGCCGTGCTTGTGGAGCGGGAAATGAAGAGTCTTCGCACTGATCAGCTTTCCTTATTTTAAAACAACCGTATCTTTATTGTCTTCTGATTCTTTTCGAGAAAAAACTGATGTCTTCATGAAAATAATTATGGGTTTGATTGTTGTATAACATCGATTATGCATAATTTTGCGTTTACTTAATTTATAGAAAAATGAGACAGGAAACAGAGCAGGAGTTGTTGAAGAAGATAATTGGCTTTCAGCGGGAAGAAATCACATCGTGCATCATATATAAGAAGCTGGCAACTATTGAAAAAGATCCGGAAAACCGGAAAATCCTGCAACGTATTTCAGAAGATGAAAGCAGGCATTATGCTACGTTGCGCAGTTACACCCATCGGGAGGTTACTCCCAATCGTTGGGAAATCCTTTTTTATGTATGGCTGGTACGCCTGTTAGGCATTACATTCGCTGTCCGGCGGTTGGAGTTGGGAGAGAAAGAAACAACGAGTGTCTATTCTCGCTATCCCGATATGGAACATTTTGCTGAGATGGCGCAAGACGAACAGCATCATGAAGAAAAACTCATAGGAATGATTAGCGAGGAGCGGTTGGAATATATGGGGTCGGTAGTGCTTGGTTTGAATGACGCATTAGTGGAATTTACCGGAGCATTGGCAGGTTTTACGCTGGCATTGAATGATACGAAACTGATTGCTTTAACCGGAAGTATTACGGGGATTGCAGCGGCACTTTCTATGGCCTCGTCTGAGTATCTTTCTACAAAATCGGAAAAGACACGAAACAAACGTCCGGTCAAGGCGGCTATTTATACAGGTATTGCTTATATCATTACTGTGGTAGCTTTGGTGGGGCCGTTCATTCTTTTGTCGAGCCCTGTCATGGCGTTATGCATTATGCTTCTAATGGCATTGCTCATCATTGCTTTCTTCAATTATTATTATGCCATAGCCCGGAACGAGAGCTTCAAACGCCGCTTTTCGGAAATGGCAATACTGAGTTTTTCTGTAGCCGGGATAAGTTTTCTGATAGGCTATTTGTTGAAGACAGTGACGGGGATAGAAGCTTAAAGAAAGGTTCTCGTCGTGTGATTATAAAAAAATCCCTGAGGTGTTAAACTTCAGGGATTTTCTGTTATAGTCAATTGATGAAAATAAACTGAAACTATATTTTCGAACTGTGTAGCTTCTTATAAAGCTCTACACGTTCGGCTATTTCAGCCTGAGATAGATGAGCCGGAAGCTCAATCGTTGTCCGCGGAGTGATTGCCACAAGGATTACTTCTCCCACTTTTTTCTTGTGCTCTTTGATAGCATTCTCTGTTAATTGATTGGAAGACCCTGTCTCTGGTCGGATAATACTCTTTTTCATCATATCGAATTGTTTTTTTAAGTTTTCATTTTCGCTGGGGCCAGTTGGCAGGTCGCTAAGATGAATTCATTGTTTAATGTAGTAATCACCTCTTTCACACTGCGTATTTTTTCGGAGAGGAAAGCGTTGCTGCCTGCAAAGGCATACCCTCTTTTCATATTGCCTTTGGCTGCATTATACAATGCTTTGATGATGCAATAAGGACTTTTCTGATAGTCGCACGTTTTGATGCAATGGAACGAACAACACTTGGGCTTTTCCTGTCCTTTCTCTACATTGCGGATAAATTCTCCGTCAATGGCTCGTCCGGGCATTCCTACGGGACTTTCGATGATAAGTACGTCTTCGGGTTTGGAATGGATGTACACCTCTTTAAAGGTTTGCGAAGCATCACACTCTTGAGTTGTTACAAAAATACTTCCCATCTGTACGGCTGAAGCTCCCAATTGCATGAACCGTGCAATGTCTTCACCTGTGGAGATTCCACCTGCGGCAATTACGGGAATGTCTTTTCTTTCCTTATAACTCGTTGCGATAGCTACTACTTCGGGTATCAATGCTTCCAAAGCGTATTTGGCATCTTGTAACTGTTCTTTCTTGAATCCCAGATGCCCTCCGGCTTTGGGACCTTCTACTACTATGGCATCAGGCAGATAATCAAAATTCTTCTCCCATTTGTCACATATTATTTTTGCAGCTCTTGAAGAAGATACGATGGGTACCAGCTTCGTTTTGCTTTCCGGCGTCAGGTATAAAGGTAAGTCGAGAGGAAGTCCTGCGCCGGCAAAGACTACATCGATTTTTTCGCTTATGGCAGTACGGACCATCTCTGCATAATTGGAAAGGGCCACCATGATGTTCACTCCGATGATTCCTTTCGTTTTTTGGCGGGCTTTGTGAATTTCTTCTTTTAGCCCGCAAATGCATTTTTCGGTATAGTCTCCTTTGCCTTTAGGGTATAGCAAGCCTAAACCTGCACATGAAATAACACCAATGCCGCCCTCGTTGGCTACGGCTGATGCCAAGCCGGATAATGAAATTCCGACTCCCATTCCACCTTGTATGATAGGTGTTTTTATCTCTATATTTCCAATAAAAAATGGCTTCATAAAACTGATATTGTAACAAGACTGTGGCGGATAAATATACTTCCGGTATTCTATTCGTTTAGCGATGTTCTTTTCTTTGTATTGCTGTTTTGGTTGAAAAAAAGCAAGAACAGAAAATTCAATCTTCTGTTCTTGTTTGTGGGGTAGACATTAATAACGTCTGGAATTATAGCCGTTGTTACGGGGTCTTTCTTCACGAGGACGTGCAACGGTTACCGAAATAGTTTTCTGGTCATATTCTGCGCCGTTAAGTTCGTCAATTGCCTTTTGTCCTTCTGCATCGTTTGTCATTTCTACAAAACCGAATCCTCTGGATCTTCCGGTTTCTCTATCCATGATAACTTTAGCTGAAGAAGTCTCTCCATACGCTGAGAATAATTCGTTCAAGTCGGCATCATTTGTGCCAAAGCTTAAACCTGAAATGTAAATGTTCATTTGAAATTTTAATTAAATAAATATTAGTGTAAGAGTGAGGGGATAATTAAAGGAGAGGTCTGCTTAATAAAGGATAAAAAGAAGAACTATACGATAACGATTCGTAACTCAAACTGCGACAAAGGTAATACAATAGTTGGATACGGCAACTTTTAATTCATGATTTATTAATAAAAAAGCGATAATTGTTTTTTATTTGCATTAGGGCTTCCTGTGGTATATTGCGCTTTTCCTTAAAGATAAAAACCTTTTCTTTTTCAAGGCTACACCCTTTTCCCAGGATGGCTACACCTTTTGGGGTAAAGGGTGTAGCTATCCGGGATAAAGGGTGTAGCCCTTTTTTATGTGCCTTACAGGTACTCATGGGCAGTATATTGACTAGATATTTGCCAAGGATATTTTATATAGTACATGTCTGCGTAAAGGATGACCGGGACTGACTAATGGGTGATTGAATTCCTTATTTTTTACCATACCTATCTTTTGCATCACACGCTCCGAACGCTTGTTGGGAAGTGAGGTAAAGGAATATAATTCCTTCAGTCCCAATGTCGTCTTTGCATATTCCAGACAGGCTGAAGCTGCTTCGGTGGCATATCCTTGATTCCAGACTTCGGGGAGCAGACGCCAGCCTATCTCTACGGCAGGGGCAAAGTCTACATCAAACGTAATGTTGTGTAATCCTACATAGCCTATAAACATATGGTCTTCTTTCTTTTCCACTGCATATAGTCCGTATCCGTTGGTAGAGAATTCTTTCTGAATACGATTGTAGAAATCGAGAGTTTCCTGATAGGAAAGCTTATTGAGAAAGAATTCCATTGCTTTATCATCCTTGTTCAATCGGGCAAAGGTGGGAATATCTTCTTCTTTCCAACCACGTAGAATCAGTCGTGGGGTTTCAATGTATTGTTTGGGGGATGTTTTCATGTTTTTTTCTTAGGGGATAATATTTTTTTTCTTTTCCTGCGTTTCATTTGTTTGCATAAAAGAGCAGAAGCACAGAAAATATATACTATTTAATTCGGGCACAAAGTTACGGGAAATTGCCGTACTATGAAACTTCTTGGCTATCTTTGCACGCTGAAAAACCTTGAGTGGTTTTTAAAAAAAAGAGTTCTGTATGCAAAATTTAGTAAAGAAGGAGTATAAGATTCCTTTTATTCTGGTTACGTCCCTGTTCTTTCTGTGGGGATTTGCACATGCGATATTAGATGTGCTGAACAAACACTTTCAAGATGTGCTGGTTATTACACGTGCCCACTCGGCATGGGTACAGGTGATGTTTTATTTGGGATATTTCGTGATGGCTATTCCAGCCGGACTGTTTATCAATAAGTACGGTTATCGGAAAGGTGTCGTTTTCGGCCTGTTGCTTTATGGCATAGGCTCCTTGCTTTTCATACCCGGAGAATACTGGATGTCGTTCAACTTTTTTCTGTTTTCTCTATTTGTTATAGCCTGCGGATTGGTATTTCTGGAAACGGCCGCTAATCCTTACATGACGGAGCTGGGTGATCGCGAAACAGCTGCCAGCCGGTTGAATCTGGCACAATCTTTCAATGGATTGGGTTGTATTTGCGGTCCGCTTATCGGAGGATTATTACTATTCTCAGAAGGAGGAGAAAGCAATATATCACTGCCGTATACACTGATGGGAATCATTGTATTGGGAGTTGCACTGGTCTTCTACAAAATCCGTTTGCCGGAAATCGTTCATGGAGAAAATGAGGAAGAAGTAGGAGCAGGCGGAGCACGTGGACTCTGGTCACACAAGCTGTTCATCTTTGGTATTATCAGTTTGTTTTGCTACGAGATTGCTGAGATTTCTATCAATAGCTTCTTCATTAATTATGTAGTGGATGACGGCTGGATGAATGCCCGTGACGCTTCTGTAGTGCTTTCATTCGGCGGTTTAGGCTTGTTCATGTGCGGGCGCTTTGCCGGTAGCTGGATTATGCGGTATATCCGGGCGGAAAAAGTGCTGTTCTTCTGTGCGGTAGGGACGGTGATCAGTACTTCTCTGGTAGTCCTTGATTTAGGAATCCTGTCGCTGGTAGCCTTGTTTCTGGGGTATGCTTTCGAAGCTATCATGTTCCCCACTATTTTTGCACTTTCGCTGAGAGGATTGGGCAACCATACCAAGCGTGCATCTTCCTATCTGATGATGTCCCCCATCGGGGGAGCGGTAGGACCGCTCATGATGGGGTATGTGGCCGACCAGACGAATATGTCTTTCTCGTTTATAGTTCCGTTGCTGTCGTTTATCGTGGTGCTGCTCTATGCGTGGAAAGTAAAGCAACGTTCGCTCTGTTAATATCCGAATTTCTCAGTCGCTTTTTCCATCTGTTCGATGATGGCGACTCCGAAAGGACAGTTCGTTTCGCATTGTCCGCACTGGATGCACTCTGAGGCGTGGTGTGTGAGGACTTTGTAGTGTTCACGCACAGTCTCAGGTATCTCGTTCTGGGCAATGGTCAGGTTGTAGTACTTGTTCACGCTTGCTATGTCGATGCCTACGGAGCAGGGAGCGCAATGTCCACAATACATGCAATGCCCCTTCCAGGTGAATTTTTCCATACCTGTCATTACAGCGGTGTAGTCTTTTTCCTCTTTGGTGGCAGTGCACCAGTCGATGGCTGCCTGCATTTCATCGCAACTTCTGCACCCCACCATGATGGAGGCAACAGCCGGGCGAGTCAGTGCATATTCGATGCATTGCACCGGTGTCATAGCTTTGCCAAATGGGGAGTTGATCTCACTCAATAAATCTCCGCCGCCATAGACTTTCATGACATCTATTCCTACCCCCTTCTCTTCGCACAGCTCGTAGAGTCTTTCCCGTTCCGGATCTATATTCTGCAGGGAATGGGCATAGTTTTCATCGGCCCATAAGTCATCTACATTTTCAGTGGGCGGTTGCAGGTCGTAGCAAGGATTGATGGAGAACATCAGCACTTCAATCAGTCCGCTTTCCACAGCCATTCTTGCAACGGTGGGGTTGTGGCTGCTCAATCCGATGTGGCGGATTTTTCCTTCTTCTTTCAGGCGCAGGGCCAGCCGGATGACTGGACCGTTGAATATTTCGTGGAAATCTTCTTTGCTGTCCACGTAGTGAATCATACCGATATCAAGATAATCGGTATTAAGCTGTACCAGTTGGTCTTCGAAGGAAGCGGCGGTCTTCTCTATATCTCGGGTCCGCAGATATTGGTCGTTCTCCCAAGTGGTGCATAGATGTCCCTGGATAATAAATTGTTGGCGGCGATTGGTCAGCGCTTTGCCAATGTTGCTCCGTAAATCAGGGTTAGAGCTATATATATCAATAAAGTTGATTCCTTTCCGGATGGCAAAATCCATATCCGAACATACTTGTTCTTCTGTTTTACCCATAAAACCTTCGCAGCCCAGTGCAATGGCGCTGACTGATAAACCGGTATTTCCTAATGTTCTATATTCCATGATATTTTAATTTCTTATATATGTTTTCGCGAAATTACTAATATTTAAAGAAAACGTCTCCGTTATAATCCGAATAAATTTGCAAACAACAATAATAGTAGTGATGCGGATGTATGAAAGTTTGAGATGAACACTATTCAGTAAACTTATCCGGAAAAAACGGAGACGCTTATATGGGCTCTGGTGGTTGTTTCTTATGTTTTCTGCCTATCAGCATAACTCCCAGTAATATGATGAATAGTCCGCCCAACTGGATAAACGTCACCTGCTCATTTCCGAGGATTACTCCTAAAAGTACGGCAATGAACGGATTGACATAGGCGTGGGTGCCGACTTCTGCTGCAGGCCGCACTTTCAGCAGCCAGACGTAGGCGGAATAGGCAAGCAGGGAACCGAAGAATATCAGATAAGCCAGCGACAGCCAGCTTGCAGATGAAACATCCGACAGATCGAGCCTTTGCATATCTCCGTTCACGGTACTGCAAATCCAGAACATACCGCTGGCGAAAAGCATCTGCCAGCCTGAACCGGCAAACGCATTCACTTCTTCTTCGCGGGAAGAACGGTATTTGGCATACAAGGTGCCCAGTGCCCAGGATATGCATCCGAAAACAAGAAGTAAGATGCCGCATTCGCTGTGCGGATGCAGGTTTGCTGCATTGAGTTGTTCCATATAAAGCAATATGACGCCTCCGAAACCAATGATTCCACCTGCGATTGTAAGGGGATTGCGGAGATTGGTTTTCCACATCGGGGCATCCAGCAGCAGAATCCAGAGTGCGGTGGAAGAAGCGATGATAGCTACCAGGCTGCTGGTTAAGTAGCGTTGTGCCAGCATCACTACGGCCATATCTATGAACAGCAATACAATTCCGCTGACGGCAGAGCACTTTATCAGGCTTCTTCTGAATATTCTTTCTCCCCGCAGGTGGCATATGCCGAGGAGTATAAGTGCGGCTGCCGTAAACCGTAAAGCTCCGAGCAGAAAAGGAGGCAAGTCCTTTAATGCTACACCTATGAAGAAGTAGGTAGATCCCCAAACTACATAGATAAGGAAATAGGCGGTAATGATACCGGTTATGTTCCTGTTTGCTTTATTTGGTTCTTCCATCGTTTAAACCTTTCTAAACCTTCTGTCAATACCTGTCGCGGGCAGGCTATATTGATACGTACAAAGCCTTCTCCGGCATCTCCGTACATGCTGCCTTCGTTCAGCCAGAGTTTTTCCTGTTCCAATAGCGAGGTCACTATATCTTCTGAGGTACGCTTTAATGAAGAACAATCCACCCATACCAGATAAGTACCTTCCAGCTTCGTTACAGGGAGCTCCGGCAGATGTTCGGCGAAGAAACTCCTCAGGTAGTTATAGTTATCAAACAAATACCTTTTCAGTTCTTCCAGCCATTCTTCCCCTTCATTATAGGCAGCTATCAAAGCCTCTACTCCAAATGGATTTACGTCGCAGACTTCGTTTATATTGATGGCTTTGTCTATCTTCTTGCATACATCGGTATCAGCGGATACGATGTTGGCAATCTGGACTCCTGCCAGGTTGAACGCCTTGCTGGGGGAAATGCAAGTGACGGAATTCATCAGGAACTCCTGCGATATGGAGGCGAAAGGCGTATAGGTATATTCCGGAAAAACCAGTTCACAATGAATTTCATCCGCTACTACCGTTACATGATTCCGGAGGCAAATCTCACCGATACGTATCAGTTCTTCCCGGTTCCATACTCTTCCGGCGGGGTTGTGAGGGTTGCACAATAGCAAGAGTTTGACTTTACTATCGGCAGCCTTCTTCTCCAAGTCATCGAAATCAATCCGGTAAGTTTTATTCTCATAAATCAGCGGATTGGAAACGATTTCACATCCGTTGTTTCGTATGGACGAAAAGAAGCAATTATACACCGGAGTCTGCACCAGGACTTTGTCGCCGGGGCCGGTCAGGGCTTTTATGATTGCCGACAGCGCCGGTACTACTCCGGAGGTATAGATAATCCACTCTTTTTCTATTCTCCAGTCGTGGCGTCTTTTGAACCAGTTGATCGTTGCATTGTAGTAAGCATCGGGTACACGGACGTATCCGAAGATGCCATGCTCCACCCGCCTTTTCAACGCTTCCGTCACGGCAGGTGCTGTGTGGAAATCCATATCGGCTACCCACATCGGCAATACATTCGGGTCCGTGGCAGAATCCCATTTATAAGAATTCGTGCCCCGGCGTGGAATGATTTCATCGAAGTTGTACGGCATATTGCATCTCTTTTGTTGTTTCATCAAAACAGGTCTGGTCGTCCCAAAGTTTCAGTTTGCAGTTGCCGGGAGCCTTTATGTTTTCGTCTATGATGACGGCTCCGTAACTTTCGGCCGTGATGCTTCCCGTGCGTGGGTTCTTTATGCTGTGAACCGGACCTTTGATGGTGGCCTGGAGACTGCTGTATTCAAATGCAAGGTCGGCATCGTCGGCCATTGTGCAGTTTTCCATAATCAGGTCGTGGGCATAACAAAGTGGTTGCGTACCTGAAATTTTGCAGTTCACCAGACGCAGGTTTCTGGAATGCCAGCCCAGGTATTCACCATTCAGTTCGGAATCGTATACCGTTACGTTTTCCGTATTCCAGAAAGCGTCTTTGGAGTTGATGATGGCATTGCGGATTTCCACGTTCTTGCAATACTGGAATGAGTAGTTGCCGTTCTGGCTGTAATTTTCGATGCGTATGTTCTCACCGTGTATGAACAGGTAATCGGCTTTGTCAATCTGTACGTTTCTGAGTTCTACATTGCGGCAGAACCAAAGGGTTTCCAAGGCATTGGGAAGTTGCACGTTTTCCAGTTTTATGCCGTCCATTTCGCGGAACATCTTCGGTGCTTCCACTACGGTATCCGTCATTTGTACATTCTGTGAGTACCAAAGTGCGGCACGGGCACCTTCTGTAAAGAAACAGTTCTTTATGGTGAAGCCATTGTTGTGCCAGTATGGGTATTTCCCTTCGAAGCGGCAGTTCACTGCTATGATGTTGCTGCATTCTTTCAGTGCGGACTCGCCTGTATGGATGGTTACATTTTCCAGTTGGAGGTTGTGAGTGGCAAACAGGGGGCGTTCGCCTCCGAATTCTTTGTTTTTGATAATTTCCATAATTTCTTTGTTTTTATTGTAGTTCGAATGTTACGGTTACACTGCCCGAACCGAGGGCGGATGCCAGTCCCGAAGGGTTATTTACACGCCCCAGGCGAGTGTAGCTGTAGGATGTTGAAAAAGTCTCATAGAAAAGTACCAGACAGGAGCCGCCGTAAAGCATCAGGTCGCCCGTGCGGATGGTTCCCGGGTTGGAAGATGCGGTAGGCAGGTTTCCTGATAGGTAGAAGTACTTTTCATTGCCGTTCAGTTCGGACATGTTTATGGTCATAGGCAGTAATGCCTTGAAGGCTGTTGCCGCCGCATTGTTTTCCAGTGTGGCGGTGAATGAGGCGGAGCCGACTGTTATTTTTAGGTTGTTGCTCATAGGATTATCGTCATCATCATCATCGTCATTACCGGGATTAACCGGGGGATCATCATCGTCTGTACTTCCCGGAGGTATCTGTTGCCCTGTTTCGGGTATAGGAGCATCGTCGCTGCATGATGTGCCCCAAACGGACAATGTCAACGTCATAAAAATGAGTACTAAGTAATATTTCATAATCTTCACGGTATTATTTCAGGTATTCCTTAAAGAAAGAGTCCAGCTTGTTGAACGGGATGAGGCTGACCCGGTCGTAAAGGTCCACATGGCCTGCACCGGGCACGATGTATAATTCTTTGGGCTCGGCAGCCTTGCTGTAGGCGTCTTCGCTGAATTCGCGTGAGTGTGCATTCTCTCCGGCGATGAAGAGCATGGGGCGCGGTGAGATGGTCTCGATATCGACAAACGGATAGAAGTTCATGAACTTCGTGTTGCTTGCCAGGGTGGGGTGCGTGGTGGTCAGGGGCGTTGCACCTTCGGGGGTAAATTCTCCGCGTTCTGTACGGTAGAATTCATAAAACTCGCGTTCAATAGGAGAGGAGTCAGGCGTCAGTTCGTGTACGGTGCCGCCGGTGTATTTCGTTTCTCCACCCAGAAATTCCGCATAGCGTTGTTCGGCGGCTTCGGCAATGATTTGTTTCCTTTGTTCCAGGGTCAGTGCGTGTTTCAGTCCGTTGCGGCTTGCTGTACCCATATTATACATGCTGATGGTTGCAATGGCTTTCAGGCGCGGATCGATTTTTGCCGCACTGATGGCGAAACTTCCACTGCCGCAGATACCGATTACGCCGATACGGTTGCGGTCGACGAACGGGCGTGTACCGAGGAAATCGACTGCTGCGCTGAAGTCTTCCGCATAGATTTCCGGGGAGACGGTGTTGCGCGGTTCTCCTTCACTCTCTCCCCAGAAGGACAGGTCGATGGAGAGGGTGACGAAACCGCGTTCGGCCATCTTGGTGGCATAGAGGTTTGCACTTTGTTCCTTGACTGCCCCCATCGGGTGCCCGACGATGATTGCGGGATACGTTTCTCCTGCTTTCATATCTTTGGGCAGGAAAAGGTTGCCGGCCACTTTCATTTTGTACTGGTTGGAGAAGGATACTTTCTCCATGTTGACAAGAGTACTTTTATAAAAGTTGTCCGCATCTGTTTGTGCGAAGGAGAGGCTTGTGCCGAGTGTCACTAAAAATGACGCTGCTACTGATAGTATTCGTTTCATATACGCTTTGTTTTTGGTGATTAAATTGATTCTCTGTTTTCTACAATGCAAATGTACGGCGGAGTTAGCATACTGTTTGTAGACAGATTACGGACATGATAACCCGAATTACAGATTATGAAGAAATGGGCGGGGAGCTTTATCGCCTGCTTGTCCTTCTTTATCTTCTGTTTACAAACTTTGCGGATACGAAACCCGTTGTGGGTTTAAGCGCGATGTTGCGTGTAACTAAATAGTATCGAAGTATGAAAACAGAAGATATGGAACCTGACGTGGGAACCGATGCAGGAGCCGATGTGGGAATTGATGTGGGAAGGATGGAGCTGTCGTCCTACATGCTTGCGGTGATTGAAAAGTTGAAACATGAACAGAAGTATGCGGCTGCACATGGTTATCTGTGTGCGCTGCATTCGTTTCAGGACTTTGCCGGTGGCAGGGGAGTGCCTTTGCCGATGAATGAAGTCTTCCGTCCCGAACGGCTGAAAGCCTATGAGGAGTGGTTGATGCAGAAAAAGGCGCGTCCGCTGAAGCCGAACAGTGTGACCTGCTACATGAGTTCTCTGCGTGCGGTGTACAATCGCTGGATGCCTGCCGGCACTCCGGGACATGATGCAAAGATGTTTGCTGACGTGCATACCCGCGTGGTTTCGCAGACCAAACGGGCGTTGCAAGGATGGCAGATGGAAAAGGTGCTGGCGGGCAGTCCCTTCATTGCCGGACAGACTGCCCTCGATTATTTCCGCTTGATGTTCCTCTGCCGGGGCATGCCTTTCATCGACCTTGCCCACCTGCGAAAGCGCGATTTGCAAGGTCGATACCTCGTCTACCTGCGCCACAAGACGAAACGCCCGATGCGGGTGGAGTTGTGTCCCGAAGCGTTGCGCCTGCTGCGCAAGTACGGAAAGGAGAATCCGGATTCCCCCTACCTGCTCCCCATTCTGGATGCGGACACGTCTGGCGGATGGGGGTTGTATAAGGACTATCAGGATGCCTTGCGACTGTTCAACCGTGATTTGGCACGGGCGATGGAGTTTCTGCTGCCCGGCGTACGGATCAGCTCGTATACGGCACGCCACACCTGGGCAACGCTGGCTTATCACATGGGGCTGCCTCTGGGAGTCATCAGCCAGTCGCTGGGACACGCTTCCATACGGGTGACGGAAACCTATCTGAAGCCTTTTGAGAACGAACGGCTCGATAAAGCGAATAAACAACTGATTGCAACTGTGAAGAAAGGCAAATGGAAGAAATTTGCTAATAACAACATACTGTAAGGCACGATTTTAGCAAGAAGTTACTTTCCAAGTAACAACGGTAATCGCCTACAAAGGTGCACTTATTTTCACAAACAGTCAAGCAAACCTTAAGAAAAGTTGAAATAAAATTTGTACGATACACTATAATAACACTCTGAAATAAGAAAAACACATATTATCCTCCTATTTCTACTGCGGCAGGCATATGAAATGCAGCTCCCACTTTTTGTCCTGAAAGCGGAATGACAACTTCTTGTACTTTCTTTATCCCGAAAAGTATCTTTTAGTCTAAACGGTGCGTCCTGGAAACGCTTTTCCGGGCTGCATCGGATAGTAGTGCGCTGTTACTTGGAAAGTAACTTCCCATCATGCGGCATGCATCCCCAATTATAAACATATAAATTTACAGAATTATGAAACACAAGGAAAACTACGTATCACCGCAGATTGAAGTGATACCTATGGAGACAGAAGGTGTGATAGCCGGCAGCGGCGATTTGCCCGGTGTGGGCGATGGAGGCGGTGGCTACCGCTCTGCAGGAACTTACCGTAGCGGTTCTACTCGCGGCTATAACGGCAGCGCCGTTAGCGATCTTGAAGACATGATAAACGACATCCTTACCTTCGAACAATAATGAAAACGATGAAACAGATTTGTGCAGCCTCCCTGACGCTTGCACTGGCTGTTGTCGCCTCAGGCTGCAGCACCGACGACTTATCGGACACAGTCCGCACCCTCCCCGACAAACAAGATGGAAAGATGACCATACACGCCGCCACCGGACGGCAGTCCGGCACCCGCGTGGCGTACGAAGACGGCACTGCAGGCGCGGACGGTAAACTGACCTGGCAGGCGAGCGACTGCCTGACCGTGGTGCGGATGAACGGCAGCAACTGCGTGACCCATGCCGACGACTACCTGTACAACGGTACGGACGGCGCCACTTCCGGCTCCTTCACGGGAACGGCAATTAACAACCCCGGTGACAGTTGGACGATTTACTACCCCCATACCGTAGCGGTGAACACCACGGACGGCTCCGCCGCCCTCCCCATGACGGGACAGACGCAGACCTCTGACGGCAACACCGCCCACCTCCGAAACTACCTGCTGCTGGCCTCCACGGGCATCGCAGACCTCAGCAACGATTTCACTTTAGCAATGAAGAACAGCATCATGAAGTTCGACCTCAGCAACGTGCCTGCCGAAGTGGGCAAGCTGACCAACCTGGCGTGGACGGTGGAAACGACCGGCGGCACCCGCTGCCTCACGCTGAACTTTGCACCGGGAGCCGTGACCTTCAATGCCGGCAAGCGCACACTGACCGCTTACCTTGCCTTCATGCCCGAAGAGATGGCGGTGAAAGCGGGAGGAAAATTCATCGTGACGCTGACGGGCGACAAGACCTATCAGGCGGAAATAACGATAGACGGAGGAAAGACTTATGCTGCGGGAATGAGATATACGGCGGCGATAGACGGAACTTCGATGAGTTGGCAGGAGAAAGCGGTAATGGCACTCACCGTAAAGGTGGGCAGCGGCGACCTGACATTCAGTATTCCATTTCCCACATCCGGCAGCACCCCTGCCGAACTTACTGTAGACTGGGGAGACGGCACCGCTCTTACGACGGTGGCATCGGGCACTGCCCTTTCTTGGAATGATAATTTCAACCACACGTATGTAGCGGCAGGCACATACACCCTTACTATCACATCCGGACAGACGGACAAAACGCAACAACAAATACCGTCTATAAAATTTGACTCTTATAGAGGGGCGAGTTCCAATCTAATTAAGCTGATTAGCATCGACACCCCCTTGCTGAACACGCTGGCAACGGACTTCAATAATTACTTCAACGGCTGCACTTCACTGTCCAGCATTCCATCAGGATTGTTCGACAAGAACACGCAGGTAACGAACTTCAGCTACTGCTTCTACAACTGCACGTCACTGTCCGGCATTCCGACAGGATTGTTCGACAATAACACGGAGGCAACGGACTTCAGCTCCTGCTTCTCCCGCTGCACTTCAGTCCCAAGCATTCCGACAGGATTGTTCGATAAGAACACGCAGGCAACGAACTTCAGCTACTGCTTCTACGGCTGGACTTCACTGTCCAGTATTCCGTCAGGATTGTTCGATAAGAACACGCAGGCAACGAACTTCGACCACTGCTTCTTCGGCTGGACTTCACTGTCCAGCATTCCGTCAGGATTGTTCGCCAATAACACGCAGGTAACGAACTTCAGCGGCTGCTTCTCCGGCTGCACTTCACTGTCCGGCATTCCGACAGGATTGTTTGATAAGAACACGCTGGTAACGGACTTCGGCTTCTGCTTCTCCGGCTGCACTTCAGTCCTAAGCATTCCGACAAATTTGTTCGATAACAACACGCAGGCAACGAGCTTCCGCTACTGCTTTTCCCACACTTCACTGTCCGGCATTCCGACAGGATTGTTCGCTAATAACACGCTGGTAACGGACTTCGGCTTCTGCTTCTCCGAGTGTACCTCACTGTCCGGCATCCCGGCAAGTTTGTTCGACAAGAACACGCTGGCAACAGACTTCAGCTCCTGCTTCTCCGAGTGTACCTCACTGTCCGGCATTCCGTCAGGATTGTTCGATAAGAACACGGAGGCAACGAACTTCTACGGCTGCTTTTCCGGTTGCACCAGTCTTGTGCTGAACGAGAATATATTCAGTGCAACCAATAGCCATGACCGCTTTTCCGGGAAAAGTATGCGGTTCAATAAATGTTTCGAGAATGTAGGAAGCGCCCTTTCCTCCGGTACCTCCGGCGGCACGGCTCCCGACCTATGGAGCTATGAGAAAGGCGGCGCATCATGGACTACCACCGATTGCTTCAAAGGTGCCACCCATCTTAGCAACTATGCATCTGTCCTCACCGCTTGGGGAGGTGCTGTCTCCGTACCCTAATTCCCTCATTTCCTTGTTCAGGCATTTACCGCATCCCCTCTCTTCGGCATTGTCCGAAGAGAGGCATCGGTAGCGCCACACAACGGAAACAGAACGACGGTCGCTAATTATGTAAATATATATCATCTTCCGCCGATTCCCCGAAAACCGCGTGCGTATGGAGCGAAAACTGCGTGCGCACGGAGTTAAAAATGGAAGCGCACGGAATTTAAACTGCGTGCGCACGCAGTTTAAACGCGAAGCGCATGCAGTTTTTGCTCCGTGCCCAGAACTGAAAAACCGCGCCACAGGGCCTTCCGGAGCCACCCCGGAAAATCCCTTTCCCAGACCGACGCATCATTAAATAAAAACTATAACGATATGCCAAAATATAGATTTGTAAGAAAAAAGAACCTTCAGAAGAAGGACGACCCGGGCAAGTGGTATGCTTCGCCCACAGTAACTAACCGCCTGAACACCGGCACCGTCTGCCGCGTGGTGACCCGCAACACCACCACTGCGCCCACGGAACTGGAGTCGGGTTTCAACCTGGTGTGCGACGGCATCCCCCTGCAATTGCAGTTGGGCAACAGCGTGCAACTGGGCAAGCTGGGCACCCTGCGCCTCAGCTTCGGCAGCGCGGGTGTGGAGGATGTGGACCAGTTTAACGCCGCCACCATGATAAAGAACGTCAAAGTAATCTTCACCCCCTCCAAAGAACTGATGTCCGCCATCAAGGACGGACTCTCGTTCGAGAATGTGGGTGTGGTGGACAATGGTTTCACTTATGCCAGCACCCGCGCTTATAAAGAAGCGAAAGGGCAGGGCGGCGGAAGCGGCTCCGGTTCCGGTGGCTCCGGTGGTGAAGGTAGCCTTGATGAAAATCCGTTGGGATAGAGGCCGATGACCTTATAAAATAAAAAGAGAGGCGTCCGGCGGTTGGTGGCAACGGCGGATGATGGATATATGAAAAAAGCTCCGGCATGCAGTAGCATTGCCGGAGTTTTTGTATCTTTGGGGCATTGAATCAAAAGAAAAACTTATGTCAGAGAAAGAAATGAATGCTTATCGTTTGACCGGAATGGAAGACCCTACGGATGCCATGCTTGCCCAGCTAATGAGTGAGGTGGCAAAAGACGCTAAGCATAAAGCAATGGAGGCTACGGAAAAGTTCTTCAAGCAATTGGATGAAACTGTAACCTTGCGTAAGCGGGAGTGGGCGAAGAAACGTAGTGAAAGGAAGAAATGATGGAAACTATTTTTCATAAGCCGGTGTTGATTGTTATTGCCGGACCAAACGGTTCGGGGAAGACTTCTGTGACCTCTAAAATTCTTCATCACGAGTGGATGGAAGATGCTGTTTATATTAATCCGGATATTGTAGCGCAAGATAAATTCGGCGACTGGAATTCACGGGAAGCTATCATACAGTCTGTGCAATACTGTGAAAAGCTGCGGGAGGAATGTCTTGTAGAACGCAGAAGTATTATATTTGAAACGGTTCTCTCTGTAGAAGATAAAATTGATTATGTGATGCGGGCGAAAGAGGCCGGTTTCTTCGTTCGTTTTTTTTTCGTCTGTACGGCACATCCTACTATTAATGCTGCACGTATTGCACGCAGAGTGATGGAAGGGGGGCATGATGTTCCTATCACCAAGATTATTTCGCGTTACGATAAGTCCATAGCCAATGGTTGCATTGTTTCCGAATTAGCGGACAGAACTTACGTTTATGATAATTCTGTTGATAATGCAGATGCCTGCTTACTATTCAGATTAAGAGATGGAAAATTGGTGAAGAAATATGTAGAGGATATTCCCAGATGGGCTCAACCCATCTATAAAGGGGGGCTTGAAGATTTGTCGATTTAATAGTTTCCATTATTATGCTGCGACTTTCAGTCCCATCGTTTTCGAAGATTGCACCGTGCGAATTCTCAGAACAACGAATACTATGCTGACCGCAAGGAACAGCGAAGAACCGATTACGGAATAGCGTGTATCAAAGAAAGTGATAAATGCTCCGCAGGCTGCCGTACCCACCGTCGTACCCAGATTGGCGGATAATAGGAACAAGCCGTTAGCGAAATCCGGAGCTTCGGGAGCGGCTTCGGTTATCATATATTGCATGGTGTTTTGCCCGTATCCTGCCAGAATACCCAGAATCAGAATAATAACAGTCATGGCCGCAAGCCATTCCCCTAAAATGAATATACATATATAAAAGGTGAATAGTGCGAACGGAATGAATATCATGCTGCGTATCGGGTTGGTGGCTAACTGTTTTCCTGCAATGACGTTTCCGATAATATTGGCAAGCCCGTATATCATCAGCAAGATGCTGATGACACTATAAGAAACTTCTGTAACCGTTCTCAGATAATCAGACATATAACTGAAGAATCCGAATAAAGCACCGTTTATCAAGGTGACAGCCATAATGGAATACCAGATAATCTTCTTTTTCAGCACATTGAGTTGCGTACCGTAAGATAGCTTTTCTTTAACGGGCATGGAGGGCACGAATAGGAGGGTAGCCATAAATACCAGTGCATTCACCACCGTGAAAAACATCATACCCATCGTAAACGACACCTCACTCGCTATGTAGCTGGTCACCGGTACACCCAATACCATGCCGGCGGATACTCCGATGAAGACTTTGGCTACGGCCTTCGGAGCTTTCTCTTTGCTGACAGATGCGGCCGCTACCGTGAAAGCCATCGATACATATACAGGATGAAGGAAAGCCGGAAGGGCACGGGCTATCAGTAGTATGGTAAAGTTGGAGGTAAGCATCGAAATGATGTTGCTCAGTGTGAAGACTCCCAGTGCCAGTAGCATGACTTTCTTCCGGTTTATGCCCGAGAAAAGTAGCGGCATAATGGGCGCTGATATAGCCACTACCAATGCGAATATACTGACCGTCCATCCTGCTTCGGGAACGGTTACGTGGAAATGCTCGGCTATCAGGGGGAGGATTCCGATGACTCCCATTTCGGTGTTGATGATTCCGAAGACTCCTGCGGTGAGGATGAATACGAGCAAAGCGCCCGAACCGGGTTTCAATTTATTAGTCTGTTTCATAAATTATATGGTTCTTTGATACATTGATTTCTATACTGCAAAGTACGGAAGAACTCATACAAATCTTGGTAGATAGATTACGGGAGTGATAACCCGAATTACAGATTATGGGATGCTGGAGAATAAATTGATAGCTATTGCCCCCTTTTTTCTGAAAATAAAAGCGTAAACAGACTATGGAAACACATCGTTTTAGTCTGTTTACGCTTCTCTGTGAGAACTCAATGATTCTATTATGATTTCAATTAACGGATAAAGTTTGTCCGTACCAAAGGTTCTGCTTCCGGGTGCTTCTGCCCGTCAGCCGTATTTTTCAATAACCAGGCCATATTTCTGCCTAACATTCGCATAGTCTGTAATCCTTCCGCATCTTGCAGGACATCGCCCGGCATCATTCCATGAATAATATTCCAATATTGGGAAGAAACAACAGGCATATGGTTTATTGTGAAATACTTATTCAATCTGTCAAGAGTAGCACTGGCTCCACCTCTCCGGCAAACAGCTATTGCCGTAGCCGGTTTGTACTCCATCAACTCCGAGCTTGAATAGAAAAGACGGTCTAACAGGGCGCACAGCGAACCATTGGGACCGGCGTAATAGGTCGGTGAGCCTACTACCAGTCCGTCAATACCTTCTTCCAGTTTCTGGCGGATGTTGTTGTACAATTCGTCTTTAAAGATACACCGTCCCAATTCAGTGCAGCGATTGCAGGCTATGCAACCTTGTACGGCTTTTGTTCCGATAGAAATGATTTCTGTTTCTACTCCGTTTTCATTCAGCGCCTTTGCTACCTCCGATAAAGCCAAATGTGTATTTCCGTTTTTCCGGGGACTTCCATTTATCAGTAATACTTTCATCTTTTTTCTTCTTGATATTAATTATATTCGTCAGACTTTGAAGCGTATATTTATATTAAAAACACTGGCATGACTTATAAGGTTCGCCCATCCATCCATCAACGATAGGATTTGTCGAAAATTCCCGCGCAGTCTTCATCCGTCATTTCGCAAGGATTGGCAAGGAATAATCCTCCCTGCATGGAGCGGGCACCTCGGGCAAGCGTCATGGATTCTTCTTTCCGGAACCCGTAATCGCTCATCTTCAAATCGGCCACACCGCAATCCTCCTGCAATTTGACAAGCGCCGTGATGAAATCTTCCGGTTTGTTGGCATTTTCAATGCCCATTGCTTTTGCCATTTTGATGAACTGCTCGTCGCAGGCATGACGCTCGATGAAGAACTCATAGAAAGCACGGGAAATCATAATCAGCCCTGCGCCGTGAGGAAGATTATGATGATAGGCACTCATGGAGTGTTCCATGGAATGTTCGGCCGTGGTGCTTGTCAGTTGCATGGTGATGCCTGCCATTGTGCTGCCATAAGCGACGCGTTCTCTTGCTTCCATATCATTCCCGTCTCTGACTGCACGTGGCAGGTATTTCGTAATATTCTCGATGGCGGACAATGCAATCGCTTCGCTCAGAATATTTACGCTGTTGCTTATCATTACCTCTGTGTTGTGGAACAAAGCATCAAATCCTTGGTATGCCGTGTATTTGGCGGGAACGGTTCGCATCAGTTCCGGGTCTACGATGGCAAGAACGGGAGTCAGTTCCGGTGCGCCGAAACCGATTTTCTCATTCGTGTCGGGATTGGAGATAACGCCCCAGCAATTGATTTCGGAGCCTGTTCCTGAAGTTGTGGCAATGGTAACTATGGGCAATCCCGGATTTTTCAGTGGCATTGCTTTGCCGGTGCCGCCAAAAACATAATCCCATAAGTCGCCCGGGTTCGTTGCCATTGCCGCTATTGCGACTGATGCATCGAGTACGGCACCTCCTCCGAGAGCCAGAATAAAATCGCAGGTATTTTCTTTGGCAAAAGCGGCTCCTTCCATGACGACGCTTCGGTACGGGTTTTCCATAATCTTATCGAAGATGGCATACTCTATGCCGGCCTTTTCCAATTGTTCAATCGTGCGGTCGAGCGAACCGTTGACCTTGGTCGACTTACCATTTGAAATCAAAAGTAGGGCTTTCTTGCCGGGCATTGTCTGCTTGTGCAGATTGTTCAGTTCGCCTGCGCCGAATAGGATGCGGGTAGGGTTGTAAAAAGAAAAATTCATTCTTGTATTCATACGTCTTTCAGTTATTTAATTTTGTAATCGTTTTAATGGTTCTCCATAGGGAACTATCGGATGCTGCAAAATTAGCTGTCTTCCTGCGATTGCAGAATACCCGGATTACAGATTGAATAACCCTTTTTACTGTTTCTGCTTATTCTTGTAGGGTAATGAATCAGTTACGAGCTACAGGCTACAAGCTACAAGTGCCTTTCGGAACATAGCGCAGCTACTTGTAGCTTGTAGCCTGTAGCTCGTAACTTTATTCATTTCTTTTTCGTAATGAATGAAAGTTATACCCCAATTACAGATAGTATAACCCTTATTACAGACACCTTATTATTCTGAAAAAATAATTCATATCTTTGCTGCTGTTCAAATACTTAGGATTATGGAAAAGGTTATAAATCTGGATAATGTGGACCAGTACAATCATTTGTACGGACTTGAAACATTGCACCCTTTGGTAAGTGTTGTCGATCTTACGAAAGCGACGCGGGCGGTCAATCAAATACAAATGCATTATGGTGTTTACGCACTTTTTTTGAAGCTGGCAAAGACTTGTGATATTAAGTACGGCCGTCAGTCTTATGACTATCAGGAAGGTACTATTGTCTGTTTTGCACCCGGACAGACGATTAGTGTGAGTACGGTTGGTGACCAAATCAGCCAGCCCGTTTACGGTCTCGTCTTTCATCCCGATTTGATTCACGGGACTGCACTTGGGAAAACGATAAAGAACTATACCTTCTTCTCTTATGCAGTGCATGAGGCTTTGCACCTGTCCGACCAGGAGAAAGAAACCGTGATGGACTGCCTGAAGAAAATCAGCATCGAACTGGAGCATCCTATAGACAAGCACAGCAAGTCATTGATTGCAATGAACATAGAACTCTTGCTCAACTATTGCATGCGTTTCTATGAGCGCCAGTTCATCACCCGTAGCAATGCGAATAAAGATGCCTTGACGAAGTTCGAACAACTGTTGGATGAATATTTCCAGAGCGGTCTTCCGATGCAGGAGGGGTTGCCGTCAGTGAAATATTTCGCAGACAGGATTTATCTTTCTCCCAATTACTTTGGTGATATGATTAAGAAGGAAACCGGGAAAACACCCCAGGAACATATACAGACAAAGGTCATCGAACTGGCCAAAGAGCACATCCTCGGAGCGGAAGAAACCATCAGCGAGATTGCTTACAGGCTGGGATTTCAGTATCCGCAGCACCTGAACCGCCTGTTTAAGAAGCGCGTAGGCTGCACCCCGAACGAATACCGACTGCAAAATTCATAGCTTTGAAAAAGGATATATTGAACATAGAGACCGTACATCAGTGTAATTGTTGCCTGGGCAACAAGACACTGCATCCGCTGGTGAGTGCTATTGACTTATCCAAAGCCAACGTGATGCAACGTACCATCAAGTTCGACTTTTACACCCTGTTATTGCTGGAAAGTGAATGTTGCGACTATATCTATGGACGTAAATACTACGACTATTCCAATGCCACCATGTTGTTTCTGGCTCCGGGAGCATCTATCGATATGAATGACGGGAAGGTTCTTCCCCAAAAAGGTTGGCTGCTGGCATTCCATCCGGACTTTCTGTGTAATACCTCTCTGGAGCAGCACGTCAGGCATTGTCCGTTCTTCTCTTACAGTCCCAATGAAGCGTTGCATCTGTCGTTGCGTGAGAAAACGAAAGCTGTGGAGTGTTTCTGCAATATAGAGCAGGAACTAAAGCATGCGATAGACTGCCATAGCAAGGTGTTAATCTCAAGATATATAGAATTGTTGCTGGATTATTGTTCCCGCTTCTACGAACGCCAGTTCATTACGCGGAATGAGGCGAATAAGACAATATTGTGCAAAATGGATACGCTGTTGGATGAATATATCCGCTCCGGGCAGTTGAAGACCAAGATATTGCCGACCGTAAAGTATTGTGCAAATCTACTTCACTTGTCGCCACGCTATTTCATGGACCTGTTGAAGTTTGAAACGGGGAAGAACCTGGATGAATATTTCCAGTTGAAAAGGATAGAGATAGCCAAGAAAATGTTGTCTGCCAATGAGAATACCGTTAGTTCGGTTGCCGAAATATTGGGCTTTTCAAGCGTGCAATATTTCAGCAACCTGTTCAGAAAACTGGTAGGGGTAGCCCCTAATGAATACAGGCTTTCACAGAACTAAGTACTTTTGATGTTCTGCGATATCCACATCCCTATATCTTGTTTGCTAAGCGCTGCCGCCATGAGGTCGGGAAATTTATCGGGTGTACAGGCGAAAGTCGGTACACCGATATTTGCCAGAAACTCCGCATGGCTCTTGTCGTAAGAGGGGGCGCCGTCGTCATTCAGTGCAGGCAGCACGATGAGTTGCACACCACTGTTCACTAAAGATACGAACTTCTTGCGCATTTCCCGGGCATCGCCACCTTCATACAAGTCGGTAACCAGCACCAGTACCGTATCCTGCGGACGGGTAATCACTCCCTGGCAATAGGTCAGGGCACGGGCGATGTCCGTACCTCCACCCAACTGCACGCCAAAAAGCAGATCTACCGGGTCTTGCAAATCATCGGTCAGGTCTACAACTGCCGTATCAAATACTACCATCCGCGTGCTTACTGCCGGAATGGAAGCCAGCACCGATCCGAATATTCCAGAATAAATCACCGATGTTCCCATTGAACCGCTCTGGTCCAGACAGAGAATGATGTCTTTCATCGCTTTCCGCTTCCTGCCGTAGCCGATGCGCACTTCCGGGATAATCGTCTTATATTCCGGCTGATAATTTTTCAGGTTCTTGGTGATGGTGGTTTTCCAGTCTATTTCGTTATAACGCGGATTTCTCCGGCGGGCGGAACGATTGAGTGCTCCCGTCACAGCCTGTTGGGTAGGGGCAGAGAGTTTGCGCAACAATTCATCCACTACTTTGCGGACTACCTGCCGTGCCATTTCCTTGTTCTTTTCCGGGATTACACGGCTGAGCGACATTAGTGTAGCTACCAGATGCACATCCGGCACTACGGTTTCCAGCATTTCCTTTTCCGTCAGCAGTGAGGTGATGTTCAGCCGTTTGATGGCATCGCGTTGGATAACTTGTACCACCGTCTGCGGGAAAAACTCGCGGATGTCTCCCAGCCAGCGGCTTACTTTCGGGGCGGACGAGCCGAGTCCGCCGCGCCGATCACTGTCGTACACAGCTTCCAGAGACTGGTCGATGCGTTGCTCTTCCTGCGTCAGCGTGATGCCTGTACCGTCGGCCTCGTTTCCACCCAATATCAGGCGCCATCTTTTCAGATATTCTTCTTCCATAGTTTACTCTTTACTTCGTTTCAATTCCTAATAATTGGCGGATCAGCGGGATTACTTTGGCAGCTTCCGCTTCATTGTGGGCGGAGACTGTGACCGTCTGCGTCTGTATGCCGCCTGCATCGCTTGCTTTGGCTTTTTCGCCCAGTTTGCGGCGTTCCGGTGGGGTGAACTCGCTGAATGTGCGTTTCAATATGGGGAGCAGTTCCATGAAAGTCTCCTTGTCCTGCCCGCATACCCAGTTGTTTACAAGATTCCAAAGATTGTCATCCAACAACAGGATAGCTCCGGAAGAACGGAGAAATCCTTCGAACCAATATGCCATGTCTGCCGGAGCGTTGCCGACGGAAGAATAGTAACTGAGGGTGTTCTGTGCCTCCTCCGGTGAGATGTCCCCTTTGTCGTTCAGCAAGCGTGTGGCATAGCCGGATAACAGCGGATGTACATTAACGGATGTACGCACCTGGCGGATAAATTCAAGCCACATCGTGTTCAGTTCCGGATCGTTAAGGGTGGATACCGCATAGTCCGTAGACACCAGTTTGTTGAGAATATCCGCTGCCGCCTCTTCATCGATATTGATGCAGACAAGTACGCCTCCTGCAAGGATACGGGCAATCATGGCATGAAGCATATTACCTACTTTGGAGAAATCCAGATTGCGCACATTGCCATAGCGGACGATGCTGACCAGGTCGGGAACGGCTTCCATCATTTCGATAATATCGGTAGAGGCAGCCGAAAGACGGTCGAGTTGTACGGTCATGGCATCTACTAAATCCGGCAGATTGGCGGGAATCACCCGGTCGAGCAGATGGGTGAGTTCCGGAATATGCCTTATCTCTCCGGTCTGTTTGAGCAGATACTTTTGGGTGGCTTCTTCCAGTGTATTTCCCCAGATGGCTTTTTCGATGATGCTGATGATCTGTTCCGGTTTGTGGTAAAGCGTCCATTTTTCCTTGAACGTACCTTTACCGTCGGAGCTGCCCGGGATGGCCCAATCTATTTCTAAAAGGTGCAGGCGGTGGAAGAAGATACTTCTTTCCAGATCGTTCGGTTTACGAAGGTCGAGCGTCAGTTCTTTGATTTCGGCGGTAAACGGAACGCGCAGCCGCTTTTGTGTCTTTTCCACATCTACCAGAAGGGGAACTTTGGGAACATTGTCTGGAACACGCCCCAAACGGTCGCTGATGATAAGTTCTTCTTTGATGATTTGCAGAAGGATGTCGTCGCCAAAGCCCATGACGGTGGTGATGGCTTCGTTGAACTCTGCCAGCGAAGGGGTGGGGAGGTTGCGCAAAGCAGCCGTCACCTGTGCCAGACGAACCGTTTCGATGACGTGGGCCACTGAAATATCCATGTTCTTCTTGCGGAAAAGAGAGGCGGCCTGACTGATCCAGAGAGTACCGTCATCTTCGGGATGATGCCAGAGATAATGATACCAGCCGGGAGACTCTATTCCCGCTCCATACCCGCTGCGGAAGGAGAGGCGGTCGTAGGTCCAGGGTATCCAGGTACATTCTACTTTTACTTTGGCAAGTCCTTTCAGCAGTTCATTGTCTTCTTTCACTTTGGGCATATTTTCAAGTGCAGGCACATGCCAGGCGCCACAAACCACGGCGATACGTTCGAAGTTCTCTTTCTGTGCCGCACGTATCATCTTGCGCATCCAGGCTTCACGGAGCAGGTCGCGGGGAGAGGTATGTTTGGGAAGTTCTTCACGTAGTGCGGTGACCGCTTCTTGCACTGCCAGAAATACGTCGGCACTGTCTTTACGGTGCTCGATGGTAGTTTCCCACCAACATTCGCCATCCGTATATCCGGCGGCTTCCGCCAGATAGTCGAAAGGGTCTCTGTATATATCGGTGGTTCCTTCTTCGGTTTCGGAGGCAGTTTCCTGTTCTTTTGCACTTATTTTCGCTTCTTGAATGCCTGTTTCCGTTTCAGTAATAACTTCCTGTGTCGTCTCTTGTCCTTCCGGTTCGTCCTGCGGCGTTTCTTCTTTTTCTTCTTTGGCAGACTTTTGACTCAGCGCCATAGAGTGTGCTAGGGGCAGATCGAAGAAACGCAACGGCACTTCATTGCGCATTGCATAGCATATCGTCTGCCACTCTGGAGAGAACTCAGCGAACGGATAGAACACGGCATTCTGCGGCTGGTCGGGTTGATAGGCAAGCAGGGCAACGGGCGGTTCCATTTGCTCGTTCAATGCACATGGAAGCAATACCTCAGCTTCTGCCGGACCTTCCAGAAGGATAAGGTCAGGCTGTAGCTCCTGCAAGTATTCCAGTACATTCCGGCACGAACCGGGGCCGTGGTGTCTTATTCCTAATAAATGAATGGACATTTTTTGAGTCTTTTAGTTCATTAAGATTTTATTTGATTAACAGATGATTTGACAAGAGTAACTTCATTCTCCTCCCAGGAGGAGGGGAATTGAGATACTCCTTTGAGACACTCTTATCAAATCATATCTCTTGAAGCCCGGTAAATATCTTTCCATCCATCGCGGTTCTTCACAACCGTCTCCATATACTCCTGCCATACCACTTTATCCTGTACGGGGTCTTTCACCACTGCACCCAGAATCCCCGAAACAAGGTCTTCGGCATGTATCTGCCCGTCTCCGAAATAACCTGCCATAGCCAGACCGTTATTCACCACAGAGATAGCCTCAGCCGTACTCAGCGTTCCGCTTGGACTTTTCAGTTTCGTCTTTCCGTCATTGCTGGCTCCCTGGCGCAGTTCGCGGAAGATGGTAACCACCCGACGGATTTCTTCAAGTGCCGGTTTCTCTGCCGGAAGCTGCATCACCTTTTCAAAGCTTTCCACACGACGGCGTACAATATCTATTTCTTCATCAATGCTATCAGGCAGGGGCAGGATAACAGTGTTGAAACGACGTTTCAAAGCGCTTGATAAATCATTGACTCCTTTATCGCGGTTGTTGGCAGTAGCAATGATATTGAATCCCCGTATTGCCTGTACCTCCTTATTCAATTCAGGAACGGGAAGCGTCTTTTCAGAAAGAATCGTAATCAGTGTATCCTGCACGTCCGAGCCGATACGGGTTAATTCTTCGATACGTCCTATCTTGCCCTCTTGCATTGCTTTCATAATCGGTGTTTGCACCAAAGCCCCTTCACTCGGGCCTTCTGCCAGCAGGCGGGCATAGTTCCATCCGTAGCGAATCGCCTCTTCTCCCGTTCCGGCAGTACCTTGCACTATCAGCGTGGAATTGCCGGAGATGGCCGCAGCAATATGTTCGCTCACCCAACTTTTTGCCGTACCCGGAAGCCCGTAGAGCAAAAGCGCACGGTCAGTTACCAGTGTGGCGACTGCAATCTCCATCAGGCGACGGTTACCTATATATTTAGGTGAAACTTCGAATCCGTTCTTCAGTTTGCCCCCCATCAGGTAAGTAACTACGGATTGCGGAGACATCTCCCAGTTCTCGGGAACAGAATTTGTTTCATTCTTTTTCAGCTCGTGCAACTCTTCTGCGAATTGCTGTTCGGCATGTTGTCTAAGTAAGGTACTCATATTGTTTTTATATTATTTATTGTCATTGAACATGGTATTTATTTTCTCTTTCATTCTCATGTATTCAGTTATCAACCTACTGAATTTGGCTGCGAAGTGGTCCGCTTCATTTGCCAGTGTATATTTCTCCAGTTGGGGATATACTTCCCGGGGCAAGTAGAGCGCCAAGCGTTCTGCGGTCTCTTTGGGAGGATAATAATAATCGCTTTGGAACAATCGCTGCAACACCCGTGCGGAGAACTTTGGTCCCCATTGCTTTCCGTCTTCATTATACCAGGAGTCGAGGGCACTGAGGTTCTTGTTTGTGGTTTGGAAGTCGATTTCTTCCCGTTGTTCAGGTGTCAACAATCCTATCAACGAAGCAAAATAATGTTCACTCGCATCTTCTTTCAGCGTTTGGTAAGCCCATAAGTTATCATTGAAATTCACTATCGGCCGGCGCAGGTTGAAGTATTGACTGAACGGAGGCTTTTTGGCCAGTTTGGCGGCTGCCTTTTCCGGAGAACAGTCGTATAACTCCGCCCAAAAACTGAGGGGCACACGTTCCGCAAGCTGACGCAGAAGAAATTCGTCGTCCTTCTCCATTTTATTGGGGCTGACTTCTTCCAGTCCTAATTTCTTTAGTTCCGGAGTAAAAGCGATTTTCTCATACGACCAGCCCAGCAGCATCTTATGACGGAGTTTTCCACGCAGCAAGTCGCAGTATGTCTTTACCAGCTCGGAGTCGGGCAGGCTGCATAACAGTCGGCGGGCGGTTTCTTTTACATTACTACTCCGGTCGGTGGTGATAATTTCTTGCAGGAAAGGTTCATCCTTCTTGCTCAGGTTGATGCGAAGGCACTGTATCAGTTCGTCACGGTGGGCGGCGGACTCATTTTTCAATTCGGTTTGCAACAAGGCAAGTCCCTGTTCCGGATTTTCTTTTCTCAGACGTTGCAACATTCGCTTCCGTTCTTCGTGCGAGGCAGTTTCCCAAGTCTCGTTTCCGGTGTCTCCCCAGTCGGGAAGTTCCATGTGCGGGAGTAGCCAGCGACCACGGTTTCCCGCCAGCAAAGAGAGCAATGACTGTTCTTCGTGCTTGTCGGGGTTGTTGCGGTCGTAGGCTCGGGAGATTAGCGGGCGCAGATAGAAAGGCGGAATCAGCTTGTTGCACTGCACCGCTTTCCGGTAAGCATATAATAAGAGGTATCGGTTGCGTTCGTTCACCATCTGGACAAGCATTTCACCGACGGTGCGGTCAAAGTAAGGCAGACTGTCTTCCGGAGCCTCACTGATGGCAGTGGTTTCTTCGGCGGACTGCGGTTCTGTTCCGGCACGCTGATAGGCGAAGGTTAACGCTGCTATCTGATAGAAAGCGGCTTCCGCATCTTCGGCTTTTTCCTGCAGGAGGCGGAAGTTCTCTTCCAATGCTTCCGGAAAGCCGGACGGGGTGAATTCTTTGGTTGCAGTTCCCAGTAATGCTGCATTTATGATTGGCTCAGTTATGTTCATCTCTCCAAATATAACAGTTAGATTGATACCACATCGTGTTCAGTTCCCAGCAATTGGCATCCGCCAGCAGGAAAGCGGCAAAAGGCTTTCCGCCTGTGACGGCAAGGATGTCTGTTTTCGTTGTTTCCTGCATCTGCACAGGCATGCGTTCGTTGTTCACGTCCTGTATGTACAGTTGCTTTCCTTGTACGGACAGTCTGATGTTCTCTACCAATATAGGTACGTTTTCGGCAAACGGATTAACTTGCAGCGTTTCCCTGTATCGGCTTGCGGCTTCCTGCAGGTTGCTGCAAAAATGCGGAACGTATGTCTCACCGGATAATTCGCACTCCTTGAACAGTGCGCGCAGGTTGCCTACTCCTTTGTAGAAACAGAGTTTGGCGTGATAGATGCTTCCGGGCACAAGGTTGTATTCGGGCAATGAGCCGGGAGTCGTGAAGCTGAGGTAAACGGCGAAACGGTTGCTTTGCTGGCCATGCAGCCAGTAAATATCATTGTTCAGCTCATTCACCTTTTGGCTCTTTTTGTGGAGTACTATCCATTGGTCCTCAATGACTTCTCCTGCCAGCACATCTTCTTTGGCCTGCGGGTAGCCTATCTGGGTACGGATTTCATTCTGCCAGTCTTCCGGTTGCTGTTCCAGATTTTTATAAGCTTTCATCAACAGATAAAGCTTTCCGAGTTGGTCGGTCAGTTTGTACTTCCAGGTTTCATTGTAGAAGTTGATTTCCTGAATGCTTCTCAACCGGTTGGCAAGTCCGGGAGCCTGTGCATCGACCATGCGGCGGGCAATACCGTCAAAAAGAGCATAAGCCCGTTCCGGTATGTTGATTAACCCGTTGCGCAACAAGTCCTTTATCCAGATTTCCAGTTCGTCTATACCGTTCAGCACTTTGGTATGGCGCATGGCTTGCCGTTTGGCTTGCGCCGTTTCGTCTACGGGAGCATCGCTTTTGGCTTTCTGCTCTTTCTTTTCCGCTTTCTCTTCCCGTTTGGAAAGCCAGGCGGTCACCCAATCCGGTTCGTCCGCTTCTTTGAATAAATCAGTTTGCGCGGCATACAAAAATAAAAGTCCCAATCCGTGTTTACATGGAAACTTCCGGCTTGGGCACGAACACTTGAATGCAACATTTTTTGTATCGACTACGGTCTGGTATGGAGTCTTTCCACTTCCCTGGCAGTGTCCCCAGATGGCACGGTCGCTGTGTTCCAGCAATACCCATTTGGCTTTTGTCGCCAAGCCTTTTCCCGCTTTCACGGAAGCTGCATCCGGGGCTAATTGTATGATTTGTTCTTCTGTTAGATTTAATAACATGATTATTGGGGTCAGTTATTACTATATTTTGATTTGCAAGTATAGCGTTTTTTTTCTGTTTTCCGGCTTTTCCGGGGAAAGAGTTTTGGTAAAATCGCAAGTTTGGATAAGTTCGTTTTGACAGGATATGTCTACATTTGTCCGGTAATCAATAATATGAGAAGAATATGGAAGATTTTGAAAAAGCATTGGTCTGTAATCATAAAAACGACAGGATTCCCGAAGAATATAATTTCTTTGGAAAGTTGGTGGGTGCATGGGACCTTGAATGGAATGACCATCTATGTGATGCGAAAGCCCGACGTGTGAAGGGCGAATGGATTTTCTCGTGGGTACTTGAAGGCATGGCCATACAGGACGTATTCATCGTACCTTCCCGGACCGAGCGGCTTATGGATATCCAGCCGGATGCATCTTATGGCACTACTATCCGGATATTCAATCCCACCACTCTGGCATGGGATGTTTTTTGGGGAGAACCGGGAGAGAGTGTCAGACTGGAAGCCTGTAGGGTGGGTGACGAAATTGTACTGACTGAAATCACCCGGCAGAGTTTGAAGTGGATATTTTCAGATATCACGGATACTTCTTTCGTCTGGAAACGCGTGCGCAAGCAGGAGGATGGAAACTGGCGATTGGAAGCCAAGGCATTAGGGACACGAAAAACTGAATAAGATGGAAGAATGTATATGTCAGAGTTGCGGAATGGCAATGGCTGCTTTAGAGCATTTCGGCACTAATAGGGACAGAAGTCTCAACAAGGATTATTGCAGTTATTGCTATCAAAATGGAGAGTTCACGGAAGAGTCTACTTCTTATAGTTATTTGAAACCAGTGAATCAGGTTATTGATTATATCCAGACTAATCTACAGGAGAAGGTAGAACTGACGGATTTGGCTAATATCGCCCATATTTCCCACTTCCATTTTCACCGGATTTTCAAGTCTGTGATGAACGAAACCGTAGGAGAGTATATTCAGCGTATCAGGTTGGAGAGGGCAGCCTTTAAGTTGCAAACTACTAATCTGACTCTTGTGCAAATAGCCGAGCAGGTGGGTTATCAAACTCAGTTTGCACTGTCCAAAGCCTTCAAAAAGTATTTTGGAATTCCGCCGACTTCATATAGAAGCATGCCTACGGATTTAACTACGCCTGTGAAACGGCGTGAATGTGGAATCTCTGATATTCCGTGTGACATACGGAAGTTGGATCCTTTTGAAGTGGTATATACCCAGGTTATAAGTCCGTATCAATATGCTGATGCATTTACTCAGGCATGGGATAAATTATTGGGCTATGTGAAAAAAGAAGGTATTCCGGACGAGAATACTGGGTATTTTTCTTTTTGCCGCGATGTACCGAGCATTATCTCTTCGCCGGAGTTGCAACGTTTTTACGTCTGTATCAGCAACTCCGACCATTTAAAATCTACCGGAAGTTTCGGAGTTCAAACCATAGAGGGTGGGGTATACGCTGTATTTACAGTATGTGGTTCATACAAGCAATTGCCCGATGCTTATACTTATATATATAGGTATTGGCTTTTCAATAGTGAGTATCAGATTGGAGATAGTATGGTCTTTGAAAAGTATTTGAATTCACCGGATGAGGTAGAAGAGGAAAAACTCATTACGGAGGTATATATTCCGGTAATCAAGAAGTGATTTTTGCCACCGCAGTGGCAAAGTTTTGCCAAGCCTATGGCAAAGTCTTGCCAATACGATGGCAAAAGTTTGCCAATACGATGGCAAAAAATTGCCAATATGGTGGCAAAAGATTGCCAATACGATGGCAAAAAATTGCCAATATGGTGGCAAAAGATTGCCAATATGGTGGCAAAAGATTGGCTATTTCATCAACGGGTTATATGTGTACCTGATTATAAATACATATATTTGCAATACTTTCGACAATGACTAATTTGAAGATAAGAATACCTATGAATACTGATTTTATAAACCTAACAACAGAAAACCTTGCCAGTGAGCATTTGTGCTGTATTATCCGTAGTAAAAAGCCTCATCCAGGTGTTGAAGCAAAGCGGCAATGGCTTGCAGAACGCTTGAAGGAAGGGCATGTTTTCAGAAAGTTGAACGTAAAAGGCTGTGTCTTCATTGAATATGCTCCTCTTGAAACAGCTTGGGTGCCTATCATTGGCAACAACTATTATTATGTGTATTGCCTGTGGGTTACGGGTGGTCCGAAAGGAAATGGGTATGGGCGTGCATTGATGGAGTATTGCTTGGCTGATGCCAAAGAAAAAGCTAAATCCGGCATTTGTATGCTTGGGGCGAAGAAACAGAAATCCTGGCTTTCTGACCAATCATTTGCAAAGAAATTTGGCTTTGAGGTGGTTGATACTACCGATAATGGGTATGAACTGCTTGCACTTTCTTTTGACGGAACAACACCTGAGTTCGCTCCCAATGCTAAGAAATTAGAGGTTGAAAACAAAGAACTAACCATTTATTATGATATGCAATGCCCCTATATCTGTCAAAGCATTGAGAACGTAAAGCAGTATTGTGAAGTGAATGATGTTCCGGTCTCTTTAATTCAAGTGGATACGTTGCAAAAAGCAAAGGAATTGCCTTGTGTGTTCAATAACTGGGCGGCGTTCTATAAAGGAAAGTTTGAAACTGTGAATTTATTGTTGGATGTCAACTATTTAAAGAGAATACTCAAAAAATGAAAATGTAGCTCCGGCTTTTTTTACTCCCTTATGCTGTTAATACCAATATGATAAGTCTGCATTCATCGTTTTTCTATTAATTTTCCGTTTTCCTGTATTCGTTGGGCGTACACCCTACCGCATTCTTGAAGAAACGGTTGAAATATTGTGGATATTGGTATCCCAGCTCGTAGGCTATTTCGCTAACAGATTTTGTTGAAGCGGATAATAACTCTTTCGCCCTGTCGATGATGTTAGACTGTATATATTCCTGTGCCGATTTACCAGTTTCCTTTTTGATTAAATCTCCAAAGTAATTGGAGGATAAGCATAGTTCATCTGCAAAATACTTCACTGTCGGGATTCCTGATTCTTTAGGCTTATCCGAGTCGAAGTAATCATTCAGCAATTCTTCAAATTGCCCCAGTTTATCTTTGTTTTCTTCTTTGCGGGTGTTGAACTGGCGGTCATAAAAACGTGTGCAATAATCAAGCAGTAATTTTATAGTCGAAGTAATAATCAGATTGCTGTGCTTGTCGCTACTTTTTCTGATTTCTTCGTCAATCTGTGTCAGACACTCAATTACAAGTTGTCTTTCCTTCTTGGATATATGCAAAGCTTCGTTTGTGGCATAAGAGAAAAAACTATACTCTTTCATCCGCTTTCCTAAAGGAGTGCCGTGAAGTAAGTCCGGATGAAAAGTCAGCCACCAGCCTTTGGGTTGGAAATACTCACCCGTATCATTATTTCCCACAATCTGCCCCGGAGCAGCAAATACTAAAGTCTCTTCCTGGTAATCATAGAATTTTCGTCCGTATTTTAATAAATCGCTGCATTTTATGTCTTTCAGGTAGATTACATAGAAACCTATGTTTTTGCGTACATGTCTTAGCGGTGCAATTTCAGAAGCATTGATGACACTTACTAATGGATGAATTGTTTCTACACCCAGTAAATCATTGTATTTCTTTACTGTATCCAGTTTCAATATCTCTTCCATATATTGTACGTTTTAGAGGTTTTGTGGCAAATATAATGTTTTTTTCAGTAATCTGTATACCTATTTCAGTAATCTGTCTATTTACTGCCGTCTGTTAATCCCGTAACTTTGCAATATCAAAATAATAACGAATAACCCCTAATGATTATGATGTATCTGAAAGATTGTTTAATGCTGGCAATCAGTAGCTTCTACTTACTTTTTTGTAGTGGCAGTTTGTTGGCACAGACTCCTAAAATTGAACATGCAATGAACAAAAAACAACAAAACATGGTCGCCATTGCTGCTTATACGGGTAAGGGCGATTTAGAACATTTGAAGGTGGCACTTGCCGAAGGCTTGGATGCCGGATTGACTGTAAATGAAATTAAAGAAGTATTAGTACATGCGTATGCCTATTGTGGCTTTCCCCGCAGCCTTCGTGGTTTACAGACTTTCATGGGTGTACTGGATGAACGGAAAGCAAAAAACATCCATGACCGCATGGGGCGTGAAGCATCTCCTGTTACCGACGAACGTAGCAAGTATGATCGCGGCAAAGAAATCCTTTCCAAACTGACAGGTATACCAGCTGATGCTCCCCGTACAGGGTATGCTGCTTTTGCTCCTGAGATTGAAGTGTTCCTGAAGGAACATCTGTTTGCCGATATTTTCGAGCGGGATGTACTAACGTATCAGGAACGGGAAATCACTACCGTTTCTATACTGGCGGCCATTGGTGGCGTAGAACCAATGATACGTTCGCACATGGGAATGTGTCTGAATATTGGTATTACACCTGACGAACTTCGCCACTTGCTTACTATTGTAGAAAGAAATATCGGTCGTGATGAGGCAGATTCTGCGCGTATTGTGTTGAATGAACTACTTCAGGAGAAGGGACTGATTACCAATCCTGGAACTCCCGTAGCAGAATTGGAGAACGGAGTGAGAATGCAGAAAGTAACCTTCCACAACCGCTTTCAGATAGATGTGGTCGGTGATTTATATCTGCCTAAAGATTTTGATACAAATAAGAAATACCCTGCTGTCATAGTAGGCCATCCGTTTGGCGGTGTAAAGGAACAAACCTCCGGACTTCATGCACGCAAATTGGCCGAATTAGGTTATGTGACTCTGGCTTTTGATGCTTCCCATTATGGGGAAAGTGGCGGTTATCCGCGTCGTATGGAATCACCGGAAACGCGTGTGGAAGACTTTAGTGCAGCAGTGGATTTTCTAAGTATTTATCCTTCAGTGGATGGTGAACGCATCGGTGTGTTAGGTATATGCGGTGGTGGTGGCTATTCTGTCAGTGCAGCACAGATAGATCATCGCATTAAAGCCGTAGCTACTCTCAGTATGTATGATATGGGACGCGCCCGTCGTCAAGGTTTGGGGGATATCATCAGCTATGACCAACGCATGAAGACATTGGATGAAATCGGTGAGCAGCGTACCCGTGAGTTTGGTGGAGCCGAAAGACGTGACATCGGTGCCATTCCCGAATCGGTCAGTGATAGAGATACGGAGAACACTCGTGAGTTCTACGATTATTACCGCACGCCTCGCGGTCAGCATCCCAGTTCAACCGGTTATTATACCTTTACCAGTCTGGCACCAATGATGAATTTCTTTCCTTTTGCACAGATTGAAACCATCTCACCGCGTCCGCTACTGTTTATTGTTGGTGAACGTGCGGTATCGGCATATTTCAGTGAAGATGCTTATAGCAAGGCTGCCGAACCGAAAGAGCTGTTCGTTGTTCCCGGTGCATCGCACGTAGATTTGTATGACCGCCCGGAATATATGAAAATAACGCTTCCCAAATTGGATGCTTTTTATAAAGAGTACTTGAAATGATGTACGTATGAGATGAAAACTGCTAATAATTTTTTCTTTCAATAAAACAGTAAACAAATGAAAACTTTATTCTTATTACCATTTATGTTATTGGTAATGTTGGGCATGCAGGCATGTTCCAGTGATGACTTTCAAGAAGATACGGAAGATGTTGATTCGAATGGAATAGATACGGGAGAAGCCGAAACTAAAATGTTGGTAGCCTACTTCTCGGCGACCGGCACTACTCGTGGTGTAGCTAACCGCATTGCAGAGTTGATCGGTGCTGATACATATCGCATTCGAGCTTTAGAGCCTTATGCAAGTAATCCTTATGATGACTCTGATCGCATACAGGATGAAGCCTACAATAACAGACGTCCGGAAGTAAGTAATCTGCCTGAAAACCTTGATAATTATGATATAATCTTTGTTGGCAGTCCTATCTGGTGGCATTACCCTGCTATGGTAGTCTGTACCTTCCTTGAAAGCTATGATTTAGAGGGGAAGACCATTATTCCCTTTTTCACCTATGGCGCCAATACTTACTTCCAGCAATCAGTAGATAAGATTCATGAAGTGACATCCGCTTCTGTCCATTTGCGGGCATTCGGTTCTACCAGAAGTACAAGCGGTGTAGAAAACTGGCTGCATGAAATAGGTATGTTAGCTGCAAACTGATGGAAGTATAACCTGTTAATTGAAAAAGTATAAAAAAGTAGATATGATGAAAAAATATTATTTATCCCTCGGAGTATTGGCAGCACTGATTTGCTGCTCTCTCGCTTTTGCAAATTCTGTATCCGTGAAATGTACTGATAGTGCAACGGAAATAGTGGAAACGGCAGAAATAGCTGAATCCATACCCCGAAGTAATGGTAAGATACTGGTGACATACTTCACCTCACCCGAAACAGACGGAGTGGATGCTGTAGCAGGTGCCAGTCGCGTGATTGTAAATGGTGATCTATATGGAAATACCGAATATATAGCCAAAATCATCAGTGAAGCAACTGGTGGAGATATGTTTGCCATCAAGACTGTTCATGTCTATCCCGGCACACACAAGGAACTGATTGATGCTGCAAAAAAGGAAGTAGAATCTGCGGCTCGTCCCCAATTGGCTACACACATTACGAACCTGAAAGATTATGATGTGATATTCGTCGGCTTTCCCAACTGGTGGTATGATATGCCGATGCCTCTCTATAGTTTCTTTGAAGAATACGACTTCAGTGGGAAAACGATTGTTCCTTTCTGTACACATGGTGGAAGTGGTTTCTCCCAGGCTTTGAAGACTATAGTCGGACTGGAAAAGGATGCAAAAGTAGTGAAGGGGTTACCTGTCTCACGAAATGGCGTGGAAGATGCAAAACCGCGTGTACTGAAATGGTTGCAAGAATTAGGTTTTGTTGCTGCTAAATAGATTCTTAATTTGGGTACACTCTCTTTTTTGATTATATTTGCCTCATAACTTAAAAAATACCACAGTTATGAGAAAAGTACAACTATTGCTAATTTGTTTAGTGCTTTCAGTGGCTGCTTCTGCTGCTGATAAAGTCGTTAAATTACCAAAGCCCAATTTGAATCGTGCCGGTGCGGTAATGAAAGCATTGTCTGAACGTCAGTCTACACGCGAATATGCTTCGAAGGCATTGAGTCTTGCTGACTTGTCGGATCTGTTATGGGCTGCTAACGGAATCAACCGTCCGGAGTCTGGAAAACGGACAGCTCCGTCGGCTTTGAATAAACAGGATGTAGATGTGTATGTGATACTGCCCGAAGGGAGCTATTTGTACGACGCAAAAAATCATCAGTTAACTCTGGTTTCCGAAGGAGATCATCGCGATGCGGTTGCTGGTGGACAAGATTTTGTGAAAGCGGCTCCGGTATCTTTGGTACTGGTTAGTGATGTTTCCCGTTTTGGTGATGCTCAAAAAGCACAGAATCAAATGGTGGGAGCTATGGATGTTGGTATTGTTTCGCAGAATATCTCTTTGTTCTGCTCTGCTGCCAAGTTGGCTACAGTGCCACGTGGTTCGATGGATGCTGCTCAGCTAAAGAAGGTCTTAAAACTGAAAGACGCTCAGATTCCTATGCTGAATCACCCTGTGGGCTACTTTAAATGATGAGATGAATAAAAGAAATGAGGAGCAAAGACAACACTAATGTTGATTTTGCTCCTCATTTTTTGTGAAGTGGGATATTCACATGAATTTAGTCCACTTTATTTTTTAGCCTTATTTATTTGTATCTTCAATGGTACAGATACTAACGCGGTTCCAATCCGGTTCTGTGAACATATCGCCCACTCCCTGACCTTCGGCTGTAATACGGTCGGGACTGATTTTGTACTTCTTCACCAAGATGGACTTCACAGCTTCGGCACGTGCATTGGCAATTCTTGCATTCACTTCGGCACTGCCTTCCGGAGAAGCGTATCCTTTAATGGTAACTACTGTATTTGTATACTTTTTCATATAAGAAGCTACACGTTCAACGTTTGGTAATTGTGAAGCATCTACTGTAGATCTGCCTTGTCCGAATGTGATGATGGATTCCGGAATCAGGTTTGTTTTCTTCACTACAACAACTTTGGCTGCTTCATTGCGGCATTCGTTGAGTTCTTGTTTCAGACCGCCGATTGTCTGGGTAGCATCGTTTATCACATTATTTCTTTCATTTACCTGTTGGCGTAAGTTATTGATCGTACCGTTCAATTCACTGATTTCGGCTGGATCATATAGTTTTGCCAAAGTGAAGTGATGGCTTCCGTTACTGCCGCTGAAGTGGTAGGCTACGCCTGCTGTTAGTTCAAATGCTGCATTGTTTGCATTGAAGCGGCTCCGGTTGTGGTCACCTTGCATATCATATACTAGTGCCGGTTTCACCCCAATAGTCCACGCTTTGCTTTCGCCAAGGTTGAAGTTGAAGTTCGCTCCGAAACGACTGGACCAGGAATTCACATCTCCAGGGCCGTTCATGTAGTAGTGCAACCATCCCGCACCGGCTACGGCTTCGACTTCGAATATGCGAGGAGTGCCTGTATAGCCTGCGAACAGGTTCATCAAGTTGACTTTACCCAATAAGCTAAGGTCGGAAGCATCGAAAGCAGTTTTGCTATTCGTGGTATTTATATATCCCATACCTTGAACTCCCAATCCGAAAACAGGAGTCAGTTGTTTGGTAAACTCAATTCCCAAAGCCGGGCGGGCATTCTTGAAGAATGCACTGTGGGTTACGGGAGTTATTATACCGGTTTTTAGTTCTACAGACCAATTGTCTGTGAATTTGCTGCCTTGTACGGTAGTCTGAGCATTCGCTGTGAGTGCTGCTGCTACAAAAACTGATAGAATAATTGATTTTTTCATAATTAAAATAATTAAATTTTATATATCCTGACTGGTTTATCTCCTTTCAGGAGTTAATAGTTTTGGTTTAAATTGTCGAAAAACAGGCACTTTGCTTAAAATAAATAGAACTGATGGAATCTCTTTTTCATAATTCAGTTTTCTTTGATTTATAGTTAAGTCTGCTGTTTATTTACAACAACATTATTTTTGAAAAAATAGTTCATTATCTTAAAATGGAATTAACAACTATTCATCATTCATATCTTAATTTACTGGTGGAATTGAGATGGTCTGAAAATAAATTAGCCGTTTCTGTAACATTCTGAAGCCTCTTGTATCTAAAGGGTAAATCTAAAAATGAATGATAATGAAAAAAGTATTTTTTATCTTAGTGGCATTTCTTGCTTCCTCTTTAGCTCTTGCACAAGACTATTCCTTTTCAGTAATTAAATCAGGAACGGGAAAGCAGGCCATTATATTTATTCCCGGGTTTGCCTGTTCGGGAGATGTCTGGAGGGAAACTGTTGAGGTATTGAAGGAGGATTATACTTGCTATGTTTTGACGATGGCAGGCTTTTCAGGGGTTGTACCGGAAAAGAACCCTTCATTTGAGAGCTGGAAAATGCAGATAGCCTGGTTTATAAAAGATAAGAAAATGGAAAAGCCGATTCTTATTGGTCATAGTATGGGAGGAGGGTTGGCTCTTGCAATTGCGGCTGATTTTCCTTATCTTGCCAGGAAAATAGTAGTAGTGGATGCTTTACCTTGTTTAATGGCTCTGAGTAATCCGGAATTTAAGTCGGTTCCTGCTAAGGATTGCTCGGAGATGATTAACCGGATTACCGCGATGAATGAAGAACAGTTCGTCCAGATGCAAAGAATGAGTACTGCAAGTCTTACTACTGATTCATTGAAATTCGATGAGATCGTAAGTTGGGGATTGAAGTCCGACCGGGAAACATTCGCTAAAATGTATTGCGATTTTTCGAACACGGATTTGAGAGAACGGATAAAGAGCATAACAGTTCCTTCTTTGATTTTACTGGAACCTCATTTTAGGAATATAGAAACGGTCATAAAAGAACAATATAAGAATCTGTCTACAGTGCAGTTTGCATATGCTAATAAGGGGTTGCATTTCGTGATGTTTGATGATAAAGAGTGGTTTATGAATCAGATAAGAGAATTCATTAAAGAATAAGAAGTGGAATTTGAAGTAATATATAAGGAATACTGGAGCAAAATATTCCGTTTGTGTATGGGATACGTAAACGACTATAATTTAGCGCAGGATATGGCTCAGGACACATTCATCAAAGTCTGGCAACATCTGCCTGCTTTCAGGAATGAAGCCAATATCAGCACCTGGATATTCCGTATTGCAACCAACAACTGCCTTCGCCAATTGGAGCGGCAGCAACGAATCGTTTCAACCGAATTACCTGTTGATTTACCCGAGGAGGAGGTTGTAGATATCGAACCTCAGATCCGCATATTGTATAAGTCTATAGCCGAACTTCCAGAGATAGACCGTATCATTATTTCGTTGGAACTGGAAGATGTCAGGCAATCGGATATTGCGCAAATTGTAGGATTGTCCGAGAGCAATATCCGAGTGAAAATCCATCGTATAAAAGCGTTGTTAACAAAGAAAATTAAAGAGTATGGGAAATGATATAGATATTAGGGAGTTGTGGAACAAGCAAATGGTTCCGGTTGTTGACCAGTCCGACATATTTGGAAAAATAGAAAGTTTCAGAAAAAAGAGAATCAGGAGAACGATCATCCTCAATGTGGTCTTACTGCTTACCATTCTTTTTATCATCTTTATCTGGGTGCACTTTAAACCACAATTGATGAGTACCAAAATCGGAATTATACTGTCAGTTCTGCCAATGGGAATGGTTCTCGTTTTTAATAATGGCTTGACTTCATTATATAGGAAAATAGACGAAAAACAGTCGAATATGGATTACCTGAATGCTTTGCTTGAGGTTAGAAGCAGGGAATATATCATGCAGACTAAACTGATGAACCTCTATTTCATTTTATTGTCCGCAGGAATTGGACTCTATATGTATGAATATACTTTAAACAGGTCTTTAATATTCGGTGTGGCAGCATATTCTGTTGTACTTTTATGGATCGGTTTTAACTGGTTCTTTTTGCGGCCGAGAATGATTGAAAAGAATAAGCGAAAGATGGAAGACTTGATAAAACAAATAAAGAGACTCTTATGAATTTCAGAACCTGTATAGCTTTTAATTCTCCAATACTGATATAAAGAGCACTATTAGTCTATTCTGTTGCGGTAGAATTAAAGAAGAATCTGTAAATTTGTAGCAAAACAGATATGCGTTATGCCTGAAACAATTCCTCAGTTCTATAAGAGAATACAATGCTACGACCCGAAGCCGGCTGCCGTTTATTCCAAAGAGAAAGAATACTTCAATCTCTTCTCCCGGCAATGTAACTTCGGGACGGTGCAATTCAGTTATCGGGATTTCTATAAGGTGACTCTGATTATGGGTACGGGAAAATTGTATTATGCTGATAAATGGATATTTGTGGACCGTCCTGCCTTGTTATTTTCTAATCCCTTGGTGCCTTATGCGTGGGAGTCTGTCAGTGAAGAACAGAAAGGAATGTTTTGTATCTTTAATGAGCAGTTTGTACGAACGGAAGAGAAGAACGGCTCTTTAGCAAATACGCCTTTGTTCAGGCTGACGGGTGATAAGGTTTTCTTTTTGGATGAAGTGCAATTGGCGAATGTGCAAAACATATATGCCCGGATGCAGGAAGAACTGCAATCTGATTATGCAGGCAAGCCTGATGTCTTGCGGTGCTATCTGCATTTATTGATACATACGGCTGTGAAGATGCAGGATACCAATCAGTATGAATCGCACCCGAATGCTTCGCAACGCATTGCTGAATTGTTTCTTGAACTATTAGAGAGACAGTTCCCGGTAGATTACCCCCGTGCCGCACTGATTTTGCATACTCCTGCCGATTATGCCGACCGGTTGTCCGTACACGTCAACCATCTGAATAAGGTTGTTAAAGAGACTACCGGAAAAACGACATCCGAACTGATTGCCGGAAGAGTCATCAAAGAAGCTACCCAATATTTGCAGCATACTAATCGTTCCATATCTGAAATAGCATTCAGCCTGGGTTTTGAATCTATTTCCTATTTCAGTAAATTCTATCGTAAACATACCGATCAGTCACCGACCAAAGTGCGGGAGCAGGCAACTATTTGATTTGTATAAATGATGCTTTGAATAGTGCTAATCCATCCGTGTACTATCGCCTAATTTTGCATCGACTTAAATATAAAGATTATGAAGTATAGAAAATTAGGTAAAACGGATGTGCAACTGTCCGCAATAGGATTGGGTTGCATGGGGATGAGTGCCGCATATGGCACGGCGGATGAGAAAGAGAGTATGGCAACGTTGTATCGTGCCCTGGAACTTGGTGTGAACTTTTGGGATACGGCGGATGTCTATGGCAACGGAGCTAATGAAGAACTGCTCTCTAAAGTGCTGTGCGAAAAGAGAAATCAAGTTTTTATTGCAACGAAGTTCGGTTTCAGGTTGCGTAATGAGAAAGGCAGCGTGTTTGGCGGAGGCGAGAGCTATGTGGATGGTTCTCCCGCATATGTCCGGCAGGCGGTGGAGAAAAGCCTCAGGCGGTTGAAGATTGAGACGATAGATTTGTACTATGCCCACCGGATAGATCCGTCTATTCCTGTTGAAGAAACGGTAGGGGCGATGGCAGAGTTGGTGAAAGAAGGCAAGGTGCGTTATCTGGGACTGAGCGAGTGTTCTCCCGAAACTCTGAGGAAAGCTAATGCCGTGCACCCCATTGCAGCCGTTGAGAGTGAGTATTCTTTGCTGACTCGTGATGAAGAAAAGGAAATATTGCCATTGACAAAAGAATTGGGGATTACCCTGGTACCTTTTTCACCGTTGGGCAGGGGACTGGTGACTAATACAATTCACGTGGAAACTCTGGGAGCAGATGATTACCGAAAGCATCTGCCCCGCTACAATGGCGAACATTGGGAAAACAATCAAAAATTATCTGCCGGATTTGCGGAAATCGCAGTGGGGAAAGGGATTACTCCTGCACAACTTGCCTTAGCCTGGGTATTGGCACAAAGTGAGAATCTCATTCCTATACCGGGAACCAAACGCCTCCGGTATCTGGAAGAGAATGCAAAAGCTGCCGATATGAATTTGTCTGCCGAAGATATTGCGGACATAGAACATCTGTTGAAGAAGTACCCCAATGTCGGTGACAGATACAATGAGCGTGAATTCAAGTTTGTAGGTAAATAAGCATCGGGGGCAACCTCCGGATATTTATTTCTTCTTCAATTTGAGAATCCAGTCTGACATATCTTTCAGAACTTCCGGACTTATTGTTTCTTCCAGTTGTCCGTATTCGTTGATAGTACAAGTCTTGCACACTTGAAACAGATGGTTCAGGCCGGGATATTCTTTAGTGGTGACTTGTTTGTTTCCGTTGGATTTCACCCACTGTTCCACGGCTCCGAGGTTTATGTCGGCATCTACTTGCAGGTCTTTCTCTCCATTGAGAGCCAGGACGGGGCATTTGGTCTTCTTTAAGTCGGAAGTTGGGTCATATCTCATGAAATGCAAATACCAGGGGGAGAGCATTGAGTTCATTTGAGCCTCTGCCTGTTTCATGATGTTGATATCTTGTAGTTGTCCGGGAGAAAGTGTTTGCACAACATTGGCATACAATTCCTTCCGGATTTCTTCTGCACTCTTATCCTGGGTTAATAAAGCGTAGCGGGTGCGTAGCACGGGTTTAGTCAATTCCCATGCAGCATCCGGCATACCGCTGGATTTGAAAATCATTTCACTTTGTTTCAGCATCAGGCTGTCTCCCTGAATGGTAGCACCTGCCAATGAAACGATAAAAGCCACCTCTTTATTCCGGGCAGCCAGCATAAAAGCAACAGTTCCCCCACAGCTATGCCCAATGATTCCTATCTGTTTGGAATTTATCTCTTTCCTGCTTTTCAGATATTGGAAAGCAGCTTCCGCATCGCTGGCAAAGTCTTCATTCGTGGCAGATGCATATACTCCTTTCGACTTGCCGACACCTCTGTCGTCGCAGCGCAGAACGGCTATTCCGTTGCGGGTTAAATAATCGGCAATCACTAAGAAAGGTTTGTGTCCCATGATTTCTTCATCCCTGTTTTGCGGGCCACTACCGGTCACTAATACTACTGCCGGGAATTTACTCCCTTGTTCAGGCAAAGTCAATGTTCCGGCAAGTGTGATGCCGACTTGTGGATTTTCAATGGTTATGTCTTCCACTTTATAAGGGAAAGGCGGTTGAGGCTCTTGCGGACGGTTAATCTTGGCGGATTCTCCTTTTTCCAAATCTAATTTCAATAGAATGCCTTGTGTGAAGTTTCCATATATCTTGTTGTCCGCTCCGAGTTTTCCCTTATAAGAGGCATGTATATTGGGAATCTGAATCGTTAGTACCGAATCTTTGAAAAGGGTTGATTCTGTAGGAATACCCTTAACTCCCTGATCCGGACTGTCGCAGGTGGATGTATAACCTTGTTCCGTCTTTTGCAGATTGAAACAAATGGTAAGTGAGCCGGTAGGGAGTGATAGTTTCCCGTTCCATGTACCTGAAATATCCTGGGAATAGATGCAAACAGGAACAAATATTCCCATTAGTAATAAGGCAAACTGTTTCTTCATCAGAGTAGTTTTTATATGTATTGATTGTCAAAGTTAGTAAAAGAAATGACAAGGGAATAAATATTCATTCTAAATATCACCGGCAGATGTGAAAAACATAATTTTAAATCAGGTGTGCAAGTGGATTTATGGCGGGAATCAATATATTTGCGGGTTGTAATTTCATGGTAAGAGTTTATTCGTAGCAAAAGATTATTAAATGAAGAAATCAATCCCCCGGTATACGTTTTATAAGCATAAGTATGGGAGTGAACTTTTAGTGGATGTCGTGGAACTGAAATACGTGAAGCGGTTTCTGGCTAAAGGGGCTGTGCATACGTTGACTTATTATGACATTACTTTCATTACGGAAGGAGAGGGGAGATTCTCTATTGATAATCAGATATGTGAAGCAATTCCCGGCGATGTATTCTTCTCCAAACCCGGCGAAATACGGAATTGGGATACGAATCATATTGCAGATGGTTATGCGCTGATTTTCGAAGATGAGTTCTTGTCTTCCTTCTTCAAAGACCCTTTGTTTGTGCAACATCTCCCGTTCTTCAATCTGGAAAAGACAGCTTCTAAACTCCATTTGATGGATGAACTTTATGAGCGCATGATGCAGCTTCTGCATGATATAAAGGCAGAGATAGGTTTGTACAAGCAGAATGACGTGCATGTGCTGAGGGCATTGCTTTACGAAGCCCTTATGCTGCTGAACCGGGGGTATCTGAATATGCTATCTCGGGGAGAGAAGGATAAGGAAGCCGGCAGCATTCACGTCAGCAGATTTGTAGAGCTGGTTGGAGCGAATCTGAAAGAACAACATTCCGTCCGTTTTTATGCGGATAAGCTTTGTATTACTCCCAACTATCTGAATGAGATTGTGAATTCGGCAATGAACCTCAGCACCAAACAATATATCCTGAATAAGATTATGGATGAGGCTAAAAAGCAGCTTATCTACACCGATATTTCCATATCAGATCTGTCATTTGAACTTCATTTCTCCACCGTTGCCTATTTCGTGCGTTGTTTCCGGCAGTGTACGGGAGAGACACCATTAGCTTACCGGAAACTGTATAAACCGTAAAAAGTGCTATTTCTCCCTTTGTTTTTATTGCATTGATGTTCTGTGTCGTGCTTATCTTTGCCGCAACAATAACCAATAAAATAATGAAATGATGAGAGATGCAGAGAAAACAGTAGGAGGTATGATTGATAAGTTGAAGACCGCTTTCATCGGTTCGATAGATGCAGAGGGGTTTCCGAATATCAAAGCTATGTTACAGCCTCGGAAAAGGGAGGGGATAAAAGTTATCTATCTGACCACGAATACTTCGTCGATGCGTGTTGCACAATACCGGAAGAATAATCGTGCAAGCATTTATTTTTGTGATACGCGATTCTTCAGGGGAGTGATGTTGTGCGGTACAATGGAAGTGCTGACGGACAACGCCAGTAAGGAAATGATATGGCAGGAAGGCGATACCATGTATTATCCGGGAGGTGTGACAGACCCGGATTATTGTGTCCTGAAGTTTACGGCAATTTCCGGGAGGTATTATAGTAACTTTAAATCGGAAAGCTTTGCGGTTGAGTAGTTGGCTAAGTCGTGCTCTGTTCAGTTTAGAAATGAAACAAATGATAAGCAAAACTATCTCAATTCTCCTCCTCCTGGGAGGTTGTGTAAAAAGTAAGAATCAAGTGTTCTTTGACATATTGTATAAAAAGGATTTTATATCTTTGCTTTGATAACAATAGGATTAATTTTATGGGCTATATTCAACCTTTTGATCGTAATCAACTGACTCTTCCCGAGTCTTTAGATTCTTATATCTCTTGTGAGAACCCTGTTCGTCTGATTGATGTTTTTGTCGATCAGTTTATCAAATTGCACCCTGATTTTTCATCTTATAAAGGTAACAGTCCTACAGGCCGTTCGGCTTATAGCTTTGGTACTTTACTCAAGCTGTATGTCTACGGCTATTTAAACAGTCTCAGTTCTTCCCGTAAACTGGAGCGCGAGACTCTGCGTAATATGGAGTTGATCTGGCTTCTGGGTAATCTCCATCCCGATCATAAGACTATTGCCGATTTCCGTTCCAAACAAACTTCGGGCATTCATGAATGTTGCCTTGATTTCCGCCGCTTTCTGGTCAGTTCCGGTTATATTTCAGGCAAATTGGTAGCTGTTGACGGCAGTAAAATCAAAGCCAATACCAATCGTGACGGTCTTACTTTAGATGGTATTAATCGACAGTTAGCCTTGTTGGATACCCGTTTAGAGAAGTATCTGCACCAGCTTAATGAAAATGATCTGGTGGAAACAGCCCAGGAACAATTATCCGAACTCTCGGACGATCTCGGTGTGGAGAGCTCCCTACTGGAGAAGATAGCCCATTTGAGCCAACAGGTTGAAGAACTTCAGGCGGAAAAACAGCGTATGCTGGATGAAGGTTCCAAAAGAAGCTTTCCCTCTGACCGCGAAGCTCGCCTGATGAAGACCCGCAACGGTTTTCTTCCGGCTTACAATGTCCAATCAGTGGTAGATTCCCAACATCATCTGATAGGTGCCATGCAGGTTACCGACCACCCGAATGACTTTGAAGACCTTCAATCTTCGATTCATGCCATGCAGGAAGACCTTCAGGTAGAAGTAACCCAAGCCGTTGCCGACACCGGTTATGCCAATGAAGAACAGATCCTGGCCCTTGAAGAAGAAGGCAAAGTGATTGCCGTTCCTTTCAATGAAGGAGACCATTCTCCTAAAGAAGATCGGGAGCACGGAATCTTTTTTACCTATGATGCAGACAATGACTATTATATATGCTCCCAAGAAAAGATATTACCTATTAAAGACAGGCAAGTTCGTAAACATGGAAAGCTTTATAGAAAATATCAGGGAAGAGACTGCAAGGGTTGTCCCCTGATAAAGTTCTGCACCACATCGAAAAAAGGTCGGATTATCTACCGAAGGGCAGATGCCGAACCCATAAGACAGTATATGAAGAAGTGTAAGGGGATGAAATACAAAGCGCTTATACATTTACGAAAAACATTGGTAGAACATCCCTTCGGAACTCTTAAATACTGGATGGGGCAAATACCACTCCTACTCAGAGGAAAGGAAAAGGTACAGGCTGAAATAGATTTGTACGCAACATGCTATAACCTAAGAAGGGTGACTAACATTCAAAGCATACAGGTACTATTGCAACAAGTCCACTATTGGGGTATTAAGTATACCTAATAGCGGTCATTTGCCAAAGGACAACAATAGAAATTCCAAAATAAAGAGATAAAGAGCATTTCCTTTTTAATACAAAATGTCAAAGAATACTTGATTCTTACTTTTTACACAACCTCCTGGGAGGAGGAGTACCCGTAGGGGGAGGTGGTAGGTAAAACAATAAAGTACCTATCAATAATAACACTAAGGAATTTCTTTCTCACCTACCGCCCCGCCCTTTGGGCACCCCTCCTCCGACTGGAGGAGGGGAATGGAGATAGTCCGTTTGATTCATAACCCTACAGTAATGAACTATTTCTTTTCTTGTGGTGTTGGAATTAGTTAGTTATACCACGGAGTTACCCCCTTCCTAAATACTTCGCAGCTGAATACAAAGTCTCCCTAAGCCAATACCCATCGAAAAGAGAATATCGAACTTAATGAACCTTAATTATCTCCTTTTCTCCTGAAAGTACGTTAATTATTTGAATGATAGAGTTATAGTATATCATTTATTCTTCTTATGTTTGTGTTTGACACATGTGTCAAACTTGTAAGTCTGATTAAACGATATATTATAGAAACGATATGTGGAAGATAGGTCTTGATGTTGGCTCTACAACAGCAAAGCTGGTTGTACTTGATGAAAAAGAGAGCGTTGTATTTTCAAAATATGAAAGACATAATACGCGTGTCAGGGAAGTGGTCGTTGCTTTCCTGAAAGAACTGCTTTCCCAGATAGGGGATGAAGAGGTAACTGTCAGAATCACCGGTTCCATTGGAATGGGAATCTCTGAAAAATGTTCCCTGCCATTTGTGCAGGAAGTGGTTGCCGCAGCGAAAGCGATACAGAAAGAACACCCTCAGGTAGCCACTATGGTGGATATTGGCGGTGAAGACGCAAAAGTTGTTTTCTTCCGGAATGGCGAGGCTACGGATTTGCGCATGAATGGTAACTGCGCGGGAGGTACTGGAGCTTTCATCGACCAGATGGCAATTATACTGGGTGTGAATGTCTCCGAACTGAATGCCCTTGCTATGAATGCGGACCGGGTGTATCCGATAGCTTCACGTTGCGGAGTTTTCTGCAAAACGGATATTCAGAATCTTATAGCAAAGAATGTCAGCCGGGAAAATATTGCGGCTTCCATCTTTCGTGCGGTAGCGGTGCAAACTGTGACTACTCTGGCGCGTGGTTGTGATATTCAGGTTCCGGTGTTGTTTTGTGGCGGTCCTTTGGCCTTTATTCCGGCGCTACGTAAGGCTTTTATCGATTATCTGTCTCTTGACGAAAAAGAAGTGATTTTACCGACTGATGGAACTCTGCTTCCGGCATTAGGCTCTGCCTTGTCCTGTACGGACAAAGACCATAGTTTTCCACTCTCTGGCTTGATTGATGCTATTGATAAAAAGTTAGATGCTTCTTCTGGTAAGTTTATAGGTCTGAAAGCTATTTTTGAGGATGAAGCGGAATACGAAGAATGGAAAGAAAGGATTGCCGGAAACAAGATTGTCAGATCCAAGCTAGTTGCCGGTGAACAGGATGTTTTCATGGGTATCGATTCCGGTTCCACGACTACCAAGATTGTGGTTATTGATGCGGAATCGAGGCTGTTGTACTCCTATTATAATACGAACGGTGGAAACGCTATTAAGACCGTTGAAGAAGGGCTGAAAGACCTGTATGAAAAATGTTCGGACTGTGGAGCCGTACTAAATATAAAAGGAAGTTGCTCTACCGGTTACGGTGAAGATTTGATGAAGTGTGCTTTCCAGCTTCATTCCGGTATCATCGAAACCATAGCCCACTATATGGCGGCGCAATATCTGGACAAGGATGTGTCTTTCATTCTGGATATTGGCGGTCAGGATATGAAAGCCATATTCGTAAATAAAGACGGGATAGACCGGATTGAGATAAACGAAGCGTGTTCATCAGGATGCGGCTCGTTCATGGAAACCTTTGCTAAATCATTGGGATATACGGTGCATGATTTCTCTTTAGCGGCTTGTCGTGCAAAGGCTCCATGCGACTTGGGGACACGATGCACGGTTTTCATGAATTCTAAAGTGAAGCAAGTGCTGCGTGATGGAGCTACGGTAGACGACATTGCTGCCGGACTGGCCTATTCAGTCGTTAAGAACTGTCTCTATAAAGTGTTGAAACTGAAAGATGTATCTGCATTGGGAAAGAACATTGTCGTGCAGGGTGGCACAATGCGCAATGATGCCATTGTACGTGCAATAGAACTTCTCACAGATACCGAAGTATCCAGATGTACCACTCCGGAACTGATGGGAGCATTCGGCTGTGCCCTCTATGCAAAGAAGCACCAGGGCGCAACTATCCGTCTGGAAGAAATGATAGGAAAGGCACAATACAAGTCCCGTTTCCTCCATTGCAAAGGCTGTGACAATCAATGTCTGGTGATGCGCTATGACTTTGAAAACGGGAAAAGTTACTATTCGGGCAACCGGTGCGAAAAGGTGTTCACGAATGGCGAAGGCAGTGAATATAAAGGAAAGAATATTTATCACCGGAAGAATGAACTTTTGTTCGACCGCAAGGTGGAAATTACCAATCCCTGGCTGACTGTCGGGATTCCCCGATGTCTGAATATGTATGAGGAATATCCTTTCTGGCACACTCTTTTCACGGCTTGCGGCATACAGGTCTGCCTGTCCGATGTCTCCAACTTCCTGAGTTATGAGAATAATGCACGCATGGTTATGTCCGACAATATTTGTTTTCCCGCCAAACTGGTGCATAGCCATATCTCCAATCTGATACATAAAAAGGTGAACCGGATATTTATGCCTTTCGTCATTTTTGAGAAGAAAGAGAAGGAGCAGAACAGTTATAACTGTCCCATTGTGACGGGATATTCGGAAGTCATCAAGAGCGTGCAATCCTGTGGCATACCTATCGATTCCCCGGTCATATCTTTTAAAGACCGGAAGCTGCTGTATAAACAATGCAAGGAACTGCTTTGCAGACTGGGCGTTGATGAAACGATGGTTCAGCTTGCTTTTGACAAGGCGGAGAGTAAGCAGGATTCTTTTGAAAAGATGCTGGTTTCCTGCAACGGGGAGATTTTGCAGAGTGCACGCAAAGAGGGTGCTCTTACTGTGGTACTTGCCGGTCGTCCATATCATAGCGACCCGTTAATACAACATAAGATATCTGATATGATTGCTGATATGGGAGTGAATGTCATATCCGACGATTGGGGCAGGGACAAAGATGTCAATCTCGGTGACATTCATTTTGTATCCCAGTGGGCCTATACACATCGCATTCTGAAAGCGGCAAAGTGGTGTGCCGAACAAGGGAAAGATGTGCAGTTTGTGGAGATGACCTCATTCGGTTGTGGTCCGGACGCTTTCCTGGTGGATGAAGTGCGCGATTTGCTGATGCGTCACAATAAATCTCTCACTTTATTGAAACTGGATGATATAAGTAATGTCGGTTCGATGAAGTTGAGAGTGAGGTCTTTGGTAGAAAGCCTGAAACTGGCAAATACGCAGGAAAACGAAAAGCAGGATACGAAAGAATTCGTAACAGTCCCGGTGTATGATAAGGCATATCGTGACCGTAAGATATTGCTTCCGTTCTTTACACCTTTCATCTCCCCGTTGCTTCCGGCTCTTTTGCAGGTTGCCGGATTTGATGCGGAAAACCTGCCTTTGAGCGACGGTGAATCGAGCGAATGGGGATTGAAATATGCCAATAATGAAGTTTGCTATCCGGCTACGTTGATAGTGGGTGACATCATAAAGGCGTTCAAGACAAAGCGGTATGACCCTGCAAAAACCACTGTTGCCATTACCCAGACAGGCGGGCAGTGCCGTGCCAGCAACTATATCTCTTTGATAAAAAAGGCCCTGATAGATGCCGGATATACGGATGTACCGGTGATATCCGTCTCTTTCGGCAGCATGATAGAGAATAACCAGCCGGCCTTCAAGGTGAATTGGTTGAAGGTGCTTCCTATTGCCCTTTACTCGGTTCTGTATAGCGACTGTATTGCCAAATTCTATTATGCCTCCGTAGTCCGCGAGAAAGAAGCAGGCGCTTCGGCTAAATTGCGTGATAAATATCTGGGACTCGCTTCTGAAGCTATCCTGCGAAGAAGTACAAGACAGCTAACCCGTTTGTTGCAAGCTGCTGCCGATGAATTTAATGCTGTCTGTATGGATTGCGATACTCCGAAGGTGGGGATTGTCGGAGAAATATTTCTGAAGTTCAATCCTTTTGCACAGAAAAATGCCATTGATTGGCTTATAGAAAGAGGTATAGAGGTGGTTCCTCCAATTCTGACTGACTTTTTCATGCAAAGTTTCGTGAACCGGAAGGTGGATGTGCAGTCCTATCTTAAAGAGAAGCAATTTTCCGATTATGCTTTTGATTGGCTTTATAAGCTTGTGAAAAAACAAGTGGATAAGATAAATACGATTGCAGGTCGCTTTCGTTACTTCGCTCCTTTCAATGACATTTTCGATGAAGCGGCCGGAGCTGAGAATATTATTTCACTCAGTGCCCAGTTTGGAGAGGGTTGGCTGCTTCCTGCGGAAGTCGTTTCATATGTCCGTCAGGGAGTGAATAACGTCATCAGTTTACAACCTTTCGGCTGCATCGCCAATCATATTGTGGCGAAAGGAATAGAAAAACGCATCAAAATTCTTTTCCCGGATATAAATCTATTATCTTTAGATTTTGATAGTGGAGTGAGCGACGTAAATATAGTAAATAGAATGTTACTTTTTATAGACAATTTGAAAGAACGAGAGATATGGCGACAAATGACAACGATTTAGAGAGAAAAATAATAGAGGCTGCACAGCAGTTGTTTATGAAAAATGGTTTTGTTGAAACGAACATGAGTGATATCGCGACGGCTGTAGGGATAAACAGACCAGTTCTGCATTATTATTTCAGGACGAAAGACAAGATGTTTCAAGCGGTTTTCGGGAACATCATACTTTCTCTGGCTCCTGAAATTCAGGATATCATGTTGCAGGATAAACCTCTTCCTGAACGGGTGGGTAGACTGGTGGATGCTTATTTTAATGTTTTCCTCCGGTATCCTTATCTTCCGGTGTTCATGGTAAGGGAGATAGAACGTGATGTGGAACATCTGATTAGTACGGCCCGTGAATTGCAACTGGAACGCTATTTCCACAAAATAGCTACCAGCCTTCAGGAGGAGATGGATTCCGGTAAACTGAAGCAGGTTCCTATGCACTTCATCTTTTTTACACTTTATGGAGCGTTGACTTTTCCTTTCCTGGCAAAGAAGCTGTTTCTTTCCCTGTCCTCCAATGAGGGGGAGAACGAAGATTTTACAGAAATACTTATGGAATGGAAGTCCTATATCATCATGCAAATGAAGAATCTGTTATGCTATGAAGATTAATTGAGTCGTCAGATTTCTTCCAATGCATAGTATTGATAATCCCGGAGTATGGTTTGCAGGAATTGTTCCTGTCCGCCATCCCGGGGTGTAATTGAAAGAATCTCCTGCACTTTTTGGGCAAGCTGCATGATGCGCCGTGTACGGTCTTTTTTCCCGGATTGCAAAGTCCGGGTGATTACATTTACCTGTTCCAGTGATAAGTCGGCGGCTTGCGGATATGTGGGACGGTAATCTTTCGTCAGATAATCGAACTCATCAAGACTGACATGTATCTTGCGGTAATTCTTATCCTTGATAACCATTGTGCCTGCGGCAAGGTCGCCCATCCGCTGACTGTTCTTGGTAAGTAAAATAACTAATATTCCGAGCCCTCCGGTGACGGGAACATCAATTGGGAAGAGAAGCCAGCGAAGCAGATAAGAACCTATGCTCGGAGTGGAACCATCGGCTTTTACCACCCGGATGCTCATGAGCTTCTTTCCGAGGCTTTGCCCGTGGTTGAACATTTCACATAAAAATGCATAGAATAATACAGGCAGATAGATTACGGCAAAAAAAACAGTCATTGTAAAATCCGAAGATACCGGAAGTTTGGGGAGCAGGGTTGCAGTGGAATATACATAAAGTCCTATTAGGGTATAGTCGATGACTAATGCCAGAAATCGTTCGCCAATGCTGGCGGGTGTTTGGCTGATACGGACGAATTGTCCGGTGATTATAGTAGATTCTGCCATTTCCGATTGAACATTTTTAGTATTTCGTTGCAAATATATCATTATTCTCTTATTTTTGTTACCGATTTCAGACAAAACTCATCCGAAGTCCTTGGGAAAAGTATGAAAGAAGTAACGTTCATTCGTCGGAATATCGAAAAATGGAAAGAAGCCGAGAAGGTGGTGGAGCAGGCTACAAGCTTGTCTCCCGACAGGCTTGCCGACGCATATACGGACCTTACTGCCGATCTGGCGTTTGCACAAACGCATTTTCCAACCTCCCGTATTACCATTTATCTGAACAATCTCGCTTCGGCGCTGCATAATAAAATTTATCGGAACAAGCGTGAGAAGTGGTCAAGAGTTATCACTTTCTGGACGCAGGAAGTACCGCAGACCATGCACGATGCACGTCGTGAACTGCTTGTTTCATTCTTTATTTTCATTGTCAGCGTAGCGGTCGGAGTGATTTCCACTGTGGGTGACCCCGATTTTGTCCGTCTGATTCTGGGAAATAACTATGTGGATATGACATTGAATAACATAGCCAACGGAGAACCTATGGCTGTATATAGCGGCTCTTCGGAAGTGCCTATGTTTCTGGGCATCACGCTCAACAATATCATGGTTTCCTTCAATTGCTTTGCAATGGGAATCTTAACCAGCTTCGGCACAGGATATATGCTTTTTGCCAATGGAATCATGTTGGGTTCTTTCCAAACCTTCTTTTTCCAGCACGGTCTGCTTGGAGAGTCCATGCTTGCCGTATGGCTGCACGGAACACTCGAAATCTGGGCCATCATTGTGGCCGGTGCTGCCGGACTGGCTTTGGGAAACGGGTGGCTGTTCCCCGGAACCTATTCAAGACTGGAATCTTTCCGAAGGGGAGCCAAACGAGGAGTGAAGATTGTGATAGGCACTATCCCTGTATTTGTCATGGCAGGATTCATTGAAGGCTTTATCACCCGCCACACCGAGTTACCTGATGCACTGAGACTTGGTCTGATTCTTGCTTCCCTGGCATTTATTTTATTCTACTATATTTATTTACCTAATAGAAAACGACATGGAAACAGAGAAACCTAAAATTGCGTTGTACGTAAAACGTTCTTTCGGTGAGAAGTTTAATGCATCTTTCGATTTTATAAAAGAGAATTGGAAGTTGATGCTGAAGTATGCAACCTATTTGCTTTTACCGCTTTGTCTTGTTCAGGCATTAAGTTTGAATGGATTGATGACTTATACGATAGGTATGTCTGGTTTGATGGAGAGTGGAGCTATGTATTCTGATTCTACTTTGCTGATGTCGTTCTTTTCTTATTACGGTCTGTATATGCTTCTGTTGATAATAGGCATTGTGTTGCTGACTGCATTGGTTTATGCAATGATTCGGACTTATAATGAGCGGGAGGAACGCTTGCAAGGCGTCACGTTGGGGATGCTGCGACCTATGTTGCTCCATAATGTGAAGAGGATGTTTATATTGGTCTTCTTCGGATTGCTCTTGACGATGTTTGCCAGCCTGGTTATCGGTGTCATAGCTGCTTTATTTCCTGTCACTTTATTCCCAATTGTTATAATTCTGCTAACCCCGTTTATGATAGCCGTAGCTGTACCGTTTAGTCTCTGGGCACCTATCTACCTGCTTGAAGATATCAGTATTGTGGAGTCGCTGAAAAAGACTTTTCGCTTGGGATTTACTACTTGGGGAGGTATCTTTATGATATCTCTTGTCATGGGAATCATTGCCGGTATCTTACAGGGAGTGGCGCTGATACCTTGGTACATAGGAACAGTGGTGAAGTACATCTTTGCTACAAGTAGCGGGGGGACTGAAGCAACCGTATCCGTAGGATATAGCTTCTTGCTTTATCTGCTGGCTGTTGTACAGGTATTTGGTGCTTACCTCGCCATGATTTTTTCGTTTGTCGGACTGGCTTATCAGTATGGTCATGCTTCGGAAAAGGTGGATAGCATCATGGTAGAAAGTGATATTGATAATTTCGATAAGCTTTAAAATGTAAATGATAACTTCTCCGGCTGATACATTGGTTTGTGACACCGCTCAGGTTGCCGTATGGCAGTCTGATGCGGCGTATGACTATAACCGTGAGTTGATTGCTCCCGAAATTAATTTATTCGAGTGGTTCAACAGATGGTTCGGAGAAGTCATGCAAAAAATATTCGGTAGCAACTTTGCGGAAGAATATTCGGAACTGATTCTGATAGGTATCGCCATTCTTATCCTTATTCTGGTAGGCTGGTTCGTTTACAGAAAGCATCCGGAATTATTCGCGTATTCCCGTAAGAATGCCTTGCCTTATACGGTGGAAGAAGATACTATTTATGGAGTGGATTTTACGAAAGGGATTGCCGATGCACTTTCACGTCATGACTACAGGGAAGCAGTCCGGTTATTATATTTGCAGACGCTAAAGCAACTCAGTGATGAAGGACGTATCGACTGGCAACTTTACAAAACACCCACACAGTACATCAATGAAGTGCGGTTGCCCGCTTTCCGGCAGTTGACCCATCATTTCCTGCGGGTGCGTTATGGAAATTTTGAAGCGACCGAAGCGTTGTTTCACACCATGCATTCCTTGCAGGAAGATGTGAAGAAAGGAGGGGCTGCATGAAAGGAAGTCATTGGTTCATCGTCGGAATTGTCATCTTTCTGCTGTTGATGTTTGCAATAGAATGTCGCTTGCCGAAGAAATTCGTGTGGAATCCTACTTTCAGCCATTACGATAAGCAGCCTTTCGGGTGTGCTGTTTTTGACAGCTTGTTGTCCGTTTCGTTGCCGATGGGGTATTCATTATCCAGAGAAACCTTTTACCAGATGGAGCAGAAGGATACGGTGTCTTGCAGGGGAATATTAGCTATTGCCAATAACCGGATGCCATCAGAGGTAGATGTGGATGCTTTACTGAAAATGGCGGAACGCGGGAATAAGATAATGTTGGTAAGTACCTGGTTCAGCAATAAGCTGGAAGACACATTGAAGTTCAGAAACAGCTATTCTTATTTTAGTCCGGTAGCTTTGAAGAAGTATGCTACTTCACTGTTGATGAAGGATAGTCTGTGTTGGATAGGGGATTCTGCGGTTTATCCCCGACAGAATTTCTATTTCTATCCTCAACTGTGTTCATCTTATTTTCTCACAGATTCGCTTCCGGCGAAGGTGTTGGCAGTAAAGAATATTTCAGTAAATGAATTCAGATATGAAGCTGATGTGGATTCCGCTTTTTCAGATACTATTACCCACGTTCCGGTTGCCATGTCATATCAGTGGGGGAAAGGAGAGATTATTCTGGCTTCCACACCGTTACTCTTTACCAACTACGGTGTGCTGGACGGGAATAATGCTACTTATCTTTTCCGTCTGCTATCGCAAATGGGAGAACTTTCCATTGTCCGTACTGAAGCTTATATGGAGCAAACAGCACAGGTGCAGATGTCTCCTTTCCGCTATTTCCTCTCGCAGAGGCCGCTTCGTTGGGCTTTGTATCTGACGATGCTTGCCATACTGCTCTTCATGCTATTTACTGCACGGAGAAGACAGCGTGCGATACCGGTTATCCGCAAACCGGAAAATAAGTCGCTGGAGTTCACAGAATTGATAGGCACTCTCTATTTCCAGAAGAAAGACCATGGCGATTTGGTTCGCAAAAAGTACATGTACTTTGCAGAAGAGTTGAGGAGGGAGATTCAGGTAGATATAGAAGAAGTAGCGGATGATGAACGCTCTTTCAGCAGGATTGCCCTGAAAACAGGTATGAATGAGGAAGAAATAGGAGTATTTATCCGTACAGTCAGGCCGGTAATTTATGGTGGATGTGACATCTCCGTGGAACAGATGAAGCGCTACATTGATAAAATGAATGAAATAATTAGTCATATATAAAAAGAAACTTATGGAAGAGAACACAGAACAACGGGTGGATTTAACCCTCTTTTCCGAGAAAATACAAGAGTTGAAAGATCGGATTGCTTCTGTCATCGTAGGGCAGGAGCAAACGGTAGACCTGGTGCTGACAGCTATTCTGGCAAATGGTCATGTGCTGATAGAAGGAGTGCCGGGGGTAGCGAAGACTTTGCTGGCACGTCTGGTTGCCCGGCTGGTTGATGCTGATTTCAGTCGCATACAGTTCACTCCGGACCTGATGCCGAGTGATGTGCTGGGTACTACGGTCTTCAACATGAAAACCAATGATTTTGACTTCCATCAAGGACCGGTGTTTGCCGATGTCATACTGGTGGACGAAATCAACCGTGCCCCTGCCAAAACGCAGGCGGCCTTGTTCGAAGTGATGGAAGAACGCCAGGTCAGCATTGACGGGACGACGTACCCGATGGGAGAGCTTTACACAATTCTGGCTACTCAGAATCCGGTGGAGCAGGAGGGAACTTATAAATTGCCCGAAGCGCAGCTCGACCGCTTCCTGATGAAAATAACAATGGACTATCCTTCGTTGGATGAAGAAGTGAGTATTCTGGAACGCCATCATACCAATGCCTCGCTGGTGAAGCTGGAAGACGTCACTCCTGCCATTACGAAAGCGGAACTTTTATCTCTCCGCAGTGTAATGAACCAAGTGTTTGTAGACCGCACTCTGCTTCAATATATTGCCTTGATTGTGCAGCAGACACGTACAAGTAAGGCGGTGTATCTGGGGGCTTCCCCGCGTGCATCCGTAGCAATGTTGCAGGCTTCCAAGGCTTATGCATTGTTGCAGGGACGTGATTTTGTGACACCGGAAGACATTAAGTTTGTCGCTTCAAGTGTCCTTCAACATCGTCTCATCCTGACTGCGGAAGCTGAAATGGAAGGCTATTCTCCGGTGAAAGTAACGCAACGCCTGATTGATAAGGTGGAAGTTCCGAAATGATTCTGACCCGTCGCTTCTATATTATCCTCATTCTGATTATCCTGTTGTTGGGTAGCGGAACTGTATATGACCCATTGTTTGTGATCGGGCAATGGGCACTTTTTATCTTTTTTCTGGCGGTGCTGGCAGATGGATATATGCTCTATTGTATCCGGGGTATCCAGGCATTCCGCCAATGCTCCGACCGTTTCTCCAACGGGGATGAAAATGCGGTGAGCATCCGGGTGGAGAACAGTTATCCGCATCCTGTTTCTGTAGAAGTTGTCGATGAAATTCCTTTTGTGTTTCAGCAGCGCAATATATGTTTCCGGACCGAACTTCAGGCTAATGAGGGAAAGTCAATCAGTTATAATCTGCGTCCTACCAGTCGGGGAGTATACGGTTTTGGGAGGATTCGTGTGTTCGTCACCCATAAAATAGGTTTGCTTTCCCGTCGGTATACCTGTGGAGAGTCGCTCGACATCAAAGTATACCCCTCTTACCTGATGTTGCACCGGTATGAATTGTTGGCCATCAGTGATAACCTTACAGAGATGGGTATCAAACGCATCCGCCGGGTGGGACATCATACCGAGTTTGAGCAGATCAAAGAATATGTGAAGGGCGACGATTACCGTACGATAAACTGGAAAGCAAGTGCCCGTCGCCACGAACTTATGGTAAACATCTATCAGGATGAACGCTCCCAACAGATTTACAATGTGATAGATAAAGGCCGGGTGATGCAGCAGGCATTCCGTGGAATGACTTTGCTCGATTATGCGATAAATGCTTCGCTGGTTCTTTCGTACGTAGCCATGCGTCGGGAAGACAAGGCGGGCATTGTGACTTTTGATGCGCACTTCGACACATTTGTTCCGGCCTCCAAGCGTTCGGGCCATATGCAGACATTGCTTGAAAATCTCTATGCTCAGCAGACCACTTTCGGTGAAACGGACTTTTCTTCCCTTTGTGTGCATTTGAACAAGCATGTCACTAAACGCAGTCTTCTGGTGTTGTATACTAATTTCTCCAGTCTGGGTAGCATGAACCGCCAGTTGGCGTATTTGCAGCAATTAAATCGCCAGCACCGTCTGCTTGTGGTCTTTTTTGAAGATGCAGAACTGAAAAACTACATTGCCACTCCTGCGAAGGATACGGAAGGATATTATCGTCATGTCATTGCCGAGAAATTTGCCTTTGAAAAGCGATTGATAGTATCCACGCTGAAACAGCATGGCATTTATTCCTTATTAACTACCCCTGAAAACCTTTCGATTGATGTGATTAATAAATATCTGGAGATGAAATCGAGACAACTCTTATGATCCTTAAATCATACTGTTTCATCTACTAATAGAAACTGCTGGTCGATACTAATTGTAGACAGACGTGTACTTGTCTATCTTTGTTTCGAATTATGTAGGTATTAAGTATGAAGAAGATTATCAAAGTAGCTATATTGTTTATGGTATATCTTTGGTGTGCAATGGATTGTTGTGCCCAGTGGACAGCTCAAGATTCCTTAAATTTGAAGAAGATATTAGAAAGTTCTGAAGAAATAGAATTAAATAAGAGTGCCATTCAGTCAATAGGTACTAACTTTAATCAGCTTCCCGAACAACCCATTATTTATAAAGATCGTTTACATTTCGACACAAGTCTGCCGGATAGCCCTTATCCATTGGGGCAAGAACCTCTTCGAAAACCGGGAATGAGTCTGATGCCCTATAGTGGTGCTACCAAGTATAATTACGATCCGATATATAAAAAAAGAATAGAATTTACTACGGATAAAAAGCCCTTTGGCAAAGAGATAATGTTTCAGGAAAGTGCAGGAGAAATAATAAATAAGGGTAGTTTTAATTATAGCTTAGACGAACTGTTCACAAAAAAGTTTTGGGATTTCAGGACACGCAAAAATGCCCGGAAAACGTTGATTGCCCTGAGTCTTTATTCAAAACCCGATGAGGCCAAAGGACGCTATGAATACTATCGTTTAGATGAAGGAGACTATGCCATGAATTTTGTTGGTTCCGTGGAGGCTCAAGAGAAAATCAATACTGATTTAAAAGAGCACGAGCAATTGAAAAAAGGACTTCTCTATTTTAAATATACCTCCGAAGGCAAAGGCGACTTTACCTTTTACCTTCCCGATATGCATAACTTTAAAGGCACATTTATTCGTAACTGGAATGGATACAGACTTTTTTATGAAGGTATGGAACTTGTTGTTTCATTTGCGCAGATAGGAGGAAGGTTCTATCGGCTAAAGTTGAATCTTACTCAGCAGTTTCGTTCATTCTATCCTTCCGATGAAATAGAAAAGGTGCTCTTCACCACTACGGCATTAAAAATATCATCTGGCAGTGACAGGCGTTGACAGATATGAATCTGGTCTAGCTAAAAAAGAAAAAGCTCCGAAGCTATAAACTTCAGAGCTTTAATCTCGATTTTCGCGGTGCGTACGGGACTAACACATTTTGCTATTATACTGATAATCAATAAAATACTTATTAAAAATATATTAATGGTATCATATTTATATCATCTCCGCTTATTTTCTTCTATAATTTTATGCAGTGCTTCTATCTGCATCATCGCACCTTCATAAGCTGCTTTGTAGTTGACATTCGCATCAATATCCGTCTCAATCATATTCCCTTTGCCAGTACAAAGCCACTTCACATTCAATTCCGGGAACTTATCCACAATACGAGCTATTATATCAGTTCCAATAGCCCCCTTCCCGTTCCTTATGGAATTATAAATGTATCTATTTGATAATTCACAATAAGCCTCAAACGAGTTCTCACCTTTGACAACTCCCTTATCACGTGCATACCTTGCAAATTTTCGTAATCTGTCAATAGCCCTTTCTTCCATATCAAATAATCTTTTGACTTATTATGCGTAATGCTTGCCACATCCCCCTTATTTCTCTTCTCTCGACATCTAACTGGCCATGCTTGGGGTTATCAGCCTTTAAAGTCAGCACATTATCCAAGAAAAGACTGTTTTTCAATATCCGCTTGACTGAAAGTGTTTTCCCATACACAATACTCACAACTCCTGACGCGCTTTCCCACAAACCTTCTTCTATTTTGCGAGCAAGAATTTTAGCTCCGTCCGGTATAGTTGGCTCCATGCTGTCACCACGTACTTGAAAGACCATATAAGAATCATCAAGCACTTCACCTTCTTCCGGCATGACACCATAAGAATCAATTTCATAAGCTGTGTTATATAAGCTTTCGACAAATGAAGCCGCAGCATCTATCGGAACATATTTTACTTTTACAAGAATATCTTGAAGATAAGGAGCTACTTTACTAATCGTAGAGTCTGATTGCATTCTCGCATTTTTCAGAGCATCCCTAATATCCTTCTCCGAAGGTTCTATCTGTCCTGATGGAGTCTTTGCAAACAAACCTTCTCCAGTATATAGCCATGCTCTGCTCACATCATACTTCTCACAAAAAGCATCAATTGTTTTTTTACTTGGTAACTGAATCCCTTTTTTTATACTGGTAAGAGTTGATTCACTGGATATAATATTGTCTTTCTTCAATTTATACCCACTCAAACCACAATATGAAATTGCTTGCAAAAACCTTTTTGAGAGATCACTCAATTTTTTATCGTCAACTTCTTGCATACTTCACAAATTAAGTAGTATATTTGCATCCGTAATAGTAGCAGTATTACCACATAAATTGATTAAACATCCTATTTGGAGTTTATATATAGAAATCCGTAAATAGCTGCTACCTATTTGCGGATTTTCTTTTTCTCCACATTGTGTAATCGGCGGTAGGCCGCATAGCGGAGAGACAGAGGGTTACACTCTTACAACTCAATACTGCGAAAGGCGTGCGATATTGAGAGGCAAACGAAACCGGGATGCCTGCACAGCTACAAGTAAGCGAAAAATCCGGGAAGTCGGGTAACTTGTTAATGCCCGGCCAGCTAAGAACGGCGTACTTATACGAACGAGACATTTCTTATGCTGCATATAGCAAAAACGGGAAACCGTCTAAGGGCTAACTATGCAGCAATCCAGCACCTTACCGAATGAGATCGTCTTTTACTTCTTCAATTATTACAATACTAATAGAACGACATTACTTTTTTTTCAGAAAGCTTTCTTTTTACGCAAGCCTCACTTGTATAACATTTTATAAACCAGCAACTTATATTAAAACATGTTTTATAACATACGATATACTACAAATTTTATGAAGCATTTTATTGTACTTCTGAAAATATGAAGTATATTTGCAACGTCAAACAAACAAAGAGTGTAAGTTTGAACAACAAGAAAGCTGGCGACTTCAAAAGCCACTTACTACATATCTCATTGGCAAATGTAGTTGTTAGCTTTCTTTTATGCAAATTTTTTTGTGGAAAATTTAAGTATAAAATAGAAAATAATATGAAAGTAACAAAGAAAGATATTCTAAGTATTAAAGCTGGTTCTTCCAAAGTAATGCAGCTGGATTCTTACAAGGATTGCGTCAATGCAAGAAGCTACGCCTATCAATTAGCTTTTACTGATCCCCGTGAAGACGTTGAAAGATATTCAACATCCATCGACAAAGATAAAAATCAGATAACCATCGAAGCGATAAAGAAATGAACCGTTCAGATGCCAGAATGATTGCAGAAGAACTGCACAAGTTTATTCGCAATGATGTGAGAAAGGCTGTAACTGAAATGGCGACTGTTGAAACCGAAGAGTATTTGAATGCCAAACAAGCAGCTGTATTTCTTGGATGGAAGTTGCAAACCTTATACAATCGAATACATGATATTCCTCACACCAAAAATGGCAAGAGTCTCATTTTTACCAAATCAGCTTTGAGAAAATTCATGGAAAGAAAATAATCCCGGACGGATTTGGCCGTCTTTCCGGGAACTAACAAAACGTTCTTTGACATATTGTATAGTCTGAACAAATAAAGACTTAAAACAAGGTTTACTGCTTATCTAAAGGGCGAAATAGACCGACAAAGTAGCCAAAGCGGATTAGTGAAAAGAGTGTGAATACGGACTGCCAATAAGAAGATGCAGCACACGAATCACTAAGTTATCAAAAACAACTTATATTATGACAAAGTAAACGTAGGGCGTTTATAAATACATTCTTAACTGAATAGATACTTTAAATGATATATATACCCGTGCTTCGCAAGAAGCGGTCACCGCTAAAAAGCTACGGCCAACAATCCATCGGAACGCGGACGGGAACACATTTTAAATGCTAAAAGTATGAAAGGAATTACAGAAATGACCGAGCAAGAGATTCTTGCGTTAACGGAGGAAGATGTACAGAAATTGATTAAACTCCGCATGATGGAGGAAGGTATCAAAATTATGGATAAGCCGGAGGTTCCCGAATTGTTTGAGATTGAACCTGCTGATTTGAAAGTGTTCACGATCCCATTCTTTGAAGGTTACGCTTTTACAGACATGGAAGAAGCGAATGCGGTAGCAGAAGCATTACGTAATGCGAAAACCCTTCGCAAAGTTGAATACGATTGGAACAAACTCGGAAGCGACTACAAATATCTCGTCAAGAAAGATAAATACAATTACTCTATCAAGCCAGACTTTGAGGTTAACTGTGGCTTTGTATATTCAAGTGAACTATACGAAAAGATTTCAAACTTTGCCGCACAGAACAAGGTTATGAAAGAACAAGCAGCGAAAGACCAAAAAGAATATGACGAAAAGATGCAAGAAGCGTCCGGTATTATCTCGGAAATAAGCGGACGGGTTAAAGAGGTCAAAGTTAAGTATGAGCGATTGAATAGGCTTACTTACAAATTCGCTACTGACTATTATCCCCTTTCCGATCACAATGAGGATATGGCAATGAAATTTATGGCTAAAGCCTATTCTTTTACAGATAAAGAAAAAGAATACATATTACAGAATTACAAAGAATTACTATCTACAAGTGATGAATAAGTTTTTTAGTTAGTTATTGGCTCCTTGCTTGCGAAAGTAGGGAGTTTTTTGTAAAACTCCAAATTCATTATATGAGTAATATAGAAGATACAATTTACAATCTGCCAAATGAAGAATACCACCGTGGAGAAAGATTCAAAGATTTCCTAAGTAGTACGCAGATTAAAGATTATATGGTGTCCCCAAAGTTTGCCCGATACAAGGCATTGCACCCTGAAATGTTCGAGATCAGTATTGAAGCTTCTGAAAAAGGCTCGCTGTACCATGATGCAATGGAAAGTCTTGTTAATACTGGAACACTTGACAAATGGAGAAACAATCTTCTTGTATTTGAGCCACCTATAAATCCTAAAACTGGCTGTCCGTATGGACGAGACACCCAAAAATATCAGATTGCACTAATAGAGGCCAAAGAATCAAATCCCGGTAAAACATTGACAAGCACAACCGATATACAATTGGTTGAAACAATGGTTTATGAGCTTCTTAATAATTGCCGGGACACCTCCAAACAGATTAGGCAGATATTAAAATGGGGAAAAGCCGAAGTTAGCCATTTCGTTGAATACGAAGGATGCAAGTTCAAATATCGCCCTGATGTGGAAACGGCCAAAAAAATTGTTGACTGGAAAACATTGGCGGTTGATGATCTTCATGAAGAAACAGTTAACCGGACTATCGCCAAATTTCATTACGGTATTTCGGCAGCCTTCTACCAGTTTTTTGAACATGAACGTACTGGAGTATGGAAGGAGTTCTACTGGGTTATGCAACAAAAGACAGCTCCCTATGACGCAGTATTTGTCAGTGCAGCTAACTGGGCTTTCCATTTGGAAGACGGAATTGTGAAAATGGGGGCAAGCGCATTGGCATTCAAGAAATTGTTAGACCAGCATGTTTACTGTACACAAAACAATGATTTTGACGGTGCACAGATATTTATTCAGCCGGGATTCAAAGGACGAAGAATAATGATACCTGACACACCTGCATTTGAAAAGAACAAGATGTTTAACTTTTATAATAATCAAGAACAATGAGTAAAACAGAGAATCAATCCCCCCAACAAGGGAACTTGGGAATGGAACAACACAATGCTCCTTCACCAACAAAAACAGAACCGGTCTCCCCAACACCTTCCACACCACAACCGCCCGTTCCTTCTGCCCCACCAGCCTTTCCAGTACAACTGAAAGGATTGGAAAGCTGTTTTATCTCCCCTAAAAAGGCATTTATAGCAGCTGGTGGCACAGAACAGCAATTTGCCCGTGAAGTCAATTTCGCTATGCAGGCAATGTTGAATAATCCTTATTTGATTGACTGTGCCCGGCAATATCCCGATCATCTTGTCGAAGCAATCAAAAACGTTTCTCTTACCGGTCTGACGCTCAATCCTGAACTAAGGTTGGGGTATCTTGTACCGTACAAAGGCAAAGTGAAGTTCCAAGCTTCATACATGGGTAAAGTTGATATTTTGATCCGCACCGGTGTTGTAAAAGATATTTATTCTGATTTGGTTTATGCTAATGACGAGTTCAGCATGACAAAAGGTACCGGTGGCACTATCATCCACAAACCCAATGTATTCGGAGAACGTGGTGATCTTCTTGGAGGCTACTATTTTGCAGTCTTGACTTCCGGTGTTGTAAAATTCGATGCAATGCCCAAAGCACGTATTGAAGAAATAAAAAGTCGTAGTGAGGCTGTCAAGAAAGGCAAGCAATCCCCGTGGGACACAGACTTTGAAGAAATGGCTCGAAAAACAATCGTGAACTGGGCTTTCAAATTCCTGCCCAAAACCGGCATTTCAGATTCCATGATTAAAGTTCTTGAAACAGAGAGCCAGTTGGATGATGAAATGTTTGAAGACTGGAAAAAGGCACAAGGTCAGAAACCGGACGATTTTGAGGAAGACGATACTCCATACGCAGAAGAAGTCAAGTAATGGATTCATGTGAAAAAATTAGTAACAGTATCACAGCGGCTAAAGAACTGATCGAAAATGAAACACGTTCTTTGGCTGCTTTACATAAAGCAAAACAGCTTGAAAAAGAGCTTCATAAATCCGGCAAGTTGTTTCGTATTCCTACAATGAACGGAATTATAGAAACAACCTGCCCGAAAAAATACATAGAATACAATAACCAGTTTAAAATCAAATTAAAATGAGAACAGTAACAGTTGAAGTGCCCGAAGGACACATGGTAAAAATCGTGAAAGAAGAAAGTATGCAATCTACCCAAAAAGTTATGGGGGGGGGTAAATTTGAGTTTGAAGGTGAGACATTCATCCCCGGTGACGTAATTATCAATCCAAATCGCGGAGGGGGCAGCATGATGATTCTCTCTGAAATTAGAGAAGAAAGGCCGCTTCCTTTTTTACCAGCAATAAAAGTACCTTTCGGCCTTGTCGCTTATGTTCCTTCCAACGATGAAGGTGACAGAGTTTTTGTAAAACTCACACCCGAAGCTGGTATCGGAGGCATGAAGGGATTCCGTAAAGCTACAGAAGAGGAAAAGGCAAAGATGCTTGCCGCCATGAAGGAAGAAAAACATTACTCCTTCAATTTTGAGAAGTTACAGCCTGAATATATCCCGACTGTCGGCGATGTTGTTATCGTATGGGATGATAACAACAAAGAAAATGCGGTAGTCGGTATTATGAATGAAGTGGATGAAACGAGCAACCCATACAAAATAAATGATGGCACTTGGTATAAGAACTGCGACAAGTTCGTTTCAGAAAAACAATATAAAAATTTGATTGATGGGAAAGAGTAAATCTAAATCGGGGGGGGGGCGAGAAATTACACTCCCCTTCTCACAGCTCGTCCCAAAGGAATGAGCTACCAAGAGTATCGTGAACGCAGAGCCTATCAGAACGCATGGTTGAAAGAGCGACTGAAAGGCTTTATTTGTTATGTATCGTCTGAACTGGTTGTATATGACAAAATAACGGGATTACCCCGATTATTCAATCATCGTACAGATGATATACACAAAGCAAACATAAGGACTAACCCACAGCCATTTGTCGGTTCTGCCCGATATGGCTTAAAACCGTTATGATATGGATAAAGAACTATTTAAAGACAAGAATCCATTGCTTCGCAGACAAATGTTGGAAGACAATTGCGCAGCAGTTGAAAGAATCACCTATACCTCTCCTTTCAGTGAGGAAGAAATGGGTGAACGGAAAACGGAGTTGGCAAATATTGATCTTGATATGGCCGCACTGGAAGAAGAAAAGAAAGCTTTCATGCAGGCATACAAAGACAAGATGAAACCTAAAAAAGAGCGTAAAAAAACGTTGCTTACCGATATAAAGCGTGGTTATGAGGAAATTACGGATGAATGCTTTAAGTTCATGGAACGTAGCACCCGTACTACCGGATATTACAATGGTAATGGTGACTTGGTTAAAGAACGTCCGATGGAAGCACAAGAGATGCAGAAAACAGTCTTCGAGGACATGGAATCTACTGGTACGGAGGGATAAGCTATGAGGAAAGAAGAACTTATCAAGCAAGTAGCCGAATCAACCGGTATCGCTATTTGTGAAGTCCGAACTGTCATAGAGGCAGCACTGAAAGAGACCGTGGATGCAGTAGCTAATGGAAAGACTCTTTATATCAGAGGTTTTGGCACACTGTCACCCAAACACTATAAACGAAAAGTTGCTCGTAACATACACAAAAACGAGACTATTGTCATAGCGGAGCATTATACTCCACATTTCAAACCTGCCAAATCATTTAAAAACAGAACTAAAAATTTGTAGAACAGCATGGGAAACGAAAAGATGCAAGTGAACTTTGCTCCGGGTATGACCGAAGCAACCCTTAGAGTTATTGAACTTCACGAAGAAAATGAGTTACCGGTACTGGAGCCTGATAAGGTAGAATTAGCCGGAACAATTGGAAGTGTTCATGAATTTCTCTTGAAAAGAATCTCTGAAAAAGAGCAGATCAATCAGAAACGTTGCTATATTCTTGTTGATCGGGAGAAAATGACACTTAAACTTGTCACCAATGAAACTGACAGTAGGAATAAAGCTACTGTAAGAGGTGAGTTGAAATACTATCCCAAGTTTCTTGAATTTGGTATTAACACAAGCAAGACATGGGAACCGGTGCAGCTTTCAAAGTTCTTCAAAATGAATCGTGCCTTCTTCAAGGATGCACAATACAACATGGAACTGGTAACAGTCTTGAAGAACTTCAAAGCCAGCATTGACTCAAAAGTGGAAAACTCCCGACAAGACAACGGTAGTCGCACTGACAATTACAGCCAAGTTGTCAACTCCAATCTTCCGGCCTCATTCAATCTTATTGTTCCGATTTTCAAAGGTCGCCCGGCAGAAGAAATTGAAGTGGAAATCATTGCAGATGTGGATGGGCGTAACATTCGATTATCCCTTTGCTCTCCCGGTGCAGAAGTAATAGTGGAAGAAGAGCGTAATAAGGCCATTGACGAGCAATTGTTGTTAATTCGTAAATTGGCACCGGATATTGCCATTATCGAACAATAACAATGAAGTCTGTAAAGAAATACTGGAAGCCGGTACTTGTCGTATCGGCTTTCTTCATTGGCAACCGCGTATTCAATCACATAAATGCGTGGCTTGGAATTTCAATAATCATGCTGACTGTAGCATTTATAGTTTATAATATCATTAAAAAAGTAGAAAATGAAAAGAAAGATTGATTTTTTGATTGTGGCATTATTTGCCGTTGTTTTGTTTGCTTCATGCGAAAGAGTTGCTCCCAATTATGCCGGTGTCCTTATGGAGAACTACGGCAAACAAGGGAAAGAAGATTTTAAAATCGTTTCCGGTAAGGTATCTACATGGGAATTAGGCACAGAGCTTTTTCAAGTTCCGCTATTCGATCAGCGTGGAGAATTTGCCGAAGCTGTCACACTGAAAGCAGCCGATAATACAGAGTTCAAGGCACGTCCCACATATAGCTATAAAGTTATCAAGAACCGTGCCATTGATGTTGTCTTTGACAACAAGCATATTGGCCGTGGAAGTGATTTCATGTCTTCGTTAGAAGATAACATTTTGGAGCCACGTATATATGATTTGATAAAAGAGGAAAGTCGGAAACATAAGACTGACAGTTTAATGGCTGATGGAGGTTCATTAGTGTTTGAGAAACGATTGGAACAGATAGTTGACAAAGAGTTTGAAAAAAGAGGTCTGCAATTACTCACATTCTCTGCCCAGTTGGAGTTCTCCGATAAAGTTCGCGAAAAAATTGATAGTAGAAATGAAGTGAATACCAATATCTCCGTGTTGGATCAACAAATTGAGGAACAGAAGAAGCGCAATGAACTGGAACAGTTAAAAACCGAGCAGGCTCTAATTCAGTCAAGAGGTCTGACAAAAGAAATATTATATAAACAGTTCATTGACAAATGGGATGGAACAAGCCCTTTGTATGGTATTGCTCCTGAATTTCTAAAAATAACAAAATAGTATGCCGACATTTCAACAAAGAAGAGATACAATATTGTCTCAATTTGCACAAGCAAAAGCCGATTTGGAAACACTTAATAGTGATATTGATACAGAAATCGAAAAGAATAAATCTGTTATTTCTACGCTAACTTCTAAAAATACAGAATTGGCCTCTTTAAAAAGTAATAATGAAAGCTCAATCAAGACTTTTGCTAAATTCTTAAAACAATAATCATTAACCCGATTAATAATCAGCTTCTCCCGGTGTGGCTTGGCCGCCTATCCGGGAACTATCATGCCTCACCTTTTTTCTTCTCTTTGCAAGTCGAGCCGAGTACGCTGCATACGCTCCACGGCGGTAGATACTACAAAGAGTCTTTTTGTTCATATAAGAATGCCTCTATTGTGGAGGCAAACGAATAAGTGGCGGAATTGGAAGACGCTTAGTTTCTGTGGTAAAAATGCACGAATAGCATCACGAGTCAGGTAATCATGCTATTAACACTTGACATACGTACAAACGGAAGCAGAAACGAAAATCCTGATTGCAACAGTTCCCGGTTCGAGTCCGGGCTTATTCTCATAAATCAATCATTATGAAAGTTGAAATTCCCGACTATTTCCTAAAATCCTTTATCCGACATTTTGAAAGGATAACCGAGAATTGTAAAGCTTCACCTTCTGACATCAAGACCAGTGAAGCACTAAGGCTTGGAAAGAAAGATGTAATTAAGCTCAAAAGATTTATAAACAAAAAAGTATAATTTATGAAACGAAGGATCATAGGTATAGATGTTGGCAAAAACGGTGGTATTGTAGTGTACGACACCGAGAATAACAAATTATTGGAGTGTATCAAAATGCCACCAACTCCCAAAGACTTATTAGATTTTCTCTCCATATACAAAGAAAATAGCGTTTGTTATTTGGAACGAGTGAATGGCATGACCGGACAAAGTGCTTCTGCCTCTTTTGTTTTTGGAGAAAGTTACGGACAGCTGACTATGGGATTGATAGCTTGTGGGATTCCGACAGTAACAGTATCTCCACAAACTTGGCAAAAAACTATAGGATTACGAAATACAGACAAATTGGGTAAGACAGAATGGAAAAACATCTTAAAGAAGAAAGCCCAACAGCTGTTCCCGTATGCAAAAGTTACATTGGCAACTTCGGATGCCTTACTAATATGTGAATATGGTAGAATTAAAGAAAAGGAATAATGGAAAAATTAAAAAAATGTAGCAAATGTGGCCGGGAACTTCCGGTCAGTGAGTTTTGGAAAAATGCTTCAACCGAAGATGGATTGCAGACATATTGTAAAGAGTGCGGTAATGTTTATGCCAGAAACCGTAAGAAAACTCCGGGGGGGGGGAATTTGAAGAAAATATATTCCAATCCTGAATTGGCAAAATTTTCTCCACGGGAACTTATCGCAGAATTGAAAGCACGTGGATATACCGGAGAATTGAAATACACCCAAACAATATCATTATAAATGGAAAAGTTACGTCTATTGGTTACAACCAAATGTCCGAACAAATGTCCTATGTGTTGCAACAACTCATGGGATTTTTCAAAATTACCAGTTGTTGAGCACTTTAATTACAAAGAGATCATGATAACTGGTGGAGAACCACTTTTGTTTCCTGAAAAACTGGCAAATTTGGCTGAAAGTATCAAAACCGTTCAAAAATTGGCCTATGGAAATAAAGGAAAATTATTTCTATATACGGCACTGGCTGATATGCTCCCCAATTATATCAGATACTTCGATGGAGTTGTTTACACTCCACATTCTGTTAATGATGTTCATAGTTTATTGGAGGCCAATAATTTTTTGTTGGATTACAAAGATGAACTTATGGAAAGTAAATCTCTTCGGCTCAATCTTTTTCCTGATATTAAAAAGCATATTCCTGACAACACAGACCTTTCGTTATGGAAAGTAAAAGATATGCAATGGATCAAAGATTGCCCGGTTCCAGCTGATGAAGAGTTCAAAAGAGTAGCTGAATTATGGGAGGTGGAATGATGAAAGATGTAATTACCCCCCCCCCATACACAACATCTCTATCCTTATCGCTGGTCTTTAGAAGATGCTGTTTTTACTAAAGATAAGGGAAAGGTATTTTCTTGTTTTGCATGTGGCGGTGGCTCTACTATGGGTTACAAAATAGCAGGTTACGATGTTATTGGCTGTAATGAGATTGATCCACGAATGATGAAATGCTATGAAACAAACCATCATCCCCAGTATAGTTATTTGGAAGATATTCGTGATTTAGTGAAAAGGAATAATCTTCCCGAAGAACTGTACAATTTAGATATATTGGACGGATCACCACCTTGCAGTACATTTAGCATGTCGGGATTACGTGAAGATGCGTGGGGTAAAGAAAAGAAATTCAAGGAAGGTCAAAAGACACAAGTTTTAGACACGCTCTTTTTTGATTTTATTGCACTTGCCAAACGCTTAAAACCTAAAGTCGTTATTGCTGAAAATGTAAAAGGACTTCTTTTAGGGAATGCGATTGATTATGTCAGACGTATATACAAAGGCTTTGAGGAAGCTGGTTATTACTGTCAGCATTTTCTTCTTGATGCTTCTAAAATGGGAGTACCTCAAAAAAGAGAACGTGTATTCTTTATATGTATCAGACATGATTTGGGAGCCCATTTCCTAAAAGTTTCAGACCTCTTCAATGTTGAGCCATACATCGACATGGAATTTAATGAATCGGAAATATATTATGGGGAATATGCGGATTACAAGGGAAAGCCTATTGGCGTAAAAATGAGAAAGTTATTTGAGCAGAGAGTGGCAGGAGATATTGCTTTGGCAGAGGCCTATAAGAAACAAACTGGAAAACGAGGCTTTTTTAATCAACAATATCTATATGAGAACAAAGTAAGCTACACCCTAACAACTCATGCAGACTCAATTATTCCTTTTAAACAGCCTATATATTTATCACGGTCAGAAGTATGTAATATATCCACATTTCCACAAGATTATCATTTCCTCAACCAATCCCCACATTATATCTGTGGAATGAGTGTACCACCCGTTATGATGGCACAAGTAGCCTCACGAGTATGGAAATATTGGTTATCTAAATTATAAATCAAATGAAATCAGAAGAATTAGCAGCCCAATGGTGTCGGGATCATCCCGATGCAACATTGGAACAAGCATTCATGGCCGGATTAGGCCATAAGATGAATATGAATAAGGATTCTCTTTCTGCAAGGAAAGACAAATTCAGAAGTGAAGTCCTCATGTATAGAGGAAAATATCCTGATGATATGTTGAAGGACTTTTTTGAGTATTGGACTGAATGCGGAGGCCGGAAAATGCGCTTTGAGAAGGAACGTACATTTGAAGTTTCCAAACGTTTAGTCAGATGGTCTAATAATGATTTTAACAAGTATGGGAAACAACTTAATTCAAGTCAACAGCAATCTCCCGGCAACCGAAAAGAAAGCGTTGAAAGACTTGCTGACCTTGCAAGCGGAGTATTACAAGGGATTGCACGTAAGTTCGATTAAAGAAGCTGTTCTCAACACTCCTAACCTACCACTCTCCGTTATAAGAAAAGAAATCACATTGGCTGGCGCAAGAGCCATACTGGTAATTGCGATTAACGAGCTTGTGTCTTTTTTCAATGTTGGAAAAACGATGAATGATGTTCAAGTGGCACTTACCGCTGATCTAATAATAGACAGATTCTATTATCTCAAATTGGAGGAAATCAAATTGTGTTTCCGTAATGCTATGGCTTCCGGTAAGATTTACGATAGACTGGACGGTAATATCATTCTCGGCTGGTTAAATGAATACGATGTACAGCGTGATGAAATTGTTTCTTCTCTTTCAATTAATGAAGCCCATGAACAAAATAATAACAGCACTGGAATGTTCTACGGAGAATATATCAAACATCTAACTGAAAGATCGGAAAATGGAGATGAAGAGGCCAAAGAATTATTGGAATCCCATCAATCATTCATACAAAGGATGAAATCAAATGATAAAGAAGCCGCTTTCAAAAAATGGAAAGAAGAATATTATGGAAGAACTAAGAAACAAACTACTTGACTGGGCAAAACAATTTGAAACACCTGATTTTATAAAAGATGATCCTATATTCTTCCCACATAAGTACAGTGATAAAAAGGACATAGAAATCAGTGCCTTTCTTACTTCATGGATAGCTTTCGGGAATCGCAAACTGATAATGCAGCAAGCAGAAATTTTGGATAATCTAATGGGTAATTCTCCTTATGACTTCATTATGAACAAAGTATGGGAACAATACAAAGAAAATACAAATACCTTCTACCGTATGTTCACCTACCATGACTTCTTCTGCATTTGCCAGCGGTTGTACAACATATATCAGGAATGGGATGATTTGGAAGTATTTTATGAGGGTTACAACAATGTTATCCGTGAAATACAAACAGATTTTGGTGGCGTAAAAGGTATTCCAAAATTGGAGCGTGATTCTCCATGCAAGCGTATTTGTCTGTTTCTACGGTGGGTAGTACGAAAATCGCCGGTGGATTTAGGTATTTGGACTATTATTCATCCAACAGAATTATACATACCATTGGATGCGCATGTTGCAAAAATGGCACATCAGCTTGGGATAACAACACGCAAAACAGAGGACTGGAAAATGGTTCAACAAGTAACCAATTACATGAAAACAATTTTCCCGGATGATCCGTGCCGGGGAGATTTTGCATTATTCGGATATAGTATTAACAATAAATAATTTACATTATGTCAGAACTTAAAATCACACAAGAAAAGGTAACAGCCGCTTTTAGTGAAGCAAACGACTGTCCTAAAGCAATTAGTATTCTAACAGCCCTATTCGGAAAGCAAAAGCCGGATTATACAGATTATCACAATATTAAAACCTACGAAGATGCTTGTGAAGCAATAGGTGTAAAACCCATTGTTCGCCTACTTGTTGAAGATGAAGACGGACACAAAGAAGAAGTGGCTGATATTGCACACCTCGCCTACATCAAACTATACACTATTGCCCGTGCGTTAAACAACGATCCTGATTTTCCACGATTTACTAAAGATGAATACCGTTATACGCCGTGGTTTTATCTTTATAATCAAAAAGAAATTGATGAAATGGACGAAGAGGATCGTAATCGGCTGGTTCTTTGGGGCGGTCATGCGACTCACGGTGCGGCTTGCGGCCTCGCTTCTGCGCACTCGTATAACGCTTGGCCGCTCTCGGTTGCGTATGTCGGCTCTCGCCTTGCTGTAAAATCAAGTGAAATCGCAATTTACTTTGGAGAACAATTCAAAGAATTGTGGAAAGACTTTCTGATTGGAAAAAAGTAATCACACTGGGGAGGCCGCATCAAAGCGGCCTTTTCCATACCTTTTAAATCTATGACTCCAAAAGATTTTTTCGACAAAGTGGTGGAAATGCGCCGTTGCCAAAAAGAATATTTAAAAAATAAGAGACAGATAGATTTACGAATAAGTAAACAAATTGAGCGTGAAGTAGATGAAGAAATTGAACGTGTTCAAAAAATCCTTCACGACAAACAGAATCCGCAACTCTTTTAGACTATGGTTAATATGAAAATCCTTGACCTGCCATTAAAAGCAAAATGGTATGAAATGATCGAATCCGGAAATAAGAAAGAAGAATACAGAGAGATCAAGAAATACTGGATCGGAAGATTAGCAAAATGTGGAGGTCGCAATTCCTATGAAAAGACTGGTTTCTATTGTAAGAAAGCTATTTGTTTTTCTTGTATTACACGTGGAAACGGCTTTCACCCCAAAGAATACACTCATGTTCGCTTCCGTTTTGGCTACACCAAACGGACAATGCTTTTTGAACTTGAATCTATAACCATCGGAGTTGGTAACACCAATTGGGGAGCACCGGATAACGAATGTGTATTTATACTTAAACTGGGAAAATGTATCAAAAAAAATGAAAGTAAGGACTCAACAGAATTTCAACCGAAAAACTTATGAAACAGTATTCGGTATCAGCATCATGCCTGACGGTGGTAGAAGATATTGCAAATATCCAATAGGCCACCAAGAATACAAAGACTATACCCAAGCATACCAAGCTATGAAAGATGTACAAAAGATATTGGATAATGGAGGCCGATTAGTGTATTCTCCCAAAGGTAGTGCCGGGATTAATAAAAATGAATATGTAAAAATTGAAATGGCATAAAAATGAAAATATTAGTAAGTTTTTCAGGTGGTAAGGATTCACAAGCATGTTTAATCCAAGCCTTCAAACAATATGGGGGGGGGGGAATTTAACCGCTGTGTTTTGTGACACCGGTTGGGAACACCCTGACACATATAAACATGTGAATGATGTTTGTCTGCAAATGGGTGTAAGACTTATAACTCTCAAATCAAAATATGATTTTGTGTCTTTGGCAGCTCATAAGAAAAGATTTCCTTCCACGAATGCACGATTTTGTACCAGTGAACTAAAAATGAAGCCAATGATTGATTATGTACTTTCTTTGAAAGAAAGCTGCATTATCATACAAGGTATCAGAGCCGGAGAAAGTACAGCACGTGCGGCAATGGAAGAGGAATGTATGTACTTCAAATCGTATTTTCAACCTAATAAGAAAGGAAGAACTGAAAACTACCGAAGTAAGGATGTCAAAGAATGGTGTTCCCAATATGACGCTTCTGTTCTAAGACCTATCTTCAAATGGAGTGCACAGCAAGTTATAGATTGCATACTGGATGCAGGGCAGAAACCGAATCCATTGTATTATCGTGGATTCTCACGTGTTGGATGTTTCCCGTGTATCATGTGTCGGCACAAAGAAATCGAACTCATAGCCAAAAATGATCCTAAAATGTGCCAACGCCTAATTCAAGCAGAGAAAAGCGTAGGACATTCCTTCTTTCCTCCATTATACATACCTCAAAGATTCTGTAAAAACAAACAATATCCTTATGTAGAGGAAGTTTTGGAGTACGTTAAAGAACATACCCCTGATATGTTCGAGCCGGAAGGTGGATATGCCTGCATGAGTCTGTTTCATGGACTATGCGAGTAAATAAAAATGGAATGAACATTATGATACGAGATCCTTACTATTTGGCGAAAACGGTCTTAGGTTCATACAACTTGTATATCCTCAAAGATCCTTTCGGATCTTGGCATTATTCGTGTGTTGGTACATTCAATACTAAAGATGAAGCTATAGATTATTATCATAAGTTGAAAGAAGAAGAGAAAATGATTTCAAGAATGCACATGAAATTAATAATAACAGAATAGAAAGGATATAAATAATGCCGATAAGCGAAGTATATAACATGGACTGTATGGAATACATGAAGGGGATTCCTGATAAGTTCTTTGATTTAGCGATAGTCGATCCCCAGTATGGCATAGACATAATGCACAAAGGTGGGATGCCGAAGCATTTAGGCTTTAAACAATATAAAAGAAAGGATTGGGATAAGTCCCCCCCCGGAAAGAAATATTTTGAGGAACTATTCAGGGTATCGAAGAATCAAATAATTTTTGGTGGTAACTACTTTACTACCTATCTTCCTCCCAAAATGGGTTGGATTGTTTGGGATAAAGGACAACATGGATTAACTATGTCTGACGGTGAATTGGCATGGAGTAGTTTTGACAAGGCTCTTCGGATCATAACTCTAAACCGGTGTACAATTGGAGAACGAGGTGGAAATATCCATCGTTGTCAGAAGCCAGTGAAATTATATGCTGAAATATTAAGAAAAAACGCCAAAGAGGGAGACAAAATTTTTGATAGTCATTTAGGTTCAGGAAGCAGCAGAATAGCTGCTTATGGACTTGGATTCGATTTCTATGCAACTGAAATAGATGAAGAATACTTTGAAGCACAAGAAGAACGTTTTCACCGGGAATGTTTTGGGGAGATAAAAACAGAGAGAGGAAGGTTGGTTCAAACTAATTTATTTGATAAATAGATATGAAACAGACATTAGAAGAAGCCGTAAATGAAATTGGAGGCGTACATCCTGACTGGGATAAAATAACTTGTTTTAGAATAGGATTCAAAGAAGGAGCCAGATGGCAGACAAAACAACCTCCGTGGGTATCAGTGAAAGAACGGTTACCGGATGAAAATGAAGACATCATCATTCTATGTAAACATGGTGCGATTTTTAACGGTACATATAGCAACAATGTATGGTTCTGCATGGATGGTTATATCTATGACACGTACAAAGGTAACCCAATTTACTCTTCAATGAGCAGCATACCTCCGTCATGGGAACCGATAGCATGGATGCCAAAACCTAAATTTGAAGAATAATGAATATTGGAATTTTAGCCGTTGATAGCAATTTCCCCCAATTTAGCACTTATGAAGATCAGTGCTTACCACAAAGCAAGAGGCGATCAAGTGGAATGGTATAATCCACTATGTGAATATGATAAAGTATATGCAGCTAAAGTTTTCACTTTCACACCCGACTATAACTATTATATCAATACTAACCAAATAGAAAAAGGTGGTACCGGATATGATATTGAAAAAGTTCTTCCAGTTGAGGTTGATCGTCTTCAACCTGATTACTCGATCTACAATATTGACTCCAATTTATCCTATGGATTTCTGACACGTGGGTGTCCCAATCGGTGTAAATGGTGTGTTGTTCCTAAAAAAGAAGGAAAAATCTCACCTTATATGGATATTGAGGAAATAACAGCCGGACGGAAAAAAGCTATCCTTATGGATAATAATATACTGGCCTCAAACTATGGCTTGCAGCAAATAGAGAAAATCATCAAACTGGGTATCAAAGTGGATTTTAATCAAGGACTGGATGCCCGTTTAATCACGGATGAAATCGCTCGGCTACTTGCAAAAGTAAAATGGATTAAACGTATTCGCTTTGGATGCGATACACCGGGACAGATTGCAGAAGTTGAACGTGCTTCCGCTTTAATAGACAAGTATGGATATAAAGGGGAATATTTCTTGTATTGCATCCTTATGGACTTTAAAGAATCGTTTGCGCGCGTCAACTACTGGAAATCTAAAAGCCGCCGTTTTCTTCCACATTGTCAACCCTTTCGTGATCTGAACAATCCACACCAAATTATTCCACAGTGGCAGAAAGATATGGCACATTGGGCTGATAGGAAGGAAATATACATGAGTTGCGACTTCAAAGACTTTTCACCAAGAAAAGGATTTTTATGCAAGGAATACTTTAAAATGTTGTAAGATGAAATTAAACAAAAAGACAGAGCGACTTATTAAACGTAGAGCCGCTGAACTTAAAAAATTATATGAAACTCCTAATCCCGAAGTAGATAAAATTATTTCTGAATTGAGAGCAGAAGCAACGAAACGTCCACAGAACATGAGTAAGGAAGAAGAGATTGCTTATATTCTGAAAAAGGCTGATGAAAATTGTGATCATATAGAAATTCGTAAAATCCTAAATGTAAGTAATACATGAATACATCTTTTGAACGATCTGCAAATGCTTCCGATGAATGGTACACACCACGAGAAATCATTGAAGCATTAGGTGAATTTGACCTTGATCCATGTGCTCCCATGCACCCTCTTTGGCCTACTGCAAAAATCATGTACAACAAGCAGGACAATGGTCTTGTACAAAATTGGGGGGGGGCGAATTTGGCTTAACCCTCCGTACTCCAAACCGCTTATATGGCAGTTTGTAGAGAAATTGGCAGAACACGGCAACGGTATAGCACTACTTTTTAACCGGTGTGACAGCAATAAGTTTCAAGACATCATCTTCACGAAAGCAACTGGTATGATGTTTTTGAGAAATCGAATAAAATTCTTCCGTCCCGATGGAACACGTGGGGACAGCCCCGGTTGCGGTAGTGTTCTTATTGCATTTGGCCGGGAAAATGCCGAAATTTTAAGGAACTGCTCTTTACAAGGCAAATATGTTGAACTTAACAATGATAAATGATGAAAGTCTTATATTTACTCATGCTCATTGCCGGTCTTCTGTGGATCGGTGATTTCTCTATCACCTTAAAACCCTTTTCTATATCTTTACCATGCTGGTATAAATCCGTTGGCATACTTCTATTTTGGCTGTCAATGACTATATATGTTTTAGGTGAGCATACCAAAGACTATAAAGAAGGATTTGATACTGGGATTAAACAGTGCATTGAGATACTTGATAGAAATTGCCACTCTAAAGAAATAAATAATGATGAAACAGTACAGAATTAATAAAACGACTACCTTCGTAGAAGATAATCGCAGCGAAAACAGAGAGAAATACCTTCTTCCTGATTACAAAGTGCAAGTTAAATTTGCAGGGATTTGGATAACAGTCAAGTCCTTTCATGATGAAGATGAAGAATACGCAAAGAACTGTGCGAATGAACTTCTTGAAAAACTTAACGAAAAGATTTGATTATGATTGAATTACAAGGAAAATTCGGCAAAGATTGTAAAATATTTGCAAATACAATAGAAAATGAAGCTATTGGAACGATACAAAACATTTTGAACAATCCGGTTACGACTGGTGTTCCGGTTCGTATTATGCCTGATACCCATCAAGGAGTAGATATAGTGATTGGATTCACCATGCCAGTTACAGATCGTGTCAACCCCAATCATATCGGAGTGGATATTGGTTGTGGAATGTTGTGTGTAGAAATTGAAAACGCAATAACAGAAGGTTCTTTCCCGGACATTAATCATGCAATCCGTTCCATCATACCTATGGGATTTGAGATTAACCAACAACCTTTATCCAAACAAGAAAAGGAAGATTTGTTTACCTTCTTATCTATCAGAATGGATCAGTTCTGCTCTAAATACCAACTAACCAAACCAGTTATTAATGAAGAATATGTATCACAACTTTGTAAGAAGGTGGGGATAAATGAAGGCGCATTCTACAACTCTTTAGGTACATTGGGAGGTGGAAACCACTTTATAGAACTGGGGCGTGCCGAGTCAACCAATAATATATTTCTTACAATACATACCGGATCGCGCAACTTTGGTGTGAAGGTCTGTAAATTCCATGCAGAAATAGCAAAATTTGACAAAAAGGCTTTTTCTAATGAAATTCAACGCTTGAAGTCCACTGTTGAGCCACAATTCATGCAAACTGAAATACTACGTTTGAAGGAAAAATTTACCGAATATTCTGGGTATCTCACAAATGAAGCAATGCTCCACTATTTATGTGACATGGTGATCGCACAAGGATATGCCGCATTCAACCGCAAGTTGATTATACAACGTATAATCAGAGCTTTGGGCTGGAACGCTGCAATATCCGTTGAGACAGTCCATAACTATATCAGCTTTGATGATATGATAATCCGTAAAGGGGCTATTGCCGCATACGCCAATGATTACGTTGTGATTCCTATGAATATGGCAGACGGTATTCTTCTTTGTCGTGGTAAGGGAAACAAAGACTGGAACTATTCTGCACCACATGGTGCAGGACGCTTATACTCCCGTTCCGAAGCTAAAGAAAGATTATCAATGGACGCATTCAAAACCCAAATGAGCAAAGTGTATTCCACTTCCGTATGTGAAGGGACATTGGATGAAAGTCCTATGGCATACAAAAATGTTCAGGAAATAAAAGAGCTTATAGAACCTACGGTAGAAATTATTGATACAATTGTGCCACTAATCAATATCAAAGCAGTATGATAGAAAAGACAGACTTCCCATATACTCTTGGCGGCTATGTTGAACAGCAAAATTATAAAGGTTTCGACATAGCCGTTTCCATTCGTAGATACAAAGGAATATCAGCTTATGTCATTTCCTCGGAGAAAAGGCTGATCCGTGAAGAATCTGCCACCTTTGCCGACAAAGAAGACATGTTCCGTTGGGGACGAGAAGCGGTTGACCGATATTTGGAACAGCAAGAACGTAGAAAAGAAGAAAATACGATCAAACGGGCAGACTATTATAAGAAGAAAGCTCGTGTGGCAGCATTGAAAGCCTTTAATGCCGCTATGTATTTCTCTGATATAAAGGACGGACTTTATGATAAGGCAAAAGGATTTTTTGAGTATGAACTGGATAAGGAACATGGAAAGATCAAATGAAAACACTTGATATTATACAAGGCTTTTGCGATCATGTTTTTCGTGATAAAAAAGGAAACCGCATCTTTCCCAATATTTTTGTCGGGAAATGGGAAGCTGACTTATTGGAAGTTACCCGGTCACGCCTGACTTATGAATATGAAGTAAAAGTAAGCAGATGTGATTTCCATAAGGATAAAAAGAAAAGTGATAAATATGGCAAGAACAAGTTTGATGTTGTCACTTCCGGCCAACGTACCAATTATTTTTATTATATAGTACCAAAAAGTTTGATAAAGCCCGATGAAGTCCCTGATTTTGCCGGGCTTATTTATGCTTATGAAGGATCAGTGCAATGTTATTCTCTTGAAAAGGGAAGGTATGCGGTAAAGAGAATTTTCTTTGAGGTAGTCAAGCCTGCCCAAAAAGTTTCTGACATGAAAGCGGATGATAATTTCATTCGTAAACTCGACTTATCCATGTACTATCGCTATCACCAAATGAGAAGAGATAATTACAAAAATAAGGAATAATATGGAATTAAGATTAGACCCTGAAATACCGGTCACACGGGTTGTCAACGGACATAATGTTTTCAATAAAGGCTATCACCACGGATTAAGAGGAAAAACCTATGAAGAATACTATGGCAAAGAGAGAGCTGTTGAAATAAGAAAAAGACACAGCGAGGCTTTGAAAGGACATAGATATTGGTCTAATGGAAACGCCCATGCCTTTGCGTGTATCGCAATCACTCCCGAAGGCAAATGGTATAGATTCGATTCAATAACCCAAGCCGCCCAAAAGCTAAATCTGAATTATGCCACAGTTCGCCGGTATATAAAACGAAAAATCAAGCCCCAAAATGGCTGGCAATGGTTTTTGGAGAAAGATAATAACTGGATAAAACATATTGATAATGGGAAAATTAAATGAGATCGCGCAGAAAGCTTATGAATGTGCCGTAAGACGTGGAAAGATTGATCCCGACAATGATAGCAACAACAATCTTCACCGCGATCTGCTTGAAGAAGTTGCCGAAGTCTTTGAGTGTACGGGTGAGAAATCTCCACATATTAAAGAGTATTTAGATGTAGAAGAAGAACTGGCAGATGTAATCATTGTTGCCCTAAGTACACTACATCATTTCAAATGTGACATTGATTCACTCATTGAAGCCAAAATGAATTATAATAAAAACAGAATGGATTGATATAGGAACCGGACAATTAATAAAGTTGATTGTTGAGACGTTTGTCCTTATCTTTGCACTACCATGTGTCTATAAAGATTTCATGAACTTATGGAAAGAAAAATAGGTGATATAAAAGACAAGAAGTTAAAAGCTGAAAATATCACACTGGCAGCAATATATAACATATTGTTCACCAATGACATAGTTTGTTCCTTAATTGTAGAAATGTTAAGTGAATTACGTAAATCAAGGCTTTGTCGTTTCCGCGTAAAGCAGCAAGGAAATAAACTGGAACAGTTGATGCTTCAATATGAAAAGAAAATCAATAAAATAGCTGGACACCGGGCTTTTTTCATGGCTGATGCTAACCAGTATATTGCAGATGAAGTACAACCTGATCTGCTTAAAATGGAATACTCCATTAAACTGGAATTTGACAAATGCCGGATTGAAAACAGTGCCTTACTTGCCAAAGTAGAACTTACAAGATGTATGGCAGAGCTTGCTTGTCTATCCCTTGACAAACGGATAGAAGAAGTCCGTCCATACAACAAAGAAGTAACCGGAATAACATATCTCCGGCTCACTGACACACTTAAAGTATTGGACGAACTTTCTGATATTTTATATAAGGGAGGGTATTGTGACCTCAATCAAAGTGATAATTGCAAAAGGGGGATGGCTATCATACAACGAAAACTTACTGATTGTGATATTATCAGCCGCGCAATCAATGAGTCAGACAAGTTAAATCCGGCTGGGGATGATGAATAAAAATGGCAAAATATCGTATAGGAATATCCGAGAATCTATTAGGAGACAAACGCTATCAGTGTCAGATTAAAAGATTTGGCATTTGGTGGAATGATGAAAGTTTCAGCACTAAAGAAAGAATGTTAGATTATGCCCGTAAACTTGAAAAGGCCGGGCATATAGTGTTTAACTATTTATAAGCGAACAATGAAATTAGAAGGAAAAATTATTGTGGCACAACCGATACAATCGGGTGTCTCAAAAAATGGTAACAACTGGCAAAGACAAGATTTCGTTTTGGAAATTTCCGGCCAATACCCTAAAAAAGTCGCTTTTTCAGTAATGAATAGCAATATTCAGAATTTTGGATTAGCAGTCGGGCAAGACGTTGATATTGAAATAGATATTAATGCGAATGAATGGCAAGGAAAATGGTTTAACTCCATTACTTGCTGGAAAGCAACACTCCGTAATCCAGGACAGCCTACCGCAGCGCAACAGCCCCAAACTTATTATCAGGGGGCATCATCCACCGCGGCACCCGTACAAACTGCCATACCTCAACCGCCAGTGGATTTTGGGGAACAAAAAGACGATTTGCCTTTCTAAAGAAAAAGGAGAAGGGAGCATTTCGGCTCCCTTCTTATTAATTAATGTTCCACCTTTACAATTTCATTATAAACGATTTTGCTTCGTGGGTTATGATTGACTATCGTTTGTTTATACCCCTTTGTCCCCCATCTCCACCATAGGAACCTGTGTTTATATATCCGGCTTATCGCACTTGAAAGACTGTCTCTCACTTCATAAGTAAATGTGCTGTCAGGAATATTTGCATAAAAATCCACCCATTTATCTGAATAATTGAAACAGCTGTCTTTCAGAACAAATACAATACTGTCTTTAGTGACAACTTTTGTGGTTGTGATATATTCGACTTCTTTTGGACGCAGATTCAATTCTTTTATTAGTTTTGCATCCGCACTCCGCAGCTCTTTCAATTCTTCTATGTTAAGCCGTAAAACATGGTTTTCAACCACATTTAGACTATCCCTAATCTTATATTCTTCAAGCCCAGTACAGAGACTTTTCATATTATCTGAAAGTCGGGCACTTTCCTTCTTCTCTTCCTGCCACAACCGGTACATCAAAAAGGTTGCCGCAAGGAGTAACACAAAGATTACTCCTATACCTATCTTCAATCTCATAATCAATCTGTATATACATTTTTACCAACTTCCGCAATAACTACCCATGCACCATTACAGAAACCATATATCTTACCGTCATTCTCCGGCATTTCAGGTATTGTATTAAGTTTTGTTTCATTGGCAGTGGCTTTGCTAAGAGCTGTTTGAGCTGTACTTTTTGCAGCATCAGCCGTTGTTTGTGCGGTCACGGCCTTTCCATCAGTAACAGCCAACATTCCAGTCAGAGTTTTTTCATTGGTTACTCCTGCAAGGAAGGTTTCAATTTCATTGAAGGTGTCAATGGCCGTAGTCGCATCAACAGTACCAACCAATTCATCCAAAGCGGTCTTCACCGCATTTATGGACTGTTCCAGTTGGGACTCTGCCAGTTGAGCACGTCCGCTTTCTGCTAAAATATCCGATTTGCTCGCACTGCTGCTACCATCAGAACTTTCCAAAAATGAAGATGAAATAGGAAGTTCATTACATCCTACCATAACATATTGTCCGGCTATCAACCCGTCGACATTCATATCACAGAACTCTCCAACCCCAAGTGCTGTTTTGTAAGGTACATAATCCTTTCCATTAGAACTTTTGTACACAACAACTCTGTTGTTTGCTGCATCTCCAAAATTGATGCTAATAGCAAATTTCCCAGTAGATAACTGTATAGGTTGGCTTTCGTACCAATCCTCTTCTTTAAGAGTAAAATTCAAGTTTGCCATATCTTCTATGTGTTTATATGTTTGTTTCCTATATCAACTCCCAACCTTTCCTTACCTCATCCATGTTTGCAGGAACACCATTCTCAACATAACTCATTGCAGCCACCACCGCAATAAGTTGTTCCCGGTTGTTTCTGTTCAGAATTGTATGACGAGATATGCCTGAACGCTTTTCGACTGTGGCAATATACACTTCAGTATTGTTCTCACATGGCGGTGCCCATCGCATAATAACATCTTCAAGTTCATTGGCCGTGCCGTCTTTGTCAGTATCATACTTATTAAGAATATAAGTTTGAAGAGTTTTAAAAGCAGCACGATAACCGTATGCCATAGTTTTAAACTGAAAGAAACTTTTATCTGTCTGTGTTGCAGACAACCCCTGCCATTTCGTATTATTTCTCCGTATATTTAACGGATTATTATTCCGTAGTCCCCGTGTCATTTTTATCCTCCTTTTCTTTTTGTGTTTCAAACAATATTTGTGCGGCCAGTCGTGCTATATCGTCCTTATTCTCAATGATTATACTCATGGTCTTTTCCGCTTTCCGAAGCTCGGCCTTTTCCCATGATTTCTCACGTACCGATTTGAACTCACAGAAAACGCAATAAACCGCCCATAACATAGCGAATACTGGAAATGGAATGACGATGCAACATATAAGGTCAATCATAACCAGTGTCAGAAACGGATTAAAATATTTCTTCGCTTTTGTCGCTGTCATTTTGTACTTCTTCGAGGTACGAAGTTCCCCACGCTGTTTGGCCTTCTGAATCCCCGAAATAAAATCTATCCCCATTGCGATTATGATAGCTGTCATACTTACCGCTATCAAAACCAAATGTAAAAACAAATGGTCGTGAATGAATGTTTCAATAATGTCGTTCATATCCTTTTGTGTTTGCGTTTATTATTTTTATTCCAATAGTAATTTGTTGATAGCATCAATAAAGGCTGGGGAACATAAACTTGCGTATTCCTTAATCATATTACACTCTTCATCGTTATACTCAATTTCTCCATTGGAGTTGAATATTTTAAATGCGAGGGCATGAGCCTCTATTCCCCTGCCAAGTTGATAAATGATATTGGCAAAATCCTTCTTGTAGTTCTCAACGGAACATCTCGTCTTATCAATATCAACAAATATCTCAATTCTTTCAAAATTTATCCTTTTCATAATCACTTCCAATCATTATCATTTGAAGCACCGAACATCAGTCCTCTTCCCAACCAGTCAGAGTTCGGTGACGGATACATAAAATCCACCAACTGCATACAATGGTGCATGGAACCGCCATTCAATGTTTGCTTTGTTCCATTCGCATATATCTGAACATTATTATAATTGTCATTTGCATTAACCACGAATATCCTTTGGGTGACGGCAAGACTCAAAAGATAACGGTAGGTTACATTCGATGTTATTCTAAATATAACCGTATCAACTGGAAAACCCGAAGTTTCACCGTTATAATCGTATCTTGGCGAATAGCAAGGAACTGTATAATAAGTTTCGTTAGCAGAGGAAGTCCCGGAAGTCAAAGGTATATAAGTACCGGTTTTATCAGCACCTTTTGTGTACACATAGGCATAGGAGCCGTAAACTACCATAATGCTTCTTTCCCTTGCGCCAAACACGCCTCTACACCATAAGTCAGAAGTGTAGAAACGTAATGACCGGTTATCCTTAGTACCTTGATGATACATATCACCATCAAACCACATTCTTCCATCACTTCCAAAGCTGATTCCTCCAACCGCATCACCAGCAGCATTCACGCAATTCAACCTTGTAAAAGAGCCTGATACACCTTTCAATGTACCTTCAAAAGTGCTGTCACCTGAAATAACCGCACCAGCCGCATAGAGTTTCCCTGCTATACTCACCTTATATGGCGCATCAGTCGGTGTTGTAGCTCCAACCCATAACGGATAGTCACCACCAACAAGACCTGCTGCAACCGTTTTATTATCGCCCTTCATTATCAAAAGCTGATTACCCTGCATGAACCGTAGAATAGCATTTTGAGCCATGATAAGCGGAGTGTACACTGGCACCAAAGAATTAAACTTCTGCCAATAAGTTGTATTTGTCACCGGAATGGAATCACTGGACGTATGAGTTTTCAGACATTTATACGCATTAAACGTATTAGCACCGGTAGTCACAATTGCAATATCCAAGTACCGGGTACCGGAAGTCAAAGCCTCGTCATTGCGATACTCTATGCCTTTAGCCCATTCGGATTGCCGGAGAATACAGCCTTGCAGCCCGTTTTTCCCCGGTTCCCCATTAGTACCGTCAATTCCATTTTTGGCCTTTCTTCGTATTAATATATGCCCTTGCGCCTCCATACCGGATTACTTCAATTTTGCTAATACTTCTTTTGCGATCTCCTTAGCCTTGATACGATAACTCTGATAATCAGTGTATTCTTTCAGATATTCGGCACGCTTACCTTCGTCAAGTTCCGAAGCCATATCACGTGCCATTTCCAAGTTGGCGAAAATGGCATCACGTTTATTCGCATCATAACGTTCCATGATAATGGCACTTACAATACTGTCATAATCATGTTCCCCTTCAACATCCACGTTTTCACAGACATACTGGTCTTCAACCACCACATCTTCCGAACCGGCCTTTTGAACAGCTTCTCTTCTCTCAAAGTCGAAGTAAATGCGTAGCAACGCACCTTCAACTACAAATTCAATACCAGTCGGCAGTTCTCCTACAAGAGTTCCATAACTTTTCATAAATTACCTCCATTTTTATAATTATTCTTCAAAATAATAAGCACTCTTCCCGTCACCTAACGAACGCCGCTTGACAATCACATTTTCCACTGGAAAAATCTTCTGACCGTTATTCTCCGCTTCGCGAGCCTGATCCAACACATCTTTCAGATTGTAACAGTTCGTTATGAATTTGCTACGTTGTCCGTTCTGTTCAAAAAGAACACAATATCTACCTTCACCTTGCTTTGTCTTCACATTCGTTTCAAAGTCCACCACTGTTATAGGGACATTGAGAATATCCATCAATCTTGTCTCTTTTACATCGAAGAACTTCTTTCCGTCCTTTGTTCTACCACTCTGTTTGATACCTTTATCTGCAAAACTCATATCATTATTTGTTATTGTTCTCCATAAATTCTTACAATCTCCCCACTTACACCAGCCCCAGTATGAAGCTCGTATCTCGCGGTTACGTTTCCGGCTTTTTATTCGTTTCACCTTTCGGGCAAAGTTCTTTTTCATATTTTTACGCATCCGAACATTATCTTTCGTGAAGCAATAGCCCAAAAAGTTAATCCTTCTTCCTCTTACTACGTTTTCGCTTTCTATGCTTTTTGTTCCCATTTTTTGTTTCTGTTCCTATCGGAGCAATACAACTGTTTGCTTTAACTACCAACCCAACTTTTGCACTTTCCCGTTCATACGCACGAATAAGAAACAACGCTTCGGCCTTAGAACGAGCCAGCATAACATTATCATCGCAATATCTATGCAGGCATTTGACACGATATTTCTCCTTCATTGTATGATCTATCCGGCTTGCCGCAAAATTCCCGATAGGTTGGCTTGTAAATGCTCCAATCGGAACACCTCTTCTTCCGTTCAACTTCATTCTCCAATACGTCAACTAACTCTGTTCCGCTGTCATACGATAAAACAGCTATCTCGATCAATTTAATAAATCGTTCATCTTTGAATTTCCTTCTCAATGCAGCAACAATAAGCTCATGAAGAATACTTTGATAGAACTTTTTGAAATCAGTCTTTACGAACCATTTGTATTCCGGGTACCGGTGAAGAAAACGTTTCATTCTCCTTACTCCAAAATGTAATCCCTTTCCCTTGATACACGCACTTGTATCATAAATCAAATTTCTATAAACATCTTCTTCAATCACCCTCATAATTGCATGGTGCAATATACGCCACGGGAAATATTTCTGTTTGACAATATCTCGAACCTTTCCTGCATCACTTTTTACTCTCATTACGCTATAATCCGGTGCCGGAAAATCCAATGTCAGGATCATCAACTGCAAAGCTCGGAGGTCTTCTTCCGGGTGTAGATTATGCCGCCTGATAAAGCGGTTTTTCTTAACCTTCCCATCTTGTGCTTCTTTGTCCGCTTCACGTAAATTATTTATCTCTGCTATACGTTCAAGAATATACCCGGCTCTTTTAGATTTCTTTCCACCGTTTGCTTCTATCCGTTTATTGTCAGCCTCTATCCTTTCCGCTATAATTCTATCAATTTCATTATGCGATAGACTCTTCCAATCAATATCACTTCTTCCAATATTCACTGCTGCTTTGTTTTAAAATTTACACCATACTTCCAATTTTGTCTTGTTCAGACTATTTTAATTATTCCGATAACTGCAAGCTGTTTTTACTTGCTTGAATAATTCGCCCGGAGCTTTCGAGAACCAACCTACTAACACCGCTTGTTGCCTTTCGCAAATTGGGCAACCTTTCCGCATTCTTGATTTTCTGACATCGTAACCAATTGATTACTACGTTGCAACGATATAAATCCTGCAAGGTCATGGCTCGGAGAACTCGCAGATTACTCTACGATAAATAAGTATGGCGAGAGCCGATATTCGCATTCGAGTTCGACCAATCGTTATTCGAGTTCGCATAAGCGAGGCCGCAATTCGCACCGTTATTCGCATTACCGCCCCAAAGAACCAGCTCTTGTTCCCCTCTGCCAACCGTCCACGCCTTTCGGCTTTCGTCCCGTTATCCGTTGCCGTAAAACGAGAAGGTGGACGGGTTTTAATTAATTGAAATTCAAAGAACTAATATTTCAAAATCTATTATGCAGCCATCAAAGATGCACCGCTAACAAATGTTAAATTCCCAAAATACGCAAGGCGAGAGCCGAAAGCCGCACTCGAGGCCGACCAATCGTCATACGAGTGCGCAAAAGCGAGGCCGCAATGCGCACCGTAAGCCGCATTACCGCCCCAAAGAACCAGCTGCCCAGTAGTGTTTGCCCATGAATAATCAGCCCAATAAGAAGTGCTGTTTCCACCAATCTTTTTCGGGAAAATATCAAAATGCTCCCCAAGAATTATTTCCTGCACTTGACCGGAAGCTGTCTGACGGGTAGCTTGTCTGTATTCACCATTTGGATGCGCAGCTAATTCAGCAGTAGTCGGTAAACGGTTTCCTTTGTAAATGAAAATTTCCGTTCCACTTTGAGCACTATTGTTGGAACTACCGCAAAATACTCCTTGCAGAAATTCCCACTGCCACCCATAAGGATCTTCTATACCCATCATGTTCACCCGTGAACAATCCACTCCAGTATTACTTCCATTCACCACAGAAATAGCTATTTTGCCCCAATTGTCACCGAGACTCTTTGTTGCGCCAGTTTGCAATGCTGCCGCAGCAGCCCACAAGTCTTTACTGGAGCTACCACCCACACCATAACCAAGTTTGGCTTGAATATTGGTATCTCCGTACTGGGACAGCCCCAACATCATAATAAGCTTTCTCTGATCGTAATCGGTCAGTCCCCATTCCTTACCGTTCACTTGTGCAGCATTCCAAAATGCGTTGATTGTCTTGCTGCCTGCCGGTGCAACTCCTGAACGTGAAACAAGTGCGCTACCTGACATGGAGCCTTTGTATGCACCGATACAGTTATACATTCCACCATTTGCCCCACCAATAAACTCACCGCCAATAGGTAGCATCGAGAGCCATAAGACTGGTACACCACTTACACTGTCAGTCTGTACACGATAATACAAACGTGGCCCTATCCACATCACATGCCCTTTGGTTTCATCCACCGCAGTACCATCAGCAAACACCGCACTATTGGTAGGGGACATTTTAGCAGCCCTTCCATCATTCGTTACGAGATAACGGCCACAATACAACTTGTATTCTGTCCATGCGGCTGTATTACCTATCACACCATAGTTCGTGCTACTTTGGGTTGATTGTTTGATTGGAATCCCCCAAGCCACCTGCCTCAACATTTGTTCGTCACCATTATTAATAGCATTCATGAAGTTTTCCACGGTAATGCGTCTGACACTACCACCAACTTCCACCAATACTGTATTGGAACGCAGAATGGAGGTCACCAATGTTTCATTTCCTAATCCTTTAGTTGCCATAATATTATTTTGTTTTTATGTTAATTAAAATGACATTCTGCCAAAACATCAACATCATATTGAGTCCCGTTTCTGTCAGTTTCCGTTGTTGTTACAGATATAGAATTTGTTGTAGAATGTTTCAAACTCTTCCAGTTTTCCTTATCCATCACATCCATAGTCCACGATGCGGAAGTAGGAGTATAAGTTGACCCCGTAGTCATATTTACAATCTTGGCACTTACTGTAACGGGTTGTCCGGTATCAACCTCTTTGTTGGAAGAAGTTATATAACATACAATTTGAAATTCATCTGCCGTATCAATGATACGTACCCCGGCACGTGCTATCGGTTGTGAAGCACTTGAAGACTGATAAACTTCTGCTATGAATAACTGGGTACCGTCCACATCACCACGGGTAACAGTTACACTTTTCTGTCCGTTCTTATCAGTCCAAGCCGCCGTGTCCTTATACCATTTTATATAGTAATCGGTAATGGCATTGGCACCGGCATACAGCTTGGTAGTCAGAGTACAACTTGTTACTTTGCTTGTTAACTGTTCGGTACTTGCAAGAATAGCAAGATAGTAAGAGCTGGCTCCCATATTCTGAATGGCAATAGGCAGTTCCCCGGTCAAATTATACTCAACACCTGCCGTAGAAGCGACACATGAATAAGTCAATGTATCTCCTGCAATATTCGTTTTGCTTGCCAAGTTTCCGACAATTTTAATGGCACCGGTACTGGTATTCAAAGAGAATTTGCCCGTACTGTCTTTTTTCCAACCTCCACTTTCCGCACCGTTAAAATTTAAAGCCACTCCATTGTAAGCCCAACTATGACCAGACAAACTGACCGCCAACCCACGTGCCGAAGTTACTTTGGGTGTCCGTACCGGCTGATTCGCAGCTATACTCCAATCAGGAGAGACAGCCCCACTTTCTTCATCTACGGCCTGAAACAATGGAATGCCATTATTTTCAAAAGTCAGCATCAGGCTGTCATTGGAACGAAGACGTTTAATCGTGATGCTATTTTGGGCACTATAATTTTCTGCCATATTCCCAACCTCCTTCTGATATAATTTGATTCATGCTTGTATTAGTATAAACGATACCGTCCAACAACAGTATTCTATCTTCCAGTTCTCCATCAAGAGAAGGCAGGCACATTACCTCCTTTTCATTCAAGATGATGGATTCTCCCTTTACCAAGTGCCCCAACAACAGAACCCCGGCATCCAAAGCCTTTTCCTTATTTGCTACAACATACCTCATATCAATTATTTATATATATGTTCCCGTTACTGTCCGTATATTCATTTGTCCCATCAGTCAATACAGAGAAAGCCTTTTTTTGCTCGGCCTTAATGTACACGTCCAACCAATCGTCAAGATAAGTTTCACCAATACCGGTTCCATCCAACATTATCACAGTTTTTTCCCCCTCCTGCCATTGTACCCCGGTCTTATTTGCACTGTCCGTAAACCATACCATGCGGATAATCGGTGCCGGTATCGGCACAATTTCTCCATTCCACTGTACCATAGCTATATTCCTATGCAGGATTTCATCAGGATTGATGGAAGCCTGACTTGCCGGTATGCACGTAAATTTTGGATAAACACGATTGACGGAGAATTGCTGTCTTGCAACCTCCTTTCCACCAACCTTCACCAACAGCAAGTAATCCCCCTTCTCGACCAAACGCAAGTCCATTATCAGGCTGGTTAAGGACAAAGCCACTATTTCATGGTTTGCGGTAGTCAGCATTGTTTGACTTGATATGCTGTTCACCTGATAAAGTTCAATTGTATATCCGGTAGTTATTTTATTCACTCCCTTTGTTACCATAAGTGGAATGGTGCGCTCGTATGAATTTTCATCCAAAGCTGCATTCCTATTGGCCGTAGATGCGGAAATCAAATTGTTGGCTACCTTGTAATCATACAACAAAAGCTTGTCAAGAAATGGATTGTACTGGATTATCTGACTATCCCCAATAGACAAACCGTAGGTATCTTCACTCTTATCTACCGTTGTCAACATGATAGAGTCAGTCTTAACGGGAATATTCACCCCAAGCCGGGTATCAGCTATCAGACCTTCAAAATACAACTCAAAACTTTCACCCGGAGCCACATTTCTGCTTATGGTAATGGCACCGCGTGTATCTCCAACCGTATCTATACTGTACTTCCCATTCCATGAACTGATTGCAGAAATATTCTCTCCATTAGCAAACCAGTTCATTTCTGCCAACAAAGAATTAACATAAGGCATATCCCAGCTACCGTCAGCGGCATTCGCTATGACTTCCGGTAAAATCACCAGTGGAGTAACCCCACGGTCAGGATCATATTCATTTGCCACCGGATTATAGACCTGATTGGCCGGACTGTTCGGTGTCATTATCTTCAAGCTTACTGCAATCGTAAGCGGTTGAAACTCTTTTCTGATTCTTTTCTTTTCACTCTCTATCATATCGTCACAATTGCTTCTACTGATGCAGTATCATTTGTTGCCGTTATGGTAAACAAGGTACTTACCACTGTTACTGAATTATTTCCTAAATCACTAATTTCCTTTGTGTTATGTATCGTTATTGAACCGTTGAAATCCTTATGCTTGATATTCCAAGCTTCATCATCGGCGGTATCTCCACTATCCCTTCGGATAGCCCATTGTCTAACTGTGTCTGTAATATCCTCCCAACCTTTAAAGACCTTGCAAGTAATTTCCATTGATTCACCATAAGCAAGAAAATTGTCACCTTGCGTATCAATCTCAATGCGTACCGGTGCATCTATCTGTAACTGTTCGATTGTGCCGGTCATATAAATGTTATTCAGATAAGCAGAATAACCGGTCATATCCAACCCGAAGATGTTGAGATTGCTCAAATCCCCATCCTGCATTGCAACCATACTCTTTGTAAACTCCCAGTCATTTACCCCTACCAAGAAACGGCGGTATGTCCTCGTCTCATAAGCGGAAGTCTGGCGTTCCTTGTTTGTAAAGTTGCCATAAGCGACAAAATGCAAAGCCTCACACGGATGGAAAGAATATTGCCAACGATCAGAAACACCACGAAGCACATAGCGAAACCTTTTGTTTGTTCCGGCATCCAATATTTCTGTAATACGAAAATAGATTGTACAGAAACCGGCAAACATACGGTTGCCACGGCTATCATCTATATCAGATACCGCATTATTCCCCGGCGTTTCATAGTCATGGAAATACCCCATGCAAATATCATCCACAGCCACAGCACCTATTTCACCGTCTTGTAATTTCAAACTTATTGTCCCGGAACGTAGCAAGTTACCATCAGCATCATAATCAGGCTCAACACTCTCTATAATTCCAGCACCGGGAGAACGCCATTTGTCACCAAGCACAATTTCAGCACGGTTAAAACGCAATTCCGGCACCTCTAAAAACCTGCGTAACGTGAGGCTTTCCATATACCCACGTCCCATGCTGTCTATTTTCGCCCCAAAGCCGGTCAAACCCTCTGCAAAACCGCTTGCACCAAAGATAGCACCGGCTAAGAAGCCGATAAGCCCAGCTGCCGTATCATTGTGGGTGCGCGAAAGAAAAAGCTGATTGCCCAGTGAACGGATGATAGACTGTATCTGTTGGGTATTCAAGCCACCGGTTCCCTGCCCACCACCTGCAATAGAGTCTATCTGATTTTGGATTTTTTCAAGCGATCCAACAGCCTTTTCCTCCCGAAGTGTCATAGTGTACTTCGGTATCATATCTTCTCCCTCTTTGATAATAAGGGTATCAATAATGATGCTGCCTTCAATACCAAGATCGCTATCAGTGAATAGCATCAAGTCCCCTTCTTTCAAAGTATCATGTATGCTTGCTTCCCCCCTTGCAACAGCCTCATCATGTTGGCGTGCCATGAAAATATCATCCACCTTCGGTTCATACGAATAGCGCACATAGTCATTCTTTGCAAGATATTTTTTCGCGGTAGCAAGCAACCGTTGTGAAGCGGCCTGAATATAAACGTCCGGCATATCAATATAAAGCAGGACAAACTTGTCACCGGACTTTATATTGTAATCCTTGTATGGGAAATATAATTTCAGACTTTCATCATATACACGGTTACAAGTCAGCACATATTTATTGCCCTTCTTCTCACATTTGGTTATTTCAAAATCCCGGCCACCACACATGCCGTTTTTCATGCTAATGGTGGCTGTTTCAGAAGTCAGGTAATCGTTTATATTGAAACCAACATCTTTTAGCGTTATTGTAAAAGGTGGGACATCTTCACCTTCCTTCAGGCTATCCATTGTACCATCATCTGTCAGTTGTTCGGCATCAGCCACTTCGTCAAGATTGCCATTATCCCCGGCATCCAATGATACATAAATACCTGCATCTTTCAACTGTTCGGCGGTCATACCTTCCATTGAAGGACATATTTCCTCCAAACCACCGGTACCGTCAAAATAAACACTCCCTTCCCGAATGCCAAGCACAGCAATATTCTTACTGTCAATATATGGATCAAGCGTTGTCTTAGGAAAATCAGGTAACATCAGATTTTCCACGGCCATGTTATTCGGCAAATAATTGGTAAGAGAACTGTTTGAGAGCTTATTATAATACCGGTTAGGCATATTTCTTGTACTACCGTATGCACGCAATCGCGTAATAATCTGTTGATCCGCATCGGCTGTACGTTGAATTTCGTACAAACCGTTTCCACGTCCATACTTGAAAATATTGCCCACAGCAATACCGGCAGTACCGATTGTTATTGTTCGGCCACGAATAACAAAGTTCGCACCAAATTTTGAATTGAACAACTCCAATGCACCCCATACCTTTATATTGTTCACATCAATGTTTACATTGGTAGTGCTCACATATTCAGGGTGTACGGCAACCGTCCATTTTTGTGCTCCGGTATATATACGGTCAAGATTTACTTGAACACGGTCTGCCAAATCTTGTATAGACGAAGCGAAGAAACTGAACTTAGGCAAAGAAGTGAAGTGTATCTGATTATCACTTTTCACATAATCAAGAAAATCACATCGCGTCAATTCATCTCCCGGCCAGTTGAACTTTACGTTATCATAGACAAACGCTTCTCCCGAAGTTTTTCTTGCCGCCTTTTTTAATGCCGTAGGATCATAGTTTATCTCAAACTTCTCACCACGGTACATAACATAGTCACCTATCTCAAAAAGAATGGGTACGGCACTTTTCAGAGTGCTTGTCACAAAACATGCACCCATCCATGTACCATTATACTCCAAACCTTTCAGTGTACAACGTACCGTATTGCCAGTTTTATCATAAACCTTCCATGCCATACAGCTATACTTTTTCAACCAATGCAACTATCTTTGTCGGTTCCGCAACACTATACGAGGGGATTATTTGAGTTCGAGGATCAGTTACTCTGAATTTTACCGGGAAGGTCAAGACTTCATCCATATTGGACTTATTAAATTCAAAATCTCCAACCTCCAGTAAGTAAAGTCCTTGCCGCCCGATACCCGTGTGCGAGTTATATATTTTCAAGGTGGCACCGTCACCATTTTCTCCCGTGAGATAGTTTTGAAAGGCCATAATTTTATCGTATGCAGTACCCAAATCTCCCTTATAGCACATCTCGGCTTCCAAGTCGTATGCCTTTAATAGCAGCTTATCGGGTATGTAAGTATCTTCACCGTCTTCATCCGGCCAATCCCGTTTGGGTAAATCTTTCGTTTCCCCACCCGGCTTGAACGGAAATTCTGTGCACACAATTCCAAAATGCGCCAAGCTGTCTTTGACTGGAGCATTCTCGGTAGTTTTCTGCATCAAAATAGAATACGGTTCGTTCATATACATATATTAAAAAAGAGCTTGCCGCAGAGATATTTAGTCTCCACAACAAGCTCTATGGCCTTATACTTTAATCTTATTTCAACGCAAATATAATTGTATTTTCTATATAATCATAGAAAATAATGCCATAAAAGCATTTTTTAGTAGATTATTATACTCAACCCCTAACTTGCTTCCACGTGTATGTTGAAAAACATAAAAAATATCATTTGTCATAATTTTATTTATTAATACTTTTGCATTTAATTATAAAAGAGGTTATTATATGTTAGGAGTTAAGTACTAAAGGTATGATAGAAAAGGAACAGCAAGCCAAAAGAGTGTACCATCGAACAAAACCTGCGAGTAAAAGTAAGGTTCGGGCTATCAGATTTGATTTAGACTTGGTAGAATTTGTAAATCTACAACCAAACGTAAGTCGATTTATAAATGATCTTATTCGGAGAGAAAAAGAAAAAATAGAAAGAATGAAAGCTATTGAAGTTCGTGAAATCTTGAAAGAAATGAAATGACATTCATTATTAAAATATATAAATATGTGGCAATGTAAGAAATGTTGTACTGAAAATGAAGACCAATTAAGCTACTGTAAAAATTGTGGAATGAGTAAAGCCAAGTCGCTTCGCCAACCTCGTTTAAATAAAAAGAAAAATAAGAAAAAGCCTATAAAAGAAATTATTTATACAATAATGTATGGTATTATATTCACTATTGGCTTATACGCAGATTTTACGATTGCAACATGGTTGGGTGGTTTTGCATTTGGAATTTCTTCTATTTTTCTATTGGACAGATTATTAAAAAACGTATCATTATTCAGTTCAGATCTTGTTATAGGAGTACTTGCTATTGTTTTTATTAGTATATTCTTGTCCGCAATGTTTAAAGCATGTAATTCTTCTATTTCAGACAACGAAGAAATCTACCAATATCATAACAAAAAGACTGGAGAAGGACAAAAGGAATATGGTGGTAGTATTGAACAGCAACGAGACTTGGAAATGATAGATGAATATTCAAAAACGCACCCTGACTTTTAACAATAAATAGGCTGGCTTCATAGTCAGCCTATTTATTTGTTATGTATTGATAAGAATCGCAAGTTGGCTTTCATTGTTATTTCCAACTATACCGCCGCTAAAGATTTGAATTTATTTAGAAAATACACCTGACCTTTCCCGGTCACACAGCACGTATGTTTTATGAATGTAGGATTACCGCCCTGCATTATAGCATTCTCCGTCACAAAGAAAAGTTTCATTTCCGCAGCTCTTTGTGTAGGAGTGTAATCAAATAGATATTTATTCTTTGACCTGCTCCATCGCTTATGACGAATAAGATATTTATTTTCCACAAGCCAATCATACAACCGATATTCTCCAATGGTATATCCGTTTTGGGTTATCAGTTTGGCAAGGTCACGGACAAGAATATTGGTAGAAGCATTCTTTACGCATTCTGTAAAAACCACGGCAGGTTTTGTTTCCTCTATGATAGCCTGCTTTTCTTCTTCCTTTTTCTGTACTTCCAAAGCCAATCGTTCTTTTTCCTCTTCGGCTTGAAGAACCATCAAAGCAAGGTCTTTACGGGAAAGTTCACGCTTGTTTTCTTCAAGTTCTTCCCAACGATTAATAATTTTGGCTCGTAAATTTGCATCATAACCACTTGCGAGAAGAAGGCAATCCTTTTTGGTGAGAATGTAACAAGACACTTCTTTGCTTCCACCGTTTGGCATAGGTTGAGGTCTTGATGATAATTCAAAACTGAATTGTCGTCTATCTTCCAGTTGTTCAAGGATATTGCGAATATCTCGCATTACATTTGAATGAGTTTTGCCCGTAATTTCTGCAATCTGCAAGGAGGTCATTGTTCTTTTTTTACCTTTTCCCTCATCAATAGGTATTAACTGATTAAAATTTTCCATATCTTTGCACTATAAAGTTAATGTTTTCCCCATCAGCGGCTCGGACATCTCCGCTTTTGGGGAATTATTTTGTCCGATCTTGTAGTAGGCAGGGAATCGAACCCCAATACGCCATTACTCGTACCTACTGAACCCTCCTTAATATAATAGTCACGCTTGACATAATAGTAAAGAGAAAGGGCAAATCCCGATGAAGCCTAATGTGGTTGTCTGCCTCAAAGAGAATGCCCTATAATATTTTACTCCAGTTCATGACAACCACGTAATGAACCTTACAGCATTGTTTCCAGCGCAAATATAAAGACGATATTTTCACCATACAACAACCTAAAAATCAATAAAATAAATTCGGTAAACATCAGTAACAAACGGTAAGAATCGGTAAATAAAAACAGTTATATTTACTCTAAAATTTAGACATAATATAAATAATGCGCGTATCTACCGTATTGTGGCGAGATGTTGATTGTCATTTATGATACCGTTCAAATAATATAGGAATATAAAAGGCTATAAATAAGGATGTTGCAAAACGCATGTTAATCCCCATTCATTTTATATCTTACCATGACATTGCCATCGGTTTCAACTTTACAGTTTCCACCATGAACATATACATAAACTTTAGCCACATCGCTTTGCCTTACATGTAGTTTAGCCCGATCATATACACTTACAAAAACTTTGGCACAATCCTCCACTTCAAGAGTCAATTCACTATCATGCCGCAAATGGAGAGTAACAACTGTAAATTTACCGAAAGAAAGTTTGCCTGAACATTTACCGTTCAGTACATATACACCATTGTCGCCTCCGATCACTGGTTCATCAACAAAAATATGGTTTTGATGAAGCAGACTCCGGTCAAAATTGCCTTTTATATATTCCACCGTCGGATAATCGTGTTCAATACAAAAATCAATGCCCCGTATATACATTCCGATCAATTCTTGCTGGCTTTTATTGTTTTGCCAGTCACCTTGCCATTGTGTGCAGAGGCCATACGATACGGCATGACCTCTCAATTCACTATTCAATCTGTTCATAATCATATATTAAACTTGTTTACACCGTTTATATTCCTATGTAGTATATCCCTGATTTCTTCCACAAATTCCACATTCTTTGCTGTATTTATCTGTATCATTGTCAGTTGTTGTAATTGTGCTTGTGCTATTACATTATAGGCCGGGAACAATTCTTCAACCAATCTGCGCACATACTCCCGTTTAACACTCACGTCAGCCCGGATTGCATTTATATAAGAAGCCAAAAGGTTAGCGGTATTTTCAGTAACATTCTGTATGCCTTTAGATAAACCACTTCCACTGTCTTCTTCCTCTTCCTTCATACTGATACCATATTTCTTTTCCATATAGTTATTCAGTTTGTCAAGCATGGAATAGTAATCATCGGTTTTCTCACTTACCCCCATTAGATAGTCCGCAATACTTTCCAACTCCTTTTCGTCAAGAGAGAAATCCTTGCCGAAATAACCACTCATTCCATCCTCACCAAAAAGCATCTTTTGAAGCTGTTGCATGGCCGGTTCCAAAATACTTATTTTGAGAATGGAGTTCATAACATCACCCATAATGTCGGCAACCTTATTTTTGAAAGCTTCGGCACCATCCTCGCCTTTCTGCCATGCCTCATACAAGGCATCTCCCAACTGCGAAGCCCAGTCTTTCAAATTAATGCCATAAAGAGATTCAGCCGTTTCTTCGGCAAAATCCTTTATTTGCTGTTTCATCTCCGCAATCTGATTCTCATAATCAGCCACTTTGCTATCATCCGTCTTCTTCTTGTCAATTTCGGCTTGCCGCTGTTTCTCCAATTCTGAAAGTTGTTCTTGCATCAAGGCACGTTGATACCCGTATGCACCGCCTTCATCGTATGCCGAAACACGTTTTTGAAGTTTTTCCGCTTCCTGCTTATATTTCTGCAAAGACATCAAATCGAAGATGTTGATCTTCCCCTTATTGCGTATTGCCTCAATCTGATTATTTAATTGATTCAACCGGGTACGGTCATTTTCTGCATCTACAAGTTTTAGTTCCGTGCCACTGCCCAAGAAACGTTCAAGAATACCGTCAATCTGTTCGTATATATACTGCAACTGTTGAGCACGAAGTTTACTTTTTTCAATAGCCTTATCAAGCTTTTTGTCATGTGCTTGTGCTATCTTCCCAATCCAGTTTACAGCTTCACCGGCAGCGGCAGCAATACCACCAACTATTCCACCTTTGGCGAATCCCTGCCCGATATTGCTTATAGAAGACATGGCATCCTGCACATTACCCATCGTGTCGGCCATACCCTCATTGCCCAAAGCATCGAACATGGAAGACATCTGCCCTGCAAAATTGCCGACAAGATCAGCACTTTCAGCGGCACTTTCTCCTATGGCTGCAATCTTTTCTATGGTACCCTTTTCATCTTTATCTCCACTGGAGAATAAAGAACGAATATTTTTTATGAGAGTGGCAAACGGATTCTTCTGTAATCCGGCCTTATATAAGTCTTGTATGGCTTTCTTTAACTTCTCAATTTGAGAATATTCTCCTGAAACATCAATCCGTTTACCATTCTCATCCAAATACCAAGAAGTAAAAGCTGTTGGCTTTCCATTCTTGTTTTTAGTTACAGAAGCATTATCAATAATCTGTTGCGCATAATCGGATGCTTGCTGTATCTGTCCGTATGATTTATAGGTCTGATCTCCAAATATCTGTTCCCATACCGGAAGAAGTTCAAGCAGTTGTCCCCTTAGTTTTGCCAGTTCCTCCTTATATTCGGTAAAAAGAGCTTTCTGTCCGGGAGTCATGCCTTCAACATTCCCAACAAGTTCATTATTTTCACCAATGAAGGTGCCGGTTAAGGGAGCATATTTCTCGCTTAAGTCCCGTATCTTTTCAGCGATAGATTTGTATTTGTTGAGGGCAGTAACTTCTTTCAGCTTTACTTCCAAACTATCTTTTTCAATAGCTTCTTTAGCTTCCTTCCATGCACTGAAAAACTGTTTATACAAAACACTGTCTTTACCTCCAAGTGATTCTGTGGCCTCTTGTTCGGTGAAAGTCAAAGGTATATATACCCCTTTATCCTTCATTTTCTTAGTTACCTTTTCAGCTAATTCCTCGGATTTCTTCTCATATTCAGACAATGCTCCGAAAGCGTATAAAGAAGCATCCTTCTTACTTGCACCGGCATTGACAAGCTGCTTGTATATATCCCATTTCTTTGAAACATCAGACACGTACCTTTCAAGTTCCTTTGCGGCCTTATCCGAAGCTTCTTTCATAGCGTTGGCATCAATATCCAGAAGTACTTTCCGTATAGAGACTTTCAATTCCCTACGTTCTTTGGTTTTATCGTCAAGCTGGTTAAGAATCTTATTCAATTCATCCCGATAATTTTCAATATCCACAGGTTCTTTACCTTTGAATAAGGAGTCAAAAATACCCGATCCTTTAACCTTATTGGCAGCTTCTCCCTTTCCAACAATGTCAGTCCACTTCTTATATTCAGAATATGCCTCCTTTAGTAAGTTTACCCGTTCTTTCAATCTTTCAGCGAAGGCATCCTTTTTGCTCTTATCCTTACTTGGATCAGTGAGAGAAAAACCGATTTCTTTAGCTCCTTTCTCACCGGCTTGCATTGTGTCGAAAGCCTTTTTATAATCTGATACAATTTGCTTCTGCCAGTCGGGAAGTTTTGACAAGTCAATAGCTCCAATACCTGACAAATCTATTCCGGCTTTAATCAATACCGGCTTCAATTGATTTGTTATCTCTTTAGCTTCCTTATACGCTTTTTGTATTCCTTCAATAATTTTCTCTGAATCCGTAGAAACCTTTATTTGAGCTTCAAATTGCCCATCTGTGGCTTCATTGAACTTTTTCTGCAAATCTGACAAGCTCTGAATAGTTTCCGTATATTCAGCATTAATCTTAATATTGAATTGTTTTTCAAGAATCTCACCATTAAGAAAATTCCGTATATCTACCGGCATCTCTTTAAATTGATCCAAGAAAGAACTTATATCCAAACCGATAGCTATTTTTTGAGCGTCACTCAAATTGTCTAAATTCCATCCGGCAGCTTGTAATCGTGACTTATATTCAGATATGAAACTCTGCATATCCGGTGATACTTCTTCCTCAAAAACACGTTTAGAGTTTTTCCATGCCTTCCGCAGCTGAAAAATATCATCCCTATATCCTCCCGTGAAAGGTAACTCATTATTCAAACTGGCTAATGCCTTGGGATATTCTTTGATTATATCCAACTGCTCTTTCAATGATTTGCCCGAAGCGACTTTAGCAAAATCATCATACTTGGCTATAACTTTCTGCATGGCAGTATAATACTCTATATAGCTACCAGCCATACGGTCTATAATCTTGTCTATCTGCTTCTCTGTCTTGATGTAGTCTTCAATATTTTCACTAAAGCTTTCGTCAAAATAACCATCAGTAGCATCATTCGCATATTCAGATGTACCTCTTATGGCATTCAACAATCTATAAGCCTCTTTTGTATCATCCAAAGCATTCCGAAGCAATATATATTGTTCCGCAAGGCTTTTAACTGTATTTCCTTCATCATCAGTCTTAAACGTTTCATTAAAAGTATCTGCCCAAACCGGGGAATAATCCTTTAATGCTGTTTTCATTTCTTCAATGGAAGCAATCAGTGAGGCATCATTCGCCTTAAAAGGATCAACATCAGCAAATTTTTGAGCTTCTTTCGTTAGGTTCTTGAAACCGTCTTGTGCTCTTGTTGTCAACTCGGAAATACGCTCGTTCATTTCGTCAGCCTTTTGCCCGGACTTATACCATAATTCAGCAATGGCAGTAAGCCCAGTAAACAAAAGCATGTATGGATTAAAAAGCAAACCTTTTAATGCAACTCCTACTTGTTTTATACCATAACCCAATGAGATCATGGCTACACGCCATTTACTTGTTGAAAGTGCAGCCGACATTTCAGCACGAGATATACCAAGTACCTGCACAATATGACCGGCTTGTCCTGATTTCAATTTTCCAAGTGCCATTAACCGCAAGGCATACTCCTTAGTTAAAGCTCCACTACTTGCCAACGCTTTCCAATCTGCGGTTGTCATAGTATTACTTGAAGCTATAAGTCCTTTTTCCGCATTAGTAAGTGTACGATAACTGGATGCGACAACAAGATTGGCTGCTGCCTTTTGCTTGGCAGCAAGCGTACTTTTTATAAGAGCCGCACTTTCATTCCCAATCAAGCGGTTTGCGCCAAATGTAGCTACCTTATATACTCCAAAGGCTCCAACGGCAGCTTCGATAGCCGGTACAACTTCTTTCCAATTTTGTGCAAGGGTGGTAAGGCTTTCGGCAGTCCATTTCAATGTACTACCCGTTGACTCCGCAATATCACCAAGCATAATGTCAATCGCATCAGCCAAGTTCTTCCATTTGGACTTAACTGATTCTGAAAGAACTTCCTGCATATTATTAAACATGCCACCATCATCCGTAAGTTCCCAAAGAACATCTTTTACATCCTCAAACGTAACCTTCTTTTTCGAGATCATATCAAGCACTTCACCGGCACTGACAATGCGGCCTTCCAACTTGCTGAATCGCTCGGCCAGTTTATCCACCATAGGAATGTTCGCTTCCGTCAATTGTCGTAATTCCGTTCCTTTCAAGAATTTAGCAGCCTTTATCTGACCGTAGGCCAATATGATACGTCCCATATCAACACCTACACCGGCTGATATATCAGCCAGCCTTTTCATGGTATCATACAATTCATTGTATGGTATAGAATACGCGGAAAGTTGTTTGGCATACTGATTCAAGTCCATAACCCCGAACGGAGAAGCAACAGCCAGTTTCTTAATCTGATTGAATATGGTTGTAGCTTTGCCTTCATCTTGCAAGATAGAGGCCATTGCAATTTTCTGATTCTCCAACTCACCACCAATATCAACCACTGCACGTAAGAAATTTTGTGCCGCATAAATGGAGTATAGCCCCAAAAATTCATTTCTTAATTGTCCGACAATACTCAACTGGCTGTTCATTGCTCCATTCATATTGAGAGTGGCTGTCATGTGCCGCCTTGCTGCATTGGCTGATCTCTCACGGGCATTAGCCAAATCCAGTTCCGCTTTGGCGGCACGGGCGGCTCTTTGTCGCGCAAGCTCACGTGCAGCTGCGGCAGAAGCCTCCGCTTTGGTTTGAATGGCTGCGGCTTTGGCGGCGCGTAAATCACTTGCTGTAAAGTTTGTATTCAACCCGGCGGCTTGCAAGGCGGCACGGACAGCTTGTGTGGTACTGGCCTTATCCACTACCACATTGATCTTAAACTTCTCACTTTGAAGCAAAGTCTTCATATCGCCAACCAACTTCTTCTTGTCAAAACCCACATCAAGTTTTGCCTGCAAGTCTTTGGTGATTTCCGCTTTCAATTTTTTACGTTGTTCCGCTGTCTTATCACGGAACAGTATATCAAAATATAAATTACCGAGATCAGCCATATATTATTGTGTTTGTGTTACTTATAATCATTAATGTTAATTGCTGTTTCTCCATTGCCATACTTATCTTTCCAGCGTTTGGCAGCATCCTCTATTTCGCTTACGGAAGGGGATTTGAAGTTCTTCGTATCGTGCTTCTTTTCCTTGTTGTCCTTGTCACAATCTGTAACCACAATAGACACATCCATTGCCAATAGTTCAATTTGTGCATTTGTAAGTACCCAATAAATACCAAACAAGGGCTTGCTTATTGGAATCCCAAATACTCTCAAAGGCTCTGTCAGCCACGGATAGGACTTGCCTATTTCCCACGTTTGTCCGTAGCTGGTTCGTGAAGGATATGCTCTGCTTCCTCTTTTGTCATTGTCATCATCGTGTCCTTCATCGCGGTCAGATATATGGTAGCAGTCAAGTAGTCTTCCACTGGAATTTTTTTTTTGCCGACGGCTATAACCTTCATCAGCTCATGATCTCCATATTGTTTGATATAAAAGAACCATCGCCACAAGAAAGGATAGAAGAACTTGATCTTCCAATATCCGTTCAAAATGATAGCGGCTGCACATTGGCAACTGATCTTATCATCATTTCCCGATTTCTGCATGGTACTGGTGAATTTGCGTATAGTCCCTCTTTTCAGCCATGAAATACCATATTTCTTTCCTCGGACTTCCACATAGTCCACACTGTCTTCCAACACATCATTCAATAGCCTTTCATCCTCCGGTGTAGGAAGTGTTATGTCATTCTTCTTTGTCATATTTTATCGTGTTTTATACGAAAAAAGGTGGTGGCCGGTATCAAGTAGCTCACCACCTTTTCGCTGATATGAATTTTGCAAAGTGTTATATCCTAAGTTTTTTATTCGGACACTTTTTTACGTAAAATGTAAATAGAGGCACCCTTAGCATCATTCAACGGAGAAACAGATACATTAAAGTACCCCGGCTTATCCTGCTCGCTGACGAAGTTGCTATACCCCTCAACATTCGGTAAGAACAAGGCTGTTTGACGGTCTTCACTACGCATGAAGAGTCCTCCGATTACTTTCTTCGGTTCGATATTGTAACCTTCACCTTCATAAGTCTCACCATCAATGGTAGCAGTCATAGTCACCGTTTCCGCTTTCTTGTTCAGTAACAAGTCATTGATCTTTCCTGCCACGGAAGGTACTTGAAACTGAATATCGGAATCTCCAGCATTAGCAATAGAAGTCCAAGTTGCTCCAGTTGTCAACTTGATCTTGGAAACATCGGCAGCTCCGGTATCAAATGTAACTCCGTCAGAGAGTACCGGCAGCTCCATATCAAAAGCCGCTAAAGTTGCGAGGTCACTATTGACTTTGGACACATAATAAACCTCCTTCATCTGATTAAAGAGCACCTTTAACTCTTCCAGTTTGGTAGTAATAGAAATCTCTGCCATAATCGTATCTTTTTAAGTTTGTGTCATTTGTTTATTATTAGCTTCGCTTGTATTATTAAGGAATGAAAACCGAGTCCGTCATTTCCTCCGGGAAGCAATCGTGGACTTACAGCTGAAAACAATTCCGTCACTATTGGAAATTTTGAAACCACTTCCATTTGCATTTCATCCAAACGGACTGTATTCTCAATACCGTTTGAGCGATCATGCGCAAAAACGTTTATCTGACAGTAAGTGTCTTGGTAGGTACTTCCTTTATCTTGGATAGTTTGTGGCAACCGGATAACAACAAAGTCCTTCATCGCCTTTTGTTCAGCAGCCGGACGATCTGTTATGAAAACCTTTTCACCAATGCCGGTTACTGCATCAGCGATTTGTTTTAATATATCCATACGTCTATAAACTGTCCGTCCCATCATTTCATTGGTTTAAAGTTCTTGAATAATGTATTTTGTGCCCTTTGAAATGTTCCGGTCAGAACATCTGCATTCAACACATTCTCCAAATAGGTTGAATATTCAGTACCCGTGCACATTACTATCTCAAATCCTTTACGTGATTCCGACTTATATCTTTTCAAGAAATCAAAGGAGAATGCTTCGCCATAACCTTTATCAGTTTCTATTGTTCCAGTAAAACGTCTGTTCTGATTATCATAACTGACACCTACAAATGTTTCACCTTTAGTCAGCTTTACTCTCACCGGTTGTTTCATTGAATCTCCACTACAAACGAAATAGGAAAATCTACCGTCCATGAATAATCCGCACGCATAACTGGTTATTGTATTACCCGTAAGATTCCGAAAGCCTGACTTGTTATCAAGTGCATCTTGGATAAGTTCTTCACAGCATTTAGTCAAGACATCAAAGATATATCCTGAAACAAGCTCCTTTGCCTTCCTTATTCCTTCATCAAACAATACTTCATTGCTCCGGTTATCCATGCGTTAATTTTTTGCAAGATTGAAATACACAGTTGTTCCCAAATTTCCGGCATAGCTATCAGTAACCATACATTGAGTGAAAGTGCCTTGTCTGTCCGTGACATCTATCAGATCACCGGCCAATATTCCTTCAACAATTCCGGGAAGGCTCAACAGATAATCGCTCTTTATCACATTATCGGTTTTGAATGTCCGCAAATTTGTACTACCTTCCTTTCGGCATATACCTTCATACAAGATCACCTTCTCACCATCACTGAAAGAATCCTCACCTATAATTCGGTAAACAGTACATTTGTGCGGATGCCGTGGATTATTTACTTTCATACTCAAAAATTGACTATTCTGATTTTAGTGCCCTTTACAACTTCTTCATCCCATTTCTCATACAGTTCTTTCGCCATTTCACGGAGTTGCCGCTTGTCGTATGCACTGGTCTGCCAACCACCTTCCTTATGCTTCCATCCCCCGTCACTGTCTTCGGTATCATTCTTACTGCTTGGAGTGCTTGCACACCACATGTAAATATCGGCAGTGGCAAGATCAAGCTGCCTTTCGGTCAGTTCACTTACCATTGTTCCAAAAGCGATTTTCCGCTTGACAAGAACCCTTTTGAGGGCGTTGTCCGCTATTTCATAAGCAGTTGCGCCACTCAAAAAGTCCTCAATGGTCATATCTTCCGTATGAGAAAGTTCCTCATTCATTCTTGCATGAATTTAAGAATTACACAGTTACAGTAGAGATGAACATATACTGTGGCATTCTCGGCACACACATTTGGGCGGCTTCACTTTCAATATAGATTGAATGTGTTTCAGGATTGGCTCTCTGTGTCAGTTTCAAGCGTCCACCGTCATAAGAAGCAACCTTGTTTGCCTCATATCCCAAAGTCAAAGGCTCCACACCTTGAATAGTACCGATCTGACCTACTGGTATAAAGGCAATATTGGTGGCCTTGAAGTTCTCCACTTGTTCAGTGATAAGATCAGGTTGTCCGTCCGCATCCTTACCGGGCTTGTCAACAAAAGCATAGCTGTCACGTGGCACGATTTCATCCACCTTAACCAGTTTCTTGAAAATGGCTTTCAGGCGGTCTTCATCTTCATTCTGTGCATTGGCAATAACCGTACTATCATCCGTCACAGTCGGATAGAGGGAATGGCCGATACGTTTAAGAACCGTGGTATGAGTCATTAAATCATCCCATAAGTCCTGCGCCAGCTCCATCCTGATCTTGCCCAAATAATGATATTTGCGGCGAATCTCTTTCACTCTGTTCTTTACATCCATAATCGGATCAGAGGCAGAGCCTTGATTTGCCGGAATATGTTCATCCTTAGTCCACCAGCGGCTTGTGCCGGCCAATACTTGATAATGGTTTTCAGGGATATTAAAGTCAATAGTGATACCCTTCAAACCACGTGGGTTGTTATCAGTATCAATAGTGAACTTACCCGTGGAAACAATTCTCATTCGCTGGTGAGTAAGCGCATTGTAGTACGATCCGATAAGACCGTCAGCACTTTCATCAAGCAAGCCCAAGAACACATTCTGCATCTCTTCCGTCAATGCGGACATGCCTACCCGTTGCAACAGCTGCAATTGTTGTCTCACAGTCACACGGTTCAAACGGTAGAACTTCTTTTGAGTCGGGATATTACCCGTCCTTCCTTCGAGTTCTCCCAATGCAGCTTCATAACCCGGACTTTCCGGATCAACGTAAGCTGGCAGCGTTTTCACGCCGAGGCTCGTAATAAGCTGGGAGAAAGTATAATCCAACTTGGTTGCTTCAAATTCAAAACCATCAATTTGAAGTAGGTCATACTTCTCCTTGTAACGGTCAATAAATTCTTGCCAAGTGTCCCCACCAAGCCCATACTCGATAACCTTGTACAAATCAATAGGAAGTGTATTCATACAATTGTCGTATTTTAAATGTTGTTTTCAAATTCTTTTACTGCACCCATACAATTTGAGGAAGTGTAGTAATCTTTTGCAGGATAGCGACCACTTCTTCGTCAAACATGTACTGATAAATCTCTCCGGCATAGACTACTGTCCCACTGGCCTTTGTGTTGCCACTGGCTACAAGAATATCTTCTTGCAAATAACCATTAATGCCAAGAGTGGTAATATCTGATTCAGCCGCCTTGATCTGTGCATCCGTATAAGCGGTGAATGTCTTACCTGAAAGATTAAACTTCACAGCTGTACCGGCAGGAATCTTGCCAACCGCAACCCAATCGGAAATGTTGCTCACCATACCACCGCCCGGATAACGGTGACGGATTTCACGCCACACTTTACGGGCATGTCCGTATTTCACGGTGTTCACATCAAACGTGTTACCCATTGTTCCCATACATTTATTGTTTTAGAGTTAATAATTTCAATTCTTCTTCCAGCCTTCCTTCTTGCCTTTACGTTCAAAGTATCTGCTGGCTGCATTGTGTTGTGTTCCACCTGAACCGTCAGAAGTTCTTGGGGCGGTGCCATAACCCCTGCACGCCTTATATTCTGCATCATATTTCGGCAGAAATTCAGTAACCAGTTCATCCACAGTTTTCTTGGTATCGAAAGTTACCCCTTGTAAGGTCTTGCTCAACACATAATCATCATTCGCTTGTTTGGCCTTCATTGCAGCCGTAACCTTCTTCAACAAATCAGCTTGAACCTTTTTGCTGTCTTCCGCGTCTAAACGTGCTTCCAGTTCTTTCAGTTTCTTCTCCAGTTCATCATCGTTTTTCGGTGGTACCGGTGGAGTTGGAGGTGTCGGGGGAGTCGGTTGGGGCTTATAGTTTTTCTTAAAGTCCTCAACTCTGGTTGCGACATCATGGTTGTACTGTCCTTGCATCCCTTTCAGAAAATTCACAGCCTTGTTCCAATAAGCCTCGTCAGGCTCCGAACCTTCGGCTATGGGATTAAGTTCTACATACGTCTGTAATGTCTGCGGTGAAAAACTGGTTTCTCCAAGTTTCTCACTTAATGTGGATAAGATTTTTTCTTGTTCCATCGTGTTTATTTTGTGTTTATGTTGAATAAAAAAAGAGTCAGACAATGCTTTTTGCATCAATCTGACTCTTTGGTCTTATTTTCCATTTAATAGTGGGCAGTATTGGACTCGAACCAATGAAGACGAAAGCCAATAGATTTACAGTCTATCCCGTTTGCCACTTCGGTAACTACCCGTTTTGCGGAAGCAGAAGGATTCAAACCTCCGAAGCCTTTCAGCTTGCCTCTTTAGCAAAGAGGTGGTATCGTTCACTCACCCATACTTCCAATATGCGACCTACAAGATGTCTCGGTGAAACCACCGCATTTCCCTTGTATTTCGGACGTTATTCATTCTGTGTAGCGTATCAGAGAATCGAACTCTAGTTTCCACCGTGAAAAGGTGACGACCTAACCGTTAGTCGAATACGCCATTTGTTGAGATACAAGGATTTGAACCTTGAATAGCAGAACCAAAATCTGCTGTGTTGCCATTACACCATATCTCAATATGCGCGAAGAGAAGGACTCGAACCCCCGACAATCAGGTTTGGAATCTGACGTTCTTCCAACTGAACTATCTCCGCTTCATTGCGCCCGGTGATAGAATCGAACTACCGACCTTTACATTAACAGTGTATTGCTCTACCAATTGAGCTAACCGGACAATATACCTATACTCACCTAACCTGCGATACCCCATTTCAGCGTACCTGTGGGAATTGAACCACACCGTATAGGTTTTGTGGAAAGAGATGAAATCGAATCACCTTAACCGGATTTTCAGTCCGGCGCATACACCACGTCTGCCATCTTTCCATATTCTCCCTTTATCCCCATACGCCACATCGAAGGGAGAAACAATGCGGCAACTCCAACTATTGTTGCGGAGATTCGACTCGAACGAATGACCTTTGGGCTATGATCCCAACGAGCTACCAGCTGCTCCACTCCGCGATATTATCCTGAAAACTACTTTGTACCCACAATATCCACATTTATGTAGTTCTTGCATCTACGACACTTCACTCTCAATATAACAACACCATTGACATAGCTTATATCAGTTAGTTTCTGACCGCATATCGGACATAAAACTATCTTGTTGTATATTTCCCTTTGATCTGCATCTTTATCCGCACTAATTTTTATCATACTCCATGTTTTCGTTGCAAATATATGTACTGGATTTCTTTTCTCAAAACATTTTTGATATTATTTTCTATTAAAATGTAGAAAATAATACTCTTTATGCGTATTTTTGTACTGCAATATTAGAATCAGAGCTTATAGGCCGGTCTCCACATGTGTAATGTGAGGATCGGTTTTCTTTTTATGGAGAAATATAGTGGAATAAAAACGGTTAATGCCAGTTTGGTGCTTGATTATGAATATATCCAAATGTTAAGGGACGCGGATAGGAAAATTCCTAATCCGAATAAGATAATCGCACAAGGTGGAGGGCAGGAAAACATGCTCTCCACCCCGGCTGATATTACCATCTGTGGGGGATGCCGTGGAGGAAGTAAAACTTTTACTCTTCTTATGGAAACATTGAAAGATATAAAAAATAAAAACTTCCGTTCTGTGCTTCTCCGGCATGAGATAGACGATCTCTCTGATATGGTAGAAACATCATCCACCTTATATGATGATTTTGGGGAATACAACAAGTCCAAAAACGACATGCGCTGGAATTTCTATAAAGGTGGATTTTTAAAATTCAGCTATCATGCTGACACACTTGACGATTTCAAAAAGCGTTTTCAAGGTAAACAGTTCGCATATATAGGTGTGGATGAAATAACCCACATGGAATATCTCAAATTCAAATACCTTATCACTTGTAACCGTAACGCCTTTCATATCCGTAACCGCTTTATCGGAACATGTAACCCTGATCCTGACAGCTGGGTTGCAAAATTCATTGACTGGTGGATCGGAGAAGATGGTCTTCCAATCCCGGAACGTGATGGCAGAGTCCGGTATTGTTTTATGGACGGGGACAATGTTTCAGGTATATATTGGGGAGATACCCGTGAGGAAGTATATGAGCAATGCAAGGATATTATACACGCCTACTGGAAGCCGGAGTATGAGCAATATGGCACACCACAAGAACTGTTTATCAAGTCGGTTACTTTTATTGAAGCAAAACTTTCCGATAATGTAAAACTGATGTCTTCTGATCCGACCTATTTGGCTAACCTTGTCAACCAGTCAGACGAACAACGCGCACGCGATCTTGACGGTAACTGGAAATACAAAGCTGCCGGAGATGATATAATAAAGCTGACTCACATGGAAGCCTTATACCGCAATTCCATGCAGATAGGTGATGGAATACGCCGGGTATCATGTGATGCGGCATTTGAGGGTGGCGACAGTCTTGTCATGTGGCTGTGGGAAGGATGGCATATAAGAGACATATTTGTTTGCAAACTTGACAGCAAGAAAACAGTCGATACCGTAAAAGCGATGCTGGAAGAATGGCATGTAAGAGAAGAATGCTTCACCTATGACCTTAACGGACTCGGACAAATATTCAAAGGCTTTTTCCCGAATGCAATCCCATTCAACAACAAAGAAGCCGTGGAAGAGAAATTCAAATACATCTATGCGAATTTAAAATCACAAGCGGCATATCTGTTCGCACAAAAAATTATCAACCGGGAGATTTCCATTGAACCGACTCTTCTTGAACGCAAGTTCTCCGGCAAAGGGTTTGAGAAAGTTCCCCTTAGACAGATTCTCGACAAGGAAAGGAAAGCGATACGAAAGGATGAAGACAGTGAAGAGAAAGGCTGGACTATTATCAAGAAGATTATAATGAAAAAATTAGTAGGTCATTCTCCCGACTTCATAGAAGCATTGCTTATGCGAATGATTTTTGAAATTAAACATAAACGCAAACACATAAAAGGTTTAGGATTAATATGATAGCAGAGATTCTTACAAAAAAGCCTTTTGCAAGGGTTACTCCCGAAGGTTACTTGCAAGGCAGGATTACGAGCGATTTAAGAAACGCATCGTTCACAAACAACAGTGATAGGCTGACATGGCAGCTCATTTCGCAGGCTGATTTTATCCGTGAGTTTTATCCTTCAGGGCACAAGATCAATTCGGAATTGTTTTACCCGGACAGACTGAAATATGACGAAGAGAAGAAACGGTTCTTCCGGGAGAAAGTATTCCGTGCTTCTTTTCCCTTTCAGATGATAATCACTATCCAACAACTTGTACATCTATGTGGCAATGACATTCATCATGAGCTGACCGATACCAAAGTTGATGAAAGTTCACGGGAAATATTTCTCGAATTTCAAAAAGGATGGCTGGATAAAAATATGGAGATTGCATTTTACGAATATGCCAAAAGTGTAAAAATAACGGGAGATGCAGCAATCGTATTCTATATGAATGAAGGCAAGGTGTTCACCAAGAATCTCTCCTATTTTGATGGTGACACTCTTTATCCTCACTACGATTCCATAACCGGTCAAATGACACTGTTTGCCCGGCGATACAGCGACTATGACGAAGAGGGAAAGGAACTCATTTCTTGGGTGGAAGTGTGGGATAATAAAAAAATGTACCGTTACCGGCAGGATAAAAGGGGAATAGCCGGAGCAATAAACAAAGTGAAACAGTATTTCGGTATTGAAGGATATACATTAGTGGAAGAACACGATCATGGATTTACCGAATGTCCGGTTGTATATTATCGGGACAAACACGGTGCCTGCTGGAGCTTTTCACAAGATAATATCGACAAGTACGAACTGGCTATTTCCCATTTGTGTCAAAACAATATGGCATACGCATTTCCAATCATGTTACTTAAAGGTGAAGATGTTGAGATTCAGGGAGATATGTATGGTGCGGTAAAAGCTATCACTATGGGGAAGGATGATGATGCAGGCTTTATGAATCGTCCCGAAGCATCACAATCATTTGAACTTCAAATTAATACATTACTTAAAATGATTTTTATGGGGAGTTTTGTTGTCATGCCTCCCGAAGTAAAGTCAGGAGATTTACCGGGTGTTGCTATCAAGCTGATCTATTCACCATCTTTGGAAAAAGCCATGATTGACTGCAAGGAATTTGACGAATCAATAGACAAAATGAAACGGCTGTTCCTGCACGGATATGGAACAGAAAAAGGCCAACTTACCAAATTCCTCAATTTGAAAATTTTTTCGTGGGCAGTTCCATACGTCCACCAAAATGCAGCCGAATTGGTATCGAACTTGGTACAATTAGTCGGTGCCGGTATTTTATCAAAAGAAACCGGCTCGGAAGAATCCGGCTATGGAAAAAACAATGAATGGGATCGTATCATGCGTGAATATAAGGAACAGCAACAAGCTGACTTGCTATATCAACTGAAAATCAAGAAAAATGAAAATAAAGAGGGTAATGCAAAATGATCTGTACCAACGCGGAGCGCGAAAGCAATCCCGTACTCCGCGCTCTGAATCCAATGTAACTATACATTAGGAAAAGCCGCCTCTGCCTACATAAAATAGACAGAGGCTTTACTTTTTCAACAATTTGGTTGATAAGCTTGTGTTATAACAAGTCAGCTTCTACATTGCAAATGTAATGAATGAATTGAATATGACACTACTTTCGATACAATTTTTTATTATAAGGCTTTCGAGGATATTTCCGGTTAAGCTTCTTTTGCAGATCATCATTGATACTTTCATTCAGAAGGATTTTAGAATTTAGCACCCGGACTTCTCCAGTAAGTTCCATAATAGTTTTAGATTGTGTCGCATTTTGTTTTGAAAGCTCAACATTGGCAATAGCCAGTTTGCTGCATTCTGATGCAAGATGATTGAGTTTCTTTGTGCTGATTAATGATAATCCAAACATAATATTCTGATATTTAGTATGTTAAATAATTATATTGCTGATACGGGAACGGCAAAGCATTTACAATGACCGTGATACGGTGGTAATTTGTCCCATTCCACATGAAATCCGACTTCATCGTCACAAATGTTACAAGGATAGGAGCTGCCACGCATGACAAAGAACCCTACGGCTCCACAGGCTTTAGCCTGCAATTCCCAATGCTTCATCCAACCCTCTGCCACAGCATACTCCGTCAAATCTGACAGTGCAGTCCAAGAGCTTACAGTACGTCCTACTCCAAAAGACTCCTGAACACCGAGTCTTGAAATAATCGGATAACCCTTTGAAATAGCTCTCTGTACATGCTCATTAAGCAATGGCGTTTTTACCGACTGCCTGATAGATGAAAGTAATTTGTCTTTGGAAAGGTTCAGTAGTAATCCGGCGGCAATGGCCGTTTCAACCTCCTTTGAAAACCGGTCAACATATTCTCTTGCACGTTGTGTGAAGGTTTTGCCGTATGATTCTCGCGTTATACATGTTATGATTGCATCCTTATTATCCTCATGTGTCGCTACTGCCAAAGTATAAGTATAGTCTTCAATTATTTCAAGAAGGGATAAAATAATGGCATCCACTTCCTCCTGCAACTGTCTGTTTGCTGAAAAACGGAATAGTTCAGGGCTGATCTTGTACCGGTATGAAATATCTATAATTTGCTTTGCCGCCTCGATCATTACAATTTGAAGATTGGTACGCATGGATAGCTCCGCATCCAGACGTTGACGGAGGTATTCTTTGGCCTCTTCAATTTCCTTATCAGTCGGTACCCTCATTTTTATGTTCCTCCTTAATACCTTCCTTGATACTATTCATGTTTCTCTCTTCTTCCAGTATCTTGGCATCATCTTCCGGTGATACTGGTTGCTGCAAGCCTCGTAGCCGTTCGGTAAGATCAGAATAGCTTTTAAAAAACTCTTCCATAAACTTAACGTCAGGGGTTGCATTACTAATAAGGAAACATACTTTAATCCATGTTTCCAAATATTCACGAAGTTCCTTATTGTTGGTTAACTCCCGAATCCGGGAAAACATTCCGTTATCATCCCGAAAACGCATACTCCAAAAACCTGACACTGCCTTAATACTGATCCAGTCATGTTCACTACCATTATCCCTCGTAACAATAAAGTTACCTACCTGAATACCATTTGTTTTTTTGCTCATAATCCTATTTTTAATTTACGTTCAAATCTATCTCCAAGATTAAAAAAGTATTCCTTACCGTAAGAGTTTATACGTTCTTCATCCGATGATACTTTATTCATTTCATAAATCAAGCAACTATACCTATCATCATCAGGAAGAAGCCCTTTGCACTCTTCTCTGATATAAATATGATGCTTCCCATTTACCCAATAAAATTCAGAGAGAAATCCACCAAGAAGCATTTCAATCATTTTTTGGTGTCTGACAGACAATTCTCCTTGCACTGCTATATCCATTACAATGCTCTTACCTTCTATTGTCTTCAATTCACATGAATAGTTCAAGGCCCGAAGAATAGACATCAGCTCAACACTTAACTCTATGTGATTCATATTTTTCATACTTTTACTATTTCAAATTCATCTGCATGTTTCTTACCAATCCAATCCCGTTTCTGATTTTCAGTTGCGCTTTCGTAGATTCTTCCTCGCTTAGACAAATGCCTTTTCCTAAAAATACCTTCTTCTCCAAGTTTGTCATAATCTCTTCTTGAAGGGGATAATCCCTTTGCCCTGCAAAAGAACAATCCCGTTTCCTTGTGTCTAAATTTTACTGCCATGCTTATTCCTCCCATGGATTTTCGTCTTCTTCCTCAACGTAAATCCGTTTTAATTTGTCTGATACTTCTTCAAGCTCACGCTTCATTTGATTTACATGAAATCCAGCTGGCATAGGGATTTCCAACGCTCCCCGTAGGTTATCTATTTTTTCAATAACCTCTGCAAATTCATCCGGTGCGATCATACTATTTGGTTCTTATTTTTAATTGTTTGATAATCTTCTCCACAGCGTCCAAGTCAAAAACAGTTGTTCTCTTCTCCATGTGGTACGTCCCCTCCAGTTTCTTCTCCCGGAACAAACGCTGGACTTGATAAATGCTCAATGACAAGCAGGCCGCAAGCCCTTCATGGGTATAAGCGTATCGTTTGCCATCTTGATAAACCGGTTTAGCGATCCTTTGCTTATAGTTACCCCGTAGGTCTTCCCGTTTCTCATAATAGAGTTTTTCCGTCAAGGCTGTTCCATACAAACCATACACCTGACCATTCGGGGTTCTTTTTTTACGATAACCGGCTTCCGAAAGAATACGTCCGAATACTGTCACATTCTCTTCTTTGGCATTATTGTCCCTACACCATTTGCAATATTTCCGGTACAGAATGGCCGAAGACATCCATTTGGGTTCAATATCGGCAATTTCCTCATAGCGGCACAGATAGTTCATTTGATACATGAACTTCATTACGGTACTACTTTCCGACTGATATTCATCCATGACATTTTCAAGCTCCTTACTGTCTGTCAACTTATAACCATTGGCGATAAAACGGTCACGTCCTTCCAATATCCAATTGAATATAGCTGGGTATTCGGCCTCCAAATCCCGTGACAGTTCTTTTTTCTGCCGGGCTTTGGGTATCTCCACCTCAAAGGGAATAATGCAAATACGCCGCCTCATTCCATAGCTCCAGTCTTTCAAATACGGCATTTGGTTGGCATTTGCCATAAGCAGAGGAATATTGTAAGCAGTGAAGTTATCGCCATAGATAGGCCGGGCTTCGGTAGGTTCACCACTGATAAGGCTCTTCAACGTGTCACTATCCTTACCAAACTCTAACGCTTGTATTTCAGAACAGTAGTTCAACCGCTTGCCATTAATGAAAGCGATATTTTTTTTTCTCTCATTTCCAGTAATCAATGCACCTATGCCGAAATTGCTGACATTCTCCCGGCCAAGTATGCCCATGATCGTTTCAAAGACTACACTTTTGCCATTGGAGCCGGAGCCACGAAGAACAAGCATAGTTTCCATTTTCGCCACACGCCGGTCAACAAAAATACTTCCAAGAAACTCCTGCAAAACTTTTTGCATGTTTTTGTCCGGCAAAACTTCATCCAGGAACATTCTCCAAAGAAAGACATGCTCTTCCGGCTTGTAGTCATAGGGAACACATGTAGTCTGTACCCAACGGCTGTTGAAAGAATGCGCACGGCGAGCACTCATATCAAACACACAGTTATTGAACACCACAATGGCATTATCAGGCTTCAAGGCTTTTCCTGCCACCACACGCTTACAGACTTTCAGTACACCCTCCACACGGGAATAATCACCATTGGGCATTTTGCATTTACGCATCAAGTCATATATCAGATTGCCAAAATCATCCCATGCCATCTCTTCATATATTCGGCCACTGAAATAGTAAGGCGTACCATTGAACTTACAAATCGAAGATCGTATAATGGCTGCACGCATCAAGTCCTGCACAGCGTCAACACGCGCTGCACTTTTGGACTCTTGTAAGGCGGCATCCAGTTTCTCGCCTTTCATAAGCCCGAAGACCTCATTTAACAACTTCCTATACTTTCCCTTCTCCATGTACAATCTATGAATTTGAATACCCGGCACGGGTTAAGGCCTCAACCATATATACTGACAGATTATTTATAGCAACATCTCCTGAATATCCAAATCGCCACAAATCAGTACGCCAGTCCTCTAAAGATGTGTCACAAGGTATATGATATTTTTGCATAATATCTCGCATCACCGCACAATCTTCATATCTTTCCTCTTCCTGCGCTTTTCTGAACACAGAAACAAAAACGTATCGCCCATAATCAAACAATATAGACTCAAACTTATTCATACCACCGTTTTTATACCCGAAAACAAAGCATTTCTACTGTTTTTATGCTATTTTTCAAGTGTTTTATGCCACAAATATAGCTTATTTTCTACATAATTACCATATAAATACTATTATTTTCTACTTAAAATATAGAATAAACACGCTTTTTTGAAGTCTTTTTGCCATGTTTTTATTCGTTGCATCATTGAAGACCAATAATCGCAAAATATTGATAAACAAAGGATAACTACTCTATTTCAATAGGAAATACAGATGGAACATTCTCTCTGATATGTATGGTTTATGTAGGGTTTTAAAGGCAACTATACATATATAACATATTGAAATACAAATCAATGGAAAAATAGTGCATAGTATGTATAGTTTTTTATGCAAACCATATTATATATATTTTTTTCCCATACGCAATTTACATATAAACTATACATACTATACATTAAATTTCCATTGACCTAATAATGAATGATTTACACATGTATAGTTATGAAGTAAACTATACATATACTATACATTTTCAGAAGTAAAACTATACATCGGACATTCACTTTTGTAATTTATCATTGGAAAAGCCTTAAAAACATCCATTATTGGCTCCAAAAAAGAAAAAAAAATAAAAATCTTGACCGGGATTGAAACATGCTTGGTGTCTTGGGTAGCCGGGGGGGGCCCTCCCTGCTTTCATTATCCAGTTGACCAGCAAAGAAGGAGAAAAGCCGCGCTTTGCCTTGATTCTCTTTATATTATACCTATAATATTAAATATTATCCGGCTTTTCCGCTTCTTCTGCTTTCCGCTTTGCTCGATCAGCTATAAAAAGGCTGCATCTATAACACTGCAAAGGCAAATAATAATGTACTGTTTCCTCTTCTTCTGTATTTTCGTCCTTCTTCATCTGTTGTAAATCGGCTATTTTCATTAATACATCTGCACGATCTTTGCCCCTCAAATAAGGCAAAGTTTGTTCGAGACCTGATAAAACAGCGTCTTTATCTCGGTATTGTACAACATTTCCGGCTTTTTCTTCCTCTTCTGTTTCTGTGTTTTTCTTTTTCTTCTTGCTTTTGGGGCTATCATTGTCAGGAAGGAAGGCGGCGCGGTTATCTTCAAAAGACCGTATTAGTTTATTAATGCCGGGTTTATCCTTTGCAAGTTGGGCGGCTCCGCGTTGCGCTGTTTCTATCTTTGTAGATCGTGGTCTAAATATAGTTGCGTATGCTTCGCCACGACTGGCGCCGGATGCTACAAGCATACAAAAGAAAACATCATCCGGGGTTAATTGATAAATTTGCTGTAAATCTGTTACGCGCTTACTATACACCATATAAAACGATATAAAAGGGTTTATTATATTGGCGTCTCGCGCTCTGTAACTTGCTACAAAGTTAAACAAAGGCTATAAATAAAGCAAATAAGCGTATTTAAACACCTATTTTCTATAAATATTTCCTTACTTCTTAAATACTTTATATTTATCATCATATTATTTATTAATTTATTGATAATCAATATATTATATCAATATTAATAAATGTAAAAACGGAGCATTTTCTTAAAAATAAAAGTACATTTTGTTTTGTATTACAAATATTATTCGTATCTTTGTAATACAGAAAAGGAGATAAAAGACCGGATCACCTTCCACAAATTCCGCTTTTACTTCTTCTTGGTTGAGTGTTTAATTTAAAATATAAGATCATGGAAGTATTACTAAACTTACAAAACAAAAATGTAACGCTAAACGCCGTACATGTAGCCCCAGAGGGCACAAACTGTTGCAACCGTTTGAAGGTTCATTTTGATGTGTTTCAAGAAACGGCGAAAAAAGCCGCTATTATAAGACTATCAACGGCAAATAGTTTTGAACTGATTCACTATCAAGATAAACATATAGCGTTATTAATTCCTTTTGATCGCATTCAAAAGATTTCATATTAATAAAAAACCGGGTCGAGTTTGGCGACTCTTCCCGGCCTCCCTTTAAACTTTGCGTTTATCGGATCACCTTCCACAGTGATAACGCAAAGTTAAGGGAAAAACAAAGACAAACCAAGTTTCACCCTTTAAATTTTGCGTTATGAACACAGATTTATTAATTATCTATATTCGCAATTCTCGCGATATTTACGCGCTTACTGAATGGCTGCAAAATGCACTCTTGAAAAAAGTAAACCGCGGTTTAACTCCTTCCGTTGAATATCTTGCAAACTGTTCTACTATGAAAAAGATCGTCCGGATGGCGGCTAAAATGCTTTCCGATCAGGATCATAAGACCGCAACCAAGCAAGAAAAAGAACAAGCGGCAAGAGAACACGCGGCCTATATTATCGGATGCGTGGAATATCTTTCTAAATTCTAATAATAACTATTTTTCCGGGGTTGTCATGGCTCCGGGTTACTTCTTACTTTTCATTATTCACCCTTTAAAACTTTGTATTATGACTACTACAAATAGACTTTGTTACACAGTATCAAAAAGATATATTCAAGCCGGGACAACCTTTGAAATCAATGTTAAAATATTACTGGCTGATGATTGCAAAAATAATATATGCGATTGGAGTATAACGGCGGATATTTACGAACAACGCAAAAACGGGCGTTTCGTTTGGTGTGCTGGTGGTTGCTGCCATGAAGAAATACTAAAGCGTTTCCCACAGTTTAAAATGTTCGTTGATCTTCATTTGTCTAATCATTACGGCGCGCCAATGTACCCAGTTGAAAACGGGTTTTATCATATTACAAACAGCAGCAAAGAAACTGCAATTAACTATTTGCGTATTACAGAAACGGAGTATAATTTACTTTATCAGGCAGAAGATAAACAATACTTTAAATACCTTCTTTATACGCTTGGTATCGTTGAACGCTGGAAAAGAGAATCTAACGAGGCTATAAAAAAGCTGGAAGAGTTAACCGGGCAAATATGGGAAAACCCATATAAGCCGGAAAATGAACGTTTTACTTTGAAATTAACGGATGAAGAACGTACAACTATAACTAACAGAATAAACGAGGGTTATTATCGTCCTGAAGCTGTACAAGCGCGAAAAGACGAAGAAAAGCGCAAAGCATACGAGAAAAAACGCGCTGAAATAATTAACGATTGCAAAAAGAAACAACAAAAGGCCGAAAATGAAAAGCGAGTTATGCTGGCCGTTCTTGATGCCGGGTTATCAGTTTGTAATGTGATATATTACGATCATAGTAACGAGCTTGTTTTTAATTGGAAAGACTACGAAACAAAAGTAACGGAGAACGATTTTAATAAATTCGTTTCCAGTGTTAACCGTTCTTTGTTGCCTGCTGGCATAACTTTTAAAATGAAATAGCCATGGCAAAATATACGATAACCAATCAAAAAGAGTTACGCCGATCTTTTTGGGTGTTCTGCAAAGAGTTCGGAGGCGAATTTGAAAGAGAAGCCAACAAAAAGAAACATTCTTTTAAACTGGATTTTAATATAGCTTTCGGAGAATATAAAGACGGACTTTGTAAAGATGGCATTATATCGCAAAGTTTATACGAACGTGCAACACTTTATTAATAATAAGCTATGTTTTGTTTAATGCTGCTTTTATTCGGTGCCGTGGTGTTTATCTCTGGCACCGATCCCAAAAAATTAAAAGACTTCATAAATAAAAACGATCAATCAGACAAATTTTAAATTTATGGAGAAAAAGATATTATATCATATTGGGTTATATGGATTTAGAAAACTTATAGTTTATGTAATAAAGGATAACGGGGATAATATATCTATTGTTAGCCTTAACAAAGACGGTTCATTCCCTAACACGTTTGGAACTGTAATTTGCATAACATAAACGAATAATACAAACATTCCACCGCGCCGGGCGGTTTCCCGGCATTCCTTTAAACTTTGATATTATGACTGCTTATATAATAGAATCCCCAAACGGAGAAACGCACAAATTAGAAGTATTCCGCACCGCAACCGGATTTAGTGTTTATGTTGATGGCTCAAATATATGTGAGAGTATAACGGAGGACGATTTTTTGCAAGAGCTTGAAAACCCTACTTTCTAACATGGTGGGCGTAATTATTTGGCTAATAGTAGTTTTGTTAATCTGCTTTAGCGCGTTTGGCGGTCTTTGGCTGCTTCCTATTTACTTGCTTTTTTGCCTTGCTTTAGGCTTTTACTTTGGTGTAAAATATCTAACTATTTAATGTTATGAATGAAAAAGAATTTAATGGCCTCATTTTGGCCGAATTGGTTAAAATAGCAAACGACGTTTTTACAAATGAAATAGAAATAGCTCCCGGCACCTATACCGCCGCGGAGCTTGCAAAACTGAAAGATGCCAACGGTAACGAGATAAATATAAAATATCTTTGCGTTGATGCCAAACTAAATATAACGGATTTTAGGACTGTACAAATAAACAGCTTTAAATGTTCCTTTCCAGTGGATCAGGTTTTTAATCTTGTTTGGCAATTTGAAAAGCTGATAGGCACCAAACAAGCCAATAAAACAAGGTTTACCAAAATAGAAGAGCGCGAAAATATTGTTTGCTCCTTTGATATGTGGATTACAAAGGAACATCTAAATATCACTAAATTAGTAACAAAAGATCCTCTAAGACCGGTATTTAATTATATTTATCTTGATCCTTACAAATCGGCTTTAGTTGCTTCTGACGGGCGTACATTAAAAGAATACCCCGTAATTATTGAAACATCCGGGCTTTTGCCTGACGGCCTAAAATTATTTATCAATCCCAAACATTTAAAAGAAATGGTTGGCCGGTGTTCTGTTTGTGTTTGTAATCAGGAAGGCGGCAATATTACAGAAATAACCAACGATAAGAAACAAACCTTTGTTTGTGATTTTGCCGGATATTTCCCTAATTACCGGCTTGTGTACCCCAATCTTTCAAAAGACGGATTTATAAAGATTCAGAAAAGCGAATTAAAAGCGGTCGCCGGTTTTGTAAAAGAAATAGCCAAACGAAACAAAAAAAGCGGTTTTTCACTTCGTACTATTGCCGGAGATAATAAAGTTTATTTATCTTATAATGATGCAGACAGTAACGGACACAAAGAACTTTGTGCAACATTGGAAAAAGCCGCTTTAATTGATATAAAGCTAGGTTTCTTTGCATCAAACGTTATCCCCTTGCTTTCCGGCTGGACTGGTGGCGTGTGGCTGGTTGCACCTGATCGGGCGGCGGTCTTTGATGATAAGACGGCGCGTATAGGTGTGGTTATGCCTGCATTTATAAATGATTCTATTTGCCCGAACTTAAAATGTAATATAAAGGCTTTAGATCGCGCCAAAGCTCCGATCATCCCGGAAAAAGAACCGGTAAGAGAACCGGAAAAACATTTACCGGCCTTATATGTGGATGCACAAACGAAAACACCGGCGTTTGTCTTTGCTTTGGTAGCTTTGATAGATTTTATTTCCCGTTGGTTTTATCAGGATCAAATAAACAAAGCATTACAGAGGCTAACAATGTTAACCGAACTATCCGGCATTTCTTTGCCTGAACTATTAACCGAATCAGTAAGCGAAGAAACAAACGCAAATGTACCCGAACCAATAACAGAGGATGAACCAGTACGCGCATACACACCCGAACTATTGTATATTGATCGGCCTTTGGTTTTCCCGGTGCCTATCTTCATACATAAACATGAACGAACTATCAGCCGAATCGTTGTGCCCAAACTATTGAATCACCAATGTATAGCGTTACTGTTTGTTTCCATGATGTTACCCAAACTATTACGGCGATATGTTTGGGGAACAATCCGACCAAAGGCAAATGCAGATGAACTATTTTGGGGCGATTTCAGACGTTTTCACACCAAAGGTAATCATCGAATCAGAGACGGAACAAAAGAGGCAAACAAGCCTAAATTACAGCCATTTCAAACGAATTATTACATATATCAATGAATTATTATGGAAGAGAATAAACAAGCCAAAAGAAGTTATCGCCGAAACAAACCGGTTACGAAAAGTAAGGTCTATGCTATTAGACTGGATATTGATTTGGTTGATTTTGTCAGAGAGCAACCGAACATGAGTAAATTTATTAATGAACTGATCCGAAAGGAGAAGGAAAATACCCAAAAGTATGAATCAAAAAGCAAAAGATTATATCAGACGTAACACTTTGGATTTGGAAAGTGACAACCGGATGGATTCTACCGGCTATGTGCAATATGCCATATCAGAAGCAAAAGCCTATGCAGCAATAGCGATAGCCGAAGAAGGAATGAGACAAAAAGCCATTGAAGCATTCAAATTTGCCGTTGATGGTTATTTTATAATTGGCGGTACCGATTATTCAGCCAGTAGATTAAATGAATTTATTAAAAAACTTGACTCTTAATATTTATGAGAATAATAAAATTCAGAGGCAAAAGCCTTAATACAAAGATGTGGGTATATGGTGATCTGAACCATAGAGGTAAAAGAACATTCATAGAGTATGAGGTTGATTGCAAAACAATCGGCCAATTTATAGGCAAAACAGATAAAGAAGGTACAGAAATTTACGAACATGACATTATTAGTGTTAATGGTAAATATCCCAAATTGGTTAAATACATAGATGAATATGCCTGCTTTTGCCTTGCCAATATCAGCGACTTAAATAAAGAATGGATGAACCCATGGCAACAAATTTCACCTGATTGGTGGAATGATTTCAAACGGGAAATTCGAGTCATAGGAAATGCTTTTGATAATCCTGAATTGATGAAAGAAGGGGTCAACCATGAATATGCCATATAGAACCAGTCGTGACTATCAGCTTCTTAAAAAGCTACTGGATGAAGGAAAAGAGATCGTATGTTTTACAGACTTTCCGATAGATAACCGGATTTTCCGCGATGTTTGTAAAGCAAGAAAAATAGGAGAAGGCCGATACTCCGTTACTTGCCGTGGTTGTGAATATGCTTCATTTTGGGAAAATCACAATTACAAATGGGCGTTTGAAGATGAAATGCGGATGGCTAATATAGAATTTATTGAACCAAATATTTAATTGATATGAAAGCTATTATAATATATTCAGGCAAAGGCGGCGTAGGCAAAACCACAACAACCGCAAATATAGCAAGATTACTTGCAAAACAAGGGAATAAGGTGTTTATCATTGATGCAGATATAAATACCCCGTCAATGAACACCGAATTTGAAGGCGATCATCCGCATGAAATGATTTGGGTACACTCTTCTGGAAATATGTTTTCCAAGTTTATTTACTTGGAAAAATCAATGGTAAGGCAATATCTTGAACTGGCTAAAAAGAAAATACACTCTATCAACCCGGATTATGTTCTTATTGACACGCCTCCAAGTGTTACAAACGTGCATATAGAACTTCTTAGTAGGGTAAAAGTAAGTTATGTGCTGTTTGTCACCCAACCCACGAAATTAAGCAACCAAGATGTATTGCGTACAATGGACTTCTTTCATGAAAGATGTGGGAAGGTTAATTGTGGTATTGTGGAGAATATGTGCTATGGTACAGAACATAATGAATACCCGATAAGACTTGTTGCACAAATACCCATGCAGGACAACATGAATACCGAAAACCTGCTAACCAACGCCTATAATGAGTTTCAAAAGATAGTTGATGAAATCGTACAGAGTGATATTGTTGTTCTTAAAGAATATTCCACCGAAAACGGATATGATGAAAACTTTGATGTTACGGATATACACATTACCGGCTCACGAAAACATTACTTTACCCATGAACTTAAATATGATAATGGTGTAGAAAAAACTCTTACTCTACCTGCTATGAAATTTCTGTCTGTAAGAACATGGGATAAGGTAAGAGATTATATCCGGTTCCATGATGATTTGGGACATCTTTGGGACGAGAGAATGAGAAGATGTGATACAGAAAGGGTGGGCAGAGTAGTAAATCATTTCCAAAATGACGATAACGCCTATTTTATGGTTATAAATGCGCCAGACACGGAAGTTCATCTCATTACCGGAGAAATCGGAATCTGTTCTTTATTGACTGGGCAGAGAGGGCATTTTGAACTACCAAGAGTCAGTTATCAAACGAGTAAAGGAAACGTGGTGCTGTTCCCTGATGAAATTATGCCAGTAGATATAAACTTGCTACAACAAGAAATAAACGAAGGCTATATAATGTTAAGTGACGGGAGATATTTACCACCGAAAGAAACGGTACAACAATGTTACAACGCTTTCGGTATAAGGGTTGGCTTAGGTGATAATTGGGAAGATATTTATGATAGTTGGAATAAAGAAATGAAATAAAAATGAAAGATTTACGTACAGCATTTTTGGTAAAATACCCCAAATATGAAATTATACTCAACATGTATAGTAAGGCGAACGATTGCCCGGCAACATGGGAGAATCTTTCAAAAGTCCGATTGCAGGCTTTTGTTGATTATATGGAAGAACGGCTGGCACCAAACTCTGTTCGCCAATATGCCGCCAAATTAAAAGCTGTATTGAACTTGTATAATGAAGAGGTTGAGCTACCTAAAGACTATAATAAAATCCTTTCAGTAAAAAATGTGAGAAGCACTAATGTTTGGCTTACTGATGAAGAACTTGAACGAATTATCACCTATGTTCCCAAGAATGCCAACGAACAATTGGTACGCACACAATTTTTAATAGGAGCCTTTACTGGTTGCCGTCATAGTGACTATACACGGTTGAACAACCGTAATATAGTGGGTGGAATGATCTCTTATGTCAGCTTAAAGACTAAGACTCATGCCACAGTGCCATTGAAGCCAATTGTGAAAGAGCTACTAACAAACTTGCCTAAAGAAGAAGTTAGCGATCCGACATTCAACAATAATATCCGTAATATTTGCCGGAAAACCGGAATCACAGAAGCGGTTAAAATATTCAAGGCCGGAAAGGAAGTGGAAGGTGAAAAATGGGAATTTGTTTCAAGCCATACGGCACGCCGGAGTTTTGCAACCAATTTGTATTTACGGGGTGCCGATTTATACTCTATAAGCCAAATGATGGGACATGCAAGTGTGGAAATGACTCAAAATTATCTTTGCTGTGGTCTCCGTGAACAATCGGCACAAGTTATGGAGTATTTCAAATGAAACAAGCCACGCTAAATATCAGTAGAACTATTTTAGCGTGGCTCTCTTATGCTATGACAAAATCCGTTCCAGCATCTCAAAGTCTTTTTCCACTTCGGCATTCAGAACTTTAGCATATTGTTGTGTGGTGCGTACATTTGTATGACCGAGCATTTTACTCACATTTTCCATTTTAACCCCATTGTTCAGGCACATTGTCGCAAATGTGTGCCTGCTCATGTGAACGGTCAAATTTCTATCAAGCCCTGCATAATCAGCAACTATTTTAAGCCGCAAATTGTATTGTTGATTACTGATAATCGGAAGCACATAATCATATTTTTTCAATATTTCCATTGCAGGAGACAGTAATACGATAAAATAGTTTTCTTCTGTCTTTAAACGAATATCCAATATAACATACTTATTGCCGCGTTTTTGTACGTCACGTTTGAAATTGAATTTAGCAAGATCAGCATAGGATATTCCAGTATATGCCTGAAAAATAAAAAGGTCACGGACTCTACAGATCGTTTCCGAGTCTATTTGAGCATCTTTCACTTTCTTCAATTCTTCGGCAGTCAAATATTTCCTGATGGCATGTTTGCCACGGGAAAAACGCTCACCCTTATACGGATCATTTTTTAGCAAATCAAACTTTATGGCCTCGTGAATATAACGTTTGTTACGTTTATGATAGTTATATATTGTCGGCTGTGAATAGCCCTTAGCATGTAACCAATCATCATACAATGTGATATTGGCTTTTGTCAGATCAGAAAAATATATTATTCTGTCAAATTCACGTAATGAGGCCGCAAATGTCCGATGGGAAGCTTTGGTACTTTCCGTTATATCTCCACGCTCTTCAATTCTTCTTTCTACAAAGTCAACAAAACTTTCTGATTTATTGGTATATCTCAAAAATCTATCCAGCTTATCAAAATCAAAAACTTCCTTTTTGCTGATAAGCTCATTAATCCAATTTTGGATAATCCGGAGTTGTTCATCAAGACACTGGTTCAATTGAATCATTTCAACTGAATTGATTATCTTCTTTCGATCATTCCATTGGTCGGAATAGACTTTAACGCCGGTTCCGATCCATTTTCTCTTACCTTCGCTCAAAACTTCAATTTGAACGAGTCCCTTGTGTGTCTTTGTCGCAACCTTTTTACGATCAAAGACGAATCTCATTGTCGGATATTTCATATTCTTTTGAGTTTTGGTATCTACTGATTATCGCTACAATAAAAAAATGGTATCAAAGGCGGTATCATTATAGGTGAAAATATCGGTAAAAATCGGGAAATACTGGTAAGTTTCCGGTAAATATACACCCAATTTTTACATGTTCTCCATCTACTTCCAATGCCTTAATTGTTTGATACACAACAAAAAAGGGAGTAACTAATGTTACTCCCTTTCGCGGTGCGTACGGGACTCGAACCCGTGACCCCATGCGTGACAGGCATGTATTCTAACCAACTGAACTAACGCACCAGAATTTCATTTTTTTGTTTGCTATCTCTCTCGATTGCGGTTGCAAAGGTAGGCATTTCTTTGAAATCTGCAATAGCTGCAATGATTTTTTTTTGCTTAATTTTATCACTTTTCCTTTTATATCCTCATTTTGAGCGCATTGTAATATGAAAAAAATAGGAGTTTCGAAAGCTGTTTGTTGCGAGGCATTACGAGGCTTTTGTGGTGAAAACGAAAGAATCCATCGCTTGTTTTAAACTTCTTGCTCGAAAACTTCGTTGTTTTGCAATAAATCGTTATTTTTGCAAACTCAAAACGAGAAAGTTGTAATTTGCAAACGATAAAAAACGATAATTTAGGATGATGAAAACTGCCAAACTGTTACTTCACTGTCCCGACAAACCGGGAATCCTGGCAGAAGTGACGGACTTTATAACGGTAAACAAAGGAAATATTATCTATCTGGACCAATACGTCGATCATGTGGAGAATATCTTTTTCATGCGTATTGAGTGGGAATTGAAGAACTTCCTGATACCGCAAGAGAAAATTGAAGATTATTTTGCAACGTTGTATGCACAGAAGTATGAGATGTTTTTCCGTCTTTATTTCTCGGATGCAAAACCGCGTATGGCTATCTTTGTTTCAAAGATGTCACATTGTTTGTTTGATTTGCTGGCACGCTATACCGCAGGCGAATGGAATGTGGAGATACCTCTTATTATAAGCAACCATCCCGACCTGCAACATGTGGCCGAGCGTTTCGGCATACCTTTTTATTTGTTCCCTATCACCAAGGAAACAAAGGCGGAGCAAGAGCAAAAGGAAATGGAGCTGTTGGCAAAACATAGGGTGAACTTCATCGTGTTGGCACGTTATATGCAGGTCATTTCAGAACAGATGATTGATGCATATCCTAACCGGATTATCAATATTCACCACTCGTTCTTGCCTGCATTCGTGGGTGCGAAGCCCTATCATGCGGCATTTGAACGCGGTGTGAAGATTATTGGTGCCACCAGCCACTACGTGACTACGGAGTTGGATGCAGGGCCTATCATAGAACAGGATGTGGTTCGTATTACGCATAAAGATACGGTGGAGGACCTTGTCAATAAAGGCAAGGATCTGGAGAAAATCGTTCTCTCTCGTGCCGTGCAGAAGCACATTGAACGTAAAGTTTTGGCATATAAGAATAAGACAGTGATATTTAGTTAATATAGATTCATGAAGATTGCAGTTATCAAATATAATGCAGGCAACATCTATTCGGTGGACTATGCGTTGAAGCGTTTGGGCGTGGAAGCGGTAATCACAGCGGATAAGGATGTATTGCGTGCGGCAGACAAGGTTATCTTCCCTGGTGTCGGCGAGGCGGAAACGACGATGAAGTTTTTGCGTGCCAACGGCATGGATACGTTGATAAAAGAGCTACGGCAACCCCTGTTGGGTATTTGCCTGGGTATGCAGTTGATGTGCCGTCATTCGGAAGAAGGCGATGCAGATTGTCTGGGTATTTTTGATACGGAGGTGAAACGTTTTGTTTCGCAGAAACATGAAGATAAAGTGCCTCATATGGGCTGGAATACTCTTACCGAGACGAACAGCGCTTTGTTCAAAGGCTTCACTAAAGATGAGTTTGTTTATTTCGTGCATAGTTTCTATGTGCCGGTCAACGAATGTACGGCGGCTGTAACGGATTATATTCATCCTTTTAGTGCGGCTTTGCATAAGGATAATTATTATGCCACCCAGTTCCACCCGGAGAAGAGTGGGAGCGTGGGCGAACGTATTTTGCGTAACTTTTTAGAACTGTAATCAATGATAGAGCTGATTCCTGCAATAGATATTATCGACGGAAAATGTGTCCGCCTTTCGCAAGGTGACTATGACAGTAAGAAGGTGTATAACGAAAATCCGGTGGAAGTGGCCAAGGAGATGGAAGCACATGGCATTCGTCGCCTGCATGTGGTAGACTTGGATGGAGCGGCTTCTCATCATATCGTCAACTATCCGGTACTGAATCGGATTGCTTCTCAGACTTCCCTGATTATTGACTTCGGCGGAGGAGTGAAGAGTGATGAAGACCTGAAGATAGCTTTCGAAAACGGGGCGCAGATGGTAACAGGCGGTAGCATTGCCGTGAAGAACCCCGAACTTTTCTGCCATTGGTTGGATATCTACGGTAGTGAGAAAATCATTCTTGGTGCGGATGTGAAAGACCGCAAAATAGCCGTAAACGGATGGAAGGATGAAAGTGCTTGCGAATTGTTCCCCTTTTTGAAAGAATATGTGGAGAAAGGCGTTCAAAAAGTGATTTGTACCGATATCAGTTGCGACGGTATGTTGCAAGGGCCGTCCATTGAGCTATACCGGGAGATGCTGGAGCAACACCCCGGTCTTTATCTCATAGCCAGTGGCGGTGTGAGCGGCATGGCAGACATCCGCGCGCTGGAAGATGCGGGCGTACCTGCTGTTATCTTCGGTAAGGCATTGTATGAAGGGCACATCACAATGAAGGAAATTGAAAGATTTATGATTTATGATTTATGATTTATGGGGACTATACGTCGTTTATAAATCAGCATTCATAAATCATAAATTATAAATCATAAATAATTAAGGTGTTAGCGAAAAGAATTATTCCCTGTCTTGATATTAAAGACGGGCAAACAGTGAAAGGAACCAACTTCGTGAACCTGCGTCAGGCGGGTGATCCGGTTGAATTGGCGCGTGCATATAGTGAGCAAGGCGCTGATGAACTGGTGTTCCTTGATATTACAGCCAGTTTTGAAGGTCGTAAGACATTTGCCGAACTGGTGAAGCGCATTGCTGCCAATATCAGCATTCCGTTTACGGTAGGTGGCGGCATCAACGAACTGAGCGATGTAGACCGCTTGCTGAATGCCGGTGCAGATAAGATTTCCATTAATTCCTCTGCTATCCGTCGTCCTGAGTTGATAGACGAAATTGCAAAAAACTTTGGTTCTCAGGTTTGTGTGCTGGCTGTAGATGCTAAACAGACCGAAAAAGGCTGGTGGTGCTATCTGAATGGAGGACGTGTAGAAACAGATAAAGAACTGTTTACCTGGACCAAAGAAGCTCAGGAACGTGGTGCCGGAGAAATACTTTTCACCAGCATGAACCACGATGGCGTAAAGACCGGATATGCCAACGAAGCTCTTGCCGAGATGTCCGACAGCCTCTCTATTCCGGTCATTGCATCGGGTGGAGCGGGTGCAAAAGAGCATTTCCGTGATGTCTTTTTGCAAGGAAAAGCAGATGCCGCATTGGCAGCCAGCGTTTTTCATTTCGGAGAAATTAAAATTCCCGATTTAAAATCGTATCTTTGCGCCCAAGGAATACCAATGCGGGTGATGTAAAAGTGATAGAGTGACAAAGTGATAAGGCGATAAAGGTGACAGAATATTACCGCATCACGCTGCATAGCAATTAATAATTTATAGCTTATAATTAATAATTACCTAAATGGATTTTGATAAAATGAACGGACTTGTTCCGGCAATCATACAAGACGCAGACACCGCTAAGGTGCTGATGTTGGGCTTCATGAATAAGGAAGCTTACGACAAAACGGTAGAAACCGGTAAAGTAACCTTTTTTAGCCGCACCAAGAACCGTCTTTGGACGAAAGGTGAGGAGAGTGGTAATTTCCTGAATGTCGTTTCTATCAAGGAAGACTGTGATCAGGATACATTGCTGATTCAGGTACATCCTGTGGGTCCTGTTTGCCATACAGGCACGGATACTTGCTGGGGTGAGAAGAACGAACAACCCGTTATGTTCCTTAAACTTCTTCAGGACTTCATCACTAAGCGCCACGAAGAGATGCCGGAAGGCTCTTATACGACCAGCCTGTTTGAGTCGGGTGTAAACAAGATGGCACAGAAAGTGGGCGAAGAAGCTGTGGAAACCGTGATTGAAGCCTGCAACGGAACTGACGAACGTCTGATTTATGAAGGAGCCGATTTGATATACCACCTTATCGTGCTGCTTACGTCCAAAGGATACAGCATTGAAGATTTGGCACGCGAATTGCAGGTACGTCACAGTGCTTCGTGGAAGAAACACTGATTGAATTAAAAATTGGAAATTGAAAATTAAAAAATAGGGAATGGGCGAACCGCTGATACGATATAAGGATGTCGAAGTACACCAACAAGACTTGTGCGTGCTGAACGAGGTGAACCTCGAGCTGCAGAAGGGGGAGTTTGTGTATCTGATTGGTAAAGTCGGTTCGGGCAAAACCAGTCTTTTGAAGACATTTTATGGCGAACTGGATATCATTTCCGGTGAAGCAGTCGTATTGGGGTATGATATGAACCGCATCAAGCGTAAACATATTCCGCAACTGCGCCGCAAACTGGGCATCGTATTCCAGGACTTCCAGTTATTGACGGACCGCACGGTGAACGACAACCTTGCTTTTGTGCTGAAAGCTACCGGCTGGAAGAATAAAGCAGAGATAAAAGACCGTATCAGCGAAGTGTTGATGCAGGTAGGCATGGGCAACAAAGGCTATAAGTTCCCTAACGAACTTTCGGGAGGCGAACAACAACGCATCGTCATCGCCCGCGCCATGCTCAACTCTCCTGAGATTATCCTGGCGGACGAACCGACCGGCAATCTGGATGCAGAGACCGGACGTGCCATTGTGGGATTGCTGCATAACATCAGCCGTACAGGCTCATTGGTGGTGATGACTACGCACAATCTCCAGTTGCTGCATGAGTTTCCGGGACAGGTGTACCGCTGTGCAGGTCATCAGATAACGGATGCGACTTCCGAATACTCAGGCATGATGCCTATTGTAGAAGAAATAAATAATAATATATAATCATTTAATACAGGAACGAAGATGAAAGTTTTAAAGTTTGGAGGTACTTCCGTTGGTTCTGCCCCGCGGATTAAGGAAGTGGCCAAATTGATTACCGATGGCGAGCAGAAGATAGTTGTCCTCTCAGCTATGTCGGGCACGACTAACACATTGGTGGAAATTTCGGACTATCTGTACAAGAAGAATCCGGAGGGTGCTAACGAAATTATCAACAAGCTGGAAGCTAAGTATAAACAGCATGTAGATGAATTATATTCCACTCCCGAGTATAAACAGAAAGGTCTGGAGTTGATTAAATCTCATTTTGACTACATCCGTTCGTATACCAAAGATCTTTTCACGTTGTTCGAAGAGAAAGTGGTTCTGGCACAGGGAGAGTTGATTTCCACTGCCATGATGAACTACTATTTGCAGGAATGCGGTGTAAAGTCTATTCTGCTTCCGGCTTTGGAATACATGCGTACCGACAAGAATGCGGAACCCGACCCTGTATATATCAAGGATAAACTCCACATGCAACTGGAATTGCATCCCGGTGCTGAAATCTACATCACTCAGGGATACATCTGCCGTAATGCTTACGGAGAAATAGACAACCTGCAACGTGGTGGAAGTGACTATACCGCTTCTCTGATTGGCGCTGCCATCAATGCTTCCGAAATCCAGATATGGACGGACATCGACGGCATGCACAACAATGACCCGCGTATTGTTGATAAGACTGCTCCCGTGCGCCATCTTCATTTTGAAGAAGCTGCTGAGCTGGCTTACTTCGGTGCGAAGATTCTTCACCCCACTTGTATACAGCCTGCCAAGTATGCCAATATTCCGGTGCGCTTGCTGAATACGATGGACCCTACCGCTCCCGGCACCATGATTTCCAATGATACCGAAAAGGGCAAAATCAAGGCGGTTGCTGCGAAAAACAGTATCACGGCCATCAAGATTAAATCCAGCCGTATGTTGCTTGCTCATGGTTTCTTGCGCAAAGTATTCGAAATCTTCGAGAGTTACCAGACTTCTATCGACATGATTTGTACTTCCGAAGTAGGTGTATCCGTATCTATTGATAATACGAAACATCTCAATGAGATTCTGGACGACCTGAAGAAATACGGCACGGTAACCGTGGATAAGGATATGTGTATCGTCTGCGTGGTGGGCGACCTGGAATGGGAGAACGTAGGTTTCGAAGCCAAGGCACTGGATGCCATGCGCGACATACCTGTACGAATGATTTCCTTCGGCGGTAGCAACTACAACATTTCCTTCCTCATTCGTGAGTGCGATAAGAAGAAAGCCTTGCAGTCGCTTAGTGATGCACTGTTCAACGAAGAATAAGAGATAACCCTGATACACCCCGAGCGCTTTTACCAATCCTGATAAAAGCGCTCTTTTTAACTGAACAAAGAATACACTATATTTAGATAAAGAATATGAAAGGAACATTCCCCATAGATAAATTCCGTGAGCTGCGCACCCCGTTTTATTACTATGACACGAAGGTGTTGCGTGAAACCCTTTCCTGTGTGCGCACCGAAGCCGCAAAGTATGGCAACTTTGATGTGCACTATGCCGTGAAGGCAAATGCTAATCCTAAGGTGCTTTCCATCATCCGTGAGAACGGATTGGGTGCCGACTGTGTAAGTGGTGGTGAAGTCCGTGCAGCCATCAAGGCAGGTTTTCCGACGAATAAGATTGTGTTTGCCGGAGTGGGCAAGGCGGATTGGGAAATCAATCTCGGATTGGATTATAATATTTTCTGTTTCAATGTAGAGTCCATTCCTGAACTGGAAATCATCAATGAATTGGCTGCGGCAAAGGGCAAGGTTGCGAATGTAGCTTTCCGTATCAACCCCAATGTGGGTGCACATACTCATGCCAACATCACTACCGGACTGGCGGAGAACAAGTTCGGCATCAGTATGCAGGACATGGACAATGTGATAGATGTGGCGCTGGAGATGAAGAACGTAAAGTTCATCGGATTGCACTTCCACATCGGTTCACAGATATTGGATATGAGTGATTTCGTGGCTCTTTGTAACCGTGTGAACGAATTGCAGGATAAGTTGGAGTCTCACCGCATCCGCATCGAGCACGTCAATGTAGGTGGCGGACTGGGGATTGATTATAAGCATCCTAACCGCCAGGCGATACCTGACTTCAAAGACTATTTTGAGACCTATGCCGAGCATCTGAAATTGCGTTCCTATCAGACACTCCATTTTGAATTGGGGCGTGCCATAACGGGGCAGTGCGGTTCGCTGATTTCCCGTGTGCTTTATGTAAAACAGGGAGCTAATAAGAAATTTGCCATTCTCGATGCCGGTATGACGGATTTGATTCGTCCGGCACTGTATCAGGCTTATCATAAGATAGAGAATATCACTTCCGAAGAAGTTGTGGAGGCGTATGATGTGGTAGGTCCTATCTGTGAGTCTTCCGATGTATTCGGCAAGGCGATAGACTTGAACAAGGTGAAGCGCGGAGATTTGATAGCGTTGCGTTCTGCCGGTGCCTATGGTGAGATTATGGCTTCAAGCTATAACTGCCGTGAGTTGCCGAAGGGGTATACTTCGGACGAGTTGGTGTAAAAGGAATAACCTTTTGCAGATTGACGGTATTCGTCGTTTGACAAAAGATTAGGAGTATTGTAATGATACTTTATCATGCTTTTAATAACACTAAAAAAATAACTTGGTAAATGTTTCCTGGTGATATCGTTGAAGAAGCTATAATTTTATAGTAGAATAGACTTTGTGGAAATTAATCTGTGCAAAAAAGCGCTGTTTGTAGTACCAACTATGATAATTCTCTGTATCTTTGTTGTCACATAACACATAACAATGGGAAAATTTATCAATCCGTTCACCGATTACGGTTTTAAGAAAATATTCGGCCAAGAGATTTCTAAGGATTTGTTAATAGACTTCTTAAATGATTTGCTGAAGGGTGAACGGGTGATAACAGATCTCACATTCTTGAACAATGAACAATTGCCTAAGTATAACGAAGGGCGAGGCCTTATCTATGATATTTATTGCTGCACCGATACCGGTGAAAAGATAATCGTAGAGATGCAGAATAAGTCTCAGTTGCATTTTAAGGAACGTGCGCTTTATTATCTTTCTAATGCGATAGTGCAACAGGCTGAGAAAGGGAATGAATGGCGGTTCGGTATTAAAGCTGTATATGGAGTTTTCTTTATGAACTTTTTATTTGACAGCAGTGTTAAATTGAGGACTGACGTTATCCTTGCCGACCGTGATACGGGTGAGTTATTCACTGACAGAATGCGCCAGATATTTATAGCTCTTCCTCTTTTTCAGAAGGAGGAAGAAGAATGTGAGAATGATTTTGAACGTTGGATATATACATTAAAGAATATGGAGACACTGAAACGAATGCCTTTTAAGGCCCGCAAGGCAGTCTTCGAAAAGTTAGAAGAAATTGCCGATGTGGCTTCTCTTAGTAAAGAGGAGCGTGAACGTTATGAGAATAGTGTAAATGTATACCGCACTAATTTGTGTGTGATGGATGCAGCGAAAGAGGAAGGGCGTGAAGAAGGACGTCAAGAAGAACGTCTTGCTAATGCTCGTAGCATGAAAGCTGAGGGAGCTGATTATGCATTTATTTCTAAAATCACAGGCTTGTCGGAGGATGAAATAGCCGCATTGTAATCTGCCATCTCATAAGCATATATATTGAGCGTGCAAACCTATAATAAGGTTTGCACGCTTTTTCTTTGTCTTCCCCTCACTTTCTTTACTTTGTATTCACAAACATTACGCTTGTGGTTCCTGTTCTCAGGACTCACTTCGTAGTGTGCAACTTTAAATGATAAAAGTAATGAATACAGAAAGGATTGAGAAAGATGACGGAAGGCTGGACCTTTCGCTGTATATGGCGGAGGTCATTGACGAATTGAAAGAAGACAGGAGGTATCCTGCGGTGCATACCTACACCAGCACCTTGCACTCTTTTGCAAAGTTCTCCTGCGGCGCGATGCCCGTGAATGACGTGTTTACTCCCGGTCGCCTGAAAGCGTATGAGGACTGGCTGCTGCAAAGGCGACTGAGCTGGAACACTATTTCCACCTATATGCGTACCTTGCAGGCGGTATATAACCGCCTGTCCCCACCCGGCACGCCGGAGCACAACGCTAAACTCTTCGATGACGTGTATACCAAGGTGAAGTCGCAGACTAAACGGGCATTGACTGAGGAACAGATGGGCAGGCTGATGCACACAAATCTTGATGTGCCCTGCAAAGAACTGCAACGTGCACAAGCCTATTTCCTGTTGATGTTCCTATTGCGTGGCATGCCGTTCATCGACCTTGCCCACCTGCGCAAGAGGGATGTACGTGACGGCAGGATCGTGTACCGCCGCCACAAGACGGGAAAGCAGATTACGTTGCGTATCCCCCGGGAAGCCTTGCCCTTGCTGAAAGAGTTTAAGGATAAAGACGATGCCTCCCTCTACCTTTTTCCCATATTGAATGATGCCCCGGAAGGGGAGGATGCCTTATACTGGTACTACCAGAGAGCCTTGCGGAATTTCAATAAGATGCTGGGAGCATTGGCAAAACGTCTTTTACCCGGCATCAAAATCAGTTCCTATACGGCCCGGCATACATGGGCCACATTGGCTTATCATATGGGAATGCCCGTCGGCATCATTTGCCAGGCACTGGGACACTCCTCGGTACGTGTGACGGAAACCTATCTGAAACCTTTCGAGAATGAGAAGGTAGACAAGGCAAACCGTAAGCTAATTTCTACTATCGGGAAAAACGAAGGGAGAAACGGGATATTCCTTATCCCCTATAGAACATAGTGTTGCGATAAGATTACTTACCAAGTAACGGGAAGTTTCTGCTTGCAAAGTTTATCTTTTTCTTTTGTTAATCCAAATAAAACATGATGTTTTTTTTAAAAACACAAATAAATCTTTAATAAGCAACAGAAAATACATCAAATACACACAAAATACAATATTGCGTTTGTTTCTCCCTGTCGGGAACACGCAAATTCCCTGTCCATATTTGCCTTTTCAAACATGGAGCACCCTTTTATTGACTTCTGTTTCCCGTCAAATGTACTTTCTTCATAAAAAACTCCCTGGAAAAACTCTTTTCTCCCGTGCGGCGGCGGTATGCTTGCCGTTACTTGGTAAGTAACGACTCCAATGAGTCGTATTCATGATAACGCTACTATTTACGCTTATGAAACGCATTATTCTCGTTCTTTGGTTATTGGCGTCCTCCTATCCGGGATTGCAGGCCCAGCGCACAGCACTGCGCACGAACCTGCTGTTTTGGGGTACCACCACTCCCAATGCCGGCGTTGAATTCTCTTTAGGGCGTAATTTCACTCTTGCCCTGGACGGCGGTTATAACGCCTGGGAGTTCTCCAATGACATGAAGCTCAACCTCGCTTTCGCGCAACCCGAATTCCGCTACTGGTTCTGCCGCCGCTTTGAAGGTCACTTCATCGGTCTTCACGGACACTATGCCCATTTCAATATCGGACAGATAGATTTTATCCCCTGCATGAAGGAGTACGTTTACCGGGGCAACCTTTACGGTGGCGGTCTGAGCTATGGCTACCACTGGGTCCTGGGCGAGCGTTGGGGGATGGAAGTGACCGTAGGAGGCGGTTATGCACAGCTTTCCTACGATAAATACCTCTGCCGGGATTGCGGCGAACGGGTAGGCCGTTTCAAACGTACCTACTTCGGACCTACCCGCGCCGGTGTTTCACTGATCTATTTCTTACGTTAAACCCCACTTCACAGCCATGATGAATACGATATATGCCTTTCCCCTGAGGTACCCGTTCCTCGCACTGCTATTTTTCCTGCCTGCCCTTCCTGCTGAAGGGCAAGGTGCACATGTCACCCTTGCGGATGCACAAGTGACGAATGACAGCTTGTATCTGAGCCTGAAAATGGATTTATCTTCCGTCCGTCCCAACAGCCGCACCTGTGTGCATTTCACTCCTATACTGGCAAACGCCCGTGGCGGTCGTCTGGAACTTCCTCCTGTGCTGGTGAGTGGTCGGCGGCGTTACCGCTTCGACCGTCGCGAGTGGGCATTGAATACGAACGGCAGGACGCACCGTGCCGAACCTTACCTTATCCAGCTCTGCAAACGCCGCTCTGCCCCGCGTCCCGTATCCTATCATATAGGCGTGCCTTATTCGGTGTGGATGGGCGATGCCATACTCCTTCTGCGTCAGGAGGTGAAGGATTGCTGTGACCTTCAATTGCTGGGTGTGGATACTATCAGTATGCGGTTATTCACTGAGCAAATGATTGAGCAACAAACGGCACCTGTACGGTACCCTGTGTCTACACAACAACCGATTTTAATGCAGCAACCTGTCTCCGTTCAACAAACCATCCCTGTGCAATACGTCGAACCTCTTGTCGCAACTCCTTCCGTCACATATCCTGTTACTTATTCCGTTCGTGATGTCGAACTTTATACCTCCATGCTTTCTTTCCTTGAACCTACGGTGGAACATGACAAGAAGTTGGACGAAAAGGCTGTATTCTACATTGATTACCCTTTGGGCAGCGACAATATCTTACCCGACTACAGGAACAACCGCACAGAGTTGCAGAAACTCGATAGTTTATTATTCCCCTTTTCTGCGGGTGACTATTCCAGCATGGAGCATATCCGTGTCTGTGGTTACGCCTCCCCGGACGGGCCTTATATCGACAATGAGCGTCTTGCCGGCTCCCGTGCACGGTTCTTTGCTTCCTATATATGCAACGCCTGCGGCATTCCCCGTTCCCGCATCGAAACCACCTGCGTGGCAGAAGACTGGGAAGGGCTTTCCGCACTTCTGCAATCCGAGCAGCCGCTTTATGCCGCTGCCGCCTTATCCATTATTCAGAATGTCGGTGTTTTCAACGGCCGCGAAAAGCAATTAATGGATCTTCGTGGCGGACAGCCTTACCGGGATATGCTGCGCCATTTCTTCCCCCGCTTGCGTCGCCTCGAAGTAAGTGTGCGGTGGAATATCCGCGCCGTGAGTGCGGGTGAAGCCTACAAATTGATATACACGCATCCCGAATGGCTGAGTCTGGCAGAGATGTATGGTGTCGCACGCTACTATCGTCCCGGCACCGAGCAATACCGTGAAGTATACGAAATAGCCGCCTACCGTTTTCCCGAGGATGTGGTAGCCAATATAAACGCCTCTTCTGCGGTGATGCTTACAGGTGATGTAAAATCCGCCCGTGTTTACCTTCAACGGGTTGAATCCGATCCCCGCTCCTGGAATAATCTGGGCGTGCTGGCACTGATAGAAGGCAAGCCCGGCGAAGCGGAAGATTGGTTCCGTAAAGCGGTGGGTGTCGAGCCTCAGAAAGCTCGGCAAAACCTGCAACAATTACAGCACATTCCGGTAACGGAACGAAAGCTACAAGATAAAAGCCATGCCGTAGAAGATCAAATCCGGTCTGTGCAAGATAAAGGAGGAACCCGATAAATGCAGAGAGTTTTCCACCGCATTCATCGTTTCCTGCTTTTGTGGGGACTGTTGCCGTTACTGTTTGGTGCCTGCAGTTTTGGCGATGAGCCTTCTCCCTGCCCCTACGATGTGCGTCTGGAATACTGGTACGCCGGCAGTGGAGTGGAGAACATGCTTCCCCGCTATGTCTCCCGGCTGACGCAGTTCATCTTCGATGCGGACGGGAAGTTGCTTTCCACCTCCGTTCTGACCGGTGACGGGGTGAGCGGATGGAAAGGCACATTGCCTGACGGTACTTATACAGTGGTACTCTGGGGCAATCTGAGCGATGCCGACCCGCCTCTGGAAAAAGTGGAAAGCGGCGGCGGAAAAGCAGATGGGACGGGCGGTGTAGATGATAATGCCGGGGATTTCCTCGAAGCGATGGTCCTGAGTGCAGTCACCGAAGGAGCCCCTCCGGGTTACCGGGGTAACACCTCCCGGCTGTATTACGGCACAGGCACCTTCACCCTGAAGGACGGCATGACGGAGCGCCGGCGGATTTACCTCTGCCAGGCCTATGCCTCACTCTCGGTGACAGTGCGCTGGCAGACCACGGAACGGGTCCGTCTTCCGGCAGACGGTGTTTACCGGATGCGACTGAAAGGCATCCCTTCGGTCTACGGCTTCTCCGGCGGACAGGAGGTGACGGTACCTTCGGGCGACGGCAGTTGCACACTGCCCCGCATGGACCGCACGGTGACGTACCACGAAGCGCGCGCTTCGCTGAACTACGAGAACGAGGTGGTCGGTGAATTGGTCACGTTCCGTTATGCGGCAAACACGCACGAGCTGTGGAGCCTGTGGTGTAACGGTGAGCAACTGGTAAGAGACCTCGACCTACACCTGTTCTTCCGTAAGCTGCCCATGGATATGGACACCAACATGGAGCAGGATTTCGATCTGGAAGTGACGGTGTACGATGACAACCGGGTGGTGGTGACACAGGCCTCGGCTGCCGACTGGGAAGAAGGGGGAGGAATAGGGTAAACGATAGATTTTAAAAGAAACAATATAGTTATTAATAAATATCAAGTGAGCTTATGACACGAAGAAAAAGAATGATTCACTGCATGCATGGTTTCCTGCTGATAGGGAGCTTGCTACTGCATTCCTGTTCCGGCGAAACACAACTGGACGGGGAGACCGGGAGTCCCGAAGGAAAAGATCCCTCCAGACAAGAAGTCTTGTTGAACATCAACAACAAGTTGGTATTGCACAAGACGACCACCCGAGACATTGCCACCGCCGAGGAGAATGCCATCTCCACGTTGGATGTCTACGTCTTCGGTTCCCCTACCGAAGACGGCACCTACACTTTTCAGGAGCGTTTCGCCTATCGCGAAAACAGCGACGACCTCCCTGCGGATGCCAAAGAACTGATTCTTAATGCCGGAGCAACAGACAATGTCACTACCGGACTGCTCAGTCTGCATCGTGGACTGTTTGTGAAACTCTATTGCATTGCCAATGACACGAAGCCGGTGAAAGCTGACGGGAATGACGTTGTGGATAATGATTTCAAACCTATCACTTTTACTGCTGGTGGCAGTATAATGGAAAAGGCGGGCAGTCCTTCGGAAGCGGATTTCCTGAAATATCATACTCAAATAATGAATGGCGGTATGATTACCGATATGCTCGATACCCCATTAGCAATGTCCGGTGCTCAAACTCTCCCACTGGACCTGACGGATGTTTCCACAGGCGGTCGCCAGCAAGTGAATTTCAAACTCACCCGCCTTGCCGCACGCTTCGACATAGTAAACAAGGCGGATGAATCCCGCTTCACTATTGAGTCTATCTCAATGGGTAATGCCCGTCGTGGAGCAGGTTATTTTCCGATAGTTGCCTGCGGAGCGTATCCTGCCATAGGTGGTGAACTGACAACTACCGCCGACAAAGCCTTTACGGGTAACAATGCCAACACCGGCACCCAACAAGGCGCTTTTTATTGTTATCCCAGCATGCAGGAAGACGAAGGATTTCTTATGCTGAAAGGACATTACAAAGTGAATGAGACTGAAAACAAAGAAGTATCCTACCGTATTCCTTTCCGCCAAAAAGGCATTGACGGACAGGAAACCTATCTGGATATCAATAACAACCACCGCTACACCATTGGCATCACCAAGGCCGATGACCTGAGACTTGAATTCACTTTGCGAGTAGCGGATTGGACGGATGACGGTAACATTGACGATTACGAACCTGACAACAAGCCGGGAGAGATTACGGTTTCCATTCCAAATGATTTTCAAGACCGAACGACAGCAACCTTAGACCCGGACCGCAATGTATATACCGTAAGTATGTCACTCGACACGGGAAGTTCTTTTGATATGACGGTGGGCTCTTCTTCTCCGGGTATCAAGATAGTCTATGCCGGTGGACCTTCCGCACAGAAGAATAACTGGCTGGTTTGTAAGCCAAAGTCAACTACCCGCATTTCTTCCAGCAGTGATTATACATTTTCTATAAAAGAGGATTATACGGGTCTTTTCCCTCGCGCCACGGTACGTGTGTACGATGTTCTTTCCGGTATAGAGAACATACTCTATGTGGAAGCGGTTGCCGTTCCTCAACCTTTGGCAACGACACAACCCGGCAAGGCTCCCAACGGTACGAGTACAAATCCTAACTCATTTGATGTAGCGAATGCGACTGTGAAACTATATCGCATAACGAATAGCAGTGCGAAAATATTGTTCCTGTGCCCGGATGAAATGACAGTAGTCAAGTATCCAACGTGGATGAATGAACCTATTGCATCGAAAAACGGGGCGAAAACGACCTATACCTTGACACTGAAAGAACGTGATGTAGAACTATCGCCGGACGCAGACATGACTGTGGTGTTTGCTAACTCGAAAAACGCAACGAAGTTGCGGATGCCTATTACGATAGATTTGAAAGACGCTGCCATGACTCCTTTATTTAGTGCACTCGGAGGGAGTGACAATAGTTATACCCTACCTACGGATGGTGGCACTTTAGGCAAAATATCCATGAGTGTAGCAAATGGTAACACTTGCACTGTACCTGTCACTTCCATGGATGGTGTAGCGGTAGAGTTTGATTTTGACGGGAATTCTGAGTGGTTGACATCGGAGATTACTGCAGTCAGTTCAAAACAGCAAAACGTCAAATTCAAATTAGTAAATGAAAACCTTGCAAGTGCTAAAGATGTGACTGTGACATTGGTGAATAAGATTGGCGGGCCTGATATGAAGTTCGTGATTAGTCCGAATGTAGGAAATCTTTCGTTTTCGGGAAATTCCTCATGGGGAGTAGATGTTCTTAATACAACAAGTAAAACGATTACTTTATATAAACTATCCGGCGAAACACAGAAAATGACGATAAGAGTTAATTCTTGGGGCGGTAGCACGATGGAGAGTAGTGATGTAAACATAGTAAAAGCAAGTGGCTCTACCGAACAAAGTACAGATGCTGCTGACTATCTGCTCTCAGCTACAGGTACAGGTAGTACACAACTAACGTTTGCCAATCGTGTGGACCCTACCAAAAAAGAGACTTACACAGTGACTGTAAAGAACTTTAGCGCACTAACACTGAATAGTTATTCCGGAACATTGAAAGCTATTCCCAAAAATGAGGGAAGCTCTGTCTTATCTACTACTATTGCAGTGACTCCCCCTGCTGGTGGTTTCGAAGTTTCGTCTGCACCAAATAGTTCTGTTGTGAGTTATAGTGTATCTGGTAATAACTGTACTTTAAAAGCTGTTTCAGCAGGAAGTACCAGTATCACATTCCGTAGTAAACTGGATAACACAAAAACTGCTACTTATAATGTAACGGTTACAGGTATCTTGTATGAAGGGCAGGCTGTGTGGAAGTATGAGGGATTTTATATCGCTCCTGTGGATGCTAGTGGCGGCGTGCCGTGGGATAGCAAAATGACCAATAATTATTATTGCTCCGGTAAGAAAGGTGGTACATGGTATATACCTTCATCAGCAGAATATCGTACTATATTATGTACGTCTGGTAGCAATTACGCTTCCTCAGATGTATATAATAGATACTATAATAAGGTTTTTTCTAACGCATATTATTGGACTCGTGACGCGGACTATGATCCACGTTCGTATATCATGTATATGACAATGGTAAATGCCTGTGTGGGAGTAAGTGATAGGAGTTACAAAGGCCCAGTGCGTTGTGTAGCAAAATATTAAAGCCTGTTCCGTCCCGGCGGATTTGCAATCCGCCGGCATTGAGTGTCAGGATTTTCAATCCTCTTGAACGGACGTTTGAACGGATACTGTCTCAAAAGTGCTGCGCTATGTGCAGGCGAATAATTATTCGCCCGTCCCGGTGGATTTGTAATCCGCCGATCTTGAGTATCAGGATTTTAAATCCGCCTTATATCCATGTAAGTGATTCATCTTTAATCGGATTATAAATCCTGATACAAAGACAAGCGGATTGCAAATCCGCTTGAACGAAACACCAAACAAAGAAACTTGAATAAAAAAAATCTTGAAACGAAACATATTGTTCAATTAAAACTTTAAAATCAATGAACGTAAAAAGTTTACTAACGCTGCTCGCCTTTTCGGGCCTTGCAGCCAGTTGTTCCAACAGCGAATTGGGTGAGCCCGGTGACCGTCCTACCGATGGCCGCTCGGAAATCCAGATCGCCTTTAGCGGAACGGGCGAGAGCCAGGAATACACCCGTGCCATCGCCTCCGAGAGTGAGAACAAGATAGAGCAGTTGCACGTCTATCTCTTTGCCGCCGCCGACCAGGCGGGGCCCTTCTATTACCTTGAAACATGGACCGAGGGTACGGACTATAACCCTGCAAACCCCACGACCACCAACTTCAAGATCCAGGATGCCGGTACCTCCAAGAAAGGCATCCTCTACCCGAACGAACTCAAGGGCCTGCCCTGGATAAAGCTGCTCTGCGTGGCCAACAACGGCACAACCCCGAAGTTCTATGATGAAACAGGCGCGGAAATCCTGAACCCTCTGACGAAAGTAACGACTAATGCCGATGGAACCATCAACGTCTCCGGCACCACCGAAGCCGCTTTCAAAGCCGCTTTCACGAACAATGACGCCGACGCCACCCTTATCGAAACCCCGCTTTTGATGACCGGTGAAGGCATCACCAAGATCAGCGGCGTCTCCAAGGTGGACATCAACCTCAAACGTGTAATGTCCCGCTTCGACATAGTGAACGACAAGGCCAAGACGAACCTCACCATTCAGGACATCTACATGGTACAGGGCCGCAAGAGCGCACCGCTTTGGGGAGCCACGGCCACCCCGGTAAATGCCGGCAACCTTGCCACGGACGTGAACTATCTCACCAAGTACGCCAACGTTGATTTCGATGGCATCCCCGGCGCCAACACCGGCGAAACCGCCAGCGCTTTCTACGTCTATCCCAATCTGGATACGGATGAATCCTACCTTGTGGTGAAAGGCACGTATAAAAGCCCCGCCACCGGCAACCAGGAACCCGTTGAGTATCATGTGGACATAGCTCGCACCCCCGATGGAGCTCCGAAAGCCGAATTCATCAAGCTTCTTGCCAACAACCGCTACAAGCTGCGCATCAGCGACGTCACCAGTTCCAACATCATGGGCACCTTCGAAGTGGTGGACTGGGTGAGCGGCGGCGGCATCACGATAAAGCCGAACAATGACGCACCCGTCTTTGTAGCTGCGGACGCTTTCACCGGTGCCAATGCACCTACCGAACTGATCGCCCTGAACACGGAGGCTTCCCCCTACAATTACGAAGTGACGGGTGCTGATGGTACCGGCTCCTTCACCATTGAAATAGGTGCCACAGGCAAGGTACGCGCTGAAAAGGATGCAGTGCAGACCGTTACCGTTACCCGCGGTGATGTGGTGGTTACCCCTCAGGACTGGCTGGTGATCAGCGAGCCCACCTGTACCGAACGCGAAGGCGTCTGGTATACCAAATTCGACATCTCCTATACCGATGCTGTAGGCGTACTCCCCGTCGCGGTTCACTTCATCAACGACGCCGCCTCCTACGACCCGGCTTTGTGGACGACGGTGAACTTCTACGGACAAAAAGGAACTCCCGTATTTGCCGCCGCAGCCTCCGGCACCGGCTCCAAAGGGAACACAATCAATGTGACCGACGATAAAGCTCCCGCAGCAACCATCTTCACCCTGAAGAACGGTTACGTCCTGTTCGATGTGACTTGCATAGAAGGAGTCACCGTAGGCATTACGGCAACCGGCTACAAAGCCGAAGAGATTGCCGTGAACGGTTTCGTTCATACGTATAAGGTATCGGTGAGCGATGCGGACGCTGCCGAAGGCGGCACTATCGCCTTCAAGAATGCCGGCGACGCGACTAAAGCAACGATACTTACACTGACTGCCGCCGACCCCAAGATGACGTTTGAGAAATCCACCGATGCCAATAACGCGGCTACATGGGATGAAGCAAGCAGTACCCTGAAAATCGACCTCACCGCTCTGGCTGACGGTACTTGCGACTTCAAGGTGAAAGCTCCTGCCGGAGTGACTATCGCCAGCCTGGCCTGCCCATGGCTGAAAATTACTGAATCAAAGGCATGGGACAATACAGATAAGTTTGCTACGTATACCATCTCCAAAGCAAGCTCCATCACCGGCACGGGGGATGTAGCACTGAGTTTCGTGAACGGCCTGACGGAAGCGAATAAGGATATTGCCGCTCCGGAATTGAAAGTTACACTGCACAAGGAAGCCGGCAAGCCCGGTCTGAGTGCGGGTGCTACTGTAGCAAGCTGGAGTACATTCAATAAGGGGCTGGATAAAGACTTCTCAGATGCTGCGGCTTCCACTATCACGATGTATAAAGTTGATAACAGCCAGATCACCGTGAACATGACTTGTGCCGAAGCCGCCGAATTTACTTCGGTTACCGGATTGGAGATAAAGAAGATAGGAGACACTGATGAATATACCATCAAGGTAACTACCGCTGCTTCACTGACTAATGCCACTACCGTAGTGACCGCCAAGAATAGCAGCGCTGCCGACCGCACCGCCACACTGACCATCACCTGGAAAGACCCGGCTATCACGGTGGCATTGACGGATGATGCATCGGGAAGTGTAGTAGCCTCTGATGAAGGCGGAAGTATTGTTTATACGGTAGATGCAGATGCTATAACCACCACACCTTTCATCTTTACCGTAACCGCTCCGGGCGGTGCGACTACCGTTTTCACGACGGCATTCACAAACCAGTTCCTGGCACCGGATGACGGTAATGCGGGAGGTGACACGGTTGTTGCCGGGACTCCGTCAGCCTATACGCTCAAACTGAGTGATGCCGGCAAAACGGATGATATCACCCTTGTATTCACCAACACTGTGACAGGTGGCGGAGACAAGACGGTGATTCTCAGAAGTAACAAGAAACCCTAATACAGTTTTTTTTGTACCATAAAAAAATAATCATAATGAATATAAAGAATAAACCATCACTGCTTGCCGCAGGCTTCCTGCTCTGCATGAGCACCCTGCTGGTGTCCTGCACCAGCGAGTCGCTCACTCAGGCCCCCGGCGAACCCGAGGGAGATGCTTCCCGCACGGAGGTGCTGCTCACCTTGAAGAACAACCTGAGTCTGAGAGCCTCCGTTCCAGGCACTCGTGCCGGAGATGCCATCGCCACGGAAGATGAGAACTACATCAAGACCCTCGACGTCTACGTGTTCGGTTCCCTGACCGAGGACGGCCCCTATACCTTCCAGGAACTGCACTACTACCGCGACGACGCCAGCCTGACACACCTGCCCGGCATCAAGTCCTTCAGTTTCGACCTCAACGCCGGCGCTGAGCCTAACACCACCACCGGCCTGCTCAGACTGACCAAAGGTCTGTTCGTGAAGTTCTATTGCATCGCCAACCGTACCCAGCTCTACAGCATGGATGCAGGCGGCGCTTTGCAGCCTTACGACTACTTCTCCTCCTTGGTGCAGACCGCCCCGGGCCAGCCCGCCAACACGGTGACCCCCGGCGTACCCACCGAAGCAGACTTCCTGAAACTGCAGACCCGTCTCATCGACCCCGCCGGTGAGACGGGGGACGACATCTTCGTCACCCCGCTGCCCATGACCGGCGCCTACACCACGCCGCTGGACCTGACGGACTTCAGCACCGCCACCCGTGCACAGGTGGGTTTCCGCCTCTCGCGCATGGTGGCGCGCTTCGACATCGTGAACGTTGCCGAGGAATCCCGTTTCACCATCCAGAGTATCTCTATGGGCAACGGGCGCAGCGCCAGCCGTTTCTTCCCCATCGAGCCTCTCAAGACGAAGGATGAAACGAACGGCGACCTGATTATCTATCCCGTGCGCAAGGTTCTTCCCGACAGGCAGAAGAAGCCCACAGGCGGCGATCCGAAGCTCAACCTCAGCGAAGGTGCCTTCTACACCTGGCCCAGCCCGAAGGATGACGGGGGCTACCTGATACTGAAAGGGATGTACGCCACCAACCTGACGAACGAAGAGGAAGTGAGCTACAAGGTCCCGTTCAAGCAAATGGTGAACGGCGTGGGCACTTACATCGAGGTGAACTACAACCACCGCTACACCATCGAGATCACCAAGGCCGACCCTAAACGTCTGGACGTGACGCTGAAAGTGACGGACTGGGAAGAAGACGTGGAACTGGACCCCTATACACCCGAGAATGACTTCGATCGTAACACGCCCCTGGTACTGGAAACAGGTAGCACGGGTGCTTATGTGACGGACAAGGGGCAGGTGACGCTGATGCCGGAGGCCGCCAGTGAGTTTGCCTTCGTGATGGGTTCCAATGCCACGCTGAAATCCGAACTGGTGTTCCAGGAGGGTTCCGAGAAATGGCTCGGGCTGGCTTCCGCCCCTGCCACGCGTGCGGCATCGCAGAGCACGAAGTACACGGTGACCACTGTGGACGAAGAGCTGGCGGATGCCTCGAAGCTGCTTCCCGTCACCATCCGTCTGACGAACCCGGCGAGCGGAATGCGTAAGGACATCAAGGTGTTTGCCACCAAGGGGCCTGAGGTGACAATGGTGAAGGAAGAAGGGAGCACCAGTACTTTCGACGCTAAAACGATGACTGCTACGATAGAGAATACCAACGGGAAGACTATCAAGCTGCATGTGGTCTCGGAAAGCCGTTCGGACGGTGCGGAAACGCCAACCATTACTACCGGAAGCACGGCAGAGGTTGCCGCCGGCGCTTCATGGCTGACGGTGAGCGAAAACGTGACCGATGCCGAAGGGGATTACACGTTGACTTTGGGAACGGCACAAGGTGATGTATCGGCAAATACCACCGTCACCTTCACCTCAACGGCTTCTACGGCTGTCACTACGGTGAAGGTGGTGCTGAAAGAGGCTCCGGCACCTGCTCCCTGACAGGGTGCTGAACTAACTTAATTTCCACCACAGAGGACACAGAGGGCACGGAGTTTTCAGGCTTCTCATTCATACATTATTAGAACCTCTGTGTCCTCTGTGGTGAAAATAATTAAACAGAATGAAATGACAGTAACCAGTACAGAATTAGTAAGCCCTTCCGAAGGGCTTCCCACCATTACCGGGGTATATGACCCTTTGAGTGGCAAACGTGACGGAACCCTTACCCCGTGGGCTCCTATCATCGTATCGGGCAGCGGGCTGGATATGTATCCCCTGGATGAAATCCGGTTGTGCCTTATTTCCGCCGCAGATAAAGAGCGGATAACGGAAATCTGTCATATCTATAAGTATTCGGACAACAGGGTCATTGTAGCCCTGCCGGATTTGGAACCGGGCGGGTATCTGCCGGCATTCAAGATATTAAAAGAGGATGGCGAAACAATGCTACAGGTCTTCTCCGTGGTGTGGAGAGTGCCCAGTAAGGAAATCAATTGTTTCTAAAGTAAAGGATCAGAGATACTGATTCGTATTAATCAATTAATTATTTTTTTAAATGAAGAGATTCAGAAGACGTGCCTTTGTGGCACCTGATGCCACAGATGCATCAAAAAAAAGACAACTCGCGACGTAATTTCAGATGGCTTCCGTTGGACAGAGGCCATGCGTATAGTTCGTGCCGACCATCCGGAAGTGACTATAATCTTGCCGAATGAGAAGATACAGGTTCGCCCCGGCGATGATGTACGCAGTCTGATTATTCCGTACGTAGCTGTTATCCGTCAGGCGTTGGATAGCAAGAAAGTAGGTGTGTGGAAGGGTTATACTGCTGAGTGTCGTATCCGCCAGGTGCGCCGTTTGCTCACCCATTACTTCTACTTTCACGAAGGCTGCATCAGTGAACAGGACTTCAACCTGCTGGTTGAGGATTTACTGTTTGTGCATAAGGCAGGCTGACGCGTGCGTGTTTTTATTCCCCCGGAGACGGGGGATTTCGGAAAGAAAAGAGTACCTTTTATACCTCCTCACACACCCTCATTTCCATCCCCTTATATACCACCACAATCTTGTGCAGCCGGGTAGTGCCTACGGCACGTTTCACTGTGTCCGTATCCGCATAGCGGTTGGCCTGAGCGATGGCTTCCTGACGTAGTTCCTCCACGCGGGTTTCGGGGTCATGATACTTGGCATACTTCAACTCCACAATATAGCTGTGTGCCATGTCAGAGTAGATATCCAGCATTGGGCAGAGGAAAATATCGGCATAGCCCGCCTGTGTGTCCTGCTCGGAGACGGGACGGTAGAAACGGTTCTGTGCAGTCATGGCAAGGGTGAAGCCGTGGACGAAGAATTCGCCTTTCTGTTTGTCGCGCTGCGAGACGTACGTCTTCAGGCAGTCGGCGATGTAGTCGAAGTAAGCTTTCCAATCTCCCCGATAAGCAAGGCGGCTCGCCAGCTCACTCTTCTCGTAACTGCTGAAACTCAGGTCTGCATCATTGTAAGTATTCAGTAGGTAAGTATAGAGTTGTTCTTGAACCACCAGATTAGGGATGGTTAGTTTGGTTTTTCCTTCGTGTGTTCCGCTGATGGTGAGCATGCCAAAATAGTAGAGCAGGCTCACGAAGTTGTCCGGATTGGTGATGCCGGAAGCGGGAAAGCCTTTTTTAAGTTCTCCAGTGATGAAGCCTTGGCTCACGAGAGTCTGTATAACGGAAGCATCGTGGGCAAACTCCTTGTCCTTGCGGATGAGCATGCGCAACTTTTCGTAGTCGATACGAATGTTGTCTTCTACCATGTCTTCCGGGACATTACCACCCATGATGTAGTTTTTTACGAAATAAAGCACCATGTTGGAGTTGTACATCGTGGTTTCACCGTAGCTTTTCTGCGAGAAGCAATAGTTGTCGTACCATGGCTTCATTATCTCTATCAGTTCGTCTACAGTATGCTTGAAAGGGCTGTTTGTGGAATAGTAGGTCAGCATCTCGCGCACTTCCTCTTCCGTGAATCCCATCATCTGGTTGAAATCCGGTGTGAGTGAATAATTGGTTCCTATGTTGAATCCGCTGGTGAGGTCGTCCATCGTCACGGGGCTTACACCGGTGATGAAACAACGTTCTATGCTGGAATAGGTTCCTGCTTTCACCTTATTGAAGAAAGCGCGCAAATAACCTTCGCCGTGCGTCTCGTTGGTATAGCGGTGCAGGCTTTCAGGGTCGGCGAGGATGGCATTGGTGAAGTGGTCGTACTCGTCGATGAAGAGATACATCTTCTGTCCGGCACGTTCACATTCCGAAACCAAATAGTCCAGTTGGTTGACGGCTCCGTCCTTTTCGTCCAGTCTTTCCCTGATGCCTTGCGGCAGCAGGTCGGCATAAACTTCGCAGAAGAAATCAAAACGAATTTGGCAATGCTCATCCAGTCCCTTACGATAATTGTTCAACTCACCGGTGATAAAAATCGCCTATATAACTGTAATGATTTTATTTAGTGATGTTTATATTTGTATTGGTGTAAATATTTGCTATTGAGCTTTGAGTAATACTTCCTAATTTTGCTTTGTAATACAGAGTATGAGTGTATTATATGTATTTATTTGAAGTGTAAATAAGTAAACAACTGAATAATGAAAAAGAAAGAAAAATTGATTAAGGTAGGCAATAAAGGAAAACACATCATCTGTTTGGGACAAACGCATCATGCGTTGGGCCCCAATGCATCATCTGTTTGACTCAAACACATCATCTGTTCTGATAGATATACTTTAGTATATCATTTCTTCTAATATAATTATGTTGTGTTCGTTTGCCCTTCATTTAGGTGTTCACTTCTTTGTGTAATGTACTCAATATTATTCAGAAAAGACGTCTGTTTGGGTGGCCGGTGGAAATCGCAAAAGATGTTAATTTAAAAACGCTATTTTATTGATGAAAGATGATTTGTTAAAAACAGGCTATGTCATGGTTTCCCGGGCATTGCTGCTGGATGTTTATGGAAAGAGAGGTGCGGCAAATGGTGAAGAGGAGGCATTTCTGAGAGTACTGACCTTTGTTAACTATCGGGATGTGGTGACGCTCTATAATGGTGTGCAGGTAATCTGTGCGCGGGGAGAGTCAATCATTTCTTTTGCCGGGTGGGCAGATATATTGGGATGGACAAGGACGCATGCCCGGCGTTTCTTTGAACATTGCTTTGTAGAGGGCACCATGGAGAAAGTGCCGGGAGCCTGTCCTAGTCATATTCGTGTGTCCAACTATGATGCCTGGACGGGTATTCCCGCGGGTAAGAAACAGTCGGGTGAAAGGCCGGTAGATGAAGCTCTGCAACGGTTTATCAGCAAATACAGTGAAGTGACGCATCTGCCTGTAGAGAACAAGGGGCAGATAGCCAAAATCTGGAAAAAACTGTCTGCCCGTGAGCGCGAACTTGCTCTGATGCATATAGAAGATTATTATTATAGTCTGAATAATGTGCAATACTGCCTGAGAGCTGCACACTACCTGGAATACAAATCGTTTGATAACGACTTTATATATTAAGGTTATAATTCACAGGATAATATGACTGAAATTCTGAATCCCCACGATGCCGACTTGGAAGAAGTCGTCCTCGGCGCCTGTCTGCTGGAAACGGCAGCCATGGCGCTCGTTGCCGACAAGCTCCGCGCCGAGATGTTTTACGAACAGAACAATTGCGAGATATACTCCGTCCTGCTGGCTATGTACCATACGGGCCGATCCATTGACATCATCACCGTGAAGAACGAACTTGCCGCCCGTGGCAAACTGGAAGCTGTGGGCGGGCCGTTCCGGCTGACGCAACTGACTTCGCGCGTGGCTTCTTCCGCCCATCTGGAGCAGCATGCTGCCATCCTGCGTGGAATGTATGTGCGGCGCGAGGCTATCATCGGCATGCATCGTCTGCTGGCTGCCGCTTCCGATGAAACGATAGACATAGCCGACACGCTGGTGGAGCTGCATAACCTTGCCGACCATCTGGAAGGTGAAGCTGCCTTTGCCGATTATCTGCGTGATATGGACCGGCTGATGCTGGATACCCTGAAACTGATGGATGCCCGTGTGGCAAACAACCTGAATGGTGTCACCGGTATCCCTACCGGACTTGCCGAGCTGGACCGGCTGACAGCGGGCTGGCAACCGGGAGAGTTGGTTATCATTGCCGCCCGCCCGTCGGTGGGCAAGACTGCTTTCGGGTTGCATCTGGCGCTTACGGCAGGGCTTGCGGGCAGGCATGTGGTGGTCTATAGCCTTGAGATGCAGGGCGAGCAACTGGGCGACCGCTGGATAACGGCTGCCGCCGCCGACATCAATGCCAGCCATATGCGCACGGGGCTGATGACTGCCGACGAGCAGCAACAGGCTTTGGAGGCTGCCCGCAAGTTGGCGCGCCTGCCTGTTTATGTGGATGATAATCCGAAGATGGGAATGGATCATATCCGCTCTTCGGCGCGGTTGTTGAAGAGCAAAGGATTGTGCGACGTCCTTATCATCGACTATCTGCAACTTTGCGAGGTAGGTTCAGGACAGAAGAACCGCAACCGCGAACAGGAAGTGGCGGAAGCGAGCCGTAAGGCGAAGATAATGGCGAAGGAGTTGAATATACCGGTGATTCTGCTCTGCCAGTTGAACCGTGACTGTGAAGGACGCGGCGATCATCAGCCTGCACTGAGTGATTTGCGTGAGAGCGGGGCGATAGAGCAGGATGCGGACCTGGTGATGTTGCTATACCGTCCGGCTGTGTATGGAATACCGACGGAACGCAAGAGCAAGTATCCATCGGAGGGACTGGGCGTGATTATCGTGGCAAAAAACCGTAATGGAGAGACGGGGGATGTGTACTTCGAGCACAATGCCAGTATGACGAAGATAGGGGAGTACGTGCCGCCGATGGAGTGGATGATGAGGAATGCGAGGTAATTAAAAATTAAAAAATGAAAATTAAAAAATCGGATTTTGTGGAGGGAAAATAATTGTCGTTTTAGCGGCAAATAAATGACGAAATACTTGACTTTGGCTTCTGGATGTTGTATCTTTGTGAAGTGCTTAATGATAGGCATTATAGAATATTTTTTTAACCAAAACCTTATTTTTTATGGATGTACTTGTAGAACGCTTTAAGCGTAGAAAAATCGTGAGTGATAAGAACTCGCAAATGTTGTTTTATCTTCGTCAGAAACCCCGCACGTGCGGCACGGTGGATATTGATACACTGGCCGCCAGTATCCAGAAGAATTGTGCTATGACCAAGGGTGATGTGAAACACGTCATTGAGGCTTTGGTGGAGGAAGTCCAGACGAATCTTGCCAATGGGGACAAGGTGAAGCTGAATCAATTGGGAACGTTGCACATGACTTTCCGCTGTTCGGGAGTGGAGAAGTCGGACGATTGCACCGTGAGGAATATCAAGAAAGTGAATATCCGCTTTGTTCCGGACAAGGAACTGCGTCTGGTGAATGGGACGACGGCAACAACGAGGAGTTCGGCGAATGTGACATTTGCATTGGAGAAGTCGGAGGATAAAGAAGGTGGGTCATCAGAAGGTGGTGGCAATTCCGGTGGAGAAGGAGGACTTGAAGAAGATCCGCTGGGATAGGTTCTAACGCTGGAGGCGTTAGAAATTAAAAATGAAAGAGTTAAAAATGAAAGGCTGCGCAGCCCGTTAATCACTAATCGCTAACCATTAATCACTAAATTAAGTATGAAAAAAACGACTTGGGACAAGATTTTGAAAGTAATTATTGCTGTGGCTTCTGCTTTGGTTGGCGTGCTGAGTGCACATGCCATGACAGGCGTCCGCTGATAAATTCATAATCATGCGAAAGATTGATTTACTTGTCATTCATTGCAGCGCCACCCGCGCTGACCGTTGCTATACGGAATTTGACTTAACCACTGATCACCTGTGCCGGGGCTTCTCCGGCGCAGGCTATCATTTTTATATCAGGAAGAACGGGGATATCAAAAGTCTTCGTTCCGTTGAGAAGCCCGGTGCCCATGCAAAAGGTCACAACGCTAACAGCATTGGCATTTGTTATGAAGGCGGTTTGGATGTGAATGGTCGGGCTGCTGATACAAGAACTGATTTTCAGAAGCATTCCCTTCGCGTGTTGGTCATGCTGCTGTTAAAAGATTATCCCGGTAGTAGGGTAGTGGGGCACCGCGATCTCAGTCCCGACCTGAATCATAACGGTGAAATAGAACCGGAAGAGTGGATAAAAGAGTGTCCCTGCTTTGATGCGGCAAATATTCTGGGGGAAACGCCGGTGAATCCGGATTATTTTATATAAAAAATGTTATCATATGAACAAAGTATGTGTGTCATTGTTACTTTTGTAATGATTTCAAATTAATTAAAAAATACGATTATGATTACTGAAAAATTACAGAATGCAATTAACGAGCAGATTACGGCTGAAATGTGGTCGGCTAACCTTTATTTAGCAATGTCTTTCTATATGGAGAAAGAAGGTTTCTGCGGCATGGCACATTGGTTGAAGAAGCAATGGGCGGAAGAGAATGAGCATGCTTGTGCGTTGGCCGATTATGTAATCAAGCGTGGCGGTAAAGCCAAAGTTGATAAGTTGGATGTAGTTCCTAATGATTTCGGTACTCCGCTGGAAGTATTTGAGCAGGTCTACAAGCACGAACGACGTGTGTCTGAAATGATTGATAAGTTGGTGGATGTAGCTGCTGCCGAAAAAGATAAAGCTACTCAGGACTTCCTGTGGGGATTTGTCCGCGAGCAGGTAGAAGAAGAAGCTACTGCTGCAAGCATCGTTGATATGATTAAGAAAGCCGGTGCTACGGGCATCTTCTTTGTAGATGTGAAATTGGGTGAACGTTAATAATCTTTTTGATATAAATTGCTAAAGTGAAGAGGCTGCTTGAGAAAAATCAAGCAGCTTTTTTTATCTTCGCTTTTGTCTGAGTACTTCTACGAAGAAACCTATGCTGGAAATTTACATTATCGCGCTTTAGCGCGATAATGTACCCAGTTCTTTTCCTACCTTAATAAACGCCTCGATGCATTTATCCAGATGTTCTTTTTCGTGTCCTGCTGAAATCTGTACGCGGATGCGTGCCTGGTCTTTCGGAACTACGGGGTAGTAGAATCCGGTTACATAAATACCTTCTTCCTGCATGCGTGCTGCATAAACCTGAGATAATTTGGCATCATACAGCATCACGGCACAAATAGCGCTCTGCGTCGGTTTGATGTCGAAGCCGGCGGCTGTCATCTTATCACGGAAGTAGTTTACATTATCTACCAATTTGTCATGCAGTGCATTACTTTCTTTCAGCATCTTGAATACTTCGATACTTGCACCTATCACGGCTGGAGCCACAGAATTGGAGAACAAATACGGGCGACTGCGCTGGCGCAACAGGTCGATGATTTCTTTTGGCCCGGTAGTGAACCCGCCCATGGCACCGCCGAAAGCTTTACCCAATGTGCCGGTATAGATATCCACGCGGCCATAAGTCTTAAACAATTCGCTCACACCGTGTCCCGTTGGGCCTACTACACCTGCAGAGTGCGATTCGTCTACCATGACCAGAGCATCATATTTCTCTGCCAGGTCACAAATCTTGTCCAGCGGGGCAACATTTCCATCCATGGAGAACACACCGTCTGTTACGATGATACGGAAACGTTGTGTCTGGGCTTCCTGCAAGCATTTCTCCAGTTCGGTCATATCAGCATTGGCGTAGCGGTAACGTTTGGCTTTGCACAAGCGCACCCCGTCAATGATGGAAGCATGGTTCAGAGAATCGGAAATGATGGCGTCTTCTTCTGTGAATAACGGTTCGAATACACCGCCGTTGGCGTCAAAGCAAGCGGCATAAAGTATGGTGTCTTCTGTTTTGAAATAGTCGGAGATGGCAGCTTCCAGTTCTTTGTGAATGTCCTGTGTACCGCAAATGAAGCGTACGGAAGACATGCCGTAGCCACGGCGATCCATCATTTTCTGGGCGGCAGCAATCAATCGCGGATGATTGGATAGCCCCAGATAATTGTTGGCACAGAAGTTTAGTACTTCTTTTCCTTTTACATTGATAGCAGCTTGTTGTGCACTCTCAATCAAGCGTTCCTCTTTATAGAGTCCGGCCTCTTTAATTTCAGCAAGCGTGTTGCTGAGGTGTTCTTTCATTTTCCCGTACATAGCTTTATAATTTTAAAGTTTGTCTTTTTAATAGTAGACGATACAAAGGACACGATTTTTCTTCAAATAAACAATACCAAAATGATAGAATAATGAAAAAAAAGTGTGTATATTTGCACGTCTCTAAGGATGGAGCACCTTTAAATAAGTCGTATGAAGAATATTTTGGTAATTGGAGCTACCGGACAGATAGGTTCGGAACTCACATTGGAGTTGCGTAAACGTTATGGTGATGACCACGTTATAGCCGGATATATTCCGAGTGCTATGCCCAAAGGGGAGCTGAAAGCATCGGGACCATCAGCTATTGCTGACGTTACCGACCGTCAGTCTATTGAAGTGGTAGCGCGTCAGTTCAAGATTGATACGATTTATAATCTGGCCGCTTTGCTCTCAGTGGTTGCAGAAAGTCGTCCGGCCATGGCTTGGAAAATTGGTATAGATGGATTGTGGAATGTGCTGGAAGTAGCGCGCGAGTACGGCTGTGCTGTGTTTACTCCGAGTTCCATCGGTTCGTTTGGAGAAACTACACCCCATGTGAAAACGCCACAAGATACGATTCAACGCCCCCGTACCATGTATGGCGTGACAAAAGTGACTACAGAATTGCTAAGTGATTACTATTATACGAGATATGGAGTAGATACCCGTGCAGTTCGGTTTCCGGGAATCATTTCCAACGTAACCCCTCCGGGTGGTGGTACTACGGATTATGCCGTGGATATTTATTACTCTGCCGTGAAAGGTGAGAAATTTGTGTGTCCCTTGAAGCCGGGTACTTATATGGATATGATGTATATGCCTGATGCCTTGAATGCAGCTATCTCATTGATGGAAGCGGCTCCGGCCCGCCTGAAACATCGGAATGCTTTCAATATTGCTGCCATGAGCTTCGATCCGGAACAGATCTATCAGGAAATAAAGAAACACGTGCCCAATTTTGAAATGGCATATGAGGTTGACCCTTTGAAGCAATCTATTGCCGACAGTTGGCCCGATAGTCTGGACGACACTTGCGCTCGTGAAGAGTGGGATTGGAAACCACAATATGATTTAGAGTCCATGACAGTGGATATGCTTGAGAAATTAAGAGCTAAACTAAATAAGTGACCTTTAAGAGGTCCGGTAAAGAATGAGGAAAATAGGATTGGGGTTATGTCTTCTTGTTTTCTTGATGTCCTGTGGAAACAAGAAAACGAAGATGGACCCTTTTGTGACAATCACCAATATGGTAGATTCGGCCTCGCACAAGGTTGATACAGTACCACAAGTTGAGGTTGATAATGACCCGAAACCAACAGAAGCGGATGAGTCGTTTGATGATTTTGTCTATGCTTATGCTTCGGATGATGTCCTGCAACAGCAGCGGACGAAATTTCCGTTGCCTTATTACAACGTTGATACTCCCTCAAAAATAGAAAAAGAGGATTGGGAGCATGATTATTTATTCACTCAACAGAGCTATTACACGCTGCTCTTCGACAATGAAGACGACCTGGAATTGGTGGGGGACACTGCGATTGCGTCTGTGCAAGTGGAATGGATTTTTCTTGAGAACCGTATGGTGAAGAAGTATTATTTTGAACGTGTGAAAGGTGTCTGGATGTTAGAAGCTATTAATCTCCGTCAAATAGAACAGGGGGAGAATGAGGACTTTGTCACCTTTTATTCGCGTTTCGTGACGGATAGTCTGTACCAGAGTAGTCATATTCGTAAACCGCTGGAGTACATAACGATAGACCCGGACGATGAATTTTCTATTTTGGAGACTACTCTTGATTTGAATCAATGGTATGCTTTCCGTCCGGTATTGCCTGTAGATAAGTTATCAAATATCAATTACGGACAAAAGAATAGCGATGATTCGAATACGAAAATCCTGAAAGTGAACGGGATTGGAAACGGATATACCAATATCTTCTATTTCCGCAGATACCGGGGCGACTGGGAACTGTATAAGTATGAGGATACAAGTATTTAATAATTAAAAATTAAAAATTAAATGAAGATTCCCAATACATTTGGGCTTGATGTTGAAGCTGCTGTATTTTTGGAATACAATTCTGTAGAAGAACTGGAGGAGTTGATTGCCGCAGGGCGCATCACTTCTCCTTATCTGCATATTGGCGGAGGTAGCAATCTGTTGTTTACCGATGATTATAAAGGTGTGATATTGCATTCGCATATCAACAATATAGAGATAGTAGCAGAAGATGAAGAGACGATATCGGTGCGTGTAGGTGCCGGCATTATATGGGATGATTTTGTGGCCTATTGTGTAGAGCATGGATGGTATGGCGCCGAAAATCTGTCGCTCATTCCCGGAGAGGTGGGAGCGAGCGCGGTGCAGAATATTGGTGCTTATGGTGTGGAAGTGAAAGATCTGATTTCCTCGGTAGAAACAGTGAACATACAAGGTGTGAAGCGTGTTTATCGGGTGGATGAATGTGATTATTCATACCGGAACAGCATCTTCAAACGTCCGGAGATGAAGCAGGTGTTTGTTACGCATGTTTCCTTCCGGTTGAGTAAGAAAGAACATTATATACTGGATTACGGTACGATTCGTCAGGAGTTGGAGAAGTGTCCGGTGGTTGATTTAAAAACATTGCGTCAGGTTATTATCCGCATCCGCGAAAGTAAATTGCCTGATCCGAAGGTGCTGGGTAATGCAGGCAGTTTTTTTATGAATCCTGTTGTGCCGCGTAGAGTGTTTGAAACTCTGCGGGAACAATATCCTCTGATGCCGTTTTATGAATTGGGTGCTGACCGGGTAAAAATTCCTGCAGGATGGATGATAGATCAGTGTGGCTGGAAAGGTAAGTCGCTGGGGCCTGCTGCCGTGCATGATAAGCAAGCGTTAGTGCTGGTGAACCGGGGTGGGGCGAAGGGTGCCGATATCGTGGCTCTTTCAGATGCCGTAAGAGCATCTGTCCGTGAAAAATTTGGCATCGACATTCATCCCGAAGTGAACTTTATTTAATAGCTAATAATTAATTTTGAGTTGGCGTGAAACTAAGAGTATTAGGAAGCGGAACATCGACAGGAGTGCCTGAAATAGGTTGCAAGTGCGAAGTTTGCACCTCTACTGATCCGCGTGATAACCGCTTGCGTGCATCGGCTTTGTTGCATACGGACGATGCGGTAATATTGATTGATTGTGGACCGGACTTCCGGGAACAGATGTTGCGTACATCTTCGTTTGAAAAGATAGACGGTGTGCTGATAACCCATGAGCACTATGATCATGTGGGTGGACTGGATGATTTGCGTCCTTTCTGCCGCTTTGGCGAAATACCTATCTATTCTGATGAATATACTGCCTCCCACTTGCGTGTGCGGATGCCTTATTGTTTTCTGGAACATAAATATCCGGGTGTTCCGCAGATATTCTTGCGGGAAGTGGAGTCCGGGAAGAATTTCTTTATCAATAATACGGAGATTATTCCTATTCAGGTGATGCATGGACGCCTACCCATTTTGGGATACCGCATTGGTAAGCATATGGCCTATATTACGGATATGTTGACCATGCCGGAGGAATCTTATGAACAATTGCATGGTTTGGATGTTCTGATAGTGAATGCCTTGCGTGTCAAACCGCATCCTACGCATCAGAGTATTTCCGAAGCATTGGAGACGGCGAAGCGCATCGGTGCGAAAGAAACTTATTTCATCCATATGAGTCATCATGCAGGTTTGCATGCCGAGCTCGAAAAACAGCTCCCGTCTCATATGCATTTGACTTTTGATGGAATGGAAATAGAGTTTTAAGGCGCAAAAAATCTAAAACTTTTTTATATCTACTAAAGTTTTTGAAACATTTGTTTTGTTTTATTAGTAGAAATAGTTATTTTTGCCGAAACTTGATGCCTGAAAAACCATGAAGTTACGCCTTGTCATAAGAATTGCCGTTATTGTGTCCATAGTGTTGCTATGTACGGGTTTCGGGGTGTATTCATTTTTTAGGTTGAATGCAGTAGAGAGCCGGAAGGATTTTAATCTTTATACATTGGTTCCTCAGAATGCAATAGCTGTGCTGGAAACCGACCGTATGGCGGAATTGGTGGATGACATCAATCAGTTGAGTTGCAGCAAGGATAATCACTTTCTTTATGCTTCTGAACTCTTTGTTTATCTGAAAAATTATCTGCATGCCTTGCTCGAAGATACTCCGCACGGGTTTAGCAAACAGATGAATAAAATGCTTATCAGCTTCCATGAACCGGATAATCCGATGAACCAGGTGTTGTATTGCAGCCTGGGCGCGGGCGATTATGAGTTGGTGGAATCCTTTGTGAGGAAATATTGTGCCAGTTCGTTCCCTTCCAGATTCTTTGATTACAAAGGTGAAGAAATAAGTATTTACCCTATGCCTGACGGACGTTTCCTGGCAGCCTATTTTACACCGGACTTTTTGGCAATCAGTTTTCAGAAACGACTGATAGAGCAGGTGATTGATGCACGGCTTTCCAAGAAGTCGTTGATAGATATGCCTTCGTTCAAGATGATGCATGCCGGGAAGAATGCCAATGTGCAAGCTACGGTATATGTTCGCATTAAATCGGTGGAGATGGGCAAGAATACGGATGGTATTCGTTCGCAGACTTATCTGGGAAGTTGGGCCGAATTTGATATGAAGCTGAATGAGAATGCAATTTATTGTTCGGGTATTAGTCATGGTTCGGACACGACACGTACCTTTATAAATGCTTTGCGTCGTCAGCAGCCTGTAGAGGGTTTCCCGGGAGAACGTCTTCCGCTTTCTACTTTCTTTTATGATTGTTGGGCTATTTCGGACATGGAGTCCATGTGTGGTTTTACGGCGGAGCAGGAATATGCTAAAGCAACTTATTCTGATTATATAAAGGAGAGGGATGAAGAGTGGCTTGATTTTCTGAAAACATATGCAGGTGACCAGGTGATAGCTTGTCTTTTCCAACCGAAAGATACGGTGAAGAAGTATCCTTGCGCAGTGATGAGTGTTCCGGTGAAAAATGTGTCGCAGGCTGAACGTCGTCTGCAATCGTTGCTCTATACTACTCCGAAGGAAGTGGATGCACCGCCTTCGCCACAGGATTCTCCTGAATATCATCTTTATCCGAAAGCGAGAGGGCATCGCTGTTATGTATTACCCCGTAATACGCTGTTGACTCAGCTGACAGGTATTACGGAGTCTGCCCTTTATACTTATGCATGTTTCTATCGCGGGCATTTGCTGATGGCGCCCGATGCTGTCAGCATTACGGCTTATATTGATGCGATGGAGAATGATGAAGTATTGGATGATACTCCAATGTATGAGGAGAGCATAGGCAGTCTTTCTCCGGTTTATAGTTTTGTGATGATGGTGGATATGGAGGAGATGTTGCTTCAGCCGGAGACGTATGTGCGCCTGATACCTAACTTTTTTTTCAGGCAGGCGAAATTTTTCCGTCATTTCATACTTGCTATACAGTTCACTTGTGTGGAAGATACGGTTTATCCTAATCTTGTGCTTTTATACAAAGGGGATAAAATCTAAGTTGCCAAACTTTGATAAAAGAATAAACTTTAGCAATAAAAAAAGGGAGAACTTCTCCCTTTTTTTATTGCTAAAGTTGCCTTTTAGAATGGTAGGTCGTCTTTTGCATCACCTGATAGGAAATCCGGTGCAGCAGTCGGTGCTGGTGGCGGAACCGGAGCACCCGGTGCACTTGCAGGAGCAGCCGCACTAACACGTTCTACTTTCCACGCGCGGATACTGTTGAACCAGCGGTCTTGCCATTGGCGTGCATCCACATCAAATGATACGGTCAGTTCTTCACCCATCTGGATGTTGAACTGTTCTATTTTGTCTGCTCCGAAAACATCGAAACACATTTTGCGGGGATATTGGCCGTGATCTTCAATCACGTATTCCTGTGATTTCCACTCGTTGCCCGACTTTGCTACTCCGCCCCTTGGCTGGAGTATAGCGATAATTTTTCCTGTAAATTCCATTGTGTTCTTTTTAAATGATGCTGCGAAGTTACAATTTTTTAGGGAAATCCGGAGAACTTCCGGACGTTTTTTCTTAATTTTCTTTGCTGTAGGAAAATCTTTTTTTGTAACTTTGTCCGATACTATGAAATAATAGTACGAATAGGAATAATATAAAACTTAAATACATAGAATATATGAAATTTATCGTTTCGAGTACTGCGCTCTCCAGCCATTTGCAGGCTATCAGCCGTGTGATTAATTCGAAGAATGCGTTGCCCATTTTGGACTGTTTCCTCTTTGAACTGAAAGACGGAACGTTGTCGATAACCGTTTCAGACAGTGAGACAACTATGGTGACTTCAGTTGAAGTGAATGAAAGCGATGCTGACGGACGTTTTGCCGTAGCTGCCAAAACCATTCTGGATGCTTTGAAGGAAATTCCCGAACAACCGTTGTCATTTGAGGTAAACACTGACTCATTGGAAATTACGGTGCAGTATCAAAACGGTAAGTACAGTCTGATGGGGCAGAATGCGGATGAGTTCCCGCAATCGGCTATGTTGGGTGAAAGTGCTGTACGTGTAGAAATGGAAGCATCTGTATTATTAGGTGGCATTAATCGTGCTGTTTTTGCTACGGCAGATGATGAACTTCGTCCGGTGATGAACGGTATCTATTTTGACATTACGACGGAAGATATTACAATGGTGGCATCAGACGGTCATAAGCTGGTACGGTGCAAAACATTGGCTGCCAAAGGCAATGAGCGCGCTGCGTTTATTTTACCCAAAAAACCAGCTTCGTTGATTAAGAACTTGTTGCCGAAAGAACAAGGACAGGTGGTGATAGAGTTTGATGAACGTAATGCTGTGTTCACTTTGGAGAAATATCGCATGGTGTGTCGTTTGATTGAAGGACGTTATCCGAACTACAACTCGGTAATTCCGCAGAATAACCCTTATAAGGTAACGGTTGACCGTATGCAACTGGTAGGCGCATTGCGTCGTGTGTCTATTTTCTCATCACAGGCAAGTAGTCTTATCAAGCTACGCATGCAACCCAATCAAATTGTAATTTCAGCTCAGGATATTGACTTTTCCACTTCTGCCGAAGAATCATTGGCATGCCAGTATGATGGAAATCCGATGAGTATCGGTTTCAAATCGACTTTTCTGATTGATATTCTGAATAATATTGCAGCAGATGAAGTCGTGATAGAATTGGCAGATCCGTCACGTGCAGGCGTTATCGTTCCCGTTGAACAAGAAGAAAATGAGGACTTGCTGATGCTGTTGATGCCGATGATGCTGAATGATTAATATTTAATTAAGCTACAGGCTACGAGCTACAAGCTACAAGTACCATGCGGCATAATTGCGCAGCCACTCGTAGCTTGTAGCTCGTAGCTTGTAACTTACCCACCCATAAAACAATAATAATGAAACTAAACCTCAAGAATCCGATTGTCTTTTTTGATTTGGAGACCACCGGAACGAGTATCAATGCAGACCGTATCGTAGAAATCTGTTATCTCAAAGTACATCCCAATGGTAATGAGGAAGCGAAAACGCTTCGTATCAATCCGGAAATGCATATTCCTGAAGGAGCATCTGCCATTCATGGCATTTACGATGCTGACGTGGCAGATTGTCCCACTTTTAAAGAGGTGGCGCGCACCATTGCCAATGAAATAGAAGGATGCGATTTGGCAGGGTTCAACTCCAATCGTTTTGATATTCCTGTACTGGCGGAAGAATTTCTCCGCGCTGGTGTAGATATTGACCTGAGCCGCCGCAAATTTGTGGATGTACAGGTCATTTTCCATAAAATGGAACAACGTACACTGTCTGCCGCCTATAAGTTTTATTGTGGGAAGAATCTGGAAGATGCGCATACGGCAGCAGCCGACACGCAAGCTACTTATGAAGTGTTAATGTCTCAGCTTGACCGTTATCCGGAATTGCAGAATGACATCGCTTTTTTGGCTGACTATTCCAGTTTCAATAAGAATGTGGATTTTGCCGGGCGTATGGTTTATGATGATAATGGGGTAGAGGTATTCAACTTTGGAAAATATAAAGGAATGTCGGTAGCTGATGTCCTGAAACGTGATCCGGGGTATTATAGTTGGATTCTCAACAGCGATTTCACCTTGAATACCAAGGCTATGCTGACTAAGATACGTTTACGTGAATTGACCAATAAATAGTTTTATGGCAAATACGCTGAAAGGGAAAAAAATCGTATTAGGTATTACCGGAAGTATTGCTGCCTACAAAGCTTGCTATATCATCCGGGGATTGATTAAACAAGGTGCGGAAGTGCAGGTTGTGATTACGCCTGCGGGAAAAGAATTCATTACTCCTATTACACTTTCTGCACTGACGAGCAAACCGGTTATCAGTGAGTTCTTTGCCCAACGTGACGGTACCTGGAACAGCCATGTAGACCTCGGATTATGGGCGGATGCCATGCTCATTGCTCCGGCAACAGCTTCTACTATTGGGAAAATGGCAAATGGTGTGGCGGACAATATGCTGATAACAACTTATCTATCGGCTAAGGCTCCTGTATTTGTGGCACCTGCTATGGACTTGGACATGTATGCTCATCCCTCTACACAAAAGAATTTGGATACGCTTCGTTCTTACGGAAATCATATTATAGAACCGGGTACAGGAGAACTTGCCAGCCACCTGGTAGGCAAAGGACGTATGGAAGAACCGGAGGTCATCATACAATATCTGGCGGATTACTTTGCCGGAACAGAGGGGGACTTGCGTGGCAAGACCGTCATGATAACTACCGGGCCGACTTATGAAAAGATTGATCCTGTGCGTTTTATTGGTAATTATTCCTCTGGAAAAATGGGTTTTGCCATAGCGGACGAATGTGCTGCCCGGGGAGCGAAGGTAATTATGATAACAGGCCCTGTACAACAGAAAATGCATTATCCTGCTTTCCAATATCATGCAGTGGAATCGGCTCAACAGATGTATGATGCAGCGTATAGCTCGTTTACACAGGCTGATGTTGCCATCCTTTCGGCTGCCGTTGCCGACTTTACGCCGGAACAAGTGGCCGATGCCAAAATAAAACGGGAAAAAGAAGGAAAAATAGCTTTGCATCTGAAACCTACGGAAGACATTGCAGCCTGCCTGGGACGGATGAAGAAAGATAATCAGGTGTTGGTGGGGTTTGCCCTGGAAACGAATGACGAACAGCATAATGCCGAAGATAAGTTGCAACGGAAGAATCTGGATTTCATCGTATTGAACTCCCTGAATGATAAAGGGGCCGGTTTTCGGTATGATACGAATAAAATCAGTATTATCGACCGTGAGGGTAAAACGGATTTTCCGTTGAAGTCCAAGACGGAAGTAGCTGTGGATATAGTTGATCGTTTAGTGAAAGTGTTGAAGAACAAGTAAAGATAGGTCGTGAGGAATAAGACACTCTATATTATGTTGTTTTTGTCTGCAGTAGCATTGAAGACTGTAGCTCAGGAATTGAATTGTAAATTGACAGTGAATTATTCTCAGATACAAGGTACGAGTACGCAGGTTTTCACTACACTTGAAAATGCGTTGATGGAATTCATCAACACACGTCGGTGGACACAGGCGCAATATGAAGTGAATGAGAGAATCCGTTGTTCCATGAACCTTACCGTGAAGGAATATAGCGAAGCAGACGGACGTTGGAAGTGTGAACTTATCGTACAGTCTACCCGTCCTGTATGGCAGTCCGGTTATCAGACGGTAGTCTTTAGTTTCAAGGATACGGAGGTGTCTTTCAATTATCGGGAGTTCGATCCGCTGGAACTGAGGGACAACATGATAGATAGTAATCTGACAGCTGTCATCGCCTATTATGCCTATATGATTATCGGCTTGGATATGGATACGATGGCTCCGCAAGGTGGTACAGATGTGTTTCGGGCAGCCGAAGATATCGTAACTGCCGCACAAAACCTCGGTGAAACTGGTTGGAAGGCATTCGACAGTAGCCGTAACCGCTATGCACTGGTTTCTGATTATCTGGAAGACGGTATGTCGCCCTTGCGCAAACTGATGTATGACTATCATCGTACGGGAATGGATGAACTTTCAGTCAATGCTATCCGTGCCCGTGCTGCGATTACAACAGCGCTGGCTGGCTTGAGGCAGGCACAACAGAATAAACCGATGTCGGCATTGCCTGGTTTGTTCACTGAGATAAAGAAAGATGAATTAGTTAATCTCTATTCCCGCGCTGCAATGAAGGAAAAAGAAGAAGTCTGTGAGTTACTTTCTTCTGTTAACCCTTCGCTGACTGCCGAATGGGAAAAGATGAAATAATGATATGAAGTGAGTAAGATTTTAATTTGTAAATAAGTTATGTTACGTTCGCTTTACATACAAAATTATGCTCTTATAGAGAAGCTTGACATTGGCTTCGGTGCAGGTTTCTCCGTTATTACGGGTGAGACAGGTGCCGGAAAGTCTATCATATTGGGTGCTATCGGCTTAATGCTTGGGCAACGTGCCGATGTGAAGGCCATCCGGCAGGGTGCCTCGAAATGCGTGATTGAAGCCCGTTTTGATATTTCAGATTATGGCATGCGCCCTTTCTTTGAAGAAAATGAACTGGAATATGAAGAAGAATGCATTTTGCGTCGTGAAGTTTATGCTTCCGGTAAGAGTCGTGCATTCATTAATGATACTCCGGCTTCGCTTGTGCAGATGAAAGAACTGGGTGAGCAGCTTATCGATGTTCATTCTCAACATCAGAATCTTTTGTTGAATAAAGAAGGTTTTCAGCTTAATGTACTTGATATATTATCTCATAATGATGAACAGCTTTCAGCTTATCAATCTTTATATAAGGATTGGAAGCAGGCACAGCAAGATCTGGAAGATCTTATAGCCCGTGCTGAGCAGAACAAAGCTGACGAGGATTATATTCGTTTCCAGTTGGATCAGTTGGCAGAAGCCAATCTGGTTGCAGGTGAACAAGAAGAACTGGAACAAGAAGCGGATACATTGAGCCATGCTGAAGAAATTAAAGCTGGCTTATTTCGTGCTGGACAATTGCTGTCATCTGATGAAGGTGGTTTGTTGGCTTCATTAAAGGAGAGCCTGAACACGATGTTGGGCTTGCAAAAAGTTTATTCTCCTGCTACCGAACTTGCCGAACGTTTGGAAAGTACATATATTGAACTGAAAGATGTCTCTCAGGAGCTTTCTTCACAGGAAGAGGATGTAGAGTTTAATCCTGAACGTTTGGAGGAAGTGAATGATCGTTTGAACCTGATTTATACTTTGCAGCAAAAGCATAGGGTAGCCACTGTAGGGGAGTTATTGGCGCTTACTGAAGAATACTCTGCGAAACTGGCAGCCATAACTTCTTATGATGAACGTATTGCCGAACTGACGATGCTTTGCGATACCTTATATAATAAGGTGAAAAAACAAGCTGCTGTTCTTACCAAAGCCCGTTCAAAAGCCGCCCGCGAGGTAGAAAAACAGATGGCATCCCGATTGGTGCCGCTTGGTATGCCTAATGTCCGTTTCCAAGTGGAAATGGGAATACGAAAAGAACCTGGAGTGCATGGAGAGGATACTGTTAACTTCCTTTTCTCAGCCAATAAGAATGGTGCATTGCAGAATATTTCATCTGTAGCTTCCGGTGGTGAGATTGCCCGCGTCATGTTGTCTATCAAGGCGATGATAGCCGGTGCAGTGAAATTACCTACTATCGTATTCGATGAAATAGATACCGGTGTATCCGGTGAGATTGCCGACCGCATGGCGGATATTATGCAGGAGATGGGAGAGCAGGATCGGCAGGTTATCAGTATCACCCACTTGCCGCAGATTGCTGCCCGTGGATGTGCACACTACAAAGTATATAAGCAAGATAATGAAACCGAAACAAACAGCCACATCCGTCGTTTGGCAGATGGGGAGAGAGTGGAGGAAATAGCTCATATGTTGAGTGGTGCTACTTTGACCGAAGCAGCCTTGAATAATGCAAAGGTACTCCTCGGCACTGGCCAATAATTTTTAATTTTTAATTTAGAAGATGGTTGATAAAAGTGAAATGATTTTCGGCGTTCGCGCTGTGATAGAAGCAATACAGGCAGGAAAAGAAATCGATAAGATTCTGGTGAAGAAAGATATCCAGAGTGATTTGTCCAAGGAACTTTTTGCTGCATTGAAGGGTAATCTGATTCCTGTTCAACGTGTTCCGGTGGAACGTATTAACCGCATAACCCGCAAGAACCATCAAGGGGTGATTGCCTTTATCTCCTCTGTTACTTATCAGAAAACGGAAGACCTGGTACCTTTCCTGTTTGAAGAAGGTAAAAATCCACTGTTCGTCATGCTTGATGGAGTGACGGATGTCCGCAATTTCGGTGCTATTGCCCGTACCTGCGAATGCGCAGCGGTAGATGCTGTTATTATTCCGGCTAAAGGAAGTGTGACGGTGAATGCCGATGCCATGAAAACTTCTGCCGGAGCATTGCACGTATTGCCGGTTTGCCGTGAGCAAAATCTGAAGACTACTCTGCAATACCTTAAGGATAGTGGTTTTCGCATTGTGGCCGCCACAGAGAAGGGCGACTATGATTATACAAAAGCCGACTATACGGGGCCGATGTGTATTATCATGGGAGCTGAAGACAAAGGCGTTTCTTATGAAAACCTGGCTCTTTGCGACGAATGGGTGAAAATCCCAATGCTGGGTACTATCGAGTCGCTAAATGTCTCTGTAGCCGCAGGTATTTTGATTTATGAAGCTGTGAAACAAAGAACCAACTAAGATATGAAAAAGAACTTATTGTTGACGCTCGTCCTCTGTTTACTGGCTCAGTGGAGTGTAGCTCAAGCACCTAAATGGGTGGAAAAAGCCAAACGTGCTGTTTTCTCGGTGGTTACGTACGACGAGAATGATAAAATACTAAATACGGGAAACGGTTTTTTCGTGACCGAGGATGGTATCGCTCTGTCTGATTATAGCTTGTTTAAAGGCGCTCAACGGGCGGTGGTTATCAATTCTGAGGGCGCACAAATGCCCGTAGATGTTATTCTGGGAGCAAATGACATGTATGATGTTGTTAAATTCCGCGTGGCAATTTCCGGAAAAAAAGTTCCAGCATTGGTAGTATCTACTACAGCTCCGGCAGTTGGGACAAGCGTTTATCTGTTGCCATATTCTACTCAAAAAGATCGTTCTTATACTGCTGGACAGGTGAAAGAGGAGTCTAAGGTGGAAGAAAAGTTCCATTATTATACTCTCGATATGCACCTGAAGGATAAGATGGTGAGTTGTCCTGTTATGACTGTCGACGGACAGGTGTTCGGTTTAGCTCAGAAATCTTCAGGAAAAGATACGGCTACTATTTGTTACGCAGTAGGTGCCGATTATGCGATGGAACAGAAAGTAAGCCCTCTTTCATTCAACGACCATACATTGTCGAGCATTGGTATTAAGAAGGCATTGCCCGATACAGAAGAACAAGCGTTGGTATTTCTCTATATGGCTTCTGCGCAGCTAACCCCGGAAAAGTATGCTGAGTTATTGAATGATTTTATAGCTCAATATCCTAATAGTGCTGATGGATATCTTCGCCGTGCTAACAGTCAGATGTATCTGTCGAAGGAGACAGATTCAATGGATAAAGTAGCTGCTGACATGGATAAAGCACTTGAAGTAGCACTAAAGAAAGATGATGCGTATTTCAATCGTGCTAAACTGATTTATAACTACCAGTTGGGTAAACCCGAAACCACTTACAAAGACTGGACATATGATAAAGCAATCGAAGAAGTTCGTAAGGCGATAGCAATCGAAGAGCTTCCGGTATATGTCCAATTGGAAGGTGATATCCAGTTTGCCAAGAAGGATTATGCAGCAGCTTTTGAGAACTATCAGAAGGTGAATGCTACCAATCTTGTTTCTCCTGCTACATTCTTTAGTGCAGCTAAGACAAAAGAATTAATGGAAGCAGCTCCGGAGGAAATATTGGTGCTGATGGATAGTTGTATAGCACATTGTCCACAGCCATTCACAGAAGAAAATGCTCCTTATCTGCTGGAACGGGCCCAGATGCGCATAAATGCAGGTCAGGCACGTGGCGCAATGCTTGATTATGATGAATATTACAAAGCTGTGCGTGGCAATGTGAATGATGTATTCTACTATTATCGTGAACAGGCATCTTTCCAGGCAAAACAGTTTCAACGTGCATTAGATGATATGGCAAAAGCTATTGAACTGAATCCGAAAGAGTTGACTTATCGTTCGGAGCTTGCAGTAGTGAATATTCGTGTCGGCAGAAATGAAGAAGCCATAAAGGTATTGAAGGATGCTTTGGAAATTGATCCTAAATATGCTGAAGCTTATCGCTTAATAGGAGTTGCACAATTGCAGTTGAAGCAGAACAAAGAAGCATGTGCCAGTTTTGCGAAAGCAAAGGAACTGGGTGATCCGAATGTAGATGCATTGATTGAGAAACATTGCAAGTGAGAAGAAAAAAAGGCTCTGCTTTCACAAGCCGAGCCTTCGTCGGGAAACTCCCGTGTCAAAAAAGAATTAGCTAAGTCTAGGTTTAAAAACAGGTATAAGTGAATTTCTTTTGTGTATAATTCTATAAGGTAAATGCATGAACTTTCAGAATACTGCATATAATACCTGTTTTTTTTCAGAATTAATTATAAATTGTTGAATATTAAAGTTATATCGGAATGAAAAAAGTAATTTGCAGCCAGAAGGCACCGGGAGCTATTGGCCCTTACAGCCAGGCAATTGAAGCGAATGGAATGATATTTGTATCCGGTCAGTTACCTATTGATGCAGCCACCGGAAAGATGGCAGAAGGTGCTGAAGCACAAGCGCGCCAGTCATTGGAAAACATCAAACACATCCTTGGAGAAGCAGGGCTGACGATGGCGAATATCGTCAAGACCACAGTTTTCCTAGAGGATATGTCGTTGTTTGCAGATATGAATAAGGTATACGCTACCTATTTTGACGGTGATTTCCCTGCTCGTTCGGCTGTTGCTGTGAAAGCTTTGCCAAAAGATGCTTTAGTGGAAATTGAGTGCATTGCGGTTCGCTAACAGATCAGCAACAATAAAGCTACTGCCTCCCACGAAGATAAAGTCTTCCGGGAGGCTTTTTTCTTGTGCAACACGCACAGCGGAGGGAACATCCGGATAGCAATCTCCTTGCAATCCTGCTTCAAGAGCAAGTTGGGCAAGCTCTTCCTCGGGCAATGCGCGTTTTACATTGGCTTTTGTGAAATAATATTTGGCATCTTTGGGTAATAATGCCAACACTCCACGTATGTCTTTGTCATTCACCATACCTATAATCATGTGCAGTTTCCTGTAAGACTGCTCCTTTAGTTGCTCTGTGATATAAGTAATCCCACCTACATTATGCCCTGTATCGCATATTAGGGTAGGGGTATCTTGTAGTTTCTGCCAACGCCCCATCAATCCGGTCAGCTCGCAGACATGTGCAAATCCACTACGGACGGCTTGCTCATTCAGCTTGTATCCAATTTTCTGCAATTGTGGAATAGCTGTAAGCAAAGTTCGGGTATTTTTAACTTGATATAATCCCTTTAATTCACATTCCAGTCCGGGATAATTATTCTTTTCGTTTTCTTCTGCAAAGAAAATAGGAGCTCCGACTTCAAGGGCTTTCTTTGTGAATACAGACTTCGTTTCGGGGGTTGTTTCTCCGATTACTACAGGAGTTTTGCTTTTAATGATGCCGGCTTTTTCTCCTGCTATCTTTTCCAGTGTATCTCCCAGGAACTGGGTGTGGTCAAAACTGATATTGGTGATGATGCATAAATCCGGTTGTATGATGTTGGTGCAGTCCAGTCTTCCGCCAAGGCCTACCTCAATAACGGCTACATCCACATGTTCGTCAGAGAAATAGCGGAATGCCATGGCTGTGGTCAACTCAAAGAAAGAAAGATGCAATGGTTCGAAGAATTCCCGTTCTTCTTCTACAAACTTCACCACATAGTCTTCAGGAATCGTTTGTCCGTTTACCCGGATACGTTCGCGGAAGTCCACAAGATGCGGAGATGTGTATAACCCCACCTTGTATCCTGCTTCCTGCAAAATTGCAGCAAGGGTGTGTGAACATGATCCCTTTCCATTTGTCCCTCCTACATGGATGCTGTGGAAGTTCCGGTGCGGATGTCCGAAATGTTCGTCTAAAGTTAGTGTGTTCTCCAATCCTTCCTTGTATGCTGAACCTCCCACCTGTTGGAACATAGGGACACTGTTATATAAGTATAATAAAGTGTTCTGATAATCCATATTTTTAAATATTTAACGAGAAAGGAAACCATCCTTTCTTTTTAATTCCTATCTTAGAAGCTGCAAAGATAATGCAAACCGAGAGCAGAATAAAATGAACTTGTTCATTTTTTATGCCGAGGTTCAGCTTGTCTTCGTTTTGGAGACAAATATATCAACAATTTAAATCTAATTGAGTATGGGAGCAAAGAAAAATTTTGTGATTGATACCAATGTAATCCTTCACGATTACAACTGCCTTAAAAATTTTCAGGAGAACGACATTTACCTTCCCATCGTGGTCCTTGAAGAATTGGATAAATTCAAGAAAGGGAATGAACAGATAAACTTCAATGCCCGTGAATTTCTCCGCGAACTCGATTTAATTACCGATGATAATCTTTTTACCAAAGGTGCTTCTTTAGGTGAAGGACTGGGACGTTTGTTTGTGATAGCCGGAACCGTGAATGCTCCGGATGTGCATGATTCTTTCCCGGAACGTATCCCGGATCATCTGATTCTGTGTGTAGTTGACTGGCTGACGCGGGAAAAGAAAAACATGAAAACCATTTTGGTGACGAAAGATGTAAACCTGCGCATGAAAGCACGCTCCATAGGACTGCTTTGCGAAGACTACATCAACGACAAAGTGATTAATGCCGACATCTTTGAGAAATCAAATGAGACATTCGAAGGTATTGATCCTTCTTTGATAGACAGGATTTATTCTTCCAGAGAAGGGCTGGATATCAATGAGTTTGATTTCAAAGATATTATCCATCCGAATGAATGCTTTGTCCTGAAGAGTGACCGGAATAGTGTTTTGGCGCGTAATAACCCCTTTACACATACTATTTGTCGGGTGAATAAAACGAAGAATTATGGAATTGAGCCAAGGAATGCCGAGCAGAGTTTTGCTTTTGAGGTTCTGAACGATCCTAATATAAAGTTGGTTGCCCTGACGGGTAAGGCCGGTACCGGAAAGACGCTGTTGGCTTTGGCAGCCGCTCTTAGTCAGATGAATGATTATAAGCAGATTTTGCTGGCACGTCCTATTGTTGCTTTATCTAATAAGGATATTGGTTTTCTGCCGGGTGATGCGAAAGAAAAAGTGGCTCCTTATATGCAACCTTTGTTTGATAATCTGAATGTCATAAAACATCAGTTTGCTTCCAATTCCACAGAAGTGAAGCGTCTGGACGATATGCAGAAAAGTGACCAGCTTGTAATTGAGGCATTGGCTTTTATCCGCGGGCGTAGTTTGAGTGAGACTTATTGCATCATTGACGAAGCGCAAAATTTGACTCCGCATGAGATAAAAACCATTATTACCCGCGCCGGTGAAGGAACTAAAATGGTGTTTACCGGTGATATCCAACAAATTGACCAACCCTATCTGGATAGTCAGTCCAATGGCTTGGTTTACATGATTGATCGTATGAAAGATCAGAATCTTTTTGCTCATGTAAATTTGTTAAAAGGAGAACGAAGCCAACTAAGTGAATTGGCTAGTAATTTGATGTAACAGAGCTTTGTAGACATTGATATGGTGGCAAAGTTGTACCCGCAACTTTGCCACTATTTAATTTTATCACACAATTTCATTCTTTTCTTGTCCAAATTGATAAAAAATAATGTATCTTTGCCTCGCCTAAAACAAAACTGTCGAACGAAATGAAACATAAATTTTTTCATCGTTACCTTTCAGCAAAGGTATTGCCGATTTGGACTATTCTGTTGATTGATGTGCTGATAATCGTCGTATCCAGCCTGTTGGCTTATGCGCTTCGATATGATTTCAGGAGTATTTTCCTGGAATCCTCTACCATTGACAAAACGATTGTATGGACAGTCATTGTCAACTTAGTGTTTTTTCGAGTTTTCCGCACATACTCCAATGTGCTGCGTTTTTCTTCGTTTATAGATATCATGCGTATCTTTGTATCATTGACAGTGTCCTATGCATTGCTGATGATTTCAAGTGTACTTCTGGCTGGTTATATGGATGTCCGTTTAGCGCCTGTAAGTGTGCTGTTCATGGCGTATATTATCAGCTTTGCCATGATGTCTTGTTCGCGAATTGTAGTGAAGATGTTTTATGAACTTCTGAATTTTGATGGAAGTCATAGTGCCAATGTATTTATTTATGGTGCTAAAGAAGCCGGAGTAAATATTGCTAAAGCATTGCGTGTGAACTTGCGTAACCATTACCGTCTGCGTGGATTTATTGCTGATGAGCCGGAGTTGATTAATAAGGTGATGATGGGAGTGAGAGTATTCCCTAATGACGAGTCGTTGATTGATGTACTGAGCGACCGGGATGTACATGCCATCATTATTTCTCCTGCTAAGATGGAGGAATTGAAAAAATCGGATATGGCTGACCGTCTTTTGGCACATAACATCAAAATGATGACAGCGCCTCCTTTAAGTGAATGGAGTGGACAGACCTTGAATCGTACTCAACTGAAAGAAATTCAGATTGAAGACTTATTGCAACGTAATCCGATTGAAATAGACATTCATAAGGTAGCTTCCCATCTGGAAGGGAAACGAGTGATGATTACCGGTGCTGCCGGTTCTATCGGTAGTGAGATTATGCGTCAGGTAGCTTCTTTCAATCCCTATAAGCTAATTCTGATTGATCAGGCAGAAACGCCATTGCATGATATTCGCCTGGAATTGCAAGACCGCTGGCGCGATATTGATGCGGAAACAATCATTGCGGATATTTCCAATGCTACACGCATGGAGGATATTTTCAGGGAGTACAAACCACAGTATATTTTCCATGCCGCCGCTTATAAGCATGTGCCGATGATGGAGGATAATGTTTCCGAATCTATTCAGATAAATGTGTTTGGAACCCGTACATTAGCAGATTTAGCCGTGAAATATAATGCTGAAAAGTTTGTTATGATTTCTACGGATAAAGCTGTAAACCCGACGAACGTAATGGGATGTTCCAAGCGTATCTGTGAAATCTATGTACAGTCTTTAGCTAAGAAGCTACAGCAAAAAGGTGGACATGTGACGCAGTTCATTACTACGCGTTTTGGTAATGTGTTAGGTTCTAATGGTTCGGTAATACCTCGTTTCCGCGATCAGATACAACGTGGTGGTCCGGTGACCGTAACGCATCCTGAAATCATCCGTTATTTCATGACTATTCCCGAAGCTTGCCGTCTGGTGCTCGAAGCCGGTAGTATGGGTAATGGAGGTGAGATTTATATCTTTGATATGGGTAAGCCTGTGAAGATTGTAGACTTGGCTAAACGTATGATAAGCCTTTCAGGACGCACGGATGTAAAGATTGAGTTTACCGGTTTGCGTCATGGCGAGAAGCTGTATGAAGAATTGCTCAATGTGAAGGAGTTGACAAAGCCTACTTACCATGAGAAGATCATGATTGCTACGGTTCGTGAGTACGATTATGATGAGGTGAAAGAACGTATCCAAAAGTTGATAGATGTAAGTTACACTTACGATCAAATGAAGATTGTATCGGCAATGAAAGATATTGTTCCTGAATTTATCAGTAAGAACTCATGCTTCGAAGCATTGGATAAGAAGGCGGATTAAAGCAAGAAGTTGCTGTAAAAGAGATTAATCGTAATGCCCCGTAACAATATATGTTAGATATGCTAACAATATATGTTACGGGGCATTACATATAATGATATGTTGTGTAGTTCCTGCTTATTTCCTGCTGGAGAAATACTTCATAAACTGTGTGCGTTCGAAGGTGTTTACACCATTCAAATCGCTTACATTCAGCATTCCCTTGAATTGAGAGATGGTTTTCATACCTTTACGGTCCATCCATAAATTCAGGAAGCGGGTGTATTCTCCTACAAGGGCATAACTGTTCTGATAGAATGCGCTACAGATTTCTACAGCCGAGGCTCCTGCCAGTATTGTCTTTATGACGCTTTCGGGAGAATGGATACCCCCCGATGCTGCATAATCCAACTTGTTCACAGCTGCGGAAGCAATACCTATCCAGCGCAACGTTTTTACCAAATCAGCTCCTGAACTGAATACATTTCCTGATATTTGCTTCAGTTTTTCGATATCAATGTCCGGCTGATAGAAACGGTTGAACAATACAGCTGCAGCAGCTCCATTGGCATATAACTGGTCTATCAAAGCTATCGGATTAGTCAGGTTGTCTCCCAACTTCATGATGATAGGGATATTTACTGTCTTTTTGATATGGCTGAGAATATCGATGTGGCGTTGTTCAAATGAACCGTAATTGTACTGTACATCGGTTTGGAGAGCCAAGATATTGATTTCTATTGCATCAGCTCCTGCAGCTTCCATTTGTTTGGCAAAATCCACCCATTCGGCATCCTGATAGCAATTGATGCTGGCAATAACAGGAATGGGGCATACCTTTTTAGTTTCTTTTATTAGCTCCAAGTATTCTGACAGTTTATGTTGGCGGATGTATTCTACCAGATAATCACTGCCTTCGGGGTACATATTCGGATCTCCCAACCAGTCGGCCTCCAACATGATTTGTTCTTCAAAAAGAGATTTGAGAACAATGGCACCGACACCGGCTTCATAGAATTTCTGATTTTTCTCAGCACTGTCAGTTAAGCCAGAACTGCTGACGATAATCGGGTTTCTTAATTCTAACCCGGCAAAAGTAGTTTTTAATGTTGCCATGGTAATAATGTTTATTGAATGATCATTAATAAATTCTGTCTCCAAAAATCTTGCTTCCTACGCGTATCAGGGTACTCCCGGCATCAATCGCTTGGTGATAGTCGTGGGACATTCCCATTGACAATTCCCAGAAAGCCGGCGTATCGGCAAACCATGAGTCCTTCACTTCTTTGAAGAAGCTACTTAATGAACAAAATTCTTTCTCTATTTGTTCATCGTTGCCCGTATTTGTTGCCATACCCATCAGACCACATAATTGTATGTTACTGAGACTTTTCCACTCTCCGGCTGCCAACATCTCCCGGCATTCGTCAAAGCTGAAACCGAATTTGGTTTCTTCTTCTGCAATGTGAAGTTGCAACAAGCAGTTTACTATCTTTCCGGCTTTGCCAGCTTGTTTATTAACCTCAACCAAAAGCTTGTATGAGTCAATTCCGTGGATAAGAGACACATAGGGGACAATGAACTTTATTTTATTGGTTTGCAGATGCCCGATAAAGTGCCATTCGATGTCTTTAGGAAGACTTTCATATTTGGCAGTCATTTCCTGCACCTTGCTTTCTCCGAACACTCGTTGTCCGGCGCGATAGGCTTCTTCTATCGCTTCGTTGGGGTGGAATTTGGAAACTGCTACCAATCGTACCCCCGCAGGCAACTCGTTAAGCACCTGTTGAAGATTCTCTGCAATGTTCATAATTGGATAAATTGAAAATTGAGAATTGAAAATTAAAAAATGGAAATAGATAGGTGTAGCAGAGTATCTGTTTTCTCTCTGTCTCTCAATTTTTAATTTTCAATTCTCAATTTATTAAACTTCAGGTTTGTCATTGGGTTCGGCGCTATACGGATATACATCCATAATAGCTGTTTCACCGACTGATGCGATTTGATAATCAGCCATCGTGCCTTTCATCCCCTCGTCCAGTTTCTTAACGGCATCGCGCAGGTCAGCAGCCTGTACCAGTACCTGAGTGGATGTTTTCTTTTCAGCTCCGCTCTTCTCGTCCAGAGTGATGAAAGCCAGTTTGCACCTGAACCAACGGTCGGCAGCCTCTTCTTCGCTGGGGAATAATTCGCTATAGTTGGCACGTTTGATGTCCGATACTGTAAATTCTCCGGAGATGAACGGAGTCATTTCTTCTATGATACGCGCTTCCGCTTCCGTAAAGCTGAGTGCATCTACCAGATAAGGTTCGGTTACTTTCTTATTCATTCCATTCTCCATTACTTTCTCGTAACGGATTTTGCACTCAAACCATGTATGCATTGCCATAATTTCTTTGTTTTTTTAATTATGAATTTATATTCTTGTTATAAAACTGACCACAAAGATAATGCAAACGGTGGGTAGAATGAAATGAATCTATTCATTTTTTTATGGGAAGAGCGGAATTGAAACCTTATAGAGACACGGTCGTTTCCTCTCATGGTAACTCTGTTTATGCCAAATGGTAACTCCATTTACACGCCGGGGTAAAAGCCGTTACATACCGAGGTAAAGAGCGTTACAATACGGGGTAAAGGTCGTAACATACCGAGGTAAATGCTTTTACATTGTGATGTAAATGGTTGGTAAATGCAATGCTTTCATAATTAGATAATTAACGTTTGAGCGAACTCCGTATTAGGACTTGTGGAAGTTGAAAAGGAAATTTTGTCTATTATAGAAAAGAAAGACGATTTTTTCTTGTTTCTTTTTATAACCAGCTTCTGGTACGGAAATATGTATTCCTACATAATTTGCTTTGCCATCCTTGAAATAAGTGATGTAAAATAAAAGGGGTGAAGTGAGCGAACTTGCTGTATTTCATTGCTTAATGATGCTGTGATTTTTCGTTGTTATTGCTGTTCTTTGGCGCCGTTAAACCTATTAAAAATCAAATTATGGTAGTAGCTTATTTAAGAGTGAGTACAGAAAAACAGTTTCTGGCAAATCAACGTGAGGAAATTCTGCGCTTTGCAGAGAAGAATGAGTTAATGATTGACAAGTGGTACACTGAGACGGTGAGCGGTAGTGTAAGCAGTAAAGAGAGGAAGCTGTCGGGGTTGTTGAACCGGATGCAAAAAGGTGATACGCTGATTGTGACGGAGATTTCAAGATTGAGCCGTACGATGTTGGAAATCATGACGATTTTAAATTCGTGTATTAAGAAGAATGTTATTTTGTACAGCACTAAAGAAGGGTATGTATTTCAAAACGACATTAACAGTAAGGTTTTGGGATTTGCATTTGGGTTAATGGCAGAAATAGAGCGTAATCTGATTTCTATGCGAACCAAAGAAGCATTGGCAAGACGAAAGAAAGAAGGTGTCAAGTTAGGCCGTAAGAAAGGGACTTGTCCTGCTATGAGAGTGCTTCGTGAAAACAAAAGACGATTGAAAAGAGATTCCCAACGAGGAGTTTCTTGTTCGGAACTGGCTCGTCAGATGGGGGTATCCCGTACCACTATGTCCCGTTTTCTGAACACTAACTAATGAGAAAACGAGTTGACAGGTTCCTGTTTTCAGGTACTTTAGTCAACTCGTTTCTCTGGGTTGCAGAATATTGATTCTTCCACACCGCTACTTCTTTTTATTCACTTCTTTCTTTCGTCTCTTTTCCCCGTCTGTGCAAGTTCTTCAATTCAAATGACAACATGATGCGGAAGAATCCGATAATAAGGAACGCGAACGAAATCATGTATACAACATAGATGGCGCCTATTGCCGGTTGCCACAGGATGATGAGCGAACAAATCACAGCCAGTATGCCCAGAGCGATATACCATCCCCAGTCTCTTGTGCCATATCTTTTCAAATCCATGGCATAACCGATAGAAGAGAAGCCACGGAACATCAGCCAGAATGCGATGATGAAAGGAATGACTTCCATACTTAGCAATGGGTAGGCTATCAAATAGAAACCGAATATCATATCAATGATACCTCCCGCCAGATACCAACCCCAACTGGATACATTCTTGCGGTTGCTCACGGCAAAGGAAATCTCCAGCAAACCACTGAACAACATGGATATGCTGAACAGGACACTTAAAACAGCATAACCGCTGAGTGGTGCAAACATCAGACTTACAGCAACTACCACGTATAGTATACCGAGCAAGAGAGACATCCACCAGTTTTTTACTTCGCATTGAAGTTCGTCAAATAAAGTTTTCATGCAATTATAATTTTTATTGGTTTTTGTTTAGGAGACTAACAATTTATAATAGGAAAAGTTTTGGAGCGAACTTTTCTAACAGTTTGTTTGTTGTATAAACATATAAAACAAGAAAACTATGGCTACAACAAAATTTAAAGGACAGCCGGTCAAGATTATCGGTGAGTTTATAAAAGCAGGGACAATTGCTCCTGATTTTGAGTTAGTAAAGACTGACCTTTCTTCTTTCTTTTTGAAAGACTTGAAAGGAAAGAATGTGATATTGAATATCTTCCCGAGTCTGGACACCAGCGTGTGTGCAACGTCCGTGCGCAAGTTCAATAAATTGGCAGCAAGCCTGCCTGACACTGTGGTATTGGCGATTTCCAAAGACTTGCCTTTTGCCCATGCGCGTTTTTGCACAACGGAGGGAATTGACAATGTAATCCCTTTGTCTGATTTCCGCTTCTCGGATTTCGATGAAAGTTATGGTGTGCGTATGGCAGATGGACCATTGGGCGGTTTACTGGCGCGTGCCGTGGTTGTTATCGGCAAAGACGGGAAAGTGATGTATACTGAGTTGGTTCCCGAAATCACTCAGGAACCGGATTATGATAAAGCAATAGAAGCCGTGAAGAAATAGTAATCTCAGATTTTTAGATAAGCAATAAAAAATGATGGTGTACAAAGGTCGTGAGACTATTGTACACCGTTTGCTTTTTATATAGGTAGTTAGCCTGTTTGGAATTCAATGTTTTTTATTGATTTATGGTGAGTAACTGACTTTTTTTGTTTTACTTTGTACTGTGAAAATCAAGTATTAATAGGTTAAACAGATAAAGAAAAAGATGGAACGAGGTTTAAAAGACTACGCCCTACTCATGCTAAAAGGTGTGGGAATGGGAGCAGCCGATGTAGTTCCCGGAGTGTCGGGGGGAACAATTGCTTTTATTGTGGGAATTTATGATGAACTGATAGATTCAATAAAAAGCATTAACGGAAACAGTTTGAAGTTGTTTTTTACAGGAAAATGGGTAGCATTCTGGAAAGCTATTAACGGTAATTTTTTAATTTCCCTTCTGTTAGGAATTGGTATCAGTGTATTTTCGCTGGCTAAGGTTATCACATGGCTGCTCACGGATCATCCTGTCATGGTTTGGGCATTCTTCTTCGGATTAGTGCTGGCTTCTACATGGTTTGTGGGAAAAGATATAAAGGAGTGGAATAAGAAAACGATTCCGGCCTTTATCATAGGAGTAGCGGTGGCCTATTACATTACAGTGGCGACTCCTGCTGAAACTCCCTCCAATTTATTTTTTATTTTTCTTTGTGGTGCGATTGCTATTTGTGCTATGATTCTTCCGGGTATATCGGGTAGCTTTATCTTGGTGCTGCTGGGCAAGTATTTTTTTATCATGGAAGCTGTCAAGACACTTAATATAACTGTTTTATTGGTGTTTTTTGTAGGTGCTTTTATTGGAATAACTTCTTTCTCGCGTATCCTTTCATATGCATTGAAGAATTTCCGCAATATTACATTGGCGGTATTGACAGGCTTCATGCTGGGTTCATTAAACAAAGTGTGGCCTTGGAAGGAAACGATTGAGACTTTTACAGATAGTCATGGAGTAGTGAAGCCACTGGTTGAAGCTAACATTCTGCCTAATCAGCATATTATTGAAGCTGTAGTGTTGATGATAGTAGGTTTCTTCCTGGTATATTTTCTGGAAAAGCTTTCTACGCGCAGTGCAAAATAAAGATATTCTAAAGATATAAAAAAGTAAAGGGTAAAGAAACGATTTCTTTACCCTTTACTTTTTTCATTGCAATGCTTTTATGATATCTTGCATATAAGTTGCCAGTTCTTCCCGGTCTTCGCTTTCCATAAGTGCCTGCATCCTTTTCAACTCTTTCAAATCGAACGGATGAACACATTTCTGATTGTACTTTATGAAGTTTTCTTTATCATGCAGAGTCATGTAGAGCAGGGTTAACTTTTCATTGATACCGTCAAATTCAGGTTCCAGCTCGCAGACACGTTCAAAGGCCACTTTGGCATAATCCAGATAACCGATTTCCATACTGTGCATACCTATCTCATTCCAGGTATCAGCGTAAGGAGCATACTTCAATGCTTTCGCCCATTGCCTTATTCCCTTATCGTAATTTCCTTCTTCAACGTAGATTCGTCCTTCGATCAAGTAAGACTCCGGATCCTTAGGTTCCAGTTTTTGAGCTTTCTTGCAATATTGATGCGCTTTACGTTTCTTTCCCATTTTGGAAAGACAAAGTCCTGCATTAGCGTATAAATTTGGCAGGGCAGGTGAAGGAGTTTCTTCCGCCTCATTCTCCTGAATTGCTTTTTCCAGGTTTTCGTAACCTTCTTTCCATTCACCTTTGGATACTTTGCACAAGCCGATGAAACTGTAGATAAATTCGGTGTTGAGTCCATGTAATTGTTGAGCTTTCTGGTAATGCTCCAATGCTGCATCTTCATTACCCAATTGATAGAAGCAATGTCCTTTCATTACATAGGCATCTGTAAATTCGTCATCACTTACCAGTGCATAGTCACAGGCATCAATGGCTTGGTCGAACTTTTGTTCTTCAAAGTAGCATCTTGCCAAGCCGAACCAGTAAGGAGCCGAATATGGATTTTGGTCTATCAGTTGATTATACAAAGGAGCAGCTTCTTCTGTCATACCTTTGCCATAATAGCAGTCGGCCACTACGGCAATATAGGCTTCTTCCTCAGCATACTCTTTCTTCACCGGCTCCAGCCATTCCAAAGCTTTGTCCGGATAACCCATATCAAGGAACATATAAGATACATCGATCACGTTCGCCAAATCTTCTTTATCCTCAATCGTGTCGAGTAATTGCTCGGCATCGTCCAACTTCCCTTCGCTCAACAGCAAATGGGCACGCACCACCTTAGCTTCCGGCGAATAAGTATCGGGAAGATTCTCGATGATTTCGCGGGCCTTAGCTCTTTTTCCGCTATCCAGGTGCAAGTAAGCATATTCAATTATCAATGCAGTGCTGTCGGGATGCAGCTTTAATCCATATTCTGCTATCTCAAAAGCCTTGTCATAATTCTTTTTTGTACCATACCAGTCGGCAAGGTCGGCCAAGTCGTCTGCGTCCTGATAAAACGGTTTATTCTCAGACATTGCCACTTCATATTGCTCGGCAAGTTCATGCAATTCTTTATCTCTGCCGGACAGCAGGTTCTTATTACTCATTTAATAGTCTACTCCTTATAATCCTTACTTTATTTATTAATCTTGCCCCAGGTATCTTTCAGTCCTACAGTGCGGTTGAATACCATCTTCTCCGGTGTGGAATCCGGGTCTACATTGAAGTAACCGATGCGCTGGAACTGCAAGTAAGTAAGCGGTTTCATGCCGGCGGCATACTTCTCGATGTAGCAATGAGGCAATATATTCAGCGAGTCCGGATTGATGATGTCTTTCATTGCTTCCAGAGCATCACAATTCTTGGCTTCGCGAATGGCAGCAAGTTCGTCGCGCGGATTCTCCACTTTCCACAGGCGGTCGTAAAGGCGTACCTCAGCTTCGAGGCAATGGTCACAACTTACCCAGTGAAGCGTACCTTTCACCTTGCGGTTAGCTTCGGGCATGCCACTCTTGGTGTTTGCGTCATATTCGCAATACACTTCCACCACTTCTCCGGCTTCGTTCTTTTTGCATCCGATGCATTTCACAATGTAAGCGTTCTTCAGGCGCACCTCTTGTCCCGGAGTCATGCGGAAATATTTCTTCGGCGCATCTTCCATGAAGTCTTCACGCTCCATCCACAGCTCGCGGCTGAACTCGATGAAGTGGCTGCCTTCTTCCGGCTTCTCCGGGTTGTTTATGGCTTCCAGTTCTTCCACCTGTCCCTCGGGATAGTTGGTAATCACCAGCTTCACCGGATTTATTACGGCTGATATGCGGGTGGCACGCGTATTGAGGTCTTCGCGTAAGGCGCTTTCCAGCAAGGCGAACTCATTGAGCGCATCGTACGTTGTATATCCGATTTTATCAATAAACTTATGAATGGACTCAGGAGAGTATCCGCGGCGGCGGAAACCACAAATGGTCGGCATACGGGGATCATCCCATCCGTTCACCAGCTTCTCTTTTACCAAAATCAGCAAGTTACGCTTGCTCATCAGCGTATAGCTGAGGTTCAGCTTGTTGAACTCGTACTGATGAGGGCGGTTATCATCCAAATCCTGACCTTCTTTCACCCAGTCTACAAAAAGGTCGTAGAGTGGACGGTGAGGAACGAACTCCAGCGTACAGAGAGAGTGCGTCACACCTTCAAAGTAATCACTCTGTCCGTGGGCGAAGTCATACATCGGGTAGGCTTTCCACGTTGTACCTGTACGGTGATGCGGATGGTTCACTACACGATAGATGATGGGGTCGCGGAAGTGCATGTTCGGGTTCGCCATGTCAATCTTGGCACGGAGCACCATAGCACCTTCTGCGATCTCGCCTGTATTCATTTTCTTGAACAGGTCGAGGCTTTCTGCTATCGGGCGGTTGCGGTAGGGGCTTTCTACACCCGGCTGGGTAGGAGTACCTTTCTGCTGCGCTATTTGTTCGGAGGTCTGCTCGTCGATATATGCTTTACCTTCTTCGATGAGGCGGATGGCGAAATCCCATAATTGCTGGAAGTAATCGGATGCGTAGTATTCATTCCCCCACTGGTAACCTAGCCATTGGATATCTTCTTTGATAGCCTCTACGTATTCCACATCTTCTTTGGTCGGATTGGTATCGTCGAACCGCAGATTACAGATGCCATTATGGTCGGCCGCAATGCCAAAATCAAGGCAAATAGCCTTGGCATGTCCGATGTGGAGGTATCCGTTGGGCTCCGGCGGGAAACGTGTTTGCACTTTGCCACCGTTCTTACCCTCTTTCAAATCTTTCTCAACAATTTGTTCTATGAAGTTGAGGCTCTTTTTTTCACCTACTTCTTCGCTTTTAATATCTGCCATAGTGGTATGTATATATTCTAAAAATCAAGCTACAAAAGTAAGACTTTTTTTTCGTTTATCCTTATTTCACCGGAATATATCCACTCTTTTTAATGATTTCCTGACCGGCGGGTGAAAGTATGAAATTGACGAGGGGAGCTACTTGTTCGGAGTTTTCCTTATTATAATAATAGTATAACGGGCGCACAATAGGATAACTCTTGTCGGTGGCACTCTCCATTGTGGGAGGTGCATAGTGCTTCCCGTCATAAGAAACGGAGATTGATTTAACGCGAGGGGATAAATAAGCCAGGCCTACGTACCCTATTGCTCCGCGCGTCTGGCTGACGGATTGGATGATGGCACCCGTGGCAGGCATAGAAAGACTACTGCTCATGTAATTCTTGTTCTTGAGTACGCTTTCTTTAAAGAATTCATAAGTACCCGAAGACGTTTCGCGGGAATATACCACGATTTTGCGGTCATCTCCGCCTACTTGCTTCCAGTTAGTAATTTTTCCCCGGAAGATATCTTCCAGTTGCTGGCGCGTCAGTTGTTTGACGGGATTGGAAGGGTGCACCACAACGGCAAGGGCATCGTGAGCTACGATTACTTCTTCCACTTCCTTGCCTGCGGACTTCACTTTCATCTTCTCACTAAATTTGATGGGGCGTGATGCCATGGCGATGTCCGTTGTACCGTCCAATAGGGCTGAAATACCTACACCGGTGCCTCCGCCCGTCACGGTGACGCGGGCTTCGGGGGTGAGTGCCATGAATCTTTCGGCAGTCTGTTGCGCTATGGGCAATACGGTGTCACTGCCTTTGATGCGTTGCGCCTGTGCGTCGGTTGCGGCCAACGCCAGAAGTAGGATGATGCTTATTGTTTTCATTATAATCAAAAAAGTTTTTTATTATATTCAAAATAGATTTTTATTATAATCAAAAAAATGACTAATACTATAACCAAACAGATGCTCTCCTTGTTTATCATTTGCAAAGAAAGCGATTGTATATTACAATTTTATTGCAGGGGTGGCATTTCCGGGTGTTGTAACACATTTGTAATATGTTTGAAACATTTCTTTCAAACGTTAGTCACACTCTCTTAACACGCTCCCCGTTTCTTTGCATACAGAATTTCAATAGGCATTTATGAAGAAGCTTTTTGAGAAAATAGTAGAAGGCGTGTTGGCTTGTAGCGGGTTTGTAACAAGCATCACCATTGTGCTCATTATCCTGTTTCTCTTTTCCGAGGCGTTGGGACTGTTCAACAGCCGGGTGATTGAAGAAGGATATGTGTTGGCACTGAATAAAGATAATAAGGTGAGTGAGCTGACACCGGCTCAGATAAAGAATGTTTTCGACGAAGAGATAACGAACTGGAATGAGGTCGGAGGGCAGGATATGCCTATCCGGCTTTTCCGTTTGGAAGACATCACCGAGTATTATACGGAGGAAGAACTGGGGGCTGCCTACGAACATGCCGGAGCGAAGATAACGGAGCTGGTGGAGCGTACGCCGGGCATCATTGCCTTTGTGCCGCAACAGTTCATTGTCCGGCAAGACTCCGTGCACTTGCTGCGCGACAATACCATCTCGGTGAAGGATGTCTTTGCCGGAGCGGAATGGTTCCCGACGGCTACGCCTGCTGCGCAGTTCGGTTTTCTTCCGTTGATAACGGGTACATTGTGGGTGAGTCTGTTTGCCATTCTGATAGCTCTTCCGTTTGGTCTTTCAGTGGCTATATACATGTCCGAAGTGGCAAATCCGAAGATACGCAATCTATTGAAACCGATCATTGAATTGCTGAGCGGTATCCCGTCAGTGGTTTATGGATTCTTCGGATTGATAGTGATTGTACCGCTCATACAGAAAATGTTTAATTTGCCTGTTGGTGAAAGTGGGCTGGCAGGGAGCATCGTACTGGCTATAATGGCATTGCCCACCATCATCACCGTGACAGAAGATGCCATGCGCAACTGTCCCCGTGCCATGCGTGAAGCCAGCCTGGCATTGGGAGCATCACAGTGGCAGACTATATATAAGGTGGTGATACCGTATTCCGTATCGGGCATCACTTCCGGTGTAGTGCTGGGCATCGGGCGTGCCATCGGCGAAACGATGGCGGTGCTGATGGTGACAGGTAATGCGGCAGTTATACCGCATACCATTCTGGAACCTTTGCGCACCATTCCCGCCACGATTGCAGCCGAATTGGGAGAAGCACCTGCCGGAGGAGCGCATTATGAAGCCTTGTTCCTGCTGGGAGTAGTGTTGTTCTTTATTAGTTTGCTGATAAACTTCACGGTAGAAGCGGTGTCAGCCCAGAAAAGATAGTGATTCGTAGAGAAAGGGAAAGTTAGTATGATAGACAGGAAACATCTTTCGCAACGCATTGCATTCGGAACTTTCCGTTTGCTGAGCCTGACGGTGGTGGGGATACTCTTCGCCATTCTTGGTTTTATTATATATAAAGGTATAGGAGTTATCAGTTGGGAATTCCTGACTATGGCTCCAACAGATGGCATGACGGCAGGTGGTATTCTGCCTGCCATAGTCGGTACGTTCTATCTGATGGTAGGTAGTGCCCTGTTTGCCTTTCCGGTGGGAGTGATGAGTGGTATTTATATGAACGAATATGCCCCGAAAGGTTGGATTGTCCGCCTCATCCGTATGATGACGAACAACCTGAGTGGTATACCTTCCATTGTTTTCGGCCTTTTCGGTATGGCGTTGTTCGTCAACTATATGGGTTTTGGCGATAGCATCCTTGCCGGTTCGCTTACATTAGGATTACTTTGTGTCCCTTTGGTCATTCGCACCACGGAAGAGGCACTGAAAGCTATTCCCGACACTTTGCGTGAGGGGAGCCGGGCTTTGGGAGCCACCAAGCTGCAAACCATCTGGCACGTAGTCCTGCCTATGGCGATGCCTAATGTGATAACCGGGCTGATTCTTGCTTTGGGTCGCGTTTCGGGTGAGACTGCACCGATTTTGTTTACTTGTGCCGCATACTTCCTTCCGCAGTTGCCCACAAGCATACTCGACCAGTGCATGGCGTTGCCCTATCATCTATATGTGATTTCCACCAGTGGCACGGATATGGAATCCCAGCTTCCGTTGGCTTATGGCACCGCTTTGGTTTTAATAGTAATCATCCTTTTGGTGAATCTTGTGGCAAATGCTCTGCGGAAATATTTCGAGAAAAAAGTAAAGATGAACTAACAGGAATAACAGTAAACGAAATGATAGGTAAAATAGAAGCAAACAATGTCAATTTCTGGTATGGAGACTTCCATGCTCTGAAGGGTATCAGCATGTCGATAGAAGAACGTTCGGTAGTGGCTTTTATCGGTCCTTCGGGATGTGGTAAGTCTACTTTCCTGCGATTATTCAATCGTATGAATGATCTTATCCCTAATACTCGCCTGACCGGTGAAATCCATATCGACGGAAAAGACATCTACGGAAAGGAGATTCAGGTAGATGAGCTTCGCAAGAAAGTGGGTATGGTGTTTCAGCGTCCTAATCCTTTTCCGAAAAGTATCTTCGAGAATGTGGCTTATGGTCTTCGGGTGAATGGTGTGACAGATAATAGCTTTATCCGCCAGCGTGTAGAAGAATCCCTGAGGGGTGCCGCCCTGTGGGATGAGGTAAAGGACAAACTCAAAGTCTCTGCTTACGCCCTTTCCGGCGGACAACAGCAACGGCTTTGCATTGCCCGCGCCATGGCTGTGTCTCCTTCCGTATTGCTGATGGATGAACCGGCTTCTGCGCTCGACCCTATTTCTACCGCCAAAGTGGAAGAGCTTATTCACGAACTGAAGGAACAGTATACAATAGTCATAGTCACGCACAATATGCAGCAGGCTGCGCGCGTTAGTGATAAGACGGCATTCTTCTATCTGGGACAAATGGTAGAGTTTGACGATACAAAGAAGATATTCACGAACCCCGATAAAGTGGAGACACAGAACTATATCACGGGACGCTTCGGATAATGAAGCATTTTTGAAATATAATACAAGTAACTTAAAATAGAAATTTATGGTAAAGTTTATCGAATCGGAACTCGTCTTGCTGAAAAAAGAGATAGACGAAATGTGGACCTTGGTATATAATCAGCTCGACAGGGCAGGAGAGTCCGTCCTTACTTTCGACCGCGAGTTGGCACAACGGGTGCTGGTGCGTGAGCGTCGTGTAAATGCCCTTGAACTGAAAATAGACAGTGATGTGGAAGACATCATTGCTCTGTACAACCCCGTAGCCATCGACCTGCGTTTTGTGCTCGCCATGCTGAAGATTAATACCAATCTGGAACGTCTCGGTGATTTTGCCGAAGGCATAGCCCGTTTTGTGTTGAACTGCAAAGAGCCTGTTCTCGACCCGGAACTTCTGAAACAATTACGCTTGGAAGAAATGCAGGCGCAGATGCTTTCCATGTTGGAACTTGCCAAGAAAGCCCTTCAGGATGAGAGCCAGGATTTAGCCACCTCGGTCTTTGCTAAGGACAACTTGTTGGATGAGATTAATGCCGAGGCCACCACTATCCTGGCAGACTATATCAGCAAACATCCTGACAGCACCCTTCCTTGTCTGAACCTTGTGAGTGTCTTCCGCAAGTTGGAGCGTTCGGGCGACCACATCACCAATATTGCCGAAGAAATAGTCTTCTTTATCGACGCCAAAGTGTTAAAACATAGTGGAAAAGTCGATGAACAGTACCCTTTCAACAATAAATAAGCTCTTTTTAAGGTAAAATTTAGTGTTTGTTAGAAAAATGCTATATATTTGTCCATTGAAAACGATTGCGGATGTAGGAAGGCTACATAAATGATAATAAAACCAAAGAAATTTCAAAAAGATGTTATAAGACATGTTTTTTAATTTGGTAAGTATCCTGAAAAGCCGCTATATTTGCACCGTTATCCTGAAAACAATCTTTTTACCTTAAAAAAAACTAATACCTATTGAAAACTGAAAAATGGGGCTTTGTGAAAAGCTCCATTTTTTTTGCATTTATGTCCCATCTATTTTGTATCTTTGGAGAAGATAAGCTGTATCTCGGCAGAACTTTTTTCATGCTTGCATGAAAATTCTGCGCTCAATTTGCATTATCTTTGTATTCTCCAAATAAGGAATTGTAAATCATTAAATCGTAAATAGAATTATGTTTTCCGGAATAGTAGAAGAATGTGCCACACTTGTGGCATTGGTGAAAGAACAAGAGAACGTACACTTCACGTTCAAGTGCTCATTTGTAAATGAATTGAAGATAGACCAGAGTGTGTCTCATAATGGTGTATGCCTCACGGTAGTCAGCATGACGGATGATTCCTATACGGTTACGGCCATGAAGGAAACGTTGGAGCGTTCCAACCTCGGACTTCTGAAAGTGGGAGACAAGGTGAATGTGGAGCGCAGCATGATGATGAACGGCCGCCTCGACGGACATATCGTACAGGGGCATGTGGACCAGACCGCTACCTGTATCAGTGTGGAAGATGCTGAAGGAAGCTATTACTTCACCTTCCAGTATGCTTTCGACAAAGAAATGGCAAAGCGTGGATACATCACTGTAGATAAAGGTTCTGTAACAGTAAACGGTGTAAGCCTGACTGTGTGTAACCCGACAGACGATACTTTCCAGGTAGCTATCATACCTTACACTTTTGAGTACACTAACTTCCACGATATTAAAGTGGGCAGTGTTGTGAATCTTGAGTTTGATATTATCGGCAAATATATCAGCCGGATGTTACAGTTTAAATAACAACTTACCACAGCTTGCATGGGTAATTCCCTTTTTTAAATCAGTGTTTGCCCGTGTAATCTGTGGTGAATCAAAATTATAATCAAATGGATTTTCTGCAATTAGTCGCCTCCCGCCAGAGTGACCGTGCTTATGATATGACGCGTCCCGTTGAGCCGGAGAAATTGGAACGGATATTGGAAGCCGCGCGCTTGGCTCCTTCTGCCTGTAATGCGCAACCGTGGAAGTTTGTTGTAATCAACGATCCGGAACTTTCTGTCAAAGTAGGTAAGGCCACTGCGGGACTGGGCATGAATAAATTTGCCAAGGATGCTCCTGTTCATATTCTGGTTGTGGAGGAGTCGATGAACATCACTTCATTTCTGGGTGCAAAGATTAAGGACAAATATTTTCCGTTAGTAGATATCGGCATCGCCACCGCCCATATCACCTTGGCCGCCGAAAGCGAAGGTCTCGGCTCTTGCATCCTCGGCTGGTTTGATGAAAAGGAAATAAAGAAATTGACCGGCATCCCAGCTTCCAAGCGTCTACTATTGGTTATCACCATCGGCTACTCAGTGAAGGAGAAAAGGAAAAAAGCCAGGAAGCCGAAAGAGAAGGTGGTTTCCTATAACAAATACTGAATAAATTGAAAATTGAGAATTAAAAATTGAAAAATAGCTGCGCAATCATGCTGCATAGTATTTTTCTATTTTCTATTTTTAATTCTCAATTTTCAATTTATCAAAGGTCTTTCAGCAACACATGGCTTGCACTTCTGTAGTACTCTTCCCGTGCTTTCGTCAGCACATTCCATTGTTCGCTGAACTCTTTATCCTTATCTATCTTGAAATCTTCCGAACCATGCGTATCCAGTCTGTCCAATAAAAGAGCGACATTCATTTTGTTGATATCCATGGAAGGCTGAAAGCCTATCTCATTATTGTCTTCATCCGCTACTTCGTGTAGCAGATTGATTTCTTGTAGTTCATATAGGGTTTGGTGCGTCAGCCGGATAGGTATCTGACACTCTTCGGATATCTCTTCGGCAGTGTATGGTTTGGCATCTTCTTCAAATCTCTTGGCAATGAGGGACATGATGAGGATGGAAACAAAGTCCCGGAACCTTCGGCTAATATTTTCGGTGTCCTTGTCGAAACTGAAATTCCGTATGTTTTGCCCTGCATACGTCAATTCTGCACCGAACAGGCAGATAGTCCATGATATTTGCAACCACAACAAGAATAAGGGGAGTGCTGCGAAACTACCGTAAATGGCATTATAGCGCGATACCCACAACTGACCACTAATGTAGAGGAACTGAAATGCCTGATGTGCCGTTCCTGCAAGCACACCCGATATGAGTGCATGCTTGAACTTCACTTTTGTATTCGGCATATAGATATACAGCCCTGTGAACATGAACCATGTCAGTGCAAAGGGGATGAGGCGAATCAGGAATTTCAGGATAGGAGCCAGCAACACAAAATCCTCTATGTATTTTAATGTTGTAGTCATAAAGACTGAAAGACCGGCAGAAATCACAATAAGGATAGGCATCAGCAGGAACATGGAGAAGTAATCCGTGATTTTACGGTACATGCTTCGCGCTTTTTTTATTTGCCAGATGCGGTTGAAAGTAATTTCAATGTTGCTAATCAGATTAATGACCGTCCACAACAGCATGATTAACCCTACTCCGATAAATATGCCGCTTTTAGTTTGCGAGAGGTAGGAATCCACAAATTGCAGGATGATTTCTGTGGTCTCATTATGGCCGCCAAATCCCATTCGTACCTGGTTCTCCATAAGGTTAGAGAAGCCGAACCCGCGTGCTATGGCAAACAGAATGGCAAGGATGGGCACAATGGCAAGCAATGTGCTATAGGTCAGTGCGGACGCTTTGTTCGCCAGTCTGTCCTTGGTGAAGCGGTTGATGCACAGGTAGATGGTTTTGATTATGTTGTAGAGGGAGAAAGTCGTCTTGGTGACTTCATCCTCCGTAATACGCCAAATGTCGTATGTCAGAAACTTCCAAAGAGCAGTAATACGTTTATTCATACCAAATTGAGAATTGAGAATTGAAAATTGAAAAATAGCTATAAGGATAACAGCACTTTTATTTCTTGGTTCTCAATTTTCAATTTTTAATTTAAAAAAGCAGTCAGTCTGTAAGCCGGGTTCTGTATCTTCTTAAATCGAGTATTGAAGATTAACAAACATCCTGCGGATATTTTTTAATTCTCAATTTTTAATTCTCAATTTATGAAGTGTCTGTCATTTATCTGAGCCGTATGTCACCATACAAGCTTTAGCGGTCTACCCTCCGACATGGAGCGAGCAGCTCTCATAGCGTCGGTTTACATGACCTTACAACTCCCAAGACGCACAGCTCTTGTGTCGCCACAAGACTGGTAGGCTCTTACCCCACCTTCTCACCCTTACCGACATCCGGAAGACATCGGCGGTTGTTTTCTTCTACGTTACTCTACCCTCGCGGACAGCTTTCTGTTAGGAAGTGGGATGCTCTGTGTTGCCCGGACTTTCCTCGTGCGCCGAAGCGCAAGCGACAGACCGACCAACTGCTTTTGTCCTGCAAAGATAGTGTAAACTGAGGGGACAATGAAATGATTCATTCATTTTTTGTGCGAGTTATGATTCTTTTTACCACACTCGCTCCGTATCTGCTCCGTACCAAGTCCGTATCAACTCCGTATTTGCTCCATATCAACTCCGTACCATCTCCGTATCATCTCCGTATCCTATGGCACGGACTTGATACGGACTTGGTACGGAGCAGATACGGAGCAAATACGGAGCAGACAGGCTTCATTCTAAAACTAATCCTTAATATTCTTGAAAAAATATATTCAAAATAGAAATTATTTCTAACTTTGCTACACTTAATAACCCCAAAATCATTTTAGCTAATGAAGAAACTTATTCCTATCGTGTCTCTGTTCCTCTTTACTTCTATTTGTACGATGGCTTCGGAAGTTGGAGACAGGACTATTCCTGCCGATGTAATGCAATTATCCGACAGTTTGAAACGTCAGTATGCACCCGACAAACGGGTGGCACTCTTTGATGTCGATTATTCCTTTTCCGGTAAAAATGTGATGTTGCGCGGTGTGACAACTTCGTCTGCGGCAAAGGCTGCATTGATGGATGGATTGTCGAAAGCAAATTATAAAGTAATGGATTGCCTGCAAGTGTTGCCGGATGAGGCTGCTTTGGAGGGAAAAACCTACGGTATCATAAACGTATCGGTATCCAACCTTCGGGTAGACCCGGATTTCTCGTCAGAAATGATGACGCAGGGATTGATGGGGATGCCTGTCCGTGTGTTGCAGCGTGACGGTTGGTATCGCATCCAGACGCCGGATAATTACATCGCATGGGTACATCGCGTAGGCATTCATCCGGTGACGAAAGAAGAACTTCATGCCTGGAATACCGCAGAAAAAATTGTGGTGACTTCTCATTACGGCTTTGTTTATTCCGAACCGAATCAGGCTTCACAGACCATTTCTGATGTTGCCGCAGGTAATCGTCTGAAATGGGAGGGGACGAAAGGTGCTTTCTATAAAGTGGCTTATCCCGACGGACGAATCGGATATATCTCTAAATCCATCTCCATGCCGGAGAAGAAGTGGCGTGCAGCTTTGAAGCAGGATGCTGCCAGCATCATCCACACGGCGCATACATTGATGGGCATTCCATATCTTTGGGCAGGCACTTCCTCCAAAGGGGTGGATTGTAGCGGTTTCATGCGCACCATTCTCTTCATGCATGACATTATTATCCCTCGCGATGCTTCGCAGCAAGCATATGTAGGCGAGCACATTGATATTGCTCCTGATTTCAGTAATCTGCAACCCGGCGATCTGATATTCTTTGGTCGCAAAGCTACGGCAGACCGCAAGGAGCGGGTGGTGCATGTGGGAATGTATATCGGCAACAAACGCTTCATTCACTCACAAGGTGATGTGCACGTCAGTAGTTTTGATGCTACCGACGAGCTTTTCGATGAATACAACCTCGGACGCTTGCTGTTTGCTACACGCGTGCTACCTTATATTAATAAGGAGGCACCTCTTAATACTACGGCCACCAATCCTTATTATAAGTGGTAATCAGGTAGGCTGCCAATCATCATCAATCAATACTTAAAAAACAAATATTATGCAAAACAGAAGAGATTTCCTGAAAACAGCTGCCTTTGCCGCACTGGGGTCCGGTATGGTAATTAATAATGTGTTTGCAGGGGAAAGTACCCCGGCACTGTTCAATATTAACAAGAGTGGCGTGAATGCTAAGATGAAATTGCGCTTCTTTCCCTATGAGTTGAAGTTGCGCCATGTATTCACCGTAGCCACCTACTCACGTACCACCACTCCTGATGTGCAGGTAGAGATTGAATATGATGGAATCACCGGTTATGGAGAGGCTTCGATGCCGCCTTATCTGCAGAAAGAGTTGGGGACAATGGAAAGTGTTCTGGCTTTCCTGAAGAAAGTTCAGGATGTCATCGGTCAGTTTCCGGATCCATTCCAGTTGGAAGATATACTGGCTTATATAGATAAGCTGTCGCCAGGAGATGCTGCGGCTAAAGCGGCTGTCGATATTGCTTTGCATGACCTTGTGGGCAAATTGCTACAAGCTCCGTGGTACAGAATATGGGGACTGGATAAGGAAAAGGCTCCTTCCACTACTTTCACCATTGGCATAGATACTCCAGATGTGGTGCGTGAAAAGACGAAAGAATGTGCTGAGCAGTTCAACATTCTCAAAGTGAAATTGGGGCGCGATAATGACAAGGAGATGATTGAAACCATTCGTTCTGTGACCGATCTTCCCATTGCAGTTGATGCTAACCAGGGGTGGACGGACAAACACTATGCTCTCGATATGATAAATTGGCTGAAAGAAAAAGATATTGTTATGATTGAACAGCCAATGCCTAAAACTCAGTTGGATGACATAGCCTGGGTGACACAGCAAAGTCCGTTGCCCATCTTTGCCGACGAGTCGTTGCAGCGTCTGAGTGATGTGGCTGGTTTGAAAGGTGCATTTCATGGCATCAATATCAAATTGATGAAGTGCACCGGCATGCGCGAAGGCTGGAAGATGGTGACTTTAGCGCGTGCGCTGGGGATGAAAGTGATGGTGGGGTGTATGACGGAAACATCCTGTGCCTGCTCTGCGGCTGCTCAGTTCTCTCCTGCAGTTGATTTTGCCGATTTAGATGGCAATCTGCTCATTGCTAACGACCGCTTTAAAGGGATGGAAGTAGTGAAGGGCAAGATTACGTTACCTGATTTACCGGGTATCGGAGTTGTAAAGTTATAAGGAAAGACTATCTCAATTATCATCTATAAATTGTTTGTTCATGAAAAAAGTATTATGTACCGCCGCCTTGTTCTTCCTGTTTGCTGCTTGTGTCACAAAGCCGGATATCAAGCCCTACACTTGGGAAGATGACCTGCATCAGCGCCTCCTCACTGACTTCTCTCGTACGGAAGCCGAAGTGAAAGACTACATCCGCAAGTACATCCCCGACGTGACTGATGAACAAATGCGTCAGTGGGAAGCCTCCAAAGCATTGGAGTGCATGACCCTGGATGGCGAGAAGCGTTATTTCCGTAATGCCGCTCCTAATCTGTTCCGTGTTGACTCTGCCTGCTATAAAATAAAAGCAGCTAAAGATGGCGTCTCCTTTAGCGGGAGCGAAAAAGTGAATATAGAGCATTTGCCCGAAGTCATTGCAAGCGTAAAGAAGGAAGGTATCCCTATTGTTGCCCCCAAACGGATGCGTGTTACCTATACCCTCACGGTAGACAGTAATGCTGTTCCTGCGGGAGAACTTATCCGTTGCTGGCTTCCTTATCCGCGCCAGGACCAGCCGCGCCAGCAGGATGTGAAGTTTATTTCTGCCAGTGAGCCTGATTATGCTTTTTCTCCGGAAGAATGCCTCCACAGTACCCTTTATATGGAGAAGCGTGCCGTAAAGGATGAGCCAACTGTATTCTCCGAAAGTTTCGAGTATACCTCCAATGCCGAATGGCACAATCTGAAACCGGAGAATATCCAACCGTATGACACGACTTCCTCTATATATAAGGAATATACCGCTGAACGGGAGAAACATATCATCTTCTCGCCACGTATGCGCGAACTTGCTGCCAAATTGACAGTAGGCGAAACCAATCCGCTGCTGAAAGCCAAGCGCATCTTCCGTTGGGTGAACGATAATTTTCCGTGGGCTTCGGCACGCGAGTATTCCACTATAGAGAATATCCCGGAATATGTATTGGATAACCATAAGGGCGATTGCGGGCAGGTTAGCCTGCTGTTTATTACTCTTTGCCGCATCAGTGGTATTCCCGCCCATTTTCAAAGCGGCTTTATGATGCACCCAAAAGCATGGAACCTGCACGACTGGGCGGAAATCTACTTTGAAGGTATCGGATGGGTGCCTGTAGACCAGTCATTCGGTGTTCCTACCTTTGCCCGCAATGCGGACGAGGAATATTTCTTCCTGGGTGGCATTGACTCCTGGCGCATGATTGTGAACAGCGACTACGGCATGCCATTGGTTCCCGAAAAGAAGTATCCTCGCAGTGAAACCGTAGATTTCCAGCGTGGCGAAGTGGAATGGGAGGGAGGCAACCTGTATTTCCCGCAATGGGATTATCATATGGATATAGAATACCTTGATAATTAAGTAAATACCTACTTCATAAAAACAGATGGTCTGTTGAGGGTAAACAGATAGTGCGTCTGGGTTAAACAGACCATCTGTTTGCCCCTAACAGACCATCTATTTTATACAGGTAGACGGTCTGTTTCTTTTTAACGTCTATCTGCCTTATTTTCACGTCAGTAAACGTGCATAAATGTAAAATTGTCAGCCCCTGCCGTTAACCGCTGTTAAGCTCCAAAAGTTCACTGTTAAAAGAGAACAAAAAAGAGTGACAAGCGGAATAACTGAACGATTTTTGTCGTTATTTTAACGTCGAAATGTTAAACGAAACTTGAATATTAACAATTAAAACAATAGAAGATTAATATGAAACAGACAACAAAAAACATTCTTGGGGTTGCAGCTATCGTACTTCTCAGTTCAGGAGTAGCAGGTTTAACCGCCTATAAGATGCTGCAAAATAAAGTGCCTGCCAATAGTACCAGCGCGTTCAATGAAATGTTCGAGCAAAATCCTGATGTACGTTTGGCCGCTTATAATGCTGTTGATGCACAACCGGTAGACTTGACACAAGCAGCAGAAAACTCAATTCATGCTGTAGTACATATCCGTTCTACTCAAGCTTCTAAAGTTCAGGAAGTGGAGGTGAGAGATCCGTTCTCTGAGTTCTTTGGTGACTTCTTCGGTAATCGTGGAGGCGGAACACAGAAACGCCAGATGCAGACTCCTGAACGTACAGGTTTTGGTTCCGGTGTCCTGATCTCTAAAGATGGATATATCGTAACGAACAATCACGTAATTGCAGGTGCGGATGAAATCAGTGTTACGCTGAATGATAACCGCCAATTCAAAGGACGCATCATCGGTACGGATGAAAATACCGACTTAGCCTTGATTAAAATAGAAGGTGATGATTTTCCGACTATTCCGGTAGGTGACTCCGATGCGCTGAAAGTGGGCGAATGGGTGCTTGCAGTAGGTAACCCTTTTAATCTGACTTCTACCGTAACTGCGGGTATTGTTAGTGCCAAAGCTCGTTCTTTGGGTATGGCTAAAGAAAGTATTGAATCGTATATTCAGACTGATGCTGCCATTAATCAGGGTAATAGTGGTGGTGCATTGGTAAATGCACGTGGCGAGTTGATTGGTATTAATGCCGCTCTTTTCTCTCCGACAGGCTCGAACACCGGTTATGGATTCGCTATTCCTACCAGTATTATGAAGAAAGTGGTTGCTGACCTGAAACAATTCGGTACGGTGCAACGTGTGAAACTGGGTGTTGCTGTAACTCCGCTTGTAGAAGAACCTGGTGATACTCAGCGGGTGGTGGATGAGAAAGGCAAGAAATTGAGTGAAATGAAGAAAGAAGCTCGCGAGAAATCCGGTGCGGTTGATGGACTTTTGGTTGGCGAAATCGTTGAAGGTAGTTCAGCAGCAGGTGCTGACATTAAGGTAGACGACGTTCTTATTGGTATTGACGACAAACCTATTCATAAATTTGCCGATTTACAGGAAGCTTTGGCAAAACATCGCCCGGGTGATAAAGTGAAGGTGAAACTGATACGTGATAAGAAAGAAAAGACTGTAGAAGTTACGTTGAAGAATGAACAAGGTACTACGAAGGTAGTGAAGAATGCCGATATGGATATTCTTGGTGCAGCTTTCCGTCCTATACCTGATGAATTGAAGAAACAGCTTAATCTGGGTTATGGACTCGAAGTTACAGGCGTTAGCAATGGTAAGATGGCAGAAGGTGGTGTTCGCAAAGGCTTCATCATTCTGAAAGTAAATAATGTACCGATGAAGACTGTGGAAGATTTGGAGAAGGTGATGAAAGAAGCTACCAAGACTCAGGAACAAGTGCTGTTCATCACAGGTATTTTCCCTTCAGGAAAACGTGGTAGCTATGCAGTAAGTGTTGCTCAGGAATAAAAAAACGAATGATAAAGGATAATTTAAGGTAAGAAGATTGTAATATTAGCTAACAAAGAAGAAAATGGGTGTCGGCAACTAACTTGTCGGCACTCTTTTTTGTTTATATAGTATAGAGTCTGTTTAAAAATGAAAGATTAAACACAGAGATACAGAAGCACAGAGAAACAGACAAGTATAAACAGAGAAAAGACTCTGTGTCTCCGTGCTTCTGTGTTTTGAAAAATAAAATTTGAACAGACTCATAGTGAATAAGATAAAAAAGTTAAGGCAAGTTAGCTTGTAACTAAATAAAATGTCGTAACTTTGCAACCCAAATCTGTTTTAGAAGAATGAGACAACTTAAGATTACAAAAAGTATCACTAACAGAGAGAGCGCTTCTCTTGACAAGTATTTGCAGGAAATCGGTCGCGAAGACCTCATAACTGTCGAAGAGGAAGTAGAGCTCGCTCAACGCATCCGTAAGGGTGACCGTATCGCGCTGGAGAAGTTGACACGTGCCAATCTGCGTTTCGTTGTATCTGTAGCCAAGCAGTACCAGAACCAAGGTTTGAGTTTGCCCGACTTGATTAATGAGGGTAATTTAGGACTGATCAAGGCTGCCGAAAAGTTCGATGAAACACGTGGTTTCAAGTTCATCAGTTATGCAGTATGGTGGATACGTCAGTCCATTTTGCAGGCTTTGGCAGAACAGTCGCGTATTGTGCGTCTTCCGTTGAACCAGGTAGGCTCGCTGAATAAAATCAGCAAAGCATTCTCCAAGTTCGAACAGGAAAACGAACGTCGCCCGTCGCCCGAAGAACTGGCAGATGAACTGGAAATCCCTGTTGACAAAATCTCTGATACGTTGAAGGTATCCGGACGCCACATTTCGGTGGACGCACCTTTCGTAGAGGGAGAAGACAACAGCTTGCTGGATGTGTTGGTAAACGACGACTCTCCTATGGCGGATCGCTCTTTGGTGAACGAGTCTCTTGCGAGGGAAATTGATAGAGCACTTTCTACGTTAACCGATAGGGAAAAAGAAATCATACAGATGTTTTTCGGTATCGGACAACAAGAAATGACATTAGAAGAAATCGGCGACAAATTCGGTTTGACCCGTGAACGTGTGCGTCAGATTAAAGAAAAAGCAATTAGAAGATTAAGACAAAGTAATCGTAGTAAATTGCTCAAGTCTTATTTAGGATAAATAAGAAATATCAATTTCCGACAAATAGAAAGAATTAAAAACCGGTAGGTCATGCTTTGACCGCCGGTTTTTTTTGTTATCTTTGCCGCAATTTAATGCGCAAATATTATATTATTATGAAATACGTTCGTATACTTTTTGCCGTAGCTTTGGTCTTCATGGTGTGCTCGGCATTCTCATTCAAAAAAGGAAAAGGGGATAAGGAAAAGGCTGTGTATGCATTTGGCGTTGCTGCTTCTTTCAATGATACAGTGGTATACTTTACCGATATTCAAGCATTGGACAGTGTGAAGCTGGACAAGAATGGTTTCCTGCCGAAGCGTGATTTATACACGTATCAGTTGAAGAACTATCTGGAATATGATTTGAGATGTCTGGATTATACTTGCATGATTTACTTCTCTGAGAACAAGAAAAAGTTGGAGAAAGAAGCTGCGAAAGTAAAGTCTAAATATAAGAAAAACAAAACAATAGTGCTGATGCCTGTTGCTTCTGAAGCATTCCGCTTTAAGAAACCGGAAGAATAAACCCGTCTTTATAGCCTTAGTAAAATAAGGCTTTTATCAATTATCGCTTAAGCTCATGAGAACTAAACTTTATTTTCTTCTATGGATTTGCTTTTCTGTATTATTTGTTTCCTGTGGTGACAATGATGGGGAGCCGGATGTTGCTGCCGTAACGGGCATTGAATTGAACAGAAGTGAACTTTCATTGAAAGAGGGCAAAAGTGAGACTCTGATAGCTGTTGTGACCCCGGATAATGCTACCAATAAGAAGGTTACCTGGAAATCCAGTAATGCAAGTGTGGCTACGGTTGACGCGAATGGCAAAGTCACTGCTTTGAAATCGGGGAGAACAACCATAACCGTAATTACGGAAGATGGTGGAAAGGAGGCCGTTTGTAAAGTGACGGTTCAGTCAAGCGTATCTGTTAAAGGAGGTCGCACTGTGCTGGTATACCTTGCAGCGGACAATAGTCTTTCTACTTTTGCTCTGGGGGACTTGGCTGAAATGAAGGAAGGTATGGCATTGATAGGCGATAACAATGCGAATCTATTGGTTTATATAGATGTAAAAGGTAGTTCATCTCCCCGTTTGATTGAACTGAAAAATGAAAACGGAGCGGTTACGGAAACTGTGGTGAAAACGTATGGAAGCCGTAATTCTGTGGGTGTTGCCGAAACGCAGGAAGTGTTTGCGGACGTCTTCTCAAATTCAAAATATCAGGCTGAGAGCTATGGATTGGTTTACTGGTCACATGGCGATGGATGGCTTCCCTATCCGTTGACTGCCGGTACCCGTTGGGTAGGGCAGGATACAGGTAATGGTGATAATCGAATGAATATTTCAGAGTTTGTCGAAATATTAGCAACTGCTCCTTCCTTTGATTTTATCCTGTTTGACGCCTGTTTTATGCAATCTGTAGAAGTGGCTTATGAGTTGCGTGATTACACAAACTATTGTATTGGTTCTCCAACTGAAATTCCAGGTCCGGGTGCCTCGTATGATGAGGTGGTGCCTGCCATGTTTTCTACAGGGGAGGTGGCTGTGAATATAGGCAAGGCTTACTATGAACCTTATGCGGCTAAGTATGATGGTGGTAAAGGTATTTCAAACACTAACTGGACGGGTGGAGCATCTGTGTGTGTATTGAAAACAGATCAGTTGGATGAACTGGCCCGGGTTACGAAGGAAATTTTGCCTGAAGCAGCCGATAAGGCACAGCTTCGCTCATCTGTCTTTGACTATGATCAACGTGGAGGTTCCGGCGGGTATCAGGATGGTCATGTCGGTTACTATGATTTGTTAGGTATGATGCATCTGATTGCTGATGATAGTGCTTATGCAACATGGAAGCGTGCTTTTGATGCTACTGTAGCATATTGGAATACTACCCCTATGAATTATTCTTCTTATGTTGCGATGTTTTCTATGGAAAATACTAATGGCGTATCTTGCTATATCCCTACCGCTTCTGATAATCTTACGGACAAAGCTTACCGTTCTACCGAATGGTATACAGTTGCCGGTTTCGATAAACTTAACTGGTAATCTCTCTTCTTTTATATCCTCAAATTAGTGCTAACAGATGCTGTTAATCTGTATATTATGATAATTTCCTTTGGAAAATATTAGTTATAGGAAAACAATTTCTAACTTTGTATTGTTCTTAATCTAAAAAGAGAATAAATATGAAGTATGTGATTGTTGGTGGAGTTGCCGGAGGAGCTACGGCTGCTGCCCGTTTGAGAAGAATTGATGAGATGTCTGATATCCTTTTACTGGAGAAAGGCAAGTATATATCGTATGCCAATTGCGGTTTACCTTATTATATAGGTGGCGTCATTGCTGAGCGTGAGAAATTGTTGGTGCAGACACCAGCTTCTTTCAGTCAGCGTTTCCGAGTAGATGTGCGTGTGGAAAATGAAGTGATTGCCATTCATCCGCAGAATAAAACAATTACCATTCGTACAGCCGATGGACGCGAATATAAAGAAGCTTACGATAAACTTTTACTGTCCCCGGGAGCCACACCCGTACGGCCCCCATTAGAAGGTATCGATTCCGAAGGAATTTTCACTCTCCGCAACGTCGAAGATACCGATCATATAAAATCCTATCTCACGGAACATGCTGTGAAGCGTGCGGTTGTTGTTGGTGCAGGCTTTATCGGTTTGGAAATGGCGGAAAATCTACGCCATGCCGGAGTTGCTGTGTCAGTGGTGGAGATGGGGAATCAGGTGATGGCACCCATCGACTTTTCCATGGCGGCTCCTGTTCATCAACATTTGATACAGAAAGGCGTCTCTCTATATCTGGAAGAAGGCGTTACTCATTTTCAGCGTACAGAGCAAGGTATCACTGTCTTCCTGAAAAGCGGAAAGACGATTCCTGCAGATATGGTGTTGCTCTCTATCGGAGTACGTCCGGCAACAGCTTTGGCAAAACAAGCAGGACTGAAAATAGGAGAGGCGGGTGGTATCTGGGTAGATGAATATCTGGAAACCTCTGAAAAAGATATTTATGCCGTAGGTGATGCTATCGAATATCCGCATCCCCTAACCGGTAAACCGTGGCTGAATTATCTGGCGAACCCTGCTAATCGTCAGGGACGTATTGTAGCTGATAATATGGTATTTGGCAATACCGTTTCTTATGAAGGTGCCATTGGTACTTCTATTGCTAAGGTATTTGATATGACAGTTGCTTCTACAGGACTTGCTGCCAAACGCCTGAAACAATGGAATATGGAATATCAAAGTTCCGTTACGCATTCCGCTTCCCATGCAGGATACTATCCGGATGCTCTTCCCCTGACTTTGAAACTTACTTTCCATCCTACCACAGGAAAGTTGTATGGTGCACAGTGCATTGGCTATGAGGGTGTAGATAAACGCATCGATCAGATTGCCGGGCTTATCAAACAGGGTGGGACGGTTTACGATCTGATGGAAACAGAACATACTTATGCGCCTCCGTTCTCTTCTGCTAAAGATCCTATTGCCATTGCCGGATATGTGGCTTCCAATATTATAAGCGGTGCAATGCCTGTTATTACCTGGCGCGAGCTGGTCGAACAAAAGAAGGAAGTGATGTTGGTGGATACCCGTACGGCAGAAGAATATTCTTTCGGCACGATTTCGGGAGCGGTAAATATCCCTTTGGATGATATACGTGAACGTATTACAGAAATTCCCACTGATAAGCCGGTAGTCTTGTTCTGTGCTGTTGGATTGCGTGGATACCTTACACAACGTATCCTGATGGGGCGTGGTTACAAAAATGTGCGTAATCTATCCGGAGGATATAAACTTTATTCTGCTGCTGTTGCTCCGGTGCCTGTTCCTGCAGAAATCAGTTCGCAGAGTACTCCTGCCGTACAACCGACCGTTGCATCACAACCGAATCCTGCTTCTGTGGTTTCTGCACCTGCCAAGGAGACTTTGAAGATAAATGCTTGCGGTCTGCAATGTCCCGGCCCCATCATGCAGGTTAAGAAAGCGATGGATACCCTTGCGCCGGGCGAACGAGTGGAGATTGTGGCTACAGATGCCGGTTTTGCACGGGACGCTTCCGCTTGGTGCGATACAACAGGCAATCAACTGATTGATATTTATGAAGAAAAAGGACGCCATACAGTGGTGATAGAGAAAGGCGATCCGGCGGCGGTTTGTCCGTCAGCAGGAAGTGTAGCTTCGGGCAGAGGAAAGACTTTTATTCTGTTTAGTGATGATTTAGACAAAGCTTTAGCTACCTTTGTATTGGCAAATGGCGCTGCGGCGACTGGTCAGAAGGTTACGGTCTTCTTTACTTTCTGGGGACTGAATGTTTTGAAGAAAGTACAGAAACCGAAAGTGCAGAAAGATATTTTTGGCAAGATGTTTGGCATGATGCTTCCTTCCAGTTCTTTGAGGTTGAAGTTATCTCAAATGAATATGTTTGGCATGGGCAGCAAGATGATGCGTTTTCTGATGAAGCGGAAAGGTGTGGATTCTCTGGAATCACTTCGTGCTCAGGCCCTTGCCCAGGGAGTGGAATTTATAGCTTGTCAGATGTCTATGGATATGATGGGGATAAGCCGGGAAGAGTTGTTGGATGAGGTAACTATCGGTGGTGTTGCTACTTACATGGAGAGGGCCGATAAAGCGAATGTCAACCTTTTCATATAGTTGTTTGTTTATTAAGTGAATAAGAAATAGAATAATATGAAGGACTTATGTAAGATACGTGATATCTATCGGGCAATAGCCGAGTTTGAAACCCAGTTTATGCTGCAATATAATCTCTCTTTAAATGAGGGAATGTTGCTCTGTGCGCTCCTGGATCATCCCCGACTGACTTCCGGAGAGATAGCGGAGGCTTTGGGACTTACTCATTCCAATACTTCCAAATTGATACGATCTGTGGAAGAAAAGAAGCTGATTGCCCGTGTTGTAGGCAAAGTCGATAAACGTCAGATGCATTTTTCTTTAACTGCTGAAGGAAAGGAACAGATAGCTGCGATTAAGAATACCACCCACGAAATGCCTGTAATATTGGAGCAAGTCATATCTATGTTGGAGAATTGAGAATCCCGGTGGAGATATTTCCGTCTCCACCATCAAAATAATTAAAAACTTTTCGTGGATTTTGCTTAAGATTGCTTTATTTTGCAGCTAACAAATTAAGCAATATAGCAATCGGAGATGCAAAAATTATTATCCTTGCCGCCTAATCTTGTGTCGGCATTCTATGAACTGGAAAATGTGGACCGTACGGAGTGGTTCTGTACATCTGATCCTGTAGGTATGAAACTGGGATCGGGTGGGGGAACTACCTGGCTTTTACGGGAATGGTATAGAAACCAAAAGACAGAACACTCCACAGAAAAACGTATCCTGCTGCATGCAGGCGGACAAAGTCGTCGCCTGCCGGGATATGCTCCTTCGGGTAAGATACTGACTCCGATACCCGTATTCCGTTGGGCACGCGGGCAGAAGCTGGGGCAGAACCTGTTATCTCTTCAACTTCCGCTCTACGAAAAAATTATGGAACGGGCGCCGGAGGATTTACGTACGCTGATTGCCAGTGGTGATGTGTATATACGTGCAGAGAAACCTTTGCAGGAAATACCGGATGCAGATGTGGTATGCTACGGACTATGGGTAGATCCGGTGCTGGCTACCCATCATGGCGTATTCGTCTCTGATAGAAAACACCCGGAGGAGCTGGACTTTATGCTCCAGAAACCGTCATTGCATGAACTGGAAAATCTGTCCAAGACTCATCTCTTTCTGATGGATATAGGTATCTGGTTGCTAAGTGATCGGGCGGTGGAATTGTTGATGAAACGTTCGCAGAAAGTGGAAGGTGCTTCGGATAAAGATATTCCGTATTCGGATTTGAAGTACTATGATTTATATTCGGACTTCGGTCTATCTTTAGGAAACCATCCGCGCATCAGTGATGACGAATTGAATAAACTTTCCGTAGCCATATTGCCATTGCCGGGTGGTGAATTTTATCATTATGGAACGAGCCGTGAATTGCTTTCTTCGACTGTTACATTGCAAAATAAAGTATATGACCAGCGTCAGATTATGCATCGTAAAGTGAAGCCGAATCCTGCGATATTTGTACAAAATGCGGAAATACATGTATCTCTTTCTTCAAAGAATGATAACCTCTGGATTGAAAATAGCTTTATTGGAACATCGTGGACTATCGGTTCTCGACAAATCATCACGGGTGTACCGGAAAATAACTGGGCGCTGACTCTTCCTGATGGAGTCTGCGTAGATGTTGTGCCTCTTGGAAAAGAGAGTTGGGTGGTTCGTCCGTATGGTTTCGACGATGTATTCAAGGGAGATGTTCGGGATGAAAAGACCTTGTTTCTGGGTTTATCTTTCCCAACTTGGCTGGCTGAGCGCGGGCTGACTGCAGATGACGTAACCGGAAGGAAGGACGACTTGCAGGCAGCGGAGATTTTTCCTGTAATAGCAGATATCGAGCAGATGGGAAAGGTACTCCGTTGGATGGTTTCGGAACCTGATTTGACAGAAGGCAAAGAAATTTGGCTGAACAGTCAACGGTTATCTGCTGATGAAATTTCAGCGCAGGCTGATTTACGCCGCTTATATGCGCAAAGAAAGAGTTTTCGGAAAAACAACTGGGAGTTGCTGGCATGCAACTATGAGAAAAGCGTGTTCTATCAGTTGGACTTAGCTGATGTTGCAGAAGATTTCCATCATTTAGAATTGAAGAAGCCGGATATATTGCCGGCTGATGCTCCCCAGATGCAGCGTATTCATAATCGTATGCTCCGGGCGCAGATAGATAAGCTGAATGGAACTGATTTCCAAAATGATGAAAAAGAAGCTTTCGGTCTGTTGCGTGAGGGACTGATTGCAGATTTGTACGAACGGAAAAGCCGCCCGCACCTGAACGTATATGGCGACCAGATTGTATGGGGACGTAGCCCTGTGCGTATAGATGCTGCCGGTGGCTGGACGGATACTCCACCCTATTCTCTCTTTGCCGGAGGAAACGTAGTGAACCTGGCAATAGAACTGAACGGTCAGCCCCCTTTGCAGGTTTATGTGAAACCTTGTAAGGACTTCCATATCGTATTGCGCTCCATCGATATGGGAGCGATGGAAGTGGTGAACAATTTCGACGAATTGCAGGACTACTGCCAGATTGGTTCTCCTTTCTCTATTCCGAAAGCGGCGTTGACGCTGGCAGGGTTTGGTCCGGCATTTTCGGAGGTGGCTTATCCTTCTTTGGAAAAGCAGTTGCAGGCATTCGGCACAGGGATAGAAATTACTTTATTGTCCGCTATTCCCGCAGGTTCAGGCTTGGGAACCAGTTCGATACTGGCTTCTACCGTATTGGGTTCTTTGAGTGATTTTTGTGGTCTGATGTGGGATAAGAATGAAATATGCCGCCGCACCCTTGCCCTGGAACAGTTGTTGACAACAGGTGGCGGTTGGCAAGACCAGTATGGAGGCGTGCTGCAAGGCATCAAACTATTGCAGACGGAACCGGGTTTTGTGCAAAATCCGTTGATACGTTGGTTGCCCGAACATCTCTTTACGCACCCTGAATATCGCGATTGCCATTTACTATATTATACTGGTATTACCCGTACAGCCAAAGGTATTCTGGCAGAAATAGTGCGTTCTATGTTCCTTAATTCATCTGTTCATCTGGGCATATTGGAAGATATGAAAGCACATGCATTGGATATGGCGGAAGCTATTCAGCGGAATGATTTTGAAACTTACGGCGCACTGATTGGTAAGACCTGGATGCAGAATAAAGCGTTGGATTGCGGAACAAATCCTCCGGCGGTGGAAGCGATAATCGATCGTATTAAAGATTACACGCTGGGATATAAACTTCCGGGTGCCGGTGGGGGTGGTTATCTGTATATGGTGGCGAAAGATCCGCAGGCAGCACTGCGTATCCGGGAGACATTGATGCAGAATGTGCCGAATCCGCGGGCGCGGTTTGTGGAAATGTCACTTTCAGGGGCTGGGTTCCAGGTGTCGAGGTCTTAAAATACTATTCGTGGTGATAGGGTCCGCCATTAAGTATGTTCATGGCCCGGTATAATTGCTCCACGAAAATAAGCCGCACCATCTGATGTGAAAATGTCATTTTGGAGAGAGACATCTTCTCGTGTGCCGCCTGATATACTTTTTGTGAGAAACCATACGGTCCTCCGATAACGAATACAAGCCGTTTATTTACGGTATTCATCTTGCGCTTCATATAGTCTGCAAACTCTATGGAGCGCATTTCTTTTCCCCCCTCGTCCAGCAATACGATGACGTCGCCCGGCTGGAATGCCTTACATATCAATTCCCCTTCTTTTTCTTTCTGTACTTCCATGGAAAGGCTCTTGGTATTCTTCAATTCCGGGATGACTTCCATATCGAATGACAGGTAGCGTTTGGTGCGCTGCACATAGTCATTAATGGCAGTGATAAAATGTTGTTCTACGGTTCTTCCAACGACGAGTAAGGTTGTTTTCATGCAGCTTTAGTTCTGATTCGTGCACAAAATTAGTACTTTTTTATTGTATTTTACAGTAAATGCTTACCTTTGCGTATCATTAATACTTGTGATTATGAAAAAGCGAGTAGTTTTGCTGTTGACCTGTCTCTTCGTATGGATGTCTTCGCTCTCCGCGCAGGACGTGCCTGCAGGGGCGATTGCAGCCTTCAAGAAGGGAAACTCTCAGGAACTAAACAGGTATCTGGGTGATAAAGTGGATTTGATTATTCAAAATCGCACGACGAATGCTAACAAGAAAACGGCGGAAGAGACTATGGCCGCTTTCTTCGACGATAACAAAGTCAGCAGTTTTGATGTGAATCACCAGGGAAAGCGCGATGAGTCGAGTTTCATCATCGGTACTTTGGCGACTAAGAACGGAAACTTTCGGGTGAATTGTTTCTTTAGAAAAGTACAGAACAAATATGTCATACATCAAATAAGAATAGATAAGACGAATGAATAAGGAAGAAGAATTGATTGACAGGCTGATAGACCTTGCCTTTGCAGAAGACATAGGCGACGGCGACCATACCACCCTCTCGTGCATCCCTGCTACGGCGATGGGTAAGTCCAAACTTTTGATTAAGGAGCCGGGCATACTGGCTGGTATCGAAGTAGCCAAAGAAGTGTTCCGTCGTTTCGACCCGACTATGAAAGTAGAAGTGTTCATCAACGATGGTGCGGAAGTGAAACCGGGTGACGTGGCTATGGTGGTGGAAGGAAAAGTGCAGTCTCTGTTGCAGACGGAGCGCCTGATGCTGAACATTATGCAGCGCATGAGTGGAATTGCTACCATGACACATCAATATGCCGAAAAACTGAAAGGTACGAATACACGTGTACTCGATACCCGTAAGACTACTCCGGGCATGCGTATTCTTGAGAAAATGGCAGTGAAGATTGGCGGCGGCGTAAACCATCGTATCGGTCTTTTCGATATGATCCTGTTGAAAGACAATCATGTGGACTTTGCCGGAGGCATTGATAAGGCCATCAACCGTGCCAAGGAATATTGCAGAGAGAAAGGCAAAGACCTTAAAATAGAGATTGAAGTACGTAACTTCGACGAATTGCAGCAAGTGCTCGATCTTGGCGGCGTAGACCGTATCATGTTCGACAACTTCACGCCCGAAATGACGAAGAAAGCTGTGGATATGGTAGCAGGCCGTTACGAAACCGAGTCTTCCGGCGGTATCACGTTCGATACGCTGCGCGACTATGCCGAATGTGGCGTAGACTTTATCTCAGTCGGTGCTCTGACCCACTCTGTGAAGGGATTGGATATGAGCTTTAAAGCATGTTGACAAAGGCAGAAAGCCGTATTTAAAGAATAGCAGGAAGCTTCTCATAAGTTTGCCATCATATTGCAATCTTTATGAGAAGCTTTCTTCTTAAGATGCACTTGGAAAGTATGGAAAAGATAGACTGGAATAGAGTAAAAACTACTATCAAAAAATGGAAACCGGGCGAGTATGTGCGGCAAACTTCCATTGTTGTAATCGGTGTGCTGATAACTTTCGTCGGCAGTGAACTGGTCACCAGATGTTCGGAACAGAAGGACATTAAGTCTACTATGTTGCTGATTAAGGATGAACTGAAAAATAATCGGAAGAACTTTGAAGAGATTATGTCCGAGTTCAGTGAAGATGAACATCTTTCTGCTTTGTTGGTGGAACATGATATGAATATCCGCTCAATACCGGAAGATTCCTTGAAACAATTCCGCTTCATTTTAGGGCACGTCCGCAGCTATTCTTATACCCAGAATGCGCTGGATATACTTAAAAGCTCTATGCTGATGCAGAAAATATCTGATAAGGAGCTTTTGTTGTCGCTGACTGAGATATATGAGACATTAGAAGGATGTAAATTGACTATGAACGGGTATTATGATATGAAGGAGGATGCGTTTCGTCCTTTCTATTTGTCACTGACTGATGAACAAATAAGCACGGCAAATGAAGGAGGCTGGGAAGCATGGGAAATATATGTTTCGGATAAGAAACTGAGAAACTTTCTGAGAATTCCCCAGAAGTATTTTACTCCTGATTATAGAAAACGTGTGAGGCAAAAGATTGATAAGATGATACGAACTATTGAACAGAAATATGGCTCAAAATAAATGCTTATGGAAAATATAGATAAGATAAAGTCTACGATTAAAGGCTGGAGATTGGGCGACTATTTCCGTCAGTTCAGCATTGTGGCGGCAGGTATCATTGTTACTTTTTGGGGAAGTGATAAGGTTACGGAGCATAGTCGTCAAAAAGAGGTACGGGCTGCGATGCAACTGATAACGGAAGAATTGGAGTATAATAGGAAGGAGCTGCGTAATATAAAGCATTTGTTGGATATAGACAAGCACATGAGTTCTTTGCTGATAGAGCATAAAATGGATATATCAGGAATACCGACGGATACTTTAAGTAAGTATGACAAGCTTTTCAATAATATGAATGAACTCTCTTATAAAACCGATGCATTGGATGTCCTGAAAGGTTCTTCGTTGATGCAGTATATTTCTGACAAGCGTTTGTTGCAGGATATATTGCAGACCTATTTTGAGTTGGGGAAGCGGAAGAAAGATGTCGGTGATTACTATGCAGCAAAAACAAATGTACTTATGGGACTTGTAATGTCCAGGAATATGAAGTTTGCTTTGGAAACTGACAACGACTTGCTGGGTCAAGTCTCATTTCTTATAAGTAATGATGAATTTGTCAATTTTGTAATAATGGTACCCGGTTTCTTGTATTGGGATGAATTTGATGAACTGGATGAGATGCTTGACAAGCAAATACAGACTTTGAAAGCAAAGTATAAATAATCTCCGTTCTTTAACTTCTTTTTAGAGATAACATTGCAGCATTCTTCGGAAAGCTGCGTCTAACTAACAAACGACGCGAAGAGGCGTCCGTAAAAAAGAGCACTGACATTGGAAAATGATATAGAACTGATAGAGGGCTGCCGGGCAGGGAAAGATTCTGCTCGTAAGGAACTGTACACCCTTTATGCCAAGCAGATGCTCGCGGTATGTTACCGCTATACGGGCGACGTGGATGCGGCGCATGACGTACTGCACGATGGGTTCATCAAAATCTTCACCCATTTCACTTTCCGGGGCGAATGTGCACTGGCAACGTGGGTGACAAGAGTAATGGTGACACAGGCAATAGACTATCTGCGAAGGCAGAAGCGCATCACCCAACTGGTGGTGAACGAAGAACAATTGCCCGACCTGCCCGACGAAGCAAGTATAGCCGACAATGGCGACCGCCTGTCCGAAGACCAATTAATGGCATTTGTAGCAGAATTACCTGATGGATGCCGAACCGTTTTCAACTTGTATGTGTTTGAAGAGAAATCGCACAAGGAAATAGCGGAAATGCTTGGGATTAAGGTACATTCGTCCACCTCGCAGTTGCATCGCGCCAAGAATTTGTTAGCAAAAAGAATTAAAGAATATACAGAGTATGAAAGGAAATAATGAAATAACCGGTTTGTTCCGCAGTCGCCTCGCTGGTGCAGAGATGACGGTACGGGATGGTTTTTGGGAGGGACTGCAAAGCGACCTTTCGAAAGCTGGATCTGATGTGACAGATGCTTCTGCGGCTGTTGCTTCCGGACAGGCTGCCAACTTATCCGGGCAAAAACAAAGGGGGGCCGTCCTTACTCCACGCTTCTACCGGGTGGCTGCGGCCGCTTCCGTAGTATTGGTGCTGGGAGCTGCTTCGGCTGCATTCTGGTATTTCTCTCCGAAAGAAGAAATCCAGGAAGCATTTACGAAGGTTGCTACCCTGACACCGGAAGGTAGCCTGAACGGAGACGTGGTGCAGGAGAAATTCCCTTCTATCCATGATGCCAACCCAACGGCACAGAAGCCCGGTCACAAACATCCGGGACAATCTTCATCTGCTACGGTGCTTGCTTCGAACGGTGAAGACGATGAATCCGTATCTGTCACCGTTTCCATTACGATTACGCAGCGTGTATATGGCAACAACCACCAGCAGGGAGGAAATGGCATGTATGGACAGAATGTTTCAACGCAGAATGGAAATGATTATCATGCAACGACTAATCCTGCCAATACAACTCCCGATACCGACCCTAACGTACGTTCCAAACGGAAAGGTGCTGCGTTGGCAAGTACGGATGCTGCCGGTAAAAAACAGAATTGGGCTTTCAAGGCTGGAATCGGTACATCATTACCAAAGGGTGATTTCGGAATGCCGTTCACTGCCAACGTTTCGGCAGAACGTCGTTTGAATAAACATTTCTCCCTGGAGGCAGGCTTGCAATACAATCGTCTGGATGCAGATCATACCATACATACATTGGCTGTTCCGGTGAAACTGAATGCAATGCTGGCAAGCAGTTCCAAAATAGATTTTTATGCTACGCTGGGTGGCGCTGCAGAGAAGTGCATAGCTGGGGCAGGAGATAACGGCTTCGGTGCAGAACCCATACAACTTTCTGTTGCAGCCGGTCTGGGTATCCGTTATAAACTTAACGACCGGATAGCCCTGTTTGCCGAACCTACGGTATCCCATCATTTTGATACGGATTCGCAGACAAAAACACTGCATACAGAACGCTCCACGAACCTTAACCTGCTCTGCGGTGTTCGTATGACATATTAACCTTAATACAATACAATAATGAGAACTCTATCTCTATATACTATACTCGCTGGCGGACGAATCAATATCCGCTCATATCGCACCGCAATGTTGGCGTTACTGCTTTGCTTTTCTATTTCTTTTGTGTCATGCACTGAAGAGACGTTGGATTATAATAATCCTGATGTGGATTTGTTTGTCAAGCAACTGAAAGGAGGGAAGTATTCAGTAGAAAGCCCGGAAGGTTTGAACACTGTACCCCGGTTTACTGTTAACGACATAGAAGGTCTGTTGAAGTATGCCGAAGATATGACGGTAATTCCTTCTTTCCCGTTGGCACCGGTTTCTTACTCCGCTGGAGGCAAGCTACGTTTAGGTGAATGTATTTTGTGGACGGTGGAAACCATTCGTTTAGGGCAGAATGCCTCAATGGGTTGTAAGATGGTACATGCGGATGCGGAAAATTATGAAGGCATCTACTTTTTGTCTGATGACGAGGTACTGGATGCTGCCGCCCGTTATCGCCGTTGGTGGGAGAGCCGCAAATATCCCCGCACAATGTGGACCATAGACCCCTGTTATGATGAACCGCTTTGCGGAAGCGGATATATGTGGTGGTAAGAAAATAAATTAATGAGAAGATATTGCACTATAATCGGACTGCTTTTTGCAGCAGTCCTTCCCTTTTGCGCTCAGAACTGGACACCTCAGGACTCTCTGCGATTGCGCCGCTTGCTGGATGGAGAGGGGGAAATGAAGTTGAATCCGGAGGTACTGAAAGAGCTGGGAATAGATCAGCCTATAGGTACGCAACAGATGTCGACGGAAAAACAATGGTTGGACTTCAACACAACACTACCTGAGATACCCAATACGCCGAAGAAGAAAGTGGTCCTTACCTTGCGCCCTTATACAGCGAATACAAAGTACAACTGGGACCCGGTGTATCAGAAGAAAATTAAAATAGATAAGAATACGTGGCGAGGCGATCCTTTTTATGAACTTACGGCACTCAAGATTTATAGCAACTGGGCAAAACATCCCTTTGATAAGGGTGTACGTGAAAGTGTAGACGAGATAGAAGCGACCGGAATGCGTTACCGGGCAACGGAACGGGCAAATAATATGGCTGTGGGGAGTTGGCAGGGCGCCGGTGGCGGTTTAGGTTTTACCGGTGACTTTCTGGCACCTTTTACCAAAGAGTTCTGGAACGTCAAGGGGCGTAAACGCCGGGCTCGTACGCTGGAAGTGCTGCGAGCGTATGGAGACTCTATAGCAGTGCAGAGAAAAGAGCCGGTCAAGGCAATTAGTAATTAAGGAAAAGATGTGTTTATTATAAGGATAATTGTTTAATCTTCATTTGTATTATTTGTGCACCCGGTTATGCGTATGTTGTATATTCGTATTTCCGGGTGCAGTTTTTATGACATATCGTCTTTTCTTCCGAACCTTTCGTCCTTTTTTCTTGTTTCTTCCTTAATAATGCCTAAACGAAGGAAACTATGAACAGAATTACTTCCCTTTTCGGAATAAAATATCCAATAATCCAAGGTGGTATGGTTTGGTGTAGTGGTTGGCGCTTGGCGTCGGCAGTGAGTAACGCGGGTGGACTGGGCTTGCTTGGAGCAGGATCAATGCACCCTGAGACTTTGCGCGAGCATATCCGCAAATGCCGTGCCGCTACACATCATGCTTTTGGAGTCAATGTTCCGTTGATGTATCCACAGATTGAAGAAATCATGCAGATAATAGTGGATGAGGGAGTCAATATAGTATTTACCTCTGCCGGAAGTCCTGCCAAGTGGACCGGATGGCTGAAGGAGAGAGGTGTGACAGTGGTACATGTGGTTAGTTCTTCCCGCTTTGCGATGAAGGCCGAAGAGGCAGGTGTGGATGCTGTTGTGGCCGAGGGCTTCGAAGCCGGCGGACACAATGGAAGGGAAGAAACTACCACTTTGTGCCTGATACCTGCCGTACGCGCTGCTACTACTTTACCGTTGATTGCTGCTGGAGGAATTGTTACGGGCGAAGCTATGCTTGCCGCTCGCGTATTGGGAGCGGAAGGTGTACAAATAGGTACGCGTTTCGCATTGACACAGGAAAGCTCGGCCCACGAATATTTCAAGGACTACTGTCTGCGCTTACAAGAGGGGGATACCAGGTTATTGCTAAAAAAACTTGCTCCGGTACGTCTGGCAAGAAGTAATTTCCGCGATGCAGTGGAAGCTGCTGAGGCAGTGGGGGCAACCCAGGATGAACTTCGCATTCTTCTGGCGCGTGGACGTGCTAAGAAAGGTATTTTTTATGGAGACCTGGAAGAAGGCGAGTTGGAAATAGGTCAAGCATCAGCTTTGCTTTACGGCAGGCAGATACAGACGGTTACTGAGGTGATGCAGGAACTGACGGAAGGATATAAAAGAGCATGGGATGAACTGAAAGATTAATATGAAGAAATATGATCTCACGAGACGAACCGTTTTAGCCTCGTGAGATGAGAATATCCGTCTCACGGGATGAAATGCTTCATCTTGTGAGACGGATTTTTTTATCTCACGAGGCTAAAACGGGTTTGTCTGCCGTACGGATATGAATGGCGCCTTATAAGTACGGTTGTTTCCTCCCACGGGAATTTCGTTTACCCCAAATGGTAACTCCATTTACATGCCGAGGTAAAGGTCGTTACATACCGAGGTAAAGAGCGTTACATACCGAGGTAAAGGTCGTTACATACGGCGGTAAATGCTTTTACATTGCGAGGTAAATGGAATGTAAATGCTATCTGTTGATAATCAGTGCGCTAAGTAGATTCGTTGGCAAGGCTTATTCGTTTTGGAGCGATGGCGAATGGCTTTCGTCAACAGATTCATAAAAAATGGGGCTGTACAAGCGATATGTACAGTCCCATTTCATGATTTCCGGATATAATCCTATGATTTAGGTGTACCGGAATTATTTGTTGTACCAGTAGGGGTTGAGGTAGGAGTTGCATGAGGAGTTGCCGTAGCTGTGTTTGTAGTTCCTGCTGTAGTAGCAGTGGCCGTAGTAGCCGTAGCTGTTGCAGCAGATGCGGCAACCTGAGGTTGTACTTCCCAGTGGAAAGGCTCGAAGTTAGTGTTCGGGTCAACCCAAGACGGTTTCTTGCAAGCGTAGATGATGAATGGAGCTGCAACAACAACGATTGCACCGATAATCAGTACGGAGAACCAAACCGTGTTACTACCTGTTGAAATCTGACTGGGCGGGATGAAGCTCAGGATGAACGCCAACAGAGAACCGCAGAAACCAAGTCCGCCGATGAACCACATCAATCCGTTGCCCCCCTTACCGATACGGAACGGACGATTCAGTTTCTTCATTTTATAACGCAATACGATAGCTCCTGTAAACATCAACATATACATGATGAGGTAAAGAACCACTGTCAACTGTGACAGAATCTGATAGAAGCTCTGTACGGAAGGCATAACCACGAACAAGAGGCTCAATACAGTTACAGCACCACCTTGTACGAATAGAATGTTCTTCTGCACACCCAGTTTATTAGTCTTCTGGAAGAACGGAGGCATATAACCAGCCTTACCTACGGCAAAAATACCTTTAGACGGACCGGCAACCCATGTTAATACACCTGCCAGTACGCCGAATGCTAATGCAATAGCGATAATTGGTGACAACCAGGAAGCATGGATATACTTGAAGTAATTGTCGAAACCAACCAGTAAGCTCTGTGTTAAACTGATATCCTTAGCCGGGATGATGACACCCAGTGCGAAGGTACCCAACACGAAAATAATAACTGTGATAGCAGCACCGATAAATACTGCTTTCGGATAGTTCTTGGATGGGTTTTCCATATCCTTTACGTGGATACCGCCCATTTCCATACCGGCATAAAAGAGGAAGATACTTGCGGCGAGCACGACGTTGTCAAAGTTCGTCAGGTCGGGGAAGAAACTGCTGTGGAAGTCCAGATTGGAATGTCCGCCTGTAGCCAGGTAAATGATACCCAAGATAATCAGCAAGGCTGCCGGGATGATGGTTCCGACCATACCACCGACTTTGGCTACTTTACCTACCCATCCCATCCCTTTCAGTGAGATGAATGTGGCGAGCCAGTAGATGATGAGTACAACGGCGAGTGTGTAGTACTTATTACTTGCCAGGGACATGTCGTGTGCATCGTTCATGCCTATGAAGGCGATGGATACGGCACCGAAAGTCAATACGGTGGGGTACCAGATGGTACTTTCAATCCATTGTACCCAGATGGCAAGGAAACCGAATCGCTTGCCGTAGGCTTCGCCCACCCAGCGGAATACACCACCTTGTTTATCCTGGAACATGGCAGCCAGTTCCGCAGCGACGAGTGAGGTCGGTATAAGGAACACAATGGCTGCAAATAAATAGTAAAAGGCCGAACTCATTCCGTAAACGGCCTCGGCTGGTAGTCCACGTAGGGATACTACTGCCGTCACATTCATGATTGCGAGGGTGAACACACCCAGCTTCACTGTTTGTTTAATATTTGCCATAAGTTAAGGTTTTAGGTGAAAAATATGTTTTAAAATCAGTCTCTATAACAACATCATGGGGGAGTTGTTTTCGGAGGTAAAGTGAAAGTTAGCTTTTTAACACTTAAACAAATGCCATGTGTAAGGCGTTTCAAGGCAGTCAATCCGATTTTATTCATAACATATAAATTAGTACTATTATGAAAATGGCTCTTTCAGAATTTTCGTTGCGGGAGAAGGGAATTTATGGTGTTTTACACATTATTATTCTGCTACTTTCGCTGTTTTTGGTGATTAGTATTTCAGTAGACACGTTCAAGGGTATTCCTTTCTATACCCAGGCGGTATTTATGAAGGTTCAGTTTGCGGTGTGCGTGCTGTTTTTGCTGGACTTTATTTTAGAGTGGTTTTTAGCAAAGCATAAAGGACGTTATTTTGCTACTCACTTTGTTTTCTTGTTGGTAGCTATCCCGTACCAGAGTATAATTTCCTGGGCAGGGTGGACTTTCTCTGATGAGATTACTTATCTGTTGCGTTTCATTCCGTTGGTGCGTGGCGGGTATGCAATGGCTATTGTTGTGGGATGGCTGACGTATAATAAGGCCTCCGGATTGTTTGTCACTTATTTGACCACCCTGCTTGCCACAGTCTATTTCTCCAGCCTGGCATTTTATGTCATGGAGCATGGAACGAATACGTTGGTTACGGGGTATGGAGATGCCTTGTGGTGGGCCTTTATGGATGTGACGACGGTAGGGTCTAATATCATAGCGGTAACAGTGACCGGACGTGTACTGTCTGTTGTACTGGCTGCACTGGGCATGATGATGTTCCCGATATTTACGGTGTACGTAACCAGTCTTGTACAGAAACGTAATCAGCAGAAAGAAGAATATTATAAGCAATTGAATCTTAAGTGAGAAAGTGATGAACTTTCATGGAAAAGGCGCCATCTATCCTCAACGGACTGATGACGCCTATATTTATGAAAAAGAGAGATTGTTTTTTTATTCTACAATGGTCACACGGTCACCATTGAACACGCCCAAACCCAATTTGTTCATGATGAACTTGATGGCGAGCTGTGCTTTAACAGAATTTCCTGCTTCGTCCAAAGGAGGCGCGAAGGCAGATGCGCCGAATACTCCGGGTAATACCGCCATTACACCACCGCCTACACCGCTCTTGGCAGGTATTCCGGCAGTGTACATCCAGTCACCCGAATGCTCATAGAAACCTACGGTAGAAATCATAGAAGTAATCTTCGGAGCCAGTGAAGCCTCGAAAACTTCCTGTTTCGTGACAGGGTTCACACCATTGTTTGCGATGGTTCCGGCAGCAATACCCAGTTGTTGTGCAGTGATACCCAGTGAACACTGGCGTGTGTACAAGTCGAGCGCCATATCCGGATTATCATAGATACGGTTATAGTTCTTCAGCAACCACGCAATGGAACGGTTATTGAAGTTTGTTGCTGTTTCCGACTTATACAGCTCATCAATCAATTGTGGAGCGGAACCGCACAATTCTGTGATATTCTGTACGATGGCTTCCCATTTTTTATCAGAATCACCTATCGGAGTTACCATAGAGCATGCCGAAATGGCACCTGCATTTACCAACGGGGTAGATGGGTGGTCGTTCTCCAACAAGATGGCGATGATGGAGTTGAAAGGCAACCCCGTAGCGTCTGCACCAATCATGTCGAGCACCTTTTGCGCTCCGTATTGACGGAGGATAAGGATAGCTGTGTGCACTTTGGAAACAGATTCTATACCGAAACGGTAATCTGTATCACCTATATTAATAGTCTGTCCGTTCATCAGGCAAAGGCTGATGCCGAACAAATTCTTGTCGATGTTGGCAAGATAGGGGATGTAATCGGCATTTTTTCCCCCTGTGTTACCCTTCACTTGCTCATAGGCTTCCTGGGCAACCTCTTTTATTTGAGAGATTGATATCTTTTTATCCATAATATGTAAATGTGTTAGAATATTTAAGGCTATGTCAGAAGTTTACTTCGTGTATGCGGATGAAAGATTTTTCGTCCGTATACATAGCGGAGCACTTCTGGCACAGCCTCATTACTTTAATTATTTGGCAGCTTTCTTATGACTGCGACAACCGTGATTGAATACTTTCGCTTCTACCGGCAGGTTCTTGTCCTGAGCCATACGGGTAGGAGTAGGATATTCCAGTTTTTCCAATTCGGTGATGGCGTTCTTGATGTCGCCCAGTAACATGTCTGCCATATCGCGGCTGAAGCCCTGGCGTACTACCACACGCATTACGACATAGTCTTCCAGTTTTGAAGGCAACGTATAAGCCGGTACCATCCAACCGTGCTGCGACAGTTTATCCTGAAGGTCGAACAACGTCCACTTAGCATTCTTGGCGTACTCCGGTTTCATGTACCAGATGAACAACGGGTTCACCACTTCTTCTGAGTAGTTGACGAACGGTTCCATCTTAGCGATTTCGTCATGGATATACTTCGCAATGGTCAGCGAATTATACTGTACTTCTTTGTATCCTTGGAAGCCCAAGCGAATGAATTGGTAGTACTGACCCAGGATTTGAGCAGCAGGACGGGAGAAGTTCAAGCCGACCTGAGTAATGTTTGCACCGAGGTAGTTTACGCTGAATGACATTTCTTCGGGCAGATATTCTTTGCCTTTCCAGCAAACCCAGCCCAGACCCGGATATACCAGACCGAACTTATGTCCGCTGACGCTGATAGAAAGAACCCACTTCAAGCGGAAGTCCCACTTCTTTTCGGGGTAAAGGAACGGCAGGATAAAACCACCGCTGGCAGCATCAACGTGGATAGGAATATCATAACCTGTCTTGGCATTGTAAGCATCCAGAGCTTTGTCCAGCGCTTCTACGTCATCGTTCAATCCGGTCCAGGTCACACCTTGGATAGGCACAATACAGATAGTGTTTTCATCACACATCTTCAGGGCTTCTTCCGGGTCGAGGGTTGTCTTGTCCAAAGTCAAGGGCACTTCACGCATTTCAATCTGCCAGAGCTGAGCAAACTTTTCCCATACTACCTGGAAACCGGTTGAGATAACGAAGTTAGGTTTATCGAACGGTTTGCCTTGAGCCTGGCGTTTCTTGCGCCAACGCAGCCAAGCTGCCACGCCGCCCAACATACATGCTTCACTTGAACCAATGGCCAGCGCACCTGTTTTCCACGTATCCTTTTCAGGAGAGTTCCACAAGTTTGCTACGATGTTGATACATTTTCCGTTCATCACGGCGATACGGGGATATTCCGTTTCGTCAATGTAGTTGATGTTGATCGCCTCGTTCATCAGCTTGGTGGCATAGTCGTCCATATAAGTAGTGACGAATGTAGCCAGGTTCAGACGTGGTTGAGTCTGAGCGAAAGTTTCGTCTTTTACCATCTGATAAGCAATCTCGGGAGTAGTAGGTCCGTCAGGAATCTTCTCTACCGGAGAGGGTTGCAACATTCTGTTTGATCCAAAAACCTCTGTTTTGGCATCACCTTTTCTGAAATTTACATCTTCCATTTTACTAATGTTTTAGTTTAGGTTTAGGCGGCGAGGATTTTCCCCGTCGAATTTCCCACAACAACGGCGTTTGCAAAGGAAAGTTCCGGGGTTTTACATATTTTGGCGTTTATTAAAGGGAAGGGAGGGGGAAATGATAATTTACCAGCGTAGCGCTGGAGCAAAATTTCCTTTCGGCACAAGAGTATCTTAATTCTCCTCCTCTCGGGAGGAGGAGTACCCGTAGGGGGAGGTGGTAGGTAAGTAATAAATACCTGTTAATCATAAAAAAGGAATTCTTTCTCACCTACCACCCCGCCCTTTGGGCACCCCTCCTCCGACTGGAGGAGGGGAATTAAGTTACTCCACATATCACCCCGCTAAATTATCATTTATCCTTTCCCCTTTCTTTGAACTTTCTCTAACCGTTATTGTTTTTCTTGCACTGTTTCAAACTATATAAATATTGTATATATGAAAATCAATACCGGACGGGGGACTATTCCCTTAATTACACTAATTGGCATCTGGTCAATATCTGCATTGACTTCGTTGCCAGGGTTGGCTGTATCTCCCATATTGGGGCAGCTCTCCACTATTTTTCCGGATGCCACAGAGTTGGACATCCAGATGCTTAGTTCATTACCTTCGTTATTGATTATACCTTTTATTCTGCTGGCGGGTAAATTAGCTGAGAAACGCGATTTTGTCCGCTTGCTACGCGCGGGGCTCTGGATGTTTGCCGCGAGCGGGGTGCTGTACCTGTTTTCCACGAAAATGTGGCAACTTGTGGCAGTCAGTGCCCTGCTGGGAATTGGGGCGGGACTGATTATTCCGCTCTCCACTGGGCTGATTTCCCGTTATTTCACGGGGACTTACCGGGTGAAGCAGTTCGGATACAGTTCCGCTATCACAAATGTTACATTGGTGGTGGCTACTGCTGTCACGGGATATCTGGCAGAGGTAAACTGGCATCTGCCTTTTGTTGTCTATTTATTGCCTTTGGCATCTATCATACTTACTATTCATTTGAAGAATGAGCATACGGACGGCGAAGTGGAGAGTACGCCTTCACCGAATGTTGCTGTTCCAGTCATTCCCGGTAAATATGGTATCCATGTGCGCCACTTGTTGCAACTGATGCTTTTTTACGGTCTTACCACCTATATCGTGCTTATCGTAACTTTCAATCTGCCGTTTTTGATGGAAGCACACCACTTCTCCAGTGGTAATTCGGGCATGATGATTTCACTCTTTTTCCTTGCTATCATGGCACCCGGCTTCTTCTTAGGCCATGTCGTGAAGCTCTTGAAGGAGAAGACGAAATTCTATAGTCTGTTGTGTATAGCGCTGGGGCTGGCACTGATTTGGATTTCACCCAAAGAATGGTTGATAATACCGGGATGTCTTTTAGTAGGGTTGGGGTATGGTGTTATCCAGCCTCTTATATATGATAAGACGGTCGATACAGCCATTCCACAGAAGACTACGATGGCACTGGCTTTTGTGATGGCGATGAACTATTTGGCCGTTCTACTCTGTCCGTTCATCGTCGATTTCTTCCAATTCTTGTTCCATACCCATTCGCAGGAATTTCCGTTCATCTTCAATCTTTGTGTGACGGTGCTGGCGTTGCTGTGGGCATATTATAGGAAGAAAGACTTTTTGTTTGATGATAAAATGTAAATTGTCATATATATATACAAAAAAGGGAGTTCCACTTTTCCGGAACTCCCTTTTACATATTTCAGAGGCAACTGCTACAATTCTATCGGCTCATACTTCAATCCGAACACATCAGCCACCGCTTTATACGTCACCTGTCCTTCTACCACATTCAGCCCTAATGCCAGCGCAGGATCATCTTTGCATGCTTTCCGCCAGCCTTTGTTTGCCAGCGCCACGGTGTAGGGTAGTGTTGCGTTTGTCAGTGCCATGGTAGAAGTGAACGGTACAGCTCCCGGGATATTGGCAACTGCATAATGTACAATGCCATCCACTACATACGTCGGTTCGCTGTGCGTAGTCGGGTGGGAAGTTTCAAAGCAGCCACCCTGGTCGATGGCAACATCTACAAGCACTGTTCCCGGCTTCATCATTTTGAGCATTTCTTTGGTGATAAGATGCGGGGCCTTGTCGCCCGGAATGAGGACGGAACCTATCACGAGGTCTATGTTGGGTAATTCCATCTTGATATTATGCGTAGAAGAATAGAGGGTTTTTACGTTCTTCGGCATCACCTCGCTAAGATAGCGCAGGCGGGAGAGGTTGATATCCGTAATCAGGACTTCGGCACCCATTCCGGCGGCTATTTGTGCGGCGTTGGTTCCTACGATGCCACCACCAAGAACAAGCACACGTGCGGGGCGCACACCCGTCACACCACCCATCAACTTTCCTTTTCCGCCTTGTGGCTTTTCGAGGAAGCGGGCACCCACTTGGGTAGCCATGCGTCCCGCTACTTCGCTCATAGGGGTGAGCAATGGCAGGGAGCGGTCTTCTTTCTCAACGGTTTCGTAAGCAATACAGATACCGCCGCTTTCTATCATGGCTTCGGTCAAGATTTTATCGGCAGCAAAGTGGAAGTAGGTAAATACCACCTGACCCTTTTTAATCAGTTTGTACTCGGGGGCGATAGGTTCTTTCACCTTCACAATCATTTCCGCCGCGGCATAGGTCGCTTCGATGGTCGGCAGCATTTTCGCACCCACTGCTGTGTACTCCTCATCTGCGAAACCGCTGTTTGCACCTGCTGATGCTTGTACATACACTGTATGACCTTGTTTCACCAACTCGGCTACTCCGGCAGGGGTCATACCTACACGGTTTTCGTTGTTCTTGATTTCTTTAGGTACTCCGATAATCATAACCTTTACAATTTTAATTGGGGGTTAAACATGTCGCAAGGTAACGAATTATCAGTTTCGATGTTCACGCGGGCAAGGTGTTTTACAACAGTATTTTTATGCAAGTTTTAATCTGAAAACGTCAAGTGTCTGCATGCTTTCAATATCCCTTCCAGAGGATGGTTATTGTTTGAATCTGAAATGATTAATGCCTGTACCAGTCATATTTCTTTTCCAGCACTTCCGTCTTTTCGTGTTTTTGCACCTCTTTTTGTGTCTTGCGCAAGCGGCGAATGGTGACAATCATAACGATGAGACCTATAACGATAAGTACCGCTAAAGTGAGGCATGCGCAGAGGAAAACTGTATCATTCATAGTTTGTCAGTAATAGATAATTTTGATTAGTTGTGTTGCAAAGATATGGAATAAGGCGGATTCTGCAAATATCTTTGTGTACAAATATGGTATTTATTGTGGCAGAGATGGGGATATTTTTTATCTTTGCCTGCATTTAAAAATGAGATTACACCTATGAATAGATATACCAAACCTGCGATTTACTTATCTTTATTATTGATGTTTGGCGGAGTTGCACGTGCACAGGAGGTTACGTTTACTCCTCCTTTCGATTTTCCTATTACCTTCTCCGGTAATTTCGGTGAGATACGCGCCAACCATTTCCATGGCGGACTCGACTTCAAGACGGGCGGCACCATCGGTAAACCCGTGCGGGCGCTGGCCGACGGATACATTTCGCGCATCCGTGTCACTCATGGTTCGGGCTATGTGCTCGATGTGGCATATAATAATGGATACAATACAATCAACCGTCACCTCAGTGCCTTTGTGGGCGACGTAGCCCGCCGGGTGGAAGATTTGCAGTACGAAAAGGAGACATGGGAAATAGAGATTACACCCGAACCGGGCGAGTATCCTGTACGTGCAGGGCAAATAATCGCTTTGAGTGGCAATACCGGATATTCTTTCGGTCCGCACCTGCATCTTGATGTGTTCGAGGCGGATACGGATGATTATATCGACCCTCTGCCATTCTTCAAGAAGAAAGTAAAGGATACGACTGCCCCCCGTGCCGAAAGCATCATGCTTTTCCCGCAACCCGGCAAGGGAGTGGTGGACAGAACTCAGAAACGACAGTCATTTCCGCTCAACCCCAAACAACCCATCACTGCATGGGGAGTGATAGGAGCAGGTATCCGTGCTTACGACTATATGGACGGGGTGCATAACCGTTACGGTGTGCATACGGTTATTCTGGAAGTGGATAGCGTGGAAGTGTTCCGCAGTGTGGTGGACCGTTTCTCGGAGAATGAAAACCGCATGATAAATTCATGGACCTACGGGCAATATATGAAATCGTTCATCGAACCGGGAAATACGCTGAGGATGCTACATGCTTCAAATGATAACCGGGGACTGATAGATATTAATGAAGAGCGTCCGTACCGCTTTGTCTATACGCTGAAGGATGCGCTGGGGAATACCTCGAGAGTGCGTTTCACCGTGCATGGAAAGCGGACGACGATAGCTCCCGTGGAACATCGTGAGAAGTATACTTTCCGATGGAACAAGGTGAACTATCTGCAGGAACCCGGTCTGTCTCTGGTGATTCCTCGCGGAATATTGTATGATGATGCATATCTGAATTATGCTGTGCGGGCGGATAGTGGAGACATCGCGTTTACTTATCAGTTGAATGATACACGTATTCCTTTGCATGGCCGTTGTGAGTTGCGTATCGGGTTGAGGCGCAAACCATTGGAAGATATGTCGAAGTACTATGTGGCAAGTGTGAATTCCCGTGGAAAAAAATATGGCATAGGTGGTAAGTACGAGGATGGCTTCATGAAAACCACTATCCGGGAATTAGGTACCTATACTGTTGCCATAGATACCGTGCCGCCCGAAATCACTCCATTGAACCCGAAACAGTGGGGAAGTACGGGGCGCATTGTGTTTAAAGCGAAGGATGAAGAAACCGGCATAAGCAGCTATCGCGGCACCATCGATGGGGAGTATGCCTTGTTTGGCAAACCTAACTCCATCAGCGGAAACCTGGTGTATGAGATTGACCCTAAACGAGTGGAACGGGGCAAGCACGTGGTGGAAATCACTGTGACGGATGGTTGTGGCAACCGGACAACAGAACAGTTTACGTTTGTCTGGTAAACAAGTCTGTGCTATCTCCGTGCCATCTCCGTGTCTGCTCCGTACCAATTCCGTACCATCTCCGTATCTTATAGGTACGGAGATCATACGGACCTGACACGGAGATGGTACGGACCGGATACGGAGATCATACAGACTTGCTATGGAGATAATAGATACGATACACGAATCAATAATTAAAATAATAGAAGTATGAAAAGTAAAAGACTGACTCTTTCCGTTTTATTTGTGGCGGTTGCAGTGGTGAATGCACTGGCTTGTACCAACCTCATTGTTGGTAAAAATGCCTCCACAGACGGTTCTACAATTGTTTCTTATTCTGCCGACTCTTACGGGTTGTTTGGCGAGTTATATCATTATCCTGCGGGAATGCATAAGAAAGGTACATTAATGGATGTGCATGAGTGGGACACCGGCAAATATCTGGGACGGATTGAGCAGGCACGCCAGACGTATAACGTCATTGGCAATATCAACGAATTCCAGCTTACCATCGCAGAAACCACTTTCGGCGGACGTCCCGAACTGGTAGACACGACCGGCATTATCGACTACGGAAGTCTGATTTATCTCGGTTTGCAACGTGCCCGTACCGCTCGCGAGGCCATCAAGGTGATGACTGACCTTGTGCAGGAATATGGCTATTATAGCAGTGGCGAGTCTTTCACTATCGCCGATCCGAATGAAATCTGGATTATGGAGATGATTGGCAAGGGCCCCGGTGTGCGTGGTGCCGTATGGGTGGCTGTACGCATCCCCGATGATTGCATCTCGGCACATGCCAACCAATCACGTATCCATCAGTTCGACATGAACGATAAAAACAACTGCATGTACTCTTCCGATGTTGTCTCTTTCGCCCGTGAAAAAGGTTACTTCAACGGAGTGAACAAGGACTTTAGTTTTGCAGACGCCTATGCCCCTCTGGATTTCGGTGCACGCCGTTATTGCGAAGCCCGTGTATGGAGTTACTTCAATATGTTTACCGACCGTGGTGAAGAGTTCCTTCCTTATATAGAAGGTAAAACCGACCAACCCATGCCACTTTATCTGAAAGCCAACCGCAAAATCTCTGTGCAAGACGTGAAGAATGCCATGCGCGACCATTACGAAGGTACTCCGCTGGACATCAGCAAAGATTTCGGTGCCGGTCCTTATCATACTCCTTACCGTCTTTCTCCGCTTTCTTTCAAGGTGAACGGCCAGGAATACTTCAATGAGCGCCCCATCTCTACCCAGCAATCCGGTTTCGTGTTTGTATCTCAGATGCGCTCTACTATGCCCGATGCCATCGGTGGTGTGTTGTGGTTCGGTACGGATGATGCCAACATGACGGTTTTCACTCCTGTATATTGCTGCACGGATAAAGTGCCTGTATGTTACTCTCGCGTAGATGGTGCTGATTATATCACCTTCTCCTGGAATTCTTCTTTCTGGATTTTCAACTGGGTGGCAAACATGGTTTATCCTCGTTACGACTTGCTGATTGATGATGTACGTGCCACTCAAACCGAACTGGAAACTACTTTCAACGATGCGCAGGAAGGCATTGAATCTGCTGCATCCAAGCTCTACTCTAAAGACCCGGCACAGGCAAAAGCATTCCTGACCAACTATACGAACATGACAGCACAAAGTACTCTCGACACCTGGAAACGTCTGGGTGAGTTCCTTATCGTGAAATATAACGATGGCGTAGTGAAGCGTATGAAAGATGGTAAGTTCGAGCGTAATGCTATCGGCCAACCGGCAGGTGTGATTCGTCCCGGATACCCGAAAGAGTTTCTGGAAGAATATGTGAAGCAAACCGGCGACCGCTATAAAATGCCGGAATAATACCCTGTTGCAGGCTTTGCAGATTTTACAGGAACAATAAAAAGCCTGTGAAATCTGTACAAAGCAGTGTAAATCTTTAATGAAAAAGTAGGATAATTGAACTTATTCGCCTACATTTGTGTCTTACAAACAACAGATATATTTTAACCTCTAAAATAACAATAATTGTATGGAAAATCAGGAACTTATCAAGCAGGTAACTGAGAAAGCCCAGAAGTGGCTCACCCCGGCTTATGATGCCGAAACTCAGGCTGAAGTAAAACGCATGTTGGAAAACGAAGATAAAACTGAACTGATAGATTGTTTCTATAAGGATTTGGAATTCGGTACGGGTGGCTTGCGCGGCATTATGGGTGCAGGAACCAATCGTATGAATATCTATACCGTAGGTGCTGCAACACAGGGGCTTTCCAACTACTTGAACCAATGCTTCAAAGATAAAGAACAGATTTCTGTAGTGGTGGGTTACGACTGCCGCAACAATAGCGATAAGTTCGCTCAAATCTCTGCCGATATCTTCTCTGCAAACGGCATCAAGGTGTATCTTTTCGATGATTTGCGTCCTACACCGGAAGTTTCATTTGCTATCCGTCACTTCGGTTGCCAGAGCGGTATCAATATCACTGCCAGCCACAATCCGAGAGAATATAATGGTTACAAGGCTTATTGGGATGACGGTGCCCAGGTGCTTGCTCCACACGATACCGCTATCATCGACGAAGTAAACAAGGTGACTGTTGATGATATTAAATTCAATGGCAATAAAGATTTGATTCAGATTATCGGTGAAGACATCGATAAGATTTATCTGGATAAGGTTCATTCTATCTCTATTGATCCGGAAGTGATTAAGCGTCAGAAGGATCTTAGCATTGTCTACACTCCTTTGCACGGTGCAGGCCGCGTATTGATTCCTGCTTCATTGAAGGAATGGGGATTTGAAAACATCAATTGCGTGCCCGAACAGATGGTGAAGGATGGCAATTTCCCGACAGTGGTATCTCCGAATCCTGAAAATGCGGAAGCGCTCTCTATGGCTATTGCATTGGCAAAGAAGATCGATGCTGACATTGTGATGGCAAGCGACCCGGATGCCGACCGCGTGGGCATGGCTTGCAAGGATGATAAGGGCGAGTGGGTGCTTATCAACGGTAACCAGACTTGTTTGATTTTCTTGTATTATATCATCAAGAACCGTATTGCAATGGGTAAGATGCAGCCTAATGACTTCATCGTAAAGACCATTGTGACTACTGAACTGATTAAAGCCGTAGCCGACAAGAATAAGATTGAGATGCGCGATTGCTACACCGGTTTCAAGTGGATTGCACGCGAAATTCGTTTGAGCGAAGGCAAACAACAATACATCGGTGGCGGTGAAGAAAGCTACGGCTTCCTGGCAGAAGACTTTGTTCGTGACAAAGATGCTGTTTCTGCCTGTTCACTGTTGGCTGAAATATGTGCCTGGGCAAAAGATCAGGGCAAGACGCTGTATGACGTGCTGATGGACATCTACGTAGAATATGGTTTCTCTAAGGAAACTACTGTGAACGTAGTGAAACCAGGTAAGAGTGGTGCGGACGAAATCAAGGCTATGATGGATAATTTCCGTGCTAATCCGCCGAAGGAAATCGGAGGTTCACCCGTTAAGCTGATTAAGGACTATAAGACATTGAAAACTATCGATGCCCAGGGAAATGTGAAAGACCTGGATATGCCGGAAGCTTCCAATGTGCTTCAATACTTCACGGAAGACGGCACAAAGATTTCTGTTCGTCCGTCGGGAACCGAACCGAAGATTAAGTTCTATATCGAGGTGAAGGGCGAAATGGGTTGTCCGAAATGCTACGGCAGTGCAGATGCAGAAGCAGAAGAAAAGGTGGTGGCTGTTCGTAAGTCACTCGGTATCTAAGGATAATTTGCTGTAAGGCAGAAGGAAAGGTGTAATCCTGCGAAGGGTTACACCTTTTCTGTTTTTTACCGGGTAGTGTGTGCATTCTTTTCGGATTAAGGTTCTTTTACCTTCTTTAAGTCAATCCTCTAATCATTCTCTGTTAAATGCCGTTCTATATGCAACATCTAAACCTAAACTAAAATAGTTATGAAAGATCTTGTTGCCGACATTAAGTATGATGCCGCTAAAGTGATTGAACAGGCTGTAGGGCCAAGTAAAGAATTCTGCATGGGTTACATGAACCCCGGTGCTCCGAATGGTCAGGGATATATCTCTACCATGAAACTCTCAGTGGGCACAGTCGATGTAAAAGACCTTGACGCAGTTACCGAAAACATTGTTTCGTATGACCGTTGCGAAAAGAATGACGCCTATATCGGACAAATCAACATGCTGACCGTATCTTCTTTCTGCGGCCAGAACGGTGCTGTATGGGGATACGATCTCGCTGTACATGAAGATATTGCTACAGGTAAGGAGAAACCCATGTACATGCAGGAACAACCGGATGGAAAACCCGCTATTCCCGTATATAATGCCCGCCCATTGCTGGAAGCAAGCGAACGCCTCTTCGGACGTGAGGGGCAACGACGTTTCCCGCCGATGCCGGGTGCACATGTCATCTGCGCCAACAAGGATGTGGCAGCCCGCGGTCCACTGTGGGTATGGTCGGCCATTGGCATTGCTATCCTGAAAAATCGTAGTGACGGCTCTTGCCTTTTCATCGAGGATGCCAACACGTATGGCGATGACAACTCCACCGAAGCAGAAATCATAGGTTTTCTGGAAGGCTCACTCCGTAAAGTAACCAACAGCATTGTGCTGTGCGGACAAGACCAGTCGGTAGAGTACGACCGCATTTATGTAGGCTACAAGTACACTTTCGTAGAACCGAACCAAGTGGGTTGCGCGTTGACTTGCGCCCCGTACATTTATCTGGCTCAGAATGCTATTCCTGCCGGGATGAAAGCTGCCGACCTGAAAGGTATGCCTATCGACGAGTGGGAAAAGAAACTGGGACTGGAGCACCTGACAATGATTGAATAATAAGACCTAACCTAAACTTTAACTATATAAATATTTTTATCATGGATGAAATGAAAGGGACACGTTATCCCATTTTCGGATTTGTAATTGGTGGTACAGGCGCCTTTAACGACGGTATCCCACCTCAGCCTTATGAAACCTATAACCTCGCCTTGCACGAAGCCGGAATTGAAAATTTCAATCTTATTCCTTACACCTCTGTTATGCCGCTTGAAATACGTGGCAACTTGGTGACCATCACCCCGGAGATGAATCGCACCATTAGCTAAATAAGTGATATGGCGGATACTTCAAAGAAATTAGGATTGGGCGGACTCGTTGCCATCGTCTTTGGTTCCATGATTGGTGGAGGTATTTTCAATATCTCGCAAAACATGGCACAAGGAGCGGGGTTAGGGGCCACTCTTATCTCCTGGGTTATTTCGGGGGTGGGAGTATTGTTCCTTGTGCTCAACTTCAAGGTGTTGGCCGATGCCCGTCCTGATCTCAATGCAGGTATCTATCAGTACGCAAAAGAGGGTTTTGGCAATTATGTGGGATTTAACATTGCCTGGGGATACTGGCTGTGTGCAGCTATGGGTAACGTGGCGTTTGCCGTGATGCTCAATGACTCGTTCGGTGAGTTCCTCCCTGTGCTGCTTCATCATGGCTGGCAGACGGTGGTGTTTGGATCGTTCTTCATTTGGGCCATGTATTTCATTGTGGCAAGAGGTGTGAAAGCTGCCGCTGCTCTGAATACAATAGTCACTATCGTGAAGTTCGCGGCGTTGATATTAATTGTCATTATCCTCTTTATTTTCTTTAAAATAGGCGCGCTGAGCATTGACTTCTGGGGACATACACCTGATCTGGGTTCCATAGGGGCACAGGTAAAGAGTACCATGCTTGTCACCCTCTGGTGTTTCATAGGTGTGGAAGGTGCTGTGGTGATGTCTGCCCATGCCCGCAACAGCAAAGATGTGGGTAAAGCAGGTGTGATCGGGTTCCTGCTGGCGTTGGTGCTTTATGCGTTAATCAGCGTTTTATCCTACGGTATCATGCACCAGCCTGAACTGGCGAAGTTGGATGACCCGTCCGTGGCTTATGTGCTGAAACATGCGGTGGGTGAGTGGGCTTATACTTTTGTTGTGCTCAGTGTCATCGTTTCCGTTATCGGTGGTTGGATTGCCTGGACGCTGATGTGTGCGCAAGTGCCCTATACGGCTGCTCAGGTGAAGATATTGCCGAAGTCATTCCTGCGTGAGAATAAGAAGTCGACACCTATTTATGCCTTGTTGATATCCAGTATCATCATGCAGGTATTTATGGTGATGGTTGCTATGGCGAAGTCGGTTTACGATGCAGCTATTGATATTACCGGTGTCATGATCCTTCCCGCTTATCTGTTCTGCGGAATCTATCTGGTGAAAGCCAGCTTTATGAAAGGGGAACTGAACACAACAGATCCGAAGAAGATTGGTCAATACCGCTTTATCGGTATTGTGTCTTCCCTGTTCTGCCTTTGGTTGCTCTATGCAGGCGGATTATTACTCTTGCTCGTGACGTCCATCTTCTATTTGGTTGGTATCTACTTCTATGTAGTGGCACGCAAACAGAACCGGGCGCAGGGCGAACTGATTTTTTCTCCTGCCGAACGTTGGCTGGCACTGGCTATTGCAGCTTGTTCCGTGATAGCGGTGATACTGTTGATTGAGGGAAAGGTGGGACTCTGATAATTTGAAATAGAAGAATTAAGAATTAAAAGTTGTCGGCTGCCGGGAGGCAGTTGCTGATAGAGATAAAATGCAGATTGCGGTTGCACGTGATTGGTTGATGTGAATGAGAGTCGTTTCATTCGTAGTTGTTCGTTTGTTGAGTGCGTGTCCTCCGCAATCTGTTCTTATTTCATTTATCTCTTCCTTTTAACTTTTTAATTCTTCTTTTTGATTTAGCCACCAGTCTATCATTTTCCGTGCGATACTTAGTTTACGTGGAATTTCCGGAAGGTTCTCTTTGGAGTAGAAAGCACCGGCGCTAAGTTCGTCTTTCTGCAGTTTGATTTCTCCGTCTTCGTAATCGGCAATGAAACCTACCATCAATCCGCTGGGATAGGGCCAGGGCTGATTTCCGAAATAAGTGATGTTTTTCACTTTTAATCCCGTTTCTTCCATTACTTCCCGTTGTACACATTGTTCTAGAGTTTCCCCGGGTTCCAGGAATCCGGCTACCAGACCATAGAATGTTCCGCGGAAGTTGCGTGCATGCACCAACAGAATTTCTTTTCCTCGGCGTATCAGTACGATGATAGCGGTAGAGATGGGTGGATACATTTCGTAACCGCAAGAAGGACATTTTTTCATGATAGGCGTTTGCTGTTCGGTAGGCATACCGCATACGGAACAGAAGCGACTGTGCTGGTCCCAATACAATATCTGGTATGCTTTTCCGGCGGCTTTATATTCTTCCAGGGTGATGTATTCATAAGACCCCCGTAGGTTGACCATAATCCATTCTTCTGTTTCTGCAACGAGCTGTTCAATAGCAAATGTATGTACCATTTCATCCGTAGGCAGAAATACTTCGTGGATTGTACTGCCTGCGTCGGTTTTCAATGGTGCTTCTGCACCATAAGGTACACAGTATTTAATTTCTCCTTTTTCTGTTTTTTCCTTTTTCAGCAGCAGTTGGTCTTTAAAGAAGACGAACCACTGCGTAGGGTTTTGATCTAATTCTTTCATTTTCCTTCTTCATTTTTGATGTATACTACGTTTCTGCCTGTTCCGCGCCGGCGTAGGATACCTTCAGTGATAAATGCATTCAACTCGTTCATGGCAGTTCGCTCTCCGCTACCGGTTAGCCTAATGTATTCTCTCCGTGAGACGCAGACATTTTTATCGAGAAATGTGAGCAATGCTTCTTTTTTCTTTTCGATATTGATGTCTCCCTTTGAAGGGCGGGTAGGTGACTGGATACGTTCTAATATCATTTGAGTTCTCATTTTCTTTTTGAACGCCTTGCTAGTGCGCAGACACACATTTTTGAAGACGATTGATTCTGCACGTATCTTTTTCTCCGGTGTGGCTTCTCGCAGGCACTTCAGGGATGTACTAAGGAAGCCGAGTTCTCCTAATTCTACGATATTACCGTCCGATAGTAATTCGCACAATTCGTCCATAATACCCTGTAGAGCTCCTTCCAACAGGGCGTACGGAAGGTGTTGGAGCATAGCTACTTGTTTCAGGAACTCTTTGGTGGTGTATGTCTTTTTGGGATAGATGCGGGCATGTAGCGCTTTTTTTTCTTTTTTCCCTTTCGGATTGGGCGTTTCGTAAAGATCATAATATGCACTCATAAGATTTTGAGTTAAAGGGTTAATGATGTTAGTTTTTTAGGGTGCATAAATATATTCTTGTTCCTTCAGTAATTAAATTCTTTAGTTTCGACGAATTAATATTGCATTCGCATGAATTTATTTGTGCAACAAGTGTAACTCTTTCATGCAATATTTGTATATGTTTCGTGCAACAACTGTTGCATGAAAATATCATATCCTTTGCATGGAAAAAATTTAGTATGCAAAGGTATAAATAATAGTGAAACGATGGAGGGTTTTTAGGAAAAGAATTAATAATTGTGCATGGTGTTGAAAGTGTAGTAGGGGCAAGGCATAAAAAATCCCCCGTTAAAGGACGAGGGAACCTAATGTTTTCACAACGGAATAATCCTTATTGTGATTTGATTTCATTTTAGTTCGACAAAGATAGGAAATAAAAATGATATACCCTAACCCTTTATGAAATATTTTATTGTGTTTTTATATGAGAGGCCTTTGGTAATAAAATATTCTGAATAAAAATAGTTTGTTTTATTCTTCCTATTGAATATTTTTCATACTTTTGTGTAGAAGAACTTTGAAAACGAAATGTTATGAAAAAAATATTGGGGTTAGATTTAGGCTCAAGTAGTATTGGTTGGGCTTTGGTTAATGAAGGAGCGAACGATGAAGAAAAATCCTCTATTATCAAACTTGGTGTGCGGGTAAATCCTTTAACTGTAGATGAAGCACAGAACTTTGAAAAAGGAAAAAGTATTACTACAAACGCAGATAGAACTCTTAAAAGAGGGATGCGCCGTAACTTGCAACGCTATAAACAGCGTCGTGAAGCTCTTGTTGAAGTGCTGAAAAAACATGAATTCATTACAGCTGGGACATTGATGTCGGAACAAGGTAATAAAACAACTTTTGAAACGTATCGTTTAAGAGCAAAAGCTGTGGAAGAAGAGATATCTTTAGAAGAATTTGCACGTGTATTACTAATGATTAATAAAAAACGTGGTTATAAGAGTAGCCGCAAAGCCAAAGGGGATGAGGATGGTGTATTAATTGATGGAATGGACGTGGCTAAAAAGCTTTATGACGAGGACCTGAATCCTGGGGAATTGTGTCTGCAGTTGCTTGAGGCGGGGAAGAAGACACTACCGGATTTTTATCGTTCAGATTTGCAAGATGAGTTTGACAAGATATGGAATTTTCAAAAACAGTTCAATCCCGAATCTTTTTGTGATACTGCAAAGGAAGAAGTAAGAGGGAAGAATAGAACTCAGACTTGGACCATTCTATCAAAGTATTTTGTTTGGACTGAAGGTGATTCTGTGTGGAATAACGAAGAAGCAAGAACGGAAGAACGGATAAAAGAGTATAAACTTGTTGGTATCAAACGGACTACCAAAGGGTATGAACAGAAACTTGAAAACTACCGTTGGCGCGTACAAGCCCTTTCCGAACAGTTGAATCCTGAAATAATAGCTATTGTCTTGCAAGAAATTAACGGACAGATTAGTGCATCAAGTGGTTATCTAGGTGCCATTAGTGATCGTAGTAAAGAACTCTTCTTCAATCATCAGACGGTAGGTCAGTCTCTGATGTCTGAATTAGATAAAAATCCTAATGGTAGTTTGCGCAATAAGGTCTTTTATCGACAAGACTATTTAGATGAATTTAATACGATATGGGAGAAACAGAGCTTGTATCACAAGGAGCTGACTGTTGAACTAAAAAAAGAAATTCGCGATATCATTATCTTCTATCAACGTCGTTTGAAAAGTCAAAAAGGACTGATTAGTACCTGTGAGTTTGAACAACGGGAAATTATAGTGGAAAAGGATGGAAAAAGAAAAACTAAAATTATAGGTTGCAAAGTGATCCCCCGTTCACATCCATTGTTCCAGGAATTCAAAATATGGCAGACGTTGAACGACGTAGAAGTTTATGTGGCAGATAGAAGAACTAAACGGAAGCAAGACAGGAAGTCAACAACATTGTTTAGTGATACGGAAGATATTTTGCTGGTGGAAGGAAAACGATATTTGTATCAGGAAGAGAAAGAACTCTTGGCAAAAGAACTTTTTGTCAGAGAAAACATGAAAAAAGCAGAAGTACTGAAACTGCTATTTGAAGACCCAAAGGAATTGGATTTGAATTTTAAGCAGATTGACGGTAATCGTACAGGTTTTGCCCTTTTTTCGGCATATAGCAAGATGATTGAGAAATATGGCTATGAGTCGGTGAATTTTAAAAACTCAGCTGATGAGATAATTGAGAAGCTTCAAATCATATTTGCTGATTTAGGATGGAATACGGAATTGTTCTCTATTGATTTGAGCAAGGATGACAAAGAGCTTGAAAAACAACCTTATTTCAGACTTTGGCACTTGTTGTATTCTTTTGAAGGTGATAATACCCCCACCGGAAATGGCAAGTTAATTGAGGCATTGATGAGGCTTTGCAGCGTGGAAAAAGAATATGCCTCAGTGCTTGCAAATGTATCGTTTCAAGAGGACTATGGAAGCTTGAGCGCAAAGGCTATAAAAAAATATTACCTTATTTGAAAGAGGGTAATCAATATGATGTTGCCTGTGAATATGCAGGATATCGACATTCCAAATCTTCGTTAACCAGAGAAGAAATAGATAATAAGGTGTTGAAAAATAGGTTGGAAATCCTTCCTAAGAATAGTTTGCGCAATCCTGTTGTTGAGAAGATTTTGAATCAGATGGTTAATGTAGTCAATGCAGTTATTGATACTTATGGTAAACCCGATGAGATTCGTGTAGAATTGGCTCGAGAACTGAAGAAAGGTGCTAAAGAAAGAGAAGAACTGGCAAAGTCTATTGCTCAAAATACTCGCGAACATGAGGCTATCCGCCAATTGCTGCAAACGGAATTTGGCATGATGCATGTCACTCGCAATGATATTATTCGTTATAAGCTTTATGAAGAGTTGAAGGATAACGGATATAAAACTTTGTATTCAGACCAATACATCCCGAGAGAAAAGGTCTTCAGTAAAGAGATTGACATAGAACATATCATTCCTCAAGCTCGACTTTTTGATGATTCCTTGTCCAATAAAACATTAGAGTATAGAGCTGTCAACATAGAGAAAGGTAATAAAACGGCTTATGATTTTGTAAAGGAAAAATATGGCAATGATGGTTTACGACGATATCTTAATCATTGTGAAGCATTATTTAAGGACAAGAAGACTAAGCTGAAGAAATTAAAAATGGAAGATCAGGACATTCCTGATGGTTTCATTGATCGTGACTTGCGGAACACACAATACATTGCTAAGAAAGCTCTGTCAATGTTGAGTGAAATTTCCCGTCGTGTAGTAGCTACTACTGGTTCTATAACTGATGAATTACGGAAAGATTGGCAATTAGTGGATATCATGAAGGAACTGAATCTGCCGAAATACGAAGCATTGGGTTTCGTTGAAACTTTTAAGGATAAAGACGGGAGAATTATAAAAAAAATCAAGGATTGGAGTAAAAGGAACGACCATCGGCATCATGCTATGGATGCGTTGACAGTGGCCTTTACCAAAGATGTTTTTATTCAGTATTTTAATAATAAAAATGCTTTTTGGATGTCAGGCTCTAAAGAACATGCCAACATAACAGCAATAAAGAATAAATATTTTGAGAAAGGGAAAGCACTTGCACCCATACCATTGGAACTGTTCCGTACGGAAGCGAAGCATCATTTGGAAAATATACTGGTTTCCATCAAGGCAAAGAATAAAGTCGTTACTAACAATATAAATCGTACAAAGAAAAAAAATGGTGAAAATCTGAAGTTGCAACAAACTCCACGGGGACAGTTGCATTTGGAAAGCATATACGGTAGTTATCGGCAGTGTATCATAAGAGATGAAAAAGTAAATGCTTCTTTTGATGCCAGTAAGATTGCCAATGTAAGTAAGTCTGCTTACCGGAATGCTTTACTAAAACGTTTGGAAGCTTATGATAATGATCCAAAGAAAGCGTTTACCGGTAAAAACTCTCTGGATAAGAATCCTGTTTATCTGGATGAAAATAAAATGGAGAAAGTTCCGGATAGGGTAAAAATCGTAGAATTTGAAACTGTATATACTATACGTAAGCCCATTGATCCCAAATTGAGTATAGATAAAGTAGTGGATGCCAGGATACGTACACTTTTGAAAAAACGGCTTGAAGAATATGGAGGAGATGCTCAAAGAGCTTTTTCTAATATTGAGGAGAATCCGATATGGTTGAATAAAGAAAAAGGAATATCCGTAAAACGCGTTGCGATTAGAGGTATCAGTAATGCGCAGGCTTTACATGATAAAAAAGATAAGGATGGTAATCCTATTTTAGATAAAGAAGGTAAAGGTATTCCTACAGATTTTGTGAATACCAGTAATAATCACCATGTAGCTATTTATAGAAAACCGGTTGTGGACAAAATGGGGCAGGTTATACTTGATGAGAATGGTAGTCCGAGGTATGAACTTGGTGAGGATGTGATATCTTTCTTTGAAGCAGTAGCGCGAGTTAATCTTCGACAACCAGTTGTAGATAAGGATTATAAGCGAAGTGAAGGATGGCAGTTCCTTTTCAGTATGAAGCAGAATGAGTATTTTGTATTTCCTAATGAAAAAACGGGATTTAATCCCAAAGAAATAGATTTGCTAAATCCTGAAAATTATGCATTGATAAGTCCTAATTTATTTAGGGTACAAAAGATTGGTTTGAATGATTATACTTTCAGGCATCATTTGGAGACAAGCATACAAAATAATTCAAATGAATTGAAATTCATTACTTGGATAAGATGCGGAAAAAATGGCATAAATGGTGTAATTAAAGTTCGGGTAAATCATATTGGACAAATTGTTTCTATGGGAGAGTATTGATATGAGTGGTATTAAACTTTCTCAAGATCAAAACGGAAGATGGCAAAAGACGAAAGATTCAAACAGTAAATATAAATAGGTTTTTTCGTATTGTTTAATCTATTCATTTTCCTAAAGTAGAGCCTTTTTAAGTTGTGGCTGGCACAAGTAATAGGGTATAAATGCATACTAGAAATTGAAAATCTAGAACTAGTCCAAGAAGGTTATATTTCTCTTGATAATTTTTATTGGATGTTGATAGACAAAAATACGTTGCAACCGCCTTTTTACGCAAATAATGAATAAATAATTTTTAAAGTCTGCATACTATGATTAAGAAAACATTTTATTTCGGAAATCCTGTTTATCTATCTTTGAAGAATGCTCAGTTAGTGATTAAACTGCCGGAGATTGTTAAAAATAACACTTTGCCTGAAGGGTTTAAACAAACATCTGAGGTGACTAAGCCCATAGAAGATATTGGAGTAGTGGTATTGGATAATAAACAGATAACTGTCACTTCAGGGGTCTTGGAAACTTTGCTTGAAAATAATTGTGCAATCATAACATGTGACAGTAAAAGTATGCCAGTTGGTTTGATGCTTCCTTTGTATGGAAACACTACGCAGAACGAGAGATTTCGTCAACAACTTGATGCTTCTCTACCATTGACGAAACAGCTATGGCAGCAAACTATAAGAGCTAAAATAGAAAATCAGGCGGTAGTATTAAGTGAATGTGCTGGAGAAGAAATAAAATGCATGAAGGTATGGGCTGCTGATGTGAAAAGTGGAGACCTGGATAATTTGGAGGCTCGTGCTGCCGCCTACTATTGGAAAAATCTGTTTAAGATAGAGGGATTTACAAGAGATAGAGAAGGTATTCCACCTAATAATCTGTTAAATTATGGGTATGCCATCTTGCGTGCAGTTGTTGCCCGTGGATTGGTTATAAGTGGACTGTTGCCAACTTTGGGGATACATCATCATAATCGTTATAATGCTTATTGTTTGGCAGATGATATAATGGAACCATATCGCCCGTACGTGGATAGATTGGTGTATGGTATGGTTAAGAAAGGATTGAATTATACTGAACTGACAAAAGAATTGAAGGCACAGTTACTAACTATTCCTACATTGGAAACTAACATTTCAGGAAAGCGCAGTCCATTGATGGTAGCTGTCGGGCAAACTACAGCTTCTCTATATAAGTGTTTTAGTGGTGAGTTACGTAGAATATTCTATCCAGAGATGTAAATGGACCGATTTAGTGAATATCGCATTATGTGGGTACTTGTACTATTTGATTTGCCTACTGAAACGAAGAAGGATAAGAAGGCATATGTAGATTTTAAAAAGAATCTGCAAAAAGATGGATTTACGATGTTTCAATTTTCTATATATGTTCGTCATTGTGCGAGCAGTGAGAATGCAGAGGTACATATAAAAAGAGTTAAATCGTTTCTACCTGAACATGGAAATGTAGGAATCATGTGTATTACAGACAAACAATTTGGAAATATTGAACTTTTCTATGGAAAAAAAACAATGGATGTGAATACGCCAGGACAACAGTTGGAGTTATTCTGAAAAGAAAATCCCGCTATTTGGCGAGATTTTCTCTTGGAAACTAAGTTCTTTTTTAAATTCTAAATAGTGGTGTAACTATTTGAATATGAACTAATAACTGATAATCAGTTGCTTCTAATGGCTCAAAGATACTAAAATGAAAGCAAATCACAACTAACTTCCTTCCATGAATATACGTCAGCAAGTTGCTTCTAATGGCTCAAAGATACTAAAATGAAAGCAAATCACAACGCCTCCAGCTGCGCCTTCACTTCATCGGTAGTTGCTTCTAATGGCTCAAAGATACTAAAATGAAAGCAAATCACAACACTTTACCGGGCTTCATCCCATCAGAAAACGTTGCTTCTAATGGCTCAAAGATACTAAAATGAAAGCAAATCACAACTACAGACGTTATACATGCGGTCTTTCCACTGTTGCTTCTAATGGCTCAAAGATACTAAAATGAAAGCAAATCACAACTGACCCGTCTACGAACGCCCGTTTACTGTAGTTGCTTCTAATGGCTCAAAGATACTAAAATGAAAGCAAATCACAACCTGCTGACGCTATGCTGGTCGCTCCTGAGAGTTGCTTCTAATGGCTCAAAGATACTAAAATGAAAGCAAATCACAACTGTTGGAACAGTGGAACACCCCACTTAAAGTTGCTTCTAATGGCTCAAAGATACTAAAATGAAAGCAAATCACAACTGCTCTCCAAATCGTCTATTACAAATACCTGTTGCTTCTAATGGCTCAAAGATACTAAAATGAAAGCAAATCACAACCCACTTTTACCCGGTTCGTTGTTGTCTTTTGTTGCTTCTAATGGCTCAAAGATACTAAAATGAAAGCAAATCACAACACACCATCGGTAGGTTCATTCGCATATAGCGTTGCTTCTAATGGCTCAAAGATACTAAGAACTCGCAAAAAAACGGCAAAATTTGGATAAATAAAGTAAGTGTTTGGTATTGAGGAGAGTTAAGCCAAATTCTTCTATACCTTTCCAAATCGCTAAAATGCAGGATAATGAAAGGTTAAGAGAAAGATTTGCTACTTATCCGTTGCCTTTTTTAGCCCCGGATAATCCGGCAAAATAACGCTTGACCACCTGCGGTTTTACCGTTCACCATGCAAAGAACCCTATATTTTGCTCGTAAAGATAACCGTTTTTTTCCGTTTTTCATGGAAATACAGGTTATGTTACCGGCATCCGGGGTTTTATTCTTTGTTCCGCTATAATTTTCATAACTGTAAATAACTCTATATCAAGTAATTTTGCAACATAAAAAAATAGAGTTATGAAACAGACGGATGTAACGGTTACGTTCTACCTCAAAAAGAGCGAAATGAATGACGAGGGACATTGCCCGGTCATGGCGAAACTTGTTGTCGGCAAATTTTCAGAAGCGGCTTTTAGCGCGAAAATGTCCGTACCCGCTGCACTGTGGGCATCCGGACGTGCCACGGGTAAAAGTAACGCCGCGCGGGAAATCAACCGGCAACTGGACGATTTGCGAGCTTCAGCCATTTCCATTTATGCCGAACTGTCAGCCACCCGTGAGAATGTAACGGCTGAAGAAATAAGGAATCTGTTGTTGGGGACGGCTTTCGGGCAGGAAACCCTGTTGGGTTATTTCCGGACGTTCATCGAACATTTCGAAAAACGTGTCGGCGTGAACCGGGAAAAGGGAACAGCGCAATCTTACCGCTATGCTTGTAACTGTGTGGCCGCTTTCATCCAGGAGAAATACAAGTTGTCGGATGTTCCTTTCACGGCCCTGAACCGTTCATTCATCGACAACTATGACCTCTACCTACGCACGGAGCGCCGCTTTGCCCTGGGAACTATCGTGTTGCTTGTCACACGGTTGAACACGATTGTCGGGGAAGCCATCGCGGAAGGGATTATCACTGCCGACCCGTTCGCGGGTTATGAAGCCGAACATCCCGAGCGGGAACAGAAATACCTTACCGCCGTGGAGTTACAACGGCTGATGACCACACCCCTGCACGACCCGAAACTCTACCATATCCGCGACCTGTTCCTCTTCTCCTGCTACACGGGTATCCCTTACGGGGACATGTGCCGCCTGACGACGGAGGATCTGGAAGTGGCCGAGGACGGTGAGGTATGGATCAAGACCGCCCGCAAGAAGACGAAAATCGACTATGAAGTGCCGTTGCTCGACATACCGTTGCTCATCCTCGACAAGTACCGGGATATGGCCCCGGAAGGAAAACTGCTGCCGATGTACAGCAACAACGAACTCAACCGGACGCTGAAACGTATTGCCGCCATTTGCGGAATTGAACGGAAGCTCGTCTTTCACTGCGGACGCCATACCTACGCCACCGAGATCACGCTTTCGCATGGTGTCCCGCTTGAAACCGTCAGTAAAATGCTGGGGCATAGCCGCATTTCCACGACGCAGATTTACGCCAAAGTGACCGATGACAAGATCGACATGGATACCCGGTCTTTAGAGGAAAAGATTGCCGGTCGCTTCTCCGTAGCTATTTAATCTATCATTGACAATCAAATTCACAACGATTATGGAACCGAATAATAAAGAGATAAAACGTCGCAGCACGTTCTCCCTGCTGTTCTACATCAACCGCACGAAAGTCCGCAAGGACGGAACATGTAAATTGTTATGCAAGGTAAGCATCGATGCCAAGTCGGCCCCGATCAATATCAACGCGTTTGTCGATCCATCGCTCTGGAATCCGGAAACCAAAAGGGCGAACGGACGAAGCGAGAACGCCCGAACGGTAAACCTGGCAATAGAGAAACTGACCGAAAAAATCACCGGACATTACCGCCATATTCGTAAAAGCCTCGGTTTCGTGACGGCCGAGCTGGTCAAAAACGCCGTGGAAGGAATCGGGCAGAAACCGTTCACCCTCCTTGCCTTGTTCCGCGAGCATAACGAGGAGTTCCGCAAGCGTGTCGGCGTGGATCGCAAGGAAGAAACCTATGAAAGTTACGAGAACTCCTATAATATTTTAGCCTCCTTCGTGAAAAAAAGGAAGGAAAAGGAGGATGTAGCGTTGCGGAGCCTTGACCGGGAGTTCTACGATGATTTTGAAATATTCCTGCGTACAGATCGTGAAATGAAACCCAAGACAGTACACGAGCATCTTTACCGGTTGAAGAAAATGACCAAGCGGGCTGTCAGTCAGGGTACACTCCGGCGCGACCCTTACGGGAAGCTGCACCCGGAACTGCCCCAGCGCAAGAGCCGCCATTTGAAACTCGAAGACCTCAAAAAACTGATGGAAACTCCCGTCGATAAACCCAACCTCCAGCGGGTGCGGGACTGGTTTCTCTTCGCTACCTTCACGGGGTTGTCCTACGCCGACCTGAAACGCTTGTCCGAAAAAGACATCACGCAGTCGGACGACGGAACGTACTGGATACACATCCGGCGCCAGAAGACCGAAACGCCCTCGGCCATCCGCCTGCTGAACGTGCCGTTGCAGATCATCGAGAAATACCGCCACGAGCGTAAAAGCGACAGGATTTTCAACCTCTATTGCCGGGGGTATCTCATCAAGCTCACCAGAGAACTGGGACGGACATACGGCTTCGACATGACCTTTCACAAGGCGAGGCACAATTTCGGGACACATATCACGCTCTCGTTGGGTGTGCCTATCGAAACTGTCAGCCGCATGATGGGACACAAGAGCATTTCCACCACGCAGATTTACGCCAAAGTGACCGACCGCAAGGTGGACGAGGACATGAAACGTCTGAAAGAACAGACCAAAGGCCGGAAAATAAATCTCTACGAGGAGGACGAACCGGAAACGGCAGATATTATAACGGTAAACGGTTGAACAGTATAACAAAAATTGATAAATTTGTATGACTATGACGACAAGAGAACCTATCAGCATTGAAAACGGGCGGGTGGAAATCCACACGCCGGAGAACCGTGTATGGCTCACGCGCCACCAGATTGCCGACCTGTTCGGAGTCTTCGTTCCTGCCGTGGGGAGCAACATCCGCTCCATACTCAAAAGCGGCATACTCCGTGAGGAGCGGGTTTACCGCCGGGAGCGCAACCGTGACGGCGGTATTGTCGAGCTGTATTCGCTCGAAATGATCGCCGCGCTGGCTTTCCGCTTAAAATCCGGGAATGCAGAAGCCTTCCGACGGTGGCTTGTCCGAAGGGCCACGACGACCGCTGTCGTCTGGCAGCTCCCCGGCATGAACACGATATTGAATTGAAAAAGAAGAACGGCCAACGTTTTGGCCGTTCTTCTTTTATACCCATTCCTGTCCCCCGATACATTTCTTCCGGGAATCTTCCAGGAGTTTCTGTATCTCGGATTCCATGTATAGTACCTTGCCCTGAATCAAATAATAGGGAATGATTCGCGCCGTGCGGTATTCCTGCAATGTACGCCTGCTGATTTTCAGCAGCCGGGACAATTCCTCGTCGGTGACGAACCGCTCTCCCTTGAGTGTCCGGCCTCCGGAGGATTCCAGTTTATCCAGTGCCTTGCCGGCCTTTTCCAAACGCCGGAAGAGATCCGCCACACGCGGATCGTGCTTGTCGATGAAATAATGGCTCATAACGCGGCGGTATTAGGATAGTGCGACGATTGCAGCAGCTTCCCGACATCTTCCGGTTTGTAGAAGATTTTGTGACGGATGCGGCTGAAAGGCAGCAACCCTTTCTCCCGGTAGGTTTGCAGGGTACGTTTCGATATACCCAGCACGTCACAGACATCCTGGTTGTCCAGCCATTTTTTCAAACTCACGTCCTCTTGCCTGCGGCATAACGCCTCGGCTTTTCTTTCAATGGCTTCCACGTGCCCTGCCAGCGCGTCGAAAGCCTTCACGTCCATACTTATTATTTCCATGTTCTGTTTCATTTTTTGTTTCCCGGATGCCCAAAAGTACACAAATGGACAGTATCTTGTTATCAGCCAGTGGCATATGGACGTATCCGTCTTCAAAGTGGCAGCGAGTGGCGCCACGTCCGGCGGAAACGATCCTCCGCCGATACGGGATCGGCACGCTCCGATACGCCAATCGCCCGTGAAAGGAAATGTTCGCGGGCGATTTATCATTCCATGCAGGGTGAGCCGTGAACCGACTTTCTCGAGCGTTCACGGCATATCGTTTTCTCCCCGTTTCTCTCCCATAACCTTTTCCTCTCTTTTTTTCATGCCGCGGAGCGCGGTATGGAAATCTGTTGTCAGTAGCAAAGGTAGTTACGGGGCTCACGCTGCTGCAAGATCGGGCCGCGGGGCGGTTTGCCGCAAAATCTTCCTCTTTCCCTGCGGGCGAGCGTATTTTCCGACAAAATCTTGCAGCAGCTATCCCCGACACCTTTTGATGCTACCGAAACAGATTCCATCCATACCGGCTCCGCTACGGCATAAAAAAAAAGTCAAAGGTTATGAGAAACGAAGAGAAAAATAAATGGAAACAGAAATCCTCCAACCTTCCACTTGGCATAAAGGCAAAGGTCGGGTTGGCGGTAAAGGTCGGGGCGGTGGCTTTGGGCTTCCACGTGTGGGGTATCGACTTTATTTGGGTCGTTTTGGGCTTCACGTTCTGTTATGACATCCTGCGGGGCATTTTCTCCTGCCTTGTTTCTCTCGTGGCTCTAACCGGCTTTTTCTATTTCCTATTCACTCACATCTTCTAAATTTTTACAGGTATGACAAAGTACATTTCATTATTCGGAGCGACTACCACGGACACACGGGTGCAGGTAGTCAAGGAAAACCAGGTAATCATCGGTATCGGTGCGGGTGCGAGCAGAAAGCGTTACGTCGTTTACAAGGTGGAACACACCGCCCGTGGCTACGTGTACCACATGGTCGATACCGAAACAAAGGAAATCAGCCAAACGGACATTCTGCGACCCCTCTCGCAAACATTCGGTATCGGCAGGTACTACGACGACGTGAACCCCGAGTTCATGGACGCTTTCGAGGTGGCTTTGCTCGTGGGGCAGGCGGAAGAGCAAGCCACGGCGCAGGCCATCGCCGCCGCCAAAGAGAAAGCCGAGCATGACCGCATAGCGGAAATAGGAGCGCAGAGGTTACGCCGCATCATGCCCGAAGGGGTGCAGGGCGTAATCATCGCCGAACTCAACGAAACGGAATACACTGACCCCTCTTACGAGTGTTCGACCACCCGAAGCGTGCGTACCGTCATTCTCGGCTTTTCGGCCACCTCCCGCAACGGCTTCGGGGAGTTGAGAAAGGCGGCGGCCAATTTCCCGCAAACGGCGCACCTCTCCGAATACGACCCCAAGAACGAACACCGCTATCCCGTTTTCACGCTCGGCAAAAGTCCGAAATACGGGTGGAGTGTCTGCAAACTGACCCACTACACACGTGAAGGGTACATCGACAGGCTGGCATATATCGCAGGAAACGAGGAGAATATATGTCTGCCCGAGCCGAAAGACGAAAAACGGGCGGAACGCACTGAAACGAGCGTGCAAGGCGGGTTTATCATCGTGGACTATTCCGAGAAGGCGATAGCCGTATTCGGGGACACCAAGCCCGTCAAGGACGCCCTTCACGCACTCGGGGGACGCTTCAACGCACGGCTGACGCATGACGGGCAGAAGAGAGCGGGATGGATTTTCCAAAAGACCAAAGAGGACGAGGTGCGGCGGCTTCTCGGAAAGGACGAATAAATGTTGAACACGGGGCGGCTCGCCGCCCCACAATACCAAAAAATCATGGCACAAGGAACAGATTATTTCAAACTGACGATACAGAACTATCTCGACGCACGGGCACGGGAGGACGAACTTTTCGCACCCCGATACGCCAACCCGAAAAAGAACATTGACGATTGCTGCACTTTCATCATCAACCAAGTACGGCAGAGCGGTTGCAACGGGTTTGCCGACGAGGAAATATACTCTATGGCACTCCACTATTACGACGAGGAGGACATCGACATCGGCAAACCCGTCAGTTGCAAGGTAGTGGTCAATCACACCGTTGAACTGACCGAGGAGGAAAAAGCCGAGGCACGGCGGAACGCCATACGGAAGGCCGAGAGCGAAGCCTACGCCAAGTTGGCGAAAGCCAAGTCCAAACCCAAGAAAATCGAAGATAACAAACTAATGCCCAGTCTATTTTAGTTATGAAACCGAGAACAAAATTCCAACAGAGCGTTGTGGCGGCAAGCAAACACCTGCCGCCGCTTACCCCCGCACAAATCGAATGGGGGTACAAGAACTGCATCGAGCATATCGGACGCCGCACGCCGAAAGGACTTATCACCTGCACCGAGTGCGGCCACACGTGGCAGAGCGAAAACGGAGAACTCACGGACAATCTGTTAGGGTGCGAGTGTCCGCACTGCCACACCACGCTGAAAGTGGAAACCACCCTGCGCCGCAAGTTCAACGATTACGAGTATTTGTGCATCGTAACCCGCTGCAAGGGTTTTCAAGTCCTGCGCTTCGTCTATATCGAGTGTTGGGCGAAAGTGGGACAGACACCCGTTTACACCCATATCGAAGCCGTACAGCGGTGGATTGCCCCCGACGGACGCTCCGCAACCTTCGCACGGCTGCGCCCGATGGGCTTCTTCGTTCACGGGTGGAGTTGGTCGAGCGCATTGGAACTGCGGGCGGAGAACGACGGGAAATACAACATCACGCCCACACGCATCTATCCCCGGCAACGGCTTATCCCCGAACTGCGCCGAAGCGGTTACGGCAAACAACTCCCCGATGTAACCCCTTTCGACCTTATCCACCTGCTGCTCTCGGAGAACAAGGCCGAAACGCTGCTTAAAGCGGGACAAACGGCACTCGTGCGATTTTTCGCCCGTTCCTCCCGCAATATCGCCGACTATTGGCCGGCCATCCGTATCGCCATCCGTAACGGGTACGCTATCGGGAAACCGACGGAATGGTGCGACTACATCGACCTGCTGCGATTTTTCGGGAAAGACCTGCATAACGCCCATTTCGTGTGTCCCGCAGACCTGCCCGCAGCGCATGACCTCTACATGGCTAAAAAACGGCGACACATGCAAATGGAACGGCGGCAGGAGGAACGGCGCAAGGCGTTGGAACAGGAAGCCTCGTTTGTCAAAGCCAAAGGACGGTTTTTCGGAGTGGAGTTTTCCGACGGGGAAATCCGCATCAAGGTATTGGACAGCGTTGAAGCCATACGGCAGGAGGGCGAGGCCATGCACCACTGCGTGTTTACCAACGAATACTATCTGAAAGCCGACTCGCTCATACTCTCGGCCACAATCGACGGCAAACGTATCGAAACGATAGAGGTGTCCCTAAAACGCATGGAGGTCGTGCAGAGCCGTGGCGTGTGTAACAAGAATACCCCATACCACGGGCAAATACTGAAACTGATGAAGGGGAACATGTCCCTTATACGGAAACGAATGACAGCATAAAAATCGGGGCGGCGAAAGCCGCCCGCAAAAACAAAATAGAATGAACCAAATAGCATATAAATTCGTGTCGTGGGACGTTCCCGCACTCGAAAGCCTTGCAGGCTCAAAAGCGTACATATTACGCAAACGGCTCAATGACGGGGGAACGCTCACCCGTGAGGAGAAAGACTGGATTACCCGTGAGGTAAACCATAACACCTATTTCAAGGACTCCATTCTGCTTTTAGGGTATCGTTTCAACTTTGTCGATGTACTGAAAACATTCGTGGTAAAGCAGTACGGGCATTACACGGAATATAAGGGCGTGGACAAGACGAGCATACGCTCCATGTTGTACGGCAGAGTGGAAAGGATTGTCGAATTATAAAATCGGGGCGGCGAAAGCCGCCCTACAAAAAAACATAACAATGAAAATCATCTATAAAAGCTACATGGCACGCCCGCTCAAACCCTTCGGGGAGTGGGATTGGGAAGTTCGGGAAGCAGTCAAGACGGCCCTTGCGCTCGTCGAGGGGAAAAACGGGTTCAAAACCCATTCCGAGATATGGCGAAGGTGCAACCTCGTCATTACCGTGGGACACAACATCTACACCACGAGTATCGAGATACGACCACCCGAGCAGGACGTGATACGCCGCAGGAGCAACTGGCATAACGGCTACGCCTACTACTGCAACGGCGTGTTCTGGGCGAACATGAGCAGGGTTAGAGTGGAACTTGTCTGATTAAAAAATTTCGGGGCGGCAAAAGCCGCCCGTAAAAAGCGAGAATATGAAAACGAATGAAGTAAACAAGGAAATCTCCTATGAAACGCTGCTCGTAACCTTCGGCGAGGGTATCGGGCGGCTCAACACCATGTTCGACGACCCGCAGGTGTGGGGCGTTGCCACGCTGAAGCAGTGGATCGACGGGTATGAAACTACGCGCTTCACCGAAATCGACGACCGAACGGCGGTTATCACATCCGAATACAACATGGACAGCGTGAAGGAATGGCTGCAAAAGAACACACCGATTATCAACCTGGAAAAACGATAAAATCATGCGCAAGTACAAATTATTCATCGGCTACCGGCTGCTGGGAGAGTTTTCCGGTATATGGGAAGCCAAAAATTTCGCCGCTGAAAGCGGCATGAGCGGAATTTTCTCGCTCGTGGGAGAAAATTACCGGGACAGTTGGTACGAACCAAAAAAACAGGACAAGAATGGAAACAAAGATTAAAGACATCACGGGAGCGGAAATAACCGTTACCGACTTAAAAGAGGCGGTACGCCAATGCCGGGAGTGCCTCGCAAGTCCCTACCTGATGCCCTCGGGGCATACCGTGGGGGAAAACCATGCCTACATGTTGCGGCAACTGCTCGCCCTGCAAAGGCGGAAACGGGAACACGGCAGGCAACGGCCGTGAAAATACGACGCGAAAAAAATCGGACGATAACAACCGTCCGATTTTTTTGTTTCCCGTCAATCGACCGCCGTATGGTCGCCCAGCTTCCCGTGCAGTTCACGCCCGATATGTCCGGCAATGCCACGGGGAGAAATTTCAGAGATTGAACCCCACCCGCCATGCGTGTATATGCACGTCTTGAGCGGTTCGGTACGGGAAAGGTAGAACAGATAGCCGTTGCGGAGCAGGATGCCCACAAACACCGAGCCGACCTCGATGTCGGCGATCTCGTCAAAACGTATCTTCCCGTCATTGTATAATACTGCCGTGCCATCCGCATCGGGAATGACGAACAGATCGTCTTCCATGACAATCCCGTGCAACTCGATTAGCGACCCCAGGCATTCACTCGCCGATACCCGGTCGTAATCACCCTTTACCTCATTTGTCGATTTCGTTTCCATATCGCTTTTCTTTAGGTTCAGACAAATACCATACGAAAAAGGCGTGAGAATACGTTAAATACCGGCATTGAGGTACAGCCAAGCACCCATCCACTCGATAGATAATTTCTCCCCACGCCGCTATCGCATACGCTTGACGCATATAGACACGACGATGAAGAAGAGAACTACCCATTATTTTGCGAGCGGATTAAAATTTGGCTGTTTTCAATGCCCCACCATAATGTGTTCCTTCCGTATGTAAATCGCCCGGCGGCACGCCGCCGGAGGATTCGATTGCAAATATAACGATTTCATCCGGGTATCGGCGACAACACGTGCGATTTTTAACAACCTTCCTGCCAAAGAACTACCCGCCGTCCTACAATTTCGGCCCCCGGGCGGGTTTGCGGGGCGCGACCTTCGGCTGCGCCTTCTTCTCCCTGGGCGGTTCGACGATCCGCAGTTTGAGTTTCTCCGTCTTACGGTCGTAACGCACCTCGCAGCAGTCAATCTCACCCGCAACCGACGTCCACACGTTGTTCACACGCACCGCGCCGCCCGAGTAGAGGGTCTTGTATTGTTCGTATTCGAGCGGCTGCCGCAATTTCGCGTCCACCTGACGGTGGAACGAATAGATATTACGTCCCTTCGCTATCTCGTCGGGAACGTAAACCCGCAACTCGGGATGGGCGGCCTCGGCATAGAGGCACAGATCCGCCGTGCGAAGCTCCCTCGGAACCCACTGGATCATCCTCGGGTCGCCCCGCACGGCCGTATCGGCCACGAGCGGCGTGATGGCCGTGCTGGGAATGTCGTACAGCACCCCCGCATCCTTGCGAACGGCCTCCAACGCCACCTCCTCCGTTACAAGCCGGCGGTTCAGGTGCAGGATACTCATCAACCGGTGTATCTTCTGCGGGTCGTCCTGCTCGCGGAACACCTGCAAGACCAGGGCGGGGTCGCTCAACGCGCTGATAACCGAGAAATCGGTTTTGTCCTTCCCGTAGGTACGCTCGAAAGCCTCCCGGCTCATCTCCGGCGTCCTGGCTTCGCGGGGGACGCCTTTCAGGTTTTGCGGGTTCTCCCGCACCAGGCTCATGTATAGATCCGGGCTTTTCATGCTCTCGGGCAGGTGGGCGATGGCATAGGGACTGCGCCGTATGGCCTCCATGCACAACTCCGGCGTTTTCCACTTCTCGGGGACATATTGCAGGTAGCTCCCGTCGTGCCCGACGGCCCGGCGGCACATCTCCTCGTTCTTGGCGTGGTCGGGAAGGTTGTAGAACAGCTCCGGCTCCAGGGCGAAGATCTCCCGGGCCACCCTCGGCGTGAGGAACCAGGGGTTCATGTTCTCCAAAAAATCGAAGGTCTTATCGTAATTCGTGCAATAGAACCCCAACACTTTCAGGTGTATCTCCTCGAAGGGGATATAGCGGAGGACACGCAGGTCGTCGGTACGGGCCAACGCCCGGTTGCAGACCTCCGGCGTGAGCTGTTCGGGGTTGAAAAAGCGGATGGCCAGGGGATCGCGCTCCAGCGCCATCCCGCACAGACGGTCGGTTTTCAGATGTTTCGGAACGTACTCCAGTGCCAGGTAGTTCGAGGACACGGCGGCCTCGCAGACCCGTTCCGTGCGTAATTCCTCCGGCACTTCATGGAGCAGGATGCCGTCCCCGCTGACGGCACGCAGGCAGACTGCCTCCGTGCGCAGTTCCACCGGCACGAGCGAAAGGCAGGACGCGTCCATCCCCACGCCGTGAAGGGCCAGTTCCCCGGTCATGACCTCCGGGGCAATGGAGGCGAAAATCTCGAACTTGTCCACGAACGACATCCCGAATTTTTTCAGCCCTTCCAGGCATATATCGGGATACGGAATGTAAGGGAGTATCTTGTAATCGGCACTGTCCACCGCTTTCAACGCCGCACGGCATATTTGCGGCGTCCTCAATTCCCCGGGGACGGCCTCCAGCACCAGACCGTTGCGCTTCACGGCCGTCATGCACAGTTCGGGGGTCTTCAACCCCTCCGGAACGTAATACAGCGCGTAGCTGTTGCTATCGACGGCGGCACGGCACATTTTCGGTGTCTTCAGACGGTCAGGGACGAATTTCAGTGTTTCGCCCCGGTGGCCGGCCGCGGCAAGACAAAGTTCCGGCGTTTTCATCGCTTCGGGAACGAACTCGATGTTGAAAGCCGATTTCTTGATGGCGAAACGGCAGACTTCCGCCGTTTTCCGATCCTCGGGCAGCGTCTCGAAAAGGTTCTCGCGCCACGGGTTCTCGTACACCCCCGTATCGAGATAGGCTATATCTATTCTCTCTTGCTCTGTCATGGTTTTCAGTATTTATGGAAAGCGCCCGGGTGACGGGCGCTTCTCTTGGTTAGACATATTCCGTTATCGTTCCGTTTCCTCCGTCCCGTTCTCGCTCTGGAACGTGAAGGAGGTCTTCACGACCTGACCCGTGTTGTCCTCGACATAGACGTCGATGGTCTGCTGGTCATCGCTGCGCGATGTGTAATAGAGGCGGAACACCTCACGGTCGAGCGGATAGCGGTCGTTGGGCAGGAACACCGTACCGTCGTCCATCCTCAACTCACCGCGCCCGTCGGGCTGGAAATAGCGGATCGTGTAACGCGCGCCGTCATATCTCCCCTCCCGCACGAGCGTGCAGCGGATTTCAGCGGTTTCACCAACGGAGATTCGCTTCTGAACGGGCATCGTTTCCAGAGAGAACGTGTACGCCTGCTGTATATCCAGCCCGTTGTCGCAGGATGCGCATAAAAGACCCAGGGCGGCGATCCAGACCGCCAGGGCCAATATCTTTTTCATCTTTTTCATGTCGCTTGCAAGTTTAATGGATTATGAATTTCACGCCCAGGCCGAACTGCGCGTGGAAATGTCCCGTTGTAGTGCCCCATAGGATACGCTCACGCCCCGTCAGCGAGAGGATAATCCTGTCGGTCAGGTACGCATCGACCTCCAGCGTGACGGCCCCGCCATAGAGGAAACGGTCGCGGTGGCGGAGCGTAGAGCCGTCATAGAGCCGCCTCTCGCCCCGGTTCACGCTCTCGTAACCGGCCAGCGCCGAGCCGCCGAGGTAGAAGAAAAAAGTCCTGGACGGGTCGGCGAGGAACTTGTAATAGTAACCTCCCTCGGCCGTGAACTGCGCCACAGGGATACGTTCCGACTTGTAGGGGTAATAACGGTTCAGGAACTCCGCGCCGAACACCCACTTATCGGCATTTTTCGCGTAGCGGCTCATGGCCAGCCCGAACCAGTAGCCCGTTTCGCTGCGGCTGTCCCGGGTATAGAAGCCGTCGGCCATGCCTCCCCGTATTTCCAGCCCGCGCATGGCGGGCAGGGCACGCTGGGCGTGCGCCCCGTCCGAAAGGAGGAGGCATAACCCCAGCGTGAGAATGAATATCGCCCGTTTCATATCACTTTACCTTTAACTCGTTGATAACACGTGCGCGCACCAGGTCGGCATTCTCCACCGTGAAAGTCTGGTGTCGCCCGCCCTGCTGCTCGTGCAGTTCCACGACCAGCTGCTTGTCGTCGGCCAGCGTGAACTTCGGGAGCGTGAAGACCATGCGCTCGGTACGCTTGCCGCCGATGACCTGCACGTTGTTGTACGCACGCACGGGCCATACGACCTGCTCCTGGATGGCCGTGCGTTTGGCCACCTTCTTGTCCGTAATCTTGAACGTCAGGTAGTCCACGTTGAAAGGCACGTTGGAGGAGTTTTTCAGTTGGAGGTGGAAATAAAGCAGGTCGTTATGCACGTAGATACCTTTGAGGAGGTATTGTACCCCGAAACGCTTGCAACCGATATGCTTGATCTCGCGGCGGTCATTCTTGTAAATGGACTGCATGATCAGTTTGACCAGCAGCGGAGATTCGCATCCCAACTCCTGCAAATAGATGTCCAGCGCATTATTGGGGCGGTTTACCGCCTCCCCGCCATGCAGGAAGTCCGCCATCTCGACCGACAGTTTCACCGGCTCGTCGGCATACTTGACATTGAAGCTGTAATAGGCCCCGTCCTCGGTAATGACCGAAAGGTTGCTCTCGCGCGAGAAATCACGCAGGGCCGCCTTTACACGCAGCACGTTTTCCGTGCCGTCGGCTTTCGCCGCCAGAAGATCCGAAGACCCCAGATCGACGTAACGGATGGCCGAGGGGAAAATCACATGAACGGTCTTGCTGAACGTCACCTCCAGCGCGTAGGGCGGGATAACCCGGTTGAAGGTCAGCGGACGGGTAAGACCGTCGTACAAATCGCCCGTGGAGGGCTTTTCCTGCGCGTGGGCAGCGAACATGCACCCGATAAAAGCGAGTGCCAGAAGAATCTTTTTCATACTCGATAATTTTTTGATTGTTGATAAAAATGGATTTTTTCAGTGGTGTACGGAAGTACGTCGTTTGTACCCTTATTGAAGGGGCGGGAGCAGCAGGACGCTGTAACCGGCCTTGAGCGTGACCTTGACCGAGCGCATCTTCTTGCTCACGTATTGCGACACGCCCTGGATGGCGCTGCGCCCCAGGTCGGAGAGCAGTTGCGAACCGGCATCGTCCGTGATCGTGATACTGCTGCCCATGCCCGCACCCATATTGGCGGCGATCTCCTTCACGGCATTGAGTTCTTCCGACCCCGGCACGGGAATACCCTCGTTGCCGTTCGTGTCATAGACCGACAGATCGACCGGAACGACCGCCCCGCCGTGCTGGACAGCGCTGACCTTGACCGTCAGCCGTTCGCCGTTGATCCTCGCCGCCCCCGTTACGGGCGTACCCGAGGGGATGAGCAGCTCTCCCGCCATCATCGGTTCCAGCAGCCGGAAAGTAACCTCCCCGCCATCGGTGAGCGTCACGGTTTGCTGCACGGCGGCACGGATACTGTTGCGCTCGGGCTCGCGAAGGTCGCTCCCCACCGTGTTGAAACCCCAGTTCCGGGGCTTGACGAACTCACGGGCGAAGACCGAATCGGGCAGCGGGGCGGCAAGCAGCGACACGATGTTACGGCGCACCTGGCGCACGGGCTGCACGGAAGCCTTGCCGGAAACGGAGGCTTTCTGACGCGGGGCTTCAGGGGCCTGACCGCCATTCATGTAGCGGGCGGCGATCTCGTAGGACTTCTCCAGCAGCGCCACCTGCTCCTCCTGGGCCGTTTTCTGCGCCTGCTGTTCTTCCAGGCGGCGTTCCAGTTCCTCGATGCGGGCCTGCATCTCGCGCTCTTCCCCCGTTTCACCGGCGGTCTCCTCGTAGAAACTGCCTAACTGGCGGTTGATGTCGGCATAGGCGGCACGGGAAGTCCGGAAAGCTCCCGACGAACCGCCGGCAGGGCCGGAAGACTTATCCGGCACGGCAGCGGGCATGACGGGCTCTTCCTCCTCGTCCTCCATCCCGAACGCGAAATCCTGCAAGGAGCGCATCTTTTCCCGCTCCCTGCGCCGCATCTCCTCCTGCACGTAGGCATCACGCTTGTCCGAGAGGATACCCTCCGATTCCGGGGTCGGCAGCTCCGTGTTGAAACCCGCCGAAGGCTCCTCCCGTTCTTTTTCGCCGGGGGAGAAGATCAGCCACATGCACCCGGCAAAGGCCAGGAAAAAGAGCGGGAAGACCACCATCTTCTTCCGCATCTGTATCTGCCGGGGCGTGAGTTCCTTTTTCCCCGCCTCCGGCTGTTTATTCTGTTTTTCGTTCGTCGTCATAATTGAAATCTTTTAGATGTTTTACACTGTCGGCCTCCTGCCGTTGTCTTAATTCCAGCTCCAGCCGCTCGATATGCCGTATCTGCATCCGTTCCCCGGCTCCCTTGCCGAAGCGGTAGATGGAAGACACGGTAAAGTAGAGCGACAAGACGGAAAAGAACAAGAGCAGCGTGAGGATCACGATAATCCGCTTATCGGGCGAGAGCGCCCCGCAAGCGCGGCGCAGGTGGTCTTCGACCCACTCCCCGAAAGCCTTTATTCTCTTCTTTGCCATAGCCTTATCTTTTTAATGTACGTAAATCGCGGTTCTCCAGAATCTCGAATTTCTCCATGATGAAACCCTGCGGGTTATTGTCCGAACGCCCCGAGTTGATCAGCTCGCAGCGCGTGACCAGCGAACGCTCGGTGATGTTGCTCTCGCGGACAATCATTTGCCGGGCATAGGTCATGGCCCGGTAGGGATAGGCGTTGAAGTCGCACACCACGGAGTCCACCTCGATACGCTGGCTGATGTTCCCCGACACCACACGGTTGTAGTAACCTTTCTCCTGCATGTCCTGGTAATAGGCGAAGGCGCTCTTATCGACCAGGAACAGCGCGCGGTTGATGTTGCTCTCGATGGCCGCACGGTCGGGCGAGAGGGTGAAGAACAACTCGTGAAAACGCCGGATATGTTCGCGCGCCTCCACGGGGCGGTTCTGGCTCAAATCCTGCGAGAGCGCCAGCATCAGCGACTTGCCCCCGTCCAGGACGTAGATCTTCTCGCGCTGCTTTTCGGCGAAACGGAAGCTCGCGACCACGCTGAACACGGATACCAGCGCGCACAGGCAGAGGAACACGATACCGAAAAGCCGAATCTGCCTGAAACTTGTTTCGATGTTTTTTAATGACTTGAATTCCATTGTCCAAATTGTTATGAATGATTATTGTTACCTTGTGTTGCCAGGTTGCGCCCGTTGGGGGCACTGCCCGAAGCCGGGCCACCGCCGCCGTTACCGGAGGAGGAACCGCCACCGCCGCGACGCCCGAACGTGCGGCCGATCATGTTGCCGGCGATACCGCCAGCGACACCCGTGGCGAATGCCCCGGCCTTGTTGATACCGCCCATAGCCCCGCCGGCTCCGCCCGACTGGATCACCCACTCGGCAACGGTGGGGATCGTGAAATAGCCTATGATACCTATAATCAAAAAGATAATATAGACACCGCTGCCGCTGTCGGGAATGTAGTTGGGGTCTTGCAGGGCCAGGACGTCCGCCTGGAGCATCAACGTCTGGATCTTGGCCAGCACCGCGGAGAACAGGTCGGCGATGGGAAGCCAAAGGTACACGCTGATATAGCGGGAAATCCAGCTCGCGAGCGTCGAGTGGAAGCCGTCGTAAATGGAGAGGGCGAACGACAAGGGCCCCAGAATCGACAGCACGACTAAAAAGAATGTCCGCAGCGTGTCGATGGTAAGCCCCGCGGCGTTGAACAACAACTCGAAGAAGTCCCGGACAAGCTGCCGGAAACCGGCCTTGATGTCGTACCACGTGCGTTCGGCCCACATGCTGATAATCTCGCCCAAGTCCGTGATACCCATATCCGCAAGCCGTTGTTCATACACCTCGTCGTCCACTAACCAAGCCTTGCCCTCGCGCCTGCGGGCCTCGGCTTCCAAATCGTCCTTCTGTTGCTGGTATGCCTGCAAATCCAATGTCTGCCCCTCCAGTATGGCGTGCGTGCCCTGCACCACGGGCGACATCACGGCGTTGATCGTCCCCAGAACCACGGTGGGAAAGAACATCACGCACAAGCCGATGGCGAAAGGCCGCAGGAGCGGGAACACGTCGATAGGCTCCGCGCTGGCCAGTGCCTTCCATACCCGGTAAGCCACGTAAAAGAGCGCACCCAGGCCGGCGATACCTTTCGCCACCCCGATCATGTCGCCGCATAGCGGCATCATCTCCTGATACAGGTTCCGGAGAACCTGGTGTAAATTGTCGAAATCCATGACTGCCTCCGTTTTCAGGTTACCAATATCTGTCGTTCGGGTTCCCGTAAAGTGCCAGCACCCGGTGCGCGTCGCCCTTTTCGCGGCTGCGGATGAAGGACACGGAGATGGTCTTGCGCGTGTAATAGCGCGTGAGGTTGCGGTACTCCAGCATCTTCGTGTAAACCTGATCCACCACGTCCATCCGCTCCTTGTCCGAGAGCGAGAGGCCGTTGCCGCCGGTTATGACCGTCTTGAGTTCCGCCACCAGCGCGCCACCCTCCTCCAGCAACCGGGCGTAACCCGCCGAGATCGCCGCCAGCTCGTCCACCGTGAAGTTCGGGTCTGAAACCATACGGTTGAATCCCGAGGTGTAGATTTCCGTGATCTCGCTGACCATTTCGAGCGTCAGCTTCACCTTCCGGGCATCCTTGATGATGTTATGCACCGATTTGAGGGCGTCGTAGTAAGCCTTGCTCTGGTTATAAATCTTGATACTCTCTTGCAGCGACTTGACCATGTTGGTCGCCGTGGTCGAGCTTTGAACCGCGCTCTTGATGTTCTGAACGAGGTTCGACGGGTCGATGACCGTCCACTGCGCTTTTGCCTGGTACGTGAAGCAAAGAAGCCCCACGAACAGCGTTAAAATCAATCGTTTCATCCTTTTCATTATTTAATTCGTGAATACTTGGGCGGTCATTCCGACGCCCGGTAATAATCCCCGTAGGCGGAGAGCTGGAGCACCTCGCGCCCCGCATCGTAGGCCAGGGCGACATACCCGTAGAGGTCGAAGTAACGGATACCTCCCCAATACTTCCTTACGGGACGGGAGAAGCGTGTCCCGTCCTTGTAGGACACCTCCACGTAAAAACCGCCGCCCCGGCGTCCCGGGTTGCGGTAGATGCGAACCCGGGGAGAACCCGAGCGGCTTTCCCACTCGCCCGCCACCTCGTACAGCGCGAAGTCCAAACGCGCCGCCGTGGGGTCTGATCCGATACACTTGCGATACATGGCCTGCCCTCCCTTTAACGTTTGCCCTCGGCGAGCTGCCTGATCGCCAGTTCCATATCACCGCCCAGCTCGCCGGCAAGCCGCTGTACCTCCACTTTCTCCGTTTCCTCGGTCGTGTAGGCCAGGTACTCCGGGACGCTGACCTCCGTGGCATAGACCGCCGACTGAACGCCGCCCAGACCGATCCAGACCTCCTTGTATTTACGGGAAGGGTCGTTGGACTGGTTGATCGAGAGAATCTGCGCCTTCTCCTTGTCGGTCAGCCCCAACAAGGACTGAATCGCGTCGAAACGGTTCATGAACTTGCGCTGGTCGAGCAGGATCTTGCAGTCCGAGTTGTTGATGATCGCCTCCTTGACCACCGGGCTGGAAATGATGTCCTCGACCTCCTGCGTCACAACGATGGCCTCACCGTAGTATTTGCGGACGGTTTTATACATATAACGCAGATATTCAGCCATATTGGCCGTAGAGAGCGCCTTCCAGGCCTCCTCGACGATGAGCTGTTTGCGTACCCCCTTGAGCCGTCTCATCTTGTTTATGAAAGCCTCCATGATGATAATGGTGACCACGGGAAAAAGCTCCTTGTTTTCCTTGATGGAATCCACCTCGAAGACCACGAAGCGCTTCGAGAGCAGGTCGATGTTGGCCCGGGAGTTCAGAAGGAAGTCGTAGCGTCCGCCCTTATAATACTGCCGCAGGGTGATGAGCATGTTGTCGATGTTGAAATCCTCGCGGCTGACCCGGATCTCCCGCTCCTCCAGCTCGCGGCGGTAGTCGTCCCGCAGGTACTCGTAGAAACTGTCAAAACACGGCACGATATTCCGGTCGGCGCGGATACGCTCGATATAGGCGTTCACGGCACTGCCCAGCTCGCCGCTCTCGGTCTTCGTGATCTTGTCGTCCTCGGTTTTCCAGAGTGTCAGCAGCAGCGTCTTGATGCTGTCCTTCTTCTCCACGTCGAAATAGTAGTCGTCGGTGTAGAACGGATTGAAACTGATGGGATGTTCCTCGGTATAGGTAAAATACACGCCGTCCTCACCTTTGGTCTTACGCCGGATCAGCTCGCAAAGGCCCTGGTAGCTGTTACCGGTATCCACCAGCACGACATGCGTGCCCTGCTCCCAGTATTGGCGGACTAAATGATTCATAAAGAATGACTTGCCTGACCCCGAGCCGCCTAACACGAATTTATTCCTATTCGTAATGATCCCTTTTTTCATCGGTTCGTCCGAGATGTCCAGGTGCAGGGGCCTGCCGCTTACGCGGTCGCACAGCTTGATGCCGAAAGGGCTGGACGAGGATTTATAGTTGGTTTCCTCCGTGAAGAAACAGACCGCGGGCTCGATGAACGTGTAGAACGATTCCTCGGCGGGGAAATCTCCCGCGTTGCCCGGCATACCCGCCCAGTAGAGCGTGGCGGCGTCCACGGTGTTGTGGCGCGGGCGGCACTCCATCAGAGCGAGCTGGCTGCCCACATCGTTGCGGATATGCCGGAGCTCCTGCACGTCGTCCGACCAGGCCAGCACGTTGAAATGGGCCCGGACGGATTGAAGACCGAACGAGTGCGCCTCGTTGAGATACTGGTCGATCCACTCCTTGTTTATCTGGTTCCCGCGGGAGTAGCGGGAAAGGGACTGCATGTTACGCGCACGTTTCTCGAACATACGCAGGTTTTCGTCGCTGTCTTCCAGGAACACGTACTGGTTGTAAAGGTGGTCGCAGGAAAGCAGAAGCCCCACGGGGGCCGCGAACGACAGCAGGCAGTCCGAACGGTCGGTGGAAAGACGCTCGTAACGGGTGTCCGTACCCACGCGCCCCGGCAGGTCTTCCGTGTCCGAGAGCGTGTGCAGGCACACCCGTTTGTTACCCACGCGCAGAACCTCGGCCCCCAGCTCGATGTCCTGAAGAGAAGTCGTCTCCGAGAGCGAGAGGGAAAAGTACCGTTCCAGCAGGCCCGGACAATCCGCCGTACCCGTGATCTCGTCCCCCGTGAGGCGGACAAGGGTCAGGAAACCCGAATCGTTCAGAATACGCTCGAACTGTTCCGCCGCCTCCAGGAATTTTGTCGCCGATTCCCGGTTTACCTCTTTGGGAATGATGTTGCCCCGGCAGAGGGTCGAGAAGTCTGAACGCATGTGCATACGCTCCCTCGTCGTTTTCGTCAGGTAGAGGAAGCAGGCGTGGGTCAGGAACGGACGCTCGTTGAAATGCCGCTCGTAACTGCGGGAGAGGAAACTCATGTCCCCCTCGCCCGTGGCCGGGCGGTAACGCTCGCGGATGAACCAGTCCTGCTTGTGTACCACGCTGTATTCGGGCAAGACCTTCAGGGCCTTGCACCAGGCGGCGTGGATCGCCTCGTACTCGGCGGACGTGACGGTGAACAGCTCCGGGAGTTCGACCCGATAGGCGACCGTTATGTCCGCATCCTTGCTGATGATACAACCGCCTTCCACGGCCAGGAGCGGGAACTTGCTTTCCAGCGTGGTGGCTTTCAAGATGTTTCTCATACGCGGCCCCCCTTTCTTTTCAGCAACCGGCGCAGGGACTTGCGGTTGAGCAGGTAGCGGGGATGCCGGCGCGCGGCGAGCAGCTTCATCAGCCCGTGTTCCCCGTAACGGGCGTTCAGGCGGAAGGTAAGCCAGACCAGCACCGAAGCCGCCGCAACGCCGAAAGCGATACATACCCACTGATCGACCCCTGCCATGTAGAGGATGACGAACACCACGAAGACGGCCAGCAGGCCGCCCGCGAAGATGAAGAGGTACTGCGCCTTCAGGCCCCGGAACTCCACGCTCTTGCCGATTCCCTTGTTGATTCCATATTCCATAATTATTTGCATGACAGGTTGGACTACAAGAAGAAAGAGCGTAGGATCGTCGCGGCGACAATCAGGAAAATACACGCGCCGAACCAGCTCGCGGCGGTCTTCGACGTGTCGGGGTCGCCGCTCGAAAACTTGTTATAGACCTTGATGCCCCCGATAAGGCCGACCACAGCCCCAATCGCGTAGATGAGCTTCGTTCCGGGATCAAAGTAGCTGGTTACCATGTTGGTAGCCTCCGTAATGCCGGCGATGCCGTTGCCCTGCGCGAAAGCGGAGGAGATGGCGGCAAAGAGAAATGCCGCCGGAAGAAGAATCTTGTTCTTTCTCATAACTCGATAATGTTTGAATTGTGGCGCGGGGATGGATAGGCCCCGCACCGGGTTAAACTTCTTGATTCGGATTTTTTCAGTGGTTCGCGGGTAACCTCATGCGCTACCCGTAGTCTTTTTCTTTCATCGTGATGTCATTATGGGGTTAAACAAACTCACGGACGTCGAAACCCGTGGGAACCGAACCCTGCGGAGATGGGCTTTCCGCAGACCTCTCGGACATACGCCGGTGAAAGGCCGAGAGGTAGGTGTCGATCAGGGATTTTACCCTGTCGTTCCCGTCGGGGCGGCCCGAAACGATGACCTCGAACATGTCGGTCTGTTTCAGGCCCAGGAGGACACGTCCCGTTTCCTCCCTTTGCTCGTCTGTTGAAGGTGGATCATGTACCACGTGGCGGTAGGCTTCGCCCATCTGTTCAAAACTAACCCCCTGGGCAAGCGAGCGGCCCAAAAGGGGCAGCTCTTCGGTGTCGTCTTCATCCTCGTCATAATCCGACTCCTCCGCGTCCGCATCCGGGAAAGATTCATCGTACAGCGGAAAGTCGATTTCCAGAGGTTCGTTAGGCTCCCCCTCGGGAGCGACACCGAACACTTCATCCAGGTCTTCCGGCGGAATCTGCCGGGGGTGTTCGGGTACATTCGTGGGCACAAATATATCGGCTTTTTCCGTAACTTTTTCAGTTTCAGATTCTACGGCAGCTTGTGGCCGGGAGTGGCGCGGGTCGAGGACAAAGCGGCTCCTGCCGATGATCTCCTGTCGGCAGGGAGTGTCTTCGGCAACGATCCCGTCTGCCGGTTCGTTGCGTTCCATCCGCCGCAGGCGGAAAAACGCCCACAAGGCATACCCCACGGCAAAGAGGGGCAGCAGCCACAACGCCCCGTTCATCGCTCCTCCGCTTTGGGTTGCCGGGAGGCCACGGCCTCACGCTCCTCGAAAAGCCGCTCGATGGTTTCCCGGTTATCGTCCAGGTGCGCCTTGAGAACCTTGTCCACGTAGGCCGTGATCGTCACGTCGCCACGACCGATGACACGGGTGATCTCGCGGATACGCTCGTGATACGACGGACGTATCTTCACGTGCTTGTTACCGGCGAAAGGCAGCCGCAGCAGGCAGATGTAACGGGCCAGGTACTCGGCCTCGGGGGTGGGGACAGTCCCCACGGCGACCTCCCCCGAAGGGCCGTCGGGGACGATAAGGGTTTTCATCCTGCGCCGGTAGCGGCACACGCGGAAGATGAAGGGCACGGCGACGCAAAGGACGGCCGCCAGGATAACAGATAAAATAATTGCTTTGTCTGACATGATGGATTGTTTTTAATAGGTTGTAAATATTGGGTTCATAACTAAAAAATATCGGAGTTCCGTTTCTTGTAGAGTTCCGAAATTTCCTCCTGATAGGTAGCGAAATGCTGCTCCAGCACATTGTCCAGGTAGCTATACAGCGAGAGTTCGTTCTTACCGATAACCTGCACTATCCGGGTTATACGCTCGTGAAACTCCTTGCGGATATACACCGTTTTGCCGCTTCGGGTATTGGAGGGGGCGTTCCGGATAAAAAGACGCTCGTAATCCTGGCCTTTCCCTCTTCGGCGGCGTCCCTCCTCTTTCGTAGCCGACGAGGAGGCGGCCTCGCCGGACGGTTCCGATAGAGCCGATGCCTCCTCCTCTTTTTCCGGCGTGTAAGGATGTAATGGCCGGTTTCGGCTTTTGGCCTGGCTGATGATGAAGGAAGCGTCCAAACCGTCGTCATGTTCTTTTCCGCTCATAAGATCCTACTTTAACAGTTCGATCAATTCATCCACGAGTTTATCCAGGTTGCTGCCCCGGATCAAAGAACGGTCTGCCGGGAAGAGCGTGGAGCGGAAGACAGAGCGACGGCTGGCGTTCTGCTCACGACGAAAACGCTTGGTGTCAGGCAGGAAGGTCTTCAGAACAGGAAGATCCAGCTCTTTCATTACCGCCTCGTAAACCTGATATAACTCTGTTTTTTCACGTCCGTCCACCATGTTCCATAGCATATACAGCCCTTTCATCCGGGACTTCTCGCGGCCCATGATATGCTCTTTTACCACAACCGCGTAATTCAGGGTGCTTTCCATGACAACCCGGTCGGCACTGATCGGGGCGACGAGATAATCCATTCCGGCCAGGGAATGAATCAGATCCTCGTTATTGATCGTACCGGGAAGGTCGAAGAACACATAATCGAAATCACCTTGCGGCAGGAGGTAGTCGGCATCGGCCAACGCCTCTTTCGTGTTGCTTTCCACGACGGGATAGGCTTTCTTTTGAAGCCGGGTGAATTGTTCGTAAGCTAACCTCTTGTAATGTTCGTCTTCGAGGGCAAGCTTCAGGTCACGTTCCCGCATCTCCACGATGGAGTGTTGGGGATAATCGCAGTCGATGACCGCGACATTGAAACCCTTTACATAGTGCAGGTAAGAAGCTGCCAGCACCGTGAGGGTGGTTTTACCCGCTCCGCCTTTCTGGGTGGAGAAGGCCACGAATTTCGTTTTCTCTTTCATTGTTCCATGCGTTTTTAGTTATACAATCGGGTAATCGTTCATCTCTTCACGTATCCGGGCAAGTGACGGCATGAGATTTTATGCAGGTATGCCGGCACGCATATATGCTGGTGCGCTGGCAGGCTGTTACGCCGGTATGCCGGTGCATGGGCGCGTGTCCGATTTTATACTCATGCGCAACCGCATTTGCTTATCCGGACAAAGACCCGCTTTTTCCTCTGCACACGGTGTTTTCTGCATCCGTCCGCACGTGTGCGGACAGGAGGATGTGTCATTGCCCGTATCCGTTCTCACGTGCAAAGTAAACCCTTAAAAACACGGGTTGTATGCTCTTTTTCCGCTATGGCCGCGTGTGGCATCAAAGTGGACGCAAGTGGCGTAATCACTTGTAGTACAAGCGATTGAATAGGTCGGTATCTTTGCCTCGTGAACGATCCCGACGCTAATGAAGCCGTCCTTGCCCCGTTTTACGGCGGCTCTTTCAATGTTCTGTCCGCGAGCGGGCAGAAGGTATTTGCAAAGGGCAAATAGCAAGCTGTGTTTTCTGCTGCACGATTCTCGTTTTGCAGCAGAAAACAGCTTGCCCGCAAGGGGGAGAAAGCACCTCCGGAGTCGGTGCTTTTCAGAAGGGCGGCAAGCCGCGAAGGGATCGGAATTTTCAGGAACCGGTGGGGCCCTGGCCTCTCCTTAAAATTTCGATGCGATGGAAAAGAACAGAAAGCCCCGAGGGGGCAAAGGGGGACGACCCGCGAAAAACGACCCGGCCGTTTACCGCTTTTCGGTAAACTTTTCAGCCGTGGAACATGCCCGTTTCCTCGACCTTTACGAGCAGTCCGGGCTATTGTCCAAAGCCGCTTTTATCAAAGCGAGAGTGTTCAACGAGGCGTTCCGGGTGGTAAAGACCGACCGGGGAACGCTCGAATACGTGGCGAAGCTGACCGCTTTCCACGCCCAATTCCGTGCCGTGGGAACGAATTACAACCAGGTGGTGAAGGAGCTGCACGCGCATTTTTCCGAGAAGAAAACACTCGCGCTGCTCTATAAACTGGAGAGAGCGACACGTGAACTGGCGGCCGTCGGGCAGCAGGTCGTGTCGCTCTCCGAAGAGTTCAAACAGCGATGGTAGCCAATATCACCACCGGAAAAGACGTGTACGGCGCGCTGGCGTACAACCAGGAGAAAGTCGATCGGGGCGACGGGAAGGTGCTGCTGACCCACATCGTGAGGGAGCCGGCGGATGGGCGCTTCAACGTGGCCGCGACGGCAGAAGACCTCCTGCGCTGGATGCCCTCGCACTACCGGACGGAAAAACCCGTCGTGCACGTGTCGCTCAACCCGGCTCCCGAAGACCGCCTCGACGACGGGCAACTCGCGGAGATAGCCGGGGCCTACATGGAGCGCATGGGCTGGGGAGGACAACCTTATATCGTATTCAAGCATACCGACATCGGACGGGAGCATATCCATATCGTGTCGGTGCAGGTGGCCCAGGACGGGCGCAAGATAAACGACAGCAGGCGCAACGAACGCAGCGTGGCCGTTACCGAGGAACTGGAACGGGAGTACGGACTGCATCCCGCCAAAGGGAGAAGGCGGGAGAAAGGGCAAGGGATCGTCCCCGCCGATTACACGCGGGGCGACCTGAAACGCCAGGTGGCAGCGGTAATAAAACCGGCCGTGGCGACATACCGCTTCCAGACCCTCGGCGAGTTCCGGGCATTGCTGTCCTTATATAATATAGGTATAGAGGAAGTCCGGGGAGAGCGGAACGGAACCCCCTACCGGGGATTGCTCTACACGCTGCTGGACGAGAACGGGGACAAGGCAGTGGCCGCGCCGCTCAAATCCTCACTGTTCGGTAAAGAGGTCGGGTATGACGGGCTGGAACGGCACATGGAGCACAGCGCCGAACGGTTCGGGAAGGACGACACGAGGAGGCAAATCCGTGGCCGGGTCGATAAAGCGCTTCGGGGAGAACCCACGGAGGAAGAACTGCGCGAACGCCTGCGGGAAGCCCGAGTGGATCTCTACATACGACGCAACGAAAACGGCCGCATCGTGGGTGTGACCTTCATTGACCACGAAACACGGACGGTCGTGAACGGATCACGGCTGGGAAAGGCATACTCGGCCAACGCCTTCGAGCTGCGCTTCGGCGGGAAACGGAATCCCGGGGAAAACACGAGGGACTTGTCCCCGAAACAAGCGCCTGCCGGACGGGACGGGCAACGGAAGCGGAATACCTCACGACGGAGGAAAGTATAACATCTCAATTATCATTCATTTATTAAATTTTACGGTTATGCAACAGGAAGACGACCTTCGGGGTCTTGCAAAAACAATGGATTTCATGCGGGCATTGAGTATCTTGTTCGTGGTTATCAACATCTACTGGTTCTGTTACGGGCAGATACGGGAATGGGGAATCAATATCGGCGTGGTCGATAGGATTCTGCTGAACTTCGACCGCACCGCGGGGCTGTTCCGGAATATACTATGGACGAAACTTTTCGCCGTCGTGTTCCTCGCCCTTTCATGCCTCGGGACAAAAGGAGTAAAAGAGGAGAAAATTACCTGGCGGAAAATCACGGCATCGCTGGCCACGGGAGGCGTGCTGTTCTTCTTCAACTGGTGGCTGCTGGACTTGCCGCTGACGGCGATGGCGAACGCGGCTTTCTACATACTGACCCTATCGGCCGGGTATATCTACCTCTTGATGGGCGGCGTGTGGATGTCCCGCCTGCTGAAGAACAATCTCATGGATGACCCTTTCAACAACGAGAACGAATCATTCCAGCAGGAAACACGCCTGATCGAGAACGAGTACTCCATAAATCTGCCGACGAAATTTTACTATAACAAACAGTGGAACAACGGGTTCGCCAATGTCGTAAACCCGCAAAGGGCTTGCATCTGCATGGGAAGCCCGGGCAGCGGAAAGAGTTATTGTGTTGTAAACCAGTTTATTAAACAGCAAATCGAAAAGGGCTATACCCAATACATCTATGACTACAAGTTTCCCGATCTTTCGGAAATCGCTTACAACCACCTGCTGAATCACCAGAAAGGTTACAAGAAAATCCCGACTTTCTACGTCATAAATTTCGACGACCCGCGCCGCTCGCACCGCTGTAACCCCATTCACCCGGACTTCATGACCGATATTTCGGACGCCTACGAGAGCGCCTATACCATCATGCTCAACCTGAACCGAAGCTGGGTGTGACCTGAAAAGTCACGTAATTGATTGTTAAACAGCAATGTATATTGCAAGATTTAACCCGCTGTTCCGTCAGCGGTAGCCTACTATAAGGTGCATCTCCAGTGATGGGTTGTGCTAAGCTTATAGGACAAAGTACACTTTCCGAAAGGACAAGACTGAACCGTGAGGGAACGTCAAGGGCGGTTAGTATCATACCGTCGAGTGGCGAGGCTGGATAGCATGGTTAACGTAATGTGAACTGACTTTAGCCGTCGTAAGGTTTGAAGGAGCGCAAGATACTTTAGCTCTCACCAAAAGGTAAGCAGTCGGATAACCCTCGCCCATGTTGGGGTTACACGGACATAGCACTGCCGGCGGACTTGGCAGAACCTAAACTATCCGTTTGTCAATTGCGTGGAACAGGGCAAGCCTGTATCTCTCTCGTAATAATGCGAGTAAGCGAACCGCAAGGCAAGCCGAATGGGGTGCAGGTATGAGATAACGGAGAAAGCGAATGCCGCCCTGTAATGGGGAGGATACGGATTGAACCAACATCACGAGTTAATGAGGGTAACATCATCCGACACGAAAGTGGGCAGACTTCCGTATATGGTAACTCTTTACAAGATAACTTTTAGAACTTTCAAAAGGAGGAAAGCAAATGAACGAGATTAAAACATCGTGTGCGCCTGCTGACAGCAGGAATCTGACTTGGGACGGTATGAACTGGTCTAAGTGTGAAACCTATGTCCGAAAGCTACAAGCGCGTATTGTAAAGGCTCAGAAAGAAGGCAGACATAACAAGGTGAAAACCTTGCAGTGGATGCTTACCCACTCTTTTTACGCCAAGGCATTGGCAGTAAAGAGGGTTACTTCCAACAAAGGGAAGAATACGTCTGGAGTAGATAAACAGCTTTGGGACTCTCCCAAGCGCAAGTACAAAGCAATCGGTGAACTTAGACGTCGTGGCTACCATCCACAGCCGCTCCGTAGGGTTCACATCAAGAAAAAGAACGGTAAACTCCGACCGTTGGGAATACCGACCATGAAAGACAGGGCGATGCAAGCATTATATCTCATGGCATTGGAACCGATAGCCGAAACGACAGGCGACCGTTTTTCTTACGGCTTCCGAAAGAAGCGCAGGACAATGGACGCAATTCGTCAGATTGATACGGTTCTAAATCGCCAGCATTCCCCCGAATGGATTTTGGAGGGAGATATTAAGGGTTGCTTCGACCACATCAGTCACGGCTGGCTTATTGAAAATATCCCTATGGATAAAACAATACTCAGAAAATGGCTGAAATGTGGAGCTGTATTCAATGGTAAACTGTTCCCGACAGAAGAGGGTACACCACAAGGAGGTATCATATCACCGACACTTGCAAATATGGCACTTGACGGACTTCAACCACTCTTGGCTGAAAGATTCAAAAGACGTTTCATCAACTATAAGACATTCCACTACAAAGTGAATCTTATCAGGTATGCGGACGACTTTATAATCACAGGTCGAGATAAGGAATTATTGGAAAACGAGGTCAAACCAATGGTGATAGAATTTCTCAAAGAAAGGGGTCTTACCTTATCCGAAGAGAAAACTACCATTACGAACATATACGATGGATTTGATTTCTTAGGTTTCAATGTAAGGAAGTTCGGCAAAAGGCTGTACACATCTCCGTCCAAAGATGCACAGAAACGCTTTAGGGCAAAAATCAGTGACATCGTTAAAGGACATAAAATGTGTAAGCAGGAATCGCTGATACGAATGCTCAATCCTGTGATAACAGGTTGGGGAAACTATTACCGATATGGTGCATCAACCAATGCTTTTCACGGTTGCGACAATCACATTTACAACCTCACAAAGAAATGGGCTTTACGTCGCCACCCAAAGAAACGCAAGTCTTGGGTTGCAGATAAGTATTGGCATGAAATTCGGGGGCGTAAATGGACGTTTGCATGGAAATATGAAACAAAAAGCAAGAAAGTGAACTACCTGACCCTTAAAAGGTTGTCGGATATACATTATACTCCGTACAAGCAAGTCAAGGGGGAGGCAAACCCTTTCGACCCGGAATATGATGATTATTTCTTTCAGCGAAAGGAGCAACAAATGCTGGAATCTCTCAAAGGACGTAAGTCACTCTTATATTTATGGAACAAGCAGAAGCGGACTTGTCCGTTATGCGGCAAGGAGATAGATTGTACAAAAGCATGGAACGTCAATGAAATATCTGTTGGTGGTTCAATTGTACGGCAACTTGTCCATAACAACTGCTACAAGCGAAATAAACGAAACTGTTGAAAGTATGAGCCGATTTCTAACAACAAATAGAAATATTGAGTTGCTTGAGCCGTATGAGGGGAAACTCTCACGTACGGTTCTTAGGGGAGAAGGGGGCAGTAATGCCCTTGACTTACCCGATGTGTGACCTGAAAAGTCACGTAATTGATTGTTAAACAGCAATGTATATTGCAAGATTTAACCCGCTGTTCCGTCAGCGGTAGCCTACTATAAGGTGCATCTCCAGTGATGGGTTGTGCTAAGCTTATAGGACAAAGTACACTTTCCGAAAGGACAAGACTGAACCGTGAGGGAACGTCAAGGGCGGTTAGTATCATACCGTCGAGTGGCGAGGCTGGATAGCATGGTTAACGTAATGTGAACTGACTTTAGCCGTCGTAAGGTTTGAAGGAGCGCAAGATACTTTAGCTCTCACCAAAAGGTAAGCAGTCGGATAACCCTCGCCCATGTTGGGGTTACACGGACATAGCACTGCCGGCGGACTTGGCAGAACCTAAACTATCCGTTTGTCAATTGCGTGGAACAGGGCAAGCCTGTATCTCTCTCGTAATAATGCGAGTAAGCGAACCGCAAGGCAAGCCGAATGGGGTGCAGGTATGAGATAACGGAGAAAGCGAATGCCGCCCTGTAATGGGGAGGATACGGATTGAACCAACATCACGAGTTAATGAGGGTAACATCATCCGACACGAAAGTGGGCAGACTTCCGTATATGGTAACTCTTTACAAGATAACTTTTAGAACTTTCAAAAGGAGGAAAGCAAATGAACGAGATTAAAACATCGTGTGCGCCTGCTGACAGCAGGAATCTGACTTGGGACGGTATGAACTGGTCTAAGTGTGAAACCTATGTCCGAAAGCTACAAGCGCGTATTGTAAAGGCTCAGAAAGAAGGCAGACATAACAAGGTGAAAACCTTGCAGTGGATGCTTACCCACTCTTTTTACGCCAAGGCATTGGCAGTAAAGAGGGTTACTTCCAACAAAGGGAAGAATACGTCTGGAGTAGATAAACAGCTTTGGGACTCTCCCAAGCGCAAGTACAAAGCAATCGGTGAACTTAGACGTCGTGGCTACCATCCACAGCCGCTCCGTAGGGTTCACATCAAGAAAAAGAACGGTAAACTCCGACCGTTGGGAATACCGACCATGAAAGACAGGGCGATGCAAGCATTATATCTCATGGCATTGGAACCGATAGCCGAAACGACAGGCGACCGTTTTTCTTACGGCTTCCGAAAGAAGCGCAGGACAATGGACGCAATTCGTCAGATTGATACGGTTCTAAATCGCCAGCATTCCCCCGAATGGATTTTGGAGGGAGATATTAAGGGTTGCTTCGACCACATCAGTCACGGCTGGCTTATTGAAAATATCCCTATGGATAAAACAATACTCAGAAAATGGCTGAAATGTGGAGCTGTATTCAATGGTAAACTGTTCCCGACAGAAGAGGGTACACCACAAGGAGGTATCATATCACCGACACTTGCAAATATGGCACTTGACGGACTTCAACCACTCTTGGCTGAAAGATTCAAAAGACGTTTCATCAACTATAAGACATTCCACTACAAAGTGAATCTTATCAGGTATGCGGACGACTTTATAATCACAGGTCGAGATAAGGAATTATTGGAAAACGAGGTCAAACCAATGGTGATAGAATTTCTCAAAGAAAGGGGTCTTACCTTATCCGAAGAGAAAACTACCATTACGAACATATACGATGGATTTGATTTCTTAGGTTTCAATGTAAGGAAGTTCGGCAAAAGGCTGTACACATCTCCGTCCAAAGATGCACAGAAACGCTTTAGGGCAAAAATCAGTGACATCGTTAAAGGACATAAAATGTGTAAGCAGGAATCGCTGATACGAATGCTCAATCCTGTGATAACAGGTTGGGGAAACTATTACCGATATGGTGCATCAACCAATGCTTTTCACGGTTGCGACAATCACATTTACAACCTCACAAAGAAATGGGCTTTACGTCGCCACCCAAAGAAACGCAAGTCTTGGGTTGCAGATAAGTATTGGCATGAAATTCGGGGGCGTAAATGGACGTTTGCATGGAAATATGAAACAAAAAGCAAGAAAGTGAACTACCTGACCCTTAAAAGGTTGTCGGATATACATTATACTCCGTACAAGCAAGTCAAGGGGGAGGCAAACCCTTTCGACCCGGAATATGATGATTATTTCTTTCAGCGAAAGGAGCAACAAATGCTGGAATCTCTCAAAGGACGTAAGTCACTCTTATATTTATGGAACAAGCAGAAGCGGACTTGTCCGTTATGCGGCAAGGAGATAGATTGTACAAAAGCATGGAACGTCAATGAAATATCTGTTGGTGGTTCAATTGTACGGCAACTTGTCCATAACAACTGCTACAAGCGAAATAAACGAAACTGTTGAAAGTATGAGCCGATTTCTAACAACAAATAGAAATATTGAGTTGCTTGAGCCGTATGAGGGGAAACTCTCACGTACGGTTCTTAGGGGAGAAGGGGGCAGTAATGCCCTTGACTTACCCGATGTGCAGAAACAGGGCGATTTTTTTGTGGAAAGCCCCATTATCCTTTTTGCGGCCGTGATCTGGTTCCTGCGCATCTACGACAACGGGCGGTATTGTACCTTCCCGCACGCCATCGAGTTCCTGAACAAGCGGTACGAGGATATTTTCCCGATTCTGACATCCTACCCGGAACTCGAAAACTACCTCAGCCCCTTTATGGATGCCTGGCTCGGAGGCGCTCAAGACCAGCTCCAGGGCCAGATAGCATCGGCCAAAATTCCGCTTTCCCGCATGATTTCGCCCCAGCTATATTGGGTCATGTCGGGCGACGATTTCACGCTCGACATCAATAACCCGGACGATCCCAAGATACTCTGCGTGGGGAACAATCCCGACAGGCAAAACATTTACGGAGCGGCTTTGGGATTGTATAATTCCCGGATTGTCAAGCTCATAAATAAGAAAGGCCAGCTCAAATCGGGCATCATCATCGACGAGTTGCCGACAATCTACTTCAAGGGACTCGACAACCTGATCGCCACGGCCAGAAGCAACAAGGTCGCCGTGCTGCTGTGCTTCCAGGATTTTTCACAGTTGAAGAGGGACTACGGGGACAAGGAGGCCGCCGTCGTGATGAACACGGTGGGCAACATCTTCTCCGGGCAGGTCGTAGGTGAAACGGCCAAGACACTCTCGGAACGGTTCGGTAAGGTATTGCAGAAGCGGCAGAGCATGACGTTGAGCCGCAGCGACAAATCGACATCCATATCCACGCAGCTGGACAGCCTGATCCCGGCCTCGAAGATCTCGACGCTCACGCAGGGAATGTTCGTCGGGGCCGTGGCGGACAATTTCGACGAACGTATCGAGCAGAAGATTTTCCACTGCGAGATTGTCGTGGACAACGAAAAAGTGAAAGCGGAAACGGCCCGGTACAAGAAGATACCACAAATTACCGACTTCACGGACGAGAACGGGACGGATCACATGAAACAGGTCGTGCAGGAAAACTACGAACGTATCAAGGCAGAGGCCGGCCGCATCGTCGCCGAGGAACTGGAACGTATCAAGAACGACCCGGTGCTTTGCAAGCTCCTGCCGGAACAGAACTAAATGAACACAAACACCCCCGCAAACAACCTCCGTGACCTTAACGGGGGCTGTTTCCTGATTTTATAACCGCACAGCCGGTGTTTTGGAGCATAAAGTAGTGATTATGTGAACGGAAAACATTATTTTTGTGTTCGGAATCCTTTTAATTATAAGTATGACAGTTACCGATATATACGAAGCAATGAACAGCAAGGCGGAAGCGTTTTTCGAGTGGTTGCAGGCTCACCCGAAATACGGGTTGCTGTTTGGTGTCGGGTTGCTTGCCCTATGGCTTGCAGGGTTGCTGTTCCGTTGGAAATGGGCATGTCATTGGCAGTTTAACAGCAAACTGTGGTTATTTGACGATTGCAAGCCTGAAACACGCCGCAGGGTTCAGATTGTGTTGGTCAGCGTTCTGATTATACTTATATTGGTCGATTTCTTTGTATGGAGATAACGGTATGGAAAAGGACAATCGCAAATACCGGATCTGCTTCATCGACTATATGTGGTATGTAGCCGAGATATGGCACGAAAGGGAGCGTACCAATCTCAACGGACGTATGCTACTGTTTTGGTGCTGGCTCTTCGTCCTACTCATACCGCTTGGGTTTCCACCGATATTGCGCCTTTTCGGCTGGATGATTGGTTTGGCCATAGTGATTCCTCTATGCTTTCTTCCCGATTTATTCTGCAAGCTACGCTATACAGCCGGACGGCGTGAAGCGCTCCGTGAACATTACGGGAAGATGAAACATCCCGGCAGGAAGCTCGCCAAAATAGTTCTTATCGCTATCGCCCTGATCGTGGCAAATGTAGCGCTGATGTTCCACCTCGGATTTATACATAAGCCATGATGAAACCACAGGAACATAAACGGCGCTTTTATCTCTGGGACTACCTTTGGTGGATGGGGGAGAAATGGAAGCAGGCAAGACGAACAGGCAGGGTCGATGGCGAAATGATGCTCTCGATTTATATCTTCGCTCTTTTGATATTCCCTATGATGACTGTTACTATCCGGCTTTTTCCAGGTGTGTCGGCATTGTTGCCATGTGTCGTTTTTAGCATTGTCACATTTGCCGTTATGTCGCTCGTCAGCAGGATTTACAAATGGCGAGGCAAAGCAGTGATGTCTCACTATGCCAAGTGCAGGTTTAACGAACTCCTTGCGGTTCTGTTATTTTTCCTTGCGATAGCCATTATCTGCTTTATGATGTATCTTCTTGACAAAAAGTGATACATACTTTGATACGAACTCCGGGCCGTTATATCGAATGGTCTAACTCGATGTACCAGTTTCCCTTGATGGGCTTGTACAGCGTGGTGTCGTTGTACGTCCTGCGGTAGATCTCGTTCAGGTCGCCATGTTCGGTGATACGGATATTCCGACGGCTTCTCAATCCGGGATCGTAAACGAAACTCTTGGACGTTCCGGCATCCACGATGCCGTGGGAGTAGTACGGCATAACGAGGCTCACATATACCGAATCTGCCGTTCCCCATTCCCTGCGATCAACAAGGATAAAACCGCATCCAATCTCTGATAACAGGGAGTCGAGTAGGATTCGCTCCGGCTTCAACAGTCCATATACCGGGATGTCTTGTTCATCATTCGTTTCATGGGATGTATCGCTTTGCTCCATTGAATCAAGTATAATAACCTCTTCCGGAGAAAGCGGCGGGTAGTGAAAACTACCTTCTGAACTCTCTGCCATGATTTCGTACACCTTACGGAACGCCACCTCATGCGTGGTGAAATGGCGTATCATTTCCTCGTCCGACGGCGGCATGGGAGGCTCTCCGCAGCTTACGGCAAGCAGGATTACAAATAACAGGATTATGACTGGTGTTCTCATTTTCTAATGTTTAATGTTCTGTGGCTAACCAATCTTGTTTAGGGAGTTGAGCCATTTGTTAATAGCATCCAATCTGTTATTCTGTTTAATGGTATCTTCATTTCTACATAATTTGATTTGCCGAATAACAGAGTTCTGCATAATTGAATCGGATTTGAAAAGCAGTTCTAAAACGGCTTCATAACATTTGGAATATCTGGACAATTCATCCAATATATTTGCGTCTTTTAGAATATACAGGTTGAAATTGTACACAAATGACTTGTAACTGAAAATCTCCGACTGTAATGCTGCTGCATCAAGACAAGTATAAAACAATTCCTTATCGTGCTGATATAGCCACATATAATCAGATGGGTTCAGGTTGTAGTGCAATAAAGTTTCCGAACGGACAAATGGAAGCCCCGTATTTGAGCCTACCAGATAACGGTATGTCTCATTGACTATTGACTCAACTATTTCAATGGATTCTGATTGTTTGTCCGATTCCCGTATTTCTGTAAATGTATCGGCAATAAGAACTTCCACATCCTGCGATTTGTAATATATACCGTTTTTTTGCCAGCGGAATCTACGGATATATTCTTCAGAAGTCGGACAACAGAACAGTAAAGTATTTAACAATCGGTTCAGATATATTCGCTTATCTGGAATATGACAACGGTGTAACCCTATTATGGAGCCATAAGCGTATAGCTTTCCAAACTCGTTTTCCTCCGAATTTGAATTTTTAGGCATGTAATACAACCGCACAATATTGGAAATGAAATAATATATATCAAGATATTTCAATGTATCAGCCGATTCTCCATATTTGTTAAGTAAATGCCGCTCCAGTTTCTCGCCATACCATAAGTAGCCATCGGGATTTATTTGAAACAACCGATGAAACTTAGGTCTTGATAATGAAAAGTTCTTGTTTCTACTTTTCATTCGTTCCAGTAAGGCGACAATAATTCTATTCGTTATATCCATAGCTGTAATGTTCAATAGCGTTCCGCTTTAAGCAGTAGTGCTGTTTGTTACTAACGAATTCATTCATTAATTGATGCTTTCATTTTTTCTACAATTACATCAATATATTGTTGTGGAATGTTTTTATTTTTATAGTTCTCAATAGCATCAAGAATACTTTGTTTCAATATCTCAACACATTGAGAATCATTTGCTGTTTCAAATTTATCAAATGGGAGTAGAATTTCCAATTCTATCCGATTACGTTTTTTCGAATATCGACTTAATGGATTTGTAGTAAATCCTTTTAAGCAGAATACATAGAAACTTAGTTCATTAATATATGAAATATCACATAGACAATCCATATATTCTATTACAGAGTTTCTTGCTTTACGAAACTTATCAGAAATACTATGTTCCAATTCACCTCCAATAAAAACTTTCATACAAATTTGTTATCGTTAGTAATGGGATGCAGATAGCAACCTGTTACGGTTGCTTATCTGCGTGTTATCCGCATAATTATTTCTATTTATACAAATGGTTAATCCCATTCGATTTCATCTCCTTTCTCTCGAAGAATTTTATATATTTCTTCTTCGTTTTCTATTAAAGAGATGATAATGTCGGCAAAGCGTTTTGCTTTTTGCTCGTTTTCTGCGGTGTCCTCAAAATAAGCTGCGTAAGAACCAGCTTCAGGGTCGCTTTCCATACTTTCCAAAATGTCTGGTGCATTTTCTTCCAGATAGTAGTTGAAGAAGGCATCCCAGTTGTAACCATTCATGTACGCCTCTTCGTTTATCTCATTCATTTGCTCTCCTATTGCCAATGTTTTTTCAACCTCATTTTGGAAGAGCAGAACAATGTTACCAGAACCATTTGTGTAAATTTGAACATACTCATTATTAAAGATGTCTCTTTCTTCTGTTGTTGCCATAATCTTTTAATTTTTAATTGTTTTACTATTGCGGATAATGTTTGGCGGCTAACCGATTTTCGGATGTTTGCTGATTGTTATCAACTAAATTCTATAATGATTATAACTTTATTGTATGCCCTTTCAAAGTAATCCCGTCAGTGAAAACTTGTTTTAAGGATAGCTTAATACTACTTTCCACATAATCTGTCATATCTTTAAATTGAGCATAATCAACGGGGATTATTGTTACACCCTTGTCTGATTTTCTTTTAGCATATTCATTGAAACGGTGTTTTTTATCAATACCCCAACTTATTTCGTCTTTTATTGGTAAAGATATATTAATGCCTATGATCTTTTCCTTATCTTTCAAATAAGTGATACCTCGTTTTCCAATACAAATTTCCTTTTCTCCAATTGCTCCGCCAAGAGAAATTTCAATAGATAAAGTCCAATTAGTTATTGAATCATCCACTTTAATTTGTCCTGTCAAATCTTGAAAATAAGTTTCAATGGCATTATCATCAAAGCAACTCATTTCTGGATAACCACTTGAATAATCAAAATTCATATGTTTTTGATATTGATTCTGACAATAAAGTCCCGATCTAACCTTTATTTTAAATTTCATATTTCACTATTTGCACTGTTGATAATGTTTGGTGGATAATCAACCTTTCAAGGGAGATTTATCCGCTTGTTATGGTAGTTTATTCATATTGTTCACACTCTCGCTCTATGTCAGCAATTATCTCTTGAACAGTACGAATTATACCTTTCCCCTTTGACAATGGGAATACAGCCAACATCACATTGTCTTTTTCTAACTTCGGTAATAACTTCTCAATGAAGTCATCAAGAGGAATAGAATTGGGTTGATAGTTATCCCATTTACACAATTCTGCAAATTCCTTTTCGCTCCATACAGGAAATAAAACTTGCTCATTATTTCCCATTAAAGCCCAACCTTCTTTATCCTTTAACCCCCAAACTTCTTCAAAGTCTGAAACTTTACGAATAAAGTAGCCATATCTTTCTGCTGCTGAAAGATTTACTATATTTTTAATCCTGCTATTGTTCATTTTTCTACCATAATGTTCGGTGGATAATCATCATTAAAGGAGATTGATCCGCTTGTTATCTGCCCGCTTTATTCCTCTTCTTCGATAAAATGATTTATAAAGTAATTGAATGACTGGGCGATGTAACGAGTATTTGTTTCAAAGTTGTATTCTCTTGAAGCGTTTTCGTCCCACTCGTCAGTCAAGTAATAGTAAATCTTTTTATTCTTCAAGTTCAACGCATAATAGTTTCCACCCGAATCCATAGCAAAAGGCAACAGATTGCATGGCATTAAATTCCTACTCCATATATCTTTGGCTATGACTTCAATTGTTTCAAAAGCATTGGTGCGTTCCTTTATCGGAAAGAACGCATTTATCTCCACCCGATCCAAATCCTCGTCCTGCGGTTGATAACAATATGGTGATGGCATACCACCGTTGAACTTGAGGTAAAAGTTCTTCATGCCTGCCGGAATCTTTACATTCAACTCAACCTCAAAATTCTTTATATCTTCTTTTGTTAGCGAAGCCGAACAGTCCGAAAGTTCAGGCATTACACCTGCTGTCTCCGTTTGTCCCTCTTCGATTTCTTCTATTGCTGGAATTGCTTTGTGCCCGTCCAAAACAACGAGATTGTCAAAGAAATCATCTATTGAATTTGCAACAAGTCGTGGCTCTCCAAAATTGAAGATTACATCTTGCATCCCCACAATAGGGTAAAGATAGATCTTTCCATTAACCAAGTCTATGGTAATCCGACCTTCATCGGTAGATTCCATAGCAAAAATAAGAATGCTATCAGATATAGCTCCAGCTTTTCTTAACTCTAATGTTTCGCCTTCTGCCGTATATCTGGGGTCATTCTTAAAATCCTTGTTATATTTGAATGGGAAGAAATCTTCAATTTCCACCTCTTGATATTTATTTATGCTTGCGGTCTGTTTCGTAGAACCTCCATTATATTGTAAATAGAACTCTTTCAGTCTTTCCGGCAAGGCATAACCCAATTTACTCTCTATTTCTTCAAAATCTTTGAGAGTAAGACTTTTTTGGCAATTTTCTAATTCTATTTTCATATTCATTCTTTTTATGGGCAGATAATGTTTGGTGGCTAACCGACCTTTTGGGGAGGTTGAGCCGCTTGTTAGTGTCATTTATTATCTTATTCTCAACCAATTAATGAACATATCTGTAAATGATTGGGATAAAAATCTATTCTCAGATAAGTCTAAATCTCCTAATGGTTGTAAAAAAATAAAAGTAGGTTCTCCAAAATAAAAACCGATACAATTATCGCCTCCATCAGTGCCAATAACCAAAGATTTTTCCGACAAATACTTTTGTATTTGGTATTCTTTGTTCAGTTGCATCAAATCTTCAATCTTCCATAATGATAAATATTGACTACCAATATTACCTTCTCCACCATTACTCCATAACATAAATTCCTTATAATCATCGGGTAATGGAAACAACTTTCCCACACTCAACATTATTTGTTGATCACATGGAGGATTGGAGTACCAACTTTTATTGATTTTTTCTATTATCTGTTTCATTACAATTTTATATGACACTAATGTCTGGTGGATAATCATCATTAAATGAGATTGATCCGCTTGTTATCCGTCTCATTCCTTTTTTAATGATGAAATAAACGATTCAAAATCACTCGCCAATAAGGAAAGAGCTACTTCTTCCATTTCCAAGAAATAGATTTTACCTTCAGCTTTGTCAAAAACGAAATAATTGCCGAATGGATCTATAGCAAATGGTATTACAGTATTCGGGATTATATCACTCAAATCAGTTATTGTCGCCGAATACGTCAAGTCTTCAAATTCTGTGGACTTTATGGGCAGAAAGAAATCCACCACATAATCCTGACTATTTTGAGTGTATATCGTTTTATTTGGTTGACCTCCGTTATTGGCAAGAAGGAACGATTTGATTTCCTGCGGGAAAATAAATTTGTTTTTCCGCTCAACATCAGCTATATCCTTAGCTGTAATTGATTCTGATTTATTGTTAAATTCAAGTTCCATTTTATTTTTTATTTTGACGGATAATGTTTGGTGGATAACCGACCATTTCGAGAGCAATTAATCCGCTTTTATCTGCCCATTCTATTCTTCTCATTGTTCAAAATGGATATTATTCTCTGCGACATATTTCTTAATCGGCTCAACTATATCGGTAACGTAGTTTGTGCACTTAAAAAATTCTCTAAATATCCAACCTCCTTCACTTGCTTTGGCTAATGGAACCAAAGTTTCTTCAATGAACTCTTCATGGTTGCACAAGAGAGAACAGATTACTCCTAAGCTAAACTGTTTATCTGCATATATATGTTGAATATGACCCGAATTTGAGTAAAAATCTATAATTTTTGTATATTGTTTGACAAAAGGTATGATATACGGAAAAAAATCCTTTTTCAAATCGTTTAAGAATCTCTCAACGTTAGGAGTCTTGTCACTCTTATTCCCGAAAAAATAATCCATATCCATTAGATGCTGCTTAAACCAATCAATATTATTATCAAAGCAAACTATGATGTTACCACCAGCGTCTTTTTTATTTAATGGTTCTAATACAAGACTACATAAATATGGATTCTTTATTTTAGCTGATACACCCATACAAAAAGTGTTTTTACCGGCATATCCACCTTGGGTTGTTTGAAAGTAAAACTCAATACTACAATCGTTTTCCACTATGTAAGTAAAGTAGTCTTTATTCTTTTTTGCTTTGACCACATTTACAGGAAGCATCTCTTGTATTCTTGTAAACATGTATTTTAGGACTTCCGCTTTAGTTTCCATATCACTTTTTTTAGTTCATATTATTGGGCAGATAATGTTTGGCAGATAAACCACTTTACCTTAAGGTTTCATCTGTTTGTTAGCAACTTGTTCAATAATCAAAATATCTCCAAAGATATTTGAAAGCATTTTTCTATACTCATTTACATCTTCAATTATATTTTCATTATATGACACAGTTATTGAAGTAATATCATCCATACATTTATGTTTTGCCGAAAAGACAATCTCATTTTGACGTAAAATGACTTTGTCGCATAATCCATATCCAGAATTAGATTGGTCTGAATACTCAAAATAATATGAGTCCATACCTAATTTAATATCCTGTTCATCAAATTCTAATGCTCTTTCGACAATTACATATTCTTTGGGTTCATTCTTATCATCAGCAAAACCAACTAAATATGAGTTGTATTCTGTCACTTCATATACTATTTCATTTGCTATAAAATTTATTTCCATATTTCATTTGGCTTAATTAGTTGCTAATGTCCGGCAGATAATCGACCGTTAGGGAGATTCATCCGCTTGTTATCGTCATAAATTGTACTTCATTAATAATGATTTAAATTCTTCATTTAACCTCTTTCCTCCAAATTGAGCAGCAACTTTTTGAATACTGTCTTTTTGCATTACAAATTCCAATTCAGTAGGCTTTAATTGAGAACAACACCAATCAAATACACGCAAATTGGGAATATTGGCTATGCTTTTTATATCAACTAAATTTTTACATTCAAAAATAAATAATTTATATAAACTATGTAAGTTCGATAAATTGGGGAATTTGATAAACGGTTGTATGTAACCAATGATTAGTTCTTCTAAAGAAGAAAGATTGGCTATATAATCAAAAGTTTGCTCTTCCTTTGTGGCAATACCATTAATACATAATTTCCTTAGATGTGTCAATTTGCTTAATGCTGTATAGTCATTGAATTTACACGCATACATCCTAATATCTTGCAATTCGGGCATATCCAAAATAAAATCCATTGAGTCGCCTTTGATATGCCACAACGATAACATAGTTGCATCTTTATACTTATTCAATTTGATTTGAGGACAAGTAAGATATGCAACGTGAACACCATTCTGCTCAATTTTTCTAATGCCTTTCTCCATATTCTTTTGACGATAATGTTCGGCGGATAATCGACTGTTAGGGAGATTAATCCGCTTGTTATGCGCTTTATTTAATAATACAATTATTTACTTTTATAAAATGACTTCCTTCAATATCTTTTAGTGCGGTAGGACTTATTTTCACCTTAGTTCTATGCACATTTTCACCTATTGTAATCGTCAGATTTCTACATAATTGCTTTATCCTTTCTACTACCACTTGGTACACGTCATTATAATTTTCCAATTCGTTACATAGTATTTCTCTATTTTCCTCTATTGAATATATTTTCTTAGGGTACTCTAATTGAACCCCCATTATATTCTCTGGAAAATTTATGTAACTGAATTTGGTTTGTAACTTATGTTCTTCATCAAGATAGAAGGCAAATAGATTGAACCCGACGCAAGGCTCTATGAAATCCTCTGTTTTATACCATAATCCATCATTTGAATCTTGAAAGGGGACTTTATACGCACACTTACTTAGATTGTTTGAAAAGCCCGTGAGCAAATTGTCGATTACAATATGCTCGATTTTTTCACCGGACGTTAGTAAACGGTAAAAAGATTCGTAATCCCTTACAAAATTTGCAAAGTTACTTTCTATATAATCCGCAGGTACTCTACGGTTGTATATCACAATGTGAAATCCTCGCAAAATGTCTTTCAATTCTTGCGGTGTAACCAAGAACTTGTAAGTATGCCATCCTTTTGGATAATATTTCATGCTCATATTGTATTAGTTTCTAAGCGCATAATGGTTTGCAGCTTGCCGCCGTTAGGCGGAACAGGTGCATGTTATTCGCATATTATTCGGGTCGCCAATATGGATGTAATGCCGTTCCAATATTAAACATTGGAACATTAAACTCATTTATCCATTCAAGGCGAGTCCAAATGCCAGAGTTTTCACCGACCATAAGCATCTTTTCATTACAAAAAACAGCTTCCATTTCATAAGGGCGACGACCAATTTCAAAGTTCATTACAATAAATCTAACTGGAGCTTTATCTTGTAACGGTACAACAACCGAATTGCATTTTAAGGTGGATTTTGCCACTTTACCTAATGTCTTTCTACTATGTCTTACAGCTTCAATAGAGCGTTTGGCATTTCTCGAAATCGCCATAGGTCTATATATCGGACCAAATTCCGGCTCTACATCATTTGGCAAGACATCCATTTTATCTACTAACTTTGTAAGACCGTCAATCATCATTTCTTTTATTTCATTTGAATTAATATTGCAAAATCCCGCCCATGCAACAAGCTGTTTGTCGGTAGGAAAACTCTCGCCGTCCACATCAAACCACACATTAAAATCGCTGCCCAAAGAATTGATATAGATAGGAGATTTGGCTGTATATAGTCCCCAATCATCAATTTGCCAAAGCGAGCAATCAAAGTTTGATATATAGTTTTTTTCTTCCATTTGTTTTTGCGAATAATGTCTGGTGGCTAACCGACCTTTTTAAGGGAGGCTAAGCTACTTGTTATCGACCATATTATATCATAAATTTATTCTTCACCCACTTTTCAATCTGTTTTTTGTTTATGCCTTTGCTTACTGATACGTAGGCTATTTTTTCAAAATTAAATTGAATACCAAAATAATTCTCTACCTCACAAACAAAATTATTAAGATTTAATATATTAGGAGTGCTAAATACTGTCTTATCAACACTAATTGCCCGAATACTACTATCTGAAAAAATAATTTGTTTTTTTCGAGAGGATAGTTCATTTTCGATTATTATTTCGTAAGTATCTCCCATTGTTCGCGGGTTATTCAGCCGCATTTCAAATGAAAATCTTTGCTCTTTTTCTTCATCGGTAAGTTGGATGGGAGTGAGCCATTCTCCATCTGTTGTAATCATAAGAGATACACACCAATTATATTTATCTGAAGGTACTATGTTGAGGTTTTTCAATAATATATATGCAGGTAAATCATCGGAAATTTCATCATAATACTTTCGTATCTTATCGAATAAAGGGTGCTGAATTTCCGAATAGCCAAATAATGCAAATAAAAAATGTAAGTAAAACGGTTTACCGTGAATATATTTGTCTATAAGTTCGTCGAAATACTTTAAGACATTCTCTTCTTTGGAGAAGGCTAAAACCGCCCATACACCTCGTAAGCCAACAATATCATGATGTTCACAAAATAGTCTTTCTGTTTTATCATACTCCGCCAAACATTCTAATAGAAAATTATTTATTTCTACTGTTGAGAACTCTTTAAGTTTTATTACATTCTTATTGTCAGGAAAATAACTTTCAAATTCAATTTTGTTATACAGCCGATTAACCAACTTCCCGATTTGTTTTGGCAATTGGTCTTTCTTCTCCAATATGATATTTCTTAAATCCATCATCTTTCAGTTGTTTAATTATTTATCAGTTAGTATTAATCTTTTTTTATGGTCGATAATGGTTTGTGAATAACTGACCGTTAAGGCAGTTCATTCTCTTGTTACCAATATTTCAATCTCCACTTACCCAAATTGTGTTTTTATCTATTATCATAGGACGCAAATTCTTAATAAACTCTATTACAATTTTCATTGATTGTTTATCTAACGTCTTTATATAATCATTCGCCAAATTAATAAGTAATTCAAGATTTTGAGGTATCAATCTTGTATCTCCATATTCATCAATACTCAATCCTGTCTTTGCATGAAACTCCAAAAAGACAGGTTGTAATATTCTCAATTCAACATCATTCAAAGCGAAGTGATGATTATTCATTGTATTGCTAAAATCTAACATTTCAATTATTTGTTTATTGGTAACGTTATACTATCAGCCGATTTGGCTGTTATTTTCTTTAAGTATCAGACCTCGTCTTCCTCCATCAACAGATCGTCCAACGGGCTTTTGATATTGCTTTTGAAAGTGTCGGCTATGTGGACATACCTTTCCGTTGTCTTGATGTTGTTATGTCCCATAAGCTCTTTCACAATCTTGATGTCGGTTCCTTGCTCCAGCAAGTGGGTGGCGAACGAATGGCGCAGCAGGTGCGGATAAATCCGTTTCGTGATTCCTGCTTCCCGGGCCGCTGCCTTCAGCCGTTTCGACACGATACTCTCGGTGAAAGGTTCGCCCGGTCTGTGTTCAAAAAGCCACACTTTCGGTTTGTATAGTCTGTTATATTCCGTCAGCTTTTTCATCAACGGTTTTGATAGCAGGGTGTAGCGGTCTTTTTTTCCTTTACCCTGCCGCACCCGTATCAGGGAGCGGGATTCGTTGATGTCGCCGGGTTTCAGTTCCAGCAGTTCGCTGATGCGCAATCCTGCGGAATAGAGTATGGAGAACATGCAGAAGAAGCGCAGGTCTGTCACCATCGCGTCGAGTATCTTCTTTATTTCCTCCTTGCTCAACACGTCGGGCAGCGTCTTCTCCCGTTTGGCACGGTTCACCTTGTAACACCGCCGTTCCTGACCGAGAACTTTCTCGTAATAGAACTTGATGGCGTTGATACGCTGGTTTTGCTGGCAGGAGGATATGTTTTTCTCGTGGATGAGATACAGCAGGTAGTCGTTTATCTCGCCGGGGGTAACCGTTTCAATCTTACGCCCCTCGAAATGCTGTTGGAAATCGCGGAAATAGGAGGTATATACCCTTACGGTATGGTCACTGTAACGCACTTGCTGAAGTTTTTCCAGATAGCCTTCCGGCAGTGGCGGCCGTTTGTCTTCCTCTTTACGGGGGGCGGTTTCCTTGATGGCAGAATAGTCTATAAACGCCATTTTCACATAGCGGTCGAAGAACTCGGCAAGCACGAAATCTTCTGCCGGCAGATAAGCCCTGCCGCCGACAAGCAGTACGTTTTCTTCCTTCGACAGCGACAAGCGGATGTCATTGTCATTACCGAAAGTCACTTCGACAAATTCTCTCCCGTTTCTTATCACCGGAGAAAGTTTGATCTTGGTTTTTGGGGTATATATTTCCATGCCTCACGTTTTGTCGGATATTGAAACCCGTTTTCGCAAATTTATAAAAAAACACGGGTTATCCATGCGCTTTATTGACATTTAACAATAGATCCCGACTACCTGACAATAAGGTGAGGAGCCACGAAAATACCCTCTGCCAAATCCGTCCTTCCCGGCACTCCGTTTCTCCGATTTCCTCTGCCCTGCGCCACAAGCGGCCACTTCTGTGCCCGATGCTTCCATAGCCTTTCCAACTCTTTTACGTTCAGCCGGTTCCCCTTACTTTCGTTCCCGCATCGCTATTGGTGCTAACTAAAAACACTCGTAATTATGGACGAAAACGTAAAGAACGACGCTAAACAAGTCATGCTCGTTCAGAATGCCGACGACGGACGACTGCAAGCCGTTACCGGCGTGGATCGGGACGGCAATATCCAGACCGCCGACCCCACGGATCAGAACGTGGCGAGCCTGCTGAACGTGAACACGCAGGATTCAGCCCTCGAAGCCTTCTTCAAAAAGTTCATGGAACAGGCCCAGAACCCCGTCCACACGGGTATCTTCGTCATGACGGAGAATGCCCTGAACAAACTTATCCGCATCGACTTCGACCCGGAGATTCTGGAAAATTACCGTATCGACCCCTCCGAACGGCTTCAGACGCAGGAGCAGCGGCAGTTCGAGCCGCTGGACGTCACGAAGATAGACCTGGCGGATATGGAGAAGAAAGGTATCCGCATGGAGGACATCGAGCCGCACCTGAAAGCCATGTCTTACGGACATAAATCCAACGGGCTGGTGGAGATGAACCCCGAACTGGAGAACGGGATGCGTGTTTCCACCAAAGGGCGCGTGTCGCTCGAAGAGCAGGCGGACGGCTCGCTGCGCGTCGTGCCGCATTACTGGCAGGAACGGCCCGACCTCGACGCCCCCTTCCACGGGGTGCTGCTCGACGAGGAGGCGAAAACGAACCTGATGAACACCCGCCACGCCGGGAAAGTGATCGACCTGGAGCTGGAGCCGGGCAAGCTCACGCCCTGCTACGTGTCGATAGACAAATGGACGAACACGCTGGAACCCATGCCCGTTTCGCTACTCGAAAAACGTGCCCGCATCAAGGAGGCCGACCTCTCGGAAGGCAAGCAGATGGATTTCTACGGCGGCGGCAAGGTGTTGCTCGAAGGATATACCACCCGCGCGGGTTATAAGCGGGATGCCTATATCCAAATCGACGCGGCCGAACGTAACTATTCCTTTACCTACGACGGTTTGGATCGCAACCGCTACGCCCAGGAGAACAAGGAGATTTACCGCCAGAAGGCCGCCGAGAAAAACGGACGGCAGGAAACTACGGCCTCCGAACGACAGCCCACGCTCACGATTCACCGGACAATCCTCAAAGCCTCCGTGCCCAAAGAGGCTTATGACCAGTGGACGGAAGCGGTGAATGATCCCTCCAAGCGGGCGGATGTCAAGGCTTTCTACATCAAGGGCATGGTCAAGGACGGGCAGGGTGAGCCGTTCAACGCCTGGGTCAAGCCCAACTTCGAGCGTAACAAGATGGACTTCTTCCGCTGGAATCCCGACCGTGCGAAACGGCAGGGAGCGGAGGTCAAACCCGCCGTTGAAAGCCGTACCCAGGTCGCCGTCAATTCCGAGGGCAAGACCGTCGAAGCGGTCAAAGGTGTGAAAGAGCCGCTCAAGCAGGGACAGCAGGAAGCCACCCCGACGCAGAAGAAAAATTACCGCAGCAGCAAAAAGAGCAACTCCAAAGGTGTCAAGGTATAACGTATGAAATGGTTCTACATGCAGGCCGGAGCCATGCCGCTCCTGATCGCGGCGCTGGCCGCCTTGTACCTCCGGCCGGGTAAACGCAGCCCCCCGGAGGAGGCGGACGACGGACGGCAGTATTACGACGGGAACGGCAACCATGTCTATTACGACCGCCGGCTGATCGCCCGTCCGGAAAAAGAGAAAGAAGAAGAACTACAAGAAAACAACCACTGAAAAATCCGAATCATCATGCAAGTAATTATCGCAGAAAAGCCCTCGGTGGCGCGTGAGATCGCCGCCATCGTGGGAGCCACGAACCGTAAAGACGGTTTTATCGAGGGAAACGGCTACGCCGTAACCTGGGCCTTCGGCCACCTGGTCGGGTTGGCAATGCCCCAACAGTATGGCATCGCGGGTTTCCGCCGGGAAAACCTGCCTATCCTGCCATCATCGTTCATCCTCCTGCCTCGGCAGGTTCGGGAGGGTAAAGAGTATAAGGCCGACCCGGGTGTCGTGAAGCAGCTCGGTATTCTCCGGGAATTGTTCGGCATGGCCGAGCGCATCATCGTCGCGACCGACGCGGGGCGTGAAGGGGAGCTGATCTTCCGCTACATCTACTCTTACCTGGAATGCCGCACCCCTTTCGTGCGGTTATGGATCAGCAGCCTGACCGACCGGGCCATCCGCGAGGGGTTACAACACCTCCGCCCCGGCAACGAATACGACAACCTCTACCTCTCGGCCAAAGCCCGCAGCGAAGCCGACTGGATCGTCGGTATCAACGCCTCGCAAGCGCTTGCCGTGGCTGCCGGGCGGGGCGTCTGGTCACTCGGACGGGTGCAGACCCCCACGCTGGCGATCATCTGCTCCCGTTACCTGGAGAACAAGGCGTTCAAGCCCGCCACCTATTTCCGGCTGAAGCTCTCCACGGCAAAGGAGGGCACGGAGTTCACCGTCCTCTCCACGGAGAAATTCGACGGCAGGGAGAAGGCGGAAGCAGCCCGCGCCGAGGTTATCGGCGCCCGAACGGTACGCATCGTGAACGTGGAGCGCAAGGAGGCCAGGGAACAGCCGCCTCTCTTGTACGACCTGACGACACTCCAGAAAGAGGCCAACAGCCGGTATGGTTTTTCGGCAGAAAAAACGCTCGACATCGCCCAGTCGCTTTACGAGAAGAAGTTCATCACTTATCCCCGTACCGGCTCACGCTATATATCGGAAGATGTGGCCGAGGAGATTCCGGCACTCATCGGGAACATGACACGCTATCCCCGTTTCGCGGAATACGCGGGCCTGATGGATACCGCATCTCTCTCCCGCCGAAGCGTGGACAACGAAAAGATCGCCGACCACCACGCGCTGCTTCCCACCGAGAACCTCCCCTCCGAACTGGATGCCGACCACCGCATCGTCTATGAGATGGTCGCGGGGCGGATGCTCGAAACCTTTTCCGGGGCCTGCGTGAAAGAAAACACTTCCCTTACCCTGCAAAGCGCGGGACATGATTTCACGGCCCGCGGCAGTATCATGGTCGAGACGGGCTGGCGGGCCGTCCTGAATGAACCTGTCGAAGAGAAAGAGGAGGACATGACCCTCCTTCCCGACATCGTGCAAGGCGACGAGCTGCCCGTCAAAGGATGCGGCACGGAACAGAAACAGACCCGGCCGCGCCCCCTTCACACGGAATCGAGCCTGCTGGCGGCGATGGAAACCGCCGGACGCGAACTGTCCGACGAGGCCGAACGCGAGGCGATGAAAGATGCCGGCATCGGCACGCCCGCCACCCGTGCCGCCATCATCGAAACGCTCTTTGCCCGCGAGTATGTCAGGCGAGAGAAAAAGTCGCTTGTACCCACGGACAAGGGACTGGCCGTGTATGCCGTGGTCAGGGACAAGAAGATTGCCGATGTCGCCATGACGGGCGGCTGGGAACTGGCCCTCTCGAAGATCGCCACCGGGGAGATGGACGCCCCGACGTTCCATCGCGGTATCGAGGTCTTCACCTCGCAAATCGCCAAAGAACTGCTGGAAGCAAGAATCGACGGCGCGGAGAGTGACACAGCCTGCCCGCGTTGCGGCAGGCCCGTGGTGTTCTATCCCAAACTCGCCAAGTGTCAGAATCCCGATTGCGGCCTGACCGTATGGAGAACCGTGGGCCGCAAGGAGCTGACCGACAAGCAGCTCGCGGAACTGCTGACCAAAGGCAAAACCGGCACGATCCGGGGATTCGTCAAAAACGGCGGCGGAACGTTCGACGCGGCCCTCACGCTCGATGACCAGTTCAAGACCTCGTTCGTTTTCGAACCGCGCGATACTCCCAGGCAGGGAAAGAGGAACAAACGGAAATAATCGTTACCTTTGCCACTGGAAAAGACCTGTCATAACGAGATACGCTTGTTTGATAAGGATTTTTTCAGTGGTCGGCGCTTCGGGTGGGAACCCGGGGCGCCTTTCTCTTCCCCGATTATCAACGACCACTAAAAATTCTTATCATGCCAGACAAGCAACACCATACCCCCACGGGGGAATTGTCCTATTACGGACTTTCGTTACTATCCTACCTCAAGGACAGCCACCCGGAACTCATCGCCGAAAGTGAGTTCATCGCCGAGCGGGCCGACAGCGCCGCCCAAGCGTACAGCGAGGCGATCCGTTCGGGCTGCAACCACATCGAGGCCGAAGAAATTGCCCGCGAGGAACTCTGCCGCGGACTGCACTTTTCACCCTACAACACGCTGGTAAACATCCTCTGGAGGGAATTCGAGGCGGAGATTCCCGAGGATACCGCCCGGCAGGCGGCTCTACGCCTGCTGCCCCTCTGCCGCGGGGTGCTGGAGAAGTACGACCTCACGGACGACTTCGCCGACACGCCCGACTACGAACTGTTCTATACCGAACTGACGGGAACCGTCCAAATACTTCTCGAAGATGGCATTCAATAAGAAAACCCACCTCCGCCAGAATATCGACGCGCTGAAGACGGCCTTCACGCTCGACAGGGAACGGCGGGCGCCGACTCCCGAAGAAGAAAGGACACTCGGCGCATACAGCGGCTTCGGCGCCATCAAGGAAGTGCTGGAAAACCCCACCGGGAAACCGGACAAGGACGGCATGGCAACGCTCGTGGCCGAGTTGCACGAGGTCATCAGGGCGAACACCCCCGACGAACGGGAATACAAGCGCTACATGGACGGGATCAAGAACTCCGTCCTGACGGCTTTTTACACGCCCCCGAAAGTGGCAGACGCCATCGTGGAGGCGATATGGGACACGCGGATCGTCCCCAAACGTATTCTTGACCCCAGTGCGGGAACGGGGGTTTTCGTCAGTGCCGTGGATTTCCACGCCCCCTATGCGGAGATCACCTGCTTCGAGAAAGACCCCGCCACGGGGTTGATCCTGAAGCACCTGCACCCCGAAAAACGGGTGCGGGTACAGGGATTCGAGCGCATCGAACCCAAATACGCCGGTTACTACGACGTGGCCGTGAGCAACATCCCTTTCGGGGACGTGGCGCTCTTCGACCCGTTCTTCTCCACCCATACCGACCCCGTGCGGCGGCAAGGCACACGGGCGCTGCACAACTATTTTTTCATGAAGTCCGTCGATATGGTACGCGAGGGCGGCCTGGTGGCATTCATCACCTCGCAGGGAGTATTGAACGCCGAGCAGGGACGCCCCGTGCGCGAGTGGCTGATGAACCGCTGCGAGCCCGTATCGGCCATCCGGCTGCCGAACAACCTCTTTACAGAACACGCGGGGACGGAGGTCGGCAGCGACCTGGTTATCCTGCAAAAGAAAGCCGCCACGGGGGAACTGTCCGAACGGCAGCGGGATTTCATCGAATCCCGCAAGCTGTCGAACGGCATCCGGATAAACAACCTTTTCCAGTCGTTCGACAGGGTGATCCATACCGAGGCCAAAGTAGGCAAAGACCCCTACGGCAAACCGGCGATGGAGTTCACCCACGCGGAGGGCGTGGACGGCATCGACCGGGAGATGCGGCGTATGCTCTCGGAGGATTTCAACCGGCATTTCAACGAGAGTTATTGCCTGGAACATGCTCCGGAACAGACACCCGGTACACCGGAGCGGGAATTGTCCCGTCCCCGTCAGGCGGAACGCCAGCGTGCCGAAAGACACGAGCCCCGCCTTGCCGGAGAAATCGTCAAGGAGATTATCGCCGATGCCCGTAACCTTCAGCAGCAGCGGGAAGAGGAGGAAAAACGCCGCGTCGTCGCCGAAATGGCGGCACAGGGCTACCATGTCGATACCGAAACCGGGGAGATTACCCGAATCGAAAACAAACCCGGACAAGTGTTACCGGATTCTGCTGCCACACCCGCCGGAGAACCGACCGGGGAGGATCTGGCCGACTTCGGGGCCTGGTCGAAAGAGCGGGAGAATCGCTTGTGGGAGCAGCACCCGCCGAAACCCGAAGATTTCGGCATGGCAGATACTCCCGTGCAGCACGTGGGCGGAATAACGGAACCGAAACCGCGGGAGGGCTTCGCCGGGTCGCTTTTCGACACGGTGGAAACGGCGGCTCCCGTACCTGCCACCCAAGCTGCCGAACCGGTAAATGTGCAGCAGGAACCGTTGCTGACGCTCTACGATCTGTTCGGCTTCAGCGCCGAGGAGCGGCGGCAGGCAGAACTCGGTATATCCAAGAAAAGGAACAGCCGCCGGGGAGCAAAGCGGAAGACGCCCCGACAACCCTCATTATTCGCCCCGGCCTCCTCTCCGGAGGAACAGAAGAGCGAAATGCCGAAAACGACGCCACCGGAGCGTGATCCCGAAGACTTGTATGCCTCCCTGAACTGGGAGGACAACCCGCCGATCAACGGCTTTTACGAGATGATGATGTCGCTTACCCCGGAACGGAGGGCGGAATTGCGCCGACAAAGCGCCCGGCAGCAGGAAACCCCGGAACAGCGGGAACGGCAGGCGGTACGCCCCCCGACGGAAGCCCCGAAAGGCAAACGGAAACAAGCCGCCGGTACGCCGAGAACGGGCGGCCTGTTCGACACGCCGGACAATCCAGAGGAGGAAGAACCCGGTAAAGAAATGCCGCAGATACGGGAGGCGGATATGAAACCCCGACCGTTCGAGGGGGAGGTCGCCCCCTATTTCCGCGAGGGAACACTCGTCACGGACGGACAAAACCGGGTCGGCTACCTGCGGGGGATTGAATCCCTGCAACCCATGTTCCACCCGCTGGAACTCACGCCTGCACAACGGACGAAAGCCTCCATGTATATCGAGATACGCGATGCCTATTACCACCTTTATAACAACGAGGCGGAAACGCTGACGGCGAACCCCGCCCTGCGGGAGATGCTCAACCGGCTTTACGACAATTTCACCGAACGCTTCGGACGGCTCAACGACAAACGCAACCTCGACCTGATCAAGATGGACGCGCGGGGAACGGAGATTCTATCGCTGGAGCGTTACATCGAAGGCAAGGCACGCAAAGCCGACATCTTCGAGCGTCCCGTGGCCTTCAATCCCGATGAGATCACGCACGCCGACGACGCTTCGGAGGCCCTTGTGGCCAGCCTGAACAAGTACGGCCGGGTGGAACCGCACTACATGGCCTCGCTCACGGGAACTACCGTGGAGGGAATACTCGGGGAACTGAAAGGACGTATCTATTACAACCCGGAAACGGACGGCTACGAGGTTGCCGACAAGTTCATCGCCGGCAATGTCATCGGGAAAGCCGAACGGATCGAGGCGTTCCTGCGGGAGAATCCCGACCACGCCCCGGCCCGGGAATCGCTGGAGGCTCTGCGCGAGGCGACGCCCAAACCCATCGCTTTCGACGACCTGGATTTCAACCTGGGCGAACGGTGGATTCCAAAAGGTGTTTACGAGCGTTTCGCCTCTTCGCTCTTCGATACGGAGGTGAAGATCACCTTCGCCTCCAACCTGGACGAGTACGGCGTGAAGGCGGAAGCGACGAACGTGAAGATCACGGAGCAGTATGCCGTCAGCGCGCAGACCCGTAAGTACAACGGCCTGCACCTTTTGAAACACGCCCTGCAAAACACTTCGCCCGACATCACCAAGACCGTCCTCAAATGGGTGGACGGCGAACGGCGGGAGGTCAAAGTGCGTGACGGGGAGGCCATACAGCTCGCCAACAGCAAGATAGATGAGATCCGGGGTGCTTTCCCCGAATGGCTGCGCGAGCAGTCGTCCGACTTCAAAGACCGCCTGACAGACCTCTATAACCGTACTTTCAACTGTTACGTGCGCCCGAAGTACGACGGGACGCACCAGGAATTCCCCGACCTCGACCTCAAGGGGCTGGGAATCGACAAACTGTATGACAGCCAGAAGGACGCGATATGGATGGACAAACTGCTCGGCGGCGGGATAATCGACCACGAGGTGGGCGGCGGAAAGACCCTTATCATGTGCTGCGGGGCCTACGAGAAGAAACGCCTCGGGCTGGCCAATAAACCCATGATTATCGGGCTGAAAGCCAACATCCATGAAATAGCCCGGACGTTCTGCACCGCTTACCCGATGGCCAAAGTCCTCTACCCGGGCAAGGAGGATTTCACGCCCCGGAAGCGTGAGCGCATCTTCCGGGAGATACGCAACAACGACTGGGACGCCGTGATCCTCTCGCACGAACAGTTCGGCATGATACCCCAGTCCCCGGAGATACAGCAGGAGATATTGCAGGCCGAGCTGGACTGTGTGGAGGAGAACCTCGAAGTGCTCAAAGCACAAGGCAGGGACGTTTCCCGCGCCATGATGAAAGGGTGTCAGAAACGCAAGGCCAACCTGGAAGCCAAGTTGCAGAAGGTGGCGCACGCGCTGGAAACACGCAAGGACGACGCCGTGGACTTCCGCCTCATGGGTATCGACCACCTCTACGTGGACGAGAGCCACAAATTCAAGAACCTGACTTTCACGACCCGGCATGACCGGGTGGCGGGCCTCGGAAATCCCGAGGGGTCGCAGCGGGCGCTCAACATGCTTTTCGCGCTGCGTACCATACAGCAGCGCACGGGCCGCGACCTGGGGGCGACGTTCCTCTCGGGAACGACCATCTCCAACTCGCTCACGGAACTGTACCTGCTTTTCAAGTACCTGCGCCCGAAGGAACTGGAGCGTCAGAATATCCGCACCTTCGATGCCTGGGCGGCCATATTTGCCAAGAAAACCATCGACTACGAGTTTTCCGTGACCAACGAGGTCGTGCAGAAAGAACGGTTCCGATATTTCATCAAGGTTCCCGAACTGGCCATGTTCTACTCCGAGATTACAGATTACCGCTCGGCGGAGGATATAGGGATCGACCGACCGCAAAAGAACGAGATATTGCACAATATCCCGCCGACACCCCAGCAGACGGAGTTCATAGAACGGCTGGTGCAATTCGCCAAATCGGGCGATGCCACGCTCCTGGGCCGCCTGCCGCTCTCGGAGCGGGAGGAAAAGGCGAAAATGCTCATTGCCACAGACTACGCCCGCAAGATGTCGCTCGATATGCGTATGATAGACCCCGAACTATACAGCGACCACGTGGACAACAAGGCGAGCCACTGCGCCCGTATGATTGCCGGTTACTACCGCCGTTTCGAGGCGTACAAAGGTACGCAGTTCGTATTCTCCGACCTGGGAACCTACAAACCCGGAGCGGGGTGGAACGTCTATTCCGAGATACGGCGTAAACTCGCGGAGGATTACGGCATACCCCAAAGCGAGGTGCGGTTCATCCAGGAGGCGACCTCGGAAAAAGCGCGCAAGGAGATGATCGCCGGTATGAACGCCGGAAAAATCCGCGTACTCTTCGGATCGACCGAGATGCTCGGGACGGGAGTGAACGCGCAGAAACGCTGCGTGGCGATACACCACCTGGACTGCCCCTGGCGTCCCAGCGACCTGGAGCAGCGCGACGGGCGGGGAATACGCACCGGGAACGAGATCGCCAAACTCCATGCCGACAACAAGGTGGACGTGATATTATACGCCGTCGAGAAGTCGCTCGACGCCTACAAGTTCGGGCTGTTGCACAACAAGCAACTGTTCATCCGCCAGCTCAAGACCAACAACATGGGAAGCCGTACCATCGACGAGGGGGCCATCGACGAGAAAAGCGGCATGAATTTTTCCGAGTATGTAGCCGTCCTCTCGGGAAATACAGACCTGCTGGACAAGGCCCGCCTGGAGAAGAAGATCGCCACGCTCGAAAGCGAACGCCAGGCATTCGTGCGCGGCAAATCATCGAGCCGCTACAAGCTGGAGCAGATCACGGAGAAGATAGAGAAGAACAACGACCTGATACGGCGTATCGGCAAGGATCTGGAACACTTCAAGGCCCGCGTCGAGTTCAACGAGGACGGCTCGTACCGCAATCCCGTGAAACTGAACGGGCTGGAAACCTCCGACCCCAAGCTCATCGGGAAACAGCTCAACCGTATCGCCGAAACGGCACGCACGCTCGACAGGCTCGAACCCATCGGGAGCCTCTACGGGTTCGAACTGCTCGTCCAGAGCGAAACGACCGGGAAAGACGGGCTCGACCTGGTGCAGAACCGTTTTTATGTCCGGGGTGAAGGGGATTATCTATACCAGTATAACTACGGGAATATCGCCTCCGACCCGCGACTGGCGGCGATGAACTTCATCCACGCGCTCGCGACCATCGAGCCGACACTGGAAAAATTCCGGAAAAAGAACGAGGAACTGGAGAAAGATATTCCCGTCCTGCGGGAAGTGGTGGAAAGTTCCTGGCGCAAGGAGCCCGAACTGACGGCCCTGAAAACTGACCTGACGGAAATAGACCGCAGGATACAGCAAAGCCTCAAACCGATAGAAGAGAGCGAGGGAAAGGAGGCGGAGGAGGATAACGACGTGTGCCGGGAACGGCATGACACGGCGGAAGAGCTCCCGAAGGAAGACAACACGGCGGCCCGTATTCCTTCCCGGCTGCGGCAGATTGCCGACGCCTCCGGGGGGCGCATCGTGATCGCGGGCGTGGGCAGCCCGCCGGAGAACGGCCCCGCAAAGAAAGGGATTAAGATGTAAGCGAAAAGCCGACGGAAGTACAGATTTCCGTCGGCTTTTTTCATATGCCCATGAGCGTTGTTGTCACACTTCCTGCAAGAGTGTTTGCAGCTCCTCCTGCGTGGGAAGATAGGTCATGTACTGGGCGGCGAAGACCTGCTTTTCATCTTCGGGCAGCGTATAACGGACGACCGCGTCGTTTTTCTCCGCGCAGAGGACGATACCCACCGGAGGGTTATCCCCGGGATTCATCAACTCACGGGTGTAGTAATTGACATACATCTGCATCTGCCCCAAATCCTGATGGGTCAGCTCCCCGGATTTAAGGTCTATTAAAACGAAACAGCGGGCCAGGTAATTGTAAAAGACCAGGTCGATGTAGAAATGCTTGTCGTCGAAGGAGATACGCTTCTGTCGCGCGACGAAGGCGAAGCCTTTCCCGAGTTCGAGCATCAAGCGCTGCAAGCGGCTGATGAGCAGTTGCTCCAGATCGGTTTCCAGAAAATGCTCTCCCTGGGGGATACCGAGAAACTCCAGGATATACGGGTCGCGGATGATCTCTTTGGGTTCGACACGCCCGGGTTCGGTACGGGAAATCTCCTCTTTCACGGCTTTCTTGTCTCGGCTGGCCAGCAAGCGGTCATAGAAAAGCGTGTTGATTTGGCGGTCGAGCTGCCGGACACTCCAGTTTTCCTTGACGCACTCGTGCAGGTAAAAATCACGGGCGGCATCGCCCGACACCTTGAGAAGCGTGCGGCAATGCGACCAGCTCAATTTATCACACAGCGTGTGATATTTCGGGTAGCACTGGTAAAACTGCCTCATGTACCGCAGGTTGGTGGCCGTGAACCCGTTTCCGAACTCCGCCACGAGCCGCCTGGAAAGGGTGTTGATGACAGCCTTGCCATATCCGGCACGGCCGGTTCCCTGCTGCTCGTACTCCACTATATATTTCCCTACCTGCCAGTAAGCCCTCACGAGGGTCGAATTGACATGATGTATCACCTTCGCGCGCGCTTCCTGCAAGATATGGCGCACGTTATGCAGTAGCTCTTCCTCCCCTTTGTCGGCAGGATATATTTTATCTGTTTCTTTCATTGTTCATTATTATATAGGCTTCCAAGTGCAAACATACTGATTTTACGGCAAATATCGAACGGTTGTACCGCCTTGTCGTGCCTTATTCCATGTATCTCCGCGTTTTTCCATGACGCCGGACTCTCGGGACAGGGCCTAACCGGAACCGGCAGGACGATCCTTTTTCAGCTTGCGGAAATTACTGAAGTTACGCTCGATGAACCGCAGGACGTCCGATTCCCGGTAGAAGGTCTTGTGATAGATCATCTCGTAAGGCAGCTCTCCCGAGGTGCGGTAACGCTGGAGTGTGCGCTTGCTGATATTGAGCATACGGCACAGGTCGTAATTGTCCAGAAGACGCTCCCCGTCAGGCAGGATGGAAAGCGGTTGCTCCACGTCCCCCGCGCACAGCTTCTCAATACGTTCCAGCCGTTCCGAGAGCCGCTGCATCCATCCGTCGAAATATTCCTTATCCAGAAACACGGCCTACTCCTTTGGTCGGTTTTTGCGCCGCACGGAACGCTCCTTCAGCACACGGCGGATTTCCGTGAGGGAATAATACAGCTTCCGGTTGATGGCCGAATAGGTGATCACGTGATCCGAGCGGAGGCGTTGAAGGGTACGCCCGCTGATGCCCAGGTAACGGCAGACCTGCTCGCCGTCCATCCATTCGTCGTTTATATACTCCTTATTCCATGCACGCCCCTTTTCAGGGAGAGAGGCGATTGCAGCCTCTATTTTCTCTATACGCCCGACAAGCTCGTTATAGGCTCGCGAACCGATCACTATGATTTTCATACTCCTTTGTTTTTTAGTCTGTTACAAAGGTCGGGCTTATATGGACAGCTTAAAACGAGGTCGGTACGACTTTTTTTTGATAATTTGCAGTGAACTGATTCTCAACGGTTCATGCGGTGAAGAAGGCAGTGTTTTTTACCGAAATCCGCGGCCCGTACTCGGTATTTTTATTGGCAGAAATGCGATAGCATACTGTGATTCAACGCTTAACGGTGTTCTAATCCGGACGGGGCTACAACGGAACACCCGTATCGGCTCCTTATACGGGTGCAAATACGGGCGTTCGGGAAAGTTCCTTTCGAGAGTTACGGGGGAAAACCGACCTCGGTTCTTTTGTTATATACAACGCTGATTATCAGTGCTTCTATAAGAAATAGAGTGCTTTACCGGTTCATGTTCTACTCGGAATTGCCGTTTTTCTTGTTTCGCTTCCACGTCTGCATACGTTTAAGCAGGGCCTCTTTCGCCTTGTCAAGCCACGGTGTCGGGTTGTTTCGGATTTTCATATCGCAGAATGTCCTCGAAAGGTTCATGTCGAGGTGTACGTTGAAAGCGTTGGAAATGTAGCTGGCAAGTTGCGTGAGTGGCACATTGCCGAAACAGCCTTTACTGTCGAGCAGGTAAATAAGTTCCGTCAGATCCGTCTTCGAGTCCTGCCATGTCGGACGCACGTCAGGCAATGGCAGAACCATGTTCCGGAGGTTCGTGCTCTCCAGTGATTCCAATTCGCCCATAAGATAAACCGACAACATATCGTTGGCCAGGATTTTCGCCACCTTGAAATCCGCGTTTGTCGAAAACTGCGGGTCGAGTTCATAGTAGAAGGTTTCCAGGTATTGCTCCGTGTCGGTCTGCCCGCGCAGGAAATAGAGGCTGTCCAGGTGTGTGGCGCCGCTGCGGAAATAGCGGATAAAGTCGAGGCGTTTCTGCGTGTACGCGTTGATGGCCCGAACATGGGCGTCCAGGTACTCCCGTTGTGCCTCGATACTTCCTACCGGACGGTTCATCTCGATATTGTAGAGCTTGCGGTAATAGATCAGACGGCAAAAAAGACGGGGTTTGATTTCTTTGAAGAACTTTATTTCCTCGTCATCGTTTTGAAAACGGTAGCCGATGATATATTGTTTCAAACGGTCGAACGCTTCTCCCAGGACACGTGACGCTTCAAGCGACTTTTTCAACACGTCGGTATCCCGCGATTCGATACGTTCGATACTCCGCAGGACTTCGCTGTTTAATTTTTCTATAAATGCAATCATAATCCGTCTTGTTACTTTCGCGTATAAAGTTAGCGAATCGAAAAACCGGCGGATTACGATTTTTATCTTTCTCTTCGTTTTTTTATCACGGAGCCGATTTTAATGTCAAATCCGGCTTTCCTGACGGATGGAAGTGGGATTGCTCCCCATATTCCGCTTGCAAAAGTCCGTAAAGTGGGATTGGGCGGAGAAACCGCACATGTAGGCTATTTCCTGCAACGTGTAGTGTGTCGTCCGCAGCAACTCCCCGATACGTTCGATACGGCGCTGACGCAACCACGAGGAGGCCGAGCAGCCGAAAACCCGCTGGAAACGCCGGCGGAAGGTAATCGTGCTGGAATACCCGCAAACCCCAGCGAGTTCCGTGACGTTATCCGAGGCAAGATAATTCGATTTGACACGGGAGATGAACTCGTAATCGTCCCCCAGGTGCAACAGCTCCTCGAACTCCCCGACATCGGCGGGAGTGAGATGTTCATAAGAGGCGTCGAGCATTTTCAGCATGACAGCAGCGTTACATTCAACGGGCATACCCAATGTCTTACGGGCTTCACGCAGGTAATTCTTGAACCGCAGCCGCAGCGTGTCGTGATGCGGGTAGGAACACTGGGACAGAATGGTGCAGACCGTCCGCAGTTCATCGACACAACAGTAGCCGAAATACCACGTTACAAGACGCTCGACGTAATGGACGGCATGAAACTCCTCCGAAAGCATCAGAAGAAGCAGGAACGGGGTGAAATCCTGGTATTCCCCCGTTATGGGACGGGGTGCTTCGTCAAGCAAGGAGGCAATGTCCCGCATCAGAAGAGAATCTCCCGAGTACGCTTTTATTTGTTCGGAACTGCGGGCATAATCCCGGTAACGCGATATGACCGCCGACAAAGCATTGAACTTCACGGCGTGAACGCCTTCTATAAAGGAAGGGCGAAGACTGTTGTAAATGGATAAGTCGGTTTGCATAAGTCATTTCTATAAAACGGAGCCGCATCCCCTTGTTGCCAAAGCTCCGCAAGTCGTTACTTATGAACCGCTTGGAACACGGTACGAATCCTAATTACAAATATATCGTATCCGACAATCCGGAACAAATATCAGCAGGCAAAAATGAAAATAAACCTCGTTATTTTTGATTTTTACCTGCAATAATATTATATTTGCAAACAAATAAGAGTTGTTTGACAGCATGAGAAATATAGTGTATCAAAGCACTTTACCAATTTCTTATCCGTTGCCTATTCTCATGCGAGTTTCTTTTAATCTATTTGTAGTCAATTAAATACCTTCAGACTACATCAAATATAACAAAATGAAAGCAAATCACAACCCAGATTGTTATGTATTGTTTTGCATCTAAGTTGCTTCTAATGGCTCAAAGATACTAAAATGAAAGCAAATCACAACGTCAACATCTATAACGTCCCATTTGAATACGTTGCTTCTAATGGCTCAAAGATACTAAAATGAAAGCAAATCACAACTTGATGGCGGTAAGGGTTGTTACTGTCTTCGTTGCTTCTAATGGCTCAAAGATACTAAAATGAAAGCAAATCACAACATCATACAGTAAGTATGCATTATCATCAATGTTGCTTCTAATGGCTCAAAGATACTAAAATGAAAGCAAATCACAACTGCGAGGACGGTGATCCCCGCTCCATACGCGTTGCTTCTAATGGCTCAAAGATACTAAAATGAAAGCAAATCACAACCCAATCGCCACAAGGTTAGTAGTATCTATCGTTGCTTCTAATGGCTCAAAGATACTAAAATGAAAGCAAATCACAACTGCTTCTTGCAGGCTGATAATACCGCTGACGTTGCTTCTAATGGCTCAAAGATACTAAAATGAAAGCAAATCACAACGGAAGACGATGAGTAGATTACAGCATAAGAGTTGCTTCTAATGGCTCAAAGATACTAAAATGAAAGCAAATCACAACGATAGAAGATGATGGTCCCCTTAGTCTCAGGTTGCTTCTAATGGCTCAAAGATACTAAAATGAAAGCAAATCACAACCAGATGCACTTAGTGAATGGCCTGATTCAAGTTGCTTCTAATGGCTCAAAGATACTAAAATGAAAGCAAATCACAACACAAAGAGAAGACACCCAGTTTTATGGTGAGTTGCTTCTAATGGCTCAAAGATACTAAAATGAAAGCAAATCACAACTGTACCGTCGGTTGGTTCTCGCTTCCCGGAGTTGCTTCTAATGGCTCAAAGATACTAAAATGAAAGCAAATCACAACTTAATGTAGCCGAATAAGTCGCATGAGGATGTTGCTTCTAATGGCTCAAAGATACTAAAATGAAAGCAAATCACAACAATCTGTCATCTTCTTAATATCTCCATTCGGTTGCTTCTAATGGCTCAAAGATACTAAAATGAAAGCAAATCACAACAATAATAACTCAAAACCCGATACTTTTATGGTTGCTTCTAATGGCTCAAAGATACTAAAATGAAAGCAAATCACAACCATTATTCATTAGGGAATTGGTTGGCATACGTTGTTTCTAATGGCTCAAAGATACTAAAATGAAAGCAAATCACAACCCGGGGCACCGCAGAACGAGATGAAGGACCGTTGTTTCTAATGGTTCAAAGATACTAAAATGAAAGCAAATCACAACTTTTTCACAGAAGATGAAATTGCAAATCACAACGGAAACGGCGGCGTGCTTCATACGACTGTCGTTGTTTCTAATGGATCAAAGATACTAAAATGAAACCAAATCACAACCACCCCGGACATAACACGGTTGACGTAGTTGTTGTTTCCAATGGTTCAAAGATACTAAAACAGAAACAAAAAAAACTGAATGAGCGACTATAAATGAGAATTGGCAGAACTGTTTTACATAGGTAGATTCTTTGCATGAGGACATAGGGCATATTGGATTCTAAGCTGGTTAAGATAGTTCTATATTATATTTTGTTATCATTACTTGAAATAATTAATTTTAGGGGCGAAAATTCAGATGAAAAATCATATTTCGTCTTTTTCTTCGTCTTTTACCAGGCTTTTTTGAAAAAGTTATCTGATTGTTTTTTGGTATGCAATTCTGGGCGTCCCATTTGAAACATAAACCGTTCCACAGCGGACAAACCCGTTCCGCGTGAGGAGGTTTTGCATGATAATATTGTCCTTATGTGTATCCGCGCGTAAACTGGGATATTGCTTGGCGCACCAACTTAAACAAATATCACCGATACCCTTATAACTTCCATCGGAGGCGATGCGATGAATGACGTAATAGGGCTCGTCATTCAACCAGGCTCCATCTTCGATAATGGCATAAAAAGGATCGGGACTCGGAACAAAGCAGAATGTCCCAACGATTTTTCCATCCTTATCTTCACATACATAGCAATGTCCGTCGGTGATTTCTTTGGCTATCAATTCACGCGAAGGGTAACCGTTGATCCACTGGTTACCGTTTCCTACAGATGCCATAAAGTTACGGGCATGATCGAATATCTCCATCAGGCGGTCTAAGTCTGAAAGCTGGCTGGGACGAATTTGTATCATATATGTAAACCTGTTAAGTTGCTTATTCCGGAATACAAAAGTACATGATTATTTTGATAAATGATAATTTATCACCTTACCACTTTATCACTCTTTTCTTTTTCCTTTCATTAGAAATTCTTCAAAGAATGTGTCGCGGTAGCTGTTGCCTATGGCAATCTCATAATTGCCTATATAGATGTCATTGTTATCAAACGAATCAATGTGCCGGGTGTTGACGATATACGATTTGTTTACCCGGAGGAACATATCCTGAGGCAGGAGTTCGGAGATACCTTTCATATTCATGCGGGTGATGATGCGCTGCTCCGGTAATTGAAGGATTACATAATCTTTCAATCCTTCGATGAAAAGAATATCGGCATAGTTCACCTTGAAGTATTTTCGTTCGGACTTGACGAAGAAATACTCGGAAGATACATTGGTTTCAAGGGCTTCTTTCTCTTCCTTCATCAATAGCGAATGATAGGAGAGAGCTTTTAGCACAGCCTTCTGAAAACGTTCCGCTTCTATAGGCTTTACCAAATAGTCGATGGCATCAACCTCATAGCTGTCCAGTGCATACTCCGTATAGGCAGTGGTAAAGATAATGAGTGTCCGTTTGGAGACGGTGTGTGCGAATTCTATGCCGGTGATACCGGGCATCTGAATATCCAGAAAAATAAGGTCGACAGAATGTTCTTCCATAAACCGTGCGGCAGACATAGCACTGTTGAACATGCCCAGTAAGCTAAGTTCTTTGTTTTCTTCTACCAGCATTTCCATGGCTTCGCGTGCCAGGGGCTCATCGTCTATGATAATACAATTCATAAATTCAGTTTTAGAGTTACTGTATATTGATTTTCCGTTTCCGCCACTTCCAGAAGATAGCGACCGGGATATAATAGCTCAAGTCTTCGGCGGATATTTGTCAGCCCGATACCGCCTACCCGGCTTTTGGCGATTGCGACGGCAGGCTTGGAATTCTCGCAATGAAATTCCAGACGATTATTATCAATCTTAAAGAAAAGATGGACGTATGACGGGTGTTCGCTGTCAAAGTTATGCTTCACGGCATTCTCTACAAATGGAATGAAAAGCAATGCCGGTAACTGTATAGCATCAATCTCTCCCTCTTCCGTAATACTGTAATCGAAGTGGTCGCGCCGTATCCTTTCCAGATTGAGATAATCATTCAGAAAACGGATATCCGAACGGAGAGGCACATGTTCGCGGAAGTTGTCATTCATCTGATAGCGCAATAAATCCTCAAGTTTGAATAATACTTGTGATGCCTCGGCAGGATTCTTGCGAATGAGCACATTGGCATTATTCAGCATATTGAATAAGAAGTGCGGATTTATCTGGTTTTTGAGAAATCTCAGTTCCGAGTGCAGGGTGGCGGATTGCAGTTCATCTACCCGCTGGTTATAAAGTATCCAGTGACGGAGCAAGAGAATGGCGGACATCCCGGCTACGGTAAATCCCATTGCCAGCACCCCCGATATGGCATTTATCAGGATAGGAATCAGCTCGGAATGGACCGCGGTAGTCGTAACCTCAACAGTGAGAATCTGAAATACTGCTACAGCCACAATGATTACCAGGCTCACCAAAAGTACCCCGAACGCATACGTCAACAGACGGTTTTTTAGCAGGAAGCGGGGAAACAACCAATATAGGTTGATATAGAAAACCGCATCAATAGAAATAAAGTAAATAGCCCAGCCGAGTAACCTTTGCGGAAATGCAAGCGGGCGTATAGGCTCATTCCAGAGCATATTCACTGTGATAAGAAATACTACAAATTGCAGGAACAGGTGCCTCGCCACCCGATATTGGGGAGCGAGCAGGAAATGGGTGAAGCGATTACCGGTCATTTTCCACCCCCTTTCAGTTCAAGCCGGATGCTTTGACAGTTTACCTCCAACTGATATTGTTCTCCATATTGCAAGTCGAGACGTTGCCGGATTTTGTTCAGTTCCTGATTATCTTCCAGGCAAGGAACGGATGTCTGACAATTAAACAGGATAGTATCATTCTCTGCTTCCAGGTTGATTTCAATGGAGGTCGGTTGCATCTCCTGTGCTTCTGTTTGCTTTACAGCATACTGTATGAACGGAATAAAGAGCAAAGGAAATATAAACGTACGTCCGGTTTCTCCGGATGCATTGATCCGGAAGTCAAACTTGCCGGAAACAAGCTGTTCCAGTTCCAGATAGTTCGTGAGAAATTTGATTTCCGTATTCAGCAAAACCTTCTCCCGGTTGCAGTCGTACAACTGATAACGGAGTATTTGGCTCAGTTTCATCAGCATCTTTGAAGCTTTCCCCGGATTCACCAATGCTTGTTCTCCCGAATAATGAAGTACCCGGAACAACATCGAAGGACTAATTTGTTCTTTCAGGTGTTCTATTTCAGACTGTAACCTGATTTTCTCCAATTGCATTACACGCTGGTTTTCTAGTATCCACAACCGCAACAGAACGGTCATACTACCACCGATAATACTAAGGAGCGTCAGCGGGAAAGAAGAAAGATAATCCATCACAAGTGCCACTTTGGGATATCCGGTAAAAATATTAGGTACGCCCAGGATGGATGATACCATGTATTCTTGTGTGGCCTGTAAGGCAAACACCACTATTAAACCGCCCGACAAGTAGAGGATATACGTCAGATATTTCTGTTTGAGCAGATAGCGGGGTGTCAGGTAAAGCAGATTGAAATAGAAAAGGGAACCATACAGTACAAACAAATTGAATATGAGCAGATATATCCACTTACCCAACGCCTCTGTTGACCCCCGCAGAGTGAACAATACCAAATTGCTGGCTATGACAAGCAGTGCTACAATGAGCGTTGCATGTCTGGCCGGCCGGAGGCGTGGACTGACCAGAAATCGGTATAGGAAAGAATTGTCATTGCTTATGATAGGTATTGTTTTCATTGGAATCCTTTTTAATTAGGACAACGAAGATAGAATAAATTCATGGATAATAGAGTTTTCTCAATAACTAAAACTCTATTTTATAACTGATATTAGTTAACCCCGTTTTCTGTTCGCTGGCCTCTATCTTCTCGGTTTTTATATTATAAAGGTGTTGGATGTACTCTTTGGCTCCCGTAAAATTGATACCTTTTATGGCAAATTCATGAGAAACGCGGCGCTTGTTGATACGATAACTCACCGTATAATTACCGATTAGCATCGGCGAACGCTGTATGGAGTATGCCCGCGTTTCATCATACTGAACTTCTTTGTCGGGATGCGCCATAGTTGCTTCCACATCAATCGGGGCATATCGTTCTCCGCCCTGCAATGTCATTTTCAGGTTGACGCTAAGGATATTTTGCTTGTTGCGTCCCAGCATCCATTCTTTGCCTATTAATCCATTTAATACATATTTCCGGTTGAAGCGTGTGTTGTGCCACACTCCGTCGCCGCCACGGTAGCGCGAGTCAAATAAGGAAGCTGTCACCATATAATAAAGCCCTTTGCTTAGTGCACGTTCCCAAGTAATGTCTACTCCTATATTTCGTCCGCGACCTTTGTTCACCAACGTGTTTTCTATGAAGAAATCATTTCGGTTAAGGACAGAGAAAGAACTGTCGCGCATGACAGGGACATCGTACAGGAATTGTACATAAGGTTCTATTTTCAGGCTCATGTTATTCGAAATCTTATAAGCGAACGAGAACATCAGGTGATGTGCTTTCGTAAAGTCGAGATCTTTATTCACAGACTCGTTGTCTGTGCTTTGTGTTTTTACAAAATACACATCGAGCTTTTCCATGCGGCTGTACATACCATAAGCCAGTGCGAAAGAAGTTTTTGTATTTGCTTGGTATTTCAGGCCGGCACGTGGTTCCAGAGTCCAGTGATTATTCAAGGTGAGTAATTGTCCGTTTAAACCGAAGTTCAGGCTCAGCCGGTCACTCATTCCCCATGAAGAACTGTTGTAGGCAGAAATCAGACTGGTGTTTCCGTCTCCTTTGGATATTACGTCCAGCGGTTTATCTATGAAGGGAGCGAGTCTCAAATTCATGTTGTAGAACATTTGCGTATATGTGAATCCGGTCTTGTTTGTGAAGCGGGTGCTTATCTTCCGGTTCAGTGAAGAAGTCAGTATCAGGTTGGTGCTTCTGCTATATTGGTCAAGGAAAGGTGCGGCGTTTAGTTCTCGGTCAAAACTTTCCTGAAAGGCTTCCTGGTCGGAATAAGTGCTGGCAAGAGTCGTTTTCAGCAAGGTGTTTTCGTCAAAGAAGTAGCGGTGCGTGATGCCTCCGGCTGCCATGTATTGGGTGGAATGTGCTTGCGCTGCGTCTTCCAGATAGTCCCATTTGTCGGGGTTCTTGTCGAACGAACTTTTATATTTATCAATGAGGGCAGTTCCCCATACAGAGAAAGTTCCGGCACTGCGGGTAGGGAAGTTCAGTTTGAAGTTCAGATCCTGATAATCCATCTTTCCGCCCAAGTCTACATTGAGTAATCCCGTGGTGGAATAGCGGTAGTTGAAGATATAGGAAGCCTTATGCTTCTTGCTTAACGGACCTTCGGAAGCGAAGTCTATTCCCATGATGCCGACCTGAAAGGTATTTTCATTCTTCTGATTGTTTCCGTTGCGCAATTTCATGTCGAACACACCGGAAACAGCATTACCGTATTCTGCCGGAAAGGCTCCCGTGAAGAAGTCCGAATTGCCCAATACCTGTGCGCTGAGTGATGAAAGGATTCCTCCACCCAGAGTTGCAATATCAGCAAAATGGTTGGGATTGGGAATTTCCACGTCTTCTAGTCGCCACTGCAATAAGTGAGGCGCATTGCCATGAATGGATATACCATTATTAGAAACACTCGGTGCCACTCCGGCAAATGAAGCCACCAGCCGGGCAGGGTCATCGAATCCGCCTGCATAGCGGCTTGCCTCCTCTACACTGAGCATACGGGCTCCCGTAACAGACATTTTGTTCATAGCCTCGTCACGGTTGTTGGCACGGACTACAACTTCATTCAGCTCATTGACGTTTTCGCGCATAGCTATTTCCAGATAAACTTCCTTGGCAGAGGTCACCAGGATTTCGCGTATGATTGCCGGTTCATATCCCATGAAAGAAGATTCCACCGAATGACGCCCTACCGGAACTTTGGGCAGTGTGAAACGGCCAAGGCTGTCGCACACTGCTCCTAAATCCGGTATATCTGTCAGGCGTACGGTGGCGTAGGGAATGGGGTGTCCGGATGCCCGGTCATTTACAACACCACGCAGAGTTTGTACTGGTCGTTCCTGAGCGAAACAACAAACTGAAAAAAACAATGTTATGATTACTACTACTTTAGTCTTATCCATCTTTATCTGTTTTGATTGATTGCGACAAAGATAGATTGCCTCCATACGCTATTTCTCCTTTTGAGACGAAGCGGACGGGTTTGTAGACAAAAGCAGGTTTTTCATGCAATTTATTTCTCTCAGGAATTCCTTGTCATGCGATACTGCAATGACCGTTCCCGCATAGTCCCGGATAGTTGCCGTAATGATTTCGATGCTTTCAATATCCAGATTATTGGTTGGTTCATCCAGAATAAAAGCATCCGGAGTATTATCCGCAATCATCAGGCAGCAGAAGGAAAGACGCATCTTTTCTCCGCCGCTAAGCAGTGAGCAAGATTTGTTCCAGGTGGCTACCGGAAAAAGATAACGGTTTAGTATCGTTTTTAATTCATGTTCCGGCAACAGACGGCGGTTGAAATGCTCTGCCTGTTCCAATATACTGAGTTCATTCCGGATAAGGGAGTACTCCTGATCCAGATAAACGAAACTGAAATCAATCCGTTCCAGACTTCCGCTTCCGGCAGAGAGTGCCCCGCAAATAAGTTTCAGCAGTGTTGTTTTGCCACTGCCATTATTGCCTTCAATGCAGAAGCGGTCGCCGCTTTTCAATTGGAAACTGAGTGGTTCCTGCCACATGGAATGTTCGGCATCAGGGTACTGGAAGTTCATTTCCGTAGCCGTGACCAGTATCTTGCCTTCATGTAAGGCAGAGGCACTGAAATTGGTTTTCAACTTCTCGGCAAGTGGAATAGCGCTTCGGATACTTTGCATCTCCTGTTGCAGCTTTTCCGATTTCTCGGCATGCACGCTCTTTAGTTTGTTGGTGCTTACCTCTGCTTTGTCTTTCATGGCGCCCATCATAATTCGTGGGATACCTTTCTTTATAGCGGCTTTTTCTCCCCGCACATTTTGTTTCGCTTTCTGTTCCGCCAATTCGCGGGCTGTTTTCCGAGCAAGGCGCAAGGCTTTCTGCTTTTCCTCCATCTGTTCCTGCAAAGCATTGAGCTGGATACTTTTCTGCTCTTTGAAGAAGTCGTAATTTCCACCGTAATGTGTCAGTCCGTTGGAAGATAACTCGCAAATGGTGGGAAGCAAATTTAGTAATGTGCGGTCATGGCTGATGATGAGAACGGCGGCAGAAGTACGTTGCACAAATTCATACAGACGCTTTCTGCCTGCCGTATCCAGATGATTCGTAGGCTCGTCCAGTAGAACAGCGGTAGGAGAGTGCAGCTCCATACCGGCAAGGAAGATGCGTGTTTTTTCTCCGCCGCTGAGGCCATCCATCAAGCGGGAGAGAGAAGTACCACTCATTCCCCATGCTGCTAGGGCGGCTTGGGCACGTTCTTCAATATTCCAGTCATCGTCCAGCGTGGTGAAATGCTTTTCGGATACATCTCCATTTAATATGGCATGCAGCGCTTCCAGTTTATGGTCTATCCTTAAAGCCTGTGCGATAGTCCGGTTGTCGTATTGGCCGAAATGTTGAGGCACATAATAAAGATGTTCGGGACGGGTGACTGTTCCGCCCACAGGCGATAAATCTCCTGCAATAATCCGCATCAGGGTAGACTTTCCGCAACCGTTGTTCCCGGTCAGCGCCATTTTGTCTCCCGGATTGACGGTCAGGTTTAAGTGTTGAAACAAGACTTCCTTGTCAGAATGGACATAGCTAAGGTCTCTGATAATAATACTCATGATAAATACTGTGTTAAGGGAGTGAATAACGGGATAAAATCTCGGAAACTTCCATGAAGGAAGTCATTGGGAGGGGACAGACAAACACAGCACGGGCTAAACATCTACATTCGGGATGCTCAGCGTTCTGAATAATAAAGCATATAAAAGGTGATGTTTACCGAAGGGTTTGTCTTTACTTAGAAATTCTCATCGTAGCAATTATTAGTTAGTGAGTGCAAAGATATGCATTTCTTTTGAAAGACACAAATTACCTTTTATTCCATAGAAGAAGCATCGAATGACAGAGGTAATAATGTTCCTACACTCTTCATTTCATAAATTCCCTTTTTACCATAAAGAAGGATGCGCATAGGCTGTTTGAAACGTTTTTCCGTTTCGAGCATCACTTGGCGACAGGCACCGCAGGGTGGAATAGGCTCATCAAGGAAATCCCTTTCATTGCGTGCGGCAATGGCGAGGGTTTCTACCGGCTGGTCGGGATATTGCGAATTGGCATAAAACAAAGTGGTACGCTCAGCGCATAGCCCCGACGGGTAAGCAGCATTCTCCTGATTCGTACCTGTGACGATTGTACCGTCTGCCAGTCGTGCGGCAGCGCCTACCGAGAAGTGCGAATAGGGTGCATAACTGCGTTTGGTTGCTTCGCGTGCCGCATCCATCAGTTCACGGTCGGCGTCACTTAACTCATTATATTCGTATATTTTAATGTCAATTTGTAATGTCAAATCTTTCATAAGGCAGTAAGGTATATTGTAATTAATGTTACAAAGTTAGAAAAGAGATTGGTAAATCCAATTCTTTTTAAGATTTTTGTGTCCTCAACTTATACTGCTATGAACAGAATGAACGCTATTAGACTTACCGCAATCCTGGCACTCCTTGTTTGTGCCGTTGCCGCCCAGGCGCAGCGTCGGAATGCCCGTTACGTAGAATATATAGAAAAGTATGCTCCACTTGCCGTGCAGCAGATGAAGGAGCACAAGATACCTGCCAGTATTACTCTGGCACAAGGGCTTCTGGAAAGTGGTGCCGGACAGAGTGCACTGGCCCGCAAAAGTAACAATCACTTTGGCATCAAGTGCGGCAGCAACTGGCGCGGACGCACAGTGCGGCACGATGACGATGCGCGTAATGAATGTTTCCGTGCTTACAGCAATCCTCGAGACTCTTACGAAGATCATTCCGCTTTCCTGAAACGGGGTGCCCGTTATGCCTTCTTGTTCGATCTGAAAATTACGGATTATAAAGGCTGGGCACGTGGTCTGAAAAAGGCCGGATATGCAACAGACCCTTCTTATGCCAACCGCTTGATTACGATTATTGAAGATTATGATCTTTATAAGTACGATAGTCGTGGTATGAGCAACCGTGAAAACCGTAATTGGGAGAAGGAGTTGAAGAAGAAACCTTGGCTTGCCAAGCCACATCAGGTATATATAGCTAATGATATAGCCTATGTCGTAGCTCGTGATGGCGATACCTTCCGCTTTCTGGGCAAAGAGTTCGATATTAGTTGGAAGAAGTTGGTGAAGTATAATGACCTGCATAAGGACTACACTTTGGAAGCCGGTGACATTATCTATCTGAAAGCAAAAAAGAAGAAAGCCTCCAAGCCGCATACTGTTTATATTGTGAGAGACGGTGATTCCATGCATACCATTTCGCAAAAATATGGCATACGTTTAAAGAACTTGTATAAGATGAACCGGAAAGATGCTGAGTATATTCCGGAAGTGGGAGACAGGTTAAGGCTAAGATAAGAGGAAATTCTGATTAGCATAAAGGGGGAATAGATTCTACTTATCACAGATTAGAACCTCTTCCCCTAACCAACTAACATTAGCACCGCATCCAACTAATCTCAGCACCGCAGTCAACTAATAATTTCTTGCCTAATTATTATTCATACAACAGATGTTGTAAGAAACTTCTATAATTAATGTAAGAAACTTACATAGTTATTGTAGGAAACAAGAATATTTATGGTAAGAATATTTTTTAGTATCCGAGATATTAGTTTGTTGCATCTCAGACATTAGTTTGTAGGCACTTCAATATTAGTTTGTTGAGTTGGCACTCAACTTTCCCTTCATAGGCTCGTTGGTATGTTGAAAACGAAATATAGTAAAATGAATATATGGAGATAAAGACAATCGATTTTGATTTTTCCGTTTGTAAAGTAAATGATGTTTCAAGTCTAAACCTGAAAGCAGAATATTGTTTTATAGGAAAGACTGATGAAGAAATTTCTTTGGTTTGTATTACTGGAGATGTTCCGGACAACGTTGTTGAAAGGGAAGATGGCTGGAAAGCATTTCGTATCCAAGGCGTCTTGGATTTCTCGTTAATCGGGATATTATCTTCGATTGCCGCCTTACTAGCGGAAAATAAAATAGGTATTTTTGTGGTCTCAACCTACAATACTGATTATGTCCTGACAAAAGCAGAAAATTTTGTGAAAGCATTGGAGCTTTTATCTGATGCCGGATATAGTATTATTTAGTTTTATCAAAAGATAAAGTTAGTTACGGAGAGGTTTTTGGTTTATCCGAAAATGTACAGGGTGTTCGATATCGGACACCCTTCTTTTTTATCTATCTGCTTGTTATCAGTTATTTACATTTTTGGCACGCATTTAGTATATATAAATAATGTGAATAATATTCTTGTTCGTTTTTGAAAAGCGAGCGGGAGCTGAAAACTGATAAAATAATAAATAACTCAATATTCAACATGGACAGAGAAATACCAAAAGCAGTGCGTAACAAAGAACGCAACAAGAAAATTATCCGTTACGGCGGTATCGGCGTGGCAAGTATAATCGTTATCAGTGTACTCATTTCATTGATGCGTACAGGAGTGAAAACAAAAGACCTGGTACTTTCCACAGTAGATAAGGGTACGATTGAAGTCAGTGTAAGCGCATCGGGAAAAGTGGTGCCGGCTTTCGAAGAGATTATTAATTCGCCTATCAACACCCGCATCGTCGAGATATATAAGAAAGGTGGCGATAGCGTGGATGTAGGTACGCCGATTCTGAAACTCGACTTGCAAAGTGTAGAGACAGACTATAAGAAGCTATTGGACGAGGAACAGATGCGCAGCTACAAATTGGATCAGCTGCGGGTGAACAACCAAACTAAACTGAATGACTTGTCTATGAAGATTAAAGTTTCCGCCATGCAACTGAACCGTAAGAAAGTGGAATTGCGTAACGAGCAATATCTTGACAGTCTGGGTTCGGGAACTACGGATAAAGTACGTCAGGCAGAGCTTAGCTATAATGTAGCCCAGTTGGAGTATGAACAGTTGAAACAGCAGTATGATAATGAAAAAGAAGTGCTTGCTGCCGAATATAAAGTTCAGGAGCTGGATTTCAGTATCTTCCGTAAAGGTCTTGCCGAGATGAAGCGCACGCTGGATGATGCACAGGTTCGCTCTCCGCGCAAAGCTATCCTTACCTATATTAATAACCAAATCGGTGCACAGGTTTCTCAGGGAAGCCAGCTTGCTGTGATTTCCGATCTTAGTCATTTCAAAGTAGAAGGTGAAATTGCAGATACTTATGGTGACCGCGTGGCAGCCGGTGGTAAGGCAATTGTGAAGATTGGTAGTGAAAAACTGGAAGGTACGGTAAGCAGTGTGACGCCGTTATCAAAGAATGGAGTGATTTCTTTCACAGTACAGTTGAACGAGGACAATAATCGCCGTTTGCGTTCGGGTTTGAAGACAGATGTATATGTGATGAATGCTGTGAAAGAAGACGTGATGCGTATTGCCAATGCTTCTTATTATGTAGGGCGTGGTGAGTATGACCTTTTTGTGCGTACTTCGGATAAGGAAATCGTGAAGCGTAAAGTGCAACTGGGTGATAGCAACTTCGAGTTTGTAGAGGTTATCAGTGGCTTACAGTCGGGCGATCAGGTAGTAGTGAGTGACATGAGTCAGTATAAAAACAAAAATAAGCTGAAGTTGAATTAGCCTAAATAATTTAGGATATGCTGAGAATATATTTAAAGCAAGCGTGGAGTCTGCTGAAAGAAAATCCGCTGGTTAGCGGACTTTCTATTGCAGGAACGGCACTGGCCATTACCGCTGTAATGATGATTATTCTTGTGATACAGGTGCGTCTGGCTGAATATGCGCCGGAGACGGAGCGTGGTCGTATGTTGCACATCATTGCAACCCGTTCTTTCATGAAGAGTAATGATGGAAACTGGAACAACGGCGGAATGGGAAAACGGGTAGTACGCGAGCTTTTCTATAATCTGAAAACTCCGCAGGAGGTGAGCGGCTATGCCCGTAGCACGGTGTCTGTCAGTTCGGTTGCTAAGCGTACCTTTACCAAATACCGGGCTACTTATACAGACGACCGCTTTTGGAAAATATTCGATTATACATTTCTGGATGGTACTCCTTTTACTTATGAAGATAATGAAAGTGGCATCCGCAAAGCGGTTATCAGTGAGAAACTGGCACGGCGTCTTTTCGGAAAAACAGAGGCGAAAGGTCAACCGCTACTTATCAATCGGACAGAATATACGGTATGTGGTGTAGTGAAAAATGTGCCCCGTACTGCCCGTTATGCTTATTCGGATGTATGGTTGCCTTATAATTCCAGTGCCGGTATGGAAACGGCTGCCAATGTTTATGAAGGATTGGTGGGATCTTTCAATGTTGTGATGTTGGCATATCGTACCGACGATTTTACCGCTGTCCGTGCAGAAGTGGAACAAGCCACTAAACAACTGAATGCGAATACGTCAGAATATGGCGTTAGTTTCTTTAATGGACCGATGAGTAATCTGGATATGGTAGTTACCAATAATAATGGCTTTATTAATGAAATTCCGTATGGTAATTGGTTTTTGCGGCAAGGTAGCTTCGTATTTTTCCTGCTATTGCTTCCGGCACTCAACATGGTTGGCATTACGCTGACTAATTTTCGTAAGCGGCGTGCAGAGATAGGAGTCCGTAAAGCATTCGGAGCAACAACGGGTAATGTTTTCCGTCAGGTTATTGATGAGAATCTCATTATCACTTTTATTGGCGGTATATTCGGATTGGTACTCTCCATTGGGGTTTTGTTGCTGACGCGTGATATCTTTTTCCCGTCGGGTACGGAATTCAACGTGGAAATGCTGATACGTCCGGAAACGTTTCTGATAACTTTGCTTTTCATTTTCCTGCTGAATTTGTTGTGTGCCGGTATTCCTGCCTGGCGTGCCGGAAAGTATAACATTGTCAAATCGTTGAATAATCAAGAATAAACCATGATACGTCATCTCATTACCCTGATATGGAACCAGCGCAAACAGAATGGTTGGATATTTGCCGAACTGGCATTGGTTCTACTGGCTGTCTTTATGATAACGGATGCCGGTTATAGCAAGTATACTCTTTATAACGAGCCTTTAGGTTACGACATCAGTCGTTGCTGGCGGCTTCATCTGGAAGAAAAAGAACCTGGGAATGAAGGCTATACAGGCGAAGACGAACGCGGAGCGAAATGTTGGGAACGTATCACGGAACTGACTCAACGCTTAATGAATACTGGTGAGGTGGAAGCTGTAGGATGTAGCTTTTATAGTTGCCCGTACAGTCAGGGCAATTCATGGACGAACATCGAGCCGATTGGTGTTGATAGTGTCAATGCCTATTCTGAGTCTTTACACCGCCAATTGGGTGATGTCGGCTTTTTTGAAGTTTTCAGTATCCATGATGTGAACGGAAAACATATCCGTGAACTGGAAAACCCGGCAAAAGATGAAGTAATTCTTACGGAGAGGGTAGCGCAAAGGTTTTTCGGAGAAAAGGAACCTCGCGGCCAGTTGGTTAACACCGGTGAACTGGATGGTACCCCTGTGCTGGCTGTTGCACCAACTATTCGTGAGAATGATTTTGAACCGGCTACCCCCACGTTCTATATCAAAGTTTCGGGTTCTACGATGGAAGACCTTTTCGGTTGGTATCGTCCCTCTTCATTGGAATATTCATTGCGCATGAAGCATGATATGACACAGGCTGAGATGGAAGAATGGCTTGCCTCTCTGGGTGAGCGGTTGACGTCCGGCAATATCTATGTAAATGCCGTAACAGGTTTTGAAGAAATGCGTGCCGACCGGATCGATTATGTGGTAACAGATTGGCAAATGGTGCAACTCATTGTTGCGTTTCTGTTGCTGAATGTATTTTTCGGTGTTACCGGAACTTTCTGGATGCGTACACAGGCACGCCGTTCGGAAACTGGATTGCGTATGGCTGTCGGCGCATCAAAGGGAAGGATTGTATTTTGGCTTAATGCGGAGGGGTTATTGATTCTGTTGCTGGCTTTGGTTCCTATAGCTATTATTGTACTCAACTTTCGCCATATGGATTTACTGAGTGCGGAAGTTCCTTATACGGCAGGTCGCTGGATTGTAGAATTTGCTATTTCATTGGGAATTTTGGCAGCGATGATTATGTTGGGCATTGCAGTGCCGGCACGCTGGATTATGAAAGAACAGCCGGCCGAAGCATTGCATCACGAATAAACAAACGTAATATATTCAGGGATGATAAAAATTTATTTGAAACAAGCTTGGGTTTTGTTGAAGCAGAATCCGCTTTTCAGTACCCTTTACATCGTTGGTACAGGACTGGCTATTGCTATGACTATGATTATGGCTGTGGTTTATTATGTTAAGATTGCTCCGGTGTATCCGGAGGTGAATCGTATGAATACGCTGTATCTTTCTAATTCACGTTTTCAGAAGGGGACGGAACAGAATAAGCATACGTATCAGTGGGCTGTGTCATACAAGGCATTACAAGATTGGTTTTATCCGTTGCAAAATGCTGCCGTAGTATCCGGGACTTTGGATAATGACATGTCAGATAACAGTTATATTCAACCTGCCGACCGGAGTGGGGATTTTCAGGTAAATTTGAAATTGACTGACCCGAATTTCTTCCGTATCTATTCTTTTCAGTTTTTGGAAGGGAAAGCCTTTACGCAGTCTGACCTCGAAAGTGGCATTTATACAGCAGTCATAACCGAAGATTTAGCCCGCCGTTTATTTGGTACTTCCGAAGGAGTGGTGGGACAAACATTCAGTCTGAATTATATTAATTACCGTGTATGTGGCGTGGTGCGTAGCGCCAGTTATCTGACTCATAAATCTTATGCCCAAATCTATGCACCCTATAGTGTTTCACCGGGATATCGTGAACCTAAATACGGTCTTCCTTATCTGGGTGCTTTTTATATTACTTTCCTTGTAAAAGATGATGCGCAGGCGGATGCACTGCGTGCCGAGATACAGGAAATTGTCCGCAAAGAAAACCTGATGCATCCTGATGACTGGACTGTGGACTTTTGGGAACAACCCACCTCTCATCTGGTTAAGGTTTTCCAGTCTTATGCCAGTGAAAAACTGGATGTATGGGCCACGATACGCTATTTTTTGTTGATTCTGCTTGTGTTGTTGGTGGTGCCTGCTCTCAATTTGAGCGGTATGATAGCAAGCCGCATGGAGAACCGTTTGCCGGAAATGGGGGTACGTAAATCGTTTGGCGCAGGGCGCAACGGATTGCTCTCTCAAGTGATGTGGGAGAATCTGCTATTGACTTTGCTGGGCGGCCTGTTAGGATTATTGTTGGCTTGGCTGGCGCTTTACATTTTTCGTGAATGGGTGTTTACTGTGTTCGACCGCTGGCCTGATACCGTGCCCGAAGGAATAAATGTCCGCGTTTCCGGTGAAATGTTATTTGCTCCGGCGGTATTTGCTTCGGCTCTGGTATTATGCATTGCATTGAACTTACTGTCGGCATTGATACCGGCATGGTCTTCACTGCGAAAACCGATTATATATTCATTGAATGAAAAAAGATAAAGACTATGCTGAAACTTATATTGAAAAATCTTTGGGCGCGTCGTCGCCGCAATGGTTGGTTGCTGGCGGAATTAATCTTGGTGAGTATCGTTTCCTGGATTATCCTCGATCCGGTTGTTGTTGTGACTCACGACCGCAATATTCCTTTGGGATATGATGCAGACCGTCTTTGTCTAATCTCGCTTAGTACTCTGCAACCGCAGGCACCCGGTTATGATGAACAGGCGGAAGATTCTGCTGTGATTATAAATTCTTATCTGAACCTTGTACGTCTTGTAGAAAATTATGCCGGAGTAGAATCTGCTACACCCGTATTGGGCTTTTGTTTTCCCAATTCCCAAGGTAATAGTAATAGTCAGCTTCGTGCTGAAGGTGATACGATTGATATGACGGTGATGGCTATGTATTTTCTGCCGCATAGCCGATTCTTTGAAACTTACGGTTTCCGTCCCGGACAGGGCATGACGCCGGAGCAATTGTCTGATTACAACTATACACAGAGTGATATTGTGCTGACAGAGAATGCTGTTGAACAGTTATTCCATACAAAAAATGTGTATGGTAAGCGTTGTTGGTACCGGCAAGGAAGTGATACGGTTCATATATCCGTTACCGGTGCGGTGGGGACTTTTAAAACTTACAGCGAGTGGCGTCCTGTGGCAGTGAAGTTCATTCCTTTACTCTCCATTGATATGGAAGATACTGCCGAAGATGCGCGCATACTTCTACGGCTGAAAGAAGGAGTCAGTATGAAACATTTCTTACATGAATTCCAGCCATGGATGGTCAAGGAATTGCGTGCCGGTAATCTTTTTGCCCGTAGTGTGAAGTCGTATGATAAACTGATAGAGGATAGTGAGGCCAGTGGTGCTACGGCTATCTATCGCCGTAACCTGGCAATGGCAGCTTTCTTTTTAATTAACCTGTGTCTGGGTGTTATTGGTACTTTCTGGTTGCAGACACGTACACGCCGTGAAGAAGTAGGGGTGATACTTTCCTTTGGTGGTACACCGGGACATATCATGCGCCTGCTAATGGGTGAAGGAGTAGTGCTGACATTTATAGCTGTACTTACGGGGTGCTTGCTTTATTTACAATATGCACTTAAGGAAGGGTTGGAGAAAGGGAGTGGCTGGATTAAAAGTACAGAGACCTACTGGGTGACAGATTTTGCGCAGCATTTCTTTATAGTATCGCTCCTTGTTTTCTTTATCATGATGGTAGTGGTATTAGCTGGTATCTATATTCCTGCCCGCAAGATAAGTCGCATACCGCCGACAGAGGCTTTGCGTGATGAGTAAATAGAAATAACTATACTATGATTAAACTTTATCTGAAACAAGCCTGGACGCTGATAAAGCAGCATCGTCTCTTTACCGGTATCTATGTGGTGGGTACGGGGCTTTCAATAGCCCTCACCATGACCATGTTCATCATCTTTTACGTGAAGTTCGCAGCTATATATCCGGAGTATAACCGCGACCGGATGATCGTATTGAAAATGATGAAATCTTATCCTAAGGATAATGACAAGAGTTGGAACTGTTCCAATGTCAATTACGATGTAGTGAAAATGTTGCAGAACTTGCCACATTTGGACGCTATCGGTGCTGCATCAAGGAACTATCGCGAAAATTATGTGGAAGTTCCTGATAACAATGAGCCTGTCGGCATTGCCCCGCTTTATACCGATGCAGGGTTTTGGCAGGTCTTTACATTTCGTTTCTTGTATGGAAAGCCTTTTACGCAAGCAGATGTTGATGCAAAACGTAGGGAAGTGGTTGTTCCGGTAAGTCTGGCAAGACGGTTGCTTGCTACGGATGATGTGGTAGGCAGACGTTTCAAGATGGATGCGCAGGAGTACCGGATTTGCGGTGTGGTTGAGGATGTTTCTGCCGCTACACCTTCTTCTGTTGGAGATTTATGGATGCCGATAACGCTTAACTCCTGGATTGTGTCGGACAATACAGGAAAATTGGTAGGCAATACGGAAATATACATGACGGCTCCTATTGCTGCGGATAAAGAAGCCCTGAAAGAAGAAGTGCGTGAAGTTTTCAGGAAGTACAATCTTGCTGCTCCTAAATATATGAACGACCTTATGGATCAGCCCGATGATTACTGGATCAGCACATTCCGGGTAAATTCTTGCGGAGCTCCTGACTTGGCATCCGAGTTGAGAGTATATCTTTATATGTTGCTTGCCCTGCTTTTCATTCCTGCCATGAACCTGAGCGGTATGATGTCTTCACGCATGGACGAACGCCTTTCTGAATTGGGAGTACGCAAAACCTATGGCGCTACTAACGGAAGCCTTATAGGACAAGTGCTGTGGGAAAATCTTCTGCTCACCTGTATAGGCGGTTTGCTCGGCCTGCTGATATCTTATCTGATTGTGCTGACGGCAAGCGATTGGATACTGACTCTTTTTGACAGTTATACGGATGTTGAGAAGACGCCTTTTCTTTCATTCGAGATGCTTTTCAATCCGATGGTTTTCTGTACGGCATTCGGACTTTGTGTGTTGCTTAACCTCATATCTGCACTTATTCCTGCGGTATGGGCATTGCGCCGGAATATAATTCAATCGTTGAACTCTAAACGTTAATATGCTATGATGAAGATAATAAGACACCAGTTATGGAATCAACGCCGGCAGAATGGATGGATATTTGTGGAACTGGTCATCGTGAGTTTTTTCCTCTGGACGGTAATCGATCCGATTTATGTGTTGACGTCTAATCTCGCCATTGCTCCCGGCTATGATGAGGAACGGGCGTATGCTCTTTATATGGATTACTATGATGCACAGCATGGCAAATATGACGGAACACAAGACAGCACTGCCATCAAGCAGGAAAACCTATATCGCATTACTCGTCTCATAAAGAACTGTCCGGAAGTGGAAAGTTTCGCTCTGGTGAGTAGTGCAAGTTTCCCGAATTGTAATTCGTGGAATGGTGGAGAGTATTTCAATGATACTTTGAAGGTACACTCACAATATTATCAGTTTATACAGGTGGAGGGTGCTGATGTATTCCGCACTTATGGTATGAGAGATGCCAAAAGCGGTGAAATCATGTCCTTGCCGGAAGACTGTGCTGCCCGTGGGGGAGTATTTGTTTCGGAGCGTATGGCAAACGACCTCTTCGGTACTACGAATGCGGTAGGTAAGAAAGTGAGGTATTATGATAGTACCTATCATGAGGTGATGGGGGTGTTGCAGGATTATAAACACCGGATTAATGAACAGCCAGGCAACTTGTTGATAGAGGTGAATGGCAAAATTCCAAGCTATAGCTGGATCCAGTGGATGTATATGGTGACTTTCCGGATAAACCCCAATGTAGATGCTGCTGCTTTTGAAAAACGTTTCAAGGCGGAAGTGGTTCCACAACTCAGTATCGGTAATTTCTATTTTACGAAGTTGGGACGCTTCACTGATATTCGTCGTCAATATGAAAATGAAAGTGGGGTGACGAATACTTTGCGTCTGCAATATTCATTGGCAGGATTTGCCTTGCTGTGCGTGTTCCTTGGTATGGTGGGCACGTTCTGGATACGTTGCAATGCACGAAGACAGGACATTGGACTGATGCGAAGTATGGGAGCTACCCAAAAAGGCATTTGCAATCAGTTCCTTATAGAGGCATGGTTGCTGGTGACGATAGCATTTATTGTTTCTTTGCCGTTGACTATACATCGTGTCTATATATCCGGCTTTGCCAATCCTACTGAAAATGGAAATCCCGATTACTGGCAAAATCAGCCGTATACGCACTTCTTTATAGTCAGTATACTGACTTATGTAATATTACTAATTATAGCTTTACTAGGCACTTATGCACCCGTCACCCGGGCAGCGAAGATATTGCCTGCTGAGGCTTTGCGTGATGAATAGGACAGAAGCGGACAACTGAAAACGAACAGAGTGTTCATTTTCGGACACATGCTTGTAGATTTAACTGATTGATAATGAGTGTATGTCTCTTTTGGCATACCATTTGATTAATAAATGTGAAGAACGAATAAATAGCGAATAGAATCAATTAATAACAATTAAATACTTACCATTATGATTAAATTGACTGAGATAAACAAGATTTATCGTACGAATGAGATTGAAACCGTGGCATTGGAAAATGTGAACCTCGAAGTAGAGAAAGGCGAGTTCCTCAGTATTATGGGTCCTTCCGGTTGCGGAAAATCTACATTGCTGAATATTGTAGGTCTTTTGGATGCTCCTACCAGTGGCATTATTGAGATTGACGGTACTCGTACGGATGGTATGAAGGATAAAGAGCTGGCTGCTTTTCGTAACAAAAAGTTGGGTTTTGTATTCCAGTCTTTCCACTTGATTAACTCGTTGAATGTACTCGATAATGTAGAACTTCCTCTATTATATAGAAAGGTGTCCGCTAAAGAACGTCGCCGTTTGGCAGAAGAGGTGTTGGCAAAGGTGGGGTTGAGCCACCGTATGCGTCACATGCCGACACAGCTTTCCGGTGGTCAGTGCCAGCGCGTAGCTGTTGCCCGTGCCATCATTGGTAATCCTGAGATAATCCTTGCCGATGAGCCGACCGGTAACTTGGATTCTAAGATGGGTGCTGAGGTAATGGAGTTGCTGCATCAGTTGAATAAGGAAGACGGACGTACCATCGTGATGGTAACACACAATGAAGAACAGGCGAAACAGACAAGTCGCACGGTACGCTTCTTCGATGGTCGCCAGGTGGAATGATAGGGCAAATGAAAGAATAAAAAGTGAAAGAATAAAAAGAAGGAGATAATTATGCAAACCATTCGTCAGGCTTTTATTATTCTGAAGCAGAATCCGTTGCTGAGTACAATATCCATATTAGGTACGGCTTTCGCTATTACCATGATTATGGCTATTGTGATTACCTGGCAAACGAAATATGCTGATCTGGAGCCGGAGGTGAATCGAAGCCGTTGTCTCTATTTCTCTGCTATGCACGTACAGGGAAAGGAGAATAAGGATTGGAACAACTATGGCAAGCCTTCGGCTGCATTTATGAAAGAGTGTATACAGCCGCTTTCGGAAGTAGAAGCTTGCACGGCTTTCAGTACAGCAGATGTGGCGCTGGTATCTCTGACTGATGGGAACAACCGTTTGAAAGTGGATGCCATGAGTACTGATCCCGGTTTCTGGAAAATCTTCAATATGCAGTTTCTCGACGGAAGAAGCTTCACAGAGGCAGAGCGTGGAGGAGAGATGATGTCTGTGGTTGTTTGTGCTTCTGTTGCCCGTAAGCTGTTTGGAACGGTGGAGGCTGCGGGACGGCAGATGTTGTTGAACAGGGAGGTTGTACGTATCATTGGAGTTGTGAAAGATGTTTCGGTTACAGCTAAGGACGCTTATGCACAGGTATGGAGTATGTACCATTCCGGTGAACTGGACGTAACCGGTTGGTGGAGCTATAGCGGAACCAGGACTATTGCTGTGTTGGCGCGTACTCCTGATGATTTCCCTGCCATTAAACAAGGAGTTGAGAAACGGGTGAAAGACGTCAATGCCGGTTTGGAACAGAGGCAGATAGACATCATGGAACAACCCGATAATATTGTAGCACACGTAAATCACGTATGGGCCAATGTAGGACCGAACCTGCCGATGCTTTATCTACAATACGGAATCGCCCTGTTTATTATCCTGCTGGTACCCTCGCTCAATTTGTGCGGACTGAGTAATAGCCGCATGCAGCAACGTGTCAGCGAGTTAGGTGTCCGTAAGGCTTTTGGGGCTACGGATGGTACACTTATCCGTCAGATATTGAATGAGAATCTGGTATTGACATTGATAGGAGGCGTAGTAGGATTGATGTTCAGCTACCTTGCTGTTTATGCCATGCGTACCTGGCTGTTTACCAATAGTGATAATATCGGCACGGCGGGCGATTTCAGTCTAAGCATGGGAGCCTTGTTCAGTCCGCAAGTATTTGTCCTGGCTTTTATTTTTTGCCTGGTGATTAATCTGCTGAGTGCGGGCTTGCCTGCCTGGCTTGCTACTCGCCGCACGATTGTAGATTCATTGAACGATAAATAAAAGGAGGAAAGCTTTATGAAATTCATATTACATAATCTACGTATGATTTGGTCGCGTCTACGCAGCAACGGCTGGGTGCTGGCTGAACTATTCCTGGTATTCATCGTGATGTGGTTCCTTTGCGATTCGCTGGGGTGCCTCAAGTATACTTTTTACCGTTCGCTGGGCTACAACATCGACCACGTTTATCAGCTTAACACGATTATAGGAGGTGCCACCAGTGACACGACCCTGACGAAGGGCGACAGATACCTGCGCGCCTTGCAGAAACTGGAACAGGAACCTAGCGTTGAGGCGGCTGCCCTGTGTTATTGGAGTTTACCAATGAGCGGAAGTAATAGCCATAATTCACTGGCTGCACAGGACACTATCGGGGTGAACGCACGTATCATTAACACTACCGGAGGATACATTGATGTATTCCGTATGAACGATGACCCGCAGCGTCCTTTTGCCAAAACCCCTTCGGGCTGGAACAACGTGATGCTGAGTGAAGCTACTTTCAACCGCTTCCGGAAGAGGATGCCGACATTTTCGCTGGACACTCCGCTGAGCCAATACGGTGATTCTACTTCAGTTATAACGCAAGGTGGAAAGATTGGTGCTTTCCGGACGTATCGCTACGGAAGCGATGCTTCCTGTTTCTTTTATCGCATAGATGAGAACCTGATTAAAACACAGTATGCTGATAATTGGGGGCAAATCGTTTTCCGTGTGAAAGCTGCTGCCGATGGTCCGGACTACCGTGCGAAGTTTATTCGTGAGATTGCACCGCGATTAGACGTAGACGATTTATTTGTGGCTGACGCTGTGCCTTATACTGAGCAGCAGCTACAGTTTGAAGTCATGAACGGAGATACGGACAAGGTGAACAGCCAGGCAATTGTAGTGCTTTTCCTATTGGTTAATGTATTCCTGGGATTGATTGGAACGTTCTGGTTCCGTACCCGTCGCCGCCGTGGTGAAATAGCCCTGCGCTTGGCTATGGGTAGCACAAAGAACCAAGTATTCCGCCTGCTGATTGGTGAGGGATTATTGCTTCTTGCACTGGTAACGTTGCCCGCTATGATTATTTGCTATAATATAGGTGTGGCGGAGTTTGCCATCGGACGGACGGAACTGATTTCCACATGGCCTGTAGAGTGGAGTTTTGTACGCTTTCTGCTCGGCTCTTTTGGAGCATGGCTGCTGATAGCATTGATGGTAATGGTAGGTATTTGGTTTCCGGCGCGGCAGGCGATGAAGATACAACCGGCTGAAGCGTTGCATGAAGAATAAGAAATAAATTGATATTAATAATTAATATGAGAAAGATTATGAAAGCTTTATTTATAACCCTGAGTTTATTATTTGCCGCAGTGGCCGGTACAGTTTATGCAGCTAACGAAAAAGACCCGCAGGTTAGCGAAATTCGTAAAGTTGAGGCTTTCTCCTCTGTTGAGGTGACGTCTGTAGCAACAGTGTACTTCACGCAGGGCAATAGCTATTCTCTGAAAATAGAAGGAAGGGAAGAGTATGTGACTACCACTACTACAGAAGTGAAGAACGACCGTCTCATCATCGGCTTTAAAAATAAAAAGGATGGTGACAACAACCGTAACAAAGGTGTGACTATCTACCTGACTGCTCCCAACTTGAAAAACGTGAAATTCAGTGGTGTAGGCTCATTCAATTGCAATGAAGCACTGAAACTGGACGATGTGAAGTTTGAAATAGAAGGCGTTGGCAAGGTAAATGTAGAAGACTTGACATGCAATTCCCTTGTAGTAAAGATGGAAGGTGTGGGTAAGGCTGATATCCACGTGAATTGTGACCGTTTGCGTGCTAGTATGGAAGGTGTAGGCAGCGTTACATTGAGTGGACATGCTGGACAAGCTGACATTTCAAAAGGCGGTATCGGTGGTGTGAATACACGTAACTTGAAAGTAGGAAAGTGACAATTGTCATTGTAAACTGTAAATAAGCAATATGATTAAACAATATTTTACGCAAGCGTGGGCACAGCTACGGCAACAGCCGATAATAAGTGCTGTCAGCATAGCAGGTACAGCGCTTGCCATCTTCCTCATTATGTTGGTGGTGATGATGCAGCAAGTAAAAGTAGCGCCTTTTGCTCCCGAAAGTAACCGTGACCGCTTTTTGCATGCGCGCTACATGAGTATTACAAACCAAAATTGGGGTGGCGGAAGCAGTAACGGTCCTATGAGTGCAAAGACTGCGCGCGAGTGTTTCCAGGCGTTGAAAACACCCGAGGCGGTGACTATTTATACTTGTATGGTTATCTCTACTCCGGTCAACCTTCCGGGACAGCCCGCTATAGGTATTGACCTATTGCAGACAGATGATATTTTCTGGCGCGTATTCGATTTCTCGTTTATCGGCGGGAAGCCTTACGATAAAGCGGCGTTCGATGCCGGGCTACCGGTAGCGGTTATCACGGAAAGTGTAGCCAGAAAACTGTTTCAAAGTACAGAAGTTGAAGGACGTGAGTTTCTGCTAAACCATGCACCCTATAAAGTAATAGGTATAGTGAAAGATGTTTCTACGTTGGCTACATCTGCGTACGGACAGGTATGGGTGCCTTATACTTCAACAGAGATAACGAAAGATACGTGGAGTGACGAACACATGGGCATGATGAGTTGTACCATTCTGGCACGTGACCGCGAAGACTTTGATGCCATCCGTGAGGAAGCGGAACGGCGCAGGCAGGAATATAATGTGTTGATTGGTACCGATGGTTACGAGTTGATTTACCGCAACCGTCCATATGACCAGGAGAAAAGTGCAATCGCTTTTTCCGCCAATCAGGAACCGGATGTGGACCAGGCACGCAGACAGAGATTGATAATTTTCATTATCCTGCTGATAGTACCCGCCATCAATCTGAGCAGTATGACGCAGAGCCGATTGCGTCAGCGTGTAGCTGAAATAGGCGTACGCCGGGCATTTGGCAGTACACGGCTGGAGCTGATGGGACAAATCATTACAGAAAACCTTGTAGTGACATTGATGGCCGGTGTACTGGGATTATTGCTTAGTGTGGCGTTCGCTTATTTGGGTAATACGTTATTGTTTGCACAGGAGTTCAGTCAGACACTAAGTCCTCCGGTGGTAGATGCCAGCATACTGTTGCATGCTTCCACCTTTGGCTGGGCATTACTGTTCTGCTTCATACTGAACCTGTTGAGTTCAGGTATTCCGGCATGGCGTGCTTCAAGAGTAGGAATTGTAAATGCATTGGGCGGACGCCTGCATTAATCACTCATCACTAAACATTAATCATTGAAAGAAAATGACTAAGAAACTTCTTACACAGATAAAGAATGAATGGCTCTCGAACCTATGGTTGGCGTTGGAGTTGCTGGTAGTGAGCGTAGTGATGTGGTATGTGGTGGACTACCTCTATACCCGTGCTGCCACTTACCTGGAACCGAGAGGCTTCAATATAGAGCACTGTTATCTCATTGAATTGGGCGAACTGACACCAAAGAGTCCCGATTATACGCCTGATAAGAGTAGAGATGACACACATGCGGATATTGCCGAATTGGTAGAGCGCCTGCGCCGCCGGCCGGAGGTGGAGGCTGTCAGCCTTTCGCAAAACTCCTATCCTTATAATGGAAGCAATAGTAGCGGGGAGGTGCGTTATGATACGCTTCAGGCACCCGGTTGGACTATCCGTAGAATGGTGACTCCGGATTTTGTACGTGTCTTCCGCTATCAGGGTACACGTGGTGAAACACCCGAACAATTGGCGGAGATGCTGGAACGGGGTGAATTTTTGGCTTCTGATAACCTTTATAGAAAATACGATCGTAAGCTGACGGAGTTTGTAGGCAAGCGTTTCCAGCTTTTTGGTGATACGACCAAGACGTATCAACTGGGAGCTGCTTTGCAGGATGTACGCTATCATGACTACGACCAGGCTCGTTCTTCGTATTGCTTTCTGGTTAAACAGTCTTTCTACTATGTAGGTCTGGAACTTTGTGTTCGTGTCCGTGAAGGGCAGGACAACGATTTCATTACGAAGTTAAAGAAAGACAGCGAAAGCCAGTTCCGCATAGGTAACCTCTTTATTTCGGAAATTCGTTCCTTCTACGATATACGCCGTAATTTCCAACAGGCATGGACAAATGATATCCGTAACTACGTGATGGGTATGGGATTCTTGCTACTGAATATTTTCCTCGGTCTGCTTGGAACATTCTGGTTCCGTACGCAGCAACGCCGTTCGGAGATTGCATTGCATAAGGCGCATGGAGCAACGGACCGTGCCATCTTCAGCCGTCTGCTGAGTGAAGGTTTGTTGCTGTTGGCGGTTGTCACACCTATTGCGCTGATTATTGACTGGAACCTGGCACACATGGAACTGAACTCATGGCGTAACGGTACAACACTGGAATGGGACAGGTTGCTGCTCTGTGCGGGTATTAGTTTTGTATTGATGGCGTTGATGATTGCCATCGGTATCGGTATCCCGGCACGAAAGGCAATGAAGGTGCAGCCGGCTGAGGCTTTGCATGACGAATAAGTAAACTATATAAAAACAATAGTAATAATATGATACGACTCTACTTCCTTCAAGCCCTCTACCACTTGCGTGAGAATCCCATCATCACTTGGGTTTCCATCATAGGCACGGCACTGGCTATTTGCATGATTATGGTGCTGGTCATCACCTTTCAGGTTCGTCTGGTAGATTGCGAACCTGAGGTGAACCGCTCACGTTCACTATACATCTCTTCAATGGCTGTCAAGCAGAAAGGAACGGAAAGTGGAGCGTATGGGCATATGTCTGTCCAAACCGGACAGAAGTGTTTCAAATCGCTTACTACGGCAGAGGCTGTCACGCTTATTTCTTTGCCGGAAAAGGTGCGTGCGTCGTTGCCTGCCGGAGCAAAACTGACAGCAGACATGGTTCAGACAGACGACCGGTTCTGGCACATCTTCCATTTCCGTTTCTTGAGCGGGCAGGCATTCAGCAAGGCTGACAGTGATGCAGGATTGCCATGTACGGTCATTTCGGCTACAGTGGCAAAACGGTTGTTTGGTACTACGGATGTAGCTGGGCAGACCTTGCAACTTAATCATGTAGAATATCGGGTTTCAGGTGTCGTGACAGATATTTCCATGCTTGCCACTTCGGCTTATGCACAAGTATGGGTACCTTATAACTCTACGGATGCTGCCGGGTTTGCTTGGTGGGATGATACGATGGGGCAGATGAAGGCAGTGATTCTGGCACATTCATCTGCCGATTTTCCGGCTATCCGTGATGAAGTGGAGGTGTTGCGCCGCAAGTATAACGATGGCTTGCCTGAAACGGAAGTCTTCTACCGCGGACAACCCGACGGAGTGTTTGCCAATCTCTATCGCAAATGGGCTAACATACCGGATGTAAAGGGAGTCATTTTGCGTTATACACTCATCATTGCCATTCTGTTGCTGGTGCCTGCCATCAACCTTTCCTCTATGAGTCTTTCCCGGATGAGGCGACGCATGTCGGAAATAGGTGTACGCAAGGCGTTTGGCGCTACGGGAGGTGAGCTGGTGCGGCAAGTGTTCTTTGAGAATCTGCTGCTTACGTTGCTGGCAGGCGTACTTGGATTGGCTTTGAGTTATGGTGCCACTTTCCTGCTGAACGGTTTTCTCTTTGGCAATAGTGCCAATGCTTATCTTAGTGGTGACACTTCGTTGACACCGGGTATGCTGCTTTCACCTTGGGCTTTTCTTGCAGCTTTGGGCTTTTGCCTGCTGATGAATTTGCTTTCGTCTGGCATTCCGGCCTGGCGGGCTTCGAGGATGAATATAGTGGATGCAATCAATCAAAGGGGGGAATGACAAATGAAAAACATACTGGTTCAAATAAAGAATGAATGGCGTGCCAGCCTTTTCCTCTTCATAGAGTTGCTGCTGGTCTTTGTAGTATTATGGTATATTGTGGACTGGACATTGGTTACTGTCCGTGTTTATCACGCCCCCATGGGTTTCGACACAGAGCATTGCTATAACATCTCTGTCAGCAAGCTTTCCGCTAAGTCAGCCATTTATAATCCCAATCTGACGACGGACGATGATATGCAGCACCTCGTAGAGCTGACTGAACGGCTGCGACATCGTCCCGGTGTGGAGGCCGTGGCACTCTCGCAGAATTGCTTTCCTTATAATGATGGAAGTAACGGTTTGAATGTAAGTGTGGATTCTGTATCGCTAAATACCCATCTACTATGGGTGGAACCTGACTTTTTCAGGGTTTTTCGTTACTCGGCTTCGGACGAAGAAACGTTCTTGCAGATGGCTGCTGCCATACGTGACAATCATCTTGTTGTTTCTTCCAATCTTTTTGCCGACTATCCTGAATTGCATCTGGATGATGCTGCTTCGTTGCAAAACCGCGAGCTCCGACTACCGAGCCTCGGTAGTGATGTCCGTGTCCGTATCGGAGCTGTCGGTACACCGGTCCGTTGGTCCCACTTCGATACTTCTTCGGAGTGGGGAGGTTCTTTTGCTGCTTTATATCTTGATTTGGAACGTTTGAAACAATATGCCGATGCTCGCTATATAACACTGAGTCTACGTGTGCACCCTGATGCCGACCATGAATTTATGGAGAAGTTGATGGATGATGCCGATCGTCTCTATCAGGTGGGTAATCTATATCTGCTCGATGTTACTACTTTCAGTAACTTGCGTGAGATGTGTGAGCGTGAAGACAAGAATGAAGCTAAAACCCAGCTTTGTGTGCTTGGCTTTTTATTGCTGAATATTTTTCTCGGTGTTATCGGCACTTTCTGGTTTCGCACACAACAACGCCGTAAGGAAGTGGCGCTGCGTATGGCGATGGGTTCCAGCCGTCGTGGTGTGTTCTTACGCCTGATGGGTGAGGGGCTGTTGCTGTTATCGGTTGCTGCCGTTCCTGCTCTTCTGATTGCCTTCAATGTGGGTATTGCCGAGTTGGTAGACATCAGCAAGATGCAGTTCACATTTGAACGCTTCCTGATTGCTGCTGTGTTTACGTGGTTGCTTATGGCATTGATGATTGTCGTTGGCATTTGGTATCCGGCTTACAAGGCTATGCAGTTACAGCCTGCCGAAGCCTTGCACGATGAGTAGTCTTATATTATAAAACGATATACTTATGATAATCCGACAAGCATTTTCACTTCTACGGCAGAACCCATTTTTTAGTATTGTTTCCATCATTGGAACGGCGGTGAGTATTGCCTTTGTCATGGTGGTCTATATGGTTTACGATATCCAGACTGCCAATATTCGTCCTGAGTCGCACCGTGACCGCATGGTCTATTCCTCCTATGGTTATAGTTACCGTAAGGCTGACCATAGTAATGCAAATACGTGTATGTCTTATCAGGCTGCTTGTCGTGTCTTTGGTGATTTGCCCGGTGCCGAACTAGTCACCTATATGAGTTATACTACAATGGAATATTGTGGTGCTTCACCCGAAAAAGGACAGCGTTGCCAGAACCGTCGTGTCGATTTGAATTTCTGGCGCCTGTATGATATTCGTTTTGTTGCAGGACGTCCTTTCGACCAACAGGAATTTGATGCTTGTGCCGATGTGGTTGTCATTGCTGAACGTTTGGCTCGTGAAGCTTTCGGTTCGGCGGAAGAGGCGTTGGGAAAGAATTATTTTGTAGACTTCTACCCCAAACGTGTAGTAGGCGTTACTGAAGATGTCAGTTCATTGTTTACCTTTGCTTATGGTGAAGTTTGGCTACCTTATTATACTCAAGATCCTGCCTGGGGTAGTGAGGGCTTGCGCGGTGGCTTTGAAGCGATGGTATTGTGTAAGCCCGGTGTTAGTCCTGCGGAGATGAAATTGCAGATAGAAAACTCACTCGACCGATTGAATGCTTCGCTTACTGAATATGAATTAACACTTCCCGACCTGAGCACTTACACCGAACGCCAGTTTTTCCGTGACGACTTTCTGAATCCTATGGTCACTTGCATTATGCTGGGGCTTATCCTGCTTATTGTACCAGCAATCAACGTCAGCGGACTTATTTCTTCACAGATGTCCCGTCGCTTGTCGGAGTTGGCAGTGCGTAAAGCTTATGGTGCCAGCCGCTCTACTCTGGTGTGGCAATTGCTTCTTGAGAATCTGTTGCTGGCATTCATTGGTGCATTGCTGGGCTTCGTGTTATCATGTATGCTGTTATGGTTGGGTAAGGACTGGATGCTGGCAGGTGGTTATACAGAAGGTAACTTTGAAGTCAGTATCTGGCTTTTCCTGCGTCCTGCTGTCTTCCTCACCGTGTTGGGTGTGTGCCTGCTTTTTAATCTGCTGTCCGTATTCATTCCGGCATGGAATGCTACTCGCCGACCGATAGCGGAAGTCCTCAGTGGAGAATAAATAAATTGCAAACATGAACTAAAAGAGAAATTATTATGATAAAGTCCATTCTGACACAAATCTGGAACCAGCGTCGTGCAAACGGTTGGCTTTTTGCCGAACTCTTAATCGTGTTCGTGTTATTATGGTATTGCCTCGATATGCTCTATGGCTTTGCTTACGCCGAGCGTCAGCCCAAAGGTTACGATCTGGAACATGTATACAAGCTTCGTCTTTCCACTAATCCTAAGCAACTTTTGCTCTGTTCATCCGAGGATAGTCTGCAAAGCTTTTGGTTTAAGCCTATGGAAGAAGCATTCCGCCGTATTAAGGAATATCCGGGCGTAGAGAGTGCCAGTATCTGGCTTGGTTCCGATACCTATACCCGGGATGCTGTATTTCAGGGATATACTATAGATAGCGTTGGTGTGAAGGACGCTAACGTTCGTTATGTATCTCCCGAGTACTTCAAGGTGATGCGCATTCCGATAGAAGAGGGCACCGGTATGTTCTCAGGCAATATAGATGCGTTTGAAAGCACTACTGGTTCTTCGCTTGCATTTGGCTCGGCTCAGTGGAATCCTGCCGTCACTCCATTGCCTGCCGTCATTTCATTGGACTTGGCGGACAGCCTTTTCCACACCAGTCGTGGGGTGCTGGGGAAGGAATTCTTTGACTACTATTCGGGCAGCAGCCTTCGCTACCGGGTGGCTGCCGTATGCAGTCATCAGAAGAGTGATGATTATGCCCGTTATGAATCTTTCATCCTGATGCCTCTTCCGAGTTGGTTCTATCGGTGGCAGGCTGTTCCCTTTATTTCCATCCGTGTACGTCCCGAAGCTGATACGAATGATTTTGCTACCCGCTTCTCTCGTGAAATGACTTCCCGGTTGCAGGTTGCTCCGTTCTATCTGTTTGAAGTCCGCAGTTATGATGAGCAGAAGGCAGAGCGTGACGCCGCCGAAGGTATTACCCCATATATCCGTAGTGCACAGATCATTGCTGTTTTCTTCAGCTTCAATGTCTTTATAGGCTTGATGGGTACTTTCTGGTTTCGCACTCGCCATCGCCGTAGCGAGATTGCTTTGCGAATGGCGATGGGAAGCAGCCGTATGAAGATATTTGGACAGTTGCTGGGAGAAGGATTATTATTATTGGTACTGGCTACTATTCCGGCTCTGATTATTTGTGGTAACCTGGTGATGGCAGAAGCCACGATGACCGAACAGGCTGATGCTACGGGAGTGCGCTTTGCCATTGTTTCATTATCCACTTTTTTTCTTATGAGTTTGATGGTGATAATTGGTGTTTGGTTTCCGGCTGCACGGGCGATGCGAATACATCCGGCCGATGCTTTGCATGATGAGTAAAAAGAAAAGGTACATTCTGTTCTGTATTTCAATATAATGCGTATATTTGCGAGGAAAAAGCACATTTATTCAAACAGAAGAAAATTCAGATATGAAGAGACGCTTACTCCTCGTGATGTTAATCGGCCTGTTTCCCTGCATTGCATTTGCTGGACACTTTTCAGCCGCAGAACGTACATATAACGTCCTTTTCATCCAATCATACAATCACCGCACTCCTTGGAACAATCAGTTGACCGAAGGAGTACGTGATGGATTGGCACGTGGAGGTGTGAAAGCGAAAGTCACTGCCGAGTATTTGGATGCGGATTACTGGACTTTTGCTTCCGAATGTGTCATTATGCGACGCATTTGTGAGCGGGCCCGTCAGCAAAATACTGACCTTATAATTACAGCAAGTGATGAAGCTTTTTATACCTTGATGCATTGTGGTGACTCTCTGCCCTATAAATTACCGGTTGTCGTATCAGGTATAAAGTATCCCAATGACAAGTTGATGTCGAGCCTGCCTAATGTGTGTGGATATACCTCTAAAATTAATTTCGAATATTTGCTTGAAAACGCGCGTCGTATATTTCCCCATCGTACAGAAGTTGTTTGCGTTTCAGATAGTAGCCTTTTAAGCCTCAAGGGAGTGGCTGAGTTTGAGCGTATCTGGGTTGATTATCAGCAAAAACATCCTGAGTACACATTAAAAACAATGAATGTGCAGGCACAAGCTCCTAATCCTGTCATTTCCTCCATTTGCTATGAATATAATGCCTATAACCGTATTGTCATTGCTCCCAAATGGACTCCTTTCCTCTCTTTTATAGGAAAGAACTCTAAAGCTCCGGTTTTTGCTGGACAAAGCCTTGCGCTGACAAACGGAGTGTTTGGTGTTCATGATATGGAGCCATACGAAGGCATGTATGCCGCCGGACGATGTGCTGCACAAGTATTGCAGGGAGCCATACCCTCAGTCGTAGGTATTTCAGATTTATCCGGTAAGATACTTTATGACTACAAACAATTAGAGTTTTTCAGAGTAAACGCAGATAAGGTAGGTGATAATGGTGTTATTCTGAATGCTCCTTTGATGGAGCGTTACCGTGGTTGGTTTGTCCTTTTCTATTCTGTCATTGTGGCAGCATTGATCTTCCTGGTCATTTGGCTTTACCGTCTTAATCGTCATGAGTCTCGCCGTCGTATGCATGCGCAAACTCGTTTACTTATTCAAAACCGTTTGGTGGAACAACGTGATGAATTCGACAATATCTTCTGCTCCATCCGTGACGGATTGATTACTTACGATACTGATCTTCGCATACACTTTGTTAATCGTGCTTTGATGCTTATGCTAGAACTTGATCCGGATGTTCATACGGCTCGGTATTATGAAGGCCAGATGGCAGGTTCTATTTTCCATATCTTTTATAATGGAGAAAACATTCTGCCCTCTTTGTTGAAACAAGTGAGGACTGAGCGTCGTGTGATTCCTATTCCGGAGAAAGCTTTTATGCAGGAGATTCACAAAGGAACCTATTTCCCAGTTTCCGGTGAAGTGGTACCTATCTATTCGAAGAATAAAATGACGGGTATGGCTATTTGCTGCCGTAATATATCCGAGGAAGAGATGCATAAACGCTTCTTTAATCTGGCAGTGGATGCAAGTTCCGTATATCCCTGGCAGTATGATATACGTACAGCCAGTTTCCATTTCGCCGGTGCGTTGCTCGACCAGTTCGGACTTCCAGGCAAGTTGACCATCCTTCGGAAGGAATTGGAACTTCTTATCTATCCGGAAGATTTGGAACAGAGCCAGGAGCATTTCAATGTTATTCTTAAGGGAGAGGAGTTGGATACCCGTATGAACTTCCGTATGCGCAATGCAGAGGGAAAATATGAATGGTGGGAATTCCGTAGTACTTCTTATAACGGTTTGAGTCCGGAGGCACCTTATATGGTATTGGGTGTTTGTCAGAGCATCCAACGTTATAAAAATACGGAAGAAGAATTGATAGCTGCCCGCGACCGTGCTTTACAGGCTGATACATTGAAGTCAGCTTTCCTTGCTAACATGAGCCATGAGATACGTACTCCGTTGAACGCCATTGTTGGTTTTTCCGATTTACTAAAGGATATAGATGCATTCGGTCCCGAAGAGGTAAAACAGTTTGTGGATACCATCAATATCAATTGTACCCTTTTGCTTGCGCTGATTAATGATATACTTGACCTATCACGTATTGAATCCGGTTCAATGGATTTCCGCTTTGCCGGATATAATCTGAGCTTTATCATGCAGCAAATATACGATTCTCAACGGTTGAGTATGCCCCAAGGAGTGGAGTTGATAATGGAAGTTCCTGAAAGCGAAAGTAAATCAATAATCACAGACTCTGTCCGCCTGAAGCAGGTGATTAATAACTTCATCAATAATGCCAAGAAGTTTACTACCCATGGTGCTATTACTTTCGGATATTTGACGAATGAACCGGGCTATACCGTTTTCTTTGTGGAAGACACCGGAAGCGGTATTTCAGAAGAAAACCAACAACGTATATTTGAACGTTTCTATAAGGTAGACAGCTTTACTCAGGGTGCCGGTTTAGGTTTGAGTATCTGCCAGACTATCGTAGAACGTTTCTGTGGTAAGATAGCAGTATCTTCTGAATTGGGAAAAGGCACCCGCTTCACGGTGCGCGTGCCGGATAGTAATGAGTAACCTTATTCTATTCGTTTACACCCATTTGCTTGCAAGAATTCATCCAGTAATATTTCGTAATTTCCGTGTACCAACACGTGGTGGTTTCCCAACGGATTCTTGAGGAAATACTCTGCCGGTGTATCCATCTTGATGCGTACCTGCGTACGGCACATGTTGATGTAATTGGTGTTTTCTGTCAATGTACCTGTACTTAGATAATACTCGTCCAGACATTCACCGCCACATTTCACTACCGTGACGTGCCCTGTAGGTAAAATGCCCTGAATACCGATACCCATTTCTGTTTCAAAGTGGCTACGGATGATATATTGCTCGGTCTGTGTGATACCGATAGTGCAATGAGCCAGTATTATTTCATTGGTACGAGCGTTTATCATGGATGGGTTCGCCATGAAGGACGATTGGCCTGTCAGTACTTTAATGGCAAGTTGGGTGAATACCGATTGCAGGTCACCTTCGCACCCGGCTATGATACCTTCATCATTCAATAAAGCTAAAGCAAGGCAACCAGTGGTTCCGGTTTGCTCTATCATCTTGAAGCAACTTAAGGTGATAGCACTTAGTTTTTCTTCATCTACAATCTTTTTAATGGCGCGATATAGCCGCATGGCCTTTATCAGATCTTCCGGTGTTGCTTCACGGCAAGCCAGCGCTTTGCCTGCAAAAGTGGCGCAAGCTTCGCCCACTTCATCATCTGTTATGTCATTATAATACTCATAAACACGTTCCAACGGGATATCCGTATATTCAATTCCCCAACGGCGCTTAGACAGGAGGTAATCCACATTACTGGCAACCAGCCATGAAGAAGGAGCACCTATCACGCCGATGCGTGACCCTGAAAGTGCCCGTTGGGCTTTAAAATTGCTGTACAGTACAAAGATACGTTTGATAATTTCGGGTAGTTCTCCATGCAGAATTTCACTTTTCATGCCACGACCGCGTAGCCAGGATGAGATTTCGAGAGCAGAAGCAAGTGAATTCTGCATACCGTCCGCCAGCAGGATGGCAGGGCGGGGGAGAGATTCGAAACGCTGGATAACCAATCGCTCTACACCGCCGGTAGCAATAAAGAGCAGGCAGAAATCATCTTTGGTGAGCTTGTCTATGTCTTGATAATACACAAGGTTGACGGTAAAATATTTCTCCAGTTCGTTTAGGATTAGTTCATGAGAGCCGAGAACAGATGCTTGTTTATGAAGCAATGATGCGAAGGTTATCAGGTTTAATACCATGGTGTTATATACGGTTTACGATTTAACAATTTTCGATATTCAGTTGAATTATTTGCCCGAGATATATCCATACCCCGAACAGATACTCAAAGGTACAATTTCTTTTGAAACCATCGCTATCTTTTAAGTCATAGCTAGTGTTTTTAAACTTTTTTGCCAATGCTTTCCCTTTGTATCAATAAAAGTGTTACTTTTGCACCTCTGATTGCATAGATATGAAAGTATATCATCAATCGTTAACTGTAATTTGTCAAATTGTAATTTCTTAGACATGCCAACAATATCTATTCGTGGAGTGGAAATGCCCGCCTCTCCTATCAGAAAGCTGGCTCCTCTGGCTGATGCAGCTAAACAACGGGGAGTGCATGTATTCCACCTGAACATCGGACAGCCTGACCTGCCTACACCACAAGTCGCGATTGATGCAATACGCAATATCGACCGTAAAGTTCTGGAGTACAGTCCCAGTGCGGGATATCGTAGTTACCGCGAAAAACTGGTAGGCTATTATGATAAGTTTAATATCAAACTGACGGCGGATGACATCATCATTACGTCCGGCGGTTCCGAGGCTGTATTGTTCTCTTTTCTGGCTTGCCTTAACCCGGGTGATGAAATTATCGTACCTGAACCGGCCTATGCTAACTACATGGCATTCGCCATCTCTGCCGGTGCTAAAATCCGTACTATCGCCACTACGATAGAAGAAGGTTTTTCGCTTCCCAAAGTAGAGAAGTTTGAAGAACTGATTAATGAGCGCACCAGGGCTATTCTTATCTGTAATCCCAATAACCCCACGGGTTATCTTTATACTCGCCGTGAGATGAACCAGATACGTGACTTGGTTAAGAAGTACGACCTGTTTCTTTTTTCCGATGAGGTTTATCGTGAGTTCATCTATACGGGTTCTCCCTATATCTCTGCTTGTCATCTGGAAGGCATTGAAGATAATGTGGTACTGATTGATTCTGTATCCAAGCGTTACTCCGAGTGTGGTATCCGTATAGGAGCTTTGATTACGAAGAATAAAGAAATCCGTGACGCTGTAATGAAATTCTGTCAGGCACGTCTCAGTCCTCCTTTGATTGGACAGATTGCTGCCGAAGCTTCTCTGGATGCTGATGAGGATTATTTGCGTGATACCTATGACGAATATGTAGAGCGTCGTAAATGCTTGATAGACGGATTGAATCGTATTCCCGGTGTATATTCACCTATTCCTATGGGCGCTTTCTATACAGTTGCCAAACTTCCTGTGGACGATTCTGATAAGTTCTGTGCCTGGTGTCTTTCCGACTTTGAGTACGAAGGACAAACAGTGTTCATGGCACCTGCTTCCGGTTTCTATACTACACCCGGTTCCGGTTGCAACGAAGTCCGCATTGCTTATGTCTTGAAAAAAGAGGATTTAACCCGTGCTCTCTTTGTTCTGTCAAAGGCTTTGGAAGCGTATCCCGGACGTACTGAATAATACTAAATTAGACACGGATTTCACGGTTTTTATAAACTGATAAACTATTTTGAAATCCGTGTCTAAAAAAATAATAATCATGAATTTATCTCGCTTTATCGCCCTTCGTATCTATCGCAATTCGGAGCCCGGAAAGCAAGTTTCCCGTCCTGCTGTGCTCATTGCCCTGATAGGTGTTGCTATTGGGTTGGCAGTGATGATTATTACGGTGTCGGTGATAGTCGGGTTTAAGAGTGAAGTGCGTGGTAAAGTCGTGGGCTTTGGTTCGGATATTCAGATTACTAATTCGGATGCGGCCCGTTCTTATGAGACGCGTCCCGTGGTAGTGAATGATAGTGTTGTTTCCGTTCTCTCCGGTTATCCCGAGGTGAAGCACGTACAACGTTATTCCACCAAACCGGGGATGATAAAGACCGCAGAGGATTTTCAAGGTATGGTGCTGAAAGGTGTAGGACCTGAGTTTGACCCTACTTTCTTTAGAGAACATCTGATAGAAGGTGAATTGCCACAGTTTAGCGATACGGCTTCTTCCAATCGCGTAATAATCTCCAAAGCACTTGCCACGAAGTTGAGATTGAAATTAGGAGATAAGATAGATACTTATTATATACAGGATGATATTCGTGCACGCCGTTTACTGATTGTAGGTATCTATCAGACTAACTTCTCAGAATATGATAACCTTTTCCTTCTGACTGACTTATACCTTGTAAACCGTCTCAATAACTGGGAGCCGGGACAAGTGAGCGGTGCGGAACTACAGATACATGATTATGACGCTCTGGAAGCAACAACCTATCAGATTGCTGCCGATATGAACGAAGTAGCCGATAAATATGGAGAAGATTACTGTGTGCGTAATGTCGAAGAGCTTAATCCGCAGATATTTGCCTGGCTTAGCATTCTGGATGTGAATATTTGGGTAATATTGATTCTGATGGCTGGAGTGGCAGGTTTCACTATGGTATCTGGTTTGCTGATAATTATCATTGAGCGTACTTCTATGATTGGTGTACTGAAATCCCTTGGCGCCAACAATACTACCATTCGCAAAGTGTTTCTTTGGTTCTCCGTTTTTCTTATCGGAAAAGGGATGCTGTGGGGCAATGCCATCGGACTGGCTTTCTATTTCCTGCAGAAGTGGTTCGGCATCTTCAAACTCGACCCTGAGACGTATTATATGGATACCGTCCCGGTGTCTTTCAATATCTTGCTTTTCCTGCTACTGAATATCGGCACTCTACTGGCATCAGTTCTGATGCTTTTAGGGCCTTCATACCTCATTACACGCATTCATCCGGCCAATTCAATGAGGTACGAATAGAAAAGTCGCACTTCATCGTTTCCAATGCCACACTAAGCTGTGGCATTGTAGAAACTATTATTTCCTTAGAAAGTTGTTTCTCTTTCTGAATAAACAATGGGACTTCCAGCGGAGAGACTGCATCGGTTGCAATATATCGAATACCGGAAGCGTGAAGTAATAGCGGCGCTTTTCTCCCAAATCTTTTGCTGTTTTATTAATGATGAGGACTTGCATTGTATATCGCAGAGCAAATATTAGGAATGCAATGCCAGCCGCCAGCCAGTGGAAATTCAGTATTCCTATTACCAGCGCAGCTATCCATGCAACATGAAATAATAAGCGGGAAGTAGTTTCAAATCCCGATAGATAACGTTGCATCCCCTTGTAAAAATGTGCTGTTACCGTATAGCTGATTTTTTCTTCCCGCCAGTCTTTGGCACGATTAACAGGTTGCACACGTACAACCGCATTGGCATCCGTCTCTACTCGTGTATTCTCGGCTGTGGCAGTCTTGTTGATGAACAGGTCATCATCTCCGCGTTGCAGGTTGAGATGCGCTGAGAACCCTTTCTGAGCATAGAATAGTTCTTTGCGGTATGCCATATTACGTCCGATACCTATGTAAGGCTTTCCGGCCAGTGCGTAGCCCAGATAGCGCATGGAATTAAATAGATTATCGAAAGATACCCGTTTGTGCAGCCAACCTTTTCCGCGTTCATATCCGCTGTAGCCCAATACAATTTGTGCACGTGAAGTGAAGTTACGCGCCATTGTACGTAGCCATTGATCGCTTTCGGGCAAGCAGTTTGCTTCGGTAAACACGAGCCAGTCATATTTGCTTGCCTTTACGCCAAGGGTTACAGCCAGCTTTTTACGACTGATGTAGCGGGAAGAGTTTGGAACGAAACTATGATAGAGGTTCGGATATTTTTCTCCCTGCAAAGTAAGATAATCCTCGCTTTCATCGGTATTGCCATCGTTGATGACGATGACCTCAAATTGCGGATAATCCTGTTCTAATACTGCAGTCAGGTTGCGACGCAGATTCTCTACTTCTTCGCGGGCATAGATAATGACCGATAAGGGTAGCAACTCCTGAGAGAAATGTACATCACTTCGCTTTACGGCACGGCTACGAGTATGTATACGGTTGTAAAGACAAAAGTAATAGAGGAGTTGGATAATGAAAAGAATACCGACAGCAGCAAGTAGTGCCTGTTCTGTAGTATTGAATGTTAATGCTTCCATGTGGTCGTATGACGTTTTTGTGTTGCAAATGTACGCAAAAAATATGATTATCAAGAATAAGTTTGATAAATGATAATTTAGCGCTATGCGCTAAATTATCATTTCCGGTACAATCATAAATTTTGTATCTGGAAAATACTTATCCAGATACCGGCGGATATATTGCATCGTATCCTCCTGTATCGTAGTATCTTCTACGGTAGGATACAGGTTATACAATACAGTATCCACCTGTATTCCCCTGTTCCGTATCGCTTCAAAACTTAATAAAGTATGATTGATGCTACCCAGTTTTCCCGAAGTGACAAAAATAAGTGGGTATTGCTTTTCTGCAACGTAATCAATCGTCAGATAATCCTCGGTAAGGGGCACCATCAGACCGCCTGCACCCTCCACGAGTACTACGTCGTAGCGACGTGCAAGTTCCTGCGTGGCACGCTCTATCTTTCCGAAATCAATTGGGCGATTATCTATCCGGGCTGCCAGGTGGGGAGAGCAGGGGTAAGAGAATATTTCCGGCATGGTCAGTCCTTCACGGTCTTCCTCCGTCATGCCGATACCCATAAGCTGCCGATGCAGGTCTATATCTTCAGAATGCCCCGTGTTGCCTGTCTGAATGAATTTCTGTGTGATGACACGTTTACCGCTACGAATAAGCTCGCAAGCGAAGAAAGCGGTGCAATAAGACTTTCCGGCATCTGTATCGATGCCGCTGATGAAATAAATATTGTTTTCCATAATTCTATTTGTTTTTCTTTCGTGCAATTATATAAATGGGATGATACGTCAGACTAACGTTTCCGTCCTGACTGAATTGTCCGATATATCCGTTGCAGAATGCCTGTAAGCGTCCGCGCGTCCATATTTTCTTCTCTGTGCCCGTCACTCCGGTTTGTTTCAGATGCTGTAGAACCTGGAGTGGGGTAGCAAAGGGGAGAGGTACTATCTCTTCTTCTGCATATACGGTTTCAAAATAAGGACTGAGCAGTTCATTTAGCTTTTCTACCGGAAGATAATCGAGCCCATGTCCTGTCAATGTACGTATCTCCCGCATATTCTCTGCCCCGAAGGTGCTAAAGGCAAGATAACCGTTATCTGTCAGGAAACTGTGGCAACGGGCAAAGAATCTTTTCGGATTATTAAACCATTGCAAGGTGGAGCATGAAGTGATTAAGTCCGTTTTTTCAGGAAATTCCAGCACTTCTGCGTCACCGGGCATGAATTGCACGGCATCCTGTAGAAGCAAATCGGTCAGGCATTCTTTCATTTCCGGGCATAGGTCGTTCAGCAGCAATGTCTCAGGCTGGAGTTGGTGCAGCAAGATTCTGGAGTAGCTACCGGTGCCGCATCCGAACTCCACGATGTGGCGGAAGCGGACGTCGGGCAACAGACGCATCATCTTCTCGGCCACCTGCTGTTGTACCCGTGCTTCTTGTGAGTACGTATCCCGCGCTCGGGCAAAGCGCTCGGCTATCAGTCGTTTGTCCATTCCTTTTCCAGATAGATTTCAAATAGTTCTTGGGCGTAATGTGCCGTTTCTATTCTGATGAGGATATGCGCTTCAGCCAAGAAAGGTGTGCTTCTCTCATCACGCGTCCATGCCTTCTTTTGGTTTTCAGACGGGATGATGCGGTCTTCTGTGGCTATGACGGATGTACTCCAGTTGAAAGGATAGGCCGGTCCGGTGATATAAGCTGTTTCGATGGCAACCAATTCTTCCCGCAGTTCCTCCAACGGCCTGCGCGGAGTGATGGCAAGGAACTTCCTGAACGCTGCACTGTCCGCACACATGCGGCGGAGGAATTTGTGCAGGGACGCATCCGTCAGTCCTTCCAGTGTACCGTGATAAATGGCAGGTGGTATGCCACGTTCTTCATCAATGGGAAACGGCGTACCGTTGATGGCGATTGTTTTTCCGAGAGGCAATCGGCCGTTTTTCGAAGTCTCATCTGCTATTATTTTTCCTAATACTTGCGATGCCGCCCAAACTCCCATCGACCAACCCACAACATTCACCTCTTCATAATCCTTCAATACTTGCGAATCGAATGACAGATTGCGGTAGTCATAGCAAATCATAAAGTCGCTGTTTGCGGGGCGATAACCTTTAAACGGAGTCTCATCGGCTCCCCATCCGGCAAAGAACAACAATAGCCGGGGATGTCTTTCTTGTATAATGAATTTTTGTATCATATCATTGTATATACTGTATCAATTCTTTGATTTCTTCCTCTGTAATTTCCGCTGTCAGCGAGAAACGAATGCGTGATGTGCCTTCCGGAACCGTAGGCGGCCTTACGGGTAGAGCATAGAAGCCATGCCGTTGCAACTCTTTCGCCCTCAAAATGGTATCTGAACTTGCTCCTACAATCATTGGCACTATACAGCTTGCACTTGGGCAATCATAACCTTTCTCCTTTAAAGCGTTGCGAAGGATGTTGCTGATATTTTTTAAATGTATTCTTCGCTCCTTGAATCCGGCCAGTCTCCGCACAATGAACAAAGTCCATGCAATATTTATTGGCGGAAGAGCAGTTGTAAATATTAGTGTCCGCATCTGGTTCACCAGATATTCCCTTATGGTACGCTGGCATACGATATAAGCCCCGGCAGATGCGGCGGCTTTACCGAAAGTTCCTACCAGGAAATCAATCTCCCGGATGTACCCGGTTTCTTCTGCATAACCCAATCCTTGGTTACCTCGTACTCCAAAAGCATGTGCTTCATCCACATAGAGCAATACGTTGTCATACGCATGTTTCAGTCGCACCAGTTCTTTTAAGTCCGCTACATCTCCATCCATGCTGAAGATGCTTTCGGTGACAATGATTACTTGCCTGTAGGTGGCATGGTTCTCGGCCAGCAAACGTTCCAGTTGCTTCATGTCATTGTGTCGGTATCGGATGCACCGTGCTGCCGAAAGGCGGATGCCGTCAATCAGGCTTGCATGCACCAACTTATCCGCCAATATCAGGGTTTGCGTGTCGCTCACCGCAGGCAGAATGCCTGTGTTGGCATGATACCCACTGTTGAACACCAATGCGGCTTCTGTCCCGAACAACTGCGCAAGCGTTTGTTCCAGTTCCTCGTAGATGGTGAAATTGCCTGTCAGCAGCCGTGACGATGAAGAGGTGGGCAGAAAGGTATCTACCGTCAGCTCTTGCAGAAATTCTTCGCGCAGTTTCCGGTCGGCTGCCAGCCCCAGATAATCATTTGAAGAAAGATTCAGCATTCGCTGTCCGTTTACGATGACGTTCCGCCCTTCATGTGCCAAGGCAGGCAATGTCCGCAGGTTGCTGCGTTCTTTCAGTGCTTGCAACTCTTGTTGCATTTGCTCTATTACATTCATAAGCAGATAATCATAATTTATTAAGCGCTAATAACGTTTCCCATTTAATTATTAATTTGCCTGCCACAATATCTTCAACAAACCGCTTGTCAACTTCGTCAATTGTTCCGGTTCTATGATAAACGGCGGCATGATGTACACCAGTTTACCGAACGGGCGTATCCAGATTCCTTCTTCCACAAACCTGCGCTGCATCCATGCCATGTCTACCGGGTCTTGCACTTCAATCACTCCGATAGCGCCCAGCACCCGCACATCTACCACTTGTGGCAGGTTTAGTGCCGGTTCCAATTCGCGCCACAATTGTTCTTCAATACGGCTCACTTTTCCCTGCCAGTCATATTCCGGTGAAGTCAGCAACCGTATGGATGCACATGCCACCGCACATGCCAGTGGGTTCCCCATAAATGTGGGTCCGTGCATGAAAGCTCCCGGCGCATGATTGGAAATTGTATCCGCCACTTCATTCGTTGTCAGTACAGCGGAAAGTGTCATATATCCTCCCGTCAGCGATTTTCCTATGCACATGATGTCCGGTTCCACCCTTGCATGTTCCCAGGCAAACATCTTGCCCGTGCGTCCGAAACCTGTTGCTATCTCATCAAAAATCAGTAATATGTTGTATTCCTTGCATATCCGCGCAGCCTCTCGCAGGAATTGCGGGTGGTAGAACCACATTCCGCCCGCGCCCTGCACGATGGGTTCAAGGATAAGTGCAGCCAGTTCTTCATGATGCTTCTCTACGATGTCCAGTAGCTCTAGTGCATCGTCTGCATCCCATTCTCCATCGAAGCGGGAGCGGGGACGGGATGAGAAATAGCGCACCGGCAATGCCGAGCCGAACAGCGAGTGCATCCCCGTCACCGGATCGCATACCGACATTGCGTTCCAGGTATCTCCATGATACCCGCGCCGGACCGTTACAAAATTACTTTTCTTTGCCAGGTGTGCCTGCTCCGGAGCCGACTGACTTTTGGCATACCAATATTGTACCGCCATTTTCATAGCCACTTCCACGGCCACCGAACCGGAGTCTGCATAAAATATCTTTTGCATGGAAGGTGGGACGAGAGGCAACAGTAATTTACCCAATTCTATAGCCGGGTCATGCGTCAGACCTCCGAACATGACGTGAGACATTTTGCCGATTTGTTCTTGTAAGGCCGCGTTCAGCACTGGATTATTGTATCCATGCACCATGCACCACCAGGACGACATACCCTCTATGAGCACCTGTCCGTTTTCCAGCGTGATGGTCGCTCCATCCCCTCGTTTCACTTTATATACCGGGAGGGGATTGGTAGTCGAAGTATAGGGATGCCACAGATGTTCCTTGTCGAATTGTGAATCACTGAAATGATACCCTGCTTCTTCTATCAGAGCTTTATCCTCGGAAACTTTCGAACCGAGTGTTGTCAGCAAATCTCCCACGATGGCAGAATTTACACCGATATACAGGGATTTCTTCACAGCTTCTTTCGTCAGTTGTGAGCGCCCTCCGGCAAAGCGCAGATAGGCTGTAGGGTTAATGAAGCGGAACAAGGCAATGGTAGTCAGCACTTCTTCTTCCGTCAGTGGCACTTGGCTTTCCAGTGGTGTTCCCGGAATAGGTTGTAGAAGGTTCAGTGGGATGGACGGTACTTCCAGCTCCCTCAGTGTAAAAGCAAACTCAATCCGTTGCGATGCTGTTTCGCCCATGCCAATGATACCCCCGCAGCAAATATCCATACCTACACGTCGGGCTGCTGCCAGTGTGCGTAATTTTTCTTCTTGGGTATGCGTGCTGCACAGAGTGGGGAAGTGGCTCGGAGCCGTTTCCAGATTGCAGTGGTAGCGTGTCACGCCTGCTGTATGCAATGCTCTCAGTTCGTCCTCATTCAGCAGTCCCAATGAAGCGCATAGCTGTATGGAACTTTTTTGCCTCATATATCGTGCCGACTCACATAACTGTTCCATATTCTTGCCGGAGGGTTTCCGGCCGCTTGTCACTAGTGAGAAGCGGGCTACACCCTGCGACTCGTTATGTTGTGCATGTCGCAGGCATTCTTCTTTGTCCACCAAGTCGTACACGTCTGCTTTCGTCTTATAGTGTGCCGACTGTGCGCACCATTTGCAATTCTCAGGGCAACGACCGGACTTTGCATTGATAATGGAGCACATATCAAACTCTTGTGATGCCCGCGCCACGGTTATTTCATGTGCTGCTTCATAGAGCGCTTCCTTATCCGGCTGAACAGCCAGCCATTCTGCCTCTGCCCGTGTGATGGGCACATCTTGCAACACTTTATTTTTCAATTCTTCTACTGTCATATTTTTACGCTATTTTATGGGAATACTAATGTTTTATGGGAATATTGAAAACGCAGATGACGCGGACGACACAATCTGAAAAACAGCATTTGTTGTCGTCCGCGTCATTTGCGTTCCACTTTTATTTATTACGATATCTGTATACTTCTCTCCCTGCTGACTGGCATTTACTATCGGGCATAACACAGGTCCTAGCTCCTTGAAACCATAGATTTCAAAGGCAACCGCTAAGCTATTTTCACAGCCCAATGGTACCCCTATGTCTGTTTCTTGGCCTTTACCGCCATTTACTTCCTCTATGCTCTGTTCGCCGCTCTTGCATCCTGCTGCTGCTCCTGCCTTTTGTTTCGACAGCGAACAGTCCGCTACACCTTTTGGCAGACAACCGATAGTGACCCATTGTCCCAGGCTGGCGAATGCAGCATAGGCTTTCCGGCTCCATTTTCTGAAGCGTATCGTCTTTCTATGGGATTGTACTTTCTTCACGGTGTTATCGGGTCAATATCAGTTTTGGACTATTCTTTTCGTTTTATCGGCTGCAAATGTAACAAAAATATTTTCAAGTCATCGCATACTCACAATTTTAGTATGCATCTGTTATTCTGTAGTGGAATAATGTTATATTTGCATCATAATCGTAATAAGTATGATAGAATCAATCTCAATAAAGAATTTCAAATCAGTTGTCGACCTAAAGTTAGATTTAGGGCAATTTAATGTGCTAATTGGCGAAAACGGCTGTGGTAAATCAAATATTCTTGAGGGTATTGCATTTGGGGCGGCTGCGAGTGTTAATAAGCTGGATCGGGAATTTTTTTCTAACAGAGGTATAAGAATTACTGATCCGAAGTTTATGTATTCTGTTTTTAATGAGGAATCAAATCCTGTGATTGAAATTGATATTAAAGATACTAAATCCGGAATATTTGATAAACGCTTTGAACTGAAATATAATGCAGAACTGAAACCTGCCAGGTGGGAAGACCTTTCTATCTTAAATCGTTTTGCCCGTATGCTATCTGGGGAGTCTAAGGCAATGGACGATACTGTTTTATCGTATGATGACTTTAACCTAATAATGAATAGGTTTCAACATAGATTTGATCCGATAGTACTTTCGGGAAAAGATGCAATCAGCTTTCATGACTATTTAATCTTCTCCCTTGAAGAATCCATTTTGCGAAAATATGATGCGGAAAATGCGATTCATCCTTTAGGTAGGAATGGTGAGGGGCTTTTTGCTTATCTCAAAGAAATTTCTCAAAGAGAGGACGGACTTGATATTTTGAAAGAGATAAAAGAGAACCTATATATATTGGATTGGTTTGCTGATTTAGAAATCCCGAAAGATCAACTATCCAATGAATTTTCTCTTCAAGTAAAGGATAAATATGTCAATGATACGCTTCGTTTCTTCGACCAGCGTAGCACCAATGAGGGCTTTTTATACTTGTTATTCTATTTGACGTTATTTATTTCTGATGAAACTCCTTCTTTCTTTGCAATAGACAACTTGGAATCATCATTCAATCCTAAATTGTGTCGGGAGATTACCAAACGCCTGATTCAACTGGCAAAGAAACACGATAAGCAGGTTATTGTAACAACGCACAGCCCCGCAATCCTGGACGGGCTCGATATTACTGATAATGATGAAAGACTGTTTGTGATACGCCGTAATATGGATGGTTATACTAAAGCGAATCGCGTTGAATATAAAACATCTATGACTGTGCCACTATCAGAAGCATGGACAAAAGGTTATATAGGTGGATTGCCTGAGAATTTCTAAATCTTAAAATTATGACAAGCATTGGGCTGATAAGTGAAGGTATTTCAGAACACTACATTATAAAACACATAGTAGAAAGATATTTAGGGGAAGATGATTGTTTGATTAATCAGATTCAGCCGCAAATAAAGCTACAGGGTAGGCAAGAGAAACAGGGCAGTTTTGGAGGATGGTTAGAAGTCCTGAATCACTGTACAGAGGAGAAATTCAAAGAAGTTTTGAATTACAATGACTATATCATTGTACAAATAGATACTGATACGTGCGAGTTGGCTCATTATGATGTGAAGAGGACGAAGGAAGATGCTACCTTAAAAAGTGAAGAGGAACTTTATAATGATATATGTAAGCGTATTTTGAAAGATATTCCAATTGAAAATAGAGCCCAATTTGATGGTAAGATTCTTTTTGCTATCTGTTTTAATGAAACAGAATGTTGGCTGCTGCCTGTTTACTACACTGATAAAACAAAGTGCAGTACGAATAATTGCCTTTTCAAATTAAACCAAAAGATTACTACTTTAAAGTTATCCGCTATCCCCGATAAGGATAAGAATTCTCCTGCCGCAGTGAACACTTATAAGTCTATTCTTAAAAACATACGAAAAAGAAAAGATATCAAGGATTGCTCCCAATATAATTATGGATTTAGGAAATTCATGGAGCAGTTGGATGGGATAATGCCCCATGAAGGTCAGTAATGCTATAATTCATCTAATGCGTCCTCCAATCAAAGTCGGACGGATATAGCGTAGCCCTTTATTTGTGTAATTCGCGTAATTGGTGTTCTTTCTTATCCGTTTTGACACAGCCACTTTATTGGCAATGCAAAAGCCCTGCTGAGCAGTTTTTTTCTATATATTTTAAAAGGCCAATATAAAGCGAAGATGAGAATAGCGATGTCCCTTAGATGTTAGATAGATGTTTCCCGCATAATGACCATCGCTTGCGTAAGTGAGGAATGCCATTAGCCATGAGTTACCTCCTGATTGCGAACTTACCCAGTAGCGGCGACCACCACCACTATTAAGTGCGTCTCCACTGCATTTTCCTAACTGTGTACTCAAAATATCTCTTCTTGTTACAGTTCCTGCCACATTCACCTCTTCTTCTCCCCGACACATAATCCTTATTTCCAGGTGTGAGGGGCAATACCAATCGCTACTGCTTGCAGGAGCAACATTATTGTTCCTGTATGAAGCTAGCAAAGTCAATGCAAGCTGACCTGAACTGTATTTTTGTAGAAATACTGTATTAATGTATCCTTGCATCTTGTCTGTATCTGTAAGGCCTTCGTAGTCTTTAGGTTTGTCTGGCCAAACGCTGCTTAGTGAATTAGCCAGATCACCACCCGACCAAACGGATTTGTCACCACTACCTTGATGTCTTTTGGCAACAACCAACCCATGAGTTCCACGAGGGAACTTACTGTCCAACAGACCGCAATTATCCTTCCTTATGTCTTGCAAAGTATACACAATGCCGAGGCAAGCAGTCTTCTGGGCATTAGTAAGAGACTTATCCTTGCCTATCAGCGAACCATCATTCAAATAAAAGTCGCCCACTTGCAAGGGATGCTCTATCGTTGTCTTTCCTCCATCCACTTTGTAGGTTCTGTACTTCCCTGCTGTGATGGCAGTGGGGGTAAATTCCCAATTTTTAGTAACCCCATTAGTCGCTGTATAACTGCCCGAAAGAGTTGAACCTCCTGAATTTCCGGGTTTTACTAAATAGCGGTAGCTGCCTGTTCCCTTGTCGTTGCTGTCTTTTTCCCTATAAGGAGAAAAGCTGGTAAACGCAGCCTCAGGAACATTGATAAACCACGCATACTTTGGGTCTACATCGAGCTGGTATCTCGTGTGCGGAAACTCTATCACAACCAGCGCCATCCGGTGTGTCAGGCTGACGGTAAGGAGGCGGAAGCCGTCAGATTGTCTCTCGCTTAATGTGCCGGTGCCTGTCATCAAGTCTTGTGAAGTATATGCGTCGTCGCTTTGGCTGTTATCGGGAGTCCAGCCAGATATCATAGTCTGAAAGAATCCTGATTCTTCGGATGCTGAGAGGTCTATTTCCGGGTTATCCTGATAGGGATAGTAGGCGTAGTATGTAATTCCTTTTCCTTCATAAGTCAGGTCGGTGTTTTCGGGTAATGTCCACTGAGTGCCGTCGTAGGTGATGCAAACATTATTGTAACCCTCTACGAGGGCCCCGTCCTTTATGGCATATAGACCTATCCGGTCATCTTGGGTAAATATCGTCTGATAGTCGTCCTGTTTAGTGCGGGTAGTAGGCTTGCCGGTAGAGGCATAGTAGCCATTATCGGTCACGTTTATGGTGAGGCGGGTACGTGGTTTTTCGGTATCGCTGCCGGGCGCATTCACTTCGTCGGTGCAACTCCATAGTCCTGCAAGAAGAAGGAAAATGAATAGAGGCTGGTATAAAAACGGTTGTTTCATTTCTTTTATATTCAATTAATGAAGAGGAATTATTAGTGATTAAGAGGGCTGTTTTGTTGTTTTCAAGGAGGGGTGGTGCCTGTCACATCTACTGCTTCTCCGTCACTTTCCCATTCTCCGATACCGGATGATGATACAGTAACCCCGTCTTTCTTTATTTTGAGCAGATAGGTCAGCCTTTGGCTTTGTTCCCATGTGGGGGTATCAGGAAATGCGTTGCCGGTCATCACTACCGGGTTTTCGTCATCTTGCTGATAGGTAAGGGAGAATGTGGCGCCAGTTTTATCAGGCAGAAGGAAGAAGGCTGCCAATTCCAAGGGGGTGGCTGCATTGGCTGTCACTCGTATGCCGCTGCTATTCTCTGTTAAGGATGCTGTAAATTCCTGTGTACCCGTATAGTTTTCCCAACTGAAGCCGCTATCAGTAAATGTAAGTTCTGATGTTGTCCAAGCGCTTACTGATAAGGCGGACACTATTATATTTATTTCGCTTTGGACGTTGAATATAACTTTGGTCAGAGCGTGTTTCAAGTTAAAGGTTACGCTGTTTCCTGTCGTCGATGCATACGTCCGGTTCATCAGCGGAGTGGCGGCAAGCAAGTCTGTCTGGTCGGCTTCCTTCGTTGATACGGTATAAGTGAAGCGCGGATATCCCGTGGCGTTGTTGTCGGGTACTTTTATCCCGCTGGCATTGTAGGGGGCATAGGCAAAGAAACTTAGTTTGTCTCCACTATTGCCAGGCCAGTACTTTTGGGGTGTATATTCCCAAGCGCTGCCTTTTTTTTCTACTTTCTGGTTATACATGAAGTTGGGAGTAGAGGTAGTCGTGTTGAAGTCGCTACCTTGGCTCAAGTAGGCCATCACGCCGAATGTTGTGAAGTTGTCGGTCGTTATGTCTGTTCCGCGCGTTTGTGCCGCCAAGGCAGGGGCGATACTTATGGGAACAGTGCTTGGCTGTTGTCCGGCACAATCGTAAGTTTCTCCTTCACATGCGCATAGACAGCCTGCTCCGAGTGCTGCTGTTATCCAGATTTTGAGATTGTTGTTCATTACGTTTTTTAAATTATTAGTAAGAGTATCACCGTTCAAGCGACCATTCAAGCGGATTTGTAATTCGCTTGTTTTAGTGTTAGGATTTGTAATTCGACAAGTATGAATCTTCATTGGTTTATAGTGGATTACAAATCCTTATACTCATTTTCGGCGGATTACAAATCCGCCGAAACGAAGTATCTTCATTGAATTCGCATTCTTAGGGAGCGGGATTGACGGTAGTGTCTGCGCTCCAGTCCCAACCTGTTTCGTCTACAGTGAAGCTTATTGCATTCAATGTGATCTCGAAGTTTATCGCATACGCTGTTCCTTTTTGCAGGAAGCTGCTGCCGCTTGTGAAGGAAAGCGTCTTCGTAGTGGAAGTAGTGATACCACCCGTGGTGACTGTATAGGTCAGTTCCATCTTGATGGCATCCGTTACATCGCTCGAACTTACAGGGATGAGGAACAGATATTCGTCATTTCCCAAAATGGAAGCAGAAGTGTTTGTCACGGTTGCGGCAGGATAGGTGTCGTCGGACACTCCACTGGCAATAATTGTCCAGTCATCTCCCTGCTTACCTTCATCGGCTAACGTCCAGCTATCATTCTTTATGTCGTATTTAGCCGATTTGTAGAACAGGCTACTGCTGTTGGCTGTCTTACCTATTATCTTCAACCCTGTAACCTTCACTTCCGTACTTGCATCATCCACCGAAGTATGCGCTTTCAACGCCAGCCTTGACAGCACATGCGCGAACTTGAGCGATACTGCGCCATCCTCGCTTGTCTTGCTTTCCGCCTTTGTCGCTACCAAGTCCACCATCTTCTTGGGAGTCTGCAAGGTGAGGGTGACGGACGGTGCAGTGGTAGACTCAAAGTCAGCACTGCTTACCCCTCTACTTACGCCTGCACCGTTATAGGGAGCAAATGCATAGAAGCTCAACGAGCTCCCGTCATTGGGCCAGTAGATGGCGGGAGAATACTTCCACCCGGGAGTCTCTTCTGATGAATACTTCACGTTTGTATCCTTCATGTGCAATACACCTCCACTTGTTATTGCCACTACCCCAAACCCCACATTTTCACCTTTGATGGCGTTGTAATCCGTTACCGCCGCCCTTGTATGCACCCCCGAGTACACACTAAATCCTACAGCCTCATTCCCGGGCTGTGCCGTTTCCACAATCTCATTTTGCGAGCACCCTGCTATCGTCAGGGTAGCCATCGCCATTAACCACTGTCTTGTTCTCATTGTCGTTTAATTATAAAATAAATAAATTGGTATTCTGTATCCATATTATCTTGAATATACTTACATCAGACGGGCACTTCCTGCGTATGCTCCTCGTCCCAGTCGTCCACGTCGGCGTCAAATCCCGAACCGGAACCTCCTTCGGGCTTCACGTCCGGAAGGGGTTCGGGTATGTCGGCTTCCAGCCGTATCACGATGTTCCCTTCCCCGTCCGTCTCCTCCTTAAAGGAAATGTCGGTCATGGTCTGCTTCACGATGGTTTTCCCGTCCACCAGCAGCACTTCGACCTCTATGGCGTGCAGGGTTTCTTCCTCCGCCCCGAAGGTGTTCAGCGTTCCGGTGAGCGTACCATCCGTCAGCGAACCCGGTTCAAAAGCGGGGTTTCCCAGGGCGAACTCCTGTCCGCCCGTTTCGCTGCCTGCCTGCCCGTTGTGCAGCAGCATGGACAATGGCATTCCCTGCAATACGCACCGTGCCCGCCGCACGTTTTGCAGGCCTTTCACGTTCAGCCTCACTTCCATCTTGCGGGTTAGCAGGACGGGTTCGAGGTGCAGCCGGCACTTTTCCTGCTCCACGTCGAAGTCCCGCATCACGGCGGCGGCTATCTTCTCGGGCGGCGACACGATGACGCGCGTGCCGGTTCTCGTTTCCACCTTCCGGGCGTAGGCTTCCAACGTTTCCAAACGGTCCTGCCCCCGGAAAGCCACCGAGCCGAAGTCGTCGAACGAGCGGTTGAAGAGTATCACGTCGTAACTCCCTTTTGCCAGCCGGAGGGTTGCCTGCTTGCGGTCACCCATCAGCGCCAAGCGCGGCTCTCCGCCGTCTTGGGGATAAAAAAGGAGCGTTGCGCCGTAATTGCTTTCCTCCTCCATTCCCGCCCCGCTCCAGTCGGCTGTCACCGTGACTTCCGCTTGCAGGGCATAGCTCAGTTCGCGGTCTTTGCAGGCCGTGAGCCACAGCAGCAGTAGTAGCAGCAATCCTATGATAGTCATTCGTTTCATCTGATAATTATTCGTTTATCCGGTTTCTCTTCTTCATTTTCTTCCTATGATGTCCTTCAGCATTCCGACAGCTTTATCTCTTCCAGGTAGAGCCTTGTCATGTGGTTCACCACACCCAGTTTCGGCGCCACCCGGTTGTAATGGAAGTAGAACTCCTCGGTGGTGGGGCGGTTGCAGTTCAGGTGCTCGTCCAGCGCTTCCAGCACGTCGAGCAGGGATATTTCCCTCAGCGGGCGTGCCAGGCGGTAACCGTCGGCTGGGTTTGCGCTTTTCTCCCCGTCCGGCTGTCCGGGCAGTATGAGCCCTTTCGTCCGGAGGCAGGCAAGCAGTTCCTCCATTTCTCCGGGAGTAATCCGGTATGTTTCCCGGGCCGACCCTCCACGCCTCGATGCGATGTCCTGCATCAGCGCGATGGCTTTCTGTGTTCGTAATGTCAGCATACTATTTATTTTTATGTTTTCTCCGTGTGAGCAGCCATACCAGGGAGACTTTCGCTTTGGCGGGTCCCAGCCAGGTATAGTTTCCGTTCTCCTGCCAGAGCAGTGTCCGGTAATTGTTGTGCATGCGGTAATGCCGGTAGCGGGTGTGCAGCAGTCCCACGCCCATGCTCAGTTCCAGATGCAGGTGGCGCGCGATGCGCGCGGCCCATCCGTAGCTCAGTCCGGCGGCGGCGATGGGCGACTGGCTCTGATATCCGTTCTCCTTCCATTGCAGGTCGTACTTCCCCGTGGCGGCATACAAGCCGAGGAAATGTCCCGTCAGCACTTCCCTGTGGCGGTTACCGAGCCAGATTCGGGTTTCAAGGCTGCCCATCAGGATTTTCAGGCAGTATTTGTTGTGCCCTGCCGTCCACCAGGGGAACAGGTATTCACCGTTGAGCGACCATCTTCCGCCCAGAGGTATCTCTATCTCCACGTTGGGCATGAGGGCGGCATCGAAAAGCAGGTTGGTTTTCAGGGCGAACAAGGATGTCCTGCCATCGGCGCCGTTTCTTCCTTTTGCGCTGTTTTTTATCCCGGGAGTCTTCTTTCCGGTCTTCCCTGTCTTCCCGCTTGCGGCAAGCTGCATGGGCAGCATGCTGATTTGCCCCGCCCGGCCTGGTATTGCTATTGCCTCCGGCCGTTCCATCCCGGCATCCTGCTTCAAGGGGCGCATATATACAATGCATTGCGCGCTGTTTCCTATTTGCGGCAACAAGGTTTGCCGGACGTAGGCGTATGGTATGCCTACATTGAATTTCCTCACCCTTTCCCCTATTTGCCAGTCGTTTTTGTCCAGCGCCAGTATTTGCAGTATTTCGTTGCGGCAGGGAGTCAGGGTGTCTTGCTCCACAGGTCGGCGGAGTGCTTTCCAGGGGGCGGTTTGTGCCGATATGGTGATGGGAAAGGAACTGTTTTGTATGCAATTTTCCATGATTAGTACCTTTACCTCCCGGGCGCGCAATGTGGCCGTCTGGGGGCTGTAGAAGCTACTCCCATAGGGTTGGGAGGATGCAGCGATGTGTATGGAGTCGATGAGTGACGCCAGGACACGGTCGGCAAGTAGTAGTCGGAGGCTGTCCGCTACGTGATTGTTATCCTGATGGTTAGGGGCTATTTTGTAGCTGTCCGAAGGGAAACTGAATACGAGTTTTACCACTCTTCCGGGTACACTTTTTCCGGTTTTCTGCGTTTTTGGTAGAAAAACCGGAGCTGTCTCTTTTTGTGCGTGTATCAATAAGGGACAAATGTGTAATATCAGTATGAATAGCAACATTTTAATCATCGTTTGTTTGCTTAGTTTTGTCGTAAATGATATACGGCAGTCGTCTTTTAAACGTTCGTTTTATGTGCACAAAAGTAATCAATGTTTCAATATATACAAATTATTTTGATTGAATTAACTTAGCGTTCTATATAGTTTTTTATATATCGTTCTATCTATCAAAAGGTTAGAAATAAAATAAAAATAACATATTAACATTCAGTTTTCTTATAGTTCGGGAGCTATCGGAAGCCCTTCCGGGAGGTGTCCTTTAAACGAACGTTTAAAAAACACCCCATTTTTCTTGAAACATAGTTTACATAAAAAAACTCTCACTTTTATCTATCTGTTCCTAATCTCCCTACTTTTTCGCTCTGCACATAATAGGTACACGCATGTACGTACCTCTATATATTTATTTTTCAAGTGAGAATTCCCCGTTGTCATAGCTATTATTATCCAATTCTCCTTTCTTCAACCTACGGGTATTTATTTTATTTTTTAGAACAAATATCTCTCTTTTATTTTTCTACTCCATTAATAAATGTTTAATTTCGCGCGTCAATATTAATTTATTGATTCTATTGTTAAACGAAATTAGAAAAAACAGTATGAAAACTACTAATTTAAAAAAACGGGAATCATCGATAGCCCCCGCTATCTGTTCGTTTCCAGAGATGAGAATTTGAACCTGGCAGTGATTGCCGAAGTACTTGACCTGATCCTTTCGGATAAGTTCCACATAGACAGTGGTAGAAAGGGTATTTTGGAAGCTGTGGCACGGCAGATTCTCCTGCATAAGAATGGAGATACGGGCACCTGCCAGTCTCATGAAGTGGATACCTGGGCGACGGTTCTCGCCCTGATGTTCTTTGTGGAGAACCATCGTAACAAGAGCAAATCGATATCTGCGGAAAGTATTGTTACAGAGCTTAATAACCTCCTTTCAGAAGTGCCTTGAGAGGAATTGCGGTATTTCCTCTGAAATTATCAAAAATTAGCCTTTTTCACGCGGAAAAGGCTAATTTGCCATTTGGAAATAAACACCGACCTTTACAAAGTCAAAAAGGACAAACTAACAAAAACAAGAGTAAATGAACAAGCATTTTTATTTCCAACACGGAATCATGTCATTTAATGATCCCCGTATTCAAGCCATGATTGATAAAGAAGGCAGCAAAGGCTACGGCACCTACTGGTACATCATGGAAAAGTTGAGCCTGCTGCCCGATGCCCGGGCCTGCTTTCTTTATCTGAAACCTTTCGCCTGCCGCAAATTCACCTATACCTATATGATGAGAATTATCACCGATTTCGAGCTTTTCGCCTTTGACGGCGATTTCTTTGTACCTGTGGAATTGAATGCAGATTCCGTAAGGTGGAAGGGCAAAACCCGCCGACATGCATGCGAAAGTACCCCCGGAAACAATCGCGAAAATGAGAATGAAGACAACGAAAAGTGCCCCAAGAGTGATGCAAAATCGAACGAAACCGAACGGTTTTCGACGGAAAAGGGGGCAAGAGTTGATGAAAACGCAAAAACGGGTAACCCGGATTTTGATGTTAATGCACAAGAAATCAATGCTTTACCGAATTATGTCAACGAGCAAAAAAGGAATATAAAGAATATAACAACAACAGCAAAAGAAAAAGAAGATCCTGCTGCTATTGATGAAGTTGTTGCTGCTGTTGATGATGCTGTTTCTTCCCTTCACCCCGTTCGTCCCTGGCGGGAACTTGTGGACAGCCTGTCACCGGACAGCGCCTGGGGGGAAGTTGCCTGCATGAAAAGCGGCTACGGCGAACTGTTGCGCCGTCGTTTTCGGGAAGCCGTCGAGCTCTTCATGCATCATATCCTGCTCTACGACAAAGGCGGCAGTCTGTTGACTCTCAGCGATGTGCACCAGTACTTTGCCAATTTCACCGCCCCCGGTTGCCGCACTTCGCAAACCTTGCGAGAGGCACTTCTGAAACTGGATGCCGCAAAGCATTCCGCCGCCTCCAACCCTTATTGCCATGAACAGCGCATAGGCGGCCGACGCACTTACATGGGCTGCCCCATCCCCGACGAGGCCCCTCCACGTCCGGCGGACAATGCCCTCTGGAACGATGCGGCGAAAGAATGGGTGCTTCCTGAAGCGAAAATTCGTCCCGTGAGACAGTGAAATCTGTCTCCGTGAGATGAAAAAATCTATCCCGTGAGATGAAAACTTTCATCTCACGGGGCAAAAATATTCGTTTCACGGGACAAATAAATGCATTATTACCATTTTAAAGTACTACTAATTATGAGAGACTTTCATTCCTTCGGCATTGACACCTGCCGCCGCACCGCCGGCCGCATCAAAACCACCTGTCCGCAATGTCGCGAAACCCGCCGCAACAAACGCGACAAATCCCTGTCTGTCAACCTTGACAACGGAAAATTCCTCTGCCACCACTGTGGCTGGAAAGGCTACGCTCCCGACGAAACCGAACTGCGTGAGCGTCGTCAAAAAGACGAATACCGCCAGCGGATGCATCAACTGCCTTCCCACTTCCATCGCCCTGTCTTCGACCCCACCCATCTGTCCCTGAGCGAGAAGACCGGGCACTATCTCGTACTCGTCCGCTGCCTCTCCGAATCCGCCATCCGCTACCTGCAAATCACCGAACAGGAAGAATTCATGCCCCAATCCGGCGAAAAAGAGAACTGCATCTGCTTCAACTACTTCGAGAACGGCGAACTGGTAAACACCAAATTCCGCAGCGGGCAGAAGCACTTCAAGATGGTGAAGGACGCCGAACTTATCCCTTATAATATAGATGGCATCCTGAACACGTCCGAATGCATCGTCACCGAGGGCGAACTGGACGCCGCTTCCTTCATCACCATCGGCCGGAAAGACACCGTCTCCGTGCCCAGTGGTGCCAATAGCAATCTGGCGTGGCTGGACCGTTTCATCCCCACTCACTTCGAGGATAAGAAAACCGTCTACATCGCCGTAGACGAGGACTCCGCCGGCCTGAAACTTCGCGAAGAGCTTGTCCGCCGTCTGGGCGCGGAGCGTTGCCGGATTGTGCACTTCGGTCCGGGCTGCAAGGACGGTAATGAACATTTAGTCAAATATGGCGCTGACAGTCTCGGCATCTGCCTGGCGCAAGCCGAAGAAATCCCCCTTGAAGGTGTGTTCACCGCCGATGATGTGAGCAAGGAGTTGCGTGCGCTCTACGAGAACGGCATGGCGGGCGGTGCCGAAACGGGTTGGCCGAACTTCGACAAATATTGCACGCTCGAACTGCAACGCCTGATGATAGTGAGCGGCCGTCCCGGTGACGGGAAATCGGAATGGGTGGACGAACTGGTCATCCGCCTCTGCCTGCGGCACGAGTGGAAGATAGCCTATTTCAGTCCCGAGAACATGCCCATCATCTATCACCACCGCAAATTGATAGAGAAACTTACGGGTCTGGGTTTCAACCCTCATATCGGCATGACGGAAGAGCTTTACGAACAGTCTGTGCGTTTCCTCACGGATAACGTCTGCCACATCCTTCCGGGCGATGAGGATTATTCCATAGACACCATCCTGTCCAAAGCCCGTGGACTGGTAGTGCGCAGAGGCATCCGCATTCTGGTTATCGACCCTCTGAACCGCATCGACCAGCGCCTGCCCCAGGGGCAAACCGAGCTGCAATACCTCTCTTCCTTACTCAATAGTCTGAGTCGCTTTGCCACCCACTACCATTGTCTGGTCATCCTCGTTGCCCATCCACGCAAGATGAATCGCAACCCGGTGACGGGTATCACGCCCTGCGTGGAGATGTACGATATCTTCGGCTCCTCTGATTTCTATAACAAAGCCGACTTCGGCATCGTTGTGGAACGTGACGATAAGAAAGGTATGGTGCGGATACATATAGATAAGGTGAAGTTCAAGCATCTGGGCAGCCCCGGAGAAGCCACATTTGTGTACAACGTCATTAACGGCCGTTATTCCCCCTGTGAAGAAAGTACGGGTGATAATCCCGGCCCGGCGAATACTCAGTTTGATAACAAAAATTGGATAAGTTGAGAATTCTCAATTTCCTCACGGTATTCCGAGCGCTTTCACAATAAGTCGTACCTGCAAGGGTGTATATTTCCTTGCGGTACGGTTCATCCCTGTCTCCATGAGTCTTTGTTCTAATCCCGGAAATTTGCGTATCCATACATTGAATTCCTTTACGGCGCTTGCCTGTTGTACGCCTTGAATGTAAAGCATTGCGAGTTCTCCTTTTCCGTAGCTTCGGAATTGAAATTCTTCTTCAAACGAAGATTCTACATCAGATTCTGTCATCATTAAAGTTTAGGTTATGGTTCTTAAATCTGACGTAAAGTTAAGTATTTTCGGTGATATATGCAAGGGGTAGGGGAGGAAAGATTGAATGTAATGCCTTTGCTTTACCTTACAATTATTTATTAATCCTTTATTATTACTGAAAGCTATCGGAACGGAATGAATAGGATTTCTTCTTTTTCCTTCGTCGTACCTTTGTTTCCACGAAACGGGAAGAGCATATCACCGCGGGATCTTGCTTTTCTTGTTCCGTGACACAGAACTTATTTTTTTATAACTTAAACCTTTTAATAAGTATGGCAGTAATTGTAGAGCGCACGTTGCGCTACAAGAAAGTCGGGGATAAATCTTCCCCGCAATTGAATTACCTCAAGCGTAAGGCAAAAACCTCTCGTTTGTTTGATATCAAGCGGCTCTCGCAGGAGATTGAAGAGATGGGAGGCATGTCTGCTGAGGATGTGGAACATGTGATAAAGGCTGTTGTCCGCAATCTGAAACGTAAGTTGACGGATGGCGACAGTGTGAAGCTGGACGGCTTCGGAGTGTTTTACACCACTTTCCACTGCATCGGTACTGAAAAAGTGGATGATTGCACGGTGAAGAATATAGATAAGGTGAACATTCGCTTTCTTACCGACAGCAGTTTGCGCCTGGTGAATGAAGCTGTCGCCACCACCCGAAGTGCTCCGAACAATATCTCCTTTGAGCTTCATAAACCGAAAGACGAAAATGGTTCTTCGGGCAGTGAAGGCGGTGGCAATTCGGGTGGAGAAGGAGGACTTGAAGAGGACCCACTGGGATAGGAATGAAATGCTGCGCAGCCCACTAATCACTAATCATTAATCACTAATAACTAACTAATTTGAGTATGAAAAAAACGACTTGGGACAAGATTTTGAAAGTAATTATTGCTGTGGCTTCTGCTTTAGTTGGCGTGCTGAGTGCACATGCCATGACGGGCGTCCGCTGATAAATTCGTAATCATGCGAAAGATTGATTTACTCGTCATTCATTGCAGCGCCACCCGCGCTGACCGTTGCTATACGGAATTTGACTTAACCACTGATCACCTGTGCCGGGGCTTCTCCGGCGCAGGCTATCATTTTTATATCAGGAAGAATGGGGACATTAAAAGCCTTCGTCCTGTTGAAAAGCCCGGAGCCCATGCGAAAGGCTATAATGCAAGCAGCATCGGTATTTGCTATGAAGGCGGTCTGGATACAAATGGCCGTCCTGCTGATACACGGACCGATTTTCAGAAACATTCCCTTCGCGTGTTGGTCATGTTGCTGTTGAAAGATTATCCGGGTAGTAGGTTAGTCGGTCATCGCGACCTCAGTCCCGACCTGAACCATAACGGTGAAATAGAACCGGAGGAGTGGATAAAAGAATGTCCCTGCTTCGATGCCTCCACCATTCTGCAGGAACCGCCTCCTCCCAATCCTTCTTTCATTTAAACCCTTATTATCTATGTAGCAAATTCGGTTTAAACTATTAAAATCATAGTCTTAACCGAATTTGAACCGACTCTGTATCGAGTTTATACCGAATTTGCTATATGGCATATCCGTGCCTGATTATAGTAGCATAGCCTCCGGCTTCTTTTCGCCTTTCGCACGCGCGCATCGCGCATAATATAATTATGTGTAGTGCCTTGTGCCCATTCACGCCCTTCCTTAAAATTATGTTCTACAACATCCTTATCACTCAGCGTATTACAAATTAGTTTCCGAAATATAGTGAAAAAATGGTAGATATATTTGGAGCGAATCATAATATCGACTACTTTTGCATCCGCTTTCCAAGAGATGGTAAGCCTTGCAATTGACATTCTGACAGAAACGGCGTAAGAACCCTAACGTTTTTCTTCTCTTTTGCTATTCTTTTAATCAAGAATAACGCATGGGAAAAGAAAAAAGAAAAAACTTCCGGAAACATTTGGAAGTAATGTAATAAAGTTCTTACCTTTGCACCCGCTTTCCGAAAGGACTGCAATCGATGATTGACTTTTTGATTAAGAAACCGGTGTTGTTAAGAACTCCTTTCTCTTTTCCTTTTACCTCCCTTTCGCAAAGAGAGACGACGAGCAAAAGAAAAAAAGAAAAAAAACTTCCGAAAATATTTGGAAGATATACTTAAAAGTTCTTACCTTTGCATCCGCTTTCTGAAAAGAAAAGCAATTCCAAAAGAAGCGATCTTTGAATAATTTACATAAACAATACAAGTAGTACAAGAGCAAGATTACTCAGTCAAATGATTAATCTTGGGTATAAAAAAAGAACCGTCAAGTAACTTATATATATAGGTGATTTGAAAACTTTTAATAAACCGAGCGTCCTGAACAGAGCAACAACCGGTAGTAATACCGATTAATAATACTTTTACAATGAAGAGTTTGATCCTGGCTCAGGATGAACGCTAGCTACAGGCTTAACACATGCAAGTCGAGGGGCATCAGGATGTAGCAATACATTGCTGGCGACCGGCGCACGGGTGAGTAACACGTATCCAACCTACCGATTATTCCGGGATAGCCTTTCGAAAGAAAGATTAATACTGGATAGTATAACGAGAAGGCATCTTTTTGTTATTAAAGAATTTCGATAATCGATGGGGATGCGTTCCATTAGTTTGTTGGCGGGGTAACGGCCCACCAAGACTTCGATGGATAGGGGTTCTGAGAGGAAGGTCCCCCACATTGGAACTGAGACACGGTCCAAACTCCTACGGGAGGCAGCAGTGAGGAATATTGGTCAATGGGCGAGAGCCTGAACCAGCCAAGTAGCGTGAAGGATGACTGCCCTATGGGTTGTAAACTTCTTTTATATGGGAATAAAGTGCAGTATGTATACTGTTTTGTATGTACCATATGAATAAGGATCGGCTAACTCCGTGCCAGCAGCCGCGGTAATACGGAGGATCCGAGCGTTATCCGGATTTATTGGGTTTAAAGGGAGCGTAGGCGGAAGCTTAAGTCAGTTGTGAAAGTTTGCGGCTCAACCGTAAAATTGCAGTTGATACTGGGTTTCTTGAGTGCAGTAGAGGTAGGCGGAATTCGTGGTGTAGCGGTGAAATGCTTAGATATCACGAAGAACTCCGATTGCGAAGGCAGCTTACTGGACTGTAACTGACGCTGATGCTCGAAAGTGTGGGTATCAAACAGGATTAGATACCCTGGTAGTCCACACAGTAAACGATGAATACTCGCTGTTTGCGATATACAGCAAGCGGCCAAGCGAAAGCATTAAGTATTCCACCTGGGGAGTACGCCGGCAACGGTGAAACTCAAAGGAATTGACGGGGGCCCGCACAAGCGGAGGAACATGTGGTTTAATTCGATGATACGCGAGGAACCTTACCCGGGCTTAAATTGCAACTGACGTAGGTGGAAACATCTATTCCTTCGGGCAGTTGTGAAGGTGCTGCATGGTTGTCGTCAGCTCGTGCCGTGAGGTGTCGGCTTAAGTGCCATAACGAGCGCAACCCTTATCTTTAGTTACTAACAGGTTATGCTGAGGACTCTAGAGAGACTGCCGTCGTAAGATGTGAGGAAGGTGGGGATGACGTCAAATCAGCACGGCCCTTACGTCCGGGGCTACACACGTGTTACAATGGGGGGTACAGAAGGCAGCTACACGGCGACGTGATGCTAATCCCAAAAACCTCTCTCAGTTCGGATTGGAGTCTGCAACTCGACTCCATGAAGCTGGATTCGCTAGTAATCGCGCATCAGCCACGGCGCGGTGAATACGTTCCCGGGCCTTGTACACACCGCCCGTCAAGCCATGAAAGCCGGGGGTACCTGAAGTCCGTAACCGTTAAGGAGCGGCCTAGGGTAAAACTGGTAATTGGGGCTAAGTCGTAACAAGGTAGCCGTACCGGAAGGTGCGGCTGGAACACCTCCTTTCTGGAGCGACGCTTTGTTAGATTGAGAATTGCGGATTAAAAATAATAGTCCTTTCTTAATTAAATGATTTAAAAGTTGGTTCTTTCATAAATGCTACCATAAGAACCTCTTGGACTACGCGTAATTGTTTATTTAAAAGATATAATGAGAAAGAAGAAGCCGAGCCGCAAGGCGAGGTTGAACTCGACAGTCCTATAGCTCAGTTGGTTAGAGCGCTACACTGATAATGTAGAGGTCGGCAGTTCAACTCTGCCTGGGACTACTTCGAGAAGAAGCTTTGCTTCTTTCCCGGGGGATTAGCTCAGCTGGCTAGAGCACCTGCTTTGCACGCAGGGGGTCAACGGTTCGAATCCGTTATTCTCCACTCCGTTTTGATTGTTAATTAATAGTTTATAATTAATAGTTAATAATTGAAGCACCGTTCTTTGACATGATGTACAAAAAAAAGTAAAGTTATTAACAAGCTGAAAGTATATATCGAGCCATACGGCTAGGTAAGACTAAAAGTAAGCAAGGGCGCATGGCGGATGCCTTGGCTCTCGGAGGCGATGAAGGACGTGATAAGCTGCGATAAGCTGCGGGTAGGTGCAAATGACCTTTGATCCGCGGATTTCCGAATGGGACAACCCGGTATGTTGAAGACGTATCATCCATCTTAGATGGAGGCTAACACAGGGAACTGAAACATCTTAGTACCTGTAGGAAAAGAAAATAAATAATGATTCCCCTAGTAGTGGCGAGCGAACGGGGAATAGCCCAAACCATTTATGTTACGGCATAAATGGGGTTGTAGGACCACGTTGTGGGAAGACAGTTAGTGAGTAGAATGATCTGGAAAGTTCAGTCATAGACGGTGATAACCC
>NZ_JH992944.1:682484-762484 GCF_000315485.1 Bacteroides oleiciplenus YIT 12058 | reverse complement strand
AAAAAGTCTGTTCACTAATACCAAGTTTATGTGGTCTACTGATGTGGAACTTGGTAACAAACCCATCTCAGAAAGATATTCTTTTAATTCCCAGCGTTTCCGTAGAGCTATGGAAACTTCTTTATTTCTTAAGGGGATTTTCTTAATCTTATCTCAGCACCAGAATCTGATGGTGCATGGCCAGTCGAAGCTATACTATTCGGATAAAGATCCGCATTATACTTCCTTTAGTAGTGAATACTACATCTATACTTTGCGACGGATTATAATTTAATTTCCTACAAATTAGTTTTCCCTTTTCCCCTTTCCTTCTTTCCCCTATGTGGCTGAAAGTTGGTGATCTCTTACATCCCTAAGTTTAGGGTGAGGTTATGCGGGTGGTTACGGTATATTAATGCCGTGAAAGGGAGAGCTGTATCCATACGATTTATTTTTAAAAATTAATTTTAATACAAATCCATTTAAATTTTTCATCATGGAAACTACTCAAAAGAAATCCGCCTCTTTTAAAGGCATCAAATCTGCCGGTTGGGTAATCGTAATTTGTCTTATCGTAGCCGTGCTTATTTATCTATTTGTGTTTGGAAACCCTTCCAACTTCATGAACAATGACCCGAACAACCATCCGTTGCCTGGGAACTTCCTCGGTACTATCTATAAAGGTGGATTCATTGTTCCTGTTATCCAGACTCTCTTGCTGACCGTTATTGCGCTGAGTATTGAGCGTTACATTGCTATCGGTGCTGCTTTCGGTAAAGGCCCGTTGGCTAAGTTTGTTGCTAATATTAAGTCAGCCTTGTCTGCTGGTGATATGAAGAAAGCACAGGAAATTTGTGACAAACAACGTGGTTCTGTTGCTAATGTAGTAAACGCTACTTTGAAGAAGTATGCTGAAATGGAAAATGACACCAATCTGTCTAAAGACCAGAAATTGCTTGCCATCCAAAAAGAACTGGAAGAAGCTACCGCGTTGGAGTTGCCGATGATGGAGCAGAACTTGCCTATTATCGGTACTATCACTACTTTGGGTACGTTGATGGGATTGCTCGGTACGGTTATTGGTATGATCCGTTCGTTCGCTGCTTTGGCTGCCGGAGGTTCTGCTGACTCAATGGCGTTGTCACAAGGTATCTCTGAGGCCTTGATTAATACGGCATTCGGTATCTTGACTGGAGCACTTGCCGTTATTTCCTATAACTATTATACCAATAAGATTGATAAGTTGACTTACAGCCTTGATGAGGTTGGATTCTCTATCGTACAGACTTTTGCCGCTACGCATAAATAAATTGGAAATTGAGAATTGAGAATTAAAAAGTGATACTACTGCAGTATCCTCAATTCTTTTATTTCTCAACTATTATTTCTCAACTTTAAATTCTCAATTTTTAATTTAATAATTATGGGTAGAGCGAAGATAAAAAAGAAAAGTACGTTCATCGATATGACGGCGATGAGTGACGTGACTGTATTGCTGCTGACCTTCTTCATGCTGACGTCTACGTTCGTGAAGAAAGAACCGGTACAGGTTAGCACTCCAGCCTCTGTTTCCGAAATTAAGATTCCGGAAACAAATATCCTTCAGATATTGGTCGATCCGGACGGAAAGGTGTTTATGAGTCTGGACAAGCAGTCCGACTTGCGTGACGTGCTGGAAGCAATGGGGCAAGAGTATGGGGTGACGTTCACTCCGGAGGAAACTAAGAAATTCACATTGGCATCTACTTTCGGAGTGCCGATGAAGAGTATGAAGAAGTACCTTGACTTGCCGCAAGACCAGCAAGACGCTGTGTTAAAGAATGAGGGGATACCTACTGACAGTATCGATAATCAGTTTAAAGCCTGGGTGCGCAATGCCCGTGCCACAAACAAAGATTTACGTATCGCCATCAAGGCGGATGCCAATACTCCTTATTCCGTAATCAAGAATGTGATGAACTCGCTTCAGGACCTCAGAGAGAATCGGTATAACCTGATTACTTCTCTGAAGACTACTTCTGAAGAATAACAGAAAGGAAACATTATGGCTGAAATACAAGAAAGCGGCAATAAGAAAGGTGGAAAGAGCAAACAAAAGAAAATGACTGTCAGGGTGGACTTTACACCAATGGTAGACATGAATATGTTGCTGATTACTTTCTTTATGCTTTGTACCTCACTGAGCAAACCTCAGACGATGGAGATAAGCATGCCGAGTAACGATAAGGACATTACCGAAGAACAGCAGTCAAAAGTGAAGGCATCACAGGCTATCACTCTGCTGCTGGGTAGTGACGATAAAATGTATTATTACGAAGGAGAGCCCAACTATAAGGATTATACCTCGCTGAAGGAAACAACCTATAAGCCGGATGGTCTGCGGGCAATGCTCTTGCAACGCAATAGAACTGCTGTAAATGAAGTGAACGAGCTGAAGCAGCAGAAACTGGACCTCAAGATATCAGAAGAAGAATTTTCGAAGAAGCTCGCCGAGATAAAGAGCGGGAAAGATACGCCGACGGTGATAATCAAAGCCACCGATAATGCTTCGTACAAGAATCTGATTGATGCACTCGATGAAATGCAGATATGTAATATAGGTAAGTATGTGATTACCGACATTGCCGAAGCTGACGAATTTCTGATAAAGAACTTCGATAGCAAGGGTGAACTGTCGCAGAACATTGCCGAATAATGTGTAACACCTAAAAAAGTAAGAATATGGCTAAAGTAGATTTAAGTTCTTCGGAATGGTGTGACCTTATATTCAACGGCAAGAACAAGGCATACGGTGCTTATAAGTTGAGGGAGACTTCTCCGAAACGTCATAATATCGCTGTGATATTGGTGATTGTCATCGCATTGGTAGGGTTCAGCATTCCTACTTTGATAAAGATGGCTACACCGAAGCAGAAGGAAGTGATGACCGAAGTTACCACCCTGTCTCAACTGGAAGAACCGGAGATTAAACAGGAAGAGATGAAGAGAGTGGAGCCTGTTGCTCCCCCGCCTCCTGCTTTGAAGAGCTCTATCAAGTTTACCGCCCCGGTTATCAAAAAAGACGAGGAAGTAAATGATGAGGATGAAATGAAGAGCCAGAAGGAACTGACTGAAACAAAAGTTGCCATCTCTATTGCCGACGTGAAAGGTAATGACGAAGCAAACGGTAAGGATATTGCCGACCTGAAACAAGTGGTTACGCAAGCCGAGCCGGAACCTGAAAAGGTCTTTGATATGGTAGAGCAAATGCCTCAGTTCCCTGGTGGTCAGGCAGAGATGATGCAGTTCATCAGCAAGAACATGAAGTATCCGACTATTGCTCAGGAAAATGGAACGCAAGGACGTGTGACTTGTCAGTTTGTGGTAGGTGCCGATGGTCGTGTGCGCGATGTGAATGTGTTGAGAGGTGTAGACCCTTATCTGGACAAAGAAGCTGTCCGCGTGATAATGTCCATGCCTAAGTGGATTCCCGGCAAACAGAACGGTAAGGCTGTGTCGGTGAAGTATACAATACCGGTTGTGTTTAGGTTACAATAATATGTGTGTGTAATGAAAACGGTGAAACAACTTCAGCTTTTAGGTTTGGTGATGATGCTGACTTCTATGTCGGCATGCCAGAGCAAGCCCAAGGACGGACTGACAGATACATATACTTCGGGTGTGATAGCGATTGCTGCGGACGAAAGTTTTCAGCCTATCGTGCAGGAAGAGGTGGATGTGTTTGAAGGACTATTTCCTTTGGCGGGAATTGTGCCCCGTTATGTGACGGAAGTGGAAGCCGTCAATCTATTGCTCAAGGACAGTCTGCGGTTGGCAATAACCAGTCGCAGACTGACACCGGAGGAGATGAACTCTTTCAATAGCCGGAAGTTCTTCCCACAGGAGATAAAGATTGCCACGGATGGATTAGCGTTGATTACCAATAAAGATAATCCCGATACACTGATTACTGTGAATGAAATCCGCAACATCCTGACGGGAAAGACCACACAATGGAAAGACATTTATTCGGCATCCCGGTTGAAGGATATCAGTTTGGTATTCGATAACAAGAATTCCAGTACCGTACGTTTTGCGGTAGATTCCATTTGTAAGGGTGCTCCGTTGTCGAACCAGGTAAAGGCGTTGAAGACTAATAGAGAGGTTATCGACTATGTGTCAAAGACTCCTGATGCTATCGGTATTATTGGCGTGAATTGGCTGAGCGACCGTAATGACAGCACAGGGCTTTCCTTTAGCAAAGAAGTACGGGTGATGTCCGTCAGCGCTGCCGACAAGGCAACGCCGGAAAACAGTTTCAAACCCTATCAGGCATATTTGTTTTACGGTGATTATCCGTTGACACGCAGCATCTATGTCCTGTTGAACGATCCGCGGAGCGCTCTTCCGTGGGGATTTGCCTCTTTCCTCTCTTCCGACCGGGGACAGCGGATTATTTTAAAGTCGGGATTAGTGCCTGCTACCCAACCGGTGCGGGTGGTAAATATAAAAGATAAATAACTAAAATGAATGCTATTATGAAAACGATGTTAATTCTTAGTATGGGAGCGTTGCTGTTGGCCGGCACTGTTTCTGCACAAGCGCCTGTGAACGAATGGCAGGCTGGGGTAGATAAAATGAAAAGCCTGGTTCAGACCAATCCCGAACAAGCTTCCGAGGAAGCCGGTGCATTGTTGAAAGGGAAGAATAAAAAGAATGTGGACCTTGTGACTTCCATAGCCCACGTTTATTTGAATGCTGGAAAGCTTACTGATGCTCAGGAGTATCTGGCAATGGCGAAGAAAGCCAATAATAAGGATCCGAAAGTGTCTGTACTGGAGGGTGATATAGCTCTTGCACAAAAGAACGTGGGGCAAGCCTGCCAGCTTTATGAACAGGCCATTTACTTCGACCCGAACTGTAAGGAGGCTTATTTGAAGTATGCGCAGGCTTATAAGTCTGCCAGTCCTTCGCTGGCCATTGAAAAGTTGGAGCAGCTGAAAGCTGTGGAACCGGACTGTCTGGAGGCTGACAAGGAATTGGCTGAAGTGTATTATTCCAGTAATCGGTTTGATAAAGCTGCCGCGATGTATGCGAAGTTCATCAATACGCCTCTTGCTACGGAAGATGACATGCTGAAGTATGCTTTTGCCTTGTTCTTGAACCATGACTTCGAGAAATCGCTGCAAATTGCCCAGAAAGGCTTACAGGCGAATGCCCGTCATGCTGCATTCAACCGTCTTGCTATGTATAACAATACGGACCTGAAGCGTTATGAGGATGCAGAGAAAGCTGCTGACGCCTTTTTTCACGCTTCAGATAAAGCTGACTATTCTTATTTAGATTATCGTTATTACGGCGCTTTATTGACTGCGTTGAAGAAATACGATGAAGCTATTATAGAATATGGCAAGGCACTTGAGAAGGATGATACACAAACCGACTTATGGCGTGAAATCTCTGATGCCTATGAAATGAAGAACGATTATGCACAGGCTATTGCTTCTTATCAGAAGTATTATGATTCATTAGCCAAAGATAAAAAGACCCCTGAAACCTTATTCCAGTTAGGGCGTCTTTATTACGGACAGGGCACGTCTTCGGACACGCTCACCGTGCAGCCTGCCGACCGTATGGTGGCGTTGCAGTCTGCTGACTCTGTGTTCGCACTTGTTTCCGAACAAGCTCCCGACAGTTATTTGGGAGATATGTGGCGCGCCCGGACCAATTCTGCCATGGACCCTGAAACTACCGAGGGGTTGGCGAAACCTTTTTATGAAAAGGTGATGGAGGTGTTGCTAAGTAAAAACGATCCGAAGTATAATTCTCCATTGATAGAGTGTTACAGCTATCTGGGATACTACTATCTATTGAAGAGCGACTATCCTACTTCGAAGGAGTACTGGAATAAAATTCTGGCTATAGACCCCGCCAATGCTACTGCCAAAAAGGCGTTGGATGGCATCAAATAGCAACAATTTTAGTTGTTTGTCGTGTCGGGAGGAGTGGAGAGTGATTCTTAGCTCCTCTCTTTTTTTTGCTTTTTTTTGAGGAAACGCTTGGAATATTAAAAAGTTTGCCTACATTTGCAGTGTACTATTAAACTAATACACTAAATAACTAATAAATATCCAAGCTTATGCTACAAGTAGAAAACATTTCGTTCAGTTATCGCCGGGGCAAGAAAGAAGTCCTGCACGATTTTTCGCTTTCATTGGAGAAGGGTAGAGTATATGGGTTACTGGGAAAGAATGGTGCCGGTAAGTCTACGCTACTTTATTTGATGAGCGGTTTGCTCACCCCCAAGAGTGGAAAGGTGATGTATCATGATATCGATGTACGCCGTCGGTTACCTATCACGTTACAAGATATGTTCCTGGTACCTGAGGAATTTGAACTTCCGTCCATATCCCTGGTTAGCTATGTGGAGCTGAACAGCCAGTTCTATCCTCGTTTCAGCAAAGAAGATATGGTAAAGTACCTGCATTATTTTGAGATGGAGCAGGATTTGAATTTGGGAGCTTTATCTATGGGACAGAAGAAAAAAGTATTCATGAGTTTTGCATTGGCTACCCATACTTCACTGTTGATTATGGACGAGCCTACCAATGGACTTGACATTCCGGGTAAGAGCCAATTCCGTAAGTTCATTGCTTCCGGCATGTCGGATGACAGGACGATTATTATCTCTACTCATCAGGTGCGGGATATTGATAAGATATTAGATCATGTGGTGATTATGGACAACAGTCATGTGTTGCTTGACGAGTCTACTGCCAGCATTTGCAACAAATTACTTTTCCTTGAAAGTGACGATCATGAAATGGCGAAGTCAGCACTTTATACACTGCCTTCTGTGCAAGGAAACTTCCTGATGTTACCGAATACGGAAGACGAAGAATCGGAGATTAATCTTGAACTGCTATTCGGTGCTACACTTGCCGCACCAGAGAAAATGGCAGAAATGTTTCACCCTAAAAAGAATGAACAATGATACGCGATACCTTTTTTAGTGCACCCCGTTTTGTGAGCTTATGCCGCAAAGAGATGGTGGAGAGTTGGAAAGCTAATCTGCTTAGGTTCGTAATGATGTACGGCATAATGGCGATTGCTTTTGTATGGAACGGATATTTTCAATATAATCATCCGGAAAGTCTCATCAATAGAGGGATAACCCAGGATCCTATCTGGACATTCGAACTGGGGGCTTTCGTTTGGGCACTCGTCATTATGGGACTTCTGAGTGCTTCGTTCATTATGGAACGCATGAAATCTAAAACGAACCGGATAGCAATGTTGATGACACCTGCTACGATGTTTGAGAAATTCTTCTCCCGTTGGCTGGTATTTACTTTCGGTTTCCTTATTGTGTTTCTGATAGCTTTTAAAATGGCGGACTGGACACGTGTAGCGGTTTATATGGTCAGCTATCCCGAGTTGAAAGATATTATAGCCTCTACTCCGCTTTCCCATTTGGTAGGAAAAGGACAATTCTGGACGGTTTTTGATGATTGCAATTATTTCATGTTAGGAGTAAGCGCTTATTTCTTTGCACAGTCTTTATTTGTTCTGGGTAGTTCCATCTGGCCGAAGAACTCATTTGTGAAAACTTTCTCAGCCATTGTGGTTGTTGCTATCATTTATATAGCAATAGGATCGGTACTGGGAAAAATATTATTTGAAGCACGTGGTGTTCGTGGAGTGAATCAGAATATATCTGATGAAGCTATGACACTTTGGGCAACAATAATCTTCTTTGGTATGGCTATCTTCAATTGGATAGTCGCTTATTTCCGCTTTAAAGAATCTGAAATCATTAACCGCTGGTAAGTATGAATTTTAAAGAAAGCAAAGCTATCTACCTGCAAATAGCAGACCGGATTTGTGACGAGGTACTTCTTGGGCAATATCAGGAAGAAGAACGTATACCATCCGTCAGAGAATATGCGGCTGTGGTAGAGGTAAATGCCAATACGGTGATGCGTTCGTACGATTATTTGCAATCACAAGGAGTTATTTATAATAAGCGGGGCATTGGCTATTTTGTGTCTGCCGGTGCTCGCGAACAAATCCTTTCATTGCGGAAAGAGTATTTTCTGAAAGAGGAGGTGGATTACTTCTTCAAACAGATGTACACACTCGGTATTTCGGCAAAAGATATGTCGGATATGTATCAGGAATATAGTAAGAAACAAAAATAAAGAAGAAGATTATGAAACGAACAACTTATATAATATTTGGAATGCTGCTTGCCGGATTGCTGGTAATATGCGGTGGCATATTCTATAGCTCTACATTATTTTTCGACGGGAATGATAACTTTATGGATATCAATGGAGAACAAAAAACAGTGCAGTTGCCAGAGTGCAAAGTGGTGCAGTTGGTGACGGATAGAGATATCATTGTGGATGATAACGAAATAAAAGAAATAAGAATGGTTGCATTCAGTGAGATACCGCTGAACATTCGTCAGGCGCAAGGAGGAAACGGTACTTTCACTTATGCTTCTGATATGGATAAGTATATGACGATGAATACGTCAGGAGATACATTACGTATCGTATTCAATTTTTCCAAAGAGAAGCTGGAAAAGAAATTCCAGGATATGGCTTGGCTGAATGTACGCTCCAAAGAGATGGAGATAGCTTTGCCCGACTATACTCAGTCATTAATCGCTGCCCTCGTTGCCCAGAAAGTGAATGTTGAAGGCCTTAACCGTGATTCATTATCTCTTATGGTACGGGATTATGCAACAATAAACGATTGCTATTTTAAAGCCTTGACCGTTCAGGATGGTTCGTGGTTGTTCAATAGTGGAAAAGCGGATAACTTGCACTTACATTTGAATGGAATACGCTCGTGGAATGTGAATGCGTCGTCTTTCCATGTTGATACGGAATATCTGTATGCTCATGGTAACCAAAGATGTACATTGGAGAAAGGTGAATGCCGCCAGGTGGTTTGGATGCCTCAATCGGATGGTGCTTCATTGAATATAGAATTAAAACAGGCTGCAAGAGTGGTAGTAGAATAATAATAGGTATTATCAGGATACAAAAAAAGACCGTTGAAAAACGGTCTTTTTTATTTAGTTGCGGAGATCCGACTCGAACGAATGACCTTTGGGTTATGAGCCCAACGAGCTACCAACTGCTCCACTCCGCGATGTTTTGTGGGTGCAAAGGTACGGCTTTTTGTGAAACTAACAAATAAAATCCATCTTATTTTCTTTAAAAAATGTGATATAGTTTCTAACCTGTTGATAAGTAACATGATAGTGTACGCATTTTTTTTCTTCCCTTCCTATGACGGAATGTTAATAAAATACATGAATTCTTGTGTGGTATGCAGAAAAGTTTTACTTTTGCTCAAATTATTAAGCAATGTGCAATAATTAATAAATATATGGCCGTATCGAAGACAAAAGCTAAATTAGTGGATGTTGCCCGTCAGCTATTTGCAAAGATGGGTGTTGAGAATACCACAATGAATGATATCGCTCTTGCTTCTAAAAAAGGTAGAAGAACACTTTATACCTATTTTAAGAGTAAGGAAGATATTTATATGGCTGTTGTCGAGTCGGAGCTGGAGATTCTTTCGGATATGATGAAGCGGGTGGCAGAGAAAGATATCTCGCCCGACCAGAAGATTATCGAAATGATTTATACCCGTTTGGATGCTGTGAAAGAAGTGGTATATCGGAATGGAACGCTCCGTGCTACTTTCTTCCGCGATATATGGCGGGTAGAGAAGGTACGTAAGCGTTTTGATGCCAAAGAACTACAACTTTTCAAGGATGTTTTACGCGAGGGCGTGGAGAAAGGGGTATTTCAGGTTGACGATCTTGACATGACTGCCGAGTTGGTACATTATTGCGTGAAAGGTATCGAGGTACCTTATATACGCGGACACATAGGTGCTAAACTGACCGATGAAGAACGTGATAGATACGTGGTTAACATTGTGTTCGGTGCGCTGCATAGAAAAGAAAACTTTAATCAATAATTTAAAAAAGTATGGGATTATTAGATGGTAAAACAGCCATTGTAACCGGTGCTGCACGCGGCATTGGTAAGGCTATCGCTTTAAAATTCGCTTCTGAAGGAGCAAATATTGCATTCACTGACTTGGTGATTGACGAAAATGCAGAGAATACAACAAAAGAACTGGAAGCAATGGGCGTGAAAGCCAAAGGTTATGCTTCAAATGCTGCCAGTTTCGAAGATACCGCTAAGGTAGTAGAAGCTATTCATGCAGATTTTGGTCGCATTGATATTCTGGTAAACAATGCAGGTATCACTCGTGATGGTCTGATGATGCGTATGAGCGAGCAACAATGGGATATGGTTATCAATGTTAACCTGAAATCAGCTTTCAACTTTATTCATGCTTGTACTCCGATCATGATGCGTCAGAAAGCAGGTAGCATTATCAATATGGCTTCTGTAGTAGGTGTTCATGGCAATGCCGGACAAGCTAACTATGCAGCTTCCAAGGCTGGTATGATTGCTTTGGCTAAGTCCATTGCTCAGGAACTCGGCTCTCGCGGCATTCGTGCCAACGCTATTGCTCCGGGCTTCATCCTGACCGATATGACTGCTGCGCTGTCTGACGAAGTAAGAGCCGAATGGGCAAAGAAAATTCCTTTGCGCCGTGGCGGTACTCCCGAAGACGTGGCAAACATTGCTACCTTCCTGGCTTCTGATATGTCTTCTTATGTATCAGGACAGGTGATTCAGGTAGATGGTGGTATGAATATGTAAGAAAGAGTATGACTGTCGTATACGAGGACAATCATATTATTATAGTCAACAAGACCGCTTCCGAGATAGTTCAGGGAGACAAGACAGGGGATACACCGCTTTCGGAAACCGTAAAGGAGTATCTGAAGGAGAAATACCAGAAACCCGGAAATGTCTTCATCGGTGTTACCCACCGGCTGGACCGCCCCGTGAGCGGTCTTGTTGTATTTGCTAAAACCAGCAAGGCGTTGTCCCGCCTCAATGAAATGTTCAAGAACAGTGAGGTGAAGAAGACTTACTGGGCTATAGTAAAGAATGCTCCGAAGGAATCGGAGGGGGAATTGGTGAACTATCTGGTGCGCAATGAGAAGCAGAATAAAAGTTATGCTTATGATAAGGAGGTGCCGAAAAGTAAAAAGGCTATCCTGAATTATCGCATGATAGGTAAGTCAGAGAATTATTTCCTGCTGGAAGTAGATTTGAAAACCGGACGGCACCATCAGATACGTTGTCAGTTGGCAAAGATGGGGTGTCCTATCAAGGGGGACTTGAAATATGGTTCCGCACGCTCCAATCCGGATGGGAGTATCTGCCTGCATGCACGCTATATCAGTTTTGTACATCCGGTATCGAAAGAGGTAATAGAGGTGGAAGCACCTGTGCCGGAGACGAATCTTTGGCAGGGGTTTCGAATGATATAAGAATTTCACCACAGAGGACACAGAGAGCACAGAAGTTTTATAATTCATAGATAATCAATAACCTCTGTGCTCTCTGTGTCCTCTGTGGTGAAATTCTTTATCAGAACCTCGGCTTCACATACTTATCCCGTGAAGAAGTAAATCGCAGTCCCGGTACTTTACCTCCCTGCATAGGGAAGTTAACAGATTTGATGAGCGAATAATCATCCGCATCCAGCGCATAATATTCATCTGCCTCACCGGTTTTGATGCAAACCGTCCAGTCGAACATGTTGCCGAAGATGGACAGGGCATCCTGTTCCGGATTAAAGGCGGGAACTCCGGTCTTTACCAAGTCATAAGTCTTGTTGTTCAGTACATAGAAATTATTATCCATATCGGTCAGGAAGCCCAGCGTCTTGCGGCTCTTGAACTCCGTGATAAAGAGATGCTTCGCTTTTACACCTTCGGGCAGGGAAATGGCACGTACATACGGACGTCCCTTGGTTTGTTTCAGGTGGAAAAGCTTGCCTTCGTTGTCCAGAATCAGATAACCTTCATCATATTCCTTGCGGGTCGTAGGATTTCCTGCCAGCCTCTGTGCAGGGAACTTAAACCCTTTCTTCACCATGGCTTCCGTGAATTGACTGCTTTTATCGGCATCCACCGTATTGGTTTTCATTTTGATGAATTCAATTCCTTTGTTGGTGATGCGGAACACATCATCGGGCATCGCCAGGTCTACGCGTCCCGACATGCTTTCCAATAAAGGATAAAGCTCTATTCGGGAGGTATTGATGTCCGAAGGTGTCGAGCGGAAACTGAAATTAGTGAGCTGTATCTCGCGCGGAGTGACGGCAATACCTTTGATGGTATCCGGAAACCGCTCGTCCGCCATGAGCTGACGTATGTAAAAGAAGGGGAGGATGCTGTCCACCTGTTCCTGCGTGTACACATTGCCGGACTGGTCGCGGCGCATCATGCCTTTACCTTCCTCATGTCCCATGGAAACAAAGTCGTCGATGATGGTGCTGTACATGGAGAAAGGAGTCTTTGAAGGCTTTGCCGCAAAGAAACTGTAGCACCAGGGCAATTGCCACACAAGGAGCAATGCAATGGTAATGTATAAGAATATTTGACTAAAACGTTTCATTGTCTTTTTCGTTCTTAAGAGTGAATTTATAACCTGTTTAATCTTGTTTGCCTACCTTGAACCGTGCGATGGACAGCCATGAGAGACTTGCCGTGAGCAGGGTGTAGATTGCTAACCAAGGCAAGAAAGCATTGTAGGCTTCCGGTGCCGGTGCAAGGAAGAAGATGCGCAACAGCAGGACGGAGATTACCAGATTGAGGACGCGGCGTTTCCAGGTTGGTTCCAGACATATCCACGAAATCAGAAGATAAGCAGCGATGCCTGCCAGATACCAGGGAAGAGCTGTCAGCAGAATCCGTGAATACAGTTCCGGTGCAAGAATGCCTTGCATGTAAACTCCCATCAGCAGGTAGTTGCTGGCAAAGCAGATGACCAGTACCAGCAGACCGTAAAGCAGCATCAGGTTAATCATACGGAGCTGCGGATAGGGTAGATGCAGGGTCAGTTTCAGGCACTTGCGGTGCATTTCGGGTACGAACTGCACCAAGGCGAGCAATACTCCGGTCAGCAACGGAATGTATTCCAGCAAATCAACGAATACGGTGTCCCGTGCCAGCATCACTTCCCAGACGTGTTCCACACCTTTCATACTGGCTACGCGGTTGATGCGCAACATCGAGTAGCCGGCAAAGCCGAGCGTCACGAGGAGGGCAAGCAGCAGGTACCAGCGGGTTTTAATCCATTCTTTATAAAATATAGCGTTCATGATAAATTTAGTTATTAGTTATTTAGTTATAAGTTATTTACTGATGATATCTGATATCACAACACAATGGCACAAGCAAATAACTTATAACTAATCACTGATTAATATTTTCCTGTCAGTCCGATGAAAACATCTTCCAGATTGGCTGTCTCACATTTCAAGTCACTGTAGGGCACTTGCAAGGCTTTGAAGCGGGCTTCCACCTCTTGCAGGCTTAAGAATGAGAAGGTTTCCAGTGTGTTTCTGATGATGGACGGATGATAGAAGTCCTTGTCTTCAGGCATCTTGTAACCTTCGGGCAAGGTGCAAGTATAGCGGCGTGCGGTGTCCAGCAGCTCTTTTACAGGTTGCTGAATGAGGATGCGTCCGTAGTCCATGATGATGCAGTCGTCCACGAGGCGTTCCATGTCCTGAATGATGTGCGAGGTCAGGAAGACGGTTTTGTTTTCCGAACGGGCATAGTCACGCAGATAGTCCACGAAGAGGCGGCGGTAACCGGGGTCCAGTCCGAGGGAGAAGTCATCCAGAACCAGCAGTTCCGGATTCTGCGCCAGAATGAGTCCCAGAGCTACTTGCGAACGTTGTCCGCAGGACATACGCGAGATGCGTTGCTTAGGAGCTACTTTCAGCTTGTCCATCAGGTCGTAGTAGGCTTCTTTGCGCCATTGTCCCGGATAGAAAGCGGAGTAGAACTTCTCGATTTCGCGGATGGTCATGAACTGATATTGCACGTGTCCCTCAATGAGCAGGCCGATGTTGCGGCGTGTGCTGGGATGCATCGCCTGTATGTCCTGCCCGAAGATGGAGCACTGACCGGAGCGGGGCTTGAGATAACCGCTCAATATATTGATAGTTGTGGTTTTCCCTGTACCATTCTTGCCTAGCAGTCCCAGGATGCGTCCTTTCGGCACACTGAAACTGAGGTCTTCGTAAATTAACCGTTTGCCGTAATAGTGCGTCAGGTTATTGCATTCAATGATATTCTCCATTGATTTCTTTTGTTTTGATTAATGTCCGGCAGGAAATAAGAGGGCGATGTTTGTTTCCGCGGGAGGACACTGCCGTTTCCTACTGGGGAAACTGTCGTTCCCCTTAAAGGAAACGCGCGTTCCCATTAGAGGAAACTGGAGTTTCCTTTAGGAGAAACTGTCGTTTCCATTGCAAGGAAACTGTCGTTTCCTACCTATGGGAAACTGCAATAGCCACAGTGCTAATGATTTATGTTGCCTTTCCTGTGGCTTTATCCTATCCTTATGCCGAACCTACATTTGACTTATAAAAAAAGGAAAAGTAGCGGAATTAGGATGCCTGTTGCCAGTTCTATGCCCCCGCGTCCCCATAAACCCTTCGGTCCTTTCACCATGACAAGCCCTGTGACTGTGATGATAATGAGTCCCACGGCAAATACATCAGCGAAGTGAGTCCACCATCTGCCGGGATTGTAGTGCAACTTAGTCAGGGCACTTATCAACGGACGACGTGTCAGCTTCTCGTAGACGGCCTGCCGGGTAGACAAATCTACCATCAGATTGGAACCACCTTTCAGGAACACCTTCATCTGGTTCTCCTTCGGGAAATAGTGCTTGGTGTAGTTCTTCTCTTCACCGAGTGGCGCCAGCAGCTTCAGTACATCGTCTTTCTTCATTCCAGCCTGTGGCGGCATCGTTTCCGTGATGCTGTATTCTTGCCGCTCTACCGAGTAATTGGGGTTTATCGTATTCCGGTGATTCATCACAATTCCGGAGATGGCATATATCAACACCATCCCCGAAAAGAAGTATGAGAGGTCCCGGTGAATAAGCCGGCTCCATTTACGGAGCGCGGTTCCCGTTTTACTGAATTTCATAGTTTGCAGCTTCCATAAAGTAGAAAGACAAATATGGCTTTCCTGTTTCAGCCTGGCGTTTAGCTATCTTAGCGCGGAAGTCGGCGATGCGGGCTTCGGGTGTATTGGCTGTTTCGCCGCGTGCTTTCTTCTCGGTAGTGCATCCGGCTTCGCCTTCACCGTGCTTTTCGGCAGCAGCGGCTTTCAGGCGGGCTTCCCATTGTTGCAGGTAAGCTTCGTCCACACGTTGTTCTTTCAAGGTTCCGGTGACGCGGACGATGCTGTTGACGCATTTCGTATCAAATGAACCCAGCTTGGCGGCTTCTACGCGGATGGTCTGCGTGTCGTCGCTACCCATCAGGAAGATTTTGGTGGCACCGTGCTTGCAAGCATGCGTGCATACGCCTTCGATGGTGACTTCTTGATCGGTCAATGACTCGGCATTGGCAAGAAGTTCGTCTATTTCCATTGCACCGGAGGTCTGTTCGGTGGTTGCGGTTTCTTCGGTATTCTTTTGCTTGTTGCTGCAAGAAGTTCCGATGAAGAATAATGCCATGATGGCAACTACGATTGATAATGTTTTAGTACTCATTGTTGTTTTGGTTTTATTGTTAGTTATTATTTTTATTAGAAAGTGACTCCCAGAGATACTTCTATCCGGTCTGCTCCGCCGCATTTCTTATATTCCTGATGCAACCAGTTGGCTGAGAGGAACACGGCATATCGGTCGCTGAGTATATAGTCTCCGCGCAACTTGATGGCAACGGAGGCGTGGTCGTCACTCAGATAATCGATATTAGAGAGTAAAGTGCTACCTACTGATTCCTTGCTGCTCAGTCCTGTCAGCGAGTATTCGGACTTGACATTGGAAGTATATCCTCCGGCAATGCTTGCCGATAACAGCATCTTCGATACTTTCCAGAGGGATTGCGCTTCCAGTCCGCCGCTGGCAGAAGCTATTTCAACGTAGCGTCCGTTTCCTTTGTATTCGGGTTTTGTCTGCCAGTAGCCGGCGGTGGGGAGCAAAGTCCATCCCCAATGGCGGCTGGCAGTCAGGGTTTGTCCTATCATACCTTTCAGACCTGCTTTCTGTGTAGTGTTCTTGAACTGGTCTACACTACTGATCTGGGGATAAATGGTGCCGGACGGTTCACCGAAGATGTTTTCAACACCTGTCCGTTGTTGCAATGCAGCAAGCAGGTACACCCCATATTCCCATTCACGATTGCGGCGTGTCCATGCGGTTTCCAGTGAAACGTCCACGTTCTTTATCTCATTGATGGGAGTATAATTGGTGCTGGACAACTCTTTGGTCAAGTGGAAGTAGTCCGCCCGCAATGAAGCGGAAAAGCCGTTGTTCTCGCCGTCGTTGCTCACCGGAAGCAAATCGATGCTGCCTCCTATGCCCTCGCCTGTGTAGCGGGTACTGGTCTGCGTTCCTGCAAAGCGAACGTAATCCATACCCAGTCCGAGCATCTGATAGACGGATGTCGAACCTTTGTCGGCAAGGAATGTGATTTCGCTTTTCTGATTGTATTTGCGGGCTTGCACTGCAAGACCTAAATTGTATTTCCCGCTCAGGTTGCGTGCAAGTGCAAGGCTTGCCTGTAAATCGGAAATGATGTTACGCGGACGTGGGTCTTTGTCGCGGTAAGCAATCACTGCGCGATAACCCAGTTCGGCACCGGCAGTCCATTCGCCGAAGCGGTAGGCATATCCTCCGGAGAATTTATATTCCTCTTCTTTCATGAAGCCACCGATGGAGTCGCCTACTACGTAAGGGTAGAGGAGTGAGTAGTCGGAATTTTCATTCCAAACCACATCTTCTCTGCGTCCATTGCGGTAGGAAGCTTGTCCGAAGAGCCGGTTACGCGGATTCAGTACGACAAAAGAGTTTACTTCTGCGCTGAAATCCTTTCTCCCGTTTCCTTCCTGTGCCAATGCAGCGTCACCACGTTGCTCGTACAGCCCCTTTACGTTGACACTCGTCAGGCTGAAAGGACGCTGTTCGAAACGGATGGCGGCATTCTGCCACACTTGGTTGCGGAATACAGCCGTCCGACTGTATTCCGACAATAGTTTTTGTTCGACAGTAAGCGTATCTGCTGCTGCCACTCGTATGGGCAACAGGACTATTGCGGTCAATATGATAAGGAAACGTTGTCTCATGCTTAATCTCTTAATTATTGGGCCGATAAGAGGGTTGCGCGTACCGAAGGCTCAAAGTCTACGCTTGAGTTATTGGTATCCTGCAATACTTTGCGTCCGTCTTCGGTGGTGTAGGCTGTTCTGCGAACAACTGCCTTACCGTAGTTCTCGGCAATCGTGCTGTTCACGCCTATATAAGTATATCCCATATCCAGTGCCATGCTTGTCACGTTCCATACATATTTATTCTTCGGACTCATGTTGACAGCATCTATAATCCAGCTATTGGGGAATTTGTATTCGGTGAATACTTTGGATTGGTTTCCGGTTGCCAGTGTATAAGTATAGTCGTAGGTATAATTTTCCAAGTATTGTTCAGAAGTCATTCCTGTCGGCAGACGTCCGATAGCATATGCTCTGTTGCCTTGTTTAGCCAATACCCAAACGGTTTTGGTGTAATTGTACATCATATCCAGGTTGGGCACATCCGGATTGTCTATATCGGGGTTGGAAGTGCTGGTAGACTGGGTGTACCATTCAAAATCAGCCTTGCTCAGGTCGGCCGAACCGGGGTTGGCTTCTTTATGGTTCATTGCATTGTCACAGATGGTGATGCTTTCTCCCGGCAACACCGGATAGTCTGTACCGTTTCCGGGAATCATTGCTATCACTTGTACGGTCATGGCTTCCTCCATGATGTTCGGAGTATAATCCCATTTCGTAACGGTCAGGAATTTAGATTCGAGTAATACCAGTCCGTCGGCATACAACGTTTCGGAAGAATTGTTGTGTATACGGATATATTGGTCACCGTTATACTGCTTGTTTGTTTCTGCATTCAGGGTTCCGGCAGCAAAAACTTCTGCAATAACGAAATTGCCTTTCTCATCTTTGTTCAGCACATAGACGGGCAGGTCCAGTGATACGGTTCCACCTTTTACTTCAATATTCTGCTTGGCACCTTGAATGTCAACATCTGCGGTTTTGGTTACTTCTACTGTTTCTTCTTCTCCGTCTTCATTCGTTATAATTTGAGTTTCAGTATAACTATAACTTGCAGTACCTATAAAAGTTACGTTATACAGACCGTCGGTCAGTGTGGCCAATGTGCTTTGAGCTGCTGCACGGGTCAGGGTGGAGGTGTAATCAACTCTTGTTTCAAGTCCGGTGCTGATGTTGGTAAACGTGTATGTCCCCGTTTTGACGGTCAGGTCGTTTCCGATACTGTTGATGACATTTAATCCCATGTCTACCTGCGTAGTGGCAACGTCGTCGTCGCTACAACCAGTCATTGCAAAGCCCCCTGCCAGCAGGAGTACCAATGCGAAATACTTTACTTTCTTCATCATAATCTATTGTTTTTATACTTGTTAAAATCTTAAATTAGCTTCCATTCCAAAGTATGGGTTGTAGATGCGCTTGACTTCACGCGTACCTCTGTGATATATAGGTGCTACATTCAGCAAGCGGTTCACGAATAATGAGAGTTGCATGTACTTCCCGATTTCTTTAGTTGCTTTCAGGTTGATGCCCATTTCAAAGGGCACTACTTTGCGGTCGAAGTAATCGTCGGCATATTTGTTTACTAAATGTTGCAACTGTACGTCCGTTGCGTCGGCCTCTGTGAAGAGATGCACCTTTCCTCCTTTATCCACATAGCTCACAGGTGTTCCGTTGTTCCAAAGGCTTTGTGAGGCGGTGTACCAAGTGCACTGTGCTGTCACAGAAAAAGCCATTCCTATTCTGTTCAGATAAGTGTCGGCAGTGACATTCGTATTGAATACTTCATTGGTGGAACCGCTTTCCCAATCATACAGACCTACGTATTGCAGTTGCTCTCCGTTCAGTATGATGGATGACTCTTTATATTCGGGCATGCTATTGCTATAGGTCGTTTTCAGCCAGGCACCGGTGACGGTGAATCTGGTTTTCAGTTGCTTGATACGTTGGGACGAGAAAGTGAACTCCACACCCTGCTTACGTACGCGTGTACCGTTTCCGGCCATTTTGTAGGCGTTGATTAAAGTATCTTCAGCATAGGCTAGCCCTTCCAGTGCGGGCGGTCCGGTCAGTTCGGAAGAGTTGATGGAAGAGGTATCATACTTTTTATAAGCCAGTGTGCGGTAATAGGAAATATCGCGGAAAGCATTGTTCATGCGTTCCTGAAAATAGGTGACGGAGAACAGATTCCCTTTATGTGCCACATTCAGGCGCACTTCCCACTTCTGGTTGCGTGCAGGCTCCAGGTCATAGTTCGTATTATCCCATTTGTAGGTCATCATATTGATGCGCCGGTAATCGGCATTGTTATGATAGTAGTTCAGTTGCACTACATCTACATATCTGGCATCCGGATATAGCTGTGCAGTGGTTGGAAGTTTAGACAACCAGCCGATGCCGGCGGATATGTCAATCAGCCAATCCTCATTGGCACCCAGGGCAGGGAGTTGCCACTTCAGGTTAAAGCGGGGGTCGAGGTATATTTTTCCTTGAATAGCGTAGTCGCCGGATAACCCCAGCAAAGAATTGGCTCGTATACCTGCTGAGAGGAACAGTTCGTGCTTGCCGAGAGGTAGCTTCATTTGTTCTTCTGCATAAACAGATACATCCTGCCGGGCAGGGATATCATTATAACTTCTTGGACGAGTGGTCGATGATGTATTCAGCGGGCGGGTGGTGTCGTACACCTGTCCGTCTCCGAAATTCTTGCTGAAGTTCCATTCCGCACCAACTTTCAGCGTATGCGAGCTTTTCATCCAGTTAAAGGCAAAATCTCCAATGATTTTAGCATTTGCATAGAAGGGCTTGCCGTCTACTAATACATTGGCTACATAGCTGTAAGGAAGGTAAAGTCCGTCCGCCTCTCCTTGTTCCGTGCTGTTGGGAATACCTGTGGGGCGGTCCAGTGATACGGACTTCCGTTCTTTAATCTGGCTGAGCTCTTGCGAAATGGATGCATTGGCACGCAGTTGGCGCAGGAATGAGTGTTCGGGGCGTTTCAATACCCACTCGCCACCCAGCGTCATTTTATCATAAGTGGACTTGTAAGAATCTTCCTTTACAGTAATATCTTTGTCCCGCTTCACATTGTCGAACGAGCCGGTGTAATCGGCGTTGATTCGCCAGTCTATGTGACCAATCTTTGCTTTGTAGTTGGTATTCAGGCGGGCGGATGCGGTAATGCGTTTGTAGTTCTCACGGCTGTCGCGCGGGTCTACTTTCGAGTCCAGATAACTAAGGTCCAGGTTCAGGACATTGGTGCCGCTGATTGCCCAGCCTTTTCCGGCAGAGAATAGCTTGCTTACCTGGTCTGCTTTGAAACGTGCAGTCAGGGGAGAGGCGCTTGATTTTCGTTTGATGTTCACTAATCCTCCGGTCAGGTTGCCGTATTCTACAGAAGGTATGCCTCGGATGATTTCCACACTTTCTATGTTGTCTGTTGAAAGCGTGCGCATGTCTACGCCTTTGGATACGGACTCTTTGTCACCCTGGTTTGTTCCTTGTAGGTATTGCAGGTTGGCATCAGTGTTTACTGTCATACCGTCCACAACGAATCCTACTCCCAAAGAAGCAATAGTCTCGCTGGTGTTTCCAGCTTCACGGATTTTTATCAGATTAACATTGCCCATATTCGGGTCAACAGACTTTCCGCCGGGAAGTAATTCCAGCAAGTCAGTGAAACTTGTCGGTTGCAGATGCTCCATTGCCCTGCGGTCTATCTTTGACGCACTGGTCAATCCTTTCGACTCCGAAGCGGTGATTACTACTTCATTCAGCGCCATAGCCGATGAAGTGAGCTGGAAAGACAAAGTTGTATTTTGGGAGATAGAAAAAGTCTTTGTCAGCTTGTCGTATCCCAAATAAGAAACGGTTGCTGTATATTCTCCGGCGGCTAATTTGGTGAAAGAATATCGTCCGTTCTGGTCACTGAGAGCACCGTACCAGGTTTTGTTCGTTGCTTGCAACTGAATGGTGGCAAAACTTAAAGGCTCTTTGCTCTGCGCATCTTGTATAGTTCCGGTGAGGGTGTAACCATGTTGGGCAGAGGCAGACAAATGATTGATAAACAGTATCGTTATGATATAAAAAACTTTGCGAAACATCTCTATGGATTTGTTTGCAAAGTTATGGAGAATGGGAAGTGTAGGAAATCGCTATATGTAGGTAATTTGTATACGAAGTTGTAGAATCTGCTACTTATAAATAGGTATTGGGTAGAAACGACAAAAGCCGTTCCCCAGAATAGACAAGTAGGGAGCGGCTTTTGTGGTCAGTGTGCTTACTATTATTCGGCAGGCTGTGCAGGTGTTTCCGTTGCAGGAGCATCCTTGGCGGGAGTCTCAGCTTTTGGTTGGTCAGCTTTGGGCTCTTCAGCTTTCGGTTGTTCTGCTTTGGGTTCTTCCTTGGCAGGCTCGGTAGCCTTAGGTTCATCAGTCTTTTCCGTTGCCGGTTGCTGAGTCTTCACGGGATCCTGAGCGTTTGCCACGAAAGAACCACCACAAACAAACATAAACAGGGCTGCTACTAATACTAACTTTTTCATAATCATTTGCTTTTTAAGTGTTATACTATTATATATTTCTAAGTTTAAAGTTTAGGTTTCCTCTTTTTGGGGAAGCTTGGCGCTTACATGTAAATAGTTGCAAAGGTTGTGCCAAGAGGAATTGGTGATAGGCAAGTGATTGATTATCATTGCGATTAGTAAATGTATGAAGTGTGGCACAGTGTGGAATTGTGTGGAAAGTGTAGAAACAACTGTGGAAAAATTCCACACTGTGGTAGTCTGCTTCTGAGAGAGAGTATTGTGGGATTATAAATCTATATCATATAGACTTAACTTATTGTACAGCGTCTTTCGGTCAATGCCCAGCAACTGTGCTGCCCGACTTTTATTGTTTCCCGTTTGCCGCAATGCCTCGATGATCTTCTGTTTTTCTGTTTCCTCATTGCGTAGGGGTAAACCTATTTGCGTATGGATAGGCTCTTGAAGTTCAGTTAGTTCATTTGGGGTGATGATTTTGCCTTGTGCCAACAGAGTAGCACGGCGCACGATGTTCTTCATCTGACGGAGATTACCCGGCCAGTGATATTCCAGAAGAGCTTTGGATGCTGCGTCATCAAAACCAATGAGTTGTTTATCCAGCTCCCGGTTTGCTTGGTCAAGGAAGAAGTTTGCAAAGAGAAGAATATCTTCCTTGCGGTCTTTCAGTTCGGGCATGCGCAAGGTGAACTCATTGATTCGGTGGAACAGATCCTGGCGGAAGGTTCCTTTCTCGATGCCCTGCTCCAAGTCTTCATTGGTAGCCGAAACTAAACGTATATCTACGGTGATTTCCTTATTAGAGCCTACCGGACGGATTTTCCGTTCCTGTAAGGCACGCAACAGTTGTATCTGCACCTCATAACTGAGATTACCTATCTCATCCAGAAAGATAGTTCCGCCGTTGGCAGCAACAAAAGCACCTGTCTTGTCCGTCAGTGCTCCGGTAAACGAGCCTTTCACGTGCCCGAAGAATTCCGAAGCGGCAAGTTCCTTGGGGATAGAGCCGCAGTCGATAGCAACAAAAGGTTGTCCGGCACGCTTGCTGAGTTGGTGGATGCGGTGGGCTACGTATTCTTTTCCCGTTCCGCTGGCACCGTTGATGAGTACCGACATGGTGGTGGGAGCAACCAGCCTTACATAATTATATAGTTGTTTAGCAGCATCGCTTTCTCCTTCCAGATAATCGGAAGAGGGAGTGCCTTCTGAGGGTTGTGAACGGGTATTATCTCCTTTTTCAGAATAGATGGTCTGTTTGGGTGAAACAGATGGTCGCTTCATTGCTTCGCCTATTTTCTTCAGAAGTTCGTCTGGATTCACCGGTTTGGCAACGTAATCGCTGGCGCCCAACTTCATGGCTTGCACGGCCGACTGGATGTCGGCATAGCTCGTCATCATGATGAGTGGGATGGACATCCCCTGGATTCCTAACCACTTCAATAGATCGATGCCGTCCTTGTCGGGCAGACGCAGGTCGGACAAAATCAAGTCGGCACCCTCCGTTTCCAGATGTTTCTGGGCGCGGGCGATACTGCTGGCGGAAGTTACCTGAAAGCCTTTTTTGCTTAACCAGGTTTTCAGCATCATGCCGTAAGTAATGTCGTCTTCAACGATGAGTATAGATTTCATTGCCTTAACTTTTGTCTCTTTTAAGACACAAAGGTAAACCGTTTTGCCTGAAAATCGTATATTTGCAAACTTAATTTTAATAAAAAGCGTTATGAAGAAGAATTTTATCGTAATATTAACCATACTGATTTGCAGCGTAACAGCCTGCCAGTCGGGACAAAAGAAAGATAGAGATATGAGTGAAGAAACTAAATTAAAGATTGAAACATCTGCCGGTGACATCATCGTGAAACTGTATAACGAGACGCCGCAGCATCGTGATAACTTCATCAAACTGGCGGAACAGGGAACATATGAAGGGACGTTGTTTCACCGTGTCATCAAGGACTTTATGATACAGGCTGGCGACCCAGACTCAAAGGATGCTCCGAAAGGCAAGATGTTGGGAGCGGGCGATGTAGGTTATACGATCCCGGCCGAGTTTGTTTATCCGAAGTATTTCCATAAGAAAGGTGCATTGTCTGCTGCACGCCAAGGTGATAATGTGAATCCAAATAAGGAGTCTTCCGGTTGTCAGTTCTATATTGTGACAGGCAAGGCATACAGTGATACTACGCTGTTGGGCATGGAGAATCAAATGAATCAGAATCGCCTGACAAATGTGTTCAATACTTTGGCACAGAAGCATATGAAGGAAATTTATAAGATGCGTAAGGAGAATGATCAGGATGGATTGATGAACTTACAGGATACACTGTTTGCACAGGCTGAGGCAGAAGTTGCCAAGCAACCGGAATTCCACTTTACGCCGGAACAAGTGAAGGCTTATACTACAGTAGGTGGTACTCCGCATCTGGATGGTGAATATACTGTGTTCGGCGAGGTTATTGAGGGCATGGATGTGGTAGATAAGATTCAGAAGGTGAAGACTGACCGTAGTGACCGTCCGGAAGAGGATGTGAAGATTAAAAAGGTGACTGTGATAAAATAATCGGAACACAAATTACGCAAATTGCACAAATCTTTCCCTGCGAGTATAGCGTGGCGTGTTATTTGTGCAATTTGCGTAATTTGTGTTTTTTCTCTTAGAGCATGAAGATAAATAAACGAACTCTTAATAACGGCTTGCGTCTGGTGCATTATGAGGATCTCAGCACGCAAATGGTAGCACTGAATATCGTCTACGATGTGGGTGCCCGCGATGAGCATCCCGAACATACCGGTTTTGCCCATTTGTTCGAACATCTGATGTTCGGTGGTTCCGTGAATATTCCTGATTATGATGCTCCCCTGCAATCGGCAGGAGGCGAGAACAACGCCTGGACGAACAATGACGTTACGAACTATTACCTCACTGTTCCTAAATCGAATGTGGAGATTGGTTTCTGGCTCGAAGCCGATCGTATGTTAGAATTGGCATTCAGCAAGCAAAGCCTCGAAGTGCAGCGTGGTGTGGTAATGGAGGAGTTCAAACAGCGTTGTCTGAACCAGCCTTACGGGGATGTGGGACATCTCATCCGTCCGTTGGCTTATCAGGTGCATCCGTATCGCTGGCCCACTATTGGCAAGGATTTATCGCATATTGAGCAAGCCACGCTTGAAGAGGTAAAAGCATTCTTCTACCGCTTTTATGCCCCTAACAATGCTGTGCTGGCCGTCACCGGAAACATTTCATGGGAAGAAACTGTCAGGCTGACGGAGAAATGGTTTGGGTCGATACCCCACAGGGATGTGCCTGTGAGGCAATTGCCACAGGAAGCCGTACAAACGGAAGCCCGCAGACAGGTAGTAGAGCGCCCTGTTCCTTTGGATGCGCTCTTTATGGCCTATCATATGTGTAGTCGCCAACATCCCGATTATTATGCGTTCGACATCCTGTCGGACATTCTCAGCAACGGACGCTCCAGTCGCCTGAACCGCCGCCTGGTGCAGGAACAGAAATTGTTCTCCAGCATCGATGCCTATATTTCAGGCACACGCGATGCGGGACTATTGCATATCAGTGGAAAGCCGGCGGCAGGTGTGTCGCTGGAAGCGGCTGAGGCTGCTGTGCGTAAGGAATTGGAAGAGTTGCAGCAGACGGTAATAGAGGAACAGGAACTGGAGAAAGTAAAGAATAAATTTGAGTCCACGCAGATTTTCGGAAATATCAATTATCTGAATGTTGCTACGAACCTAGCATGGTTTGAACTGACCGGACAGGCAGAAGACATAGATCGTGAAGTGGAGCAATATCGCGCTGTGACGGCAGAACAGTTGAAACGGGTGGCGCAGGAGGCTTTCCGGGAGGAAAACTCCGTGGTGCTATATTATAAGAAAGAATAGTGATAGTCTTCTGTATTATTATTCTCAATAACTAAACATTTATGAAGAAACTAATTGATACATACAAAGGCCATTATCGTGCCTTGTTTTATTTAGGTCTCCCTATTGTCATTGGCCAGCTGGGTGTCATAATCCTTGGTTTTGCCGATACTTTGATGGTGGGACATCATAGCACAGCGGAGTTAGCTGCTGCTTCTTTCACCAACAATCTCTTTACCCTTTGTATCATTTTCAGCACCGGTTTCTCTTATGGACTGACGCCTGTGGTCGGCGAACTCTATGGTAACCGTCGCTTCATGGAAGCTGGACAAGCCTTACGCTCCAGCCTGCTTGCCAATGTATTGGTTGCTTTATTGCTGACGCTTATCATGACTATCGTTTACTTCAATGTGGAGCGTATGGGGCAGCCGGAGGAACTGATTCCTTTGATAAAACCCTACTTTCTTATACTGTTGGCATCACTGGTATTCGTTATGCTCTTCAATGGCTTCAAGCAATTCACTGATGGCATCACCAATACTCAGACTGCCATGTGGGTACTTCTTGGCGGAAATGCATTGAATATTATTGGCAACTATGCATTGATTTACGGTAAGTTCGGTTTTCCGGAGTGGGGATTGTTGGGTGCAGGTATCAGTACTCTGTTCTCGCGTATAGTCATGGTCATTGTGTTTGCACTCATCGTCTTTCGTAGCCGCAGGTTTCTGAAGTATAAAGCGGGCTTTTTCCGTCTGGGTTGGTCGAAACAGATGTTCAGGAGACTCAATGCACTGGGCTGGCCTGTCGGTTTGCAGATGGGGATGGAGACGGCTTCATTTAGTCTCAGCACTATCATGGTAGGCTGGCTGGGTACCATTGCTTTGGCTTCCCATCAGATTATGCTTACCATCTCCCAGTTCACCTTTATGATGTTCTACGGTATGGGGGCGGCAGTTGCCGTTCGTGTAAGCAACTTCAAGGGACAGAATGATAAGGTGAATGTCCGCCGTTCGGCATATGCCGGCTTTCATTTGATTATGGCAATGGCAGTGGTGCTTTTGAGTATTGTATTCTTGTTCCGCAGCAGAGTGGGAGGTTGGTTCACAGATAGCCTGGAGGTTTCCGCTATGGTATCTTCCCTGTTTCTGCCATTCCTTGTTTACCAGTTCGGCGACGGCTTGCAGATCAGTTTTGCCAATGCCCTGCGTGGCATTGCAGACGTAAAACCTATGATGTTCATTGCATTTATTTCCTATTTTGTTATATCTTTGCCTGTAGGATATTTCTGCGGTTTCGTGTTGGGTTGGGGAACGGTCGGTGTCTGGATGGCGTTTCCGTTCGGGCTTACCACAGCGGGCATCATGCTTTGGCTACGGTTTCGGTATAAGACGAAATAAATAATTATGAATAATGTCTCCAAGAAGAAGATAGCTGCCGGCTACGCTGTTCTGCTTGCAGTTTTGCTTTATTCCCTGTTCTTTGTGCATAGGGAGATGGAGAATCTTATGAGTTCCGACAACAGCGACATCCTGCGAACAGATAGCTTGATAGGTCTTCTGCGAGAGAAAGATGCAAACACCGTCCGCCTGTTGCGCACACTGAGCGAAGCGAACGACAGCATGATTTCCGCCCGTGAGGTGGAGCAAATCATTGCCGAACAGGATACTGTGATTACTCAGCAACGTGTGCAACGCCGAGTCATTGCTCGCCGCGACACTGTCTTGACACAGCCCAAAAAGAAAGGTTTCTTTCGCCGTTTGGGTGAAGTTTTCGTACCACCTAAGAAAGATAGTGCACTTCAGGTGCAGACTACCCTTGAAGTAGCAACCGATACCATTCTCGATGCCTATAACCCTGCTGACTCCCTGCATGAGAAGTTGCTCCTTGCTGCCCGCCAGAAGAAAGAAACCAATAGTATTGTACAGCGCCGCAAGCGGAATCTGCAACGCCTTGACCATGCACTGACTGCTCGCATCGATAGTTTGTTGAAAGGATACGAACAGGAAACCTTGCTTCGTGCCCGTGAAGAAGCCGAGTATCAGAAGGCGGTGCGTCACCGTTCCGCAACCATCATTTCGGGTATTGCTGCGGGAGCTGTATTGTTGTCCGTCATCTTCCTTGTCATGATTTGGCGTGATATTACCCGTAGCAACCGTTACCGCCGCCAACTGGAAGAAGCCAATCGCTTTGCTGAGGAACTGCTCGCCTCTCGCGAAAAGCTGATGCTTGCCATCACCCACGACTTCAAAGCCCCCTTAGGTTCCATCATGGGGTATGCCGACCTGCTTTCACGTCTCACTGTAGATGGGCGGCAACGCTTCTATCTCGATAATATGAAAACCTCTTCAGAACATCTTCTGAAACTGGTTACCGACTTACTCGACTTTCATCGCCTTGACTTGAATAAAGCCGAGATTAACCGTGTTACTTTCCATCCCGCACGCCTGCTGGAAGAAATCTATGTCAGCTTCGAACCGCTGACTTCTGCCAAGGGGCTATCCTTGAAATGCGACATAGACCCTGAGTTGAAAGGTACGTTTATCAGTGACCCGTTGCGCTTGCGCCAGATTGTAAATAACTTGCTTTCCAATGCCGTGAAGTTCACTTCGGAGGGTAGCATTACGTTGGCAGCCTGTTTTGTGCCGAAGGGTGACCCGTCTTTCTCCGGCAATCACCTGAAACTCTCTGTTATAGATACGGGGAAAGGTATGGAGCCGGGCGATCGCGAACGTATTTTCCAGGAATTTATCCGCCTGCCGGGAGCACAAGGAGAAGAAGGTTTCGGATTGGGATTATCTATTGTCCGCATGTTGGTGCAGTTGCTGGAGGGGAGCATAGATGTGGATAGCGTGTTTGGAAAAGGAAGTACGTTTACGCTTCGGGTACCCTTATATCCGGTAACTCTGGATAAAAATGAAGAATTAGGAATGAAGAATGAAGAATCGGGCTGCGCAGTTACACCGCTAGGTAATTCTTCATTCTTTATTCCTAATTCTTCATCCCTCCACATTCTTCTTATTGACGATGATCGCATCCAGCTTACCCTTACATCTGCCATGCTATCCCAAAGCGGCATAACTTCCGTTACTTGTTTGCAACTGGACGAGGTGTTGGATGCCTTGCGCACCGATACTTTCGATGTGCTACTTACAGATGTGCAGATGCCTGCACTTAATGGGTTCGACTTATTAAACCTGTTGCGGGCTTCAAATATTCCCCAGGCTAAAACTATTCCGGTGGTTGCTGTTACTGCCCGTAGTGATATGCAGCGCGCAGAGTTTCTGAAACACGGCTTCGTAGGATGCCTGCACAAGCCATTCACTGTAACTGAACTGCTTCAAGAATTGAAAGTAGAAGAGGCGGGAGAAGTGAATGGTGCATTTGATAGCGCAGCTGACTCTTTACTCTCCACACTCCACACTCCACTTAATAAAGTCTTAGATTTTGAATCTCTCACTGTCTTTTCCGGTGATGACCCTGACGCAGCAAAATCTATTCTGGAAAGTTTCGTTACTGAAACACGCCTGAATGCCGGTCGCTTGCAGCAGGCGCTGGAAACCGAAGATGCGGACGGGGTTGCTGCTATGGGGCATAAAATGCTTCCTCTCTTTACACTACTGGGTGCCAGCGAGCTTGTGGGCTTGCTGAAAGAACTTGAAGCTTCTCGCGGGGTACTTTTCAATGAACAGATAGAGGGTAAATCCCTCTTGGCACTTAAACTTATAGATGAAATAATAGCACAGGCAGTGAAACTTCTTTGTAAGTAAAATAGATTCATTGTTGGCTTCTGCTTTATCTGGCTGAAATCTATCTGCCGGAAAAAGGTTACTATTCCATTATAAAGGCGTATCTTTGTCTAAAATGAATAAATTCAGAGTATTATGAGCGAAAATAAATATCCGGTTGGCATTCGGGGCTTCGGGAAATTGCGGAGCGAAGGCTACTTCTATGTAGATAAGACTGCACAGATTTATAAAATGATAAATGCGGGCAGTCACTACTTCCTTCACCGTCCGCGTCGTTTCGGGAAGAGTCTGCTTGTGAGCATGCTGGAAGCTTTCTTTCTCGGCAAAAAAGAGCTATTCGAAGGCCTTGCCATAGAAACTTTGGAAAAGGAGTGGACGGTGCGCCCTGTGCTGCATCTGGATTTGAGTGTACAGAAGTATGATACACAGGATAGTTTGGAGAATCAGCTGAATGGAACGTTGGCAGAGTGGGAAAAACGTTATGGGACGGAGACTGTAGAAAAGTCATTACCCATACGCTTTGCGGGGATTATAGAGCAAGCCTGCCTCAAAGAAGGACAGCGGGTAGTCATTTTAGTAGATGGATATGACAAGCCCGTACTTGACGCTATGGGCAACGAAACGCTGTGTGAAAGTTTTCGTAATATGCTGGAAGCCTTTTATTGTGTGACGAAGAATGCTGATGAGCATATTGAATTTACCCTGCTGGTCGGAACCTCCCGGATGGGCGATTCTGGTGCTTTTAGTGGTCTGGACAATATGATTGATATCTCCATGCAGACTGAGTATGCGGACATCTGCGGCATTAGCGAGCAAGAGTTGCGCGATAATTTCACCTCTGAAATCAATAAACTGGCGACTGCAAGAGAGATTACACCGGCCGAAGCGTATGCCGAATTGCGGAAACATTATGGTGGATACCACTTCGGACACGATGCTTTGGAGGTATATAATCCGTTTAGTCTGTTTAATGCTTTAAAGAGTAAGGCATTTGGGAATTACCGGTTGATAACCGATGCATCGGCCTACCTTACTGAATTGTTGAAAAAGTCCTCTTATGATTTGGATGAGATTCTGAATATAGGAGTTCCCGAAAGTGTGTTGATGGGGATACATGCTTCATCCGATAATCCAGTATCTGTATTTTACCAGACCGGGTATCTTACCATCAGAGATTACGATCCCAGCCTGAAACTCTGCACCTTGGGCTTCCCGGACTGTGAAGTAGAACAGGGGTTTATGAACTTTCTGTTATCATTCCACACACGCTTCAATAAAACGGAAGCGGCGTTCGAGATACAGAAGTGTGTGCATGAAGTGCGCATGGGGCAGCCTAATGCTTTCTTCCACCGTTTGCAAAGCTTTTTTGCAGGCACGCCTCATGGACTTGCATGCGCTTCGGAACTGCACTGCCGGAACATGCTCTTCGTTGTTTTTCGCCTTATGAGTTTTTCTATCGAGGTTGAATATCATAGTAGTAAGGAGTGTATTGATCTCATACTGCAAACAGACAGCTACATTTACATTATGAAGTTCATGCCGGAAGGTACGGCTGAAGAGGTGGTGGCACAGATGAATGAAGAGAAACATGCGCTTTCTTTTGCCACCAATCAGCGCCGTGTCTTCAAAATAGGAGTAAACTTTAATAATAAAATCCGGAATATAGAACGCTGGATAGTGGAATAAATAGCCTTTTTCTCTTATGTAACAACCAAATGTCGAGAGAATTTGTTTACTTTGTAACGATTTAAACACTGACTATCGAATGATACTCTCATGAGAAGAAAATGGATAAAATGGGTAGTGTGGATACTGCTCACTCCGATTATATTATTTGTAATACTGATGGTATTGCTTTATGTGCCTCCCGTACAAAACCTGATACGTAAACAGGCGACTGCCATCGTATCCGACGCTACGGGTATGGATATATCCGTCCAGCGAATTGATCTCCGCTTCCCGCTGAACTTATTGGTGCGTGGCGTGCAGGTTATTCAGCCTGTGCAGACAGGCAAACAGGTACCTTCCGTTCCTGGTGACTCCCTTGCTTTGGAACAGGTTTCCGACACGTTGCTGTTGCTCGAAAGTCTGAACGTGCGTGTTCAGGCATGGCCCTTGATACGAGGACAGGTAGAGGTGGACGAAGTAACGCTGAAAGGCGTTTCTTTGAACTCTGCCAATCTGATAGAGGGTATGCAACTGAAAGGTGTGTTGGGACGCTTCTTCCTTGAAAGCCACGGAATTAATCTGAAGACGGAAGATGCCGTCCTCAACCGTATAGAATTGAGCGATACTCACATGCTGGTAGTGATGAATGACACCACTACTACCGAGCCGGATACCACTACCACTGCCCTCAACTGGAAAGTGGCGTTGCACAAACTGGCATTGAAAAACGTCTCCGTAGACCTGCAGATGCCGCTTGATTCTATGAACCTTGCAGCTCGCTTAGGCGAAGCGGAGATAGATGATGCCACCGCCGACCTCGGGCGTCAGATTTATGGCTTCAGGCAATTCCAACTCAGCGGTACATCTGTGAATTATGATACAGGCAACCGGCTTGTCAATGCACTGAATAGCCTTATTGATACAGGTAGTCTTGCAAACGCCGATAGCACCATCGTGAAGCCTACTCCGGGTTTCGATGCTTCACACATCGCTTTGCGGGATATACAAATTGGTGTAGATTCCGTGCTTTATGCCGGACATAATATTAACGCCGTTATTCGCGAATTTTCCATGAGCGAGCGTTCCGGTCTGAGCGTCACTTCACTGACGGGACGTGTGTTTGCTGACTCCACTGTGATACAGGTGCCCTACTTGCGCCTACTTACTCCGCACAGCGAGATGGACTTCACCGCACAAACTTATTGGGAACTGGTGGATATCCCCACTACCGGGCGATTGACCGCTCGTTTCAATGCCCGCATCGGCAAGCAAGATGTTCTGCTTTTTGCCGGTGGGCTGCCCGAAACTTTTAAAGAAGCCTATCCCTTCCGCCCACTCGTCATCCGTGCCGGCACAGAGGGTAACTTCAAGCAAATGCAGATTTCTCGCTTTAACATCGACCTGCCGGGCGCTTTTACCCTGGACGGTGGCGGCGAAATATGGAATCTCACTGATAGTCTGACGCGAAACGGAAGTATTGACTTCGACATTCGTACACAGAACCTGAATTTCCTCACAGGGTTGACAGGTCTCACCCCGGATGGTTCCATTGTAGTGCCGGACAGTATGCACCTGAAAGCGCGTCTTGGTATGGATGGTCCCAAGTATGACGCCACATTGAAATTGCAAGAAAGCGAAGGTATACTGAATCTGCTGGCTCACTATAATACCGCCACAGAAGCCTATCAAGCCGATTTCAGTATAGATGCCCTGCAACTACATCATTTCCTACCCAAAGACTCTATTTATACTCTTTCGGCAAAGGTTGCTGCAAAAGGCCAGGGTTTCGATCCCGCCAATCATCACACTACGGCTATCTTGAAAGCATCTCTCAGCGAGTTACAATATGGTCATTGGAATGTCTCTGGCATAGACCTGACAGCAGGACTGAAATCTGCTCTCGCTACCGTACATCTGGCAAGTGATAATCCTCTGTTGAAGATGCGGGCGGATGCTGATATGCATCTGGATCGTAAGTATCTGGATGGTAGAATTGATATGAATGTGGAAGAAGTTGGCTTATATGAGTTGGGCATTTCTCCTAAACCGTTGAGTCATCCTATTGCTTTCAGTCTTGGTGCAGAAGCACGCCACGACTCTATTAAGATGAAACTGGATGCTGGTGACCTTGATTTCCAGTTCCGTGCTCGCAGTACCTTGAAGAAACTGCTGGATCAAGGTACCGCCTTTGCCACACTTCTCACTAAACAAATAGAGCAGAAACAACTCGATCATGCCGAACTGCGGCGTGCATTGCCCTCGGCAGGCATGCAGCTGAAAGCGGGTCAGCAAAACCCCGTCAGTTACTTTCTGGCAACGAAGGATATTTCTTTCAATGATTTAACTTTGCGATTTGGCACTACACCCCGGCGAGGTATTAACGGTCGCACTGCTATACACGGTTTGCGCATGGACTCTTTGCAGTTGGACACCATCTTCTTTGCTATTAGTCAGGATACTGCCCGCATGAAGTTGCAGGGTGGCGTTATCAATGGTCCGAAGAATCCTCAGGTCGTATTCCGTAGCACGTTGACCGGTGAAATTCGTAATGACGATGCGGAACTGACTTTGAACTATGTAGATGATAAGGGTGACACAGGGCTTGATCTTGGTATTAATGCCCGTCCACTCATCGAAGGGAGAGGCAGAGGCAATGGCATTGCCTTCCGTCTGACGCCTGCCGAACCTATCATCGCTTTCCAGAAGTTTCACTTTGTGGATGGCAACGACTGGATTTACTTGCATAAGAATATGCGCGTCTATGCCAATGTGGATATGGACAGTAATGACGGTCTCTGTTTTCGTATGCAGTCCGACAGATCGGACACCGTTTCTTTGCAGAACATCAATCTGGAATTAGTCCGTTTCCGCTTGGATAAACTGAGTGGTATCCTGCCTTATATGCCACGGATAACAGGACTTTTCTCAGCAGAAGCAAACTATATACAGACGGCTACTTCACTGCAAGTATCGGCAGAAGCCGGTGTGGAAAACCTGACTTACGAACGCCAACCGGTAGGTAATATCGGACTGGGTGCCACATGGTTGCCGGGTGATGCGGGTACTCATTACCTAAATGCTTATTTCCGTTCGGGAGATCAGGAAGTATTGACTGCCGACGCCGTGCTGACGCAGAAGAGCGGGCGCGATTCCATCGATGTCAACACCACCTTCGAACATTTCCCGCTCTCTCTCGCTAATGCTTTCATTCCTGACCGCATGGTCGCCCTCACAGGTGACATTGACGGAGGTCTCTACATCAGTGGTGCTATGGAAAAGCCGAAGTTGAGCGGAGAACTTTCGCTGGATAGCGTATCGGTCTATGCCCGCCAGGCAGGTGCACGCTACTGGTTCGATAACCGTCCGCTGAGGATAGAAGACAATCAGCTTGTATTTAATAAGTTTGCCATATACACCACCAGTCGTAATCCCTTTACGATAGACGGTAATGTAGACTTCCGCAATATGGAGAAGCCGACCGCAAAGCTGAATCTGCGCGCCCAAAATTATACTTTGCTTGATGCGCCCCGTACCAAGGAAAGCATGCTCTACGGTAAAATCTTTGTCGACTTGAATGCCACTGTGCGTGGTCCGCTTGATGCGTTGACTATGCGTGGGAACATGAATCTGCTGGGCAATACGGATGTGACTTATGTGCTGACCGATTCTCCGTTGACGGTGGAAGACCGTTTGGGTGAACTTGTGAAGTTCACTTCTTTCACGGACACCACTTCGGTGCAGCAGGCTGAAGTGCCTACAATGTCCCTCGGTGGTATGGATATGTTGATGTCCGTGCATATTGACGATGCTGTGCGCTTGCGTGCCGACCTCAGTCCCGACCGCAGCAGCCGTGTGGAACTTGAGGGTGGAGGAGACTTGAATCTGCAATATACTCCGCAAGGAGATCTCACATTGTCCGGTCGTTACACCTTAATTGGTGGTATGATGAAGTACGCTTTGCCTGTTATTCCTTTGAAAGAGTTCCAGTTCACCAATGGTAGTTATGTGGACTGGACGGGGAATCCGATGAACCCCAAACTGAACCTGACTGCCACGGAACGTGTCCGCGCTTCCGTCTCCGATGGCGATGACAATAGTGGCTCGCGCATGGTAAACTTCGATGTGTCCATCAGTATTAAGAACAGTCTGGAAAACCCCGACCTGAGTTTCAACCTCAGCGCACCCGAGGATGCCAGCGTGCAGAATGAACTGGTGGCAATGAGTGCAGACGAACGAAGTAAACAGGCCATCACCATGCTTGCCACAGGTATGTATTTGTACAATAGTGGAAAAGGCGGTGGTCTGACTATGGGCTCTGCATTGAACAGTGTACTGCAAAGCCAGATTAATTCATTAACAGGAAACCTTAAGAATGCCTCCCTCAGCGTTGGCATTGAGGACCGTACCGCTGCCGAAACAGGTGATAAGCAAACGGATTATAGTTTCCGTTATTCGCAACGTTTCTTTAATGACCGTGTGCAGGTTATTATCGGTGGAAAAGTGTCCAGCGGTGCTAATGCCACGAATGACGTTGAGTCGTTTATCGATAATATCTCACTGGAATATCGACTGGATAATAGTGGAACGCGTTACGTTCGCGTCTTCCACAACAAGAACTATGAAAGTGTGCTTGATGGTGAAATCACTGAGACGGGTGTTGGGCTTGTGCTCCGCCGTAAGATGGACAAGCTGAGTGAGTTATTCATTTTCAAAAGGAAGAAGAAAATAGAGCCGGTCAGTGAATAACATGAATGATAACTTGTAGGGGCGAATAATTACGCCTGCAAACATAAAGCAAAGAAGATGAAGAAACTTGTATATATACTCATTGCAACTCTGCTTCTGGCAGCCTGCTCCACCACTAAGCACCTGCCCGAAGGCGAAGTGCTCTACACCGGACAAAAGCCGATGATAGTGGAGAACCGGTCTGTGACTTCGGTCGGTGTGACGGCAATGGAAGAAGTGGAAGCAGCCCTTGCTAAAGCTCCCAACAACTCTCTGCTTGGTAGCTCCGAATACCGTATACCTTTTCCTTTCGGATTGTGGGTGTACAATGGTTTCAGTAAGTATAAGAAAGGTTTCGGCAAGTGGATATTCAACCGCTTTGCCGCTACTCCTGTGTTCTTGTCCACTGTCAATCCGGATATTCGTCAGAAAGTAGCAACCAATATCCTGCACGATTACGGTTACTTCAACGGTACAGTCAGCTATCAAACCTTTGTCAATCCCAAGGACAGTCTGAAAGCTAAGTTGCAATACACCGTCGACATGCGCAACCCGTACTTCATTGATACCGTTTATTATCGCGGTTTCAACGATACCACTATGCGCATTATCAATCTGGGGCGTCGCCGCTCCCTCATCAGCCCAGGCGAACAATTCAACGTCACCGACCTCGATGGCGAGCGCACCCGTATCAGTGGTCTGCTGCGCAATATGGGCTATTACTATTTCCGTCCCGACTATCTGACTTATCAGGCAGACACAACACTTGTCCCCGGCGGGCACGTCAGTCTGCGCATGATACCTGTTCCCGGTTTACCGAAAGACGCCGAACGGCCTTTCTTTGTTGGAAATACCAATTTCTATCTTCATGGTCCGCAGGGGCAGATGCCCAATGATAGCCTTTATTATAAGACTTTCTGGATACACTACTACGATAAACTAAAAGTACGCCCCAATATGCTTTATCGCTGGTTGCACTATCAGGGGTACCAGAGAAAACGTCAGGAACTGGATAAAGGAGGCATGCGCCATCGCCCGGACAAATTGTACAGCCAGTATCGGCAGACCCGTATCCAGGAGCGTTTGGCTAGTGTGGGTATTTTTCGCTATCTGGAGATGCAGTACACGCCTCGCGATACGGCACTCGTTTCCGATACTCTTGACGTGAATATCCGCGCCATGCTGGATAAACCGTACGATGCTGAGTTTGACTTCAACGTCACCATGAAAAGTAATAATCAGACAGGTCCCGGTGCCGCCTTCACCGTAACAAAAAACAATGTCTTCGGTGGAGGCGAAACCTGGAATGTGAAAGTAAATGGTTCTTATGAATGGCAGACGGGTAAAAACAGTAGTTCGTTGATGAATAGCTATGAGTTGGGGGTATCCTCTGCACTTACTTTCCCACGCATCGTCTTTCCCCGTATGGGCGATAAGGAGTATGACTTTCCGGCTTCCACCACTTTCCGTGTCTACATAGACCAGATGAACCGTGCTAAGTACTACAAGTTGCTCGCCTTTGGTGGAAATGTTACGTATGACTTTCAGCCTGTGCCTACTCGTAAGCATAGCATCACGCCCTTCCAGTTGACATTCAATGTGCTTCGTAATCCGACTGCAGCTTTTGATACCATACAGGCTCAGAATCCTGCACTTTACATCAGCCTCCGTAATCAGTTTATTCCCAAGATGGAGTATACTTATACCTATGATAATGCCTCTCTCCGTGGCGTGCGTAATCCTATCTGGTGGCAGACTACGGTTGCTTCTGCCGGTAACCTGACTTCTTTGATTTACCGGGCATTTGGAGAATCGTTCAGTAAAAAAGATAAGAAACTGCTGGGGGTACCTTTTGCTCAGTTCCTGAAGTTGAACTCGGAATTCCGCTACCATTATCGGATAGACAAGAATCAGATGATTGCTTCCCGCATCGCGGGCGGAGTAATCTGGTCGTATGGAAATGCTACGACTGCACCTTATACCGAGCAGTTCTATATCGGTGGTGCCAACAGTATCCGTGCCTATTCCGCTCGTAGCATCGGGCCCGGTGGTTATCCGCCTGATAAGGAGAAGAAGTATTCTTACATCAATCACGTGGGTGACATCCGTATGGAGGCAAACGTGGAATATCGTTTCCGTATTCTTGGTGACTTACACGGTGCTGTCTTTCTTGATGCCGGTAATGTCTGGCTGATGCGTAAGGATGATGCCAGGCCCAATGGAGAGCTCACTTTGAAGAATTTCCCGAAACAAATTGCTTTGGGCACAGGTGCTGGTCTTCGGTACGACCTGGATTTCCTTGTGTTCCGTTTGGACTGGGGTGTGGCACTGCATGATCCGTATGAAACAGGAAAGAAGGGGTACTATAATATTCCGAAGTTTAAAGATGGTATGGCATGGCATTTTGCTATTGGTTATCCGTTCTAATGGTAAGTTTTGTACAATAGAGCTAAATTATGAACTAATTGTCTACCTTTGTTGACTATATTTTTTGTAATTTTGCCAGCGTAATCAACAGTGATACACTAACCTATTTTTAATAATAACTAATATGAAACCAACTTTATTCTTATTGGCGGCCGGTATGGGCAGCCGTTATGGTGGCTTGAAGCAATTGGACGGACTGGGGCCGAATGGCGAGACTATTATGGATTATTCTATTTATGATGCCATTAACGCTGGATTCGGTAAGCTTGTTTTCGTTATCCGTAAGGATTTTGAGAATGACTTCCGTGATAAAATCATCTCCAAATACGAAGGTCACATTCCGTGCGAACTGGTATTCCAGTCTATTGACGACCTACCCGAAGGCTTCACTTGTCCCGAAGGTCGTACCAAACCCTGGGGAACGAATCATGCTGTAATGATGGGTGCCAATGTAATTAAAGAACCGTTTGCAGTAATCAACTGTGATGACTTTTATGGTCGTGACTCTTTCCAGGTAATGGGTAAATTCCTTTCTGCACTGCCGGAAGGTTCAAAGAATGTGTATTCTATGGTAGGTTTCCGTATTGGCAATACTTTGAGTGAAAGCGGCACCGTATCTCGTGGCCTTTGCGGCACGGATGCCAACGGTTTGTTGACTTCTGTTGTGGAACGCACCAAGATTCAGCCTATGGATGGTGAAGTGAAATATATGGATGACAATGGCGAGTGGGTAGCTACTCCCGAAACGACTCCGGTAAGTATGAACTTCTGGGGCTTCACTCCCGATTACTTCGGTTACAGCTGTGAGTTCTTCAAGGGCTTCCTGAGTGATCCGAAGAATATGGAGAACCTAAAGAGTGAATTCTTCATCCCGTTGATGGTGGATAAATTGATTCAGGACGGCACTGCTACATGTGAAGTTCTTGACACTACAAGTAAATGGTTCGGCGTGACTTATCCTGAAGACCGCCAGAGTGTTGTAGATAAAATCCAGGCTTTAGTGGACGCAGGAGAATATCCTGCCAAGCTATTCTAAGCGTGGAGACTTTGCGAAAGCAATTTAAAATTAGGAATGAAAGGGAGTCATCGTGAGATGGTTCCCTTTTTTAAAGTCGTATGCTTGCTTCGCAGGCCTCGGCTACGGCAGGATGGTGTGTGATGAAGATAAAGGTTTTACCTGTACAGTCTTTGCGCAGGTTTTTTATTAATTGCCGCTCGGTTTCGGGGTCGAGGGCGGAGGTGGCTTCGTCTAATAACAAGATATGTCCCGGGCGGAGGAGTGCGCGGGCAATGGCAATGCGCTGTGCTTGTCCTTCGCTGAGGCCGCCACCTTGTTCGTTGAGGCTGGTATCAATGCTTTGCGGAAGGGAAAAGACAAAGTCGGCACAGGCGGTACGGAGCGACTGGAGCATCTCGGTTGCCGTGGCGTGAGGATTACCCATGAGGAGATTGTCACGGATAGTACCACTGAAAAGGGTATTTCCTTGGGGGACATAGACGAAGTTGGCACGTGTTTGTGGGGAGATTTCGATAGTTGAGAGTTCGGGTAGAGCTGTGTTGGCGGATGAAGAGTTATGGTTGCCTGTAGGGACTAAAAGTCTTTCGCCCATGAGTGTGATGCTTCCTTCTTGCGGGGTGGTGAGGGCGAGTAACAGACGGATAAGAGTGGTCTTACCGGCGCCCGTCTCACCTAAAACAGCGGTACAACTTCCGGCGGGGAAGTTGCAGGAGAAATGATTCAATATCGGGCGGTCTCCGGGTGAATAACTGAAAGTAATATCCTTTAGTTGCAAATCCGGAGTTTTTACAAAGAACTCCGATTCTCCAGTCGTTTCGACAGGCAGTTCTTCCAACTCCATTAATCGCTCCACGGCAGTAAGCGCGTTGATAAACGAGGGTAGCAGGCGTGAAAGGTCGAGGGCAGGGCGTTGCACTTTGCCTACTAATTGCAGGAAAGCGGTCATCGTTCCGAAGGTGATGCTGCCTGTGCTAAGGCGGGCGGCTCCCCAAAGAAAAGCGGTGAGATAGCCGCCGGAGAATGCGAAAGCGACCAGTGTGCGTGCTGACAATGAAAAGCGCGTGCGTCCGAATACTTGGCTGCGGAGTGCATCTTGCAAGTCATCCAGTTTATCGATATGCCGTTCACCCTGTTCCAGTGTTTTGATAACGGTGCGGTGTTGCAGGCTCTCTTGGATGACGGACTGAATACGGCTGTCACTTTGCCGGATTTCCCGGGTATAGCGGTGCATGCGTTTCATGTAGAAACGGCTGCCCAAAAGGAAGATAGGTAGGATTCCTACAACTACCCACGGCAGGGATGGGTCGAGCAGACAGAAGAAGATGAATGCTGCCAGCAACTGGACAACGGTGACAATGAAAGCGGGAATAGTTCCGGTCAGTAATCCTACGATGGCGGCAGTGTCCTGCTCCACCCGGTTTACGATGTCTCCGGTGTGGAAACGTTCCAGTTCGTTCCAGCGGCTTTGCAGCAGTCGGGAGAAAAGACGGTGGCGCAAGGCATTTCCGGCTTCTACCTGCATACGAGCACTGAGCCAGGTGTCAGCGGCACTGCAAAGGAGCTGTGCTATCAGTAGGGCGATGGTGAGGATGGCGGCATGAGTCAGGCTTCCGGTTGCGGCATCTGTAGCAATGTCAATGACAATTTTGGAGGCGTAGATAAATGCAAGAGAGACAGCTACACCGATAATTCCGGTGAAACAGGAGAGGAGGATACATCCCCGTTGTCCGTGGGAGACTTCCCAGATGTATTTTAGCTGCGCTGTCTTCATGCTTTATCTTTTTAGTATGATTTGCTGCACGGAAAAAGTGTGTAGCATCTCCTTATTCTATGATTCCGGCTTTCAACCAGTCCTTTATTACTTGGCGGGCATCGCATGCGGCGGTGTCGGCTTCCACTTCGTAGTGTTCCGTGAGGTAGATGGTGAGCATTTTGACATCGAACTCTTTTCCTTCTACGCTTTTCCATAGTCGGGCGGCTGTGGGATTCAGACTGATGATGTTACTGAAATCTACATTGCCGGTGCCGCTCTGCATGATGATGTATTCGTCGCCGACTTGGTGGAGGGTAAAGCCTTTCTTGATTTTCATGGATGGTATATTTATTAATGTTAGATTCTTCTGAATATAGCCAGCAACCAGCGTCTTATGGGCATCAACTTCATCCACCAGAAGGAGTATCGCTGCCAGGTTCGTCCGCTGCAAGGATATTCTTTGTCTTTGCGGATGGCGGTAATCATGATTCCCATGACGTCTGCTACGTTGGCCTGTTCGGTTACTTTCAGGTTGCCGTCGCCCAGGAGTGTCAATTCCTGTCCGTTGCGGCGGATGATACGGTGGAAGACGATGCGCCCCAGACTTTCCCTTGCCAGGACAACAGCACCCCGTTGCAAGTCTGTTTCAGTGAAGGGACCTACGACGATGCGGTCGCGGCGGTCCACAAGAAAGGGATTCATACTGTTGCCACGTATGATTAACGTCACCGTGTGTCCTTCGCTGATGAGGCGTGCCACTTCAGGGAGTAATACCTCGTTGGGGATGATTCTTTTTTGTTCGTTGTTTATCATTTGTTTACTTGATGGTGTTGAAACTTAGTTCGGCTGCTGCCTTGTCGGGCAGGCATTTCAGATGGTAGACCGGCAGGTTGGCGGCAAGAAGTTTCACGGTCTCTATAACGCCATTGTTCAGTTCTTCCGCTGCTTTTAGGCAGGAACAAGAGGGTAACAGGGAGGCAAATGCACGTGCTGCTCCTTCTTTCTTTATGATATTCTCCGGTGCCTGTTCCAAGCGGACGAATGCGCCTACCAGAACAGAATCGTTCTTGTAGCAAGGCGTCTTTCCACTCCAGGGCGAGCCGTATACGATGGCTTCTCCGGTTTCCTTATTAAAGTGCACGATAGGGTTATCATCATTCAGCAGCTCGCAACCGGGAATATTTTCCAGCCACAGCCGGGTGTGCGTACTCTTTCCTGTTCCGCTTTTTCCCAAGAAGAGGTAACCTTTTCCATCTTTCTTGATGACGGAAGCATGCATCAGTACGGTATCGATGCAGGCAGTCTTGAAGGCATATACCATCATCAGTATATTGTTGAGTACGAATGCATCTGCTTTCGTTGCGTGAAGAGACAATGTGCCTGTGGCAAAGCCGGAGTGGAAATAAGCTGAATACTCTTTTGTGTCGTTTGGTGCAAGGATGGTGATGAGATATGAATCGGTGCCGGACATTGCGCTGATTCTGCATGTAGCGCCTTCCCACTCGAATTCTACGAGCTGGTGGTATTGCGAATAATCTTCCTCGTTGATGTCTTTTTCCGGTTTAATGTTGAGCGAGAATATTATCTTATTCTTGCTTTCCAGAGATTCTTTCTCCGATAGCAGGAAGTGACTCAGAGAAGGAATAAGTTTCTCTGACTTCCAGTCCGGAATAGAAGATGAAGTGCCGAACAGGCAGGGACCTACCCGGAATAGTTGCACATTGCGTTCCTCTTTCATTCTTTTTTGTATAGTAATTGGGTTGCTGTTTGTTATGTACGACGTAAAGGTAGATGTATTCTTCTAATTTACCAAAGCTGCCGGAAGGATAATTCATCAGAAAGTTATATCTCTACATCTGTTGTCTATTACTATGCCTCGATTCTCAGTTTGAACAGATAAAATACTCCATTACTCAGTATTTATAAGTCAGCATGATGCGTCCTTCTGAGGTGTTAGAAAATACATTGTCGTAATACTTGTATTTCGTATCACGTGTGTAGTTCATAAATGTACCTGTCAGATAGAGTTGTTTCCGCAACCTCGCATCCAGACGAATCCCCACAGCATGGAGGATAGCCCGTGATTTATCGCCCTGGGCATTTAGTGTTTTCGGGTCTGCATGATTCCAGTCTATATCTTTGGAATATCCCTTCCAAGTGAACAGGTGATAGAGTTCGTAGATGGTAGTTATTGAGAAACGGTCTTTATAAGTGAAATTAAAGTTGAGTTTACTGCTGTAGCCGCTTGCCAGGTTATAGATGCGCTCGTCTACTTTGTAATAGTCGCTGAGCGCACCACCCAGTAATATGGCATTCAAATAAGCATAACCGTCTATTGCCCAGTTTCTTTTCAGATTCCTTTTGTAGATAAGTCCGCCACCTACCGAGGCAGGAGTACAGAATTTATAAGGTACCTTTGCTGAAACAGCTGATATTGTATCCGAATCATAGTAGTCAAAATGTTGGTACAGTCCCAGGCTCAAATAATGCTTCCGGTTGTTTACTAATTCTTTGGCCATCAAGCGTCCGATAATATTTACCTGTCCCAATATGGGTTGTTCTGCCTGCCAGTTCAGATTTGCTTCTATGGAGAAGTAATCGTAAGGTTTCGTATCCTTTACATCGAAGCGGTCGCCGTACTCGATATTGATTTCGGTTGCCAATCCCATACCCTTGTCCAGAATCTCATCTTTCAGTTCAAGCGTACGTATACCTGCAGAGACTTCTATGCTTACATCGGGCACTCCGAACTGTTTGCCCGAAGTGGAACGGCGTCTCCATGCGTCCCCGTTGATAATACGGGTCAGTCCGCGCATCGGAGATACCACAAATGCGGCAACTTCCAGTCCAAAACGTGACCATCCTGTTTTCCGATCGTCAAGGATAAGGTCGGACATGCGGTAAGTGACTTCTCCTAATGCCATACCTCCGATGGGAGTGGCTATGATGTCATTGGTGGAAGGATATTCGTTTTCCATAAACATCTCCCACATGAAGCTTCCACCGAAGGCAAACAGCCCGGACTGCCAGTAATTGTATCCGTTGGACCGGGCCGAGTTGTAGTACAGATTGCCGTGATAGGGGTGCATGAACATATTGGTGCCCATAGCATCATTATCCCACACAAAACCATGCTTGATGTTGTTCTTGATGGTATTTAGATTGATGTAAGCGAAATCGGCTTTGCGGATATAACGGTCGAAGGCCCAGACACCCATATTGATTCCGAACACCATGGTTCCTGCACGCAGTCCATGTTTTGGGGCGTAGAAAGCGATGTCGAGTGAGTCGGCAGGTTTCGGGGTGGCTATCCGACGGCGGATGGCAAGCTGAGAGTAAGCAAAGTCTATGGCTATCAGCAGCGTGAACAGAATTAATAGTGTTTTTTTCATGATGCAAACATAAGGAAATTTGTTAAGTTGCAGATATCGTTTTTTTCGGAAAATATCTCTGAATCTTCTTCTTTTAACCAACCAACTGTCAGAAATGTTGTATTGGATGTCTTCTTTCTGACTATAATTTGAAGACAAACTGCCGAAAATCACTACCTTTGCAGTCTTGAACGCTAAATTTCATTGACACTATGATATCAGTAGAAGGACTGAAGGTGGAATTCAACGCCACGCCTTTGTTCGAAGACGTCTCTTACGTTATCAACAAAAAAGACCGTATCGCCCTGGTGGGTAAGAATGGTGCGGGTAAATCTACCATGCTTAAAATATTGGCTGGCTTGCAACAGCCCACTTCCGGCGTTGTCGCCGTTCCCCGTGAATGTACTATCGGTTATCTGCCTCAGGTAATGATTCTCAGCGATAATCATACCGTAATGCAGGAAGCTGAACTTGCTTTCGAACACATCTTCGAGATGCAGGCAAATATCGAACGTATGAATCAGCAGCTTGCCGAACGCACCGATTACGATAGCGAGGATTACCATAAACTTATTGATCGTTTCACTCACGAGAACGAACGTTTCCTGATGATGGGTGGGACTAATTTCCGTGCCGAAATAGAACGGACACTGCAAGGCTTGGGTTTCAGCCGTGAGGACTTCGATCGTTCCACCAGTGAATTTTCCGGTGGTTGGCGTATGCGTATCGAATTGGCAAAGCTCTTGCTTCGCCGTCCTGATGTACTGTTGCTCGATGAGCCTACTAATCACCTTGACATTGAGAGTATCCAATGGCTGGAAAACTTCCTCTCTACCCGTGCCAATGCGGTAGTGCTGGTAAGTCACGACCGTGCTTTTCTCAACAATGTCACTACACGCACCATCGAAATCACCTGTGGACAGATTTATGACTACAAAGTGAAATACGATGAGTTCATCGTGCTGCGAAAAGAGCGCCGCGAACAGCAACTCCGTGCCTACGAAAACCAACAGAAGCAGATAGAAGATACTGAAGCCTTCATCGAACGCTTTCGCTATAAGGCTACGAAAGCCGTGCAGGTACAAAGCCGCATCAAGCAGTTGGAAAAGATAGACCGCATCGAAGTGGATGAAGAAGACAACTCGGCACTGCGCCTGAAGTTCGTATGTAGCAGTCGAAGTGGGAGTTATCCTGTCATCTGTGAGGATGTTGCCAAGGCTTATGGTGACCATGTCATCTTCCATGATGTGAATCTAACCATTAACCGCGGTGAGAAAGTGGCATTTGTAGGCAAGAATGGTGAAGGTAAATCTACCCTCGTAAAGTGCATTATGGAAGAAATCACGGATTATAGCGGGAAACTGACTTTAGGGCATAATGTTCAAATAGGTTATTTTGCCCAGAACCAAGCACAATTACTTGATGAAAGTCTTACGGTATTTGACACCATCGACCGCGTGGCGGTGGGGGATATTCGCACGAAGATACGTGATATTCTCGGTGCTTTCATGTTCGGTGGCGAGGCTTCCGATAAGAAGGTAAAAGTACTTTCAGGTGGTGAACGTACCCGTCTGGCAATGATTAAGCTTCTGCTGGAACCGGTGAACTTCCTGATACTGGACGAGCCGACCAACCACTTGGATATGCGCTCGAAGGATGTACTGAAAGATGCTATCCGCGAATTTGACGGTACGGTGATATTAGTCAGCCACGACCGTGATTTCCTTGACGGACTTGCGACTAAAGTATATGAGTTTGGTGGTGGTGTTGTGAAAGAACACCTCGGCGGCATCTACGACTTCTTGCAGAAAAAGCAGATAGAAAGCTTGAATGAGTTGCAGAAAGCGCCGACACTTTCGGCTTCTCCCTCCAATGGGAAGGATAGTGCCGATGCTGTTATGCAGTCTTCCGGCGCCAAACTCTCTTATGAAGAGCAAAAGGAACTGAATAAGAAGCTCAAGAAACTGGAACGCCGTGTTGCTGATTGTGAAGAGGAGATAGGGCAGACTGAATCTGCCATTGCCATCCTCGAAGCAAAAATGGCAACTCCCGAAGGCGCTTCGGACATGGCACTCTACGACCAGCATCAGAAGTTGAAACAACAACTCGACTCCGTGATGGAAGAGTGGGATGCCGCCTCTACTGAACTGGAAGAAGCGCGTAGTAACCAATGACATGTATCAACCAATTTAATAATACGAGAATGAGATTTACCAAGTATTTACCTTTCGCTGCAATTTGCCTTATGATGGCAGGATGCGGTACGGGCAAGCAGAAGGCTGAATTGACAGCCGGCATCAAACTTGCCAATCTTGACACGACTGCCCTTCCGGGAAGCAGTTTTTATCAGTACGCCTGTGGCGGTTGGATTGAAAACCATCCACTTTCGGCCGAATATTCCCAGTATGGCTCTTTCACCGAACTTGCCGAGAACAATCGCAAGCAGATACAAGGTCTGATTGAAGAGCTTGCCGTTACCCAGCATGAAGCTGGCAGTGTGGCTCAGAAAGTAGGCGACCTTTACAAAATTGTTATGGACAGCGTGAAGCTGAATAAGGAAGGTGTTGCTCCCATCAAAGCCGATCTGGAACAGATTGCCGCTCTGAAAGATAAAAAAGATGTCTATGCTCTGCTGGCTAACCTGCGCAAGCAGGGTATTGGTGCTTACCTCGGAATGTATGTTGCTGCCGATGAAATGAATAGTAACGAGAATGCCGTACAAACTTACCAAAGCGGTTTGAGTATGGGTGAACGTGACTATTATCTGGCTGCTGATCCCGCTACGACTGCTATCCGCGATGCTTTCCGCACTCATGTGCAGAAGATGTACCAATTGGCAGGTTTTGACGAGGCTACTGCCAAGAAAGGCATGGAAGTAGTGATGGATGTGGAAACCCGTCTTGCCAAAGCTTTCCGCTCTCGCACCGAACTGCGCGACCCGCATGCCAACTACAATAAAATGAGCATGGAAGAGATAAAGAAGAATTATCCCACTTTCGATTGGGACGCTTATCTGTCAGAGCTTGGCTTGAAGGATGTAAAAGAAATTATCGTAGGCCAGCCCGCTTCCTTGGCCGAGGCTGCCAACATTCTGGATACATTGCCTGTTGACCAGCAGTCTCTCTACCTGCAATGGAAACTGATTGATGCCGCCGCCAACTTCCTGAATGACGAAATGGCTCAACAAAACTTCGACTTCTACGATCGCACCATGTCTGGAACACAAGAGATGCAGCCCCGCTGGAAGACGGCTGTTTCTGTTGTCAGCTCTGCGCTGGGTGAAGCTGTGGGACAGATGTATGTAGAGAAGTATTTCCCTGCTGCTGCCAAAGAACGTATGGTAACGTTAGTAAAGAATCTCCAGGCAAGTCTGGGCGAACGCATCAATAACCTGCCTTGGATGAGCGATGAAACCAAACTGAAAGCACAGGAAAAATTGGCTACTTTCCACGTAAAGATTGGTTATCCTGATAAGTGGAAAGATTATTCCACACTTGAAATCAAAGATGATTCATACTGGAATAACATCAAGCGTGCCAACTTGTGGGGCTTTGCCGAAATGGTTGCGAAAGCCGGCAAACCGGTGGACAAGGACGAATGGCTGATGACCCCGCAAACCGTAAACGCTTATTACAATCCAACAACGAACGAAATCTGTTTCCCTGCCGGTATCCTGCAATACCCCTTCTTCGATATGGAAGCTGACGATGCCTTCAACTACGGTGCCATCGGTGTAGTAATCGGTCATGAAATGACACACGGATTCGACGATCAGGGACGCCAGTACGACAAAGACGGTAATCTGAAAGATTGGTGGACAGAAGAGGATGCCAAGAACTTTGAAAAACGTGCCGATGTGATGGTTGCTTTCTTCGACAGCATCGAAGTGGCTCCGGGTGTACATGCCAACGGACGTATGACATTGGGTGAGAACATTGCCGACCACGGCGGTTTGCAGGTTTCTTTCCAGGCATTCAAGAAAGCTACGGCTGCTGCTCCGCTGGAAGTAAAAGACGGTTTCACTCCCGAACAACGTTTCTTCCTTGCCTATGCCAATGTTTGGGCTAACAATACCCGTCCCGAAGCCATTCTGCAATTAACGAAGATGGATGTGCACTCTTTGGGTAAATGGCGTGTAGATGCTGCGTTGCCACACATTGCAGCATGGAACGAGGCATTCGGTATTACTGAAAAAGACCCGATGTTCGTACCGGTAGCAGAACGCGTCTCTATCTGGTAATTACTGCCACCGCGTTGGCAAAACTTTGCCACCGTGATGGCAAGACTTTGCCAATGCGATGGCAAGACTTTGCCACTACGTTGGCAAAAATGCTCTGATAACGCAATGATATTCAGAGTTCCTACTTTACGAAAGATAAAGCAAAAGGTAGTAAATCCTAAACAGGATTGCTACCTTTTTTAATTATACCTAATTTATTGTGTTTGAGTATATGGGCAAATAAACATTTTTAGTACCTTTGCACATCAAATCGTTAATACGCAAATCCATGTCTGAAACAAAAAAAATTAAAACCGCTCTGGTATCGGTTTATCATAAGGAAGGTTTGGATGAAATCATTACCAAACTGCATGAAGAAGGAGTAGAGTTTCTGTCAACCGGCGGAACTCGTCAGTTTATAGAATCCCTGGGTTATCCCTGTAAGGCAGTGGAAGACCTGACAACATACCCCTCTATCCTGGGAGGACGTGTGAAAACCTTGCACCCGAAGGTGTTCGGTGGTATTCTTTGCCGCCGCGGACTGGAACAGGATATGCAACAAATAGAAAAATATGAAATTCCCGAAATAGACCTCGTTATCGTCGACCTGTATCCGTTTGAAGCTACTGTGGCTTCCGGTGCCGATGAAGCATCTATCATCGAGAAAATTGATATAGGTGGTATCTCTCTGATACGTGCCGCTGCCAAAAATTTTAATGATGTAGTGATTATAGCTTCTCAGGCTCAATACCAGCCGTTCCGCGACATGCTGATGGAACACGGAGCTGCTACCTCTATCGAAGAACGCCGTTGGTTCGCCAAAGAGGCGTTTGCTGTTTCTTCCCACTATGATTCGGCCATTTTCAACTACTTCGATGGTGAAGAAGGTTCGGCATTCCGTTGCTCTGCCAACAATCAGAAGACTTTGCGTTATGGAGAAAACCCGCACCAGAAGGGTTACTTCTACGGAAATCTGGAAGGAATGTTCGACCAGATTCATGGAAAAGAGATTTCTTACAATAACTTGCTTGATATCAACGCTGCCGTTGACCTGATAGACGAATTTGAAGATATAACGTTTGCCGTATTGAAACATAACAATGCTTGCGGTCTGGCTTCACGCCCCACGGTGCTCGAAGCATGGAACGATGCATTGGCAGGCGACCCGGTATCTGCTTTCGGTGGTGTGCTCATCACGAACGGTGTGATTGATAAGGAAGCTGCTGAGGAAATTAACAAGATTTTCTTTGAAGTAATTATCGCTCCCGACTACGATGTGGATGCACTGGAAATATTGGGACAGAAAAAGAACCGTATCATTTTGGTTCGTAAACCGACCACATTGCCGAAGAAACAGTTCCGCTCATTGCTGAATGGGGTATTGGTTCAGGATCGTGACTTGAACATCGAACAGCCGGAAGATTTGAAGACAGTAACCACCAAAGCTCCTACTGCACAGGAAATAGAAGATATGCTCTTTGCAAATAAGATTGTGAAGAACAGTAAATCCAACGCCATCGTACTGGTAAAAGGCAGACAATTGCTGGCAAGCGGCATAGGACAGACTTCACGTGTGGATGCTTTGAAGCAAGCTATTGAAAAAGCTAAGAATTTCGGTTTCGACCTGAAAGGTGCCGTAATGGCATCCGACGCTTTCTTCCCTTTCCCCGATTGTGTGGAAATTGCTGGAGGTGAAGGTGTGACTGCCGTTATCCAGCCGGGTGGCTCGATTAAAGACCAACTCTCGTTCGACTATTGCAATGAACATGGCATCGCAATGGTGACTACGGGAATCCGTCATTTTAAACACTAATATTCAAATATCAATTATTAAGTATTAAATATTAATTCAGTGTGGTCGAAGAGTGATAGCGCCGTCAATTAATATTTAATATTTAATATTTAATACTTAAAAACAATGGGATTATTCTCTTTTACGCAAGAAATAGCGATGGACCTTGGTACCGCCAATACCATTATCACAACCAATGGCAAGATTGTGGTGGATGAGCCTTCGGTGGTAGCTCTCGATCGTCGTACCGATAAGATGATTGCCGTGGGTGATAAGGCAAAGATGATGCACGAAAAGACCCACGAAAACATACGTACCATCCGTCCGCTCCGCGACGGTGTAATTGCCGATTTCTATGCTTGCGAGCAAATGATACGTGGTCTGATAAAGATGGTGAATAACCGTAGCCGTCTGTTCTCTCCTTCGCTTCGTATGGTAATTGGTGTCCCCTCGGGTAGTACTGAAGTAGAATTGCGTGCCGTACGTGACTCTGCCGAACATGCCGGCGGACGCGACGTTTATCTGATTTTCGAACCTATGGCTGCCGCTATCGGTATCGGTATCGACGTGGAAGCTCCGGAAGGTAACATGATTGTAGATATAGGTGGTGGTTCTACTGAAATTGCCGTTATCTCTTTGGGTGGTATCGTAGCCAACAATTCTATCCGCATTGCCGGTGACGACTTGACTGCTGACATCCAGGAGTACATGAGCCGCCAGCATAACGTGAAGGTCAGCGAGCGTATGGCCGAACGTATTAAGATTAATGTGGGTGCTGCCCTGACCGAACTTGGTGAGGATGCTCCGGAAGATTATATCGTTCACGGTCCGAACCGTATCACGGCCCTGCCTATGGAAGTGCCCGTATGCTATCAGGAAGTGGCACACTGTCTGGAGAAATCAATCTCCAAAATTGAAACTGCTATCTTGAATGCGTTAGAAAATACACCTCCCGAATTGTATGCCGATATCGTGCATAATGGTATTTATCTGGCAGGTGGTGGTGCATTGCTCCGCGGACTCGACAAGCGTTTGACAGATAAGATAAACATTCCGTTCCACATTGCCGAAGACCCTTTGCATGCTGTTGCTAAAGGTACGGGTGTTGCATTGAAGAATGTGGATCGTTTCTCATTCCTTATGCGGTAATAAAGGGATATGCGAAATTTACTGAACTTTCTTGTTAAATACAACTACTGGTTCCTCTTTCTGTTGTTAGAGGCAGCCAGTTTTGTTTTATTATTCCGCTTCAATTACTATCAGCAGAGCGTGTTTTTCACTTCTGCGAATAGCGTGGCGGGGAAAGTTTATGATATTTCGGGAGCTATTACTTCTTACTTCCATCTGAAAACAACCAATGAAGACCTGTTGGATCGCAACATGTGGCTGGAGCAGCGGGTGGCATTTCTTGAAAAAACGCTGAAAAATAACGGTATGGACTCTGCCAGATTGTATAGTCTGGAGCGGCTCGAACCGGAAGAATATCAGATATTCAAGGCGAATGTGATTAAGAATAGTTTGAATCGGCTGGATAACTATATCACTCTTGATGAGGGAACCAGTGCAGGTATCCGTCCGGAAATGGGTGTGGTAGATGCCAATGGGGTGGTAGGTATCGTCTATAAGACTTCTCAGCATTATTCTACCGTGATTCCGTTGCTGAACAGTAAATCGAGCATTAGTTGTAAGATTGTGGGCAGTGACTATTTCGGCTATTTGAAGTGGGAATATGGAGATTCTCGTTTTGCTTATCTGAAAGATTTGCCTCGTCATGCCGAGTTCAACCTAGGCGATACGGTTGTGACAAGCGGTTACTCTACAGTGTTCCCCGCTGGAATCTTAGTAGGTACCGTGGATGATATGTCCGACTCACACGACGGTCTTTCTTATCTATTGAAGATAAAACTGGCTACGGACTTCGGAAAGGTGAGTAATGTGCGGGTAATTGCCCGTACGGGACAGGAAGAGCAGAAAGCACTGGAGAAGGAAGAGGAAAAGTGATAGAGTGATGAGGTGATAAAATGATAGAATGAAAAAGTGATAAGGGAATAAACTCCCCTTCATTTTTTAATTTTTAATTCTCAATTTTTAATTTTATAAGAGGTGGTCATCAATTATCTGCATAAATTAGGTTGGTTTATTGGTTTGGTGCTATTGCAGGTGCTGATATTGAACAATGTGCATATTGCCGGATATGCCACTCCTTTTCTATATATCTATCTCATACTGAAGTTCGAGTCGGAAACGCCGAGAAATGCCTTGATGCTATGGGCGTTTTTTCTGGGACTGACAGTGGACATTTTCTCGGATACGCCGGGCATGAATGCGGCGGCTACGGTAGCGTTGGCTTTCTTGCGGCCTACTTTCCTGCGATTGTTTGTACCACGGGATACATTGGAGAATATAGTTCCTTCGATAAAGTCGATGGGAATTGCTCCTTTTCTGAAATATTTGGTTGTCAGTGTTTTTGTTCATCATGCAATATTACTTACCATAGAATTCTTTTCGTTCGCCCACATCGGAACGTTGCTACTGAGAATTGTGGCAAGTGCGTTGCTGACTATAACCTGTGTAATGGCTATAGAAGGAGTGAGGAAAAAGTAAAATGGCTAAAGATTACGTACTCGAAAAGCGGAAATTGGTGATAGGTGGGGTGGCGATTGTGATTGTCATCATCTATATTATGCGCCTTTTTGTGCTGCAAGTCATGACTGATAGCTACAAAAAGAATGCAGATAGTAATGCTTTCCTTAATAAAATCCAGTATCCTTCACGTGGTGCGATTTATGACCGCAATGGGAAGTTGTTGGTGTTTAATCAGCCGGCATATGATATTACATTTGTGCCACGGGAGGTGACACAACTCGATACGCTAGATTTTTGCCGTACACTGAATATTACCAAAGAACAGCTTCTTAAGCGAATGGCGGATGTGAAGAACCGCTGGATGAACCCTGGCTACTCAAGATATACGCATCAGGTTTTTATGACGCAACTCTCGGCAGAAGAGTGCGGTGTGTTTCAGGAGAAACTTTTCAAATTCCCCGGTTTCTATATTCAGAGGCGTACGATCCGGCAATATACGTATGATGCTGCCGGTCATGCTTTAGGGGATATTGGTGAAGTGTCAATGAAAGATATTGAGTTGGATGACTATTATATTCGTGGTGATTACATAGGCAAGCAGGGAATTGAAAAGTCTTATGAGAAATATCTGCGTGGAGAGAAGGGGGTTGAGATTCTGCTTCGTGACGCGCATGGACGAATACAGGGACATTATATGGATGGAAAACTGGATCGTTCGTCCGTACCGGGTAAGAACTTGACATTAGGATTGGATATTGAGTTACAGAGATTGGGTGAACGCCTGATGAAGAACAAAATTGGTGCGATTGTAGCTATTGAACCGGAGACGGGCGAGATTCTTTGTCTTGTATCGGCTCCGAACTTTGACCCGCATCTGATGATTGGTCGTCAACGTGGAAAAAATCATCAGATGTTGCAAATGGATAAACAGAAGCCGTTATTGAATCGCGCCATTATGGGATCTTATCCGCCGGGTTCTACTTTTAAGACGGCACAAGCTTTGACTTTTCTGCAAGAAGGAATTATTCAGCCTTCCACATCTTTCCCTTGTTCCCACGGATTTATCTATGGTGGTTTGCGGGTAGGTTGTCACGGGCATGGGTCGCCGTTGCCACTGATTCCGGCAATCGCTACCTCTTGTAACGCTTACTTCTGTTGGGGGCTTTATCGCATGTTTGGTGATCGGAAGTATGGTTCGCCACAAAATGCAATTACAGTTTGGAAAGATCATATGGTTTCCCAAGGATTCGGCTATCGATTAGGTACGGATCTTCCCGGAGAAAAGCGTGGATTTATTCCAAATGCAGGTGTGTATGATAAAGCCTATCGCGGTTCGTGGAACGGACTGACGGTAATCAGTATTTCTATCGGTCAGGGGGAAGTATTGAGTACTCCTTTGCAAATGGCGAATCTGGCGGCTACCATTGCCAATCGTGGTTACTTTATAACACCCCATATTGTAAAGGAAATTCAGGAGGCAGAGTTGGACAGCATCTATCGGGAACGTCGGTATACTTCCATTGATCGCCAGTACTATGAAGAAATAGTAGAAGGGATGCGGGCGGCCGTAACGGGAGTTACCGGAAGTGCTACTTGCCGTATTGCAGGAACTATTCTGCCTGGTGTAGAGGTTTGCGGAAAGACTGGTACGGCGCAAAATCGTGGACATGACCACTCCGCATTTATAGGATTTGCCCCTATGGACAAGCCGAAGATTGCCATTGCTGTTTATGTGGAAAATGGCGGTTGGGGAGCTACTTATGGAGTACCTTATGGTGCTTTAATGATGGAACAATATTTGAACGGAAAGCTTTCGCCTGCCAGTGAGGAACGGGCGGAGGAGATGAGTAACCGTGTTATAATGTATGGTAACGAGGAGAGATAGTATATGGAAATCATTGGATTGGGTGACGATTTGCGTTTATCTGATTCTTATCGTATTCGGATGGTTTAGTGTCTGCGGGGCGAGTTATGACTATGGCGACCGTGACTTTTGGGATTTCTCTACCCGTGCTGGCAAGCAGTTGGTATGGATTGTCTGTTCTTTCGGTTTGGGATTTGTGTTGCTGATGTTGGAAGATGATATCTATGATATGTTTGCCTACTTGATTTATATAGCACTTGCCATATTGCTTGTGGTTACCATATTTATAGCTCCCGATACCAAGGGGTCCCGGTCGTGGCTAGTGATGGGGCCGGTCAGTCTACAGCCTGCAGAGTTTGCCAAGTTTGCCACGGCATTAGCGCTTGCCAAGTATATGAATTCCTATTCGTTCACCATGAAGAACTGGAAGAATATATTGATGATGGTCTTTCTTATTCTACTTCCAATGGTGCTGATTATCCTGCAACGGGAAACGGGTTCTGCATTGGTGTATACTGCATTCTTCCTGGTACTGTACCGGGAAGGAATGCCAGGTGTAGTGTTATTTTCCGGTTTGTGTGCGGTAGTCTATTTTGTGGTGGGTATTCGCTTCGATCAAGTATTCATTGCCGATACACCGACACCGATAGGTGAGTTCGCAGTACTGTCTATGGTACTGTTGTCTGCTGCGGGTATGGTGTGGGTATATAAGAAAAAGTGGGAACCTGTACGCAATATATTATTGGTTACAGTAGGGGGATTGTTGATAGCTTATATTATCTCAGAATACGTGGTTCCATTCAACTTGGTTTGGGTACAGTGGGGATTATGCGTTTTGGTAGTTGGGTATCTTATTTTTCTTTCTTTGAGTGAGCGACACCTCAGCTATTTTCTGATAGGTTTGTTTGCCATTGGCTCTATTGGCTTTCTGTATTCAAGTGATTATTTCTTCAATAAGGTATTAGAACCGCATCAGCAGATACGTATCAAAGTGGTATTGGGTATGGAAGAAGACTTGGCTGGTGCAGGATACAATGTGAACCAGTCCAAGATTGCTATCGGTTCGGGAGGATTGACTGGAAAGGGGTTTCTGAATGGTACGCAGACTAAATTGAAATATGTCCCCGAACAGGATACGGACTTCATTTTCTGCACGGTGGGTGAGGAAGAAGGGTTTATCGGTTCTGCTGCCGTACTGCTTCTATTCCTTATATTGATACTTCGCCTGATAGCTGTGGCAGAACGGCAACCATCCGCTTTTGGCAGGGTGTATGGCTATTCGGTGGTCAGTATCTTCTTGTTCCACCTATTTATAAATGTAGGTATGGTGCTGGGGTTAACGCCTGTGATTGGTATTCCATTGCCATTCTTTAGTTATGGCGGTTCCTCGCTTTGGGGCTTCACTATTCTGCTGTTCATCTTCTTGCGGATTGATGCAGGACGTAAAAAGAGACTTTCAGCGTTTTAATTTAATTCCTATGTCATTGATGCCGGGGAGAACTTCGTCCGGCAGGAGGTGTGTGATTTTAAAGCGGTATTCTCCGGCTTTTCCTATACGAATGCGTCCTGCGGAGAGGGTTGACTGATATAATCCACCCCAACCGTCACCTAGCCAGATTCCTGCACTGTCAGCAAGTTTCAGTTCTAATGTGTCCCTTTTGATGTTCTGGGCTTCCGGGCTGTCGTAATAAATAAGAAGAGGTAGGTTCTGATAAGGATAATTGTTCCGGTTTCTGACTTCTACGGATACGTTGTAGAGCGTAGCGGAGTCTGGAACCATGGCATTGAAGAATAGTGTATCTTTCCTCTGCCACCCTTTCGCGGGCAGGGATTGAAAGGTATGATAGACTGTCTGTTCGTCGCAAGCCATACAGAAGCTTGCGGCAAACAGCAGTATCAAACTCTTTCGGAGAACCGTCTTATGCTTGAGCAGGTTTTTCATTTCCGGCTGGTTTCTCTCCTTGTTGTCTAGGTGGATTATTTGGTCTGGTACCTTTATCATTGCGCTGACCGTTCTCGCGTTGTCCGTCGCCCCGTTCACGATTGTTCCTTGGTGGCTTATTACGTCTGGGCTGATCTCCTTGCTGCCGGTCTCTTTGCGGTTTAGGTTGATCACCTTGCTGCCTGGGCTGGTCGCTCTGAGGTTTGGTACCATTTTGGGGTTTGAAGTCATTTTGCGGACGTTGCCTGGGTTGTTGTTCCGCTGGTTGGTTAGGATTTCCTTTTTTCTTTTTCTTGCGGTTATTATTACCGTTTCCACCACCGTTATTCTCTCCACCGTTTTTTGCCTTGCGGCTACGGTCGAACCGGGTCAGACTTTCTTGTTCCAGTAAGTCTACTGGTTTTTTAGGTTCTACACGGCGTGTCTCTTCTATAAGGCTGTCAGGTTTAGTACCCCGCTTATTCATGCCGATGATTTCGAACGCGCGCTTGCCGCTGATGGTAACCAGATTGGCAGGAATGTTTTTGTCAGTAGAGTAGGTTATCTGGTTGCTGAGAATGTCTGCTTTGAAGAAATAGAATGTACCATCTTTGGTTTCCAGTTCAATTTCTCTGGAAGGAAGGCGTTTCTGAGCTTCTACGTAGCAATCTACTTCATAGTTGAGACAACATTTCAGTTTGGCACATTGTCCTGCCAGCTTTTGAGGATTGAGGGAAATATCTTGATAACGTGCCGCACTTGTAGATACCGATACGAAGGAAGTCATCCAGGTTGCACAACAAAGTTCACGTCCACAGGGACCAATACCTCCGATACGTCCGGCTTCCTGGCGCGCACCTATTTGTTTCATCTCAATGCGTACATGGAAAGCGTCAGCCAGTACTTTGATAAGCTGGCGGAAGTCCACGCGTTCGTCAGCAATATAATAGAAGATTGCTTTATTACCGTCTCCCTGATATTCCACATCACCGATTTTCATATTGAGGTTCAGATTGAGGGCAATCTGGCGGGCACGTATCATCGTACTGTGCTCGCGGTCTTTGGCCTCGTTGTACTTGTCCATATCTACTTGTTTTGCCTTGCGGTAGATACGTTTGATGTCAGCTTCGGATTTGATATTTGCTTTCCTCATTTGTAGCGGAACGAGTCGTCCGGTCAAGGTTACCACGCCAATGTCATGTCCCGGGGTGGCTTCTACAGCTACGATGTCTCCTTTTTCAAGGGGGATATGGTTGCTGTTGCGGAAATAACCTTTACGGGTATTCTTGAATTGCACCTCCACCATGTCGCTTTCTTCTCCGTTTCCGGGGATATCAGCTAACCAGTCGTAGGTGTTCAATTGCTTGTCCTGTCTGCAACAACTTTTGCAACAGAGACCTCCACTTCCGTTATGTAGTTTAAAATCCATTTTTTTATTTATGATTTAGCTATTTACAATTATATATCTGGTTTCTACTGTTTAAGTAGAACAATCATTTTCAATGAAAAATCAAAGAATACCATCCGGGCATTTACGTTCTGCTCAATGTGTATTTGTGCTTCACTCAATTCTTCCATCATTCCTATCACATTCCGTTCATTGATAAAGGGAGCAAAGCGGGTGGCAAAATTCTGCTCGGGCAAAGTCATGTAGTTCATCTCCTTGCTGTGCAGATTGTAGATGAAATTTTCGCGTATCATGCGTTGGGCATATGCCAGAAAATTCTTTTGCCGTTCGCGCCCTATGCTTGCGAGTTGTTCGCTCCATTGCTTCATTTCCCGTATTTTTCGTTGATAGGATAGACGCATGAGGCTGACAAATAGTTCGAAGAATAGTTCATTTTCCTCATTCAGATGAATAGTTTCCAATGCTTTGATAAAGTCACCATTGGCCAGATGTGCCAAGGTGAAACTATCGTTGGGTCGTACACCATATTTCTGTTGCAAAGCATTGGCTATGTCTGTTTCTTCTATCTTGCGGATATTGAAACGTTGTGTACGGCTTAGGATAGTTGGTAAAATCATCTCAGGAGTCTCGGATATCAATAGGAATACTGTCTTTTCAGGTGGCTCTTCCAGAAGTTTCAATAATTTGTTGGCGCAGACTGCATGCATTTTTTCCGGCAGCCATACGATAGTGACTTTGTATCCGCCTTCGCTTGACTTCAAACTGAGTTTTCGTACAATTTCATCGCTTTCCTTTGCGTAGATGATGGCTTGCCCGTTTTCGGCGTCCATCTCATTGAGCCAGTGGTTGAGACTGAAATAAGGACTACTCAATACCAAATGCCGCCAGTCGGCTATATAGTCATTACAAACTTCCTTCTTTCCTTTTTTTACGATGGGGAAGACAAAATGTACATCAGGATGTACCAGTTTGTTCCATTTGACACAAGAAGGGCAGGTGCCGCAAGCATCTGTTTCAGTGCGATTCGGGCAGCAGATGTAACGTGCATAGGCCATTGCCAATGGAAGTTTTCCTACTCCCGATGGGCCGCAAAATAGTTGTGCATGAGGAATACGTCCTTCTCGCACTTCTTGCCTTAATCGCTCTTTTGCGGCTTCCTGTCCTATTACATCTTTGAAAAACACGATATTATTTACGATTTAGTTATTGATTAACGATTGAATTACTTCAACTCTCAACTTATCCATTTTCAACTTTTCCTAGTAGACCTGCTTTGCAACTTCTTTTATACTGTCTACAGCCCCAATGGAGTAGAAGTGGATGCTGGGCACCCCATGTCCCACTAATTCTTTGCATTGCTGTACACACCATTCAATACCCACTTGTTTGGCCTCTTCATCCGTCTTGCATTTCATTGCTTCACGCGCCAATTCCTCGGGTAGATCTACCTTAAAAGTCTTGGGGATCATACTGATTTGTGACATCTTCTTGAATGGTTTGATGCCAGGAATAATGGGGATAGTAACGCCTGCTTTCTGTGCACGTTCCACGAAGTCAAAATATTTTCGATTATCATAGAAAAGCTGTGTGACAGCATACTCTGCCCCTGCTTCCATTTTTTGTTTTAACCAATGAATATCAGTATCAATATTGGGTGCTTCTTCATGTTTCTCAGGATAACACGCCACACCATAAGAAAATGGTGTATTCGTTACTTTCATTTCCGAGCCATCTACGAAGATGCCTTTATTGAAATTGTTGATTTGTTCCTGTAATTCGATGGCGTGGTGATAGCCGTCGCCTTCGGGAGTAAATACTGATTCGTGTTTTGCCTTATCTCCACGCAATACAAGTAGGTCTGTGATGCCAAGGAATTGTAAGTCAAGCAGTACATATTCCGTTTCTTCACGAGTGAAACCACTGCAAAGAAGATGCGGTACTACGGTGATATTGTATTTATTCTGGATAGCACCGGCTACGGCAACAGTTCCCGGACGACGGCGTAAGCGATTGCGCTGAAACAAACCATTGCCCAGGTCTTTGTATACATATTCGCTGCGATGCGTGGTAATATTGATGTATTTAGGGTCAAATTCCCGTAAAGTATCTATGGTTTCGTACAGCTTTTCGATGCCTGTGCCTTTCAGCGGTGGCAGTATTTCAAAGGAGAAAGCTGTCTTCTCATTGCTGTGTATCAGGTCGATAATTCTCATTTCTTTTTCGTTGTCTCTGTTCGGTGAACAAAACTATTTGTACATTGGGAACAAAAATACGAAAAAGAAATGAGATATGCTTTTTTTATCCGGCTATTCTTTTATACAGCGTATCGAAAGGGCTTTATAATAACTTGCTTTCGAAACGAGGGTATTGCCTGAGTCACATAAGTTACTACTTCCGGTGAAGAAAACAGTTTGTTCTGGTATACTACTACTACCATCTTCATTGTTCAATGTCCAGTAACCGACTAATTTGTTTTTAAGCAAATGCTGTCCATCACCCCACATACCTACCGGATATACAGCAAAGTCTGTCAGATTGGAAGCCGGGCAAGCGGGTTTGCCTTCTGTTGATGCTTCCCAATCTCCGGCTTTTATTAAAGAGGCATCATTTCCTATATAAGCTTTTAAAGACTGCCAATCATTCGTATTGGGAATTTTCCATCCTGTTGGTGCTAAATTGTTTTTAAGTACGGCTTCGCCATTATAGAAATAAGCTTCATAATCTTTGGGCTTGAAGTAACTCTCCCCTTTCCCCAAATTTGTTTGTTTGCTTAAGGTAGTACCATCCCTATATGCTGTTGCATGTAAATCTTCTCCCATCCAGTACTGTGTACCAACTTTTACGATTGGATACTCACAGGTGTTTCCATTACGTATGTCTCTGATGGTATGGCTGACAATATCTATGCTGATAGGATTCTCCGGTTTTTCTAATAGAATAGCACCTTCCGCATTGAGATAGACCTTATTAATGATTTGGGAACTACCTTCTGTATAATTGAAAGTGTTTTTATTGATATCCCAGCTTATTATTCCACCATTTATTGCTTCTTTCTCGTCCTGTAGTTGTAGAACGGTGCCGTGACTCAGGTCACTTTGCTCGTTTTCTTTGACCGGATATACAACGATGGCTTTAGAAGTGATTTGGTCAGATTTCAAGTACTCTTTGCAGACTTCTGCTATAGGCTTTCCTCCATGATAAACCCTATATACATTCGATTGGGAAAAAGATAATGCCGCGAGGCGGATGGTTGTGATACCTCCTTTATTATCAGTGTCTTTATTTTCCCCATTCACCCAGTCGTCAACTTTACTGGCTATTCCGGTAAGGGTGTGGCTTGTGGCCTGCATAGCCGTGATCTTTATTTGGCATTGCGTACTTCCTTGCATGGTTATTTCCGGCATCGGACAGGTGTATACTTTTCCATTCCATTCCATTGTGAACGATTGTATATCAGGGGATATCTTTTGTGGTATGATAATAAATTCTTTTCCTGTTAAGTTACCACTCGTTATATTCCACTCACCATGAGGAATGATATCTGCTTCTTCAGTAAGATTTATAAAAGTATCTGTCTTTGTGTCATATTCTGCTTTGGTATTGAAGCCTGTTGCTATAATTCTGGGTTTGGCATTATACATTTTTGTAACATCTTCTCCAGCACCGGGAGTGATTATGATTTTTATCTTGGTAAATTTATGCTTGTACTGTAGCTCTACTGCATCTTCACTACTTGCTATATCTTCTTCTGATGCTATTAAAAAGTCAGACAAGACACGATTACCGTCCTTGCTCTGATCGGTTTGGGTGGATACGGGAATAGTAGATTTACCTATTGGAATTCCCGTTTTCAGATAAGGATAATAGCTGATAAAGTCAAGTGTTGCATCTCCTGCGGGGTAGAACACTGTCTTTTCGGGAGTAAAGATCTCATTTTCTCCACATTCCAGCCATATATTGTCTATATAGCGTTTTTCTGTGATTGAAGTGGAAGGTAGCATTGCATACAATCCTACCTTATCTCCTTTCTCAAATGCTGTATCTGTAACACGGGTATTGGTATTACTGACTTTTGTGGAGAACTTGATTGGGACGGTTCCGGAAGAATCCTCTGATTCAATTTCGTTGACACAAGCTGTAAACAGCGGAATTGTACATAGCAATAGGGCCATCAAACTCTTGTTTTTGCTGCTTTTTCTATTCATTGTCGTTTTGTTATTGGAATGTATGTATGCATTCCGGATTAATACTTAATTTTACTAAGCAATCAATGCATCAGAATATTGGGGGGATTGAGTAGGACCATAACTGGTATGGAAAAGTCTGTCGGCTTTAGGATGCTAATTACTTGAAGTCACGCTTGAATTCAGGTTCTATTCTTTCTTTTATGTTCTTCAACGTTGATTAACGTTAACGGACGCCAAAGGTAAAATAATATTTTTGAATGTAAAATAGAAAGTGCTTTTTATGTTAAAAGTTTTACTTATCATGCTTTGTATGAAGAGGATAAATAAACAGGTTTTACTCTACATTTTCATTCTTTCGCGGGAGATTTCAAAATTATCCGTACCTTTGTAGTCAAATTAAAGATAATCTGAGGACTTATGCCATTAAATTTACCTGATAAGCTGCCGGCGATAGAGTTGCTGAAAGAAGAGAATATATTTGTCATTGACAACTCGCGCGCCACGCAACAGGACATCCGTCCGTTGCGCATCGTTATCCTGAACTTGATGCCTTTGAAGATTACCACGGAGACAGACCTTGTGCGTTTACTCTCTAATACCCCGCTTCAAGTAGAAATCTCGTTCATGAAAATCAAGAGTCATACATCTAAGAATACGCCTGTTGAACACATGCAGACGTTCTATACAGACTTTGAACAGATGCGTGGCGAGAAGTACGATGGTATGATTATCACCGGTGCCCCGGTAGAGCAACTGGATTTTGAAGAAGTGACTTACTGGGACGAAATAATGGAAATCTTCGACTGGGCGCGTACGCACGTCACATCTACCCTTTATATATGCTGGGCGGCACAGGCCGGACTTTATCATCATTATGGAGTGCCCAAGCATGCATTGGATAAGAAGATGTTCGGCATTTTCGAACATCGTCCGTTGCAGCCGCTGCATGCCATTTTCCGTGGCTTCGATGATGTGTTTTATGTTCCACATAGCCGCCATACGGAAGTGCGGAAAGAAGATATCCTGAAAGTGCCGGAACTGACTTTGCTCTCCGAATCGGAAGAGGCAGGCGTGCATCTTGTTGTGGCACGTGGCGGGCGTGAATTCTTTGTGACCGGACATTCGGAGTACTCTCCGTTGACACTGGATACAGAATATCGCAGAGATTTAGGTAAAGGACTGCCTATTGAAGTGCCTCGTAATTATTATGTGGATAATGATTTGGACAAAGGTGTGATGGTACGCTGGCGTGCTCATGCCAATTTGCTGTTTTCCAATTGGCTGAACTACTTTGTATATCAGGAAACTCCGTATAATATCAACGATATAAAATGATTAAACAACGGAAGATAGAACTACTGGCACCTGCCAAGAATCTGGAATGTGGTATCGAGGCTATCAATCATGGTGCGGATGCGGTATATATCGGTGCACCCCGCTTTGGTGCACGTGTGGCTGCCGGTAATTCGTTGGAAGATATAGCGACTTTGGTGGCGCATGCCCATTTGTATAATGCTCGGATATATGTTACTGTCAATACGATTCTGAAAGAAGAGGAACTGGTGGAAACGGAGGCTATGATTTGGGATTTGTATCGTGCGGGTGTCGATGCACTCATTGTGCAGGATATGGGAATAACCCGTCTGAACCTGCCGCCTATCCCTCTGCATGCCAGTACGCAAATGGATAATCGTACGCCGGAGAAAGTACGTTTCCTGGCAGAAGCCGGTTTCCGGCAAGTAGTGCTGGCACGTGAACTTTCTTTGCAGGATATCAATCATATTCATAAAGTTTGTCCTGAGGTTCCGTTGGAGATTTTCGTACATGGTGCGCTTTGTGTCAGCTATAGCGGACAATGCTATGTCAGTCAGGCATGTTTCGGGCGTAGTGCTAACCGGGGTGAGTGCGCACAGTTTTGCCGCCTGCCTTTCACTCTGACGGATGCGGACGGAAAAGTGATAGTGCGCGATAAGCATTTGCTTTCTCTTAAAGATTTGAATCAGAGCGATATTCTGGAAGAATTGCTCGATGCGGGTGCTACTTCCCTTAAAATAGAAGGGCGTCTGAAAGATGTCTCTTACGTAAAGAATGTCACGGCGGCTTATCGTCAAAAGTTGGATGCCATCTTTGCACGTCGCAAAGAATATGTGCGTGCTTCTTCCGGTACCTGCCGTTATACTTTCCGGCCGCAACTGGACAAGAGTTTCAGCCGCGGATTTACCCACTACTTCCTGCATGGACGTAGTGAAGAGATTTTCTCTTTCGATACCCCGAAATCTCTCGGCGAAGAGATGGGAACCATGAAGGAGCAGCGTGGAAACTACCTCACGGTGGCCGGACTGAAATCTTTCAATAATGGCGATGGCGTATGCTATCTGGATGAACAGGGCCGTCTGCAAGGTTTCCGCATCAACCGCGTGGATGGAAATAAACTTTATCCGGCAGGTGAAATGCCCCGTATCCGTCCGCGAACTGTGCTCTATCGCAACTTTGATCAGGAATTTGAAAAGCTGCTTTCCCGCAAGTCTTCCGAGCGGAAGATTGCCGTATCCTTGCTTTTGGCAGATACAGCTTTTGGCTTTGCCTTGACTGCTACGGATGAGGATGATAATAGCGTGACCCTTTCTTTCCCTTATCAGAAAGAACTTGCCCGTACCCCGCAGGCGGATAATCTGCGCACGCAACTCGGCAAATTGGGAAACACTCCCTTTGAAACCTGCCTTCCTGTAGGAACGAATCATCATTCGTCCGAAACCGGTTTTGATATTGAAATACATTTTTCCGACAATTGGTTTCTACCAGCTTCCATCGTAGCCGAATGGCGTCGCCAGATTATAGAAAAACTCATTACTGTCCGCCGTATCAACTACCGTCAGGAACTGGCTGTCTGGAAACCTACTGCCCATCCTTTCCCGCTTTCGGATACTTCGCATAAACCGGCTGCTTCCGGAACTTCATTGACGTATCTCGGTAATGTGATGAACACCCGTGCCGCTTCTTTCTATACTGACCACGGCATTGCCTCCGTGGCTCCGGCTTATGAAAAGCAATCTGTTCCGGGTGCTGTCCTGATGTTCTGCAAGCATTGCCTGCGCTATAGTATGGGTTGGTGTCCTACTTACCAGAAAGGGCGTTCACCTTACCGGGAACCTTATTACTTGTCAGGAACCGATGGCAAGCGTTTCCGACTGGAGTTTGATTGCAAAAATTGTCAGATGAAAGTTTATGCAGAATAAGGGAGTGAAATATGATTCAGGAATGCGAATCAGCATAGGGCTACGCAAGGTATATAGTTTCTTTTCTTTGCGCAGGTCTGCACTGTTCTGCATTTCTTTATTCTTGTGCTTCTGTTTTTTTTCTTGCCGTTATTCCCGTCCCAATCTGGACGATGAAGGAATGAGCATCGAAACCCGCGATTCCTTAACTTGCCTTTATGACCGCCACTATACGCTGAATACCAATCTGGAAGTAGTGCAAGATTCCGTAGTGCTTGCCTGTCTGCCAGTGAAAGATTGCTATAATACCCTTTACAAAGGAGACCGCGTGGTAGTGGCTGAGTTCGCTATTCATTCGGCGGATAGTGTGGATAGTGTTTGGGTGAAGCTGGCCCATTCTCAGGAGATACAGGGCTGGATTGGCGAGAGGGAAATGATGCAGGCTTTTGTGCCGACGGATAGTATATCCCAATTCATTTACCTGTTCAGTGACACACATGCTTCGTATTTCGTAATTATTTTCGCTTTGTTTGTGGGAGCTTGGGTTTTTCGCCTGTTCCGTCGCAAACAGTTGAAGATGGTTTATTTTAATGATATAGATAGTGTGTATCCGTTGTTGCTTTGCCTGTTGATGGCTTTCAGTGCCACGGTGTATGAGTCTATGCAGGTTTTTGTGCCCGAGACGTGGGAACACTTCTACTTTAACCCTACGCTTTCTCCTTTTAAAGTACCGTTTATTCTTTCGGTTTTTTTGTTGGGCATCTGGTTGTTTATTATAGTGTTGTTGGCAGTGCTCGATGATTTGTTCCGCCAGCTTTCACCTGCTGCTGCTATGTTCTATTTGTTAGGTCTGGCATCTTGCTGCATCTTCTGTTATTTCTTCTTTATATTGACTACACAGATATATATCGGCTACGTCTTCCTTGCCGCTTTCATCTGGATTTTCCTGAAAAAGATGCATACCACACTTGTTGTTTACCGTTATTGTTGTGGTAGTTGCGGACAGAAGCTCAAAGAAAAAGGGCGCTGTCCGAGTTGTGGTGCGATTAATGAATAAGATTCAATAGGATTACAATCAGTATAACACAGTTTTCCTTAATGAAAACGAGCGTTCCCTTTCGTGGAAACGCTCGTGATTTTTTATAGGCATGAAGTTGCCTTAGAATCTGCAACGCAATTCAATCCCCGCCTGTATCGGCCGTCCTTTCTGCATGAACCCATTACCCATGCTTTCGAAGTAGAAAGCGGCATAATCTTTATCCAATGCATTGCGAACCCAGAAGTCAATCTGTCCGTTGCCTTTCTGCAAACTGAGGCGTCCGTTCAGTGTGCCGTAAAAGGACTGGCTGACGTCATTCTGCTCTGTCCAGTAGATGCGTCCGGCACCGGTGTAGTTGGCATTTATCTGAATGCGGTCCAACCAATGGCCCGGGTTGATGCGGAAGACGTATTGTCCGCCCAGACTTAATGTGTGTTTGGGTACGAAGGGGACATAATTGCCGTTGTAATTTATTTCCTCTGTTTTTCCATCCACTTTAACGTTGGTTGCGTATTCTTTGAAAGTAGCATAAGTGTATCCATAAGATGCATTTACCGTAAATGCAGTGGTAAGAGCGGCACGCAGGCTTGCTTCGGCACCGTAACTATGGCTTTTTCCTGCATTCACTGTGATACGTCCCAGACCATTCTCTGCGAACTTTGCAATCTGCTGGTTGCGTGTATCCATGTAGAAAGCGGAGAGGTCAGCAAGCAAGCGCCCTTCCCAAAGCGTGAGATGGCTTCCTATTTCGTAGTTCCAGGTATATTCCGGTTTATACTTGGTGGCATCGCTTACCTCCGGCAATTCTTTTTTCATTTGATCAATCATGGCAGCGAACTTGCTGAATTTAGGGTCGGTCATGATGGCATCCATCATGGAGTTGCTGAGCACTCCCGTCACGAGGTCGGAGAACATCTGAATGTTATATCCTCCCGAACGATAGCCACGTGCGGCAGTTGCATAAATGTTATTTCCCTTGTTCCATTCGTATTGCAAAGCAAACTTAGGCAATAGCTGAACGTAGTCGGTAGATTCTTTGCCCAGATAAGCTGCATTTCCTTCGAGGCCTTGACTCTCGATAATTTGAGGATTGGCCGGATTTCCCATCTTCATAGAGAAGTTGAAGTTGGTGGTTGCGGCGGCAGAGTTATATTCCATCTTTACTTTCTCATAGTCCATTCGCAAACCGATGGTTGCCGACAAGCCTTTGACAAATAAATCATTGAAGGTGGACTGGTGGAAAATGGCACCGCTCAGAGTCGGTGTGTCGAAACTTCCGCTGACAGGCAAACTTCCATTATTGATGCTTAGGTGCATGACAGGTATGCCCGGTATTCCCATTGATGCAAGACCGTCGAAAACACTGTTTGCATTTCCTTCAATTACCGAAGTAATGCCATCCCGGTGGAAAAGCACCGGGCCGTCCGTATGCAGGGATTGATAGAAACCGAAAGCGCCTGTGGTCCATTGCCAACGACGGTTGGGTTTGGATTTCAGAACGATTTCTTCTGAGAAAGTATTTATTCTTTGCTTCTGTTCTATATTGAAGTTATTGGCTGCGGAGAAATCCTGGTCCATGAACATGCGGTCGCGCAACCACTGATAGCCGGTGACGGCACTCAGAATGAAGTTTTGCGCCTGATATTCCAGATTCAGTCCGGCATTCAGCAGATTGCGGTAGTAACTGCTTTCTTCATCGTAAGCGGGTTTGGCAACAGTTCCGTTTTCTTTATCATAAAGTCCGTAAGGATAGCCGCCCTGGTCGCTATACTCATAGCTTAGGTTGAAGTCGAGCTTCCAGTTTTCGCTGGGCAGATAGATGGCACGGGCGCGTCCACCGACGGATTGTCCTTTATCTAACTTATCATTATTGCGTGCCGCATTGCGGAAGAATCCTCCCTCATAGTCATAAAACCCTCCGGCGGAGAAAGCGAACCGCTCGTTTATCCGGTGATAGTGGGTGACGGAAGTGTTGTATTGGTTGTGCGTGCCAGCTCCTATGCGGAAGTCGGTGCCTTGATAGGAGAAAGGAGATTTGGTATGCACTTTTATAATTCCTCCCATCGCATTGCGTCCGTACAGAGTACCCTGCGGACCGCGCAGCACGTCGATACGTTCAATGTCAGAATAGTCAAAGTCGAATGCCGACTTATCTATATAAGGTATATTGTCGACGTACAATCCTACGGACGGGGTATTGATGCGCGAGCCGATGCCTCGGATATACACGGCGGAGGTCAGGCGCGAACCATAATCGGGGATAAATATATTGGGTACAAGTGCGGTCAGGTTTTTGATTGAGTTCACTTGTGCAGCCTGCATGTCTTGTTGTGAAAGTAAGGTGACGGCGTTCGGCAGTTCGCGCAACTTACGGTTTTCTTTGGGGGCTGCAATGATAAGGACTTCTTCAACATCCACAATTTTCAGGGTATCCACTTCCTCTGCACATACATTCCCTATCGACAGGAGTGCCAGGGCAAAGGCGAATAATTTACTCTTCTCCATTTTTTGCTTATATTATTTCGTTTGCAAAGTAAGGGCATTTCTCTTTTTCCCGCAATCCTCATTAATGAGGATTTAGAGAATGGCTTAACTCTTTTCCCAGGCACTTTTATTGTTTTTTCTGCCGGATGATAAGTCTTTTGTATGTGGATGCTTATTCTTTCCACCATGGAGAAAGTTTCTTTCCACCATGGTGGAAAGAAACTTTCTCCATGGTGGAAAGAAAAGAACCCCGTGGTGGAAAGAATAGCCGTTCGCTATGATTTTTCTTAGCCGTTGCAGGGAAAAAGGATAAAAGTAGCGGTGCGGCTACTTAGTTCCGGCACTTCGCATTTTCCGTGCAAAGTGCTTATAAAATAAGTATCAGGATGAAGATGGAGTTTGTCTTATAACTCTATTTAGATGCGGTCTGCCTCTACATATCCGTGCATCACAGCATAGATAGTCAGTCCTGCCACCGATTTAATGCCCAGTTTCTCTGTGATATTCTTCCGGTGGGAGATGACGGTAGTCAGACTTATATTTAATTTGTCGGCTATTTCTTTATTGATAAATCCTTTGGTTATCAGCACCAGCACTTCTATTTCGCGAGGAGAGAGGTCGTGTTCGGCATACGAATTGCCGCAAGGGTGCCCTCCGGGGTGCCCCGTTGCCGGATGTGGATGTCCATGCGGATGCCCCTCTTTATGCCCGAACTGGTGTAACTGCAAGATACTTTTTATCAATACCTTTTCATCCTGATAAATATTCAGGGTCGGTATTCCTGCCAGTTGCGGTTGGTTATCGCCGTTTGCCAATACAATTGTTTTAGGTTTGCGGGGCAGAAAGAAAGCCGTATGCTCAAAGTATATCTGTGCCGAGACGAAATAATGTGCATACATGTCGGGCGTATCATCCACCAGCTCCTCGAACGAACTGAACACGCGGATGACGGCCATCGGGATGATTTCTTCCATCAGATTCTGCAATCCCAGACACGACAGGGTGTTGGAGTCAACAATTGCTATTTCGGGGGCTACCATATAATTCCTTAAATTTCTGCAAAAATACAGATTATTTTTATGAAACAGGCCATTGGGGCTGAAAAACAGCAACTTCCCTTGTCGATACTTATAGAACTTTGCTCTCTTCTTGTTTGTTGTTAGTAGATAAATAACTTAATACTACTGATTTATGAAATATGATATAGCTATCATCGGTGGCGGTCCTGCCGGTTATACGGCGGCTGAAAGAGCGGCTGCAAACGGGCTGCAAACAGTCTTGTTTGAGAAAAAAGCCATTGGTGGTGTTTGCCTCAACGAGGGGTGTATTCCTACCAAGACTTTGCTCTATTCCGCCAAGTTGTGGGACAATATGAAAAGTGCGTCGAAGTATGGTATCTCCGTGCCCGACGGTTCGGCGTTCGATATGCAGAAGATGATTGCCCGCAAGGATAAGATTGTGAAAAAGCTGACCGGCGGTGTGCAGATGACTGTTAGTTCCTACGGTGCCGTCATTGTGCCTTACGAAGCTGCGATTACGGGCGAAGCGGACGGACGCTTCCGGATTTCGGCTGCCGGAGAGACGTACGAAGTAACCTATCTGTTGGTGTGTACCGGTTCCGATACGGTTATCCCACCTGTCAAAGGTCTGTCCGAGATTGATTACTGGACGTCAAAAGAAGCATTGGAGAACACTATGCTGCCTTCTTCGTTGGTTATCATCGGTGGCGGCGTCATCGGGATGGAGTTCGCTTCTTTTTTCAATAGTATGGGCGTGCAGGTGTATGTGGTCGAAATGATGCCCGAAGTGCTGGGCGCTATGGATAAAGAAACCAGTGGCATGCTGCGTGCGGAATATCAGAAACGCGGAGTTAAATTCCATCTGAATACAAAAGTGGTTGAAGTCAGCCCCGAAGGAGTCACCATCGAGAAGGATGGTAAAACTTCACTCATTGAGACTGAAAAGATATTAGTCAGTGTCGGTCGGAAAGCCAACCTGCTGCAGGTGGGGCTGGATAAACTGAACATAGAACTGCTGCGCAACGGCGTGAAAGTGGATGAACATATGCAAACTTCCCATCCGCGTGTGTATGCTTGTGGAGACATCACCGGACATTCTATGCTGGCACATACTGCCATTCGCGAAAGTGAGGTTGCCATCAATCATATTCTGGAGGTGGAAGACCGGATGAATTACGATTGCGTACCCGGTGTAGTGTATACCAATCCCGAAGTGGCCGGCGTAGGTAAGACCGAAGAAGAACTGAAAACCGTCGGCATCAGCTACCATGTACAGAAATTGCCGATGGCCTATTCCGGCCGTTTCGTTGCTGAGAACGAGCAGGGAAACGGGCTTTGCAAGCTGATACTGGATGATGATGACCGGATAATAGGCTGCCACATGTTGGGCAATCCGGCTTCCGAGTTGATTGTACTTGCCGGAATTGCCGTGCAGCACGGATATACGGTAGAAGAATTTCAGAAGACCGTCTTCCCACACCCGACAGTCGGTGAAATCTTCCATGAAACACTCTTTGCATAATGTTCTGCATTGATAATCGCTGTACGGATATTTATTTTAATCTGGCAGCAGAAGAATATTTGTTGAAGCAAAAGCGAGGCAACTTCTTTATGCTTTGGCAGTCGGAACCTTCCGTTGTGATAGGGAAACATCAGAGTGTGGCGGCGGAAGTGGATGAGGCATTCCTGCATGAAAAAGGAATAGCCTTGGCACGACGTTTTTCCGGTGGAGGTGCTGTATATCACGACCGGGGAAACATCAATCTGAGCTTTATCGAAACCAGGAAGCAACCGGATTTTGAATATTACCTGCAATTGGTGGTCGACTTCCTCGAGAAGGTGGGCATCGCGGCATATGCCGACCAGCGTCTGGGCATTTATGTGGACGAGCGGAAAATATCGGGCAGTGCGCAGTGCATACACAAAGACCGAGTGATGTATCACTGTACTCTGTTGTTCTCCACCGATTTGGATGTGCTGAATGCTGCATTGAACGGTCAGCCGGATGCAGAGAATTGTTTACCGGGTTCTCGCACCTTACGTGCCGTACCTTCTGTGCGGAGCGAGGTGGCTAACGTAAAAGAGTTTTTGTCCGAGCCTATGGATGTCAAACGCTTTATGCATCTGCTTTTCCATTCATTTATAGACGATGACGATAACCGTATCTATCGCTTCTCTGCCGGAGATTTGGAAGCTATCCAACAACTCAAGGAGGAAAAATACGCTTCGCAGGAGTGGATATATCATAAATCCGCATTAACTTCTGCCTAAGTTAAAAAACTTACTATTCAGTTACTTGTTGTATATACATAATAACCCCCAAACCTAAAACTTAACTATATGTCGAAATTTGAAATAAAGATGCCTAAATTAGGCGAAAGTATAACCGAAGGTACCATCGTTTCGTGGTCGGTACAAGTAGGTGACATCGTTAAAGAAGATGATGTCTTGTTTGAAGTGAATACCGCTAAAGTCAGTGCGGAAATACCCTCTCCGGTGGCAGGTAAAATTGTCGAGATTTTATTTAAAGAAGGAGATACCGTAGCTGTGGGTACGGTGGTTGCCATCGTTAATATGGGCGATGAAGGTGATGAAGAACCGCTTCAAAGCACCCCGGAAACTATAAATGAAAAAACTGAGGTTGCTCCTCCGGAAACTGCCTCGTCACAACAACTTCCCCAGGCGAAAGCTGTTCAATCGGAAGAAGAGCGTTGGTATTCTCCTGTCGTTCTTCTGCTGGCTCGCGAGTTCGGTATTCAGCGGGAAGAATTGGATACTGTGCCGGGTACCGGATACCAGGGGCGGGTAAGCAAAAAGGATATCAGGAATTATATCGTAAGGAAGCAAAGAGGCAATGCGGCTGCTACTATACAGTCTGCAGTGAAGCCGGTTCGGCAATCAACTGCGGCGATATCAAGGCCGATGGTTACTGCATCTGTGCAACCAACCGCAAAACCGGCTTCTGTGGCTACTTCCGAAGTGCATCACAATACCCCTGTCCCCAATGTTCCGTCAACAGAGGGCGTGGAAGTGAAAGAAATGGACCGCGTGCGCAAGGTGATAGCAGACCACATGATAATGTCGAAGCGTACTTCTCCCCACGTAACCAATGTGGTGGAAGTGGATGTAACCAAGCTTGTGAAGTGGCGTGATAAGAATAAAGACGCTTTTTTCCGGAAAGAAGGCGTGAAACTCACCTATATGCCTGCCATTACCGAGGCTGTGGCAAAAGCATTGGTTGCCTATCCGCAAGTGAATGTTTCGGTGGAAGGGTACAATATCCTGTTCAAGAAGCATATCAATATCGGCATTGCCGTTTCTCTGAATGACGGCAACCTGATTGTTCCCGTTGTCCGCGATGCCGACCGGTTGAACCTGAACGGACTTGCCGTAGCCATAGACTCTCTGGCCCTCAAAGCCCGTGACAACAAACTGATGCCCGATGATATTTCCGGTGGTACTTTCACGATTACTAACTTCGGTACATTTAAGTCCCTGTTCGGTACACCTATCATTAACCAACCCCAGGTAGCCATTCTGGGCGTGGGCTATATCGAGAAGAAACCTGCTGTAATAGAAACACCGGAAGGTGATGTGATTGCCATACGACATAAGATGTACCTGTCTCTTTCCTATGACCATAGGGTAGTGGACGGTTCATTGGGTGGCAATTTCCTCTATTATATAAAGGAGTATCTGGAAAACTGGAAAGAATAAACTAACACCTTGACGAATATGAAAAAGTATGATATAAAAACCACAGATGTGGAGCTTCTGAAGAAGTGGTATTACCTGATGACATTGGGGCGTGCACTCGATGAAAAAGCGCCAGCCTATCTGTTGCAATCTCTTGGCTGGTCCTTCCATGCACCGTATACGGGACATGACGGAATACAATTAGCCATCGGACAGGTGTTCACCAAAGGGGAAGATTTTCTTTTCCCTTACTACCGCGATATGCTTACCGCCCTTTCTGCCGGGATGACGGCGGAAGAACTGATATTAAATGGCATTTCCAAAGCTACCGACCCCGGTAGCGGCGGACGCCACATGTCCAATCATTTTGCCAAACCAGAGTGGCACATAGAGAACATCTCTTCGGCAACGGGTACGCACGACCTTCATGCCGCCGGTGTGGCCCGTGCCATGGTGTACTACAATCATAAAGGGGTGGTCATCACCTCGCATGGTGAGTCTGCTTCTTCCGAAGGATTTGTGTACGAGGCTGTCAACGGTGCCAGTCTCGAACGTTTGCCTGTTATTTTTGTATGGCAGGATAATGGATATGGCATATCCGTTCCGAAGAAAGACCAGACCGCAGCCCGTAAAGTGGCGGATAATTTTTCAGGTTTCAAGAACCTGAAGATTATCCATTGCAACGGAAAAGATGTGTTCGACTCTATGAACGCCATGACCGAAGCGCGTGAACATGCCTTACTGAACCGGACTCCGGTTATCGTGCATGCCAATTGTGTCCGCATCGGTTCACACTCCAATTCCGACAAACAAACGTTATACAGGGATGAGAATGAACTGGCTTATGTGAAGGAGGCTGACCCGCTGATGAAGTTCCGTCGGATGCTGTTGCGTTACAAACGTCTCACCGAAGAAGAACTGAAGGAGATAGAAGAACAGGCGAAGAAAGAGCTTGTCTCAGCTAATCGTAAAGCACTCACGGCTCCTGATCCTGATCCGAAAACTATTTTCGACTATGTGTTGCCGGAACCTTATGAACCGCAAAAATATAAGGATGGAACACATCGTGAGACGGAAGGAGAGAAGAAATTTATGGTAACTGCCATCAATGAAACGTTGAAAGCGGAGTTCCGCTATAATCCCGATACCTTTATCTGGGGGCAGGATGTGGCGAACAGGGATAAAGGTGGTGTCTTCAATGTGACTAAAGGTATGCAACAGGAATTCGGCGAGCCCCGTGTGTTCAATGCGCCCATTGCTGAAGACTACATTGTGGGCACGGCAAACGGCATGAGCCGCTTTGACCCTAAAATTCGTGTGGTGATAGAAGGTGCTGAGTTTGCCGATTACTTCTGGCCTGCCGTGGAGCAATACGTGGAGTGCACACATGAATATTGGCGCAGCAACGGAAAGTTTGTGCCTAATGTGACTTTGCGCCTGGCTTCCGGTGGATATATCGGTGGCGGACTGTATCATTCGCAGAATATTGAAGGAGCTTTGGCAACGTTGCCCGGTGCCCGGATTGTCTGTCCTTCTTTTGCCGATGATGCTGCCGGATTGCTCCGCACAAGTATGCGTTCCAGAGGTTTCACTTTATTCCTTGAACCCAAGGCTTTATATAACTCGGTGGAAGCTTCAACCATCGTTCCCGATGATTTTGAAGTTCCGTTTGGCAAAGCGCGTATCCGCCGTGAAGGCTCTGATTTGAGTATCATTACTTATGGCAACACCACACACCTTTGTCTGAATGTGGCCGAACGTTTGGAAAAAGAAGGTGGTTGGAGTGTGGAAGTCATTGACATCCGTTCTCTTATTCCGTTGGATAAGGAAACCATCTATGAATCGGTGAAAAAAACAAGTAAAGCATTAATTGTGCACGAAGATAAAGTATTTGCCGGTTTCGGTGGTGAAATAGCTGCCAGCATCGGCACTGATTTATTCCGTTATCTGGATGCGCCGGTGCAGCGGGTAGGTTCTACTTTTACCCCGGTTGGCTTTAATCCGATACTGGAGCGCGCTATTCTGCCGGATGCAAATAAGATTTATGAAGTAGCCAGAAAACTATTGGAATATTAATTAAAAACGAAGTAATTATGAAAGAGATAGGATTATTTTATGCAATGAATGCCGCTAAGACTTCTCATATAGCTGAAAAGATACGTGAGAAACTTGGACATAAAGAAGTAGAAATGATATTGATAGAAAAGGCTTGGCAAAATGATTTCCAGGCTTATGATAACCTGATAGTGGGTGCCTCTACCTGGTTCGACGGTGAACTGCCCACTTATTGGGATGAAATGGTGCCGGAAATAGAAAGCCTTGACTTGAAAGGTAAGAAAGTGGCCCTCTTCGGACTTGGCGACCAGATAGGTTATCCCGATAACTTTGTGGACGGACTGGGTATTCTGGCTGAGGCTTTTGAGAAAGCAGGGGCTACGCTTGTAGGGTTCACCTCGTCAGAGGGATATTCGTTTGCTCATTCCAAAGCCTTGCGCAATGGTAAATGGTGTGGGCTAGTGATTGATATAGAGAATCAGTCGAAGCTGACGGATAAGCGGATTGCTGATTGGTGTAATCAGTTGAAAGAAGAATTCTAATAAGATAAGGGGCTCTTTGATGAGCCCCTTAATATCCTGAAAATAGTGCGCCTTATCATACGATTACTGTCGTTTACTTAACTTAAAGCAATCAATATCCGGTGCCCATCCAAAGTTGTTTCCCATACGGATTACGTTGTTACCGGCTACTAAAGTTACAGGAATAGGTACGGATTCAACTTTTTCTTTGTCACCGCTATTTAGGTCTTTTATTTCTGTCTTGATTCCGTTTACAGATACTTCCAGTTTTCTGTTCTTGTCGCAGCTATAATAGATAGTCATATCATATTCGCCCCCTTTTTCACTGTACACTTCTTTCCATTCGGCAATATTCTCTTCACTGCCTCCGATATTTGATACTTTCATCTTGCCGGAACAAGTCGGAGATGCAGCATAGAATATTTGTTTAGGGTTCTTGCCCAAGTCATCATAACAAGGTAAATAGGCCCATTCTGCCTCATAGAAAGTCGGTTCCAGGCGCTTTTCTGCTTCCAATCTCCATATTGCAACGCTATGTGGAGGAACTGATAACCGGATGGTGTCTGTCATATCTCCCAAATCCTTGCATTCTATCACATCGCGGACTTTTACCGTTCCACCCATTTCCAGTTTTTCGAAAGGAACATTGAAGTTGCATACCGTATCCGATGGATTATATAAAGCAACAGCACGCACAAGTCCCCGTTTTTGTTCAAGGTCCTTCACCAATACATATTCTTCAGCCTCATGCTGCACCACATAAGCCTGCAATCCTAAAGGATCCTGATTCAGTGCTATCAACTCCTTATTCTTCAGTAACGCCAATGAAGTTTCGGGAATGGTTGTCATATCGCAGCCGATAAGCAGGGGCGAGCTCATAATACACCACATTCCGAAGTGTACTTCTTCCTCTTCCTGTTGCAATCCGCGACCGACTTCCAGCATATCCATGTCATTATAATGCCCTTCACCGGCATAGGCTGATAAATAAAGGTTCTTCCGGATGATATACTTTACAGATTCCCAGCGTGGACGTATGTCCGAGCTGATACGCCAGGAGCGTGCCATACTTTTGGCCCAGGTGCCGGGAAACGCCCAACGGCAGATATTTATGGAAACATCAGTACGTCCTGTATTCTTGATTGCTTCGCAAATGGTTGTATAGCGCTTTTCTTCATCGAGCCCTAATTCTCTGCCACCGCAATAGTCTATCTTGATGAAGTCATAGTTCCATTCTTTCAGATAAAGATCCATGTCCTGTTGCTCGTGTCCGTAGAGACCGGAGCCAACTCCATTGGCATCATCGTCGTAAATAGAACCACAGGTATTGTCGCCTGCATCCGAATAGATACCGGCTTTCAGACCTAATGAATGGATGTAGTCGGATATAGGTCTCATTCCCTTAGGAAAGCGTTCGGGATGTGCATGCATCTTTCCTGTTTCATCACGCCAGCCGAAAAATCCGTCATCTACGTTTATATATAGATAACCAACGTCTTTCAGTCCATGGGTTACTAAAGCATCCGCTTGTTTCTTTATCAACTCTTCATTGATATTCACATGATAGGTGTTCCAGGAGCTCCATCCCATCAAAGGAGGCGGAAAGGCTTCCAGTGCGGTCTTTTCATTGGTCGGTGTGCAAGAACTTGCAACAAGTATAAGAGCCAAAAGCACTCCTGTCATTAGATGTCTTTTCATGGATAGTCTTATTTTTTCCGAAAGTTAATTAGTTATTTTGAATTTATAGCTATCTTTCTCTTTTAAAGTCAATGGTTGACGATTACTTTTTGTGATTAACTTAACAATGTTTCCACTTTTTCGGCACTCAATTTGAAACAGGCTCTTAACAAACTATTATTATTTCATTTTGAAGGTGAAATCAAACGAACGCGCATCTCCACTTGCTGGAGATTAGGATTCACTTCTTCGTAGGGTGCCATGTCGATGACAGGTGAACCATCGAAACGGAAGTGAACGGGACATACACTGGTATGACGTGGTCGATGCCCACTGTGATAGACATTGTACAAATCTCCATACTCATCCCTGACAAATGAATTATGTCCGGGACCAACTTGGGAAACCGGTGAACCGTTGTTCATCCAGGGACGTGGCGAGTTGCTCCAGGATGCTGGATCCAGCAGGTTGCTGCCTTTGCGGGCTGTGAGCATGCCTACCTCGTAATTGCCTCCGGTAACGCCTCCACCGGAATATACCATGTAGATATTGTCGTCTTTACTTTCCAGCACAAAAGGACCTTCAGCTAGTTGCAAGGGTCTGATGCAGAACGACCAGCTATAGGCTTCAGAACCGATGACAGACGGAGTGCTTGTCAACTTCCAGGGCTCTTTCGGGTCAACCGTGGCGATGCGTAGCACAGGGCCCGGGTCTACGTCCTTTCCGTTCACGAAGCACTTCTTCCGGTCCGACCAGCAGACATAAGACTTTCCGCCATCTTCAATGTAGGTCATGTCCAGTGATAATCCTTCTGTCTTTCCATCCGTATAGATAGGACTTCCGTCGGATTTCACCACACGGATGGGGGTACTCCAGTCCTCCGGTTTCATAGGGTCACCATTCTCCTTTAGCTGCATCATATAGGCCTGAACACCTTTGTCTCCCTTAATGATGGCAAGCAACATATAGAGACGCGAGCCGATGACGTGCAGTTCCGGTGCCCAATGAGGCCCTTCTCCTTGAATCAGAACAGCCTCTTTCCAACGATGGTTAGCATCAGTCAGACCATCCAGAGTGTCCGAGCAGCGGATGGGGATGCGGTTCCACTCTACCTCGTAAGTAGATACCATGTAGTATTTACCTTGATAGTACAAGATATTGGGGTCAGCGCAATTCGACATTGATACCGGATAGTTGAATGAATATTGGAATATCTTTCCACGGACAGCATAGGTGCCGGAAGTGGCCGAAGTAAGACTTTTCAGATCCTCTTCATTCCATATCACCCGTTTCTCCGCCCGGCTTCCGTCACTATAGAGCAAGGTTGCCCGCTTCTTCCGGATATCAGAAATGACGGACGGTGAGACCGGAACGGACATCTCCAACGGTAAGACACCCACATTGACAATCCGTCCCAGTTTGTTTTTCAGATACTTGCCTTCTTCTACGGTCAGTGCGAGCGAATTGCCGAAACAGGCATTGAGGAAATTGCGCTGATTCCCGGTAATCTTTTCCTGTACTCCGTCCAGCTTAGGAACTGCTTTTACCGGAGAGAACCGGAGAAAGTCTGCCGTATGGCTCTGAAAGACTTTCCCTTTTATCATCCACCGCACGCGATATTTTCCCACTGCCTCATCATATTCGCAAGAGACCGCCTCCAACATTTCGCTGACCGGCAAGCGGCACAACTGCTCCGGTTCATAATGCACCAAGTCGCGGCTCTTGATGAAAAGGAAAGAGCCGGTAGCTGAAACATCTGATATACCGTTTTGATCAGTACGAAGTGCCACCACACCGAATCCGCCCTCTTTCATCCGGAATAAATAGGGGGCTGTAAGGGTTTTCATCACTCCTGGTATCTTTTGTTCCTCCGTAAGTCCTGGCTCATTATCGACCTTGCGGAGGGCCATTACGCAGGCATCGTTATTCAACGCCACGTAATGCCGTCCATCTTCGCTATAGCCCAAATGAAGTGCATTGCCCA
>NZ_JH992944.1:446702-682384 GCF_000315485.1 Bacteroides oleiciplenus YIT 12058 | reverse complement strand
ACAAACTATTATTATTTCATTTTGAAGGTGAAATCAAACGAACGCGCATCTCCACTTGCTGGAGATTAGGATTCACTTCTTCGTAGGGTGCCATGTCGATGACAGGTGAACCATCGAAACGGAAGTGAACGGGACATACACTGGTATGACGTGGTCGATGCCCACTGTGATAGACATTGTACAAATCTCCATACTCATCCCTGACAAATGAATTATGTCCGGGACCAACTTGGGAAACCGGTGAACCGTTGTTCATCCAGGGACGTGGCGAGTTGCTCCAGGATGCTGGATCCAGCAGGTTGCTGCCTTTGCGGGCTGTGAGCATGCCTACCTCGTAATTGCCTCCGGTAACGCCTCCACCGGAATATACCATGTAGATATTGTCGTCTTTACTTTCCAGCACAAAAGGACCTTCAGCTAGTTGCAAGGGTCTGATGCAGAACGACCAGCTATAGGCTTCAGAACCGATGACAGACGGAGTGCTTGTCAACTTCCAGGGCTCTTTCGGGTCAACCGTGGCGATGCGTAGCACAGGGCCCGGGTCTACGTCCTTTCCGTTCACGAAGCACTTCTTCCGGTCCGACCAGCAGACATAAGACTTTCCGCCATCTTCAATGTAGGTCATGTCCAGTGATAATCCTTCTGTCTTTCCATCCGTATAGATAGGACTTCCGTCGGATTTCACCACACGGATGGGGGTACTCCAGTCCTCCGGTTTCATAGGGTCACCATTCTCCTTTAGCTGCATCATATAGGCCTGAACACCTTTGTCTCCCTTAATGATGGCAAGCAACATATAGAGACGCGAGCCGATGACGTGCAGTTCCGGTGCCCAATGAGGCCCTTCTCCTTGAATCAGAACAGCCTCTTTCCAACGATGGTTAGCATCAGTCAGACCATCCAGAGTGTCCGAGCAGCGGATGGGGATGCGGTTCCACTCTACCTCGTAAGTAGATACCATGTAGTATTTACCTTGATAGTACAAGATATTGGGGTCAGCGCAATTCGACATTGATACCGGATAGTTGAATGAATATTGGAATATCTTTCCACGGACAGCATAGGTGCCGGAAGTGGCCGAAGTAAGACTTTTCAGATCCTCTTCATTCCATATCACCCGTTTCTCCGCCCGGCTTCCGTCACTATAGAGCAAGGTTGCCCGCTTCTTCCGGATATCAGAAATGACGGACGGTGAGACCGGAACGGACATCTCCAACGGTAAGACACCCACATTGACAATCCGTCCCAGTTTGTTTTTCAGATACTTGCCTTCTTCTACGGTCAGTGCGAGCGAATTGCCGAAACAGGCATTGAGGAAATTGCGCTGATTCCCGGTAATCTTTTCCTGTACTCCGTCCAGCTTAGGAACTGCTTTTACCGGAGAGAACCGGAGAAAGTCTGCCGTATGGCTCTGAAAGACTTTCCCTTTTATCATCCACCGCACGCGATATTTTCCCACTGCCTCATCATATTCGCAAGAGACCGCCTCCAACATTTCGCTGACCGGCAAGCGGCACAACTGCTCCGGTTCATAATGCACCAAGTCGCGGCTCTTGATGAAAAGGAAAGAGCCGGTAGCTGAAACATCTGATATACCGTTTTGATCAGTACGAAGTGCCACCACACCGAATCCGCCCTCTTTCATCCGGAATAAATAGGGGGCTGTAAGGGTTTTCATCACTCCTGGTATCTTTTGTTCCTCCGTAAGTCCTGGCTCATTATCGACCTTGCGGAGGGCCATTACGCAGGCATCGTTATTCAACGCCACGTAATGCCGTCCATCTTCGCTATAGCCCAAATGAAGTGCATTGCCCAACTTTGTGGCTACCTTTGTGCGTGTATAGCAAACTACCCGGGGGGCTTCACCGGCGTTTGCCTGCGCACCATTTTCTTGCGCAACCATCCCTTTCGGAAGAATTATGGAAAGGAATAGAAAAAATGAAATGTAATACAGTCTTTTCATACATAAATAATTTGTGTTCTCTACCTATAGATAACTTGTCTAAACATAAATAATTTGATTTTAGGCGAAGTTTATTCCATAAGTATTTCATCATATATAAGTGAAATTATTTGACTAACGTAGGCTGAGGACCTAAATAACTACGTTTCATGCCTCCGAAGTCGATTATTACTTTTTGAATAACCATACCCGGATCAGCGCACAACAATTTCAATGTATGCTTACCCGGTTTCTCTATGTTCAGGTTCACGATACCAATTGCATTGTTGCGCACTACATTCTGTTTCCACTGGCCGGAATATTCTTTGGCAGCCGTTGATACCCAATGCACTATACCGTCATCAATCATTACGCCGTAACGCGTATTTCTTTGAGTATTAATGGGGAATAATGGCAGGGCGTAGGTGTAAACCGTAACTGTTCCGGCGCTGAATGTATAGAAATCATATTCCGCCCTCGGTGTTTCGGCGAGTTTTCTGATATTTTGAGATGGCTTGACGGCTTCACCTAACTGAACACATTCGTTTTCGTAACCTAATCCTTTAATAGTGTGAATCGTGATATCTTTATTTTCTAGTTTACGATGATATAATCCGGGGTTGATAGATATACAACCGTTGTCTTCTACATACATGCCTTTCAGTTCATTCACGCTTGGCGAAACCGGATTGAATATCGGCAAGTAAACTGTTTCCGTTTTTTGTCCGGAAGTGATGACAATCTCTCCCGTTATGTTTGTGCCATGTGGAACTTTTGTCCAGTCTACCGAGAGAATGATGCGATCTTGCAGTAGTGCTTCACCTGATGTTTTATCCAGATTTATCCATTCTTGTCTGGCTGAAGCTTTCCATTGAAAAGCTTTATCTCCCCGATTGTATAGCTCAATAAATGACTTTTGTTTAGTATAAGGATTCAGACAAGGTAATACATTCAGAGAGGTCACTCCATAATCGGTGTCTTTGCCCGGAATGAAAATCTGCATGTTGGTTCCTGAAGAAATGGTAGTAGTGTTTACGGGGGGCATATTCTGATAAGTAGCCACCCACCCTGGAGCCAATGACATCATATGATTCCATTTACCATTCAGCATTTGATTGTAATGAGCTGTATAACTACCGATGCTATCGTGATAACTTCGGACTTTACTTGCATATAGTTCTGTAGAAGCCCGTCCTTGAAGTGCATACCAGCGATTTTGTTGCGCAGTAAGCATTTTCTTATTCATCAATGTTGCACCTTTTACTGGATAGAACACTAGTTCGTAAAAGGCAGCTTTGTATTTGTCTGGCAGCTCTTTAAGGATTCTTTCACTCTTATTGGCGATACGGTCATATTCTGCTATACGGTTTTCTGCTTCATTATAATTGATAAATGAGAAATCGGTATTTACAATCCGCTCGCGACTGTCAGAACTGTTCCACTCTACACCCCATCCCATTGCTTCGGGTTTGCGTTGGAAGCCCAGCTGATAGTATGTACTCATAATGTCTTGTAAATCGTCTTTATACTTATCACCGAAGATGGAGGATAGGTAGTTTGCGTCAAATTGGTAAGCATTATCGTAATTGAATAAATCAATATCCCATGCTAAATCCAAAAAGAATTTTATGCCCAGCTCACCCGGTTTAATATCGCCCACATTAAGCAACCAATACCGATTAGCACCTGTATCATATGCTTTTTTCATTTCCTCATATATTAGAGCCGGTGGTGTAGTGTTGAGCCAAAGATAATCGTGCGGTTCACCTAAATAAGATATATGATAGTATACACCTGATGCGCCGCTACGCTTCTGCTCTTTTACATCACTTAATTTTTTGATGTAACCGAAATTATCGTCAGGCCATACTATCGTAACATCATCAGGCAATTTCATTCCTTTTTCATAAATATCAAGCACTTCTTTATAAGGAACAAATACTTGTTGGATTTCCTCGGCAGGTTTACCGATATGCTTGCTGAGTATGTTGCGTTGATCCTGCAAAGCTTCTTCGGTCACTTCTGCCTTGCGGTCTTCCGGCACACCAATCAATCCGGCATCATGAATGCCACGCATGGCAATGACATACGCATTTTCAAAGGGAGCAGTTTGGAAAGTCCTTTTATCCAATACCTTTAATATACCTTCTTTGTTTGTCAGATAATTCCATTCACCGTTAATCTTATTATCCCATTCGGTCGTATTATTGTACAATAGGGGTTCGCAATGCGCAGAAGTTACAACAATGCCATATTTGTCGGCCACCTCTCTGTTACCGGGTACCAGGTTAAAGGCTGTTGTTTTGGGATGCATGGCCGGGGCCATCATGTTACCCTTCATACGGAGGATGAGTTCGCAAACCTTAGCGTATGTTTTTGGCCCCATGTTTCCCACCTCTTTATCGAAAGTATTGGTTGCCCAAGGTTGTATACCCCATCCTTCATCATTGATGAAAATCCCTCGATACTTCACGCTGGGAGCTTTAGATATATACCGGGTAGTATGTACATACAAGGTATTTTTCTGTTTTACAGGTACGTCTGCCCACCAGTAAAGTGGGTCAACGCCCATAACCTCGGACAGGGAGAGTACACCATAGGCTGTTCCGCGTCGGTCGCATCCGGCAATGACGAGGGCTTTTTGGATACCTTTATCCGGATTGTCTAATGTCTGGATGATGTATTGTTCCCAGCCATTACGAATGGGGGATACGTCCAGCTTACCTTCTCTGACAAATCGATCTATAGTTCTGTTTTGACCTATTGTTCCTATAATAACCATGTATGCAGCTGCTTTTTGTTTGTCGGATAAAGCGATTCTTTTTCCGGTTACGTTGCGAATATCTTCAGCAAACAAGCGGGCAGTTTCCTTCACAACCTCAAAATCATTTTCATCGTAACTTATCAGGGCTTTACTATTAGAGGAAACAAGCGGAAAGGCCTGTTCTCCATCGGTCTCTTTCACAATAACCTGCCCCTGTGCAATTAATCCGAAGCACAGGAAGAAAAATAAGAAAATAATATATTTCATGCCAATCTTGTTTTTCAGTAACAACCGGTCAGGCTAATTGCCCGACCGGTCTTGTTTTTTTAGTTATATTCGGGATTTTGTTCCAGTTTGGCACCGATGTTCGCCTCAATGGCAGACTGGGGAATGGGCCATAAATTGTATTTCTTCAACATACCGATGCCGTCTCCACATGTTTCCGGATTGGCGTAGAAGGGATTACATTTCATTACGCGTTCATACAGTTTGCCGGTACGCATCAAAGTGATTCTTCGCTTTTCCTCTACTCCCAGCTCACGCATACGTTCGTCTAAGATGTATTCAAGATCTATGCGCGATGCTTCCACGGGTTTGGCATGTGCACGTCCTCGCACTTCGTTGATGTCTGCCGCAGCCAGCTCCTTGTTATTCAGATTAAGATAAGCTTCGGCACGCAGCAGATAAGTTTCTGCTAAACGGAACATATACTGGTCGGTATAAGTAGTACCAGCAATGGCCTTCAATTCAAAAGTTGCTTTGTTAGCATACAACTCTTCTGGATGATTATAAGGTGTGGTCACTTTGCTCTGATAGGCATAGAGATAGCGTCCTGGTATGGTCATGCTTCCACCTTGTCCCACTATCAAGTTTGCTGGCGGATTGTCTACATCAATCGTATCAATCCCGAACTTCCGTTTGAACTCTTCTTGGGTTACGGCAAACTTCCGCACAAAATTATGATTAGCATTACGGATGTCGCCCGTAAAATCATCCTCCCAAATGGTGTTTGTAAAGTACGTTGTGGAAATTCCCCAACCAATACCTCTTCCACCTGTATAGTCACTCACGGGCCAGCGGAAAGGAGTATAATCCTTAGTCACTTCTTTTCCATCAACAACTTCCTTGACGCGCAATTTTACATCTCTTACCATAGGAGCACAATGTCTTTCAAGCATGTAATTTCCGCCATTCTTCAAATCGGCAGTAGAACTTCCCCCACCCGGTAAGTTTGTTTCATACTGAATGACCCACAAACCTTCTGTGTTTCCCGTTGTTCGGTTTTGATTATTAACCTGATAGAGATCCCAATAAACGTCTCCGGGAGTCTCTTTGATACGTGAACCGAATCGTTGCCTCATTAAACCAAGTGCCGGGTTATTGATAACTTTACTAGCTGCATCAACTGCTTCCTGATTTTTTCCGGCAGCAATATATATTTCACTTAGTAGATGATAAGCAGCTGGAGAAGATATTTCACCATCCTTCACTGTTGCAATGTCCGGTAAGTTTTCTGCTGCTCTTTTAACATCATCAATAGCCTGCTGAAGTGTCTCTTCACGTGTATTTCTCACAAAGTCAGTTTTGGGTGTTTCCAGTTCTTCTAACACAATGGGGACACCTCCATATAAATAGGCTAATGTACGATAAGACATACCTCTGAAGAACAGCGCCTTTGCCTCGATAGTCCGTTTGGTATCGTCGGTTATATCAGCAGTAGCCAAACGTGACAAAACGGTATTTGCTTCCGATATGATCTTATATAAATTATTCCAGTGCACTTTGGGGATATTAGCTGTAGGATTAAAGGCAGCATTCATGTTGGCACTACGATTGGTGGTGCCAGGTTCTCCGTCATAAATCAGGTCTGTACCATAAATATAATCGAAAGGGGTATTCTCGTCCACACCATAATATTCTAGACGAGTCAGATTATACAGATTATTGAGTGACATGTTGAAATCCGTTTCTGTTGTGAAAGAGTTGCCTGTACTGTTGAAATCTTTTGGATTCTCCTTCAAAAAACTGCTTTCATTGCACGATACCAAGAGTAATCCTGCCAACATGTATCCTATGATATATTTCTTTTTCATAATCATTTCATTTTAATTAAAGTGTTATGTTTAAACCAAATGTGAAACTACGCATTACAGGTGTACTGAAATATCCGCCATTCGTCTCCGGATCCCACCCTTTCCAATCAGTGAAAGTGAGCAGGTTCTTACCGTTGACATATAGGTTAAGGTTCTGCAACCCGATGGTACGTACCCACTTCTGGGGTAGATTGTACCCCAACGTGACGTCTTGTAGCCGAACGAAACTACGGTCCTGATAGGCGGTAGGAGAAATGGCGCCGGCGTTGATGGAACGCGAATAAGTGCCATTAGGATTGTTGGGTGACCAATAGTCTTTGGCTAGCTCGCTAATACGGTTCCAGCGGCGGCTGTTGGCATCACCACGTACGAGTGTTTCCGTATTCTTGCCTAAATAGCCATACTTCCCACCTTGTACAGAGTTGATAAAGAAACTGAAAGTCAAATCCTTCCAACGGAAAGTATTTAATAAACTGAAGCGATAGGCAGGGTCTTCCTTACCCAAAATGACGCGATCGTCTACTGTAATCTTTCCTTCGCCTGTTACATCTCGAATTTTGTAGTTTCCCGGATTGTAGCCTGCTGGAATGTCATCGTGCAGTTGATAGATACCATCGATGATATATCCGTAAATTGCTGATGTAGACTCTCCGATAAACAAATTGCTCGCTATCAAGTCGTCTTCTCGACCGTCTCCGTCCTGGTCTCTGCCAAGCAGAGAAAGAATTTTATTGGAGTTGGAAGATATATTGAAAGTTGTACTCCATTCAAAATCTTTCTGTACAAAGTTACGAGAGGTCAAGGTCAGTTCCACACCCCGGTTTCGTATCTTTCCGATATTGGTACTGATAGACGAAAAGCCTGTCATAGAGGGAATGGTCATATCATACAGCAGATCACGGGTAATAGTGCGATATGCCTCTAAAGAACCGGTCAAACGATTGTTGAAGAGATTGAAATCCAAACCAAAGTTGAATCCTTCTGTCTTTTCCCATTTCAGGTCTGGATTTCCCATAGAGTTCACTTTCTGTAAAATTTCTGTAGTACCTCCATCCCCAAACACATAGCCGGAATTACTCTCCATACGTGCCAGCGATTTATAACGTGAAGTCTGGTTACCGCTGATACCCCATCCGGCACGCAGTTTCAGTTGGTCTACCCAGGGTAGTTTGAAGAATTTTTCTTCTGAAACAATCCATCCCACTGCTACAGAGGGGAAAATTGCAAATTTATTGTTTTCTGCAAATCCAGAAAAGCCGTCACGGCGGGCAGTAGCCGTCAATAAGTAGCGATCGAGATACTTATAGTTGATACGTAGCATCTGATAAAGTAATGCCTCATCCCATGCCTCAGACTTTGTAAACTGTTCCTTTCCTAATTGCAGATTGTTATAACCCAATGTCATACGGGAGAAATTCTGTGCCTTTGCTTCCGTATAATTTTGCTTTCGCTCACTGGCACCGTAGAGGAAAGTGGCGGCTATGTCGTGCTTGCCGAACGTGCCGGCATAGTTTACGATATTGTCCACCGTATAGTCGTAATAGGAGGTATGCTGCTTGTAGGCTTCGCCTGTCAAGCTGGCGCCGTAGGGGTTGGCTTGGAAGTGCTCGTCTGTGCGGTAGTTGTTACCGTAATTTAGACGGTAGGTTAATCCCTTGACAGGCAGTTTAATTTCCGCATAGAAGTTAGCGAAGAAGTAGTTATGGCGTTCCTTGTCGTCCGTGAACAGGGTGGCAAGGGGCGTCAAGCCGATTCCTTGGAACGGATAGGGAATTAACTTACCTTCCTCGTCAAAGGCAGGTGTCAACGGATTGGAAGTGATGATATCCCATACTCCTGGCTGTGCTCCATCTTGATTGACGAAAGAGGCGAAGGTCTGCATACCCAGATTCAGCCACTTGTAGGGCTTGGTATCCAGATTGATGCGGACACTGTTTCGCTTAAAGTCGTCATTCACCATAAAGCCCTTTTGGTTGGTGTTGGCATAGGAAATCAGGTAAGAAACCAGCTCCGTACCTCCGGTGATACTCAGCTTGTTCTCAAAGATAGAAGCCGTCTGTGTGCCTTCATTCCACCAGTCCCAGTCGTAGACGGAAAGTCCATCGGGCTGAGTGTTGTCCAGCATCGGAGCATCTACCATGTAGTCTGCCACGCGAAAATCGGGATTGGGCGTGGTATAGTCGGGACCTGTGTAAGCTTTGTCATACCAATAATCTTTAGTGAATTCAATAAACTCCTCACGGTTCATCGGACGGAGATTTTTGGTAGGATTAGACATCGTATAAGCCGTGGAGAAGTTGATTCTGGTCTGCCCTGCTTTGCCTTTCTTAGTAGTAATCAGCAATACGCCGTTGGCAGCTTGCGCACCATAGACTGCGGTTGCACTGGCATCTTTCAAAACGTCGATTGAAGCAATGTCATTCGGATTTATGGAAGAAAGGGAGCTGGTATAGATAATGCCGTCCAAAATAATCAGCACATCCTTGTTGCCAGAAAGCGTGTTGGTACCACGAATTGAAATGGAGGGTGTAGCACCGGCTGAAGTAACTTGTCCCACGTTTAAGCCTGGTACTGTACCTTGCAACGATTGAACCACATTGGTATTGGGAGATTTCTCAAAATCTTTCAGATTAGCACTGACTACAGCACCGGTCAAATCTGATTTTTTCATACTACCATAACCTACCACCACTACTTCATCCAGCATTTTGGAGTCTTCTCTCAGAGTGATATATAATTCTTTTTTGTTTCCTACATTCGTTTCTTGAGGGATATATCCGATATAAGTAATTTGTAAAACGGCATTTGCCGGGGCATTTAATACAAAACGCCCATCTATATCTGTAATTGTACCTATTGACTGACCTTTTACTGTTACATTGGCTCCGATAATCGGTTCACCATTTGCATCTTTTACGATACCTGTTATCTTGTTTTCTTGTTGTGTTATTTCTTCTTTTTCCCCTTTACTCATCAGCATGATATTTTTGCCTTCCATAGCATAATAAATATCAGTACCTGCGAATACTTTATTCAGAACTTCCGCTACCGGCTTTTTCTTTGCATTTACTTTTACAGTGCGTTTCAGATTCACCTCATTTACATTGTATACAAACAGGTAATCTGTCTGCTTTTCAATTTCATTGATAACTTTGCCTGCTGAAATGTTATCTGCCATAATTGTCACTTTCATCACCTGGGAATAAGACTCCGTGGCAAAAGCCGTCCCGGCAAATATAAACAGGGCTAAGGCTGTGATTTTCATAATGTGGAATAAATGTTTAATTTCTACAATAGATTCCTGATACAAAATATTTTTCATATATTTGCATTACTAATTTTAGGTTTTTACTTAAGATTATTAGAGAAAACTGTCAATGCGTAATTGACTATCCATGGGATGGTGTTGCAGCACTGTCCCATTTCTTTTTTATTCGAGTGTGTTACTTCATAGGCAAAACGATTTTAAAAGATTAATTAATGGTGATTACATTCTTTTCGTCATCCTTTTTGTAGGTAAATTTGTTATTCAGTCTGAGAACTCTTAGTACATGTTCTATCCCATCTCTCGTCCTGAACTTACCTGTATAACGATTGTTTAATATTTTAGTATTGTTTACAATAATGTCTACTCCGTAGAATAACTTTAGCTTTTCCAGCATGTCTTTGACTGATATGTTATTGAAGCAAATCAAACCTTCACGCCATAAAAAGTGATCAGGTTCTTTAATTCGTCTTTTTATCAGTTTGTTTCCTTTTAGACTAGCCATTGTATTGGGTTCTAGTTTCATCCCGTTTATTGTAGTACCGGGACTTAAGATTTCTACTGCTCCTTCCAGTAAAGCTGTTTCCCAGATACTGTCCGCTGCATAAGCCATGACATTGAATTCTGTACCCAATACTTTGACATTACATTTATTTGTTTCTACAATAAAAGGTTGTTTTGCATTTTTAGTTACTGCGAAGTAGCCTTCACCGTCCAGCTTTACATTCCGGATATTACCGGTAAAATGTCCTGGGAAGGTTAACGTACTAAGCGAATTCAGCCATACTTTAGTACCGTCTGCCAACATTAGTTCGGCTCGCTGTCCGGCGGGTACATGTATGGACTGTAGTGATTCACTTTGTTCTGTCTGGTGCTTTTCGGACCAATAGTATGTACCTAATAAAATAACTGCGAATATTGCTGCAATTTTTGCAGTCTCTATCCAAAGTGTACGCAATGTAAAATGCTTTTTAAACTGCTTATTTTCTGTTTTCACAGGTTCTGTGCGCCATAGGGCAATATTATGTAGCTTGCGCAGTGCCATATATTCGCGCATGTTTTCCGGACTTTCTTGCATCCACTCAGTAACACGTTGCTTTTCGGTTTCAGTGGCATTGCCGGATATATATTTTTGAAGTAATTCGGAATTCATTTTCTTTATTGTGTTTTATATATTAACGATTGAAGTGAAAACAACCCTAAAAGAAAATTGGAAAAAAAGATTCCTGCTCTCAAAAAGGTAGAGATACATGACTGAATTTAATAATAGAAGAAGAAATAAAATAGAGGAAGATAATCTTTTAAAGTTATCCGTAATGCCTTTAATGCTTTTGATATATGATATTCCACTCCTTTTACGGAAATTCCCATCTGTTCGGCAATTTCTTTATTGGACTTGTTTTCGAACCGGCTCAGTAGAAATGCCTGTCGGGTTTGGTCGGATAGTGATTTCAATGTTTCCCGGATGATACTTTCTACTTCATCCGAGAATATTTCATTGGGATCACATGATTCTAAAGTTGAAATACGAATAGAAAGTTCCTGTTGCTGCCAATCGGCCATAGATTCAAAAGCCGTGCGTTTGACTTCTTCGTGCTTCAGGTAGTCCAAAGCTTTATTCTTTAATATGGTAAGTAGGAGCGGTTCTATATAATCTATTTTCTCTGTTTTTAATTTTTCCCATAATTTAATCAACGATTCGGAAGCAATATCTTCTGCTGCCAAATCATCATGAACATATGATTTGGCAAAGAAGAATGACTTCTTGTAATAAGAAGTGTATATCTCATTAAAAGAATTTACGATAACATTGCTCATTGATATGTCAGTTGTGCTTTTCATTATGTACATTAAAAAGGTATAGCAAAGTTAGCAATAAACAGTGTGTAAATGAAGTTACCGTTTGAGGTAAACGGCATTGGCCGCTGCTTCTGCGCATCGTTCTCCATCGATGCCTGCCGATACGATTCCGCCTGCATACCCGGCTCCTTCTCCGCAAGGAAACAGTCCTTTTATTCGGACGTGCTGCAACGTATCTCTGTCTCTTATGATTCGTACGGGAGCTGATGTGCGCGTTTCTACGCCAATCATGACAGCTTCATTCGTAAGGAATCCGCGACTGTATTGTCCGAATTGCTGCAAACCTTTGCTTAGTCTTTCAGTCAGAAATAGGGGCATCCAGAAGTGAAGTGGAGAAGATATTAGCCCCGGGGCGTATGAACTTTCGGGAAGGTCATAACTCAGCTTTTTACGTGTAAAGTCCAGCATACGTTGTGCGGGTGCTGTTTGCCGCATATTGCCTTGCTGCCAGCAGGTAGATTCTAAGGATTCCTGAAAATACATCATGTTTAATGAAGAATGAAGAATAGAGGATGAAGAATCCTCAGTAGAGTTATTCTGCATTCCTGATTTCTCATGTTCCAGGTCTTCCGGTCTCAGTTCTACCACCATCCCCGAATTGCTCCAGCGTGAACCGCGATTACTGGGACTCATCCCGTTTACTACAATCTGTTGCGGACCACTGGCAGCGGGGACAACGAAACCACCCGGGCACATACAGAAACTATATACTCCTCGTCCGTCTACCTGTGTCACAAAACTATATTCTGCAGCAGGCAGATATTTTCCCCGTCCGTTCTTGTTATGATATTGTATCTGGTCGATCAATTCCGAAGGATGTTCCAGACGTACGCCTACGGCAATGCCTTTTGCCTCAATTTCTACATTATTGTCCGCCAGCCAGCGGTATACATCCCGTGCAGAATGTCCGGTTGCCAGAATCACAGGGCCGAGGAAAGTCTTTCCGGTATTCGTCTCAATGCCTTTCACTTTTTCGCCTTCAATGATAAGTGCATCCATGCGTGTTTCGAAATGTACCTCACCGCCACATTCAATGATGGTGTTCCGCATGTTTTCTATGACTCTCGGCAGTTTGTCTGTACCGATATGGGGATGGGCGTCAACAAGAATAGCTGTAGATGCTCCGTGCTGGCAAAATACATTAAGTATTTTATCCACATTTCCGCGCTTTTTGCTGCGGGTGTAGAGCTTGCCGTCCGAGTAAGCTCCCGCACCTCCTTCACCGAAGCTATAATTGGATTCCGGGTTAACCGTGTGTTCCCGGCTGATGAGTGCCAGGTCTTTCTTACGCTCGCGCACGTCTTTGCCGCGTTCCACGATGATGGGGCGTAGCCCAAGTTCTATAAGCTTTAATGCTGCGAATAATCCGCCGGGGCCTGCACCTACTACGATGACCTGCGGTTTTCCTTCCACATTATTATAGGTAGTGTGCTGAAACTCGTCATCTTTGGGCGTTTCATTTTGATAAACCCGTACGGTCAGGTTGACAAAGATAGTCCGTTGCCGGGCGTCGATGCTGCGTTTTAATATCCGCGTAGCGGTGATGTCACGTACATTCAATCCTTTTTCCTGTACGAGGTATTCTTTCAGTCGTTGTTCGTTGGCTGCCACTTCGGGGAGCACACGTAGTTGGTATTCTTGTATCATAAAACTCTGTTATTAGAAATGAAAATATGAATATTACAAGGGAATATAGTAAATTATTCCTCCTTGCAGCCTGAAGCCGCTCCAGTTTGGGCTTAAGTTAGCCTTTTCTCCGTCGTAAGTAAATTTCTTGACAAAGTCCCATTCATAACCTGCACTGACATTGAGCGCTATCCGTGGCGATAACTTTATTTTGCACCCCAGTGCTGGTTCCAGATAAAGATTGATTCCTCCTAAAGAACTGGACTCGCTTTCTGTGTAATTGCCCACAGTTGCTGCTTCCTTTAGTTTCCCTTTGTTGAATATAGCTCCGGTGGAAATTTGCAAGTAAGGTGATATGATCTTTTCAGCCGCTTCAGGTAAGAAAAAGCGATAGAACAATCCTGTACGTATGCCTTTAACCCGGAAGTCTAATCGATAGCTACCGGAATAATCTGCCACTCCGCGACTGCCTACTGTGTTCATATAACTAATCAGGATACCTGCCTGGTGCAAGCGATGCCATGCTATGCCGAACTTCCCTTCGTGGGTGATATATCCGGGGAAGTTATCCGTTGTTTTGGTATTTTGTACCGGAGTAGGGGGATTTGCCATAAAGTCTTTCAAATCATTCATGTTGTAAGTGGCATATCCGCAATTGTATTCCAGGGTCAATTGTTGTGCGCTGATTGGGAGGGTACAAAGTAGCAATGCTATGATAAAGATATATTTCTGTTTCATTTGGATGATGTGTTTTTGATGTTAAGAATATAGCCGTCATAGGAAGTTAAGTAATCGCCTGTCAATGTAGGCCAAATGTGATAAGGAGCATTCACTGTGAAAATCTCCTGATAATCGACGGCTGACAGTACAGATAACTTGTGGTCATTTCCTACCAATAGATTGCCGGTGACAGGGTCGGTCGACAGATATTGCATTTCATCTTTCAGCCGTATGTTTTCTATCAACTCATAGGTCTGGCAATTGCGTATTTCTATACAGTGGTTCTCTTGGTCGGAGATAATGAGCTGGGAAGGATTAATAGGATTAAAGATCGTTCTTCCCTGTTTCTCGATAGGAATGGGTAAAATATATTCACGAGAAAACAGATCATTTTCCAATTCGATAATTTTCATTCCAGAAAAGTCAGAAGCACCGATGCGTTTACCGTCGGGGGAGATGAGTATGGGGTTTCCTCCTACGCGCGTAGAAGAAATTATGCTTCCATCAAGTTTACTGACGACAATGTTGTGATGTACCCAATCAGGATCGGTGGTTTTATAGATTAATTTTCCATCGGAAGTGAATATAATATCCCCTTTGGTCGAATTGAGGTTGGGAATGGTGAGTGTATGTTTCAGATTCAACGTCCGGGCATCTCTGATTTCCAGGTTGTCTGTTGTGGCTATGGCTAATAATGGTTCTGTGTATGAGGTGAATACGGTGCTGCCCCTTGATATGCTGAGAGTTGTTTCGGGGGTGAGTTGCAGATACTGATAGGCATTCAGGAAATCACTGTTGGCATACAGCATCTTGGTAACAGGGTTGTAGCACCATGAATTTGACCGCTCGTTTTCGTAAAAATATCCGGGAGAGCCTACAGCTATTTCCTTTTGGAAGATATTTTCCGAAGGATGGTCGATACGTGACAATGTCATAAGGATTTGGTTTGCATCATACCATGAATTCGTACCAAAATTGATAACAGGAAGCTTCATCGATGTTGCTTCTTTGGCGGGAGAGAAAGTGGGTTCTCTATTAATAGTAAAACTCAGCAGGCAATTGTACGGCAGTTCCCAGCAAAGTTGGATGTGCTCCATATCCCATTCCGATGTGTACAGGCGTGGCAAGTTTTCCGGCACTTTGGTTTCTCCTATATGCCAAGTCAGATTTTCTTTTCCTTCATACTTCACATTGGCATATACCATATAGGTAGTCTCAATACCTATATGGCGGGTATCTATGAAATAAGTTTGGTTTGCGGGAACCGTTTCGCTGTAGTAACCCGCATACTTATTCGTGGCCTGGATGGTATATGAAGATATGGTAAGATGTGATAATATCGGGGCTTGCCAACTCAATTCCAACGATCGGTTTTCATTCGTTCGGTAAGTAACGATATCAAAAAGTGCCATTTGGTAGTCGATGATGACGGGCCAGCTCATCTCACCTGAATATGCTTCTGCTTCCAATTGGTCGGCAATACTGCCGCTTCCGGTAGGAGCATAAAACTGTGCTTTTAGTGTGTAATTTCCGTTGGGAAAGCTGGTTTCGTCAATGAGCAGTGAACCGTTGGGCGAAGTTGTCTCCCAAATCTGGCTTCCCAAGGTGAAGATGATTTTACTCGCGGTTTTGCCGGATAGGTTCAGGGAATACTCCAACTGAGTAGCTTTATTGATAAGAATAGCTTCCCCATTCGTGAAAGCATTCAAATCCATACTGACAGATATTTCTTTGTCCGGTTCTTTTATTTCAATATAGTTTTCGTTAATGGGACATTCACATGCTGTCGCAAGGAATATCAGGCCTAAAATGTGGACATGTTTTCTCATATTTCATGTATTACATTTATAATGTGTTATCCGAACAGTGCCCGGAACGCCTCCTCCACCTTCCGCACCGGTATTAGCTCTATCTTAATCTTCTTCGTGTCAATGCCCTGCAGATTATACTTAGGCAGTACAAACCGTTTGAACCCTAACTTCTCCGCTTCTCCTATGCGTTGCTCAATTCTATTCACCGGACGTATCTCCCCGGACAAACCGATTTCCCCCGCCATACAAACCTCCTGTTCAATAGCCGTATCCATATTGCTGGAAAGAATAGCGCTGATAACTGCCAGGTCTATTGCCGGGTCGTTCACCTTCAATCCTCCTGCGATATTGAGGAATACATCTTTCTGCGCCAACTTGAAACCGACCCGCTTTTCCAACACAGCCAGCAGCATATTCATTCTCCGCAGGTCGAATCCGGTAGCAGAACGTTGCGGATTACCGTATACCGCACTGCTCACCAATGCCTGTGTCTCAATCAGGAATGGGCGTATCCCTTCTATAGCCGAGGCGATGGCTACGCCGCTCATTCCTTCGTGGTCCTGGCTCAGCAGCAGTTCCGACGGATTGCTGACTTGCCGTAAACCATCCTGCCGCATCTCGTAAATGCCCAGCTCCGCCGTACTTCCGAAACGGTTCTTGATACTGCGCAGGATGCGGTACATATAATGTTGGTCACCCTCAAACTGCAATACCGTATCTACGATATGTTCCAACACCTTCGGCCCGGCAATGCTGCCTTCCTTGTTGATATGCCCGATAAGCAACACCGGCGTGTGCGTCTCCTTGGCAAAGCGAAGGATGCTTGCCGAACATTCCCGTACCTGTGCAATGCTGCCTGGTGACGATTCGATGCTTTCTGTTGATATGGTCTGTATGGAGTCGATGATAACCAAATCTGGGCGTGTGTTTTTTATATGAACAAAAATCTGCTCCAATGACGTTTCGCAAACAATGAGGCAATCGGTGGGGTTCTGTGACAAACGGTCGGCACGCAGCTTTAACTGGCGGGCACTTTCTTCACCGGAAACATAGAGAACACGTTTCTCAGGGATATGCAGCACGGTTTGCAGCACCAGCGTTGATTTACCGATACCCGGTTCACCGCCGATGAGTACCAAAGAGCCGGGAACCAATCCACCTCCCAACACTCGGTTCAGCTCTTCGTCGTGCAAGTTGATACGTGGTTCGTCATCCGCTTCTATTTCGCTGAGAATGACAGGCTTTGGCTTTTCTGTTTCTATTCCGGATACCGGACGTTTGTTCACTACCTCTTTTCGCACAATCTCCTCTACATACGTATTCCACTCTCCGCATGACGGACATTTGCCTATCCATTTCGGAGAGTCTTGACCGCAGTTAGTGCATACATAAACTGTTTTTTCTTTTGCCATATAAGAAAATGTCTTGCTGAATGATTGGTCAAAGATACGAATTTAGCTGTTTACGAGGCAGAAAAACAGAACAATTTATTCCACCTCGTAGCCTCTTTATACCTCCTTCGTACCCTCTTCGTATCTGCTTCGCTATTTTCATCCTTCTATAGAAGCGAAGGAAATGCGAACCGGGTACGACTGAAAAGAGCTTTTGACCAGAACTGTTCAGGCATCAAGTTTCATGAATAGTCTGAAAAGCTTTCAGGCTGACAGAGTATTTGCAGAGCTTAGATAGTGGATTATAGCTGATTAGAACAGAGATGAAGTATATCGTGGAGTATTGTGTTATTATTGGGTGGTTTTATGTTATCGCTTCTTACCCTATAGCGCTATATTTGCGTGAACTTACGAAAGAATTATATTCATAAATAAATAGAAATCTGATAGATGAAAAAAGTATTATTAAATTTGGTATTCCTTTTTGCTTTGGCATGTTTTGCTGAAGCGCAGGAGTTTAAGGTTGCTGATATTTTCAGTGACAATATGGTGTTGCAACAAAAAATAAATAATCCGTTCTGGGGATGGGGAAAACCGGGAACGAAAGTGACTATTTCCACTTCATGGAATCCTGATAAAGAATATACAGGGGTTATTAATTCTAAAGGAACCTGGAAGATAGCTGTACCTACGCCTGCTGCCGGAGGACCTTATGAGGTGACAGTCACTGCCAATAAGAAAAAAGTCTTCCAGAATGTGTTTGTGGGAGAAGTATGGCTGGCAAGCGGACAGTCCAACATGAGTATGCCGTTGAAAGGATATTATTGCCAGCCGGTGCTGGGGGCTACAGAGGCCATATTGTCTTCAGCAAAAAAGCAAATACATTTCATTAATATACCTACTTTAGCGGCCTATAAACCATTGGAACATTTTGAGGCCGAATGGGTGAAGGCATCTCCGGAGAATGTAGCGGAATGTACGGCTGTGGGATGGTTCTTTGCAGATTTCTTACAGCGCAATATGGATGTGCCAGTCGGTATTATTAATGCCAGTTATGGAGGCTCCAACATCGAAGCATGGATGAATGCGGAAGCTTGTAAACAATTTGATGATATCCCCGTACCGCCATTGAGTGATGAAACTTCTCCGTGGATTAGTAATGTGCCTACGGTTCTGTACAATGGCATGATTCACCCACTGGTGGGATATGGCATAAAAGGTATTATCTGGTATCAGGGTGAATCCAACATTTTCAATGTGCCTCGTTATGCTCCCTCGGTTGCTGCCATGGTAAGTAAATGGCGCGAAGCCTGGGGATTGGGAGAAATACCTTTCTATTATGCACAGATTGCCCCTTACGATTATAAAGAGTGGAACTTCTTCACACCTCAATGGCCGGAAGTTTCGGCTTATCAGCGGGAAGCGCAAAGACAGTGTCTGACGCTGATTCCAAACTCTGCGATGGCAGTACTGCTGGATGTAGGGGAGCGATATCTGATCCATCCGAGGAGGAAAAAAGAAGTGGGCGACCGCTTGGGCATGCTGGCACTCTCTAAAACCTATGGAATGAAAGGATTTGAGGCGGAAAGTCCGACTTACAGCAAAATGGAAGTTGAGGGAAATAAGGCTATTATTCATTTTGACAATCAATTTAACGGGCTTACCAGCTATGGGAAGACTTTGGAACTGTTTGAGATATCCGGAGACAATAAGGTATTCCATAAAGCGGACGCCTATATTGACGAAGAGAAAGGTACTGTGGTAGTCACATGCAAGTATGTGGCGGAGCCTAAAGCTGTGAGATATGCATTTAAGGATTTTGTAAAAGCGGAATTATTTGGTACGGGTGGTCTGCCGGTATCCTCCTTCCGCACTGATGATTGGGATTAATTAATAATATGATACTATGCGAAAACTATTGATTTTATTCGTATCGGCTTTGCTCCCATGGTTATCTGTCCGGTCACAGAAGCCGGTTTATAAAGATGCGGGACAGCCTGTTGAAACCAGAGTGAAAGATTTGCTGAAGCGGATGACATTGCATGAAAAGGTGCTTCAGCTGAATCAATATACATTTGGGGAGAATGATAATCCCAATAATATAGGCACGGAGGTGAAAAATCTTCCGGCGGAGATTGGTTCGTTGATTTATCTCCATACCGATCCGAAGTTGCGTAATCAGATTCAGCGTAAGGCAATGGAAGAGTCTCGCTTGGGAATACCCATTCTCTTTGGATTTGATGTGATTCACGGGTTACGTACGGTGTATCCGATTTCATTGGCACAGGCTTGCAGTTTTAATCCGGATTTGGTGACTCAGGCTTGCGGGATGGCTGCTAAGGAATCCGTTCTGTCGGGTATTGACTGGACATTTTCTCCTATGATTGATGTGGCGAGAGATCCCCGTTGGGGGCGTATTTCCGAATGTTATGGAGAAGATCCTTACCTGAATACAGTATTTGGTGTAGCATCGGTACAAGGTTACCAGGGCGAGAAACTGTCTGATCCGTATTCTATCGCAGCTTGCCTGAAACATTATGTAGGTTATGGAGCATCCGAAGGCGGACGGGATTACAGATATACGGATATATCACCCCAAGCCTTGTGGGAAACTTATCTGCCTCCTTATGAGGCCTGTGTGAAAGCAGGTGCCGCTACGCTTATGAGCAGTTTTAATGACATTAGCGGAGTACCGGCTACCTCAAACCATTACATCTTAACTGAAATTCTGAAGAATAAGTGGCGGCATGACGGTTTTGTCGTATCCGACTGGAATGCAATAGAGCAGCTGATTTATCAGGGTGTTGCCAAGGATCGCAAAGAAGCTGCGTATAAGGCTTTCCATGCCGGTGTGGAGATGGATATGCGTGATAATATTTATTATGAATATTTAGAGCAGTTGGTTGCTGAAAAGAAGATACAAATGTCGCAGATAGATGATGCGGTTGCCCGTATACTTCGAGTCAAATTTCGCCTGGGCTTATTTGATGAACCTTATACGAAAGAGCTGACCGAGCAGGAACGTTATTTGCAGAAAGAGGATATTGCTTTGGCAGCGCGTCTGGCAGAAGAATCAATGGTTTTGTTGAAGAATGAAAACAACCTGTTGCCTCTTTCTTCAACGGTTAAAAGAGTTGCGTTGATAGGACCTATGGCAAAGGATAGTGCCAATTTGTTAGGTGCTTGGGCTTTTAAAGGTCACGCCGAAGATGTGGAGACCATTTATGAAGGAATGCAGAAAGAATTTGGCGATAAAGTACAGTTGGATTACGAGCAGGGGTGTGCATTGGATGGAAATGATGAATCGGGTTTCTCTGCTGCCTTAAAAACGGCTGAAGCATCCGATGTAGTAGTGGTATGTTTAGGTGAGTCCAAACAGTGGAGTGGAGAAAATGCTTCACGCTCTACAATTGCTTTGCCCGATATTCAGGAAAAGTTGCTTTTGCATCTGAAGCAGGCGAATAAGCCTATTGTACTTGTGCTTTCCAGTGGTCGCCCTCTTGAATTGATCAGATTGGAACCTCAGGTAGAAGCTATCATTGAGATGTGGCAGCCCGGTGTTGCGGGAGGAACTCCCTTAGCAGGCATTTTATCGGGCAGGGTGAATCCTTCCGGAAAGTTGTCAGTGACATTCCCACTGTCTACAGGTCAGATACCGGTCTACTATAATATGCGGCAGTCTGCCCGTCCGTTCGATGCGATGGGGGATTATCAGGATATTCCTACCAAACCTTTGTATCCGTTCGGGCATGGATTGAGTTATACTACCTTTGTTTACTCTGATGCGAAACTTTCTTCCTTGAAAATCAGGAAGAATCAGAAGATAACAGCCGAGGTTACAGTGACTAACGCGGGTAAGATGGAAGGAAAAGAAACTGTGTTATGGTATGTGTCTGATCCGTTCTGTTCTATTTCCCGTCCTATGAAAGAGCTGAAATTCTTCGAGAAACACTCGTTGAATGCCGGTGAAAGCAGAGTCTTTCGGTTTGAGATTGATCCTATGAGAGATTTGAGCTATACGGATGCAACGGGCAAGCGCTTTTTAGAGGCGGGTGAATTTATAGTGTCGGTAGGTGGTCGGAAACTGACTTTTGAAGTTGTGGACTGAGTTTTCCGGCGAATAATCAGTCTTTGATAAAAATAGATATGATTTATGAATAGAATAAGAATAAATGCTTTGTTACTGTTGTTGTGCATATTTCTTCCGGGAGTGGCGCAGAATGTATCTGACGGATGGAATAAAAATAGAACGGCAAGATTGACCAAACCTGTATTTGTCTATAACAATTGGTCCGCCTACGATGAATTGTCTGATAACATTCCTCTGAATGAAGCATTGGCAATGAAAGAATTGGATCACATTGTACGTTTGAAAAAATCGGGTGTACAGGTGGATTATTATATGATGGATGCATTCTGGTTTGATGTGAATGAAGGATATCGTAAGTGGAGGCCGGACTGCTGGCCGGAAGGTCCCAAACGTTGGCTGGATGCGTGTAAAAGAGAAGGAATAAAGCCCGGTTTGTGGTTTTCTACGAACTTGCTGCGCATAGGTGGAGAGGCAAATACGATGAAGGTTATTCCGGAATGGGAAAACTCTGTGGCGGAAGATGGAACAACTCTTTGTTTGTTCAGGGGAGGATATTTGCACCATCTTATGCAGACCCTGCAAATGTACGCGGATATGGGTATTAAGATGTTCAAATTTGATTTTGCTTATTTTGATGCAGCAACTCCTGATGCTAAATGTACGATGCTACCTGCTGACATTGAGGAACAGAATAAAAATGCCTTTATTTCTGCCATAAAAGAATTCCGTTATAAGAATCCGGATGTACTTTTTATTGGCTACAATGGTTTCGGGGGTGATATGGAAAATACGGTTACCCCGTTTCGAAAAACGGTAGACCTGCGTTGGCTGGAAATATTTGATACGATGTATTGTGGTGATCCCCGTTTATCCGATGTGCCGATGATGAATTTCTGGCGCTCACAGGATTTGTATTCGGATCATATGACCTTTCAATACTTGTTTAATGGAGTACCGGTCCAGCGCATTGACAACTGTGCTTTTATGATTGGTACCACGGGTACTTGTTATAACAGGGCTTTAAATGCCTGGAAAGGCATGATGATTCTGACGATGGCACGCGGAGGTTGGCTGAATGTCTGTCATGGAAATATTGATTTGCTAAGTGATGATGATGCCCGCTGGATGGCTAAAACGCAGCAATTGTATATGAAGGTACAGCAGTATGGAAATATTTCGGCATTCGGTTCTATCCCCGGTAAGGCTCTGCCATACGGATATATGGCTTCCGCTGAAGGAGGAAACCTTTATACTGTGGTAAACGCATCACAAGAGAAAGCCAAAGTAACGTTGCCTGAAGCGACAGGAACGGGGAGGGTGCTTTTTACGGACAGTGGTTTTATGCCTGTTTTAGAAAAGAATATTGTGGAATTGGGTCCGGAACAGATGGTTGTTGTCGGATACGGCAAGTTCAGTACCCGGGAGTATGATTTAGGTATTGAGAAAGATATCGTTATCCCTGCAACAATTCAAAAGGTAAAAATAGATGTGCAAAAGAAAAATGAGCATATCTTGCAGGCACATTACATTCCTTCGAAAGGGAAAACTGTACGGATTCTCTTTCAGCAATTGGATGAGCGTGGAAAAGCATTCCGTTCGTGGGGCGGTGCTCCTCCCACCGGGATTAAAATGGATCATTTCTTCAATATAGAAGTAAAGCAGGGCAAGCGTGCTGTTCCGGTAAAGAAATCGCATGATAAGATGATCTGGTGCGGTTTGTCATGGGCGGTAGGGGAGGTTTCTGCTGACGATATAAAAGAAGGACGCCCATTGGAAATAAGTTGTACCACTATAGATGGGAATAGCGAACACTGCTTATTGGAAGTTTACGAGGTTGAATATTCTGCTGATAAGAAATAAGATTGGAAAAGGGATGACTGGAACAGTTTCACAGTCATCCCTTTCTTGAGGTTATCGGTCTCCTTTTTTCAGATCCCTGAAACTCTTGGGTGTTTCATTATATACTTCCTTAAAGCACTTGATGAAATAATGTGCTTGGTTAAAACCGGTCAGGTAGGCTATTTCCGCTATTGACAAATCACTGTTTATCAATAGCTCGGATGCTTTTCGAAGCCGGATAGCCCGGATAAACTGATTGGGTGTCTGCCCGATAAGCATTCTGAACTTCTTATGAAGCACTGTCTTACTGATATTCATGGCTATTGAGAATTCCTCAATGTTGAAGTCCGCCTTATCCAGATTCTCTTCTATCACCTTCATGGCCTGTTGCAGGAATACTTCCTTGGAATTAAACTCAATGGTATCACTGTCTTTGGCTATCAGGTTCTTCAGGAGTTGTTCTTTTCGTTTCTGGCGCGTATTCAGGATATTCATTATTTGATTAATCAATGCTTCCGTATCAAAAGGTTTCTTGATATAGATGTCAGCGCCTTCTTTATAGCCCCTCAGTTCATCTTCAGATGAAGTTTTGGCAGTCAGTAATATAACGAATATATCGGCATAAAGGGAGTTTTCCTTTATGTGGCGGCACAGTGTCAGGCCGTCCATACCGGGCATCATGATGTCCGATATTACGATTTCAGGAAGATACTCACCTACTAATTTCAAGGCCTCTTCTCCATGGGTGGCTGTCACTACGTTGAAGTGCTCCGCCAATTTGCCCGTAAGGTATTTAAGTATCTGTTCGTTATCTTCTACCAGCAGTATGGTGGCACTGTTCTCCATATTGGTTGCCTGTGCTTTAAATTCGGTAATATCAGTTGTTTCCTGATATTTTTCTGAATTCTCTACTGGTAGTTTGATGCACAGTGTGGTGCCTTGTCCGGGTTGTGAGTCAATAGAAACTGTGCCGTTCATTACTGATACGAATTTCTTCACGACATATAATCCTATGCCCAATCCGTTGGGAGTATTTTCCTTATTGTATTGGGGCTCACGGTAGAATTTATTGAATACCGTTGCCTGGTATAGCTGATTGATACCCGGTCCCGTATCTTTTATGAATACACTTAATTGCCCATCTATATATTCCAGTGCCACCGATACACTGCCTTGATCGGGGGTGTACTTGATGGCGTTACTCAGCAAGTTATATAAAATCCTTTCAAATTTCACACTGTCAATCCATATATGTATGGAGGGGATATTGGCCTGGTAAGATAGCTGGATCTTTTTAGAGCTTGCCAGATAATTGAATGCATTCACTATGATGCGGCAGAATGATACGATTTCTATGGTTCTATTGTTTATCTTTACTTCAGAGAATTCCACTCGCTTGAAATCAAGGATTGTAGAAAACAGATCGGATAAGAATGCAGCATTCTTAGTGATAATGGATAGTCTTTCATACTGAATATCATCTTCTTTGGTTTCACGCAACATATCATTGGCAGGTGCCAGTATTAAAGATAAAGGTGTAATCAGGTCGTGCCCGAGACTTTCGAAAAAACTTTCCTTTTCCTTTAATAGTTCTTCTTTCTTCAATGTCTCCATCTCCTGTATCTTTTGTATGCTCTTTCTTCTGTAGTGTCTGATAATCATATATATTATGAGTGCGATGCTCAACAGGATAATCAGGCAGGAAATGAAATAGAACAAAGGTGTTTTCCACCAGGGTGGAGCGACAATAATACTCATGGACCAGCATGGCTTGGTACCTGACTCTTCGTTATATTTCATAATTTCCAGAGTGTATGTACCTGGGTTGAGTTGTGAGAAGGTCAGAGGTACGGACATATCAAGATATTGCCAGCTGTCGGTAAAACCGATCATCCTGTATAGATATTTATTGCAGTAGTTGGCTTCCCCTATTTCAGTAAAGGACAGGGATATCCATTTGGAGGCATAAGACAGGGTGATGGAAGGAATATATTCGGTATTCTCTTTTAAAATCACCCGGTTGTTTATCGTGTCACCTACCTGTATCTTTTGGTGGTTGATCTCCAGGTCGGTCAATATGAGTTTGGTTTTATCATATTGATGCAGTGCCTTTTCCACATCCACGACCATGAGCTGCTCGGTATTGCCGAACAGGATATATTCTTTGTTTTCATAAGTTATTTTTTCGGCTGAAAGGATAGAAGAATTGCCCCAATAGCTGATATTCGGTTCGCAGATGCGCTGTTCATTGTTTATGTAGCAGAATATCTTCTCACCGATAAAGAACCATAAATTCTGGTTATCATCGAGCAACAATGACTTGATGGCCCCTTGCGGCAATGGGTATGTAGGAAATGCTGTAGAAACTTGCAGTGAATCATTGGATACTTCCATCTTTAACAGATTGTTTGATGTTCCTATCCACCAGCATTTATTACTCTTATCTTCTATGATAGAGTAGACAATCTCCTGGTCGATGATTTTATCTTTTAGAGTGACCTGGTCCGATGCATTGAAGATAGAGAGCCCATTATGCGAAGCTATGAACAATTGATTGTCACGATAAGGTATGATAGCGTTTATCCTGTCCCGACTGAAATAGTCATAATGGATATAATCTTTTATTTGTCGGTTCTTCTTGTCCAGATATACGGACATCAGGCCGTTTTGTTTGGTGCCTATCCACACCTTATTATCTTTTATATAGAAAGTTGTAATCTTTTCTAATTCAGTGCTTGCCGTAAATTCTTTCCATTGAATTTCCTGCGAATTATTATTCTGGAAAGAATATAATAATCCTATGCCATCGTGTCCCACTAATGTAATATCCTTATTTTGCCCGATAGATAAGATATGGTCCTTGAATTTATCTCTGCTTTTGTAGTTTTCCTTTTCAGTCGAGGTACGCATATCGAAATGATACATGCCGTCTCCTAAAGTTCCCAACAATATTTTATCTTGTAAAAGGGCGATAGAAGTGATAGGAGAATGTGTTTTACGAATTGAGAGTAACTGATTGATTCCCCTGTCTGAGGAGGAGTATTTATAGAGTCCTTTTCCGTATGAACCTATCCAGATGTTATCAAGACTATCTTTATAAATAGTATTGATAAAAGTAGTGCCCAGATGTTCTGTGCCGGGCAATGGATAAATACGTTCTTGTTCTTTATCATATACTTTTATTCCTTCTCCCCAGGTGCCGATTAAAAGTTTATTTGCTTCTCCTTCTATGCGGTATATGGGGGTATTGCTGTTATGCAGATGGATGGTCCTGGCTTGTTCGGGTTGTTGACTCCATGTTAATTCATAGAGTGCATTATCCCATGAAGAGTAATACAGTGTATTTTCTTCTCCGGTGTCGTGTATTTGTGTGATGGTTTGGTTCTTGGGGGTAATGTCTGCCCATGTTTGTTTTCGGGAATTGTACATCACAAGTCCTGTATAGGTGCTGATCCATATATATCCTTTAGGTTTTTCCACAAAACTGGAAACAATGGCTCCTGAATGGCTGCGTTCGGCAGTAAAACTGGTACGTTCTGTATTCTTGGGAGTTAATTTGCATATACCTTCTTCCCAGCTTCCCAGCCAGATGTTATGATCAGAGTCTTCGAATATGGAAACAATCCGGTTAGGGATGGGTTCGGAAACTTGTTCATTGAGGTGGGTGAACTGGTCGGTCCGCGGATTGTATATATCTACTCCTCCGGTCTTAAAGCCAATCCATAACAAGCCTTTGGAATCAAGGAACAAGGTTTCTATATTGTTATTCTTAAGACTGTTATTTGCTGATTTCCCCGATTTATAGACTTTAAACCGATGTCCGTCAAAACGGTTGAGTCCATCTTCTGTAGCAATCCACATATAATAGTCATTTTCACAGATGGAAGTGATTTCAGAACTTGATAATCCATCTGCTAAATCATAATGCAATAGCTTCTGTGCTCCGGCAGTGGAAGCTAAAAAGAGTGCGAATATAAATAATAGCTTTCTCATAATTTTAATGTTTAGGACAATGCATCATATATTGTTCGAGTAAATCCTCCATTTCTTTTGCAGGTAAAGACTCTATTAAACGGATATGCTTTCCTGTTCTTGTAGCTCTCCATGTATTATTACCTTCAGAGTCTACAGATATAACTCCCCGTTCACTGATATAATAAGGTGTATAGCCTTTTATGGCTACCCAAACGGTTGCCTGATCCCAACTCCATCTACCTTGTGGCTCTCCCTGCGACATGCTTAGTAAAAACACATCTTTTATAGGGTGATTTTCTACAGGCATCCGGCTAACCCGGCGACCAGTTATTATGTTGTAGCCAATCTCGAATCCACAGAAGATAATGTCTGTAGGCCAATGGCTCACAACGAAAGAAGAGGAGGAAGCGTCACAATATACATTATATTCTCGTCCTTCGGGGAATATTCCTGCCATGGAAACCAACTGTTTAACCTTTCTGCGTACAAGTTCTACTCCTGTTTCCGGTGAAAATTCGTCTCCTTTTGATTGTAGCAGTTCTTTTAGGTTGGAGAAAGCTCCGATGGTGCAGATTGTGACACTATTATCTGGTTGCGTGCATAAAATAGATCGATATACCTTAACAGCATCGGGGGCATCTGATGATTTTGCTATTCGGTGGGTATATTTCTGAGGCAAAACTTCAGTCCATTTCTTGTTGTGCGGGCATTCCAATGTGACAGCACTTTCTCCTTTAGCAACGCCAAGAGGAATATCAGGTCGTTTGAAGTATGTATTAATGATTTCAATACAAGGAATTGTTAATTCGGACTTATTAGACGATATAGTAGCCAGTATATCTACATATCCACTGTCTGCTAATGCATGCATCACTGCCATGGCACCCACGTCATCGTAGTCAGGTCCCAAGTCCGTATCTAAAATCAATCGGACCTTATCAGCATTAGTTATATTTGAAAGGCTACATCCACAAAGGAGAAGCAATAAGAAAGAGTATAAAATAAATCTTATTTTAGTCATAGCATACTGATTAAAATTCAATATTCAAAAGTAGGAAAAAATAAGCGATCCCCTTCTTTTTGAAGACGCTTAAAAATAAAAGAATCGTGCCGATTGATAACAAATTCCTGTTTTTGATAGTGGATACAGGAATTTGTTATTCTTTTGTGCTTTTCTGTTATCCTGTTTATAAAGAAACAGAGACTTTTGCATCAGTAACTTTTTAATTTAAAATATTATGAATAAACAACATGTTTTGCAAAGACGAATCATCTTCGGATTGCTATTCCTTGGTGGAGTAACTCTCTCCTATGCATCAACGGAAAAAGATCTCGGTTCTTCAACATCAGCCATTACACAACAGGCTGTAACTGTAAAAGGTTCTGTGAAGGATGCTGCCGGTGAAGCGATAATTGGAGCCTCTGTAGTAGTAGAAGGTACTACGAATGGTCTGATTACAGATGTAGACGGACATTTCTCTATTCAGGCATCAGTAGGACAAAATCTCGTAATTTCTTATATAGGTTATGAAACGCAAGTCGTGAAAATTGCCCGGGCAAACCAGCAAATTAATATTGTATTAAAAGAAAGCTCGGAGTTGATCGATGAAGTTGTGGTTGTGGCCTATGGTACGCAGAAAAAAGCCAATCTGACGGGAGCAGTATCTTCTGTAAAAGTCAATGATATTAAAGACATTCCGGTATCCAATACTTCCAGTTTGCTGCAAGGACGAATGAGTGGTGTTACCGTGAGTTCTTTCTCTGCGCAACCCGGTGCTGAGGGAGATGTGGAAATCCGTATCCGCGGTATAAACACTTTTGGTAACAGTAATCCTATGGTGCTGATTGACGGTGTGGAAGGAAGCCTCAACAGTGTTTCTCCGAATGATATTGAAAATATATCGGTATTGAAGGATGCAGCTTCCGCTTCTATATATGGTGTACGTGCTGCCAACGGTGTAGTCTTGGTTACAACGAAACGAGGAAATACAGACAAGAAGACACTGTCTTACAGCGGATCTTATGGTGTACAGAAAGCTACGGTTCTGCCTACATATATTAATTCATGGGATTGGGCTACTCTTTATAATGAGCAGAATGAGGCTATGGGAGATGTAACTACGAATTTTACTCCTGAAATGATTCAGCAAATGAAGGATGGATCGAGACCTGATTTGTTTGCCAATACCCGCTGGTCGGACAAAATATTCCGTTCTGCTCCTATCCAGACCCATCATTTGTCTATGTCGGGTGGTAATGCAACTTCTCATTATATGGGGTCGGTAGGATATATGGGACAGGATGGTATCATGGAAGGTACAAGTACTGACCGTTTTAACTTCCGCCTGAATGCTGACAGCAAGTTCATTGACATAATCACTTTAGGACTGAATGTTTCTGGTAACCATGAAGAAGTAGAGGAACCTACCATTGGTACTTACTATGTATTCGAACAGATGAAATGGCATTCCCGTCCTTCGGTACCTTATAAATACAGCAATGGTGAATGGGGATTTGTGGATGGTAACGATAAAATGCAGGCTATTAAGAATCCGGCTTATGCCACTACCATAACCTCAAAGAAGAAATACAGCCGTTTCGACGGTAAGGCTTTCCTGGAAATAGAACCGATCAAGAACCTGTCTATCAAGACCAGCTTTGCTTATCAATATAACCAATGGAACAGTATTGGTGCTGACCCTGCTTATATTCCTCAGGATTCGTATGGTAACCCTGTGGGAGGTAGTGGTAAGAATTATCTGACCGATGCTTATTATTCCGAGACTCAGTGGATCAACGAAAACCTTATTACTTATCACTTTGATGTGAACGGCCATGCTTTCAACTTCTTGCTGGGACAGTCTAACCAATATAATAATTTCCGTTCTACCACGGCAACAGGTGAAGATCTTCCGAGCGACAATATTACCGTATTGAACGGTGCTTTAAGTACTTCAGCCAAGGGAGATGCTGCCGAAGCTGCCTTGAGATCATTCTTTGGCCGTGTGAACTACAATTACAAGGATCGTTATTTGGCTGAATTCAACCTTCGTCGTGATGAGTCTTCCAGAATACCTAAAAAGAACCGTACCGGTTATTTCCCTTCTGTATCTGTAGGCTGGAATATTGCTCAAGAGGCTTTCATGGAGAAATATAGCTTTATCAGCCAGTTGAAACTAAGAGGTAGCTGGGGTGAACTGGGTAACCAGGAGATTGGTTACTATCCGTTTGCACAGTATATCGGTTTGGGTAATAACTATGTATGGGGTGATAACAAAGTTTCGGGTGTGGCTATTTCTTCATTGGCTAATCCTGACATTAAATGGGAAACAACCGCTACTACGGATATAGGTATAGATGCCGCTTTCCTGAACAACAAGATTACCCTTACTGCTGACTATTTCTACAAGAAGACTTCTGATATTTTGCTGCAATTGCCCATCCCCGGAATTGTGGGTATCTCTACTGAACCTTATGTGAATGCTGCATCGGTAAAGAATGAAGGCTGGGAATTTGCTTTAGGTTATAATGATCAATGGGGTGACTGGAAATTTGGTGCAAATGTCAACTTCAGTAAAGTGAAGAATGAGATTCTCGACCTGCACGGCAAAGACTCATGGATTACAGACTGGTCTATCAATCTGGAAGGACATCCTATCAATTCTTATTATGGTTATGTAGCCGATGGATTGTACCGTACACAGGCTGAAGTGGATGAAGCCAATGAAAAGAATTCTGTTGGCGGTGGTGCTCTGAAGTTGGGTGATGTCCGTTACAAGGATGTCAGCGGTCCGGAAGGCAAACCGGATGGAGTGGTGGATACTTACGACCGTACAGTGATCGGTAATCCATTCCCTGATTTTACTTACGGCTTTGGTTTGAATGCTGCTTACAAAGGATTTGATTTCTCTGCTTTCTTCCAGGGTGTAGCCGGTGTGGACCGTATTGTGATGGATTATCCTACTGTTTCGGGTAACGTTACGACGGCATTTCTGGATCGTTATTCTGAAAGTGCTAACCCTAACGGAAACTTCCCGCGTCTGGGCAATGGTGACTATAACAGCCAACCCTCTTCATTCTGGTTGAAAGATGCTTCTTACCTGCGTCTGAAGAACATTGAACTGGGATACTCCTTCAAACAAGAATGGATTCGTAAGGCGAAACTGGAACGCTTGAGAATATATGTTTCTGCACAGAATATCCTGACTATTACCGGCATTGACGATTATGATCCTGAAAAGTATGGAACCGATACTCGCGGTCATGCTTATCCTAATGCCAAGACATTCTCTGTAGGTTTAAACATTACATTATAATTTTAAATAAAGAAGATCATGAAAAAAATATATTATTCAGTTATTTTGTCATTAGCCTTTTCTCTCTTTTCCTGTTCAGACTTCCTGGATCGTGAATCTTTGTCAGAGTTGTCTAACGGTAACTTTTGGAATACAGAGGCTGATGCAACTAAAGCGTTGGTAGGTTGCTACGATGCTTTGCAAAGTGAAGGTAGCTTAGGATTCTGCTGGCCGGGTGGAAATACTTGTAGTTTGCGTGAACTGGAATTTGCTACGGATAACGGCTATTTTGCTTGGATTCCGTGGGTGGGACCTGATGTGATTACTACCAATACCATGAGTCCCACAGCAGCTGTTACTAAGGCTGTATGGAATGCTTCTTATGCAGGTATTGCACGATGCAACAATGTTATTGAAAAAGTACCGCAAATGCTGGAGAACGGTAAAATAGGTGAAGAAGCAGGTACAAGAATCGTTTGTGAGGCTAAGTTCATCAGAGCTTTGTTTTATAATCACCTGACCAGTTTGTACCGTGATGTTCCAAAGGTGTTTAATGTGTTGACTACTGAAACGAGCCAGGTACCTAAGTCGCAGAAATCAGAAATTGTAGCCGACATAATCAAAGACTTGAAAGACATTACTGCCGAAGGTATGCTACCCGTTACAGCTGATAGAGGCCGTGCTACCAGAGGTGCCGCATTGGGCTTACTGGCCCGTGTATACCTGTACAACGAGATGTATAAGGAGGCTGCCGATGCTGCCTTACAGGTTATTAACCTGAGTCAATATGAGATAGATCCGAATTACAGTACCCTGTTTACAGAAGCTGGTGGTGCCAGCAAAGAAATAGTATTTGCCATTCGCTTTAAAAATACCGACCAACAAAATGGTGAGGGTGGTTTCTTAGCTTATAACTACGGTTATCCGATGGAGTGGCAGTTGCCTTATCCGAATTTGGCAAACGATTTTTATTGCAAGGATGGCAAGCCTATTACTTCTTCGGGAATCTATGATCCGGATGATGATTCAACTCGCGACCCACGTTTGACATATACACTGATGACGAAGAATGGTGATACGTATGACGGCAAAGTCAGTGATGCATGGTGGTCCTGGAACAGTCCATTCCAATTGTTCATGCGTAAATATCAAAACCAGCCTACTACATGGGCTGCCGATAATCAGGATATGTATGTCATTCGCTATGCCGATGTACTGTTGATGCGCGCTGAAGCCTTGGCTAAGCAAAATACGGGTAAAGACGAAATTATGTCAATGGTGAACCAGGTGCGTCAGCGTGCCGATGTGATGATGCCGAAGGTGGAAGATGCCGAAGGCTCCAATCTCTCTTATGACCAATTGCTCGATGTGGTGAAGCATGAAAGAAGAGTGGAGCTAGCTTTGGAAGGTACCCGTTATTTTGACCTTATGCGCTGGAAAGAAATGGATAAAGCATACGAAAGATGCCGGGCAGACGGTGGGGCAGGTTCTCATATCTTCGATTCGTCAAAAGGATATGTATGGCCTATTCCTCAATCAGAGTTAGATAATAACAGAGCTTTGGTCCAGGCACCGGAATGGGGTGGTAAATAATTGAAATAAATTCCAGATAGAGGCTGGCCGGATGAAAATCCTGTCTGAAGGCCGGCCTTTGCTCTGCTAAATGTAATGATATGAGAAGTATATACAGCCTATTGTTTTTGCTAATAACGTTGGGATTGAGTAGTTGCAGTGAGAAGAAACCTACCCTTCGGGAACAATCTTTCGATGAGGAGTGGTTGTTCCATCGTGGAGATATTGTTGAAGGTGAGAGTTCAGATTTAGACGATTCACAATGGCGTCTGGTGAACCTCCCGCACGATTGGAGCATTGAAAATATTCCTGGAACAAACTCTCCTTTTACTGCCGATGCTGTCACCGAGGTTTCGGGAGGTTTTACTGTAGGTGGAACTGGCTGGTATAGAAAGCATTTCTATGTGGATGCAGCTGAGAAAGGAAGATGTATTGCTGTCGCTTTCGATGGAGTTTATATGAATGCAGACATTTGGGTGAATGATCGCCATGTAGCCAATCATGTTTATGGATATACTGCATTCGAACTGGATATAACAGACTATGTGCGATTTGGAGAAAAAAATCTGATAGCTGTTCGCGTAAAGAATGAAGGTCTGAACTGTCGTTGGTATACAGGTTCGGGGATATACAGGCATACTTTCCTGAAGATAACCAATCCGTTGCATTTTGAAACTTGGGGGACGTTTGTAACTACACCTGTTGCCACAGCAAATAAAGCGGAGGTATGTGTACAAAGTATTCTGGCAAATACAGAAAAGTCAACCGGGAAAGTGATTCTGGAAACACAGATTGTAGATAAGGAGAACCGTACTGTAGCTCGGAAAGAACAACAGGTAACATTGGATAACGAAGGAAAAATAGAGGTTGGACATACGTTGGAAGTGGTTTCTCCGCAATTATGGTCTACAGACAATCCCTACTTATATAAAGTTGTAAACCGTCTTCTGCAAGACAATAAAATAATAGATGAGGAATGTATTTCAATAGGTATACGCAGTATTGCATTTAGTGCAGAGAATGGTTTTCAACTGAATGGTAAATCCATGAAATTAAAAGGCGGATGTATTCATCATGACAATGGCCTTTTGGGTGCAAAGGCTTTTGACCGGGCAGAGGAAAGGAAAATTGAATTATTGAAGGCGGCTGGTTTCAATGCGCTACGCTTATCCCACAATCCTCCCTCAACTGCTTTGCTCAATGCCTGCGACCGTTTAGGTATGTTGGTGATAGATGAGGCTTTTGATATGTGGCGACAAGGTCATTACAAGGATGATTACGGACAGTACTTTGATAAGTTATGGAAAGAAGATCTGCATAGCATGGTTGCACGTGATAGAAATCACCCTTGTGTTATTATGTGGAGTATCGGTAATGAAATCAAAAACAAAGAAACTGCTGAAGTGGTAGAGGTATGCAGGGAGTTGACAGGTTTTGTGAAGGCACTTGATATAACGCGTCCCGTTACGGCGGGAGTTAACTCTATTGTTGATGCGACGGATGATTTTCTGGACACCCTGGATGTTTGTGGTTATAATTACTGTTTAAACCGTTATGAATCGGATGCTAAACGTCACCCGGACCGCATTATTTATGCTTCGGAGTCCTACGCATCCCAGGCTTATGATTATTGGAAAGGAGTAGAAAACCATTCATGGGTGATCGGTGATTTTATCTGGACTGCTTTTGATTATATTGGTGAGGCAAGTATCGGCTGGTGTGGGTATCCGCTTGATAAACGTATTTTTCCTTGGAATCATGCCAATTGCGGCGATTTGAATCTTTCGGGCGAACGTCGTCCCCAATCCTATTTGCGTGAAACGTTATGGAGTGAGACACCGGTATCCCATATTGTAGTGACGCCTCCTGTTCCTTCTTTCCCTTTGAATCCGGATAAGGCGGATTGGAGTGTATGGGATTTCCCGGATGTTGTAGATTATTGGAATTTCCCGGGATATGAAGGGAAAAAGATGACAGTATCTGTATACTCCAATTGTGAACAGGTTGAACTGTTCCTGAATGGGGAATCTTTAGGAAAGCAAGAAAATACTGCCGATAAGAAAAATACGCTTACCTGGGAAGTCCCTTATGCTCATGGTATATTGAGGGCCGTAAGTTATAATAAAGGCAAAGAAGTGGGTGCTGCAACATTGGAAAGTGCCGGTAAGATTGAAAAGATCAGATTATCTGCGGACAGAACGGAAATCGTAGCTGATGGTAATGATCTAAGTTATATCACATTAGAATTGGTAGATAGTAAAGGCATTAGAAATCAGTTGGCTGAAGAATTGGTCGAGTTTTCAATAGAAGGAGATGCTACGATTGAAGGAGTGGGCAATGCCAACCCTATGAGCATAGAAAGTTTCGTAGCCAGCAGCCGGAAGACGTGGCGCGGAAGCAACCTGTTGGTGGTACGTTCCGGTAAAACGTCTGGTAAGGTTATTGTAACGGCAAAGGTACAAGGGCTTCCGGTGGCTGATATTACTATAAATCAGAGAAGTAAATAAAGACGTTTACAATAGGAAAGTGGATTTTGGCGGGTAATGAAGAATATTCCCGGATTATATCAAAACCGGATGTAAAACTTACCTTTTACCTACCTTCTCCTTGTTATATAGAAGGAGCATGTAAGGAGTAGGTAGGGAGTAGGTAAGGAGAATGTAAGGAGTAGGTCTGACGAAAATAGGAGATAATATGAAGTTGAAAGTATTAGTAAAACGATATGTATTTGTCATTGTAAGCTCGTTGATTGTCTCAGCATGCAGTCAGGGCACGGATTGTTCCGTACGAAAGATTAAGTTTGATCAGGATTGGAAATTCTATCTCGGTCAAATGGAAGATGCGGCAAAAGAATCTTACGATGATTCGGAATGGCGGGTATTAAATCTGCCACATGACTGGAGCGTAGAACCTTTTTCCGGTTCGGATGGCTTATCGGTAGGCCCTTTCTCCAAAGAAAGTGCCGGAGGTTTTGCTACCGGACAAACCGTAGGTGGTGAAGGATGGTATAGAAAATCATTTACTATTGACCGTAAAGATACTCACAAACTTCATTCTCTTTATTTTGAAGGAGTCTATGCGCAGTCCGAAGTGTGGGTGAACGGACAAAAAGTGAATTTCAATGCGTATGGATATTCGTCCTTCAAATGTGATATTACTTCGTATTGCCATCCGGCAGGTGAAGTGAACACTATTGCTGTGAAGGTAACGAATGAGGGAAAAAATTCCCGTTGGTATGCCGGTTCAGGTATCTATCGGCATGTATGGTTAATAAAGACCGATTCTGTTCATTTGGATGAATGGGCGGTTGCCGTACGTACTGCAAAGGTGACCGGTGATGAGGCTACATTAGCTATAGAGGCGGATGTGCTTAATGAAAAGGCGGAGAATACAGGAATAAATATGATGGTTACGATTATTTCTCCTGATGGTGAAGAGGTAGGAATGAAAGAGCAAACAGTGAGTGTCGACGCGGCTGGTAAGCAGACGGTTGCTTTCTCTTTGCCGGTGAAACAGGCGAAGCTATGGTCGGTTGATACTCCGCATTTGTATGAAGCGAAAATTTTGATCCGTTCCGGGCATGAGGTGTTGGATCAAATATCTGTTCCTTTTGGCATCCGTACTATTTCCTTCAGTGCAAAGGAAGGATTTAAGTTGAATAATTTGCCCCTGAAACTGAAAGGTGGCTGTATACACCATGATAATGGTTTGTTGGGGGCTGCTTCGTTGGATAGGGCAGAGGCACGCAAAATAGAATTGTTGAAGGCAAATGGATATAATGCGGTCAGATGTGCTCACAATCCTCCGGCGGAAGCTTTTCTCAGAGCTTGCGACGAACAAGGTATGTTGGTGATTGATGAGGCTTTTGACCATTGGCAAAAAGAAAAGAATCCTCAGGACTATCATCGTTTCTTCGATGAATGGAACGAAAAAGATATTTCGGCAATGGTGCTGAGAGACCGGAACCATCCGTCTGTCATCATGTGGAGTATCGGAAATGAAATTCAGGAACGTTCGGATGATGCCGGTATGGAGATTGCTGAAAGATTGAGAAATATAGTGAAAAAATTAGACCCTTCACGTCCGGTAACTGCTGCTATCAACGATTATTGGGATAATCCGCAACTGAAGTGGAAGGAAGATGCTGCAAAGGCCATGCAACATTTGGATGTGGCAGGATACAATTATATGTGGTACGAATATGAGAATGATCATCAGAAAGATCCCTCACGTATCATATATGGTAGTGAGACTGTTGCGCAGGAAGCTGCTGTAAACTGGAATCTGGTGGAAAAGCATCCGTATATCATTGGTGATTTTGTATGGACTGCCCTTGATTATCTGGGTGAAGCAGGAATAGGCCATACACTGGAACTGAGTAAAGGCGAGAAGAATCCCCAGTTTATGGGTTGGCCCTGGTATAACGCATGGTGTGGAGATATTGATATCTGTGGAGAAAAGAAACCGCAATCCTATTACCGGGATATTATCTGGAAGGAAAGGGAAATTACAATGGCGGTACAGCCTTTGCCGGCTGCCGGGAAAACAGAAGATGTGAGCTATTGGGGGTGGAAGAACGAATCGCTTAGCTGGAACTGGAAAGGGCTGGAAGGCAAACCTGTAAAAGTGAATGTTTATAGTCGTGCACCTAAGGTAAGACTCTATCTTAATAATGAATTGCTGGGTGAGCAAGAAGTTTCAAAGAAAGACTATACGGCTACGTTTATAGTCAACTATCAGCCGGGTGAACTGAAAGCAGTGGCTACCTATGCCAGCAGTGAATCTTCATGCGCTATTCTAAGAACAACCGGTGCTCCGGTGCAGATACGTTTAATCGCAGACCGCAAGGTGATTAAAGCGGATAGGGACGATCTGGCGTATGTTACTGTTGAATTGATTGATAAAGAGGGCAGGGTAGTATCTGATGCTGACATGAAAGTGGCTTTAAGTGTTGTGGGTAATGGTATTATCAGGGGATCGGGAAATGCATGTCCTACAGATATGGAAAGTTTCCGCTCCTTATCACCTAAAACCTATAAAGGTAAGGCAATGGCTATATTGCAGCCGGATGGAAATGCAGGTGAAATAACCTTGAATGTTTCAGCAAAGGGGATGAAAGGGGCATCGGTTACAATTAAGACGGTGGATCGGATGTCGGCTAAGCAACAGGGAAAAGATATCGTAACTCCCGGCAGTATTTGGAAAGATACGGATGGAAATCCGATAAATGCACATGGGGGAGGTATTCTCTACCATGAAGGTACTTACTATTGGTATGGTGAATTTAAAGGTGATTCTACCTATCGCCTGGACTGGGTTAAAACCTGGGAGTGTTGGCGGGCTGAAGCCGGAGGGGTGGCTTGCTATTCATCCAAGAATCTGACAGACTGGAAATTTGAGGGTAAGGTTCTGCCTACGGTAGATGACGATCCAACTTCAGATCTTCACCCTTCGCAAGTGATAGAGCGCCCGAAGGTCATCTATAATGAGAAAACCGGTAAGTTTGTAATGTGGATGCATATTGAAAGTCCTGATTATGAAAAGGCACATGCCGGGGTAGCGGTCTGTGACTCACCGACAGGAACTTTCACTTATCTGGGCTCTTTTAAACCGAATGGGGCAGACAGCCGTGATCAGACTATTTTCAAGGATGATGATGGAAAGGCTTATCATATCTGCTCGTCAGAATGGAACAGTACCTTATATATCAGTTTGTTGACTGATGATTATACAAAACCTTCAGGAACTTATGTCCGGAGATTTATCGGACAATCCCGGGAAGCTCCTGCGGTCTTTAAGCGAAACGGTCACTATTATATGCTCTCATCCGGTTGCACCGGTTGGGACCCGAATAAAGCTAAATGGGCTGTATCCGATTCAATGATGGGAGTTTGGGAACTGAAAGATACCCCCTGTTTGGGGCGTGATGCCGATAAGACATTTTATGCCCAAAGTACCTATGTACTCCCCATTGAAGGGATGCAGGATCAATTTGTCGCTATGTTTGACAGGTGGAATAAAACGGATTTAATAAATTCACGGTATGTCTGGTTACCGGTTGAATTCGATGGAGACAGACCACTTATTCGCTGGACGGATCAGTGGAGTACTCAAACAATGGAAGCAGTTTATTAACCTAATAATGTAATACAAATGAAAAAAATAGGCTTCTTATTTATCGGATTTTGCCTGCTTACAAACTTATCGGCACAGAAAGTTTATAAGCTGGATGCTTCGGATGTCATGGAAGCACCTTTGTGCGGTCATCTGAAGATGGGAAATTCGGGGCCTAAGGAGAAGGCAATAGAAATCAACAGTCTGTATATGACTCTGGGTGGGAAACCGATCCTGCCTGTTATGGGAGAATTGCATTTCTCGCGTATTCGTAAGGATTTGTGGGAAGACCGTATCTTGAAAATGAAAGCTTGCGGTATCAATATTATCTCTACTTATCTGTTCTGGAATCATCACGAAGAGATAGAAGGTCAGTTTGAGTGGGAGAATGAGAAGGATTTGCGCAGTTTTATTAAGTTATGCCGGAAACATGGATTGTTTGTAGTTCCGAGACTGGGACCCTGGTCGCATGGAGAAGCGCGTAATGGAGGGACACCCGACTGGATCTTACAGAAAAAATATCTGAAAGACCGTTCAAATGATGTGGTTTATCAGAATTATGTGAAACGTTATTTTGCCCAGATAGCTTATCAACTGAAAGGGCTTTACTATAAAGATGGCGGGAATATCATAGGCATCCAGTTGGAAAACGAATATTGGTATGGAAAGGAGGGTGAACCGCATATCCAGTGGCTGAAAGATACAGCTCTGGAAAATGGCATTGATGTCCCGATGTATACGGTTACGGGCTGGGGAGACGGTTCTGTTCCTCCTTTTGAGGTGATTCCTTTATGGGGAGGATATGCAGATGCTCCATGGGTGGAACATGTAGGAAAAGAATACCAGCCGGGAAACTTCCTGTTCGATTCGTTCCGTGATAATGAGAATATCGGCAACGATCAGATAAAACGGCAAGATGTGTATATGACGTACGAAAAGTATCCCTTCTTTACTTGTGAAATGGGAGTGGGGGTACAAAATACCTATCACAGGAGGCTCAGCATCGATCCTTTGGACGGGATGGGTATGATGATTGCCAAACTTGGTTCGGGGTCTAATCTGCTGGGATATTATATTTTTGCCGGTGCCACTCAGTTTACGGGTAAACTATGGTCTACTGAGGAAGAACAATTGAAAACTGGGTATTGGAGTCGGTTGCCGGTGAAGTCTTATGATTTTCAGGCTGCTATCCGCGAATCAGGAGAAATAGCGGAATCTTATAAGAAGGTGAAAAAACTGCATTACTTTGTCAATGAGTTTGAGAAAGACCTGGCTCCCATGATGCCTGTTATCCCGAAATGGGAAGAAGATGGGTTACAGGTGTCTGTACGCTCTAATAATGAAACCGGCTATATGTTTGGAATCAATTATTCCCGTTATCATCCGAAGAAGGCACAGAAGAGTGTGAAGTTTGAGGTGAAACTGAAAGATAAAATGCTTCGTTTTCCTCAGAAAGGTATTGAAATGCAGGATAGTACGGTCTTTATCTGGCCCTTGAATGTGGAACTTGATGCTATGCGCCTGAATTATGCCACGGCACAATTGATGGGAAGCGTTGATAATTGCTATCTGTTTTTCCAGAACAGGCAAATTCCCGTGGAGCTATCTTTTGATAAATCGACTGTGAAAGGAGTGGAGGCAAATCGGGCTAAGATAAAAGAGGAAAGTGATAGTTGGATTGTTAACGGACTGAATTCGGGAAAAGATTGTGTACTTAAGGTACAATTGCAGAATGGAGAAGAAAAGTATGTTGTCATTCTGACAGAAAAAGAGGCTGATAACTGCTGGTTATTGGAACAAGATGGAAAGAAGGTATGCTATATTTCTGATGCGGATTTATACAGTTCACTTGGAGATGTTTATATTTTCTCTACTGATAAGAAGGCTGCTTATTATAAGTTGAAGACGGGTATGAATCCGCGATTTGAACAGAAAGCGGTTATTTTCAATCAGCCGCAAATGGATATTCGTATTCAGCCTAAGGGCATCCTGGAAGAGGCAAAATGGTTGGAAACAGCAAACTTTCATGGGATTGAACCTTATCAGCAGCGTTATCGCCGTTTCTTCTTTAAGGAATTCAATCTGGATAATCCTTCGAAGATCAAGAAAGTCACTTTGTTTATGTATCCGGAGTCGAAATGTATACTCAATCTGAATGATACTTGGGTAAATCAGGAAATAAAACCAAACCAGTTAAATGAAATAGACCTTACAGGATATGCCAGGAAGGGTGTCAATTTGTTGTTTGCAAGTTTTCCATTTGTTGAGGGGAAGAAGCAATTTGCTGCACGTGTTATTGTGGAATACTATAATTATGACAGGATTGAATTTAGTACCGACTCTTCCTGGCTGTCGACGGACTATTACTCCAATCCTTCACTTACACGGGAATTTCCGCAACCGATGATGCCGATGGTGGTGGATAAACCGGGATATGCCGACGGTATTGCTTATAATACATTCAAAGAGTGGAGGCTACAAGTGCCGACAGATGCATTGGAGAAACTGAATAATATTTATATGCGTATCAGTTATTCCGGTGATAAGGCGGAAATCTATAACGGATATATGCTTTCGGATGATGATTATAACAGTCATGCCACCTGGACGGTAGGTTTGAACCGGCAGGAACATTCTGTAGAGGGGAAAGAGTTGACGCTTGTGATTTATAAACTGGATAAAGACGAGAAAATCTTTTTTGACTTACCGGCAAACGGAACTGATGAGCAGGCTGATGTGAAAAAGGTTGAATTTGATTTTGAATGTTTACAAAAGATAGACTGATAAAATGAAACGACTCAATGTTATCTTGTTTCTCCTGGCTTTGGCTGTTTTAACAGTTGAGGCAAAGGATTTGAAGGTTGCCGGTATTTTCGGCGATAATATGGTGCTACAGCAAAAGACGGTCACACCGATATGGGGATGGGCAGATACCGGGACGACAGTCACAGTGACTTCATCGTGGAACGACAAGAGTTATTCCGCCAAAGCAGGGAGAGATGGTACGTGGAGAATTATGCTTCATACACCGGAAGCAGGAGGTCCCTATGCATTAACCATAACGGGAGGTAAGACTATAACTTTCAGTGATATATATATAGGCGAGGTTTGGTTAGCAAGTGGGCAATCAAATATGGCTATGCAGCTGAAAGAATGTTATGAATCTACCAAAGCTATTCTGACTTCTCAAAAAAGTAATATTCGTTTTATAAATGTGCCTCCACTTGGCAGTTATAAACCACTTACGGATATAAAAGCGGATTGGGTGGTGGCTGCTCCGGAAAATGTAGGAGATTGTAGTGCGGTTGCATGGTATTTTGCTCATTTTATTCAGGAGAATCTTGGGGTTCCGGTTGGTATTATTAATGCAAGCTTTGGTGGTTCCGTTGTTGAAACCTGGATGAGCCGTGAAACTTGTCAGACACTGGGTGATATTTCTGTTCCGGAAGTGAGTGATGGTACTACAGGGTGGGAGGCCAATATACCTACTACCATGTATAATGGAATGTTGAACCCCATTGTCGGTTATGGCATACAGGGTTGTATCTGGTATCAGGGAGAATCAAATGTATATAATGTTTCTCAATATTCGGATCGGCTGGTTGCTATGGTAGCTGAATGGAGACGGAAGTGGGGAAGAAATTTTCCGTTCTATTTCACGCAAATAGCTCCTTTTGATTATACTACATGGAATGTTCCAAGTGAGGTAGGTGAGCATGTAGGTGCTTATCTGCGTGATGAACAGAGAAAAAGCATGGATCGAATTGAGAATAGTGGTATGGCGGTCATTTTGGATGTGGGAGAAGTAGAACAAATTCATCCGGTACGCAAAGAGAAAGTTGGCGAACGTTTAGGATTGATGGCATTAGCTGAAGTGTATGATACGAAGGGATTTGAATATAAGAGTCCGGTTTTTGAAAGAATGGAAGTCGATGGGGATAAAGCTGTGATTTTTTTTAAAGATTTATATTATGGACTAACGAGTTATGGAAAGCCCCTGCATTTATTTGAAATAGCAGATGAGAGTAAAGTTTTTCATCCGGCTGAAGCGTATGTAGATGAAGAAAGAGATGTTGTAATAGTGTCTTCTAAATATGTGAGGAATCCGAAAGCAGTTAGATATGCCTTTAAAAATTATGTAGAACCGGAACTATTCAGTCTTAGCGGGCTTCCGGTATCTTCTTTTCGGACAGACAATTGGTAATAATAAACTTTAAAATAATATGTATATGAAAAATATAAAGACAATACTTTGTGGAGGTTTGGTTGCAATGTTAGTTTCCTGCTCTTCGCAGATGACAACGACTAATTATTATTTTGATTCTGTAAATGGTGACGATGCTAATAATGGAACCTCTGTAGGGACTCCTTTTAAGTCTTTGGCAAAGCTTCAGTCTTTAACTCTAAAAGGTGGAGACAGTATTTTGTTGAAATCCGGTGCTGTATTTACGGAGAAACTTTTGCTTTCCTGTTGTGGAGAGGAGAATAATCCTGTCGTACTGGGCAAATATGGAGGATTGGAAAAACCGCATATAAAAGGAAATGGAGCTGATACAGCTGCTGTTCATATATTGAACTCAGAGAATCTGGTGATACGCGATCTTGAAATTTCTAATAAAGGCGATGTTCCGAAAGCTGGTTTACTGGGCTTGTGGGTAGAGTTGGATAAGTTTGGAGAATCACATAATATGGTCATTGATGACTTGTACGTGCACGATGTATATGGAAGTACGGTGATAGAGAAAGGTGGCGGTATAGGAATTTGCATTCAGAATGGCCGGGATAATGACAGTATTCTGAATCGATTTGTTGGAATGACTATTGAGAATTGCTATCTGAAAGATTGCCAAAGAGATGGAATTAAGTTTAGGGGGTACTGGATCAGGAAGCAGTGGAATCCTAATTTGGGAGTAGTCGTCAGGAAGAATGTATTGGATGGAGTGCCGGGTGACGGTATTGTTCTGGCTGGTTGCGATGGTGGATTGATAGAATATAACGTGATGAAGAATTGCCCGAAAACACTGCCCGAATCGGAAGCTTGCGATGGAATATGGCCTTGGTGCAGCGATAATACATTGGTACAGTTTAATGTAGTAAGTGATCACAAATCTATCATAGACGGGTATGCTTATGATTCGGACTGGGGATGTCGGAACTCGGTATTCCAGTATAATCTGAGTTATAATAATGATGGCGGCTTCATGTTGGTAATTGGTACGGATGGTTGGCCGGAAGCCTGGTGTGTGAATGGGAATATTGAAACCAAGGTGCGTTACAATGTCAGTATAAATGATGGACTACGCAATTATCTGACTAATGCCAGCCATAAAGACGCCTATTTTAGTCCTGCAATGCATTTCACTGGATATACTCAGAACACATTGGTAGAGAATAATCTGTTTTACCTGTTTCCAAAACCGGAGCCACAGATAGACCGTACGCTTTTCCATTTCACTAAGCATGATTCATCTTATGGGAAAGGAGATGTCTTTAAGAACAATTATATTTATGCTCCGGAGGTGACTGTAGCTGTAAAAGAGGAAAAGGCAGTGGGTAACCAATATTTCGGAAATGTATATATCGGTAGTTTGAAAACCCCTGCCACCGGTTTTACAAAGCAGGAAGGAACTTTCAATAAATCACTTTGGTATAATGCGGAAGATAAGAATTGGGATATTCTTCTTGATTTTTTGAAGGATAAAACTGTACCTGTTAATGGTAAAGAACTGAAAGTACTTGATATAATCGGAGCTAATTGAAATAGAATCTTAAATCATTAAAATACTTTAGATATGAGTTTATTCAAATTATGTGTAGCAAATCTAGTGGCATTATTCTGGGTGGTAGTTCCTGCTGTCATGGGTGCCAATATTATACCTCAACCTTCTTATGTACAAGAGAAGCAAGGTACGTTCGATTTAGCTCATAACAACAATATTCTATATGCCGGTAAACATCCGGAAGTAAATCAGATAATTGATAACTTTATGGAGCAAGTGTTGGGAGACTATGGTTTGAGTTTGCAAGCAAACAAGTCTAAAAAGGCCGGCATATTACTGCAAGATAAAAAATCCTTGGATGAAGAAGCATATGAACTTTCTGTTGCTGCCAATAAAGTGGTAATTAAGGCATCTGCACCTGCCGGTTTTTTTTATGCTCTCCGCACTGTTAATCAGTTGATTCTGGCGGATGAAAATCATACTTCACTTCCTTGCATCCTTGTGAAAGATGCACCTCGTTTTTCTTACCGGGGATTCTTGATTGATGCGGGGCGCTATTATTTACCTTTGAAAGATGTGAAAAAAGCTATTGACCTGGCTGCTAATTATAAGTTGAATCGTTTTCACTGGCATCTGACCGATGATCAGGGATGGCGGTTGGAGATAAAAAAATATCCGCGTCTTACCGAAAAAGGCTCTGTACGTTCTAATTCGACTATTGGCACCTGGGATCAATATTATCCTCGTCATTATGATGGAAAAGAACATTCAGGATACTATACGCAAGATGAAATTCGTGATATTGTGAGATATGCAGCTGACAGGCAAATTACAATTGTTCCTGAGATTGAAATGCCGGGGCACGCCTTGGCGGCTTTGAGCGTTTATCCGGAATATGCATGCAGTTTTCATTCTTCACTTGATTTGATGGCAGGAGCCGGCATTTCCGATCAGGTGTATTGTCCCAAACCTCAGACATTTCGGTTTATAAAGGATATTCTTACAGAAGTTGCAAGCTTGTTTCCCGGAGAATATATTCATATTGGCGGTGATGAATGCCCTAAAACATCCTGGGAGCAATGTGAGGATTGCCAGGCTTTGATAAGGAAAGAAAGTCTGAAAGACGAGTTTGAACTTCATGCTTATTTTATTCAGCAGGTTGAGAAGATTGCGGAAGGTCTTGGACGAAAGCTGATTGGTTGGGATGAGGTTCTGGAAGGAGGACTTCCTCTGAAAGCTACGGTAATGTCGTGGAGAGGGGAAGCGGGAGGCATAAAGGCTGCTCAATTGGGTAATAATGTGATTATGACTCCTAATACTTATTGTTATCTGGATTATTATCAGGAGAATCCGGAATTTGCTCCTTTAGCTATCGGTGGATTTATATCATTGGAACAGGTATATGATTACGAACCTATTCCAGAGGCACTTACTGCGGAAGAAGCTAAACATATTATGGGGATTCAGGGAAATATATGGGGAGAATATGTTGCTACTATTGAGAAATTTGAATATATGGCATTTCCCCGCCTGCTTGCCATTGCAGAAGTGGCTTGGAGCCAGCCTGGAAATAAAAACCGGGAACTTTTTATTTCTCATCTGAAGAAAGAGTTTTCTTTTTTCCGGAAAAGGAATGTCAATACATGCCGTGAATATTTCAGACCTCGTATTCAGGGAGGTTGGGATAGTGAGAAAGGAATGTATGCGGTTACACTTGAGACTATATGCCCTGATGCTGATATTCGCTACACATTGGATGGTTCGGAACCTACGGTGGAATCGGATATCTATGAAGGCCCGGTTTATTTGACAGAGAATACTTGTGTGAAAGCTGTGGTGACAGATAAAGATAATCAGATATTAGAAGCTCCGACGGTGAAGAACTTTCTGGTGAATAAAGCAACGGGATGTACTTATACACTTTCCACCGATGCCTGGAGTCTGGATTGGTATCCGGTGAAGCCTACTCTGTTTACGGATGGTGTGCAAGGTTTTACTCCCTCAAATTACGAATGGGCGGCTATCGCTTCCGGTGTAGAAATTGTGATTGATCTGAAGAAGAATACAACAGTATCCGGAGTTCGCTTCGGCACTATGGTTGCTCCTATAAACAGTACACTTCCGGCTAAGTCTATGATATGTTATCTTTCAAAAGATGGCAAGGAATTCCGGCAGATAGGAGAAAGTACCTTCTCATATCCTGTATACAAAGGAGAGAAAGAGATCTATCATAATTATGTGAAGACGGACAAGAAAGACGGACGATACTTGAAGCTTGTGATAAACGGGCAAACTGAATTACCCGAAGATTACCCTTATCCGAATGCTTTGCCTTCGATTGCATTAGATGAAATAGAAGTTTTCTAATAAGAAGTGTGGTTATGAATAAATTGTTATTTTTTTCTATATTGCTATTGACCTGTGTAACGGGTTGGGCTAACGGCATACGAAATTTTTATGTGGATTCTTTTAGCGATAGTCAAGTTGCTGATGGTAGTATGGAATCCCCATTTAAAAGTTTGGATGCTTTGAAAGGTGTTAAATTCCTGCCGGGTGATTGTATTCATCTGGCAGGGAATCAGATATTAACCGGAACTATTCATGTTAAGGGAGTAAAGGCAACATCTGAGAATCCGCTTACTATCACTTCATACGGGACGGGAGTTTCACATATTTATTCTGTCCATAGTTCTGCCATTGTAATAGATGCCTGTGAGAATATTCATGTAAAGAATGTAGTGGTGAAAGGTTCGGGGCGTAAAAAGGGCAATACGGGGACAGGCATAGAGGTGGTTAATTCGAGGTTGATAGAGGTTGATAGAGTGGAAGCTTCCGGGTATCAAATGAATGGCATTGGGGTAACTGGCGGAGGAGATGTACGTATAACTCATTCGTACGTACATGATAATGGTTATAACGGTATTGAAGTGACTGGTAAATGGGGAACAAAATCTGTGCATAATATTTATATAGGCCATTGTGTAGCCGAAAATAATGCCGGAAATCCTGCTATTCTGGACAATCATAGCGGAAGCGGGATATTGGTAGGCCATGCAACCAATGCAACAATAGAGTATTGTGAGGCTATGGGGAATGGTTGGGATATGCCGAGGTCCGGAAATGGACCGGTTGGAATTTGGGGATACGAATCAGATCGTTTAACTATTCAATATTGTTTTTCGCATGACAACAAGACTTCTCCGGAAGGATTAGATGGAGGCGGATTTGATTTTGACGGAGGAATAACGAATTCGTTAATGCAGTATAATCTTGCTATGAATAATGAGGGGGCTGGGTATGGCTTGTTTCAGTTTGGCGGCGCAACAGAATGGAATAATAATATCGTACGTTATAATGTGAGTATTAATGACGGGATTAAGAATTCTCATGCGGGTATTTATGTTTGGTGTGATCCGTATAATAAAGATGTTCCTTTATGTGAAACTAAGGTACACGATAATTTAATTATCAGTAATCAGGGGTATTCTATCTCTTTTAATACCGGATTTTCTTCGGGATTGGAATTTGCGAATAATACGTTTATTCTGACTAATGGAGGAATAGAACATTTGCATGGGGATGAAACGAAAGGAATGGCGATTTATAAAGGTAATCGATTTTGGTCTGAAACTGCCGGACAAAAAGGAGAACGACAGCCTCGGGTACCTCAGGATGCAACAGCAAACTATGAGGCAGTTGGATATAATCTTCCCGTAAGTGTAGATATATTTCGGCTGAAAGAAATTATAACTGATATGATACCCTTAACAAAATGAGGGCTATGAATAAAAAAAGTCTTTTCTGGTGGACATTGCTTGGTTGTATAAGTGGTTATTACTGCCAGGTAAATGCACAGTCTGCATATCATATAAATCTGGATATACCGGATAAAATAATAGAAACCGGTCATCTGGATTTGGGTGGGGTGGCTCCTGATGGAGGTTCTATATCTGTAAATAGTTATTATATGGAATTAAATAAGTCTCCTTTCATTCCTATTATGGGAGAGATACATTATGCCCGTATTCCAAATGAACAGTGGGAAGAACAGATATTGAAGGTTAAGTCGGGAGGAGTGAATGTTATTTGCACTTATGTTTTCTGGAATATTCACGAGGAAACAGAAGGTGTTTTTGATTGGAACGGTGATAAGGATCTCCGGAAATTTATCTCTCTTTGTCAGAAACATAATATGAAAACGCTTGTTCGTATAGGGCCTTTCTGTCACGGAGAAATCAGAAATGGGGGCATACCGGATTGGCTTTATGGGCGCCCGTTCCTGATCCGCACCAATGATCGGGAATATTTGAAATATGTAGATCGGCTTTATGCTGCCATTGCTTCTCAACTGAAGGGATTTTTCTATAAAGATGGTGGTTGCATCATTGGTATTCAATTGGAAAATGAGTTGCAACACTCTGCCGCTCCCTGGGCTACTCGCTATCCTGATCAGCCTATTGACTATACTGTTGCTGATTATGATGTGCAAAATACCAAATTTGGTGTATCGGTACAAGAACAGGATATCCAGAGCCCTGAAGCCGGTAATCAGCACATGAAAACATTGAAAGAGATAGCACTGTCTCATGGGATGGAAGTTCCGTTGTATACGGCTACGGGGTGGGGAAATGCTGCGATCATTCCCCAAGAAGTTATTCCTGTAACGGCGGCTTATACTTATCCGACATGGGCGGATATAGGTATGTCTCCATTCTATTTATTCAGAGATATTCACGCTACTCCCGATTACTCTCCGGTACGATATGAAGGATACCGCTATCCTTCTTTCTGTGCGGAAATGGGAGTTGGTATTCAGATGACTTATGGTAGAAGGCCGCGCATTCCGGCCGAAGCAGGTGAAGGACTGATGGTACGTTCGTTAGGAAGTGGCGCCAATGGCATAGGCTATTATATGTATCATGGCGGAATTACTCCTCAGGGAAAGAAGGGCTTCTTTAGTGATGAACCTTCAGGGGTGCCAAAGATGTCTTACGATTTTCAGGCTCCTATCGGAGAATTCGGACATACGCGCGCTTCTTATCATTCATTGCGCATTATTCATCATTTTGTGAATGATTTCGGTCATTTGCTGGCACCTATGGGAGTGGTGTTACCGGAAAACAGTGATACGATCACTCCTTCAAATACTCATACCCTTAGATATGCAGTGCGTAAAAAAGAAAATGCTGGATTTGTTTTTATTACGAATTTTCAGGATCATTGTAAACGTGAAGATCTGAGAGATGTCAGTCTTACTTTGAAATTGGCCGGTGAAACGGTTCGTTTTCCACAGGAGGGAACCGTAACGGTAGCCAAGAATGCCAATATAATTCTTCCTTTTAATATGGATTTAGATGGTATCTTATTGAAGTCGGCTACCCTGCAACCGTTGGCAAGAATTACTTCCGGAGGAAAGAAACATTATTTCTTTTTTGCACCCGAAGGAATGAAGCCGGAGTATATATTCGCAGAGAATACGGTGAAAGGAGGGACTAAAAAGTTGATTCCAGTACCTGGATTTAACAGCACGGTAAGACTAAAATCTATAACAGGGAAAGAGATTCTTATTACAACTTTAACTCGGGAACAAGCCTTAGCAGCCTGTAAAGTGACGGTGGAAAAGGAGGAGAAATTACTGATAACTTCCGCAGATGTGCTGCAGGAAGATGCTAAAGTACGGATTCAATCTACGGATACCATATTGAAGGCTGTTGCTTTTCCTGCGGTTCGTTTTATAACTGAAACTTCTGCGAAGATCAGTAAAAAGAAGTATTGCAGTGAGATATCATTTACCAAGAAAGGAGTACACATTTTCCCCGAGGTTCACATGGCGAGTGAGAGGCGTTTTCTGGTTCATTTGCCGGAAGGTGCTTTCAGAGATGTGAGTGATCTTATTCTTTCTATTGATTATATCGGAGATACAGGTGCTGCATTTATTAATGGAGAGATGGTGGCGGATAATTTCTATCATGGAAACCCGTGGCGGATAGGATTGAAGCGATATGCCGAAGCTGTTCAGGGCGATGGCATCTATTTCTACTTGCAACAATTGTTTGCTAATGCTACTTACCTGCAAGATTTACCTGAAGGGCTCAGGTTGGATTTCTCAAAAGGAGGGCTATGTCGGCTGAATAAGATACAGGTTATTCCTGAATATTATGCAACTTTTACTATTGGAAATTAAAAAAGAATAGAAAATGAAACAAATAGATTTTTACCTGAAGTTTGTAATTCTAATATTGGGCATAAGCACTTCTTCTATTGTCTGCTTAGCTCAAGAGGTATTTCCCGTGACATGCAAGGAATATAATGAAATAATTCTGACTCATGTGCTAACTCCTGTAGGACCTGTCCCGACTGCTATGGATGCTGATGGTGTTTATCCGTATGTTAGTTATAGTGAGACTTCCAATCGGCCGGTTCCTAAAACTTATCGAATGATTTCACTTGAAAATGAACTTATTAAAGTTGTAATTTGTCCGGACTTATGTGGTAAGGTGATGTCGATGATACATAAAGGGAGTGGTAAAGAAGTCTTGTATAATCCACATCTTGTACGCCACACACGTATTTTGCCACGTTTCTATTTTGTGGCGGGCGGTATAGAGGTCAGCTTCCCTATTTCACATACCCCTACTCAGAATGAGTCGGTTTGTTATAAGATAGATCGGACTACTGACCGGATTTATGTTACTTGTGGTGAGCGGGAAATGCATTACGGTATGCAATTTTCTGTTGAATATTCTTTGGGGACAGGAGAACACTTTCTGACACAACGTGTCAGAATGCATAATCCGGGTACGAATGCCTATCCCTGGATGTCGTGGACAAATGCTGCTATTCCTTGCATGCCTGATACTGAATATAGTTTTCCGCAAGGAGAAGTATTGGTACATGCTTCTGCATTAGATACAATAAACTGGAAAAAACAGGGACCTAAAAAAGAAAAAGATATATCAGAAATGACCGGGTATTTCTGGAAGACGAAAGATGTAAACGCTTTTGGCGCTTATACTCCTTCATTGGGGTATGGCCTTTATCATATTGCGGACGAACAAAGTGCACCGGGAATAAAGTTATGGAGTTATGGAGTGAAGGAAGATAAAGAATGGTCATTGCTCAGTACAAATAATAGGCAGACTTATGCAGAACTACAAGGGGGACCTATCAGCGACCAGTCTATAAAACTGGAATTGCAGCCGGGTGAATACAGGGAGCATACTGAGTTCTGGATACCTGCTGATAAGCGAATGGATATTTATAAACTTTCTGTGCCGGAAGTTGCATTGCGTCCGATAACGGAAGTGCCGTTATTCGGCTGGGCAAGAGAGAATGAGATCGCTCCTTGGATTGCATTGCTCAATGCTTTTGAGTATGGAACGGATATTCCTCAAATAGATCCGACAACCACTTTTTGGGCACCTTCCGGAATGGAAAATCTAGATGATGCTTTTCAGTGGGCTATTATAAAATGCAATAAAGATCAGCAAGACTATTGGAAGTACTATTACGGTGCATGGTTGGCCGGACGCGAAAGAAGTAAAGAAGCTATTGTTTGTCTAAGTAGTGTGAATTTGGGATTAGCGCAGGCTTTATTGGCAAGATTGTATGAGATAAATAAAGAATATACCAAAGCGGAAGCTACTTATGATGCCATAAGCGAAGAATGGGTGGCACTGCATCCGCAGGTGGTTGTAGCTCGTGATAAATTGTTGCGTCAGTTGGGGAGTAGGACTCTTGCTAAACGCGAGGAATGGCTGAGTAAAGTTGATGCTTCTGCAGATGAATGGATTGCCGAAAGGCGGGTACAACTACTTATTGATAAAAAACAATATAAAGCTGCTAAAGACTTGTTGTTGTCTATTAAATTTCAGAAAGTACATCAAACTTATAATCGTACGGATATGTGGCGTCAAATATGCAAGGCTTTAGGAGAATCTTCATATATAATTCCGGATAATTTAGGTGAAGACCGCTTGGCGCGTTTTGGAGCATATCGGGAATTTGAATAATCAATTCTATTAATTAAGCTATAAAACCATGAAAAAGAATCTGCTGATAACGGCAACTTTAGTTCTGTTTTTATTTAACTCTTGTGGCCATAGAGTGAGTGATGCAATAGCTATTACAGTATATACGGATAGTATTGTCAGTGATGTGTCAAAGCATCCGGTAGGAATTAATCTGAATTTTATAATGGATGGCGGGCGTTTTCCTGAGGCAAAGAAGAACGTAACAGAAGCAGTAAAAGAACTAGGAACAAAATATTTGCGATATCCGGGTGGTGAGAAATCGGATTTATATCTTTTCAGCATACCGCCTTATGAAGAATCGCATACTTCATTGGCGAGAACAATTGGGTTGGATGATTATCCCGGAGTTTTTAAAGATGGAGAGTTTGTTTATGACCCTTTGGATTTCGATGAATTCATGAAAGTTTGCCGGGATGCTGGAGCTGAACCTGTATTGGTAATTGCTGCTGATAATTATTTACGTAAACCTGAAAAAGGAGAAAGGGTCTCCAGTCGGGAGGCATTAATTAAACATGCTGCTGAATGGGTGAGGTATGCTAACATTAAGAAAAAGTACAATGTGCGTTATTGGATGATAGGTAATGAGAGTTGGAATAAGAATAATGAGAACTCCACTGTTGATATCTATGCTCAAGATGTCATAGACTTTTCAAAAACCATGAAGGCAGTAGATCCCTCCATCTTAGTTATTCCTAATGGCGATAGTGATGAGTTCTTTAAAGCGATTATAACCAAGGCTGGGGATTATATTGATCGTTTATGTGTGAGTAACTATGGTGTTTTTAATTTCAATGCCGGATATGAAAGCTATAAAGATACTACTCGTTGTCTGATATGGCCTGCACAAACAGCACTCAATGCTATGAATAAGTATGCCACACCGGAACAACTCGGTAAGTGGAAATTGATAGTTGCTGAATATGGAACAATTGATTGGGCCGGACTTTGGCATGGAACTAATGATATGGGGCATGCAATTGTGAATTTTGATATGACCGGTCAATTACTGTTAGAGCCGCAGATAGAGTTTTCGTGTTTCTGGAATACCCGTTGGCTGAATAATGAAGAACAGCCTCAGACAGATCACGACGCTATTGATTCAAATGGGAATATCAACCCTACGGGGTATTCGTTGCTGATCTGGAATCAGTTTATGGGCGATAAAATGATAAAGTCCGAATCAAAAGGATATATTATATCTTATGCGAGTTATTCTCCTCAAAAGGATCAATTGTTTGTGTACCTTATTAATAAAGGTGACAGGGAGGAGAATGTGAATATTGTTATTCCTGGTAAAGTTGATGCTAAAGTAGTTCAATGCTGGGAGTATTTCGGTAAGGATGATAAGGATCTGGCTCCTGTGTGGCAACAAAGAGATGTGAAAGATAAAGATATAACTTTGAAAAAGTATTCAATAACAGTTATAGAGTATAAGTTGACGGAGGGGTAATAGTACCTGATTTGATACATGGTAGTATAAGGGCCGCTTATCGGGAATACTGATAGACGACCCTTATGTGTTATTTAGACAAACTAATTATGAGACGTATTTAGATGGTGATTTCTCCTGCCATCGGAGTACGCATTCTCTTTCGTACCTCATCAGGCGTGTAGCCATGCCCCAGTAGAAACATGAGTTTTGTAACGGCTGACTCCGTCGTGCTGTCATATCCGCAAAGCACTCCCGCCTGCATTAACTGATAGCCCGTTTCATAACGTTCCATCTCTACGGTTCCGGCACTGCACTGGGTGACGTTGACAATAACTATCCCTTGCTCGCAAGCATTTCGCAAACGGCGGATGAACCACTCTTTGCGAGGAGCATTTCCCGAACCGTACGTTTCGAGCACAACAGCTTTCAATCCCTCAATACCCAATATACTTGACACTACATTTTCCTGAATACCCGGAAAGAGTTTCAATATAGCTACATTGGTATCTAATAAATAATGTGGCTTCAGTTCCCGTTCAACTTCCTTAAAGCGGATTTGCACATTGTTGTATTTAATATGGATACCTGCTTCTGCCAATACAGGATAATTGAATGAACGGAATGCATTGAAGTTCTCTGCATTCATCTTGATAGTACGATTGCCGCGCATCAGGTGATTCTCAAAGAAAATGCAGACCTCGGGTACAAGCGGATTGCCTTTTGCATCACGTGCACTGGCTATTTCAAGACTGGTAAGAAGGTTTTCTTTTCCGTCCGTACGGAGCACGCCGATGGGCAATTGTGAGCCGGTGAGAATGACAGGTTTGCTCAAACCTTCCAGCATAAAGCTGAGGGCGGATGCGGTGTAAGCCATCGTATCAGTGCCGTGCAGAATCACGAAGCCGGTATATTTGTCATAATGGTCACTGATGATGTGTACCAGTTTGCGCCAGGCTTCCGGGTCCATATCCGAGGAGTCCATCGGAGGATCGAACTGGTAAGTATCGATATGGAATGTGAAGTTTTGCAGCTCCGGTACGTGCTTTTTCAGTTGCTCGAGATTGAAATTCTCTAAAGCACCTGTTTCGGGGTTTTCTATCATTCCGATGGTTCCACCGGTATAGATTAGCAAAATGGAAGTTATATTTGGGCTCATACGCATTCTCTTACGGTAATTTAGTGCAAATATAATGATATATCTTGAATTGGATAACAAAATGTAAGAAAAGTGCGGCCGTGTTATAGGAATTCCGTGCTGAAATGTGTGAAAATGTCACTTTGTCTTTTTGCATATTTCTGCCTCTTTTTGCGGCTTTCTATATTTTTATTACAAAAAAACCACAAAATGTGATAGATTGAATGTTTTTATTATTACTTTTGCGACACTTATCAATAAAGAAACAGAGAGTATGAACAAGTACTATCAACATACAGTCACATCCATGTGCATGACCATGACCCTTAGGGGTTAATGGATAGTATTTGTGTTTCTACGTGTTACACTATTTTTAGCAGCTTTTCTTATTTTAATTCAAGTCAATACAGGCACCGATGTCCTGTTCTCGACACATTGTATCAACCTTATCAATAATTATAAAGGAAATGAAAGTAATTAAATTCGGTGGAACGTCCGTAGGTTCCGCGAACAGTATTTTGAGCGTCAAGAGAATTGTAGAAGCAGTAGAAGAACCGGTTATTGTGGTGGTATCCGCGCTGGGCGGCATCACAGACAAGCTGATAAACACGTCGAAAATGGCTGCCACCGGCGACGCTGCCTATGAAAATGAGTTCCGTGAAATCGTTTACCGCCATGTAGAAATGATTAAGGAAGTGATTCCTGCTGGTGCGGCGCAAGTGGAACTGCAACGCCAGATAGGTGAATTACTCAATGAACTGAAAGATATTTTCCAGGGTATTTATCTGATAAAAGACCTTTCGCAAAAGACATCAGACACGATTGTCAGCTATGGTGAGCGCCTGTCGTCCATCATTGTGGCAGAACTGACGGGAGCGAAATGGTTCGATTCCCGCAAGTTCATCAAGACAGAGAAGAAACACTCTAAGTATGTGCTGGATACGGATTTGACGAATGACCTGATCCGCGAAACGTTCAGCGAACTGCCGAAACGTTCATTAGTGCCGGGTTTCATCTCTACTGATAAGGTGACGGGAGATGTAACGAATCTGGGGCGTGGTGGTTCCGATTATACGGCTGCGGTGATTGCGGCTGCACTGGATGCCGACCAACTGGAAATCTGGACGGATGTGGATGGCTTTATGACTGCCGACCCGCGTGTGATTTCTACGGCTTACACCATCAACGAACTGAGTTATGTGGAGGCAACGGAGCTTTGTAACTTTGGTGCCAAGGTGGTATATCCGCCGACTATTTACCCGGTTTGCCACAAGAATATTCCTATATTAATAAAGAATACATTTAATCCCGAAGGAACGGGAACGATTATCAAACAAGAAGTTTCCGACCCGCAAACCAAAGCGATTAAGGGTATTTCTTCCATTAACGATACGAGCCTGATTACCGTGCAAGGTCTTGGTATGGTAGGTGTGATTGGTGTGAACTACCGCATCTTCAAGGCGTTGGCGAAGAATGGTATCAGCGTATTCCTTGTGTCTCAGGCTTCTTCGGAGAACTCCACGTCTATCGGTGTGCGCAATGCGGATGCCGACCTGGCTTGTGAAGTGCTGAATGAAGAGTTTGCCAAGGAAATCGAGATGGGAGAGATTTCTCCGATACAGGCGGAAAAGAACCTGGCTACGGTGGCTATCGTAGGTGAGAATATGAAGCATACGCCGGGTATTGCCGGAAAGTTGTTCGGCACGCTGGGACGTAACGGTATCAATGTGATTGCCTGTGCGCAGGGTGCTTCAGAGACCAATATCTCATTCGTTGTGGATTCTAAATCATTGCGCAAGTCACTGAACGTTATCCACGACTCGTTCTTCCTGTCGGAATATCAGGTACTGAATCTGTTTATCTGTGGTGTAGGTACGGTGGGCGGTAGTCTGGTAGAGCAAATTCGTTGCCAGCAACAGAAGCTGATGGTGGAGAACGGATTGAAGTTGCACATTGTAGGTATTGCTGATGCAGACCGTGCCATGTTCAGCCGCGAAGGTTTTGAACTGACTGACTTCCGCAAGGAACTGGCAGAGAAGGGAAAACCGAGTACGCTGGAAACTTTGCGCGACGAGATTATCGGTATGAATATCTTCAACTCCGTATTTGTGGATTGTACGGCAAGCGCGGCAGTGGCTTCTTTATACAAAGACCTGTTGTTGCACAACGTTTCCGTAGTGGCTGCCAATAAGATTGCCGCTTCTTCTGAATACGAGAATTATCGTGAACTGAAACAGATTGCCCGCCAGCGTGGTGTGAAGTATCTCTTTGAGACGAACGTAGGTGCGGGACTTCCTATTATCAATACAATCAATGACCTTATCCATAGTGGTGACAAAATATTGAAGATTGAAGCCGTGCTGAGCGGTACGCTGAACTATATCTTCAACAAGATTAGTGCGGATATTCCTTTCAGCAAGACCATCAAGATGGCACAGGAAGAACGCTATTCCGAGCCGGACCCGCGTATCGACCTTAGCGGCAAAGACGTGATCCGCAAACTGGTGATTCTGGCGCGTGAAGCGGGCTACAGACTGGAACAGTCGGATGTGGAAAAGAACCTGTTTGTGCCCGATGATTTCTTTGAAGGTACGTTGGATGACTTCTGGAAGAAAGTGCCAAGCCTGGATGCAGATTTCGAGGCCCGCCGTAAGGTGTTGGAAGCAGAGAACAAGCATTGGCGTTTCGTTGCTAAACTGGAAAACGGCAAGGCATCCGTCGGCTTGCAGGAAGTGGGTGTGAACCATCCGTTCTATGGTCTGGAAGGTAGCAACAATATCATTCTGCTGACTACGGAACGTTATAAAGAATATCCGATGATGATACAAGGATACGGAGCCGGTGCCGGAGTAACGGCGGCAGGTGTATTTGCGGATATCATGAGTATTGCAAATGTTTAATAAAATGAAACATATAATCATATTAGGCGATGGAATGGCGGATTGGCCTGTGGAGTCATTGGGCGGTAAGACGCTGATGCAATATGCCAAGACGCCTTATATGGATAAACTGGCGAGCATGGGGCGTACAGGACGGTTGAAGACTGTTGCCGATGGTTTCCATCCCGGTAGTGAGGTAGCGAATATGTCCGTTCTGGGCTACGACCTGCCGAAAGTTTATGAAGGACGAGGACCTTTGGAAGCTGCCAGCATCGGTGTAGATTTGAAGCCGGGCGAGATGGCAATGCGTTGTAACATCATTTGCATTGAAGGTGATCATATTAAAAACCATTCTGCCGGACACATCACAACGGAAGAAGCCGATGTATTGGTGAAGTACTTGCAGGAACATCTGGGCAATGAGCGGGTGTGTTTCTATACAGGCGTGCAATATCGTCATTTATTGGTGATCAAAGGTGGAGATAAGCGTATCGATTGTACGCCACCGCACGATGTGCCGTTGAAACCTTTCCGACCGTTACTGGTGAAACCGATGCCGGGTACGGAGAATATAACAGTTCCCGAAGGCGGTGCAGAACTGACTCCGCAACAAACTGCTGATTTGATTAATGACCTTATCCTGCGTTCGCAGGAGCTTTTGAAAAATCATCCGTTGAATCAGAAGCGAATGGTGGAAGGGAAAGATCCGGCTAATAGTATTTGGCCCTGGAGTCCCGGCTATCGTCCTAAAATGGAACGTTTGTCTGATAAGTTCCCACAAGTGAAACGGGGGGCAGTAATTTCTGCTGTAGACTTGATCAATGGTATCGGATATTATGCGGACTTGCGTCGCTTGACAGTGGAAGGTGCTACCGGATTGTACGATACCAATTATGAGAACAAAGTGGCTGCCGCATTGGAAGCCTTGAAAACGGACGATTTCGTCTATCTGCATATCGAAGCCAGCGATGAGGCGGGACATGAAGGAAATGTGGAATTGAAACTTCTGACGATCGAAAATTTGGACAGCCGTGCTGTAGGTCCTATATATGAAGCCGTGAAAGATTGGGAGGAACCGGTAGCTATTGCCGTATTGCCCGATCACCCTACTCCATGTGAGCTTCGCACACATACCAATGAACCGATTCCTTTCTTCATCTGGTATCCGGGTATCGAACCGGATAGTGTACAGACCTTTGATGAAGTGTCTGTTTGTGAAGGAAGTTGCGGATTGTTGAAGGAAGATGAGTTTATTAATGAATTTATGAAAAGCTGATTATGAAATATTACAGTACCAACAAACAAGCTCCCGACGCCAGTCTGGAAGAAGCCGTAGTGAAGGGACTTGCTGCTGACAAAGGACTTTTCATGCCGTATAGCATTAAACCTTTGCCGCAAGATTTTTATGATAGTATCGATACTCTTTCTTTTCAGGAGATTGCTTATCGCGTAGCCGATGCTTTTTTTGGGGAAGATGTACCTGCCGATACATTGAAACAAATCGTTTACGATACATTGAATTTTGATGTTCCTTTAGTGAAGGTGACGGAAGATATTTATTCACTCGAGCTTTTCCATGGCCCGACGCTTGCTTTCAAAGATGTGGGCGGACGTTTCATGGCCCGTCTTTTAGGATACTTCATCAGAAAAGAAGGTAAGAAACAAGTCAATGTGTTGGTTGCTACCTCCGGTGATACGGGAAGTGCGGTAGCTAATGGTTTTCTCGGTGTGGAGGGTATTCATGTATATGTGCTTTATCCCAAAGGGAAAGTCAGCGAAATACAGGAGAAACAATTTACGACTCTCGGACAGAATATCACAGCCCTTGAGATAGACGGTACATTCGATGATTGCCAGGCGTTGGTGAAGTCTGCTTTTATGGATAAGGAACTGAATGAGCATCTGCAACTTACCAGTGCCAATTCTATTAATGTAGCACGATTCTTACCGCAGGCTTTCTATTACTTCTATGCTTATGCTCAACTGAAGAAGATAGACAAGGCGAACGATGCCGTTATCTGTGTTCCGAGTGGTAACTTCGGAAACATCACTGCCGGATTGTTCGGTAAACGTATGGGGCTGCCTGTGAGGCGTTTCATTGCTGCCAATAACCGCAATGATATCTTTTATCAATACTTACAGACCGGTGTTTATAGTCCGCGTCCCTCTATCGCCACCATTGCCAATGCTATGGATGTGGGCGATCCGAGTAACTTTGCTCGTGTGCTCGAACTTTATGGAGGCAGCCATGCAGCCATTTCTACTGAAATCAGTGGTACTACTTATACTAATGAACAGATTGCTGAAACGATGCGTGAAGCGTGGAAGGAATGTCATTACCTGCTTGACCCACATGGAGCCTGTGGTTTCCGTGCTCTGAAAGAAGGATTGAAATCAGGTGAAACTGGCGTTTTCCTGGAGACGGCGCATCCGGCAAAATTCCTCGAAACCGTGGAAGGTATTATCGGCGAAACCGTAGAAATTCCTGCGAAACTGAAAGCTTTCATGCAAGGTGAAAAGCAAAGCCTATCGATGACAAAGGAATTTGCTGATTTTAAAAGTTATCTATTGTCGCTATAAGGAGCGGAATTTCTTTAAGCAGGAAGAAATAAAGACCCGAAAGCTTGACTTTGGTGTTTCAATATAGTATATTTGTAACCGTAATTTTAACTCAGATTCAAGTTTAAATTAGCATAAGAGGAGGGGCGTTGCTTCTCCTCTCTTTTTTTATCCCATCTGAAATGCCACATTTGATCTTCCCGAATGCCACATCTTAATAACTGAAATTCCACACTCTAACAGGCAATTAATGTGGCATTTACCCAGTTAGGGTGTGGAATTTGCCTTATTCAACTGTGGAAAACACATCATCTACTTGTGGCAAACGCATCATCTGTTTGCATGAAACACATGATGCGTTTGAGAGATTCAGACCATCTGTTTCAGAGGTATGCTACTAAGGACAGTAGTGATAAACAACTTACCGGAGTTAAGAATGCATAAATCTGCTCTTGACAAAAAATCAGTAACTACTCAAGGATAATATTATTATAACATGAAAAAAGGCCTCTGCTAACTATGTTGGATTGTTTTTTCGTACCTTTGTACCCATATTCATTAATGTTGCGAACAAGGAGTTGAAATAGACTTATAATAGTACAGACATGAGCTAATTCTTATGTCTAAAAATAATTCTTTTGTCATTTAACTCATAACCGTTATAGAAAGGTATTTATGCAATTTCTGGTTCGCATTAACCATAAACAAGATAAAAACATGTTTGTATCGTCAATGTCGTCCGAAGAGTTATGTGCTGAAGCAATGAAAGATTTTTCAATATTGCAGACCAAAATCGATTTATTTATGGATCGTTGTGGAAAGCGCCACAGGCAAGAACACTTTATCGGAAGATTTATTAAAAGAATGGTAGTCACGACAAAGCGGAATAATTCTTGGACCATTGCATTTCTTGCTCTCAATGAAGGTGTTGCACTTCTTATTTACGCTCCGATAATCGGTCAGGAAACTTGCGGATATATTGCATTATCGAGCAATAGACATCCTCTTGTTCTTGAGTATACTCCACATTTTATGCAGAGATACAGAGAACGTTACCTCAGGTATTATAATCTGGAAACTGGTAATTATAATGCATTTGAGTATTTTAACATGAAAAATAATAATACTCTTTATGTCAGGCAACCTGATAATTCATACTATTTTATATCAGAGCAAGGTGTCATGATTGGCAGACTGGTGTCAGAATGCATGGTAAGTCACAGAACTTATATCGGAGATGATAACCTGTCTCTCCGTAAAAGGATTATTCTTGATGAAGAATATAAAACACTTTGTGCTGCAAACGCACTTCTCCGTTTACCTGATAATTTGAATTTGGAGACAGTACGTAATGTTGCCAATCAATACAACTTGGGTGATGAGTTCACACAAAGATGGTATACATGGCATGCTATGGAATTTGTTCAACCATAATTCGCCACTTATTTACTTTTTTTACATCTCATTCCTTTTTGGGGATCACCTTCAGTTCCCCCATTTTTAGTCGGTTGTCCCATAGTACAACAACTTCTATCTTCTTGAGGCTATGTCGATAGAAAAGTGTATATCCCGGGTGAGGAATGATGTAGCGTATATTTTCTACTTCTGTCGTTTGTCCGATGAACGGATTCATGCTGATGCGGTGTAATATGTTCTGTAATTGTACATAGAGCACTTCACCAACCTCATTATTCCCATTCTTTAGTTTTAGTATCTGGAATGCTTCCTTCAACTGTTTCTTGGCGACGAGCGACCATATTACTTGCTTAGCCATTCTGTTACCTCCTTGTTTATTGTTAAGTTGTTCTGTCCTTCACGATTATCCAACTGGCGGCAGGCTGTTTCAATATCCCGGCGCAATTGATGCGAGAATACGAGCACTTGTTCCTTGCTCTGGGGTTCATCCGGCGTTTGAGTACGCGGTGTCACTTTTTCTTTGTTGTTTGTCATAGGGTTATCCTCCTTAGTTTTTCATAGAACATCCTAAAGATACGAATAGTTTTGGAATATCCATGCGGTCTGAACATTTTTCTTCTCTCTGCGTTCTCTGTCCTTGAAACCAAAATTGCGATATCCGAATGAAAGATAAGAAACTGGAGGCTAACCTAAGCTTAGTAGGCTCGCGTATATTGGCGGGATTGAATATGAATGCCCTGAAATACCTGCTGCCCGTGTGGATGGGCGCATTGACGGGCGTCACGGTGCGTTGTACTTTTGCTGCCGTGGCGTTCTGGGTGACAGGCTGGTTTGTGAAAGAAGCGCCTATCACACGGCGGCAGCGTATCGGGTTACTTTGCTTGGGAGCATTCGGCATGTATGGTTTTATGTTCTGCTATCTGCTGGGAATCAGTAAGACGACACCTGTCAGCAGTGCCATCTTCAATTCTCTGCAACCTATTTGGGTGTTTCTTATCTCTGTTTTCTTCCTGCACGAGCGGGCTACGCTGATGAAAATCATTGGCATCTCCCTCGGCTTTGGCGGTGCACTGCTCTGTATATTGACGCAGGGGAGCAATGACTTGGCACACGATGCATTGACGGGCAATATGCTGTGCCTGCTCAGTTCGGTTTTCTTTGCCATTTACCTGATACTGAGTAAGAAGTTGCTGGAAGAGATTGGTTTGGTGACCGTAATGAAATATGTGTTTGGGGGCGCGGCGCTGTCCGGTCTGGTGATATCTACTATCTTCGGATGGGACGCGCCGTTGTTCACCGACGCTACTCATGGCATGTGGCACTGGATGCCGTGGCTGATATTGACCTTCATCCTCATTTTTCCTACATATCTCAGCTACTGGTTGATGCCTATCGGACTGAAATATCTGAAAACAACCGTAGTAGCTATGTATGGCTATCTGATATTGATTGTGACCAGTGTTGTTTCTTATATTGCCGGACAAGACCGTTTCACCTGGGAACAGGGAGTGGCTATCGGGATGATATGCTTGAGTGTGTACTTTGTGGAGGTAGCGGAGAGGAGAAGATAGTGATTAGGGGTTAATGATTAGTGATTAGTGCCATGCGGCATAATAACGCAGCCCACTAATCACCAATCACTAATAGTTTATCACTACCAAGTATTCTCCTTCTGCATGAACAGTGAATTCCGTTCCCGTACATTCGTTCAATGTGCCTTGCCACCAGTTGGTGAAGTCACTGAGAGGATAGACCAGACCTTCGCCACGCAGACCGTGGGCACCGAAGTTGATGATGGAGACTTGCTTTCCCGGTTGGCTGGAAAAAGTATGTGTGTGGCGGCAAGGGATAAAAACGCAGTAGTCCGTAAATGTGCGGACGTTGGCTCCGGCACGCATATAGTCGATAAGAAGGCTGATATTCCCTAATGTATGATCTTCCCGTTTGCCGGTGGCTCCGACGATGACGATATTTTTCTTTCCCTGCTCCATGAGGAAATTGACGGCTTTCGTCTGGTCGTTTGTTTCCTGGTCGGAAATATGATGAAGGATGTGACTATATTTCCGGCGGTTTTCTTCGCTTAATGAGTCGCCGTCACCGATAATTATGTTCGGTACATGACCTTGTGCTATATAAGTATCCGCACCACCATCACAACAAACCACATAGGGAGCGTTCGCTAATATTTGCGAAGGGATGGGATGGGTGGGGTAATCGCCATTTGCAAGGATTACTGCTTCCGGTTCACCATAGAGGGCACAGAGGTCTACCGATTTCTTATCAATATCTTCTTTCATCACTAATCATTAATCATTAATCACTTCTTCCATCATTTTCTTCCATTTGAAGTAGCCAAAGATAGCGATTATTGTATAAAGGGCATATAGTCCGGCAGTAAAATCAAGTCCTTTATAAACATATAGTCCGGCACTGACGACGTCTACTACAATCCATGCCCACCATTGTTCCACATATTTACGTGCCAGCATCCACATACCGACGATGCTGAGGGCGGTGGTGAATGAATCCAGCCAGGGAACATTGCTGTTGGTAAATTCTATTAGTATCCAGGCAATGCCGATGAAGGTAACGACAAATACAATACCGAGAGGAAGATAATAACGCAAGGGCATACGGGTGATGGGGAGTTCCTGTTCTTCTTCCGTGCGGAGATGTAGTTTCCTCCTGACAAAGCTGCCGTATTTCCACATCATCCAGCCATACACTGCCGCACCGAGATAGTAGATGTTTATTCCGAAGTCGGCATATAGCCCGGCATCGTAATAGACGAAGATGTAGATAGCGGGCATGATGATACCCGCTATCCAAAGATAGATACTCGCCCGGTATTCCAGCCAAAGGTAGACAAGCCCGACGATTGTTCCTATTATTTCAAGAGTTTGCTCCATATACTAAAAGCTCAGCGTAATATGTGCCAGCGCGTTAATACCTGCATTGGGATAGTAGGCTGCATAATTGGAGGTGTGGAGAAACTTACTATCTTTATTCTTTATCTGATTCTTACCGTGACCTTCGTACACTGCACTTCCTGATGCATAACCGTTGCTTTCGTAGGTTTCGTCAAATAGGTTATAGACCGTCACACCTACATTAACAGATTTCAGCCCTTTCAGTTTGAAAGTGTATCCGAGGTTCAGGTTACTTACACAGTAAGCGTCCAATGTACAGTCTTCCTGATGGGCATTGTTTAAATATTGCTTGCTGACGTATTGTGTCTGCAAAGATGCATTAAAACCTTTATAATCTAAAGAGATGAGGCTGTTTGCCATGAAGTCCGGTGAGAAAGAGATGGGAGTAGTGCCGATATAGCGGGTGGTCTGCGAGATGCCCCAACTTTCGCTATATATATTTTCCCCGTCCTCATTCACATCACTCAGATATTCGGTGTAATTCTTGATGCGGTTGCGGCTCCAGGTTGCATTGACATCCCATCGTAGCCAGTTGGTGATGCGGGCGCCTGCCATCAACTCGATGCCCATGCGATAACTGTCCTTCACGTTTTCTGCTACGGGTTCTCCGATTTCGTTCAATTGTCCATTCAGCACCAATTGATTCTTATAATCCATATAGTACAGGTTGACGCCTGCATTGAACCAACCTTTGCGGAAGGTATAGCCCAGTTCATAGTCGAACATCCGTTCTGATTTGGGTTGTGCGGCAAACAGGTTGTCCGTATAGTTGTTACGTGTAGGTTCTTTGTTTGCCACGCTGAAGGAGGCATAAAGATTGTTATAGGGATTAATTTTCCAGAAGATACCGGCTTTAGGATTGAAGAAGCTGAAATCTTCGTCAATATTCAGCGGTTGCAAGTGTGCCGGGTCGGCTGTCCAATCCCACTTGTCGTTATTGCCGTTTATCTTGTAGCGCAGATAACGATATTGCATATCGGCATATAAACTAACTCCATCCAGTAGCTCATAATTTACCTTTGCGTAGATATTACCATCTGTTTTCCGTCCGATGTTGCGGTAATATTCATGATCAGGGGCAAGTTCACCCAGATAATTCTTCACCCATACCACTTTGCCGTTATGGGTATTCTTATAATAATTCAGTCCGCCACCGATGGAGGCATCTAACTTGTTTCCTTTATAATCAAAAGAGAATATACCACCGCCGAAACCACTGTCCACCAGTTTGCGGCGTACAAGGTCCGATTTCTCTATGGTGGTGCCGTTTGTTTCAAATGGTGTCAACCCATACTCCACCAGTGTACGCCGATTTTTGTATTCCTCATAGTAACCGTAACCGTCAGTGTAGTGCAGTGCTATGTTCAGTTTCCACGAAGAAGACAATATCTGGTTCAGTAATAATTGGTAATGCGTCTGGCGGTAGTAATCTATCTGGTTGTCATAGAACCCGATTACATTTCCTTGGGCATCTTCTATGGCGCCGTTGGGATTGTATGTACGATCATCTTCCAGTACTTTCTTCTTCAGACCATCCCAGGCATGATATGTTTCTTCTTTTCCGCCGAAGGTGATGAATTTGATGGTGGTCTTGTCGCCGTAATATCCGCCTTGCACAAAATAGGACTTCAGGTCGGCGCTGGCACGGTCGCGGTAGCCGTCACTGTGGATATTAGACAAACGTGCATCGAATCCCCATCGCCCATTGATGAGACCAGTGCCTACTTTTACCGTTTCCTTATGAGTGTTGAATGATCCGTAAGAGCCTGAGAACTCTGCATACGGTGTAGGCAGAATGCCTTGTGTCTTCATATTGATACTGGCTCCGAATGCTCCTGCTCCATTTGTGGAAGTTCCTGCACCGCGTTGAATTTGCAAGTCCTGAAGTGAAGAGGCAAGGTCGGGAGTATTTACCCAAAATATGGAATGGCTTTCCGCATCGTTCATCGGTATGCCGTTGGTGGTTACGTTGATGCGTGTAGCATCTGTTCCACGCACCCGGATACTAGTGTAGCCGATACCTGCACCCGCATCACTCGTTGTTAGTACAGACGGTGTGAACGACAACAGATAGGGAATGTCTTGCCCGAAGTTCTGCTTCTTAAGTTGCTCTTTACTTACATTGGTAAATGCCACCGGAGTAGTTCCCGTGGCACGGGTGGAGATAATTTCTACTTCCTGCAGGCTTATCACCCGCAAGCTGTCCTTCTCATGCGTCTGCGCACAGACACTCAGCGTTGCCGTCAACAGGCAGGCCGCCATTGCATGTTTTCTCATTACAATTTTAACTATTAAAGATTAATACAGAAAAGGGGAACTTTTCTTCTTTTTCCCTCCGCCGGCATTACCCGGATCAGGTCAGTGGGTGTGATCTCAGCCCGTCGTATTAGGGCACCCCTTAGTTGAAATCGATGGCAAAAGTAGCCGTTTTCATTGAAACCAGCAAATGGAGTGAACGATAATCGGAGATATTTGTTAATTTTGTAACCCTGCAAGTGTCTGATAGCCTTGCAGGGAAAATGTATTTATTAACATCAAACGAACACTATTATGTTATTATTTTTGCAAGCAGCGGCTCCTGCCGCCGAAACTGTAGTGGAAGACGGTTTCAGTAAATTACAAATCTTCCTTCAACAACTGATAGATTGGGGAGTGAACGCAGGCGGTCATATCATTGGCGCCGTATTGGTTTTCATTGTCGGACGTTTCCTGATTTCCTTCCTTAATAAAATGTTGGCCAGAGTGCTGGCAAAACGTCACGTGGATGCCAGTATCCAGAGTTTTGTGAAGAGTCTGGTGAATATTCTGCTGACTATCCTGTTGATTATCGCCGTTATCGGTAAGTTAGGAGTAGAAACAACGTCGTTTGCCGCCTTGCTGGCATCCGCCGGTGTGGCTATCGGTATGGCATTGTCCGGAAACTTACAGAACTTTGCAGGCGGGCTAATCGTCTTATTGCTTCGTCCCTATAAAGTAGGTGACCTGATTGAAAGCCAGGGTGTGACAGGTACAGTACGCGAAATCCAAATTTTCCATACTATTCTGCTTACCGGTGACAATAAAGTGATTTATATCCCGAACGGTGCATTGAGCAGTGGCACGGTGACCAACTACAGTCGTGAAAATACCCGCCGTGTAGAGTGGGTGATTGGCGTAGAGTATGGCGAAAACTTTGATAAAGTAGAAGAAACCACCCGCCGCATTATTGCTGAAGATAAACGGATACTTGGTGACCCTGCACCTTTCGTTGCCCTTCATGCACTCGATGCAAGCAGTGTGAATGTCATCATCCGTGCCTGGGTGAAGAGTGAGGACTACTGGGGAGTTTATTTCGATATGAACAAAAACATTTACTCCGTATTTAATAAGGAGGGCATCGGCTTCCCTTTCCCACAACTGACGGTACATCAGGCGAAGGGCTGATCGTCATATAAATGAAGAGGAGCATTGCACTTACTGTGATGCTCCTCTTCATTTATTGTTATTACTTACTATGAATATTGTTATTTTCTTTACATCTCATATACTCCGAGTTCTTCTTCTATTTCTTCACATTCATTCTTTTCGATATGTAGTAAATGGTTGATTTCCCTTCGTTTCTCAAGATCAGTGAAGTAGCTTTCTACTACAGTGTACAAGTCAAAGCCTCGGGTGGAACCTGCCGCCATGTCCAGTGACTCTACCATTTTCTCTACCGCCTGGTGAATGCGTTCCTTATTAATGAAATGCAATTCGTTACTATGAATCAGATACTTTTCCATGATAGTTGTGTTTTAAAGTTCTTATTGATATAACATTTGCTGTGAATGGTTAGTTCATGCATTAAAAATAATAAATCATTTCCTAAGTTAATATAGAATTAATCGCTTTTTTAAGTATCCGCGTGTATTATTGCCGAAAAATAGCGTGAACGTTAAACTTTAGAGTAATAATACCGTGAAAAAAGTAATTAGTATTTTTCTGTTATGCCTGCTGTCAGCAGGCTTGGGTCTGTCGGCGCGTGACTTGCCGAAGATAGTAAAAAACAAGAGTGGAGTAAAGCAATTGGTGCTGGATAACAAACCTTATGTTATGCTGGCCGGAGAACTGATGAACTCGAGTGCATCTACACTTGAAAGCATGGCTCCGAAGTGGCGGAATCTGAAGAATCTCAATCTGAATACGGTTCTTCTTGCAGTAACTTGGGAACAACTGGAACCCGAAGAAGGCAAATATGATTTTACTGTTGTGGACGGACTTATCAATGAGGCGAGAAAATATGACCTGAAACTTGTCTTTCTTTGGTTTGGAAGTTGGAAGAATGGATCGTCAGGCTATGCCCCCTATTGGGTGATGAAAGACACGAAACGCTTTCCCCGGATGAGAGGCCAGGATGGTGGAAATCTTCCGTATTTATCCAACTTTACACAGGCACTGACTGATATCGAATCAAAAGCTTTCAGTGCATTGATGAGCCATATCAGGCAGATAGACAGTGCGGAACAAACTGTGCTGATGGTACAGGTGGAGAATGAGGTAGGCTTGCTGGGAGATAGCAGAGACCGTTCGCTCAAGGCAGAAGAACTTTTTAGGAAGGATGTTCCGGAAGAACTTGTGAAGTATATCTCGAAGAATGAGAAGAAAATACTACCGGAGATAATCGGACAGTGGAAAGTCAATGGAAAGAAAACACAAGGAAGCTGGCAGGAGTTGTTCGGCAATGAAAGCCATAATCTGGCTGATGAAATGTTTATGGGGTGGCATTATGCCCGTCATATTCAACAAGTCGCCTCTGCCGGAAAAGAGGCTTATCCGATACCGATGTTTGTGAATGCTTGGACCATTTATCCGAAAGACCCCATACCAGGAAAGTATCCCAGTGGAGGACCGAATGCCCGGATGCTCGATATCTATCAGTTGGCAGCCCCTGCGATAGATGTCCTTGCCGTGGATAATTACAATGAAGACTATATTTCGAAACTGAAGGAGTATGACCGGAATGATAATCCGGTATTTGTGCCCGAGGCCGTTGCTCTGTTCCGGGGTGAGAAATGGAGCGGGCCTGCCAAAGCGTTCTATACCCTGGCTGAATTTGATGCGATGTGTTTTTCACCTTTTGCGATAGACAATTATAGCGTATATAATGAGAAGCATCCGCTGAAAGCTGCGTATGAAGTCCTGGGAAATCTGCTGCCGCTCATCGCAAAAGAACAGGGAACAGGCCGGATGAGAGGTTTCATGCAGGAAGGGAATACCAGTGACAGGATAGACTTTGGTGATTATGAAATGCATGTTAATTATCATACAGCAGAACCTTATGAAGGATATGGCTTGGTTATCAGACTGTCGGAAGATGAATTTCTGGTTTCCGGTTATAGTGTGAATATCTCTTTCAGTTCAAAAAACAAGAAGCGTCCCGGTATTAGCTACGGCACTATCAGGGAAGGACGTTTTGTGAACGGTGAATGGAAAACCCTGAGATATCTGGGAGGTGACGAAGCTATGCAGGGTGTGGGAGGCGTGAAGATGCCGCCTGTCTATACTAATGAGGAGAAGACTCCGGACCTTATTACTACCGTAATAGTCAAGCTTATTCCGGTGGAGCCATGACATCTTTATTAATGAGAAATGTACATATTATCAATTAAATAGATTTCAAATGAGAACACAAAACTTTTGGTTAACAGTACTGTGTGTACTGATGAGTTTTTTTTCTGCTGCGAATGCTGGCGCTGCGGAAAAGTTAATGGCCGGTACCAGCAAAGTGAACATAACTCCACCCAATCCTCGTTATCCGGTGCACGATTCGCTGTATGCGAGATCCCTTATTCTTGAGGCGGGAGATTCGCGTATTGCATTTGTAGCTTTGGATTTAGGTGGATATACCAACATTCCGTTGGCAGAGAAACTGAAAAAGCAATTTAAATTACAGGAAGTGTATTTCTGCCCCCAACATACACACTCCTCACAGGCAGGGCCGAAGGAATGGCTTGAAGCACAAATCACCAATGCGCTGAAAGAAGCCTCTACATCTATGTTTGAGGCGCGTATTTCAGCCGGTTACCGTACTTTCCCCCAACTGAGCTTCAACCGCCTTATCCTGCGGGAAGACGGGCGTGCCCGCGAATCCTGGTTGGGAGACGATCATTACCGGGCTGTAAATCCGGAACGTATCCCGCACGGACCGGTTGATAATTCCGTAGGAGTGATAAAACTGGAAGATACGAAAGGAAATCCCAAAGTAATTCTCATGAATTATGCCTGTCATCCGGACGTAGCCTGGAATAACTTTGAAATTTCTGCCGATTATGTAGGTTATGCTACGAAATATACGGAAGAAGCTTTTAATAATCAGGTCTATTGTTTGTTTGTTCAAGGCGGTGGCGGCAATCAGGCCCCATTGTTTAAAGACGGTGGACGTACGGGACCAGACGATCCGCGTCCCTCCAATTATGATTTGATCGACCGTATGGGAAAATTGCTTTCTATTGAAACGGTTAAGCTTGCCAGGGAAATCTACCCGAACCCATATGATGTAGCGGATATTAAGGTAAAGACTGACTCTCTGCACTTCACCGGTAGACATGATAAATCCCTGAAGTATAATGTCTATTTCTCAGTCATATCCATAAACGACCGCATTGCCATTGCTGCTGTTCCCGGAGAACCTTTCATTAAATTCCAGATAGACTGGAAGCGTGAGATGCAGCCCAATAACGTTATTCCTTTCCTTTTCGGATATACTTGGAATAATGGGAAGTGGCCGGTGTACCTGCCTGATATCCGTTCGGCGGCTTATGGTGGATTTGGAGCGGATAACGGTCCGGGGCTGATAGAGGTAGGAGCTGCGGAAAAGATATTCAATAAGCTGATAGAGAATTATTATTGGATGATGGGTGTTTTTAGGTAAAAAAAACTATATTATATATTGATGTTTTAAGTAAAAGCGGTTGTGCATAAGTTAAAGAAACTTTTGTCACAATCGCTTTTTTTGTTTATGAGGGAATTGAAATGAACTGTTGGTTGTTTTCCTTGTGTCTTTTAAAAATAGATTTTATAGCTTATATTGGGGATTAAACCTGTGCCGTCAACCTTTTTGATTTTATTAGTTTTCTCATTATATTCATAGAAATGCATTCCGGTGCGCATGCCCACATTCAGCAGTTTGATGGCAAACTCGTGCGATACCTTTTTCTTATTAATCCGGTAGCTGAAGGAAATATCGCCGTTGATAGTCGGGGAGAACTTTTCGCTGTATGCCTTCGTTTCGTCGAATACAATGTCATGTTCTATCATGCTTTGCTTCCTGTCCACCGGGGTGTAGCGGTCGCCTCCCTGGAAGTAGATGCGTCCGTTGAGGCTGAGTACATTTTGTTTCAGCCGGCCCACCATCCATTCTTTTCCGGCAAGGACGTTCAGCAGGTAGTTTTTGTCCAGTCGCGTATTGCGCCAGATGTTGTCTCCGCCTTTATAGCGGGATTTGAACAGGGAAGCTGTTATCATATAATAGAAGCCGTCTTTCATGTATTGTTCCAGGGTGATGTCGATACCATAATTCTTGCCCACTCCTTTGTTCTTGAGTATCCTTTCCAGATAGAAGTCCTGGTGGTTGATGATGGAAAAGGAAGAATTCTCTTCGACGGGGATGCGGAACAGATATTGATAATAGGGCTCTATCTTCAGGTGCATGTACGGGTTGATGTTCCAGTCATACGTAAGTCCGAAGTGATGGGCTTTGGCAAAATCCAGATATTTGTTGGATTCGGTTTTGCCGTTGACGGTGCGTTCCACGAAGTAATAATCCAGTTTCTCCCGGCGGCTGTGCAGACCGTAGGCTGCTGCCAGGGAGTGCTTCGGAAGGAAAGACCACTTGATGGCTGCCCGGGGCTCTACAGACCAGTTCTTGTTGAGGGTGAAGTATTGGGCGGTGAGGCCCAGACTGGCGGTGAGGCGGTTGCTTAAGTTGATGACGGAACTGCTGTATGCCGAGAGTACGGCGCTTTCTCCGTTACCTTTTGAGATTTGTTCCATGGGGATGTCCAGTCCGAAGTAGGGGCTGACTTTATAGTCCAGGTCATATTTCAGCCCTGTGAGGGTGATACCCGTCCTGTTCACATGGTTGGGACTGAATTTCTTATTCAGATAAGAGTTGAAGACAACGTCCCATTTGGAATTCCGGATGTCTCCTACGGGGACTATCCGGTCATCTTCTGTCTGCTGATTGGCTATCGTGTGGTCTTGTGAATAGGTGGCGGCGAGTGACGAACGGATATAAGTGTCTGCATTGATGAGGTATTTGTGAGTTACACCTGCGGCGGCTTTGTCCAGGTTGATTTCGCCCGACTGGCGGTCGGCTTGTGTTTCCCATTTCTCCCGTTCCTCGGCTTCGGGCTTGTTGCGGTCTATCAGGCCAATTCCCCATAAAGAGAAGGTGCCGGCTCTCTTTGTCGGGAAGTTCAGTTTGAAGGCAAGATCCTGGTATTTCATGTTTATATCGTTTCCGGTAGCCAAGGAAGTGGTGGAGAAACGGTAATTGAAGATGTAGGAACTGCCTTGCTTCTTGCTGAGGGGACCTTCGGATGCAAGGTCGATACCCATAATTCCCAACTGGAAGGTATGCTCATACTTCTGATTGTTTCCGTTGCGGATGTGCATGTCGAAAACGCCTGATAAGGCATTGCTGTATTCGGCAGGGAAAGCGCCGTTGTAGAAATCGGAGTTGCCCACGACCTGTGTGCTCAGGGCGGACAGGAAGCCGCCGCCCAGACCGGAGACGTCGGCAAAGTGGGTGGGATTGGGTATTTCGACACCTTCCAGCCTCCACTGCGTGAACTGGGGGGAATTTCCTCTGATGGCTATCGCGTTTGTCCCGACGCTGCCTGCCACGCCTGCAAATGCGGTGGTCAGTCGGGCGGGGTCGTCGAAGCCGTTGGCAAACCTGCCGGCTTCTTCCATGCTAATCATGCGTCCGCCGGTGATGGCCATGGTGTTCAGGGGCTTGTCTTTCCGGACTTCGGGGTGTATGACGACTTCGTCCAATGAGTGAACATTTTCGTCGAGAGGGATTTCGAGGTACACTTCTTTGGAGGAAGTCACGGGGATTTCGTTGAGGATGCTTGCGTTGTAGCCCACAAAAGATGCTTGCAGGTTGCAGCGCCCCACCGGGACGTGGTCTATCCGGAATCTGCCTAAACTATCGGTGGTGGCGCCCAGCGAACCGCTGCCTGTGATTCTTACGGTGACAAATTCTATCGGCATGTTGGTTTTGGAGTCGATAACGATGCCTCTTATGGTTTGAGTTAGTTTTTGTGTCTTTTCTTTGGCGGACGGTTGTTGCTTGTCCGGGGAGGTGATGATGATGTGGTAGCCGGTTATTTTGTAAGTATAGCGGGTGCCTTTCAGGATTTGGGATAATGCTTTGTCTATGCTCAGGTTTTTGAAGGAAAGGGAGAGTTGTTTTTTTACGTCTAAGGCGGATAGTTCATAAGCCACGCTGTAGCCGGTTTGTAGTTCTATCTGGACAAAGGCTTCTTTCAGCGAACTATTTTTATTCTGTATGGTGATTCTTTTCCCTTCATCCTGCGCTGTAGCGGTAAGGGAGAGAAGGGTGAAGAGCAGGAAAATAATGTTTTTATTTATTTGCTTATTAATGCTTATTCGATTCATTATTGTACATTTTTATAAGATAAGCTGCATTTCGGCATAACTTTTTCATGCAAGCATGAAAGTTCTGCACTCAATTTGCATTATCTTTGTAGGGTTAATACTTTATTGTTAGTTTAAAAGTAAAAAAGGATTAACATCTCAGAACCGGGTTGATGGTCTCAAGCTACAATCCGGTTCCTTTTTTCTTCCATAGGCTGCTGGGTTTTACGGGTTATTACTTAATTCTATTTCGTTGCCCTCCTGCCGGTAGCGGAAGCCAATCATTTCTTTCAGTACGGTTAATATCTCGTCCAGATTCTCGTTTTTCAGGAACCTGACGGTGTAGCGTTTGGAGGCGGGGATATTGACGGAGGTGGTGAACGTTACGTTGTACCGCCTTTCCAGTGTCCGGATGATTTCGGTGAAAGGTGCATGGGTGAATATTAGCTTTCCGGTGATCCAGCTATCGGTGTCATTGGCGGGGATTTCCGTAATGCTGATGTCGGAGGTGCGCTTGTCATAGGTCAGTTGTTCGTTGGGTTTCAATATCCGGGAGGTCTGGGCGGGGGAGGTGACTTCTACCTTGCCGCTTATCAGGGTGGTAGTCACTGAATTATCGTCCGCATAAGCCTTTACGTTGAATTTGGTTCCCAATACCTTGACGGAGAGCTGCGGAGTATTTACAATGAACGGGTGGGCGGCATCTTTTTTGACGGAGAAGTAGGCTTCGCCGTTGAGGTGCACGGTGCGTTGGGAGTCAGAAAACCGTTTGGGATATTTGATAACGGTTCCGGCATTCAGCCATATTTCGGAGCTGTCGGGCAGGAGGAGGTGTTTCTTTTCACCGTATGCTGCTGAAATCTCAATCAGATTATTCCGGGTGGAAGTATGGTAAAGATAGCCTCCTGCTAGGATGAATAGTGGAATGAGTACGGCTGCGATGCGGCCGATTTTTTGATGCAAGGGGAGGGGGCGCATCTTTTGATGACCGATTCTTTTATTCACCCGTTCCAAGGCAAGGTAAGTGTCCGTATCGGATTTCGCTTCTACTTCGTTCCAATAGGCGAGTGAGGCTTTCTCTTTTTCCTCCGGGTACTTGTCTTTGATAATCCATCTCTGAACCTTTTCCTCAGTTTCGGGCGAGAAACGTCCCGACAAATATTTTCGTATGATTCTAACAATAGAGTTTGCTTCCATTTTTACTGCCTTTTGGTATATATACAGTTGAGATGGGGAAAGCTCAATAAGAAAACTGATATTTTTCTCAAGAGAGGTTATTCATGAAGGTTTTGTTCATAAGTACATGGTAATGAACTCAGCTATACAATGTCTGACTGTCATCTATACTGTCATTAGGACTGAGCCTATCATCAATGCCATTGATGCCTATCATCATTGGCATTGATGATACCCATCATTGGCATTGATGGTAGGAATCATTGGCATTGATTGTACCCATCATCGGCATTGATTCTATACTCACTTCTACACTAAGCCCGTCTCTGTTCCGGACATACCCCATCAATGTCCTACTTGCATCCGTTCTCGAATGGAATACTGTCAGGATTTTATAAAAATACTACGAAGAAACATGAGATTGTTTTCCGTATCTCTTTCAAGGCAAGGCTCAACTGGCTTTCTACATTTCTTTTGGTAGTGTGTAGCCGTTCGGCTATTTCTTCATTGCTCAATCCCTCGTTCCGGCTCAATACATAAATCTTCCGTCGTTGCTCCGGCATGTTTTCCACCGTCTTGTCAATCAGCAACCCCAACTCTTTCGCTATCATATCCTCCTCGGAAGTAGAACCGTATTCCTGCCCCTGAATTGTGCTCAGATAAGCCTCCTGCACATATTTATGCTTCAAAAAGTTGATTGCCGAATTCCTTGCCATCGTATGCAGAAAAGCATCGAACGATTTGGCATTGTCTATATCCCGGTGTTTCACCCAAAGATTTACAAATAAATCTTCTGCCAACTCCTCGGCATCCGGTTCGGACTTGACGTATCCGTATATAAACGCCTTTACTTTTCCGTAATAAGCCAGAAAAACAATCTCAAATGCCTTGTGACATCCCTGTTGCAAGGCTTCAAGCGTTTTCATATCAATCTTATTACTCATGTAGGGGGCTGTTTTTGTTCTTGGTGGGAACAAAAGAAGTGATTATTTATTTTATGAAGTCCTCCTTTTCAAATAATTAACCATGTCCTTTCTATTTTAGCATTTCTCCGGGGCTTGGGTATGTCCCGGAGATATGGTATATTTGCAAAGTAAACTTTTTAATCTTGATGAACCCATGAAAAGAAGAATAACCTGCCTGGTGCTGACCCTTTGCCTGGCATTGACCGCCTTTGCCGGAAAACCCGCTTATCTTTTTTCTTACTTTATCGGTAACAGTGAAGACGGCCTGCATCTGGCCTATAGTTATGACGGCCTGACCTGGACGCCACTGAACGAGGGACGCTCTTTCCTGACTCCCGCAGTGGGGAAAGACAAACTGATGCGCGACCCCAGCATCTGCCAGTCGCCCGACGGAACCTTCCACATGGTGTGGACTTCCAGTTGGACGGACCGCATCATCGGCTATGCCTCCTCCCGCGACTTGGTTCACTGGAGCGAGCAACAAGCCATTCCCGTCATGATGCACGAACCTACCGCGCATAATTGCTGGGCACCCGAACTTTTCTACGATGAACCGTCGCAAACTTATTATATCTTCTGGGCCACCACCATCCCCGGCCGCCACAAAGAAGTGGCTACCAGTGAGAGCGAAAAGGGTTTGAACCATCGCATGTACTATGTAACAACAAAAGATTTCCGTACTTTTTCCGAAACCAAGATGTTCTTCAATCCTGATTTCAGCGTCATCGACGCCGCTATTGTGAAGGTGCCCAAGAGCGGCGAGTTGATTATGGTAGTGAAGAATGAAAACTCCAATCCGCCGGAAAAGAACCTGCGGATTACGCGTACAAGGAATATCAGGGATGGATTTCCGGTTGAAGTATCTGCTCCCATAACCGGTGATTACTGGGCGGAAGGCCCTGCCCCGCTCTATGTGGGTGATGCGCTTTACGTTTACTTCGATAAATATCGCGACCATCGTTACGGGGCGGTCCGCTCATTGGATAATGGAAAGACGTGGGAAGACGTGTCCGACCGGGTTTCTTTCCCGAAGGGAACACGTCATGGAACGGCTTTCAAAGTAGATGCCTCAGTGGTGGAGGCCTTGCTTACTTCAAGTACTTCTTCAACGGGCAATCAGTAGCCTTTATCCCTTCTGCAATACTCCGGGCATTCATGCGTGCACCCTTTAGTGAGGTGTGCGTGTGGTCGGTGTTGTAGAAAGCGGGTGTCTTCTTGGGCCCCATCTTCTGTAGTTTATCAGCCGATAGTTTATTCAAATCAATGAAGTAGGCACCGGTCATTTCTGCCGCCTCACGCGTCCACTTGCCATAACTGTTCGTATTGCGTTCAATTTCCCCATCTTTCCACTTGTTGCGGGGTGTGTGACTCAGTACGATGGGGATGGCCCCCTTTTCCTGTGCATCCATAATAAACTTGCGCAGATACCAGCCAAAGCTGTAAATCACCTGATATTTTCCTGTTTTTTCCATCAGGAAAACCTTGCTTTCGTTTCCCGAACCGTGCAGCTCGCCGCGCGCTTTGCCTACGTTGATGTCTCCTCCGTCATTATGGCCAAACTGGATAAGTACGAAATCACCGGGTTGCAGGGCATCATAAACCTTGTTCCAACGGCCTTCGTCCAGGAATGTACGTGCACTGCGTCCTGCCATGGCATGATTCTCAACAGTCACCTTTTTCAGGTTGAACTCGCCGGCTATCACGCTACCCCAGCCCCACATGCCGTCTTTATCATCATCTTTATTCTTCACCGTGCTGTCTCCGATGGTGAACACTACCGGACAACCTTCTTTCCGGCTGGCACCGGTGAGCGTGTCTTTCTCTACTGGTTTCAGATAGTTTGCCAGCTCCAGACCTGCGCACTCCCGAATACCTTCGGCGGCAGAAGCTGCGTTCACTTTAGCGCCGAAAGCACTGGTATGGATGCGGTCCAGATAGAACATATATTTCACCTTCTCTTTGCCGAATTTCTCGAACTTACGGGCGGTGATGTCGTTCAAGTCGATAAAGGGCACTTGTTGTTCTTCGGCTATTTGCTTTGCCCACAGCCCGAATGTCTTGTTGACACGCGTCACGATCGTGCTGTCTTTATCTTCCCAGGCATTGCGGGGCGTCAGTGAGAACAGGATGGGGTGGGCGCCTTTCGCTTTCACTTCCTGCACAAAACGGCGCATGTACTCGCCATAGCTATATACCGTTTCTTTTACTCCGGTTTCCTGAATGGTTACGTTCAGGCTGTCTTTGCCAATTCCGGGAATGGAGGCGCGTGCACGTCCGCTATCGTAAGGACCATTGTCGTTGTGTCCCAATTCGATAATCACCCAGTCGCCCGGGCGCACTCCTTTGATGACATCCGGCCATAGATGCTTGTAGAACGTGCGGCTGCTTGTTCCGCCCAGTGCGTGGTTTTCTACCGTTATCCGGTTCTGGTCAAAGTGGTCTCCGGCGTAATACCCCCAGCCCCATTGACCATTGTTGCCGTTGCCCAAGGTGCCGGTGCGCATGGTGGAGTTTCCTACTAAAAACAAAACCGGATTATTGCCTTTGCGGCTGGAACCGGCTATCGGACGTGCTGTCCGTGCTTTGTTCAAACTATCCAGTGTATTGTCAATTACCTGGTTGACGTCCTTCATGGGTGCAGCCACCTTGTTTTGGGCTTGCATCGGCAGACAGAATGCGAATGCAACTCCCAAAATCAAGTAGCTGCAAAATGTGTGTCTATTCATTTTTTTATTACTTTATGCTATGTTTTGTGCAAAAGTAGGCGAAATCTTACTTTCTCCGAATGGAATATTATTCATATTGATGTCTTTTTGTCCCATAGGGAGGACTTTTCTAAAGCATAACCCCTAATTTTATTGAAATTGAGTTGTGGTGGAGCTTCTCCCGGAATTCTGCCGCATAGTGGCTGTTCTCATACTTTTTCAACCGTTCCAGGTTTTGGATTTCATATCCTATGCTTAACAGAAGCGTCGTTTTACCACGCATTTTATACTGTACACCTACGGATGGATGAAAGAAGAAACCACCATTGGCATCTTCATCGGGAGCGAAAGCATATCCGATGCCGCATTGCAGATAGGGGACAAATCTTCTTGGTTTAGTCAGTTGAAATCTGGCGTCGGCGAAGAGGGGGATCAGCGCTTTCTCATAGAAAGATAATCCGGTGCCGATGCCCGCAGAGAAGCGTTCTGATAGCTTGTAGTGTCCTGCCACTTGCCAGGCGAATGGAGTGGTAGAAGGGGTATCCATAGAAATTCCCGTTCCGATGGTGGTCATGTAGGTGAAACGGTCTGTAATCTGGCCCTTCACAATGGGATTTGTCAGAAATAACAGGAGTATAAAGATAATCTTTTTCATTGTACATTTACAGTTATGCGTTTTACAATATGGAGAGCAGTAGTCAGTGCGGAGGTATCGGTTTCCAAGTCACCGGAACTACCGTCGGGACTGCTATGCCCGAGCAGAACGGCTTCAAATGCTTTCTGACCGGAGGATAAGTCCACATCTGCAGAATAAACCACCGCCGGTTGTCCGCTCCCCTCTTTACCACCCGAATAACCCGGTTCGCCCTCTTTGCTCGCCTTGGTATAGTAGTCGTTGAAATCCGTCGAATGGTTGATTTCCACTTTAATCCTGAACTGTTTCAGTTTATCGGATGGATGTAATTTTACGTCGAAACTACCACGGGGAGTTGCTCCGGATATTCCATCCGTGAGCGGCTCCTCTTTGGTTGGCAGGTAAAGTCCGTCCTTATACTGTATGCCCCGTGCATGGCACCAGTGGGGCAGGGCCTCTTTTCTTCTGTTGCCTCCTGAACTTTGCCAGGACTGGGTTGCAATTTTGTGGCTGGCATAGATGGTAGACAAGTAATTCCCTTTCATATCTTCCATCCAGATGGCAATCTGGGGCGGATTCTTTTTCTTGATTCCCAGAAATAGCGGGAAGTCGTGCGGCCATTCTTCACCTTCTTCGATGCATACTTTTACATCTCCTGCTTCATATTCAATCAGCTCTTTCTGACAGGAACAGAAAGAGAAAAGTGATAAACAAATCCATGTCATAATCATTTTCTTCATCTTTAATTCATTTGATTGTTACTATAAAATGAGTTTGTTACCAAGTGGGAACATTGCGGGCATAAGTGATCCGGATACTTATATCTGCCTTTTATGCATTACACTTGGAAAACCTTATCGATAAGAGAGTCTATTCCTTGGGTGATTTGTTCCCATCCTGAGTTATTGTTCAGAGGGATTCCGTTGTAAACCGGGCAGAATTCTTCCAGCATCACAAGGTAGGTGATGGATGCTGTTAGGACGGAGGCCAGCACTTCGAGTTCTTTTAATGGATAGCCTGTCAGTTCGCTGATTCTTTTTATACGCTGCATGCCGGCGTTTTCGCGTTGCTCCCTCAGCCTCACGATTATTTCATTGTCGGAAGAGAGTTCCCAGCGGTGCAGCCTTCGCAGAGTAGGGTTGCTGCGTAGTTGTTCTATCTGGCTTCGGAACATCTGCTTCAAGTATTCCGGCAGTTTGTCGCGTTCCGGAAGTTCTTGCGGAAAGTTAATCCAGAAATCATGCTGGCGGATATAGGTAGCCATAAGCCCTTCTACCGAACCAAAATAGCGGTATATCAATATCTTGGATACACCGGACTGGGTGGCAACGGCATTGATTCCTATTTTCTCAAATCCGTTTTCACTTATCATTTGGCCGATGGTGTCCAGTATACGCCTTTCTGTTGTTTCTCTGTCCCTTTCCGAAGTGATGTTCTTTGCTGCCATATAATTGTATGTTACTAATCGGGAACAAAGATATGTTACCGGTTGGAAACATACAAGTAAAACAGGAAATAAATTTGCTGATCGGATGTTTTTATTCTTTTGAAGGGGAAGACTGTTAGAAGTTTAAACATTTAAGTGAACCGTAATGTTATATCAATAAAAAGACAATAGACATGCTTACTACCTTCTTAAATACACTGGCAACGATAATTAGTGTGACAAGTCTTCTCATTGTCACCTACGGAGCACTAATCAGCATCATATCCTTTCTTAGCAATGAATTCAAGAGATTTACAGGCAAATATTCAACGACCAATATCCGGAGGTTGCGTGCTACCTTCGGGACTTATTTATTGTTGGGACTTGAATTCCTCATAGCATCGGATATACTAAAGACTGTATTGGAACCTACTCTGAACGAATTGGGTATTTTAGGAGGGATAGTTGTTTTGAGAACGATTCTCTCTGTCTTCCTGAATAAAGAAATTAAGGAGTTGGAGGTAGAAAGTGAGAAAGATGAATGAGGCTGATGCATTTCTTAAATATGTAGCCTGCGTTATGTTAATTGTTAACATTAGAATGTCGGGTAGTTAACGACTTCCTTAATTCTATTAAACCATGTTATAAAACTCTCCGTTTGACCCTGAAAATTTGGAGATATCCCTAAAGTCCGTATCTTTGCAATGTGTTTTTCATAGTATTAGATTTAAGGTTAACAAAGATTGGCTGTCTGGGATAGATAGCCTTTTTTTTTGCTACTATGTTTAGACTTCCCGCAATACTTCTCTATATAAACTTCCATCATAACTTTTATATTCGGCATGTTGGTAGAGATTGACTAATTTTTTGCTATAATCAAGAATCAATGTATTTGATTTCTGTGACAAGTTCGTAGCTAAAATGCCACTACCTACTATGCCCGGATTGCAGATTATTGTATCTTTCCTGATTGAATTCATTGTCAGTTCCACGCAAGTGTATTCATGGATACCTGCTTCTTTCAGTTTGTCGGCGATATATTGATTTAGATGAGTTTTGTCATCTCCGGTCATAAAACCATACCACAACAGGCATCTCATGCCTGCTTGTGTAGCTTTTACTAATATATCGAGATACGTCGTTCCGGACGTTCCTTTTTTATCAATCTCATAAGGGTCGATGTGGATAAAAGAAGATGCAGGGAGCGAGGGTAAGAGTTCCATTACTCCTGTCAGTGAATCCGAATTGCAGGTCTGGACAGCAGTATTTAGCTTCATTCTATCAGCATAGCGACTCACGTTTTCTAAAGCCTCCTTTTCTATATCAAAGAATTGATATTGCCGGGTTTGTTCTCCTAATATGTTCATGGCTAAAGCAGGGGAACCTAAATAATTCTCCTTAGCAATCTCCGGGCATTCCATTTTATAATAAGTGGAATTCTTTAGTACTTCTTCTCTATCTGCATTGTCCAGAAAGTGATAAATACCGTATTGTTGTTCCGGTGTATGTTCCATCCGGTAAATGGCGGAGGCTGAATTTGTCTCCACATAGACTGAAGGTTTTTCGTTTTGAAGAACCTCACAAAATATCAAATGTTTGAATACATCTGCTTGCTTTCCGAAATGCGTGTAAGTTGCCATATGCTTGAAGATTTATATTAAATTTGTCCGCGCTCATGGTTGTTAGTACATAGGACAAAGGTACGAAATTCAAAGAAAAAAACATCTTATCGTGTAAATAACCTGAAATATGAATGATTAATGTGTTTTTAAGTCTATATTAATTCTGTTTCGACTACCTTTTTAATGCCCTGCCGTTTACTTTGCAGACAGAACATAAATATGTCTAATACCAAATAAATAGTATTCTTAATGAAACGAAATGCAATTTTAGTATGCTTGCTGTCGGCCTTATTTACACTACCCGGAAAGGTAGTGGGGCAGAGTGCGTCAAGCGACGGGAAATTGGTGTATGATTTCGCATTTGCACCAAGTGAGGGCCTTGTGAACAAGACCGAAAAAGAGTATAGGAAAGAGATTTGCCTGAATGGGTTCTGGGATTTCCAACCTGTGGCTTTGCCGCAGGAGTATGTGCAAGGTAAAGGTGTTGCACCGGAATTGCCGCTTCCACAAGAAAATGCATGGAGCAAAACGCGCATCAAGATTCCTTCTCCATGGAATATCAACTCTTTTGCTAACAGAGACCTGGAAGGTCCCGACCATCGTAACTATCCATCTTATCCGAAAGAATGGGAACAAGTGAAAATGGCATGGATGAAGAAGAAGATAACCGTTCCTACTGATTGGGACGGACAACAGATAAAACTTTATTTTGAAGCTGTATCCGGATATACGGAAGTATATGTGAATAAAGAGAAAGTAGGTGAGAATTTTGATATCTTCCTTCCGTTTAGCGTAGACATTACGGATAAGGTGGCTGCCGGTGAAACTGCCGAAGTATGGGTGGGGGTTCGTAGCCAGTCGCTATTTGAGAACAATTCTACTATCGGTCGCCGCATTATTCCCGCAGGTTCCATGTGGGGTTATCACATTGTGGGTATCTGGCAGGATGTATATATGCTGGCTTTGCCCAAAGTACACGTGGAAGATGTATACGTGAAACCGCTTGTTTCGAAGAATATGCTCGAACTGGAAGTAACCGTACAGAATAATACGGAGAAGAAAGCTGACTTGCAGATTCAGGGTAATATTAATGAATGGCTGAATTTAGCGGGAACAGACGTGAACTCTGCTCCGGTGCCTGCCTGGGAACTGGGACAGGAAGCGCTGAAAGTGGCTCCCGTGAAAGTGGCTGTCCCTGCCAATGCTTCAACAAAGGTGGTGTTGCAGGTTCCGGTATCCGGTGAATTGAACTTCTGGACACCCGAACAACCTAATCTTTATGCCGTATTGCTTTCATTGCAGGCAAAGAAACAAACTCTGGACGTCAAATATGAGCGTTTCGGATGGCGTGAATGGACTTTGCAAGGTACTACGCAATATCTGAACGGCAAACCTTATCAGTTGAGAGGTGACTCCTGGCACTTCATGGGAATTCCGCAGATGACGCGTAGATATGCATGGGCTTGGTTTACTGCCATAAAGGGTATGAATGGAAATGCAGTTCGTCCTCATGCACAAATCTATCCCCGTTTTTATCTGGATGTAGCTGACGAAATGGGTATCTGTGTATTGAATGAAACTGCCAACTGGGCAAGTGATGGTGGCCCGAAACTGGACTCTGACCTTTTCTGGGAAGCATCCAAAGAACATCTGAGACGCTTTGTGCTCAGAGACCGCAACCATGCTTCTGTATTTGGTTGGAGTATCAGTAATGAAAATAAGCCTGTAATACTACATGTATATAACAGACCGGAATTGATGCCTCTTCAGAAAAAGGCTTGGGAAGATTGGAGGGATATTGTTCGTGCCAACGACCCTACGCGTCCCTGGATTTCTGCTGATGGTGAGGATGACGGAGACGGTATATTGCCGGTTACGGTAGGTCACTATGGTGATATGGGCTCAATGAAGCATTGGGTGGAAATCGGCAAGCCCTGGGGTATCGGCGAACATAGTATGGCTTACTACGGTACGCCGGAGCAAGTAGCCAAATATAATGGTGAAAGAGCTTATGAATCTCAACTGGGCCGTATGGAAGGACTGGCAAACGAATGTTATCATCTGCTTGCCAACCAGCGTTCTATGAATGCTTCTTACAGTACGGTCTTCAATATGGCATGGTATTCTCTGAAACCTCTGCCGCTGGGTAAGAGAGACTTAACTACGGAACCGGATATCAACCAAGATGGTATTTTCTTCACAGAATACAAAGAAGGTGTACCGGGCGTACAGCCGGAACGTGTAGGGCCTTATTGCACTACGTTCAACCCGGGATATGATCCTAACCTGCCTTTGTACGATCCGTGGCCTATGTATGATGCCATGCGTGCGGCTAATGCACCGGGACATCCGGCTTGGTCGGCTTATGCTGAGGTTGACAAAAAGCAATATGAAGCTCCTGAGGCGGCTCCTGCTGAAAAATATAAGGAAGTTATTTTCATAGGAGGAGAGGATAGTAAGTTAAAGGGCATAATGGATGCACAGGGTGTGAAGTTTGCTACTAAAGTGACTGCTCCTGCACGGATGATTTATATTGTAGACGGTACTTACACTTTGGCTGCTGCTGAAAAGAAGAGTATGCTGGCTAATATTGCCAAAGGTGCTGACGTGTGGATATGGGGCTTGACTCCTGAAACTGTAAATGCATATAATGAGATACTGCCTCTTCCGGTGGCACTGGATAACCTGAAACGTTCTTCTTACCTGCCGGTTCAGAAGTCATGGATTCGTGGATTGAATAACTCTGATTTCTATTTCTGTGAACTTCAGCGGGCAGATGCTTCGGAATATTCTTTGAAGGGTGCTTTAGTGGAAGAAGGAGATGTATTGCTGAATGCTTGTAAGACCGATTGGAGAGCTTGGAATAAGCGTCCGGAAGAAATTAAGACTGCCGGTACGGTACGAAGTGAGTATGAATGTACAGCCGCTACTCCCGTATTTGTGAAATATCAGAATAGTGCTTCCTGCTTCTATATCAGTACATTGAAGGAATTTACTAATTCAGAAAAGGGATATAATACATTGGGAATGATATTGAAGAATGCTGGAATTGACTGCCGGGAGATTGAAGTAAAATCAAATGAAGTATTCTTCTTGCGTGATAATCAACTGGTATTCCCGGCTGCTGTAAAAGATAAGTTAGTGAAAACGGCTGATGGATGGGCATTGGATATCTATGTGTTTAGTCCCCGCCCATTGGATGACTTATTGATTGAGCCTAATATGCCTAAGCTGACTTTGGTAGTGAAAGCCAAAGAATGCCAGCTTGCCATTAATGATAAGACATATGCTGCTGCCGGACAAAACAGACACGAGGCTACTTATAAAGAATTGCCTTTGTTACAAGGTTGGAATAAAGTAAGCATCAAAATCGGAGAAAGAGATAAGAATGAATTCAGTGGCAACTTCAGATGTGATAATAGAAATGAATTCCTCCCTTCGTTGAAAGTGTTGTTTGTAAATCCCGAAGCAAAATAGAAAATGGCAGGTAAATAGATTGAGGATAAAAGATAGTTTTAAATAGGTTCTTTTTCGATAAGTTCAGTGCTACAATCCAGTGCATGCGTTGGCATGACACTGGATTGTTTTTATTCACTATTCTCTACCGTTATGAAGGCTTCTGTTATCTTTGTTATTTAGTTGGATGGCTGTTTGGGCATCAATACCGCAATATCTGTTATTTTGTACGGTGTTCTGATGGATTGTAATGTCTTTACATGGGTTCATTTGCTTCTCAATGAATATTCCGTGCTCGTTGTTACCTTCAGCAAGACTGTTGTTGATGGTTATCCGGCTACTTTCTGCACATCGTATGCCTGAGAGTCCGTTACGAGCCATTTCTGAGTTGATAACTTTCACATTCTGACAGAAAGTAGCATTTATGCCGTTTCCGTAGGGGGAGGTATCGAAACGACTACTTATTATGTCACAATTTGTGATGTATGACAAATGAAGATTGTGATGGAAACCGGCACCTGGCACTACGCTGGCACCATTATCACTGAAATCACATTGGTTAATGCGAATATTCTTTCCACCAACTATGGCTACACCGTTTTTGGTGAAATTCTGTACGGTAATATTTTCAAATGTAATGTTCTGTATGCCGTCTTTCTCTTTTGATTTGAAAATGATGCCTTCCCGGCTGGGAGCGTTCATGTATGAGCGGCTACGACGGTCGTGATTGGGATCGGCATTTTCGATTACTTTAGTGGCTCCTTCTATCAGAAGGTCGCGGATAGTAACATCAGCGAGAATTTCTTCTCCATTAATGATTGCAGTTCCTATTTGTGGCGCCGGAAAGATAATGGTTTCGCGCCCCTGACCGGCAAGAAGAGTACCACTATATATCTTTAGAGGAGTCTCCAGCGTATGTACTCCTGCTTCCAAAATGATCCATTTACCGCTCTTTTGATTGGAGTCTATGGCTTTTTGTATAGATTCTCCCGGTTTTACAAAGATACTGTTGGCAGGAAGCATTTTTGATTTGCCTTTTAATGCTCCGATTACTGTCGGTTTCAGAAATTTATCGAAACCTGTATAAAGAGATGTTTTTGCCGGAGCGTTGGAAACTGGAGCTTTGGCAGCTGTCAGAAAACCTACTGATGACTTCGGACGTGTGTGTTGTTTTATTGCTTTTTCGGTGTATGGCAGTAATAGTCCTTTTGTATCCTTGTAATGCTGGTATATGGATTCGTAGATATCCCTGAATTTGTCGTTATCTCTATCTGTAAAGACTCCGAACAAGTCAATATGTTCTCCTAACATGAAACGTGCTGTATATTCGAAGCCCTGTGCCAGTCTGTCATCAGCTACACTATAAAAATCTAATCCTTGCGTGTCGGCGGTTTGTGCAGCTTTGGCAAATTCACCTATACCTAATTGTACATGTCCCCAGTCCCGGGTAGTTTCTTGGCATTGTCCGCCCGGATAGAGATAGCGGGTGATGCCGGAATTGCCTTCCCCCCAGTAGAATCTTTCTACTGCCCGGTTGAAATTTTCGTGATTATCAGTAAAAACACCGATACACATGATGGTACTAATCATGGATGCATCCCAGTTACCATTAGCTTCGGTGAAGAAGTCTTTGATAGTGGGATAAAGGACTGTAAGGACCATTTGTGTGAATTGTTGCAGGTCTTTGGATGCCCAGCCGGAATCGGTATGTTTCAGAATTTCAGCAGCATTGAGATAGTAATATCCGAATAGACCTACATTCAGCTTGGCATTGTTTGCATCGAATCCCCGGAGAACATAGCTCCACGCATTCAAGATTTCAATGGCTTTACGCGCATAGGCTTTGTCTTTGGTTATATACCACATTAATGCATGGTTATAGGCTGTTTCTGCACTCTCGGAAAACTCACGTCCGCCTATACTGTTTGCTCCATAGGGACCTACTGATATTTCAGCAAATGGTTTGGGGATAAAATCTAAAGAGGTATTTTTCTTTAAATTATCAAAAGCGGTTTTCCAGGGTTGTATACCTTTTACTACCATTTCGCGCATGTAGTCAAGGTCCTGTTTGCTTTGTGCCATGCCCGGATGCACGAAAGCCTTGGTTAGAAACCCAGGATTGGAGTTCTTTTCTGGTTGGGCTGCTATGCTGTGTACTAAGGTACACATTATGCATATTAATAAGAATATTCTTTTTCTCATGTTATTTCTTGTTATTCACTTCTAATACATATACTGGTTGAGGGGTAAACTCAACAGTTTTCTCTCCATCCCCCTGTCTTGTATGTTGCACAAAAAGATGGAGAAGTCGTTTCTGTTTCCATAATTCTGTATCATGCGATGGCTCCCAAGCATCTACCGAAAAATCTGTCAGGTCAGTATAGGTCCACTTCCCGCTTTCTATCGCTGTTGTATGTGCCATAGATACTCGGCTTTCCCGTTCTGCATCACGGAAGATATAAAAGATTTCACCATCTTCTACTACAATACGTGGGCGGGCAATAGGAATCATTTTGGTACCGGCACCTTTTAGGGAGAAAGGCGTATGACGGTTTGAAACCTGACAAGTGTGCCATATCTTCCCGTCATGCCATACAACACGATATTGCGGAACTTTACTATCCGGATCACGCCAGTAAGTGGCAATGTATGGGTTACCGTTTGCGTCGGCGCTCATACTGGTCTGGTTTATTAATTCTGAATTTTGAGGAATGAGGCAGGCATATTCTGCATTCTTATAACAGATTGGTAAATCGTATTTCTGTCCATTCGCCCTATACCATGTCACACCATTATCATAAGAACGGGCATAACAGAGATCGTGATTTGTTTCCACCTGTCCTGTTTCACGCCATACCCAAGATACATGGATAGTACCTTGCTTATCTACATAGAGTTGCCAGTAAGCGTTCCGTTCATTCTCACCGTCTATCAGGATATCTTGTACTCTATCCCACTTTTTTTCTTTTACAGAGTAACGGTTCATTACCAGATTCCCCCGGCCGGAAGAACCGGAACGGTAAACAAATAACAGATCACCTCCATTTAGTGAATAAAATTCCGGATAAGTTACGTTTCCTTCATCTACACCGGTCATTGGTTCTTTATCTCCAAGTTCCAGTGTGTGTGGAGCTGTGCTGCGGCAATAGTTTAGCTTGTGTCCGTGATGGTCGAATGACAAATGTAAATAACCGTCCCCATCCAGCATCATACTGATACCATTATGGGCGTCCTTTACATTCCCTTTATATTGTGTACGTTGTAGTGTCCATTTGTCAACATTTAGCTTACGCTTACCCAATATCAGATAACCATCTGCATCATAATAACAAATGTATTGCTCATCGCCTTGTGTCACAAGTGAATTATTTCTGAAGACGGTCGTGTTGACTGATGTCTGGCTATATCCTTCTCCTACTTTCACAAGTCGGGACTGTTGCGCCTGAAGTGCGGAAGCTGTCAAGAGAATTAGGAAAAAAAGAAAAATGTGTCTATTCATGATCTTTTTGAGAGTTTGATATTTACCAATTGTCCGTTCTGAAGGGAGCTACGGGGATACCATAGATGTTGAATACGCTTGCTTTGACGTAGTTTTTATAAGCATATCGGACGGCTACCGGATGCTGTACTTTATCGCATGATACGGCAAGACGGGTAGTCTTGGTTTCTATTTCAGCATGGGCCGGGTAGAAAACTTTATCTTCACCGGCAATTTCAAATCCTTCGAGCGGGGTCCACATGGGACAAAGTCCACGTTGTGCGTTGTCCACATTGATGTATATTTTGTTACCTGATATTTCCATGGATTTATAAATAGGAGTGGCGTAACCGAATCCTTTTCGTCCATAGGTTTGGGCAAGTGCCCAAAGAGCCAGACGATTACCTACCGTTTCTTTATCTGTCGGGTGGATGAAGACCGGATGACCTATATCCAGAGTGGTGACCATTCCGCTGTTAGAGATATCCTTCATATTTTGTTGTTGGACTTCACGCATGCGGGCGGCTGAGGTGCCATCGGCACCTTCATAATTGAAGGGAGCAATCTCTACAAAGTAAAAAGGAAATTCTCCTATATTCCATTTGCTGCGTAAGTCTTTGACAAAAGCAGGCATCAGACTTTGGTATAAATCAGCATTGTCACGATTACTTTCGCCTTGATACCAAAGGAAGCCTTTAATGGTGAAATTAGTGAAAGGAGCTATTTTCCCATTGTAGAGTACACATGGGGTAGCTGTGATATTTTTTACAGGTTCATCATTGTCGAGTATGGCTAAATCAATACTTTTAAATGGGCTTATGGCTTCCCGACTCATCCATGCTTCTACTTTTGACCCTCCAAGAGAAGATACAATAATACCAACCGGTACTTCTAAAACTTCCTGAATATATCGGGCGAAAAAGTAAGCTGCTGCACTTGTGTGGGATACGTTGACTGGAGTATTCTCTAACCACTCACCTTTACAATCTTCCTGTGGCGTTTTGCTATATTGCCGTACCCATCTTCCATCTTTAGAATCGGTGTTGTAGATGCGAATTGGGGTAGAGGCTTTCGCTTTGGTTATGATATCGTTTGTGCCCTGAGTGGGTTGGCGGTCGAAACCACTCATGGGCATTTCCATATTCGATTGTCCGGAGCAGAACCAGACTTCACCTATTAATATATTTTTCAATGTTAGAGCCTCTCCATCGCTGAATGTAATTTCATAGGGGCCTCCGGCTGTTGGTGTGGAGACACTTAATAACCATTTTCCTTGCTTGTCTGCAGTCGTTTTATACGTTTTGTTATCCCATGATGTTTTTATGGTAACAGACGAATTTTCTTTGGCTTTTCCCCATAGTTTTACATCTGTTTGTTGCTGCAATACCATGTTGCTACTGAGTACAGAGGGTAGTTGTACTTTGGCTTCTACCAATGTAGAGATAGATAAGAAATGTACCAATAGTAAAAAAGTAATCAACGATTTTACTTTCATGCGACTAAGAAAAAGTTTTTTCATAATACTGTTTTAATTTGATAATAGAACAAGTCTTTTGTCCTTTGCAGCAAAAGTATATCAGGGATATTACTTCTCTGATTAATTTGTTATTAATTTGCGCATAATATCGGTTTAATTGAATTCAGATTCCAAATTTTTGTGTCCTTTATTTGTTATGGGGGATTTTTTTATACCTTTGCAGAGTGTTCTTTAACGAGATACTATGAAAAGTAAATTGCTAATTTGGATATTGTGTTTCTTCTCATTGGGAAATTTGAAGGTGTTGGCTTCTATAGATTATGGCCTTCATTTCAAATCTCATTCTGTGCCAGGCAATGAACGCACCTCTTTGTCTCTTAATGAGAACTCTCCTTTTCATGTGGAGAATGAGTTTATTATAGATTTTCAAATGTGGGTTCGCAATGAGCCCGACTTCGGGGCTATCCTCCATTTATGTACAAATGAAAATCAATTTCTTCATTTTGTTTTTGCTGCAGGTGATAATAACAGGAATTTTCCTGCTCTCGTTTTTAATGAGGGAATGTTTGCTATTAATACCAATATTGAAAAAGGCAAATGGATTCCTGTGTCTTTACACCTTAATATAAAAGAGAATCAAATTGATTTGAAATATGACAGTAAGGATACTACGATGGTAGTGCCTTTGCGTGGTACCAAAGACATTACGGTCTTGTTTGGAAAATCTCCATATTTCTCTGCAGATGTAGTTCCTATGGATATTAGGGATATAAAGATCACCCGTGATGGAGAACTGATAAGATATTGGAAGTTGTGGAAGCATAATGCTGATGTTTGTCTTGACGAAATTGAAGGAGCTGTGGCATTAGCATCTTATCCTTCATGGCTGATCGATAATCATATTGAATGGCGGAAAATATATGCAGAGAAAACCTCAGACCGCTTGGATATTGCTTTTAATGCCCGTGATGCCTTGTTTTATCTTGTGCGACAAAACAAAATAGAAATATTAAATGGTATTTCTGGTAACCAGAACGAAGTTTCCATTGTAGAGGGGTATCCGGCTATGGAATATACAGACCACATGGTTTATGATACACTAACCAATCGGTTATTGTCTTATTCTTTACACGAGAAATTGGTTTCAGCTTTGTCTGTTGACGAAGGGAAATGGAGTCTGAATGAAAGACATTTGGATGAGCCTCGTTACTACAACCATGCACGTACGTTTAATCCATCAGATTCTTCTTATTATTTTTGGGGAGGATATGGGTTCTACCAATATAGGAATAATCTATATCGGTTGAAAGCGGGTATGAAACAGGTTGAAGAAGTTGCATATACCCCTGTTATTTCTCCTCGTTACTCATCTGCAGCTGCTATAGTAGGCGACGAATTGTATATTTTTGGTGGGCGTGGAAATAAGCAGGGAAAGCAGGAATTTAATGCCCATTTTTATTACGAGTTGTGTGCCATTAACTTGAAAACGGGAAAGTCTCGTAGCGTATGGAAGAAAAGACAGGCTACGGATGTATTGTTGATGGCGTCTTCTATGTACTTTGAACCTTCGGACAGTTCTTTTTATGCTGTTAGTATGAAAGGCGGAGGAAGTCTTTGGAAGGTTTTTATGAATGATTCTGCTTGGGTGGAGATATCGAAACCTATTCATAATGATTTAGTTTATCAGGATTGCGATTTTAGTTTTTATTCATCGCCTGCTCATCATAAGCTATATTTGGTTATGGATAAAATATTGAGTGACCGCACACACGATGTGTCTATCTATTCTATTAATACTCCATTGTTGAATGATAATGAAATTGCGCAGGTTGTAGATAAACATTCTGCTCCAGTGTGGCTATGGTGGTTATGTGGCATACTATTGCTGGGAGGAACGGTTTTTCTTTTCTACCGGATAAAGTATAGCAGAAAGAGAATGGATTTTGAAGATATAAAAATAAATAATGCTCAAACGGAGGCACTCGTTGTTAATGAAGCCACGGAGGAGATTGCAGTGGAAGAAAAGTATTTTGATCGTAGTCGCTCGGCTATTTCTTTGTTGGGTACATTTAATGTTCGTGATAAAGATGGCAATGATATAACAGGAGCTTTTACACCACGATTGAAAAGCTTGCTTATATTACTGGTCCTTTATACTGAGAAGAATAAGCAAGGCATTTTGACTAAGAAAGCTACAGATATTCTGTGGTCGGACAAAGAAGAGGAATCTGCTCGTAATAATCGTAATGTGACTTTGCGTAAGTTGCGTGTATTGCTAGAAAAAGTAGGTGATGTGGAAGTTGTCAGTGATACGGGATTTTTGTGTATCCGGTGGGGTGAGAAAGTTTTCTGTGACTATTGTATGGCATTAAATTGTATTCGTCAATTCAAGGAAAACGGTGAACATGGAGATGACCAACTCCTAAATCAGATATTGGAGATTTTGTTGTATGGTCCGTTGCTGTCAAATACTATTGTTGATTGGTTAGATGAGTTTAAAGATTCTTATTCCAGCCTTTCTATTGATTTGCTGAGGAATTTGTTGGATGTACAACGCAATAATTATGATACGGTATTACGTATTGCTGATATCCTGTTCTTGCATGATCCTCTGAATGAAGAAGCTTTGGCAGCCAAATGTTCTATTCTTTTTATACAAGGTAAAAAAGGTATTGCAAAGAGTGTATATGACCGTTTTTGCAAAGAGTATAAAGATTCATTAGGAGAGGAATATAAGGTCCCCTTATGCAATTTATATCGATGATAATTTCTTAAAGTAAGAAAAAGCGCTTAATCATAACAATTAAGCGCTTTTTTAATGTCCAATTAATAAAGGATGGCTCTGTTTTTTAAGACTAAGGCTTTTATTTTGCATTCGTGGAAGTATTCCTGAAACCTTCCATATGAGAAGTTTAACTGATGTCTAATTTAGTCTTTAAACAATGAAAAAGCACTTATTGATCGGATTGTTTTTAGTAGGGCTGTTTATCTATCCTATTAAGGTCATTTCAGGTAACACTCCTGAAGAATTATATGAGAGTTTGCAAAAACGATTGGCTTCCGGTTGGAACACTTGGGATACTCGTAGTGTGTTGACTCATGTATTTCTTCCTTATGGCTTTGCTGTCGACCTGAATATGATGGATACAGATGGGAGTCGCGTGAGGAAATTCAGAATCGGAGATAGAGCTAAAGAGGCACCGTTATTGCAGCCGGGACCTCATTCATTTGATGGAGCTTATACCAAAATGACCATAGATTGGAGAGGATATAAGTTACAGGTAGAAAGTGCTGCTATGGGGCTTAAAAATATAATTCTAATCAGACCACTGACTGAGACGAAGAAAGGAGGACGATTGGTGGTTATCCCTGAAAGTCTTTGGAAACGGGGCAATACACTTAGCGTGGATAGTTTAGGATTTACATTGGCATCACGTGATAAAGTTGTTGAAATAAAAACTTATATAGAGGGTGAACTTCTGGAAAAAAAAGGAAGGGAGTTTATTCTGTCTTTAGATACTCCGGTTGCTATCTGTTGCGGAGAAAATATGGGATTAGATGATGCAATTGCTTTTATTAATAATCGTGCCCGGGATTTTATTAATTCTAATCAGAAACAGTTTGGTGCAAATTATGATTGTTATAATGCCATGCAAAGTGTTTTGGCTTGGGATAATATATATGATCCTGGTATTAGGAGAGTGATTACTCCTGTAAGCCGGATTTGGAGTTCCGAATGGTTTGCCAGTGAAGATTTTGGTGGTTTCACACTGTTCTGCTGGGATACTTACTTTGCATCGATGATGCTCGCTGTTGGTAATAAAGAATTGGCTTATGCAAATGCTGTAGAGATAACTAAAGCAATAACAGAGCGTGGATTTGTACCCAACTGTTTTTATAGCAATAATTTTAAATCAAGAGATCGTTCTCAGCCACCTGTTGGTTCTTTGGCTGTCTGGACAATATATAAGCAATATCAGGAAAAATGGTTCTTGGAGTTATTGTATAAAGAATTACTAACCTGGAATCGCTGGTGGAGCCAGAATAGAGAGGATAGAGGGTTATTGTGCTTAGGTAGTAATCCTTATGAAAAGGTTACTTATTTCAGGTCTGAGTTTGATACGGATTGTCATTATGGTGCTGTTTTGGAATCAGGATTGGATAATTCGCCAATGTATGATGGAGTGCCTTTTAATAAGCAAAAACATTTGCTGGAACAGCATGATGTAGGTATGTCTTCTTTATATATTATGGATTGTGATTATCTGGCTTTAATAGCGGAAGAACTTGGCTATAAAAAAGATGTAACCGAACTTAGAAAACGTGCGGAATATTATCGTAACAATTTGGCAGGATTATGGGATGATAAGACTGGATTTTACTATAATCGTTCTACCAGAGATCTGAAATTTAATTATCGTACTTCACCCACTTGTTTTTATCCATTGCTGGCAAAAGTGCCTACACAGAGTCAAGCGGAAAGGATGATAAAAGAGCATTTACTGGATACTGATGAATTCTGGGGGGAATATATAATACCTTCTGTTCCTAAAAATGATCCTGCATTTAAAGATAATGAGTATTGGCGGGGACGCATTTGGGCACCATTGAATTTTTTGGTGTACCTGGGATTGAATAATTATGAATTTCCGGAAGTGAGACATGCCTTTGCCGAAAAATCTCAAAAATTATTATTGAAATCCTGGTTATCGCATGGATATGTCTTTGAGAATTATAATGCTCTCACTGGTGAAGGTGATGATGTTGTGCGAAGTGATAAGTTCTACCATTGGGGCGCTTTATTGGGGTATATCTCTCTTATGGAGAATGGAGTTGTAAGTAAATGTTGTAAATAATAGTCGATTATGAAAAATATAATTTTGATTCTCAGTATCTTATTTTGTTCAGTTTCTATTGTATATGCTCAAAAACAGCCTGTATTAAAGGATTCCTGGAAAGGGGATATGACCTCTGTAAAGCAAGAAAAAGGAAGTCTGAAGATAGCATCTGTTGCTGCGCCTGAAATGTGTTGGCATTTAGATGCCTCTTCTAAAAAGGTGAGTATGTATAGAGATGTGCAATTGAACGATGTGAATGGAACAGTTTGGTGTAGTTTTCTGGCGTTGAAAGAAAAAGGAAACTCGCGTTTGGGCTTTTCATTTGAGAAAGGTAATAGTGAAAAAATATTTGTTGAAGTCAAACAGACGCAGGAGCCGCAGTTGGTTGTAGTGCGTATCGATTTTTCTGAAGAGGCTGATAAGGCATATGTTTTTTATAGTCCTACCGCAGCTTCTGTGCCTGATTTGGAAAATGCTGAGTATACTTTATCAGGTAAATTTGATTTTGATCGTATTAGAATCATAGCAGAAAAACGGAGTAAAGGGATTTTTAGCGATGTCTCTTTGGGTGAGAATTACCATGATGTAGTACATCCTAATGTCTTACAAGTCGTGGCTAAGGAAGGACAACCACAAACTGTTCTTTCTTGGGAAAAGAAACAGCAGGCTTTATGGATTCAGACTTCGGGCGGAACTTTGTATTTGCAACCCTATAATATAGGAAGTGTACATGTGATGTTCGGCTCTGAGAATGAAATAAAAGAATATAAGAGTTTTGCCGTAACGCAACAGGCAAAAGTGGCAGAGTTTAAAGTGGAAGATACTCAGGAAAATATTGTATTGCGTTCTTCCCGTTTAGTTGTTACTGTAAATAAGAATAAAGGCTATATCAGTCTGCTTGATGAGTCTGGGAAAATCTTATTGAAAGAGTTCCCTGAAAAAGCGAGAATGAATATATGTGGAGATTCTGTCAATGCATATTGTAAGTTCCAGTTGCGGGATGAAGAAGCTTTATATGGTTTGGGCCAGTTTAGAGATAACTTGATGAACTTGCGGAATGCCAAGCGGGAACTGGTTCAGTTTAATACGCAAGCTGCGGTACCGGTTATTTATTCTACTGGCCGTTGGGGATTGTTTTGGGATAATCCTTCCCGGACTATTTATACAGACAATAGTACCGGTATGAGTTTGGCTTCTGATTACGGTAAGATCGTTAACTATTATCTTTTTGTTGGTGATAAAATGGATGATTTAGTGGCTGCATATCGTTCTTTGACGGGAGTGGCTCCGATGTTGCCCGATTGGGCTTTAGGTTATCACCAAAGCCGTAATCGTTATGCTACTCAAAAAGAAGTGATGGATGTAGCCAAGAGAATGAAGGAAGAGGATATTCCTGCAAGTACTATCTTTATAGATTATCATTATTGGGGTAAGTACGGAACAGGTTCACATAGGTTTGATGAAACTTTATTCCCTGATGTTCCTTCAATGTTGGATAGTCTTCATAACGTTTATGACATGAAGGTAGTTCTGACAATGTGGCCCTGCTTCAAACCAGGTATCCCTAATTATAATGAAATGTCACAAAAAGGGTATATATTGGAAGGAGCAAAAGCTATTGACGGCTATATATATGATACTTTTAATCCAGATGCAGCCAAGATGTATTGGGATAAGGTATCTTCTTTAGTGGACTTGAATATTGATGGTTGGTTTTTGGATGGACCGGAACCTGACCATGTAGCCTCATACTTACCACTTAATACTTATGCCGGATCAGCCCAGAAAGTACGAAATGTATATCCTTTGGTTCATGCATCCCATTTTTATGAAGGAATAACCAAAGCTCGTCCCGATATCCGCCCTTATTTGTTGACCCGCTGTGCATGGGCTTCCCAACAAAAGTGGGGAACAGCTGTCTGGTCTGGTGATATTCCAACGACATTTGCCGAATTACAAACGCAAGTAGCAGCAGGATTAAACTTTACAGCAACGGGAATTCCCTACTGGACTACAGACATTGGTGGTTATTCAGGAGGAGACCCGTCTAAAAAAGATTATCAGGAATTGTTTGTACGTTGGTTTCAGTATGGAACATTCTGTCCCGTTTTTCGCTGCCATGGGCGTCGTTATCCGGGAGATACGAAAGCACCGAATGAGTTATGGGCATACGGTCCAGAGGTACAACGTATCTGTACTGATCTTATAAAATTACGATATCGGCTTTTGCCTTATATTTATACTCTATCAGGTAAAGTTACTCACGAGCATTATACGCCAATGCGCTTACTGGCTTTTGATTTTGCTTATGATCAAAATGTATTAGACTGTAAAGATCAGTTTATGTATGGACCTGCTCTCTTGGTTTGCCCCGTTTTGGAGGCAGGAGCAACTTCCCGTTCTGTATATTTGCCACAAGGATATACTTGGGTAGATTTCTGGACTGGTGCAATCTACCAAGGAGGGACTACAATCACAGCAGACGCACCTCTGGATAAAATGCCTTTGTTTGTGAAGTCTGGTTCTATCATCCCCTATTATACTTCTGTTGAGAAAAATATTAATGTTGATGTTCCGCTTGAAATTCATGTCTTTGGTGGGGAAAATGCAAGCTTCGATTTATATGAAGATGATGGTGAGACATTGAAATATAAAAATGGCAATTATAGTACTATTCCGTTTAAGTGGAATGATCGTACAAAGGAATTTATAGTTGGAAAACGCACTGGCGACTATGCAGTAAAGGACAGGGACCTTATTATTAAACTCAAAGGTAAAGATGTGATAAAGAGGATAAAATATAGTGGTAAAGAAATAAAAGTTATATTGAAATGAGTCTCAGGAGATTTATAATAGTTAGTTTCTTTTTCTTATCTTTCTTTGCAAATCTTTTTGCAGATGGAAGTGTTAGGGGATGGATTATTCTGTCTGACAATATGGAACGTGCTATCCGGACAATAAAAACAGCAAAAGAGTATAATATCAATCAGCTTCAGTTGTCCCATGAGATCATCCATGATTTAAAGGCCATTAAAGAAGAAAAAGTATGTGAACAGGTTAATAAACTCATTCGTCTTGCACATTTAGAAGGTATTGATGAAGTGTTGCTTTGGGATCATAGCTTATATTCTCTGGATTATTATCCATCGTGTTTTAGAACAGGGCCTAATGGTACAATAAATCTGGATAATCCTAAATTCTGGGAATGGTTTAAAGATGACTATCGCCGGATGCTCAACAGGGCTCCTGAAGCAGATGGACTTGTGCTAACATTTATTGAAACTGGAGCTTATGCGGAAAAGCAGTACTCAATGAATATGAAAACCCCTGAGGAAAAACTGGCAGCTGTTGTAAATGCTATTTCCGATGTCGTTATTGGTGAAAGAGGAAAGAAACTCTATATTCGTACTTTTGCTTATTCGGAAGAAGAGTATAAGAGTACTGTTGGATGTATAGAGCATATAAAGAGTGATAAGGTCATTTTAATGATGAAAGAAACCCCTCATGATTTCTTTCTGACGCATCCGGATAACTCCTATATCAGAAAGATGAATAGACCTACAATTGTAGAGTTTGATTCTGGTAATGAATACAGTGGGCAAGGTGTTGTTGCTAACACATGGCCTGAATATACAATGAAAAGATGGGGTAGTTATATTAACTGTCCCAATGTTACCGGATATGTTGCAAGGACGGATCGTTATGGGGACACCAGCATATTAGGAACTGCTAATGAAATTCAGTTGTATGCATTGAAGCGGATGACAGAAGAACAAACTGTATCTCCAATGCAAATTTATAATGAATTTATTACGTCAAGGTATGGTGAGGATGCTTTATTACCCATTAGAAAAGCATTTCAAAGTGCATATGATATAGTTACATCTGTTTTTTATACCTTAGGAACAAATCTAACAGATCATTCCTCTCTAAATTATGAAAATAATAAATGGGGATATAGCAGGCATGTGTCTGGAAGGTGGATTGATCCGCCTATGGTTCATGTTGAACATAACATAAATAGAACATTTCATTATTGGAAAGATATTATAAATCATATTGCTCCTGTACACTTTAAATCGTTATCATCTCCATTAGCTATTGAAGTGAAGTCAGTATTTGATAACCAATGGATAGAATCTGATGAAAAACTGGATAGTGTATATTATAATTATATTATAACAGAAAAACAGTATGGAGTTAAACTTGCTTCTGAAGCAGTATCTGAAATAGAAAAAGTAAAACCATTATTAGAATCTGCGACATATAATGATTTATACCAACTATTTTATCGTACTTATTTGACTGCATGTTTGCATGAAGCTGTATGTACGGCCTATTATGGTTCCAGAATATATGTCAGAGCCAAGCAGTTTCATCCTGAAGGTTTGAAGAAACGTATTTTTTTATCTCTGAAAAAGATAGAACAAGTTTCGGAGGATATGAATTTATTGGCGAATGCATATCCTATCGGTCAATATAATTGGTTGAATGATGCAAAAACCGCATTAAAATACAGAGATAAGGTCTTGAAGATATTGAAGGAACATGGTTCAGAATCTGATATTACTGAAAGAAGCTTGTCAAAGGCAGAATATTTTTCTTGGATAAACAACACTAATGAAGGAACTACAGAATCACAGACATTGGCCAATTTGGATTTTTTTGAATGGCTTCGTCAGGAATATGGGATGCGGTTGGATATATATGCTTTTGATGCAGGGTTGATTGATGGTAAAAATATTTATGGGAGTATAAACTCCCAACGGTTTAAGAATAAATTCCCTAAAGGGTTGGATTCTACTTATCTAAAGACTAAACAGAATGGAGTACGTTTAGGGCTTTGGGGAGGACCAGATGGTTTTGGGGATACTCCGGAGAGTGCAGAGGAAAGAAAAGAGATGTTAGTATCACTCTGCCGTAATTATGATTGGGCTCTTTTTAAATTTGATGCAGTTTGTGGTCCATTGAGAGAAGAGAAAGAAGATCTTTTTGTGGATATGATTGGAGAGTGTAGGAAATATTCTCCAGACTTAATTCTTTTGAATCATCGTTTAGGGTTGAAAAAGGCGGAACAATGTGCAACAACTTTTTTGTGGGAGGGCAAAGAGAGCTATATTGATGTAAATTCATTCAATACATGTGCAGCTCCTCACAATAGAGTAGGAGCATTGGGAAGAGGTATTGTACCTGATTTGAAAAGATTAACAGAGGACCATGGGGTTTGCCTTTCTTCCTGTTTGGATTATTGGGAAGATGAACTTGTTTTACAGGCATTTAATAGGTCTTTGTTACTTTCTCCTCAAATATATGGCAATCCTTGGCTATTATCAGATAGGGAGTTTCCCAAATTGGCGAGAATTTTTAATCTACATCGAAATTTTTCAGGTTTATTGGTAGATGGTGTAGAACTACCTCCAGCCTATGGGAAGTATGCTGTTTCGAGGGGAGATAATAAAACGAGGTTGATAACATTGAGGAATTTGACTTGGGAACCTCAGAAAGTCAATATTGTGTTAAATCATGAGATCGGTCTGGAAGAATGTAAACATGTTAAGTGCCGGTTATATCATCCTGTTGAAAAGATATTAGGTATTTACAACTATGGAGAATCTGTTGAAGTTACCGTATTACCGTTCAGGTCAATGTTGTTTTATGCTTCTGCAGATGAAAGTCTGGATGGTATTGGAGTAGAAGGGATTGATTTTGAAATAATAAAAGATGTAGCGGGGAAACCGATTGAAATAAATTTATTGGGATTTGCAGGAACGCAAGCGCACATCAAATTAAATAATTTATCCAGTGTTGAAAAGATAGAAATGGATGGGCAGGATGTTACAAAGAAATTGAGTAATTCTAAAACGATGAATATAAATTTTGAAGGTGGTAAATACTCAAAATCTTATCATCGGAAAATTGTCGATTTATCTCCTGTATCTGTACCTTATGATGTAAATACCTTATATGAGGCTACGGTGTTTGCTGCAGATAATAATGCAATGGAAGTTCGTTCTCTATATCGTTCGGGAGCAACAAAGATTAAACAGGTAGAGGCGGCTCGTAACGCTTTTTTTAATCAGTCTGCCTTTGTTAATCGTGGTGTTTGGGATAAATATTTATTTGATGGCAATATGAAGACAGGATTTTGGCCATCAAAAAGAAAAGGTGATATTCGAATAAAGGGTGGTTGTTTTCGTTTGGATCTTGGAGAAAGTCTATTGGTAGATAGTATTCTTATAAAAGTAAATAACGAGTATGAATTGCAACCTTTGTTGGTTGATGAAGGCAATGTTGCTTATATTTCATCCGATCTGAAGGGTTGGAGGCCTGTATCCTTTTGGGCTGGTGCAACAATGAGTCTAAAAGTAGGGGAGCATATGAGGTATCTTAAAATGAAACCTTTTCCTGATGCAATAGCCGAAGTGGAAGTATATGCTGCTGGAAAAAAGATAGAGCCTGATAACTTTAGAGCCAATAATCTTTTTGCTGATACCTCTGTAATGAGATGTGCTGGTACTTGGAAAGCTATGTTTCGGTTGGACGAGATTGCTCCTGATAGCTACCTTTGTGTAGCTGTAAACGGGAAGCATGGCGTAGAGGGGGCATATGTCACATTAAAAGTAGATGGTCAATATATAGGAGCATCCTCCAGGGCAACTTCTTATCCGGCTAACCCATGGGAAAATACGACTGTACAATCTGACTCCAATTATACTTATTTTTTTGAGTTAGATGAAAATTTTAAAAATAAAGATATAGAGGTGTTTCTGCTAGCTTATGATGAAAAGAACCTCTCTTTATCTCCTGAAGTTTGGATTACTGCTTATCCGATACCTCATGAAAAAAAGACATTAGTGATTCATCAATCTCCTACAGAATAATCGCTCTGATAGCCATATGGTCAACATAGAACGAAAAAAAAGTTCTTATTTGTTCTAGATCATTCTATATGTTGGTAAAGAAGCGATTAATCTTTTAATTTAATTCAAAATTAAGCACCAGATAAGCGTGATATCACTCAATTTTTAATCTTTGGTATATAATTTTGTCGTATCAAAACGATAATAATAGGTTCGATAATAAGTTCTTTTTTAAGAATAAAATACAAGATTGTATTTAGGATAACAATTTAAAAAAGACAAGGAAATTAAAAGAATACATAACTTTAAAAGAAATGCATATGAAAAATACAAGTTAACCAAAGACACATCCTTCCTACTTATTAATTTAAAGGATACGTTATTTTATGAAAAACAATTTTAAAAGTGAGATGTATGAAACACATGAAAAACAAATCTAATTTTGTGAGAGTTAGCAAATACGCTTCTTGGTATATGCTAATGATGTTCTTGATGGTGCTTACTCCGATGCGTGCACAAACTTCCCGAAGTATATCCGGGCAGATTGTTGATGAATTAGGTGAAGCAATTATTGGTGCTAATGTCACGGTCGTTGGTAATAAAGCACTGGGTACTATTACCGATGTTGACGGTAACTTTAATCTTAAAGTTCCTGCAGGAGCAACGTTGGAAATCTCCTATATTGGTTATATAACTAAAAAAATGAAGTTGGATAATAAAACTTCTTATAAGATTGTTCTGCAGGAAGACTCAAACCAGTTGGATGAGGTAGTAGTGGTAGGATATGGAACACAAAAGAAAGCTACTATAACGGGTGCTGTATCTGCTGTGGATAATGACGAAATTATCTCTACCAAAAGTAACAATATTCAGAATATGTTGACAGGTAAATTGCCGGGTGTTCGAAATATACAAAAAACATCTGAGCCAGGACAGTTTACCAATCAGTTTGATATTCGTGGTTTGGGTGCACCTTTGTTAATTGTTGACGGTGTGCCACGTGGGGATATGCCGCGTATGGACCCGAATGATGTGGAGAGTATTTCTGTATTGAAAGATGCATCGGCTGCTATTTATGGTGTGCGTGCAGCTAATGGTGTAGTGCTGATTACTACTAAAAAAGGAGAAAAGGGAAAAGCTAAGATTGAGTATTCAGCTTATTATGGTATTCAAACACCGGCTGAAATATTGCGTCCTCTTCGCTCACGCGACCGTGCTATTCTGTATAATGAGACTACTATGCGTAGTACTTCTAACCCTGTTTTAACGTACGATGATTCGTATTTTGAGCAACTGGCGAATGGTGAAATGGCTGATACAGACTGGTATGATGCAGTTATGAAGAAGACTGCTCCTCAACAGCAACATAATATATCTGTCAGTGGAGGTAGTGAGAAGGTAGATTATTATGTTAATTTTGGTTATAACGATCAAGGTAGTTTCTTCCGCACTAATTCTGCTAATTACCACCGTTACAATTTGCGTTCTAACTTGAATGCTCAAATTACAAAGAATTTGAAGGCAGGCGTTAAGTTGAATATGATTATGGACGAAACTAACCGGCAAAATATGTCTAGTTGGGAGGTCTTCAAGATGCTTTGGCGCTCACGTCCTACAGATCCGGTATATGCTAATAATACTGATCCTTACTACTATCATCCGGATGTGGAATTTAACCCGGCTGCTGTTATCCGTCCTGATTTAGCTGGATATGTAAAAGACAAGAAGAATATCTTCCAGTCTAATATGCAGTTAGAATATACAGTTCCATGGGTCAAGGGATTGACAGCCAAAGGTATGTTCAGCTATGATAAAACTTATAACGATAATGCAAATTATAAGCAAGAGTATAACGAGTACCGTTATAATGCCGTTACAGAGCAATATGATGTAGCTGCTACTCGAAATAGTAAAACTGAGTTGAAACGTGTATTTAGTACATCTTATTCTACATTGTGGAATGTACAATTAAATTATGACAATACATTTGCTGATAAACATCATGTTGGTGCTATGATGCTTTATGAAGAGGGATATAACCAAGGATATGACTTTAGTGCGAAACGCTATTTCGAAATTCCCATTCCTTATCTGTTTGCAGGTAATACTGAAAATCAGGAAGGAACAGGAAGTGGCTTGTCAGAGAATGCTTCCAGGGCTTTGGTTGGTCGATTCAATTATGATTATGCAGGAAAGTATATAGGTGAATTCTCTTTCCGTTATGATGGCTCGTCTAAATTCCCTAAAGGCAAGCAATGGGGATTCTTCCCAAGTGTGCTGTTGGCTTACCGTATTTCTGAAGAAGCATTTATGAAAGATAATCTTCCTTTCGTTTCTAACTTGAAGATAAGAGGCTCTTGGGGAAAGCTTGGAGATGATGGTGCTTCTCAGTTCCAGTTTATCGAAGGGTATGATTATCCCCAGTCATATCATAACAGACAAAATCTTCCGAGAGGATATGTATTCGGTAATACATTTACCAATGCGCTTGGATTTAGAAATGCGCCGAATCTGGATTTGACTTGGTATACATCTACTATGATAAACCTTGGTATTGATGCAGACTTTTGGGGTGGCCTGTTTGGCTTCTCTGTAGACTTCTTCCAGCGTGACCGTGATGGTCTGTTGGCTACTCCGAGTGTTATTGTGCCGGCTACATTTGGTTCTGGTATTTCTCAAGCTAACATGAACTCGGATCGTACTAAGGGTTTTGAAGTTGTTTTGCGTCATAATAACCAGATTAACCAGTTCAGATACAATGCAAGTCTTTCTGTACAGATGACTCGTAGTATGTGGACGAAAAAAGTAATGCCTGAGCGTTCTAATTCTTATGATTATTGGCGTAATAATTATATCAACCGTTACAAAGATATTTGGTTTGGAAAAGGCTCTAACGGCCAATATCAATCATATGATGAAATAGCTAATTCTATTTATGCTAATGCAGGTTCACTTCCTGGTGACCCGATTTATGAAGACTGGAATGGTGACGGTGTCATCGATGACCAGGATAAACATCCGATTGCTACAACTACGAATAGTGACAATAACGGAGGACTTCCCGGTACCAACCTTAACGATGCCCGTAACTATCCGCTTATGAACTTCAGTTTGACATTGGGTGGTCAGTGGAAATGGATTGACTTTAACTTATTGTTCCAAGGTGCAGCTATGTCTTATATTGGTTATGGTGAACAGTTATTGAACCCGCTTTCTTGGGATGGAAATGCTCTTGACCTGTTGTATGACAGATGGCATCCAGTTGATGCGAAGAAAGATCCGTATGATCCTACTAATAAATGGGTTTCCGGTTGGTACCCATATGGTAAAACTAGAGCAGAGGAAACTTCTGAGTTCAACTTACAAAATGGAGCATATCTGCGTCTGAAAAGTGTAGAACTTGGTGTTACCGTTCCCAAGAACCAAGTGCTTGACAGAATCGGAATTAAGAATTTGCGTGTATTCGTGAATGCTTATAACGTATTTACTATTACAGGTGTAAAAGGACTTGACCCTGAAAAGCCTTCTGAAACATATGGTTATCTTTATCCGTTGAGTAGAACTTACAACTTCGGTGGAACCATCACATTCTAATAGTACTGGATTATAAATATGCTAAAGATAAAAAAAATGAAAAAGATACATTGGATGGCAGTTGCATCACTGCTTTCGCTCAGGTTGTTTACCTCTTGTGTTGATTTGGATATTACACCTACGTCCATTGTTACGGCCGAGGATATATATAATGAAAAAGGTATTAAAGCTTACATGGCAGGTATGTATAACCACTTGCCTATGGAAGATTACCATTATGATACGAATAGTAACGGTACGGAAATTGGGGGTGGATATTATGTTGGTAACGGTTTAAGCGTTTGGACTTTCTGGAACTCTACCGGTGAAATGGTTAACCGCAATAATACCGGTATGACATATCATCGAAGTGGCTATTGGGGAGGCGGATTTAAAGTAATTCGTCAGGCAAATACATTGATTACAAGCTTACCCAACTATCCGGAATTAGCAAATCAATCTAAATCTTGGATTGCCGAAGCTAAGTTTGTCAGAGCTTATGTTTACTTTCAATTGGCTAAACGCTACGGTGGATTGCCGAAAATATTCGAACCGCAATCTTTAGATCCTAATGATGAATCAACGTTGTGGGTAGCACGTGAAAGTCATGCTGATACGTATGATTTTATATTGAAGGATTTGGATGAAGCTATTGCTGATCTTCCTGAAACTAGCGAAGCCGGTCGTGCTAATAAGTATGTTGCGGCCACTTTGAAGAGTCGTGTAGCATTACATGCCGGTACAACAGCTCGTTACGGATCAGAAAAATTCCAAGATTGGGAAGTGGATGGAGTATTGCTTCAAGGTATTCCCAAAGAAAGAGCAAATGGTTATTTCCAACAAGCTTGGGATGCTGCTAAGTTAGTGGAAACTGGCGGGAAATATGAACTTCATAGAGGCAATGCTGATAAAGAAGCCAACTATGCAGAAGTATGGGAAAAGTCTGATTCTAATAAAGAATCTATCTGGTTGCGTAAGTTTGACTTTAATATGAGTGTTCACTCTTATAATTCTATGATGTGTCCGCCTCGTATGGCATCTGAAGGTGGTGACCGCTTTAATCCGACTCTTGATTGGGTAGAGTTATTTGATGGTCTCCCACTAGATGATAATGGTCATTTCAGTGCTTTTGATGAGGAAGGTAACTACTTGGTATATGATAACTGCCAACAGTTGTGGGATGGTGTGGAACCACGGCTAAGGGCTAATCTTCTGATACCCGGAAGACTCTATAAAGGTGGTATGAAGTTGGATTTGCGTGCCGGTATTATAAAAGAAGAATACGACCCGGCTGTGGCTAAATTTAAGAAATTTACTGTTGACGATGGAGCTGCTGAAAGTAATCTTAACTCTTCTTCAATGTGGAACAAGGAAGTTTATGATAAAAATCCTTTCCGTGAACGTACATTCCTTGATTGGTCTCGCCAAGGATCAGCGGATCAACAGGATCCATACCTCCGTTCAGATGGCGTAAAGATATTCAAGAATGGATTGGATGGACCAAAGATTAATGGAAATACCGGTACTAATACGATTACAGGTTTCTTCGGTCGTAAAAACTTGGATATTACTGTGGACAAGGCATCAACTGTACATCAAACTTCTACTCAGCCCTGGATTGAAATGAGATATGCCGAGGTATTACTTAATCGTGCAGAAGCTGCTGTTGAATTAGCTCAAAATGGGGTGGCATCTTATGGAGGTACAGATATGCTGGAAGATGCTTACAATTGCATCAATGATTTACGTGATCGTGCCGGAGCTAAATTGTTGAGCAGTCCGAGTGAACTTTCTACTGAAGCTGCTTTTACCAATTGGTCCAATCCTGGTCCTAAAGGGCAAGGTGGATTTGTAGAAGCTCCCACTAGAGGCTTACAGATTGTCCGTGTAGAAAGATATAAGGAGTTGGCTTTCGAAAGTAAAATTTATTGGGATTTGCTTCGTTGGTTCACATTTGATACACAGATTCGTCAGTATCGTCGTAGAGGACTTTATTCGTTCATGTTCGCTAAAGGTGCTACAGTAGATGGAAATGGTATTCCTGACGGTAAGTATATTTACGATGCTAAATCTTGTGAAGAAGGAAGCGGTCGAGTTAATTTCGGTGCAGTGAATAGGTACTATGAAGGAATTCCGACCGACGAGTTGAAGAACAATCCTTTGTTGCAAAAGAATAGAAATCAATAACTTTAAAATGCAATAATATGAAACTCTTTAATAAATGTATATTTTTCGTTTTGTGTGGCATGATGGCTACATCTTGCGAATTAGATAATTATGACGCACCTGATGCTACGATTCAAGGGACTTTGTACGATCATAATGGGCAACCATTGCAGGTAAATCATGGATCCGGATATATTCGGATGCGAGAGATTAGTTGGGCTGCCGGAAAAGAAAATGCATTCGTCGGTAACCAAACACTGAAGGTACAGCAAGATGGTACATACCGTAACACCAAGTGGTTTGCAGGCGAATACCGAATGCTTCCTTATGCCGGAAACTTCTATCCCTATGATGATGAGTTGCAGGATGGTGACGATGCAGGTGAATTGGTAAAGATATCCGGTACTACTACCAGAGACTTTACAGTGACTCCATACCTTACTATCGAGTGGGTGAAAAAGCCTACAATTACACCGGACAATTATTTGGAATGTTCTGTTCGTTTCAAGAGAAACCAAAAGGCTGGGTATGAAATGCCTGATTTGCGTGAATCTTATTTGCGTATTTCCCGTTCGGTGAATGCTTCTGCTTTTGACGGACAGCTGTTCCAAACAAAGAAGACGATAACCAATGATATGGAAGGGCAGGAGATTACATACCGTACGGATATACCGTTGAAATATACAGGCATTGATTACTGGGTTCGTGTATCAATGAATTGTCAGACTGCTACAGGAAAGCCGGAAACAAACTATCCAGGCATGGGAGCCGAGAACTTTACAACAATTGAAAAGATACATGTACCTTAGAATTTTATATTCCGGAGGAGATGCTGGATTTCCCAGATATCAAATTGAATTGACTAAATAAGTAGGTAGGTAAGTAAGGAGGGTATTTGTTTTCGAATAAGTGCTCTCCTTCTTTTTTGACCCGAATTTCAATATAACTTTTGGTCAGAAGCTCTTTTGTGATATATCCAGTTCGTACTTTCTTCGCTTCTATACGGATATGAAAATAGCGAAGCAGATACGAAGCAGGTACGAGGAGGGTATATACCTGATACGAAGCAGTTCATTTTGTTCTATTTGGCGGTTGCAAATCTGATTAGGGAATTTGCACTTTATACCGAAGCAGATTATCATGGCAACATAACATAATTTAAAAGTTTATTTGATGATTTGTAATGGTACCAGCTACGATTAATTGCTTTTTAATGTCTAATTAATTATTTATTTCACTTTCTGTTAATGAGTCGAAGCTACATTTGCAGAAAATAATATTATATTGTAATATCATGAAGAATTTCTATACAGCCTTTTGGACTGCCGCATGTCTTTTGATTTCATCATCCGGATATGCGCAATCTGAATGGAAAAATAATTTCTCCGATCAGGGAGAAATACTGAAAACAGTGGGACGGGGTGAATGCAGCATTGCAGACGGGGTGTTCCGTTCAAAAGGTTCTTATGCTTGTTTCGGTGATCCTGAGTGGAAGAACTATACTATGTCCTTTAAAGCGCGCGCTCCCCAAGAAGCGGAACAAGTTCAAATCTGGGCAGGATTTCGTGCCAATAATCGTTTTGATCGTTATGTAGTCGGTATAAAAGGAGGATTGCAAGATGATTTATACCTGATGCGCATGGGATATATGGGTACGGATGAATTTATGGGCGTTCGTCCGTTAGGATTTCATCCGGTACCGGGTCAATGGTATCAGTTAAAGGTAGAAGTCTGTGGTAGCCGTATTCGCGTTTTCTTGAATGATGAGAAGGAACCGCGGATGGATATCACAGATAAAAACAGCAACTTGGCACCTTCCGGTCCTGTGACTTTGGGAGGCGGTTGGATTGAAACTGAGTTTGACGACCTCGTTGTTACTCCGTTGGAAGAAGATGCATTGAAAAATGTGAAAGTTGCAGAATATCGTAAGGTGGCAACACCACAAGAGAAAGAAAGCAAGCGCCAGCTTGAAAGAGCAAATTATGCGTCTGTGAAAATGAATAGACTGGAGGAAGGACGCACGGATATTTCACTGGATGGTAATTGGCTCTTTATGCCCGGATATCAGCTGGACGATAAGGAAAAAGCGGTATCCACGGCTACGGACGATAGGAATTGGCATGTAATGTCTGTGCCTAATTTCTGGAACCCGATTCGTATCTGGTTACATGGAGAAACCATGCCTTCACCTACAGGGCCTCAGCCAAAAGGTGTTTCGGATACCTATTACCAGCAGGAAACCGATCGTTGCGAGGGTTATACATTTGATTATAGAAAAACGAACGCTGCCTGGTATCGTCAGTGGATAGAGCTACCGGCTGGCGTTGAAGGCAAAAATATGACTCTGACTTTTGATGCTGTTTCAAAGGTAGCAGAGATTTATATTAATGGAGAGCTGGCAGGTTCGCATATCGGCATGTATGGTGAAATACAGGTTGATGGAAGCAAGTTACTGAAACCCGGCAAAAATCTGGTAGTAGTGAAAGTGACCCGTAAGGCGGATGGAAGTGCTTCTGAAAACGGTAGTGCAGCTATTGATTTCTTCTATTCTTCTGTTCGCGAAAGTGAAAAAGAAGACGGAAAGGTAGCTGTGAAGAACAACATCTTGAAAGATATAGCACATGGATTTTATGGTGATGAGCCTGCAGGTATCTGGCAGCCGGTAAAACTTACTATCACCAACCCGGTGAAGGTGGAAGATGTCTTTATCAAACCTACTTTGGAGGGAGCTACTTTTGACCTGACGGTGAAGAATCATGGCGGTAAGAAGAATCAGTTTGATCTTTATACTGACATTGTGGACAAAGAGACCGGCTCTGTGCTTTACAGCAGTCTTTCTTTGCAAAAACTGGTACTGAATGCTGATGAAGAAAAGATGTTCACTTACAGTGTGAATGGACTTAAACCTCGTCTCTGGACACCTCATCATCCTAATCTATACGATTTCCGCTTTAGGCTGGTTACTGCCAAAGGTGTTGAATTAGACTGTCTGTCAGAGACTTCCGGCTTCCGTACTTTTGAAGTGAAGGAAGGGGTGTTCTTCTTGAACGGTAATCGCTACTGGCTGCGTGGTGGCAATCACATTCCGTTTGCCCTTGCTCCGAACGACTTGAATCTGGCTAATACTTTCATGCAACTGATGAAGGCCGGCAACATAGATGTCACCCGTACTCACACCACTCCGTGGAATAAACTTTGGATGGGAGCTGCTGATAAAAATGGTATTGGCGTTAGCTTTGAAGGTACCTGGCCCTGGCTGATGATTCATTCCACCCCGCTTCCTGATGCAAAACTGATTGAGATGTGGAAGGAAGAATTCCTCACCTTGCTGAAAAAGTATCGTAACCATCCTTCACTGCTTTTCTGGACGGTGAATAATGAAATGAAGTTCTATGATAATGATAATGACCTGGAACGTGCTAAGGAGAAATACCGTGTGATTTCGGATGTGGTAAAAGAAATGCGTCGCATTGATCCTACACGCCCCATTTGCTTCGACTCCAACTATCAGGCAAAGGGCAAAAAGGAAAAGTATGGTGCTGACTTTATGAATAGCATAGATGATGGCGACATCGATGATATGCATGCTTATTATAACTGGTATAATTTCTCACTCTTTCGGTTCTTCAACGGAGAATTCCAGCAGAGGTTTAAGATGCCCGAACGTCCGCTTATCAGCCAGGAGATGTCAACCGGATACCCGAATAATGAAACCGGACATCCGACCCGTTCTTATCAGTTGATTCATCAGAACCCTCAATCTCTGATAGGCTATGAATGTTATGACTTCTCAGATCCTAAATCATTCCTTAACGTGCAGGCGTTTATAACCGGAGAATTGGCTGAAGCGCTCCGCCGTTCCAACGATCAGGCATCAGGTATCATGCATTTTGCCCTACTCACTTGGTTCCGTCAGGTTTATGATTATCAGAATATTGAGCCATATCCTACGTATTACGCCTTGAAGCGTGCTTTGCAACCTGTGTTGGTAAGTGCTGAGTTATGGGGACGTAATCTTTATGGTGGAGATAAACTGCCGACACGTATTTATGTAGTGAATGACCGCGAGGATGGTACAGCCCTGAAACCTACTTTGTTGCGTTGGGAAGTACAGGATGAAACCGGAAAGAAACTGGTTTGGGGTAGTGAGGAACTCCCGGCTGTGAAGCATTATGGACGCTACTATATTGAACCGAATATCCAATTACCGGTTAACTTGCCGGCCGACAAGGTGAAAGCTAAATTGGTATTGAAGTTGACTGAGAATGGCTTACCGGTATCGGAAAATGAATATAATCTGCTGTTGGCCCGTAAAGACTGGAACATCAATCAAGTAGTAGAAGGTAAAAAAGTGCTTCTTCTGGATAAAGATGGCATGAAAAACAAATTTGATTTCCTTCATATAAACTATCAGGCGGTTTCTACTATAAAAGAAATGATGAATCCGAAACTGAAAGCTAATCTTTGCATTATTTCCGGATTGACCGAGTGTACGAACGAAGAAAGAGAAATGCTTCGCTCTTATCAGTCAAAGGGAGGGAAGTTGCTTTTACTGAATAGTAAAGAAGTTGCGAAGACTATTTATCCTGAACATATCACGAGTTGGATTATCCCGACAGAGGGTGATATCGTGAATATGGAACGCAATGATGCACCGGTGTTTGATGGTATTGATGTATTGGAACTGCGTTATTTCAATAATAATAAGAGAGAAATTCCTTTGGCTTGCAATGCTACCCTGAAAGTAAACCGGAATGAAAACCTGATAGAATTGGCAGGGCAGATGAAGATTCATGCTTATATCGACGGTGGAAAGCCGGAAGATCGTATTCGTAAAATCGATTCGATGCGAGGTTTAACCTTATTGCAGATAAAGGATGGAAAGGGATTGGCTACAGTTTCTACCATGTGTACGGAGAAGGCTGATACCGACCCGATAGCTGGAAAGCTGTTAGTGAACATGATAAATGAATTATTGAAATAGCAAGCAACGAATAGTTTGATACGATTCTGATTTTACTGATACAATCAAAATACTATGGTCAAGAAAATTCTGATATCCTTTTGTTTCTGTGCTGTAGCCCTGGTGGCTACAGCACAAAATGAACCCTACAAAAACCCGGATTTGACACCTTCCGAACGGGCGTGGGACTTGTTGAAGCGTATGACTCTGGAAGAAAAAATCAGCCAGATGAAAAATGGTTCGCCAGCCATTGAACGCCTCGGAATACCGGCATATAACTGGTGGAATGAAGCATTACACGGAGTGGCACGCGCCGGAAAAGCAACTGTTTTTCCTCAGGCGATAGGGCTTGCTGCCACTTTTGATAATCAGGCTGTTCATGAAACCTTCAGCATCGTATCGGATGAAGCCCGTGCCAAATACCATGATTTTCAACGTAAGGGTGAGCGGGATGGTTACAAGGGATTGACGTTTTGGACTCCGAATATTAATATATACCGTGATCCGCGTTGGGGACGGGGCATGGAAACTTATGGTGAAGACCCGTATTTGACATCTCTGATGGGATTGGCCGTAGTGAAAGGCTTGCAGGGGGATGGCACCGGAAAATATGACAAGACACATGCTTGCGCCAAGCACTATGCCGTGCACAGTGGTCCGGAATGGAACAGGCATAGCTTTGATGCCAAGAATATTTCCCAGCGTGATTTATGGGAAACCTACCTGCCCGCTTTTAAAACTTTGGTGACGGAAGGGAAAGTAAAAGAGGTGATGTGTGCCTATAACCGCTATGAAGGAGAACCGTGTTGCTCTAACAAGCAATTGTTGATCCGTATCCTGCGCGAGGACTGGGGATATGATGATATTGTGGTTTCAGATTGTGGAGCTATCGGAGATTTCTACTATCCTAATCATCATGAAACCCACCCTACGGCTGCTGCAGCTTCGGCTGACGCTGTTGTTTCAGGGACAGACCTGGAATGTGGCGGCAGTTATTCTTCTTTAAATGAAGCGGTACGGAAAGGACTGATATCAGAAGACAAAATCAATGAATCGGTTTTCCGTTTATTGCGCGCTCGTTTCCAGTTGGGCATGTTTGATGATAATACACTTGTTTCGTGGTCTGAAATACCATATTCGGTTGTAGAGTCAAAAGAACATGTAGCCAAGGCTTTGGAGATGGCACGTAAGAGTATGGTATTACTGACTAACAAGAATAATATCTTGCCGTTGAGTAAATCTGTTCGTAAAGTTGCCGTGCTGGGTCCTAATGCCAATGATTCTGTGATGCTCTGGGCAAACTATAACGGTTTCCCTACTAAGTCTGTTACTATTCTTGAAGGCATTAGAAATAAACTTCCCGAAGGAGCTGTATACTATGAGAAAGGTTGTGATTTTGTAAATACACAGACTGTTTTTAGCTACTTTGATTGTTGCTCGTATGATGGGAAGAAAGGCTTTAAGGCAACCTTCTGGAATAATAAGGAACTGGAAGGTGAAGCGGTGGCTGTCGGCCATTTTAGTGAGCCGCTGAATTTTGGTAATGGGGGTAACACCGTATTTATGCCGGGAGTAAATCTGCACGATTTCTCGGCGCGTTTTGAGTCGGTATATACCCCGAAGGAATCCGGCGAAGTCTCTTTCATTATTTCTGCGGATGATGGTTCCCGACTGTTCATTGATGGGGAAGAGGTTTACTCTGAGTGGCATAATGGAGCTACAAGAGAGAAAATGTATAATCTGAATGCAGTGAAGGGCAAAGCCTATAAGGTTGTATTAGAGTATTTTCAGGCTGGCGGAGAAGCTTCATTGAAATTTGATATAGGTATTAAGAAAGAAATAAATTATAAGGAAATGGCCGATAAAGCGGCTGAAGCTGACGTGATTATCTTTGTTGGCGGACTTTCTTCTTCACTGGAAGGTGAGGAAATGCCGGTGGACCTTCCCGGATTTAGAAAAGGTGACCGCACCAATATCGATCTGCCTCAGGTGCAGGAAGAGATGCTGAAAGCTTTGAAAAAAACAGGTAAACCGGTTGTTTTTGTCTTATGTTCCGGCAGTACGCTGGCATTACCTTGGGAAGCAGAAAACCTGGATGCGATTATTGAAGCATGGTATCCCGGTCAGCAGGGAGGAACAGCCGTTGCAGATGTCCTGTTTGGTGATTATAATCCTGCCGGACGCTTGCCGCTTACTTTCTATGCATCGAGCAGTGATCTACCCGATTTTGAGGACTACGATATGAGCAACCGTACATACCGCTATTTCAAGGGAAGACCTCTGTTTCCTTTTGGACATGGATTGAGCTATACCACTTTTGACTATGGTAAGGCTAAGGCGGATAAGAAAATACTTCGGGCAGGTGAGGGGTTGACTTTAACCATACCATTGAAGAACATCGGTAAACTGTCGGGAGATGAAGTTGTGCAAGTCTATCTGCGTAATCCTGGCGATAAGGAGGGACCGATTAAAACATTGAGAGCTTTCCGCAGAATTTCTCTGGAAGCTGGTCAGGCGGAAGATGTTCTGTTTGAATTGCCCGTCTCAACATTTGAATGGTTTAATCCGGCTACAAACCGCATGGAGGTTCTTCCCGGTAAGTATGAACTGCTCTATGGCGGAACTTCGGATGAGAAAGCACTACAGAGACTAACAGTTACGTTGAAGAAATGAAACTCTGCATTTTGCAATGATATTTAAACGCTATTTGAACAATCCTTAACTACCTGTAGGTAATCTACTGACTACTACGTAGTAGTTGGCAAACTACCTATAGGTAATCGGGTAACTACTTATAGGTAGTTTTATCACTTATCCCGCACGATTCGTAATAGATTGAACCTTTAACACTGATATTTATGAAGAAGTATTTTCTTTTTATGTTCTTTTTCCTTTTTGTCCTTTCTGTTAATGCCGGAGAAGGAAGATATACCCTCCCGTTGACAGGAGGAGGCTGGTCGCTATGGCTCGATAAAGAAGCGAGCTGGCAGAACGATCGCCTTTACCTTCCGCACGAGATAACTGACTTGTCTTTGCTGCCTGTGAATCGTCCCACAGGTGGCTGGCAGGTTTTGAGTAATAATCCTGATGCAGTTTCTGTCGAAGTACCGGGTACGGTGGAAGAATATCTCACCGTTTCTGATAATCCCCGTCCGGAAGATTTCCGGGGAGTCAGTTGGTGGTATCGTAAGATTAAGATTCCTGCTGACCAGAAGAATAAACGCTTTATAATTTACTTTGAATCAGTTAGAATGCGTGCAGAAGTTTATCTTGACGGTAAACTCATGGCTTACGACCTGATTGGTGAAACTCCTTTTCAGGTAGACATTACCGATGAGGCCAAGCCGGGGACAGAACAATTACTGGCAGTACGTGTCACCAATCCCGGAGGTAATTTCCACTGGCAGGATTTTGATATACTGAAATGGGGAGAGTATAATATTCCTCCTGCAAGAAGTTTCAGTGGAATTATCGGTAGGGTTAGGTTAGAGAGTGTGAACCCTGTGTTCATTTCTGATATTTATATGCAGAATACTCCTGAGTTGACAAAAGTGAATGCTATTGTTTCTTTCACTAACGAAACGCCTGCTGATGTGAAGCAGGATATTGAACTTACAGTGAGCGAAAAAGCTAATCCTGATAAAGCTGTGTTCCGGCAAATACTGAAAAAAGTTTCTTTTCCTTCGGGAAATCATGAGGTGACAATACCTGTAAATGTTCCTGATGCCAAACTATGGGACCTCTCTACTCCGGAGTTGTATACCTGCAATATTCAGATAAAGAAGGGTAAAAAGATACTCGATCAGGACCAGAAGAACTTCGGTTTCCGCTGGTTTACCGTAGATGGCGTGGGGAAGGATGCAGTACTGCGTCTGAATGGTCGCCGTGTGATGCTGAGAAGCGCAATCAGTTGGGGATACTTCCCGGTTACGGGATTGATAGCAACGAGTGCAATGGCCGAAAAGCAGATTCTTACGGCTAAAAAGTTAGGCTTGAACATGTTGAATTTTCATCGCTGCATAGGCAGTCCGGTGGTTCTTGAAAAAGCGGATGAGTTGGGATTACTCTATTATGAAGAACCGGGTTCATTCCATTCTGCCAACCATGATCCGTTTATCCGTACAATTGTGAATGAGAAACTGAAACGTATGGTTCGCCGTGACCGTAGTCATCCGAGCCTCGTAATCTTTAATCTGATTAATGAATTTGGCGGTCGGTTGTCACAGGATAAGGAGCTTGTTGCTAAGCGTATGAATGATATGCGTGAGGCACATGCTGTAGACCCCAGCAGAATTATGACGTTTACGTCCGGTTGGGCAGGCAGTGAAGACAAAGAAGAGGATTCCAAAGCACACATGTTGCCGTTTGACACGACGTTATACCGGAAGGGATGGCACGATAATCATCGTGCCGGAGGGCCGGAGACTTGGGTGGAAAATTACTATAAAGGACCGAAGGATAATATCATGTATACCGATAACCGCACGGAAGTCTTTTTGCGAGGTGAAGAAGGAGCAATATCTACTCCTCCCCGTATTCAGTTGATAAATGATGAAGTAGAACGTACCGGTGAAACCGGCTGGGATGGTCTTTTCTGGAAAAGCCAGTATAAGGCTTTCACTGATTATTTTCAGAAGAAAGGGCTTGCCTCTCACTTCGGCACTCTTGATGATCTGACACGTTCTATGGCTAATGTGTCATTCGAACATCAGGGCAGGCGTATTGAGGGCATGAGAATGCAGAATCTGGGTGATGCCTACATGGTGAATGGCTGGGAAGCGATGCCTTATGACAATCATTCCGGCATTGTAGACATCTACCGCAATCCCAAAGGGGATGCTTCTATATTGGCGTACTATAACCAACCGCTGTATGTAGCTGTTGCTTCGCGCAATCAGGTTGTAAAACTTCCGGGCAGTGCAATCGTAGATTTCTATATCGTGAATGAGAAGAATCTGAAAGGCGATCATACTCTGGAGATAAAAGTGATTGCTCCCGATGGAAAAGTGGTTTATACCCGGAATGAAACAGTCAGCATCGAAGGTGGTGAAACGTTTGGGCAGCTTTTGCTGGAGAATGTGGAGGTTCCCGTAAATGGTAAAGAAGGAACTTACCGCATACTGGCTGATATAAAAGCTGATAATCAGCAGATATGCGCCCAGGGGCACGATGAAGTAGTAGCTGTAGGCTGGCAGGCAAATGACCTGGCTGGCAATGGAGCTTATTATGGAAGTGAGAATGATAAAGTGGCCGCTTTCTATAAGGAGACTACCGGAAAAGAACTTCCGGCCTTTACTTCCGAAACCGGCAAATTGGACTGGCTTGTTGTGAACCGTTCATCGTTAGATGAACCTGTTGTCATACCTTCAGACTTTTTCAAGGATAAGAATGGAAATTCCACATTGAAGGCCACCTGGTATAGTGAGCCTGATATGAATATTGTAGCTTCTATTAAGCCGGATGCGGAGCTTAACCGGACTTTTGTAGACGGTGCGCAGCCTGATGAATCTGTTCCTGCCAATCAGCCTTTCTCGGTAATATGGGAAGGTGATATATATCCGCCTGAGTCCGGACAGTATTTGCTGGGTGTTGAAACCAATCGTGGCGTGCGTATGTACGTTGATGACAGACAGCTGATTGATGAGTATTATAATGCTTCTCCTATGAAGCAGGACAGACCTGTGGTTATGGAGGCCGGAAAGCCGGTAAGGGTGAGGGTGGTGTATCGTCAGACTCATCAGTCCGGTCAGATACAATTGAAATGGTCCCGGCCGAGTGCAGCCGCCATTGCTCCGCAAAAGTTATTCGAGCGGGTGAAGAATGATGGCACCACTTTGATTTTGCTTGGCTCTACCGAAACCTGGATGAAGGCTGTGGCAGAATATACGAATACTGTATATAACGGTTATTATAATGTTGGAAAGAACTGGATTGGCGGGATTCATTTTGTGAAAGAGCATCCTTTGTTTGCAGGGCTTCCGGTGAACGTTGCCTTGAACTGGCCTTACCAGTCGGTAGTGAAGAATGGTGACCAGAGGTTTGGCTTCCGTATGCAAGGAGAAGAATTGGTAGTTGGTTCCTATCGGAGCACTCCGTTTGAGTTAGGCACAGCCGTAGGAATCATTCCTTGTGGAAAAGGAAAGATTATTTTCTCTTCATTGGATATTGCAGACAACTTGGATGACCCGTCGGGACCTGCAGAAGTGGCTAAGAAAATATTGTGTAACTATATCAAATACTCTTTTCATGAAAACATCTTCTAAGTTAGGGGCGGCGACTATACTGATACTGCTGGCGTTGCTTCCTATGAACATTGCCTGTGCACAAGCACAGAAACAGCAAGTACTCCAGCAGAGTATCAAAACCACTTATCCGACAAAGGACTGGGCGATATCCGACTTTGTTGTGACCGACCCTGCCTTCGGTGCTAAAGCCGAACCGGGATTTGACAACAGGGCTGCTTTCCAGGCGGCTATTGACGCTGCTTATAAAAGCGGCGGCGGGGTAGTGTATATACCTGCCGGAAATTATGAATTCCGTAGTACACAACTTGGTACAAAGAATGTCAGAGTTCGTCAGGGCCGTTCGGAAAGCAAGAAAGATTTCCACTTTGAATACGTTTTGCGCCTCCATCCCGGAGTACAACTCCGTGGCGATTGGGCTAATCCGGAGGTCAATAACGGAAAAGTTCTCGGAACCATTCTTGAAGTACGTGTCGGCAAAGATGCACCGAATTATGACGGAAGTGTTGAAAGCTGGTGGAACGACGGACAGGCGGACAATGCACTTCGCACGACCTATACAAGCATAGCTGACAGATTCATCGAGATGAATGCGGGCACCGGAGTTACTAATCTTTCCATCTGGTATCCTGAGCAGGACATCAATGATGTGAAACCCTATCCGTGGACATTGTTCCAAACCCAGGGAGACTGTGCAACGATAGAGCATGTCACTCTCGTCAACTCTTACAACGGCTTTAATTCTGCACCGAGTGAGTTGCACTATGTGCTGGATAGTTATATCACAGCCCTAAACAAAGGTATCGAAGTGCACGTATGTACCGATATCGGGCGTATTGAGAATGTCAGGATAAGTCCTGAGTATTGGGCTAAATCCGGTCTTCCGGGAGCACCTTCTCTGGCTGACGTAACAGCCTATACAAAAGCGAACGGCACGGGATACCAGATGCACCGTTCAGACTGGGAATATGTTTCTTATCTGCATGTATCAGGTTACAAGACAGGCGTATGGATTGGACGTGAACCCGGCTTTGCCGATGCCCCGAACGCTCAGTTGTATGAGGTACATGTAGATAATTGCGGGAATGGATTGTATGTGGAAGATGTCAATCCGTATGGCATACTTATATCCAATTCTTCATTCGGAGCGCCCGAAGATGGCAATGCCGTATATTTTTACAAAGATTTCAGCACTTCGGTACAATTCAATGGGGTGGATTTCAACGGACCTGTTGTAAGTGATGGCAGCGATGGAGTCGTGTCGTTTGAAAGCTGTACGTTTAGTGAATACAGGGATTATGCCCTCAAGATGAATAGTGGTAATGCATTGTTGTCTCAATGCGATTTCAAGAAGAATGCCGGCCATGTATATCTCGGTGCAGATATGCATACGCTGAAGTCGGTTAATTCGGGCTATAAATGCAATTTGAAAGTTGATAATCACAGCACTTCGGCTAAAGTAGAAGTGATTACGGGGAAGAAGTACTTTTTTGAACCCATACCTAAAAACGTAAAAACAAATATAGATGTGCACCCGAGACCGGCATCGGATAAAGTATTGAAAGCAGATCTGGCAAGAGCAACGGGCTTTAATAATAACCGTCCTGTGAAAGATGTATCGGCTGAACTACAATCTGCACTTGATGCGGTGAAAGCTGCTGGTGGCGGTACGCTCTACTTGCCTGCTGGAAGATATTTGGTGGACAATCCTATCAAAGTTCCTTCGGGAGTTGAATTGAGGGGCTCATGGGATGTGCAACATCACACGCAAAGTGGTGGTACTGCTATATTTACCAACTATGATGGTGGAGCTGCCGGGGAAAAAGGTGCTTCACTTATACAACTTGAAGCGGGTGCCGGCATCAGGGGCATTACGTTGGCACAGCTCAATATTGCTTCTGATGGCTACAGTGTGTCAAACCCACGAAAGACTCCGTTTTTGATACAGGGACAAGGCCCCAAGGTATATATTATCAATGTAACCATAGCAGTAGGCGACAAAGGTATAGATCTGGCTTCATATGACACCAGTGGTCACTATGTTGATTATCTGGGTGGTGTGCCTTTAAGGGCAGGTATCTGGGTTGGCGGTGGAGCCGAAGGTGGATTCATCCGCAATATGCAGTTTAATCCTCACTATGGGTCGAGACTTCCGGAAGGAGGACAGGGTTATCCGGAGGTATTTATGATGCGGTTTGTACAATCTAATTGCAGTGCGCTTAAGTTTGCGGATGTCAAGAACCAGACTATTTTCAACAATTTCGTTTATGGTTCGGTATATGGAATACATTTCCTGAAAGATGCAATAACCGGTAAGTATCCGGGAAAGATGACCGTTATAGGACATGGCTCTGACGGATGCACCTATTCTTTGTTTGTAGAAGATGCGGATAAGAATACTAAGATCGTTGCAGTTAATTCAGAGTTGGTTAATACTAAGATTCCCAATGAGCCGGTAAGATCGTATGTTCTCATGGGAAATGAAGTTAATACCAGTAAGGTTCATCCTGATGCCAAACTTATCTTGTACAATAGTGCATTCTGGGGAAGTCCTGTTTTCGGGGCGATTATAAACAATGGTATTGTGTCATTCCAACAGGCCAATTTCACACGTTCCGGTACACAGGGTATAGATGTCAGAGGTGGTAAAGCGCATGTTTACACTTCTTATTTCGCTCAGAAAATAGCAGAACCGACCGCCGGAAATGGCGGGTATGCAAGACTGGGGGGACAGGGTAAATCAATAGAACTCACTAATAACTACTATATCTCCGGATTGCGGTTTAATAAATCGGGAGAGGGACTGATTTATGGTTCTGACAAGAAGTAGTGTGTTGGTAGGGTTAATTCGTTTTAGTACAGGAAGATTCATAACCGCTCAATAATGAATTGAATTCAACGACTGATTCACATTATCTAATAAAAAGTGAAAGCCTCAGTATTTTAAATACTTGAGGCTTATTTTGGCATCATTAATTTTTAAAACATAACAGTTATGAATAATAGTATTTTCTCTAAATACTGTTTGTTGGAAATTGTTCTCTCTTTTTGGGGGATAACTGGTCTTAAATCTCAGACAGTAGTGTTTCCACGTGATTTTTCACCGGCTGAGGGACTGGTCACTGCACAAGAGAAACCTTTTCGTGATGAAGTCTGCCTGAATGGGCTCTGGGAACTGCAATGTATTCCTGTTCCTTCTTCCTGGAAAAGCGGCTCGGGAATTGCCCCGGAACTGTCAGCACCACAACCGGGTAAATGGGAAAAGGTAAAGATAAAAATACCTTCTGCCATCAACGTGAATGATTGGGGGAGAGGCAGCAATGTGGGTGCTGGCACACAAAACCCGTATGCTCCGGGCTCTGTTTATTTCCCAAGTTATCCGGAACATTGGAAACATACCCGCATGGGATGGTTGCGGAAGAGCTTCCGTATCCCGGAAGAATGGGCACAGAAACGTGTTTTACTTCATTTTGAAGCCGTTGCCGGAGATTGCATTGTTTTAGTTAATGGTCGGGAAGTGGGTCATAATTTAGACTCTCATCTTCCTTTCGACATGGATATTTCCGACTATATTAACCGTGATGCAGAGAATGAATTGTTGGTGGGTGTTCGCCACACCAAATTGTTTGATAAGTCGCATCCTGTATACAAGAAGATGGGGGCCACTTATCCTACGGGGTCCAATACAGATGATCTGATTGGTATCTGGCAAGATGTGTACCTGCTTGGAGTGCCGGAGGTGAGGATCACAGATGTGTTTGTGCAGCCTTGGGTCGACAAGAATGAGTTGGTGCTGGAAGTAGCAATGACTAACCTTACTTCAAAGAACAAAAAGATTACTTTAGGTGGAGTAGTGAAGGAATGGATCAACCATGCCGGTAAAGATGTATTGACTGCTCCTGAAATCAGTTGGAGCCTGGGGGAAACCGCCCTTACGATACCTTCCGAATCAATAACCCTTCGGGCAGGAGAGAGTCAAACGGTTACAATTCGCCACCAGGTGAATGATGCATTGAAATATTGGACTCCTGATACTCCCGATTTATATACCTTACTACTGAATGTAAATGATAAGAGGCAAACATATGACTGCAAGGCCACCCGTTTTGGCTGGCGGCAGTTTAAGATAGTCGGTGATGAATTTCAACTGAACGGTAAGAAGATACAATGCTTCGGAGATATTCAGCATCCGTTTAGCGCTTACATCTGTTCCCGGCGTTTTGCATATGCGTGGTATCAGATGATAAAAGATTTTGGTGGAAATGCAGTCCGCCCGCATGCACAACCTTGGCCGCGAGTGTACTATGACCTGGCTGATGAAATGGGGTTGATGGTGCTGGATGAAACAGCTTTGTTCGGCAGCTCTATCCGGTTGAACTTTGAAGAAGATTTAACCTGGCAGCGTTCGCACGAACATCTGGAGAGATTGATTCTCCGTGATCGTAATCATCCTTCTGTGATAGGATGGAGTGCAGGAAATGAAACTTTTGCCATTGCTTTATTAAATAAACCGGAGAAAGAAGTGGCTGCTGTCTGGGATGAAAAACTGGTAGATTTGACTTTGAGTGCCAGGAAGTTTGATCCTACTCGTGACTTTATTACATTGGATGGCGACCGTGACATGGATGGACGCCTGCCGGTATGGAGTAAGCACTTTGCGCATGGGCTCAAGTTGGAAGACTTACCACGCAACTTGGATAAACCTCTTGTTGTGGGGGAGTCGGGGGCTACTTATTACGGGCGTCCTATTCAATTATATCCTTTTGTAGGTGAAAAAGCTTTTCTGTCTTATGAAGGCCGTAGTGAAGCATTGGCAATAGATGTTTATCAGAATGCCAGACAAATGGCGCTCCCTTATCTGTCATATTATTCTCCATCGGAAGTTTGCTGGTTCGGATTGGAACATATGAATTTAGGTTATCATGATTTCAATCGCTTACCGAACCTTACCGATGGCATTTTTGCAGGGAAACCTTATGAAGAAGGAAAACCGGGCTATCAGTATGAACGTATACCACCTTACGTCACTACTTTCAATCCGGGTTTAGACCCTCAACTCCCTTTATACAAGGCGTTGCCTATGTTCAATGCTTTGAAAGTGGCATTGAAAGGAGAAGCATGGACTCCTTATAATGAAGTGAAGCATCCGCTGAAACCTGAACTACCTCAACCAGTGTATAGAGCGGCTTATCTGGTGGGGACACCCCAACCTGAATTAGCCGACTTCATAACAAAAGCAGGAATCACCTTGACTGATAAGTCGCAAAAGGCTAATCTATGGATTATTGATGCTGAAACAGTAACTGTGGAAGACCTGCAAAAAGTTCAGGCTATTTTGAAGAAGTGGCAGAAGAAAGGGGGAATGTTACTTGCCCTTAGCTCCGGCAATAGGCTGACTGAGGCTTTTTGTGACTGGCTGCCTGAAGAAGTGACACTGACCGACCGTCGGGCTTCTGCTTTAGAAGTAGATAAGAATACATCCTGGGGAAGCCATTTTGAACTCCCAGACTTGTATTTCAGTGAGATGGATGGTGACCGCTATATCCTGAAACATGGTTTAACAGGAAATCTGATAGAAAAAGGAGAAGCTATATTCAGTGCTTCACGTACTGACTGGAACTTGTTCAATAATGTGGCCGAGCATTGGAAATGTGCACAGGTTGTTTTATACAAAACCTTGAATAAACCGGAAGGAGTAGCTCTGGTTACTTATCCTTTGGGAAATGTGAATCTGGTTCTTTCAGTTATCGACTATCATTTATGGACAAAAGAAACAAGTACCTTCTGGAAAAACTTGTTTAGGGTAATGGCTATTGATGTGGATAGAACCGATCTTCAACATCAAAGTGTGAAGAGAAAAGAGCATGATTTGCTGATGGATGGTCCTACAGATTGATAAAAAGGCGATTAATGTTTCATTTTAATTGAAAATTAATTGCCAGATAAGCGCAATATAGCTGAATGCTTAATCTGTGGATTTTACTTTTGCAGCAAAGATTATTAAGTGGAATAGGTAGCAAGTTTTTAATAACAGATATAAAGATAATACATTATGAGGAATAAGTTATTCGTTACATTGGGTATACTTGGTATAAGTCTGTTGGCTTATGCCGGTCCCAAACACTCTCAGGAAACTTCTTATCCAAGTTACAAAGGATTGATTATGGCAGGATACCAAGGTTGGTTTCGCGGCCCGCAGGATGGAACCAATCAAGGCTATGGTCATTATGGGACCGGAAAGCAATTTGACGAGAAACATTGCACTATTGATGCATGGCCTGATGTCAGTGAATATGAAAAGACCTATGAGACGTCTTTCAAGCATGCCGATGGAAGAAAGGCACGTGTATTCAGTTCAGCGGACAAGTCTACTGTCGACCTGCACTTCAAGTGGATGAAGGAGTATGGAGTGGATGGAGTATTCGTGCAACGTTTTTTTAGCTATACCCGCGGAGACCAGCAAAGCTCGGTACCTAACCGTATTTTAGCGAATGCCTTGGAAGCTGCTTCAAAGTATGACCGTGCAATAGCTGTCATGTATGATTTGTCCGGGTTGAAAAAGTCAGGTGAAGATTGCTCTCTGATTATAGAAGACTGGAAAAGACTGGTAGACAATCAGAAGGTAACTAATCAGGCTGGAAAAAAGACTTATCTGCATCATAATGGAAAGCCTGTGGTGGCTATATGGGGAGTCGGTTTTCCCGACCGCCCTTATAATATCAGGAATATCGGTTTAGACCGTTTGATTGACTTCTTGCAGAATGATCCTGTTTATGGTGGTTGCACGGTGATGTTGGGTGTTCCTACTTTCTGGCGTAATCTGGAGGCTGATTGTATCAATGATCCCTATCTGCATACAGTGATTAAGAAAGCGGATATAGTTCTGCCATGGACTGTTCAGCGTTTTTCTCCTTTGTTGCATAACGACATGGACCGCTTCCGTGACTTGGTGATTGAAGATATCCGTTGGTGTAAGGAGAATGGCGTAGATTATGTTCCTGCCGTAACTCCCGGATTCAGTTGGCACAATCTTAGCAAACTGGAATTCCCGGATGACGTGAAGCCTGTTGGCAGTATTCCGCGTCAGGGAGGACGTTTCTATTGGCAGCAACTTTCTACTGCAATGTTGGCAGGTGCCGAGATGATTTATGTGGCCATGTTTGATGAAGTGGATGAGGGAACCGCCATCTTTAAATGTACGGGAGACCATCCGGTTAGTGATGTGGCTAAGTTTATTGATATGGACGGACAGCCTTCCGACCATTATCTGTGGTTGACAGGTGAGGCTGCCCGCATGCTCAGGAAAGAGATTCCACTGACGTTTAAGATGCCCGTAAGAGAATAACTTATGAAACGATCCTGCTTTATAATAGTCCTGTTTGTATCTTTCTTGCTTTGGGCGGGCGGGGTACAGGCACGAATAACATTACCGTCCTTTTTTTCGGATGGGATGGTGTTGCAGCAACAAAGTTCAGTTGCCATTTGGGGAAACAGTGACAGAAAACTGCAGAAAGTTACTGTAAAGACTTCGTGGAATAACAAAAAATATACAGTAACGACTGATGAATCGGGTAGCTGGAAAGTAAAAGTAGAAACACCGGTGTATGGTGGTCCCTACCATATTGAGATGAATGATGGCGAGACAGTACGAATTAATGATGTATTGATTGGTGAGGTCTGGCTCTGTTCAGGTCAGTCTAATATGGATATGCGTGTAGGCGGGCGTTATAGTGATCCGGTGATTGGGTCGTTGGATGCGATTGTTACTTCCGGAAATCCTGATATACGTATGTTTACAGTAGGAAGTAAAATGACGTCCGAACCGCTGACTGATTGTGAAGGTGAGTGGCAGGAAGCCTCATCGGAGACAGTTCCCGGGTTTTCGGCTGCGGGATACTTTTTCGCACGTAAACTGAATCAGGTGTTGGGCATTCCCGTGGGCATTATTCATGCCAGTTATGGAGGCTCACGGGTGGAGGCCTGGATGAGTAAAGAAGGTGTAGCGCCTTACAAAGACTTGCCGGATGTGCATAATGCTTCTATTCTCTATAATGGAATGTTGAGTCCTGTGATCGGATATGGCATTCGGGGATGTTTATGGTATCAGGGGGAAGCAAATGTGGATGCACCTGATTTATATACGCAGTTGTTTCCCTCATTGGTGAGCGACTGGCGTCAACAATGGGGAATAGGGGAATTTCCCTTCTACTATGCCCAGATTGCTCCGTTCAATTATAATAAAGGAGAGGGGAAAGGCAAGAATTCGGCTTACCTGCGTGAAGCGCAAGTGAAATGCCTTCATCTTATTCCTTCTTCGGGTATGATTGTGCTGACTGATGTTGGCGATGACCGCACTATACACCCTATGGAGAAAGAAACGGTGGGCAATCGGTTTGCTTATCTGGTCTTGGGACGTACTTATGATAAGAAGGGCTTTCCGGTAACAGGACCGTTGTATAAATCTATGCAGACGGAGGGTAACAAGATTATCCTGTCGTTTGATGAAATGGGTAAAGGATTGACTACTTATCGGCAGCCATTGAATGGCTTTGAAGTAGCCGGTGAGGATAGAGTATTCCATCCGGCCAATGCACGTTTTGGTAAAGATGCACAAACGGTTGTTGTGTCAAGCCCGGAGGTGGAACATCCTGTCGCGGTGCGTTATGCTTTTAAGGATTATGTAAAAGGTTGCCTTTATAATATGTCCGGCCTTCCGGCATCTTCATTCAGAACAGATAACTGGTAATAAGAGAATATCATGAAAAACAAAAACGATTTATTTAAAATAGCTTGTGCCGTGCTGCTCCTTTTGGTAGGAGTAGCCGGGAAAAGCTGGGCACAAGAGACAAAGAAGAGTTATTGGAATCTGCGTACCCAACTGACGCCCTTACGCTTGCCACCTCCGCCACCCGGTTATAAACCGGAGTATCTGGACCTGAATGGAGACGGGAAACCGGATGCTATTAAGTCTGTCACCCACAACGATATACCCATCTTGTGGCTGGATGATGATGGCAATATGAAAGAAGGGGATCTGGAAGGTGATATGGTGAATGATTGCCTGTTGATTGACCGCAACAAGGATGGCATTTATGGAGGTCAGGGCGACTTGATTATCGACTGGGTGAATACGGATGGAGACGGGAAAGCGGATATGCAGATTGTTGTAGAGTATCCGAAAGAACGTACGGGAGAGGTATGGCCCAACGGGCATTATATGATTATGCTCGATCTGGATCATGACAATGTCTTCAATTATATCAATTGGAATAATTTTACCCTTCAGTGCTGGGATCGCAGTGGCTTGTCCGATTTCTATGAGGATTACAGCGGCCGTACGGCTTTCATGAAGATACATACTTCCACGTATGATATGAAGGATTTGCGTTTGAACTGGGAGAACCCTTTCCTGTTCTATGATCCGGATGGAGACCATCTGACGGAAATGGCTATCCGTATGGTGGACTCGCCCAAGATTCATGATCCGAATGCACCTTCCAATAGTTATGTAAACCGCCAGTTGGAAGGACGGGTGGACTGGGTTTCATTGGCAGTCGATCTGGATAATGATAACACTACCGGAAATGAATTCGACTTTGATTTCACGATTGGTTTCCAGGGAGAAGGATTCGATTATATGGATCAGGTTCATCCTGTTAAAAATCTGCGTGGCTTGCCGGAGGCAGACCGGTTCTTTATGGACCCCCGCTATCGCCAGTTGACGGAACTGATTTATCCGGACCATGACAGTGCACAGGAACTCATCTTCCAGCGTGGCAAATGGAATCGTATAAACTTTGTATATGATGAAGATGACGATTGCAGCCGTTGGGAACGTGTAGAGTTCTATGATCCTAAAGATCCGTTTAAAGTAGGATGGAATAAGGGTGGTATCGACAACAACAAACAGAGTGATGCCGCCGGTGACCGGGGTGAGTGGGATATGGACAATTCCGGAAATGCCCAGCTCTATATCAGCCGTTTCGACGGACGTCTGCATCTTTATGGAGCGGAAACCGGTGTTTGGCGTATTGACCAGAATGCCGAATATTTTCAGGGATGGGATCGTATGTGGATGGACTTCCGCGACCCGAAGCACTTTGCTACTGTGCTTTATAGTGACCGTGACAACAATGGTTTCTTCGACCGTATAGAGTATGATCTGGATGGTGACATGCAGATGGAGACTGTGATAGATTTCAAGGAACTGGGTATTGACGACACCTGTGAGGTGATTGATATTTCAAAATTTACCTATAATGATTATGTAGCGTTAGGCAAACGGATGTCGGAGGGTATCTGGAAAAAGGCGAATCAGGCGGTGCAAGTGGCGCGTCAGTATGGAATAGAGCCCCTTTGGTATGCTAAATGGATGCAAGCCTCCACTACTCGCGAAAAGTATAACCGTGGCTACTGGTTGCAATTCTATTTATACAAGGATTTGGAGAACCTGTTTATCCGGCAGGGAGATGAGGCGAAACTTCGTTTGTTGAATCAGGCTTATTATTCCGGTGACTGGTCAGTCCTGGCAAAGAAAAATGCAGAAGGTTTCTACTTCTTCTCAGAGGAAGATGTGGCGGCTATCCGTGCATCGGCCAAAACCCGTTGGGGAAAGAAGATTATAGCCGACCTGGAACAGAAGATAAAGGAAAGACGAAAACATCCTATGGAAGTGCCGAAAGAAGAAAGCGGACATTTCCACGATTACTTCTGTCCGGTACATAACTTACTGTTTACTTTCCGTTGGGATAGGCCCCTGGCACATTATTGTTCGGCTTGTGACAAAGAGTGGATAGGAAACAACCGTTATGACTGGGCATGGATTCATGAAGTGCACACACGGAACAAGGAGTATCTTTATCAGTGCATGTACCTTTATTTGGCGACGGACAAACAAGTGTATGCCGATTATATCCGCACTATGTTGCTGGATTATGCCAGCAAATATGATGGTTGGTTTGAGCACAATTCCGCCAGAGAAGCTACGGATAAACACAGTGGAAAGGCTTTTGCACAGAGCTTGGATGAGTCGAGTTGGGCAACAAAAGTGGCTATGACCTATACCGTGATAAAGCCTACTTTGTCCGCAGCAGACATCAAGGCGATAGAGAATGGTTATCTGAAACCGGCGGCAAAGCTGTTGCTCCATCGTCCGGCAGGTGCCAATTGGCAAATGTGGCACAATAGCGGTTTGGTTGCTTTGGGTGTTGCGTTGGAGAACGATTCCATAATCGATGTGGCAATCAATAAAAATATATATGGCTACCATTTCCTGATGAAGAAGCATAAGAACAGTGACGGCTGGATTAATGAAGGTTCTCCGCACTATCATTATTATCCGTTGGAAGCCCTGTTGTTCACGGCTAATGCGGTGAAGTGCCGCGGAATCAAGCTTTTCGACAGGGACTTGCACGACATGTTTGTTGAACCGGTGAAGGGTACTTATCCCGATTTGTCTTTTCCGGCACATAGCGACGGATGGTATGGCGCTAATCTGCTTTCTCAGTCGGCATTGTATGAGATTGCTGACGCCCGTTATAATGACCCGCTGCTGAAACGGGTGTTGGAACTGACCTATGCACAGAAGAAGCGCCTTGATCCGGAGGCTCTGTTGAACAATCAGACTATAAATGCATCAGATGAAAAAATGATTCAGCAAAGTTACTCATTTGACGCATCAGGATTCTGTCTGTTGCGCAGTGATGCACGCACAGTGGTTCTGAAATTCGGTGGCGAAGGCATCGGGCATGGACATCCTGACAAGCTTTCCATCACGATTCATGATGGCAAGAATGAGCTGGTTTCCGACTTTGGAACTTCCGGTTATGGAGTTCCTGATTACTTGAAATGGTATAAACGCAGTCTGTCGCATAATACGGTGACGGTGGATGCAAAAGATCAGAAGAGAAGTGTGGGCAAACTGTTGAAATTCACACCCCGCCCTGATGGCGGATATGCCGAAGCTGAAACGGTTACTGCTTATCCGGGAGTTGATATGAAGCGTAGTCTGGATTTGAAAGGAACTCAGTTGCAAGATGTATATACTTGTACTTCCGATTCTTCTCATCTGTATGAGTATGTGATTCTTTTCAATGAAAAACCTGTTTTAGAGGGGCAGCCGGTGGCAACAACACTCACGGGCAGTGAAGTGCATGAACGGATTCATAATACTTATTCTTATCCTTATCAACCGGGATTCACTTGTCGGACCCCGTCGGCTACTGTCCGCTTGAATGTCTCTGAAGGAGAAGTGATGGAAGTGGTGCTGGGGGAAGCCTCGGGAATACCCGCAAACCCGACCGTAAAAGACGGACCGGGAGCGGGAGATGTAGCGGTAAAGCCTTGCTATCCGTTGATTATCCGTACAAAAGGTAAAACGATGAAGGTAGAGGCTGACTGGAATCTTATACACTAATAGAATCGTATAAAATATAAACTTATAATTTTATGAAGAACAAACTCTGCATGCTGTTACTGGCTACGGGGATCGGATTGTTTTCTTGTGCAGAAAAGGAACTTCCGAAAGAATATACCGATAGCGTAAATGTATTTATAGGAACAGGAGGACATGGACATACTTTTCCCGGTGCTACTTTACCTCATGGAATGGTACAGTTAAGTCCGGATACCCGTCTCTTTGGCTGGGATGCCTGTTCAGGCTATTATTATGACGACACTTCCATCATGGGGTTCAGTCATACCCATCTTAGCGGAACCGGTATCGGGGATTATGGCGATATACTTTTTATGCCGGTAGTAGGAGAGAAACCTCTGATTGCCGGAACAGCAGAAAATCCGGACGAAGGTTATCGTTCCCGTTTCTCGCATGAACAAGAAAGTGCCCGTCCGGGATATTATCAGGTTTTGTTGCAGGATGATTCTATCAATGTGGAACTGACAGCTACTTTGCGTGCCGGACTGCATCGGTATACCTATCCCAAGGCAAGTGATGCCCGCCTGATTCTTGATATGGAACCCACCATTCACGGACATCAGCACCCTGTTACTCAAATCCGTGTTGTGAACGACTCTACTATAGCCGGAATGAAGTATACGAAAGGCTGGGCTAAACATCATTATGTGTATTTCTATGCCGTATTTTCAAAGCCCTTTGACTATAAGTTGTATTCAGGAATCGAATACCAGCCGGATAGTACCTCCGTCACCGTCAATACGGCAAAAGCTGTGATGACTTTCAGGGATCTTGCTGCGGATGGACGTGTGTTGGCTAAAGTCGGCATTTCGAGTGTGGATGAAGAAGGTGCGAAGCGGAACATGGAAGCAGAAATTCCGGATTGGAATTTTGAGAAGGTTGCGCAGCAGGCGAATACTGCCTGGAATGAAGCCTTAGGTAAGATTGATATTGAAACTCCGGACAATGACAACCGTACTGTTTTCTATACTTCCTTGTATCATGCATTCATACAGCCGAGTCTGGCATCGGATGTAGACGGTCGTTATCGTACCATGGGGCATGAGATAAAGCAAGATACTTCTTATACCAATTATACGGTGTTTTCTTTGTGGGATACCTTCCGTGCAGCTCATCCGCTTTACACCATTGTGACGCCGGAACAGAACCAGGCATTTATCCGTTCGTTGCTTCGCAAATATGATGAGTCAGGTATTCTGCCTAAGTGGGAGTTGGCTTCCAATGAAACCGGAACGATGATCGGTTATCATGCTGTTTCTGTTATTGCAGACGCCATGATGAAGAAACAATGTGATTTTGATGTGAAGAAAGCATTGGAAGCCTGTATACGTTCTTCGGTATATGACACTACCGGCATTACACCTATGATGGATCGTCAGATACTTTATGGAAGATTGATGTCGCCTGCCATTAAATATAAAAATGAGTTAGGCTATATTCCTTGTGATAAAGTGGGCGGTTCCGTTTCGCAGGGTTTGGAGTTTGCCTATAATGACTGGCTGATTGCACAGATGATGAAGGAATATAACCGTAAAGACATGTATGATAAATACATGAAGTTGTCAAAGAATTATCAGTATTATTTTGATCCGGAAACGAAGCTGATGCGTGGCAAATTGAGTGATGGAAACTGGATTACTCCTTTTGACCCTTCGTCCGTGCAACGCCCCAGTAACTATGTGGAAGGTAATGCTTGGCAATGGGCATGGTTTGTGCCACAGGACGTGGATGGATTAATGGAATTGGTGGGTGGCAAAGAAGAGTTTGAAGCACACCTGGATACGTTGTTTACCACAAGTTCCGAACTGACCGGTGATCCGAATGCGGCTGCCGATGTGACGGGGATGATCGGGCAATATGCACATGGTAACGAACCGAGCCATCATATTCCTTATCTTTATAATTATGCCGGTGCACCTCGCAAGACACAGGCTTTGGTAGATCATATTCTTCGTACGCTTTATCATAACGATCCTAACGGACTCTCCGGAAATGAAGACGTGGGACAAATGTCGGCTTGGTATGCACTCAGTTCTATGGGGTTCTATTCATTCTGCCCGGGCCGTCCGGTCTATGAAATTGGCCGTCCTTTGTTTGATAAGGTAACCATTCATTTGAGTAACGGAAAAGATTTTGTGATCCGTACTAAGAATAATAGCGTAGAAAATAAGTATATTCGCTCCATGAAACTGAACGGTGAAGAATTGAGAGAACCAAGATTTTCTCATTTTGACCTGATGGAAGGTGGTGAACTTGTATTAGAAATGGAAAAATAGAAATGCTATGAAAAGAAGAATCGCTTTGTGTATTGCTGTATCGCTTTGTGCCGGCATGTATGCGGGGAATCCCCCCGGTATATATAAGAAAGGCTGGATTGATTTTAATAAAAACGGGGTGATGGATGTCTATGAAGACCCATCGGCACCTTTGGAAGCAAGAGTCAAAGACTTGTTGTCGCAGATGACAATGGAGGAAAAGACTTGCCAGATGGCTACGTTGTATGGCTCAGGTCGTGTACTGAAAGACTCCCTGCCCACAGAACAATGGAAAAATGAAATCTGGAAAGACGGTATAGCGAACATAGACGAGCAGGCCAATGGCTTGGGGAAATTCGGTTCTTCTTTGTCCTATCCTTATGTGAATAGTGTAGAGAACCGACAGGCCATCCAACGCTGGTTTGTAGAACAAACCCGCCTTGGGATACCTGTTGACTTTACCAATGAAGGTATTCGTGGGCTTTGCCATGACCGGGCTACCATGTTTCCGGCACAGTGCGGACAGGGTGCTACCTGGAATAAGGAACTGATCAGTGAAATAGCCAAGGTTACGGCCGAAGAGGCGAAAGCGCTGGGCTATACCAACATCTATTCCCCTATTCTGGATATTGCACAAGATCCCCGTTGGGGACGCGTAGTGGAGTGTTACGGCGAAGACCCTTTTCTGGTGGGAGAACTTGGAAAGCGGATGATCAAAGGGCTTCAGGCAGAAGGACTTGTTTCCACTCCCAAGCATTTTGCCGTATATAGTATTCCTGTTGGAGGACGTGATGCTGGTACCCGTACCGATCCGCACGTAGCTCCTCGTGAGATGAGGACTCTTTATATAGAACCCTTCCGCAAGGCTTTTTGTGAAGCCGGGGCATTGGGAGTTATGAGTTCTTATAATGATTATGACGGCGAACCGATTACGGGCAGTTATCATTTCCTGACAGAGATACTTCGCCATGAGTGGGGATTTAAAGGGTATGTGGTTTCGGATAGTGAAGCGGTGGAGTTTCTCTATTCCAAGCATAACGTAGCTGCCAATGCTGTGGATGGAGCTGCCCAGGTGATAAACGCCGGGCTGAATGTACGTACTAATTTTACTCTGCCCGAGAATTTCATTCGTCCGCTTCGCCAGGCTATCAGCGAGGGCAAAGTATCGGAACAAACTATTGATAGTCGTGTAGCGGATGTGTTGCGGGTAAAATTCATGATGGGTCTGTTTGATAATCCTTATAAGGGTGATGCAAAGAAACCGGAAAAGGTGGTACATAGCAAGGAACATCAGGCGGTATCCATGAGGGCTGCGTTAGAGTCCATTGTCTTATTGAAGAATGAGAATAATATCCTGCCACTCTCCAAGAGTACTAAAAAGGTGGCGGTGATTGGTCCGAATGCTGCTGAAGTTGACAACCTGATTTGCCGTTATGGCCCTGCCAATGCTCCGATAAAAACAGTATATCAGGGTATTAAGGATTATTTGCCCGATGCGGACGTTCGCTATGCAAAGGGAGCCGACATTATTGATAAGTACTTTCCGGAAAGCGAACTCTATGATGTACCTTTAGATAAGGATGAACAGGCTATGATAGATGAGGCGGTTGCCTTGGCTAAAGAATCGGATGTAGCTATCATGGTGCTGGGAGGAAACGAGAAAACAGTGCGTGAAGAGTATTCCCGTACCAATCTGGACCTGTGCGGACGTCAGGAGAAACTGTTGCAGGCTGTGTATGCCACCGGAAAGCCTGTTGTCCTGCTGTTGGTGGATGGACGTGCCGCCACTATCAATTGGGCTGAACATTATATTCCGGGCATCGTACATGCCTGGTTTCCCGGAGAATTTATGGGTGATGCAGTAGCGAAAGTTCTTTTCGGTGATTATAATCCGGGAGGCAAACTGGCAGTGACTTTCCCCCGTTCGGTGGGACAGATACCTTTCGCTTTTCCTTTTAAACCGGGCTCTGACTCTAAAGGTTTCGTTCGCGTGACGGGGACTCTTTATCCTTTCGGATATGGTCTGAGTTATACCACTTTTGCCTATAGTGATTTGAAGATAGAAAATCCGGTGATAGGCGTACAAGGTTCTGTGAAACTGAGTTGTAAAGTGAAGAATACCGGTAAGGTGGCCGGTGATGAAGTCGTTCAGCTTTATCTGCATGATGAGATGAGTTCTGTGACTACTTATGTGAAGGTTTTACGTGGTTTCGAACGTGTTCATCTGGAACCGGGAGAAGAAAAAACTGTTAATTTCGTGCTTACTCCCCAAGAGTTAGGCTTGTGGAATAAGGATAATCATTTTGTAGTAGAGCCGGGGACATTTGCCGTAATGGTGGGAAGTTCCTCACAGGATATCCGGTTACAGGACAAGTTTGAAGTAAAATAGTTCATAAACATATTATGAGGGGACTTAGTGTCCCCTCTTTTTTATTGGTAATCTTGGGAAGAGTTTTCTGAACCGCACTAACTGAGTAGTGATATTACTTCCAGCTATAATGAACGTCACAGCCAGGATAATCAGCAATATTCCGAAACTTAATCGGACAGTCAGAGCTTCCCCGAAGATTGTCACTCCGAAGAAAACAGCCGTAACAGGCTCCAAAGCCCCAAGAATAGCTGTCGGGGTAGAACCTATATACTGAATGGCCTGTGTGGTACAGAGAAATGATATAGCCGTCGGGAAGACTGCCAATGCTATCAGATTCCCCCACAAATACCACTTATCAACAATATGCAGGCTTTGTCCGAAATCTACACGCACCAAAAAGAGGGATAATCCGAAAAGCAATACGTAGAAAGTCACTTTCAGAGTTGCCACATCTTTCAGCATCGGGCGGTTCACGCCTACAATATAAATGGCGTAGGAGAGGGCCGAAGCCATAACCAGACTGACACCAACCAAACTAAGAGTACTACCGTCACCACCTTTGTAGAGCAGCCCGATGCCGCTTAACGCCAGGAAGATACATAAAACCGTCTGTAGCGTTATCTTCTCCTTAAAGACAAATGCCATAATCAGCGCTACCAGAATAGGATAGACAAACAGTATAGTGGACGCAATGCCGGCTTCCATATAATTATAACTCTGAAACAAAGTCAGGGAAGAAATGGCAACCAACCAGCCCAGTATAATGAGCGGCAACACTTCTTTCTGTTTCAGTTTGAAGCTTCTCCCCCGGGCTTTGAGCATAATACCCAATATTGGGATGGCAAACAAATATCTGAAAAAGAGGACTGAATCCGGGTCCATACCTTCCTTGTAAAGGGGGAGGGTAAAGAGGGGATTCATTCCGTAAGTGGCAGCGGCAACGGCTCCCAATATATAGCCTTTTACTTTTGCATTCATAAGCGTTGATATTGATCTTTTCTTTTGGGCTGCAAAGGTAGGTCTTCTTTTATGAAAGTGCTGTTATTATCTTGCAATTTCTTTTAATGACTTCGTAAATTGCTCTCTGTCTATCAGAATAACATCTCTGTTTCTCACTTTTTGCTTTTGCAGTGGTTGGTTGGCTGAGGTACTGATGGCATTCTGCTCAAAGAGACGCTTCACTTGGTTAGCCGAAAGTGATAAACACCTTCTGACTAATGAAGATAACTTAAGATTAAAGTCAAAATCGCATTTGATCCGGATGCTGATAACCTCATCAGATAGATTTTGTATATCTTCCGGTGAAATGCTGCTTATTACTTCATATTCAACACTGCCGTAATCTAACTTCATATTGTTTTTCCTTTCAAGTTCGGCAGAAAAGGCGTACTGCCAGGCTGCCTCCTTGTCGTTTACCGAGAAGCTGTGGAATAATGATTTGTCTATTAAGTCTGGTTTGCTTCGTGATACTAATGTGAGGTTACAAGTATTATCACACTTCACACACCTGTAAATCAGCCACACATCAATGTTCTTTTTCTGGGCATTCATTCTGAACTTATCACTGCAATAAAAGCGGTCACTGTCACAATGACTGCACTTCTTAATTAATAAAGGGCAGTTCTTCACCTTTATTTCCCATGTAAATGTAGTTTCCATAAAGCTAATATTCCTTCTTTCTTTGCGGGTTAAATGTTTTTTCTGCAAAGTTGGATATTAGCGATTGGCGGAATTCACAAGATGTCACAAGACGGCATCAGATTTTCCTGGTTTACCTGTCCAGTTCATCCATCATTCGGGTTATTTTCTCTTTCAGTTTATCAAGAAACTGGGTACGGTTCTTTTTCCTGTTTCTGATTTCAAGGAATATCCGGTAGAAATCACCTATTTCGATATTAAACAGGGTTTCGCAGCAGAATGCTATATCTTTCAGATTGGTAGCGCCGTTATTAAAACATTTACCGGCATAGAGGGCATAGATGAACTCTACCAAGGCCACTTTACTGTCCGTCCATTGCAGCAGGTTGCTTTCGATGATTGAAGTGAATCTGAGGTGCAGTTCGTCAGATAATGAATCTATTTCATCCGATAGATACTGCGTCAGGCGACGATTGGCTAAAATCTCTGCGACACTCGAATCGTGTAACGTAGAAAAAGTAGTGTCCCTGTCCAATGAAAAGTGGCAGGTATCAGAAAGAATATCATAATGCTCTCTTATGAAGTACAGTTCATCTGAATCGGTTTTACCGGACTGATAATAGGGGTAAAAGCTATTGTCTGATAAGGCTTTCTTCAGACTTTCATATTCCGCTTTCAGATATTTACATTGAATCGATGGTGATTTTCCTGTTCGGTTCTTCTCAATCTGATAGAGGCGGACATAAAATATCAATAGTCCGGATATTTGTGGCTTCCAGACTTTAAAGAAAAGAATCTCTTCCTGGGAATTTGCAAATGGATGGTCTGCGACAGTTTTTTTTAGCAGAGTGAGTGAGGCTTGTATAAAGTCCACTATCTGCTTGATCTTATCGAGGGCATCAATGGGCAGCTGCTCAATTCTTGAGATTTCCAGTTCTATATTTTGCTTAATCTTCTTTACGAAATTTTCCATCCGTATTCAGCGCATTCATAACTTTCGGTCGGTCTTGGTGAAACCAAACCCGGAGTTTGAATAGCGAATTACAATTGTCTTGAAAAGACAATGTAGTTAATACTAAAAATGATAAAATGAAAAACCTGTCTGAATAGAAATACTCAAACGAAAGAAATTAGCCTGTGGTTTGTGAGGCTAATATTAAGCGATAACAAATTTAAGAATTGTGCCCAAAATCGTTGCTTTTAGAATTCGGATGCAAATATAGTGTTTTTCTTTATAATAGGTATCGTGTTGGGGAGAAAGTTCCTGAGCGGACTTAGTTAACGGATATAGTGTATTTCACTATAGGACTGAGCATTTATCAGTCCCGGACTGAAAGGTCAAAACATCTCCATCTTATCGCTGAAAACACCCGGATGTTTTACCCCAAAACATCCGGGTGTTATAGGGTAAAACATCCCCATGTTTTGGGTGAAAACATCCGGGTGTTTTGGGTATTCAGTCCCGGAGTGTTGGATGCTCAGTTACGGAGTGTTATGTGCTCACTCATAAAGTGCTGTGACCTATCAGAATATATATTGTACCCCAAATTGGTATCCTATATATAATTGTTGTAATCTTGTAGAACCCTCCTTCTTCCATAATGAATGATTAGGGAATATTTTATGGTTATTGATATCCTTTGTCTCCATATAGTTGATACCTACTCCCGCAAATAACTCAATGTGTTTTCCGATTCTGAAGGCCGGAATCAGCGAATAGCCTCCATTCAATACAGGCTCGTCCGAATCATTGCCAATAGCCGAGAATTTAAGCTCATTATTGATTCTGAACCAGGGAGTAACAGGAATGTGTGCACCAAATCCGCCTTCAGTTACCAATGAGTTATTGATGGTTTTATGATTATAGCCCACACCTATTATACCATAAGTATATTTACCACCCGAGCGGAATGATGCCACCGTGCTTCCTATGGCATCATAAGTAACAGCAACTCCCATCTCACCATTCTTAATGATGTTGATCAGTCCGATAGGGCAATCACTATTCTCAGCTATATTCACCAACCCTGAGAACTGAACCCCTCTTACGTTCTTTGCAATATTGACCAATCCTGCAAATTGAACACCCGTCACATCTTTTGCAATATTAGTCAGCCCTGAGAACTGGAAGCCTTTCATCTCCGATGCAGTATTTGCCAATCCTCCCAGTTGGAAACCGCTAAAGCTGTTCTTATTTATATTGACTAACCCTGCAACTTGCAATCCTTGTCCGTCATTTCCTACATAATTTGACAGTCCTGCCCATTGAAGCCCTTTTGCATTATTGAGAATAATGTTCGAGAGTCCTCCCCAGGTGAGTAATTCCTCATTTTGGGAAACACCTATCAATAAATTGAGGGAAACTTGATTAGTATACTGAGACGCATACATTCCGTTGGTGCTCAGAGGTGGCACAAAGCTCAACTGAAAGGCCGACTTCTTGTTCTCGTCTGTTTGGGCGGATAATGTACTATAAGCCAATGCACATAGTATTAATACTAGAATTTTCTTCATCTTTTTGTTTTTCTTCGTTATTAATCTTTTTATTTCACTCTTTTAATTCCGGCAACGAAGGTAAGCAGAATTAGTTTATCATCGGGAGTTTGTAGACCAACCTTCCTGTTTCTTATGACGAAATAGGGTGAATAAGAGACAAACCTAATTGCCATAATTAAGTCGGCTTATTGTGATTTCTCTGAGAAAATAGCTATGTTTGTGTCGTAAATCTAAAGAATATATGGACACTGACGTGAGAAACACATTATTGCTTCAGCTAAAGGAAGGATCTTATCATGCTTTTACTAAATTGTATGAAGGGTACTTCGATCTTTTATATGGATTCGTATTTTCTTTAACCCGCTCGCATGATACTACGGCAGAAATAGTGCAGGATACTTTTATTAAAGTGTGGATAAACAGGCACAATATCGATTTGGATAAATCATTTAAATCTTGGCTATACCGTATTGCCCATAACTTAATTTTAGATGAAATAAAAAAGAAGTTCCATACTCCTCTGTTTGAGGATTATTTGATTCATATCTCCGATGAGAAACTTGCAGTTACTGAAGAGGAAGAACTAGACTTTGATACCTTTAAAAAGACGCTTTGCAGAGTAAAGACTGAGTTGCCACCCAGGCAAGCAGAAGTTTTCGAACTCTGTAAAGAGCAGGGATTGACTGCCGCTGATGTGGCGCAGCAACTCAATATTTCAGAACAAGCCGTTTACAATCATCTATCACAAGCCATGAAAACCATTCGGGAAAAAATGTCTCGTTTTTCCTTCCTGCTTTCCATATTCTTTTAATTATATGTTTTAGAACATGTAAATTGACGATTAGGTTTTTGTTTTCTGATCGTATCTCCTATAAACTTACGAGCCATGAATCAGAATAATATCATAGAACCACTGTTAAGGAAATATCTGAATAACCGGTTAACTCCCGACGAAGCTGTAGCTTTGAAGGAATTAATGTGCCGGATTGATAGCAAGGAGATAGATGAAATTCTGTCTCAGTTGTGGGAGGCGTATGAATCTCCGGGTGAAGCCCCTAAAGGTGTACGTGAACAAATTTTCCGGAATCTCAGAAAAACGTTCCTGCCAAAACCGCGTTACAATATCAATCGGACGATTTGGCGAAGTGTAGCAGCCGTATTTATATGCCTGATGACCGGGCTTTCAGCTTATCTGTATATAGACCGGGGAGAAATGCAGAAAACATTGGATTCTGAGTATCTTGTTCAGGTAGGGAAGGGTGAGAAGGCTATGGTCACATTGCCCGATGGTACGAAAGTATATCTGAATGCACAATCAGCGTTATCTTATCCGGCTTCTTTCGGACAGCAAGAAAGAAAGGTACAATTCTCCGGAGAAGCTTATTTTGACGTAGCACGTGATGAGAAGAAGCCATTTATAGTAGATAATCCTGCAATTTCGGTAAAAGTACTGGGAACCGTATTCAACTTCTACGCCACCACTCATGACGACTGGTTTGAAACGACACTGGTAGAGGGTAAAGTGGAAGTAACCTTGAAGATGCCCACTCCCAGAAAAGAAATCCTCAAACCCAATCAGAAGATACGCTACAATAAACTCACAGGTGCCTGGAACATAAGCACTACTGATGTGTGGGAAGATACAGCCTGGAAAAGAGGTGATATGATGTTCCGCTCCAAAACATTTGAAGAAGTCATCAAGCAACTGGAAATATATTATGGGGTGACTATAAATACGGAGGGCAATTATCCGAAGGATTTATTCACCGGCACCTTTCATGAAGACGATGTAAATGCAGTTTTGCTTAACCTGCAGCAACATTATGATTTTGAATACAATAAAATAGGAAATGTGATTAATCTTAAATTGAATTATTAACCCTCTAAAGAAAGTACTATGAATACATCCTGAAATATAGAAAAGCCGAAGAATGGGCAATATTCTTCGGCCTAGAAGGTCATTCACCTTACAGACAGTCGAGAAACAGTCTTTATAAATGAATTAACCAATTTAAACTATGTATAATAACATGAAATCAATTAATATCTTGTGTAAAGATAATACATTGTGCCGTATATTCCTATTATCGGCAATCTTTTTTTTATTTCTTCCGAGTACACTTTCGGCCCAGAAGTCAAATGTAACCTTATCAGTTAAAGACGTAACACTTAAAGAATTGCTGAAAGAAATCGAGAAAAAGTCAGACATCCGTTTTTCCTATATTGATGAGGTTATAGAACCCTATAAGCATATAACTTTAGAAGTAACCAATGAGCCTGTTAAAACGTTATTGGATAATTTGTTGCCTACCCGTAATCTGGAATATGTGCAAACGGGGAATACAATCGCCATAAAAACAAAAGCCAGTGCAAACACCCGGCAAAAGAAAGTAAAAGGAGTAGTTACAGATATGAGTAGTGAGCCGGTTATTGGAGCAAGTGTCCTGATAAAAGGAAGCACAAACGGTGTCATCACAGATTTGAATGGAGAATTTGAAATCGAGACTCCTGATGATGCCACTCTCCAGATTTCCTATATTGGATTTATTTCCCAGGATATATCAGTTAAAGGGAAAAATTCATTTTCCATCCGTTTGCAGGATGATTTGCAAACACTGGAAGAAGTGGTGGTTGTGGGGTATGGTTCAGTTAAGAAGTCGAATCTAACCGGAGCCTTATCTTCTGTGAAGATGAATGACATTCCCCAAGTAGCGACTACTTCTGTCTCCAATTTACTTGTCGGACGTGTCCCTGGCCTATCTATCCGGCAAACGTCAGCAGCGCCGGGTGGTGGTTATGATATGGTAATTCGTGGGTCGGCATCTATAGAAGCGGGAAACACACCTTTATATGTCATTGATGGATTCCCGGGCGGAGATATTAATACAATAAATCCTGGAGATATTGAGTCTGTAGAAGTTTTGAAAGATGCGAGTGCTACTGCAATTTATGGTGCCCGCGCAGCTAATGGCGTAATACTTATCAATACCAAAAAAGGTAAAACCGGTACTATGAATGTTAACTTTAAAGCCAATGTCTCAGCCCAGACTGTGTCCAATCCATATGATATGGTATCAGCACGTGATTACATGACTATGGCTAATGCTTTTTTTCGGGAAGAATGGCTTTATGACAATAAAATAGCTCCTTATGGGAATGTTGATCCTTCTTCTGTAACCTCAAGTCCTAAAGTCGGATTTACAGATGGGCAAATAGCAAATGCTGCAAACGTCACTGACTGGTTTGATGAAATTACCCGTACCGGACTAATTAATGAGGAAAGCGTTTCTATCAACGGAGGTGCTGAAAATATACGCTATCTTTTCTCTTTGAGTCATTTCGGTCAAAAAGGTATTGTTATAAATAGTGGTATGGAGAAATATATGGGACGTTTGAATTTTGAACTTGACCTTGCGAAATGGCTGACTACGGGTGTATCTATATCCGGTAGTCAAACCACTCAGGATAATACAGTCCAGCCTACTTCGGTAAATGCTGATGGCGGAATAATTAAACATGCAATGATGTATCCGCAATATCTCTCTATCTATGATGAAGAGGGTAATTATACAATTAATCCTGATCATTCTGGTATTCCTAATCCTGTATCTTGGAGAGAAGTTGAGAATAAGAATAATACATTCCGGACTCTGATTAATAACTTTTGGAATGTAAACCTTGCTAAAAATCTGGATTTCCGCATGAGTTGGGGAATGAACTCTTCGTTTGCTAAGTCTACTTCCTATTATCCGAGAACCACTCTGACAGGTATGATTGCAAATGGTAAAGCTGGTATTACAGAATTACGTAAAAATGATTACTTGCTTGATGCTACTCTGACATATTCAAAAACAATATTCAATAACCATCAATTTAAAGTGATGGGAGGATATGCTTATCAAAAGTTCACGACTGAAAAGTTATATGGTGGAAACTCAGGCTTTATAACAGATATATTTGGTGTGAACAATCTACAAGCCGGAGGGGATTTGACCAAATCTGTTGAAAGTGATAAGACTATTACAAAGTACTTGTCTTATTTTGGTCGTGTAAACTATGATATAGCAGATAAATATTTGTTCACTTTTACGATACGTGCCGATGGTAGTGATAAATTTGGTTCGGATAATAAATTCGGATATTTTCCATCAGGAGCTTTTGCATGGAGAATCAGTGAAGAAAATTTTATGAAGAAACAGAAACTGATATCTAATCTGAAATTTCGCTTAAGTCTGGGGCAAACGGGAAATGCGGAAATTGGAGGTAATGCATATGCTTTTTATGCCACCGGTGCTAATTATGTGTTGGGGAATACCTTGATGTCAGGTGTTTCTGAAAGTCAATTACCTAATCCCCGTCTCAAATGGGAAACAACAACTGAGTTTAATATTGGATTGGACTGGGGGCTGTTTAATAATCGACTGACAGGAACTTTTGAATATTATCAGAAAACAATCTCCGATTTGCTAAGTTGGCGTACCGTGGGAAGTTATTATCCGGTAAGTAGTGTGGCTGATAACTTGGGTAAGACGGAAAGTAAGGGATTTGAAGTCCAGTTGAATAGTGTCAATATCCGTAACAAAGACTTGACATGGACAACCGATTTAAATCTTTTCAAGTATAAAGATAGCTGGAAAGAGAGAAATCCATTTACTATTTTATCTATATATCAGACTGAAAAGGACCCGCTTCATATCACATATGGTTATCTGAGTGATGGGTTAATCAAAGAAGGGGAAGTTGTTCCTCACATGAAGGACGCACCTCCGGGAAGCATAAAGGTCAAAGACATAAATGGTTGGTTGAAGGATGAAAGTGGAAACTTCATACTTGATAAAGATGGGAAAAAACAGCTTTCCGGCGAGGCTGACGGGGTGATTGACGATGCGGATAAAACAATAATCCGAAGTAGTGTTCCCGACCTCAGTTTCGGATTGGGCAATACGTTCAGATATAAGAATTTTGATTTAAGTTTGTTTTTCTATGGAGAGATAGGTAGACAGTTGAATAACGAGACGCGCAGGGATTTTCTTAGTGCAGATAGATTCCGTTTCAGTGATAATGTGACAACGGACTCATTTGGCAGGTGGTCCTCAGCAAACCCTAATGGGAAATATCCGTCGGGCTTGTATAATAAGTATGAGACAAGTACAGACTTTTGGATTGAAAAGGCTGATTTCATCCGTCTTAAAAATATAACGTTGGGCTATACTTTGCCGGCTAAGATGTTCAGAGGTGTTTTTAAACATGCCCGTTTATATTTTGATGCGCAGAATCTGTTTGTAATCACTAATTACTCAGGCTCGGACCCTGAAACAGATGGCTATACTGCCTATCCTAATCAGAGAACATATTCTTTTGGTGTTGAACTCTCCTTTTAAACTATGTAAATCATGAAAAAGACATTTTTAAATTTTATTTCTATATTGATATCCGGATGTTTGTTTACCGGATGTTTTGATCTGGATTATGAGAACTATAACAAAATTAATTCTGAGAATTTTCCTAAGAGTGAGGCTGATTTGCATGCAGCAACCATAGGAGTATATAATACTTTGGGAAATAGCTTTATTATGCAGTGGCTGAATAATGCTGGTTGGACATTAAATACACTTACAACAGATGAACTGAATACGAGTTGGGGAAATCCTTGGCAGCAAACAGAACGTTTTCTTTGGACACCTAATGATATGGCTGGTAAGTCATGTTATGAACAATATCAGAAAGGAATAACCAAGGCTACACGTGTGATAGATGCCTTTCAACACTCTACTGTTGAAGATACTAAGAAAAACAAATATATAGCGGAATTACGGGTACTGCGTGTGCTGTATGCTAATTATCTATATAGTATGGTAGGGGCAGTACCTATTGTTACGGACCCTGATATCGCTAATGATGTATATAAGGAGTGGAAACCTAAAAGACCGTCTAATGAAGAATATGTCTCTTTTATGACAAAAGAAATCCTTGAATCTTATGAATTGCTTGATATTGTACAATCACAGGAAAATCTGGGCAGGCTCTCGCAAGGGGCGGCATTGACATTACTTATGAAGATTTATATGAATGATAAGCAATGGCAGAATGCTGCGGATATTTCAAAGAAAATAATGGACCTTGGAGTCTATGATTTGATGCAACCTTATAAATCAGTTTTTGATATTAATAATGAAGGTACGAGCAATGTTGAGCGGATTTTCGCGATACAGCGAATCACATCTACTGACGCTTATGCCTGGACCTATTTCTCTTCTGTAATGCCGGCAACACCTACATATAAATCGCAGGTTGGAGGACAAATCAATATTTCGGGAGGACTTAAAATGCCTTGGGCGTTTTATGATAAATACGAGCAGAATGACTCACGTCTGGAAACTATTGTACGGTATTACACTGATACAGACGGTAATATGGTTGATTTTCGTGTAGTTGATCATCCCAAGGCTACTGGGGCGGCTCCAATGAAATATTCGGAAGACCCGGAACAAAAAGGTGCTATGCAAGGAAATGATTTTATTGTCTTCCGTTATGCTGATGTTCTCTTATCTCGTGCGGAAATATTAAATGAAATCAATGGACCAACAAAAGAATGTATTGATCTTATCAATTTAGTTCGGAATCGTGCAAATGCATCGCTGATTAAACAGGAAGATTATACAAAGGAAACCTTGAGAGATTTTCTGCTGGATGAAAGAGGGCGCGAACTTTATTGTGAAGGGCATCGTCGCCCGGACCTTATCCGCTTTGGTAAGTTCATCGAAAAAGTACGGGAAAAGGGATTCAATGCAGAAGATTATCATGTGTTATTCCCGATACCTCAAAGTGCAATGAATGAGAACCCTAATTTGACACAGAATCCGGGGTATGAAAAATAGATGATTGCGGAGATGCGCAATGTGCGTCTCCGCATCTCTTTACTTCCAATTTATGATTGATGCAATGAGGCCTTGTACGCTTATACATTACTTTGTACAAATCTACAGGGCTGCTTTTATTCTATTGCTTAATTTTGCGGGCAAACAATCTGCTCGGTCTTTCAAATTTAAAACTATACCATGAATAATAATACCATTTGGAAATTTGGTTGTCTCATACTTATACTTTGGAATGCGATACAAGTTATGCAGGCCGCTAATTTCGATCGAAAGAAACCCTTTGTTGACCATGAATCTGATTTGTTGCAAAAGGGGTTTCTTTTCCCTTCGGACAGCGTCCGTACTGCTGTTTACTGGTATTGGGTCAATGACCACATTTCTCAAGAAGGAGTGATTAAAGATCTGCATGCCATGAAGGCGGCAGGGATAAATCGGGTATTCATCGGCAGTAATATTCGTAACCGTACCAGTTGGTCAAGGGATCTTACCGGACAATGGTTCGGGAATGTCAAATGGAACTCGGATGAGTGGTGGGAAATACTTCATACTGCCCTTAAAACAGCTTCAGAGTTAGATATAGAAACCGGGCTCTTTAATTGCCCGGGATGGAGCCAGTCGGGAGGTCCCTGGATTAAGCCGGAACAAGCTATGCGTTATCTGGATGCTTCGGAACTTCGGGTGAAAGGACCTCTGAAGTTATCCCGGCAATTAACACAACCTGATACTCTTTTTCAAGATGTGAAAGTTCTGGCTTTCCCGGTTGCACCTGATTATGAGCAAAATCTTCTGGAAATGCCGGGAGCAATTATTACTTCGTCAGGCGATTTGCAAGTGGCTTCCTCTTTTAATCAAGATAAGGCAAAATATATTTTAGCAGGAGGAGAAGGATCATTGTATATTGAACTGCCCGATACTATTACTGCGCGTAGTTTGACACTCTATCCGTTTGAGTATATGAATCTGAAAGTAGAAGTGCAGGTAAAGGATGGTGGTGAATACAAAACCGTGCATAAATTCAATATAGAACGCAGGGATAGCGTGGAGAATCCGGCAAGTGCAGGCTTCGAACCTTATGCTCCTTATGCTCATTCATTAGGAGAGTTGAAAAGTAAATTTTTTAGGCTTATATTCAATAAAATAGGAAAAGAAGACAGCCGGATGAGTCGCATTGTACTGGGTTCTACTCCTGTTCTCAAAAATTTAACAGAAAAGAAACTGGCAAAGATATGGGGAGGAAATCCGCTTTGGAAGTCAACTTTATGGCAACCACAACCTGCTTATAGTGCATCGGTAGATGTCCCTCAGGCCCGGCAAGTGATTGATATTTCAAGTTTCATGTCAGCTGATGGCATCTTGAACTGGAATGTGCCTGAAGGAGAATGGATTATTATGCGGACAGGTATGAGAGTGATTGATGTCAGAAACGGTCCGGTTTCTTTTGAAGCTGAAGGGCTTGAAGCCGATAAGTTAAATAAAGAACACATACAAAGTCATTTTGATGCGTTTATTGGCGAGGTGTTGAGGCGGGTACCGGAAGAAGATCGTAAAACACTGAAAGTAGTGGTGGTAGATAGTTACGAACGAGGTGGACAAAATTTTACAGATGGTTTTCTGAATGAGTTCAAACAGCGTTATGGCTATGATGCAACCCCTTTCTTGCCTGTTTTTAAAGGGCATATTATTGGGAATCCGGATGTCTCCGACCGTTTCTTGTGGGATGTTCGTCGCTTTGTAGCAGATAAGGTGGCTTATGATTATGTGGGAGGATTAACAGAAGCGAGCCATAAACATGGCATGGTAACTTGGATAGAAAACTATGGGCATTCCGGCTTTCCGGGCGAATTCCTGCAATATGGCGGACAAGCCGACGAAGTCAGTGGTGAGTTTTGGGATGAACCGATAAGAAACAGTCGATATGAAAACCGTGGGGCTGCTTCTGCCGCTCATATTTATGGAAAGAAACATGTATGGGCCGAATCTTTTACCAGCGGTTCGTGGGATAATAACAAATCTTTCAGCTCCTATCCGAAGCGCTTGAAGAGGTATGCCGACTATTATTTTGCGGAAGGAATCAACAGTACATTGCTTCATGTATACATTCAGCAGGCCTATGAGGATGTCTATCCCGGTGTTGATGCTTGGTTCGGAACAGAATTCAATCGCAAGAATACCTGGTTTAGCCATGTCGATTTGTTTATACAGTATCTTAAGCGATGTAATTATATGTTGCAGCAGGGGCTGAATGTAGCTGACGTTGCTTACTATATTGGTGAAGATACGCCTAAAATGACGGGTATCCGGCAACCGGAAATACCGCAGGGATATAGTTATGATTATATTAATTCGGAGGTTATCTTGCGTGATATGTATGTTAGGGACGGTAGGCTGGTGTTGCCTCATGGAACTACTTATCGTCTACTTGTACTCCCCCCTCAGGATACGATGCGTCCCGAAGTTTTGGCTAAGATAGAACAACTGGTTGCTGATGGTGCCATCGTGTTGGGGCAGCGCCCCAATCGTTCACCCAGTTTGCAGAATTATCCCGATGCCGACCGCATAGTGCAAGAAGCTGCAGGCAGAATGTGGGGCGACGCCTCTACCAAATATCATAGGTATGGAAAGGGGATGGTAATGAAAGATTTATCTCTCGAAGAGGTCTTCAGGATTATAGAGATTGCTCCCGATTGCCTGGTTGACAATCCGTCGGTTCGTTATCTTCATCGTTCGTTAGGCGATAAGGATATTTATTTCTTGACTAATATCAGCGATAAGCCTGTTTCTTTCATCGCTGATTTCAGAATAAAAGGGATGCAACCTGAACTGTGGGATGCTGTGACAGGTACCACGCGCCCATTACCTGTATTTCATCAAAATGGCGAAATAACCGGGATACCCTTGCACTTGGAGGTAGATGGCAGTATGTTTATTGTATTCCGCACCGAAGGACTGCCTTCGAACAAGAAGGGATTAAGCAATTTTCCACTTAAAAAGAATCTCAGTGTTGAAATTGCTCCCTGGATGGTGACTTTTGAGCATGATTCCATTAAACGGGGACCATCTGAACCGGTCATATTTCATGAGTTGAAAGACTGGACTGAGTGTGATGATGAACGCATCCGCTACTATTCGGGAACGGCTGTTTATAGCACAATCCTAACTCTAGGCAAAGTTCCTAAGAACCAAAAACTTTATCTTGATTTGGGTGATCTGAGCGCTATGGCAAAAGTGAAAGTCAACGGCGAATATGTAGGTGGCGTATGGACATCGCCTTATCAGCTTGAGGTGACCGGAAAATTGAGGAAAGGGAAAAACAAACTTGAAGTAGAAGTTGTGAACACCTGGATGAACCGTTTGATAGGTGACCACCGTTTGGCTCCGGAAGAGAGAATTGTAAAGACTGATAATAATCATTGGAAGGCTGATTCTCCATTACAGAAATCCGGACTTTGGGGGCCGGTGAAGATACTTACTGTAGAGTGATTCTTTTAATATATTCTGAACTTATTCGATAAAACAAAACTTATTTACCTTATGAAAAATATACTATGTACTATTCTGATGGCGTTATTCAGCATATTGCTGTCAGCTCAATCTACCGAATCTCTTTATCTTTCAGGTAAGGGTACAGATGATGCTGTTATGTGGGATTTTTATTGTACTGCCGGACAAAACAGTGGCAAATGGACACAGATACCTGTGCCTTCGAATTGGGAGTTTCATGGATTCGGGCACTTCAATTATGGACATGACACAAAACGAGTTAATGAAAGTGGAAAATACCGTTATAATTTTGCTGTTCCAGCCGGATGGAAAAATAAGAAAGTGAATATTGTTTTTGAGGGCTCCATGACTGACACCGAGGTGAGGATAAACGGGCGCAGTGCCGGACCGGTACATCAGGGAGCGTTCTATCGTTTTCGCTACGATGTCGGCAAATTACTGAGATATGGAAAAGAAAACTTACTGGAGGTAACAGTACACAAATCTTCTGCTAATGCAACTGTGGAAAAAGCCGAACGTAAGGCTGATTTCTGGGTGTTCGGAGGAATATTCCGTCCGGTGTGGCTTGAAGCATTGCCTCAAAATCATATTAAACGTATTGCTATTGATGCTAAATGTGATGGAAAGTTCACAATGGATGTTTTTCTGGATAAAACGGTTTCAAAGGGTGAGATTATTGCTCAGGTAAAAACATTGGATGGGAAATTGTATGGTCCCCCCATTCGTCAGAACATCGGGAAGACAGATTCCCTGCGATTAACAGCTGCTTATTCCAATCCTGCTCTTTGGTCGTCGGAATTTCCAAACAGATATGAGGTGAAGGTTACTTTGCTAAAAGATAATGAGGAACAACATAGCATTACTGAGAAGTTTGGTTTCAGAACAGTCGAACTGCGTCCGGGGGATGGCTTTTATGTGAATGGTACGAAAATACGTTTTAAAGGTGTCAACCGGCATACGCATTGGCCAACTTCGGGCAGAGCCAGCAACCGTACTATCAGCCTGAACGATGCCCTGTTGATTAAAGAAATGAATATGAATGCCGTACGTATGTCACATTATCCACCGGACAAACATTTCCTTGAAGTATGTGATTCTCTCGGTTTGTATGTGATTGATGAATTAACCGCCTGGCAGTATCCTCCGTACGAAACTCCGGTGGGCAAAAAGCTGGTTAAGGAGCTGATTACACGTGATGTGAACCACCCTTGTATTGTGATGTGGGCTAATGGTAATGAAGGAGGATTCAACTTTGAATTGTTGCCTGAATTTGCCCGTTACGACATCCAGAAACGTTTAGTTATTCATCCCTGGCTCGAAGAAGAGAATGTGAATACGTATCATTACAATTCTTATGGAGTAGGTACTGATTTCTTTTTCCAGGGGAACAAGGTCTTTTTCCCTACGGAATTCTTGCACGGGGTTTATGATGGTGGGCATGGTGCAGGACTCGACGATTACTGGAATCTGATGCTTCATACACCACTCAGTGCCGGAGGGTTTCTTTGGGATTTTGCAGATCAGGGAGTAGTCCGGAATGATAAAGGAGGAATCATGGATGCTCACGGGCATCGTGGAGCAGACGGTATAGTAGGTCCTTATCGTGAAAAAGAAGGTAGTTTTTATGCTATTAAAGAAATCTGGTCTCCCGTTTATCCGGAAGGATCCAATTTCTTGCCTCTTTCTTTTGATGGGAAAATCAAAGTTCAGAATCGTTATCATTTTACCAATCTTAATCAGTGCTCTTTCAGTGCTGAGTGGGCTAAGATTGATTATCCCTCAGGGAAAGTATCTATGATTAAAACGAGTGTGGACGTCCCAGATGTGGCACCTGGATTGTCTGGTATATTGAAGGTTGAATTACCGGATGATATTTCTCATTATGATGCATTCTATCTGAGGGGATTTGCTCCGGATGGAAAGGAGATTTATACATGGACACGCACCATAACATCAGCCAGTCGGTATGCCGAAAGACTTGTTGAGAAAGAGGGCACTCAACCTGAATTTCTGGAGACTGCCGAAGAGGCTCGTTACACCAAAGGGCATACCACTCTTGTAGTCGATAAGAAGAAGGGGATAATTAGTAAGATAGAGGTGAAAGGTAAGACATTGCCACTCGAAAACGGCCCGCGGTTTACTGTTGGAAACTTCAAAGTTTCGGGGACAGAGATATCTGGTGATGGAAAGAATGTGGTAGAATTCTTATTTAAACAAGAAGGAGATGAAAAACAATTGAGGAATAAGATAAGGATTAGTATGCTGCCGGCTGAGTGGATTGAAGTGGATTATTCATTTGATGTAGGAGGATCTTACGATCAAATAGGGGTAACTTTTGATTTTCCCGAAGAAAGTGTGAAAGGTGTCAGATGGCTGGGAAACGGTCCTTACCGGGTATGGAAGAATCGGATGAAAGGAGTAACGTTCGGCATTTGGGAAAAGGAATATAATAATACTGTTACCGGGCAATCGTGGGAATATCCGGAGTTCAAAGGATTTCATTCAAATTTATATGCTGCTGATTTGTTTACCACATATGGAACTTTGAGGATTGTAGCAGAAAAGCAAAACTTATTCTTGCATCTGTTTACGCCGGAAAAACCGGAAAAGCGAAACAATGATAATACACTCGGCATTTTTCCTGACGGTCAGTTATCCATACTGAATGCTATCAGTGCTGTGGGAACTAAATTCAAGAAGGCATCTGAGGTTGGACCGCAAAGCCAGCAGAACATTTTTATCAGTTCTGATCATACTGAACCTCTGAAAGGGAAATTTTATTTGAAGTTTGAACCTTGATTGGGCTTATTGAGAACTCTGGGGCTATAATCGGAAAAATATTGAAGAGAATGATAAAACAATATATAATTGCATTACCGATCATGTTGTGCCTCTCATGGACGTCTATAGGGGCACAAAGCAAGCAGGATATTCCAGAGATAGGGGAAGTTGGTGCAGCTTTGATGCCCGATGATATTGAGCCTGTCAAGGGAGTATCTTTCGATATGCCACAATTCAAAAGACCTGTTTTTCCTGATATTACAATTAATATATCCGAGAGAGGAGCAAGATCAAATGTTCTTGTTACTTCCATCATTAATCAGGCTATTGTAGATGTGAATAAAAAAGGGGGAGGAACGGTACTTGTTCCGCCAGGGCGATGGAAGTCGGGGCGTATTATGCTGAAAAGCAATGTGAATCTTCATATTGCCGAGGGTGCTGAAATTGAATTCTCCGGGGACATTGAAGATTATCTTCCGGCTGTATTTACGCGTCACGAGGGTATCGAACTGTTTGGAGCAGGTGCTTTTATCTATGCCGATGGCGAGAATAATATAGCAGTTACCGGCAAAGGGACGATAACGGGGCCGGCTTTGGATTCGGAGGTCAGAAAACGTACCAATACGGCTGCCGTTGTAGAAATTGACGTACCTGCAACCATGCCCTTAAACGAACGTCTGTTCGACGGCATGGAAGGACGGGATTTTCAGCCTCCCAGAACGATTGCTCCCATCAACTGTACCAATGTGTTTATTGAGGGCATTACCATGAATCGTAGTGCCCTTTGGAATGTGGTTCCTACTTATTGCGAAAATGTAATAATACGTGGGATTACAGTCAACTCATTGGAAATACCGCGTGGTGATGGAATAGATATAGAATCATCTAAAAACGTACTGATTGAATATTGCACCTTAAATACGCATGACGATTGCTTTACGCTGAAATCCGGCAGAGGAGAAGAAGGTGTACATATAGGACGGCCCACAGCAAATGTCGTTATCCGTCATTCGCTGGCAACTAACGGTCCGGGCGGAATAACCTGTGGCAGCGAAACAGCGGGGAATATAAAGAATATCTATGCTCATGATTGTGTTTTCAAGGGTACAATGACAGGCATACTGTTCAAGACACGCCGTCCCCGTGGTGGTGGCACCGAGAATGTTTTGTATGAACGTATCCGCATGATTGATGTGAAAGATGCTTTCAAGTGGGAACTTCTGGGCAGCAAACGATGGGTAGGTGAACTGGCTGACCGAATGCCTCTACGTGCTATTAACAGCCTGACTCCGGTAGTGAGAAACATTCATGTCAGAGATTTCATTGTGGAATCTTCTGACAGGATGATTACTGCCATTTGCATTCCTGAAGTCCCCCTCAGAAATGTTCTCATAGAGAATGGTACAGTCCATTGTAAACAGATTATTCCCAGGTTGAATGATGTTGAGGGGTTTACGCTGAGTAATATCACCATCCATTCTCAGGATAATAAAATCAATATTCTGGACGGTAGGGATGTTCTTTTCAGAAAAGTGAAATTCATCACTCCGGAAGGGGAAGTAATTGCAAATATAGAAGGTGAGCAATCAAAAGGTGTTCTATTTGAAGAGCTATATCCTAATGTGCGGCAGGAAAGATTTCCCGACGGTACACTTATTCCTGCCTGGTTCTATCAAAGTAAAGAAGCAGATATAAATGCATTCGGCAAAAAATACTGCATAACGGATTATGGAGTAGTCAATGACAGTACCATCGTGCAAACTGAGAAGATACAGGCAGTCATCGATTCTGCCGAGAAAAATGGGGGAGGAGTAGTCATAATCCCTAAGGGGACATTCTTAAGCGGTTCTCTCTTCTTTAAACCTAAAACCCATTTATATCTGGAAGAAAAAGCCACACTGAAAGGGAGCGATGATATTAGTGATTTTGCAGTGGTGGATACCCGTATGGAAGGTCAGTCACTGAAATATTTTGCTGCTTTGCTCAATGCTGATGAGGTTGACGGTTTCACCGTTTCCGGTAAAGGAACGATCAATGGCAACGGTATGCGATACTGGAAATCATTCTGGCTGCGTCGTGAGGTAAATCCTAAGTGTACGAATATGGATGAACTTCGTCCTCGTCTGCTTTATGTATCTAATAGTAAGAATGTGCAGATTTCAGGAGTGCGATTGATAAACTCACCTTTCTGGACCACCCATTTTTACAAGTGTGAACAGTTGAGGCTATTGAACCTGCATATCACTTCGCCAACCTCTCCGGTGCATGCTCCCAGCACGGACGGTGTAGACATTGATGTATGTACCAATGTCCTGATAAAGAATTGCTATATATCAGTAGATGATGATGGCATCGCTTTAAAAGGGGGAAAGGGACCATGGGCGGACCGGGACCCCAATAATGGTGTGAATAGTAATATCTTGATTGAAGATTGTACTTTTGGCTACTGTCATGGTGCGCTAACTTGTGGAAGTGAGGGGATTCATAATCGCAATATAGTTCTGCGTCGTTCTAAGATTGATAAGGCTGAAAACTTATTGAGGCTGAAGATGCGCCCGGATACTCCTCAAAGATATGAATATATTTTAGTAGAAGATATTCAGGGCAGTGCAAAGAATTTTATTCAGATTCGCCCCTGGACGCAGTTCTTCAATCTGGAAGACCGGAAGGATGTTCCATTGTCTTATGCAGATAATATTGCAATGCGCAATATAGAATTGGAATGTAATAGATTCTTTGTCGTAGAGAAATCAGAGCAGTATAGGCTGTCCAACTTTCATTTTGAGGATTTGCGCATAAAAGCGAAAAATGGGAAATATGATGTGGATATTATTGATGGCTTGTCTGCCAAAAATGTGATTATTAATGAGTGATTCTTAAATCTTTTATAATTATACCATGTTTGAAACAATAAGGAGAATTATTTATTTAACGCTATTACTGTGTGTAATGCAGGTTATGCAAGCCGGAGAATCAGACCGGAAAGAATTATTTGACCGAGGATGGCGTTTTAGTCTGGGTAATCTGGAAAATGCCCATCAAGCTGTTTATGATGATTCCTCGTGGCGGTTATTAAATCTTCCACACGATTGGAGTGTTGAACCATTGAAAGAGCAGATTCCCGGTGAAACCATAGGCCCTTTCAGCAAGAAAAGTCCCGGAGGGGCAGCAACGGGACAAACGCTTGGAGGCGAAGGATGGTACCGTAAAACCTTTGTCATTTCACCGGAAGATGCCGGTAAACGGCATGAGCTCTATTTCGAAGGTATATACAACCAGTCCGAAATCTGGGTGAACGGTCGGAAGGCTCATCGTAATGTTTATGGTTATTCCACTTTCCGCTTCGATATAACTCCATATTGCAATCCGGCAGGGCAGGAAAACGTGATTGTCGTGCGGGTTATCAATGAGGGTAAAAACTCCCGCTGGTATACCGGCTCAGGCATCTACCGGCATGTCTGGATGATACGTACCGCTCCATCGCACATTGACGATTGGGGGACTTTCATAACCACAAACCGTATTGCGGATAATCAGGCTGATGTTTCACTGACTGCTACTGTGGTGAACGGAAATGATAGTGCAACGGATTTTGAGGTTCGCATTGAACTGGTTTCGCCTACAGGAAAAACCGTATCCAAGGCTACCCAAAGTACAAAGGTTGCAAGCCGTGATACCCTTGAAATACCTTTCCACCTCCAGGTGAAAAAGCCCAGACTCTGGTCGACGGAAACCCCCGACCTATATACATCCAGAATTAGTTTGTGGAAAGACGGTACCCGCTTGGATGAGGTGGCCATTCCATTTGGTATCCGTACAATCTCATTTTCTGTTGAGAATGGTTTTGAACTTAATGGAGTTAAGACGAAATTGAAAGGTGGCTGTGTGCATCATGACAACGGATTACTGGGCTCGGCAGCCTTCGACCGCGCGGAGGAGCGGAAAGTCGAGATACTGAAGAAGAACGGCTACAATGCGGTTCGAGGCTCTCACAATCCGATGTCGGAGAGTTTCATGTCGGCTTGCGATCGTTTGGGTATGCTGGTTATTGATGAAGCGTTTGACCAATGGCGTGGGAAGAAAAATCCGCAGGACTATCATCTGTATTTTGACGAGTGGAGTGCCAAGGACATCAGGGCGTTGGTGCTGAGAGACCGTAATCGTCCGTCGGTAATCATGTGGAGCATTGGCAACGAAATCCGTGAACGCATCACCGATGAAGGAAGAGAGACGGCAGGATACCTGAAAAATGAGATTCTGAAATACGACCGTACGCGTCCCGTCACCGCCGGCGTGAACAAGCATTGGGATAAGGACCGGAAGAATATGCTTCCTCTTGATAATGCTTTCCATCATCTGGACGTTGCCGGATATAACTATATGTGGCGATTCTATGAAGAAGACCATGCGAAGTATCCGCAGCGGATTATATTCGGAAGCGAGAGTGTGGCAACGGAAGCCTCCCACAACTGGGATATGGTAGAGAAACATCCTTATGTTATCGGAGATTTCATCTGGACGGCCATGGATTATCTGGGAGAGTCGGGGATAGGGAACTCCCTTGAAGTTGACCCTGAAGAAAATGTTCATCAATTCATGAGTTGGCCCTGGTTTAATGGTTGGTGCGGGGATATTGACTTGTTAGGGGTTAAGAAGCCGCAGTCCTATTACCGCGATGTCCTGTGGCATGAACGGAAAATCAGTATGGCTGTTGAAGTGCCTGTTGCCGAAGGTAAAATACGCAAAGTGAGTTTCTGGGGCTGGCCCGAAGAACGGCTCTCATGGACATTTCCCGGAATGGAGAACAGGCGGTTGAAAGTGAATGTATATACGCGTGCCCCTAAAGTAAGGCTGTATCTCAACAATGTTCTTGTAGAAGAGAAAATCGTTAATGAACAATACAAAGCCTCGTTCGAAGTACCCTATCAAGAGGGAACATTGAAAGCTGTTGAAGTAGATGATAATAAGGAAGGTGCATCAACGGTGTTGGCAACTGCCGGTGAGGCTACCGGGTTGCGTGTAACTGCAGATAAAACCCGCCTCTCGGCAGATGGGCAAGATTTGTCGTATGTATGGATTGAACTTGTTGATAAGAAAGGCAATGTCGTCTATGATTCTCAGCGTAAAATTCAGATTGCATCCGAAGGTGACGGCGCCTGCATTATCGCTTCTGGAACAGCCTCTCCCAATGATATGGCGAGCTTCCAGTCTCTCACTCCGACGCTTTTTAACGGGCGGGCGATGGTTATCATCCGTTCGGACTATCACCCCGGGAAGATGAGGCTGACAGTTGCTTCTGATGGGATAAAGACGTCTGCTATTAATCTAAATACTAAATAATGCGAATCAGTAGTTGATTTTAACTCTAAACTGCTCCGAAATGAATGAAGTGTTTTTTGTTTATTTGTCCGAATTAATTGTTGACTGAGTAGCGAAACGTAACAATTTGATTATGAGCGCATATAAATAGGGGCTATCTCAGTCGTATACTTAGGGTACCTCAGTCGTATACTGAGATGCCCTAAGTATACGACTGAGGTACCCTAAATATACGACCCGGATTGAGTGTTTGCTTTTTGTAAAATAATATTCTTTTTCAAATATTAAAATCAAACTAAATGTCATTTGCTTCATTACCGCGCAATCATGAGCCTAATTCAACTACTGATTTACATAAATAATGAATTATATATGAGAAAATTAATAATCGTTTTTTTATTCGGCTTGATTATTTCAGGCTGCTCTTCCACAGATTTTGTTTTTCGTAGTAAGACGGACTTGCAAGTGTCGATAAGCCCTGATGAAACTCAGGTCGTTCAGACGGCACTGGATATTTTGGCAAAGGATTATCAGCATGTATTTGACGGGAAACTCGTCCGGGAAAAGAATGGACAACTCTTCATCGGAACACTCGGTAATAACAGTGATGCTGAAAAAATGATAGACCGGAAATCAATTGAGGATTTACGTTCTCACGAGGAAGGTTTCGTCATTCAAGTCAGGAACGGACGGGTGTATATACTGGGAAGCGACAAACGCGGAACGGCGTATGGAATTCTCGAACTGTCGCGCCTCATCGGTGTATCTCCCTGGGAGTGGTGGGCCGATTCGCCTGTCGAAAAGAAAAAGACCATTGTGTTGGCGGATGGCTTCCATAGCATGAAATATCCTTCTGTTGCCCGCCGTGGCATCTTTCTCAATGATGAGGACTGGGGATTGACGCCGTGGAGCTATCTGACGAATGAGCCTTCTGACATCAAAGGGCAGATTGGGCCTGATACCCATGCACGTATTTTTGAGTTACTGCTGCGTTTACGGGCTAATACCTTCTGGCCTGCCATGCACGATTGTTCAGTAGCTTTCTACATGACTCCCGGTAACAAAGAAATGGCTGATAAATATGGAATATTTGTTGGCACCTCCCATTGTGAACCTATGGTGCGCAACACCAATGCCGAGTGGAGACATGTCGGCACCGGTACCTACGATTATGTAAACAACCGTGGGAATGTATTGAAATTCTGGGAAGAGCGTGTAAAAGAATTGTCTGGCTCGGATAATATATATACACTTGGCATACGTGGTGTGCACGACAGTAAAATGCTGGGAGCAAATACGACTCAGGAACAAAAAGCTGCCTTGATTGATATCCTTAAAGACCAGCGGGAGATGATTGCGAAATATGTCAACCCGAATGTAGAAGAAGTATCGCAGGTATTTATCCCCTACAAAGAAGTGCTGGATGTCTATAATATGGGACTTGAAGTCCCTGAGGACGTCTGCCTGATGTGGTGTGATGATAATTATGGCTATATCCGGCATTTCCCTACAGCCACAGAACGTGCTCGCAAAGGAGGGAACGGCATCTATTACCATGTCTCATATTGGGGCCGTCCGCACGATTATTTATGGTTGTGTACAAATCATCCTGCTCAACTGTATACACAGATGAGGCTTGCCTATGATAAAGGTGCAAAAGATATGTGGATACTCAATGTGGGGGATATTAAGCCTGCTGAATATCTGACGGAACTGTTTCTGGATATGGCATGGGACATTGAAGCTATTGAAAACAATGTCGGTGGACTGGACAAGCATCTATATACGTGGCTGAGCCGTGAGTTCGGAGAAGAAAATGCCAAGGAACTGCTGCCGGTTATGAATGAATACTACCGCTTGGCCTATATTCGTAAGCCCGAGTATATGGGGAATACGCGGACAGAAGAAAAAGACCCTGCATATAAGGTCGTGTCCGACCTTCCGTGGAGTGAAGAATATATCCGTCAGCGCATACAGGAGTATAAGGTGATTTCGGATAAAGTACAGGAAATGTCCCGAAATATCCCATCCGGGAAATACGGTACCTGGTTCCAACTTGTAGAATATCCCGTTCGCGCTGCTGCAGAGATGAATCGGAAACATCTGTATGGACAGTTGGCGCGTCATGGGAAAGCGGATTGGGAGCTCAGTGATTCAGCTTACGATGAGATTGTATCGTTGACGGACAAATATAACTCACTGAACGGTGGCAAGTGGCGGCATATCATGGATTACCGGCCTCGCAGACTACCTGTTTTTGAGCGTGTGCCGCATACCATAGCTACTACTTCGTTTGCACAGACTCAAACGCCGCTTTGCCTTTTCAATGGAGCGGAATATGATGCGCATAAAGGAGATAAGCCGTTGGTTCATGGTCTGGGCTATGAACGTAAGGCAATCAGTCTGCCGGTTAAAAGTGAGGTTAGCTATACGTTTGAGGCAGAAAATGCTGATTCTGTATGGGTAGAGCTATCTCTGGCTCCCAATCACCCTGTGGAAGGTAAAGAAATCAGATATTCCATAGCCATTGACGACGGACAGGCACAAACAGTGGATTACCATACCGAGGGTAGAAGCGAGGAGTGGAAAGAAAATAATCTGCGGAATCAGGCTATACGGATAACTGGACACGCTTTGCAAAGTTTGGATAAACATATATTGACCATTACGGCATTGGATGAAGGAGTTGTTGTCGATCAGATAAAGCTATGGAATAATAATAGTCAAGCTGAATGATTCGTTTTACTCCAACTCCATTGCACGGATATTGATGGTCTGTAGTATATCTGAAACATCAGCCGGAGTGATGCCCCGACATTCTATCCTTAATACCTTTTCCCAATCTTCAAAGTCTACATTCCATTTATGAATCTGGGGATATTGTGTAAACAGTATCCCTATTCTTGTTATGTCTTGCTCCTTAGTGATGGAGGTTCGGAAAATTAAAATACTATCTTGCATGGCGGTGATTTATGTTTTTTCTATTATTTAGTTTAATTTAGTCTGCTTAGTCTGTCTGAAAGTGCCCGGTTACGGAAGTAAAGGTAAATCAAAATATCCTTCTATAAAGAGTTATTAGACGAACTTCATGCTACTTATGACGAAATGAGTCCTGGCTGAGACGAACTAAAAAAACAGGGAACCCCTATACCGTGAAAAGGTATAGGGGAGGAATGCATAAACATATTCATGCCCTATGATTTGAATTGCAAAAGTAGCACCAAATAATCAGATAAGGTTGTCCATTCTTGCTAATATCCCGCTTGCTTCTGAAACTAATGCCTATCTTTGCGACGTTAATCATTCGTTCAATTTGAAACTATAAAGATTATGAGATTATTGGTATTTCTTGCTAAGGGATTTGAAACCATCGAGTTCAGTGCTTTTATTGACGTCATGGGTTGGGCGAAGACCGACTTTGACTGTGATATAGAAACCGTTATCTGTGGTTTGAACAGTAAGGTTGTGGGTTCTTTCAATGTTTCGGTTTTAGTAGATAAAACCATAGAAGAAGTTTCTGCGGATGATTATGATGCTCTTGCCATACCCGGTGGTTTTGAAGAATTTGGCTTTTATGAAGAAGCTTATAATGAAAAGCTCCTGGATTTGATTCGCCAATTCAACTCTCAAAAGAAATGGATTGCAACGGTCTGTGTAGGAGCCTTGCCTGTCGGGAAAAGTGGAGTTCTGACTGGCAGGAGGGCAACCACCTATCACCTCAGAGGTGCGCATAAACAGAAAGTTCTTCAAGAATTTGGAGTGACTATCGTTAATGAGCCTATAGTGGTGGATGATAATATTATAACTTCCTATTGCCCTCAGACCTCGTATGGCGTGGCCCTTCTTTTGCTGGAAAAGCTGACCTCTTTCCGTGAGATGACTTTAGTGAAAGAGGCCATGGGATTCTGAGAATAATGCTTCTATTTTAGCGGCATCTCCACTCTTGTCACCTGTTCTTCTTCGGGCACATCCGGTCCGGTATAGTAATACTCGATAGAGGTGCCGGTACCCTGGTATCCATTTGCTTTTATCCATCCCATCATTTCATTGTACAGGGCTGCCAGTTCGTTATAATTTCCTCGGTGCAGGCAATAGAGTATTTTCCTTTCCGGGACTATGATAGATCTGATATTCCCTTTTCCTTGCAACTTCTCGGATGATTTCAATCCGATAATCATCCGGATATTCTGCTCATTCAGATTTTCAAATTCAGGATATTCCACAAAGGGGATATCTGTTGTAATTTCGTTTTGCTCTTTGAATAAGGTATCTATTGCTACGAAATTCTCTCCGATAGCTTTAGGCATTCCCTGCATGTCAGTTTGCACTTCAACTACAAGAGCTGCATGTTCCGGCTGTTTCAACAGCATGATTTCTGAAATTTTTCCCATGGTACTTTGTTTTTTAATGTTAGTAAGTTATTATTTTCTTGTGACAGGTATGTATATGTCCGTTATCAGTTCCGTCCTTGGGGTTGAGGCCGGGTGATTCATGTACATTTCAAAACTAAAGGTTGTCTTGGGGCGGTATTTGCTTTCGGGAAACCATTCTCCATAAATCATCCGGTAGAAGTTATGTAGCTGAGAATAATCTCCTGTATGCTTGAATATTGCATAACGATCGGCAGGAATTTCCATAACTCCGGGTTCTGAACCTGTTTTTTCATCATCCTGAATCGTTGTTCCCAGATAGAAACGGCATTTTTCAGTGGGAGTAATGGAAGGATCGTCCATGCTCAGGCTGACAAATTTATAATTTGTTTTCCCCTTATTATACTCTTGTGCATAGTGCATGAGTTTATTCCATATCAGCTTGTACCGGAGTTTATCTTTATAATCCTCACCGACTTCAATACAGAATATCTTAATCGGATTAATCAATCTGATTTCAGGCGTGAGGTTCATATCTTGCTCGCTGTGCAGTTGCTTATATTTCTCCCTGTATTGGGAAGCTGATACACCAAAGTGATTTTTGAAGGCTTTGGCAATGCTGAACTTTGTCTGATAATTCGTCTGTTCCAGAATTTGATTGAGTGAATAATCTGTTGAAACCAACAGATAGGCTATGTGCTCCAGTCGTAAACGCTGTATATAGCTGCTGACACTTTCTCCTGTAACGGTCCGGAAGACCCTTCTGAAATGGAATTTAGACAATCCGCTCATGGAACTCAATGTATCTGCATCCAGCACATCGAATAAATGATTATTGATATGAACGATCATATCCTGAATTCTTTGGTGATGGATGTTGCTTGTCTCCTGCTTCTGCTTCCATCGGCTCAATGTGGACAGCCGCTTATTCAGAATACTTCTTAACTGTTCCGGAGAATAGCCCGTATTGGCATAAACATTATATTTATCGGTATATTTCACCCATATATCCACCATGTCCGACATGGATACATCGACCGTATATTCTCCATCTTTCAGGCAGTAATAGCAATACTCATCACTTCGGGAACTATCGGAATTGGTTCCCAGCCATTCTTCTACATCAAAGCGGAGCGGCATTCCGCAACTCTGGCAATACCTCCTGTTTATATCATATTCAACTGTCTGTTTTGCTTTGCTCATGGCACAAAAATAGGGCATTTCTCTTATAAAGAGTTGTCCTATATAGTCATTTTAGTATTTACTTTTGAGAATCGGATAGCTATTTCTCGTACCTTTGCCCCGTTTTTAGAAAGAGGCTTTAAGATGATCAATAAATATGAAGAACGTCTGGGAACCGAGCGCATGCTGCCATTGGTTTTCAAGATGGCGCTTCCGGCAGTAGCAGCACAATTCGTCAATTTGCTTTATAGCATTGTCGACCGTATCTATATCGGACACATACCGGGCATCGGAACCGATGCGTTGGCAGGCGTGGGGGTAACCATTTCTCTTGTCGTACTGATTTCTTCTTTTTCGGCAATTGTAGGTGGAGGTGGTGCGCCACTGGCTGCCATAGCCCTTGGGCAAGGTGACCGCCAGCGTGCTGGGAAGATATTGGGGAACGGTTTTGTCATGCTGATTCTGTTCACTTTGCTGACCTCTTCCATAGCCTATACCTTTATGGAGCCTATCCTCCTCTTTACAGGTGCCTCAGAGCATACCTTGGGATATGCCGTCGATTATCTCTCCATTTATTTGCTGGGAACCATTTTTGTGGAGATTTCCACCGGACTGAATTCTTTTATCAATGCCCAAGGGCGTCCTGCCATTGCCATGTACTCTGTCCTGATCGGAGCTTTATTGAATATCGTTCTTGATCCTATCTTTATCTTCTGGTTCGATATGGGAGTAAAAGGTGCGGCTTTGGCTACGGTGATTTCACAGGTTTGCAGTGCTGCGTGGGTATTGTCTTTCCTTTTTTCCCGAAAGGCTTCTCTGCCTCTTGAGCGACGCTATATGAAATTGAATTGGGGAATTGTAGCTGCAATGCTGGCTCTTGGTGTATCTCCGTTCATTATGGCAAGTACGGAGAGTCTGGTAGGTTTTGTACTGAATAGTAGCTTGAAGGAGTTTGGAGATATCTACGTCAGTGCACTGACTATTTTACAGACCTCGATGCAGTTTGCCAGTGTGCCGCTGACGGGGTTTGCGCAAGGCTTTGTCCCGATTGTGAGTTACAATTATGGGCATGGAGACAGGCAGCGTGTGAAGGATTGTTTCCGTATTGCCCTGTTTACCATGTTTTCCTTCAATCTGATTCTGATGTTGTTTATGATTCTCTTCCCTTCAACGGTTGCATCAGCTTTTACGAGCGATGAACGGCTGATAGAGACGGTTCGTTGGACAATGCCTGTCTTTCTGGGTGGTATGACCATTTTCGGATTGCAACGTGCTTGCCAGAATATGTTTGTGGCATTGGGACAAGCCAAGATATCCATTTTTATCGCTTTGCTCCGTAAGGCGATTCTTTTGATTCCGTTGGCACTGATACTGCCCCGTTTTATGGGAGTGACCGGAGTATATGCGGCTGAGGCAATATCCGATGCTACGGCTGCAATTTGCTGCACGTTGCTGTTCTTTTGGCAGTTCCCTAAGATTTTGGGAAAGATGAAATAGGGCAGGAGGAAGCTTCCCAACCACTCTTAAAGTGATTATTTTCATCTTATTGGTTTGATAATTGAAACTATGATTAACTTTGTAAGTGCTCATATAATAGTAGTTATTGCATGAGAAATGGAGTAAATGATGATATATTGTCACTTATAAACAAAACGCCCGATTTGTTGATGCTGGGTGTTGCTGAACGGGTAAAGCAGAGGCGACTGGAAAAAGGCTGGACGCAAAATATGCTTGCTACGAAATCAGGAGTTTCTTTGGCTTCTTACAGGCGTTTTGAATCGTCAGGAGAAATGTTTCAGTCGTATGGTAAAGAAAAAAAGTCATATAGACTTCTGTCGTGAATTGAAAGCACAGAACGCTAAAATTACTCTCTTGGGAACATACAAGGGGTATAACTCTAAAATTGCTGTAAGATGTGATAAATGTGGTTGTGAATGGTCTCCGAGTGCAGCAAGTCTATTGCACGGACATGGATGTCCCAAGTGTGCCGGAGTCAAACTGAAATCCCATGCAGAATTTGTGAAGGACTTAAAATCACAAAGAGATGATGTTGTCGTAATTGGCCGGTATGTGAAGGCGCTCGAAAAAACTAAATTCAGATTCTTGAAATGTGGGCATGAATGTGATATTACTCCTGCACATGTTCTTAGTGGTAGGGGATGTCCGGAATGTGGGCGGTCCCATAAAGGAGCGTCTCAGCGCTTGACGATGGAGATGTTTTTGGAGCGTCTCCATAAAATCGATCCGAATATTGTTGTCAGGGAAGGCGGAACGTATATAAACAATCATACCTTTATGCCGCTTCATTGTAATGCCTGTGGGTATGAATACGAAATAACGCCTCATGATGTTCTGAACCAACGTGGCTGTCCGAACTGCCACAGATCCTGTACCTCCTTTCTAGAGCAGTTCATATATCACTCATTTGCTCATATTTTGGGCAAGCCTAAAGTAATATCAAGAGAGAAAACTGCGATAGGGGTTGAATTAGACATATATGTACCTAATTTGAAAGTTGCTGTAGAGCCTGGTTCGTGGCATTGGCATAGGAAGCTGGTTACAAAGGACTGGGAAAAGCATCTCTTGTGTAAAGATAAGGGTATTAAACTTATAACTATATACGACCACTATGATGGTAAGACTGCTCCTTTTGAAAATTGCTTGGTGACACAGTGCGATCTTGCCTCCCGTCGAAATACAGATAAATTGATTGAAATGACAAGAACTATTCTTTCTGAGTTCGGATTAGACTCAAACTTTGATGCAAGTGAGTGGGATGAGATTAAAAGGAATGCTCAAATTGATTCGAGAAGGATGAGTACGGAGGAGTTTAAAGAAGAGCTATCTAATATTAATGATAAAGTTGAAATTATTGGTGATTTTGCAGGAGCCAATACTAGAATTAAAGCACAATGTAAGATTTGTAATTATGAATGGCATGTGCGGCCATCTTCTTTACGTTTAGGTACGGGGTGTCCTAAATGTGCTGGTACTTTAAAAATGACACATAATGAATTTATTGAAAAATTAAGTCTGCTACAGCCTAATATTATTCCTCTGACAGAATATATCAACATTGACGCTCGCGTAACAATCAAATGTAAAGTGTGCGGTTATATATGGGCTACCCAACCGTATCACCTTTTAGCGAAATTGAATAGAACGGGTTGTCCGAAGTGCTCTAATAAGGCACGAAGAAGCCATGATGATTTTGTTGCGGAAATCACACGATTGTTACCTACAATTAAAATTATAGGAACCTATGTGAGCAGACATAAACCAATATTAGTACAATGTAGTGAATGTGGTAAGATTTGGCAGGCATATCCAGGGAACTTATTGCGGGGAAGCAGTTGTAAAAGTTGCAAAATGAAGAATACAATACTTAGATTCAACTAATAAATGCAACAGCATTTAAAATAACCAAGGGATGACATCCCTTGGTTGGCGTAAAAAATCACCTTAATTTTGTGGTTCCTACACTACAAAATTTATGGGACATTTAACGTTAGAACAAAGATACAAAATTGAGGCTTATAAAAGTCTAGGAAAAGGAATTACAGAAATAGCCAATTATGTTGGTCGGGACAAATCTGTGATTTCAAGAGAAATCAAGAGGAACGCCGATGCTAGAAGTGGTTTATATAAAGCCGATTTAGCGCAGCGAAAAACAATGAAAAGGCATCAGAACAAACGTAAACCATGTAAATTTAACGAACATATTGAAGCCAATGTAGTACACTATTTGAAACAGGATTTCAGTCCTGAACAGATAGTCGGAAGAGCTGCCTTGGAAGGTAAAGAAATGGTTTCTCATGAGCGGATATATCAATACATCTGGAAGGATAAACGAGGTGGTGGCAAGCTCTACAAACACCTAAGAACTAAGGGGAAGAAATATCGAAAAAGAGGTTTAGGCAAAGATGACAGAGGATTGATAACCAATCGGGTAGATATAGATAAGCGCCCCAGGATTGTCGAGGATAAGAAACGGGTTGGGGATTTAGAGATAGATCTAGTAATTGGCAAAGATCATAAAGGGGCATTGCTAACTATTAATGATCGCGCCACTGGGTTACTCTTTATGGGTAAGGTAGAGACCAAAGAATCAATCGAAATAGAAGCTAAAACAATTGAACTCTTACAAGATTGGAAACCGTTGTTACACACCATTACCTCAGATAATGGAAAAGAGTTTGCTAATCATCAGCAGATAGCAGAAAAGCTCGATATAGACTACTTTTTCGCTAAGCCCTACCACAGCTGGGAAAGAGGAGCAAATGAAAATTTGAATGGATTGATAAGACAATATTTCCCAAAAAAGTCTAATTTTACAAACATCACTCAGAAGCAAATTGACAGAGTAATAAGTATTTTAAATAACAGACCACGAAAAAGATTTGGATTTAAAACGCCCAATGAAGTTTTCGCTCAAAAATTAAACGAAAACATAGGTGTTGCATTTATAACTTGAATCCACCATACAACAAAGAAGTAAGAAAATAAGATGTATCACTACAGGAGAGATATTCAGTACATTTAGGGAAGCTGCTGAAAAATACAATATAAGCAGCTCGGCAATCTGTTTGTGCTGTGGTAATAATCCTAAGCGTAAGCATGCTGGAGGATTGGAGTGGGAGTATACTATACTTTCCGATACTCCTTGAAACATATGTAAACTTTCCAATGAAAAATCTCTAAAACCAAAGTAGGAAGAAAACCCCTTCGTTCTCTTCCTACCCGATTCTTTATTTTCAAAAGTTTTTTCTTATGTAACAAAGACCTTTTTCATTGTTCCTTGTCCTTTCTTTACGGTGCCGCAGCTTCCGTCACATTCACCGTTACCGTCACCTTCTTAGCCGCATCCGAAAGATTCTGGATTTCAAAGGTTGCCGCTGCATTGGCTGGGAATGGTCCTGTCGGGAATCCCTTTGCATTCTGATCCAGAGTAAAGGTGTAGTCCACGGCTTCAGTCTCATGCCCTATTACTTTGTCTGCTTTCAGCCAAGCGGGCAGGCCGGAAAGCTTGCTGCCACCTTTGGCAGTTACGGTAAGTTTCATGGACGAAATAGTGCCCGCATTCTCCTGTTTCTGCATACTGAGCACTCCGGTTGTCACATCCGGCGATTCACTTCCTGCCACATAGGAATTAACCCCAGCCGGTTCCGACGGCGTACCTGTCGCCGCTACAACCGTAGGCACTCCTACTGCGGCTTTCACTACAATCTGGCTCTCCTCACGTCCTGCCTTGCTGCGCAATACAATGATGGCTTTAGGGAACAGATTGCCTGTATACTCTGTGTTTTTTGACACCTTGCAAGTATAAGCGGTCGATCCGGCACGCGTCACCACATCCTTCGTGATTTCCGTCTTCAACCACTCGGCACTTCCGCCCGGAGAACTTGTATAGACAATGCTGCATTCCGCTTCCGAATTACTGGTGAAAGGGATACTGAAATAACTTGTTTCATCCGGTGAGACGGTAGCCGTATTGTTATTCTCAATAGCGGTTGCTCCTGCCGGTTCTGCCGCCAGTGTCCCGATAACCAGTTCGTTTTCCGGCTGATACTCGAAATCCCCTCCGTCCGTCCAGTCCGAGACGGTGATGTTCACATCCAGTTTGAACGGGTCGGCATCCGTGATACGGACTGTGTACCGGTGATTGGGCTTCACCTCGATGTAACCGCCTGTACCCGCTACCGACTGTTCAAAATCCACCATATAACTCACGTCCTGCGGCACGTCCGTCATGTTCAGCGCATACTTGCCCTTGATAATCAGATACCCCTTGTCCGCAATCGGGCTGGGATAACTGTAGAAAGCACCTGTCTGCGTGCCTTTATTGGCATCGGCGCCGTCAAAGTCACGGTCGGGATAGGTGATGAGCGTCTTAGTAGGGTCTGCATCCTCCACAGGAACCACCGGGAAGAAAGTAACGCCTTTGCGACCGTGTCCCATCGATACACCGGTGATGGTGAGATGCGACAATTTCTCATCATTGATAATATCGAAACGGGAGACGATACGCGACAGCGTCATGTTGATGCGTGTGCGTGAACCCATACTGATGTCCCGCAAGTCGAGCGCGGGGCTGTAAGAACCTACCATAGGCAGGGGTGTTAGCAATACATCTGCGGCTTCGGCAGGGTCCAGCAACGGGGTGGTGAAGGTGAGGAAGTCCGTCTCGGTCGGTATACCCGCCTTCGTCACGACGTTGTAATCCGCACCCGGGGAACTCTGTTCCAGCGGGGTGAAGACGGTGTATTCCGCTCCGGCTTTCAGCAGTTTCGGCTGGTTGGCAATGCAGTAGAACTTGGTGAACAGGCCTTTCTTGGGGCGAAGGGTGGCTAGTGCCACGTTGTTGCCTTCCACTGTCAGTACGATTTTGGTCGCATTGGGGATGGTGGAACCATCCGAACGGTAGCAGAACCGTTCCTGATAGGTGTACGGGCCTTCCTCCTTGTCCGAGGAGAATACATAGATGTCCAGTGAGGTGATTTCATTCTCTTCGGTGGTGGCGATGGGGGCATCGGCACGGGTGGCGACACGGGTATCGGTGCCCGCTGTCTTTATGTTCAGCTTGTTCTGGAAGCCGAGGATGACTTCGCGGCGTGTGGGGTCACCGGCCAGCGGGTCATCGCCGGGAGTGGTTGCCGGCAGCACTTCCGCTTCGTTGCAACCCGCCAGTGAGAGGGCAAGCAAGCCTATCACCCATGCGGAAAACTGTTTTCTGTTTTTAATCATGATCTTATTGTTATTAATCGGTTATTTACTGATATTTAGCAAGTTATTCATATTGCTGAATTAAGGAGCGACGGGTGCGGCCGGACTTACCAGCACTGTCACGTCTTCCATGCCCGAGATATTGTTTTTCAGCACAATCGGTGCGGCGGTGAAGTCGGTGACGGCATCTTTCACGGTCAGGGTGAATACCTGGCTGCCGGTGGCATCTGTCGGGGAAGTTCTTGTAAAGGCAGTGGTTTCTGCAACGGTGAACCAGGAGGACAAGGTACTGGCCGTCACGCCTTGCGGAGAAGTTACTTCCACCTCAACGGTGGCTGCGGCGGTGCGGGGCACATCGGTAATCTTATTGTCGGCATAAGCAGCTCCGCCCGGAGTTCCCGTCAGCTCAATCTTTGCAATGGCAGGGTCAAGCAGTTCCACCGTCAGTTCCTGTTTCTTGGTATCATTACCCAGACTGATAATCTCGAACTTGCTGTCCGCATCGCTGGTTGCCGTCACATCCTTCAGCGTGAGCGTGTAATACTCCTCTACCGGAGTGGCAACGGATACATCCGTGGCGGGAGTGCCCGATGTGCTTGGTGTAGGTCCTGTGGCAGCTTTCGATACTTCCAGCCAGGGAAGCGTGTTGGACAATACCAGCTTCGTGCCGAAGGGACAGCTTGCCCCGAGTGTGATGCTGCTCTTACCCGTTTTGTACATCGTGAGCTTGTTGTTTGCCTTATCATACAGGTTGAAGTTCCCCGTAGCCGCATCCGGTGTGGCAAAGTCCAATGCCGGGGCTGTGGCGGGCGGCACGATGGTCAGCTTGGTATATACCGATTCATCCTGCGAAGCCGATTCATTGGCAAGTGTCAGCGTGACGGGGACATAGGGGGTGCCATCAGTCAGTGTGTAATTGAAGGTCATGGTGGTGGTAGTCACTCCATCCACCACTTCCGACTTATAATCGGCAACCTTATGCGTCAACCAACTGATGTCCCATCCGGTTGTGGTGCTGAACCTTGGTTGCACCTTGCCGCTGGCTGTGGCGGTCAGTGTGATGGTTTTCTCCGTATTGTCGGCGGTCACGCTGATTTCCTTGGTGGTGACGGGCGTGTCGGTTCCTTCCACATTCAGAACAGTCACTGCGGGGGCGGCATTATCGGGTTTGATGATGACTCCGCCGCCACTGGTCCAGTCCACGATTTCGAAGAAAGCGGTGATGGTGGCTTCCATTACTTCCTTGATGTGAAGGGTGTAGCGGGTATTGGCTACTACATCCATGAACTTAGGATCACCGCCTCCATCAGGCACCCGTTGTATGTCAAGATGGTACTCCACCGGAACGGGGTCTTTCTGCATCGGGTTCTGGTATTTGCCCTTGATGATGAGGAACGCTTTGTCCGTATCCTTGAGCGGATAAGTATAGAGGGCGCTTTCCGTCACTCCCTGGTTGGCTTTGGGCAGCATCAGGTAGCTGCCTTCGGCGGTGGGGTACTGGATGAGGCTGGTGGCGCGATCGGGGACGCTAAGGTCGGCCAGCGTGCCCGGCATCACAGTAGATTGGTTTCGTCCATTGCCCAGAGAGACGCTTTCGATAATCAGTCCCGTCTTGGCTGATTCGTTGTCGATGTCGAAGCGGCTCACGCGGCGTTTCAGTTCGATGTTCACTGTGGCGATGTTGCCCAGTATCTTTGTTGTACCGCTTCCGGTCATCACCAACGGGGTGCCCAGTGCGGTGCCTGTCGGGAGTAGTTTGGCGGTGAAGTACTTTTCGAAATCCACGGCTTTCGTGCCCGGATTCTCGATGGCTCCGGTGGCGGCGTTGGTAGTCACCGCTGTCAGGGGAGCGATTGCTGTTCCGTCAGATTGGTAGAGTGTGGTGCTGTTTGCCACGCAATACAGTTTCAGGTTGGGGATGCCTTTCAGTTCCGTAGGGAAGATGGATGCTTTCCGGTCGGTTCCTGCACCGCTCAGTTTGAAGGTTTTGGCTGCGGTGTTGTCATCCGCGGCGGCCGTCCACTTTTCCAGATACTGGTAGTCTCCGCCGTCGGCGGTAGCGGCAAACACATAGATATCCAGATTATCAATCTGGTTTTCACTCTCGGAAGCGATGGCGCGGGTGTATTCCTGCGACTCTCCTCCGCCACTAAATACGAGACGGATCTCTTTACCTTGCGCTCCGCCTGTGGGAGTGTCGTCAATGCCCAACTCGTTCTGGCTGCATCCTGCAAGCAGGGCCAGTAGTGCGGGCATCCAAAGCATGTTACTTTTTTTCATCATTTGTCTATACTTTTATTTGAAAGTTAATAATCTTATTTTTAAGGGTATTCGGCAGGCCGCACTATTGCGGGTGTCACAACAGACCGTAAACGTCGGTCGCAACAGACCGTAAGTGTCAGTTGCAACAGGCCGATTACCATTGTCTATCCTATCCTAACGGGTCCTCTTCCAAGCCACCCTCTCCGCTACCGCTGCCACTGCCTCCCCCAGAGGGTGCCGTGCCGATATAGATGGTTTTCATTACACTGCGCGGGGTTTTCAGCAGCGTCTTGCTGTTGCCGCTGAACTGTGTGGTTACTTGCAGTTCATACGTTCCGTCGGCCAGATCGGCGGGGATGATGAATGTCAGTTTCGAGGGATCGTTGGTCACCCAGAGGTCTTCGGTAACTTTGGTTTCCGTACCCTTACTGCTCGTCAGGAGGATACCTACCGACGGGGCTGTTCCCACCACTTTCAGCTTGCTGCCAGTGAGGGTGAAAGCACGTCCGGCGGTGGCTGAGGCATCCAGTGCGCGGGTGGAAGTGTCCTGCACACTGCCGATGTACATGGCGCTGCCTTTCTCGCCGATGATGCCCACCGTGGTTTGCTTGATGGCTTCCCGCAGGTCGGCGCCTACGTTGAAGTTCACCACGATGGAATTCTTTGCCGGGTTCCAGGTGGAGTTCTCTATGATGCCCCGGAAGCTGACAGAAGCGTAATATAGCCCTGTGTTCACACTCACTCCGGTCATCAGCAACCGCTTGATGACACGCTTCTGCAGGTCGAAGACGTGACGGATGGTTTCCTCACGCAGACCGGAGTCTTCGGCTTTCAGTTCGGCAATGATGCGGTTTTCATCGGCGTTACCGATGGAGACGGGGACGAGGATTACATCCTCCTTGTTGTCCACGGTCACGGTGTTGTCCGCCAACTGGCCGTTGATTTGATACTTGATTTCGTTTGCCATAATCTCTATGTTTTTATAATTAGTAATGTCGGTAAAACCGTAGTTCTGCCGGGTTAATAAATTGGGTAATTAGGGCATGAGGGAATGAATTTCTTGGAGAAAAGCGGGGAGGGTATTTCACAAAAAAAATCATTCCAACATGTCAAAGTACGAATTGCAAATCCGCCGGGACGAACGAACGGGACAAAGCCATTTAATAATGGATAGCAACCGCGTAATAGTCACCTTCCGCGTATATATCCATTAATACCCACTTATATGTGGCGGTGTTGTTTCCCGTATTTATGTTACTGATTTCTATACCGCATCTCAGTATTTTTGAATTATCTGAAGTATATGAATAATCTGAAGTATAACATTTACCTTTACTGAAAGCACTGGAAAAATAGGACATATAGGTTTTGGTTGTTGACCTATTCTCTGACCAGTCGCCAATCCCAAAGAGTCCTTGTATATTTGGCCAACCAGGCATTGACCAACCATTTCCCATTTTAGCAATCTCTTCAACGGCAGATTCATAGTATATATATGTTGCTGCTCTTGCGCAATACACTCCATTTATCTTGGTTGCCCACACTCCGTATCCAATAGGCAATCTATTATAGAACGCTATGGTTAGATTTTGAAAATAAGCGGATGCTTTTGATTCGAAAGTGTAACTACCTATTGATACGTTTCCAGCATTTCCGCCGCTCATGTTAATTCTTCCGGAAGTAGCCAGTTGAAATGTATCCCACGGCTCGGAGATGCTCCAAGCATGTGTATTGGTTATCGTAAAATTACCACTGAAATAAGAAGGTGTCTTCAATCCACCCGGAGAATTGATGGAGAAAGAAAGTGAAGTCTTTCCATACAAGTCACTAATGTCATTCCTTACATAAAAATTGGCAGATGCATCGCCGGATACATTATATTCTATACAATTTGAAGGACTATTGTTGCGCATAGTGGGGCGTGAAGACACATATTCTATGGTATGGGTAATTTTCTTGTTTGCGTCTCTAAGATTCCGGATGTCGAAGTTGAATGTTCCGTTAGCACTGTAAGTGTTTGCCCTGATTCCTACCCGGTAAATTTTAGTGGAGTTGCTTTCAGTACTTGCCAAACTGTATATGAAGTTGCTGTTAGCACTGTAAAAGTCATTCCCTCCCAGCGAATACACCTTTATCTGATACGTGGAAGTAGCCCCACTCTTTACTTGTTTGGCAGTCATTCTGGTCCCACTGTAAGTATTGGCTGTTGGTAATGGATTGCCAACGAGTGTAACTGTAGGTGTTTGGAATACCTGTGCTATATTCACCGTCATACCTATGCCTCCAGCATTAGTAAACACGATTTGCGTATCATCGAAATTCGCTGCATTCTCTATCAGTTTGAAGGTAAAACTTGTGGTTTTACTCTCTGGGGTACTACGTGTGGTCGGCGGTGTGATGTTTTCCAACCATGCCGGACATTTACTGACGGTGGCTTTGTCATAACTATCCATCGTGATGGTGAATTGCCTGTCCTTGATGATAGGCATGGTAAGCGTGGCAGTAGTAGCCGTTATATCCGAAAGGCTGATACCTGTCCCTGCATTTGTTAACTGTAAGTTACTGATTCGGTTGGGCAGCAATTTCACTTTGACATTCCCGATTTTTGTTTCATCCGAGTAGTTTTTCAGAGCGATGGCCAATTCTTTCTCCGTCAGGTCGGTGGCATCCGTACTTGCCCACTTGAAAGTGTATTCCTGTGTGGTGTTTGTACTTGAAGCCGGACTGACGGTGATGCCCGAACCGGCGGGAAGTTCTATCTTGCTGCCACCTATGGATTTGACGGTTATCGCACCTGTAGAGACGTTAGTACCGGTTGCCTGTACCAGATAGAGTGTATTTACTGCCGCATCCCAGTTGTTTATTCCATCCGGGTTCATTGTACCGGCTGTGGTTTCTACGGTAGGTACGCCAAAGGTGGTATCTATCAATATCACTTCTTCATCGCTTCCCGCTTTGTCTATCAGGCGAAGGATGCCGCGGGGATAGCTGTCGCCCATGTAGTCCTCTTTGAAAGATACTTTGTATTTTACTTGCTGTGTGCCGCCTGCACGTGTAACCGTGACGGGTATTTCTTCCAATTCCAGCCATTCGGTTTCCGTAGTTCCGCCGTAATAGCTTAGTTTTGCCTCTACCCCGGCATTGGAACCAGTGGATATATTGAAACCACTGCCTACCTTAAGTGCCAGTGTGACAATATTGGTGTTGACATCATAGGTGGTTTCACCGTCAGGCAACAGTTCGGATACGGTGATGGCATCCAGCCCGTTATCTGGTTCATAATCGTCAATATAATCGCCCGTTTCCCAGTCCACCAGACGGATATTGGCTGTCAGTTCAAAAGGATCAGCCTCTGTGATTTGTACTGTGTAGCGATGGTTATGATTAATTTCAATACGTGTGCCGTTACCGTCACTTACCCGTTCGAAGGGGATGCGATAAGAAACCTCTTTCTTCTCGTCTGTCAGATTCACCGCATACAGTCCTTTCAATATCAGGAATCCGTCATCCATTGCTTTGCATGGGTAGCAATAGAAAGCTTTGGTAGTAGTTCCTGCGTTGGCGTTCAGCCCGTCAAAAGGACGGTAGGGATATGTAATCAACTGTCCGGGTGTGGCGGGAACGTCGCCTATAGCCCGAATGGGAAACAGTGTTACGCCTTGTCGTCCGTTGCCCATACTGATATCGGTAATAGTAAAATGAGACTTTACGGCATCATTCACCACGTCAAATCGCGCCACGGCACGGGTGAGCGAAATATTCAGCCGCACATAACTCCCCATGCTGTATTCTCGCAAGTCAACAGGTTGCCCGTTGGCACCGGACATGGGCAGTGGGGCAAGTAGGATATCGTTATTGAAACCGGTGGGTTCCAATAACGGGGTATTCAGTTTGATAAAGTCATTCTCGGTGGGAATGCCGGGTGTCGTTACTGCATCGCCCGGCGTGCTTGCCTGTTGAGAACTCTGTTGCAACGGTATATAGTCGATGTACTCATGACCTGTCGTATCATTCATTTTCGTTTGGTTGGCTACACAATAAAACTTGGTGAACAGGCCCTTGCGGGGATAGAACACCACATTCACTTTTCCGGCTGCTTCATCTGATTTCAGGTCGAGCGGAGAAGTGCCTGCGGGCAGGTTACCGGCTTCCGCACGGTAGGCAAAGCGTTCCTGAAAAGTGTAAGGCCCTTCTTCTTTATCACTGCCGAAAGCGTAAATATCAAAACTTTCAATACGGTTTTCATCGTCTTCGGCTATGCCGTCACGGGTCATGGTGGTACGGTTTTCCGGTGTACCGCTCACCAGAATCAACTTGTTTTGCAAAGAGATTACCACCGAACGGCGATTGGGGTCATTGGCCTGTGGATTCTCCGGTGTTCCGGGAGTTTCGCCTACTGTTTCCACCTCCGAGGTGCAAGCTGCCGTCAGGCATGGTAGCACCGCCAATGAGAGGCGTAGCAAGAATTTAGCTAATCTTTTCATAACTTGTAGTGTTTTATGTAGTTACTATTTATTTTCATTACTTATCTTTTATATTTTATCCTTCAGACTTCATACTTTATACTTTATCCTTAATTCCTCATTCCTCATTTTCTTCAGGTTCTTCCTCGCCTTTTCCGGCTCTATGCCCAGTGCCTTGCGGAACCATTCTTCCGCTTTCTTCCGGTCACCTTCCAGATAAGCCAGCACACCGAAGTCATTCCATGCACGCGGATCGTCCGCTACCTTATCCAGATATTGCCGGGCACTTATCGGGTCGCCTGCCATGATTACCGCCGAAGCGGCATTGATGTTTGCCAATGCATCGTCCGGGAAGTGATAAGCGGCTATCTCATAAACTTCACGGTATTGCTCCGTGCCGGGGCGGTAGAAAGCGGCTACCCGGTACATCTCCTGCAATGACAGCAGGCGGGGATGTGTGTATATCAGGCTTGCCGCCTCTTCGATATTGAAAGCGCGGGCTTCATAACCCACCGTAACCCGTATGCGCCTTAATTGCGGGAAATAGTCTTTCAAAAGTTCCCTATATATATTTCCTCCATACATATCCATCAACTGTTTTTCGCGTCCTTCGAAAATGCCTGTCCGTGAAATAAGAGTCAATACCTCTTCACCATGTTTCATGGGATGCTGTTTCAGCAATTCCACCAGCCCGTCCCAATCTTCGGGTATGGAAGATACTTTATAAAGGTTGTGTCCCGGCGCATACGTTGCGCACATATATTCCTTGAAACAGCGGGCGCGGTTGGAAGCAAGTATTTCATTGTCTTTGTATGTTCCGTCAGGCGAAGCGTAGCCGCAAATGGAAATATCAGAGATGCTTGCCAGATTCCCTTTGATGAGCGGACGCATCAGGCTGTCCAGTTTCTCTAGTTCAGAATGGTTGTTGTGGAACTCCCGGCGGACATCATACACTCCTGTTGGGTAGTCTATATATAAGGTGGCACTTTCCGAACGGTGTTTTTGTGTTTCCACCTCGGGAGTAAGGTAAGTCACCATAGCCGTACATTCAGCACAGGGCATGCAGTCTGCACGGCCCTTTGTTTCCCGTCGGTCGGTAGCACCCGTTTCCTGCCTTTCCACAACCGCCTGCGGAATCGCTACTTGTCCTTGCGAACCCGCTGCCTGCCCCTGTGAAATCATTATCTGCCCCTGCGGCACCCGGAAAGGGCTTGCCAAATCAAGGTCTGCCATCAGCGGCTCCACTCCGAGAATCTTCATCCGGCAACAGTCCCGTTGCTCACGCATCAGCACCAGCGAGGCATGTTCCATCCACGGACTGTAAGCGACGGACACATGATAGTTGATACTGTCTTTCCGGTTTCGGGCATAAAGCGTGTGGTAAGGAGGAATATAACCGGGTGTGGGTTGGAGCACCTGCTGTCTGTGATCGGCACGGGCACGACGACGCCCGCTCACCACCACTGCCGGAAGTTCCTGCAAGCGTCCCGCACTGCGCAGCACGGGCGTAAAGTGGTAAGCCTCCGCATTCCCTGCTTTTGTATCGTCCAGATTCAACAGCAGTTCTATATGAAGACTGTCCCCTTGCGTAAAGACATGCGAACTGAGTACCGGAGTTCCGCCCGCCCATGCTTCCGCCGCCAGCAGTACCCCAACCAAGCCTCCTAATATTTTCTTTATATGCCTCATTTTTAATTTTCAACTTTCAATTTATCCGAGTCCTCCTCCTTCCGTCCAGTCCGACGCATTCATTTGCGTTACCACAATCGTCCGCCCTATGGTTACCAACAGGTCGAATTCCTGTTCCGTGTTCTCATCCAGACTGACAGGTAGCTTGCGAAAGAATAGTTGCAGGTCTATCTCCTTCATAATCCTTTCATCGCCCCGGTAGATACTTAGCAACGGGTGTGATCCCGATGTTAGGCGGTACGTCACCAATTCCCCCGTCAGTTCGTCATTGTAGTTCATTGCCGCCCGGGTCTGGTGCCACGTCACCGGGCTACCTATGGAAGGGAATGTGAAAGCCCCGTCGCCCATGGCCAGCGGTATGTCGTAACCTGCCGGAAAACCGTATTCGCAAGGCACGCCCCGCATACGGAGCGTATATCCGCCCGTTCCTTCCGCAGGATAGTAACCGTCTTCCCAATGTACGGTTATCCGGAGCACGGCGTGGCAGTGTGTCAGGTATACGATCCTGTTCACTGAAACCCCTGTGGCGGGAACTTCGAATGTGCCATATCCGTAATAGAGCCGTTCGGTATTGGTCCGGTATCCTCCTGCGGGTGTTCTCGTGGCCGAGGTCATTACCAGTTCACGGATTTTTGTCACACCGGGTTGCGGCGGGGGTAGTATGTCACTTTCATATCTTTGGTTTCCCCATGCCACGAGGGTGTAGTGTCCGGGAGGTAATTCTCCCTGCCAGTATTCCAGACTGTCGCCCTGCAATGTCCAAGTATCCACCAGCACCCCGTCCGCATCGAAAAGGAACTGTTGGATATTGTCCACATACATGGCGAGCTGTCCGGCATCGGGTCTTCCGGCATAGCGGTAATTCAGCCGTACATTGTAGGGACACACCTGCGGCTCGTCAAAATCGAACGTGCAGGAGGTGCAGAACCAGAGTATGCAGCAGAGAATTACCATAACTTTCATCGTATGAAATAAATGAGTGACACACCGGCCCGTGTAGGCCCGAAATAATTCCTTTTATAATGTCCCATGCGCTCGCCGCAGCCTGCGCACCGGTATTTGTCATATTCCATGCGGGCGTAGCCGCCACCTATCACGGCCTCCACGGAGAAGCGGTCGCCCAGTACCCAGTGATAACCGTAGGTGATGCCCCCGCCATACAGGTCGCCCCGGTAAATGATGTCTTCCATGCCCGAAAAAAAGGGAATCTGCCCCACATTATAATAAGCGTAATGTCCGTGCACGCCGAAGAAATGCCCCTCGAATTTGCGGCAGGGCCAATAACGCAACTCCGGTTGCACCAGATAAAGGTTCAGTTTCATATCATTACCGAATTTCCATGCATTGTAAGCACCGTTCAGTACCATTGTGAAATGACGGTTGATGCTGATTTCCACTCCTGCATTCGGAGTGGTGGTTCCCCATAACAGCAAGTCGGTGCGCAATGCCACACGTTGGGCAAAGACAGCGGTACTCACCGTACAGAGTAACAGAATCAGCAGATAAAGTCGTTTCATGGGTAATTCGGATTTATATTGGCGTGTCGGATGCGGGTTACGGCATTGTTATGGCATGATTGCCGATCAGGCATTCACTGACGGGAAGTTCGGCTATGGAAATCTCCATCAGATAGATACGTGTCATTTGGTTGATGATACCCAGTTTACGGGCTGTTGTCCCGTAGCAGGAATAAAAATCCTCATCGCTGGGACGGTTGAAGTAGATACCTTCGCCCAATGCTTCAAGAATGGAGAGGAGGTTGATTTTATGATATTCGCAGGCAAGGCGGTAAGATTCGGGCAGGTTGTCCGGTTGGTTCTCCGTCAGCGTAATCATATGTCCTTTTGAGAGAGCCTGCAACAGATAGGCTATTTCGGAAGGGGAATAATTGAAGGAAGTGCTCAACTGATAATCCTTATATTGGATGTCGTGTAGTACTGCCAGGGCGAGTTTGGTTCTGAGTGTTAACATAGCGCTTGCTTTTTATGTAGATTATTGTCTGTTTTGTTAAGGATGTTCCGATTCCCGGTAGGAAACGGAACAAGCGGCGGCGTAAGCATAGGACAGGCGGATAATACTCATCTTCCATTTTAAAAAGGCGGACAATTCTTCGTTTTTCCTCCTTGTATTCTTCAATTTTATAATGAGCTTCCCCCATATTGAGGTATGGGTAAGGGGAGTCGTATCTTCAAATAAAAAAAGTGAAAGCTTTCTAATCTATATAAAGGACTTTCGAGGCAGTATATCATATTATTACAGCAATATCCCATTTCTTGACATGACTTTTCCGGACAAAATCTAACTTTCAGGATAAGAGAGCTGTTTTTGTCGTGTCTGATGTTGTAAACTAACCGATTTTTTACAGAAAATAGGGAAACTTCGATAAGTATTTCCGGTTTTCCTTGTTTATCTCAATTGAAAACAGTTCCTTTACCGCCGGAATCGTTCCGTTTCCTACCGGGAATCGGAACGCCTGTATGAAGCTTATTTTTAGAGCTTTTTCTCTCTTTATCTCGCCCTATTTCTTTCTTCTTCCCTTTCCACTGTTTTTCCGCTGCAGGATTAATCAGCGATGCCATCTGCAAATTCACCACCGCCAGTTGTTCAGTAGAAAACGATCGCAGATAAGTATGCGTAATCTCTTCCGAAGCATGACTCAACCCCGCACTAATCTTAGACACCGGAATATCTTCATTATACGCCAATGTCGCCCAAGTATGGCGGGCCACATAAGAAGTCAGCCTCACCCCCAATCCCAACTGGATAGACAACCGGTACAAATGCTTATTATAAAGCCGCAAAGCACTCTCATACTGTCGTCTCTCTTCCAGAATACTCCCCGGATTCCGAATAATTCTCAGCAGATAAGGTGAATCCGGATTCTCACACCTATACCTCTCAATAATCTCCCACATCCACGGCTCCAGCGTAATACTCAGCACCCTTCCCGTCTTACTCCGGTGATAGCACAGCACATTATCATGAATATCCGTCTTCCGTAAATAAGCCAAGTCAATAAAAGGAATCCCCCTCAGATAATAAGAAAGAATAAACAGATCCCGTGCCATCCCCAACCTTGGTGCATCCTCCAAATCCACCTCCGCCACCGCCCGAAGCTGTTCAATATTCAACGCCCGTTTCCTCGTTTCCTCATACCCCATAAAAATCCCGTTAAAAAGCTGTCGTATATCCTTCAGCTCCTTTTTCCTTTCCGCCTCCCTGCAAATAGCCCGCAACGCCCGAAAGTAACACGCCGAAGTATTCTGTGAACACCCCGAAGCCAACAAATAATGTTCAAAACTCAGAAATACCCCCGCCGTCACTTCCTTAGCCCCCAGCACTTCCATATCCGTAAACCTCTCCAAACTATGCAGCATACTCCAGCACGTATGTTCCGCTGAGAACTTAAACAAGTCCCCCAGCCCCTCCGCATGTGCCACAATAGCCTCCTTTAATGTCTTCATTTTCATCACACTGTTCTTTTAATTAATGATTATTCCCTCCCCAACCCCCACTCTCCATCATTTGTTTTGGAGTGAAAAAGAGGTAAACATCAAAAGTAAGAACAGGAAAGTTGGCTGCTTGTCATGAAACATGCATAATTGCTTGTATCATCAGGGAAACGTAATGAAACTATAAAACAAACACCCGATGATATGGGCAAAACTGAAACAGGAAATTATTATCGGATATCTGATATGGGTATCTTTTTTTGTCCTGATAATCCATATTGTCCACGAGAGTTGGCAAAAGAAAAGCGTCATGGAACAGCAGGAAGCATACTGGTAGGGAGAAAGACAACAAACCAATCAGGCTTTCCTTTTTTTTATATACTTTCGGTTTTTTGCTTAGATTACACGGAAAGATGTTATCTTTGTGACATAAAAAAAGGAAAAATAATTTTTAAAATAACTACTATGGAAATGTTTGTTGAGCATAGTTGCTTAAAATGTGGATATCCTTTATATGATGAAGTATATGATTATTCTATCAGAAATCATGGTTTCCCTTTATGTAGAGTGTGTCAGTGTTGGTTGACAAATAAGACGAAAGCAACTGAGTATGCCAAAAGATTATATTTAGAATTAAAAAAGAGACATGTGCCGGTAGAAATAGAAAAATTCGATGGGCATAAAACAATTGATATTGCAATACCTCGCTTTAGAATTAATATCGAAGTGGATGGAAGTCATCATAATATAGATTCAAAACAAGCTTTAGTCGATTTGCAGCGTACTAAATATTCTTTAGAAAAAGGGTATGAGACGATAAGAATACCAAATTCATTAATAAAAGACTCCTTAAATCAAACAGCCGATTCATTAGTTGTCATATTAAAAAATCGTAAGAAAGAAATGGATGATGAAAGGTTGAAGTCTATAAATATCATGGAGCTTTCTCCCCGGGAAGTACAGTTGTATGATTTACTTGTCGATTTTTTGAAGTGGTTATATATTGTGTTTGAAGTGGATGGGGAGTATACTAAAACAATTCTGGAAAACACAGGAACAGAAGGCATTCTATCAGATACTTATGGTAATTGGGCGAACCATGAATATATGTTGACTGCTTTTAATAAATTAACCGATTATATGCAAGACAATAATATATTTGAATCAGCAACTCCCGGTCTAGCCAGTGATTATGAGGGCTTTTGTGGATGTTCATTAGGTGGATTTTTAGAACGTAATAGGAATTCTCGTTGATTTATTGTTAATTCTTCAAATATTCGGATGGCTGATATTTTTTCATGCATCCGAATATAATCTGTTGGAGAGGTATCAATGGGAATGAATTTAATTTACCCGAATATCCTGAGTGGAGACGGATATGTTGTTAAGGAATTTTTGGCCACCTACTGGCATTGGCCCTGCCTCAAGACTATGGTATCATCCGTATTGAAAGGCACTGTCCACAATTTTGTGTGTAAGCAGTGAACCCCGTATTTTTTCTATAGTCTTCGACCTCTATCTTTGCACGTATTTCTGATTCTTTTAGAAAAACTAGCAAAACATTCAGAGACGATTTAGAGTTTTTGAGAGTTTTCTGCCAGATTATTATCAATCCGATTGATGAAGCAAAGTACGGCAAATGGATGCAGAGAAGTTAGGGGTGTAATATGTCTACTCCCCTAACCAACTCCATGATTTCAACTAGGTTGGTATTGTCGGTCAAATAGAGTGATGAAGGTGGAAAACTATTTAGTCTATTTTGAAATTGGTTGGGGTACTGAATTTTTAGATTCAGCAGTTTCATTTCTGCGGTAATAGTAGCCTGTGCCTTTTGTGAAAATTGCTTTTTAAGCGCATTTTTCCCCTTGCTTGTAAAGAGGTGTTGTTTCGAGTAAAGTTATCTCGATGCGGGTAGCTGTAAGAATCCGATAAGTTGCTGAATAATCATTTTTATTACTTATAGTTCTAACTTGTTCGACAAATTCGCCATAGGCTTCTTGCATTTCATTGTTAGTTACTTCTTGTGAGGTTCCGGTGAATAATCCGAATATCCTCATGTTTAACAATACATTCATAAGCATAATTTTAATGGTAAGTATTATATAGAAAGACCTTATGTCTGATTTTATGCTTTTATATTACCAGTAAACATCACGGGTGTAAATGGGGCCTTTTTCTATCCTCCAACCGCTACGCCTGTGCGTGGCTAAATCCTGATTATTGAGAATCTTCTCATTATCATTTAGTACTGTATCTGTATTGATAAGAGATTTTCCGTTCTAGTGTGAGTAGCTAAAATTTCACTATGATTCGTAACCAATGTTTAGTAGTGTTTTAAACGTAAGCCCCCGATAAAATCCCCGTTGTCTAGTATCTTTTTTCGCTCGATCTTTGCGCAAAAAAGATTATGCGAAAAATGAGCAAAGAAGAATTCTTAGAAATTCTATCCCGTCAGCAACGAAGCGGTTTGACAATAAAAGACTTCTGTGTCAATGAAGCCTATACCGAATCTAGTTTTTATTATTGGAAAGGAAAGTTTGGTCTCTCACGACCTTATCATGGGGAAAGATCCTCTTCCGGAGAGTTCGCTCCTGTCAATCTGACCTCCCCGTCCACATCCAACCCGTCTTATGATAGAGTAGCTATGGGATCCGGGGAGATTCAAATAGAGTTTCCTGGTGGCATAATAGCCCGCTTCAGTGGTATGGCTGAATCCCATGCCGCCATGCAATTACTCACTCAAATTTGCGGTCATCATGTTTTGCCTGAATGATACGATGCGGTATTTCCTTTGCCCGGGTAAGACAGATATGCGCAAAGGCATGAATTCACTATGTGGAGTCATTCATGACAAGATGGGCTACGACGTCCGTTTAGGTGACGTATTCATTTTCATAAACCGCCAGCGGACCACGATGAAACTTCTGCATGCGGAAGATGGCGGTCTTGTCCTGTATATAAAAAGGCTGGAGGAAGGAACCTTCCGCTTGCCCGAATATGATTAGCAAAGCAAATCATACCCCATGGAGTGGCGTGACCTGGTCATGATGGTGGAAGGAATCAATAACGGATCCGCTAAGAGGCTCAAGCGATTGAAGGCGTTACGAAAAAGTGATATATAACAATGAAACTCAATGGACCAGACCTTGTTTAAGTAAGAGTTTTTTCTTATTTTTGTATTGTTCAAAATCCTCATAAATAATGACTCAGACAGAAACATTAGAACTTTTGGTAGCCACACTCCAACAGACTAACGCCAGTCAGTCTGAGTCCATCAGAGAGCTGACCCGGCAGAATGAACAGTTACAAAACAAACTGGATGAACTCCTGGCTCAGGTAGCGTGGTTGAACCGACAACTTTTTGGTCGTAAGAGTGAAAAGTTATCCCGTCTGGACCCAAATCAGCTATCCCTGTTTGAACAGCCGGCTCAATCCTTAGAACCGGAACCTTTGGAAGAAACTGTAGTCGGACAAACTACAACACCTATGGTTACTAAAAAGAAAGAACGGCAGAACCGTAAACTGCTGGAAGGACTTCCGGTTGTGGAAGTTGTCATAGAACCGCAAGACCTGGATCTTACAAAGTATAAACGGATTGGCGAGGAACGTACGCGTACACTTGAGTTTGAACCGGGTAAATTATATGTAAAGGAAATCATACGTCCCAAATATGGACTGAAAGACAATACCGCTTTACCCCAGGAACATCAGGGTGGTATCGTAATAGCCGATCTTCCACTGTTGCCTATTTATAAGGGACTTCCGGGTGCCAGTCTGCTGGCAGAAATTCTCCTGCAAAAGTATGAGTATCACGTTCCATTCTACCGTCAGATACGGGAGTTCCATCACTTAGGTTTGAAAATCCCGGAAAACACGCTTCATGGCTGGTTCAAACCCGCCTGTGAGCTGTTAAAGCCTTTGTACGATGAACTCAAGAAGCAGGTATTGGCAGTCGATTACATCCAGGTGGATGAAACCACATTGCCTGTCATCAACAAGCAAAGCCACAAAGCTGTCAGGGAATACCTGTGGATGGTCAGGGCGATAACTGCCGGATTAGTATTCTTTCATTATGATGACGGTTCCCGTTCACAGGAAACGGCACGGAACTTATTGGAACCATTTAAAGGATATCTTCAAAGTGACGGTTATGCGGCCTACAACGTCTTTGAAGGTAAGGAAGGGGTGTGCCTTGTGGGTTGCCTTGCCCATATCAGGCGTCATTATGAGACCGCCAAAGAGGAAAATAAGTCTCAGGCTGAATACGTTCTGGCCAAAATACAGGAACTCTACCGGATAGAGCAGGCGGCCGACATACAGGGAATATCCCCTGAAATGCGAATGTCAAAAAGGCGGGAACAGGCTCTTCCTATTCTTGACGAGCTGGAACAATGGATGGAAACAACCTATCCGAAAGTGCTTCCTAAAAGCCGGATGGGACAAGCCATCGCCTATGCCTATACCCTCTGGCCACGCATGAGAAATTACCTCAAAGACGGCAGGCTCAAAATTGATAATAATCTGGCTGAAAATGCAATCCGCCCAATAGCTTTATCGAGAAAAAACTTCTTGTTTTGCGGGAATCATGAGGCGGCGGAAAACACAGCTGTCATCTGTTCATTATTGGCATCATGCAAAGCATCGCAAGTTAACCCCAGAGAATGGCTTACCGATATAATTGCCTGGTTGCCATATTACACAAGGAATAAGGGAAAAGACCTAAAAGAGTTACTACCCAATTACTGGAAACTGAGAAACTCCAAAGAAATCTAACAATACTCTAATGAAAAGAATATTATAAACATAGAATCGCTATAAACTTATTAGATGTATATAGCGATTCTATAATTTATACGGGGACTTTATCGGGAGCTTACCGAAAAACTAGCAAAAGTAAAGAAAAGAATTATTCAAAAAAAGACGGGGTTCACCGAATGCTTACTTTATTTTTTAATTTTCTTTTTTATATTTACTGCGAATTGCTTCCATATTACCAATAAAATCATTTAAGTATTTCTCGTTAACGGATACGCCGTTTACATTTCTTAATATACATAGTAGACTACGAATATCTGATAGTAAGCTTTCTTTGAAATCATTTTCTTCCGCTAATGAAATACTATCTAAAATGAGCCATATAATATAGAAATCTTGATATGATCGCCTAAATGTCAATGCCTGTTTTACATTGAAGAAATTATTTAATAATTCTTTATTTGGAGTTTCTATAAATAAATTGCCAAAATAGTTTATGAGTCGATCGGTTTTTTCGATACACTTCACAAATATAATTTTTTCATTTGCTTCTTTTTCTAACTTTGATAAAAAATCGGTCATTCCACTTTTGTTTTTAAGACGGCATGTAATTCTATCTTGTCTATTGAAAAAACCCAATATCTTTTCATAGGAATTTAATCTGCCATGGTACGAAATATATGATAAAATAGTAATCAATTCTTCATTTTCCATTCTATCAGTTCTATTTTCTTCATTTAGATTACTTTCTTTACTAAAAAACCAAGATGAGTATTTTTTTGTAACATCTTTAGCTTTCTGAACAATGTCTTTATCAATAGTTGAATTCCACATCTCAAAGGAATTTTGCTCAATTGGATAAGGTTTATTATTTAGTCTTATAAATAAATCTGTTGGATCAAATTTCGGATTAATATTCTCTTCTATTATTATAACGTCAATTGTGAAATCTAATATTTTATCTTGTAAATCAATATTTAAGTCTGAATAATTACATCCATTTAATTCTGATAATATCTTTAGGGATTTCAATTTGAAATTGTTATTTCTTGAAATTACTAATTTCCCTTCTTCATTTTTATATTGTTCTCCTAAAAATCCGATAATAGATAATAAGCGTTGTTGTCCATCAATAACTTCTTTAATTCCACTAGTACGTTTAAATACAAATATAGGAGGCAAGTTAATCCCAAGCAATATACTCTCGATAATAGATGAAGCTTTTAATTGATTGATTTTTTCTTGGCGTTGGTAAGTTGGTCTTACCAAATAATTACTTGTTTTAATATCATTCTTTATTTCATCTATTGGTGTTGAAATTGGAGCTGGTTTATTGGTTCTCAAATTGGATAATTGTTCTATAGTGCTAACTGCTGCTTGCTCTGTTTGTTTGATATCTTTGACAGTGTCTTTAAATCCGTTGTTTTTTAAATATATATCAAAATCAAAGTTAGTGATCTTTTTTAGAAAAATAGCGGTATCACTAAATCTATCGATAATACTTTTATAATAATGAGGATTTGAGTTAGAGTATATATCTATATTTTTAGAGTAATAGTTGGGAGCTTTTGCTATTAGATCATCTAAATTTAATTCAATAGATTCATTGTCTAATATTCTTATTCCCCACAATAGGCATTCATATATATATTTATTCTTCAGTCTTTCATCTTTTTGAGATAATTTATCGTAAATATAAATCACCTTATCTATTTGTGATTTGTACAGTTTAAATTCTCTATCATAATCTTCAATATTTTGTGTTGTAAAATCATATAATAAATCTAAAGTTTCTGTTCTATCACTTCCTGCGGCATACTTTGATATAGGAAAAAAACTAAGTGTATAGCACCGTCTAATATAATTCACTATATTAACAACTAATTCAGCTGAATTTGAAACACTCCCAAAAAAACATTCTTCCATTTTACATAAAAAATTATTGTTTTTTTTGAGATACTTCGTGAATAATATAGATAATTTGTCATCATTATATTTGGCATTATCTACTTCGGTTGAAGTCAAAGGCGTTATACCTGTATTATACCTCCTAAAAATTTCTTTTTTTATTTTATCTTCAATTTCTGGATCTAGATTGGGTTCATTTATAACTTCAAATTCAAATATTCTAATATTAGAATTCCAGAATATATCTTGAATTTCGGGTGCCATTTTATTGAATGAAGTGCGTGCTAAAGCAGGCAAAGTCATTAAGCCTTTACCACTTAATATTAAGTCATTTTCCTTAAATCTTTTAAGAGTTTCAAATCGCTGTCTTCCATCTATAACTTCCATTTTCATTCCACTTTTAAAGAAGATTAGTGGAGGTATTTCAGTTCCTAAAATAACACTTTCAATAAAAAATGTTTGTTTAATATTATCCCAAACATAATTCCTTTGATAATATGGTGTGTAATTGATTCGGCGTAGATTTCTTTCACTCAGAAGAGTTTTTATTGATATTGTTCTTGCATCAATCTTTAAACTGCTTTTAAAAATTTTGATAAACTTATCTTCTTTTACTGTAGTACCCATATTGCTAAAATTTGTCAGAATTAATTATTATTGATTGCTCGCTTGCTATTTTATACGCAAATATTGTTCTATCATCCTCATTGATGATGGATTTTATCAGTTCATCTCCACTTGGAATAGAAAATCTGTCATAAAATAATCTATCATATAAAAAATGACAAATAAATGAGTTGAACTCTTTTATGCTAAATGGAATTTTATTTGTTTTATTATTGTCAAATATTATTTTTATTTCGATTGTGTCGTCGATATAAACCCCCACAATACAATCATAAATATTGCATACCTCTTCAACTATAAGTTTATCTGTATATTCAATATCGTATCCATGATTAATATTTTCTGTTAGTAATTTGTTGAGCCATGATGTAAAGAAAACAGCTTTAATTTTTTCGTCTTCGCTCTTAAAAGAATATTTAAATTCAAATTCAATCTTTGATAAAGTCTGTAAATGCTTCAATATGTTATATTTAAGAATTAAAGAACGTGTCTTTTCCCCATATGACGTATGGTAGTTATAATATAATATCAACAATTCATAATCAGTCAATTGAGATCTTATGATTTTTCCATAAGAAACTTTTTCTTCTGTTACAAAAGTTGAAGTATCTACAATCTTTAATAGTCTATATATTGTCTTAAAATAATGAGATAACAAACCTCGTTTTTTTTGAAAAATACAATTGTATTTTTCAATCATATACATATGACTATCTGAGAAGGATTTATTTTGAATTGACAAGTCATCAACTAATAAGTCGTAGATATCTTTAAAAAAATCTTTTTGCTCAGAACCGGAATTCAAATTGTTTTTAATTGTTATGTAGACATTTAAGTATGAATAAAAATTAGATTCAAATTGTTGTATTTTCATTGTTCTATTTTGCTGTTCATAAATTTGTCTAGTAATCTCCAATTCTTTCCTTTGTTCTTGAAATTCTACTATTTGCTGATTTAAAGCTTTCACTTGAAGATTTAAAGCATCTTGATTAGTTTTGAAATCTTTTCTTTGATCAACTAATGCTGCATAATATAAGATAACCCCAGCAAGTGCAAATAAAGTTCCGACAACTCCTCCTATAAAATCTCCAAATTGTCCTATTTTACTTTCATCTAATACTGATGATTTCGCCCAGCTTCCATGAATCAGAAAAAGATATAATCCTAGTATGATTAATAGAATTCCAATTAAGGAAATCAATAATCCAACCTTTTCATTAAGGATATTTTGCCATATATTGCGTTTGGAGGTGTCTTTTGCTTCCATTAAAATATTAATGCTAATTATTAATTTAGTTCCAAAGGTATAGAATTTTATGCAAAATTCAGTAATAATCAGTGAATGTTTTTGTGGATAGAGGATAGACGTTGCATTAAAATAGATGGAATGATGTGTGTATTAGCTTCAATATATTGATTGTTAGTATAGTACATGAATATATAACCTTTTCACATTGTTATTAAATATACTAGTCTGAATACTGAAATTACAATCTACGTTTTTTTTCTTCTTTTTAGGTATTTGTTCCTGTAACTTAGTAGAGGAATCGGAATCCAATGAAAAAAGAGAAATGAATGAATTAGTTGTTTGGTTGTTTTCTTGATTAATAACTCTCCTGTTTTCAATAGTATACTCCTTTTTTATTTCAATATTTCTTTCACTGGAAATAATGGATTGTTAATTTAAATTAAGTTTGTCGGATGTAGAACCGTTCTTCATAGTGTTTTGATAATCGAATGATTCAGTTTGCTGACGTTTGTAATCGGACCCCAATAAAGTCCACCTATTTCACCTGCTTTTCTTGCTGTAATCTGCCTAAAATGGTGGACTGAGGGAAAAAAATAAATCCCTGGTAATGTCTGATTATCAGGGATTTGCTTGATTTTTCTTTCGTTTTCAGTGATCCGCCTGGGATTCTCCTAAAAGAGTTACCACGCTGATATTTAAAACTTTGTATTTTTTGCTTCAAGCATATCCCATGAATTATCCCACTAATTTGCTACATGCTTTTGCGGTAGTTTGCTCATGGAGAATACTGAGGGCAAAGATAACCACTTTTTAATGCTATACAAAATTAGTCGAAAGTATTTTATTATATAGATCACTAGCAAGAGTAGTTAGTTTTTCTTGATAGGGTATATAATTCTATTTTAATCTACTAAACATTCTAGATCGAAGCTGTATTCATATGTTGAACCAATTCCTGTACAATAATTAATATTGTATTCATTGCAAGGAACATAGGACAATGCTATTTCTGGATGACATATATATGCTTTGTAGATAGAAATAGCAGATAATTTAGGACCTAATGATGCAAGTATAATATTATAATCTTGTATATTTTTACTAATAACATCCTCTATAATTGAATAACCTAAGTCTGAAGAGTAAGCATCAATATTTAGTATATCAATGTTTGTATATCCCAGTTCTTCACACATTTGTTTATGAATATCACTTTTGTTTCTTAAACTGTTATTGAATTTATTTCCATCTTGTATTAGCAAAATAATTTTTTGTGGATCATAGTATCGAGCTAACTGCTTTGTTCTATCAGCATCAAATCCAGTTACAATAACAAGACAGTTTTTTAATTCTAGATTAATAATGCCTGAATGTTTAAATAGCAATCTAGGCTTAGAAGGCTCACGACTAATCCACTCATTTGAATAATCAAATGGGGAGTTGTAGACTATATCCACTTTTGAAAAGTGTTGTTTTAAGAAGAAAAGTAATGACCAAATGATGTTTCGAGACATAGTTGTGATATCAATAGTAATTTTATCATTTGGTTCTATACTTTCTATAGATTTTCCAATTGTTTCAAATGTAGAGAATAACTCATTGTCTAAATTTATTGTATTAATAATAATGTTATTACTTCGAGAGAATTCTTTGATTCTTTTTAAAGAGTTCTCCGTTTCCTGCTTATTTAATGAATCTAGTTTCTCTATTACATAGATGACATTTATCTGTCTGGATCTAACAATTTTTGCTAATCCTAAAAAACTTCTTTCTTCCCAACTTGGGAATAATATTAATATTTTATTCATAAATTCAGCGTTAATTGGTGACTACTAGAATCGTTATTTCTATTCTCTAAAAAGAATGGCAAATCTTGATTTAAAGTAATGGTTTGGTATAAATATTTTACGGAAATAGGTACTTGGGAATATTGTCCTTTAATATCTAATCCTCTATCAGGTAATAACATCCTATTTGGAACATAATAAGTCGTTTTACTTCCAAGTTGTTTTCCACTGCTTATGCGAGTGTATAACATTTGAGCTTTTCTAGATATATCTAAAAGCTTTTTGATATGTTCATATTCTTGAGGGAATTTTTTCTCCCCTGTTAAAGTAAATACTATAGCTCTAGGTTCTGAAATGTCAGCTAAAAGTCTCTTTTTAAACAGAATCATAAGCCTATCGAACATCGTGTATATTTGCTCTCCTTCTTTATTTGAACAATTGGGTATTATCTTATCTAATCCTTCTCTTAAAATAGTCCATAATGAAGCACTTCTTTGTTGTATAATTGAATTTTGTATTGCCGGGCTAATTTCTGTTAATTTGGATATGTCGAAATTATCTTCGCTTACAATATTATCAAACATCCAATAGCATGGATCTAACAAATTTCTAATTATTCCTGTTGAGATATCAACAAGTGTTTCAAAACCGGCATAAGGAGGGGTGTTGGCTTTGGGACTTCTATCTCTAAAATAGATTGCTCGATGATATTTCTTTATATATTCCGTAATTTTCTTGGGCTCAGAGTATTTGGTTTCTGCTAATATTCGTGCTTTGCTTCTGGCTACTTCTATATCTTTTAAGAAATCATTATTGGGAGGAAAGAATGTTTCAGCTGGAATGTTTATTTCTATTCTAGAAAGTCTAGTTTCAATTATATCTTTTGCAAATTTGTAAAAATCAGAGTCTTTATTGTATAAATCCTTGCCCATTTCAATAGTTAAGTAATCATGCCCCTCTAAAATGCTTCCGCCAGAACTTGTTTGTCTGTCAAGTTCTGCTATTCTTGCTATAGCTATTTTAAAACTAAAAATAGAATGATCTCTATACGCAATCCATGAATTTAAAGTTCTTATCTGATACTCGTTCATATCATGAGCATCATCTATCATAAGTAAAAAGTGACTATCTTTTAGGCATGGAATGCTTTTAAGTAAATCGAAAAATGGCAATAATAAAGAAGAAAAAGAATATGAAGTTTCATAGAAACTATCATTGCCATAGGTATTTATCTTTATTTGAGTTTCCCTAATTTCTTTGTTTACAAAAGTCCTTATGTCATTAAAAAAGTACTCCGATCTAAAGTCATGACTAGTTCCCCATATATATTGAAGATTTTGTATGTTATAATTATCTATTTTGCTTAAGCCATCTTTTATTTCTGGAATTTCTGACAGTGTTTTAGCAATATTGAATAATATGCTAAGAACTAAATAGTGCTCGCAAATTATATATTTTTTATGTTCTTCTTTTAGTAATAGATATTCTTTTTTGTGAAATAAAGGAGTGTTACATGGAACATGAATGCCTATTTTGTCAAAATTTGCAATTGCTTTGTTTCCTTGCGAAATTTTATATTGAATACTAAATGAATTGTACAAAAGAGTCATTGTTTTTCCAGCTCCTCTTTCCCCTACTATAAATATATTTTTGGTAGAACGGATGAAACGAGTATAATTATGATCTTCAATGTAAAATTTAATTATATCTTCGTCTTTCAAATTATTTGCCGCTTCAAATTCAAATGGATTACTTATAGCTTTCATATATTCGCTTTTTGAATTGATTCTACTACATTTTCTATTTTCAATTGAGGATATTGATTAATGAATACTTTCATCGCTTTATTGCTATTGCTGGAAACATTAAATTTATCCTCTAACCTAATTTCAGGAATATCAATGATAGGGAACCCCTTTTTTGTGATATTAAATGTCACATGAGTTTGTTTATATTGAGTTAGTATCTCTGTATAATATTTGCAATATCTTCTCTCTTCATCTAGTTTGATGATTCTTTTATAAATAAAGCTAAGTATTTTTTTTAATCCTACTTTTTTTATCTCTGAGTTTTCTATATCAATATTGTAAGTAAGTGCTATTCTATCAATGTCTATATAAACACGAGTGATTTGAGCATAGACATGATATATAGCTGATTTTGAACTTAGGCTCCCTCTTCTTATAATATAATCACATGTTCTTTGAGGACCTTCTGCCAGTTCATCACCGAAACGTAATATCGCTGCTAACTCTCTTAATCTTAATTTATCATCTAATAAGTTCGAACTTTCACTTAGTTGTTTGAGTGTGTCTTTGTCTCCCAATTTAGATTCTCCACAATGAGCAGCAGCAGCTTGAAGAACTAAAGTTCTTTCATGATAATATTTACTGTTTTCTTTTCTAATATCATTGTAGATATCTGTTATTTTTATTTGATGATTTTCTCGTCCTTCAATGTTTCCAACATCATGCAACATAATGATAGTACATAAGAAATACAAATCGCCACATGTGAAGACATTTATTTTATCTTTAATCAACTTATACGAATTTTCCATGACATTAGCCAAATGTTTTGGACCATGATCTGTTAATGTCGGCTCTTTGGCTTTTATTTGCTCCGCAATATTTATCGCTTCTTTGCGTATTTGTATATAATCACTCCAAATAGACTCAGCTGTAGATTTGTCGAATCGAGTTGTTAATTTATCGTGTAAAATCTTTTCTAAGTCTAATTCGTTCCACATGCTATTTTCCATAAGATAATATTTTTTTAAATATAGCCTCTGCTAATAACGGGGGTACAGCATTGCCAATTTGTTGTTGAATATAGTGAATTGTTCCCTCAAAGACAAAATCATCAGGAAAACTCTGCAATCTGGCAGCTTCCCTAACTGATAATCCTCGATCTTGCCATGGATGAATTAGCATATTTTTCCTATAGTTAGAGATAACAACAGATGGCTTGTCTTCTTCTAAACGCTTATATATTCCACTGTGACAATTGTTTTTGTTTTTGTAATTTGTCATTAGAAATTCTGGGATAGAACGCCAATTTTGACCTTGCTTTATATATTTGTAGCGTTCAATAATATAATCCGCATTCCTAGATACATAATTTTGAGTTGATTTATTCGATTTTCTCCTCATTAATAAAGAATAATCACTTAACTCTATATCATTTCTATAAGGTAGAGCATCACAATGTGCGCCATTTTCAATAATTGGCAAATCATTGATTGCTTCTCCGACTGTAATAATCTTGTCGTTAGGGGGAGGAAAATCAAAATCAATATCATTTCTATTCCCTACGATAAAAAAACGATTCCTGTGTTGTGGAACTCCATAGTCAGAAGCATACAATATAGCTTCTGATGTTTTATATCCTATTTTCTTAAATTGATTTAATATATATCGTAACGTTTTACCTTTGTCAAAGTTTACCAAACCTTCTACATTTTCAAAAAGAAACCATTCAGGATTAAGATCATCGACAAATCGAAGAAATTCTTTAAATAAACCGTTATTTTCATTTTCAACAGTACGAGTTTTTCTATTGGAAACAGAGAATCCTTGGCAAGGAGGTCCACCAAATAAAATAAAGATATTTTCATGCGAAAAAGTTGATGTCTCCACATTTGATATATCTTGCCTTATAATTTGGGTGTTAGGATGATTTTTGGAATATGTTTTCGCGGAATTCTCATCAATTTCTATGGCATAACGAACTGTAATTCCAGCCCACTCGGCACCCAAACTGAGTCCTCCTGCACCTGAAAATATATCAATTCCTATTTTACTAGTTCTACCGCTCTTCATAAGAAATTAAAAATTAGCCGCAAAGATATAAAATATTTTGCTGTTGCTCTATTTTTCTTATAATTATATGCTTATTGGTGTTGCAAAACAGCTTAAAGCCTTAGTCAGATATGTGTCATATGATAGAGAAATCACAAATTGTGTCTTTTCTTCTTTTTCTTTTTAGGCTTTGATATTTGCTCTTCGAGGTTATACTGAAAGCCTGCTCCCGACGAAACAAAAGAGATAAACGAATCGGATGCTTGATTGCTTTCTTGATTGAGAGTTTGATTACTTGTTGTTTTGTTTTCAATATTACTATTCTGATCAACTTCTATTTTTCTTTCATCGGATTGAATATCTTGCTTCTGCAAATTAAGCTGTTCGGATATAGAACAGTTCTTCATCACATTTTGGTAATCAAACGATTCTGTTTGTTGACGATCATAACCGAATAGCTTATCAAATCCCTGCTCTGCCTGCTGAAACAGGTTCACACGATCAAAACCACCTTTGATAATTCCGATCTTGGTATTCTTGTGATTAGTAAGTGGTGACAATTTCTTTTTGTTCGTTTGGTCTTTCCGGCTAACAACCAAATGACAATGCATATTCTGTTCATTGTTTGAACGACTACGGTCAAAATGAATCTTCCCGTAAAATTTTATATCCAAAGCGGATAGTTTTTTATTGAAGTTCCTAGCATATTCAGGTATAAATATCTCTCGAATATAACGTTTCATTGCTTCGGCTTGATCCTGTTCTGTATTACCCATTGCTCGGAGTTCCTTTTCGGATGGGCTGACATGGATAGCATAAAACTTTGCATCAGTTTTCAGGAGTTGTCCTATATTGCTATCTATATCTTTTATGACAACTGATTTATATATGTTATCCTCTGTCAGATTGAAAAAGCCTTCGGTATAAATATCTTTCTCCATCCGTTCTAAATCTTCATGTTCGAGGTAATTAGCTAGCTGTCGACTACTACCAGCATTATTATATGTTCCGTTTGATGGTGGGGCAAAGTCTATGTGCATAATCCTAGGTATTTATCAGATTATTGATTTCGGCTTTTAGGCTCTCTTTTCTTTTACTATCCATCACACCACAAGCAGAAAGTTCCGAATAGAGTTGTATCAGGTGAAGTAACTTTTTATAATTCCGTTGGTGTATCTGGTAAAGTGCATTAATCTGCTTGGATTGGTTGTTTATCACATCGGCATGATTGCCGAATTGTTCGCTTAACTTTTTAAGTACGGCTGTTTGTCTCTCCTGACTGGCTTCCAGTTGTGAGAGAATGAGAGTTTCTAATGTTTTGCCGATAGTATCGAAGCGCAAAGCGATAGAATTTGTAGCACGTATCATGGGATTTAGTTGTTCTTCCTCATAATGACGAATGAAGCGGATAATATCATCCTGTCTCTTATTTATTTTCGCCAGTTCCGATTTTACAGATTCAGGTGCTTCGGTTGGATTGATATGTGCCTTATCTATATACCTGAACGCCAACTTTACAACTTCACTCTTTTTCAGTGAATAGCGTTTGCATATCTTCTCTACCAAAGCTGCTGTTTCCTTGTCTATGGAAATGGTAGTGAATATCGTTTTTCGACTGCTATTTGGCATGGTAATTACTTTTTTATAGAAATATGAATAGATAAATACCTGATAATAAACATTGCAAAGAAAATGCTTATTACAGATGTCATTACAGCGTGTTCTTGTAACACGCTAAAGCCGAAGGCTTTGCCCCGCAGGGCAAGAGGGAAGAACAGGACTTGTCCAGTTCCCTCTTGCTCGATTTAGCGAAACGGGCTGAACCGATAGGTGAGGCAGTTTGTGTTAAATCGGGGTGACGGCACAAAGGTATAGCCTGAACACAGGCTTCTTTCCTCTGCTACTTTTTGCTATCAAGGTTGATTATCCAACTGATTGGCTTTTTCAAACTGCTTGTAGCTTTGAGAATCGGCACGTTCACGAACAAAAGCTCGAATATCTACAGCCCGATAATAGGTTTTCCTTCCGATAGTGAAATAGGGAAGTTGTTTATTTACTCTGTAGCGTTGAAGAGTTCGGAAAGATACTTTCAGGAGAAAAGCTAAATCTTGATTATCGAGAATCTTCTCATTATCATCTAGTACCGTATCAGTATTGATGAGTGATTTCAAGTCTTGTCCGATTTCAGTGAGTTTCTTGGATAGTTTTTCCATCCACCTCTCGAAGTTTTCGTTATCTATATACATTTTGCTTAATTTTTAAGTTCAACATTCTTGTTTTCAATCGATTGATGAAGCAAAGTTCGGCAAATGAGTGCAAATAAGTTAGGGGAATACCAGTGGTACTCCCCCATAAATTGCATGTATATAATTGATTTTCAGATCAAATTACTTTATACTTTATGAATGATAGTAACCTTCTTCTTTACTCTTCTGGATAATGGCAGCTTTCAACCTATCGAGAAATTCAGTTATTTTCATTGGCTTTCGTTTGATTACTGCACTTTCTTTCTTATAAATATCACCAAAATTTATATTAAACATCTTTTCAAAGATACGAGCCACATCACTAAGAAAGATTTCCTTATGATCTATGCGAATAACACCATCCGATATATAGAAAATGCCACAAACTAGCTCCATCATATCTACGAGTTTTATTACTTCATTATTTAGATAAAATGGTGATTTCCATTCAGATTCAATATTAATAAAGAATTTGGGGTATTCCATCTGTCGATAAATTAATTCCTGTTCCATATTTATCAACGATAACAACTTATCTAGAAAAACCAATTTCAACTTACTGTTTTCTGTAGGACATGATTCTTCCAACGCTTTAAGTGTTCCAAAGTCAATATAGCTCATATTAAGCTGTCTAATACGTATTTTATTGTCACCTATTCTATTCAGGTAATCAAAGAGTTCCTCCACAAATTCCAAATAAGCAGAAGCCATATCTTCAACAACAGACTTATCTAATTGGTATGGATGTCTTAGCAATTTATATATACGTTTTTCAGTTAAATCCCAATCTGACATGGCTTTCTGTTTTTATCGCTCTATATGAATTTATAAACTCTTAGCTATCTTTTGCCATTTACGTTGTCTATGCTTATAGAATTTTAAAGTCCACCATGCAGCAATAGACGTTAAACAACCTGCATATAAATCCACAGTGTCAGTATATCGGGTTACTTGTTGGCTTATTTCTTCCATCTTAATATAGTGATTCCAAATGACTACAGTATTATCATATTCTTTTGTATCTATTTCTCGTGACGTTTTATCCATCTTGACAACATTAATTGTATGCCTACCTACTGGTAAAAATCCATGCAAGTACATTTTGAAAACAAAAGTTTTGCCCTCTTTCCACTGTATAGGAGAATCATCACAAGCAATAAAACTAGCTTTAGGTTTACAAATCTCTCTCAGAGTATTGACATCTTGAATTTTATCCCATATATTCTCTATATTAGAATGAAAATCCGAAGTTACAGTAACTCGGTAGCCCATAACTTTTTTACCTTCACGTGTTGTTAGCTTAACTTTCTGAATCATAATTGATAGTTTTTAATTGTTTATTATTGGCATGAATAACTATATGTAGCCCTACACATGTTATTCATTATTAATTTATTAACTTTGTGCAAAGTTATAGGCAAGCCTTAACTGTTACAATAGTCATTTATAATGAGGAAAGACTTAATGAACTGAAAATGTGAGATATGAAAAATGAATCAATAGATAAAATAGAAAAAGTAGTCGAAAATATTCTGCCAACATCAAGCACTTTTATCAACGAGTTGGATTACTCTGTTATAGAACAAAAAAAAGCAGATTGGCTCAAATTGTCGGAACTAGCGCATAGTATTGTGCTGGTCTTTGATTGCTGTACTAAAAAATTCGTTTTTGCATCAGACAATATTCCTCAGTCATACGGAATTGACCCTGAAAGGTTATTTATCAACGGACATGAACCTGTCTTAGAAATTATTCATCCGGGTGATATACATTACGGCTTGCTTGTTAGAAAGAAAATCTACTCTTTATTAAGTAGTCTTTCCGCAGAAGAAAAAATGAAGCACAAGATGGTACATGAGATGCGAGTAAAAAATGTACGTGGTGAATATATCCGTATTATTGAACAGGAGCAAGCAATAGAATTGGATAAATCTGGTAATATTTGGCTTATGCTTTCGGTTATTGATGTTGATGCAAGTCATGAATCAGAAATAACCAAAAGCCACCTATATAATTTTGAAACAGGAGAACAGATATTTATTGATTTGTCAGATACCTTAGAAGAACCATTGACTAATAGGGAGTTGTGCGTTTTACAATTAATGAAACAAGGCTTATTAAGCAAAGAAATTGCAAACTCTTTAAATGTCAGTATCAATACAATAAACACTCATAGGCAAAACATACTATTAAAATTAAAGGCAAACAATTCTATTGAAGCTGTTAATATTGCTCAAAGGTTGGGCTTATTAAACAGCTCGATTCAATAAAACATTTTTTCTGAGACGGATTAATAACATTAACTCTATCAGTGTATTATCCAGTTTGTGCAAGTCTTAAACTAGAATATAACCCGAAGCATAGCGCAGGTGTGGAGACTTAAAATTCTACTTTTGATATTAATATAGTATTTTCTAATAACAAAGCATATTTCAATTATATATCTGGCTTTTGAATTTTTGGAAGAAGCCAGATATAGTCATATTCTACCACTTCCAGACAGTTTTGAAAACGGCTCTTAATTCTTCTTTCATTTGCCGATGAAAATAGAATCAACACGTTTTATAAACCATTTTAAATTAAAAGCATGGAAGTAGTAACCATTGAAAAGAGAACCTTTTCGCATGTCTGCGAACGGTTTACCGAGTTTGCCAAACGAATAGAATGTTTATGCAGCACTCATACTCAGAAAGGCGAAAACTGGCTGGATAGTCAGGAAGTATGCCTATTGTTAGGCTTTAGTAAACGCACGCTGCAATATTACCGAAGTAGTGGGCGGTTGGCTTATTCTCAAATCGGGAGCAAGATTTATTATAAGTCATCCGATATTGAAAGAATTATTGCAGACAGTGAAACACAGAATCAATCACCCAAACAAACCACGTCTTATGAAAAGAACTAAAAAAGATTATCCGTCCTTCAACCTATTTTCCATTGTCGGCACATGGGAAAGCGTTAATCTGAATCCTACGGTTATCATCTATCGGAATGATAAAGAGTACCTTCTTTCTATTATATATGTATCGGAAACTACCAAACAGGCTTCACCCGCTACTTATGAGATACGGCAAGATGATAGCCAGTACTTTATTTCCATTGCATCCAAACGACTCTATGTAGATTATGATTCGGTAAAAGATGTACTTAGTATTTCATCGCTTGGTGACTATCTGCGCAACTAGTCTGCTATCTAGCCATCTTGAAATCAATATTTCAATAAAACAATCTTTCAATCATGGAACTAATAAATAAAGATACCCCACAAGTCAAAGAATTTATTTCTTCGCTTGATTCAATGCTGAACGGCATTGAATCTATTGTCAAGCACTACAAGCCCCACCTAAACGGGGAACGCTTTCTTTCCAACAATGAAGTTTCCAAGAAACTGAATGTCAGTTTGCGAACCCTGCAAGAGTGGCGAGATACGGGACTAATCCCCTTTATTCAGATAAAAGGTAAAATCATCTACCGTCAAAGTGATATTGATAAGCTACTCCAAAAGCACTACTTTGAAAGCTGGAAAGAATAGCCCACCAGCCCCGAAAACATTGTTTTTCGGAATTTAATTTGAATCATTGACTTTTCCAGTGAAGTATTTAGTCTGTGCAAGTCTTTAGATGAAAATACGCTCGAATGTAATGAGAGGAAGATTTTCATCTAAACCGAAGGCTTGGACTTGACAGGCTAAATACGGAACTTACCTTTGTCAATGCTTCATATTGAGTTATGGAAAACTTGCCTTAAAAGAAAAGGATTGAGAAAATGAAATTCATTCTTCCCAATCCTTTTTATATATTGGCTACTACCTTTTTATAGAGTCAATTCCGACAAACAGCTATTTACTTTCTGCATGTCCTTTAGAATATTCTGATCCAGTACCCGTGCGTAGTGTTTCGTCACGCTGGTATCTGCATGACCTAACATCTTGGCTACATTTTCCATACTCACGCCGTTTGCAAGGCATATAGAGGTGGCATACGAGTGCCTAGCGGTATGTGTGGAGAGGTTTTTATGTATTCCACACACATCTGCAATTTCTTTCAAATAACTGTTCATGCGTTGATTGCACAATACAGGCAATAGTTTTCCAGTACATTCTGCCACATTCTTATACTTTTCAAGCATGGAAGCTGCCACAGGTAGCACAGGAATGTTACACATGACTTTTGTCTTTTGGCGGTTCTTTCTTATCCAAAGTTCTCCTTTATTATCTCTAACCAAATGTTCAGGCGATAAATCTTTCACATCGCTGAATGCCAAACCTGTAAAAACGCAAAAAATAAAAACATCCCGTACCTGTTCTACTCGTTTAATCGTGAATTCTTTGGCAAGAATTATTTTAATCTCGTCCATCGTCAGAAATTCAGGATCGGTTTCTTCCAGTTTGAAGCGATAGTAAGCAAACGGATCTTTCTTTATCCAGTCGTTTTCCAAAGCAATGCGGATTATCTTCTTCAAGTTCTTCAATCGGGTGATAGCTGAATTCTGCGCACAACCTTTTTCAATCTTCAAGAAAGCATCGAACTTAGAAATGAAGTTGGCTTCCAAGTTGTTCAGAGCAATATCCGATAACTGATATTCTCTCTTAATGAATTCCTCCAAATATCGGGTAGTGGTTTCATACCGTTGAACGGTTTTACTAACAAAGTCTTTACCGATTAGCTTGCGGCTTTGTTCGTTATGCTCCCTGAATACCTGTAATAGCGTTTTGTTATTTTCATCCACACCATAATACAGTTTTCTCACAAGATCAACGGTGATAACCTTGTCGGAAGTTTCCAGTTCCCTATAAATTTGGTGTATGCGTGAGCGTGTGATTTCTAAGTAGTGGTTCAGTTCCACCGACATACGGTCTTTGCCTTTTGAATTCTCTTTTGCCTGATTCCATAGGTTTACGGGACAGCTTCTTTTGATAGAAATATCTACCATACAGCCATTTACAGTAATTCTCATGCACACGGGTGCTTCTCCGTTCTTTAATAATTTACCTTTCTTGATGAAGAACAATACAGAAAATGATTTTCGAGCCATTTTTACATCGTTTTTAAAGTTACAAAACTATGTATTCTCTTCCAAAGTAAGTCTATGCAAAATGCTATGAATCAGTGAGAAAGATGCGAATTCGTGGGGCTTTTTTGAACTAAATTTTAGTCCCACGATTTATCCACCGATAATATGCTTGAAACGGCTATTTTCTGCTACCTGCCAGAAAAAAGAAATCCCTGATAATGTTTGATTATCAGGGATTTGCTTGATTCTTCTTGTTGTTTCAGTGATCCGCCTGGGGCTCGAACCCAGGACCCCAACATTAAAAGTGTTGTGCTCTACCTGCTGAGCTAGCGAATCAAACCTTTATTGCTGTTAAGCGGGTGCAAAGATAGGTACTTTTATTTAATCTGCAAGGAATATAAGGAAAAAAGTTTGCATTATTTTTCTTTGCTACCCTCTATCGGCTGATCCTCAGTAGATTCCGTACGATAAATATTTTCTTGATTAATGATGTATCGTTGATAATAGGAGAGCATCAGCGTGGTAAGCGGCAAGGCTATGATCATCCCCAGCATACCCATTAACGAGCCCCAGACAGAGAGGGAGAGTAAAATAATGGCAGGATTCAACCCGGTTATCTTTCCCATGATGCGAGGCACGAGGTAACCGTCTTGTATGATCTGTACCACTATGAATACAGCCGTTGCCGAAGCTATGATAATCCAGAAATTATCGCCGGTATCCGCAGCTTTCAGAATGGCGAGCATGATGGTAGGGACAAAACCGATGATTTGCAGGTAAGGCACCATATTCAGCGCACCAATGAACAGCCCCAAGCCAATAGCCAGAGGGAAGTCGATAATCAGAAAGCCGATACTGAACAAGATTCCTACGCACAAGGCTACTAATGCCTGTCCGCGGAAATATCTGTTCATGCCGTCCTTTACGTCGTTCAGTATGCCGGTCACTGTGTGCCGGTATTTCTTGGGCATGAGATGTGTCCAGCCTTGGGATATGCTTTCGTAATCGAGCAAAATAAACACTATATATAATAGTATAAGGAAGACAGTGAAGAACCCGAATAAAAGGTTTATGGACTCCGAGACTAATGCCCACAACTTGGGAACGGTCACTTTTAGGGCATCCAATATATTTTCCTGACTGAACATCTGCTCTAATATGTGCATGTCAACATTCTGCCGGATAAACTCGGAGAGGGTAGTGGGCACGTTGCTTGCGGTATGGGTAGTACTGAAATATTCTATTAGCAAATCCTTCACCCGCAAGAATTCCTGAATCATGGGCGGCACAAGCAGATAGAACGCAGCCCCTCCTATAATGGTAAGAGTGAATAAGGCACAGAAGATAGAAGCAATTCTATTCTTTAACCGCAGCTTATATTGGAAAAAGGATACTAACGGATATATCAGGTAAGCAATCAGCCATGCCAGGAAGAACGGAAGCAATACTCCACTCAACCGCTTCAGAAGCATCAATATACCGATGATAATGGCACCGAGAATGACGGCACGGATAAAACTGTCGAATGTAATCTTCTTACGTTCCATAAGGCTTATGCTTTTTTATTTGTTGTCAACTGCCAGCCGCTTTCTGGTCTTCTTTCACCGCCCGCAGATAACATTCACGGCAGAGGGGTTCGTATTCGGCAGTTTCTCCCAGAAGTACTTGCTTGTCATTCTTAACGGTACGGTGAGAGAAAGATGCCAGTTGTCCGCACTTCACACAGATGGCGTGAACTTTGGAAACTTCGTCGGCAATGGCACACAGACCGGGCATCGGTCCGAATGGAAGTCCGCGAAAGTCCATATCCAGACCGGCAACAATAACGCGTACGCCATTGTTGGCAAGCTGGTTGCAGACATCGATCAAACCGCTGTCGAAGAATTGTGCTTCATCGATTCCTACCACATCTATTTCCGAAGTGAACAGCAGGATGCTTGCCGAAGAATCTATCGGGGTAGATGCTATGGAGTGGCTGTCGTGTGACACCACCTCTTCTTCCGAATAGCGGGTGTCGATGGCGGGTTTGAATATCTCTACACGTTGTTTGGCAAACTTAGCACGTTTCAAGCGGCGAATCAGTTCTTCTGTCTTACCAGAGAACATGGAGCCGCAAATAACTTCAATTCTTCCTCTACGATTGGTTTCCTGTATATGGTCTTCCGAGAATAATACCATTGTTCTAAAATGTTTATTTTAGCCGCAAAAATAACACTTTTAATGGCTTTCCGATATTTTTTCATTATTTATTTCTACATTTGCGGCATTAACATTTGTGATGCGAAAGGAAATGCAGACATTATTGGACGACATAGAACTGGATATTCAGGAACTGAAATATCTAATGCAAACTATAACGGCTGAGCCTGATTCTAAATTGCGGATTGTGGCGAAACGGAGTATTCAGCAGATGCGTGCGCGCCTGGATGAATTGCAGAAGGTATTGGAGGAGACTGAAAGCAAGGTGGAAGAGCCTCAGATTGTTGAGATCAAAGCTCCGGAGGTTACCGAGCCTGTATCTCCCAAGCATGAACCGGAGGCGGCTCCAATTTCCTCTTCTGCATCGCCAATCCTGGCAGAGCGGATAAAGCCGGCTACTGACTTGCGGCATGCTATCAGCTTGAATGATTCTTTCCGCTTTGCGCGTGAGATTTTCGGTGGTAACACTGCACGCATGAATGAGGTCATACGCCAGTTGGGTGATGCCCCTTCTCTGGACAAGGCACTGGAACTTTTCTCTTCTCTGGTAAATCCTGACGAAGAAAATGAGGCAGTTGTCGATTTTGTAGAACTTCTCAAGAAATATTTTAGCTAAAGTATATAACGGATATGGGAAAACTTTATGTAGTGCCTACTCCGGTAGGAAATCTGGAAGATATGACATTCCGTGCTATCCGCATCCTGAAAGAGGCGGATTTGATTCTTGCCGAGGATACCCGTACTTCCGGAATACTGCTGAAACACTTTGAAATAAAGAATGCAATGCAATCCCACCATAAATTTAATGAACATAAAACGGTGGAAAGTGTTGTTTATAGAATAAAGGCAGGTGAAACTGTGGCATTAATTTCGGATGCAGGTACACCGGGAATCTCCGATCCGGGCTTTCTGGTAGTGCGTGAATGTGTTCGTAATGGCATCGAGGTGCAATGCTTACCGGGGGCTACGGCTTTCGTTCCGGCTTTGGTTGCTTCGGGCTTGCCGAATGAGAAATTCTGTTTCGAAGGTTTCCTTCCCCAAAAGAAAGGCCGCATGACGCGTCTGAAAACTTTGGCAGAGGAACGCCGGACAATGGTGTTTTATGAGTCTCCCCACCGCTTGGTGAAAGCATTGACGCAGTTTGCCGAACACTTCGGTGTCGAACGTCAGGCTTCCGTATCGAGGGAAATCTCAAAAATGCACGAAGAGACGGTGCGTGGCAGTCTCACGGAATTGATAGAGCATTTCACCGCCAATGAGCCACGTGGAGAAATAGTAATAGTAGTAGAAGGAATAGACGATTAGATAACTCATTAACCAACGTAAAACAAAAGCGTATGAAAAAGTTAGCAGTTTTAATTGTATGCGCAGCCGTTATGGCATCGTGCGATGGCTTATCAGGTGGTAGCAAAGACCAGTTGAAAGCTGAAAATGATTCTCTTTTGATGGAACTTACCCAGCGTAATGCTGAACTGGACGAAATGATGGGCACTTTCAATGATATCTCCGAAGGCTTCCGCCAAATCAATGCCGCTGAGAGCCGCGTGGATTTGCAGCGTGGCGCTGTTTCGGAAGGCTCTTTATCTGCAAAACAGCAGATTGCGACTGATATTGAATTCATCCAGAAGCAGATGCAGGAAAACAAAGAGCAGATTGCAAAGTTGGAGGCTATGCTGAAAAGCAGCAAGACCAATTCTGCACAAATGAAGAAAGCGGTAGAATCTCTGACTCAGGAATTAGTAGCCAAGACTCAGCGTATTGAAGAGTTGCAGGCTGAACTTGCTTCCAAGAATATCCGTATTCAGGAATTGGATGCAGCCGTAACCGGTCTGTCGGCCGATAAAGAAGCTCTCTCTGCTGAAAACGAGGCTAAGGCTAAGACTGTGGCTGAGCAAGATAAGGCAATAAACACCGCTTGGTTCGTATTTGGAACTAAGAAGGAATTGAAAGACCAAAAAATCCTGACTGATACCGGTCTCTTCAAAAAAGGTAAAGTATTGAAGGATGGTGATGTGAATAAGGATTACTTTACTCAGGTTGACATCCGTACAACGAAAGAAATTAAGTTGTATTCTAAGGATGCTGATGTTCTGACAACTCATCCGGCAGGTTCTTATGCTTTGGAAAAAGATGATAAAGGCCAGCTTGTTCTGAAGATTACGAATCCGAAAGATTTCTGGAGCGTATCTAAATATCTGGTTATCCAAGTGAAATAATTTGATAATATCATAAGATGGCAGGGTTATTAGCCCTGCCATTTCTTTTTTATGCAATACAAGAATCTGTTTTTCGATCTCGATGATACTCTTTGGGCGTTTTCTTATAATGCCCGCGATACCTTTGAAGAAATGTATCGCAAATATGAATATGACCGCTATTTCCGGTCTTTCCAGCACTTTTATGAACTCTATGAGCGGCGTAATGTGGAATTGTGGGCAGAATATGCGGATGGAAAAGTGACAAAGGATGAGTTGAACCGCCAGCGTTTTCTTTATCCACTGGAAGCAGTGGGAGAGGGGGATGCAGCTTTGGCAAAGGCTTTCTCTGAAGATTTCTTTGCAGTGATTCCCACTAAAAGCAGATTGATGCCTCATGCTCGGGAAGTGTTAGAGTACCTTGCACCCAAGTATAATCTTTATATCCTTTCCAATGGTTTCCAGGAATTGCAGTGTCATAAGATGCGCTCTGCAGGGATCGACCGTTATTTCAAGAAGGTGGTTCTTTCTGACGATATCGGTGTACTGAAGCCTTGGCCGGAGATTTTTCACTTTGCCATGTCGGCTACCCAGTCCGAACTGCGTGAGTCGTTGATGGTTGGTGATAGTTGGGAGAATGATATTGCCGGTGCCAGAGGGGTAGGGATGCATCAGGTATATTACAATGTTACGGGCCGTTCGGAGTTCCCATTTAAACCTACTTACCAGATTACAGACTTGAAAGAGTTACTTCAATTGTTGTGACATTGAGGGATTAGTTGTAATTTTGCATTCGATAAAAAACGAATAAAATTGCAACTATGGAATCTATTCTTCCTTTTGCCTTGCTTTGTCTGACATCTTTCTTCACGTTGACAAATCCTTTGGGAACCATGCCCGTCTTTCTGACTATGACACAGGGTATGACGGATAAAGAGCGTCGGTTTATCGTATCTCGTGCCACTTTGGTAGCCTTTCTTACGATAATGGTCTTTACCTTTGCAGGTCAGTTCCTCTTTAAGTTCTTTGGAATCTCTACCAATGGGTTTCGTATTGCGGGCGGAGTCATCATCTTTAAAATAGGTTTTGACATGTTGCAGGCCCGTTATACCCACATGAAGTTGAAAGACGAGGAAATCAAGACTTATGCTGATGATATTTCCGTAACCCCGTTAGGTATTCCTATGCTGTGTGGTCCCGGCGCCATAGCCAATGCCATTGTGTTGATGCAGGATGCCAATACTATTGAAATGAAGGGAGTTCTGATTGGTGCTATCGCCTTGATTTATCTGATCACCTATTTTATATTGCGTGCTTCCACACGTCTGGTAAAAGTGCTGGGGGAAACGGGAAATAATGTGATGATGCGCCTTATGGGACTTATACTGATGGTGATTGCGGTGGAATGTTTCGTGAGTGGGGCGAAGCCGATATTGGTGGATATACTGAAGGAGGGATTGATATAATGGAATGAAAATGAGGATGTGGCAGACTAGCTAGCACATCCTCATGTTTATTTTTGCAATAATATTAGAATTTACTTCTTTATAAATTTGCTCCGATATATTTTTCCGTCCGTTGATTGTAACACTACTATGTAATAGCCTGATACCAGCCCTGTCACTGGAATGGAATACTCCTTAGTTGAATTATTCCCGGATTCTTTCTGCTGTATCATTTGCTGTCCGGCTAAGTTATAGATGGAAATCATCTTAGCGGTATTAGAGGTATGGATATAAAGAACATTTTCTACCGGTTGTTGATAGATAATCATCCCTTCTTTATCATCCACTTCATCTTCAATACCAGTAGCTGGCCCAACAGAAAAGTTGAGGCGACATATCGGCTTGCTCCCATCATATCCTCCCAGTAGTTCAGGTTTATATAAATTGATGGTATAGTTACCTTCGCCGATTTGCGGATCAATTTCCATCTCAAAATCAAGAGGCTGATCCTTTTCTATAAATACCTCTGCGTAGTGGATATTAGACGTTGAGGACTGACCGACAGCAAAAATTGCGGTCATCAAGGTTTTGTCATATACGTTTCCTGTACCATTTAATGACAGGTCAGCCAGTAGTTTCAGTTTTTCTCCTACCTGAAGTTGATTCTTCTCTAAACGTGCATTCGCAACAACTAAAGTCGGCGTACCATAGGCTCTATTAACTGTGACAGCAACTAAATTGTCGCCTATACCATATACATATTCCCCCCATTGAACTCCCGGACAAATATAATAATCTCCGGCTGGAATATCAGTAGACGTTTCCGCCAGGTTGGAAATCAAATCTCCGGAAATAATTACTTCCCTATTGGTTGTACCGGGTTTTAACTCTAACTGAGTATATCCGGTCAAACTAATAATCTGTGCTTCTTCATCTGTCGTAATGAATGCGACACCTGCTAAACCATAGAAGTCATTCGTCGTATTTCTATTAGAAAGTAACATCCTGAAATCTCCTTTACGACCACTATACAGATTATGCAGAATTTCTACACTCCCATCCAGATCCTCCTGTAGCGTCAGGTTGCCGGTAAATGGGATAAGAATACATTTATTGCCGGTAACAGTAAGTGTAAACTGGGATTCAAAACCATACCCGCCCCGCACACGGCTCCAAGTTGTTTCACGTACGTCCTTTGTTGCTAAGTATAGAGCGTAGGTTCCATCTACCAGATCATTGGGAATTGTAATGTTCGGGAACGTTTGTCCCTTGGTCCCATAATTAGTATTTACATTTCCTAAAGATGCATTCCACAAGGCCAATTGTTTGCCATCTTTTTCAGCAATCAAGCCCAGTTGCCCATTTTGGAATTTCGTACTCATATTATACAGTTCAGTAACTGTAAGGTCAAAACTTTCTCCTTTAATTATCTCTTTCTTATTAACCTCAAGTTTTGAAAGATAAAAATGAGAAGTATAACTTGAAGATACAGTAGGAGGTTCAAGCCCTATGAGCATTCCTTGTTGGTAGATAAAACCACCGCCAAGGTTCGTGCCTCCACCAATTCCCGGAGATGATGGGTCGAGGGAAACAACTTCAAAATAGCCATTGTTGGAACCACCCCAGCCCCAGTTTACGTGGACCATATCCTGCGCATCGTAGCCATCAAAGACAAATTCATGTCCTACATCTTTGGATGCACCATTATAGAGTACAGGGCGTCCTTCACTGAGTTCCGTCTTAATCATATTCATCCACTCCTCAGAAGTGAAATACTGACGGTATACATATCCAAGATTCCCATCATATCCAAAATAATCAATCAAAGCCTGTCCCACTTTGAAAGAGTAAGCTCCGGAACTGGAAGGGGAATATTCCATATCAACCGCTACGCCGCAGGCATACATCAATTCTGCAACTGCATTTGCTTGTTCAGTCGTATAACTGCCGCTGACATATTGAGGCAACATTTTATCCCAGCTGAAAGTTGTGTTTCCATAATCAAACGAACATTCAATCCCTGATGAGGTCTTATAAGAATAGGTACCTTTGCCTTTTACGGGAAAATTGTGATACTTTAAAATCATAGCCATAGCTGTGGCTACGCAACCTGTTACACTGCGATTTCCCTGCACCAACGGACAAGCATTATTATAAGGTGCATCTTGATTCCAATTGATATCGCCCAACATGGGAGTTACCGTTTCCGGAAAAACAGCACGTGTCAGTAGTCGAGGCTCTTTGATCGCTTGTTTGCCATCCGCTAAAGCTGTATACACGGCATTATAACTTTCCAGCCATCCTTGTATATTGGAAGGTAGGTTGTCAGTCACAAAAGCACCTTTGTCAGAGTAACCCAATACAGGTTTCATCCGGTCATCACCCGAAACAATCACATAGGCAGACTGTCCATGGTTATAGACATAAAAAGCCGGTTCATCCGAAACGCTTCGAGTAGAAGCAGACTTCAATAAGTCTCCGGATACAGCAACCAACCGGATATCATCAACAGAACGTGTTGCAGGATATTGGGCAAAAAACGAACGGGCAATCTCAAGTGCTTCCCCGGTAGAACGCTGTGTGGCCCATGTGGAAATGGTACAGAATAGTACTAAAGACAGAAGTAATATTTTTCTCATAAGCAATATATTTATTAGGATTTAATCGCCAAAAAACAAAAGGGAGTATGCAAATATTCACATGGATTAATTGCAAACTCCCTTTGGATTTTAATTATAAAGAAATCAACGAACTACCAAAGAGAACCCATTCTGAACTGGGGTCTGGATATTTGTAGAAAGTCCTTGAGGTTGTACCGGAGAAGATTTAAGATTCAATTCTGTCTTATATGTACGTCTCGGAGTATTTCCTTGTTTTACAACTTTAAAGCCAGTATTGAAGCTTACATTATTTAATGAACCAAATGACGCTGCCGGAGTGACAGGTGTCCACTCCAAGTAGTTCCAATAGCCAGTCATAAATCCTAATTGTTTTCCATCAGGAGACTTAACATACACCATTGAGTCATACGTACCCGCATTTGCAGGATTATTAAGGAATGTCAATATTCCATCTTTGCTCAATCCACCAATTAAAGATTCTCCTGCTTTTGTGCCAAGTTCCATGGTTTCAGAATTAAATGGAGATACAAAACCATAATATCCATTTATGGAAGCAACTTGTTGGAACTCAAAAATCAAGAAACCAGTTTCACTATCATACTCAAGCGCCATAGTATCATCGTAATCTTTTACAATGGATAAACCTTGAACAAGCAATGTCGTTTTATCTGCCTTCGTAATGCTAACAGGCATTTTGCCTCCCTCTTGCCCATCTGTCAAAGGCACAGACCATGTGCCAACATAATCTTCAATCTTCTTTCCTTTTACCAATTGATCAAGTGGACCACGTCCCCAAAGGAAGGTTTCTGTGCTCTGCATCAACTCTGCAGTCTTCTTGCCATCTGCATCAACAAGGTAGAATGACAATACAAAAGTAAAATCATGATCAGCATTTACGGTGCATTTTCCAGGAACTGCGTCTACATAAATCTTATTCCCATAGGTTGTAAGACCTGTCGGTTGCATTTTGGGCATAGTCAACGTTCCTTTTGCTGCATCATAGTTGAAGTAGATATGAACATCCTGAGCATAGAGTGATGTAAAGCGATAGAAAGTAGGATCTTCTTTTGCTTGTTGTACAACTTGTGTCCAGCTTTCTCCTGCAATACCAGAAGTGAAATAACCAGTAGCATCATTTACTGTTTCCCAAGTATAATCACGATCATAATCTGGTGCCATTAAAGTCGGATCAAGATAGAGTGTAAATGTACCAGCAGGTATCACACTATATCCTCCTTTGTCACCACCAATCTGCGTATAGACAGCACCGAAATTAAACATTTTGACTTTTTCGTCGAAACTACCTAACGGATAGCTTGTGCTGGTAGGAGGAATTGGTGAACCGCCTGAACTCAAATTGCCGGCTACAGAGCCAAATGTATTCCATTCCATATCATATTTCGGGCCCACACCATTCACCATTTGGAAACCAAGAGCTGTAGAGGCAATATAATAAGAACCTGGAGCTTCTGCTTTATACTTCTCTCCATTTAAAACGATATACGGCGGCACAAAATCTGCCGGGAAAAATGCATCCCAACCTTTTCCATACACAAAATAATCATTATCATAAGGACTTTGGAAACGATACTGGTTTGAGTTTTTCTCCTTTTCTACAGTAACTTCTGTAAGAGTGATAGGAGTATGACCAAATGGAGTAAATATGTTTTCTGTTAGAACAGCTTCTGTAGAAATAACAACCCATTCTTCAAGAACCTCAGCCGGATACAAAACTTTGAAAGTCAGTGAGGAACTGCCATAAGATGTACCATCAACAAAAGAAAGCTTCACATCATATGTTGTTCCACGTACCAAATTATTATATCCCACTGTTAGGGTCGTTTCAGTCTCGCCATCAGCAAAACTCACTTTAGCAGGAACAGAGAATACGCTTGCTCCGCCTTCATTAAATTCTGCGGTCAATCCAGATTCACCAACGCCTGCAGACTTTGTACGTTGCACTTTGAGGGTGAAATTTCCTTCTGTACCATTCAGGGTAATAGAAGTTTGGGTTGATGAGGGGAAATATACACCCTCACCATCAACGCCCGGAGCCGGATCATAATCGTACGAGTCGGTACATGCACTCCAAGTTAGTGCAAATACACCCATCAGCGCCAGCAGATATGTATTTATTTTTTTCATACGAATTTTTTTTTAATAATTTTGTTTATAATCAGATTATTCAGAATTTAAAGTTACTCTCCTGCACTAATCCAAGGTTTATAGAAGTCTGTCGGATCCGGATTACCAAAGCCTACCAAAGCTTCATTGTTATCACTCTCCTGTCTTACTATGCTAAGATTCATCCATGCCGGACGTCCATTGGTATTCAGACGAGCAGTGTCAAAGAAATTTGTGTCCGGATAACCACGGGTAACAGACATATTCAAGCGTTTTACATCAAAAAATGTCAGACCTTCACCCCAGAATTCGACACGTTTCTGGAACACAACTTCTTCAGCTACATCATTATTGGAGCAAACATACTGAGGATCACGATAATTTTTCATGAATGTTTCCAGCAATTGTTTGCCATCAGCGGCATTCAGATGAGCAGCAGCTTCAGCCTCAATAAGATACATTTCTTCTATACGCATCACAGGGAAAGCGGAAGCATTACCAACGTTGTTCACACTCATATTTCCTTCATTCGGGCGGAATTTCACAGAAGCATAATCTGGCAACTTCTCTGCAAACTCATCATCAATAAACGGTGTCTGACCTTCAAGTATACTACCAGCAGGAGCTTTCCACATTTTTTTGCGGAAGTCAGTATCGCTTATTCTTTCATATGTGTTACGGTTAATCATCAGATATGGTTCCTGACCGGAATATCCATATTTTGTTTCATTTGACATCCAGGAAGTCCAAGTGATAATTCCACTCTTCACCTGAGCATCTTCTGCCTTCAACTGTGATCCCCACATCCAACGGGAAAGGTCATTGAATCCTTTCGTAGTACTCAGGCATTGGTCTTCCGTCATTGGAGTAACACTTGATGCATCGATAGCCTTACGTGCATAAGTCTTTGCATTAGTATAGTCACCCAGCCACATATAATAACGTGCTTTCAATCCATATACCACATCCAGATGAGGCAAAGTTTTAGATGCCTCTTTCAGATTGACAATATATTCTTCAGCTTTATTCAAATCTCCCAAAATAAATTCAGCCATTACCTCACGGGTTACACGGGGATTATTTCTTGCTTCCGCTTCAGTCATACCTTCTTTTACGATAGGTACAGTTAGGTTCAGCACATCATTTCCGCTTGAATTGACAGAAGAGAAACCTTCAACCGGTAAGAACTCATACATTTGCGCCATCTCCAGATAAGCCAATGCACGGAAAGTATAGCCTGCACCCAAATAGCCTAATTGCAGCGTATTAGCAGTCTCTACGTTTACTGCACCAATCATATTGTTAGCAGTTTGCACAAACTTATAGTAATACCACCAATGGAACTGTGCAAGCATGTAGCTATCTCCTTGAGATTTATTCGTTTCCCAACTGTCATACCAGTCGTAGCCACTACCACTATATACTATAGGCATATCTTCAGTCATGACGTCACGAATATGCATGATGGAACCATATCCCCAGTCGTAATCTTGACGAGAAGGTAATATCTGGAATGTATTAAAATAGGCAGGCATTGCCCATAATAATGCTTCTGTAGCTTTTGACGAGGAACCCAACTGGTCTTCAGTCGCTACCTGCGTAGGAAGCGTTTCTTCAATACATCCAGTCATCAAAACGGATGAAGAGAGACAAACCCCTAATATTAATTTAGATATATTTTTCATATTCAATAATTGCTAATTGGTTTAGAATGTTAGTGTTATACCTCCCGAAATAGTGCGCATAGGAGCGTAGTAAGCTGATGTTACACTACCCGTAATGCTCTGGCGCGGATCAAGTCCCTGGCGTTTAGACCATACCCAAACATTGTCACAAGACATGTAGATACGCAATTTTTCCATACCCATGGTACGACAAATTCGTGATGGGAGAGTATAGCCCAGATTAATATTTTGCAAGCTCAGATAAGAAGCGTCTGTCAGGAAACGGTCTGAACTTTGATTCATATATGAATCATTGTATTGAAAACGAGGGATATTAGAACCTGTATTTTCCGGAGTCCAGGCATTCAACAAATCAACGTGGAATGCATGTCCCTTACTTACTCCCATTGAGGCTGCATAGTCGCTGTCATATACTTGTCCACCCAGTTGGTATGCAAAGTCTATAGAGAAGTCAATACCTTTATATTCAAAGCTTGTTCCGAACCCACCGTATACGTCCGGCAGGGCAGTACCGCAAAGATGTTGCGTTGCTTCACTCGGCTTCGTAGTTGTTTCAACTCCTGTAACATTGCCATCTTTGTCTTTAATATCTTTATAGAATAAAGATTCACCATTTTCATTAACGCCGGCATATTGATATAAATAATAAGTGTAGAGAGGTTCGCCTTCGCCATAGAAAAAGCTACCACTGGAATAACCGGATACACCGTCAGCCTTCAATGTTTTGGATTTCTCTGATAAATAAGTAATCTTATTCTTATAGTGAGTAAGGTTCAGGCTAACCGTCCACTTCATATCATTAGTTTTGATAGGCGTACCTTCTAATTCTAATTCAATACCGGTATTGCGCATATCACCCACGTTGGAGTAATAAGATGTAAAGCCCATTGTAGGAGGCAGCGGGAATGAGAACAACATGTCAGAAGTCTTACGATTGAAGAATTCCACAGTACCGTTCAGACGGTTCTTCAGGAATGCAAAGTCAACACCAATGTTAAAGTTACCATTTGTTTCCCATGTTATATCTTTATTACCCATAGTATTAGGTACTGCTGCCGGGTTACCGTTTGCATTCACTATTTCATAAGTTGTTACGTAACGATAGTCACCGATGTTATCATTACCTTGTGAACCATAAGAAGCCTTAAGCTTTAATTCGTCAATCCATTCCACATTGAAAAAGTCTTCTTTAGAAATCAACCAAGCACCACCCAGTGACCAGAAGTTACCCCAACGGTTATCCGGATGGAAACGTGAAGAAGCATCACGACGATAAGAAGCAGAAATAAAGTATTTCTCACTATAATCATATTGTACACGGCCAAAATAACCTTCTGTATTATAGTCCTTAGTATAAGAATTTGCAGAACCGTCCAAAATAGCGCCAATCAGTTCAGGATTGCTCGGATCGAACATATTAGACTTTGAAGCATATAAATAGTAGTATTTATAACGATAAGATTCATGTCCCAACATAGCTTCCACATTATGTGGACCAAAGCTTTTCTTATAATTCAGCAGCTGCTGGTAGTTATATGCCATTTGACGGGTGTGATATTTATAAGCGATACCATTAGACGAGGCATACTGGCCGTAATAAGGATTGGTTACATTGGTCTGACGCATTTCGTCTACATATACACTGTTAGTTGAGCTAAATTTAAAGTCCTTCAAGAAACGTACTTCAAAGAAGCCAACAGCATTCACTGCGTTACCTTCTGCATTCAGTGTATTCAAAATACTATTAGATATCGCATTACTTTGTCCCAGGTACGGACGGCTATTGCCAGCATTGGCACCATCACCATAGTCATAGCGTGTAATACCATTCACATCTGTCATAATCTGACCATTTCCATCACGAATGTAGAGCGGATAGATTGGTGCCATTTGAGTTAAAGCAAACACATTGCCGGAAGAATTGGAACTACCATCATCACCCAACTGGTTTGATTCATAATGAGTATAAGCCATATTAGCTCCTACTTTCAACCAGTCTTTAATCTGATAGTCAGCTTTCAAGCGACCAGTCAAACGTTCGTAATCTGATTTTTGGGCAATACCTTCATTGTCCAGATAGTTAAAAGAAGCATAGAAAGAAGACTTGTCGCTACCGGCAGTTGCAGTCACTGTATATTCTTGGCGCAAACCTGTTTTATAAGCGGCATCTGTCCAATCATCCGGCAACAAAGTGTATTTTTGTCCCTGATACTCCACAACGTTACCTAATGTAGCATTCGGGTTCATTTTACCATTTTCTCCAATCATATACTGACCTGTAGGTACAGAGTATACGTTATATCCTAAGCCATAAGCATTGTTTGCGGTCAGGTTTTGGTTAGCCATGACGTGAGCCGTATATGAATCCATCCCTTGAGCATTCGTAAAGTAATTCTTTAGAGCACCATAATACATCTCATAATATTTCGCAGGACTGGTCACATAATTGTAATCCTTGGTAGCACGAGAGTTGGAACCCCATTTCGCATCTACTGTTACTTTAGCTTGTCCGGCATTACCTTTTTTAGTAGTAATGATAATTACACCATTAGCACCACGTGCACCATATAAAGCACTTGAAGCTGCATCTTTCAATACAGTCATTGATTCTATATCCTGATTGCTTATATTATTCAAGTCACCGTCATAAGGTATACCATCCAAAATAATCAATGGATCTTTACCCGCATTGATTGAACTAATACCACGTACACGAATGGTTGGAGTCGTTGCTCCTGGCTGACCGGAAGTGGTATTTAGCTGTACACCAGATACTTTACCTGTCAACGCATTAGCAACGTTGGAAGTCTGAATCTTACCAATCTGATCAGAGGAAACAACACTCGCTGAACCTGTAAAAGCAGACTTCTTTGCAGTACCATAAGCAACAACCATAACCTCTTCAAGCATTTCGCTATCGGATTTCATTACGATTTTCATTTGAGGCTTAATAGTAGCTTCTTGTGACTGCATACCAATGTAAGAAATTTGCAATGTTTTCGCAGAACTTGGTACGTTCGATAAAGTAAAATCACCATCTACACCAGTAATAGTACCTAATTGAGTACCTTTTACCAATACAGAGGCTCCAATAACTGGCTGCCCATCTTCTTCAGAAATCACAACACCCGTGACTGTCTGAGTTTGGGCAGTTACTAGGCCTATTCCAACAAAAAGACAGGCCAATAACAGCATTAATTTTCTTTTCATAAATTCTCTCTTAAAGTTTAACTTTACATTAATTGTTTCTTTACTCTAACAAAATGCAAATATATTAATAAAACTGAAACGAACAACTATTTTATTGAAAAAACCTTGTAAATCTATCAATTTGTTAATCAAAAAGCTTTTTTTATGCTTAACAGCAGATTTTTCGTACTAAAAAAACCTAAATGGTCATACAAATGCTATCACTCTGAAGTGCTCCTTGGAGCTGTGTTCCTTAATATAGACGGCTACTTTTAAACAAAAAGAGTTAAAAAGATGGTATGACAGGATTAAATTGAAAGTCATTTTACGTAGATTTACCTTTTTTATAAAGGAAATACAAAACAAAAATCGCTTTGTAAATCGAACTTTTACAGATATTAAGTCTTATTTAATTCTTATGTAGCACATTATATCGTCTTATTTGTTCATAGTATTAACTAAAACGACTAAAGATGAACAAGATTATTTACAGTTTAGTGTACAACCGCAAAAAGAGCCTTAATAAAAGGGGAATGGCTCTAGTGCAAGTTGAGGCCTACTTAAACAGGAAGAAAAAGTATTTTTCGACCAAGGTTTACTTGAGACCCGATCAATGGGATGCAAAAAAACTACTAGTAAAAAACCATCCCAATGCAGATGCCTTAAATCGACTGATTTACGAATTTATGGCAATGATAGAGAAGCGTGAGCTTGAGCTTTGGCAGCAGGGGAAGCCTATAACTCTCGATGTATTGAAGGATGTACTGACAGAGAAGCAAGAGCAAGAGGATAAATCGTTGTTTATACCCTTCTTCAAGCAGGAAATAATGACTTCAGGCTTGAAAGAAAGCACGAAACGAAATCACCTATCTACCGTTGCATTGCTGCAAGACTTCAAGAAAGGTGTGACCTTCTCTGAAATGACTTTTGAATTTATATCCTCTTTCGAGTACTACCTTCAGTCTAAAGGGTATCATGTCAACACGATAGCCAAGCATATGAAGCATTTAAAGCGACATATCAATGTGGCTATTAATAAGGAATATATGGATATACAGAAGTATGCTTTCAGGAAATATAAAATAAAGACTGTAGAGAACAGGCATACCCATTTATCGCCGGAAGAATTGGAGAAGCTGGAAACCTTGCAACTGACAGGAAGACATACGAAATACCAGAAAACACTGGATGCATTTTTGTTCTGTTGCTATGCTGGTATGAGGTACTCCGACTTTGTCAATATGAAGCCTGAGAACATTGTAGAGATGCATCAGGAAACCTGGTTGATATATAAATCCATCAAGACAGGCACGGAAGTCCGGCTTCCAATTTATTTGTTATTCTGTGGAAAAGGGATTCAAATTTTGAATAAATATCAGGCAAATCTACAAGACTTCTTTCATTTGAGAGACAATTCGAATGTGAATAAAGAACTGATTATAATTGCCCGATTAGCCGGGCTACCTAAAAGAGTGTCATTCCATACTGCGCGACATACTAATGCAACGCTACTGATTTATAATGGCGTAAATATTACAACCGTACAGAAGTTATTAGGGCATAAGAGTGTGAAAACCACGCAAATATATACCAATGTAATGGATATGACAATAATAAGTGATTTAGAGAAAAACCACTCGTTGGCTCATCGTAAAAAAGGGAAATAACCCCTACTAAAGTAAGGTGTAACTACTTATCATGAGACCTTAGGGATATTGGATAAATAGGTTACACCTTTCTTTGTGGATTTACATACTAATTTCCGCTTGTCGTTTTTGTTCTCTTCTTCTTATTTTCCATTGCCTCATTCTGTTCTTTTGGAATGTGCGGGATTCAAAATTGCAGACCTAATGAAAAAACAAAAGAAATGTTCTTTTTGTCGTTTTTCTCCCCGGTATGGAATTACATAAATATTTCCCTCTCTTCGTGTGTTTCGTGCAATTCGCATTTAAGGCTACATTAGCATCTACTGCTTTCTCGCTGTTTTGATTCAACCCCCTTTCACCTCTCTGTACCTCTTTATTTATCGGTGTTTGCTGATGGAAGGGGATATTTATCCCCTTGTTTATGTCTCCGGGCATATTAAACATATATTTCCGGCAAACAATACATACTACATGCATCACTGATGAATAGTGTATTATCCTGCTTTATATACGGCAAAATCAGATGTTGACAGTCGTTAGTAAATCTGTTGACAACTGTCAGTAAGTTGAATGACGGCCGTCAACAGATTTACTGACGGCTGTCAACACCTATTAATGTTTACTGTAAAGCATCAACTTCTTATATGCAAATGGAGATTGTGTACTATGACTGATGAGACAACGGACTATTACAACAAACGCCACAAACGGAGCCCTTCCACCCGACAATACCGATGAATAAGGAAATGCAGAGGTGTGGAAGGGGGGCTATCTACAACAGAATCCGGTTGTATCTGGAGCAAAAACGAATTAGATTTACCAACGAAAAAGGGTGCTGAGTATTCTCTTATTTCATCAGGTAAAGTTGTCTTATGATTTCTTACAGAAAAATCGAGACTTTTAGCCTTATTTCTTTGTGGACATATAGACTATTAGCAAAACACGAATTGAAGTATTCCTTATTTTACACATTACTGGTAAATCAAAACGCATAGTATCAGTTATTTAGTTTATCATTGTCTATCATTCAAAGATAATACACTTATAATTAAGATTTTAAGGTTAAAAACAAGAGCTATTACGGTAGATTTGACTATATCTCATTATTTGATATGTGGTTATAAATCAATATTTTACAGTAACAACATTATCAGACATGGAGTTCCTGATATAATCTCAATTACTTCATTTACAACTAAATAGAAAATGCATAGTTCTGCGAAAACGCTTCAAATTTCGTATATTGGTATGCAAACACAAGAGGTGCTTATCAAGCCAAATGTAAAGATTATGATGAAATCTGATTCGGAGATGCTTGATGAAGTAATGGTAGTTGCTTATGGAACAGCAAAGAAATCTGCTTTTACAGGTTCTGCTTCAACTATTAAAGCTGATAAATTAGCAGAACGTCAGGTTTCTAATATTACAAATGCGTTGTCCGGACAAGTTGCCGGTGTGCAAACAACAAGTGGTAATGGGCAACCTGGTACAGGTTCTACGGTACGTATTCGTGGTATTGGCTCTATCTCTGCCAGCAATAATCCATTGTATGTAGTAGATGGTGTTCCTTATGATGGTGACATTTCTGCAATTAACGCTCAGGATATTGAGAGTATGACCGTACTGAAGGATGCTGCTTCGAATGCGCTTTATGGAGCACGTGGCGCCAATGGAGTAATCTTGGTGACTACTAAAAAAGGTACTTCTGGAAAAGCAGTTGTAAATGTGGATGCAAAATGGGGTACAAATCGCCGTGGTGTTCCCAGCTATGATGTTATGAATAGTGCGAACCAATATGTTGAAACCTACTATCAAGCAATGCTGAACGGCTGGGCCGGTGGTGATCCCAACAAAATTGTTGATTATGCAGGCGATGGGTCCATTATGATGTCTGGTAATAATCTTGTTAACGCTTTGATTTTTGGAAGTGACTATTTAGGTTATCCTATATATTCCACTTCCAACGGGGAAAATGTAATCGGCATGGATGGCAAGATTAATCCAAATGCCAAACTTGGTTCTGTTTATGGCAACTATTATATCACACCGGATGATTGGGAAAATGAGCTGCTTGATAATGGTAATCTACGTCAAGAATACAATGTAAGCATCAGTGGTTCGACTGATAAAATGACCTATTATATGTCAGCTGGTTATCTGGACGATAGTGGTATCATTCCGGGTTCTGGATACTCTCGTCTTTCAACTCGTTTAAAAGCTGATTATAAAGTCAAAGAATGGATGAAAGTTGGAGCTAACTTTTCGTATGCTAATGTGAAAAGTCGCTACCCTGATGAACAGACTACTTCAGGTAGTAGTATGAATTTGTTCTATATTACCAATAACATTGCTCCTATTTATCCGCTTTATATTCGCAACGCGGATGGCAGCATCAAAAAAGATAGCCGTGGTTATACCATGTACGATTACGGTAATGGTATGTACAACCGAGTAGTGAATGGGAAAACAGAAGCCTTAAACCGCCCATTCTTGTCTAACTCTAACCCGGCTTCTGCATTACAATTAGATAAGCGTGAGTTCCTGATGGATATTCTAAGCGCCAAAGGATTTGTTGAAATAGAGTTCATGCCAGGTTTAAAAGCTACCGGTAATTGGGGAATGGATTTAGATAACACCCGCTACTCCGAATTGGTTAATCCCTATTATGGACAGTATGCTTCTGAAAGTGTAGGTGGGTTAGTTTCTATGGAACATTCTCGTACTTTTAGCGTGAATCAACAGTATCTGCTTACTTACAAGAACAACTTTGATGTGCATAATATTGACTTACTTGCAGGTTTCGAATCTTACAACTATAAATCTCAATATTTATCGGGCAGCAAACAGAAATTATACAATCCAACAATTGTAGAAATCAATAATGCTATTAAAACTCCGGCTGTTTATTCTGCAACAACTAATTATGCAACCCAAGGCTTCCTTGCACGTGCCCAGTATGATTATGACGGTAAATACTTTGCAAGTGCCTCCTATCGTCGTGATGCTTCTTCCCGTTTCCATCCCGATCACCGGTGGGGGAATTTCTGGTCAGTTGGTGCCAGCTGGTTGCTAAATAAAGAATCATTCATGAACGACCTGACATGGATTAATATGCTGAAATTTAAGGCCAGCTATGGTGTACAAGGAAATGACAATATTGGTAACTATTATGCCTACCAAGATCAATTTACGGTATCAAACAGCAATGATGATTTCTCTGTCTCACTTGCATACAAAGGCAATAAAAACATCACTTGGGAAACCTCGCATAGCTTTAACACCGGTTTTGATTTTGAATTCTTTGATCAACGCCTGAATGGTACAATCGAATATTTCAGCCGTAAAACTACAGATATGTTGTATAAAAAGCCTGTAAATCCATCGGTAGGCTATTCTTCTATCCCTATGAATGTAGGTTCCATGATCAATCGTGGCGTTGAGCTCGATTTGAACGGTGATATTATTCGTACTAATGACATTACATGGAGCGTAAATTTCAACCTGACCCACTTCAAGAATAAGATTTTGAAATTACATCCTGATTTGAATGGTGAATTGATTGATGGAAACCGTATCTATCAGGAAAAGGAATCTATGTACCAATTTTATTTGCGTAAATATGCAGGTGTAGATCCGGAAACTGGAGTTGCCCTCTATTATAAAGATATAACGGATGAGAATAACAATGTTACCGGTCAAGAAAAAACTCAGAACTGGTCTGATGCAACTCGTTATGCAACTGGGGATATTCTTCCTAAAGTATACGGTGGATTCGGTACCCGCTTAAATGCTTATGGTTTTGATTTTGCTATCTCATTAGCTTATCAATTAGGTGGTCGCGTATATGACAACGGCTATGCAGCTCTGATGCATGCAGGTGATGATCCTGGTCAGAACTGGCATAAAGACGCTTTGAATGCATGGACTCCAGAAAACAAAACAAGCAACGTCCCACAGCTCAATGTATTTGCTCAGTATGCCAACTCTCTGTCAGATCGTTTTTTGACAAGTTCCGACTACCTAAGCATTAATAATATCACAGTAGGATATACATTACCTAAAACCTGGACTCGTAAGTTGCTAATCAGTTCTATGCGTGTATATATGGCTGCTGACAATGTTGCATTGTTTAGTGCACGAAAAGGATTGGATCCTCGTCAGAGTTACACAGCATCAAGTGCTGATGTTTATTCTCCAATACGGACTATTTCCGGTGGTATAACCCTTTCTTTCTAACCCTTTAATAAGCAAGAAAATATGAAAATAAATAAGAGTATACTGTTACTTTCATCTGTTTTTGTGATGGCTGCGTGCGACCTGGATAAATATCCCGAAGGCTCTACCATGACGCAAGATCAAAAAGATGAAGTTATCTCCATGATTCCTGAACGCATTGAGTCTGAGTTGAATGGTTTGAAAAGCGGATTAAATGTTTTAGGAACGTTAGGTAACCCGAATACTACCGGTTACCACTTTGATTATGGCTTCCCGGCAATATGTATAGTTTATGATCAGGCAGGGCAAGATATGCTCTGTAAAAATGATGCTATTGGCTATAACAAATACATTTCTCCACAAAAATTCAGAGACCGTATCACAACTTCTGTCTTTAATGAATTTATCTGGAAGAACTACTATAATCATCTGAAAACAGCCAATGACTGTATTGCAACTTTGTCAGCTGCATTCCCGGAAGATAATCGTACAGCTCAGGTAAAGAGTTATTTCGGACAGGCTCTGGCTTCACGTGCATTTGATTATCTGCAATTAGTACAGACCTACCAGTTTACCTATATTGGCCATGAATCAGCTAAAAGTGTGCCTTTGGTATTGGATACTATGACTGATGATGAGAAGTTGAACAATCCCCGTGCAACCGTAGAACAGGTTTATACTCAGATTATGGCTGATTTGAACACTGCAATTGCTTATTTATCAGAAAACCCTGTTACTCGTAAGGACAAGGCACAAATTACGGCTGAAGTTGCTTATGGCCTTCGCGCACGCGCCAACTTGCTTATGGGCAATTGGTCTGCTGCGGCATCGGACGCAGCTAAGGCATATGCCGGTGCTCGCCCCTACTCTAAAGCAGAAGTAAGCGTACCCAAATTTTACGATGCCAATGATGCCTCTTGGATTTGGGGTATAGTTGTTACATCAGAAGATGGAGTTGTAAAGACGGGTATCGTAAACTGGCCCTCTCATCTTTGTTCACTTACTGGCATGGGATATACCACCGCAGCAAGTGCTACAGATGTAGCATTTAGAGCTATCAATAATAAGTTATGGGCAGAAATACCAACTACTGATGTACGCAAGACTTGGTGGGTGGATGAAAACCTCCACTCTGATGCTTTAGTTAATGCATATGGTGCGCAGAATGCCGCCGGATGGGTAAGCGGAGCTTTTGGTTCAACTATGTTTTCACCTTATGTAAATGTTAAGTTTGGCCCCGAAGGTGGTCAGATTGCCAACTCTGACAATGCACAAGATTGGCCTTTAATGCGTGTAGAAGAGATGCTGCTTATTGAAGCCGAAGCTATCGGTAGAGACAATCTTGCAGCCGGGAAGCAAAAGTTAGAAGCTTTTGTGAAAGGTTATCGTGATGAAACATACACTTGCAAAGCTACGAATCTGGATGAATTTATAGATGAAGTATGGTTTCAACGCCGCATTGAATTGTGGGGTGAGGGATTCTCATTATTCGATATCCTACGTCTGAAAAAGCCTGTCAAACGTATTGGAACTAACTTCCCTGCAGGTAGTACATTTACTGATATAGCTGCTGAATCACCACTTCTGATCTATACAATTCCAGAATGTGAAACCGCAGTAAACAAGGCTATTACTCCAGCTGATAATAATGAAGCCGCAATTCCACCGACACCGGTACAGAATTGATGAACTGAGAATAATCGCTATATGAAAAAGGGTGTGTGTCCAAGGTGAACTGCACCTCAAAAGTTAGATAGTAGATTATCAATCTAATTTGAGAAAGAGTCCGGTATTGCGCCGGACTCTTTATTTTTAATCGAGACTAAATTCTTTTTTATGAAATAGTTATATATAGGTGATAAACTATCTGGTTGCAAAAATTATCTTTGCTTATTAATCACTTTGTTCTATTTTTCGTTTCCTTCTTATGCTACCATTTACCCCATAGAAAAAACAAACAACTTGTAATATATTTGATCATACACATTAGCCTTATATAAAAAACAGGACAATACACTCTATGCATATTGTCTATATCGCTATTAATCGTATTTTGGTGGAAATATAAATCATTTCATACATTTATTCATTAATAAAACCTTATAGTACTTGTTTTATATTCCGTTTGCATTCTTAAACAATCCAGAATATATTAAATATCAAATACTTAAATAAGCAGTATAGTATAATTAGAGTACGAATAAAGACATACTGCTATTTTATAAGATTCTATTAATCAGTGCATTATTGATAATAATTATTCCAATTTAAGTTCCTCATGCTTTATCATATTTCTGATTATCAATAGTATATAGTCGCCATAGTTCTGCGAAAACATTGCAAATTTCTTACATTGGTATGCAAACACAAGAGGTCGCTATCAAATCTTCTGTGAAAGTATTTATGAAATCAGACTCTGAAATGCTTGATGAAGTTATGGTAGTTGCTTACGGTACGGCTAAGAAATCCTCATTTACAGGATCGGCTTCTACAATCGACAACAAGAAGTTGCAATCTCGTCCTATTACAAATGTATCAAAGGGACTCGAAGGACAAGCTACTGGTCTTTTGACAACTTCAGGAACCGGCCAACCGGGTGAATCAGCTTCGGTTGTAATTCGTGGTTATGGCTCTATTAATGCGTCGCAGAATCCGCTATATGTAGTGGATGGCATTCCTTATGATGGTACACTATCTTCCATCAATCCCTCTGATATAGAATCGATGACGGTTCTAAAAGATGCTTCAGCCGGTGCTCTTTATGGCGCCCGCGGTGCTAATGGCGTTGTGATGATTACTACTAAGAAAGGTAAAGAAGGTAAGACTCAAGTTACTTGGCGTTCTACTGTAGGTTGGTCTTCACGTGCACTTAAGGAGTATGACATGGTTGGTCAGAAAGATTATGTGCAGTTGACTTACGAGGGTTTGCGCAATGGTTTTGCGTTTACTAACGGATATGCTTGGGCTGATGCAGAAGCTGCTGCCCGTAATAGCTTGAGCGGTACGTTGGGCGGTGAACAATATAATCCGTTTAAGAACTATACCTGGAGCAATATCATTGACCCAACAACTGGGACAGTGCGTGCCGATGCAACTTCCGCATGGGATGAAAGATGGATGGATGCACTTCAAAAGGATAACGCTTTCCGTCACGAACATCAACTGTCATTGACTGGCGGTACCGAGAAAACTAAATACATGTTCTCTTTGGGATACTTGAATGAAGATGGCATTTTGGTAACTACCGGATTCCAACGCTACAGTGCACGTGCTAACATAAACTCTGAAGTGACAGACTGGTTCAGCGCAAATCTAAATACGTCATTAACGCATTCCGTATCAAACTACAGTCAATATACTGGTAGTTCTCAATCTAATGTGTGGTATTCCGCACAGTTTGTATCTCCGCTTTTCCCGGTATATATAAAGGATGCACAAGGTAATAATGCTTTAGGAGAGGATGGCCGTCCACAATTAGATTATGGTGAAAGTGGTCGACCGGGTAGCTATTCTGATTATAACCCGTTGGGGGGCTTGCTGGATGATAAATCAAGCGTAAAGAATGATGTTGCCGGTTTACGTACTGGATTAACTTTTGGCTCTGATAAGGATGATTTCGGAGTATTAAAAGGCTTGAAACTGGCTATAAACTTTGGTATGGACTATCGCCAGGCATCTCAAATGAATTATATGAATATGTATCATGGCAATCAGGCTGCTGCCGGTGGTTTATTGTCTAAATACAGCACTCGTATGCAGAGTTACACTTTCAATCAACTGTTGATGTGGAACCGCTCCTTTGGTCTTCATAATTTTGATGTAATGGCTGGTCATGAATTCTATGCTTACCAATATGAATATCTGAAAGCTGCAAAGACTAATTTGGTGGATGGTATTTTGGAATTGCGTCCGGGTACAACTCTTAGCGATGCAGACTCTTATACAGATAAGTACCGCATCGAATCATGGTTAGGACGTTTCAACTACAATTATGATGAGAAGTATTATTTCTCAGCTTCTCTCCGTACGGATGGTTCTTCTCGTTTCTATAAAGATAACCGCTGGGGTACATTCTGGTCAGTCGGTGGAAACTGGCGTATTTCCAAAGAGGCATTTATGGAAGATATCAGTTGGATAAACAATCTTTCTTTCAAAGTTAGCTACGGACAGCAAGGTAATGATGACATTTTGAAGATTTCAGGTGGAGTATACACCAGCGACTATTATTTGTGGCAGAGTCTCTATGATCTGGGTTGGGCAAATTCCAACCAGATTGGTGGCTTGGTATCTACATTGGAGAATAAGAATGTAAGCTGGGAAAAAAGCGGCAATTTCAATATTGGCGTTGAAGCATCTTTCTTTGACAACCGCTTGAGTATTAATGCTGAGTACTATAATAAGAAGACTACCGACATGCTGTTGAATTATCCTATGGCTACTTCCACAGGTTTCAGTGGCTATAATGCCAATGTCGGTGACATGCGTAACAGTGGTTTTGAATTTGAAATCAAAGGTACTCCTGTCAAGACCAATAACTTTACTTGGAATGTCACTTGGATGGGCTCTACAGTAAAGAATAAGGTGTTAAAGCTGACTGGAGAAACTCCGGAAATAATCGATGGTATTTATAGTATCAAGGAAGGCTTGCCTATCAATACATTCTATATGGCAAAAGCTGCAGGTGTTGACCCCGCAACCGGTGCCCAATTGTATTGGGTATATGACACTGATGATGAAGGCAACATGATTAACGAACGTATCAGCAGTGATTATGAAAAAGCAGCCAAAAGCAAGTATTATTTGGGAAGCCGTATTCCAGATCTTTATGGTAGTATTGGGACCGACCTTTCCTGGAGAGGTGTTGACCTGTCTATTTTGACTACCTATTCTATTGGAGGCAAGGTGTATGATGGCTTGTACAGTGCTTCTATGAATAATATGTACTACAATAATGCATGGAATGAACATGCGTTGCGTCGTTGGCAGAAGCCGGGTGATGTCACTGATGTTCCCCGTATTGAGATTGCAGGAAAAAGCACAACGAATGATCGTTTCTTAGTAGATGCGTCTTACTTTGCTATTAAGAATATTACATTGGGATACACATTGCCAAAGGCGTGGATGCAAAAGGCCAAATTGGGCTCTGTACGTGTTTTCGGTTCTATAGATAACTTGGCATTATTCACTCACTTACAAGGCATGAACCCGCAGTACAACTTTAGCGGTGAGACAAGCTACTCTTATTCGCCTAATAAGACCTGGTCATTAGGTGTCGAAATTAATTTCTAATATTTACTTAAGATAAAAACAAGTATGAAAAAGATATTCAAATATATTTTTGCTGGTTTTGTGGGTTGTGCAAGTTTGTCGTCCTGCTTGGACGATGCACTTCAAACTGCTCCTACCGACTCTATGTCCGGAGATGGTTTGCTGGCAAACGCCAATGCGGCGTTGGTTCCTCTGAATGGTATCTATCGTTCTATGTACGCTTCCTGGTCTCCTACAGGCAACACTCACCAAAGCTTTGGTATCAGTTCTTATAATTTGATGGCTGATGTTATGGGCGAGGACATGGTAATGAGTGCTATAGGTAGTGGCTGGTTCTGGTATGATTGCCTTTATAACGTAAAATCTTTCTATTCCAGCGGAGCATGGCGTTCTTACGATTTATGGAATGGTTATTACACATGGGTCTCTAATGCAAACTACATTATTGCTGCTGAAGAAACAATAGAGGGTACAACAGAGGAGATTAACTATGTGATAGGACAGGCTTATGCCATACGTGCTTATTCTTACTTCATGCTGGCACAAAGTTTTGCCCGCACTTATAAAGGACATGAGTCGGATCAGTGTTGCCCTATCTATACTGAGCCAACCGTTGCAGGTACTGCGGGCAAGGCACGTGCGACTGTACAAGAGGTTTACGACCAGATTACTTCGGACATCAATAAAGCTGTCGATATGCTGAACGGAATAAAGCGGAAACATGTCAGTCACATTAACCATGCTGTTGCTTTAGGACTCAAGGCACGTATAGCATTGGTTATGGAAGACTGGGCTACTGCCAAAAGTGCAGCGAAAAATGCTATTGCGGTTAGTGGTTGCACTGTATTGCCAGTTTCAAGCTTTTCTGGGTTGAATGATTCTTCCGCTGGTAATGTGATGTGGGGAGCTGAAATTATTTCCGACCAATCTACCATGTATGCCGGCTTCTTTACTCATATGGATGCTTGCGACGAGAGAGGTGACGGAAAGTATGGAGCAGATGCCCGTAAGCAGATTAGCAAAGAGTTATATGGCTTGATTAACCCGGCAGATGCCCGTAAGGCATGGTGGGATCCGGAAAATGAGAATAATAAGTCCGGCGGTTATCAGCAGGAGAAATTTAAGTTCTCCGACAGACAAACTTGGACCGGAGATTACATCTGGATGCGTGTAGAAGAAATGTATCTGACGGCTGCCGAAGCAGAATGCCGTTTGGGTGAAACTGCACCTGCCATTGAGGATTTGAAAGCTGTCATGGACAAACGTGTAGAAGGATATACCTGCACGAAGACCGGCACAAGTCTGGGAGCTACAAGTAGCGATTATACAGGTTCGCTACTCGAAGAAATCATTATACAACGTCGTGTTGAGTTATGGGGTGAGTTTGGACGTATCTATGACTTACGCCGTCTGAAACAAGGATTCCGTCGTACAGCCGCTATGGGATGGCCTTCTGATGCCTTGCTGGGTAATCGTCCGACAGACGATCCGGAATGCTATATGTGGGTATTGACTATTCCGCAGAGTGAATTCGACGGTAATGTGAACATGGATGTAAAAACTGACCAGAATCCGGTGGGAGATTATAAAGAATGATTCATTTTACAAACTTTAGAGGAAAAAACATTATGAAATATATCAATAGAATTTCAGTCTTATTGTCTCTTTTGACAGTATTGCTGTTCTCTGCTTGTAGCACAGACCAAGAAGGGCCTTTGTATACTGAAGGAGAGGGGCAGGGAGTTACCTTTATTTCCAAATCTTTGGATGTTGTTGTTGTGTCGCCTGCAGAGCCGACTTTTACAATAGATTTGCTTCGTTCGAATACAGCTTCAGCGTATAGTGGAGATATTACTATTTCTGCTGTACTCAATAAAGTGCCATTTGAGGGATGCACTGTTACCGGCTTTAATTTTGCTGCCGGCGAAAACAAAACGACTGTAACGGTTGATGTTACCCCTTTACAGATAAGTCAAGTAATAACCGTTACATTAGCATTGTCTGTACCGGAGGGAGATATTGCGATAAGCGGATCTGCCCAGGCTTCTTTTACAGTAAGCAAAGATTATAACTGGCAAGAGCTTGGAGAGGGGACGTTTACGGATAACTATTTCTTCGGAGGTACAAACAAAGTAAAAGTATTCAAGGCTGAAGGTTTTGACCGTTATCGCGTGGTTGAACCTTATAATGGATACTATACCAATGGGTTACCGGCTGACTTAGTTGGAGACTTTACGCTTTCAACAGCCAGAGTATCTAATTTAGATTTTTGGATTGAAGATGGTGCTGTTCTTTACAATAAATTTGCTATTGGCTTGAATTATGTTGGTGGTGGTGATGTCCTTGCTTACCATCCTTCTAATTTTACCGGAGTACCCACTGAATTCAATAAGGTAGTTGATGAAAAGACTATCCAATTGGCTCCTTATTATTATATTGAAGAACTTTCCGGTGGTTTTAACGGAGCTACTTCAGACGGAGTTGTCATTATTACTTTGCCATAAAATATTTATTGCAGAATAATATTAACTGTAGAGGGAATACCAAAAGTAAACTGCACCTCAAAAGTTAGACAGTAGATTATCAACTAATTTGAGAAAGAGTTCGGTATGTACCGGACTCTTTGCTTTTAACCGAGATTAAACTCTTTTTGTGAAATAGTTGTATATAGCCGATAAACTATCTGGTCACAAAGATTATCTTTGCTCATTAATGACTTTGTTCTATTTTTCGTTTCTTTCTTATGCTACCATTTGCTCTATAGAAAAACAAAACAACTTGTAATATATTTGGTTGTACAGACTAGTCTTATATAAAAAAACAGAACAATATACTTCACCCATTTTATTTATATCGCTATTAATGGTATTTTGGTGGAATTATAAATCATTTCATACATTTGTTTATTAGTAAAACCTCATAGTACTTGTTTTATAGTTCATTTGCATTCTCAAATGAACTATAGTATATTAGGAATAAGGCGTTTAGGTAAGCGATATAGTATAATTATGGTATAAATAAAGACAAATTACTATTTTATAGATGCTTATCAATCAGGATATTATAAATAATTATCATTTAAAATCAAGTTCCCATGTTTTGGATATATCAATGATTATCAATCTAATAGCATCGCCATAGTTCTGCGAAAACATTGCAAATTTCTTACATTGGTATGCAGTCACAAGAAGCTACTATTAAGCCTCAAATGAAAATCGTAATGAAATCCGATAG
>NZ_JH992944.1:354895-446602 GCF_000315485.1 Bacteroides oleiciplenus YIT 12058 | reverse complement strand
AGTTCTGCGAAGACTTTGCTGATTTCGTATATTGGTATGCAGACACAAGAAGTGACAATTGCTTCTCATGTAAAAGTCACATTGAAGCCTGATACAGAGTTGCTTGATGAGGTTATTATTGTAGGATACGGAACTGGAAAGAAATTAGGTTCTGTAGTAGGTTCGGTTGCTTCAGTTGGTGGAAAGAAACTGGAGAAGAACCCTACTGTTAACTTCACAGATGCTTTGGCCGGTCAGGTTTCCGGTCTGTCTGTACTGTCCAGTTCAGGCGACCCCTCTAAGTCGGCTACAATTCGTCTACGTGGTGTGAACTCAATTAATGCAGGTAATACTCCGCTGTTCATTTTGGACGGTGCTCCAATCTCATCATCTGTTTTCAATTCATTGAATCCTGGCGATATAGAGAACATCACAGTTTTGAAAGATGCATCTTCTACAGCTATTTATGGTTCGCGTGCAGCGAATGGTGTTATTGTAATTACCAGTAAGAAAGGTAAGTTCGATCAAAAAGCTAGTGTTACTTTGCGTGCCCAATATGGTTTTTCCAGTATGGTTCAGGATAACGTAGATATGATGAACTCTTCACAGTACATCCAATTCCGAGAATTGATAGGGAGTCCTGTTCCACAAACTATTAAAGATAGAGTGGATAAATATGGTATAAGCACCAATTGGCGTGATGAAGTTTTTGATAGCCATGCACCGACTTATACATTAGATGCTGCTATCAATGGTGGTGGTAACAACATGTCTTACTATCTGTCTTTGAATCACCACGAACAAGAAGGTATCATTGCACAGTCAGGTCTTCGTCGTGAAGCACTTCGTTTTAACTTCGATACACGCGTAAAAGAATGGTTAAAAGTAGGTTTGCAATCAAACTTGGGCTATAGCCAGTATGAAACTAATAATGAAACAGAATCTACGAACATTTATACAAGTAGTCCATCTGTCTTCGCCAGATTTGCATTACCTTATGATTCTCCTCGTTTTTATACATTCGACGATAACGGAAACATTCAATGGGGTGACAGAGCTTCTCATTTGCTTTACAGTGGATTGACTACACCCGACTTTGTTAATGATAACCGTGATGTGCAAAGAAGAATTGTAACTGCCAACATCAACCTTTATCAGGAGCTTACTCCGATTAAAGGGTTGACCATAAGAGCACAGCAATCTCTCGATGCATATGATTCTACTTTGTCTAATATCGGGCTTCCGTATGAAGCATTCAAGACGCCGATGGGAACTAATGTTGCAGCACGCGATGGTTACCGTCAGGAAAGCTTTACCAGATATTATGCATTTACATATACGAATACAGCTGAATATAAATTTAATGTCGATGACCACAACATAAGTGTTTTGGCCGGACAAGAATCTATCATTTCTAAATCCAGAAGTTTTGGAGTATTTACCGAAGGTCATACGGATGCTCGCCAGATGAAATTGACACAAGCTCCGACTCCTGTTTCACCTAAAGACGACTTGACGCATACACAAGTAGAAACAGTATTCAATTCCATGTTCTTCACTGGTAGCTACAACTATGCTTCTAAATACTATTTGGATGTAACCTACAGACGTGATGGAAGTTCAAAATTCCCCAAGGATAGCCGTTGGGCTAATTTCTGGTCAATTGGTGCTATGTGGGATATGAAGAAGGAGAGTTTCATGGATAATATTGACTGGTTGAATGAACTCTCAATAAAGGCAAGTTATGGTACCACCGGTAACTCTGGTATTGGTAATTATGCTTACTTCGGTTTAATTGGTTCTGGAAGTCCTTACAATAATGAAGGTTCTTTGGGAATTTCGCAGGCCAGTAACACAGACTTGACTTGGGAGAAAGTTGCAGGCGTTAATGTTGGTTTGTCTTTCCGTATATTCGATCGCTTGACTGCCAATGTGGATTTCTATCAGAAGAAGACAACTGACTTATTAATGGATATACCTTATTCTTATACTACTGGTTTTAGCTCTGGTGCTGGAAATATAGGTGCTATGGTTAACAAGGGAGTTGATTTGGATTTCAAGGTGGATATTATTCAAAACAGTAATTTCTATTGGGGATTCAGAGCTAACTTTAACTATAATAAGAATGAGATTACAGAGTTATTTAATGGACGTGATGAATATAGCTTGCCCGACTATGGCTTGCAATATAAAGTCGGTCATTCTGTTGGTGAATTGTATTTTGTGCGCAGAGCTGGTGTTGACCCACGTGATGGAAAACAAATATGGTATGATAAAGATGGCAATCTGACTAAAGTATTTAACCAGGAGAGAGACGCAGTTTTGATTGGTAAGGATAGATATGCTCCGCTAAGTGGAGGTTTTGGTACAGAATTCACTTGGAAAGGTATTTCTGTGGGTGCTGACTTTACTTGGGCAGGTAAGAAGTACTTGATGAGTAATGACAAATACTTCATAGAGAATGCAGAACAAGGGCTCGCTAAGAATCAGACTACAAATATGTTGAATATTTGGACCACACCGGGACAGATCACAGATATTCCTGCTTCTACAGAAGCTATTCAAATGGACGACCACTTGGTTGAGAACGCTTCATTCCTCCGTTTGAAGAACGTAACCGTTCAGTATGAATTGCCGAAGTCGTTATTGAAACGTACTAATATAATCGAACGCTTTAACATCTTCTTCACCGGCCGTAACTTATGGACACTTACTAACTTTACCGGTTATGACCCTGAACCTGATATCAACTTGATTAAGTTCGGATATCCTAATACAAGACAATTCGTATTTGGTGTTGAATTAACATTTTAATTAAGAAAAAGATGATTATGAAAAAAATATTATTTGCACTATTAATGGTGGGCGCATTGGTTACTTCCTGCGATATGGACAAGAAACCTTATGGCAGTCTTGACAATGATACTGCCATCCAGAATCTGAATGACTGCCGTCGTTTCCGCAATGGGCTCTATGCGAGTATGAGAAGCCTCACTACCGGCGGGTATGTTAATTATCCGGAAATTCAGATGGATATATTCCAAGGAGTCACCACTAACGGAAACCGTATTGGTGAATTCTCTAATGGAAATATTAATTCGTCAACGAGAGATATCGCCACTATATGGGGAAATATATATTCGATGATTAACTCAGCTAACTTCATTATTAACAAAATGGATGAAATGCTGACAAATAATGAATACACTGCTGAAGAGCATGCAGAATTAGCTCGTTATGATGGTGAAGCTAAGTTTGTGAGAGCATATTGCTATTACTGGCTGGCTGATCATTATTGCTCAACTTATTCGGCAAGTATTGCACAATCTCCGGGTAGAGGATTACCTTTGGTGACTGTTTACAATCCGACCGGTGACAGTAGCAAATATCCTGGACGTAGCACGCAAGATGAGACGTATAAACTGATAAGCGATGATTTGACTGATGCTTATAATGCACTGCTTGAATATGAAAAGAGCGATAATGAATTTGTTGCTCCCAACGCCGCCTATTTATCTTCTTATGCAGTATTAGCGCTGCAAGCACGCATTGCTTTGCTGAAAGGTGACAATGCAACTGCTCTGTCAAAAGCTGAGGAGATTATCAAGTCTCAAATCTATAAATTGGCAGAAATAAGTGCTTATGAGACTATGTGGACAAAAGACGAAGGCACTGAAGCTATTTTCCGCCCGTTTATGAGTTCCACTGAATTAGGATCTTCACTTGGTGGCGCTTATTTGAGCACTAAATTGGATGGTGCAGACTATATTCCTACCTATGACATCTTAAATATGTATGACGAAGAAGATGTTCGCTTTGATGCTTTCTTCACGGTGTGGAAACTGGCGGTAGATGGTAATGATGTTCCGGCTTATGTATTCAAGAAATTCCCGGGTAATGAAGCCTTGAAAACGTCTGCTACACCTAATTATGTGAATATGCCTAAAATGTTCCGTATGGGTGAAATTTACCTGATTGCTGCTGAAGCAGCTGCTACTACAAATCCGACTTTGGCAAACAAATATCTTAATGAATTACGTAGCAAGCGTATCGCTGATTATGAAGAGATTAATTATGCTGATCAGATTTTGGTTCAACAAATACGCAGTGAACGTTTGAAAGAGTTGGTTGGTGAAGGTTTCCGTATGAGTGACTTGCGCCGTTGGGGTATCGGCTTCCAGCGTAATCCTGATCATCCTGAGAATCCGGACATCAATAATATTCTTGTTCCGAATGGAAAAGAACTTGCATATCCGGCAGGAGACTATCGCTTCGTATGGCCTATTCCATCTGCTGAAATGGAAACAAATCCGCAATTGGCAGGACAACAGAATCCCGGTTATTAATTTAAAAAGAATAAGTTTATGAAATATTTGAAAATATTGGTGGCGTTCTTACTGCCTCTATCGATGGTAGCTTGTAGTGATGACGATGATGCTATAAACTCCGGCAGCGCCACTATCGGATTCGCCCAAGGCGAAATGGACGTGAAGGAGAATGTTAGAAGTATTCAAGTACCTATTCAGGTGTCAGGAGATCATAATGGTCTTATTGAAGCTACTGTAACAGTGAAAGATGTTACCGGGGTAGTTATGGAAAATGATAAGACGGTAATTCTTACCTCTGGACAAATCAGAATACCAGCAGGTGTGGAAACTGCTAATGTAGAAATCTACCTTGATGTTGTAACGAAGGAAGATAACTTTGACCGCTCATTTAAAGTAGAAATAACAGGAGCTAAAGGAGCTTCTATTGGAACAAGTTCTTGTAAGATAAATATTCAGGAACAAATAGAACCTTACGATAAGCTAATGGGTACCTGGACATTTAATGCTGTTAATGCTGCAAGTGGTGCTGCTGTTAGTTTCACGGTTGTAGTTTCGGATGGTGGAGATGAAGCTAATCTGGAAAAGAGGTTTATCTTCGAAGGCTTTACAGATCCGCAAGGATACAAAGCATCTATCCCTTGGATTGTAAAATATAACAAGACGGCCGGAACATTGTCGTTGATAGAAGGTGAAACTTACAATACACTCAATTTTGGTTTTACAGGTGAAGTAAGAGTATGCCCGATGAGTATGAGTGGCGGACTTATAAAATCTTTAGATGCAACCTGGAATGAGACATTCGATGAAATCGTATTTAATCCGAATGGTATTGTTGGTGTAGGTGTATTTAGGGACGGAGTATATGCAGGCTATTGGGCTGTATATGCAGAATGCTCTATGAAGAAAAATTAAATTGTTCTTTGAATAATTGACTTTATGTATAGAAAAGGCTATGCTATTTTTACGGCATAGCCTTTTCATCATTAATATGATTGAAATATGAAAAAAGCTATTGTCACCCTTGTTTTTGTTTTCCTGATCTGCTCAGGATGGCTTTTTGCGGCTCCACGCACCCCGCAACAAGCATTAGAAATTGCTCGTACATTTGTGCGTTCTCATGTAGCCATGAAGCACATTGATGTAAAAGGGCTGAAACTGATAAACGGAGAAAGCATACAGACCCGTACTATGGCTTATCCGGCTTATTATATTGTTAATACAGGGAATGATAATGGATTTGTCATCATCTCGGGTGATGATTGTGCGCGTGAAGTATTAGCATATTCTGATAGAGGAAGCTTGAATTACGACCATTTGCCTCCTAACACTAAGTATTGGCTGGAATTTTATGCAGCTGAGATGGAACGAATGAATGAAAATGATGGTTCCGTGGAAAATCCGGTCGAGATTCAAAGTTCGGCGACGAGAGCAATACCTCCGGTTATTGCTCCGCTTTTAGATAAAATAGAATGGGATCAGGGAGACCCGTATAATCTGGATTGTCCGGAAGAAAGGGGAGAAAAAACTGTTACCGGCTGTGCTGCCACAGCATTGGCAATGGTGATGAAATATTATGAATACCCCAAACAGGGAATAGGGAGTTACAGTTATACAACTGCAACCCTAAAAAAAACACTTTCCGTAAACTATGAGGAGGCTAATTATAAGTGGGAATTGATGCTACCTCAATATACAAGTACGGCAACAGAGGAACAAAAGAAAGCAGTAGCCGAATTAATGCTTCATTGTGGTGTTGCTATGGATATGGATTATAATCTGAATGCTGCCGGCGGCAGTGGAGCAGGTATATTCAAACAATATAATGCTTTGACGAAACAATTCGGATATAATCCTAATATGTATTTTGAAGGTCGTGATTATAATAGCGAAGGGCGCTGGAAGAATATGATTCAAAAGGAATTAATGGCCGGACGTCCTATTCTATATAGTGGACAAAGTTCCGGAGGCGGACATGCGTTCGTACTGGATGGATGCGATGAGAAAGACATGTACCATTTCAATTGGGGCTGGAGTGGATATGCCAACGGATATTATTCGTTGAGTGCTCTGGAGCCGGGAGCTGGTGGTACAGGAAGCGGAAGCGGAGCTTATAATGCCATGCAATATATCATGTTACTTGTACAGCCGGAAACAACCGGAGAAATAATTAGTGGTTTCACATTGGAGGGAAGTATGGAAGCTACAAAGAGCCAATATGCAAGAGATGAAAGTGTTGGTGTAAGATTTACTAAAATCTGGAACACTGCTACGCCTATGACTGGTGTTATTGGTTTAGCTTTATATCAGGGAGATGAGTTTGTTACGTTTCTTACAAACCCTAGCGCTTTTTCGGGTATAAACATCGGAAGTGGATGGAACAGCATTACATTAAGTGGAACAATCCCTGCTTCAGTACCCAATGGTAGCTATCAACTTCATTTTGCCTCACAAAAAGAGGGTGAGAAAAAGCCGAGTATGCTACGTGGACTGGAAGATATGAGTACTTATTATAATGTAGAAGTCACTGCCAATAGTATTTCACTTAGCAATCCGGGAAGTAAGTTCGAATTATCCCAACTTGCTCCAGCTGTGCTGGTTGGCGAAGCTGTGGAAGGAAAAGAGATGACTTTTACACTGCAAGTAGAGAATAAAGGAATGAAGTATGAAGACGACTTTGCTGTTTATATACGCAAAAATGGAGCACTGCTTCCCTATACGCGCATAAGTGATTATACCGTAATACCAGGTAGTGCCTCCAGCACTATCACCATCTCCGGAAATCCCGGATTACCTGTAGGAGAGTATTATGCGATAGGCAGTTATCGGAAAGACGATACATGGAAGCAGTTCACCGGCAATGAGCTGAGACTTGTCTTCACAATTAAAGACGTAGAAACTGGTATTGAACAAGCTGAATCCATTCAACCTTTAAAGGTTGTTACTACAGCTACTGGACTGGATATCACCAGTGAAAATCTTGATGAGGTGATTGATATATATACCGGCTATGGAGTTAAAATAACAAGTATAAAGGGAGGAAAAGGTACCGTAGCATTGTCACAGAATGGTCTCTATATTATAAGACAGGGAAAGAATGTTTTAAAGGTTCTATATAATTCACATTAAAGACTTTTTTCAGGTATTCGGAGTAAATTTATTAAGAGCAGCTCTGATATTTTTACTTTAAAATAAAATTGGCAGATAAGGTTTGAACTTTGTCTGCCAATTGCTTTATGATACTTTAAACTCACCTTCGTTTTATATTGATTTGCAAAATAGCAGTGGAAAATCTTTGTAGGCTAATAAATTACTGTAATTTTGCAACTTCCTTTTTAATTACTCTAATAAATTATGCCTATGAAGAAATTACTACTCTTATTATTAGTGCTTTTATGTAGTTTAAGGGCATGGACTGCTCAACGTTCTCCGGAAGAAGCTCTTTCTATAGCTCGCACCTTCTTTATGCAGTCGTCCGGTGTTGTAACTCGTAATGTTGCAGATGTCCAATTGGTTGCCGTTTCCGGCGATTTACTGAAATCCGCATCTACCCGTGGTGCGGAGGGAGTTGCTTTCTATGTCTACAATAATGCACAATCTGCTTATGTCATAGTATCTGGTGACGACCGTATGAAATCTGTACTTGGTTATTCGGACAATGGAGGTTTTGTTACTGAAAATCTTCCATCCAATCTTCGGGGATGGTTGGAAAATTATAATGCTGCGTATATGGAGTTGGTCAATGGAAAGCAGGAGGTGATTGAACCTCAGCTTCTGACTCGTGCTACTTTTCCGGAAACAGTAGATCCGATGATGAGTGACATTAACTGGGACCAGGATACCCCTTATAAAAATGCTTGTCCGATTGTGGATACAGAACGCAGTGTGACTGGTTGTGTTGCTACGGCTATGGCAATGATTATGAAGTATTATGAATATCCGGTAAAAGGTAAGGGTGCACACTCTTATAAGCTTAAAGATGGTCAGACGTGTTCGTTTAATTATGGGAATACCACTTTTCGCTGGGATAAGATGTTGCCCCAGTACGTTAGCGGTGCATATACAGCCGAAGAAGCCGATGCTGTGGCTGAATTGATGTATGCTTGTGGAGTAGCTGTAGAAATGGTCTATTCCCCTAACGGTTCGGGAGCTTCTTCCAGAGCGGTGGCTCAGGCCTTGATTGATTACTTTGGATATAATGAGAATCTGGGCTATGTATCTCGTGAATATTTCACTTCCACCGAGTGGATGGATATGATAAAAAAAGAATTAAGTGAAGGGCGTCCGGTACTTTATAATGGAGCTTCAATCGACGTGGGGCACGAATTTGTGTTTGATGGTTACGATGCTCAGGATATGGTGCATGTCAACTGGGGTTGGGGAGGAGCTAATAATGGTTATTTTGAAGTAACTTCCTTGAATCCTTCTTCACCGGGTATTGGCGGTGGAACTAATTTGGGAGGCGGATTCGTTTTTGGGCAAGGTATGATTACCGGAATGCAGCCCTCTTCGGAATCCATGACTTATGTCTCACGTTTCTATTTGTCAAAGCTTGAGGCGAGCAAGCTGGAAGTGACCAAGGAAGAAAAATTTGCGATTACCATTACTAAAATGTTTAATATGACTTCGATGCTCAAGAATGGGCAATTGGCACTCATTGCAGAAAAAGGAGGTGAACAGTTGAGTTTGGGCAAAACTGCTATCGGAGATGTGAAGAGTAATTATGGGACAAACAGTATGACGCTTTCCGACGTAACCATTCCGAAGAGCTTGGCAGATGGCACATATGCACTTTACATGGCGACTAAAGATGAACGGGAAACCCGATGGAGTCGAGTACGTGGTATTGTAGGCAACGAAACTCAGTTTACACTTGTAGTGACTGGTGAAAAGTGTGTATTGACTCCGTTCTCCGGAAGTCTGAAAAGAGATGAAATCATCGGAAGTGTGGAGTCATTGCATAATTTGTATGGTGGTCGCAGAGGAGATTTCCGTGTGCTGTTGACCAATCAGAGTACGACGACAGAACTGTATGGACAGATGGCTGTTGTGTTCATTACTAAGGATGAAGCGCAAAATGCGCTTGCTCTTGTTGGTGAAGACCAAGTATTGTTGCCTCCGGGCACGGTAGATAAAGAACTGTTGCTTTCCGGTGATTTGCAAACCTATTCGCAGGCTTTAGATTTATCAGCTGGTGATTACTATATATGCCCGGCTATCCAGTGGGGAGATTATTGGTGGTTCATGACTGATGCGGCAAATACTGTTACTGTAAATAAAGCAACAGGCTCACCAACTTTGGTTGCGAAGAATATCCGTCTGGAGAATAATCAATTGAAAGAAGGAGAAACATTGAAACTGTCAGCTGATTTATCATTGAGTGGTATCGGCAATGTATATGATGAAAAGTTGATGGCAGCTATTTTTAAGGTAGGAGAAAATAGCACAACCAATTTACATTATGCTGAAGTGTTTGTAGAGGAAGGCAAATCGCTGAACTTTATGATGGAAATAGATCCGATGATAGGAGAAGGAAAATATACTGTAAATCTATATAAACCTGAGGCGAATGGTCAGTATAATGGTGACAAGCCATTGGCTGTGTTAAGCTTTACCGTAAGTTCAATCACTGGTATTGAGGATGAAGTCGTTGATAAAGACGTTGTTGTTATTTATGGGCAACCCGTAGAAGATGTACTTCGTGTTCACACTTCTGTTGCGGCAAGTAATATCAGCATCTATAACGTTTCCGGTCAGAAAGTCTTGCAGCAGGTATTGAGTGATACTACAGGCAATGAGTATTCTGTTTCAGTAGGAAGATTAACAGCCGGATATTATATTGTTATTTTACAATCCGTTGATGGAAAAATATATCGGAGCAAATTTATAAAGAAATAAGATTGCACAATAATTGCTTTGAAAGATGGGGAAAGGGTATGTTGAATAGCCTTTTCCCTTTTCTTTTACAGATATTTTGGGCTAATTGTGCCCTATTTGTTATTATTTACGTATATTTGCTTCTCAAGTTAAAGTAATTCGTAGAATGAAGGTGCACTATGATAAAATATAAATTAGTTGTTTCTGTTTTAATCTTATGCTTATTGCTGGGAGTGTCAGCATGCGGTACAAGCAAAAAACAATCAAAGAAAGAGAATGTGAAGACAGAAGAAATATCCATGAACCAGCAAGATACCCGGAAGGATTTGATAATGGGAGGCTCTCCTGCCTCCACCTCTCCTGTGGTCTACATTTATAAAATGAAAGCGGATTATTCCAATCTGGTTCCTGTGATAATGGATGGGGGACGCAGCCGGATTGTCTCTTATCCTCACCCGAAGGATTTGTTTAGAGGAAAAGAACTCTGTCTGCCTACTCCTTTAGTACAAGGCTACTGGTTGGATAATAGAGGAATAGGCCCTAATGTGGCTTTTCTCACCTATACTTATGAAGAGTATAGCAAACTTCCCGTTGCTCCCTCAATGGAAGATTTATTGGCGAACATTGCCGATAAATATCCGTTATTAGAAATACATGCGTGCGGCAGACGGGCTGATTATAAGGAGATCGTTTCTGAATTAAATGAAAAGATTTCTGAAGGATTTCTGCAAAAATAATTATATTTGCCGCCGCTAATAGTATATATAAATAAGGTATAGTAAATGAAAGAATTTGTAATCTCCGAAGTACAGGCAGAAACGGCGGTATTGGTTGGTCTCATCACGAAAACACAGGATGAGCGCAAGACGAACGAGTACCTCGATGAACTGGCATTCTTGGCTGAGACAGCCGGGGCGGAAGTAGTGAAACGGTTTACTCAGAAGTTGGACCAGGCACATTCTGTGACCTATGTCGGCAAAGGTAAACTGGAAGAAATTAAAGAATATATCCGGAACGAGGAGGAAGCTGAACGCGAAATCGGTATGGTGATTTTCGACGATGAGCTTTCTGCGAAACAGATACGTAACATTGAAGCGGAGTTGAAAATCAAGATATTGGACCGTACTTCGCTTATTCTCGATATTTTTGCCATGCGGGCACAGACTGCCAATGCGAAAACTCAGGTGGAGCTGGCACAATACAAGTATATGCTCCCTCGTCTGCAACGTTTGTGGACTCACTTGGAACGCCAAGGTGGTGGTTCCGGCGCCGGTGGCGGTAAAGGTTCCGTGGGACTTCGTGGTCCGGGTGAAACGCAGTTGGAAATGGACCGCCGTATCATCCTGAATCGTATGTCGTTGTTGAAAGAACGTCTGGCAGAAATAGATAAACAGAAGTCAACCCAGCGGAAGAATCGCGGACGTATGATTCGTGCGGCATTGGTGGGGTATACCAATGTGGGTAAATCCACTTTGATGAACTTGCTTGCCAAGAGCGAAGTATTTGCTGAAAACAAGCTGTTTGCAACGTTGGATACTACTGTGCGCAAGGTGATAATCGATAACCTGCCATTCCTGCTTTCAGATACGGTTGGTTTCATTCGTAAGTTGCCGACGGATTTGGTAGACTCCTTTAAATCAACACTGGATGAGGTGCGCGAAGCGGACTTGCTGTTGCACATTGTGGACATTTCGCATCCGGATTTTGAAGAACAGATAGAAGTAGTCAATAAAACATTGGCGGATATTGGTGCAGCCGGTAAGCCAATGATATTAGTATTTAATAAAATAGACGCTTACACTTATGTCGAGAAAGCGTCTGACGACCTTACCCCCAGAACAAAGGAAAACTTAACACTCGAGGAACTGATGAAGACGTGGATGGCAAAGATGGAGGATAACTGCCTCTTTATTTCTGCCCGCGAAAAAATCAATTTAGAGGAACTCAAGAGTGTGGTTTACGCACGTGTGAAAGAGTTGCACGTACAGAAGTACCCTTACAACGATTTTCTTTATCAGACCTACGAAGAAGAGGAAGAATAATTTAAGTTGTTAGTTATTAGTTATTTGCTAGAAGGTTAACAGCGGCAAACAACTAATAACTGATGACTGATAACTAAAATTGGTTGGTCATGAATTATAGACGTTTAACTGAAGACGAAGTACTTCGGTTGAAAAGCCAGTCGTGTCTGGCGGATGATTGGGGGAAAGTAACGGTAGCGGAAAACTTTGCTACCGAATTTGTGCATCATACCCGCTTTTCGGGGAGTGTACGTTTGGGTGTGTTTCAATCAGAATTCACATTGCCGGGAGGGATTAAGAAACATTCCGGTTTGCGCCATGTAACGCTCCACAATGTCACTGTGGGGGACAATTGCTGCATAGAGAATATCCAGAACTATATTGCTAATTATGAAATCGGGCATGATACATTCATTGAGAATGTAGATATCATCCTGGTGGATGGATTGAGTAAATTCGGTAATGGGGTAGAGGTGTCTGTGCTGAATGAAACCGGTGGACGTGAAGTGCTTATCAATGATAAGCTTTCTGCACATCAGGCTTATATCCTGGCCCTTTACCGTCACCGTCCGGAATTGATTTGTCGGATGAAAGCCATCACTGATTTTTATTCCAATAAGCATGCTTCTGCGGTGGGCACTATCGGCAATCATGTGATGATACTCAACACCGGTTCTATCAAGAATGTGCGCATCGGAGATTATTGCCGCATTTGTGGAACATGCCGCCTCTTTAATGGTAGTGTCAATAGCAATGAAGAAGCACCGGTGCATATCGGTCACGGAGTTATTTGCGACGACTTTATCATTTCTTCCGGTTCGCATATAGACGACGGGGCCATGTTGAGCCGCTGTTTTGTGGGGCAGGCTTGTCGCTTGGGACACAATTATTCAGCATCCGAATCGCTTTTTTTCAGTAACTGTCAGGGAGAGAATGGTGAAGCCTGTGCCATCTTTGCCGGACCGTTCACGGTGACACACCATAAATCCACTTTGCTGATTGCCGGTATGTTCTCATTCATGAATGCCGGTTCGGGCTCCAACCAGAGTAACCATATGTATAAGTTAGGGCCGATTCATCAGGGAACGCTGGAGCGTGGAGCCAAGACTACTTCTGACTCTTACATCCTGTGGCCCGCCCGTGTAGGTGCTTTCTCACTGGTGATGGGACGCCACGTTAATCATTCCGATACATCCAACCTGCCTTTCTCTTATCTGATAGAGCAGAACAATACGACTTATCTTGTGCCGGGTGTCAACCTGCGCAGTGTGGGAACCATCCGTGATGCACAGAAGTGGCCGAAGCGTGACAAGCGTACGGATACGAATAAACTGGATTTTATCAATTATAACCTGCTCAGTCCCTACACTGTTCAGAAGATGTTCAAGGGGCGGGAAACGTTGCAGAACTTGCGTCATGCTTCGGGAGAGCTTTCCGATATCTACTCCTTCCACAGTGCAAAAATACGTAACTCGGCTTTGGTGAAAGGTATTCAATTCTATGAGATAGCTATTCATAAATTCCTTGGTAACTCCGTCATTAAACGTCTGGAAGGAATAGACTTCAAGAGTAATGAAGAAATACGTGCCCGCTTGAAACCCGAAACTCCGATAGGTAGCGGTGAGTGGGTGGACATTTCCGGTCTGATAGCTCCGAAAAGTGAAATAGATGCGTTGATTAATGACATAGAGTGCGGCAAAGTAGACCGCCTGAAGTATATCAATGCGGAGTTTGAGAAGATGCACCAGAATTACTACACTTACGAGTGGACGTGGGCTTATGAAAAGTTGGAAGAATTCTACGGAATCAAGCCTGAGAATATAACTACAGGAGATATCATCCGCATAGTAGAGAAGTGGAAAGAAGCTGTAGTGGGACTGGACCGCATGGTGTACAACGATGCCAAAAAAGAATTCTCCCTGGCTTCCATGACAGGCTTCGGTGCTGATGGTTCGCGTGCGGAGAAAGAAATGGACTTCGAGCAAGTGCGTGGAGATTTCGAGAGCAATCCGTTTGTTATGGCAGTGCTGAAACATATTGAAGATAAGACGGCGCTGGGTGATGAATTGATAGAGCGTATGCAAAGGGTGGCATCATTTTCACTCTAATTAAAGAAATATTTCAATAATAGTTCTTACCTTTGCTCTACAATTCATTAATTTAATATTCGAGTAATTATGGCAACAACACCTCCGTTCCACTATCAACCTATGTTTGAGCATGGGGAAGACAAGACTGAGTATTATCTGCTTACAAGAGACTATGTGTCCGTAAGCGAGTTTGAAGGAAAACCGATGCTGAAGATTGAAAAAGAAGGTCTTACGGCAATGGCTAACACAGCTTTCCGCGATGTGTCATTTATGTTGCGCCGTTCGCACAATGAGCAAGTTGCTAAGATATTGAGCGACCCCGAAGCAAGTGATAACGATAAATATGTAGCGATTACCTTCCTGCGCAATGCGGAAGTAGCTTCAAAGGGGATACTTCCCTTCTGTCAGGACACCGGTACGGCTATCGTTCATGGCGAAAAGGGACAACAGGTATGGACGGGCTACTGCGATGAAGAAGCCCTTTCACTGGGTGTTTACAAGACATATACCGAAGAAAACCTGCGTTACTCTCAGAATGCTCCGCTCAATATGTACGACGAGGTGAACACGAAGTGTAACCTTCCCGCACAAATTGATATTGAAGCCACCGAAGGCATGGAATACAAATTTCTCTGCGTAACCAAAGGTGGTGGCTCGGCTAATAAAACTTACCTGTATCAAGAAACAAAAGCCATCCTGAACCCCGGAACATTGGTTCCTTTCCTCGTTGAGAAGATGAAAACATTGGGTACGGCTGCTTGCCCCCCTTATCACATCGCTTTCGTTATCGGCGGTACTTCTGCCGAGAAGAACCTGTTGACTGTGAAGTTGGCTTCCACGCATTACTACGATGAATTGCCCACTACAGGTAATGAATATGGTCGTGCATTCCGCGATGTGGAACTTGAGAAGGAAGTATTGGCGGAAGCTCATAAGATTGGCCTCGGTGCACAGTTTGGTGGTAAATACCTCGCTCATGATGTACGCATCATCCGTCTGCCCCGTCACGGTGCTTCCTGTCCGGTAGGTTTGGGTGTTTCCTGCTCTGCTGACCGTAACATCAAGTGCAAGATTAACAAAGAAGGCATCTGGATTGAGAAACTGGACAGTAATCCGGGCGAACTGATTCCGGAAGAAATGCGTCATGCAGGCGAAGGTGCTGTAGTGAAGATTAACCTGAACCAACCGATGGCAGATATTTTGAAAGAGTTGACTAAGTATCCGGTAGCTACCCGTCTGTCACTGAACGGTACGATTATCGTAGGTCGCGACATTGCACATGCCAAACTGAAAGAACGTCTGGACCGTGGTGAAGACCTGCCGCAATATATCAAAGACCATCCTATTTACTATGCCGGTCCTGCCAAAACTCCTACCGGAATGGCTTGCGGCTCTATGGGCCCCACTACTGCGGGACGCATGGACTCGTATGTAGAACTGTTCCAAAGCCATGGCGGCAGCATGGTTATGCTTGCCAAGGGTAACCGTAGTCAACAGGTGACGGATGCCTGCAAGAAATACGGCGGTTTCTATCTTGGGTCTATCGGTGGTCCTGCCGCTATCCTGGCGCAGAACAATATCAAGAGTATCGAATGCGTAGAGTATCCCGAACTCGGCATGGAAGCCATCTGGAAGATTGAAGTGGAAGACTTCCCGGCATTCATCTTGGTAGATGATAAGGGCAACGACTTCTTCAAGCAACTGAAACCGTGGAATTGTAGTAAGTAAGAAACGTTTTTCTATAGATTAATTGAAAGCTGCCCCAAGAGGTTAATTACTTCTTCGGGACAGCTTTCTTTGTTTATTCTCATACCTATGAGAATAGACAAGGTGTACTGCTCCTGATTAATCGTGCAGGCTTCCCTTTGATTTTAGGTAGGAAGACCGTAGAAAAACAATAAGATGTCATTACATGCCAATACTAATTCCTATCTTTACGGCTTCAAAAATCTGATTAATCTTATTCATATTATGGAACTGACTACTCCTCACATTTTCCCGAAAGCGGACTCCCGTGTTGTCTGGCTGGACGTCGTGCGACTGATAGCTATGTTTACCGTTGTTTGTTGCCACTGCACAGACCCTTTCAACTTCTATCCGGGAACGGCTCCCGACATTGCAGATATAAAATTCTGGGGGGCCGTCTATGGAGCGGTGTTGCGTCCGTGTGTGCCCCTTTTTGTGATGATAACAGGAGCGTTGTTGCTTCCGGTGCGTGGCGACACGTCTGTATTCTATAAGAAACGTATTCCGCGGGTGCTCTTTCCATTTCTTATCTGGTCGGTGATTTATAATCTTTTCCCATGGATTACAGGACTGCTGGGAGTGGAACCGAGGGTAATTCTCGACTTCTTCCCCTATTCGGGTGAGGAGGTGATGCGCCAGTCGCTTGCCGTTAGCTTGGGCTATGTTGCGGAGTTGCCTTTCAATTTCTCCCTTCTCGATGTGCACATGTGGTACATCTATCTGCTGATAGGGCTTTATCTCTATCTGCCGATATTCTCCGCTTGGGTGGAGAAGGCATCGGAACGTGCCAAACTTTGGTTCTTGGTGGCATGGGGAGTGACGTTGCTCATACCTTATTATAATGAGTTCGTGGCGAAATACTTATGGGGTACTTGCTCATGGAACTCGTTTGGCATGCTTTACTATTTCGCAGGTTTCAATGGCTATCTGCTTTTGGGACACTACCTGAGAAACCATGACTGGACAGGACGTCAGTCTGTACTGATAGGTGTTCCTATGTTTGCGGTGGGATATGCGGTGACTTTTTTCGGTTTCCGCCACATGACGGCATTGCCGGACTTGACGGATGAGATGTTGGAACTGTTCTTCACCTACTGTTCGCTGAACGTGGTGATGATGACTATTCCGGTGTTTATGTGGGCCAAGAGAGTAAACGTTCGTTCGGAGCGGGTGATAAAAGCCTTGTCCAACTTGACGCTTTGCGGTTTCGGAATTTATATGATACACTACTTCTTCACGGGGCCGGCAGTGGTGCTGATGCGAGCAGTAGGTATTCCATTGTATTTGCAGATACCTGCCGCAGCAGTGTTGGCATTTGGTGTGTCTTGGTTCCTGGTGGCAATGGCGTACCGTTGCTTCGGGAAGAAGACGAAATGGGTGATGGGGTAAGATAAAAATATTCCGGGCGAATAATCATTCGTCCGGAATACATGAAGTGAATCTTTTATATTACAATCTGTTATTCTTCTTTTTCCACTGCTCGTATTTCTTGAACACCTTCAGCCCGTCACTATTATACCAACTGTATCCGTTGCGGCGCTCATACCCGATTTCTGAAATATCGAACTTCTTCACTCCATCGCGGTCGCTAACGAAAGGACGGTTGTCTTCTAAAGTATAGAAACGTCCCCACAAGGGAGGGCAATCCGTGCACGGAACCATGCGGAAGTCTTTTTTACCTTCATCATTCGTGAAGAACTCTTTCTTCATCCCCTCAATCTTTGATATTTTGAACCATTCGATTGCGTTCTCTATACATGCGATAACCTCTTTTGAAGGATTAGGCAGAGACATTAACAGGATGACGATGTTGTCCGATTCGGCACCACTCAGGGAAGGAAGTTCGTAGGCACGTGCTTTGGCAGGGGCAAGGGTATGCTCATCATGCTGTGCACACCACACGGTGGGCTTGCCGTTTATGATAACCTGCGTTTTGAGGATACATTCCACACCTTTATCGAAAGCGGTGCGGGCATGGTCGCAGATGCTGTCGGGTACATATGTGTATGGAGCTTTCTTCTCGTATATCTGACGAAGTAGCTCCATAACATTTACCATTGCATTATCATTGTAAGTGATATGAGTATAATAACCTTTGGGACGGGGCCAGAATTGCGGCCAGCCACCATTGGGATATTGAGCTTTGAGGATATAACGGATACCATCCAGAGCGGCATCTTTGTACTTTTCGGTATTGGTGGCCAGATACAGGCGGGAGAGGTATTCTATTTCCGTGCTGGTTGCATCGTTATCTATTGTACTTTCGTTTACGTCATCCTTGGAGGCAAGTACATCTTCACGTTCTTGTTCTGTCAGTTCGGCAGGCATGTAGATGTTTTTGGGCCAACCGCCGGTGGTCTGTTGATAAAGCAATACATTGTCGCCAATGCGGATGGCCTCAGTAGTTTTAAAGAATTCGTCGTCTAACTTAGGTGCCATTTTCACCCAAGTTTTATAGGACTTCTTCTCTTTGTAGTTTACGGTCTCTTGTGCAAATACGTTTGTCAGGCATAACAAAGCCAGGCAACACAGGCAAATCTTTTTCATGCTCGTTGTTTTTATAGTTCTATGGCGACAAAAGTAGGGGAAAAGTACTCGCCTGATGGGGAATAATTGTTTTATTCCAGGTATTTTGTCACTTTTCCACTGATTTGCAACAAAGAGATTTCACATAACTTTGTGTTATACTCAGCAGAAAGGATTCTCTCTTCCGCATCCAAGAGACTTTTTTGTGCTTCACGCATTTCGATACCGGAAAGGTTTCCCAGCATATAGCGTTCCATGGCAATCTCATGGTTCTCCTTGGCGGCTATTAGATTTTGGCGTTCCAGGTTTAGCATCTGAAGATTGTTTTGATAAGCCTGCCATAGGTTACTCAGATCGGCGCGCAATGCCTGTTCCAGTTGTTCACGTTCCAAACGGGCATTTTGAATGGCGATTCGGGCGTTATTGCGTTCTCGGCGTCGGTTCCCGTCGAACAAATTGAATCCGATGGTTAAACCAAAGTTAGCTCCGAGGTTTCCGCGCTGAATGTTGGTAGCAATATCATATTTATTAAAAGTATAGCCATAACCACCGTTCATCTTCAGGTAAGGATAGTCGCGCGAACAAACTTTTTTGTAATCCAGTTGAGCAAGAGTGTTATTCTGGTGTGCTCTCAATAAAGAAGCATTGGTTTGCAGGGTGGCGTTCCACAGTTCCTCGAAGTTCAGGCCGCCGTCTGCATTAATCAAGCTGTCCTGAATGATGATTGGCTGGTCTACATCTTCGTTTGCCATCAGTTCGTTTAACTGGATGCGGGAGGTATGCAGAAGCTCCTGCTGTTTCATATACTGTGCGCTGTCGGCATTGAAGTCTACTTTTGCCTGCTGGTAGTCCAGACGGGAGAAGTTACCGATGTGATAACGCTCTTCCACAATGCGTAGGCGTTCTTTGGAAAGCGATACGGCATAACGGAAATTGTTCAAACGGATTTTATGCTGTACGTAGTTATAATATTCCGCTGCAATGTTGGCTATTAGGTCTTCTACGGCGATGCGGGTATTCGTTTCGCCTTGCCGTTCCAGTTCTTTCAGTTTCTGGTAGTTGGCGGTGATGTTGAAACCGTCGAAGATGGTCCAGTTCAGGTTCAGACCCACGTTCATAGTTTGGTCGAAGACACCGTTTTCTTTGAGGTGTTCTCCGGTGGCGCGCACTTTGCTGTCGGTGTTATCTACGGTTCCTTTATAGCTTGCCGAAAGGTCGACGGTAGGCAGGTAGCCCGCATTGCCCAGCGTGGCGTTGTTCTTGGTGACTTGTTCCTCGTTGCGGGTGATGCGCAGCGAGTAATTATTCTGAAGCCCGTATTCCAGGCATGATTTTAATGTATAAGATTTGGGTGCTTGCGCCTGCAAAACAAGCGAGACGCAACCGGTCATTATGAGGGATAAAATGGTACGTTTCATGATTTCTTTAACTTACTTCGGTTAGTAGATACGTAACTGTATATGGCAGGTACGATATACATAGTCAGGAATGTGGATACCAACATGCCACCTACTACGGCTGTACCCATGGCAATACGCTGGTTGCAACCTTCGCCTGTGGCGAATGCCAGCGGTATCAGACCCAGAATAGTGGACGCACTGGTCATCAGGATGGGACGCAGGCGTTGCAGGGAAGCATCCTTGATGGCTTCCATCTTGTCTTCTCCAGCTTCCTGTTTCTGATTGGCGAACTCTACGATAAGAATACCGTTCTTCGCCACCAATCCAATCAGCATGATGATACCGATCTGGCTGAAGATATTCATAGTGATATCGCCAAAGTACATGAATACCAAGGCTCCGGCAATGGCGAGGGGCACGGTAAGCATGACAATCAGCGGGTCCTTGAAACTCTCGAACTGAGCAGCTAGAATCAGGTAAATCAGTAGGATAGCTAATACAAAGGCGAACATCAGGCTGGAAGAACTTTCCCGATACTCTTTGGAATCTCCGGTCAGTGCGGTACGGAAAGTCTCGTCCAGTGTCTCTTTGGCTATCTTGTCCATCTCGTCCAGTCCCTGTCCGATAGTTTTTCCGTCGGCAAGTCCGGCAGAAATGGTAGCGGAGACAAAGCGGTTGTAACGGTACAATTGCGGCGGAGCGATACCTCCGGTCAGCTCAATAAGATTATCTAACTGAACCATCTCACCTTTATCGCTACGGATATAGATACCTTTCAGGTCGGCAGGCTTGTTGCGTTGCTGGCGGTTGATTTCTCCCAATATTTCATATTGCTTTCCGTTCATGTAGAAGTAGCCCATACGCTGGCCGCTCAGTCCGTATTGCAGAGTTTGCGCAATGTTTCGTGTACTTACCCCCATGATACTTGCTTTATCACGGTTGATATTGATGCGGGCTTCCGGTTTGCTGAATTTCAAGTTTACGTCCGCCATCTGGAAAACCGGATTTTCATAAACCTTTGCCATGAATACCGGTAGCACTTCTTGCAGCTTCTCGATGTTGGTGGCCTGCAATACGTATTGCACCGGCATGCCACCACGTCGTCCGCCAAAGGAAGAGGATTGCTGCACGAATGAACGCGCCTTGGTTTTCTTCTGCACTGCCTGCGATATCTTTTCGGCAACTTCCATCTGCGTGTAGTCGCGTTCTTTCATATCTTTCAGCGTGATACGTACATTACCGCTACCGCTTGATACACGTGCCGTTACAGATTCTGCATCCGGAAGTAAAGAGTCTACCAGGTGGTTGATGTCTTCCGTATAATCCCGTATATACTCATAGGTTACGCCCTCCGCACCGCGTGTGTTGATGCTGATTTGTGAACGGTCTTCCAGTGGTGCCATTTCGGCGGGAATCGCATTCCACAGGAATACAATGATGACTAATGTTCCTAATACAAGTGGCATTGCCAGCCAGCGTTTGCGCAGGAATATTTCCAGTGAGTGGCTGTAAATGCGGTTCATACCTTCAAAGAACGGTTCGGTTTTCATATAGAACCAGTTCTTTTTGTCCTGTTTCACCAGTAGCTTTGTGGCAAGCATCGGAGTAAAGGTCAGTGCGGCAAATGAAGAAATGATTACCGAACCGGATACCACGATACTGAATTCCCGGAACAAGCGTCCCGTCATACCGTCCATAAATACGATGGGAAAGAACACGGCTACCAGTGTGATGGTAGTAGAGATAACGGCGAAGAAAATTTCCTTGGCGCCTTCGATACCTGCCTCTTTCGGTGGCATTCCGCGTTCTATGCGGACATAAATGTTCTCCGTCATTACGATGGCGTCGTCCACCACCAGACCTACCGCCAGTACCACCGCCAGCATGGAAAGCACATTGATGGAGAACCCTGCCAGATACATAACGAAGAAAGCTCCGATAAGTGAAACCGGAATTACGATACAGGGTACCAGTGTTACGCGCCAGTCGCGTAGGAAGAGGAAGATAATAATGATTACAAGAATGAACGCTACATACACCGTCTCTTTTACTTCGTCGATGGAAGCACGGATAAACTTGGTATTATCAAAACCGTAGGAGTACTTGACGTCTTCCGGAAGGTCTTTTTTCATCAGTTCCATACGCTCGTAGACGGCATCGGCAATTTTGATGTGGTTAGCGCCCGGCTGGGGTACAACTACGATACCTACCATAGGCACTCCATTCATCTTCATGTAACTTTTGATGTCCGCCGGACCTAATTCTGCCCGTCCGATATCACTGAAACGGACAATACGGTTGTTATCTTCCCTCAGAATCAAATTATTGAATTCTTCTGCCGTATGCATCAATCCCAGGGTACGGATAGTGAGTTCCACTGTATTTCCTTCAATACTTCCGGATGGGAGTTCCACGTTCTCTTTGTCTACCGCATTTTTAACGTCAATAGGAGTAATGCCGTAACCGGACATTTTGACGGGATCGAGCCACAGGCGCATAGAATAGCGCTTTTCCCCCCAGATGCTTACACCACTGACGTCCGAAATGGTTTGTAATTGTTCTTTCACCGTGAGGTCTGCAATTTCACTCAGTTCCAGCAAGGAGCGCTTGTCACTTTGCAATGCCACCATAAGAATGGGCATGGCATCCGCATCCGCTTTTGATACGGTAGGAGGGTCACAGTCGCGAGGCAGATAACGTTGGGCGCGTGAAACTTTATCACGCACGTCGTTCGCAGCCGTTTCCAGGTCTACGGAGAGTTCAAATTCTACTGTAATACGGGCTGAACCTTGTTGGCTGACACTGGATAAGGAACGGATACCCGGGATACCGTTGATGTTTTGTTCCAACGGTTCGGTTATCTGGTTTTCGATAACATCGGCATTCGCTCCCGGATAGGAACAGGATACCGAAATGATGGGGTTATCCACGGAGGGATATTCACGCACGCCGAGGTAGCTGTACCCGATAAGTCCAAAGAGCAGGATGATAAGAGTAAGTACTGTGGAGAGTACAGGACGCCGTATGCTGAGTTCGGATATATTCATTGTTAAATTGAGAATTGAAAATTAAAAAATAATAGATTGAGAATTAAAAAATAATAGATTGAGAATCAATAGTGAGTTGTTCCTACATATTACATACTATTTTTTATTTTTTAATTCTCAATTTTTAATTTATATAGTCCAAAGTAACAGGCAATCCTGTGCGGAGTTGCAACGTACCCGAAATAATGATGGTATCTCCGACTTGTAGACCTTGCAATACTTGTGTTTCGGCCTCTGTACGGATTCCGGTTTGTATTTCTACGGGTTGGGCTTTCCCCGACCTGTAAAGGAAGATCTTATCTTTACCCATTTCCGGTACGATGGCTTCAGAAGGAACGGCAAGAGCATCATGGATTTCGTTTTTACTCAAACGGATGTCTGCATAACGTCCCGGCATTACAGTGCCGTTGGCATTGGGATAGAGGGCGCGCAAAGTCAGTGTATGAGTATTCTGATCCATTCTCGATTCGCGTGCATATACTTTAGCATGGAATGTCTCAAGCTTGCCTTCAAGTCCAAAGTCCACCCCTGCGCCGATTTTCACATCATTGGCGTAACGTTCGGGAACAGAAAATTCTACTTTTAGCGGAGATACTTTTGTGAGTTTGGCAACAATGGTAGAAGGAGAAGCATAAGTACCGACACTGACTTGTCGCAGACCGATCACTCCATCGAACGGAGCACGTAGTTCGGTTTGTGCGATGTTGGCTTCTATCAGGTCTATATCGGCATTAAGGGTCGCCAGTTCCGTTTTCACCTGTTCGTAAGCTTCCTTACTGACTGCATCCCTTTCCAGCAGCGCATTCTGGCGAAATACACGGTCTTCAGCCAGTTTTAGTTGGGCAACAAGGCGCTGCAACTGTGCCTGTAAAGGCCGGTCGTTTACTTTAGCCAGTAGTTGTCCTTTCTTTACCTGACTGCCTTCTTCGAAATTTATTTCTATAATTTTACCGGAAGTCTCGAAAGAGAGATCCACTTCTTCATCAGGCAGCAGGCTACCGCTGATTTTGATTTCATCTTTCAGCAGTTGTGGCTTTATGATTTTTGCGTTAACATTTAATGCTTTCTTTGTATTGCGGTTACCGCTCATAACTTTGTCGGCAGCCGCCAATTCTTTGTTTTCTTTAGGGAGCTGAGAATAGATGCCCCATCCTATTAGTCCGGCACCAATAAAAATAATAATGCCCCATTTAACTTTCTTATTCATGTATCAGTATTAGTATTATGTCAGATTATGTCAGCGTTAATTTGGATGGATTAGGAATAGAAAGGTTTAATATGGGAAGCGTTAAAAAAAGTGATAAAATGATATATAAAAAAGTGATAATGTGATAAAATGATAAGATTGTTATCACATTATTACTTTACCATGCTTTTTAGTATGCTGCCCGGTATTTACCTTCTTCTTTGTCTTCCAGCATATTGAGATAAGAGGAATAACGTGATTCGCTGATGTAATGTTCTTCTACGGCTTTTCGTACAGCACAGTCCGGTTCTTGTCGGTGGGTGCAATTACTATAGCGGCAATCAGCGGAGAACTTGAATATTTCCGGGAAATAGTGCCCTATCTCTTCCTCTTCCATATCGAATGTCCCGAACCCTTTGATACCTGGTGTATCAATAATGTATCCGTTTCCCGCAACGGGAAACATTTCAGAGAATGTAGTGGTATGCATACCTTTATTATGATATGCAGAAATTTCGCCTGTTTTTACATCTTGTTCAGGTAATATAGCGTTGATGAGTGTCGACTTACCTACACCGGAGTGCCCGGAGAAGAGGGTTACCCTTCCTTTTAATTCTTCCTGAATTAGTGCTACGCCTTCACCTGTTTTGGCAGAAACCTTAAAACAAGGATAGCCGATGGTGGTGTAGAGGTTGATGAGGCTGTCCAGATAATGAAGTTCATCTTCACTGTAGGCATCGATCTTATTGAAGATGATTTTGACAGGCACACGGTATGCCTCGGCAGAAGCTAAAAAACGATCGATAAAGATAGTGGATGTTTCCGGATAATTGACCGTCACGATGAGCATACATTGGTCAAGGTTTGCTGCAAGGATGTGCGATTGCTTGGAAAGGTTGGAAGCACGCCGGATGATATAATTCTTCCGGTCCTCTATTTCGCTGATGAAAGCAGTACCTTCTTGATTCAGGATGATTTGTACATAGTCTCCCACAGCTACCGGGTTGGTGCTGCGAATACCTTTAAGACGGAAGTTACCTTTGACTTTACACTCCACGCACTTCCCCTCGTCGGTCTTCACTAAGTACCAACTTCCTGTGTTTTTTATTACCAGTCCCCTCAATTCAATTGAAAATTGAAAATTGAGAATTGAGAAATAAATGCCGGGAATCCACTTTGCACATTATGCTGCATAGCAATTCTCATTTTTTAATTCTCAATTCTCAATTTAAATTATACGGTCATAATTTCTTTGTCCTTTGCAGCCAGCATATCATCAATTTGCTTGATGTACTTATCGTGAATCTTCTGCAATTTTTCTTCACCACCTTTCTGTGCATCTTCTGCCAGACCGTCTTTAACAGACTTTTTCAAAGCATCAATGGCATCACGGCGGGCGTTGCGTACGCTCACTTTGGCTGTTTCACCTTCACCTTTGCATTGCTTGGCGAGTTGTCTACGGCGTTCTTCAGTCAAGGGAGGAATGCCGATGCGGATAATTTCACCGTTATTCTCCGGCATGATACCGAGACTTGAGTCAATAATAGCTTTTTCAATGATCCGGAACATACCTTTGTCCCATGGTTTAATAGCTATACTACGGGCATCCGGAGTATTTACGGCAGCTACATTATTGATTGGAACCATGCTTCCATAAGAGTCCACACGGATGCCGTCCAGTAAACGGACGTCTGCTTTTCCGGCACGGATGTGAGCCAATGCTTCTTCCAGATACATGATGGCCATATCCATTTTCTCTTGCGCTTCGTCTAAGATCTCTTTTACTTCTCTCATATTCTTTGGTTTTGGAGTTGTACTTTAATTGAAACTTTGCAAATATAATTATTAAACTTATTAAATTGAAAATTGAGAATTGAAAATTAAAAAATGAATGTCACTTATTTCTCAATTTTCAATTTATCAATTGTGTACCAGTGTTCCGATTTCTTCTCCTTGCATTACTTTCTTTAAATTACCTACTGTATCCATGTCGAACACAATGATTGGCAAATTGTTTTCTTTGCACATACAAGTGGCAGTGAGGTCCACCACTTTCAGTCCGCGTTTCAATACTTCATCATAAGTGATGTTGTCGAATTTAGTAGCGGTGGGATCTTTTTCCGGGTCGGCAGTATAGATACCGTCTACGCGTGTGCCTTTCAGCATGACGTCGGCTTCGATTTCGATGCCACGGAGAGAAGAACCCGTATCGGTTGTAAAGAACGGATTGCCTGTTCCGGCAGACATGATTACTACTTCACCAGCTTCCATGCACTCGATGGCTTTCCATTTATTGTAGAATTCTCCGATAGGTTCCATGCGAACGGCTGTCAATACGCGTGCCTTTACGCCGGTAGCTACCAAGGCGGAACTCAGTGCCAGACTATTTATAACCGTGGCAAGCATTCCCATCTGGTCCCCTTTTACACGATCGAAACCTTTGTTTGCACCGCTCAGTCCGCGGAAAATGTTGCCGCCGCCGATGACGATACCTATCTGGACACCCAGTTCATGGATTTCCTTGATTTGTGCTGCATATTCGGCAAGGCGCTTCTCGTCGATGCCGTATTGTTTTTCACCCATCAGGCTTTCGCCACTGAGCTTTAACAGAACTCTTTTATACTTTGCCATATGATATTACATTTAGTTTTTTGCAAATATACGCTTTCTGTCTGTAAAGATTAACTTTGGTACAGGATTTTTCTGCTTAAAACTGCCTGCATGATGCCACGGAGGGATAAATAAACGATGAAAGCCAGCCACAGGGCATGATTTCCCATCCATCCGTGTAAAGAGTAATAAACGAGGAAGAAGCTGGCTGAAGCTGTCAGCATGGAGTAGAACATCTGCCGCGTGGCGGTGGCTCCGATAAAAATGCCATCCCACAGGAAAGCGGCGAAACCTGCAAGAGGAATAGCCAACACCCAATAGAAATAGTTACCGGCTTCCCGGATTACCGATGCTTCGTTGGTGAGCAATCCCAGAAATGCCTTGCCTCCGAAGAGATAGAGTAATGTGAAGCCTGTGGAAAGCCCGATACCCCAGACAAAGAGTTGACGAACGGTGTGATGCAATGCAGGACGGTTTCCTGCGCCGATGTATTTGCCAGCCAATGCTTCGCCTGAATATGCAAAGCCATCCATGATATAAGAAAAAAGAGTAAATAGCTGCATCAGCAAAGTATTGACCGCCAGCACCACTTCTCCCTGTGCAGCTCCGGCAGAAGTAAAGAACAGAGTGACAATGACCAGACAGAGTGTTCGCAAAAAAATGTCCCGGTTCACCCGGAAGAAACGCAGCATAGCCTGCTTTTGCAATACTTCCCGCCAAACAATGTGTTTCTTCAGTCCGCCATAATAGCGTGCCCACAATAACAATGCCATCAGAAAACCTGCATATTGGGCTATGAGTGTGCCGAAAGCTATCCCCGCCACTTTCATGTGGAATAGATAAACGAAACAAAGACTTGCAGCAATATTCACAATGTTTTGCGTGATGGCAATGTACATCGGAAAACGTGAATTCTGCATGCCGATGAACCAGCCTGCGAAACCATAAAGTCCCAACATGGCAGGAGCTCCCCAGATGCAGATTTGGAAATAGAGCGTAGCCAACTGTTCCACTTCTTCCGTAGTATGTATTAAAGTGAAGGCAAGCCGGCGGATAGGGTATTGTAATACCAACAGGCAGGCGGAAATGAGTAATCCTACGCCGACAGACCGCAGTAACAACCGCGTGACTTCTTCCATATCGTGCCTTCCGTATGCTTGTGAGGTCATTCCACTGGTACCCATTCTCAGGAATCCGAAAATCCAGTAGATGATATTGAACAGCATTCCTCCGACGGCGATTGCACCGATATAGGCTGCTGCTCCCAGATGCCCGACGATAGTCACATCAACCAGTCCCAGCAGAGGTACTGTGATATTGGAAATAATGGAAGGTACAGCTATCTGGAGTATTCTTTTATTAATAATATTCGTACTTTGGACAATCATTTTAAAACGTAGGTTTGTTCTATTAGTCGACAAAGGTACTCTTTTTGCCGGGAACGATAAAAAAACATCGGATAATAACAATTTTTATGGTACATAATGTTTTAGAAATGAGTATCTTTGCGGAACAAAAACCGGGTAATATTTAGTAAGAGATGAGAACCTTAACTTTGCTATTTTCATTCATGATGGCTTTCCCCTTCGCGCTCTCTGCGCAATCTGCTGGGGAATTGTTGCAGAAAGTATCTGTAGCCCTTTCTGAAGGGCAGGATGACTATGCTGTGAGTCTGTTTCGCCAGTCGGCAAATGCCGGAGCGGAGCAGACGGAGATGTTTTACTTGACTCAGGTAGAGAAGAATAGTGCTGTGGCCCCCCGCCTGGCAAATGAGTTGGCAGCTTATTATAAACGTAAACGGAATTATGATAAAGCTTATTTATTTTATAGGGAATTTTTGCAGTATCATCCCGAAGATGTTTCTGCTCTCGTGGCGTGTGCCGAAATGGAGATGATGAGAGGCAGGGAGAAGGATGCTCTAAAAACTTATGAAAAAGTATTGAAACTTGATGCTAATAATCTGCAAGCCAATATTTTTCTAGGAAACTATTTTTACTTACAGGCAGAGCGGGATAAGAAGAAGTTGGAAGATGATTATAAAAAGATAACCTCTCCCACACGGATGCAATATGCCCGTTATCGGAATGGACTTTCGGATGTTTACTCCAATGGTTACTCTAAGGCAAAGGATTATTTGCAGCGAGTGTTGCAGTTGTTCCCTTCAACAGAGGCGGGGAGGACGCTGGAGAAGATAAAGAAGTTGGAGGCGGAGATTAAATAGTGGAAAACTACTTTATTTTGAGATGATTCTTTCCAATAATGTCTTATTCGACAATATAACAGATACATATCCTTTCATGCCTTTTTGTATGAAAGGATTTTCTTTAAGTATGATGATAAATGCGAAGTAGTTTTTCTTATTATTTGTAATTACTTCTGGTGAAACATAGGATATAATACCATGTTGATAGCCATATTCTCTGGCATTGAAGCCTTCTAGTTCTATTTCAACACTCATGTCCTTTTTTATTTGTGTGATGAAGGTGTAAGGTAATAATCCTTTGGCATATGTATTTTCGTTATCATTTTCTTCTATTGTTACTTCTCCTTCTAGTGTTTCAGGATATGGAACAAATACGGTCACTGTCAGCAACAATGCTACAATTATCCCGATAATACTGATTCCACTGCGTGTCAATATCGAAGGAATTTGTCCAATGATTTTTTGTACCTGTTCGCTCCTGAGTTCTATGTTTTCCATGATTCTATCTTTTATTTAGTTACCTAACTCCAATTGATTTTTTACAAGATCGTAATAGGCTTTTTTATTGGTAATTAGTTCTTGATGCATCCCGGTTTCTATAATCTTTCCTTTATCTATCACTACTATTTGATCCGCATTCTTTACGGTACTCAGGCGATGGGCTACAACGACAACGGTTTTTCCTTTATAGAATTCCAATAGGTTTTCCACTATAACCCGTTCATTGTTGGCGTCCAATGCGTTGGTGGCTTCATCCAGAAAGATGTACTGGGGATTTTTATAGACGGCACGTGCTATTAGTATCCTTTGTTTTTGTCCTTGGCTCAGCCCTACACCATCTTGTCCGATGAGTGTGTTGTACTTAAGAGGTAGACCCATGACGTACTCGTCTATATTGGCTATCCGAGCTGCTTCAATTAATTTTTCTTTATCTATTTCCTCATCATTCACTGCGATGTTTCTGGCTATGGATTCGGAGAAGATTACCCCATCCTGCATCACAACCCCACACTGCCTGCGCCACCATTTCATATTGAACCGATCGATATTGTTTTTTCCGATATTGATTTCTCCACCCAATACATGATAGTATCCTAACAGCAACTTTATGATAGTCGTCTTTCCGCTTCCGCTGGTACCGACAATGGCAGTTACCTTTCCTTCGCGGATGGTGAAGTTCACTCCGTCTAAGGTTTTGTTGGGTGCGTGCGAATCGTATTTGAAGTCCACATTTTTTAATATTAGGCTTTTATCTTTACTCTGAAATGCAGTGAATGCATCAAGATTGCTTTCTTCATTTTCCATTTTATGGATTTCGTTGATGCGTTCCAGACTGATTTTTACATCTTGCAGTGAGTAGATAAAACTCATTAGTTGCTCAATGGGGGCATTCAATTGTCCGATGATATATTGTACAGCTAACATCATACCCAATGTCATTTGTCCGCTTATCACGGCTGTTGCTGCTATCACAGTGATTACGATATTCTTTATCTCATTGATGAAGATACTACCTGCCTCTTGTGTCTGTTGCAGTTTCAGGGTTTTCATATTGGCATCGAAAAGTTCTGCTTGTACGTCTTCCCATTCCCAACGACGGCGCTGTTCGCAGTCTTGCAACTTTATCTCCTGCATGGCTGTAATGAATTGATAAGTTTTATTGCTATTTTTGGCTTGTTTCTCAAAGTAGAGGTAGTCTATCTGTTTTCTACGTTTCAGGAAAAGAGTAATCCAGATAGAATAGAAGATGCTGCCTGCGAGGAAGATGAAGAAAATTTGCAGGTTGTAGCATAGCAATACAATTCCGAAAACAATAAAGCTGAGTAATGAGAACATAACACTGAGTGTTTGTGTGGTAAGGAATTTCTCCACCCGATTGTGATCGCTCATCCGTTGGAGCAAGTCGCCCATCAGTTTGGTATCAAAGAAAGACATGGGGAGTTTTAATAGCTTAATGAAGAAATCACTCACCAATGATATGTTTATCCTCATGCTGATGTGCAGCAATATCCACCGACGAATAAAGTCAACGGACGTGCGGCTGACGGTCAGCATTAGTTGCCCTATCAATATCAGATAGATAAACTTGAGATTCTGATGTTTGATGCCAACATCTACGATGGCTTGTGTTAGGAACGGAAAGATGAGTTGCAGGATACAACCAATCAATAAGCCAAGAACGATTTGGCCGAAGTAGCGGCGGTATTGGTGGAAATAGCCGAAGAGGAAGGAGAAGGAATGTTTTTCACTTTTGTACTCTTCTTCTTGCTTTTCGTAGAAAGAAGGGGTGGGCTGAAGGAGAAGAGTTACGCCTTTCTCTTCTTCATTAGATAGAGTACTAATCCAATTTTTTCTTAGTTCCTTTTCGGTATAAGTGACTAATCCTTTTCCTGGGTCGGCAATATAATATTTGTTTTTCGTTAATCGGTATAGTACGACAAAATGATTCTGCTTCCAGTGTAAAATACATGGTAAGGATATTGTGGCAAGTTCTTTTATTGGCATTTTTCCCGCGATGGTATTTATGCCTAATATATTCAGTGTTTTACTGATTCCCAATAAAGATACACCTTCTGATGTAGCAGGACAATATTTGGATAAAGTATCCAAATTGTAATCTTTACCATAATGCCTGCAAATCATCCGAATGCAAGTTATGCCACATTGCATGCTGTCATGTTGTTTAAAGCACTTGAAGGTTTTCATATCATTTCTTCAAATATATACTGACGAAGAATTCTCTTCCCCGAATCATGCGGGTATAGCCTGCACTGCTCAGGTCATTGTATATTGTGTAAGCATAGTTCTTCCGGTTGAAAAGATTGGAAACCGTTGCTGAAAGTTCCAAGCGGCTGTTCAAGTTATAGGATAATTTGCCGTCTGCCAATATCATGTCTTTAAATTGCTTCTTGGCTATTTCATTCCGGTAATATTCGCCTGTCCCTTGCAGGTTCCACCTCTTGCCGAAGGACGCTGTGAGTGACAAAGCGTGTTCCCATTGATTGAGCCGCTGCTGAAATTGGTCGTCAATTTTTAAGTGGTTCTGACCGTAGTTCAAACGATATTGCCAATTTAGAACCGTTCCGATACGTCCATTCAAACGTCCGGTTACATTATAGTTTTCTTGGGTATAATTAGTAGGTATTCCCTCGGATAGCATCGTCCGGTTATTTTTGCGAAAAATAACATTCAATCCTGCCGTTCCTTTCAAGAAATCAATATTGTAGCTCATTGTTCCGAACACTGTCCATGTGTCACTCCGAGAGGGTGTTTTGCGATAGGTGCGAAGGATGTAATCGCCGATGAATTCTTGTCCCGATAAATAGTCCTGGCTATTCCATGATCTCATTACCATAATGTTGGCAAACAACCCAAGCAGGGGCTGCTTGAAGTTCAGGGAAGTTGAAAGCGATTTGCTCTCAGAGGTAGAGTAAAAGTCCATCCCTTTTGTCAGAGTTCGGTAGTCGGTCAGTATCAGTCCATTGTATAGTGAGTGTAAATCACATTCCTTGGGAGTGATTTGTCCGCGTAATATAGCATAGAGATATGGGGAAATATTCCATTTGATACGCAAGGAAGGTGATGCCATCCAATCATTCTCATTTTTTATCTGGTGGGAGAATAAGTAACGGTAATATCGGATAGGACTTTCCAGTATAAGTTCTACCCGGCTGTATTTGTATTCCAATTTTGGGGTAACATAAAGTTGGATATAATTGGTGGTCCATTTCTGCGTATTGGCGCCTAATGAGTCGGGTACTCCTGTCAGTTGGCTGTTGAGGGAACGGAACTGTGCCTTTGCACCTCCTTCCAGAGAAAGTGTTATGCCTTGAAAATGAAAGCCGTAGGTTACCTGTTCATGCGAAAAGAAAGAATGCTCGTCTGTCGTTTGTTTACTTGTTCCGTTGCGGATTACGGTCAGGTTTTGAGGCAAGGTGTTCCACTGGTTGACACTGTTGAAGGTGATGAGATGATTACCCCATCGCTTTATCAGTTTGAAGTTATTGCTTATTTTCCGGTTTGGCAGAGAAGCGTGCTGCTGGTTAGCGAGGCTTCCGGTGGTAGCCAGTTCCACATCATTCCATTGAATATCTGCTTTCAGGCTGTTTTGCAGGTAGAATGTTTCTTTGTTCCCTTCAATGCTTACTTGCGCAGTTAGTGTATGGTTGTGCTCCACCGATTGTTGGTCTTCTGTAATCAGGCGGTCTCCTTCCGGCAAGTAATAGGTGGTAAGGGCGGAAGTCTGTCCCGTATTACGTTGGTTCAGGTAGTTCACTTGTGCGCGACATTCCCAGTCCTGCTTTACCGCCCATAAATTACTGGACGAGAATAGGTGTGAACGGCTGAATAATGTCCGTTTCTCTTCCAGATTAGGTGTCCGCAGGCCGCTTATTTGGATATAGTCGGCAATTTCGTTTTCTTTCGCTGTGTAGTTGTTCACTTCCTTTTCCAGATTCTTGCCGATGTTATTGCTTTTATAGAGGGTGATGTTCTGGGTTCTTTGTTTCATCCTCATCAGGAATAGTTCTGCCATCCATAAACCGCTTTGGGGTTGTTCGGATATGCCTCCTGCTACCAGGGCATTAACTATCCATTTGGCTTTCGCTTTCTCTTTCAGGCGTAGATTTACGGCAGCTTGCGATGACAGGCTGACGCCTTGCAACACGCGAATGGGCTGGTGGTCTTCTATGATTTCCACCGAACCTACGTCATCGGGAGAAATACCGTTGGTGGCAATGCCGTATTTTCCTTCCAGTAAATCTCTCCCTTCTATATAGAATTTGTTGATAGCTGTTCCGTTATAAGTGATTTCACCACTTTTTGCAACGTCTATGCCCGGCATCTTTTGTAATACGTCACCTATTGTTTTATCTTGAACATCTTTGAAACTGGCGACATTGTAAATCAGTGTATCTCCTTGTTCTCTTATTTTTTGTGCCTTTACCGTCACTTCTTTCAGTTGTGTGACGGCTGCCTCCATCTCTACTTTGAATTTGCTGATATTTCTTTTTAGTTCCACTGTCTGCGGCTTATAGCCTAATAAGGACAGATGTAGCAAGCAATTTTCGTAATCGGTTTCCTTTATAGGCATTGAAAACTCGCCCTCAGTGCCTGTTTGTGTATATCGGATGATGCTTGAAGTAGTCTTACTTTTCATGACAATCAATACATTGGGCAGCGGAGTCTGATCCGATTTGTCCGATACATGCCCGGTTATGGTATTTTGCGAATAAGCATAACCAAGGCAGAAAATGATATGCATGCATAGTAGCAATAGGAGGCGTTTCATATATTAGGGGCGTTTAGGATATTTATAATATCATTGTCATATACCATATAGTAAAAATCATTTAGGGTATATTCTTGCGGAAGTCGTATGCCATTTATAAAAATAGTCGGGTACTCTTTTATTCCTGTTTCTTTAGCATAAGCTATATGCTTTTCTAATATCAGTTCGGCACTTTTGTCAATTACGTATTTTGATAGTTTCTTGGATATTTGGGTACGGTCATAATCATACCATTCTTTTATAGCATTTACAAATTGTGTCTTATTTGAAATGGACAAACTAATAAAATACAACTGTACTATATAGTGCCTGTTATTTTCTGTTTTTTGATTAGTTCCGGCAAAATAGATTTTCCATTGAACTTTCTTATTATGAATAAATAGGAACATGCTCTTGACAATTTCTGTACAATGGGGACAATAGGGGCTAATCCAGGTTGTAATGGTTAAAGGGGCATTGGGCTCCCCAATATTAAGGCCATATTCATCTTGACGTATTACTGTTGCTCTATTAACGAACAATTTGAATACAGCAGGTGTGCGATGCATTCTTAAAGAATGTATTTTCTGTTCAATGTACTTACTTTTAGTTATGAAATGTTTCTTTAATAAAATGACAGCTAGTAATATTAATGGAAAGAAATACGAGATTTGAAAGAGTGGTGTTATGGTATATGTAAAACTAAAATCTTCTTTAATAAAGAAAAGACAAATTTGCAATATTATAATAGAATCTAGCGAAAGGCATAAGATGCACCATTTCTTTATATAAAGTTGAACGGATAGGGAATATAAGATAAAAGGAAAGCTAACGATGAGTATTGCTGAGTATGTTTCACTTGCATTGATGATGAACGGATTATATAAAAGGGAAAAAGAGAAAAATAATGCTGTTCCGAAATATATTAGTCCTAAATCAGCTAAAGTGATATTACCAAAATGTGATAACTTTGAATGTGTTACACTGTCGCAGTCTATATGTTTTCCCACTTTGCATATTTTATTCAATACTGTTTCACGTTTTCCTTTTTCATGTGCAAATATGGTATATGAACTGTAAAGACCTATGATATTTAAAGCAACAATAGCTAGATCAATAATATTGAAAAAGGGGATAGCAAATAAACAAAGTAAAATTAGATATATGTATTTGTATTTTCTGTTCGCACTAATCTCTTCATTTGTACTATATAAAATAATGCCGTCCCATTTTTTAAGAAAAGTGTCAATTTCTTCTTTGTAAAAACGGGAATTGGCTGTATTATACCATAGAATATTATTACTGATTATTTTCTTTACGAGAATTATGTTGTCTGTTGTTTGACCTTTCAGGTGAGCCAAGAATGGCTTGTTTAGCATTGTGATGTCCTCAAATTTTGCTCGTATTACATCACATTCTATTTCAATTGAATGGAGAGTACTGTATAAACTCAACATTGATGGATACGCAGGAGATGATTCCAATGAGATTTGTACATCTTCCTTGTGAATGTTTCTTTTGTAAAGTTTGCTATAGCAGTAAAGCGTATCTGTCAAGTTGCATTTATTGAACATCATAACGAGTCATTTTTCTAATGATAATCAGTTTCTTCAAAGTCGTAATTGCGATGTTTTAGTTCTTTCTTTCCTTCAGAACGTTTCAATCCGTACATTGTACTCATCCTTTCGGTTGGATCGGTATGTAACTCTTTGTAACGAGTTTCTAAATATTTTTTTCGGGTGGTTTTTGCCCAGTCATCCCCACGGAAGTCATAAATCCCTACAGGATGTATTCCTTTGTTTACTAAATCCGTAGCAGTGAAGCTATAGTCTTTGTTTTTGTCATAAGCTTCTAAAATTAGGCCTGGTAATCCGCATAATTTCCACGGTCCCTCACTGATAGGAATATCAAAAGTGAACCAAGCATACCAAACTCGTCCGCGATAATGGCTGATGGCCAGTTGGCAAGGATATTCCAATATTACTTTAGTGGAATCTTTTAGTTCCCATTGTGGCTTTTCCCATTCTTCCTCATAGGTCCAATCCATGAGAGCGAAATGATTGAATACTGTCACCTTGTTTTCAGGAAAATTTTTATAGACATACTCATTGAATACTCCCCTTAAACTTTTTCCTCCTGTTTTTCTTGAGTATTCTATAAACATCATAGCTTGATTTCTTTTGTCTGTTCCCAACGAATCCCACCGCAATTCTCTTGGGGAATAGAACATGCTACTATTTTTCCCAATCCGGAGTTTTGCCGGCTCTGCTTTATAGTCATTTTTCCTATCTAATGTATCAGTCACTACACGTTTGTAATATTCACATTCTAATAGTGTAGGTTCAATAATTTCTACTCTCTGTGCGCATATTGTATGGGTTATGACACTGCATATTAAAAAGATAACGTACTTTATTTGCATTTGAAATCTAATTTGTTGATATAAAAATGATATTTCTAAAATCTAGCTTATGAGGGGATGAAACATAATTTACCACAGGGAGCACAAAGAATTGTATGAACTGAACTGTAATTTGTCAATTATCAGTTTGTTTTACACAAGTTGATATGCTCTCTGTGGTAAAAAAAAAGTATGAACTTTTTACAGACATGCATTGTCAAATGCTTTATTCCAACCATCCCAATCATAAGTAGGATCGTTTCCGTGAGCATTTCCTTCTGCAATGACTAAGTCACATGCACTCAATTCCATTAATTGCCCTCCCATGATGGCAAGCATTTCTTTTTCAGTAATCTTTTCCATAATATTTTTTTTAATGGAGTCTATTAGTCGTTTTTTACAAGAGCACGGACCCCGTTTTCATGCTCCTACGAGTTTTTTGCGTATTTTAGATATTATTTTGATAGGAAAAATAGCCATAAAAGGAATCATCTCCAATTTCAAATACCAATACATAGTCACCTTCCGGTAAGTCATATACTTTAAATGTATGGCACTGTGAAACCGCTATGCTGGCATTAGAATATACTATATTATTATATTTGTCTTTTATCAGAATTGACGCATTCTCTACTCTTATGTTTGAATAAATACGTATTGTATTCCCATCAATAGTTGCAGTGGGAGCTATAGTAATGGAGCGTTCGTCTTCTACCCAATTTTCATTGTTATTGATATGATTGAGTGTTATCACCATTTCTTCTGCTCGGATACTACTGCAATATAGGAAACTAATGAATAGTAGTAATATTTTTATTCGTTTCATTATTTTGATTTTTGGGTTTCATAATGTTGCAAAGAAATACACTTTTTTAATATCCCAAACACTTTGAATCCCAAAATGAGTGTGCGTGGTAGTGTGCAGGGAGAGAGAGTGAGTGCTGCACATAGTGTGCTATTGGATGTATGTCGTTTATAATGAGGTAATAAAGTTATCCCAATCTTCTGGTTTCCCTTTCTCTTGGAAAATTCGGGTGTATAATCTTCTACGCGTAGAAGTAATGGTTTCTTTGGGGTGTTCGGTTAGTTTAGCTATTTCGGAGGGTGAAAAACCTCCTTTGATAAGTATGCAGACATGCAGTTGAAATTCATTGAAGGTATAGATATCACTCAGTTTTTCAAAGAAATTCGGATATATACCTTTTAAGGTGTTTCTTAGGACTATCCATTCCTCAGTAGTGATGAATATGCGCCCTTGAGGGTCGAGTAGCCTTTTCTTGAGTAATTGGTATATGCCAGAATCAGACAGTGCTTTTTGTGCCTTTTCTTGTTTGCTTTGTTCTATTTCTGCCCGGCGTGTTTCTTGGCAGAGCAATTCCTTTTGGTCTTGTATTTCTTTTCTTAAAATTTCGTTTGTAGAATTCATATCGTTCAACTTTTTCTCCAATTCTTGGATTCGGACATTGTTTTCCTTTATGAATAGTTGGCTCTTCTTGTAATTTTCCACTTTAATTTGTTCTGCCTTTTGAAGCTGATACTTCAGTTCTTGTTTTTTGCGTTTATTGTACTGATAGTAGCTAAAGAAAAAGGCTGTGACAACTGCAAATCCTATTAATCCATATTTGAGGTAATCAGCCTTCTTTTGGTTTTCACTCTTCAATCGGTTATTCTCTTTTTCCCGCAGTTGATAATTATATAGTGAGTGCATTCGGTGCAGGCTTTCCGTATAAGTGATTTTTTGGATAGAGTCAACGCATTGAAGGTATGCTTGAATGTGTTGTATGGCAAGCTGACAGTTGTTTTCCTTCATTGTAATCTCTGCTAAACTACGATGGGCGTTTTCTTTGGCATAGATAGTTCCAAAATCTAATAAGGCTTTATAATAGTAAATGGCAGAATCTGTCATTCCTGTTTTATGATATAGCTTTGCTGCAATGGAATAAATACCACTTTTATTGGAATATTTGATGCTAGTTAAGGCGTCTTGCAGAGCACTTTTCGCCAAATCGTATTTTCCTGATTGCATGTAAAGGCTGGCAATCTGGCTTTGTACCATATTAGTTAGGTCTGGCCTTTTCAGTTCTTTTCCTAAATCATATGCTGCTTGGTAATAATAGATTGAACTGTCTTCCTGGTTTATATTGCAATAGGTACCAGCTATATCTCTCAGAGTGTAAACCATGCCAACGCTGTCTTTTAAATCTATGTTATATGCATATCTTTTCTTGAATATCTCCAATGCTTCATTGTATAAGCCTTGATATAGAAACAGTGTTCCTATCTGGCTGTAAATATAAATTTTTAGTTTGTGCTTTTTATTTTTTGAGAGTGTTTCTAAAGCTTTCTCAAAGTAATCCAATGCCTGTGGTGCATCCTCCAAATCTCGATATACCCGTCCTGCATAGTAATAAGCCTCAGGCAAATGTTGTTTATCATCTTTCTTTATATAATAATGTAGTACGGTAAGTATCAAACTGTCTGAAGTGTGTCGTATATATGCTTTGTCATTTGCCTTGATGCAAAGCAATTGATAATACATTTGTGTGGACTCTGATTCTGCTCTCATGCTGTCTTTCATTGTATTCAATAAAGCAATAGCGCTATCTGGCTGTACGTTTGCCAGACTGTCCGCTACAATCAGTGATTGTGGGTAAGGCTTTCTGCCACATGCGCAGAAACATAGCAGAAGGCAGGTTAGTAGTATGAATCGTGTGTTTGTTTTCATAGATACAAAGATATGGATTTTTGGGAAAATATATTGCTTTTCTTGAAAATATTGTATTCAAATTTCGTGACTGAATAATAAATCAGTTTGGAAATTATTCTTTTCCCTAACATATCCGTAACTTTGCGTCTCAAAGACTCCAACATGAATCAGGAATTATTAGAACGCACGATAAAGAACCGCCGGATAGAACTGACGAATCGAGAGAAAAAGGATTACTATCCTAAAGAAAATCTTTTCACTCTCCTGTTTGCTTCCGTCGTTGTATTGCTGATGCCTTTGATGGCAAGGCTCAAGGGGGAAATTGTAGAAACGGAATTTATATGGTTCTCCATATTGTTTCCTGTCGTCTCTGTTGCAGTTGTTTATATTACTTATCGAAATAAGAAGAATACGCTCAAGCTACATTACATCAATACGGCTCTTACTCCGCAAGAACAGCAAAATGTCTTGATGCGGCTGGCAAAGGAAAATCGCTGGAAAATAGTACTGTGTAACAAACGGCAATTTATTGCCGATGATATTTGTATGCGTTGGCATGTACGTGTTGTCGTTATTTTTGGAAATCCGTCTATGGCTTACAATAGCCGTTGTAATCCTACCAATAATCGTTGGCATGCCTCCGGTGGCAGAAATTGGGATAATCTGGAAATGATTCGTCAAGCTATAGAAAAAGAATGGCGGGCTAAAAATAAGAACTCTATTTTTGAACCTGTTGTTTGACTGCACGTAATATTACAGGTTCTAAAAATACAGTTTTATCTAATTCTCTACGAATGAGTCAGGTGTTTTTTTCTATCCAAATAAAATTGTGTTTCCTGACAGTTAATAAAGCAATCTACTCCAATAATGCGATATATCTCGTACTTAATGAAAGCTATAATAACATTTATGCTTTTTAATAGACATCATGCATAAATATTTTACCCATACATTCTCTTCCTATAACCAACTTTCCTCCTTGCAGTTCTTTCAGGCTTCCCAGATCTCCCTGTTCATCGGCTTTCTGGCTGAAGCTTCCTGCCTTCTCACCACTTCATACACATTGCCGTATTCCGTATGTCTTCTTTTCAGCCCTGCCCGAAGCAGTACTTGACTAAAACGCATGGGATTGCTGCCACGCATAGCAGCAGGGTTACTCGTTTGTAGTTCACTGAAAATGTCGGCGGCGGTCAGGTCGAGGCTCTTTTCATGGGGAGCGGGGTACGAAATCGGGCGGGCAGCTCTTCCATGTAGAGGTGAAAAGGATGGTAAGAGGGAATGTAGGAGGAAAAGACGTAGCGGCTCAGGTCTTTGTCCCAGCAAGGGATGCCTTCGCCATGTGCTTCGAGGTATAAGGCATTCTTTCTAAAAGGCGCTTGCAGAAAAAGACAGGACTTTTAGGTATATAATCCCCTATTTTATGTACCTTTGTATGCTGTTTTACGAATGACCGACTTTAGTTGTTCGCTCTTCCGACCGGAGTTATTTGATTAAATAACTCCAGTCATTTGTTCGACCGACCAGAGTGGTTCATTTATCAACCAGTATCTTTAGCACAATAAAGCAAGGATATTAACGTAGAAAAGAATAAGGTTTATGGCAATAGTATATGATTGGTATGAGAACCCCAACGCTGAGGGTGATCCGGAAGAAAGGGGACTGCATCCCCGTCCGTTGCTTAACGGAAAAGTCAGCATGAAGCAACTTTATGCCCGCGTGCATGCCCGCAGTTCGCTCACGGTGGGCGATGTGATGAATGCGATAGATTGCCTGACGCAGATTTGCAGCGAGGAGTTGCGCGAAGGTCGTGAGGTGCACATCGAGGGTTTAGGATATTTTGCCCCCACGTTGGAAGCTACGCAGAAAGTGACGCGCAGCACGCCGAACAAGCATCTGAAATTGCGACTGAAGAGCATCAGTTTCCGTCCCGACGTCAACCTGAAAAGTGCGCTGACGGGTATCACTACCACCCGAAGTAAATATACCCGTCACTCCCAACGCCTCTCGGAAGTGGAGATAGACATGCGTTTGAAGGAATACTTCGCCGAACATGATATACTGATTCGCTACGATTTCCAGAATCTGTGCGGCATGGCCCGCACCACTGCCAACGGGCACTTGAAACGGCTTCTGGAAGAAGGCAAGTTGATGAACGTAGGGCGGCGTACGCAACCCATCTATCGCCCGATGCCGGGATATTACGGCGTGTCACGGGATGCGAAGGTGAAGCGGTGAAACGGGAAAGTAGTTTCAGCCGGAATGCCGATGAACAGGAAGATTCGGTGGGGGCTGAAAGGACAGAACGATCTTATCTTTGCCTCGGATAAGAAATCTTCCTGTATCTAACTGACTGACAGAATTAAGTAGAGAAGTCGAAAGTTGTTGGTAACAATTTGGAGACAATGTAACTGCATTGAAATTTTGTGCTTTGCATCTCATCAAACAACTCTGTTCAAATATAATATTTTATTCTAATATAAGCAAATGCTATGAACAGTTGTATATCCGTAATTTGTAATTTATGAATGCGATCGAGTGCATAAATCATAATAGTCTCATAATAAGGGCTACGAGCTACGATATACCATCGGTGCTTGAAGACTTTTAAACAATACGGTTTGATATTGAGTGATTGCTTTGCGTCAGAGAATGTATTGCACTTCCTTAAACAGGTATCCGCGCTCTTTTCCTGCCTGGTCTTCAAGGATAAATCGTCCATCCGGTTCAACGCGTAGCAAGCGGGCAAGGAACTCACTGTCTGCATCGGCATAGCGATGAAAGCCTTCGCGGCGAAAAAGGGAATGGGCATAACGTTCGGCAATACGGTTGGCGGCATCACCCGAAGTGTCTGTTTGCAGGAGGGTGTAGTACTCTTTTAGTCGCCTCATGATGTTGGCGAGTATCAGGTAGCGGTCGTACTCTTGCCCTGTGATTTGCTTTAAAGATACCGGATTGGGAGCATTGCTCCGGAAGGTTTCCTGATTTATGTTTACCCCGATACCGGAAATGCTGCGTCCAATGTGGTGTCCGGAAAGGTCATTTTCTATCAGTATGCCGCAAATTTTCTTTTCGTTCCAATAGATGTCGTTCGGCCATTTGATGGAAATACCTTCCGTCCATTCGTCCAGTTCTTCCTTGATGGAGAGGGAGACGATTTGAGAAAGGATGAACTGGCGACGGGCTTCAATAAAAGTGGGATAGAGTACGAAGCTGAATGTAATGTTCCGGCAGTCTTCCGACTCCCAGCTGTTGCCTCGCTGTCCTTTACCGGCAGTCTGGCGTTCGGCAATGACCGTCGTAAATTCTCGGACAGCGGATTGCTGTTCGTTGCAAAGTTGTGTCAGGTGATTGTTTGTAGAGTCTGTTTCCGGTAATATAATTAGCGGAACAGGAAACACAGCGGGGGTAATTATCAGATTCGGTTCTTTCTTCATATCAGGGCAGGGCGTCATATTCGGCACGCATTTTCTTAGTGAACTTCTTCAGTACTTCTTCATAAGCATGGTCGATGAGGCTCTTTATCAACTTATCATCCACATCACCATCAAGGAAAATCTGGTTCCAGTACTTTTTGTTGAAATGATAAGCACCCTCAATGGATGAGTAGTGCTCGCGTAGCTCTATCGCATATTCCGGATCGCACTTCATGCAGATTTTGTTCGATCCTTCCAAGTCAATCAGTACAAACATTTTATTCATCACTTTCATCACGAGTGAATACTCGTCGAACGGAAGACACTCCGTTACGGCTTTCTTTGCGAGACAATATTCGCGAGCGGTTTCTATATCCATTTGAGTAATTACTAATTATTAGTTATTAATTATTCTGCGTCATCATGCCGCATGGTATTTTTCATTTTTTAATTCTCAATTTCCTCAGAACATCGGCGGATAAAATGCATCCTTGATATGTTCAATCTCAAATGCGCCAGCCTCGCCGACAGCGGTAATAATGTCAAAACGGACGGGAGCATCGATGCTAAAATGCTTGATGTAAGCATCAGCAGCCACCACAATGTGGCGTACCTTCTGCCAATTGACGGCATCCTGCGGTTCAACGTAGTCCGTATTGCTGCGGGTTTTTACCTCCACTACAATCAGTTGTTCGTCTTTGACTGCCACAATGTCCAGTTCGAGGCGGTTTTTTCGCCAGTTGCGGTGGCGGATGGTGTATCCGTTGCGTTCCAAATATGCCATTGCGGCATCTTCTCCTGCTTTTCCGAGGGCATTGTGTGCTGCCATACCTATATTTGTTCTGCTTTTTAGCTGTTTCTATGCAAAAATACGTTTTTTCTGCTTTGTATTTACAGAAGGAAAACTAATTTTGCAGGAAATATGAGAAAGAGAGATAAAACGTGTGCGAAAGCAACACCCGAAGAACCGAAACGTGAACAGCGCATCGTATGTCTGATGAGCGAGGAAGAGCTACGGATTGTAGACCGTTATCTGGAGAAATACAAGATAACGAACAAATCGCGTTGGCTACGGGAGACTATTCTCATGTTTATCCATAAGAATATGGAAGAAGATTATCCGACTCTTTTCGGAGAGCATGATATGAGGAGATAGGAGAGAATTAAAAATTAAAGGTAGGGGAAGTTGGACGATAACTTTTATATGAAACAAGCGCTTGCAGAAGCGCGTAAAGCTGCAGAGCGGGGAGAAGTGCCTGTGGGTGCAGTGGTTGTATGCAAAGAGCGTATCATTGCACGTGCCCACAACCTGACTGAAACTTTGACAGATGTAACAGCTCATGCTGAGATGCAAGCGATTACTGCCGCTGCCGCTACCCTTGGTGGAAAGTATCTGAGCGAATGTACCCTTTATGTTACTGTTGAACCTTGTGTGATGTGCGCCGGTGCCATTGCTTGGGCGCAGATGGGACGACTTGTATTTGGTGCGGAAGATGAAAAGCGCGGTTATCAGCGCTATGCGCCGCAAGCTTTGCACCCGAAAACAGTGGTGGTGAAAGGAGTGCTTGCCGATGATTGTGCCGCACTTATGAAAGATTTCTTTGTAACAAAACGCCGTTGAATTCTAATATAGTTCCTTTTTCTGACCTATATTTCGTATTTTATCCGTATATTTGACTACTCAACATACCCTTAAAATACCATATGTAATGGAATATCATCGTATATCTTTTATTCACAACGATACCGAGTATTCATTTATCAAAGCTATGAATGATAGATTAACGGGCTATTCACTGATGTCAGCCTGTCGGATAGAAGTTCAAATTTATATGAAAGAGCATAATCTGAAAGGCAAGTATATCCTGACCGGTATGGCCAAGATTTAATTTACAGACTATTCTTTGATTTCTTCAAAATCCACGTATTCCCCTTCATCTTTGGTGAAGAGTTTCTTGTGCTTTCTGTGAATGACATCCTCAGAGGAAGTGGCTTCTTCATTAGCCTGTGAAGAAGAATTCTGTTGTTGATTACCTGAGAAGGAATAACCACCACTGGATTGATAACTGCCTCCACCGTTCTGGTAAGTACCGGAAGAGGTGCGACGCTTCCCCAATCCGAAGATACTCCGGAGGACAGTGCCGATAATACTGAGTCCAATGACCAGGATAACGACTATTATAATGAATAGAAATCCTAATATGTGAAACATGGGCTAATCGTTTTTATAGATTGTTCGTCTTACGAACGATAGTACAACAACTGTGCCAGAGATTTGTTTAGAGTTTCTTCCGTACAAACCAGCACAAAATGATATACCAGCCGATGACAGCTGCAAGTCCTACGAAAATAAGCAGGGGAATGCTGACTATCAAAAACAAATAACGAATTTTATTTTCTTCCCAGGAGAGGTTCTTCAGTTTGAAGGCGAACATCGGGAATTCGGAGACCAATAACAGGGAGAACAATACGATGCAGACTAGCAATCCGTACAGGACAGCACCGCCTTGTATTAGCCAGTCATGATATTGTGCCGCTGCCGCTGCCCAAAATAAAGTGTTGGCAGGGGTGTTCAGGCCAATGAATGAGCTGCTTTGGCGTTCATCGATGTTGAATTTAGCCAGGCGCAATGCAGAAAATACAGCAATGAGGAAGGCAAAATAGGGAACATATTCCTGAAAGCCGCTCATCCAACTGGGATAAGTGGTTTCACGCAATAAAGAAAATACGATGAGTGAGGGGGCTACTCCGAAACTGACGTCATCCGCCAGGGAGTCCAACTCTTTTCCGATGGGAGAAGGAGCGTTCAGAAGCCGGGCCGACATTCCGTCGAGGAAGTCGAATACAGCACTGATAATGATGAAAGTGAGAGCCCATTCATATTTGAACTCGAACGCCATGACACACGCAATACAACCTGAGAACAGATTCATGCACGTCAATGTATTGGGTATATGACGGGTAATACAGTTAGCCATTGCTTAGTTATTTTAGTTTGGCTATCACGGTTTGGTTTCCTGTAGTTGTTTGTCCCAGTTCTACGAACACTTCAGTGCCCAGCGGAAGATAAACATCTACACGAGACCCGAACTTGATAAAGCCCATATGTTCATCGATATAACAGTCCTCGCCTGCTTCGGCATAGGTGACGATGCGGCGTGCCATGGCGCCGGCAATTTGGCGAGCCATCACTTCCACGCCCTCGGGAGTTTCGATAACTACCATGGATCGTTCATTATCCGTACTGGCTTTCGGCAGCCAGGCTTTCATGAATTTACCGTTTTGGTGTGCCACCTTCTTTACGGTTCCGTCTACCGGATACCAGTTGGCATGTACATTGATAACACTCATAAAGATGGATATCATAAGGCGGCGGTCATGGAAGTATTCATTTTCTTCGACCTCTTCTACAACCACTATTTTGCCATCGGCAGGTGCCACCACAATCTTTTCGGTGTCTTCCTGCTCAAACAAGCGGATAGGGCATCGGAAGAAATTCACCAGCATTCCATACAAGACGATACTGACCACAGCTACGATGTAGAACGGTAATTTACACTCCAGCCCGAAGTATAGGGCAGAATTGACTACCAGTAGCAACAGTAAACTGCCGGCCAGTGTATGTGTCCCTTCACGGTGAATTCGTATCTTTTTTAGTTTCTTTAGTCGACTCATGTAAGTTGTTTTATTCTTTGTGAATACAAATTATCCGCAAAAATAGACTTATTTTGAAAATCTAACAAGCATTTGGGGGGAGAAATGCAGATGTTGATAACTTTTAGGGAAATATTTTTGTTAGGTCTTATATAGGTTGTACTTTTATGCTCTCAATTGAAAGGAGATATTTATGCAGGATTTTGTTCATTTGCACGTTCATACCCAATATTCCCTCCTCGACGGTCAGGCAAGCGTCAGTGCGCTGGTTGACAAAGCGATGAAGGATGGAATGAAGGGAATTGCCGTAACTGACCACGGTAATATGTTCGGCATCAAGGAGTTCACTAATTACGTCAACAAAAAGAATAGCGGGCCGAAAGGAGATATCAAGAATCTCAAGAAGCGCATTGCCGGTATTGAGAGCGGCGAAATAGCTTGTGAAGACAAGGAAGCGGAGATTGCTGACTGTCGCGCAAAAATTACGGAAGCTGAAAATAAGCTGTTTAAACCGATAATTGGCTGCGAGATGTATGTGGCACGCCGCACCATGGACAAGAAGGAAGGAAAACCCGACCAAAGCGGCTGGCACTTGATTGTGTTGGCAAAGAATGAAAAAGGTTATCACAACCTGATAAAGTTGGTGTCCAGAGCCTGGACGAATGGATACTATATGCGTCCCCGCACCGACCGCAATGAGCTGGAAAAGTATCACGAGGGATTGATTGTCTGCTCGGCCTGTATCGGTGGTGAAGTACCTAAGAAGATACTTAACGACCAGTTTGAAGAAGCGGAGGAGGCTGTACGCTGGTACAAGAACCTCTTTGGAGAAGATTATTATTTGGAGTTGCAACGACATAGGGCGACCGTGCCCCGTGCCAACCATGAAGCCTACCCGTTGCAGCAGCGGGCAAATGCCAAACTGATAGAGTATGCCAGGAAATACAATATCAAACTGATCTGTTCTAATGACGTTCACTTTGTGAATGAGGAACATGCCGAAGCGCACGACCGCTTGATTTGTTTGAGTACAGGCAAAGATTTGGATGACCCCAACCGTATGCTTTATACTAAGCAGGAGTGGATGAAGACGAAAGCGGAGATGAACGAACTCTTTGCGGATATTCCCGAAGCTTTGTCCAATACGCTGGAGGTTCTGGATAAGGTGGAATACTATTCCATCGATCACGCACCTATCATGCCTACCTTTGCCATCCCCGAAGACTTCGGAACGGAAGAAGGCTATCGGCAGAAATTTACTGAAAAGGATTTGTTCGATGAGTTCACCCAGGACGAGAATGGAAATGTGGTGCTGAGTGAAGAGGACGCCAAGGACAAAATCAAGCGCTTGGGTGGATATGAAAAATTGTATCGTATCAAGTTGGAAGCGGACTACCTTGCCAAACTGACTTTTGACGGTGCTAAGATATTTTATGGCGACCCCATGTCGGAAGAAGTTAGGGAACGGTTGAAGTTCGAACTTCATATTATGAAGACAATGGGTTTCCCCGGATACTTCTTGATTGTGCAGGACTTCATCGCTGCTGGGCGTAGCATGGGTGTGTCAATTGGTCCGGGACGTGGTTCGGCTGCTGGTTCGGCCGTGGCATACTGCTTGCAGATTACGAAAATCGACCCTATCAAATATGACTTGCTGTTCGAGCGTTTCCTGAATCCCGACCGTATCTCATTGCCTGATATTGATATTGACTTCGATGATGACGGACGTGGTGAAGTGCTTCGTTGGGTAACTAACAAGTATGGACAGGAAAAGGTGGCGCATATCATTACTTATGGTACAATGGCTACTAAACTTGCCATCAAGGACGTTGCCCGTGTGCAGAAGCTTCCTCTTTCAGAATCCGATCGTCTGGCAAAATTGGTTCCCGATAAAATACCTGATAAGAAACTGAACCTGCGGAATGCTATTGATTACGTTCCCGAGCTGCAGGCTGCGGAAGCTTCTCCTGACCCTCTGGTGCGTAATACGTTGAAATACGCTAAAATGCTTGAGGGGAATGTGCGTGGTACAGGTGTGCATGCTTGTGGAACGATTATTTGTCGTGACGACATCACCGACTGGGTGCCTGTAAGTACTGCTGACGATAAAGAAACTGGCGAAAAGATGCTCGTAACCCAGTATGAAGGTTCGGTGATTGAAGATACGGGATTGATTAAGATGGACTTCCTGGGATTGAAAACATTGTCAATCATCAAGGAAGCCGTAGAAAATATCCGTCTGCATCGTAGGTTGGAGTTGAATATAGATAAGGTGCCGATTGATGACCCTGTCACTTATAAATTATATAGTGATGGTCGTACCATTGGCACGTTCCAGTTCGAGTCTGCCGGTATGCAGAAATACCTGCGTGAGTTGCAGCCTTCTACTTTCGAGGACTTGATTGCGATGAATGCCCTTTACCGTCCAGGTCCTATGGATTACATTCCGGATTTCATTGACCGTAAGCATGGGCGGAAACCGATTGAGTATGATATTCCCGTCATGGAGAAATATCTGAAAGATACGTACGGTATTACGGTGTATCAGGAGCAGGTGATGCTCTTGTCCCGTCTGTTGGCTGACTTCACCCGTGGTGAGTCTGATGCCTTGCGTAAGGCGATGGGTAAAAAGTTGCGTGACAAGCTGGATCACATGAAACCCAAATTCGTTGAAGGCGGGCGCAAGAATGGACACGATCCGAAAGTACTTGAAAAAATTTGGGGAGACTGGGAAAAGTTTGCATCTTACGCTTTCAACAAGTCTCATGCCACCTGTTATTCGTGGGTAGCTTATCAGACCGCATATCTGAAAGCTAATTACCCTGCCGAGTATATGGCAGCCGTAATGAGCCGAAGTTTGTCGAACATTACCGATATCACCAAGTTGATGGACGAATGTAAGGCGATGGGCATCAAAGTATTGGGACCGGATGTAAATGAGAGTAACCTGAAGTTCACTGTTAACCCGGAAGGAAATATCCGTTTTGGTCTTGGTGCAGTGAAGGGTGTGGGCGAAGGTGCCGTACTGAATATCATGGAAGAACGTGAGAAGAACGGTCCTTTCAAAGGTATATTTGATTTTGTGCAGCGTGTCAATCTGACAGCTTGTAATAAGAAGAACTTGGAATGCCTCGCTCTGGCGGGGGGCTTCGATGAATTTCCGGAACTGAAGCGTGAACAATACTTTGCCGTGAATTCTAAGAATGAAGTCTTTCTGGAAACTTTGGTGCGTTATGGTAACCGTTATCAGGCCGACCAGGCAGCAGCGGCCAATTCATTGTTCGGTGGAGAAAATGTAGTGGATATAGCCACCCCCGAAATCCCCGAGGCGGAACGTTGGAGTGACCTCGACCGCCTGAACAGGGAGCGCGACCTGGTAGGTATCTATCTTTCCGCCCACCCGCTGGATGAATACTCTGTTGTATTGCAACACGTTTGCAACACCCGCATGGCTGAGTTGGAAGATAAAGCAGCGCTTGCCGGGCGCGAAATCACGATGGGAGGTATTGTGACCTCCGTGCGCCGGGGTATCAGTAAGAACGGTAATCCTTATGGCATCGCCAAAATTGAAGACTATTCCGGTTCTGCGGAACTCCCGTTCTTTGGTAATGACTGGGTGACCTATCAGGGGTATTTGGGGGAACGTACCTTCCTCTTTATTAAAGCCCGTTGCCAACCCAAACAGTGGCGGCAGGATGAGTTGGAAGTTAAAATCACCTCTATGGAATTATTGCCCGATGTGAAGGAAAAGCTGATATCCAAAATCACCATATTGATACCGCTTTCCGTACTGAACCAGGCTTTGGTAACAGAGCTTGCAGCGCTGATGAAAGGGCATCCCGGTACGACAGAGTTATATTTCAAAGTGAGCGATCCGGATAGTAAAACTGTAGTGGATCTGATTTCCCGTCCGGTGAAGCTTTCCGTAGGGCGTGACTTAATCTCTTATTTAAATGAGCGTCCCGAACTGGAATTCCGGATAAATTAGTATCTTTGCTTCATCAATGAGATACCATAAAATTGATACTGGCTTGATAACTAATAATTGATATTTAATAATTAATATTTAAAGAAATGGCTTTAGAAATTACAGACAGCAACTATAAGGAAATCCTGGCAGAGGGTAAACCTGTAGTGATTGACTTTTGGGCTCCCTGGTGTGGTCCTTGTAAGATGGTAGGTCCTATTATTGACGAACTGGCAGAACTGTATGACGGTCAGGTAATCATCGGTAAGTGCGATGTGGATGAAAGTAGCGATCTGCCTGCGGAATATGGCATTCGTAACATTCCTACCGTATTGTTCTTCAAGAACGGTGAGTTGGTTGACAAGCAGGTAGGTTCTGCGCCCAAATCAGCTTTTGACGAAAAGATAAAGAAAATGCTCCTGTAAGGAGTGTTCATATAAATAAGGTATTCACCCCTAAAAAACTAACTATTATGGGACTGGAAGACGATTTCTTAAAGGATGACCTCGATGACGAAAAGACCATCGAATACATCAAAAATTATTTGCCGCAGGAGTTAAAGGAGAAGTTCTCTGACGACGAATTCTATTATTTCCTCGATTTGATTGATGAGTATTATTCTGAAAGCGGCATTCTCGATGTAGAGCCGGATGAAGAAGGATGCGTCGAAGTTGACCTGGGGCAGATCGTAGATTACATCATCAAGGAAGCTCATAAAGACGAGATGGGTGACTATGATCCGGAAGAGATTCTGTTCGTGGTTCAAGGGGAACTGGAATATACGGAGTCGTTGGATGATGACGAATAAGTAGTTTCAGTAAGTAAAAAGAGAGTCCGGACGTTTCGTTCGGACTTTTTTTGTGGAATTATTCCACACTTGTAGAGTGGATTCCACACTTCATGCAATTTCCATTTAAGTGTTTAATGCTTTGGCTATGAATAATAAAAGTATAGTTAGCGAACTTTGGCACGTCAGTTGTGTTTTTTATTTATAGGGTTTTTAACATTAACATAAACAGAGAGCTTATGAAATCGTTTTTCAAAAAGAGAGAAATCAGAATAACGAAAAGGCAGGCAGTGATTGCCGCAATAGGTATAGTATTGTTAGTAGGGATTTACTGGTTCGTCACTCATCGTCCTGCACCAGCACCGGATCTGCCGGTAGTGGCCGTAGAACCGGTGACACAGGACGATGTGGAAATCTATGGTGAATATGTGGGACGTATCCGCGCTCAGCAGTTTGTAGAGGTGCGTGCCCGTGTAGAAGGGTATCTGGAAAATATGCTTTTTGAAGAAGGTACTTATGTGACGAAGAACCAGGTGTTGTTTGTAATCAATCGCGACCAGTATGCGGCCAAGGCGGATAAGGCACGTGCACAACTGAAAAAGGACGAAGCACAGGCTCGCAAGGCACAACGTGACTTGGAACGTATCCGTCCGCTGTATGAGCAGAATGCTGCCAGTCAATTGGATTTGGATAATGCGATAGCGGCTTATGAAACAGCGCAAGCTAGTGTAGCTATGAGTCAGGCAGATCTGGATCAGGCGGAACTGGAATTGGGTTATACAATTGTCCGTTCCCCGTTGTCTGGACATATCAGTGAACGCTATGTAGACCTTGGTACACTGGTAGGCACAGGAGGCAAGTCGTTGCTGGCAGCTATCGTAAAGAGTGATACGGTGTTGGTTGATTTCAGTATGACTGCATTGGACTATTTGAAAACCAAAGAGCGCAATGTGAACCTGGGACAAAAAGACTCCACCCGTTCCTGGCAACCGAATATTTCTATTACACTTGCCGATAATACGGTTTATCCGTTCAAAGGTTTGGTTGACTTTGCCGAACCGCAGGTTGACCCTCGCACCGGTACATTCTCTGTTCGTGCCGAGATGCCCAATCCGAAACATGTGTTGCTGCCGGGGCAGTTCACAAAAGTGAAGCTGTTGCTGGATGTTCGTGAGAATGCAACAGTTGTTCCCCTGAAATCGGTAATCATCGAAAAGGGTGGTGCTTTTGTGTTTGTGATGCGTCGCGACTCCACCGTAGAACGGCGCTTTATTGAACTGGGACCGGAGTTCCAGAACCAAGTGGTAGTGGAAAGAGGTTTGGTGCCGGGTGAAACCATCGTGGTGGAAGGATACCATAAGCTGAGTCCGGGTATGAAAGTTAAGGTGAACAATGCCCTGTTGAAGAAAGAAGACGAGGAACAAAGTCAGACACCGGATACGGTTAAGACTGAGAAGTAATTGACGAACGTAAAACAGACGCATATGAAAGTAAGTTTCTTTATAGACAGACCGGTATTCTCGGCTGTCATCTCCATACTGATTGTCATTGTGGGCATCATCGGATTGTCGATGCTCCCCATTGACCAATATCCGCAGATTACGCCGCCGGTAGTGAAAATCAGCGCATCCTATCCGGGTGCCAGCGCACTGACGGTATCGCAGGCAGTAGCCACACCTATCGAACAGGAATTGAACGGAACACCGGGAATGCTCTATATGGAGTCCAACAGTTCCAACTCCGGTGGTTTCTCGGCTACAGTGACATTTGACATCTCTGCCGACCCTGATTTGGCGGCAGTGGAAATTCAGAACCGTCTGAAACTGGCGGAATCCCGTCTCCCGGCGGAAGTGGTGCAAAACGGTATTTCGGTAGAAAAACAGGCGGCCAGCCAGTTGATGACTATCTGTCTCATGTCTTCCGACCCGAAGTTTGATGAAATCTACCTGAGTAACTTTGCTACACTGAACGTGCTCGACTTGCTTCGCCGTATTCCCGGTGTAGGCCGTGTGTCGAATATCGGTAGCCGCTACTACGCCATGCAGATCTGGGTGCAGCCGGATAAGTTAGCTAACTTCGGACTGACCGTGGCCGATTTGCAGAATGCACTGAAAGACCAGAACCGCGAGTCCGCCGCCGGTGTGCTGGGGCAACAGCCGGTGAAAGGATTGGATATCACTATTCCTATCACCACCCAGGGGCGTCTGTCTACTGTTGCGCAGTTTGAAGAAATCGTGATACGTGCCAATGCGGATGGCTCTATAATTCGTTTGCGTGATGTGGCGCGTATATCTCTGGAGGCTTCTTCTTACAACACAGAGAGTAGCATCAACGGTGAAAATGCAGCGGTGCTGGGTATTTATATGCTTCCGGGTGCCAATGCTATGGAAGTAGCGGAAAATGTGAAGAAGGCGATGGATGAGATTAGCGCTAATTTCCCTGATGGATTGAGTTACGAGATACCGTTCGATATGACAACGTACATTTCGGAATCTATCCATGAAGTGTATAAGACGCTGTTTGAGGCTTTGGCACTGGTGATTATCGTAGTGTTCCTGTCATTGCAAAGTTGGCGTGCCACATTGATTCCGATTGTGGCGGTGCCTATTTCTCTGATTGGTACATTTGGTTTCATGTTGATATTCGGTTTTTCGCTCAATATACTTACGTTGCTCGGACTGGTGCTTGCTATCGGTATTGTGGTGGACGATGCTATTGTGGTGGTGGAGAATGTGGAGCGCATCATGCACGAAGAGAAGCTGCCGCCTTACGAAGCCACTAAGAAAGCTATGGAAGGACTGACGGGAGCAATTATTGCTACGTCACTGGTGCTGGCAGCAGTGTTCGTTCCGGTTAGTTTCCTCGGCGGCATCACAGGACAACTTTACCGCCAGTTTACGGTGACGATTGTGGTCAGCGTGTTGCTTTCTACGGTAGTTGCACTGACACTGAGCCCGGTGATGTGTTCGTTGATATTGAAACCGGACTCCCACAAACGGAAAAACATCGTATTCCGTTATATCAACTATGCACTGAATATGGGTAACCGCAAATACGTGCGTCAGATTTCACGTGTGATAGGCAATCCCCGCAGGGTGTTGGGAGCATTCGGCATAGTATTGATAGCCATTTTTCTGGTAAACCGACTGATTCCGACCAGCTTCCTGCCCGTGGAAGATCAGGGTTACTTCAAAGTAGAACTGGAATTGCCCGAAGGTGCAACGTTGGAACGCACGCGTACCGTATCGGAACGTGCAGTGGAATATCTGATGTTGAACCCGGCTGTGGAATATGTGCAAAGCGTAGTGGGTAGCAGCCCGCGTGTAGGCAGCAGTCAGGCACGCAGTGAACTGACCGTCATCATGAAACCTTGGGGAGCACGGGACGGACAGACCATTGATGAAGTAATGGCACAAGTGAAGAAAGACCTTCAGGAATATCCCGAATGTAAGGTTTATCTCTCCACGCCGCCGGTTATTCCGGGATTGGGAAGTTCCGGTGGTTTCGAGATGCAGCTTGAAGCACGCGGTGATGCCACTTTCGACAACTTGGTACAGGCAACGGATACATTGATGTATTACGCATCACAGCGCAAGGAGTTGTCGGGACTTTCATCTTCTTTGCAGGCGGATATTCCGCAACTTTATTTCGATGTAGACCGGGATAAGGTGAAACTGGCGGGTGTACCCCTGGCGGATGTATTCTCAACCATGAAGGCCTATACCGGTTCGGTATATGTGAATGACTTCAATATGTTCAACCGTATCTATCGTGTATACATTCAGGCAGAAGCTCCCTATCGGGAACATAAAGAGAATATCAACCTCTTCTTCGTACGTGGTGCGGATAATGTAATGATACCGTTGACTTCCCTCGGAACAACTTCGTATACCACGGGGCCGGGTAGCATCAAGCGTTTCAATATGTTCAACAGTGCCGTGATTCGTGGCGGAGCTGCCGATGGTTACAGTTCCGGTCAGGCAATGGAAATCATTGAACAGATAGCCCGTGACCACTTGCCGGACAATATCGGTGTGGAATGGAGCGGACTTTCTTATCAAGAGAAGCAGGCAGGCGGACAGACTGCCATGGTGCTGGCACTGGTATTCCTGTTCGTATTCCTCTTCCTGGCTGCACTTTACGAGAGCTGGTCGGTGCCTATTGCCGTATTGCTTTCATTGCCTATTGCCGCATTGGGAGCTTACCTCGGGGTATGGCTGTGCGGACTGGAAAATGATGTTTATTTTCAGATTGGACTCGTTATGCTGGTCGGTCTGGCAGCAAAGAATGCTATTTTGATTGTGGAGTTTGCCAAAGAACAGGTGGACCGTGGGGCGAATGTGGTGAAAGCCGCTCTGCATGCATCACAGTTGCGTTTCCGTCCTATCCTGATGACGTCATTGGCATTTATTCTCGGTATGTTGCCGATGGTGATTGCCAGCGGACCGGGTTCGGCAAGCCGTCAGGCCATCGGTACAGGCGTATTCTTCGGAATGATTCTGGCTGTGACAATAGGTATTTTGTTGGTACCGTTCTTCTTCGTGCTGATTTATAAGGCGAAGGCAAAAGCAAAAGGTGCGAATATTAAGAAAGTTGCGAAGCGATTAAAACGATAAGCTATGAAAAGGAAATATACGATATATTATATGATGGTGCTGGTAGTGGTGCTCAGTTCCTGCCAGTTGGGTAAACACTATGCACGTCCGGAACTGGACCTGCCGCAGCAACTTGACTCTACAGAGCAGGATACACTTTCCATTGCCGACCGCCAGTGGTGGACCATTTACACTGATACTACCCTGCAAGCGCTCATCGAGCGGACGCTTGAATATAATAAGGATATGAAGATTGCCGCCGCACGGGTGAAGGAACTGGCGGCGATGAAGCGCATAGACTTTGCCAATCTCTTCCCGCAAGTCAGCGGCAAGCTGTATGCAGACAAGGAGGCAGAGAACTATGGCGGCGATAATTATGATTCGGACCGGAGTTATGAGGCGAAAGCCATCGTTTCGTGGGAGGTGGACCTTTGGGGAAATCTGCGTTGGGCGAAGGATAAGAGTATGGCGGACTTTCTGGGTTCGATAGAAGCGCAACGTGCCTTGAAAATGAGTCTGGTGGCAGAAGTGGCACAGGCATATTTCGAGCTGGTGGCGTTGGATAACGAATTGGCAATTGTACGCCAGACACTCGGTGCCCGTAAGGAGGGTGTCCGGCTGGCGAAGCTCCGTTTTGAGGGTGGTCTGACTTCGGAGACTTCTTATCAGCAGGCCCAGGTGGAGTTGGCACGTACGGCAACGCTGGTGCCGGACCTGGAACGGAAGATTTCTATCAAAGAGAATGACATTGCTTTCCTGGCGGGCGAGTATCCGCGAAAGATAGAACGTTCGGTGCTGCCGGAAGAGGTGAAACTGCCGGAAAGTCTTCCTGTGGGGCTTCCTTCCACATTGCTGGAACGTCGTCCGGATGTGCGTCAGGCGGAGCAGAAGCTGATTGCTGCGAATGCGACGGTGGGAGTTGCATACACCAATATGTTTCCCCGTCTCAGTCTGACGGCTCACTACGGGTTGGAGAGTACCGAGTTCTCGGATTTCCTGAAGTCACCTTATCATTTCCTGAGCGGTTCGTTGCTGACGCCGCTGTTTGCTATGGGTAAGAACCGGGCGATGCTGAAGGCGAAGAAGGCGGCGTATGAGGCGGAGGTCTATGCATATGAGAAGTCGGTGTTGACTGCCTTCAAGGATGCGCGGAATGCGATTGTGGATTTCGGCAAGATAAAGGAGATTTATGAGTCGCGTCTGCAATTGGAGCAGGCGGCACGGACGAACGTAGAGCTGGCCCAGTTGCAGTATATCAACGGGGTTATCGGATATTTGGATGTGTTGGATGCCCAGCGTGGATATTTTGATGCACAGATAGGACTGAGCAATGCGATAAGGGATAAGCAGATAACGCTGGTACGGCTGTATAAGGCGCTCGGCGGGGGATGGCAATAAGAAAGTATATTAGAGTCAAAAAGCGTTGCGCTATGTGTGTGGGCAAATAATCATTCGCCCACACACATAGCGTTACTTATAACTTGAATCATGCCGGCGGCGTATTCAGAAAGAAGAACACCGACATCCCGATGAGGATAACTCCCAGTACTCCATAGAATAACCTCGCACGCTGTCGTCCCACGCTCCTCACCGCAAACTGAGTGTTCCGTGCAGTGAAGAACCACTCCCAGTCGAACACCGCAGCCAGCAGTGAAATGATGCCGGCCACTGCAAAAATTCCCTGAATGATATATTGGCTCATAGTGACTTATTCCTGGCTTTCCATTGTCAGCTTGCGTGAGCCATCTTCCAGTTCTTCGATAGTGACGCGTATCGTATTGCCCGGCAACAGTTCCTCTACCAATTCCGGCCATTCGATAAAGCAGAGCGCTCCGCTGTAGAAATAATCCTCATATCCCATGTCATATACTTCTTCCAGCTTCTTGATGCGGTAGAAGTCGAAATGATAAATGAGCTCGCCCGCTATGTCCGAGCGGTACTCATTGATGACGGCAAAAGTGGGAGAGGTAACAACGTCCTCAACGCCCAGTTCCTGGCAAAGTGCCTTGATAAATGTAGTTTTACCGGCTCCCATCTTTCCGTAAAGAGCGAAAACGGTATTGTCGCCCATTGCAGCGATAAATTCGCGGGCGGCTTCGTGGATATGGTCCAGAGATTGAATTTTGATTTCCATATTATCTTTTATTTATAACTTTAACTTTGACGATGTTTAACTTTGGCAGTGTCAATGTTTAACTTCGGCGCTGCCAAGGTTTAGCCTTTTTATCCTCCCCCTCGTCCGCTCAATGTGATAAGCGGAATAATCATCTCTTCCATCGAGATTCCCCCATGCTGGAAGGTATCAGTGTAGTAGCTGACGTAGTGATTATAATTATTCGGATAAGCAAAGAAATCCCGTCCGGTGGCAAAGATATAACGTGTGCTCACATTAGGTGAGGGCAGGTGTATATCTGCGGGGCGGGTGATTTCGAACACTTGTTTAGGATTGTATGCCATATTGCGCGATAGCTTGTAGCGCAGGTTGGCATTGATTTCTTTACTGTTACTTTGTACTTTTACCGGGTTATCTACGCGGATGCTACCATGGTCCGTAGTGATGATGACACGATACTGGCGGTTGGCAAGTGCTTTCAGCAGGTCGCTCAACGGTGAATGGCGGAACCATGAAAGCGTGATGCTGCGGTAAGCTGCCTCGGTGGAGGCGAGTTCGCGTATCATCTTACTTTCCGTGCGGCTGTGGCTCAACATGTCGATGAAGTTGAACACGGCAACGTTGAGGTCGTTCTGTGCCAGTGCAGGCAGTTGTGCCAATAAGCGTTCGGCACCTGCGGCGTCATTTATTTTATGATAAGAGAATGTATCGTTGCGGCGATAACGCTCGATGATGGTACGTATCAGCGGAGCTTCGTTCAGGTTCTTGTTTTCTTCTTCGTCTTCATCTACCCACAATTCCGGAAAGAGCCGCGCTATCTGGTCGGGCATCAGACCGGAGAAGATGGCGTTGCGGGCATATTGTGTGGCAGTGGGCAGGATGCTGAAATAAAGTTGTTCGTCGATATTGAACAAGCCGGATAGCTCGTCGGCGAGGACACGCCACTGGTCGTAGCGGAAGTTGTCGAGGACGATGAAGAAGACTTTTTCGCCTTTGTCCAACAGCGGGAAAAGGATACGCTTGAAAATGTCCGGGCTCATGAGGGGACGGTCGAGGGGAGTATCTTTCGTTGATACCCAATCTGCATAGTGCTTCTTGATGAACTTGGCGAAAGCGGAGTTGGCTTCTGCCTTCTGCATGGCAAGCATTTCACTCATGGGGCTGTCCGTTGCTTCCAGTTCCAGTTCCCAGTATACGAGGCGGCGGTATAGTTCCATCCAGTCGGCGGCGGTCAGCGAATCGTTGATTTGCATGCCTATCTTGCCGAAGTTCTGTTGATAACCGGTCTGTGCGGCTTCGCTGACTATGTCCCGGCGGTGCAGGTTCTTCTTTAGTGACAGTAATATCTGGTTGGGGTTGACAGGTTTGATAAGGTAATCCGCTATCTTTTGCCCGATAGCCATATCCATGATATTTTCTTCTTCGCTTTTGGTAATCATGATGACGGGGACGGTGGGGCAGATTTCTTTTATCAGTGCCAGGGTTTGCAGACCGCTCAGTCCGGGCATGTTCTCGTCCAGAAAGATGAGGTCGTAGGTAGTGGCACGGCAGCGGTCGAGCGCATCCTGTCCGTTGGTTACGGTGTCGACTTCGTAACCTTTGCCTTCCAGAAACAGGATGTGCGGTCGCAACAAACTGATTTCATCGTCTACCCAAAGTAATCTGTCTTTCTTCATATTTTATGTTTTCAGTCCTCAAAGATAACACCATTTTCCGGGTCGTCCTCTTCCGCAGGCAGATTTTCTTCTTTCTGCCGTTCTTCTTCCTCGGTAGGCAGGTTTAGCAGAGGTTCATCCAGTGTGTAACCTTTCAGTTCGGGCTCCGGAATGGAAGAGAAGTGGGCACGGTAGAAGGTGTCGTAGTCATCAAAACTGTATTGCTTGATGAGTTGTTCATAATTTGCTTCCGAAATAAGCACTGCACGCATACCGCTCAGCCGGGCAGCCATTTCAGGAGTGGCATAGAGCCTGCGGAAATATTGCTGTGCTTCATCATAATTGCTGAATGGTTTGATTTGCAGCATCCCGATACCCCGTTCGTGAGCAAAGGCAAGATCAAAGTTCTTCACCAGGAAGGTGGAGAAATTATAGCGTGCCACTTCAAACAGAAGCATGTTTTCGTTTACTTTTCCTTCTTCGTAGGCAAGGATAAAGAGGAACGGAACATTGCGCTCCGTGCTGAATGCACTGTCCGGTGGAAGGACGGCGGCATTGCCCAGGCTATCGCCTAATAAGTTACCGACTTCGGCAAGTTCAGCATTCCGGCGTTGCCAGATGGAACCGAATGTATGACTGTCGCGGGCCAGCAAACGCCCTTCCTGTACACCTTTCAGTATATGAGCGGCGAGGTCGGTGATTTCATTTTGCGGATATTGCTGTACAAGCTGTTTCAGGGTGGCGAGGAATTGCTTGGTTTCTCCACCTTGCAAACGGGTGACGGCATCAAGGAACATGAACTTCGGGCGATGCTGTCCCAGAGGATATATCTCTGCGGAAAGATGTGCAGCAGCACGTACGGTGGCAGTGTCTCCCGCCTGGAAATGCTCGTAGGCGCGGGTATAGAGCGAGTCTTCGCGTTGCTTACCGTGCACGGCGTTCTCCGCAAAATCCGGGTCGGCCAGCGTTTTGGCGTAACGGCTTTCGGGGAAGCGAGCGATAAGCTCGGACTTATATCTTTCGGCTAATTGTAGTGCAGTTTCCGCTATGGATGGAGAGTTATCATAATGGTTTATAGCTAATTCAGTCAGGAATAACTGATAATACACCTCATCCAGTTGCGCGAAGTCCGGGAACTGGCTTACAAGTCGTTCAAAGGCGGCTTCCGCCTTTCGGAAATCCTGCATACGGTCTTTGAATATCATTCCGGCGCCATACAGGGCTTCTGATAACAATGCGTTTGAAGCTTTCATTGCTTCTTCTGTCAGTGGAATTTGTGATAGATAGTATTCCGGGCGATGCGTGTCGTTGGCAAGGCTGTCGGTGTCTGTTTTTTCGTTGTTACCGATACCTGTTTTCTCGTTCTCACTATTCTGTGAGTGGGTGCGGTTGGTTTCACCTTCCTTGTTGTTCTGAATAGAATCTGTTCCGGCAGTCTGTTCGGGCTCGTTATAATCTATTTCCCCGAAATCATCCAGGGCAACTACAGTTTTATTCTTTCTCCGCCAGTTATCTTCCAGCTTCCGGCGCCCCCATAAACGTTGGAATTCCGCTTTCCCCTGTTCCACTAATTGCGGGTTGTAGAAGTACCAGGCTTGCTTTCCCCCTATGGTAGGTTGGGTGGTTTGCGGAGTAGTGGTGGTACTTTGTCCCGGTCGGGTGACGATGGAAGTGGCGGGCAATTGGTTGGCAGCTTCATCAAGCATTTGTTGACGGTTGGTTTCCCGTTCCGCTTCCTCTGCCGCTTTGCGTTCTGCTTCTTCCCGGGCAATGACTTGCGCGATGATTTCCTTTATTATGCTCAGCCTTTCTTCTTCCGTCATTCCGGCAAGGCGTTGCAAGCTGTCTTGCAATTGTATGGCAGTGGTGTGTGGTACCAGTTCGTCCAGGATTTCCGAACGAGTGGTAGCGGTGTCATATTCCTGATGCGTCTTGTCTATCAATCCGATGGCTTCGGCGTATGCTTTCTGCGCTTCGGCATAGCGTGCCTGCTGCCAATATAGATTTCCCAGCGTTAGTTGCAGAACACCTTTCTCTACGCCGTTTCGTTTGCTCTTTTCTATTCCTTTATGATAGGCGGCAAGGGCCTGAACCGTATCTTTTTCGGCAAGATAGACGTTGCCCAGTGCATAATATATCTGGTCCAGAAATTCTTCATTCTTTTCGTCACGGCTGAGACGCAACAGTTTTCCTATGATTTTGCGACTGTTAGAGGCGGGCATCACTTCCGTTTGTCGGATGCGGGCGCTGAGAGCCAGCTCATACGGTGGGTTGAGGCGGATTACTTTGCTGTAAGCTTGATAGGCTTGCTCTGGTTGCTGCAACATTTGGTAAGTCTGCCCCAAGAGGTAGTAACATCGTGCTTTCTGTTTCTTATTCTTTTCGTTTTTGGCGGTTTTTTCCAGATGCGGAATGGCTTCCCTGTACCGCTTACTGCCCAACAGGAAATTTCCCGTTGCCGAGGCATACGGAACTGCCAGTGATAGGGGCAGACTGTCGTTGTTCACCCGGCTCAAGGCGTCTTCAGCGTCATATTGCCAACCCAATGCAGAGTAACAGCGGGACAGCCAGATGAGTGCTTCGGAAGTAATGCCCGTTTGTCCGTCGTAAAGGCGTGCGATGTAGGAGAATGTTGATGCAGCTTCCGGGAAGTCTCCTTTCTGATATTGCGCTTTGCCTAGCAACAGCCATGCGCGGTGTATGAAAGGATTGAATTCACGACGTGCCAGCCATTTCTTATATTCATCGGTGTATGCCCGCCCCGGCTTGCGGATAGGGCGTCGTTTGATGGAGTGCTGTCGGATGGCTTTTTGTGCTTTTTCAATAGCCCGGTCGAAGTCGGAAGTGCCGATACTTGTGGTTTCTTTATTGCCTATGGGGTAGAGGGGAAGCACCTCCATATAATTGTCCTTATTTCCTTGCTGTTGTGTTTCGAGTCCGGTCTTATAGGCTTCGTTGCCATTGAAGTAAACGTTGTAGCGGGTGGTCAGGGCATGGTAGAAGCGTGTACCGGCTGTATTCTTTCGAGTGGAACATCCGGCAACGAGCATCAAAGTCACTAAGATGCCAGTGAGGTAGACTGCTTTGCGTTTCAAACTATGCCAGTAGGTTTTACGGGTTCTGCGTTTTCTGCCGTAAAGATAAATAAAAACTCTTTCCCAACTTACATATCACATATATAATAATGGAAAAGAAGATGATAGCTGCCCCCGAAGGCACATTGAGATAATAAGATATCATCAGCCCACCCAGGCAACTGAGATAACCGATGCCGATGGACAACCATATAATGCGGTGAAAACGGTGTGAGAATAAGTTCGCCGTCATTTGCGGAATGGTGAGCAGCGAAATGACCAGCACGATACCCACCATGCGCAGGCAGGCAACGATGGTCAGCGCAATGAACATCATCAGCACGTACTCAAATATCTGTACCGGAATTCCTTGCGAACGGGCAAACTCCCTGTCGAAAGCAACATAAATAATCGGACGTAAATAAAGTACAAAGAAGATGGTCAGTATCACCGCAAGCCCTGCCAACAAAGCTATATCAGTCATCGTAATCGTCAGGATATTGCCAAACAGATAAGCAGACAGGTCGGGCGCAAACCCCGGAGAAAGGAAAGTGAACATAATGCCCAATGCCATACCCAGCGTCCAGAATACGGCAATGGCCGAATCTTCGCGCATATCATTGCGTTTGCTTAGCCACTCCACCCCAAACGCAGACAACACAGCAAAAACACCGGCTGCCAGAATAGGGGAGATGCCTGCATAGAGTCCCAAACCGATACCACCAAAAGAAGCATGTGTTAGTCCGCCGCTAATGAACACCAACCGTCTCGTTACAATGTATGTACCGATAAGTCCGCAAACGATGCTTGCTAGCAAACTGCCGATAAGGGCGTGTTGAAAGAATGTATATTGCAGTAAATCCACGTTGTTAGTGATTAGTTGTTAGTGATTAGTGATTATCAGTTAATGTATATAGAGATTTACTATCATACCGTATGGTATTAATCACTAACCGCTAATCACTGTTCTTCTCTCTCCAATAATAAGGAATACTTCGTCTTTAATATTGTCCGGCAACGCGATTCCGCGCAGTTGCAGGCTTCGCACCCATCCGGCAACGTCAGTATCTTGCATTGTATAGAATATATCCCTGAATTCATCTTCTTGTTCAGAAGTATAATCTTCGGGAGCAACACCGATGTATTTGTCCAATTCTTCATCGTCGTAATACTCTATCTTCTTGCTGACGGCAGCCAACAGACTGTCCCGTTCGCATACCTCATGCTGTCCACAACACTCTGCATCCACTTCTTTCACTTCAGGCATGGCATCCAGTTCTCCGCGCTCAATCTTCTTCTGCAAGCGGCGGTTGCGGATGTATCCTGCCAGAAGGGCAATGCAGACAAGTGCAATCAGACTTATTATCAGTATCCACATATTCTATTCCTCTATTTCTATTTCAAATCCGGCTTGTTGCAAATCTTTCCAATATCCCGGATAAGATTTGGAAACCACCTGAGGCTCTGCAATCAGCAAAGACGGCATCCGCATGGCGGCAGGTGCAAAGGCCATTGCCATCCGGTGGTCCTCGTAAGTTGCGATAACGGGATTGGCTTCCGGTTCACAACGCTCACCGTCCCAGATTAATATACTGTCCTCTTCCGACTTTACCACATATCCCAACTTATGCAATTCGGTGATGAGCGCCTGAATCCGGTCTGTTTCCTTAATTTTCAGACTCTGCAATCCGGTGAAGCGGAAAGGTATGTTCATTAAACAACAAGTCACAACGAAAGTTTGTGCCAGGTCGGGTATATCGACTAAATCTTCCTTGATGCGGGCAACAGGGCTGCCCATCTTGGTCAATATCACTCCACGGTCGGTATGCGCTGTCCGTACACCAAGTTTCGTGAATATCTCCGCTCCCCGGCTATCTCCCTGATAGCTGCGTGAGAAAAGTCCCGATAATTCCACCTCAGTTTTTACGGTTTCCTTTTCGTTAGTTGCATTGTCACAGTTCAGGGCAACCATCTGATACCAATAGGACGCAGCACTCCAGTCACTTTCCACCGTGAAAGGTATGTCTTTGTAAGTGCCGGGGCGGACGGTGATGCTGCTTTCGGAACTCCATGCAGCTTCTGCACCGAATTCTTTCATCAGTTGCAACGTCAGGTTGATATAGGGGCGTGAGATGATTTCTCCCGTCAGGTTCAGTTTCAGTCCGTTTCTCAGAATCGGACCAATCATCAGTAAGGCAGATATATATTGTGAACTTACGTTTCCGGCCAGCGTGATTTCTTCGCCCGCCAGCTCTGTGCCTGTGATGCGTAGAGGAGGGTAACCCTCTTTGCCGGCATATTCTATTTGTGCGCCCAGTTCGCGCAGGGCATCTACAAGAATCCGTATAGGACGTTGCTGCATCCGCTCGGTACCCGTAATGACACGTGTGCCGGGTGTTACACTGAGATAAGCGGTGAGAAAACGCATTGCTGTTCCGGCGGCAAGGATGTCGATATGTTCGGGATTTCCGTCCAAAGCCTTTATCATGACACGTGTGTCGTCGCAGTCGCTCAGATTGGCGGGCGTGATGCATCCTTGTGCTAAAGCATGTAATATCAAAGCCCGGTTACTGATACTCTTGGATGCCGGGAGCTGAATAGTGGTGTGCAGGGTGGCAGGTGCCGAAAGTTTATAGCGCATAGTTGTATTCTTTCTTAGAATCTAATAGCTGGTTTACAGACTACAAAAGTACGATAAATATCTGAATAAAGAAACAGCTTTATGCTCTGTTGATAGAATAAGTATACTTCTGCACTGTGATGTAGTTTGCCAACCTCTTGCCACTTCGTTGGCAAACTTTTGCCATCGCATTGGCAAGACCTTGCCATCGAAGTGGCAAAACTTTGCCAAGGCTGTGGCAAAAACTGGCAAATACTTACTGGGTAATTACTTGTAACTCAGCAGGGAACCCGAATAAGCTATTTCTTCCCGTTTCATGTCTTTTCTGAAATCCACAGGTGATATGCCTGCTTTCCGCTTGAAGAACTTCCCGAAAGAAGACTGGTCGGAAAAGTTGAGGGTGGCGGCTATCTCTTGTACGGATAGTTTGGAGTGCGTCAGCAGGTTGCGGGCTTCGCTGAATAGCATTTCAAAGATAAAGTCGCTTACGCTTTGCCCTGTCACAAGTTTCACGATTTGCGTCAGATGGTGGGCGGACAGGTTCAGCCGGGCAGCATAGTAGTCTACTTTGTGTTCTTCACGGTAATGCGTTGCCAATAGTTCGATGAACGACTTGATGACACTTTCGTAGCGGGTCAGGCAACCGTCTGTATGTGGCAGATTGGTGCGTTCGAGGATATCGCTTAAATCAAGATAGAGAGCGAACAAGCGGTTCAGAATCACTTCTTTGTGATAGAAATGCTCTGTACGGTCAATGTTTTTGTTGACGCTGTCCAGTCGTTCCGCCAATAGGACGGCATGCGGATGCTCCAAAGGTATTACAGGCTCATTATATAGCCGTACGCCATATTTGGTTCTTCGGTAAATCATATCGGTGGAGTCCATCTCATCAGTAAACACCTTGCTGACAAAGAGGCATTGGCATTGGAAATCATCACTACAATCATAAAAATGGAACAAATGTGCAGAAGTCAGCAGCAAGAGCGTATTTGCTTGAATGTTATACGTTTTGTAATTGATTGCAGCCCGTCCCTTTCCGGATAAAACCAATAGGATGATGAAGGCATCGAGGTGGATGTCTGACGAAAACTGTTCTTCTGCTTCCCGGTGTCCGATGGTGATGCAACTGATTTTCTTGCGTGTATCGTTTTTACCGCCACTGATAATGAGTAGTTCACAGATGTTCTTGATGCGTATGGAAGAGGCCATTAAAGAATTTTTTGTTGTATGGCAAAGGTAGCACAAATCTTGAAAATCTCCAAATTAAACCAACTTTGCACAATTTGGGATTTACCTTTAGCAAAGAATTTGTCCGAACTTTGCAGCCGTTTTTGAGGTAACAATTTAATAGATATGATAAAAAGATTGAAAGATTTATTAGTTTTGATTTTAGCGCTGAACGTTTCTCTTGTATCTGCACAAACCATTCGGAAGATGACAATTGAAGAGATGTTCGAGTTGGCGGACGCTAACAGCCGCAGTATCCGCACGTTCCGTCTGGCGGAAGAAGAGGCCGGACAAGCGGTGAAGGTAGCTAAGAATGCCCAACTTCCTTCCATTGATGTTTCCGTTTCCGCAAGCTATCTGGGCGATGCCTGGCTGGCTGACCGTGACTTCGGGAACGGTGAGAATGCCGCTATGCCGCATTTCGGTAATAACTTTGCGATAGAAGCGTCACAGGTAATTTATGCCGGAGGGGCTATCACGAGCCGGATTGCCATTGCTCGGTTGCAGCAACAGTTGGCGGAACTGGATAAAGAGAAGAACAAACAGGATATTCGTTTTCTGTTGGTAGGCAACTATCTGGAGATGTATAAATTGCAGAATCAGTCGAAAGTGTACCGGAAAAATATCGAGCAAACCCGCAAGTTGGTGGAAGACATCAATGCCAAACAATCGCAGGGATTGGCTTTGAAGAATGATATCACCCGGTATGAGTTGCAACTCAAATCTTTGGAACTGGCTTTGACGCAGATAGAAAACAGTATTCTCATTCTGAATAATCAGTTGACTACAGTGCTTGGTTTGTCGGAGGAAACGGTGATTGATGTGGATACAACATTGCTGAGACGGCTCCCGAGACCCTCGGAAGAAGCGCATTGGCAGGAAACGGCTGTATTGAGTTCGCCTGTACTGCAACAGATGAAGCTGAACATCAAGCAATCTCAGTATAATGAGCGGATAGCGAAAGCGGAACGCCTGCCGTCTGTGGTTCTCTTTGCTGGTGACAAACTGGACGGGCCTATTACGATTGAAGTGCCTCCCATTAATAAAAATCTGAATTACTGGTATGTGGGTGTCGGGGTGAAGTTTGATATCGCTTCTACGTTCAAGTCCGGCAAGAAGATTCGTCTGGCGCAGTTGTCTACCCGGCGGGCGCAGGAGAGTGATTTGTTGTTGCAGGAGAATGTGCGCACGGAGGTGAAAGCGGCATATATCCGTTTTCAGGAGGCTTTCACTATCTGTGATACGCAGGAGAAAAGTCTGGAACTGGCAACGCAGAACTACAGTGTGGTGAATAACCGCTATCTGAATGACCTGGCACTGATTACCGATATGCTGGACGCCAGTAATTCCAAGCTGAATGCGGAATTGCAGTTGGTGAATGCACAAATCAATATACTTTTCAATTTCTATAAGCTGAGAAAGACAGCCGGAAGTCTATAAACGAATTTTAAATAACAATAGAATATATGGAACGCAAGAAGAAAAAAATGATTTATAACGTGGTGGTTAGTCTCTTACTCATTGCTGCACTGGTATGGGTGTGCTCTCATTTCGTCCACCTCGGCAGTGTGGCATACACGGACAATGCACAAGTGAAACAACTCATCGTCCCCGTCAATAGTCGCGTGCAGGGATTTATCAAGAAGATATATTTCGATGAATACCAACAGGTTCGCAAAGGCGATACGCTGGCTGTGATAGAAGATGCCGAATTCCGTTTCCGTCTGGCACAGGCTGAGGCTGATTTCCAGAATGCCATCTCCGGCAAAAATGCAGTGGCTACCACTGTACATACTACTCAGAATAACATTGCCGTATCCGACGCCGGTTTGCAGGAAGCTAAAGTCCGCCTCGATAATGCTGAACGTGAATATCATCGTTATAAGAACCTGTTGTTACAGGATGCGGTCACCAAACAGCAATATGATGCCGTACAAACTAACTATGAGGCTTCCAAAGCCCGCTACGAACTTCTGTTGCGCCAAAGGCAATCCACCACACTGGTGAAACAGGAACAAACCCACCGCCTGGAACAAACCGATGCCGGCATCAAACTTGCACAGGCTGCCCTGGAATTGGCACGCCTGAATCTTTCCTATACCGTCATCCTCGCCCCTTGCGACGGAACCACCGGGCGGAAGGAAATTCAGGAAGGGCAACTGATACAACCCGGACAAACCCTGGTGGACCTGGTTGATGAAAACGAAAGATGGATAGTGGCTAATTACAAAGAAACCCAGACCACGCATATCCGGGAAGGCCAGCCCGTAGAAATAGAAGTGGATGCCGTTCCCGATATCATTTTCAAAGGAACCGTGAAGTCCATCTCCCGCGCTACGGGTGCCAGCTTCTCCCTTCTCCCACAAGATAACTCCGCCGGAAACTTCGTGAAAGTAGAACAACGTATCCCCATCCGTATCGAGTTCTCTGCAGATAATCGTCCGGAAGATATGGAGCGTCTGCGTGCCGGCATGAATGTGGAATGTGTAGTAAACTATTGATGCGATGCACGAAACAGGACCTTTTTCTATTCCGGCTATCCGCGACTTTGTTCCTCCGAAACTACGCCCCTGGATTATCATTGCCTTTGTCATCATCTTCCAGTTCTCCGGCGGTATTTATCTGTCGGCAGTCAACGAAATGGTCGGTTCAACGGCATTGATGCAGGAAGACATTATGATGGCGGGGTATGCGTCTATGGTGGGCATGGGGCTGACGTTCGCCATTATGTTCCGCTTGAAATTCCGCTTCGCCTCGAAGACTTCGCTGATGACGTGCAGCATAGCCCTGATTATTGCCAATCTGATATGTATGCATACCCGCAGTATTCCCCTGCTGGTGATAACTTGCTTTTTTGCAGGCATTTTCCGCATGTGGGCCACGTTTGAGTGCAACTCCACCATCCAACTATGGTTGACTCCCAAGCGGGATTTATCGGTGTTCTTTTGCTTTATCTACCTGTTGGTGCAGAGTTGCATCCAGTTATCGGGTTTGATAACCGTCTACACGGCTTTCTGGGCGAAGTGGGAGTATATGCACTGGCTGATAGTGGGCTTGTTGTTATTAGTGATGCTGGTTACGCTCTGGCTATTCCGCAGCTATCGTTCCTTACCGAAATTACCGTTATTTGGTATCGACTGGCTGGGAGCTTTAATGTGGGGGCTTGTTCTGCTGTGCATCCTTTTTGTATGTGTCTATGGTGAACATTACGATTGGTACCGGTCTTTCCCAATCCGGGTGGCAACCGTCATCGGCATAGTAGTTCTGGCACTGAACTTGTGGCGCGCATCTTTCATCCGTCATCCGTTCATTGCATTGAAGACGTGGACGTACCGCTCCGTGTGGCTGCCCTTTATACTTTATATAATAATAGATATACTGTTAGCTCCTTCACACCTGTTTGAGCATATCTATATGGAGGGTATATTGGGTTATGATGCCCTGAATGTGATTTCGCTCAACTGGGTAGTGTTGCTGGGCATTGTGGTTGGAGCAGCTTTTACATTTCTGACCTTTTCACGCCGTAAGTGGCGCTATAAGACGATGACGGTGATTGCTTTCACTTCCATCACTGTCTATCTGATGTATTTCTACTTTGGCATTGATTATGCTTTGCCGAAGGAGACGCTGTTCGTGCCGTTGTTCCTTCGTAGTTTCGGGTATGTCATAATAGCTATTTGTTTTCTTACGGTGCTGTCACGTGTACCTTTTCAACACTTTTTTCAAGCGGTGTCCGTGCAGGCGTTTGTCAGTGCCGGGTTTGGCAGTGCTTTGGGTACGGCTATCCTGGGGCGTGCTTTGAGTGTGACTTTAAAGAAGAATGCGATGCTGCTCAGTTCGTCATTAGATCATGTGAATCCGTTCATCAACCGGATGTCTGCCGGAGAACTTTATGGTGCTGTGCAGCAACAGGCGTTGATGGTTTCTATGAAGGAATTGTACGGCTGGTTGATTCTGATAGCCTTGTTCTGCCTGTTGGTGTTCCTGGTTTATGAGAGCGATATCCGCCCGTACAAAGTACTGCATCCCACTTATCGCTCCATTCGCCGCTTTGCGAAGCATGAGCTGCGTATGGACAAGAAGTTGGGAGTAACCGGATGATTGGGTGTCTGTCTGTTCCTGTTTTGAACAATGTAGACTAAATTAGGTGAGGTGGGTAAACTGATTTATTCTTAATTTTGCCGTGCAATTAAAAAGGATGTGTTCAGGCAAATAATTATTTGCCTGAACACACTAATAAAAGATAATTATATGGGAAAAGATAATTCAAAACTGTTCATTCTTATTTTATTAGGTATGTTGACAGCCTTCGGGCCGTTTGTCACAGATATGTATTTGCCCAGTCTGCCGGCTATGGGAGAATATTTCAATACGAGTTCTTCAATGGTCCAGTTAGGATTGACCACCAGCATGATTGGACTGGCAGTCGGTCAAATATTCTTCGGTCCCTTGAGCGACCGGTATGGCAGACGTATACCGTTACAGGTTGCCATGTGGCTATTCATTGTTTCAACAGTTCTCTGCTTATTTGCGCAAAACATCCATCAATTTGTTACTTTCCGTCTGATACAAGGTGTTGCCGGTGCAGGAGGCATCGTCATAGCCCGTTCCATTGCTACGGACAAGTTTTCGGGTAGGGAATTGGCAAAGATGCTGGCAGTTATCGGTGCCATCAACGGTATTGCCCCGGTAGTAGCCCCTATCATTGGAGGATTATTTACGGAAGCTATCGGCTGGCAGGGGATTTTCGGTATTCTGCTTGTATTGGGCATGCTCCTCCTGGCAGGTTGCATGCGCTTCCGGGAGTCGCTTCCCGCAGAGAATCGGCTGGTGACGAAATGGGCGGATACTTTCAATAGTTTCAAGCTGGTTCTTCGCAATAAACAATATATTTGCTACGTGTTGCAACTGGCGTTTGCGCAAGGAGTGTTGTTTGCCTATATAGCTTCGTCTCCTTTCATTATTCAGCAACATTACGGTTATTCCCCTTTTGCTTTCAGCGTATGTTTCAGTATTAATGCCATTGCCATCGGTACTGCGGCTGCATTTTCCGTGAAGTTCCGCCGACCGGAAAACGGGACGCTGATAGGGTGTATGGGCATGCTTGTTTTCTCTGTATTGGAATGTGCTGCATTGGCTTTAGGGTGTAGCTTCTGGGTATACGAACTGTTGCTGCTGGCAGTGCTGTTTATGATGGGAATGACTTTCACGACCTCAACCGCGTTGGCTATGGAGTGTGAGCGCACTAATGCCGGGACAGCTTCTGCATTGCTGGGAGCTGTCTGTTTCTCGTTCGGCGGCATTGTTTCTCCCTTGGTGGGCATTGGGAATATCTTGGTTTCCACCGGGATCATATTCGTAATATGCTCAGCTTGTTCCCTTTTCGGCATATTATTTGCGTTGGGCAGAAGGCGGTTGAAAGTTAGGTTTCACTTGGCGTTCATTACATCCCAGAAACGTTGAGGCAGATGAATGTTGGGCACATTTATCGCTTCTTTAAATAAGGGGGCAATCTCTTTCGGGGCAAATCCGGCAATGCCGCATCCTATTTCTGTGACGAGGAAAACGTATTCTGCATGTTCTTTGGCGAATCCGATGAATTGATCAACATAAGGTTTGATGCTTTCCGGACCACCGTGCATGGTAGGGATGGCGTAAGTCTGTCCTTGTAGTCCTGTTCCTTGTCCCCAGATAGCTCCCCATTTCTTCCAGGCCAGATAAGCGGCTCCGCCACCGTGAGCGCCTTCCAGATTACTGCCGAAGACGAATATCTCGTTCGGCTTTAGTTCCGTAATACGGTTTGAGGTAATTCTTGTTTCCATATCTTTAGTTAGTATTAGGTTCCACTTGATTATTTTTCTTTTTTCTTCATTTTTAATCTCTTGCTTTTCAGCAAAAGTAACCTTCAGGTAACTATCTTACTTATTTGTAACTTCTTGTTTTAAAGTAAAATAGTGCATAGCTTTGCATCGTCGATAAGTCACTGACCGCATTGCGAAGTTAGTGAAAAAACTGATGAATACAACTATTTTATAAACAATTTAAAAACAAAAGGACAATGAAAGAGCTTACAGTAAAGAATTACAAGACTGTCGAAGGTCAGAAATTCAGTCAAGGTGGCAATGAATTTACAGTGAAACCGATTGTTGCGCAAGAAGACGTAACCCAGTGCCGTGTTAACTTTGTGGAGGTGGAACCGGGTAACTTTGCCTATGGCTATCATTATCATGAAACGGATGAGGAAGTGTTCTACATCATCAGTGGTACAGGTATTGTGCGTACCATCAATGGAGATGTAACCGTGAAGGCCGGAGATGCCATAACCTTCCCTGCCGGACCGGAAGGTGCGCACGTCATGCGTAATGGGTCGGATACGGAGAAGCTCGTCTATCTTGACTTTGATACCAACAATGTGCCGGAGATTGTGCACTTTCCGGATACCAATCAGGTGATGGCTTACGGCAAATTCTCTAACGGTATTTATGACAAGAAATAGGCTTTCTGTCTTCCGCTTTAAGAACCCCTTCATGCCTGAAGCAGAATTTTATCTTGTAAAAGCAGGATGAAGTTTTGCTTTGGGCATTGTGCATTTTATTAAGCAAAATTATATCCTTCCATTTTTTTTCTTTTATTTTGTGGGAAATATGTGAGTGTAATGAAATTCATGACTTTATCCATAAAAATATCAGATAGATGAAAACTTATTATTTATTATTCATTTTTGCGATGTCGATACTCCAGTCCTGTAGCGTGAAGCAACCGGTCCAAATGTCAGGTAATCCTCTTTTTGAAGGCTGGTATGCCGACCCTGAAGGTATGATTCTGGACAATGAATATTGGATATTTCCCACCTACTCTGATGAGTATGAGAAGCAGATATTTATGGATGCTTTCTCCTCAACCGACTTGGTGAATTGGACGAAGCATGAACGTATCATTGACAATACAGCAGTGAAATGGGTGTGGCGTGCCATGTGGGCTCCCGCAGTCGTGAAGAAGGATAATAAGTATTTCCTGTTTTTCGGAGGAAATGATATTCAGAATGATGATGAGTACGGTGGCATCGGTATTGGTGTGGCCGACCGTCCGGAAGGTCCCTATCAGGATTATTTAGGCCGTCCGCTCATAGATAAGATTTATAATCGTGCCCAGCCGATTGACCAGTTCGTTTTCCAGGATAAAGATGGTTCATATTATATGTATTATGGAGGTTGGGGAAGATGCAACGTTGTTAAACTGAATGATGACTTTACTGGACTGTTACCTTTTGAAGACGGGACTTATTACAAGGAGGTTACGCCGGAAAATTATACGGAAGGTCCTTTCATGTTTATCCGTGATGGAAAATACTACTTCATGTGGTCGGAAGGTGGCTGGGGTGGTCCCGACTACTCAGTAGCTTACGCTATTGCAGATAATCCTTTTGGCCCCTTTGAACGTATCGGCAAGATACTACAACAAGATCCGGAGATTGCTACCGGAGCGGGACATCACTCCGTGATTCATGAACCGAAATCTGATAAATACTATATCATTTACCATCGCCGTCCGTTGACGGAGACACACGGAGACCATCGTGCAACTTGTATCGATGAAATGACTTTTGATGAGGACGGATATATCAATCCAGTTAAGATAACTTTTGAGGGTGTGGAAAGCAATCCTCTGAAATAAGAATAAAACATATGGAAATAGATCTGACTACTCCGGCTCTGTTATTCTCAGCCATTTCTTTGATTATGCTGGCATATACTAATCGTTTCATGTCGTATGCCCAATTAGTGCGTGCGTTGAAGGAGCAGTATCGTGCCAATCATTCGTCAGTTACCGCTGCTCAGATTGCTAATCTACGGAAACGCCTTTACCTGACACGTGCCATGCAGGTGACGGGGACGGGGAGTTTGTTGCTGTGTGTAGTCAGCATGTTTTTTATCTATATACAACTTTATTTAGTGTCGATATATATCTTTGGTCTGGCGATGGTGCTGTTGATTATTTCTTTGGCTATCTCTGTATATGAGATTTATATTTCGGTCAAAGCATTGGAAATACATCTGAATGATATGGACGAATAGTCTACCTATCGAATCTCTTTCCAGCGATTATAATGCACATTCTCCGGTTTCCATTTATCCTTTGGAAGCGGGTTCTCGGCCGGATAGCCTACAGGAACTACATTCAGCGGAATGATATATTCGGGCAGATGCAAAATCTTCTGAACCTCTTTCACGCGTTCTTTTATGGGATAAACCCCTGTCCACACAGCACCCAACCCCAATCCTTGTGCTGCCAACAATAAGTTTTCAGTAGCGGCAGAAGCATCCTGTACCCAATAATCACTACCCGCACCACTGATAGCTTTTGTCAGGTCTCCGCATACAACGATTGCTAAAGGTGCCTCTTTAGCCATCTTGGCATAGGGAAGGGTAGAACCCAGTTCGTTCAATACTTCCTTTTCTTTAATGACAATGAAGGCCCAGGGCTGTTTATTGGTTGCCGTAGGCGCAGCCATAGCGGCCCTAAGTAATTGTTCCACTTTCTCTTCTTCCACCTCCTTGGGGAGATAAGAGCGGATGCTGGTTCTTGCATGAATACTTTCAAGAACGGTAGATTTATTATCCTGTGTCATAATAGGTTCCTCCTTATTAATTACTTGATTATTTTTCGGCTGGATGGATAAAGCAGTCACTACTATAACCAAAGCCAGATTGAAAAAGTTCAGCACATACTGCATGGTTTGTGCTCTGGGTTGTTGCTTGGAGAAATATGTGATAGCGAGGGTACACACTGCAATTCCTGCCAGTAGTCCCAGGAAGAGTATCCAGTCGAAACTGAAAGAAGCATCTGTCTCTTCCAATGAATGTGCTTCAGCATATTCCATCGCCTTCTGTACGGACTGGATAATGGCGGCGGCAGACTCTGTGGCACCGGATATGCCGTCCACCTCTTTGTTGAGTGCTTCTTCTGGTGACAGATTATCCCATTGTTGCAGCAGGTTGCTGTTCCGCACTTTGGCAAAGTAACTGGGTGTTTCAGAGTTTTCCAGAGCCACCACTTTGATGATGCGGTTGTCCTTCATATAGATTTCGAGTGGGACGCTTCCACCGTATCCATTGATGTCACCGGCAATTTGCCGGGTAGATATTATTTGTACCCCATCATCAGCCTGTCGCAGTATCCCTGTGTTCCCACCTTGTTTTTCCGTTGTATTTTCATTTTCTGAGAGTATGTTCCGGAACTTATTTTCTTTGCAGATAGTTACCGCTAGAATTAGGAAAAAGCAGGTTATCAGGCTAATAATAGATTGGGCTTTTGATGCTTTCATATTTAGTTGCTATTTATATTGCTTGCAAATTTAGAAGAATTCTATTGAAAATAGCAAGCACATGCGGAAAAGTGATAGGGTGATTTTGCTTTATTTATTTTTTTACGAAAAGTAAATATTAACTCCGGGTCGTATATTTAGGGTACCTCAGTCGTATACTTAGGGCATCTCAGTATACGACTGAGGTACCCTAAGTATACGACCGAGATAAGGCTTATTTATATACGCTTATAATCAAATAGTTGCATTCTGCTGCTTGACAGGTAGGAAATTCAAACAAATTGACGGAAAAACATTTCATTCACTTCTTATCAGTTCTGAATACTGTATTACTAATGTTGATATATTTCTTGTTTCGTTAAGAAATGGTATAAAGATGTACTTATTCTGGATGGAAACTTCATCTTTTGAATTATTAGATGATAATTTGTATATTAGAATAAAAAGTTGTAGATTTATTCCGTGACTAACAGGTGATATGTTCATTTTATAAAGAAGGTATGAAGAAATTATTATTATTATTGGTTAGTGTTTTTACGTTATTCTCATGTGAGGTGAAGAATTCTTATCAGGAACCGGAGCCCGGAAAAGACTTCTCCTTAGTGGATGAAATAACTGTACGTGTTAATACTACGGAAAACACCCGTTGCCTACTGTATGCCGGCGACCCTTATGTTGATGGGCATTTGGTGGGAGAGCCCATTCTGATAGATTATGCTCCATTTGAGAAAAGTGTCAGAATTCCTAAAGCAACAGATAAATTATATCTGTTGATGAATGGCCAGATGTCTACCTATAGTAAGGGGGATGTCGTTGTAAATAAAGCTGTTACGAAAGCAGAGGGTGAACTCTCTGACGCGCTGATTACTGCCATAAACAATTATTATCCCGAAGGCGTCAGAAACACACCGAGCGATACGTATACGGTATGTTCTGATTTGATGGTAGGAAGTGAGGAGACTGAAGTTTGGGTGACCTATGTAGGCAATGGTGGTGCTCATCTTAATAACAGTTTATATTATTATACCTATACAGATGCTGATGCTGAAATTCAGGACCTTACGCCTGTATTTGACGGGAAACAGACTATCGGAACTAAAGTGAAACTTGGTACTTTCACTGACTGTAAGATTGGTTTTGCTTGTTCGTACTCTCCTGGGGTATATCGCTATTCGACTCCGAGATTCAATGAAAAATATAATGGAATACTGCTTACGTCAGGAGTTATCAGAACATTGAAGTTTGGTGATAAGGAATATCAGACATTGGGTATGGAAGACCAGCTTCCGGATGGATGGTTCGACCAAGACTATAATGACCTGTTGTGCCTTATCGAATCCAATCCGGCACTGACACCTGAGAATGAGATACCTACCCCGGAACTGCCGCCCGGTAGCATTACGTGGCAGGGAATGTGGTTGTTTGAAGATAACTACCCGAATCAGGGAGATTATGACTTTAATGATGTTGTAGTGAGATTTCACATTGAAGAAATTTCTGGTAGCAATGAAGCAAGAGCTCATATTCAGGTGATGGCAACGGGTGCGTCATTCACTAACAGCTTCGGCATCAATGGTAAGATATATGTTGAGGGGCTGAGTGGATATATGAACGTACGTGCAGGTGCTTCCAAAGTAGAAACGGAAGTTATCCAGATCACTTTGCCAAAGGCTGACGCGTACATTCCTATGCTGAATAACGGGAAGGCTACATTCGACCTTAATTCTTATAATAAATACGACGCTGACTTCCCCAATGTACTTGAGATTCCGTCACCTGACTTTAAGTGGTGTTTGGAAACTATCAGGATTGATGAAGCTTATCCTATGTATACAAAGTGGGTTGATAGCGGATGTACCTCATATCATGATTGGTATAAAGGGACAAGAAATGACGACAAGGTCTATATGGAATAAGCCATTTTTACATAAATAATTAGTTTTTTGCATTGAAAATGAGAATAGATTTCTGCCATTAATTTGCTGGCGGAAACCTATTCTCATTTATCATATTTACCCTATAGGAGAGGAGGGGCAGATGACTTTATCAATATACCGCAGATGCGATTATCTGTATAAACAGGATGAGGAATACCATTGCGATAGGATAAACTGTGGCATAGGCTACGCTTGGAATATTGCTGTCAGTCATGGAGTCGGCAGCAGCAAGCCCCGGCGTACTGGTCATGCCGCCGGTAATGGTACCTAACAGGTCTAGAATACTGATTTTGAATATAAACAGTCCGGCAAAAACAGCCACCAGCATCGGCACCACCGTTATTGCAGCACCTACCCCGAACAGTAGCCAACCACTTTCCTGAAATGTTGCCACAAGATTGGTACCTGCTGAAGTGCCGACTTCGGCAAGGAAAAGTAAAAGCCCCAGTTGCCTCAACAATTGATTGGCCGGACCGGACATGGACCACAGGATAGGGCCTGTTTTTCCAATCGCACTTAAGAATAAAGCTACCATCAGAATACCGCCCGTTAGTCCCGGAGAGAATGACAAACCACCGGGGAAAGTGATATTCAACTTACCGAATAGCACACCTAATACAATACCCATTGCAATAGGAAAGAAATCCGTATCCGACAACTTTTTGGCATTGTTTCCCAGTAGGCGTGCCAGCCCTTTAAGACCTTCTTTTTCTCCTACCACCATTAGTTTATCACCGAACTTCAAAGTCAAATCAGGTGATGGAGATAAGTCGATACCGCTTCGGCGGACACGGGTCACTGTACAATTGAAGTTCTTCATCAGATTCAGGTCTCCCAACTGTTTGTTAATCATGTCTTTCTTAGTCAGCAATAGCGACTCGATTTCCTGTGTATCTACTAATGGTAATTCACCTTCTTCTCGCTTACCTACTAAGACGGCAAGTTGGTTCAGCGCTTCTTCACTGCCCACTGCCTGTATGTAGTCATTTTCGTGAAGCACGGTTTGTGCTGTTGGGATAGAAATCTGTTCTCCTTGTTTGTGGCGCGAAATGACAGCTCCGGTCATGGCACGCGCATTGATTTGCATGAGGCTGCGATCAAATACGGCAGGATTGGTAACGCGATAAATACAGGTGGTCAGTTCGGGGAATTGTCCACGACGCTCTTTTTCCAGGCGGCGGGCTTCTTTGTCCAGGTCAATGCGCATGATTCGGGGTAGCAGCTTCACAAACAGGATAACGCCAATCACACCGAACGGATATGCGATACCATAAGAAATGGATGCTAACGGCGAGTTTGTACTGTCGATGGCTACGGCAAGTCCCGGCGTACTGGTCAATGCACCGGCTATCAGGCCCACTACGCTTGGCGTGTCAATATCAAAGAGATACTTTAGTCCGACCGCTGTCAGCGAAGCCGAACAGATAATCAGCATGGTGATTATGATTAGCGTTTTCCCCTTGCTCCGGAATGAGTCGAAGAAGCCGGGTCCGGCCTGGATACCGATGGTGAAAATAAAAAGAACTAATCCGAAGTTTCCTAATTCTTTAGGAATAACTACGCCGAAATGTCCGAATAGCAGAGCGATGAAGATGACGGCTGAAACGTCCAGCGATAATCCTTTGATTTTGATTTTTCCCAACATGAAGCCTAATGCAACAATAAGGAAGAGTGCGAAATAAGAGGAATTCAGTAGGTCAGTAAACATGAATTTAGATGATTTGTTATATTTCGCGCAAAGGTAAGGAAAAAGAAGCCAAGTTCATAACCTGGCTTCTTAATAATCACTATCTAATGTACTTGTTTCAATAACTCCTCTACCGCCGCTTTTAGTTGTGCATCCTCCCCTTTTACGATTGTTTCGGGTGAATTGGCAACCTTCACGTCCGGTTCCAACTGCGTGTTTTCCAGATAACTACCATCAGGAAGACGATAACCAACTACGGGAATACCAAATACCAATGTCGGGTCTTGCAGGCGCTCCCATGATACACTGGTCATGGTGCCTGGAACCGGCATGCCTACCAGTTTACCTAACTTCTGATGACTGTATACCCACGGCGTGCCGTGTGCATTAGAGTAGTTGGCTTCGCACATCAGCATAATGGAAGGCTTGTTCCAGCGGCGGCTGGGCATATCACAGGACTCGCGGCCCCGAACCACTTGCGTAAAATACTTCTCGCCGCTGAACAGTATTTCTATATCTTCGTGCAGGCGTCCGCCGCCATTGAAGCGCGTGTCTATCACGATACCTTCACGATTATTGTATTTTCCCAAAATGTCCGAGTAGATGGAACGGAAACTATCATCGCCCATCGACTTAATGTGTACATATCCCAGACGTCCACCTGACCATTTGTCAACATCTGCCGCACGCTGTTTCACCCAGCGTTCGTAGAGCAGTTGGTTTAGTTCGCTGTCTTTGATGGGGATTACCACCTCTTCCCAACGCTCTTTGGTTTTGGCGTCATATAGTGAAACGAGTGTTTTCTTTTTAGCTTTATCATTGAGCAGCGTGTAATAGTCCGTTTCGGGAGTGATTTCCGTACCGTCAATCTTTTCAATAATAGTGCCTGCTTTCACCTTGGTATCGGCTTTGTCGAATGGCCCTTTTTCTATGACTTCGGCAATGAGCATACCCTTATCCTGATAGTTCCAGTCAAAAAGTAATCCCATGCTGGCTGTCGGCTCGCTTTGCCCGTCCGGATAGAAACGTCCGCCGGTGTGAGACACATTCAGTTCGCCCAACCATTCACTCAATACTTCCGAGAAGTCATAATTATTATTGATGTGCGGCAGGAACTTGCGATAGGCTGCCGACATGGCATCCCAGTTCACACCGTGCATGTTGGTGTTGTAGAATCGCTTCTGTTGCTGTTTATACACATGGTCGAACATGTATTCACGTTCAGCCGCCAGATCCAGTTTCATCTGGGCAAGGTATTTAATAGGTTTTAGTTCATTGGAAGTCAGATTCATCTTCTGCATGTTTTTTCCGTTCAGAATGAAAAGAGCCTTCCCTTCTTTATCCATTTCCATGGATGCCGATCCGGCGTCTATCTTGTGGAGTAACTTGGTTTCTTGTTTGCGCAGGTCCATTTTCCATAGGTTGCGCCCGCCTTTTGTACTTGCCAGGTAGTAGAGGGTTTTGCCATCTTTGGAAAGAACGGTGCTGCCCATATCAGAAGAATTAGGGGTCAGACGCACGATGCGGTCTTCTATGTTTTTCAACTCTACTACAATATCTTTCACCTTATTGCTGTCTTTCTCTTCTGTCTTTTCCCGGTCGGCATTGGCTTCTTTGTACAGTTCATAGTCTTCTTTGCTCAGACTGAACTTGTCGTAGGCATCTTGATTGAGGAATACCAGCATGGCGTCGTCCAGCGAACCCCATGAGGCATGCGCGCGCATACCGTAGCGTTCGGTTACAAAAAGTATAGCATTGCCGTCAAGCACAAAGCAGGGTGAACCGCTGTTATATCCGCTATTGGTCAGGTTGATTATTTCACTATTGCCTTGCGCACTTACAAGACCTATATCCGAGTAGGGATCGTGTTTGTTTCCTGTAAATTCAAGAGTAAACCACTTGCCGTCCGGAGACCATGCATAATCAAATCCACCACCGGTGCTATACCAGGTGGAACCATCGGTAATGCGGCGTAGTTTCTTGGTTTCCAGGTTGAATACCATCAGGCGATTGCGCTCCTCAATGAAAGCAAGCTCTTTGCCATCGGGAGAGAATTGCGGGTGGCTACGCTCTATGGTAGTGGAGGGCAGCAACGGTTCTTCCTTTATCAGCGTTGCATTGGGGAAGTTAGGATCTTCTTCCCTGGTTATTTTTGCCAGATAAATCTGTAGATTTCCGTTGCGTTCGCTATCATAAGCCAGTGTCCGGTTGTCCGGGGAGAATGAAAGATTACTTTCGCGCGCTGCTGTGTGAGTGATTTGTTTGGTGGTGGCATAGTCTGCCGATGTAACGAATACTTCGCCTCGCACAATGAAAGCAATCTGTTTTCCATCCGATGACACTGTAGCTGAGGTTGCTTTATCGGAATATTTCAGGTTGACTATTTGCGGCTGGTCGTCGCGTATGATTTTTACACTTATCTTCCGGGGAGTGGAACCCGCTTGCTGAGTGTAAATCTCTCCGTCATATCCATAGCACAATGTGCCGTCGTTGCTCATGGAAAGGAAACGTATGGGGTGAGTTTTGAAGGAAGTGACTGCTTTCACCGATTGCGGCTGGGAGAGCGGGAAGGCATATACATTGAATGAACCGCCGTCACGCTCACTCAGGAAGTATACGGTTTCTCCATCCGGTGCTAATACAGGGTTGCGGTCTTCGCCCGCATGACAGGTAAGGTTGGTGTGTATGCCTGTTTTTACATCACACATCCATACGTCCCGGGTGATGGAAGAGGTGTGGTGCTTTCTCCATTCATTTTCACCTCCCTTGCGGTCTTGATAGAGGAAACGGCTGCTGGACTTGTCGAAACAGACAGCTTCGGCAGGTGTTCCCAGCACTTGTAATGTGCGCCCGCCTGCTATGGGGACTTTGTAAAGCTCGGTCATTGAGGCTGTGGGAAAGAGGGCACTGGTTGCCGGGTCCTGGATAGATGCCGAAAATAAGATATATTTGCCGTCCGGAGTAAAGGTAGACGGCAGTTCGTTGGTGGAGTGGGTGGTCAGTCGTTGGGCGGCTCCACCATTTGCCGACATCACGAAGATGTCGAAGTTTCCGTTTCTATCGCTGGCAAAAGCTATCTGCTTGCCATCCGGCGACCATATAGGAGTGCACTCGTAAGAGTCCTGGGTGGTGAGCTGTGTAGCCGTTCCGCCCTTAGCGGGCACCTTGTAAATGTCTCCTTTATAGCAAAATGCAATTTCCGTTCCATCCGGTGAGATTTGTAAGTCGCGCATCCAAAGAGGAGTAGCTGCATAACCGGTTATTGCTGTAAAACTAAGGGCAATGTAAGCAAGAATTTTTTTCATAAGTATATTCTGATGTGTGTTTATGCAAAGATACGCAATTAGCTTGTAAATATACAAAAAGCATAGTCTGATATTTAAGTTTATCTTTACTTTTTATATCTTTGCAGGTATATGATTCTATGTTCACTCCTTTAATTGCAGCGATATGGAAATAAACTCTCTTGGTAAAACGAACTTCGACACTTTATTTAAAGCATTCAATCAGGCTTTTGCTGATTATGAGGTGCAACAAAGCAAAGCCCAACTCCAGACAATGTTGAAGCGCCGTGGCTTTGATTTTGCTTTCTCTTTTGGTGCATTCAGTCAGGGTGAGATAGTTTCTTTCACTTGTAACGGCATTGGAGATTTTTACGGAGTGAAGACAGCTTATGACACTGGGACGGGAACTCTGAAAGAGCATAGGGGAAAGGGACTGGCTACCCGTATCTTTGAGTATGCTATTCCACATTTAAAGGCAGCAGGTATCCGTCAATATCTGCTGGAAGTGTTGCAGCATAACACAGGTGCAGTTTCTGTTTACAGAAAACTCGGTTTCGAGGTGACTCGTGAGTTTAATTACTTTGTACAGGAGAATAGTGCAGTAAGGAATGAACTGAAAATGATTGATTTTCCTTACGTGCTCCGGCCTGTCACTATCCATGAATATGATTCTATCTCCAACTTCTGGGATTTCAAACCTTCCTGGCAGAATAATCTTGAAGCAATCGGGCGGATACCCGGGGACTTTATCAGTTTGGGAGTGTTTACTGGCGAAAATCTCGTTGGTTATTGTGTCTTCGATCCCGGTTCCGGCGATGTCACCCAGTTGGCGGTTGATAAAACCTATCGAAGAAAAGGAATAGCTTCATTATTGCTTCGGGAGATGCTTGAATTGAATAGGTACGAATCCATTAAAGTTGTAAATACAGAAATCTCGTGCACTTCAATTACCGGTTTTCTGAAAGCAAAAAATATAGATGTGAAGGGGAAACAGTTTGAGATGATAAGGGAAATATGAGCATATATAAAAGCAAAAAGCATCGATAATCTTTCGATTATCAATGCTTTATCGGTAGTCGGGATGACAAGATTCGAACTTGCGACCACACGCCCCCCAGACGCGTACTCTACCGGGCTGAGCTACATCCCGAATTGCGGGTGCAAATGTAGTGCTTTATTTTTAAATAGCAAATAAATAGCCTGTTTTTTGTTGTACCCAAATTATCTATTCTGGCGTATTTCATTTATTATTAGCGACTTGTAAAGGTGTAAAATTAGTTGTTAGACTGCTATTCTAAATATAAAAAAGTCTTTCTTTTAAGTAATCTTGCATCCCACATCTATGCAGAGGTATGCAAAATGGGCTTTCCGGTAGTGGTAAACAGCATTAATTCATTCCAAAACCTTAATCAAACCTTAATCGAACCGTAATCGCAATAAAGGACGAAAAAGGTGAAATGCAAGTAGTTTGCAAGGTTAATCTAAGTTAAAGTCTGTCCCAATTTCGCAATGTTTTAAGTGACCTTCCTTGTTGAGCCCTTGCAATGATGTAGTTTTAATCATCGAAATTATCTATCTTTGCATTGAACTCAGGGAGTGGGTTCTAACCTTCATCCGGTAATGCTCGGTGTATTGACAAAACTAAAAAATACATTCATTCACTGTATGAAGCTAAAATAATTTCGTCGGCCATATAACTAAAAAATGAAAACCATGGCAAAGATGAAAATCACGCTCTTTAAGAGCAACATTAGAAAAGACGGGAGCTGCCCCGTTTGTTTAAGAGTAGCAAAGGGTAATAAAACTAAGTACATCGATTTGCAGTTGTCCGCAGTGGAGGGGCAGTGGAACGAGGAAGCGTCCCGATTTAAAAGTGACAAGCGTGTTAACCCTAACCACGAAAATTACAATGCGCTGCTAAATCATTACGAAGTCCGAAAAGACGCAATCCTGCGAAAGTTTACAGAGGAACGGGTGGACTGGACGCTTAACCAGTTCGAGGAGGAGTTTCTTGGTATGTCAAAGCAAGGAAAAGTTTACGACTATTTTATAAAACAGGTCGAAAACTTAAAGGCTACCAAACATATCGGGAATGGTAAGGTCTATGAACGCACCTTGCATATGTTAGGTAAATATGACGCTAAAATAAAAGAGCGTCTGTTCTCTGAATTGGATGTAAAGTACATTAGCTGGTTCAACTTGGAAATGGAAAAAGACGGATGTTGTGGAAACACCCGTAAATACTACCTAAAAACATTGAGGGCAGTCATTAACAAGGCAATAAAGGAACGTGAAGCCTCATCAAGCACCTATCCGTTTGGCAAAGGTGGTTTTGAAATCAACAGGCTTGCAGAAGAAACAGCAAAGAGGTATTTGTTACCTCAAGATTTGGAGCTGATAAAAAACTCGCCTCAGCAGAACCCGACTTTGGAACTTTCCCGTAGGCTGTTTTTATTTTCCTATTATTGTTTCGGTATGAGTTTCGTGGATGAGGCAATGTTGAAAAACTCTAATATTGAAATGTTGGAAACAGGGGAACATATCATTTATAAGAGACAAAAAACGCAGAATGCCAAAGATGCCAAACCTATAAAAATACCTGTAACACCAGCTATAAAGGAACAGTTGGAGTGGTTTAAAGTAAATACGATTTTAGTAGGCGGCTATTTGCTGCCAATAGTTACAAGGGATTATGAGGGCGAGCAGTTGTATGACCATATCCGTTCCCGCTATAAACGTATTAATGACGGTTTAAAGCAATTGGGAAAGTTACTTCATATTCGTATGAACCTTACTACCTATGTCAGCCGGCATACGATGGCTATGACCTTGCAAGGTAATGAAGTGCCCCGTGAGATTATCAGCCAAGCGTTGGGGCATCGTAATCTGACAACGACAAACGTATATCTTGATAGTTTTTCAACAAGTGTATTAGATAGAGTCGCTAAAATCCTGTAATTATGTATATGACAACTAATATGCCTTTGGGCGGTTTGATAGACAAATCGCTCAAAGGGGAAGCCCGTACTGCGCATAAAGAATGGCTGCGCACCTATATAAAGAGACTGACAAAAGGCAATAAAGCAAAGCTGCAACAGGCTTTAAATGAAGTCGATGACGCTATAAACCAATGGCGGGATAACTATTTTATTTCTACCTATGAAGAAAAATTAGTTGCTGCCCGTCAAGGTAAACTAAATATGGATAACAGAGACTTGGAAGAGGTCTATAATGAGGAAGAGTATTTGCATAAAGAGGGTAAAATAGGTTTGGTTGCAGACTTCCTATATGAAGCAATAGCAAAGCATGGTTTTATCAATGAATATCATCGTGATGCAATAGAAAGTGCATGGCTGTTCCACGATATGGAGTTTCTAAGGATGCAATGGGAGTATTACGCTTTGGCTCAAATAAGGTCATTACGGGAAGTTATTTGTAGTATGTTGGGAGTAGTGCCGACTACGGTTGAAAACGAACAGCAGACTGCCAATAGACCACCAAAACGGATAGAAGATTATCCCGAAGTGTTTGGCATTGAACTTTGTTGTGAGCTGACAAACTATGCGAAAGACACTATTTATAAGTGGACTCGCACCCGTGAGATACCCTGTCATCGTTCCGGTACCAATGGACGTAAACTTGTATTTAAGCGTGATGAAATCGTAAAATGGCTGACAGCCCGAAAGCAGGAAACCAAGGACGAATTTATAAAACGAATGGAAACCGAGTTGGCTGCCAAGTCTTCTACTTTGTATAATAACCCAAAAAAGTTCAAAAAACATGATTGACACACTTTGTCTAACACTCCAATCAAAGGCTATTAAAGGTCATGTTGACCTAATGGCTATGGTAGGTTCTCAAATCAATGTCGACCTCAAAAAAAGTAATGAGTATCGTATCATGGGCACTTATAAAAATCTTAGGGTCTATGTTGAGCCCACCTTTGTTCGTATTGAGGGCAGTCTTCCTAAATACTACTATGGTAGTAATTTGGTTACTCTTTCACGTTCTGAGCCTGGTTTAATCATTGACCAGCTCAGCCGTGAACTGGGTTTGCCATTGCAGGAGGCTGTCGTAACACGTATTGACATTGCTGCAAATATTGAGGTGGACAATGAACCACGAAGTTATTATCCTTCCTTTGGTATATTGAGTAAGTACGACAGGGTTATTCGTCGTGGTACTCTTTATTATGAGCAAAACTGGTGTAAACTATGTATTTACGATAAAATAGCTGAGGCTGAAAAACATAATGACCCGTATCTGACCGATGAACTCCTACGTACAAACATTATGAGGTACGAAATACGATTTTATCGTGACTGGCTGACGCATTATTTTGGACGTAAGATAAAAGCTAAGGAACTATATGGAGAAACGAGCGATGTATGTTGTGAACTGGTTGCGGAGTGGTTCTTCAAGTATGAAGCTATTATAAAGACTGGTGTTATGAAACCGAAGTTTGAAATGACAGTAAAAGGTCTGTTGCTATGGTGTTTAAAAGAGATGAGCCGGAGGCAGAACATTCCTAAACTGATTGAAGCATGTGGAGAAAAAGGAGATAGGAATACAGCAAGGGTGAAAAGAGAGGCTGTAAAACTGTTGAAAGAATATGGTTCAGAGCCGGAAGACTTGGTTAAAGAAATTGATTTAAAGATGATAGAATGTACTGAGGTATATTGAGAACGTCTGATAAAATTCGACCTGACAATAATTAAAAGCACAGATGCCAACCGTCTTCGACGTTTGTCCCTATCCTTTTAATTATCTAATCAGGTCGAATTTTGTTTATTTATCCTCTATTGGTGGCGCATAGCCAAAAACTTATCAAACACAATAAAAGTATTCGGCGGAATACAATAATGGCTTATACGCTCTAATACGAGGTCGTGTGATTTCTTAACGTGATGAAGCTGTTAAGGTACAGTCGATAGAAATAATGCAGGTCATAATCAAAGAGGATTTAGGGCTCGTCTATCTTCACTACATAGTGATGAGCCTATGTGATAATAGTGTATAGCATTATAGAGGTCTTGCAATATGGGGAGTGAAAATATCGTATATCACCAAAAAACAGATGAAATATAATGGAATAGTAAGGTATAGTTGGAGTGTGGATATAGTGATGAGGTTATTTCGAGGCATCCATAAAAGATTAGACATCCTGAAATGCAACAGCCTCATCGGACTTCCTCCTATAAAATCTTGTGCACTATCAATAATTGAGTAAATTTGTTCCATGACACCCGAAAAACGTTTGTAGAACGCTGGAATTTAGCTATATTTGTCCCGCTAACAGGTTAAAGACTTGTCAGTGACATATTAATTAAAGGAAGCGTTTAGCTTTATCCCGTTTTAGAAATTCTGGTAAAATTTCATGTGGTACGGGGATAGACGATACAAACGTTCATGCTAATCTTGTATATATCAGTGATATATATGGCTTGGCGTGGGGTGTCGTTTTATCTTGTACCACGGGTTTACCAGAGCCTCTAAAACAGATAATTCTAACAGCCTCACGCTATCTTTTTATATAAACCTTTCCTATCGAGGCTGTGGGGAGCAAATCACAGTATTATGAAAAGGACTTTGCTGTTTCTGATGAGTGTAATAATGGTTCTTTCTGCTTATGCTCAAAAATCCACTTCTGTTAAGGCATTTGAATACCCCGATTATCTGTGCTCTAATCCTTATACGGGTAAACCGATATACGGTGGTAATACACTTGAAATTAGTTATTCGGAAAAGAAAAACTCCTATGGAATAGAGTTTAGATATGGCTATGTAAAATATTCGTTAAGCCTCAGTTATAAAGGCATGGATGATGGAAGATATGTTTATACAGGCTTTGAAATCGGAAACATGACGGAGGCTGTTGTAATGAGTTCTACAAAGCTAAGTCGTTTTCTCAATAACTATGGGCAGGTACAAAATGAAACGTTTGAAGAGGATAAATTAATTGAGGTACATATAAGTGGCTCGGGGAGTTTGTCTGTCTATCCAATAAAAGATATCCCCGAAAGACGTAAAAGGATAGAAGAAAAGGTTGCTAAACAAGATTTAGAAAATGCAGCCCGAAATAAACTCGAAGAACTTTATCCGTATGCTGTCGCTCACCTACAAGACAGTCTAAAACAACAAGTCGTTAAAGAGTTCTTCGACAATGATGGGGAGGTTAAATCATTTAATTTAGAGCCTTACTCTTTTCATACTTATGTTGCTGTTATTGATACCAATAAACAGGTCGTGGTTATTCAAAAAGATGAAGCTGTTTTGAACGATGAGCTACAAAATGAACAGTTACATGGTAAAATAGACTATAAACCGTCAAGTATGGAGGGGAAGACAGCAAAGGTGATTAACGGTAAAGTGTTTTTTAGTATGACATTTCATCCCGAGCTAAATATAAAGGAGCATCGTGGTAAGGTTATATACGATAAGCATGGATTTTCTTATTTTGAAAATGCCAAGGTAAGTTATGCTGCACCTAATCAATTTACTCCTATCGAGGACATGAAAAAGGTGATAGAAGCAAGTATAACTAAAATAGGGCAATATTCTTTGTACTGGGAAACACTGGATAACAGACTTGTTTATTTGAGCTATAAAAGAGTGGGGACAGGTGTTCTTAAAGTGCACGAACCTGTTGAGGTTTATTCTATATACAAATAGCAATTGGTAATAATGAGGCTTCTAACGGAGCGTTTAAGATAGGGGTAGGGCAATAGTTGTCCTACCCTGTTTGTTATAATGGGTTTGTTCCTAATAGAAGAGTAAAAGAATTAATGCCCCTTAGTGCATTGATAAGAAATAATTCACTAATATTGCGAATTTTACAATTATATGTTACCTTTGTATTATCAAAGAACAAATGCATGAATGTAGAATTTGAAAAAGAGTATTTGGTAGAACTTTACGAAAAAGGAAAGACCGATGATAAGAAACATCGATTTCAGCCTCAAATTATCAATGGCTATTTGAAGTGTGTTAAGGCTCTATTGAATGCTTCCCGAATGGAAGATTTATATCAATATAGAGCTTTGAACTATGAAAAGTTGAAAGGTGATAAAAAAGGGATTTCCTCTTTGCGTATCAATGACCAATATAGGTTGGAATTTCGGGAAATTACCAATGCAGGCAATCAAACAGTTGTAGAAATATGTTCTTTGGTAGATATTACGAATCATTATAAATAGGAACTATGAGTATAACAGCGAACAATTTACAATCATTCCGTCCCTACCATCCGGGAGAACTGGTTAAGGAAGAATTGGAATGCAGAGGCATAAAACAAAAGGACTTTGCAAAGAAGTTTGGTTTGTCTTATTCCGCTTTAAATGAGACGTTAAATGCAAAACGACCAATAACCACTGAGTTTGCTTTGCTCTTAGAGGCGGCTTTAGGTATCAATGCCGATTTGCTGGTAAGAATGCAAACAGACTATAATATACAAGTGGCACGAAAGAATAATTCTTTGCTTGAAAAGTTGAATAATATAAAGAAGATAGCAGCCGTATTTTAAAGTGGATACACAAAGCGCACCTGTAAACTCTTCAATGCAACAATGCAAACTACACCTAACAGACCGCAATAATAGGATTAATTAAGCCAAGTTTCCCGAAAACCTTATTCGTAGGATATTCGCAGGTAAAAAATAAGGAGCTAAGTAATAACTTAACTCCTTGATTTATATTGTTCTATAAAATTATTATCGGTTATCTTATTCAATACCCCCAGACGCGTACTCTACCGGGCTGAGCTACATCCCGAATTGCGGATGCAAAAGTAGTGCTTTATTTTGAAATAGCAAATAATTTGGTTGATTTTTGTTTGTACATAATATTATTGGTTGATGTGTATCTTTTGTTATTACCTTGTTTAGTACTCTGTAAGGTGATGATTTTCTTTACCTTGTGATGAATAATAGAAAAAGGAACGCATCTCAAATATGAAGAGTCAACGTTCCTTTTTTATTTGTCAGAGAGGATTAAGGTCTATTTTATATACGAAGTAAGTGCGTCATTATGGTCAACTTCTTCTTTCAGACTTCTTAATAGAGTTTCTATGTTTTGGAAGTGATAGTGTAAGATACCTTCCAATTGCTTCAGAAAACCCACGTTTCCTGCTAGTTGCATCACGAATTGCAGATGCAGACCGATTTCCCGGTTATTTTGCAGAAGGATTTTGGGAGGAGTGTTATTTTGCATCATGTAGGCTCCACTGGCGTTTTGTATTTCGGCAATGCCCTGTCCCCATTCGTGTGTACCTATTAGTTGCAGAGTATGGATGAATTGTCTTAGTTTACGATATAGGCATTTCATACTCAGGTATTCTGAATTCCCGTCTGCATAATTTACATTCATGATGTTGGCTAATTGCAAATAATACAATTTCATTGCGTCTTCTGATGGGAAGTCTGTGCGTGGGTGCATTGCGGCATTGGGTAATTCCTGAACGGCTACCATTTGAGTGTTGTTTTCCATAAATCATTAAGTTTTAAAAGGTGAATAATTCGATTTATGGGAGAGGAGAAGAAAAAGAAAAAAGAGGCAATCCCCGCCTGTCCCATTGTCGAACATCTACCACGCAGCTGTTGGAGGTGCATTAACACTCCCCATGGGGGTGCAGGGACCGCCATATAGGAGTGTCGCGAACGGGCATAAAAATGCCCGCCACGGTTTCTTGGCAGGTTTCCCTGCTGCATGGTAAAAAAATATTCGACATCACAAAGGTACGATAAAAAATGAAGCGGCAATGTAAAAGGGGGAAGAAATTAGATTTGTTGTCTGATTACTTCATGTTTGTAGCGGTTTTGAATGAAATGATGATTTACTGAGTATCTCAATTAATTAGGCGGACTATCTTAACTCCCCTCCTCCAGTTGGAGGAGGGGTGCCCTTTAGGGCGGGGTGGTAGGTGAGAAAGAATTCCTTAGCCTTGTGATTTATAGGTATTTTATTGTTTCACCTACCACCTCCCCCC
>NZ_JH992944.1:149780-353635 GCF_000315485.1 Bacteroides oleiciplenus YIT 12058 | reverse complement strand
AATTTGATAAACTGATCGACAAAAACATCAATCAGACGAACAGGGTTCTCACAAGAGATATAAGAATCTAAAGACTCGGGAAGAGTCAGTTGATTACGATCAAAAGGTTGAATATAGCCCATAAAATTAATCCTATTGTTATCAAAGCAAAGATATAAAATCCTTTTTATACAATATGTCAAAGAACACTTGATTCTTACTTTTTACACAACCTCCCGGGAGGAGGAGAATTGAGATAGTGCTGTTTATCATTTGCCTCATTACTAATCACTAATCACTAAACGCTAATCACTAATCACTTTTGTTCCTTTCTGCACAGATTTGAGTCAAATGACTTCAGCAAGGCAAAGATGTACTTACAGCTTATTGAACGTATTCAGAAAGCTTGGGGAACACGCTCGGAAAGCTTACCGAATGCGTTCGAAAAGCTTATGGAACAAACCGTTCATATATAGACAGATATGGATTACCTTCTTTTACCTTATAAGTACATGGTTGTTTCCTCCCATGGTGATTCTATTTACCCCAAATGGCAACTTCATTTACACGCCGAGGTAAAGGCCGTTACATGCCGTGGTAAAGAGCGTTACAATAGGTGGTAAAGGTCGTTACATACGGCGGTAAATGCTTTTACATTGTGAGGTAAATTGTATGTAAATGCTATCTGCTGATAATCAACAAACTAAGCAGATGCATTGGCAAGGATGATTCATTCCTGAGCGGTTTAGAACCCAATAAACGAGCACAAAGCACCGAATCTTATTTTCGGTCAGGATGCTGTCCAGACTTCTTTTATTGCCTAATCAGATTTTCTTCATTGCCTACATTTTCTTCGTTCCACTATAGTGGAACGCAAAAAGAATGCCTAATGGGCTATGTTCTGATAGGCAGGTGGTGAAATAAAGAATGCCTTTAGGACGCATTCCCGAATAGAGGTAGTAGGTGGATTGATTCTTTTTTGACATCTTATAGAATACGGAAAACATTGCTGTCTTTGTATTGTTAAGAACAGAAAGCCGTCTCGCCTTTGCCGTCCTTTGCGTGGAGTGTGCTGCCAAACGGCTGGGCTGCGCTGTAGGAGGATGGAACTGCAACGAAAGCAAGGCTGAGAGTGGGGGGATTATACCCCCATGCACTCCCGGTAGAAGTCGAACATTTCAAAAATGGTATCCTTGTCCGTTGTCTGGTTGAGGCTGATGTCGCCTACCTCTTTCAGCAAGGTGAAGTTGATGACGCCGGCACTGTTCTTCTTGTCATGCTTCATCAGTTCGTAAAGCTGGTCATACTGCTTGCAGTTGAAGGCGAAGCCCCCGTAGTTCTCTTTGATGAACTGAATGGTCTGTCGCATCTTCTCCTTCGGGAAACCGACCTTTATATAAGAAAGGTATAGTTCGCAAACGATTCCCCACGCAACGGCATAACCGTGCAGCACGGGACGTCCTTCGGCAAGGGCGAGGCTTTCAAACGCATGTCCTACGGTATGCCCCAGGTTCAGCGCCTTGCGGATGCCATGTTCCAGCGGGTCTTGTTCCACAATATCCTCTTTCACCTGTACGGAACGGCCTACCATTGACTTCAATGCGGCGTAATCTATCTTTTCAGTATCGAAAGCCAGCAGTTCCGCCATATGTTCAGGGGTGCTGATAAGTCCGTGTTTCAACATTTCGGCATAACCGGAGAAGAAGTTGTGTGCATCGAGGCTGCGCAAGAACTCCGTTTCGAGGAGCACCGAGGCGGCAGGGGCGAAGACGCCGATTTCATTCTTCAGTCCGTTGAAGTTGATGCCCGTTTTACCTCCCACAGAAGCATCCACCATTGCCAGCAGCGTAGTGGGGACATTGATATAAGCGATACCTCTCTTGAAGCTGGAAGCGGCAAAACCACCCAGGTCGGTCACCATGCCGCCGCCTAGGTTGATGAGCAATGAATGACGGGTGGCGCCTTGTTCGCTCAGGGCTTGCCACACCGAAGCCAGTGTTTCCAGATTCTTATGAACGTCTTCGGCGCCGATAATGATTTCTGTAGCTTCTTTTAGTGCCGGGATGCCACTGAGTTGCGGCAGGCAGAGGCGGTGGGTGTGCTCGTCGGTCAGGATGAAGAGCTTGTCATGGGGACATTTCCCGATGGCGTTTGTCAGGCTGCTTTCCAGTTCCTCGCAGAGGATTACTTCTTGTTTACTCATGATGTATTTGTCTTTTTTAGTTCCGCAAAGATAATGCAAATCGAGTACAGAACTTTCATGCTTGCATGAAAAAGTTATGCCGAGATGCAGCTTATCTTCTTTGAAAGATAGGATTTCTCTCTGAAAGAAGTATCTTTGCAGACAACAAAACTTACCACTTCCATAAACGTATAACTTATAATTCTTAAATAAAATGAAAGCATTGTTACCGGTATATTGCCGTTTATTAGGATATTTTGTGATTGCTCTGGCGTTGTTCATTCCGATAATGCTCTATGTAATGGGGAAAATGACGGATGCCAACCTGCTGTTCTATAAAGAGTGTTCCAAGTTGTTGATGATGCTGGGGGCACTGATGACTATCTTTGCCCTGACGAAGGACGAAAGCAAAAAAACAGAAGAGATACGCAACAAGGCCACGCGCAATGCCATATTTCTGACTGTGCTGTTCATCTTCGGTGGCATGCTTTATCGACTGGCGAAAGGAGATATTATGAGTGTGGACACTTCCTCTTTTCTGATATTCCTGATACTGAATATTCTTTGTCTGGAATTTGGTATAAAGAAAGCGCGGGTTGATGGGTTATTTAAGCGCGAACGTCGATAATTAGAATCTTTTATTTAATCCTCATTAAACTTTTTAATGGAAAGCTTGTCAAATGAAGCAGTGTAAAAACAGACATTTTGTTTCATAAAAAACAGGCGCATGAAAAAAGTAATCATCGGAACAGTGTTATTGCTGACAACAACGCTTTCCGTTTTCTCTCAGACTAAAAACATTACGGTGGCGGGACGTGTCATTGAAGACGACACGAAAGAGCCCGCCGTACAAGCCACAGTACAGTTGCTTTCGTTGCCGGATAGTGCATTTGCAGCAGGCATCGCAACTACGCAACAGGGATATTTCACTCTCCCTAAAGTACAAGCCGGGAAATATGTATTGAAGGTTTCCTATATCGGCTTTCAGCCCACAATGCTTCCCTTGCAATTGTCGGCTCAAACTCCCAATAAGAATGTAGGCACGCTGTCGTTGAAGACGGATGCCGTGATGCTGGCAGAAGCGGTGGTTACCGCAGAAGCGCCGCAGGTGCAGGTGGTAGAAGATACTTTGGTGTACAATTCTACTGCTTACCGTACGCCGGAAGGCGCCATGCTCGAAGAGTTGGTGAAGAAACTCCCCGGTGCCGAGATTGATGATGATGGCAACGTGAAAATCAATGGTAAGGATCTGAAGAAGATTATGGTGGACGGAAAAGAGTTCTTCGGCGGAGACGTAAAGACGGGCTTGAAGAATCTACCGGTGGAGATGATTGATAAGTTGAAGACGTATGACAAACAGTCTGACCTGGCGAGAATCACGGGTATTGACGACGGTGAAGAAGAAACGGTGCTCGACCTGACGGTGAAGAAAGGAATGAACCGTGGATGGTTTGGTAATGCTGATGCTGCCGTGGGTACTGAAGATCGCTATGCAGCACGTTTAAACGTAAACCACTTTGTGGATAAGACGCAGGTCACTCTTATCGGTTCTACCAATAACGTGAACAATCAGGGTTTTTCCGGTGGTGGTGGCGGCCCGCGCTGGCGACGTAACAATGGTTTGAATGCTCCAAAAGAACTGGGCATCAGTTTTGCTACCGAGAAAAAGAAGATAGAGTTGGGAGGAAGTGCCCAGTACAATTATAATGATGCTGACATTGCCAATGTCAATTCATCCGAACGTTTCTTGCAGAACGGTAATTCATATTCCAACTCCAACTCACTCAACCGGAACAAGAATTCTACGTTCAGAGCTGATTTTCGTTTGGAGTGGAAGCCGGATTCAATGACGAACATCATCTTCCGTCCTAACTTCTCTTATGGAAAGACGGATAATGCTTCAAGTTCATTGACGGGAACCTTCAATGCAGACCCGTTCAGCTTGGTTGCTAACCCAAATGATTATCTTGATTTCGATGCGATAAGCACCGGAGACCCGTTGAAGGATATTCGTGTGAATGCTACGAACAGCGGTACGCTTTCTGACAGCAAGAGTGTTTCTACCGATGCAACGTTGCAAATTAACCGTAAACTGAATGACAAAGGGCGTAATATTACGTTCCGCGGACGCTTCGGCTATGGTGATAATGACAATAACCAGTACACGGAGTCCATGACGCGTTACTATCAGATTCCTACCAATCCGGATTCTACTTTGATTCGTAACCAGTATATCACTACTCCGACGAATGACTATAATTATAGTGCGCAGATCACTTATAGCGAACCTATTGCACGGGCTACTTTCCTGCAATTCAGCTATCAGTTCCAGTATAAATATAGTGAGAGTGACAAGACAACGTATGATTTGTACAAAATCAATCCGGAATGGGGACTTGGCGAACCGTTGCCCGTAGGTTATCAAAACCATGCCGTGGATAGTCTGGGTAAATATGCCGAGTACAGATACTATAATCATGATGCTTCCGTATCATTGCGTTTCATCCGTGAGAAGTATCAGTTGAGTGCCGGAATGTCTTTCCAGCCGCAGAGTTCCAAACTTTCTTATAAGAAGGGAGATTATATGATTGATACCACCCGTTCTGTATTCAATTTTGCCCCGAATATTGATTTCCGCTACCGCTTCTCCAAAGTAAGCCAGTTGCGCTTCAATTATCGTGGGCGTACAGGACAGCCAAGTATGGAGAATCTGTTGCCGATTGTAGACAACTCCAATCCGCTGAATATCCGTGTCGGTAATCCGGGCTTGAAGCCTTCCTTCACGCACTCCATGCGTTTGTTCTATAATACGTATAATGCGGAACTCCAACGGGGAATCATGACGCATGCCAGTTTCTCGGCTACACAGAACAGCATTAGTAACAGTACCGAATATAATGAAGAAACCGGTGGACGTACCACAACCCCAAAGAATATCAATGGCAACTGGAGTGCGTTTGGTATGTTCGGTTTCAATACGGCATTGAAGAATAAGAAGTATACTATTAATTCATTCTCCAACATCAACTATCAGAACAATGTGGCGTACTTATACAATCAAGAGAACAAGGCTGATGATAAGAATACGACAACAGGCCTGACATTGAGCGAGCGTCTGAATGGTTCTTACCGTAATGACTGGTTTGAATTCGGACTGAATGGATCTATTTCTTATACTTCCGAGCGTAACAAACTGCGTCCGGACAATAATCAGGAACCTTATACTTTCTCTTATGGTGCCAATACCCAGTTGATGGCTCCCTGGAACATGACTTTCACCACGAACATTGCCAATCAGAGCCGCCGTGGTTATACGGATGCAAGCATGAACCGCAACGAGTTGATCTGGAATGCACAACTTTCGCAAACCTTCCTGAAAGGTGCGGCTACCGTTAGCTTTGAGGTGTATGACATTCTGAAACAGCAAAGTAATATCAGCCGTTCGTTGACGGCGGATGGTCGTTCGGTTTCCGAGTATAATGGTATCAATAGCTACTGCATGGTGCACTTCATCTATCGCTTGAATATCTTTGGTGGCAAATCTGCCCGTGAAGGTAACAGAGGTGGATTTGGTGGCCCCGGTGGTCCTGGCGGACGTCCCGGTGGTTTCGGTGGTGGACGTCGTTTCTAAAGTTCCCTAACCAGTTATTATATGTATTGCCATTTTAAGGCAAAAGGGGTGTGTCATATGCGTGGCACAACCCTTTTTTAATTTCAAATGATGCAATCTTCGGTTTATTTGCCTGCGTAGAAACAGAAACCGACGTGGAGTTCTACTCCGATATTGCGGGGGGAAACCAGTTTTTGATCCTCTTGGAAAATATACCTAAAGAGGTCTTTGGGAAACTCCTTATCAATAGGAAGGAAACCGTATTCAGCACCAATACCTGCAAAGAAACGTTTATATTTGAAATCTACTCCAAGGCTTAATCCAATATCCAGGCGTTTCAGCCCTCCGTCTTTACTGAATGTCTTATGTGATTCTTTTCCTTGCTCAAGCGAAGTGTTTGGGCTCCCTTCAGTGAGGTCATCGGTGTTGATAGATTCTGAAGTAGCAAGCAACCAGTTGAGGCTACTTTTTCCCCCAATGCCATAGGCGATATACGGACCTGCACTGAATTGTAGCCCGCACTGGCTATCGAATGGCAAATAGAAAGCCATCTTAAGGGGAATTTGGAGGTAAAGAGCATTTATTTTTGAGTTAAAAGAACAGTGATATAGTTTTTCTAATCCGGTTACGGACGGGACATGGAGAATCTGAGTTGCTCCTTCATCAAAAGAATAACTCCTGTTCAAAAATTGGAGTCCCGTTTGTAACGACCATGTCCGGTTAATCGGGAATTCAACTCCTAAACCGAAGCGATATCCAAAGTTCGCATTGTAATTCTCGTTCTTGGTGATACCGGTTAATCCGGTTCCGGCTTGTACGTTAATCTTTACTTGTGAGTAACAGATGCTCGTGGATAAACCCAATAGAAGGGCGATTAGCAGTTGCCTTTTCATATTTTATTGTTTTAGTGTATATTTTGCAAATATATGTAAATACTTTAAAGTCAATCTTTTTTTCCTTATAAAAAAATAGGAATTCTTTAATTTTCTCTATATTTGCTTCTGTGATTGATTGGAACTCCATACTCAACCAGGTAGCCACCGTTGCTTTTGATATCATTTACTTTGGTGCTATTATCGGAACTATTGTCATCATCGTCCTCGACAATCGTAATCCGGTGAAGACACTTGCGTGGATATTGGTGCTGATGTTTCTGCCTGTTGTGGGGCTAGTTTTCTATTTCTTCTTCGGGCGTAGCCGCAGACGGGAGCGTGTGATAGGGAATAAGATTTATAACCGTTTGCTGAATAAGCCGATGATGGAGTACCTGGCACAGGATGCGTCCACTCTACCTATGGCTTATAGCCGACTTATCTCTCTGTTTCGTAACACCAATCAGGCTCTACCTTTCGACGGCAATCGTGTAGAAACCTATACCAGCGGTGCCTCCATGTTGCAATCCTTGTTGCGGCAACTGGAGAGAGCTAAAGAGCATATCCATATCGAATTCTATATCTTTGAGGATGATGCCATCGGACGCATGGTGCGCGATGTCCTGATAGAAAAGGCCCGGGCAGGTGTTGAAGTGCGTGTCATCTACGATGATGTGGGCTGCTGGCATGTACCTAACCGCTTTTATGATGAGATGCGTGCGGCAGGCATTGAAGTGCGCAGCTTCTTGAAGGTGCGTTTCCCTGTGTTCACCAGTAAAGTGAACTACCGTAACCATCGTAAGATTGTGGTGATTGACGGACGTGTAGGTTTCGTAGGTGGGATGAATCTGGCAGAACGCTATATGCGGGGCTTCTCGTGGGGGATCTGGCGGGATACACACATCTTGCTTGAAGGTAAGGCTGTGCATGGCTTGCAGACGGCCTTCCTGCTCGACTGGTATTTTGTTGACCGTACGCTGATAAGTGCTTCCCGCTATTTCCCTAAACTGGAAGCCTGTGGTACTTCTCTGGTGCAGATTGTGACAAGTGATCCCATCGGTCCCTGGAAAGAAATCATGCAGGGGTTGAGTATGGCAATATCCGGTGCAAAGAAATACTTCTATATACAAACTCCCTACTTTTTGCCCACCGAGCAGATATTGGCTGCCATGCAAACAGCTGCATTGGCGGGGGTGGACGTCCGCTTAATGCTGCCTCTGCGTGCAGATAACCGACTTACGAACTTAGGCTCTTGTTCTTATCTGGCAGACGTTTTGCAAGCAGGTGTGAAGGTTTATTTTTATAGAAAAGGTTTCCTGCATTCCAAACTGATGGTGTCGGACGATGAGCTTTCCACCGTCGGCTCTACCAACGTCGACTTCCGCAGCTTCGAGCATAATTTTGAAGTAAATGCCTTTATCTATGATACCGAAACTGCTTTGCAGATGCGTGAAGTTTTTCTTCAGGATCAACGGGACAGTGTGCAGGTATTCCTTAAAAACTGGGTGAAGCGCCCTTGGTGGAGGAAAGCTGCTGAGAGTGTGGTGCGCTTGATGGCTCCGCTTTTATAATTTAAAAAGTGAAAAGTTCACGCTACCGTAAACCCGCCTTTCCACAAAGTTCGGATGAGCTTCGAAGTTATCCTTCTTTCCATGTTCCAGTATGAACAATCCTTCTTCTTTCAGGAGGTTATTCTCGAATATAAGGTCGGGGATGGTTTCCAGGCCTTTCAACTCATAAGGAGGGTCAGCAAAGATAAAGTCGAATTGTTCGCGTCCTCCCTTGATGAACTTGAATACATCGCCGCGGATGGGAATGCATTTGTCGGTTTTTACCTCCTGCATTATTTTGCAGATGAATGCGTGGTGGTCCCGGTCTTTTTCAACACTGATTACCCGGTCGCAACCGCGTGACACTAACTCAATACTGATGCTGCCTGTCCCTGCAAAGAGATCAAGAGCAGATACGCCGTCTTCAAAATCCAAATAGTTGGAAAGTACGTTGAACAGATTCTCTTTGGCAAAATCCGTTGTAGGACGTGCTTTGAAGGTGCGGGGTACATCGAACCTTCTGCTTTTATATATTCCACTGATTACTCGCATGCTGTTATGGCCTGTAGGTCGAGGTTAGTGGCAGGATTCATGACGAATACCTGCCGGATGAATTTTCGTAGTTCGTTGAGCAAAACTTCTTTGTCGGACAAGTCACCGGTGAGGTGTAGTTCGTCGCGTTCCTGTTCAAAGCCGAGTTGCTTCCATATGTATAATAGGTAATAGACGCGGTCTGCCGTTTGTCCGCATTCAAAAGAGTTGGCAAGCAACAAGCGGTTGCGGTCGTAGCAATACAGGTCGGCAGCATCTTTCCGCAGATGGGCATACATTTTCCGACTGTTGCCCAGGCGACTTTTACTGGAGAAATGTTCGATGAATGAACTTGCCTGCGAATAGAATCTCACATCAGGATACTGTTCGCACAAGAAGGAGCGGGCGCTTTTATCCATACTAAACAACACTACGGCATTATTTTTCCGCAGAATGTTGTACTGCACTACTTCATTTTCCCGCTTCGGGTGATTGTGATAAAAAAGCATTTCCGTTTGTTCATCTTCGAAGAACTCAAGCGGTACGAGGGTGAAGCACCTGTCTGCCATAAGTACATTTACACGACGGTAAGGATGGTTCAACCATGCCACTTCACGAAAAGTCTGTTTCAGGTTGGCTGTGAGGGACAGGGACTCTTCTACTTTCCGGTCAAAGAAAGAGAGTTCACCTTCACCCAAAGGGTTGAATACAGAAAAAGAAAATCCATCCGCGCTAAGGCGGATGGATAACGTATATTGTTCCGATTTACTAAAGTCAATCGTTTCTATCATACAATGTTTTGAGGATGGGGGATTATTCCCAGTTACCTGCGTTATTGTTAGCTGTTTCCAAGCTACCAATCATCAGACCGCAATATTTACCCAACTTAGTTTGTACGTCTTTCATATTAGCAATTTCTTGCTTATCCAGACCGTTCAGGTAAGTTTCATACGGAGTCTTCACTTCGAGCAGACAGAAAGGAGCACCTGACTTAGCAGTATCGTTCTTGATAGCCATTTCGAATTGTGCACCGTTACCGTAAGGTACATATCTCATAGAGTCAGCATTGAAGCCTTTGGGGAATACAGTATCCAATACAGCAACCCACAAGGTGTCACGCTTGAAGTTTTCCAGACCGGCTTTCTTTACTTCATCATACTTTCCTGTTTTCTTGGCTTTGTTGATGATAGCAATAGCCTTTTTTTCGGTCATGCCGTCTTCCAACTGCTTGTCATTCAATTCACCTTCTTTGTAGATGAAAGGTAACTTCTGGTTTTTAACAAAATGAATCAGGGTGTCGAAACTTGCCGTGTACTGTTGGTGGTTCAAGTTACGGTACTCCTGCTGTGCTTTACGGATGTCCATTAAACGGGCGATAACTGCCTTTTCCCTGTGCTTTTTAGCCTTTTCGAAATTAATAGGACCCATAATGCTGGTATAGCAGATGTAAATCAATACCACTGCACACAAGCCTAAAACGACATTAAATACTGTTTTCATGATAAATATGTTTTTTAGTTGTTATATTCGTACCGCAAAAATAAAATAAATAATTCTAATGGCGATAGTTCCTGTAACTTTTTTCTATTACAAAAATGATAAATAACTATTTAGAAACGCAAATTAAGGAAAATTTTCCTTATGAACCAACTTTTGAACAAGAAATAGTACTAAAATCATTAGCCACCTTCTTGTTAGCTCCCCGTAATGATGCGGTTTTTGTGCTGCGGGGGTATGCCGGTACGGGAAAAACGTCACTGGTAGGTGCGCTGGTACGGACATTGGATAAGTTGCAACAGAAGTCAATTCTGTTGGCTCCTACGGGGCGGGCGGCGAAAGTTTTTTCTGCTTATGCGGGGCATCCGGCGTTTACTATTCACAAAAAGATTTACCGTCAGCAATCTTTCTCCAATGAGGTGAGTAATTTTTCTGTAAATGATAATCTGACTACACATACCTTATATATAGTAGACGAGGCTTCGATGATTTCGAACGAGGGTTTGTCTGGTGCTGTGTTTGGGACGGGACGGTTGCTGGATGACCTGATACAGTTTGTTTATTCCGGCACCGGATGTCGTCTGATATTGATGGGGGATACAGCACAACTTCCTCCGGTGGGGGAAGAACAAAGCCCTGCCTTGTTTGCTGAGGCGCTGAAAGGATATGGACTGGAAGTGATAGAAGTTGACTTAACGCAAGTGGTGCGCCAAGTACAGGATTCGGGTATCTTGTGGAATGCTACCCGCTTGCGCCAGCTCATAGCAGAAGATGCTTGTGAAAGCCTGCCTAAGATAAAGGTGTCGGGTTTTGCCGATATGAAAGTGGTGCCGGGTGATGAGTTGATAGATACACTAAGTGCTTGCTACGACCATGACGGGATGGACGAAACCATCGTAATCTGCCGTTCGAACAAGCGGGCAAATATATATAATAATGGTATACGTGCGCAAATTCTCTGGCGGGAAGATGAATTGAATACGGGCGACTTGCTGATGGTAGCGAAGAATAATTATTACTGGACAGAGAAAAGTAAAGAGATGGATTTCATTGCCAATGGTGAAATTGCTGTTCTCCGCCGGATGCGGCGGACGCGTGAGTTGTATGGCTTTCGTTTTGCGGAAGTCCTGCTTGCCTTCCCTGATTACGGGGATTTTGAGCTGGAAGTTAACCTGTTGCTGGACACTTTGCATACGGATGCACCTGCTTTGCCTAAGGCGGATAATGACCGACTGTTCTATGCTGTGCTCGAAGATTACGCTGACATTTCCATGAAGCGCGAACGGATGAAGAAGATGAAAGCGGACCCGCATTATAATGCTTTGCAGGTGAAGTACGCTTATGCCATCACTTGCCATAAAGCGCAGGGCGGGCAGTGGAAGAATGTATTTCTCGACCAGGGGTATATGACGGATGAATATCTGACACCGGATTATTTCCGTTGGTTATATACGGCTTTTACCCGGGCTACGGGTACTTTGTATCTAGTGAATTATCCGAAAGAACAAATACTATAAGATATTGAAAATAAAAAAAATATCAGCTTCCATGCAGTAATTACCTAAAGCGTGCATTTTCATAATATGAAATCAAACTAAAAAAGCTAAAACAATGAAATACATCTACTCTATTCTAATGTTGATTTCACTCTTGTTTGTAGGTACTGCATGCGAGAATGATTACCGTGATATGGTCTTCTTTACAGGTGATGCACCTATTTATCAAATAGGGACATGTGATAATCTGATTGGTTCCGTAAATCTCTATTTGACTAAACCGGACGGCATAATTGTCGGTGTAGATGGTGGTGACGGTAACTACTCTATAGTAAATGGAGATAATTCCATAGCAACTGCTGCTTTTATAAAGAGTGAGAATGGTTATCAACGCATACAAGTGACTCCTAAAACGGAGGGGCAGATTGTGATAACAGTAAGGGACGGTAATGGTGCTTCAGCATCGTTGCAAGTGACGGTGGATGAGCGTGTGAAGTTGGTTTTGTATAAAGTGAAAGAAGGTATAGCAGTTACCGGAGAGGTTGCGGAAGAACAAAAAACTGAAATCACGAATGCTTTTGTGAATACTTTTACCGTAAAACTGGGAGGAAGTTATGAGTTATTACCGGATGATGAATATGAAATGTGGGAAGGTGGAGTATTGCGTGTCCATCCGGATGACTCTACGATTGCTCCTATGATAGGACGGTATGAAAAAGTATCAGTTCTTGAGGGTGAAACTGAACGAGTAGGTTTGTTATTTACTTATAATGAAGAGAAACATCTTTATCGTGCTGGTGCTCTTCCTGAAACTACCAGAACTTCTTTGGAAAGTGCACAGTGGGATCTTTGGGAGAATGTTACTGAGATTTGTCCGGTAGAGGTTCCGGAGGGATGTAAAGTTTATCATATAGAGCGCCTATCGCAATATAATTATGTGGAGAAGAACTAAGAAGGTATACTAATCCGGCCTTTTTGTCAAGAGAGAATTTATGGATGTTTAACGGAACGGGAGGGCTTCGGCTTTCCCGTTTCTATTTTCTGCAAACAGATGGTGCGTTTACCCCAAATATAAAGAGAAGAAGCATTCGCTTCTTCTCTTTACTATATATCTTTTCGGATCTAAATCAGAATTACCTTGACAAAAGGTACGATATCCGGATGTCGAAATCAAGTTTTTCGCCTGTTATTTACTTGTAGGGGCGAATAATTATTCGTCCACCCACATAGTCTGGTCTTTAAATTCCGGCAAGTTTCAGCACCTTTTCTATCGCTGCATTCAGTCCGTCAGCATTCTTGCCACCGGCTGTTGCGAAGTGAGGCTGACCACCACCACCACCTTGTATTAGTTTGGCGGCTTCTTTCACAAGGTTTCCGGCTTTTAATCCGCCTGCAACGAGGTTATCGCTCAGCATAACTGTCAGCATCGGTTTACCTTCATTCACTGTTCCGGCAACGAAACACAGGTTCTCTGTGATTTCTCCGCGTAATTGGAAGGCAATGTTCTTAATGCTTTCAGCAGGTATCGGAGCACAAATCTTAATAACCTTTATACCGTGGATTTCCTGTACATTCTTCAACAGTCTTTCTTTTATCTGAGCCTCTTTCTCCTTCATGAAGTCTTCCATCTGTTTCTTCAATCCGGCATTCTCTTCGATATACTTACGGATGGTTCCGCCCAGGTCGGGAGCATTGTTGAAGAGTGCTTTCAAATCGCGTACGGTATCTTCGATGGTGTCCATCAATTCTTCTACGCGCGCACCTGTGTATGCTTCGATACGGCGTACACCGGCAGCAACAGAACTTTCAGCAACAATCTTCATCATACCGATGCTTCCCGTAGCGGCAACGTGTATACCACCGCAGAACTCAACGGATGAACCGAACTGGATTACACGTACATGGTCACCATACTTCTCACCGAACAGTGCAATAGCCCCCAATTCTTTAGCCTCTTCGATAGGAATATTGCGATATTCCTTTAAAAATATATTGGCACGGATTTTGGCATTTACCAAGTGTTCCACCCGGCGGATTTCTTCATCTGTCACCTTCTGGAAGTGGGAGAAGTCGAAACGCAGTGAGTCTGGAGTTACCAAAGAACCTTTTTGCTCTACATGCTCTCCCAATACTTCACGGAGTGCAGAGTCCAGCAAGTGAGTAGCCGAGTGGTTGGCTGCACAGGCAGCACGCTTATCGGTATCCACGCAGGCCATCATCGGAGCTTCCGGATGCTCGGGTAACTTTTTGGTGATATGTATCGGAAGGTTGTTCTCCTTCTTGGTATCAATCACTTCAATCGTTTCGAATTCGCTGACAAGTGCACCTGTATCACCTACCTGACCACCACTCTCTGCATAGAATGGGGTGTAGTCCAGTACAATCTGATACAATGTCTGGTTTTTCTGTTTCACTTGACGGTAGCGGAGGATACTTGTTTCGTATTCCGTATAGTCGTAACCAACGAATTCGGTCGTTCCTTCTTTCAGCGTAATCCAGTCACCGGTTTCGATAGCGGCGGCATTGCGAGCACGTTGTTTCTGTTGTTGCATTTCAGCGTCAAACTCTTTGATGTCGGCAGTCATACCGTTCTCGCGGAGAATCAGCTCCGTCAAGTCGAGGGGGAAACCGAAAGTATCATATAAGGTAAAAGCGTCTTTACCGCTGATTTCTGTCTTTCCGGCAGCTTTGGCGTCAGCCATCGTTTTCTCCAGCAGGCGGATACCGGTTTCCAGTGTGCGGAGGAAAGAATCTTCTTCTTCCTTAATAACTTTGCTGATAAGTTCCTTCTGTGCTTCCAGTTCCGGATAAGCCTCGCCCATATTCTCAATCAGAACAGGGAGCAGTTTGTACATGAATGCCTGTCTCTGTCCCAGGAATGTGTAACCATAACGAACGGCACGGCGAAGAATACGGCGGATTACGTATCCGGCTTTTGCATTCGAGGGCAACTGACCGTCTGTAATGGAGAAAGCAATTGTGCGGATGTGGTCGGCAATTACGCGCATAGCAATATCCTGCTGATTATCTTTGCCATAAGTAGTGCCTGCCATATCGGCAATAGCCTTCAGTATCGGTTGAAATACATCCGTGTCATAATTGGATGTCTTGTCTTGCAATGTGCGCACCAGACGTTCAAAGCCCATACCCGTGTCAATAACTTTGGCAGGAAGTCCTTCCAGACTGCCGTCAGCCTTACGGTTGAATTGCATGAACACAAGGTTCCAGATTTCGATAACCTGCGGATGGTCTTTGTTCACCAATTGATTACCGGGAACTTTAGCTTTCTCTTCTTCCGAACGTGAATCTATATGTATCTCGGAGCACGGACCGCATGGTCCTGTATCACCCATTTCCCAAAAGTTATCGTGCTTGTTTCCGTTGAGGATATGGTCTTTCGGAAGGTATTGCTCCCAAAAGGAAGCGGCTTCGTTGTCACGTTCCAGTCCTTCTTCGGGACTACCTTCGAAAACAGTAGCGTAAAGGTTTTTGGGATCTATCTTCAGCACTTCCACCAAGTATTCCCATGCCCAGTTGATGGCATCTTTTTTAAAGTAGTCACCGAATGACCAGTTACCCAACATCTCGAACATGGTGTGATGGTATGTATCGTGTCCTACTTCTTCTAGGTCATTGTGCTTTCCGCTAACGCGTAGACATTTCTGTGAGTCAGCGACTCTTTTATATTTCGCTGGGTGGTTTCCCAAAATAATATCTTTGAACTGGTTCATCCCCGCATTGGTAAACATCAGTGTCGGGTCATCTTTAATTACCATAGGAGCCGAAGGCACGATTTGGTGGCCTTTGCTCTCGAAGAAACTCTTAAATGAGTTCCGGATTTCATTTGCAGTCAACATACTCTTCTATTTATCTTAATCTATTACTGTTTTTTACTCTCTGTTATCTACTAACTACTTGCTACTTAGTATTAATATTCTTGAAAAAACTGTGCAAAGATAGCTTGTTTTTATTACTTTTGCCGTATTAACGAGCGAAATATTTCCAAAAGATGCGCAAAGTTTACTACATTTATAATCCACAGACGCAGACCTATGATCGTATTTACCCTACCGTCAGGCAACGGGCGGTGAGCCTTTTACGCCGTTTATTCATTGGCATGGGCTTAGGTGCGGGCAGCTTCATTGTTCTGCTAATTATCTTCGGTTCTCCTTCCGAGAAAGAATTACGAAAGGAAAATAGCCAACTTTTAGCGCAGTATAATGTGCTTTCCCGTCGTTTGGACGAGGCTATGGGCGTGTTGCAGGATGTGCAGCAACGCGATGATAACTTATATCGGGTTATTTTTGCAGCAGACCCCATACCGTCAGCTATTCGTCAGGCAGGATATGGCGGCACCAATCGTTACGAACATTTGATGGATATGGCTAACTCCGACCTGGTGGTGAATACTACTCAGAAGATGGATATGCTCAGTAAGCAGCTTTATATCCAGTCCCGTTCTTTCGATGATGTGGTGGATATGTGTAAGAGCCATGACGAAATGCTGCGTTGTATTCCTGCTATCCAGCCTATTTCCAATAAAGACCTTCGTAAAACAGCATCCGGCTATGGCACGCGTATCGACCCTATCTATGGTACTACGAAATTCCATGCCGGTATGGACTTCTCCGCACCTATTGGAACGGACGTTTACGCCACAGGAGACGGTACGGTGGTGAAGATGGGCTGGGAAACCGGCTATGGCAATACTATTGTGATAGACCATGGCTTTGGTTACCAGACTTTATATGGCCACTTAAAGGAATACCGGACGAAACTCGGAAAGAAGGTCGTGCGCGGCGAAGTAATTGCCGGAGTGGGTAGCACAGGAAAAAGCACCGGTCCTCACTTGCATTATGAAGTTCATGTCAAAGGGCAGGTGGTTAATCCCGTCAACTACTACTTTATGGATTTGACTGCCGAGGATTATGACCGCATGATACAGATTGCTGCCAACCATGGTAAAGTCCTTGATTAATTATGGATAAAGACCTGAAGTTATACTATTCCATCAGTGAGGTAGCTCAGATGTTCGATGTCAATGAGTCCTTGTTGCGTTTTTGGGAAAAAGAGTTTCCACAACTTTCCCCGAAGAAGGGTAGTCGTGGCGTGCGGCAATATCGCAAAGAGGACATTGAAACGGTGAAACTGATTTATCATTTGGTGAAGGAACGGGGCATGACGTTGCCTGGTGCGCGCCAGCGGATGAAAGATAATAAAGAAAACACCCTTCGTAACTTTGAAATCGTAGAGCGGTTGAAAGCCGTCCGTGAGGAACTGCTCAGTATGAAGAAAGCTCTTGATGGCTTCACTTATGAACAGATTGATGAATTGAAGAAAGATATTCAGGACATAGGAGAATAAACGAAATTTGGAAGACGAACCGGATAAAATAAAAACCGGATTGAAGACTGTTACAACCTTCAATCCGGTTTTCTTATTTATAGGGATTATTTCATTTAGAATTCAAAACCAAGCTTGACTCCGATGCCATTTATAGATTCATTATCATAATAATATGAACTACTACTATAATAATATTCGTAATCATACTCTTGATATGCATATTCCAGTTTAAGATTCAGTGCCATTTTCTTGGCAAGAGCAAAGCGTACACCAAAACCTACTGTAACAAAGGCTCCTTCAACATCGCCGACCGTATAACCGCTTTTGATATCAGCAAACGGTGTAATCTTTTTATTCATGAAGTTAGCTCTGAAACTGGCAAATAAAGGAACGGAATATAAATCTGCATCCGTATAGAAGTTTATTCCGGCACCACCTCCGACAAATAAATAGTTATTAAACTGATAACCGTGTGTAGTTGATAATTCGAATCTGTTGGCATTACAATCACTGAGATCAAAGATATAACCGGTTTCGACAAAGCCTTTGTAGCCTTTCAGTGATTTCTTTTCTCCAAATCTTTCGTACTTGTTTCTGGAAGCACCTACTTCTTTTGTAATTTTCACAACTTCATCCATTGAATAAGCAAAGATACTTCCATCGGCAGTTTGTATTTTTAAAGAACTGTTGGGTACTTGTTCGATGATAATACCTCGGATAATACTTCCATTTTTCAAATAAACGACTTCGGTGTAGTTTTGTGCCATGCAGTGAAGGCAGGCGCCTATTAATAGGACGCACAATAATAGTAATTTTCTCATTTTTTATTTAGTAAATATTTAGTTTACAGGTTGTTGATAACCTTATGGATGGAACCAGCCCAATAGTTACGAAGTCCGAAACCTTTGGCTTTGCCACCGGTTGCCCAGTCTTCTACTATTTCTTTGGTTTCAGTATTGAAGAATACTACCTGATAGGAACCGTATCCCTCTGCCTTATTCAGTAACTTAGCGATGATAACCAGCCCAATGCCCGGCTGACTTTGTATAGGAAGTGCTTCTAAAACCCGTTTAATGTCTTGTTCGCTCAATGTATAGTCTGCACTGGTCGTCATCAGTTGACTGAGGTCAATGTCCTGATTCACTTTATCAACAGCGTTGAGTGAGATCTCGTTGACTTTAACTTTCAGCTTCTTACTTACATCATACTTTTTTGCCTCAGTGATGAACAGACGGTTAATCTTGGCAAATGCTATTCTGAACTCTTCAGGAGTCTCAGCCGCACCGAACACTTTTGCCGCAGAATAATCCACCCCATAGAAATTGATACCTGAAACTTCTTTCAGGAAGTCTCTGTTTTGTCCGAAACAAATCATGCTTGTTGCCAGAAGGAAAAGGGTTAATAACTTTTTCATACAATTAATAATTTAGAGTAAGTATTAAGTCTATTCTTATGTCAAAAGTAGAAATTAGTTACCGTAAATCAAAGAATTTTATACTTTTTCTGCTCATAGGGGGCATTTGTATCTGGGCAATGTAGTCAGCTGGTTCGAACCGGATGGTAGGAGCTACCCGTATTTTAGAACGGAACAGGTCCTTTATTTCTTTTGCAAAGCTTTCGCTGTTCTCTTCACTGCCAATGCGGATTAGTATTTCATCCGTACCTAATTTATTGGTATATACCTCAACAACATAGTTCTTTACCTTAGGTATATCGTCCAATATATCGAATAATGCGGGTGGATAGAGGGTGGTTCCTTTGTATTTTATCATTTGCCCTTTTCGCCCTAAAACAGAACTTAACCGGATGGTATTCCGTCCGCAAGTGCAAGATTCCGTATAGTGATAGCAAATGTCTCCGGTTTTGAAACGGAGCAAAGGCATACCTTCAACTCCCAATGTAGTAATGGTTACCTCACCCGGTTCTCCTTCTTTCACCGGAAGATTTTTGTCATCGAGAAACTCTACGATGATGAGTTCGGGTTGCAAGTGTCCGCCATGGAATTCGGAACATTCGGTGAAAGATGACTGCATTTCTGTAGAAGCATAAGTGGAATACAGTTGGAGTGACGGCCATTTTTCGTTGATACGCTGCCCGAGGGTGTTCAGGGTGAAATCAGGATTGCGCAATGCTTCACCGATGCACACACACTTTTTCATCGAACTGTTATTGTAATCAATCTGATTTTTTTCGGCGAATTCTATCAGTTTGATAAGGAATGAGGGCACTACCATGCCACAGGTGGGATGAATACGGTGGATAGTGTCCCATTGCAACTCCGGTATTCCATTGCCTACGCGGGCTACTCCCATACCCAGTTCCCGGGCTCCCAGGTAATAGGCCAGACCTGCCATGAAGCGGCGGTCTATGGTAGTCATTAGTTGCAATATATCTTTCCGGCTACATCCGGCGGTGTTGAAAGACAAATATTCGTTGTAAGCCAGACGGTCAAGGTCTGCAGAGGTGAGTACGAAAGTAACCGGATCACCTAAAGTGCCGGAAGTGGTTACATAATCGATGATAGCATCTCTATCAACACAGATAAACTCATTATTATGTAGTTGCAGGTCTGTCTTGGTGGTGACTGGTATTTGTTGCAGGTCTTCTATCGTTTTTATGCGGGAGATATCTATGGAGTGTTCACGAAACATCTGTTGATAGAATCGGGAATGTGCCTGAAGATAGACCAAGGTTTCGATAAGCCTGGTTTCCTGATATGATTTGATTTCTTCCGGGGAACGGAACTGAATGTCTGGGTTCTTTTCCATATTATGAGTTCTTATTGATTTTTTGTTGGATACGCTCTTTTTCCGCTTGTTTGGGAATAGGCATTGTCAGTGCTTTCTGCCAATATGTAATGGCCATACTGATTTGCTGCATGGCGGCATGATAGTCACCCAATACCTCATAAACGTAATAGAAGGAAGGGTTGGATGCTTCATATAGATTCAATACTTTGGCTTCCAGTGTTTCTTTTCGTTGGGTCTTTTCCCGGATGAGCTTTGTGAGCTTTTTATAAGCCATGAACTGCCTGTACTTTGCTTGCTTGATAAAGCTATCCTCGGGGATGGTCAGTTCAGGGCTTGCAATTTCGTGGCGGAAGTCTACTGTATCGCTGAATATTTTATTAAGGTCATACGCCATGTACTTTCCGCATTGCCAGGGGGGAGTGGATACATACATAATTTGCTGTTCCGGCAGAAAGATGATCGAATGATGGGCAATGAGTTGATTGATAGCCATTTCATTTCCCATACCTAAATCAACATTGTTCAATCCTTTCTGGTTGCGGAGTATGGCAGCGGCTTTCACACTGTTGATGGGCTTGTTTTCTTCCAGCAATTCTTGCAGATGGGCAAAACGATAGGGACTATCAGAAGTTGCTATGTTTTCCTGATTGCGTTCATCGTTACGGAAAGCATCCGATTGATAATGGTTTGTGCAAATAATCTGATTGCCACTTCCCGTAAAGAGTGCTGTTTTCTCCGGTGACTTTTCAATGATAGCAGCTTTCCCGTCCCGGGCCGAACCGACTAGTATGGATTCGGAAACAAATGTTTTTCGTTTCAGGGCAATGGTGTATGCTTCGTCAATGGTCGAAGCATATTGCAGGATTTCTCTGGTCAGGATAGAGATGGGAGTGGCGGAAGCCGTCGGCATAGTTGATTTGGCTGCATTGATGGTTACTGTCAGTCCGGTTTCATTCATGCCTGAAAGTACACCAATCATGCCCGGCCAACCAACGGAAGCGAATTTATAACCTTGCTCCGGCTGATAGAAAGATACCAGTTTGTTGTGTGCGAACTTATCGCCCATATAGAAATCGAAATTACGCCCGATGATGAGAGATGAATCGACACTGTTTTCTCCCCAAGTGGCGAAGGAACTGCAACCTACCAGCATGTAGTCTTGCATGGCATGCCCCAGGTCATGTGCTGAGTGGTAATTTAGTTGGCGTTCGTAGGGAGTGCCGATAAAGTCATATTCGTGTGTGCAAGAGAGTGAAATGCCGTAAATTTCATCTCTGAATTCTTCCGGGACATTCTTTCCTAAATTGCGGTTGAAGAGCACGATAAAGAAGCGCAGGAATTTGAGGTAATTATCTGAGGGTACGATCTCACGTATCTGATCCACGAAGACTTTTTCCTGATAATATAGTAAATCAGGAGAAAGCTTTCCTATGGCTTCACCACGCTGGAAGGCATTGCCATTCACTTTTAACTCCCACAAACCACTATTACTGTGCCGCAGATAATTTCCTTTATATTGCCGTAGGCTGTCTGTTTGTATTACTTCTCCGGTAGATTGGGAAGTATATTCGGGAGTCAGCATATCAGCAGAGAAATAAAGTGCGGATATAAAGAGGATAATAGCAAGGAGAAGTAACCCTATGCCACATGCTGTATATTTGATTGTTTTCTTTATAATCTTATGCATGGCCTATCTTTTTAGCTAAATATTCGTGTCCCAGTAGTTCACCGCAAGTAATGATGGAGGTTAACGTTACTCCTAAAGCACCGTGGACATTCAAGTTTTGTCCGGTAAGAAATAAGTTACCTAGTTTGGTTCGTGTGGAGACAAATCCTACCTGCGGACATTTGTAATCTTTGATAATTCCATAGGCAGAGCCGTCGCAAGTACCCGTAAAGTCCCTGTAACTTAGCGGGGTAGTGGTGTACATTGCTTCAATATGGTCAGTGAAGTCTATTTCGTGGCTTTTGATGAACTCCAATAGCTGCGTGGCTTTTTCCTTTTTGAAAGCTTTGTATTCTTCGCCTCTTTGTTCGGGAAGAGTATGTAGCCAGGCAGATAGTTCGTCTATATACATGGGGGTCAGGATGGATATCACGTCTGCATAGTCACTGTTGCGGGAAGAAGCTTGTGTAGAAATCATGCAATTGGTGGTGCATCCCATATTGGCCTTTTTGTCATACCATACATCATTATCTCCATGCAGATAGAGGTTCTGGTTCAGATATGGATAGCTTTTCTCCTTCATCACCAAATGGAGGGTGAATATGCCATAGGTGTTTTCTAACGAATTGATGCGCGAGATATAGGCATTCTTGATAGAACGGTTCTTATCCAGCAAAGTTAATGTTTGCTTGGGATGTACATTGGAGATGACGTATTTACTGTCTATCCGTTCTGTGCCGTTGATTTCTACACCTTGCACTTGGTTGTTATCTACAATGATACGGGTGACTTTACTATTATTCAGCACTGTGCCTCCATTAGTGCGGATGACGTTAATCATTTCAGAGGCCACTTGCATACTTCCGTCAATGAACCGATAGGCTCCTTGTATGTAGGAGTTGTTAATCATGGCGTGTTCATAGAAGTTGGAGTGCTCCCTCAGTCCGCCATACAGAAGTGCCGAACCTGCCAGTACTGATTGTAAATCCGGATTGGAAGTGATTTGAGCTATCATACCTGCTGCCGAAGTATTGAAATACTTCATTCCTTCGGTAGATATGATTCCCTTCTTCAGATTCTCTACACTAATCAGACTGCCTACTTCTTTCAGTAACGTTGTGTATTGCAGAAGATTCCCTTTTTCGTGAGGAAATGCTTTACAAAGGGTATCGACAAAGGAACTGTATCCCATGGCATAATCATATTCACGATTCTTGTAGTAAATCTTATCGAAAGCATTTTCATCCAGTTTACGAACTTTCAGATTGTCCATGATTCCTGTATATTGAAAGAACTGGTGCATCATCTGCCCCTCGTCCAGACTGCCAATATAGTGAATACCTGTATCGAGCAAATGCCCTTTCCTACGGTAGGTTTGAAAACAACCTCCGAATAGCTCGTTCTTTTCGAGTACACATACGTTGTAGCCTTCCTTACTGAGTATGGTTCCACACTCAAGACCGCCTAATCCGCTTCCTATGATGATGATGTCATACTTACTCATGTTCATTGCTCTTCTTTAGTATGTAGATGGTATTCGATGTGTATTTGTCATTCCGAATGGTCTCTACTTTCATTCCGCATTCCTGGGCTATACTCTGAATTTGATCTCCGGAAGTGAAACAGAGTGCTTCCGTGGTTCGGTTAAAGTTTACAATTCGGGTAGAAAGTACTTCCGTGAGGCGGGTCAACCGGTGTTTATGAGTATCGGCAGCATTTCCGTCACGTACAATAATCATTCCTCCAGGACGAAGTAGGATGGCGCATTTCACCAACAAGTCATGTTGATGCTGATAATTCATATAGTGCAATATGTCATTTAGGATAAATACATCGCTTTCCGGAAACTCGTAAACTGATGCATCGGCATGCTCAAAGCGGAGATTTTCATCGCGAAGCCAACCATGTTGCGCAATGGCTATTTTATCTTCGTCATAGTCAATCCCTAATATTTGCCTTTCTTTGGATATCATGGCCAGCATGTAACACAAAGGACCGAGCCCGCAACCAATATCCGTAATTTGTCCTCTCATCGGAATCAGTTGGTTGAACAGTTGATAATTCTGTTCCATCTTCACTTTGATGCGGATGTACCATTCGATGATAGGGCCTTTGTAGATATAATTCAATACTAAAGCTTCATAAAATGCGGGATTCTCTGGTGTATTCTTTTCTTGGCAGATACGGGCATATTCTTCTTTCATATAAGAAGAAATACGTTTGGTACGTTCCTGGTAAGTCGTCCCGAACGAATAGTCATTGTAAGGGATACGGGGTAATATTTTGGAGAAGATAATGCCTTTGCGGATGTAGAAGGGTTGGGCTTTGGCAATAATCTTTCCGTTTCCATATAAAAGGATAGGAATAATATCCAGTTGAAGAGTTTCCGATAAGTAAAAAGCTCCTTTGTGGAAACGTTTCATCTTGCCGTCATAAGTCCGGGTTCCTTCTGGGAAAATGGCAATGGAATACCCCTCTCTGACTTTTTCACGCATCCGTTCCACACAAAGCTCATACCCTTCATCCACATGGAAGAAGCCTGCATATTGGATAACTTTCCCGAATATCGGAGAATTCCATACCCAGTGATTGGTAATCATGATGATCTTTGGAGAGAAAGATAATAACTCCAGAATATCAATGAAAGACTGGTGATTAGCTATTATAATAGCCGGTTTCCTAAATGTCTCACCGGCTGCGTTGATATGTTCTTTACGTACGAATGTCGCTACTGCCAATATTCCTTTGCAAGTGATATTGATAATCCGGCAAACAAACTGTTGTTTATAGGTGCGGCGTACCGGGATGAGGTATAATAAGAAAATGAGAACTCTCAGGATGATGCATCCTATAACAAAGAGCATGAAAAGGATGATGGTACGGAGTAATCCTATCAGTGTGTACGGGGGTAATCCTTTTGAAGCCGGTTTGGCAATAAAGAATTGGAAAATGATAGGCTGTATGGTGTAGGCCACTAATACAACGGCAGCCATTCCAAGAATAGAAATCAAGGAAATGGATTGTAGGGCAGGATGTTTTGCGAATACTAAAGTTCCCATTCCTACAACGGCAGTGAATGCAGAGAAGAAAATGGCCGTTTTATGAGAATTGAGAATTGTTTTCCCTGTCCCGTATTTGTTTTGAAGCCCGTCCATGATGAAAATACTGAAGTCGTCTCCAATACCGAAAATAAAAGTGGAAAGAATGATATTGATGATATTGAACTCTATTCCCAAAATCCCCATCAATCCTAAGATGATCGTCCAACTGATAAGCATGGGCAGGAAACTTATCAGAGTCAGTTCTATACGTCCGTACGAAATCAATAGTGCCAGGAATATAAGGAGTGATGAAATATAAAGTATCAGGTAAAAGTCATTGTTAATGGCGGAAACCCATTGGTTGGTAAAATAGCTCCGGTCGAAAACAACGACATCGGTGTCATTCTTGAATTGTTGGTATACCTCTTCTTTATTATCGTCACTGATACGTACTTGGGTGACAAGCATAGTGATGGAGTCGGCACTTGTTTGCCATTCGTTCAATAAAGTTGTGGCAATACTATTCGTATCATCTTGATAATTATAGAGTCGAAAGGGATGCTCTAACCACTGGTAAAATGCATCGAAGCTGCCTTGCCGGAAATGATAAGTTCGGGCGGCATCTTCTATATATTTATGGATAGCCGATATTTTACCCGGTTCTCCCCAATATCTGTTCCATTGTTCGAGCCGTTTTTGCTGCTCTTCCGGTGAGATAAGGAATTGTTCGGCAGAGGCATATGCTTTGATTAATCCCTGATCTTTAAAAGCAGACAAATGGCGGTTTGTGTTTGCATAACGCTCAAGGGCTTCGGGCATGTTTTTGCCTATGCTGACAAAGAGAACGGTTTTCTCCTGAGTATTGAAAAGCTGTTCCAGTTTGGCTTCTGCTTGTTTTAAGTGTTGAGGCTCATAATTGAGGCTCATCATGTCTTCGTTGAACCGGACCTTTTGTGAAGTAAACAGGCTGACCAGTGTAATAATGACGATGATTCCCACCAGCCATTTGTTTTTTTCATATGGATAGGCATTAATCTTTTCAATGAATCGTAATACCTTGCCTTGTTTCACATCGGCTTGCCCTTTCAGAAAATGCGGAAGATAGATGAGGCAGAAAAGGGTGGTGCCGATAAGTGCCAGGGAGGCAAATAAACCAAAATCCCGTAAAAGTTCGGAAGTGGTGAAAGTGAGCCCGAAGAATGCACCAATGGTAGTGAAACTACCTACTGTAAGCGGGTAGGTTATTTCTTTAATTAACTGCTGGACGGTGGAAACATGGTTTTGATGTGCCAGCATATGTATGGAGTAACTCAATGCAATACCCAGAATGGCCGACCCGGCACCTACGGCTATCGCGGAAATATACCCCTGAATGAAATAAATCAGGCATAAAGCAAACAGTCCACCGAATAAAACCGGAGTGACAATAAGGGGAATAGACTTCTTGTGCTTGAATACTAACGAGATAAAAACAATGATAATCAGTAGTGCAATTGAAGAAGTGATGATGGTATCCTTTTTTATTTGCCGTGCGTTGTAGACCCCTACCGAAGGACCTCCGAAGTAAGAGGCACTGATTGAGGGGTGTTCTTTTTGCACCTGTTGCAATTCGTCTTCAAGTATCCGGATGAGCTTGTCGTTTTCACCTGTACTTCCTGTTCCGAATACCGGTGTTACAAACATTAGCAAAGTGTTGCCGTCTTTCGAAAAGATATGCCCGTTATTGATTTCATAGTTGGTTTCCAACTGAAAATCCTGCAAGTGTTTTAAGATGTTATTCCCAAGTCCCAACGGGTCTCTTTGTATATAACTTCTCAGTGCTATACCTGCAGGAGAGAGAAGGTTGGTATAATTTCTCCGCATAGCGGTTTCTATACCTTCCTGCGTCAGAAGTGAATCAAAGTGCTGATAGTCTTTCTCTGTTAGAAACAGGGGGAGGTTATCATAAACGAAATTACCGGCTTTCTCAATCGTGGTTTCATCTACTTCCGAAAAAATATCTTTAATCCAGACTCGATTGGCTTTCTCTAATAGGTTTTGCTTAAGCTGGTCTCCGGCTTCTATCATCAATTCGGGAGTTGTTGTAGAGTCGATAGGAGAGATTAGAAGGATAATCTTATCCTTTATCTTTAGATTATCAAATACCTTAGTGATGTTTTGGCTACTTTTCGTGTCGGGAAAGAAGCGCGTCACATTCTCCTCAAACCTAACCTGATAAGCGAAGTACCCCATAAAGAGGACACAGACACAGAGTGACAAATAGAAGAGGACTTTGTGTCTATTGAAATAATTGTATAGTTTGATAAAGAATTGAGTCATGCTGTTCTGGACCTTCTGTATATGGTAAGCAGGCTGATAGCTATAATACCTGCCAATATACTACAAGCGGTTGCAAAGATAACACTTCCAATTAAATATTGCTCTAAAACTGATTTCACATTTTCAAATGAAATGTCGGTAAGGTGAAGCTCAATTGGTCTGCCCAAAGCCTTACATCCTGTCAGATAACTGCCATACAGCAGAAAAGGAATCATAGGGGGGATACTGATATTAGCGGCTACAATGGCTATCACCTTGTTGAGTTTGAGCAAATGAGCTAAAAAAAGTGTGGCGAGCATCTGGTATCCCCAGATGGGAACGATTCCCATAAAAACACCCAGCATGATGGCATAAGTGATTTTCAGGTTCGATTCATTGGAATGAGTAATGTGGGTATGGAAAAATTTCCGGCAGTTGCTCCAAGTTAGTTTTCGGAAGAAGTTACGCGGATATATCCAGAGGAAAGTGATGAATACTAATAGAGTATTCAATATACTGATGCGGGTGAAGTCCCGGAAAGGACGGAAATGTGAAATACGTTCTTCCTGAGGTGGATAATACACATGTATAGGTATGTTCCGGACCGTAGTTCCTCTCCATGCGGCAAAGACCAGTGCTTCAAGCTCAAATTCATATTTGGCAGTATAGTAGAATCTCTGCACATTGATTTTATCTAACGGATAGAGCCGGTAACCCGATTGAGTATCCTGAAGCTTTATTCCGGTTTCAAGTTTAAACCAGAAATTGGAGAACTTATTGGCAAATGTATTCTTGCCCGGCATATTGTCCGAAGTCAGGTTGCGGGCGCCTACTAATAAAGTATCCGGTTCTTTTTCTATTTCCTTAATGAATATGGGGATATCCGATGCAAAATGTTGTCCATCCGAATCAATAGTGATGGCATATCGGTATCCGGCTTCTTTGGCTTGTTTCAATCCGTTTTTCAAGGCTGTTCCTTTTCCCTTATTAGTGGGGTGGGTGATGACACGCAGGTTCGGATAGTTTTCCAGAAGGACAGGGGTGTTATCGGTGGAGCCGTCATTGACAACGATGATGTTTTCCGTGTAGAAAAGTACATCTTCAATCACGGTAGCCAGTGTCGTCCCGTTATTGTAGGTAGGTATAATCACTACAATTTCAAGTTGCCCGGCTTTTTCATGCCATTGTTCCGCGTTACATTCCTCCATGTTTATTTATCGATTAATTGCGCTTTTAACTTGATACAAATATCTTTTGAAGATGCACCTTCAACCAGAACCAGGAGGGTATCTGTCTCACTTCTCTTTGTCGTAATTGAGAATTTCAATTCGGGCGTTTCATTCGGATTAATGGCTGAGAGGAACTTGCACGATGCTATTTGCTTATATTGCAAAGGAGCTTGGTGTATTTTCTCTAAGCATTCCTTTATTATTTGCAGTATACAGACTCCCGGAACCACAGGTTGTTGTGGAAAGTGTCCGGCGTAGACAGGATGTTGTGGGTTGAGCATGACCCGCACCATCCAATCTGTTTCATTGATATTCTCAGACTGTGTGATATGATAGAAATTGGAAAAAAGTTCAGCCATATTAATCTTGTTTCTCTTTTAGTTTGTCCAACTGTATGCTTAGCCGCAGCCAAGGGTGTTTTATTTTTATCTGTTCAGGATATCCTGATACGAACTCTGACAGATAGAATACTGATTTACCGAACCCGCTGCCTGTGACTCTTTTTTCAAAGGTACTGTTTTTCTTTTTGATACGGATATTCTTCCCGTTTAAAAATAGATTCTTGAAGTCTGTTTCCAGTAATCGCAGTATTTTCTTTTTCTTCATGGGCTCTATGCAACTATTGACGTGGAATTCTTCATTGCGAAGTGAGAAGTCAAAAAGGCTGAGCCCGAAGTAGGTGGATGCTAATATTCTTATTTCATTATCCGGAAGTTCCCTCACAATCAACATTCCACTGAAATGGTGCTTCATGAAATCGAGTTGCATATTATATTTCTGCGAAAATTCTTGTGCATGGATGATGGGAGCCGAATGAACTGAGGCATCTCTCTCCACCACTTTTGGGGAAGCACAGGAAGTGAGCAGGCACAGCACACAAACCAGATTAGCGAGTAGAAAATTGGGTTTCATCTTTCAGTGCATTAAAACTTTTGTTATAGAACTCATACTCCGTATAGTTGGTGGCAGTCTCCGAAAGACGCAACTTGTAGACTGACATATCTTTTTTATCCAGATATATCTCAATTCCTGAAATATAGGCTTGTATAGCTTTATTGACCGGTCTAATCTTCACCATATAGTATGGGGTATTCTCAAAATATTCCAGTTTATAGTCGGAAGACATTTTGCTGAGGTCACCTATCATACATGCTGTGAGCATATCTTGCATCTGGTTCATCATCTTATTGGCACTTAGACTCATGGTGCTCTTTTTGCCGTCTGCTACAATTTTGAGGCGTGAATCGTTTATCACGATTAAGTAATTGACAGGCTGGGCATATTCCATGCGTATCTTACCGCTCTTTTGATAATAAAACTTCCCTTTGGAAGTGACTTTCTCATCCAAAATATCCAGATACTTCACCTGGGTGAAATCACTTTCAATGGATTGTATGGTTTGCGCCTCTTTTGCCAGGCGATTTTCAAAGTCCTGAGTCTGGATTAGTCTTTTCATCGTCTGGGCATGGGTATAGGAAATCCCCAATGTCATCAATAGTGTTATAAGTATTGCTCTCATAATGGTTTCTGATTATAGCATCTTGTCCAGGCGGACAACTGTATATCCTTGTTCTTTAATTAAGTTAAGTATCTCTTTTAATAACAGGTCACTATTCGGCATACGGTCATGTAAGAGAATAATGGAACCGGGACGCAATCTGTTTTGGATACGTCGCAGAACCTTCTCTTTGGAAGGATGCTGTGTATCGAATGTTCTGATATTCCAGCCGATGGGAGTATATCCTAATATGCGGACAACTTTTGCTATTGTAGGATTCGTGACTCCGAATGGTGGACGGAATAACTTGATTTTTTGCGAAGTTACTTGTTCTAACGCAGACTGGCAAGCTTGTAGGTCTTTTTTCATTCGCGACAGGCTATATAAGGGAAAATGATTGGTATGGGTAAAAGAATGATTGCCAATCATATGCCCGTCGTTGATAATTTGTCGTATCAATGATTCATTGCCTTTCACTTTACGACCGATACAGAAAAAGCAAGCAGGAATTTGCTGTTCTTTGAGAACCTGCAATACCTTAGGGGTTTGTATCGGGTCCGGTCCATCATCAAAGGTAATGGCTACAATTTTCTCTTCCGTCTGTTTCTTGCAAAACACCTTGAGATAGATATTGGAGCGGATGCTACAAGAGGCGTAGACGAGAAAAATGACTATTAATATAATTAAGCCTTCTATTATCATTGTCTTTTCCGGATTAGAATAAGTGAATGATTAATAGAATGGTGGTGATTGTATATCAAGGCTATTTGTCCTGAGTTTTGGCTTTCTCCAAGGGCTTTAGCCACTTTCCATACAGCAAAAGAAGAAGCCGTAGGATATTCACCACATTCATCTTTAAAGGTGATGTATTTTGCTTTAGGAAACAGACTGTTTTCTAAAGCAGTATATATGGCATCTTCATTTTTGTTTCCGTTTTTACCGGTGACAAACCAATTGATTTGTTCGGGAGCTAATTGATTGCTTTGTAGGAAACGATGAATTCTTTTAGTTATTTCCAGTGTGGAGTGTGCATGAATAAAGGTGGATACGCTAATCAATTCTGCCAAAGTGGATTGGGTGATTTCTTTTCCCAGCAGAAAGAACTGGGCACCTTCGCCTGCCTGTATATCTCTCAACAATCCCAATCGTTGTTGTATGATATAGCTGTTAGGTGTAATCTCATCCATTGCCCCCACCAAAACATTCTCATCGCCTTCCCGGATTCTCATCATACCATCCAATAGCGCACTTTCGAAACTTAATCCCCGGTGTACATACGTCATGTTGTAGGCATGTATCTGGTAAAGCAGTGCAATTTGAGCTCCGATGGTATTGAAGGTCGACTGGATAAACGGCGTTGGATTTAGCAGTTGTTCCTCGTTTTCAATAATTGTATTCAGAAATTTCTCTGTATCTGCCAGGCATCCCAGTCCGGTAGCTGTGATGATTGCATCTACTTTCCCGGAAGGCAGAGCATTGATACATTTCAGACCGCAGGCAACCCCCATCTTAATAATGCGACTCATGCGTCTTCTTAGTGCGGCATTTGTGATAATACTCTTATAATCTGGTTCGTTGGCAGATAAATAAGGATCTTTATCGGAAGCCGCATCCGTATGAATAGAGGTGATATGGTTGATATAAACAGATTGCATCATTTTTATTTTAATGTGGAAAACAGTAACGATGAATCATTTCCACCGAACCCAAATGAATTCGATAATACGTTACGGATAGGTAAACCTTCACGGAAAGAGGTTTCGGGCATCAGTCCGGTTTCTTCTACTGGTTTTCTGAAGTTCAGGTTAGGGTAGATAAAACCATGACGTACCGAGAGAGCTGAGTAAACAGCTTCAATGCCTTCCGAAGCGCCTAACGTGTGACCAATAAATGCCTTGACAGAGCTGAATGGTGGAGTCTTATCACCAAAAATCCGTCGAATGGCAAGTCCCTCTGACAGGTCGTTACTGGGTGTTCCTGTGCCATGTACATTGATATAATCAATTTCTTCCTGCAGGATATTGCTTTTCTTTATGGCTTCCTTCATAGACCAGAAAGGCCCGTTTCCTTCGGGAGAACTGCCGGTCTGATGAAAAGCTTCATTCACATTAGAATATCCGCTTAACAGGCAATACGCCTCTTTCCGAAGTGACTTTTCTGATTGAAGGACAATATATCCGGCTCCTTCTCCTAAATTGAGACCTGCGCGTGACGCGTCAAAAGGGCGGCAATGTTCCTTATCCAGAATCATGAGTGAGTTAAAGCCGTTCAGGGTGAACTTGCACAAAGCATCTGCACCTCCTACGATGGCAGCGTCCAGCAGGCCATTCTTAATCATACGGGCTCCCAGCATGATAGCATTGGCGGCTGACGAACAAGCTGTGCTTATAGTCGTCACAAAGTCGTTCACATTCAGATAATCTGCTATCATTTCAGTGCTTGCACCGCAGTCGTGAGAGATGACTTCCCGTAACCGTCCTTTTTTGTTGTCTTTCTTGAAGGAAGCGTAGAAGTGTTCACTCAGGTCCATGCCTCCTACCGAGGTAGAAGAAATGAGTCCGGTACGCAAAGAGACCATATCCAGTTGGGCATCGTCTATAGCTTCTCTGGCTGCTAACATACCCAGCAAAGCAGTTCGTGAGAATGTTTTCTGTGTATCTAAAGAGAGTAACCGTTTTAATTCTTCGTTACTGTATTTCACTTCCGATACGGGCACATCCAACTCTGTGGGAAAAAGAGTGACTTTTCCCATGCCATGCTGGTGTTTTCTGAGTGAAGTGATATTCTCTTCAACGCCCAGTCCTATACCAGAAATAACGCCTAAACCGGTTACGTATATCTTCATTACTTTTGATTCTCAGATATATAGTTAGCTAATGTGCGTATCGAATAGAAAATCTGTTTCCCTTCTGCAGGATTCTTTATTTTGATTCCGTAATTACGCTCTAAAATAAGAATGATTTCGAGAGCGTCAATGGAATCAAGCCCTAAGCCACCATCACCAAACAGAGGCTCATCGGGATTAATCTCCTCCGGAGTGATTTCTTCAAGATTCAGTTCTTCTATTAATTCTTTTTTTAGTTTTTCTATTAATTCTTCCATATCAATATTGTACTTCAATTAATTTAAAATCAGCTTTATATTTTCCCATTAAAAGGTTACACCAACCAATGATGCACGCTTTCAATTTTCCTTTTTTCATTACGATTCGTGCGTATTCTTCCAACTTGTCCGCATCGAACTCTTTTGCTATGAAGAAAGTATTTTCTCCTTGTATTTTATGGCGAATGCATATCTCGCCAGCTACAACGTTCGGTAACGTATATACAAATACTGTAGGGCTGGCTGCATGGTCGCCTTCCTGATTGATAATAGTCTGATGGTGAATGTCCGTATCTAGTGAAGATGCGGAATTTGCCAGCAGTATTCCTATCTCTTCCGGTTGGAAGCTTTTCCCTTTTAGCAAGTATTCGGCAGCGGTGTATCCTAATTTGCAAAGGTCGTCCATTTTGTAGAATTTCATGTTACTTCCGCCTATGTTTTTGTATGCTTCTCGGATAAATTGCGCAAAGTCAGGGGCAGATGATGAAAAAAAGGTTTCTCCGTTCATACATAAGTTCGCATTTTCAATGGAAACAGTTGTAGTGGTGTGGGCGGTTACCGACGCTTGTTTCTTTTGAGATTGCTGTTGGTATTCGGGAATTGTTAAAACGATCGCTGCATTACAACCTCCAAAGCCGGATGCTGTTTTAATACAATGCTTCATGGGTATTTCCTGATGCTCAGCTTGAACAATGACAGGCATACTGACACCCGCTTCTTCATAACCTAACGTGCCGAATAACACTTTCTCTTTTAATTCGTGAATACAGATGATAGACTCGATTATTCCCGATGCTCCCAGGGTATGCCCGAAGTAGGATTTCATACTATTGATCGGTACCATCTCCAATCCGGCTAAATGAATGGCTTTGGCTTCCATTTCGTCATTATAGACGGTAGCGGTGCCATGCGTATTAATGAAACTGACATCGCTGGTGGTGATCGATGCTTCCTCCATAGCTTGGTGGATGGCAAAATACAATCCATCTCCTGTGCGCGACGGGCCGGAAATGTGGTTGGCATCATTGCTGATGGCTCCTCCTGAAAGTATAATGTCCGTATCTTTTCCTTCCGAACTCAATAAGATAGCACCACAAGCTTCTCCCAGGTTAAGTCCATCTCTCCGGGTATCGTAAGGGCGGCATATCTGTGAGCTGATGGATCTGAAAGAGAGAAATCCGCTGGTGATAAAGTGGGAGAGGATGTCTCCACCTGCTACTATGACCTTCTGGTATCTTCCGGTTTCTATCCATCGTTTGGCTACAATCAAGGCAGACACTCCTGATATACAGGCATTGGAGATAATCTCTACCCGGTCGCTGGCTTGAAAATACTCACCTACTCTTCTTCCCGTTTCCCATAGGTAGGCTTTAATGTCAGGTTTATCGGGATGCTTGCTTAATAGATCGATATTACCTTTTGTAGTGGAGAGGATGAGGCCACAATTCTTGTCAGCCAGACTAATGCCGGAATGAGAAAGAGTATCCTGAATAGCAAGTATGAATAGCTGTTCCAAGCGTGTATAAGCATCCAGACTCTTTGCAGTATTCCAAATATCCGTATTAATAGTAGCAGCCAATATCGGGTTATCAGATATAACTCCTGCTTCATGCATCGTGATTCCGCTCCGGTACTTCCGGATTGCCTCTATATTCTCCTGAGTATTTAAACCCAAAGAACTGATAAGGGCATCTGCCGTGATATATACACTTATAGGATGTTCCATTTCTTCTTCCACTCCTGATAAAAAGCTGGGGTTACTAACTCTAACTCTCTGTCCTTATTCAGGAAAACCTGAGTTGTGCTTCCGGTAGCAACAACATTATTGTCTGTAGCCCGGTATAGCACATATTCGAACGTGATTTTTGCAGCTTCACAAGTGATATACCGGGTTTCGATGATAACTTCTTCACCGAACGATAACGGTTGTTTAAATTGACAGTTTAAATCAACAATGGGTACCATGTACCCTTCGTCGTAGATATCCATATATCCCAATCCGTAGCGTTTCCCAAAAGATTCCCTACCATCTTCAAAATAGCGTACATATTCACCATGCCATACTATTTGCATGGAGTCTACCTCGCTGAAGCGTACCTTTACAGTAGTGCGGTCAGTGAGTGCTGCTGTATGTAGATTTGTTTTCTGCCTCATTTTTTATCTAAAAATATTTTCATCCGGCATTCTGCAATCATTTCTTCCGCAGCACTTACGCAAGCAGATATCAGGGTGATGTCGAATACCTCCTGAATAATCGTAATTTCAGTGAATAATTCCTGCCCGACTTTTGGTAAACGGTGAAGAATTAGCTTATCTACTGAGCCGATAAACCCCAATGGTACCGGCTCATTTTTTTGTAAGTAGAGATATCCTATTCGGGCCGCCGCCGATTGGGCAATATGTTCGATAATGCCGGCTTCTTGTAACTCATCTCCCTGGCAGAAGATATTGTCAGCGGTGATTGTCAGGGCTGAATAGGAACAATTACCTTCTATACCGCAAAATGAGCCTACCATAACGATTGGAGGGCGTTGCGGTATCAGGTTCAGGATTCCTTCACCGTGTATGATGGGAACTTTTCTCATTTCAGCTTACATTTTACGATACTATGTCCCAATCCCAGGTTATCATATATTTCTTCTATTTCCAGGCCAGCTTCTTGGATACATCGTGCCATATCATCCGAATGGTACATCTTGCTGTTACCGTTTGCCATGGCAGTAAAGTAGATGCTGATTTGTGTCAGGCAATATGCAGCTGTTTCAAATTTCTGTCTATCCCAGAAAGTCTCCATAATATAAAGTCTTCCATCTGTAGACATCGACCGGGCGGCACGAGACAGAATACTAATGACTTCTTTCTCGGAGAAGCAGTCCAAAAACTGGCTCATCCAGATGGCATCAAATCCTTTCGGGAAAGGTACATTCTTGTCGAGGAGGTTTGCGCCATGTCCATGAATGCGTTCATGACCGGGAGTGTTCTCCGTTTTCTGCCTCATCATTTCCAACTGTTGAGGCAGGTCCATGATGGTAACTTCCACCTCTTTATTATACTGTACGCATTTGGTAGCCCATCTTCCGGTGTTTCCTCCTACATCGAGCAGAGTTCGGGGAGAGTGGCTGAATACAATTTCGAGTGCCTGGTCGAAAGAGTTATCTGAATAAAAATGGTCGAATCCAAACCAGCTTTTCTGTATTTGTTCGGGCAAACCGGATAACCCTTCATAGATGGTAGGCCAATTCCCCAGTTCTTTCAAACCTTCCGGACGACCGTTAACCAGCGCTTCCTCCAGATGGAGCAGACCTTTGTAATTCACATCCTGATTGAAGTTCATATTCACCTGTGCCATTTCGTCGTTCAGCAGGAACCAGCCTGCTTTTGCCAACACATATTGGTCTTCTTTCACCAACACGGTGCCGATTGTGAGTGAGGCCTCCAGTAAAACTTGTGCTGCATACGGTGATAACCCGGTAGCTCGACTTATCTGTTCCAGTGACATGCCTTCCCGGTTATCGGAAAGCAAACGGAAAATACCGAATTTCAGCATCAGGCGTGAAACCTGAAACACAATGGGGCCAAAGGCAATTTCTTGTGCCAGACGTTGTGCCTGCACAGCGGTGAACCGCTCTTTGGTATATCTCTTTTGTAATGAAGGGAATAGTTTCATTCTATTGATTTTATTTTATTCAGGCAATTTCCAAAATGGGTAATAGTTGAACCATTGTTCGGGATATTGCCTAATTATTTTTTCCAGAGCATTCACATATTGTTCTAGTAGTAACTGTTCAGCTCTCTTTTCTCTTGAACCGGATACTTTTTCTGCCAATACAAAGTGGAAATGGTAGGTTTGCTTTGCCTCTCTCATGGCAAAATAGAAAACTACCGGAACTTTCATCCGCGTTGCCAGCAGGAAAGGCCCGATTGGAAAAGAAGCTTCTTGTCCCATGAATGTACACGTCAGTAGTTTGTCCGCATTCAAATAACGGTCTCCCTGGAAACAGACATATTCCTTATTATCCAAGGCTTCTGTGATTTTGAATATATGGGCCAGGTTATCTTCATTGACCGGTATTATCTTGTAGGGTTGCTGTTGACTGTTTTTTTTCAGTATTTCTTTAATCTTCTGGTGTTCGGCATCATACATCACCACGTTCATCTTCTTGCTGTAATCATTGAAAAAGGGAGTTCCTATTTCCCAATTTCCAACGTGGGCACCAATCATAATTACCCCTTGGCCACCATCCAATACATTCAGAAACTCCTGATAGTGATTAAATTTGAAATGATATTTGCCGACCATCCCATTTCCGATAGCTACTTTATCAATAAGTATCTGCCCCAGACGGTAATAGTTAGTCAGTAATAATCCCACCGAACGCATACGGTTCCGTTTTAATATGCGGCGGGAGTATTGCCAGGTACTCTTTGTTGCTTTCGGAGCAAATGGAATGAAATAAAGAACAATCAGAGTCAGAAAACCATAAGCGGCCTTAACACCAAGATACCTGATCATATAAATGAAAAAGAGGTATCCGGATACGCCGCCACGGGTTTTACCTTTCCACATCTTCCTTATTCGTTTTTAGTTTCCGCCATGCGGGTGATGACGAGGTTATAAAAGTCTTGGAATGTTTTGATTCCTACAAAGTCTTGTCCGGTTACATTGAAACCGAAATTTTTCTCAATCAATACTACCATGTCTACCAGGTCCAGACTGTCTAACTCCAATGTTTGCATGAGCGGAGCATCAGACTGGATAAGATTGATATCTACTTCAAATTCTTCTGATAAGGTCTCTCTTATCTTTTCGATGATTTCTTCGTTGGTCATACTTATATTACTTTACTTTTTTAATGATTAATGTGGAATTTGTTCCGCCGAATCCAAAGGAGTTCGACAAGAATGCATCAAATTCCGTGTTTACTCGTTGAGCAGGGATATTCAACAGAGCAGATGCTTCATCCGGTTCTTCGAAGTTCAGGTTGGGGGCAATGAAGTTATTCTGCATCATTAAAGTAGAGTAGATAACTTCACTGGCACCTGCCATCCACATTTCGTGACCGGTCATAGATTTCGTGGAAGCTACGTATGGACGATGTCCCTCGAACACCTCTGATATAGCTTTTGCCTCGTTCAAATCCCCTATCGGGGTAGATGTTGCATGTGCATTGATATATTTAATTTCATCCAATGTAATTCCCGCATCTTTAATAGCCATTTCTAATGAACGCCTCGGGCCGTCTATATTGGGCACAGATATATGCTCTCCATTTGAAGAGAAACCATAACCGATAACTTCTGCCAATATGGGAGCTCCGCGTTTCACCGCCGATTCGTAACTTTCCAGAACCAGACTGGCGCCACCACCACTGGGTACAAGCCCGTCCCTGTTTTTATCAAAAGGTCTGGATGCTTTTTGTGGTTCGGCCTCTCGCGTAGAGAAGGCGCTTAGTCCATCAAAACTACCTACAGAGAAAGGATTCACCTCTTGTGCGCCTCCGCACAATATACAATCTTGCAATCCTGATTTGATGAGCAGGTATCCCATACCAATGGCGTGTGAACCGCTTGCACAAGCTCCGGAGATAGTGAAGTTCACTCCTCTGAGCTTGAATATTACTGATAAGTTCATGGATACAGTCGAGTTCATGGACTGGAAGATGGAGCCGGAGCCCACCAGAACTGTATTTTTCTTTTCCCGTATAATATCTACCGCATTGATAATGGGTGCGGTACTGCTATCATTCCCAAATAGAACTCCTACCTCGTTTGCTTCCAAAAATGCATCGTCAATTCCTGCATTCTTAAAGGCTTCTACAGTGGCCATATAAGCATATTCTCCCTGCTCGGGCAGACAAAGACGCTTCCGCCTGTCCAATAGCTTTTTAAGTTCGGGGCGTTCTAACAGGCCAGTCAGTGAAGATAAATATCCCAATTCTTTTCGTTCGGGATCAATGCCAATCCCTGACTTTCCATTGTATAAGGAGTCCGTTACTTCGTCCAAATTTTTACCGATGCACGAGTAAATTCCCATTCCTGTGATGACAACTCTTCTCATGTATACAGTCCTCCATTGATTGAAATCACTTCACCGGTAATGTAAGAGGCACTGGGGGATACTAGAAATCCAACAAGATCCGCTACTTCTTCCGGTTCACCGAAGCGGCCGGCAGGAATATGTTTTTTCCACTCATTTTCATTGATATCCTCGGTCATTTCCGTGCGGATGAATCCGGGTGCTACGGCATTGACTGTCACATGTTTCTTTGCCACCTCCTGAGCTAATGCTTTGGTGGCGGCAATCACACCGCCTTTGGCAGCAGAATAATTGGTTTGTCCGGGCATGCCTTTGATGCCTGATAGTGAAACGATGTTGACTATGCGCCCGAAGCGTTTGACTAACATATTTTTAAGTAATGCCTGGGTGACATGGAAGAATCCGTTCAGACTGGTGTCCAATACACTATTCCATTCTTCTCCGGTCATCCAGAGCATAAGGTTGTCCTTGCGTATGCCTGCATTATTTATCAGCACTTCAATATAATCCTCCGGATGTTGGATACTCCAGGAATTTAAGGCTTCGGTCACTGCATTCGGGTTGGTGACGTCGAACTTCAGTAATTCTCCGTCTCCGCCTTTTTCACGAACCAATTGCAGGGTCTTCGCTGCTTCCTTATCGTTATTTTGATAATTAATCAGCACAGTATATCCCATCTCTGCCAACTTTATGCTGACAGTACGTCCTATGCCCCGGCTTCCGCCTGTTATTAACGCGTATTTCATTTATAAATTAAATTTCTTATTCTTCAAGTACTTACCCATAGCTTCTATCTCCTTGTATTTGGGAGTGTCCTGGGTAAATACGGGGAAAAATGCCCGGATTTCATTGTATACACAACGCGACTCGGTACTCAACTTTTCCTGTATTTTTAAATAATCCACTGCCTGCACGATACCCATAAACAGAATACTCATGACTTGATAAGAATTCTCAATAACCGTTTTGGCCATTAGTGCAGAGTTGGTTCCCATGCTTACAATATCCTGGTTGTCGTTGTTGTTGGGAATGCTATGCACATACATCGGATTAGACAAAGTCTGGCACTCGGCAGTTGTAGAGGTTGCCGTGAATTGTGAGGCTTGCAGTCCATAATTCAGTCCCAATACTCCTAAGTTGACAAAAGGAGGGAGTATTCCGTTGATTCTATCATGAAACAGATAGTTCAGTTGGCGCTCGCTGAGCATAGTCAGTTTCGTGATGGCTATTTTCAGTTTATCCATCTCGAAAGATATATAATCTCCATGGAAGTTACCGCCATGGTACACATTTTGTGTTTCCGGGTCAACAATCGGGTTATCACAAGCAGAGTTGATTTCATTGATGAGCACTTCTTCTACATTGGCTAAAGTATCATATACCGGTCCCAGTATCTGCGGAGTACATCTTAGTGAATAATAAGGCTGTACTTTATGTTCAAAAATCTTCTCCTCGTGTTTCTGTCCGTACAATTCTATTTCCCTTTTGAGTGTGCACTTACTGTCTGCCATTTGTTTTCTCATAGCTTCAGCTATTTTCTGCTGGCCTTTGTGGAGTTTAGCATCATTGAGCGGCTGGGAAATAAAATCGTCATACGATGCAGCAATTTCATTCATCATTACCGATGCACAAACCGACCAATTGAGCAATTGGCGCGCATAGAGCAGGTTTACAATGCCAATACCTGTCATGACAGAAGTGCCGTTAGTTACTGAGAGCCCTTCGCGTATATGTATGGAGAAAGGCTTGAGATGGTTTTTCTCAAGTACCTGGGCGGTGGGCTGGAGTTTTCCTTCATAAAATACTTCACCTTCTCCAATCAGTGCTAAAGCCATGTGGGCAAGCTGCACCAAGTCGCCACTGGCACCCACGCTGCCATGTTCCGGTATATATGGAAAAATATCCAGATTAATGAACTGAACGAGGAGCTCTACCAATTCTGTGTGTATACCTGATTTCCCTTGAAGAAAGGTGAATAATCTGGCAATCATAGCCGCTTTTACATAGAGTGAAGGCAATGGTTGTCCGGCTCCGGTGGAGTGGCTTCTGATGATATTATATTGCAATTCTCTCAATGACTTGTCTTCGATTCTATATTGCGCCATAGGACCGAATCCTGTATTGATTCCGTAAATAATTTTATCGCTTGAGAACTCTCTTAAGAAGTGAAAACTTTTATCTACTTCTTGGATACATTTATCGGAAATTATTATTTCTTCGTCATTAAATAGTACCCTTCGGAGTATCTCTAAATTTATATATTTGCCGACTATCATAGTATACTTCATTGATATAGTCTGCAAAAATAGCTATTTTATATCAATAATAGATGTCTATGCAAAATAAAACTTTTCTCAGCGAGATGGTTTTGGAAAGCTTAAATCTATTGTAAATAATGTTATTCAGCAATAGTTCCCAGTAATTTTACCTCATGATTCATATCATTTGTACTACAGCTTCCATTGAATTTGGCTTGCGATTCTATTTCCAGTTTCGTGGTATAGATGTTACCTTGCATCACACAGTTGGCTTTCAGGGTGAGTTCCTCCTTTACATAGGCATCACCAATGATAGTGCCATGCAGGCAGGCATGCGTACAGGAAATGTTTCCGTTTATTCTTCCTTCGGGACCTATGACTACCTTTCCGGTGCACTGGATATTACCTTCTATTGTCCCATCGATACGCATATCTCCATCGATAGAGCAATCACCCTTGATTAAACTTTGGCTGGAAAGGGTGGTCAATTTGTTACTAACTTTGTCGTCTATTCCTTTTTTTGAGTTAAACATATTAGTGTGTTTTTATAATTTGACCTTTGTAATATTTACGCTTCTACACGGGTCACCTGCTTGATGTTCTGTATCTGTTTTAGATTATTACAAATGGTTTTCACGTCATCCACATCATGTACATACAACTGCAGGTTGCCTTCGAAGATACCGTCTGTTGTTTCAATTGCCAGCTTGCGGATATTCACATTTAACTGGCGGGAAATGACTTGCGTCACTTCGTTCAGCAATCCCATGGCGTCTATACCTTTTATATATATATTCACCAGGAAAGAGAGCTCCTTGTGCGTATCCCATTCTGTGGCAAGAATGCGGTTTCCGTAACTGCTTTTTAATCGGGCAGCAACGGGACATTGGCGCTTATGAATGATGATCCGGTCGTTCTCGTCGATATATCCCAGCACGTCGTCACCAGGAATAGGGTGACAACATTCTGCCATGATATAGTTCTTCTGGATATTCTCTTCCGTCAGTTTCAGGATTTGCTTCGTATTAATTTTCTCCTTCTCCTGCGGTACTTTCTCTTCAACCGGTTCTTTATTGTCTTTATTACTGCCGAATGAGAATGTGAGGAATTTCTTCCAGTTGGTTCCCTGTTTCTCTTTTAAAGCATTCTTGTCCAGATCTCCGAGTACGATTTTCTTGTTGCCGATGGCTATGAGTAATTCGTCACGGCTCTTCATGTTATGAGCCTTTACCAGTTTGTCCACCAGCATGTCATCCAATCGCAGTTCTTCTTTTTTGAAGAATTCATTCAGAAGGGTTTCGCCTTCTTTCTGGCTTGTTCTTTGCTCTTTGCGCAAGATGGCGGCTATTTTGGCACGGGCACGGGCGGTTGTGGCGAATACCTCCCATTCCGGTTGTACCCGTTGCGACTTGGATGTCAGTACCTCCACCTGGTCACCGCTTTGCAACTTGTGGCTCAGTGGTACAAGTTTATGGTTTACTTTTGCGCCGATGCAGTGGCTGCCGATATCTGTGTGCAGCGAGAATGCAAAATCCAGTGCTGTAGAGTTCTGTGGCATGGTTTTGATTTCGCCTTTCGGAGTGAACACGAATATCTCCGATGCAAACAGGTTCAGTTTGATGGTATCGAGGAAGTCAATAGCGTCTGGTTGCGGGTCATCGAGGATTTCCTTGATGGTGCGCAGCCATTTATCCAGCTCGCCTTCGTCTTCGCCGCCACCTCCTTCTTTGTATTTCCAGTGTGCCGCGAAGCCTTGTTCGGCCACGTCGTTCATACGTTCGCTACGGATTTGTACTTCAATCCACTGTCCGTTGTTGCCCATGAGGGTGACGTGCAGGGCTTGATAACCATTTGCTTTGGGGTGGCTCACCCAGTCGCGCAGGCGGTCGGGGTGAGGCTTGTATATTTTGGAGATGGAGACGTAGATGTCGAAACAATCGTTCAGTTCCTCATCCGTGTTGCGTGGTTCAAAAATGATGCGTACGGCAAGCAGGTCATAGATTTCCTCGAATGGCACATGCTTGGTCTGCATTTTATTCCAGATAGAAAAGATGGATTTTACGCGTGCAAGAATACGGTATTTTAACCCCATCTTGTCCAGTTGGGCGCGAATCGGAGCTGTGAACTCATTGAACACCTTGTCGCGCTCGGTGGCCGTAGCTGCCAGCTTTTCTTCAATTTCGTGATATTCTTCGGGATGCTCGTATCTGAAACTCAGGTTCTCCAGTTCAGTCTTTATCTTGTAAAGACCCAAGCGGTTGGCAAGGGGAGCATAGATGTACAATGTTTCGCCTGCAATCTTGAATTGCTTGTTGGGCAGCATAGAGCCTAACGTACGCATGTTGTGCAGACGGTCGGCTATTTTGATAAGAATCACGCGTATATCATCGGACATCGTCAGCAACAACTTTTTGAAGTTTTCTGCTTGTGCCGAAGCACGGTCACCGAAGATACCGCCGGATATCTTGGTCAGCCCGTCCACAATCTGGGCGATTTTCGGCCCGAATATATTCTCTATGTCTTCTACGGTATAGTCCGTATCCTCTACCACATCGTGCAGCAGGGCGGCACAAATGGATGTAGAACCCAGACCTATTTCGGTGCACACAATCTGTGCCACAGCAAGCGGGTGCATGATGTAAGGCTCGCCTGAGCGGCGTTTGATGCCCTTATGCGCCTGGTTGGCAAAGTTGAATGCCTTCGTAATAATCTCAATGCGCTTGCGGTGTTTGGTTGCCAAATAGTCGTTCAACAGTTGCTGGAAAGCCTGTTCTATCATTTCCTCTTCGACTTTTTCTTTATCTTTCTGGCTCACATTCTCTTCCATAACCTGTTCTCCTTTCTTCAATTGCTGCAAAAATAAGCAAATTTCAACACCACACAAGCGTTTGCACGTTTATTTATATATCTTCAGTTGCTTTCCGGCAGAAATATTGGTGTTGCGCAATCCGTTCCAACTTTGAAGTTGTTTGACGGTGACACCGTAACGGCGTGCAATGGTTCCCAGTGTTTCTCCGCTTCGTATCTTGTGATGCGTCAGGTTTCCGCTGCCGGTGGTGGCGCGCCGTGCTGTAGAACGGGTTTCGGAGATGGCTACCGTCCGGCGGTTTTTGAATAATTCGTTGGAACGATGGGCATAGATTGTATCTTGACTGTCGATGAATGTACTGATGTAACTCATTGGCAGGCGAAGAGTCTGAGCTTTGCTTTCACCGGGAATAATGCTCTTTTTGTACTGAGGATTAAGGCTTTTTAATTCTTCCAGACTGACCCCGCAGATATCGGCAAGTTGCTCGAAGTGTAAGTTTTTCGTTACCTGAATCGTATCTGTTGCGTTGGGAATATTGGTTTCCATGGGACAGATGTTGTGCTTGCAGTAGTACGTCATCACATAGTTGGCTGCAATGAAAGCGGGCACATATCCGCGGGTTTCCTTCGGTAGGAAATTGTAGATTTCCCAATAGTCCGTTTTTCCTCCGGCGCGGCGTATGGCCTTATTGATGGTGCCCGGGCCGCAGTTGTAAGCGGCAATCACCAGGTTCCAGTCCTGATAAATGGCATACAGGTCCTTCAGGTAGCGGGCGGCTGCCCAAGTGGCTTTTATAGGGTCGCAACGTTCGTCAACGAGGCTGTTGCTTTCCAATCCGTACATCTTTCCGGTGGCCAGCATGAACTGCCACAGACCGGAGGCGCCTACGCGCGATCTGGCGGAAGGATTGAGTGCGGACTCGATGATGGGTAGATACCTGAGTTCGAGCGGCAAGCCGTAGGTATCGAGCGCTTCTTCAAAGATGGGCATATAGAAGTTGCAGGCACTCAGCATGAACGCTACATTGTTGCGCAGGCGTCCTGTGTACATATCAATAAATTTGCGTACAATTTCATTGTATGGCATTTCCATTACAGCTGGGATGCGGCTTAAACGGTCGATGTAGACAGAGTCGCTGAAAAGCGGATTCTCTGTAGAAGTACTGCAATCTTTGCCAAGGTCGATGTAATTCTTTGCTTTCCAGTCATTGAGCAGACTGTCCAGTGGGTAAGTCATACTTTGGGGAAGCTCGATACTTTCCTTTCGTTCTGTTCCGTTGTCGCGGATGAGCACATCCACGCTTTCCTGCGCTTGCACGTGGAAGGTGAAAAGTGATAGACAAAACAGGAACGGAGTAGCGATAAACTTCTTCATGTTTACAGATTTATTTTTCATGTGTGATTATTCTTTGGTATAGCTTATTTATTCATTAAAAACGGAAACTACATTGCAGCCCGACCGACTTGTTGGAAGTGCCACTACTGTATTGGTTGTTGATTACAGCCGGCTCTATCCGCATGCTAAGGTCGGGGGTGATGTCGAAATTGGATAACTCTGCATCTACATAAGCATCAATTACCGATATCAGATAGACGCCTATGAAAGCGAAAATACTCAGGTCACGATACCGGCGGTATGTGTCCTTTCGCTTCCGGAGAGTTTCTGTTAATTGAGTTTTAGAAACACGGTTGATGTATCCGGGAGGCAGGAGGTCATTAATACTATTGGCGTCCCAGTTTCCCAAGGCGGCATCTTTGTATGCCTGCATATAGTCTTTATACATTTTACCATTCCACGTAAGCGCGTATGCACATCCGGCAAAGCCACCATATATAATAGGTAGCTTCCAGTACTTACGGTTATAGATTTGTCCGCCACCGGGAATGACAAGGGCGAGCCATGTCGCCTTGGTCGGATTGGGGATGAATACTTTCTTGTTGATTGCTTCGTGCAGGCTGTCCGTTGGTGTGGGCGGCACTTGCGGGGTGGCAGTGGTGGTCATCTCCAACAGGCGTTTTTTGTTTTCGGCAGCAATGCTGTCGGCTATGACAAGGCTATCGACGGCTGCCGAAGCCCGTTGAAGTATGGGGGTACCTTGTGAATCCAGACTATCCAGTGCTATTTGTGGTAGCTTTTGTAGCGAATCCACCTGTTGTACTTGTTGCCGTTTGGCAGCGGCACGCGGACGGTTTTGCCCATACATAGCAATCCCTGCCGTCTGCACGAGGCAAAGCAGCAGGGCTATACACCATTGATATGTTCTTGTTCCTTTCGTCATTTATTTTTTAGAGTATCAAGTATGCCGATAATACGTTCCAAGTCTTCTTCGTTATTGAACGGGATACTGATTTTACCTTTTCCTTTCTCCGAACAAGTCAGCTGCACTTTGGTGCTGAAGAAGCCCGAGAGCTGTTGTTTCAGCATATTGAATTCTTCCGGCAGCTTAGCCCGTTTGGGAGCGATTTTGCGTCCGCCGCTTTTCACGGTTTCGCCTTCGTTCAGGGATTTAACTATTTCTTCCACCTTACGTACGGAATATCCGTGCTCGATGATTTCTTCGAATATCTTCACTTGTAGCTTCGGATCACCCAAGGTGACAAGCGCACGGGCATGCCCCATGTCTATCTGCTTGTTTTGTATCGCCATCTGGATGGGTGCGGGCAACTTCAACAGACGCAGATAGTTGGCGATAGTGGTACGCTTTTTACCTACGCGTTCGCTGAGGCGTTCCTGTGTTAGGCCATACTGCTCCAACAGGTGCTGGTAGGCAAGGGCTATTTCCACCGAGTTCAGGTCTTCGCGCTGTATATTTTCGATGAGCGCCATTTCCATGACGTTTTCGTCGTCGGCAGTGCGGATGTAGGCGGGGATGCTTTTCAGACCGGCCCGTTGCGAGGCGCGGAAACGTCGTTCTCCGGCAATAATCTGATATTCATCGTCCGACAGCTTGCGCAGGGTGATGGGCTGAATGATACCTATTTCAGAGATTGAGTCGGCAAGTTCCTGAAGGGCAGTCTCGTCAAACTCGTGGCGGGGCTGGTTGGGGTTGACGACAATCTTCGACAACTCTATTTCGTTGATGGAAGAAGAGCCTTCGGTCTGCACTTCGTCCATTGAGAGCAGGGCGTCCAGCCCGCGTCCTAATGCATTTCTTTTTTGTGCCATGGTTCTTCGTTTTTAGTTAATTGTTACGGCTAATCAGTTCTTTGGCAAGCGACATATGGTTCTTGGCTCCGGTGGAGTCTGCATCATACAAGATGGTGGGCAGACCGTAGCTGGGAGCTTCGCTCAGTTTGACGTTGCGCTGTATGACGGTGTCGAACACCAATTCCTGGAAGTGGCGTTTCACTTCGTCGTAAATCTGGTTGGCCTGGCGCAGGCGCGAGTCGTACATCGTCAGCAGGAAACCTTCGATTTCGAGTGCCGGATTCAGTTTCGACTTGATAATCTTAATCGTATTCAGTAATTTACTGATACCTTCCAATGCAAAATATTCCGCTTGTACGGGGATAATCACAGAGTCGGCTGCGGTGAGCGCGTTGATGGTAATCAGTCCCAGTGAAGGTGAGCAGTCTATCAAGATATAATCAAACTCTTCTTTCAACGGTGCAAGCACTTCTTTCAATATCTTTTCCCTGTTTTTCAAGTTGAGCATCTCTATCTCGGCGCCTACCAAGTTTATGTGGGAGGAGATTACTTTTAGTGTATCAATCTCCGTGTCATGGATAGCTTCGCGGACATCGGCACGGTCAATAATGCACTCGTAAATAGTACATTCCGCCTGCTTGATGTCGACACCCAAACCGGAAGAGGCGTTTGCCTGCGGGTCTGCATCCACAACGAGCACTTTCTTTTCCAGGGTAGCGAGGGAGGCTGCGAGGTTAATCGTAGTCGTTGTTTTTCCTACACCACCTTTTTGATTTGCCAAAGCAATAATTTTTCCCATATTCTTAGTGTTTATTGGCAGCGAAATAAGTGATAATTCCGTATTGCGCCTACTAAAAAAGAGAAAGATTGCAAAATCTGTTGATAAGTCGCCCATTTTGTTAATAACTCGAAGCTGTTTTATTTCACTCCGGTCCGTTGTGGCGCTTTTCGTTCTCTTGTTTAGCTTGCAAATATACGTAATAATCTTGAAATGAAATATCTTTTTTGTCTCGCTTGCAGAAGATTAAGATTTGTAAACGTGGGGAGAGGGAGGCTAATTCATAATTGTGCAGAAAGGAACAAAAGTGATTAGCGTTTATGATTAGTAATGAGGCAAATGATAAACAGCACTATCTCAATTCTCCTCCTCCCGGGAGGTTGTGTAAAAAGTAAGAATCAAGTGTTCTTTGACATTTTGTATTAAAAAGGAAATGCTCTTTATCTCTTTATTTTGGAATTTCTATTGTTGTCCTTTGGCAAATGACCGCTATTAGGTATACTTAATACCCCAATAGTGGACTTGTTGCAATAGTACCTGTATGCTTTGAATGTTAGTCACCCTTCTTAGGTTATAGCATGTTGCGTACAAATCTATTTCAGCCTGTACCTTTTCCTTTCCTCTGAGTAGGAGTGGTATTTGCCCCATCCAGTATTTAAGAGTTCCGAAGGGATGTTCTACCAATGTTTTTCGTAAATGTATAAGCGCTTTGTATTTCATCCCCTTACACTTCTTCATATACTGTCTTATGGGTTCGGCATCTGCCCTTCGGTAGATAATCCGACCTTTTTTCGATGTGGTGCAGAACTTTATCAGGGGACAACCCTTGCAGTCTCTTCCCTGATATTTTCTATAAAGCTTTCCATGTTTACGAACTTGCCTGTCTTTAATAGGTAATATCTTTTCTTGGGAGCATATATAATAGTCATTGTCTGCATCATAGGTAAAAAAGATTCCGTGCTCCCGATCTTCTTTAGGAGAATGGTCTCCTTCATTGAAAGGAACGGCAATCACTTTGCCTTCTTCTTCAAGGGCCAGGATCTGTTCTTCATTGGCATAACCGGTGTCGGCAACGGCTTGGGTTACTTCTACCTGAAGGTCTTCCTGCATGGCATGAATCGAAGATTGAAGGTCTTCAAAGTCATTCGGGTGGTCGGTAACCTGCATGGCACCTATCAGATGATGTTGGGAATCTACCACTGATTGGACATTGTAAGCCGGAAGAAAACCGTTGCGGGTCTTCATCAGGCGAGCTTCGCGGTCAGAGGGAAAGCTTCTTTTGGAACCTTCATCCAGCATACGCTGTTTTTCCGCCTGAAGTTCTTCAACCTGTTGGCTCAAATGGGCTATCTTTTCCAGTAGGGAGCTCTCCACACCGAGATCGTCCGAGAGTTCGGATAATTGTTCCTGGGCTGTTTCCACCAGATCATTTTCATTAAGCTGGTGCAGATACTTCTCTAAACGGGTATCCAACAAGGCTAACTGTCGATTAATACCATCTAAAGTAAGACCGTCACGATTGGTATTGGCTTTGATTTTACTGCCGTCAACAGCTACCAATTTGCCTGAAATATAACCGGAACTGACCAGAAAGCGGCGGAAATCAAGGCAACATTCATGAATGCCCGAAGTTTGTTTGGAACGGAAATCGGCAATAGTCTTATGATCGGGATGGAGATTACCCAGAAGCCAGATCAACTCCATATTACGCAGAGTCTCGCGCTCCAGTTTACGGGAAGAACTGATACTGTTTAAATAGCCGTAGACATACAGCTTGAGTAAAGTACCAAAGCTATAAGCCGAACGGCCTGTAGGACTGTTACCTTTATAAGATGAAAAATCAGGGTGCAATTTGATAAACTGATCGACAAAAACATCAATCAGACGAACAGGGTTCTCACAAGAGATATAAGAATCTAAAGACTCGGGAAGAGTCAGTTGATTACGATCAAAAGGTTGAATATAGCCCATAAAATTAATCCTATTGTTATCAAAGCAAAGATATAAAATCCTTTTTATACAATATGTCAAAGAACACTTGATTCTTACTTTTTACACAACCTCCCGGGAGGAGGAGTACCCCAACGGGGGGAGGTGGTAGGTGAAACAATAAAATACCTATAAATCACAAGGCTAAGGAATTCTTTCTCACCTACCACCCCGCCCTAAAGGGCACCCCTCCTCCAACTGGAGGAGGGGAGTTAAGATAGTCCGCCTAATTAATTGAGATACTCAGTAAATCATCATTTCATTCAAAACCCTGCAGAAACGAATTTCCTCTCCCCACCGCTAACCCTTTTCTTAGGCACTCCTATCGTTTTTCCTTCCGGAGATTAGTTCTTTTGTATGCAGACGTCTATTCTTTCCACTGTGGTGGAAAGAATAAGTATCTACTATGATTTTTCTTAGCCGTCGCAGGAAAAAGGAATAAAAGTAGCGGTGCGGAAACTTATACCTATATCTGGGTAAAACAACAAATGGTAACACATATTAAGTGCTGTAGTTTGTGTATTTGGTTTGCGATGCATATCTTCGCAGCGCATTCAGAAAATATCTGTGAGAGAAGTGAATAGTAGTAGGAAGAAGAGAGTTGTTGTGGCGTGGGTGCTGATTCTGTCGCTCATGCCGTTCTTCGTGGTGAAAGCTTTTCATCACCATGAGGGCGAACATTCTGTTTCCTGCTCCCATGCCGATCATCCGCGCCATTCGTCCGATGATTGTGCCATTTGCCAGTTCTCTCTTTCCCTTTTCACGGAAGCGCAGTCGGTCGACTTCCATTGTGTACTAACGCTCCTATCTTTTGAGCAGGTTGTTTATCAGGATAAGACGGTTTATGTACTGTCTTATTCACATTATTTGCGTGGCCCTCCCACAGCTTGATTACACCGTTTTTTTTGGTTTATGCGGAGGCAGGTTCTTGAAGGGCTTGTCCCCCTCATTGTTTTATTCTAAAAAGATTGTAATCAATGCGTATAGGAATTATTCCGGGCGTGTTAGGGCTATTGTGCATAGCTCTTTCCGCCCAGGCGCAGCATTCCGATTCAGTCCGTAGTGTAGCATTGCCCGAAGTGGTGGTAGCGGAAAACTATCAACAACTTCAGAACAAGAAGACTACACTCACGCTCGAAGTGGCTGGCCGGAACTTTCTGCGGAAACATTTCACAGGTAACTTCATGCAGGCGATAGAAAATATTCCCGGAGTGCAGGCTATGGATATTGGTTCGGGGTTCTCCAAACCAATGATTCGCGGTATGGGCTTCAACCGGGTGGCTGTATTGGAGAATGGCATCAAACAGGAAGGTCAGCAGTGGGGTGCAGACCATGGTCTGGAACTGGACGCCTTCAATGTGGATGCCGTGAATGTGATAAAAGGCCCCGCTTCACTGCTTTACGGCAGCGATGCCATGGGCGGAGTGATTGACATTGCCCCCGTGCAGGTTCCGGTGGAGAATATGCTGTTCGGTGACGTGACGCTTCTGGGAAAGTCAGTCAATGGGACTGTGGGGGCTTCGTTGATGCTGGGGATTAAGAAGAATGCCTGGTACACGAGGCTGCGTTACTCGGAACAGCATTTCGGGGATTACCGCATTCCAACGGATACCATCGTTTACCTTACCCAGAAGATGCCTGTCTATGGTCGGCGGTTGAAGAACACGGCAGGGTGGGAGCGGAATATCAATTTCTTCACCCAATATCAGAAGGAGGGATATAAGTCTAACTTTGTCGTCTCCAATGTATTTCAAAAGACAGGTTTCTTTCCGGGGACGCACGGTGTGCCCGACTTGTCGCGTCTGGAAGATGACGGGGACAGCCGGAATATAGAACTTCCTTATAGTCAGGTGAATCATCTGAAAGTGACCACGCATCAACAATATACTTGGAAGACGTTCGTTCTGTCGGGTGATATGGGCTATCAGAACAATCACCGTGAAGAATGGAGTGCGTTTCATACTCATTATGGCAGTCAGCCTTTGCCGAAAACAGATCCGGACAGGGAATTGGGTTTCAATCTGAACACTTTCAGCTTCTCGGCAAAGGGGCTTCTGGTCGGTTCTTCTTCCTGGGAGCACCGGATGGGGTGGGACTCTCAGTTTCAGCGGAATACGATTTCCGGTTATTCTTTCCTGTTGCCGGAGTATGAACGCTTTACTACCGGGGTATCTTGGCTTACGATGTATCGTCCTGATAACCGGCTTTCCGTCAGTGGGGGAGTGCGTTATGACTATGGCCGTATGCGTGTCTTTGCCCATGACGACCCTTATCTGGCGACTTACTTGCAGGAGCAGGGATATGATGCGGAACATGTAGAACTCTATCGCTGGAACAGCCGCCGGGTGAACCGGAACTTTGGTGACTATTCATTGTCATTAGGGTTGGTCTGGACGCCTTCAGCTCGACATCTGCTTAAAGTGAATGTCGGGCGGAGTTTTCGTCTGCCGGGGGCTAATGAACTGGCTTCTAACGGTGTGCATCATGGCACCTTCCGGCACGAACAGGGAGATGCTTCTCTGTCTTCCGAGCAAGGCTGGCAGATGGATGCTTCTTATCAGTTGAAGTACGGGCGATTGTCCCTATATGTTTCTCCTTTTGTCAACTGGTTCAGCAATTACATCTTTCTACGCCCCACGGGGGACTGGTCTGTGCTGCCGCATACGGGACAGATTTACCGTTATACGCAGACAGAGGCATTGTTTGCAGGGGCGGAGGCGAGTGCGGAATTCAGTATTCTGCCAGCTCTCAGTTATCGTGTTTCCGGCGAGTATGTCTATACTTATAATTGTGACGAACATATCCCTTTGAGCTTCTCTCCGCCTGCTGTATTGCATAATACGCTGACCTGGCAAAAGAAGCGGTATATGCTCTATGCCGAGTGGCAGAGCATAGCCAAACAGGACCGGGTGGACCGTAATGAAGACCGTACACCGGGTGCAAATCTGTTTCACCTCGGCGGTTCTCTTGATTTGCCCGTTGCCGGAACAGAGGTGGAGATAACTCTGACTGTCCGGAATCTGTTTAATACGCGCTATTACAATCATCTCAGCTTTTACCGGAAAGTGGAGATTCCCGAGCCGGGACGAAACTTCCAATTATTAATTAAAGTACCATTTAAAAAACTATTCAAATGAAAACAAGACTTTATTTCCCGATTATTATTTCCCTTTTAGTGATGGCAACTTCTGTGTTTACTGCTTGCAGCGACAGTGATAATCCGCTGAATGATACGACTAAACCTGTGATAGACCTGAAATCACCAACCGAAGGACAGACTTTGGCGATAGGCAGTGAGCATGGTGTGCATTTTGAGATGGACTTGTCGGACGATGTGATGCTGAAATCTTATAAAATAGAGATTCATAGCAACTTCGACCATCATTCGCATGATACCAGGGCGGCTGAAACTACCGTAGACTTTGCCTTTAATCGCGCATTTGATGTATCGGAGCAGAAGACGGCGCATATCCACCACCATGATATTCTGATACCGGCTAATGCTACTCCGGGAGACTATCACCTGATGGTGTATTGCACGGATGCTGCCGGAAACGAAGCCCATGTGGCACGCAACATCGTGTTGAGTGCGACGGGCGGAGAAGACGGGAACCATGAGGAATAATAACTAAAAGAGCTTTCTTATAGTAAATAGAAGATGCCATACATCATCACGAAGTTAAATCCCGAGTGAGCTGCAACCGCTCCCCAGATAGAACTGCAAAATAGCTTGCATCTGAAAAATACTTGGCTGACTAAGAACATCGATGCAACCCAAAGCGCAGCAGGAATAGGGAGAAACTGCCATGTCCCCAGCGTATAAATGATTCCGAAATGGGCGATATGGGTGAGTGCAAAAGCCAAAGAATCGAAGACAGAAGCTTTCATCTCTCCGAACTTGGGAACAAAACTGCCGTGAATGATACCCCTGTATAAAAATTCTTCACCTATCGGGCTGAATATCATACTCGGGATGACGGCTATCCAAAAATAGAGTGATTTCTCATCCCCGGTAATGCTACTGCCGGGGTTGTTTCCTCCGATATATACAAATGCGTTTTCTATTGATTTATCAAAGAGAAAAAGGAACAGGCCGAATATGATGAAGCAACTGAGTCCTCCGATTATAAAGGAGACAATCGGTCGCCACCACTGTGAAGGTCGTTTAATTCCTATGCCTTTCCGCCCGTATTTTGTGAGGAGGATGAACGGAGCGAACCACATGCATAGGAAAACAAGCATGACGATGCTGTAACTTCTGGTCACGTAAGATTCCAGTACGATTATAAAACGTGGTATCCCGAACAATAGTATCAGGAATACTCCTAACTTCCAGTTATACTGGAAATGGCGGCTCCAATGGATAGCTGCTCATAAATGATAAATCCTTCTATTGTAATTTTTTGTAGGTCATAAAAGTACGTAATTTCTTCCTTTTTGCCTACTTTTGCACTGAAAATAAAGATGAATATGGAAAATCAGAGACCTTTGATATTAATTTCCAATGATGACGGCATCATTGCGAAAGGTATTAGTGAGTTGATAAAGTTCCTCCGTCCGCTGGGGGAAATTGTGGTAATGGCGCCGGATGCGCCTCGTTCGGGTAACGCAAGTGCGCTGACTGTGACCGAACCGATTCATTACCAACTGGTGCGCAAAGATGTGGGACTGACTGTTTATAAATGTTCCGGTAGCCCGGTTGATTGCATAAAACTTGCCTTTCATACGGTGCTCGACCGTAAACCCGATTTGGTAGTCGGCGGTATCAATCACGGAGATAACTCTGCTGTGAATGTGCATTATTCCGGTACGATGGGAGTGGTGATCGAGGGTTGCCTCAAAGGTGTGCCTTCCATCGGTTTCTCTCTTTGCAGTCACGAACCGAATGCGGACTTTGAACCGTCCGGCCCTTATATCCGCGAAATAGCCCGTCAGGTTTTGGAAAAAGGATTGCCATCGTTGACTTGTCTCAATGTGAATTTCCCCGACACGAAAGAACTGAAAGGTGTGAAAATTTGCGAGCAGTCCAAAGGACAATGGACGAATGAATGGGAAAACTTTGCACACCGCGGTGATACTCATTACTATTGGTTGACTGGCGAGTTCCAGAATACAGATCCGGATAATGAGAAGAACGACCATTGGGCACTCGACAACGGATATGTAGCCGTCACCCCAACTAAAGTCGATGTTACGGCTTACGAACTTATTGACGAACTGAAGACTTGGTTCGAAGGAAATTAAGAATTAAAAATTAAAAATTGAAGATTGCTATGCAGGTTAATAGCGCAGCTCTTTTTTAATTTTTAATTTTCAATTTTTAATTTCATAAAATTCTCAATTTTATGAAGTATTACTTGATTGTCGGTGAAGCTTCCGGTGACCTGCATGCATCTCACCTGATGGCTGCTTTGAAGGTTGAAGACCCGCAGGCGGAGTTCCGCTTCTTTGGGGGAGACTTGATGGCGGCAGTAGGAGGTACGATAGTGAAGCATTATAAGGAACTGGCCTATATGGGTTTTGTTCCGGTACTGCTGCACCTGCGCACTATCTTTGCTAATATGAAACGCTGCAAAGAGGACATTGTGGCATGGCAACCGGATGTAGTGATACTGGTGGATTATCCGGGTTTCAACCTGAATATAGCCAAGTTTCTGCATGCCAGGACACAAATTCCCGTCTATTACTATATCTCTCCGAAGATATGGGCCTGGAAAGAATACCGCATCAAGAATATCAAACGGGATGTTGATGAATTATTCTCCATTCTGCCCTTTGAGGTCGAATTTTTTGAGGGCAAGCATCAGTATCCGATACATTATGTAGGCAATCCTACAGTGGATGAGGTGACCGCCTTCTGTACAGAACATTTCGAAACGCGCGATGACTTTATCTTTGAGAATAAGCTGGAGTCTAAGCCGATTATAGCTTTGTTGGCGGGAAGCCGCAAACAGGAGATAAAAGATAATCTGCCTGATATGCTTCGTGCAGCGTCTGCTTTTCCGGAATATCAACTGGTGTTGGCAGGTGCTCCCGGCATTTCTCCCGATTATTACCGGGAATATATAGGCGATGCAAAAGTGAAAATCCTTTTCGGGAAGACTTATCATTTGTTGCAACAGGCTGAGGCTGCATTGGTAACTTCGGGAACCGCTACCTTAGAGACAGCCCTGTTCCGTGTACCGCAGGCAGTTTGCTATCATACGCCGATAGGAAAAGTGATTTCTTTCTTGCGGCGGCATATATTGGCTGTGAAGTACATCTCTCTCGTGAATCTTATAGCCAATCGTGAAGTAGTCAAAGAACTGGTTGCCGATACGATGACTGTTGAACAGGTCCGTGCCGAGCTGGAACGTATCTTATATAATAAGGAGTATCGGCAGCAGATGCTTGACGGATACGAATACATGGCATCCCGTTTGGGCGATGCAGGGGCTCCGAGGCATGCGGCGCAAGAGATGGTGCGCCTGCTACGGAAATGAATGAACTACATAAGACAATCATCGAACTAACATAATGAAAGCCTTTTAGTTTCAAAAGGATGATAAAATTGTTAAAAGGTATAAAGCCGGTGCAGTATAAGCCCGGCTTTTGTATTTTATAGACAGAACATAAAAGCGGTGTGAAACCGATAATGAGTAAGAAACAAACAAAAGGACTTTGATTATGAAAAGATTACATTGGCTATTTTTGATGATGTGTTTGGCTGTATTGCCTGCTTTACAGTCGTGTGATGATCTTGATGACGGATATTCAATCGGTGATTTTTCTTATCCGAACTGGGCTACGGTGCGCGTAACGGGGAATGCTTTTTATTTAAATAGTGATACCTGGGGAACGCTTTGGCCTATCAATACCGATATGGGTTGGTATCAGCCTGTGGATGGACAACGCGTGGTAACTGTTTTCAATCCTATTTATGATAATTATGGAGAATATGACCACGCAGTGAAAATTGAGCGTATCTGGCATGCTCTGACAAAAGGTGTGGAACCGCTGACGGCTGAAAATGAAGAAGAGTATGGCAATGATCCGGTCTTTATTTATAAGGGTGACATCACTATCAGTGGAGGTTATATGAATATCATCTTTATGCAGAATTTGCCGAAGAATTCAGATACGAAACATCGTATCAGTCTGGTGCAGCGTGCCGAAGATGCTGAAGTGCCTTTGGATGAAGAAACCGGTGATGATGGGTATATCCATCTGGAGCTACGCTACAATGATTATGATGACTTGAGCGGAGTTCGTGTAGCCGGATTGGTGTCGTTCAATCTGAAAGATTTGGATATTACTTCTGAAACGAAAGGTATCAAGTTGAAACTGAATTCGGAAGTGAATAAGGAAGTTGAAATAACTTTTGATAAACAATCAGATAATACCGATAAAGCTTCTAACTTAGATTTTTCGAAGATGCAATTGAAGTAGAGTAAAGTGTTTTGTTTGAAGCCGGGTGAATGTGAATTCCCCCGGCTTTTATTTTTTAGATTAGTGTCAATATATAAAGGTAGACCACTGCGGCAGGAATTGCCAGCAAGGCACTGTCAAAGCGGTCAAGCATTCCACCATGTCCGGGAAGGATATGGCCTGAATCCTTGATACCTAGTTGGCGCTTCATTAATGATTCCGTCAAATCTCCCCAAGTTCCGAAGATGACAACAACCAACGCTAATCCAGCCCATTGTAGAACGGATATAAATGGGAAGTAATGTGCGAACACAAAAGAAGAAGCAATAGAGAATATACCACCGCCAATGCTTCCTTCCCATGATTTCTTAGGAGATATGCGCTCAAATAAGCGATGTTTGCCTACCAGTGAACCCACGCAGTATGCGCCTGTGTCACTTAACCATATGAAAACGAAAATGGAAAGCGGCAGGATAGGGTTGTAGGTCACGCTGCTTTCTGCCGGATTGTACTGGAAAGCAAGTACGTTGAGCAGCGCAAATGGTAATGCCACATACATCTGACTCAGCATAGAGTAAGCCCAGTTACCAATAGGGTTCTTCTTTTTCAGATACAATTCTGTAATCATCAGGTAAAGCAGTAAGGCCAGATAGGGTAGGAATACCTGTGCTCCAATGGTTGACTGGCAGAAACCCATCACGGCTAAAAAGAGATAGGCGCCTCCCAAGGCTGTAATCGTTTTATTGACCTGTACTTCACCACTTTGGTTGACCAGGTGGGAGAACTCATGTACACTCAGTGCACCGATAATGGTGAACAGGATACCGAATGAAAGGGGGCTGTATAGGATACAGCCCACCAATACTACTACGAATAACACACCTGTAATGGCGCGTTGTAAGAAATTGCTTTTCACGGTTATTCCGTTTTTAATTCTTTATTCTTTTGTTGGTCGTTCTACAGAAACTTTAGTGCCTTCTACAGAAACCTTTGTATTGCCGGTTTCTTTTCCGCCTTCAACATTGTTTTCTTCTTCTGCTTTTACTTCTTTTTCGCTTTCCACAGCTCCTTTGGCAGCTTCTTCTTCGGCTTTTTTCAAGTCTTCTGATATCTTGTTGGCGCTGATTTCTTCTGAACGTGAAGCCCAGGGACGTTTACCGAAAATCTCTTCCACATCCTCAGCAAAGATAACTTCTTTATCTATCAATAGCTGTGCCAACTGGTTATGTCCATCCTTATGTTCGGACAAAATTCGTTTGGCACGTTCGTACTGCTCATTCACCATGTTCTTCACTTCTTCATCAATCAGTTCAGCAGTCTTTTCGCTGTACGGACGATTGAAGGAGTATTCTTCATTGTTGTAATAGCAGAGGTTAGGCAGCTTTTCGCTCATACCCAGATAGGCAATCATGCCGAAAGCCTGCTTCGTTACGCGTTCCAGGTCATTCATGGCACCGGTTGATATACGCCCCAGGAACAAGTCTTCAGCTGCACGTCCACCCAGTGTGGCACACATCTCATCAAGCATTTGTTCTTTAGTGGTAATCTGGCGTTCTTCCGGCAGATACCACGCAGCGCCCAATGCACGTCCGCGCGGAACAATCGTTACTTTAATCAGTGGGTTGGCGTATTCCAATAGCCAGGAGATAGAGGCGTGTCCAGCTTCATGGATAGCGATGGAACGGCGCTCAGCTTCGGTTGTAATCTTTGTTTTCTTTTCCAAACCACCTACGATACGGTCTACGGCATCGAGGAAGTCTTGTTTGCCTACAAACTTCTTGCCGTGGCGTGCTGCAATCAATGCAGCCTCGTTGCAGACATTGGCTATATCAGCACCAGAGAAGCCTGGAGTCTGACGTGAGAGCAAGTCCACGTCCACAGTATTATCTATCTTAATGGGGCGCAAGTGTACGCCGAATACTTCTTTGCGTTCGTTAAGGTCAGGCAGGTCTACATGTATCTGGCGGTCAAAACGTCCGGCACGTAGCAAGGCCTTATCCAGTACGTCTACACGGTTGGTAGCAGCCAGGATAATTACACCGCTGTTAGAACCGAAACCATCCATTTCAGTCAATAACTGGTTCAATGTATTTTCGCGTTCGTCATTGCCACCCATTGCGGCAGCTTTGGCACGGGCGCGGCCTACGGCATCAATTTCATCGATAAATACGATACATGGCGCTTTCTCCTTTGCCTGACGGAACAGGTCGCGTACACGTGATGCGCCTACACCGACAAACATTTCCACGAAGTCGGAACCAGCCAGCGAGAAGAATGGTACGTTTGCTTCACCTGCCACAGCTTTAGCAAGCAAGGTCTTACCGGTTCCCGGAGGGCCTACCAGTAATGCGCCTTTAGGTATTTTACCACCCAAATCGGTGTATTTTTGCGGTTCTTTCAGGAACTCCACAATTTCTTCTACTTCCTGTTTCGCTTCGGCAAGTCCCGCTACATCCTTGAATGTAACTTTCACAGGAGTTCCCTTCTCAAACAATTGGGCGCGCGATTTGCCGACATTGAATATGCCGCCACCGCCTGCACCGCCACCACCACTTAAGCGGCGTGACATGAAAATCCAGAAACCGATGAGGAAAGCAATAGGCAGAATCTGCCACAAGATGGCACCGAAGTAATTCCGTTTTTTCTCATAGCTGATGGAACCATCGAAGTGCTGTTCATCCCTTTCTTTTTGAAGGAAATCTCCCAGGCTTTCGCGTGATGGAGCCTCAGTTGCAATCATAGGATTCTTACCCACCCGGCTGGAGTCTGCCTGAAATACGTTTTTTACATGTTGCGGCTTGATGTATGCTTCTACCGAGTTGTCATCGTAACCGATGATTTTACTCATATAGCCGTCGCGCACATATTGCTGAAATTCATCATAGGATACAGTTTTGGTACCTGCACTGTTCTCGTTGGTGAACCACAGTCCCAAAAGCATCATAGCTATGATCATATATAACCAGTTCAGGTTGAACTTGGGCATATTAACTTTATTGGGCTTTTTGTTAGCGTTATTGTTATTATTGTCCATAAGGCTTATTAATCAATATCAGGTATTTTGGTTAATTTGGCGTCAGCCCAGAGATGCTCCAGGTTGTAGAAATCTCTTGTTTCGGGTAGAAACACGTGAACCAGTATATCGGAATAGTCCATTGCTACCCATTCGGCATTGCGTAGTCCGTCTATTGCAAATGGTTTGCTGCCGGCACCTTTGCGGGTGAATTCCTTCACGGACTCTACAATGGCAGTCACCTGGCTGGGTGAGTTTCCCTGACAAATGACGAGATAGTTGCAGATAGTATCGCCAATTTTAGAAAGATCTGCTATTACAATATTTTTTCCTTTTTTATCTTGTATACCTTCGGTTATTTGTTGAATGAGTTTCTTTGTTTCGTTCATTACTTATTATTAAAATTAAACAGTTGACAAATATACGCTGAATTCTTGTATCAAACACCTAAAAGGGGAAAAGTCTTTCAATTTTTGATTTTTTTTAGGTATATATTTCTTTGGCATACGGCATCTTAGCAGAATTTATAGAAAAAAATCCCGGATTTTGTTTTGGATTATCAAATTCTTTGTATCTTTGCAACCGCAAAACAGAAATGACTTGTTATTGGGCTATGGTGTAATGGTAACACTACAGATTCTGGTCCTGTCATTCCAAGTTCGAATCTTGGTAGCCCAACAATTAAGAAAAGCTGCGAATGTAATAAGTTCGCAGCTTTTTGTATTTTTACCCCTTAGTAGTAATTCTATTCAAATAATTAAAACTATGGCAAAAGAGTTAGAACTCAAGTACGGCTGTAACCCTAATCAGAAGCCGGCCCGCATCTTTATGCAGGAGGGGGAGTTGCCTATCGAAGTCCTGAACGGACGTCCGGGATACATCAACTTTATGGATGCCTTGAACGGATGGCAATTAGTGAAAGAACTGAAAGAGGCTACCGGTATGCCGGCAGCGACTTCATTCAAACATGTCAGTCCGGCAGGGGCGGCTATCGGCCTGGAACTGGACGAGACAATGAAAAAGATTTATTTTGCTGACGACCTGCCACTTTCACCATTGGCAAATGCGTATGTACGCGCCCGTGGTGCCGACCGCATGTCGTCTTATGGAGACTTCATTGCTTTGAGCGATGTGTGTGACGAGGCAACTGCCCGTTTCATCAATCGTGAAGTGTCGGACGGTGTCATTGCTCCGGGTTATACTGATGAAGCGCTCGAAATTCTGAAAAACAAGCGTAAGGGTACTTATAATGTGATTAAGATGAGCCCGGATTACAAACCCGCTCCGATTGAACGCAAAGATGTATTCGGAATTACTTTTGAACAGGGACGCAATGAGATCAAGTTAAATAGCGACGAACTGTTTGCTAACATTCCTACTCAGAACAAGAACTTCCCGGATGCTGCAAAGCGTGATTTAATGATAGCACTGATTACTTTGAAGTATACACAGTCAAACTCCGTTTGCTATGTGAAGGATGGACAGGCCATAGGTATAGGAGCAGGACAGCAGAGCCGTATTCACTGTACTCGTTTGGCTGGAAATAAGGCCGACATCTGGTACCTCCGTCAGCACCCGAAAGTGTTGAATTTGCCTTGGATAGAGAAAATCCGTCGTGCAGACCGTGATAATACGATTGATATTTATATCAGTGACGATTATGAAGATGTATTGGCTGACGGCGTTTGGCAACAATTCTTTGCAGAAAAACCGGAAGTGCTGACCCGTGAAGAGAAGCGTGCATGGCTGGATACGCTGAAAGGTGTGTCTTTGGGTTCAGATGCATTCTTCCCGTTTGGAGATAATATCGAGCGGGCGCATAAGACAGGCGTAGACTACATTGCACAGGCTGGTGGTTCTGTACGCGATGACAATGTTATTGAAACTTGTGATAAATACGGCATTGCTATGGCATTTACAGGTATTCGTCTGTTCCACCATTAAAATAATGTGAGTTCGAATAAGATACTATAACTTATTCGAACTCACACATTTTTAAGTAAGGGTAGCAAAATCAGTCAATCATAACTTCAACGCCTACTTTGAAAGTTTCCTGATTCTTTGGATCAGCTATCTGCACATCTTTCACTTCACCTTTTTCTTTTCTGATTTGTACAATGCAAGGCTTTATAGCCTTTACCTCTGTCTTTCCATTATCAAAAGTTCCGGGTTTGAAGAATACAAGTTGCAATAACCCTGCTTTCTCATTGCTGACAGCCTGTATATTCGCATCGTTCCGTTCTATTTTTATTCCTTTGGAAGAATAAGACTTCACTTCTTCCGGCGCATTGATTCCAGGAACAATCATGTAAACGTATGTTGCATCCTTAGGAGATTGACCGTGATTGATTGTCAAATTGAATACGGGCATATTGATTTCTGTGGCAGAATAATTGTAATTGATCCGTGCCCAACTGCCTTTCTGTATATCAGTCTTTAGCTTTAGATTTAACTTTTGTGGAAAGAAATAGGCGATGCTGTCGTGCCATATCCATGTAGGCATTTCGTTGAGTTCCATCTCTTTCTCTATTTTACGGGAAGCCTTTCCATTGCTTATCCATACATTTCCATCCAGATGGCATTGATTGATTGTCGTAACAATCTCCTCTGGCACATTCGACTCTATACCTGCTCCCAGACATACTATTTCATTGTCGAACAGGAACCATGACTTACGTGCTTTCACTCCGTAATCATCCATATCAAAAGTCATTACACCACATTTACCATCAGAAACACCACCCGTGAATGTACAGGTTCCTTTGGTTCCCCAGTCCGCCGGATTTCTTTTTTCTCCGGCGGGAACAGTCGTTCCGGGAATCTTGTCCCATTCCCATACGGGGAAGATGTCAGTGTATTCGTTACCGTTCACACGGATATTCGTAGCGCCGTCGCTCATATACGTTCCATACAGATTCTCTCCGTTTCCACTTTCTGTTTTGTTGGTGCGGGTGGAGGCAGTACGGATGGAGATGTCATAATTTTTGCGATTGTGCAACATGTAGTCCGAACAGTAATACATGACATTTCGATCCGAACGTTGATAAGAGGACTCCTGGGTACGGAAGCGATGGGCAGCGGCAGCGTATTCATCGGCATGTTCAGGATCGAGTATTTGCAGATTTCTGAACATGTCTGCCCAGTCGCCATAATTGAGCAATCCGGTGCGGCTGACCCCTCTTCCGGTGACGCTGAAATCCAGATGACTGCCACGAAACACATTGAGGAATGTGTTTCGTGTAAAGTCCGAGAATAATTTAAGTTTTTCATTACTCATGGCATATTGTGTGCCGTTCAGGATATTACCCATGCGCACGATATTTTCTACGAAAACGGTGCCATATCCGCCGATGTAAAGTTGAGGACCGTGCTGATGATAGGACATATCTTCTTGTATACCTTCCTCTTTCACTATTTGTACCGGATAGAAGATTTCGTAAGCATTGCTGCGTACAATACTATCGTTTTTCAGTAGACACCCTCTTGTCAGGTGATGAATGGCAATGTCCATCTTGTTGGCACCGGTGAATTTGCGGGGATCACTGCGTTCGCTCATCGTTTTCAATATCGGTTCATAAATATCCGGAGCAAGCTTTTGGTGCCCGGCATCCATCAGGGCGAGGAGGGAAGCTTGGGTTTGTGGTACGGATATTTGGTTATACCACCAATTGTGGCATCGAGGGTCTTGTTGGGTCCAGTATTTCAAGGCGGCGTGGATAGCGGCGAACAACACTTCGTTACCATAATATACCGAACGTGTATCTGTGTACGAAGTCGCAATTGTAACCAGGCGTTTCAGGTGTTCCACCGGTTCCCAGTTGGTTCGGAAGAAACAAGCATAGTCTAAATCTTTCCACTTACCTTCCGGTGTCAGCGAAAGCAGTAATGTATCGGTTTTTAAGTCTGTTTTTTTAGGAGAAGACTTCGCATATATTTCATTGCGGATTCGTTCCAGTATTTGTTGGTAATCATCTTGCGGAGCTTTTTCTTCTATTTGCGCTCGTTTACCATTTTCCGGATTATAATATGAAGGGTATACGGGAGCCGTATGTTCCACGTGCCCTGAAATTTCGAGATTGATGGTTCCTTTCTTCTGCATATTGGTGTATATTTCAGCCACCAGATTGATATCCGACTCTTTTCTGCCTTCCGGGTGATAAATCATCCGAATACATCCTTTTTCTCCCGGCTTGTAGGGCTCTTTAGACCATTCGGCTGAGGTGCATCCGCAGCCGGTGATAATGTTGCTAATTACTAAAGGTTTGTCTCCGGTGTTCATAAACCAGAAGTCATGGCTGATGTTTCCGTCCTTTTCCTCGATGGTTCCCAGATTAACTTTCGTCTCGGAGAATGTCATCTCCTGAGCTTGCACCAGTCCGCTTGCTGTCAGCAATAGTAAACTAAAGGTTAGAATTTTCTTCATATTCTTGTATTCTAAATATATTGAATAAAAAAAGAGGCTGTATCAAATATAGATTAAGGCTATCATTTTGCTTAAAATGACAGAATAATACCCTTAATCTATATTTGATACAGCCTCTTATATGTAGGCTTAAAAATTATTCGGCGCTGCGAATGGAATCGTCGATAACTTTAATTTTTTCTTTTACCAACTCAATGTCAGCTTTCAGCTTTTCTACTTTGCGATTCAGTTCTGTCAGCAAGCTATTACCTTTCTTAGAAGAAGTGGTCAGGAAGCCGAGGTTGTTTTCATACGTCTGCAACTCATTTCTCATGGCATCTGCCGCACGAACCAACTTCTCGCGTTCACGATAAAGAGCCTGCGGGCTACCTTCCTGAATGCTGTTGATGTTGGACTTGAAGTTATTCAACTTCTTGCTAGCTGCGCTAATGTTGAAGTGGGCGAACAACTTATCCACCTGTCCGTGATACTGCTTGTACAAGCGGTCTTTTTCTTTGAAAGGCACATGGCCGATGTTGTTCCACTCTTTCATCAGTTCGCGTACCAACTGGGTAGCTTCGTCCGTATCCATATTCTCATCGATGGCAGCAAGCTTTTCGATGATATCTTTCTTCTTATTCAGATTTTCAACTTCAACAGAGCGTTGAGAAGACGTAGCCTTACCCTTTTGCTCAAAGAAGTAGTCGCAAGCAGAGATGAAGCGTTTCCATATCGCGTCGGAGTATTTCTTTGCGACCGGACCAATGGTTTTCCATTCTTTTTGCAGTTTGGTGAGTTCATCAGCGGTTGCTTTCCAGTCGGTGCTGTCTTTCAAGGCTTCGGCCTTTTCACACAAGGCGCGTTTCTTGTCCAGATTGACGTTCATTCCCTCTTTCAGAGATTTGAAGAACTCGCCTTTCTTGCGGAAGAACTCGTCGCATGCCTTGCGGAAACGTTCGAATATCTTCACGTTCATTTTCTGCGGTGCAAAGCCGATAGTCTTCCACTTGTTTTGCAGGGCGATGATTTCCTGTGTTTTGTTGTCCCAGCCTGCAAAGTTGGTCAACTCGCTGTAGTCTATGGCTTCGATGATTTCACAAATCACTGTTTTCTGGTCGAGGTTATGTTGCTCTACTTCTTTCAGTGATTCGAAATGTTGTTGATGGCGGCGGTTGACGGCGGTGGAGGCTGCTTTGAAGCGGTTCCATACCTCGTCGCGCAGTTCTTTGGCAACAGGACCCGTATCACGGAACTCCTGATGCAACTTCTGTAGCTGGTGGAAAGCCGACACTACGTCCTGTTCGTCAGCCAGTTTCTCGGCAGCCTCGCACAGATGCGTCTTTATCTCCAGATTTTTCTTGAAGTCATATTCACGGAATTCATTATTCAGCTTCAACAGGTCGTAGAATTTCTCCACATAGAGTTGATAGTTCTTCCAAAGTTCGTTGACTTTGGCCTGCGGAATGAGTTTTACCTCGTTCCATTGTTGCTGTAGCTTTTTGAATTCAGTGTAGGATTTGTTGGCATCGTCGGGCGACTCTACCAGTTCTTTCAGTTCCTCAATTATGGAAAGTTTGATTTGCAGGTTCAGCTCTTTCTGTTGTTCCTGTTCGGCTGACAATGCGCCTCTTTTTTCTTTAATGACGGACATGATATTCTTGAACTCCTCTTCCACAGCATCTGCTATTGGAACGAAATTCTCAGCTGCTCCCCCGTTTTCAATGAAAAGCTTCTTTGCCGCTTCCTGTTCGGCATTGTGCAGTTTATAGAAGGCCTGTTTCAAGCCGTCTATTGCTTGTTTACCGGCATTTTCCACTTCTGCGGAGATTTCTTTCAACTTGGCGAGGATTTCCTCCTTGCTTAGTTTGGGTGCGGTTTCTACGGGCTTTTCTTCCTGCGTAGCTTCTTCAGCCGGAGTTTCCGTCAGAGCGGGTTCGGAAACCTCTGCTGCTTTCTTGTCTTCTTCTAATTCTTCCGCCTTTTCGGGGAGATTAGTGTCATGAGTGTCCATCATTGTAGATACATTTTAAGAAACGGTTTTATCCGTTCGGGTTACATTAGGTCACAAATTAATGAAATAAAACAATTACTTCATACTTTTTTCATCAGTTTTTTTTTATTTTTCTTCATTTAGGATAGAAGTACGGTGATTCCCATGTATAACATCATGCCTATAATGTCGTTGGTAATCGCTATAAACGGCCCGGTAGCGATGGCAGGGTCTACCTTTAACTTTTCCAGCGTCATAGGAACCAGCGTGCCGAAGATAGATGCAAACATCACTACAGCAAACAAGCTGATGGAAACGGAATAGGTGACGGTGGCAGTGGCGCCGAACCGGACAAAATTATAGATATATACTACTAAAGAAATGATGGTGGCATTGATGAGGGCTACCACGGATTCTTTGGTGATTTGCTTGAAAATGTCTTTGGCGTCCAGCGAATTGTTGGCAAGGCCTTGCACGATGATGGCCGAAGACTGTGTTCCTACATTTCCACCCGTACCGCCGATTAGCGGGATATAAAGCGCCATTTCGGGATGGGCGGCGAAGGTTGCGTCGAAGTTTCCCAGAATCATGGAGTTGCCTATACCGCCCAGCATGCCGATAATCAGCCACGGCAGGCGTGCACTGGTCTGGCGCATCACGTTGTCATCCGTTTCTACGTCCTGTGACAAACCGGATGCCAACTGGTAGTCGCGTTCTGATTGCTCACGCACTTCGTCCATGACGTCATCTACGGTGATTTGTCCTACCAGCCGTCCGATACTGTCGACAACGGGAACAGATACAAGGTCATACTTTTCAATAGTCTGTACCACATCTTCAACAGGAGTGTCCACATGCACCGAAATCGGGTCTTTCCGCATCACGTGCTTCACTTTCGATACGGAAGGGGAGGTAATCATCTTCTTCAATGGGAATACGCCTTGCAGGCGGTTCTCGTCGTCGATGACATAGACGTAGTAGATCTCATCCAACTGTTCGGCTTGCTGGCGCATTTCTTTCAAGCACTCCGGCATACTCCAGTTTTCGTTTACCACTACCATTTCAGTACCCATCAAACCGCCGGCGGTGTCTTCGTCATACTTCAACAGGTCTACGATGTCTCCTGCCTGCTCGATGTCTTCAATGTGTGAGAGGATTTCTCCCTGCTTCTCTTCATCCAGCTCGCGCATCAGGTCTACGGCATCGTCCGTATCCATGTAGTCCACAAAGCGCTTGGCGATGGTTTCTGACGGGAGTATCTCGAGGAACTCCTTACGGACGTCCTCATCCATCTCCATCAATACGTCTGCTGCGGTTTCATTGTCCAGCAGGCGATATACGAAACGGGCTTCCTCCGGACTCAAATCGTTACAGAGTTCGGCAATGTCCGCAGGATGCAAATCTATAAGGAGCGATCTGACGTTCTCGGCGTCTTTCTGCTCAATGAGGTTTTTGACGTTGTCAATGTATGCTTCGTCCATCTCCATAATCTTCCTCCTCTGTGTTCAAACTATGAACTATCACTTATTTTATTTCATCATTCTTTTTCTCTAATCTCTTTTAACGCCTGTTCCACCCGGTTGGTCAAGTCAATAAACTCCTGTACGGATAGTTGCTCTGGTCGCCTGTTGAATAAAACATCTTCGGTCAGCGGACAATCCTTGCCAAGTATCGGTTTTATTGAGTTTCGCAGTGTCTTTCGTCGTTGGTTGAAAGTCGTTTTCACCACTTGTTTGAATAGCTTTTCATCGCAACCCAAGTCTTTGGTTTCGTTTCGCGTCATGCGGATGACGGCGCTTTTCACCTTTGGCGGCGGATTGAATACATGTTCGTGCACGGTGAAAAGATATTCAACGCGATACCATGCTTGTATCAATATGCTTAGGATGCCGTACGTTTTACTGCCCGGTCCGGCAGCAATGCGTTCGGCCACTTCTTTCTGTATCATACCTGTGCAACAAGGTATCAGATCCTTGTTGTCCAGCATTTTGAAAAAGATCTGGCTGGATATATTATAAGGATAGTTTCCCGTCAGCACAAATGGCTGACCGCCGAACAGACGTTGCAGATTCATCTTCAGGAAGTCGTCCTCGATGATGTTGTCTTCCAGCGACGGATATTCCTCACGCAGATAGGCTACGGATTCATAATCCAGTTCCACTACCTTCACCGGGCGTTCTTTTTTCACCAGAAACTGGGTCAGTACACCCATACCCGGACCAACTTCCAATACGGGAAGTCCGGGACATGTGTCTATTGTATCGGCAATGTCCTGCGCCACTTTCAAATCCTTCAGGAAGTGTTGGCCGAGAAACTTTTTAGGCTTTACTAATCTCATTTGTTAACTGAATCGTTACTTTTGAACAATCTTTGCACTATCTTTGCTTCGCGAAGATAGGCCGCATCTCGGTATTAAAAATAAGCACGCTTCTTTTGTACTACCCTCGGTTTGCACTATCTTTGCTTCGCGAAGATAGGCTGCACCTCGGCATTAAAAATAAGCACGCTTCTTTTGTACTGCCCTCGGTTTGCACTATCTTTGCAGCTCGCAAAGGTAATCCTTTTCGACGAAGAATAACGAATTCTGCATGAATAAACTATTAAAAAAGACACTGAAGATCCTTTTGCCGGTCGCTTTGGGCGGTTTTATTCTTTATTGGGTGTATCGGGATTTTGACTTTACACGTGCCAAAGAGGTACTCTTGCATGGCACGAACTGGGGGTGGATGTTGCTTTCGTTGTTTTTCGGTGTGATGAGCCACGTGTTCCGTGGTTGGCGCTGGAAGCAGACACTTGCACCGCTGGGCGCCTATCCCAAGACGAACGATTGTGTGGATGCCATCTTTGTTTCTTACGCCGCTAATCTTATTTTGCCCCGTGTAGGCGAGGTTTCACGCTGTGGTGTGTTGGCAAAGTACGATGATGTTTCTTTTGCCAAATCGCTTGGTACGGTGGTGACGGAACGCTTGATAGATACGCTTACCATCCTTCTTATCACCGGCGTTACTTTTCTGATGCAGATGCCCGTTTTCCTTCGTTTCTTTGAAGAAACAGGAACAAAAATCCCTTCGTTGATGCACCTTGTGACGTCTCCCTGGTTTTACGTTGCTCTTTTCAGTGTCATCGGTGTGCTGGTGTTGCTTTATTTCCTTCTGCGCATGCTTTCTTTCTTTGAGAAAGTGAAGGGGGTGGTGCTCAATGTGTGGGAAGGCGTGATGTCATTGAAGAGCGTGAAGAACATTCCCCTTTTCGTTCTCTACACCTTATTAATATGGGGGTGCTATTTCTACCATTTCTATATAACTTTCTATTGCTTCTCCTTTACTGCGCATCTCAGTTTTCTGGCAGGGTTGGTGATGTTTGTGGGTGGAACCTTTGCGGTTATTGTTCCTACGCCCAATGGGGCAGGTTCCTGGCACTTTGCCGTCATCACTATGATGATGCTGTACGGTGTCGATGCCACCGATGCGGGAGTCTTTGCTCTGATAGTGCATGGCATACAGACGTTGCTGGTCATTCTGCTGGGCGTCTATGGTTGGATGCATCTCTCGTTGGTGAACCGCTTGAAATAAACTAATCCAGTTGTCCCTACAAACTAATCCCACAGTGCCTACAAACTAATATTTTTCTTGCATAAAACTTTTCATACAACAGTTGTGAAAGTTTCTTTCAATAGTTATGCTTCTTTCTTACAACAGACATTGTAAGAAAGAAACGCAGTTATAGTATGAATAATTTTATGCAAGAAAAATATTAGTTTGTAGGCACCGCGATGTTAGTTCGTAGGCATCGTGATATTAGTTTTTCGCAGGAAAAAAATAGTTTCTTGCATAGTTTGAGAATAAAAATGTATATTTGCGAAAACTAACTTTTTAAACGTTATGAGTACAATCTTGCAATTAGCTCCACAAAATGTGTGGAAGCATTTCTATTCGCTGACTCAAATCCCCCGTCCGTCCGGACACATGGAGAAGATAACCGAGTTTCTTGTTAACTTTGGAAAAGGCTTAGGTTTAGAATCATTTGTCGATGAAGTAGGCAATGTTATCATTCGTAAAGCTGCTACTCCGGGTATGGAAAACCGCAAAGGCGTCATTCTTCAGGCTCACATGGATATGGTGCCTCAGAAGAACAATGATACTGTTCACGATTTTACAAAAGACCCTATTGAAACTTATGTAGATGGCGACTGGGTGAAAGCTCGGGGCACAACGCTGGGTGCCGATAATGGTCTGGGTGTTGCAGCCATTATGGCAGTGCTTGAAGATAATAACTTGAAGCATGGACCATTGGAAGCCTTAATTACGAAGGATGAAGAGACAGGTATGTATGGTGCTTTCGGCTTGAAGCCGGGAACGCTGAAAGGTGAAATCCTGCTGAATCTTGACTCGGAAGATGAAGGCGAGCTGTATATCGGCTGTGCCGGTGGTATCGACCTGACAGCTACGCTGGAGTATCAGGAAGAGACAGCTCCGGCTGATTTCGTAGCCCGTAAGATTACACTGAAAGGGTTGCGTGGCGGACATTCCGGTTTGGAAATCAACCAGGGACGTGGAAACGCCAATAAGTTGCTAGCTCGCGTGGTGCATGATGTGCTGATAGAGTTTGATTCTCAGTTGGCTGGGTTCGAGGGTGGAAATATGCGTAATGCTATTCCTCGTGAAGCGCATGCTGTATTGGTGTTCAATCCTGAGGATACGGAAGAACTGGAAGATTATATCAAGGAATATGAAGCGCAGATTAATGCGGAATATGCTCCTATTGAAAGTGGCATTACACTGACGATAGAACCGGTTGACCTGCCGGCGTATATTGTGCCTGTAGAAATTCAGGATAATATGATTAGTGTACTGATGGCTTGTCAGGATGGCGTGATGCGTATGATTCCTACTGTGCCCGATACGGTGGAAACATCTTCTAATTTGGCCATTGTTATAATAGGTGAGGGCAAGGCGGAAGTTCGTATTCTGGCTCGCAGTTCTTGCGATACAATGAAAGAGTTCCTGGCAGACAGTCTGACGGCTTGTTTTGCTATGGCAGGCATGAAGGTGGAACTGAGTGGAGGTTATTCCGGTTGGCAACCTAATGTGGATTCTCCTATTCTGCACGCTATGAAGCTTTCCTACCAGAAACAATTCGGAGTAGAACCGGCAGTGAAGGTGATTCACGCAGGTTTGGAGTGTGGTATTATTGGCGCTAATTGTCCGGGATTGGATATGATTTCTTTTGGACCTACATTGCGCTCTCCGCACTCACCAGATGAACGTGCATTGATTCCTACAGTTTCTAAGTTTTATGACTTCTTAGTTGCTACGCTGGAACAGACACCGGAAAAATAATACGTGATTTCTTAAATGAATAAGGAGCGGGGAGAAGGTTAAAACTTTCTCCCCGCTTTTATTGTATTCATACCTGGTTTATATTGAGAGGGATGCTTTCTTTGATAGCTTTGCAAAAAAGAGTGAGGCTATCCCCCACTGGGGACAGCCTCACACAACAACATTTTACTTTTCACGATGGTGAAAAAAAGGACTATTCTTCACAGAGTAGTTGTGTTATTAAAAAAAGTGTGCCCTACAGGGGCACACTTCATTTAAATCAATTATAAATCAAAGGTTTAATTACCTTCAGTCTTTTGAACATCCATATAAACAGCAGTCTTCACAGTACCCCACTTATAAGTTACGACTACAGGAATCTTAACCTTAAATGCTTGTACGTTGCTACCATTGTTTTTATATGTAATAGTACCATAGTCACCAACTACAGAAGAATTAGCCTGTTTGATATCAATCTGGTTAGTTACCTCAGACAATTTCTTCGTTTCGATATCGTTACCATTCATATTTGTAGTAATATTCGCAATATCAGCTACAATAGACTGAACTTTATAATAGTCATAATAAGCAGAACCATCATAAGCTACACCACTTGCACTTGTTCCCTTAGCAAACTTATAATCTCTCCAGTCAGTCAGGTAAACAAGATCAAGCATCTTCACTGTGTAACCTTCATCTGTAGCATCTACAAAATATTTACCTTCATTGGCAAATACGTTGATCGGACGCAAGAATTCAGCATTAAACTGACCGTCAGTCATCGGCAAGCGCATATTACACTTATTAGTCAATACCATGTCAAGTTTAGCAGTGAACGGAGCAACATCGTGTGCAGAGATGTTCAAGATAGCTTTAGCTTCCGGAGTCTCCTGATATTCAACGTTTGTACCAACAATCTTGGCAACCAAAGCAGTATTACCACGCAATTCTTTACCATTAGCAGTCACAGTTAACGTATATTCCTTGCCATCATTACCCATAACCTTAACATTATTGTTTTCGGCAGAGAAGATGTATTGGTAACTGATATTAGCCAACTTGAAATCATCGCTTACAGTATTATTCAACTTGAATGAAGGTTTGTTTCCTTCAAATACATTGTCAACGTTTACAGAGAATGAGCAATCGTTCGGAGTAACACCAGGAACCACAGTGTTCATTCTGATGTTATTCATATTGTTATACCAGTATTCAGTATTCTTACTGCCAGTATCGAAGCTTGCAGACGGAGACTTAACAGAAGCAGTGAATGTAATAGTTACATCCGCACGAGACTTGTCATTCTTTGGCTGATAAGTAGCTGTAGCAATCATCTGGCCATCCTTAGCAATAGCATTCAACTGATCTACATCAGTTACGGTCCAAGCCAAACAAACTGTTTCAACATTAGGATCAGCATCGTTCAGTTCTACAACTTCACCATATTCACCAGCTTTCAAAGTTGCAACCTTCTGACCAGAAGGATTAGTAGAAGTTGACTTCAATTCATAAATTGCATGGAAGTCTTCTTTGGTCAAACCTAACTTCTGATAGATATGTACATTCATTTCGTCGAATGTCAAATTCCAAGTCTTAGGTGTACACTGCAAGTTGAGGTCACCACAAGCCTTAGGATAGTCAGTACCAGCAACATCACCTCTTGTGATCATAACCTTAATCCAGCCAACATTGACAACTTCACCATTAGAAGCATTCTGCAACTCTACACGAACCAAAGGCATACGACCTACAGCAGCGATAGGATCCTCAGTAATACTACCAACCTTAGCAGTCAGTACGCTACCATTCAAGTTAGCAAAGAAACTACTCTGAAGAGTTTTGTTGTCACCCTTATAGTAGTCAGACAGACTGTAAACCAACTTCAAACCATAATCAGCCAACTTATCATTAGCGATAGTCTTATCACCTGTGCCAATCTGCTTCATTGGATTAGCGTCAGTCCATTCTGTATAGTGAGTCTCTACCCATTTAGACAAGTCGATACCTTCTTTATTATTGTAAGCAACTTCACAAAGAGGATCTTTAGCTATTGCATCTTCTGCTTTACCTACCAAGCCAGCTTTAGTGTTTGTAGCATCAGCACCATACAAGTGAGCTTTGTGTACGCCTGCATCTTGAGCATTAGCTAAAACGAAATCTTTCAAGATTGATTTGTAGATAGCAGCATAGTCAGAAGCGACAGTTTTACTACCACCGTTTACTTCTACAGTTGCTTTCAAGTTCATTACAGTAATCTTAGAAGCATCAATCTTCTGAATAGCTTCACTATTACCATTAAATACAACTTTCAAAATACCGTCAGTAATAGAACATTTTTCCAAATCAATGTTAGCGATATTGAAATCAGTAGCACGAGTACCAACGAATTCCTTATCATCTGCTGACAATACCAATTTAGAAATTTGCTTCATTGTAACACCAATCGGATTTACATGATAATAAGCTACCATATCCGGAGTTATATTGCTATTAGAAGCAGGATTAGCAGGAGCATTCCAAATTTCACCCTTTTCTGTTACAGCTTGAGTATTAACTGTCCATTTGTCATAGGTCAAATTAGTAGCTCTCATAGCTTCAACACCGCTCAAATATGCTTCTGGTACAAACACCAAACTTGTCAAAGGCAGTGCATCTTCAATATAGAAGTTAGAAGGAACGCCATTCTCAGTTACAGTATAACCAATAATCACACCATCTTTCTTAATAGAAGCGATGCTACTAGTTGCCTTCGGAATCTTAACGCCGGTTTTAGCTCCATCATACAATACTTCACCTTCAGCATTGATTGTCAGTTTAGTCGGATCAAAACTGTCTGCAACTTCAGCAGAAGGAAGAGTAGCTGATGAAACATCAGAACCATCTTTCTTCAAAATAACTTTGCCGTCCTTTATCTCAAGAGAGTACTCCGGGAGGTTTTGGGCGATCTTGCAAGAAACACTCTTATCGTTGCTATCAACGATAGTCAATGTTCCGGTTGCTGCATCGTAAGATACGCTCTTAACCCCATTGTTTCCAATAGCGGTTTTCAAGTCTGTAAGGCTTTGGTTGATTTGACCAATTTCGTTGTCAATACGCTTGATATCATCATCGTAATCCTTACAGCTGATGAAAGACGTCGTGGCAGCGAATGTCAATGCTCCAAAAAGCACCACTTTAACAAATCTTTTTCTCATAATTGCTTTTAATTTACATTAATAATATATTATTAAACACTCAGTTCCGACTAAAACATTCCCGTTACTAAAACGTTAACAGAGATAAGATACATTTGCATGTATTCATCTATCTTCCGTTACTTTATAGGTAACGGCATAAAATACCGTGCAAATATAATTGATTTTCTATAATTGTGCAAATAAAGCTGTTTTTTTTCTGATATTCACTAAAAAAACAGTAAATGTACTCAAAAAAGATTCTATTATGAAACAAAAGTTATTATTGGATATGCTATCCACTACTATTAAGGAGCTTCGAGCCAATGGGCAATGGGGCACTGCGCATGTATATCGGAGTGCCCGCAATTCTTTTTCTACATTTAATAATAATAGGGATATACCATTTAATAAATTAGATCCAACCCTATTGAAATGTTTCGAGATATATTTACGTCAACGAAAATGTAGTTGGAATACGGTTTCTACCTATATGAAAGTATTAAGGGCTGTTTATAACCGTGCAGTAGACGAAGGGTATGCTTTATATATCCCACGCCTTTTCAAGCATGTACACACAAGTGTATGTGCCGACCAACGAAGAGCCCTTGAAGCCACTGACATTGGGAATTTGCTTCAAGAAGCAGAGCAGATGCCTACCCACACCGCTTTACCTCTGGAACTGCAGCGGACGAAAATTATATTTGCACTCATGTTTTTATTACGTGGAATTCCATTTGTCGATTTAGTATATTTGCGCAAAACCGATATTCAGGGTAACGTTCTAAAATACCGTAGACGGAAAACCGGGCGTTCATTGACTGTTAGATTGACTCCTGAAGCCATGAGATTGATACGTATAGTGGCTAATACAGAGGTACAGTCTCCCTATCTATTGCCTTTCTTGTCTAGTCCGGAAGGTACAGAGGCGGCCTATCATGAGTATCAATCAGCATTACGGCTCTTTAATCATCGGCTATCTTTATTAAATAGGTATATGAAAAGTAATGCTCACCTAAGCTCCTACACTATTAGGCATACTTGGGCAACAATGGCGTATTATTGTGAAATACATCCGGGCATCATCTCGGAAGCAATGGGACACTCGTCTATTAAGGTTACAGAAACGTACTTAAAACCTTTCCAAAACCAAAAGATAGACCATGCTAATCAAGAAGTGATCTCATTCGTGAAAGGATACGCAAGTATTTTCTAAAAATCTATTCGGTAAATGATCGAATTTTTCATTCAACCGAGAAGTAAATATTTCTCGGGAGATATTCTTTTGCCTTTACTTATCCTACTTCTTTTTGCTTACATTGCACAATGTCAATGTATTACATTCATAAATACTGATATCTACAACAAAATTCCTTCATATCCGCTCTTCTTTTACTACCGTCAAAATTATTAAAGTATCCGAGAGCCAGATTCTATTTAACCATTTTAAGAAATAAAATTAACAATTGCTACTTATCAAGGCGATTATGGCAGTTTTTTCAGTTATGATATATTCTGTTACCTATAAAGTAACGGAAGATAGATGAATACATGCAAATGTATCTTATCTCTGTTAACGTTTTAGTAACGGGAATGTTTTAGTCGGAACTGAGTGTTTAATAATATATTATTAATGTAAATTAAAAGCAATTATGAGAAAAAGATTTGTTAAAGTGGTGCTTTTTGGAGCATTGACATTCGCTGCCACGACGTCTTTCATCAGCTGTAAGGATTACGATGATGATATCAAGCGTATTGACAACGAAATTGGTCAAATCAACCAAAGCCTTACAGACTTGAAAACCGCTATTGGAAACAATGGGGTTAAGAGCGTATCTTACGATGCAGCAACCGGAACATTGACTATCGTTGATAGCAACGATAAGAGTGTTTCTTGCAAGATCGCCCAAAACCTCCCGGAGTACTCTCTTGAGATAAAGGACGGCAAAGTTATTTTGAAGAAAGATGGTTCTGATGTTTCATCAGCTACTCTTCCTTCTGCTGAAGTTGCAGACAGTTTTGATCCGACTAAACTGACAATCAATGCTGAAGGTGAAGTATTGTATGATGGAGCTAAAACCGGCGTTAAGATTCCGAAGGCAACTAGTAGCATCGCTTCTATTAAGAAAGATGGTGTGATTATTGGTTATACTGTAACTGAGAATGGCGTTCCTTCTAACTTCTATATTGAAGATGCACTGCCTTTGACAAGTTTGGTGTTTGTACCAGAAGCATATTTGAGCGGTGTTGAAGCTATGAGAGCTACTAATTTGACCTATGACAAATGGACAGTTAATACTCAAGCTGTAACAGAAAAGGGTGAAATTTGGAATGCTCCTGCTAATCCTGCTTCTAATAGCAATATAACTCCGGATATGGTAGCTTATTATCATGTAAATCCGATTGGTGTTACAATGAAGCAAATTTCTAAATTGGTATTGTCAGCAGATGATAAGGAATTCGTTGGTACTCGTGCTACTGATTTCAATATCGCTAACATTGATTTGGAAAAATGTTCTATTACTGACGGTATTTTGAAAGTTGTATTTAATGGTAATAGTGAAGCTATTCAGAAGATTGATGCTTCTAAGATTACTGTAATGAACTTGAAAGCAACTGTAGAAGTAAACGGTGGTAGTAAAACTGTCGCTTCTGACTATGCTGCTATCTACAAATCAATCTTGAAAGATTTCGTTTTAGCTAATGCTCAAGATGCAGGCGTACACAAAGCTCACTTGTATGGTGCTGATGCTACAAACACTAAAGCTGGCTTGGTAGGTAAAGCAGAAGATGCAATAGCTAAAGATCCTCTTTGTGAAGTTGCTTACAATAATAAAGAAGGTATCGACTTGTCTAAATGGGTAGAGACTCACTATACAGAATGGACTGACGCTAATCCAATGAAGCAGATTGGCACAGGTGATAAGACTATCGCTAATGATAAGTTGGCTGATTATGGTTTGAAGTTGGTTTACAGTCTGTCTGACTACTATAAGGGTGACAACAAAACTCTTCAGAGTAGTTTCTTTGCTAACTTGAATGGTAGCGTACTGACTGCTAAGGTTGGTAGTATTACTGAGGATCCTATCGCTGCTGTAGGTCGTATGCCTTTGGTTCGTGTAGAGTTGCAGAATGCTTCTAATGGTGAAGTTGTCAATGTTGGCTGGATTAAGGTTATGATCACAAGAGGTGATGTTGCTGGTACTGACTATCCTAAGGCTTGTGGTGACCTCAACTTGCAGTGTACACCTAAGACTTGGAATTTGACATTCGACGAAATGAATGTACATATCTATCAGAAGTTAGGTTTGACCAAAGAAGACTTCCATGCAATTTATGAATTGAAGTCAACTTCTACTAATCCTTCTGGTCAGAAGGTTGCAACTTTGAAAGCTGGTGAATATGGTGAAGTTGTAGAACTGAACGATGCTGATCCTAATGTTGAAACAGTTTGTTTGGCTTGGACCGTAACTGATGTAGATCAGTTGAATGCTATTGCTAAGGATGGCCAGATGATTGCTACAGCTACTTATCAGCCAAAGAATGACAAGTCTCGTGCGGATGTAACTATTACATTCACTGCTTCTGTTAAGTCTCCGTCTGCAAGCTTCGATACTGGCAGTAAGAATACTGAATACTGGTATAACAATATGAATAACATCAGAATGAACACTGTGGTTCCTGGTGTTACTCCGAACGATTGCTCATTCTCTGTAAACGTTGACAATGTATTTGAAGGAAACAAACCTTCATTCAAGTTGAATAATACTGTAAGCGATGATTTCAAGTTGGCTAATATCAGTTACCAATACATCTTCTCTGCCGAAAACAATAATGTTAAGGTTATGGGTAATGATGGCAAGGAATATACGTTAACTGTGACTGCTAATGGTAAAGAATTGCGTGGTAATACTGCTTTGGTTGCCAAGATTGTTGGTACAAACGTTGAATATCAGGAGACTCCGGAAGCTAAAGCTATCTTGAACATCTCTGCACACGATGTTGCTCCGTTCACTGCTAAACTTGACATGGTATTGACTAATAAGTGTAATATGCGCTTGCCGATGACTGACGGTCAGTTTAATGCTGAATTCTTGCGTCCGATCAACGTATTTGCCAATGAAGGTAAATATTTTGTAGATGCTACAGATGAAGGTTACACAGTGAAGATGCTTGATCTTGTTTACCTGACTGACTGGAGAGATTATAAGTTTGCTAAGGGAACAAGTGCAAGTGGTGTAGCTTATGATGGTTCTGCTTATTATGACTATTATAAAGTTCAGTCTATTGTAGCTGATATTGCGAATATTACTACAAATATGAATGGTAACGATATCGAAACGAAGAAATTGTCTGAGGTAACTAACCAGATTGATATCAAACAGGCTAATTCTTCTGTAGTTGGTGACTATGGTACTATTACATATAAAAACAATGGTAGCAACGTACAAGCATTTAAGGTTAAGATTCCTGTAGTCGTAACTTATAAGTGGGGTACTGTGAAGACTGCTGTTTATATGGATGTTCAAAAGACTGAAGGTAATTAAACCTTTGATTTATAATTGATTTAAATGAAGTGTGCCCCTGTAGGGCACACTTTTTTTAATAACACAACTACTCTGTGAAGAATAGTCCTTTTTTTCACCATCGTGAAAAGTAAAATGTTGTTGTGTGAGGCTGTCCCCAGTGGGGGATAGCCTCACTCTTTTTATATGAGTTATCTGAAACAGAGCGTGTTTTTTAGCTTTACTTGCCTATAAAACTTCTCTAAGTAAATTAGATTATATTTCTCAATTAGTTTGCTACTTGGCTTTCTGTTGCTAAGATCATGATTTTTAAGAGTATTTTAAGGGGATTGCTGGAGGAAACTACTTTTTGTTCAGCAGAATTGGGGTAAGTCTGGTTAGTAAGCATTATATTTGCAATCTAAGAAAGGAGACAAGAAGTATGACAAGTATGCAACGAATGACCGACGAACAACTGCGAATGATCTTCGCCGCCTCGTGCATTGAAGCCGCAGCCCGTCGCAAAGGTATATCCCCCACTGAGATGTACCGCCGCATGGCACGCATCGGCATGATAGAGGAGTACATTCTCCCCTACTATGATTTACTGCACACTCAAAGCCGTGAGTATATAACCGATACCACTCTCGAAACCCTGCACAACTGGGAAGTTGCGGGAAAAACAATGAAAGGAGACAAACTATGAGCACTCTAGTCTATCATGGTGCAGCTGATATCGTAAGAAAGCCACTAGCATCCTATGGGCGTCCTGACCTTGACTTTGGACAAGGCTTCTACGTTACCACCCTCCGCAGCCAGGCCGAACGCTGGGCACAAATTGTCAATTTGCGCTTGTTGCGAGGTACTCCCTACCTTAACATCTATGAGATAGATATGGAACGTATCCGCCAAGTCTATCGTTGCCTGCATTTCGAAACCTATAATCGTGACTGGCTCGACTTTATCGTACACAGCCGCAAAGGATTAAAGCCCTGGCAGGAATACGACTTCGTGGAAGGAGGCATAGCAAACGACCGTGTAGTAGATACTGTGGAAAGCTATATAGCAGGAACTATGCCCGCCGAAATAGCTCTCGGACAGCTGGCACAACATCAGCCCAATAACCAGATGTGCTTGCTCAACCAGCGTCTCATCGACGAATGTCTGCACTTCAAAGAATGTCTGCCCCTAAGTATTTCACAGAAAGGAGGTAAGTTATGATAAGCGACCTTCTCCTCTGGAATAAAATAGGACGTATCATCGTGTTATTGAGCGAGCACCTCAATATCTCTTCTGAACGTGCCCTCGGTATCTTCTACGAGTCCGACACTTGTGAACGGTTGCACGATCCCGAAACGGGACTATATCTAATGGGTGACCTATATATCGTGAACGATGTAATTAGAGAATTACAGGATAAAATGGGATAGAATGATAGGAACCCTCCTCTTGCTTGTTATTAAATTGGAAGAGGTTCTTTGTATCATAAAAACAACATGTGCGGAATTTCATATTCATGTTCATTTTATATATATTGCGCAATGAAATCATATAAATTATTTAGGAATGAATAGAAATGAAATTACTTTACAGAAGATGTTCTCGATAATTATTGAGGAACTTCGCGAAAACAGCCGATGGGGGACAGCGCATATCTATCAGGCTACTTCGAATGCTTTTTCTGCATTTGTAAACAATCAGCCACTACCTTTACGTAAATTAAATTCAGCACTGCTAAAAAGGTTCGAAAATCATCTGAGACAGCGGAATTGTAGTTGGAATACAGTTTCTACCTATATAAAAGCAATACGTTCCACCTACAACTGTGCTGTTGATATGAAATATGCCCGGTATGTACCAAGACTGTTTGAACACGTATACACAGGTACGCGTGCGGATAGAAAGAAAGCACTGGAGACATCGGATATCAGCTACTTGGTTCGTGAAGCGGAAATAGGTATACGAGAGACGAACTATCTTTCTGAAAATCAGAAAACAAGAATTTTTTTTGTCCTTATGTTCATGTTGCGCGGTATTCCATTTGTTGATCTGGCTTATTTGCATAAGAGAGATTTGCAGGGTAATGTGCTGTCTTACCGTCGTCGCAAGACAGGACGAGCTTTGACAGTGATGCTTACTCCTGAAGTTATGCAGTTGATACGTATGGTGGCCGACAGAAATCAGGATTCGCCTTACCTGTTCCCTATTCTGCAGAGTGAAGAAGGTTCAGAGGCTGCATATCGGGAATACCAATCTGCCTTGAGAAGTTTTAATAGACGTTTGTCTGCCCTAAAGCAGTCTATAGGCATGAAATCAGCTCTCAGCACTTATGCAGCTCGCCATACTTGGGCTACAATGGCTTATTACTGTGAAATTCACCCCGGTATCATCTCAGAAGCAATGGGACACTCGTCTATTGCAGTTACGGAAACTTATCTGAAGCCCTTTAGTAATAAAAAAATAGATGAAGCCAATCGGATAGTAATTTCTTTTGTAAAAAGTGGCGGATATTTGGTATAAGAGATGTAGTCCATCTTTATAATACAGTTTAGTATTGTCGCATAATATTCAGATTCTTCAAAGTGCGCTTTGAGGAGAGGAAAGGTGTTGTCTTTACTGAAAACGCTTCTGCTTTCTTAATAGTGCGAAAATCAGAGTATTACACCTATTCTTAAGCTTCTCATTCTTTCTGAAATCTTCTTTTTTCTTTTTCGTATGTCTCTTTTTAGGAACGAGTTCCTCTTTTCGCATATCCATACTGATACATTTTCTCATCTCCAACAAAACAGGCTCCATACCGCTATTACAGCTTGATTGTCAACGAAATTAACAGTATTTTATTACCTATAAAGTAACGGTTCAAAAACGGCGAAGATTAACATATGAACTTTTATTATTCTTTATTTTTTAAATTTATAAATTTAAAGTTTTTTATTATGAACAAAAAATTTCTAAGTGCAATCCTGTTTGGAGCTTTAATGGTAGGCTTTACAGGAACGTTTACGTCTTGCAAGGACTACGATGATGACATTAGTAACTTGCAGGGGCAGATTGATGCCAATAAATCGGCTATTGACAAAATCAATGCCTTGGTTGACGGCGGTTCTGTTATTACTGGCGTTACTAAGACGGATAAGGGCGTCACTGTAACATTAAGTAATGGCAATTCTTTCGAACTGACCAATGGGACGAATGGAACCAATGGAGAGAATGGTACTGCTGGTTCTGTTGTGGAAATTGGTGAGAATGGCAATTGGTGGATTGACGGTAAAGATACTGGAAAACCATCTAAAGGTGACGCTACCTCTGGAACGAATGCACCTACTATTTACTATGAACCGGGTACAACTGGCAGTGAGGATGGTTTCTGGATTAAGGTGACTATTGCTGATGGAAAAACAACAAGAGAAAACACAAATTCTTCTTGGGTAACTAAAAACACAATCACTGTAGCTGAAACGGATAGCCAATACATCATTAAAGGACTGAAAGATGCTAGCGGTAAAGAATATGGCGATTTAGCTTTAAATAAATATTCTGCTTTGTTTGTATCTTCATTAACTTATATTCCTTCTGTTAAGAGTGATGAATTGGGAGATATCGTATTCTTGCCTGTTATCGGTACTGATTACAACTCTACAAAAAGCGCTGCTGTTTATGAATACAACTTGGCCAACACGAAATTCGCAACGACTTTGGTTGACGGTTGGGCAAACTTCGATTATCAAGTAAATCCGGGTTCTGTAGATCCGAGCAACTATGAAGTTGTAGGATTTACAATGCAGAGTACTTGGTACAAGGCAATGACAAGAGCTGCTGCTACGACATTGAACTTGGGTAAGATTACTCCGAGCAAGACTGGTGCTTTGACAGTAAAAGCTAATGCAAAAGACTTTGCTTTGTATTCTACAAACGTTGAATCTGCATGGAATAATCCAAGTGTATATGCTAACGTTCCTGCTGGCACTAGCAAACATGACTTCAATAACCCTGCAGGTGTAGTTGAGGAATCTCCTTATAGTGATGATATTCTGGCTGCAAACACTGCATCTCTTCGTGTTTCTAACAAGAATGAAGATGAAGCTAACATCAATGGTAGTTCTGTTGATGCTCCCTACGTAGCTGTTGCCAGAATGGTTGTTCCTCAAGAAGAAACGGCTATTGCTTTGAATGTTACTAAGTCATATATCGTAACTCCGGAAGCTGATAGAGCTGCTGCTGGTCAAAAAACATTGGACACTCCTAATTTGAAAGAATTGTCTCAGATGTATACTAAAGCAGAAGCTAATGTACAATCTTATTTAGCAAATATACCTGTTCTTTTGGATGTTCCTTTTGCTGGTACTACTGACTTGAATGAATATGTAGAGGGTATCGCTCGTGAATTTATGACATCTACTGGCTTCACATCTAAGAATAGTCAGTATTTGTTGGAGGATTTGAACTTTGATGCTCCTACTTTCAAATTTACTTTAGAAAGCTTCAAACAAGCAGAAGTTGACCAGACTACCAGATACTTGAAACTGGAAGATGGTGTAGTTTCATTCGATCAGGAAATAACTGCAGCTATCAATCGCGAACCGGTTGTTAAAGTTCAAATGTATATAGGTTCAACTTTAGTGATGACTAAGTTGTTGAAGATGAAAGTTATTAATATGGTTCAGGGTACATTGAATTATCCGACATATGACTTGGGTACTAAGACTTTAGGTTGTCAACCATTAGTAGGTATAGCAAATCAAACCTATCATTCATACAATAACCAGACTTATTCTCCGGTTAATGAAGTAGTTGATAATAAACTTGCTTTTGATTTTGATCCAGTATTTAATAAATTGGGTATGAGCAAGAGCCAATTTGTTAATACGTATACTGCGGCATATATTCCGAAGTTCACAAAAGACGGAGCTGCTTATACTGGAACAAATATTGGTGTTAATACTTTATGGATTGACGGTTCTGCGACATCTCAGAATAATTATGTATATTACGCATTAGACAACACATTGCTTCCTGGCACATATGAAATAGAATTGCATATGACCACTAATAGCGAAACTGTTGCTTATAAGGATGTTTATGTAACTGCTAAGGTTGTTATTGCATTGCCGACTATCACTGCATCACGCTATTTATATTGGTCTGATGATAGAACAGCTGAATTGAATGTAAATGCTCCTGAAACAGGCTATACTCCTACTGAATGTATCTTCAAGTCTGAATTGAACTCATTGTTCAAGACTACAAACAAAGTTCTTGATTTGACATTCAACCCGAATAAGCCGACCGCAGGTAACTATGACTGTGTACAGACTGAGTACATATTCACTAAGGACACTAAGGTTGAGAATGCTAGTGGAACAAGTGCTGCTGTAACCATTGAGACTGCTGCAGACAAAGTGCAGACTATTAAGATAGGTGCAGTAGAGATTGCTAAGATTAGTGCTCCGACAACTACAGGTCAGACAATTGAATTGGTTGAAAATGCTAAGGTGAAAGAACTGTTGAGCACAGGTGCATTGAAGATTACTAATCTCAAGCTGATTGCTACAGGCTTGTCTGAGCAAATAACAGTTAAACTGTTTGATATAAACTTCTCAAGACCATTGACATTGGCTGAAGCTGCTACTAAGAGTTTCAAGGATGCTGAGGATTTGGGTGATAATCTGAAGTTAACTGATATCATTGCATTGACTGACTGGAGAAATAAGGCCGTTGTAATTGATGGTAAGAAAACTACAGGTTTGGAAGAATTCTATGCTGTTGAATACTTCTCACCTGCAATGTTTGTCAATACTGCTGGTTTGCTGGATAACAGTAAGATCTTCACTAACTTGAAGAAGGTTGCTGGTACTGATAAATATGCACCGGATAATACAATCACAACTTTGGCTCAAGCTAAGGCAAACGACGTTACATTACCTGATTACACCAAGTTGACTGTTAAGGGTACTACTACTGCTGCTTCTTCAACAGATAGTGATTGGGTATTGAACTATAAGACTAACATGTCTACTTTGCAAGAAACTTACTACATGTGGATTCCTGTAACCGTAAGCTATAAGTGGGGTACAGTAACTGGATATGTTAAGATTGCAGTTGACCCGGTTAACTAATTGAAACTTGATTTCCTTAAACTACAGTCCGTAAAAAGACTGTAGTTTACATGGATATTAGATCGATAATCTAAATGGAATGTGCCTTTCGGGGCACATTTCTTATTAATATAACAACTACTCTGTGAAGAATAGTCCTTTTTTCACCATTGTGAAAAGTAAAATGTTGTTGTGTGAGGCTGTCCCCGGAGGATAGCCTCACTCTTTTTCTGCCACCTTGTCTCTTACCTTGCCATTCTTACCGTTTCCTGCCATTCTTTCTTCTCTTACCCCCTTGTCTGATCTTCTTATTTTTGATGTAGATCAAGAAATGTGTTATAAAACATGTTTTTCCATCTGATATCACTTGTTATCTTGAACAAAGGTCTTATTTTTGTGTTGTAAAACATATAATCAATAGGATAACAAGTTTTTTAAAGGAGGATAACAAAATGAAGATGTTAAAGAAAATTTTTAAGCACATCAGCGAGGCTGATAAACATGTATGGGGTTACTCAACGATTTATTAAACCCTTTTTTATTGTGTGTATTTAGATTTTAGTTTTAGGTATTAGTTTAATTTTTAAGGTTATGAAAAAAAAGATTTTTAAAACATGGAGAAACATTCTCGCCGAAGTAGGTCGGAACGAGATGTTGATGATGGGGTATACCCTGAAAAAGTAAGAAAGCATTTTAACTAAACTTTATGAAGCGAGGAGTACGTCCCGAAACGTACTCCTCGCTCTTTTTATACCCTCCTGAAAGGTTTTTTATTAAAAAAACAGCATTTGTTTAAACTTTATTCCTTTCCTTTGTTGTTAGTACAAAGACTAACAGAATAGTATCCATGGAAAGAATTCGAAGAATTTGTAGTTTAGTGCTGCTGGCGGCATTCCTGGGTTGTATGCCCATGCTGCATGCGCAGTCGTTTGATAAGTTGTGGAAACAAGTGGAGCAGGCACAAAAGAAGAGCCTGCCACAAACCGTAATTAAACTGACGGATGAGATATTCCGAAAGGGGGAGAAAGAAAAAAATACCCCGCAGATGTTAAAAGCCTACATGTGCCGGAGAGCTAATCAGGATATGTTGACCCCTGATAGTTTCTATGTTAATCTGCAAGGATTGGAACAATGGGCTAAGTCAGAACAGAATACGGTTAGCCGTGCTGTGCTTCATTCGTTGGTAGCCAATATCTATGCTGATTATGCGGCTGGTAACCGTTGGGAATTACGAAAACGTACTTCGCTCGATTTGGAAGGGGATGCCTTGCCAAAGGATATCCGCGAGTGGAGCGGCAACTTGTTTATGCAACAAGTTATGAAATATACCGATGAAACTCTGAAAGACTCGGTTGAACTGCTGAAAACGTCCTCACGCAGTTATGTTCCTTTTGTTATTTTAGGAGATGCAAGTGAGTATTATCACCATGATATGTATCATTTGCTGGCATCGCGATCCATTGAAGCTTTGCAAAACGTGTCGGACTTTGATGCGGATACGCTTGTGAAAAGTAAAATCATGGACATTTACGGGCAGATGATTAATACCTACCGGAAGATGCCGGATCGGGAAGACGCAACCGTACTGACCATGTTGGATTACATGAAGTGGCGCAATCAGAGAGAAGATGTACTGTTTCGTCCCCGTGCATTAAAAAAGGGAGAAAGCGATGCTCCGAACCAATACTTGCGTGCGCTGGATCGCATTATAAAAGATTATGCCAAGCGTGGTGTTTGTGCGGAAGCTTATCTGGCTAAGGCGCATTACTATCGCAATGAACAAGAAAATCAGAAAGCTTTGCAGCTTTGTGATGAGGCTATCAGCCTGTATCCCGATTACAAGCGCATTTCGGCGTTGCGTGATTTGAAGGAAAATATCTTGCAACCTCAGTTGACCTTGAATACAAATAAAATTATGTATCCCGGTGATTCCTTGTCATTGCGGGTTACTCATAAGAATCTGGATGGTTTTACGGTCAATCTGTATCGTACTACTCTTATGGAATCAGTATCTGACATTCCGGAGATTAATTCTGATTTCTATAAAAAATATACCCATAAAGTAAAGACGGAGCATTTGCCTCTGTCTCGTTCGAAAGATTATCAGTTGACTACCGGCACGTGCCGCATTTTGTTGCCTGACGAGCCGGGTATCTATGTATTGCAGATTGTTCCTGATGCTAAAGAGGGGAAGAGTTCGGAAAATCTTATTTATCTTACCCGGTTTAAGGTGCTGACGATGGCCCTGCCCGGAAATAATAATGAAGTAGTGGTGCTGGATGCCGAAACCGGCAATCCTGTTGCTGATGCCGAAGTCATTTTCTATTCTACATATTACATAGGAAAGGATAATAAAGAAGTGGAGCGGAAGACAACGAATGCATCTGGTAAAGTGACATATAAGTCAGATTCGAAAATTCGTTCTTTGGTTGCCAGAAAAGGATCAGATCGGTCAATGCCTCTTCAACGTGTATCTTCCGGTTCTTTTGTGAACTGGGGAGATGGTACTGAAAAATCGGTTAATAACTTGAAGTTACTGACTGACCGTTCTTTGTATCGTCCCGGACAAACCGTTTATGTAAAAGGTATAGCTTATACTCAAAAGAACGATACGGCTGACGTTATCCCGAATGCTGTTTATGAAATAATTCTGCGCGATGTAAACCGCAGAGAGATTTCCCGAAAAGAATTGCGTACTAATGAATTCGGTTCATTTACAACAGAGTTTATGCTTCCGACAGCCTGTCTGAATGGAAACTACACTATAGAAGCTTCCCGTGGCGAGAGTCAGGCTTGGGCAAATATACGCGTGGAAGAATATAAACGTCCGACTTTTGACATTGTATTTGATCCTCAAAAGGCATCCTATCAGGTAGGGGACAGTGTACAGGTGAAAGGTAAGGCAAGCTCATTCAGCGGTGTGCCTTTGCAGGGACTTGAACTAAACTATACGATCACCCGGAATATTTATTCGTGGTGGTGGGGCTATGAAGATGGAGGCATCCCTATTGCTTCCGGTGATGTTATCATAGGTGATGATGGAGATTTTACTATTCCCGTTCGTTTGGAAGGTGATGATGAAGAAGACAATAACGACGTATATTATACCTACTGGATAGAAGCATCCGTCACAAACCAGGCCGGTGAAACGCAAACAGCCGTAACATCATTGGCAGCAGGAAGTCGTTCGGTGGTTCTCTCTGTTGATGACGAAGACTGTATCTGCAAGGATGACAGTATTCGTCTTACTTTCTATGCAAAGAACCTCAATGGAGAACCGGTAGCTCTGAAAGGGGATTATCGACTGGTGCAGGTAGTGAACGGAGATTCATTGGTTCGTATCAGTGGCACTTTTGAATCGAATGTAGCAACTCTGTTGCCGGAATGGAAGAATTTGCCTTCCGGTGAATATGAACTGCAACTGAAAGCTAAAGACGACCAGGGTAGAAACGTGGACTTTGATAAGACAATCGTTCTTTTCTCTTATAATGATAATCGTCCTGTGGTGAAGTCCGACGTTTGGTTCTATGCTCGTAATGAAGAGTTTGACGCCGGACATCCGGCACAGTTCTGCTTTGGAACTTCCTATAAAGACGCTTATGTGATGCTGGATATATTCAGCGACAAACAGCGTCTGGATAGCAAGGTACTTCAGTTATCTGACTCCATTGTCCGTTTCGATGTTCCTTATCTGGATGCATATGGCGATGGGATAGAATATCTGTTTACTGTCGTCAAAGACGGCAATGTTTATTCGAGAACTGTGAGTTTGAGGAAACGTTTGCCGGACAAGAAACTGACAATGAAATGGGATGTTTTCCGTGACAAGCTACGTCCCGGACAGGAAGAAGAATGGCGCTTGACGATAAAGACTCCGCAAGGCACTCCGGCTGCGGCTGAAATGCTTGCTACAATGTATGATGCTTCTCTGGATAAGATATATCCCAATCGTCAGAATTTCTTTGTAGACTATTCCCGCCATATATCCATCCCCAATTGGCGTGAAGGATATACGATTTGGTTGTATTACTCTTGCAATTTTCCGATGAAGAATTGGAAGGTGCCTATGATGATATATGACCGTTTCTATGATACTCAATCGGAGCTTGCAGAGGCAGTAGTGATAGGCTATGGCATTGCACCGAAATCAGTTTTGACAGGTTCTGTACGAGGAATGGCAACTGTTCAGAGCAGGGCTATGGCAAAGAATTCTGCAGATATGGTTGCCGTAAGTGATGATGCAGATACCAAAGAGGTGTTTTATGAAGAAGAGATGGTAGAAGCTGTAATGGCCGGTAAAGCAGATGAATCTTCTACTGTTGAACTTCGCACTAACTTTGCCGAAACAGCTTTCTTTTATCCGCAACTCCGTACTAATGCGCAAGGTGAAATATCCTTCTCCTTCACCATGCCGCAAAGCCTGACGCGTTGGAATTTCCGTGGATATTCCCATACGAAAGGCATGTTCACAGGCACACTGGATGCTTCAGCAGTTACGTCTAAGGAATTTATGTTGTCCCCCAACATGCCGCGTTTCGTGCGGGTAGGGGATAAGACGAGTATTGCCGCAACCGTAACTAACCTGACAGGTAAAACTCTGAAGGGAACCACTAAATTCATCCTTTTCGACCCGATAACAGAGAAAGTGATTTCTACTCAAAGCCACCCCTTTACTGTGGAAGCTGGAAAGACCGTTCCTGTAACTTTCCGCTTTACCGTGACAGACAAGTACGATTTCTTAGGTGTCCGGATGATTGCCGATGGCGGCACATTCAGTGATGGTGAGCAACACTTGTTGCCTGTATTGAGCAACAAGGAATATATCACCGAAACCCTCGCCATGCCGATACGTGGTGAAGAAACCCGTACCTTCTCTCTGGACAGCCTGTTCAATTATAACAGCCGTACCGCTACCGACCGTCGACTGACAGTAGAGTTCACCGGTAATCCGGCTTGGTATGCCGTTCAGGCATTGCCTACGTTGAGCCAGCCTCGCACAGACAATGCTACAGCCTGGGCTGCCGCTTATTATGCCAATTCCCTTGCTTCTTATATCGCCAACAGTCAGCCGCGCATCAAAGCCGTATTCGATAGCTGGCGTATGCAAGGTGGTAAGAAAGAAACTTTCCTCAGCCAATTGCAGAAGAACCAGGATGTGAAGAATATCCTTCTTGAAGAAAGCCCGTGGCTGATGGAAGCCACCACAGAAGCTGAACAGCAGGCACGTATTGCCACCTTGTTCGATCTTAATAATCTGGCAAACGGAAATATAACCGCTCTTACTAAATTGAAGGAATTGCAAGAGTCAAACGGTGCCTGGAGTTGGTACAAAGGCATGCCCGGCAGCCGTAGTATGACGGGGTATATAACCGAACTTCTCGTCCGCCTGCCTTTGCTCACCGGAACCAAGAATTCCGATGATGCCCTTTCCATGCAACAAAATGCTTTCAACTATCTGCATCAGCAGGCATTGGAAGAATACAATAATATCCGTAAAGCCGAAAAGAATGGTGCCAAGATAACTACTCTTTCATACCCGGCTATGCAGTATCTCTATCTGGTAGCTATCTCCGGTGAGAAAGTTCCCGCTGCCAATGAAGCAGCTTACCGCTACTTCCTATCTATGGTTGGTAAGAACCTGAATTCAAATGCAATGGGCATCAAGGCACAGTCCGCCGTCATTCTGCAAAAAGCAGGCCGTGCGTCCGAGGCTAATGAATTCATCGCCTCCATCAAAGAGCATCTGGTGCAGACAAATGAGCGGGGTGCTTACTTTGCTTTCAATGAAAAGTCTTTCCTTTGGGGAACTCAACCGATTTCCGTTCATGTGGAGGTAATGGAAGCTCTGCGTATGGCAGGTGGCAACGATGCATTGGTAGAAGAAATGAAACTCTGGTTGCTGAAGCAGAAACAAACTACAAGCTGGAATTCGTCCGTGGCAACAGCCGATGCCATTTATGCATTGCTCTGCCAAGGCAGCGATCTGTTGGCATCCCGTGGTGATGTACGCATTGTACTTGGCAATAAAGTATTGGAAACATACAGTCCTGCTAAAACTACTGTTCCCGGTTTGGGATATATCAAGGAGAGCTTTGCACAAGGCAGCCCTGAATTGCGTGCCAAGTCCATTACGGTAGAAAAACGGGACGCAGGCATTGCATGGGGCGCAGTCTATGCACAATATTTATCTCCAATTTCCGACGTGAAACAACAGGGAGGCGAGTTGGCAGTAGAAAAGAAACTCTACGTAGAGCGTACCTTGCCCGGTGGAAAGGCCGAACTGCAGCCGATTACTGCTTCCACCCGTCTGAATGTAGGTGATAAAGTAGTTTCCCGCCTGACGATACGCCTCGACCGTGCTATGGACTTCGTTCAGCTGAAAGACCAACGCGGCGCTTGCTTCGAACCGATGAATTCCATCTCCGGTTATCGCTGGAATAGCGGAACAGGTTATTATGTGGAGATAGAAGACGCTTCTACTAATTTCTTCTTCGACAGTTTGAGTAAAGGCGTATATGTGCTGGAATACAGCTATCGTGTTGCCCGCAGCGGTCAGTATGAAGCCGGACTGGCAACCATACAATGTGCTTATGCACCGGAATATGCCGCTCATTCGACATCCATGAAAGTAGATGTAGAATAGTATTGCATGTAGAGATATAGAAGTGCGGGGTTCTTTTCGAAATATGCGAAAGAACCCCGCGTCTCTGTATATAATACAAGAAATTTTAAAACAGCCTTTTAGGAACTCTCATTTAAAACACCTACTTTTGTGCATCCTAAAAAAGAGAAACGAATGAAACGAACCCTGATATGTATATACGCGCTTGCCGCCACAGCACTTACCGCCATGGCGCAACCGCGTTTTTCGTCCAATAAAGAAACGCATAGCTTCGGACAGATAGAGTGGAAACATCCCGTCAGTGTGCAGTATGTCATCACCAACACGGGCGACCAGCCTCTGGTGCTTACTGATGTGGACCCTTCCTGTGCCTGTTCCGTAGCCCAATGGACGCAGACACCCATTGCACCCGGTGATAAAGGTACTATCACTGTGGACTTTGATGCGAAAGCATTGGGACACTTTGACAAGTCCGTAGCCGTTTACACGAATGCAGAGCCTAATCTGGCTTACCTGCATTTTACGGGTGAGGTGGTGCGTGAAATAAAAGACTTTACGAATGCCTATCCTTATCTGATCGGTCAGATACGCATCGACAAGAATGAGATTGATTTTCCGGATACTCATCGTGGTGAGAAGCCAGTGATACGTATCGGCGTAGTGAACCAGTCGGACCGTTCGTATGAACCCGTATTGATGCACCTGCCTTCTTATCTGGATATGGAGGTAGAACCGAATGTACTTCAAAAAGGTGAGAGAGGTCTTATCACCTTGACTCTTAACACTGAGAAATTGACAGATTTGGGATTGACCCAATCGTCCGTTTATCTTTCCCGTTTCACGGGCGATAAAGTGAGCGATGAAAATGAAATACCGCTTTCTGCCATTCTCTTGCCCGATTTCTCTGGCCTTTCAGTTTCGGATATGGCTAATGCTCCCGTTGTTCGTCTTTCGGAAACTGATATAGACCTGAGTGCCTTGCTGGCAAAGAAGAATAAGGTGAAACATGATATACAGCTTACCAATGCCGGACGTTCTCCGTTGCAGATCAGTAAGTTGCAAGTGTTCAATCCTGCTTTGGGGGTAAGCTTGAAGAAGAGTGTGTTGCAGCCGGGTGAAACTACCCGTTTGCGCGTGATGGTAGATAAGAAGAATATAGCCAAGAAGAAACGCCATCTGCGCATTCTGATGATAACGAATGACCCGACTCAGCCGAAAGTAGAGATTAATATTAAGGCAAAAAACTAAAACTATAAATCATGATGGAACATCCTGAAAACAATGAATCCTATAAAGGGCTGGTTGTCAATGCAGGCATTGAGCAACCTTCATCTGTCAATCCCTATCGTCGTCTGAAACCTAAGAAACGTCAGCTTTCTGTAGCAGAGTTTGTGGAAGGCATCGTAAAAGGGGATGTAACCATTCTGAGCCAGGCGGTGACTTTGGTGGAGAGTGTGAAACCCGAGCATCAAGCAGTGGCACAAGAAGTCATTGAGAAGTGCCTGCCTTATTCGGGAAACTCAGTCCGTGTAGGTATCAGTGGTGTGCCAGGAGCAGGAAAGAGTACTTCTATCGATGTTTTCGGTCTGCATGTATTAGAGAAATATGCCGGTAAACTGGCAGTACTTGCCATCGACCCCAGTAGCGAACGCAGCAAAGGCAGTATTCTGGGGGATAAGACGCGTATGGAGCAACTTTCCGTTCACCCCAATTCTTTTATTCGCCCCAGTCCATCGGCAGGTTCTCTTGGTGGGGTAGCTCGCAAGACGCGTGAGACGATCATTCTTTGTGAGGCGGCAGGCTTCGATAAGATATTTGTAGAGACAGTAGGTGTGGGGCAGAGCGAGACGGCTGTACACTCTATGGTCGATTTCTTCCTGCTTATTCAGTTAGCTGGTACGGGGGATGAACTGCAAGGCATCAAACGCGGCATTATGGAGATGGCGGATGGCATTGTAATCAATAAGGCGGACGGCGATAATCTGGATCGTGCCAAACTGGCTGCAACGCAATTCCGTAATGCATTGCATCTATTCCCGGCTCCTGAGTCTGGATGGACGCCGCAGGTGATGACCTATTCCGGTTTCTATAACTTGGGTGTGAAGGAAATTTGGGATATGATTTACGAATACATCGCCTTTGTGAAAGATAATGGTTACTTTGAGTATCGCCGTAATGAGCAAAGCAAATATTGGATGTACGAAAGTATCAATGAACGCTTGCGCGATAGTTTCTATCACAACCCGGTCATAGAAGCGATGCTGACAGACAAGGAACAGCAAGTGTTGCAAGGTAAACTCACCTCCTTTGTGGCAGCAAAGAGCCTTCTCGATACGTATTTTGGAGAACTGAAAAAATAGTGATTAGCGGTTGGTGATTAGTGATTAGTACCCTGCGGCATCATAGCGCAGCCTACTAATCACTAATCATCAACCGTTAATCACTCTATTTCACACCTCTTTCCCCGCCTTTTCAAAGTCCGCCTTTGATTTACTCTTCGTCACGATATATACTCCAAGGAACACCAGAGCGATAGCAGCTCCTTTTTCCCATCCGAATACTCCCAGTCCCATAATAATGGCAGCAATGGAAGCTACGATAGGCTGCATATAATTATACATACTTACCACTGTCGGGCGCATCAGTCTTTGCGCCGTCATAATAAAGATGTAAGCAAGAAAACTACCTCCCACTACTACATATCCTACTTGCACGAATGCTGCCGTAGAGATTTCCGCCCACTGAATACTTGCCACATCATGATAAGAGAATGGGATATAACACATGGATGCATACACGAACATCCACTTATTCAGCGTGACAGGTGAATATTTCTGTGACAGACCCTTGAATACAGTCAGATAAATGGAGAAGCTGATTTGTGCAACCAGACAGAGTAAATCCCCGATGATGCTACTGTTGCCACCACCCGCAGTCTGGCTACTCATAATAAGTATCAGTGCCCCCATGGCACCCACAAAAATACCCAGCACTTTTAAATTCGTAACCGGCTCTTTCAGATAGATGGCAGCTATTATCATGGTTACAATGGGCAGCGTTGTCGTCACAATGGATGCATCAATGGGCGAAGTCATTGAAAGCCCGAAGATATAAACCCCTTGATTGAACACTAAGGCAAAGAGTGATGCGAAGAATATCTTTAGCATATCCCGATGATCTACGTGTTCGCGTTTACAAAAAGCAGACAACAACCAGAAGCAAGCCGCCGCGCCCACCATGCGGAACGTAGTTACCGATAAGGCCGAGAACTCCATAAGTGCAGATTTACCGATAGGAGCCATTAGTCCCCATAAAATATTGGCAGTCAGGGCGAATATATGCCCTTGTACATTCTTGTTCATACTCTTTTTTCTTTTGAGGATGCAAAAGAACAACTATTTTTTGAAACCAGGAAGTCTTTTCTGTTTTTATATACTTGTGGTGAAGTCGTTGGGAGGCTTCTTATTACAGTTAAATACAAATAAATTTGCTCTAACCTTCAAATTGTTCTATATTTGCAACAAAAGCGACAAGTTACTCAAATTGTCCGGATATGATAAACTACTTGGTAAGAACAATAATGGTATTTTGGCTGGTGCTTTTCTGCCTGCGAATCAATAGTGCTCAGGAGATTGATATAAACCAGACCAGGAAGAATTTGCTGGAAACACTGCAAAACAATGCCATTGCCCCACAGCAGAAGATGGAACTGTACGTTGACCTGTATGACTTGTCCGACGACGCAGCAACTAAGTGTGCTTATATCCGCGAATCATTGAAGTTGGCCATTCAGTTGAAAAACCAGATATATATTTTTGAGACACTTGACATCCTTTGTCGCAATTACAAGGATGAACCGGATTCCCTGCACTACTATCAGCGGATAGGGGAGGAACATCTGGAAGGACCTTATAAGGGATTTTATATGGCATGGCTCAAAGCCTTTCCTTCTGTTTGTAAGATGGATGAGGCTGAAAAACCGGATGAAGCCAATGAAGAAATCACACGCTATAAACATCACAAAGCCAATCTTTCCGATAAGTCGCAGGAAGTGCAATGGGAGATGATTCTTTGTTCGGCAATGGAGTGCGTCAGTTACTTTTCACCGTCTGTAGCTAATTCGGAAGACCGCATTGTTCATTTGAAAAACATTCACCAGTTGGTTAGCGGTTTACCTTTCGAAGTCAGCTATAAGTTCGATTGGTATTACCTGACCCGTGTTGAGTTCCTTCATCGTGCCGAAGGAAAACGAGACGAGAACGTTAAGGCAGTGGAAGCTCTGGAACAATTGGAGCAACTTTATGACAATCAGTTTGAATTACCTTTCTATAAGAGGCGTGCATACATCCGTATTCGCAGTCGTGAAGCATTGCGTATGGGCGTTTATAGCGAAATGCTTTATTTCGGAGAAATTATAGGTAGAAAGAAGGCTGATGAAATTTATTTCCGAATGAAGGAGTATTATCAAGATAAGACCTCAGTAGAAAGTAAAGAGACGTTTGGGGCTGCTGCTTTCCGTTACTATCTTTATACTACACAATATGACCTTGCTATGCAGACTGTCAATGAATTGCTGGAACGAACCGATTCGGCCGACACGAATAGGCGCACCGAGTTGCTGGCAAAGAAGATTAGCCTGATCTCCCAATGGAAACAACATTACAAAGAAGGTTTTGAAGCCTTTTGGGACTACACCAACCTGATGGAAGATAGTCATGTGGAAGAAACGAACAAGCAACTGGCTGAGATGCGTTCGTTGTTTGAAGTGGATAAGCTGAAAATAGAGCAGGCCGAACTTCAGGCACGTTATCATCGTATCACTCTTGTTGTGCTTGTTGTCCTGCTGCTCATATTCTTTATCTGGAGTCTCTATCAGTACCGCCTGACGAAACGATTGAAAGCCACTAAACAGGCATTAATCCTTTCGAACAAGAAAGTGGCTGAGGAGAGTGAACGCGCCAAGGCAAGCGACCGCATGAAGACGGAGTTCCTCCAATCCATGTGCCACGAGATACGTACTCCGCTCAATGCCATTTGTGGATTCAGCACCCTGTTGCTGAATGAAGATTTGGACCAGGAAGAGAAAAAGGATTTTCCGGTCATCATTGAAAAGAACTCTAATCAACTGACTGAATTGTTCGAAGACATTCTGCAGGTGTCGGATTTAAGCAGTTCATTGGAGTTGTTTCCCATGGAGCAGGTAGATGTGTTACCGATTTGTGTGGAACTTCTTGATATCTGCAAGGAAAGAGCTGTCGCAGCCAAGCTTACCTATATATTTGAATCTGCATTGAGCGAATGTTCCGTAAAAACAAATGCGCAATATCTGCAACGTGTCGTGGAACATCTCCTGAACAATGCTGTAAAGTTTACCACTGCCGGAACCATCCGCATGAGTCTGTCACATGCCGGGGGCAAGGTGCACATTGCTGTGAGCGATACAGGTATCGGTGTTCCGGCTGACAAGGCCGAATATATCTTCGACCGTTTCACCAAATTGGATGAATTTACGCCCGGTACCGGACTGGGACTTTATTCTTGTCGCCTCATAGTCACCCGTCTGGGCGGCTCCATTTATCTTGATACATCCTATCAGGATGGTGCCCGTTTCTGCATAGATTTGCCTGTCGAAGAGTGATTTTTCTATCCGGAGGGCGTGGAAATCAGAGATTATCACGTATATTTGTTTCTGATTAAAAGCAAGAACTATGGAACAACAAGCCAATTACATCCAACGAATCGAGATACACGGGTTGTGGGACCGTTATAACATAGCCTGGGATCTGCGTCCCGATGTCAACATTCTCTCCGGCATCAACGGAGTAGGGAAGACCACCATCCTCAACCGTTCCGTCCACTATCTGGAAGAACTCTCGGGTGAAATAAAGAACGGCGAGATAGAAGGTGTACGCATCACCTTCGACCGTCCCGATGCTACTTACATCCCTTACGACGTCATCCGCAGCTATGACCGCCCCCTGATAATGGGCGACTTCACTGCTCGCATGGCCGACCCGAACGTTAAGTCCGAACTCGACTGGCAACTCTACCTCTTGCAACGCCGCTACCTCGACTATCAGGTAAACATTGGTAACAAGATGATAGAACTTCTCTCCGGTGATGAGCAGCAGCGCGCGCAAGCCGCCTCCTTATCCGTTCCTAAGCGGAAGTTCCAGGACATGATGGACCAATTGTTTAGCTATACACGCAAGACCATAGACCGTCGTAGCAATGAAATCATTTTCTATCAAGATGGCGAACGCCTCTTGCCCTATAAGCTCTCCTCCGGTGAGAAACAGATGCTTATCATCCTCCTCACCGTACTGGTGCGCGATGATGCCCACTGTGTTCTCTTCATGGACGAGCCCGAAGCCTCCCTGCATATCGAGTGGCAACAGAAGCTCATCAGCATGATACGAGAGTTGAATCCCAATGTGCAACTGATACTCACCACCCATTCCCCCGCTGTCATTATGGAAGGCTGGCTGGATGCGGTGACGGAAGTTGATGAAATTTCTTCAGTTATAACTAATAACTAAAAAAGTGGCTACTTCTTTAAAACATAATCTTACTTCTGCCTATTTCAATGCTGCCAACAAACTCTATCCAAAGAAAGCCCGGCGGCGCATTGTGGCTTATGTAGAGAGTTACGATGATGTAGCTTTCTGGCGTACGTTGCTGGCGGAGTTCGAGACAGATGAACGTTACTTTCAGGTGATGTTGCCCTCGGCTACTTCCCTTGCGAAAGGTAAGAAGATGGTGTTGATGAATACTTTGAATACTGCCGAACTGGGCAAAAGCCTGATAGCTTGTGTGGACAGTGACTACGACTTTCTGTTGCAGGGCAAAACGAACGTTTCCCATAAAATAAACAGTAGTCCCTATATATTTCAGACATATGCCTATGCCATTGAGAACTTCCATTGTTATGCCGAAAGCCTGCATGAAGTCTGTGTACAGGCCACGCTGAACGACCGTAAGCTGATAGACTTCCCCATTTTCCTGAAAAGCTATTCGCAGATTGTCTATCCGCTTTTCCTGTGGAATGTCTTCTTCTATCGCCGGCGCGATACGTCTACTTTCCCGATGTACGACTTCAATGCCTGCACCCGCTTGCAAGAAGTTAATGTACATCATCCCGAACGGACGCTGGAACCTGTGCAACGTGCCGTCTCGACAAAACTCACAGAACTGCGCAAGCGTTTCCCGCAGTATATAAAACCTGTGGACAACCTAGCCGTAGAATTGGATAGACTGGGGCTGAACCCTGACACTGCTTACCTCTACATACAGGGGCACCACCTCATGGATAGCGTTGTGATGAAACTTCTCATTCCTGTCTGCACCGTGCTGCGCCGTGAACGCGAACAGGAGATTAAGCGTCTGGCCGCCCACAACGTGCAATTCCATAACGAGTTGACCAGCTATGAGAACAGCCAGGTCAACGTTAGTCTGATGCTGAAAAAGAACAGTGGATACAAGAACCTTTATCTGTATCAGTGGTTGAAAGAAGATATAAGAGACTTTTTGGAAAAAGAGAAGTGAAGGTCTCAAACCTATCACCCCTCCCTTTCAGGACACCCGTCTTCCCTGGGGGAAGAGAATTAGGATACTGTTATTTACACGTTAATATAATAATAAACCCTTAGTATCATGAGCATTGTACAACAAATCAATGAAGGACTTCAGACATTAGGTTTCAGCCAGTCATTGGCCGATCAGTTAGACCAATTCTTAGCTTTTCTGGGAGTACTCCTGGTGGCTTATTTGGCAGATGCCGCTTGCCGGAAACTACTGTTGAAAGTTGTTTCGCGTTTGGTAAAACAAACCAAGGCCACTTGGGATGACATCGTTTTCGACCGTAAGGTCATGGTGCATCTCAGTCGTATGGTGGCGCCTATCCTTATTTATATTCTGATTCCTCTGGCATTCTCCAATGCTGATTCGGCAACGCTTGCGCTTATCCAGCGCTTCTGTCTTATCTTCATCATTATCATGTTCCTTAGTTTCATCAGTTCCCTACTTACGGCTGTTTACACCGTTTACAGTGAGAAGGAGCAGTTCCGCGACCGCCCTCTGAAAGGACTTTTGCAGACGGCACAGGTCATTATCTACTTCGTTGGCGGCATCATCGTTGTCAGCATACTGATAGACCGCTCGCCCGGTGTATTGCTCACCGGTCTGGGAGCTTCGGCAGCTGTGCTGATGTTGGTATTTAAGGACAGCATCATGGGCTTTGTTTCCGGTGTGCAACTTTCTGCCAACGATATGCTGAAAGTAGGCGACTGGATTACGATGCCCAAGTATGGTGCGGACGGTGACGTGATAGAAGTGTCACTGAATACGGTGAAGGTACGTAATTTCGACAAGACCATCACTACCATTCCTCCTTACCTGCTTGTAAGCGACTCTTTCCAGAACTGGCGTGGCATGCAGGAGAGTGGAGGACGTCGTATCAAGCGTTCCATCAACATCGACATGAACAGCGTGAAGTTCTGTACCCCCGAAATGCTGGCTAAATATCGCAAGATACAACTCTTGACAGACTATGTGGAACAGACAGAGGAAGTCATAAAGGAGTATAACCAAGAGCATCACATCGACAATTCCATCCTTGTGAACGGCCGTCGTCAGACGAATCTCGGTGTCTTCCGTGCTTATCTGAACTGTTATCTGAAGAGTCATCCGGGCGTGAACCATGATATGACTTGTATGGTACGCCAGCTTCAGCCTACCGACCACGGTATTCCGTTGGAACTTTACTTCTTCTCTTCAACCACGTCCTGGATACCTTATGAGGACTTGCAGTCCGATGTCTTCGACCATCTGCTGGCTATTATTTCCGAGTTCGACCTGCACGTGTTCCAGTCGCCATCCGGAGATGATTTCCGAAAGACAATCCTGAAGGACTAAATGATTTGCGTTATATCTTCATCTCACAAAGCATACTTATTCATTGCATTTCTCATCTGGACTTAGTACTTTTGAGTCCTACTTTGAAAGGATATAACATCCCCATCTTTTTCCCGAAAACATCCCCATGTTTTGGGGTAAAACATCCGGGTGTTTTGGGTGAAAACATCCCCATGTTTTAGGGTGAAACATCCGGGTGTTTTCGATACTCAGTCCTAAAGTGATGTGTGCTCAGTCCTTATGTGTAGGTCGTTAAGTATAGGTATGATGGATATTATGTATAGGTGTGCCTGATGTAAGGCATTGATAATAAACTAATAATAAAGAAAGGGAAGAAAGACATGACAATGAATTATGTAGTCCGCAAGAAGGTGGACAAGAGTAAGGGCAAAGCAGTGGTGCGCTACTATGCTGCTTCGAAGGTGTTGCAGCCGGAGCCGGTGAGCAACGAGGAGATTGCGAAACGATTGGCCGAAATCAGTTCGTTGCAGGTGGGCGATGCGCAGTCCGTGTTGGTACAGTTGCCGGATATCATTGCCGACTTCCTTGCCAGTGGGCGTACGGTGAACATCCGTGGATTGGGCAACTTCTTTCCCGCCATCACCAGCGAACCGGTGGAACGGGTGGAGGACTGCACGGCGGACAAAGTGCGCATATCGCGCATTTGCTTCAAGGCAGCGAGCAGTTTTGTGAAGCGTATCTATAAGAATCTGGATTTGTTTAGCTTCCAGGTACGGGAATTGAAGAAGGAACAGAAGAAGAAAGGGAAAGAGTGACAGGCTCTTAAACGAGCAAACGCCGGGCGGTTCCCCTGAACCTGCCCGGCGTTGCTGTTGTAGAAGCTTAGCTTCGGCGTGTGTATTTCAATGAGTGATTAATATACTGTGTTTTGTGGGTCGAAGTTCGTCCAGCTTTCCAGCCAATTATCATTGGTGTCTCGGAAAGCGCCAATATAGTTCCCGTCAGTTCCCACAATAGCCGTAGTGGGGCAGTAATTCTGACCGGTATTCATCGGGTCAGTCAATCCCAGTTCAGCCTCAGTCATCACTTTGTTCGAAGCCTCACTTTTGAAGAAAGTGTGTGAATAAGAAATCTGGCTTTCATCATACGTTCCGGTTTCTTTGTTGTAGAGATAATCTTCGTATTTCTTATTATTGTCCGAGCCAACTACACCCATACCGGCAAAGATGATATTCTTCAGATAGAAATCACCGTTTTTAGAATATTGAACCGTATTTCCTTTTTCGCCATCCACAATCAGACCGATAGGATAACCTACTGCCAATGTGTTTTCACAATTCAGCTTACTGCTGCGACGTATCTGCATGGCTGATTGGAACAGACCCAGCTTGGATTTATTATCCGGATACATGTCACCGGCAGTGATGTATTCGGAAGTGTTCCGGAAATCAGTGTTTTTGGCAGTCATAGGACCAATGAACGTTACATTCTTGAATGTCGCGGTTGTGAATGGAGCGATGTCTGCACCTGTTCCGTTGTTATCGCTTTCGAAACCATTGGATTGCGACGTGTCGGCAATACGTGGGTCACGAATCGACAGGCAGTATTGTACAGTTCCGCTGAAACCGTTGTCCGTGTCGAATTCATCGTCCCAACCTTTATAAGCTACCAGATATTTGCAACTCACTGCGCCACCGAACCATTCGAAAGAGTCGTCGTTAGAATACGATACCTGTAAGTGGTCAATAGTGGTACCACTGCCCACGGAGCCGAATGTAATACCGTTGATTTCTTTATCAGTTTCAAAGGGATAACCTGCAAACTCCACGCGGATATACTGGAAGATACCGGAATTGTCGGCATCATTGCTGCCTCCGTGTATGGTGCGCGGTCCACCTTCTATTTGCTGCGTACCTTGATTGTTTTTGGCTTTACCGCAAATGATTAAACCACCCCAGTCACCCGGTCTGCGTTGTCCCGGAGCCTCCTCGGAAGTCATGACGATGGGAGCTTCCTTGGTTCCTTTCATTTCTACATATCCACCCGGTTCTATAATAAGGGCAGCCATTGTCTGTTTGTCACCCTTAATAATAGTACCTGCGGGAATTCTCAGTTTAGCGCCATCGGCTACGTATACCCAGCCTTTCAGCAGGTAGGTTCCTTTTTCCAGAGTTACGTCACCGGTGAATACGAAATGTTGATCGCCATTGCCCAGTTCTGTTCCACCTTTGAACAGGACACCTTTGCTGTAGGCTGTTGTACCATCGTAGGTTACTTCGGGGTCTGTACCTCCGTTTCCATTTCCATTGCCTCCGTTTCCTCCATTCTCTCCGTTGGAGTCGTCAGAACAGGAAGACATCACATTTCCAATTGCAATGGCTGTGCACATCATAATGATCCAGCCAAACTTCTTAATTTCCATTTTCATACTTTTCTTAATTTGGGAATTAAACTTCTTTATGTTCAGGTTTTGTTAGTACTTTATAAACTGAAAGGGTGAAATATCAGAAGCTATAGGCTATGGCCAGGTTGTAGCTTCTTCCCGGTTTATAGCTGCGGGTCACCTCTTCAATGGTGCGGGCTTGTCCGTTTACGGTGACGTCTTCAAATTGTTTGAAGTAGTAGCGTTCGGCCAGCAAGTCACGTACGGTAGCTTTTATTTCCAGTTTGCCAAACTTTTTGCTTGCCGAAAGGTCGATGCTGTTGCGCGGCATTTCGTAAGAGTTTGGTATGTTGCGTGCATCACCTTCGGAAGAACTGCCGTAGCGGTTGCCTACACCGATGATACGTTTTCCGATACGGTTGTAGAGTACGGCGGCGTTCCATCCCTTATCCGGATTGTTATAGAAGAGGCCCGTGTTGATGAGGTAAGGCGATTGTCCTTGCATGGGACGGTCTATGTTATTGCCACCTTCTTTAAACTGTACTTTACTCTTAATCCATGCGCCGTTGAATGAAAAACTGAAATTACGCATGCCGATGAAGTCGAGATTCTTGCGGATATCTACTTCGATACCGTAGTTGTTGGCACCTTTGGCGTTGACGTAAGAGTAGATCGGATCGGTTCCTCCCGACATGGTGTAGGTCCATTCAATGGGATTTTCGAAATGTTTGTAGAATAAGGCAATAGAGACTTGTTCACCGTTGCTGGGGTACCATTCGTAGCGCAAATCTACGTTCTGTATGTAAGCTGCCTGCAGGGATGAATTACCCATGACACTGCTTCCCAGATCGAAATCATAGTAGACGGAGGTGGACAGTTCGCGGAACTCAGGACGGTTTACCGATTTACCGTAAGCCAGGCGGAACTGATGCTTTTCATTCAGTTTGTAAGTGGCATTGACGGAGGGGAACAGGTCTTTATAGTCATAGAAAGTGCTTTGCAGGCTTTCTTCATACGAACGGGTGTTCATGATCAGTTCCTGACGGGCATATTCATAGCGTGCTCCGGCGTAGAGACTGAAGGGGCCTATCGGAACGTTGATACCGATATAGCCGGACAATTGAGTATTTTTACCCTCATAGTTGTTCATGTAGTTGACTTCTTCTTGCATGTAGAGCTTGTCAATTCCATAGTTAGAGTCTATCAATACATTGTTTGCCACATCATTGTCAAACTGGAATCCCTTAGGCAAGCTGTTATTCGGTTGCCAGCCGTACTGGAACTGGCGGGTGTTGTAGGTACGTGTACGATACTCGCCATAAGCGCCGGCTTTCAAAGTGGGGGCGATGTCACCGAACTGGAAGTCCTGGCGATAGTTTATATTTGCTGAGCCGATGTGTTCGTCCAGTTTGGTGAATTCACGGCTGATACGGTAAATACCCATGGTTTCATTGGTGCGGTCGGTACGTTCAATGAGACGACGGTCCGGCAAGTTACGGTTGGCATAAGCATAACCTACACTCCAGTCGAAACGACTGTCATCAAAGCTGTGTCTGCCTGTGAATTGGGTGTTGTAGGTCGTGCGGCTGGAGTAGTAGTACTCCATGTTGTTGATGTTGTCCGGTTGTGCGTTGAAACCTGTACGTTCCGAGTAGCGGTCTTTGGATATCTGGTTGAAGATATTCTTGAACTCATAGCGGTGGTTGCTGTTGCGTGGCTGGAAGGTCAGGTTCAGCAGGGCACCGAGGCGGATATCATTGCTGTACTGGTTGTCTGTCGCTTTCCGCAGATAGACGTATTTGTCATTGTTGGTATCATAAGGACCATAGAGAGAGTTTTCCATATCGAGATAGGTCTTATAGGAATTGCTGTAATTCACAGCAGCCAGCATACCGATGGCACGTCCGCTTTCGGTTTCCCACTTGCGGTTGTATGCCATATTCAGTTTTAAGTCTCCTACGGGTTTGATGGTTTTCAGTGTCCAGTCGTTGTTGAAACCGTTGTTCAATACATCTATGCGGGCTGTGTTTCCGGTTTCATATCCGGGATACATGTTCAGAGTGCCCTTCATGCCGGCATCCAGACTACGGAAACCGTTTCCGAAGCCGAGCCAGTCCATGCTGCTGCCTTTGGCTTTACGAAAGTCTTTGAAGTGCGTCTGGTCATTGATAGCTCCTCCTATTGATATGTTGAAGCTGTTCTCGCTGGGCATATCTTTGGTATTTATCAGGATGAATCCACCTGTGAAGTCTGCGGGATATTCCGGAGCGGGACTTTTTACGATTACCATATTATCCAGTTGTGAACTGGGGATGATGTCGAATGAAAAGGCGCGTGAATCGGCTTCTGAACTGGGCACGGCACTGCCGTTCATCCATACATTATTATACCGTTGCGACAGGCCGCGCACCATTACAAACTTTTCGTCGATGATGCTGATGCCGGGTACGCGACTGATTACTTCCGAGGCATTACTGTCCTGGGTTTTGGCGATTTGTTGGGCGGAAACCCCACTCTGTACCACAAGGCTGCGACGTTGTTCTTGTATCAGCGCTACCTCGTTGTTACGTTTGGCTTGTGCGGTGACCGATACTTCGCCTAATGCTTGTGCATCGCTTTCCATCTCAAAGTTCAGTAGAGTTTCGGCCTTAACTTTTACACTGTTGAGCAGGATGTCTTTGTATCCTATATATCTCACTGCTATGGTGTATGTACCGTCTTTTACATTCAGCGTATAGTTACCGTCAATGTCGGCTACCACACCCTGCGCTGTCCCGGTTATCTGTATGGTAGCTCCGGTCAGCGGTTCTTTCGTCTGCTTGTCGAGGACGATTCCTTTGATGTTTCCAGCCAAGGCAGTCATGGTGGAAAGTACCAGTAATAAAATGAAGAAAAATACTTTTCCTAAATCCAGTTTCATGCTCATCTTTTATAGTTTCTTATTTCCGATGCAAAGATGCGGCAACGGAATTACAACCGTAATACACATGTCATACAATTGATTCTCAATATGATTACATTTTGGTGACAGAATGCCCTGATAATGGCGGATGCCTATTTAAATATGCTTTAGTTTTTTTGTTGATGGGAATGGGAACAAATTCAAGAAGTAAACGTTATCTTTGCGCTATTTAGAATCTTAATAGACATTGATATGAGTGTTGTCTCTTCACATTCACAAGAATCAGAACGTTTTCGCCGCCTCTCTACTATCGGCCAGATAGGATGGTGGGAAGCTGACTTTACTACCCGGGATTATCTTTGTTCTGAGTATGTATGTAATTTGCTGGGGCTGAAAAGTGATACCCTGACCTTTCGTGAATTCGGACTGTATATTCGTGAAGACTATCGTCAACGTATTAGCCGTGAGTTTATCTCAATAGAAGAAGTTGAGATTTATGAACAGACTTTCCCTATACTTACTACACGTGGCGTGGTTTGGGTGTGTTCTCGTCTGGGTGAGAAGTGGATGACGGAAGACGGGCACTTAAAAGCTTTTGGTATTCTCCAGGTGGTTGATGCTCCGGAGAATATGGAGTCTACGGATATCCTGAAGCAATTCAATGCTTTGCTGTTCCGGCAACATTCCGTATCAAACTCTCTGCGTAATTTTCTGAAAGATAAATGCCTGGACGAGGTAATCCCGAAGGTACTGAAAGATGTACTGGAACTTTTTCATGGAGGACGCGTATACATCATTGAATATGATGAAGGTTACCATACTCAGAGTTGTACATACGAGGTAGTTGCCCAAGGCGTAGAGCCGGAAATAGAGTTGTTGCAGGCCACTGATACTCAGGGTATGGAATGGTGGCATAGTCATATATTGGCGGATAAACCTATCTTGCTGAATTCCTTGACCGAATTGCCGGATGAAGCTGAACTGGAGCGTAAAATATTGTCTGTACAAGATATCAAGTCATTGATGGTGATTCCTTTGCGGAATACTGAACGCATTTGGGGATATATAGGTATCGATCTGGTAGAGCAGGAACACAGATGGGATAATGAAGACTATCAATGGTTCTCTTCCCTTGCCAATATCATCAGTATCTGCATCAACTTGCGCCGTGCCAGAGATGAGGCGGAACGTGAGCGTTCTTTCTTGCGTAACCTATATAAGTATATGCCTATGGGATATGTGCGCCTTTCCGTTATTTTCGATGGGGAGGGGAAACCGACTGATTATCTCATCACGGATGCCAACCAGTTCAGTGCCGATCTATGTGGTGCACCACTGGATAGTTACAAAGGGCGTTTGGCTTCGGAGATTTATTCGGAGGAAAGAATGAAAGAAAAGATAAGGGGGCTGGCCGAAATACATAACAGGAATACGTACAGGGAACTGGACGAGTATTTTGAACTTACAGGTAAGACTTGCCATTGCGTCATTTATTCACCCGACCCGGAAGAACTGGTGTGTCTCTACATGGACATCACAGAAATGCAGCAGACTTACATGGCACTGGACCATAGCGAAAAACTGTTGCGTAATCTCTTCTCTAATATTCCGGTAGGCATTGAAATCTATGATAAGGACGGATTTCTGATTGACCTCAACAATAGAGATTTAGAAATATTCGGCGTCAAGGATAAGGCGAATACCGTTGGTGTAAACTTCTATCAGAATCCGAATGTGCCGCTGGATATACGTGAAAGAATGCAAGTTGAAGATGAACTTGACTTTTCACAGGATTATGAGTTTACCAAGATAAGCGACTATTATGAATCGGGGAAAAAAGGGGGTATAGAACTCTATACCAAAGTAAACAAGATATATGATAGCAAAGGTGATTGTAGTGGCTTTGTACTTATTAATATCGACAATACAGAAAGGATAAGTTCTATTAACCGTATCCGTGACTTTGAGAATTTCTTCCTGTTGATTTCCGATTATGCCAAAGTGGGCTATGCCAAGTTGAACTTACTCACCAAAGAGGGCTATGCCATCAAACAATGGTATAAAAATATGGGTGAGGATGAAGAAACACCTCTGGGAGAGGTAGTAGGAATATATAATAAGATGCATCCGGAGGACAGGGTGCGCGTACTGACTTTCTTTGAAAAAGCTAAACTGGGAGAGGAGACAAGTTTCAAAAGTGAAATGCGTGTACTGAGATCCGGAACGCTGAATAAATGGAACTGGGTGCGCATGAATGTAGTACTCAATCGTTATGATCCGGCGAATGGTCTGATTGAGTTAATCGGCGTCAATTACGATATCACTGAGTTGAAGGAAACTGAAAGGAAACTGATTGTTGCCAAGGAGAAAGCAGAAGAAGCTGATCGTCTGAAGAGTGCGTTTTTGGCAAATATGAGTCATGAGATACGTACACCTCTGAACGCTATTGTCGGATTCTCGAGCCTGTTGGTGGAGACAGACGAGCCGGAGGAAAAGCAGGAATACGCCAAGATGGTGGAGGAGAATAATGAACTGTTGCTTCAACTGATTTCTGACATTCTGGACCTGTCGAAGATAGAGGCGGGAACCTTTGATTTCAAATTCAAGGATTTTGATATTAATACCTTGTGCGGAGATCTTGCACGCTCCATGCAGTTGAGGGTAAAGCCGGGAGTGGAGCTTATTTTTGAACCTACATTGCCGCAATGCGTCATCGTTAGCGATCCTAACCGCTTGCACCAGGTGGTTTCCAACTTTATAAACAATGCCATTAAGTTCACTACCACGGGCAGCATCCGGATTGGATACGATAAACCAGATGAAAAACACCTGCGGGTGTATGTGGCAGATACGGGTATTGGTATTGCTCCGGAAGCCTGTAGTAAAGTGTTCGACCGTTTCATTAAACTGAATTCTTTTGTTCAGGGCACAGGATTGGGACTTTCCATAAGCAAGAGTATTATCGAGCAACTGGGTGGCAAGATTGGGGTAGATAGTGAGTTGGGCAAAGGCTCAACATTCTGGTTTATTTTGCCGTTGGAATAAAGTATTTAATCAAATACCATATCTACCTGCCAAGTATTTACTCTTTGTGTAGTTCCTTGAAACAGACTATGTTTATGGTACATCCAAAGCATCCATCCTGCATTGGTATGAATGCCGTAATTGGTGTAACTCTCCATAAAGAGGTAAGGTTGCTTGTCTGGCATTGCAGGTGGCAGCTCGCCTAACCCATAAATTTTTGACAGGAAACGTTTCGACTCTTCCAAAAGTTGGTCGGTATCGAAATATTGATTGATAGTGAAGTCTACTTCGGAACTTTCCGTATTATAATCATAGATAAAGAAATCTGCTTGGGTATCGATAGGTTGGGCGCCTTCGAAAGGAAGCTTTACTTTATTGTCGGTATAATGGTGCTTGTTTATATCATATATATTACCGTGGAAGGCATACATATCGGTGATGTATTCTATTCCTTTCAGGTATAGCTCTTTGTTGCTGTATACCTGTAGCATATATTGTACCATATTGTTTATCATTTGATTAATTGAATCACGTTTGCTACCTTCTATTTGGTCTTTTATCATATGCTGTGAGAAAAGACTTTTAATCTCTTCTTGTAGATTATAAAAATGAGGTTTTATGGCATTCTGTATTTCATCCCAGTTAGCAATATTCTGGAAACGTCCATATTCGTTGGTAAGAATACGTATATTCGGAGTTTTTTTGAGGTTATCTATCACTTTATACATGATTTGTTGTGAGAGTGTGTCCTTGAACTGGTAATTGCTAGATATCTCGCGAAGCTCTAATGTATAGCTGTTGGCTGTAGAATCCACAACTTCAAGACTGTATCGTGCTGTGGTCTTTTTATCCGGGAGGGTATCGCCGTCTATAATATCGTATTCCAGATTGATGTAATCATATTCATACTTGTCTCCCAGTTCCCAGTAACCAATGACTTGGACGGTGGAGTCTTTCAACATGATTTGTGCTTGTATGCCAGTGCAGAGCAGGCTGAAAAATAGAAGAGTAGTCAGCTTCTTCATAGTGAAGATGTTTTTTGTTAATGTGACAAAGGTATGAAAATACAGGAATAAAAAAAGTGTGTACCGGAGATTTTATCCATCCGGTACACACTTTAGTGAAATAAGAATTGAATAGTTCGTTTATAGTCCGAACGAGAACTTGTCGATGGATTGATAAACCACGCTCGCAAGGCTCAGTACGATGATACCGAGTGTACAGATGACAAGACTGGCACGCGTGTAGTTATCGCTGCGGAAAGTTGCGATAGGCTCATCACTCTTGTTGATATACATGGACTTCACAATCTTCAGATAGTAATAGAGTGAAATAATCGTATTCACCAATGCGATGAATACCAGCAGATGGAAACCACCCTGGAAAGCTGCCGCAAAGATAAAGAACTTCGAGAAGAAGCCCGCGAACGGAGGAATACCTGCCAATGAGAACAGGGCAAGTGTCATGAGGAATGCCAGTTTCGGATTGGTACTGTACAGTCCGTTATACTCTTCAAGAGTGAAGCGATGGGCACGCAAGGCGATGATCGTAATCACTGCAAATACAGAGAGGTTGGCGAACATGTAAATAAGTACATAATACACCAATGATGCCATACCCTGTTGCGTTCCGGCAATCACACCCAACATAATATAGCCTGCCTGCGAAATACTGGAAAATGCCATCAATCGTTTCAGGTTTTCCTGGCGCAGGGCGAAAAGGTTGGCAAGGGTGATAGAAGCTATGATAATCCAATAAAGAACTTCCTGCCATTGATCCACCATCGGGGCGAATGTCTTGATAAGGATAGTCATCAATACGAAAGCTGCCGATCCTTTAGAAATAACACTCAAATAAGCAGTTACTACGCTCGGGGCACCTTCGTACACGTCTGCCGTCCAGAGATGGAAGGGAACCAGGGAAAGTTTGAATCCCATGCCGGAGAAGAAAAAGACAAATGCCATTATTTGCAGGGCGTTGCCATCCAGGTGGGCCGGGATATCATCGAAATAAAGAGTACCTACTGTTCCGTAAATAAGCGAGATGCCATAAAGCAACAGTCCGCTGGAAAAAAGTGCGGTGAGGATGTATTTGGCACCAGCTTCGGCAGAGTGATGGCGGTACTTGTCGAAAGCAACCAATGCAGCCATCGGGATACTTGCTGTTTCCAGTCCGATAAAAAACATTAGGAAGTGTCCTGCGGAAATCATGAAGTACATACCCAGCAACGTGCAGAGTGTCAGCATATAGAATTCACCTTGTTTGATGATGGTGTCCGGCAGCTTCAGCCACTCGTGTGCCATCAGGAAAACAATCAGCGTACCTACGCTGAGGATGGACTTCACGATGCTTTGTATCGGGGCGTTATGGTACATGCCACCGAAAGCATCGGCAGCCGGACCGGGGATGATGGTAATCAACGTGTGTATCGTGAGTAGCACGACGGGCAACATGGTATTGAGTCGTGGGTTACCGTCCTTCTTATGAGCGTCAGGGCTCATGAAGAGGTCGGCCACGAAGAGGATCACGATGACAGCTATCAGCGAAAGCTCTTCTTTGAGAATAAGGAATTGGGAATAATCCATATCTATTGAATGATAAGTTATTAGTTATAAGTTATTAGCATACCATTATTGAAATATACTTACCAGAGGCAATACGCTGTCTCCGATCATATTGCTGATCCACAACGGAGCAAGACCGAGACCTGCAACGCAGACGATGAGAATAATCACGGCAGTGCGTTCATCCCAGGTAGCATCAGTCAGTGCCAGATGGTGCTTGTTGGTGCAGGTACCGTAAAGTATCTTACCGACGAGCCGAAGGATATAGACTGCGGTAATCACAATCGAGGTACAGGCGATAATCGTCCATGTGCGGTGGAAAACATCTGCATGCTGGAAAGCACCGTTGAAGATAGTCATTTCGGCAACGAAACCGCTGAGGCCCGGAAGTCCGAGGTTGGCAAGTCCGGCAATGACATAGCACACGGCGAGGAAAGGCATGATTTTCATCAGTCCTGAAAGTTCGCGTACGTCACGTGTGTGGGTACGGCCGTATATCATACCGATAAGGGCGAAGAACAAGGCTGTCATCAATCCGTGGCTGAGCATTTGCAGGACGGCACCTGTACAGGCGGTCTGGTTCATCATCAGGATGGCGAAAAGTACAAGACCGCAGTGAGATACGGAGGAGTACGCATTGATATACTTCAAGTCCGTTTGTACGCAGGCCGAGAAAGCACCGTAGACAACGGAGATACCCGTCAGTATCAGGAATATCCAGCCCAGTTCCTGTGCAGCTTCGGGCATCAGATACATGGCGATACGGAAGCAACCGTAACCACCAAGTTTCATCAGTACACCTGCATGGAGCATACTTACGGCAGTAGGCGCCGAGGCGTGACCGTCGGGGCTCCATGTATGGAACGGGAACAGGGCACCCAGCACACCGAAACCGAGGAACGTAAGCGGGAACCAGATACGTTGTTGTTCGATGGGGATATTGTGCAATGCGGCAATGTCCAGTAGGTTCATGCTCGTGGCGCCGGCACCGTAATAGATGCCAAGGATACCAATCAGCAGGAAGGCAGAACCGCCCATCAGCATCAACGTCAGTTTCATGGCAGAATATTCTTTGCGTCCGCTACCCCATACACCGATAAGCAGGTACATCGGGATAAGCGCTACTTCATAGAACATGAACATGGTGAACAGGTCCGTGGAAATGAAGAAGCCGAATACTCCGAGGGAGAGCAGGGTGAACCAAAGGAAATATTCTTTCGTCAGTGGTTGCAGACGCCAGGAAGCGAATGTTCCGGTGAAGACGATGATAGCGGAAAGCAGCAGCATAGCTACTGAGATGCCGTCTACACCGACAGAATACTGTATGTTGAGTGCCGGATACCAAGGCACATCTGCGCGGAAAAGCATTTCGGCAGTGTCTCCGGCGGCACGGGCTTGCAGGTAGGCAATAGTCAGGCCTACTGCGGCCAGCACCAGTGCCGATGCACCTACCACCATCACCGTGCGTATCTGCCGAAGGTTGCGGCTCAGCCAAAGGCCAAGGAGCATCAGCAGGGGGATGAGAACAAAAATACTTAATATGTTCATCTTTATATTGCGTTTTTACTATTTACGAATTAGGATTGACATTTCTCTACTACAGCAACAACAGCAGAATCAGTGCCAGTGTACCCAACAGGAATACATAGGTGTATTGTTGAATCTGTCCGCTTTGCAAACCGCGTATCTCATCACTGGTAGCATTGGCACTCCAGGCAAGGAAGTTGAAGAAGCCATCCACTACATGGCGGTCGAACCAGGCGATGGGACGGGAGATGCAACCGAAGATAATCTTGTGGGTGATGAACTGGTATATATCATCAATGTAGAAACGATGATAAGCAGCCGTCCACAATCCACGGAAGCGGCGGGCAAGTGCATTGGCAACGGGTTGTTTTGCACGTGCATACATGGCTGTAGCAATTGCGATAGAGACAACAGCTATAGCAATACTGGTACCCGCTACCGCCCAATCGAGATGAATTTCGTAAGCTGTGCCGTTGGAAGAGATGAACTTCCCGAAGGGGATGAAACCTGCCACGATAGTTACAACAGCAAGGAACATCAACGGGATAGTCATCGCTAACGGACTTTCATGAGGCGTGTGTTCAGCATGGAGTTCCTTGTTCTCTTTACCCCAAAAGATACCGTAGTAAAGACGGAACATATAGAACGCCGTCATTGCCGCAATCACTGTCATAATCCAACCCATGACAGGGCTGAACTGGAAGCATGCCGTCAATATCTCATCTTTGGAGAAGAAACCGGAGAACGGGGGAATACCCGCGATGGCAAGACACGCAATCAGGAACGTGACGTGTGTCACAGGCATATATTTGTACAAGCCACCCATAGCGGACATCTCATTGCTGTGTACCGCATGGATAATGCTACCTGCACCGAGGAAGAGCAACGCCTTGAACATAGCGTGTGTAAATAGGTGGAACATTCCCGCCATATATCCCAGACCTCCATGATGCGGATCGGCAGAAGTACAAACTCCCAGTGCCACCATCATGAAACCAATCTGTGAGATAGTAGAGAATGCAAGCACCCGCTTAATGTCACTCTGCACGCAGGCTACCGAAGCGGCATAAAACGCCGTGAATGCTCCGATGTAAGCCACCAAATGCAGCACATTTGGTGCATAACCGATGAACAGCGGGAACATCCGCGCCACCAGGTAAACTCCGGCTACTACCATCGTAGCCGCATGAATCAATGCACTGACAGGCGTAGGACCTTCCATAGCATCCGGCAACCAGATGTGCAACGGGAACATCGCGCTCTTTCCGGCACCACCGATGAACATCAGTCCGAGGGCAAGGGGAATCATTGCTGCACCACCTTTCAACAATGCCATTTCGCTGGGCTGGAAGGTATATGTGCCGGCATAATAACCATAAATAAGGATACCGATCAGAAAACCCAGGTCGGCAAAGCGGGTGACGATGAATGCCTTCTTGCTTGCTGCAACAGCGGACGGCTTCGTATAGTAGAAACCGATGAGCAGATAGGATGAAACACCCACCAACTCCCAGAACAGGTACATCTGGAAGATATTAGTAGCCACCACCAGGCCAAGCATGGACATGGTGAACAGGCTGAGGAATGCATAATAGCGTTGGAACCCGCGTTCGCCCTTCATGTAGCCGAAAGAGTAGACATGTACCATCAGCGACACAGTGGAGATGACGATGAGCATCATCACTGAAATTGGGTCGAGCAAAATACCCAGGTCGATACTCAGCGTCTCGGTGAAAGGCAGCCACGTCACATTATAAGGCATAAGTGTGGCGAAGGTACCATCCGCCAGGCGCGGAGCGGAGAAATATTGCCAGGCAGTGGCATAACTCAGTACGGTCACCACAGCCAATACCGTGGTACCGATGATGCCTGCCGTCCGGTGCGTCATCCATTTGCCACCGATTCCCAACGTGAGGAAGGAGAGCAAGGGGAGGAGCAGGATTAGAATTGTATATTCCATATTTATCTAATTATTAGGTTTTAGATATTAAATATTAATTCTATGCAGCATCACAGCGCAGCTAATTAATACCTAATATTTCATATTTCATATTTTAAGTGTTACCACTTTAACTCGTCCAGCTTGTTCACCTGGATACTTCGTATATTACGGTAGATGTTAATCATAATCGCAATGGCCACTGCCGTTTCGGCTGCCGAGATGGCGATGGAGAACAGGGCAAAGAAATACCCTTCCAGTCCGCCGGGGAAAAGGAAACGGTTGAACACTGCGAAGTTGATGTCCGTAGCATTCAGTATCAACTCAATGCTGATAAGTATGGCCAGTGTGTTGCGGCGGGTGAAGAACCCGTAGATACCGGCGAAAAACATGATAGCCGAAACTATCAGATAATATTCCATGTGTATCATAATCAATTCTTTTTTATCGTTTACGTGCAATCACCAGTCCGCCTACGATACATGCCAGCAGCAGGATACTGATGGCTTCGAAGGGAAGCAGATAACCATATTTATCACTACTCAGCATTGCGTTTCCGATGGTTTTGATGTTGGTTTCCAAAGGTGCAAGGTCAGTGGTGACGATGAACTTATGTTTCAGTGTGATGAACACTACGATGATAGCTCCCACCACGGTGGCACCCAGCCCAGCCAGCAGTTTGCTACGCTTCAACTTGTCGATAGTACGGTCTCCTTCGCCACTGGTCAGCAGGATGGAGAAGACGTAGAGTACAACTATACCGCCGGCATAAACCATGATTTGTACCGAGCCCAGGAATGTGTAGCCCAGCAGGAAGTAAATGCCTGCCGTGCCGAAAAGCGTAAACAGCAGATACGTTGCCGAGCGTACCATATGACGTGTGGTCACGGTGAGAATGGAACACGCGGTGATGAACACTGCCAGAAAGTAGAATACTACGGTTTCAAGGGTCATTTCCATTTGAATTAGTTTTTTAGTGTTTAGTGATTAGTGATTAGCGCATATATGTCGCACGGTGCTAATCACTTATCACTAATCGTTAATCATTTTTTTATTACGTGACTGCCCGGATGATTCAGCGTCTTCACCAGCTTCGTGCGATCGAAGACTGCATGTTCAAAGCCAGTATCAAACGTAATCGCATCGTGCGGACAAGCTGTTACACAAAGCTGGCAGAACATGCACGAACCGAGGTCGTACTCGTACTTTGCCAATATCTTCTTTTTCTTGCCGTCCTCAGTCTCTATCATTTCACTCGTCACCGTAATGGTATCGTTGGGACATGCCATCTGGCACAGTCCGCACGCTACGCAGCGATGCTCGTTCTGGTCGTTATGAGGCATGGTCAGCGAACCACGGAAGCGGTCGAACATCTTCAATGTCGCACGGTTCTCGGGGTATTGCTCCGTCACCTTCCGGCGGCAGAAGACGGTCATGGTAGTTTTCATACCTGTCAGTAAGGAGCTGATGCCATGCACGAGTCCGCCCAAATAACTGTATGTTTTCATAATCTAAAAGTGCAGTTTAAATACAACAATCAGTACCATGATGATGAGGTTCACCATTGAAATAGGTACCAGGTACTTCCATTCCAGCGCCAGAATCTGGTCGATACGCAAGCGGGGGAATGTCCACTTAATCCACATCAGCAGGAACACTACGAAGAATGCTTTACCAAAGAACCAGACAAAGCCCGGAATATAATCCATCACAGCGTTGAAGCCGTCCAGTCCTGCAATGTGCAACGGCATCCAACCACCCAGGAAGATGGTGGCAGCCACACTGGCCACGATGAACAGGTTCAGGTATTCGGCCAGGTAGAAGAAACCGAAGTGCATACCGCTATACTCGGTGTGGTATCCAGCCGTTAATTCGCTTTCTGCTTCCGGCAAGTCGAACGGTCCACGGTTACATTCAGCGTTTCCGGCAATCAGGTAGATGATGAAGGCGATCACTGCCGGGATATGTCCTTTGAAGATGAACCAGCCGTCGGCCTGTCCTTCTACGATTTCGGAGAACTGCATGGTTCCCATTAGCACCACCATTGTCAATATGCTCAATCCTACAGACAATTCATACGAGATGATCTGTGCTCCACTTCGCATAGCGCCGATAAGAGAGAACTTGTTGTTGGAGCTCCAGCCCGCCAGCAAAATTCCTAATACGCCTATGCTGGATGCTGCTAGCAGGAAGAATACACCCACATTGAAGTTCAACACTTCCATACCTTTATTGATAGGCAGACAGGCGAACGTCAGGAATGAAGCAATAATCACCATGAACGGTGCCAGGTTATAAAGGAAACGGTCAGCTTCTTTCGGAGTGAAGATCTCTTTGGTGAGCATCTTCAATACGTCGCAGATGACCTGAATACTACCCCATTTACCCACACGATTCGGACCGAGGCGGCATTGGAAGAAGGCGCATATCTTGCGCTCCATATAAATAAGAATGATGGCGAGTACGGCATACATCAGAATGATACATACGCCTATCACTACACATTCGAGGAATATCGCCAGACCTTCCGGCATGAAGGAGGTCAGCGTCTGGTGAATCCAGTTAGTTACTATACTAAAGTCAAACACGTTATTTAGTTATTAGTTGTTAGTGATTAGTGATTAGTACCTTGCGGCGTGACAGCGTAGCCTGCTTATCACTAATCACTAACCGTTAATCGTTAATTACCTGTCAATATCCGGAACTACATAATCCAGCGTTCCACCTATGGCAATCAAGTCGGCAATTTTTGCTCCGCGACAAATGGTGTCTACGGCGCTCACCAGTGGCAATCCTGTGGAACGAAAATGCAGGCGGTAAGGCGTTTTGTCTCCGTGACTTTCCAGGAAGACGCCAAACTCGCCACGGCTACCCTCTACGGCAGTATAATACTGTCCTTCCGGTACGCGGATAATGGGTTTCATCTTCTCTTGGTAGGGTCCTTCGGGAATGTTGTCGATGAGTTGCTCGATGATATTCATGCTTTCCATGATTTCGTCCATACGAACCATGTAGCGTGCCCATGAGTCGCCTTCGGTGTAGACGATTTCCTTGAAGTCCACCTTGTCATATACTCCATACGGATGACGTTTACGCACATCGCAAGCCCAGCCGCTGGCACGTCCTGTGCCGCCTGTGGCTCCGAAGGTGATGGCATCTTCGCGGCTTAGCACACCCACGCCTTTCAGACGTTGCTGAGCGATAATGTTGCCGGTGAACACCTGATGATATTCGTGGATGATGCCGCGCAGGTAGGGGATAAACTCTTTCACTCGCTTCTGGAAGTTGGGATGCAAGTCAGTCTGCACACCTCCGATGGTGTTATAGTTCATGATGAGGCGTCCGCCGCAGGTTTCCTCGAAGATGTCGAGTATCTTCTCGCGATCACGGAAACCGTAGAAGAAGGCGGTCAGTGCGCCGAGGTCCATTGCCAGACAAGAATAAAACAACAAGTGAGAGTCGATACGTTGCAATTCGTCCATAATGGTACGAATGTATTTCACGCGATCGCTCACTTCAATACCCATTGCCTGTTCAATGCACGAACACAGGGCATGGCGGTTCTGATGAGCGCCCAGATAATCAAGGCGGTCGGTCAGTGCCAGTGTCTGCGGGTAGGTGAGGCTTTCGCACATCTTTTCAATACCCCGGTGGATGTATCCGCAGTTGGCATCTATCTTATCAATGGTTTCACCTTCCAGTGATACACGGAAACGCATTACACCGTGTGTTGCGGGGTGCTGCGGACCGATGTTCACCACATATTCTTCGTCGCCGAAAAGTATGAGCTCTTTATTCTTCACCGTGCCGTCCGGGTTCAGTTCCAGTTCGGTGGTGGTATCTATTGTTTCTTCATTGTCCATGCGCAGCGGATTGTCCTTTTCGGGATCATTATCTTTACGCATTGGATAGCCTACCCAGTCGTTACGCAGGTAGAGGCGGCGCATGTCGGGATGTCCTATGAAGATGATGCCGTAAAAGTCATATACTTCACGTTCATTGAAGTCTGCTGCTTTCCAAATGTCGCTGACACTGGGCAATTCAGGATTCTCGCGGTCCAGGGTGGCAGTGCGCACTGCTGCCTGTTTGCCGGTGACGGTGGATTCCAGTAGGTAGACAATACCCAGTCCACGTGGAGTATCCGGTGCGTCACCATCGGCGGGTTCTCCCCAATCCATACCGCTAAGGCATTTCAGAAAGTCCATCTGCTCTTCGCGATGCAAACGGAGCATTTCGGCATGTAAGTCCGCAGGTTTTATAAATCGTATATTATCCATATTCTGATTATTTTTCTGTCTCCTCTTTCGGTTTGGGTTCTTTTCTGTTCACTCCACCGAAGAATTTTTCTATCTTCACTTTGCGTTGCAACTGCATCATACCGTAATAGAATGCTTCCGGACGAGGCGGGCATCCCGGGATGTATACATCCACCGGCAAAACCTTGTCAACCCCGTTCACTACATGGTACGATTTCTTGAATGGTCCGCCACTAACGGCGCATCCACCCACGGCAACCACATATTTAGGGTCAGGCATCTGGTCGTACAAACGTTTCAGTACGGGCGCCATCTTGTTGGTGATAGTTCCGCACACCATAATCATATCTGCCTGTCGCGGACTGGCACGGGCTACTTCAAATCCGAAGCGCGCCATGTCGTAGCGCGCGGCACCCAGTGCCATGAACTCGATACCGCAACAACTTGTTGCAAACGTAAGCGGCCACAGCGAATTGCTACGTCCCCAGTTGATGAAGTCGTCCAGTACACCGAGGGCAACATTTGCACCTCCGGCATTAAGTTCGCGAACGAGTTTCTCCAACGTTTCATTATCCGTAAATTCTTCATACGGGATAGATTTTATTTTTGGCTTTTTCTTTATTTCCATTCCAATGCTCCTTTCCGCCATGCATAGGCAAGTCCTAATACCAGGATGAGTAAGAAAAATAAGATACTGAGTAATCCCGTTATTCCCAGGTCGCGGGCGATGACTGCCCACGGAAACAGGAATACCGTTTCTACATCGAACATCAGAAACAGGATGGCAAACAGGTAGTAACCCACCCGGAATTGCATCCACGATTTACCACGGGTAGGAATACCACACTCGTACGCTTCCATTTTCTGTGGATTGTACGAACGGGGTGATATCGCTTTGGACAGCGCGATAACAATACCCACGAAAGCAATTGCCGTCAGTAAGACGACTACTAACAAAGTAAAATTCATAAATCTAATTATCTTTTAGATGTATATAATAGGATAGTTGGCCGAAGGGAGCAATCCCTCTGAATCGCCTTCGACGGACCTTGGCAAACTTTGCAGTCTGCCCGACTTATTTTATTAAATAATTATCTTTCTCAACCCGAAGACATAGTAAGAGAGCGGGTCGGGCACAGGATAGAAAGAGGAGTGCAACAATGAGTTGCAGGCTGGAGAATCAGCCAGCCAGTGCATCCGGAAATAATTCAGTAACAGCAAGACACTCTTGTTACCGGGCACTTGTGTACTGTCCACGTTATCTATATAAAGAGGTGTGGAAAGGAAACGATTATATATGTTACGGATGTTCTGTTGATGTGTAGTAGGAGCTTGAGACAAGATGCAACGCTCGTCATCGTTGCGTATGAAGGTGCATGATATACCCGCCGCCTGTGCTGCACCGTCGTACAGCAATACGCCGAGTAAGAGGATCATGAGGTATTTTATACACTGTTTCATACAACTACTTTTTCATTCGGCTGCAAATGTATAACAATTATTGGCTATTTTGTTATACAGAGATGTCAAAATGTTCAGTTTTTAGCACTTTTTGACCTTCTATCAACTCCTCTTCCAGAATTCGGGGGTGAAAAGCAGCAATACGGTGAACAACTCGAGACGTCCCAGGAGCATGAGGAACGCCATCAGCCACTTCGCGATGTCGGGCAGTGCATTCCATGAGAAAGCGGGACCCGTTTCTCCCAAACCGGGACCCATATTACCGATACTGGAAACTACGCAACCCACAGATTCCACAAATCCGATACCCAGTCCCATCATAATCAGTACACTGATGATGATAATGACCGCATATATAAAGCAGAAAGCCAACACTGTAGATTGTACGGAGGGTGAAATAACCTGTTTGTTGAGCCGTACCGGCAATATGGCATTCGGGTGGAGGATATGTTTGAATTCATTGCGGGCCACTTTGCCGAGGATAACCATGCGGATACATTTCAAACCGCCTGTCGTACTTCCCGCACAGGCACCCATCAGCATGACGATGGTCAGTAATCCCCACGTCACAGCAGGCCATAGCATATAGTCGGCAGTAGCAAATCCGGTGGAGGTATGTAGGGAAATCACCTGAAACAGTGATTGGCGGAACGATTCTTCTATTCCCATCGGTTTGGAATAGAAAAGTATCACTGCTATTACTCCGGTGAATAGCACCACCGACCAGAAATACCATTTCAACTCAGCGTCATTGATGACTTTCTTGAATTTCCGGTTGACGAAGAACAGCAGCAATGTGAAGTTGATTCCCGAAATAAACATGAAGATGGATATGACGTATTCGATATACGGAGAGTTATAATAGGCTACGCTGGCCTGTTTGGTTGAGAATCCGCCTGTTCCGGTAGTGGCAAAGGCATGACAAACACTGTCGAACCAGTTCATTCCACCCAGCATCAATAAAGCCACAAGGATACAGGTGATACCTGCATAGATACTCCAAATCCATTTGGCGGTGATACCGATACGCGGGTGCACTTTGTCGTGCGTCGGTCCGCTGGCTTCGGCGGCAAATACCTGCAAACCACTGACACCGAATATCGGAAGTATGGCGATGGTGAACATGATAATTCCCAAACCACCTATCCATTGCGTCATGCTGCGCCAGAAGAGCAATCCGTGGGGCAGCGCTTCAATATCGTCCAGTATGGTGGCGCCCGTACTGCTGAAGCCGGACATTGTTTCGAAAAAAGCATTGGTGATGCTGGGTATGTATCCACTGATATAAAATGGCAGCATGCCGAAAAGAGAAAATGCCACCCAGGCGAAGCTGACGAGTACATAGCCATCCCTGCGTGTCAATTGCCGGTTACCGCCTTTGCCCATGGCTGCCAGAAGCAATCCGGCACCTGCTGTGATACCTGCCGATACCCAGAAGTCCACCAGTGCCTCATCCTGATAGTAGAATGAAACCCCCGAGCAAATCAACAGCATCATTGTCTCCAGCAATAGGAGGATGCCGATAATCCGTATAACCGTTTTGAAATTAATCATATTATATGAATGAAGAATATTTTTTAGTTCTTCATTTAATTAAAGTATTTCTCAATCTTCTTAATCATCATATTCAGGCAGAATACCACCACATGGTCGCCTGGCAATATCTGTGTATTACCCATCACCACGACACCTTCGCCCTGACGGATTAATCCTCCGATGGTGGCTCCCTTCGGCAGTCCGAGGTCTTTCACCTGATGTTTAGTGATTTTGGAACCGGCTTTCACGGTGAATTCCGCAACGTCGGCATTGGCAAAAGTCAGACACTTCACGTTGCTGACGTCGGCATCCAGCATCATCTGGTAGATGTGACTGGCAGTAATCATTTTTTTGTTGATTACCGTACCGATGTCGAGGCTCTCCGCCATACCTATATAATCTATGTTTTCTACTTCTGCCACCGTTTTACTGACACCCATGCGCTTGGCGGCAAGGCAGGAAAGAATGTTCGTTTCCGAATTATCAGTCAGGGCAACGAAAGCCTCCGTATTTTTCAGACCTTCTTCGATAAGCAAATCCATGTCTCGTCCGTCTCCGTTGATAATCATGACTTTGTCGTCAAGAATTTCCGTCAGGCGGTTACAACGATTCAAGTCATTATCTATAATCTTCACTTGCATATAGTCGGGCACATATTGCGCGGTGCGCACGGCAATGCGGCTTCCGCCCATAATCATCACGTTGCGCACGTCGGCATAATCTTCCTTGCCGGCTATCTTACGTATATAAGGTACGTACTTGCGGGTGGTGGTGAAATAAACAATATCGTGTAGTTTGATTACATCGTCACCACGGGGGATGAGCGTTTCATTACCGCGCTTGATGGCTACCACGTGATAGGGCTTGTCTGTTCCGGCAAGCTGGTGCAGGGGAATATTCAGTATCTCCGCCTTTTCGCGCATCTTGGTACCAATAAGTATCAGTGAGCCGCCGCAGAACTCCCACCATTGGCGCACCCAACTCATACGTATGGAAGATACGATTTCTTTGGCGGCAAGCATTTCGGGATAAATCAGCGAATCAACGCCCAGTTTCTGAAAGAACTCCTTATTCTTGGGCAGGAGATATTCGTAATTGTCGATGCGGGCAACGGTTTTCTTCGCACCCAGGTTGGTGGCGAGCATACAAGCGGTTATGTTACGGCTTTCATCAGGAGTGACAGCTATAAATAAGTCCGCCTCTTTAGCTCCTACCTCCTTCAATCCCTGAATGGAAGTAGGCGATGCTGTAACCGTCATCAAGTCGAAGTTGGAACTGAGCGTACTCAACCTTTCCTCGTTGTCGTCCATCAGTATGATGTCCTGTTTCTCGCGGGACAGCAATTTTGCCAAGTGTGTGCCTACTGCGCCGGCACCGGCAATAATGATTTTCATTGCTCTTCTTTTACTCTATTCAACTGGCAACAAACTGTAGCCATTTTATATTTTTACTTATTTATCGCAGCCATTATTCCTTCTTCATCCATTCCACACAAGTGGTGCAACTGCTGTACCGTTCCGTGTTCAATAAACTTATCCGGTACACCTATGCGTTCTACATGTGGTGTATACCCATTGTCCGACATAAATTCCAGTATGGCAGTACCCATACCGCCTTTCTGTATGCCGTCTTCAATGGTGATGATGCGGGAGAATGAGCGTCCTATTTCGTGCAGCATCTCCTCATCCAGCGGCTTGAGGAAGCGCAGGTCATAATGTGCTATTGAGATGTTCTTTTCTTTTTCTGCCTGTTCTATGGTCTTTGTGGCGACATTACCTATTGGACCGAGGGTGATAATGGCAAGATCTTTGCCGTCTTTCAACTTGCGCCCTTTGCCTACGGGTATTTCTTCCAACGGGCATTGCCAGTCCGTCAGTACACCCCGTCCACGTGGATAGCGGATAACGAATGGGCCCTTGTCCGGCAATTGTGCCGTGTACATCAGTCGGCGCAACTCGTGTTCGTTCATGGGTGAGGATATGGTCAGATTGGGTACGGGGCGGAAGTATGCCAGGTCGAACACACCGTGGTGCGTCGGTCCGTCTTCACCCACCAGTCCGGCGCGGTCAAGGCAGAGTACGACGGGAAGTTTGAGGATGGCAATATCGTGAATCACGTTGTCGTAAGCGCGCTGCATGAACGAGGAATAGATGTTGCAGAATGGCTGCATTCCCTCCTTCGCCATACCTCCCGAGAAGGTGGCTGCATGGCCTTCGGCAATACCTACATCGAAGGCGCGGTCGGGCATTGCCTGCATCAGCATGTTCATGGAGCAGCCTGTAGGCATGGCGGGAGTAACACCGACAATGCGTGGGTTTTGTTTGGCGAGTTCCACAAGGGTTTCACCGAACACGTCTTGATAGAGTGGGGGCAGGTTGTGTGTATCCGCCGTGAAGCGTTCGCCTGTTTCGGGGTCGAACTTGCCCGGTGCATGCCAGATGCCCGGTGCTATTTCGGCAGGCTTGAAGCCTTTTCCTTTGATGGTGTGCAGGTGCAGGATTTTCGGGCCCTTCATGTCCTTTATATCCCGCAGAATCCGTGCGATATTCTTAACGTCGTGTCCGTCGATGGGACCGAAGTATCGGATGTTCATTCCTTCGAAGATGTTCTGTTGCTGGGCGGCCATCGACTTCAGGCTGTTTCCGAAGCGGATGAGTGCCTTGCGGCGGTCCTCGTTGAGGATACCTATTTTGAAGAGCATCTTGGATATTCTGAAACGCAACTGGTTGTAGCGGTTGGAAGTCGTCAGATTGAACAAATACTGTTTCATGCCGCCTACGCTACGGTCTATCGCCATGTCATTATCGTTGAGGATAATGAGGAGATTGTTTGAAGTTGTGGAGGCGTTGTTCAGTCCTTCGAAAGCCAGACCGCCGCTCATTGAGCCGTCGCCAATTACGGCAACCACGTGGCGGTCTTCTTCACCCTTTTCGGCGGCAGCCACTGCCATGCCCAGCGCGGCCGAAATGGAATTCGACGCATGTCCGCAGGTGAAAGTGTCATAGTCACTTTCATCGGGGGAGGGGAAGGGACGGATGCCTTTGAGTTTCCGGTTTGTAGAGAATGTTTCCCGGCGTCCGGTCAGTATTTTATGGCCGTAAGCCTGATGGCCTACGTCCCACACAATGCGGTCGTAGGGGGTATTGAACACATAATGCAGGGCAACGGTTAGTTCTACCGTTCCCAAACTGGCTGCAAAGTGTCCCGGGTTGCACGAAACTTCTTTTATAATGTCCTGCCGCAATTCTTTGCAGACTTCCGGAAGTTGCTCGACACTAAGTTTTCGCAGGTCTTCGGGGTCAAAAATAGAATTTAGCAAGTTATATGTTGTTGGCTCTGTCTTCATCTCGTTCTGAGGATTACAAATTGCAAAATTAGTAAAAGAAAACGGAAGGTATTTCCTTTTTCGGGAAAAAAAACTCAATCCTCTGTTCTTTAACTTCTCCGGTGCTTCGTGGGGTGCGGTTTGTGTGAAGAAAAGGTGGCTCGCTGGCAATCAAGTTGCGTGGTACTGAAAACTATTCCTGTGCTTGCAAGAAACTAATCTCTCGTGTGCTAACAACTAATATTTTCCTTGCATCTTATTATTCATACAACAGATATGATAATTTCCTACAATATCTATAGAAGTTTCTTACAACAGTTATTGTAGGAAACTTATGTAATTGTCGTATGAATAATAAGATGCAAGGAAAATATTAGTTGTTAGCACACGAGGAATTAGTTTCTTGCAATGTCGGGATTAGTTTCTTTCTGTAGCGGTTTTGAATGAAATGATGATTTACTGAGTATCTCAATTAATTAGGCGGACTATCTTAACTCCCCTCCTCCAGTTGGAGGAGGAGAATTGAGATAGTGCTGTTTATCATTTGCCTCATTACTAATCACTAATCACTAAACGCTAATCACTAATCACTTTTGTTCCTTTCCGCACAAATAGAAACAAATGTGGCTTAAGCAGAGTGAAGATCATGAAGGCAGATGTTCTATTCTTTATCAATAGTATTCTAAATTTGCAACTTTCTGAATATAATTTCAATTACCCTATTCTAATGATTGCCGTGTTGGAAATAAGCCTTTATATTTGCAATGAATACTGACGATATTGATATGCTACGCCATTAAATGACACGATGAATGCCTTTAACGACAAATGAAATATTAGAATATCGTTATGCCTTTAATACAACGGCATTAATTAATCAATTAACATAAGCTGACACATGAACGCTAAGAATTATTTATTAAACATGTTGCTTGTAGGCAGTAGCATTATGATGCTCGCCTCTTGCGTAAAAAATGATGTGTATGATCCCGATAAGGCACCGAAGAAGACCGAAGACTTGGTTGTGCCGGAAGGATTTGACTGGAAAACCTCACAAGATGTGACTGTTGCTATGACTTCTCCTCATGCAGCTTCAGTGGCTGTTTACACTGATAAATCCTGTACTCAGCAAATAGCCGAACTGCCTGTGGCGGAAGGTAAAAGCTCCATAACGCTGGAAGTTCCTAAGGCAAACTCCAGTATTTGGTTTGAATATGCTTTGGCCTCCGGAGGAAAGGAAGTTATGGAGGTGCCTATTCAAAAGACTGTAACAAGAGCTGATGCGGCGACGTGGGCTGCCAGTGCAATATTCCCTGACAAAATTGATGCTTCAGAAGCTAATTATCCTAATTATGTGTACTATCAACCGTCTAAGAATGGTTTTGGGACTCTTATGTTTGAAGACCGTTGGCCTGAGACGGCAGACTATGATTTTAATGACTTTGTAGTAAATTATAATATAAAGGCTCAAGGGGTGCCTACTTCTAATTATGAAAGTCTTGATTATACCAATTTAACTGTGACCTTGAAGATTCGTGCTATGGGAGGAAGTTTGCCTTATAGATTCTGTATGCAGATAGGACATAGGCTTGCTACAGATGCTGCCCCCGGGACACTAAGTGAAACATCAATGGAAATCCTTAGAAAGGATATAATAGAAGTTACTGGAGTTAAGAGTAATTTTGGCGGTGGAAGTGTGGAGTTAATTGAGGGTACTAAATATGTGATTCTCGCGCTTAACGGATTCGATGGATTAAGAGGAATAAATGGAGGTAGCTTCTATAATACAGAAAAGACGCACTTGTATACTGGGGAAGTTCCGACCATAACTTTTACTTTGAAGATTGATGAAAAGAGACATAAGACAGAGAACCCGAGGAGAAGACCTTTCTTTGACGGTTTTGGCGCCCAATCCGCTTTCGATTATTTCTTGCAGAAAACAGACGGTTCCAACCGTGAGATACATTTGATAGATTGGATGCCTACAGAATTGTATACGACTTATGATAAAGATGCTGGTGCAACAACTTCTGCAGGTATCTACTATTGCAGTGATAAGCGGTTTGTGTGGGGGCTGAAAGTTCCTGAAGAAATAGCTTGGCCTGTTGAACGTCAGGATATAACAGGGGTTTATCCGAAATTTAGCGAGTGGATTGAAAGAGGTAGTGACGATTTAGTGAATAATGTCGATAATATTGTATGGTACAGAAATCAATATTTAACCCCAAATGCTAATCTTTATATCAAGCCTTGGTAGTATTAACCACCCTGTAGAAATGGGTTGGGGGTAGAAGGTTGCGATATTATAAACGTTTATAAAGAATTTCCAAAGTGGGTTTATATATCTCCCACGCAACATTAATTGTTAATAGCAAGAATTGACTAGACTGTTTTCTCTTTTTTCTAAGAGTTTGTTAGTTACCTGTCATGGTTCTAAGACCATTATTTATGGTCTGAAAACCATGGCAGGTGATTTTTTGTACCTACTTGTTTCTTCCAGGTATCTGATGAAACACTTTTTCTTTTTCAGAACTTTCATACTTTTGTTTGCTTGGTTAGGAACAAATTGATTAGTTTTGTTGCTGCAAATATAATTTGGTTTTCGTACAGAAAACAACAGGCATTAGAACTTGATTTAAAATGGAAAAAGAAAAAGACCTCTTATTTAACGTAGCAGACATTGTGAAACGCGCCAAACGCGTATTGAACTTTAAGACTGATGCCGACCTGGCCGGCTATCTGGGTGTGTCGCGTTCCACACTCAGCAACTGGGTTGCGCGCAATAGCATTGACTTCCCGTTGCTGCTGAGTAAACTGAAAGACGTGGACTATAACTGGTTGCTGCTGGGAAAAGGGAGGCCCATGCCTCAATCAAGAAACTACAATGGTGAATTGGTATACGGCGAGGTTGAGATGATACACAATCCCAAAACGCCCGATGCGATGAAAGACCGCAGCGTGGCGTTGTATGATATCACTGCCGCTGCCAACCTGCGCACATTGCTTGCCAATAAGCATCAGTATATAGTAGGAAAGATACAAATTCCCAGCATCCCTATGTGCGATGGTGCGCTCTATATCAGTGGAGACAGTATGTATCCCATCTTGAAGTCGGGGGACATTGTAGGTTTCAAGGAAATCAGCAACTTCAACAGCGTCATTTATGGTGAGATGTATCTGGTCTCATTCAATATTGATGGCGATGAATACTTGGCGGCGAAATACATAAACCGTTCCGATGTGGAAGGTTGCATCAAACTGGTGAGCTACAACCCGCACCATGAGCCGATGGATATTCCGTTCACTTCCATCCAGGCGATGGCTATCGTGAAGTTCTCTATCCGGAAAAATATGATGATGTAGGCTACATCCAACTCTTACGATTTATTTATGAATTTTCTGACTCCTGTTGAATTACCTTCCGGTTTACCTCTGTTGACCCAGTCGGACGAACTCTTGTTGATGGGCTCTTGCTTTGCCACCAACATGGGCGCGCTGCTGGCGGATGCCAAGTTTCGTCCGGATATCAATCCTTTCGGTGTTCTTTATAATCCGCTGTCCGTTTCGGCAGCCTTGCGCGAGGTGGCGGCAGGCAAGATTTATACAGAAGAGGATTTGTTCTTCTTCCGTGAATGTTGGCATAGTCCGATGCATCACGGAGACTTCTCTTCGCCCTCGGCGGAAGAAGCATTGCAGCGTATCAATACCCGTCTGCAGGCGGCACACGCACGCATCCATCAATTGGAGTGCCTGCTGCTGACTTTCGGCACGTCGTGGGTGTACGAACAAACAGGACACATTGTGGCAAACTGTCATAAACAGCCGGAGTCTGTTTTCACTCGCCGCCAACTCAGCGTGCAGGAGATCGTATCGGACTATACCTCCCTGTTCTCCGGTCTGATAGCCCGGAACCCGAAGTTGAAAGTCATTTTCACTGTCAGCCCCATCCGACACGTGCGCGACGGCATGCATGCCAACCAACTGAGCAAAGCTATCCTTCTGCTTGCTATTGACCAGCTACAAGCTGCTTTTCCCGAACATGTCTTCTATTTTCCGGCTTACGAACTTCTTCTTGATGAGTTGCGCGACTATCGTTTTTACGCTGACGACATGGTGCACCCGTCCCCCCAGGCGGTACGCTACGTATGGGAGAAGTTTGTGCAGACCTGCCTCTCCGAGGATGCGTTAGAGATTATGCAGGAAAGTGAAAATATCAATAAAGCGCTATCTCATAAGCCTTTCCATCCGGAGTCAGACGAGTATAAGCGTTTTTTAGGACAAATTGTGTTAAAAATAGACCGACTTAACAAAAAATACCCGTACTTAGATTTCCAAAACGAGAAAGAAATATGTCATATACGATTGAAACAATAGCTGAACGCATCGGTGCACGACGTGTGGGGGACACGCCGGCAACCATAGACTGGTTACTTACCGACAGCCGTTCCTTGAGTTTCCCCGAAGAAACGTTGTTCTTTGCTTTAACCACCAAGCGCAATGATGGCGCCCGCTATATACCTGATTTATATTCACGTGGCGTCCGCAACTTTGTGGTCAGCAAGGAAACCTATAAAAAAGTGGAGAGTGGAGAGTTGGGGCAATTCTCAACTCTCAACTTCTTAGTTGTTTCTAACCCGTTGAAAGCTTTGCAGAAGTTGGCTGAGCAACATCGTGAGCAGTTCCAGATACCGGTAATTGGTATTACGGGCAGCAACGGAAAGACCATTGTAAAGGAATGGCTACACCAATTGCTTAGTCCCGAACGTGTGATTGTTCGTTCGCCGCGTAGCTACAATTCTCAGATTGGCGTACCTCTGTCCGTTTGGCAAATGAACGAACAGTCTGAACTCGCTATTTTTGAAGCGGGCATTTCGGAAATGGGAGAGATGCGTGCCCTACAGAATATTATCAAACCTACTATTGGTATACTGACCAATATCGGTGGTGCTCATCAGGAGAATTTCTTTTCTCTGCAAGAAAAGTGCATGGAGAAGCTGACCCTGTTCAAGAACTGTGATGTGATTATCTATAACGGAGACGATGAGTTCATCAGCAATTGTGTAGCGAAGTCCATGCTCAGCGCCCGTGAAATAGCGTGGAGCCGGAAGGATATGGAGCGTCCGTTATTTATAAGTAAGGTGGAGAAAAAGGAGGATTGTACCGTTATTTCCTATCGTTACCTGGATATGGACAACACATTTATGTTACCTTTCATTGACGATGCTTCTATTGAAAATTCGCTGAACTGCCTGGCGGCTTGCCTCTATCTGATGCTTCCTGCCGGAAAGATTACGGAGCGTATGACGACCCTGGAACCGGTGGCTATGCGTTTGGAAGTGAAGGAAGGCAAAAACGGTTGTCTGCTGATAAATGATAGTTATAACAGTGATCTTGCTTCGCTGGATATTGCGCTCGACTTTCTTTACCGCCGCTCGCAGAGCAACGGACTGAAACGTACACTCATTCTCTCGGATATGCTGGAGACGGGGCAGAATGCGCCGACACTCTATCGGAAAGTTTCGCAACTGGCAAGTAGCCGTGGCATTGAACGCATCATCGGTGTGGGTGGTGAAATATCTTCGTGCGCCGCACGGTTTGATATGGAAAAGGCTTTCTATCCTAACACAGAGGCATTGTTGCATGCCATCTCACGCGGAGAATTGCGACTGGAAAATGAGATTATATTGATAAAAGGCGCCCGCCAGTTTGGTTTCGATGCGTTGACGGAAGAACTGGAAAAGAAGGTGCACGAGACTATCCTCGAGGTGAATCTTGGAGCCATGATAGCCAACCTGAACTACTATCGTAGCCAGTTGAGACCGGAGACGAAAATGGTGTGCATGGTGAAGGCTTCCGCCTATGGTGCGGGTTCGTATGAGATTGCCAAGACATTGCAGGAACATCATGTCGATTATCTGGCTGTGGCTGTGGCGGACGAAGGCTCTGAACTACGCAAGACGGGAATCACGGCAAGTATTATCATCATGAACCCGGAGATGACGGCATTCAAGACGATGTTCGACTATAAACTGGAGCCGGAAGTATATAGCTTCCATCTGCTGGATGCGCTAATTAAGGAGGCTGAGAAAGAAGGTATCACTAATTTCCCTATTCATATCAAATTGGATACGGGGATGCATCGCCTGGGATTTGCTGCCGGAGATATGCCGCGGCTCATTGAGCGGTTGAAGGGGCAGGATGCAGTGATTGCACGGTCGGTGTTCTCCCACTTTGTGGGCAGTGATGCATCGCAGTTCGATGCGTTTACACGTGAACAGATAGACACGTTCGAGGTGGCATCCATGCAGTTGCAGGAAGCATTTCCTCATAAGATACTCCGGCATATCTGCAACTCGGCAGGTATTGAGCGTTTCCCGGGAGCACAGTTTGATATGGTGCGTCTGGGTATCGGGTTGTATGGTGTCAGTCCGATTGATAACAGCATTAAAAACAATGTCAGTACGCTGAAAACGACTATCCTGCAAATACGGGAGGTTCCCGGAGAAGATACAGTGGGATATAGCCGCAAGGGACACTTGACTCGTGATTCGCGCATTGCTGCATTGCCTATCGGGTATGCCGACGGATTGAACCGCCATCTTGGCAACGGTCATGCCTACTGTTTGGTGAATGGGCAACGTGCACCTTATGTAGGCAATATCTGCATGGATGTCTGCATGATTGATGTGACGGATATAGATTGCAAGGAAGGGGATACGGTAGAGATTTTTGGTGACCACTTACCCATCACGGTGCTTTCTGATATACTTGAAACCATTCCTTACGAAGTGTTGACAAGCATTTCGACGCGGGTGAAAAGAGTGTATTATCAGGATTGATATTAGGTAAACGATAGCATTGTTTTTCGGTTTCATCTCCATTGTTTTCGTTTTAATTCATTCAAAAACGTGTATTCTGTGGTGAAACTATTATATTTGCAACAAATTTTAAAAAGACTACGGATATGACAAACTTACTTTTATTAGGCTTCCTGCCCAGCGGTTCCGAATGGATTATTATCGCTCTGGTAATCCTCTTGTTGTTTGGTGGCAAGAAAATTCCCGAACTGATGAAAGGACTTGGCAAGGGTGTGAAGAGCTTCAAGGACGGTGTGAACGAAGCAAAAGAAGAAATCAATAAAACCAAAGAGGAAATAGACGAGCCGGCATCGAAAGGCAAATAAATTAGCTACGAGTTACAAGCTACGGGCTACAAGTGGCTGTGCTATTGAGGCTGAACAGCACTTGTAGCTCGTAGCCCCGTAGTTTGTACTCATCACTCAATTATGGCAAATAAAGAACTAACCTTTTGGGACCATTTGGACGAATTGCGCCGTGTGCTGTTTCGCGTACTTGGTGTGTGGTTTGTATTGGCTGTCGGTTACTTCATTGCAATGCCGTGGCTGTTTGATAACGTAATACTGGCACCCTGTCACAACGATTTCATCTTCTATGACCTGTTGCGTTACGTAGGCAAGGTCTTTGACCTTCACGATGAATTCTTTACGCAGGAATTTCATATCAAACTTATCAATATCAATCTGGCCGCCCCGTTCTTTGTGCACATGTCCACCGCTTTTTTGATGTCTGTGGTGACGGCTACGCCTTATATTTTCTTTGAAATCTGGCGATTTATCAGTCCTGCGCTCTATCCTAACGAGCGTCACGGTGTGAAGAAAGCCCTTTGTATCGGTACGGCGATGTTTTTCCTCGGCGTATTGCTGGGCTATTTCATGGTTTATCCGCTCACGTTGCGTTTTCTTTCTACCTATGAACTGAGTGCGGCTATCGAAAATCAGATTTCCCTTAATTCTTACATCGACAATTTCATGATGCTGGTGCTTTGCATGGGACTGGCTTTCGAATTGCCGCTGGTGACCTGGCTGCTCTCGCTCCTGGGAGTGGTGCATAAATCCTTCCTGCGTAAATATCGACGCCATGCGATAGTGATTATCGTGATTGTCGCAGCCATCATTACACCGACTGGCGACCCCTTCACCCTGACCGTGGTTTCCGTTCCGCTTTATCTGCTTTATGAGTTGAGTATCCTGATGATTAAGGACAAGAAGACCGACGCGGACGAGGCTGATGAAGTCGAGGAGGAAGAATGAAAGAAGACTACCACTTCTTACTCACTGTCTGTCAGGACGAAAACATCCCGTTGACGGCAGCTTACCGCCAGCTTCGTGAGTTTCTGGAACGTCTTTGTCGCACACAAATGCCGGATGGCAGTCTGCAAATGACCGACCTTTCCGCACGCATCAGTTTTGTGGCTTCCAAAGCCGGATTATCCGTAGTGGAACAGAACCGCCTGCACACTTTTCGCCTGACTTCCAATGCCGTACTGAACCGACAGGCCGAACCATTGCGCGAAAACCTCTTGCGGGACGTCAAGACGCTGGCTTTCTTTGTGAAACGTCTGACAGGAGAAGATATTCCCGTTGCACTCTATCGCCTGCTTCCCCGTGCGGATGCTACTTATATTGTTGCTCCCCCTGCCAAAGAACGGATACGCCGGATGCGCGTCTGCTTCCAGTGTGCTGACGACACCTATTTATATGTATCTCCCGTAGATACCGTTGCCGACGAACCGTTGCGCGTGCGCTATAATGTGCCGCAGGTGAATGAGGAGTTTGCCGAAACCTGCCAACTGCTATGGCGCCATGCACAGGTCAACCTGCTCGATGTGGCTGTGGACGAGGCGGGCATACTGACGCCTTCCTTCATTATTCTCGAACCTGATTATCTGCTGGATATCAGTTCACTTGCAGAGTGCTTCAAAGACTATGGGCACCATCCTGCCAATTATCTGCTGGCACGTTTGCAGACTCCTGACAATACGCGTCCTCTCTTACTTGGTAACATTGCCAATCTTTTTCTGGACGAATGGATTTATGCCAAAGAGGAACCGGACTATCTGACTTGCATGAAAAAAGCCTTCCGTACTTATTCCATCGAGCTGGCTGCTTGTGCCGATTTGCTGGACAGGGAGAAAGAAAAGGAATTTTTTGCCGATTGTAAGCGGCACTTTGACCATATCAGGCAGACAGTAACGGAGACATTCCGTGCTCCCGGCTATGAACTGGACAAGACCGATGCGGTGCTGGAACCTACGTATATTTGCGAAGCACTGGGCCTGCAAGGGCGTTTGGACTATATGCAGCGCGACATGTCTTCTTTCATAGAAATGAAGTCGGGTAAAGCGGACGAATATTCCATCCGGGGCAAAGTGGAACCGAAAGAAAATAATAAAGTGCAGATGCTGCTCTATCAGGCGGTGCTGGAATATTCCATGGGAATGGACCACCGCAAGGTAAAGGCATATCTGCTATATACACGTTATCCGTTATTGTATCCTGCCCGCCCGTCGTGGGCGATGGTGCGGCGCGTGATGGATGTACGCAATCGGATTGTGGCGAATGAATATGGCATGCAATTGCGTAACAGTCCGCATTACACGGCGGAGCGGTTGAAAGATATTAATCCGGATACACTAAATGAACGCCATTTGGACAATACGCTGTGGAAGCGTTTCCTTTATCCGTCTATCGATGCCGTGGCGCAACGCATTCGGACACTTACTCCGCTGGAACAGTGCTATTTTTATACGCTGTATAACTTTATCACAAAAGAACTGTATACCTCCAAATCGGGAGATATTGACTATGAGGGGCGTGCAGGTGCTGCTGCCTTGTGGCTTTCTACGCTCGAAGAGAAATGTGAATCGGGAGAGATATTATATGACCTGACAATCAAAGAAAACCATGCCGCAGATTTGCATAAAGCATATCTTATATTGGCACGGACGAATCATGATGCCGAACACGGAACTTGCAGGAGCGAATCATCATTTGCCTGCTCCCCGCAAGCCCTGCCGAATTTCCGCGAGGGTGATGCCATCGTCCTGTATCAGCGCAACAACGATGCGGACAATGTAACCAATAAAATGGTGTTCAAAGGAAATATAGAGCGAATCACCGACCGGGACATTCGTATCCGCCTTCGTGCTTCGCAACAAAATACTTCCGTGCTTCCTCTTGACAGCCGTTATGCCATAGAGCACGATTTTATGGATACTTCTTTCCGCAGTATGTATCTGGGGCTTTCCGCTTTTCTCTCTGCAAACAAGAATCGTAGGGATTTATTGTTATTTCAGCGTGAACCAGAGTTTGATGCCTCTTTCGATGCCCGAATTGCGGCTGCTCCGGATGATTTCTCACGTATCACCCTGAAAGCCCAGGCAGCAAAAGATTATTTCCTTCTGGTAGGTCCTCCGGGCACCGGAAAAACCTCCCGTGCCCTGAGAGGCATGGTGGAAGCCTTCTATCGGGAAGGAAAACAAATATTACTGCTCTCATATACGAACCGTGCAGTAGATGAAATCTGTAAAACCCTCTCTGCCATAACGCCCGGGATCGACTTTATTCGTATCGGAAGTGAACTGTCCTGTGATACTCCTTTCCGTTCCCATTTGATAGAGAATGTGCTGGAACCCTGTTCCACACGCCGTGAAGTACATGTGCGGATAGACCGTTGTCGTGTTTTTGTCGGCACTGTTTCCACATTCTCTTCTAAAACAGAACTTTTCCGCTTGAAGACTTTTGATGTGGCTATTGTGGATGAGGCTACCCAGATATTGGAACCGCAACTGTTAGGGCTTCTCTGTGCGCGGAATGTGGCCGGTGAAAATGCTATCGGTAAGTTTATTCTTATTGGTGACCATAAACAACTGCCTGCCGTTGTGCTCCAATCCGAATCTCAATCCGAAGTCTGTGAGGACTGTCTGCATAGCATCGGCCTGCACAACCTGAAAGATTCCCTTTTTGAACGCCTCTATCGGAAGGTTGCCAGTACTACTAATCACCTATCACTTACCACTAATCACTTCCATGACATTCTTTGTCGCCAGGGGCGCATGAATGTGGAAGTAGCCCGGTTTCCCAACCGTGCTTTTTATGGCGGACTATTGGAAATTGTCGGTTTGCCCCACCAACAAGGCGAACTTACTCTTGCTCCGGGATTGGAAGACGATGAATTTGCGGATATACTGGTGCGTCGCGTGGCTTTCCTCCCCTCTGTGGCGGAGGCTGCTTCACAATCGGCAAAGACGAATCATTTCGAAGCCCAGCTCGTAGCTCGGTTAGCTATCGCTGTCTATCGGCAATACGAGGCTGCCGGTTTTGACTTTCAGCCTGCTTTGACGTTGGGTGTCATTACTCCCTATCGTAGTCAGATAGCTCTTATTAAGAGCGAGATAGCTGCTTTAGGTATTCCGGCTTTGGATGATATTTTGGTGGATACTGTCGAACGTTTTCAGGGGAGCGAGCGGGATGTGATTATTTATTCCTTCTGTGTGAACCGTAGTTATCAACTAAAATTCCTTGCCAATCTTACGGAAGAAGGGGGAGTCTGGATTGACCGTAAATTGAACGTAGCTCTTACCCGTGCCCGTAAGCAACTGTTTATGACAGGAGTACCTCATTTGTTACGACAAAATCCTATCTACGCCGACCTGTTGGATACGGTTCTCTAAGGCTTTATTGCTCCCATTTAGTAAATCTTAAATGTTCCTCATTTCTTTATATCTTTTATTAATATCTTGATATATGATAAACCCCTATATTTGCCGAACGTTTTTTTCATAGAGATTTAGATTTAAGGTTAGAAGAATTGTGGAAGTCGTGAGACTTCCCTTTTTTTCATCTTAAAGTTATTGCGCTCCTGTATCTATATGGGCTGTTTGAGGTAAATTTGCTAAAGTATGCCGAGGTTCATATGTTTCACGGGAGAGTGCAGAAGAGAGTCGCTTCGTGAGAAGGGGCTTTTTTTGTACCTGTACGTTTCTTATTTATATATACTACAAAAGGTGCCCCTATGAGGAGCACCTTTTGTTATTTTATACTATTACGGTATAATATTATAATGTAATAGGTTTGTACTTCGGAACTAATGCCTTCATTACGATCCAACCAATCAGATAAGCTACTGCACATACACAGAAAATAATGAAGTATCCTGCCGGTTTACCGGAGAATCCCATGAATTCCATGGCGGGACGTACGAACTGTGCACCTTGCTCTAATAAGTCATGAGTCATTTCTACTTCTTTTCCGTCTACTATCGTACTTCCGGATGAGTATACAAACAAGTTACCTGCTACTTTCTGGAGGATCATAGAACCAAAACCACCAGCCATACCACCGATACCAGTGATACTTGCAATTGCTGCTCTCGGGAACATATCACTTACAGTAGAGAAGATATTGGCAGACCAGGATTGGTGAGCTGCACCACCGATACCAATCATGATAACCGGCAACCAAGGTGAAATTGTACCCAAAGGTTGTGCTAATAACACTACCAGCGGGAAGAATGCGAAAATCAACATTGCACGCATGCGCGCTGCATAGGGATTCAATCCGGTTCTATTCATAATGATGGTAGGTAGTTTACCACCATAGATTGAAAGCATTGTGATGGCGTACAGAGTAAAGATTAGTGCGATACCTAATCCTTCGGAAGTTTTGATACCAAATTGTGTATTCAGATAAGAAGGAGTCCAGAATAGGAAGAACCACCATACACCGTCAGTCATGAACTTACCGAAAGCAAATGCCCAGGTTTGTTTATAGCTGAAACATTGCCAGAATTTCATCTTTTTCTCATCCTTTTCTTCTACAACTGGAGCCGCACCTTCTTCATGCTTATCCTGTTCGATGTATTCAAGCTCAGCTTTGTTCACGTGCTTGCTTTCAGAAGGTTTGGAATACATAAATACCCAGAATCCCATCCAGATAAATCCGAGACCACCAATTACAATGAAAGCCATTTCCCAGCCCCAAGCTTTGGCAAGCAAAGGAATAGTCAACGGAGCAACCAAAGCACCGATAGAAGCACCGGCATTAAAGATAGAAGTAGCATACGCGCGGTCTTTCTTTGGGAAATATTCGGCAGTTACTTTGATAGCTGCGGGGAAGTTACCAGCCTCACCGAGTGCCAGTACGCAACGTGCAGCAAGGAAACAGTACATACTGATAGTTGCAATTGTTACCACTACATCACCTGTAGCTCCCATTAGTTCGGCTGCGCTGTGCAAACCTACGAAATGCTCGGTTACAATACCGCAAAGAGCATGAAGACAAGCACCTGCCGACCATACACCAATAGCCCAGAGGAACCCTTTTTTAGTACCCATCCAGTCAATAAAGCGACCGGCAAATAACATGCAGACTGCATAAACAATAGAGAAGACAGAAGTGATTGTTCCGTAGTGTGATTCGTCCCAGTGGAATTCGGGTTTGATAAATTCATCCCACGTCAATGACAACACTTGACGGTCAAGGTAGTTTACTGTTGTCGCAAAAAATAACATGGCACAGATGGTCCATCTGTAGTTGGTCATCTTTCCCACTGCATTTTGATTTAAACTCATGATACGTTGATTTAAAATTATTAATTCTTATTTCTGGGGCCAAAAATACACATTATTTGATGTATATCAATACAAATTTCGTCTATTTTCCTGCATTTTTTGTTCCAAATGCAAATAAATGGCAAAAAAACTCGTTATCGCGCACGAAAACGGTTGTTCTCGTACACGAAAAACTAAGCTTGTGGAGGACGAAAATAAATAATGCACCTTTTCGGTCGAAAAGTACACAACGGATTAGGGGAGAACCGCTATCTTTGTCACATTACTTAAAATAATCTATATACCTAAAAACAAGAACAGAATGATGAACAATCTGCTTTGTAAAACTTTTGTTATGGGAGCACTGATTTGCTCCACCCATTTGGCCGCTCAGAAGGTAAGCGATAAGCAACCGTGGTCGGTACGTATGGTAGAATCGGAAATGATTCGTTGCCCGGAATCCTGGCAGTTGGATTTCCAACCGAAACTGAAATGGGATTATTGTCACGGACTGGAATTACAAGCCATGCTGGATGTATATGATACGTATGGGGACAAGAAAATGTTCGACTATGCCTTGGCTTATGCAGACACAATGATACACAAGGATGGAAGCATTGAAACTTATAAATTGCATGAATATAACATTGACCGCTTGAATTCGGGAAAGTTTCTGTTCCGTATCTATGAACAGACGAAGGATGAGAAATACAAGAAAGCTATTGACTTGCTACGTAGCCAACTCGATACGCATCCGCGTAATGAAGATGGTGGTTTTTGGCACAAAAAGATTTATCCGAACCAGATGTGGCTGGATGGCATCTATATGGGGTCAACGTTCTATGCTGAATATGCTTTCCGCAATGATCGCGTGCAGGATTATCCGGACGTTGTAAATCAGTTCATTACCGTGGCGCGCCATACATACGACCCGAAAAACGGACTTTATCGCCATGCTTGCGATGTAAGTCGCAAGGAGCGTTGGGCAGATTCTGTGACGGGACAATCGCAACACAGTTGGGGACGTGCTATGGGCTGGTATGCTATGGCATTTGTAGATGCGTTGGATTTTATTCCGAAGCATGAGGCTGGACGTGATTCCATGTTGGTTATCCTTAATAATATAGCTACCCAATTGAAGCGTATACAAGATCCGAAGACAGGTTTATGGTATCAGGTGCTGGATAAGAGTGGTGAAAAGGGCAACTATCTGGAGTCTTCCTGTTCTACCATGTTCGTATATGCCTTGTTCAAGGCTGTGCGTAAAGGCTATATTGATAAATCTTATCTGGAAGTGGCTCTGAAAGGCTATAAAGGTATTCTCGATAATTTCATCGAAGTGGATAAAGACGGTGTTGTGACCATTACTAAAGCTTGTGCTGTTGCCGGTTTGGGTGGTAAGGACTACCGTATGGGTGACTACACCTATTATATTAATGAAACAATCCGCAGTAACGACCCCAAAGCAGTAGGTCCGTTTATCATGGCAAGCTTGGAGTGGGAGCGTCTGCAACAAGTAAGGGAAATTGTAAATCAAAAATAAGACAATGAAACGACTGACATATTATTTATGCGGTGTAGCTCTTTTCCTTGTGAGCGTTATGCCGCTGTCGGCACAGACTCAATGGAAGGATACGATTGTAGTGGTCCGCGATGGTTCGGGTGACTATCGTACGCTGACAGAAGCAATGGAAGGTATCCGCGCCTTTATGGATTATAAAGTAACGGTGCTGGTAAAAAATGGTATTTATAAAGAGAAAGTGGTTATCCCGTCTTGGATTCAGAATGTGGATTTCATCGGTGAAAGCGTGGAAAATACCATTATCACTTATGATGATCATGCCAATATAAATAAGATGGGAACTTTCCGTACCTATACGGTGAAGGTGCAGGGCAACAGCATCACTTTTAAGAACCTGACTATAGAAAATAATGCAGCCAGACTGGGGCAGGCCGTTGCACTCCATACGGAGGGTGACAAACTGGTATTTATAAATTGCCGCCTTTTGGGAAATCAGGATACTATCTATACTGGTGTTGCAGGTACGCGCCTCTATTTTGTGGATTGCTACATTGAAGGAACCACCGATTTCATCTTCGGCCCTTCTACCGCCTTATTTGAGAATTGTGAAATCCGTAGTAAAACCAATTCTTATGTGACGGCAGCTTCCACCCCTAAGGATATTGCAGTAGGCTATGTTTTCAGAAATTGCAGGCTGACTGCCGAACCGGGAGTGGACAAAGTATACCTGGGGCGTCCTTGGCGACCTTATGCCGCTACCGTATTCATCAACTGTGAGATGGGAAAACATATCCGTCCCGAAGGGTGGCACAACTGGGGGAATGTGGAAAATGAGAAAACAGCCCGCTATGCAGAGTATGGAAGTACGGGAGAAGGTGCTTCGGTGGCTGGTCGTGTGCAGTGGGCGAAGCAGTTGACTAAAAAGGAAGTAGCCCCATATAGTGAGCTAAGCTACATCTATGGAATGTGTAGCGACTGGAAGCCTGCGAAGTGATAGTTATCAGCCTCTTACAAGGAGTTAAGAGTTTGTCGACAAAAAGTTAAGAGTCTGTTGACAAATTCTTAACTTCTTGTCGACAAGGTATTAGTGCTTTAGGAAATCGGCTCTCATGGGGCTGAAACAGTCTATCAGGATACCTGCTTCCAAGCATACACAGCCATGTTCTGCATCCGGTTCAATGTAGACGCCGTCTCCGGTTTCTACTATTTGTTTTTCACCGTTCACGGTAAATTCAAATTTACCGCTTGCCACATAGGTGGTTTGTGTATGATAATGGGTGTGCGGTGTGCCGATGGCACCTTGCTCAAATTTCACTTTTACAAGCATCACTTGTCCGTCGTAGCCCATGATTTGGCGCACTATTCCTTCGCCTGCGGGTTCCCAGGCGATTTCTTTTTCGAGAATGAAGGTGTTACTTCTTGTCTTTTTCATTTTGCCAGTCAGATTAGTTATTTTGTTGGCAAATATACGATTAATATTAATTTTTCTACCGATTGCGACTTTTTTTACACTTCAAACCCTCTGTTTTTAGGTAATATTGCACCCGGAAAATAATAATACTATTTATATATTATGAACTATGAAACATAAGTTGACATTACTGCTGGGGTTGTTCTTTCTGCTCTCGGCTTTCACAGCTGATAAACCTGTGATTACTATTTTTATGATTGGTGACTCCACTATGGCTGATAAGTCACTGACAGGTGGGAACCCCGAGCGTGGCTGGGGACAGATGTTGCCCGGCTATCTCTCGGAGGAAATCCGCGTGGACAATCATGCTGTGAATGGACGCAGTTCCAAGAGCTTCATTGATGAAGGGCGATGGGAAAAGGTGATCTCGCAGGTGAAGAAGGGGGACTATGTATTTATCCAGTTCGGGCACAATGATGAGAAGTCGGACCCGAAACGATATACAGCTCCGGGTACTACTTTTGATGAGAACCTGAAACGCTTTGTGAACGAAACGCGTGCCAAAGGTGGTATTCCGGTTTTGTTCAATTCCATCGTGCGCCGTAACTTCGGTACGGCAGACGGAAACAAATTGATTGATACGCACGGAGCTTATCTGGACTCTCCGCGGAAGGTGGCGAAAGAGTTGGGTGTGGCTTTTGTGGATATGAATAAGGTTACCCATGACTTTGTGGAAGGCATGGGGCCGGTAGAGTCGAAGAAATTATTCATGTGGGTGCCTGCCAATCAGGTTGCTGCCATACCGAAAGGCCGCGAAGATAACACGCACCTGAATGTTTATGGTGGTCGTGTAGTGGCTGGTCTGGCTATGGATGCGGTTGCCAAGGAAGTTCCGGAACTGGCGAAGTATGTCCGCCACTATGATTTCGTGGTGGCACAGGATGGTAGCGGAGATTTCTTCACGGTACAGGAGGCTATTGATGCCGTGCCTGATTTCCGTAAGAATGTGCGCACTACTATACTGGTTCGCAAAGGTGTGTATAAAGAAAAAATTGTAGTTCCGGAAAGTAAAATTAATATTTCCCTGATTGGACAGGAGGGAGCAGTACTTTCTTATGATGATTACGCACAGAAGAAGAATTGCTTCGGTGAGGAAAAAGGTACTTCCGGTTCATCTTCCTGCTATATTTACGCTCCCGATTTTTATGCGGAGAATATCACGTTCGAAAATTCTTCCGGACCGGTGGGGCAGGCTGTGGCCTGTTTTATAAGTGCTGATCGCGTTTACTTCAAGAACTGCCGTTTCCTCGGTTTCCAGGATACGCTCTATACTTACGGAAAAGATTGTCGTCAGTATTATGAAGGTTGCTACATAGAAGGTACGGTCGATTTCATTTTTGGTTGGTCTACGGCAGTGTTCAACCGTTGCCATATCCATAGCAAAAGAGGTGGTTATGTGACGGCACCTTCTACTGACCGGGGGCAGAAGTATGGTTATGTATTCTATGATTGCCGGCTGACGGCTGACGAGGGTGTAACGGAGGTGTATCTATCACGTCCTTGGCGTTCGTATGCGCAGGCTGTCTTTATCCGTTGCTATTTAGGTAAGCATATTGTTCCTGCCGGTTGGAATAATTGGGGGAAGAAAGAAGCTGAGAAAACCGTGTTTTATGCTGAATATGAAAGTACGGGTGAAGGAGCCAATCCGAAGGCGCGTGCACCTTTCTCTCATCAACTGAAAAGTATCAAAGGTTATGAGATAGAAACCATTCTTGCCGGAAACGACGGATGGAATCCGGTGAAAAACGGTAATGAACTATTGGATATAAAACGCTGATTAGAACTGAAATCAATTAAAAATCTGAAAAACATTAGAACACAATGATGAAGAAGAGTTTATTAGTACTGTTGTTCGCCTTGATATTTCCGCTGTCGTTTGTATCTGCGGAGAACTACCCGTACCGGAGCGATGTGCTTTGGGTTACTGTGCCCAATCATGCTGACTGGATTTATAAGACCGGAGAAAAAGCTACGGTTGAAGTGCAATTCTATAAATATGGTATTCCACAGGATGGTGTGACCGTATCTTATGAGATAGGTGGAGACATGATGCCTGCTGAAACCTCTGGCTCTGTTACCTTGAAACAGGGTAAAGCCGTAATTTCTATCGGAACAATGAAAGAACCGGGCTTTCGTGACTGCCGGATGACGGCAACTGTGGATGGAAAGAGTTATAAGCATCACGTGAAAGTCGGTTTTTCTCCGGAAAACATCAAGCCTTATACGCAGATGCCCAAAGACTTTAATGAGTTCTGGGATAACAATAAAGCGGAAGCTGCCAGGTATCCATTGACTTATACGAAAGAGCTGGCAAAGGACTATTGCACTGATAAAGTGGATTGTTACCTTATTAAGTTGATGTTGAATAACCGTGGGCAGAGTATCTATGGCTATCTTTTCTATCCGAAAAACGCAGCGAAAGGTTCTTGTCCGGTTGTGCTTTGCCCTCCGGGAGCAGGTATCAAAACCATCAAGGAACCTCTGCGTCATAAGTATTATGCGGAAGAAGGATGCATCCGTTTTGAAATCGAGATACATGGACTGAACCCGACAATGTCTGAGGAAGAATTCAAGGAAATCAGTAATGCCTTTAACGGTAGAGAAAACGGTTATCTGAACAATGGGCTGGATAATCGTGATAATTATTATATGAAGCGTGTTTATCTGGGTTGTGTACGTAGCATTGATCTGCTGACTTCATTACCGGAATGGGATGGCAAGAATGTCATTGTCCAGGGTGGTAGCCAGGGTGGAGCTTTGGCTCTGATTACTACAGGTTTGGATAACCGTGTTACCGCTTGTGTTGCCAATCATCCTGCTTTGAGTGATATGGCCGGTTATAAAGCCGGACGTGCAGGCGGCTATCCCCACTTCTTCCGGACGGGAGGTATGGATACCCCTGATAAACTGAAAACAATGGCATATTATGATGTGGTGAACTTTGCCCGTCTGATAAAGGTGCCTACTTACATAACCTGGGGATATAACGACGATGTATGTCCGCCTACCACCAGTTACGCTGTTTATAATACGTTGGGTTGTCCGAAAGAAGCTTTGATTACTCCGATTAATGAACATTGGACTTCCAATGACACAGAATACGGGCAGTTGAAGTGGATATTGAAACACCTGAAATAAACAGGAATTATTCTATGTTCTTTCCTCTCTGATATACTTTCTTTGAAAATATACCGGAGAGGATTTTTTATAAATTCTTCCGTTGTAGAATAATCGATTGCCGAAGGGTAAAAAAGTGCAGAAAACATGTGGAATAATTGTTTAAATCCCCTCTATAAAGATGCTCCAAGCCAGTTGGACTATTTTTTTAACCGATTTGAGCATATTTTTCACCTTAAAAATCAAGATAATCCCCTCCTTTGCATGGCAAGGTGAAAGACAAAACCTTATAGAGAAACTTTGAATCTTTATTTATTAACTCCAAATGTATTAATATGAAAAACAAACTGCATTTTGATTTTAGAAAGTTATGTTTGGTATTGGCATTGATATTGACACAATGCCTGTACGCACAAAACAAGACAATTACGGGAACGGTGACTGACTCGAAGCAAGAGCCGCTGATTGGTGTGAATGTTACTGTAAAGGGTAATTCAAGCGTAGGAACAATTACCGATATGGATGGTAAGTATACTTTGCCTGTTCCCTCAGGAAAAATCACTCTTGTTTTTTCTTATATAGGATATGTGGCACAAGAAATTGTGGTAGGTTCACAGAGTACGATTGATGTAGTACTGCTGGATGACGCCCAGGCTTTGGAAGAAGTAGTGGTGGTGGGTTACGGTACGATGAAAAAGTCCGATTTAACCGGAGCCGTTTCTTCTATTAGTAGCGACCGGTTTAAGGTGGGTACCGACTTGAGTCCTCAGCAATTGATGCAGGGCGCCTTTTCTGGTGTAAATATCAGCCAGAATAGCGGTAAACCCGGTGGTTCTAATACAATCCGTGTCCGTGGAGGTACATCCATCTCCGCTTCCAATGATCCATTATATGTAATTGATGGTGTACCTATCAATAGCTCTGCCGGTGTAAGTTCAAGTCACATTGCTTCTAATGGTAGTAATACGGACTTCTTTGACCAGGAATCGGTGAATCCCTTAGCTTCTATTAATCCTAATGACATTGAATCCATCAATATCCTGAAAGATGCTTCCGCTACTGCCATTTATGGTTCCCGTGGTGCTAATGGGGTCATTATGATTACTACCAAGAAAGGAAAGAAGGGAGTTAAGCAATTGGATTATAGCTATAGTTTAGGTATTTCTAATGTGAGCAATAAGCTGGATGTACTGACGGGTGATGAATACCGTAAGGCAGTGAATGATTTAGGACTGACATTGGATGATAAAGGTGATAATGCAGACTGGCAAGACCGTATTTTCCGTACGGCAATTTCTCAGAACCATTACCTTTCTTTCATGAGTGGGGGTGAGGATACAAACTACCGTGCATCTTTGGGCTACAGCGATCAGGAAGGCGTCATGTTAGGTTCCGGTATGACCAGTGCCAATGCCCGTATGAATATTAATCATACGGCACTGGATGGCAAACTGAAACTGAGTATGAACTTGAACTATGGTGAAACAAATGCCGACCAGGCACCAGTGTCCAATACGGTTGGCAGTGAAATGGGAAGTAGCATGCTGTACGAAGCCTATGTCTTTAATCCCACTTATCCGGTCTATAATGATGAAGGTGACTTCTATGATGTGCCTCCTTATCGTGTCAACCCGGTGTCTTTTGCATCGGAGATTCTGGACGAACGTAAGAACAGGAAATTCCTGGGTAATCTGACCGCAGATTGGAATTTCTATAAACCTTTCACGTTTCAGGTGAATCTGGGCTACACTTATAATTCGATTGAGCGTAACTCCTATATATCCAAGAGCAACCTGCTTGGTAATGGTAATGGCGGCTACGTCAGCGTACAAAAGCTGCAAGACTATTCTAAATTGCTGGAAACCATCTTGAAGTATAATCAGAAGTTCGGCAAACACTCTATTGATGCCATGTTGGGGTACTCTTACCAGTATTTCTATGATGAAGGTAACCATACTCGTGCCTACGGTTTTTTGTCTGATACATTCAAGTGGTATAGCCTTGCTGCGGCAAAGACGGTGGAGAGCATAAGCAGTTTTGCTGAAAGTAACACGCTGATATCTATGTATGGTCGTATAAACTATAATTATGGAGATAAATACCTGTTTACTGCTACTGTACGTCGTGATGGTTCCAGCCGTTTCGGTGCGGACCATAAGTGGGGTGTTTTCCCTTCGGCTGCTGCTTCCTGGAGAATTTCTCAAGAAGAATTTTACCATAGCGATATTCTTACCGACCTGAAACTGCGTGTCAGCTATGGTATCACAGGTAATCAGGAAATAGGTAACTATAATTCTCTGAATACGTTGGGAGCCAGCACCAACGGATATTTGGTAGGTGGTGAAAAAGTAACCATTGTATTGCCGCAACAATATTCCAATCCGGATATAAAATGGGAACAGACTGCACAGACGGATATAGGTTTGGATTTCGGACTTTTCCACGGAAGAATTCATGGTAGTATTGATTATTACTATAAGAAAACCACCGATTTGCTGCTTTCAGTAGCAGTTCCTTCTCCGTCTTTGATTACTTCGCAGATTGCCAATGTAGGTTCAGTAAAGAATCAGGGTATTGAAATTGATTTGGGATTCGATGTGCTGCGTACAAAGAATTTCTCATGGGATATAAATCTGAACTTCAGTCGTAATAAGAATGAATTGATAAGTCTGTCGAATGATAAGTGGACCGGGGAAAATATGAAGGTAGCTCCTTGTCAAGGGCAGGGGCTTTCCGGTTCTTATGCTCAGTTGGTTATGCCGGGGCAACCATTGGGAACCTTCTATGGAAAGAAGTTCATTGGCATCAAGGACGGAAAAGAACAATTTGCCAATGATGGTGAGTCTGAAATCATTGGTTGCGCACAACCCGACTTTACATATGGCATTTCTACCACTTTACGCTATAAAAACTGGAGCTTGAGCATGAATCTGCGCGGTAGTGTAGGCAATGATGTATATAACTGTACGGCAAATAACCTTGCTTATCTGAATAACCTGCCGGGTAGAAATGTGTTGAAAGAAGCTGTGACCGCCGGTGTGAACCGTGAAGAAGCCAAGGTGTTCTCTTCCAGATTTATAGAAGATGGTTCGTTCCTGCGTATGGATAATCTCTCTTTGGGCTATGATTTCAGTTTCAAACCGTTACGTATTACCCATGCACGTGTATTTGTTTCCGGCCAGAATTTGTTCACCATTACCGGATATTCCGGTCTGGACCCTGAAGTAAACTCCGAAGTTTCAAGAACCGGCGTAGCTCCGATGGGTATCGACTATCTGAGTTATCCGAAAGCACGTACTTTCACAATGGGTATCAACGTTTCATTTTAACCTTAATTTATTATCAGAAGATGAAAACAAGAAGAATATTTAAAAGCATAGTTGCCTGTGGCATCGGAATCAGTATGTTGTCCGGTTGCCTTAATCTGGATGAAGAATTATATGGCAGACTTTCTCCTGAGACCTATTATCAGACAGAAGAAGAAGCTCTCTCTTCTGTAGTCGGTGTATATCAATATCTGGCATACATGTCCAGAGCCGGCGGTGATGGCTGGCGAATAGGAGAGTTTGGTACAGATGAGTTTTTCTGTCCGGGGCGTGCCAGTGGTGGTTGGTATGACGAAGGCAATATGCAGATAATGGCGCATAAGATAACACCGGATAATGCCCGTCTTGAAACCTGCTGGGGAACTTATTTGTTTCCGGGAATCGGCGCTGCCAATGCCGTGATAGCCAGTATGGAATCCTCTCCCATGAAAGACGACTTGAAAGCCTTGATTGCAGAGACACGGGCTCTTCGTGCCTACGGATATTATTATGCGATGGATTATTTCGGAAATGTTCCTCTTTTCACAGGAGCTAAAGTGGATGCGAATGATTTACCGAAAACGGCATCCAGAAAGGAAGTTTACGAGTTCGTGGTGAAAGAGTTTGCAGAGGCTGCGGCAGAGTTGCCTTCCATTAAAGAAGTGAATCGAGCTGCCTATTATCCGCGTTTGACAAAAGAGGCGGTATATACAGCCTTAGCTTCCGTTTACCTGAATGCTGAGGTGTATGCCGGCGAGGCTCATTGGGCTGACGTGGTGACGATGTGTAATCATGTTATCGGAACAAACGCCTATTCCCTGGAAAATAAAGTGGGAGACTGTTTCCTTGCTACAAACGAAGCAAACTCATCGGAAGTCATTTCTTCCTTTGCGGTAGACCCGTCGAAAGGTGTGGATGGAAATGAGTTTATACTCTATACCCAGCATGCCCTCGACCAGAAGAAGTATAATTTGTCTTTTGCGCCGGCCAATGGATATTGCTTTACTGATGATGCATTGAAGAGATATGAAGAAGGTGATGAACGTCTGGAACTTCTGGAATACGGACCTCAGTATTATCAGGATGGAGTGACTCCGCTATGTGATGATAAAGGTACTCAACTCGTACTGACAACCATCAAAGATATGGTTGCTGCGCAGGATAATGAAGGCTACCGGGTATTGAAATATTCACCGATAGGTGTGGCATGGTCCGGCAGTAAAGCTGATAATGATTATATTCTGGAACGCTATTCCAATGTTCTTTTGATGAAGGCTGAGGCTTTGTTCAGACAAGGAATACAGTTGGACGAAGCCCTCGAATTGGTCAATCAGGTGCGCCGGCGCAGTGGAGTGGCCGATTGGGATGAACTGACCCTGAAAAAGATAGAAGAAGAACGTGCCCGTGAATTCATCTGGGAGAATCAGCGCCGCCGTGATATGATTCGTTTTGGATCTTACTTCACAGATACCTGGTTCTATAAAACCGGTGTAACAGAAGAATGGAGGGGAATTTATCCGATACCTGCCATTCAGTTGAATAATAATCCTAATTTGAAACAAAATCCGAATTATTAATATATGTTTTTGGTATGATAAGAAATATCATTCTTTGCGTGTTAGGGTTGGTCACTTCGGTGGCCGCCCTTTCTCAGCATTTATCCGGCTACGAGCTGGAGAGAGAGATGCCGGTTTTCCTGGACCAGCTAAAGCAAGAGTTGACTTACCCTATGGCTTGGGGAAACAGTCCGATGAAGAACTTTAAGAAATGGCGTAAACAGGCGCGTAACACTGTGCTGGATGCCATGTTGGCCCCACCTCCTTATACTACTGATTATAAGTTGGAGGTAGTTGCGGAAGAACAACGCGATGGGTATAAAGCAAGGAAACTGCGCTTCAACCTGACGGGCTATTCGCGTGTGAATGCCTATATGCTGGTTCCTGACGGCGAAGGACCATTTCCGGCAGTTGTACTTCTTCATGACCACGGAGGCCATTATACAATTGGCAAAGAGAAAATGATCCGTCCCTTCGACGTGTCTCCCGAGGTGTTGGCTGATGCTGATGCATGGGCTAAACAATGCTATGGTGGGCAATATGTAGGCGATTATCTGGCGGCTCATGGTTATGTGGTTATCTCTATTGATGCCATATTCTGGGGAGAACGCGGGCGTAAAGAAGGGGTTGACGGTGACCGGCATATGGCTGTGGCGGGCAACTTTATGATGTTGGGACGTAGTTGGAGTGCTTTTATGAACTATGAAGATATGTACACCACTGATTTCCTGGCGACATTGCCGGAAGTTGACCCTGAGCGCATCGGTTGTATGGGTTTCTCCATGGGTGCTTACCGTGCCTGGATGCTTTCGGCGCTGACAGACAAAGTAAAGGCAGGAGCAGCAGTTTGTTGGATGGTGACTACGGATTGCCAATTCTCGTGGGAGTATGGACGCGAAAGAGGAGGTTTTGCCAATATGTTGCCGGGCATCAGGCGTTATCTGGATTATCCGCATATCGCTTCTATAGCTTGTCCCAAGCCCATGTTTTTCCTGAATGGCGAGCATGATAAATTGTTTCCTCCGGTGGGAGTGAATGCGGCTTTTGCCGAAATGAGGAAGGTATGGGAAAGCCGTTCGGCAGGTGATAAACTTGTTACTGAGTTATGGGATATGCCACATGACTGCGGGATAAAGGTGCAGGAAGCTGTTTTATCATTCCTGGATAAAAGTCTGTAAATCAAAGGTTAGTAGCAAGGATATCTTGCCACAGCCTTGGCAACGTTTTGCCCCTTCTTTGGCAAGGTTTTGCCACCCCTTTGGCAAGACTTTGCCAAGGCTGTGGCAAAACTTTGCCAAAGGGGTGGCAAAATGCATTCGATAACCTTCCGTCAATCTATGTTCAGCTTCCGGTTTTCTTTGTACTCAGTTGGGGTAATGCCATATTGTTGCTTAAAGCATTTACTGAAATAGTGAGAATCATTAAGCCCCACCATGTAAGCTATCTGAGCCATGCTGTATTCATCAGTTTCTATCAGTTGGGCGGCACGTTTCATGCGTATTTCTTTCAGGAACTCAACGGGCGACAGTCCGGTCAGTGTTTTCAGCTTCTTAAAGAATACGGAGCGGCTCATATTTACTTCATTGGCAATATCCTCCACCATGAGGTCGCCGTTATCCAGATGCTTTTCTATGGTTTCCATTACTTTATCCATAAATTTCCGGTCGTTGGGAGAGAGGACAGGCGTCTCTTCCTTTCCTTTGTCCGGCTGTTGCTCAATGGATGTGGGCAACAGGCTGGCACAGAACAATGCCTGCAACTTCTTGCGCTGGTCAATCAGATTGAAAATCCGTGCCTTCAGGTAAGCTGCGCTGAATGGTTTTGTAATATAATCATCCGCTCCCGATTCCAGACCCTCTATTCTGCTTTCAATAGTTGACTTGGCTGTAAGCATTACGATAGGAATATGGCTGGTGCTCATTTCTTCGCGAAGCTCACGCACCATCTCAATGCCGTCTTTCTCAGGCATCATCACGTCGCTGATGATGATATCCGGAAGGTATTTCTTGCTCTTTTCCAATCCGATAATTCCATTTTCGGCTTCTATCACATTGAAGTGCTGGATGAAGATGGTCTTGATGAAGAAGCGCAACTCCTGATTATCTTCTACTATCAGAATAGTCTCTTTTTCATTATTCAGTTTCTCTCCTTCGCTTTCGGCAAAGGAGGCCAATGGGGTATTCATGTATCCCGGAGCAACATCGGTTATGGTGTAATCAGTCAGGATGAACTCAACTGTTTTGTCGAAATGCTCCTTGCCTTTGGGAAGTTTTACCGTAAAGCAACTTCCTTCACCGGGCTTACTATGGATATTTATTGTTCCATGATGCATGTCAATCAGTTCCTTCACGAGTGAAAGGCCGATGCCGGTGCTGGCCTGATTGAACAGGTTCTTGTCCACCAGGTTTTCAAAGCGGATGAATAAAGACTTTTGCTTGCTTTCGGCGATACCAATGCCTTGGTCTTCTACCGCAATCATTACTTCATCTTCTCCATCCTGCACGATAACTTTAATTTGCTTGCCCTGGGGGGTATACTTGAATGCATTTGATAACAGGTTAAACAATATCTTCTCCAGTTTATCCGGGTCCGCCCATATTTTGAGTTGGGAGACTTGCGTAGTCATTCCAAAGTCTATTTGATGTTCGTCTGCCAGCCTGTTGAAGCTTTCCATAATCTGGCGAGTGAAGGGGATAAGGTCAATCTGCTGCACTCTCATCTTCATCTTCTTGTTCTGGATTTTGCGGAAGTCCAGTATCTGATTGACAAGGCGAAGCATGCGGTTTGTGTTGCGTTCCACTAACACCAATTGTTCTCTTTCTTCATTATTCAGCTTACCATGTTGCAATATATGCTCAATGGGGCCTGCAATTAGAGTCAACGGTGTGCGCAGTTCATGAGAAATGTTCGTAAAGAAGCGTAGCTTGATGTCTGAAATCTCCTGTTCGACAGAGACTTTATGTTTAAGCCTGAAAATGGTAAAGAGAATATAGGCGGCTGTGAAAATGACTAACAGGATGAAGAGCACATAGAGAAGATACGCCCAAGGGGTTTCCCAGAAAGAGGGGAGCACAGTGATATTTAATGTGCGTGTATTCTCTACCCATACACCGTCACTGTTTGTAGAGCGAACTTTCAGGGTATAATGTCCTTTTGGAAGATTGGTGTAAGTGGCGGTGCGCTGATTTCCTATATCATTCCAGTTTTTTTCGAACCCTTCCAGTTGGTAGGAGTAAGAAATGTTATCCGGGTATTTCATATCCAACGCTGCAAACTGAATACTGAATCCATTCTTGTCATGTGGCAATGTCAGGAGTTGGGTATCATCGATGTGGGTGGTTAGTATGCCGCCTTCTTCGGGTGTTACCGTCTTCTCCGCCTGTTGCAGGCGGGTGAAAATGATTGGGGGAGTATAAGTGCTGGTATGGATTGAGTCCGGAAAGAAATAAAGGATACCTTTGACGGTGTTGAACATCAGATAGTTGGAATGTGTGCGTAGCGCAGCTCCTTCGCTGAAATTAATCCGTCTCGGAAAAACTCTGGAAGGGTAGTTTGTGATCTTCTCCGTGTCCGGTATAAACTTGCAAAGCTCTTCTTCGGTGGCGCACCACAAATTGCCGTCTGTATCTTCTTCGATGGATAATAAAACGTCTGAAGGAAGCCCATTCTTCATGGTATAGGCTTTAAATGTGGCTTGCTCTTCGTCAAGTGACAGTAATCTGTTCAGTCCGCCCCCGAAAGTAGCCACATACATTTCTCCTTTTTGAGTGAAAAATATGTTGTGCACATCGTTATTGCTGAGGCTTTGCGGGTTACCCGGTATGCGGCTATAGCGATGGAAAGTGATATTCTCCGGTTCGCTGAAATTTCCCTCACACATTAGCAATCCTGTAGCACTGCCTATCCAGATATTGCCTTGGGCATCGGAAGTAATGAAGCGCGTGCGGTTACATTGGGTAATGGGGTAGTTTTTTAACCGGTTCCGGTAGTTAATGAACCGGGCGGATTCTCCTTCCACTCCTTTTTCCAGATAGTTTATTCCGCCCTCAAATGTTGCAATCCAAATTCGTTGCTGTTTATCTTCATACAAACTATAGATTTCATTACCACTCAGACTGTATATGTTGTCAGTATCGGCTGTGTATTGTTTCAGATGATAGGTCAATGGTTTACTTTGGGGGGTGGCTGCAAATAGTCCGTTGCCTTTGGTACCGATCCAGATAGTTCCTTCATGGTCCTGCGTGATAGCATAGGCTATACCCAATTCGTCTGTGCTGTGAGGAGAAATGGTTCCTTGCGCTGTAAGATTACCTATGTAGCGTTGTTTTTTGTCGTAAACCCGCACTATCTTATCTTTGTTTCCGGTCCATAGATACCCATTGCGGTCTTGATAGATAGCACGAATATTACTGCCGGGAAATTCAGGATCATCCGGGGCGGCTGTCAAAAGATGGAAGTGGTTGGTATTGAAAGATACTTTCTCCAGTCCGTTCCCATAAGACCCCAACCATAGATTACCTTGTTTATCGGTGAAAATAGCGGTGACTTTATTGTCGGAGCTCCATCCGGATTGCAAAGCTGGGTTGTAGAAGGGTTTTATCCGATTGTTTTTACGGTCATACCAGGCAAATCCACCGCCGGAAGGGTGCAACCATAAAGCCCCGTTTATATCTTCATAGATATACATTTCAGGTCGGGAATCAACTACATCTTTCCCATATTTATCTTTCAGGATGAAGAAATCGAACTGTTCGTTTTCTGGGTTGAAGTGCGTTACTCCTTTAGTTTGCAGACGTATCCAGACTTCTCCGTTGGAGTCTACATATGCTTCCTTAATCTGATTATCTCTTAATGAAGAGCAAGTGGAGGTGTTGTAATGGCGAAAACTCTTGCTTTTGAGGTCGTGAATGAAGAAGCCGTCGGACGCTGTACCGATAAATAGTTTATCGTGCTTTAGTTGCCGGACAGACTTTATAGAGGAGTGGGTGGTGAATTCTTCTCTTGAAAACTGACCGTTATCGGGGTGGTATTCGTACATACATCCCCGTTTGGATGTGAAGTAAATGGCATGCTCATTCTCTAATGCGTCATAAAAGGGTTGCTTATCCTTGGCTGAGGGAGAGACGAAGTAGGAGGATAGTTCCTCTTCCTCTTTATTCTTACTCAACCTGTATAACCCGTTTTCTGTAAGTATCCACTGGTTTTGTTGCTTATCTTGAAAGATAGAGTTAATCCGTTCTGAAGATGAGATTTGATGGGACTTGAAGAAATTGGTAGCTTTCATTTCCCGGGTGTCGGGCTGAATGGTTACGCGGATTAACTCATTTAGTGCAGTTACCACCCATACATCTCCACATGGAAGCACATATATGTCCTGAGACAGATAATTTTCGTAAGGAATAGCCTGGAATTGTTCGGTTCTTGGATTAAACCGATAAACCTGATGGTCATAACTTCGCACCCAGATATAGCCGTATCTGTCTTCTTTTATGTTGTCCAGGCGGTTGTTGCTTAGTCCGATACTGTCTCCCGGATGTGCTTTATAGTTCTTGAACGTATATCCGTCAAACTTATAAAGCCCGTCCCATGTAGCGAACCACATGACTCCTTTATGGTCTTGCATAATTCCCTGTATGGTTTTCTGTGCAAGCCCGTCCTCAGAGGTATATTGTGTAAAGGTGTGTGGCAATTGTGCCAGACATAAAGTGATGTTGAATATGCAAAATGTGAATAGTATTCCGATTCGTTTCATGACTGGATTCCAAACGAGATTTATTTCAACCATTTATTAAAGAACTCCAATGTTTCCCGTTGCATCTCTTTATTAAAAAAGTGCTTCTCTTCCCATATCTTAGTAACCAGACGGTCGGAGGCTTTCTGGCTCTGCCAAACGGACTGCATGATGCTATAGGCATCCTTTACCCCCTCTACAGGGAATAGTTTGTCTTGGGTACCATTGAAGAATAAGGTGGGTTTGGGACATGCAATGCTTGCCACGTGCGGATAATCAAGGTAACGGCGTAGGCTGGGTATTAGCATTGAAAAGGCCGAGCCACCTTTATTCTGATTATTCGTTAATGTCATCAGATATTCAGTAGTGTTCATCCAGCAGATGGAGGCGGAGGCTTTTATGCAGTCGGTGATTGCTGAAAGCATCCAGGAACGGTAGGCTCCCATTGAGAAACCGAGGCAACCCACTTTATTCTTATCGACAAATGGGAGTGAAGCGAGGAATTCTGCACTCCGCACATCGTCCATATTGATGAAGGCACCCCAAGAGCTACCCATTTGCTGGAAGTTGGAAGCTAAAGCTTGTTGTCCGTCATAATCTACTCCTTCTTTCCGGCCACGTTCTCCCCAGAACAGGGCATCTATGGACAGTACTACGTATCCGTGTTCGGCAAAGTAATCTCCTGTATATTGCCCGTCGTAGCAACCTACCGCCCACTTGTCGGCATCCGCCATTATCTCAGGAGTTACTCCGAACGGGCGCACCATTTTCTCTTTGCCAATGGAAAAGTGGGCTCCGTGGTCATGCAGCATGACAACTGCCGGAAAAGGGCCTTCACCATCCGGTACTAACAGGTATGCCGGAATACGGCACCATTCTGATACATTGAACATTATCTTCTGGGCTTCGTATCCGTTGCGCCGTTCTGTAGCAACTATTGTCATATCATAATTAGTAGGAGCGGGAGGGAGAATCTGCATGCACTCCAATAAAACTTCCCGTGCCTGCGAACGCCACTTGTCGAATTTGCGGACAGGGGAATTTCCCCACGCCATCGGATAAGTGAGTTGTTGTTTAAGTTGCTCGTAGAAAACAGGCATGTTCTTGACGACCCCATAAGGAATAGTATTTGTTTGGGCAATGGAGGAAAGATGTCCGAAGAGGACTACTAAAAGAATACTTGTAATGCGCTTCATAGCTTGTGGTTGTTAAAATGCAAACAAAGATACATGAATTTTATATGAATTCCTTATCTTTACCGCATAGAAAAGGCGTGCTATGATGAAAAAAATCTTATATCTGATAGTTGGGTTGGTATGTGCAGTGTCAGTAAAAGCACAACCGGATTGTTTTTTCACCCATTATTCGTCTGAAGACGGACTTTCTCAGAATACAATAATGAGCATTCTGCAAGATCACAAAGGGAATATGTGGTTTGCTACATGGGATGGCATTAATAAGTTCAACGGATATTCATTCAAAACGTATAAGGCGCGGCTCGATAACCGTATCGTGCTGAGCCATAATCGTGTGGACTATATGACGGAAGATAAGTATGGCTTTATCTGGTTGCAGACTTATGATAATCATGCCTATCGCTTTGATCCTCGTACAGAAACGTTTGAGTGTGTGCCCGGGGAGAATGAAGATGGCTTTGCCACTAACGTTACGAAGATAAAAGTGCTTCCGGGAGGAACGGTATGGTTGTTGTCGGAAACTGGAGGAGCCATTCGTGTGACGACCAATCCGCAAGACTATAGTTTAACTTCACAATGGTTTTCTGCTCAATCGGGACAATTCTCTGCAACGCGCGTGTTTCGTGTCCACGAAGACCAATCGGGTAATGAATGGATATTATCCGACAATGGATTGGGAATGCTGGCTCCCGGAGAGAAAACACCGGTCTTTTATTTTTCTGAAACTACAGAGCGGGAAAAAAAAGGTGGGCAAGCCTTCTATTCTTGTTTGGAACATGATTCGGAAATCTATTTTGGCTCGGACAACGGACGCGTGTGGCGTTATCAAAAAGAGGGTGGGCAGTTTCTGTTATTGAGCCTGACAGCTTCTTCCCGTATTGTCTCTATTGATGGTACAGATGGAGAGGAGATGATATTTACTACTGCGAAAGATGGTTTCTTTTCTTATAAGTTTAAGATAGAGGAAATGGAACACTTTCCTGCTTCCCGTTTTCCGAAAGGGTCTATCCACTCTGTTTATGTGGATAAAGCATCCGAAGTTTGGTTTGAACAACATACTCCGGGTTCAATCATGCATTTTAACCCTCATACGCGAATCTTGAAACGTGAAGAAATAGCTGTGGAGCCTACCAGCAGCGACCGTTCACGCCCGGCATTTCATGTCCATGAAGATGCTAACGGTGTGCTGTGGGTGCACCCTTATGGTGGAGGTTTCTCCTATTTTGACCGTGAGAGCAATAGCTTGCGTTCTTTTTATAATAGTCTGTCGGGACATGATTGGCGCTTCTCCAATAAAATTCATGCTGCTTTCTCTGATAGGCAGGGCAATCTGTGGATGTGTACACACTCCAAGGGGTTGGAGAAGGTGACATTCCGCCCGTCACAATTTCGGGTGATGACACCGGTTCCCCATGACTACGAATCATTGAGCAATGAAGTACGTGCTCTTTGTGAGGATGTAGACCAGAATTTGTGGGTTGGTCTGAAAGATGGTAAACTGCGGGTGTATGACAAAAATCGTGTGAACCGGGGCTACCTGACTGAATCCGGCACTGTTTCGCAGAGTGGTACTCCATTGCGCGGTACTGTGTATTTCATATTACAAGATAGTCAACATAACCTTTGGATTGCAACGAAAGGGGACGGGCTGGTGAGAGCCGAAAGGCAGAAAAATGCCTATCAGTATAAGATAACACGTTATCAGCATCAGAAAGACGATATTTACAGTTTGAGCGATGATAATGTTTACTGTGTATACGAAGATACTCAAGGACGTATCTGGATAGCTACTTTTGCCGGTGGCATAAACTATATGGCACACAATCAGGATGGAAAGGAAATCTTTGTGAATCACCGTAATAATCTGAAAGGCTATCCTATTGATTATTGTTCTAAAGCCCGTTTCATCACAGGTGATTATCAGGGAAATATCTGGATTGGAACTACTATTGGGGCACTGATGATTGATGCGAACTTCAAGAATCCCGAAGATGTGAAGTTCCATCATTTCCTGCGTATTCCGGACAATGAACATAGTTTGAGTAACAACGATGTGCATTGGATTGTATCGACTCAGAACAAAGAACTCTTCATCGCCACTTTTGGCGGCGGACTGAATAAACTGGTATCCTTGGATAAGGAGGGTAATGCTGAGTTTAAGTCTTATACAGTATCTGATGGTCTTCCTTCAGATGTGTTGCTTTCCATACGGGAGGATAAAAATGGTAGTTTGTGGTTGAGTTCGGAAAACGGAATCAGTAAGTTTGTTCCTTCCGAGGAGAAGTTTGAAAACTACGCTGATAAAGAGGTGTTTTTCCGGGCGCGTTTCAGTGAAGCCGCTTCGGAGTATACAGCATCGGGCAATATGCTTTTCGGGGCCAGTACGGGTATCTTTTATTTTAATCCGGATTCCATTTGTAAGAGCAAGTATGTGCCACCCATTGTTTTCTCTAAGTTGCTAATTGCTAATAAGGACATACTGCCCGGGCAGGGCTCTGTGCTGAAACAAGCTCTGGATGACACGAGGGAGTTGGTGTTGTCACACAGGGAGAATATCTTTACCATCCAGTTTGCTGCGCTTGATTATTCTGCACCTTCCGAAATCCAGTATGCTTATATTCTGGAGGGCTTTGAAAAAGCCTGGAACGCTGTTGGTAAGCAGCGTGTGGCAACATATACCAACCTTCCGAAAGGGCACTATGTTTTTAAAGTCCGCTCAACGAATGGAGACGGGGTGTGGACTGAAAACACGCGTACCCTGGATATCGAAATCCTTCCCTCTTTCTGGGAGACTCCGTTTGCTTATTTCTTGTATGTGCTTTTCTTTATCATGATTATTGTGGCGGCGGTATATATTTTATTCACGATTTATCGTCTGAAACATGAAGTATCCGTAGAGCAGCAAGTGACCGACATGAAACTGCGCTTCTTCACTGATATCTCTCATGAACTGCGTACACCATTGACTTTGATTTCCGGACCTGTGGAGTATGTTTTGGAGAATACCAAGCTCCCGGATGATGCCCGCGAACAGTTACAGGTGGTGGAACGGAACACGAACCGCATGTTGAGACTGATTAATCAGATTTTAGATTTCAGGAAGATACAGAACCGGAAGATGAAGATGCAGGTGCAACGTGTCAATGTGGTAGCTTTCACCCGCAAGATAATGGAGAACTTTGAGTCTGTAGCCGAGGAACATCAGATAGATTTCCTGTTTGAAACGGAAAAGGATGAATTGTATCTTTGGGTAGATGTGGATAAGTTTGAAAAGATAGTATTCAATTTGCTTTCCAATGCCTTTAAATATACTCCGAATGGGAAAATGATTACTGTCCTTGTCCGTGAAGATGAGAAAACGGTTTCCGTGGGTGTGGAAGATCAGGGAATAGGTATTGCCGATAATAAGAAAAAGTCTTTGTTTGTCCGTTTCGAAAATCTGGTGGACCGTAACCTGTTCAATCAGTCAAGTACCGGCATCGGTCTGTCGTTGGTGAAGGAGCTGGTAGAGATGCATAAGGCTATCATTACAGTCGACAGTAAACTGGGTGAGGGTAGTTGTTTTAAAGTTGATTTCCTGAAAGGGAAAGAGCACTATGATGAAACAGTGGAATTTTTGCAGGATGATGCCACCGTGGGCATGGGAATTGCAGAGCAGGTCACTGATATTGCAAGTGAAGTGCCGGTTCAACCGGAAGAAGATATTATTGCTGAAGAAGCAGAAGATGATACGGATTCTAAAGGGACCATGTTGTTAGTGGAAGACAACTCTGAACTTCGCCTGTTCCTTCGTAGTATTTTTGCGTCGGAATATAGAATTGTGGAGGCAGTGGATGGTATGCAAGGCTGGAGTAAAGCATTGAAATTCCTTCCGGATATCATTATCAGCGACGTTATGATGCCTGAAAAAGATGGTATCGAAATGACTCGTGAACTGCGTGCAGATATGACAACCAGCCATATTCCTATTGTATTACTAACAGCCAAGACTTCCATTGAAAGTAAACTGGAGGGATTGGAGTATGGAGCTGATGATTATATCACGAAACCGTTTAGTGCTACTTACCTGAAAGCACGTGTGAAGAATTTGCTTACCCAACGTCAGAAGTTGCAAGGCATCTATCGCGATAACCTGATGACAGGAAACCCGACAGTTGATTCCACCGAAGAAACAGTAGAAGAGAAGGGGCCTGAAATGTCTCCCAATGATCGTAAGTTTATGGATAAACTGGTAGACTTGATGGAGAAGAATATGGATAACGGTGATCTGGTGGTAGATGACTTGGTACAGGAACTGGCCGTCAGCCGTTCTGTTTTCTTCAAGAAACTAAAGACGCTGACTGGTTTGGCGCCCATTGAGTTTATCAAGGAAATGCGTATCAAGCGTGCTGTTCAGTTCATTGAAACGGGAGAATATTCCATGACTCAGATTTCCTATATGGTAGGTATCAACGACCCGCGCTATTTCAGCAAATGCTTCAAGCAGAAGATGGGGATGACACCTACGGAATATAGGGATAAGGGGGGAAAGAAATAATTTTATGCATTAGATTTGCAGCTATAAAGAGGAGGAAAATCTATATCTTTTGGTACTGAATGAAATGTCCCTCAAAAGTTAACAAAGACTTTTGAGGGACATTTCATTCAGGAATAGTTTCTTAAAGCTAATTTTCAAGAATTTTATCTTGGCAATTTGCTTATAATAACCTTTTTATTTCATGTACCATTTCGGGTCACCACAATTTGTTTTACCAGCAAAACTGTTATCGATAATGGTGAAATCATACTGAGCGGGATCCTTGAAAAGATTAGCTTCACCACCGTCATAGGTAATCAAATCATTGATCTTGTTGCCTGTGATTTTCATATCATTGGTTATATAACTGTTGGTAACTTCTACAGGTTTATCATTGGCGCGGATACCCTTGCCTTCGGCTAGCGTACTACCAAAAATACAGTTGGTGATAGTCACTCCTTGTGATGGACCATTACCATTTTTGTCACAATCCAATATATAGTCTCCACTGCCCAGAAGTTTGCTGAAAGTACAATCAGACAGCGTTAAGGATGTGAAGTCTGTATTTCTGCTATAAACCAAGCATTTCCCACTATAGACTACAGTCGTTTTGCTGAACTCAATATTTTCAATCTTACCCTTACCGCTACCTGCGTCTATATGTATAAGGCTGTAAGTTCTTGCATCTGCTCCATATACCGTACAGTTTTCAAATTTAACCAGATCGATAACTTTAATGTCAGAGCCCTGTAATCTCACCGGGGTATTCTTGAAGCCATAGATGAAGCTATTGCTGAATTCGATAGAACCAACTGTAGCAGCTTTTGATTGGTTGAAGAGATAATCATTGGTTGTATTGCTACCGTCTGCTTTCTTTCCAGCACCTGTAATTTCTACATTTTCAAATTTGATGAAGCTGTGAGTTCCTGCAATATCAATACCTTTGACGCCAATGATAGCTTGTTTTTCTCCAGGGAGACCGAAGAATGTTACAGACATGCCATCAGGAATGTTAATATTGTTTTCGTTGTAATAAGAACTTCCGGCAGGCAGTGCTATGTTTACAGTCTGATAGCCTGCTTCAGCCATTGTAGTGAACAAGTCATTGTTCAAGGAATCACTTGCTTGTAAGAAAGCCGTATAATCAGCATCAGGCACTTTTGCAGTTGTTGTAAAGTCTACAACACCGCGTTTTGACTCTTTATTGTAAAGAGTTGCGGTATAGGATGTGAGAGGAGTCAGACCATCTATAACAATGGTTCCATCTTCCAGATTGGTAGAAGTCAAAGTGATATTTTTGACTACTGTTCCGTTTGTATCTGTAATTTCGATACGGTCAGCAGTTGAATTAGCCGGCCAGTACAGCATTATCTTGTCATGGCTGATGGTCCATTTCTCAAAGATTTGTTCGGTACGGGTCTTGAATGAGAAATCGCTCATATATCCCCACTTAGATTCTGGCGTATTGGCAGAAAATGCTTTCATACGGATAAAATACTTGCTGTCGCTGTATAAACCTTCCAAAGTATAGGGAGATTTAGTGATAGATTTGTTTTCACCGTAAATGATTGATCCTTTACTGTTTCCCATAGCTATGTCATCGTATAGACTATCTAAACTGATTTCTATAATATAATATTCAGTTCCCGGAGTGGTAGTCCATGTGAGTTCAGCATCTGTGGCATTGGCTGATACACTCATTTTAGGAACACTGAACAGTCTGTTGTAAGACGAATCAGTGGTCCAGTCGTTCACATCGTCACAAGATGTGGCGGCGAATGCCGTCAGGAGCATTAGTGCTCCTGATAAGGCTATATATTTTAGCTTATTTGTTTTCATAACCGTTGTTTTTATGATATTAGAATCCATAAGAGTTTTGTAACGTTCCGTTAGAGTCGGATATTGTAGTGGCTCCAATTGGGAATACGTGTCTGTTGATAACCGGAGTGTTCAAACCTGCACTGATGTATGGCAGATTATCTACAACATTGCTACCGGTTTCTTCGTTTTCAGATCCCCAGAAGGTTACACTCTTATAGTCAGTAGTGACCTGTGGTTCTTCGTACCAGCAAATGCTTTCAGGATCAATTTCTCCTGGTTTGTCAGCTTTCATTTTGTAGTACAACTTTTTGGGGGCTACCTTGATTAGTTCCTTATAAGCAGCCTTAGCTTCTTCTATTTTTTGTGAGAGCAATCCCCAACGTATCAAGTCCCATTTACGGATAGCTTCACCTGCAAATTCCCAGGCACGTTCGTCAACGAGTGCATTGAAGAATTCGTCACCGCTACTTAAACTATTGACATAGCTGATTGCTTCAGTTTTGTGTGCGTCGGCAAATGCGCGGCTACGTACTTCTTCAAAAGCTTTTCTTGCGCTTAAACCACATGTCGGCCCGACAGCATCAGCACCTTGAAGTTCATTCAACGCTTCTGCATACAGTAACAATACGTCAGAATATCTCATGATAACATTATTGATACCCGTAGCTACCTTGTCAGCGGATGCTCTTGCTGCATTCAACCATTTGTCTGTCATCTTTCGAGGATCCCATTTTGCCAAGTATATACCAAATGGAGAATTTCCCTGCATTGTCTCAACAGTATTGCCATTATCTCCTTCTCTAATATCGAAGTTGGCAAAAGTTAAGTCACGACGTTGGTCATTCTTATCAAAGCTCCAGAAGAAGGGAGCGATAACCTTTACTTTACCACTTGAGTTACCTTTAGCTCCGTAGTAAGTTGTTTTTCCGTTGATGCGGACACCTATAGTATATCCCATTTCTCCGGAAAAACTTACACCGTGTGCTACTTCATACAAATTCTCTTGATATGTTTGATCTAAAGTTAACTGGTTCAACAGATACCATTCACTTTCATAAGAAGGATTGAGTTTGTGATAACCGCTGGCGATAATGGCATCTAAGTGTTTTACAGCAAGAGTGTAGAGTTCTCTACGCTTTTCTGTACCTGGTCGTTGTGTAGGATAAGTTGCATCACAATTAGGCATGTTTTCATAACCTGATTTAGAACTTTCGCGGATAGAATATCCGGCGTATGTCATGGCGATACGAGCTAATAAACCATGGGCAAATCCTTTAGTCATTTTCTCTGTGGTGTAACCAGAAGTTCCTGCCCAAGGCAAATATCCGATAGCTTCTTCTAAGTCCGTAATCAAGCGATCCATGATAATATCACGGTCTGTTTTGCCCAAATAGATGTTAGAGCCGTCCGTATTGGTTGTTTCAAATTTCATTGGTACATCTCCATAAGTACGGATTAAATCCAGGTAAAGCATGGCGCGCAACGTTAGTGCTTCTCCCTTGAACATCAACATTTTGTTTCTAGCAGCATTGCCTTCGGCAATCAGTGTACTACCTTCAATACCTTCAACTACAATGTTGGCATTTTCAATGGCTTCGTACATACCTTTCCAATTATTATTAAGCTTTGACCAACTCAACTGCGGATTGTAGTTACACGTACCGCGTTCATTGTTAGAATTGGAATTAGTTGCACCTAATCCGTCCACTAATTCGATGTCTGAGTTCATACCGAAATGGATGGGAACTGATTGTACGTAGGTCTCATCCTTGGTGAGCCCCGCATATACCTTATTCAAGGCTTGCTGGGTGTAGGTCGTTGAATTGAATACAGCTTCTCCAGTCATTTCAGAAGGAGAGGTCTGATCCAGAAAGTCGGAACAAGAAGTAAGAACTATTGCACTTATTCCTACTATTGCAAATGATTTTAATATATTTTTCATGATTCTTCTCTGTCTTTAAAATTAGAATGTAACGTTGATGCCTCCTACGAATGAACGACTCTTAGGATATGCAGCATAGTCGATACCCGGAGTCATAGGTGTGCTTGTACAACAATCTACTTCAGGGTCAGTGCCTGAGTATTTGGTAAAGCAATGCAGGTTGTATCCTGTAACATAGATACGGATATTTTGTATATTCAGTTTGTTTACAAGCAATTTTGGTAATGTATAACCGATTGTAATGTTATTGACGCGTAAGAAAGAGCCATCTTCTACAGCCCAGTCAACGAGTGGCATAACTGTAGCAGCAGCAGGATTCCAAATGCTTGAGCCTGCATTTACTTCGTTTAGTCGGTTGACAGTCCATGCTTCACCATTTGCTTTGATAGAGGCACTGCTCAGCAGGTTGGTACCTGTTGAAGGATCAATCCAGGAATAGCGATTGGCTGAAGTAAAATGGTCGTTGATATTCCAGTTCTTAGATGAACCACTATAGAAACTTGATCCTAATTTTGTTGCATTCACAATCTTGTTTCCAAGTGAATAGTTGAAGAAAGCTGTAAAGTCAAAACCTTTCCAACGGGCATTCAGGCCAAAACCTCCGGATACGGTAGGTACGGTATTTCCTAAACGTTCTTTCTTGTATTCGCCATTTTCATCAGCTTTCAGCTTAATGGAACCGGGGTATACTTTACCACCAATAAGGGAGCTACAATCGTTAACTCCTGATTTCAGGGCATAGGTTCCTTTTTCTGTGTCGAAGGTAAAGTCATCAGCAGTATAGAAACCATCTGTTTTGTAACCATACACTTCACCTAAACGTCCGCCTTCTTCAACTAAGAAATCCTCGATACCTGCTGCGGCTGTTCCTGCCCAGCTACTACTTTGCCAGAATGAACTGCCATTTAATTTGTCAATCTTACCGCGATTATATGAAATGTTGAAGTTGAAATTCAGACCGAAATTTTTAGCGTCCACTAATACGGCATCCAACTGGAGCTCTACACCTTTATTAGATGTCTGACCCATGTTTTTGTATTGGTAAGAATAACCGGAACTGGAAGCAATAGTCGTTTTCATCAACAAGTTTTTCGTTGTATTCCAATATACGTCAATAGCACCGGACAGACGATTGTTGAAGAAACCAAAATCAATACCGGCATTACGTGAGATAGTTGTTTCCCATTTTAGTCCGGGATTGGAGAGTACATTGCCATGTTTCAATACGACTGCTGTTGTTTCATCAAAATAGATACCTTTTTCAGAAGTTCCGGCAACGGAGTAAGTGGTGTACATAGAACCACTTGGAATACGATTGTTACCTGCTGTACCATAACTTACGCGAACCTTCAGATTGGATAACCATTCTTTTGTATTATTCATGAAAGCTTCATCGTAGATGCGCCATGCGATAGCTCCCGAGGGGAAATAACCCCATTGACTACCTTTGGCAAACTTACTGGAACCGTCGGCACGCATTGTGAACGTAAACAAGTATTTATCCATCAGCGTGTAATTGGCACGACCAAAGAATGAAAGCAAATTATCTTTGATGCCAATATATGTACTGGTAGGAAGTGCTGTTCCGTTACCGAGTGCAGCAAGAATTTCTTGTGTTGTTGCATCTTTACTGAAGTCCACTGCAGTTACGTATTTCTTTGTATCCTGAGAAGTGGAGACCTCATGACCAATCATAACATTGAGACGGTCGCGTCCATTAAATAACTTCTTATTTTCGTATGTCAATGTATTGGCATTTCTCCAGTTCTTATTGTCAGAGTTTGTCAGATATGCTTGTGGAAGACCACCATGACCAAATTTGGAGTTTGCTGTTGCTTTATATCCCCATACTTGGTCTGTATCATCAAACTTCCAACCATATCCGAATTCACTCCTGAATTTCAGCCCTTTAAGTGGTTCCCAGTTAACGCCTACGTTGTAGTCCTGACGGAATCTTCTTTGTTGTTTATAAGTTGCATCTACGCGTTCCAACGGAGTGTAACGTGCATTGGTGCTGTTTTCATCATCTTCAGAGTCTTCATTTAATGCCTTTATTGGTGCATGAGTGATGGCACGGGCTACTAATGAATATGCTTTACTGCTTTCATTATCAGCACCTCCGCTCAGACCGTCTATCTTCTGTTGTATCAGGCGGGCATTGAAGTCGAGGCTTAACCATTTGTTGATTTCCGTATTGATTTTAGCATTGATGTTGTTTTTAGAGTATCCAGAACCCCTCATGATACTCTTTTCATCATTACGTGCGTAGCTGATGTTGAATTTGGTAGACTTGGTACCACCACTTACGCTGATGTTGTATTGTTGTTGATTACCTGTACGACCAAACAATTGATCTTGCCAGTTTGAACCTTCCAGCGATTTGTAGATTTCCAAATCTTTATATGCACCGTAAGATGTACCAGTCTGATCCAACTCGTATTGATAGAGACTGAATTCATATGGATCCAATACGCCTACTTGCTTGATTACGTTACGGAAACCGTAAGATGCACCAAAGTTTACTTGGGTTTTTCCTTCTGAACCGGATTTAGTGGTTATAATAATTACACCATTGGCACCACGTGCACCGTAGATTGCAGTAGAAGAAGCATCTTTTAATACGTCTACAGACTGGATATCTGTAGGAGCAATATCACTGATGCTGGATACAGGAAAACCGTCTACAATGTAAAGAGGAGAATTGTCTTGTGAGAGAGAGCCGCCACCACGTACGCGAATTTTAACGTCCGCATCTGGTGAACCCTCAGTTGTAGTAATCTGTACACCTGCCATCTTACCTTGCAAAGCTTCTGAGGCACTTGAAACCGGAATCGATTCTAACTGTTTGGCACTAACAGAGGCTACAGAACCTGTCAGATCTTTCTTCTGTACTGTACCATAACCAATAACCACTACTTCATCCAAGGCTTGTGCATCATCTTCCATTACTACATCAATTGTGGTTTTGCCCTTCAATGCTATTTCCTGAGGAGTCATTCCCACATAAGAGAATACCAATGTGGAATTTGCGGGAACACTAAGGGAGAAATTACCATCAATGTCGGTAATAGTACCGTTACCAGTATTCCCTTTCTGTACTACGGAAGCGCCGATAACGGTTTCTCCCGTTTTGTCCGTCACAGTACCTGTTACGGTTACATTTTGCGCTGATACGCTAAGCGATATCACGGCTACTAAAAAGAATAGTAGTGCGGCGCGCATGTTTTTCATCTTGTTAGACATTCTTTGCATGATATTAATTAAATATGATTTTTTTCGTTAGTGTGTTCGGGCACACTGTTAATTCATTGTTGCAAATGTATAGGGATGTGAAAAGATAAATGTGTAATATCTGTTTTTAGGGTGGTATTTTTTGTTATTTACTGTCTATTATGCTTTTGCGGATTGCCTAAATGATGTTATATAACAGAAAAGAGGGGAATTTATTGTTCCCCTCTTGACATTTTAACATATTGGTCATTGATTTCTGTCAGTATCTCTATAGTTTTGATTACTATTTATTCCTATTGATCTTTTGCTGTCAGAATGTATTCATTTCCTGCATTCGTATCAATGTCATACACGTAAGTCTGTGCATATTCTGGCACGCAAACCGGAACGTTGGCTGCAACCAATGGCTTACGGATACTCTGCGATTGCAGAAGCGGGTTATCGGATATCTCCTGTGAGGTCGGGCTCAATTTTTCCCCATTCAAATACAGGGGAGTCAGACTCCGGATGCGGAGTGTACCGCCAATATTAGAAGTGATTATGGCTGTTTGTAATTCGCCATTTGCCCATGTCATTTCTTTAACCGTAAATCCTCCGCGGCAACGGATACCTTTTAGTGTTCCCTGTTTCCATACTTCAGGCAATGCCGGAAGAAGATGGACAGCACCATCGTGACTCTGAATAAGCATCTCGGCAATACCGGCAGCACAACCAAAGTTACCGTCAATCTGAAAAGGCGGGTGGGCATCGAACAGATTCGGATAGGTGCCTCCGTTTTGTCCCTTTTCATCAGTAGTGGGGTGAAGTTGTTCGGTAATCAGTTGATAAGCATGATTGCCGTCCAGCAGGCGTGCCCACAGGCAGACTTTCCAACCCATCGACCAACCGGTGGAGTGGTCACCACGACCGATTAACGACTTCTTGGCGGCTTCAAACAAAATCGGAGAGTTGTATGCACTGATCTGACGTCCGGGATATAAGCCCCAGAGGTGGGAAACGTGGCGATGGCGGTCTTTGGGATTATCCCAGTCGTGCATCCACTCCTGTAATTGTCCCCAACGACCTACTTGCATGGGGGCTAGATGATTAACTACCGTTTGCAGACTATCGGTAAATGTAGTGTTTTCGTTCATTAACTGGGCGGCAGCGATGGTATTGTAGAATAAATCGTATACCATTTGGTTATCCATTGTGGCTCCTGCAACGACTACGAAGTCCCGCTTTCCATTAACAACCGGTCTGTTCTCCGGAGAGTAGGAGGGAGCTACTACCAGCCAGTTATTTTCAGGTTCACGTACCAGAAAATCGAGGTAGAATTCACAGGCACCACGCATCAGAGGATATACTTCGGCAAGATAGTTCTTATCGCCGGAGAAGAGATAGCGGTCCCACAAATGTTGACAGAACCAGGCGTTGCAGGTGGGCCAGATGCCATAACCGGGACCGTCTACAGCACCAGTGCTGCGCCAGATGTCCGTATTATGGTGCAGCGTCCAGCCACGGCAGCCGTACATAGCGGCGCTTTTACGTCCCTGTATAGCTACTTCTTTCACTAATTGCAGGAATGGTTCGTGCATTTCGGGCAGGGAAGTACTTTCGGCAGGCCAGTAGTTCATTTCTACATTGATGTCGGTGGTGTATTTGCCATCCCACGGGGCACGGAGCTGATAGTTCCAGATACCTTGCAGGTTGGCCGCTTGTCCGTCGGGTTGCGAACTGCATATCAGTAGGTAGCGTCCGAACTGGAAGTACAGGGCCGCCATTTGCGGGTCGAAGCTGGAACTGAATTCTTTGACGCGTACGTCAGTCGGTTTATCGGCCTGGGCATTGCGTCCCAAGTCCAGTGATACGCGGTTGAAGAACTTTTGATAGGTGCTGGTATGGGTTGCTTTACTTTTTGTATAGTTCTTGTTTACGTTTGCCAGATACTTTTGTGCTGTAGTCTGGGCATTGCCGGAGACGTCTTTGTAGTTCACAAAGTTGGTGCCTATGGAAACGTATAGAGTGACGCTATTGGCATTTTTCACTTGTAGGGTGCTGTCCGATAATACTTCCAAGTTTCCGCCGCTATTCTCTATACGGGTGAGGGTGGTGAATTCAACTTTGCCTTCGATGCCTTCGTGATCGTTAGCTTTCCCATTGAGTTGCAACTCTTTTCGGGGAGAGATGCAACGCACTATGTTCTCTTTGTAAGGAGTTGTATATTTGGCGGTGAATGAGATGCTCTTCTTTTGTGAGGCTGTCAGACGGATAACGAGTACTTGGTCGGGGAAAGAAGTATAGGCTTCCCGGGTATAAGTCACTCCGTTGGCAGTGAAGCGGGTGGTGCTGATAGCTTTTTCAATATCCAGGTCACGGTAATAATCAGTATAGTTACTGATTCCATCGAAGTCGAGATGCAGCGTTCCTACGGTCTGATAAGGCATTCCGTTGGCCGATTGCGAGCAAATGGCAGGGCCGCAAAGAGCCTGTGCTTCCGCATTCTTACCTTCGAAGATAAGTTGGCGGATGCGTGGCAGAGCCTCTTTGGCTTTAGGATTGGTATTGTTGTGAGGAGAACCGCCCCATACGGTTTCTTCGTTCAACTGGAACTGTTCGTGCACAGGGTCACCGAAAACCATGGCACCAATACGTCCGTTACCTAGTGGCAGAGCTTCCACCCATTGTGTGGCGGGGGTGTCATACCATAATTTAAGTGTTTCATCTGCTTGCTGTGCCTGCACGTTATTTCCTATGCAGGCTACGGCAAAACATACTAATAACCATTTCTTCATCATTGTTTTTCATTTTTTGGTATTTCGATTGTAAGGTTAGGCAGTTTATGGCACTTTCAGGGGGAATATCTGGCTAAAAAGGAGTAAAAATGGAGTTATGTCACATTGCAGTGCATTTTTCTTTTTTACTTGAAAGCTATTGCTGTTATTTCTTCAGCCTTATCCACTATGTAATCCGGATGGAATGTTTCCAATTCCGTGCGTGGACGAAATCCCCAGGTTACACCGCAGGATGTCACTTCGGCATTGTTAGCTGTTTGCATGTCTACGCCGGAGTCTCCCACATAGAGTACATCTTCTTTGGCAGTTTGTGCTATCTTTAGAATATCATGTACAACAGTGGGATCGGGCTTCACATTCACCCCTTCCCGTTGTCCGAAGACGGCCGTGAAGCAGATATTTGGGAAATAGTGGGCTATCAGTTTCTCAGTGGCAGCTTGATATTTATTGGAAGCGACGGCCAGTTGCAGACCTTCGGCCTGTAGTTCGTCCAGAAGTTCTGTAATGCCGGGGTATGGGCTGCTTTTGTCGGCATTATGCTGGTCGTAATAAGGCACGAACTCTTTACGCACGCGCAATACATTTTCTTCCGTTCTGCTTTCTTCGGGCAAAGCACGCTCAAACAGCTTGTTGATGCCGTTGCCAACCATGAAATTATACTCTTTTTCTTCGTGGGTGGGATAACCTAACGCAGATAATGCGTGGTTGGTACTTTGTGCCAGGTCGGCAATAGTGTTCAGTAGGGTTCCGTCTAAATCGAATATAACCAATTTCTTCATACTTCTTTAGGGTTTTTTTATTAGAGAACACAAATATAGCGCATTCCGTTCAAACAATATGTTGATGCAGATCAAAAGAAGACAACTCTGCGGGGAAACTTCCGTTACCTTGCAGCATAACTTCCGTTACTTTATGGGGGAACTCTTTTTATCCCCAATGGTAACTTCATTTACATACCGAGGTAAAGGTCGTTACATGCCGAGGTAAAGAGCGTTACAATAGGAGGTAAAGGTTGTTACATGCGGCGGTAAATGCTTTTACATCCTGCGGTAAATTGTTGGTAAATGCAATGCGTTGATATCTAGATGTATATGCAAATTGAAATTCCTCCTTACTGAGAGCAAAGTCCCAGTAAGGAGGAATGAATGATGATAGCTAAAGCGCTATTTTTATTTCTTGGTGATGCGGAACCAGTCAACATCCGCCCATCCACCGTCATTGGTCGTGATGGCGGGACGTGTGCAGAATGTACCTACCTTTACGCCAATCCATTTGCCTTCTTTGGCTTGGAAAGGCTTGCCAAGCGGCTGATATTTCTTCCCATCAAGGCTGTAACTGAAATTGCACATTACTAATAGGTCATGTCCGCCTTCGCTTTTGGAGATTTTTTTTCCGTCGCTGGCGAACTTTACTTTCAGGTAGATGGTGTTGTCCGTCAGGGCAACCGTACCGTTCACTTCTTCCGAAGTGCCTTTGTCGGCTTTCGGGCAGGATACTTGAGAAAGAACGAGTCCTTTATCCGTATTTTCCAGAATCAGTCCGGCGTAGTCCATACCCATCACTACCAGTCCGGTACGTTCGCCTTTATATTTCTCTGTCGGCTTGAAGGTCAGCTTCATCGTAGCGGTGAAGTTGGGAGCCGGCGCTTTCTGCAACAACAGGTTGGCAACGTCGAAAAGGTTCTTATACTCTTTCACAACCGGATAAGAGTACAGGCGTACAATGCTTTGGTCGCCTGCGTAATAGGCCCATTTCTCGTTGATATTAGCGTGCCATTGCCACTGCGGAGACAGAGTATAGCCGTCGAATTCATCACTTTCCTGCGGAGTGCAGATGGGATAAGTCTTGCCTACGTTCGGTTTCTTGTAAGTCATCACGGGTTCGCCGCAACCGTCACCGTCTTTGTCGATGCCGATAACGGGCCAGTCGTTCACCCATTTCATGGGTTGCAGATGTACCAGGCGACCGTAAGCGCCTACATCCTGGAAGTGGAAGAACCAGTCTTCGCCGGTTGGAGTGTCCACCCATGCACCCTGATGGGGGCCATTCACGGGGCTATCACCTTGTGCAAGCACTGTTTTCCATTCATAGGGGCCGTATACGTTCTTGGAACGGAGCACTACCTGCCAACCCGTGGGAACGCCACCTGCCGGATGGAAGATGTAATAGTAACCGTTGCGTTTGTAGAACTTCGGACCTTCGCAAGTCTGGTGCGCCTCATGACCGTCGAAGATGATGCGTGACGGAGTGATGGCCTTGGTAGCTTCGGCATTCAGTTCGCAGATAGTGATGACGCTTTTCAGTTCGGCGCGGCTGCCTGCATAGGCATGAACCATATACACTTTACCGTCGTCATCCCAAAGCGGGCAGGTATCGATGATGCCTTTGCCCGGTTTCACCAATACGGGTTCGGTCCACGGACCTTTCGGATCTTTGGCTTTCACCATGAAAGCACCCTGGTCGGGGTCTCCCCAGAAGATATAAAACTCACCGTTGTGATGACGGATGGCGGGCGCCCATACACGGTTGCCGTGTTCGGGACGTTCGGGAGTTTCGATGGGGGAGAGTGCGTAAGGTACGGCAGCACCAATGATAGTCCAGTTCACAAGGTCTTTGGAATGGAGTATCTGGAGTCCGGGCAGACAATTGAAACTGGAGGATGTCATGTAGTAGTCGTCTCCTACACGGCAGGCGTCCGGGTCGGAATAATCTGCATAGAGCACCGGATTCTTGTACTTACCGTTTCCTTGGTCGGCTACCCATACCTCGGAAACATAGTTCTTCTGCTGTGCCGCCAGTGGTAGGGCGAGCAACAGACATAGACTCACCAGGGTCTTTCTTGCTTTCATGATACGTTCTTTAGTGATTAGTTATTAATTATTAGTGATTGGTTATTTATTACGAATTAAAACATACACCACTCTATCACTTTATCACTTTCACCATTGCCGGATGTTCCAGCTCCTCCTTCCACTCGCGGATATAGGCAAACCACGCTTCGGGCGTCTTGTATCCGAAAGTTTCTTTCATGGAAGTGAATGTGATATTGTGGGTGAAGTATTTGCTGCCTTTGGCACCAATGGTGTACAGATAGTTGGCTTTGTCCTTCACTTCATCTTTTACATATTTCTGTGGAATGTACGTACCCAGTCCTACGGTTTCTTTGGCGTACTTCACTGTGTCGTTCACTGGCCAATCCGTTCCCCAGCAGCCTATCAGGCCTTTGTGGTCGGAGTAAGAGACGGAACCTTTGATGTCTATGACGCCGGTACAGAAGATTTCATCCTTCAGCGGTTCTGCAAAGAAAGTTTCCACGAGTACGTCGCGGTGTCCGCCGTAGAGGGTGTAACGGTTGGTCATGTTCAGTTCCGATCCCTGATATTGCCAGTCGGCCACTTCTATTTCCGAGATGGTGCGCACCGGGCCGTAGGCAATGATGCGTTCGGTGAGTGTGGCAACGGGAGTGATGTGGGTTGCTTTCTTGCCGTCCCAGCCTTTCAGCGCACCTAGGCCGCAACTGCCGCCTACCAGAAGGACATCATCTCCGAAGCCGCGTGCCAGTTGTTCGTCAGTCGGATAGAATTGTGATTCTTTCACCTCAAAGCCTTTATTGAATTTGCCGTAGATATCAACGGTCTGTTTATGGTCGAAGTACAGACGGTAAGCCACCAACTCGGACTCGAAAGCCGGGCCGTGGTGATGCATCTGGTTGTATATATTGCTGGTGCCCGGAATGGTTACGGACTGCACAGGCACATGCTTACCTCTTTTGTCGCTGACGAGCATTTCCGCATATACGCGGGCGGGATACGTTTTGTCACTTTTGGCGGAAGACAGGGTGACGGTCAGCGTCTTTTTGCTTTTGGCGGGCAGGTCGATGACAAATGCCAGTTCGTCGGGGCGGCGGTCACCGTCCAGGTCGTCCAGTTGCGAGGGGATTTCCTCGTTGCCATTCATGACAACTGCCGAGCGTACGCGGAATTGGGGATTGATTTCGCTGAGTTTGATTACTACCGGTTCGTCAGCTTTCGCCTTGTTCCAGGCGTTGCTTACTTCCACTGTAAAACTCTTTTCTGCATCTTGTGCCTCTGCCACAGCAGAAAGACCGCACAATAACAGTAATACTGTAAAGATTCTCTTTCTCATGGTTATTAAATATCTAATTAATTTGCCACAAAAGTAGTGCAAACCTCGCGTAATTCCTTTTCTATTTTGATATAAATACTGTCGTCTTTGTGGGTAAGGTCAATAAAATAGTTTGCCGATTTTTTTATTTAGTTCATGTTTGTGCAGAAAGGAACAAAAGTGATTAGTGATTAGCGTTTAGTGATTAGTGATTAGTGATTAGTAATGAGGCAAATGATAAACAGCACTATCTCAATTCTCCTCCTCCAACTGGAGGAGGGGAGTTAAGATAGTCCGCCTAATTAATTGAGATACTCAGTAAATCATCATTTCATTCAAAACCGCTACAGAAACGAATAAAGAAAAACTATATATATCATTCACTAACAGACTTTATAAATCGATGTTCAAAGATTTAGCTGCTGAGTTGTTATATGTCTTTCCGTTTACTTTCAGATCTTTAGCCTGTTTCACCTGTAATGCCTTGCCTTTTGTCTCTATCTTTACATTTTCGATAGATACGTTTTCGGCTTGGCTGATAACGATACCTTCTTTGGCATCCGTAACCACAACATCTTTTACATGTACGTTGCGGATAGGCATTTCCGGCAGACCGTTGAAGAACATGGCACGTCCGGCACCTTTGCAAGTTATATTCGTGATATGGATATCGCGGAAAGCGGGAGTTTCTTCCGTTACGGGGGGCACGGTTGCCTTCATTCTGCCTGCCAGATCGTCTTCAGTTTCTTCACCGGCACCTTTACCGCCATAGAAGAGGTCGAACAGTAATGCTTCGTGCGGGATGTCAATCATGTTGATGTTGTGGATATAAATACCTTCAACCACACCACCGCGTCCGCGGGTGCTCTTGAATCGCAGACCTACATCTGTGCCGAGGAATGTACAATCCGTTACATATACATTCTTTACACCGCCTGACATTTCGCTACCTACTACGAAGCCACCATGACCGTGCAATACAGTGTTGTTCTTTACAATCACGTTCTGGCAAGGCTCGCCGCGCCTGCGGCCGTCTTCGTCTTTACCTGACTTGATACAGATTGCATCATCGCCCGCATCAAAGATGTTGTTGATAATCAGTGCATTTTTGCAAGATTCCAGGTCAAGTGCATCCCCATTCTGTGAATACCAGGGATTGAATACTTTTACATTATGAATGGTGATATGTTCGCATGACAGCGGGTGCAGACACCAACTGGGGGAGTTCTTAAAGGTAACGCCTTCCAATAGTACTTTTTTACTCTTCACGATATTCAGCAATACCGGACGCAACCACGGACGGATTTCATTCCATTCTTCATCTGTTTCAATACCTTCCGGATTATTGAAATCCTTGGTAGCCATAGCTCCTTTCAAAGCTCCGGCAGTGGGATACCAAATGCTGCCGGATTCATCGACAACACCACCCGATTTTACCAGGCTACTCCATTGACCTGAAGTCAGTTTGCCTTTCTTTACCGGACGCCAGCTATCACCCGAACCATCGAATACACCATGTCCTGTAATTGCAATATTCTCGGCATTCCATGCAGAAATCGGAGATTGGCAACGACGGGTATCCAGTCCTTCAAAAGATGTCTTTATAATAGGATAAGCCTCAAAATCATCAGTGAACAGAATCAACGCGTTCATTTCCGTGTATAGATTAACGTTGCTCAGTAATTCAATTGGACCGGTCAGCCACAAGCCTTCGGGGATAACTACTTTACCGCCGCCTTTGGCATTAACTGCTTTGATTGCGTCGTTGATAGCCTTGGTATTCAGCATAATGCCGTCTCCTTTGGCTCCAAATTCTACAATACTGACTGTATAGTTCGGAAATGTGGGTTGTTCTACTTTCGGCATATCGAAGGGTAAATTCTCATAGATACTATCATCTATATAATCTCCATTTTGGGCTTTCACCGTGTTCTGAACGGGGAGCAACGGGAGGGTTAGTGCAGTAAGCACCAATAGTTTTTTGATAAATGTGTTCATCCGTGATACTATATTTTAGTTATAAGTTATTAGTTATAAGTTTGTGGATTAATAGGTTTTCTCCAAGGTTCAATTTCTCTGCTTTTTTATTACCCTCCCGCAAGCGGCTCTCCCGAGTGGCTTGCGAAAGAAATAATAAATGATTCATGTTAACCTAATTCTAACCTTAAATAAATATTATGAAAAAACCTCTTAATTACCGTTTGCAAAAGTATCGGGCTTTAGTCGAAACCATGTGCACAATTTGTTGGTTTAGGTGGATTTTTTGTGGTTTTGTCCTTTTCTTTGCACACTTTCGGGGATTTTATGTAGAAAGTTCATATCTTAAATTAAGATAGGCGGCATTTCGGCAAAGCAAAAATAAGCGAGCTTATTTTGCTATGCGTTCAATTTGCACTATCTTTGCGGCCTCAAAATCAGTGAACAAGGTGGAAAGATACAAGATAACAAGGCGATGCCTTGCTTACTTGTTCCCTGAAAACCTTGTCAACTTTTAATTAATATAGGTATGAGTTACAATTTGTTGAAAGGAAAAAGAGGCATTATTTTCGGTGCTCTGAATGAGCAGTCCATTGCCTGGAAAGTAGCAGAAAAAGCTGTAGAAGAAGGTGCAACGATCACCTTGTCAAACACTCCGGTAGCAGTTCGCATGGGCGAGGTATCTGCACTGGCAGATAAATTGCAATGCGAAGTTATCCCCGCAGATGCTACAAGCGTAGAAGATTTGGAAAATGTATTCAAGCGTTCCGTAGAAGTGCTGGGCGGTCAGATTGACTTTGTGCTCCACTCCATCGGCATGTCTCCCAATGTTCGCAAGAAACGCACGTATGATGATTTGGATTATGATATGCTGGACAAAACCCTTGATATTTCCGCTGTGTCTTTCCATAAGATGATACAGGCTGCCAAGAAGTTGAATGCAATTGCTGATTACGGTTCAATCCTTGCATTGAGCTATGTGGCTGCACAACGCACGTTCTACGGTTACAACGATATGGCAGATGCTAAGGCATTGTTGGAGTCCATCGCACGTAGCTTCGGCTATATCTATGGTCGCGAACATAATGTACGCGTCAATACCATCTCTCAGTCACCGACTATGACGACTGCCGGTTCGGGTGTGAAGGGCATGGATAAATTGTTCGATTTCTCCAACCGCATGTCTCCGTTGGGCAATGCATCAGCCGATGAATGTGCTGACTATTGTATCGTGATGTTCTCCGATCTGACTCGTAAAGTGACTATGCAGAACTTATTCCACGACGGTGGTTTCTCCAGCGTAGGTATGAGTCTTCGTGCTATGGCCACTTATGAAAAGGGACTGGATGAATATATGGACGAAAATGGAAACATTATTTACGGATGATAATTAGTGATTAACGGTAAGTGATGAGTGATTAACAACTATGCAGTGTAACAGCGCAGCTAATAATCACTCATCACTTACCGTTAACCGTTAATCACTCATCACTAATCACTTATCAACGTGGAAACAGCTCTTTATCTTTTGCCTGTCACATTGGGGGATACTCCTATTGAAACTGTGTTGCCTTCCTATAATAAGGAGATCATACTTGGTATTCGTCATTTCATTGTAGAAGATGTGCGTTCGGCGCGCCGCTTCCTGAAAAAGGTGGATCGGGAGATAGATATTGATGCGTTGACTTTTTATCCGTTGAATAAGCATACATCACCCGAGGATATTTCCGGTTATCTGAAACCATTGATAGCAGGGCAATCTATGGGAGTGATTTCCGAAGCCGGTTGTCCGGCAGTGGCCGACCCGGGAGCAGATGTAGTAGCAATTGCCCAGCGGAAGAACCTGAAAGTGGTTCCGTTGGTGGGACCGTCTTCTATTATTCTGTCTGTCATGGGGTCCGGATTCAACGGGCAAAGTTTTGCTTTTCATGGTTATCTTCCCATTGAGCCGGATGAGCGTGCCAAGAAACTGAAAACCTTGGAACAGCGAGTTTATTCCGAACAACAGACACAGCTTTTTATTGAAACGCCTTACCGCAATAATAAAATGGTGGATGATATTTTGCGTAACTGCCGCCCGCAAACCAAACTTTGTATTGCTGCGAACATTACGTGCGAAGGAGAGTATATCAGAACCAAAACAGTGAAAGAGTGGCAGGGAAAAGTCCCCGATCTTTCTAAAATTCCTTGTATTTTTCTCTTGTACAAATAACTTCTTTTAGATGCTCGTATTCATTCTCAAAGCAGCAACTAAAGAAGTTCTTACCTAAATTATGCTCTATCTGTTGGAAAGTCCAGAGCTTTCCATCTTTTATCTGTTTATCCCGTAAAAGATTGTCGTCTTCTATATCAATAAGAAAAAGATAGATGAGGCGGTTGGTCACTTTGTTTTCAAAGTGATACATAATGTTGAACTGCAAATCCTGTATCGGAGCTTGTGGAAATGCCTGTTTCATGAGGCGGACGATGCTTTGTTCCAGAGTTTCTCCATATAAGAGATAGCACTCCATCGGTACATCGGTTTTTCCCCGTTCGAGAATGCAACGTTGCGGACGCGGGCGTAGATACAGCATTCCGTTGTGAGATACAGCGATGCGGATCACTGGGTTGATATATTCGTTCTTCCGGTTGATGGCATCTACTGCAAGGCTTCTTCCGATAACATCTCCTTTCGTATTGACAATGGGGACAAAAGCAGTATGCTCCATTATTACGTTGAAGTAGAGAATGCCAAACTGATTGAACAGTATACTCAATATAAATACGGCGGGCGGACAAAACCGGAATAGTATATTCCGGGCAGTATCACTTAAAGGGCCGGGAATCAGTATAGCTATGAAGATTGCCAGCAGATGGATAAAGGCGATAATAATAACCACTCGTGTAGATACAATGGCAGACTCCGCCCCTTGTGCGAAAAGCTGTTTGCAACATTTCTTTGATTGGGAAATCTGGTGGGCAAGAAATCTTCTTCTGTTCAGGAAGATGACAACAATCGGTATAAGGGTGCTTATTTCCAACGTCAACGGAAACATGCCGCGAGTGGAGCAATCACCGAAGAAAAAGGTGGTAAGAGTTAATAACAGGAGCATTGCCGTGGTACAGTAAAGTAGAAAATTAGGAACTCTGGCTCCTTTATTCCATAGCGTAAATAAACTATAAAGGATCCCTACACCTGCACCAATGTAGATGGAAATGTCTTGGGTTATGAATTCGCATAATACAATCGATACGATAGCAGGGATAAATCCCAAAGACATATTAAACTTAGATGATAGAACTCCTTTTTTAGGCATTGCTAACTTTATTTTGTCGTTATCTCATAGATAACAAATAAGTAGAGCAATTAGTTTTTATTTCGTTTCTTTTTTATAAAATCTGATTTGTTTCTCGGCATGATAAGAGGAGCGTACCAAAGGAGCACTCTCAACCTGATCGAATCCTTTGGCTAAACCTATTTCCTTGTAAAAAGCGAATTGTGCAGGAGTAACATACTCTGCCACAGGGTAATGCTTGTGCGAAGGTTGCAAGTACTGACCGATTGTCAATATCCGGCAGCCCACCCGGTGCAGGTCGTCCATCAGTTCTTCTACTTCTTCCGGAGTTTCTCCCAATCCCACCATGATGCCCGATTTGGCAGTTGTTCCACTATCGGCTATCTGGCGTATCACTTCCAGACTCGTATCATAACGGGCTGCACTGCGCACCAGCGGAGTGATACGTTTCACTGTTTCCATATTATGGGAAATGATTTCCGGACAAGCTTCGATTACCTGCGCAATCAAATCTTTCTTTCCCTGGAAATCCGGGATAAGCACTTCAACCGTAGTTTCGGGGTTCAGTCGTTTGATTTCCCGGATAGTACGTGCCCAGTGTGCGGCTCCGAGGTCGGGCAAGTCGTCCCGGTCTACGGAGGTGATTACTGCATGAGATAGCTTCATCAAAGCTATGGACTCTGCCACATGGGTAGGTTCGTCCGCGTCCAGCGGAAGCGGCTTGCCTGTCTGAGTATTGCAGAATTTGCAGCAACGGGTGCAGATGTCGCCGCCTATCATAAAGGTGGCGGTTCCTTTTCCCCAGCATTCTCCCATGTTGGGGCAACGTCCGCTGCTGCAAATGGTGTGCAGGCAATGAGAGTCAACGATACGTTTGGTTTCAGTGTACCGTTCATTGGCTCCTATACTGATTTTAAGCCATTCAGGCTTGCGTACTCTATCTGTCATTTCAACTCTTTCTCAAAGAAGTTCGTCAGTTTTGTATACAGGTGATAACGGGTATTGCCACCATAGATACCGTGGTTGCGGTTCGTATAAACTTGCATATCGAATTGCTTGTTCAGTTGCACCAGATGTTCTGCATATTCAGCGCAATTCTGGAAGTGGACATTGTCGTCTGCCATGCCGTGAACTAACAATAAATTTCCATTCAGATTGTTGGCACGTGTGAAGGCGGAAGAACTTTTGTATCCTTCGGCATTCTCCTGCGGGGTACGCATGAAGCGTTCGCCGTAGATGGTATCGTAATAATTCCAGTCGGTCACGGCAGCTACAGCAACTCCGGCCTTGAAGACGGGAGTACCTTCACTCATACTCATGATGGTCATGTATCCGCCGTAGCTCCATCCCCAGATGCCGATACGGTTTTTATCTACATAAGGCAGACTACCCATGTATTGAGCAGTTGCCACTTGGTCTTTTGCTTCTTTCACACCCAGGTTGAGGTAGGTGCACTTCTCGAATTCGGCACCACGTCCGCCCGTTCCGCGTCCATCTACACAAACAACGATGAAGTCGCGGCTTGCCATGTAAGTTTCCCAACTGATGCCCCATGTATCGAGTACCTGTTGAGAACCGGGACCACTGTATTGAAATAAGAGTACAGGATATTTCTTAGATGCGGAGAAATTTGTCGGTTTCATCATCCAGCCATTCAACGTTACTCCATCCTGTGTCTGGAAAGTGAAGAATTCCTTCTGGGGTATATTGTATTTCGCCAGGGTTTGTTTCAATGAGGCGTTGGTAACCAACGTACTCAATACTTTACCTGTATTGTCATTCAGGGTGATAACAGTAGGAGTGCTCAGATTTGAATAGCGGTTCATGTAGTATTTCATGTCCGTGCTGAACTGGGCGCTATTGATACCGGGCTGAGCGGAAAGCTTGGTTTTCTTTCCCTTGCGGTCTATCTTGTACACAGCTTGACGGAGCGGGCTTTCTTCATTGCTGATATAATAGAAACTATCGTCAGCAGCATCCCAGCCTAAGAAGTTCTTTACTTCATAGTTTCCGGCAGTGACTTGCTTAATCAGGTTTCCGCCCATGCTGTACCAGTACAGATGATTATAACCGCTCTTTTCGCTCAAATAACTAAAGTTATCAGGATAGAAAATGATATTATCAAATACATTCTCTTTAATATATGCATCGCTTTCGTCACGCAATACCTGTTTGCAAACTGTGGAACGAGGGTCGCCGAAATACATATCCAAACGGTTCTGATGACGGTTTAATGTTACGATAGCCAGTTTGTTAGGGTCTTGTGTGAAACGGATGCGCGGAATGTATCCATCAGCATCCATCGGCACTTGCATCTTACGTGTCACTTTCGACTTGATGTCAAAAGTGTGTACGGATACCTTTGAATTCGTTTCTCCGGTTTTGGGATATTTATAAGTATAATCGCCCGGATACTTCTCAAAAGCAGAGATATGGGGATTGCTTCCGGCAAAGATCGGGAAACTGTAAGAAGGTACATCTGTTTCATCAAAACGGGTATAGGCCAACATTTTGCTGTCGGCACTGAATTCCAGAGCACGATTGAAGGAAAATTCTTCCTCATACACCCAGTCGGGAATGCCATTCAGCACAGCATTGCGTTTGCCGTCTTCCGTAATCTGGCTTTCGCTGTTACCGTACAGGAACTTTACGAGATAGATATTATTATCCCGCACGAAAGCAACCATTGTTCCGTCCGGTGAGAATACCGGTACCTGCTGCGGACCGCCATCGGACAGTTTCTCTACTATATTGTTGATTTCTCCGTTGATGTTCCGTTTCAGACTATATATATAATGTATAGCGGTATAAGAATGGCGATAAATCGGAGTTTTTTCCGTAGCGATGAGTAGTTTGCTACCATCCGGAGAGAAACTGTAGCTGTCGAACCTCTTGAACGGACATTCGCGTGCGGTAGCAGCATCGAATAATACCTCTACCTGTTTGCCCGTCTTGAAGGAATATTTGATAATCTGCGTTCCTTCCGCATTCATTTGTGAATAGTGTTCTCCGTCTCCGGGAATGGGAATCACCCCGTAAATGTTTTCAGCACGGAACTTACCCGATACAATATCTTTTAAATCAAGTGCCTGACCGCCTTGCGCGAAGCCTGCCAATGTGCAGAGGCAAAGAAGAATTGCAATACTTATCTGTTTCATAATTCTGATTGATTTCTTTAGTGGGTGGATAGATATGGGAATAAATTCTTAAAAGAAGACTATAACAAGGAAGCACACATTTTGCGTATTTCGTGTAGTCTATTATTCAGCGTACTTTCTTTACGGGCGACAGCCATATTGTAACGGGTTTGCATGTTGACAAGCAGTTCCGCATTAATATCCAAAGCCGCTTCCACCATTAAGGCAAAGTCGCTGGTTATGGGGCGTTTTCCGTTTAGTATCTCATTGAGCATAGTATAGGACACTCCTAAAACTTCTGAAAATTTCTTTTGAGAGATTTTACGGCATTCTAATTCTTCTTTCAAAACATCTCCCGGATGCGTTGGTATTCTTTTTACTGTATTCATAATTTTATTGATAATGATTGGTTATATCCAATACATTTATACAACAAAGATAACTCTAATTTAAGATATTCACTCATTTAGTGAATATTTATTTTGTTTTATTCATGAAAAAAAGCCCGTCCAGCTTTGTGGGGGCAAAGCTGAGGCGGGCTACCGTCACTCATAGATGATGATTAGGGTCGTCTGTTGGTTTTAGAGGATTTTTACTTTTTTCTGATACTCAGCAATAGCTGCATCCAGACGTTCGTGAGCTGTTGTATCGCCCGGAACATTGTGTGACGGGTGTATGTACAATTGTACGCCACGGTCTGCCAGAATCTCGGCAACGGTAGTGATGGTCATCCATACCATAGTCACAAAGCTCAGAGTAGACAACGGACCTACCTTGTCGAAGTGGTTCTTCAAAGGCACGGAAGCATCTACCAAAGGTACGCAGGAGTCTACTACGATGTCCGCAAGTTGGAACAAGTTCTTACCGCTGGAATGACGGCTTGCCTTGTCGCCCGTTTCTCCAGCCGAACCGTAAACAATCACTTTCATGCCGCGTTTCTTAGCTTCCAGTGCTACGTCGATATTCACTGCATTGATGCCTGTGTGAGAGAAAATCCAGAGGCAATCTTTGGAGTCGAAATCATAATTCTTCATGATTGCTTGTCCGTACCCTTCGGTTCTTTCCAAGAAAAGGAACTGGTGGATACCCATCTGGCCGATGATTTGTGTAAAGAATGTCAGCGGGAGTTCGCATAACGGGTGGAAACCTACGAAGCTGCCGATGCGCGGATACATCTCTTCAACAGGGATAGTAGCGTGACCACATCCGAACGTATGTACCCAGCGTCCGGCTTCGATAGAGTCTGCCATAACGGTGGCTGCCTTTTTGATATTCTCCAATTGCGTGGCTTCCAGTTTTTCCATGATGCCATGCGCGTTTTTTAACCATTCTAATGCTAACATAATTTTTTTGTTTTAAGGGGGTAAATAATTTCTTTTATTTGAGTGAACGTTTAAACAATAGAAGCATGATGAGTAAGGAGGCAATCATCATGTACGGATACACTGCTATGCTGTATCCTTGTGAAATAATTCCCGTCAGGCTGTTCAGCAACGTCTGTCCGATGAGGGCGATGACGAGTGCCACGCTGAAGGCCGTTCCCGAAAGGGAGGCGTAACGGCTGCCGATGATGCTGAGTATAACGGGGAATGTGGATGCCAGTCCCGCACCAATCAGCACCATACCTGCGGCGGCACGTGCGAAGTTAGGCGAGAAAGTCAATAGCGCGAATCCCACCGCAGCCGTAATCAGACTGATGCGGAGAACCGTCTCCTGTCGTATCTTCTTGAACAGGACTACCAGCAACAAGCGGGCAACGGTCAGTCCGGCCACCATACAGGTCAGTGCCATAAGAGCACGGTTTTCGGGGATGTTGGTGGTTTGTCCCAGATAGAGAGTAGTCCAGTTATTGCATACACCTTCGATGCCACTTTGGAAGAACAGGATGAAACTTAGCAACAACAGACTGCTTTCCTTCAACAGTCCCAAGCCTTCCTTAATAGGGAATCCTTGCGGCTGTTTGGGGGCGGGGAAGCGTACACCGAGACAGAACAGAATGCCTGCCAGCATCACAACGCCTGTGCCTTGCAGTATTATTTCAAAAGAATAGTATTCGGACAGGAAGCTTAGCAACACAGGTATTCCCAATGCTCCGATGCCATAGAATGCTCCGAGCAGACTGAGGCGTGAACCTTTCTCTTCCTCGTTGGAAATATCGGCTACCAACGCATTCGTTTCACCATTCAGAATGCCGCCGCCCAACCCGATGCCGATAATAGAGAGCTGTAACAACGGAATGCTTGTGAAGAAAGCGATTCCCTCCAGTCCGAGCAGCACCACCAGGCAACTGAGCAATAGCAATGCCTTATGTCCGAAGCGGTCCACAATAGGACCGAACAGCAGGGAACCTCCCAATAGGCCGAGAGGCAGGAACGTCACCAATGCGGTGGCTTGGAGGTTATCCAAACCCAGTTTGGTGGTGAGGGATGGCAATACCGCCCCTAACGTAATCATCGAAATGCCAAAGAAGCACATACCGATGCACGCAGCCGTGAATACCAGATTCTTTTTGTAATTACTCATATAAATGCTTTTTAATAGCGAGAAAAGCGGCTCCTATCAGTCCGGCATTGCCGGATAATTGAGAGGCTACGAATTCCACCTGTTTGATGCTGAGCGGTTGTGCCCATTTGCAGGCTTCCTTGTAGATGTCGTCGATGAAAATGCCGGCGGGACCGAATACACCGCCGCCCCAGATTATCTTTTGTGGATTGAGCAGACTGACAATGTTGGCAGAAGCCATTCCCCACATTTCTATGGCTTTGTGCAGAACGGAAACTGCAATCGGGTCTTTCTCATTGTAGGCGCTGAATACATCATAGGCAGAAATGCGGCAAATCGGCTTCTGGCGCAGACGGCCTTTATAAGATTTGTTTGCCCGGACAGCATCCCGCACTCTGGCTCCGATGCCATTGCCCGAAGCATAATATTCAAAGCAACCGCAAGCATCGTATTCTTCATTATAAGGAGGTTGAAGTGCCATCCATCCCGTAGCGCCGATGATGTCGCTTGCACCATGCAACACGTGTCCGTCGATGATAATACCTGCTCCGATACCCGTTCCCACGGCAATGAACACGGCGCTGTGGCATTCTTTGGCAGCTCCTTGCCACATTTCGCCGTACATGTAGCAGGTACGGTCGCTGTCGATGTAAATGTCGATACCTGGTGCAGTCACGGTGCGGAGCACCTCTTGTAGCGGATAATTTTCCCATCCGGGGATATTCGGCGCCCATACGCGTCCCGTCTGTGAATAAACGATGCCGGGCACACATACACCGATACCGTCAATCTGGATACGGCTTCTACGGGCAACTGTCAGGAGTTTGGCAAGGATTTCTGCGGCGAGTTTACCTACTTCGTGTCCTGTTCTTCCTTTCAGCAGGCGCTTCCGGTTGAACAACATACTTCCGTCGGGGAGGAAAATAGCGCTTGCTATTTTGGTGCCGCCTATGTCGAGAGCGATGGTAGCCATGGTGATTATAGTATTTATAGGTTGATTTATCAAGGTTTTAGGCAAAGCTATGAATTTATTTTGTTTTCAATGCCTTAGAAACGAGGAAAATGTGTGTAAAATATGTCACTAATCACTAAAATATATATAATAGTATTGCCTTTTATTGTAAGATTGTTATTGAATATGCTTGAAAATCAGTGCTTGAAACGTTTTTTTGTACAGTCTAAAAGTTATTCTTTTGTGTTCGTTAACAAATGGTTTCGGCGTGTTCTATAAAATAAGAACAATGAAAACCGTTTGAGTAATCAGTCTCTTTTCTCCTATCCACTATGGACCTACTCCTTACTTACTCCTTACCTACTCCCTACCTACTCCTTACTTACTCCTTCTCTATAGGGAAGGAGAAGGCCCGGTTCAGGTCCGGTTTAAATGAGTGATAAAGCTATAGCTGGTATGTTATAGGCTTGCGCATCTGCCATATTGGGTTGTCTTCCCTATGAGGTGATTGACTATTTGTATAATTTGTGTCCCTTTAGCGCATACTTCCCGAAGAAAAGCCTTATTTTTGTCATTAAATAACTGATATATGGATTCCACACCTATATTATATAATGAGTTTCCACGCTTTCTGAAACGTTATTTTCCGTATAAGGTACAGAAGATATCGCTCAACGCCGGGTTCACTTGTCCCAACCGGGATGGCTTCAAAGGTTATGGCGGTTGCACTTACTGCAATAATCAGACTTTTAATCCCGAATATTGCCGTACTGAGAAATCCGTCACCCGGCAACTGGAAGAAGGCAAAGTCTTTTTCTCCCATAAGTATCCCGAAATGAAATATCTTGCCTATTTCCAAGCATATACCAACACTTACGGCGAATTGGAAGCTCTGAAACGAAAGTATGAAGAGGCCCTGACAGTGCCCGATGTGGTGGGCTTGGTTATCGGCACTCGTCCGGACTGCATGCCGGATGCTCTGCTGCGTTATCTGGAAGAGGTGAACAAAAACACCTTTTTATTAGTTGAATACGGCATCGAAAGTACCAATGATGTGACGCTTCGCCGCATCAATCGCGGGCATACCTATCAGGACACAATAGATGCCGTGGAGCGTACTGTAGCCTGTGGCATCCTTACTGGTGGACACGTCATATTGGGACTCCCGGGAGAAACTCCCGGAGAACTGGTAGCGCAAGCTTCCACTTTATCACGCTTGCCGCTCACAACCCTGAAGATGCATCAATTACAACTGATACGTGGCACCCGCATGGCGCATGAATACGAACAGCATCCCGAAGATTTCCATCTGTTCGATGTAGAAGAATATATTGACTTGGTGGTAGACTACATAGAGCATCTTCGTCCTGATTTAGTACTGGAACGCTTTGTCTCACAGTCTCCTAAAGAATTGTTAATAGCACCCGACTGGGGACTGAAAAATTATGAATTCAACCATCGGGTGCAAAAAAGAATGCGCCAACTTGGTGCTTATCAGGGAAAGAAATATGAAATGTGAGAAAAAAAACTTATTTTTGCGGCTGTTTAAATGTGGAATCAATCTAAATAAAGAAGTATTATGAACCAGAAGACAATGATAAAAGGAAAAATACACTACGTAGGAGTGAATGACCGCAACAAGCATTTGTTTGAGGGCCTGTGGCCGTTGCCTTACGGGGTGTCCTATAATTCTTATCTGATAGATGACGAAACAGTAGCGCTGATTGATACGGTAGATGCCTGTTACTTTGAGGTATATCTCCGTAAGATAAAAAGCATTATTGGCGAACGCCCCATTCAATATCTTATCATCAATCATATGGAACCCGATCATTCCGGCTCCATTCGCCTTATAAAACAGCATTATCCCGACATAATTATCGTAGGCAACAAGCAGACTTTCGGCATGATCGAGGGTTACTATGGCGTGACGGGCGAACAATACGTTGTGAAAGACGAAGATTTTCTGGCACTGGGACATCATAAACTCCGTTTCTACCTGACACCAATGGTGCACTGGCCCGAAACTATGATGACTTTTGATGAAACAGAGGGTGTACTCTTCTCCGGTGACGGTTTCGGATGTTTCGGCACGCTGGACGGTGGCTTCCTTGATACACGTATCAATACCGACCGTTATTGGGACGAAATGGTGCGCTATTACTCCAACATTGTAGGTAAATATGGCTCTCCCGTACAGAAAGCTTTGCAGAAGTTGGGTGGGCTGCACATTACCACCATTTGCTCCACTCACGGTCCTGTATGGACAGACTATATAAATAAGGTGATAGGCATTTATGACAAACTGAGCCGTTATGCTGCGGACGAGGGCGTGGTGATAGCCTATGGTTCCATGTATGGTCATACGGAACAGATGGCGGAAGCAATTGCTGCTGAACTTTCAGCTCAAGGCGTCAAGAATATCGTGATGCATAATGTAAGTAAGAGTAATCCCTCCTATATTATTGCTGACATTTTTAAATATCGCGGCTTGATTATCGGTAGCCCTACTTATAGCAACCAGATTTATCCGGATATAGAATCTTTGCTCTCCAAGATACTGATACGTGAAGTGAAAGGCCGCTATCTGGGCTATTTCGGTTCATTCACCTGGGCGGGTGCTGCGGTGAAGCGTATGGCTGAATTCGCAGAGAAGAGCAAGTTCGAAATTGTAGCCGACCCGGTCGAGATGAAGCAAGCGATGAAAGACATCACTTACGAACAATGCGAACACCTGGCACGTTCTATGGCAGAGCGCCTGAAGAAGGACAGGGAGTAATCAAGAATCCCCTAATTTATTAACCTGATAAAAAACAATCACAATGAGACTAATCATCCAACCGGATTATCAATCCGTATCCAAGTGGGCTGCCCATTATGTGGCCGCTAAAATTAAGGCAGCTAATCCGACGCCTGAAAAACCGTTTGTCCTGGGATGTCCTACCGGTTCATCACCGCTTGGTATGTACAAGGAGTTAATCGACCTGAACAAGAAAGGAATTGTTTCCTTCCAGAATGTAGTTACTTTCAATATGGACGAGTATGTAGGTCTGCCCAAAGAGCACCCCGAAAGTTATTACTCTTTTATGTGGAATAACTTCTTCAGCCATATCGACATTAAATCGGAGAACACTAATATCCTGAACGGTAATGCTGCCGACTTGGATGCCGAATGTGCACGCTATGAAGATAAGATTAAGTCTTATGGTGGCATCGACCTGTTTATGGGGGGCATCGGCCCTGACGGACATATTGCTTTTAATGAGCCTGGCTCTTCTTTGTCTTCTCGCACACGCCAGAAAACTTTGACTACAGATACTATTATTGCCAACTCCCGTTTCTTCGATAACGATGTGAACAAAGTGCCTAAAACAGCTCTTACAGTAGGTGTAGGTACAGTGCTTTCCGCTAAGGAAGTAATGATTATCGTGAACGGTCATAACAAGGCCCGTGCTCTCTATCATGCAGTAGAAGGTGCCATTACACAGATGTGGACCATCAGTGCTCTGCAGATGCATGAAAAAGGGATTATTGTGGCGGACGACGATGCTACTTTTGAATTGAAAGTAGGTACTTATCGCTACTTTAAAGATATTGAGGCGGATCATCTGGACCCGGTTTCTTTGCTGAAGTAAAAGAATATTTCATATAAAAGTAATTGCGCAGTCCGTTTTCCACTGATAGTGTGGAGCGGAGTGCGCTATTTTTTTTAGTTTTGTCCACTTATTACCTGAAAAATAATATCTTTTTTAGAGGTAATATATTGAAAATTAACTCCCTGTTGTGGAGTGATTTTGTCCACTGACATTTATTTGTTATCATCTTTATCGTTCTTAACTTTATAACTTTTTAAATGGATAAATCGTTTGAATATGAATGATACGGATTGCCCTTTTGACGACTTACTATGCCGTTCTCTTTCATTATTCCATCAATTCCGGCTGTATGACGATCGCATAGAAGAAGATAATGCTTTCAAGTCTCTGAGGGAAGCGGAAAAGATAGTGAGTGAAACCAAGAGCGGGGTATGTGTAGCAAAACTGGGATGCGTGATAGAGTGCTTGGCACACAGGTATTATATAGATGATGATACTGATGGAATGTTAGGAGAAGTGGATACTTTTCTTATTAAATTTTGGAAAAGGTTAGAGCATCCTTCTGCGGAAGCTTTTACTGCCTCTTTATGGATTGGACAATATTTTCTGTTGCGTTTAAAGAATCCGAAGTCCCGTGTTCACAGCCGGAGCAAGAAGATGGTATCCAGGATTTTGTCATTCATGGCGGATATGCTCCGCAAACCTGAAAAACAAAAAGTACTCTGTCTTTCTTCTGTCGATGTTTTTGAAGAAACAGTGGACTGGGCGAAAGAAGTCTGTGACATGCATATTTGTGAGAAACAGATGGTTCTTTTACTGGAGAGGCTTTATTCTCTTCAGGAAAGGGGAATGTTGCAACAAGATGAGGTGGGAAAGAATGTTTTACGGCAACAAATATGGGATTTTTATTATTGAATGTTATCTTTGTAACCGATAACACTCTATTAACTTGATCTATATTATGAAGAAGCAGGCAATTCTGTTTTTATTATTCTGTTTACTGTGTTCAATCTCAGTTATCCGGGCTGCGGATACAATCTTTATTCGGGAAACACAGATTCCTGTTTTGATAGAAAGGGTAGATAATGTTTTGTTCTGTTTGCGTCTGGATGCAAAGGAGAGCAAGGTATTGAATGAAATAGTGCTAGATTTTGGAAAGGATACTAATGTGTCTGCAATTCAGTCGGTTAAACTTTATTATAGTGGTACTGAGGCATTACAGGATAAGAGGAAGAGGCGTTTTGCTCCTGTAGAATATATTTCAAGTCATACGCCCGGGAAGACTTTGGCTGCTAATCCTTCCTATTCCATACAGAAAGCGGAAGTTTCTAATCCGCAGAACCGTGTTGTTCTCGTCGCTAATCAGAATTTGTTTCCCGGTATTAATTTCTTTTGGGTTAGTTTGCAGATGAAGCTGGAAGCTTCATTGGATACTAAGGTAATGGCAGTTGTGACTTCCGTTACGCTGGATGGTAAGGAAGCTCTTTTGGATATTGCTTCCCGGCATGGTATCGAACACCGGATGGGAGTGGGCGTGCGCCATGCCGGTGATGACAATTCGGCGGCATATCGCATTCCGGGTTTGGTGACCACTAATGAAGGGACTTTACTGGGGGTATATGATGTACGTTATAATAATAGTGTCGATTTACAGGAACATGTAGATATAGGATTGAGCCGCAGCATAGATGGTGGGAAAACATGGGAAAAGATGCGCCTGCCTCTGGCTTTCGGTGAAGAGGGCGGGCTGCCTTCGGCTCAAAATGGAGTGGGAGACCCTGCCATATTGGTAGATACGAAAACCAACAATGTGTGGATAGTTGCTGCCTGGACTCATGGTATGGGAAATCAGCGTGCCTGGTGGAGCTCACATCCGGGAGTGGATATGAACCATACGGCACAACTCGTTCTGGCAAAGAGTACAGACGATGGTAAAACCTGGTCGGCACCTATTAATATAACAGAACAAGTGAAAGATCCATCCTGGTACTTTTTATTACAAGGACCAGGACGGGGCATCACGATGGATGATGGTACTCTCGTTTTTCCTACTCAGTTCATTGATTCCACCCGTGTGCCAAATGCAGGCATTATGTATAGTAAGGATAGGGGAAAGACCTGGAAAATGCATAACTATGCCCGTACAAATACTACAGAAGCTCAAGCTGCTGAGATTGAGCCGGGAGTGTTGATGCTGAATATGCGTGATAACCGGGGAGGAAGCCGTGCTGTAGCAACCACGAAAGATTTAGGTGAAACGTGGGCTGAGCATGAATCTTCGCGTAAAGCCTTGCAGGAACCGGTCTGTATGGCAAGTCTGATTAGTGTAAAGGCGAAAGATAATATTTTGAATCGCGACTTGCTTATCTTCTCTAATCCCAATACAACAAAGGGACGTCGTGATATTACAATCAAGATCAGTTTAGATAAAGGTGTAACTTGGCTTCCGGAATATCAACTTCTGTTGGACGAAGGTGATAACTGGGGATACACCTGTCTTACTATGGTTGATAAAGAAACCATTGGTATCCTTTATGAGAGTAGTGTAGCCCATATTACGTTTCAGGCAATTAAACTGAAAGATATTGTGTGTTTGGATAGTTAAATTCTACTTTTTTTGTCCACATAATGCCATGCTGTACTGGGGTATATTGTTGATATATAGTTGAATATCCATATTTCCTTTGTCCACACTCTTTTTTAGGTTATGTAGTTTCATAGCTCTAACTTTGACGACAAATTAATAACAGAATTGGCATCACAGACACTGTTGCTATATTACCATTATAACTACTGGTTAGGGTGTTGGATATTCAATTATCCAAATGCTCTATAGGCGGAAAGTCTTCGGGTAATAGGGGGGCTTTCCGCCTTTATTTTGTATATTGTATAGGAGAACAACGATAATATCACCTGAACAATGTATCTGGCTTATTTTTGCCTGTCCAGATACTCTCTCTTGAACATATCCACAAAAAGGAAGAACAGCGAGAGTAATAGCGGTCCGAAGATAACACCCATGAAACCGAATAGAGAAAGACCGATGACAACTCCGAATATTGTGATAAGTGGATGTATATCAGCCATTTTCTTTTGCAGAATGAAACGTATCAGGTTATCAAGCTGGGAGATAATCAAAGTTCCGAATATCGCTAACCCGATGCCATTGAACCAGTCACCGGACAATGCCATGTAGACGGCAATGGGGAACCATACCAACGCTGTCCCTACCATCGGAATAACTGTCGCAAGGCAGGTGAGGAATCCCGTCAGCAAAATGTCAGGGACATCAAAGAACCAGTAACCTATCATGGCTACACCTCCCTGGATAATTGCCAGCAAAGGGATACCGATGGCGTTGGAGTGTACAATCATCTTGATTTCGTGCACCACGTGATTCGTATTGGTTTCACTGAAAGGAAGTATTTCGTTGATGTATTTCTCCATTTTCTGCCCGCCTATCAGCATGAAGTAGAGTACAAAGACCAGTACAAAGAGGTTGACGGCAAAGCTGCTGATGCCATTCATTACGAATTGCCCTATCGTGGGGAGTATAGAGATGATGAATGAAGTTGTATCCTTACCAAGTACATCATAACCTGTCTTGTCTTTAATAATGCGCGCCATGTCTTCAACGGGGGCGATAATGCTCTGAGGGTCGAGATTAATATCTTGTAATTTACTGACCAATAACCATACTGCCAGTGCCAGCGGGACCAGGAAAAAGAGTATGGATTCGGTGGTGATGAGTGCGGCGGCAAGGCTCCGTTTCATTTTTCGTCTACCAGTCAGATGTATCATCTGTTTTCTGACCAAGATATAAATGGTGAGTGCGCCCAATAATCCTCCCAGAAAAGGAGTGATCTGAAAGAATAGGATTACGCCCAGCCCAATGATGATGGTAATTAATGAATATTTCCAGTATTGCTCTTTTGTGCTCATATACTTATTGTTACTTTATTTTAAGAAACAAACAAGATGAGCATTTGGTTGAGTTATCCTTCATCTAACCAGCCTTTCCCTTGACGCACGACTTCAATTTCTTCATTGGTGCAATTCACAATGGTGGAAAGTTCTGTTCCACCGATGCCGCCATCGATAATTAAATCGACAAGATCACCGAATTTTTCGTCAATCAGTTCCGGATCGGTACTGTATTCTATATCCTCATGGTCGTCGTGAGGAAGGGTGGTGGTCATGATGGGAGCATCTAATATGCGGGCTATTTCCTGGATGATAGCACTATCCGGCATACGGATACCTACTTCTTTCCGGTTACGGAAAATTTTGGGTAGCCGGGTCGTACCGTTCAAGATGAAAGTGAAAGCACCGGGCAGATTCCGTTTCATTAGCTTGAACGTAGTGTTATCCACTTTGGCATATTCACTGATGCTGCTCAGGTCATAGCAGATAATAGAAAGGTTATTCTTGCGCGGGTCAATATCCTTGATGCGGCAGATGCGCTCGATGGCACGCTCTTTCAGTCCATGGCAACCAATGGCATACATAGTATCAGTGGGGTAGATGATGATTCCGCCGTCATTCAGAATATCCACTACCTGTTGCAGGTCTTGGGGATTGTTATTCTTTTCGTAAAGTTTCAGAAGCATAGGGCTGGCAATTAGTCTATATATAATAACACAAAAGTAGGGAATAAGTTTCTTATTATCAAATAAGCAGGTTATTTAGTGATTAACGATTAGTGATTAGTGATTAAGGGTTAGTGATTAATGGGCTGCACTATCATGCCGTATGGTATTAATCACTAATCACTAACCCTTAATCACTTCTTTTTACGTATCTCCTCTGCCAGCCGCCATTGCAGTGCGGCTTCTACTTCTTTCCCCGCCTGCATCAAGGCATCGCCGAAGAGTTCGTGGGCTCCGGCATGTTCAGGTTTCAGGGTGGTGGCCTTGTCTAAATCAGCAATGGCGCCTTCGGTATCTTGCTGTTTCAGGCGCAGTTTTCCGCGGTTATAAACGGCTTTAAATTCTGCCGGGCGTAGTTTCACAGCACGTGTCAGACATTCTTCCGCTTCAAGGTATTTACCGTCGTTGAAGAGGGTGATGCCTTTGCGTACCCACGCGTCCGCGTATTCCGGATAAAGTTCCAGTGCCTTGTCGTAGTTGGCAATGGCGGCACGGGAGTCGTGGGCAAGAGTGATAGACTCGTTGCCCATCAGGTAATACTCACGTGCATAAGTTTGCAGGCGTTTCTGTTGCTCTGCCATCTGAGCTTTTAGTTGTTCGTTGCTGTCACGCAGTTTGTTAATCACGCCTAACTTGCGGCGGATGAGCCGTTGAATGGCGGGTTTTTCTATGTCGTATCGGGAGTGTATGGCTTTGAAGAACTGGTTTAGGAAGACTTCAAAGTTTCCTTCATCAAAGGCTTTGGTAGCAGCGGCATATTCCACGTCGGCTTGTGCCTGCTTCAGGGCGCGGTCTATGGCTTGCCGGTTGTTGAAACGTTCGGCAAAGTTCACTATCTCTGGGCGGACGAAGATGTCGGCACGGTTGACGGGCTTCTTTAACTGAATACCTTCCAGTGATGTGCAACGGCTGAGGGCTACGTACGCTTGCCCACCGGCAAAAACACCGCCGGTGAAGTCGATGACAACACGGCTGAAGGTCAATCCCTGGCTCTTGTGGACAGTGATTGCCCATGCCAGCCGTACGGGGAACTGTGAGAAGGTGCCGAGCACTTCTTCTTCTATCTCTTTTTTCTTTTCGTTGTATTTGTAGCGGATGTTCTTCCAGTGTTCAGGCTTGACGTCGCATTCTTTTCCGTCATCGGTGATGATGTAGAGGGTTTCTTCTATTTCATCGAAACCGCTGACTACGCCGATAGTGCCGTTCACCCAACGACGGTCGAAATCATTTTTGATAAAGATGACTTGTGCGCCAGGCTTCAATACTAGCTCTCGAGAAGTAGGCAGGCTGCTTTCAGGAAAATCGCCTGTGACTTCGCCGCGGAAAGTAATGGAGTCGCCGGGCAGTTCCGCCAGTTTCCGGTCGTTGATGTAATCCACATTGTCGCGTCGCGTCGCGAGGGTAATGTACATATCTTCCTCGTTTTCTTCGATGTCGGTACCGTAGCGGGTATTGAGCAATTGCAGGTCGGCGGCACCGGCCGTATTGCTGCGGATGTGGTCCAGAACGTTGACGAATACTTTGTCCGTCTGGCGGTAAACCTTCTGGAGTTCGATAGATACGAGGTCTATCTGGCTGAATACCCTTGCAGAGAAAAAGTAAGGAGTGGGATAGAAGCGATTCAAAATTTCCCGTTCATCACCTTTCACTACAGGTTCGAGTTGGAAAACATCACCTACTAACAGGAGTTGTTTTCCGCCGAAAGGTTCGCGCAGGTTGCGGGAGTAAACGCGCAGAATGCGGTCCACTGCGTCGATTATGTCTGCACGTACCATGGAAATCTCGTCAATGATGATGAGTTCCAGTTCTTCCAGTAACTTTCGCTGAGGCTTGGTGTACCTGAAGAATTCATGGATGCGTCCCCGTTGCAGGCTCAGATTCGGGTCATCGGGCAACAAGGGATGAAAAGGTAGTTTGAAGAAGCTGTGCAAAGTACTGCCACCGGCATTGATGGCGGCGATGCCCGTAGGTGCCAAAACCACGTGCTTCTTCTTTATGTTCTGGCAGATGTATCGCAAGAAAGTAGATTTACCCGTACCCGCCTTTCCGGTCAGGAAGACGGACTGGCGGGTATATTGTATAAGACTCAGGGCATCCTGAAATTCTTTGTTGTTGGTATCTACTGTTTGGGACAAGAGAACTAAAAATTAATAATTAAAAATTGAAAGAGGACTATATGATGGAGAAATGGCGGAGTGCATTGGCTACTCCGTCTTCATCCACCGAAGTCGTTATATAATTGGCATGTTCCTTCACTTCATCCACGGCATTACCCATGGCTACACCGATGGCTGCATGGCGGAGCATGCTTACGTCATTACCGCCGTCGCCGAATGCCATCGTTTCTTCCAAGCGAATGCCGAAGTGGTTGATGATTTCGTCGATGCCTTTCTGTTTAGTGTTTCCTTTGGCGGTAATGTCGGCAAAAGCGGGAAACCAGCGTCCGGATTCGCAACCCGGCAATTGGGGAAGAATCACTTGCTCTTGCTCCAGTGTGATGAATGGTGTCATCTGGAATATCTCTTGTCCAATAGCTTCTTCGGGCGTCTTTTCCGGAATAATATCCACTTTCAGATAGTCGTTGAATATCTTCTTTACCATTTCGTCCGGCTGGCAGACACAGATGTCATGCTCGCTTACGAAGATGCAAGGGAAGTTCTGTGCGGCAGAGATGCGTGCAAGTTTCTGCACGTCGGCGGCAGGAATGGCACTTTTGTAAATCACTTCTTCACCTACGAAACAATATCCGCCGTTCATGGTTATGTAACCATCTATCAGGTCGCGATTTTGCAGGGCAGAGAGGTTGTTGATGATAACTGCGGGACGTCCCGTAGCGATAAATATCCGAATGCCTTTGGCTTTGGCAGCGGCGATGGCTTCTATGGTGGTTTCGGGAATAGCATGGGTGTCAAAACTCACTAAAGTGCCGTCGATGTCAAAAAACAGGGCTTTAATCATATTATTTCTATTTTACTTGTGTGCAAAAGTACTCAAAAGCGAGGATAATTCGTATTTTTGCAAGCAAATAATTTATCGCGCGAAGCGCGATAAGTAGTTAGTATCAAGTAGTAAAGTAGTAAGTAGGAGATACTCTGGATTATAACCACCTTTATAAACAGGACTATTCTACTAACTACTTGCTACTTATTACTTACTACTGCGAAGCTCTGCTTCGCTAAATTATCATTTATGAAACAGAATATCTTTAATTGACAATAAACAATGAAGAAGCATTCCTTAAAAGATTGGCTGATTGCCGTGCGCCCTTGGTCATTTCCGGCGTCGGCTATGCCGGTGATTGTGACGTTGGCATATTTATATTGGGCTTACGGTGTAATAGACTGGAAGAACGGATTGCTGGCACTGTTCGGTATTATTATCTTTCATGCTTCGGGTAATGCGTGGAGTGATTACTTCGACTTCGAACGGGGAGTGGACCGGGCAGATACCTTTGGAGTGAAGACGCTGACAAGCGGACAGTTCATGCCGTTGGAAATACGTAACCTGGCGTTGGGACTGATGGTACCGGCGGTAGTTATCGGTCTTTGGCTGGTGGTCCGTACAGGACTTCCTTTGCTTTGGGTGGGAGTTTGCGGAGCGATTTGTTCATTACTCTATCCTTGGCTGAAATACCGTGCTTTCGGTGACTTTGTAATTTTTGTAGCTTATGCCATATTGCCTACACTGGGGGTGTCTTATATCACCGTCGGACGGTTCTTGCCCGACCTCTTACTGATTATTGTCCCGGTAGGTCTGATTACTGTAGCTATCCTGCATGCCAATAATACCCGTGATATCGAGACTGACGTACGTGCTAAAATCAGTACTCTTGCAATGAAATTGGGGAAAAAGACCGATGTCTTCCTTTATATATTTGAAGTCATTTTCCCGTTTCTATGGATTGTGGTTTGTGCAGTGTTGGGGTATTTTCCCTGGTGGTCGTTGCTGACTATGCTTGGACTCCTGCCTGCCATTGCCAATGCGCGTGCTATGTTGCGCTTGCCCAAAGAAGGGATTTGTGCGATTTCCAATCTGGATGAAAAGACTGCAAAACTGCAACTTCTGTTCAGTTTGTTGTTTACGGTTACATTCCTTATATAATATATGAAACGAGTAATTATTCCTTTATTGATAGCCGCTTTCTTGTGGTTTTTCATGTTTTCACCCTGGACCAGCGGAATATTCAACTTCTGGACAGCGATGAGTTTCTCGGCTATTGTGCTGATGAATATGGCTTTTGCCCTTCGTCCACAGTGGTGGGTGGAAGATGTGAAGTTCGACTGGAAGAATATTGTCGGTGGTGTGGCGTTGGCGGTAGTCTTGTGGGGAGTCTTCTGGGTGGGAGATAAGGCTTCTGCCTGGCTTTTTGACTTTGCCCGTCCGCAGGTAGAGCTTATTTATGGAATGAAGACCGGAGAAAATCCCTGGTTACTTTCCATCTTGTTACTTATTCTGATAGGTCCTGCGGAAGAAATCTTCTGGCGGGGCTATGTGCAGAATGCGCTCTCCAAACGATGGAACCCGAATGCTGGATTTATAATTACGACGCTGGTGTATGCGCTGGTGCATATCTGGTCGTTCAACTTTATGTTGGTAATGGCTGCGCTGGTGGTTGGTGGCATTTGGGGCCTGGCTTACAGACTGTATCCGCATAAACTTGGGGCGTTGATTGTATCGCATGCGGTATGGGACGTAGCAGTGTTTGTAGTTTTTCCGATATAATTAATAAAATAGAACGATGAAATACAATTTTGATGAAATCATAGAGCGACGTGGAACCAATTCTGTGAAGTGGGATGGTGTAAAAAATATCTGGGGACGTGACGACTTGCTCCCTATGTGGGTGGCCGACATGGATTTCCGTACCCCGCCTTTCGTAATGAATGCTTTACGGGAGCGTCTGGAGCATGAAGTACTGGGATATACCTTTGCCTGCGAAGAGTGGTACACCTCCATTTGTACCTGGCTACATAACCGCCATCAATGGGATATAACCCGTGAGATGTTGACCTTTGTCCCCGGTATTGTCCGTGGTCAGGCTTTTGCCTTGCAGTGTTTCACTAATCCCGGTGATAAAGTGATGGTGATGACACCTGTTTACCATCCTTTCTTCCTAGTGACCGAACGGATGGGACGCGAAGTTGTCTACTCCCCTCTGGATTTGCGCGACGGGCAGTATCATATTGACTTCGGTCGCTTTCGTAAAGATATACAGGACTGCAAAGTGCTTATCCTCTGCAACCCTCATAATCCCGGTGGACGTGTCTGGACAGTAGAAGAACTGAAAGAGATTGCGGCCATCTGCCACAATAGCGGCACATTTGTCATCTCTGATGAAATCCACGCTGATTTGACTCTGCCTCGCTACAAGCATCATCCTTTTGCCACAGTTTCCGAAGAGGCTGCTGCAAACTCACTTGTCTTCATGGCTCCCAGCAAAGCCTTCAATATGCCGGGACTGGGTAGTTCGTATGCAATTACTGTAAATGAAACCATCCGCGAACGTTTCCAGACATTTATGGAAGCCGGAGAGTTCAGCGAAGGACATTTGCTTGCCTATATTGGTGCTGCCGCTGCTTACCAGCATGGCGCTGAGTGGTTGGAGCAAATGCTTGCTTATATAGAAGGGAATATAGACTTTACGGAAAGCTATCTGAAAGAGCATATTCCCGGCATTAGCATGATACGTCCGCAAGCCTCTTACCTTGTCTTCCTGGATTGCCGGAAGCTGGGACTGAGCCAGGAAGCGTTAACCTGTCTTTTTGCAGAGAAAGCACACTTGGCTTTGAACGACGGAACCATGTTCGGCAAACCCGGAGAAGGATTTATGCGGCTGAATATCGGTTGCCCCCGTTCAGTGCTGGAGCAGGCTTTACGGCAACTTTGTGATGCAGTGATGCAATAAGAATTATACCCAATGAAGAAACTCTTATATCTTTTCGTCACAACTTGTGTTTTGTTGTGTGCTTGTAGTCGTACGGATAATACGGCTGTACTGCGTCAGGCAGATGACGTGATTTATGGAAATGCAGATAGTGCCATGAAACTCCTGTCGCAGATAAAGAATCCGGAGCGGTTGCCGTTTGAGGAAAAAATGCTGTACGGCTGGTTGCGTACATTTGCACACAATGTAAGAGGGGCTTCTATGGCAGAAGATTCCTTGATTCTGCCTGCATTCAATTATTTTGTTTCCGGTCGGGACACAGTGAAGATGCTGAACTCATACGTGCTGAAATCCAAATACTTGTATTGGCTGAAAAAACATACAGAGTCTATGGCCGTGCTTGATAGTGGTATTGTGGAGGCTATCGCGTGCCGGGATACTTATTTGATGGTCAGTATGCTTGCTGAACAAGCGTATAGATATGTATATGTCGAGAAGGATTATAAGAAAGCGATAGAGGCTCACCTCCGGGCGATTGCCATTCGCGAAGATGAAGGACTGTGCTATTCTCTGGGCATTGCCATGGGATTGCTGGGAAATGATTCCGCTTCTTATTATATGGACCGCAGTATCGAATTGGTTACGCAAAAGAAAGATACGGCACGCTTGGTACACTATTTACGCAATTATGCACAGTTATTGTCTTACAAAGGACAAGACTATGAAAAGGCGATAAGAGTTTCAAAACGCTTGCAGAGTTTTCCTTCTGATAAAGTAAATGATGCGATGATTACTCTTGTACTGACGGAATGCTATTTGAAAATTGGAGAATTGGATTCTGCCCAGTACTATCTCGACCGGGGAAAGGCTGAGGTTGGCCATTTCAAGAAGTTCCTGACTACGGAAAATATGATTGCTTACTATCAGGGATTGATAGACTATACCCGCTACGGCACATTCGACTTCTTGGATGTGATGCGTTATAACGATTCCATCCACAATGCTCTCTATGCTTTGCAAAGCACTATCCAGCGGAAAGATGAAAGCAAGGAGTCGCTTTCCAATGCTAATCTGATGCTAACGGTGGAGCGGCAGGAAGCGCAATTGACGCTATTGTTCTGCGTATTGGTGCTGGTATTGGTAGGTGGAGGAGCTTTCTTCTATATCCGGGGGCGCCGCAACCGCTTGATTGAAGCGGAAGAACGCATTGAGACTCTGAATCGCTTGTTAGTAGAGGCCACGAAAGGGGATAGGGGACAGGAAGAGACTTCGGCAACAGAAGTGAAAGACGGGCAGTTCTTCCGGAAGATACTTTTGCAACAGTTGGGTATTATTCGTTTAGTGGCTACGCAGCCTACATCCCAAAACCAGGAATTGCTCCGGCGTATATCCGGTATCACCAATCATGAGCTTCCTGTAGAAAGCCTGTTAGTGTGGGAAGACTTGTATCCCGTAATCGACCGTATCTATGATGGGTTCTATACCAAAATGAATCAACGTTTCGGCTCCGTACTCATTGATAAGGAACAGCAACTATGCTGTTTACTTTGTGCTGAGTTCTCCACAAAGGAGATTAGTGTGGTGACACAGCAAAGCATTCCTACCATTTATCAACGAAAGACGAACATCCGCAAGAAGTTGGGGATGGGAGAGAAGGAAGATATTGTTGAGTTCGTTTTGGGTAAATAATGCCATTCGTAGTGTGTACTTTAATGAAAAGAATCATATCCGCACAGGAATGAATCAGCCTTGCCAATGCATCTGCTTAGTTTATTGATTATCAGTAGATAGCATTTACATACAATTTATCTCACAATGTAAAAGTATTTACCGCCGTATGTAACGACCTTTACCACCTATTGTAACGCTCTTTACCACGGCATGTAACGGCCTTTACCTCGGCGTGTAAATGAAGTTGCCATTTGGGGTAAATAGAATCACCATGAGAGGAAACAACCATGTACTTATAAGGTAAAAGAAGGTAATCCATATCTGTCTATATATGAACGGTTTGTTCCGTAAGCTTTTCGAACACATTCGGTAAGCTTTCCGAGCGTGTTCCCCAAGCTTTCTGAATACGTTCAATAAGCTGTAAATACATCTTTGCCTTGCTGAAGTCATTTGCCTCAAATCTGATTAGTAATGAGGCAAATGATAAACAGCACTATCTCAATTCTCCTCCTCC
>NZ_JH992944.1:0-148750 GCF_000315485.1 Bacteroides oleiciplenus YIT 12058 | reverse complement strand
ACTGATACTGTTTAAATAGCCGTAGACATACAGCTTGAGTAAAGTACCAAAGCTATAAGCCGAACGGCCTGTAGGACTGTTACCTTTATAAGATGAAAAATCAGGGTGCAATTTGATAAACTGATCGACAAAAACATCAATCAGACGAACAGGGTTCTCACAAGAGATATAAGAATCTAAAGACTCGGGAAGAGTCAGTTGATTGCGATCAAAAGGTTGAATATAGCCCATAAAATTAATCCTATTGTTATCAAAGCAAAGATATAAAATCCTTTTTATACAATATGTCAAAGAACACTTGATTCTTACTTTTTACACAACCTCCCGGGAGGAGGAGTACCCCAACGGGGGGAGGTGGTAGGTGAAACAATAAAATACCTATAAATCACAAGGCTAAGGAATTCTTTCTCACCTACCACCCCGCCCTAAAGGGCATCCCTCCTCCAACTGGAGGAGGGGAGTTAAGATAGTCCGCCTAATTAATTGAGATACTCAGTAAATCATCATTTCATTCATAACTGTACTATAATGAATCGTTTAGTTAGCGCATATAGACAGTATATAGAGCCTGAAAAGGAAAATATAGAGAATTGAAAATGCAATTATCTGATAATTAATGTGATATATGAGTGGCATATAGAACTTTTATATCCCGATATAGAGTGTTTGAGACCTGTTTCACCCCTAAATTTGCATCAGGTAAAAACGAAAAGTGAAACATTAAAATCAATCAAACAATGAAAGCAAATTCAATGAAGACTATCGGGAAAAGACTTGTATGCTTATTCCTTATTATGTGTGCAGCAGTATCCATTTCTGCTCAAACCTATCAACTCTCCGGTTGCGTACAAGATGAAAACAACCAGCCGGTGGAAGTAGCGAACGTTCTTTTAAAACAAGCCAAAGACAGTGCTTATGTCACAGGTATGCTGACGGATGCACAGGGTTGTTTTACTTTTACTCAAACAAAAGGAGAATATCTATTGCATATCACCCTTATTGGTTGTGACGACATCTATCTACCGGTATCCCTGCAAGGAGATAAGAATGTAGGTATGCTCAACTTGAAATCCTCTTCTACCTTCCTGAATGAAGTTACCGTTACGGCTGCCCGTCCGGTCATCAAGCGCCTGGTGGACAGAGTGGTCTTTGATACACACAATGCCATTGCCACTGCCGGAGGAAATGCACTCGACCTTCTGCGTGAAGTGCCTGGTTTGCGTGTTGGTCAGAATAGCATAGATATTATAGGTAAAGGTGGTGTGAAAGTATACATCAACGACCGTGAAACGAAACTCTCAGGTGACGAACTGATAGACTATCTCCGTTCTTATGATGCTTCACAGATTCAGAAGGTGGAAGTCATCACCACTCCTCCGTCCAAATACGATGCGGCAGGCAATGCAGGTATCATTAATATCCGTCTGAAATCACGCCCGAAAGATTATCTGGGTGGTACGGTATCCGCTTCCTATAATGTAGGTGAGAAAGAAAACTATGGTTACGGTGGTGTCAACCTGAATATAAGTAAAGGACGTGTATCTTCTTTTGCCAATGCAGGTACCACGCAAGGCCAGTATAAAACGCTTGAAACGAACCGCCGTTATTTTGCCCTCAATACCTGGGACGGACGCACGGATTACAAGAACTACATGGCGAGCTATTATGGACAGGCCGGTGTGGACGTTGCTCTGGAACGGAACTGGACAGTGGGCTTGCAGGCTGTTTACAACCATAACTCCCCCAAAGATCATATCGCTGCTTCCACAACAGAAGTGTACGATGTTTCTACCGCTCGTCTGGATTCCCTTTTGTTCTCAGACAATAGAGAAAATACGGAATCCGACCGCCTTAACCTGAACTTCCATACCGATAAGACATGGGGTGATAAAGGTAAGAAAATGACTTGGGATGTGGACTACCTGCGTGATAAACGTGACGAAACCGCAGGCTTCTTATCTGAGACTCAAACTCCCGGTGGTGCAGTAATTCCCGGAACAAACTTCGATTATAATTATCTGCAAGACCGCAAAGTGGATGTGTTTTCTTCCGCTCTCGACTTTACGCTTCCGTTTGAGAAGTACAAGATAACTACTGGTGCCAAAGTATCCTTTACGAATACCCGCAACCGCATCGACTATGATACTTCAGACCCGACACTGGTTCAGGACGACTATTTCCACTATAAGGAACAAATCTACGCCCTTTATGCCGATTATAGCCGTGAGTTTTCGAAGCATTTCTCCATGCAGTTGGGTTTGCGTATGGAACACACCCGCACCACCGGTATTTCCGAGTCGGAGAATAAGACGGATAAGCATGACTACACCCGCTTGTTCCCTACCGTCTATTTCCTTTATTCCCCGAATGAAGGCCATGCGTTGAATCTTAGCTTCTCCAACCGTATTGCCCGCCCTTCGCAGAACATGGTGAATCCTTTCCCGTTCTATCAGAACAAATATACCTTTGCCCGTGGAAAGGAAGACCTGAAACCCTGTTATACCTATAATGCCGAATTGGGGTATACACTGAAGAATAACTTCAACGTTTCACTCTATTACTCTTATGCAGATGATGTGTTCTTCCAGATAGTAGGTCTGGATCCTGAAACGAATGTCAGTTCTTTCTTGTGGGACAATTTTATGAAGACGCATAAGTTCGGCATTAATAATTCGTATACGTTTCGCACAAAGTGGTTGCAGACTTATGCACAGCACGGAGTGAATTACAGCCGCACTACATCTAGTGCCGCCTCCACCCCGTCCGAAGAAAAAGGTTGGGCGTATTATGCCAGCCTGCGCAATACGGTCTTCCTCAATGCGAAGAAGACGTTCCTCGGAACACTTTCCGGTTCGTTCACTTCCAAGTCTTATCAGGGTATTTACCTGATGAAACCCACCTATGGCATCAGTGCAGGATTGCTCTACCGTATGCTGGACAATAAACTCAGTCTTAGTCTGAATGCTAACAATATTCTGGTCAGCCATTCAAAGATGGAAGTTGTTTCCAATGGTGTCCGGATGACTGTAGACAATCAGTTCTCCTTTACCAGCTTCCGCATAGGTGTTTCCTATACATTCGGTGGAGACATCCGGAGCAAGGGGCAGAGAAATAGTAACAGCGATATTCAGAACAGATTATGATGAAGTTTAAAATAGTCTCTTTGATTGCTTTCACCGTTTTTACCTGACTGAAAGTTTAGAGATGGGTGGTCTGTCAACTTGAAACAAGGAGTTGTTTCGGTTTGGCAGACCATTTTTATTGTATCATTCCACCTTTTCTACCAGTTTTTCCCCCTCGTTCTCTTCGTGATTGTCCATTTTTGCATTAAGATAACTGAACTTAAACAAATCAAACTTAATCATTAAAAATATCAGGAATGAAAAAGATTATTTTGGCAGCATTACTCCTTGGCGTTTTGTCGGGGGGATGTGCACAAGAGGAGGATAATACGTCTCCGTTTCAAGTGGTAGTGGCTCAGGATGGCAGCGGCGATTACACAACTATTCAGTCTGCCATCGATGCGGCACCGGAAAACCGGCAGGAACCCTGGCTTATTTTCGTAAAGAACGGTTCATACAGGGAACAGATCATTGTGCCCGAGACCAAGACTTACATTCATCTCATTGGTCAGGACAAGGACAAAACAATCATTCATCATCTCCTGAATGTGGGTGGAAAACCCGAAGAAGGAACAGAATCGGAGAAAACTGCTTATTGGGAACATTCCGTTCATAATCCCGCTTCCGAAGTATACAACTTTGAAGGCAGCGTAGTGAAAGTGAAGGGCGATCATTTCTATACGGAGAATATCTCTTATGTGAACGACTGGGGAGTAGATAACCAAAATGGGCCGCAGGCTCTGGCTATGAGTAGCCAGGCAGATTGCGCGGCATTCAACAATTGCATCTTCCGTTCTTTTCAGGATACCTGGATGACTTCTACCAATGATTCGGACCGTCATTACGTGAAGGATTGCTGGATTGAGGGCGCTGTCGATTACTTTTATGGCGGGGGAGATGCCCTGCTCGAAAATTGTACCTTATATAATGTACGTAGCGGTTCGGTGATTGTGGCTCCCTGCCACAAGGACGCTAAATTCGGGTATGTGTTCCGTAATTGTATTGTAGATGGCAATGCTTCTGCTGCTGATGGCAGACAAAAGTTGGGGCGTCCCTGGCACAACTCGCCACGTGCCGTATACATCCATACCACGATGCGTATTCCTCTTGCGACGGAGGGGTGGACCAATATGGGTGCCATACCTGCCTTGTTCGCTGAATATGACAGCCGTGATGCTGAAGGCAACATCCTGGACCTGAGCCAGCGCAAAACTGAGTATGACGGACGGGGTCCGAATAATCCTCCGAAAGGCTCCTGTCCTGCCACCATTACGGAGGAGGAGGCAGACGGATATGTGTACGAACGTATCATTCCCGGCAATGACGGTTGGAACCCTCGCGTAATGATGGAAAAACTTCCGGCTGTCCGTGAACTGAAACAGAAAGGAAAGAAAGTGAGCTGGGATGCTGTGCCCGAGGCTGCCGGTTATATCATTTTCGATGATGACCAGGTAGTCGGACTTACTCAAAAGACAGCCCTTTATCTGGCATCCGGAATACGAGGAAATTTGAAAGTATGTGCAGTCAATCGTTATGGTTCATTAGGACTTGAGAGTTCTCTTTAAGTTAATGAATAGTAACGGCACTATAATACATTGACATTTTTTGCATGTGGAATCCCGGGCTTGTGAAAGTCTGGGATTTTTTATATAAACCGCTTGTATTTATTGGTATAACAGATATTTTCCTCTTTTTCCGATAGTTTTTACCCCTCTCTACACTCTTAATTAGTCACTTTTGCATCAGGAAAAATAAGTGAAACTAAATCCTTTATTAATGTGAAACAAAAATCTGTAGAAATGAAAAACAAATGTTTTGTATGGCTAATGGCCATACTGTTGATGGTTCCCATCGGGCTGTCTGCACAAGAGATTACCGTAAAGGGTAATGTGACGGACTCGACCGGAGAAGGTGTTATCGGTGCATCTGTTGTAGAGAAAGGCAATGCCGGCAACGGAACAATTACCGATATAAACGGTGATTTTACCTTAAGAGTCAGTGGAAAGAGTAAGAAACTGGTTGTCTCATACATAGGTATGCAGTCCCAGGAAGTAGATGCTGTTGCCGGAAAAACACTGAGCATTAAGCTTCAGGATGACTCGAAAATGTTGGATGAAGTAGTGGTTGTGGGGTATGGTACAATGAAGAAGAAGGACCTGACGGGATCCGTTTCTTCCATGAACGACAAAGTTCTGAAAGACATTCCCGTAACTTCTGCCTTGCAGGCAATGAGCGGACATCTGGCCGGTGTAAACGTAACGGTGACAGACGGTTCTCCCGATGCTGAAATCAAGGTACGTGTGCGTGGTGGTGGTTCTATCACTCAGGACAACTCTCCGCTGTATATTGTAGACGGTTTTATCGTGAAGAATATCAACGATATCCCTCCCGGCGATATTCAAGATATTACAGTGTTGAAAGATGCCTCTTCTACAGCTATTTATGGTGCCAAGGGTGCCAATGGTGTAGTGTTGGTGACTACCAAGAGTGGTAAGGCTGGCAAAACAGTGGTGGATGTGAACTCTTATGTTGGTATTAAGAAGACGTATAACCTGACGGATGTACTTTCTCCTTATGAATATGTATATTATCAGAAGGAAATCGACTCAAGTCCGAATGTATCCAGTGCCGGTTTTTACAGTATGTATGGTATGTGGGATGATATAGATCTCTACAAGTATCGTGAAGGCATCGACTGGCAAGACCAGCTTTATGGAAATACCGGTGTACAGAAGAACTTCAATGTATCTCTTTCGGGCGGTACGGAAACTATGCGCTACAATATCAGTTATACACGTGATGATGAAGACTATATCATGCTGAACTCTAACTATGTGCGTGATAACTTCAATATTAAGCTGAATAAGTCTTTCGGTAAGGTTATCGATCTGGATATTACGGCCCGTACCACGAATACGGTGATTGATGGTCCTGATGTATCCGGTGGTCGTAAGCTTCGTGATGGTGTCAAATATGCTCCGGTAAAGAGTATCACAACGTTGTCTATGGAGAACCTGGCAGGTACTTCCGAAGAACTTGACTGGGCGGAAGCTGCCAGTATGTTGAATGACCCGATTTATAACATTACCAATGAGTATAAGAAACAATATTCCTTTGTCAACTCTTATAATGCCGGTTTGACATTCCACATTATCAAAGGTTTGGATTATCGTATTCAGGGTAGTTATTCTTACGAGAAAGCTCATACGGATAACATTTGGTTAAAAAAGACTGGTGAGTCTAATGCTAATGGCGGACAGCCTGTTGCCAAGCGTGAATATACTGACGGCTACCGCTTCACGGTGCAGAATCACCTTACCTATGACTTCACTGTTGCGAAAGATCACCGTTTCAATATTATGTTAGGGCAGGAAATCTTTTCCGGTAAGTCGGATAAGATGACTCTTCAGTCCAAGTTTTTCCCGAAAGATTTTACGGCAGAGCAAGTATTGGCTATGTGGAACTATGGTGATCCGCTACCTACTTACAATGATATAGGCGAACCTTCACGTACTTCCTCTTTCTTCGGCCGTTTGAACTATACACTGAAAGATCGTTACTATCTGACTTTTACGGCCCGTGAAGATGGTACAAATGTATTTGCTCCCGGAAAGCAATGGGGGTTCTTCCCTGCCGGTGCATTGGCATGGCGTCTGTCCGAAGAACCGTTTATGGAAGCTACTAAGAACTGGTTGTCCAATGCCAAGGTTCGTTTAAGCTACGGACAGGTCGGTAATGCACGTGTGGGCTCTTACTGGCGTCAGCAATACAGCTTTGAAAGTGCTGCCAACAGACTTTACTATATCGGTGAGAAAGTGCAGAGCGGTTTGAAACCGACCAATACACTCCGTAACGAGAACCTGACTTGGGAAACCAAGACTTCTGCCAATCTTGGTCTGGATTTGGGCTTCTTCAATGATAAACTGAATGTGGTGATCGACGCTTATAATGACGTGACTAAAGATTTGATTCTGGCTGTGGATATCCCAACTCACTCCGGTTATGCCACTCAATATCGTAACCTGGGACAAACAACCAACAAAGGTTTGGAGTTAACTGCCAACTGGTATGCCATTGAAACTAAAGACTTCAACTTGTCATTGGGCTTCAATATCTCTTTCAACCGTAATACGATTGACAAACTGGATGGCTCCGATTCTATGATTGCATCTTCAGGATGGGGCGTAAGCATCGGTTCGGACGACTATCGTGCTATTGTAGGCAAATCTATCGGTCAGATATGGGGATATAAGCAAGATGGTTTCTACTCTTTCGATGATTTCACTTTCAATGAAGAAACAAAACGTTGGATCATCAAACCGGGTGTGGCTGATTGTAGCGATATTATCGCAACCAGTGGTAACTGGTTTGGTCCGGGGCACATGAAACTGAAAAAACTGACGGATACTGATTCTGATAAGATTACGACAGATGACCGTACTATTATTGGTAATACTATGCCGAAACATACCGGTGGCTTTAATATTAATGCAGACTATAAAGGTATCGACTTTGGCATACAGTTCAATTGGAGCTATGGAAATGATATCCTTAATGCAAATAAGATTGATAATACAACTTATGCAGGTTCCAAGAAATATCAGAACCTGAGCAGCGATATGTCTTTGGATAAACGTTTTACCACCATTGACCCGGAAACCGGTTACAACATCATGTATGGTGAATATGCTAATCCGGCACGTTTGCAGGAAATCAACCAGAATGCCACTATTTGGCATCCGTTGATGAACTCCACTGTTCTGACGGACTATGCTATTGAAGACGGTTCATTCCTTCGACTGAGTAACCTGACTATCGGTTACACATTACCAAAAGCATGGACAAAGAAGTTCCTGGTTGAAAAACTCCGCGTGTACTTCACCGGTTACAACCTGCATTGCTGGACTAAGTATTCCGGGCAGGACCCTGAAGTAGATACCCGCCGCAGCACTCCGTTGACTCCGGGCGTTGACTACTCTGCTTATCCGAAAGCACATTCATTCTTATTTGGTATTAACCTGACACTTTAAAAAACTAATAATCATGAAGAAATTATATATATTAACTTTGGCTGCTGCCATGCTGGTCACTACTTCCTGTGATGACTTCCTGGCTACTGATACGCCTTCCAAACAGAGCAACACGAATGTGTTCAACACCGAGGCTATGGCTGAGGCGGCTTTGATGGGAGTTTATGCTACCATGTCCGATACTTACGTTTATGGACAAAAGATTTCTGTAAACTGGCAAAATATCAGTGATACGGAAACCTGTAATCTTTATCTTACCAACTATAAGGAAGTGAACAGTGACTATGGTCAGAATCATTATTACGGTAATTCAGGTAACTCCACTACCCGTTGGAACAATATTTTCCGTTTTGCCGAATTGGCTTCGGCTGCGGTGGAGGGAATGCGTGAAGGAGAATTGCTGAAAACAAATCCGGCAGTGGGTCAGCCGTTGTTGGGTGAAGCTTTAACTCTGAGAGCTTTGGCTTATTTTGAGTTGGTACGTATTTATGGAGATATTCCTTATAAGAAGACAACTTCCAATTCTGACCTTTCCAATGTATATATCGGCAAGATTGACCGTGATTCTGTTTATGCCGACCTTGTGAAAAACTTGCAGGAAGCAATTGGATACCTGCCTTGGTTGGGCAGTGGTAAAGCTTCTACGGCAGAACGTATCAGCAAAGGATTCGCAAAAGGGCTGTTGGCACGTGTAGCATTGTTTGCCGGCGGCTGGTCGTTACGTGATGGAAATCAGTTCCCTGACTTACAGTTGGAGAAACATCCCTCTATTCCTGAAATGAACGGCTACTATGTAGGTCGGGTAAAAAATTATAAGGAGTATTATGAAATAGCAGCTAAACAATGTGCCGAGATTCTGGGTGATCCTGAGAATCCGCATCAATTGGACCCCGATTTTGAAAACATCTGGAAGACGGTGAACCATCTGGATCAGAATCCTTATAACGAAAATTTGTATGAGGTAGGCTTAGGTGTGGGTAATACTGGTGATGTTGGTACTCTGATGGGCTGGGAAGTACAGCAAGGTTCTATGTACGGACAGCAAGGTATGGGTAGCAGTTATGTTACTTCTACTATCTATTATTTCTATTCTTTTGGCAAAACCGATAAACGTCGTGATGTAACACTGACTTTCGGCCGTTGGCGCAAAGAAAACTATGAGGACTTTAGTCTTAATGCAGTAAACGTTCACTATGCCAAATGGCGTATGTATTGGACTAGTGAAACTTACCGTGCCCTTCACTTGGCGGCTGCCGGCCGTGTAGCTACGGGTATCAACTGGATTGTGATGCGTTATTCTGATATCTATCTGATGTTTGCTGAGGCTATGAACGAACTTTATGGTCCGGACCAATTGAACACAACTGCCGGTATGACTGCCCGCCAGGCTTTGGAAAAAGTTCGTGAGCGTGCATTTGGTACAGGGTCTTCTGAAATCCTGCAATATGATTCTGATTTCTTCAATGCTATCGTGAATGAACGTGCCTGGGAGTTTGGTGGTGAAGGCATTCGTAAGATGGACTTGATTCGTTGGGGATTACTCGATACTAAGATTGAAGCCATGAAAGAAACTCTTTGTCTGATGCTCGATAATCAACATCCGGTGACGATTTTTGATAAGACATATCAGCCTACGGACTTCCCTACGGTATTGTATTACAAGAAGAGAACAGATGACAATCTGTATGTAGACTATTCAAGTCCCAACTATTATCAGGAGTTGGGTACAGCCCCTGCTGGTTATGAAAAGCTGGATTGGTTCCCGAAAGCCTATGCGAAACCTGAAACCGGTTCCGGCACTACTTACCGTGACGAACTTGCCAAGATTCTGGTGATGGCAACCGGTATCAATGCATCTTATGACTATAGTGCATTGCTTAGCAGATTGAAGAATGGTGCCGAAATTGGAGATATGTTGAAACAATATCCTATCGGTAACGGAACTTGTAATTACCGCCATCCATACGCTATCTATGATACGGACATTTATCAGTCAAAGGGTAATCTGGTAAATTCCTACGGTTATTAATAAACGGACTATAGAATTAAAAAATGAAGATTATGAAACTTAAAAACATATTCGCATCCCTCGTAATGGCAGCCGCAGTCTTTTCATCGTGCGACCGTGACGTGAATGACTGGGAAGTGGCTACCGGTGAGAACCGTCTGTTCAAGCCTTTGATTTTTGAGGCAAGCAGCCTGAAACCTACTTCCATCCAAATTAAACACACTAGAGTGGTTGATGCAGCTAATTACGTGTTTGAATTCAGTAAAGATGCTGACTTTACAACAATTGATAAGTCGATTGTGATTTTAGCTGATACTTTGACCCCGTTTGCAGACTCCAATACAGCCATGAAAGTGGAATATCGTACGTGGTTTGAAGGCTTCGATGGTACTACCAACTACTGGGTACGTATGCATGCTGAGAATGCCGATGCATCCTTGAAATCCAAACTGAGCTCATTTACTTTCACTACGCCGGCTGAACAAATCTTCAGAGGATGCAGACCGACGGTAAACAGTCTTACTATGCTTTGGGAACAGACTGACCGTGTAACTAACCTTGTGCTGATGGATACGGACAGTGTAGTGGTTGAGAACCATGCATTGACCGCAGCTGAAATACAGAATGCCAGTGCTACTTTTGAAAGTCTTGAAATGGGTACTTCTTATATTGTACAGATATTCTATAATGAAGTATTGCGTGGAACGATGGATGTGAAAACTTCCGGTTTTATAAATAGTGTTGTTCTTAATGTTCCTGGTTATATGGGAGTGGAAAATATCAATGAATTCCTGGCTGAATATGCTGGAAAAGGATATAAGAGAGCTACAATAAATTTTGCGGCCGGTTTGGAATGGAATTTGGAAGGTACGATTATGATTCCAACCGGAATAGAAGATGTGAGTTTCGTCGGTTCGGAAGATGCCAGTGGTAAGTTGTCGCAACTGAACAAAGTCTATTTCGCAATTGAAAGTGAAGTGAAAGATGTAAACTTCGAATATCTCAGTATGAATTCAGACGGTGGATTTATGTTCCAGGTAGGTGCAGAGAAGTTCCATGATATCAACTTTGAGGGTTGCGAAGTGAAGAAGGTTAACTCTGCGGTTCGCCTCCACAGTGGTGCCGAAGGTAATAGCATCAACTTTAATAACTGTCTGGTATCAAATACCGGCGGTTGGAGTTTCCTTAATGTAGGTTCAGGATGTACCATTCCTTCTATTAATGTAACGAACAGCACACTGACCGAGTTTAACACCCGTATTGCTGATATACGTGTGAAGACTGATATCAAGTTCAAAAACATAACTCTGGTAAATATTGCAGAAAAGATGACTCACCTTTGGTTGCTTGACAATAACTCCAGACCGACACTGACTATTGAGAATTGTATTTTTGCCGGTCCTAACGGTGGTCAGAAACTTCACTCTACAAATGGTAACTACGGTAATGTTTCCATTTCTTATGGTGGCTCTTACAAAACAAATGATCTGGTGGAGGACTCTCGCCCGTTAGCCGATATCACAGTTGTGAATTTGGATATCTACGGATTGTTTGTAGATCCTGCCAATGGTGATTTCCACATTAAACCGGGTGCCGGATTTGCAGGAACAGGCGTGGCAGGAGACCCGAGATGGTTTTAATTTGTAGGTATTAGATTCAGGATAAGATTCTCTCAAAAGAAAGTCCGGGCTTAGGAAAGTCCGGACTTTCCTTTATATTCTGATGGAGTCATTCCCACCTGCTTCTTGAAACATTTACTGAAATACTTAGGATCATTGAAGCCTGTCATATACGCTACCTGTGAGAAATTATATTCTCCACTATCTATTAACTGTACAGCACGTTTGATTCGTATTTCTCGTATAAAATCTACTGGTGACAAACCAATGATGGACTTCAACTTCTGGTAGAAGACTGTACGTCCCAGTCCCAACTTCTGTGCAAACTCTTCGATAGTCAGCTCAGAATTATCCATTTCCTTTTCCATTATTTCCATTACTTGCTGCATGAACTGCTCGTCATAAGGCGTGATTTGTGGTTGGGAAGGAGACAAATCAATGGGAGATGCCGATGCTTTTTTCTGTTTTTCTGACCATTCTTTCCAGTAAATTTCCTGTAATTGTTTGCGTTGATGCAATAGTGACTTGATGCGGGCTTTCAGGTAAGTAGCACTGAAGGGTTTGGTGATGTAGTCATCTATACCTTGCTCTAAACCGGAAATACGGTCGTCTAATGAAGATTTGGCAGATAACAGAATGATAGGTATATGGCAGATGTTCCGGTTTTCCTTGATGCTCTTCACCATATCCAGGCCATCCATTACTGGCATCATGATATCACTAATGATAAGATCGGGAACATACTCCTGTGCACGTTCCAAACCTTCCTGACCATTAGTTGCTTCAATAACTTTATAATTTTCCGAGAGAATGGTATGCAGGAAGCTCCGTAGTTCCGTATTATCCTCCACAATCAGTATAGAGATCGGAGTTGCTTCATCCATATCAGCGGATACCGTTGAAGAAACTTCATCGGTAGTACTGACAGTTTCTGTAGAAGTCCCGTCATCCAATATAAATTCTGTGTTCTCATTTGTTTCATATACCTTTTTCCCCATTGGCAGTGTGACGATAAATTCGCTACCTACTTCGGGCTGACTCTTTACTTCGATGCTGCCGCAATGAAGCTCTATCAGCTCCTTTACAAGTGACAGACCGATACCGGAGGACGGTTGCAATATATTATATTTCACCAGTGTTTCAAAACGTTGGAAGAGCGTTTGCTGTTTTTTCGGGTCAATGCCGATACCTTCATCGGTTACGGACACTTTTAATTTATCCTCTTCCACGTTGGCATAAACTGTAATGGATTTATTTGCCGGAGTGTATTTGAATGCATTGGATAACAGGTTGAAGATAATCTTTTCGAATTTGTCCTGATCGATCCAGGCAGATATTACTTCCTGGTTCGTTTGTAACTGATAGTTTATATTCTTCTCTTCGGCAATGAGGCGAAAATTATCCATTACTTTTTGCAGCAATGCAATCACATCTGTCTTTTCCAGTAATACTTTCATTTTCTTATTTTCTATTTTTCGGAAATCCAGTATCTGGTTGACTAGACGAAGCATGCGTTCTGTGTTCTTATGTACCAGCGTCAGGTGCTTGCGTGCGTTGGTAGAAAGAGTTTCATGTTCCAGTACTTCGGTTACCGGACTGGATATGAGTGTTAACGGAGTGCGTAATTCATGTGAAATATCGGTGAAGAAGCGTAACTTAATGTTGGCTAGTTGTTGTTCAATACTTATCCGGTGTTGCAACTTGTAGATATAAAGAATAATATAGACGATGGTTGCTGTTGATAGTACAAACAATGCAGCATAGAGTATCCATGCCCAATACGTTTCCCAAAATGTGGGAAGTACGGTGATGGGCAGTATTCGTGTTTTCTCTGTCCATACTCCGTCACTGTTGGTGGAACGTACCTGTAATTCATAGTTTCCCGGAGGAAGATTGATATAGTTTGCAGAACGGCTGTTATCTACTTCATTCCAGTGTTCTTCCAGTCCTTTTAAACGGTAGGCATAGCTGATAGATGCCGGATCTGTATAGTCCAGCGCGGCAAACTGAAAGATCACGTTACGTTCGGAGGGTTTCAGTTTTAATTCTTCCAGATCATCAATGTCCAGCTTTTGTGAAGTACCTTGTATTTTCAGATCCGTAAAAACGATAGGTGGGGCATAGGTGCTCTTTCTGAGCTGCTCAGGTGTTATTTTCAGAACCCCGATATCCGTACCTAACAGTAGTTGGTGCTGTTTATTCTGTACGGGGGCAGCTTCGGTAAAATAGAGTTCCCGTTGCAGATATTTCTTGTCATAATATTCGAAAGTCTCCTTTCCCGGATTGAAACAACTTAATGCATTTTCTGCTATTATCCAAAGATTTCTCTGACTGTCCTCAATCATGGACAGCACAAGGTCGGATGGCAGGCCATCTTGTGTGGTGTATGTTTTGAACTCAATTTCATCACTTAACAGATTCTCAGATAATATCTTATTGATGCCACCGGTAAACGTGAGTACATAGGTGTCTTTTCGGCTGTCTGTATAGATATAGGTGACGTCATTACTGCTAAGGCTGGACCTCTTATTCGGAATTCGTATGTTCCGGTGGAAACTTATTTCTTCCGGGCGTGTGAATTCGGAAGAGAAGGTTAGTAACCCTTCCGTTGTAGCTACCAGTAATGCATTATCGATTTCAGTAATATACCGTACTTTCGCAAAATGTGCTTGGGGATACTTGTTAAGTTGGTTGCCGTTATGCAGGAAGCGTATTTCACCTTCTGGTGTCTCTTCCAGCAGATTTAATCCTCCTCCGAAGCAGCCTATCCAAATACGTTTACGACTATCTTGATAAATAGTGTAAATACTATTATGACTTAGACTGTACGGATTGTCCTTCTGGTGGGCAAACTGAGTTATCTTGAAACGGTTATCGCTGGCTCTTTCTACTCGGAAGAGCCCGTCCTGTTTACTGCCCATCCAGATAATTCCTTTTGTATCTTCCATAAAACAGTAGATGTTTTTGGAAAATGATATAGGTTTCGGGCTGATGTTACCTTCTGGGGTCAGATATCCCTTTAGGTTTCCATCTGCCTGATAAATTCTGATGAACCCCTTTTTGGTGGTTACCCAGAAGTCTTTTTCCTGGTCTATAAGGAAAGCGCGGGTTTCGAAGCCGTTATCAATGGATTCCAGATGGCAGGCATGGGGGAAGAATGATATCTTGGTTACGTCCCAGTTATTGCAGAACCATAGGTTGCCTTGGCAATCGAGGAAGTAGTTGAGAATGTTGGGACTGTATTTGGATCCCGGATCATTATAGTTGGTGTAATATGGTTTTAATTGTCGGTCTTTCCGGTCATAGTAACAGAAACCGCCATTGTGAGGATTCATCCATAAGGTTCCTTGTAAGTCTTCGAAGATAAAATCACGGTTGACACGCTCAGCATTTGGAAGATCCTCCTGAGGAGTTATATAATGTTGCTTGTCTTCTGTAGATAAGTTGTAGCGTACTACTCCGTCTATATCAGAAAACAACCATAATTCTCCATGCCGGTCTTTAAATGCGGATGAAACTCTGGATGACGGATAGGTTGGTGTACGAGGATCGATTTGCCGGAATTTCTTGTTTTGGGCAAAGAAGATATATAAGCCGTTGTCTGTACATAATCCGATACTATCTTTTCCCAGACTCTGGATGGAGTAGATGTTATTGGAAGTTGGGAAAGGCATTTTATAGAACTGAAGGTGTTGTGTTTGGGGGTGATATATGGCGATTTGGTTGTCAGGGGATACCAGATATATATTACCATTATCTTCCCTGATACTCTTAAAGGGAATATCAGATTCTATTTTCTTCTTTCCGATAATGGAAACTCCTTTGTCGGTCAATATCCACTCATCCCCATCACTATCTTGGTGTATGGTGATGATGTGATTACCTTTTAGGTTCTTCTGTTTCGGGCTGTAAAGAGTGATTCCTTCCCCTTCTTTACATTTTTGTTCATCAATCCGGAAAGCTTCTTTTTCACATACAATCCAACTAATTCCTTTTGGAAGACTGTAGACGATACGTACAGCGTAAGATTGTTGGTTCCGAACTTCGATTGGGCGTAAGATATCCGTGAATTTTTCACTACGGCTGTCAAACAGGTAGATGCGATAGTCATAAGTCTGGCACCAGATGTCACTGGTTTGTGTAGGGGTGATGTATGATAGGCGGTTACTGGTCAGTGTATTGCCATCTCCGGGATATGCTTTATAATTTTTAAAGGTATATCCGTCGAATTTATTCAGCCCGTTCCATGTGGAGAACCAGATAAATCCTTTGGAGTCCTGTATAATGTTCATTGCTGTTCGTTGTGACAGTCCGTTATAAGCTGAAAAATGCTGGATCTGACATACGGGTTGCGCAATAACTTTACAGGATATGAAAAGTAAAAGTAGCAGTAAATGAATGCTTTGTGATATAGTGCATTTTTTCATAATATGGCTAATTATTTCTTCTATAGGCAAAGATACAACAAAAACTACTTTTCTCCTTAATAATCTTTAATTCCTTGCAAATTCTTCCTTTCTTTCTTGTTTTTCTAATGAATTATTCGATATATTTGTGATATCAAAATGATATCAATTAAATCTATAAAGTATGGAAACAAAAGAAAAGGATTTCAACGGTTTTAAGATGAATGGCTTCTTAGGCTTATTTATTCACCTTATTGTATTGCCAGCACTTATCTACTTTGGTTTTATCACTTGCATTCCAACGGCAGTTGTGGCTGCTATTCTTTGCATTGTCTGGTTGGTAATGTTTGCCGGCTATATGCAGTTGGAGCCGAACGAAGCTCGGGCTATGGTTTTCTTCGGCAAATACAAGGGAACGTTTAAAGAAACCGGATTCTTCTGGGTGAATCCATTTCTGGATAAGAAGAAGCTTTCTCTTCGTGCCCGTAACCTGGACGTGGAACCTATCAAAGTGAATGATAAGATTGGTAACCCTATTCTCATCGGTTTGGTGTTGGTGTGGAAACTCAAAGATACCTATAAGGCTATGTTTGAGATTGATTCACAGACGATGGCATCTTCGGCTCATACATCGGGGAATGCTAACCAGATTACTATAGGTAATGCGGTGGCTAGTCGTATGAACGCTTTTGAGAACTTTGTGAAGATACAAAGCGATGCAGCTTTGCGTCAGGTGGCCGGACAATATGCTTATGATGATAATGAGGCGGACGCCGAAGGGCTGACTCTTCGTTCCGGTGGCGAGGAAATCAATGAACAGTTAGAACAGAAGCTGAACGAACGCCTTGCAATGGCAGGTATGGAAGTGGTGGAAGCGCGAATCAACTATTTGGCTTATGCGCCTGAAATTGCTGCGGTGATGCTTCGCCGTCAACAAGCTTCGGCCATTATATCTGCCCGTGAGAAAATAGTGGAAGGTGCTGTTTCTATGGTAAAAATGGCTTTGCATAAACTTTCTGAGGAGGAGATTGTTGAACTGGACGAAGAAAAAAAGGCGGCTATGGTCAGCAATTTGTTAGTAGTGCTTTGTGCCGATGAGGCCGCACAGCCGGTTATTAATGCGGGTACGTTAAATCATTAATCAGAATAGTATGAACTTTTCTTTTCTATATAAGTGGGCATTAGTGCTCGGCTTACTACTGGGGTATGTGGCAGCGGTTTTTGCTCAAGATGCAAATATGGGCCGTGCCAAGCATGTATACGAATTGTTTGTAGCGAATCAGGGTGATAGTATTCATGCTCTTTTAACAGAAGAGTTGCAGGAGAAGTTATCTCCGGACGTCTTCAAAGATATGTTTAAACAGTCGGAAAGACAATTCGGCAAACTCCAGTCTACAGGAGAGTGGCAGAAAGAGACTGCACAAGGCATTACACTTTATTATTCCGATTTGAAGTTTGAGCGCTACAGTCTTCGCTTCTTGTTGTCATTCGATGCTGACGGCAGAATGAATACAATTCGTCTGATGCCCGTGCCTGCTGTTTCTACAGCACAGCCGGTAGTTTATAATAAAGAAAAGATGCTTGAACGGGATGTAACAGTCGGAGCTGATGGTTTTAAACTACCTGGAACCTTGACATTGCCTGTAGGAAAGAAGAAAGTCCCTCTGGTAATCCTCGTACATGGGTCCGGTCCGAATGATCGTGATGAAACTGTTGGACCGAATAAGCCTTTTCGTGATTTGGCTTGGGGGCTTGCAGAACGTGGCATTGCAACGGTACGTTATGAGAAACGTACAAAAGTTTATGGAGCGGCTTGTGTACCTGAAGGTCGGGAAATGGATTATGATACCGAAAGTGTTGATGATGCTGTAGCTATTACAACTTGGGTAAAGACATTGCCGGAAATTGATGCGGATAGTGTTTATGTGTTAGGTCATAGTTTGGGTGCTACGCTTGCCCCTCGTATTGCAGAGCGTGCTGACGGGGTTGCAGGTATTATTCTTGTAGCCGCTTTAGCCCGCCCGTTTGAAGATGCCATTGTTGAGCAGGTGAGCTATATTTCTTCTCTGAGGGATTCTTCTGGCAGTGCTAAAAAACAGATTGAAGAAATCAAGAAGCAGGCGGATAATACAAAGAAACTGGGTACGTCGGAGTTTGATGATAAGATTCCCTTGTTATTGGGTGTTCCCCGTTCTTACTGGGAGTTTGCTAACGCATACAAACCTGTGGAGGTAGCTGTTAAACTAACTTTACCTATGCTTATACTGCAGGGCGAACGTGATTATCAGGTCACTATGGAGGATTTTGGGTTATGACGTTTGGGATTACTGCGTAATAAGAATGCCTTCTTTAAATCTTACCCCAAGCTCAATCATATGTTGCAGGAGGGTAGTGGTAAAGCTACTCCGTTTGAGTATGAGCGTGAGTCGCCTGTAGTTGGATATGTAATGGATGATATTGCGTCATTTATCCGCAATGGGAGTTTGCTATAATATAAATTCAACCATAATTTGTAAATCATTAAATTATAAAATAGAATCGTGGCTAAAAAAGAAACTTCAACCAAAAGCTTTGTCCTGCGTGTAGATGCTGCAACCATGGATGCTCTCGAAAAGTGGGCAGCCGATGAGTTTCGCAGCACTAACGGGCAGCTTCAGTGGATTATTGCTGAGGCGTTGCGGAAGAGCGGGCGGATGAAGAAGATTAAAAATACTCCTCCGCCTCAGGAGTCTGAAACGTAATTCAGTGATTAGTTGTTAGTGATAAGTGATTGGCTATTTCAATCGTATATTATAAACTGTCAAATTATAAATTTATAGTTTTATGTTAAATCTCGGTCCTTATTCTGCTAAAGAAATTTCTGCTATCCGCATACATCCTACTGTTGTGGATCGCATAATGGAAGGTGTTGCTGCATTATTTGCGGTTGCTGCCTGGGTATGTGCAATATGGGTTTATCTTCATGTGGAAGATAAAGTAACGGCAAACTTCTCTCTTTTATCTGCCGGGCTTGGCACTTTCAGTCTTCTGGCTATAGGTGCTACAGCCTACTTGCCTATCCGTTTTGTGCATTTTCCGGTACGTATCACCCAGCAGAATGTTGCCACACAGTTTTTTCTGGCAATTCGTCTTGCCCGGGTGCTGAATATCATGATAGTCCTGCTCTTCCTTGTCCTTGTTTTTAATAAGGTGGAGGTAGAATATGGCATTCCGCAGGGGCTGTGTAATATGCTCACAGTCGGTGTCGGTTGTCTGATGGCGATAGTGCTGATTGTGTATTATATATTGGCTTTCAAGTATAAATAGAACAATTTATGGGCATAAATACCTAATTATGGCTATTAGATTCTTTCATTATACCTTGTTTTAGGGATTGTGGTATCTCTGCAAATACCCTACTTTTGCAACATCAGATTTAATGAATTAGTTAGTCATAATTACGTAACCACTTTTATTAAGGAAAAAAGGTTCCCGTCTTCCCCGATGTGATATCGTGAAGGAACGGGAATTTTTTCATTTAATACTCTGTTGACAAGAAGTTAAGAGTTCGTCAACAAAAAGTTAACTCCTTGTCGATAAACTCTTAACTTCTTGTAAGGGATTGATAATTAAAATCTATTTTTACTTTTGATTTATAGATTTGGGGGTTATAGCGAATGCACCCTATGAATGCGGAAAAGTTTGTATAATATTGATGTGAGTGGAGGACATTATGGGTTTGAAATTGGTAAAAGTGGTATCGAAGGTACCTATAATGTTCAGTCTGTTTTGATGGAGTTTGGATAAAAAACGATGTACGTCTGGATCTTAGAAGTGATGAAGGACAAGGTTATGGAAAAGAATCAGTCGACCAAACTTAAATGAAAAGCTTTGAAAAGATAGATTTCATTTAAAAAGAGTATATGAATAAAGGGTATGTTAGGAATAAATCCTAATGTACCCTTTTTATAAATTATCCTTGATATCCTGTAATTCCACCAGCTTATTCACAATAGCGTAAATGGTGAGACCTGCCGGAGAATGTATTTGCAGTTTGCGGGCAATGTTTCGGCGATGGGTGATAACAGTGTGGATGGAGAGGTAAAGTTGGTCGGCAATGGCTTTGTTGGTCATGCCTTTCACAACACAGGTGATAATTTCTTTTTCGCGCTGGCTGAGTGTTTCCTGCTCGTTTTCTTTTTCCTCTTCTTCGTCGGTGCAAAGCAACTGATTGATTTTGGTGGCAATTGTTTCTGCATCATCGCAGATGGAAAGATGGTCATCATACTCTCTTAATGAGTTACTGTCGATGACCGAGCATACAAGTGCCAGATATTTAGTCTCCACTTTGCCGTTTTCGGCTTTGAGTGTAGCGAGGTCAAACCAGCCTCCGAAGGTTGGATTGACAATGAGAATATCCGGCGTGTTCAGGTGGATGTAGCTCTGTAAAGACTCCGGAGAAGAGACTTCTATTGGATGTACATTCAGGTTGGGCAAGCGCTTTAATACTGCTGTAAGCCCACTACGAATAATAACAGAAGTCTCCGCAACTGCTATTTTTATAGAAGAGGCGTTATTGTTCATTTTTCAATCTCCTTTCCAATTGTGCCACAGCAGGAACAAACATGTAGTCTTCTACCTGACAGTGTGAAGCAAGGTCATGTTCGCAGTTGAAGATATCGAAAAGAACGGCGTTGAGCTTGTTGTTATTCTCTTTTTCCGGATAATATTTAATGATGATATTTTTCAGCTCTGTCAACTTGGTTTCTATCTGATTGTGTTTGCTGGCAAAGGTTGCTATGTCATAATTCTCAGCAAGATTACCTTCCAGGAGCTTTTCTACGTAGGTGAACACAGCCTCGTTTTCGTACTCCATATGGCGACGTACTTCCTTCGCATATTCATCGAAAAATTTCAGAATGAGATAGGCGATGTTGTCGGTACCTGAACAGTCGATGGACTCAATGAGCTTACGGCGAATGACCGGTAACTTGAAATCGAGAAAATAGGTGTGTGCCTGTTTCAGATAGTTCATTAGTGCAGGGATGGAAAAAGCATCTTCATCTTCACTATAGGTATAGGCATATTGTTCTTCACTGATGAAATTGGCTACTGCGAGAAAGGTGCGGTAGTCTACGCCTTGGGCTTCACAAACGTCCTTCACACTTTTATCTCCGAAACCCAGAGAGAGACCGAAGCGGCTCATAACCATTAATAAGGAGTAGTTATCACAGATAAGGTCGCTCATTTTGTCTGTGGCGCGATACTTATGCGGTTCATTCATTGTAGATTATCCTTTCTTTCTTTATTTATTCGTGCGCAAAGGAACGGATTTTCCCTGAAAATAGCAATCGCTATTTGTAGGTATTTTGCGTTTAGTTTTATTTAACGAGGAAAATTAGTTTATAAACTAAATATTTTAGTTATTTGCAAAAAACAAATGAAGACTATGAAAGGATTAACTGCGAAAGAAGAAGAGATTATGGGATTTTTCTGGGAGAAAGGTCCGCTGTTTGTGAAAGAGATGTTGGCTTTCTATGAAGAGCCGAGACCACATTTCAATACTTTATCCACGATTGTAAGGGGGCTGGAAGAAAAAGGCTTCTTGGCGCATAAGACATATGGTAATACGTATCAATATTATGCAGTGGTGAATAGGGACGATTTCAGTAAAGGAACACTGAAGAAGGTAATCAGCAAGTACTTTAATAATTCGTATCTCAGTGCAGTGTCATCTCTGGTAAAAGAGGAGGATATCTCTCTGGACGACCTGAAGCAACTGATTGCTGAAGTGGAGAAAGGAACAAAATAGTAACTTTAAATGCCGGAGATTATGAAAAACATTGCGATAACTTGTTTGGTCCTGGTAGCTGTTTGCGTAGGTTTACAGGCAAAGAAAACAGTGAAAGCACCTTATTTCATGGCAGCTAGCGGTAGCCAACTTGAAATAGAGAAAGTGACGTTGGGCAAGGATACAACGTGGGTGGATGCAAAAATATATTCTATCTCGGGCGATGATGTGAGAATAGATTCGACAACGATTTTGCAGGTTGCCGGAAAAAGATATGCATATTTAGGGGGCGATGGTTTCTCTAAACAATTGTGGACACGAGTACCGGCTTCGGGTGAGTTGCCCGTGACACTGAAATTTGAACCGCTCCCTATGGATGCGGAAAGTTTCGATTTCATGGAAATGCCGGATTCGGATGATAAGGGCTGGTGTATATACGGAGTGCGTCTGGACGGGAAAAAGCCTGATATCGGAGTACCTGAAAAACTTCTGAACCAGCAGTTAGATTATTCCCAGCCTTTGCCTGACCCTGAACTGAAAAATGGAAAGACGGTGATACGCGGGCGGATATTGGGATATAATTCAAGATATGGAACCGTTTTGAATTTTAATTGTACGGACTGGTTGTTCTTCGACATATTCGGACAATCAATCCCAATAGCTGAAGATGGCAGTTTCCGGTATGAAACAAATTTGCTGTTGCCCGGTGAAGCTACTTTGCGGGTAGGGAAAAAGCGTTTTGAATTATTTCTTGTCCCGGGCGGTGAACTTGTAGTGACTTTAAATTTACCGGCGATTTTCTGGTCCGAAACCCGTCTGTTCGGGAAGAAAGAAAAAGGACAACTTGTTTGGTTTGAAGGGACCTATGCCGGATTGAATACGGAACTGGCAAAATATGGTTCATTAATGAATATATATAGTGCTGAGAATTTCTATGAGAATATTTGTGGAGTTACTCCCAATCAGTATAAGAAATATGTGACTAAGATTTACGAAAAATATCGTGCAGACATATTGAAGAATAAGTCATTGAGCGATGCTGCGCATACTTATCTGATAACTAAGCTGGAAATGTCGTATTTCTTTGCCATCAATGGATATAAAGGTAATATCAGTTATGCACCGATGATTTCTGGAAAGAAAGGGGTGAAGCGGGCAGACATGACAGTGGATGAAAGCTATTATGACGAAATTCTGAAACTGGATTTTACTCATTCGCCTTATATCCGCTATGGAAGTTATCCGGATTTTGTACGCGTGGCTACCGAAAATTTCAAAGGGAAGTTTGAACCGGAATCTATCTGGGAGGACGTTTTGCGTGCAAAACCTTTAGGGGATGCTCTTGCCCGAGTGAAGCCGTTGAGCGAGGAGCAATTGTTGACTTTGGATAGTATTGCCGAACCGGAAATAAAGAAAGCTTTGAATATCCGGAATCAAAAAATAGTAGATTTGCTTGCGGAAAGTGCAAAGAAAACCGGTTATACCATTTGCCAACTGGATACTTTAGTTACGGCAGATAACCTTATAATTACTATCACCCGCCCGTATCGTGGAAAGGTGGTATTGATAGATATGTGGAATACTTGGTGTGGACCCTGCATAAGGGCAATGAAAAGCTTACAGCCGGTTAAGGAAGAATTGAAGGATGTGGTGTATGTTTATGTGGCGGATGAATCTTCACCCGAAGGAAAATGGAAAATCACAATACCTGATATTCACGGTATACACTACCGGATTACCAGTGAACAAAGTTCTGCTATGGGAAAACTGTATGAATATCCCGGAATACCTACTTATTTTATTGTAGACAGGGAAGGGAATATTGCATATAAAGTTACCGGTTTCCCCGGTGCAGAAATGATAAAAGAAGAATTGAGTAAATTATAAAATAGTACATCAATATGGGAATTTTCTTTGTCTATATATTGAAGTCGTCGGTTTGTCTGGCGGTGTTCTACCTGTTCTACCGCTTATTGCTGAGCCGCGAAACGTTTCATCGTTTCAACCGGGTGGCATTACTGAGCATATTGTTACTGTCATGCCTCTTGCCGCTGGTGGAGGTGACTGTGGAGAAACAGACAGAGGTCCATCAAACAATGATGACCCTGGAGCAGTGGCTGATGCTGGCAGACATGATGAACACTGCAAACACGGCAGAGTTGCAGGCAGAGGAAGTGACGGTGACTTGGATACAAGTGGCACTATTGGTGTATCTGACCGGTATTTTGTTTTTTGCCTTCCGAAATGGGTATTCACTGTTGAAATTGGGTGGCCTGCTACGGTCGGGTAGGAAAGAACAACTTGAAAAATATACCGGTGGCAAAGAAAAAGTAACTTTGATTGTACATGACCATGATATAGCTCCGTTCAGTTGGATGAAGTATATCGTTATCTCGCAGAAAGATTTGGATGAGAACGGGCGTGAGATACTTATCCATGAATTGGCTCATATCCAGAATCGGCATTCGTGGGATTTGCTGGTGGCAGATATTTGTATATTTTTTCAATGGTTCAATCCGGCTTCGTGGCTGCTGAAGCAGGAATTGCAGAATATCCATGAGTATGAAGCAGATGAAACAGTGATTGAAAAAGGCGTTGACGCGAAACAATACCAATTATTATTAATTAAAAAAGCTGTTGGCACAAGGCTCTACTCTATGGCCAACAGCTTTAATCACAGTAAACTTAAAAAACGTATCACTATGATGTTAAAAGAAAAATCGAATCCGTGGGCGAAGTTGAAGTATCTGTATATACTTCCGGTAGCTGCGATTGCAGTTACTGCTTTTGCCCGTCCTGAAATCTCGGAAACCGCAGAAGAGATTTCTGCCGTCAAAGTTAATGATTTGACAGCAATTGTGGAAGCAAAAGCCACAAAAACTGCCGAAGAAGCAGTACAGATGAGTACAGTCTTGAAAGATACAACGAAGCCGGTAGAGGTGAAGTATATACCTGTGGAGGTGAGTGACAAACTGAAAGGTTCTCCGGTTTTTGAAATGGTTGAACAGATGCCGGAATATCCTGATGGAGGAATGCCTGCTGCCTTAGAGTATATTCAGAAGAATATGAAATATCCTGAATCTGCAAAGAAAAACGGTACGCAAGGGCGTGTCACGGTGCAGTTCGTTGTTGATAAAGGAGGAAATGTGACGGAACCTAAAGTTATCCGTTCGGTAGATAAAGAACTGGATGCTGAGGCTATCCGATTGGTGAAGTCGATGCCGAAGTGGAAGCCGGGAATGCAGAAGGGACAGGCGGTAGCAGTGAAATTTACAATGCCGGTGTTGTTTAGACTGGAAGGCGGGGAAGTGACGGTTTCTCAATCAGTAACAGTAGACAGAAGAGTGGGAACTGGTAGTGGAACGGAAGTGCCATTGTTCATTGTAGATGGTAAAGAGGTGGCTTCGTCTGTGATGGGGGCATTGAAGCCAGAAAGCATACAAAGTATGTCTGTTTTGAAAGATGAATCAGCTACTAAGTTATATGGTGAAAAGGGGAAGAATGGTGTAATTCTGATTACTTTGAAGCAAGAGCCATATCCTATGATTATAGGAACAAAGGATGTGGATAAGGCAGCTACTTCTCTGACAGTGAAGGGGGCAGGTAAGTCGAATATATCAATTAAGGCAGATAATAAGAAGCAATGGAAGGTTTTTATGGGGGATAATCCTGCTTCTAAGGATGATTTGACCGTTTATGTCGATGGTGTAAAAATGGATATGGAAGGGAAAGAACTGGATGAAGTGGTGTCGGTCGACCAGATAGAAAGTATCGAGGTAAGGAAAGATGAGAATAGCAAAGGGACGATTTACATCACTAGTAAGAAAAACAAAGGCGTTATGTATGTTCCCGTGAACGACGGTATGAAGATTGAAGGCATTGTACAGGATAAGGATGGAGAACCTATTGTGGGTGCTGCTGTTTTGATTGAAGGAACAAACAAAGGAACAATTACTGATGTAGATGGACGTTTTGTCATATCTGTCTCAAAGGGAGATAAGCTGGTAGCTTCCTATGTGGGTATGAAGACTGCTAAGGTGAAAGTTGCACCGAAGGTCACAATCACTTTAAAAGACGAATAATCAAATCTATTTTTATATGAAACGGAATTCTCTCTTTTTGTTTCTCTCTATGATGTTTGTTTGGGTGGGGCTTTGCTCTGCCCAGACTACCAGTGATAAATATTATCTTATCGATGGATATTTCTTTAATGGTATGCCACCGGGAGTCAGGAGTGCAGAAGGAGATCGTCTTGCTATGCTACAAGATGACGAAGGACACTCTGCTTGGGAGATTAGATTGGGTAAGGGAAAGACTTTACCGGAGTACGCAATAAAATATCGGATTCCGGTGGAAGAGGTGCCCGGTGGGGAAGAGCTTTTGAGAATTTCCCGTTCGGGAAAGGCTCCTGTGCTGGGGATAGCTAGTAATTCGGTTACTCTTGACGAATGGGTGGGAAAGCCATTTCCGGACTTTAAAGTAACGGACACGACAGGCCGCGTTTGGACAAAAGCTGATATACTTGGAAAGCCTTTTGTCCTGAATTACTGGCATACTGGTTGCGGACCCTGCATCAAGGAAATGTCGGATCTGAACGAGTGGATGAAAGTTTGTCCGGATGTGACTTATTTCTCTACTACCTGGAACACGGCGGAACAGATAAAGAAGATTGTTGAAAACCGTCCCTTCCTCTTTACCCATATAGCTGACGAACTGTTCTTCTTCAATCTGTTTAAGGTACAGGTGACGCCGACTACTTTGCTGGTTGATAAAAAAGGCATCATTCGTTATTGGGATGAAGGTACGAACGCGAGTAAGCGCGAGTTTCTGTTTGATAAATTGAAGGAATTGTCTGCCGAATAGACACTTTGTTTCTTATTTCTTTGTTTAAGTCATTACTTTTAAGTAATTTTGTTTGAGACGGTTTATAATCTAATCACTTAAAAGATAATGCTATGAGACAAGGAAAACGAATTCGCCAGGGATATAGCTTCTTTTGGGGAGTATTTCTATTATTAGTGATATCTGTCGCTATATCTGTCCATGCTGGAACTCCTTTGATGAAGGAGGGTGTGCTTTTCAAAGATACTTTGAAAAATAAAACTCTTGTGACGCAGTCTCCGAAGCGAGACAGTACTTTGGTTATCAGAGACTATGCTCCTATCAGAACCAATGAACCCTTATTTATCGTGAATAAAGTGGAGCTTCCTTCCGAAATCTTCGCTGCACTGAATCCTGATTATATTGAAAGTATTGAGATTTTGAAAGATGCTTCGGCCACTGCAATCTATGGAACACGTGGTATAAATGGGGTTATAATTGTTACATTGAAGTCCAAAGAGCGGGTAAAGGAAGAAAGGGCAACGAAACAGATTGATGATTTATTGAAATCAAAGGGCGTAGATAGACGAAATGTACGTTACTATATTGACGGCAAAGAAGTTCCTGCACGAACCGCCTACCAGACGGATATTGAACAAATGGAAGTGAAAACCGGAGCGGATGGGATATTGGAAGTATATATCAAGCCAATAATTTTTATCAGGGGAGAATATGAATAAACAGCGATTGTCTGTAACTACCAAGCCTGAATAGTTGCCAGAATTTTGTCAAGAGCAGATTTACGGAATATTAATAGAACGGGAGAGCTTCGGCTTTTCCGTTCTTGTTTTTCTGAAATAGATGGTGTGTTTACCCTGTTTACATCGTTTGTTTTGCTCCGGTAGATGGTATGTTTTGAGTGATTACATCGTATGTTTTGACTGAAAACAAGGTGTGTTTTCCTTGATTTCTTACTATGTTATACAAAAAAAGAGGAGTAACTTGTGTCACTCCTCTCACTGTCTTCTTCCCGAATCTAAATCAGGATTACGGTCACAAATATACTACATTCGTAAGCCAAAGTCAAGCATTACAGCTTTTTTATTCACCCATTTCTTTTTCCAGTAAATCTTTGAGCGGTTGATATATGTCGCTATACCCTCGCAGGAGTGTCTTGCCTTCGGGCGAAATCACCATCAGGATGGGAACTCCGTTGAAGTAATAGTCGGTTGCTATAAAGCTATTTTCTTTTTGTTCTGTATACACAGTGGGCCAGGGTGGGAAATAGAGTGCAGTTACTTCCGCATCTCCGGAAAGATTTTGAGGACGTTCATCCCCGGTAAATCCCAGGATTTCGAACCCTTTGTCATGATACTTTGCGTAGAGCTCCAAGAGGCGCGGATGCACCCAGGTAGTGCCCGGACAACCATATCCCCAATGATAGATAAGCAGATATTTGCCCCGATAGTCCGATAAGGATATACGACTGCTGTCGGCAGCAATAACGGTAAATTCACTTGGAGTGTTTCCCGGTTCTATATTTTTCATGACCTTAAGCAACTGCTCTATTATCTTTCCGGTAGTAGATGACTGGACTTCGGGTATGAAGCGGGTAAATCTTTCCTGAGCCTCCTTGTATGGTATTTCATGGAGAGCCTGCATATATTCCAAGGCAGCGTATTCGCTATCGTCCGCTGTGTTGTAGAAGTTGCGCCGGGCTTCGCTCAATTCTTTGGAGCGGCACTGTCTGTAAGCTTGGTTATAGTATATCATCGAATCCGGGTTAGCCTGCGGAGTACCCCGTAAATCGGCAAAATGGCGTAGTTTGCGATAGAGTTTGTTCATCTCCACCGTTATGCTGTCTTCCAGGGTAAGGATGCGTTGCAGGCGCGGGTCGTCATACATTCCGCCTTCTTTGTGCATGGCAGGGAAGAATTCAATATTGCCTTTCACCTTCAAATGGTCGCCCGGGCGGACATAAAACGAAAAGCCGCGATTGCAATAGGGCAGGGGCTCGGCCTGGGAAGGACGATATACAATATTATAAAGGCTTGTTTTACCGATTATTTTATTAAAAGAAAACTTTCCTTCCCTGGTAGTAATAAGCGTGTCATAGCTAACTTCCTTCCAGTCGGGCAATGAGTGGTGGGTAAAGATAAGCGTATCTCCTGCCTGTATGCCTTGTGTTGTGGCATCTATCCGAAAGGCGGGAATTGTAGTGCAGGAACTGATTAACAGCATGGACGTTAGTAACGCCGTTGGGAGGAATTGTTTCATGGTTTCCTTCGTTTTAGTTGTGTTCAAAAGTAGGTATTATTATAGGGATATCCAATATAAACCAAATAATTCTCATTTATTCAGGCTCTTTATTATCTGAATTTCTTATTTTTGTATCGACTTCCTAATACCTGATGATTTATGTTGAAACGCACCTCCTTATTAATTCTGTGTGTGGTGGCAACCGCACTCTTGCTTACTGACTCTGTGCTGGCCTGTACCTCTGCTGTAGTATCAGGTAAAGTTACTCCTGATGGTCGCCCTTTGCTTTGGAAGAACCGCGATACGGACTTCATGCGAAATCATATTGACTACGTGAAAGGCGAAAAGTATGATTTCATTGCTGTAGTGAATAGTGATAATGCGTATCTGAAAGAAGCATGGATGGGAACTAATTCTGCAGGATTTGCTTTGATGAATACTCAGTCTTATAACTTGGTGGACGTGAAAGATGGTGAGGAGCGGGGAGCTGCCAATGGACGCATTATCTATCGTGCGCTCGAAGTTTGTGCCACTGTAGAGGATTTCTGTCATTTCTTGGATACCATCTCCAAGCCCAGTTATATTGAGGCCAATTTAGGTGTGATTGATGCGAAAGGTGGCGCGGTTATGTTTGAGGTGGATTATCAGAAGTACATCATGTATGATGCTAATAATCCTAAGGATGCTCCTTATGGCTATGTTGCCCGTACCAACTTTTCCTTTGCAGGTAAAGTGAACGAAGGTGCCGGATATGTGCGATATATGGAAGCAGACCAGGTGTTAATGAAAGCTTCGGCCACAGGTAGTATCACACCGCAGTTCATCTTCAATGACTTGTCGCGTTCATTTCGCAACCGTATGCTTGATATTGATTTGCGTAATGGCGCGTATAACCGTCCGCAGGCGTCAGGCTGGTTTATTGACCAGGATTTCATTCCGCGTAGCAGTACGTCGTGTTCCGCAGTGGTACAAGGTGTGAAGCCGGGTGAGAAGGCGGAACTCACAACCATGTGGACGCTGCTTGGTTATCCTCCCACCGGAATAGCCATTCCGCTTTGGGTGAAAGGTGCCGATAAACTACTTCCTGAGTTGGTTCGTCTCAATAAAGAATGTAAGGCCGCCCCGCTTAGCGACTGGTCGCTTCGTCTGGCAGATCGGGTTTTCAGCTATAAGCAAGGGATGGGAACCGGACGTTATCTGAATTGGGAACGGCTGTATAGTCCGGAGAAAGGCGATGGCTATATGACAACGCTTACTTCTGTGGAAGATGAAGTATTCCGTACTACAAAACCATTATTAGAAGAATGGCGGAAAAAGGGAAGTCTCGATACCCAAGCAATACCGAAGCTTTATGAAGAGCTGGATGCGTCGATAAGAATGATTTATCAGAGTTTACTTGAAGCAGAATAGATATTACATCACCGAACGGAGGTATGCCAGTATCTCCGTTTCTTGTTCCGGATGGAACCAACGAATTTCTTCATCTCTCTTGAACCATGTCATCTGCTTGCGTGAATAGATGCGTGAATTCTGCTTGATTTTCTCTATAGCGAAAGGCAGCGTCCATTCTCCATCAAGATACTTGAATACCTCTTTGTAGCCTACCGTATTCAGGGAGTTGAGTGTCCGGTATGGATATACTTGTTTGACTTCTTCTATCAGTCCGTCTTCTATCATGAGCTCCACTCGTTGGTTGATGCGGTCGTAGAGTTCTTCACGGTCACGTGTTAAGCCTATCTTCACAATACGGAAAGGACGTTCTTTCTTTTGTTGGGTGCGGAAGGAGGTGTAAGTCTTTCCCGTCATGTAGCATATTTCCAATGCATGAATCACGCGCTTCGGATTCTTCAGGTCTACTATTTTATAATATTCCGGATCAAGCAATTTCAGTTCTGCGCAGAGTCTCTCCAAACCTTCCGTTTCGTACTTGTGCAGCATCAACTGGCGCGTTTCCGCATCTACGGTAGGGATGTCGTCAATGCCTTTGCATACGGCATCTACGTACATCATGGAGCCACCGGTAAGCAGTACGGTGTCTTGTTCGGTAAATAAAGTATCCAGAAGTTTCAGTACTTCCGCCTCGTATTGGGCAGCGCTGTAATAGTCGGTAAGTTGCAATGTGCCAACAAGGTAGTGCTTCACACGTTGCAGTTGTTCAGGGGTAGGGGCTGCTGTACCTATTTTCAGGTCGGCATAGAGTTGACGGGAGTCAGCGGAAATGATGCAAGTGTGGTAATGCTCTGCCAGCCGTAGGCTGAGTTCGGTCTTTCCGACTCCGGTCGGTCCAATAAGCACTATCAGGGTTTTCATACAGATGTTATATAAAACGTTTCAAAGATAAAGTGGATATTATTTTTTAGACGCAGATTACGCGGATAACACGGATTCTAAACTAAAAAAATCTGCGTAATCCGCGTAATCTGCGTCTAAAAAATATACTATAAAGAGTATGGTGTCTCCCTTGGTATATTCAAATTTAGAATTTTTCTTCCTCGAATGAAGCTCCGCCGCTTTCGCCGCCGCCTATATCGAATCCTTCCTGGTCGAATTCTTCCAGATCGAAATCCTGGTCTCCGTAGAAGTTTTCGTCTAAGTCAAGTGAGCCGCTATTGGCTGCCATTTCTTCGAAGTCAACGGTTTGTTTCGGAGCCTCGCCTTCCTTTTTGGTGCATTTGGCACCCTTCATTTCCTTTCCGGTAATGATTTCGGAAAGTTCGATGAAGAAACAACGCTCTGTCATGTAATCGAATACATAAAGCAACTTCTGTTTCTCATCTTCCACCAGTTCACTGATAGTGGTGTCTTTCATTACCCAGCTGTCCATTTCCGGATTGTCGTCCATTTCTTCCAGCGTGATTTCTTTTTCTTTTTCCCAGTCGTCATCGCAGATGAAGAAAGAAGTCATCTGGTCGTCGGTGTAACCTACTGACTTCACGATAGCCTCGTGCAAGTCGTAGAATGTAGCTTCCGGATCAATTTGTATTTCTCTCACGAAGTCGTCCGATTCGTCGGAGATAAGTGTAAATCTGTAAATCATACTCTAAAGTTATAATGTTGTAATGTGATAGTGTGGTAACACTGTTATCACTTATCACTTTATCGTTTTATTACCTGATGATACCACGTTCAGAGTTCTGAATGAAGCTGACAATATATTCAATCTCCGGACCTGTCGGAATTTCTTCCTCTATTTTCTTTAAAGCGTCCGAAGTATTCAGTCCACTCTGATAAATGATGCGGTATGCATTGTGAATATTCTCAATTGTTTCATTACTAAATCCGCGGCGGCGCAGACCAATAATATTGATACCACTGTAAGCGATAGGCTCCCGGCCGGCAATGATGTACGGCGGAATGTCCTTGCTGAAACGACAACCTCCCTGTATCATTCCGAATCCACCTACGCGACAGAACTGGTGCATCAACACATTAGCGCTGATGATGGAATAATCGTCTATTACGATTTCACCTGCCATCTTGGTTGAGTTTCCGATGATGCAATAGTTACCGACAAGGGCATCGTGTGCCACGTGTACTCCTTCCATCAACAGATTATTGTTTCCTATGATGGTTCTGCCTTTGGCAGCCGTACCACGGTTGACGGTCACATTTTCACGGATAGTGTTGTTATCACCAATCTCAGCGGTACTTTCTTCTCCTTGGAACTTCAAGTCTTGAGGAATGGCACCGATTACGGCTCCCGGAAAGATAGTGTTTCCATTACCGATACGCGAACCGTACAGAATATTGGCATTTGCCATAATTTTATTATTATCGCCGATTACCACATTCTTGTCAATGAATACGAAAGGAGCAATCTCTACGTTTTCCCCGATTTTTGCCTCGGGATGAATATACGCTAAGGGACTTATCATGTTATTTAATTATTAATTATCAAATATTAATTATTAATTATCAGGATGAAAGCGCTTAAACAATAAGTGCGCAGCCAATTAATAATTAATACTTAATACCTAATATTTATATTCACTTGTTCTTAACTATTTGTGCCATAAATTCTGCCTCGCAAACTACTTTCTCTCCTACAAATGCATAGCCTTTCATGGTGGAAATGCCACGGCGGATAGGGGAAATTAATTCTACGCGGAAAACCAAGGTGTCGCCCGGCACTACTTTCTGTCGGAACTTCACACCATCTATTTTCATAAAATAGGTAGAGTAACGTTCGGGCTCATCTACTGAGTTCAATACAAGCAAACCGCCTACCTGTGCCATGGCCTCAACCTGTAGTACCCCCGGCATTACAGGCTCCTGTGGAAAATGTCCCTGGAAGAAAGGTTCATTGGCAGTTATATTCTTCACACCTACGATGTAGTTGGCGCCGATTTCAATCACTTTGTCTACCAATTGGAATGGATAGCGGTGCGGCAAAAGTTCACGGATGCGATTCACGTCCATTACAGGTTCGCGATTACAATCGTAAGTCGGTGCCTGAATATCGTGCAGACGGATTTCTTTACGCATTTGGCGGGCGAACTTATTATTGATGGTGTGTCCCGGACGGGTAGCGATGATGCGTCCCTTGATGGGTTTGCCTATCAGGGCCAAATCACCGATAACGTCGAGCAGTTTATGGCGCGCACATTCATTGGGCCATACCAGCGGTTTGTGATTAATGTAGCCTAATTGCTCGGCATTCATGTGGGGAACTCCCATCACGTCAGCCAGTTTGTCGAAGTCTTCCTGAGACATCTTGCGTTCGTAAATCACGATGGCATTGTCCAAATCGCCCCCTTTGATAAGACCTGCCTGCAACAGCGGCTCAATTTCGCGTACGAATACGAATGTCCGGCTTCCGGCTACTTCTTCTTTGAACTTCGACATATCTTCCAACGTTGCAAACTGGTTGGGGATGATAGTCGAATCGTAAGATACCAACACGTTTAAGCTGAAATTCTCATCAGGAAGCACGATGATGGAAGAACCTGTCTTCTCATCGCGAAACTCGATTTTTGACTTGATGATATAGAAATCTTTAACGGCATTTTGTTCTTCTGTACCTACGCGCTCTATTTCTTGTGCATAATATTGGGCACTTCCGTCCAGAATAGGAAACTCAGGACCGTTGACTTGTATCAGGCAGTTGTCGATGCCCAAAGCATAGAGGGCTGCCATACCGTGCTCCACAGTGCTAACTTTCACATTGTTCTTGGAAAGAACAGTGCCACGGGTCGTTTCAGTCACATTGTCCGCTACCGCTTCAATGGTAGGTTGCCCTTCCAGGTCGATACGCTGGATTTTGTATCCGTGATTGTCCGGAGCCGGATTGAAAGTAACCGTTAGGTCAAGTCCCGTATGAAGGCCTTTACCACTGAGGGAAAAACTGTCTTTCAGAGTCTTTTGTTTCAACATTTGTTACTTGTTTATTTGTTGTTTTAATTCATTCAATTCTTTACGGAGCTGGCGGATTTCTTTCTGCATCTCGGGTAAGCTCCGTTGTGCAATGGAAGCCTTGAAGTATTGTTTCAACTCCATAGGGGGGGTGCCGATTAACTGGCTACCATCTTTTAAATCGCCCGGTACGCCCGATTGGGCTCCGAGGCTCACTTTATTGCCTATATGGCTGTGTCCTGCAATGCCTACCTGGCCACCGAACATACACCATTCGCCCACTTTTGTGGAACCTGCAACACCCACTTGCGCTGCCATAACGGTATGCGAACCGATTTCGTCATTGTGGGCTATCTGTATCAGATTGTCCAACTTCACACCTTTATGGACGATGGTTGCTCCCATTGTGGCGCGATCCACACAAGTGTTGGCACCGATTTCCACATTGTCTTCCAATATTACGATACCGATTTGAGGAATCTTCTCGTAACCTTCGATAGTAGGGGCGAAGCCAAAACCGTCCGCACCAATCACACTGCCGGAATGCAGAATGCAATGATTGCCCACCCGGCAGTCATGGTAAATGGTTGCGCTGGCATATATGATGCAATCGTTTCCTACTTTGGCACCGCTACCGATGGTGGCATGCGGATGAATCATCGTATTATCTCCCACCTCAGCATATTCGCCGATGCATGCGAATGGAGCAATGTAAACATCCTTGCCTACTTTTGCAGTGTCGGCAACGAAGGCCAGCGGATGAATTCCAACACGCTTAGGCTTACTTTGTTCATAAAGGTTGAGTAATTTAGCAAGACTTTCATAAGCATTGTCCACCTTGATTAAAGTCGTTTTTACTTCCTGCTCGGGGACGAAGTCTTTGTTTACCAGTACTATGCTGGATTGAGTGTCGTATATATAAGATATATATTTGGGATTGGACAGAAACGAGATAGCACCGGGGATGCCTTCTTCTATTTTGGCAAAAGTATGTACAGTTGCATTCTCGTCTCCAACGATTTCTCCTTGGATAAATGTTGCAATTTGTTTAGCAGAGAACTCCATTGTCTTATTCTTGTTAGATGGTTTCAAATCACAAATAACGGACTTTTTTTTTATATTTCCTTGTCCTTGGGTGAATATTTTATACTTACCTATGCAAACGTTGGTAGCAAAGATAGTATTTTTTTACTTTTTTAGACAGAAGAGAAATGTTGAGCATGTCCGATGCTTCAGCAATATTCTTGATGCTTCCGTCTTTATAGAGGATATCAATACTATCGTCTGCCGGGTCGTACATATTCTTCTCGATGCTGGGGGTAGAGACGAAATAGCTCGCTTCAGAGAGGGGTATGTCCAGTTGCTGACTGATTTGCAAAGTTAACTCTTTTTTTCTTTTTTCACATATCGGTTCAGTAGAAATTTCTACTTTGAAGATATTGCGGTTAATCATTCCGAGACTTAACGTGGACAGAACCTTGTCGCTATGGGTGCTCCACACTTTCAGAGCGGTCCATATATCATTGTCATCCAGTTGGATGAAGTTCTCCAAACATTCGGGATTGGCATAGAAAGTTTCCTTATTGATGTCATTGTAAAGGAAAAAACGCAGTGCCGGTGAAGCAAATAATTCCACACCCTGGTTTGCCAGTTCTTTGGCACGGAGCAAGGTGCTGATGAGCATTTTCTCGTAGGCTACGGACGTTTTGTGCAGATATACCTGCCAGTACATCAGACGGCGGGCAGTGAGGAAATTCTCGATGGAGTAGATGCCTTTGGACTCTACTACGAGATGATCTTCTTTCACGTCGAGCATTTTGATGATGCGTGCCGAACCAATGTTACCTTCCGTCACGCCGGTGTAGAAACTATCACGGCGTAGGTAGTCCATACGGTCCATATCGAGTTGCCCGCTGACGAGTTGATGCAGGAAGCTTTTGGGGTATTCGTCCTTGAAGATTTGAATAGCAAGAGTTAACTGTCCGTTCATTTCTTTGTTGATGCGTTCCATCAGTAGAAGTGAAATATCTTCATGGGATACACCCTGTACAATGGTATCTTCCAGTACATGGGAGAACGGTCCATGTCCGATGTCGTGCATCAAAATAGCTGCCTGCACCGCTTCGGCTTCACTGTCGAAGATGAAGTTTCCCTTGCTGGTGAGGTGCTGGATGGCTTCGCTCATCAGATGGAAAGCGCCCAGCGAATGCTGGAAGCGGGTGTGTTGTGCGCCGGGATAAACTACAGACGACAAGCCCAGTTGCTTGATGCGATTCAGGCGTTGCAGAAGGGGATGCCGTACGATGTCGTACAGCAACCCTTTCGGAATATTGATGAACCCGAACACCGGGTCGTTGATGATTTTCCTTTCGAACACGTTGTTAGTGATTAAGGGTAAGTGATAAGTGATTAAGCATTAATCACTCCCTTCAACTGTTCCGCCATTTGCTGCTGTACTTCTTTAGCGGCATTGCGGACAGCTTCGGCAAACTTTTCTGTTTTATCTACGTATATGATGCCACGACTAGAATTCACAATCAGTCCGCAAGTGGAGTTCATGCCATATTTGCAAACTTCTTCCAGTGAACCACCTTGTGCACCCACACCCGGCACGAGCAGGAAGTGGTTGGGAACAATCTTACGGATGTCTTCAAAAGCACGGCCTTGGGTAGCGCCTACCACGTACATCATTTGTTCGTCTCCGGCCCATTCCTGCGATTTGCGCAATACTTTCTCGAAGAGGCGTTCGCCGTTAGGGTCTTCCGTCAACTGGAAGTCGTGCGAACCTTTGTTGCTGGTCAGTGCCAGTAGGATTACCCATTTGCCTTCGTAAGTGAGGAACGGAGTGACGCTATCCTCACCCATGTAGGGAGCCACGGTTACAGAGTCAATGTCCAGTTCTTCGAAGAAGGTGCGGGCATACATGGCAGATGTATTTCCTATGTCACCGCGTTTGGCGTCAGCGATGATGAATTGGTCGGGATAGTTTTCTTTGATATACTTCACGGTTTTTTCGAAGGAGATCCAACCTTTCACACCCATGCTTTCATAAAAAGCGAGATTGGGTTTGTAGGCGATACAAAGGTCGGCCGTTGCGTCGATGATGGCTTTGTTGAAAGCGAAAATCGGGTCTTCTTCTTTCAATAAGTGTTCGGGAATTTTCTTGATGTCTGTATCCAGACCTACGCAGAGGAATGATTTCTTGCGCTTGATATTTTCAAAAAGCTGTTGTTTATTCATGACGAATATTTTTAGTCTGTTTATGATTCATTTGATTATTTCTTGAATAGATAACCGTTTATGCCTAATTTAAGTTCTTCTTGTCCTACTTTCGGATAATTTAAAGAGAAGCGGGTAAGCATGAACAGGTTCTTGTTTGAGTTACATTGGAATGTAGTGGGAGGCATTTCGCCATATTTGTATTGGCGGAGTGTCTCAAGGGTTTTCAGGTCAATATAGACACTATCGTTCATATGACCTGTCCGAGTACCGAGGGAGACGGGTAATATTCCTGTCTCGAGATATTTACGTGGGATGGTACAACTCCAATCTGACTCTTTCGGGTCGGGGATGGCTATGAACCGATTATACCCATTGGGTATTTTGATGTCGACCTGAGATGCTGCCTGTGCTCTGTATGATATGGTGGGTGTAGATACCGGTTCAGCATCAACAGCAATGTCGTCATTATCTGTTTCATAATGATGTCTGGCAGAATAGAACGATACATCCCTATCCACAAGGTCGGCTATGCTTTTTCGCCCGAACCAGTTGCGCAGATACATGAATTTATCGTTCACTTGTGCCGCGGTTCCCTCCGGAAGCGTCTCTATCCACTGATTATATTGCTCACGCGTGAGCGGCAACTCCATGTCGCAGCTACGTTTTAGTTCTTCCTTTACGTCATTGCGGATTGTATTCCGTGTGATACTTGCATAGTTCACGGGCAATGCCGAGGTGAGCAGGAAGATAATGGAAAATGAAATGGGTATCCAGCTTATGCGACGCGCCTTGGTGAAGACAAGTCCGAAGCAAACGATGTAGAACCAGATATTAAGCGTAATGATGTAAAGGCGGTTTATGGTGATGCCATAATCGTTGAAACGGCGCATAATGCCGACTGTCATCAGTACCAGAAGCGGCAATACCAAGGCAGGCAACCATCGTGCAATCCATTCGTTTGCCCGTTTGGTTTCCTGAATACGTGCCGGATATAGGCCGAACTCGGTAGCGATGCATCCTGCCATAAGTGCCACCACAAGCCAGGATACCCATCCGATGGGTAACTCCCAACTGATAAGAATGCGGGCGGCATAGATGTAGAGCACAAGCAGATATCCTGCTATCAGCGGCAGGAAAAGGAAATGTATGGTTCCTTTCAGGAAGTCCGATGATTGCGGTTCCCGGTCATGTTTCTGTTCGTCTTTGGGTAACATGCCGAGGAAGAGCAACATGGGGAGCAGTACGCTACATATAATAAGGATATATAGATAACATCTCCAGCTCACATCCACATTGAAAAGTTTCTGAAGCGAGAATACCAGCAGACTTATTCCGCCACTCATGATGAGTCCCACCACATTTGCCGTGACAAAAGTCCCTATGGTATATGAGGTAAAGTTCCAGCTTGGGATGTCATTCTTTTCTTTGGTGAATGAAAGGAAAAACACCGAAAGCCACAAAGCCAGTATACCTGCTCCGTGGGCTATGCCTATTTCGGTGAGTGATTGTTCGGGTGAGAGGCTGTAAAGATATACGGCGTCTGCAATGAGCAACACATGCATCACTACATGCACAATTGTGCTTTTCAGTTTGCTTTTTATCTCTTCGCTCCACAGATGGAGAGTGAGTGAAAGCAACATGCCGATGGAGAAATAGTAGCCCAGAACCATCAATTGCTTCCTGTCGCCTTCCATGTCGGTAGCCACCAGATAGGCTAAATAGGCAGCAAGCACAAAAACAAAACATACAGTGATGGGGAAGCGCTTCCAGCAATTCTGAAAAGCTTCCGTCATGGTATGGAATGTTTTTTTTAACAAAGGTTCTTTCATCCGCTTCGCTATTGTTTTTTTACAGTTCGCTTTCTTTCAGTCGTTCTGCATTTTCTGCAACAATCAGGTGGTCGATGCAGTCCTGGATGCCGCCATCCATAAAGGCGGCGAGGTTATAAATGGTATAGTTGATGCGATGGTCGGTGATGCGTCCCTGCGGATAATTATAGGTACGGATTTTTGCGGAGCGGTCTCCGGTAGATACCATTGTTTTCCGCTTGGAAGCGATGTCATCCAAGTATTTCTGGTGTTCCTTGTCGTAGATGAAGGTACGCAGACGGGAGAGGGCGCGTTCCTTGTTTTTAGGCTGGTCACGCGTTTCGGTACATTCTATCAGGATTTCTTCGGAAGTGCCTGTGTTGGGGTTTCTCCAGACGTAACGCAAGCGCACGCCGGATTCCACCTTGTTTACGTTCTGTCCGCCGGCACCGCCGCTTCGGAAAGTATCCCATTTGATTTCGCCTTCGTTGATGACTACGTCAAACTCTTCGGCTTCGGGAAGCACTGCCACACTGGCGGCAGAAGTATGCACACGACCCTGTGTCTCAGTAGCCGGCACGCGTTGCACGCGGTGTACGCCCGATTCATATTTCAGGGTTCCGTAGACATTTTCGCCCGTCACGCTACAGATGATTTCCTTGAATCCGCCTGCTGCGCCTTCGTTGACGCTGGATATTTCCATTCTCCAACCTTTCGTTTCGCAAAACTTGGTATACATGCGGAAGAGGTCTCCGGCAAAGATAGCGGCTTCGTCGCCACCCGTACCACCACGGATTTCGAGGATGGCATTCTTGCCGTCCTGCGGGTCGGCAGGCACAAGGAGGAGTTTGATGTGCTCTTCCAGTTCCGGCTGTCGGGTTTGGCAGGCATCCAGTTCTTCACGTGCCATTTCCCGCATTTCCGGGTCTGTTTCGTTGGTGATGATTTCCTTGGCTTCCTCAATGCCGTTCAGTACCTGGATATATTCTTTGCGGGCATTCATCAGGTCGCCCAGTTCTTTATACTCTTTGGTGAGCTTCACATAACGCTTCTGGTCGGCAATCACTGCCGGGTCTGTAATCAGCGTCGATACTTCTTCGAAGCGGGCAACGAGGCCTTCCAGTTTTTCTAATATGGTGTTGTTGTCTGCCATTTATTCTATTTACAAAGTTTTTGTACCCATTTATATCTTTGGGTGATGACACCATAAGTGATGAAACACCAGCCCAAAAGTGCAAGCATACGCATAAACATCCGGAAAGTGAATGGTTGTGTAGATACTTGTTCCCATATATCGCACCCCATATCTATGGTGATACAGAGGCAAAAAAGGCAGCATAATATATAAATGAGTTTCTTCATTTTATTAGTCAGATATTTAATTAGTATCTAAATTCTCCGAACTCGCTCTTAATAATCAGCTCCTTCTTATCGCTTTCCTCAATGCGTCCCACAATCTGAGCATCGATACCGAAACTCTTGCTGATGGCGATTACTTCTTCGGCATGTTCGGGCGACAGGTATACTTCCAGTCTGTGTCCCATATTGAATACCTTGTACATCTCTGCCCAGTCCGTGTTACTCTCTTCCTTAATGGTTTTGAACAAGGGAGGAACAGGGAACAGGTTATCCTTAATTACGCGACAATTATCTCCTATAAAGTGCAGCACTTTGGTTTGTGCGCCACCCGAGCAGTGTACCATACCGTGGATTTCAGGACGAAGCGCATCCAGCAACTTTTTCACCACCGGCGCATACGTGCGAGTAGGGGAGAGCACCAGTTTGCCTGCATCCAGCGGACTACCTTCTACGGCATCCGTCAGTTTCAAACCGCCACTGTAAACCAGCTCTTCGGGCACTGCCTTATCATAACTTTCGGGATATTTCTCTGCCAGATACTTGGAGAATACGTCGTGGCGGGCAGAGGTCAGGCCGTTGCTGCCCATGCCGCCGTTATATTCTTTCTCGTAAGTAGCCTGTCCGTAAGAAGCCATGCCTACAATCACATCGCCCGGACGGATATTCGCATTGTCAATCACATCGCTGCGCTTCATGCGGCAAGTCACGGTGCTGTCTACGATGATGGTACGCACCAAGTCGCCTACGTCGGCGGTTTCGCCACCTGTGGCATATACGCCTACGCCCATCTCACGGAGTTCGGCGAGCAACTCGTCTGTGCCGTTGATGATGGCGGAGATTACTTCGCCCGGAATCAGCAATTTGTTTCGTCCGATGGTGGAAGACACCAGAATATTATCCACTGCACCTACACAGAGCAGGTCGTCGATATTCATAATCAGGGCATCTTGTGCAATGCCTTTCCATACGGAGAGGTCACCCGTTTCTTTCCAGTACATATAAGCCAGCGAGGACTTGGTACCTGCACCGTCGGCATGCATAATGTTGCAATACTCCGGGTTTCCGCCCAAAATGTCGGGGATGATTTTGCAGAAAGCTTGCGGGAAAATTCCTTTGTCGATGTTCTTGATGGCATTGTGCACATCTTCTTTAGACGCGCTGACACCACGCATCATGTATCTTTGGTTACTCATGAGTTGATATGTTTTTTCAATTGAATGCGCAAAAGTAGCGATTATTTTGCTTATAGCCTTGAGTTTGCGTAAGAAATTAGCCTAACTCTACTTCTTTACAGTCAATCGCTCCCAAATCGTTTTCTTTTGGGATATTCTCATTAAGGCAGTCTCCAACAGGCAACAAGCACAGCGCAGTTCTTGCTTAGAAAATTTATTCAGATTGTTCCTGATACTGGGTAAAGAGTAATTCTCTTCGAGAAACGAAAGTGCATCGGCTGAGTTTTCTAAGTCGGTTTTCATCTGGCAGGAGCAGGTAAGAGGTTCATTCATCGTGTTATAAGTTTTAAAGGGTTAGTCGTGTATTCCCTATTTCTTTAAACATAAAAAAGACGTGGGAACTATTGGCATATTATTCAACCTCAAGGCTCTGGTAAACCTGCCAAGCAATAATAAGCAATAGCCCCACGCCAGAGTGTATATAACAAAGTTATACGCAACCCGGACGTGGAGACCTTTTCACTTATTATCCGTGCTTGTAAAAATTTACCAGACTTTAGAAGTTACGAATAATAAAATGATATCTCCAAATCGGAAACATATCTCTTCTCTACGAAAGAAATACGCGACAAAGGTACAATTTTTTTTCAAAAAGTATGCATAGATCGAGGTAGAAATGAACTATAAAATCTTTATAGCTAGCCCTACTGAAACAGTGACCTCTAAGTGAAGCAATTCGTTGCTATTACTTTGCCAATGTTTTGCCACCGTATTGGCAAACTTTTGCCATCGAAGTGGCAAGACTTTGCCATAGGCTTGGCAAGACTTTGCCACCACACTGGCAAAACTTTGCCATAAGCTTGGCAAAAGATGGCAAATACTGAGCGTGAAAACAGCCTTAACTTGTCTTTTTTTTCTTCCCTCCTGCAACTAATATCCAAAGCGGGCGTCTTATGTACAAAAGACTATCTTAAGATGGAACAGAATACGAAAGAAAAACAGTTCACTTCTCTCATTGAGGAATATAAGCGGGTGATTTATAAAATCTGCTATATGTATGCCACGGATGGAGATAACTTTAAGGACCTCTATCAGGAAGTTGTGATAAACCTTTGGCGAGGTTTCGACGGATATGAAGGAAAAGGCAAACCTTCTTCGTGGATTTACCGCGTAGGACTGAACACCTGCATCTCCTTCTACCGCCAGCAGCAACGCCGGGGCGAACATACCTCGCTCGATTCCCTCTACGGTCTCGAGGCAGAGGATAACGAAACTACCCGGCGCCTGAAAGAGATGTATCGCCTCATTGCGGGATTGGACAAGTTTGAACGTGCCGTCATCCTCCTATGGCTGGACGAAAACTCTTATGAGGAGATTGCGGAAATTGTGGGCGTGCCGCGCAATACCGTAGCTTCGAGACTGAAACGAATCAAGGATAAACTAACCAAACAAGCGAATAGCTAAATAAGACAGATTATGGAACTGGAAGAATTGAAACAAAACTGGAATATAATGGAAGAAAGACTGGGGCGGTTGGAAATGGAACAGCGTCAGCAACAGAATAAAACGGTGAACAGCAAACTGCAACAGGTGCGGGAACGTATACTGAAGCGGTTCATGATGCTGGTGGTTGTTTTGCCTGCCCTTCTCTTGATAATGAACCGTCATGACAACTATGCCTTTAGTCTGCTGACGTGGGTATTGCTGTTTGTGTTTGTGGCTGTAATCATAGCTCGCCAATTCACATGGTGGCTATTGCTAAAACGGATTGACTGCCTGAAACTGACTGTGCGTGAGGTTTGTCTGGCAGAAAGTCGCTTTCATATGTCTTTCAAGGTGGGGATCGCTGTAAGTGTATTGTGTGCCGTACCTTTGCTGGTGAGTATGCTATGGGATATGTCGGGATTTGGTGATCCCTATGTGATGGCAGGTGCATGGACGGGGCTTGGCATCGGACTGCTGGCTGGACTCCGTTTGTTCCTCAGAGCATGGCGTGGCGTGAAGGAATTGCGGGAGGCGATAACGGACTTACAATAAAGAACTACCGGAGTAGTGGCAAGATGAAAATGCCTTCTCAGCTAAAGTTGGAGCTGAGAAGGCATTTTCTGGTTTATAGTTTACCAGATGGATTTTACAGAGAAAACTTCCAGATGCTTAACCTCGATGCGGTTTCCCCAGAAATGGAGTCCTTCTTTGTTCCCATCGGAAGGGTGGCGTTCCATCGAATAAGAATATAATCCCCCATCTATGAATACCTCAATGGTTGTCCGGTCAATATAAATGTCAGCAGATAATTCCATGCTGGTCGGGTCTTGCGGCGAATAAAAATGACCGTTCACTGTGTTGAAGTTCATATCATAATTTAGGATACGCTGTCCGAAAAGGCTGAGTCCGGCATCTGTTGCATGTGATAATTTAATAGTCGTTTTGATGCGAAGACAATCTGTGGCTTTGAACGCGGCCAGTTTTTGGTTGGCTTCATCGGAAGTAAGCGACTGCCATTTCTGAACCGATTGAAACAATTGTTCTGTCTCTTTCACGGGCACACTGATTAGGCGGATTCCGTCTTTCGTTGTGCGTAAAGTCAGTTCTGTAGGCATCATCATCATGCCATTGAACGGCATGCCTGGATGGGAAACCCTTCCCCAACCCATCTGAATGCGTCGTCCATCAGTAGCGGGAATATTGGTGAAAGTCTGCGCCGCGTAGATGCAGCCGTTCGTATAGCAAAACTTCCCGGTTTCGGGTTTAAACTCTTTGCCGTTGAAAGAACCTATCATGTAGGTGCCCGATGCACCATACATTACCCATTTCATAGTCTGCGTATCACCGTCTACCGGCAACTCAAATAATTCGGGACATTCCCAGAAGCCGGTTATGTGACTTTCATAGGTCCAATCTTTCAAATTGCCGGATGTATAGATGGAATGTCCGTCCCGCTCGTTCAGCACCATAACCCAGTGCTTGGATGGAGCATACCAGAAGACTTTCGGATCGCGTGTGTCATTGCTGTTCCATTTATCTTTAGAGTCAATAACCGGGTTCCCGGCATATTTTGTGAATGTGCGCCCGTCGTCAAGGCTGTAGGCAATTCCTTGCACTTGTCTGTCAGGACCGGCGGCTGTAAAGGCCACTACCATGGCAGGCGTCTTGCCTTTATTGAAACCTGCCGTATTTTCATAATCAATGACGGCCGAACCGGAAAACATGGTTCCTAAGTGGTCGGGGTATAAGGCATCTGCCAGTTCTTCCCAATGCACCAGGTCTTTGCTGACGGCGTGCCCCCAATGCATATTTTCCCAATCCTTTTCATAGGGGTTGTGTTGATAGAATAAATGGTATTCACCCTTGTGGTATATCAGTCCATTAGGGTCGTTAATCCATCCCCTTTGGGTAGTAAAGTGAAACTGTGGACGGTTTTTCTCTTTATATAAGCTATCCTGTCCGGCAAATTCATCTGCCTGATAGATTTTATTTAATCCGGCATCATTACCTTCATAAGTGATTTTGATAGTCTTTCCTTTAAAAGCGGATACATCTCTGAATACCCAATAATCTGCTTCATCGGGTGCTAAGCGAATTACTACGGACAGCGTACTTTCTCCTTTCACATCAAATGTCATTTTACATCTGTCTTGTCTGTGTGAAACAGGAAAATTCAGGTATTTCTTTGTTATTTTGAAAGATATATCTCCTGCATATAGAGTGATGCCGGAGAATAAAAGGAGGTAAATCGTGAATGCTGCTTTACATGGTATTTTCATGATTTAATTTATTAATAGGTTAGTATAAACTTATTGCACAAAATTAATGGCTTTTGTTTATACTGTTTAGAACAAATGAATCAAAAGATGTAAGAGGGGTTGCATTATAGGCATAAAACATCCCCCTTTCTCACAAGAATACTTTCTTTACAGGTATTTTTGTGTGAAAGGGGGATACAAGCTATTTCTCTTCGTCGTGAAGTTTAATATCTCTAAAACTGTACTGTTGGCGCAGTTTCGCTACCTTCGGCAGCTTCAAAGTAAGCGCGTTTCTCGAAGCCGAACAGGCTTGCGAGTATATTCTTCGGGAAACGGCGGATGGCTGTATTGAAATCCTTCGCTGCATTGTTGAAGTTAGTACGTGCCACATTGATACGGTTCTCCGTTCCTTCCAACTGAGCTTGCAGTTCCAGGAAGTTCTGGTTGGCTTTCAGGTCGGGATAATTCTCGGTGATGGCGAGCAACTTGCCCAATGCGGAAGTGACGGCACCTTGTGCTTTCTGATATTCAGCCAGTTTTTCGGGTGTCAGGTCGTTGGCATCCACTTTTATCTGAGTTGCCTGACTGCGAGCCTGCACTACACCTTCCAATGTTTCTTGTTCGTGAGATGCATATCCTTTTACTGTACTAACCAGATTGGGAATCAAATCGGCACGGCGTTGATACTGTGTTTCAACGTTCGACCATTGTCCGCTTACGTTTTCATCCATCGTTACCAGTCCGTTATAACCAGTGACGCCCCAAATGACGAGGAGTGCTAAAACAACAAGAATGATAATAGTTGACTTCTTCATACTTTTCTTTATTAAATGATTATATATAATGTATTTAGCTCTTAGAATCGGGAACCGGCACCTCCGCCGCCTCCCATACCTCCGCCGAAGCTGCCTCCGCTGAAACCACCTCCGCCTCTGCCGCCGAAGCCACCGCCACCACCAAAGATGACTGGACCGCCTCCACCGCCGCCACGATAGTTTTCATCATACGATTGCTTACGGCGCACTATGCTGTGTCCGCAGTTGCGGCAGGTATAGGTGACGTCTTCCGTTTTTACTCCGTTGTGGCGTGAAACGACTTTGCTTCCGGTGCGTTGCAACTTGTGTTGCCCGCAGTTGGGGCATTTGCTTGCAGCGCGTGCCGCAATCCAGCCTATCAGTCCGGCTACCACAAAGAAACCAATGACTGCTGCCAGAATACCAAAGAAAGAGATATCTTCTTCGTCTTCCGTATCGTTCACCATGCTGCCGTCCAGTCTGCCGCAAACGGCACGCACACCCGCCACCATACCGGCATCCCAGTTACCGTCTTTCAGATAAGGTATCATGTCCCGTGTCTGGATACGTTTGCAGATGGCATCAGGCAAGTCCCCTTCCAGACCATAGCCTGTGTAGAACTGTATGCAACGCTGGTCTGTTACCAAGAGGATGACCAGACCGTTATTCTTTCCTTTCTTTCCCACACCCCATTCGTTGAGCAGTCGGTGTGCAAAGTCAAAGCAGTCTTCATTGCCAATGGAGGGAACCACGGCAACTACTGTTTCAATACCCGTCTGTTGCTCCAGTGCATACAACATACGATCAATACTGTCGCAGGCAGCCTGTGAGAGGATGTCGTCCGGATTGCAGACATAGCGCATTTTGTTCTGGAGATGTACTTTGGGGATATTGTCTGTAGTATAGACCTTCTGTGCCTGTACGGATAGGAGCAGGCATAGGAATAAACTTATAGAGATTAATCTTTTCATACTAATGTATTTGTAGGACGAAGGTAGGAAAAATCACATCAATGGATGTATTTTCCTACGAAATTCTTCACATGTTCGGTGTATTCCACCGGATAATCCTTGTAAGACATGGCATGTGTGGCACCGGGGGTAATCCACAATTCTTTTGGTTCCGACTTGGCTTCATAGAGGGGATAGACCATCCAGATGGGCACATATGTATCTGCATCACCATGAATAAAGAACATCGGCAACTTGCATTTTCTCACTTGATTCAGCGAAGAAGCTTCTTTGAAATTCCAACCGTACTTGGCATTGCACAGCCAACTGGTGGTGTACATCAGCGGGAAAGCAGGCAAGCTGAACTGGCTTTTCAGTTCATGCGAAAATTCGTCCCATACGCTGGTATAGCCGCAATCTTCCACAAAACATTTCACGAAAGGTTGTTGCGGTTCACCGGATACCATCATGGTTGTTGCAGCTCCCATTGAGATGCCATGTACTACCATTTGAGTGTTTCCGCCATAAATATTGTTGGCAATATCCATCCAGTGTAGTACATCCAAGCGATCTTTCCATCCCATCTGGATGGCAGGACCACCACTCAGTCCCTGATTTTGCAGGTCGGGTAGCAGGATGTTGTACTTTAAGTCTTTGTTGTAGAGGTAGCCTATCATCAGCATGCGGATGCAATCGTCCGTGTAACCATGTACGATGACGGCAGTCTTGTTGGTAGGTTCAGGGGCGGCTACATAGATGGCATGCAGTTGCACTCCTTTGGGGTTGATGATGAAGGTATCCCGCAAAGCGCCGGCAGTTTGCAAACTGTCTAACCAGGGTTTGATTTGCGGATACTCGCTGAGCATGTACTCGTAGGAGCCGGGAATGTCTTTTCCTTTATTGTGTTCCGGTCTCAGCGAATAACTGAGCATATAGAAACTCGCACCTACGAGGGCAACAATGATAATCACTAACAGTCCTAATAGACCGTACCTGATACCTTTCTTCATATTTCCTTCCTTTTTACTCTATTTGTTCCATATTTCCCAAGCAGCGAAAGCCTGCAACAGCAGCATTTCCAGTCCGTTTTTGGTGACGGCGCCGCGTGCCTCTCCTTTCTTCATGAAGAGAGTCTCGTTGGGATTATATAACAAATCGTAGAGCAAATGGTTGGGAGTTAATAGTTCATAAGGTATGTTCGGACAGAAATCTACCTTTGGATACATGCCAACAGGGGTGCAGTTAACGATGACCGTATATTCCTGCATGACTTCCGGTGTCAGTTCTTCGTAAGTAAGGTATTCCGATCCTTTTTTCGTACGCGATACGAATACACCTTCGATGCCCAGATTGGCAAGACCGTGGAATACGGCTTTGGATGCACCGCCTGTGCCCAGAATCAGTGCTTTCTTGTGGTGGGGTTGCAGCAAAGGCTCAATGGACTGCGTAAATCCGATGATGTCCGAATTGTAGCCGACGAGCTTAACTTTTCCTTTCGGCTGGCGGATGATTTTGATAACATTGACTGCGCCTATTTTTGCGGTGTCTTTGTCCAGTTCGTCAAGGTAAGGGATGACTTGTTCCTTATAAGGAATGGTCACATTGAGTCCGCATAGGTTGGAATTTTCCCCTATAATTTCCATAAAATCGTTAATGCTGGGTATTTCAAAGTTCACGTATTCGGCGTCGATGTTCTCCGACTTGAATTTTTCATTGAAATATCCGATAGAAAACGAATGTTTCAGCGGATAGCCTATTAAACCATATTTCTGCATAATTCTCTTAGTGTGCTAACGTTAATAATATTCTATTTAGTTGCAGTGTACAAAGTGCATATACCAAACGTCAGCCTCCGGAAGTTTACCTGGCTGAAACCTGCCTTGCGGATAACCTCCTGCATCACTTCGCCTTGCGGGAAAGCACGGATGCTTTGGGGAAGGTAGGTGTAGGCACTGTTGTCTTTTGACAGGCATTTGCCGAGCAGGGGGATGACAACTTTAGAGTAAATGGTGAAGAGCTGTTTCATTGGGAAACGGTCCGGCGTGGAGAGTTCCAGGATGACGAGATGTCCTCCGGGATTCAGTACGCGGCACATTTCCGCCAGTCCCTTGTCCAGTCCTTCGAAGTTGCGGATACCGAACGCTACGGTTACGGCATCAAACGTTTCATCGGCAAATGAGAGAGAGGTGCAATCCTCCCGGGCAAAAGAAATCTTGTCCGAGAGGTGCGCCTGTTTTACTTTTTCACGCCCCACGTTCATCATTCCTTCCGAGATGTCAGTGCCTATCAGTTTGTCGGGCTGCAACTCGCGGCAGGCAAGGATGGCGAAGTCACCTGTGCCGGTGGCCACGTCCATGATGCGCTTCGGCTGGAAAGGCTTTAACCATTTGATTGCTTTCCGGCGCCAACTGCGGTCGATGCCAAGTGAAAGGGTATGGTTCAGCTTGTCATAGGCAGGAGCAATGTTGTCGAACATTTCTTCTACTTGTTCACTCTTCTTTCCGTCCTCACCGTAAGGTTTGATATGTTCCTGGGGATAATCCATTCGATAAATTAAAAATTGAAAATTAAAAAAGGAAAGCCGGGATGCGTTATGATGACGTATGACAGCTTTTAATTTTTAATTATTAATTATTCATTTAAAAATGTGGTAACATTTTTGCTTATGCGTGCAGCAATGTTGCTTGTATCTTCTTTTACGAACTTCTCACCTGTGATGTGTTCGTACAATTCGATGTAACGTTCGCTGATAGAAGCTACGATTTCGTCTGTCATTTCAGGAACCTGCTGTCCTTCTTTGCCTTGGAAACCATTATCCATTAACCATTCGCGTACAAACTCTTTGGAGAGTTGCTTCTGTGCTTCGCCTTTTTCAAAGCGTTCCTGATAACCTTCAGTGTAGAAGTAACGGCTGGAGTCAGGAGTATGAATCTCATCCATCAGGTAGATGGTGCCGTTGTGTTTACCGAATTCATACTTTGTGTCTACCAGAATCAAACCGCGTTCTGCCGCGATTTCTGTTCCTCTCTTGAAGAGGTCCATGGTATATTTCTCCAATATAGCGTATTCTTCGGGAGTAGCCAGACCTTGTGCCAGAATTTCTTCTTTGGAGATATCTGCATCGTGTTCGCCGATTTCAGCTTTTGTAGTCGGGGTGATGATAGGTTCGGGGAACTTCTGGTTTTCTTTCATTCCTTCGGGAAGTTTCACACCGCAGATTTCGCGTACACCGCTTTTGTAAGTACGCCATGCGCTACCGCAAAGGTAACCGCGTACAATCATTTCGATAGGGAAACCTTCGCACATTACACCTACCGTTACCATAGGGTCGGGCGTAGCTGTTTTCCAGTTGGGGCAGATGTCGGTGGTGGCATCCAGGAACTTGGCTGCAATCTGGTTCAGCATTTGTCCTTTGAAGGGGATACCTTTCGGCAAAACAACGTCGAATGCAGAGATACGGTCAGTTGCTACCATGACCAGTTTTTCACCATTGATGTTATAAACATCGCGTACTTTTCCATGGTACACACTTTTCTGTCCCGGAAAATTAAAATCAGTTTTTGTTAATGCTTTCATAACTGTAATATTGTTATTGAACTATGTCTTTACTCTTATCGCTTCTCCGGCTTTCCCGTTCAGCTTTAGCTTCTTTGTCAAACTTTTCGTAGGCGTCTACAATGCGGGTCACCAATTGATGGCGTACAATGTCTTTCTTATTCAGCTCTACAAAACTGATACCCTTTACACCTTTCAGGATGCGGAGCGCTTGCACCAATCCCGATGTCTGGGAAGTCGGCAAGTCAATCTGCGTCATGTCACCCGTCACGATCATCTTGGTATTCATACCCATACGGGTAAGAAACATCTTGATTTGCTGGGTGGTGGTGTTTTGCGCCTCATCTAGAATAACGACTGCATCATTCAGCGTGCGTCCGCGCATGAAGGCAAGGGGAGCGATCTGGATAATGTTCAGTTCCATATATTCTTTCAGTTTGGCTGCCGGAATCATATCCTGTAAGGCATCGTATAGCGGTTGCAAATACGGGTCTATCTTATCCTTCATGTCGCCGGGCAGGAAACCAAGCTTTTCACCGGCTTCTACGGCAGGACGGCTGAGGATGATTTTCTTTATCTCTTTATTTTTAAGGGCACGTACAGCAAGAGCAATAGCGGTGTATGTCTTTCCGGAGCCGGCGGGACCGATGGCAAATACCATGTCGTTTTTGGCAAACCCTTCCACCAGCTTCATTTGGTTCTCGCTGCGGGGGATAATCGGTTTGCCCGTCACGCTGAATACGATGACGTTGCCCGACTTTTCCGCTTGCGGTGCATTCCCTTTGATGATATCGATGATAACCTCTTCCTTCAGTGAGTTGTATTCGGCGCAGTACTTTTCCAGTTTGGTGATGTTTTCTTCGAAGGCACACATCTCCTCTTCATCTCCCAACACTTTGATGACATTGCCGCGTGCAACAATGCGTAGTTTGGGGTACAAAGCTTTTATCAGCTGCATATTGGCGTTATTTACGCCATAAAAGATAACCGGGTCGATATCCTCGAGAACAATCAGTTTTTCTATCATTGAATTGTTTATAAGTTCATGTCGTTTTATAGGTAAAACAGTTGCAAATTTAGTGAAACGTTTGGATACTTAGGTAGTTCCGGCTGTTTTTTTTGTTGCAGCCTTCACGATGACCCTATTCCCATTCTTGGTGCAATGAATACATTCTTTGCGGAGTGTCCTTTCTTTGAAATCGAAAATGAGATTAGGGTTGAAATGCTGGCCGTTAATGCGGGTTTCGAAGTGCAGGTGTTCGGTGCTTGCGCGTCCGGTGCGTCCGGTCAGTGCAATGGCTTGCCCCGCCTTTACCACATCGCCGCTTTGCACGAGGTTCTTGAAGTTATGGCTATATATGGTTTCCAGCCCCGAAGAGTGGCGTACGACGATAACATTGCCGTAGGCACTATAGGGCTTTGACATCCGTACAACGCCGTCGAAAGCACTACGGATGGTATCTTTCGCAAAAGTCTTAATGTCTATGCCGGAATGGCGCCCCCCTCCGCGTCCATAAGGAGAGATTACTTTTCCTCCGGGAAGCGGAAAACAATAGGCGGTATCGGGTATTTGTTCCAGATGTAATTCTAATAACTTATTGTTGGCGAAAAGTTCCGGTGTGGCAACGCGGATATGGTTGATTTCCATTGGAGTGAAGCTCGGTTTCTCCTCCGGTGGAGTGATGGACAATAGTACGGATAATAATAAATAGAGTATGTTCATGGTTTAAGGCTTTACTTTTATTCAAAATAGATGATTTCTCCTCCATCGGATGATGCATACTTTTTTAATAGCTCTTGAATCATTCCGGCAGCTTCGCGCAAGCCTTCCTGTCCGCTGTAGCCGTTTACGATGGCAAGAATATGTTTGGTATCCAAATCCATTTTAGTGCGTTCATTATCGCTGGTAGGAGTGCCGATGCCGCCAATGGCATCACGGTAAACGGGAAGTCCTTCGATATTCAGCACACCACGTCCGATGCCTTCAAAAGGTTCTTCGGCACGACCTACTCCCAACTCAAGATTGCTTCCCTGTATCTTGTCTGCATCAAAACCACCGATGGAATAACCGCTACGCAGGGAAACCAGGTTAATCAGGTCCACCAGTGTGTCTATCTGGTAAAGGTCTATTCCGCGTATCAACCGGCGGCGCAAGGCTTCGGCGGAAGGACGGTAACGGCTGGGGTCTTTGCCACAGCGTTTATAGACTTCGCGGGTAGCTGCAATGGCAGGGTGCAACTTGATGTCTTCTGGCTGAGTGGTAGAAATCAGCTCTTTGGTGAAGGCGTTTATTTCTTCCCAAAGTCCTTCGCAGAAAGCGGTATTGGTAACTTCAGCATAAACGGCTGCCCCTTTAAAGATGGGGCAGGCGTTCTTTATTTCTTCTGATATGGTAATGTTGTACATATATTCAAATCTTTATCATTATTCCCGACAGCATACGTCCGGACTTAATTCCCAACCGTCTTGCCGAGAAGAACTCTTCATGTTCCATATAAGTGCATATCCCCGATGTCTCGATCTGTTCTCCGGGTACTCCGAAGTCGAGCAATTGCATCCTGTTTGCAGCCCACAGGTCAATGTGGTGCTTATGTGTCTCTGGTTTCCATTCCGAAATGTAATCCATGGCAAAACCATTCGTGCGGAAAGCTTCGTACACTTCTTCGCCTACTTCAAAAGAGGGTAGGGAGATGCCGGGACCGATACAGGCTATCACGTCTTTTCCATCTGTGCCGTAGAGTGCCCGCATTCTGTCGAGTGTATGCCCGGCTATGTAATTCACCGTTCCCCGCCAACCGGCATGGGCGGCAGCTACAACTTGGTTCTTGCGGTCGTAAAGTAAGATGGGAATACAATCTGCCGTAGAAATGCAGATGCAGCAACCCGGTTCACGGGTTATCAGTGCATCCACTCCTTGAAGCATCGCTGTGCGCTTTTCATTGGGAGCTTGCAGATAAGTCTCGTCAACAACGAAAACTTTCGTGCTATGCGTCTGGAATGGGATAACCAGCTCTTTCGGCCGTTGAGGCATGGAGCTACAAAGCAAATCCCGGTTACGGCGGACGCATTCCGCATCATCCCCAGTATAAGGCGTGCAGTTGAAAGAGGAATAATTCCCTTCACTGAAACCTCCCCGGCGAGTAGTTGCAAAACAAAAAATGTTGGAGTACGGTGTCATAACCCCGTATCCCAACATTCTTTTATCTTCTGTCAAAGCAATCATTGCTTGTCATCCTCCCAGTCTTCCTCCTCGTACTCAAAGTCTTCCAGGTCTTCCACATCCTCTTCGTCTTCTACGTATTCATAGCTGAGATCTTCGTCCTCACCCATCTCTTTCAGTTCCTCCTGAAGTTTGCTTACATCTTTCGGACGGTGAACGATAGCTTCTATTTTGTTGCTGTCCTTGTTCAGTTCTTCCCACAGAATATCTTTCAGTACGGAAAGTCCCATGCTCGTGATGGAAGAAATAAATACGTGTGGAACGTTTTCGGGCAGCGTAGGCTCTATCTCGTCCATTAATTCCTGGTCGAGCATATCGCTCTTGGTGATGGCAAGTACCCGTTGTTTATCCAGCATTTCAGGGTTGAAAGTACTTAGTTCGTTCAGCAGGATTTCGTATTCTTTACGGATGTCGTCGCTATCGGCAGGCACCATGAAAAGCAATAGCGAGTTACGCTCGATATGTCTCAGAAAACGTAGTCCCAAACCTTTTCCGGCACTGGCTCCTTCGATGATACCGGGAATGTCCGCCATGACGAATGATTTTCCGTCACGATAGGAAACAATACCCAGATTCGGCTCCAGGGTGGTAAAAGGATAGTTGGCTATCTTTGGTTTGGCTGCAGATACGGAAGCAAGCAAGGTTGATTTTCCGGCGTTTGGAAAACCTACCAGACCTACGTCTGCCAGGAGTTTCAACTCCATGATTACGGTCATTTCCTGCATCGGTTCGCCCGGCTGTGCAAAGCGGGGAGCCTGACGGGTAGCTGTCTTGAAGTGGCTGTTGCCCTGACCGCCTCGTCCGCCTTTCAGCAAAATAACTTCTTGTCCGTGCTCAGTGACGTCACAGATGTACTCACCCGTTTCGGCATTATACACTACTGTGCCGCAAGGAACTTCAATCACTTTATCTTCTCCATCCTTACCGAAACTGCGGTTTTTGGAACCGGATTCTCCGTGTCCCGCCAATGCATGGCGATCGTAACGCAAGTGCAACAACGTCCAATAGTTACGGTTGCCGCGCAGGATGATATGACCTCCTCGTCCTCCGTCACCTCCGTCGGGGCCTCCGTTGGGTATGTATTTCTCGCGCCTCATGTGCGTAGAGCCTCGTCCGCCCTTTCCGGAGCGGCAATATATCTTTACGTAGTCAACAAAATTCGATTCAGCCATAATCTTAAAAGTAGTTAGTAGTTAGTAATAAGTAGTTAGTAGTAGATAGTTTTAGTAATATTTCATCAGGCCTTGACGATAAGCATTTAAAAGACGACCAACTTCGCAGGCTTGTGCCAGAAGTTGTGTTTTGTTCTCTTTAGACATATATCCCAAGTCTTTAGAAAGAATAATGAAGTTCTTGGTTTCTTCTAATGACCCCTGAGATATATTATAAAAGTGTAACTTGTCTTTTTGTCCTTCTCTGACAAAACCTTCTGCGATATTAGCGGTAATAGAAGCAGAAGCCCTGCGCATCTGATTGACTAGAGCAAACAACTCATCTTTCGGAAATCCTTTTGTAATCCGGTATATACATAGTACATATTGATGAGCTTTTTGCCAAACTACTAGATTCTCAAATGATTGTGCAGGCATTTCTACTAGCTACTTACTACTAACTACTGAAGAATTTATCGCTGTGCAAACGTCAGCGAAGATTTCTTCCAGTTTACCCAAACCTTTGATGTGCTGGTATTGTCCTTCTTTCTTGTACCAGTCAATCAGCGGAGAAGTCTGTGAGTGATAAACAGCCAGACGTTTTTTGATTGTTTCTTCGTTATCATCGGCACGGCCGGAGTCCTTACCGCGTTTGATGAGGCGAACCATCAGTTCTTCTTCAGGCACGTCGAGGTCGAGCATTACGCTAACACTTTGTTTTCTTTCAGCAAGCATCTTTTTCAGTGCCTCTGCCTGTGCAATGGTACGGGGGAAACCGTCGAAGATAACACCTTTGCTATCCTGGAAGCTATCGAATACACTTGCAAGGATGTCAATCATCAATTCATCAGGGATTAACTGACCTTGGTCGATATAACTTTTAGCTGTTTTGCCCAGTTCCGTACCGTTCTTTATTTCTGCACGCAGTACATCACCGGTGGAGATGTGGTTAATACCGTACTTTTCTACGATCTTCTCACTTTGTGTTCCCTTTCCTGAACCGGGAGCACCGAAAATTACAATGTTCAACATTTGTGATTTACAATTTAACTGTTACTATATTATACCTAATTCAAAATTCGCTTGTACAAATCATACTTTTAAGCCTGTTTCTGATTCTCTTAATCTACTACCGTATAAATGTCCGGGTAGTTGCGGCCGAAACCGTCGTAGTCCAATCCGTAACCTACGATGAAATCATTGGGTATCTCCATTGCTACGTATTCGATGTTCAGGTCCACTTTTAGCTTATCCGGTTTCACCAACAGCGAAGCGATGTGGATTTCTTTTGGATTGCGTGTGCCCAGAGTATCCAACAGGCGTTGCATGGTCAGTCCCGTATCTACAATGTCTTCCACAATTACTACCGTACGGTCGGTGAGGTCTTCGGTGATGCCGATGACTTCCTTGATGGTTCCGGTAGAGGACACACCTTGATAAGAAGCCAGTTTCACGAAAGAAATCTCGCAAGGAATGGTGATAAGCTTCATTAAGTCAGCGGTAAACATGAACGAACCGTTCAATACGCTGAGAAACAGAGGATTTTTTCCTGCCAGGTCACAATTGATTTCATTCGCAACGCGGGCTACTTCTTTCAGAATATCCTGTTCCTTGATGGAGACAGTGAACTTCTTGTCTTTTATTTGTATAGTGTCCATAAGGGATAGATTTTAAAAATTGGCACAAAAATACGATTTTTATTCCACTCCATGCATCATCTTCTGCAATTTCTTTGAAAGCAGGAAGAGGATAAGGGAGGCAATGCCGGACATAATGACGAATACCATAAAGAAGTCGAACATCGTTTCAATGGGGTATCCAAGCAATGTTTTCACTTTTCCGGTTTCGGGATAAAGGCCGGTAAGAGTGCCTGCAAATTTATTAGCTGTGGCCATAGAAAGATACCAGATACCCATCATCAGAGAAGCAAAACGGAGTGGTGTCAGTTTATTTACCATAGACAGCCCGATGGGGGAGAGGCATATCTCGCCCATGGTATGGATGAAGTAGAGTCCTGTCAGCCAAATAAGGCTGACTTTTATACCCGGTTGCACATCTTTCACTCCGAAGCAGATAACTAAATAGCCTAAAGAGAGCAATAACAACCCGATAGCTTGTTTCGTGGGAGAAGCAGGTTCCATACCCCGTTTGTTGAGGAAGCCCCATACCCCCGGCATGATTGCCGCCAGCATTACTACAAAGAACGGATTAAAAGACTGTATCCATGAAGCAGGCATTTCCCAGCCGAGGATGACTCGATTGGTTTGTTCCGATGCAAAGAGTGTCAATGAAGCACCTGCCTGTTCATAGGCTGCCCAGAAGAAGATAACGAAAAAGGCAATGATGTAGATGACAAAGATGCGACTGCGTTCTATCTTGGTGAGCGAACCATCCAGCAGGATGCTGACAGGGAATACAATACAAGCGGTAAAGATGCCGATGCTGAACCAATCATTGCCAAAACACCAATAAAAGAAGGTGGCGAGAGCAACGGTTAATACTGTGAGAAGCAGGTAATTACGGGTTTTCTTATCTTTATCTATTGCAGTTTGTTGAGCAGTTTTGCTTTCTTGGTGGTATTCACGCTTGGCATCCGGTATGATACCTAGTTGCTGTCCGTCAGGTCCGATCAGATATTTATTCTTCTGCGTTTGGAATAGAATAACTGTAAATACCGTAACGATTGCCGCAATTAGGAAACCCCATTTGAAGTCATTTGGATCACCTGTTTCACCGAAATAGCCGCAAACTAACGGGGCAAAGAAAGAACCGACATTCACTCCCATATAGAATATGGTATAAGCAGAGTCCAGTCGTTTGTCTCCCGGTTCGTAAAGTTGCCCCACCAATGTCGTTACGGTAGGTTTGAAACAGCCGTTTCCCAATATGAGAAAGGTGAGTCCACCATACATCAGCCAGTGGGAGAGTTCTTTGGTATCCAGCATGGAGGCGCTGAAGAACATCAGGAATTGCCCCACTGCCATCATCATCGCTCCCCAGAATACGGAGCGGCGTATTCCCCAGTATTTGTCAGCAATATATCCGCCGATAAGCGGCGTCAGATAGACCATTCCGGTGTAGCTGCCGTAGATGGAAGCGGCATGTTCCTTGTCGAGTAGGAGTGCCTGGGTTAAGAACAGGATGAAGATAGCCCGCATACCATAGTAGCTGAAACGTTCTGCCGTGCTGGTAGCGAAGATGAGGTAAAGACCTTTGGGATGTTTGGGTGTACTCATTAGAAAGCTTGTCTATTGTGTTAATAATTCTTTATTGTTCCACAAAAGTAGGGATAATTTTTAGGATATGGCTTTGCTTTGAGTTAGAAAATATACCTTTGTTGAGTTTCTATTAACATAAAAAAGCATGGAAGATCTAATAAATGCACGTTGCGGTTGGGCCGGAACAGACGAACTTTACATAAAGTATCATGATGAAGAATGGGGTAAACTCGTCACCGATGACAAATCCCTGTTTGAGTTTCTTGTACTCGAAAGTGCCCAGGCGGGGCTATCTTGGATTACTATCCTCCGAAAGCGTGAAGGATACCGGGAAGCTTTTCATCACTTTGATGTGGAGAAAGTGGCGCAAATGACATCAGAAGACATTGAACGATTGATGAAATTTGATGGAATCGTCAAAAACCGGTTAAAGATTAATAGTACCATCCATAATGCGAAACTATTTATGGCTATTCAGCAGGAATTCGGTAGTTTCTACAAGTATATCTTATCATTCTTTTCCCAACAGCCACCTATTGTCAATAACTTTAAGTCTCTAAGTCAGGTTCCTGCCACATCTCCCGAGTCGGATGCTATGAGTAAAGACATGAAAAAGCGAGGCTTTAAATTCTTTGGCTCCACTATCTGCTATGCTTTTTTGCAGGCAGCCGGCTTTGTGAACGACCATTTGGAAGACTGTTTCTGTAAAGCAACTAAATCAGGACAACCGCATCAAAATTCTTATTTATAATCGCTCCGAAAAGGATGAATTCATTTTTTGGTCTATTTGTCCTGCTTTCCCCATACCCGAACCGTATCAGGTCCGTATCATCTCCGTATCCTTACGCTTGGACTTGATACGGACCAGGTACGGCTTTGATACGGACCGGGTACGTGGAGGGTCATAAGATTGGTCTAAAGTTCGCAAAATGAGAACACTTATACTCATTCCTGTTCAAGCAGGAAGCAAACTTTTTATACGATTGCCCTGAATGAAAAGAGGCATATCAAATAAAAAAGAAAAAAGACGGATAGAATTATTGCTTTCAATCAAAAAGGCCTATTTTTGCACACGGAGAGGATGAGAAAAAGATTTAGCAGGAAAGAGGTGCAGTCGCCTCGTAAGCTCATGGGCTTTCTTAGAATGTAAATACTCTGGTATGAATACCACGATTTACATTAGTAAATACTCATCCTCTTCTTTTTCATACCTATTGATACGATGAATGAAATTCTGATAGCTGTACTTATTGTCACCTGTTTATTACTCTACAAGATTATTTCTTCGAGTCGTAAACAGGAAGGATACAAGAGGTGGAAAGCAGGAAACCGCGACCATACGGAGCATACTGCCAATGCCGGAACCATCCGTAAAGGATGGTTCAGCCAGCTTTTTGAAACTTCTGCTCCGCGAATCTCTCCCTGGTTTAAAGAAGAAGCCATATCTCAGTGTGTAAACTTGCTGGGAGTGGAAGAAGTGAAGTTGAAAGAAATATTGAAGGATGTTTCTGCCCACTACCGGGAGTTCTGGATAGGTAAAAGAAGGGGAGGTTACCGCATGATTTCTGCTCCGGACCACGAGCTAAAGCCTATTCAGGACGCTATTAATCACCGAATCTTATCCTTTGTAAACGTTCATCCGGCAGCTACCGGCTTTCGGTGCAAGATGTCCGTAGTCGATAATGTCCGCCCGCACTTGGGAAAACAGTGTGTGCTGAAAACGGATATTCATGACTTCTTTGGTTCGATACGTAGCCCTCGCGTGCGGAAGACATTTGAGGCAATGGGCTATCCGCCTGATATTGCGAAGGTGCTTGGCACTTTATGCTGTTTACATCGTTGTCTGCCTCAGGGGGCATCTACGAGTCCGGCATTGAGTAATATTATATCTTATGAGATGGATAAGAAACTTTCGGCACTGGCTGCCGAATATGGTTTGACTTATACCCGGTATGCCGATGACCTTACTTTTTCGGGGAATGTTTTTCCGGGAGAACAGATTCTGTCTCAGGTTAAGCAGATTGTCCGGGAAGAAAAGTTTGAGGTGAATCATAAGAAAACGCGCTTCCTGAAAGAACACAGCCGGAAGATTATCACAGGAGTTTCCATCAGTTCCGGTGTGAAGCTGACTATTCCTAAAATCCGGAAAAGGGAAATACGCAAGAATGTGCATTATATCCTGACGAAAGGTCTGGCAGAACATCAACGCCGGATTGGTTCTCACGACCCGGCTTACCTGAAACGGCTGATCGGGACACTGTGCTATTGGCGGTCAATAGAACCGGATAATACGTATGTATCCGCTTCCATCACAGCTTTGAAAAGTCTGGAGAAAAAATATTAATTGTTGCGCTTCTGAGGTGTCGGTTCTATGTCGTAGTACCCCTCTTTTGTTTGTATAATCTTGAATTTCCCCTCTTCCACCCATTTGTTCCAATCATCGAATAGCCCGGCGATATACTGGAACAGGTCTTCTGCGATGTTGATTTCCGCACCCGATTTCAGGTTCAATACTAATTGGTCGTTTTTAACGGAAAGGAACTTTTTGGCTCTGTCTATCGCAATTGTATAAACTGTTTGATTGTATGCACGGTCTTCATTTAATCCTGTATGGTAATTGTAAGGACCGATTGCATCGTCAGACATCGGGCGTTTGGTCTTTAAGAAAGTGGTGTCGGTGATAGAAGCACGCAGTTTGCGGGCCTCTTCCCATGCTTTCTTATGCTCCGAAGCAATCTCTTCGTTTTTGATGTCCTCTTGAATTTGCCTGTACATTGCTTTAAACTCAGGCCCTTCACCTGAAATTGCAAAATTACCGCTTTCGATGCGGGCGTTTACCAAGGGATTGCATACTACTTTGTTGTTGCATACAAAACCGATATGTTTGCCTATCGACTGTTCAGTAGCGTCTGCCCATATCTCAATGGATTGGTCGTTCACTCTACCCACAATTTGATAGGCCATTCCACCTGTCCGCTCGCTCATAAAAGAGTCAAGGCTTATGGAAGCAAAATCTTTGGTAGTTACGATGGGTTCTGCCGAAAGGCTGTCTTGTGTGCCGCTTGTAATGTAGTACCAGCCGTTAGGGCGGTATGGTTCGGAACTTCCTCCCAGTGAAGTTAGCGCTAAAGACGCAGTTACTAATAAAACAGTGAACGTTCTCATAACATTGTTTTTTATATGTAGTTATTCAATCTCTATTTTTAGTCCGACAACTACCTCATGAATTGATGAATGAGTCGGAATATCCGGTATCAAACATAAGATGTTCATTGTCATCTTCTAAATAATAGCTTAGAGCTGGTTCACCTAAATAATAATCATCTATATAGTTGTTGCACCTCTTTTGCAAAGATAACAACTAATCAATATAATAACTATATAGACAGGGCAAAATAAACTTGTTTATCAGACGTTTTTTTATTGTGATACAGAAATGCTGTTACTTTCTTCTGTTTCCCTTAATAATCCGCATTAACTTATTCTTTATGAGTTGTTTTCTCAACGGAGACAAGCGATCTATGTATAATTTTCCTTGCGTATGCTCAAACTCATGCTGAATGATTCGTGCGGTATATCCGTGGTAAGTCCTGTTTTGCTCTTTGAATTCACTATCCTGATACTTTATCGTCACCGACCAGGGCCTTGTCACTTCTTCATAAAGGTCGGGGATGCTCAAACAACCTTCTCCGGCAGTCCACACCTCCTCGCTATAAGCGGTTATTTCTGCATTGATGAATGTTTCCTCTATTCCGCAATCCTCTTCCGCAAAGAAGTGTTTCCTTTCTTTAGCGGACATATAGGCATAAGTGTCCCGGCTGTTCATTATGAACAGCTTGATGGGAAGGTTGATTTGCGGCGCAGCCAATCCGCATCCGTCTGCATGCCTCAGCGTCTGCCACATGGTTTCTATTACTTCTTGGATATTAGGATAGCTCTGTTCTATATCTTCACATTTTTTTCTTAATACGGGGTTGCCGTAGATGGTTATCGGTTTAATCATATTCTTTTTTGAGGCAAAAGTAGTCTGCAACTTTCAACCTTCATGGTAAATTTTAGACAGTTCGTGCTGGGGTGTACAATATTTGCGTATTTTTGTAGCATGCCGGTGAGTTTATTGGAACATATCATATCACAGTCTTTTGTCTCTGTAAAAGAGATAGAAGCAGTTGCCCCTTCAGAAGATTTGCAGGAATACATTGACAGTTTCTATGTCTTTCCTTGCTGTAATCTGGCGGATACCTTGGCATATAATGACGGCACACCTATGCTGGCGTTCTTGCCGATGGCAGAGGACAGGGTGGAATTAGAGTATAATAATGTTATTTCAAGTTTTAACTCCGGCTGGTTCAGTACAAGGTCTTTTGCCAGGATGTCCATCCGCCTTTCCGGACAAGTGCCTTATTTGTTGATAGTGCGGTTTAAACCAGCATCTTTCTACCGTTTATCAGGGTTGAATGCCCGATATTTCAATACCCGCCCGTTTTGGAATTTAAAATCCGTACTGGGTGGTGCGGATGCCCTGCTGAAAGATATGCAGCAATGTACCGGGGCAGGAGAGAAGATACAACTTATAGAAACCTACCTTCGGGGTGTAATATCAACGGAGGGAAACTCCAATAAGCTGTTGGATGAGGCTATTCATTACATCAGACTGCATAAAGGAATGTTGTCTATCGATGAATTGAAGTCGCACTTAGGCGTCAACTACAAGTGGTTGGAACGGAACTTTTCTGAGGCTATGGGCATGACGCCCAAACTGTATTCCTCTTTGCAACGGTTCATCAATGCTTATACCGCTTTTCTGGTGCAGAAAGATTTGTCTGGTATTACTGCGGAAAGCGGTTATAGTGATACGAATCATTTCATCAAGGATTTCAAGAAATATACCGGTGAGACGCCGATGCAGTATTTGCGTACATGCAAAATAGGATAAACAGAACAATATTACCCGCCTCTTAGCTTCATCGTATCCTCTTCGTACTCTCTTCTTACCCCCTTCGCTTATCTAACTTCTGTATAGAAGCGAAGAAGATGCGAAATTGGTAAGGTGGAGAAGAGGTATAGAACAAAAGCGGGAATGGAAAAGCACTACTTATTCTCTTTAATTCTTTCTTGCTTATCTCTCATAAATAGTCTATCTTTGTTCTATAAACAGTGTTACCAACCTGTGCATGTTAGTACTTTCTGAACTACTTTTATAAAAAAAACATAATGAAAATATTTCCTACCCAAAGCATCAAAGAGTTGGATGCTTACACCATAGAGAATGAGCCGATTGCTTCCATTGACCTGATGGAACGTGCTTCATTGGCATTAGCAAAGGCTATTGCCGAACGTTGGGACGCAGAAACACCGTTTACGGTATTTGCCGGACCGGGCAATAACGGTGGTGATGCGCTGGCAGTTTCCCGTTTGCTGGCAAAGAAAGGCTATAAAGTCTCGGTTTATTTGTTTAATACCAAGGGAGAGCTTTCTCCCGATTGCGAGACGAATAAGGAGCGACTTGCGGATGTGGAGAATGTAGATTTTCACGAAGTGACCTCACAATTCGTGCCGCCTGTGCTGACGGATGACCATGTGGTGATTGACGGACTGTTTGGCAGCGGACTGAACAAGCCGTTGAGCGGTGGTTTTGCTGCCGTGGTGAAGTATATCAATGCTTCGCCGGCACGGATAGTGGCTATTGATGTTCCCTCGGGCTTGATGGGAGAAGAGAATACGTTCAATATCCGGGCGAATATTGTTCGTGCAGATGTGACGCTAAGTCTGCAATTGCCGAAGTTGGCTTTTCTTTTTGCAGAGAACCAGGAGTTCGTGGGCGAATGGGAATTGCTGGATATCGGTCTGAGTGAAGATGCAATAGAGGAAACGGATACGGACTATTTCTTGCTGGAAGGGGAAGATATGCAGTATTTGTTGAAGACACGCAATAAGTTTGCCCATAAGGGAGACTTCGGACGGGCTTTGCTCATTGCGGGGGCGCAAGGAATGGCAGGAGCGTCCATACTTGCTGCAAAGGCCTGCCTGCGTTCCGGAGTAGGATTGCTGACAGTGCATGTGCCTTATTGCAACAACATGATTGTGCAAACTTCTGTTCCGGAGGCAATGACGGAAATGGATCCCAGCGATACTTGTTTTGCCTGTCCTACGGATACGGATGAGTATCAGGCGGTAGGTATTGGGCCGGGACTGGGAAAGTCGGAAGAAACCGAGGCGGCGGTATTGGAGCAGATAGATGCTTGTCAGACACCTATGGTGGTGGATGCTGATGCACTGAATGTGTTGGCGGGACACCGCAATTATATCAGCCGTTTGCCAAAAGGCAGCATACTTACGCCTCATCCCAAGGAACTGGAACGCTTGGTAGGAAAGTGTCAGGACTCTTACGAGCGGCTGACGAAGGCACGTGAACTGGCACGGACGGCAGGGGTATATATTGTGCTGAAAGGTGCGTATTCTGTTATTATCACTCCGCAAGGGAAGTGCTATTTTAATACGACAGGTAATCCCGGCATGGCAACAGGAGGCAGTGGTGATGTGCTGACAGGCGTTGTGCTTGCGTTATTATCCCAGGGATATGCGCCGCAGGATGCAGCTTGCCTGGCTACGTATGTTCATGGTCTTGCCGGAGACATCGCCCGCAAGAAGCAGGGAATGATGGGAATGACGGCAGGGGACATTGTGAACTGCTTGCCGTTAGCGTGGAGGATGATGGAGGAATGAGGAGAAGTGTAAAATGGTTATGTTGGAGGAGTTGTTATGTCAACAGAAATAAGATATTTTGAAAATAGGGAAGATTGGCGAAAGTGGTTGACTGACAACTTTGAGACTGCCAGTGATGTCTGGTTTGTATTTCCCAGTAAGTCTTCGGGCGAAAAAAGTATTACCTACAACGATGCTGTTGAAGAAGCCCTTTGCTTCGAGTGGATTGACAGTACAATAAAGGCGCTTGATAAAGAACATAAAATTCAGCATTTCACGCCCAGAAATCCTAAAAGTACATACTCGCAGGCCAATAAAGAAAGACTTAAGTGGTTACTGGACAATAAAATGATACACCCTAAGTTTGAGGATAAAATACGAAATGTTTTGTCTGTTCCTTTTGTTTTCCCCGATGATATAATTGACAGATTGAAGGAAGATAAGATCACATGGAAAAATTATCAACTTTTCTCTGATGCATATAAGCGTATCCGAATTGCATATATTGAAGCAGCAAGGAAACGACCGGAAGAATTTGAAAAACGATTAAACAACTTTATCAATAAAACGAAAGACAATAGAATAATAACAGGATTTGGTGGTATTGAAAAATACTATTAATCCTTTATCCCTTTCCTCTCGTCGTAATGTGGAAGCATCCTTGTTTTAACTCGTACTTGATGTAGCATTTCTCAGCTTTTCGCAGGTCGCGCAGCACTTCCGAGAGAACCAGTTTCAGAGTATCCGCACTGACATCCTGCAAGGGGCGTCCATCTTCATCTTCTATTGTCTGAAAGCGCTTCCAGCTTACATCGAACGTGGTTCCGTAGAAGTGTGCAGAGTTTGCAGAGGCATTTCCGTTACGGCGGCGCAGGCGTTTTACATCATCCTGGGTGCGAAGTACAGAAGTCACGATAACTTTATTCGGATTCAGTCCCTTTGCTGTGAGCGAATCTAGGAAATTGCTGCCGATGGTATCGAGCAATTGTGCTGCACTCGGAATCAGATAAGGGATGGAGTGCGTGAGAGAATCCACCTTATATAAATCGTTTGTCTCTATATGATGCAATTTCTCTTTCATGCTTTCTGCATCCTTGCGCGAAGCGATGGGGGCAATGCCTATGGCTTGTGCAACATTCAGATGCGCTTCATTCAAGTCGCCGAAGGTCCGTCTGTAACTGATTACCCCTTTGATGTTTCGCGGCTCGTTTAGTTTGAGGGACATATCTTTCTTTTTGCATCCGGCAAGGGAAGTGCTGGTGATGATTATTGCTAAAAATAAGAGCGGAAGTTTACTGTATACTTGTTGCATATTGTTTGGAATTGTTTTTATGTGGGCACAAAAGTATAAAAAAGAAAAGAGAGTTCTTGTCTATATACTATCGTTTTTTTGCAGAAAAATCGGGAACAGTCGCAAAGAAAAGCAAAGTTTAGCTTAAAAATAAGCAGGTCAGCATCTTAGTAGCAAAGCGGAAAGAAACAGCCATAGGCAAAAAAAGCCCCGAAAAGTAGGGTTAAGCCATAGTTCAGGTACTAAGTCATTACCTAATCCATGACACCCTACTACAACGGTAACAAGTTCTGTTTCACTATTTTGCGTAATTCTTCATAACTCGTGGTAACGGGAAAGTAATTACCTTTACAAACGAATAATTAGAGTTATGAAAACAAAGAGAAGCACCTTTAAAGTCCTGTTCTACGTGAAGAGAACAGCAGCGAGAGTAAGTGACGGAAAAGCCCCTGTAATGGCACGTATCACCATTGACGGCGATATTGCCACGTTCAGCGCAAAGCTGTTCGTCACCCCTTCCTTGTGGAACGCCGAAGCCGGAAAAGTAAGCGGCAAGTCCGCCGAAGCCTTGGAGATCAACCCGCAGTTGGAAGAGATCAAAGCCCGCATCAACAACCACTACTACCAGATACTCCGGGCGGACGATTTTGTCACTTCCGAGAAGGTGCGCAACGCCTTTTTAGGCATCGGCGTGATGGAGAACTGCATCCTTAAAGACTTCCAGACCATGAACAGGGAGTTTGGCGAAATGGTGGAGAAGAAACTCCGTGCGAAGTCCACCTATAACAAGTACCTGACCGTTTACAAGCACCTCGAAGCCTTCATGTGGGAGAAGAGGAAGCGTACCGATATGGCTTACAAGGAACTGACGAAAGACTTCATAGACGATTTCGACAGCTACCTGCGTAATGAAAAGGGATTGAGCGCAAACACCCTCTGGATTTACACCATGCCCATACTCAGCCTTACCGACAAGGCTTGGCGCAGGGGAATTATCCGCACCGATCCGTTCAGCGAGTACAGCCTCGAAATGCAGGAAACCGACCGGGGCTACCTCACGGAAGAAGAACTGAAACTGATTGCCAATACCGTGTTTGTGGATAAGCAGACAAACCTTGTCCGTGATATGTTTCTCTTCGGGTGCTTCACCGGGCTTAGCTACATTGATATAAAGACACTCACCCATGACAAGATACAGCGCATGGACTTCGACGGCGAAGAATGGATTATCACCCGCAGGACAAAGACCAAAGTATCGAGCAACGTCCCCCTGATGGAGATTGCCAAAGAACTGATCGAACGCTACAAGGGGCTTGCGGAAGATGATTACGTGTTTCCCATGCCGGGCAACGGCACTTGCAACGACTACCTTAAAAAGATAGCCGCCGTTTGCAAAATCAACAAGGAAGTCACCTTCCATACTGCGAGACACAATGAATATTCTTACTATCTTAAAATGAACAAGTTACAAAGATTTATCAGCCAACAGGTAACGATTTAGAAACGAGCGAGTGGCTTCCATTTGCTTCATTTTGCACAATCACAAAGAACGTTTATATGACTACAAAAGTAGCATAAAAACAAATATAAGCCAAATTCCAGCGACTGTTTTTCTATCATTTTTCTTTTTCCCCAACCCATTCAGTGGTATAAAAGCCCGTGCTTTCGGCTGAAAACCATTATCTCCACAAGTTCCAATAACCATTTTCAGCCTATGGCATAGTCTAAAGAAATATCCCGTCTGCAAGCAGATGCAAGCATCACATTGACAGACGGGACACTTCTTTTATACGGCTATGCGAGTGGTAGCTTTTATGATTGTCCACCCACCCCAATATCCTACGGAGTTTTACGATGAAAACCTTTCAGGGGACAATACCCTTTTGCTGTTTTTGAAAAATTCTTTTTACGAAAGCCGCTTTTGTTCCAGCGCACCTTCTTTTTATTCTTTTGGGGAATAGCAAGCTATTTTGATTTACGGGAATAGCTTGCACCAATCTTGTTTTTGTGATTTCTCTTCCTGCTTTCATTTGCCATCACTCCGTTTTATGCTTGAAGTTAAAAAGTTGTCTGCAAGCAACCAACTTGTTGCGCGGGCAAAGATAAGGCAGGGTTTTACGGGCGTACCAAATTTTTTATGTCACAATCTCCACACCTCCTTCGTCGGGTAGTATTCTGCCCAAAAAATTTGGTTCTGTAAAACTCTCTGCCTTGAAGAAGCCCACGAAACAAGTCAGTTGCAACAACTCATTAACGCATAAAAAAAAAGTCGTGATTATGAAAGCAAGAAAAGAAAATACATTTAGAAACAATATCGTTGCTGCGAATCTATTCCCGCATAAATTATTGGAAATGGCGGCTCGGATAGGGATGGCAGTTGTGAAAATGGCGGTGGGCGTTATCCTTTGGGCAGGTTATTTCGTCCTCTCGCTGGTGGCAAACATCGCAGGTGGCATCATTCAGCTTGCAGTCGGCTGTATCATCGCTTTGGCTTCGGTGGCTGCCTTCTTCGGTTTAATCATTTGGTTACTCACCCTTTAATACAATACGTTTATGACAGCAGACAACATCCATTCAGTAGCGTTCACAGGACACAGGAAAGAGCGCATCCTACAAGAAAGTGGCAACAATCCGTGTATTCTCGGACAAGTACAACTTGCTATCATAGAGCAGGTGGAAACATTGTATAAACAGGGATGCAGGACTTTTTATAACGGCATGGCGGAAGGCTTCGACCTGTTGGCAGCATCCGCAGTAATCGCTTGCAGATGGAAATACAACGACATCCGTTTGATAGCCGTTGTTCCGTTCCGTAACCAATCGGCAAGATATGAACCGTTGGATAAGATACAGTATCGGACATTGCTCGGTCAAGCGGACGAAATAATCGTACTTTCCGAATACTATTTCAGAGGTTGTTTCCACCGCAGGAACGACTATCTAATCAATAAAGCCGATACAGTGGTAGCCTATCACGATGGCATATTCAAAGGAGGGACTTTCTACACCATCAAGAAAGCGCAGCAAGCTAATAAAACAATTATCAACCTATTCACAAAGTCAGCCTTATGAAACGATACAGCAAGACAGTAGCACAGCAATGCAGATATTACGAAGTCGGGAACATCTACGAATACATGGTAGAAACCTATCTGAACGGCAATATCAACCAGTTACGGGAACTTTACAAGGAGTTGTGTACAGAAGCACGGAAAGAGTTTATCTCATACTGTTTCAGCGAAGTAAATCCGCAATACCTCATGGCGATAATTCAGACAACCATTTAACAACCTTTTAAAATTACATTCACTATGGAAATGAATACAAGCATGGAAAAGATACCCACATGGAGCCTGTGTTACATCATCAACGGTGATGCAACGGGACTGACGGACGGAGAAATCCGAATGATAGATAATTGGCTCAATGATTGGCAGGTGCAAACCGTTTCACCCATTACGGACGGGGAAGGAAATGCACAGCCTTATTTCTTGCATTGCCCCCTTTTCGGTTTACCTGCCGATGTGGAGGACTGCAATATAATTTTCACGAATGACAACCCCTCTAAAATTTGACATCATGGACGCAACACCCCATTTTAAAAGAACGATACAGGCATATTTGGCACAACGGGCAATGGAAGATGAACTGTTTGCCGTGACCTATAAAAAGCCAAATAAAAACATCAACGATTGTTGTACCTATATTTTGAACGAAGTACAGAAAAGCGGTTGCAACGGTCTTACCGACGGGGAGGTCTATTCGATGGCGGTTCATTACTATGACGAGGACAACATCGAAATAGGCAAGCCTATCAACGCAAGAGTAACGGTAAACCATACCGTGGAACTTACCACCGAAGAAAAGGACGAAGCACGCAAGCAAGCCATCCAACGGGTACAGAATGAAACCTATACCCGGATGGCACAGCGCAAGCTAAACACTAAGAAAGAGAGCAATAACGGACAAATGACACTTATATTCTGACGATTATGAAACCGAAGAACGCACAGCAAAGAAAGATTGCGGCATTAAGCAAGAGACTTAAACCTATCACGGAAAAACAGGTAACATGGGCATACAAACATTGTTTTGAGCATATAGCCTACCGTACGGCAAAGAACACCCTCACTTGTGGAGATTGTGGGCATACATGGAAGAGCGGAACCACGCTTGCAGATACCTTATGCGGATGCAAGTGTCCGCATTGCGGAGCAGAACTAAAGGTCAGTGATACCCGTAAGAGGACATTCAACCAGTGTTATTACTTCTGTGTCGTGACTACCTGCCAAGGTTTTCAAGTTGTGCGTATCGTGATGATTAAATCCACAAGCAAGAAAGGCAGCGCATCAACTTATTTTTATCAGGAAGTCGCACAACGGTGGATAATGCCCGACGGTAAAATAACAACAATGGCTCTGTTAAGAGGAATAGGTTGTTATGCAGATTTATGGTATTTCGGTAGTGGTATGGAGATAAGACCGCACCACGACATCTACAATATTATCTCCGATTGCGACAATTACCCCCGTGTACGTGTACTGCCGATATTCAAGCGCAACGGATTTAAGGGGAAATTTCACAATGCCAGCCCCGTCAAATTCTTTCGGTCACTTCTGACGGACAGCAAAGCGGAAACGCTGCTTAAAGCAGGACAATATGCGGTTTTACCTCATTTCATCCACTACCCCCACAGAATGGGAAATCTTTGGAACGCTGTAAAAATCTGCATCCGTAACGGCTACATCATCAAGGATGCAACTTTATGGTGCGACTATATCGACCTGCTGAAACACTTCCACAAGGACACGCAGAACGCAAAATACGTTTGTCCTGCCGACTTGAAAGCCGAACACGACCGCCTTGTCGCCATGCGGAACAGGCAACGGGAAAAGGAAGACAGGGAACGGGAACGCAGACGGGAAATCGACAGGCAGGAGAGTGAACGCAGGAAACTGGAACGGATGCAGGAAAACGAACGCCTGTATGCCGAAATGAAAGCTAAGTTTTTCGACCTTGTTTTCTCTGACGGAGTACTCCGCATCCAAGTTCTTCAAAGCGTACAGGAGTTCTACGAGGAAGGAAAAGCAATGCGCCATTGTGTATTCACGAACGATTATTTCAAAAGAAAGGATTCCCTCATTTTCTCCGCACGTATCGGGGATGAACGGATAGAAACGATAGAAATATCATTGGAGACATTTCAAATCGTCCAGTCCCGTGGCGAGTGCAACCAAGACACGAAGTATCACAATCGGATAATCAGTCTTGTAAGAAAAAATATCGGACTTGTCCGACAACGGATGAGCGCATAATATAAACCCTAAAACAATAAAACATCATGGAAGTAAGATTTGAAACAATGCTTTGTATGTGGGATGATAAAATCCCCGAAATGCTCCTTATCCTTATCAACATCATTACATTGGCAAGGAACGAGGACGAATTGAGAGAAAGTATCAGAAAGTTTGCAGAAACAAACGAACTTGACAAGTTCTTTGCTTACGGTTACGGCTCGCACCATTTCTATATGCACCAACGCTATACGAGCAACCCCGACATGATTTTAGCCAACAGGCTGTTGTCTGTACATTTTTAACAATCCTAAAACGATACAAGTATGAGTCCGAAAAATATCAATGAAATAGACGATTTCCAGCTTATTGAGCTGGATATTCATAATCAGAAGGCTATCCCGGCTATATTCACAGATTACCGTGTAAATCGAAGTACATTACCCGAAGGCTTGTTCGCTTACGATATACGGGCAGGAGAAACCAAAGATTTTGATACGATTGAATTAAACGTCTTGGTTAATCATACAGGAACAGTGATAGTCAAGCATGAAATACCTATGACTGACAGTGATTATACTCCGATAGAAGATTACAATTTTATAGGCAGCATAGAACTCAATGAGTTTTTGACATGAAAATTTTAAGTAATGAAGAAAACAGAATGAAAGAAACGGGCGGTGGAAAGCCGCCCGGCGGCTACTTTTGACGGTGAGCTAAGGCGGCACAAAAGTAGCCAAAAAGCCCTTGAAGAAACCTCCGAATTTTCGGAGGTTGTTTTTTTGCCGTTATTATTGGTTGGTGAAACGGCATTTCCATATCTGCATAAGAACAGCAAAGGCTCCACCGGTTTGTCCGGTGAAGCCTCTATCATATAATGCAATCTTTTACCGCTTCAACCCTTTCAGGGAAAGATGGCACTGTGTGTCTTTTTTCTCATACCTCCATGTTCTCCCTGTTACCAGATACACACGCCCCGTATAGTATTCCAATGCGCTGACCAGTGGCGGAATCTCCGGAGCGAGGGCGGCAAACAGCGGGTTTGTCAGATAGGACTGTGCGGCAGGCGTAAGCAAATCCACTGAAAATATGAGTTCATCGCCCACCTGCGGCACGGCTTCCAATTTGGTTTCAAGCGTGTTGCCCGCAACTTCTATGAACACTTTATTCATCCGCACCCCCTTTCTCATCCTCCTTATTGTCATTGTTCAGGTTAAATTCCAGTTCAAAGGACTTCCCGAAATTATCCTCTACCACCACGATGAAATTCTGTGCCTCATCGCTGGCGGAGGTATAGTACAAACGGAATTTCTCGTTTTCCAGCAGATAACGATCATTGGGTTGGAACACGATGCCGTTCTCCGTTTTCAGGCTGCCTGCTCCCTCGAACTGGAAGTAACGGATGGTATAGACGGCATTTGCATAGTCGCCTTCCTTTTTCAATTCGCAGCGTATCTCTACCGTTTGCCCTTTGGCTACCTTGTTGGGAACCGGCATCATTTCCACCGTGAACGGATAAGACTGCTGAACGTCCAAGTCATTATCACAAGCCACACAGCAAAAGAGGGCGGCTAACACATAGCCGCATACAAGTATATTGGATAGTATCTTTTTCATTGTTTCTCTGTTTTTAATTGATAATCAGTTAAAGAATAATTTTTAGTCCTGCTCCGAACTGGAAATGCAGCCGTTCCGATGAACCGCCCCACAAGCATCTTTCACGCACATTTGCCAGCAACGCCACCCCGTCGGCTACATAGACTTCCAAATCCAGCGTAAGAGCGCCACCATACACGAAAGCGTCCTTTCCCGTCAGCCGTGAACCGTCGAACAGTACCTTTTCGCCCCAGTTTACCGTTTCATAGCCTGCCAACGCCGAGCCTCCGATATACAGGAAGAATATTTTTCGTGCGTCCGAAAGGAAATTATAATGGTAGCCGCCCTCCACCGTGAACTGTGCCGTGGGGATGCGGATGTCCTTATAAGGATGGTTGCGCAGCAGGTATTCACCGCCGAACACCCATTTGTTTCCGCCTTTGGTGTACGTGGCGAGAGCCGCCCCGAAATAATAGCCCGTTTCCGCACGGTTGGCGTGCGAGTAAAATCCGTCCGCCATGCCTGTACGGAGTTCAACGCCCCTCATCTTGGGGAGGCAGCGTTGGGCGTGTGCCCGCCCTGCAATCAGGGCAAGCAACACGCTTAGAATAATAATGGACTTCTTCATGGTCATTGTACTTTCAGTTCGTCAATCACTTTCGCACGCACGAGGTCTTCATTCTCAATCACGAATGACTGATGTCTGCCCCCGTTCTTCTCGTTCAGTTCCACCACGAGTTGTTTGTCATCGGGAATGGTGAACTTGTCCATCGTGAACACCGTACACTCGTTTTTCTTTCCGGCAATGCGGGTGGCATAGTTGTACGCACGCAGCGGAAAAATGACCTGTTCCTGAATGGCGGTACGCTTGGCGACCTTCTTGTCCACGATTTTGAACGTGATAAAGTCCACGTCAAACGGCACGTTGGAACTGTTCTTTATCTGCGTATGGAAATACAGCAAGCCGTTATGTGTGTAGATACCTTTCAAAAGGTACTGGATGCCGAAACGCTTGCAGCCGATATGCTTCACCTCACGCTTGTCCTGCTTGTGGATGGACTTCATTATCAGATGGACGAGCATCGGGCTTTCGCTGCCCAGCTCCTTCAGGTATATTTCCATCGCGTTGTTCGGACGGTTCACCGCCTCGCCGTCGTGGATGAAGTCACACATCTCCACGTTCAAGAGCAGCGGCTCGTCGGCATATTTCACGTTGAACGTATAGAACGCACCGTCTTCGGTAATCACGCTCATGTTCGTTTCCTGACGGAAATTCTTCACCGTAGCCTTGACACGGATCACGTTTTCAGCCCCGTCCGCTTTCCCGGCAATCAGATTGGGCGAACCCAAATCCACATAGCGCACCATACTCGGAAAAATGATATGTACCGTCTTGTCATACGTCACTTCCAAGCCATGAGGTGGTATCATCCGGTCAAAGGTCAGCTTGCGGCTGAGCCCGTGGTATAAATCCCCGTCCTCTTCCTGCTGCGGGTACACGTCTTTCCGCAAGGTCAGTTCCTTTGCGTCCTCCGGGACCTGTGCATCCGAAACTTCCCCTTCCGAAACTTTCACTTCCGACACCCGGATTTCCTGTTTCCCGTTCTCATCTGTTTTCACTTCCTGTGCGTTTGCCGCACCTGCGCCCATGATAAGGGCGAACATCATTACAAAATACTTTTTCATTTTAACTGTGGATTTAGTGGTAAATAATAAAAATTGGTTTTCAACTTAGTTTTCCGGTTGGTACAGCATGACCTTGTAACCTGCTTTCAGATGTACCTTGACGGTGCGCATTTTCTTGGCTATGTACTGGCTCGCCCCCTGTATCACCCCTTTTCCCAAATCGGAGGCGAGTTGTGCCCCGGCATCGGTCGAGATATTGATGCTGCTTCCCAGCGAACTGCCCATGTTGGCGGCTACCTCTTTGGCGGCGCTCACCTCCATCGAGTTCGGGATGAAGATGCCTTCCTGCCCGTCGCTGTCAAACACCGACAATTCAACCGGCACTATCGTGCCGCCGTATTCCAGCGAGGTGATTTCAATGCCGAGCCGTTCACCCTGTATCCGGGCGGCACCGGCTACCACCGCATTGCGCGGGATGACCATGTCCGCCACCTCCATCGCTTCCAATAGCCTGAGGCGTACCGTCTGCCCGTCGATGATAGTCTGGTTGCCATGCACGCACGCCGAAATGGTATTCTTTTCAACGGTCGAAGCCGTACCGACGGCAGTATGGAAATCGTAGTTGCGTTCACCCGAACACGCCGCCACAAATTCCGCGTTGCTCATCGGCTGCGCAAGAGCCGTCACGACTTCATGCTCCACTTGCGACACCGCCTCCACGGTCGCCTTCCCGTTCACAAGGTTGCCGTTCCGTTTCTTTTCCGCACGTGCCCGGCTGCCATCCTCTTCTGTCGGCTTCTTTCCGCCTGCGGGCATATATTGGGCGGCAAGCTGGTACGACCTTTCCAACAGAGCCATCTGGTCGTCAATGCCCGGTGCGGCATCCTTGCCTGCCGCCGCCTGCGCTTCCAGCTCCTCGACACGCCGGCGGAGTTCTTCTTTCTCGCTGTCCTCTTTGGGTTGCTCGTAGAAGTTTCCCAGCGTGCGGTTGATGTCGTGGTAAGCCGTGGCGGAGGATTTTATCGCGGACGGTCGGTTTCCGCCCGTGCCTATGTCTGTCCCCGGCTGTGCCAAGTCGTAGTTTCCGGCATCCGCCTCCGTTTCCTCTTCCGCATTGCCGTTGAAGAGTGAGGCGAGGCTCTGCATCTCATGGTTGCGCTCCGTCCGTTTCTCTTCCAGACGAGCCTGCTCGTAGGCTTTCTGTTTGTCACCGATAATACCGCCGCCGTCAGGCGACGGCATTTCGGTGTTAAAACTCTGCCCCTGCATATCCTTTTCCTTATCTTCGGAGGACGGGGCGAATATCAGCCACATCGAGCCGATGAAAAGCACTCCCATAAGCGGATAGACGAGCATTTTCTTGCGCCTCTGCCGTTGCTGTTCGGTCAGCGGCTTCTTAGGCTTTGCCTCCTTCGGGGAGGAGGTCGGATTTCTGTTCTGTCCCATAATCATACTGTTTTAAAAGGTTGTTGATACTGTCCTTGCGCTCCCTGCGCAAGTTGATGTCCCGGATATGTTCTATCTCTATCATCTCCTTTTCCGCATCCCGCCTGCCCATGTTGTAGATGGAACTCACGGTCATATAAATGGAAAGGAAACTGAATGTAAGGAGCATCGTCAGAATGACCGCCAGCCGTTTCCCCGGCGTGAGCCGTCCGCATATACGGCGCAGCCATTCGTCCGCCTTGTCTGATAGCTTGTTTATCATACTCATCGTTTTAATGTTTGTAAATCCTTGTTCTCCAATATCGTGAAGCCTTCGATGGTGAACCCGTTCGGGTTGTCGTCCGAGCGGCTCGCGTTCAGCAGGCGGCAGGTGGTGACGAGGCTTCTTTGGGTGACGTTGCTCGAACGGATAATCATCTGCCGGGCATACGTGTTCACCTTGTAGGGATAGCCGTCGAAGTCGCATACCACACTGTCCACCTGCAACACCTGATTGATGTTCCCGGCAATCAGGCGGTTGTAGTAACCCTTCTCCGCAAAATCCGAATAGTAGTTGTAGGCACTCTTGTCCGCCAGCAGCAACGCCCTTTTCACGTTGTGCTCAATCGCGCTCTTTTCGGGCGACAAGGTGAAGAACAGTTCATGAAAGCGGCGCACGTGCTCGCGTGCCTCCGCCGGACGGTTCTGTGAGAGGTCCTGCGAAAGGGCGAGCATCAACGACTTGCCGCCGTCCAGCACATAAATCTTTTCCCGTTGTTTCTCCGCAAAGGTGTAGGAACTCCATAGCGAGTAAACCACGACCACGGCACACAACGCGAGGAAAATTATCCCGAACAGGCGTATCTGCCTGAACGACGTTTCAATATTTTTTAATGACTTAAATTCCATACATTATTTTTTATACCGTTATTTATTCCTCCTGAATATTTTGCCCGCTTGTTTCTTGGCGAAGCGTCCGGCGGAGGCAGCACCGCGTCCGATACGTCCCCCCACGTTTCCGGCGGCGGCTCCGGCGATACCGCCCGCCAACGCCCCGGCTGTATTCACATGACGGCTGTAATTACCCGCACCGCCTCCTGCTTGTACAATCCAGCCCGCTACGGTCGGGATAGTGAAGTAGCCGAGAATACCGATGATCATGAACACGATGTAAACCCCGTCCCCCGAATCGAGCGAGAAGTCGGGGTTGTTCTGCATCGCCTCGATGTCCTTTTGCAGCATCAACACCTGTATGCGGGCAAGCATGCTGCTGAACAAATCCGATACGGGAAGCCACAGGTAAATCTGTATGTAACGGCTGAACCACTGCGAGAGCGTGCTTTGGAAGCCGTCCCATACCGAAAGCGCGAAAACTATCGGTCCGAGTATCGAGAGCACTATCAGAAAGAACGTGCGCAGCGTGTCAATCAGCAGGGAGGCGGCGGCGAACATCAGTTCCAACGCTTCACGCATGAGGTCGCGCACCCATTTCTTCACCTCGTACATCTTCCGGTCGAGGTACATGCCCGTCATGGTCCACATATCTTCCGGTCCCCAGCCCAATTCCTCCAACTGCTTGTCGAACTCTTCCTGCGACACCAGATAAGCCGTTTCGGGGTTGCGCATCTTGGACTCGTATTCCAGCTTGTCTTTTTGTTCGCGATACTTGTTCATGTCCATTGTCTGCCCCTCCTGCATCTTTGCCGTACCCTGCACGATGGGGCTTAACACCCCGTTGAGCGTACCCAGTACGACGGTCGGGAAGAAGAGGATGCAGAAACCTATCACGAAGGGGCGCAGCATCGGGTACACGTCTATCGGCTCGGCACGGGCGAGCGACTGCCATACCCGGAGTGCCACATAGAACAGCGCACCCAGTCCCGCGATGCCTTTCGCCACACCTGCCATATCTCCACACAACGGCATCATATCCGTGTAAAGGTCACGCAGAAGCGCGTGCAGGTTATCAAATTCAATCGTCATCAGCATCATGGGTTACCAGTATCTTTCGTTTGCACTGCCGTAAAGGGAGAGCACCCTTTCCGTATCCTGTTTCTTCTTCGCACGCAGGTACGACACCGAGATGTTCTTGTTGGTGTAGTAGCTCACAAGGCTGCGGTAGTTGCGCATGGAGTTGTAGCACCGGTCCACCACGTCCATGCGGTCCTTGTCCGTCATGGAGAGCGTGGTGATGTTCACCACGTTTTTCAGGTCGGTCAATACCCCGTTGCTCTCTTCCAGCAGCTTCGTGTAGCCGAAGGCGATGGCGGACAACTCTTCGGGCGTGAAATTTTCGTCATGCAGCATCTTCTGGAAACTGTTCACGTAGATGTCCGTGATGTCGCCTACCATCAGGATGGTCTGCTGCACCTTCCGGGCATCCTTCACCAGATTGCTCACTGATTTGAGCGCGTCGTAATATTTTTTACCCTGCTCGTAAATCTTTACCGTTTCCTGAAAATTGCTCACCATGTTGGAAGCCGTCTTCGAGGTATGCACGATGTTCTTCGTGGCGTTGATAATCCCTTGTGCCAGGTTGCCGGGGTCGCTCACCACCCATTGGGCGTTTGCCCTGCCCGCCAGCAGCAGGCACAGGCTGAAAAGCCAGATAATTCTTGTTCTCATTCTCATTTTCTTGTGGATTTAGTGGAATTGTTCTTATTTCTGTTTCTTTCTGCCCGTGCCGTTTTCCGCCGCGCGTACATAGTCGCCGTTCGGGGAGAAGGTCAGCACGTCCGCCGCCTCATTGTAGGAAACGTCTATGCGGAAACCCGTATGGATAAACAGGTTGCCGTCCTCTTCCTGCAATAGATAGGTCCGGGGTTTGAGCCTGCGCGGTTTGCCCGCTTTCCTGAATACCGTCACCTTGTAGGCTCCGCCCTCGCGGTATATCAGCACGTCGGGTTTGCCTTCCACGCTTTCCCAATTTCCGCAGAGCTTGTCGCGGTCTGTCCCTTTTATCTCGGTGCAGGCTTGCAGCATGACACCGGCAAGTCCTATCAGGTAGCTGCCCATAAGCAGCAGTTGTCGTCTGTTGAAATTCATCTTTCTTTTTCTTTTAGTTAATCACTCTGTTATTTTTCATTCCTCCGTTTTTCGGCAAGCTGCCTGATAGCCGCCTCAATGTCGCCGCCCAGCTTTTCGGCAAGCCGGTACACTTCCACCTTTTCCGTCTCTTCGGTCGTGTACGCGAGGTATTCCTCGGCACTAACCTCTGTGGCATACACGGCGGACTGCATACCGCCCAAACCGATCCACACCTCTTTATATAGCCGGTTCGGATGGTTTGCCATGTTGATGGAGAGTACCTGCGACTTTTCCTTGTCTGTCAGTCCGAGCAACGCTTGTATCTGGTCGAACTTGTTCATGTACTTCCGCTGGTCGAGCAGTATCTTGCAGTCCGAGTTGTTGATGATACTCTCTTTTACCACCGGACTGGAAATGATGTCGTCCACCTCCTGCGTCACGACGATGGCTTCACCGAAATATTTACGAACGGTCTTGTACATATACCGCAGATATTCAGCCATATTCGCCGAAGAGAGAGCCTTCCAAGCCTCTTCCACAATCAGTTGTTTCCTGACACCTTTCAGCCTTCGCATCTTATTGATGAACGCCTCCATGATGATGATGGTCACTACCGGGAAAAGTTCCTTGTTTTCCTTCACAGCATCAATCTCGAAGACGATGAACCGTTTGGAAAGCAGGTCGATGTTCTCGCGGGAGTTCAGCAGGAAGTCATACCGCCCACCCTCGTAGTATTGCCGCAGTGTGATGAGGAAGTTGTCGATGTTGAAGTCGTCTTTACCGACTTTTATCTCCCTTTCCTCCAGTTCCTTGCGGTACACGTCCCTCATGTATTCGTAGAAGGTGTTGAAGCACGGCACGATGCTGCGGTCATCCTGTATCCGGCGGATATAAGCCGACACCGCGCTGCCCAATTCTCCCGACTCCGTTTTTGACACTTCCTCGTTCTCGCTTTTCCAGAGGGTGAGTAACAGGGTCTTGATGCTGTCCTTCTTTTCCACGTCGAACTTATAGTCGTCGGTGAAAAATGGGTTGAAACTGATGGGCTTCTCTTCCGTATAAGTGAAATAAATTCCGTCCTGCCCGTTTGTTTTGCGGTGTATCATCTCGCAAAGCCCCTGATACGAATTACCCGTGTCCACGAGCACCACGTGCGTGCCTTGCTCGTAATACTGCCTCACAAGATGGTTCATAAAGAAGGACTTGCCGCTGCCCGAAGGTCCCAGCACGAATTTATTTCGGTTGGTGGTGATGCCTCTTTTCATCGGCAGGTCGGAAATATCCAGATGCAGCGGTCGTCCGGTGAGCCGGTCCACCATCTTGATGCCGAACGGGGACAATGAGCTGCGGTAGTTGGTTTCCTCCGTAAAGAGGCAGACGGCTTGCTCAATGAACGTGTAGAAGCTCTCCTCACCCGGAAAATCCCCGGCGTTGCCCGGAATAGCCGCCCAGAACAAGGTCGGGCAGTCTATCGTGTTGTGGCGAGGCATACATTCCATTTTGGCGAGTTGGGAGCCTACATCGTTCTTTATGTGCTTCAACTCTTCCGCGTTGTCGCTCCATGCCATTACATTGAAATGCGCCCTCACGGAAACCAACCCGTTGGAGTGCGCCTCGTTCAGATACTCGTCTATCCACTCCTGATTGATGGCGTTGCTGCGCGAGTAGCGTGAGAGCGACTGCATGTTACGGGCGGACTTCTCGAACTTTTGCAGGTTCTCGTCGCTGTTGTCTATAAACAGGTATTGGTTATAGACATGGTTGCAGTCCAGCAGCAACCCAACGGGAGAGGCGAAGGAAAGGCGGCAGTCCGAACGGTCGGTGGAAAGTCGTTCGTAGCGCGTGTCGGTCGCCACGCTCACCGGCAGGTCTTCCGTGTCGGAAAGCGTATGCAGGCACAGCATGTTGTCACCGATGCGCATTTCATCCGCCGAAAAAGCCAGGTCCTGCAAACAGGCGGTATGCTCCTGCGAGAGCGAGAAGTATTTCTCAATTATTCCGGCACATTCCTCCGTCCCTATGATTTCATCGGTAGGCAGGCGGCGCAGGCGGATAAAGCCGCTGTCGTTCAGGATACGCTCGAACTGCTCCGTCGCTTCGATAAAGCGTGCCGCACTTTCCTTGTCTATCTCTTTGGGGATGATATGCCCCCGGCACAGCGTGCTGAAATTGCTCTGCCTGCGGCTCTGTTCTCTCGTGGTTTTCGTCAGGAACAAATAGCAGGTATGGGCAAGGTACGGGCGTTCGTTGAAATGGCGCTCGAATGAACGGGAAAGGAAACTCATGTCCTCCTTTCCAAGCTCCGGCTTGTAGCTTTCACGCATGAACCAGTCCTGCTTGTGCAGCACGCTGAAGTCCGGCAGAACTTTCACCGCCTTGCACCAGGCAGCGTGTACCGCCTCGTATTCTTCGGCAGTCACCGTGTACAGTTCGGGCAGCACCACTTCAAAGCAGGCTGTTATATCAGCGTTTTTCGAGAGGATGCAGCCGTCCTCGACGGCAAGCAGCGGGAACTTGTTTTCCAGCGTGGTGGCTTTCAGTATATTTCTCATTGTTTCTCTTCCTTTCTTCTTTTAAGTTTGAACAGCCGAGAGATGCGGCGGCGGTTGATAAGGTATCGCGGATGGCTCCTGACGGCTCCGAGCTTCATAAGCCCGTGTTCGCCGTAGAGGGCGTTCAGCCGGAAGGTCTGCCAGACCAGCACGGAGGCACAGGTCACTCCGAAGCCGATGCAGAACCATTGGTTGATACCAACCATGTACATGATGACAAAAAGGACGAAGAGAAGCAGCAGACCTCCCGCAAAGATGAAGAGGTATTGCGCTTTCAGTCCCTTGAACTCAACCGACGCCCCGATCCCTTTGTTGATAGGGTATTCTGCCATAATTCCTATACATTATATATTATAGGAAGAAGGAGCGCAGGATGGTGGCGGCTACAATCAGGAAGATACAGGCTCCGAACCACGAGGCGGCAGTTTTGGACGTGTCGGGGTCGCCGGATGAAAATTTACCGTAAACTTTTACCCCGCCAATCAACCCCACGACCGCGCCGATGGCGTAAATTAATTTCGTGGCGGGCTCGAAATACGAAGTCACCATGCCGGTCGCCTCGGTGATACCAGCCATGCCGTTGCCCTGTGCAAAGGCGGAAGATGCAGCCAGCAGAAGGGCGGCTGCGGAAAGGAAATGTTTCTTTGTCATAAATCGTTCTTTTTTTGTTGCCGTGAGGGTGGATAGTCCTCACGGCGGGTTTGATACTTTTTTACTTGTGGATTCAGTGGTGTCGCACTTGCCGCTAACCGTAATCAATTTTCTTCATCGTTCATTACTTTTTTAACCGTTATACAAAATCCCGTATGTTGAAGCCCTCCACGGTGTCGGGCATCACGGGTATGGGTTGGGGCTGGACCTGCCTGACTTCCTTTCTCCCCCCCTTTGGAATAACAGGTTTATTCAGGTAGAGGTCCATCAACCCCGTTATCTTACTACCGATGGAAGACATGTTCGTCAGCCTGTCGAAAAGTTCGTTGCCTTCCATTTGACTGAACACCTTTCCGGCGTTGCGCTGTTCTTCCTCACTTGCCGACGGATTTTTCGCTGTGCGTACCGCCTTGTCGATTTCCTCAAAGGTAGCTCCCGAAGCGTAACCCACCGTAGCATCCTTTTTCGGTCCGTCCCCGTCATATTCCACGGGCACGTCGGTAATGCGGAGGTCGGAAAAGGCATCGTCCAGTTGGTCGTCCGGTATCTGCTCCGGCGGTGTTCCGTCCGTTTCGTCGGCAAAAGTAACATCCTCTTCCTCAACTTCCTCGCTTTCTCCATAAGTGGCAGCTTGTGGCACAGAAGTGGCAGGTGTTGGCACTTTCTCCGTCATCCTGAAAAGGCTCCTGCCGACAACATCCGTCGGGTCTGCGGTTCTTCCTTGCGGTTGCGGCTCGTCCGCTTCGGGACGTTCCGCTCCCTGCCGTTTCTCCCATAACAGGTAGGTCACGAGCCATGCGTTATAGAGTACCAGCAGGCATACAAGTACGGTTGTCATAGCTTCAAGACTTTTTTAATGAATTTTCAATCATTTCTTCCCTTATTCTTTCTCTATTCAGTTCTATTGCCGTTTTTCCATAACGGGTGATGTGGTCAGCCAAAATATTATCCAAATACCCACTCAAATCAAATTTATTCTTGCTAAGTTTTTGGGCAATCAGTGTGAGGCACTCATAGTTCTCTTCACTTATGTAAACCTGTTTCTTTTCTCCCGTTTTTGCGGCAGGAACTTTCATGAATTTTCTTATAAACTCTTCTTTCTTACTTGTTTTCATACTCTTGTTTTTTTATGGATTAAAATACGTCTTCATAATTCTTCTTATACAGTTTCTTCACCACTTCCTCGTACTGTTCAAAATGCTGTGTCAGTACATGGTCTATGTATCCGGCGAGAGAAAGCCCGTTCTTTCCGATTACCTGAATGATTTTCATTATCCGGTCATGGTATTCCTTGCGTACATAAGTCAGCTTACCGTCACGGGCAGCCGTAGCCGCATTGCGGATGAACAGTTCCAGATATTCAATTTCCAGATTTTTCGCTTCTTTTTTGCCCTGTCCGTTATCCGCAGACTTTTCATTTTTAGGTAGTACATCTTCCTTCTTTTCCTTTTCCTCCGTTTCCGTTTCTCCCTTCATGCCAGCTTTTGGGGAGGTAGGCGGAGGCAGTTCGGGACGGAACGAATCGAGGAAATCACCTGCATCTATGTTTACATCAAGATTTTTCGCCATAGGTTATCGTTTTAACAGAGTGAGCATTTCTTCCGCCAATTTGTCGATATTGCTGCCTTTGGCGAGTATCCGGTCCGGTGGTAGCACGGTGGAACGGAAAGAGGATTTTTCCTCGTCTTCCGAACCTTCCTTGCGGAAACGCTTGCTGTCAGGCAAAAAGGTTTTCATTATTTCGAGCCCCAGCTCTCCGGCGATTGCTTCATAGATGGAGTATAGGTTCGTTTTCTCCCTTCCGTCCACCATATTCCAAAGCAGGTACAATCCTTTGATATTGGATTTTCCCGTACTTATCAGCGTGTCATTCAAGATACTTGCAAATTTCAGGGAGCTTTCCATGACTACCCGGTCAGCAGCAATCGGACAGAAAATATAATCCATTGTAGCAATCGTCTGGATAACTCCCACATTGTTAATCGTTCCGGGCAGGTCAAAGAAAATGATGTCCGGTGGGGTTTCCGCCGAAAGAAGACGTTTTGCCGTATCAATGGCTTCTTCCGGTCGGCTTGCCAATATAGGGTAAGCCCTTTTCTTTAATTTCTTGAACTGCTCGAACGCAATCTTTTTAAGATAGGGATTGCGTTCGATATTTCTCAAATCCCTTTCCCTCATGTCCTTGATGCTGAACTGTGGAAAATCACAATCAATCACGGCTACGTTATGCCCCTTGACAAAATGGAGATAGCTCGCCATCAATACGGTCAGTGTCGTTTTGCCTGCTCCACCCTTTTGGGTGGAAAAAGCCACAAATAAAGTTTCACTCATACTTCTTCTTTTTAATTAGTTATACAATCAGTTTATCAAATCATTCATTTATCAATATGCCAGCCGGTCAATCGGTCAATACTCTGATAGAGCTGCCTGTTAATCTTACGACCAGTGATACAACTTGTAAACCGGCTAATCAATCTGCTGATAACGGTATCTGTTTACAAACTATATTATCAGTATATTGATATATTGCTATACCGGCTGATTGATTAACCTGTTTACTGACTTCCATACAGTACGGTTTATAGTCTTACAGATAGCCTTGTCAATCAAACATGCTGCAAATAAAAACAGAAAAACAACAGCTTGTACCACTTCCTCCGTAAGTGGCAGCTTGTGGCAGCAAGTGGCAGTCATTGGCACAGTAAAGTGCCTCATTCCTTTGTGCTTATCCCTCTATCTTTGCCCCCAAGCGACGGGGTCCAAAGCAGATGCCCGGCGGCAGTGGTAACAAGGTTACTCCCCAATCCGTCCTACGGCGGATTTTTATGTTCATTAGAACATAGCAAGGTGTCCTTTGAGTAACTCAAAGGGTTCCGGGTTACTCCCCGAAACAACACCTTGCCCTTGCAGGGGGCGGGGCTTCACTCCGAAGTCGTGAGCCCTGAGAAAACTGCCGTTGGCTTTTTGCTGTGGGTGCTGTTGCGACACCACTAAAATCCACAGTTTTATGAAAGAAGAGAAACCGAAATGGGGCAGACACCCCAAAGAGAGCCGCAAGACGCACTGCGTGATGGTGCGTTTTGACAATGAGGAATGGGTGAAATTCCTCACCATGTACGAACAGTCCGGCGTCTATGCGAAGGCGGTTTTCGTCAAGGCACGTGTCTTCGGTGACACGTTCCGCGTGATGAAAACCGACAAGACCTTGCTTGACTATTACACCAAGTTGTCCGCTTTGCATGCACAATACCGCGCCGTCGGCAACAACTACAACCAGACCGTAAAGGAATTGAAGAGCCGCTTTTCCGAGAAAAAGGCGATGGCATTGCTCTACAAACTGGAAAAGCAGACAATGGAACTGGTAGAGTTGAGCCGCCAAATCATCGCACTCACCCAAAAATTTGAAGAACGATGGTCGCAAAAATCAGTGTAGGCAACTCCCTTTACGGGGCGCTCGCCTACAACGGCGAGAAGATTAACAAGGACGAAGGCAAGCTCCTTGCCACCAACCGAATTTTTGACGCGGGTACGGGAAAGGTGGACATAAGCCGGGCGGCGGACGACTTCCGGAACTGTATGCCCGCCCACGTGCGTACACGCAACACCGTTATCCACATCTCCCTCAATCCGCATCCCGATGACAAGCTCACGGACGTGGAACTGGAAAACCTCGCACACGAGTACATGGAGAAGCTCGGCTACGGCAACCAGCCTTATATGGTCTATAAACATGAGGACATCAACCGCCACCACCTGCACATCGTGTCGCTGAACGTGGACGAGAAGGGCAAGCGGCTGAACAAGGACTACCTCTTCCGCCGCAGCAAGCGTATCACCCGTGACATGGAACAGCGCTACGGGCTGCACACGGCGGAACGCTCACGGCGCAGCAGCCGGGAACCCGTGCAGAAGGTGGACACGGCTAAAGGCGACATAAAAAAGCAGGTGGCCAGCACGGTCAAATCCCTTGCCGTGTCCTACCGCTTCCAGTCAATGGGCGAGTACCGCGCCCTGCTTTCCCTGTACAACGTCACCGTGGAAGAAGCCCGTGGCGAAGTGGACGGACGCGAGTATCACGGACTGGTCTATTCCGCAACCGATGACAAGGGCAGCAAGGTGGGCAACCCGTTCAAAGCCTCCCGTATCGGCAAATCCGCAGGCTACGAAGCCATTGCGGAACGCTTGATAACCTCCAAAGAGCAAATCAAGGAGAAGGACTTCACCGTACCGACAAAGCGGACGGTGCTTGCCGTCCTGAACCGCACGTTCCGCAGGGACGAGTTCGTGAAAATGCTGAAAGAGAAAGGTATCGACACCGTGCTGCGTGAAACCGACACGGGGCGCATCTACGGGGCGACCTTCATCGACCACCGTACCGGATGCGTACTCAACGGCTCCCGCATGGGAAAGGAGCTTTCCGCCAACGCCTTGCAGGAGCATTTCACGCTGCCCTTTGCCGGAGAACAGCTTCTGCCGTTCACCCTTCCCGCGGAAAGCGCAGCGCAGGATGCGCCGCAGCAGACCGCCGTTTCCGGCTATGAGGAACCGGACAACTCACTCGGCTTGTTCACCTCCGGCTCATCCGGAACCGATGCGGCCGAAGACGCTTTCGCCCGTGAGCTGAAACGTAAGAAAAAGAAGAAGAACCAACGTAAAATTTAATTCAAAGAAGTATGTCACAACAAGAAGACGATTTAAGGGCACTGGCGAAAATCATGGATTTTCTGCGTGCCGTCAGTATCCTGTTAGTAGTAATCAATATCTATTGGTATTGCTATGAAGCGATACAGCTATGGGGCGTGAACATAGGCGTGGTGGACAAGGTACTGATGAACTTCCACCGCACCGCCGGACTGTTCGGCTCCATCCTCTACACGAAACTCTTCGCCCTTGTCCTGCTTGCGCTTTCCTGTTTGGGAACACACGGGGTGAAGGAGGAAAAAATCACATGGCGCAAAATTTGGGCGGTGCTTGCCATAGGCTTCGTACTGTTCTTTTTAAACTGGTGGCTGCTCGCCTTGCCGTTACCTATTGAGGCGGACACGGCACTTTATATAGCCACCATGACCGCAGGCTATATCTGCCTGCTCATGTCCGGTCTGTGGATGTCCCGCCTGTTGAAGTACAACCTCATGGACGATGTTTTCAATAACGAGAACGAGAGTTTCCAGCAGGAAACACGCCTGATAGAAAACGAGTATTCGGTCAATCTGCCCACCCGTTTCTATTACAGGAAAAAGTGGAATGACGGATGGATTAACGTGGTAAACGTCTTTCGTGCGTCCATCGTATTAGGCACGCCGGGTAGCGGGAAGTCATACGCGGTTGTAAACAATTTTATCAAGCAGCAGGTTGAGAAAGGCTTTGCAATGTACTGTTATGACTTCAAGTTTCCCGACCTTTCCATGATTGCCTACAACCACTTAATCAATCATCTGGACGGTTACAAGGTCAAGCCGCAGTTCTATGTAATCAATTTTGACGATCCGCGCCGCAGCCACCGTTGTAACCCCATACATCCCGATTTCATGGAGGATATTACCGATGCCTACGAGAGTGCGTACACCATCATGCTTAACTTAAACAAGAGTTGGGTGCAGAAGCAGGGCGACTTCTTTGTGGAGTCGCCCATTATCCTCTTTGCCGCCATCATCTGGTATTTGCGCATCTACAAGGACGGCAGGTACTGCACGTTTCCCCATGCCATTGAACTTTTGAACCGTCGCTATGAAGATATTTTCCCTATTCTTACGAGTTATCCCGAACTGGAAAATTACCTCTCTCCCTTCATGGACGCATGGCTCGGAGGCGCAGCCGAGCAGTTGATGGGGCAGATTGCATCCGCCAAAATTCCTCTTTCCCGACTGATTTCACCGCAGCTTTATTGGGTGATGTCGGACAGTGAGTTCACGTTGGATATAAACAACCCGAAGGAGCCTAAAATTCTCTGCGTGGGCAACAACCCCGACCGAATTTCCATTTACGGCGCAGCGCTCGGATTGTATAACAGCCGTATTGTCAAGCTCATCAACAAGAAAGGGATGCTCAAATCATCGGTTATCATCGACGAGCTTCCCACCATTTACTTCAAGGGACTGGACAATCTGATTGCAACCGCCCGTTCCAATAAGGTAGCCGTCTGTTTGGGCTTTCAGGATTTTAGTCAGTTGGTCCGCGACTATGGCGACAAGGAGGCGAAGGTCGTGATGAATACGGTCGGCAATATCTTCTCCGGTCAGGTGGTAGGCGAAACCGCCAAAACATTGAGCGAACGCTTCGGAAAGGTGTTGCAGAAGCGGCAGAGCATCACCATCAACCGGCAGGACAAATCCACCTCCATCAACACGCAGATGGACAGCCTTATCCCGCCCAGCAAGATTTCCGGTCTGACACAGGGAATGTTCGTCGGTTCGGTGTCCGACAACTTCACCGAGCGCATCGAGCAGAAAATCTTCCATGCGGAGATTGTGGTGGATAGTGCCAAAGTCGATGCGGAAACGAAGGCTTACAAGCCTATTCCCATCATTACGGACTTTACCGACGAGAACGGCAAGGACTGCATGAAGGAAATGATACAGGAGAACTACAACCGTATCAAGTCGGAAGTGAAACAGATAGTTACCGACGAACTGGAACGCATCGCCGGTGATGAGAACCTGAAACACCTGTTGCAGAACAAAGGGTAAACAAACAGAAATGACGGTCAGGGTTGTTATAGCCTTGACCGTCATTTCTTCTGTATCATGTCTGATGACCGGATTATTATTTCCGTTCTTCCTGTTTCTCCGCTTTCAGCAGCTTGTTTATAGTGGACAGGGCATTGTCGCGCAGGTAGTTCTTCAACTCCGTATCGTCTTTCAGTATGACGCGGTACTCTTCCAGATAAAGCTGTGCCAGCGTTTTCCTGATGGCTGCCAGACTTTCCCCCACAGGTATCTGCCGTTTCTCATGCCAATACGTCGTAACGGCATCCACGATAAAGTCCTTTATGACTGCTTTTTCGTCCCTGCCCAGCTTCTTGAAGCTCTTCCTTTCGGCAATCATCTCCGGCATACAGTCGCAGTCGTCCGGTTCGTATGCAAACTCATAGGGATTATGTTCGGGAAACAGGTTGTAGGGACTCCCTTGCTGTTTTTTCCTTTTCACTATTATGCGCTTTGAAATGAAAATTAGTTTAATAATATAATTAATTGCTGTCTGCAAATTCCAAAATTCCCTGTTCCAGAATTTCTTGCAAGGAATGTACTTGAAGTATTTCTTGGTAAGTAGCGTAGAAATCTTCATCAATGCCTACATACACGATATTATCATGCAAACCTTCTATCATTTTTAAATGCGCATGTAATTTGCAATTTTTATCTTTACAATCCTGTACAATTTTCTTTATATTTTCCAATTTATTCAGTAATTCGTCATATTGTGATATTCCCTGTGTAGTGGGTTGAATCTGATAATTGGTTTTCTTGGAAGGTTGTATATTATGATTGGGGTCTAATAAAACGACATGGAAAACGGAAGAATCCCTATCAAAAAAGCCTACTATTCGTCCTGTCCCCGTAGATATGGAGAATTGCATGATTGGAAATTCAGCTTCATTCTTTAATATATTTTCAGGCAACCAATCCAAATCATCTCTTTGGATAGGTATATTTTGTGCATTCCAGTCAATCGGATGGCAACGAAGGGCATCACTTCCACGATTTACTTCCAATACTTCTTGTGGTGTCATTGTGCCTAATACGGACATTCTATCCAAAAAGCTGACATACCATTTAGGAGAACATCCTCCAACGCCAAAGTTGGATATTTGCTTAAAATAAGAGAAGGAAAAAGTAATTTTCCTTCTCTCTATTATTTTCTCTTGCTCGGAAGATACTAATGCCTTACTACCAAACTTGGGTTTATCAGCATTAAGCGTTAATTTCTTCCCATTTTTTTCCATAAAATTCTTCCATTAGTCTTGAAGAAATAATGTTATCACATCGTTCATTATTCCCTAAATCCCCTCTTGTCTTAACCCAAGGTGTTTCTGAATGTGACAATCTTTCCAATTCAGCACCGCTGTATTTAAGGTAATTCTCCAAGATGAAGTCCACGAACTCTGCATCTTCCGGTGATAAAGCAACATCCTTATTAATGCAATCGTCCAGATTGATTTCAGAATAGAGATATTTTGTTGCATTAAAACGGTCATAAATACTACGGTTAACCGGACCATGAATCCATGCCTCAAATTCTCCGGTAAACATTGGCTTCTTATTGATGCCATAAGACCATGCTTGTACATAATACAATAGCTTCTGCAACTTTAAGTTAATTAAAGAAGCACTATTATCCTCAGATTTTACTCGTGAAATAATATAATCTGCAATATCATGTATTGAGTTCATCTTTATTCATTTTAATTCGATACGCAAAGATAAATAGAATATTGAGACAGACAAAATAAATAGCTGAATTTATGTATTTTAAGCATCATCTCCGCTGCACCTCCTTCTCGTCATCCCTTCGCATCCGTTCATTCAGCCGTTCCCGCATTTTATCCATGAAATACGTCCGGCTCTCGTTCTTGCGGTGCTTGATGTCCGTGTAGAAACGGTAACACTCTTTGGACTCCACGCCCAGCAGGGTATAGAAGAAGGCGGCAAGCTCGCCCAGAGGAACGTCCCCGTTGTTGATACAGCCCATCTCGTCCAGTCCGTAAATCACCTCTACCAAATCTACGGCGTTTCCCGTCCAGCGCAGGAAGGGTGTCGGGGTGGATGTTTCTTTCAATGGGTTCTCTAAGGTGGATGTTAGTGGTGGCACTTGGGATTGGAAGCGTTTCAAGGTCTTGCGCAGCAGCGACAAGGCTTTGCGGATATAGAACGCTTTTCTGTTCTCGCCCGTATCGGGTTCCGTCTGTTCGCAAAGGTATTGCAATTCGGTTTCCGTATAGGCAGCCGTGAAGAATACCGTGAGCAGGTCACGGCATCCGCTGCACAGCCGGAATACTTCTTTCACAAATTCATTGTATGCCGTTTCCATGTTGCAACACTCTTTATTGTCGGTTATTTGGTGGAAAAATTCAGTCTCCGTCAGGATAAGATAGTCCATACTCTTTTCAGTTTGGGTTTGTTATACTTCGTTTTATCTGTGTGCGCACAGTAAACAAAGGGCAAACCCTGTACCTCCCGGCTGTAAAAAATGCAACACGGAAAAAGAACGGATTGATTTTCAACGATATACTGTTAGAAATATTTTCAATGTCCGTTCCAAACCCGTAATAAAGTGTAAGATTATCTTACACACTGTAAAGCAATCTTACACTTTCTTATCCTTTCCTGCGGTACGTTTTCCGCCGGATGCCGTCTTTCAACGGACGCTCTTCTGCCAATTCCCACCCGAACAAGGCAGTGGGTTCGGCAAAGCATATTCCTTTCTCCTGTTTGTGTGGCAATACATAGAGAATTATCTCATCCGCCAGCCGGTAGAGCAGCAGACCTCTTATCAGCTCCATTGTTTCGGGCGTGGCTTCGGCAAGATAACTCACGTCCCTGCCTTGCCGCCTTTCATCCAGCAATTCAATCAGGGAACTGTACGGGGATAACGGCAATGTATATTCTTCCAACCGTTCCGTACCGTATTTGCCGGAATGGAACGCGGAAGGTGCGCCACCTGCTTTTTCCCACAGGTAGCCGTCAGCGGATAAGATGGCTGCGATTTGTATCTTCATGGGTGAACCTCTTGTTTGGGGTACTGTGAAACGTGTAAATTCAAAGGAATGTTCCAAGAGGTCTGAAAAAAGTAGCGTGGCACTCACGCTACTCCAAGCAAGGCTCTGGTAAGCCCAAGTAAGAATATACGTGAGCCCACGCTATGTAACGACATAGCATAAGCCTCACGCAATCAGTTCTTACTTTGCTCAATTTACCAGATTTTGCTTGGAACGTCTTGCGAACTTATGTATTATCTATAACGGGAAACCGGGTTTCCCGCCAAGTCTTTCTATTTCAGCTTTCAAAGGTACATCTTTCCCTCCAATCTTTCTAACAAACAGTTATTTTTCCGTTTCTATCCCGTATTTTTTCATCTTCTCATACAAGGTGGGACGGCTGATTTGAAGCAGCACGGCTGCCAGCGCCTTGTTGTTCCCCGCTGCTTCCAGGGCTTTCATTATCCGTTTCCGTTCCTCGTTTTCTGCTTTCAGGGCGAAGCTGCACGCCTTTTCAGACGCTTGCAGGTTCAGGTCCCGCACGCCGATGGTGTCCCCCTCAGCCAGCAGGACGGCTTGTTGGATGCAGTTTTTCAGTTCCCTCACATTTCCCGTCCAGTGATGGTTTTGCAGGGCTTTGCAGGCTTCCGCATCGAAACCGGTCGTTTCCTTTCCGAACCGCAGGTTGTCCCGTTCCCTGAAAAATTCCGCCAGCGGCAGGATGTCTTCCCTGCACTCCGCCAGCGTAGGAACCGGAATCGTAAACTCGTTCAGCCGGTGGTACAGGTCTTCCCGGAACCGTCCTTCCTGTATGGCATGTTCCAGATTTTCGTTCGTGGCGGCGATGATGCGCACATCCGCTGCCGTTTCACGCCTGCCGCCCACCTGACGGTAGCGGCGTTCCTGCAATACGCGCAGCAGCAGGGCTTGCACCTCGTAGGAAAGGTTGCCTATCTCGTCCAGAAACAGCGTGCCGCCTTCCGCTTCGTTCAGCAGTCCGGTCTTGTGGTCCGTCGCTCCGGTGAAGGCTCCCCGGACGTGTCCGAACAGTTCCGATGCGGCTAATTCTTTCGGTAATGCGCCGCAATCCACAGGGACAAAGGGCTGTTCCGCCCGCCGGCTGAGGGAGTGTATCAGGTGGGCGATGTATTCCTTTCCCGTTCCGTTCTCCCCGCGGACAAGCACGGACAAATCCGTGGCGGCAACCAGTTTCGCCTGACGTTCCGCTTCCTTCATCCGTTTGCTCTCCCTGTGGAAGATAGTCTTCTGTCCCTGTGGCTGTTGTTGAAACAACCCGTTCAGGATGGCATACAGCTTTTCGGGGACGACCGGCTTGGGCAGGTAGTCCTTGGCTCCCAGCTTCATGGCACGCACGGCGGAGCCTACCTCCGCGTATTCCGTCATGACGACGAACGGGATGCGGATTTGCTCCCTGTTCATCCATTCCAGTATCTCCACCCCGTCACCGTCGGGCAGGCGTATGTCCGAAAGGATGACACCGGCATCCGTGGAGGCGAGCATCCGCCGGGCTTGTATGGCGGACGTGGTCTGTTCTGTCTGCCATCCCTTCCGTTCCAGCCAGTTGCACAGCACCCGGCTGAGTACGGGGTTATCCTCTATAATCAGTATCTTGTTGTTCATTCTTCTTTTTGCTCTTCTATCAGGGCGAGGGCTTGGCAGATGACGGAGTTTCCTTCCTCCACCACCTTGCGGATAGCCTGTACCATTTCCCCGTCCATCGTGCTGGGCGAGGCATCCAACAGCCGTTGCAGGCTTTTCAGCGAGCTGTACTCACGCACAAGCTCGCCCAGTGGCAGCAGGTGGTGCGTGAGGAAGGACACCCGTTGCAGGTCACCGTTCCCGATGCACGCTTCAAGGGCTACCATGTTCTTGCTTGTTTCATCGGCGAGCAGTTCCAGCATTTCCCTGTTGTTCCGTTCGCCGGAAAGCAGGGCGGAGAAGTCTGCTTTTACAGATGCCGGGATTTGTTGTTTGTTGCGGACGCAGTCCTGCACGGCGGTCAGCAGTTCGGTCTGCGAGAACGGTTTGTACAGGCATCCGGCAAACCCCGCCTCGGTGAACGCTTCCGTGTTCCGGTCGGCGCGGGCGGTGGCGGCAAGCACGGGGATTGTTTTCGAGTTGCCCACGTTGGAACGGCGCAACAGTTCCAGCAGTTGGTAGCCGTCCATGTCCGGCATCCTCAGGTCGGTTATCAGCAGGTCGTAGGAGTGTTTGCGCAGCAGCTCCATCAAATCATGCACGTTCCGGCATCCGTCACAGGATATATCATTGCGCGTAAGCATGTCCGTTGTCATAGCCAGCAGCACGGGGTCGTCGTCCACCACTGCGATGCGCAGGTTGTCAGGAAGGGCGTACGGTGCGTGGGGTGGAGGCATGGGGTGCTGTTCGTCCGTGACGGGGAGGGGTACGCATACGGTGAAGACGCTGCCTTTCCCTTTCTCGCTCTCCACCCGTATGCTGCCTCCCAGCAGTCCGGCGGTCCCCAGCGTGATAGCCAGACCGAGTCCGAAACCTTCCTGCTCTCCGGCATTGCCCAGCCGTTCAAACGGTTGGAAAATCCGTTGCAGTTGCCGGTCGGTCATTCCCGTTCCGGTGTCCTTCACTTCAATGGTGAGCAGGGCGTCACGGTAGTGCAGCCGCAGGCTGACGGCTCCTGCCTGTGTGAATTTCACGGCATTGGAGAGCAGGTTGTCGATGATTTGCGACAACCGTTCGCGGTCGCCGGTCACTACCACATCATCACCGATGTATTCCCATGTGAAGGCAAGCTGTTTGTTTTCTGCCTGTAAGGTGTAGTTGGGTACAAGGCTTTCCGCCAGTGCTTTCGGTCGGAAGTGAACGGGATTGGGCTGTTCTTTCCCTGTGTCCAGCCGGTAGAAACGCAGCAGGGCATTGAGTAGGTGCAGCATCCTTTCCGCCGATTGGCGGATGGTTTCGCCGTACCGGATGCGTTTCTCTTTCCGGCGTTCACGGGCTATCAGTTCGGCGTAGCCGGTAATGGCGGTAAGTGGGGAGCGCAGGTCGTGGCTCACGGTCAGCATCATGTTCTTCTGGGCGCGGAGCAGCTCTTCATTCCTCCGGTTCGACTCTTCCAGTTTCGTGCGTATCTTGTGCTGCCGGTTCACGTCCCTGTGTATCACCATATACAGCAGGATAACCAGCACGGATGCCCCGATGCCGATCCCTGCTATCAGCCGGAAGGTATCATTGCGTGTTTCCTGTTGCCAGCGTATTTCCCGACAGAAGGTTTCTCGTTCCTTCTGCTCGAAGTGCTGCACCAGTAGGTTGATGTGTCTGTTCAATATACGGTTGTTCATCCTCAGGCTGTCCATTTTGGCGGACAAGGTTTCCTCGTAGTTGCGGGTGGCGTTGTCTATTTCTTTTTCTATGGAGTATAGCAATGCCGAAGGTTTCACTACGGCATCGACTGTTCCCGTACCGGAAGTGATGGCAGGGACGGATTCTTTCCGTGCTTCTTCCCGTTGCCGGGCATAAGCCGATTTCTTTTCCTGCTTGCGGAACAGGCTCCAAAAGTTCTTTTTCTTCTTCTCACCGGTTTCGACAACGGGGGTGTCTTCCGGTCTGGTAGCCTGCATTTTACTTTGCGACACCATAACAGGTATTTTCCGATGAACGATTTCCCCGGCATCCGGCATATTTTCCAACAGTTGCAGCAGGGCAGCCATTTGTGTCTCTTTTTCTATCAACAGATTACACACCGAGTCAATGCACGCCCGTTGCAGGCTGTCTTCCTGTTCGGCTTTCAGGTTTTGCAACAGTGTGACCGTTGCCAACCTTTTCTCTTGATAGGCGGCGTAGTCTTCCTCCGTCCATCCGGCAATCAGCTCTCCGGTGGAGGCAAGGTCCAGCAGGCAGAGGAAAGCCTGATTGGTCTGTTGCCTTTCCCCCTGCCAGTGGGCTTCCTGTTGTTCCATGACGCTTTTCTTTTGCCAACTGTCATGGAAAATATGGATTATCAGGACAAAAAAGGATACCCATATCAGGTATCCGATGATAATCTCCAATTTCAATCTTGCCTGTATCATCAAAAGTTCGTTTTATTGTTCCATTCGTTTCTCTGATTGTCGTCAGGATGTCTATGCCCGAATGCAAACTTATCTTTGATTTTTAGAAGATGGAGATAGCCGTCGAAACTCCTCTCTCTCCCCCGAACTAAGTTTATTTTTATTGTATGTTTTCCTCCCGTTATCCCAGCGGTTTTTCGTTTTGTTCTTCGGTGAACGCCGGATGACACATCCCCCGTCACCAAGCTGTCTACCATTTTAAGAACCTGAAAGTATTTGTTTATATTATGGTATTTCCAAAAGAGTGATTCTTACCATGCCTGCGCCGCTATGGCCTATTTCGGTGGTGACACCATCTGGTGCCAAGAACTCTTCATTACCGGCTTTATATACAGGGTTGGTAAATAACTTACTGTTTATATGGCTTGAACCACCACCTCCACCGGAACCTCTTGTTTTAGCATACCAAGAGCCGCAACCACCGCCAAACCAGCCGCCACCACCACCACCGGAGGATGAACCATCGTTATTACTTTTTTTACCGGTGTTGCCTCCACGACCGGCAGAACCATCGGTCAAGTCTATAGTATATCCATAATTCCCCCTGTCAGAAAGACCTCCTGCAGTCTGTGTTCCACCACTGCCGCCATCTTCGGCACCGTTATATGTAGCTTTTACACCTTCAAGACCTCCGGCGTAACCACCATAACTAAAAGAGTGAAAACTATTGTCATTAGAGCCATTGCCTCCTCCGCCACCTCCTACTATGATTCTCGGGTCGGTATCTTCATTACCCGTTAAGCCCAAAAAGGGGTTTTCATCCGTAGCTATATCAACGACATTAAAACCAAGCTTATTTTCAATGTTCACGAATCTCACATCAATGGAACCCGCACCGGGAGAACAGTAATTATATCCGCCCGCTTTTCCGCCGCCATTCCAGCCTTCTACATAATTATGGCTATAATCCCATTGCCCGACATATATTTTTAAGATATCTCTGGCAGTCAGTTCAATCTCGCCTGCCGTATATCCGCCTTTGCCACCCAAGTATTCGGTTTTTCCGGTTCTTCCTCCCTGATTTCCCCAGATTTCTATTTTATATTTACCGCTCACGGGTACAATAAATCTCTTGGAAGCACCGCTATATGTAAATTCCCATTTGGAACCGGGTTTGGCTGACTTATTATTTATTTTAAAACTGTAGCTATATGTCTCGCCGGCATTCCATGTACCGGTCAACGGTGCGGAAAACAAAAGAACGCTCAGGTCGCCCAGTCCTTCTGTTGTCGTCTTGATATGGATAGTGGCTCCCGCAGGTACTGTCTGGGGCACAAGGCATAGCGTACCTGTCGTGGACGATATGAGGTCGTCACCCTCAGCACCTTCTTTCAATATAGGAGTATTTACGAAATCGTCATTTGAAGATTCAAGCTTATAATCTGCGATACTGCTGCCTGCAGGAATAGTCCATTGATAACCGTCTTGAGTAAATTTCAATCTACCGTTTCCTGTTACACCCTTCATTTCTATCATGTCCATCCGTAAGTCAACATCTTTTCCGCTTTCTGTGGTGTAGCGGGCTTTGAAGTTGACCTTTGCCATTGCGTGCTTAAAGTTTAAAGGTACAGTTCCGTCGGTGTCATTGGTGCTGTTTCCATCTCCGTCCGGATCGGCATACGTAGCATTAAGTACCGGTGACGTTACACACAAGTCAACCTGCTGTGAAGCTTTGACGGGAGGTGCCACCTCAAAAACTGGATAACCCGCATCCGTTGCGCTTGTAAGTACGCTAATACCGTTTGCGGACGAAGGGATGGGACTTATGGCAAAGAAGGAAACCGTATAAGGCTCAGACGGCCAGAACATGACGGGATAATATGTCCATGCATTGCCCAGTTTCTTCACCTCCTTGTTGTACATGAAATCGGGTGTGGATGTTGCCTCATTCAAATGTCCATCGGAGGCGGAGAAAGCGAACATTGCCATATTGTCCATGTTATCTGTGGTGGTTATCTGTGAAACACGCGTCGTGCTTTTGCCACCAGTGAAAGATATGGGCACACCGCTGCCTCCCGGAGCGGGCATGTTTTCATTTTTACTACAAGCGCATGCAAATAAAACAAGGAATGCAAGGCAGGAAATCTTAACTTTATTGGTTGATAAACAGACGCGTTTTCTTATCATAACAGTAAATTTATATTTTTTATTCTCATTAAACAGATGTGACCGGATGGGGACATTCAACCCCGTCCCGCCTTGAATTTTCCCCTGTTGTCCTACAATATTAGGTTGGGAGCTTCCGTGAGATCTACCGCATCGTCACCGTCCTTTTCGGTGGTTTTCCGCCCCATTCCTCTCAGAAGATGTTTTCGGAGACGAGGGAGCGGGTGGTGATTTGGTTACTGCTGTTCTGGTGCTTTTCGGGGATGAAGCGCATGCGCATGCCAGTGATTTGCTTGGCGGAAACTTCCGCTTCGGTGGCTACACCGTGTCCAGCGCAGTTGGCGGTATGGAACGCGGATACCACTTTCCATTGATTTTCTCTTTTTCTTTTTTGTAGAATCCCATATTCCGATTGTTTTTTTCGGGTCACTCCCAGCAGGTGTCTGCCGCGTCCTTGCTTGGGGGTATCGCAAAGCCGGTTTGCAGTCGACCCCTCTACGGAGGCTTCCTGCGGGGGGGACGGGAAAAAATAATTTCTGTTCGTATCTTTACGGAGTACCGTCACGGTTTATTCTACCGGAGACTCGGTCACTTCAGTTCCCCAGTCACCTACCTTGGCATCCGCAATCGTGATTTCGTGCAGGTTGATGACGAGCGTGTACTGGTAGGTCTTTTTGCGTTGCAAATGTCCTGCCGGAATTTTCACTACAGATTCCGCGTGGCTGGCAATGTACTGGTTACTATGAGTTTTGTCCGGAGTGACGATGTCGTAATGGAACCCGAACCATATATCTCCCACGGCGCAGCCGCTTTTAGTCGCGTCGGCTCCATTATCGCCTACGGGAATCAGGTAGAGATACTGCTTGTCGGGGAACAGGGAAACAGGAGTGCCTTGCGAGGCATCGGTAATTTTCACGCCCGAAACTGTCGTGCTGTGACCGGTAGTCGGGTTCGATTCCGTGATGCTGCCATCTGTTTTTTTCAGCATGGGTTTCAGGTTGAAATCCTTCGCAGGAATGATTGCTTCGGGAGTAGCTCCGGTTGTCCCGTAATTCCAGTGCAGTTCCTTCCAGGTGGCGGTGGTGTAGAATTTGGAATTGGGATTGCTCTGCGCTGAAGCGTCGATGAGCGACATATTGCCCTCTGCTGCCGTCGTACCGTGGTTGCTTCCTACAATCCACATCTCGGTAATAAAGACAAAACCGTCCGTACCATCCAAGGAACTGTATATACCGTCACCCAGTTTTGCCTGGAATGAGATGCGCGAGAGCGTATGCTCGAAATTGAAGGTGACTCCACTCTTGCTGTTGTCGTAAGTCTTGTCAGTAGCGCTGGCAACCACGAGGTCCACCATTTTGGGCAGCTCGTCGCCTTCCTTCATTTTGAATTTGATATAGGGAATGCCTTGTGTGGTGGCATCACAGACGGTCACGCCCGTTTTATCTCCCGAACTCCACTTGTCTTCAAACGGGGCGTAGGCAAAGAAGGAAATTTTGTCGTTCTTGTTGTTGGGCCAGTACTTGACGGGCTCGTATGTCCATCCGCCCGTATTGCTGTTCAGCGTTCCGTCCCATTTCACCATCTGGTTGTGCATGAAGCCGGGGGCGGTCGATGCTTTGGCTTCTTCCCATGTCTTGCCGCCCGTGTAATATCCCATGATGCCGAAGCCGCCGTACTTATTGGCATCGGTAGGGTCATCCTTGATACTGGTATTGTCCGTGTCCACCCCACGGGTAGGGGTTCCTGTGTACACTCCGAACTTCATCTGCGGATGAGCGTCCGGGCTGACTTCCGTCACTTCATTCTGCGAGCAGCCCGCTATGAGCAGGGCGGCAAACGAGGCCATCATTACATTGATAGTTTTCATCTTCTTCAATTTTTAAATTATTCTTTATTGTTAATTAATCTCTTGTCCTGTCCATTCACCTTTTATCATTGACCACCGGAAAGCCGGTCATTCAAGCGGCACGTCCGTATTCACCTCGTCGCCCCAGCCGCCCACGTCCACGTCGAATCCCGAACCGCCACCGCCTTCGGGCTCCACATCGGGGATTTTACCGGTCACGGCTTCCACGTAGATGGTGATGATTCCCTCTCCGTTGTCCTTCTGTGTCACTTTCACGTCGTCATAGTCGCCCGTGAAAACGGTCTTTCCGTCCACCAGCTTCGCTTCCAGATACAGGCGGTGGGTATCGGTGAAGTCGATGCCGAACACGTTGAACGTGCCCGTCAGCGTGCCGTTGAAGGGCGAGCCTTCGTCGTACACCGGGTGGGCGAGCGGGAACTCCTGCGACACGCTCTGCCCCGACACCCTGCCCGTGGCAAGGAAGACGGACTCCGCGATGCCGTCCAGCCGGCAGGTGGCGGAGCGGACGTTGTTCAGCCCTTCCACACGAATGACGGCTATCACCTCGCACGTCCGTTTCTCCGGCACGAGGTGCAGGGAGCAGCGGTCGTCGCCTGCCGAGGCGGCATACCCCGATTTGCCGTAAGTGGTCTGGCTGTAGTTGCCCAGCATGTCCTCCGTCACCCTGAAACCTTCCACGGATGCCGAGGCGAGCTTTTCGGGGGAGCCGGTGACGGTACGGGTTTCACCCTCGCCGTCCGTGCGGGTTTCTATGTGCTTGTTGTAGGCTTCCAGCGTTTCGTAGCCGTCGTTGCCCCGGAAAGCGATGTTGCTGAAATCGGTAAACGAGCGGTTGAAGAGGATGACGTTGTAAACCCCTTCCGGCAGGCGCACGGCTTCGTGCGAGTAGTTGCCCATCAGGAAGATTTGGGGTTCGCCGCCATCCGTGGGGTAGAATACGGCGGTAGCACCGCGGGCGGCTCCTTCCTCGCCTGCCAGTCCGGACTTGCTCCAATCGACGGTAAGGGTGATTTCCGCTGATTCGTAATAGGTCAGTTCGCGGCGGTCGCAACCGGAGAGAGCCAGACATAAGAACAAAAGGATAGATAAAGAAAAACAGGTTCTTATGTTCTTTTGTCTGAAAACAAAGCGTGCATAGCGTAGCCCCTTGTCTTCTTGCTTCTCCATCAACTGATTAATTGTATTCATCTTCCGCCTCCTTTCTTCACCTTGCGGTTCAGCAGCCACACCAGCGAGATTTTCACTTTCGTAGGACCGAACCATGTATATTTCCCGTTCTCCTGCCAGAGCAGGGTCTGGTAGTTGTCGCGGGCATGGTAGTGCCGGTAGTCGGTGCGGAGCAGTCCGATACCGATATTGTATTCCAGCCGCAGGTTGCGGGCTATCTCGTGGGCATACCCGTAGCTGATGCCTGCGGCGATGAAGAACTCGCCCTGATAGCCGTTCTCCTTCCATTGCAGGTCGTACTTGCCGCCTCCGGCATATAGTCCGAGAAAATGCCCGGTCAGCACTTCCCGGTTCATCCGGTTTTCCCGGCTGCCCAGCCAATAGCGGCCTTCCAGTCCGCCCATCAATATCTGCAAGGAGTATTTGTCGCCGTCCAGCAGCCACCACGGGAACATGTATTCGCCGTTCACCGACCAGCGTTTGCCGATGGGCACTTCGATTTCTATGTTCGGCATCAGTGCCGCATCGAACAGCAGGTTGGTTTTTACGGCGAACAGCGGACGGCGGCAAGATGCCGCCGCCGGGGTTCCTTGCGGGAAGAGGGGGAGCGTGTTGTTTCCTGTTGTGTGTGATACGCTTGATGTTGTGGCGGTGCCTGTTTGTGTTTGCTGACGGTCCCGGTTCGGGCGGACAGGTTTGGGCAAGGCGGGCAGGCTGTCCGGTCTGACCCACACTATGCACACGGCGGCGTTACGCAGGTAGCGCAGCAACCGTCCCTGTATGTAGCGGTAGGAATTTCCGCCGTCCAGCTTCCTGAGCAACGTCTTGCAGCGGTCGCTGTCCGGGTTGCGGTCGATGGTTTGCAGCACCTCTTCCCGGTTGGGGAGGCTCCTGTCTCCGGCTATCAGCCGGCGCAGTTCCTGCCAGTTCTCGCCCTGCGGGCGGGGGTGGATGCGGTACTGGTCGAGATGCGGGTATTTCCATACCAGATAGCCTTTTACGGCGGTGGAGCGTTGCTGTGCCAGACGCTCGTTGTACTTCCGGTCGCCATCGGGTGAAGCGAAGGAAAGGATGTTGATGGAGTCAATCCGCCCCGTCAGGCTCCGGTCGGAAAGCAGTTCTTCCAGATGGCGGAGGGTACGGTCATTGTCCATATAGCCCTTATCCACCACCGCCTTGTCAAAGCGGAAGTAGAGCACCATCGGCTTGCCGGGCACATCCGGACCGTGGCTGTTCTCCTGTGACTGCACGCCCGGCAGTACTCCCAGCAACAGTCCGAGGCTGAGGGCGATGCGTCTTGCATATATAATAGGCAGGTAATTCATATCTTGGCTGATTGCAGGGTTTTACCAGTCAGCTATTTTAATATCCGCCAGAAACGTACGTGCCACTTCATTGAAAATGCCGACCTTATTGGCTATCTGGCTATGTCGGATATAAAAATCTTCCGGGGTGGGCATATTGCAACGGATGGGTTCATTCAATGCCTGAAGCACATCCAGCAAGGATACTTCCGGCAGCGGACGACACAAGGCATACGAAGTGAGTTTACCTGACTCTCGGTCCGGCAGGCAGCGGACAATCCGTCCCTGTTCCAGTTTGTCGAACAAATCTTTCCATTCTTCTTCCGAATGGAGGAAATTAGCCGATTGCAGGTTATTGCCCAAGGCAATGTCGTGCAGCACGGCAATGGCTGTTTGTGTACGTATAGACAACATGTATGCTTTTGTTTTGATAGCCGTTACTTACCAAGTAACGGAAATACCCGCCTGAATTACTTACCAAGTAACGGACGGTGCTTTCTCTTCCGGGATGAAAAAAGGAGCTTTTTCATCAATTATTTATCAGAGAAGACGTTTTACTGTCAAATAAAGCGTAAAAAGATACACTCCGCTTTTGAAGGGTCAGAAATGGATGGAGGCTTTGTGTGTTTTTCAGAATACACGCCGGGGCAATATGTGTTTTTCTCGTGTAGTGTGCCTTTAAATAGATTAGGATGAAAAGATTAACACAGATATTTATACTTTTATTTGGATTTATGAAGGGAAATTTAGACCTTTGCCGTTCAACTCATCCATTACTTGGTAAGTAATTCTTCCCCTACCGGAGCAGCCGTTACACGGCATTTTCATGCTACTTTCTTTTCCCCGTTACAGGCTGTAACCGAGATTATCAGTTCGTCATTGGCTGCATCCACCTTTTCATTCTCGAAAGGTTTCAGGTAGGTTTCCGTCACCTTGATGGACGAGTGTCCCAATGCCTTGCAGATGATGCCGATGCTTACGCCGGAATGAAATGCCAGCGTCGCCCATGTATGCCGGGGCGTGTACGAGCTGAGTTTCACGCCGGGCAGCAGCAACGCCGCTATCTTTCCCAGTTTCAGGTTGAAGTTGCGGAGCGCCCGAAGGTAGTCCATATACAGCTCCTTGTCTTTCTTCACCTTCCCGCTGCTTCTATCTCTCCCGTTATCTCCACCTTGCCCGTCCTTCCTGCCTTGTCCATCTCTTTTACTCCATCCTCCTTTCCCGTTTTCTTCATCCAGAATCGGGAACAGGTAGATGGAACCGGTATTCTTATTTCTGAACTCTTCCATCAGTTCTTCCGCTTCTTTGGGGATGCGCACTGTCATCTGCCGTCCCGTCTTGTGGCGGCTATATACGATACATTTCCCTTTCACATCCTGCTTGCGCAGGTAGGCAAGGTCGATGAATGGCATCCCCCGGAACAGGAACATCAGCACGAAATAAGCCAGTGCGCACCGCACGCCTTTGGGCAGTTCCTCCATATCGGCGTGTAGCAGCGTGCTCATCTGTTCCGCCTCCAGTGCCCGCTTGGTCTGCGACTCCACTTTCGTATAGACATCATCAAACAGCTTCGACTGATAGGGCAGCACCTTTTCATCGGCAAGCCGGTTGTACACCGCTTTCAGGTTCCGCATATAGGTCGAGATAGTATTCAAACTCAATCCTTTCGGCTCTCCGTTTTTCTTTCTCATTCCTTCCAGCTTCATCCATTCCTCATACTCCTTCAACCTGCCCGGAGTAAAGACTTCATCCACCGGCATCGGTGTGCCTTCACCTCCGTAAAACTCCGTAACGGATTTCAGCGCATACGTGTATGTGTGTACCGCCGAACGCTTTTTGTCCGCTTCCAACTGTTCAATCACCGCCTGCATATAAGATGTCAAATCCGGTATTTTCATGGCTGCCGCCACCTCTCCATTCTTTTCTTTTCCATCCATAATACTCTGATTTTTAGTTCCGCATCCTGCGTATGCCCTGAAACAGCCGCGCCGACGGGAAAGTTTAGGGATGCAAAGTAAAGTATGTGAGGAAGTTATAAAGAACACGAAAGGATATTTGTCCGGCAATGATATAAAAAGACGGCGATACAAAGAGGCAGCCATACAAAAAAAGTGACGGTAGTCTGTCTGAAACTACCGTCACCTTTTTTACATTTTCATCCCCCTGCCTTGTTCCTTCCTTTCTTCTGTCAGCGTGGCAACAGGCACACGTTCCGAAAAAGAGGGTGGCGAAACTGCCGGATGCGGCATTTCCGTCGTCACCTCCTTTTCCTGCTGTGCCGGTGGCGTGGGCGGTGTCAGTTCAAGCTGTATCTTGCGGTCCAGTGCCGCCGCTTCCGTCTTCAACCGTTTCAGTTCCTCTTCCTTCTTCCATGTCTTTCCCGCCATTTCCTGCAGGACGGGCAGGTCCTTCTCCAAGGCGAAATTCTTCTCCCTGTATTGTTCGATAGTGCCGGGTATTTTTTCCATCGCATTGAAGAAGTTCATGGCGGCGGCTTTGGTGTCTGCCATCGCCACTGCACCGTTATTGTAGGTGTATTTATAGTTCCCTTCAATCACGAACTTGTTCTGAATAAATGCCAGTCCGTCTTTCAGGGCGGTTTCGCTCATTACCTTAACGGGGAAGCCGTACAGCTCGCCGATGCGCTGGTAAGCGCCGCCCGTGGTGGCGTTCTTCGCTATTTCCTGCAACCGTGCCCCGATGCTCTTCTCGTCCGTGGGTTTGAAGTCGTCCAGACGGAGCGGGTTCAGCCGTCTGCCGTCCCCGTCAGTCTGCATACGGCTGTTGAAGGCTTCGTAATCGGCGCTCATGTTGGCTATCACCGCTTGGTTGTTCGCTATCTCCGCCGTTTTCGAGCGCAGCGTGTTTTCCGCCTCATTCCTCGACTTGCCGAAAGTCTTGCGTTCGCTTTCCAGAGCCGCTATCTTCTTGTCGAGTTTCGCCTTGTCCAGCAGGTCGGTGTTGCCCGAAAGGATAGCCATGTACTCCGAGAAGTTCATGCCGCTTTTCTCGTCCGCAGCCCCCTCGTCGATGGTACGCGCACCCATCGCACCGCTTTTGAGCTGCGAGATGAAGGTCTGCTTGCAATGCAGCAGGTTGAACTTGTAGCTGTCCAGCGTTTTCTTGGTGGCATAGATGATGATGTCCACCTTGTTATCGGCAAAGAGTTTGGCAATTTCATTGCCCTTGCGCACCGCCCGCCCGTCCCGCTGTTGCAGGTCGGACGGCCGCCACGGTGTGTCAAGATGATGCACCGCCACCGCCCTTTTCTGTGCGTTCACCCCCGTGCCGAGCATACTCGTGGAGCCGAACAACACACGCACTTTCCCCTCGTTCATGGCGTCTATCACCGCCTTGCGTGCCTTCTCCGTCTTGCACTCCTGAATGAAGCGTATCTCACCGGCGGGGATACCGTGGTCTTCCATGAGCTTGCGCTTTATCTCGCTGTACACGTTCCATTCTCCGGCATGGTACGTGCCCAGATCCGAAAAGACGAACTGTGTGCCTTTCTGTGCGTCGAATTTATGGTAGTATTCCGCTATCTTCCGGGCGCAATGGCTCGCCTTGTTGTCCGGGTGGTCTTCGTACTTGTCCGGGGCAATCATGCGCATATCGAGTGCCATCTTGCGGGCGTAATCGGTGGCAATGAGCATCTTCGCCTTCTCTTCCGAGTCGGATAGCTTTTCACGTCCCAATATCGTGGCGTCACCCGTCCGGGCGAACTCCATGAGCTTTTCTATAAACTCCTCCTGCTGTGGCGTGGGGTCGATGTCGTAGAGTATCTCGTTCTTCTCCGGTCGGTCCACGCCCACGTCCTGAGCCGTGCGGTAATCGGTAATCTCGTTGTAGAACGCCGCCAGCTCCGGCACTTTGATGAAGTAGCGGAAGCGTTCCTTCTGCACCACGTTGTTGGTCACGTTGAACTCGAAGTCGGTCGTCTTCTTGGCGAAGATGGCAGCCCATGCGTCGAAGCAGCGGATGTCCTGCCGTTCCAGTTCCTTCGGGCGCAGGTACTTGAACAGCAGGTACAGTTCCGTCAGGGAGTTGGAGATGGTCGTACCGGAAAGGAACGTCGCCCCCAAATCCTTTCCCGACCGTTCCTGTATGGTACGGATGGCGAACAGCATGTTCAGGGCTTTCTGGCTCCCCTCGCTGTTTCCCAGCCCCGCCACACGGTCGTGCCGGGTGTTGAATGTAAGGTTCTTCATCTGGTGGCTCTCGTCCAGCAGGATATGGTCGATGCCCATCTGCCCGAAGTCCGCCACGTCGTCCGTGCGCGTTCGGATGGCATATTCCACCTTTTCCAGCTTTGCTTCAAGGTTGTACTTGCGCACTTCCAGCCCTCTCAGCATCCCGCGCGACACGTCCTTGCCCTGCTTACGCATCACTTCCAGATTCTCTTCCACGGTGTCCAGTTCCGCTTGCAGGATACGTTCCTGCATTTCGGGCGACTGCGGTATCTTGCCGAACTGGTCGTGCGACATGATGATACAGTCATAGTCGTTGTTCTTGATATTGTTGAAGAACTTCACACGGTTCTGTGTGGAGAAATCCTTCTCCGAAGCGTAGAGGATGCGGGCATGGGGGTATGCCGTGCGGTAGCACTCCGCTATCTCCGCCACATTCGCTTTCAACCCCGTGATAATCGGTTTGTGCGCCAGCCCCAGCCGTTTCATTTCATGGGCGATGATGCACATTATCAGGGTTTTGCCCGTGCCCACCTCGTGGTCGCAAATCGCGCCCCCGTTCAGCAGCGCCATCCATACGCAGTCCTTCTGGCTGCCGTATATATCCTTGATGCCGTACTTCCGTTCCAGCCCTTTCAGGTCGAGGCCGGGGAAGGTCTGGTGCGAGCCGTCATACCTCGGTCGCACGTAGCAGTTGAACTTGCGGTTGTACAGGTCGGCGAGCCGCTGCTTGAACTCCGGCGACTGCGCTTCCAGCCAGTCGGTGAAGCCGCCGCGTATCTCGTCAATCTTGCTGTTGGCAAGCTGTATGCCCTCGCTGTCGCGCACCTTGATGTCGTTGTTGTTTGCATCCTTGCCGATGCTCTTCATCATGTCCGGCACGGTGTTGTGCAGGGCGTGTTTCAGCAGGTTCATGCCGTCATACTTCTTGTAGTACCCCTTGACGGCATATTGCTCGGTAATCTTGGCGTTGGTGGAGGCGCAGTGGGCGGAAAATTCGTCCAGACTCTCCGAGTAGCCTATCTTTACCGCCGTGCCGTACAGCATCGACATATAGGCCGAGTAGATTCCGGTCGGTATCCAGCGTTCGCCGAAATTGAAGTCCAGCTCGTCGAAGGTTATCGGGCGGGGCATCGCATCCCGCAGGGCGGCAAGCGACTCTTCCGCCGCCTGTCTCATCGGGTTTTCCCTGCCTTCCGCTTCGTTGTCCTTCATCCACCGGACCATATCCTCTGTTTTCTGCACGACGTTTCCGGCGATGAAGCGGTCCCTTATCTCGTAGCCGTCCTGCAGGGGATTGAAGTAGATGCGTCCTTTCAGGGCATCGGTCAATTCTTCGGCACTGCTGCCTGTGAGCGACTGCATATAGGGCAGATCCACCTTTCCGAACTTGTTCAGCGAGGCGGACAATGCCTCTTCGGGCGTGCCGGTATGCGTCAGCTCTTGGGTGGCAAACGACACGGGGCGGTCGAAAATATCCGCTTTGAGGAACTGCCCGTTTTCCTCCCGTTCCAGTGCGAGCGCGTCACGCCCCGAAGCGTCCATAAGCACGAGTTGCACGTTCTGCCTGGCGTTCAGGTGGCCGTAACGCATGAGGAACTCGTCATAATGGGTGTTCAGGTGGCTGCGCCAGTCCTTGTTCTCTTCCCGCTTTTCCGCTTCGCTGGTATAAAGCCGTTGGTAGGCGTCACGCAGGCTGATGTAAAGGAGTGCCTTCTCTTTTTGCCTGTCATCCAAGTCGAGCGGCTGGAAGGTAGCCCCGTAACGGGTCACGCCTTTCAGCACGCCTATCTGGTAGCGGGTTCCGGCGGTATATTCCCTCACCAGCGAGCCTTCACGCAGATGGCGTTCCAATGGACGGGAGAACGGGCGCGGTTGCATCTCTTCCTCCCTTTTCTGCTGTCGCTGTTCTTCCGTCAGGGCAGCTTCTTCCGCCTGTATCCGGCTTTCCACCTCCGCTATGCGGCGGTTCATGTCCTCTTCAACGGCGTTGAATACAGGATAGGCGGGTCTTTCGCCGAAGTCTGTCCCGGTCTGTTTACCGGTCCGCCTGACGGGAGGTACTTTCGATAGCGTTTCCTTGTCCGTAGGCTGCCCCGTTCCGTTTCCTTGCCCGTTCCGTTGCTCGTTACCTTGTCCGCTTCTTTGTCCGTCCCATTGTCCGGGAGCAGCTTCTCTTGTGGCTTTCGCCTCACGGTGTACTTCGGCTTTCTGCCGTAGCTGCGCCCGCCGTTCGGGAGTCAGGTTCATCATGGTTTCGTAGAAACCGTTGATGGGCGGGTTGTTCTCCCAATTGATGGCGGCGTACACCTCTTCGGGATTGGTTTGCACCGCAGGCTTTTCCGTTACCGCTTCCTGCCGCTTCTCTTCCGGCTTCTTTTCCGGCTGCCCGAAAAGGCTTTTCTGTACGGGAGCCGCCTTTTTCGGTCGCTTGGAAATCTTTTTCTTTGCTTTCACGCCGCTTTGCGCCTGCTTCCGTTCCGCTTCGGTGAAGCCGAACAGGTCATACAGCGACATTACAGGTGCGGCGTTCTTCCCTCCGGTGTCCTCCTGTCCGGTGTTTGCCGCCAAAGAGGTTGCCGTCTGTTCCTGCAAGGGCGTTTGTGGCTGTTCTCCCGTTTGTGGCTGTGGCTGTTCCCTGCCGGGGTTCTGTTTTTGGGAATTTTCTTTCTGCAAGGCATGGTTATGGTACAGGTCATAACTGAGGTGCTCCCACACGTCTTGTATAAGGAAGAACCTCAATTTGGCAGCCATTTCCTCCATACTGCCCTCAAAATTGTAAATGACGGCAGGTTTGCCGTAGGGGTCGGTGTCCACCTTTGCCGAGGTATGGACGATATTTCCACTATGCAGCAGGTTCAGGTTCTGCCAAGTTCCGTCCGGTTGCTTTTCCGTCCGGATGAAGGCTTCCTCCCGTCGGGAGATGACCTGCTTGTTTGAGTTTTTCTGCAAGACAATCAGGTCACTGCCTACTTCCGTTCCCGCATAGCCGGTGAAAAGGTTGTTGGGCAGGCGGACGGATGACACGAGGTCGCAATGTTCCACCAGATAACGGCGTATGTTCTCGTTCTGCGGGGAGTTAAGCACACCTTGCGACGTGATGAAAGCCAACACACCGCCTTCACGGAGCGCATCGACACCTTTCAGGAAGAAATAATTGTGGATGCTTTGCGATGCCTGCTGACGGGCGGCATCCTTGCTGTTTGAAAATGCAGGGTCGAACACCTTCATATCTCCGAAAGGGATATTGGAGGACACCACATCGAAATGCCCGTTGAACGGTTGCTCCATTTTCTCGAATCCCTCCATCCGTATTTTATCTCCGGGATGGAGCAATGAGAGTATCTTGCCCGTAAGCCGGTCTTTTTCAAACGCCATTGTTTCCGTTTTTGGCGCGTTCCGGCTGAAGGCGGAAATGAAAGCTCCTTGCCCCGCCGACGGGTCAAGGATATGTTCGGGGGTGACATGGTTCTCATGCAGCACATCGGCAATGGCGGCAACAATCTCCGGCGGTGTATAAAATGCCGTCAGCACGGAACTTTTCAGGGAACTGACGTAGTCTTTGTATTCCCGTTCGTCCCTGCTGTTCTCACGGATCAGACGGTGAAGCTCCACCGTCAGGGGAAACAGGTCGAGGTCGCTCTTCGCCCAATGGACGGCATCGGTCAGTTCGCCCGCAGGGTTGAGGATGCACTTCAACCCTCCGAAACCGCAGTAGCGTTCCAGCACCTCCCGTTCTGCGGGAGCAGCCGCCCTGCCTGCCTTTTCCAATGCAAATGCCGTCCGTATCGCCTCGATGTTGTCCCGTAACTTGGCTTTGCGGTTAAATGCCATATTCTTCGAGATAGAGGGCTACCACACCGGTCAGCTCGGTGTAGAGCAGGTCATAGCCGGACGATTGGGCGAACTCGTCCGTCAGTGAGTAAATGGAAAATACATTGTCGAGCAGGGGAAGCAGCTTGTCCACGGCGGCAGGAATATCCGCTTCGCTGATTTCACCCTCAAATTCGGTGGCTAGCACATCGCGCAGCGTGTCGTACTTGGAGAAATGGAGGTCTTTCAGCAGGGATGCCATCGCCAGCTCGTGCGCACCTTCCGGCGGGTAGCCTTCGCGACGCGACTGTTCGTACACTCCGGCGGCATCGTCCGCGCGCTGTGCGACAAATCCGGCATCCTCCGCCTTGTCGGGATGGCTTTCTTTCAGGTAGTTCAGCAGGTACAGCCCGTAATAGGACAACTCCGTGGGCTTGTCTTTTACATTCATATAATGTTGGATTTAGTGGTTTGGAAATGGATAGGAATTGAAAAGGATATAATATATAAGGTATAGATGTAAAAAGCACTCCGGGTATCCCTCCCGAAGTGCCACCACTAAATCCACAGGTAAAACGTATCGCTATCGAGTAGTATGAACGGTTTATGACTGTGAACCAGTGGCGAATATACGCATTATTTTCTTTTCTGCGGGCGTTTCGTCCCCCTTTTTGTTTCGGGGAACACGAACGTGGTGTTGTAGTCCGCGTCAAAGGCGACAATGGCGTCGAAGGGCTTTCCCTGCTTGCTCTGGAAACCTTTCAGCAGGCCCGTTTTTCCGTTTGTGAGCAGTTCCGTAATCTCACCGTCGGAAAGCGTTTTGCCTGCCTTGATGCGGAAAACGGGAAGGGCGCAGGAAGGGTTGTCACAGCGGACCACTTTGCCGTAGAACTGCATGTTGCCCGTCTTGCATTTGGGGCAGGTGCAGTCCGAACCCTTGTGCGAGAACAGCTTGTCGCACGAAAGCAGTTCGGAAGTGATCTGTGTGGTGTATTCCTCAATCCCTTTGCGGAACGTGTCGGCGCTCATCGCACCTTTCTCAATCTGTGCGAGCGCCTGTTCCCATTCGCCCGTCATCTGCACGTCGGCTATGCGCATATCCTTCACCACCGAATAAAGGGCAAGCCCTTTCTCCGTGGGCACAAGCTGCTTCTTCTGCCGCACCATGTACTCGCGGGAAAACAGCGTTTCGATAATTGCCGCACGGGTGGCAGGCGTGCCGATACCGCACTCTTTCAGGGATTGGCACAGTACCTCGTCCTCTATGTCCTTGCCGCAGGTTTCCATAGCGGCGAGCAGGGTGGCTTCCGTATGCAGCGGCTTCGGCTTCGTTTTCCCTTCGGTAATGGAACACGCCTGTACGGGCAGCGTGTCGCCTTCCGCCCAGTCGGGGAGCTGCACATCTTCCGTTTCCTCACCGAACACGTTACGCCATCCGCCCTGTTTGATGACGGAACCTTTCACTGTGCAGGTTACGCCGCCACATTCGGCGGTGACGGTCGTCACGTCCTTGACGCACTTCTCGCTGAAGGCTTCCAGCATACGCCCCACTATCATGTTATAGACGGTCATGTCGTCATTGGAAAGGTTTACAGGCTTCATGTCCGTAATGAGCAGCGCGTGATGGTCGGTGATTTTGGCATCGTCCACGCTCCGGTGTGTCGGCTCTCCCATAAGGCTGATATAACCTCCCCATACAGGGTGTTTTTTCAACGTGGAAAGCAGGGCGGGAATTTCGGCAAACACATCTTCGGGGATATGGCGGCTACCTGTTCTCGGATAGGTAACCAGCTTCGCTTCATAGAGCTTTTGGGCAATGGAGAGCGTCTTGTCCGCTGAAAACCCGTGCTTGGTGTTCGCCTCCTTCTGGAGCGTGGTTAAATCATACAAAAGTGGGGCTTCCTGCACGGTTTCCTTGCGTTCCACTTTCGTGATGGTAGCCGTCGGCTGTGCCTGCATTGCCCTGTAGGCATCCTCCGCAGGCTGTTTCTCTTTCCATTTCTCGATGGAGGAAAATTTCACAACAGGGTCGGTTCCGTCATTTGCCCTTTCACGGCCTTCCTTTCTTTCATTTGTCTTTCCCCCGCTGCCTGTGCATCCCTTTACGGCGAAATGCACCTGCCGGAACGCTTCCGGAACGAACCGCTTGTTCTGCCAGTAGCGTTCGCACACCATCGCCAGCGTGGGTGTCTGCACCCGTCCGACGGAATACGTGCCACGTCCGGCAGCGATGGTCATTGCCTGCGTACCGTTGCAGCCCACGAGCCAGTCACATTCGCTCCTTGCTTTGGCGGCATAGTAGAGATTGTCGTACTTGTTGCCGCTTTCGAGATGTTCCAATCCTTCACGGATAGCCTTGTCGGTCAGCGAGCTGATCCAGAGGCGGTCGAAAGGGGTGGCGCATCCGATATATTCATACAGATAGCGGAAGATAAGCTCCCCTTCGCGACCCGCATCCGTGCCCACGATGATACGGTCGCTTTCACGGAACAGGCGGGCTATCACCTTGATTTGTGCCACTACATCGTTATCCGGCTTATAGCCGTTTGCCGTCTTTACCTGACGGGGAACGAGTGTAAACACGGGAGGGATAACGGGCAGGTTCTCACGGTGGAAACCCTTTATCCCGTACCCGTCAGGCATGGCGGGTTGTACCAGATGCCCGAACGTCCATGTCACCACATAGCCGTTGCCGGACAAATAACCTTCCTCTCTTTTCGTTGCGCCCACGATACGGGCGATTTCGCGTGCCACGCTGGGCTTTTCCGCGATAATGCAAATTTGATTGTTCATACGGATTGATTTTTAAATATGGATTTAGTGGTTTGTTTCTGTTATATTTTCATCCCTTTGGATTTCTTCGGTGCATCCGGCTTTTCCGTGTCAGGCTGTTGTCCTTGCTGCTTCCCCTGCTGTTGCCGTTCCTGCTGTTTCCCGTTCGCCGGAGCGACTTGTCCTTGTTGGAGGGGTTCGCCCGTGTGCTTGGTCGCCTCATTGGTCTTTCCTTCGTTATTGACCGCCATTTGCGTGCGGCTCTCGTTGGAAGGGGTGATTTCTTTGGCTTGTGACAAGTTGGGATATTCGGGAATGGGAACCGGTTTTTGTTTGTCCCAGTCGAATGTGATATGCAGCGTACACGGGTTGCCTTCCTTATCGGTGGAGTTGGCAAGTACCACGGTCCTTCCGGCTACATAGTCCGCCTTCTGCTGGTCGCTGAACGCCTGCTTTTTCCATTGGGTAATCGGGCGGATTTTCCCGTCTTTGGTCAGCCATGTGGACTGCTTCTGCTCGTTTCCCTTTTCCGGTTGCTCCGCCTTATCATTGCTTCCGGTCGTTGTTCCCGTTGGGTTGGGCTTGTTCACTTGTGGCTTGGGTTTGTTCCCGTTGTCCGCCTGATAGGTCCGCTTTTCCCCCGGCTGCTTTTCCTTTTTCCACTGCTGCTGGGACTTGTTCTGCCCCAAATTCTTGTTTCTCGGCACGAACTCCACGCCTTTGTATTCTACGTTCACTTGCAGCGTAGTAGTGAACTTCTTGCCGTTCGCCAATTCTATTTCCTTTCTCAAAGGAAGTCCGGCAGCAAGCAGGGCTTGTTCCTCTTGCGCTATTTCGGTTTTTCCAATCTTTGAATGAATACCGATTTCGCTCACGGGAATGTCCGTTATTTCATTCGTCTTGCGGTCGATACTGATATAGGAAGGGGTGATTTCGCCCGTTTCCTTGTCTATCACTTCCGCCACGCGCCCCAGATTGCCGCTTTCGAGCAGTTTCTTTTTGTCTTCTTCCGAGAAGGTGATGCCCTTGTACTCCACGTCCAGCTTCGGCTCTTTCTGTATGAAGTGGGGCTCAAAACCTTTGCTTCCGTCCGGCAGTGTCTTCACTTCAAGGCGTGCCTGTATCTCAAAGCGTTCCCCGCCGATTTCGGGATTAATCCAAATCAGGTCCGACAAGCCCTTGCCGTTCAGGTTTTTCAGTTCGCCGCTTGCCGCCAAATCCTGCTGCGAGATGCCCCAAGTCTTTTCAAGCTCCGCCCAGTTGAAGCCGTTCTCATCCAGTACAGGTCCGGCAGGAGCTTCTTCGGCAGGGCTTTGTCCAAGTGTTTCTTGTCCTTCCGCCTCTTGTCCTTCTGGCTGTTGTGCATCCTGATCCGTTTCCTGCGCTTGCCCTTCGGTTGTCGCCTCTCCTTCGGTCTGCGCTTCTCCCGCTACCTCTTCTCCGGCAGCGCTTTGTCCTTCGGCAGCACCTTCGGTCTGTTCCTGCCCTTCTTCTCCGTTCCTTTCTCCCGTCTGCCCCTGTGAGGCGGCTTGCTCCTGTGCCGCCGCCTGTTCATACGCGGAGGTGTCCACCTTGTGGGGTGCGAGCATGTCCTTATAGTCTTCCGGCTTTTTCAATAACTCTTTCAGCACGTCTATCACTTTCTCCATCCCGTCCACTGCCACGCGGTAGAAACCGAAGCGTTTCGGTTCCTTGTATTGGCGGTAGAAGTTCCTGAAAAAGTTATCCAGCACGTCGCCGTTCTTGTCAAACCGTAGAAAATCCTGTGAGTTTTCCGCTTTCGCGGGTGTCCGTTTGGGTGTGCCGTCCTTGTTGAGTCCGGCTACCACGCTGATTTCGCCCGTCTTTTCATCCCGGACGAGCAGCACTTCTTCCTCTTTCTTTTTCTGTGCCATACTAAATGCGGTTAAATGATTATTATTAAATCGGAGTCTGTATCCGGGCTTTATACCGTTCTACATCCTCTTTTCTGAACTCCTTGACATGTTCGGTAATGAAGACCAGCACGTCCGACTCCTTGTAGTAAGTCTTGTGCCGGAGCATGTGGTAGGGAAGCACCCCGATGCTGCGGTAGCGTTGCAGCGAGCGTTTGCTCACTTGCAGCAGCAGGCACAGGTCCTGATTGTCGAACAGGCGTTCGCCATCCAGCAACTTCACTTCCTTTTCCGGCTTCCGTTCCTTGCCCGTCAGTGCCGCTATCAGTTCATCCTGTCGGTCCAGCCGTTCCATGATGCGACGCATCCACCCCTCGAAGGTTTTTCTATCCAGCATATCCATAGGCTATTTCTTTGTTTCTGAGGCAAAATTGAGCATTTGTGTCCGGGTGGTTTCACAAGGTATCAGTGACACACGTAAGATTTTCAAATGATTGGCGCCAATGGCGTTACGGTATTGCGCCACAAGCTGCCAGCACCATCCCGATCCATTGTTATGGCAGAAAAACATTATTTATTTGCCGTCGGAATATGAATTACGAACTATAAAAACGATAGCAATGGAAATCATCAATGTAGAAAAACAGACCTTCGAGGCTATGGTGGAAAGGATTGAAACCCTTGCCTCAAAAGTGGAAATGCTTTGTCGTATCAATGGCGATAGAAGTATGCAAAAGTGGATGGACAATCAGGAGGTATGCAAGATTCTCTGTATCTCAAAGCGTACATTGCAGGCTTACCGTGATAACGGCACGTTGCCGTTCAGCCAGATTGGGCACAAGATGTTTTATAGACCGCAGGACGTGGAAGCAGCTATTAATAAATTAAAACGGAAAGAGGCATGAGTGAAATTTTCGACAGTAAAAATGAATGTGTCAGCCGCCTGTTCCAATTACTGGACAAGGCGGTGGAAGGAGTGCAGGGATTGACAAAGGGATGCAAGCCTGCGTTGAACGGGGAACATTACCTGACTGACAAGGAAGTCTCCGCCCATTTGAAAGTCAGCCGCCGTACTTTGCAGGAATGGCGGAGTAGCGGGCAGTTGGCTTATATCCAGCTTGGTGGGAAAATTCTTTATCGGGGAAGCGATGTACAGGCCATGCTTGAAAATTCCCGGCGTAAGGCATGGAGATAGTAATTTCTTTCCATAACCAAACAGGCACGTCCGGGAAAAGGACGTGCCTGTTTGGTTATGGAAAGAAAATTGGAAACGGCAGTCAATTAAGACAATATTTGCCAACTTTATTATCAACCGATATAAAAAGTTGAAGGTTGGTTTCCTGTTCCATTTCTCTGGTAGCTTTTCCCAATATCCATTTCCGAAAAACTCCCGCGTTTCGGGAGTTAATCCGGAAGGACAAAGCCGTAACCATATCCAGCCCGTAGTAATCCGGCAGGATAAGGTTTCCGTCCATTGTTCCGCCGCTTGCCACGTCAGCCGCGACGACTTCCGATTTGAGTATGGCTTTCACGTTTGAACGGATGGTCTGCACGAATACGCCGAACAATTCCGCCATCTCGAAAAACGTCATTTGTACGGGACCGGTTATCGTGACCGTCCCGTTTTCACTGATTGTAATTTTATGTTTTTCCATATTCATTTCAATTTTTGTTTCTTTTCGTCTTACCGGTTAATTTCCGGCGTTTCATCAACTTGTCCATGTCTTGCGATATCTTCTCGTCGGTCACTTTCGCATAAATCTGTGTGCTGGAAATGTTGGTATGTCCCATCATCTTGCTGATACTCTCAATCGGTATGCCGGCTGAGAGTGTCAGGGTTCCGAAAGAGTGGCGGGCCATGTGGTAGGAGAGATTTTCCTTGATACCTGCACTGAATCCGATTTCGTGTATTTCGTGCCAGATAATGTCACGGCTCGGTAACGGAAAAACAGGTGCGGTATCATCCGTTGTATTGTAGAGCGACAAGATTTGTTCGGCTACCGGATGCAGGGGGACAAAAGCCTCCACGTCCGTCTTGGCACGCCGGGTCCGTATGTAAAGCCGTCCTTCCGAAGTTCGTCCGATATGGCGGGGGTACAGGTTATGCACATCCACAAAAGCAAGTCCGGTGAACGACGAAAAGATGAATGTTCTCCGTGCAAGCTCCTGAAGTTCACCGGGCATCGGCGTTTCCATAATCCGTTTTAGTTCCTTCCGGCTGATATGCAGGAGCTTCGGCGGGTCTTTCTTTTCGTATTCCACATCTTCGATGGGATTGACTCTCAATACTTCCCGGTCAACAGCGATATAGATAAGCCTGTTGAGCCAGCAAAGGCAATGGTTCAGATGGGAAGGGCTGTAACCACGTTCTTTTTTCAGGAAGAACTTGAATGACTCTGCAAACTCTTCGGTTATATCCGTAAATAGAATATCTTCCATGCCTCTGGAACGGATAAAGTCACTCAAATTAAGTTGGGTGGTTTTGGATTCACGGTAGGTGGAGGTGGAATTGATTTCCAGCGAACGCACCCTTAGCCGTTCACGCTCCACTTCCCCGGCTTGCAACAAATATACCGGTACGGCATTTGCACCCATGATGTTGCTTTTGAGCAACTCGGCACTGATAACGCCTTGTTCCTTGAGTATCCGTTCGTAAGCCTGTTCGATATGGGTACGAAATTCAGCCAGACGCTTGTTGGTTCTTTTTTCGCTGGTTTCCCCCTTATGGCTGTTCCAGTCATCGGGAAGGCAATAGATGCCTGTGGTGATTACCGTGTTCTTACCGTCAATGCTGATACGGCATAATATGGCGGTGGTTCCGTCCGCTTTTACCTTGTTGCGGTTTACATAGAATAATAGTTTGAATGTACTGCGCATGATGATATATTTTAGAGGATTAGTATTAAGTCTTCGGTTGCTTCGATATATTTATCCATGTCTTCAAAGAGCTTCCTGGGCGTGACGCGGGCATATATTTGTGTGGTTTTTATATCGCCGTGTCCGAGCATCTTGCTGACTGTTTCCATCGGTACGCCTCCTTCAAGCGCAATCAGGCTTGCAAACGAGTGGCGCCCCATGTGATAGCTGAAATCACCCTTTATGCCTGCCAATACGCGGATGCCCTGCATATTTCTACGCAAAGCCGGATAATGGATAGTCGGGAAAAGGGTGTTTCTTGTTTCATCTTTGTACTTTTTTATCAGGGCAAGAGCTTCCGGCAGGAGTTTCACACGGCTGAGTTGTCCGTTTTTACCCCGTTCATATTTCAACCACATTGCGCCGCTGTCGTCCTTTGAAAGATTGTCTTTGGTTATCGTCACCGTGTCCAGATACGCAGTGCCGGTATAGCAGGAAAACAGGAACATATCCCTTGTTAGGATATGGGAACGACGACGTTCGGGAATTTCCAAATCCCTTACTTTCTCAAAATCCTCACGGCTGAGGGATTTGGGGGTACTCTCTTTTTGTTTGGGCAGCTTGTAATGCGCAAAGTAATGCTTTTCGGAATGTCCTTCCTTATAGGCTGTCCTGCATACCTTTTTCAATATGGCAAGGTAGTGGCGCAGGGTATCGTTTGCCAGACCTTTATCCTGCAAGATGAAGTCCTGAAACTCGCGGATGAACTGTTCATTCAACTGCCCGAAAGCAATATCGGAGGTGTTGTATTTCTTTTTTATGAACTCGGCTATCCTGTCACGGGTATAAACATGGTTGGGTAGCGTTCTGGGGGAACGGTCGATGCCGATACGTGCTTTCATCTCTTCGATATGCCGGTCAAAAAGTTTCAGCAATGTCATTCGTGTTGCCATACCGCCTTGAAACAATACTTTGACCGCTTCTGCATTGAAAGGTTGTTTCCGCTCCAAAAGTGTGTTGTAGGCCGCATTGATGGAAAGCAGCAGTTTTTCCAGTTTGCCGTTCGTTTTCACTGCCTCGCGGCTTTTTCCGTTCAGGCGGCTTTCACGGGGATTCCACAGGGAGGGGGTACAGGAAATTTTGCAACTGAACTGCACCATTGAACAGTCAACGGTGATGCGTCCCATGATGGGAGTTTTACCCGACTTGTCGGGAGTGCTTTTTTTAAGGTAGAGCAATACCTTGAATTTTTCTTCTTTCATACGCTTATAGTTTGTGGGCAAAGTTACCCGTCGTATAAGCGTTCATTGGTGTGCAAAATGCTGTGTATCAGTGAAACTAAATCAAGCTCAAAACTCTTTTATCTATTTTTAGTTACCTGTTACCGATTAGGTAACTGACCGGTTAACGGTTTGGTAACTGAAATGCTGCTCAAATTCGCTTCATTCTGATTTTTTCAAATATTGCAAATTGGAGTAAATAAGCTCATTATAAACATATTACCTGTTATATTTTACTTCGTTGCTTAGACTTGCTTTTTAGAGATTTATTCATCTTTCGAGGCATACCTTCGCAACGACCGTCTATCTCTGCAACGGCGGTACGATTGAGGCACTTTCAAAGATACTCGGTCACAAGCATATCAGCACCACCCAAATATACGCCGAAGTGACCAACAAGATGGTAAGCTCCGATTTCCGTTCGATCTCCGGCAACCTTGCAGCCATGCAGAAGAAAGTCCTTGACAAGACACAAAAGAAGGTCAAGAAGCAGGCAGTCGCCATGCGTGAAACCGCCTGAATCCCATCCGGCAAGGCAAAACACGGCAAAGGCAGGAACTCCCCGGTGGAACTCCTGCCTTTGCTGCATTTACCCATGCACCGCATCTAAAAGTTAAGTAGAGCTTTTCCTTCGTTTGCTCCTTTGCTTCATCTGCACATAGTTTTCTTCCAGCATACGCAACAAGTCCGATTGCCGGTACAGCGTTTTGCCCGGCAGCGAAATGAACGGGATAATCCGTTGCGCCCGGTAATCCTGCAAGGTGCGGGTAGTGATATGCAATATCCTGCATACCTCTTCCCCCGTCAGGTACACCTCGCCGTTCATCACCGGGTGAAAGTTCGCCGTTACGTTATCCACGTACTTCGTGCCCCGTTCCAGAGCCTCGAAGTACGCCTTTACCTCTTCCATGTCCTTTGTAATCACTTCCATGTCATTCATCCTCTATCAGTTCCTTGCTCATTGCCGTTAAGAACGCTTCCACATCTTCCAGCCTGTAATACAACTTATGGTTTATCTGGCTGTATGCCAGCCTTCCGCTGTCACGGTACGTCTGCAATGTCCGTTTGCTCACGTTGAGTTTCTCGCACACGTCCGCATTATCCAGCCAGTTCATCTTTTCCGGCGGTCTGTACCGTGAGCATAGCTCCTGCAAATGCTCGCTGAACCGATTGAACTTCTCTTTCATTTCCTCAAAGGTCTTTTTCTCGATAGTCACTATTTCCATATCCGATAATTTACTGTTTCCCGCAAATATACAGACTGTTACGGATGCTTCGGTGCGTTTATGTACCGCTTGTCCGTGTTTTGCTCCACGCTGGTAGCTTTGTCGTGCCATGTACGGTGAAAATGGGTGAGATTTCAAGCAACCCGAACAACTTTTCAAAACTTTAGCTTTTGGGAATTGGCAGGGAAATTTGGGGCGTTCCCGTAAACGGTCGGGCTTTCCATTACAAGTCCTCGCCGAAGCTGTGGGCTTTCCCCTGCAATCCCTAACGTGTAAATGCGCCTTGCCTACATTACATTCTTTATTCTATTTATTTTATTTATTCCCGCCCACCCGTCAGCGGTATAGGTCTGTTCCGGTTTCCCGTACACCTTCAAGCACTTCGGCAGGCTCCATGCCCGAAAGTGTACGCAAAGCCGGAAGGGACAAACGGAACACATTCGCCCGTGCTGTCCCTCGGAGCTTCGATTTCATCGAAACTTTCCGTGCGCCATCCCGTTCAAATAAGTTCCCCTGATGTTTGTCCCGGCAGCCCCTTATTGTCTTACCCGTTTTTTCAATCGTTATTTTCTTCTTAGGGCTTTGCCATGGCTAAAAGGATAATCCTTTGTCTGCGGAACTTTCCGCCCGTTTACGCCACTGCCATCGCACGGCCATCCGCAAAAGCCGGATAGCTGATTGCTCTGTCCGTTTACCGTAAACCGGACGAAAAGCACCTCGCCAACCCGCACAACACATTGTCGTGGTGTACCCTTCTTTCTAATCCGATAAATCGGCAAAAGAAGAATCCCCCACGCCAAAGAGTTGTCTTTCCACCCCGCATTACCAACCCGTTTTTCTTTTCCTTTCCGGAAACGGAACTTTCCGGCTTTCATAACAGCACTTTCCCGGCTTGTACCGATAAGTAATCTATCACTCATTTAATTTACTGAAGGGTTGAATTTTTCCCCTTAGGGCTGATTGGGAAAACATTGACGAAGGTAGGCGGAGGAGAAAGCAAATCCGCAAAAAATGCCAAATCTCCACCCTGCGGGTAGTATTTACCATTTTTTCAGATAATTGCAATTCTCCCTTTCCGCTCTTGATTATTGTCAATGTTCTTCCCAATCAGCCAAAGGGAAAAAATTTGGTTGGGGCGGCAAGCGATGATAACAAAAACAAGTAGTAACAATTTAATTTTTGAGTTATGGCAACGACAACGAACAACACCATCGAGAAAATTTCTCCCGTGTTCACCGATTTACTTATCAAGAAAATCGAAAGTCTGAAAAGCGACTGGCAAAAACCGTGGATAACGAGCCTTAAACACGGTTTTCCCCGCAATTTACGAGGAACGGTTTACAATGGCGGTAACATCTTAATGCTGCTGTTTTACACCGAGTTTATGAAATTCACTTTGCCTGTGTTCCTTACATTCAACCAAGCCAAAGCCGAAGAAGTGAGCATAAACAAGGGCGCACGCTCGTTCCCCGTTTACTATTGGTTCAAGTTCGTGGTACACAAGGAGAGTAACAAGTCCATCCCTTACGAGGAATATTGCAAGCTATCCAAAGCGGAAAAGGACGAATACAAGGTAATACCCCAAATGAAATATTACAATGTGTTCAACCTCGACCAAACCAATTTTGCGGAGAAGTACCCCGAACGTTTCGCCAAGATGCAACAGGGCGAACAACCCGAAAACCATTCGGACGGTATCGAGTGCGGAATGTTGGACGAGTTGATATATATGCAAAATTGGTATTGCCCCATCAAAGTAAAGTATTCCGACAGTGCTTTCTATGTACCCGCAACCGATTATATCGTTTGCCCCGAAAAAGAGCAGTTCCCGCAGGGAGCGGAATTTTACGGAACACTTTTGCACGAAATGGCACACAGCACAGGCAACCCCCAACGCCTAAACCGCACGTTCGGCAGCTTTTTCGGGGATGAATTATACGCCCGTGAGGAACTTGTTGCGGAACTAACGTCAGCCCTTTGCGGTGCTTTCTTCGGTATCGCCACCACACCGCAGGACAATAACGCAGCCTATCTGAAACACTGGCTCACCAAGTTAAAGCAAGAACCCGCCTTTCTGATTGATATATTGGGCGATGTGAACAAGGCTGCAAAGATGATAACGGAAAGGGTAACAGAACCGATAAACGAACCCGTTGCAGCCTAACGGAAAACAGAAACAAGAGTATTAACAAAAGGGTGGAGCAATCCACCCGCAAAAAACATAAGAAGATGACTAATTACATTTATTTGACAGCAGAGGAATTTCAAAATTCAAAGTCTTACATTGACAGAGCGGAAAAAGCCCCTAAAGATGTGGAACAGATACAGCCGTTTTGCAGGGAGATACAAAAATTCATACCCGAAGCAACCGTTTACTATTACGTGCAATGTTCCAATGACACATATAAAATCTATTCTACCGTGTTTGTCGGTTTTATCCGCAACGGTGTGACATTCATTCTAAGAAAGATATATAATGATAACAAATACTATTTAGACGTGATAACTTCCATGTTCAAAGAAGCCGAAGACAGTATTTTGTATCGGGTGAAACAGGACTACCCCGAACCCAACAGAATAGGCGTGTTCACCAAACGGAAGTTAGAGGACTGGATAACACGAGGTTTGAACATTTACAAGGAACTGGAAGCGGAAAACGAAGTTATCCAAAGGATGAAAGCCGAATACTTTGCACTTCTGAAAGGTGAAAAAATCCAGTGGAAAGATACGGTACGGCACACGGAAGGGACAATCAGAAGGAACGGTTTTATTTTCTCATTCTCCATACACGGGCGAAATATCCGTGAAGAAATAAAACTGTGTGTTCCAAACGGAAAAAGCGATTACGCCACATTTACCAAGCTGGCGGATAACCGTCTTTCACTGGCAACAAGATAGTATAAACAAAGGGCGGAGCAATCCGCCCGCAACACCCAATAAAATGAAAACGATACTCATTTACAAACTGATATACCGCCTTATCCTTTGGTCTGTGGTGATTTACTTTTTCACCACCACCGCAGGGCAGTTTTTCGCCTTATTCTTTGCCGTACTCCTGTTTTACTTCGTGGCACGGTTTATTCTCGCCCTTGTCTGGCGGTTGTTTGTGGGTATCGTTTTTGTGCTGATAATCATTATTTTAATATTCTAAATTATGGAAGGAAAGAAATTTAAACACAGATTTTTGTCATATCTCACCTGTGAAATTGTGGCGGAAACCCGCAAAGGGTACAAGGTTTTAGAAACCCAAGTTTTGGGCGGACGGAAGAAGCCCAAGACAAAGACCGCCTATTATTACAACATTGATTTCGACAAACAGCGTGGTTTGTGGGAAGAAACAACCAAGTAAACAACATCTAAAAATATACCAATATGGAAACAAAGACATTCATCAAGAACGGAGCAGCCGAAACCAAACTTTTTGGCGAAGAAACTTATATACAATGCTGTTTGGGAGCGTTCCGAGGTGAAATATACTTCGATTATAAATACCGCCATACCAACGGGCAGGAATTTACAACCCTACGCAGGACGTTGGTACAATGCCGTGCCGAGCGTGATTTTTGGCTAAGGGAAAAGACCGTTTCTTTTTCGGGACACCGAGCCGAGAGAATGACAAGGAACAGCCCCGACACACAAAAACGGCTGACAGATATAGGCTTCGACACCTATACAGCGATAACCGAACTTTGCAAACGTGACTATCATACGTTTTTATCGGGCATGGCGAACGGCTTCGACCTTATCGCAGCCGAGGAAGTTCTGAACGCAAAAAAGACGTTTCCTTACATTCAGTTAAAATGTGTACTTCCGTTCAAAGGGCAGGCAGACCGATACACCCAAGCCGACAAGCAGCGTTATAACGCTATTTTAGCCCAAGCGGACGAGGTGATACTATTACAGGATGAATATTCAGACCGTTGTTTCTTGCGGCGTAATAACTACCTGTTGGATAATTCCGCTTATCTCGTAGTCTTTTACGACAGCACCCCAACGGGCGGAACTGCCTACACGTTACGCCATGCGATAGAAAGAAAGATACAATTTCAAAACGTATGTTATAACCGCAAATAAGGCTCACAAGGGCGGAGCAGTCCGCCCGCTACTTTCTTTCGGTGAGCCGGAGCGGTGAAAGAAAGATAGCAAAGAAACCATTTTATCAAACAGAATTTTAATCAACTTAAAAAATAACAGAATTATGAAACAGGCAGTAAATCAATCAGCAGCAGAGAGAAACATCACATTGGTATCATTGGCAAACATTCAGCCGAGCTGTTTTAACCCCCGTAAATATTTCAGCGAACCCGCCCTGTATGAACTGGCGGAAAGCATCAAACAGCAGGGAGTTTTGCAGCCTATCACCGTGCGCCCGATAGCCGACACAGACCGTTACGAGATTGTTTTCGGTGAGCGCAGATACCGTGCATCCGTCATTGCGGAAATGGAACAGATACCCGTCATTGTTTCGGAACTGACAGACGATGCAGCCGAAGATGCAGCCATAGCCGAGAACTTGCAGCGTGAGGACGTGACACCCATCGAGGAAGCCAACGCCTACCAACGCATGATTGAAACGGGAAGGCACACCGTAGAAACGTTGGCGGTACGTTTCGGCAAGAACGAGAACTATATCCGTACCCGTTTGAAATTCACCGCCCTAATACTCGAAATAGCTGAATTATTGGAAACGGACGAAATCACCATCAGCGTGGCAGCCGAAATCTGCCGTTACGGGCAAGATATACAGCGTGAAGTGTACGAGAGACATTTGCAGGATGGAAACAACTACAACAGTTGGCGGGGGCTGAAAGCTGCCGATGTAGCCAAACGGATAGAGAGCAACTATACCACCGACTTGCGGTATTACTCCTTTGACAAGACCGAGTGTACAACGTGCGCCCACAATACGAACAATCTGCTTTTGTTTGCCGATGGCGGTTGCGGACATTGCGCCAACCGCACTTGTCTTGCTGAAATGAACGCATCTTTTCTCATGGAGAGAGCCGTTCAAATCATGCAGCAAACCCCGAACGTTTCCCTTTGCCGTGACCGTTATAATGCAAACGACACTGTAATAGAGCGTTTGACCGCTTTAGGTTACGAAGTTGAAAACCTTGAAAGATACACCGCTTTCCCCGTCAGCCCCCAAGAACCCAAAGAGGAAAATTTTAACAACCCCGAACGTTACGAGGAAGCCCGCACCCGTTACGAACAACAATGGGCGGACTACATGGAGAAAGAGGAAGAAATCACCCGAAGAAGCGAAGCCGGAGAAATCACCGTTTACGCCAAGATAGGGAAACAGGAGATTACTTTCTGTTATGTGGAGAACGTAACCGAAGCGGACGGAACGCCCACCGAAACCACCCTTTCACCCGTTCAGAAGTTGGAGAAACAGGACGAACGTAACAAGGAGATAGCCGTAGAAAGGACGGTTGAAGATACCAAACGGCAGATAATGGAAGCCGATATAACGGGCGGTAAGTTCGGAGCGGACGAGGAAAAGATACTTTATTTCTTCATGCTCTCCAATTTGCGGAGCGAACATTTTGCAACCGCAGGTATCACCGAAGAAGGGAAACACTACCTCACGGACGAGGATAAAATGAATATCGTAGAAAATCTCACCGTTAGGATAAAGACCATTATCCGCAGGGATTATCTGATAGCCAATTTCCGAAGCGCATACGGCAACAATACCGAAGCATCCCTTTTGCTTGACTTCGCCCGTAAGCACATGCCCGAAGAACTTTCAGCCATCGAAAGCGGATATAACGAAGTTTACGAGAAACGACACCAACGCATCGAGGAACGCAAAGCCGTTCTTTTGGTGCAGGAAAAGACGAAGGCAAAAGGGCATGAAATCACCCAACCCGAAGAACAACCGCAACCCGAAGGGATTGCAGCCTAACCAAACAGAAAGCAAGGGCGGAGAAATCCGCCCGCTACTTTCTTTCGGTGAGCCGGAGCGAAAAAGAAAGATAGCAAAGAAACCTAATTGTAAACCATTTAATTTTTAGACTTATGCGAACCGTACAAATAAACTATACACTGTTTGGTATTGCGGAACTGGAGGACGAAGCCGTGGAGAAAGCCTACACGGATTGGCTTGCCAAAGGGCAGGAATACCCGTATGCAGCTTTCAGCGGCAACACACTCGAAGCCTTCTGCAACCTTTTCCGTGTCGTCTGCACGTACTATTGTTACGACAGTCAGACCTACCGTTACCGTTTTCACACCAAGTACGAGGAAAGCACGGAAGAACTTTCGGGTATCCGCTTGCGGACATTCATCTATAATAATTTCCATTACGGGCTATATTATCCCAAAACCTATTGGATGAAAGACAACAAGAAGAAGCGCAAGAGCCGTATCTCCGTCGTTTCCGAGTGCCCCCTTACGGGATTTATCATGGATGAAATCATGTTGCAGCCCCTCATGGAATTTCTTCAACACCCCGACAAACGGAATTTTAAGGAACTCATGGGCGATTGTTTGGAAGCCTTTTTCCGTTCATGCCGTGACGATTGCGAGTATTGCGAAAGCGAGGAATATTTTAAGGACGAGAGCCACCGGAGAAATTGGGAATATTTAAAAGACGGTACACTATTCAAAGAAACGGCATGAAACAGGAAATCAAGCAAAACGGTATAACCATTCTTCACAGCGAGGACGGTTGCAGTATTCCCGTCATTTTCAACAATCTCACGGGAAAGAACTTTAAAGGGAAAGAATATTCAGACTATATAGGTTATGTAGCCATTCCCGACATGGGATTTACTTACGGGAAGATAGAATATTATTCAGACGGAAATTTAGTCACAACGGGAGAAATCAAGCCATAACATTCTCCTTTTGTTTCATCGCCGGAAGTTCGGGACGGGTAGCGATCCGCCCGGACTTCTTTTTTTACCGCCCTTTGTTTTTTACTGGATATTTTGCCGGACTTCTTTCTTTCGTGAGCCGTAGCGGAAAAGACAAGAAGCAAAGAAACCACTTTTTCAATCGGATCTTTTCACTACTTTCTTCGTGACGCTGTGGCGGAAAAGCAAAGTAGCAAAGAACCATTGATGCAATCTTGATTTTATATATAGTCCCAAAGGCTACATATCCGATTTCTTATCGGTTGCTTCAACTAGTCTTACTTTACAACCAGCCCAAGTATTAGCCCATCGTTGCAAGGTTTCCAAATTGGTACACCATATGATATTGGTGGCAAAATCCTGCCCGTCACAACCGCATTTTTCTACCCAATCTGAATTTTCAACTTTTATATATTCAGTGTCTAATCCCATTTGTGCATTTTGCTGAACCCTTTGCCCGCCACCTGTAATCTTATAGATTGTTGCCATAAACTTATAATTTACGTTATCTTACAAATATAGGGAAATTTTCCGTGCGGCATACACGGGTTTGGCGATGAACTTCTCCACCTTTTTGGTTTTCCATTCGGATTTCACTTACTATTTGATGGTACTTAAATCAAAACTACTCTACAGGGTAGTGGAAAAGTTCTTGGAAGACATGAACTTTGCAGCAGAAAATTAAAACAATAAGGAAATGAAACGATTAATTTTATTTGCTGCCGCTTGTAGTATAATAGCAAATGCGTATTCGCAGAATATTACAGGTAAAATAGTAGATGAACAGAATGTACCACTTTCTTATGCCAATGTGGTACTGCTCTCGCTTCCTGATTCAGCTTTCGTTTCAGGAACTATCAGCGGAGAGAATGGGGAGTTTTCCGTATCAAAGCATACGGAAAAAGGTAGTTCCCAATGCTTGAAAATCTCTTCAATCGGTTATCGTACCTTAATACTTGATGTGCAAAAAGATAAAGTAGGTACAATTGTTTTAAAAGAGGAAAGTACCATGCTCAAAGGGATTATTGTCAATGGTGAACGTCCACTTGTAAAGGCTGAAAAAGGAGCTTTAACTTACGATGTAGAAGCTATGGCTGAAAAAAGTACGATTAGCAATGCGTATGAATCTATCACACGTTTGCCCGGTGTGATGGAGCAAAACGAGAAACTAACCCTGATGGGAGCCGGGGGAGTTACGGTTATCCTGAACGGCAAACCATCCTCTATGACCAATGAACAGTTAATGAATCTACTGAAAAACACTCCGGTTTCAAATGTTAAAAAAGCGGAGATTATGTATAACGCTCCAGCCAAATATAGGGTAAGGGGTGCAGTGATAAATATTGAACTGAAAAGACAAAAATCGGAAGAGGCTTTTGTCCGGGGAGAAATCGGAGGTAATTTTACCAAAGGGGAATATGCCAGAGGAAACGGTAACATGAATCTTTCCTTTGTCGGTAAGAAAATAACGGCAGACATGCTTTATTCCGCAGATTATACAAAGATAAAAACGGCATACGACTTTATATCGCACCATACGTTGAATGGCAAACTATATGAAGTGGAACAATATAACAAGGGTTCAAAAAGAAACTTCACGCACAATATCCGTACTTCTTTGGATTATCAGATTGCGGAGAATGACAACCTGAATATGGCTTATACAGCCGCCATTACTCCGAGCATTAAAAGTCTGGAAACTTCAAGGGGCAATCTGTCCGAATCACTAAATGCAAAGACCGGAAATCAACAGATGCACAATTTCAATTTCGACTATACCTCACACTGGGGGATGAATGTGGGACTTGATTATACCCGCTTCTCTTATCCGAGCGTGCAGGACTTTACGAACAAGAACGGCAACACCGGGCAGGATTTTCTTGTAAACAGCAAGCAACGGATCAATCGTTGGAATGTATATGCCGGACAGACACATACGTTAGCCAACGACTGGAGTTTGAATTATGGCGTCAACTTCTCATTTGCTGACGAGAAAAGTTCACAGGCATACAGTCCACAAGATGGGAAAGATATGTCAGGACTAAATTCCGATACGGATTTAGATGAAAGAACCTATAATTTCTATGGCGGGTTTGAGAAATCTTTTGGTGAAAATCTTTCACTCTCTTTGTCCGTGGCAGGCGAATACTATAAACTGGCAGACTATACCCGATGGGCTGTTTATCCTTCCATGCAGTTAAGCTACATGCCATCGGCTTCCCATGCGCTTCTATTCTCGTTTTCTTCCGACAAGGCATATCCGGACTATTGGGAAATGCAGGACATCACAAGCTACCTGAATGGATATGCAAAGCTGGTAGGAAATCCGAATTTACGTCCTTCAACCGATTATACGGCTAATTTTACCTATGTCTTAAAAAACAAATATATGTTTGACCTTTACTATACACATGTTAAGGATTTGTTTGCTCAATTGGCTTATCAAAGCCCTGATGAACTATCCATGATTTACCAGTCTGTCAACTATAACTATGAACAGAACTTCGGCGTTTCGGTGATAATACCTTTTGCAGTCGGTAGTTTTTGGAACTCCCGTATCTCGCTTGACGGTTCTTATTTTAAGGATGTTTGCCATGACTATCACGACATCAGTTTTGAAAAAACAGCATGGAGGGGATTAGCCATGATGAACAATACTTTCAAGCTCGCATCCAATCCGGCTATCAGTCTGGAATTAAACGGTATGTATGTAACATCTTCCATTCAGGGTATTTATGACCTTTCTTCTATATGGAAAGTCGATGCAGGTCTGAAATGGACTTCGGCAAACAAGAAAGCCGAACTTCGTTTAAAGGTCAATGATGTATTTGACAGTGCAATTCCTGATGCCACGGTTAATTATAAAGGACAACATTTTGAGATGAACCAACATGCTGACAGTAGGTACTTCTCCATGTCATTTACTTATAAATTTGGCGGCTTCAAATCTAAGGAACATAAGGAAGTTGATACTTCACGATTCGGATATTGAAACAGGTCTATGGAAAAATCAATTTCTTACATAAATCTCTCTTGGGCAGTGGTGGGCATCATAGACAAGGATGCCCATACTTCCCTTTCATCCATGATGAAAGCACATGAACCAGTCAAGGAAACCATTGAAAGGTATGTGTTAGGGTATATGGGATTTTGGAATATTGCGTTTATCAAGAAAGAAATGCTGAACGAGTGCCATGATGAACACATAATCCAAAATGCAAAGAAAAGCATAGAGCGGTATGTGAGGTCACATCCCCCGGCTGCCACGTTGCCTAAATTCTACATTGTTTTCCTAAATCAGCCTCAAATAGGCTGCGATACCAACAGCCTCAGTGATGTTTTCTGCATGTAGTTTTTCAAACAGTTTTTTCTTGTGGAATTTTACGGTATTGGCATCTATATAAAGAGATTCTCCGATTTCAACATTGGACAGACCTTTGACTGAAAGTTGGAGAATTTCCTTTTCACGTTCGGAAAGGATGATTTCAGGCTGCTTTCGCCAACGTTTCCCCTTAAAAGAATACACATAACGGTCTGTACAAGTATTGTCCGAAACAAGCACTTCACCGGAGTCTTTATTAGGAGACAGAGATACGGTGCAGAGTGCTAACCAAATATCTCCCTTGTCACTAAGAAGGATGGGAGTCAGTTTATGGTGGATAAGATGTTTATGCCGTTGGGACGTGCATATATGAAAATCATACTCGATTGTCAGTGCAAGCCGCTTTTCCGATGGCTGTTCATAATAAAAGCGGAATCCTGCTTCGTTAATTTCCATCAATTTATGAATTTCTTCGGGAGGAACAACTTCAAAATAGAACCCGTACCCTTTCTCCTTTACCTCTTTCGTTGTACGACCACATAGAAATAACGGATTGGAAGAGACATACAAAAAGTTTTTCCGATTATAGTCGATAATATATACACTATTGTTTGTTGTACGGGCAATAGCATCTGCCATTGTTATGCAAATCTCTGCTTTTACGTATTCGCTCTCATTGATTTGCAGGTTATTGGGCAATGGTGAGAAAAAAGGCTTCTGTTCTTGTTGCATATAACTTTTTCATAAATTTACTGCAAAAATAGCACATTGCTTTGAATAAACGGTTGATTTCTATTTTAATCAGCTTGTTTTCAGCAACTATACTATATAAGAGCCGAAACGAACAGAGTAAAGCTCATCCGTTTCGGCTTTTACAGCAAACCGCACCTTTACGCCAAGATGCAGATTTTATTGCATCCCGTTTTCCCCTTCGGAGTTCCTTAGCGGCTCACTCTACATTCTCACCCCCCGTTTCCGTTCCTGCCGGATAGCCGAGAAAGAAAAGTCCTGTTTCTCCTTGTCGAACTTCACCGCCTTGTCTTTCTGTACCCCGTCCGGCATTTCCATCCGGCGCACGTTCAGCGGCTTCCCATTGTAGAAGTCCGTCATTTGCTGATATGTGAACTTTTCACCTGTCCGTGCTTCCATCATTTTGCAGAGCGAATACACGTTGCATCCGTTTTCCACACTTTCCGGCACAAGTTCCGGTCTTTTTTCCAACATTTCCGGGAACAGCGTCTTTGCCATCAGGCAGACTTCCGGCGAGCGTTCCGCCCACGGGATCATGGCGAATGACTGCCAGCTATGGGCGGCGCATCCTACATATACTTCCGGCGTGAGCAGGCTTTTCGGTACTCCACCCCGTTCAATGGCGAACGTCCCCGATGTTTCCACCGCCAGCTTCACCCTTTCCTGTGTTTGCAAGTGTACAGGTAAAATACTCAGGCAAATTCCGTCAATCGGCAGTAAGTAATCCGCTATTGCATCGTTCATTACTTCGGCACGGATAGCCGTTGCCACTTCGTAAATATCCGTCATGCCGCTTTCGTGACATTCTTTCAACACATCCAGACACACATCCGGAAACGGAATGTAGTGTAGCAATCCCAGATGTTCATTTCCCAAATCCGCACCCGTATCGAGTGCCCGGCGGCACAGTCCGGGTGTTTTCACCTCTTCCGGCACATGCTCCAACTGCCAGCCGTCCTCTTCAATGGCGGCACGGCATACTTCCGCCGTGCGCTCATACCTGCATATAAATTCCAAAGGAACTTGTTTCATTTCTTCTCCCATTCGATTTTATCCCTGTATTTGGTTAATGATTCCACCATTTCGTCCATATCGCCGTGCATCCGGCTCAATCCCTTTTCTACTGTCAGGTTCTCAAAGACAATCTGCTTCGGCAACAGCCGATGGCAGAAGTAGCTCGAACCGAACGGCACTCTGTTCAGGTCATTGTACTGTATCCGTTTGTCGAACAGCAGCAATTCCAGTTCTTTCTCCTTGAACAGTCGGCAGGGTGCGGAATCGTTCAGCCAGAAGTTTGACATCAGCAGGGCGAACGGCTTACCGAAACCAAGACAACGCTCGAATATCGCTACCTTGTTACTGAACGGAGGATTTGATACGATAACGTCCCAACGTTCCGGCTCATACTCGAAAAAATCCTGTCCGGTGCAGATATGGGAATGAACCACTTTAAACCTGTGTTCTTTCAGTGTCAGTACAAATTCGCTGTGTTCCGTATCGAATGGACACCATACCCTTGCCTTTCGGGAAAGATACTTGATGATCGGCAGCACCGCATAGCGGGGCGTGTACTTCTCGTCACTCTTATTGCTCCCCAGATATTTTGAATAGTCCATTATATCCCGTCCCCCTTATCTTCCGAATTGTCATTATTGAAACTTAGCTCCAGTTCGAAGGTTTGCGAAAACGAATCTTCCACCCACACCTTCAAACTGCTCTGATCGTCCGACTGCGAAGTAAAGTACAGCCGGAACGTTTCTTTCTCCAGCGGGTAACGGTCATTCGGTAACAGCACCGTGCCATCCTCTGTTTTCAATGTGCCTTTCCCGTCATACAGGAACCACCGAATCGTGTACTCCGTATCTTCCCAACGTCCATCCCGTTTGAGTTCACACCTTATTTCCGCCGTTTCGTTCACCTTCAGTTTTTTCGGGACGGGCATCGTCTCCACCGTGAACGGGTATCTTGTTTGAATATCCAACTGGCTATTACAGGCACACACAAGCACGAGGGCGGCCACTATGTAGCAGCCCACGAGCATTTGATAAATTATCTTCTTCATATACTTTGCAATCAATTAGTTATTATCGAATCATAAACCTAATTCCCACACCGACCTGCGAGTGGAATTTTCCGCAATCACCCCCGAACAGCATCCTTTGCCGTCCGTTTACCAACAATACAATCTTATCCGTCAGGTATGCGGACAATTCCAGCGTCAGCGCACCCCCGTAAATGAAATTATCCCCGTCCGTCAGCCGTGAACCGTCCGGCATCATCTGTTCGCCCCAGTTCACTGTCTCATACCCGGCAAGGGCGGACAATCCCAGTGCAGCAAAAAATGTTTTCTTCCTATCCGAAAGAAAGTTCAGGTAATACCCGCCTTCCCCCGTGAACTGGCTGACCGGATAAAGGCTGCTCCGATAGTCGTACCGCTTTTCCAGATACTCCGCACCGACCACCCAATGATGGGCGTTCTTCGTGTAAGTGCTTACCGCTATCCCGGCATGGTAGCCGAAACCGTTACCGTTTTTCCAGCGCAGATCGTCCGAAAGTCCGCCCATGAACTGTATTCCCCTCATTCCGGGCAGGCATCTTTGAGCGTGTGCCTGGTTAAAATGCAGGCACACCCCGAAGAACATGATAATCAACAATACCCTTTTCATCATTTACTTTATTTTCAGTTCGTTAATCACTTTCGCCGCCACAAGGTCGGCGTTCTCCACCCGTATCGTCTGATGCCTGCCGCCGTTCTTCTCGAACAGTTCGATAATTAGAATCTTGTCGTCCGGTATGGTGAACTGCGGAACGACGTACACCGTGCGCACATTGCTTTTCCCGTTTGTTACCAGCACCTCGTTATAGCTGCGTACCGGATCGAGTACCCGTTCCTGAATGGCGGTGCGCTTCGGCATTTTCTTATCCACAATCTTAAACTTGATAAAGTCCGTGTTGAAAGCCACGTTCGACCTGTTCCTTGTTTCCGTATGGAAATAGAACAGCCCGTTATGCGAGTGGATGGATTTCAAAAGGAACTGCACCCCGAAGCGTTTACAACCCAGATGTTTGATTTCCCGCTTGTCCGCCTTATAGATGCTCTGCATAATCAGCTTCACCAGCAGCGGGCTTTCGCTGCCCAGTTCACGGAAATAGATATTCATGCGGGTATGTGAAAAGTCCGTTGTGTCCTCGTTCTCCAAAAAGTCTTTCATCTCGATGTTCAGCATTTCCGGCTCATGCGCATACTTCGCATTGAAACTGTAAAAACTTCCGTCCTCACAAATCACCGAGAAATTCGTCTCCCCCGGAAACCCTTCGGTCGTAGCCTTCACCCGGATCACGTTCTCCGCCCCGTCCGCTTTTCCGGCAATAATCCGGTTACTACCCAAGTCCACGTACTTCACCGCCGACGGGAATATAATATGTACCGTCTTGGCAAAAGTCACCTGTACCCCGAACGGAGTAATCATCTGCCGATACGGTAACTTTTGCGTGATCCCTTGATACAGGTCATTTCCGGCAACCGTCCGTATTGTGTCATTCACTTGTGCGTTCACGCACATTACTGCGCCCATAAGCAGGGCGACCAATCCAAAAATCTTTTTCATTGTCTTTTCTTTTTAATGGTTTTATAATCTGTTTATCCGTTATTGCTGTTTAGCATACAGCATCAGGGGATTACCTGCTTTCAAGTGTACCTTGACCGTTCGGAATTTCTTGGCAAGATACTGGCTGCCGCCCTGCATCAGCCCTCTGGTGATATCCATTGCCACCTGCTGCCCGGCACTCTGTGCAAACGAAATGCTTGTTCCTAATCCGCTACCGATATTCGCCATTGCTTCCTTCGCCGCTTCCCGTTCCAGTGAAGTTTCTATGGATAACCCTTTCATTCCCTCATTATCATATACAGCCAACTCAACGGGAAGTATGTTTCCCCGGTAATGGATAGACGACACTACAATATCCAGCCGTTCCCCCTGTACTTTTCCCGTACCGGAAACCACCGTGTTACGTGGAATAATCAGACCACCTGCCTGTAAAGGTTCGAGCAGCCGGAGCTTCACCGTCTGCCCGTCCATGATTGTCTGGTCTTGGTGGATGCACGCCCGTATGGTATTCTTTCCCATAGCGTACCCGCTGCCGACCGCCGTATTGAACCCGTAGTTTCTCGGCTGGCTGTACGCCCGCATGAACTCCGCATCGCTCATCGGCTGTTGCAGCCCCGACACCGTTTGCTGCCGTGCCGCCTGTACCGCAACGGCGGGCTTTCCCGTCCCTTGCCCGGTACTCTGTCCGGTAACGGGAACTTGCACGATTGCACCGCTTTGTCCTGCCTGCCCGTTCTGTCCCATGTACTTGGCGGCAAGTTCGTAGCTCTTTTCCATCAGGGCGACCTGCTCGTCTATGCCGCCCGCCTGTCCCTGCTGCGCATCCAGCCGGGCGGTCAGTTCTTCCACCTGACGTTTCAGTTCTTCCTTTTCGGCATCCACCTTCGGCGTTTCGTAGAACGTGCCGAGTTGTCGGTTGATGTCCCGGTAGGCAACCGCCGAAGAGTTCACGCCCTTTCCCCGTGACGAACCCGAATAATCCCTGAACGGCTCCCGTTCCGGCTCGCTGTCCGGCAGTTCCATTTCCACCTCGTCCGTCCCGTTATCAGCCGCAAAAGTGAAGTCCTGCAACGAGCGAACCTTGTCCGCCTGTTTCTTTTCTACCTGCGCCTGCTCGTAGGCTTTCCGCTTGTCGCCGATAATCCCGTCATTCTCCGGCAGGGGAATATCGGCGTTGAACGCCCCGACCGTTTCCCCGCCTTCGTCCTTCTTGTCCGAAGGTGCGAAGATCAGCCACATCGAGCCGAGGAACAGCAACCCCATCAACGGGTACACCAACAGCTTTTTCCGCTGCTGCATCTGTTTCGGTGTCAGCTCTCTGGCAGGTTTCTTGTCCTTCCCGCCACCTTTCTTTCCTTTGTCCCCTTTCCCCGTGTCCGGGGCTGCGGCATCCGTCACCGTTACGTGCTGCGTTACCGTTTCTTTTTCCTGATTCTGTTCTTCCATGATTTACTCGTTGTTAAAAGGATTGATTATACTGTCATTCTTTAGCCGGATGGGATCAATATGTTCTATCCCCAGTTCCCGACCGTCACTTTTGCCGATGTTGTAGATGGCTGCGACGGTCATGTACACCGACAACCCGCCGAATACCACGAACATCACAAGGATAACCACCACCCGCTGATCCGGCGTGATACGCCCGCACAGGCGGCGGAGCTTTACGTCCGCCCAGTCCTGTATTTCAGCAATGACCTTCGCCATTAATTTTCCGACCATACCCGTTAGCGTTTGATGGTTTGCAAGTCCTTGTTTTCGGTAATCTCGAAGCCCTCGATGATGAACCCCTGCGGGTTGTTGTCACTCCTGACGGCATCCAACAACCGGCAACGGGTGACAAGGCTTCTTTCCGTCACCGAACTTTCACGGAGGATAATCTGGCGGGCGAACGTCCGCACGTTGTACGGGTACTTGTCAAAGTCGCACCGCACGCTGTCAATCTGTACCATCTGGTTGATGTTCCCGCTGATCACCCGGTTATAGTACCCCTTTTCCGAAAGGTCTTTGTAGTAGTTAAATGCGCTCTTGTCCGCCAGCATCAGCGAGCGTTTGATATTGCCCTCGATAGCCGACTTGTCCGGCGAGAGCGTGAAAAACAGCTCGTGAAACCTGCGCACGTGTTCCCGTGCTTCTACCGGGCGGTTCTGCTGCACGTCCTGCGAGAGTGCCAGCATCAGCGACTTCCCGTTATCCAGCACATAAATCTTCTGCCGTTGCGCTTCGGCAAAGCTGTACGACTTCCAGAGGGCAAAGCCCGTCACCACCGCACACAGGCAGATGAACACCAGCGCAAACAAACGTATCTGCCTGAAACTCGTTTCGATATTCTTTAATGACTTAAATTCCATTTCTTTTCTTGATTTTTTAGTTACTTGATAAGTTTTCCGGCAACATTCCCCACGGCAGCACCCGCCCCGGCAGCGGCTACATTCCCCGCTTTGGCGGCAGTCGTGTTCATCGCACGGTTCGCACCGCTTACGCCGCCCGCCATGATGATCCAGTTCGCAACGGTCGGTATCGTGAAGTACCCGAATATCCCGATGATAAGGAATACCATGTACACCGTATTGCTGCTGTCCGGTATAAAGGTGGGATCACTCATTGCCTCTATGTCCTTGGTGAGCATCAACACCTGAATCCTTGCCAGCACCGAGCTGAACAGGTCGCTCACGGGCAGCCACATATAGACGGAGATATACCGGGTGATCCACTGCGTCAGGGTGCTTTGGAATCCATCATAGACGCTTATCGCAAAGGCGATAGGCCCTAAGATGGAGAGGACGATCAGAAAGAACGTCCGTATCGTGTCTATCACCAGCCCGGCGGACTGGAACAGCAGTTCCAAGAGTTCCTGAAACCACCTGCGGATATTCTGTTTCATCCGGTACTCCGCCCGGTCTATGTACATCCCGCCCATCGTAATCAGGTCGCCCGCCGACCATCCGAGTTCATCCAGTTTCTTGTCGAACTCTTCCTTATCCACGAGGTACGCCGTTTCCGGATTCCGTTTGTTCGCCTCATATTCCAGCTTGTCCTTCTGTTCCCGGTACTTGTTCATGTCGAAGGTCTGTGTTTCCAGCATCCCGTGGCAGCCTTTCACCACGGGGGAGAGAACCGTGTTGATCGTACCCAGTACGAAGGTCGGGAAGAACATGATGCACAACCCGACAGCAAAGGGGCGGAGCAGCGGGTACACGTCGATAGGTTCGGCACGGGCAAGGGCTTGCCACACTTTGGCGGCAACATAGAACAGCGCACCCAACCCGGCTATCCCTTTGGCTACGCCCGTCAAATTCGAGCATAGCGGCATCATTTCCTGATATAGCGTGTGCAATATCTGATGCAGGTTTTCAAAGTCTATTGATAATAACATCGTCTTACCTTATTTATATATATGTATAGGAATCCGTTCTCACCAATAGCGTTCGTCCGCCGAACCGTACAACGCCATCACCCGGTCGGTATCGTTCTTCTTTTTCGCCCGCAGGTAACTTACCGAGATATTCTTGTTCGTGTAGTACTGCACCAGATTACGGTATTCCAGTAACCGCTTATAGCTCTGGTCGATGATTGCCAGCCGTTCCGCATCCGATAGCGACATTCCGGTGATATTCACCACATTTTTCAAATCCTGCAATACGTCCGCACTCTCGCTTAACAACTTTGCGTACCCGAACGAGATAGTACTCAATTCATCCGGCGTATAGTTCGGATCGCCTAACATCTTCTGATAGTTCCGCACGTAGATTTCCGAAATATCCGCCACCATCTCGATGCTCTTCTTCACCTTTACGCCGCCCTTTATCACGTCGTGTACATCCTTTAGCGCATCATAGTACCGCTTTCCTTGTTCAAAAACTTTGGCGGTTTCTTTAAAACCGTCCAATGTGTTTTTCGCCGTTGTAGAGGTCTGTGCAATCTGTTTGACGGTATTGATAATCCCTTGCGCCAAGTTTCCCGGATCGCTCACAACCCATTGTGCGTTAGCCGTACCCGCTGCCAGCAGGCACGCCAACCCCATGACCATTGCTTTTATCTGTTTCATGTTCTTACTTGTTTAATTGATGGTTACTCCGTTTATATTCTCCGCCGGGCGACAGGTGTATGCGGTCTTTCTCCTTGTCGTAGGTCAGCATTACCGCCAGCCCCGTTTCGATAAAGAGGTAGCCGTCCGTTTCCCGTATCAGATACGTTTCCATCCGGGTACTTCCCGCATGGCTTTTCTTTATCACCGTTACCCGGTATTGCCCGTTCTCTTCCGAAAGGGTGAAGGGCGGCTTGCTGCCCGTGCTTACCCAGTCGCCCCGCATCTTTTCCAGTCGGTCGGCGTTCGTTTCCTTGCAGGAAGACAGTACCGCCACCGATACCACTGCCACCAGCAGTAGTATAATCTGTTTCAATCGTTTCATACTGATTTCGTTTTTAATGATGATTTGTACAACCAGCCGTTTGTACGTTTAGCCGTTTAGTCATTTAGCCAACCAACCGTTTAGCCAGCCGTTTGACTGCTCAACCGTTCAGTCGATTAGCCAGCCAATCAACCATCCGGCTATCCGTACATTCAGCCATTCATTTTCACATATTCTTTCCGGCGCAACTACTTGTACTTCGTTTCCGCCAGCCGCCTGATGGCAAGCTCCAAGTCACCGCCCAACTCTTCCGCAAGGTTGAACACTTCCGTTTTCTCGCTCTCTTCGGTGGTGTACGTCAGGTATTCGGCGGGCGAAACTTCCGTTGCATATACCGCTGACTGCACCCCGTTCAGTCCGATCCAGACCTCTTTGTATTTTCGTCCGGGATGGTTGGCAAGGTTGATGGATAGTATCTGCGCTTTCTCCTTCTCCGTCAGTCCGAGCATCGCCTGTATGCCGTCAAACTTGTTCATGTACTTTTTCTGGTCTAAAAGGATTTTGCAGTCCGAGTTATTGATGATACTTTCCTTCACCACGGGGGACGATATTATATCGTCCACTTCCTGCGTGACGACAATCGCCTCACCGAAATACTTCCTGACCGTTTTATACATATATTTTAAATAATTTGCCATATTCTCCGTGGTAAGAGCCTTCCACGCTTCTTCCACAATCAGGAGCTTGCGAATCCCTTTCAACCGCCGCATCTTGTTGATAAAGGCTTCCATGATGATGATGACCACCACCGGAAAAAGTTCGGCATTATCCTTTATACTGTCAATTTCAAATACTATGAACCGTTTATGCAGCAGGTCGATATTCTCACGGGAGTTCAGCAGGAAGTCGAACCGTCCGCCCTTGTAATACTGCCGTAGCGTAGTCAGGAAGTTGTCGATATTGAAATCTTCCCGGCTTACCTTGATGTCCCTTTTCTCCAGTTCCGCCCGGTAATCATTCAGCATATATTCGTAGAAGGTATCGAAGCAGGGAACGATGCCCCGGTCTTGCTGTATCTTCTTGATATAAGCCGATACCGCACTTCCCAACTCGCCGCTTTCCGTTTTCGTGATCTTGTCGTCCTCACTCTTCCAGAGGGTGAGCAACAGCGTTTTTATGCTGTCCTTTTTCTCCACGTTGAACTTGTAATCGTCTGTAAAGAAAGGATTGAAACTGATCGGCTTCTCTTCCGAATACGTGTAATAAATCCCGTCCGCCCCCTTTGTTTTCCGGTGTATCATTTCGCACAGACCTTGATACGAGTTTCCCGTATCGACCAGTACGATATGGCTGTTCTGTTCGTAATATTGCCGGACTAAATGGTTCATAAAGAACGATTTCCCGCTACCACTCGGCCCAAGTACGAACTTGTTGCGATTGGTAATTACTCCCTTCTTCATCGGCAAGTCCGATATATCCAGATGCAACGGTCTGCCTGTCACCCGATCCACCATCTTGATGCCGAAGGGCGAGAGCGAACTTTTGTAATTCGTTTCTTCCGTGAAGAAGCACAGGGCTTGCGGGATGAACGTGTAGAAACTTTCCTCGAAAGGAAAATCCCCCTCGTTCCCCGGTATGCCCGCCCAGAAAAGCGTAGGCACGTCCGTAGTGTTATGCCGTGGCTTGCACTCCATAAGGGCAAGCTGGCTGCCCACGTCATTCTTTATGTGTTTCAGTTCTTCCCGGTCGTCCGACCATGCCATCACGTTACAGTGGCAGCGTACCGAAACCAGCCCCTTGCTGTGCGCTTCGTTCAGGTATTCCTCTATCCATTCCTGGTTGATCTGGTTCGAGCGTGAGTAGCGGGATAGCGACTGCATATTCCTTGCGGTCTGCTCGAACCGTTTCAGGTTTTCCGCATGGTCGTCAATAAAGATGTACTGGTTGTAACAATGGTTACACGTCAGCAGCACGCCCACCGGGGCGGCGAACGATAGCCTGCAATCCGAACGGTCGGTCGATAACCGTTCATAGCGGCTGTCCGTACCCACGTTTCCCGGCAAATCCTCTACGTCCGAAAGGGTGTGCAGGCAAAGGAAGTCGTCACCTATCCGCATCTCTTCGGGGTTCAGTGAAATATCCTTCAGGACAGTGGTATCGGTTTGCGAGAGGGCGAAATATTTCTCCACGATACCCGCCGACGTTTCCGTCCCGACAATCTCGTCTGTTGTCAGGCGGCGGAGCGTGATAAACCCGCAGTCGTTCATGATCCGCTCGAACTGCCCGACCGCTTCGAGGAACTTCGTTACCGTTTCCTTGTCCTCGATCTCCTTCGGGATAATCTTGCCCTTGCACAGCGTGCTGAACGTGCTTTCCTGACGGCTGCGCATCTTCGTGGTCTTGGTGAGGAACAGGTAGCAGAAGTGATTCAGGAACGGGCGTTCGTTAAAATGCCGTTCAAACGAGCGGGACAAGAAACTAAGCTCGTCCCTGTCGATCTCCGGCTGGTACTTCTCTTCGATGAAGAAGTCCTGTTTATGCACGATGGAGAAGTCCGGCAATACCTTCACCGCCTTGTGCCATGCCGAATGTATCGCCTCGTACTCGTTACTGGTAACGGTGAACAGTTCCGGCAGTTCCACCTTGAAGGCTACCGTCACGTCCGCATCTTTTGACACGATGCAGCCGTTCTCTACTGCCAATAGCGGGAATTTGCTTTCCAGCGTCGCCGCTTTCATTACATTTCTCATTCTTTCTTGTTTTTGGTAAATAATCGGGGAATTTTCAGTCGGTTCAATACATACCTCGGATGCCGTTTCCGGGCGGCAGCTTTCATCAGCCCGTGCGTGCCGTATTTGGCATTGAGCCGGAACGTCAGCCATACCAGCAGCGTAGCCGCAGTCACGCCGAAGCCGATGCACACCCACTGGTTCACGCCCGCCATGTACAGGATAACGAACACCACGAACACGGCAAGCAACCCGGCGGCGAACACAAAAAGGTACTGGCTTTCCAAGCCCTTGAACTCTACGTTCCTGCCAATCCCCTTGTTAATTTCAAAGTTCATAACCCGCTTCTTTTACAGGAAGAAAGAGCGCAGGATAGTAGCGGCGACAATCAGGAAAATACAAGCTCCGAACCACGAAGCCGCTGTCTTGCTCGTATCGGGATCGCCGCTACTGAATTTTCCATAAACTTTTACCCCGCCAATCAACCCGACCACCGCACCGATGGCGTAAATCAATTTCGTTCCCGGATCGAAATACGAAGTCACCATCTGCGTAGCCTCGGTGATACCCGCTTGTCCGTTACCTTGTGCCATCGCACCAGCAGCAGCCATCACACAGGCTGCCATCAAAAAGAATCTCTTTTTTGTCATTGTCTTTTAAGATTAAATTAAACATTACTATTATTCATCAGTCGGGCGACACGCTGCCGTGCCCCTTCAAATTCATCCAGCATCTCGTCCCACACGTCCGATCCCATCACGGCAGGCAGCACCTCACGGGCTTGCCTTTTCTCTTCCTCGTCCACTTCGTCCGTGGCGATAACTTTGTGTACCATCTTCAAGTCCTCGAAGGTGTACCCGGTGGCAAAGTCGGGATTGCTGTCGGGATAGTACGCCCCCAGTTCCTCTTCCTCTTCCAACTCTTCCGCCGTGGGTACATATCCCTCTTCTTCCGGCTCGTCCTCTTCCGGTTCTACCTCAATGTCGGAGTAGTCCGCATCCTCGTCCGCAGCGGATTCTTCCGCCTGTTCCGTGCCGTTACCCGTAGCCGTTTCCGGGGTACTCTCCGGCGTTCCGGGTGCGAAATTATCTGTTTTATCTGCTTGATTTTCAGTGTGTCCTTGCTTGTCTTTCGGCTCGTAGGTTTGTCCGCTCCGGTAGGTGCTTTTGCCGATAACCGTGTACGGTTCGCCCGGCTTTTCCGCTTCTTCGTCCGGTTCGTCCGTCCTTTCTTCCGCATCCGTTTTTCTCAGCAGTCCGGCTATGTCGGTGCGGTAATATTTCCACAGTACACAGAGGTAGTACAGCAGCAGGACGGAGAGTATCAGTTTCAGTATCATGTCCCTTTCTCCTTTCCGCTTTAGAAGAGTTTTTCCATCTTTCCGGCGTATGCCGCTTCGATTTCTTCCCGGTACTGCTCGAAGTGTTGCTCCAGCACGTTGTCTATGTAGGCGGATAGCGACACCTTGCCGCCCGTCAGCATCATGGAGATTTTGGCGATCCGCTCGTGGTATTCACGCCGCACATACACGGGCTTCCCGTAACGGGCGGGTATATCCATCCCTTTGAGGAAGGTCGTGTCGTAGTCCGCCGCCTGCTTCACCTTGCGCCGCTTCCCGTCTTGCACTTTCCCGTCAGCCACCTTCCCGGCAACCCTGTTTTCCATTGGCACGGCAGTTTCCCTTTTCTCTGTTTCCTGTTCCGGTTCTTCCGCCTCTTGTCCTGTTTCTTCTGTTTCCGGTGCATCACCGTTGCCTTGCGGCTTTTCCGTTTCGCCCGCCATCATCCGCATAAGCAGTTCTTCGTCGATGGGCTTATCTGTTTGCTGTTTCTTCATAGCCTGATAGTTTGAGGATGGATATTATTTCATGTGCCAGTTCGGGGATTCCGCTGCCCGCAACCATCCGCTTGTCGGGAGCGAACAGCGTGGAACGGAACACCGTCCGGTTCTCCGCATCCAGTTCCTTGCGGAAGCGTTTCGTGTCCGGTATCTGTGTGGTGAGCATCGGCAGCCCCATTCCGGCGATTACTTTTTCATACCGTCCGTACAGTTCGCTCTTTTCCCGTTTATCCACCAGATTCCAGAAGAGGTAAAGCCCTTTCAGTCGGCTTGTTTCCTTTCCTAACATCATCCGTTGCAACACGTCCAGAAAGGCGAGCGTGCTTTCCAGTACCGTTTGGTCGGCACTCACCGGAGCGAAGATGTAATCCATTTGCGCAATGGTGCGCAATATACCCGACGAGTTCACCGTTCCGGGCAGGTCGAAGAACAGCAGGTCATAGTTTCCATTGCCCGCCAGTTCCGCCGCCATGTCCGGCGCACGTTCCACCCGGCACTTCTGCACCGGATAGGCGGCACGTCCCGGTTCACGCATCTGCTCGTATGCCATCCGTTTCAGGTACTCGTTTTCCAGTACCGCCCGGCTGTCCCGTTCCCGCATTTCATACAGGCTGTGTTGCGGAAAGTCACAATCGATCACCGCCAGCGGACACCCGCAGTTGTAGTGCAGGTAACTCGCCACCAGCACCGTGATAGCCGTTTTCCCGCTACCGCCCTTTTGTGTGGCGAAAGCCACGTTCAAAGTCTGTTTATCCATATCGTCAATCAATTAGTTATTCATTCGGTTGCCTAAGCAATCGGTTATCTGTTCATTCAATCAATCAGCCAATCGGTCATTCAATCGGTCAGCCGTATAGCCAGCCATTTGTTCATCCGGTCAGTTCATCATCCGTTTGTCCGTTCGCTCATTCATCCGACCGTTCATCCGGCTGTTTAGCCGTTTAACCGTTTAGCTGTTTAGTCATTCATCCGGCTAACCGTTTAGCCGTTCGTCCATCCGTTCGTTCATCCGGCAAAATCATCATCCGTCCGGCTGTACATTCAGTCAATCATCCACTCGTTTGAGCGTCCGTTTATCCGTCCGGTTGAACAGCCGTTTTACCGCTTCCACGGCGCAAAGGAATATCAAAATATCGGTAGATTATTCGTTTGATTATCAGCGTGTCGCACCTTGTCTTTCCACCCGTAGGTTTGTCGCATCCGGGCATAATGACCGGACGGGAAAAGGGCTGTTACTTTGCAGCCATGAACCAAAATTCCGTGAGAATGAACAAGAATAGTAACCGCCCGAAGGACTGCCCCGGCAGTCGGCAACAGACAAGGGCATCCCCAATCTGTCCGGTAGGACGGATTTTAATTTCAACCGAAATTAGCAAGTTGTGTGCTGCGGCACTCGCTTCGCTTTCCGTGCCACACCACCACCTTGCCCCGCTGGTGAAAAATCCGCCGGAGTTGGATTTTCCTTTGCGGGGGAGAGCCGTAAGCATACGGCAGTTTTCAACCCATGTTTCACTTAAAATTTGATAGGACTATGGATAGTCAGAAGAAGTATTCCAACAACCACGGGCGAAAGCCCAAACCCGACAAGATGCGCCACCGCTACGTGTTCCGTCTGGACGATGAAGACAACGCCCGTTTCCTTGCCCTTTTCGATGAATCCGGCAAGGCAACCCGTGCCGAGTTTATCGTTTCCGCACTCTTCGGCAGGGAGATAAAGGTCGTCAAACTCGATAAGGGCACGCAGGATTTCTACATGCGCCTGACCTCTTTTCATTCCCAGTTCCGCAGCATCGGCGTGAATTACAACCAATGCGTGCGTGCGCTCAAATCCAATTTTTCGGAGAAGAAGGCACTCGCTTTCCTCTACAAACTGGAACAGCACACCCTCGAATTGGTGGAACTTAGCAAACAGATTTCCGCACTGGCGGAGGAGTTTCAAACCAAATACCCGGTGCGATGATAGCCAAGATTTCACACGGCAGCAGCCTGTACGGGGTGCTTGCCTACAACCAGATCAAGGTGGACGAACTTCATGCGGACGTGCTTTTCGGTAACCGGATTATCGAACCGCCGGGCGACACCCCTTATACGATAGAGCATATTTCCCGTTCGTTCGTGGACTACCTGACCGCCAACCGCAAGACCGAGAAACCCATCCTGCATATCTCGCTCAATCCCGATCCGAAGGATTGCGTGACCGAGGAACAGTTCATAAAATTGGCGGAGCAGTATATGCAGCGCATGGGCTTCGGCGACCAGCCCTATATCGTTTACCGCCACAACGACATCGGTAGGGAACACCTGCATATCGTTTCCGTCCGTGTGGACGAAACCGGGCGGGCGATTTCCGACAGCTACGAACACGAGCGTTCGATGAAGGTCTGCCGGGAACTGGAACAGCAGTTCGACCTTACCCCGGCTACCCAAAAGGAGTGGAAGGAAGGGCTGCCCTTATCGCCCGTCGATTACGAGGGCGGCAACCTCAAAGGGCAGTTGGCGGGAGTGATCCGACCGATAGCCCGTGAGTGGCGTTTCCAGTCGCTCGGCGAATACCGTGCGGTACTTTCGCTCTACGGCATAACGGTGGATGAAGTCAAAGGGGAATATGGCGGACGGGAGTATCACGGCTTGTCCTATTCGGCGACGGACAAGGACGGCAACAAGGTCGGCAAACCCTTCAAGTCTTCCGTGTTCGGTAAGGAAGCGGGCATTGCCGCACTGGAAAAGCGTATGCTCTCTGCCAACGCATGGGTGAAGAACCACAAGGACATTGCCACCGATACCGCCGCCCGCATAGCGTCCGCCATGCAGACCGCAGGGCGTGACCGGGCACTTTTCGAGCGTGAACTCATGCGGCAGGGTATCGGCGTGGTATTCCGCACCAACGATGCGGGGCGCATCTATGGGGCGACCTTCATCGACCATGCCGACAAGACCGTTTTCAACGGTTCCCGTCTGGGTAAGGAGTTTTCCGCCAATGTATTCAACGACCTTTTCGCCGGACAGGACGGTATTCACCCGCCGCAGCAATCCGCCGAAGTGGAACGTCCCGCACAGCAGCAAGGGCATACGGGCGCATCCCAGTGGAACGGGAACGGGCATGATACCGAGTACCACCCCGACCATAAGGACAGCACCACCCAAAACGTGGCGGACGCTTTCAGCCTGTTCGCACCCGTACAGGGCGGCGCATCCGGCGACCAGCCCGCACCGCAGCAGCGGAAAAAGAAGAAAAGGCGCAGGTACGGCAGGCAGCAGTAACCTTCCGCAGTATTCACAATTTTAAAAGTATATCAATATGCAAAACGAAGATGATTTGCGTGGACTTGCCAAAGTAATGGAGTTCATGCGTGCTATCAGCATTTTATTTGTAGTAATCAATATTTATTGGTTCTGTTTCCAATCTATTCAGGAGTGGGGCATCAATATCGGCGTAGTCGATAGAATCCTGCTCGGTTTCCAGCGTACCGCCGGGCTGTTTTCCAGTATCTTTTGGACGAAGCTCTTTGCCGTGCTGTTCCTCGCCCTTTCCTGTTTGGGGACAAAGGGCGTGAAAGAGCAGAAAATCACTTGGCGCAAAATAATCCTTTACGGCGTGACGGGCTTGTTGCTGTTCTTTTTCAACTGGTGGCTCTTGGCACTCCCTTTGCCCTTGTCGGCAAACACGGTGTTCTACATCGCCACCCTTACAGCCGGATATATCTTTCTACTCATGGCAGGACTATGGATGTCCCGCCTGCTCAAAACCAACTTGCTTGAAGACATGTTCAACGTGGAGAACGAATCCTTTATGCAGGAAACCGAACTGAAGGAGAACGAGTATTCCGTCAATCTCCGCACCCGTTTCTGGTTCAGGGGAAAGACATATGACGGATGGATTAACCTCGTTAATATTTTTCGTGCGACAATGGTATTGGGAACTCCGGGCAGCGGGAAGTCCTATGCGATTATCAATCAGTATATTAAGCAGGTTATCGAAAAAGGATTTTCCGTTTTTTTGTATGATTTCAAATATCCCGACCTTTCCGAGATTGCTTACAACCATCTGATTAACAATCTGGACGGTTACAAGGTCAAACCGAAATTCTACGTGATAAATTTCGATGATCCGGCAGGTAGCCACCGTTGCAATCCCATTCACCCGGACTTTATGACGGACATATCCGATGCTTACGAAAGTGCGTACACCATCATGTTGAATTTGAACCGCACGTGGGTGTGACCTGAAAAGTCACGTAATTGATTGTTAAACAGCAATGTATATTGCAAGATTTAACCCGCTGTTCCGTCAG
>NZ_JH992943.1:793731-816003 GCF_000315485.1 Bacteroides oleiciplenus YIT 12058 | reverse complement strand
GTAACCATTCTATTTTCCGCCTTGACACGCATGTTCCCTAAACCTACCTTTGCGCCGTAACCCTTAAACAACAATGATTATGGCAAAAGAAAAAGTAAACTACCAGGAGGTATATGACCTCTATCAGTTATGCAGTGAGACCAAGGATCTTCGTGAGTTCTGTGCGGATTATGGAGTAAATTACGACAAGTTCATGAACTGGCAGCGTCATCAGCTATGGAGCGAAAAGTTAGGCAAGACAGTTCAGGTTGAGCAACCCAAGGTTGCCAAAGTCCGGATAACCGGCAAGCCTTGCAACAGTCCAACCGTAAAGTTGGAGGTGAAACAACCTGAAGGTGAATCTCCGATTAAGTGGGTAAAACTGCAATTGACATCAGGTGCCACACTGTTCCTGAGAAACACCACAGTTCTTGACTTGAGCCTGTTGCTTAATAAAATGATAGGATGATATGCTTGGACTGAGTGCTAACCTGAACTATTACCTGTTTAACGGTAATGTGGATTTGCGGAAAGGAATCTTCCGTCTGTGTGAGAGTATAAGGGAAGAGATGTCACTTGACCCGAGCGATGCATCCAATGTATATATGTTCATGTCCAGGAACCGGAAGGTCGTTAAGATACTTCATTACGAACGCGGTTTTTATGTGCTTTACGAGAAACGTCCTGTCATGGGAAAGTTCAAGAAACCTGTGTTTGATGAAGTTTCCAAATGCTACCGGATACAATGGTCGGACATGGCCTATCTTACTGAAAGTATAGTAGTTGACAAGATGTACGTTAGTCCGAAAGATTAATATTAATACATTGATTATCAACAAAATGATGCAAAAATAAACGATAAAAAGTTTGCGTAACTGCCTGATTTTTCGTACCTTTATATCATGATTGATGAAAGGGCATACGAGTTACTTTGCTGCCAGCTGGGTCTGGCGAATGAGGAAAAGGCAGGGCTTCGCAAACAGGTAAACGAACTGATTGCGAGGCTTAAGGCTATTGAAGAATCAAACAAAGAGAACTCCAAGGCTATGGTTGATACAATCAATGACCTCAAAGAATCCCTCGAAAAGCAATCGAGTACGGTTGAACATTACAGGAAAGAGATGGAACTTATGAGAAAGCAGCTTGAGGCAAAAGACGAGGTGAACATGATGCTGGCAAATGAGATATCCAATCTCAGGCTTCAGCTTGAGGGCAGCAGGAAACACCGTTTCGGCCGTACCTCAGAGCAAAGAAGGCTGCTGAACAACCGTAACATTGACAAGTCTGCAATGGAGAAGTCCGAGTACGACGGTTCTGGCAAGAAAGGTGATGATGATAATAAGACCGATGGTAACGGTACCGGCAGCAATACCTCTTCCGGTAACGTACCTGCACAGAACTGCAGGCCTTCAAGGAAAAAGGAAACTGCTCCCCGTGCAGAAAAGAGCAGACTAAAGGTGGATAAGGTAATTGTTCATGAAATAGAAGACTATTACCAACTCCCGGATGGTGCAAGGCTTATGAAGCGTAACGGAATGGCTGATGTGTGGGAATACAGGTTTATAGAACATGTGCGTGCTCATAACGTGGAGCATGTGTACAAGGTGGCAAGGGTAAAGCTTGCAGACGGCACTTTCACTAACACGATGGAGCATCCCTTGAAAAACCTTGGAGGAATCTTTTCCCCTGATTTGCTTGCCCGTCTGCTTTGTCTGAAATATGACTTCAGTATGCCTGAGAACAGACAGATAAGACTGCTTGCAAGAGAAGGCATCCACATAAGCAATACCACGCTGAACGGCTATATCCATAACGGAATCTCCAGGCTTAGGGAGTTTATGGAAGATGTCTTCAAGGAGTTTGTACAACAGGCAAAATACCTTATGGTTGACGAGACGACCGAGCTTGTCGGAGTTGAAACACCGGAAGGCAAGGCTTACAGGAGAAAGTATTTATGGGCTTTCTTTGCAAAGCATGTCAAGTTGGTTTACTATCATTACAATAACGGCAGCAGAGCCTCTGATGTAGCAAAGACCTTCCTTGAACATTTTATGGGATCTGTATCTACAGACGGATATACGGTTTACAGGATGTTCGACGGAGAAGACTCAAAGGTGCTTCATATAGGATGCTGGACACACTGCAGGAGGCTGTGGGTCGATGCCTTGCCATCAGACAGAACTGCGATGGATATAATAGACCCTATCGGTGATATGTTCAGAAATGAAGACTTGTTCCGCACAATGAAACTCAGCGGTGAGCAGATTAAGGAAAAAAGACTTAAGCTTACGAGACCTATTCTTGAACGTATCCATCATAAGGTGGTCATGATGATGCAGGATACTAAACTCATGGCAAACGAACTGATGAGAAAGGCTGTGAACTATACGATAAACCAGTGGAAATCCCTGAAAAATATCCTCAAGGACGGTGCGGCGGAAATATCGAACAACCTCTGTGAGCAAAGGATGAAACCTGTAAAGCTGCTGCTCAAGAACTGTATGAACATAGGCAGTGAGGATGCAGCAGGAAACTCGGCATTCATCTTTTCTCTGATAGAAAGCTGTAAGCTTAATGACATAGATCCTCAGGATTACCTGAAGCACTTGTTTGAATGTATTCTTCATGGTAAGGACTGCGACAAAAAAGCCCTTCTGCCATGTTTTTATCAATCGGAATGTTAAAACAAAAATATTTTCTTACGGATATTTTTATTTTATCGGCTGAAAAACAGCCGATAAAATTGTCGTGGCGGAAAATAGAATGGTTACAAGTATAAAAATATTATTTTTTGCTTATAGAATGTAATGCTGTGTTTTTGAGGCATTTATTATATAAGTAGAAGCCTAACAATATATTACTTATTGAAAAATTTATTCTTATTTGCCTCTTTATGTTTGGCAATTTTATGCACGGGGCAGTAGTGATCAAAAAATAATGGAACAGAAGATTGTTTTGAGGTGATTTGTAACGATGCATTGCATAGTGTTGTAATCCATATCTAATATAAAGATAGTACTCCGATTGTATTGGATACTTGTGGATACTTCTTTTGATTCATGCAACCGTTTGCATTACTTCTTTTCTAGCTTCTGTTTCAAGTACTTGATAATTCGGGATAACTGGTGTATTTTTGAACCATTAACCAATAAATTGATACCGAATGAGAAGACTTTACTCCTTATTTATTTGCTTGCTGGCGGTGATTGCTATGCAAGCACAAATAGTAACCACTACTCCGGCTTTCCCGACGGAGAATGATGAAATCATCATTATTTTTGATGCAACGAAAGGTACGGCTGGGTTGAAAGGCTTTACTGGTGATGTGTATGCACATACGGGAGTGATAACAGACCAAAGCACCGGTTCCGGAGATTGGAAATATACGGTTGCTGGTTGGGAAGTTAACCTCCCTAAGGCTAAAATGACTCGATTAGGTGATGATAAGTGGGAATTGAAAATTACTCCGACTTTGCGGGAGTATTATGCAGTTCCGGTGGGTGAAACAATCAAGCAAATGGCTTTTGTATTTCGTAGCTCGGATGGCACGAAGGAAGGAAAAGAAACAGGGGGTAAAGACATTTTTGTTGATGTACATGCTGTCGGTTTAACCGTTCGATTTGATCAGCCTGCTGAAAAAGAAAATATAGTTATCGGTACAGCTCTTGAAATTCAAGCTTCTGCCTCTACTGCTTCTGCTCTGAAGCTTTATGTAAACGCTACCGAAATAGCTGCAGCAACTAATACTACTACGATTTCCAAATCTTATACATTCTCAACAGCTGGAAGCTATATTTTAAAAGTAGAGGCTACCGCCAATGGCAAAACAGAATCTGCTACGCAAGAAGTAACAGTACTGAATGGAACAAGTACTTCGGAAACAATGCCTAAAGGTGTACGTCCTGGCATTAACTATACGAGTGATACGGAAGTAACTTTGGTATTGCAGGCTCCGGGTAAGAAATATGTGTATGTGGTAGGTGATTTTAATGATTGGACGCCTAAAGCAGACTATCAACTGAAACAAGACGGTGAATATTTCTGGGTAACTCTTTCAGGCTTGAAAAAGGGTGAAGAATATGCTTTTCAATATTTAGTCGATGGTTCTATCTATGTTGCAGATCCTTATACGGATAAAGTTTTGGATCCTTGGAATGATCGGTATATTGAGAATACGACGTATCCGAATCTGAAAGCCTATCCGACAGGAAAAGCAGAAGGCATTGTTTCTGTATTGCAAACAGGACAGGCTGCTTATAATTGGAAAGTGAAGAACTTTGAGCGCCCGGCCTCTGAAAAGTTAGTTGTTTACGAGATGTTGATTCGTGATTTTACTGAAGAACATACTTTCAATGCTGCAAAAGAAAAACTGGAATATCTGAAGAATCTGGGGATAAATGCTATTGAGTTGATGCCTGTCAATGAATTTGAAGGGAATACAAGTTGGGGATATAATCCTTCGTTTTATTTTGCTGTAGATAAATATTATGGTACGAAAAATGATTTGAGAGCCTTTGTGGATGAGTGTCATAATCAAGGTATGGCTGTAATTATCGATCTTGTGTTGAACCATAGCTTTGGTCAGTCTCCTTTCTACCTTTTGTATAAGGATGCAGATGGAAAACCTTCTGCTGATAATCCATGGTATAATAAGGAATCGAATATCAAGAATCCGAGTCTTTCATGGGGATATGATTTTAATCATGATAGTAAATATACTCAGGCCTTGGTGGATAGTGTAGCTGGCTTTTGGATGTCGGAATACAAAATTGATGGTTTCCGTTATGACTTTACGAAAGGCTTTTCTAATACTCCTTATGGAGCGAATGATTGGGCAAATGGTCCAGACAATGCACGTATTGCCAATTTGAAACGCATGTCGGCCGCCGTGCAGGAACGACAACCGGGCACTTACGTTATTTTTGAACATTTGGCAGCTACCAGTGAAGAGAAGCAATTGGCAGAAGCAGGCATATTGTTGTGGCGTAATATGAACAATTCATATTGCCAAACTGCAATGGGATGGACCACAGAAAATGATTTCAATGGTTTATATTCTGGAACAAGTATGCCTGCCGGTAGTTTAGTTGGCTATATGGAGAGCCATGATGAAGAACGTACAGGCTTTAAGGCATGGAAGTGGGGACAAGTGGGAGTGAAGCCTACCACAGGAGAAAATACGGCTACAAGTCCGTTAACAGGAAGTGGCGTTAATCTGTCTACCCGTACCAAACGTTTAGCTACCAATGCAGCTTTCTTTCTTACTGTACCAGGACCGAAGATGATTTGGCAATTTGGTGAGTTAGGGTATGACTTTTCTATAAATAATAATGAAGATGGTTCTAAATATGATGCCGAAGGCGGTTATCGTACAGACCCCAAGCCGATAAAGTGGGATTATTTTGAAGATGCTGACCGGAAAGAATTATACCAAACGTATGCCACTCTTTTAGATTTACGTCATTCATATCCTGAACTGTTTGCTTCGAACACTACATTTAGCTGGAAAGTCGGTACTACTAATTGGGATAACGGACGTACCTTATCCGCTACTTCTGCTGATGGAGAGAAATCTCTTGTGGTAGTCGGAAACTTTACATTGGCAGATAAAAACTTCTCAGTTTCGTTCCCAGAGACAGGGACTTGGTATGAACTGCTGAAAGATAATGCACCATTAACTGTATCAAGTACAGCACAGACAATTGATGTACCGGCTCATGAATTCCGTCTTTTTACCAATTTTAAACCGACTTTGACGGATATCGAAATAACGACTCCGGATGTTGAGACAACTTTGATATATTATAATAAAGGGATAGATGCTTTGGTATTGCCTGCAGGAGAGGCTAAACGCGTAGAAGTGTATTCAGTTAATGGAATGTTGGTGATGATGCAGGAAAATTGTACTTCTGTGGGTTTATCCGCTTTGCCTGTTGGCTATTATATGGCACGGGTTTACATGGAAGATGGCAGAGTACAGGTTTGTAAGATAATGAAATAGGTTAGTTGCTGTAAATATGATTGATGATAAAGTTTGTTTGTGTTTTTGGAAGAAGGCTGCCGGTATATTACTGGCAGCTACTTCTTTTTTAATAGTCTCTTGCAGTGAGAATATGAAAGAATTATCCCCCTTAACTATCGACGATTTAGGTATTTCCATACCTGACGGAAATTCCCGTGAATACTCCTATACAGATAAGAACGGAGGGTTTTATTATGGAATGACCTCCACTGACGATTGGGGAGACTGGTACGCCGGATGGAACATAAATGCGAAGCGCATTTTTGCTGATTATCGTTTGTATGTGGATGGCGAAAGACTGCTTCGAAAAGATGCTCATACAACGGTATATCCCGACAGATTGATGCGCCATTATGATAAAGCTGTGGAAACATTCTGTCTGTTGGATGAACCACGGTTATTATATGTTTGTGTGGATAGTATACAAGGAAATCAAATTTCCCTGATGTTGGAAGGAGAGAATGTGACTGATGTCCGGAAAGACGGAAACTCAGTGGTGTATACAGCAAAAGAATCACAGGAAAATGTTGTGCGTATAGCACCAGTCAAAGATGCAACTATCGAATTTACTGATAGCATAATGACTGTTCCGGCTTCTTCAGGTGGTTTCTTAATCGCTTTTGGTACGGAAGATGATAGCATGAATGCTATAGATGATTTCCGTAAAGAAGGAGAGAGGTGGCTGGCTGAACGTAGCCAACGCATACAATCTCTGCTCAATCATAATCCTCTCAAAACAAATTTGGATTCGTTAGACCATGCTCTTGCCTGGATTATGCTCACCAATGACCAGTTGATTACTCATCAGCATGGTGGTTATGGCATGTATGCCGGTCTGCCTTGGTTTACTGATTTCTGGGGCCGGGATATGTTTATCTCCATGCCGGGTGCAGTGCTTTGTACCGGACAATTTGAGACAGCACGTGATATTCTCACATCTTTTGCCCGCTATCAGGACACTGTTTCTACTTCTCCCACTTACGGACGTGTTCCCAATCGCCTGAATCTGGAAGGTATTCTGTATAATACCACTGATGGAACGCCCCGCTTTGTCATGCAAGTTCACGATTATCTGAAATATACAGGTGATACAGCTTTTGTGAAAGAGATATATCCTTCGGTGAAGATTGCTACGGATGCTTCTTTGCGTCTGTATACGGATGAGAAAGGATACCTCACTCATGCCGATGCAGACACTTGGATGGATGCCAAGCGCCAGAGCAAATATCCTTGTTCGCCGCGTGGTAACCGTGCTGTAGATGTGCAAGCTCTATGGTATACTCAACTGATGAATGCTGCGGATCTTGCCCGTTATATGAATAGGGAAGAGGATGCTCGATGTTGGAATGATGCGGCAGCACGTCTTCGTTCAAACTTTGAACGGGATTTTGTAGATACTGCCACTCAATTTATTTACGATCATTTGAATACAGACGGTACCGGTGATACGCAAATCCGTCCCAATGCTATCTATGCGCTGGAGCTGATTTCTGATTCAAACTTAAAGATGCATGAAACCAAAGAAGTTTGGGAACGTCTGGTATATCCTTGGGGGGTGTCGTCACTCGACCAGGATGATGAACAATTCCATCCTTATCATGAACAGTGGCATCGTTATCATAAAGACGATGCTTATCATAATGGTACGATATGGCTTTGGAATAATGGCATGGCAATGCAACGGATGATAGAGAACGGACAGGCGGACATCGCTTATACTTTATTTAGAAATATGAACCGTCAGGCTCTTGTCGAAGGTGCTGTCGGAAGTCTGTCGGAGAATGCGGATGCATGGCCGCGTGCCGGGCAAACGTGGGTGCGGCGTAGTGGGACTTTCCTGCAAGCATGGAGCAATAGCGAGCATATCCGGATATGGAATCAGTATTTCCTGGGAGTGCGCCCTGATATGCTCAATCATTCTATCACCCTTGCTCCGCAGCTTCCTTCCAACGTAAAAGAGGTGGACAGTCGGGTAAACATTGGGGATGGTATACTCCACATGATTATCTCTAAAGAGGATGCCAATGGAATATATCATTACGAATGGGATGGTGCTCCTGTTACTCTGAAGTTGGATATTGATTCTTATCAGACATTGAATGTTCCGGTATCAACTGGTAGTTCGGTTACTGCAAAAACGGATGGGACGCGTATGACTGTAGAAGTATCTGATGCTTTCGGTAAGAAAACAGCTAATCACGTTGCAGAGTTGGATGTTGCTAAGCTGGAAAAGAAAAAGCTGCAAGATGCTTATTTCAGTGATACTCACTTTGCAGAACCTTCTTACAGAGAGAATATAAAGAGCATGTCACGCTATTTTGATCCGCCATTGACGTACCAGAGTGTAGAATAACGCTATTCGTAAATCTTGTTCAGTAGTCTGTTCAGCCATTCCCAGCGGAAGCGGAACCAGCGGCGGGTGCTACTTTGCTTCCCGCCGAAGCGCAGCACGAAGTCACGGTAACCGTGTTTGCGGAAAGGGAGACCGACATCCATAAATTCAAGATGGCGGTAGCCCCGTTGCTTGGCATCGACAAGGGCATGCCATACGGCAAGTATGCCTGGATATTGCAGGGCATAAGTTTTGCGCATGCCTCCTGAAAACCAGAGATATGCATTATCCTCGGAATAGATGCAGGCACTGCCACCGATGATTTTGTCTTTATACGTAACTATGAATATTTTGCTTTGTTTCCCTTGCACCATTTCTTTTTCCATATGCTGGAAGAACTCTTTGCTGGGAAAGTGGCGGCGTATTTTTGAAGAGTAAACATGGTGCAGCATTTGGGAGAACGCTTGTATCTCTTCCGTATTGTGAACTTCCCGTACTTCTGCACCATTCTTTAATCCTTTCTTAATCTGCCGGATGCGTGATGGACTGAAACGCTCCTCTACATATTCCCTGCTGTGTAGGGAGTTGCGTACTTGAAGCCAATTGATGGCAAAATAGTGGTTTTTGCGGAAGGATTTATAACCGAATAGTGAATTTTCCAGATTACGAAACTCAATGAGGAATGCTTCCCGTAATGCCTCGTCCGTCAGTCGTTGCAGCATCTCACTAAAGACAAATTCCTTGTCTGCGGTTTCATCAAAATACTCTCCTGTACCATAAACTTCGCACCGCCTGATGATAGCGGGCGGAAACAGACGCGTACTCTTTCGCACAGCTGCCAATAGCTTGGCAACGGGCTTTCCGTCCTCGGATGCAACGATGAGAAGGGGCGTATAACCTAAGGTTGCTTCATAAATGCGAAACAACTCGATGGAGTGAAACGTGTTTTTGCCCGGTAGTTCCGGGATGTTACTCCCGTGGTAATATGTCGTCAGTTTCAAAGGCATTGACTGCAAATTTAAAAAATAATCTTGTATCTTTGCGTTCTTAAACGATAATTTACTTCAATACAGTGATATATGGAAAATTTCAGTGAATTACTAAAAGTTCGTCGCAGCATGCGGAAGTTTACGGATGAAGAGTTGACACAGGAACAAGTTGTTGCTTTGATGAAAGCTGCATTGATGTCACCCACTTCCAAGCGGACAAACGCATGGCAGTTTATCATGGTGGACAATAAGGAATTGCTCGAAAAACTATCACATTGCAAAGCGCAGGCGTCACAATTCATTGCCGATGCTCCGTTAGCGATTGTGGTGACAGCCGATCCGTTGGCAAGCGATGTGTGGATTGAAGATGCTTCCATTGCTTCGATTATTATACAGTTACAGGCAGAAGATATGGGCTTAGGCAGTTGCTGGGTACAGGTGCGCGAACGTTCCACTGCTACCGGCATGCCGTCCGATGAATACGTGCGCGAAGTACTCGACATCCCTTTGCAGTTGCAAGTGCTCAGTGTCATTGCTATCGGACACAAGGGTATGGAGCGTAAGCCTTTTAGTGAAGAACATTTGCAATGGGAAAAAGTTCATATCAATAAATTTGGAGGAAAGTAACGGTGGGTGCAGCAAAGGCAAACAATAACCGCGATACTTACAAGGCTACGGCCGTTACATTGATTGTTTTCGGTATACTTTATCTGGTAGACAAACTGGTTCATTTCTCTAATATCGGCTTACCGTGGGTGATGAATAAGGATAATTTCTTGCTGTATACGGCGGTTATATTTCTTATCTTCAAGCGCGATAAATCGGTGGGATTGGTGTTGATAGGTTTGTGGTTGATACTGAATTTCGGATTGATAACGGCACTGCTCGGCACAATGTCTGCTTACTTGTTGCCGATGGCTCTGTTGGTTCTTGGAATTATATTATATTGGTTGGCTACAAGATGAAAAGGAGTGTACAAGATACGCCGATAGTCTTTATCGGTGCCGGAAACCTAGCGACAAATCTGGCTAAGGCTTTATATCGGAACGGTTTCCGCATAGTGCAGGTGTATAGCCGTACAAAAGATGCTGCGAGTGCATTGGCGCAGGCGGTGGAAGCGGAATATACAACCGAACTTTCTGAAGTATCCAAGGATGCCCGGCTCTATATAGTCTCCTTGAAGGATGATGCTTTCGTGGAATTATTGCCCGAAATCGTTGCCGGTAAGGGAGATGCATTGTTGGTTCATACGGCCGGAAGTATTCCAATGAGTGTTTGGGAAGGGAAAGCATCGCGCTATGGAGTGTTCTATCCTATGCAAACGTTCAGCAAGCAACGTGCTGTGGATTTCCATGCGATACCTTTCTTCGTGGAGAGTAATTCGCCGGAAGATACGGAGTTGCTGAAAGCGGTTGCTTCGGTGCTTTCCGAAAAGGTATATGAGGCGACTTCTGAACAAAGGAGGAGTCTGCATCTGGCAGCTGTGTTTACTTGTAACTTTACGAATCACATGTATGCCCTGGCAGCTGATTTATTGAAGAAATATGATCTTCCGTTTGATGTGATGCTGCCTTTGATTGATGAAACAGCGCGTAAGGTGCATGAGTTGGAACCGAAGCAGGCACAGACAGGGCCGGCGGTGCGCTATGATGAGAATGTAATCAGTAAACATGTGGAGATGCTGGCAGATGAACCGGAGATGCAGGAATTGTACCGGTTGATAAGCCAAAGCATTCATAGGTTAAGCTGAAAGTGGACGAATGAATCGCCCGAATGTATAATACTAAAAAATCGTTGCTTTGAGTACAATTAATTACGATCTGAAAAAGATAAAAGCTCTTGTGTTTGACGTTGATGGTGTCTTGAGCGCCAACGTTATTTCAATGAGCGCAGATGGAGAACCTTTGCGTACCGTGAATATCAAAGATGGCTATGCCCTTCATCTTGCTGCTAAACAAGGCATGATACTGGGTATCATCACAGGCGGGCGTTCCGAGGCTGTACGTAAACGTTTCGAAGCTTTAGGCATTCCTTCCGGGGATATCTATATGTCTTCTTCTATCAAAATCCATGATTACTATGATTTCCGTAACCGTCATGGTCTGAAAGATGAAGAAATCCTTTATGTGGGCGATGATATTCCTGATATTGAGGTTATGCGTGAATGTGGCTTACCCTGTTGTCCCAAAGATGCGTCTGCGGAAGTGAAAGATGTTTCCTGTTATATCTCCCATGCCAATGGTGGCTATGGATGTGGCCGGGATGTTGTGGAACAAGTCTTGAAAGTTCAGGGGCTTTGGATGGATGATAAGGCATTCGGATGGTAGGATGGCGGGCAAGTTAAAAATTGATAATTAAAAATTAAAGGACGGTGTTGGACAATTTGAAGAAATATAAAGTGATACTTGCCAGTAATTCTCCTCGCAGGAAAGAATTGCTTGCAGGTTTGGGTGTGGACTATGAAGTGCGGACTTTGCCTGATGTGGATGAATCTTATCCCGAGACTTTACAAGGTGCGGATATTCCTCTGTATATTGCCAAAGAAAAAGCGGATGCCTATGTTGCCATGATGCAACCCGGCGAACTGATGATTACGGCAGATACCATTGTCTGGCTGGATGGACAGGTATTGGGAAAACCGGTAGATCATGAGGACGCCTTGCGAATGTTGCGTACTATGTCGGGACGTTCTCATGAAGTTTTTACGGGCGTATGCATCACCACTACCGAGTGGCAAAGGAGTTTTACAGCACAGACCGAAGTGCGTTTTGCTACTTTGAGTGAAGACGAAATAGCCTATTACGTAGATAAATTCCAGCCTATGGATAAAGCCGGAGCCTATGGAGTACAAGAATGGATTGGCTTTATCGGTGTGGAAAATATATCGGGAAGTTACTATAACATTATGGGACTCCCTGTGCAGAAACTGTATAGGGAACTACTGAAAGTGTAAATCAATACTTCTTCTCATTTGCTAAATTCCAGGCGTTCAGAAAGGACGCCTTTGTTATTTCCACTACTTTCTCCCAGTTCAGCTTGTCGGCATGGTCGGAAGGCTGGTGATAGTCCGGATGCCCATCGGTATGATACCAGATGATGGGAACGCCCGCTTTGGCAAAAGAACTGTTATCACTACCGCCTATAGGATTATCCCATGGACGGTAATCGGGGGCCAGTTTCAGGTTATACTTCTTTATATCTTTTTTCAGCCATTCTCCGAAAGCCGGATTGGCTTCCGTATAGAAATAAACAACGTGCATCGGTTGTTGCGGTTTATTGTTGCGCCCTATCATATCGAAGTTAAGGTATCCCTTCACTTGTGAAATGAAAGGGCAAGTCTGTACGAAATATTTCGAACCCAGCAATCCCTTTTCTTCGCCGTCCCAAAAGGCGAAAATAATATTCCGTTCCGGCTGTTCACCGCTGGCAATGAATGCTTTGGCTATTTGTAAAACGGCCGATACCCCAGAGGCATTGTCATCAGCACCGTTATAAATCTGGTCACCATCAAGGGCGGGATCTATTCCTAAATGATCGAAATGCGCTCCGACAATTGCATACTCATGGATGTTTCTGCCGGGAATCATCCCTAACACATTCGCCATTGTCAGCTTCTGATGAACTTCCTTTTTTAATAAAGCGATTGAATCAGGATGCACTTCCAGCCTTCCTCTCTTCTGCCGTTCTTTTCTGTAGGCTTTGAAAGGTTGAAAATAACTGTCTCCCAACGATTGCACTCCCATGGCTTGCAATAATGAAGCTATATATTGGGCAACCACCCTGGAACCATGGTATCCAGCTTCCCGGCCTTGCAATTCATCGTGTGCCAGAAAGCCGATGTATGCTTCGGCAGACGCCCGGTTGATACTCTTTAACCCCTTTTCTATGGGAGCTTGCGCATATATGGCCAGATGGCTGAAACAACAAACAGCAACCAGAATGCAATATCTTTTCATTTAATATTGATTTATAGTTCTTATTCAATCATGTCTAGCATCAACGGAACATCTTCTTCTGCAATCCCTTGTTTAAGGAGGCTCTTCCGGTCCCTGTCGAATATTTCCAGAAAGGCATCCTTACTGCCGCTCTCTGCCATAGCCTTGCCGTATAGTCCGGCTGCTTTTTCTATGTTTCCCAGCACCCATGCTGCATGTCCGGCATTGAGATAGTCTGTTGCAAGCGGTCTGACAGCAAGAATCTTATCGTAATATTTCATTGCCTGTTCGTGTTTGCCACTGACAAACGAGCACCAGCCGATACCACGCCATGCTTTCATACAATCATTTTCCAGAAAATCCAGTTTGAAGAAATACTGCAAAGCATCTTCATATCGTTTCTGTTCTGCAAGGCAGCTACCTGTATAGAACAGCACATTCCGGTTTTCCGGTTGAATCTCTTCTACACGATGATAGTATTCCAGAGCAGCTTCGAAATTCTTCATCTGGCGGTAGCACGTAGCCAAGTGGCGGAGCGTCCACAGATGGTCAGGTTTCAGCATGTCGGCTTTCAGGTAAGCGTTGACGGCTTCCTGATATCGCTTTTCTTTTTGCAGGCAGAAACCTGTTTTCTGGAAAATGTCGGCATTGGCCTGTTTCCGGTCAATCAACATCCGGTAGAGTTCCAATGCTTCCGCCGGATGTTCTTTGCTGAAGTGGAAGTCGGCAACGGCGACTAACAACTCGGGGGCACTCAACAACTCTTTCAGCACCGGATTGCGATGCAAGGCAATCTCTTCCTGGAAGATGTTATGGAACTCATATCTGCGCTGATTTAGCTTGAAGAAACGGTATAAATCGTGAATATACTGGTTGCTGATAACGTCAGGCCGTTCGGCGTATTGTTTCAGGCTTGCACTGTTCTTCTCTTCCATAAAGTCACTTTGGTCCTGGGGAGTCATCTGGCTTAACATCATGTCACGTTGTGCCTGCGGCAGTTGTGCGATGGTGAAGCAGAATGAATATTTGTCGCTGTTGCAGAAGAAACCTGATTGTAGGATGATGGAGAGAACGGAACTTTCGCCTGATTGGTTCAGACCAACCTGATGAATGATACTGGAATGCATCCGGTCGAAGGGATAGAACCAGTTATGCGGTTCGCGGAAGAAAGGATACCCTTTGAGTTGTGCGAACGTACTCATGTATACATCCGCTCCTTCCATCTGCAAATCGTTCATTTCACGTATCTTATTGCCCAGACCGGATTGCTCAAAAGCCTGTTCCCAGTCCGGATTACGGTCATTCTCATCCGTTTCTTCAAAACCGAATTTCATGTTGCGCATGATATTCACGTTCTTCATCATTTCGGGGATGATTTCTTCGCGCATCTTTTTATCAATCTTTTCTGTCTCCTGACTGCGAAGCAACTGGATATAGACGCGGTTCAACTGTTTGCTGAAATCTGGATCTTCTCTGTAGAGAGAGAGACGCGCTTCCAGTTCCGGATAAAGTGCAATGCGTGTGGGGTAAAGATGCAAGGTGATAACGAGTCCTACCAAAGCCCTTTGATTCACCTGCGGACTGACGTGACGTAGCCCATCGAGCAACCAATTGACTTTGCGCTCATCAAAACATTCCATCAGGCTGAGAGTGACAGCACTGACAAACAGGCATAAATCATTGACCGGTAATGTTTCCGACCGGAGCATAGCTTCTGCCTGAACCAGTTCTTCTACCGTCCAGTTGTTGTTGCTCCAGGTAGTAAGAAACATGACTTGCAAAGTCTCTTCATGTCGTTTCAGGATAGCGTCCAACCCTTGATAGTTCGCCAATTGAGATACGGCCATTTCGTCTGTGAAACCTTCCAGAATTCTTTGGAAAGTGGAGAGGTCGTAAGCTTTCGGAAGCTGGTTCGGGCTCCTGCGCAGAGAGTGGTAATAGTGGGTTGATATTTCGTCCAGTAGTGCAATGCGCGTCTGGTCGGCAATCTCCCAAGTGTCAGCTAATAGCTGGCGGTATAGTTTCTGCCGTTCCGGATCCGTCATTCCCAACTTCATATATTGCAACATATATTGGTAGGAAGTCTGGATTTGCTCCAACCGGTTGCGGAGAGTCCAGTCGTTACTACTATACAGGAAAGCATCCAGATGAACGAGAGCTTCTTTCAACCGTTTGTTTTCCAGCAGACTGATTATCTGATTATATTGTTTTTGGATAGATTGTTCATTCATATTCAAGCCTTTCTTTAATACTATATTTATATAAGGTACAAAAATAGTGCCAAAAAGGTTCGGGCTTTTAGAAAATACTGACTGCTGTCTTAGTTGTCAGTAGCTCAAGAGCTTTCATCCCCATCACGGAGTTGCCCTTCGGATTGAGTCGTGGGCTCCATACGGCTACCGAGTACTTGCGCGGACAAACTGCTGCAATGCCGCCACCTACACCGCTTTTGCCGGGCAATCCTACCAGATAAGAGAATTCTCCGGCTTCGTCGTAGAAGCCGCATGTCTGCATAATGGCATTGATACGTTTTACTTGCGAAGTAGTCAGCTCGGTTCCGTCAAAGCTGAATGGCCTGGTGTGGTCGGCAAAGGGGAGGAATGCGCGCGCCAGTTCCCGGCAGTTCATGCCTATGGAGCATTGACGGAAGTAGAAACGGAGCACCCGTTCGATGTCGTTTTCTAGATTGCCGTGATACTTCAACATATTGGTGATGGCAGCATTCAGATAACCGTATTCCCGTTCGGAAGTTGCCATGCTTTCATTATATTGTATCATATCGTTGCCGCAAAGCTTCCGTACGAAAGAAAGATATTCCCTTTCAGGATAATCGAGTGCCGAAAGTAGCACGTCCGCCATTACCAATGCCCCCGCATTAATGAGCGGATTACGGGGGATGCCCTGCTCCATTTCCAACTGAAAGATGGAGTTGAATGCATTGCCGGACGGCTCTACACCTATGCGTTTCCAGAGTTTGTTGCCCACCCGGCCGAAACTCATAGCAAGGGAGAATACTTTTGAAATACTCTGCACGGCGAAGCGTTCGTTACTGTCTCCCAAGGCAAATTCTTTTCCTTCGATGGTGCGCAGGCAGATGCCGTAGCGGTCGGGATTGACTTTCAGTAACTCGGGAATATAACTCGCCGGCTCACCAGTTTTTGCATATGGCTGTATTTCCTCGTATATTTCTTTCAGAATCTGGGGATAGTTCATGGCATTCAAGGTTTTTCTTTAGAAACGTACCTGTAACTGTGCTTGCAGCAGGTTACTGTTGTCTCCGATATGACGGTTGCAGTATGTGTATTGAGCCTGTATCCTGCATTTGGGGTAGAACCAGTATTGCAAACCGACTACATAATTGGTTTGCTTATCGTCCAACACTTTGCTCTTGTTGAGATAGTCGTAAGATGCGATGACATCAAACTTGGGAAATACGTGGGCGGAAGCCGTCACGTAGTAACCATCACTTTTGATGTGTCCGTCTTTTCCGGCAAGGTATTCCGTGCGTACATCAACCGGTTTAGTTTTGATAACTGCACCTGCCGACCAGCGGTTGCGGGTGTAGTTTTCGCCTACCTGTATATCCGGGTTGAGGGCGGAAACTGCTACTGCACAGCCTTTTCCCGTGACGAAGGAGCCACCTACGGATAACCAGTCCAATGGGTTTACCATTAGGCTTCCTACAATATCTTTCTGGTTATTCTTATCTTTCAGGTTGATACCTTGTCCGTTCATTAATGCAAAATTATAGTTGACCAGCTTGCCGAACAGGTCACCATAAATCAGTAATCCCATATCGCGTCCACTGGAAGAACCATATAACGGATCGCTTCCATTAATTCCTGCCAGGTAGTTGACGGATTGCGAGTAGCAATTTATCAGTTCCACATAACAGGGAGACATCGGGTTCTCAATGGTATACATGGTTTTGAATTGTCCGATGCGGGCGGTCAGTTGCGGTAAGAATTTGTATTCGGTGTACGCTTCGAGAATTTTTCCGGTGTTGGCAAAGCTGTACATGAAGTAGCATGTCCAGCGGTCGGTAATTTTTCCTTGTGCCATGAAGATGACACGTTTGATGTCGAATGTGTTGCTGGCGCCATCTGCGTCGTCGTAGGTATATCCCACCTGTGCGTAGCCGGCAAGACTAATGCGGTCTTTAAGTGTGTTTACTACGTCATTCAAACAAGCATCTTGTGCGGTTGCCATCAAAGCGGAGAGCAAGAAGGCAAAGGATAACAGCGTTCGTTTCATTTCTAAATATAAGATTAAAAAAAGGCAACTCTTTGGAAAAAAGAGCTGCCTTTCCGTATGATAATGTTTTTTCTTATTCGTTGATAGCAGCGATACCCGGAAGAACTTTTCCTTCGATTGCTTCGAGCAATGCACCACCACCTGTTGAAACATAAGAAACACCGCTTGCCAAGCCGAACTTGTTGACACAAGCCACAGAGTCGCCACCACCTACGAGTGAGAAAGCACCGTTCTTGGTAGCCTCTACGATAGCTTCGCCTACTGCACGTGAGCCGTGAGTGAAGTTTTCGAATTCGAATACGCCAGTCGGGCCATTCCACAAAATAGTCTTGGAGTTCTTGATAACGTCTGCAAAGATTTCTTCAGTCTTAGGACCGATGTCCAGACCTTCCCAACCATCAGGAATTTCGTCTACCGGACAGAACTTCGTGTTGGCATCGTTAGAGAAAGCGTCAGCAATCTTAGCGTCAACAGCCAATACCATGTTTACACCTTTTTCTTTTGCTTTCTTCATCAAGTCGAGAGCCAGATCCAGTTTGTCATCTTCGCAGATAGAGATACCTATTTTACCACCCATAGCCTTAGTGAAAGTATAAGTCATACCACCAGCAATAATCAGGTTGTCCACCTTGCTCAGCAGGTTTTCGATGATTTCAATCTTAGAAGAAACTTTAGAGCCACCCATGATGGCAGTGAATGGACGTTTGATGTCATTCAACACTTTATCAACAGCCTTCACTTCTTTTTCCATCAGATAGCCGAACATCTTGTTGTCCTTATCAAAGTATTTAGCAATCAGAGCTGTAGAAGCATGTGCGCGGTGAGCTGTACCGAAAGCATCGTTTACATAGCAGTCAGCATAAGAAGCCAATTTCTTGGTGAATTCTTTCTGGCTTTCCTTAACGGCTTTCTTTGCAGCAGCTTTTTCCTCGTCGGTAGCATCTTCAGCCAAACCGCGGGGTTTGCCTTCTTCTTCAGCGTAGAAACGGAGATTTTCGAGCAACAGCACTTCACCCGGTTGCAGAGCAGCAGCTTTCACAGCAGCTTCTTCGCCCATGCAGTCGTTAGCAAACTGTACCTCAACACCCAACAATTCAGATAAATGTTTCAGGATGTGTTTCAGAGAGAACTTGTCAGCCGGACCTTTCGGACGGCCGAGGTGTGAACCGATAATTATACTGCCACCGTCAGCCAGAATTTTCTTCAGCGTAGGAAGAGCAGCGCGCATACGGTTATCATCTGTAATGTTGAAGTTTTCGTCCAAGGGCACATTGAAATCCACACGAACGAATGCCTTTTTACCGGCAAAGTTGAATTGATCAATTGTCATAATACTCTATTTTATTTAAAAGTGTTATTAATTTGTTTTCGTGAGCGCAAAGTTAGTATTTATTTCTTTCTTTTGCTATGAAACCGTCATTTATTCTTTATCTTTCGGCTTCTCTTTGCTAACTTTATACTTCTCGCAATAATATTTGCACATCAATTGCAAACCACAGTTGTCACATTGTGGCGTACGTGCCTGGCAGACATATCGTCCGTGCAGAATCAGCCAGTGGTGAGCAATGGGAATATCAGCTTCCGGAATGTTTTTCACCAGTTCTTTTTCTACGCTGAACGGGGTGGTACAGGTATCCGGCACCAGTCCGAGGCGGTGGCTGACGCGGAATACATGGGTGTCTACAGCCATCGCTGCTTTGTTGAACACGACGGATTGAATAACGTTTGCTGTTTTGCGCCCCACGCCAGGAAGTTTCACGAGTTCTTCCAGAGTATCGGGTACCTCGCTGTTGAAGTCTTTCACCAACATTTGTGCCATGCCAACCAGATGCTTTGCTTTGTTATTGGGGTAAGATACGCTGCGGATATATTCGTATATCACTTCCGGCGTACTGGCGGCAAGAACTTCCGGGGTAGGGAAGTCACGATACAATGGCGGGACAATCATATTCACCCGTTTGTCCGTGCATTGTGCGGAGAGGATAACTGCTATCAACAGTTGGAACGGGGTGTCATAATGCAGTTCCGTTTCGGCTACCGGGCGGTTTTCCCGAAACCAGGCAAGAATCTTTTCATAACGTTCTTTCTTTCTCATCGCAATTTATTTTTATGATAATGTGGAGCTACTTTTCCATTGAAGTAGAGCATGGATACAATGGTGAGGCAGGCTCCGAACAAATAAGCTTTATCAAAAGTGCTGACTTCCGCAATATATCCTCCTGTCAACATGCCGATTCCGATGCCTACATCCCAGGAAGTCAGATAAGTGGAGGTAGCAGTACCGCGCTGGCTGTTTGGGGCCAGGTTGACGAATAGTGTATTGTAAGCCGGGAACATGATGCCAAAGCCTACACCCAGTAACAGGGCCACCGCAAAGAAAACAACGGTGCATAGCATGTTGTTCCAATTAATAAGATATACGCATGCCGAAAGCAGGAAGAAACTGAACACAACGAGATACAGTCCGGCGGAAATGACTTGCGTAATCTTTCCCTTATCTACAATCTTTCCGGAGAAGATGCGCGAAATGGCCATACCTATCGCCATGAAAGTAAAGAAGAAACCTGTAGTGGCATTGATGCCGATTTGTTTGGCATACATAGCTACGTAGTTCGTCGTCATTCCATAGGGGATTGAAAGTAGCAGCAGACTGATGCCTGCCGGAATGCCTTTCAGCAAGATAAAGCGGTCGAGCGATATTGGCTCACGCCTTACAGGTGGCTTATAGGGTGTTTTTACTAGACTTGCGCAAACAAAACCGGCGATACAAGAGCCCAGCGAGCAACAAAATATAGCAGTATAATCCACCCCCGCATCATGCAGAAACAATCCGGACATTGGCCCTACCGCCATGGCAATATTATTAGAAAGACCGTAGTATCCCAACCCTTCGCCGCGTCGTGATGAGGGCATGATGTCGATGACTACCGTGTTGCCACCCACCGTCACCATTCCGAATGATATTCCTTGTACGATGCGGAACATGATGAATAGCGTCAGCGAACCGGCAATGATATATCCGGCAAACATCGTCATAAAGATGAAGTAAGCCATCAGATATAAAGGTTTGCGTGCAAAGCTGTCTAGGAAATATCCGGAAAAGGGGCGGATGCATAATGCGGCCACCGTATAACATGAAAGAATGATGCCGATTGTGGAATTACCTGCACTGAATACTTCGGATAAGTAAAAAGGAAGTACCGGTATCAGCAACCAGAAGCCGAAGTACAGCAGGAAGTTGGCTGCAAGAATAAAGCAATAGCTGGGAGTGACAAGTCTATCTTTCATAATTGTTAAATTGAGAATTGAAAATTGAGAATTGAAAATTAAGCTGCGCTATCATACTGCATAGTGTTTTTCAATTCTCAATTTTCAATTCTCAATTTATTTAATAGGCTGCTTCGAATTCCTTCAGGAACCTCGTGTCGTTTTCAGAGAACATGCGAAGGTCTTTTACCTGGTATTTCAGGTTGGTAATGCGTTCGATACCCATACCGAGGGCATATCCGCTATACACCTTGCTGTCGATGCCGTTGCTTTCCAATACATTCGGGTCCACCATGCCGCAACCCAGGATTTCCACCCATCCGGTGTGTTTGCAGAACGGACAACCTTTTCCGCCACAGATGTTGCAACTGATGTCCATTTCCGCACTGGGCTCCGTGAACGGGAAGTATGACGGACGTAAACGGATTTTGGTATCTTCGCCGAACATTTCTTTTGCAAAGAGCAGCAACACTTGTTTCAGGTCAGTGAAAGATACATCTTTATCCACATACAGTGCTTCTACCTGGTGGAAGAAACAGTGTGCGCGGTAGCTGATGGCTTCATTACGATATACACGCCCCGGGCAGATGATGCGGATAGGAGGTTGTGAAGTTTCCATTACGCGGGTCTGTACAGATGAAGTGTGCGTACGCAGCACAATGTCGGGATGTGCTTCGATAAAAAAGGTATCCTGCATGTCGCGTGCGGGGTGGTCTTCGGCAAAATTCAATGCGGAGAACACATGCCAGTCGTCTTCAATTTCCGGACCTTCGGCGATGCTGAAACCAAGACGTGCGAATATATCGATGACTTCGTTCTTTACGATGGTGAGTGGGTGGCGTGTACCCAGTTCTACCGGATAAGCTGAACGGGTGAGGTCGATGTCATCGCAACCCGTATCCTGACTTTCGAACTGTTCTTTCAAGGCATTGATCTTTTCCTGTGCCTTGTTTTTCAGTTCATTCAGTCTCATGCCGACTTCTTTCTTCTGCTCGGCAGCTACGTTGCGGAAATCTGCCATCAAGTCGTTGATTGCACCTTTCTTACTGAGGTATTTGATGCGGAGTGCTTCCAGTTCCTCGGCATTGGCAGCTTTCAGTGCTTCCACTTCTTGCAGAAGCTGGTTGATTTTAGCTATCATATATATCGTTGTTTATTATTTTATTTCGAAATACATAAAACGGTGCAAAGATACAATTTTATCATGATTCCGGTTGCAAACTCTCCAAGAAAATAAAACAGGGTGGGGATAATGTCTGAAATCTTATTATTATTTAGCTTATAACTGATAAGAAAGGAACAAAAGTGATTAGCGTTTATGATTAGTAATGAGGCAAATGATAAACAAGCACTATCTCAATTCTCCTCCTCCCGGGAGGTTGTGTAAAAAGTAAGAATCAAGTGTTCTTTGACATATTGTATAAAAAGGATTTTATATCTTTGCTTTGATAACAATAGGATTAATTTTATGGGCTATATTCAACCTTTTGATCG
>NZ_JH992943.1:481895-791706 GCF_000315485.1 Bacteroides oleiciplenus YIT 12058 | reverse complement strand
TGAAACAATAAAATACCTATAAATCACAAGGCTAAGGAATTCTTTCTCACCTACCACCCCGCCCTAAAGGGCACCCCTCCTCCAACTGGAGGAGGGGAGTTAAGATAGTCCGCCTAATTAATTGAGATACTCAGTAAATCATCATTTCATTCAAAACCCTGCAAAAATGAGTGAAATTCTTTCTATTTATTTGTCTGAATTTCCTACCGATTAAGTAACCAAATGTAACTATTTGATTATGAGTACATATAAATAGAAACTATCTCAGTTGTATACTTAGGGTATCTCAGTCATATACAGAGATAGCCTAAGTATACGACTGAGGTACCCTAAATATATGTCCTGGGTTAGGTATTTGCTTTTCGTAAAAGAATATTCCTTTGTCATTTGGTTCATATCTGTGCAGAAATGAAGTGTCCGGTTCGGAATTAACCCTTATTCATAAATCACATATCAGGCACCTTTATCTTTTCTGGATTCTCTTCCCTGAACTTCCTGAAATCATTCTCTATCAAATCCCTCAAGTCTTTTAGGAACTCTTCACTGCATTCTTCTTTTGCCAGAGAATAATAATATTCCAAAGTCTGTAATGCAAACTTATCTTTTCCAATCAGGGCAAATGCGGGAATTTCGTTTTTAACCGCATTGCGTACTAATATTGCTTGGTCTCTCATGCTGAACGTTTTTTCTGCAAATATACATTATCTGTGATTACTTTTAATGAGCGAATACATTTTCATATCCAGAACGCAACCGTTTTTAATTGCATTGCTCCTGAGTGTTCCTTCACATTCAAATCCGCTCTTTTCCAGAATTCGGCAAGAAGCTATATTCAGGGCAAAAGGTTCCGCAAAAATGCGGATAATATCAGTGTTGTCAAAAACATACTGACAGGTCTGCTTGACGGCGCTGGTTCCTAATCCTTTTCCCCAGAAAGGTTCTGCTATGTAATACCCCATTTCGGCTGTGCAGAAGTGGATATTGTCTTGACGAAACACACCGATACTCCCTACTACTCTGTCATCAGCGGTAATGGCAAAGGCGATAATGTTGTTTTTGTCAGCCTTTAGCATCCCGTTGATGAAGAACCTCGCATCATCTTCGGTATAAGGATAAGGGATGCCATCCCTCAGGTTATCCAGAACGTTTTTGTTGTTTATTGCTGAAGCGAGTTCAGCGGCATCTTCCATTTTCCACGGCCTGATTTTACATTCCATATCAGTTTCCTTCCTTTTTATGAGTCTGTTTAATAACGGACAAATATAAGAAACTTTATTTTTAACCACTCCTTTAATAAATGCAAAAAGTGAAATACCCAATTTAACTTCATCCTTTCTTTTGTTTCTAACCTAACAAAGCTAAGAAACAGAATTGATGATAAACGAGGATAAAATCCGGCAGGTATATGCTTCCGACCCCAAGAAGGGCTTTAAGATGCTGATGGATAACTTCCAGGAACCTATATACTATTATATACGGCGTTTGGTGGTGTCGCATGAAGATGCAGAAGATGTTCTTCAGGAGGTGTTTATCCGGGTGTACCGCAATATGGAGCAGTTTCGTGGTGAAAGCTCGCTGAGTACCTGGATTTACAGGATTGCAACCAATGAAAGCCTGCGTTTGCTGAATACGCGAAAGGATGAAGAAGCCATTCCGTCAGAAGAAGTACAAGAAGAATTGATTGGCAAACTGAAAGCGTCCGACTACATTGATTATGAAAACGAGTTGGCAGTTAAGTTTCAGGAAGCCATACTGAGTTTACCGGAGAAACAACGGTTGGTATTTAACCTGCGCTACTATGATGAGCTTGATTACGAAGAAATCAGCCGCATACTGGATAGCAAGGTCGACACCCTCAAAGTGAATTATCACTATGCGAAAGAAAAAATAAAAGAATACATCCTAAATAGATAAGAACGATGGATAAAGAATTTGATTTTGACGATATAGGTAAAAAGACGCCTTACTGCACTCCCGATAATTTCTTTGAGGAGATGCAACAAAAGGTAATGGAACGCACGTATGGCGGACAGCGCCGGAAGCATCGTTTGCAGATACTATTCACTACTGCGATAGCTGCGGCGGCAGTGCTGGCGGGGATATTGTTCATCCCGTCTTATTTCCAGCCGGGAGATGTGACTAACGGGACTTCGGACATGCTTGCCATTGAAAGAAGCAGTAGTGACCCGGCGGACAAATGGATTCACGAATTGTCGGACGAGGAGTTGGAAGAGCTCGTCAACTTCTCCGAAAATGATATATTTCTAAATTAGGTATTAATAAAAAAACAAGAAGATTATGAAGACTAAATTTATCTATGTACTCATGGCAGCCCTGTTGATTGGTAGCCAGACAATTTCTGCACAGAACAAGGGTAATAAGGATAACAAACAACGTCCTACGCCCGAACAGATGGTGCAAAGACAGACGAACCAGATGGTGAAGACACTGATGCTGGATGATGCTACGGCAGCTAAGTTCACTCCGGTTTACGAGAATTATCTGAAAGAGTTGCGCGAATGCCGGATGATGAACCGCAGGGATAGGATGAAGAATAACAATGCGGAGGCCAAACAAACTCCGAAACCTGTGCCGACAGATGTGGAAATAGAAAAGCAGATAAAGGATCAGTTTGCACAAAGCCGTAAGATACTGGATATCCGCGAGAAGTATTACAATGAGTTCCGTAAGATTTTGTCTCCCAAACAGATTATGAAGATTTATCAGACGGAGAAGAGTAATGCGAATAAATTCAGAAAGGAATTTGACCGGAGAAAAGGACAGAAACCGGGAGAGGGGAGAAGACATGCGGCGGGAAGACCGATGCCAAAATGATAATTTATTAGTGATTAGCGTTTAGTGATTAGTGATTAGTGGGCTGCGCTATTATTCCGCATGGCGCTTATCACTAATCACTAAACGCTAATCACTAAACGAAGCTCCGCTTCGATAAATTATCATTTTAAGTTTCCTTCCTAAAAAACATCAAGCCTCAAAACTTCAACAGGGTTAATTTGTTGTAGATAGTCAAATTGATAAAAAGAAAACCCTGAGGAATGTTTCAAAGGCTCAAAGACTTGAAAAAACTAAGGACATGGTATGTCGTGAAACTGAAACTGGTTGACGCACGCCTGTACTTCGTCAGTATCTTCGTTGGATTGCTGACGGGTCTTGTAGCCGTTCCTTATCATTATTGCCTGTACTACTTCTTCCATCTCCGTAGCGAGTTTTTCTCTTCTCGCCCGGCATGGTACTGGCATATCCCACTCTTCTTATTATTCTGGGGCATATTGATATTCGTATCGTGGCTGGTGATGAAAATGCCGCTTATTACCGGTGGGGGGATTCCTCAAACACGTGCTGCCATAAATGGACGTATCTCTTATAAACATCCTTTCATAGAAATGATAGCCAAGTTTACAGGCGGCATACTTTCCTTTGCGGCAGGTTTATCACTGGGCCGTGAAGGACCTTCCGTACAAATCGGTTCGTATGTGGGTTGCCTTGTTGCCCGCTGGACACGCATTCTGCGTGGTGAAAGAAAACAACTGCTTGCTGCCGGTGCTGGTGCCGGACTTGCTGCCGCATTTGCCGCCCCACTTGCATCTTCACTTCTCGTCATCGAATCCATCGAACGTTTTGATGCTCCGAAGACTGCCATCACCACCTTGCTGGCCGGCGTAGTGGCGGGAGCTGTGGCAAGCATGGTTTTCCCGATAAATTCGTATCATCTGATACAAGTAACAGAACCTGTCTTCTCATTCCTGATTCAGATGAAGTACTTCCTGTTGCTGGCAGTGGTTATATCCATCTGTGGAAAGATTTATTCCTTGATAATGGTTTCCTTCAAGCGGGTATATTCTACGGTGAAATCTCCTGTATACCTCAAAATGTTCTATCTGTTGTTGGTTGCCTACATCATTTCTTTTATGCAAGTGAACCTGACAGGTGGGGGAGAAAACTTCCTTTTGGAACAGGCGCAATTTGGTGCCCATTCTCAAATTATGTGGGTAGTGGCAATGATGTTACTGCACTTCGGCTTTACCGTTATTTCCGTTTCATCCGGTTTGCCGGGCGGGAACTTTATTCCTACCTTGGTGACGGGTGGTTTGCTGGGGCAGATTGTCGGTCTGCTGGGAGTGGAATATGGAATTCTTGCTCCGGAGAATGTCAGTTATGTAATGTTGATTTCCATGTCTTCTTTCCTGGTAGCGGTGATTCGTACACCGCTGACGGCAATTGTGTTGATTACCGAGATTACAGGGCATTTTGAAGTGTTCTATCCATCGGTGGTAGTGGGTGGACTGACTTACTATTTCACGGAACTGCTTCAGATGAAGCCTTTCAATGTGACACTTTATGAAGATATGATTAATACTCCTGCATTTCAGGAACAAAAGCGTTATAAACTTTCGGTAGAAGTAATGACGGGTTCGTATATGGATGGGAAAGTGGTGGATGAACTCTTACTGCCGGAGAATTGCGTGATTATCAATGTGCACCGGGATGGTAAAGACCAAAAGCCCCCCGGAATGCGTTTGATTCCGGGGGACCAGGTAGATATTGAATTGGATATACAAGACATAGAAAAGCTCTATGAACCACTCGTCAGTTTAGCAAATATATACTGATGAGGTCTCTACTTCTTATGCCAGATTGCCTATTTCGTCCAGGTTTTTCTGAATATCTTGATCGGTCAGTTCATAATTAACCAAGTCTCCTGAGAGATACTTATCATAGGATGTCATGTCAATCAGTCCGTGACCGGAAAGGTTGAACAGGATGACTTTCTCTTCACCTGTTTCCTTGCATTTCTTTGCTTCGCGAACGGTAGCGGCAATGGCATGGCATGATTCCGGTGCAGGAATGATACCTTCGACTTGTGCAAATAAACATCCGGCTTCGAATGATTCCAGTTGCTTGATATCTACGGCTTCCATCAAACCGTCTTTCAGCAGTTGCGAAACGATGACACCTGCACCATGATAGCGTAAACCACCCGCATGGATGTTGGCGGGAGCAAAGTTGTGTCCCAGCGTGTACATCGGCAGCAATGGGGTGTATCCGGCTTCGTCACCGAAATCATACTGGAACTTACCGCGCGTCAGCTTCGGACAAGAAGCCGGCTCGGCAGCAATGAAACGGGTCTGTTTGCCTTCCAGAATTTTATGACGCATGAATGGGAATGCGATACCTCCGAAATTGGAACCACCGCCAAAACAAGCGATAACCATATCGGGATATTCTCCCGCCATTTCCATCTGCTTTTCAGCTTCGAGGCCGATAACCGTCTGGTGCAGCGCCACATGGCTCAATACGGAACCTAATGTATATTTACAATTCGGTGTAGTCTGCGCCAGTTCTATAGCTTCGGAAATAGCCGTACCCAGCGATCCCTGATAGTTGGGGTGAGCTGTCAGAATATCCTTTCCTGCACGGGTGGACATGGAAGGAGACGGAGTGACCTGTGCACCGAACGTTTGCATAATGCTGCGGCGGTAAGGCTTTTGTTCATAGCTGATTTTCACCTGATAAACGGCAGCCTCCAAGCCAAACAGACGTGCTGCATAAGCCAGTGAAGCGCCCCATTGTCCGGCACCGGTTTCAGTGGTGACATTCGTCACTCCTTCTTTTTTGCAATAATATGCTTGGGGAATGGCGGAGTTGAGCTTGTGCGAACCCATCGGGCTGACACTCTCATTTTTGAAATAAATGTGTGCCGGAGTACCTAATGCCTCTTCCAATCCGTAGGCACGAACCAGTGGAGTGCTACGATAATATTTGTACATCTCCCGTACTTCTTCGGGGATTTCAATCCACTTGTCGGTCTGGTTAAGTTCTTGCTTGCATAGTTCCTGGGCGAAGATGGGATATAAATCTTCTGCTTTCAGCGGTTGCTTGGTGCCCGGGTGAAGCGGCGGCATAGGTTTGTTCACCATATCTGCCTGTATGTTATACCAGTAATGTGGAATTTCTTCTTCCGGAAGGAAAAATCTTTTAGTTTTATTGCTCATAGTGGTTACTTGAATTAATTTTTTTACGAGGCCAAATGTAACTATTATTTTTAAAACAATTTCTTTTTTCTTTTGTTTTTTGTCTATACGCATTGTTTTGCTTATGTTTGTCCGGTTTTAAATTTGATGTCTCCATGAAGATTTATCACAAATTCTTTTTGTATCAGAATAAATGGATTCATCCGTACATTCGGATTATTCTTGGAGGGGTGACTTACATAGCCTACCTGGCTTCTATTCTGTTGATTGTGGGAGTGGTATATGAACACGGCTTTACTATTTCCGAACACGAAGCTTCTCAACTGGAAACTCTCTACCGATTTGTGTGGGGTATTTTCCTGACGGAGGTAACTTTGCACATCTTGTTGGAATATCAGGATACGAAGCGTAAGTTCAGCAGACTGACGTGGATACTAACTCTATTGCTCTATCTTACCCTTATTCCCGTCATTTTTCATCGACCGGAAGAAGAGGGGGCCATTCTGCACTTCTGGGAGTTCCTGGATGGAAAGCTTTATCACATAGTGCTTCTGCTGATATTCTCGTTCTTCAACCTTTCCAATGGTTTGGTCAGGATGTTGGGACGGCGTACAAACCCTTCTTTGATGCTGGCCGGCAGTTTCTTTATCATTATTCTTATCGGAACAGGACTGCTGATGTTGCCACGATGCACCATGAACGGCATTTCGTGGGTGGATTCACTATTTATCTCCACCAGTGCGGTATGCGTCACGGGACTGACTTCGGTGGATGTGGCGTCTACATTTACCACGTCCGGTTTTGTAGTGATTATCCTGCTGATACAGATTGGCGGCCTGGGTGTGATGACGCTGACCAGTTTCTTTGCCATGTTCTTCATGGGCAATACGTCGTTCTATAATCAGTTGGTGGTTCGTGATATGGTCAGTTCCAATTCGTTGAACTCACTGCTTTCCACTTTGCTGTACATATTGGGTTTTACGTTGGCCATTGAGGGAGCTGGCATGCTTGCCATCTGGGGCGATATTCATGGTACAATGGGGATGACGTTTGAGGAAGAAGTAGCTTTTTCGGCTTTCCATGCCATCTCTGCATTCTGTAATGCCGGATTCTCCACACTACCGGGCAACCTTGGTAATCCGTTGGTGATGACGGGGCATAATCCATTCCTTATTTATATATCACTGTTGATTATTCTGGGCGGTATCGGTTTCCCGATATTGGTGAACCTGAAAGATATTGTGCTCCATCATTTGCGTCGTATATGGAAGTTCCTGCATACGTGGGAGTGGGACAGGCACCGTTTTTATCATCTGTATAATCTCAATACAAGGATTGTGCTTATCATGACTTTCCTGTTGCTGGTGCTTGGCACGGTGCTCATCGCCTTCTTTGAGTGGAATGGTGCGTTTGCCGGAATGTCCGTAGCTGATAAATGGACGCAGGCATTTTTCAATGCAACCTGTCCGCGTACCGCCGGATTTACCAGTGTGGATTTGACTTCATTAGGGGTGCAGAGCGTATTGATTTACATTTTCCTGATGTGGGTAGGTGGTGCGGCACAGTCCACGGCAGGTGGTGTCAAGGTGAATGCATTTGCAGTTGTGGTGCTGAACCTGGTTGCTGTGCTTCGTGGTACTGAGAAAGTAGAGGTTTTCGGTCGTGAATTATCTTATGATTCAATCCGCCGTTCCAATGCAACGGTAGTGATGTCTATCGGTGTTTTGTTTGTATTTGTTTTTACTCTGACGATATGGGAGCCTCAGGCATCTGTCATGGCACTCCTGTTTGAATGTGTGTCGGCGCTGAGTACGGTAGGTTCCAGTTTGAATCTTACTCCCACATTAGGAGATAACAGTAAATTGCTTGTTGCCTTACTGATGTTTATCGGTCGTGTAGGATTGATAACACTGATGTTGGGTATCATTAAGCAAAAGAAACATACTAAATATCAGTATCCGAGCGGACAGATTATTATTAATTAGAGTAGTTAGTAGTAAGTAGTTAGTAGTAAGTAGGAGATACTCCATTTTTTAATTTTTAATTCTCAATTTATATGAAGTATATTATTATCGGTTTAGGAAATTACGGGCACATGCTTGCCGAAGAACTTTCGGTATTGGGACACGAAGTGATTGGTGCAGACGTTAGTGCAGGCCGTGTGGACAGTATAAAGGAGAAAATTGCCACAGCTTTTGTGCTGGATGCAACAGATGAACAGGCACTTTCCGTTCTTCCTCTGAATGGGGTGGATGTGGTGATAGTGGCTATCGGTGAGAATTTCGGCGCCTCTATCCGTGTGGTGGCTTTGCTGAAACAACAGAAGGTGAAACATATCTATGCAAGGGCTATTGATAATGTACATCGTTCCGTGCTCGAAGCCTTTGAGCTGGAACGCATACTGACTCCGGAAGAGGATGCTGCCCGGGGGCTGGTGCATCTCTTGGAATTCGGTTCCAACATGGAGACGTTCCGGGTGGATGCGGATTATTATGTGGTGAAGTTCACTGTGCCGGAAAAGATGGTGGGGTATTATGCCAACGAACTGAATCTGGACAAGGAATTCGGTTTGAAACTGTTGGCGCTGAAGCGTGCCAAGACGCTGAAAAACTGTCTGGGTATTTCTTTTACAGAGCATGACGTGATGAACGAATTGCCTGAAAATGACCAGGTACAGGTGGGTGATGAGCTGGTTTGTTACGGGAGGTATAAAGACTTTCAGAAGTTCTGGAAAGCGATGTAAAAGGAATCTTTGCTATATAACAGGTATATGTAGGGGTGAATTATTATTTGCCCCTACGTGTCTTCCTGTCATTGATAATATCATCCATATTCTCTTGTGCCCATGAAATCAAAGAATTGATATGCGGCAACAAAGACATGGCCCTGTCTGTCAGTGAATATTCCACTTTAGGTGGAACTTGTGCGTAAATCTGTCTTTTTACGAGTCCGTCCTCTTCTAAGGTGCGGAGCGTAACGGTCAGCATCTTTTGTGAAATGTCTGGTATCGTCTTCTGTAACTCATTAAATCGCATCACGGGTGCTTGCGTCAATGTGAAAAGTGTCAGTATAGACCATTTATCACTGATGCGGGCCAGTATCATCCGGATAGGGCAGTCGGCATAAGAGCCATTTTGTATATCTGTTCTATTCATATTGCTTTGATTTATAAAACACTCTACAAAAGTAACTAATATGCCGGTTGTATGCAAATTATCTTTGAATTCGTTGGTACAGGTGATTCTTAGAACATGTTCTGATACTTATTTTAGTGCAGTCCACCCAACCATTCCACCATCTTCGGATCACGGTGAGAGAAGAAGCAACTTGTCTTGGTGTCCAATGCAGCTATTTTCTCCATATCTTCTTTATCCAGTTCAAAATCGAATACATTGAAATTCTCTACAATGCGTTCTTTACGGATAGACTTCGGAATAACCACTACATTTCTCTGTATCAGCCAGCGCAACACAACTTGTGCGATAGATTTGTGATACTTATCTGCAATTGCTGCCAGTGTTTCGTTTCGGAATAAATCATTCTTTCCTTCGGCAAACGGCGCCCACGATTCAATTTGAACTCCTTTTCCTTTCATGAATGCTCCAGCTTCAATCTGTTGATGGAATGGATTAGTCTCCACTTGATTGACAGCAGGAACGATTTCATTGAAGAGAATCAAATCCGCAAGACGGTCAGGCATGAAGTTGCTGACACCGATGGCACGAATGCGGCCTTCTTTATATAATTCTTCCATCGCACGCCATGAACCGTAATAGTCATTGAATGGCTGGTGAATGAGGTATAAATCCAGATAATCGAGTTGCAGGCGCTTCATGGATGCTTCAAAAGCTTTCTTGGCTTTGTCATAACCGGCATCTGAGATCCAGAGTTTGGTAGTGATAAATAAATCTTCACGGGGAACTCTGCTACGTTTGATTGCTTTTCCCACAGCCTCTTCATTGTAATAAGCGGCAGCCGTGTCTATGGAGCGGTAACCGGCCTCGATGGCATCATATACACATTGTTCGCAGAGGGCTTGGTCTTCAATCTGATAGACACCAAAACCCAGAATAGGCATTTCTATGCCATTATTTAATTTTACTTTTTGCATGATATACTTCTTTATTATTCGTTTATTATGGAACAATTGATAATGCTGTTAATCCTCGGACATTGCAGATTATTGTATTAATTTAAGTCCTTTCAACCAGCTTTCCACCTGCGGACGGGCAGATGAGGCTTGTCCACCACTGATAAGGAATCCTTTTTTGCTGTCTGCCTTACCAATATGTTTGACGAAATCTTTGAAACAGTTTTGTTCGCCACCTCCGCCATGCGTGCAGAAGGGAATTACTACCTTACCGCTAAGGTCATAGCTTTCCAAAAAGGTCAGGATAGGCATCGGCATCGTTCCCCACCAGTTAGGATAACCGACGAAGATGACGTCATAGGATGCCATATTCTCAACTTTGTTTTTGAGGGTTGGTCTTGCATTGTCCTCTTTCTCTTTCTTGGCTACTTCGGTGCAGGCATGATATTCTTCCGGATACGGCTTGGCTACCTGAATTTCGAACATATCTCCTCCGGTGAGGTTTTTGATGTGGTCAGCTACTGCGCGCGTGTTTCCCGAACGGGAGAAATAGGCTACCAATACTTTCTTGTCCGCAGAGGAGTTCTGCGCTTGTACATTCATACCTAATGTTGTCATTGCGATTACGATTAATGAAATAATTCTTGTTTTCATGCTATTTCTGTTTTAATGATTATTTTCCGACTCTTTTTGCTAATTCTTCCGGATAACGGTCACCTGAGATTGGAATAGAGTTAAGCATATCATTGATTTTTTTAAGTTCTTCCTGTGTAATCTCCACATTTATGCTCTGTAGATTTTCTTCCAAACGGCTTAATTTTGTAGTTCCTGGGATAGGAGTAATCCAAGGTTTAACAGCAAGCACCCATGCCAGTGCGATTTGTGCGGGAGTTGCATTCTTCTCATTCGCCAGTATTTTGATGAAGTCAATGATTACCTGATTTGCATTCAGATTCTCTGTAGTGAACCGGGGAACAATATTGCGGAAATCACTCTTATCGAACCGGGTATCTTTACTAATACTACCTGTCAGAAAACCTTTACCCAGCGGGCTGAAAGGTACGAAACCTATTCCCAATTCTTCAAGAGTCGGCAATAACTCTTTTTCAGGTTCGCGCCACCACATGGAATACTCACTTTGCACAGCAGTCAGCGGAAAAACAGCATGTGCCCGGCGAATGGTCTGTACTCCCGCTTCCGATACTCCCCAATGCCGTATTTTACCTTCTTGTTGCAGTAGCTTCATTGTTTCCGCTACTTCTTCAATAGGAGTGTCAGGGTCTACCCGGTGCAGGTAGTATAAATCTATATACTCTGTTCTCAGGCGTTTAAGAGAACCTTCAATGGAGCGACGTATGGCTTCCGGTTTTCCAATGACTATTTGTTTCCCATCTACGATCTGAATACCGCATTTGGTAGCAATGACTACTTCATTGCGATAAGGTTCTAAAGCCTCACCCACCAGTTCTTCATTGGTGTAGGGCCCATACACTTCAGCTGTATCAAAGAAAGTAATACCTTTTTCTATAGCCTGATGAATCAGCTTAATCATTTCCTTTTTGTCACCGGCAGCACCATAGCCATAACTCATTCCCATGCAGCCTAAACCTATTGCGGAAACTTTAAGTCCACTTTTTCCTAATTCCCGATATTTCATAACTTTTGTTTTTTATAAATTTTGATGTTGCAAAGGTAAGCTGTGAGATAGCATTTGTAAATAGATAGATTACTGCTTTGCAAACCATAATTACGGTTTTAAAATGTTTCTTGAATAGTTGAGAATGAGGCGTATACACAGATTACAGTTTCTTGCACCAATATTACGGATTTAATGATACAGATGTTTGTAAGCTGAAAGAAAACCTTTATTTTTGTCACCGGATAAAAATGAGAAGATTATGGGTACAATCGTAAAGTTGAATACAATTCATGAGTATAATATGGCGGTAGGAGTGGAGACATTGCATCCGCTCGTCAGTGTGGTTGACTTTTCAACATTGAAGTCATTAAAGCACGGGCGCAAGAATTTTGGTTTTTACTGTATATTCCTAAAACAGCTTAAATGTGGTGAGTTGTCTTATGGACGCAGCACATACGATTATCAGGAAGGTACGCTGGTCTTTGTCGCTCCGGGACAGGTGGCAGGTGTGGATGATGACAAAGAAACATTGAATCCTCAAGGGTGGGCATTACTATTCCATCCTGATTTATTGCGGGGCACATCATTGGGACGCAAGATGAAAGACTACAGCTTTTTCTCTTATGAAGCGAATGAAGCTTTGCATATGTCGGAGCGTGAGCGTCAGATTATCCTTAACTGTTATCTGGAGATACAGGAAGAACTGGAACGAGCCATAGACAAGCACAGCAAAAGCATTATCGCTTCTACCATTGAACTCTTGCTGAATCATTGCCAGCGTTTTTATGACCGCCAATTCATTACCCGTGAAAGTCTGAATAAAGATATCCTGGTTCGTTTTGAGAATTTGCTCAGTGACTACTTTGAATCAGACCAGCCGCAAACAGTCGGTTTGCCGTCTGTGCAATATGCTGCGGACAAACTGCATCTTTCTGCCAATTACTTTGGTGATTTGATTAAGAAAGAAACCGGAAAATCTGCTCAGGAGTCCATTCAACTCTTTGTGATAGAGAAAGCAAAGGAACGGCTCTATGATGAGAATAAAACCGTTAGCGAAGTTGCCTATGAACTGGGCTTCAAGTATCCGCATCATTTAAGCCGTTTGTTTAAGAAGGTGGTGGGAGTAAGCCCGAATGAGTATCGGGCATAATTCCTTAGTTGATTTTATACCCTAACAGTGAACTGAACTTCTTGCAGATGCCGGGGAATTTTCCCATCAGCATTCCGCCGAATCCCCACCTTTTGGGAAAGAACTTCTGATAGAGTGCTTGCTCAATAAGTTGCAGGCGTGGTTCCCAGACCTCCACTTCATGCCCGTCTTTCAGTCCGGAACGGATTTGGGCATCGTGCCCTCGCAGGGTCATTCTTGTGTTATTTAAGTTATTTGTACTGTCTGACAAAAAAGAACAATATTCAAATTCATTCAAAAAAAAGAGAGAACTTATACCTCGATAAGTTCTCTCTTCCTGGAGTTTTCCATATTTCTTTTCCGGATCCATCTACTACTTTTATTTTTTGCCAAAGTTACGACTCTTATGCCAAGAGGGCAATACCTAAAAGTAGGGAAAATGTCTATCAGCGTCTCCCTGCCGCATACCCCAGACTGGTGACTTCGGTTCCTAAATAAGAGGTTATATACTCCAAGGGAACCCTGTACAGAATGTCGGGGATATTGGCAAACAGCGATAGGTATTTCTCTTTCACTGTCTGCTTATGCGCATTTACATACATTTCTTCTCTGAAGTAAAGTTGATACTCCGTCAGTTGGCGGATTAAATTGGCAAACGATGTTGAGGTTGCGCATAGTTCCTCAACCTCCTCTCCGCTGATATAGTAGACCATGCTCTTTGTCAGAGTTTTTACAGACCACTCATCTGTATGATAACAAAACAAGGTGTCTCCTGCGGACAAGAATTCGATAGTCTTATCCGCTCCTTCGCAGGAAGTGAACGCATGAAGAATGCCGCAGGCGATGATATATAAGCCTGATTCATCGGTTGCTTCCGGGGCCAGCACTTCCCCTTTGTCTAAATGCATCATTTTCATGCGAGCTAACAACTTCTTCATTTCCTGTTCGGTAACCTGGTTTTCCGAACAGAGTCTTTTCAAATAAGCTTCCATACAACTTAATTTTTGGGTTAATGTCATTATTGATTATTGCATTCAGAAATATCTAATTGGAAACCACTGGTATCATGGTCCCTTGCATATAAGTCTTCCTTCGGCTATATCTCAAATACCAGATACATATCAACAGCGAAACTACTGTCGAGATGGGTGGAGCAAAGCCCATGACGAACAGTGATGAACTGTCTATCTGGCTGAACCAGTATGACAACGGAATGCGGAACAGGAAAGTTGCTATCAGACTATGAATCATCGGGAACAATGAATTTCCCTGTCCACTGAAATAGGAATTGATGCAGAACACGAAGCTGACAATGATGCAGTCGATGCTGTATCCCCGCAGATATTCCGCCGCCATAGCCACAACTGCCGGATCTTTGGTGAAAAAAGCCGTAAGCGTTTCCGGTAGGAATTGCGAATAGAGGCAAACCGACAATCCGAAAACAAGAGCAAACCCTATTCCGGAAAGGAGGCACTTGTTCATTCGCTGTATCAATCCTGCACCATAATTCTGTGCTGTCATGGTTGCCACGGCCGATGATATGGCCATCGGAGGCAACATGGCGAATACGATGATTTTCTCCACTACACCCAGCGAGGCCGATGCAATCACACCCATCTGATTCACGATAACGGTGATTATCAGAAACGAGACATTGATCAGTGCATCCTGCAAGGCTATGGGAGCTCCGAGCGCCAGGACTCTTTTGGACAGGATACTATTTAGTCGGACGTCCCGCCGCGTGAATTCAAAGTGGAATCCCCGTCGATGCAAGAACCAGAGCGCTGTTGCAAAGCTGATGCCTTGTGCCGTAACAGTGGCAATGGCTGCTCCGGTAGGGCCAAGATGAGCGTATCCCACTAATATAAAATCGAGAACGATATTAATCACACAGGCCAGTCCTACGAAATAGAGTGGTGTTTTTGAATCACCCAATCCGCGTAGGATGCCGCACACAACGTTGTAGCCTACAATGAACAGGATACCTACTGAACAAACCAGAATATAACTTTTCGTGTCGGCCACAGCCTCCGTTGGAGTATGCATCAGGCTGGTAATCTGGCTATGGAAGAGTACCATAATCAGAGTAAGTGCTACGCTGATGATAGAAAATAACCATACGGACGAACCGATTGTGGAAGCTACTTGCCGGTCGTCTTTCGCCCCAGTTGCAATGGCAATCAGTACGGTAGTTCCCGTCGTAATGCCAAGGATGATACCCGTAATGGTTTGCATCACCTGGCTGCCGATGGCAACAGCCGCTACGCTTGCAGAATCATCATATTGTCCCACAACAAAAAGGTCGGCACCCCCGTAGAGTGCCTGAAGTGCGTTCGCTATCAGGAAGGGTACTGCAAACTGTAACAGTACTTTCGGAACGCTGCCTTGTGTCAAATCTAACTCTTTCATCAAACTTATTCTTTCATCAATTCGGCTAAAACTGTTATTCTAAATCCTGCCGTTTCAGGCATATCCCACCTGTCTGTGCCAGAGTGTGATTTCTTCACGTGTACGGAGAAAGCATAGAACTTCTTTTCTATGGCAATGATTTCATTCATCTCTTTGTGGGGGAAAGAAATGCGAAGGTTGTTGCGGACTATTTTCCTTTTGTATCCCATCACATAATAGAATACGATGTAGAGCACATCTGATATTCTATACAAAATCCAGAAAGGCAATAAAGACACCATGTAGCAAACTAAATATGCCATTGAGTACAATACTGTCATAACGTTGTTTTCAATTTAAGTTTTTACCAGTTTATTATAGTATAAAAAAAGGTGCCGGACAGGATGAATGATTTGCACCATTCATCTTATCCGGCATCCTAATTATTGATTATAATGCCCTCCGATGAGGATTTATACGCCTGTCTTTGTTTTCGGGGTGCAAATTTGGGCAATGTTTTTATAACCACCAAATTATATTCGGAATTTATTTTCTTGTTTGGTCTGTTTTTCCTATCTCCCCGTACCCGGTCCATATCAAGTCCGTATCTGCTCCGTATCTATACAACCGAATTTGCTACGGACTTGGTACGGACTTGATATGGACCAGATACGGGGAGGGCATGAAATTGGCCTAAAAGTCGTGAAACGGGAACACTGATTCATTCGACAAGAGTAAAATATCTTATTTATCAATAAAAGCAGTTTAGACAGAAAAATGCATTCTCCGAAATATTGAGGAAATAGAAGAATAAGATAATGTTAAATATACAGGAATAGATTGCGGAAGTTAATTATATAGTTAACTTTGCGATAAAATAAAACAGTAATGGAATATATCCGAAAAATAAAGGTATTCAAAACATACTATAAAGAGTTCTATTTGGCACAAACACCTGAAGTAAGAACAAAAATTGATTATGTTATTGAGCTTATTAAGCAATTAGATAGAGTACCGAAAAGCTATTTTAAACAGATAGAAGGAGTATCAGGACTATTTGAAATCAGAGTGGAGTATGCTGGGAATATATATCGTATTTTCTGTTGCAATGACGAAGGACAATTGGTTATTCTGTTCAACGGATTTCAAAAGAAATCTCAAAAGACTCCGTCTGATGAAATAAAAAGAGCAAAGGCTATAATGAATGAATATTTTAACAGCAAAAAAGGATAAGAAAATGACTGAAGAAGAAAAAAGAAAAGCAATAATGGAATGTGGAGATGATTATGATGAGATTCTCTACATTCAGTACGGGCAGAAAGGCACACCGGAACGCAATAACTTTGAGCGGGGCGCAGAAGCTTTTATTCTTGCCGAACGTCTGAAAGAAGAACGTCTGAAAGCCGGTCTTACCCAGGAACAACTTGCTGCGAAAATAGGTACAAAGAAAACCTATATCTCACGCATCGAGAATGGAAAAGCAGATGTACAACTCTCCACCCTCTTCCGGATTTTCGAAGGGTTGGGTAAAAGGGTCAGTCTGACTATTCTTTAAAGAAAGTCTTTTTAACCACAGATTTTACAGATTTCCACAGATTATCTATCTTGATAATCAATTTTTTAATTTTAATCTGTGTCAATCCGTGTAATCTGTGGTGAGTTTTGACTCCTTCATCTTTAATATGCTCTCTTTCCTTTTAAGTTAAATTCGTTTTTATCGCCTGTTTTTTCGTTTTGCTTCTTTTGCCGTTGCTGCGTCTCGATAATTTTGTTTTTCTTTGCAGAAAAGAAGAAAAAACATATGTCCTCATTTGATACATACATAAGCCGTAAACTGCCGCTGGTCAGTCTGATTAGTGCGGTTTTCATCATATATCCCAACATAGCCTGCCTCCCTTGGGATATAAAATTCTGGGGAGTTTGTGCAGGCTTTTATTGGTATTTTGCCTACCGTTTCTTTTTCTTCTGGGGACTGATTAGTCTGTTGATACGCTACAATCTGCGTCGGCTACCGGATGCACAGTTTAAGGAACGCTTTGCCCGCAACTTCGGCTACTTGTTGCTTGCCTACGCGGGGTTTGCATCCGTTTCCTACTGGATTGCTTCATACGGTATCCGCACGGACTTTCTGGGTAGCACCCTGCTTTCCCAATTTTTCATCCTGTGTTCCCTCTGCACGCTTATCGGCCACATCTCCATGCTCTATTCCAAACAACGGGAGAAGGAACACGAGATTGAGCGCCTGCGTATAGAGAATCTGCAAAGCCGTTGCGATGCATTGGCCAACCAGATAAACCCGCATTTCTTTTTTAACTCACTGAACGGAGTGCAATCGCTCATCCGCAAGAAGGATGACGAGAAAACACTGATGTACGTGCATGAATTGTCTGACATCTTCCGCTACATTCTTCAGAGTGATAAGAAAGGGCTGGTCACATTGAGGGAGGAATTGGAATTCATCCAGTCTTTCCGCTACGTGATGGAGGTGCGTTTTGCTAATAAGCTGGTGTTCTCCATCCGGGTAGATGAGGCTGTGCAGGATGAATTGACATTGCCGGTGCTTTCGTTGCTCCCACTGGTAGAGAACGTGACCGTTCATAATATGATAGACAGTGAACATAAGATGGAAATATCTATCCGGCTGAATGAACGGAATGAGTTGGTGGTGTCCAATCCTGTTTACCCCAAACTCTCTCCGCCCGATACCAACGGAACCGGATTGAAGAATCTGGAAAGCCGTTTCGCTTTGCTGATGAATAAGCAAATCCGGGTAGAGCGCGATGAAGAAACATTCCGGGTTTATCTCCCTTTAAAATAAAAATAGAATCAATATCAAAACAAAAGAGTAGCGATATGAGAGTGCTTATTGTAGAAGACGAGACTGCCGCTTATGAGAATCTGGTAGATATTCTCAAGGAAGTCTCCTATGATATTCAAATATCAGGTAATACGGAAAGTGTGACCCAGACTATCCATTGGCTGCAATCCAATCCGGCTCCGGATTTGATATTCATGGATATCCATTTGTCGGATGGCTCGGCATTTACTATCTTCGACAAGATGGAATTGGAAACCCCTATTGTTTTTACGACGGCCTATGACCGCTATGCGATAGAAGCTTTTAAGGTGAATAGCGTGGATTACCTGCTGAAACCGGTGAAGGTGGAGGATGTGAAGCATGCACTGGATAAATATAGCAAGCTGACTCATCAGGATATTCTGCAATACTTGTCTCAGTTGAACCTGTTGGCACCGGCACCCAGATATAAAGATAAGCTATTGATTCCCTATAAAGATAAATTGTTGCCTGTCAGTCTGAAGGATGTTTCGTGTTTTTATACGGCGGATAAGAATACGTGTGTGTATCTGAAAGACGGGACCATGTATCCGTATTCCAAGACGTTGGAACAGATAATGTCCTCTCTGAATCCCGCTGACTTTATCCGGGCGAATAAGCAATTCATTATAGCCAGGAACAGCGTGACGGATATAACAATCTGGTTCGATAGCCGCCTGCTGGTGACGCTCGATGTGGAGGTTCCCGAGCGTGTCTATATCAGTAAGAATAAGGCATCCGAATTCAAGTCCTGGTTAGTGAGTAACGATTAGGTTACAGGACGTTAATCAGTAATTTAGGTATATACTACTGTAATTTGTCTACGGTTTCTGTTGACAGCAGTCCCTATATTTGCAATTGAAAACTATTATAGAATAAAAGAGTAATTTTAAAGATGAAAAAAGAGAGAACGATACTTGCATTATGTACAGGCTGCCTGATAAGTGCGGCAAGCCTGCAAGCACAAACCGGCAAGGACAGCACACAGGTAGCGAGAAGCTATGCTATTAATGAAGTGGTGGTGACGGGCACACGCAGCGAAACGGATGTACGCCATCTGCCCATGACCGTATCAGTGGTGGGACGTCCGCAACTTGAAGCGAGCCAACAGGCTTCCGTGCTTCCGGTGCTGAACTCTCAGGTGCCCGGTTTCTTCTCCACTTCACGCGGTGTGATGGGGTATGGTGTAGCCACAGGTGCATCAGGACAGATGTCGTTGCGTGGAATCGGAGGTCCTGCACAGGCGGGATTACCCACTACCGGACTGTTGGTTTTGATTGACGGACATCCTCAATATATGGGTTTGATGGGACATCCCATTGCCGATGCTTACCAAACGATGATGGCGGAGCGAGTAGAAGTGCTTCGTGGCCCGGCATCAGTGCTTTACGGCTCCAATGCCATGGGTGGCGTCATCAACATCGTCACCCGCAAGATGCAGGAAGACGGTGTGAATACAAGCATTAACATCGGTGCCGGCTCTTATGGAACCTTGCAGACCGAAGCAACCAACCGCATCCGGAAAGGACGTTTCAGCAGTACGGTGACAGCTTCTTATAATCGCACGGACGGGCATCGGGCCGATATGGGCTTTGAACAATACGGCGGTTATGCCAAGTTGGGTTATGACTTCACGGACAACTGGAAGCTGTGGGGAGATGTGAATATCACTCATTTCAATGCCACCAATCCGGGGTCGGTAAGTCGCCCTTATATCGACAACGACCAGCGCATCACTCGCGGTATGACCTCTTTTGCTCTGGAGAATCATTACGAAAAGACCTCGGGAGCATTGAGTTTCTTTTATAACTGGGGAGACCACTGGATAAACGACGGCTACCAGCCCGGCGGAGAACCGCTTGACTACCGCTTCAACTCCAACGACCAGATGCTTGGTGTATCATGGTATCAGAGCCTGCAACTTTTCAAAGGGAACCGGGTGACTGTAGGGGCCGATTATTTTCATTTCGGCGGTGAAGCATGGAATAAATTCTCTGACGGACATCGTGAAACCTCGGCGGATAAATCCTTGAATGAGGTAGCCGGATATGTAGACTTCCGGCAGGACATTGTTGCCTGGCTCACACTGAATGCCGGTGCACGCGTAGACCATCATTCGCAGACAGGGACGGAGTTTATTCCGCAAGTCGGTCTGGCTTTCCACCTCCCGAAAGATGCGGAAATCAAGGCAATGGCAAGTAAGGGATTTCGCAATCCAACCATTCGCGAAATGTATATGTTCCCTCCGCAAAATCCGGATTTGAAGCCCGAGAAATTGTGGAATTATGAACTTTCCTTCTCACAGCGCCTTATGGAAAACCGTTTGTCATATGGCGTAAATGTGTTCTATATCAATGGTGAAAACCTGATTCTGCGTCTTCCCAATCCGGCTGGCAGCGGCATGCTGAACCAGAACTCCGGTGAGATTGAGAACTGGGGAGCGGAAGCCAACATAGGATACCAGTTCAATTCAACATGGGGTATCACGGCAAATTATAGCTGGCTTCATATGGAGAATCCTGTACTGGCATCTCCCGAACATAAACTTTACGGAGGCGTGAACTTCAGGAAAGGACGCTGGAGTGCATCTACGGGCATTCAATATGTGAAAGGACTTTATACCGACCTGGATGCAGAAACCAAGGAGAACTTTGTGCTGTGGGATATGCAGGGGAGCTTTAAAGCAACCAATTACCTGTCGTTCTATGTGCGTGGCGAGAACTTGCTGGCACAACGTTACGAAATAATAGCCGGCTATCCTATGCCGAAAGCTACTTTTATGGGTGGAGTAAACATTAACTTTTAATAAGTATATAAATTATGAAAACAACAACTATCAGACTTTATTCTCTGGATTATGGTAATGTGAAAACGTATTTTGCCGCTGCTCTTTTTATTCTGGGTAATCTGGCTCTGCCTCAACTTTGCCATCTTATTCCGCAAGGCGGCCTCACGTTGCTTCCAATCTATTTCTTTACGCTCATCGGAGCCTATAAATATGGTTGGAAAGTAGGATTACTGACTGCCGTCTTTTCTCCGGTTTTGAATCATCTGCTTTTCGGTATGCCTGCTGCGGGCGTGCTTCCGGCTATACTACTGAAATCAGCCTTGTTGGCGGTGGCTGCCGGATATATCGCCAATCGTTCTAAGCATGTCTCTGTCCCGATGCTGGCATTGGTGGTTCTGGCCTATCAACTTGTGGGCACATTGGGCGAGTGGGCCATGTTAGGTAATCTCACTCTTGCCTTGCAGGATTTCCGTATTGGTATTCCGGGAATGATATTGCAAGTTTTCGGCGGTTATCTGTTCATTAAGTATTTGGTTTATAAATGATATTCTATAAAATAGAAGTATGTTACGAAAAATCAGACTAACGGTTGCCATTTTCTTCTTTGTGCTGATTACGCTGCTGTTCCTCGACTTCACGGGGACACTGCATGGTTGGTTCGACTGGATGGCTAAAATTCAATTCTTGCCTGCGTTGTTAGCCTTGAATGTAGGGGTTGTGATAGCCCTGATTGTGCTGACGTTGCTTTTGGGACGTGTGTATTGTTCGGTAATATGTCCGTTGGGTGTCTTTCAGGACGTGGTTTCATGGCTGGGCAAAAAGCGGAAAAAGAACCGCTACTCTTATTCGCCTGCACTCAATTGGTTGCGCTATGGAGTATTGGGTGTGTTTATATTGGCTTTGATAGGGGGCGTCGGCTCTCTGGTGGCGCTGCTTGCACCTTACAGTTCGTATGGGCGGATTGCCTCCAATCTCTTTGCCCCGGTTTATCAGTGGGGAAATAATCTGCTTGCCTATCTGGCGGAACGTGCGGACAGCTATATGTTTTATTCCGTAGACGTGTGGATGAAGGCTGCGGGGACTTTTGCGATAGCTGCCCTGACGTTTGTCATTCTGGCTGTGCTGGCTTGGCGCAACGGACGTACATATTGTAATACGATTTGTCCGGTGGGCACGGTGTTGGGATTCCTGTCACGCTTTTCTTTACTGAAACCTGTGATTGATACAAGTAAATGCAATGGCTGTGGACTATGTGCACGCAACTGCAAAGCGGCCTGTATTGATTCGAAAGCTCATAAAATAGATTATAGTCGCTGCGTGGCTTGCATGGATTGCATTGGAAAGTGCAAGAAGGGTGCCATCCGCTATGAACGTTCGCGTAAAGAAGCACAGCAACCGGTATCTGCCGGAAAGGTGAATAGCGTGTCACCGGAACAGGTGGACAACGCGCGCCGTGCTTTCTTTTCTGCCGGGGCCGTGTTTGCTGCAAGCACCTTGCTGAAGGCCCAGGAGAAGAAGGTGGATGGCGGACTGGCGGTTATCGAAGATAAAAAGATTCCCAAGCGCACGACACCTATTTTCCCGGCAGGTTCATTAGGGGTACGCAACTTTACGGAGCATTGCACGGCTTGCCAGCTTTGTGTGTCGGTGTGTCCTAATCAGGTATTGCGTCCTTCCGGCAATCTGATGACATTGATGCAGCCGGAGATGTCTTATGAACGTGGTTATTGCCGTCCGGAATGTGCCAAGTGTGCCGAGGTGTGTCCGACGGATGCTATTCATCTCACCAGTCTGGCCGATAAATCGTCTATCCAGATAGGCCACGCCGTGTGGATTAAGAAGAACTGCGTGCCGCTGACGGACGGAGTGAATTGTGGAAACTGTGCCCGTCATTGTCCGGCTGCTGCCATTACGATGGTGCCTTCTGATGCGAATGATGCTGAGTCTCCGAAAATCCCGGCCATCAATGTAGAGCGTTGCATCGGTTGTGGCGCTTGCGAGAATCTTTGTCCGGCACGTCCGTTCAGTGCTATTTATGTGGAGGGGCATGAGAGACATAGGGTGATTTAAGATGATAATGTGATAAATGTTAGAAACATATATGGAAGAACATAATAAAAATATAAACCGCAGGGATTTCCTGAAAATAGTGGGTATCAGTGCTGCTACCACTACGGCTGCCGCCACTCTTTATAGCTGTAAGCAGAAAGACGGAGTGCTTCCCGGAGGCAGTGCAACTACGCCGGTGCCTACGGATAAAATGACTTACCGAACGTCTACGACTCAGCAAGACCGGGTTTCACTCCTCGGCTATGGCTGTATGCGCTGGCCGACTATCCCTTCGCCGGATGGAAAAGGGGACATCATTGACCAGGATGCCGTAAACGAATTAGTGGATTATGCCATCGCACACGGGGTGAATTATTTCGATACATCCCCGGTTTATGTGCAGGGATGGTCGGAGAAGTCAACAGGTATTGCGCTGAAACGTCATCCGCGTGAGAAGTTGTTCATTGCTACCAAACTCTCTAATTTCAGCAATTATAGCCGTGAGAATTCCATTGCTATGTATCGCAAGTCGTTCGAGGATTTGCAGACGGATTATATTGATTACTATCTGCTCCACTCCATCGGCGGTGGCGGAACGGAGGCTTTCAAAGCACGGTATATTGATAACGGAATGATGGAATTTCTGTTGAAGGAACGGGAGGCAGGGCGTATCCGTAATCTGGGATTCTCTTTTCATGGTTCGGTAGATACATATGATTATGCGCTTTCCCTGCATGATGAGGTGAAGTGGGATTTTGTACAGATACAGCTTAATTATGTGGATTGGAAACATGCTTCGGGACGCAATGTGAATGCGGATTATCTGTATGATGAATTGGTGAAGCGCAATATTCCGGCGGTCATTATGGAGCCGTTGTTGGGAGGGCGCCTCTCTAATGTGCCCACTCATATCATGACGCGTCTTAAACAGCGTCGTCCGGAGGATAGTGTGGCATCGTGGGCATTCCGCTTTGCCGGTTCTCCGGAATTGGTGCTGACGGTATTGAGCGGCATGACGTACATGGAGCATCTGCAAGATAACATCCGTACATATTCTCCGCTGATTCCTCTGACCGAGGATGATAAGGAGTTTCTGGAAGAGACGGCACAATTGATGCTGAAATATCCTACGGTGCCTTGTAACGACTGTAAATACTGTATGCCTTGTCCCTATGGTATTGATATTCCTGCTGTACTCATACATTATAATAAATGTGTGAATGAAGGTAATGTGCCGAAGAGCCAGCAAGATGAGAATTACAGGCAGGCGCGTCGTGCTTTCCTTGTAGGGTACGATCGGAGTGTGCCACGTCTGCGTCAGGCAAGCCATTGCATCGGTTGCGACCAATGCTCGCCCCACTGTCCGCAGAGTATCAATATTCCTAAGGAACTGAGACGCATTGATGCGTTTGTGGAACAGTTGAAACAGGAAACGTTGTAGCTCGTAGCTCCTAAACAAATTTAGAATGAGAAAAACAAAAGTACGTATGTGGTTTGGAATAATAATAGCAGTCATTGCTGTAATATGCATTTCCGTATTCGCCTTTATCAATCAGCCGAGTTTTGGCCGATTGCCCCAAGGTGAACGTTTGGAAAGAATCAAGCGTTCACCCCATTACCATGACGGTCAGTTCACTAACCTGCACCAGACGCCGATGATGACGTCGGATAAAGGGCGTTTTGGGGCGATGCTTTCCTTCTTGTTCCGCAAGACTGAGAGATTGCGTCCGGAAGATGCAGTTCCGACCATTAAAACGGATTTGCATAAATTGGAGCGTGATAAAGATGTACTCATCTGGTTCGGGCATTCCTCTTACTTTATCCAGATAGACGGAAAACGGATTCTGGTTGACCCGGTATTCTGCATGGCTTCCCCTGTGTCCTTTGTCAATAAACCGTTTAAGGGAACCGATATTTATAAACCGGAGGATATGCCGGATATTGATTATCTGGTAATCAGTCACGACCATTGGGACCATCTGGACTATCGCACTGTGAAAAGTCTGAAAGACCGGGTGGGCAAGGTGATTTGCGGATTGGGTGTCGGCGAACATCTGGAACATTGGGGATACAGAAAAGAACAGCTTGTGGAATTGGATTGGCAGGAAAATGCTGCACTGGATAACGGCTTTACCGTTTATTGTCTCCCGACACGGCATTTCTCCGGGCGTGGTCTGAAAGCCAACCAGACCTTGTGGGCGTCCTTCCTGCTGGAAACTCCGTCTCAGAAGCTATATATGGCAGGAGACGGTGGATATGATTCCCATTTTGAAGAAATCGGAAAACGCTTTCCCGATATAGACCTTGCCATTCTGGAGAACGGCCAATATAATGAGGACTGGAAGTACATCCATCTGATGCCTTCGAATATGGGAAAGGCTGCCAGAGAACTGAAAGCGAAAAGAATATTGACGGTACATCATTCCAAATATGCCTTGGCAAAGCATCCTTGGGATGAACCTCTGATGAACGAAAGGAATATGCAGGAACAAGATTCGCTGAATATGCTGGTTCCCGTGATTGGGGAGGTCGTACCTTTATAGAAAACTTTCATCTCTGTAATAAATAGTGGGTCGCGCTGATATTGTTGTTGTGTAACGGCAATGATATCAGCGTTTTTTGTTCCCCTTCCACACGCTTGTAACCCTTTACTCATCGGTCATAGCGTGTGGAAGGGCTGTTTTTGTGCCTATCTCATCACTGTTTTGTCTTTACTGATTCCGTAGTATCCCACTACCGGTATATATATCGGCTGCATCCGCCGTCCGATATTCTCAATTTTACCTTCTTCTTTCAACCTTTTCAGATGCTCCGTCGCTTTCGACCGCATGAAACCACATATTTGCTGAAAATCCAGACGCGTCATCAACTGATGTTCGGCAAAATATGCTTTCAGCCGTATGTCTATCTCCGCATTCGACAGCTTGCTGGAGTGTCCTCCGTGACTGATATTTTTTAGCTTCACCGGTCCCACCTCGTTCTTCAAAGCCTGGTCGGCGCGGAACTTGATGCCTTTCAGTTTCACTTTCTCATTTTTTCGTTTCGTATCCATCGTGATTCCTTCCTCGCATTTCAGTGTGGGATGAAAGTATCCGATGCCGTCCAAGTGCACCTGTCTTCCTTCCGCCAGTTCTTCGCCCATCACGTGTGAGAGTGCGTCGAGCACTGCCGACACATCCGTTTCCGTCAGAGAACAGCGTGCCTGTATTTTGTGGCGAATATCGTCAGTTTCTACTTTTCCATTGAGGGTGATGCGTGCATGGATTGTTTTTTTGTCCGTTTGGTTGTTTGGTACCGGATTCTCATACCATTCAAAAAGGATAGCCATTGTTTGTCGTTTTATAAGTAACGGTACAAAGGTAGCATTTATATATAGGAAGAACAAGTTTTGCATAAAGCATTATCAAGTATTGACGACTGTCAGCAAGTCGGCTTACGGTTGTCAGTAAATATGTTGGCGGTCGTCAGCCGACTTACTGACAGCCGTCAACACCTGCTGATGCTTCATTGAAAACACGATAATACCCTATGCATAACCTCAATACACTATGTCTGCTATGGGTTCACAACACCCTTCCATCCTGTAAGTTCGATGAATAAAGGGATTGAATAGGGTGGAAGGGGGGCTTGTGTTTTTAGTATTCCGGTGGTTGGAAAGGCGGAATATCAGGAAAAATAACACAAATCGTAAATAATCTTTCAATTAAGTAATTTTGCCGAATGCCTCTTAAAAAAGTATATTTAAAAACCTCTGTAATAACAACCTAATCAACATTTTATTATCTTTAGAACAGCAGAAGTGGCCACTGATGTTTTTCATATTACTAACAATATCTGTATAATGTTCTGTTCATAAACAAATAAACATTATGCGATAATCAATTTGAAACTATGGAAATCAAGAAAACACCCAAAGCGAACCTGGAAAGCAAGAAGCCAACCTGGCTACTTGTAGGTTATGTAATTGTGCTGGCCTTCATGTTCATTGCATTTGAATGGACGCGTGATCTCCGAATTGACACGAGCGGTGGTATTACCGAGAATGTATTTGAACAGGACATGGAAATCCCTATCTCGAAGCAACCTGAAATTGCTCCCCCTCCACCACCGGTTGCTGCGATTACTGAAATTCTGACGATTATAGATGATGAAACAGAATTGGAAGAAACTACGATTGCCTCTTCCGAGGAAACAGGTGAAAATGTGGAAATCAAACACATAGCTACTACGGTGGACGAAGAGGTGCCGGTAGAAGATGAAATCTTCGAAGTGGTAGAGGAAAAACCTGATTTCTTGAATGGTGGTATGGTGGGACTGATGCGCTATCTGAGAGATAACATTAAATATCCTACCATTCCACAGGAAACCGGCACGCAAGGTCGTGTAACTGTGCAGTTCGTAGTGAACAAGGATGGTAGTATTGTGGACGTTAAGGTAGCCAAAGGTATCGACCCTTATCTGGACAAAGAAGCTGTCCGTGTTATTTCTACTATGCCGAAATGGAAACCGGGTAAACAACGTGGCGTTCCCGTACGTTGCAAATTTACGGTTCCTGTGACATTTAAATTGCAGTAGCAGAGGTATTGGTACATGAAAAAAGACATCGCCCGGCTTTAATAAATTAATATTAAAGCCGGGCGATGTCTTTTTTGTGCAAAGGAATATGTCTGTTTTGCTCTTCGTTTTAGGAATAAACTTTTTCATGGAATTCATTAAAAAAGATAAAGTAAAATATTACTTTTGCATCAAACACCAGCAACTTAGTCACTATGATGAACCGTTTGATATTATTTATATTCATTGCATGTTTTCAATGTTTATCAGTTTGTGGTCAGTCTGCTTTTGACTTTTCAAAGCTTTCTCAACATAAAGTATTCGTTAATAAAAGTCTGGATATAGATCATTTCGATTTCTTTTTTCAGGATTCCATCGGAAGAATCTGGGGCGGCTCAAACGGCCTTATGATGTTCGACGGTGAATCATTCGTCAAGAAGACACCAAGTATTGGCACATATAGTGTTTATTGTGCGTTGTCTGCAACAAAATATCTGATAGGAAGCAGACAGGGATTATACCTGTTCAATCTGCAAACAATGGAACTGGTTCCTATTGAGGGGTTCTCTAAAGATGAAGTGACGGGATTGTACAGAATCAGTTCGCAGGAGGTGTTGGTGTTTTGTATAAACAGAATTGTCCGGTTAGATCTTAACCAAATGAAATCCGGCACTTTGTATAGTTGGAGCGGATACCGCATGATACAGCATATACTTTTGCCCGACAACACTTTTATTTTGCTTACCGATACAAGAGGACTCTTTAGGTTTGAACTCTCTCATGCCAAGCGAGAACCTATCCTGTTGGATAACCTTTCGGTTAAGGATGACATGTTGCTGTGTATGCTTTATGATAGCGGGACTCTCTGGCTGGGCAGCGACAGAGGGCTGTTGAAATGTGATTTGCAGACACATCGGGCAATACGTATTCCGGAGTTGGAAGGTATTTCCGTTAAAGTCTTGATGAAAGAGAAGTCCGGTTCGCTTTGGATGGGCACAAATAGTGGCTTGTATATCTTCGACAATGATACGCACGAATGGAGTCATTACTTGCATAGCACGCAGAGTGACGGGAGCTTGTTAAACGATTGTGTGTGGAGTCTTTTTGAAGATGCGGAGGGGAATAAATGGCTGGGAGTAGATGGAGGAATTTCGTTTATTCCACGGGAAAAGTGTTTCTTCAAAATCAAGTGGAGTGACCTTATCAACACGACCGAAGGAAACTGGATAAACCGTATGCTGCACGATAGTCGCGGGAATTACTGGTTCGGGGGAACTAACGGATTGGGATATTATAATGAGATTACCGGAAAATCTATCTTTTTCAAGAAGCAGGGAGAGCATCGGATTCCCAATAATACGGTCAGGACTATTTATGAAGATAAGAGCGGAACAGTCTGGATTGGCACGGATGGCGGTTTTGCTTGGTTTAATGAGAAAGAACAGAGGTTCATATTCTGTAATGTGGAAGATGCGGAAAGTGGGAAAAATGCTATCTGGACTTATGGAATCAGTGAAGACCGGGAAGGGAATATCTGGCTGGCTACCTGTTCGGGAGGCCTTTTCTGCGTGAAAAGGGAAAGTTTGCTTACAGGTACCAATAAGTTTGTGCCTGCTTTATGTAATTATTGCTCGACGAACAAGACGCATAAGATAGAATATGACGGATGTCTTGGGATGTTCAGCGATTCGGATGGAAACATTTGGGTGAATGCGGAAAGGGTGCTGTACAAGATAGATAACCGTAACAATCAGCTACTCAATTCTCCTTCGCGGTTGACTTCAGTTTCCAGCAGGGGAGTCATTGCGCTGTTTTGTGATGAGGATGGTGAAATTTGGGGAGCCCGTAGAAATGCGCTTTTCAAGGTAAATCCGCAAGATAACCGTCTGGAAGAGATAGATATGAACAGCTATGTGGAAGAATACGGAGACATCAATTGTATGACTTCGTGCGGAGATTATATCTGGTTTCTGACAAGTCGAAGCGTAGGTGTGATTCACAAGCAAACTTACATGATAGAACATATTGTGGACTTGGCGGCTGCCCAGTATAAAAGCTGTTATTATGACCGTCGGAATCATCTGATATGGTTGGGCGGGATAGATCATTGCCTGGTAATTCATCCGAATGAGTGCCTGAAGAATGAGCGTGACATGAACCCGTCTGCCATTATTTCGGAAATATATGTGAATGGGGTACCCGTTTCTCCGCCCCGGAAGTTGAACGGACGTTCTCTGCTGGATGAAGATGTGGCTTACTGTAAACAATTGAATTTAGCTCCTGAAGAAAATAGTGTGGCTTTCCGTTTCTCTACCGGGAAATTGTTGCGCGAAAATGAACGCCAGTCCGGATACTTTTATAGGATTAAAGAACTGGATGAATCGTGGAAAGCCTTGAATCCGTATCATCCGTTGATTGAATATTCCTATTTGGGTTATGGGACGTATCATCTGGAAATAGGCAGACAGTCTCAAAATCATGGCATTGATACGATAAGGACATTGAATATCATTGTTCAGGCACCTTGGTACTATACCGTATGGTTTCGGTTGCTCGTTGCCGGGGTGGTTATCGCCTTATTCTTTGCCGGTATCAACTATTACAGGGTGAAGACCAAGCTGCATATAGCGGAGATGGACAAACAGAAGACATTGGACCTCTCGCAGATGAAGATGGAGTTTCTTACCAATATGTCGCATGAATTGAAAACTCCCCTGAGCCTGATATTGGGACCGATCAATAAGTTGCTCAGTACTACCAGAAACAGCCAGTCAAAGGCTTTGTTGCAGATGATACAGGAAAATACAATGAAGCTGAATTCAATGGTTGTTCAGATTATCAATTATAAGGAAGATTCGGGGAGTTCTTCCCATTCCGTAATGTCCCGCATGGAGGCTGTTGAATTTATGCAAAGTATTACTTCCACTTATCAGGAGGCATGCGATGCTAAAGGAGTGTCTCTTGAATTTCAGTCTTGTGTGTCGTCTGTATATATAGAGGCTGATCCGTTGAAGCTGGAATCTATTATCAATAACTTATTGTCGAATGCTTATAAATTTACGGAGTCCGGGGGCAGGATTAGCGTTATGGTTGAGAGTAAGGAAGAAGATTTCCAAAAGACATTGCTGAAATTAACTGTTTCTGATACCGGTTTTGGAATTCCTCGGGAAGATTTACCGTATATCTTTGATCGTTTTTACCAGTCCGGGCAAAACCGGGAAGTCAATCAGGATGGATCGGGTATCGGGCTTTCGATGGTGAAAAATTATGTGGCACAACATGGTGGGGAGGTTCAGGTAGAGTCGGAAGTGGGTAAGGGAACCACCTTTATTATATGGTTGCCTGCGGTTCAGGTAGAAGAACCTGCATTGCTTCCTTCCATGAGCGGTTCGTTTGAAGAACGGGGACTGCGTGTGCTGGTTGTGGAAGATAATATGGAGATAGCCCGGTTTATTGCCGATAATCTGAAAGGTATGCAGTGTACGATGGTTCATAATGGTAAATCTGGCTTGGAAACTGCAATCCGGCTGTTGCCTGATATCATTGTTGCGGACATAATGATGCCTGTTATGGATGGCGTTGAAATGAGCCGCCTGTTGAAACGTAACTTGTCGACTGCCACCATTCCTATTATACTGCTTACGGCGAAAGATAATAAACAAACGGAGTTGGAGGCCTATAAACTGGGAGTGGATGCTTTCTTGCCGAAGCCATTTGAAATAGACCACTTGATAGCGAGGATTAATCAGATAGTTGCCAATAAAGAATTGCTGGTGAGAAAAGCCTCTCTGAGTCGGGATGAAGATGTTCGGCAGGAAGAGGTGACTATGAAAGAAACGCCGGATGAAAAGTTCCTTGCTGGTATTACGAATCTGATAGAGGAACATCTGGAAGACTCCGCCCTGAACGTGCAGAAACTGGCAGAACTTTCGGGACTGAACGAGAAACAAGTGTACCGTAAACTGAAATTGCTGACAGGAAATACTGCCGTGGATTATATAAAATCTATCCGCCTGAAAAAAGCCGCCATGCTGCTGGTACAGAAAAAGTTTACGGTAAATGAGGTCATGTATATGGTTGGCTTTTCATCTCCGTCTTATTTTGCGAAGTGTTTTTCCGATAAATATGGCAAGACACCGAAAGCGTATATGGAAGAAGCAACCAGATAATAATATCTTTTCTTTCAATATATCAGTTTTTGCCGTACTATGTGTGGGCGAATAATTATTCGCCCACACATAGTACGGCACTTTTAATAGAATAATTTATATTTTATTTTATGTTGATTATCAATGTAATGCATCTCTCTTGTCCGTTTTCTGTTCCTGAAGTTTCATTTTCTTTTCTTCGTGTCCGATTATTGATAGTGTTTGGTCTGATATCGTTTTAGGATGTTCAGGGCGACCGCTTACATTTGCGGCATCAAGTTTTATTAATTAAAATCTATCATGAAATGAAAAAACACAGAATTTTTGCCTTATGTATGGCTGGAATCCTACAAACTGGATTTATCGGCGTGTATGCAACTCCTGACGAGGTACTGTCAGTCACTCAGCAATCTCTTACAGTAAGAGGTACAGTCATAGATGCCAATAATGAACCGTTGATTGGTGTGAATGTATCTGTCAAAGGCACAGCCAATGGTGCCATAACTGACCTTGAAGGTCGTTTTACGCTGAATGTGAAAGCGGGAGATGTCCTGGTCTTTTCTTATATAGGATATCAGAAACAGGAAATACCCGTACAGGATGGGAAAGCATTGAAAGTAACTCTCCGTGAAGATAGCGAAACTCTGGATGAAGTGGTGGTAATCGGTTATGGTACCTCACGAAAGAAAGACATCACCGGTGCTATTGCTTCCGTGAAAGCAGAAGAACTGAACACAGTCAGTTCATCCAGTGTAAGTCAGATGCTCCAGGGAAAAGTAACAGGTATGAGTGCAATTCAGAGTTCGGCGCAGCCGGGTGCGGGAATCTCCATAAATATCCGTGGTGCGGTGTCTCCCAATGGAAACAATTCGCCGTTGTATGTAGTGGACGGAGTGCCTTTGCAGAACAATTCGACTGCTGACCCGGGTATATTGGGAATTGACTACAAAACGGGTGTGGACCGTGATCCGCTGAATACGATCAATCCTAATGATATTGAAAGCATTGAGGTCTTGAAAGATGCATCCGCTGCTGCTATCTATGGCGCTTCTGCTGCCAACGGTGTTATATTGATAACGACTAAGAATGGTAAAAACGGCAAGCCCAAAGTAGAATACCGCAGCGTATTGACCGCCCAAGTAAAGAAAGACTATCCTAAAGTGCTCGCTGCACACGACTTCCGGGAACAAACCAACTTCTGGACTAAGGAGTATTACTTATACAACAACAAGATGGGAGTGTATGGTGACAATGCGATAGACTTCAGCGGATATACCCCTATTTTTGAAAATGTGGATGGTTATACGGCGGATACCAACTGGTTGGATGAAGTGAGCCGCCAAGGATATATCATCGACCAGAATGTATCAGTGAATGGTGGTACGGAAAAAACCAAATACTATTTCTCTTATAACTTTTATGATAATGTGGGTATGTTGAAGCAATCGGATATGAGGCGTCATAGTATCCGGATGAATCTCGACCAGGAATTCAGTAAGATTTTTAAGGCCGGCATCAAGATGAACTACTCTAATATGATGGCTAATAGTACGTCTGTGGGAAATGCCGGTAAGGGTGACAATATGATGGTGAATGCGCTGACCTATGCCCCCGACATACCGGTAAAGGATGAGAACGGCAATTACTCACGTTCCCATAACAAAATCCCTAACAATCCGGCTTCTTTTAATGAAGTGGAAGACAAGACTACAACGGAGCGTATTTTTATTGCGCCGACTTTTGAACTGAAACTGTTTGATGGATTATCATTGCGCGGGGTAGGAGGTTACGACAGCCAGTCGAGTGTGCGTAAATTTTATATTCCTGTGAAGGCAAACCAAACAACACTGGATACAGGGTATGCCTCTCTGGGTAATGCAAAAGTAGTAAACATAAGTACTGAAGCATTTTTGAACTACGACAAAACGTTCTCTGAAATTCACCGTTTCTCCGCTGTTTTGGGTGCCGGTTACTATAAGACTATGAGCGACGGATTCAACATGGCTGCCTATGACTTCTTTACGGATGCTTTTGGTTATGACAATGTGGGCATAGCATCGGATAAGGACAGACAAGCCATTAATTCATGGAGAAATGAACGTATCAAGTTGTCTCAGTTTGTTCGTATGAATTATTCGTTAATGGACCGTTACATTGTTACTTTTACCGCACGTCGGGACGGTTCCAGCTATTTTGCGGAAAACAATAAGTGGGGTATCTTTCCGAGTTTGTCGTTGGCATGGCGCATTAATGAGGAGGCTTTCATGAAGGATAGGACCGTATTCAGTGATTTGAAACTGCGCGTAGGATACGGTGCTGTCGGTAATGAAAATGTATTGGGAACTAATTCAATGTCGCTTTATAAGTCAGGCTATAACTATCTGATTGGTAATACTGTTCATACAGGTTTGGCTTTAACTCAAATTGAAAATCCGGATTTGAAGTGGGAAACCAACTATACCTTGAATATTGGTATTGATTATGGATTGTTCAATCAACGTATCAACGGTTCTATCGAATTCTTCCATCGCGGTGTGAAAGATTTGCTGGACTACCAGCAATTGCCTTCGAACAATGCAGTGGGACGTATAGCTGCCAATATCGGTGAGACAAAGAGCCAGGGATTTGAATTTTCACTGCGCAGCGATAACCTTACTTCCAAAGACTTGCAGTGGGAAACATCTTTTAATCTGTCTTATTTTAAGGCAAGCTGGGTAAAACGCAATCCGGAAGTGGAACTGGCCGATTATATCAGTGAGAAGGATGAACTGGATGCCATTTACGGATGGAAAACAGATGGTATCATTACTTCAAAAGAAGATATTCCGAGCTATATGCCCAATGCCAATGTGGGCAACATTAAATATGTGGATGTGAATGGAGACAATGTATTGGATTCTAAGGATGTTGTCAAACTGGGTAATAAAAATCCCCGCTGGTTTGCAGGTCTGGGCAATACGTTTAGCTACAAAGGATTTGACTTGAATTTCTATTTCTATGGTGCATTCGGCAGAAAGAAAAGCCGCGGACAGATACCCGATGCTGCAGCTATCGGCAACAACGGTAGCGCTCCGGGAAACACATACGTCTCTATTATCAACGGAGTATGGAATAGCCAGAATGGAACCGGATGGATGCCGGGCATTGCAACCAATCCGTATGACAGTTCCAATCCTTCCGGAACCAATGACTTCTACTTGATGAACGGTAGTTACGTGAAACTGAAAAATGTAACATTGGGATACTCGTTGCCGAAGTCGGTCTTTGCGAACAGTAAATTCATTCAGGGTGCCCGCTTCTTCATCGATGCACAGAATGTGGCGACTTTTACGGGCTACAAGGGCTTTGATCCGGAACTGACTACGGATAATCCATATCCGCAAGCTGTATCCTTATCCTTCGGCTTTAATTTGAATTTCTAATCTTCAAAAAGAAAAACAACATTATGAAAAAAATATTTTTAACAACAGTGCTGAGCGCTTTTCTGGGGTGTTCATTATTTACTTCGTGTGATGATTTACTGGAAACGAAAAACTTTACGGATATGTCTCCGTCCAATTTCTTCAAAACTGAAGGCGATATGGATGCGGCAATTATGGGAATTTACCTTCCTTGTACCACCAACTGGGGGTATGGTGATGGTGGAACCGGAGGATGGTATAATGCATTGTTTAATGCTGACCTTGCAGCATATTATCCGTCCAGCATGATTACTACGGATATGGTTTGTACGTATAGCAGCAACATTTATGATGAGTTCAACGTTGGTCCGTCCTCTGGCGGAGCTTTGACGAACACCTACAATATTATCCGTTTTGTGGCCCGGGCAACGGACGTAATTAATCAGATTGCCAACAGTAGCGGTGCGACAGAAGATATACGCAGTCGTTTCGTTGCCGAGACCAAGACCCTGAGAGCATTTTATATGTATACGTTGTTGGACTGGTTTGGACCGGTAAATGTGAAGCTTGATCCGGAAACACTGATGGATAACACAATTGAGCCCCGTCCTACCGAAGAAACTTACGTAGGATATATCGAAAAAGACTTAAATGATGCGCTTGAAACATCTTCATTCCCAGATAAATATAATGCGGATGCGGATAATTGGGGCAGAATGTCGAAGGCTGTGGCGTATGGCATCCGTATGAAGCTATATATGCACCAAAAAGACTGGACCAAGGCAAAGGCTGATGCGGAGAAACTTATGAGTATGGGATTTTCTTTGATCTCCAACTATGAAGATGTCTTCAATAACGACCGGACATCTGAACACATCTGGTCAATTCCTTCCAATACTGCCTATGATAACTTCTATGTGACCGAAGTCTTGCCCAGTGACTTTAAGCGTGGTTATAATCATTTAGGTGAATCTTATATAAGAGGTAACGATTCTTCCTATAAGCCGGGATGGCAGGCGTATTGTATGCGATGGGAATTTTATGACACTTTTGAGGATAAAGATGTGCGCAAGAAAACTATTTTGTGTGAGTTTGATGCTGCCGACGGAACGCATAAAAACCGCAGTATCATGAAGGGAGCCATCCCCGTTAAATTCACAGATTCGCAGTATGACAATTACGGCATTCAGAAAGCTCATCCGGTGATTCGGTATGCTGAAGTCTTACTGTCCTATGCTGAAGCGGACAATGAATTGAATGGCCCGACTCAGAGCGCTATCAATGCCGTGAAACAGATAACAGATCGTGCAGGTATAGAAATTCCGGCTTCGGCAACGGTTGGTAAAGAAGCTTTCCGTAGTTATTTGTTGGAGGAACGTGGACGCGAACTTTTCTGTGAGGGGCAGCGACGCCAGGACCTGATACGTCATGGAGTATATATTAGCAGGGCTGTTGAGCGAGGTAAGAATGCAAAAGATTACCATGTATTGTTTCCCATTCCGCAAACAGCCATAACAGAAGCGGGTGGTATTCTTGAACAGAATCCGGGATATACTAACTAAACTGTGTTGCTTTAACAATATCCCGGTTGGCTATGAAAATTGAATAAAAAGATTGTTTTTAATAGGTAGTATTATAATAGCCAACCGGGATTCAGTCAATAATTCTCTTGTAAAGTAAATGTATGAATAGAAAAGTTTTTATTTGGGTATTGATGTTTTTCCTTGTTTTTGTTTCTTCGTGCAAGCGAAGTCAGGATGGAACTGATCATTCTAAAGTTGCTTATCTGGCAGCTTATATGAAGGGAGATGACGATAAGCATATGTATTATGCATTGGCGGAGGACGGATTTACTTTTCGTGTGTTGAACCATAAAAAGCCTGTCTTGAAGGCTTCTTATGACGATCAGTTGATTCGTGATCCGATGATTATAAAAGATAAGGATGGAGTTTACCATCTGGTGGCAACCGTTTCCTGGAAAAATCGGCCTTTTACGGTGTGGGACTCTAAAGACTTGATTACTTGGGAGAATGAACGCCTTGTGGATGTGGCACCCGAAGGCGCTACCAAGACATGGGCTCCGGAGTTTGCCTATGATGAGGAAAATGATATATACTTTGTCCACTGGACGGCGGAGTTGAACGATGATTGGAATACGGCTTCCATTTATTATGCTACAACCAGAGATTTCATTAACTATTCCAAACCGAAAGTTCTGTACAGCCTGAATGGAACAGGTATATTGGATGCAAATATCATAAAAGCAGGGAGTACCTATAATCTGATTTACAGAAATAATGGCATATGGGTTGCTACATCGGCAAATGCTCAGGGACCTTATACCAATCCGTATGAACTGACGTCTGAAAATGTGGAAGGTCCGTTTGCTTTCCCGTTTAATGGCGGAGGCGGTTATGGAATTGTATGGGATTATTTTGGGAGAAGTTCCGGTTTCGGACTTTGGACATCTCCTGATTTCAAGAATTGGATCAGGGTTACAAATGAGAAATATCCCTACTACAACGACCAAGTGGAGTTTCCGGAAAAGATTCGGCATGGTTCTATTATTGGTGTTACACAGGAAGAAGTGAACAGATTATTGGAAATTTTTAATTGATAATGAGGCTTTTATGAGGAGATTTGTTTTACTTTTCGTGTTTTTGCTTGTATGGACTCAGCATTATAATGTGATAATGGCAAATGAACCTGAAACAGGCTATCTGTTCTCATATAACAAAAACGGAGTTCATTTTGCATGGAGTGTTGACCGGGAGAATTGGCATACGATTGGAGAAAACTTTTGTTTCTTGTCGTCCGATTATGGAACTTGGATGGGGCAAAAGAGGATGATTGATCCGATAATTGTACCGGATGGAACAGGAGGGTGGCATTGTCTGTTTACGGTAAATGAGGAAGAGGGGACGATTGCTTATACAGTCTCTCCCGATCTCATCCATTGGGAACCTCAATCTTATCCGCGTGTGAACGGAAAGGGAAACTGTATGTTACTGGAACTAACGGAAGATGCAGAAGATAACCATCTGGTCACGTGGATAGATACTAGGAATGGCGAAGGGCAGGTATATGGAGTTTCTACCAAAGACTTTAAAACATATACTCCGGCTCGGCAAATGTCTGTATCAGTGCGGAAAAATATAAGGAAAGTCGTCAATATTAATGGGGTGGAACAGTCGGGAGTTATCAATGAGGTGTCTTGGAATGTGATAGATCGATTGATAAAGCACTATGAATATAACACTTTCCGGGAGAATCAGTTTGATGAAACAATGGCGGAAGATGCCGTGAGATTTGCTTCTTTGAAACCGGTCGATGCGACTGTAACGATTCATCCTGAAGGAAAAAAGCAAATCAGCGATATGCTGGTAGGCATTTTCTTTGAAGATATAAATTATGCGGCAGATGGTGGTCTTTATGCAGAATTGGTTCAAAACCGCGGTTTTGAGTATAAACTGAGTGATAAACTGGGGAATGATAAAACCTGGACCAGTAAAAAGGCATGGAGGCTGTATGGAGAGCATGCCACTTTCACGGTCGATTCGGAAACTCCCCTTCATGTGAATAATCCACATTATGCAATCTTGGAGCTGGAACAACCGGGAGCGGCTTTGGTCAATGAGGGCTTTAATGGTATTGCACTTAATGAAGGCGATAAATATTATTTTTCCATGTTTTCACGTGTTTTGCAAGGAAAAGGTGGAAAGGTAATGATTCGTTTAATTGACGAAACAGGGGAAATTTGTGGCGAGCAGTTTATGAAAGTATCTTCTAAGGAATGGAAAAAGCGGGAAATTGTGTTACAGTCGGCGCGGAGCACAGGTAAAGCACATTTGGAAATTGTTCCTCAGTTTGTAGGCAGTATCGCTCTTGATATGGTTTCTCTTTTTCCCCGGAATACTTTTAAAGGACGTAGAAACGGTTTGCGCATGGACCTTGCTCAGACATTGGCAGATTTGAAACCGCGTTTCGTCCGTTTCCCCGGTGGATGTGTGGCCCATGGCGACGGATTGGCAAATATGTATCGCTGGAAGAATACAATAGGGCCTTTGGAGTCCCGCAAAACTCAACGTAACATGTGGGGGTATCATCAGTCAGCCGGACTGGGGTATTATGAATATTTCCAGTTTTGTGAAGATATCGGGGCGGAACCTTTGCCTGTGTTGCCGGCAGGTGTACCTTGCCAGAATTCTGCATCCGGTGGTCAGGGCCAGCAGGGAGGTATTCCGATGGATGAAATGCAAGCTTATGTTCAGGAAGTGCTTGATTTGATAGAGTGGGCGAATGGAGATGCCAAAAATACATTCTGGGGCAAAAAACGTGCAGAGGCAGGGCATCCGGCGCCTTTTAACCTGAAATATATCGGTATCGGAAATGAAGACCTGATTTCGGATGTTTTCGAAGAACGGTATGTCATGATATGTAAGGCCGTTATGAAGCGGTATCCTGAGATAATCGTTGTGGGAACTGTAGGACCATTTTTCCAGGGAAGTGATTATGAAAAGGGATGGAGTATTGCTAAGGATATTAAATTACCGATGGTAGACGAACATTATTATTGCAAACCGGGATGGTTTATTCATAATCAGGATTATTATGACCGCTATGACCGTTCGCAGTCAAAGGTTTATTTGGGTGAATATGCAGCCCATGCTCCCGGACGTAAGAGTAACCTGGAAACAGCTTTGTGTGAAGCTTTGCATTTGGCTAATATAGAACGGAACGGAGATGTAGTGAGCCTTACTTCTTATGCTCCTTTATTGGCTAAAGAAGGTTGCATACAATGGGCGCCCGATTTGATTTACTTTAATAATACGGAAGTTAAACCTACCGTTTCTTATTATGTGCAGCAGCTTTACGGACAAAATAGTGGTGATGAATATTGGCCGAGTCTCACAACTTTATCCAATAAGCAAGATGAGGTAAGAAAGCGTATTGCTGTTTCTGTGGTGAAAAATACCGAAACCGGAGAATATGTGATTAAACTGGTAAATCTGTTGCCGGTTGCCGTGAACTTTACCATTGATTTGAAATCGTTGGGCATTATTGATACTCGTGTGAAAAAGACAATATTGCATGGCAAGCCTGATGATAGTAAACTAAAACCGATCACATCTGAAATTACCGTGATGGGAGAATTTAAAGAATCAGTTTCTGAATATTCATTCACCGTTTTACGGTTGCAATAATATAGAATAAAACAAAGGCACAACAATGTTTTTTTATTGTTGTGCCTTTTAAATTATAGTGGAGCGTATGAGACTCGAACTCATCACCTCGACACTGCCAGTGTCGCGCTCTAGCCAGATGAGCTAACGCCCCGTTTCATTCTTTTGCTAACGTTTGCGGTAATTCCCGCATTTTGGTGGCGCAAATATAATGCATTATTCTGAAATAATTGCTATGTTTGCGAAACAAAGTGAAAGAAAAAATTATGCTGATTTATAATACCACCTATCAGGTAGAAGAAGGACAGGAAGATAACTTCCTGATTTGGATAAAAGAGTTTTATATCCCCGAAGTAGGGAAGTCCGGAGCACTGAGTGCGCCGCGCATTGTTCGCGTGCTGAGCCACCGTGAAGAGGGAAGTACGTGCTATTCGCTTCAGTTTGAAGTAGAAAGCTCGGGAGTTTTACATCGCTGGCATTTGGACCAGGGGGCAAAGCTGAATGAAGAACTGGTGAAGGTATTCAAAGACAAAGTGGTTGGATTTCCTACCCTGATGGAGGTAATAGAGTGATACAACCGGTTAAGGAAAAGATAATTCTGGGTATTGATCCTGGTACTACCATTATGGGCTACGGGGTGTTGCGTGTGCGGGGAACAAAGCCTGAGATGATTGCAATGGGCATTATCGACCTGCGCAAGTTCGGTGATCACTACCTCAAACTGCGCCATATACATGAACGGGTGCTGAGCATCATTGAGAGTTATCTGCCTGACGAACTTGCCATTGAAGCTCCCTTTTTCGGAAAGAATGTGCAATCTATGCTGAAGCTGGGACGTGCACAGGGCGTGGCGATGGCTGCCGCACTTATCCGGGATATACCTATCACAGAGTATGCTCCACTGAAAATTAAAATGGCCATCACCGGAAACGGACAGGCTTCCAAAGAGCAGGTGGCGGACATGCTGCAACGCATGCTTCATCTGGCAAAGGAAGATATGCCTACCTTTATGGATGCTACGGATGGACTTGCCGCCGCTTATTGCCACTTTCTGCAAATGGGGCGCCCGACGATGGAGAAGGGATATAGTGGTTGGAAAGATTTCATAGCCAAGAACCCTGATAAAGTGAAGAAATGAATCGCCTGTCACTAAACACTAAATATTAATCATTAAATAACTACCATGAAACTGAATGAACTTGCCTTGATTGGAGTAGCCGCAGCTACGGTTGTCAGCTGTGCTCCGGCAAAGAAAGAGTACGCATCTTATGAGTTGTACCCCGTCCATTCGGGCAACCTTGCGGAAATGGAATATACTCCCGAAGTGACCAATTTTACGTTGTGGGCACCTACTGCCGATGAAGTACGTCTGATGTTGTTTGATGCGGGCGATGGTGGCCACGCTTATGAAACCATTTCGATGGAGCCTGATAAAGAAGGAACCTGGACCGCTAAGGTGGAGAAAGACCTGATGGGCAAATTCTATACGTTCAATGTGAAAATCAATGATAAATGGCTGGGCGACACTCCGGGCATCAATGCCAAAGCGGTGGGAGTGAATGGAAAGCGTGCCGCCATCATCGATATGAAGGCGACTGATCCTGAAGGTTGGGCGGCAGACAAACGTCCTGCACTGGCTTCTCCGGCAGATGCGATTATCTATGAAATGCATCACCGTGATTTCTCTATCGACCCTTCATCCGGTATTCAGAATAAAGGTAAATTCCTTGCTTTGACAGAAGAAGGCACATTGAGCCCCGAGAAACTGGCAACGGGTATCGACCATCTGAAAGAATTGGGTGTGACGCATGTGCATATTTTGCCATCTTATGATTATGCTTCCGTAGACGAAACCAAGTTGGACGAGAATAAATACAACTGGGGATATGATCCGCAGAACTATAACGTGCCCGACGGCTCGTATTCCACCGACCCCTATAATCCTTCCATCCGCATCAAAGAATTCAAGCAAATGGTGCAGGCTCTGCATAAAGCAGGCATCCGTGTGGTGCTGGATGTGGTGTACAACCATACCTTCAATACTTCCGAAAGTAACTTTGAGCGTACGGTTCCCGGTTATTTCTATCGCCAGATGCCGGACGGAAGTTTTGCAGATGCATCCGCTTGTGGCAATGAAACGGCAAGTAACCGGCCAATGATGCGGAAATATATGATAGAATCCGTATTGCACTGGTTGAACGAGTATCATCTTGACGGCTTCCGCTTCGACTTGATGGGCATCCACGATATCACAACTATGAATGAAATCCGCAAGGCAGCTACGGTGGTCGACCCGAGTATCATTATTTATGGTGAAGGTTGGGCGGCAAAAGCTCCCCAGATGCCGGAAGACTCGTTGGCTATGAAGGCGAATACTTACCGGATGCCGGGCATTGCCGCATTCTCTGATGAGATGCGCGATGGTTTGCGCGGCCCCTTCAATGATAATCATCAGGGAGCTTTCCTTGCAGGGGTTCCGGGTGGAGAAGAGAGTATCAAGTTCGGCATTGTCGGTGCTATCAAGCATCCGCAAGTGGATAATGATTCGGTGAACTATAGCAAGGCTTCTTGGGCGGAACAACCCACACAGATGATTAGTTACGTTTCCTGCCATGATGATATGTGTCTGGTGGACAGGCTGAATGCAAGTGTGCCGGGTATTACGCCGCAGGAATTGGCTAAGTTGGATAAGCTGGCACAGACAGCAGTGTTCACTTCACAAGGCATTCCTTTCATACAAGCCGGTGAAGAAGTGATGCGCGATAAGAAGGGTGTGCATAATAGCTATGAAAGTCCCGATTCTATCAACGCTATTGACTGGAAGCGCAAAGCCGAACATGCGGATGTATTTGCTTATTATAAGGGATTGATACAGTTGCGTAAAAACCATCCGGCTTTTCGTATGGGCAATGCGGATCTGGTGCGCAAGCATTTGGAGTTTCTTCCGGTAGAGGGAAGCAATCTGATAGCTTACCGCTTAAAAGAAAATGCCAATGGCGATGCTTGGGAAGACATTATTGTGGCGTTGAACTCGCGCAAGGAGCCGGCTAAATTGGCTGTTCCCGAAGGGAAGTATACGGTGGTTTGCAAGGATGGTTTCATCAGTGAAAATGGATTGGGCACGCTTTACGGTTCGGAAGTGATAGTTCCGGCACAATCTGCCTTGATTATCTATAAATAAAAGATAGACTGCATTTCGCACCGGCTGTTACGGGACCGGTAGCATATAATTGTCGCCCCTACAAGTTTGGTAACCTGTAGGGGCGATCATTATTTGCCCGGGATACATAGAAGGGTTTCGGGCGCTTATATTACAGTTTGTGTTATTCTTTAGCGATACCCGGTTTTCAGGTTACTCTGTTTATATTCGCTAATTCAAGTTCATATATTCTGGCGGGCCTATCGCTATTATCCTTTTTAATATTGGTCCGTTTTTTACATAAATCTTATGTTATTTATATTTTTGCTCTTGGGAAGAAATTGTCAGATAAGTGTACACACCACAACCGACATACCTCCAATAAAGGTAGCCGTTTACGGAAACGATTATTGCACTTACGAGCGTAAGCCAATATCTTTTAATGAGTGTTTTGCCCATCCTTTCTAATATGTTATTGATACATGTCTTTTACTAAAACAGATTTCTCTGGGAAATTGTTTCCCAATATATGGATTATTTTTCATATGGGTTGCTTAAAAATAGGAGAATTGATTAAACTACCACTCATTTTAGGTAATTAAAGGGAAAACTTGGTATCTTTGCGGCACATTACTAAGCAAAATACGTCTAAAATGATGCAACCATATACTATATGTCTGACGGGAGGTGTAGCCCGTAATCCGCTTGTTCGTTTGGCCGCACCCGTTTCAGCTTCTTTTCCGGCAGATGAACATATTGCTATCGTCGGTCCTAACGGTTCCGGTAAAAGTCTCCTGGTAGATATGCTTATAGGCAAGTACCCGTTGAAGGAAGGAACTCTGACATATGACTTTTCTCCCTCTGCCTCACAGGCGGTTTATGACAATATCAAATACCTTGCTTTTCGTGACACATACGGTTCGGCCGATGCCAATTACTATTATCAACAACGCTGGAATACCCATGACCATGACGATGTGCCGTTGGTCAGCGATATGCTTGGAGAAGTAAAGAATGAGGTGCTGAAGCAGGAACTTTTCGAATTGTTCCGCATTGAACCGATGCTGGACAAACCGATGATTCTCCTTTCCAGTGGTGAACTCCGTAAGTTTCAGTTGGTGAAGGCTTTGCTGACTGCTCCCCGCATTCTTATTATGGATAATCCTTTCATCGGCCTGGATGCACAAACCCGTGAGTTGCTGAATACTTTGTTGGAAAGTTTGGCAAAACGCTCTGCCGTGCAACTGATTCTTGTACTTTCCATGATGGACGATGTACCCTCTTATATAAATAAAGTGTTGCCGGTAGCCAATCGAATGGTGGGACAAATGATGCTACGCGATCAATATCTTACTATATTCCAGAATGCGGATGTACCTGCCCCTGAGGACTTGCAACAACGCATTATTGATTTGCCTTACGATAACACCAACTATGTTTCAGATGAAGTGGTGAAACTGAATAAGGTAAGCATCCGCTATGGCGACCGCACCATTCTGAAAGAGTTGGACTGGTCGGTGATGCGCGGGCAGAAGTGGGCATTGAGCGGTGAGAATGGTGCGGGAAAATCAACTCTTCTCAGTCTTGTCTGTGCAGATAATCCTCAATCGTATGCATGCGACATCAGCTTGTTCGGAAGGAAACGGGGTACGGGCGAGAGTATTTGGGAGATAAAGAAACATATCGGATATGTCAGTCCCGAGATGCACCGTGCTTATCTGAAAAACCTGCCGGCTATTGAAATCGTAGCTTCCGGTTTGCACGATAGCATCGGATTGTATAAACGTCCGAAAGCTGAGCAAATGTCCATCTGTGAATGGTGGATGGATATTTTCGGTATTGCCGGTTTGAAGGATAAACCTTTCCTGCAATTGTCCAGTGGTGAACAACGTCTGGCACTCCTGGCACGTGCTTTTGTGAAGGACCCGGAATTGCTGATACTGGATGAACCGCTTCACGGACTGGATACTTATAACCGCCGCCGTGTGAAGAAGATAATTGAGGCGTTCTGCCGTCGTCAGGATAAAACAATGATTATGGTTACCCACTATGAAAGGGAACTTCCGGCTACGATAACCGACCGACTATTTTTAAAACGTAACCACTAATATCTGGCCTGAATAATGAGGAAACTGTTACTTCTTTTTTTGATACCTTGCTTTTTTATCTCCTGCAATGGGGGAAAGATGTCGTCTGCCACTGTCGAAAAGTCGCAGATAAAACCTGATTCTTTCGCAATTGGGCTGACTCTATTCAAAAAAGGAAGAACACTTGCCTATAATCCTTCAAAAGTAGACAGTATGCTATTTTATATGCGGCTGGCTGAAAGCTTCTTCAGGAATGAAGAGGATAAAGCACAGGTAAACCGTTATGTCGGCACTGTTTATGTGGCGAGGAATGAACTGGATAAGGCTGTTGTTTACTTCCTGAGAGCCAGCCGTATGGCAAAAGAATGGCAGTATGGTCTTCTCTGCCAGAATGTGGCGAATGCCTATATCACATCCGGACGCTACAGGGAAGGGATATCGCTTATGGACTCTATGAGGAAGAATATGGATGACCGTCGTGTGGTGCCTTATTATCATTTGGCAAAAGGAAACTTGTGGGCGGGTATTCACGAATATGATTCGGCTGTTATCAGCTACCGCATTGCAGCTACTTCATTGAACCGTTGGGTGGCTACCGCTGCCTCCCGGCGATTGCAATATCTGTATTCTTCCCAAGGAAAAGATGAACAGGCTTTTAAAGCAGCAATCTCGGCTGATGAACAGCTTATGAAAGAGTTGCAAAGGGAAGAGGGGATCGAGAGTCGGACGATGTATGAAAAAGCAAAGTTGGAGAATGAGCTGAATCATCTAAAAATAGATAAACAGAGGCGGGAGATAGGATTGCTGACTTTGGGACTTTGCTGTGCAATAGCGTTTGCAGTGGTCTATATTGTCTGGCAGCGTCGCAAAAGACAGATGTATAAACAACTCTGGCGGGAACAATCCTTACGATTAAAGCAAACCGAACAGCTATTGACACAATCAGAGGAGCTGAATGAACTGCGTGAAAAGGAGAGTTTACTTCGTGAGTCACTTTTCCGCCGTATGAAATCATTTCATAAAATTCCTTCTCTGGAGAAAGAGGAACCATCGGAAGGAGAAGATGGTGACATCCAGAACCGTCGTATAGCATTGTCCGACGAAGAGTGGGAAGATATACGCCAGACGGTGGATGGAAGTTATGAGAAATTCTCCGTGCGTCTGCGGGAAGCTTTTCCGGGGTTAAATATGAAAGATGTCTATTTCTGTTGTTTGGTGAAAATCAATGTTAGTATTAAGGACTTATCTGATATATATTGTATTAGTCGTACTTCGATTAGTAGGAAGAAGCAACGGATGAAACGGGACAAACTGGGATTAACGGAGAACAATGAGACCTTGGATGATTTCTTGCGCCGTTTTTAAGGTTTTGTCTATAGTAATTCAAAATAATTAAATGGTAATTTGTTTATAATTAATGGATTAGTGCGAAAGTGCTTTGCTGGTTTTGTCTATATGATTATTTGCCTATTCCTCTCTATACACCTACCTTTGTCTTATTGTTTCACACGAAAAAATAAGAATCATGAAAAACAAGCAATTGAAAAGAACAGGATGTATGGCAGGGCTGATGTTCGTTTTATGTCTGAGTTCCTGTACAAATGAGGGACGTAAAACTTATGCGCTGGATACGCAGCCGGTAGTCGGTTCGGTAGAAATGGTAAATGGAGATTCCGTATGGGTTTGTGATCTTGCAGCCATAAAAGATACCGCAATACTCCCGTTGAGTTGTTTTGCAGAAGAACTACAGATTGTGAAGTTGGACAATCGGGATGAAGCGTTAGTGCCTGTGCGGAATGTGGTAATATCCGATAATTATATGATGGTATGGGGCAAAGACCAGACACCTTTTAAACTTTTCGATAAATCCGGCAAATTCCTTTGCAACGTCGGTTCTGTGGGACAAGGGCCCGGTGAATATAAAATGATATATGACGCTCAGATAGATGAGAACGGTGGACGCATCTATTTACTTCCCTGGAATGCGCGGTCTCTGTTGGCTTATGATATGAAGGGACAGCCCGTGCAGAATATTCCGTTGCCTACTTTGGTGCCGAAAGGCGTTTTTAAAGCGAATACAAAAGATTCTTTGCTTTCCATATTTCTTTTACCTTTCGAGTATTTACCTAATGTGGCCTGGACACAGAAGTTCAATGGAGAAATTGTGGATACCATACCTTCACGGCATTTGGCTGTAAAACCGGATTTCAGTAACGAGGTATATAGTAATAAGAATGGTACAGACTTTGATGTTTCTCTCTTTGTGTTCTGGGGACGTCGCCCGGATAGCCTTTATCATTATGCCAATGGGCGTCTGACTCCTCGTTTCACTATGAATTTTGGCAATAGAGAGATTCCTATCCATGATTACAAAGAACTGCCACATCATTTTCTGGGAAGTACGTCAGTGGAAAAGCAAGTTGATGAAAGAAATTTCACAACCGAAGTTCCTGTTGATTTCGTCATAGACAAGCGAACCTTGAAAGGTGCTTTCTATAAGGTGGAGAATGACTATTTGGGAAATATGCCTATACAGTGGTTTCCGTACAATTGTTCAAACGGCTATTATGCAGCTAATATGGAGCCGGCTACATTGAAAGAAATGCTTGAAAAATATCTGGCGGAGACAACGGATATTCCTACAACCGACCGGGAACGTATGCAAAAGCTGGTAGATAGCATTCAGGAAAATGATAATAACTACGTTCTGTATGCCAAATTAAGATAAGGAATGAAACACTTACTCTATATTATATTATTCTCTCTATTGTGCCTCTCTGCCTGCAAACCGCGGGCAGAGAAGGGACAACAGGGCGAAACAGATACCCTGTCTGTAGCAGATACCCGGAAAGTGATAACGGATGTTCCTTTGGTAGAAGGTAGTGTAACGCTGAAAGAGGAGGATTTCGGACAACTGATAGAACTGACCGGCAGGCATCAGATTTTGGATGAGGAAGGTCCCATCTTTAAAATGGCAGAACCGGAGATGCTGGTTAGGGACGGATACTTCCTGTTGCAGAACCGTCCTGCCGTTTCATATACCCGCCGTTCAGACGGAACAGTTGAGGTGGTGAGACCAGATGATGAGGGACTGAACTGTTTCTTTCATTGGTATCGTTTGCCGGATTTCAGCTATATCACTTCTTTCGGAATGGGAGGGAATGGACCCAATGAATTTAACTTTCCGCATCTTGTGCCTTCTTGTGCATCCGTTGATGGTACATATCTATATGAAACCACTGCTATGCAGTTGTATGAAACGGATACAGTGGGTAATCTGAAACCTTGTCCTTTTACTTTCAAGTCGATGAAAGGTACCTCTTATTCAGACCGTCAGATATGTGTGGCTTCCCTGGATACTTTCTATTATGTAGATAATATCCCCCGGGGAAAAGCTATAATTCGTACCGTTTATCAAGGAGATAGTTTGCAGACAGAACAAATCTATAATCTGGCATTCAGTAAGAAACATCGCTCTTGGAGCCCGTATATAGGTGATTTTATTGTTTCTCCTTCTGGTAATCGCATGGTATATGCTTATAAGTATTTCCGTAAGGTACTGGTGATGGATAAATCCGCCCAGACCGTGCGGGATATTAATTTCGAAGCTGATGGTGTGGAGGCTAAGAATGACGTACTTACATTAGGACCGGATAATATAACCTATTATTGGGGAATATCCGCTACGGATGATTACTTCTTCCTGACTTACAGCGGACGTACTCCCATCCAAGTGACACGCGAAAATGGTAAAGGCGATGGATATATCTTCGTGGAACAATACGACTGGGGTGGTAATCCGGTAGCACGATATAAGCTTGATCATTGGGGCAGGGTTATATCGGATGGGGAACAACTGTATCAGGTTTGTTACATGTACGATGATCCGCTTTTCCTCTACACATTACCTGGAAAGAAATAAGAGAAACAGAAACGGTTGCTATATTTATAATTTTATTATATTTGCAGCCGTTATGGCGAAGTATATACTTTTATTTTGCGTATTGTTAGGTGTATTCCTCATATCCGGATTTGAATCAGTATCCGATGGCATGAAGGAACACAAGGAATTTTGCGCCATAGATTTACAGCAAACAGAAACGCAGTGCAACTTCTCTAAAGCAGATACGGAGCAATGTAGAAAGATTATTTATGGCGGGGAATATACAGACAGAGCCATTGGTAATGTAGTTACTTCAATTTCACGCTGTAACCTCCCTTCTTCACAACTTCTAAGATTCAACACTTCCTCCGTTATTGCTAAAATAGTTAAATCCTTAAAAGTTTCCCTTCTCGAAGAAAAAAGAATATCTTTTCCGTCTTGCATATCTCTAACTCAATATTCCAGTAGATACTATGTTTATGCGCTAAGGCATATCATTATTTAAATCCTTTCTTTTATAAGACAGTCCTATGTCTTATCCTTTCTCTTTACTTCAATTCATATGTATTTCTATCATAGAGAATAGCCGGAAGGTCATGTCTTTACTGTAGAGTATATATGTGATTTATGTACTAATAATCAATATATAATGGATTTTCTATTGGATTTTATTCTCCACATTGACCAATATATGATAAGCATAGTACAGGAATATCATACCTGGGCTTATGTAATATTGTTCATAATTATTTTCTGCGAAACCGGATTAGTCGTTACTCCTTTTCTACCGGGAGATTCTTTGCTTTTTGTGGGCGGAGCCATAGCTGCATTGCCCGGAATGCCGCTTGACGTGAATATTCTTGTTTTGGTATTGTTTCTGGCAGCCGTGTTGGGAGACTCTTGCAATTACATGATAGGACATTTCTTCGGGAGTAAGCTTTCTAACAATCCTGATTCCAGGATATTCAAACAGAGTTATCTGGATAAAACGCATGACTTTTACAAGAAATATGGTGGCAAGACTATCATAATAGCCAGATTTGTACCCATTGTCCGCACCTTTGCTCCATTTGTGGCGGGGATGGGTAAGATGCACTATTACTATTTCATGATGTACAACCTGATAGGAGGTGCCTTTTGGGTTGCGATTTTCTGTTATGCCGGATATTTCTTTGGAGACCTTCCGTTTGTGCAAGAGAATCTTAAGTTACTGATTGTAGCAATTATCGTTATTTCCATATTGCCTGCCGTTATAGAAGTGATACGGGCAAAACTTAAATAATTAAATATATTTATTCTTATGAAAAATTCTTTTTTTAGTCGTTTTACTCCAAAAGAACCTAAGTTCTTTCCTCTGTTGAAACAATTATCTGAGATTTTGTCTGCATCTTCCGCTCTTCTGGTGGAGAGCCTGCAACATGATATACCGGAGAAACGGGCAGATTACTATAAGCAAATTAAAGACCTTGAACGTGAGGGGGATAAGCTGACTCATTTAATTCTGGATGAACTGGGCACCACTTTCATTACTCCTTTCGACCGGGAAGATATTCATGCTTTGGCTTCGACTATGGATGATGTCATTGACGGAATAAATAGTAGTGCCAAGCGTATCACTATCTATAATCCCCGACCGATTTCCGATAGTGGAAAAGAACTGAGCCGCTTGATTCAGCAAGAGGCCGTTTATATTGGTAAAGCTATGGATGAACTTGAAACTTTCCGACAGAAACCGGCAGCGTTGCGTGGATATTGCAATAAACTGCATGATATAGAGAATCAGGCGGATGATGTATATGAGCTCTTTATCAAGAAACTTTTTGAAGAAGAAAAGGACTGCATTGAACTTATCAAGATTAAGGAAATTATGCACGAGCTGGAGAAGACAACCGATGCAGCAGAACATGTAGGCAAGATATTGAAGAATCTGATTGTAAAATACGCATAGTAAAAGAAGGCAAGACCATGGAATTATTAGTAATAATTATTATTCTGGCTCTGATATTCGACTATATCAATGGCTTTCACGATGCGGCGAATTCAATAGCTACCATTGTATCGACCAAGGTGCTCACTCCTTTTCAGGCGGTGATATGGGCGGCTTTCTTTAATTTCGTTGCATTTTTTATTGCCAAATATATAATTGGAGGCTTCGGTATAGCCAATACGGTATCTAAGACTGTGATGGAACAGTATATCACACTACCGATTATATTATCGGGGGTGATTGCAGCCATTACGTGGAACCTGTTTACCTGGTGGAGAGGCATTCCTTCATCTTCTTCCCATACGCTTATCGGTGGCTTTGCAGGAGCTGCCATTATGGCTCATGGTTTTGGTGCTATTCAAGTGAATATCATCTTGAAAATTGCCGCCTTCATATTCCTGGCTCCTTTGATAGGAATGGTAGTTGCTTTCGGATTTACATTGTTGGTACTCTATATTTGCCGTCGAGCACGTCCCAGTACTGCTGAGGTCTGGTTTAAGAAGCTGCAACTCGTATCTTCTGCCTTATTCAGTATAGGGCATGGACTGAATGACTCTCAGAAAGTAATGGGTATTATAGCTGCTGCCATGATAGCCGCTCACTCGCAAGGTTTGGGAATGGGAATCAATAGCATTAATGACTTGCCTGACTGGGTAGCATTTTCATGTTTCACGGCCATTTCACTTGGAACCATGTCTGGCGGGTGGAAGATTGTAAAGACAATGGGCACCAGAATCACTAAAGTCACACCTCTGGAAGGTGTCATTGCGGAGACAGCCGGTGCTTTTACATTATATCTCACGGAGTTTCTAAAGATTCCGGTCAGCACTACGCATACAATTACCGGAGCCATTATCGGAGTAGGTGCTACAAAACGACTTTCTGCCGTCCGTTGGGGAGTGACGAAGAGCCTGATGACGGCCTGGGTGCTGACCATTCCGGTGAGTGGTCTTTTGGCAGCTGGAGTTTATTGGATTATTTCTTTGTTTTCCTGAATCGGATACAAATAACAATTAGTTAATAATCAATGTTATGAATTGGAATTCACATCAATTTGAAGTGTTAGACTGGGCTATTATCATTGTCGGTGTAGCACTTGTGGCATGGTTTGTTTGCCGTGCCATTCGGAGGAGTAAGGCTACTAAGTCAGGCGGCGAAACAAGTGACGATTACTTCCTTTCCGGACGTAATGAAACATGGTTTACCATTGGTGCTGCTATCTTTGCGGCAAACATTGGTTCGGAACATCTTGTGGGACTGGCCGGCGCAGGTGCCGAGACCGGTTTAGGCATGGCCCATTGGGAGATGCAGGGCTGGATGATTCTTGTTCTCGGATGGTTTTTCGTCCCGTTCTATGAGCATAGTAGAATTTTTACCATGCCGGAATTTCTGAGCCGCCGCTTTACACGCAACACAAGTTCGGCACTTTCACTCATCACCCTTGTCAGCTATGTATTGACTAAGGTTTCTGTGACAGCCATTACCGGGGGGATCTTTTTTGAAGGTTTGCTCGGGTTGCCTTTCTGGTATGGGGCACTCGGTTTAGTATTGCTGACGGGAGTTTTCACCATCTTCGGAGGTATGAAAGGAGTAATGACAATCTCCGCTATTCAGACTCCTATCCTGATTATCGGTGCTTTCCTGGTGTTGTTTCTCGGATTGCACGCTTTGGGCAGCGGGTCCATTGTAGATGGATGGAATGCTATGCTAGCTCATGCTCAGAGTTTGAATAAGGGGGTAGATGGAACCAGTCATGGTATTAATCACTTGATGCACTTTGAAGAAAGCGATCCTCTTTATGGGCGTTTCCCTGGTTTCGGAGTATTTATAGGCGCTGCTATCATTGGTTTCTGGTATTGGTGTACTGACCAGCATATTGTTCAGCGGGTACTTGCAGCCAGAAATATGAATGAAGCCCGCAAGGGAACCATCTTTGCAGGTTATCTGAAAATACTTCCCGTTTTCATGTTCCTCATTCCTGGTATGGTTGCTGCTGCTTTGTATGCACGTCCCGACTTTGCTGCGTTGATGAGTAATGCAGAAGGGGAAATGGTGACAGATGAGGCTTTTAGTGCTATGGTACGGTATGTGTTACCTGTCGGTGTGAAAGGTATCGTAACTATCGGTTTTATTTCTGCTTTGGTCACTTCACTGGCTGCGCACTTTAATTCTTCTGCCACTCTTTTCACTATTGACTTTTATAAGCATTATCATCCGGAAGCATCTGAACAGAAGTTGGTATGGATGGGACGTATGGCTACCTTGGCGGTTGTTATATTCGGTGTGGCATGGATTCCCGTCATGCAGATGATGGGTAAGAGCCTTTACGGTATCCTTCAGGAAATGCAGTCACTGATTGCTCCGGCTATTGCTGCTGTATTTATTCTGGGAGTATTTACCAGGAAGGTGACTCCGAAAGCGGGTGAAATAGGTCTTATCGTTGGTTTCTTGATAGGTATGGCCCGACTGGCTATTATGGCTGTTTACCCGGCGAAAGTGGGAAGTTCTGATTTTCTGGATTATCCGGCGTTTATTCAGCACTTCCTGGGTATCAACTGGTTGTGGTTCGAAATCTATTTGCTTATTTTCACAATGCTTCTGATGGTTACTATCAGCTTCTTTACCAAACAAGCCAGTGAAGAAAAGCTTAAAGGTATCACGTTCCTCACCCAAAGTCCCGAACAAAAGGCAGCTACGCGAGCCAGTTGGACTAAGATGGATGTAATCACTTCGTTAGGAGTGGTATTAATTTGTATCCTCTTTTATATCTATTTCTGGTAAACAAGCTCTTTTTAACTGATGTAATCCTTTTCAGAAATCCTTCATAGAGTATCGGATAAAGTGCGGTGTAAAGCCGAACAGTTTATCTGGTATTCTGATGGTTTTCTTCGGATAGGATAATCGTTATCGGGAAGTGTGAAATAAGCCTTAATTTTACGATAAAAATGTATTCTTTTAAAAGATAATTACTACGTTTGCAGCCATTGTGATGAAGTACATCTATTGCATATTATTCGGTGCACTTTTAATGTTAGGATTCCATTATACTCCTGAACAAAAAGTGCAAGAGCTTCGACCTGAAACAGAGGTTGTTGCTGTAGTCATGCAGTCTTGTACCCGGTTGAATCAGAGTGCATCTGTGACTGCCTCCGAGCAATCATATAAAGGTGGTCATTCTTTTGATAACGAAGTGTCCGACTATGAAATTAGTGATGGTCTTTTAGGCGACTTGTTTTCTTTCAGAAATACTACCGCTCCTTCGAAGACATTGAGATTTAATACTGCCACAACGATGCAGATGCTTTGTCTTGCAGATACTCAACTTCCGGAGAATAAATGGAAGGGGCTTTCACCGGACACTAATTACATTAAATATTCTAATGGATATTATCTTTATACATTAGGTCATCTTCTTATTTGAATCCTATTCTTTTCCGCTTTTTGATAGGGTAGAAAGCATGTTACATTCTTCTTAGCTTTTCCTCTATCAGTTCATTTTTCTTTATTATTTCTTATTTAATTTCATGCTGACATGGAAAACAAAAAATGTATTTCCTACGGCTTGGAGCATGAAGTGGGTGTCATTATATCACGTTGTTATCAATGTGGTAAGTGTACGGCAGGGTGCGTTTTAGCGGAAGAAATGGATTTCTCTCCTAGTTATCTGGTGCGTTTGCTCCAGACGAGAACCCCTGGAAATGACAGTCGTGTACTCAGTTCCAATGCTATCTGGATTTGTTTGAATTGTGAGAATTGCATAGCCCGGTGTCCTAAAGAAATAGACATTCCGAAGGCAATGGATTATTTGCGGGAACAAGCTCGCCACCGAAGGTGCATCAATGAACAATCCCAACCTGTGGTTGCTTTTCACAGTGCTTTCCTCCAATCGGTGAAGTATACTGGAAGATTGTATGAAATAGGTTTGGTAGCCGGATTCAAGGCACGTACTTTTCGTGTACTGCAAGATGTGAATCTGGTTCCCTCTATGTTGACTAAAGGGAAGTTGAATCTTCTGCCGGAATGTATCAAGAACAGGCAAAAGATGAAGAAGATATTTTCTCAAACCATTGAAAAAAGGAAAAATAGAAAAGTATGAGAATAGGTTTCTATCCGGGATGTTCACTGAATGGCACTTCCTGTGAATACAATGAGTCGGTGAAAGCCATAGGGAAAGCAATGGGAATAGATTTGGCGGAAATACAAGACTGGAACTGTTGTGGAGCTACTGCGGCACACTCCATGAATAAGGAGTTGTCTTTGTCCCTGCCCATCCGTGTGCTGGCTCTGGCTGAAAAGCAGGGCTTTGAGGAAATTGTAGTTCCCTGTGCTTCTTGTTACAATCGTTTGAGTGTGGCACAACATGAGTTGGCAAACAATGAAGAAATAAAAGATACTATTCTGACAGTTGTGGGTTTGCCTTATCTAGGCACTGTCAAAGTGCTGAATGTGCTCCAGTTTATAGAGAAATATATTATGGATACATTGCCTGATAAGATAGTGCGTCCGTTTGTTCATCAGGTGGCTTGTTACTACGGTTGTTTGCTACTTCGCCCATATAAGATTCTAAAATTTGACCGATTGGAAGATCCTCAAAGTATGGATAAACTGATGTCTCTGTTAGGTGCTAAGCCTATCGACTGGGCTTTTAAAACCGAGTGCTGCGGTGCAGGCTTATCCGTATCGCGTACGGATTTGGTCGGACGTCTCTCCGGAAATATCCTGAAAGATGCTAGTGACCGGGGGGCGGAAGCTGTGATTGTGGCTTGCCCGATGTGTCATTCCAATCTGGATATGCGTCGTTCTGTCATCAACCGATATTTGACGAAACCGATAACAATACCTGTACTTTATATAACCCAGGTGTTGGGATTGGCAATCGGACTTTCACCCAAAGAATTGGGATTAGAACGTCATTTTGTGATTGTAAACTTAAAAGAGGCTGAGCTATGTCAAGAATAGGAGTTTTTATATGCCATTGCGGAGAAAACATCGGTGCTACTGTTGATTGCGCAAAAGTTGCCGGGGCTGCTGCGGATATGGAAGGAGTGGCATGTGCGGTTGACTATAAATATATGTGCTCGGACCCTGGACAGACTATTATAAAAAATGCCATCAAAGAGCATGGGCTGGATGGTGTTGTTGTCGGAGCATGTTCTCCCCGCATGCATGAGCCTACTTTCCGCCGGGCATGTGCCGAGGCGGGGTTGAACCCTTATCTTTGCGAAATAGCCAATATTCGTGAACATTGTTCGTGGGTACATGATAAAGGAGAAGCAACCACTCGTAAGGCTATCGACCTTGTGAAAAGCCTGGTTGAGAAGGTTAAACGAAATCGTCCCTTGAATCCCATACAAGTCCCTGTTACAAAGAAAGCTTTGGTAATAGGTGGTGGAATTGCAGGTATCCAGGCTAGTTTGGATATTGCTAATTGTGGTTATCAGGTGATTCTGATAGAAAAGGAGCCCTCAATTGGCGGGCATATGTCGCAATTATCGGAAACGTTTCCTACTTTGGATTGTTCGCAATGTATTTTGACTCCGCGTATGGTTGAAGTTGCTCAGCACCCAAATATTAAGCTATATACCTATGCTGAACTGGAGAATCTGGAAGGTTTTATAGGTAATTTCAAAGCTAATATCCGTCTGAAAGCGAAGAGTATTGACGAGAAACTATGTACGGGTTGCGGGCTATGCACAACGAAATGTCCTACAAAGAAAATACCGAGCGAATTCAATGCTGGACTGGGTATGCGAACAGCTATTTATGTTCCGTTTCCGCAGGCCGTTCCTAATAAACCGGTGATTGATCGGGGGCATTGTACTCATTTCCGTACAGGAAGATGCGGAGTTTGTGAGAAGACGTGCCCGACAGGAGCTATACGTTTTGACCAGCAAGACCGCATTATGACAGAAGAAGTAGGGGCTATTGTTGTCACTACGGGATTTAATGTACTGAATACGGATTTCTTTCCTGAATATGGTTATGGCAAATATATGGATGTCATTACTGGAATCCAATTCGAACGGCTGGCTTCGGCATCCGGTCCGACCTTGGGAGAAATACGCCGTCCTTCAGATGGCAAGGTGCCTAAGAAGATTGTTTTTGTGGCTTGTGCCGGTTCGCGCGATCCGGCTAAGGGAATTCCTTATTGTTCCAAAATATGTTGTATGTACACTGCCAAACACGCCATGCTTTATCAGCATAAAGTACACGATGGTGAATCTTATGTCTTCTATATGGATATCCGTGCAGGAGGCAAGAATTATGAAGAATTTGTTCGTCGAGCTATTGAAGAGGATGGTGTAAACTATATACGAGGCCGCGTGGCACGGATTTACGAGAAAGAAGGAAAATTGATTGTAAAAGGAGTAGATACCTTACTCAGCGCTTCTCCGGTTGAGATTGAAGCTGATATGGTAATATTGGCTACGGCAGGAGTGGCAAATAAGGGAGCAGAAGAACTGGCTCAGAAGATGCATATTTCCTACGATCCTTACCAGTTCTTTGCAGAAGCACATCCGAAGTTGAAACCGGTGGAAACAAATACTGCCGGTATCTTCCTGGCGGGAGCTTGCCAGGCACCGAAAGATATTCCTGAAACTGTCGGAATGGCATCAGGCGCAGCTGTGAAGGTGGCTGGTTTATTTTCGCAAGCCAATCTGGTGCGCGAACCGATGATTGCTGTTGTCAACCGTACGGCTCCTCCCGTATTTAGTACGTGCGTGGGATGTTTTATGTGCCAGACTGTCTGTCCTTATCAGGCTATCGAGCGAGAAGAAATAAAAGACCGGACGGGTAAAGTGTTGAAAACAGTTGCTAAAGTGAATCCGGGGCTCTGTCAGGGGTGCGGAACTTGTGTTGCTTTTTGTCGTTCCAAGTCTATCGATATACAAGGATACTCCAATGAACAGGTTTATGCCGAAGTTATGGCTCTGTTGAACAATTAAAAAGAAGCAAGTTATGAATGAGAATAAATCTGAATTTGAACCGAAAATAGTTGCTTTTGTCTGCAACTGGTGTACTTATGCAGGGGCTGATTTGACCGGGACAAGCCGTTTGAAGTATGCGACTAATGTGGAAATAGTACGTTTCCCCTGTACGGGTAGAATTGATTTTATGCTGTTACTGAAAGCCTTTGCTGGTGGAGCAGATGGCATCATAGTATCCGGTTGTCATCCGAATGATTGCCATTACACATCTGGCAATTTTCATGCCCGCCGCCGTTGGATCGTCTTTCGTGGATTACTTGATTTTCTGGGTATCGATATTCGGAGAATCTGTTATTCCTGGGTGTCGGCTGCCGAGGGAGCGAAGTGGGCGGAATTGGTAAATCAGACAGTTGCCAATATACGGGAGTTAGGTCCTTACGAAGAATATAAAAAAGCAACCGAATATCTGGAACAGGAGGTGGCTCATGAATAATTTGGTAGAAAAAGTAAAATCACTCTTCGCTGAAGGCACTGTAAAACTGGCTATTGGCTTTGAGAAGGGCAATCATGGAGCACGCCCATTCTTTTGTAGGAATATGGAGGATGCAGGCAGGTTGATCTGGGATGAGTATTGTCCGAATAATCTGGCAGTCTATCTGACTAAACTGGAGTTATTGGGCGCAGATAGCGTTGCGCTGGTAGCCAATCTTCCGGCGTTGCGCACTATCCTGCAATTAGCTTCGGAGAATCAGTTGAAGCAAAACCAATGGATAATCCTTACACAAGATGCTCAGGGAGAAATTGTTCAATTTGGTAACTTCGAAGATATTCAGATCTATATGGCTGATTATCTTGCAACTATGAGTGCTGACAACCGTCTTCTTATAGAAAAGCTACAAAGCATGACGCAGGAAGACCGTTGGCAATACTGGCTTCATGAAATGTCAAAGTGTATAAAATGTTATGCCTGCCGTGCTGCTTGTCCATTATGTTATTGCAATAGGTGCATTGTCGAAGTGAACTGTCCTCAATGGATACAAGCATGGTCGGCTCCGTTGACTAACATGGAATGGCAGATAAACCGGGTGATGCATATGGCCGGACGTTGTGTGGAATGTGGAGCATGTGCACAAGCTTGTCCGGTAGGTATTCCCATTCATTTGTTGACGTTGAGTATGGCAGAAGTCATCCGGGATGAGTTCGGAAAACAACCGGGAGATACTGGAGGTAAAGGTAATGTACTTGCCACTTTCAGAGTGGAAGATAAAGAAAATTTCATACGCTAATGGAAACAATGACTAATTTACATATCAGTAAGTATGCTTTGGAAGAGTGGCTTCGACAGATGGTATGCAGCAAGACAAAAGTATTTGCACCTGTACGCAACGGAAAAAAAGTCGATTTTCAATCGCTGGCTTTTGATGATAAAGTAGCCGATGACTATGTGCAAACTACCCAATCGGTGAAATGCTTTGCTTTCCCGAAAGCAGAAAAGTTATTCTCTTATCGGAAAGAAGGGAAAGACATAGTCTTGAAAGAAAACGACTCAAGAGACTTGCCGGAGATTGTTCTTTGGAAAGTGCGCCCCTGTGATGCGGCAGGTTTTGCTCCGCTCACCGCTGTGTTTAACTGGGATTACAAAGATGATATATACAATGTACGTCGGTCTAAAATGACTTTGATTAGTTTTAGTTGCGCACAGTGTGATGATTCCTGTTTTTGTACTTCTGTTCACGGAGGTCCGGGAAACACAGAAGGAAGTGACATACAGATTACGGAATTGCCCGATCAAAGCGCCTTGCTAGAGGTGCTGACTTCTAAAGGCCAATCGCTGATTGAGAAATTTGTGAAAGCCCCCGTACTAGCTGAGGGAATAGATAAAGAGAAATATTTAGCATCCGTACCTGTCCGTTTTCCTCTCGATCGACTCCATGAAAAGCTGGAAGGTGCTTTTGACAGTCCCGTCTGGAAACAACAGTCCGAACGCTGTCTGGGATGTGGTGCCTGTGCATTTGTTTGTCCCACTTGCGCCTGTTTTGATATTCAGGAAGATGCCCGGGGAAGTTCCGGCAACCGGATTCGTTGCTGGGATTCCTGTGGATTTTCATTATTTACGCAGCATACATCCGGACATAATCCCCGGTCTACCCAAAGTACCCGTTGGAGGCAACGCATCCTGCATAAGTTTTTGTATATGCCAGAGCGTATAAATGAAACAGGCTGTACCGGATGCGGGCGTTGTTCCCGTGCTTGTCCGGTTGATATGAACATACTTGAACATTTAATGTCGATAGCAAATCATGGATAGACAGGAATATTCCCTTTATCTTCCTTACAGGATGATAATTGAAAAAATAACGAACGAAGCTCCCGGAGTTAAGACTTTCCGGTTGAAGTTCAAGGACGAGCAGGAAGGAGAAGAGTTCCACTTCAAGGCCGGACAGTTTGGTGAATATTCTTCGTTTGGCGACGGGGAATCTACGTTCTGCATAGCTTCTTCCCCTACGCGCAAAGGGTATATAGAATGTACTTTCCGGGAAGCGGGAAGGGTAACTATGGGACTGTCCAGACTGGAAGAAGGATCTACTATCGGCTTCCGAGGGCCTTTCGGCAATACTTTCCCTATAGATGAGTGGAAAGGAAAGAATCTGCTATTCGTAGCGGGCGGAATCGCGTTGCCCCCTATGCGGTGTGTAATATGGAATGCCTTGGATTTACGTGAGAACTTTAATGATATCACCATTGTCTACGGAGCGAAGTCCGTAGGCGATTTAGTCTATAAGGAAGAACTGAAAGAATGGGATAATCGTCCGGATGTCCGTTTGATTACTACGGTCGATCCGGGTGGAGAAACTCCCGACTGGAAAGGACAGGTGGGCTTCGTGCCCTCTGTTTTGGAGGAGGTTGCACCCGATAGCACCAATACGATTGTTGTGGTGTGTGGTCCTCCGGTAATGATTAAATTTACTTTTCCTGTACTGGAAAAGCTCGGTTTCAGAGATGAAAACATTTACACCACTTTAGAGAACCGGATGAAATGTGGAGTAGGTAAGTGCGGTCGGTGTAATGTAGGGAAGTTGTACGTCTGTAAAGACGGTCCTGTGTTTACGAAAGCTCAGTTGAATGATATTCCCCCTGAATATTGATTCCATAATCCATAATTATAATAATTTCTTTCCGTTGTGAAACGGAAAAAGCTGTGCGGAAGCAAAATACGTACCGAAGTGATTTCAGGCAAAGTGTATTTACTAACTGGTTCCGTATAGGATGAGGAAAGCCCAATGGGAAGTAATTTTCATGTGTGTGTCTAATAATGGTTTCGCCATTGGGCCCTTTTCCTCTTTATCAGGATAAAACTGTATAAACAGAAAACATTTTACTAGACTATCTGTTCTTAATATTATATGCTTGCAATTTGTTTGAATTGCAGCCCAATCACTTTAATCACAAAAAACTGTTTATGCCATGAAGTTTTTTATTGACACTGCAAATTTAGATCAGATTCGGGAAGCCTATGATATGGGCGTTCTTGATGGAGTGACAACCAATCCTTCGCTAATGGCGAAAGAAGGTATCAAAGGAGTCGAAAATCAGCGGAAACACTATGTAGAAATCTGTAACATCGTACAAGGCGACGTCAGTGCCGAGGTGATCGCTACGGATTATGAAGGCATGATTAAGGAAGGCGAAGAACTTGCTGCGCTCAATCCTCATATTGTAGTAAAAGTGCCCTGCATTGCCGAAGGTATCAAGGCTATCAAATATTTCACATCCAAAGGTATTCGTACCAACTGCACACTTGTTTTTTCCGTAGGACAGGCATTATTGGCTGCTAAAGCAGGGGCTACTTATGTATCTCCCTTCGTGGGACGTTTGGATGACATTTGTGAAGATGGTATCGCACTGGTAGGTAAAATTGTAGAAATGTATCGTTACTATGGTTATACCACCCAGGTTCTTGCAGCTTCCATTCGTAGCACGGCACACATCGTGCAATGTATTGAAGTGGGCTCCGATGTGGCAACCTGCCCGCTTTCTGCTATTAAAGGTCTACTTAATCATCCGTTGACGGATTCCGGACTGAAAAAGTTCCTCGAAGACTATAAACGTGTAAACGGATAATAAAAAATACTCTATAAGCCTATCTTTCACGGATTTCTTGAATAATATTGGCGAAAAATAGAATAAAACAACTATTTTTGTGCTCAATATGAATATAAAATGAGAAAAAGCTGATGAAAGAAAGGCTTATTGGGTTGATAAAGACGTATATCCTCTTCGTCTGTATCTTCATACTGCAGAAACCGTTATTTATACTTTACTACAGTTCTTTGTATGCAAATACTTCTTGGACAGACACTTTTCAGGTTATCTGGAATGGTTTGCCTCTCGACCTCTCACTTGCCGGATATTTAACGGCTATTCCAGGATTACTTTTCATCGCTTCCGCCTGGACGCTTTCCAGTACACTTCGTCGCATTTGGAACGGTTATTATCTCTTCATTTCTATTCTACTTGCTGTTATTTTCATTGTTGATTTAGGCTTATATGAATATTGGGGTTTCCGTCTGGATGCTACACCGCTTTTTTATTTCTTCTCTTCTCCTAAAGATGCACTGGCAAGTATTAGTATATGGCAGGTGATGGGTGGAATTGTTGCCATGATTTTATATGCATCATTACTATATGTTATTTTTCTTTGGATACAAAGAGGCATATGGAGGAGAATGAAACTGCCTTACCGCCGTTTGTCAGTATCGGGTGTGATGTTATTACTTACCGGCTTGCTTTTTATTCCAATCCGTGGCGGTTTCACTGTTTCTACGATGAATACGGGTAAAGTCTATTTCAGTCCTAACCTGCGCTTGAACCATGCAGCTATTAATCCGGCTTTCAGCCTGATGGAGTCTCTTTCAAAACAAAAAGATTTCGGCAAACAATACCGCTTTATGGAACCAGCGCAAGCGGATGAGCTAATGAAGAAACTGGCAGACCCGATGGTTTTGGATAGCGCGGCCGCCATTCCAGATACTTTGCGTACGGCTTTGTTCAAGACGGAACGTCCGAATGTGATATTAGTCATACTGGAAAGTTTTTCTTCCAGATTGATGAGCACCTTGGGTGGTGAACCGGATATTGCCATCCAAATGGATAGCCTGGCAAAAGGAGGAGTACTCTTTACGAACTTCTATGCCAACAGTTTCCGTACAGACCGTGGTCTGGTGGCTATTTTAAGTGGCTATCCCGCACAACCTACGACAAGTATCATGAAGTATCCCCGCAAGACACAGAATCTTCCCGCTATTGCAGGTAGTTTGCGCAATGCCGGATACCAAACAAAATACTATTACGGTGGTGATGCTGACTTTACTAATATGCGCTCTTACCTGATGTCTTCAGGCTTTGATGCTATTGTTTCCGATGAAGATTTTCCTGTATCAGAGCGTTTGAGCAAATGGGGAGCCCATGACCACCTTGTTTTCAATCGTCTTCTGGAAGACTTGAAAGCGGAGGCTACAGATAGTGTTGCCACAGATAACGCCCGGCCTTTCTTTCGGACATTGCAGACTTCCAGTAGTCATGAGCCTTTTGAAGTCCCTTACCGTCGTTTGGCGAATGACCGTCTGAACGCTTTTGCTTATACGGATAGTTGTGTAGGCGATTTTGTGAAGCGTTTCCGCGAATTACCGCAATGGAAGAACACGGTGATGGTACTGGTACCAGATCATGTGGGTGCGTATCCCGAATACTTGGATAATATGACGATAAGCCGCTATCAGGTACCTTTGTTATTGGTGGGCGGTGCCATCAGTAAGCCAAGGCGCATTGATATTTATGGTTCCCAGCACGATATTGCGGCTACGTTGTTGGCGCAGTTGTCGTTGCCCCATCAGGAATTTATGTTCAGTAAGGATATGCTTAATCCTGCTTCTCCCCACTTTGCTTTCTTCGCAGTTCCGGATGCTTTCGGTATGGTGACACCGGATAATCAGTTGATATTTAACTGTGAAGCCAATGCCGTAGCACTGGATGAGGGTAGTACGAAAGGGAAGAACCTTCTTCCGGGCAAGGCCTATCTGCAGAAATTATACGATGATATAGCAAAACGATAAAATAAGGCAAAATTATGATATCAGAAATTTTGAATGAGGTAGTCAACATAGATACCAATATATTTCTTTCTATCAACCGGATGCACAGTCCGTTCTTTGATTATTTCATGAGTACTTTTAGCGGTAAATGGATTTGGGTACCTATGTATGCTGCTATCTGGTATGTGATGCTGCGCAATTTCCATTGGAAAGTGACATTGTTTTGCATGATTGCCCTGGCACTCGTCATTACTATTGCCGACCAAACAGGAGCAACATTGATACGTCCGTATGTGGAGCGTCTTCGTCCTGCCAATCTGGAAAATCCGATTTCCGACGCAGTACATATTGTAAACGGATACCGTGGTGGTCGCTACGGCTTTCCATCCTGCCATGCTGCCAACACCTTCGGACTGGCATTCTTCGTTTGGTTCCTTTTCCGGAAGCGATGGCTCACTGTGTTCATTATGGGTTGGGCGTTGCTTACTTGTTATTCGCGTATTTATTTAGGTGTGCATTATCCGGGCGACCTTCTGGCAGGTGCAATTATAGGTCTGATTGCAGCATATTTGGTATATCGCATTTTCATGAAAGTGAGCGGCTATAAAACCATGAAAAAAGTACCGCATATCAATGCGCCTATATTAATAGGTGGACTGACAATAGTGGGAATACTGATATACTCCACGGTCATGGTGTTGTAGAGATTATTATATTTATTTTTTAGAATTGATAATTTACCGTTGCCATTACCTCTCGTGGACGTATGTTTAGCCGTGAAGTATAGCTTTGCGTAGCCGAATAGGTGGTATAAGCATATTTTTTCTTATTGAACAGATTATTGAGGTTGGCTTCAAACCGCCATTTCTTCGTTTTGTATATAAGAGATGCATCTGCAAATACAGTATTTAGATGTGTTCCTCCACCCAAGTCATTCCGGTAGTGCTCACCGGAGAGACATAAATCTACTTGTCCGATGCTGAACGTAAGTCGTAATCGTTGTACAAAATCCAGTAGTGGAGTGAGGCGGGTATTACTGCCTATTTTGCTGCCACCATAACCTAGTGTAGCATGGTATTCCGCTTCAAAAATTTCAGTAGGGGACCAAATTAGTTTAGGCTCTGCTTTTAAGTAATCGTAGCGATAAATTTGCAGAAGGCTTTGTGGATTGCCATCACTTCCTGGCAGAGAGGTGAGTTGCTCTCCATTGCTACGGCTGAGTAGTATGGTGAGGGAGGTTTTTAGATGCCAGTCATATATGCCTTTGGATAAAGTGCTACTGAGAGTCCAGCTATCGGTATGATTCGGCTGCTCGCGGCGCTTGTAGAGGATGGCATCTTCTGAAACGCTTTGTTCGAGAAGCGTATTTCGGTTGCTGCGGCTGTAGGTCAATGAAGCGGTGATGAAGAATTCTTGCACGGTGTTTTTATACTCTCCATAAAGGTTGTAGGTTTGCTGAGTACTGGTAGGGAAAAGACCGTTTCCGTTTCGCCAGGTGCGGTAATCGGTTTGATAGAGTCCGGGATATAGGTCGGTGATGTCTCCTGCTGAGCGTTTCAGACTACCATAAAAGGAAAACTTCCAGTGATAATCCAACTGATAACGTGCGTACAAGGAAGGGTTGAAGAAAAGGAAAGAACGTTGCTGCGAGAAGTATCGCTGGGCTTTTAGAGGTAGAGAAAGACTTGATAACCATTTTCCACGGTTTAGTTGGAAGTAAGGAGTGAGGTATAGGGATAAGTTGGAAGCGTTGAAATCTGCGGGCTGTGCTGCTGGGGTATATTCCATTGCTGCCCACTCTCCTTGTACTCCTACCTTATATTGTTGGGTGAAACCATTATACTTCTTTAGATAAGCTGCACTGTTATCCATATAAAAGCTGTGTTGATCGAACTTACTTTTCCCTTTTTCAAGCAAGAGTGACGTAGGCTGATAAGCATATCGCGTAGCCGAAAGAAACTCCCATGTCCCGCTTTCCCTATTCTGGATGAGGTTAAAGAAATTGCCTGCATTCAGTTGCGAAGTCCGTATTGTCTGCCGGAGTTCTTCCGAACGGCCTTGGTTTATTTCTCCATCCACGGTGAAGCGGTTGGATATATAGTTCCGACTATTATTATCTTCATAGCGCAGTTCCAGGTTTGCTGCATCGCTTATCAGTCGGTAATGGTACGTTTCATCAATTCGTACGGTGTCAGTCGGTTGATAATAGATTTGTGTATTTCCGCGTTGCTGACGGATCAGATCGTGTGTATATCCGGCTTGCAGCCGCAGGCTCCGGTCGTCGTTCCATTTGTACATCCGGTTTCCGTTCAGGATGTGTGTCTTGTTGAAGAGTAACCGCTTCTTGTCCAGTGGAGCACTGATGCCCAGCTGGGACAGGAAGGTGGAAAGAGGGATTTGTTGCCAGGCATCTCCTGCCAATACCATTTGCTCTGTACTGAGGTCTTTACCGTTATTATTCGTTTTATAATTATAGATGCTTTGCTTGCTTTTACCCAGTTGTAGCGCATTTAGCACGCCTTCCCACAGTGGCTTATTGTTGTCGTCGCTCCATCCTGCACCGAGTGTGGCGTTTGCTATCCATTGATCGCGGGCTTTCGGGTCCAGCTTCAGGTTCAAGGCTACTTCGTCCGAGTTAATCTTTCCTTTTAATGCTTTCACTGATTGATAATTCTCCATGATTTCCGCCGTCTTCACTGCTTTTGCATCCAGATTGTTATTGATCTGATTGTAGCGTCCGCCCGTCACGTCCATTCCTTCTACGAAGTAGTGGTTTATGGCTTTTCCTTTGTACTTCACCTGTCCGTTTTCATCTACGTCCACACCTGGAAGTTTCTTCAGTACATCCTTGATATGCACATCTTTGGATGAGGCGAATTGAGCCAAATCGTATCTTACAGTATCTTTTCGCGTATTGATGCGTCCGGGACGTATCTGCACTTCTTTCAATACGATGGCTTCCGATTGCAGGTTGAAGTTCTGAGCTCCGGCGGCATTGATGTTCCGTACTTCTCTTTTGTAGCCCAGTAAGGAGGCGCTAAGTTGCAATGTGCCGTTGTGTTTCCATGTCAGGCTATAGTATCCTTTTGCATCTGTCAGTGTATAGTCTATCATTGTATTTCCACGCATTACGCCGATCATGACTGCCTCCAGCGGTTGATTACTTTCTGCGTCTGTTACCATACCACTCAGCGTTTGAGCTTGCATAGAGTAGGAAAGACAAAGAAAAAACAGGAAACTTATAATATGGAGTACTTTATTCATAAACTAAAGTGATTGAAAGATATACTTACCTACATCCGTGTGCCAGCATATCTAGCACCCGGGTGTTGGTAACAGAAACTTTAAGAGATAAGAGAATTATTCTTTATTTATATAATAGAGATTTATAAGATAACTATTTCCCCCGTTCCAGCGGATTATAAGGCACATTCTTTGGGTTCTTTGTTGCATTGCCATGCTCGTCTTGTATGGTAACGGTTACATTAGGCATGCTTCCTGTGATGAATCCTACCGGATCGGCATAATATCTTTCGTGCACTTTATCGTACGCTTTGCGATTCATCGGTTCATGCTTCTTTCCGTCAAAGAGAATGGGTTTGTACGTGTGGCATTGCTCCATTCCCGTTGCAGTAAACGAATAATGTCCCTCGCTATCTTCGGCTTTCAATATCAGTCCCGGCAGTCCGCAGAGTTTCCAGGGGCCATCACTGACTGGTATATCCGCCGTAAACCATGCTGTCCACGTGCGTCCTTTGAACTGGCATTCGGCTCTCCCGCAGAGGTAGGAGAGAATGCTGTCGTTTTCAGCCAGTATTTTCCATTGCGGACGTTCTTCATTCTCTTCACAACGGAGGCGTGTCATGCCTGCCACTTCATCAAGTGTGGTTACTTTTCCTGCAGGATACCCTTTGAAGGTGCGTTCACTCAATTTGCTTCCTCCGTATTGCTTCATGTGTTCATTGATGGTCTCTTGCGAAGCCTTGTTGGCAAAGTCCACTGCCAGCACAGAATCGCACACATACTTGGTATAGCTATAAAATTTGGAAAGATTCTTGCCGACTTCCAGCATCATGGTTTCTTCCACCGCCTTTTCCGGTTTCTCAGTGTTGGGGATGCAGCGCGTTTCATATTGCACAAGAAGTTGTGCTTCGCCGATGGTATCGTTCACTACTTTAGTGCCATCAGAGACAATAATCTGTGCCTTTGCCTGCGATGCGCATAATGCTGCGAGACATACACTGAGGAAAATAATTTTTGTACTCATACGTTTCTACTTTTTTGTGGGTTCTACATTCTGGTATCAATTTCTCATGCTGCAAATCTATGCGGTTTTCGCTTCAGGAAAGGTCGAAAGTTATTACTGAAATATTATGCTACCGATAATATCTGCCTCGCGTGTACTTGTATTTGCGGGCTAACGTTTACCTTTGCCGGTACTAAAAAAAAGAAAATGATTATGGAACGACGGATTAAGATAGTATGGATGCTTTCTATCGTAGCGATGCTACTTATCACAGGCGGACAACTTTATTGGTTGCGCAACCAGTATCAGTATATGAATGACGAGCAGATTGATGACATCTATAACAGCATTTTGCAGACAGCAGGGCAATATGATTCCATCCGCGCCCCGCAACCTAAAAAGGTATTCAACAAGGCAAATATGTTCTTCTATAATCTGAATACGTATACGGATATGGAAGGTATGACTACCATCAATGAACTGATACTTGGTGCACTGAAAGGAAGAAATCTGGATAATGCGGATGCCAAATATGTGGATATTGAAAGCATCACCATACATCAAAATGATTCTGCCGATGCGCACAAGGCTGATTCCATCAAAGGGAATGCAATTAAAAAGAAGACATGGGCTAAACTGGATAGCCTGATACCCCAGGAGAGAGTGCTTTTTCTGGATTCGTTCCGGATTGCCATGCCTGATAAGGCTGTTCCCAACCTGAACTCCATTATCAATCTTTATAAGCTGGAGTTGGATGCGCCTTTTGTGTTGCAGCAATTTGACTCTTTGCTTGCCTTGCGTTTGGACTCCCATTTATTTACTACGAGATTGAAAGTTTCCAGAGATACCAGCTTCCAGTGGGATCCGGTGATGAGGCGGGAGGGCACATTGCTGAATCCATATGTTGAAGTGAGCTATCCTTATAATCCCTTGAAGCATCAGTTTGTTGTAGCTAAAGTCGAGATATCGGCACATGCTGTGTTGGTGCGTATGGGTTGGCAACTTCTGGGCAGCCTTTGTCTGATATTCTTGTTGGGGGTCTGCCTGCTGTTTCAGATAAAAACCATCTTGAAACAACGCCGTATAGACGAACTCCGGAAAAGTTTTGTGAACACCATGATACATGAACTGAAACGACCGGTGCAGGCTCTGAAGATGTGCGTTGCTTTCCTCAATGACAAGTCTTTGCGCACGGATGAGAAAGCGATGGATGAAGTAATCCATGATTCGATGTCCGAACTGGATAACCTTTCGGCTTATCTCTCGAAGTTGCGCGACATGACGCGTGCCGATGATGAACATACACAATTGTCTATTCGTACATTTAATATCAAGGAAACCCTGAAGAAACTTATCCGCCTCTACCATGTGCCCGAAGGCAAAGACGTTTCTATTGAAACCCATTTCAGTGAAGAAACCCTTGTGACGGCAGACCCGGTACATGTTTCCAATATCATCAGTAACCTGATAGAGAATGCCGTGAAGTATTCCGATACGTCCGTCCGCATAGCTGTGGATTGCCTGTTGCACGATCATCAACTGACAATTCGCGTATCCGATAATGGCATCGGCATTCCGGCTTCCGAGCAAACCCGTGTATTTGATAAGTTCTATCGTGGCAGCAATTTTCCCGACCGCTCATTGCCGGGCATCGGATTGGGATTGAGTTATGTGAAGTTGCTGGTGGAGGCGCATCACGGAGATATTTCGTTGACTAGCCAGATAGGCAAGGGAACGGAGATCGAAATTAATATTCCGCAATAAATCTGTGATAATCCGTGTAATCTGTGGTATAAAACAAATAATTATATGAAGCCTTTAAAGATACTTTTCGCCGACGATGATTTGAAGTACTCGATGTTATTGAAACGCTTTCTTGAAAAAGAAGGCTATGAAGTGACCTATGCCGGAAATGGAATAATTGCTCTTGAACAATTTCCGCTTGTAAAGCCCGATTTGGTATTACTTGACATCAATATGCCCGGTTGTAATGGCTTTGAAGTTGCCGAACGCATACGTGAAACAGACAAGCATGTCCTCATCTTCTTCCTTTCCGACCGTAGTGACAAAGCTGACCGTCTGCAAGGTTTCCAACTCCGTGCCAATGACTATCTGTCAAAGCCTTTCTATCCGGAAGAATTGATGGCTCGTATCCGTGAACGCTTCACTTTGCAACTCTCTGATACGGTGGAAGAAGAAACTTATCGCTTCGGCCAGTCCGTATTTAATTACAGCACGAATGAAATCCGCACGGGAAATAATAAGGTGCTCATCACTTCCCGCCAAGCGGATATTCTGCGGCTTCTGGCAAAGAATCTTAATCTTTCCGTAGATCGTGACTTATTATTAAACACTGCTTGGGGTAGTGTTTCTTATGCTAATTCTCTTGCTTTGAATGTACAGATAACTTATTTGCGCAAGGCACTTCGTAACGATTCGGCGGTGAAGATTGAGTCGCTGATGAAGAAAGGGTATGTGCTGAAAATAATGATATAAACTATGACATAGATCTATTGGTCGGGCACGTATCTCACAGGCTGTTTTCATATAGGTAAAATATATGCCAAAGGAGCAAGAGTCGTATTGAAAAGTTTTGTATCTTCGCCTCGTACGCCTCCGAAACATACGATTAGAAGAAACATCCTATGGGAATACAAAGCTATGAGTAAGATAAATAAACCTAGTGAGCAATGCAAATCACATTCATTATCGATAAATTCAGATAGTGAAAGTTGTCGGCAGGGAAAGTTGGCATTTGTCGACAACCGTCATAGTGTACAGTTGCAGCAAAGCATGATAAAGGCTGTTCAAAGACAAGTAATACAGCAACCACTGAGTAGAGAAGGTTATAATGATCCGGAAAGCAATGCTACGTGGGAAACTGAAAATATAGGTGGCAGTGAGGTCGGTATCGAAATGACAGCTTATCTGGCTATTAATCATATTGCTGGTGATCCACCGGGCTCCGGCGCATTAAAAGAAATATGTTCGGTGCTTCCTACAGATCCAACATTGCCAAATCAATACAAATATATAAAAGGACATCTACTGAATGACAATGTAGGTGGACCGGGGAGAGGTTTTAATCTTTTCCCTATTACTGCTGATGCAAACGACAAGCACGAGTCGGCAATCGAAGCGACGGTTAAGGATTGGGTTAATGTTAAGAAGCAATTAGTCAAATATCATGTAAAGGTGAACCATGGAGGACTTCAGGAATTCAATCCTCCCATTCCCTCATCTAAATATATTGAAAGCACATTAACTTGCACCGCAGATATTCTGAACCCTGAGGATAGATCTAGTTCCATCAATCATGTTTCTGCAACAATACATTCGAAATATGATGCTACACCGCAGGTTACGGATATAAACGAAGATCAAAATATATATGCCAATCAAACATATCCAGAGTTAACTCCGTTCTTAAGTTCACGTGTGCATGAAAAAAGTTTTGAAGAATTGTGGGCAACCTTAGGGCCCCAAGAGAGAGCAGAATACACTAGGGTAATGCAACAAAGCTATTATGAGATACAGCGACTATTGCAAATATATAAAGCTATTCCGAAGCAACCAGTCACGATGGATGGTTTATATACTATGGCAGCAAAGATAATGAAGTCTAGCGGGCTATTGGAATATTTATCACAGCCTATTAATGACCATGAGGAGAGTAACTATTACGAAATAATCAAAAAACCTATGAACATGTCTACAATCAGACGTAAATATCAGACCAATATGTATTCAAGTTTGTCCGAAATGGAAATGGATATAATCCTCTGTCTGGACAATTGCATTTTATATCATGGTCCGGATTCTATGCTGTCAAATCTTGCAAAACACGCAAAAGCAATGTTCATTAAGAAAATAAGATAATCCGCTTCTTTCACCGCAGCGATAAAATCAACTGTCTGTACTGATGGCTCGTATCCGTGAGCGCTTTACTGTGAAAATAACGAAGTAAATTATAGTTTTCCTCTATTCGAACCTTATTTGTTTCGTGCCAACTCCTTATTTTCTCCACGTAAAGGTGCCTACTTTATTTCTTCTATTTTTATTATATTTTCTAGACTGTCATAATAAACCCCGTGCCATTTACCTGTTATCTCAACTTGTTTACCGGAATCATTTCCTATAAAACGGGCACGATAAATAGCAGTAACATTACGCTTGATGACAGTAGCATTAAATTTCAGTATACTGTGTGGAGGTAACTTACTGGTATTTGTAGAATAAGAGTGAGGAGAATAGGTGTATTCTTCAAGTAAAAAGGGAACTTCAGGCCCTCCCGATGTGTGAAAGAAATCATCAAAAGGTATTTCACCAGAAGGAATACAGACCTCTATTATAGGACTTTGAACTAAAAGTTGAAAGTATTTCGGGTCATCAGAATAGAATTGGGATGTTTGCATAAAGTTTTCAACGGAGCAAACTGTTACCAGCATTTCACTATTGCTTGGGTTTTTGTAAATTTCTTCCGGTATTTCTATTTCAGTGACTTTAATTCCATCGTTATCAAACTTCCATTCTATTTCATCTAATGTGTAACTTGCGTCTTTGATTTCCTCAATGTTCTCGTTATCATCATTGCTGCATGCCGCAACACTGCAAAGTATTATTGTAAATACCCCCCTGCTTAGTAGTCTTTTAATCTGTGTCATACTTTTAATTTTTAGTTGGTCTATAAGTCTAATTTTCAAATATACGATAATTAACTGAAATAATAACTATTTGTTATGTTAAAAGTTTAGTCATACTTTGAAAGCAGACACTTTTTCTTCACTGACTGTTATTTTATCCTTATAAGCAGCATGCACAATGGCATCAATACAAACAATCACTTGCCGGTTGACCTGGAAAAATAAACAACTACCCCCTTTTTTCCGTTATTATTAATAAAACAAGTAAATATATGACAACTTTAGGTGGATGGATGAACAAAATCCTTGTAGGTTGGGGAGTAGACCCTAAGTTTGCGAATACCTTTGATGAAACCATTATTGCCGTACTGATAATAGCTATGGCTATAGGGTTGGATTATTTGTGCCAAGCTATCTTTGTGGGAGGTATGAAGCATTATACCAAGCGCTCACCCCATCGCTGGAATACCTTGCTGATGAAGCGGAAAGTAGTACCCCATCTGATACATACGTTGCCGGGAATACTGATTTACTTCCTGTTACCCTATGCTTTTGTTCATGGCTTGGAAGTGCTGGATTTAGCACAAAAGGTCTGCGCCGTGTACATTGTGGCAGCACTTGCCTTTGCTACCAATGGTTTACTGCTTGTATTTTTGGATTTCCAAAACCAGAAAGATACCAGTAAGAATCATCCAATGAAAGGTTTTATTCAGGTACTGCAAGTACTTGTTTTTTTTGTAGCAGCCATCTTTGCCGTCTCCATTCTTATAGATAAATCGCCCGCTACGCTCTTTGCCGGATTGGGTGCTTCGGCGGCGGTGCTGATGTTGGTTTTCAAAGACAGTATTTTGGGATTCGTGGCTGGCATACAGCTTTCTGCCAATGAGATGCTGCGTATCGGTGACTGGATTGCTTTGCCCAATGGGGGAGCGAATGGTATCGTCAAAGAGATTACCCTCAATACGGTGAAGATACAAAACTGGGATAACACAATATCTACCATTCCGCCTTATACCTTAGTGAACGGGTCTTTTCAGAACTGGCGCGGCATGCAGGAGAGTGGCGGCCGTCGTGTGGATAAGAATATCTATCTCGACATGACCACATTGAAGTTCTGCACTCCTGAGATGTTGGATGCCATTCGAAAGGAAGTGCCTTTGATGGCGGACTATCAGCCGGCGGAAGGAGAGGTGCCTACTAATGCACAACTCTACCGTGTTTACATCGAACGCTATCTTTGTAGCCTACCTGTTGTAAATCAGGATCTGGACTTGATTATCAGTCAGAAGGAAATGACAACTTACGGAGTTCCTATTCAGGTTTATTTCTTTTCCCGGAATAAGGTGTGGAAAGAATATGAGCGTATTCAGTCTGATATATTCGACCATTTGCTGGTAATGGTACAGAAGTTTGATTTGAAATTGTATCAGTATTCGGATTAATAAATGAGCCGGAAATCTGCCCATACAGGTAGGTGATCGCTGTAACCATCCTGGTACTTCATTCCGTAGTAAGTGCGGAATGGCTTTACATCGCCATACTTTTTATCATCCGTCAATAGGAAAGAAGGACGAAAAATATCGGCTTTGCTTTCACAGGTACAAAAGTCTGCATCCGGCTGGAGAAGCGTGCCGGAGACAATGATATGGTCCAATAAACCCCATTCGCCCTGATATTTATAACTACCGAAACCTTTTTGTGTAGCGGCCTTACGGGCAAGTAAGTGATAAAATCTTTGTGGTTGCAGACTGTTTTTGTTTTGAGGTGGCGCTTCTGCCGAGACTATTTTGCTGACCGATGCATTATCGGGATAATCGTTAAAGTCTCCCATGATAAGAATTTGCGGATGATACCGATGGAGATAGACGCTGTCTGCCGCAGCTTTCAACTGCCGGGCAGCATGCAGACGGTAAGGTTCGCTTTCTTTGGCACCTCCTGAACGGGACGGAAGATGAACTACAAAAACATCCAGTGTATCGTGGTTTAATAACATCCCATAAACGTGTAGTATATCCCGTGTAGGGCGAAATTTCTTTTTACCGGATGTATGAGGTATGGGGATTCCCTGATAGGAAATCAGTTTGAAACGGTCCCGTTGGTAAAGCAATGCCACATCGATTCCTCGCTGATCGGGTGAGTTAGTCATCACATAGCGATATCCGGCTTCCCGAAGAACCGAGTGCTGAGTCAGGTCGCGTAATACACTGTCATTTTCCACTTCACAGAGGGCAACAAGTGCTGGTGGAGTCCAACCGCCTGCGGCTGTGATGGTGCGGGCTATGTTATCCAGCTTCTTTTTATATTTTGTATAATTCCAGTGGCGTACTGCGTCAGGTAGGAATTCATAGTCATTTTTTAGCGTATCGTGGCGGCAGTCGAATAAGTTTTCAACATTATAACTGACAACGCGAAAAGAGAGGGTGTCCTTTTTCGTTTGTCCGCAAAGAAAGAAAAAAGGAGCGAACAGAAATGAAAAAGTAATATATAATTTAATGTTCATTGAGAGTTGTTTTTTAGTATGATGCCAAGATCATAGATTCATAACATCCTGCATCCGGTGCTGCATCCTGTAGGCGGGAGTGTCCATTTCTGTCAATTGGGTAGGTGTTTGCATCCTCTTTTCTTCCCCAATTAATGGCTTTGGATTTTTCACCAAGATTAAAATTGTATTCCTGTGTACGGTTATCCATCAGCATGAAATTATCATCCTTTTCCCAAATAACATTGACTATCTTGTCATTCTCTTCTTCTATCGAGTTGATGAGGCAGTGTGAGAAGTAATAATTGAAAGCTATATTCTCATTTTTAGAGCGTCCTCCGTTAATTTCGTCTGTGCCCGAACCCGCAATAATACAATTACGGAAAATAGCCGATGAAAGCGGATATGCAGTGTCATCCTGTTCATTCCGCACTTGCAATGCCGCCCCTTTCCGTACATTCCAACTAAAGTAATTTGCCAGTGTACAGTGGGTAAATGTATAATCTCCCCCTAACAGACTGACGCAGCTTTCTCCCGCATTACTAATCTCACTGTTTCCTACCGCTACCTGACACGACGTCAACTCCAGTCCATTGCCCGATACTTGCCGTATGATAGAGGATTCCAATGTCAGTTTCCTGCGGTCTGTTATCGAAGAATCGCAACGAATGCCGAAACTACCACCGTGAATATCCGCATAGACCAGATGATTTTCATAACTGGTTTTGTAAAAACGTAAGCCTCCCCATTGTCCCGGTAACCGGTCATAAGGAAGATAGGGGAACATCCGGTCTGTACGATCTCCCCGGAAAACAACCGGAGCGGAAAGGGTACCTTCTACTGACAGGCGTCCGTGTACCTGCATTCCTGCCTTGCCGTGGAAATACAAACGGGTGCCTGCTGCAAGTGTTAAGTGTGCATCCGGAGCAACACTGATACTGTCATAAATCAGTATCGGACGTTGGGATGTAATCAAGGTATCTTTTTCAATTACTTTTCCCCGGAAAGTAAAAGCATCTTGTGCGTATGCTTGCAATTTTACTTCTTGCCGGATGCCATTCAGTTGAAAAAGAATAGAGTCTTTTATGAATCTGATGTCGGCATTGTCTTGCTGAGGCAGGGTCGCTTCTACAAAAATATACAAGCTGTCTTCGCCTGCAATTTCTATATCGGAGAATTGATTTCCCTTTATGCCATCCACATTGATGCGAAAACCAGATTTTCCGGCATCGGCAAGAATTATGGAAGATATTAACAATGCTTTCTTATTCGGGTTGTATACTTTCAGTTGACGGGTGGATGTGGGAATGCCAGCGAGAACAGTATCCATGCATAGCGTATCCTGCGAGAAGCAAAGTGTATGCTTCGGGTCGGATGAATAATCGTCCATGTCGTCACAAGCGTTGAAGGACAACAGGAAGAATATAGGGAATAGATATATGAGGCGCAGGGCTTTTAATCTCATGCCGTTATCGGGTTTTTACTAAATAACGGGGGGGGAGGGTTTTTATTATATGATTTAAAATGAAATCTAAAGGAATAATTAAATATTTGCTAAGTGCTTAATATATAGATGGATATGATTGGCGGGCGATTTTTATAATATCAAAAGTTGGCTTAACTTGGAAGATTTTTGAATGCTTTTGTTTTAATAATAAACCGCTGGATAACAGTGAATTGCTTCTGTAAAATAGGGGTGGATAAAAAACGTTCGTTTAATGTGCACAAAGATAAAGGGTATTTTTGAGATGAACAAGATGTTTAATAAAAATATTTGCTTTTAAAGCTATTTTTATAAGTATATTATTGATTATCAGTATTGTATTATTGGTGATAAATATATTTAATATCTTTTCCTTTTTATAGTTTTTGGCATCTGAACTTTGTGTTCAACATAGTGCACATTAAACGAACGATTAAAAGACATTATAGCTCCATTAATCTCTTCGTTAATCTCTTTTTCACATAACTGTTTCACTGCTTTTTGACCGTGATGGCGAAACGCTTTGAGATAATATGAATGCAACATAAGTTCTTAAAAATAACTGCATTACATAAATTAATCGGTAAGTATTTCACTACTCCGGTGTCCCCAAAGAATATTCTGACGTGAACATCACTTCACATTCTCCGCATCTTCACTGGTTTGCAGTGCGTGTCACCTATAGCCGTGAGTTAGCTTTGAAAGCTTTTCTCGACGAGGAAAAGATTGAGAATTTCATACCCATGCGTCGCGATTATATTGTGAAAAAGGGTCGTCGCATTCGTAGGCTTGTTCCTGCCGTGCATAATCTTGTTTTCATTCGCTCTACTCGCAAGCGTATCGATGCCTTAAAGGACAAAGCCGGTATGAATATCCCCATGCGCTATATCATGGATCGCGAACAGCGTCTCCCCATTGTCATTCCCGACAGTCAGATGCGCAGCTTCATTCTTGTTGCTGGTACCTATGAGGAATCGATTGTTTATGTGGAACCAGCCGAACTTCAACTGATAAAAGGTCAGAAAGTGCGCGTTATAGGCGGTGTTTTCGAAGGAGCTGTGGGGGAGTTCGTTCGTATTCGTCGCGACCGTCGTGTAGTTGTGAATATTGAAGGGGTTATGGCTGTTGCCACAACGTTTATTCACTCTTCACTGGTAGAGCCTATAGCCGACTAATTTCAGTGTTATAAATCATAAATCATAATTAAATATATGAGTGATCAAGTTTCATCCTTATTTTCCCTGGCTCACAGTCTTCTCACTCTGGGGCAGGATGACCGTCCGATTTATGTCGATGATTTCACCCGTCTGAATCGTGATGTTTATGAATCAGCCCTGAACTCGTATGGAAAGCATGGCTCTACTCCTGAAGCTGAAGCTGAGTTGTGTTTAGGTCTTTTGGTGGCCTTCAATGCCACAATGTATGATAATGGGCATAAACAGGAATATATTCAGAAGGTTCTGGATCGTAGTTTTGCAGTGCTTCCCACACTAAAGCCTTCGCTCCTGAAAGTCCGTCTGCTGACTTATTGTTATGGTGAAGTATATGAAGAAAAATTGGCTGAGGAAGCACATGCCATAATTTCAACTTGGGAAACATCCCGATTGAATTTGGAGCAAGTGGAGATAATTGAGGAATTGCAATATATTGAGGAGAATCCTTATCCTTTTGAGGAAGTTGATTTATTATAAAGATGTTCTCTGGGAATAAAAGTCTGTCGTAAAATATGATTGATGCTACAGATAAAATGATGTGTTGCGGTTGCAATGCATGTGGTGCTGTATGTGCTCATGATGCGATTATTTTTAAAACGGATATTGAAGATTTTTGGTATCCAGAAGTAGACAAGGACAGGTATGCAATAATGGCGAAAACATATACAAGCAAGGGGGCTATCTTGGAGGGCGTTAAAATAGGGCGCTAGCTGATTATTAAAATAATGCTGAATGTCTGTATCCGATAACAACAAGCGCATAGCAAAGAATACCTTTTTTCTTTACATCCGGCAATTGTTGGTAATGGCGGTAGGTTTGTACACGGTTCGTGTAATACTTGCTGCATTGGGCGAAGAGGATTATGGTATTTACAATGTGGTAGGTGGATTCGTGGCCATGTTTAGTATCTTATCCGGTGCCTTATCTGTAGCCATCAGCCGTTTTATAACTTATGAGATGGGGCAGCCGGATGTCACTACTTTCCGTTTGCAACGGATTTTCTCCTCTTCGCTTGTCATACAGGTTGTTATAGGGCTAATTATTTCTTTGTTGATAGCCACGTTTGGAGTATGGTTTGTTGAGAATAAGATGGTGATACCTTCCGAGCGCTTGGACGTTGCACTCTACGTGCTATTATTCTCCACGTTGAGTTTCTTTATCAATTTACTCAGTGTCCCTTACAATGCATTGATTATTGCCCGTGAGCAGATGAAGGCATTTGCTTATATCAGTATTCTGGAGGTCGTTTTAAAGTTGTTAGTGGCTTATTTGCTCATGATTACATCATCAGACAAATTAATGCTTTATGCTTTTTGTATGGTAGTGGTTTCTTTGATTGTTCGTAGTGTTTATACTATTTATTGCAAACGCAATTTTGAAGAGTGCCGTTTTGTGCGAGGATTCGACAAGAAACTGCTTTCCAAGATGTTTGCATTTTCCGGTTGGGCATTTTTAGGCAATGGTGTTGTTGTTTTGAAAGAGCAAGGAAGTAGCGTACTTTTAAACCTGTTCGGCGGACCGGCTGTGAATGCTGCGCAGGGAATTGCGATGCAAGTGAATGCCGCCGTGTATAGTTTCGTTTCCAATTTCATGATTGCATCTAACCCACAAATCACTAAGAACTGTGCAGCCGGAGATTTGAATTCTATGCACTCCCTTATAATCCGGAGTGAGAAGTACGGTTTTTGCATCTTGTTGATAATCCTTCTTCCACTTTGTGCCGGCATTAATTATGTACTGAGGTTATGGCTCGTTGATGTCCCTGCTCACACGACAAGCTTCATCGTGCTTATTCTTTTGTATTCGCTTATTGAATGTTTCGTAAGTCCACTTACTACAGGCGTTTTGGCACAGGGGAAAATTAAATCTTTCGAGATAGCACTGACCTTTATCTATTTGGGGAATTTCATCTCTTCGTATATCTGCTTGAAGATTGGTATGGCTGTCGAATCGGTTTTCGTGCTCAATATCATATTTAAGTTTTTCGTGCTTGTGGCACTGCTTTTGCACTCGCGTTCGAAATATTCTTTTCCCATCGCCCGCTTTTTTAGGGAGTGCTTATTGCCGTCATTGTTAGTATTCCTTGTTTCTGCACTTTTCGTTTATGTCTTGCCCGGAAAGGATACTCCGTCTTTGGGTATTTTTGTCGTGAGAACTCTGGCGATAGCGACTTTTACTTGCGTGGCTGTATTCGTGATCGGTATGGCGAAGAGGGAGCGGCTTTATGTGAAAAAACTCCTGAAGGAAAAAGTTTGTAGTAAGATTTGATATCGTCATTTACGATAAAAAATAAAATATATTAGGAGAAACAGATTATGACTAAAACAATTGAAATTACGAAAATTGTCGCAGTGGATGACATTATCAAGTACGAAATACATGACCATACGGGATTACACCTCTTAAAAAATGAGAAGGTTGAGGCGTGGGTGAAATATTATAATGCGGAAAGCTTCGGCTTCTCTCCGGAAGGTCTTCCTGAATCAATACTGGCAATACCCGTTACACTTTACCTGATACCTGTGACATGGTTTTATGGTGTGAAACTTGTCGTGCCTTCAATAGACAAGACGCTTTACGATGACCTTTCCACAATTTATGCCGCTTATTCTAAAATTTATGGTCCTTTCAAAGAAGAATGGCGTGGCAAAGTGACGGCTAAAACCGTCGTAGAGAATAAAATGCCCGAAAGCCGTTTCGACAATATTGTCTTTTTTTCGGGAGGTGTTGATGCACTACATGCGGGGATAGACAATCTTGGAAAGAGAAGTGTTCTTGTGAGTGTGCCAAGTATAGAGAGCGTGGAAAAGACTAAAAAAGAAAATTCAGGGTGGGATTTTCTTAATGCCAAGTCACAGCTTATACGTGAGTTTTCCGCCATTTCAGAAAGTGATTGGCTTTTGATCACAAACAATTTCCTTGTGAATATTTTCGATGATGCGAGGATACAGTACGACTTGAAGAATTCCTTTAATCTCAACAGCGAGGCATTTCTTTTTGATGGATGGTTTGGCATAAAATACTTGAATAATATTCTTTCTGCTGCACCTTTCGCTTATGCCATGGGCATAAGTAACCTGATATTGGGTTCTGCATTTGAGCAGTTGGAGGATAATCTCGCTAGTAATTTGGATGGCGCGAATCCGGAATTGTCGGATTCCATTAGGTTCGCTGGCGTCTTTTTCGGGGAGCAGGATGGGCTTTATACGCGTCGTTCCCGAAAGGTGAAGAATATCTTGGAGTGGTGCATTGCACGTGGTAAAAAGACAAGGCTATGGACTTGCTTCGCTGACAGCACTGAGCAGTGCTGTGTATGTACCAAGTGCGTGAGGACGCAGCTTAATATACTGTGTGCGGGCGAAAACCCTGTGGATTGGGGGTTTGCAAACTTCAATGAAAAGAACTTTTCGCGCCTTGTACGTTCCTATTGCTATCATGATCGGAACTTGTGTTGGCTTTGGGACATTGTGGATTCAATCGATGATTCTACAATTTATCCATGCTGTGATAAGTTACTGCACTGGCTCAAGAAGGTAGGGTATAAGAGATATTCCAAGAGGGCTCGGTTCGTTAGCAATGTGCCGAGAATTCTCAAACTTCACAGATATCCGCATTATGTGAAGGTTGTACTCCTGAAAGTTACAGGGAAAGGGCACATGTGAAACTGTTCAATGAGTTTATGTGGGGTTACAGTTGTACAATAAATATTCTATATCCATAGACAATAAATATGGCCGTGAAGACTTTTCTGAAGAGAAACATTAGGCGAATGATGAACTTATTTGCTCCAATGACTGTGGCTAATATTACGGAATTAGCTCCGAACGAATTGTTGAGAGGACGCTTTGCATTGGTGACAGGGGGGACAAGCGGCATTGGTTTTGCCATTGCCGAAGCTTTCCTGAAGGCTGGTGCTTCAGTGGCCATAACGAGCCGTCGTGCTATGAGTGCCACTGAAGCCGTTACGAAGTTACGGCAGGTATGTGGTGTGGACGAGTGTCGAATCTTAGGCTTTGAGATGGACAATTCCAAGGTTACACAGTTGCATGAGAATTTGCGACGAATAACGCAGGCATTGGGTAAAATCGATATACTCGTGAATAATGCCGGAGTACTCGGTGCCGACTCAGAGGAACAGTGCTATGACATTGTACTCGATACCAATCTTAAAGGTGTTTTCTACCTCAGTCGAGAAGTGGCACGCTACATGAAGGACAACAACATACGTGGCAATATATTGAACATAGCATCATCATCAAGTTTGCGACCAGCTACTTCGGCTTACGCCTTAAGCAAGTGGGGAGTACGAGGATTGACTCTTGGTTTAGCGAAGTCCCTTGCTCCATACGGGATAGTGGTCAATGGTATAGCTCCGGGGCCGACTGCTACGTCGATGCTGCTGGGCGATGATACGGATAATATCGCTCGTTCCCGAATTTCTTCCGGACGTTTTGCTATGCCGTGCGAAATAGCCAATATGGCAGTCGTGTTGGTGAGCGATATGGGACGTACTATTGTTGGTGACATCGTTTATATGACTGGTGGAGCAGGAGTCGTGACGTTCGATGACGTAGATTATTCATTTTAAAATCCAATGTAGTATATGGACGGAAAATATTATAGCAATGAACGCAGCATACAAATACTTATTTCTTTGCTGAAACAGCACGGTATAAAAAAATGCGTGCTTTCTCCAGGAGCAACAAACATAACGTTTGTTGCAAGTCTTCAGCAGGATAGTTATTTTGAACTTTATTCATCCGTAGATGAACGTAGTGCTGCATATATTGCCTGCGGCTTGGCAGCAGAATCGGGCGAACCAGTTGTGTTAAGTTGTACGGGTGCAACAGCTTCTCGTAACTATTTGCCGGGACTCACAGAGGCTTATTACCGCAAATTGCCTGTGTTAGCTGTGACCAGTACGCAAGATATCACCCGGATAGGTCATCACATCGCCCAAGTTATTGATCGCCGTCAAATGCAAAATGATGTAGCATTACTAAGTGAATATATTCCTGCTACTTGTAACGATAGGGATGAATGGAGTAATACGGTGAAAATAAATCGTGCTTTACTGGAACTTCATCACCGTGGAGGAGGACCTGTTCATTTAAATTTAGAAACAACTTATAGCTGTGATTATTCGGTGAGAGAATTACCAAAGGCACACATGATTAAGCGCATCTGTGCAAGTGATGAATACCCTGAATTGTTCGAAGGTCGGATTGCCGTTTTCATTGGTTCTCACCAAAAATTTACAGAGGCTGAAACTGTTGCACTTGATGCATTTTGCGGAACATACGATGCGGTGGTGTTCTGTGATCATACAAGTGGATATAAGGGCAAATATCGTGTACCTATTTCTATTCTTTCTTCTCAGGAAAAAGCTTATTGCAGTTTGATTGATATTGATTTGTTGGTACATATAGGTGAAATCTCCGGAGGATATATCGCTATGCGTCCCAAGGTTGTTTGGCGTGTCAATCCGGATGGAGAGTTACGGGATACTTATCATAAACTGACCTGTGTGTTCGAAATGAAAGAACAGACATTTTTCGAACATTATGTCAATAATCCGTCCACTGTACATCACACATATCTGGATACTTGCATGAATGAGTTGAAGGCTACATGGGCAAAAGTTCCTGATACACTTCCTTTTTCTAATGTTTGGATTGCTCAGCAGACAGCGTGTCGAATTCCAGAAAACAGTGTACTTTTTCTCGGCATTCTTAATACATTGCGTACATGGAATTATTTTGATATTCCTGATACGGTGTATGGCTATGCCAATACAGGAGGATTCGGCATTGACGGTTATATATCTTCGTTCATAGGGGCTTCATTGGCGCATCCTGATAAGTTGTATTTCTGTGTAGCAGGTGATCTTGCTTTCTTCTATGACATGAATGTGGTTGGTAACCGGCATGTAGGTCGAAATATTCGTATACTATTGGTGAATAATGGTAAAGGCACAGAATTTCGTAATTACATACATTCTGGCTCGGCTTTTGGAGAAGAAGCAGACAAATTTATAGCGGCAGGGGGGCACTATGGTAATAAGTCTCACTGTTTGGTAAAGCATTATGCCGAGGATTTGGGATATGAATATTTATCGGCTGATAGCAAGGAAGAGTATTTGAAGAATCTTGAGCGTTTCCTTACCCCTGATGTGACGGAACATCCGATGTTGTTTGAGGTGTTCACTGATAATGAGAATGAGAGTGAGGCTATAAGAATAATAAATAACCTGAATGTATCGGCCACAGGAGTGTTGAAGAATACGGTGAAAAGTATAGTGGGCGAAAGAGGAAAAGAAGTTATCAAGAAAATGCTAGGAAAGTGAAAGAACGGGCAGCATGGTTTGAGGTTTTACGTGGTGTAGTTATTCTTAATGTTTGCTCGTAAAATGTGCCTTTTGCTACTTATAAGTGATTTATGCATGATTATAAATAATAGTTCAATCTAAAGAAAGATGTTATTTAATTCTTTTGAGTTTTTGTTCTTTTTACCGATAGTCTTCTTGTTCTATTGGTTTGTATTTAAACGATTGAAGTGGCAGAACCTTTTTCTGGTAATTGCCAGTTACGTGTTCTATGGTTGGTGGGATTGGCGTTTTTTGATACTTATCGCCCTTACCACGTTTTTTAGTTATATCAGTGGGCGGCTCATTGTTCAGTATGAAGGACGACGAAAGATTCAGAAAGCTGTCAGTGGTACCAACATCATACTAAATCTTTCTATTCTTGGTGTATTCAAATACTACAACTTTTTTGCGGAAAATTTTGCTGTTCTGTTCCGCAATATAGGTTGGCAAGTGGATTGGGTGACGTTAGATATCCTTTTACCCGTGGGTATCAGTTTCTATACATTTCAGGCATTGAGCTACAGCATTGATGTTTATCAAAAGAAACTACCGGTTTGTAAGGATATTATTTCCTTTTTTGCTTATATCAGCTTCTTTCCGCAGTTGGTGGCTGGACCGATTGAACGTGCCACAAACCTGTTGCCACAGTTCTACAAGTCGCGCACATTCGACTATGCACAAGCCGTAGATGGCTGTCGGCAAATGCTTTGGGGATTCTTCAAGAAAATAGTAGTGGCGGACAATTGTGCCGAAGCTGCCAATGTGATTTGGGGAGACTATTCCAATAAATCCGGATTCACACTACTGTTGGGTGGATTATTTTTTACATTTCAGATTTATGGTGACTTCTCCGGTTATTCGGATATTGCTATTGGCACGGCGCGTCTGTTTGGCATCAATCTGATGCGTAATTTCAATTTTCCTTATTTCTCACGTGACATTGCAGAGTTTTGGCGTCGTTGGCATATCTCACTGACTACCTGGTTTCGTGATTACATTTACATACCTCTTGGTGGTAGTCGTTGTGTACGTTGGAAAGTAATGAGAAATACACTAATTATTTTCCTTGTCAGTGGGTTTTGGCATGGTGCAAACTGGACGTTTATTACTTGGGGAGCTTATCATGCACTGCTTTTCTTCCCACTTATGCTTTGGGGAAAGAACCGGAAATATACAAACAGTGTAGCTGCCGGACGATTCTTGCCTTCTGTGAAAGAGTTTGGTCAGATGCTTTTCACTTTCTTGCTTGCATTGATTGGTTGGATTATTTTTCGGGCAGAGAATATAGGTCAGGCATGGGATTATCTTGGTAGAATGTGTTCATCATCACTACTGGATATTTCCATACGATGGGGAAAGTCAGCCTTGCTTTATATAGTACTTCTTGTCATCGTAGAGTGGTTTCAACGTGACAAGCAACACGCATTGCAGATTACTGGGAAGGGAATATTACTTTATACTCCAGTGAGATGGATAATCTATTTTACGATTATACTATTTATTCTCCTTTTTGCAGGTGGCCAAACTGATTTTATTTATTTTCAATTCTAACTAAATAATGAAGCAATTTATGAAGCGAGGGGCGCTGTTTACGTTACTCCTCTTGTTAGTCTGTGCGGGGATAGAACTGTATTTATTGACTGTTCTGAATGAATACTCCTACAAAAAACAATATGTAGAACAACATAGCGAAGATATACAATTACTTATTTTAGGCCATTCTCATGTCGCAAACGGCATAAATCCTAAACTTTTAGATATTGGAGCCTTCAATATGTCAAATCAAGGCAGGACTACTTACTATGATGCGGTTTTGGCAGAACGTTACATTCCTCAACTGAAGAATCTTCAATACGTAATATGGCCTTTAGGATATAATTTTCAATATTCAAGCTATCGTTATCCATGCATTCATCGTAAAGATGTAGACTATGCATCTTCTTATAAATGTATGTATGAGAAGTATATGAATATCCCTTACGACATTTCGGGCATTTATTGGTCGGAACTGCTTCATTCAAAATTGAATTATGGGCGAAGGATGTTCTCTTCTTCGAAAAACTTTTTTGCAAGTGGAATTTGCGATACATTAGGTTTTGAAGGTTTGGATATAGCAAAGCGCAATTTGACTTGGCAAACAGAAAAATTACCTTTTGAAGTTGATTATAAGAATTCGAATGCTGACCTTGCCTTAGCTGAGAATTTATCGTGTATGAAAAGAATAGCTAAGGTTTGCAAAGATACTCATGTGACACTAATAGTGGTTTCCACTCCTTGTTATAAAACATATCTGGAGTTAACAACTCCCAAAGGATTAAAAGAAATGCAAGATTGCATAGATTCCATGAAATCAGTGAATCCAATGTTGGAATACTATAATTACATCAATGATGATCGTTTTGTGGAAGAGGATTTTTTTAATTCCTGCCACCTTTCTATTGTTGGAGCTAATAAATTCACGCGTATCATTGCTACAGAGTGTTTGCAGCGTTGATTACTATGTTAATTAAGATTGGAAAATGATAGCTTAACTTAGTAAATAAATATAGGTAGAATTGCACTAAGACAGCCCTACCTATATAATAAAATATGCGTTTTTACGTTTTATAAATCACTGTATGTTGTTTTCGCATCAAAGCACGGACACGCCTTATGAACCGATTTGCTGAGCTGATAATGCCCCAGTATTTTTGCCTTCGGATAGTCTGTTTTCAATTGTCGTAGTAGATCAAGCAACGAGCATTTCTGTGCATACGTCCTTGTATCAGCCGGTTGTCCTTCCTCATTGAGTCCGCCTTCGTAACAGATACCGATGCTTTTATCATTCCATCCTGTAGCGTGCGCACCGATTTGATGAACCGGACGACAGATATGTACTTCACCGTCACGCGTGATATAGAAGTGATAACCGATGCTTGCAAAACCTCTTGTCTGATGACAACGGCGAAGAGCTTCTACAGAAAAAATTCTGTCACAGCGTGTCGCTGAACAATGAACTATCAGGAGGCGTACCTCCCGATAGTTCTGATAAAAACTGCCTGCTTTCATGTCGTTATACCATGCAGGCATTGAGTCCCAGCACTCCTGCCAAAGCAGATGCCACGGCAATTACAACTTTGATGATAACACTCCAGGTTGATTTTGATTTTTTTTCCATACGAATTGTAATTTAGTGATTAGTTATAAGTGATATGTTATCCCAGCGGATCGTCTTCGAGTCCTCCTTCACCGCCAGTGTCGCCACCACCACCATCAGGTTTTCCACCTGAATTTGAAGAACCGGAAATATCTACAGTGGTCTGCCCCGCCTTCTGGGCTTTGAGCAATGCACGCGTTGCTGCACGTGTAGGTACGGGTGAGAAACTCATTCCGGCAAAGATGTCCTTCAGGTCCTCTCCGGGAACAAATTGGATATTTACTCCGGTGATATTGGCAGCCGTGAATTTTTCGGCCGTGTCTGCCGCACGACTGTTGATTTGTAACCGGAATTTTCCCAGGTCTCCGAAGTCCACCTGTTTGCCGGCTCTCAGGCCTCCAATCATATTTTCCACAGTGGAGATGATTACGGCGGCAACGTCCGCTCTACTAACGGTGGTCTGGCTTGCTACCTGCTGTCCCAACTCTTTTAGAGTCAGTTCTCCGGTGATTTGTGACTTGGCATAAGCCTTGGGCTCTTCATCCTGCTTTTGAGGATTCTTGAGCATTGCAATACTGTAATTCAGTGGCATAAGCGATGAATTAAAAGTTAATAATTAAAAATTGGACTTTTGTCAGGGAAGGGCTTCCCCTTCTTTCCGACAAGTCAAAGATACGACGTCTGACAGGTGTGAAAATGAGTGACATTGAGAGGTGATAAACCTGCTTCAGTATGAGTGATATCTGATGACTTTTTAGTACTTTTATAGCATATAAAGAATCTAAATAGTTATCGGAAAATGAAGAAAAATGTGAGTGATCAGGAATTGGATGTTGCTATTGAAGAATGGTCGGTGCGCCCTTACTCCAAGAGTGAATTGGCGCGTGCTTATGCACCCGAAATAGGAGAGCGTTCCGCGCTCAACCGTTTGTCTCGCTGGATACGTTTTAATGCGGTATTGTATTCCGCTTTGCTGGCAACCGGTTATCGACCAACCCAGCAGATTTTTACATCTAAACAAGTCTGCCTGATTTTTGAGTATTTGGGAAGACCTTGAATAAGTTGGGAGTTTAGAGTTTTATGCTTGCGGCTTTGTTGCCGCTCACTTGTGCAAGTGTTGGCTGACGGAGCCGCAAGCATCGGGCTTCGCAGCCGCAAATGCAAGTACCTTTACTCTCCACTCTCAACTTCTTTAAGCTGTTCCAGCCAGGGATTCTGGTCTTTAGCCATGATTTTGCCTTGCGTTTCCGCCACGATCTGCTCTTCTGATTCGCGTTCATCGTAGCGCCCGCAAGCCTGACGGACATACAGTACGCTTCCCGTCTGGCACAGGTCTTGGTCGCGAACTTTCAGCATATCAAGTCGGGTGTAACTCCGGTCCTGTTCCTTGATTCGGGAGATGGAGAAAATAAAATCGGCAAGGTTGGCCCAGTTGGCACTTCCCGAAATGGTGTACATATCTATGTCTTCCAGTTCGTTTTTTCCGTTCTGCTTTTTCAGGCTGCGCGGATGTGCCACGATGATTACCCAAATGTTGTTGTTGCGTCCCCATGCCTGCATTTGTGTCAGCATGGCTTTTATGGCTTGCGTTTCGGTGCTGTAGCGTCCCGTTTCCATTTCCATGAAGAGGTACGGGTCGATAATCAGATATTTCAGAGGAGCTGTCCGTCGCACTCTGTCTGCCCGTGCAATGATATTGGTCGGGGTAGGAGAGACTTCGTGCAGGTCGAGGTGCACCATGTGCGTGTTCAGGAAACTGACTATGGGTTGTAACTGCTCGCGGGTGTAATTGGCTGTGTTTACTTTGCCCAACATCAACTGGATGAGATGGGCGATATGCTTGTTCTTATCAGGCACTTCAAAAGATAGATAGCAGACGTAACGTCCGGTTTTGGCCATCAACCGGCAGGTGAGGTCGTTCAGGAAATCGGTCTTTCCGCTGTTGGGCTTCCCGGTGGTGATTATCAGTCCGCCTTGATCGGTGGGATGAAAAATGTGATCCGTCAATGGTCCGTATCCCACGTCGTAGCCGTGGTCGTATTCTCCATGCAGGGCGTCTAGAATTTCGTTAGTCCGTTCGCTTACGGTGATGATGTCTGAGGTGTGTTGCGCCTCTGCCGATTCGATGATTTCGCGCACCACATTGCTGCCATAGGTAGCAAGTACATCGGATATGTCCTTGCAGTCGCCTGGCAGAGTGGTGAGCAGGCCGCGGGCTCCGAAATAGTCGGTAAGGTGTTTGATAAGCGTACGTCCGGGCAAGTCCCGGTCTCCACAAATCACGATGTCACGAACCTGATCCAGCCAAGGTTCGAAGGCTTCGAAGGTTTTGGCTAAATCGCTGGCAGCCCCGTTGGGGACACTGATAGCATAGGGGTAACCGGTTTCTAGCAGAGTAAGTACATCTTTTTCGCCCTCGGTGACAATCAGTCGTGGAATATGCTCTTCGGATACCCGTAGAGGATTGATACAGTCGATATTATAAGGTGCGCAAGGTGTGGTTGGTGAGTCCTGGCTCCAGAACTTGGTATAACAGACGGGATTTTCTGTACCGATTGCGTTTCCGTCGCTTGTTGTCTTAACAGTCGACGGATCACACGAACGATATTTGGCATTTACAGGTTGTCCGTTCACATAGTTTACGTATGCGATGCAGTGATACTGGGTTCCGGTGGCTTTTTTCTCATCGTCCTTGCCATAGCAGCGGTGTGTCAGACATCCGATATGAGCTTCGATTGCTTTTTCCAACGAAATGCCTTGGTCTGCGAGGTACCGTCTTGCTGCCAACTGATCCTGATCATTCGTTTCCGGATCATTGGTCAAGGATTTAATTTGGGAAAATACTTCGGGTGAGAGCTTTTTATAATCTTCGGGAATCATGGGTACTTCCGATGTGTTTTTTCCGTTGATTGTTGAGTTGCTGCATGCTGCATCATTTCTTTTACCGGCGTAGCGGGTAACTTTGCTTGTTCCTGTATAGTTTCCGCCGGTGTTGCCGGTAAATGATGAATCGCTGTACGGCCGTTCTTCCCAGAAGTCCTTCAGCTTTCCGTTGAAGTCACATCCGGCGTAGAAGCAGTGGAAGGCTCCGGTTTTTTTAGAAATTGAAAGATGTTTTTTCCCGCATTTGGGACATTCGGCAACGAAATTCTGTCCCGCGTTCTTACGTTCGGGGAAGTCAGAAAGATAATAAAATGGTTTCATTATGATTTTTGATTTATAAATTATGATTTATGTAGATTTTATAAGCAGAACTATCTCAATTCTCCTCCTTCTGGAAGGAGGAGTCCCCGCAGGGGGAGGTGGTAGGTAAAACCCATTCCTTGCTCAGCACATTCCAAACCGCATTTTCGGAAGGTCTTGCCTCCGCATCAGCAGGAATATTCACCGATCCTTCATCCTTGTCGTCGTAGAATCTCATTCCCGTTTCCGGGTCTGTCCATTCAAACTCATTGACCGGATGATTTTCGCGTTGATTCTTCTTCGTTTCCAGGGCAACTTGTTCCCGCTTCTGTCTGCTGCCTCGTGCTGCATCATTCAGTAAATGTTGACCGTGCGCTGACTTCAGCAGATTACTCAACCAGCAAAGTCGTCCGATATGTTTTGATTTCATAAACCGTGCCTGTCCTGCGAAATAGGGAATCAGCAATTCGTTGACCAGATAGACCAGATTCTCGCACGCGTGCTTTCGGGTAAGTCCTTCATGCATTTGGAACCAGTTGATGAGTGGTGTCAGAACCTGCGCTTTCTGAGCTGAATTTCCGTTGATGAGATGGAAAAACTCTTTGGCAGCAGCCAAAGATTCTTCTGTAATAATATCTTTCTTCGAAGATTTATCTTCTAAAGTTGCTTCGCCTTCAGGCGAAAGCTCTTCGTCAGAAGAGTTCCCTTTAGTATATATATTATATATATTATCCACTGCAAGAGTTTGCGCAAAAGCTTGTGGTAAATTTAGTGATGATTGGGATGTTTTGCTATCCTCTTTTGTCTCTAATTTAGAATTCTCCTCATGACAGAGTGGAGAATAAAAGGCTTTTATTTGTTTCTGCCCTTCGTTCACAATGAACTTGAAAGATTGACTTGCCTTTACAGCTTCGATGAGCGATTGAGTGGTGGAAAATCTCAGTGACATCTTGATATCGTAGAAGTTCTCTACCGGATAGATGTGCTTGTCATTCATGTAAGCAGTCAGTCCGAAGTACAGATCGAGCAATTTGGGTATAGTGGAGTCTGTTATTTTACGACTTCTCCATATCTTGATTGTCTTTTGCAGTTCTGTAATGGAAATGGTTGTTTTAAGTGATTTCATTGCTTGTTATTTTTTAATCTGCGGTGAAGTTACGTAGAAAGGGGAAAAGCATCGTACCAACATGTTGGTACGATTGATAATATAATTGTCGAATTTTAACATTAAATTTTATAGAGAGCCATGCTTGAAGAAACAGAAGAATCATGTGGTCATGAGAATTTAGGTGAGTATATCAACCAATTCCGTCTTAATTTGGGAGTAAGTATCAAACAGCTTTGTGAGGACTGTCATATCAGTCGTCGCACCTATTACGAGAGTTCGGGATGGTAAAGATATTAAGCTGAGTTTTTATGTTCGCATCTTCAATGCTTTTCATGAGTATGCTACGGAAGAGGAGTTCGGGGAGATGTGGAAAGAAATTGCTGCGTTGCTGTTTTGAGCTGTAGCAGAGAAACATATAGGTAGAATATTTTATTTTTATATTTATGAAGATACTAATTCTTACACAACCTTTGCATACTAATTATGGTGGATTGCTTCAAGCTTACGCTTTACAGCAAATATTGAAGGGAATGGGACATGATGTTGTTACAGATCGACTTGGAGTTGTACGAAAACTGCCTTTGTGGAACAGGGCTTTACGCTTTTTATATCATGCTGTTCAATTCTGTATTCTAAAGAATTATCGTTATTATCCATATCGTTATTTATTCGTTTCATTTGATAAGGAAAGTAAGGCTAAAAGGAGCATTGCTATTAATACGGAGCGTTTTGTTAATACTCATATTGATACAATTGATTTATTAACAAGAAGTAATGAAAGTGTAATCGATGCAGTGAGACAGTTTGATGCGATAGTAGTAGGTAGTGATCAGGTTTGGAGGGCTACAATGAGTGATATACCTACCTATTTCTTATCTTTTACAAAGGCTATGAATATGAAGCGTATAGCTTATGCTGCGTCATTTGGTACAGATGATTTGAATGAATATTCAAAAATGGATATGAAAATAGCGTCTGAGTCTATTAAATTATTTAATGCGGTTTCTGTTAGAGAAAAGTCTGGTGTGCATCTTTGCCGAGATTATTTTAAGATGGATGCGGTTCATGTTTTAGATCCGACAATGCTTTTAAGTAAGGATGATTATTTGAAATTGATAGAAGAAGAGGATAAGCCTTGTTCGGAAAATATACTTCTTACTTATGTGTTGGACAGAACACAGGAGAAAAATGATATCATTCAAAGAGCAGGGGAGGCTTTACATCTGACTTCTTGTGAGAATGGGGCTGTAAAGTACTTTTCCAATGTTGTAGAAAGTAATGTATCGGAATGTACCTATCCGTCTGTATCCCGATGGGTGGCAGGTTTTCGTGATGCTCAGTTTGTAGTGACTGATTCCTTTCATGGAACCGTGTTCTCCATTATTTTTAATAAACCGTTTGTAGCTATTTTGAATTCTAAGAGAGGATCTTCAAGATTTATTTCATTATTAAGTGTTTTGGGGTTGGAAAACCGCTTGATTTCTACTACTAATGACTTGTTAGAAGAGCACTTAAAGCCTATAGATTATACTGAGGTAAATAAAATTTTGAATGATTGGAGATATCTGTCTATTAGTTTTATGGAGAGGCATTTGAAAGAGGCTCGCTAACGGTGATAAGCATATCCTGTGAGGTACTTTACATTGGGAATTAAAATACATCCTTTCTAATTTACCTGAAAATTATTTGAAATTAGAAAAAAATCTATATATGCCAAAAGTTAGTGTGATAATACCTGTATATGGTGTGGAAAAGTATATTTCTCGTTGTGCTCGAAGTCTATTTGAACAGACCTTGGATGATATAGAGTATATATTTGTAGATGATTGTACAAAAGATAATTCAATAGGAATTTTACAAGAAGTTTTAGAACAATATCCTCAAAGAAAAGAACAGACACGAATTGTAAAACTATTGGTAAATAGTGGACAGGCTGCCGCTCGAAAGCATGGAATGCAACTGGCTACTGGTGACTATATAATTCATTGTGATGGTGATGATTGGGTAGATGTGGAAATGTATGATAAAATGTGGAGAAGGGCGATTGAAACCAATAGTGATATTGTATTTTGTGAATTTTACACTACTGATGGGGTTAATTATTCGCACATTCATAACAATTTAGATACTTTAAATAAGGAAAATGTTCTGTTGATAATTGTCGGTAGAATGTTATGGAGTTTATGTGGTGGATTAGTGAGGAGGAGTATTATTTCTAACAATCAGATAATTTATCCGACAGCTAATAATGGAGAGGATTTTGCGATAATGATTCAGCAAATCTATTATGCCCAGCGATTTGCTTATATTGGTGAACCATTGTATTATTATTATGTAAACTTAAACTCTATTACAAAAGAGATTGGGCTTGATAAGTATTTATTAAGAAAAGAACAGCACTGTGCTAATATAAATATCGTCGAGAAGTTCTTTGAACGTGAAAATGTACTTGAAAAGAATTTAGATGTTCTATTAATCTTGAAATTGTATTGTAGAGCAAATTTTTCAACTCAAGTACGCGATAAAAATGTAACCATTCTATTTTCCGCCTTGACACGCATGTTCCCTAAACCTACCTTTGCGCCGTAACCCTTAAACAACAATGATTATGGCAAAAGAAAAAGTAAACTACCAGGAGGTATATGACCTCTATCAGTTATGCAGTGAGACCAAGGATCTTCGTGAGTTCTGTGCGGATTATGGAGTAAATTACGACAAGTTCATGAACTGGCAGCGTCATCAGCTATGGAGCGAAAAGTTAGGCAAGACAGTTCAGGTTGAGCAACCCAAGGTTGCCAAAGTCCGGATAACCGGCAAGCCTTGCAACAGTCCAACCGTAAAGTTGGAGGTGAAACAACCTGAAGGTGAATCTCCGATTAAGTGGGTAAAACTGCAATTGACATCAGGTGCCACACTGTTCCTGAGAAACACCACAGTTCTTGACTTGAGCCTGTTGCTTAATAAAATGATAGGATGATATGCTTGGACTGAGTGCTAACCTGAACTATTACCTGTTTAACGGTAATGTGGATTTGCGGAAAGGAATCTTCCGTCTGTGTGAGAGTATAAGGGAAGAGATGTCACTTGACCCGAGCGATGCATCCAATGTATATATGTTCATGTCCAGGAACCGGAAGGTCGTTAAGATACTTCATTACGAACGCGGTTTTTATGTGCTTTACGAGAAACGTCCTGTCATGGGAAAGTTCAAGAAACCTGTGTTTGATGAAGTTTCCAAATGCTACCGGATACAATGGTCGGACATGGCCTATCTTACTGAAAGTATAGTAGTTGACAAGATGTACGTTAGTCCGAAAGATTAATATTAATACATTGATTATCAACAAAATGATGCAAAAATAAACGATAAAAAGTTTGCGTAACTGCCTGATTTTTCGTACCTTTATATCATGATTGATGAAAGGGCATACGAGTTACTTTGCTGCCAGCTGGGTCTGGCGAATGAGGAAAAGGCAGGGCTTCGCAAACAGGTAAACGAACTGATTGCGAGGCTTAAGGCTATTGAAGAATCAAACAAAGAGAACTCCAAGGCTATGGTTGATACAATCAATGACCTCAAAGAATCCCTCGAAAAGCAATCGAGTACGGTTGAACATTACAGGAAAGAGATGGAACTTATGAGAAAGCAGCTTGAGGCAAAAGACGAGGTGAACATGATGCTGGCAAATGAGATATCCAATCTCAGGCTTCAGCTTGAGGGCAGCAGGAAACACCGTTTCGGCCGTACCTCAGAGCAAAGAAGGCTGCTGAACAACCGTAACATTGACAAGTCTGCAATGGAGAAGTCCGAGTACGACGGTTCTGGCAAGAAAGGTGATGATGATAATAAGACCGATGGTAACGGTACCGGCAGCAATACCTCTTCCGGTAACGTACCTGCACAGAACTGCAGGCCTTCAAGGAAAAAGGAAACTGCTCCCCGTGCAGAAAAGAGCAGACTAAAGGTGGATAAGGTAATTGTTCATGAAATAGAAGACTATTACCAACTCCCGGATGGTGCAAGGCTTATGAAGCGTAACGGAATGGCTGATGTGTGGGAATACAGGTTTATAGAACATGTGCGTGCTCATAACGTGGAGCATGTGTACAAGGTGGCAAGGGTAAAGCTTGCAGACGGCACTTTCACTAACACGATGGAGCATCCCTTGAAAAACCTTGGAGGAATCTTTTCCCCTGATTTGCTTGCCCGTCTGCTTTGTCTGAAATATGACTTCAGTATGCCTGAGAACAGACAGATAAGACTGCTTGCAAGAGAAGGCATCCACATAAGCAATACCACGCTGAACGGCTATATCCATAACGGAATCTCCAGGCTTAGGGAGTTTATGGAAGATGTCTTCAAGGAGTTTGTACAACAGGCAAAATACCTTATGGTTGACGAGACGACCGAGCTTGTCGGAGTTGAAACACCGGAAGGCAAGGCTTACAGGAGAAAGTATTTATGGGCTTTCTTTGCAAAGCATGTCAAGTTGGTTTACTATCATTACAATAACGGCAGCAGAGCCTCTGATGTAGCAAAGACCTTCCTTGAACATTTTATGGGATCTGTATCTACAGACGGATATACGGTTTACAGGATGTTCGACGGAGAAGACTCAAAGGTGCTTCATATAGGATGCTGGACACACTGCAGGAGGCTGTGGGTCGATGCCTTGCCATCAGACAGAACTGCGATGGATATAATAGACCCTATCGGTGATATGTTCAGAAATGAAGACTTGTTCCGCACAATGAAACTCAGCGGTGAGCAGATTAAGGAAAAAAGACTTAAGCTTACGAGACCTATTCTTGAACGTATCCATCATAAGGTGGTCATGATGATGCAGGATACTAAACTCATGGCAAACGAACTGATGAGAAAGGCTGTGAACTATACGATAAACCAGTGGAAATCCCTGAAAAATATCCTCAAGGACGGTGCGGCGGAAATATCGAACAACCTCTGTGAGCAAAGGATGAAACCTGTAAAGCTGCTGCTCAAGAACTGTATGAACATAGGCAGTGAGGATGCAGCAGGAAACTCGGCATTCATCTTTTCTCTGATAGAAAGCTGTAAGCTTAATGACATAGATCCTCAGGATTACCTGAAGCACTTGTTTGAATGTATTCTTCATGGTAAGGACTGCGACAAAAAAGCCCTTCTGCCATGTTTTTATCAATCGGAATGTTAAAACAAAAATATTTTCTTACGGATATTTTTATTTTATCGGCTGAAAAACAGCCGATAAAATTGTCGTGGCGGAAAATAGAATGGTTACGATAAAAATACCCGTATGATATGGTATTCTATCTACCCAGAGCTGGATTCAAAGAATTTTCTATTTAACAATAAAGTTCCTCTACATTTGAAACTTTATTATTGGGCTGTTAAATTGCATGCACTTTCCTTGTATGTGTTATTTTCGGATTTAAAACATAAATTTAGCAAGAATTAGTTGCGGGTTATGAATAAGGAATCTTGTCTGATTAATAAGAAATGTGGATTACACTTGTTCTTTTTATTGATTTCTCTGGGGATGTACTTTGGCTCTCCTATGAAATATTCGCAAGTCTATTGTATTATTCTATTTTTACTGTTTGTTGCTAATTCATTCTTGCTGTATGTTCAAGATCGAAAAAATGAGCCGCTTGGATTCAATGTTTTGTTTACTATTAGCTTTTTTCTTGTAAGTTACATTTATCCAGTTTTCATTTATCCAATAATGCCTGATTATTCAATGTTTGCCTATAGCGGATTTAGTAGTGAGGTGATAACGCGAGCTACGGCATTAGCAAATGTTGCTTATGCTGTTTATAGCGTAGGTTATACGAGGAATTTTATAGTTATGAATATAGGAGAGAAAGCTATTCCTATATGTTTGATTTCTACAAAGCAGAACGATAGAATAATTGCTTTGGAGATTATATTATTTGTACTAATTGTGATTGCTGGAGGACTTGAGTTTTTTTCTGATACATATTCTGGTGAGGGGGAAGCGAATACGAATGCTTTGTTTCGTTTCACCTATACATTTTTTCAACCACTTATTCTTTTTGGTTGTTTGGTAGATTGTACTATGAAAGGATTTAAAAATAGCGTAGTTATTTTCTTCATTATATTGGTACTTCTTAGTACAGGCACACGTACATTACCATTGTGTGTAATGTCTGTTTATTTATGTTATTATAGTTTACGATATCATCTGTCAATTCAAAAAGTTTTTGTAACTCTTTTTGTTGCCTTTGTATTTTTATCATTGATAGGACATTGGCGAGGTGGTGGAGAATTGTCTAGTATATCTGATAATGAATTGGCATTATTCGATTATGCTAGAGACTTTATTATTTGTAATAGGAATTTGTATGCCATTTATGATCATGTAAATAATGAGTCTATTACCTATGGCATTTCTTCCTTGTCTTATATATTAGCTCCTATACCTTTTTTGCAATCATTTGTATCCTTTTTATTTGATATTCCAGCATACAATATGAGATCAGAGTCTCTTACTAGTTATTGGGTGTTAGGTGAAGGCAATCCTTTGGGACTAGGTACACATATAGTAGGAGATATATATCTTTCATTTGGTTTTATTGGTGTACTTTTTTTATTCTATTTTTTGGGGAAAATTGTAACTTCTTCAAGAATGAAAAGTAGGATGGGTAGTCAAAGCGCTTTCGTTATTTATTATATTTTGTTATCTGGAGCTATTTTTATGTGTCGTGGTTCTTTTTTTTATAGTCTTAAAAATCTGATTTGGTTGTTGTTGTTCTGGAGTATATGCAATTATGGACATGTAAAAAATCAAACTTTTTATAAGTCAATTTAAAATAAAATATAATGAAAATAATTTATTGTCTTTCTGGAACTTACATTCCAGGTGGAATGGAACGAATTATTGTTGATAAAGCTAATTATTTGGCCAAGATTGGTCATGATGTTTCCATTGTAACAGTTGAGCAGAAAGGACGTGAACCTTTTTTTGAAATTCATCCTGATATTAGTCTTTTTGATTTGCGCATTAATTATGCAAATGATAATGATAGAGGTTTTTTTTATAAAATGTTTTCATTTTTGATAAAAAGGGCTATTCATAGAAAGAGATTAGCTGCTTATTTAAAGACTAATAAAGCTGATATTGTTATTTCCACATTTGGTAACGAAGCAACTTTTTTGCCTAGTATAAAAGATGGTAGTAAAAAAATTGCAGAAATTCATTTTTCAAGATTTTTTCGAATACAATTTGGTAGAAAGGGGCTTTGGAGTTTAGCGGATAAGTATAGATCAAGAAAGGATTTGAAACTTGTAAATAAATATGATAAATTTGTATGTCTTACTTATGAAGATAAGGAATATTGGATTTCTAACTCTAATTTAGTTGTTATCCCTAATTTCATAAGTCATTATCCATTAAAATGTGCAAGTTTAAAATCTCATACCGTTATTGCTGTAGGAAGATTATCTTATCAGAAAGGTTATGAACGGCTTGTTGATGCTTGGAGAATAGTGACTCAGTATCATCCCTTTTGGGTTTTAAAAATCTTTGGTTCGGGGGAAAAACGTGATTATGTAAATAATTGCATTATAGAAAGTAATTTAGAGAAAGTAATAGAGATACATGAGCCTACTTCGGACATACAGCGGGAATATTTAAACAGTTCAATATTTGTTCTTTCATCTCGTTATGAAGGACTTCCCATGGTTCTTTTAGAAGCTATGTCTTGTGGACTTCCAGTAGTTTCTTACGATTGTAAATGTGGTCCTAAGGATATTATAGAGGATGGAGTAGATGGCTTTTTAGTTCGTGAAGGCGATATTGATGATTTGGCTAGGAAAATAATGTTGCTAATAGAAAGTGAAGATCTACGTGAGCAAATGGGTACGAAAGCTTATCAAAAATCTAAGTTATACTCACAAGAAACTATAATGGCAAAGTGGGAAGAGGTGTTTGAGAGTGTAATACAATAGGGTGAGAAAATATTTGCAGATATCTGTATGTATGGTTGGCATCCAATTTTGACAAACTCTTGTCTTTATAAAAAATATTGTTATTCACGGAAGCCCGTATTTTGTTTTCTCTTTTTGTTTTTATGAGGAGTATAGCAGTCTATTTGACGAATAAAGACAAAAATATCCTCAAAAATAATCTTCAAAAGAATGTTGGGTAAAATTTAAACAATATTAATTTGTTTAATCAAAAATAGTATAAATATTTATGAAAATGAAAGTGCTTGCTATAGTAGTTGTTTATAATCCTGCTATAGAGACATTGTTGAGTAATATACAAACTTATTATGAAGATGTTGAACATGTGCTTATTCTTGATAATTCAACAAAGCCTGATATAAAGAAGGAACTTAAAGAAAGAAGCGATATGAATAATATATTGTATAAAGACATGAATGGTAATCATGGTGTCGCAATTGCTTTGAATTATGGGTTTCAATATGCGCTTAGCTTAGGTTGCAATTGGGTATTAACAATGGATCAAGATAGTTGTTTCATTTCACGTTTAACAGGATTTTATCAATATTTAGATTCTGTATCTGTTGAAAAGCTTATTTTTTTGGCCCCAGTATATTCTGTTTATGATAAGAGTATATCTAATAGAACTATTAGAAATAGATTTATCTGGCAATCAGGAAATTTAGTTCAAGTTGCCAATTATTATAAATTGGGCCCTTATTTGGAAAAATTATTTATTGATTATGTGGATTATGAATATTGCTTGAGAGCGCATAGGTTTGGCTATGATTATTTGCAAATACCTTCAGTCGTTTTAAAACATAATCCAGGGATTCTACGAGTTGGTCATTTTTTAGGTATTAAATATAGATATTCGGATTCATCACTTATTCGGTATTATTACTTCTTTCGAAATGGTTGCTATGTTATATCTGTATACAAGAATTTGCAGTGCGTTTTTCAATTAGTAAAAATATTAGTGAAGATTATCCTGCTAGAACAACAAAAGAAAAAGAAGCTGATCTGGGCCTATCGTGGATTTCTTGATTTTTGTAAAGGAAGATTTGGAAACTTAGCTGATATAATTTGAATATGCCTACACTTTTATCTATCAATGTAGTAGCAAACTCCGGTTCAACTGGACGAATTGTTGAAGGTATTGTAGAAATGGCAAGTTTGAAGGGGTGGAAATGCTATACTGTATATGGACGCTGGGCTAATACCAGTAAATCTGAATTATATAAAGTGGGAAACCTGTATGATGTCTGTATACATTATTTGTTATCGAGAGTTTTTGATATGCATGGTTTGGCATCTAAAAGAGTAACTAACAAACTAATAAAAAAGATAAGAGATATAAAGCCTGATATAATTCATTTACATAACATTCATGGATATTATATAAATTATAAAATTCTTTTTGATTATCTGCACTCAGTGACGACTCCTGTAGTATGGACGCTTCATGATTGTTGGACATATACAGGGCATTGTGCTTATTATTCTAATGCTTCGTGTTCTAAATGGAAAACAGGTTGTTATAATTGCCCTAATTTAAATGATTATCCGGCTGCTTTTTTTGACTTGTCAGCAAAGAACTATCAGCTTAAAAAGTATTGTTTTACTTCTGTTGCTAATTTGACAATTGTACCAGTTTCAAATTGGTTGGCAAATGAGGTTAGTCAATCGTTTTTTTTAAATTACCCTATGCAGGTAATTCATAATGGAGTAGATATTTATTCTTTTACTCCGGTTCTTGCTGCAAATGCACAAGATAAGTATCAATTAAATAGAAAGTTTGTCATTTTAGGAGTAGCTACTGTGTGGGATCGACGTAAAGGTTTTGATGATTTTATAAAGTTATCCGCTCATTTGTCCGAAGATGAGGTTATTATATTGGTAGGATTAAGTAAAAAACAAATATTGAATCTACCGAAAAATATAATTGGAATACAGAAAACAGAGAATATTCAAGAAATGATTGAATTATATTCCTTGGCAGATATATTTATTAATTTTTCCACAGAAGAGACTTTTGGTTTAACAACAATTGAAAGTATGGCTTGTGGAACCCCGGTAATAGTATATGATGTTACAGCATGTCCGGAAGTTGTGACCGAACAAACCGGTTTTGTTGTACCCCCTCATGATATCCACAAGGTTATTAATATTATAAAATATGTAAGGGAGGTAGGAAAGATGAAATATTATTCTTGTTGTAGAGAGCATATTCTGAATAATTATAGCCAATATGATAGATATGAAGAATATTTATCTTTGTATAATCGACTTTTAAGAGAGTCGTGATCTGTTTTATCAAATGAAAATATCTCTTATAACTGTTACTTTTAATAGTAGCAAGACGCTTCGTGATACGATTTGTTCTGTTTTTCAACAGACTTATTTTGATATGGAATACATTCTTGTTGATGGTATGTCGAATGATGGAACTGTAGATATCATAAGGGAATATGAATCTCTATTTGGAGAAAGAATGCATTGGGTCAGTGAAAAAGACAATGGACTGTATGATGCGATGAATAAAGGTTTCCGAATGGCTACTGGTGATGTGATAGGTATTATTAATTCGGATGATTTATTGGCGGAACCGACTGCGATAGAAAAAGTGATGAAAGCTTTCAAGGATAATAGGCAGGCTGAAGCTGTGTATGCAGATCTTTATTATGTAGCACAGACTGATACCTCAAAGATTATACGTCATTGGGTTTCAGGAAAGCAACGTTCTTTTAAATATGGTTGGCACCCGGCACATCCTACTTTCTATGTGAAACGTGAAGTTTATCAGAAGTATGGAGTATTTGATTTAGATTTTAAATTTGCTGCCGATTTTGAATTAATGCTTCGTTTGATAGAGAAAGAACACATAGAATTGGTGTATCTTCCTGAACCATTGGTTAAAATGAGGTTAGGTGGCACTACAAGTAAAAATCTTACAAATATAAAAAAAGGTAATATTGAATGTATAAGAGCATTTAAGAAAAATGGTGTAAAGGTTAGTTTTTTATATCCTTTGTATCGTTTGTTACCTAAGTTAAAACAGTTTTTTTATTGGTTATGAAGAAAGTAGCACTAATTACAGGTATTACGGGGCAGGACGGTTCATTTCTTGCCGAGTTTTTAATAGAAAAGGGTTATGAGGTTCACGGTGTCCTTCGTCGTTCTTCTTCATTTAATACAGGGCGTATTGAACATCTATACTTAGATGAGTGGGTACGTGATATGAAACAACAGCGCTTGGTCAATCTACATTATGGAGATATGACGGATAGTAGTTCGTTGATCCGGATAATCCAGCAGATACAACCAGATGAGATTTATAATCTAGCTGCTCAAAGTCATGTAAAAGTCTCTTTCGACGTTCCTGAATATACGGCTGAAGCTGATGCGGTTGGAACTCTTCGTATGCTTGAAGCTGTTCGTATTCTTGGTTTGGAGGGGAAAACTAAGATTTACCAAGCTTCTACTTCGGAACTTTTTGGTAAGGTTCAGGAAGTCCCCCAGAAAGAGACTACACCTTTTTACCCTTGTAGTCCATACGGTGTAGCAAAACAATATGGTTTTTGGATAACCAAGAATTATCGTGAGAGCTATGGTATGTTTGCAGTAAATGGTATTTTATTTAATCATGAAAGTGAACGCCGGGGAGAGACTTTTGTAACCCGTAAGATAACTCTTGCTACTGCTCGTATTGCACAGGGATTTCAGGACAAACTGTATTTGGGTAATTTGGACGCACGCCGCGATTGGGGATATGCCAGAGATTACGTGGAATGCATGTGGCTTATCTTGCAACATGACGTTCCGGAAGATTTTGTGATAGCTACAGGTGAAATGCATACCGTTCGTGAATTTGCTACACTTGCTTTCAGGGAGGTAGGTATCAACCTACATTGGGAAGGTAAAGGAGTGAATGAAAAGGGTATTGATGTGAAAACCGGAAAAGTGATGGTTGAAGTTGATCCAAAATATTTCCGCCCTTGTGAAGTTGAACAGTTGTTGGGGGATCCAACCAAAGCTAAGACTTTGCTTGGTTGGAAGCCAACGAAAACCAGTTTTTCTGAACTTGTGAAGATAATGGTGGAACATGATATACGATTCGTGAAGAAACTGTATATGAAAGCGAAAATATAACATTAATAATAGCTTATCGAAATAAATCCTAACCCTTTCCGTGTAATGCAGAAATACTAGAAGTGCATGGGTGTGTTGTAACTTACTATAATATTATATGATAAAGGAGCAAGAAATCTTATCTTTAGGGGACACGCGAATGCGACCTGTAAATGCTTCTTTTTTGTTGAAGTAATCTATTCCTTTTTTTATTCTTTTCTTTATGAATCTTTTATTTACAGGAGCCTCCGGGTTCTTGGGCAACAATGTACGTCCTCTTTTAGAGAAAATATATGATGTAATAACTGTTGGCTTAACCCAACAAGATAATTATACCGTAAACATTGCTAGAGAGGTTCCGGCACTACTCGAACATTATGATATTGTATTACATGCCGCCGGAAAAGCCCATTCTATTCCTAAAACGAACGCTGAACGACAGGCGTTTTTTGATGTAAATCTGCAAGGAACAAAGAATCTTTGTACTGCATTGGAGAAAGTCGGAGTACCGAGAACTTTTATCTTTGTTTCCACAGTAGCAGTATATGGTTGTGACTATGGAGTAGACATAGCGGAAGAGTATCCACTAAATGGAACTACTCCTTATGCTATGAGTAAACGTTTAGCAGAAGAATATTTGCAGAATTGGTGTCGGAAACACAATGTTGTACTGGGGATAATTCGCCCTTCCTTGATAGCTGGTCTTAATCCTCCGGGCAATTTGGGAGCAATGATAACAGGGATTCGTAGAGGAAGGTATTTTAGTATTGCAGATGGTAGAGCTCGGAAAAGTGTACTGATGGTGCAAGATATTGCGCATCTGATTCCATTGCTGGCTAGAAAAGGAGGTATCTATAATGTATGTGATAGCTATCAGCCAACATTCAGAGAGTTGGAAACATTGATTTGTAATCAGATGAATAAGTCGCTGCCTTTATCAATTCCTTATTGGCTGGCAAAAGGTATGGCTTTGATAGGGGACTGCTTGGGTAAGAAAGCGCCATTAAACTCATTGAAACTTAATAAAATAACCAAGTCGCTAACTTTTAGTAATGAGAAGGCAATGCGTGAATTAGGGTGGAAGCCAACAAATGTATTAGAAAACTTCAAGATAGAATGAGTATATGCTTTGGAATTGTAATGGCTGTAGTAGGTATAGCAGCTTTTTTATTTGTCTGTGTTCAGATATGGTTTTATTGGATTAATAAAAATGCATGATGTATTATGTAATTATTCTGGTTCTGCTATTTCTGGCAGAACTTTTTTATTTTAGAATAGCTGATAAGTGCAATATTATCGATAAGCCCAATGAGAGAAGTTCCCATACCCGGATTACTTTGCGTGGTGGTGGAATCATCTTCTATTTTGGCGCATTAGCTTATTTCTTGACTAACCATTGGGAATATCCCTGGTTCATATTAGCTTTAACCTTGATAACGTTTATCAGTTTTGTGGATGATATTCGTTCTATTTCCCAAGGCTTAAGGTTGGTGTTGCATTTTACTGCTATGGCTTTGATGTTTTATCAATGGGGATTGTTTACTCTTCCCTGGTGGTGGATTATCGTAGCGTTAATTGTTTGTACGGGCATCATTAACGCTTATAATTTCATGGATGGCATCAATGGCATTACAGGTGGTTATTCGCTGGTTATCCTTGCTGCACTGGCTTATATCAATACTGAAATAACGCAGTTTGTAGAACCTGCTCTAATCTATACGGTTCTCTGTTCTGTTTTGGTCTTTTGTTTCTTCAACTTTCGTAAGAAAGCGAAATGTTTTGCCGGTGATGTAGGTTCTGTAAGTATTGCTTTTATACTTCTTTTCCTGATAGGAAAGTTAATTCTCAAGACTGAGGATTTCAGCTGGATTATCCTTCTGGCTGTTTATGGCGTTGATAGTGTTTTGACTATCGTTCACCGACTGATGCTTCATGAAAACATAGGTTTACCACATCGGAAACACATGTATCAGCTTATGGCGAATGAATTGAAAATACCTCATGTGGCGGTGTCACTGGTTTATATGTTGACGCAAGCTGTAATAGTAATAGGATATATATACTGTCGGAATAGGGGGTATTTGTATCTTTTATGCGCTATTTTGGTGCTTAGTCTCATTTATGTGTGGTTTATGAAGAAATACTTTAGGCTTCATCTGTGAGTTTGAAACAATATTAGTATGCTTATAAAATTTCAAATATGACGGGTGTTTTCTTGATGAATTCATAATTTGTAGTATCTTTGTATCATTACTTAGTAGTAAGCATAGATATGAATTATGAATACTTCAGATGTCATTGATATATTGCGAAAGTTTAAAGCTAATTATGCTGATAAATATGGCATTAAGACTTTAGGCTTGTTTGGTTCTTTTGCTCGGAAACAGCAAAAGGATACAAGTGACTTGGATGTAGTTGTTACTCTACAGGAATCTGATTTCTTTATTTTAGTTGCTATTAAAGAAGAATTGGAAAAATTGACGAACTATAAAGTTGATGTGGTTAATTTTCGTGATTCATTAAGAGAATCTTTTAAAGTTAATATATTGAAAGATGCAATATTCGTCTAAAATAATGATTGTTGAGTATTTGAATTTGATTATTGAAAAATCAACTTTAGTTATAGAGCGAAATAAAACTATAACTTCATATCATGATTTTTTGATATCATCTGCAAATATGGAAAAGTTTGATGCTGCATGCATGCTTATTCAGGTTGTGGGAGAAACTGCTCGGAAAATTGATGATTGGACATCTTCTAATCTTTTTTCTAATTATCCTCAAGTCTATTGGAAGGGTATTTTTGCTTTGAGGAATATAATTTCTCATGAATATGGAAATGTTGATCCTGAGAATATTTTTAAGATTATTAAAAGGCACTTGCCGGAGTTAATTACTTGCATAAATATTATCTTAAAGGATTTGACAACGGATAAATATGATAATTTATTTATGAGAGAATGATTATAGTAAATAGACGGTAAGTAGAACTCTAAAATACTTAAATATTTTTATAACTCCCGGCAGATAACTAACATTCTGCCGGGAGTTTTTTCATTATTTCTTTACGGGAACATTAGCCAGAATATCCAGCAAGTGTTTCCAGAATTTATCTACTGTAGGAATCAGCATCCGTTCATCGGGAGAATGTACGCCCTGCAGAGTCGGACCAAAGGATATCATATCCAGTGAAGGATACTTATCAAGGAACAGACCGCATTCCAATCCGGCATGGATTGCTTTTACCTTCGCATCTACACCGAATAAACGTTTGTAAGATTCGACTGCAATTTCCAGTATTTCGGAGTGAGGATTGGGTTTCCAACCCGGGTAGCCGTCACCGAAGCTAACTTTGGCTCCACCCATATCGAATACGGTACGTACCATATTGGCAATGTCTTGCTTGGAAGAGGCGGTAGAACTGCGCTGGCTGGTTTCGATGCGAATCACGTTGCCCGGCTTCATCTTGACAGATGCAAGATTGGTAGAAGTTTCCACCAGTCCGGGGATGTCCTGACTCATGGCATAAACTCCGTGGGGACAAGCGTAGAGGCTTTGCAGCAAACGTTTGGTGGTATCTTTATCAATAGCTTTCGCGCAAGCATTTTCCGATTCTAAAACGAGTTGTAACGTCGGATCGACTACGGCATACTCTGCCTGTACTTCGGCTGCGAATATATTCAGATCGGCACGCAGATCGTGTTTGTTGTCTTCCGGTATAGCGATAATGGCGTGTGCTTCGCGAGCGATGGCATTGCGCAAATTACCACCATCGATTTCGCACAGGTACATATCATACTTCTGGAAAGCCTGGCTCAGGAAGCGGTTCAGTATCTTATTGGCATTGCCAAGTCCCATGTGGATATCTCCACCGGAATGTCCGCCTCTTAAACCTTTCACTTGTACCTTGCAACAGAAATATCCGGCAGGTACATCCACCTCTTTATATATAAACTCTGCAACGGAGTCGATTCCTCCTGCACAGCCGATAAAGAGTTCACCCTCATCTTCCGAGTCGAGGTTCAGCAAAATATCCCCGTTCATGAAACCTTCTTTCAAGGCAAAGGCACCGGTCAGCCCGGTTTCTTCGTCCACTGTAAACAGGCATTCCAGAGGTCCGTGCTGAATACTGTCATCAGCAAGGATAGCAAGTTCAGTAGCTACGCCGATACCGTTGTCGGCTCCCAGCGTTGTACCTTTGGCTTTCATCCATTCACCTTCAATCACAGTCTCTATCGGGTCGGTGAGGAAATCATGCTGCACATCGTTGTTCTTTTCGCACACCATGTCGATGTGAGATTGCAGTACAACGGTTTTCCGATTCTCCATGCCCAGTGTAGCGGGCTTTTTGATGAGGACGTTGCCGGCTTCATCGACCAGCGTTTCCAACTTATGTTTCTCACCGAATGCTTTCAGATAAGCAATCATTTTCTCTTCCTTCTTTGAAGGACGCGGCACTTGGCAGATTTCATCGAAATAATGAAAAACGCCTGCCGGTTTCAGTTCATTCTTTTCCATATTAATTCCTTTATGAATGTTCGTATTTAACCTCTTATTGCTAAATATGGTTAAATCAATTGGCTATTTTATAACCGCTTCTCTTTTTTTATGGTAAAAAAAGCGGGTTAGTCCATACAAAGCCCTATATTTGCACCCACAAAAATAGAGCAAATTGAATGCAAAAGAAAATTTTATTTTCATTTTGCTGAAATGCAGTCTGTTTTCGTATTACAAAAATAGTAGAAATGCTCGATACAGTATTGATAAGTTTGTTAATAGTTGCTATTTGTATTGCATTATTAGGTCTGAAAGTCTTTTTTGTGAAAGGCGGGAAGTTCCCGAACGGGCACGTCAGTGGTAATAAAGCAATGCGGGAGAGAGGTATCGGATGTGCTCAGTCGCAAGATCGCGAAGCACAAAAGAAGCCCCGTTTCTCCATCGATGAATTGGAAAAAGCCTTAAATGATAGTATGAATTAATAATTATAAAACTATATTTTTTACAAGTTATGAAGAGATTGAACTACCTCGTAAACGGTTTGGCTGCTCTTGCACTTATCGTTTTATTTTCTCAGTGTGCAGGTAAAGCTGAAAATCAAACGGCAACTACATCAGGCCAAGCTTCAGGCGAACTTTCTGGAATGAAGATTGCTTATGTTGAAATAGACACGCTTCTGGCACAATATAATTTCTGCATCGACCTGAATGAAGGTATGGTAAAGAAGAGTGAGAACGTTCGTTTGACACTGAATCAGAAAGCTCGTGAATTGGACAAGCAGAAGCAGGATTTCCAGACGAAGGTGCAGAACAATGCTTATCTGTCTCAGGAAAGAGCTCAGCAGGAATACAACCGTATTGCTAAGCTGGAACAAGACTTACAGGCTCTGAGCAATAAGTTGCAGTCAGAATTGATGAGCGAGAACGAAAAGAACAGTTTGCAGTTGCGCGATTCTATCAATGCTTTCCTGAAAGAATATAATAAGACGAAAGGATATAGCATGATTATCAGCAATACCGGTTTCGATAACCTGTTGTATGCTGACAGCATCTATAACATTACGAAGGAAATTGTAGAAGGACTGAATGCAAGTTATTCTTCTCCGGTAAAGAAATAAATAGGTTTCTATTTAGATAAGGGTCGCCCCCTTGCAGAGTGATTTTAATCACAATGCAAGGGGGCGACTTCTTTTCTGTCGTCTGAGTTTATAAAAGCGTACCAATCTTTTGAATTATCTTCTCAAACTGCATCCGGCGGGAAGCAACCTATTTCTCTTCATGTTTTAATCACTTATATTTGCCTTGTAATTTTTAAATTCTAATCAGAAAAGCATGATGAAAAAACTCTGTGTTCTCTTACTCTTATCTATCTCCCTTTTTGCTACTGCTAGGGAGTATACCTTTTTACCGGAAGACATTCCGGCTATGAAGCAGTTGTTGGGCAGTGGAAACCTGCAAGCGGGAGATGCCATCGTACTGAAAGATGGAACGTACAATAATCTGGGAGAAATACATTTTACCGGTAAAGGCGTTTTCGGTAAACCCATAACTTGGCGGGCTGAAAATCCCGGTAGAGCTATTATTTCCGGTAAGTTGAGATTAAAGATATATGGGGAGCATCTGCAACTGAAAGATTTACTCTTCTACAAAGCGTGGGCAATAGGGCATGATATGATTGATTTCCAGAAAGAGAAAGGCGTATACGCATCCTATTGCCGGATGACCGGCTGTGTAATTGACGAGTGCAATGATCCCGGGAAAGGTATGCGTCCTAATGAGGGGGATGAATATTGGGTTGGATTGCGGGGTATGAATAATCGGATAGACCATTGTTATTTTGCTAATAAGCGAGTAGGAGGCTTGATTCTACAAGTTTGGCTGAGTGCCGATAATCATTTGAACAATCATTTGATAGACCATAATTTCTTTGGCGAACGCCAACCCTATGGTGGTAACGGAGCGGAAATTATTCGTATCGGACACTCCTGGTCGTCTCAGTTGGAGTCCCGTACTATTGTTGAGAACAACGTATTCTTCAGGTGTAGTGGTGAGAATGAAATCATCTCCGTAAAGTCCTGTCATAATGTGTTGCGCAGAAATCTGTTTTATGAATCTGCCGGTGGGCTGGTTTGCCGTCACGGACACTATAATGTTATAGAGTCGAATACTTTCATCGGTCACAATCTTCGTGGAACTGCGGGTATCCGCATCATTAACCAAGGACATACGGTTTATGATAATTATATTAAGGATGTAGAATCATTCGGTCTGCTGGTACGTGTGGGAGTTTATGAACGTCCCACGGCAGAAACAAATGTGAAGGAGGAACCGTTGACTTCTTATCATCGGGTAGAGAATGTGGACATTGCTTATAATACCTTCCTGAACAGTTCGCTGGAATTAGGTTCGGGACGTGGGGAAAAGATGCCTCGCAATGTACGCTTCGCCCATAACTTGTTTACAGGACAGAGTCCTGAACTGAAAATTGTGAGGGCGGATGAAGTCCTTCCCGGTTTTGTATTCCTGGATAATCAGTGGGCATTTCCTGATGCTAACTCCCTTTCGGCTGTTTCCTATGAACAGGTGAGAAGTGGATTTGAAGCTGTTGATACCCCTGTCGGTTTGGGACAAAAGGAAAAAGAACGGATAGATGCCTGTATCTATGCTGTCGGTCCTGCCTGGTATGAGGCTATGAAAGAAAATGTGAGTTATATAGATACGTATCGGTAACCTTAAAGAATCAGACATGAAATTCAGACTATCAAAAACTTTCCTTGTTTCATTACTACTTGGAGTGGCAGGAACTTATGTACAGGCCGGAGAATTATATCCCTGGCAGTTGACTCGCGATTCTTTATTGTTGTTTGAAGGCACGACTTATCGTTATACGGTAGATACTGCTGAGAATGAAGGGCTGGTTTCTACTTTGCCATCGGTAGCGGAGCTGAAAGAACAATTAGTCCGCTCCTGTTCGGGTGTTTTCCGTCTTTTTACTTCAAAGGGACAAGAAAAAACGAAGGGCATGCCTGCAAGTGGAGACTACTTGCAGGAGACTGCTAAAAAGCGTTTGCCCATAGGAGTGCGCAAAGGAGCATTGCCTCCAATGGTAGAGTTGGACCGAAGTGCATTTACGGTGAAGACTGCGGGAACCCTGACTCTTGATTTTTATGCAGGGCAACGCGGCCCGATGACTACTGTCACCATCCGTATACCCGAAGGAATTGATGTAACGCTGGATAATACCACCGTAAATATCATCGGACGCGGAGAGGTTCTTCTGCGTGACTTACCCAAACAGTCCATTGGACGGACCGGAACCAACTATTCTTATAAGAAAGTGGGCGATGTGGAAATCCGTAGAGAGGAGAAAAAAGGTACTCTGTTGCTTTTTAAAGATTTGGATTTCCGTCCCTCCAATGGACCGGATATTCATCTTTGCTTTCGTGGTGTAGTAGTCCCTGCAATAGGAAATTATACATTTGAAGCAAACTATGTGACTTCTCAACCGGAGCAACTTCATAGTCCGGTTGCTACAGCTACTCTTGAAGGAGTGACGACTGTGGCAGATTTAACCCGGAATACCTTGCGTGCATTTACTTATAAAAAAGACTGGGATTTATCATTTTGCTCCTTTCATTGGACAGCTCCCTGCAATGCGGAATCGGTAACTCTGTTGCAATCGGAGGATAAAGGAAAGACCTGGATTCCGGTAAGGGTGGAAATATTGCCGGATGATGATTTTACTACTGCCGGCAGGTTACAACCTAATCAACTATATGCATTTAAATTGCTGGTAAAGGGTGGTGATAATCCGGGTGAATCGAATGTCGTATGGTTTTACTCCGGTTTACAAGACATCAAGGCTACAGGTGTGAAAGGGGATGGCCTGGTAGACGATACGGAAGCAATCAATAAGGCTATTCAAGAAATGAATGAACTTGGCGGCGGTATTTTACGATTTACCGCAGGTACTTATAATGTGCGGACTGTCCATCTTTTGAGTAATGTCTGGTTGCATCTGGATGCAGATGCTGTGATTCAGGGACTTCCGGGTGGTGATGCTCCTGAAACCACCTGGTTTAGTGATCGTGCATACCGTTCGGGGCTTTCTCCTACAGACCCGCGTCCTTATGCTGATCCGGAAAACTATCTGACAAAACAGGATGTGGGACATACGTTCTTCCGTAATGCAATGTTCTTTGGAGAGCGTATTGATAATGTGAAGATTGTCGGCACAGGCCGCATCACGGGCAATGGCAGCCTTGTTACTTCCGATAAGGTGATGAACAATGCACCTGATAAGCGTTGTGACAAGATGTTTTCTTTGAAACTCTGCACCAATATTGAAATAGGTGGTTGGGATATAAGCAAAGATATGTGGTATGACCCGCAGAAGGATGAACCTTATTATATTGAATCGGATAATCAGAAGAATTATGATGTCGGCAATATGCTGCATATAGATCAGGGTGGTCACTTCGTTCTGTTGGCGACGGGCACGGACGGTATTCATGTACATGATACTTATTTTGCCAAACATCATACCAAGAATGCACGTGATATCTACGATTTCATGGCTTGCAACGATGTGACGGTGACGAATATCTATTCGCGCGTCAGTTCGGATGATATTGTAAAGCCGGGTTCGGACTGTTCATTGGGTTTTACCCGCCCGGCACGTAATTATATGGTGCGCAATATTGTGGGTGATACCAATTGCAACCTGTTCCAGATAGGCTCGGAGACGGCTGATGATATTCAGGACCTGTATGTGGATAATATCTATGTGCTGGGTGCCAATAAAGCCGGGTTCTCTATCTCTACCAACGATGGCGGACATATCAAGAATGTCTACCTGAATAGCGGAAAGACCGGTACGATACATTCCCGTTCGGTAATGCACCGCACCCGTGCCCCGTTCTTTATTTCCATCTCCAATAGAGGTCGTGTGTTGGGGGCAGATGTAGCTTCTTTTACCTTCACAGAAAACGGGAGTGTGCGGAAAGAATTATTGGTGACGAATTCAGATATCGGCCAGGTGGAGAACATTGTGATTTGTGGTGTGGATATTGATGAAGTTTATGGTGGAAGTTCTTTCCGTGGTGACCGTTGGAAAGCATATGATGGTTCTCAAAATGAGGCAACTCCTATTATTGCAGGTTTCAAATTGCCGGATACGGAGGTAGTAGAGGGCGGATTGACGTTCTGCCTGCCTAATGGACAGCATACAGGTTATATAAAAAATGTACAGTTCCATGATGTGAATTTGCTGGTGAAAGGCGGACATCCCACAGAGGATGCGGAAGCTTATCCACCTGAAATAGGCGTGGGACGTTATAATGTAGGTGATTTGAAAATCCAACCCTCTTTTGGCTTTTGGGCACGGCACGTGAAAGGTTTTGTATTGGATAACTGTAAGATAGATGCCGAACAGAAAGATGGACGCTATGCAGTGGTACTGGATGATGTCATTGGTGCGGAAATAAAAAATCTGCAAGTGAAAGAAGGCGTTACGGATAAGGAGCATGTAAAGACCTTCCGTAGTAAGGATGTTGTTATTAAATAAATTCCCAAGATATGAAACGTATTTATCTATACTTCAAAGAAAAGACCGAGAAAGGAGAGTCTACCTCCAGAGCTATGAGGATATTTCTTTTCTGGGGGCTTGGTCTTTTTTCAACCATTTGGTTTCTGGTGCGGGTGGTTCCGAAACCTTCCCGTGCCAGTTATCCGTGTATGCAGACTGCAGCGCCGTTGATGTCTGCATTCGTCATGTATTTGCTTTCATTTACGGGGGCTTGGGTGAGCTTGCGTAAGTTGCGCGAAGCACTTCGGGATCGGAAAATAGTGGTGGGAGCTCTTGCTTTTGTTGCTTTTTGCTTTTGCGGAACCTTGATGCTGGTAGAAAACAGTACGGAGTTGCTGGCCCAAACCTTTCTTCCGGCGAAAGAACCCCGTATGGCATGGGGCAAGAATAATCCGGTAGGAGAGGCAAAAGGAATCTATCCGGGACGGGTAGTATGGACACATGCACCGGGTGCGGCTGTCTGGGAAAAAGGAGAGGGGCTCTGGTTTGAAGACCGTTGGAACAATCAGACGGATGCAGACTGGTTATTAGGCCAGTCTCTGTTATCATTGACAGGAGAGAAGAAAGGAAAAGCTGCCTGGAAAGCTCTTTTTGTTTACTTCAACCAACAGCATGGAAAGGGGAAACATGGATATAAGAAAGGAGAGAAAATTGCTATCAAGATAAACCAGAATAATACTTTCTCTCATGAGGATTGTGAACAATTGAATGCTTCTCCCCACCTTACACTTGCTTTGCTTCGTAGTCTGGTATATGATGGCGGAGTGCCTCAGGAACAAATCACCGTTTTTGATGCCAGCCGCTTTATAACCGATGCCCTCTATAATAAATGTCATGCGGAATTTCCGAATGTCATTTATCTGGATAATGAAGGAGGAAACGGGCGTACCAAGTCGACTTATACGGCAGATGCCATTCCTTATTCTGCCGATAACGGTCGCCTGGCAAAGGGATTGGCAAATTGTGCTCTTGAAGCTGATTACCTGATTAACATGGCATTGCTGAAAGGACATGGTGGACAAGGAGTGACACTATGTGCCAAGAACTGGTACGGGGTGACGGATATTAACAGGGATTTCCGTAAGAACCAGCATAATAACTTTAACCAAGACCGCGGTGGGAAATCCCGTTACATGACTTTTACCGATTATATGGCTCATAAGGATTTGGGGCAGAAGACGATGCTGTTCCTGATAGACGGCTTGTACGGTTCGGAAAAGGTGAACGGCGCACCTTCCGGCAAATGGAAGATGTCACCATTCAATGGAAACTGGCCTTGTTCGCTTTTTGCTTCGCAGGATCCGGTAGCCATTGATGCAGTAGGCGTTGATTTCCTGAGTTCGGAGTTTCCGCGTATGGCAGATGTGGATTATTGCGATATGTATCTGGTAGAAGCCGCCTTGGCAGACCACGCCTTATCCGGTACCTTCTATGATCCGGAAAGGGATGGAACGGGCGTTGTCAGTCTCGGAGTTCTGGAACATTGGAATAATCCGGAAGAAAAGAAATATAGCCGTAATATGGGTAAAGATGTTGGAATAGAACTGGTTTACTTGCATAAATAATATTCTGTTTGCTGCGTGAGACGATTTTTCAAGTATTTGATGGAATACTGATAATCGTCTCTTTTTTATATCCCTATTTTTGTAACCAGGAAAAACAAAACTTTATATCTAATAGGGATGAATACAAGTATAAAAAAATGGTTCTTTAAGACTTGTCCGAAGAGCGGCCGGATAGTCGGAATAAATAAGAAGAATGTTGTGTTGAAGATTTGCTTCCCCCTGTTGGGCTTTGCTGCTTTAGTATGGTTTTTGATACGCGTTGTGCCGAAACCTTCCCGGATGGAATATCCTTGCCAGCAAGTTGCTGCTCCTATCGCTTTATCTTTTGTGGCTTTTATCAGTAGCACACTGGTGGGGGTTGGTGCGTGGAAGCGCTTCAAGACTTTGTGGCATTCCCGCCGGTTCTATATGGGATTGTCTGTACTGGCGGTTGGTGTGTTGTTATCCGCTACCTTATATATAATGTCCGTTGATAATTCTTTGATGGGACAAGTGATACGCCAGCAGATAGACAATGGCACGGATATGGGACATTTTACACCTATTGATGCTCCGAATGCTCCGATGGGGGTGGCAAAAGGTATTCACCCGGGGCGGGTGGCATGGGCGCATGACCCCAAGGCCGCTGCCTGGGATGGCGAACGGGGACTTTATTCTGATCCGGATAATAACAGCCAGACGCGTGTAGATGATATGATGGAAGGAGCTATTATCGCCCTGACTCGCCAGAACACGATTGATAAAGCATGGGATGAACTGTTCCGCACTTTTAATTATAAGAAAGGTAAAGGAGCGGTGGAATATAAGAAAGGAGAGAAGATTGCTATTAAAATCAATCTGAATAATAATGGTGGAACCAATATCATTGATGCTACTCCGCAATCCGTATATTCTTTATTGCGTCAGTTGATTGATATAATGGAAGTTCCCCAGAACTGTATAACGGTATATGATGCACAGCGTCGGGGTATTTCTGCCGTATATGACTATGTGCAACCGCTTTATCCTGATGTCCATTATCAGAATTGGGGCGGATTTGTGCCCGATGTAATCCGTTACTCCAGTGAGATTACCGATGCCGGTGCCAGGAGTCTGGCGCGCGCGGCTTATGAAGCTGACTATATGATTAACATGGCGTTGATGAAAAGACATTCTGAACCGATGGATAAATGGCGTGACAGCGCCGGGCAGACGGCTATTACAGCTACCGGAAAGAATCAGTTTGGCTCTATTGGCAATGTGCCTCCCCTGCATCTTTCTATTCGTGACTGGTCTTCCTTCCGTGGTATGGGAACCTATAATTCTATTGTAGATTTAATGGCTCATGAGCGTATAGGAGGAAAGACATTGGTATATCTGGTGGATGCCATGTATGTAACCCCAAAGCATAATGGCAAAGCGGTACGCTTCCGGCTTCCTCCGTTCAATGACGGCTGGGCTTCCAGTTTTCTGGCTTCCAATGACCAGGTTGCCATTGAGTCCGTGGTACTCGATTTTATTTATTCTGAACTTCCCCTGTGTGCTAATGCTGACAACTTCCTGCATGAAGCTGCAAATATCGGTAATCCGCCTTCCGGAATAGCTTATGTCGGGAAGGAGCAAGAAAGCCTGGGTGTACATGAGCACTGGAATAATCCGACAGAGCGGATGTATAGCCGTAATCTGGGTACGGGTAAGGGTATAGAATTGTATCGTGTGCCACTGGACGAAGAGCGTCCGGCAATTGAATATTTCTATGCAGACGGGAATGCTCTACATTATAAAACTACGAATGCAGATGAAGTACGATTGAATGGTAAACGGTTGGAAGATGCAGAGGGTATCGTTTCTTTATCCGTAAATAAAACGACCGGCTTTTGTCTGGAGACTTTGAATAACGGGAAAGTAACCTCTTCACAGCATGTAGTGGTGCGCCGTTTGGAGAATGTAGATGTTTGCCAGGCGAAGGATATGGAAAGAGACGGTTCAGCTTCGCTGAATGATGACGGTTCGGTGGAATTCAAAGGTGAAAAAGGGAGTTCCCAGGGCAGCGTGAACTGGAAAGTGAATCTTCCGCATAAAGGTGAATATTACCTGGTAGTATCTTATGCAGGTGCTAATCCGGTTCCTTCCTATCTATATATTAATGGAGAGAAAATTAGTGAGAATATTGGTTATCTGGTTACAACCGGAGATAATCGTAGGGAGTTTGTTTTTCCGGTAATGCTGACAAAGGGTACCAATGAATTACGTCTGGAACATCCGGGACGGCGTAGTAATAAAATATATTCGGTGAACATAGCGAAAGAGATTAAATAGAATACTTAGATTTAATAACCATGAAAATGAAAAAAAACTTATTATTGTTACTAATGTTGTTTGCATTGCCCTTCGCCTTGCAAGCAGAAACATTCAATGTGAAAAAATATGGTGCGCGGGGTAATGGCAAGAAGCTGGACTCACCGGCTATTCAGAAAGCGATTGACGCTTGCCATAAAGCGGGCGGTGGCACGGTGCTCGTTCCTGCTGGAACATATCTGTCGGCTACCATTGTACTGAAAGATAATGTAACCTTGCATCTGGAAAAGGATGCACTCATCCTGGGAACCACCGACTACAAAGCATACGATAATCTTGATCCTTTCACCGAAGGTCTGGGCATTGATGTAGGTTGGGCATTGCTGGTGGCGGTAGATGCAAAGAATGTGGTTTTAGAAGGCGAGGGTGTCATCGACGGGCAAGGTTCGGCTTTGAAAGAACGCCATATCAAGATTGACACTCGTCCGGAAGGACAACGTTGGGGATTGCGCCCTTTCCTGCTTCGTTGGGTGCGTTGTGAGGATATACGTGTAGAAGGGGTAACTCTGAAGTATGCAGGTGCCTGGACTTCCCACTATTTCCAATGCCGCAATGTGAATATTCATAATATCACCATCCGCAGCTTTGGTGTGGCTCACAATGATGGAATCAATATTGACGGTTGCCAGCATGTGCGCATCAGCAATTGCGATATTGTCAGCGGTGACGATGCTCTTTGTTTCAAGACTACTTCCAGTAAGATGGGATGTGATGATATTATTGTGACGAATATGAAGCTGAAGAGTAATCAGGCGGGAATCAAGATGGGAACGGAATCCATGGGGGGATTTGAGAATATCAAAATCAGTAACTGCCATATCTACGATACAAAGAATGGCGGAATCAAACTCTTCTCTGTGGATGGGGCCCATTTGCGTAATGTGGAAATCTCCGATATTACGATGGACGAAGTGCGTACTCCGATGTTATTCCGTTTAGGTGCCCGTCTGAGTGTATTCCGCAAGCATGAAGATACTCAGCAGCCTATCGGTGTCTTTGAGAATGTAGTCATCCGTAATGTAAAGGCAGTGGCTGCCGATAAGGCACAGCTGACACCTCCTTCCGGTATTCTGATTACAGGGATTCCCGGACATTACATCACAAACCTGACTTTGGAGAATATACATATCCGCTTGCTGGGCACGGGTACGCCCGAAGATGCTTTGTCCCAGGTTCCGGAAGCAATAGATAAGTATCCCGAAGTAAAAACGTTCGGTCCTAAGATTCCGGCTTACGGAGTGTGGGCGCGTCACGTGAAAGGTTTGAAATTGAAGAACGTTACGTTCGAACTGAAGAACCCGGATGCCCGTCCGGAAATCATTTGTGAAGATGGGGATATGCAGATTTATAAATAATCAGTGAATAATAATGAATACCATGAGAAAACTATTGAACACAGCGATGTTGCTGTTTGCGGTATTGATGACCGCTTGTACGGCTCCTGATACGTGGGAGCTGGTGTCGAAGGACAATAATATCCGTTTCGTTCTGGAAAACAGAGAGGAGAAAGGGGAAGCGAATCTTAGCTATTCTGTCTACTATAAGGACACGGTGGCAGTGGAAAAATCTCTTTTGGGGTTGATGATGGATAATTGCGAATATGGAAAAGCCGCGCAATTTGTTTCTGCTTCCACAGTAAAGGACATCCATGACGCTTACCAACTGAAATCCGGTAAGAAACTGAGTACTGCAGATGAATGTCGTGAACAGACATTTACTTTCCGTAGCAAAGAAGGAAAGCAGTTCAATCTTATTGTGCGGGCATACAGTGACGGCATTGCTTTTCGTTACGGATTTCCGGAAGCTGACGGACAGATGCATACCATTCAGACAGAGCATACAGAATTTGCCGTGCCCGTGAATGGGAAAGCATGGATACATCCCTATGACTGGAACGAACGCCACAAGCCGAGTTATGAACAGTATTGTCGAAATGAAATAGACATCCGTTCGGAATGTGGACACGGGCGTGGTTGGGCATTCCCTATGCTGTTCAATACCAATGGAGTCTGGATGATGATAACAGAAGCTCACCTGGATGGCACATATCCTGCCACTCATATTGATAATGCAGGAACAGACAAGGCCTATAAAATCCGTTTCCCCGAAATAGAAGAACCGATTATTCCGGATGCGGTAGAACCGGTATCAGAATTGCCTTGGTTTACTCCCTGGCGGGTTATTATCGTAGGGGATAACCTGAATACGATATTCCAAACGCAGATGGTTTCACATCTGAATCCTGCATCGGTAGTAGAGGATGAATCCTGGATAAAAGCCGGACGCGCCTCCTGGAGTTGGTGGTCCAATGGTGGCACTCCCCGCGACTATAAGGTACAGTTGAAGTACGTAGACCTCAGTGCCGGGATGGGTTGGGAATATATGTTGATTGATGCCGGATGGCAACGCATGGGCAATGGTGGCACTATGGAAGATGTGGTGAAGTATGCGCAGCAAAAAGGTGTCGGTGTCTGGTTGTGGTATCACTCCGGTGCGGGACGTGACAACGACTCCTTACCGGCGCATCGCCTGATGAGTGACCCAGAACAGCGTCGTGCTGAGATGAAGCGTATCAGTGAAATAGGAGTCAAAGGTATCAAGGTCGATTTCTTTGATACGGACAAGCAACGGATTATCCAGCTTTATCCGGCACTGCTGAAAGATGCGGCGGACAATCATCTGCTGGTTGACCTTCACGGTGCTACTTTGCCCCGTGGTTTTGAACGCACTTATCCGAACATGCTGACTACCGAAGCTATCCGGGGTGCGGAAACTCTGGGGCGTCAGGAGCGTTGCGACCAGGCTGCCCAGCACAATGCCACCGTTCCTTTCACACGCAATGTAGTAGGCTCGATGGACTATACTCCGGTGACTTTCTCCGATAAAGTTCGCCAGGGTGTACCTGCTATACGCAAGACGACCATGGGACATCAACTGGCGCTGGCTGTTGTCTTCGAATCCGGTTTCCAATGTCTGGCGGATAAGGCGGAATCTTATCTCTCGCTGCCGGAGCAACCGAAACAATTCTTGAAAGATGTTCCGGCTGCCTGGGATGAAAGCTGCCTGTTGGCCGGTTATCCAGGAGATTATGCTGTAGTGGCGCGTCGTGCAGGCGACGTGTGGTACATTGGCGGTATTAGCGGTAAGGAAGAAGAACGCGAAATAGAATTTACTCTGCCTGCCGGATGTACAGGCCGTTCATTTACGATGATTACAGACGGAGGGGATAAAGACAGTTTCGGCTATATGCCCGTAGAGAATATGGATGGGACAGTGAAGGTGAAAGTATTGCCGAATGGTGGCTTCGCCGGCATTATCCGATGAGAGTGACGATAGTAATGCTATAATAACAAAGTGAAAAGAGAATGAAAAAGAGATTGATTTTAGGGGCGATGGCCCTGTTGATGTTATTCCCTGCCAAGGCACAGATTGCTTGGCAACAAGTGGAACCCGGTGTTTGGAAAGGAATTGTGGGTACTCCCGAAGAGTATTCGTTATTGAGTGTAGCAGGTGTTACGCCTCAGAAGGAAGGTTTCAGCCGCCTGCCGGAAGTGACGTTGCCCGGACTGGCGAATGAAATTGTAGGTACGATACAGGATGGCAAGACGAGCCTTCGCATTCCTTTGCAGCGTAAGGAACAACTGTACGGTTTCGGCCTGAACTTCCAGACCGTGCACCAGCGCGGAAAGATACTGAACCTGCATGTAGACCATTACGGCGGACGTGACAACGGGCGCACGCATGCCCCGGTGCCCTTCTATATCTCCAGTCAGGGATATGGCGTGCTCATTAACTCAGCCCGTTACCTGACGGTGTATGCAGGCAGCGGCGCCCGCAAGGACAGTCCGAACGCTCCGGTTGCCAAAGACCGTAACCTGGACAAAACGTGGACATCGGCTCCCTATTCGGATGCTGTTTCCATTCTGGTTCCTGCTCCAGGCACAGAGATTTACCTGTTTGCCGGGCCCACTCCGATGGATGTCATTCGTCGTTATAATCTCTTTTGCGGTGGCGGTACCTTGCCTCCACGCTGGGGACTGGGCTTCACTCAACGCACAAAGAAACTCTATACGGCCGAAGATGTGAAGAAAGAAGCGGACGAGTTTGAACAACGGGGTTTCCCGTTGGACTTCATCGGTCTGGAACCGGGCTGGCAAAGCAAGGCATATCCTTGTACGTTTGAATGGGACGCTACCCGTTACCCCAATCCCGCCGGTTTCGTGAAAGAGATGCTGGATAGGGGCGTACGCATCAACCTGTGGACCAATCCGTATGTATCTCCCGAATCTAAGATTTATAAAGATATGTATCCGGTCAGCGGCTCGCACACGGTGTGGTGTGGCATTGTGCCCGACCTGGCAGGCGAGAAAGCCCGCCGAATCTGGATGGATAAGCTGGAACAGGAACATGTGAGCATCGGTGTCAGTGGTTATAAAGTGGATGAAGTGGACGGATACGACCGCTACGTCTGGCCGGATGTGGCAACCTTCCCCAGTGGAATTGCCGCCGAACAAATGCGCCAGACTTACGGATTGTGGGTGCAACGCACCACTGCGGAATTGTATAAGAAGCGCAACCAGCGCACCTTCGGACTGGTTCGTGCATCCAATGCCGGTGCCGCTTCTTTCCCCTACGTGATTTATAATGACTATTACAGTCATCAGGACTTCATCACTGCTTTGATAAACTCCGGTTTCAGCGGTGTACTCTGGACTCCGGAAGTGCGTAGCTCCAAATCGTCTGAAGATTGGTTGCGTCGCTTCCAGTCTGTTGTCTTCTCGCCGATGGCAATGATTAATGCTTGGGCAAGCGGGACGAAACCCTGGACATTCCCCGAAGTGGAGAATCAGATAAAGGAATATGCCATGTTGCGTATGCAGATGATGCCGTACTGGTATTCGGAGTTTGCCCGTTACCACTTCGATGGTATTCCTCCGTTCCGTGCCATGAGTCTGGAACCGGGCTTCAACCCCGAACAAGGAAGCACTGCGAAGTTATCCGATGCCCATCTGGAAGACAATCCTTATCTGGAAGCGGTGTCTAAAGAGATTAAGGACCAGTATATGGCGGGTGAATATCTGCTGGTGGCTCCGATGTTTACAGGACAGACGGAGCGCATGGTAGTGTTGCCGAAGGGAGACTGGTATGATTTCTATACCGGTAAATACGTAGGCAATGGTGAGAAAATCACCGTCACTCCGGGGCTGGACCGTATTCCGGTGTATGTGAAGGATGGTGCCATCCTGCCGTTTATGGAAGCACGCTTGCATGCGCCGAAAGCCGGAGAAAAGGTGAATCTGGAAATCCGTCATTATGGAAAAGCGGATGGAGCTTATCGTCTGTATGATGATGATGGCGAAACGTTCGACTACGAAAAGGGAGCTTATTCCTGGCGTGATATCAAGGTGACGCGTGATAAGAAAGGAAAACTGAAAGGCACTATCTCCAAAGCGGAGAAGGGCAAGCCGAATAATGTTGCCAATGTAACCTGGAAGTTTATGACGGAAGAATAATAACGAAGTCATAGAAAATTAACTACGAAAGAGAATGAAGAACCTATTAACTACCTGTTTATTCCTCTGCTGCCTCCTCGCGGTGCGTGCGGCAGATAATCCAAACGTGAAGAAACTCTTCACCGTGACATCCGGCGAATTGAAACTTACCTTCATGGTGGGTGCGGACGACCGACTTTACCAACTGGCCTTTGGCGATGCTGCCCGTGAGGTAACACCTCCCGCTAAAATGCCTTCACGCGAATGGGAGTTCTTGCCCCCTTATGGAAATGGCGTACTGACGGAACCTGCTATCCAGGCCACCCACGTAGATGGGAACACTTCTACCGAGCTCCACTACACAGGCCATCGCACCGAAACGCTGGCACCGGGAGTAGAGCAAACCATTATTTCATTGAAAGACCCTGCCTATCCGTTTACAGTAGACATCTACATTAAATGCTATGCAGATAATAGTATGATGGAGATATGGAATACCGTTTCCCACAACGAGAAAGGAAAAGTCGTATTGCACCGCTTCGCCTCCGCTTCTCCTATAGTAAAGGCAAAGGAATACTGGCTTACCCAATTCGCAGGCAACTATAAGCGTGAAGCAACCCTGAGTGAAGAACGCCTTTCGGAAGGCGTCAAGATACTGGACTCTAAGTTAGGCATCCGCGCCCACCAAATGCGTATTCCTTCCTTCATCCTCTCCCTTGACGGACAGGCGCGGGAGAATGAAGGGGAAGTGCTGTCCGCTTCGCTGCGTTGGAGCGGCAGCTTCCAGTTTGCTTTCGATGTAGATTGGAACAAGAACCTGCGTCTGCTCACCGGTATGAATCCGTTGGGTTCGCAATATAATCTGGAGCGTGGAGGTACTTTTATCACACCTGCCATTCTCTATACGTATAGCAAGCAAGGCAAGGGAGAAGCCAGTCGCCGTTTCCACCGTTGGGCAATGGCGAATGCCGTACGTGATGCGGAAAAAGACCGTCCCGTATTGCTGAATAACTGGGAGGCTACGCACTGCGATTTCGATGAGGCCCGCCTGAAACAACTCTTTGACGGAGCCCGCCAGACGGGTGCGGAACTCTTTCTTTTGGACGATGGCTGGTTCGGTAACGGTCCTTACTCCCGCGACGATGATAAACATGGTCTGGGCGATTGGGAACCTTCCGTTAAGAAGTTGCCCCGCGGCTTGTCGTACATTGCCCGCGAAGCCCTGAAACGTAAAGTAGGTTTCGGTATCTGGCTCGAACCCGAAATGGTGAATCCGCAGAGCGAACTCTATCAGAAACATCCCGACTGGATCATTACCCAGCCCAAGCGTGAACCCATACTCGGCCGCCATCAGGAGATACTCGACCTGACCCGTCCTGAAGTCCAGGCCTACGAATGGGACATTATAGACAAAACCTTGCGCCCCAATCCGGACATCACATATGTGAAGTGGGATTGCAATCGCTACATCACTCAGCCGGGTTCGTCATATCTTCTGCCTACCGACCAGAGCCATCTCTGGATAGACTATAACTGGGCGCTCTACCGCCTGATGGACCGCTTTGCCAAGGGCTTCCCCAACGTGATGGCGATGCTTTGTGCCGGCGGTTCGGGACGTGTGGACTATGGCGCAATGCCTTATTTCCATTCTTTCTGGCCCAGCGATAACACCGACCCGTTGGGACGCATCAAGATACAGTGGGGCTTTTCGCACTTCTTCCCTGCAAATACCATTTCGGCTCACGTCACCCGCATGGGCAAGCGTCATCTGAAGATGGCGATAGACGTGGCACTGAGTGGAGCATTCGGCATAGACCTGGCACTGGACAAGGCGACAGCCGAGGAACGTGCACAGATAGCCGCTGCAGTGGCACTTTACAAAGAGCGCATCCGTCCGCTGGTGATGCGTGGCGAGCTTTACCGATTGGTATCTCCTTACGAGTCCCCGTTGGCATCGCTGAGTTATGTTTCTACGGATAAGCAGAAAGCGGTGGTTTATCTTTATCAGACGAAAGACGGACATGAACCCCGCGTAATACTCGGCGGACTGGATGCCGATAAGAAGTATCGCGTTGAAGAAGTGAGCCTGCCTATAGGTGTGGCTTCCCGTTTCCCGGCAAACGGCAAGGTGCTGACGGGTGCTGAATTGATGAACCAAGGATTGGAGAATCCACTGAATGCACAATTCGAAAGTGCAGTGCTGATGGTAGATATACTGCCTTAGCGGGAAGGGTATATATTGCCAACCTTTTGCCACCGCATTGGCAAACTTTTGCCATCGCAGTGGCAAGACTTTGCCAAGCCTATGGCAAGACTTTGCCAATGCGGTGGCAAAAGGTTGGCAAAGTATATCTGTGAGAATAGCCTCATATACTGGAACATAAACATTCAGAAAGGTATAAACGTCAGCAAACAGTATTTTAATAGTAACTAACCACTAAACAGAACAATCTCATGGACCTGAAAAGAATCCTGTTATCCTTTACCTTTATCCTTGTCAGCCTCTTATCTGCGGCGCAGACAAAGGACCGTTGGACCATCCTTGAGGATGGTTCCATCCGTTGGAATATCCATAACAATATCCCTCACGCCGACCATCTGGAGATGAGCGGTCAGCAACTCTCTGTTGTCCTCCGTTATGGTGTGGATGCACAGCAGCGCTTTCACTTGAACCGCAGCCTCGTCTTCCCCATGCTCCGCATGCAACCCAACAAGACACAGAACAACCTGAAACAACGTTTTGATGTCAACATCCCCGCTTTGGTAACAGTGGATGACCAAACCCTGCTGAACGAGCAGGTGCGCGACGTCACCTTTAATGGCACGATGCGTGTAGAGAGCAGCTTCGGCTACGTCCACCGGCGCAAGGAACTGCGGGATACCGTACAACTGACCCGTGTGCTCTATCCCTCGGCCAATGCCGCATACTATTGCGAAGAGTATACTTTCAGGAACAGCAGTCCCAACCAGATCACCCTTCGTGTTCCTGAATGGCGTGTAGCCTATACTACCCCCGAAGAAGCCGGTGTATATGGTGCTTATTGCATCGAAGCCGGGCTCTCCAAGAAGGGTACTTTCGTCTTACAACCAGGTGAGACACTTGAATTCTTCGCCCTCTTTTCCGGTAGAAAACTGGCGGACGTTTCGTCTTCTCTGAATGATGTTGCCTTTGCCCGTATCGACATCCGGAACGAGCGTGCCGCACGCGAAGCCCTTATCAGCCAGTGGTGGCAGAACCTCGTGCTCGATACCCCCGATCCCGTGCTGAACCGTATGTTCGCCTTTGCCAAACTGCGTGGTGCCGAGAGCATCTATCGCACCAAGGGCGGACTGATGCACGGTCCCGGTGGTGAGGCTTATTATGCTGCAGTCTGGGCCAACGACCAGGCGGAATATATCAATCCTTTCTTCCCCTTTCTGGGCTATGAGACAGGCAACCAGTCGGCACTGAACTCCTTCCGTCACTTTGCCCGCTACATGAATCCGGAATACAAACCTATTCCAAGCTCCATCATCTCCGAAGGTGTCAGTTTCTGGCATGGCGCGAAGGATAGGGGAGATGGTGCCATGATTGCTTATGGTGCCGCCCGCTACGCCCTGGCTCGTGGAGACAAGGAAGAAGCGCGTGAACTCTGGCCCCTCATCGAATGGTGTCTGGAATATTGCCACCGCAAACTCACCCCGGCAGGCGTAGTCGCTTCCAATTCGGATGAATTGGAGAACCGTTTCCCGGCCGGCGATGCGAATCTCTGCACTTCCACGCTCTATTATGATGCCTTGCGCTCTGCCATTATGCTGGGGCACGAACTGGGTGTACCTGCCCGGCAACTGACCGCCTATCGCGAACAAGCCCGCAATCTGGAACAGGCGATAGAGAAGCACTTCGGCTACGAGATAGAAGGTTTTCACAGCTATCGTTATTATGATGGCAATGATATCCTGCGTTCCTGGATTTGCATGCCCCTCGTTACAGGCATTTACACCCGTGCCCAAGGCACCATCGACGCCCTTTTCTCTCCCCGCCTCTGGACGGACGACGGACTGCTGACGCAAGCCGGTACCGAAACCTTCTGGGACCGCAGTACTCTCTATGCCCTGCGTGGCACCATTGCCGCCGGAGAAGTGGAGAAAGGCATGAGTTTCCTCAAGAAATACTCACACCGCCGTCTGCTAGGCGACCACGTGCCTTATGCCATCGAAGCATGGCCCGAAGGTGACCAACGCCATCTCTCTGCCGAAAGCGGACTGTACTGCCGTATCTATACGGAAGGGCTTTTCGGTATTCGTCCCACCGGTCTGCGTAGCTTCGAGATGACACCCCGTTTGCCGCAAGAATGGGAATATATGAATCTGAATCATGTTCGTGCCTTCAACTCCGACTTTGACATTCGCGTGTCCCGTGCAGGGAAGAAGCTGCATGTGGAAGTACTGAAAGGCGGAAAGGTGGTGGTGAAGAAGAATATAACGGAAGGAACAGTGTTGAAGGTGAAACTGTAATTTCTCCTCTCCATCCCTCATTATCTCTTTCCTTTTCTTATTTTTGCATCGACCAATATCTCTATCTTAATGAAATCGAAAGTTTTTCTGTTCCTGTTTCTCTGCCTCCTATCCACTTTCAGTGTATGGGCAGGACACCCCAAATACTCCTTCTACTATAGCCAGAAGCTTAACGAAGGAATCTCCCAGCTTTCTGTCATGACCATTTGCCAAGATACTCGCGGATACCTCTGGCTGGGCACGCGCAACGGACTGAATCGCTATAACGGCACTGGATATACCGTCTTCCGCCACCATCCCGGCGATTCTCTCAGTTTGGCAGACAATGAAATCAATGACATCTGTGAAGACCGGGAGAATTACCTGTGGATTGCCACCAGCCGTGGACTAAGTCGGATGTGCCTCCGCACCGAGCACATCCGCAACTACTTTGTCCCCGACGGGCTTCCTAATGCGGGTATTCTTTCTCTGCTGACCGATACTTCCGGCAGAGTCTGGATTGGTACCCGTGGTGGACTTTGCCGTTACCTCCCGGAGCAGGACCGCTTCGAAAGAGTAGACTTTGCAGGAGATTTCAATGGTTCCATCACTACCTTGATGGAGGATAAAGCAGGAAACTTCTGGATAGGTACGGTGACGAACGGAGTGTATCAGTGCAACAAGCAGATGCGGATGATTAATCATTACGACCGCCGGACAGGGTTGCCGGACAATAGCATTTCCACTCTTTATGAAGATTCTTATCATCGCATCTGGGTGGGCTGCCAGCAAGGCGGGTTGAGCCGGATTGATGTCCGCAACAGTAAAATAACCTCTTATACTTCTTCTAATAGCGGCTTGAAGAATAACTATGTCCGTTGCCTTGCCGAGTGGGGAGGTGAGATGCTGATTGGCACTTTCGATGGCATCTATGCCTATGCACCACTGACTGACCAGATAAACAAGGTCACCAGCTATGATGAACCGGGACGTGCCTTGGGGCATTTCTCGGTCTATTCCTTTTGTCTGGACCACACCGGCACCTTGTGGATTGGTACGTATGCAGGAGGTGTCACCTGGTTAAGTTCTCTCACCGACCGTTTCATTCATCACGCGCCGGGTAAAGCGCTGAACTTGCAAACCGGCATCTACGGCTCAGCCTGTGTAGATAAACAAAAACGTCTGTGGATAGCTACCGAAGGGTATGGACTGTTGCAATATGATATTGTCACCGGTGAAGCAGAATTCTATCTGATTGATAAAACGAGCTATTCCGTCCATAACTCCAATGTCATCAAGACCGTATATGCCGAAGATGATTGCATCTGGTGCGGCACGGCATTGGGTGAGGTTTATCGATTCGACCTTGCTACCCGCCGTTTCTCCTTGTTCTATAAATATCCGGTGGAACTTGTTCTATATGACATTGTGCGTGATGCGGATGGCAATTTGTGGGTGAGCAGTTCGAAGGGCGGATATGCATTGACGTGTTTTACCCCTTCGGGCGAACGGAAGACCGAGTTCAGAGGATTGAAGGGAGAAAAACTCCATTTCTCTTCCATCCGTTGCCTGGCAGAGGAAAGTCCCGGTGTATTGTTGATAGGCATGCGTTCCGCAGGGCTTCATCGCTACGATACACGTACAGGAGAAGTGACGAACTTCAATTCTTCCCGCCTGGAGCGGGAGCGGCGGATACCGAGCAATTACATATCTTCCATACTGCCTGTCAAGTCCGGTGATGTATGGGTATCCACTTATGGCGGTGGCATCTTTCAGTTGGATAAACAGGGAGGCGTACTTCGTTGGGTGACAGAGAAAGACGGATTGATGGGCGGAGACATCTGTAAACTTCTAGAAGGAGCGGATGGGAATCTCTGGATGAGTTCGTTGCAGGGCATTTCTTGCTATTCGCCCTCGACAGGGGAGATTAAAAACTTCCCCTTTAACAACGGTATTCATCTGCGTGAATTCACTTACCGGGGTGGGGTGGCTATGCCCGATGGTACGCTTTGCTTAACCGGTAACGATGGTTTCATTACTTTCTATACGCCGGATATGCCGATGAATCGCTTCGTGCCGCCGGTGGTATTGGAAGAACTGTTGGTAAATAATCATCCGGTACAGGCAGACGACGGTACAGGCATACTGGATGGTCTGCTCAATGAAACAAAATCCATCAGTTTGCGGCATAATCAGAATAATCTGTCTATCAGTTATAAAGCGCTGAACTTCATTAATTCGGAGATGAACCAGTATGCTTATAAACTGGAAGGGTATGATAAAGACTGGAACAATGTAGGCGAGCGCAGTACGGCTTACTATACCAACCTGCGTCCGGGCACCTATCTTTTCCGGGTGAAAGCGTGCAATAATGATGGCGTGTGGAACGAAGAGGGAAAGACCTTGAGGATTGTCATTGCCCCGCCTTTATGGGCCACTTGGTATGCTTTCCTGCTCTATGGTCTGCTACTGATAGGGGTGGTCTATGCGATAGTCCATTACTTCAATGCCCGTCGCCGTTTGAGGGAGAAGTTGCGGATGGAGCAAAAAGAGAAGCAGCAACAGGAAGAGTTTCATCAGGCAAAGATGCATCTGTTCACCAACTTCGCCCACGAGTTGCGCACACCGCTCACACTGATTATCACCCCCTTTGAGGAACTGATGAAACGGCTGGATATGGGGGTGGAGCTGCGGGACAAGCTGGGCATTATCTATAAGAATGCGCAGCGTCTTCTTTTGCTGGTCAACCAGTTGATGGATTTGCAGAAGAACCAAAGCGGCACGATAGAACTGAAGGTTACGGAGAACAATGTTTATGAGTTTGTCACGGAGATATATTGTGCCTTTAACCAGATAGCGCAGACCAATGAAATCTCTTTTACGCTGGATTGTAAAGACCGGGAGTTCCGGGCCTGGTATGATAAAGCATTGCTTGAAAAAGTTGTGTTCAATTTACTGTCCAATGCATTCAAGTATACTCCTTCCGGCAAGGACATACGTATGTCGGTAGGGCATGTCCCTGACGGAGAATTGGAAGAAGAGTATCGCAGGGAAGTGGCTCCTTCCGCCATGTATATGAGGATGGAAGTTATAGATGCCGGTTGTGGCATTCTGCCACAGGAACGGGATAAGGTTTTCACGCCTTTCTACCGGATTCCCGAGACGTCGGGAGTCAATATTCCGGGGACTGGCATCGGGCTCAGTCTGGTATATTCCATAGTGAAACTGCATAAGGGAGCTATTCGTATCGAAGACCGTGAAGACGGCATGGAAGGGACGCGGTTCATCATTTTGCTTCCCGTTTCGCGTGAGGCCTTCACGGAGGAAGAAGCAGATTCCATACCTATGGAAATTATCGGTGACACGGCTTTTGCGCAGCCGATGGAAAAGTCACAGGCATCTACTATTGGAGGCATTGTGCCTAAAAAACCGGTGATTCTTCTGGTAGAAGATGATAAGGACGTGCGGGAGTATTTGCATAAGTCTCTGGAAGATGAGTATGAAGTCATAGAAGCGTCGAATGGCATAAAGGGGTATGATAAGGCAGTACAATTCTTTCCGGACTTGGTGTTGAGCGACATCATGATGCCTAAACGGAACGGACTTGAGCTTTGCTCCATGATTAAGAATGATATTCGTATCGGGCATATTCCGGTGATATTGATGACTGCACGCTCTATGGTGGTGCATATAAAGGAAGGTTTCCAGGCGGGGGCGGATGACTATGTGATTAAGCCTTTCAGCATGGACGTGCTTCGCATCCGCATTCAGAGTCTGTTGCAGTCGAGGGAACAACTGAAACGGTTGTATGGCAAACGCTTCTCGCCCGAAGTGGTAGGAGTGAGTACCAACTCGGCGGACGAACGCTTCTCGCAGAAACTGTATGAGATTATAGAGAAAAACATCTCCGATGAGAATCTGGGAATAGAGATGCTGTGCGAACAGATCGGTATCAGCCGTGCCAATCTTTACCGCAAGATAAAAGCTATATCCGAACTCTCGCCAACAGAATTAATAAGGAATAAACGTTTGGAGGTGGCTTTGCGTTATCTTAAGGACACCAATATGAGTGTCTCGGAAGTGGCCACTTTATTAGGATTCAACAGCCATTCCTATTTCTCCAATTCATTCAAGGCATTTTATGGATTTACCCCTACGGAATTTGTGCAGATGAATAGTGCGGGTAAAGAGAAGATATAAGAGTAAAAGTTATATTTCGGGCGGAAAGGAGTTTCCGCCTTTTTTGTCTCAAACGGTTCTCACCATCGTCTCAAAAAAACTGCTCAGTTCATTTTGAGACATTATTACAAGTCAATGATACACTATTTATACCCCTCAGACGGGTGATGCCCTATCTTTGTGATGTGAAAAACAAGCTAAATTTAATCACTATGAGATATAAAAGTCGTAGCATCACAACAGTCATGATACCAATATTATTAGTGGTATCTCTATTTGCATTCACTACTCACACTACAGAACAACCGGAAGGAAGTCCATTGTTTATCACGGGTATCGCACCTTATAAATCCGGAATGATTGTTTCTCAGAAGGGAGTCCGTAAAGTATCTATTTACTCATCGGATTATAAAGAACGCCTGCAAGAGTGGGAGTTGGATGAAGTGCCCACGGGAATCACTGCGGATGGAGACCGTATTTATGCAACAGTGGCAGGCGAACATAAGAATGGAGTTTATTTCCTGTCCGCTTCCAATCCTTCGGAAAAGACTTTTGTAGAGACGGCATCCGGTGCTTGTGCCCCCTTGGTGGATGATGATAGGCTTTACGTCTGTAATCAGTTTGCCGGCACAGTGTCGGAGTTGGACAGGAATGGGAAAGTCGTATTAAGAACAGTAAAAGTATTGCGTGAACCGAAGTCTGCCGTCTTTGATAGAGAGGGTAAATACCTGTTTGTTACCAATTTCCTGCCTATGCAACGAGCAGATGTAGACACTGTGACCGCTTGCGTTTCGGTGATTGATAGAGGGAGTTTCAGTAAGATAAAAGATATACAACTGGCCAATGGAAGTAACGCTTTGCGGGGGATGTCTCTTTCTCCTGACGGGCGCTATTTATTGGTTACTCATAATTTGGGACGTTTTCAGGTTCCGACTTCACAGTTGCAACAGGGCTGGATGAATACCAGTGCCATAAGTGTTGTCAATTTGTCCACTCTGAACTTCGAGGGTGCTGTGCTGCTGGATGAACCGGAACGTGGTGCTGCGGGTATTTGGGATGTGAAATGTACGGACGATAAAATAGTCGTCAGTCACTCCGGCACGCATGAAATTAGTGTGATAGACTATCCGGAGTTCATCCGGAAGTTTGAGGCGTATCCTCAAAAGGATGCTTTGGCATATGACCTGCGATTCCTGTATGGCCTTCGCAAACGTGTGGCTTTGGAGGGAAACGGGCCGCGCAGCATAATGTTGAAAGACGGCGAGGCTGTGGTGCCTACCTATTTCTCAGATACGCTGAACGTGGTGGACTTGAATACGACTCATGTCCGGGCTATCGCTATGGTAAAGAACCGTGTGGAAAGCCGGATACAACGGGGGGAGAAATACTTCAATGACGCGGAACATTGCTTCCAGAACTGGCAGTCGTGCAACGGGTGTCATCCGGGAGATGGGCGGATGGATGCCATGAATTGGGATTTGATGAATGACGGTATAGGCAACTCAAAGAACTGCAAGAGCCTTTTGTTTTCTCATGTCACACCACCATGTATGATTTCCGGCATCCGTGCCCGTGCTGAGATTGCTGTTCGTGCCGGATTTACACATATCCAGTTTTCTGATTTGCCCGAGGAGTTTGCAGAGTGCGTGGATGAATATCTGATTTCGTTGAAGCCGGTTCCCAGTCCTTATCTGGTGAATGGTGAACTGTCTGAAAAGGCGAAGCGGGGACGCAAAATCTATGAAAAGTTCAATTGTGACGAATGCCATTCGGGGCCTTACTATACGGATATGAAGATGCACCGCATTGGTGAAGATATCGAGTTTGAAAATGGCTGGGACACTCCGACTTTGTGCGAAGTGTGGCGCACGGCTCCTTATTTGTTTGACGGAAGGGCTGCCACCATGGAAGAAGTGTTCACAGTGCATAAACATGGCATTGAAAAGAAGATATCAGCCAAAGAAGCCGAAGAACTCGCGGAGTATGTGAATTCACTTTAAAATGAAGTTAAGACCATGATTATACATGAAAATATAGAAATCGTTCATCGTTTCTTTCAGGTGGCTCAAGCTCCTTTCGAGGATATGCTGACGGATTTGCTGACAGAATACAAGCCGGTTTATATCCCTGTGCGTGTGGTGATATTCGGTGCACCGATAGGAAATGAAGAGTACGTAGCCCGTTTTGTCCGTATCAGGGAAGCAGTGAAAGAATCATTTGGAGAAAATCATCCTCTGGTGAGTTATGTGGCACAGCCACCTCAGACAATGGGGCTGGCAATGGAAGTGCACGAGGTGCTGCTCAATGCTGAACAGGACAGAATTGAATATCGGAATCAGGAAGAAATGCTGTACATTACCATCGAAAGGGAAGGATGCAAGCGTTTGTTTCTGAGCGGAGTGACGGGGGATGTGCTGCACCAGACTATCCGCGAACAGTCTCACGAGGTATTCTCAAAGATAGCCCGGGTGCTGGAAACAGAGTGTATGTCGGTTTCTACCATTATACGCCAGTGGAATTACATTGAGAAGATAACAGCGTATGACGCAATCGGTCATCAGCACTATCAGGACTTCAATGACGCCCGTTCTCTGTTCTATCACGGGGTAGAGTGGACGACCGGTTATCCGGCAGCTACCGGTATCGGTACGCAATGGGGAGGCATCATGATAGATTTGGATGCATTGCTCTGTAAGGATAAAAGTGTTCAGGTTTGCGGTGTGGATAATCCCTTGCAGGTGGCCGCCCATGCCTATTCGCAGGAAGTGTTGTTGGGAGAGGCGGACGAGGCTCTTCTGCGAAAGACAACTCCCAAGTTTGAGCGTGCCAAGGCGGTGTGGAAAGAAGATCACGGTTTTGTCTACGTCTCCGGTACGGCAGCCATCCGTGGCGAGCAAAGTCTGGAAGGAGTGGGGATAGCAAAACAAGCGCTGACGACACTGGAGAATATTGAGTATCTGGTATCTCGTGAGAACCTGAACCGTTCCGGTATTCCAGCAACGGAAGATGCCGCACTTATCACTTTCCGGGTGTATGTGAAACACTGGGAAGACATGGAGGAGGCGAAGCGGACGGTGACAGAACGCTACCCTGATTTACCCGCTATCTATACGCTGACCGATGTGTGCCGCTCAGAGTTGCTGATAGAGATAGAGGGAATGGGTATTCTCCGCTGAGGCCGATTATTAACCATTAATATAGATGAACGTATGAAATTGAAAGAAGTATTAACCTTGGCATTCATTGCCATCTGCGGTGCGGGGCTTGCCTCCTGCACAGCAGAGACTAAAAAAACAGAACAAGTTATGACACAGGAAAAGACTGCGTATCAGAAGAAGTACACGAATGCTGACTTCTACAAGGACGGTAAGTTTGACCAGGAAGCTGCCAAGAAAGCATTCCTCGACATGTTTGAATTTTATGGTGTGCCCTACACTCCATTGATGGAGAAGGATATCTGGTTCACAGATTTCGGTTTGGGTGATTTTGAGAATGTGGGTATGGGTGGCATCTTCTGGGTGAACGATCCCGAATACGGTTACTTTGCACATGCCATTTATCTGTTGCCGGGACAGATGATTCCGGAACATGCTCATGTGAAGACCAATTTCCCTGCCAAGCACGAGTCGTGGATGGTGAATCACGGTTGGGTATATAACTTCTCCGAAGTAGGCGATGCGACTCCGAACGCTCCTGCTATTCCGGAATCTCACGGTCCTATCAAGAGTACGAATTTTGTGAAACAGAATGTGGGCGATGTTCTACGTCTGAAAGAACTGGGAACTTTCCATTTCATGATGGCCGGTCCTGAAGGAGCCATTGTTGATGAATGGGCTTGTTACCATGACAACGATGGTCTGCGTTTCACCAATAGTCAAGCAGCTTTGTAAAACCTGAATAAATTGAATACCATGAGAAAGATAAATCATTTTGGAGTGCCTACCACCACGCCGCAACCCGGTGAAGTATATGCGGAAGGACTGAAAGTATGGCTGACTAATTTTAATGAAAGCCCGAACAAGATAGAATACCTGCGCTTCGACGAAGGAAGCTGGATGCCGGAATTGATTCAGAAGGTGGCGCATATTGCTTACGAAGTAGATGACCTGGCGGCTGAATTGGAAGGCGCGAAGGTGCTGGTGGAACCGATGCCGGGCGGAGAGAATCTGACAATTGCTTTTATTGAAGAAGAAGGTATTGCTCTGGAATTAATGCAGTTTGATAAATAACTAAAAACAAAAGAAATCATGATGAATAAATTCATAAACGATCCGGATAACCTGACAGCGGAACTCTTGGAAGGATATGCGATGGCCTACAGCAATCAGGTAGCCATTGGTGGAGAAAATATTATAGTGCGTGCGCATGCAAAGGCAGAAGACAAAGTTGCCGTCATCACTTTGGGTGGTTCCGGTCATGAACCTGCGTTGAGCGGTTTTGTGGGCGACGGTATGCTGGACTGTTCTGTGGTTGGCGATATTTTCGCCGCTCCGGGTGCACAGCGTCTGTTTCAGGCTTTGCAGATGTTTAAGCGTGAAGCCGGCATTTTGCTGGTAGTGCTGAATCACTCCGGTGACGTGATGAGCGCGAATATGGCATGCCAGTTGGCGGAGCGCACAGGTATCAAGGTGAAGACGATTCTGACGCATGACGACATCAGTGCCGGATTGGATGCGCCGGATGATGACCGTCGTGGCTTGGCAGGCTGTGTCCCTCTGATTAAGATAGTGGGTGCTGCTGCCGAAGAAGGCAAATCTCTGGATGAGATTATCGAAATCGGCGAACGCTTCAGTGCGCGACTGGCTACGCTGGCTGTAGCTATGAAGTCCTGTACCCATCCGCAGAATGGCATGACCATTTCCGACCTCCCCGATGGTGAGATTGAAATCGGTATGGGACAGCATGGTGAAGGCGGTGGCGGTCGCAAGCAATTGATTTCTGCTGACGATACGGCCGAAGAAATGATAGGTCTCTTGATGAAAAAGTTGCAGCCGAAAGCTGGCAACAAGGCTTTGCTCATCATCAATGGTGTAGGTGCAACCACACACATGGAAATGAACATCGTCTATCGTAAAGCTCATCAGGTGCTTGAAAATGCAGGTCTTGAAGTTGCTTCAGCCCGCATCGGTGAGTTACTGACTGTGCAGGAACAGGCCGGTTTCCAGATGATTCTCGGTTTGCTGGATGATGACCATGTAGATTATCTGAACAATAAAATGTCGAACGCTCCTTACTGGACTACTATCGGACGATAAAAGATGGATAAACTGACAATAGATGATTTTAAGAAGATGCTCCGTAATGCACTGTTGTGCATTACGGAACGCTCCGACGAATTTTCAAAGCTAGATGCGGTGCTGGGCGATGGAGACCATGGAACGGCTATCGTGCAATCCATGTCCGCCCTTGTAGCGACGGCTGAACAGGGGACTGAATTCCGCTCTATGCTGAATGATATGAGCTTCCATTTGATGCTCGAAATCAGTGGCTCCACAAGCACTCTGTTAGGTGGTTTCTTCCTTGGGATGAGCGACCATGCGGCAGGTACCGAACTGGATGCGGCAGGTGTTAAGGCTATGTTTGTTGGCGGACTCGAAGGTGTAAGGAAACAAACGAAAGCCAAGCAGGGAGACAAAACAATGATGGATGCCCTGATTCCGGCAGTAGAGGCGATTCAGACGTGCGATTCCACAGATGTGAAAACAATCCTTCTGGCAGGTGCCGAGGCTGCTGTGAAAGGTGCCGAAGCTACTAAAGAGATGAAAGCTAATTTCGGGCGTGCCCGGAACTATGGTGAGCGTTCCATTGGTTATGCTGATTCCGGGGCGTGCTCTTGGTCGTGCATGTTTGATGCGTTTGCCAAAGCTTTATAAAAACTAAGATATATAAATAAAACTCTATGACGGATCGTGTTAGTAAGCGATAAAACTACTAGTAAGTAGTTACTCAATTACCTATAGGTAGTTATTCATTTACCTATGAGTAGTTTGTCAATTACTACGTAGTAGTCAGTCAAATAACTGTAGGTAGTTGAAAGCTGTTCAGATAGTATTTAAATATCATTATGTGCAGTTCCCCATACGATTCGTTATAGAACCATAAATAATAAAAGATAAAAAGATGGCTGATTTAGATGATTTGAGAGAAGGCAATAATTTTGGTTTGGGTATTGCCTCTTCTAATAATAGTTTTCATGTGAAAGGCGCGGAAAACCTTCCGTGGGGTATGAAAGACCGCTTGTCGCGCATCTTCAACCCGAAAACAGGCCGGACGGTGATGCTGGCATTTGACCACGGTTTTATCATGGGGCCTACGTCCGGATTGGAACGTATCGATTTAAGTATCGTTCCGCTGATAGAGTATGCCGACTGCCTGATGTGCACCCGCGGTATTCTTCGCACAATGATACCTCCCACAACCAATAAACCGATCTGCCTCCGCTCTGACGCGGGCACTTCCATTCTGACGGAACTGAATGATAATGCTCTGATTGACGTTGAAGATGCCCTCCGCATGAACGTATCGGCAATGGCTGTGATGCTTTCCATTGGAGATGCTGCCCATGAAGCGAAAACGATTGCCAACCTCTATAAAGCTGTTGATAAAGGTGCCCGCTACGGAATCCCCGTGATGGGTGTCACGGCTGTTGGTAAGGACATGGCACGTGATGCACGTTATTTCGGTCTGGCTTCCCGCATTGCTGCCGAGAATGGCGCCAACATTGTGAAAACCTATTATTGCGATGGTTTTGAGAATGTAGTGGCTGCCTGTCCTGTTCCTGTAGTGATTGCGGGTGGTAAGAAACTTCCCGAGCTGGAAGCGCTGGAATTGTGCTACAAGGCAATCAGCGAAGGTGCTGCAGGCGTAGATATGGGACGTAATGTATTTCAGTCTGAAGCTCCGGCTGCCATGATACAAGCCGTTCATGCAGTGGTGCACGATGGACTGAAACCTGAACAGGCGCTTGAGCTGTTCAACGAACTGAAGAGTAAGTAACACCGACTATAAAAGGGATGATGAGGGTTTATATTATTATTTGGGTCATTCTTTCCATGGGATTCCGGGCGGTAGCGCAAGATAAACTTTTGGTTGCCGGCTCCGGGAATCCGCATATTCTGCTGGTAGACAAACAAACCGGCAAAGTAGAGTGGAAACATGCTTTAGAGAAAGGGGAAGAATGTAATACGGTTGCTCTGACCCGGAAAGGCGAAGTGCTGTATTCCTATAAACGGGGAGCCAAACTCGTTACTTGGGACCATCAGGTGGTCTGGGATTATCCGGCACCGGACAAAACAGAATTGCAGTCGGCCACCTTGCTGCGTGACGGGGGAGTATTGCTTGGGCTATGTGGTAATCCCGCCCGGTTCATAGAGCTGGATAAGAATGGTAAAGAAGTGAATGAAGTCGTACTGGACTTGGAAGTTGAAAAAACTCACAACCAGTTCCGCCAGGTGTTTCAGCTTCGGAATAAGAATTATCTGATACCGGTAATGACCAGACAAAAAGTGCTGGAAGTGACCCGTAAAGGGAAAGTAGTGGCGGAGCATCAGATTGAGGGGAAAGCATTCTCATCGCTTGAACTAAAGGATGGAAATCTGTTGTTGCCTTGCGGAGACGGGCATTATTATATGGTGATTGACCGTCGGACAGGAGAGGAGCTGAAACGGATGAATGCCAATGATATACCGGGAGTGTCCCTGTTGTTCGTCGGGCAGATATTGCAGTTGAAGAATCAGAATCTATTGATTTGTAATTGGTACGGACATACAAAAGACGTTACTGTGGACGAACCGCAATTGATAGAAATAGATAAAGAAGGTAAAGTGGTGTGGAGCTTGCACGATAAGGAGAATGTGGGTAAGATATCCGCTGCCTGTTATTTGAAAGATTTCCGGTTACCGGACTTAAAATAGGAGATTAACTTTAGAACAAAGTATTATGAATAAGAAATTATTAGTAATGTCTGTATGCATTGCTTTATCGCTCCCTGGCATGGCACAGCGGAGGGCAAGTGCAAAAGTGAAAGCGCCCGCTACGTGGGCGGAAAGCATTGCTGCGGCTAAGAACCAGGCCTATGAGGAGATGCAGAAAACTTGTTTGCCCGTTGCATCGAAGGTAATCAAGGCAAAGGAGGCAGCAGTGCCTTTTTCGGCTGACGTGACTGGACTGGATGAAATGGTACTCTATACGTGGGGCACTGTAGACGGCACGGGAGACGACCAGGCTGTATGGGCAAATGCCAAACTGGTGGCCGCCGACGGTTCATCTGTTTGGCTGAACGACCTCAGAGATACATTCAAGAAGACAGGTAGCGGTAGCCTGCGTTTCAATGAGAATGCCAAGGCACAGGATGTTGTCATGAAAGGCAAAACCTATAAACGCACGATTATGGCAAATGCCAACGCCCAGATTGTTGTACCCTTGGATAAGAAATATGTCCGTTTTGAGGCGGAGATTGGTTTGGAGAACCGCTCTTCCGCTGGTACGGTGATTTTCCGTCTTCAAGGCATTACGGGTTCCGAAGCTGCTGCGGATATTGTGACGAAATATCCCACCCAAGCTACTTTGTTTCTGCCTTTCGGCGGAAGTGACATGAAAGCACTGGTCACAACGCATGATGCCGCTATCGAAAAGCATATAGCGACCGAAGTAGCAAATCTGCTGAACGATAAGGCCTACTTCACCGCACAGATTGCGCAGATTGCCTCGAAACCGACATTAGATGAACAAGTCATCGGATATCTGGACCTGGCACAGGCGGCAATGAATGTGTATCAGTTGCAGGAATCCCTAAGCTGGCTCAATATGCGTGCTATCGAAGAGGCTTATAACGACATGGCTCGGGATGCCAATTACGATAAGAATATGAATCAAGCCAGACTTGCTGAACTGAAAATGCTGACAGGAAAAGGTTTCTCCGGCATCTATAAGAATGATGCATTAGCTTTGGATGCCGCCAACAAAGCCTTGAAACTGAAACGTGATATCCTGCTGGCGAACACGGCACTGGATATGGATAAGATTATCGTCGGCCGTTATAAGGTAGGAACTTCTGCCCGCCAGATCAACCCGCGTGCTCTGGGCACACAAAACAATAACTGGTCTAACCAGACCTCGGCTTCCCGTGGTGGTTTCAACGCCGAAATAGCCGAATTGACCAATCTGCGCGGAGACGTTCAGAGCCGGACTATTTTCAAGCCGACCAATGGTTCTTCCGTCCCTGACTTGAAACTGCATTGGGATGCCGAACGCCTTATGTTCTCCATGATAGACACCGACCGTCGCTGGCAAGTGTTCGAAGTGAAACTGGATGGCACCGGCCTGAAGAAGCTCATTGAAACTCCGGAGAAAGACCTGGAATTCTTCGACGCCACCTATTTACCTTCCGGTAAGATTATTGCCGTTTCCAATATTGGCTATAATGGTGTGCCCTGTGTGAATGGTAATGACGAAGTAGGCAATATGTGCCTGTACGACCCGAAAGATGGTTCTCTACGCCGTCTCACCTTCGACCAGGATGCCAACTGGGCGCCTACGGTTATGAATAACGGTCGCATCATGTATACCCGCTGGGAGTATACCGACCTGACCCATTACTTCTCTCGCTTTGTGATGCATATGAATCCGGATGGAACTGAACAGAAATCCCTGTACGGTAGCGGTTCTTACTTCCCGAACAGTACGTTCGACGCCAAACCTCTGCCTGGCGGTTCTTCGCAGTTTATTGGTGTGATTTCCGGTCACCACGGTGTAACCCGTTCCGGACGCCTGATGCTGTTCGACCCTTCAAAGAGCCGTAAGTCTGAGAAAGGCATGTTGCAGGAATTGCCTTTCCGCGACCGTAAGATTGAACCGATTGTAAAAGACCGTTTGGTGGATGGCGTATGGCCTCAGTTCATCAAACCTTATCCATTGACGGATAAATATTTCCTCGTCACAGCAAAACTGAATGAAAGTGCCCTGTGGGGTGTCTATCTGGTAGACGTGTATGACAACCTGACGCTGATTGCAGAGTTTGAAGGCGAAGGACTCATTTGCCCCACTCCGGTAGTGAAACGTCCGGTTCCCCCCGCCATCCCCGAGAGGATAAAGCCGGGCAGCAAGGAAGCCACCGTGTTCATCCAGGACATCTACGAAGGAGAAGGATTGGAAGGTGTGCCTCGTGGCACAGTGAAAGCTTTCCGCGTACTTGCCTACGAATATGCTTATAACAAGACTCCGTCCGATCATTGGGCACAGGGGGTTCAGAGCGGTTGGGACATCAAACGTTTGTTGGGTACCGTTCCTGTTGAAGAGGATGGTTCCGCCATCTTTACGATTCCTGCCAATACGCCTATTTCATTGCAACCGTTAGACTCCGAAGGACGTGCTATTCAGTGGATGCGTAGCTGGCTGACAGGTATGCCGGGTGAAACTGTTTCCTGTGTCGGCTGCCACGAAGACCAGAACCAACTTCCTATTCCCAAACGTGTAAAAGCCTCAACAATGGCTCCTCATGCCATCACGAAGCCGGAAGGTGGAGTACGCTCTTTCACTTTCGATCTGGAAGTGCAGCCTGTGCTCGACCGTGCTTGTATTGCCTGTCACGATGGCTCCAACAAACTGGCCGACTTTACCGGTGGAAAGATTGATAAGTTCTCCGGATTCGGAGTCAGCTATCTGAACCTTCATCCTTACGTATATCGTCAAGGTCCCGAAGCCGAAATCGAAGTGCTCGATCCGTATGAATATCATGCTTCTGTAAGTCCGCTAATCAAGATATTGAAGACCGGACATCATGGAGTGGAACTGACTGATAAAGAGTGGCAGGCCCTCTACAACTGGATTGACTTCAACGCTCCTTATCATGGCAAGTTCAATGCCAATGAGTTTAAGGGAGTAGAGCAAATCAGCCGCCGTACGGAACTGACAGAAAAGTATGCAGGCTCCGGTGTAGACTGGCAAGCTGAAATTCGTTCGTATGCCAAATATCTGGAAGGGCAGGATAAACCTGCTCCTGTAAGGCCGGAGAAGAAAGAATATAAGGATAAGGATGTGAAAGTGAAAGGCTGGCCGTTTGATAAATCCGTTGCGCAGGCTATGCTTGCTAAGGAAGACAATGCCAAGATGAGCATCGAATTGGCTCCGGGCATAAAGATGAACTTCGTCCGCATTCCGGCCGGTTCGTTTGTGATGGGTAGCAACAGAGGTCATTCCGACTATTCTCCTGCCCATAAGCAGGTAGTGAAGAAGGCTTTCTGGATGGGCGAAATAGAAGTAAGCAACGAACAGTTCCGCACTCTTTTCCCCGAACACGACAGCCGCTTCATACGCCAGTTGTGGAAAGACCACGTACACGAGGGTTATCCTGCCAATAATCCTGAACAGCCTGCCATACGTGTAAGCTGGGAAGAAGCAATGGCATTCTGCCGGAAACTGAGCGAAAAGACCGGTATGAAGATTACTCTGCCCACCGAGGTACAGTGGGAATGGGCCTGCCGTGCGGGTAGTGATAGTGAATTCTGGTATGGTTCGTTGAATACCGATTTCGGCAAGTACGAGAACTTGGCGGATAAACACCTGAATCAGATGGCTGTTCGCGGTGTGAACCCGATGCCGATGAAAGAGAATGATGCTTGGTATAAGTACTATACTTATCAGCCTAAAGAAAATGGTGTGGACGACGGCAATATGCTGATGGTGAAAGGTGGCGGTTATCAGGCCAACCCGTGGGGTTTGTATGATATGCAAGGTAACGTTGCCGAGTGGACTTCTTCCGATTACTCTCCTTATCCTTACAATGAGAAGGCACAGGGTACAGGTACGGAAAAGGTGGTTAGAGGAGGCTCGTGGAACGATCATCCGAAAGCATCTACCGCATATTATCGCCGGGCTTATCTGCCTTGGCAGAAAGTGTATAATGTAGGCTTCCGTGTGATTATCGAAGATTAATTTAGTGGTTAGTGTTTAGTGATTAGTGATTAACACCATGCGGTATGATAGCGCAGCCTACTAATCACTAATCACTAAACGCTAATCACTAAATATTAAGTGGAGAAAGGAAATATGAAAACTATGGGTTTAGTGGCCGGTCCGTGTAGTGCGGAAAGCCGTGAGCAGATGTTGGAAACAGCCAGGGGGTTAAAAGAAATAGGTGTGGGCACATTGCGTGCCGGCCTGTGGAAACCCCGTTCGCGCTGCGGAACATTTGAGGGAGTAGGCGAGGAAGGACTGGATTGGATGCGTGAAGTGCAACAAGAACTGGGACTCCGGGTAATGACCGAAGTAGCGCTTCCCTGTCATGTGGAAGCCGTACTGAAAGCCGGCCTCGATATGATATGGATTGGCGCCCGTACAACGGTCAATCCCTTCATGATGCACGAGTTGGCAGAAGCCTTGCGTGGATGCGAACTTCCGGTGTGGGTGAAGAATCCGGTATGTCCCGATGTCGAGTTGTGGATTGGTGCGGTAGAGCGCCTCCATCAGGCAGGACTGAAAGATGTCCGTATCATCCATCGTGGCTTTTGCACGGTAGATAGTTCTCCCTACCGCAATGCCCCCCTTTGGGAGCTGGCAGAACGCTTTCATACTCATTTCCCGGAATTGCCTTTCTATTGTGATCCGAGCCATATCGGTGGAAAACGTGAATTATTAGCTTCTATTTGCGCGAAAGCTATATCTTTGCATGCGGACGGACTGTTCATAGAGTCCCATTGTTGTCCGCAGAAAGCCCTGTCTGATGCAGCCCAGCAGTTGACGCCGCCCGCATTGGCAGAGTTATTGAATACCCTGAATGTCTCAATTGAATGATGTAAGCATGAAAAAAGTACGATTCTCCCTGAAAGCGATGTTCACCTCGTGGAAGATAACGTTGATATTGCTGGTGCACTATGTGATATTGCTGGCGGCTGCCACCTTTGTTGAGAAGTCGCAAGGAACGGCAATGGCAAGGGAAATGATTTATAACAATCCACTCTTCTACTTTCTACAATTGTTGCTGATTCTTAACTTCTGCGCCACTGCCTGGCAGGCACGTCTGTGGAGCCGGCGAAAGTATGGCATATTGCTGTTGCATGTTTCTTTCGTCGTGATATTGTTGGGGGCATTGATTACTAATATCTTTGGTTTTGAAGGCATTGTGCATATCAGGGAAGGGGAGACAGTGTCGTATATGCGTACAACGGAGGATCAACGTCCGTTACCTTTCTCTATCCGTCTGGATGATTTTAAGCTGGTCCGTTACCCTGGCTCTCACAGTCCTTCCTCTTTTGAGAGTTTCCTTACCATCCATACCGAAGAGGGCGAACGGAGCGAACACATTTACATGAACAAAGTGATTTATGAACAAGGATACCGCCTCTACCAGTCTTCCTACGACTCGGACGAACTGGGAACCGTGCTGACGGTGAACAATGACCGTGCGGGCACAACTATTACATACACCGGATATCTGCTGCTGCTTGCCGGTATGTTGCTGACTTTGGCTGACAAGAAATCCCGTTTCCGCCAACTGGCAAAGCAACTGAAACGCGTGGTACCCGTCTTTCTGCTGATTTCTCTTCCCATGCTTTCATTTGCCCAAAACGCTGATACTCAGCTTTTACTAAAGAATACCATCCCTGTGAAGCAAGCTGAACAATGGGGACGCCTGCAGGTGCAATGCCCCACGGGGCGTATTGAGCCGATGGATACCTATACTGATAAATTGCTTCGCAAGATTTACCGTAGTAACTCTTTCGAAGGCCTTACCTCCGAACAAGTAATCATCGGCTTCCTCATGAATCCTGCTTATTGGAGCAACGTACCGTTCATCCGCCAGACGAACAAGGAACTGCCGCAAGTCTATTCTTTGCCCGGAGGGAAATATCTGCGCTTTCTCGATGTCTTCGATGAAAGTGGCAGGTATCTGATAGCAGATGCGGTGGATAAAGCCTATTCGCGCCCTGCTGCCGAACGCTCACGTTTGGAGAAAGACTTGCTGAAACTGGACGAGAAAGTGAACATATTATATTCTCTCCAGCAAGGACAGATGTTTGCTCTGTTTCCACTGCCGGGAGACACGAGCGGAAAGTGGTATTCTCCGGGAGATAATTTGAGTATGTTCTCCGGAAGAGACTCTCTGTTTGTAAGTAAAATCATGCCCTGGTACTTAGGTGAAGCCTACGATGCTTTGCGAACAGGTAACTGGGAGAGTGCGGGAGAAGTTCTTTCTATGATGAACGTGTACCAGCAGAAGCAAAGCGCCACACCGCTATTGACAGAAAAGCAAGTGTCGTGGGAGTTGTTTTATAATAAGGCACAACTGTTTTTCTGGTCGGCTATGGGATATATGGCTGCGGGGCTGCTACTACTGGTTTTTGTGGTGTGGCAGTTGTTGAAGCCACGACGTTGGTTCAAAGCCATTATCTTCCCATTAGTCACGCTTATCGTACTGATATTCTTGCTACATACTTCCGGGATTGGCATCCGCTGGTACATATCGGGGCGCGCTCCTTGGGCCAATGCTTATGAATCAATGATATACGTTGCTTGGGCAACGGCTTTGGCGGGACTTTTGTTTATCAAACGTTCCTCTATGACGTTGGCTTTGGCGGCTTTCTTTGCAGGTATCATTCTGTTTGTAGCGAACCTCAACTTTATGGATCCCGAAATCACTCCGCTGGTTCCGGTGTTGAAGTCTTATTGGCTGATGATACACGTGGCGGTGATAACGGCAAGCTATGGATTCTTTGGCATCAGCTTCCTGCTCGGGCTGCTCACCCTTGCTTTCATGAGTACGAGTAATCCGTCGAAAGTTGCTTTGCTGCAACCGCATATCCGGGAACTTCGCATTATTAACGAAATGTCTCTCCACATCGGTCTTTATCTGCTGACGGCAGGCATTTTCCTCGGTGCCGTCTGGGCCAATGAATCATGGGGGCGCTACTGGGGATGGGACCCGAAGGAAACCTGGGCACTCATCACAATGGTAGTTTATGCCTTCGTCTTGCATGCCCGCTTTCTGCCCGCCCTCCGTTCGGACTATGCTTTCAGTGTGATGTCCGTGCTGGGACTGGCCTCGGTGCTGATGACGTATTTCGGGGTCAACTACTATCTGTCCGGCCTGCATTCTTATGGTGGCGGTGATACTCCGCCGGCGTTGACTGCGGTATTCGTTGTGTATGCCTGTGCTTTTGCCCTGATGGTATATGCAGGGTATAAGCAGCGCAAGGCTCAAGCTTGATGATAATCTCATTATCTCCGCCTGCCGGCACGATTCACTTATAACCGTACGAAAAAGATACAAAATATAGAGTTTATCCGGCATTTATAAATAGGGTGTCGGATTGAATGGGATTCAGTATACGACTGAATAGGGTTCAGTCGTATACTCATCCCTATTCAGTCGTATACTGATTATACCCCCTTCTCAGAATATATTCCGGACGGTCTTCGGGGAAATGAATATCGGTGATAAAAGCTACTTACAAATGAAATGGAAAAACTCTCGTGAGACCCCTGTATCGCCCATTCTGAGCTAATAGTTCAAGCATTTGGGACAATAATTCAAACCTCTCCGGGGCAAATCCCCTACATTTGTCTTAGTTATAAATCTGCTAATAATACTATGAAATGAAGACAAACAAACTTTTATTTATTCTATTTACCGCCTTCTCAGGCTGGTGTGGCACAATCAATGCTCAAACCTCCGGATTGGAGAAACGTATGAAAGATGCCGACCCCAAGGTAATAGGTACGCGTATTGTTAATAAGTATCTCGTAACTCCCCATACCCGTTTTGGGAATCCGCGTGCTGAGAAAGCCCCCAATTATGTGACCTATCCTGACGCTTGCACCTGGCTGGGTGCTTTGTGGTTCAGCAAAGCAATAAAGGACGAGGATATGCAGCAACAACTGAAAAATCGTTTCGAACCCTTGTTCACCACCGAAAAGAATATGCTCCCCCGTATGGTGCACGTAGATTATAATGTGGTAGGTGCCGTCCCCCTCGAAATCTACATGCAGAAGTTAGGCGACCGGAAATACTTTGAACTGGGGATGAAGTATGCCGATACCCAGTGGGAAGTTCCTGCCGATGCCAAACCGGAAGAAAAAGCCTATGCTGACCAGGGATACTCTTGGCAGACGCGCGTATGGATTGACGATATGTTTATGATTACCACCATCCAGTCGCAGGCCTACTTGGCTACCGGCGACCGGAAATACATCGACCGTGCCGCTGCCGAAATGGCGATGTATCTGGAGAAAATACAACGTCCGAATGGCCTTTTCTATCATGCCCCTACAGCACCGTTCTTCTGGGCGCGCGGCAATGGCTGGATGGCTGCGGGCATGTCTCGCCTACTTTCCGTGCTTCCGGAGGATAACCCCAACCGTTCCGCTATAATGGAGGCTTATAAAAAGATGATGACCACTTTGCTGGAGAATCAGGATGCTGACGGCATGTGGCATCAGCTGATTGACGAACCGGCATCTTATAAAGAAACTTCCGGTACGGCTATGTTTACTTATGCTATGCTGGTGGGAGTGAAGCATGGTTGGCTGGATAAAAAGGCGTATGTCCCGGCTGCCATGAAAGGATGGCTGGCACTGGTCTCTTATATAAACATTGATGATGAAGTGACGAATGTATGCGAAGGAACCAATATCAAAAATGACAAGAACCACTATATGAACCGTAAGCAAATTACGGGTGACCTGCATGCTCATGCCCCTCTGTTGTGGTGTGCTACGGAACTGCTGACGGAATAAGTTAATGTCCTATGGATTACTTTGTGGAATGAAAGAATGGTGTATCTTTGTTTCCCGGATAATACAATGAAAAACATAGTTTGCTATACCTATGAAAAAATATATTCTTTTGCTGATTACTATATTAGCCACCATCAAGATAACAGCCCAGAACAATGAGAACTTCTACTTCTCGAACCTGAACCTGAAAGATGGATTATCCCAGATTTCAGTCATTAAGATATTTCAGGATACCAAAGGCTTCATCTGGTTTGCCACGCGCAACGGATTGAACCGTTATGATGGAAGCGAGTTTGTGATATATAAGCACGACCCCAAGGACTCCCTGACATTGAGCGACAATCACATCTGGGCCCTGGCCGAAGATAACGACCGGAACCTATGGGTGGGCACGGCGCGCGGATTGAACAAGATAGACTTAAAGACTAACCGCATAACGTCATTCATCGATGAGCGTTACGGTGCTTTTGCCAAAAGCGAAGTGCGCAGTCTGGCCGTAGACTCTCGCAACCGGCTTTGGATAGGAACAACTAAAGGTCTGTATCTATACATCCCGGCAATGGACGTTTTTCAGCGTATCGACCTGAATGGGAAGATTAAAGATGAATTTATCTCCGTAATTTACGAAACAAAGCATCATCAGATATTGATAGGTACTTCCACGAAGGGACTGTTTGTCTGCGATATGAATATGAAAGTGCAGAGGCAGCTCACTACCCAGACACCGGGGCTTCGTTTGTTGGGCAACAGCATTTCTACCGTTTACGAAGATTCTAACGGGATGTTATGGGCAGGGAGCGGATTGAGCGGACTATATCGTATTGATTTTGAGAAAGAGGAAATAACTGCTTACCACAAAGGTAACAGCATTTTGACTAGCAGTAGTGTCCGGGCCATATCGGAGTTGCGTGGAATGCTACTGGTTGGCACGTTCGACGGACTATATACGATAGACCTCTCCACTCACTCCTTTTGGAAACATACGGATGCTTCCCTTGAAAAGGGCAACCTGAGTCATTTCTCCATTTATTCTTTGTTTGTAGACAGGAGTCAGACGGTGTGGGTAGGCACGTATGCCGGTGGAGTAAGCTATTCCAGCCGGTTTAATAACCGTTTCGATTTTCATGACCCTGCTACGATATTTGATGCATTGTTCGGTATATACGGTTGCATGCTTGCCACTCCCGGAGGTTGTCTATATATGGCAACTGAAGGCAGGGGATTACTTGATTATAATCTGAAGAACAGGCAATATGCTTATTATCCGATAGATAATGCCTCGAAACTGCAATATAGCCAGAATATCATAAAAGGACTTTTGCTGGAGGATGATATACTGTGGTGCGGAACGAATAAGGGAGCTATTTATCACTTCAATACCCGTACCAAGAAATATACACTCTATTATCAACTTCCACGTGAGATGTCCATTTATTCCATGCTCCGCGATAAAGATAACAGCTTATGGATTGTTTCTTCCGATTCCCGTATGGGGATAATACGTTTGTCGGATAAGAAAGAAATACAGACACATTTCCCGGTTAATGGTGGAAAGGACAGTTGTCTGTTTGCCAGTTCACGTTGTATTCTGAAGTTGCGGGATGGGGTAGTGCTGATTGGTAGCCGTAATGATGGCTTGATAAAATATGATTTAAATAAAGGGGTAGCTGTTTATTATGATACGGATGAAAAAGAATCCCGTCGGCTGCTTAATAATTATGTGACAAGCATCGTGCGCGATAGTTCCGGCCGCATCTGGATTGGTACATTTGGCGGTGGCATATCCCTGTACGATGAAGAAAAAGGAATCATAAAGACCATAACCAAAGAGCAAGGTTTGATAGAGAATGACATCTGTGCCATTGTGGAGGATAATGATAATAATCTTTGGATTAGTGCAAGTAATGGTATTTCCAAATATAATCTCAAGACGGAAGAATTTACCAATTACAACTCTCTCAATGGCATTGGCGTTTATGAATTTACTCCCCATAGCGGTTTGTTATTGCCGAATGGTGAAATCTGCTTTAGCGGGAACAATGGCTTTGTGACCTTCAGTCCGCAGGAATTACAATTGAACTCTTATGTACCACCGGTGGTGTTCACAAAATTGGTGGTAAACAACCAGGCGATTGAACCGGAAGACGAGACAGCTATTTTGAGCTCCGTGCTGGACGACATGGAGGAAATTGAGCTGGATTATAACCAGAATAACATTTCTATCGGTTATTGTGCCCTGAACTTTGTATTTGCCCGGCAGAATCAGTATGCTACTTTCTTGAAAGGGTATGATAAAGACTGGAATTATATTGGCAACCGCCGGGAGGCTTACTACACCAACTTGAGTCCGGGAACGTATGTATTTGAAGTGAAGGCTTCGAATAATGACGGAGTCTGGAGCCAGCAGACGCGTAAAATACGCATCATTGTGCATCCGCCTTTATGGAAAACCTGGTATGCTTACTTATTCTACGCCGTTGCTTTTGTCTTTGTGATGACGCTTATCATGTACTACATATCAAAGAAGCAGAAGTTGGAACGCGAACTGCAATTCAAGCAGAAAGAGAAATTGCAGTTGGAAGATTTTCATCAGGCTAAGATACGCATGTTCACCAATTTTTCGCATGAGCTTCGCACGCCGCTCACATTAATCATTGCACCTTTACAGGATTTGGTATCCATGCCCGAATTCTCTTCCAGTGTAAAGAATAAGCTGAGTCTGATATTCAGTAATGCCCAGCGATTGCTGCTGCTTGTGAACCAGTTGATGGATTTACGCAAGAATCAGGAGGGCAAATTGAATCTGCGTATCACCAAGACGGATATGAATCCGTTCCTGCAAGAGATTTACTATGCTTTCAATCATTTGGCGGCAAAGAAATCTATTTATTTCACATTTGAAACGAGCGAAGAAAGAATGTCGGCATGGTTCGATAAATCGATTATAGAAAAGGTAGTCTTCAATTTGTTGTCCAATGCAATGAAGTTTACTCCGGATAATGGTCGGGTGGTGTTCTCTTTATCCCGATGTACTTTTGCAGATTTATCTCCGGAACAACAAGCGGAGTTACAAACATTGCCTGCCGATACTAAGTTTGCTTGTTTTTCTGTGGCGGATTCTGGTAAAGGTATCCCCGATGATGAGGTGAAGAATATCTTTGCCCCTTTCTATCAGGGAGAGGATAATAATAAAGAAAATGTAGGTACGGGCATTGGACTGAGCCTGACACGCTCCATCGTACATCTGCACGGGGGGACTATTACAGTATCCCATAATCAGCCTACAGGTACGATTTTCAGGGTATATATTCCCATTACTAGCAACGCCTATGATGCAAGTCTGTTGGTGGAGGAAGAAGACGGGCAGGTAGTGGAAGACGTGATTCCATCAGCTCAGGAACTACATTTTGATATTGAGAAGAAATGGACAGTGCTGCTGGCGGAAGACAATGATGAGGTGAGAGCATACGTCAAAGAGTGTCTTGAACCTTACTTCTATGTGCTGGATGTGGACAATGGAAAAGATGCCCTTGACCTGAGCTTGGAGAAGTATCCGGATTTAATATTGAGTGATATCATGATGCCTCAGATGGATGGTTTGGAATTGTGTTCACGAGTGAAACAGGATTTGCAATTGGGACATATCCCGGTGGTGCTGATGACTGCCAAGTCTATGGTGGTGCACATTAAGGAAGGATTTTCGGTTGGCGCCGATGATTATATAGTGAAGCCTTTCAGTATGGATGTATTGATTTGCCGTATCAACAGCCTACTGGAATCTCGTGAGAAGTTGAAGAAGCTGTACGGGAAGAAATTCTCTCCGGAAGCGATGGGAATTGAGATAGTTTCCGGTGATGACCGTTTCACCCAGAGCTTTTTTGAGATTATTGAAAAGAATATCTCTAACCCGGAATTGGGAGTGGATTTGTTGAGCCAGGAGTTAGGCTTGAGTCGTGCTAATTTGTATCGGAAACTGAAAGCGGTGACAGAATTGTCGCCGACGGAGTTGATACGTAATAAGCGTCTGGAAATAGCTGCCAAACTTTTGTTAGAGTCCAGTTATACTGTTTCGGAAATATCTGTTTATACAGGTTTCAACAGCCATGCTTATTTTACAAACTGTTTCAAGTCATTTTACGGTTATTCACCCTCAGAATGGGTGCAAAGACATAATGAGAAGAGGGAAACTCTTAAATAGTATCTATTTTATGTATTGTTTGGAATAGAATTTCAAATGAATAAGACAATATTGAAAGTTGCGCTGGGATAAATCGTCTATCTTAGCGCAATCTTTTTATAGGGAGATTGTATTAAACCAATATAAACATTAGTGAAAGTAACTATTATGAAATTTAAAACGGGATTAGTATCGTTATTGGTCGTATGTGGAGCATGTAGCCAAGCGACAAAAGAAGTGGATGTCGTAAAAGACAGTTTTGATTTTGCCGGACAGCAGTTGAAATATGCGTTTACGCAAGTAGACTCTGTCAAAGCCAATATACCGGAAGAACAGATGAAAAGAAAACCTATTTCTCCCCGTACGATAGAGGACGACGGAACTCTGCGTCTGGTGGCATCGAGAGATTGGACCAGTGGTTTCTTCCCCGGTGAATTGTGGTATATGTACGAATATACGCAGGATGATTTCTGGAAGAAACAGGCACAGGAATTCACCGCCAATATAGAAGACCAGAAAACCAATGGTGGAACACACGATATGGGATTCAAAATGTATTGCAGTTTCGGCAATGGATACCGTCTGACTCATGATGCAGTCTATAAGGATATTCTGTTGGAATCTGCTGCAACGTTAATCACTCGCTACAAACCGGTCATCGGTTGCATTCGTTCATGGGATCATAGTCGTGATAAATGGCAATGCCCGGTTATCATCGATAATATGATGAATCTTGAATTGTTGTATTGGGCGTTTAAAGAAACAGGTGATTCGGTATATTACAACATTGCAAATACGCATGCCCGCACTACGATGAAGAACCATTTCCGTGATAATTACAGTTCTTATCATGTGATTGATTATGATACGATTACCGGAGCAGTGCTTCATAAACATACACATCAGGGATATAATCATGAATCGGCTTGGTCGAGAGGTCAGGCATGGGGATTGTATGGCTATACTATGTGCTATCGTGAAACGAAGTTGCCCGAATTCTTATCGCAGGCTGAAAATATAGCCAATTACATTTTCACCAACCCTACGATGCCGGAGGATATGGTAGCCTATTGGGACTTTGATGCTCCGGGTATTCCGAATGAACCTCGTGATGCTTCTGCTGCCGCTGTAATGGCTTGTGCCATGTACGAATTATCGATGTATAATACGGAGAAGTCGGCTCAATACAAGAAATGGGCGGATACCATTGTTGAAAGTTTAAGTAAGAATTATCGTGCCCAGTTGGAAGGTGACCGTGGCTTCCTGTTGCTGCACAGCACCGGTGCACACAACTTTGAAAGAGATGTGCCTTTGGTTTATGCTGATTATTATTTCCTGGAAGCTTTGCTCAAGAAAGCCAAGCTTGAAAAGGAAGGTACAGCCATTTTGTAGAACATGAAGATTTAATAGGTATGAGGCGTATTATTTTATTGTTAGTGACAGTTTGTTTTGTTACAGGTACCTTTCAGGCAAAGGTGCCTGTAACGGACAATAAGATTCGGTTGACGAATAACTGGGAGTTTCTCCGCCAGGATGTGGGGAATATATGGGAATTGGTTCGCCCCGTGAAGAAGGGACAACCGGAAGAACAGCCTATATGGACAAAGGTTACTTTGCCCCACTGTTTTAATGCAGAGGATGCAGTAGACCCGGATTTGAATTATTATCAGGGACCGGGCTGGTATAAGACCCGCCTGCAACTAAACAATCCGTATGCCAACGGGCGTATTCTGCTGGAATTCGAGGGAGCAGGACAGAAGACGGATGTATATGTCTACATGACCAAAGTTGGTAGCCATATCGGTGGATACGATAGTTGGAATGTGGATATCACTGACGCGGTGCAGGCGTTTCTTTCGAGTAAAGAGGCTGAACGTTTTGGAGGCGAAGTTCCTTTGAGCATTTGCTGTGATAATACGCGGGATGCGGAGATGATACCTTCGGATTTATCGGATTTCAATTTGTATGGCGGAATCTACCGCTATCTGAATCTAGTGTATCTGCCGGAAGTGTCCGTTGCGTCTCTTCGGGTGGAGCCGACCTTGGATACTAAAATGAAAAAAGGTACATTAAGAGTATCCGGTACATTCTATAATCCTGCTGATGTGCGTGAAGCATCGGTAGAGGTCAGTGTAAAAAATGCGAAGGGTGAGGTGGTATCTACCCGCACTTTCGATAAAATAACTCCGCTGGGTGAATTAGAACTTTTGGATGTTCAGATTGATAAACCACAGCTCTGGGATGTAGACAATCCAGCATTGTATAGCTGTGAGGTTACCGTAACAGCCAACGGGCAGAAAATGACAGCAAGTGAACGTTTCGGTTTCCGTTCGTTTGAGTTCATAGAAAAAGGGCCTTTCATGCTGAATGGAAGACGCCTTTTGCTGAGGGGAACACATCGACATGAAGACCATGCGGGTGTAGCTGCTGCCATGACCGAGGAACAGATGGTACAGGAAATGAAGATGATGAAGGAGATGGGAGTGAACTTCATTCGCCTGGGACATTATCAGCAATCTGAAATCATTCTGAATCTCTGTGACGAACTGGGTATTTTGGTTTGGGAAGAAATTCCCTGGTGCCGCGGTGGAGTCGGCAATGAGGAGTATCGCGGACAGGCTAAACGGATGTTGACGAATATGATAACTCAGCACTACAATCATCCTTCGGTAATTATCTGGGGATTAGGGAATGAGAATGACTGGCCGAATGACTTTCCTGAATTTGAGCAACGGGAAATACGGAGCCTGATGAGTGAATTGAATACATTGTCTCACCATCTTGATGCCGAACGTAAGACGGCTATTCGCCGTTGCGCTTTTTGCAGCGATATTGTAGATGTATATTCTCCATCAATCTGGGCAGGTTGGTATCGTGGCGTCTATACGGATTATCAGAAGATGTCCAGAGAAGAAATGGAGAAAGTAAAGCATTTCTTGCATGTAGAGTGGGGTGGAGATAGTCATGCTGGACGCCATGCAGAAGCTACCGCTCCTATACGTAAAGAAGGAGAGAGCGATGGAGATGCTGCTTTGAACGGTTCGGCTTTGGTGCTGACGAAAGGAGATTGGTCGGAAAGTTACATCGTGAAACTGATAGACTGGCATTTGAAAGAACAAGAAAAAATGCCGTGGTTGACTGGTGCCGCTTATTGGCCATTCAAAGATTTTTCTACTCCGGTACGCCCGGATAATCCGGTGCCATATATGAACCAGAAAGGAGTAGTAGAACGAGATTTTACAAAGAAAGAGAGTTACTACGTGTTCCAGTCATATTGGACACAGAAACCGATGCTTCATATCTATGGACATGGCTGGCCTGTGAGGTGGGGAGATGCTGACGAAGAGAAGGAAGTGTTGGTTTATTCTAACTGTCCAGCTGTAGAATTATTTGTGAATGGGCAGAGCCAGGGAGTGCGTAAACGTAATAGTCAGGATTTCCCGGCTGCCGGCCTGCACTGGAATGTGAAACTTGCTAAAGGACAGAATATACTTCGCGCCGTAGCTATCGGCAAAGAAGTCCTTTCTGATGAGTTGAGCTTTGAATATCAGACAGAAAAATGGGAAAAAGAATATGCGTTTAGAGTTACTTCTACACCCCGGGAGGACGGAACTGTTGAAATCGAAGCCCAGTTGGTAGATGCCAATGGTATCAGATGCCTTGATTCCAGGATATTTATATCTTTCGATATTGCCGGAGACGGGGAATTAATACAGAATCAGGGAACGGTGACCGGTTCGCGCAAAGTACAGGCACGAAACGGACGGGCACAAATACGGGTTCGGACACAAGGGGGTACTTCTTCTGTAGCCGTGAAAGCAGATAAGGTCAAGACTTCATTTATAACAGTACAGTGAAATTATGAAAAAGGTAGGTGTTTTATTTTTAGGGATATGTGCTTTGCTAGTTGCTTCGTGTACATCGGAGAAGAATGGCAAAGATTATGTGAAGAATGTTTTGAAACAGGGGATACTGGAACGTGCTGCTACGAATCTAAAAGAAGAACCGGTGACAGTCACCGCCTTTATAGCTGAACGTAGTGCGGGAGATATACACGACTTTTATTCGGAGGGTGATTATTGGTGGCCGGATACGTTGAATCTTGATGGTCCCTATATTCGTCGGGATGGTCAAACTAATCCGGATAATTTCGTGGCACATAGACATGCGATGATACGCTTCAGCTCGATTGTGGGAAATCTGACTTCTGCCTATTTATTGGATCAGGATAAGACGTATGTGGATGTAATACTGGCACATGTACGTGCCTGGTTTGTGAATGAATCGACGCGGATGAATCCTAATTTGCAGTATGCGCAGGCTATTAAGGGAATTACTACAGGCAGGGGCATCGGCATCATTGATACGATACATCTTATGGAAGTAGCCCAATCCTTATATCAGTTGGAAAAACTGGGAGTACTTCCTGAAGATGATATTAGGGCTACTAAACGGTGGTTTGCCGATTATTCGAAATGGATGTTCACGCATCAATATGGCATAGATGAGATGAATGCCAAGAATAATCATGGTACCTGTTGGGTGATGCAAACTGCCGTTTTCGCTCGTTATGCCGGTGATAAAGATATGATGGATTACTGTAGGAAGCGTTATAAAGAAGTACTCCTGCCCAAGCAAATGGCTGAAGACGGCAGCTTTCCTTTAGAAACTGCGCGCACAAAGCCCTATGGTTATTCTCTGTTTAATTTGGATGCAATGGCGACGATATGTCAGACGCTCTCTGATAAAAATGATGATTTATGGACTTATACAGTGGAGGATGGCAGGAATATAGAAAAAGGTATTAATTTTGTTTATCCATATGTGCTTGATAAGGAAAGTTGGATTTATCCGAAGGATGTAATGTATTGGGATGAATGGCCGGTAGCTCATCCTTTCCTTTTATTCGGAGCTTTGCAAACGAATAATAAAGACTGGTTGTCTACGTGGGCACAGTTGGAACATTTTCCGGTAACGGATGAGGTGGTACGTAATCTACCTGTACGTAATCCATTGATTTGGATTTAAGAATATAACATCGTTTTATATTTGAACTATGAACATAACACGGAAGATAATAGCTGGAATTGGTGTATTGTGTGCTTTGGGCACAACGCCTCCTGCAATGGCACAAAACAGAGTCGTAAGTCAACAAACTACGGGTACGGTAGTAGAGGGAGATGTAACAATGTTGGTCACTCAGGAAACTACTACCCGTTATCGGCGGACTACTTCTCAAGGAGTGCCTGATGCGAAGTTGGAATACACTCCCGGAACTACTCCGAAACGATTGGCGCTTCCCTTGGCTGAGACAGTGATGGCGAGATACCCGGATTATCGAATGGCTTACTGGAAAGATTATACTTATGTGCAAGGATATATGTTTGAGGCAATGGATCGCCTGGGACAATTGACTGGTGACGGCAAATATCTGGGATATATGAAAGAGTATATAGACCATTTTATTGATGAAGATGGGAATTACAAAGGAGGTGGATTAACTAATCTTGATAATTTTATGACCGGCTCGGCATTTTGTACTCTGTATGAGCGTACGGGTGATGAAAAATATAAGAAAGCAGCTTTGCAGATATTAAAAGCTGTTGATAAGTATCCTAGTTCCGACGGGCAGTTCTGGCATGGAAACCGTAGTCCTAATATGTGGATTGACGGTGTATTTATGATGCAGATGTTTCTGATACGTTGTGCGCAATATGTCGGAGAGGCTGATTACTGTTATGATGTGGCATGCAGGAATATTATCACTGCTGCCCGCCATCTGCAACGTCCGGATGGACTGGTACTGCATGCTTGGACTACAGAACCGGAAAAAGTAGCATGGGCGGATAAATCTACGGGAGCCTCACCGGAGGTGTGGAGTGAAGGAATGGGATGGTATACTTTGGTGGTTCCGGAACTACTTGCTTTGTTACCTGAAGCACATCCAGACTATCAACAGGTACTTGATATTTACCTGAAAATGTGCAAAGGACTGAGAGAAATGCAAGATAAGAAAACCGGAGGCTGGTTCATGGTGGTAGATAAAGGAGATAATCCCCTGAACTTTATTGATCCGTCGGGAACCGCTATGTTTGTATATTCCATCCAGCGTGGTGTTCAGTTAGGTTTGCTCAGGGCTAAGGAATATGCTCCGGTTGCAAACAGAGGGTATCAGAGCCTGTTTCCTTTCATACAGGTGAATGAAAAAGGTTTGTTGGATGTGATAGGAGCGTGTGACGGTGTAGTGATTAAAAAGAATTTTGTAGAATATGTTACTGTTCCCAAAATTTTGAATGCAAAAGAGGCGGTTGCCGGCATTTTGTGGGCATCTGTTAGTATGGAAACGGAACATTTGAAAACTAAATAAGAATGAGAGTTTTATGTAGTCTGATTATAGTAGGTGTATTGCTTGTATCTATCTCTGTTCAAGCCGGCAATACAGGTGAGTTGGTGCGCATCAAGCAGAATTATTCCCGGATGTTAGTTCCTTCGGGGGAAGATTCGTTTGGCTTGTTGTCTATTCTTTCATCTATTCAGCCGGAGAAAGAGATCTCGGACCAGGCTGTAGTGGAATTGCATCAGCGTTATCCTTTCGATTTAAAGAAAATAGCAACCTATCTATCTTCTTTTATGGAAACCGGGATGTGGCCGGACATTAATTATGAAGATAAGAAACGTTCGGGGTGGGAGCCTAAACTTCATGCGGAACGTATTCTGGAACTGGTGAAACTTTATAATTCCAAACAAACTTCTTATTACCATTCTCCGGAAGTAGAAAAAGTGATTCATAGAGCAATGGACTATTGGTTTACTGCTAAACCTGTGTGCTTGAACTGGTGGTATAATCAGATTGGTATACCTAAAACACTGGGCACAGCTTTCATTTTGTTTGAAGAAAAACTAACTCCGGCTGAAAAGCAGAAGGCAATTGCTGTAATGGAGAATGCCAAGTTTGGAATGACCGGACAGAATAAAGTATGGCTTGCCGGAAATGTGATGATGCGTGCATTGTTACAGAATGATTATGAGTTGGTGAAGATGGCACGCGATACGATTGCATCTGGAATAGTGACAGGTGGGGCAGAAGGCATAAAAGATGATTGGTGTTTCCATCAGCACGGTGCCCAACAACAATTCGGGAATTATGGGCTCTCATTTGTTGCTGGGATGAGCTTTTTCTCCGGATTGTTTTCCGGGACTTCTCTGGCTTTTGATGATAAACAATTGAGTATTATAAGTACTTTGATTGACAAAGGTTATCGTTGGGTTATCTGGAATGGGATGATGGATGTGAATGCCTTAGGGCGTCAATTGTTTCACCATGCACCTGTGCATAAAGCATTGAGTCTTGCATTTGCTGCTTCAGAGTTGGGTGGAGGCGAATCAGAGGCATGTATGGCTATAGCCACAGCTCTGCTTCGTGACAACTATCCTGCACCTGCCTTGAATCTACTGACGGGACATAAGCACTTTTGGCAGTCGGATTATACTATTTATCGCCGTCCGTCCTGGATGGCTTCCATAAAAATGGCTTCCGACCGTATTGTGGGTGTGGAAATGATGAATGGTGATAATATGAAAGGATATTATATGGCTGATGGAGCAACCTATATATATAAGGATGGCAAGGAATATTTGGATATTTTCCCGCTTTGGGATTGGCGTAAATTGCCGGGAGTGACTGCTTTTGAGGATGATGCTCCCATGCCATTGATCAAAAGCTATCAGCCTCGCAACAAAGGAACTTTTGTTGGAGCTGTTTCGGATGAGAAACAGGGTATGACTGTGATGGAGTTGAATCGTGCCGGAGTGAAAGCACATAAAGCATGGATTTGTGCGGATGATTTTGTTCTTTGCTTGGGAGCAGGCATACAGGCAGATAGTAATCTTGTTGTGACCACTTCAATAGAACAATGTCATAAGAACGGAGAGCTTCTTTCCTGGAAGAAAGGACAATGGAGCGCTGTGAATGCCAAACAAACTGTTACGGCAGAAGTACATCGCTTCTTTCATAATAATACGGGATATATTGTATGGGGAAATGAAAATGAGATGGTTGCCGAAACTGCGGAACGTAAAGGAAGTTGGTATGATGTCATGCAGATGTATCGCCCGGCAGAGGTACATGGAGAGGTCACCACTCTTTATTTGAAACATGGCGCATCTCCTAAACAAGCTACCTATCAATATTTGATATTGCCGGTGGTAGATAAGAAAAATGTAGCTGCTTTTGATTTGTCGGATATCCGGATACTTCGTAATGACACTGTAGCACAAGCCGTTTATGCAGAGAAAAAGGCTACTTGCTGGGTAGCTGCCTATCAACCGGTACAATTAAGGGTTGCTACAGGTCTCGCATTGACTATCCAGACTCCCGGAGTTTATATGATACGGAAGAGTGGAGACGGACAATACATGATAAGTTGTGCCAGTCCAACTCAATGTGAAGATGTTGCAGAACTTGAACTAAACCATAAACAGATACGTATTTCTCTGCCCAAAGGAAAAGGGAAAGGTAAAACAGCTTCTGTTGTGGCCATAATTCGTTAAAAAACATCTTTTGAATCATTTCTCCAAGCGATTGAAATAATATTGCAAGCCTTGTTTGTAGGATACGTCTATTTTTGTTTTGAATAAAAAACTATAGACTATGAATACACACAAGGTTTTTGTTTTTGGATTAGCATTGTTGGGTGCCAGCTTGCTAAAAGCCCAATCTGTAATGGACACTTATAAGGCTGTCTTTACTTCACCTCCGCAACATGTTCCTACTACCAAAACTCCGGATGCACCTTTAGCTGGTAATGGAGATATAGGTATCACGATGGGCGGTACTCCTGATAAACTTTGTTTCTATATTGGTAAGAATGACTTTTGGAGAGCTTACCCGGTTTATCCTGGTGGTATTGCGCTGCCTGGTGGATTGGATATTACAATAGATGAACTTCGGGGAGCTTCTTATCATGCAGAACAGTTACCCGGTTCGGCAGAAATAACAGCTAAATTCTCAAATACCTATTGCGAGTTAAAGTTATCTGCATGGGTTGCGGCAACGGATAATAAAGTAGTAATAGAATTGCAATCGAATAAGGTCGTAACTGCTCGTTTGCGATTGTGGGCTGCTGAAGGTAATACTTCGACGACAGCACAAGGCCTTGGTAAAGTGATGTGGGTGAGTCGCTCATTTGAGAATACGGAATTATTGCGTTGGCCTACTCATGTGGCATTGGCCTTGAATTCAAGTACGGATGAACTGTCTCTGGTTCCCGGAAAGAAAATGCAACTGGTAGTATCTGCTTATACAAATCATGATACACCGGATTGGAAAAACAAAGCAATTGCGGAGGCCGGAAAAGTGTCGGAAACCACTATAGAGCAATTACGCAAGAAACACCATGTCTGGTGGAATAACTTCTGGAAACAATCTCATATTAATATTGGTGACAGCTATTTTGAGAAGTATTATTATCAATCTCAATATTTGTTTGCTTGCTCCTCTCGTGAGGGTAAATTCGCACCTGGAATATGGGGGCCATTCGTTACACGTGATGAGGCTGCATGGGGAGGTGATTATCATCTGAATTACAATTATCAGGCACCTTACTGGGGAGCCTTCTCTTCTAATCATATTAGTTTGACGGATAATTTTGATCAACCTCTATTGGATTATATGGAAGCCGGTCGGAAACATGCGCAAGAGTTGTTGGATTGCAGAGGTATTTATTATCCGGTAGGTATTGGGCCGAAAGGGTTATGTACGGCAATGTGGCCATTGACCCCGGAAGAAATGCTGGAGAAGTATGCAACTCGCGAAAACACTATAGACGGTGGTTATAAGTTCCTGGGGCAAAAAATCAATGCGGTGTTTAGTGTCGGAAATATGTTGATGCGACATTATAGTACATATGATAAAGCGTATGCTCGTAAAGTATATCCATATCTTGTGGCCTGTGCTGATTTCTGGGAAGATTACCTTTCTTTAGAAAATGGACGTTATGTCATCCACATGGATCATTTTAATGAGGTGATGCCCAATAAACGTAATGGAGGTATTTGGCGTAATCGTTTGGGTGATTTTAATTCTACTCTTTCTTTGGGCTTGGTCCGTATGCTATTTCAGGGAGTAATGGATATGAGTGACTTTTTGTCTGTGGATCGTGTAAGACAATCTCATTGGCAGGATATTTTGGAGAAACTGAGTGAATATCCGTTGGGTACCACGGAAGACGGACGCCAAAGTTTGAAGAACATGGAGAAAGGACCTCAGAATAAGGATGTACAACCGTCAGGCTTGAACAGAGTCTCTATTCATGGCTTAATTCTTCCTGGTGGAGTTGCAGGTCCGGTGACGGACGCCAAGTTCAATGCTATCTTATTGAATGATGTTGCACATTGGGCGGATAAACAGCGTGACCCGAATGATTGGGGAAATACTTCCAACAACGGAATCGAAACTTGTTATCCCGGAGCAGTGCGTGTAGGATATCCGTCGGATAAGATTTTATCTTATTTGAAGAAGCGGATTGAAATGAATGTATATCCCAACTATTGGATTGTACAAGGTGGTGGAGGTATTGAGACTTTTGCTGCTGTTCCCCTGACTATAAATGAGATGTTGTTGCAAAGTTACGAAGGCGTTATCCGTGTTTTCCCGAATTGGAATCGCGGGAAGGATGCTTCGTTTGAGAATTTAAGAGCTTATGGGGCATTTTTGGTTACATCTGCCTTTAAGCAAGGTGAAGTTCAGGGAGTAGCGATACTTAGCGAGAAAGGACGCATCTGCAAAATAGAAAATCCTTGGAAAGGACAACCTGTACAGGTTACTCGAGGAAACAAAAAATCGGATATACTTTATGGAGAATATCTGCAAATCCCAACTGCGGCAGGTGAGAAAATAGAACTGAATTTATATACAAACCAATAATTAAGAATAGAATGAATAGTGTGAAAACATTTGTAGGTGGTATTGTTGCTATGGCATTTTGTGTGAGTATATCTGCTCAGACGAAATTACCACCGGGCTGGCAATCCAGCCATGTGAAGGTTACCCCGGAAGGGGAGTTGGCCTATTATCCCGATAAACAAGGAAATACAATTCCGGATTTTAGTCGTGTGGGGTATCATCATGGTGATAAATCAATCCCTTACTGTCCGGTGACAAAGGTGGTATATCCTGTAGAGAACGGTGACAGCCGTCAGCGTATTCAAGATGCAATAGATGAAGTGGCTCGCATGAAACCGGATAAAGACGGCCATCGCGGAACAGTTCTGTTGAAGCGTGGAGTATATCATGTCCACGGAACTATCCGTATTAATACGAGTGGAGTAGTCCTGACCGGTGAAGGGGATAATGTGAATGAAACCCGTTTGTTGGCTATCGGTAAGCAACGTTTTTCATTAATACAAGTATCCGGTGAAGGTAGAATAGAGGAAGTGCCCGGAACAAGGGTGAAAATAACAGATATGTTTGTACCGGTGGGAACACATTCGTTTCAGGTTTCTTCTTCTGCAAATTTTAAGGTTGGTGATCGTATCATCGTTTATCGTCCCGGAACGGATAACTGGATACATGATATTAAGATGGATCAAATCATCGAACGAAAAGGAACTCGCCAATGGACTGCACAGGAGTACAATCTTTCTTTCGAACGGGAGATTGTAAAAATAGAAGGTAATCGTATCTTTATTGATAATCCGGTTGTGATGCAAATGGAAGATAAATATGGCGGTGGTGAAGTTTTTAAGTATACTTTTGCAGGACGTATTAGTGAGGTTGGAGTAACTAATATGTGTTTGGAATCCGAGTTTGAACATTATGAGGATAATCAACATGGCTGGATTGGTGTCCAGTTTGATAAAGTGGAAAATTGTTGGGCGCGTAATCTTACCTGTCGCTATTTTGGTTATTCGGCAGTGAGCTGTGAACGTAATGCGAAAAATGTGACTGTGACAGATTGCCGTTGCCTGGAAACAAAGTCGTTGATTACCGGTGGTTTGCGATATTCCTTTAATAATTGGGGACAACAGAACTTGTTCATGAATTGTCAAAGTACGGAGGGACGCCATGACTATGTGACGGGTGCCCGTGTATGTGGTCCTAATGTGTTTTATAATTGTACAGCTTCACAAACTTATGCAGATATTGGTCCTCATCATCGTTGGGCTGTCGGTACGCTTTATGATAATGTGATTACCGATGGAGAAATCAATGTGCAAGATCGCGGAAAAATGGGGAGCGGTCATGGTTGGGCCGGAGTGACTCAGATTCTTTGGAACTGCCGTGTGAAACGTGCTGCAGTGCAAAGTCCCTGGGCATCGGGTTATAATTATAATTTTGGAATGAAGGGTGAAAAAGCCCCGGGAGTTTTTGCAGACCGTCCGGATGGTGTTTGGGAAGGGCAGAATGAAAAGAATGTTTTCCCCCGCTCGCTTTATGTGGCTCAATTGATGGCTCGTCATAAGAATATGGACTTGCATATACTTACTAAATAGGCTCTAAAAAGGCTTGTAATTTAGTCTTGTAAAATTGTAATTAGCAGTAAGTGATTGATTATTAGTTGTTTGTTATCATGTCTGTTTGCAGTCTATAACACTTTGAGATATAATTGATAGTATTTGATACAATCTTTAAATCTCGTTTCAGAAAATTGTTGTTTGTTTGCGATGTGGAAAACAACGATGTTTAACTTTAAAAAATGATGTATTGATATTATGTAAAAACAATCAAACCATGAAAACTCAAAAAGAATTTCAGGTGAAATCCCTTGTTAATTTAAGTCTAATTAAAAAAAAAGTAGTTTAATGAAAAAGAAAGAACACCAATTGAAGTCGCCATTGTGGCGATTTTTCCTCGTTCTGTTTACATTTTCTATGAGTTTTAGTCTATATGCTCAGGAAATTACAACCACCGGTACGGTTGTTGATCAAAATGGGGAACCTCTAATAGGAGTAACAGTTTCCGTTATGAAAGGTAGTAATGGAACAATTACTGATATTGATGGTAATTTCTCTATTAAAAGTAATAAAGGTGCTACATTAAAATTTAGCTATATTGGCTATAAGGATGTAACGCAAGTAGCCATGGGTACCAAGATGAACATAGTATTGACAGAAGATGCTCAAGCATTGGATGAGGTTGTTGTTGTAGGCTATGGTACTTCTAAGAAAAGAGACCTGACCGGTGCTATTTCTACTGTGAGCGCTAAAACAATTGAAGAACGTCAGCCGACTGACATCTATCAAGCTTTGCAGGGAGAAGTTTCCGGTTTGCAGATTTCTAACAATTCTGGCGCTCCTGGTGATACTGGTACGATGTTAATTCGTGGTGCATCTACTATGGGTTCAGGTGCTAATCCTCTATTTATTGTGGACGGTGTGGCAGTAGATAATATTTCTACTATCAACCCTGCGGACATCCAAAGTATGGAAGTACTGAAGGATGCAGCATCTGCTGCTATTTATGGTTCACGTGCAGCAGCCGGTGTAATTATCATAACCACTAAACGTGGTAAGGAAGGTGCCCCGGCACGCGTGTCTATAAAGTATAACCATTCCATTAAGAATTTGTCTCACAAATTAGATCAGGCAAATGCTTTTGAGCGTTATTTGAAAGAACGTGCAGGTAATGCAGGTACATCACTGTGGAAGACCAGTAATGACTCTTTGCACCCTAATTTTATGGCAGATAATGATTACCAGGATTTAGTAACCCGCACAGCACATTCAGACCAATTGGACATCAATATTAGTGGTGCTAAAAACAAGATTAGTTATTATACCAGTATTGGTTATCTGAATGAACAAGGTATTGTATTGAACAGCTATATGCATCGTCTGACGTCCAGAACGAATGTGGATTTTGCAGTAAGTGATCGTTTTAAATTAATGAGCCGTTTCAATGTAAGTTGGACAAACAAAAATAACATTAGTACAGGTAGTGTATTGAACCAAGCATTAAGGCGCCCTCCTCAAATGGCATTGTATTTCCCCGACGGTACTTATGTATTTAACAATGGTGGTCAGTTCAACCCTATTGCAGATGCCTATATGCGTATTAATGAAACAACGGCTTATGATATACAATTGTATCAGGGAGCAGAATTCCAATTAATGAAAGGATTGGTTTGGTCAGCTAACGTACAAGGAAACCTACGCCTGAATCGCACGGATCAATTAACACCTGGCAAGTTGGTTTCTTCGGGAACCACCACTGGTAAAAACAATGCAACTATAAAACGTAAATTATCAGCTGAAACCTACATAAACTGGGCTAAAGATTTTGGCGATCATTCTGTAGGAGCTATGGGAGGTACCAGTATAGAAGATTGGTATGATGAAGATTTTAATTTGGAAGGAAGTGAATATGTTTCCGAATCAATCATTTCAACCAACGCTCAACAGGTTAAAAACTTAACGAATACGAAAACCGGATTTAGTGACCATGCCATGGCATCCTTCTTTGGTCGTGTGAACTATAGCTATAAAGGAAAGTATATTTTTGTATCCAACCTTCGTTATGACGGTTCTTCCCGATTTGTAGGAAAGCGTTGGGGATTGTTCCCGTCAGCTTCTGCCGCATGGCGCTTTTCGGACGAGTTTTTCTTTGACTGGGCTAAGCCAATTTTGACTGATGCTAAATTCAGAGCCAGCTGGGGTACCAATGGTAATGAGCAAGTGGGCAATTACGAGTCAATTAATCAGTATGAAATCGGTGGATACTACAACGGGGCTATTGCAGTAAAACAAACGTCTAAGCTTGCCAACGTAAATCTTAGTTGGGAATCTACAGAGCAGACTAATATTGGTCTTGACTTAACATTACTGAATGGCCGTGTATCCGTAACAGCAGAGTACTATATCAAAAAGACTAAGGATTTATTAGCAGACGAGGTTATGCCTTCAGAATTAGGTATAAGCAGCATGCGCGTCAATCTTGGTAATATTGAAAACCGTGGTATTGAGTTATCCATCAGTGGTTATCCTATACAAACTCAAGACTTTTCCTGGCAGACAACAATAAATTTCTCAAAGAATAAAAATAAAGTGTTGAAACTATCTGAAGGTAAAGGATTCCTGGAAGACGGAAAATACTGGATTGAAGAAGGTTCACCACTCGGACAATGGTTTGGACAGAAATATTTAGGTATTTATAGATATGATGAGTCCAATGCTTATGTGAAGAATGGAGACGGCTCATTCGGTGACCGACTTGTTCCTGTATTCCACAGAGACCCGAATAACTATAACAATATTATTTACGGTTCTAACGGCAAGCCTATTTTGTCGCATTATGAAACTCAGGGTGGACAGAAGTATGACGGAGAAGTCGGCAAGATGACAGCTAATAATATCATTTCAAAGGGTGGCGATGTTATCTGGGACGACCGGGATCACGACGGTAAGATTGATGATTCGGATAGACGTATTTTGGGCAATGGTATGCCTACCTGGTATTTGAACTGGAGCAACTATTTGAATTATAAGAATTTCTCTCTGTCATTCTCGTTCTATGGAAGTTTTGGCAACAAGATCTATAATAAGCAACGCCGGGATTTGTTGCAGAATTCATCTTCAAATATGACCCCGCTGGCAAGAGATTGTTACGCACTCTGGAAGTATCAGGGACACATTACGCCTGTTTACAGTAGTGCCAATGCAACCAAAGACGTGAATAATGCACGTGAATTGTCATCCATGTTCCTGGAAGACGGTGACTATATCCGTTTGACCAATGCGCGTCTGGCATATCGTGTAGATCCCAAAATTTCCAAGAGATTCTTTGTTTCCGACCTGCAAGTATATGTTTATGGCAATAATCTGCTGACCTGGACTAAATATAAAGGATTTGATCCTTCCAGTATATCCAACAGCAACGTACTCCGTCCCGGTAATGATAGTGGACGCTATCCGACAGCAAGAGAAATCGGTTTAGGTCTGAATATTAACTTTTAACCCATAGCATGTTATGAAAAAATATATCTATTTATTTATAATAAGCCTCAGTTTGTTTCTTACCTCTTGTGAGGACTTTCTGGATAGGCAGCCCAAAAGCTCTTTGTCACAGGAAACCTATTGGCAAACAGAGCAGGACTTGAAAACCTGGAATGCAGGTATATATGACGGTTTGCAAGCAACTTTAAAGAACAACTGGTTTTATTGGGGAGAACTCCGTAGTGGCGTTTATAAACCCAGAGGGACTGCATATGATACGAACTTACTATATAATGGACTGAGTTCCAGTACAGGTTCCAGTAATTGGGAAAGCTTGTATTCTACTATCTATCGCACTAATGCCGCTATTGCCCATATTCCGGGATGTCCGGTGGCTGTGACCACTTCCAATAATTATCTGGCACAGGCTTATGCCATGCGTGCATTGATGTATTTTTATGCCATCCGCATTTGGGGTGATGTACCCAAGATAACAGAGCCGATGGAAGATATTGCCAACCAAGAACGCTATTACGGAAGAACATCCGTGATGGATTTGAAGAATTTCATTCTGGATGATTTGGACCGTGCAATAGAGGCTTTTGGAGCTTCAACTGATCTGGGAAGTGCAGTAAAATATTATTTGAACCGTGGATCGGCGATGGCAATAAAACTGGACGTACTCATGTGGTACAAGGAATACGACAAGGCATTAGTGATTGCCAATGATTTGATAAAAAATTATGGTTATCAATCAGAGCCTGCCAGTTCTTACGCAAAGATGTTCTTAAATCCGACGAGTTCTAAAGAAATGATCTTCAATCTTTATTGGAATTATGAACAAGATGGTGGTGGCTTCGGATATGCACAGGAAATCGCTTCTGGCTCCAATACAATCCGGTATCATCCGACGGAAGAAATCTATAAAGAACTCGTGACACGCAAAAGAGAGGATGTACGCACAATCTTGATTATGGATACCATCGGAATCAGCTCTTATATAACCCCTGATGAAATGACTGAAGAAGCATATGCCAAAGCATATAACGGCGATTATGGCAATACAGCCAATTTCCAGATTAAATGTCCGAAGTTTGCGGAAGCCAATGATAAAGGTGCGGGTTATACCTACAAACCGAATGGGGAATGTAATGTTGAAATGCCTATATATCGTATTACAGACGTCAAATTGCTGAGAGCGGAAGCTTTGGTTTTAGGTACAAAGAAAGATTACCAGGGAGCGGTGGATGCGGTTAACGAAGTTCGTAGACGCGCAGGATGGAGTGTAGAGGCAAAATTGGCTGATTATCCGTCGGAAAAAGATTTGATTAAGTTAATAATTGATGAACGCACGATTGAATTCTGGGCTGAAGGGAAAAGATGGTTTGACATTGTTCGCAATGATTTGGTGAAAGAATATCTGGATCAGTACATGATAGATGCTGATGTGGATAATGCTGAAACTGATGGATTTAACATCGGCGTTACCAAGCCATCCCCTGATCACATCGGTGGTTACGGTAGAATCTTGTGGCCGCTGTATCTGGATGTATTCCGTAAGAATCCGTCAATGAAGGGACATCAGAATGCACCTTATGGAGAATAATTGCAGTTACATATCTAAATTCAAATCAATATGAGAATAATAAAAAAAATACTATGCTTTGCTCTTCTTTCAGTTGCAATAAGCTCCTGTACTTTGTTCGGACTGGATTTTCAGTCAAATGAAGAATATGAAGCAAAGAGTGGAACCAATAAAATCAACCAGACAGTTTGGGATTTTATTCAAAGCCGTCCTGATATTTTCAGTACTTTGATTGACGGTATTACTTATGCCGGGATTGAGAGTCTTTATAAGGAATCGGGCAATACCCACATCCTACTGACAAATTCAGCTCTCAGTAGCGGAGACAATTGTTATTGGAGCCTTAATAAAGTATTGCCTGAAGGGCGAACAGACTCTATCAAAGCCACGGCTTGGGAACAATATGATAAAGCAGAAGTTAAGGAACTGTTGACCTATCATATTTTAAAGAAAGAGTGGTCTTATGATAATTTGAGTTCAACCGTAAACTGGGTAGAAACTTATGGAACCGGAAAATTCAAGTATACTAAGGATGGGCAGACATTAGACGGTGATACCGCAGTGATGGACATCAGACTCGGACAAGACCGTAACCTGCCTCTTCAGTTAAATAATTTCTCCTGGAATATCAGAAAATTATTAGAAGCTTCTGCCGGTAGTTGCCGCACTACCAACATCAAAGCACTTGATGGGTACATTCATGTTTCCGACTGGTATCAACCTCGTCCGACGAGATATTTTATGGGTCAAGAATAATTTAAATTGTGATATATGAAAAAGATATTATTTAATATAGCATTACTCGCTTGCTTCTTGTTTGCTTCATGCTCAGACGATGATAATGTAAATATTGTATCGCTGAATACTTTTGGAACTAAGTTTTGCCGGAACGATGTGGTGAAAGTTTTTGTTTCCGCAGAAGTAGGTGACGATTCCGATGTCAGCTATGAATGGGGATGCGACGCCGGAAAATTGACTAATCCGCAAGGTTTATTTGAAAATGTTTGGAAAGCGCCCAATGAAGCGGGAACTTATGAAGTGTGGTGTACCGTAAAGAATGGAGGTAAAAAGCAGACACGCCGTACGAAGATGGTGGTTACGGATGAGTTGTTCTATTCAAGTTTTGAAACTCCATACTACAATGAAGGATGGTCTAATGCCTCCATGACAGTTGCTTTTGATGCAAATAAAGGCACTAACGGCGCTGTAAAGTTGACGTCCGGTAAAGCCGACGGTCGGTTTGCGCGTAGCTGGGAAAACGTATCGATTCCGTTTTCCACACAGGTAGATTATGCTGTGAATACTTCACCGCAAGACAGTTGCTTCGTAGAAATCCGTTTAGAATTTGCACGTATCGACGGGGCGATGAATTATGTGGCAAAAGCCTGTTTCACCACTTTCCCGAAAACGGGTAAGTGGAAGGCTACCTATACTACAACTGATGTAATGGCAGGTGAGGATACAGAAGTAGTGATGGGAGAAGGCACTGACACTGCAAACTTCAAGTTCAAGAAGGATGCTTTTAATACCATTGCCGCTTCTATCGATGCAAACAAGAACTTCATTGTTTATTATAATGGGAAGAAGTATTTTGAGAATGATGCTCTGGCAAAGATAACGGGGCAGCAGTATAATGTAAGCCGTTCCGGTTTCGGCCTGGAAAACAAAGTGATCATCTTTGCTGATAATTTATATGTATTCGATAATGGCACAATTTGCACAGCCGAACCTCGTGAAAGATAGGTAGTCGATTATATTAACTAACTCAGGGGAGGGATATTTGGCGTATATGATCGTTTAAATAGACCTCCCCTCTTTTATATAACTAAAATATGAAACATCGTATATTCATTGTTTTTATCGTCTTATTCACAGCACTCACAAGTTGGGCGCAGGAAAGTGTGACCGGAGTGATCTTAGATTCCAAGGGGAAACCGGCAAAGCGTATTAAGATGCTGCTTAAGGGGCGGATGAAGATGACCACATCCTCATCAAAGGGAACCTTTGAACTGAAGAATGTGAAAGAGGGAGATACTCTATATGTATATCCTAACCGTAAATTGATGACAGCCGTCCCTATGCTCGGTTCGCCTACATGCACTATTCATTTAGGAGAAAATTCATTGCGATATGCTTATGAGTCAAAAACAATCATCTGCATGTATAAAGTCATTCCCAAGCCAACGTACAACAGCAATATAATCACTTATGAGCAAATCCAGCAGTTGGACGCAAACAATCTGGTTGATTTGCTCCGGGGGCGTATTGCCGGACTGCAAATAGATTATTCCGATGGAAAAATGAAAGCTACCATCCGCGGGGGATCCTCTTTCTCTCTGAATACGGAACCGCTTTTCATTATCAGCGGAGCGGAATACAATTCTTTGGAAGAGGCTAACAATTCTGTTGCCGTAAAGGATATCCGTGAAGTGGAAGTCAAGAAGGACGGTTCTGAGTACGGAATGAAGGGGGCGAACGGTGTTATTATTATACGAACGAAATAAAAGGTAGGCTATTGTCGTGAGTAAGCCATGATGTCATTAGGACTAATCGCATCATCAATGGCATTGATGATAGGCATCAATGGCATTGATGGTAGGCATCATCGGCATTGATGGTAGGCATCATCCGTATTGATGATAGGCTCACTCCCTGACTTAACCTTCCTCTATCCCGGACATTGGCTATTACTATTTAGCTTCGAACCGCTCTACTATAAATTAATTCCGCTTTAATGGGGCGTTATTAGATATGAGTGATAGTAATTGAGACGTTAGTTACAATGAAATTTATGGCCTTTGCCTACTTTTGCCATTGTTGAACGCCAAAAGTAAATCAAAAAATCAATCTATAATTATATGATACGAAAAACACTTCTTTCACTCCTTTGTATGCTGACAGGCATTGCTTGTTTCGGACAAGCTTTTGTACATCCCGGAATGTTGCACACCACTTCAGACCTCGAATTCATGAAAACCAAGATTCTTGAGAATGAAGAACCTTGGAAAGAAGCGTGGCTTCAACTGAGAGCATCGGATATTGCCTCGCTCAACTATGCACCCACCCCTTTCAGAGTGGTGGACAATGGTCCGTATAACCGACCCGACAACGGAGGAAAAGAATTTGTGCGCGATGGGGCGGCTGCCTATACAATGGCCCTGCAATGGTATGTGGAAGGTAACGAAGCGTATGCTGAAAAAGCAATCGAGATTCTCAATGCGTGGGCCAACACGCTGGATTCGGTCGTCAACCATAACCGGCAATTAAAGGTGAGCACGGCCGGTATCAAATATCTCAATGCTGCCGAAATCATCAAATACACCTACAAAGGCTGGAAAGACAAAGACCGTAAAGCATTCGAAGATATGGTAATCAACATCTGGTATCCGGTGATAAAAGATTGGGTTCCCCGCTACAATGGTAATTGGGATGCAGCCAACGGACAAACTATGATGTGCATCGGGATTTTTCTTGATCGCCGGGATATCTTTGACAAAGCCTGTAAACAGTTGACGGATGGCCCCACCAATGGCTCTATTAAGAACTATTTTTATGAAAACGGGCAGTGCCAAGAGAGCGGACGCGACCAGCAGCATGTGCAAATGGGGCTTGCTTTCCTGGCTTGTGCCGCCGAGATTGCATGGAACCAAAAACAAGATCTATATGGAGCATTCGACAATCGCCTTTACAAAGGATTTGAGTATACCGCAAAATATATGTCGGGTGAAGACGTACCGCACGAACAGTATATCACATGGTTTGGAAAACCGGTTTACGGACCTGAAATATCCCCCAAGCAACGGGATAAAATATGTCCGGCCTGGGAACGGGCTTACCATCACTACCATGACCGGAGAGGGATGGAAATGCCCTATACCCGCAAGATAATCGGAAAGAGCCGTCCGGAAGGAACCGTCAATCAGTCGTTCGTGCCTTGGGCTACTTTGACGTGTGCAGACTTCCCTGTAAGATGAAGTCTGCATCATTCAGAAAACTAACTTTTCCTCAAGCATTTCTTTCAGAAAACAGTTAGTCGTGAGGTTGAGGATTTGGATTTGTATATGCTTCGTACACTTTAAAGTCTGCCAATTGCAGACTTTCATCTTTAATTCCATTGTCCGGCCTATCGGATGCGCTTTTCATCTTTCGTCCTAAACTGCGATAAATGCCAAATTTGTTCCGGATGCTTGTTGCTCCCTTTCTCCACAGGTCTATATCGGAAGAAGACTGATTAGCAAGCACTTTTCCATCGCTGATACGGGTAAGTTTAATGCGGAACGTACCATGATGAGTATAGTGCATTTCTGTTTCAACCTGTATCCACTCATCTTCAAAGTCAGCGAGTGGAAGATTGTCTATTATAACCCCCTTGCCAGATGTCCTTGTATCTCCGGTATGAATCACTTGTACGCGTTTATTGCCACCATTTTCATCACAACGGGTACTGATGGTGATGAGTGGTGCACCATTATTGCCTTCTTGTGCCTTCAGCTGATGAAGGTGGCAAAACTTAGTGGAAGGTTGAAAACCTTTCGGTATGCGGAACTTCCATTCTAATCGCTGCCACTCATTCCAGTTACCGTTCAGATGATACCACTCATGATTCGTCTGACTTTTCATCTCATTACGCTGGCGGTCGCTCAATAATCTTCCCCGGTCGCTATCCAGAGCTTCGACATTAGCATGATTTGTAAATTTAAAGACATATTGTTGTAGGGCAAGGTCAAAAATGACTTCACAATGCACCCCTTCATGATGGTCATCCTTCGAGATATTAGGGTGCTCTGAGTAATCCCAACCTAAAGAACGCATATATTCGTGTATAGCATTATAGTCTTTTCCGAACAATTCCGGAGAGGCTTGCATGCCACCTTGAAATCTATAATCTGAAGAAACGGGAGAAGGTGATTGTACAGTAACACCATACCCAATGGCCTGTAATGCCGATTCACCTAAACGCTCTTTCAGTTGGGCAAGATAGAGACTTTGTGGTGCAACCGGAATACCATGAGAATCAAAAACACCAACAGGTAAAGTAGGACCGGATTGATTGAAAGGACGGCGTAATGGTGTGCTTTCCCCCTTACTACCAATTACCCAATTATATGTTCCCGGTGGTATCTGGTTCACATAACTCTTCGTTACGCAGTTCCAGGCAACAGACCAAGCAGTGCCCCAGCCATGACCGGACCCCATAGAACCACGGTTCTTAAAATCAATTCCACCATCCGGCAAATTACAATTGTCAAATAAAAAGCCTGTACTCCAGCGTTGATGTCCCTCTATGCGGCCATTCCCTTTGAAATAACAATTGAGGAATACAATAGGGCCGGTTTGCCCGCCACCGATTGCTACAAACCAGATATTATCTCCTTCCACCGAACAACGGTCAACTAAAATCTGTCCTCCATTCGGTGCGAACTCTGCCGGTTTGGAAGCTCCCTGATGCAAAGCTTTTCTGACTACATTAATCTGTTGTAAAGTGATACGCCTACCGCCTACACCTACACTCTCCATTGTCTCCATAGCATTGATATCTCTTGCCCAGCAATCTTCTCCATTGATTCTTAATGCATAGTACAATGCTTTCCCATGATTAACAGCCTGTTCCGGTGATTCTATACGAATGTTTTCTACACCACACTGGCGAATGCGTTGGGCATTATTAGCTAACACCAACGTAGTATTATCACCGGTAAATTTAGCGTCATAAGAATCTACTAGTGGGACCGTCAATGTAATCGTATTTCCTTCAATACCTGCAATTGTCCGTTCAACAACCAACAGTCGTCCTGCCTTGATCCAAGTCTGAGGCTTTCCGTCACGCACCAAGTCATGCATCTTCATATATTTAATCCATTCCTCCGTCACCGGTTTACGTATTTCTACGTTATCGCCAACAGAAAGTCCGGAAGCATCTGCCACCGTGAAGCTATAAGAACCGGCATGAATATATTTATCAGTCACTTTTATACTTTTTTCATTGGAATCTGCCTCCCCTAAACGATTGCCTATGCGCTGGCGAATGCCATTGTTTACAATTATCGCCGTATGTTTACCTCCGGTCATCACAATAACACTCCCGCTACGGTCGCTTCCACTACCACGCAACACCACGCCGTCCGCAGCTATCTGAATGGTACGTTGGCATACATAACGTCCCGGTGCCAGCACAACAGCACCTCGAAAGCCATTGGCATCTTTGGGCAGTGCCGAAACCATGTCGATGGCTTTTTGAATATAGTCGGTACAATCTTCATTCTCTCCTAAAGGATGTACAGTCATCTTTGCCGGGACATATGGCAATGGCACACCACCGCCTTTATAGCCGGCATGCGAAAAATCGATGATGCGATCACCTCTTTTAGTGGTTTTGTACACTAATTTCCCGGAAGCATCCTGATAAGCCCACTGGCTTTTGCCTGTTGGTTCCTGTCCCATAATGGATAAAGGGAAAAGAAGGCATAATAGTAGATAATAAATGTTCTTCATTCTTTTGTCTTATCAATAAAGTTAATTAATAGTTTAACAAAGAAAGAGGAAAAAAGTGATTCTTATTATATGTATTGTCTCAAATGCTTGCAATAAAAGAGCAAAACCAACCTTCTATTACTAAAAGAGGGTATCCTTTCGGACACCCTCAGATTAAGGTTAACAAAATATTTCATTAAAAAAGACTACCACTATATATTATTAACTGCATATTATTTCAAAGGATCAAAGTCACCACTTTCCCAGCCAATGGTCTGTTGTAGTTTAGGATTCTGCTCAAAATGCTTACGAGCTAATCCTTGGAAATAATAGTTGTCCTTCACATCCCACTGATAAGTCTCGTCAATTTTCCATCTTTGTGTGGTGAAATACTTAAAGTAATTCTTTGTCATTAACTCAGGATCATTCTTAATCATAGTGATAAAGTCTCTTCGTGCCATAGAAGCATATTCACTCTTCACCTGAATTTCAATTCTGTAACGGGAATAACCTTGCATGTCAGTAAATGTTTTGCGACGTAGTAAATCCCAGAAACGTTTGTTTTCATAAGCTAATTCAATGCGACGCTCATAAAGAACGGCATCAATAAGCTCTTGCTGACTCATATTTGCTTTTAAGCCATAAAGGCCATCTGCATTAGCTGTGATACCGGCTCGTTTGCGAATATCTTTCAAGATAGTATAAACCTCATCCGACTTATTACCTACTTCGGCTGCACATTCGGCCAGATTCAACAATACTTCGGCATAGCGCATTTCAATCCAATCCATATCACCATGATCTTTAGCTTCAGTAGCTGTTTTTTCTGGAATAGAGAATTTGCATGAGTAGAAACCTGTGCCTGTCGGACTATGGGTATCTTCACCACCTTTATATGTGTACATGCAACCTTGGAACCATTCCGGCATACCATTCAGTGGATATTCAGCACCATTATAAACAATGATATCATAGAAACGAGGATCACGATTCAGCCAGAACATACCTGTTGCATCCGTAGCAGTCGGTTCAAATGCTTCTTTCACACCGTCACCATTCACATCTACTCCCGGAGCGGTACCATCGGCCATCGGGAAAGCCAAAGCCATGTCCAATGTAGGCTGGTGATTGCCAACAGCACCTACTGAGAACTCCAAGGGGCGAAGTCCAGCCATGAAATTGTGTGTGCGTACCGGATCAAGGAAACGAGTTGTCAGCACAGTTTCTGAAGTCGTTTCTTTGCTCCATATTTCTTTATAGATGGGATGTAAAGCACGCTGTCCATTATCCGACAATTCCTTCTGTGCTGCAGCACAAGCATTGTAAGCGGCCTGCCAACGGGTACGATCATTGTTCGGGTTAAATTGTTTACTGGCATAAGTTAACAATACACGTCCCTTGAAAGCCATAGCTGCTCCTTTGGTTATACGCCCAAAATCGTTCTCTCCCCAGACACTGGGCAGTGAAGCTGCTGCTGCATCAAGATCTGTCACTATTTGGTCAATGCATTCTTTAGCTGTATTACGGGTTACATACAAATCATCACTATGTCTGTCTTGCGGAGCTAAAATCAGAGGTACGCCCCCATAGATTTTTACCATCTCAAAATATTGATAGGCACGCAAGAAGAGAGCTTGAGCTTTAATGCGATTCCGAGTTTCTTCCGGCAAGCTACCTTCATCAATGCTGGTCAGCAGAACGTTGATAGTATATATCTTGTCATAGGGCCAATATTCTTCTAATGGACCTCCCGCAGTGGCAACGGCAGTCAGGCGCCCGTGAATAAAATCACCCCCCCCGTTGCCTTCATCGCTATATTTGGCATAATCACCATTAAATGCCGGCAGATTATCCTTGTAGCACTTGTCCAAGAAAGCTGTAGCCAGAATTTCACTACTCCATGTGGCCTTTTCACTGACAGCAGTCAAGTCGTCCTTATCCAATACAGACGTACAACCGGTCAAGCTTGCCAATGTCAATGCTGTAATTGCTATTAGATGTTTCGATTTCATAATATTCAAGTGTTTTTAATGTAATTAGATCGTTATATTCAAACCGAATGAGAAGTTTCTCATGACAGGATAGTCTGAAATACTTGTAGCTTCGGGATCCATCCATTTCACCTTATCCTGTAGTAGGAAAAGGTTCGTACCATTCAGAAAAAGTCTTATCTTATCAACGCCTATCTTTTGAATAAGGGTCTTTGGTAAATCATAAGACAAGGAGATATTTTTGCAACGCAGGAAAGAAGCATTACGTACCCAGAAGGAAGAAGCTTCATTGTTCTTATATTGCGTAGCTCCCGGCATTGAAGCATTCGGATTCTCCGGTGTCCAATGGTCGTTGTAATACTTGAATGTACTTGTATGGGCATTGATACCATTGCCACGGAAGTCCATTAGCTTTTTATGACCTGCCATACCCTGGAAGAAAATATCGAGCATAAAGCCTTTCCACTTGCCACCGATAGTAAAACCGTAAGTGATAGGAGCCACTTTATTTTCAATGATAACAACTTTATCATCATCCGTAATGATACCATCCGGTTCATCACTTTCCGGTCCGCGCACATCTTTGTAGATCAACATACCCAAACCTGGTTTTTGTCCTTTAATTGTCATATTGGGGTTTTCTTCCATATACTGCTGTAACTGTTCTTCTGTGCGAATCATGCCAACACATTCAAAACCCCATTCACGGCTTAATGATTTATTTATTTCAGATTTGTAAGCACGGATGTTCTCTGCCTCATCTTTCTTAGACCACCAGCTATCTGCAAAACTAAAGTTACCTCTTAAATAATAGTCAACTTTACCTATTCTATCATTGTATCCCAATTCTATTTCAAAACCACGAGATTTAACTTCAGAATAGTTTTCCTTCGGTAAAGAAGCACCAAATGTAGTTGGCACACTTACGTTCAGATTATCAAGAATGTCATATGTACGTCTGTAGAAATACTCAAAACTGAAGTCAAATTTATTATTGAACCAACGACTATCAAAGCCAATGTTATAAGAGGTAGATTTTTCCCAAGTCAACTTCGGATTAGGTACTTCTTTAGGCTCCAGTCCATAAGATAAACCGTTGAATACAGCTCCTGTAGTAATTCCATAACGGGCCATCCATTGCCAGCCACCAATGGCATCATTACCCAATGTAGCAATAGAACCACGGAGTTTCATGTAATCAATGAATTTAATATTCTCTGAAAAGAAAGGTTCACTGGAAATACGCCATCCTGCGGAAACCGAAGGGAAGAAACCCCAACGCTGATCAGGAGCAAATTTAGTAGAACCATCTACACGGAAGGCAGCTTCCAATAAATATTTATCTGCATAAGCATAATTCAAACGACCTACGTAAGAAAGACGACCGCTTTCGCTTACTGAACCGGCTCCTACAATGGACTCGGAAGCATCACCACTTGCACCAAAGAACTCGGGCATTTCCCAAGTGATGAGTTTGTTACGTTGTGCATCAAACTTTTCACTATCACCTTCAGATTGTTCATAAACAAACAAAGCACTCAAATCATGGTTACCGAATTTACGATCATAAGTAACGAATAGATTCAACTGATATTCTTCTGCCAATTGATTTTCTTTAAATACATAGTTACCATCATCACGAGTCTTGGTAGAAACTACTACGTTACTCGGATCAATATAATGGTTATTTGTTCCGGCAGTCTGGAAGTTATACATTTCGTACGGAAAGTTCACTTTTTTGATTAAACGGTTATCCAGCGTGCGATTATACTGCAGTCTAAGTTTTAATCCTTTAACAAATGGAACACGATATTCCGCTGTAGCATTTACGTTTACGTTTTGCCATTTCTTAGTATGCAGGCCAGATTGTTCGCTGATCAGCATTAGTGGATGCCATTCTATAAAATTACCTACTGGCATGCCATCAATCATACTTGGAATCATTTTTGTACGAAGGAGTAATCCTTTATATAAGTCGTTCATACGATCACGGTCACCATCCGACTTCCAGTTGGGTTTAGTGTCTTTACGGTTATCTGTGCTAATATTCAAACCAACTGTAAGATTTTTGCTGATGTCAGCATCAATACTGGCACGAAAGTTATACTTAGAATATTTCAAATTGTCAAACGAACCCATATTATAGAAATAGGAACCACCAATGAAATAGCGTACCTTTTCTGTACCACCAGTAATATTAATAGCGTGGCGGGTAGACCACGGAGTTTGCCATGCGTCATCCAAGAAACTATAATCGGTTGTTTTGAAATGTGCTAACTCGTCATCTGTATACCAAGAGGATTTTGTAGTCGGATCTTGTTGCTCCACATTTGGATTCCAGATTGCATTATTGAGATAACCTTGAATAGCACGGTCATTCAAATAAGTAGCATGTTCATAAGCATTCAGCGTTTCTGGAATCATAGCGGCCACATCAATACCTACTGTACCAGTATAATTAATAGTCGGTTTAGCATTTCCACCTTTTTTTGTAGTGATCAATACAACACCATTGGCTGCACGTGCACCGTAAACTGCAGCTGATGCACCGTCTTTTAATACCGAGATGTTAGCTACTTCACTAGCATCCAATGCATCAAATGCCATTTTGTCTCTTACCACACCATCAATAACATATAACGGATCGGAATTATTAGGAGTACCCTTGGCACGTACACTAAAAGAAGCCGAAGTTCCTGGTTTACCTGTTCCTTGGCTTATATATACACCAGAGAGACGTCCGGCTAACGCTGAAGAAAGATTAGCAGACGGAAAATCTTCAATAGCTTTAGCATCGACACTAGTTACACTACCGGTTACACTTCCTTTTTTCTGCGTACCATAACCTACTACTACAACTTCATCTAACGCCTGCGAGTCTTCAATTAAAGTAATTTTAAGGTTAGTTCCTGTAGCAACTTTGGTCACCTCTTTATAACCAATGTAACTGAATTTGAGAGTTGCTCCATTAGTACATTTAATAGAGAAGTTACCGTCTATATCGGTAATGGCTCCATTGGTAGTGTTCAATTCTGTGACCGTCACTCCAATTAACGGTTCACCATTCTGATCCACTACAGTTCCTGTTACTGTCATATTCTGAGCCTGTACTATAGTACTAAAAGAGAAGCTCAACAGTACCAACAAAAATCGCCATGAAAGCGACCTCGATTTGTGTTCTTTCTTTTTCATTAAACTACTTTTTTTAATTAGACTTAAATTAACAAGGGATTTCACCTGAAATTCTTTTTGAGTTTTCATGGTTTGATTGTTTTTACATAATATCAATACATCATTTTAAACTCTGTCGATAAAAAAGTAGTTAGTGATTTGATTTAGTGAGAGAAAAGATGTTAGAATCGATTCTTTCTCCAGCTATGGAACATGCTATTTACATATATATCATTGTTTCATATATCAAATTGGGTTAAGAGTATTGAATTCTTTTTTCTCTCTTCAGCCTCGAAACTGGCGAGATAATTTTCCGTGATTGCTAAGTTGGAGTGTCCGAGGCTTTCTGATATATAAGCTATGTTGACACCACTACGTTTTAATACAGTAGCGAATGAATGGCGGGCTGAATAGGTGGTGATTCGTGGAATACCTGTTCTGCAAGATATTTTATAAAGAATCTGATTGCACTCGGTGATTACTTCTCTTACAAGTTTTACTTTCTCGAACGGATTTTCTATTCCGGTGGCAAAAGGGAAGATATAAGTTTCCGATGAGGTAGGAGGGTTACCCCATTTCTTGATTATTCTTTGCATTTCAGGAGTAATGACCGCGTGGATAATCTTACTTCGTTTAGTGTTCCGAGCTGTCTTTGCACGTATGAAGCAGATTTCTCCATTGATGATATTGGAATATTGCAGGTATAGTAAATCACGAAAATTGATGCCGTTGCATAGATAAGAAAAGAACCAGAGATCACGGTACATTTCTGTTTTTTTTGTTCCATCGGTATATGTGACTATTTTCTTTATTTCTTCCAGATTTAATGCCAGTTTACGTCCACATCCGACAGGTATTTCATATTTCCCTTTTCCAAAAGGATATTGGCTTTCTTTGATGACCCCGTCTTTACGAGCTATATTAAGGATACATTTCAGATTCCGGAAGTAGAAACCCATACTGGAATAGCTGATACCTGATGCGGATAAGTGACGCTCAAAACGGTTTAGCCAGTTGATTGTTATTTCATGAAAAGAGATATGTTTTCCGGCGAATTGTTCGATTTTATTTAGTGCACCTTTGTAAGAAAGATAAGTATTTGCCTGCCCGTTGTCTTTTAATTCTTCCAGTTTTTTTAAGAATAAAGTGTTGAGTGATAATTCTGAGTATTTGCCTAAACGAGCATTTAATGTATCAAAGTGGAACTCTCCTTGAAAAGACAGAATTTCGACCTGTAGTTTGATTAGTGAAAAGCTGTTTTCAATGTTACGCCGTATCTCAGATAGTTGGCGGCTTTTGGCATGTGGTAGTCTCTCCCAGTCTTGGATAGAAACCGCTTGACCACTGGAGTAGTACTTCTGTTTTCTGTTGTAGATGACTTGTACCTTTATCGGGAACAGCCCGTTCTTTTTTTGTTTTCTTTTGTCTAACACTGTGAGCACAGAAACTCCATCCTTAGAATACTTGTACATGGCTTTTTAAATTTGTTGGTTATTAACTATAAATAGGTTTTATATTTAGTGACATACAATTTACATGCAAAGATGATAAATACAACTAATAGTGGAAGACTTTTGAGACGGTATTGATAGAAACATAGATAATATTGATAATCATGTATCTTTCCATTTCCTATTTTTGTAATGCTAATAATTTAATAGAATATTATGAAACACAGATTTCTTGTTTTACTGAGTTTGACGCTCTTTTTTGGACAGAATATTATTTGTGCAGATGCACCGGCGGTGCGTGAGCGTATTAACATCAATCGTGATTGGCGTTATCTGGAGAATGATCCGGCTGGAGTAGATTCTGCTTTACATTACTTTCAGCTGAAACCCTATTTGCTGCCATGTGCCAATGATTTTATTATATTCGGGAAAAAACATCAAAGACCTGAAGGCAATCCGGGAGCAAGTGTAGCTTATGTAAAGCCTGATTTTGATGATAGTGGTTGGAGGCAGCTAAATCTTCCTCATGACTGGGCAATTGAAGGACCTTTCAACATTGATTATACAGGTTCAACTGGTAAATTGCCTTATTGGGGAATACGCTGGTATCGTAAAACGTTTGAATCTGTGGAGAGTGATGCTGGGAAACAAATCTATCTTGATATTGATGGAGCCATGTCGTATGCTTCTATCTGGTGTAATGGACAATATGTAGGAGGCTGGCCTTATGGTTATGCTTCTTTTCGTCTTGATTTGACACCATATATTAAGGTAGGACAAAAGAATGTGCTGGCTATCCGGTTGGATAATCCGGATGATACTTCACGTTGGTACCCGGGCAGTGGTATTTATCGGAATGTGTGGTTAGTTAAAACGTCTCCTATACATGTGGAGCAATGGGGAACTTTTGTGCGAAATGTGCGAATCAATTCGGAAAATGCTATCATGGAAATGGGAGTGAATGTTGAGAATCGTACTGAAAAAGATGTTCAGGTAGAGTTGCAGACGAGTATTTATCTGCAGGATGAGAATGGACATCCGGTAGGCGAAGAGGTATCTCAGAGTGTCGCAAAGAACATCACAATCCAAAAAGACAGTTGGGCGAGTACCCGTTTTCAATTTGAAGTCGCTAATCCGAAGTTATGGGATGTCGATACACCAAATTGCTATGTAGTAGTCAGCCGGGTATTTAAGGACGGGCAGGAGGTAGATAATTATAAAACTCCTTTTGGAATCCGTGAAATAAAGTTCACCCATGACCAAGGATTTATGCTGAATGGGCGTAAGGTTCCTATCAAAGGAGTGTGTATGCATCATGATTTAGGTGCTTTAGGTGCCGCTTTTAATGAAGTGGCTGCCGAAAGACAGTTGCGTATAATGAAAGAGATGGGTGTAAATGCTATCCGGACTTCTCATAATCCGCCTGCACCGGAGTTAGTTTCCCTCTGTGATCGCATGGGATTAATGATGCAACTGGAATTGACAGATACCTGGCAAAAGGGCAAACGCAAGAATGATTATAATATTCTTTTTGATGATTGGAATGAAGCGGACATGCGCTCAATGGTGCGTCATTATCGCAATCATCCTTCTGTCATTATGTGGAGTATAGGTAATGAAGTGCCCGATCAAATGACCGATCAAGGAATTATAATAGCTCGTAATCTGACAGCTTACTGCCATGATGAAGACCCAACACGTCCTACATCCCTTGGATGTAATAAACGGGATGCTATTTTTCGGGATATTGTAAATCAGGTAGATATATTCGGCTTGAACTATTTCCACAAAACTTATCCGCTTTTTAAAGAGCAGAATCCGACTCGCCGTTATCATGCTAGTGAAACTTCTTCTGCAACGAGTTCCCGTGGGGAGTATTTCTTTCCGGTAACGACGGATGTCAATGATAGTCGTTCAGGTTTCCAACTTTCATCGTATGATATGACAACTATTGGTTGGGGATGTGCTCCTGAAGCTCAATTCAAAATGAATGAAGAGTATCCGTTCATGAGTGGAGAGTTTGTGTGGACAGGGTTCGATTATCTGGGCGAGCCTACTCCTTATAATAAAGATCTTACTAATTTGTTGAACTTCAGTGACTCGGGTGAGTTGGAGAAAGCCCGGAAAGAATTGGAAGAGTTGGGTAAGATTAAGACACCTTCCCGTAGCTCATATTTCGGTATTGTTGATTTATGTGGCTTTCCGAAAGATCGCTATTACAATTATAAGAGCTATTGGCGTCCTGATGTGCCGACTGTACATATATTGCCTCACTGGAATTGGGAGGAACGGGTAGGTGAAATGACTCCGGTTCATATTTATACTTCGGGTGATGCTGTGGAATTATTCTTGAATGGTAAATCATTGGGGCGTAGAGAGAAGGTTCATTCTTACGATCGTTTGATTTGGGATGACGTACGTTATGAACCGGGTACGTTGAAAGCGATAGCCTATAAGAATGGACAGAAATGGGCAGAAGAAGTAGTGGAAACAACTGGAATGCCGGCTACTTTGCAGATGACACCGGAAAAGACCGTACTAAGAAATGATGGTACAGATTTGTTATTTATCAGAGTGGCTGTTGTTGACTCCAAAGGCCGTGTCGTACCCCGATCTAAGAATCATTTGAAGTTTTCGGTTAGCGGTCCTGCCGAGATAGTAGCTACTGATAATGGAGATGCAACAAGTTTATTACCTTTCCAATTATCAGAGAGAGAGGCTTATAATGGGTTGGCTTTGGTCATTTTGCGTGGTAGGTATATGGAACAGGGAAAAGTTGTCCTGACTGTAGAGTCTAAAGGGCTTTCCAAGCAAAAAGTTGTATTGAAGGTGGAGTAATACATTGTTGTTGCTACATATGAATAAAAAGCGGATGTCTCACAACAGCCGCTTTTCAATAAACAATCTACCTAAAATAACCTATAAGAATACCTATTGCCAACTAACTATGAATTTAAAAAGCCTATGATTCTAATTTCTATATTGCGAGTATGATATGATTGTCTTCATTTATCTGATAGGACAAAGGTACGTGTTACAAGAATAGAAGACTTAAAATATTGTTCCAATCGTTATATATATTGTTCCAATCAGTATATTTTGGTGGGAGAAATGGGGAAATAAAAAAAATAGCACAAAAAAGAGGAGCTAAACACTCTATTTAGCTCCTCTTACATGAAAGGTTTTGCTGATTATTTCTTCACTTGAATAATATCGTAGTTCAGGTCGCTGACAGCTTCCTGCAAACTATCATTGACCAAACGCAGAGTTGTATCGTTCACTACTACAAAGTAGACGGGAGCGTCACCATCATTCGGTGTTAGTTTGTAGGCTGTCTTTGGTTTGTTGTTCACTGTCTTTTTGATGACTTGTTTCTTACCTTTGGAAGTGAAGCTCTTGTTCTGTCCCTGACCTTCTGCATCCAGATAAGTCATTACCAGTGTATAGCCGCTTTCTCCGTCAGGACCTACACTGTCCACGCTCAATACATATTGGATACCCGGACCGTCGGCAGCAGGAAGGAGACCTTCATATACGGCTACGGCAGAAGAGTCATTTCCGGCAACAGCCATTACGCCTTCGCCTTCATCTACAGCTGTATTATTGTTCTGAGTTCCTTTTGATTGGCAGGATACCAATGCAGCAGCGATAGCTGCAATCATCATTACTTTTTTCATTGCTTTAATGGTTTAAGTTAATATATAAAATGCAATTTAGCTATTCTTCCTCTTCTTTTTTGATGACGAGTAGTTTGTCCACTCGTCCACGGTCCATGTCCACAACTTCGAACTGCAGGTTCTTGTAGCTGAACAATTCTCCGGCTTTCGGCACCCGTCCGATGAGGAACATGGCGAGTCCGCTCAGTGTGGTAAAATCTTCTTCTTTCAGGTCATCGTAGCTCAGGATTCCCATCTCCTCCATAAAATCATCTATATTCATGGAGGCTTCAACGAGCATCGAACCATCCTGCCGCATGACGATCTCTTCTTCTTCTGTTTCGTTCTCTTCAAGAATGTCTCCGAAGATGCTTTCTGTCAGGTCGTGCAGGGTGATGATACCTGCGGTGTTACCATACTCGTCTACAACAACTCCGAACTTATTTTTGTTCTTCTTAAATACCTCTAAAACTTTCTTTGCATATAAACTTTCCGGAATAAACAGGGGGGGACGGGCTATACTGCGTAAATCAAATGGTTCTTCGCTGCCTAACATCAGGATGATATCTTTGACGGATACCACACCGATAATATCATCTTTTCCCTTTTCTACCAATAGATATTTGCTGAAATGTTGCTCACGGATGATTTGCAGTACTTCTTCATGTGTATGCGTAGGATGCAGTACGACGATGTCGCGACGGTAAGTCATCAGTTCATTGGCACGCTTATCCGAGAAGCGGAATACATCCCGCAGCATTTCGGTTTCTTCCTTATCAATAACACCTTGTTCCGAACTTTGATGCAGAATCATTTTCAGTTCATCCTGTGTCATGGTGCGTTCTTCTCCATTATTCAAACCAATCAGTTTATTCATGATTTTGGTGGAGAAGCTGAGCAGGGCAACGAAGGGATAAGAAACCTTGGTTAGTATAATCATAACCGGGCTGAGCAGAGTTGCATAGCGTTCCGGATTACTCAAGGCAATGGATTTGGGAACCAACTCACCGATGATGAGTGAAAGGTAGGTAATGATTGCCACCGTTGTAATCATGGCAAGGTCTTTGGCATAAGGAGCTGCTCCTGGAATAGAAGCAAACAACGGAGCTACGTTGTCGGCAATGGCAACACCACCGAAGGCACCGGATACAATGCCGATGAGAGTGATGCCGATTTGAATGGTAGAAAGAAACTTTTCGGGCTCTTCCAATTGTTTCAGTACGCCTTTGGCTCTTTTGTTTCCCTTGCCGGCAAGGGTTTCGAGTCGTGCTTTGCTGGACGATACCAATGCTATTTCATACATAGCAAAAACGCCGTTCAACACTAATAAAAGTACAATAATAATAAATTCCATATAGGTTTTGAATAGTTTTATGTTGCAAACATACTAATTTTTTGAATTTTATTACTAATATTGCCGCCTATTATAGAGATTATTAATGAATGAAAAACATGAAAAGAAAACAGATTTTATTTAGCATTTTGTTGCTGTTCGTTGCTGTTGCGGTGCAGGCGGCACGAGTAGATACGGTGATGGTGAAAAGCCCGTCTATGAATAAAGAGGTGCAGGTGGTGTATGTGCTTCCTGATAAGGCATTAGGAGGGAAGACAGAGGCTTGTCCGGTGATTTATTTGTTGCATGGTTATGGTGGCAATGCGCGTACCTGGATGGGAATTAAACCGGAGTTGCCCAAAATTGCGGATGAGAAAGGAATCATTTTCGTATGTCCCGATGGTAAAAACAGTTGGTACTGGGATAGCCCAAAAAATCCGGCATACCGTTATGAAACATTTGTAAGCTCAGAACTGGTGAATTATACCGATAAAAACTACACTACTATTCCTGATAGAAAAGCACGTGCCATTACCGGCTTGAGTATGGGCGGGCATGGAGCATTGTGGCTGGCAATCCGTCATAACGATACGTTTGGTGCAGGAGGAAGCACCAGTGGGGGAGTTGACATCCGTCCGTTTCCGAAGAATTGGGAGATGAACTTGCAACTGGGTGAATACGAAGCTGACAAGGCTTTATGGGATCAGCACACGGTTATCACTCAGATTGATAAGATAAAGGATGGTGATCTCGCATTAATTATTGATTGTGGCGAACAGGACTTCTTCCTGAAAGTGAACAAAGCATTACACGAAAGTCTTCTGGAGAAGAAAATCAGTCATGACTTTATTACCCGTCCCGGTGCACATAATGGTCAATATTGGAATAATTCCATTGATTACCAAATTCTTTTCTTTGATAAGTTCTTTAAGAGATAATATTCTTATTTATTTTCCATTATATAGTCTATGGTGCGAGTAAGGGTGTGGACTTTGCCTCTATCGTCGTAGTATTTTGTAGTCTCTTCATATGAAATGTCGATACCTTTTTGGGTGAAGTCATAAGCGTAGGTAGTGGTTTCCTGGCTCTCACTGTTTCCATCCGGTACGAGCTGGGTAATCAGAGTATTGTATGCATCTCCCAAAAACTTTCCATATACAGCCGCGGTATGGAGTGAAAGGGGGTATAGCTCTACCAGAAACAAAAATGGTATCTCTGATTTGTTGGCTATTTCATTGCCTACGGATGTGCTGGCTGTATAGGTTTGCTCGTAAGAGTCTACCTGTTCCGTGATGCGCAATGCTCTGAAATTGCTGTAATCTATATTGATAGCGGAGTAAGGTTGATTTCCATTCAATGTTTCCGTTATAGTCTTCAGAAAATATTTTCCTTCTGTATTGATTAGATAGTCGAACGTGTAAGAACGTATTTTTCCATTTGTTTCCTGACGTACACAACTGATGGCATAGCCGTTATCATCTAGTGTATAAGTAGATACATTATTTATTTCGTCTGTCACTATCGCCTTATGATCCTCATAAACAACATTAGTAGTATTTTCTATCTTAAACTGTTCTCCTCCGGCTACGAAACTTTGCATTATTGTAAAGTCTGTCAGCCTGCCGGTGGCATTATAGTTATAGGTTTGGGTAACAGTGACAGCCGGTACGTTCGGTTCTTGCTTGACTTCCGTTAATTCTATTTTCGAGAAATTAGTTACGGGATATTTGGGCTCATCGGGTATGCCCGAACCTTCATCACTATCACTACAAGCTGTCAATGCTCCAATAAAGAGCAAGGCTGCGAAAATGTTTTTCTTCATATTGATTTATTTAATTATAAGGCCACTGCGGAAGGTGCGTTTTACTTTCACACTTTTCACAGCTGTCATTTGCGTTTCAGGTTCCGGTTCCGGCTCGGGTTCAGGAAGCACGATGCTGCCGTCGATGATACCTAATGCGGCACTTAGCAGTTCTTCATTTGGATCACCCAGCGGCAATACCTTAGCAAAATCGCTCAGTGCACTGACTGCATAGTCAGGAGTGAAGCCACTGGCATAATCGGCTTCGCCTTCGGAATTGAATACCTCGCACACAACGGGACGGAGCACCCACAGGAATTTATTGCTCGGGAAACTTTCTGTGGCTACAACTTCTCCTTTGGTGTTGCCGCCTACTATCACTATGTCCATATAAGGTTTCAAGCAATTAATCAGCATCTCTGAAGCTGCAGCAGTTGTTGTGGTGGTGAGGATATATACTTTCGGCAGATTTAAGTTGGCGCCTCCTTGTAGGAGTTGGGGATCGAGCGTCAGTTCACGGTCCTTGGCTGCCCGTTTCTGGCTGTATAGCAGTGAGGCAAAAGGACTGCCCAGTTTGTCGGCAGGTGCCAGTATGCTTGCCAGCAGTTGTACACTCTCCATTGCTCCACCGGCATTGTAACGCAGGTCGAGAACGAAATCTGTTATATTATTATCTTTATAGTATTGGGAGAGGCGAAGTAATTCATTGTTATAGTCTGTACTGAAACTGTTATAGACCAGATAACCTACATTCAGGGTTCCGCCGGTGAGGATGCCGTAAGTGGGTATGACAACATCTTCCACTGGGCGGGAAGCAGGCAAATAGGCCTCACGGTAGGATTGAATGATACCCACTTTTTCGCCTTCTTCATTTTCCTGGCTACTATATTTTCCCAATAATAGCTTTTGGTTTTCACCTTCGTTCAGTAATGACTCGGTTTTCTTGGTGATATAATCATCATTAATCATCATAATCCACTCACCTCGTACCAGACCGATTTCGGCGGCGGGAGATTCGGGTATGACGTACGTAATCAATGCATTATAAGCAGTGTCATTGTCAGCAATGCGATATAGCGTATAGTCGAAACCATAGCTTGGCGGAGGAGTGGCATACAATGTATCGACGCTGGAATATCCTTTATCGAGCGGAGATTTTATTTTATCCAGAAAAGCTGCCGGGTCGAGGAAGTAATTCAGCTCTTTGGAGGCGGGGATGTCTTCAAACCAAAGATATTCTTCGCGCATGATGCTGTCTATCCACAAATCGCGTCCGGTCCACTTGTAGTATTCCGGCCAACGGTCTACTCCACAAGAGAATAAGCTTGTCATTGCAAGGACTCCCAATAGTAGGAAAAGCTGTATATTCCTTCTTCTCATCTGTATCTATCGTTTGGTTTTCGTTGCAAATTTAGCGAATAGTTTGTTTATCTACCATAAATGTGGTATAAAATTCCCTATCTTGTGCCATTGCCCATGTCAGGACATCCACTTATCTTTGCACTCAATCAATTAATCCTAAAAAATACAACGACAATGGAAACAAAGAAATTGCATTTCGAGACGCTTCAACTCCACGTAGGACAAGAACAACCCGACCCGGCTACCGATGCACGTGCCGTGCCCATTTACCAAACTACTTCATACGTATTTCGCAACTCTGCCCATGCCGCCGCACGCTTCGGCCTGCAAGATGCGGGCAACATTTACGGTAGGCTGACAAACTCCACGCAAGGTGTGTTCGAGGCTCGTGTAGCTGCACTGGAAGGTGGGGTTGCTGCACTGGCGGTTGCCTCGGGAGCTGCTGCCGTCACTTATGCTTTCGAGAATATCACCCGTGCCGGAGATCATATTGTTTCGGCCAAGACCATCTACGGAGGTACCTATAATCTGTTGGCGCATACCTTGCCGGCCTACGGAGTGACCACCACTTTTGTAGACCCCACGGAACTCTCGAACTTTGAGAAGGCGATACAAGAGAATACGAAAGCCGTATTTATCGAAACTCTGGGCAATCCCAATTCCAATATCATTGATATTGATGCCATTGCCGAAATAGCCCATCGCCACCGGATTCCATTGATTATTGATAATACGTTCGGTACTCCTTACCTGATACGTCCCATAGAGCACGGGGCGGATATCGTAGTCCATTCTGCTACGAAGTTCATCGGCGGTCATGGCACGTCCTTGGGCGGTGTGATTGTGGATAGCGGTAAGTTCGACTGGGTGGCTTCCGGCAAGTTCCCCCAACTCACCGAACCGGAACCTTGCTATCATGGCGTACGGTTTACGGATGCTGCGGGGGCTGCGGCTTATGTTACACGTATCCGCGCCGTGTTGCTTCGTGACACGGGGGCTACTATTAGCCCGTTCAACGCATTCATTCTGTTGCAGGGACTGGAAACGCTTTCCCTCCGTGTGGAACGTCATGTGGAGAATGCCTTGAAGGTGGTTGATTTCCTGAAGAAGCACCCTAAAGTGGCAGCGGTCAATCATCCGTCATTGCCGGAACATCCGGACCATGCATTGTATGAGAAATATTTTCCGGGTGGAGCAGGCTCTATCTTTACTTTCGAGGTGAAAGGCGGAGTGAAAGAAGCACATACATTTATTGATAGCTTGCAGATATTCTCACTTCTGGCGAATGTGGCAGATGTCAAGTCTCTCGTCATTCATCCTGCTACCACCACCCATTCGCAACTGAATGAGCAGGAACTGGAAGAGCAAGGCATCAAGCCGGGAACTATCCGTTTGTCCATCGGTACGGAACACATTGCTGATTTGCTGGACGACTTGTCTCAGGCATTAAATAAGATTTAAAAGAACGATAACTACTCTTTAACTAAATGAATATTGCTGTTTTATTATCAGGAGGTGTCGACAGTTCTGTTGTCGTACACCTTCTTTGTGAACAGGGTCACCGTCCGTCTCTATTTTACATTAAGATAGGAATGGACGGTACCGATTATGTGGATTGCTCGGCCGAAGAAGATTGGGAGATGGCTTCGGCTGTTGCCCGCCGTTATGGCTTGCCGTTGGAGATGATAGATTTGCAGAACGAATATTGGGAACAGGTAGCTGCCTATGCCATTGATAAAATCCGTCGCGGCTTGACTCCCAATCCTGATGTGATGTGCAACCGGTTCATCAAATTCGGTTGTTTCGAGCAGAAGGTAGGCAAGGAATTTGACTTTACCGCCACCGGCCATTATGCCACTACCATCAGTAAGGACGGGAAGATATGGCTGGGCACAGCCGTAGACCCGGTAAAAGACCAAACTGATTTCCTCGCTCAGATTGATTACCTGCAAGTTTCCAAACTAATGTTTCCCTTGGGCGGGTTGATGAAACAGGAAGTACGGGACATTGCCCGCATGGCAGGATTGCCCACTGCCCGCCGTCGTGACAGTCAGGGCATCTGCTTTCTGGGCAAGATTAACTATAATGACTTTGTCCGCCGTTTCCTTGGCGAGCGCGAAGGGGATATTGTGGAGTGGGAAAGCGGTAAGAAGGTCGGTGCGCATCGTGGATATTGGTTTCATACTATCGGGCAGCGTAAAGGTCTGGGGCTGAGTGGCGGTCCCTGGTTTGTTATTCGGAAGGATATTGAAGAAAATGTGCTTTATGTTTCTCGCGGATACGACACACAATGGCAATACGGTCGGGAATTCAAAATGCACGATTTCCATTTTATTACAGAAAATCCCTGGCAGGAGGATAAAGAAGTGGATGTTACTTTTAAAATCCGGCACACACCGGAGTTTATGAAAGGGAAATTAATGCGGGAGGGAGAGGCCTATCGCATCATTTCCGTTGATAATCTGCAAGGCATCGCTCCGGGACAATTCGGCGTAGTTTATGATGAGGCTTCCCGGATATGTATCGGCAGTGGGGAAATCTGTGTCTGAAGGTTGGTTATGCATAAGCCATCGGAGTGTTCGCTTCTGCATAGCTCTGAGTTAAATGATAATAGCCAATGTCCGGGATGGAGAAGGGATGAGTCTGGGAGTGAGCATATCATCAATACGGATGATGGGTATCATCAATGCCGATGATGCCTACCATCAATGCCATTGATGATACGATCAGTCCTAATGAGATTATGGCTGATTATATATAGTATTCTACCAGATCTAAAATCCCTGCCTTCATCGCATATTTAGTGGCCTCGTGCGCATTATTCACCCCTAACTTGCGGAATATGTTTTTGCGGTGGCTGTTTACCGTATGGAAACTAAGATTCTTCTCCGCTGCAATCTCCTTTGTAGTTTTTCCTAAAGCGATTTCTTTGAGCACACTACGCTCAGCGGGCGTCAGTAAATCATCTTTCAGCGTCGGGCGGGCGGGAGAAGCGTTGTTGCCGGATAACAACAGATTACTCACATGATTACAAATGAACCGTTCTTTCCTCGAAGCACATTGCAGTGCGGATAGTATTTCTTCTTTTGAATTATCCTTTAGTACCACCCCAAACGACATACTACTGAATAATACCTGCCGCAGAAACTCCATGCTCAATTCGTCTGAGAAAAGTAACCAGTCTGCTTCTTTAAATCGCTCATGCAGTACTATCAGCTCGTCTGCTCCCGAAAAGTCAAACAGCGTATAGTCCAGTATTACTACTGCTTGCGGATGTAAGCGCAGTTGCTGAACCAATTCTCCCTTGTTGTCTGCTTCCAGCAACAGGGCAGTGTCTTTTTGCCTGCTTAGCAAGAACATCATACCTGCTTTGGTGATGTCCTGATTGTCTGCGATGATAAATTCTCTCATATCGGGTACAAAGATAAAAAAACTCCGCTGCAAATGTACACTTTTTTAGTAACTTGCAGCGGAGTGGAAATATATATATTGTAAAGGGCTTTACCAAGAACGTCCCTTGAAGATACTGGATTGGTCTAACGGAACCAGATTACCGCTCAACGTCATAGTGTTGGAGTTGAAGTTCGGGCTGATGGTTACACTGGCATTGTTGCCACCGTTGGTCAGCGTAATAAAAATCTGTGCCGAAATACCGATACCCTGGATGCTGAACTGGCAGTTTACATTACCTCTTTTATCGGTAGTGATTTTCATATCCGAAGTTGTTCCGTCTACAGTTACACCACCAATACCGTTAGGACCGGGATATACGGTGTTGAATGCTACTTGCACGGTACCACGTCCCTGGTTTACTAATACGAAGTTGGTGTTGGAGTTTACGAAAGCCGTCTGTCCGTTGCGGAACATCACCTGGTCAGCTTCCAGTACAAATTGGTGGGCTTTCAATGCTGCCACAGCGTCATCATACGAAATGGCGTCGGCTACTTGCTCTTCAGCTTTCAGGCGGGCGCGTTCAGCGTCTCTTTGAGCCTTACGGTCTGCGCGGCGTTCCGCTCTACTTTCTTGTGCATACATGGCGGTCGTTGCCGCACTCATCATTACTAATGCTACTAATGCAATTAACTTTTTCATAATTCTTTAATGTTTAGGTTTTACGATTCTTGTTCGTTTATTGCAAAACAACCTTTATTCGGGATTGTTCACGGGACGCTTCACAATTTTATATCCGATGGCTGCAACTAAGATGCTCATCAGCGGGCTGATAATGTTGAAAAAGCAATAGGGAAGGTACGTCAGGGTAGATACGTTCAATATCGTTGCCTGCGTCATTCCACAGGTATTCCAGGGTATCAAAGGTGAAGTGACGGTGACGGCATCTTCTGTTGTACGGCTTAACAACCTATTCTCATATCCTTTTTTCTCATAAATGTTGCGGAACATATTTCCGGTAAGGATGATACTGATATATTGGTCGGCAGTGGTGAGGTTGAGAAACAATCCCGAACAGACTGTTGAGGTCACCACACTGACCCTTCCTTTCATGAAGCGTACAAAGACGGATGTAATGCTACCCAGCATGCCGCTTGCCGTCATTGCACCTCCGAAGCACATGGCACAAAGTATCAGCCAGACCGTATCCATCATACCCGCCATGCCACGGGTGGAAACAAGGTCGGTCAGCATCGTGTTTCCTGTATTCAGGCTGGTGCTTCCATAGAATGTCATCATTGCACCTTTAAATATATTACTCCCTTCGGCAATTTCCCGAAGCAAATCCGGCTGGAAGATAATAGCGCATATCCCTGCCAGCATAGTAGAGAGGAATAAGGTGATAATGGACGGAGTTTTCCGGGCAATAAGTATTCCGGTCACTATGGGGACAATCAGCAACCAGGGAGTGATGGTGAATGTATCTTTCAGCGAAACGGCAAAGTCGGCCATGTGTTCCGTAGAACGGGTTTCGATAACGAAACCCATCACGGTGAAGATAATCAGTGTGATAATCAATGACGGCGTAGTCGTAATCAGCATATAGCGTATATGCCGGAACAAAGGTACATCTGTTATGGAAGAAGCGAGTATGGTGGTTTCTGACAATGGAGAAATCTTATCGCCGAAATAGGCGCCGGAGATGATAGCACCCGCTATCCAGCCCTCATTGAACCCCTGTGCCTTACCGATACCCATCAAGGCGATACCAATGGTGGCGATTGTCGTCCACGAACTACCCGTCATCACTGAAATCAGTGCGCAGATGATGCAGGTGGATGCCAGGAAGAAATCGGGATGGATGATCTGCATACCATAATATATAAGGGTAGGGACGATGCCGCTTATCATCCATGCACCGCTCAGTGCGCCGATAATCAGCAAGATGATGATGGCAGTGGCAACTCCGGCAATATTATTGGTAATGGCGAGTTCATAATCTCTCCAGGGGACGCGGTAAAAGGCTATACCTATAAATGCGCAGAAAGCTGTCGTGGTCAGCAAGGAGATCTGACTGCCGCCTCCCAGAGCATCGCTTCCGAATGTGTGTATTGTGGCAAATAACATTCCTACCAACAGTGCGATGGGCAGGAGAGATACTAAAGGAGAGGGGATTTTCTTCAATGAACTCATTCTGTTTGTTATATCAGTTAAAACTTTGCAAAGTTACAACAAATCCGGTTATTATGTTTTATCCCTGCTTTCCCGCCAATAAATATTATTATATCTTTGCGTTTGCTTGGAATAAAAATACAGCTTTGACGTTTAGTTAATCAATTTTATTGACACCTTTATGAATAAGAAACAAATAGCTACCCATAAGAAAGTGGTTACCTTCGGTGAGATAATGCTGAGGCTGACTGCTCCTGATTTCCTTCGTTTTTCACAAACCAATCAGATGATAGCTACCTATGGTGGCAGTGAAGCCAACGTAGCCGTATCACTGGCCAACTTCGGTATCCCTACAGAATTTGTCACGCGTCTGCCGGACAATGCAGTGGCTCGTGCCTGCATCGCTTCACTCCGTGCCAATGGTTTAGGTACCGAGGGGATTGTTTGGGGAGGTAAGCGTATGGGGCTTTATTTTCTGGAAAGTGGTGCCGCCTTCCGCAACTCCAATGTTGTTTACGACCGCGAAGGTTCTTCCTTTGCCACCTTGCGTCCCGGTATGATTGACTGGGAAAAGATATTCTCCGATGCAGGTTGGTTTCATTGGTCGGGTATTGCCGCCGCCCTTTCACAAGAAGGTGCTGATGCTTGCCGCGAAGCTCTTGAGATAGCCGACCGCATGGGGCTGACTATTTCCTGTGATCTCAATTTTCGTAAGAAACTCTGGAATTATGGTCGCTCAGCAGCCGAAGTCATGCAGCCTTTGGTGCAATACAGTGACGTCATCTTCGGAGCCGAACCGGAATATAAGGAAATGCTTGGCATCCAACCTGTCGGTTTCAAAGCCATCAATGCTGCCGATACTTCTTTTGAAGCTAATCTCCCTGCTTTCGAAGATTTCGGTCGTCAGGTAGTGGAGCTTGTGCCTCGTTGTCAAAAAGCTTTCCTGGAATTACGCAATTCTATTACTTCTAATCATAACTTGCTGGCTGCCGTCCTCTATTCTGATGGCACATTGAAGCATACCGGCATTTATGATATCGAATGTGAAGTGGATCGCGTAGGTGCCGGTGATGCTTTTGTTGGTGGCATGATTTATGGTCTGATCACCTATCCCGATGATGACCAGAAAGCATTGGAGTATGCCCTTGCCGCTTCTGCGTTGAAGAATACCGTATACGGTGATTTTAATCATGTGACGGTAGAAGAAGTAGAGAGTCTGATGCAGGGAAATACATCCGGGAGAGTGTCACGATAAGACAGTATCCTCCGAAATATATCAGATGATCTCTTGTGCAAGAGCTTCGGCAGTGGAGGCGTTTATAGGTTCGTCCAGCACATAGATCCGATAGGAAAGACGTAATTCCTGGTCGGGATGCAAAGTAAATGACTGACGTTTGGTTGGAGAGAAGTTCCACATCAGGTCGCCCCGGGAATTATTGGCTTTTTCGTCCCATACCCGTAGCGGTTCCGGATAGTTCAAATTGGAAGGATAAGGGACAATCAGGATGCATGCATCGTCTTTGCCGGGCTTCTTCTGAAAGTAGCACCAGCGGGCCAGCGCCCCGTCAGCCTTGTCACGATTGAGCCCTTCGGATGTGAGCATCTCGGCTGTTTGTCCGTTCCAGCTTTCGCATACACGGATGCAAATGCCTCCATAGCGATAGCTTTCCAATACTATAGGAGCAGAAGTGGCACAACGAAGCGTGGTGTGATAGTCAATGTAATATCCCCGTTGTTTAGCTTTTCCCACGCGGATTTTCAAATGCTCGGTCATCGCTACTTTTTCTTGTGAGGAGTCGGGATATGCCACATGGTCGAGCACAGCGGAAAATCCATCGGGCTGCACTTCAGTGAACCGACGAAAACGAACCGTACCTTCTTTCTTATAAAGATTCCAGAAATCAATTTCCTTTTCTTCGAATGTGGTCTTTGTCCAGGCATACCACAAGCCGAAATGGTGATAATGGTCGGATGGGGAGCAATTGGTCAGTATCTCACCCTCCAACGTACGTAAGGGGTGAATGAATCCGCTTCGTTTATAAACAGTGTCTACGCCCTGTGGTGGATAGGTTACGGCATAATTGTAAGTAAACAAGTGCTTTCCATCCATTGTATACTCCAGTGCTCTGTTTGTATCTACCACAGAAAATGGAGTGTGCATAGAAGAACATGAACTGAAAAGCACGAATATACTTAAATGGAATAGAGATAAAATGATGCTCTTTGTTTCAGTGTATTTATACATGGTTATCAATGAATTGTTGGTAGTATAAAGTTGGCAGTAGCTATGCGGGCATCGCTATTTTCGCAATTTAATCCGCAATAAGCTATTAATTGTTTCATCATTAGGCTATAACTATTGATATTTGATTGATTGCAAATATAGTAATTTTTGGCGGGGTTAGTTTTATCGAGAATATTTTTTCTCAATATTCTTTGCTTCTTTGATTTTTTATCTTTTACTTTGCAGTACAAAGTACTTTTTATATGGATAAGAACAAAGCATTAGAATCAGTAAATGAGATAAAGGAGTTGATGGAAAAATCCTCCAAGTTTGTATCTCTCAGTGGAATGACGGCTGTTTTAGCCGGTATGTACGCATTAGTTGGTGCCTGCATAGCCAATAATTTATTAAAGTCAGGAGACAACCGGGAGGAGTTGATTATGGTGGCCTCGTTGGTGTTGACGGCTTCTGTAATCACCGCTTGCATCCTGTCCTGTTATAAAGCGAGGAAAACAGGACAAAAGCTATTCAGTAAATTAACGTATCGCATTGCTTGGAATTTCGTACTTCCGTTGTTGACGGGAGGGCTGTTCTGCATAGCCCTGTTGCTACATGAAATCTATGGATTGGTATCCTCCGTTATGTTATTGTTTTATGGACTTTCCCTGGTAAATGTTTCAAAGTTTACCTACTCTAATGTAGCTTGGCTGGGATATGCATTCCTCTGTCTGGGTATTGTAGACTGCTTTTTTGAAGGACATGGCTTGCTGTTCTGGACAATTGGTTTCGGCGGGTTCCATGTCTTATATGGAGTGTTGTTTTATTTGCAGTACGAAAGGAAAAGGAAATAAATGATAGAGGCATTTCAAAATATAAATAAGGTATTTGAAAGCAAAGTTCGCTTAGGTATTATGGCAGTCCTGATGGTAAATGAGGACGTGGACTTCAATACCCTGAAAGAGTTGCTTTCACTGACGGACGGTAATCTGGCAAGCCACACGAGGGCTTTGGAAGAACTGGGTTATGTCGTTTGCCAAAAGACCTTTGTGGGACGGAAGCCAAAAACCTCTTTTCAGGCTACTTCTGAAGGGAAAAAAGCTTTTAAGGCTCATATTGAGGCATTGGAGAATTTTCTGAAATCAACTTAATTAATACTATTCTATTATGGAAAATTTGAACGACAATTTGAATGATGACTTTAATGGCAATCTGAATGAAAGTCTGAATGAAACAAAGAGGCAGGCGAGTGGCTGTTTGCACCGTTTCTCGAAATCAATTAAAGTGGTGATTATTGCTTTTCTGGTGCTGTTACTGCTGATTCCGATGTTTATGATTGAAAACATGATTTCGGAGCGCGGACGTACGCAGACGGATGCTATTGCAGAAGTCGGGCAGAAATGGAGTCTGGCACAGACCATTACAGGACCTTACCTTAACTTGAAATACCCTATTACCCATGAGGAGAATGGAGTACAGAAAGTATCTATGGGGAATGTTACTTTATTCCCGGATGAACTGTCTGTGGATGGGCAATTGCAGACCGAAATCCTTCAGCGAGGGATTTATAAGGTGAATGTGTATCAGTCGGAACTTCTTATTAAAGGATATTTTAGTTCAGAAGAACTTCGGAAAAACAATGTGGATATGGATGTGCTTCAGTACGACAGAGCAGCTATTTGCTTGAATCTGACTGATATGCGCGGGCTTAGTGAGCAAGTCAGTATTACATTGAATGACTCTGTCTATATGTTCGAGCCAGGAATGGACGGACGGGGTATCGATAATATGGGTGTTCATGCTATTGTAGACCTCTCGGCTTTGAAGGGAGACAAGAAATTGCCTTATGAAATGAAGATTAAGCTGAAAGGCTCCCAGTCCATTAACTTCACTCCGTTGGGCAAAACCACAAAAGTCAGCCTGAAAGCAAATTGGAATACTCCGAGCTTTGACGGCAATTACTTGCCGGAAAAACGGGAGATTACCGAGAAAGATTTCTCAGCACAATGGCAGGTACTGAATCTTAATAGAAATTATTCGCAGGTGCTTGTTAATTATCAGAATGCCAGTATCAAAGATATTGAAAATTCCAATTTTGGTGTGAATCTGAAAATGCCTGTAGAGCAATATCAGCAGTCCATGCGCTCTACTAAATATGCCGTCTTGATAATCTTGTTGACCTTTATGGTGATATTTTTCACTGAAATTCTGGAAAAGACCCGTATTCATGCTTTGCAGTATCTATTGGTAGGGTTGGCACTTTGCTTGTTCTATAGTTTGTTGCTTTCCATGTCTGAGCATATCGGTTTCAGTATGGCTTATTTGGTGGCATCAGTACTTACTATTGTTTTGGTAGGAGGGTATATGCTGGGCATCATCAAGAGGAAAAAGCCGGCTTTCATTATGATAGGTCTGCTCAGTGTTCTTTATATTTATGTTTTCATTCTTATCCAGTTGGAGACTTTCGCTCTGCTTGCCGGCAGTCTTGGATTATTCGTGATATTGGCTATGGTGATGTACTTCTCCAAAAAGATTGATTGGTTCAATGAGTAAACTAAATTAAGATTCTATATATTTTGTAGAAGGATGCCCGGAAAGAGATTTTATAAAGCTATTCTCTTCCGGGTATCTTTTATGTAATTTTGGTCTGTTTCTCTTCCCTCTCCCTACCTGAGCTGTATCTGTTCCGTGTCTTCTCCGTATATTCTCCGTATCCTTAGGGAAGGAGTAGGTACGGCCTTGGTACGGACCGGGTACGGACCGGATACGGGGAGGAGATGGAATTGGTCAAAATGTCTGATCCTTTAGGAGTGTGGTTCTCTTAATCGTATTTGTGTATCAATGAAATATAAATCATTATCTATTCCGCAGAGTACAATGAGATAAGGCAATCCACTGTCTATTGGCATCAGCAAATTTCTTTAACTCTTCAATTTGCTTTCTCTTATAGCTCTCTGCTTGTTCAGCATTTCTTGTTGTTTCTTTACATCTTCTGGTGATACAGGCTGCTTGCTCCAAAAGGCTATTGATTGGCGAGTGCGCTCTATCCATTCTTTGTGAAATTCGTTGATATATTCCATAATCTTTTGAATTATGAGTTTATGCAAGGGTAGCAATTTTTTCAGATTACTACAAAAAAACTCCTGCAATCATCAAGACTACAGGAGTTCATTTATTTAGAGTTGTTTAGACTTACTTGCTCAAAGCCTGAGCTACGTCAACCGCACAAGCCACTGTACATCCTACCATCGGGTTGTTACCGATACCCAGGAATCCCATCATTTCTACGTGAGCAGGAACTGATGAAGAACCAGCGAACTGAGCGTCTGAGTGCATACGGCCCATTGTATCTGTCATACCATAAGAAGCAGCGACACAGCATCCCTGTAAACCAATCAATAGTAATTGTAAATGATTGTTCTACAGATAAATATCCAATGTTTTAAAGAACGCTCCAGATTATAAATCTCTGTATTTTGAATAAGTGGTCGTGAATAAGTCACAACCTTATGAATTTAATAACAATATAACTTCATTTCTTAGTTTGGGAAGATGATTGATAACCATACTCCAAAGAACATCTACAGATAGGCTATCATAGCCATGTATGATATAGTTTCGTGCATCTACTATCTTACGAGAGTTAGTAATGGCTATATCTTTATCAACCTTCAATATCCTGTTCATAGCTTCGCCAATGATTTCAATATTCCTTTCTACTGCACGCCTAAGGCATAGGTTACTATAGAAATCATCATATAATTTAGGATTACTGCCAAAGAAACTTTCCACTTCTTCAATGGCAGTCAAAATATCCTGCAAATGCTTCATTATAATATCATCCATAGATTAATGTTTTAGTGGCATCCACATTCTTTTTAAGATAAGGATTCTTAATGGTCTGTTCTTCCAGTAAGTCTATTTCTCTACCTAATATATCTTCTAAGGAGTATTTAAAATCAAAATAGTTATCAAAGTAGTCACTCACTTCTGATTTATTGAAATCAACCACTAAATCAATATCACTTTTATCGCTAAAGCGATTGGTAAGGATAGAACCAAACACAAACAGCTTATGTACCTTATGCTTTTTACACAGGTCTATAATCTTTTGGATGTTGTTCTCTATCAGTTTCATAATGATTGTCTCCTTTGCATACAAAGGTAGTCAAAATGTGGGAAATAACAAGAGAATACACTTTGATTATGATATAAGTAATTGCTAAAGTAGCTTATTTAGTTCTATTAATAGGTAGGCATACCTGCCTTTTCCTTTGTCTGCAACACGTGACAGAATTTTGTAGCTTCTTTCTTTACGATTGAACTCTACTAAGTCTTCGCTTCCATCTGGATTAGCTAAATGGATATTCCCTTTGTTATCTCTATAAGGTATAGCAATCCCTTTGCTCCATCCTTCTAAGTAAATGCGTTCCACTTCCTTGCTTACTTCCTCATTTACCTGTTTGATGGTCTTACCATTAGATAGTTTGATATTTTCTATTTCAGCGTATTCACACATGACTTTTGTAAATTTGATGATATTTCTTTTAGGAATTTATCATTGTTAAATACTCCTTTGAATACATTCTACTTTATAACGTCTCTTTTGTTACTCGTACTAATCCCAATCTATACAATCAATATCATCTAATTCACCACTTCGCCATAGGTCAAAATCAAGTCCTCCCATTTCATAATACCTGTTCCTTAAAGCACTATCCCTTTCTTGTTGTTCATAATCAATCATTTCTCTATTATTTTCAGCCAGTTCTTCATCTGTGTAGAAATCAGATATTGATATAGTTTTACGTATGTTATAGAGAGATAGCTGTTTTATTCTTTTTTTTTCATTTGGATATAATTGCTGTAGTTCATAAAAGACTGTTCTGTCTAAGAGAAATTTGTCATTTCTTTTAACGAGGTAGTTAAAGTATGCTGGATTTTCTTTCCATATTTCATTAATTATCTTTCCTTTTAGTTTGCCAAAGGGGATGGTATCTTGAAGTTTTAATAGTTCCATGTCTTTTATTTAATTAGTTGGTTACTCGTAGCAAACTTAAGAACTTTTTTTGTAGTAGCATATTTTAGTATGCTGTAATATGTTAATTACTTGTCATTTGCCAAACGAAATATCGCTTTACTATGAAAATTGTATATTTTTTAATTCTGTCAGCAATGTTCTATACTCCTTATTTCATTCATTAATTTATTTCTTTCCAATCTGTTTTTGTCTTTCTGAATAACAGATATTCATAATAATTGAGTTTGAAATTTGTATTGGTAATCTGGTTGTAGAAGTATCTGAATACAGTTCTATCATACTTTTGTAGCGAAGATGTTATTTCAATTGATAGTTGGTATCGTATGAATTGAGGTCTTGAATGATAGTCTGAAATATCCTTATTAAGGTACTATGTTCTAAATGTATCTGTTGTGTAGTGATTTCTTATTGGCTAAGGTTACAAGAAAAAAAACAGCAAATGAGTTAATTCTCAAATGCTGTTCTTGATAATCTGGTTAGGTGTGTAAGGTACTACTTCGTTATCTTCTTATAGGTAGTAGTTGTAATATCATCCAGTTCTTCGCCACCATCATCTGTGTTGTCCCAATCCTCAAAGGCAAGAATTAGCTTATTGGCTGTAAGTTCATTTACTGTAAGAACGTCAGAATAGCCATCGTTGTAAGTAACAGTTAGCTTGTTGTCCTTTAACGTCCAACGTGCAGGTGTAGTACCATCATATTCAATACAAGTGCCATCTGCTTTAAATTCCCATGAACCATTAGTATAGGCTTCATCAGAAGTAACTACTTCTTTGCCATTTACGATTTCATGAGTTTTTTGCCAAGTAGACTGCCATTTGCCAATTAGATTAGCTTGTTCAATTACAGGCTTATCCTCATTATCATCATCTTTACTACATGATGATAAACTAACACACACTACAGCCATTACTAAGACTGCTAAGATTCTAAATGTTTTCATTTGAGTTAATTATTTGAGATTAATAATGTATTCTGCAATTTGTCTAAATATGTCACCTGCCATTAACCCACCACTTACAGGTAATCCAGTCTTATTAATAGATACAATGATACTATACTTTGGATTATCAGCAGGGAAGTAGCCATAAAACTCTGCTGCATACTCATTCTTAGTACTATCTTCATTAGTAGTTAGCAAAGTAGTACCTTGTATTCCTGCTATTGCTGCTTTATCAGAGTATGCAGGCTTTCCTAATCCATCAGTAATATTAAATAGTAATGCTTGTTTCAAGCTATCAATACTCACTTTACTTGCTATCTGTGGATTGATAACTATTATACTATCCTTATATAGTTGAGGCGTTATCATTCTGCCATTATTGGCAATGGCATTATAAAAGGTTAGGATTTGGACTGGTGCAATAGATAAGTTATACCCAATACAAGTAAATGCCAAGTCAGTATCACGCCAAATGGAATCTTTAGTCATAAATCGAATGGGATGCAGTTCTTCAAAGTATTTTAGCTTGTCTAAATCTCCCATACCCATTTGGTGTAAACGTGTTACGTAACTCATTGGATTATCTTTAAATGCTTCCAATGTAGCCTTTACTGTGGCAATATTAGAATTACAAGCCAATCCCTGCTTTACTGTAATCTCACCATATCCACCTCTATTCCAGTTGTGGTCTTTAATTGCTCCACCTTTGAATGAGTAAATTCCATTTCCAGTATCAACTGCATCATCCAATTTTACCTTACCAGTTTCTAAAGCTGCCAATATAGATATGGGGTTCATTAGTCCTGTAGGTCTTTGTATGCTGAATTTGTTACAAGGTTGATAATTTGTACTATCTTTTCTTGTAAGTCCAACCAGTGTTTTAATATGTCCTGTTTGAACTTCCATTATAATGACTTGTCCAGATAGAGCATTGATTTCAGATAGCTTGTTTTCTAAGATAGAGGTAACATTTACCTGCATAGTACTATCTATTGTAGATATTTGTACTACTTCCTTTTGTTTGTACTGACATGATACAAAGAGAATCCCTGTGATCCAACAGCTTAAAAATATTAATTTAATCATTGTATTGTATCGTTCTTGTTCTTAGTAAATTGAAAATATTATTTCGATATTGCCTCATTTCTATCCAATTTCCATATTCATCATATTTATATTCATAGGTAATGATTATTTCTACTCCATTGTCACAATATTGCATATAAATCGTGTTATTATAACTATCATCTTTATATGCGCTTACTTCTCTTTTGCTATTCACCTTATCTGTGGTAATTATTTTAACACATTGGTTCAAGTTGTTATATATAAATTCTTTGATTAAAATTTCTTGCCCTTGTGAATTTAATGTTGTTTTCTTAGTGATTTGGTTAAGATTATTATATTCATAATAACTAATATCCCCATTATAATCAATAAATTTGTACTTATATCCTTTTTCATTGTATAAATACAGGTACTTATAGGTGCTTTGGGAATATTCTGTATATATTGATTCAATTAAATCATTTCTTGAATTATATACATGAATTTCATTGGATTTATATTTCCCATCCATTTCATATTCCACACATTTCCAGACAGATTTCTCTTTGGTTTTCATTGTGAATTCACCTTTTTTCCTAGTTTTATACCCTTCTCTAAACGTGTGATGAATGATTGCTTCATGCTCAAATAAAGCCCCATTCTTATATATAGCTTTCTCTTCTGTAGTCAATACTTCTACTTGTATTTCTTGAGTGGAGAACCACTTTGAAATATAGCTCTTCTTTATAGAGTATGTGTTTTCAATAATACAAGAGATTAATTCTATCTTATTTAAGTTGTAGCTTTCCATTGTTCTATTATTCTAAAGAAAATCCTCCTATTTGTGTGTAATTTTTTAAGCAGTATTGCATTCCTTTTGCTGAAGTTTTCCCTGTAATAATTAGTGTATCAAAGCCAAGTGACATTAATTGTCTTATGAAAGCCTTATTGGATAATATGTATTGAGATATTTCTCTTACTTCAGAATCTTTTAATCCATTGTCATTTTCTATCGAAATCTTAAATCCACTTCTAAAAAATATGGCACTCATTTCATGGGAATATTCTGTATTACCTGCTGTAATAGATACTTTGCATAATCTATTTATTTCTCCAGAGTAAAAGTATTCTTTAAAACTTTGATTCATAGCAGATATAATTTTCATACGTTCAAATGAACCATCCAACAATGAGTTCAATAGGTTGTTAATAAAATCGATTATCTTCATGGCTTTAAAAGTTTTTTATATACTTCTTGTTCTATGTTTTTTAATTCTCTGTAATTATATCTATTTGCATTTATTCTTTCAGATAAGACCTTAGCCAATTCTTCTTGGGTTGGATTTCTATCTGGGTGCGTAATGGATATTAGCTTTTTGTATAATATCTTCGATTTAGCTATACTGTCTACTATGTTCATTTCTTCGTGATTACTGGTTGAGCTATTAAATAGTTCTATCAACCTATTCCAGATATTCATTTGTACTTGACAATTGTTTTGAGTACAGCTGTACTTATTATATATCTAAGTTCATCTTCTGTTATACCTATATTGTGAGCAAGACCTTTGTATTCTTGTTTAGCCATTTCTCCACACTGTTTGATTGTATTAGATATGGTTTCATACGTATCAGAAGTTGGTATAGAGGAACTACTGATAATTTGTTGGGCAATAGAATCTAATTGGTTTTCTAGAGACAGCTTAAAACTCTTAGCTATTTCATTCATTATCTTAAAATATAATGCTTACCTGTTCCCTTTGGTAAACTATTACATATAAAAAGGTGTGGGAACTATTAGCATATCTGTCCCTAGGTGTCGCCAAACACCCCAATCACAAATACACAACAGTTGCCCACACCAAACGATATATAAGCTATCAGTAAGATAGATATATAACATTAGTATGGGCGTTGTGCATATCCCTGTGATTGTTTAAATTTTGGCGAAATTTAGGAACAAGGATAATGCAAAACGCCTTTCGTTAATAAAAAGTCCTCCTATTGCTAGGATTGGCACAAATATACGAAAAGCGTTTGTATTAGCAAATTAGAAGTGTACTAAAAAGTTAAGCAATCATAAGTGTGTAGTAGTTCTTCCTGTCTTAGTCCTAAGTAACGTTTTGTAATGGCTACGTTGGAATGATTGAACAACTCCATTAGTTTAACTAAAGCAAGCTCAGCGTTATCTGCATTCTGGTTGTAAACCTGTCTACCAAATGTCTTCCTAAGACTATGGCAACTAAAGTTATTAATTGATAACTTGTACTTCGCTTTAATCTCCTTAAGAATAATGTTAATCCTTTGGATAGTGTACACTGTTCCCTTCTGACTGACTAAAACAGGTGCATTAATTCCAATGGGATTAATTTGCTTGTAGCAATCTGCAATGTGCCTCTTTAGTTGGGAATTAATTCTAATGGTACGTTGTTTCCCTGTCTTGTGTTCAATGATAGAAAACTCATCCACATTTAGAATATCATTCCACCTTAAAGAAAGAATGTCACTAATACGCAATCCCCAAAAGCACCCTACACTAATAAGTAAGCTCATTTTATAGTTGGCATCTTTATAGAGTAGGCGTATCAGTTTCATTGCTTCATTCCATTGCAGATAATCACTTGTAGTTTGGCTGTACTTTAAACTCATAATGTTCAGTTTTATTAGTAGGTGAATGAAAGTGAACATTCCATGTAATACCCAAATGTTAGATATAACCTAACTAATTGAATGATAGTAGAATGTTCACTTTGTAGAGAAGTGAATGTTTTTGTTGTGACAAATTGAGAATATCCCAATATTGAATATTCCCAAATGCCACTAATCTAAAAACCACTTGTATTTCTCATCACCATGCAAAGCTGAATTAATACCAACTGCCATTTCTGTAGCATTTAGCGACCTGTCTAAGAAACTATCAATATAGGAACTCTTATTTGCACCTGTCAGCAAATTATAGAATTTCCACATATTAATATCACTACCTAAACTACCAAAGTTTTCATCTTGTATGTATGCTTTAGACACACTATTAATTTGTGTATCAGTAAGCAACATTCTTGGAATCTCCTTTTGATAGCCTTGTGGCAATGACTGGTAAAGTCTCATTCTTCCTAATAGTTGGCAAAACTGGTGTTCAGTAAGATAAGAATCAGTAAGCGTTTGCATCAAATGTATGTGTTTGGCTGGATTGTAGTTGTTGAACATTTCCAATACAATACGATATAATTCATTTGTATTAGAAACTTCCAAACAGCTATTCAGCCCATCAGTAAACACACATAAGTTACAACATACTTGATTCTTAAACCCTATAAAGACTTTGAATTTCTCTATTCCCTTTTTGGAATATAGATTCATGTGATTATAGGCACGAACGCCACCAATAGATAAGGTAAGTTTGTTCCCTTCAATCGTTTCATAGATAGTTGGCACTTCAAAACAGAACATCATTCTCTCATAGTATTGTGTCTTGTCAGATTCTAAAAGCTGGTTCACAGGTTTGTGAATAGCTTCTGGAATACGACCTTTAACAATGTGTGATATTCTAATGTCTGGTTTGTCAATTCGTTCACCACTAAAGAATGAGTTTGCAGCATCCCAAACAGTTTCAATAAAGTTAGGGTGTGAGATTGTAAGTTCATTATCCTTAGAAAAGACTGGCACAATACAATCTGTCTTTAAATGCTGTAAATCAACCTCCTTTGTGTTAGCTTCAATGAAGTGTGGATTATCCTTTTTAGGTTGTTCCACTACTTCCATGTAATCAACTGTTTCAGCGATTTCTTGTAAATCACTTCTCCTTGTGGGTAGTAAATCTAATGCTTCCATAATCTATTTTTTGATGTTCTTGTTCTTTTCTAATTCCTTTGCTATTCTTGCATCCTGTCTGGCTTGTATAACATCTCTGTAATACTTTGCATTGCTCTTGTTTTCAGCTTCTTGCTTTTTAACACTGCCACGCATGAATAGAAAGAAAACAAATGCAATAGCGATGACTGGATTAACGATTAACCCAACTACCACCAACACAATAAGAACTACCACTAATAGATAATCTCCTGCTTCCATAAGCCCAATTTTAATAATGAATACTTTGTGAATTTTGAGTAAAGGAGAACCTTATAAATGAAAGTTCACTAATCAAATAGGAATGTGTGTGCCATTAGATAAGCCTTAAGGTTTGATTTGCCATAAGGATTAAAAAAGGTACTACTTCCCCAATTTGGTAGAGTGAACTTTCACGCAAGATTCTACTTTATTTCAAGACTTGGTGGGAGGCATAATTGGTTACACTACTTGGTTGCTTATTACTGTCATTATTTTTAGTATTCTGTAATCTCTTACAGGGACAACCTTACAGGAAAAGGCTCTCAATTTAAAATGATAGGGGGTGCTTATTTGGAGGGGTAGTATATATGTGCGCTCAACGCTCTATTATTAAATTCCTATGTATAAGGTTGTTCTTTCTTGATATGAAAATTCTATGTTTATCTTAGGTCTGAATTTTATAAGGGGAGGGGAAAATCTGTGTATTAGTATATCTTACTAACCACTAATTTTTCCCCACTACTTACCTTTATCCTTGTTTAGAGTAACATTAGGTGGATTTTTCCCTATAAGGTATTTGGAAGCTAATATCATTTGACTTTTAAAATCATTTTCCAGTAATATATTGTCAGTGTGGAGAACTAAACAGCCATTATTCATAAACACAAATTCACTTAGTAAATTACGTAAGTATTTATCAAAGGTGCTTTTGTCAATACTTAATTCCTTAATGATATTAGGTTTAGTCATTTCAATATTGGCGAATTGAGATAATAACATTAACTGAATGAAGAACCCCTTAGTCGCACTATCCAAGTCAATGGCAATGAATCTTCTGGATAAAGTAATATGTTGAGGTTCTTTAGGTGGTATATGATACACATTATGTCTTGGCTTGACGCCATTTCCTAAATCTGTACGATAAGTACTTATTTCTAAATACTCTTTAAAGTCTTTAGTAAAGTTACTAAGGGTTTTGTCGCCTGTAATGCCTTTGAGTTCGTCTAAAGTAACTCTTGCATGGTAGTAATCATCTCTATATAACGATACACAAAAGAATCTATATATGTTGGCTGATTTGAACTGTTTAAGAATAGAGTAATTAATCGTTGCCCTGTTCTTGCACTTTGTTGGTATTAATCTTTCCATATTCATAAGTAGCTGATTGAATATCATGTGTAAATTGTAAATCTCTCTTTTCCTTTTCTAACTTGTAATAGTAAGTAGCACCAAAGTAAATCTTGGCTTCTTTCCTATTACTGAATGTCTTTCCTGTTGGTAAGTGAATTATCATACGATATTAATATGTGAGTTTCTGTAATGATACATAGACTGTGTAATGTCTTCCATTTCTATGTACTTTGCGTTTCATGTAGCCATTTGATTGGGCGTACATTCCAATCTGGAACTTATTATCTTTAACTCCTTGTTTTAGCGCTTTTGCTCTTATTTGCTCATAGGTAAATTCTTCCATTGCAATTAATTTGACTTTAGATAGGTTATTTGTCGTCAATCTTGGTAAGTTGGAAGTATCTGTATTTCATTTGCTTGAAGTAATACAAAGATACTGAACTTTTGGTAAGCGACCTAACAGCTAGGTCGCAACTTCTGAAAATCAATATTGTATCAGTCTAAAGCGTATTCGTTAGGAGCAACACTATAATAAAGGAGAAAAGATAAAGCCTATCTGTCACATAGGCTCTGGATTCTTAGATTAGGCAGTTTGTTCTTCTTTAATTACCTCATGATTTTTAAGATACTGTGTGAGTAAAGCAGTGTAGATTTCATTCACTTTGTCTAAAGAAACTTGTTCTACGTATGCTACTGTTTCCTTGTTCAAGGTCTCTATTGTTTTGATAGTTTCTTTAATGCCAATTTTATCCTCTGCACCTTGTGGCTGTAGGTTTGCTAATCTGGTAATTGCATCAATCATATAGCGTTCTTTGATTGTGCTTACTTTGGAGGTTACTTTCTGCAATGTTTCAATAAGTTCATCACCAATTGTTAAGTCATAACTGAAATCCCCACTAACTATTCCAAGCATTGCATCATTCCAGACTTTCAGATTCAGCGTTTTACCTAAGTTATAGTATTTGGTTACTACGCTGATATTAGCCTTTAACTCCTTAGCTACCTCAAATATCTTCTTGTAAAATTCATTTTGGGTGGCTAATGCTGCGTTTCCTGCTTTCTCCAAACCATTAAATCCTCTGCTTAGTACGTTGTTTACACCTCTGTATTGTGCAAATTCTTGCAAGGAACTGAATGTCTTGATTCTCACATTCTCAATGATTAATGCAGATTCGTTCTTTACGATGGAATTGATATTAGCTTCATGGTATGTTTTCCATTTCCAATATCCATTGGCTGTATCAACTGATACAAAAACATTGGGAGTATTCTTAGGAACGATATTTCCATTGAGGTCTTTCAATGTAATTTCTGCATCATAGAACAATTTGGCATCAGTTACAAATAAAGGCATCTTTTCAAGTCTGCTGTCTTTTATCAAGTCTTTGCCCAATTCAACATTCACCTTACTTACAGTCATGCTGTAATCAGAAGTGGCAATAATGATTTCAGCTTTTTTCTTACTGATAATCTCTTGTTCCTCTGTAGAAGTCTGTACATTCCACAATTCTACTGTGGTTGTTGGTAACTCTCTTGCTTGCAATGCCTCTACATAGCTTCTTTCTGCCTTAGTAACATTCGTTTCTGCTGATTTAACGATATTCTTTTCAGCATTTGCATTATCTGCAAGGAACTGTTTCTTTTCAGCTAATGCGATGCGTGCGTTTTCAATTACTTGTTCTTTTGTCATAACTACTTCATTTTTAGAGTTAATTACTTCGTTTACGTTCTCTACTGTTGCGATTCCTTTAGTTTCCATTGTCTCTAATTTTAATGGGTTATTAATTTGATTACGCTGCAAAACTACTGGCATTTGAACTAATTAATAGGGAGGAATTTGCAGGGCTTGTCTTACTCCCCTTTAATCTTTAGTTCTGCTGTCATCGTTTTGACACTGCAAATATGAGGGGATTTAGTGGGCTTAAAAGGGATGAAAAAAGCCCTATCCTTATACTCCCTTTTTAATTAGGAATACAAGAATAGGGCTGATATACAGTTAGATGATTGTTTAGAAGTAGTAACTATTTATTGTGGATAGCTTTTTATCTCCATATTCTTTAATAGCTTTCTTAAGATTATCATCATCATTCAAATAGTTCTTATTAGTGGTTAGCTTGGTAAAGTATGCAAGTCTGGATATGAGTAGATTTTTACTTAGTGAAATTGTATTTCCTTTCTTCTGCCTCTTATTGAATTGCTTGTTAATCTCAAAGAAGTACAGGAACATCTTTGCAAATAAGCATATACGCATAGTATCAGCAGCAGTTAATGTATCATTATCACTGTATCTTAATGATAGAATACTATTATCTTCAATCTCACTGCAACCTTTAGCACATAATAGTCCTATATAGGCTATTGTATTAGGGTTATCAATGGTAAGTGTCTGCTTACCTTTGGCATTTATGGTAATGGTAATAGGAGTGCTGAATGTTGCACCAGATACTTTATTATAATCAGAGCAGTTGTCAGCTATTAGTTTGACTAACTTTTCCAGTTGCTCTTTGGGGGATTCCTTTACTTCTATTGCATCCCAACAATAACCAGCAGTATAATCCATTACATAGAGTAGCAGATACCAGAACTTATCTATATCTACACCCAATTCCTTTAATGTGTCTTGTATTTCTTTGTTGTGTAGGTAGTCTTCATGCTTGAATTTAATATCAATAAACTTTCTGTTGTATCTCACTTTAAATCGCTCAATTGCCAATGTACCACATGGATACATATTACCATCTGAATCAAATCCCATATCTGGATTAAATTCTAAAGCAACTTGTTCTACATAATCAAGTAATTGGTATTCAAATTCTATATAGGTATCTTCTGTAAACTTATCTACTGGCATACATTTGCGTTTTATATTTGGCTGTTCAAATGTATAAAAAAAATCCCACCTACATTGCTGCAAGTGGGATTATTTAGAATTTAACTAACCTTAATCGTTACCTTCTTCTGTAAATGTGTCCATTAACTTGTCCATTTGCTCACCTATACACCTGTCAATTAACTTGGCATAATGGGTTGTCATTCTGGTATTTGTATGCCCTAACATCTTAGATACAACTTCCAATGATATGTTATTGGCAAGCGTGACTGTACTGGCAAATGTATGCCTCGAAGTGTGAAATGTAATTCTCTTCTTTATATTGCATAGTATTGCTATGTCTTTCAAGTACTTATTAATGTCAGCAGGGTCTTGAATAGGCAATAATCTTTCACCTCCTTTGTACTTATCCAGTATCAGTTTGGCAATAGGGAGTAGGGGGATTCTTGATAATACACCTGTCTTTACTCTACGCTTCTTAATCCAGATTCTACCTGTACCATCTTTCTCAAAGTGTTCTGCTGTTAGGGTTTTGATGTCAATGTAACTAAGACCTGTGAAGCATCCAAACAGGAACATATCCTTTGCTCTCTCAAAACGTGGAATAGGAGTATCAAAGTTGATAATCTTTCTTAGTTCTTCCTCGTCTAAGAAATCAATCTCTACAGGTTCGCGCTCTACCTTGTAAGCATTTACAGGATTATGGGAAATGTAGGAGTTGGAAACAGCTAAGTTCAATAACTTTTTTAGGAACTTTAAATGCTTGGTACTGGAATTTTGCCCCATCTTCTTCTCACCTAATAGGAATGAGTGAAAGCCTTGAATGAAACTAAGGTTCAATTCTCTTAGGTATAAATCCTCTCTACCATATTTCTGTAGAATGAACTCTTTTAGTAATCTGGCTGTGTACTCAAATACCCAATAGGTAGCAGGTGCAACAGTTTTACCTACCATTGCTTTACGCTCTGCGTTGTGTTCTTCTAATACGTTTAATAAGGATTTCTCTTGCAGACATTCTACTTTGTCAAAATAGGCATCGTATAAGAGTTGGGCTGTAATCACAAAACCTTTATCCAGTAACTCTGCTTCTTTCTCATACATTTTTGCTCTGACTGATTTAAGGTAGTTGTTGAGGCTTGTAGTTTCCTCATCTTTCCCCTTTACTAATTGCCTGTTCTTATCCCAAGCAATAGCTTTTACTTTCTTACCAGTAGAGAAAAAACATCTTTCTCCATTAATAGTAATGCTGACTTCAATAGGAGCATTACCATCTTTTCTAACTTTGCTCTCTCTTATGAAAAAGAGAATAGCGAATGAACTTCTTTCCATTGTTTAATCAATTAAAATTAGACATTTGGAAGTTCTTTAAATATGATATATCTATCTGTAGTATAGTCTGTTATCCTGTGTTTTGTGACCACTTGTAAGAAAATAGAAAAGTGGTCACAAATAAGTCACAAAATAATTGCCATTTTAGCCCAAATTTACCCTAAACCAACTCTTAATCGTGCAACCCATTTACGACCTAAAGAGCCAATTTTATGCAGTAATTTCAGCCAATCATTTATAGTGTTCTTGATTGATTTTGATAGGTAGGAGAAAGGTAAATCAGCAGTTCAACCCACGAACTTACTGAAAATAGAAAATCCCCATAACTTTGTCAGTTACAGGGATCTACTATGTAGTAATTACTTGCTCAAAGCCTGAGATACGTCTACAGCACAAGCCACTGTACAACCTACCATAGGATTGTTACCGATACCCAGGAATCCCATCATTTCTACGTGAGCAGGAACTGATGAAGAACCAGCGAACTGAGCGTCTGAGTGCATACGGCCCATTGTATCTGTCATGCCGTAAGAAGCCGGACCAGCCGCCATGTTATCCGGGTGGAGAGTACGGCCTGTACCACCACCGGAAGCAACTGAAAAATAAGGCTTACCAGCAAGAACACGTTCTTTCTTGTAAGTACCGGCTACCGGGTGTTGGAAACGAGTCGGATTAGTAGAGTTACCTGTAATAGATACATCTACACCTTCTTTCCACATAATAGCTACACCTTCGCGAACATCATCAGCACCGTAGCATTTTACTTTTGCACGGGCACCATCACTGTAAGCGATTTCTTGAACTACTTTCAGTTCGCCTGTGTAGTAGTCGAATTGAGTCTGAACATAAGTAAAACCATTGATACGAGAGATGATCTGTGCAGCATCCTTACCCAAACCGTTCAGGATACAACGCAAAGGCTCTTTACGTACTTTGTCAGCTTTAGCAGCAATTTTGATAGCACCTTCAGCAGCAGCGAATGATTCGTGACCTGCCAGGAAAGCGAAACACTTAGTTTCCTCGCGCAGCAACATGGCTGCCAGGTTACCATGACCGATACCAACCTTACGGTCGTCGGCTACAGAACCCGGGATACAGAATGCTTGCAGACCGATACCGATAGCTTCAGCAGCTTCAGCAGCGTTTGTGCAGCCTTTCTTGATAGCGATTGCAGTACCTACAACATAAGCCCACTTTGCATTTTCGAAGCAGATAGGCTGAGTTTCTTCACACGTCTTATAAGGATCGAGTCCGGCAGCTTCGCAGATAGCGTTTGCTTCTTCGATGTCTTTGATGCCGTTAGCGTTCAAAGCTTCAATGATTCCTTTGATACGACGGTCTTGACTTTCAAATTTTACTTCTCTAATCATAGTTCTTTTTCCTCCTTATAAATTATTCGTGACGTGGATCAATATGTTTAACTGCACCCTGTTCAGCTGTTACGCGTCCGTAAGTACCGGTTACTTTCTTCAATGCTTCGTTAGCATCAGTACCCTTCTTGATCTCGTCCATGAATTTACCCATGTGAACGAATTCGTATCCGCAGATTTGGTCATCCTTATCCAGGAAGATGTTCTTGATGTAACCTTCAGCCATTTCGAGGTAACGAGGACCTTTAGCCAATGTACCGTACAGAGTACCTACCTGGCTACGCAGACCTTTACCCAAGTCTTCCAGTCCGGCACCGATAATCAGACCGCCTTCAGAGAAAGCTGACTGAGTACGTCCGTAAACGATTTGCAGGAAGAGCTCGCGCATTGCGGTGTTGATAGCATCGCAAACGAGGTCAGTGTTCAAGGCTTCGAGGATGGTCTTACCCGGAAGGATTTCAGATGCCATAGCAGCTGAGTGAGTCATACCGGAACAACCGATTGTTTCAATCAGGGCTTCCTGAATGACACCTTCTTTCACGTTGAGGGTTAATTTACATGCACCTTGCTGGGGAGCACACCAGCCAATGCCGTGTGTCAAACCAGAGATGTCAACAATTTCTTTAGCTTTTACCCATTTACCTTCTTCGGGAATAGGAGCCGGTCCGTGGTTAGGACCTTTCTTCACAACACACATGTGTTCCACTTCGTGTGAATAAGTCATAATTAGCTCTTTTTAAGTTATATAAAATAAAAAACGTAATCCACTTTTTAAATCGCTCGCAAAGTTACTCCTTTTCTTTATTTATGCAAATCGAGTTATCTGACTTTTTTTATAAAAATTAATAATAAGAGGCAGTGTTTCTGTGTATTGTAATCTCCACATTACAATAAAATTAACGGGGGCTCTTGAAGCTATACTTCTTTCCTCCGGATTGCACACTGATAATAGCAGGTTGATTGAGGAAGTATTCCGCCTGTTCGTCAAGGCTTTCATGGGAGGCTATGGAGCGACCCGATAAATCATATATATCAATACGAGCTCCTGCAGACAACCCTTTGAGGACAATTCGCTTGTTGCGTCGAAAGCATTTCACTGCATCTGTGGTTTCTATGGAAGGAGAGGATACTCCGGTAGGTGTACCATATAAACCGAAATCATGGATACTTGGAGAAGCGTTGCTATTCTCACAACAGGCTTTCATCAGATTATCAACGAGGCTGTTGATATAAAGTTCCAGATAAGAATAGCCGGTAGTAGGTTCTATATCCTGATAGGTTTTGCCAACAGGAAGGTATTGGGTAGCCCAAGTATCAGGGATGCCGTCATTGTCAAAGTCGGCAGGCTTTTCTTCACTGTTGTACAGAGGCCATCCTTCTACATCTTCTTGCGAATCAATCAATCCGTTACTGCTCCCGTTACTACCTTCATAGGTATAACCGCCATTCTTCACTTCGGAAATTATGCGTTCGTCTACAGCATCCCGTTTCAGGCTGGCACCTACATGAGCAAGTACATTTTCGTAAGCATGTGCAGCTGTATGTGTGCCGACGGCAGCTACTTCAAATTCAACATTGCTTTTGATACCGTCAATACTTCCTCCCGGCAGGTTGCCATTACCCAGATGCGGGTGAATACCTTCCCAATTGTCCACATTGGTTTGTGCTACCAGCTTTTTCATATCATTGCTTAATTTAGAACAGGTATCGTCAAAATAGTTCCCGCTGATATAAAAGCTTCCCCAAATACCCGCCGGATTGCTTTGGCTACCATCATCCGCATTCGGCTGGAAGATACGGTTAACGATATTTTTCTTAGTGGCAGTGGAGGGACCTGGTTTATAGTAGTTATTTACGAAATTATAGCGTCCGCCTTCTCCGGCGTATCCACCGTTGGTAGGCCCCCAGTTATAGAACACATTGTTGCGCAGGTCGGTGAGTTCTTCTTCCCATCTTCCAATGGAGCGACTACCATCCAGACGGGGAGTACGGCTGCTGTGGTGAGCCAGCAAATTATGGTGAAAACTGGCGCCCTCACCGCCCCAGATGGCTCCGTATCCATGATTTCCTTTGACGTGTACTGATTTGGTAAGGCTCTCACTCAGGATGCACCACTGCATGGTGAAGTACTTATTACTATAAAAAGAAGCGCACTCATCTGTACTCCAACTCATGCTGCAATGATCTATAATGATATTCGAGGTGTAGCGACCCCACATGGCGTCATCTTCTGCCTTTTTCTCGTCTCCCATCCGGCAACGGATGAAGCGGATGATAATATTAGTGGCGCATTGGTCTTTCTTTTCTTCTTCTTTATATCCGGAAATATGCAAAGTGTAATTCTTAAGGCAGATGCCATCTCCCGGAGCTGTTTGTCCGGCAATGGTGAGGTCACCGTTTTTTATGACTAATCTGCTTTGTAGTTCAATGAGACCTGATACATCGAAAACAATAGTTCGGGGACCTTTCATATCAATACCAGCGCGCAGTGAGCCTTCACCGCTATCATTAAGGTTGGTGACGTGATATACAATTCCTCCGCGTCCGCCGGTTACGGTGTGGCGGGCGAACCCTTCAGCACCGGGAAAGGCAGGAGTCGTTTGAGCCTGTGCAAAGACTGCACATAAAAGGATAACGAATAGGAGTGCGTAGTTTTTTTTCATGGTTTTAAGATTAATATTCTGATGTGGCAAAGATATGCGTTTCCTGAACGGGCAATGTCGATAAATTCTTTTTCTATGTGTAAGATTTGGTATGTAGTAACTAGATTTTCCTACCAAACTTAGACAAAGAATCAATTTTTAATTATTTTTGCATACTAAAACGACAAATGGTGATAGCAGAAACTTCCTATATTCCCATTAGCATAAAGCTCAACGAGCAAGAATTCCATAATATTTTTGAAAGATATTATGTAGCTCTTTGTTTGTTTGCCAATCAGTATATGGAAAATGACGAGGCCTCGGCAGACATTGTACAGGATTCATTTGCTAATCTCTGGCAGATCAGGGATGATTTTTTCTATTTACATCAAGTGAAAGCTTTTCTTTATACTGCTGTACGCAATAAAGCGTTGAATGAACTGGAACATTCTAAAGTTGTATGGGAATATGCCCAGAAAGTGATTGAGAAGAAAAAGGACTCTTTTTTTCATGATGCAGTGGTGGAGGAAGAAACTTACAGAATTGTGGCGGATGCTATCGATATGCTTCCCGACCAGATGAGGGCTATCATGAAGTTGGCTATGGAAGGGAAAAAGAATAATGAGATAGCCGCACATTTAAATGTATCTGCCGAAACGGTGCATACCCTCAAAAGAATTGCTTATAAAAAGCTCCGGGAACATTTGAAAGACTATTACTATTTTCTCTTCTTTTTTATCTGAAACGACACTCATTTTATTTTTTTTCGAAAAAAAGTGATGGTTGATTAACCATAAATATCAGTTGACCTGTATTATTATAAAAGACAATAAAAAAAGGTCAATATATGATAAAGCAAGACTTCCACATAGCTAATATTATTGCGCGGTATCTATCCGGTGAGACAACTCCCGAAGAAAGTGCCCAATTGAAGAATTGGAGAAATGAAGATACTGCTCATGAAGCTCTGTTCCAGAAAATATGTAATGAAGAAAACTTCAGGCAACATATGGAGAAGGGCTCAGCATTTAACACCTCTACTCATTGGGAAGGCGTTCAAAAGCGGATTAAACGAAATAATAACAGGGAGAGGAGAATAAAAATACTAAGCTATGCCGCCGCTGTCCTGTTTCCTGTTTTTGTGTTAGGAATCTCACTGAAATATACTTCTCACGATTATTCTCAGAACCAGCCGGTGCTGACAGCCCAATTCATCTCACCGGGGGAATCCAAAGCCATTTTGACATTGGATAACGGAGAAACAATCCACCTGAATAAAAATGCTGTAGATGCATTGCAAGAATTGGAGGGGGCGCATATCAAGGTAGACTCAACCACCTTGAATTATCAGGTGGCACAGGCTGCTCTTCAAAAAGAGAAACCTGTATATAATAAGGTGGAAATTCCGCGTGGAGGAGAGTACGCTCTGGTATTGAGTGATGGAACCAAAGTTCACTTGAATTCAATGAGTAGCCTTCGATTTCCGGTTAGATTCGGCGATGGCAGGCGTGTAGTGGAATTGGAAGGAGAGGCTTATTTCGAGGTAAGCAAAACCGGACAACCTTTTATGGTAAACACAAAAGGCATACAGGTAGAAGTGCTGGGAACAGCATTCAATATTTCAGCTTACCCTGGCGAAGAATATCAGGCAACGTTGGTCAACGGGTCGGTGAAAGTCAATGCCGGACAAGGTGGGAGCCTTATATTGAAGCCTTCACAGCAAGCCACTCTGCCAGTGGGAAGCAATTCCATGCAGGTGCGCACGGTAGACACTTCATTCTACACCTCATGGGTGGAAGGTAAAATTCATTTTAAAGATCAACGTTTGGAAGACATTATGAAGACGCTTTCTCGATGGTATGATATGGAGGTGATCTACAAAACAGAAAAGATTAAGGATTTCCGTTTTGGTTGTCATCTCGACCGATACGAAGAAATAGCACCTTTCGTCAAGTTGTTGGAGGAGACGGAAAAGGTACATGCTAAAATTGACGGTAAAACAATTACTTTTTATAACTAACTAATAATCAATTACTATGAACAAGAAGGACTACTGCAACAAACATGAAGGAAGTAGCAAACGTTTGTGGATAACGTTCCTATTTTTCTGTTTCATTGTCACCGGTTTCATGCAAGCTGCTAATACTGCATTTGCGCAAACCACTGTCACGGCAACATTTAAGAAAGCTACCCTGAGCGAAGTGCTATGGGAAGTTCAGAGGCAAACCGACTTCACGTTCGTCTACAGTACTAAAGATGTTGAGGGGATAAGCGTCCGGAACTTAGATGTAAACAATGAGAAAATTGCTGTTGTGTTAGATAAATGTCTAAAGAACAGTGGATTGACTTATTCTGTCCATAATGGGGTTATTGCCATTAAACCGGCTGTAGATGAGGCTAAAGAAGTGGCTGCTCCTCAACAAAAGACTAAGGTGAGCGGTACTGTTATTGACGAAACCGGACAGCCTATTATCGGTGCTAATGTTGTGGTGACGGGTACTACCAATGGTGGTACTACCGACCTTGACGGTCACTTTTTTCTGGAAGTGGATCACCTTCCGGTCACATTGACGGTTTCTTACGTCGGCTATGTCCGTCAGGAAGTTAAAGTTACTTCCGGTAAGATGCTGAAAGTGGAAATGTCACCAGACATGAACCTGATGGAAGAAGTGGTAGTCACTGGTTACGGTACTTTCAAGAAGTCGGCTTATGCCGGTTCTGCTTCCAATGTAAAAGGGGATAAGATGAAAGATATTCCTTCCGTCTCTTTCATGGATCAACTACAAGGCAATGCTCCGGGCGTACAGTTTACTTCTTCCTCCGGACAGCCGGGTGCTTCTTCTTCTCTGAGAATTCGCGGTATGGGTTCTTTCAATGCCAGCAATTCTCCGCTCTATGTAATTGACGGAGTACCGATGCGTTCCGGTACCATCAACACGATGAGCTCAGATGCCGGCCTTGACATCATGTCCACTATCAACAGTTCGGATATTGAAAGCATTACCATTATCAAAGATGCTGCAGCAGCTTCACTTTATGGTTCGCGTGCAGCCAATGGCGTGGTACTTATCACCACAAAGAAAGGTAAAGTAGGAAAACCCACCATTTCATTGAAAGCCGATTGGGGTAGTTCCGATTTTGCAATGGATTATCGTCCTGTGATGGGAGGAGAAGAACGCCGCCAATATATCTACGATGGTCTGGTGGCGGGTCAGATGAAGAAGGGCAAGAGTGAAGCTGATGCAATGGCTTATGCCGATGGCGAGATTGACGATTACGCTCCGATTCCCTGGTGCGGATATACAAACTGGGATGATGTCTTGTTCCAAAAAGGGAGCCATCAGTCTTATGAAGCCTCTTTGTCGGGAGGTACGGACAGATTTAAGTATTATTCTTCACTTTCTTATCTGAAGCAGGATGGTATAGCTATCAATTCAGGACTGGAGCGCATTAGTGGAAGATTGAACGTTGATTTTCAGGCAACCGATAAATTCAAATTAGGTGCAAATGTTTTGTTTGCTACGGTTAATCAGGATGTGTATAGTGAAGGAACTTCTTATTCTTCTCCTTTCTATACTTCACGTAGTGCTGTCGTTCCTTCCGATCCTGTTTATAATGAAGATGGTAGTTGGAATCGTGACTTTATCCGTATCAGTGACCGTAATCCGGCCTTGGCGGCAACTTATGATTATCAGCGCGAATATGTGACCCGTGCATTCAACACCATTTATGGTGAATATGAGTTTATCAAAGATTTAAAGTTCAGGTCTACTTTCAGTTACGACTATGTCAACACGAAAGGTAACGATTGGAGTGATCCGCGCACTTCCAATGGCGATGATATAAACGGCGGTATGAGCAAGAAGTTTTATGAATATAAGAAAATGGTGTGGGCTAACCAGTTGAGCTATAAAACTTCTATTGCCACGGACCATCATCTTGATGCATTGGTGGGATATGAAATTGATGACCAGTACCGCGATTATCTGTCAGGCTATGCCACTAATTTTGCAACTTATGACAAAAATCAGATCAGCAACGGTATGAAAACCGAATCGGTGGGTGGCAACGATACCCGGACACGCATGGTGTCTTACTTATTCCGTGTGAATTATGATTATAAAAACAAGTATTATCTGGGTGGTAGTTTCCGTACGGATGGTAGTTCGCGCTTTCACAGGGACAACCGTTGGGGAAATTTCTGGTCTGTATCCGGCTCATGGCGTATGATTGAAGAAGGATTTATGGACCCTGTAAAAGACTGGTTGACTGATTTTAAGATTCGTGCATCTTACGGTGTGAATGGCACGCTTCCTTCCGACTATTTCGGATACAGGGGACTGAGCAGCCTGACCAATGGGTATTTGGAGCAGCCGGGTATCATCCAGTCGCAACTTAAGAATAATGATTTGCAGTGGGAAACCAACTATAACCTGAATCTGGGTCTTGATTTCAGCTTGTGGAACCGCATTAATGTTACATTGGAATATTACACCCGCACTACCAAGAACTTACTGATGGATCGTCCCATCTCTATGACTACCGGTTTCGGTAGCTATCTGATGAATATCGGCGAGGTTAAGAATAAAGGTGTGGAACTGGAGATTAATTCTACCAATATTCAGGCAAAAGATTTCTCATGGAACACTACATTCAACATTTCACATAACAAGAATGAGATTGTGACACTGGATGGCATGCAAACAGAAATCATCAGTGGAAATCAGATTCGCAAAGTAGGAAAATCATATCGCACGTTCTACATGATAGAATTTGCCGGTATCAACCCCGAAACCGGTGCACCTCAATTCTATACAAATGACGTTGACGAGAATGGAAACTATAAGAAAGAGATAACCGAAGTTATAAAAGAAGCACATGCCATCGTTTTGGATAAGCATGCTGAACCCAATGTTATAGGTGGATTGTCAAACACTTTGCGTTACAAGTGGTTCGATTTCAGTTTCATGTTCTCTTACCAGTTCGGCGGCTACTCTTATGACAACTGGGCGCAGAAAACGGAACATGGCGGCAACGACCTGGAAGCCAATATTCCTACTTACTACCGGGACAGTTGGAGACAACCGGGAGACATTACAAACTATGAATTGTTCTATGAAAAACCTTCTGTAGCCATGAATAAGGTGTCAACTACCCGCAGATTGCATAGCACCGATTTTATTCGTCTCAAGACCTTGACATTCGGCGTAACAGTTCCGAAGGAGTGGACCCGGAAATTAGGTATCGACAACGTACGTTTGTATGCTTCAGCCAATAACCTCTGGACTTGGGCGGCTTATGATTATTACGATCCGGAAGCTGTCAGCGGTGGTACTGCTATTTGGGGAACACCTCCTTTGAAGACCGTAACCTTTGGTGTAAATGTTAATTTCTAACCGTTAAAAACTTGATATTATGAAACTATTAAAATATTTATTCATCAGTTCCGCATTGTTCGTCGTTACCTCTTGCGGAAATGATTGGCTGGATCTGGACCCTTCTACTTCGGTAGACACTGAAACCAGTATTAAAATATTATCGGATGTTGAGTTCACCTTGAATGGTATTTACAGTACTATGCAAAGTTCTGATGCCTATTCGGGTCGTCTGGTGTATTACGGAGATGTGACGGGAGATGATATGCAGGCTGTCAGCTCTACCAAACGCGTAGCTAACTATTACCGCTTTAACTTTACAAAGAATGATGGTCCCACTTCTCATTGGTCTTATCTCTATTCTATTATTCAGAATTGTAATCTGATTCTGATGAATATTGATAAGCTGGACATTGAAGAAGAGGAAACTGCATACAGGGATGATTTGAAAGGCGAAGCATTGGCTATTCGCGGTTTGGCTTTGTTCGATTTGACTCGTATTTTCGGTTATCCGTATACGAAGGATAACGGCGCTTCACTGGGTGTGCCTATTGTGGAAGGCTTGTCTACTATTGACAGTAAACCTGCCCGCAACACGGTAGCTCAATGTTATGCAAAAGTTATTGAAGACCTTAGTAATAGCGTTGAACTGTTGAGCGGTGATTTCAACAAAGGAAAAATAAACAAATGGGGGGCAATGGTGCTTCTCAGTCGTGCTTATCTTTATAAAGGAGATAATGCCAATGCACTGAAAACGGCGGAAGCCGCTATTAAGGGAGCTGAAAAAGAAGGTTATGCTCTGTGGACTAATGAAGAATATCCCACAGCATGGGGCAATGATGCATCGGCTTCCAATCCGGGTGAAGTTCTGTTCGAAATAGTGAACCTCACTACAGATAGTCCGGGTAAGGAGAGCATGGGCTATCTGAACTCTAAGGACGGTTACGACGATATGTGCATCACCTGTTCTTTCTATCAATTCCTGAAAGAAGACCCGAAAGACATTCGTCTTAAACTGTTGAGCTTTGATAAGAAATATTATGCATATGTCTTTAAGTATCAGCCGCAGCAAAATGAGAATATAGAAGATGCTAACATTCCGCTTATCCGTTTGTCCGAAGCTTATCTGATAGCAGCCGAAGCGGCCGTAAAACAGGGTGATAATGATGCGGCGGTTAAGTATCTTGACCCGATTGTGAGGCGTGCTAATCCGGAGAAGACTGTACAGGGCGAAACTATTACTTTGGAGAGAGTTTTAAACGAACGCCGCAAGGAGTTGGTTGCCGAAGGCCATCGCATGTACGATGCTGTCAGAAATGGGTTGACGATAGAGCGTGTGGATGTAAAGGATAGTAATCTGACTAAAACCAAGCATGATACGAAATATATGAAAGACATAAACTGGAATTTCTACATGATTGTGCTCCCTATTCCTAAGAGAGAGATGGATGCTAATCCTAATATGATACAGAATCCCGAATATGGTAATTAAAACGATATAAGATGAATAAGGCAAGTTTCACTAAGTACTTTCTTGTCGCATTTACTCTGATGTTCATTAGTTCCGGCCTGAGTGCCGGAACTCTTGATTTAGAGGGCAAGAAGAAAGAAAAAGAGAAGAAAGAGGAATTATCGGCCGACGGACCTTATGTGCTCTATCAGCCTGATAGTAGAGTGCGCATAATCAGCGTAGATAAGAAAAGACAGATTGTAGACACTACATATAATGCACTACCGGAAGACTTCACCCTGCATGTGATAGACCACAAGGGACGATTCCCGTTTGATGTAAAGCTCCATCCGGTGAAGCGCCCCGACTGGCAATATCGTCAACCCGAAAAAGTGTTTGTCATGTCCGACCCTCATGGGCGTCTGGATTGCGTCATCAGCCTACTGCAAGGCAACGGCATCATAGACAGTAACTATAATTGGAGTTTTGGCAGTAATCATCTGATGGTTATTGGCGACATTTTCGACCGTGGCAAAGATGTGCCGCAAATCTTTTGGTTATTCTATAAACTGGAAGATGAGGCTGCCAAAGCCGGAGGAACCGTTTCCTTTCTGTTGGGAAACCACGAACCGCTGGTGCTGGCAAACGACTTGCGCTACACGAAAGATAAATATAAAGTGTTGGCGGAGAAGTTAGGTATGGACTATCCCAAACTCTTTGGGCCTGACACAGAACTGGGCCGGTGGCTGGGCACGCGCAACACTATGCAGACTATTGGTAACGACCTGTATGTGCATGCCGGATTGGGCAAGAATTTCTACGATCGTAATTTAAGTATCCCGACCGTAAACGAAGAAATGAGTAAAGCCCTTTTTCTGAATAAGAAAGAACGTAAAGCGCTTTCTCCGCTCACTGCTTTCCTGTATGGCAACGATGGACCGATCTGGTATCGCGGCCTTGTGCGGACAGATGCCAAATATCACCCGATGGCGCAGGACAGCCTGCAAATGGTGATGGATCGCTATAAAGCAAAGCACATCATCGTGGGGCATACCATTTTTAAGGATATTTCCACTTTCTATGATGGAAAAGTGATCGGCGTCAATGTGGATAATAAAGAAAATCGTAAGAAGAAACGTGGACGGGCGTTGCTGATAGATGGGGATTCTTACTTCGTTGTGGGAGACAAAGGTATTCAGAGGAAATTATAGAGACACTATTCCCCACTTTTTTTAGTCTTCTTATTATACCTTTCTCCTATATTTCCATATCTTTGCCAAAACATTAAGGTATAATAAGAAGACTATGATTGAAATTACTGATGCCGCCTTGCGTCAAGCTGCGGGCGAGGGGATGGATGCCTTCATCCAGGTATTTACAGATAAATATAAAGAAGTGATAGGGGGTGAACTAACTGCCGACTCCATGCCATTACTGACAGGTGAACAGCACACTCTGCTTGCTTATCAACTCTTTCGTGACGAAGTGATGGATGGCGGTTTCTGCCAATTGATACAGAACGGTTACGGAGGTTACATCTTTGCCAATCCCTTTGCTAAAGTTATGCGCCTGTGGGGAGCGGAAGATTTCGGCAAACTTGTGTATAGAGCCAAGAAGATTTATGATGCTCATCGTGAAGATTTGGAGCGCGAGCGCACCGATGATGAGTTTATGGCTATGTACGAGCAATATGAAGCTTTTGATGAACTGGAAGATGAGTTCCTTGAAAAAGAAGAAGGAATAACAACTTTAGTAGCCAGCTATGTAGACGAACATCTGGAACAGTTTGCTAAAATCGTCTGATAAGGGGCGATTTTACTCTTTCAAACTTTTATTGCTTTTTAAAGATATGATGAAAGGCTGAACAAGACGGTTGAGTGCATCCGGTATGCGGCAGAATTATTTGCCGCATTTTTTTCTTTTATCCCTAAAAATTAAAACAAATGCCCAATGCCGGTTGTGTCTGAATCATTCCGTTGGGTAAAGCCATTTGAATACTCGAACTGCTAAGCGAGAATTCTATTGCTTGTTTAGCCCGTTTCTTATTGATATTTGCAAAAACGAAAAGTGGAATGCTGGCAGCTGTTGCACTTGCACCCGCATAAAATACAGCTTTCCATGGTCTGGTATTTTTGTAGAAAGAATCATCGAAAGCTCCGCCCATTAGCCCTGTTGCTATTCCGGCAAGTCCTATGCCCAATGCCGTATATGCTCCAATTCTGAACTGTTTATGCTTCTTCCACAATTGTGGGTTGAGTTCTGTGCCAAGTGCAGTTGCAATAGCTTTCTGTCTATTCTTGACGGCAAAAGTAAAAAGTGGAATGCTGCTTATAGTTAGTCCTGCTCCGGCGCAGAGGATGATGCCGAAGGCTTTCCCGTCTCCACCAGACTCGTAACCCGAAACGACGGCACCGGCGAACCCTACAACCATCGTGGGTACTCCTATACCGAGCGCTGTCCATCCGCAGGCTTTTAATGTTTTATGTTTTCTCCAATATTTGGTTTGCTTATACTTGTCTTGTGCACCAGTTTTGTTTTTTGCAACATAAATTGCTGTTGTTGTACTTGATAGGGTATAATTTTTCATGGATAAAGAATCCATATTTACTGCTTTGGAGGATATCGTGAGAGACAACAATATAAGAAAGAACATGTATCGCGTGAGAGACGAAAGATAATTTCCACCTTCTTTCATTCCCGATGTAACGGTCTTTTTATTGGAGATGATGTGAAGTTTAGAATGAGCCATAATCTTGGTATAAGTTTGATATAAGTAAACCTCTTAACAGATGCCGCTATGAGTCATCGGAAACAAAGTTACTGAAAATCTCTGGAATAAACGAATAAAAAGGGAGAAATGGCACTGAATGGCTTATTAATAAAGCGTTTATGACGCCAAACGAAGCCAACGGGAAAGAATGGAAAACGCAAAGAAAAGCGGAATATTGAAGCAGGAAGGTTTTCAAATCGTTACCCGTCAGAATGTAAGATTTAACATAGTCCGTGCTGATTGCGTTGCTCTGCTTAGGTTTGCTTATCAAGGTTTAACTCGTTGATTATTAGTTTTACAACCAAAAAAAGTTAAGCATGAGCAGAAGCACATTCAAGGTGCTGTTCTACGTGAACGGCAGCAAGGAGAAAGACGGAATCGTTCCCATCATGGGAAGAGTGACAATCAACGGGACTGTATCGCAGTTCAGTTGCAAGCAGAGCATCCCAAAGACGCTTTGGGACGTGAAAGGGAACAAGGCGAAAGGCAAGGGAAAGGAAGCACGGGACATCAATCTTGTCTTGGACAACATCAAGGCGCAAATCATCAAGCATTACCAGCGCATATCCGACCGTGAGGCGTTTGTTACGGCAGAAATGTTGCGTAATGCCTATTGGAAAAGCCACTCTACTTTGACCCTTTTGGCCAAACAGGATTTACCCACCTTGGCCATAATATGATTGACCCTTTAAAGTCCTGGTGATAGGGGTCAATTTTATTTTACCCTTTTAATTCTCTAGTTTTTCTTAGATCTTAACTTACGCATACTTTCACCGCACAACTCTATGGTATGGGCCGTATGAATGATTCGGTCAAGGATGGCGTCGGCTATTGTCGGATCACCAACCATATCATACCAGTTGGACGATGGGTACTGCGAGGTTATGATAGTGGATTTCCTTTCATGCCTGTCCTCAATAATTTCGAGCAGGATGGGACGTTCCTTGGCATCAAGAGGTACAAGGAATAGGTCATCAAGGATGAGCAACTGACAACGCTCAATCTTCTTGAGCTCAGTCTCAAGTGACCTTTGACTTTGGCAACCTTCAGTGCGCCAAGTAGTTTTGGTGCATTGGCATAGAAAGTACGGAATCCCTTTTTGCATGCCTCGTGGCCAAGGGCACATGCCAGATAGCTTTTTCCTGTACCTAAAGAGCCGGTAATGAAGAGGTTCTGTCCCTTATGTACAAAGTCAAGGGTGGCGAGGCGTTCCATCTGATTGCGCTCCAGACCCCGGTTTGTGCCATAGTCAATCTGTTCGAGATAAGCCTTGTATCGGAACACCGCATTCTTGGTAAGCCGCGCTATGGCAGCCTGGGCACGGTAATCCCATTCGCGTGCAAGGAGCATGGAAAGGAATGTGTCCGCAGTCATGGACTGCGGGGTGATACCGGCAAGGCTTTCCCTGAAAGCCTCCGCCATGCCATATAATTTCATGCGGCCCATCAAATCCAGTGAGAAAGCCAAGCGCAAGCGTGGCATGAGGATTATAACGACTTATTTATCAACTTAAAAGATTAACTATAATGGTACAGAAAGACTTTTTATTGGATTTTGACCTCTACATTTGTGAGAGGTTCGGTTACAGAAACAGCCTTCACGTTACACCGACAATGAACGGTTATTGCGTGGATGTAAATATCAAGCCCGTAAAACTCTACATTCGTTTTTGGGAGTACAGCAAAGGTGTGGGCGGCTTTCCCGATTGGTGCATCATCCTTGTGAACTGCAACTTTGCCAAGAAGCAGAAAGAGGAATTGCAGAAACTTGTGCGGTTCTTCAAGGAGTACGCGCCACGATATGGGTACAAGCATATAGGCATAGAAAACAACCAGAAATTGAATGAGGTGCTGATGTTGCCGCAAATGAGAAGCACGAAGGATGATAATCATGTGATTGCTTTAACTGGCATTACAATATAATTAGGTGGGGCATATCAAATCTACTGCCTGCTATTGTATGTTGATAATGGTTGGCGGTAGAACAAACTTTCGTTAAACCAATACGTTCATTCTTTATTATCAAGATTTTAGGCTACCTTTGTATTTTATTAACTCATTTACCAAACATTATGGGACTACTCAAACCGAATCAAGTTCTGAACAAAGCATATAGACAGGTTGCGATTGAAACAACAGATTTTGACCTATTCAAAAATGCCCTTCGCACATTGAGGGACAATGTAGTGGATGGGCAAAGAGAAGAAACTCAGAAAGAACATTTACGTAATTTCTTAAGCGAAACGTTCTACAAGACATACTACATGGCTCCCGAAGAAGATATTGATTTGGCTATCCGATTGGATAAAACTACCAAGTCCAATATAGGGTTATTGATTGAGGTAAAGAGCACTACCAACAAAGGTGAGATGATTTCTAATGACAATCTCAATCGTAAGGCTTTGCAGGAATTATTGCTATACTATCTCAAAGAACGTGTTAGTAAGAAGAACAATGATATTAAATATCTCATCGCTACTAATATTCATGAATTCTTTATTTTTGATGCCCATGAGTTTGAACGTAAATTCTATCAGAACAAACAGCTACGTCGTGAGTTTCAAGATTTTGTGGATGGACGCAAGACCAGTAGCAAAACCGACTTCTTCTATACTGAAATTGCAACAAACTATATTGAGGAGGTGAAAGACAGCCTTGAATACACTTACTTCAACTTACAGGACTATCGACACCTGCTTGATAAAACAGACGGCAGCACTTCACGCAAACTTATCGAACTTTATAAGATATTCAGCGACACACACCTTTTGAAGCTATCGTTCCAAAACGACAGCAATTCGCTCAACCGTGGATTCTACACTGAGCTGCTACACATTATTGGTATTGAGGAACGCAAAGAGAATAACAAGACCGTGATTGTACGCAAAGCTGTGGAACGGCGTGACGAGGCTTCATTACTGGAGAATACTATTAACCAACTGGATGCAGAAGATTGTTTGCGTCACGTAAATGGTAGTCTGTATGGGAATGATTATGAGGAACGGTTATTCAATGTTGCAATGGAACTGTGCATCACTTGGATGAATCGCATCCTTTTCTTGAAACTGTTGGAGGCTCAGATGTTGAAATACCACAATGGAGATACTGTCTATAAATTTCTTTCAACGACCAAGATTCATGACTATGATGATCTCAACACACTCTTTTTCCAAGTGCTTGCACGTGACATGAGCCGTCGCACACAGTCCATTATGCGTGATTTTGCTTACGTTCCCTATCTCAACAGCTCTCTTTTCGAGGTGACAGATTTGGAAAGTAAAACAATTAAGATAAACAGTCTTTCACAACGTGCGGAACTTCCCCTCTTGACGAGTAGCGTATTACGGAACCCAAAACGAAATCTGCAAGTCAGCGCATTGCCTACCCTACAATACCTATTTGCTTTTCTTGATGCTTATAACTTTGCGAGCGAAGGCAGTGAAGAAGTGCAAGAAGAGGCTAAAACACTCATCAATGCCTCTGTTCTAGGTCTTATATTCGAGAAAATAAACGGTCACAAAGATGGTTCAGTATTCACACCAGGCTTTATCACTATGTTTATGTGCCGCGAAGCAATCACCAAGACCGTACTGCAAAAGTTTAATGATTGCTATGGCTGGAACTGTGCTACCCGTACAGACCTATACAACCGCATCGACAATATAGCTGAAGCCAATGAACTGATTAACAATTTACACCTATGTGACCCTGCTGTTGGTTCGGGGCACTTTCTTGTGTCTGCTCTCAATGAGTTGATACTCTTGAAATACGAATTGGGTATTTTGGTAGATGCTGCCGGTAAGCGTATCCGCAAAGCTGACTATCAACTTGCCATTGAAAATGATGAGCTGATTGTGACCGATGCCGAAGGCAACTTATTTGCTTACAACACACTCAATGCGGAAAGTCGCCGCATGCAGGAAACCCTTTTCAAGGAGAAGCGTCAAATCATTGAAAACTGTTTGTTTGGCGTTGATATTAATCCCAACTCTGTGAAGATTTGCCGCCTACGACTGTGGATTGAATTGTTGAAGAATGCTTACTATACAGCTGAAAGTAACTATACTTATTTGGAGACCTTGCCAAATATAGACATTAATATCAAGTGTGGAAATTCTTTGCTTCACCGATTCGCTTTGACTGACAGTATTCAGACCGTACTGCGAGAGTCTGGTATCAGTATCAGCCAATATAAGGAGGCTGTAGCTAAATATAAAAATGCCCAAAGTAAAAGCGAAAAGCAGGATTTGGAAACGCTTATAACTGAAATCAAGTCGAAACTGAAAACAGAAATCAACCGCAGGGATGCACGATTGGTTAGATTGAACAAACGCCGCTCTGAGTTGGCAACCTTACAAGCACCTCAACTGTTTGAACCGACAAAAAAGGAAAAGAAAGCATCGGACAAGCGCATTGCCGACTTAAAGAAAGAAGTTGCGACTTTAGAAAATATATTTGAGGAAATACGCTCCAACAAAATTTACCTTGGCGCATTCGAATGGCGTATAGAGTTTCCAGAAGTACTCGATGCCGAAGGTAACTTCTTGGGATTTGACTGTATCATTGGCAATCCACCTTACATTCAGTTACAATCTATGGGTAAGAGTGCCGATGTATTGGAACGCATGGGCTACGTAACTTATGCACGTACTGGTGATATTTACTGTCTCTTCTATGAGTTGGGTATGAATCTACTTAGTCCTAATGGTTATCTTTGCTATATCACGTCTAATAAATGGATGCGTGCAGGATATGGTGAAGCCTTACGAGGTTACTTTGCAAGCCAAACGAATCCTATTATGTTGATAGATTTTGCTGGTATAAAAATATTCGATGCAATAACGGTAGAAGCAAATATTCTTTTATCTCAAAAAGCAACAAATATTTTTAACACACAAGCTTGTTTGGTACAAGATGCGAATGGCTTGAATAATTTGAGCGATTTTGTGCAGCAAGAGCATACCATTTGCGATTTCTCTGGTAGTGACAGTTGGGTAATATTGTCGCCAATCGAGCAAAGTATCAGGCGTAAGATTGAGTCTATTGGTACACCACTCAAAGATTGGGATATAAACATTTATCGTGGAGTCCTTACTGGGTATAACGATGCGTTTATCATATCTACCGAAAAGCGTGAGGAGATATTGGCGAATTGTCAGACAGAAGACGAGCGCCAAAAAACGGCTGAACTTATACGACCTATTTTGAGAGGACGCGATGTGAAACGCTATGGATATGATTGGGCTGGTCTTTGGCTTATCAATACACATAATGGATTGAAAAATAAGAGAATAAAACCTGTAGATATAAATGATTATCCTGCAATTAAAAAATGGTTGGATAATGGAGGTATAGCCTATAGCGGTAAGATGTATAAGGGATTCTCACAAATAGAGAAACGGTCTGATCGAGGTGATACGCCATATAACCTACGAAACTGCGCATATATGGAGGATTTTTCTAAGCCAAAAATTGTGTGGGGAGAAATATCTGATAAATCAAAATTTGCTTTCGACTTTTTAGGGGAATATATACCAGAAGCAACTTCTTTTTACATGAAAGGCGAATGCATTGAATACCTTTTATCTGCTTTAAATTCGTCTGTGTCTGAATGGTTATTTTCTAAAGTAGGGACAACTACAGGAGTGGGGACAATTAGATGGAAAAAGTATACCATAGAACAGCTTATTGTTGCTAAACTATCTACTGAACAACTAAATACTCATCTTGCTGCTTTCAATGATTTGAAAGTAGGCAAGATGAGTATTACGGATTTTGAATGTTTTAGCAATAAGTTGATGTATGATATTTATAAGCTTACCTCAGATGAAATTCAATATATTGAAAACCAGCAAACTGTCTAAATAGACTTTCGGAGTGAAGAAACAAATGAATGTAAAAAATTAGTTTCTTCACTCGTGAATCCATATACCATTGAAACCAAACTCTCTATTTTAGAGTCAATGAATGGTAAATTGATATTTTTATTTGTTATACTGTTTGCAAGTTCAGCTAATTCAACAAGTTCTATTTTGTTTGCATCATAAAGAGGTATAGGGAAAGTCGCTATATTTTGACCTCCAACTTGAACATCTCCAACGCCAGTTTTATTCATATTAGTCACATAGCTATACCATGTTATAGCTTGTGAATTCAATACCGCCAACAGATAATCCAAATGATTGCCTGTCATAATATAACACGCATTATTCATTACATAATTGTTGGTATCATATGCAAAAGCCATTTGGTTCCCGATTATTTTCCACACAATTTTTGGCTTAGAAAAATCCTCCCAATAACTGATGCTATCTTGTGTTTCAAACCATTCGTTATTGGTTTTCTTTCGGGCTTTTATTTTTTTATCATTAACAATATGAGTTTTTCCTGTTTGTTCCAAACGATGTATGCCAATTGACAGAAGATAATTTTTCACTGCAGGATAACTTTCTATATCATAATGCCGAGAAGGAAATGTGGCAATAATCCATAAGTCCGCCCACTCATATTCATATCTCTTGATATCCCTGCCACGAAGAATCGGTCGTATAAGTTCAGCCGTTTTTTGGCGCTCGTCTTCTGTCTGACAATTCGCCAATATCTCATCACGCTTTTCAGTGTTGATGATAAATGCGTCATTGAATCCTGTCTTAATACCGTAGTTGATTTGAATGTCCCAATCCTTCAATGGAGTTCCCACAGCCTCAATTTTCCGTTTGATACTCTGCTCAATAGGCGAGAGTATCACCCACGAATCAGAGGAAACGAAGTCGCACTCCACACACTCTTGCTGCACAAAATCGCTCCTTATGTTTCTACCATAAAAGTCTTGATAAATCGAGCGAGCGTATTTCTATCCACTTTACAAATTTTAGCGATTTTGCGCTGTGAAACTTCAGCTTTCAATAGTTCTTGTATGAGAATTTTCTTACCATGGAGTTTGTACTTCTCTGGGGTACTCTTTTTCCCTTTAGGACGTCCCAATACCACCCCCTCTGTCTTTTTTCGTGCCAAAGCTTCTTTGGTTCGTTGGCTAATAAGGTTACGCTCAATCTCAGCTGACAGTCCAAAAGCAAAAGCCAACACCTTACTTTGAATGTCCTCCCCCAACCGATAGTTATCCTTGATAGTCCAAACCCTACATTCCTTGCCCATGCAAATATTCAGAATTTCCATTATCATAAAGAGATTACGCCCCAATCTGGACAATTCAGCACAGATAATCAAATCATCTTTCTGTACCTTGTTGAGCAACTTTCCAAGTTCTCGTTTGTTGTAGGCTTTTGTTCCACTAATGGTTTCCTCAATCCAACCATCAATTTTCAGTTTTTGATTGTCGCAGAAATTATTGATTTCAAAACGTTGGTTTTCTACCGTCTGCTTGTCACTGCTTACTCTAATGTATCCGTATATCATATATCTAATTATAAATGTTTATAGATATATAATATGAATAGTTTTTCATGATAAACCAAAGAAAGCATTGATTTTACGTTTAATTCTTTGCCGTTTCTTCCTTAACTAACTTTCAATTTCCATTTTTATATAGTACAATTGATTTTTATTCTTATATTTGCGCATAGAACGACTGACTTGATAGCAACTCACAGCAGAGCGCAGAAATAAGCACGGTTGCCAACTCGTTACCTCAAAATCGGGTAATCCTCCCCAAGCCTTTATAATATAAGGCGATAAGAAATTTATTCCAGAATTACAAAAATTTATTGTTAGGCAGATGAGTTTTGCAAAAAAGATGCTATAAAGCAATGGGAATAACTCCAATCATTTGAGTGATGCCTCTTCCTCTAAAGAGTTTATGCATTAAAGCCTAAAGATAAATCTCCTTTCCTTTAATCATTAATGTGTGTACCCTTAAGCTCAAACATGAGTAAGCCTAATGTAAAACTTCGTCCTGCAACTGTGGGCTGTCCGGTTTCCAATTGCGGGTTAGACAGCCTGCAATTGGAAACCGGACAGCCTGCAATTGGAAAACAAAGATTAGAATAGGGTATGGTAATAAAAAGAATATGGCAAAGTAATGTTTTGTCTTAACCTCGTTGTTTTTTATCTGTGGTTGAGGATGGCTATAGGCCGTATAAGAGCTAAGATTGTAGGGAATATTAGGATTACATGAATATCTGAATGATGAAATAGTCGCTGTTTGCGGTCTTTTTATAAATTGCTGTTAAATATTTGCCGTTTTATGCAGTATTTTGTTCCTTTGCAGGATATCTTACGTTGAATATGAAAAAATGCTTGTTTCTGTTTGGGCTTTTTGTAATAGGAGGTGGACTTGTTTCCTGTACGCGAACTGATGTGAATAAAAAATTGCTGAAACAAGTGGAAAGCTGTGTGGAGGTATACCCTGATAGTGCTATGCGGTTGATAAACCTGATAGAATATCCGGAACATCTTCATGGAAAAGAACGCGCAGACTATGCTTTATTAATGGCACAGACTTTGGATAAGAACTATTTGGATAGTTTGCAATCCGATTCGCTGATTAAAATTGCTGTAGATTATTACAAGAGCAATAATGACTTCTTAAAAGCTGGAAGGGCTTACTATTACTATGGAAAAGTAATGGTGGCAGAAGATAAATTATCAGAAGCAATGCAAGCTTATTTGGAAGCTTTGGATCTTTTGAAGAAAACGAATGAATATAAATTGCAAGGATTGGTATTTGAGCATATTGGTTATTTAAATTCAGTGCAAGGTGTGTATGACTTCTCAATAGATAATTATCAGAAATCTATTCATTATTATGAGTTGGCTGGAGACAGTATAGGTATGGTGTTTGGATGTCGTAATATTGCCCGAGGGTATCTTGCAAAGCAACATAACGACAGTGCTCGATGGTATGTTAATAAAGGGTTGGCACTGTTGCCCGATACAACAAACCAGATAAGAGTCTCTCTTCTTCAGTTGTTGGGACTTATTGCTAAAGAAGAGAAACAATATTCGCAAGCCATAGACCATATTGTTGCTGCCATCAAGTTAAATAAGAATGTGAAAAATGAATCTCGCTATTATCTGTCTTTAGGCCGTATATATATGGACATAGGGGAGTTTGCATTGGCCGAAGAATGTTTCATGCATTGTATTTGTACAAATGATATAATCATTTCTTCGGGTGCATATAGTTATTTGTGTTTATTGAAAAAAGAAGAACGTGACTATCAACAAGCCCTTTGTTATAAAGAAAAATCCGATTCAATATTAAATATTGTTAGTAATGATAAGTTGAGAAGCCAACTGCTGACTTTGCAGAAGAAGTATGAAACAGACAAACTTGTTATGGAAAATAGGCAGGTAAGATTAGAAAAGGCAAATCAAACTTATTTCTATTCGTTTCTAGTGTTGTTGGTTATTGGTCTGAGTATTTATTTCATTAAATTATATAGGAAGAAAAATCTGCGGAATATAGAGGCTTTGAAGAGGAATGAGAAGATAATAGAAGGGGTATATTTGCAGGATTACAGAGTTAGAACAGTTGGAAAAGCAGGAGCGTGAATCGAAAAAGGAAGTAATAGGTAAACTGAACAGGAAGATTCTTGATTTAACGGTCCAGAACAAGAAGATACGTGAGAATTCAAGTGTGGAGGCCCTGTTCATTCTGGGAGAATTGGAACAGGGAAGGTTGATTGTGGAGAAGATTACAGATTCTGAGCGTCAACATATATTCGATTATTTAGATTTGGTGCATGCTAACTTTATCTCACGCATAAAAGCAAATTTTGACTTGACAAAAGGAGAATTATTATTGGCTGCGTTGATTAAAGTTGGTTTCTCTGTCAAGCAACTGATGATTGTCTTTGATTGTGAAACGAGGTCGATATATAAAAATAAGCAGAGACTGAAAGCACATTTGAAATTGAAAAAAGAAGATTCTTTGGAGCAAATGATTGCATTTTATTGAGCTTAAAAGCATGGTTTTGTCCACTACTTATTTTTTAATTGATTGTATAATAGATTATTATTTTTTATTTCTTGTCCTCATTAATATCTTTGGAAATAGTTGTCATTGCGTTAACTTTGCTACTAAACTTAAAGAAGAAAAACGTTATGAAACTAAAATTAATTCTATGTTTGTTGGGTGTGTTTTCCTTGATGGAGGTAAATGCTCACTCAGTAGTGAACAAAAATGAAGTCCTACAAATGAGTTCGGTTCAACTGACCGGAAATGATGTCCCTTTTGATATTCTGACTAAAGGAGATACGGACGATCATCGCTCTGTACGACCGGTAGTGCCTATTTTTGTGGTGCTGGATACTGATAATTGTATTCTAACTATGTATTTTGAAGCAGCCATAGGAGAAGTGGAGATAACTCTTTCTCAGGATGGTGTTGTGGTTTACTCTTCTTCGGAAAATATTCAATCTTCTGTGCAAAAAGGTATTCAACTTGAATTAGGGAGTTCCGGTAATTTCTCGATAGAAATAGAAGGGAAAAATGGAGCGTATGTGCGTGGGGAGTTTGTACTATAAATAATGTAATATGTTTAACCTGAAAATGTGATACTTATGAAAAAGATTAGTTTGCTATTAGTAGGATTGTTGGGAATGTTTTCTTGTGAGCAAGAAAATTTGGAGGGGATTGTACAAAGCGGTACGGAGCAGGTACAAACAAGGGCGGCAACGTCATCTATTACAGATTTTAATCAGATAACTGAGTTGGATGGTATTCCAGTTAATATTTTGAATGTAGGAAATACTAGTCGTAGATATTTGTCATGTGCACCATCTGGAAGTGAAATGAGTTTGTATACAGAAGATGATGGAAGTTTGCGACAGCGATGGTATGTACGGTCTGGAAATATTATTCTTGTCGGAGGGAATAGCTCTATTTCTTCTCCTCCTTTCACACCCACAGTTAAACCTAATGATAGCAAAACGGAGCCCATTTTGGCTGGAGCGATTGGTAGTTTTATTCCTGCTAATTTCTCATTTATTCCTTCGGGAAATAATTATTATATAAAATATGCTACATTTTCGTTATCTTCTCCGGAACTATATTTACAATCAGATACACGGAATGGAACTGCATTGAAGTTTAAAACACCTCATTCTACTGATCTTGCCTTGTGGAGAATGGTTCCCATTGGGGAGTTTCGCCTTATTGATGTAGAATATGTAAAATCTGAACTTGATGGCGATTTTATAAATCGAAGAGATCAATTCATAATGGGAAGTATTTTCCCAGGAGAACCTTTTGATGTGGAGCATACTCTTACGGTTTCTGAAACAGCAAGAGAAAGTAGTACTTTTAATGAAACTAATGGTGTTTCTACTCAGAATCAAAGTGCATTTCATTGGAGTAGTCAATCTGGGCAAGCCCCTTTACCTGTAGTAAGTATTAGTGGCGATCTTAGTACTTCGATAACTTCATCTCATTCAACTAACTATACTTCTACAGGGGAATATGATGTAACTGTATCCCAGACTTTTAAAGTGGTTATTCCTGCGAATACAACCTGCAGGGTTGAGGTTTTAAAAATGTCATATAATACAACTCTCACTTATGTTGTCACGTTAGAAAAAGCAAATGGTGCAGAAGCTGGTAAAAGGTTTAGAATTAAAGGAAAATGGGAGGGCATAGTAACGACCTTTTTATATTATAACATTTATCGAGATGAAGATAATAAATTACTTGATACTCGGATTATTGGAAATTAAGTCTGAATAAAAGTTAAATAAATGTTGGGGGTTGCAGTATTTAGATTAATATTTCATTTACTCTTAAAAACAATGAAAAAACGAAGAGAGTACTATGTAACTCAATTCTTTTATCTAAATTTGCAAACTCTAATATTTATAGAACAATGAAAATGGCTAAGTTTAAAATCTGGATGGTTGCCCTTACCTTAATAATGGGTGCTTCTCTTACTTCATGCGTTGAAACTGATCCCACAGTAACTCAAGTAACTTTTGGGCAAGTAACTTCTTTCATGCCTACAGTTATTACTATTCCTGGCGGGTTACAGATAACAGCTGTGAATTCTTTGGCAGATAAGGATTTGTATCCTGGGGATTATGTATATTTCCAATATTCTTATAATTCGGATGAACAGAAGGTAGATGAAAATACCAAAAACATCAATGCCACAGTGATTATCGGAGAAAAGATAACTAATAGCTATGCAATAGAGGCTGAAAATAAAGGAGAAGAATATGAGAATGTGACTATGCTTCAAATAGGAAATGGACCGGAATCTAATTTAAGGTTCATGTATTATGATAAGAGCAAAATAATCGTTCCTGTTATATTCTTGGCTGAGAAAGAAATTTCAAAACATACATTTACTTTAGTTTATGATCAGGCAGATTTAGAAGAGAGGAGTGAAGAACTGAAGCTTTACCTGCGTCATAATTCTTCTGAGGAAGATTCAAAATCTCAGGCTACTTCTTATAAACTGTTTAGTATTGACAATGCCCTTTCTGAATTTGCCAATGCTAATAATGGAAAGAAACCTGAGAAAATAACTATTTATGCAAATGAGACGAAAAATTTTAATTCAGACGATCTGAAAGATAAGAAGGATGAATTGACAGCATATACTGTAGAGTACATATATAAAGATTAATAATTGGACTATAAAGCATTATTCCATATAGCAATGTTACTGATTTCCTCTCCGGCCAAGGCCTGGGAGGAAATTCGTTTGGAAGAGGATAGGCGAAAAGTATTTACTGCTTTTGTCTATCCTATGATTGGTTTATGCGGATTGTCCGTCTTCATCGGCTCTTTGCTGGCGAAAGGATGGGGTGGTCCGGAAAGTTTTCAATATGCCATGACGCAATGTTGTGCAGTGGCGGTTTCTCTCTTCGGAGGGTATTTTCTGGCGGCATATCTCATTAATGGGTTGCGCGTCAAAATGTTTATGATGGACAGTGACATGCCTTTGACGCAGCAATTTGCGGGCTATGCACTGGTCGTACTTTTCTTGCTTCGGATTATTATCGGCATATTGCCGGACTTTAATATCATCGGATTGCTGTTGCAGTTCTATATCGTGTATGTGGTGTGGGAAGGGGCTTCCACGTTGATGGAAGTAGAAGAAAAGGACCGATTGAGGTTCACTATCATTTCTTCTATTTTGCTGATTGCTTGCCCTATGCTCATTCAGATGATATTCAACCAACTGACAACGGTGCTTAACTAACGTATGAAATCATGAAACAAGCTCCTATCAATATAAAGAATAAGCGTGCTACATTCGACTATGAATTGACGGACACTTATACTGCTGGTATCGTGCTCACCGGTACGGAGATTAAATCAATCCGTATGGGCAAGGCAAGCCTTGTAGATACATTCTGCTATTTTGCCAACGGCGAGTTATGGGTAAAGAATATGCATATTGCCGAATACTTCTATGGCTCATACAACAACCATTCGGCACGCAGGGAGCGCAAACTCTTACTTACTAAGAAAGAACTTGATAAACTGGCGCGTGGAGCCAAAGATCCCGGCTTCACAATGGTTCCTGTACGTATGTTTATCAATGAAAAAGGACTTGCTAAAGTGGTGGTGGCTCTTGCAAAAGGTAAAAAACAATATGACAAGCGTGAAGCTTTGAAAGAAAAAGACGACAAGCGCGATATGGCGCGGATGTTTAAAAGATAATTTTAGATGAGTAAACTTGGCAGTTTGGTGCGTGAGCGCATCCTCATTTTAGATGGTGCTATGGGCACCATGATACAACAGTACAACTTAACAGAAGAAGATTTCAGGGGAGAACGCTTTGCAGACATCCCCGGACAACTCAAGGGAAATAATGACCTGCTTTGTCTGACACGTCCCGATGTGATACGAGATATACACCGCAAGTATCTCACTGCAGGTGCGGATATAATCGAAACCAATACATTCAGTTCCACCAGCGTCAGTATGGCCGATTATCATGTGCAACAGTATGTGCGTGAGATGAATCTTGCTGCCGTGAAACTGGCACGTGAAGTGGCGGATGAATTCTCTACACCGGATAAACCACGTTTTGTGGCCGGTTCCATCGGTCCTACCAATAAGACTTGCTCCATGAGTCCCGATGTGAACAATCCTGCCATGCGTGCGTTGACGTATGATGAACTTGCCGATGCCTATCGCGAGCAAATGGAAGCCTTGCTGGAAGGTGGGGTAGATGCTCTGCTGATAGAAACCATCTTCGATACGCTGAATGCTAAGGCAGCCATCTTTGCTGCAGAGAAGGCGATGGAGGCAACGGGCATTCAAGTGCCCGTCATGCTATCTGTTACCGTATCTGATACAGGTGGACGTACCCTTTCTGGACAGACTTTGGAGGCATTTCTAGCCTCCGTTCAACATGCTGACATTTTCTCGGTGGGTTTGAACTGTTCGTTCGGCGCCCGCCAGTTAAAACCTTTCCTGGAACAGCTTGCCGCTCGTGCTCCTTATTATATCAGTGCATATCCCAATGCGGGATTGCCTAACAGTCTCGGTCAGTACGACCAAACTCCCGCCGACATGGCGCATGAGGTGAAAGAATATATTCATGAAGGTTTGATAAATATTATCGGTGGTTGCTGCGGCACTACAGATGCATATATTGCCGAATATCCTGCCTTGGTGGCTGGTGCAGCCCCTCATATTCCCGCTCCGAAACCTGATAGCCTTTGGCTCTCCGGTCTGGAACTGCTGGAAGTAACCCCTGAAAAGAATTTCATCAATGTGGGCGAGCGCTGCAACGTTGCCGGCTCACGTAAGTTCCTGCGATTGATTAATGAGAAGAAATACGATGAAGCTCTCAGCATTGCCCGCCAACAGGTGGAAGATGGTGCGCAGGTCATTGATGTAAATATGGACGACGGTCTGCTGGATGCGCAGGCTGAAATGACAACCTTCCTCAATCTGATCGCTTCCGAGCCGGAAATAGCCCGTGTGCCTGTGATGATTGACTCTTCCAAATGGGATGTCATCGTTGCCGGATTAAAGTGTTTGCAAGGAAAGTCCATTGTAAATTCCATCTCTTTGAAAGAAGGAGAGGAGAAGTTCCTGGAGCATGCCCGTACAATTAAGCAATATGGTGCAGCGACCGTAGTGATGGCTTTTGATGAAAAAGGACAGGCAGATACTTATGAACGTAAGATTGAAGTGTGTGCCCGTGCCTATCAGCTTCTGGTTGAGAAAGTCGGCTTTAACCCTCACGATATTATTTTTGACCCTAACGTCCTTGCCGTTGCTACGGGTATGGACGAACATAACAACTATGCCGTAGACTTCATTCAGGCTACGGGCTGGATACGTAAGAATCTGCCCGGTGCACATGTCAGCGGTGGTGTCAGCAACCTTTCCTTCTCTTTCCGCGGAAATAATTATATCCGTGAAGCCATGCATGCGGTATTCCTTTATTACGCTATCCGCGAAGGAATGGATATGGGGATTGTTAATCCGGCTACGGCTGTGCTTTATACGGATATTCCCTCCGATGTGCTGGAACGTATAGAAGATGTGGTTCTGAACCGTCGCCCCGATGCTGCCGAGCGTTTGATAGAAACAGCCGAGCAACTGAAGGCTACTGCCGAACAACAGAAAGGTAATGTGTCTGATAAGCATGTTGCCCCACTTTCATGGCGCGATGGAACGAGTGTGGAAGAACGCTTGAAGTATGCTCTGACCAAGGGACTCGGTGATTATCTGGAAGAAGATCTGGCGGAAGCCCTGAAGCTCTATCCGAAAGCGGTTGATATAATTGAAGGTCCCCTGATGGCAGGTATGAACTATGTAGGGGAGTTATTTGGTGCCGGAAAGATGTTTTTGCCGCAGGTCGTGAAAACAGCTCGTACCATGAAGAAAGCCGTAGCTATTCTCCAACCTATAATTGAAGCCGAAAAACAGGAAGGTTCTTCCTCTGCCGGAAAGGTATTGCTTGCCACAGTGAAGGGTGACGTACATGACATTGGCAAGAACATTGTTTCTGTGGTAATGGCTTGTAATGGTTACGAAATTATAGACCTTGGTGTGATGGTGCCTGCCGAAACGATTGTTCAGCGTGCCCTGGAAGAGAAGGTGGATATGATTGGACTCAGCGGCTTAATCACTCCTTCACTGGAAGAGATGGTGCATGTGGCTATGGAATTGGAAAAAGTGGGTGCTGACATACCTTTATTGATAGGTGGTGCCACTACTTCTCAACTGCACACGGCATTGAAGATAGCTCCGGTATACCATGCTCCTGTAGTTCATTTGAAAGATGCTTCGCAGAATGCAACAGTTGCTGCCCGATTGATGAATCCGAAAACGAAAGAGGAACTAATGGAAAAATTAACCTCTGAGTATCAGCAGTTGCGTGAAAAGAATGCTACTCAAGCCCCGAAAATAGTATCTTTGGAAGAGGCACAGAAGAATAAGCTGAGTTTGTTTTAGGGAAAATATGAAATATTAATTATTAACCATGCGCTATTATAGCGCAGCCTTATACCTTATATTTAATAATTAATATTTTATACTTATCCCTATTTCTTAATCTTCTTCTTATACGTCTCATACCTCCCCATAATATCTCTCACGAAATTATATGTCTCTATTCCACGGAAATATCCGTTTTTGCAGACTGGGTCGGTGAAATATTCCTCGTTGCTTTTCAGCAAGATGAAGTTTTCTACATTATCTTTCCAGACATACTTGTTCTTTCCATATTTTTCGGCCAGTGCCATTGCGTCTTGCACATGCCCGATGCCCGAATTATAAGATGCAAGTACGAAATTGAGTCGTTCTTCCTGTGGTACGGATGAGAAGCTTTGGGCAGTGGCATTAATATACTTTATGGCAGCTTTTACACTTTCTTCCGGATTTTGTTCTTTTCCTTCAGGTATTCCCATGGCACGTGCCGTAGCGGGCATCAACTGCATCAAACCTCTGGCACCTGCCCACGATACGGCGGTTGTGTCAAAATTAGACTCCGTATAAGCCAACGAGGCCAGTAATCTCCAGTCCCAATCTATTTCCGAAGCATATTTCTTGAATAATTCATCAAAGTGTGAAATCTTTCCTTCCCGAAGAGACAGGATAGGAGTGTGTGGCGTAGCTTTACTGATTTCAAAATATCTTTTCATACTGGCTGTATAGGCAGGAGAAGTCATGTTTTCCTCATGCCATTTATTGGCAACCTCAGCCAGTTCGGGACTATCTTTACGTACTGCCCAGGAAGCCCTTTGGTCGAAACTGATGGATAACTTAATGTTCAGGTTGGGGTAATACGTAGTGTTGAGCTTGGCTACATCATTATCAGCAACCGTATAGGGAATTTTTCCCTGAGCCACTTGCGTGATAAGGTCTTCTGACGAAACACTATCATTAGTTACCTTATGGATATGGATGCCTCCACCCAGTTCTTTATCCAGATTTACCAGTCGGTCGTAATATTTCCCGGGTTTCACATAAATGTCTTTGCCGATCAGTTCCGTTACATCCGTCAGTGGTTTGGTTTTTCCACTTGAGCGTTGCACAATCACCTGATGCGTAATGACTTCCTCACCACAGTATATCAGACTGTCTTTCAGCTCTTTCGTGATAGGTACGTTGTAAGCTATAATATCTCCCTCACCTGCCAACAATTTCTTTATGAGTCCTTGTACGTTCCTTGCTACTACTACACGCAGCTTTACACCAAGGCTTTTGGCAAATTGCTCACTCAATTCATATTGAAAACCCATATCCTGCCCACGATAGTTAAAGTAGGATGTGGAACTGTATAAAGTCAGTACAACGAGCTCACCACTATCCTTTATCTGTTGCAAATCCCCCACGGCCTCCCCATCCATGGAAGCACGTTGTTTATTTCTGCACCCTGATAGCCAGCACAGACACAATAAAGCAATCAGAAAAATCTTAGCGGTTGCCCTCATCTATTTTTTAATTTTTAATTCTCAATTTTATAAGTGTTTCTTTATATACATAGTAAGAATGTCAATTGCTACCATATTGTTTCCACCTTCGGGTACAATTAAATCCGCATACCGTTTGCACGGCTCGATAAATTGCAAATGCATGGGTTTCAGAATGCGAGTGTAACGCTCCATTACCGCTTCCGCAGTACGTCCACGCTCTATCACATCTCGCTGTATCACGCGAATAAGCCGTTCGTCGGGATCAGCATCCACAAAAATCTTAAGGTCCATCATGCTGCGCAGCTTTTTGTCGCACAAGGCAAGAATACCTTCGATGATAACCACTTCCCGAGGTTCGATGTGAATGGTTTCCGGTTGGCGTGTACACGTCAGATACGAATAAGTGGGCTGTTCAATACTTTTTCCTTCGCGCAGCATGGCTACGTGCTTGGACAAAAGGCTCCACTCGAAAGCATCCGGGTGGTCAAAGTTGATGTTCTGTCGTTCTTCCACAGGCACGTGGCTGCTGTCCTTGTAATAAGAGTCCTGAGGCAACAATACCACTTCACCTGCCGGCAGGCTTTCGATAATTTTACGTACGACGGTGGTCTTTCCTGAACCTGTTCCGCCTGCAATTCCTATTATTAACATCCGTTTAAGTGTATATTTAAAACAAAACGAGTATTTTTGCGGTTAGAATTAATCGCTTCAGTTGACAAATATATAGATAAATCATTAAAATAACAAAGTTATGGTCAAACACATTGTATTATTTAAACTAAAAGACGAAGCACCGGCTGACAAAAAGCTGGCCGCTATGAATGATTTTAAAAGCGCTATAGAGGCTCTTCCTGCCAAAATATCTGTTATCCGGAAAATAGAAGTGGGATTGAATATGAATCCTGCCGAAACCTGGAGTATTGCGCTATACAGTGAGTTTGACACACTGGACGATGTGAAATACTACGCCACTCACCCCGAACATGTAGCGGCAGGCAAGTTGATTGCCGAAGTAAAAGAGAGTCGTGCATGTGTAGACTATGAGGAATAATTAAAAATTGAAAATTAAAAATTAAAGGATGAAGAAGATATTGTCCATTTGTTTGTTGCTCATTGCCGTTGTGGCACAGGCGCAGATACAAGAGCCCGTCAAGTTCAAGTCGGAACTGAAAACGCTTTCGGCGGGTGAAGCGGAAATTGTATTCACCGCTGCTATCGATAAAGGTTGGCATGTGTATTCTACCGACCTCGGTGATGGTGGTCCTATCTCGGCTACGTTCAATGTAGAGAAAATATCTGGTGCTACGGTCGTAGGAAAATTGCAGCCGAAAGGTAAAGAAATAGCTTCTTATGATAAATTGTTTGAGATGAACGTGCGCTATTTTGAAAGTACGGCGCAGTTTGTTCAGAAGTTGAAACTCACTGGTGGTGATTATCAGGTGCAGGGCTTCCTGGAATTCGGTGCTTGTAATGATGAAAACTGTTTGCCACCTACGCAGGTGGAATTTGATTTCACTGGTAAGGCGGAAGCTGCTAAGGGTGCAGTTGCTGCAACTCCTGCTGATAAAACAACGGCTCCCGTAGCTGAAACAAAACCGGAAGATCAACCGGCAACCCAGGCAGAAGCACCTGCGGACGCCGCTTCTGCCACTGTGATTGGTGGTGCGGATGGTCCGACAAACGTGGATGTCATGGAAAATATAGACTTGTGGAAACCAGTCATCTCCGATTTACAGTCTTTCGGTGAAACTACTTCACAAGAGGATATGTCATGGTTCTATATCTTTATCACCGGGTTCCTCGGCGGATTGTTGGCGTTGTTCACTCCTTGTGTATGGCCCATTATCCCGATGACGGTGAGTTTCTTCCTGAAACGTTCTAAGGATAAGAAGAAAGGTATTCGTGATGCCTGGACATATGGTGCTTCCATTGTAGTGATTTACGTTACATTGGGGCTGGCTATTACCTTGATCTTCGGTGCGAGTGCACTGAATGCGCTTTCCACGAATGCCGTGTTCAATATTCTTTTCTGTCTGATGTTGGTGGTGTTTGCTGCTTCCTTCTTCGGAGCTTTCGAGTTGACGTTGCCTTCTAAATGGAGCAATGCTGTCGATAGTAAGGCGGAAGCTACAAGTGGTTTGCTCAGTATCTTTTTGATGGCATTCACGCTTTCATTGGTATCTTTCTCTTGTACGGGACCTATTATCGGTTTCCTGCTTGTACAGGTATCCACAACGGGTAGTGTGGTGGCTCCGGCCATCGGTATGCTTGGTTTTGCTATTGCTCTGGCGTTGCCGTTCACACTGTTCGCTCTGTTCCCGTCCTGGTTGAAGTCTATGCCGAAATCGGGAGGTTGGATGAATGTTATCAAGGTTACCCTTGGTTTCCTGGAACTGGCTTTTGCATTGAAGTTCCTCTCCGTAGCCGATTTGGCTTATGGTTGGCGCATCCTCGACCGCGAAACATTCCTTGCATTGTGGATTGTGCTGTTTGCTTTACTGGGTTTCTATCTGTTGGGCAAAATCAAGTTCCCGCATGATGATGATGATACAAAAGTGGGAGTGGGGCGTTTTTTCATGGCACTCTTCTCACTTGCTTTCGCTGTATATATGGTTCCCGGCTTGTGGGGTGCCCCGTTGAAGGCAGTAAGCGCTTTTGCTCCGCCTATGCAGACGCAGGATTTCAATCTTTATAATAACGAGGTACATGCCAAGTTCGATGATTACGATCTCGGAATGGAATATGCCCGCCAACATGGCAAACCAGTGATGCTCGACTTCACCGGTTATGGTTGTGTGAACTGCCGTAAGATGGAACTTGCTGTGTGGACAGACTCCAAGGTGAGTGATATTATTAATAACGACTATGTGCTCATCACACTTTATGTAGATAATAAAACACCGCTGACTGAACCCGTAAAAGTGGTTGAGAATGGCAGAGAGCGTACTCTACGTACAGTAGGCGATAAATGGAGTTATCTGCAACGGGTTAAGTTCGGTGCAAATGCACAGCCGTTCTATGTACTGATAAATAATGAAGGTCGCCCGTTGAATAAATCTTATTCTTATGACGAGGACATTCCTAAGTATATCGAATTCTTACAAACCGGATTGGAGAACTATAAGAAAGGAAAATAATACTAACAGAATGCCTGGCCGACATCAACGACCGGGCATTTTTATTAACCCCAAATATTTATGAAACATATTGTAGACATTGACACATGGGAACGCCGGGATAATTATAACTTTTTCCGGGGTTTCGTGAATTCATGGTATTCAGTTACCACAGAGATTGATTGTACCGAAGCCAGTGCCACAGCCAGAGCTTCCGGTCATTCTTTTTTCCTCTATTATCTGTATGCTGTGGTGCGTTCAGCCAATGAGGTGCCGGAGCTCCGTTACCGTACGGATAAGAATGGAAAAGTTATCTTTCATGATGAGGTAGATATCATTTCTCCGATAGCCGTTCCAGGAAAGACTTTCTATACCGTTCGCATTCCTTATCATGAAGACTTCAAAAGCTTTTATGCCGAAGCTTATTCTCTGATAACCAATATCCCGGAAGATGGAGACCCTTATGGCGTTGAAAAAGTGTTGGGCGCACAGGGCGATTATGATATTGTTCATTTAAGTGCAGTGCCCAAGATGTTTTTCACATCTACCACTTACACATTGGCCGAAGCTGGCAACGGTTGCAGTTATCCACTGATGACTTCCGGTAAAGCCGTATCCCGCGAAGGACGTCTGGTATTTCCTCTTTCCATTTACGTTAATCATGCATTTGTGGATGGCTCACATTTGAGTTCATTTTTCCAGAAAATAGAAGAGCACCTGAAAAGAATTTCAGACGAATAAATCACATAAATAAAAAACTATGAAACGTTTTATCTTGCTGACCGTCCTCTGTTGTCTGGCACTCGGTATGAGTGCCCAGACAGCCAAAGAGGAAATCTTTGCCGATGTCCATCGTTCGGCAGCCAACTACTATGCCTATCCCCAGCCCTCGGCCGTGCAGACCGCACCTCCCGCCGGGTATAAGCCTTTCTATCTGAGCCACTATGCACGTCATGGTTCCCGCTATCTGATTAATCCTGCAGATTATGAAAAGCCGCTGGAGATACTTACTGAGGCTGATCGTAACAATGTACTTACGGAACTGGGACGCAAGACACTACTCATTGTAGATAGCGTTGCACATATGGCAAGAAGCAGGTACGGTGAGCTTACTCTGCTCGGTGCCCGCCAGCACCGTGGCATAGCTGAGAGAATGTTTCACAGTTTCCCTGAAGTCTTCCGTGGAGAAGCAGAGATAGACGCTCGTTCTACGGTTGTCATCCGTTGTATTCTTTCCATGACTGCCGAATGCCTGCAACTTCAATCTATGAATCCTAAACTGAAGTTTAGAAATGATGCTAGCTATCATGATATGTATTATCTGAACAATGACGACCTGTATTTCAAGGAGTTGCGTAAGGCGGACAAACTGAATCAGCTTAAGGTGGCTTTGAGAGAGAAGCATGTGCATCCGGAACGTCTCATGGCAGCATTATTCAACAATGCAGATTATGTGAAATGGAAAATAGATGCCGGCAAATTGATGACCAATCTCTTTGATCTGGCAAGCAATATGCAGAGTCTTGACACTGACCTGGAACTCTACTCTCTGTTCACTAAAGAAGAGTGTTATGATTTATGGCAGGTTAGCAATAAGAACTGGTATGTTTTTTATGGTCCTTCACCTCTTACAGGAGGAAAAATACCTTATCTGGAATCCAATCTGCTGGAAAGTTTTCTTAATGCGGCAGATACTTGCATTGTGAAAAAGGAAAATAGTGCTACTCTCCGTTTCGGTCATGAGTCCTGTCTACTTCCTTTGGCCTGTCTTATGGAATTGGGTGATTGCGGTTATCAGACTACTGATTTGAATAAGCTCGATGAAGTATGGCGCAACTACAAGATTTTCCCAATGGCAAGCAATATCCAGTTTGTCTTCTTCCGCAAAAAAGGGAGTGATGATATTTTGGTGAAGGTACTGCTGAATGAACAGGAGATGAAACTTCCGGTGGAGAGTGATATGGCTCCATATTATCATTGGAAGGATGTAGAAACTTATTATAGGAATAAGTTGGCTGCTTTCAAGAAAAACTAAAAAATATAGAGGGCTGAAATTCGATATTTCAGCCCTCTATATTTTAAGGAGTTTATAATCTAAGAATCAGATTACTTTTCTTATTTTTTATACCAATCTTTATTTTGGGTACCATTGCTTTCAACCCATCCGGAGTATCCGCTGTAAAGCATTTCAATAGCCGTTCTTTCATTTGCTTTATCCAGAATCTTACTCAAATCATTCTCGTCAGCTCCGCTGAGGAAGATGGCAAACGGGTAGGAACCATTACGCACATAGTAGATACCCTGTTCAGGTTTTGAAGCGTCATCATCTTGGCCAAAATAAGACATTTCCATTTTAGATGTCGGTTTATGTTTTGGAAGGTGTACTTCCCAACGTTTTCCACCATCTTCATTCTTGAAAATGAAAGCTTCTGCATCAGACTGCTGAGTGATTGGTGAACTGTAGTTGACGGTTACCTTGTATTCGTCTCCCAGATTGTCTCTCACATTGTTTGTCAATATGTATACATTGTCTGCTGACTCATACTGTAATTGAGCTTCTTTGAACTCTGTTTCTCCGGCTTTGCGAACAGCAAAAGTTGCAGAAGATACAGTACCATTAGATGTCAGTCTGAATGCCAGACCGTTGGCGTTTGTTGCCACGTTTGCAAAGGTTTTGAAGACGAAAGTTTCGCTATAAATCTTATTGTTTACATCAAAAATCTTTCCATAAGAATAGCGTGCCATAACGTCATTCATATCATAATCTCCTTTGCTAGGCCACAAATCTTCAAAAGTAAAGGTACCTTTCAATGAAGGTTGTACTGTAGTTTTGTCATCGTCAGGATCTACTTCGGGTACATCTGTAATGGCATCTACCGGATTCGATTTCATGGTCATCACAACGTCACTAAAGTTATGGTCCGTAGTGAAGTCTTCAAACGAAATCATTACCCAGTCACCATATTTATATACTGCCGTACGAGGTTCATTAAAAGCTACTCCTGCATTGTTCACGCTGAGGCCTTCTGATGTGGCTGCACGATACCTATTATCGCCAGTGAATCCTGACACACGATTGCTCCATGCATTATTGGCAAGAACAAAACCTATTCTGTATCCGGCAGGGAATGCATTAGTCCCATTCTCCATACTTCCTTTTGCTATTTCAGGATAATACTTCAGTTGAACAGGGGTTAATCTGTTTATACCGGCAGTTCGTTTGGCATTACCTGGATTATTTACCCACTGCCCATCTTGCGTATTAGGGAACAACATGATGATATGGGCGTCTTTCAGGCTTGCAGGTTTTTCTCCTTCTTTATAGTAATAATAACCCATAGAGCAGTTCCAGCAAGTATTTTGTCCAAGGTAAGTGACGGCTACTTCCGCATCTTTACTGATATACATATCCGAGTAGCTACGATATTCTTCCGGACAATCTTTATTGACGTTGATAACTCTTGTATGCGCGGTATAGAGATTATCATCTTTTGTCGCTGCTAATTTATCTCCTTTGTATACATAGTCTATTTCGCCATTCTTCCATTTATTATAGCTGCCTAACCATTTTTTCCAGCGTTCATCCTTGTATGCCGCCGGAGTACTTGTCGCTGGTGTTAGCATATAACTGTCATATTCTTTATTGGTTTCAGTGATTAAGCGGGTGTCTACATTTGTCACATCATCTGTAGCTTTGATGACTCCGTTGATGACCTCCGTTTCTATCAAAGTCCGTGCAAAGAATGCCGGGGTATAAATATATACTTTCTTCACATATGCGGGAAGTTCCACTTTTCCATTGAAAACGCTGTTGTTGTCAGTGTATGCAGCGAATAGAGGGGATACATCATCTCGCTTAATGTAGTTGTACTCACCAGGAGTAACGGGCATTTCATCATACAATTCAAAATAAACGTTAGCTTGTACTTCGCTGTTTAAATAGCTAACTTCCAAGTTAACTTCGCTTTGAACTGTTTCGTAGTCGAATTCGTTGAATTCTTTGTCGTTTTCTTTGGGACCCTGATAAACATTTTTATCGGCGCAGCTACTTAGGGCAAAAGTCAAAGTTGTAGTAAGTAGCATCATCCCTAATAGTCTTTTTCTCATAAATCGTAGTATTGGCATGAATGTTTTGCAAATATACAATTAATGAATGGATTTTATAACAAAATATATAATAATTTTGTTGTCTCGATTAAAAACATATCTATTGAATAGGTGTAAAATGTTAAATATAAAGGAATGAAACAATTGTTATCAGAGATATTTCAGTTTTTTCCCTGACTTGGATTGATATTGTTGTGGAAATGACTTTAGTATTACAGAATTATTACAGAATTTATCTTTAGCTTTGTGAACTCAAAAGAAAATGAATGAAAACAGTTAAGAATAATATGTTGAAAAGACGCTTTTTATTACCGAGATTTGCTTCTCTGTTGATTGTGCTATTCGTTATTTGCCTATTTCCTTTGAAGGCACAGGACAGTGATTTTGTAACTTGGAATAAGATGAAAGCCAGATATAATGTAACATCTAAGGTTGAACTTTATGGAGATGTGGAGATGCGTACCCGTGATGCATTGGATGAGATAGATCGTTGGGGATTTGGCGTAGGTGCTTCTGTTCGTCTTCTTTCATTTCTAAAAGCTGAAGGCGGTTACGAATTTCACTATCGTAATCGTGGTGAAGATATCTGGAAATCGCGGCATCGTTATCATGCAGGAGTTTCTGCCACTCTCAAAAAGCGCCAATGGACGTTTACCTTGCGCGAACGTTTCCAGCATACTTTCGATGGACGCGGGGCAGATGAATTCCGTCTTCGTACCCGCCTGAAGATAGCTTACAAGGTAACTACATGGTCACCATATGTTTCTTTAGAGCAATACCACGGTTTGGGGCAGGACGAATGGTTCCATGCCACTCGTTTTCGCGCTCGGGGTGGCGTGGAAGCAAGATTGTCTTCCCGCTGGACAGCAGATGTGTTCTATTGTTATCAGCACGAAAGTGATTTGGACAGGCATGTTCTGGGATGGGAACTGATTTACAGATTCTAAATAGCTGAATAATATGTATTAGCTGGTATATTCTCCTATACATTTTTCTTGAAGAATATCCTTCTCATGATAGGCCCTCTTATCTTTTTCCTCTGGAGATTGATTGATAATATTTCCGGTACAATTTGCATATCTTATAAAAAATGCCGAACATTGTATTTCGTTAACCGACTTCGGATATTTATATGTTTGTAATATTCCTGTAAGAAGTCCACCGTACTTTTATGCCCTAAATGATGGAAATGTTATGACAGAATTCACAGACGAGAAAGTATTATTATCAGAGATTAAGCAGAATAACAAGGATGCTTTCGAGTTTCTTTTTAAGAGATATTACCCTAGACTGCAAGGGTATGCTATCCGTTTTGTGGAAGATGAAGAAGTGGCACGAGACATTATTCAGGAGTGCTTCCTGAAGTTTTGGGAAAAGCGGGAATTGTTTTCTGCGGTATCTGTTACTTCGCTGTTGTTTGCTATGGTGCGCAACAGTTGCCTCAATTATCTCAAACACCTTTCAATTATTGAGAAACATCAGATAGAATATTTGGCAAATCAGGAAGGAGAAGAGAGGCTGTATTATGCCGACTTTGCGCTGGATGCTGAATACAGGCTGCTATATGATGAGTTGCAGGAACAAATCAAGATTGTGATAAACAATCTTCCGGAGCGCTGCCGCGAAGTCTTTATCATGAGCCGTTTTAAGAATCTGAAAAACCGGGAGATAGCGGATAAACTCAAAATCTCCACTACTGCGGTAGAAAAGCAAATAGCTAAGGCACTGAATAACTTCTCTAAACATTTCAAGGATAAGTATCCGCTGGATATTTATATTATGCTATTGGCTTGGGTGATTTTTAATGAATGAGAATATTTATGGTTGGTTGAAAAAGCAGGAAATAGATTTTTTTCTGCTTTTTTCTTTATATGAGGGTTGGGTAAGATAAATTATAGTTGTTACATCTTTAGAGAGCGAAATTATGAAAACAGAAAAACAAATTCAGATATTGGCTATCCATTACTTCGAAGGACAGATTTCGAGGGTGGACGAAGACCGTTTATTCAAGTTCATTCAGGAGAGTGAGGAGAATTATTCGCAGTTCAAGGCATGGGAACATGAGTGGCTGCTTTCTTCGGAAACTGATGAGAGGACAGAGCGCGAATGGGAGAGATTGCAAGTTAAGATGCGTACCCGTGAAACTATTGTTCCGATGCTGCCGTCCTCTAAATTCACGTTCTGGAGAAAGATAGCTGCTGTTGCCGCGATTGTGGTTCTGACAGCCGGAACCACCTTAGGTATATGGAATACAATTTCGTATTTGCAGCCGGAGACTTACCTGACGCTTGAAGCACCTTATGGTGAAAAGAGCAAAATGACTTTGCCGGACGGTACGGTGATTTGGCTGAATGCGGGCTCTAAACTTCAATATTCCAATAACTTCAATACTGGTAATCGCCGGGTGAAATTAGAAGGAGAGGGGTATTTTGAAGTCACTAAGCACAGTGGCAAACAATTCATTGTAGAGACAATGGCTTATGATGTGGTAGTGAAAGGTACGAAATTCGATGTATCTTCTTATTCGGATGATAATTTTGTCACTACTACTTTAATTGAAGGAAGTGTGGAACTTTTGCGTGGTGAGCAAACTGTGAAGATGGAGCCCGGAGAATCTGTACGTCTGGATTTGCTTTCTGGGAGATTTACCCGTAACAGGGTGAATGCTTCGCAATCAAAAGCCTGGTCAGAGAACAAATTAGAGTTCGACCATATCACGTTGAAAGAATTGATTGTGAAATTATCCAGACAATATGATGTGAAAATTCAGCTTGAATCAGAACAATTGGGGAATAAAACTTTCCATTTCTCACTTCGGAACCAAGAAACGATAAGTGAGGTTATGGAAGCTTTGCAAAAGATTATCCCGATCACTGTGGAACGTAAAAAAGAATATATATATATACGAGAATAAAACATGTTTTAGTTTCAACCTTTTTAGTATTCAAACTATGTCTAACAAATTAAAGAACAGTTTTTATTAACAACGATTCTAATTTTTACACTATGGACAACATGAAGAAACATTTGTGTCGGTTGCTTTTATTAGTGGCCTTATGCATAAGTTGTGGTATGGCAAATGCCCAAGTTGTGAGCAAAGATTTCGAGGCGCAGCCTTTGAAATCAGTCTTAAAGGAAATAGAGCAACAGACTGGTTTATCTATTATTTATGAAATCAACGAAGTGGATGGAGAAAAGAAAATTACCAAATCTTTTTTAAATGCTCCAATAGAAAAGGTACTTTCTGAAATCCTTGATAAGAATTTGGCATTCAGTATACAGAATAAAATGATTGTTATATCTAAGAAAGACGTGACAGGAACTTCTAAAAAAAATCTGAAGAAAATTACAGGTAAAATTATTGATGAAAAGGGAGAACCTGTAATTGGTGCTACAGTCTTGGAAGAAGGGACGTCGAATGGTGCAATTACTAATGTAGATGGTGAATTTTCTTTGAATGATGTTATTGAGAATTCTATTTTGACTATTTCATATGTTGGTTATAAAACTATTCAATTGAAAGCATCCGATAAGAAACTTTCCAATATAGTACTTCAAGAAGATAGTGAGTTGATAGATGAAGTTGTGGTTGTCGGCTATGGTACGGTAAAGAAACGTGATTTGACGGGATCTGTTGCATCTTTAAGCTCTGATGTTATTTCTTCTGTTCCGGCTACATCGGCTGTAGAGGCTTTACAGGGGCGTGCATCTGGTGTTGTTGTTTCCACTTCTAATTGGGCGCCGGGAGAAACACCTTCTATTTTGATCAGAGGAAAACGATCTATTAATGCCAGCAATGATCCTTTATTTGTTGTAGATGGAATTCCTGTTACTGGCGGTATGGGAGAGATAAGTCCTTCGGATATTGAATCTATGGAAGTTTTAAAAGACGCCTCGGCAACAGCTATTTATGGTTCAAGAGGAGCAAATGGTGTTATCATTATTACCACTAAGCAGGGTAAGGAAGGAAAAACGCAAATAGATTATAATGGTTATGTCGGTGTACAGACTATACAAAATAAACTGGATTTGATGAATGGAGCAGAATATGCTGAATATACCCGTGAAGCATATCGCAACAGCAGTGGCTCCAACAAATATCTTTCAGATACTCCTAATAAAGAGCAAGATATGCTGCTTCCTATGTTCAAGCAAGATCCTTATGTATTAGAGTCTGTAATGATGGCTTATGATGAAAATGGTAATTATGATCCTTCAAAAATACGTTCATACAATTGGTTTGATGATGTGACACGTAATGGACTCATCACAGATCACCAATTGAACATCCGCGGCGGTGGTGCAAAAACTAATTTTATGGCTTCGGTCACTTATAATAAAACAGAGGGTATAATGAAGGATAAAGACTATGAACGCTATTCAATTCGTTTCAATATCAGTCACAATATTAATAAGTATATTAAATTTGGCGGGCAAACTCAATATTCTCATTCAGTTCAGAACCGGGGCAGTGGGATGGAAACTGACATGTACTTATATCGTATAACTCCATTGGGGCGTTTTATCAATGAAGATGGTACTTATCCTGGTTTGGTTGGTGGTGACTCTCAAATGTATAACCCTTTGATGAATACAGTAGAAGGTGCCGTTGACCGTCCTTTGAAGACCAGTCGCTATTTAGGTAGTTATTTTGTGGACATTAAATTCCCTGTAAAAGGATTGAGTTTCCGTTCCAATTTGGGTATTGATTCGCGTACTGTGCAAGACTATGAATACTTTGCTTCTGCTACAACAGAACGACAGTTGGGAAATTCTGCTGCCAGTAATTCTGTGGAAAAGTATTCGATGATTACTTGGGAGAATTATTTCACTTACAATCGCGATTTCAATGAGAAACATTCTTTAGGTGTAACTCTTTTGCAGTCCATCCAGCAAGATTTAAAGGAAACCTTGGGAGCTTCTGTACAAAACACTCCGTCTGATATCTTAAAGTACTATGATTTGGCCTCCGGTTTATTAATTGATGGCGTAGACAGTGATTATGTAAAGTGGAATATGGCATCTTTTATGGGGCGTATCAACTATAATTATCTGGGGCGTTACTTATTGACTGTTTCTGCACGTTATGATGGTTCTTCACGATTGGCTGACGGTCACAAATGGGTGTTATTTCCATCAGCAGCTTTGGCGTGGAGAATTAGTGATGAATCTTTCATGAAGTCACTTTCTTGGGTAGATAACCTGAAACTTCGTTTAGGATATGGTAAGACAGGTAACTCTTCAGTAGATCCCTATCAGACGAGAGGAAAGCTTGGAAAGAAACGTTATGTTTATAACAATGGTACTACGGAAATAATGGGTTATGCTCCTTCTCTTATGGCTAATAGCTCTTTGACGTGGGAAACTACTGATCAATGGAACATCGGGTTCGATTTTGGTTTTCTGAAGAATCGTATCAATGGTTCTGTCGAGTTGTATTTGCAGAACACACATGATTTGTTGCTTGAACGTCAATTACCGGTGGTATCCGGTTTCTCCAGTGTGATGTCTAATGTAGGGTCTACACGTAACAAGGGTATTGAAATAACTTTGAATACGCGTAATATCCAGACCAATAACTTTACTTGGAGTACAGATTGGATGTTCTCTGCTAATAAAGAAGAAATTGTGGAATTGTATAACGGAAAGTCAGATGACATTGGTAACCGTTGGTTTATCGGTAATCCGATTGACGTATATTATAATTATGAGAAGATCGGTATCTGGCAAAATACACCGGAAGATTTAGCAGAGATGGCTAAGTTTAACGAAAAAGGAGGAAACTTTACAGTGGGCAGTATCAAACTTAGAGATGTGGATGGAGACTATAAAATTACAGATAAGGATAAGATTATTTTGGGTAATAAGCGTCCGAAGTTTGTGGCAAGTTTGGTGAATAATATTGAGTATAAGGGATTTGATTTCTCTATTTTCTTGTATGCCAGTATTGGACGTATGCTGAAAAATGATATCGAATTTATGGAGAAGCCCGGACGCGCCAATTCTGTCAGGGTAAATTATTGGACTCCCAATAATCCTACCAATGATTTCCCTCGTCCGAGTGCAGATACTGAGAAGCTGGATTATATCTCTACTATTGGATATGATAAAGCGGATTTCCTGAGAATTAGAAATATTACTTTGGGATATACTCTGCCGAAAGACCTGACACAGAAAGTTATGTTGAATAAAGTAAGGTTTTATTTGAGTGCTAATAATCCTTTTATCTTCACTAATTTTACAGGTGTTGATCCGGAGGGAGCTAATGGACGTACTTCACCAAGTTATAGTACTTGGATGTTTGGTGTAAATCTTTCTATGTAACCTTATAAATGTAACTGAATATGAAAAAGATAAATGTATTTTTGTTGATGGTTAGTTTGTTGCTCGGAACCACAGGTTGTGCCAATTGGTTGAGTGAGGACGATGCCCCTAAAATGACTTATGATTATTATGGAACCGAGCAAGGAGTGGATGCGGCAGTGGCTGCTGCATATAGTTTTCTACGTTGGGGATGTGGTGGTGAACGATATGACGTGTTAACTGAATTAGGTACTGATTTGTTTACTGCCGGAAGCGATGGAAACAATAAAACATCGTTTAATGGCTATGGTACTCAATTGAACCCGGAAAATAGTATCTTGTCAAAATTGTGGGAGAATCATTATAAAGGTATCAGTGATGCAAATATTGCTATGGATCAGATTCGTAAATCTGATATGAGTGAATCCAAAAAGATGACTTCGCTGGGCGAGATGCTTTTTATCCGTTCTTTTTTATACTTTGAATTAGTACAGCAATTTGGAAAAGTGCCTTTGGTAACTGAAGGCAGCTTCGAGATTCGTACCGATTTTAAACGCACTGCAATAGCAGATATATACAAACAGATTATTACCGATTTGCGTACGGCTGTTGAATATTTACCGGAAAAGGTGGATGACTCACAAAAGGGAAAAGCGACTTCCTATGCGGCTTCACATTTGTTGGCTAAAGTCTATTTAACGAGAGGGAGTGCTGTGGCAGATGTTCGTGGACAAAAGGTAACAGATATGGATAGTGTTCTCTATTTTGCAGAGAATGTGATAAAGAATAGTTCTTATCGCTTGCAAAAGAATTTTGCAGATTTGTGGGATATAAATAACATGGGAAATTCTGAAGTGATTTTTGCTGTCCAGTTTACTTCAAATCCTATTTTCAATGATGAAGGGAATACTTTCCATTTATATTGGCTGCCGGTTTATGATGACGAAGCCGGTATGGAACGTGATATATTTTATGGGCGTCCATATAAGCGTTATCGTCCGACAGATAAGGTCTTATTCGGACTTTACGACCGTAAAAACGATTCTCGTTTTTATAAGAGTTTTCGTTGGGCGTATATGTCAAACTATACAAAGACAATTCCTGTATGGGAACAACTTGAAGATAAAGGTGAAATCTATTTCACTCCTGATCCGTCGAAAGGACAGATAGCAGGAAAAAAGAAATTTGAAGTAGGTGATACGGCTATATATTACACCATCGAGAAAACCGGATTCACAAAGAACAGCATAGAGATGAAGAAACTGCGTGCTAATAAATCTTATACTTATTATCCGTATGAGGTACACGATTCCAAGCATTATCCTACTCTAATCAAGCACATGGCTCCTAATCGCCCTTCTGTTGCAGAGAGAGCATCATCACGTGAATGGGTACGCATGCGTTTAGGTGAAACCTATTTGATAGCTGCCGAGGCGGCTGGCAGGAAAGGTGATTTTGATTTGGCTGCCCAATATATTAATGTCATCCGTGAACGTGCCGCATGGGCAGATGGAGAAACTAAAACTGCACAATACTGGGAAGTTGAAGGGGGAGATATTAATGATATGAACAGTACTTATGATGATATAAAAGTAACTGCTGCTGAACTTTCAGCCGGTGATTTCGTATCGTTTATGTTAGATGAGCGTGGTCGTGAACTGTTGGGTGAAATTTGTCGTTGGGAAGATTTAGTACGTACGGAGAAATTTTATGAATGGGTGAAGAAATATAATTCTGAAGCAGAAGCAGCTATTAAGCCTTATCATAAGCTACGTCCCATTCCTCAGACTCATATTGATCGTTTAGATCCTGTAGGACCAATTGAAGAAGAACAAAACGAAGGGTATTATTAATTTTATTTGAGTAATTATGACAAAAAGAATATTTGTATTATTCATGTTTTGTCTTTTATCAACCTGTTTTGCCCTTTGGGCAAACAGGCTTGATGATATAAGGACAAAGCTTTTTAATCCTCAGTGCAAGGATGTATTGGTGGCGGCTCATCGCGGTGACTGGCGCAATGCTTGTGAAAACTCCTTGGAAGCCATAGAAAATGCCATTCAAATGGGAGTAGATATTGTTGAAATAGATCTTGCTCGTACCAAAGACGGATATCTGATTTTACTGCATGACAATACCCTCGACCGCACTACTACCGGAAAAGGGAAACCTGAAGAATATACATTGGCTGAAATAAAGAAACTGCGTTTGCGGAACGGGTGCCATATTAAAACTATTTACAAGGTTCCCACTCTTGAAGAGGCATTATTGGTTGCCAAAGGACATGTTATGCTTAATTTGGATAAGGCTTTTGACTATTTCGATCAAGTATATGAATTATTAGAGAAGACAGGAACCACCAATCTGGTGATAATGAAAAGCAATGCTCCGGCAGAAGAAGTGAAACGTGATTACGGAAAATATCTGGATAAGGTGGTTTTCATGCCGAAGGTTAATTTGGATGAAGAAGATGCCATTCAGAAGTTAAATGATTATCTTCGGGTATTGAAACCAGTGGCTATTGAATTTAAGTTTGCCCATGATACCAACCCGTTGCCCTACGAAGTGAAGAAGATAATGGCCGGGAAATCCCATATCTGGTATAATACTTTATGGGATACACATGCGGGCGGGCATGATGACGATTGTTCACTGGCAAACCGGGATAAAGGGTATGGATATCTGATAGATAATCTGGGGGCAACGATCTTACAGACCGACCGTCCGGCATACCTGATTGACTATTTGAAACATAAATTGAAAGTAATGGATTGCAAACTTGATTGGACATATCTACAGTCAGAAAATGAATTTCAGGCTCCTTCCGTTCCTTATTTTACAGTTGAGGAGTGCTTCCTGAAAGGCAAACAGAGTCCTCAGACCAATGAGGATGGTATTATTATTACACCTTACTTTGCGGCGGTAATTGATGGTGCTACGGCTAAATCCACCTTCACTTACGAGGGTAAGAAAACCGGCCGACTGGCTATGGAGCTCGCCGTAGAGGCTATACGCGATTTTTCGAAAGATATTGATGCTGCTGAGGCTATTGGTAAGATAACGGAGAAAATACATGATTTTTATGTGAAGCATGGTTTGCTTGATGAGCTAAAAGCAGAGCCGGGCAAACGTTTCACGGCTAATGGCGTGATTTATAGTTATGCCCGGAGTGAAGTTTGGCAGGTGGGTGATTGTCAGTGTATCATTGGTAATCTGTATTCCTCTAATGAGAAGGAGATTGATGCTATTATGGCGAATGCCCGTGCGGCGGTCAATGAAGTGGCTTTGCTGGACGGGGCTACAATGAAAGATCTGGAATCTCACGATCCGGGACGGGAATTTATCTATCCTTTTCTGCAGAAACAGGCTGTTTTGCAGAATTGTCCGGTAGAAGGCCAGCGGTTTGCCTTCCCTGTGTTTGATGGCTTTCCCGTGCAGATGAAACTGGTGAATATTTTCCCCATTGGAGATGCGGAAGAGGTGATATTGTCTTCTGACGGTTATCCTCATTTGTATTCCACCTTGCATGAATCGGAATGTTATCTTACAGATATTCTGGAGAAAGATCCTATGTGTATGCGGTTGTATAAGAGTACAAAAGGGATAAAGAAAGGAAACTGTTCTTTTGACGACCGCGCTTACCTAAAGATAAAAATAAAGAAATAAAATATTTTATTGATTATGGAATTAGAAGAATTGCGCGATGCGCTGAAAATTGCCAGTGATCGCGAGTATGCGCTCGTTGAAGAGCTGCTGGTTAGTGTAGAGAAAAAAAAGTCTGCTCCGGCAGATCCGGCAGACGGAGAAGCATGATACACCTGCCCGGTTGGAATACTACGGTAACCCGAAGGTGGTTGCCAGAGTTGTTGTGAACCTGATAGAGCAAGGGAAGTTGCGCTACAATGGAGCGGACAATTATACACAGATTATCCGTTCGCTGACTTCGATGATAGATGTGGTGAATGTGGAGACGGGAAAAATAATGAGCGGGGAGTCGCTGCTGTCGTATGCAAAGCGGATACGGGCGGGAGAATTGCCTGAGTATGAATGATGAAAGGCGGAGTAATCCGCCTTTTTTGCTAACTTTGCCAAAAAACATCTGAATGACGGATATTCCTATACATAAAGCAGTTCAGCAGTCAGACTTCGGGATATTTGCAAAGGAGGTTTCTCCTTCTTCACCGAACAGGATGATCGATTACACTCATCGGGATAACTACTATATATTCGGTATGGTGGAGAGCGGAACGTGTCGTGTCAGCGTTGATTTCAAAGACTGTATTTTGTCGGCGGGCGACGTCATCTGTACCCAGCCGCATCAGGTTCATCATATTGTGGATACGGGCGACGCAAAGGCGCTCCTTCTGTTTATCGACGGGGTATTTATAGACACTCCGACAAAGCAAATTCTTGCCGAGGATACGTTGGCGCCGATACCATTTAAGCTAAACGATGTGCAACGCTCCGAATTGGCTCAACTGTTTTCCATGATCCTCCGCAGAATCAGCGAACAGGAAAACGACGAATTGAAAACTGTGCTGCAAAATCTGTCAGGTGCCGTCGTTGGGATTATAACGGATGCCACTCGGAAAATGATAGGGCAACAGTCCAAAAGCAGAAGACACGTTGAAATTACATTGGCGTTCAAAGAACTGCTTTCCTCGGAAAAGCAGATAAACAGAGAAGTGTCTCATTATGCAGAATCTTTGCACATCTCGTCGGTGTATCTGAACGAAGTGGTAAAGAGTGTTACGGGCGTGAGCGTCAGTAGGTACATCCAGAACGAACTCATATTGCAGGCTAAACGGATGTTGGCGTACACGTCCTTGACGATACGGGAGATTTCAAATCATCTGGGAATAGATGATTATACCTATTTTACCCGGTTGTTTACAAAGGCGGTGGGAGTGAGTCCCACTTGCTATCGGAAGAAATACCTCGAATAGTACAATCTTCACCTCGGATAGTCTATCCTTCTATTTATCAATGTGCGGTATCTTTGCAAATAAAAAAGATGAATAGAAACAGATTTATTTACTTGACGGATTTATTGTTGGTTCCCGTATTTGTTTTGTCATTTTATACGGGTGTCGAGTTGCACATTGCAGGAGAAGGAACTGATCATGAGGTGTGGCACAATTGGGCAGTATTCCACACGATTGTCAGTTTGTTGTTTATGGTGCTTGGGATTGTTCATGTCAAGAGTCATTGGGGCTGGTATAAAGGGTTGAAAATGATAGGGTGCAAAGGCAAAAGGAAAGTCGTGTTGCTGTTGTCGGTGCTTTTCTTGCTGGCTGTTGTTTCGGGGCTGTCGTTGATACTCTTTGTTGATGGCGTCAACTCTGCGATGGGATTGTGGCATTATAGAATCGGTATTTTCGTGAGTGTTTTCGGGGTGCTTCATGTGTTGAAAAGGAAAAGAATTCTATATAAAGGAGTGAGGATGCATGTATTGGGTAAGGGGAAAGGGCGGAAATGATTTTCTGCCCTTATTGCATTTTGCCTGTTAGCAGCTCATTCTTGAGGAAATCATAAACATAAAGTGAACTTTGATAATACAAATTCACTCATATTTTTATCAGTTTAGAAATTGAAGATATACTTCCGAAAAAATATTGTATTGTCATCCCTTTCAATGAAATGAATGATTAAATGAAAGGGTTACGGAAAAAAAACGGCGAAAGATTTGAAAAATACCGTCATATTTTTCAAATCTTTCACCGCTTTTTTCAAATTTTCCGCCAACTTTTTGAAGTCTGTTTCTCTGGCTTTTATTTCATCATACTTTTTATTATATGAATTGTGTTGGCGATGTCTTTTTCATTGGAACGATTAGGTAGAGATAGGTTACTTTCTAAAACTTTCGTGAGGAAGATAAAAATAGAAAGTGATTACTTACTATAATAAAAGTATATCCGGGAAGTTATAGAAGTAATCTACTTCTACCTAACCGTTTGATGCGTTTAAAGTGTAGAATGATTTCACTTTCACGATATTAAGATTCAATGAACGGCGACCATTCAGAATATCGCTGACTCTGGATTCTGATATTCCCAGACATTTAGCTGTTTCTTTCTGCTTTAAGTTATTCGCTTCCATTTTTGCCCGAATAGCATCAGTAATCAAAGTTGAAACTCTTCCGGGTAGTGGATGATAGGCAGCTTCCCATTCGCTGATGGCTTGAGAGAGGACTATGTATTTTGTTTTGTCTTCCTCACTCAATAATTCCATATCACCCAAAGATGTACCTTTAGTGATAATGCTCTCCATTTCTGCTTGATAAGCGCGGAATTCTTTTTCTGTCTTAATCTTCATATATATGCCTCCTATATAGTTTTCTTTTTGGAAATTGTTTAACGTTTCATCTATGGATGCATATATCCGGTTAATGGTATATCTTTATTGATACAACTGATTATTTCTCACACTCTCCGCCTCCAGAAGTATCACTTCATAGCGCCTCATATTCTTGCTTGTCACATACTGGAAACCGTATTTGGTGAGGATCTTTCCTATCAGAATCTTTCCGGCATGATTATATTGATAGCCGGTTCTGTTTCGGATTTCCTCTGCCATTTCACTTACAGTCATGTACTTGAAACTCTCGAAGCGCTCCGGTTTTCGGAAGTGCGTCAGTACCATTTCCTCTTCGGGAGTCTGGAAGAGGAAAGGCTTATTGTTGAGTTCTATCTCATCATTCTCATAGGCTTCGAACCAGTAGCGGTAACCACTGTCCAGCAGATGCTTGATTTGGGCATAAAGCTGCGCATAGTCGATTTCGAGGCGGTCTATCTTTTCGATTTCGTAGCAGAGGAAACGGCGGTTGCCGGTGGGGTCGTACAGCACTTGCGGATAGTTGCAGGTGCCGGCAAAGGAAGCCCAGTGTGGCAGGTTCTGGGTGTGGCGGGCATAGGGCAGGCGAATGCTGATAAACTTGCGGGTGATGAGGTCCTTCAGCAGACTTAACTCGTGACCTGTCATGCCCTCGAACTCGTCGAAGTTGATAAGCATGTATTCCGACATGCGGGAGAGATCGTCCTTGTTTCCGGCGGAGATGATGCCGGTGCTGAGGTAATCGGTTCGCAACTCGTGCGGCAGAATGTTGTTGATGAAAGTGGTTTTTCCCAGGTTCTGCTTGCTGCATAGCAGGAGGCAAAGGTGGTTCACTACCTCTTCCCGTGTGGCGGCGGCAACCATACCCACTAGAAAATGTCTGAAACCTTTCAGCCAGAACTCAGTCTGAGCGGGGAGGGTGTGAACGCTGCCGGCGAGAAGGCCGATGTGGTCGATGCCGTCCCATTGGGGCAGATGATTCAGATATTCGCGGATGGGATGGTAGGAGAAACTGAAATCGGAGTAGATCAGGTTCTCCATGTTCTTGACGCTACAAGGGTAACCGGCTTCGTTCAGTTCCAGCCAGATGCTGTTGCTCGTCATGTCGTCCAGCGTGACGAAATCATCTTCCCCCTTTTTGCGACACTCCATGCGGTGCTTCATCTGGTTGTAACGCGTTTCGTAATGGCTGTTGATGTACTGTCCGATGCGGAGGAAATTCCATTGCGGAGTGGTCAGTTTGCATGTGTTATGTTCACCGGTATGCTGGTAAGCACTGTCTGTCAGGGAGTTGATTTCTTCTGGTGGCAGATCGGTGAAGTTGAGGTGCAGGAAAGGGAGGACTTCTTCTTTGGGGATGCCATAAGCGTTGTAGGTGCAGGCCAGTTTGAACAGATAATTGTTGCGGTTGCCCTCCTCGTACTTGTTTTTATGGTCGTGGTAGTAAAGAAGGAGGGTGAGTAGGGAATGGCTTTCGCTTTGGGTATAGCAGATGTGATCCGAAGGTTTCAGGCGGGAGGTTGTGCTTTCCGCTGTAGCAGCAGCCTTTTTTCGTCCGGGAGTTTTCTTTTTCTTTTCCCTGAGCGGACGGTTGAGGTCGATAATGAGAATCTGCGGGGCGGGATTCAGGTAGACGTTTTCGTCGTGGGGCAGATAGCAGATGCGTGTCATGTCTTTGCCCGATTCGTCGATGTCCGTTTGGCAAAGTTCCTCGTAGAGTGCCGCAACCTGATCGTAAGCGTGGGCATGATAATTGCGGACTTCTTCGGGAGACTGCGGCAGGGTGCCGTCGGGCAGGCTGGTCTGTACAGTCAGTTTGTAGCCGTTGCCTTTCGGACTGGTGAAACTGATATGGGTGAACGGATTTCCGGTGACGGCTTCTGAAATGCGTACCAGTTCTTCGGGAGTTTTCTTGTCGAGATCGATGACGATTTCTCCGTTGTACTCTGTCAGCTTGTCATACCGGCGTCCGCCGGTGAAGCGGGCGGAGAAGGTGACGGAGGAGAGTTCTCCTTTTATGAAATCAGCGGTTGCGATGTCATTGGCAGTAATATGCTGTCGAATGTCAAGGGTCATGTGTGCCAGTTTCTCATCGTGGCGGATGAGGTTGACCACTTCTTGGTCGGTTACTTCGCCGACGGGCGGCTGTTTTTTGTTTTGAAAATACGAATACTTCATTGTTTGTTAAAATTTGGGTGCAAATTAACGAATGTGTACGATAACAGGGAATAACTTTTGCGTTTCTGCGTAAAGTTATGTTTAAGGCTCGCCCAGATAATTGATTATTTCCTGCACCTGGCGGGGTGTGAAAATTCGGTTCCGGTCCTGATAGCCCAGGTGAACCAGCCCGGCATATAATTCGGAGTTGTGGAGTATCCAGCGGCGAAGTACTTGTGTGGCATTTTTGAGGGTGAGTTGCGGGTTGTAGAGGTGAGCCAGTTCCGATTTTGTGTAACTGCGCACTGTGAAGGTGCTTTTTTCTTCTTTCATGTCTTTATCTTTATTGATTACTAATGTGATGTAAATTTACTAAAAATAAACGGTCTGAGAAAGTTTTGGGACGTGTTTGTTTCAATAATATTCGTAAAGCTTCATTGGCGATAAAGGGGTGTTTCGGGAAAGCTATCTTTGCTGTGTAAATCAATGATTCACATATATTTTAAATTTAATTTTATTATGGCAACATCCATGAACTATTCGGTAGTGGCTCGTAAAAATCCTTCAAAGAAGGATGAGCCGAGTAAGTATTATGCCCTGGCGCAGGCTTCGGGCGAGTTGGACTTCGACGAAATGTGCGAGGCGATAACCGGGCGTACCACATGCACGGAAACTGATGTGCGTGCTGCACTGGCGGGCATCATTTATGAGGCGAAACGCGCTTTGAAGGCGGGACGCATTGTGAGACTGGGAGATTTGGGCTCTATGCAAATGGGGGTCAGTAGCAAGGGTGTGGAAAAGGCGGAAGATTTTACTGCCTCCATGATAAAAAAATCGCGAGTGAACTTCCGGCCCGGCAAGGGGTTGACGGACATCACCAAGACGATGGCATATACCCGTGTGCTGACGCGAAGTTTACAGACTCCCGGCACGGGAGGCAGTGGCTCGGAGGGAGGAGGCTCCGGTAGTGGGGAAGGAGGACTTGAGGAGGATCCACTTGGTTAAATTAAAAATTGAAAATTAAAAATTAAAGGCTGCGCGGTGGGAGGGAGTTATAACTAATAACCAATCATTAATTATTATGAAGAAAATAACCTGGGATGCAATTTTGAAAGTAGTAATCGCTGTAGCTTCTGCTCTATTGGGGGCATTGAGCGCTCATGCGATGACGGTCTAATTTTGGAGGAGATGATAGGATGAGAAAAATTGATTTGATTATTATTCACTGTTCCGCTACAAGGGCAGACAGTGATTTCAGTGCCCACGATGTGGATATTGCCCATCGCTACAGAGGCCTTTCATCATGGGGGTATCATTATTATATCCGCAAGTCGGGGCTAGTGGAACTAATGAGGCCCGAAGATGTGCCGGGAGCACATGCACGCGGATATAATGCGGATAGTATCGGGGTGTGTTATGAGGGTGGACTGGATGTGAACGGTCGTCCTGCCGACACGCGTACATCCCGGCAGACGGAGGCGATGCATCGTCTTGTTTCCACTTTGTTGCAAAGTTATCCGGAAGCCAAGGTGGTGGGGCATCGGGATTTGAGTCCTGACAGGAATTATAACGGTATCGTTGATCCGTGGGAAAGGATAAAGGAATGTCCTTGTTTCGAAGTAAAAGCAGAGTTTCAGGACGTTGGATAAAGGGAGGCGGGAAGTAAAAAACTTCCCGTCTTTTTTTGTGCGTGCCGAAGTATTGTTACATTTGTGGCAACGTTATTGAAAAAGACTATTGAATATGAGATTTTTTGAGGAGTATAAAATATTTGTTTCTTTCCTGTTGCTGACCATAATTCCGGCTGCGCTTCGTGCCGGAGATTATCCGGGCGTTAAAAATATACGTACAGTGGTTTATGAGCCTGTATTGAAGGATACTTCATGGGTGACGGGTAAGGTGGTGGATTATATTCAGTTTGTGAAGTATGACAGCAAAGGTCGGGAAGTGGTGGAGAACAGGCTGAAACCGGACGGCAGTCCGCATGGCAAGCTGGTATATCTCTATAATGCCGACGGACAGGTGTCCCGTGAAATTTATGCTACGGCAGAGAGGGGAGTGAGTGACTGCTGGGACTATACATATGATGAAAAAGGCCGTCTGAACTGTATTGTCTTTATGGACGGGCAGGGAGATACCATTAGGATAGTTTCTGCCTTGTATAATGAAGAAGGAAAGGTGCTGAAGAAATATAATCACGATTATAAAAAGGGTTCCACGTGGGGAAGGCAAATCATGTATAGTGTGGACGGACAGCCGGAACAAGTGGTGATATTGCATGGTTCGGACGAAAAAATGGAGCGCTTGAGAGAATTCTCCGTAGAGAAATGGGATACGACAGTCTTGAAAAGGATGGGTGTGCTGCATATGGGGAAGCTGAGAGTAGTGAAAGAGGATGAGAAGAAGAACCCTATAAGAAAAATAGACGAAGCGGGCAACTGGACGGAGAGATTTGAAGGCTGCGGAGAAGACGGAGAACCGAAATTCATTGTTTGCCGGGATATAGAATATGCCGGTAGTGGAAATGACCGGGAGAAATTGCCTGTGCATGGTAAAGTGAAGAAGGTGCGGCAGAATTCGTATGTGGCTGTGCCGAAAGGTGCGCAAGCTGTGGACAAGGGAGAAAAGAAAGGGCTGTTCTTTGTATGTGAATTTGATGAAAACGGGCGGAAGACCCGGGAAGAAGTATTCTCGGAAACGGGGGTGCCTACAAAGAATATCCGGTATGAATATGATGAAAATGGCAATTTATCTAAAGAAAGTTATTATACTCCGGCAAATGAGCTGACGGGAAGCAAGAATTATCTGTATGACAAGGAGGGCCGTTTGAAGCACTGTTCGGTATTGGATGGAAAAGGGCAAGCGGTGCGGAGAGATGTGTTCCGTTATGATTTGGAGGGAAATCCGGTGCAGGAAGTGGGCTATAAGGCAGATGGAACAAAATGTCAGGAATTCCGTTATATATATGATTCCTATGGGCAGCAAGTGGAGCGCAAAGTGCTTGTCCGGCCCGAAGGAGATGAACCGGTTTATCCGGTCCGGAGAGCGTATAATTTCCAGGGGCGCATTGTGGGAGAGGAGTATTTGCTGTCTCCCGGAACGGGAAGTAATGTGTATACGTATCGGTACAATGCGAAAGGTGAGATGATTTCGGGCACGGAACGGCTCGACGGGCAAACGGAGGAAACGAAGTATGTCTATAAATTCCACAAAGACGACCGTGGCAACTGGAAAATCAGGATTAAGTATGTGAATGATGTGCCTGTAGTGTACGAAGAACGCGAGTATGTATATTATGAATAAAACTATATAAAAAGCAAGACTGTATGAAGAAGATTATCAATCCGTGGAAAGACCTGGAAGGATACAACTGTTTCGGTTGTGCTCCTAATAATGAGGCTGGTGTGAAAATGGAGTTTTATGAGGATGGCGATGAGGTGGTGAGCATCTGGAAGCCGCGTCCGGAGTATCAAGGTTGGGTCAAGACGTTGCACGGCGGAATTCAGTCGGTGTTGCTTGACGAGATTTGTGGCTGGGTGATAATCCGTAAGTTGCAGACTACCGGGGTGACCTCGAAGATGGAAACTCGTTTCCGCAAGTCGGTGTCTACCACAGATTCGCATGTGGTGTTGCGGGCGTCCATACGCGAGCAGAAGCGGAATATCGTGATTATCGACGCAAAACTTTATAATGAAGCTGGAGAGGTTTGTACCGAATCGGTATGTACTTATTTCACATTCTCGCAGGAGAAGTCGGAGAAGGAGATGTTTTTCCATCATTGTGACGTGGAACAGGAAGAAATTCTGCCGCTGATTTGATTTTTCACTACAGAGGACACAGAGTTCACAGAGATTCAATATCTGAGAATATAGATTCCCATACAGATAACTTTTTTCCTCTGTGAACTCTGTGCCCTCTGTGGTGAAACTAAGAAAATGATAGTAAAACGAAACTTTTTGTGATAATTCTTTGGAAGTTTCAAACAGATAGTTTACTTTTGTCGCATCAAAACAAAAGAATCGTATGAAAAATATTGTTGCACATCATCACCATCATCATTACCTGACGAATAATCGGTAGGCGTATGGTTGTATGTGCATAAATTGAAGATACAATGAATGACGAGGCTTGCCGGATAATGGCAGGCCTCGTTTTTTTGTTTTTGGGAGTTTAGTTAAGTCTAGTTTAGTTTTTGTAAATGGTTAAATCGTAAAATTATAAATAAAGTTATGTTATTAAGAATTGCAGTACAAGCTAAAGGCCGTCTCTATGATGAGACGATGTCATTTCTGGGAGAGTCGGATATAAAACTGAGTGTAATGAAACGTTCGTTGCTGGTACAGTCGTCCAATTTCCCTATTGAAGTATTATTTCTTCGTGATGATGATATTCCGCAGTCGGTGGCTACGGGAGTGGCAGATATCGGTATCGTGGGTGAGAATGAATATGTGGAGAAGAATGAGAATGCAGAAATCATCAAGCGTCTCGGATTCAGTAAGTGCCGTCTGTCGCTGGCTATTCCGAAGGATATAGAGTATCCCGGTGTGCAGTGGTTCGAAGGGCGTAAGATTGCTACGTCTTATCCGGGAATTCTTTCTACTTTCCTGAAAACTCAGGAAGTAAATTCGGAGATACATGTTATCACGGGTTCGGTGGAAGTGGCACCGGGTATCGGACTGGCGGATGCGATTTTTGATATTGTAAGTTCCGGTTCTACGCTGGTGAGCAACCGGTTGAAAGAAGTGGAAGTGGTGATGAAGTCGGAGGCACTGCTGATTGGTAACCGGAATTTGTGTGCGGAGAAAAAAGAGATTCTGAAAGAGTTGCTTTTTCGTATGGATGCAGTGAAGACGGCGGAAGATAAGAAGTATGTGTTGATGAATGCGCCGAAAGAACGTTTGGAAGAAATCATTCAGGTGCTTCCGGGGATGAAGAGCCCTACGGTGATGCCGCTGGCACAGGAAGGCTGGTGCTCAGTGCATACGGTGTTGGATGAGAAATGTTTCTGGGAGATTATCGGAAAGTTGAAGTCGCTGGGGGCGGAAGGTATTTTGGTGTTGCCGATTGAGAAAATGATATTGTAAGGAAAGGGTATGAAATTAATAAATAATCCGGATAAATCACAATGGGCGGAGATACTGAAACGTCCGGTGATGAATACTGAGAATCTGTTCGATACGGTGCGGGAGATTATAGACCGCGTGCGTGCAGAGGGCGACCGTGCGGTGCTGGAGATGGAAGCGAAGTTCGATAAAGTGGAACTGACATCGCTGGTGGTGACGGAGGCGGAACTGAAAGAAGCGGAGACGCTGGTGGACGAAAAGCTGAAAGAGGCTATTCGTCTGGCTAAACAGAACATAGAGACTTTTCATGCTGCCCAGCGCTTTGAAGGCAAGAAGGTGGAAACCATGCCCGGCGTGACGTGCTGGCAAAAGGCGGTGGCTATTGAAAAGGTGGGTTTGTACATCCCCGGAGGAACGGCTCCACTGTTCTCTACTGTGCTGATGCTGGCTGTGCCTGCAAAGATAGCGGGTTGCAGGGAGATTGTGCTTTGCACACCACCGGACAGGGAAGGACGGGTGCATCCCGCCATTCTTTTCGCCGCACAAGTGGCAGGTGTGAATCGGATATTCAAGGCAGGCGGCGTACAGGCTATTGCTTCAATGGCTTACGGAACGGAAAGTGTGCCGAAGGTTTACAAAATATTCGGTCCAGGAAACCAGTATGTAACGGCTGCGAAGCAGTTGGTCAGCCTGCGTGACGTAGCGATTGATATGCCTGCCGGACCATCGGAAGTGGAAGTGCTGGCGGACGAGACCGCGGACCCGATATTTGTGGCTGCGGACTTGCTGAGCCAGGCGGAACACGGTGTGGATAGTCAGGCTATGCTGATTACGACTTCCGAAGCATTGCAGCAGGCTGTGAAAGCGGAAGTGGAGCGCCAATTGGAACTCCTGCCACGTAAGGAAATTGCGGAGAAATCTCTTGCCAACAGTAAGCTCATTGTGGTGAAGGATATGGAAGAGGTGCTGGAACTGACGAATGAATATGCCCCCGAACACCTGATAGTGGAGACTGCGGATTATATGCAGGTTGCGGAGCGTGTGGTGAATGCAGGTTCTGTATTCCTAGGTTCGCTCTCACCGGAAAGTGCAGGGGATTATGCATCGGGAACGAATCATACTCTGCCCACTAATGGCTATGCGAAAGCGTATAGCGGTGTGAGCCTCGACAGTTTTATCCGTAAGATTACATTCCAGGAAATCCGTCCGGAAGGGATGAAGAATATCGGTCCGGCTATTGAAGAGATGGCGGCGAACGAGCATCTGGATGCACATAAGAATGCGGTAACCGTAAGACTTGGTAAATTGAAAATTGAAAATTAAAAAATAAGAGAATTCGATTGTAAATCGTAAATGAAATTATGAGAACATTGCAAGAACTGACCCGTCCGAATATCTGGAAACTGAAACCTTACTCTTCGGCACGTGATGAATATAAAGGTGCGGTTGCATCGGTGTTTCTCGATGCCAACGAGAATCCGTATAACCTGCCGCACAACCGTTATCCCGACCCGATGCAGTGGGAGCTGAAAATGGAACTTTCGAAAATCAAGAAAGTGTCTCCCGAACATATCTTTCTGGGAAATGGTAGTGATGAGGCCATCGATCTCGTGTTCCGTGCATTTTGTGAACCGGGACGTGATAATGTAGTGGCTATCGATCCTACTTACGGCATGTATCAGGTGTGTGCCGATGTGAATGATGTGGAATACCGCAAGGTGTTGCTCGACGAGCATTTCCAGTTCTCGGCGGACAAGTTGCTGGCGGCTGCGGATGAACGGACGAAACTGATTTTCCTGTGCTCGCCCAACAATCCTACGGGGAATGACTTGCTGCGTAGCGAAATAGAGAAAGTGTTGCGTGAATTTGAAGGACTGGTGATTCTGGACGAGGCATACAATGATTTCTCTGCTTCTCCTTCGTTCTTGCAAGAATTGGATAAATATCCCAATCTGGTGGTGTTCCAGACGTTTTCCAAAGCATGGGGATGTGCAGCTATCCGTCTGGGAATGGCGTTTGCTTCTACAGATATTATCGGTATTCTGAGTAAGATAAAATACCCCTATAATGTGAATCAACTCACTCAGAAACAGGCAATAGAGATGTTGCACAAGTATTATGAGATAGAGCGTTGGGTGAAGAGGCTGATTGAGGAGCGTGACGAGCTGGCTAAACGCTTTGCCGAGCTACCTCTGACGGTAGAGGTATTCCCCTCGGATGCCAACTTCTTCCTGGCTCGGGTGACGGATGCGGTGAAAATCTACAATTATCTGGTAGGTGAAGGAATCATTGTCCGCAATCGTAATTCTATTTCACTTTGTGGCAACTGCCTGCGTGTGACGGTGGGAACACGGATGGAGAATGATAAATTGATGGAAGCGCTGGAAAAATACAAATGAGTATGAAGAAAGTATTATTTATAGACCGTGACGGGACATTGGTGATAGAGCCGCCCGTCGACTACCAGTTGGATTCGCTGGAAAAGTTGGAATTCTATCCTAAAGTGATGCGTAATCTCGGTTTTATCCGCAGCAAACTGGATTTTGAGTTTGCGATGGTAACCAACCAGGATGGGCTGGGCACAACATCTTTCCCGGAAGAAACCTTCTGGCCGGCGCATAACCTGATGATGAAAACCCTGGAAGGGGAAGGAATCACCTTTGATGAAATCTTCATCGACCGCAGTATGCCGGAGGATAATGCTCCCACGAGGAAGCCGCGCACAGGGATGCTGACCAAATATCTGAGTAATCCGGACTATGACCTGGCGGGCAGCTTCGTTATCGGTGACCGTCCTACGGATGTGGAACTGGCGAAGAATCTGGGATGCCGGGCTATTTTCCTGCAAGATGACACCACGTTGTTGAAACCTGTATCGGAAGGCGGTGCGGCAACTTGCGAAGGACTGGAATCTGTGTGTGCCTTGGTTACGAAAGATTGGGATAAAGTAGCCGAATTCCTTTTTGCCGGAGAACGGACAGCGGAAGTGAGGCGCACAACGAAGGAGACGGATATCTTTGTCTCCCTGAATCTGGACGGGAATGGCGCCTGCGATATACATACCGGGCTGGGCTTCTTCGACCATATGCTGGAACAAATAGGCAAGCATGGCGGACTGGACCTGACCATCCGCGTGAAAGGTGACCTGGAAGTGGACGAGCATCATACGATAGAAGATACAGCGATTGCCTTGGGAGACTGCATCTATCAGGCATTGGGCAACAAGCGTGGCATCGAACGTTATGGCTATGCCCTGACTATGGATGATTGCCTCTGCCAGGTGTGTCTGGACTTCGGCGGCCGTCCGTGGCTGGTGTGGGATGCGGAGTTCAACCGTGAGAAGATAGGAGAGATGCCGACAGAGATGTTTTTGCATTTCTTCAAGTCGCTGAGCGATGCCGCCAAGATGAATCTGAATGTGAAAGCGGAAGGGCAGAATGAACATCATAAGATAGAAGGCATCTTCAAAGCACTGGCACGTGCGATAAAGATGGCGGTGAAACGAGATATCTATCATTTTGAGTTACCAAGTAGCAAAGGGGTACTTTGATTAGTGATTAAGGGTTAGTGATTAGTGATTAGCACCATGCGGCATTACAGTGCAGCCTGCTAATCACTAATCACTAACCCTTAATCACTAAATTACCGTTCATAAATGGACAACCTCACTGTCCGAAAACGAACACTTACCCCCGCCCAGAGGGCTTCTGCCGCTTTGGCACACTCTTTGCTTTTCTGTTTATAACAATTTTTAGATAAACATGAAAAGAAATATTTTACTCGCAGCTTACATGCTATTTCCGTTCGCCGCTTTTGCACAGAACGATACATTGACAAACGAACGCGAACGTCTTATCACTTTAAACGAAGCGATAGCTTTGGCACGTACACAGTCAGTGGATGCCGCCGTAGCACTGAACGAATTGAAAACTGCCTACTGGGAATATCGTACTTTCCGTGCAGACCTCTTGCCGGAGGTGAACCTGAACGGTACATTGCCCAATTACAATAAATCTTACAGTCGCTATCAGAACTCGGATGGTACTTACTCCTTCGTGCGCAACAACACGCTGGGACTTTCCGGAACTCTCTCCATCGACCAGAACTTATGGTTCACTGGTGGTAGACTGTCGCTTGCATCTTCCCTCGAATACATCAAGCAACTGGGTTCCGGGGGAGATAAACGGTTCATGTCTGTTCCCGTCAGCCTTGAATTGACGCAACCTATCTTTGGAGTGAACAGCTTGAAATGGAACCGCCGCATTGAGCCTGTGAGGTATGCTGAGGCAAAAGCCGCCTTCATCACTGCTACGGAACGGGTGACGATGACGACTATCACCTATTTCTTCAACTTGTTGCTGGCAAAGGAGAATCTGAATACTGCCCGTCAGAATAAAATGAATGCCGACCGTCTGTATGAAGTGGCGATAGCTAAACGCAAAATGGGGCAAATCTCTGAGAATGACCTGTTGCAGTTGAAACTGAATGCCCTGCAAGGTAAGGCAGACGTGACGGAAGCGGAAAGTGACCTGAATGCGAAAATGTTCCAGTTACGTTCGTTCCTCGGACTGTCGGAAGATGAAAACTTGAATCCGATGTTGCCGGAATCTGCACCGGATATAAAGATGGAATATGACCTTGTTTTGAACAAATCTTTGGAGCGCAACTCATTTGCACAGAATATCCGCCGCCGCCAGTTAGAGGCTGATTTTGAAGTAGCCACGGCTCGTGGAAATCTGCGTAGCATTGACCTTTTTGCCAGTGTGGGATATACGGGGCAGGACAGAACCCTTACGTCTGCTTATCAGGATCTGCTCGATAACCAAATTGTGCAGGTGGGCGTCAAAATTCCTATTCTGGACTGGGGCAAGCGTCGCGGAAAGGTGCGTGTGGCAAAGAGTAACCGTGAAGTGGTACTTTCCAGAATCCGTCAGGAACAGATGAACTTTAACCAGGATATTTTCCTGTTGGTAGCTAACTTTAATAACCAGGCGCAACAGCTTAGCATTGCCCAGGAGGCCGATGGCATTGCCGAGAAACGCTATAAAACCAGTGTGGAGACCTTCTTGATAGGTCAAATCAGTACGCTGGACTTGAACGATGCACAGAATTCGAAAGATGCGGCAAGACAAAAGCATATTTCCGAGCTCTATTACTATTGGTACTATTTCTATCAGATCCGCAGTCTGACGCTTTGGGATTTTGAGCGTAATTGTGAGTTGGAAGCTGACTTTGACGACATTGTGAGAGGATAATTTCACCACAGAGGACACAGACGACACAGAGGAAAAGAAAATATATTGAAAAAACTCTGTGTCCTCTGTGTCCTCTGTGGCGAAAATAGTTATTTTTGCAAACCATAAAACAACGAAAACCTTATGATACTGATAATCGACGATGATAGTGCCGTGCGTTCTTCCCTCAGTTTTATGCTGAAACGTGCAGGATATGTAGCTCAAACCGTTCCCGGACCGCGCGAAGCAATGGATGTGGTTCGTGCCGAAGCACCTTCCCTCATTCTGATGGATATGAACTTCACGCTTTCCACCACCGGAGAAGAAGGTTTGACTTTGCTGAAACAAGTGAAGGTGTTCCGTCCCGATGTACCCGTTATCCTGATGACGGCGTGGGGCAGCATTCAACTTGCCGTGCAGGGCATGCAGGCAGGTGCGTTCGATTTCATCACGAAGCCGTGGAACAATGCCGCCTTGCTACAACGCATCGAGACAGCCCTTGAACTGACTGCCGCTCCGAAAGATGCGCAGGAAGAGCAGAGCGAAACGCTGAACCGCAGCCATATCATCGGAAAGTCACAAGGACTGATGGAAGTGCTGAATACGGTAGCCCGCATTGCCCGCACCAATGCCTCGGTACTGATTACCGGTGAGAGTGGAACAGGTAAGGAGCTGATTGCGGAAGCCATCCACATCAATAGTCAGCGGGTGAAACAACCGTTCGTAAAAGTTAATCTGGGCGGTATTTCGCAAAGCCTTTTCGAGAGTGAAATGTTCGGTCATAAAAAAGGCGCCTTTACGGATGCCACCACCGACCGCGTCGGCCGCTTCGAACTGGCAAACAAAGGTACCATCTTCTTGGACGAAATTGGTGATCTTGACCCTTCCTGTCAGGTGAAGTTGCTTCGTGTGCTTCAGGATCAGACTTTTGAAGTGTTGGGTGACAGCCGTCCCCGCAAGACGGATATTCGCGTGGTGTCTGCCACGAATGCAGACCTCCGCAAGATGGTGTCGGAACGCACTTTCCGTGAAGATTTATTCTATCGTATCAACCTGATAACCGTTAAGCTGCCCTCTTTGCGTGAGCGTCGTGAGGACATTCCTTTGTTGGCGCGTCATTTTGCCGACCGCCAGGCAGAGGTGAACGGATTGCCCCGTACAGAGTTTTCGGCAGATGCCCTGAACTTCCTTTCCCGTTTGCCTTATCCGGGAAATATCCGCGAATTGAAGAACCTTGTGGAACGCACCATCCTTGTCAGTGGAAAGTCGACACTGGATGCCACGGACTTTGATGCGCAGTACCTGCGCCACGATGATCCGGTGAAGGCTTCGGATTCTTCATCACTGGCAGGTATGACGCTGGACGAGATTGAACGTCAGACTATTCTGCAAGCTCTGGACCGCCATAAGGGAAATCTCAGCCAGGTGGCTATGACGCTCGGCATCAGCCGTGCTGCGCTTTACAGAAGGTTGGAAAAGTTTAATATAACGGTTAGTGATAAGTGATGAGTGCTTAGCAGGCTTTATCATTAACAGATTATCACTAATCACTAACCATTAATCACTAACAACGTGAGAATAAAGTTCTATTTCTCCATACTTGTCCTTTTCCTTTTGGGTTTGGGCGGGGTGCTTATCTACTTGGCAAAAGGGATACAGCCGTTACACCTCTATATTGTAGAGGGTATCATCGCATTTATCCTGGTGTTCCTGATAATCTTCTATCGCAAAATAGTGAAGCCGATGAATATCATCGGCAGCGGTATGGAACTGTTGCGTGAACAGGATTTCAGCAGCCGGCTCAGCAAAGTAGGCCAATACGAGGCGGACCGCATTGTGAATGTGTTCAACCGTATGATGGAGCAATTAAAGAACGAACGTCTGCGCTTACGCGAACAGAACCATTTTCTGGATTTGCTTATCCAGGCATCACCGATGGGCGTTGTCATCACTACGCTGGATGGAGAAGTATCCCAACTCAATCCGATGGGATTGAAAATGATGGGGGTACACCTGGAAGAGGTGATGGGCAAAAAGATGGAGAGCATAGATTCTCCTTTGGCTGAGGAACTTGCCACCATCCCTAAAGATCACACCTCTGTGGTGCGGCTGAATGATGCGAATATTTATAAATGTACTCACTCTTCTTTTATTGACAGGGGATTTCATCATCCTTTTTATCTGATAGAAAAGATGACGGAAGAAGTGATGCGTGCCGAGAAACGTGCGTATGAAAAGGTGATTCGTATGATTGCGCACGAGGTGAATAATACGACAGCGGGTATTACGTCCACACTCGATACCGTGGAACAGGCACTTTCTACGGAAGAGGATATGGAGGACATTTGCGATGTGATGCGGGTTTGTACGGAACGTTGCTTCTCCATGAGCCGTTTCATCACTCGTTTTGCCGATGTGGTGAAGATTCCTGAACCGACCTTGGCTCCTGTGAAAGTGAATGAACTGGTGTCTATGTGTAAACGCTTTATGGAGGGAATGTGCAATGACCGGAATATCCTCCTCTGGCTGGAATGTGACCCGAAGGTGGAGCCGGTGCGTCTGGATGCTTCTCTTTTGGAACAGGTGCTGGTGAATATTATCAAGAATGCTGCGGAAAGCATAGAGCATGCGCCTGAAGGAACCATTAAGCAAGGAAGGGTAGTGGTGCGTACGATTGCGCCTACGACGATTGAAATTGTGGATAATGGGCCGGGTATAACAAAAGAGACTGAAGCAAAGCTCTTCAGTCCCTTCTTCTCCACCAAACCGAACGGGCAGGGAATCGGCTTGGTGTTTATCCGCGAAGTCTTGACGCGTCATGGCTGTACGTTCTCACTGCGCACGTATAGCGATGGTTTGACGCGATTCCGCATAATATTTCCATAAATCATTATTTAGTTTTTTTCCAATCCTTCGCATACTCGTCAAGTATCCTTTTGATTCCTTGTCCGATGACTGCGTAATCCTTTTCGTTCAGATTGGCAAGCGAAGCACGTATACTCCATTCCGGACCGTCGAAGCCGCCGCCATTGAGCAAAACAAGGGATGTCTCCTTCGCCAGTCGGAACACGACGTTCAGCGGGCTGTAGGTGTGTTTCAGATAGTCTACAAACTCATCTCCGTAGAATTTCTTTGCCCATACCAGCATGTCGATTTCCGTATAATATCCCACGCGAAGCGGGTCTTTCAGCAACGTAAATCCGGTGTTATCCCACAAGGCATGCAGACGTCTTTCAATAATCTCCATCATCTTCTGTTTATACTTGTTTTCCTTGTCCAGCAAGGCAAAGGAAGCGAACAGGCTCATTTGCATCTGTTGAGGTAATGACAGCCCTGCAGTGTGGTTAAGTGCTACCTGGCGACTGTCGGCCACCATGCGATCGATGAACTTTAACTTTGCAGGCTCCAGCGTGAGGCTTGAATAGCGGCGGTTCAGTTCCTCGCGCTTCTCTTTCGGCAGACGGGCAATTTGTTTATCAAAAATATTATCTTCGTGCAGGGCGATGACAGCATCGCGCCAACCCGTAGCTCCAAAGTATTTGGAGAAGGAATACACGCAAAGCGTATTATGCGGCAGTTCCGCCATGAACGAACGGAAGTGCGGACTGAATGTGCCATACACATCATCCGTGATGACCATCAGGTTCGGATTATCATTTTTTACAATATTGACAATGCGTGCCATCGTCTCCGGGCTGAGGGCGTAACTGGGCGGATTGCTGGGGTTGGTGACAAAGAGTGCTTTGACAGACGGGTCTTTCAGGCGGTCGATGTCTTCATCATTGTATTGCCAGAGATGGAAACCATCGTCCGTCATGCGGTTGGCATGTATCTCGGTCATGTTGAATTGGTAACGGTTCAGTTGTGGTATTTCAATGTAAGGGGTGAAGACCGGAACCATGAGAAAGATGCTGTCTCCCTTGTCAAGGAGGAAATTCTCCTGCAAAGAGTCGAAGACATAGCACATAGCGGCGGTGCCGCCTTCAGTGGCGAAGAGATCGTAAGTGCCACGTGGCGGACGGTTGTCGCACATTTCTTGTGCCAGATAATCTTGAACCAGTATTTCGGTGAAGTGCAGAATACGGTCGGGCACGGGATATTGGTCGCCGATGATGGCTTCCGCCCATTCGTGTACCAGTGAGTCGGGGTCGGCGGCATGCTGCATCAACAGATAGTTGTAGGTTTGTTCCAGAAGTTGGGCACCGTGGGCGGCATTGTTCTTTTTGAGGAATGCTTCGAAGCGGGAGGCAATGCCGGATTTTTCGGGAATACCGGCGATACCTTCGGGAAGGTTCATCACGCGACGGCATTCTTCCAGGCCGAACTGTCCCAGCAGGAAGAAGGCTTCGCGTGGGGTGGTGGCTATCCAGTTGGGGTTACCGCGCCCGGCATTCAGCATGGTGCGGGCGGTTTTCTTCAGGCTTTCGTCGGCCATATCAATGAGACGGTTCTTCAACTCGAAAGGGCTGATGGTCTCCATTTTCTTTTCAAAATTCTTGGTATCCATATAGTTAAGTTTAAGTTTGTATTATATCATTTCTTTGAGGGCGATAAACTAATCTTCGGAGTGCAAGAAACTAATTTCTTGCATCGCGGAGATTAGTTTTGTGCAGGCCGTAGATTCTTTGCTTCCTGCACGACCGGAGTTAAACCAGGAGCACAATGGCAACACCCCATATTATTAATAAGGTGTTACCTACGGCATACGTCACCGTATAACCCAGCGCAGGCGTCTCACTCTCTACGGCATCTTGTATGGCACCCAGTGCGGCTGTCGTGGTGCGTGCTCCGGCACAGCATCCCAGGGCAATGGCGGGATGGAACTTGAAGACGTACTTTGCAAGCAGTAAACCTATGATTAGCGGTAGGGTAGTGGCTACGGCGCCTACAATGAACAAACTGAGTCCCACATCCCGGAAACCTTGCACGAAACTCGGTCCGGCGGCAATGCCCACTACGGCGATGAACATATTCAATCCTACATTATTCAGTACCCACAGCGATGCTTCGGGAATACGACCGAACGTAGGGTGCTTACTGCGCAGCCAGCCAAAGAATAATCCGGCTATCAATGCGCCACCACTTGTGCTCAGGCTGATGGGGACACCGCCGATGTGGATGGACAGTGCACCGAACAGACCACCTATCAGGATGCCCAAGCCTACGAATATCATATCTGTTTGATGGGTTGGTCGGTCAACATAACCTATGCGTACGGCAGCACTTTCCACTTCTTGTTTGGTGCCTACCACTTCGATGACGTCACCGGCATCCAGCTTGGTTTGTGCCAATACGGGAATTTCAATTCCTGCCCGCTTGATGCTGCGGATGCTGACACCGTGCATGAATTTCTGTCTGCGGATATTGGCTACCGTCTTTCCGGCAAATGTCTTTTTGGTGATTGTGACGGGCAAGGTTTCTGCGGGGAAGTCGAGTAACTGCGCGTCCTGCACTTCTTCACCTATCCAGTCTTCTTCACCGATGACGTATTCACGGCGTCCGCTAAGTACGACCTCATCTCCTATTTCCAGTATGGTGTTCGGGCTTACTTCGCGGACAATACCTTTTTTGCGCAGGCGTTCCACGAACAAGCGTTTGTCGTGTTGCTGGAAGTAGACTTCCAGATCTATCACACGGCGGCCCGGTTTGAACCATTCATTCTCAACCTTATATGCGCGGAAAGTCACGGGACGGGCAGCGTGCATGAAGCCCGGTTCGTCGGCTTCGGAACTGCCCATTTTGGCTTCCAGTTCCTTGCAGGCGGCTTTCACTTTCTCCAGTCCGCCCAAGAGTTTGGGGCCGAGGGTGGAGAGTACCCAAGCTGAACCTGCCGTACCGAAGACGTAAGTCACGGCATAAGATACGGGGATGATATTGATATAACTCTGCCGTTGCGCTTCGGTGAGTCCCATGTTTGCCATGGTGTCTTCGGCTACTCCGATAACGGCTGAGATGGTTTGTGAGCCGGCTAAGAGTCCGGCTGCTTCCCCCGGATTGTAGCCCATCAGTAGGGCAAGAAGCCAGGTTACGACCAGTACGGACACACACATCAGTACGGCAAAGCCGACCTGTGGAAGTCCGTCCTTTTTCAGTCCGCGGAAGAATTGCGGGCCTACTTTGTAGCCGACGGCAAACAGGAAGAGTAGAAAGAATACGGATTTGATGGGACCCGGTACGTCAATGTTCAGTTGGCCTACCAATACGCCTACAAGCAATACACTTGTGACCGTTCCCAGACTGAACTTCCCGATACGCAGCTTGCCCAGCCAGAACCCCAGAAACAGGGTGAGGAATATGGCAAGTTCGGGGCGCTCCCTGAGCTGGTTTATTATCCATTCCATAATTAAGTTGTTTAGGTTGTTAATTGTTTTTTCGATGCTTCTCTGCGTCGTTTCACTTATACAACAGCTTATAAAAGGAAGTGTTTTGGGCAAAAGTGGTTTTTTAGAACATTTATTGAGTAAAACTGAACTTTCTAAAAGAGTTTTCTTTTGTACCTTTGCCCACTCAAAAAAAAGGATAAATGATAATTTAGCGAAGCGGAGCTTCGTTTAGTGATTAGCGTTTAGTGATTAGTGATAAGCGCCATGCGGAATAATAGCGCAACCCACTAATCACTAATCACTAAACGCTAATCACTAATAAATTATCATTTATCCTTCAATACAAAAACAGGTATGCGTTTTACTTTTTTAAGGATTTTTCTACTCATCAGCCTTTGCTGGATGAGTCTGCCCCTATGGGCGCAATATATGGTACAAGGTGTTGTTACAGACTCGTTAACCCGTGAGCCTCTGCCTTACACATCTGTGTACCTGAAAGGTACTACCGAGGGAGGTATGACCGATGACAAAGGAAATTTTTCTTTCAAAACGTATCGTGCCCAGGCTGTGCTGGTTATTTCTGCCGTTGGATACAATGAGTACACTCGCCTCATTCACCCGGCACGCAATGTGCGTTTTAACATCGCCCTTTCTCCGGCAACGTATGCCCTGAACGAGGTGGTGGTGAAACCGAAACGGGAACGATATAAAAAGAAAGATAATCCAGCTGTGGAGTTTGTGAAACAAATGATTGAGCACCGGGATGATTACTCACCCAAAGAGTTGGACTTCTGGCAACGAGACCGCTATGAAAAGATGACCTTTGCCATCAATAATTTCGACAGCGTGAAGCAACAGAAATGGCTTTATCGCAAATTTAAGTTCCTGACGGATTACGTGGATACTTCCGCCGTTACGGGAAAGCCCGTGCTTGCCGTTTCCAACCGCGAGTTGCTGGCTACGGATTATTACCGTAAATCGCCCAAAAGTGAGAAGCAGCGTGTGTATGCCCGCCGACAGGCCGGTGTGGACGAAATGCTTTCGCAGCAAGGTATGGAACAAGCCATCAGCGTCACAATGACGGACGTGGATATTTACGAGAATAACATCACGTTGTTCACCAACAAGTTCGTCAGCCCGTTGTCTTCCTTAGGCCCTTCTTTTTATAAATATTACCTCATGGACACGCTCACTATAGCAGGTCAGCCTTGTGTGGATCTGACCTTTGTTCCCTTCAACTCCGAATCGTTCGGTTTTACAGGCCATCTTTACGTCACACTGGACAGCACCTATTTCGTGCGTCGTGCCACCATGAATTTTCCGCAGAAAATCAATCTGAACTTTGTGGATTACATGTCTTTGGAGCAGAATTTCACTCGCGGTGAAGACGGCACACGACAGCTTGCGGATGAGCATATCACTACCGAGTTCAAACTGGTTGATAATAGTGATGGTATTTATGCCAAGCGGGACGTGTACTACAGAAATTATGTCTATGAGCCTTCCGAAGATGCTCTGACTGCTTTCAGAAAACCGGAGAAAGTGATTGAACCTTCCGAAGCCGCGCATCGCTCTGAGGCTTATTGGGATGATAACCGGCAGGTGGAAGTAAGCAAGAAAGAAACCTCTGTGGATAAAATGATGGCGCAACTCCGTACCTATCCCGTTTATTACTGGACGGAGAAGACGTTGAAGGTTCTCTTCACCGGATATATACCTGCGCCGAAAGAAAAAGAGCCTCTGTTCTATATAGGTATGATGAATACCACTATCAGCGGGAATACCCTGGAAGGCGTGCGTCTGCGTGCAGGAGGCATGACGACGGCGTGGCTGAATCCACACCTATTTTATAAGGGATATATGGCTTATGGTTTTGACGACCACCGTTTGAAAGGTATGGCGGAAGTGGAATATTCTTTCCATAAAAAGAAGGAGTATGCCAATGAATTTCCGATTCATTCTTTGAAAGCGAGATATACATCGGATGTCAATCAGTATGGGCAACATTATTTGTATACGAGTCAAGATAACGTCTTTCTGTCCTTGAAACGTCAGAAAGACGACCGCATCGGTTATCAGCGTAAAGCCGAACTGACTTATACGAATGAATTTTATTCTGGTTTCTCTTTCCAGCTTACGAGCCGTTTCCGGCAGGATGAGTCTTCTTATCTCATCCCTTTTCTGAGGCAGGATGAGATGGCAACACCGGTGGAGCAGATATCAAATGCTGAGTTTGAAGTAAAGTTGCGTTATGCACCGAATGAGAAATTCTTTCAGACGCAATGGAACCGTTTCCCGGTTTCGCTGGATGCCCCGGTTTTTTCGCTATCGCATACGGTGGCTGCAAAGGGAGTGTTGGGAGGCGATTACACTTATCATTATACGGAGGCCGGCTTCCAGAAGCGTTTTTGGTTCTCGGCTTTCGGATACACGGATGTTATCTTGAAAGCAGGAAAAGTTTGGAACAAAGTACCTTTCCCGTTACTGATAATTCCAAACGCCAATCTTTCTTATACCATCCAGCCGGAGTCTTATACGCTGATGAATGCTATGGAGTTTATGAACGATGAATATGCTTCGTGGGATGTAACTTATTACCTTAATGGCTTTTTGTTTAACCGTGTTCCGCTACTGAAAAAGTTGAAATGGCGCGAAGTCCTTTCCTTTCGCGGTTTGTACGGCAATTTGAGCGACAAGAATAACCCGTCGGTCAGCAATGACCTGTTCCGTTTCCCTGCCACAACCTCTTTTATGGGGGATACCCCGTATATGGAAGTGGGCGTCGGTGTAGAAAATATTTTGAAGGTTATCCGCCTCGATTATGTCTGGCGATTAACTTACAGAAATCTGCCCGGAATTGATAAATCCGGCCTTAGAATTAGTCTACACATGACGTTTTAACTTAAATCTTACTAATAGAACATTAAATCGGATAAAATGACGAGTCTCAATTGAACAAAATAGCCTAAATTTGAGCAATTTTTTAAACTTTAAAAGATACAATGGCAATGAAAGAAAACATTAAGCCGGCAACTGGTCGTTTGGGTGTACTGGTAGTCGGAGTGGGTGGTGCGGTCTCAACGACCATGATAACAGGTACGTTGGCTGCTCGCAAAGGGCTGTCAAAGCCGATAGGCTCTATTGCACAGATGGCCACAATACGCATGGAGAACAACGACGAAAAACTAATCAAGGACGTAGTGCCTTTGGTTGATTTGAACGACATTGTTTTTGGCGGATGGGATATTTTCCCTGATAACGCTTATGATGCTGCGATGTATGCGGAGGTCTTGAAAGAGAAAGACCTGAACCTCGTGAAGGAGGAATTGCAGGCTATCAAACCGATGCCCGCAGCTTTTGACCATAACTTTGCAAAGCGTTTGAACGGTACGTATATTAAGGATGCAGCTACCCGTTGGGAAATGGTAGAGCAACTGCGCGAAGATATCCGTAAGTTCAAAGCTGCCAACAACTGCGAGCGTATCGCTGTGTTGTGGGCTGCAAGTACCGAAATCTATGTTCCGTTGTGCAAAGAGCACGAGTCTCTCGCTTCGCTGGAAGCAGCGATGAAAGCGAACAACACGGAAGTGATTTCTCCGAGTATGTGTTATGCTTATGCAGCTATCGCTGAAGGTGCTCCGTTCATCATGGGTGCGCCTAACTTGTGCGTAGATACTCCGGCCATGTGGGAATTCTCCAAGAAGATGAATGTGCCCATTTCCGGTAAAGACTTCAAGAGCGGTCAGACACTGATGAAAACAGTGCTTGCACCGATGTTCAAGACTCGTATGCTGGGTGTAAGCGGTTGGTTCTCTACCAACATTCTGGGTAATCGCGACGGCGAAGTGCTCGATCAGCCCGAAAACTTCAAGACGAAGGAAGTCAGCAAGTTGTCTGTTATCGACAACATCCTTGAACCGGAAAAATATCCCGATCTCTACGGTGATGTTTACCACAAGGTTCGTATCAACTATTATCCTCCCCGCAAAGACAATAAGGAAGCATGGGACAACATTGATATCTTCGGATGGATGGGTTATCCGATGGAAATCAAAGTTAACTTCCTGTGCCGCGACTCTATCCTTGCAGCGCCTATCGCACTCGACCTCGTTATCTTCAGTGACTTGGCATTGCGCGCAGGCATGTCTGGCATCCAGACCTGGTTGTCATTCTTCTGCAAGAGTCCGATGCATGACTTTGAGAATGAGCCGGTACACGACCTGTTCACTCAATGGAGAATGGTGAAAGAAACAATCCGCACGATGGTGGGTGAAAAATCACCGAGCTATCTGGATTAATAAATAATAATAAGGTGATAAGGTGGTAGAGTGATAAAGTGGTAATATACTTTATCGCTTTATCACCTTACCGCTTTATCACTTTTTTATATCTTTTTTCAATGAAGAAACCTTCATTCTTCCCTGTTCTTATAGGCACGGGCTTTGGCTCGGGCTTTTCTCCTTTTGCTCCGGGCACGGCGGGCGCTTTGTTGGCTACGCTTGTCTGGTTCGGGCTTGCTATGTTTATATCAGAAACATGTCTGTTGTGGATCACTGTTGCACTGGTATCGTTGTTCACCGTGGCCGGTATATGGGCTACCGACCGTTTGGAACCCTACTGGGGCGAAGACCCTTCGCGCGTGGTGGTGGATGAAATGGTGGGCGTGTGGATAACGCTTTTGGCGGCTCCGGCAGGTCACGTATGGTATGGAGTGGCAGCATTTGCACTGTTCCGCTTTTTTGATATTCTGAAACCGCTGGGCATCCGGCGGATGGAAAAATTGCCGGGCGGTGTGGGAGTGATGATGGACGATGTGCTGGCAGGAGTGTATGGTTTTATTGTTTTAATAGTGGTGAGATGGCTGATAGAATAGAAGAAAAGAGTCGGTTTGCCGGTTGGCGTAGGGAAGCGTGGCTTTTTATGAAGGCACAACTCTCTGCACAGATAGCGACTGTGATTGATTTTCTGATTACTATTCTTTTGGTAAAATTATTCGGTATCTATTATTTGTATGCCACATTCATTGGTTCCGTGATTGGTGGCATTGTCAATTGTGTAATCAACTATGAATGGGTATTCAAGGCAGAGGATTGCAAAAAGATACATGTAGGATTGAAGTATTTTATTGTTTGGGGTGGGAGCATCCTGATTAATACATGGGGTACTTTTGCCTTGACGGAATGGCTGGCACGGATGAAGTGGGTGAACGGATTGTTGGGATATTACGTCTACGATGTGTTTATCTTGTCTAAGATTACTGTAGCCTTGCTGGTTGCATTCTTCTGGAACTATTATCTGCAACGGTTTTTCGTTTACCGGAACCACAACTTAAAAAGATTTCTGAAACAACGTTTGGAACATAAATAGGATGAACATGAATTATAGAGATTGGCTGCAACAGGTGATATACAAGATTATCAACCCCCTCGTGCGTGGCATGATTAAAATAGGCATTACGCCTAACTTTATTACTACTACCGGACTGGTGCTCAACATTGTGGCTGCTGGTGTATTTATTTATGCAGGGTTATTCACAGATGCCGAAGAAGACCTTTCTCTGGTGGGCTGGATGGGAGGACTCATACTTTTTGCCGGACTGTTTGATATGATGGATGGTCGTGTGGCACGTTTGGGCAACATGTCTTCTACGTTTGGCGCTTTGTATGATTCGGTGCTCGACCGTTACAGTGAACTGTTTACTCTGTTTGGCATTTTTTATTATCTCATATTGCAGGGATATCTGATAGGTTCTATTATCACGTTTCTTGCTTTGATTGGTTCGCTGATGGTGAGTTATGTACGTGCACGTGCCGAAGGGCTGGGGTTGGAGTGCAAAGTGGGTATCATGCAGCGTCCCGAACGAGTAGTGCTGACCGCTTTGGGAGCCCTGTTCTGTGGCATCTTCTCCGATTGCACGCTTTTCGACCCGATGTTGATATTGATTATTCCTTTGGCAGTGATTGCCGTATTAGCTAATCTGACAGCTTTTGTCCGTCTGGCACATTGCTATAAACTTTTGAATAAATGATAAAAAGATATTTTCCTCCGGTGAGAGAAACGGTGTTGGTAGTGGTCATAACATTTGTTTTCCTGTTATTGACGGCTGCTTGTATCGGACTCCGCCCGGAGCATTTCCTGATGGCGGGTTTGTTTTTTGTTTTGTTTTTTGCAGGGAAGACAACCCGTAAACTGGCAGTAGCGTTACTGCCTTTTATTATTTTTGGCGTTTCTTATGACTGGATGCGGGTATATCCCAATTATCAGGTGAATCCTATTGATGTGCAGGGCTTATATGAAGCAGAGAAATCCCTTTTCGGCATATCGGTGAATGGGGTTACGCTTATTCCTTGCGAATATTTTGCTATACACCATTGGTCTGTTGCCGATTTCTTTGCAGGTGTGTTTTATCTTTGTTGGGTACCTGTGCCTATTGCTTTCGGCTTGTGGCTTTATCTGAAAGGAGACCGCCGGATGTATCTGCGCTTTGCAATGGTTTTTCTGCTTGTAAATCTGATTGGTTTTGCGGGATATTATATTCATCCTGCGGCACCGCCCTGGTATGCCATGAATTATGGTTTCGAAGCTATGCTGGATACTCCCGGAAATGTAGCGGGGCTGGGACGCTTCGATGAGTTGATGGGATGCACTATTTTTAATTCAATCTATGGGCGTAATGCCAATGTATTTGCTGCTGTGCCTTCATTGCATGCGGCGTATATGGTTGTAGCGTTGGCTTATGCAATAATGAATCGTTGCAAGGGTTGGCTGATAGCATTATTTGCCTTTATCATGGTGGGCATCTGGTGTACGGCGGTTTATTCGGGACATCATTATTTGATTGATGTTCTGCTGGGGATATCTTGCGCACTGCTGGGTATCTTGGTTTTTGAAAAAGGGCTGATGAAGTGGGGAGCGTTCAAGCGTTTCTTTGAAAGGTATAGTAAATACGTTGAATGATAATTTAGCGAAGCGGAGCTTCGTTCAGTGATTAGTGTTTAGTGATTAGTGATAAGCGCCATGCGGAATAATAGCGCAGCCTACTAATCACTAATCACTAAACGCTAATCACTAATAAATTATCATTTATATATAACATATGAATCATGAATAATTTTGTTTTTTATAGTCCTACCGAATTCGTCTTCGGTAAAGCAACAGAAATGCAAGTTGGTACACTGGCGCGGAAGCACGGTGCGCGGAAGGTGATGATTGTGTATGGTGGCGGCTCTGTGGTGCGGAGCGGCTTGCTGGATAGGGTGAAGCAGTCTTTGTTGGAAGCAGGGATTGAATATTGTCTAATGGGTGGCGTACAACCCAATCCGGTAGATACGAAGGTATATGAAGGTATTGACTTTTGCCGTCGTGAGCAGGCTGATATGTTGTTGCCTGTAGGTGGCGGTTCCGTTATTGACACGGCAAAGGCCATAGCCGCGGGTGTACTCTATAATGGTGATTTCTGGGATTTTTATATTGGTAAAGCCAAAGTGAAGAAAGCCTTGAAAGTGGCTGTAGTCCTGACTATTCCTGCTGCCGGCAGTGAAGGTTCCGGTAATACTGTTATTACCAAATTGGACGGCTTGCAGAAACTTAGCCTGCGTGTGCCCGAAGTTCTACGTCCGGTGTTTTCTATCATGAATCCGGAACTGACCTATACTTTGCCGCCTTTCCAGACTGCCTGTGGTGTAGCTGATATGATGGCACACATCATGGAACGTTATTTCACTAATACGCAAGAGGTGGAGATTGGTGACCGTCTTTGTGAAGGTACTTTGATGGCTATCATTAACGAAGCTCCCAAGGTTATGAAGAATCCCGAGGATTATGGTTCGCGTGCCAATCTAATGTGGGCTGGCATGATTGCTCATAACGGGACGTGTGGCGTGGGCTGCGAAGAAGACTGGGCTTCTCACTTTCTGGAGCATGAAATCAGTGCGATTTATGGCGTTACCCACGGTGCAGGATTATCCGTAATCTTCCCTGCATGGATGACGTGGATGGTGGAACATAATGTAGATAAGATTGCCCAATATGCCGTTCGTGTTTGGGGCGTTTCAGAGTCGGGAGATAAGAGAACAGTGGCTCTTGAAGGTATCAGTAAACTGAAAGCTTTCTTTAGCTCTCTGGGGCTTCCTGTGACGTTTAGGGAACTGGGCATTGAGAATCCTGATATTGACCGTCTGGCGGACAGTCTGCACCGTAATAAGGGAGAGCTCGTAGGTAATTATGTGAAACTGACGAAACAGGATAGTAAAGAGATATATCGGCTGGCATGTATAAACGAATGATTATTGTGTCTCTATAAAATGCGGCGGGTTTTTCGAAAAAAGCGGCGGAAGAATAAAAAAGACGGCGAAGTTTCTAAATTACTTCGCCGTCTTTTTTTATTTAATCTCGATTTCTTCCTTCATGTCAATCTCTTCCCCTTGCGGGTCGTAGAATTCATATTCCAGGAACGCAAGTTTCTGGCTTGGAATAATCTTAATACCAAATCCGTATTTCATCTGCCACTTCCGTTTCAGGGAAACAAGCCCCTGATTGATGTAAGCAGCGATATACGGGTGGATGTGTAACGAGAATTTCTTAATCTTCAATTTGTTGACTAAGTAGTCAATTTTACTCTCTAAAGTATCCGTAAAGAGGATAGACGACTTGATTGTGCCTTTTCCGAAACAGGTGGGACAGATTTCTGTGGTATTGACATCCATTGCCGGGCGCACACGCTGGCGGGTAATTTGCATCAGACCGAATTTGCTGAGCGGTAGGATGTTATGTCTTGCCCTGTCTTTCTGCATGTTGGCACACATACGTTCGTAAAGCTTTTGTCTGTTTTCGGCTTCATTCATATCGATGAAGTCCACCACAATGATACCACCCATATCTCTCAGTCGCAGCTGGCGAGCCAGTTCGTCGGCAGCTCCCAGATTCACTTCGAGTGCGTTAGCCTCCTGTCCGTTGGCATTTTTGGTGCGGTTACCGCTGTTCACGTCTACTACGTGAAGCGCCTCAGTATGCTCAATAATCAGGTAGGCACCACTCTTATATGAAACCGTCTTTCCAAACGAAGACTTGATTTGCTTGGTGATACCAAAATTGTCATAAATAGGGAGTTGGCCTTTATACAGCTTCACAATTCCTGCCCGTTCAGGGGCGATGAGTGCTACGTAATCCCTGATTTCGTGGAACACAGCTTCGTCGTTGACGTGAATGTTCTCGAAGGAGGGATTGAATAAGTCGCGCAGTAAGCCTACGGCACGGCTAGTTTCTTCGTAAATCAATGTAGGGAATTTGGTGGCTTTCTGTATTTTGGTAACAGCGTCTTCCCAATGTTTTAATAAAACTTTAAGCTCTCCGTCGAGCTCGGCCACGCGTTTTCCTTCGGCAACAGTGCGGACGATAACACCGAAGTTCTTCGGTTTGATGCTCATCAACAGTTGTTTGAGGCGGGCGCGTTCTTCGCTCGATTTAATTTTTTGTGATACGGAAACCTTGTCGTTGAAAGGTATCAGCACCAGGTATCTTCCGGCAAATGAGATTTCGGAAGTCAGGCGCGGCCCTTTGGTCGAGATAGGCTCCTTGACAATCTGCACCACTACTTCTTGTCCCACCTTGAGTGTGTTGGCTACGGTGCCATCCTTTTCAAGATCGGGAAGTATGGTTGCCTTAGTGATTTGGGGTAACTTCTTTTTGTCGCTTAAAGTTTGCTTTACGTACTTTTCTAATGAGTTAAATTGAGGACCTAAGTCCAGATAATGAAGAAAAGCATCTTTCTCGTAACCCACGTCCACGAAGCAGGCATTCAGGCCGGGCATCAATTTCTTGATTCGTCCTAAATACATATTGCCCACTGAGAAGGAGAGATTTCTTCCTTCACTTTGCAGTTCCACCAGGCTCTTGTCTTCGAGCAGGGCGATGGAGACTTCTTTGGGCTGTACGTCTACAACGAGTTCGCTTGTCACAATTATTTTTGCTTTTTTAGGTTCAAGTTTACAAAGGAGTGAAGTTTACGAATTGACAAGAGGAAATGTTTTGCAACAATCCTCCTTGTCTCCTGGTTCCTTGTCACTTTGTTAACTTCAAATTACTACTTAAACAAAGAACAAACTCGCGAGACAAATAGCTTCACAAGTTTGTTCTTTATTTCTGTCTTTCAGACTAAAAATTACTTTTTGCTTTTATGTCTGTTCTTTCTTAGTCTTTTTTTACGCTTGTGCGTAGACATTTTATGTCTTTTTTTCTTTTTTCCGCTAGGCATAGCTTCGATAATTTAATGGGTTAATACTCTTGTTTATTATTTCTTCACGGAGATGGTGAATGTTTTTGCAGGCTTAAATGCCGGAATATTATGTTCCGGAATGATGATCGTAGTATTCTTGGAGATGTTACGAGCAGTTTTCTGCGCTCTTTTCTTCACTACGAAGCTACCAAACCCGCGGAGGTAAACATTTTCATCTTTAGATAAAGATGCTTTTACTGTGTCCATGAACGCTTCAACGGTCGCAAGTACTGTTACTTTGTCAATCCCGGTGTTCTTTGTAATTTCGTTTACAATATCAGCTTTAGTCATTTTTCTTTAAAAAAAATATTATTACTATAGTTTCCTAATTTTTTGGACTGCAAATATATAGCTTTTTGCGCTCTCTAAAAAATATATTCTGGACAATTTTCCAAAAAAGTCTTCCGATTAAGTTTTGTTAGGGGGAAAAAGGGCTATTTTTGTACTTCAGGAGGGGAAAACGAGAATATTGCCCTTTTAAAGAATTTTATAAGTGCTTGTAATAGAGATGAATATATTTAGTGAGAAATTGATAGCATGGTACGCCGAAAACAAGCGTGAACTGCCTTGGAGGGATACCACAGACCCTTATACAATATGGATATCGGAAATCATTCTGCAACAGACCCGTGTGGTGCAGGGCTATGAATATTTTTTGCGTTTTATCCACCGTTTCCCCAATGTGGGGGCTTTGGCCGAAGCGTCAGAAGATGAAGTGCTGAAGTATTGGCAAGGATTGGGATATTATTCCCGTGCCCGCAATCTGCATGCGGCTGCCAAAAGCATGAACGGCACTTTTCCAGTGACTTATGAGGGTGTCCGTGCTCTGAAAGGGGTAGGTGACTACACCGCTGCGGCTATTTGTTCATCTGCTTACGGCATGCCTTATGCCGTGGTGGATGGTAATGTTTATCGTGTACTTTCGCGTTATTTCGGCATTGACACGCCCATAGATAGCACGGAAGGAAAGAAACTTTTTGCTGCTTTGGCGGAAGAGATGTTGGATAAATCCCGTCCCGCTGTGTATAATCAGGCTATTATGGATTTTGGTGCCATACAATGTACTCCGCAGTCGGCTGATTGTATGTTTTGTCCTTTGGCGGATAGCTGTTTGGCCCTGCGGAATGATCTGGTGGCAAAGCTACCCGTGAAACAGCATAAGACGAAAACAACCAACCGATATTTCAATTATATATATGTACGCATGGGCGCGTGTACCTATTTACATAAGCGGACGGGAAATGACATTTGGAAAAATCTTTTCGAACTTCCATTGATAGAAACAGATGTTCCCATATCGGAAGAGGAGTTCGGGGAATTGCCGCAGGTGCGTGCATTTTTTGCGGGCGGAGAGATGCCGGTACTGCGCCTTGTTTGCGGAAATGTGAAGCATGTGCTATCCCATAGGGTGATATATACTAATTTCTACGAAGTTGTGTTACCAGAAAATTCCACTTCTTTTTCTGCCTTCCAACGGGTGAAAACAGAGGATTTGGAGCAGTATGCAGTTTCCCGCCTGGTGCATGCATTCCTGGAGAAATATCTATAAAAGTTGCGCTTATTCTTGCATTGTGTGATTATTCTGTTTAATTTTGGCAGCAAATTCAAATAAAAAGGCTTATGTCAGTAAATAAAGTAATATTGATTGGAAATGTCGGACAAGATCCTAAAGTAACCTATTATGATGGAGGAAACTGCGTTGCTCAGCTTTCTTTAGCAACTACGGAGAAAGGATATACTTTGCAAAATGGCACACAAGTTCCTGATCGTACTGATTGGCATAATCTTGTTTTCCGGAACCGCTTGGGAGAGATTGTTGACAAATATGTGCATAAAGGTGATAAGCTTTATGTAGAAGGTAAGATTCGTACCCGTTCTTACGATGATCAAAAGGGAATTCAACGTTATATTACAGAAATATTTGTCGATAATATGGAAATGTTGTCTCCACGGGGAACTGCTGCACCGGGTGCCGCTGCTCCGCAGCAAAATATGGCTCAAGGTGTCGCTCCTGCACAACCGATAGCACAATCGCAGGCAACCCCTGCACAAGGTAATACAACGGACGATTTACCGTTCTAATTGTTTAACTAAAACCAAAATCTTTGGACCCAGACGCTTATTCATGCCAGTTGGCAGAAGTTTTTAATGGTATATCCGTACATACCCCTACTATTTCGGCAATTATCGCCATTGTGTTGGCAGGCTTGCTGTTGCTTGTTTCCGGCTTTGCCTCAGCTTCAGAAATAGCCTTTTTCTCTCTTTCTCCGTCAGATTTGAATGCTATTGACGAGAAGAAGCACCCCTCGGATGAAAAAATCCGTAAACTTCTGGATGATACAGAACGCCTGTTGGCGACCATTTTGATAACAAACAATTTTGTGAATGTAACCATTATCATGCTCTGCAATTTCTTTTTTATGAGTGTGTTTGAGTTTCATTCCCCTATTGCGGAGTTTTTGATACTGACTGTTATCTTGACCTTCCTTTTGCTTCTTTTCGGTGAGATCATGCCGAAGATTTATTCGGCACAGAAGACGCTGGCATTCTGCCGTTTCGCGGCTAAAGGCATTTGGATGTTCCGTTCCCTTTTCTATCCGCTGGCTTCCGTGCTGGTGCGTTCCACTTCTTTTCTGAATAAGCACTTCGCCCGTAAGAATCATAATATTTCAGTAGATGAACTTTCGCATGCTTTGGAATTGACTGATAAAGCGGAGCTGAAGGAAGAAAACAATATTCTGGAAGGTATTATCCGGTTCGGTGGTGAAACGGCGAAGGAGGTGATGACTTCCCGCCTGGATGTGGTGGATCTGGATATTCGCACGCCATTCAAGGATGTGCTGAAATGTATTATTGAGAATGCCTATTCCCGTATTCCCATTTATTCTGAGAATAGAGATAATATTAAAGGTATCTTATATATCAAGGACTTGCTTCCTCATCTGAACAAGGGTGAGTTTCGTTGGCAGTCATTGATACGCCCTGCCTATTTTGTGCCGGAAACGAAGATGATTGATGACTTGTTGCGTGACTTTCAGGCCAATAAAATTCATATTGCTATTGTTGTTGATGAATTTGGCGGTACGTCGGGTATTGTGACAATGGAAGATATCATCGAGGAAATTGTGGGTGAGATTCATGACGAATATGACGATGAAGAACGTACGTATGCGGTTCTCAATGAGTGTACGTGGGTGTTTGAAGCTAAGACACAGTTGACTGACTTCTATAAAATAACGAAGATAGACGAGGATGTTTTTGATGAAGTGGCGGGCGATGCTGATACACTTGCGGGATTGTTGCTGGAACTGAAAGGGGAATTCCCTGCTCTGCATGAAAAGGTGACTTACAGTCACTATGAATTTGAAGTGCTGGAGATGGACAACCGTCGTATTCTTAAAGTCAAATTCACTATCCAGCCACTCCCGGCAGACTCCGATAAGAAGGATTGATTGAATATGTCTCTTTTCATACAACATATAGAACCATCGTATAAGTGGGGTGTCTGGAAGATGGACGAGACGCTGGACGAGCTATTGGATATGCTTCCGCAACAAGAAACATATCGGCAAGGTATGCAGTGCTTCTCTGCGGAACATCGTCGTTTGGAGTGGTTGTCGGTCCGCGTATTGCTGTTCACTTTGTTAGGAGAAGAGAAAGAAATCGCTTATCGTCCCAGTGGTAAGCCTTATCTGGCAGATAATACTGCTTCTATCAGCATTTCCCATACCCGTGGTTATGTATCGGTCATTATCGGCGAGCCCGGCAAGGAAGTTGGGATTGATATAGAGCAATACGGTGAACGGGTGCACAAAGTGGCACATAAGTATATGCGTACCGATGAAATTGTTTCTTCTTATCAGGGGACGGATACTTGGTCTTTATTGCTCCACTGGTCAGCTAAAGAAGTCATGTTTAAATGTATGAATACACCGGAAGTGGATTTTCGGGAACATCTGCATATCTTTCCGTTCACGGTCTCTGAGAAAGGAGACTTCTCTGCCGAAGAGTACCGTACACCGGAACAGCGGAAGTTTCACATCCATTATATATTGCATCAAGACTTTGTATTGACTTGGCAGACTGATTAATCTTAAACAATATAATACCATGAAACTACGACATAATCTCTTTCTTTTCCTTATGTTACCTGTACTGGCCGCTGCCCAGTCGGACAGAGTTGTTAAGGTCTCTTATGAACGTTCTTCCAAAGGTGAAGTAACTTTCTATGCTGAAACTGATTCTCATACGCCCTATACGGTCTCTTTGAGTTTCTCGAGGTTGACTAATACTACTTATCCTGAAGGAACTGTTCATGAAGCTCTTGCGCATTTTGGTAAAACTCGTCTTTTAACTTTGCGTCCTGCTGTTGAAAATGCTTCTATTGGCTTTTCATATCGTTATACCTATAGAAAGGGAAATTATCGTTTGAAAGCAGATACCAACTTCATATATCTTTTTCCGCTGGCAGAAGGCAAAACAGTGCGTGTGAACCGTATGATTGCTTTGGATAATTTTCTTGGGAAGGAAGGACAGAAACGTGTGACAGGACTTGGCTTTCGTACGACTGTAGGCGATACCATTTTTGCCGCCCGTGGCGGAGAAGTGACGGAAGTCAACGATAATTCTGCTTCTACGTCTGAAAGTACTGCTTTTCAGGCAACAGAGAATTATGTGGAGGTGTTTCATAAGGATGGAACTTTTGCTCGTTATAAGTTATTCCAAGATGGAGGGATTTTTGTTTCTCCGGGCGAAGATGTTATTCCCGGGCAACCTCTCGGCATTATTGGTGGAGAGAATTATGAGCAGGGTTCTCATCTGCGTTTCAATGTTTATTGTCCTGATCTGAAAGACTATTCATATATACCAGACTTCTATCTCTCTTCCGAAAAGACCGGTAAACCTGAAGTGCGTGAAATTTATGTATCAGAACATCCGGTTCCCCTCATTATGCAAGAGATGAGTAAGAAGGCGAAGAAGAAATTCTTATCAAAAGAGTGATTTTTTTGACAGAAAGACATAAAATATCTTGGAGAATTCTGTATTAATGTGTATATTCGACCCGTATAAGAACTTATACGGGTCTTTTTGTTAACTAAATGTCAAAAATGATAAGTAAACACTATGGAATTACCCTTTGCAGAGTCATGGAAAATTAAAATGGTGGAACCCATTCGGAAGAGTACCCGCCAGGAACGTGAACAATGGCTGAAAGAAGCTCATTACAATGTGTTCCAGCTTAAATCCGAACAAGTATATATCGATTTGATAACCGACTCCGGCACAGGAGCAATGAGCGACCGCCAATGGGCAGCAATGATGCTGGGCGATGAAAGTTATGCCGGAGCTTCCTCTTTCTTTAAACTGAAAGAAGTAATCACTCGCCTGACCGGTTTCGAATATGTCATTCCCACACATCAGGGACGTGCTGCCGAGAATGTTCTTTTCTCTTATCTGGTGCACGAGGGCGACATCGTTCCCGGTAACTCTCACTTTGATACCACCAAGGGGCACATCGAAGGCCGGAAAGCGGTTGCCTTGGATTGTACCATTGATGAAGCGAAGAATACTCAGTTGGAAATACCCTTTAAAGGAAATGTAGACCCTGTCAAACTGGAGAAGGCATTGCAGGAATATGGTGACAGGATCCCATTTATCATTGTTACTATTACGAACAATACCGCGGGCGGGCAACCTGTATCTATGCAAAATCTTCGTGAAGTCCGTGTTCTTGCTGATAGATACAATAAACCTGTGTTGTTTGACTCCGCTCGTTTTGCTGAAAATGCTTACTTCATTAAGATGCGTGAGGAAGGATATGCAGAGAAGACGATAAAGGAGATTACAAAAGAAATGTTTGACTTGGCTGACGGTATGACAATGAGTGCCAAGAAAGATGGTATCGTCAATATGGGAGGTTTCATTGCTACACGGAAAGAAGATTGGTATGAAGGTGCCAAAGGTTTTTGTGTGCAGTATGAAGGTTATCTCACTTATGGTGGTATGAATGGTCGTGATATGAGCGCACTTGCTGTAGGACTGGATGAAAATACGGAATTCGATAATCTGGAAACTCGTATCCGTCAGGTGGAGTATCTGGCGAAGAAACTGGACGAATATGGTATCCCTTATCAGCGTCCTGCAGGCGGACATGCTATCTTTGTAGATGCAACGAGAGTATTAACGCATGTTCCGAAGAATGAATTTCCGGCACAGACGTTGACTGTTGAACTATATCTTGAAGCTGGTATCAGAGGATGTGAAATTGGCTACATTCTGGCCGATCGTGATCCCGTGACCCGTGAGAATCGTTTTAACGGACTGGATTTACTGCGTCTTGCCATTCCTCGCCGTGTTTATACGGATAACCACATGGCGGTGATAGCTGTTGCATTGAAGAATGTCTTCGACCGCCGCGAGAGTATTACCCATGGAGTTCGTATTGTTTGGGAGGCTCCTTTGATGCGTCATTTCACCGTACAACTGGAACGCACTTAACTCTTTCTTTTTCATAATAAAAAAGTGAGGCTGCCGGATTCAATTTCAAACTGGCAGCCTCATTACTTTTATTTATCTTCTTCTTTTTCGTTATTCATTCTGTAGCTTAAAGCTCCGGACGGACATTTCTTGATTTGTGCAATCAATTCTTCTGTCGTTGCATTTTCAATCGTTATCCAGGGTTTTTCTTTCGGATGATATACATTGGGAAGTGTCTTGGTACAAATGCCTGCATGTTGGCATAGTCCGGGTTGCCAAATGATGGTCAACTCACCGTTTGTATATTCTTTCTTTATATTCATAATCATTCATTATTACTGTAACCACTCTTTATTTCTCAATTCTCAATTTACCCAATGTGTACTCCTCTTAATACAATTCTTTTCCATTCCGGATTTTTATGAATGTATCCGGCCACAAAGGGACATAGCGGAACCAATCGGAGTCCTTGCTTCTCGATGTCTTTTAATGCTTTTTCTACTAACTGGCTACCGATGCCTTTGCCGCCTAACTGAGGGGGTACTTCGGTATGTGTCAGATAGATTTCTCCGTTTTTTGATTTGATATACTCTATTTTGGGAGTATATTTTTCGACATGGAATTCGTATTGATGACGTTCTTCATTGTCGATAAGTTCATATTCTTTTTCCATAACTGTACGTATTAATTGTTTACTGTATGTATAACACGCGGACTATGGAATTTGTTTTTGGGAAAATACTGAAAAAGAATGTCCGGACGAAATCCCTTCGGCCGGACATCATTCAAATAAACTTGGCAGAGTTTATTGTTGCTTTACTTTCTCTGAAACAGGGTGGATGAATAAAATGATGGGACGACTTGCCCGGTTCATTAGACTCAACGCTTTTTCCTCGAAAGCAATGATAAAAACAGTGCATGGCAGGTCTTCTGACTTGTTTCTGTTGGCAGACGCCTTCCCGGAAGCATGCTTCCAGTGGCTATTGGTTGTTTTGCCTGCAACATATCATGAAACTTACAGCAGCGGGACTGTTTAGGACTTTCACCTAATTCCCTTTTAATTGCCGTCTCCGAACAAAGATGGCAAACCAATGCATCGCAAAGATAGCGAAAAAAGTGATTAGTGGTTAGTGATTAGTGATTAATTTTTCAATCCTCTCGCACTAATCACTTATCACTAACCACTAACCGCTAATTACTTTTCTTTTGCCAGAGTGAATACGAATTCCAATCCGCCACCCTGATTATTTTTGGCTGAGATGGTGCCGCCGTGGATGATAACTGAGTTTTTGACTATGGCTAGTCCAAGTCCTGTACCGCCCAATTTGCGCGAACGCCCTTTGTCTACACGGTAGAAGCGCTCGAACAGACGGTTCAGATGTTCCTGCGAAACACCTACACCGGTATCGGCAAAGCTGAAATAATAGAATTTCTCGTCTTCACGGAAACAACTGATGTTGATGTGTATATCCATACCTGCATAAGCGATGGCATTATCCATCAGGTTGCGGAAAATGGAATATAGCAGAGAGTAATTTCCGCGTATCTGTATTTTCGGCTTTAAAGAGTTGACTACAGTGATGTGTTTCTCTTCCAGTTCTAATGACACCTCATTTACGATGCTGCCTACCAGCATGCTGATATCCACTTTCTCCATATCAATCATGTTGGCAGCTTCATCCATACGTGTTAATACGGAAATATCACGCAACAGCCGGCTCAGGCGGTTACTTTGTGCGTAGCATCTCTCCAGGAAAGTCTGCATCTTTTCACGGGAAATATTCTCGTTGTTGACGATGGTTTCCAAGTATCCCTGTATGCTGCTGACCGGTGTCTTCAGTTCGTGCGCTATGTTCTGCGTCAACTGCCGTTTCAGTCGGATTTGCTCTTCCTCCTGAGTGACGTCATTAATAGAGATTTCAAAACTCAAATCCTGAAATATGATGCATTCTACGATAAACATGCGCCCGTTCTTATTGATGTTGATGGACATACGTTTCTCTTCCTTGCCCGGACGCTTGGGGGATTTATTGATGAAATCCGTAACCTTCTGGAATTCACTGATGGAGAATATCTCCTCTGTAGTTTGCAGGTTGGAGTCCGAAATCAGGTTGCTGTACTGTGTGAACAGATTGTTAACTAATATCTCCTTCTTATCCTTATTGAATACACCCAGTCCTTCGTGGGAGGTTTGCAGGTGGGTAATCAACTTTTCACGTTCAATATATAGCGCTTCCTTGGTTTCACGCAGGCGCTTGTATATCTGGATGATGTGCTGAGAGATTTCTCCCAATTCGTTATGGGGGAAAGCGGATTGCATATCTGTCTCTACAGGTTCGTTCTTGTCGGCACGTTTGGCGAACTCGCGCAATTGGGTGATAGCAGTTCCCAACTTGGAGGTGAACTTGTAGAAAATGAATATTAATAACAGCGACACGATGGCGGTAAACCAGATGTAATGCTGGTCGGCTGCCAGATGTCTTATCAGGTTGAGGTCGTAGGGTAGGGCAGAGCGTATGATGTAATCCTCATAAAGTGTGGCGGAATAGAAGTAGGGCACTCCTGTAGTCTCCGAAGTGCGGCGCACGTCATATCCTTTTCCTTCTGTCAGCGCCTTTTGCACTTCCGGACGGCCAATGTGATTGCCCAGCTTCTGGCTCTCATAGCTATCGAACAAGACATCTCCATGTACATTCACTATGGTGACGCGCAAATCTTGGGTGATATATTTTTGCAAATATTGCTCAAGTACTTCGCTCCACAAGCTGTCCGGAGTATGGGACAGTTCCTGATGCAATCGTTCGTTATAGTCCTGTAGCTGTATATCCAGCAAGTCTACTTTATATTCTTTTTCGCGTTGATACTGATAGGCTAGAAAGCATCCGGCAAATACCAGAAACAGCGAAATGACCGAAAGAAACAACTTCCGGCTGAACGACAGGAAATGCGGGGTATTATTCAGCTTCGAAGCAGTATCCATATCCTAAGCGGGTTACGATGCATTTTCCATAAATACCTATTTTCTTACGCAGGCGGGTGATGTTGACATCAATCGTGCGGTCCAACACATAGACTTCATCGCTCCAGATGCGTGCCAGTATATCCTCTCGCGAGAATACACGTCCCTTGTTCTGGAGGAGCAGGAGTAATATCTCAAATTCCTTTTTTGTGAGTGGGGCTTCTTCGCCGTCAATGCTTACTTTCTTCTTGGTGATATCAATCGTCAGTGATTGGTAGGTGATTTGTTCCGGTTCACGTTCCGTTTCCCCTTGCTGCGTGCGGCGCAATACGGCTTTGACACGGGCAATGACTTCGCGTAGCGAGAAGGGTTTGGAAATATAATCGTCCGCACCCAGATTGAATCCCGTTACAGTATCATTTTCCGTATCTTTGGCTGTGATGAAAATAATAGGGACTTGGGCGGTCTTCTTGTCTTTTTTCAGCAAACTGGCCATTTTGAATCCGGATATTTCTCCCATCATCACATCCAGTAGCAGAAGGTTATAACTACTGATATTCATTTTCAGTGCTTCTTCGGCGGAGTTAGCCGTATCCACCTCATACCCTTCATTCTCAAGGTTGAATTTCAGGATTTCGCAAAGGTCCTCTTCGTCGTCTACAACTAAAATACGGTAATCGTTCATTGCTCTTTCATTTAAAATGAGGTATTCAAAACAAATTCTCCTACCACAAAGTTATACTTTATTTCTTTTCGCCGACAAAGATGGGGCGATTTTGTTACGGGAAAGTGAAACACGTGTTACAAATTGGTTACATTTTAGTATGTACTGAAGGTAATCCGGTTTGCATCAAGTCCATACTAACTCCGTATCAACTCCGTGCCAACTCCATGTCAGGTCCGTATCACCTCCGTACCAGGTCCGTATTAATTCCGTATTAGGTTCATATCAGGTTTAAGCGTATAGATACGGAGATGGTACGGAGGTGATACGGACCTGACATGGAGTTGGTAATGTTTTGGCACGGTTTTGGTAAGGTGAAGAACTTGTAAACTATTACTTTTGCATCCCAGTTTTTCAGTTTTTATACTTACCTTTGTCTTACTATAAATAATATTGTTATGAAAGAGTTGACTAATATAAATTTTCGGCGATATAAATGGCGTTTACCCGCTCTGATAGCTTTATTGGTGATTGTTGTGGCAGGTTCCTTTTGGCTGAATACGGCTCCGTTCCGTTCCGGGTTTGAGATAACGGATGAGTTGGGAGGCAATATCTTTCCTTCCAGTATCCTTTCTGTTGCAACAACGGATGCACAAGTCATTGTTCCGGCTGATTCTTTGTATGTGGGTAACTCTAAATCCTGTATTTCTATTCGGATTCGTTCGGGAAAGGCGTATAGCAGGGTACGTATTGAAGTTGCCGAGACTCCATTCTTTTCCCGTTCCGTATCCGAGTTCGTGCTGGCAAAACCGCGGACAGAATATACTATATACCCCGATATTATATGGAATTATGAGGCGCTGAAGAATAATAATCAGGCAGAACCGGTCAGTGTGGCCATCAAAGCAGAAATGAATGATAAGGACTTGGGGCAAAGGGTGCGTACATTTTCTGTCCGCAGCATTAATGAATGCTTGTTGGGGTATGTCACGAACGGGACAAAGTTTCATGATACGGGAATCTTCTTTGCAGCGTATGTTAATGAGGAAAATCCGATGATTGATAAATTGTTGCGTGAGGCGCTCAATACGCGTATTGTCAATCGCTTCTTGGGCTATCAGGGAGGCAATGCCGAAGGTGTGGACAAGCAAGTATATGCTTTATGGAATATTCTTCAAAAGCGTAACTTCCGTTACAGTTCTGTTTCCAATACCAGTTTGTCCAGCAATGTAGTCTTTTCGCAGCGTGTCCGCACGTTTGATGATGCATTGGAATCTTCGCAAATAAACTGTGTGGACGGAAGCGTATTGTTTGCTTCCTTGCTTCGCGCCATTAATATAGAACCGATACTGGTGCGTACACCGGGGCATATGTTTGTAGGCTATTATACCGATTCGGGTCGTAAGAGTATGAATTTCCTGGAAACTACTATGATTGGTGATGTGGATCTGGATGACTTCTTTCCGGATGAAAAACTGGATTCAACGATGGTAGGTAAGTCACAGAACCAGATGTCGCGTCTCACATTTGATAAGTCTAAGCAATATGCTAATAATAAGTATGAGCAGAATAAAGAAGGCATTCATTCCGGCAAATTGAACTATATGTTTCTGGAGATTTCTAAGGATGTGAGGAGGAAGATTCAACCGATAGGAAAGTAGAAGAAAGAAAAGTGGATAATATATTCTCAATATCTTTCAGGTTGATATCCATCACATGGATGCTACTAATGTGCTACCAATCGATGTATCTACCAAAAAGTTGTCATTGATGTTCGTCATAGTGTCTGTACCTGTACCCTTTACTAATGCGCTGACGATGATGAATGGTTCACCTGTTGCGTCCATAACTTTACTGGTGATTTCTTTATATTGCTGAGTACTTTGGGAACTCAAAGTATGCTATGTGCTATTAATCAAATAATTAAATATAAAATATAGAACTATTCTATTAGTAGCAATATTTATATGGTTAATCACTGATAATCAAACAGATAAACTGAGATGTGAGTTCATTTAACTAAAGAGTTAGCACCTGTTTAGAGAAACTGTTTTATTTATAAGAACTTGGTACTTGTATGATAAAGTATGCTTTAGTAATTTTTGTGTGCTACTAATATGGGGATGACCTATATTTATTATAAGTTTCTATGAGGATATATTTAATATGTATCTGATTTTAATTCTGAATTTACACTATCCATGTAATAAATCTAAAACTAAAAAATAGAGGTAGGAAGTAACTCCGTGGTATCTTTATAGTCCGACTAATAATATATCATCTACTTGCCTTGTGTCAATGTTCAACAAGCAGGGTAATATGTTGAAGGATTGTTGATAATGTGTGTTGTCTCATTTCATCTAATTCATAAAATGCTATATCTATCTTTTTTTTATCTTATTAGTATAGCTATTTGATAAAATTTGGATATTACCTAATGGTGGATGATTGCATTTTATTCAAATTTATGTATCTTAAAATATTGTGATTATGTTAATAAGCTTTGTTTTTCTATTCTACTTTTATTAATAGTTCAATATTAAAATTAAGTTCTAAGGTTAAGTCTTTCAATTATTTAATTCTTTAATTTCTAAATTCTTATTGCAATGCCTTATACTATTATTTTAAATAAGATGTATATAATATAAAAGATGTTTCATGTTTGTTATTGCCATAAAGCTGATTAAAAACATAATAGCGTGTTATTTTGTTTGATAATTGAGGGATTACGCTTCTAAATGATTACTTCTACTTTAAAAAATTTATAATTGTGATTATTTTATTATCGATTATTTAAATCGCTTTATTGTTAAATATATATTTCATGTTTGCTAAAGTATAAAAGCAAATCAATTAATATTTATTTAGGTATTTTTAATCACGAATATGCAATGTTTTCTAAAATTATTTATATGTTTGCAAATAAATCCAAATTATAGAGCTTATGAAAAGAAATGATTGCTTATCATTAGTATTGCTTGTATTGTTTGGGATGTCTTCTCCGAATTTGGTCAAAGCTGCCGATGGAGAAAACACGCCAAGTTCCCAAAGTACTCAACAAGCAAAGAAAATCACGGGTAAAGTTGTAGACGCGACAGGTGAACCGATCATTGGGGCTAGTGTGTTAGTGAAAGG
>NZ_JH992943.1:81593-481795 GCF_000315485.1 Bacteroides oleiciplenus YIT 12058 | reverse complement strand
AGTTCCCAAAGTACTCAACAAGCAAAGAAAATCACGGGTAAAGTTGTAGACGCGACAGGTGAACCGATCATTGGGGCTAGTGTGTTAGTGAAAGGTGCGGGTACAGGTGCAGTGACAGATATCGATGGAAGATTCTCTGTGGATGCTACAGTTGGTAGTACATTAGTAATATCCTTCGTGGGTTACAAGCCAGTTAATATAATTGTGGGTGCTGCTGCGACTTATGATGTAACTCTTCAAGATGATGCTCAGGCATTGAGTGAAGTTGTAGTAACAGCAATGGGAATTAAAAAAGAACGTAAAGCGTTGGGGTATGCAGTACAAGACGTAAATAGTAAGGAGCTTTTAAAAAATAAGAATGCCAATGTAATCAATTCATTGAATGGGAAGATTGCGGGTGTTAATATAACTCAGTCTGGTGGCTCTGCAGGCGCCGGTGCACAAATTGTATTGCGTGGTGGTACCTCTCTGGAACGTGATAATCAACCGCTGTTTGTTGTAGATGGAGTTATTTATGATAACTCAACCGCTATTGGTGGTGACTCTGGCTTCGATGGCATGCTTCGTACTGCATCTTCATTTGGTAATCGTGTGATGGATATTAATCCCGAAGACGTTGAAAATATGTCAGTATTGAAAGGACCTGCTGCTGCTGCCCTTTATGGTTCGCGTGCTGCTGCCGGTGTCATTGTGATTACCACAAAGAAAGGTAATACTGATGGTAATACGGAAGTAACCTTTAACACCCGTTTCACTACAAGTTGGGTAAATCGTTTGCCTGAAATGCAAGATACTTATAAAAGAGGACAATATAATGATTTGGGGAATCTGGAAACAGATTGGGTTACGTCTTCTTGGGGAGAAAAATACAAGAGTGGAGAGAAAGTATATGATAATCTCGAAAATTTCTTTAATAACGGAGCAAGTTATGATAATACGTTGACTGTATCTGGTGGAAATAAGGCTGGTAGTTATTTTTTATCTATTTCTCGTTTTGATCAAAATGGTATTGTGCCTAATACAGGATATGATAAAACTACATTCCGTTTTAATGGAGACCGTAAATATGGTAACTTTACAATAGCAGCAAATGTAGCTTTCTCGGTTTCTAATACAGATAAAACTTTAACTTCCAGTGGACTTTGGGATTCTGATGGTAAAGGGGGTAATGGTGCTATGCAAGCTGTGTATGGTTGGGCTCGTAGTGAGGATATGTCGCGTTGGATAAATGATGATGGCAGTAAATACCGTATTTTTCAGGAGTTAGATCCTGATAATCAGAATCTGGTATCAGACACTGACAATCCGTATTGGATTATCAATAAGAATAAGATGTGGGATAAAACAACCCGTTTTACAGGTTCTGTGGCTCCAAGTTATAAAATAGCGGATTGGTTGAATGTTAGCTATCGTGCTGGCATAGATCGCTATACTACTAATGATTATACTTATATTGCTCCGGGGGCAGCAATGAAAGATATTTATCAGAATGGGCGCTTGTCAACTACTGATTTTACTTATGAATATTTGACTTCCAATTTAATCATTACGGCAAATAAGAAAGTGGGTGATTTCGATTTAAATCTGATGTTAGGCCATTCAGCGGAAGATACTAAAGTAAAACGCGAACGTCGTACAGGATATAATTTTATCACTCCGGAATTTCCAAGCTTTGAAAATATAGATCAATCTACCAAACAGTTTCAATCTTATCAGAGTCGTAAAAGATTGATGGGTGTTTTCGGAGAATTTCGTGCAGCTTATAAGAATATTGCATATCTGACAGTTACCGGACGTAACGACTGGACATCTACATTGCCTGTGAATAATCGCTCTTATTTTTATCCATCTGTGAGTGGTAGCTTTGTTTTTACAGAATTGTTACCAGAGAATGATGTTTTGTCGTTTGGTAAGATTCGTGCATCATGGGCGCGTGTAGGTAAAGATACTGATGCCTATGCCACTACAACTGCACTGTGGGCACCAAGAAGTTTTCTGGCAGGGGTAGGCACTGGTAATTCATGGACGCGTGGTAATCCTTATCTGAGACCTGAAACTACAGAATCTACTGAGCTGGGTTTGGAAATGCGTTTTTTTAATGGACGTATCGGATTTGACTTTACTTATTATACGAATAACAGTAAAGATCAGATTGTGTCTCCTCGGTTAAGCCAAACAAATGGATATATTATGTATTCAACTAATGTTGGTAATGTGTATAATAAAGGAATGGAACTCTCTATCACTGCAACCCCTGTTGAGACGAAAGATTGGAGATGGGAAACTACTCTGAACTTTGCAGGAAACCGTGGTACTGTTGAGAATCTGTTGCAGGGTATGGAATTATTGTATGTTACGGACGTACAAATTGGTGGGGTGAAAGCTGCCTCAGTTAATGGTGGTGACTTTATGGCATTAACCGGAAATAAATGGAAGCGTACAGATGCTGGTAAAGTAATATTGGATGCAACTACGGGGTTGCCTACGTATACCAGCAATGGAACTGAATTTGTCGGTAACCGTGAACCGACTATGACTGGAGGTTGGAATAACACCATACAATATAAAAATTGGAATCTATCCATGTTGTGGGATTTCCGTTTTGGCGGTGCTATATATAATGGTACGGAGTATGATTTGACCGTTAACGGTTTAAGTACCCGCACGCAAAATCGTGATAGATTAGAAATCACAGGCGTTGTTCCTGACGGGACGGATGCAAAGGGCAATACGATTTATAAAGATGCGACATTTATTTTTGAGGCAGGAAAGAATTATGATATTTTGAACCCTGACGGCACGGTGAAAACTGCGAGAAACGGTAATCAGATTATTCAGGATTATTATTCGAATATTTATACGAAAGAATCATCGAACTTTATCACTAAAACCAATTGGATGCGTTTACGCTCTATCTCTCTTTCATATACATTTGATAAATCTTTATTGGCAAAGACCAAATTTATAAAAGGATGTAGCATCAATGTGACGGGTAATAATTTATTGCTCTTCACTAACTATAAAGGACTTGATCCCGAAAATAGTGTGGCTGGCTCCGGTGTGACCGGTTCAAGTTCAACGGGGATTGACTATTGTGGTGTGCCGAGTACGGCAAGTATGTCTTTCGGCATTAATTTGACATTCTAAAAGATATGAATTATAAAAAGTAAGAATTATGAAAAAGATAAAATATATAGGATTAAGCCTTGTTTTAGCAATGGGATTTGTATCCTGTGAGGATTGGCTTGAGGTGAATGATAATCCCAATACTCCGACGCAGGATGTTGCTTCTTTGGAATCCAGGCTTCCGTGGATTGAACATCACTATGGGTATGCTGCCGGTGCAGCAGGTTTTCGTGCAGGCTTTATCAACGGTACAATTACCTCTCGAAAGGGAGTTTCCACTTTGGCCACAAACCTGCATAACTATATGCCTTATTGGGATGCCAGCAATGGTATTTCTACTACTCCTTACCAGCATTGGTTTGTAGGTGCGGCTTGTAATCTTGAAGATTTAATAAAAAAAGCTGAGGAAGAAGGAGCATATCATTACATAGGTGTTGCTCATGTAATCAGAGCTATGGGATTTATGTTGATGACTGACTGGTATGGAGAATGTCCGTATACTGAAGCGTTGGGAGCTTATCTTACTCCGAAGTATGATACAGGGCAAGCTATTTTTGAAGGTTGCCTGGCTGACTTGGATCTTGCTTTGCCTTATTTCGATATGACGCAGGAACCTAATGCTACTCCGCTGAAAAGTGGAGATAGTTGGAACGATGGTGATGTGGCTAAATGGAAAGCGCTGGTCTATGGGTTGAAGGCGCGTTGGCTTAATAATCTTTCCAAAAAGAGTACCCTTTATAAACCTGCAGAGATATTATCTGCTATTGAAAAAGGTCCTAAGGATTATAGCACCAGTACCATTGTGAATCATGTGAATGATCCGGGTGATACAGGTACTGATGCTTTGGCGGGAGACCCTTTGAAAACATCGTTCTTATTTGACTGTGCTGCATGGTCCGATCATATTCGTATGACTAAATATTACACGGATTTATTTGAATATCCGCAAACGGATGGAAGTATAGTTTATGATCCTCGTCGTGAAAAGATGTTGCCTATGAACGAGCATTATAAAAATGGAAAATCTTATTTCATGGTGACAGCCGGTGTTGATATTATTAACTCTGATATTTTAAATAATTCAGGCCCTGCACAGCAGACATATAATGCTTCTACGAAATCCTACTCAGTCAGTACTGCCGGACGTGAAGGTGATACTATCTATGTGACTTTGAAAGGAGTATGCTGTAAGCAAGGTGGAGCTGCTGATGAAAGCTTTTATCAGGGTGCTGATGGTACCATTTTATCCACAGGAACCTTCTACACACTGCCGGAATCTCCCACGCACTTAATGACAAGTTATGAAATGGATTTTATCAAAGCCGAGGTTATTTTCCGTCAAGGCGATAAAGGTGGTGCGCTGACTGCTTATAAAAATGCTATTAAAGGTCATCTTGATTTTATGAACACTAAATTAAAATCTTACGGAACAAATAATAATCCTGGTAAGAATCCTATATCTCAAGCTGCGATTGATGAATTTTTAGCAAGTGGCTGTATTGCCCAAGCTGTAAATGAGTTGACAATGGCAGAAATCATGAAGCAGAAATTTATTGCAATGTCATTCTCACAACAAAACTGGAATGATATGCGTCGCTTCAACTTCTCGGCGGGTAATGTTGGTGATTTTGGGGTTGTATATCCTGACTTCGATCGTCCGAAGAGTATTCGTGCTACGGCTGCTTCTCAAAAATTCCCGGGTGCTACAAAAGTGGATAATAGTTATTGGTGGCGTCGTATGGCTCATTGCTCTCATGAGGTGAATTTTAATGCTAAAAATTTGAAAGAATCTAACTCCAAAGCTACAGATAATGATATCTGGTCTGTTTCAGTTTGGTGGGATGTTGCTGAATAAGATTTTCTAATGGGGAATTACATAAATCTTCATTCATTAGACGATAAACAGAGTGAAATCCCTTAGTTTATGGAATGTTAATTTAAATATCTTAAAATATTGAGGACCTATGTATTTCATTGATTATCTTTGCGCTCGAAAACAGAAATGTGATTTTCATTAAAGTTTCATAGGGATTTAATAAGATATTGAAGACTATAGTGGTCTTCATTCATAGATGATGATTGGGACAGTCGGTTCGTGAGAATCGGCTGTTTTTTGTTTCTATTTGTTTGCATATCAACGGCGGTAGTGTTACTTTTGCCGGACGAGGTCAGATAGCCTCGCAATTAATCTCTGAATGACAATGGCACAAGGTAAGAAATTTATCTCTCCGGGAGCTTGGTTCTCCATGATATATCCCGCGGACTGGAATGAGTTTGAAGACGGGGAAGGCTCTTTTCTCTTCTATAATCCCAGTGAATGGACCGGAAATTTTCGTATTTCCGCATATAAAGGCAGCGCTACGTACGGCAAGGAAGCCGTCTGCCAGGAACTGAAGGAAAACCCTTCGGCAACTTCTGTAAAAATAGGAAATCTGGAATGTGCTTACAGTAGAGAGATGTTTGAAGAAGACGGTGCATATTATACTTCCCATCTCTGGATTGCCGGCACAGGTGATATTGCTTTCGAGTGTTCTTTTACTGTAAACAAGGGAGCGTCTATTACGGAAGCCGAGGCTGTCATCGCCTCGCTGGAAGTACGCAAGGAAGGAGTGAAGTATCCGGCGGAGATTATACCTGTCCGCTTGTCTGAAATCTACCAGATTAATGAAGCTTTTGAGTGGGTGACGACCACTGTGAAGGAACAATTGAAAAAAGATTTTCAGGGTGCTGAGGAAGATTTAGTTAGCATGCAACAGATCATTGACAGTGGTGTTATCGCTCCAAAGAAGAAAGAAGCATGGTTGTCGTTCGGCATTGTTTTATGCGTTATTCTTGCCAATGAGGTAGATGGTCTGGAGTGGATGACATTGATAGACGGTAACCGGGAAGCCCCTGTACTGCAAAACTCAACTACCGGAGAATGGCTCGATCCCATGAAGTTGGTATGGAGTAAAGTGAAAGCCGGCGAATCCTGCAATTTGACAGAGACCTACAAAACCCTCTTTTAATTTTTAACTTATAATTATTAATTGTGATAAGTTATCTTCAGATAGAAAATTTAACCAAGTCATTCGGTGATTTGGTATTGCTTGAGAGTGCTTCTCTTGGTGTAGCCGAAGGACAGCGTATCGGACTGATTGCTAAGAATGGTAGTGGAAAGACTACCTTGCTGAATATTATTTCCGGTAAAGAAGGCTATGATAGTGGAACAATTTCTTTCCGCCGTGACCTCAGAGTGGGGTATTTGGAACAAGATCCGCAATATCCCGAGGGGCTTACCGTTTTGGAGGCCTGTTTCCACCATGGCAACAGTACCGTAGAACTGATTAAGGAATACGAACGTTGCATGGAGACGGAAGGACATCCCGGTCTAGACGAAATCCTGGTGCGTATGGACCATGAGAAAGCATGGGATTATGAGCAAAAAGCCAAGCAAATCCTGTCTCAACTGAAGATACGGAACTTCGATCAACAAGTGAATCATCTGTCAGGTGGGCAATTGAAACGTGTGGCACTTGCCAACACTCTTATCACCGAGCCGGACCTGCTGATTCTGGACGAACCCACCAACCACCTCGACCTTGACATGACTGAATGGCTGGAAGACTACCTGCGTCGCACGAACCTCAGCTTGCTTATGGTGACACACGATAGATACTTCCTCGATCGTGTCTGTACCGAAATTATTGAAATAGATAACCGTCAGATTTATCAATATAAAGGTAACTACAGTTACTATCTGGAAAAGCGCCAGGAGCGGATTGATTCAGCCAATGTTGAAATATCCCGTGCCAACAACCTGTATCGCACAGAGCTGGAATGGATGCGCCGCATGCCGCAAGCCCGTGGGCACAAAGCACGTTATCGTGAAGAGGCCTTTTATGAGTTGGAGAAGGTAGCCAAACAGCGTTCCAACAACGACAATGTGAAGTTGGATGTGAAAGCATCCTACATCGGTAGCAAGATATTCGAGGCAGACCATGTGTACAAGTCATTCGGTGATCTGAAGATATTGGAAGATTTCTCCTATATCTTTGCCCGTTACGAGAAGATGGGTATCGTAGGAAACAATGGTACGGGCAAATCTACCTTTATCAAAATTCTGATGGGAGAGCAGAAGGCAGATAGTGGAACGATTGATATTGGTGAAACCGTGCGCTTTGGTTATTATTCGCAGGATGGTTTGCAATTCGACGAACAAATGAAAGTGATTGATGTGGTGCAGGACATCGCCGAGGTCATTGAACTGGGTAACGGCAAGAAGCTTACCGCATCTCAATTCCTGCAACATTTTCTTTTTACTCCCGAAACCCAGCATAGCTATGTTTATAAACTGAGTGGTGGAGAGCGCCGCCGCCTGTATCTATGTACGGTACTGGTGCGCAATCCCAACTTCTTGGTATTGGATGAACCTACCAATGACCTGGACATCATTACCCTGAATGTACTGGAGGAATACTTGCAGAACTTCAAGGGTTGCGTTATTGTGGTGAGCCACGACCGTTACTTCATGGACAAGGTGGTAGACCACTTGCTGGTGTTCAATGGTCAGGCGGACATCCGCGATTTCCCCGGAAACTACACCCAGTATCGTGATTGGAAAGAAGAGAAAACTCGTCTGGAAAAGGAGAAAGAGAAAGAAATTTCTAAGCCGTTGGAAGATAAAACAGCCAAAGTTCGTATGAACGAAAAACGCCGGATGTCTTTCAAGGAGAAAAGGGAATTTGAACAACTGGAAGAGGAGATTGCTGCTTTGGAAGAAGAAAAAAAAGCCATCGAAGCTGCTTTGTGCAGTGGAACCTTATCTGTAGAAGAACTGACGGAGAAATCAAAACGCTTGCCCGAAGTAACGGATTTGATTGATGAAAAGACAATGCGTTGGTTGGAACTCAGCGAAATAGAATCGAACTGAAGTTCGAAATTGAGAATGAAAGAATTAAGAATGAAATATATCAGATGGTGAGGACTGAAAATTTAACTAACTATCATAGTCATAGCTTGTATTGTGACGGACGTGCCAATATGGAAGACTTTGTCCGCTTTGCCCTGAGCGGAGGTTTTACATCCTATGGCTTCTCTTCACATGCCCCCCTGCCATTCTCTACGGCATGGACGATGGAGTGGGACTCTATGGACGACTATCTGGCGGAATTCCGCCGTCTGAAAGCTAGATATGCCGGACAAATAGAACTGTATATCGGTCTGGAAATAGACTATCTGAATGAAGAAAGTAACCCCTCCATAGCTCGTTTCCGCGAGCTGCCACTGGATTATTGTATCGGTTCTGTACACCTGCTCTATAATGATAAAGGAGAAGTAGTGGATATAGATGTCTCGGCAGATAAATTCCGCACCATCGTAAATAAGGAGTTTGGCGGCGACTTGATGCGGGTTGTGCATCTCTATTACGAACGTTTGATGCGTATGGTGGAACTGGGTGGTTTTGATATTGTGGGTCATGCCGACAAGATGCATTATAATGCTGCCGCCTATCGTCCCGGATTGCTGGATGAACCTTGGTATGATGCTTTGATGCAGGACTATTTCAATGCTATTGCCCGGAAAGGATATATCGTAGAAGTCAATACAAAGGCATGGCTTGACTTAGGTACTTTCTACCCCAATGAACGCTATTTCCCAATGTTGCTTGAGAAGGGGATTCGTGTACAGGTGAACAGCGATTCCCACTACCCGGAGCGTATAAACAACGGACGCCTGCAAGCCTTGGCGGCCCTGCAAGCGTCGGGTTATCACACTGTCACGGAGCGGTATAATAATGAGTGGAAAGATATGCCGCTAATTATTAATACTTAACTCCTGTGACTTTTCCTTTTATTATTCTTTTTTCAACAAAAAATCTTCAATTGCCTTTTTGTAGGTAGCTTTATCGGCTGCTCCCCGGAAAAGTTGCGGCTCTCCTTCCATCGGGATGAATACGAATAGAGGAATACTGCTTGCATTGAATAGCGCAGCAAGTTCACGTTCCTTGTCCACATTCACCTTATAGATTACAATCTTACCGGCATATTCTTTTGCCAGTTCTTTCATGATAGGAGCCGTCATACGGCAGGGACCACACCAGTCTGCATACAAATCAATAATAGCAGGTTTATCGCCTTTGTATTTCCAATCCTGGGATTTTTCGTAATCAAATACATCCTTTACGAACATATCCTTGTTCATTACGACTACTTCGCCACTTTTGGCGTCTTTTTGTTCCACCCCATTGGGTTGTGCTTTAGTCCCATTGGTGCAAGCAAATGTGAGTACGCTTGCAAAAATCAAGACTGCAAATGTCAGTGTTTTCTTCATCTTCTTGTTTTTTATGAATTTTGCTCAATGACAGCTTTCAGTTCGCTGCCTTTGATAACTCCGGAATGACGCCAAACGGCTTCACCCTTTTTGAATACAATGAATGTAGGCACAGCTTGTATGCGATACTTGGAAGCCAGTTCTTCATGCTGGTCTACATCTATTTTCACGATACGTGCAGATTCACCTATTTGTCCTTTCAATTCTTCCAGTACCGGATGCATAGCCTTACACGGACCACACCAAGTTGCAAAAAAATCTACTAAAACGGGCTTTTCTGATTGTATGAGTTCTTCAAATTTTTCCATAATCTTTTCCTTTCTGTTGTTACTACATGTTTTTTGTTAATATAATAATTGTATTACTTCTGTAGTAAGAACGTATTATGGTATTTTTTGTTCACGGATTATGGTTTTTCATACCTGTAATACATACGTTTTTGGGTATTTTTTAGAATACTTGCATAAAAGAAACATTTTCCATGAGAAAATAATTTCAAGGGTATATATACAGGTGAAAACAATTTCGCCCCTACAAGCATGATATGCATTTAGCGGTCATATAGTTTGTAGGGGCGAATAATCATTCGTTCGGGTAGTGAGGGAGAACGATTATTGGTTTATTCCGCAATCGTCAGCTCCTTGATGATATGGGAAGCTCCGGCATACTTTTCAATAATGAATAGTGTATAGCGGATATCTACGCAAGCTGCACGCTGTGAAGACGGGCGGAAGGCAATATCTCCCGTCAGTCCTTCGTAGTTACGGTCGAACCCTGTACCTATCAGTTCGCCTTTCGCATTGAATACCGGGCTACCGGAGTTGCCACCAGTGTTGTCCGTGTTCACAATGAAGCAGATAGGCATTTCACCATTTGGCATGGCATAGCGTCCAAAGTCTTTTGCCTGATACAGTTGCTTCAACTTGGCAGGAACCACAAACTCCCAGTTGTTGGGGTCTTCTTTTTCCATAGCACCTTTGAGGGTAGTGTAATAACCATATTCCACACCGTCTGCCGGTTCATATGGCAATACCTTGCCGTAAGTGAGGCGCAAGGTAGAGTTTGCATCCGGATAGATGGGAATACCTGCACTCCGCTTCATATCCATCATGCCCTTCACCCATACTTTGTGTGCGGCATTATAGTTCTTGTTGGCATCTGCCATGGCAATAGCTGTCTGCAACAGTCCGTCCGTGATGGAGTGCTTGAACAGCACCATCCAGTCGAAAGCCAGCTTATACGAACCGGGTTTGCGGATGAACTTCTCGAAATTCTCTTTTTTCCCGAAGACGGAGTAGTCAAAGCAAGCGTCTATGAAAGCGTCGCTGTTGCCTTTGAAGCGTTTGTCAATCACTTCGAAGATGCTGATGCGTTGTTCTGCCGGAATGTATTGCATGTAAGTCTGCAACATTTTTTTGGCAACAGTGCGTTCCACTTCGGGGAAAGGTACGGATGCAAAATACTTGTCCGCAGCTATTTTCAGGCTGTCGGCGGCTGCCTTAATCTGTGCTTTGTCTTTGCTCTTCAGGGCAGTCAGCATGGCGGAAGTGTTGGGGATGCGCATAAAGTCCAGCCCGGTGACCAATGCTTCCTGAATGGCTTGCTGATGGTAAAGGGCGGGACGGCGGTGCTCAACAATGCTGCGTATCTGGTCGAATGCTTTCTGATAAGAATCGTCACCCTGCTCGCGTCCGCGGGCCAGGAGTTGTTCCTGTTGCGCACGTTTGGTGTCGAGCACTTTCAGGCGGACAAGACCTTCGTTCATGCCGATGGCATTTTTCCAATAGTTGGCAGAAGAAGCATACTTGCTGGCGTAGTGGATACGTACGGCAGGGTTCTTTTGCATTTCTTCCATTAATGCTTCCTGGCGTACTCCACGCACATGGTGGCGCATGAAGTTAGTGGTTTCCATACGTTCTTCCACTTCATCGGAAATCATATAGCGCCAGTTGCGTCCGGGGAAACCCATGACGAAAGTGAAATCACCTTCTTTATAACCGGCAAGGCTGATGGTGAGATGCTTCTTAACTTTCAGGGGTACATTATCCTTGGAGTATTCTACCGGGTTTCCGTCTTTGTCGGCATAAATGCGAAACAAAGAGAAATCGCCCGTATGGCGCGGCCACATCCAGTTGTCGGTGTCGGCACCGAACTTACCGATGGATGAGGGAGGTGCGCCTACCATGCGGATGTCACTGTAGGTGGTCTTGATGAAGAGATAATAACGGTTTCCGCCGTAGAATGCTTTCAGTTCCAGCTTGCGTCCCGGTGTCAGGGCAATGCCTTGCTCGGAAGAGAACCGTTCGGCTACTTCTTTCAGATACTTGGGTGAGAGGTAGTTCGTACCATTCGGGTCCGGATCAATTTTCAATTGTTCATTCACGAAGTCCGTTACGTCCAATATCTCATCAATGTAGGTGATGGTAAGCCCTTTGCAGGGAAGTTCTTCTTTACGGCTCATGGCCCAGAAGCCGTCCGTGAGGTAGTCATGCTCCACCGTGCTATGCTGTTGGATAGAGCCGTATCCGCAGTGATGATTGGTCAGTACCAGTCCTTCGGCGGAAATCACCTCACCCGTACAGCCGCCACCAAAGTGGATAACCGCATCTTTCAGGGCAATGCCATCAGGATTATAAATTTGGTTTGCGGGGATAAGTAGTCCCAGCTCCGTCATAGCAACCTCATTCTGCTTTTGCAGGTCGGTGAGCATCCACATACCTTCGTCGGCACGGGCGGAGAAGACTGTAAATGTCAGGAATAATGATAATATAATTCTTTTCATATAAAAGTGCTTTAGAAATACTTCTGAAGAGGGGGGGAATCAGTATACGACTGAATAGGGTTAACTATACGACTGAACCCTATTCAGTCGTATAGTCATCTATGCTCAGTCGTACAGGCATCTTTCCATAGGGTGGCCTGTTACTCTATAATGTTCATTTCCTTTATCAGATGCTCACATCCTCCCAGTTTTTCGAGGATGAACAGCACGTAGCGGATATCGAGGTTGATGCAACGTTGCAGGTTGTTGTCGAAGTTGATGTCACCGCTGAGAGATTCCCAGTTGCCATCAAAAGCGCAACCTATCAATTCACCATTTGCGTTCAGCACCGGGCTGCCGGAGTTACCACCGGTAATATCGTTTGTGCTGAGGAAACAAACTGGCATGTCACCGTTGGGCAGTGCATAGCGTCCGAAGTCTTTCTTCTGAATCAGTTCTTTCAACTTGGCAGGAACCACGAACTCACGATCTTCGGGATTTTCTTTTTCCAGGATACCGTCCGTAGTGGTATAATACTTGTAATGTACGGCATCGCGCGGATTGTATGATTTCACATTACCGTATGTCAGGCGGATTGTGAAGTTAGCATCCGGATACGAGGGTACAGGTTCTTTCATTTCGCCCAAACCGCGGATGTAGGCTTTATGCAACAGTGCCAGTTCCTTGGAAGTACCGTTCAACTCTTGTGCCAGTGACATCAGCTTTTCAATCTTGGTACGTGAGTATTGAGTTGCCAGATCTTTCTCGATAGCCTTCACAGTCGGCTTCTTCATGAACTTGTCGAAGTTAGCCTGATTGGCCAGGATAGAATTGTCGTACATAGCGTCGATGAAAGCATTATAATCACCTTTGAACTCTTTCTCGATAATCTGGTAGAAAGCCGGACGTTGTTCTGCCGGAATAATTTCAGCATATACCGGGAAGATGGCTTTAGCCACTTTGCGGTCTACTTCATGGTCGTAATCTTTGTTATGGATTTCGGCATAGACCTCCTTCAACTGTTCCAGGGATTTGTTGATGATGGAGTCATTTTTTTCTTCTAATCCTTTTTTCAGATTGTCCATAATCATATACGTGCTGCCGAATTCAATGGCACCACTGAAAGCTTCTGCCAGATAGTAATATTGACGAGTCAATGGCATCGTCTGGTCTACAATGGCATCAATCTTTTCTACTACACCTTCGTATTCGGGTTTGCCTTTGGCAAATTCGGCAAATTTCTTCTCTTGTTCTGCTTTCGTGCCCATTACATCGTTGTCAATGATAGCCTTGTTCATACCGATGGAGTTCTTCCAGTAGTTGCTGCTTCCGGCATATTTATTGGCATATTGGATACGAGTCTTGTCACTGGCAGCCATCACCTCTTTCAATACACCGAGGCGTGCACCACGGATAGTGATGCGAGGCTGGTTCTCTGCTTCCATGCGTGCTTTCACTTCCGATACAGTGAGATATCGGCTGGTGCTTCCGGGGAAGCCCATAATCATGGCATAGTCACCTTCTTCCAGTCCTTTGATGGAAATGGACAGGAACTTCGGGGTTTTCAAAGGTACGTTTGATGCAGCGTATTCTGCGGGCTCACCGTTAGCGTCGGCATAGATGCGGAACATGGAGAAGTCTCCCGTGTGGCGCGGCCACATCCAGTTGTCGGTCTCTCCACCGAATTTACCAATAGAAGAGGGGGGAGCGGCTACCATGCGTACGTCTGAATATACCTTCTTATAGAACATATAGAATTTATTGCCTGCATAGAACGGCAGTGCCTGCACTTCGATGCCTTTTTTGCCTTTCAAATCGCTCTTGTCGAATAATTCCTTAGCCAGCTTATTGAGGAAAGGGCGGGTCATAGCTGTAACTTCGTCTACTTCGCCGGCAGCTATCTTCTGGTTCACGATGTCCGTGATGTCTTCGATGCGGTCAACGAACTGGAACTTTAATCCCGGAGTAGGTAATTCCTCACTACGGTTCTTAGCCCAGAAACCGTCTGTCAGGTAGTCGTGTTCCACGCTACTGTGCTGCTGTATGGAAGCATAACCGCAGTGATGGTTTGTCAGAATCAAACCTTCCGGTGAGATGATTTCACCCGTACAACCGCCGCCGAAGATACCTACTGCATCTTTCAGTGAAACTCCGTTCGGATTGTATAAATCATCCGCTTCCAGCTTCAGCCCTTGCTTTTTCATCAACTCAATGGAGTTCTGCTGTTTCATTAGTTGCAGCAACCACATTCCTTCGTCGGCACGTGTTGTAGAGCCGAACGCCAGCGCTGCGAGCGCTACTAAATAGGTTCTAATTTTCATTGTAACTTAATTATTATGATTTAGATTTCGTGAAATTCATCACATTGGCAGGAGGGCGCTGGTTCATCAACTCTTCCTTCATGAAGTCCATGTAGGGTGCTACATGTTTGAAGAAACGATGATACCCTTTGCACAGATAGTTCAGTCCCGGTTCTCCGCTTGCCGTTCGTGTAAAGCGGTTCTTGGGACATTCGCCATTGCAGGCAAACAGCCATTCGCACTCCCGGCACTGTGTGGGGAGCGATTGTTGCTTCATTTGTCCGAAGGCCTGCTGCTTCTCGCTGTACATCATCTCTACCAGTGTTTTCTGATAGATATTTCCTAACTTATATTCGGGAAACACGAAGTGGTCGCAGGAATACACATCCCCGTTGAACTCCATCACTCCGGCGTGTCCGCAAGTCTTTGCCATGGAGCAGACGCCCGGTTGTTCGCCTATCCAATTGGCAAGGGTGGAGTCGAATAGCTGTATATAATAAGTGCCTACATCTTTCTTCACCCATTCGTCGAAAATGGCGCAAAGGAAATTACCCCATTGCTCGGGGCTGACGGAGAAGTCTGCCAGCTTGGTCGCTTCTTCCTGATCGGCAAGCGAGGCAAGATGTCGCCCGTCTTGATGTCCGAACACCCGTTCCACGATAGGAGCGAACTGAATGTAGTGGCAGCCTATTTCTTTAAAGAAATTGTAAAAGTCCAGCGGATAATCGGCATTGAAGTCATTCACTACCGCCATACCGTTCCATTCCACGCCATGTTTTTTCAGCAGGTTGATACCTTGCATCACCTTTACAAAGGAGGGTTTCCCCTGTTTGTTTTTGCGGTATTCGTCGTGGAACTCTTGCGGACCGTCTATGGAGACACCCACCAGCCAGTTGTTTTCGCGGAAGAACTCACACCATTCATCCGTCAGCATGGTTCCGTTGGTCTGGATACTGTTGTCTATGGTGCGTCCCCGGGCATATTTTTTTTGCAGTTCCATGGCTTTCTTGTAGAAAGACAAAGGACGCATCAAGGTTTCTCCGCCGTGCCAGGTGAACATCACTTGAGGCATGGTTTGCGAATTGATGTATTCTTCAATAAACTTTTCCAGCAATTCTTCGCTCATTACATGCTTGGGGTTGCTTTGATATAGTTTGCTCTTTTCCAGGTAGTAACAGTAGTCGCATGCCAGATTGCATACGGCACCTACCGGTTTCAGCATGACATATAGAGGTTTGGCAAAAGGGGCATAAGTTGACATGGGAGACTCTCTTGTTTTAGTTATACGGTTTACATTTTGTTACTTATCACTGCAAAAATAAGTAAACTAAATGAAATATCCTTTCTTTTCTCCCTCCTTATAAGGATTATTAATGGAAAAAAGAGACCAAAAATTAAATATTGATAAAAAGTTTCTTTACAGCGTGAATAGATTGTACCTTTGTATCGTGTTTCATAAAAATCGTTTCCTGCATGATTAGAATGAATGTGAACCGTATTTTGCCTTTATTGCTTTTGCTCGTGCTTTTTGCTTCGTGCAGTCGCAAATATAAGGTTGAGGGCGTGTCATCGGTGACCAGCCTCGACGGCAAGATGTTATACCTGAAAACGCTCCGCGACGGGCAATGGATAACAATTGATTCCGCCGAAGTGGTACACGGTTTGTTTTCTACGAGTGGCCCGTCGGACTCTGTAATGATGGTGACGCTCTACATGAATGAGGAGGCTATCATGCCTCTGGTGCTCGAAAGCGGCAAGATTGAAGTCTCCATATCCAATTCTCAACTCACCGCCAAAGGTACGCCGCTAAACAATGCTCTGTATGAATTCATCGAAAAGCGCAATGCGCTTGAGTTGAAGATTGAAGAACTGGAAAGGAAAGAGGCACGTATGGTGCTGGATGGTGCCGCATTGGAGGACATCCACGAACAACTGACTCAGGAGGGTGAAGCCCTGGTGAAAGAGATGAATGACTATATTAGGGAATTTATTTCTACCAATTATGAAAATGTTCTTGGTCCCAGCGTATTTATGATGATGTGTAGTACGCTGCCTTATCCCGTCATGACACCGCAAATAGAGGATATCATCCGAACGGCTCCTCAAACTTTCAAGAATAGTCCTTTGGTGAGAGAATTCCTTGATAAAGCCAAAGAAAATATGAAATTGATTGAGGAACACCAGCGTATGGAGGAAAGCAATCACTGATCCTCATTGACCACCATTCCCTTGTATTCTTCCGGTAAAGCACTTTCTACGGCGGCGTAGGCTTCGGCCATCGTCGCCTTGATGTTTTCAATACCTTGTCCTTTGGGTGGGATAGGGTCGTGGATGGTCAGTATCATGCGGTGACGGTGTATCCACTTGCCAGTACGGGGCAGAATCTGGAATGACCCGTCGATAGTGACGGGCACTACTTCTAACTGTAATTCGTCCGCCAACTGGAAAGCACCTTTTTTGAAGTATCCCATGTGTCCGGTAAACGTACGCGCTCCCTCCGGGAATACCACTAACGAAACGCCATTTTTCAGTGAAGCCTTTGCCTGGCGAATGGTTTCCAGTACTTTCTTCGGGCCGGAGCGGTCTACGAAGATGTGTCCTGCGCTTTCGCATGCTTTTCCCACGAATGGTATTTTCCGCAGGCTCTTTTTCATCATCCACTTGAAGTTACGTCCCAGAAAACCATAAATAAGGAATATATCGAATGCTCCCTGATGATTAGGAACGAATACATACGATGTATGTTTATGTATTTTCTCCCGTCCGCGCACTTTCACGGGGAGAAGCAGGAAGACACAAATGAGTTGCGACCATATTTTTCCGGGATAGTATCCCCAGATGTGCGCACCTCCTATCAGGGAGCCGATAATAGTGACCAATGCTGTGAGAATAGTTAATACTAACAGAATTGGCAATGCAAAACATATTTGATAAATATAATAAAGTATCTTCATGGGCATCGGACTTTTCGTTTCCGCAAAGATATATATTTTGATTTAGATATGCCACCCGGTTATAATACTTTAAATTTATCCGATAATTACTCTTTCGGGATGGCTACACCTTTTGCTCTGGATGGTGTAGCCATCTGCCCTAAAGGGTGTAGCCATCCCGGGGAAAGGGTGTAGCCCTTTTAAATCCTTTCTGTAAGGGCTTCCTGAAGGGGTAACGGCGTGTTGTGAGTAAGGTGCATTTTTTATTTTGTAGTGAGCAGAAACCGAAAAAAAGAACAATTATTCTTCCTTCGTATCTTCCTTATACCTGGTTCGTACTCTCTTCGTACCAAGCTCGCTATTTTGCCTTCGCTATAGAAGCGAAGGGGATGTGAACTTGGTGGGTGGGGGAAGAAAAATGGAACAAACTGATACTTTATGACGAAAGGAATTGAATGGTTTAGATGTTTTGTATATTTTTGTACGACAAATATCTATCAACAAGATGAAACACTATAAACAAATATTATGTGTATTAGGGGGGCTACTGGTACTAACATCAGGAGCACTGGTTTATTTGGTGTATAAAAGTGGCGTCGAAGAGCAAAGAAAAGATAAACAAACTGCTGAAATGCTATTGAAAGATGCAGCAATGGTTTGGGTGAGTCAAGAGTTTGAACGACAGGGGGTACCATTTTCTTCAGAAGGTGGTAATAGTGAGATGAAGAGTTCGAGACGTCGTATTGTTACAGCGGCAGGAACCTTAATTGTAGAGATTGATTCTGTAAAAGAAACAAAGAGATTGCTTTCCTCAGACTTCTTGGCTTCTATGGCTCGTTATTTGTTTATATCCGGTGGTTCGTCTATTGATGAATTTAATAAGCAATGGCAAAAAAAGTTGGACGTAAGTTTACCTTATTATTATTCTGTGCTTGAATTTATTTCTCAAATGCCCAATTATGAAAAGAATCTGCCACAAACTATTGCTGGAAACCCTAACCTTTGTCTGCCTGAGAATAAACTCGGAGATTATTATCTGGATAATATGTATTTTCTTGAAGTGAAAGCCTATTTGTCTGCACCGTCTGTGTGGTGGTGTGCAGACTGGAGACGTATGGATATTGTTTTGTGTATTGGAGGAATACTATTAGGAATATTCATCTTGGCATTTCTACTTATATATAATAGGAATAGAATTCCAGATGATAAAGTGGGTACTCTGCCATCTGACGTGCTTGTTCAACCTGATGAGGCCTTATCTTCTGATAAAATTGTATCAGAGGATGAAGTGGTTTGCTGTTTAGGTAATGGTAGATACCGGCTACGTGAAATTCTTTTTGATGAATTTGAAATGACAATAACTTTGGGAGAACAAGTGAAGCAATGTCCTAAACAGCCCTATAAGTTATTATCTGCTTTTATTCATGCAGAAGACCATTTCTTGTCGAACAATAAAATTATAGAAATTTGTGACTGGAATTTGACTGATATTGGTGTAAATAATAAAAAAAGAACGGCTATATCACAACTTAGAAGGTTGCTTGAAACTAATGAATCGTGCGTGAACATAGTAGCTATGCAGAACGAAAAATATGGCGAAGGCTTTAAATTATTAATAACAGACTAAATAAATCATTAATATATCATTAAAAAGAGTGCTACAGGGGTGTGAGAATTTTCTCACGCCCCTGTAGCTTTATAAAACCGATAAAATGCTTAAGAGATATTTGCGTAATCTTTATATTTGCTACATCGAAATATTGAAAATCGCATGATTTATGAAAAACAAAATTAACAAGGTTCTGGTAATTGTAGCAGTGATAGCTGCTATCACAATTGGTTATATTCAGAAAAGTCAGTCATCATCAGAAGTCTCTTCTTTATTATTAGAGAATGTAGAGGCTTTGGCACATGACGAGGCAGGTAGTCGCTATTGTTTTGGTGTTGGAACTGTCGATTGTCCGTTTAATAATACTAAAGTAGATTCTTATTATGCACCGTATAGTTTACTTTATTAGTGTCCTCTTCTTTTTTCTTTCCTGTACATTCCAATCAACTGTTTCTACAAACAATAGATATACTGATTTTCCTCAAGTACAGGAACTAAAAGCAAAGACGATACAATTGGATACAGCCTTGTTCCGCTATCCTTTCCGGATACATGCTTCGGACAATAAAGCTGTGGTGCTGGATTTGCATGGAACGGATCATTATTTTCATGCATTCAATTATCCGGAATTCCATTATCTGTCTTCTTTTGGAAAGAGAGGAGATTCACCCGAAGAGATGCTTTCAGCAGAGAATTTTCGATGGAGTGGAAGAGATTTATGGACATTGGATGCAAATAAGTCGGAGTTAACAGAATTAGGGCTTGCTCTATCTGGTGACACGCTACTTCGTCAAGAAGTGGTGAAGCTGGATAAGGAAATTCTCCGGGCTTTAGATTTTGTAATATATGAGGATTCCACTTTTATCATCCCTGACTATACGGGTGATAACCGTTTCTGTCAGGTCAATTCAGAAGGAAAGTTGTTACGGAAGTTCGGGACAATTCTTTCTGCCAACAAAGAGGCTTTGGAGAATTCCCGTCCTGCACTGGCACAGGCCTGGCGTAGTTTTATTGACTACAACCCTCGTAAGGGTGTGTTGGTTGCTGCTACTCAGCTTGGCGAGGTTCTGGAAATCTATAATCTGAAAGACAGCACGCATGTTGTCTGCATCGGTCCGCATGGAGAACCGGAGTTTCAGATTGCGGAGGGCTATGGCATACCGACAGGTATTATGGGTTTTGGTGATGTACAAGTGACGGATAATGCCATTTATGCCGTTTTTCAGGGAAAAACATTTAAGGATATTATGGAGAGTGCAAAGCAGGGAAATAAATTACCTGATGGCGGACAGTCTATTTATGTGTTTAGTCTGAAAGGTGAACCGCTTCGAAAGTATGTGCTGGACCGCTATGTTCATGGTATCTGGGTAGATGAACTACAAGGAATTATCACTGCTATGGATGTGAATGAAGATGAACCAATAGTAAGGTATAACATTCCTTGATAGTAGATAAAAACTGGGATAGAGAAAGAAAAAAATATACCAATATTATGGTATGAGTTAGTATTAACAATTTAAAATTAAGCTATTATGAAAAAGAAAATTTTGAAAACTGTAGGATTAGCAGTATGTCTTTGTGCAGTGGCATTTAACATGTCAAAAGCTGTGACTAATGAAGTGCAAGATGTGAGTCTATTGGATCTGGCAAGTTCAACTGTTGCGAATGCTGAGTGCCATCCTGGAGGTTCTGTTGGTGGTAAATGCATAACTTTAGAACAAATTTGTGTGTTTGCACAGGGCTATTATACATGTGATCCATATAAGTGGTAAAAAATGAGGCTATATAGAAATACATATTAATACGGATGATATTGATGCTTGTGTTTTTTATAAAACTTGTACGTATTATTTGTATTTATAAGGTTTTCTATATAGCCTATTAATTGTTTGTAACAATGAAACTTCAATTATATATTGTCGGTTTCCTATTTTTACTTGTTTCATGCACTAATAATGTAGTGAGTATTAAGAACAATAAGAAAGGGAAAGTGGAAGCAACTTATCAATTAGTAGAAAATAGTGGAAAGAAATTTTATTTAGATTCAGAAACGGCTCCTAAGTCTCCTTATATGCAAATGACGGAAGATTCGTTAGGGAGAAGAATACTGACTTTTTTGAATTTATATAAAAATGCTATTTATCTATATAATTATGAAGATACGTCCTTTGTGGGAAAAATTGTTTATAAAAAAGAGGGCGGTAATGCTGTTTCAAGACTATCTGGATACTATATTAAAAATTCGGATTCTATCTATGTTTATAACATGCCGATGACAGAAGTCATTTTAACTAATTCTTCTGCTGAGGTAAAAGAGCATATTTCACTTCGGGGTAGTGATAATAAATTGGATTGGTTTAGTTACTATCCACAATATTTGCCCAGTACAGTAAATCCATTTCTTTTAGTAAATGATATTTTATTGTTAACAGGTCAGTTGTTCTCATCCATACCAGCTACTGATATTGATCGATTTAAGTTTACAGCTTGTATAAATACCAATAATAATATGGTAGAATTCCGGCATACTTATCCAAAAGAAATATATGGTAATGGAGTGAATTGGGAAGGGGGAATACCAACACGAGTCTATCCCACTTTATCAGCTAAAGGAGAATTAATACATAGTTTTCCTGCCTCTCATGACTTGTATTTATCAAGATGGGATTCTGATACTATCATTGCTCAAGTATATGGAGGAAGTAACAATGCAGGTACTATTCATTCTATCGATTATGATGATACAGCAAGAACTCCGGATAATTTAATTATCTCTAATTTTTTGCATGAAGATATGTATGGAGCAATTATATACGATCCTTATCGTAAAGTTTATTATCGGTTTTTACTGCAAGGTATTCCAAATGCCACGATTGCTACTTCAAAAGAAGAAAAGCCTATAAATATAATAATTATGGATGAGAATTTTAATTATTTGGGAGAAACTGTAATAGGAACGGGGAAGAAGTGGAATTGGACAAACTCTTTTGTAACCTGTGAGGGATTAAATATAGAATATATTGATAATGAGGATACTAATGAGGATTATCTTAATTTTAGAATTTTCATTCCTGAACTTATTTAAGTTTCTTATATAAATATGGGTCGTATGAAGAAAAATATCGTAACAAGATTGGCATTATACTTTGTTGTATTATTCGTTTCTTGTAGTGGAAATTCTGAAAAGGAGTTCTTGATGAATGCCATAAAGCAGGCTAATGTTGATACAAAATATGAATGGATTATAATACTTCCAGGACTTGGATGTCATGGTTGTATTCAGGAAGGGGAATTTTTTATGCAAGAAAATGTGTCGAATCCCCAAATGTTATTTGTTCTGACTAACATTGAATCATTGAAAATATTCCAACAAAAAACAGACATAAAAGTTAGTGAACACTCTAATATTTATATAGATAGGGATAATCATTTTAAGTTATTGACGGAGAATGCTATTTATCCTTGCATTATTCATATGGTCGATGGGAAAATCTCACAGTGTATTTTTCAATCTCCTAAAACAGATGCTTTTCATAAGTTAAGGAAGAGTATATAATATTATATGAAGTCACAATGTAGGATATGAATATTCACCTAAATACTATGTACTATGTATAAAAGGATATTTTTTTTATTCATCTTCTGTATTTTCATTGATGAATGCTACTCACAGGTGGCTATAGATACTGTTATTGAGAATTTGCATGAGCAATCTTCTGCTAATCCTTCGGAAGTACTGTACTTCCAGACAAGTAAGGGTATTTATGAAACAGGTGAAGATCTATGGTTTAAAGTTTATCAACTGGATGCACAATCTTTTGGCTTGTCAGATAAGAGTAAAACGCTTTATTTACAAATGATTAATTCTTGTGACTCTATAGTCTGGCAAGAGAAATATCCGATAGAGTCAGGAGTTGTGTCTGGTCATATTTATATTGATGAAAAACTATCGAATGGTGATTATTTCTTATTTGGATATACAAAAGGTTCTTTTTATGCCAAGGACACTATAGGGATTATTCCTTCCCGGAAAGTGAAAATAGTTAAGAATATAATTCATGCTCAAGTGCCGGAACCCCCAAAGGATAGTTTATGTCGTTTTGAGATATATCCGGAAGGAGGTAATCTGGTGGCCGGCATTCCTTCAATACTCGCTTTTAAAACTACTGACGGAAATGGTCTTCCAATCAATGTTGATGGAGCTTTGTTTCAGGATGGCAAGCTTATAACGGATGTGAAAAGTATGCATGATGGAATGGGAAGTATCCTGTTTACTCCTTGCTTAGGTAGTGCATATTATGTTGAACTAAAGGGCGGAAAGAAGTTTCCTTTACAGGAGACAATCCATTCGGAAGGGATTGTGATGAGACTTATCAAGCGTAATAAAAAGGAATTGACTTTCCTTATTTCCAAAAGTGCAGGAACTGCTGTACAGCCGATTTATTTGATGTGCCAGATACGTGGAATGTTGTGTTGTGTAGGCAAAGGACTGCTGAAGGATAATTTGAGGATAAATATTCCTTTGGATAATATCCCTTATCAAGGAATAGCAGAAATTACCCTATTCAATGGAAATATGGAACCAGTGGCTGAAAGGTTAGTCTATGTTCATCCGGATAAAAAGCTGCATGTTGCAGTTGAATTGAATAAGCATACTTATACAATTCGTGAGAAAGCTACCGCTAAAATAAAGGTGACGGATGAATCGGGTGTTCCGGTTCAGGCTAACCTTGGTATCAGTGTTTATGAGAGAGCCTATAGTAATCCTGTAGATCCGGTTAATATACTTACTCATTGTTACTTGTCTTCTCAGATTCGTGGAAGGATATATAACCCCGCTTATTATTTTGAGCGTGTGGACAAAGAGCGTTCTTCAGCTTTAGACTTATTGTTATTGACCCAAGGATGGAGGCGATATGTTTGGGCATTCAATACTCCTGTGTATCATGGAGAAATGTTTCTGACTGATGAAATCTCAGGTGTTCAGCGAATAAGGAGTAGGAGTAAAAGGAAAGAGCTTCAAGGTTCGGAACAGTTAGTTCAGGTATCGAACGCTGACGGAAAGGCTGGATTGATTTTGGCAGATTCTATGGGAAATTTTACGGTGGATGCTGATATAATGAATGATTTTCGTAGTGGCTATTTATACTTGAAGCCTTTGTTACCAAAAGATTTTAAGCCTGAGCTGGTTATAATGGATTGTTTTCCACAGATTGACAGTGTCAGGAAGAGCAGACAGCCTTATTATCCAATTGTAGATTTGTCAGAAGTAATGAATATGCAAAGCTTTGATGTTCCGGTTGTAAGTGGTGATAGTACGATTTTACTGGATGAGGTGGTCATTACCCGGAAAGCTGTGAGGCCATTTCGGGATAAGATGATGGGAAAATTGGATAGTTTGGTACAAAAAGATCTAAATCCTGCTTGGGTGTGCCATTGTGGAGGTGAGACTATCAATGGCTATTTGAATGATTATAGAGGGTACTCACATCATCCGGCTGGCTGTCCTACTTGTGGTGGTCCACTAAAGAATAAGTCTATGCCTGTAAGGGGGAAAAGCTATGATATTATTAAGTATGAGCCTGTGGGACCGAAGGGTGAGTGGATTGTTACTGATTTGGATTTTGTTGTATATAATGGTCCTGAGTTCAGTGAAGAGGAATTGTTGCGTATGAATAATCTTTGGCGTACCCAAGGTTATTATGCTGCCCGTGAGTTTTACCAGCCTGATGAAATAGATATGCAGTTGTCTACCCCGGATGCTCGTAATACTTTACTTTGGGCACCTTCGATTGTGACGGATGAAAAAGGTGAAGCTATGGTCACTTTTTATTGTTCTGATATTAATTCCAGTTTTGTAGGTGTAATCGAAGGTGTCGATGGAAGTGGATTATTAGGTAATGAGGTTTTCGATTTTAGAGTGGTTAGATACTAATCCTCTGTTTCCCTTTTGTGTATTTTTTATTTGGACTTATTTGATTTTTAATATTAATAAAATAGGAAGACGTGAAAAATAGAAATAGCTTACTAAAACAAAGTATGACATTGTTTATTCCATTTTTTTTAGACTTCTTCATTTGTTCTTGTACTGATGTAAAAAAAACAGGTGCATTAGCTGTTTTACAAGAATGGGAGAAGCGTGAAATTAGGTTTCTCAATAATCATGTTTTTACTGTCTTAGGGAAAGATACAGTTGTTTTTCCTCTTCAGAGTAAATATAAGATATTGACTTATACAGACTCTACAGGATGTGTTAGTTGTAAATTGCAACTAACTGAATGGAAAAAATATATGATGGAAATGGATTCTATTTCAAATAATTCAGTGCAGTTTCTTTTCTTTTTTTCTCCAGAAAAAAAGGTTGATATTCTTCGTGTGTTACAGTTTTCTTGTTTTGACTATCCTGTATGTATTGATGAACAAAACTCATTAAATAAATTGAATATTTTTCCTTCTGATATGGACTTTCAGACTTTTCTGTTAGATAAAAATAATAAGGTTATTGCTATAGGAAATCCTATACATAATCCTAAAGTCAAAGATCTGTATTTGAAAATTATTCAAGGAGATAAAAAGAAAGAAGGGAGTGAAAGAGAAGTTTTAAATACAGAGGTGGGTATTAGTTCTCCTACCATATCTTTAGGGCGTTTTATAGGGGAAAGGGAGCAGAAAACTACTTTGGCATTGAAGAATACTGGAAGTAATCTGTTAGTAATTAAAGATATTAGTACATCTTGTGGTTGTATATCAGTTTCTTACTCTAAAGAACCGATACGTCCAGGAAGCTCTACAAGTCTGGATATTACTTATAAGGCAGACCATATTGGGCATTTTGAGAAAACTATCACTGTACATTGTAATATTGAATCTTCTCCGATAATTCTGAAAATAACAGGGAATGCAGAATAATTTTTTTATCTGAAAATTAGTAAGTTGATTTTAAAATGAAATGACAAAGAAGGACTCGCATAATGTAAGAGGTTTAGATTGGTATCTTGATAAGATTCTTAATCTGCTTTTGATGGCCTGTGGAGCAGTATTGATTTGGATACTGCTTCAAGTGACCTGTATTACTACATTTAAGATCCCTTCTGACTCGATGGAGCCTGCACTGCTTGCAGGAGATTATATATTGGTGAATAAATGTGTGATGGGAGGGCGTTTATTCAATATTAAGGACGCTTTGGATGGCAAGAAAATTAATATATCCCGTTTGCCTGAACTGGGTGAAGTCAAAAGAAATGATGTGCTGGTTTTTAACTTCCCTTATATGGAACAGCGTTGGGATAGTATTGTTTTTCAGGTAATGAATTATTATGTGAAGCGTTGTGTTGCTTTGCCCGGTGATACATTTGAAATAAGTAGAGGGCATTATAAAGTACATGGCTATACCTCGGAATTGGGAAATGTGGAGTCACAGGACAATTTGATGTGGATTGCTGAACATGGTCGGGAAGGGGACTATGGAATTGTGATGAGTGGTTATCCTTATAATGACATTGTGGATTGGGATATAATGAATTTTGGTCCTTTATATCTCCCAGCAAAAGGTGATGTGATAGAGATGACTTCCAAGCATGTTGCCTTGTATCGGAATGTAATAGAATGGGAGCAGAAAAAGAAACTTTTACTACGTGGAGATATGGTTTTGTTGAACGATAGTGTAATACACACATATCGTTTCAAGGAGAATTACTATTTCGTGGCAGGCGATAAGGTGATGAACTCTCAGGATTCTCGCTATTGGGGCTTGTTGCCTGAACCCTTTATTGTAGGGAAGGCTGTTAGGATATGGAAGTCTGTAGATAGGAATACGGGTAAAATAAAGTGGAACAGGATATTTAAAAAGATAGAATGATAAAATTGCAGATACATACAGTAAAGGATACCGTGACTGTTTGCCTGCTTTTTGTAGCAGTCTGTGCTCCATTAGGTGTGGTGTTGATTACTACACCTGCGCTCCCCGCTGACGAGAATATCGGACAGTGGGTATGGTTTGGAAAAGCTTTATTGCTTTCAGGTGTTTGTATTTCTGTTGCAGTATTGTTACAACTGTTTGGAAAAGAGACCCGGAAGTATGCGTTACGATTCCCTTGTTTTTCCGTCTGTGTTTCGTGGGGATTAATATTGTGCGGCGCTTTTGAGGCTATTGGAGGATTACGCCAGTTATATGGCTTTGCTGCTTCCGGCCATTCCCGTTATGCACTTACAGGTTCTTTCTTTAATCCGGGACCCTATGCGGGATATCTGGCGATGGTGCTGCCTCTCTGCCTGCATTTGTATTTATGCATTCCTAAAGAAAAAGCGATTATCCATAATTTAGAAAAGTGGGCAGTTGTTATAATCAGTATCCTTATACTCTGCGTATTACCTGCTACAATGAGCCGTTCTGCCTGGATTGCTGCTGTTATGGGCTGTGGCTGGGTGGCATATATGCATCGTGATAAACGTAGGTGGCATGTTTTGTGGAGAAGATATAAGAGACGCTATATATTATGGGGAACAGGAATACTCTTTATTGTGGTTTTGGGAATTACCGGGGCTTTTATTCTGAAACCTGATTCTGCATTAGGACGTCTGTTTATGTGGAAAATAACCTGTAAAGCGATAATAAACCATCCTTGGGGATGTGAAAAGGGATTTGCCTTTGCCTATGGTGAGGCTCAGGAAACTTATTTTGCACAAGAGGATTATGCCGGATGGGAAGAACGCGTAGCAGGTAGTCCGGAGTATGCATTTAATGAATATCTATCGCTGGCCCTGACGGAGGGGATTGCAGTTTGTGTACTGATTTTGGTACTCATTGAAATTTGTTTGCGGATGGGAGTGAAGCGTGGGCGTTATGGTATCTGCGGTGCAATCCTGTCTTTGCTTGTTTTTTCTTTTTCTTCCTATCCTATGCATTTTCCCGCATTCGTGGTGGCTGGCGTGTGCTTGCTTCTTGCTTGTGGGATAGGTGATGTTATTGGTAAACCTCTCATTCTCTGCATTTGCCTCATTCTGTGGACAGGTGGCTGTATGGAGAAGTGGCGGCAGGAAGAGGATGCTTGCCGGAAGTGGGTATATGCACGGATGCTTTATTATTCGGGTGCATATAAAGCAGCCAATGAGGCTTATGGAGAACTTTATCCGATATTAAAAGATAGAGGAGCATTTCTGTTTGAGTATGGCCATAGTCTGCATAAGTCATTCCTGTACAGTGATTCCAATAAATATCTGGAAGAGGCTTGCTTATATAGTACTGATCCGATGGTGCTGAATGTTATTGGTAAAAATTATCAGGAACTGCACTGTTATGAACAAGCAGAGACTTTCTTCTACAAGGCTATTCACCGCTTGCCCGGTAGGATTTACCCCTATTATCTGTTAGCCAACCTTTATGCGGAACCGGACTTTTATAATCCCGACAAGTTGAAGGAAGTTGCAGGCATTGTACTGACTAAAGAACCTAAAGTACATTCTACCGCTATAAAAGAAATGCGCAGCAAGGTCAGGGAGATATTGGAGAAAGCAAATATGGAATAACTAAAACAAGATAAACGATGGATACATATAACGAAAACTGGTGCTCCTGCCTGTTATTCAGGAACAAGCAACTGACCAAGGAACTGAAACGTTTTGAGGATGTTTCTGCTTTATCAGTTTCTTCTTCGCAAATGCTGGCTTTGAGCCAGTTGCTCAAATTGCATCTGGCTCCTGCCTATGGAGTGATAAGGAGTGAATATGAGTGGCAGAATTTATTTGCAGTGATTGATTTGCTTTATGGTGGCAATTGGCTTCCGGCAGACCTGAAAAGCACTCATCTGAGTATGCAGGAATTGAAACTGTGCTATCTGGTGCGTGCCCATTTGACTAATAAAACTATCGCTCTGCTTTTTAATATTACGCCCAGGTCTGTATTGAAGTCAAAACAGCGCATCAAGGCTAAACTGTCTCTGTCTGGTACAGATAGTTTTGATGAATACATACAGCAGCATTGAAGCTTTTATGGTATAGAACAAAAAACGACAGATTTATGAATAGAAACTTGCTTCTGCTAATTGCAGTTTTATTTCTCTTTTCATGTATGGGTACTGAGGACCGCTTGGAACGGGCTTTGGCTCTGTCCGGTGAAAATAGGGCAGAGTTGGAAAAAGTGCTTGAGTATTATAAAGATGATAGCCTTAAGTATAGGGCTGCGTGTTTCTTGATAGAGAATATGCCTTATCATTATGGCTATGAGGATGTACGGCTGGATAGTGTGAAAGCCATATTGGCTACAGCTCCATTGGGGGATGGGTATATTCCGGACAGCGAAAGGAAAAGGAAGTGGAAATCTTTCAATTATAAGTCGTTACCCATATTGCAGGACGTGCAACGGATGACAGCAGCTCTTTTGATAGAGAATATAGACGGTGCTTTCGAAGCGTGGAGTAGGGTTCCCTGGGCTAAATACTATTCGTTTGATGATTTTTGTGAATGGATATTGCCTTATCGTGTAGGAGATGAGCCTTTGGAAAGTTGGCGGAAAGCTTATTATGACCATTATCATCCTATACTGGATTCTCTCTACCAGGGTGATAATATTCTCGAAGCTGCCATTGCCCTGAATAAATTCTTGAAATATGAAACTCCTTTTTCCCCTAATTCCGATTTTGATTTACCGCATTTGGGAGCTAAATATTTGTTGAAATATAGATTGGGTACTTGTAAGGAGACAACAGATCATACAGTATATATATTTCGGTCGCTGGGCTTTCCTGTGGGGATAGATGAATACCTGTATTCTCCTTCTAACCAGAATTCACATGTCTGGAACATACTTAAGAATACGGATGGAAGAGCTCTTTCCTTTTGGTACATGGATTCCCGGGATCTGGCAGTCGGAATGACCGATGGACGTAAGAAGGGGAAGGTTTATCGTATGCAGTATGGCATTCAGGGGGAGAAGTATTCAGGATTGTATAAGGATAAAAGTACTCCTCCGGTGGTCCGAAACCCTTTGTTGAAAGATGTAACGGAAGAATATTTCGGGAGTAATGAGTATTCAGTCAGGATAGACCGGAAGATAAAGGGGCAGTTTGTGGCTTTGGGTATTTTTACACCGTTCGGTTATGTTCCGGTGGATGTAGCTTTGCGGGATGGTGAGCAAGCAGTTGTGAGGAATATTGAGCCGGAAGTCATTTACCAGCCTTTATACAATAAGGAAGGACTTTTCCAGCCATGCGGTTATCCGTTCATGATAAAGGATGATACGGTACGAACGTTTACCCCGGATATGGAAAAGAAGGTTTCTTTGGCTATCAAACGAAAATATCCACTACAAAATCATATTCTTGAATATATGTCGTGGATGACCGGCTCTAAGATAGAAGGAAGCAATGATGTAAACTTCCGTAGTAAGGAAGTACTGTATTGTATTACGGATACTCCCCGGGTGAATGTTAACTTTTATCCATCTCATCCTTCACGTCCTTATCGCTACGTGCGCTTTGTTCCCCGTAATGGTTGGCGTGCAGAACTTGCAGAGTTGGCTTTTTATGAGGATGTTCAGGATGACACGGCAATTTCTTCAAAAGCCATATCCGGTTGTCCTCCTGTCGATGGTGATCCTGCATATGCTATGGACAAGGCAAATGACGGCGACTGGCTTACATTCTTTTTTTCGGAAGAAGCGAATGGAACGGTTACCTTTGATTTACAGCATCCGGTCTGGATCAGGAAAATCTTATTTGTGCCTCGCAATGATGATAACTTTATTACACCGGGCAACAATTATGAGCTTTTTTACCAGAGTGGTACGTCCGGTTGGAAATCATTAGGCAAGCAAACTGCCACTACCTATGAGTTGGTCTACTCTAATATTCCGGACGGTGCTTTGTTGTGGTTGCGTAATCTCACTCGTGGCAAAGAGGAACAAGTGTTTTATATAGAGAATGGAGAACAGTGTTTTGTGGGATATGAATAATAGGTTGGTTTTATTCTGTTTTTTTGATGAATAGTACCCGAAAGCTTGAACACTTTGCGTACATTTGCAGTATCAAACATTTAATAGAAGTATGAAATATCGTGTATTCATAATACTCCCGTTTTGTTCTCTTGTAGTGGAACAAAGAAGCAGAATACTGGTGAACTGACAAATGTGATGGAATTGAAGACGGAAGATCTTCTTTTTTCCGCTTCGGAAGTCTTGAATTTAAAGTCTTATTATCTATCTGCTACTTTCCAAAACGATTCTTTAAATCTGCTTGGCTACAGCGATAAGTCTCATGCTTTGAATTGCGCAACGTTATCACTGTAATTTCCGGCCATGCCCCAAAGCGGAACGGCAAGCCTACATAGCCGATACCGATATTGACATACAATCCTCTTTCTCCCTCGGTGTACAACCCTCCCCATTCCGGATAAATCAATGAAGCAAGTGAATGACCAAACATAATGGCTTGCATGGCATGTGTATGTCCGGCAAGCATCAGTTCAATGTCCGTATTCGGCAATACTTCCCGCCGCCAATGTGTGGGGTTGTGGCTTAAAAGAACACGGAACATGCCGTCTGTACCTTCTGCTGCTTTCTTCAAGTCTGCAAATTGTGAGAAAGGAGGTTCACCGTCATTCTCCACGCCAATCAGAGCGATACTATCTCCCTGATGGTACAATATATCATGTTCATTATTCAGTAATTTCCATCCCATTGCTTTTTCTTCACGAACCAGATTATCTATGTTGTTCACCTGCTCTTTCAGATTTTTCCAACGGTAGTAACTTCCGTAATCGTGATTGCCCAGGATGGAATATACACCATCTCGGGCATGAAGTTGAGACAGGGTATTCTGAAAACCTTCCAGTTCGCAGCTACGCTGATTTACCAGGTCACCAGTGAATACAATTAAGTCAGGATTCTGTTCATTCACGAGTTCTACCAGTTCTTGGATAGGTTTCTCGTTCTCTATCCAGCTACCAATATGTATATCCGACAATTGCACGATACGGTAACCGTCAAATGCCTTAGGCAGATTCGGATGGTGGAACTCTACTTCTTTTACTTCAAATTTACTAATGCCCACCAATGTGCCATAAAGGATATTAAAGAAACTAACTACACCCAGTACCAATCCTATAGCCGTAAATGGTGAACGGGGCCAACGCAGTAGATAATGGAAAGGTAGCCCCACCAACGAGCATATCATAAATATTGTCTTAGGAATGGCAAACAGGAAAACACAGATAGCCAATCTTCCGATGGCTTGGGCATGGTGTGCCATGGCATTCTCGCCTATCCCATGCATCAATAAAAAATAACCGGCTATTAATAGAACAGTAGGTATCCAGTGTGCAATGCGCAGCCAGATGTTTTTGGTTTTCCGTAGGATGTACATGAAGTAGATGTACACATCGGGAATTAATAAAAAAAGGATAAGGAGCAGGGTTATTCTGTGCATATATCTTCTAATTCTTCTATATTCTTTTTAATGTCATTGAGATATTTATAAGCAACTTTCTTGTACAGCAGGTAGATGATGGCAACGTCGCACAACACAAAGAATGCAATAAGTGTGGCTTGAACTCCGAAAGATGCCTTGTAGTAGCCCATCACCCAATAATTGAGTACATTGAATACTATCACCCATACGGAGATAGCAATAATTTCATATTTGGTCCATCGGCGGAAACTTGCCATGCGTTTGCTGACAATAGCTACCGGCATTTCTTCAATCTTAGTGTTTTTTATCCAGCGGTAATTCTTGTGATCCCACCAGATACCTAGCAGTATGCTGATGCCGACAAACATCACGAGTGTATTAATCTTAGGCTGCCAGTCTTCGCTGATTTGGAAAATAGATGGCAGTAACCAAACAACCAGAAGGAGAGCCAGGCCTACTACGCCGATGCCAACGGAGAAGCGTTGCCAACCCGTGAGGCGCCCTATGCTTTTGCGTGCGTTTGCCTTGTATTCGGCAATCATTCCCGCAATCTGCTTTTCGTCGGCAATCGGTTCTTTCTTCAATTGCTCGTCCAGCGCATTCCAAGATTTCTTCAGTTCATCCAGTTCCATATTATTCCTCCTTGTTCATTTTTCTAAGTTTGTCTTTAATCCGGCTGATTTTGGTAGCGATGTTCGTTACTGTCAGACCGGTGATTTCAGCAATCTCCTCATAGCTTTTCTCTTCCAGATAAAGCAGGATAATGGATTTCTCCAATTGCCCCAGTCGGTTAATCATCCGATAGAGTTGTTTCAGCATGGTTTGTGTTTCGTCCAATTCTTCCATCCGGTCAGAGTCTTGACTAAGGGTCACGATTTCAGGGATGTTTTTTTCTTTGCGGATAAAACTGATACAAGTATTCAGTGCGATGCGATATATCCATGTAGATACTTTGCACTCTCGCCGAAACTTGGGGTAGGCTCTCCACAAATTGAGCACGACGTCCTGATACAGGTCGTTGAGAGTAGCATTTGGCGTAGTGTACAAGTAGCACACTTTATAAATGACGCGTTCATACTCTCGTATCACGGACAGGAACTCTTGTTCTACATTCTCCATGCTTCTTTTTGAATTGCTTTTGCACTGTTAGTCGCAAAGGTAGTGAGAAAATCACAAGGGTGGGAATGGTTTTTAATCATTTAATAATCCTTTTGAGCTATTTCGGGAGGAGACAATCAAAGGTTTGATGCCAGAAATTTCTTAGCCTCCGTTACGGATATTCCCCGGCGGCGGGCGTAGTCCTCCAACTGATCGTTCCCTATTTTCCCGACAGCGAAGTATCGTGAGGCGGGATGTGCCAGCATGAGTCCGCAAACAGTGGCATGAGGTCGCATAGCTCCGTTTTCAGTCAGACTGATGCCGATTTGCTCCATATGAAGCAATTGGTTCAGCAGGAAGTTGACGGACTGGTCGGGTAGAGAAGGATAGCCCACAGCAGGACGTATGCCTTGGAATTTTTCTTTCAGTAGTTCCGGAATAGAGAGATGTTCTTCCTTAGCATATCCCCAGGCAATCTTACGCACATACTCGTGCATCTTTTCTGTAGCGGCTTCGGCAAGGCGGTCGGCCAGTGTTTGCACTAACATGCGTTTGTAGGGATCGTTTTCGTATAGAAGTTCTATTCCTCCATCACAGGATGCTGCAAAGATGCCTACGACATCAGGAATACCGGATGAAAGCGGGCGGACAAAATCACTAAGGCAAAGAAAAGGGCTGCCATCCGGATGAGGTATTTGCTGGCGAAGCAAAGGGAAAAGAGTACCGTCTAACAATAAATTGTCTCCATCGGCATTTGCTTTACACAGACGGAAAACAGCATGTACGCGGAATTCTTCATCCAGTTGGTTGAGCATCCGGTTTGCTTCCTTAAACAACTGCATGGCTTCGGCAGCTTTAGCACGTTCGCCTTCGGGAAAAGTCGTGAGCCACATGGCGCGGCATGAGTCACAACCATGAATATCGGCAATAGTGGAAAAACGGGGTTGAAATCCCCACGCATGAAAGAAGTATATCCAGTTGATGTATGGAGAAACTTCATGAATGGGGTATGTCAACACATTGTCCGCAGGACTATTCATCATTAATAATTCATCAATTAATAATTGAACCTCAGTTCTTCGCCACGATAAGCTTCATCAACCTGTCCGTCACTGTATATCAGGTGTCCGTTGGCAAAAGTCTTTTCCACTTTCCAGCGGAAAGAAGTGCCTTCCAACGGACTCCATCCGCACTTGCTGAGAATGTTTTCGGAGTTTACTTCCCAACGTTCGCCATGACTGACAAGTACAAGGTCGGCTTGATAGCCTTCGCGGATATAACCGCGCTTGCAGATACCATATATTTTGGCAGGAGCATGGCACATTTTATCAACAATTGTTTCCATAGAGAAGATACCCTGTTCTGCCATTTCAAGCATACTGACTAAGGAGAATTGAATCATAGGCATACCTGACATTGCTTTCAGAGCACCACCTTCTTTCTCACTGAGTAGATGTGGGGCGTGGTCGGTAGCGATTACATCAATAACTCCGGTATTGATTGCGTTTCTCAAAGCATCACGGTCTGCCTGTCTCTTGATGGCCGGGTTACATTTGATGCGCGCTCCCTGTACTTTGTAATCTTGTTGGCGGAATAGTAGATGTGCAACGCAGGCTTCGGCTGTGATATGCTTCTCTTCAAGTGGTGCATCACTAAACAGTTGCAATTCTCTTGCTGTAGAAATATGAAGTACATGCAGGCGTGCACCAGCTAAACTGGCCATGCGGACAGCAAGTTCTGTTGAAGTGTAGCAAGCTGCTGCGGAGCGTATATTAGGATGCTTACTGATAGGAACTTCCGGTGCATTGCGGAACATCTCCCTGTAGTATTCCGTATTCTTTTTGATGATTTCCTGACTTTCACAATGAGTAGCAATCAGCATGTCCGTTCCATTGAAGATATTCAACAAACTGTTAGTTTTATCTACTAACATGTTGCCGGTGCTGGAACCCATAAAGAGTTTGATGCCGCATACACGGTTTTTATCCAGATTATTGAACTCTGTATAATTATTGTTGGTGGCACCGAAGTAGCAGGAATGGTTGACGATACATTTCTCATTCAGCAAGTCGAATTTCTGTTCGAGTGCATCGAGGGTAGTGGTCAGCGGTTGCGTATTCGGCATGTCCATGATGGAAGTAACTCCTCCTGCGGCAGCCGCACGGCTTTCGGTAAAGATATCAGCTTTGTACGTCAGTCCCGGGTCACGAAAGTGTACATGGTCATCGATAATACCCGGTAACAAACAGCAACCGGTAGCTTCTATTATTTCATCACAAGGGGCGGAAGGTTCTTTCCCGTAGGTCAGTACTTCGGCAATCAGTCCGTTTTCAATCACTACGGAACCTTGCACAGAACGTCCCTCATTAACTATCGTTGCGTTATGTATCAGCGTTCTTTTCATCGTCACTAATCATTTATTGTTAATCACTTAATTGTTGTTCGCAGCTTTCGGATACTTATGAAACCAACTGTTCATTTTTAGTTTGATGACTCCGAAAACGGCTTCTCCGAAGATGCTGCTATTCATTTTAGAAGTGCCCAGTTCCCGGTTGATAAAGATGACCGGAACTTCCACTATCTTAAAGCCGCATTTATAGGCAGTGAATTTCATTTCAATCTGGAAAGCGTAGCCTTTGAAACGGATACTGTCAAGATCAATTGTTTCCAATACTCTGCGACGATAACACTTGAATCCCGCAGTCGTGTCATGTATCGGCAAGCCGGTGATGAGACGTACGTATTTGGAGGCGAAGTAAGACATCAGTACACGTCCCATAGGCCAGTTCACAACATTGACACCACTAACGTAACGAGAACCGATGGATACATCGGCACCATCATCGGCACAAGCTTTGTACAGGCGTGGAAGGTCGGCAGGATTATGGCTGAAGTCAGCGTCCATTTCGAAGATATAGTCGTAGTGATGTTCCAAAGACCATTTGAAACCGGTGATATAGGCAGTGCCCAATCCCAGTTTGCCTGTACGCTCTATCATGAACAGGCGTTCAGGGAACTCCTGCTGTAACGTCTTGACAATAGAGGCAGTACCGTCAGGCGAACCGTCCTCAATAATAAGGATATGAAATACTTTTTCCAGGGCGAAAACGGCGCGGATGATATTTTCGATGTTCTCCCGTTCATTGTATGTGGGAATGATAACGATGCTGTCCGATGTCTGCATATTCATAAAAGGGGGTTCTTATTGGGAACAAAGTTAAGCGTTTTCTATCATATACGAATAAAACTAAGGATTATTTAGTAATTTTGCACCCGTTATGATGACAATTACTGAGCTACAACAACGATATGCCGCCCATCCCAATGTAGAAGCAATGAGTGGCTTACTGAAGAAACCGTCCGTTCGTTCCCTGTTCTGCGAAGGTTTATGCGCTTCTGCCGCCTCGCTGTTCTCATCCGTGTTGGTGCAACGGGGGGACTATCCTTTTGTCTTTATTCTGGGTGACCTGGAAGAAGCGGGATACTTTTATCATGATCTTACGCAGATTTTAGGAGCGGAGAAAGTCTTGTTTTTCCCCTCTTCTTTCCGCCGTGCCATCAAGTACGGGCAGAAGGATGCGGCCAATGAAATTCTTCGTACGGAAGTATTGAGCCGTTTGCAGAAAAACGAGGAGGGATTGTGCGTAGTGACTTATCCCGATGCCTTGGCTGAAAAAGTTGTTTCACGCAAGGAACTGGGAGACAAGACGCTGAAACTGCATACTGCCGAGAAGGTGGATATGAACTTCATTACCGATGTGTTGCGTAGCTACGGTTTTGATTATGTGGATTATGTATACGAACCGGGACAGTATGCCGTACGCGGTAGCATCGTCGATGTTTTCTCCTTTTCTTCCGAGTATCCTTTCCGTATTGACTTCTTCGGTGATGAAGTGGAAAGCCTTCGCACTTTCGAAGTGGATTCCCAACTATCCAGAGAGAAAAAAGAAAGTATTGTGATTGTTCCTGATTTAAGCCGCAGTCTGGAGAAAGGCGGCAGTGGGGGCATGGTGTCTTTCCTCGATTTTCTGCAACCTGATACCATATTAGCTATGCGCGATTTTCTTTGGTTGCGCGAACGTATTCAGACAGTGCATGATGAATCGCTTACCTCGCAAGCCATTGCAGCCCGTGAGGCGGAAGAGAATGGTTCCATCACTTTAGAAGGAAAATTGATTGATGGCGGAGAATTCACTTTGCGTGCACTTGATTTTCGCCGCATGGAATTTGGTAATAAACCCACCGGCACACCGGATGCTACCATCACTTTCAGGACTACCGCCCAGCCCATCTTCCATAAGAATTTCGATATGGTGGCGGATTCGTTCAAGGAGTATCTCTCCCTCGGCTATACATTATATATATGCAGTGATAGTATGAAGCAGACTGACCGTATCCGCGCTATCTTTGAGGATCGTGGTGACGAGATTTCCTTTACGGCTGTGGAGCGTACCTTGCATGAGGGTTTTGCCGATAATACATTGCATCTTTGTATCTTCACCGATCACCAGTTGTTCGACCGCTTTCATAAATATAATCTGAAGAGTGACAAAGCCCGTAGCGGTAAAGTAGCCCTGAGTCTGAAAGAACTCAATCAGTTTACACCGGGAGATTATGTGGTGCATACCGACCATGGCGTAGGACGTTTCGCAGGATTGGTGCGTATTCCCAATGGCGACACTACCCAAGAAGTGATGAAGTTGGTCTATCAGAATGAAGACGTCGTGTTTGTTTCCATCCACTCCCTGCATAAAGTTTCCAAATATAAGGGAAAAGAAGGCGAAGCACCGCGTTTGAACAAACTGGGTACAGGTGCCTGGGAGAAGCTGAAAGACCGTACTAAATCAAAAATCAAGGATATTGCGCGCGATCTAATTAAACTCTATTCTCAGCGTCGCGAAGAAAAAGGCTTTCAATATAGCGTGGATAGCTTTCTGCAACGTGAGTTAGAGGCATCTTTCATTTATGAAGATACCCCCGACCAAAGCAAAGCAACGGCTGATGTGAAAACAGATATGGAAAGTGCCCGTCCTATGGACCGTTTGGTATGTGGTGATGTCGGTTTCGGCAAAACAGAAATTGCTGTACGTGCTGCTTTCAAAGCCGTGGCGGATAATAAACAGGTTGCCGTATTGGTGCCTACTACTGTATTGGCTTATCAGCATTTCCAGACTTTCCGCGACCGTCTGAAAAATCTGCCCTGCCGGGTGGAATACTTGAGCCGTGCCCGCAGTGCCGCCCAGGCAAAGGCCGTAGTGAAAGGACTTGCAGATGGTAATGTGAATATCCTCATTGGTACTCATCGTATTCTCGGCAAGGATGTGAAATTTAAGGATCTGGGACTGCTCATCATTGATGAAGAACAGAAGTTTGGCGTAAGCGTGAAAGAAAAACTGCGTCAACTGAAGGTGAATGTAGATACCTTAACTATGACTGCCACGCCTATCCCCCGAACCTTGCAATTTTCATTGCTTGGTGCGCGCGATCTTTCCGTAATACAAACTCCGCCCCCCAACCGTTATCCCATTCAGACAGAAGTGCATACCTTCAATGAGGAAATCATTACCGATGCTATCAACTTTGAGATGAGCCGTAATGGGCAAGTCTTCTTCGTGAATAACCGCATCTCCAACCTTATTGAATTGAAGATGATGATAGAGCGTCATATCCCTGATTGCCGTGTTGCTATCGGTCACGGACAGATGGAGCCTGTTGAACTGGAAAAGATAATCTTTGACTTCGTGAACTATGATTATGATGTATTGCTTGCCACCACCATCATAGAGAGTGGCATCGATATTCCGAATGCTAATACTATCATCATCAATCAAGCTCAGAACTTTGGTTTGAGTGACTTGCACCAGATGCGTGGTCGCGTGGGACGCAGCAACAAGAAAGCCTTCTGTTACTTGCTTGCTCCTCCTTTGTCCTCGCTCACTCCCGAGGCGAAGCGCCGCTTGCAGGCTATTGAGAATTTCTCTGATCTTGGCAGTGGTATTCATATCGCTATGCAAGACCTCGATATCCGTGGTGCAGGCAATATGCTCGGTGCGGAACAAAGTGGCTTCATTGCCGACCTTGGTTACGAAACTTATCAGAAGATACTTACCGAAGCCGTCCACGAACTGAAAACAGATGAATTTGCAGAACTCTATGCTGAAGAACTGAAAGGGGATGGTACTATCAGCGGTGAGCAATTTGTAGATGAATGCCAGGTAGAAAGTGATCTGGAGCTTTTGCTTCCCGCGACTTATGTGACAGGTAGTAGTGAACGCATGTTGCTCTATCGCGAATTGGATAGTCTGACATTGGACAAAGATGTGGAGGCCTTCCGTACTCGTCTTATCGACCGGTTTGGTCCTATTCCGTCAGAGACAGAAGAACTGCTGCGGATTGTACCTTTGCGCCGTCTTGCTGCACGTATCGGTGTAGAAAGAGTTTTTCTTAAGGGTGGGCGTATGTCGTTGTTCTTTGTTTCTAACCCGGATAGTCCGTACTATCAGAGCCAGGCATTCGGCAAGGTTATTGCCTACATGATGAAATACACCCGTCGTTGCGATCTGCGCGAGTTGAATAATCGCCGCAGTATGCTGGTAAAAGATGTGAAGAATGTGGAGACAGCCGTCAGTGTTCTACAGGAGATTGTGGCAATGCAGGAGGAAGAGTAGGCCTGTGTTATGCCATCTCTCTTTCATTTATTTTTTGTTTGTACTGATTGGGCGTCATTCCAGAAAATTCTTTGAATCGTTTTATGAAATAGCTGGTAGAACTGAATCCCAGTTGCATGGCCAGTTCCGTAATGGAAATATCAGGCTGTTGTTCAATACTCCTGTAGGCTAATTTGAGTTTAATGTTTATGATAAACTCGTTAGGTGTCATCCCTGTTATTGCCTTTATTTTTGTGAAGTATTTGGTGCGTCCTATGCAAAGTTCTTGTGCCAGAAAATCAACGCTGAACACAGGATTTTCCAGATTATTTTCTATTAACTCGATAGATTTGTCTAATAAAGTCTGGTCTAATGCAGAGGTTGCTATCAATTCACTGCTGGAATTGCTCTCTTTAGCATATTTTTGTTGCAATGTTCTACGTAGATTGATTAAATTATTACATCTGACAATCAGTTGCTTAATGCTGAAAGGCTTACAAATGTAGTCGTCAGCTCCTATCTTTAAGCCTTCGATAATGTATTCGGAAGCAGTTTGTGATGTCAATAAAATGATGGGAATATGGGAGGTCTTAATATTGTTTTTTAGTTTCTGGCATAATTCTGTTCCGGACATTTCCGGCATAACAACGTCACTGATAATAATGTCGGGCAGGATAGACAGGGCCTTTTCATATCCTTTTCCTCCATTTTCGGCCGTTTCTACATTGTAGAGGGCAGAAAAGACTTCTGCAAGCAGTTGCCTGAGTTCCTTACTATCTTCTATAATCAACAGCTTATAGTGTTTTTCACTATTTTCCATTTTTTCCGTATCTTCCTCGTTTATTGTATCTATGGAGGTGAAATCGATTGTATGTAGGTTACTGTCTTCTATAATAGGCAAATTCTCTTGAATATTGCTGGGGGGATATTCGATATTGGTTGGCAGTTGCAGGGTGAAGCAGCTGCCTTTTCCTTTGATGCTTTTAACAGTAATAATTCCCTTATGTGCTTCTATTATGTTTTTAGTGTAGGCTAGGCCAATTCCTGTTCCTATATTGTTTGTAAAGCAAGTGTTGTCTGTTTGGTAAAATCTTACAAATATATTCTCTAATTCTCCGGAACTGATGCCTACGCCCGTATCTGAAACTTCTAGTGTAATTTTCATGCTCTCATGCTTTAATCGTACAAGAATACTACCATTTTCTGGTGTGAATTTAAAAGCATTAGATAGCAAGTTGAACAGTGCTTTTTCAATTAGTTGTTTGTCAAAGTAGAAAGAAATGTCATTTTGCTCGGCCAGCAAAGTTAAATTTATTTTTCTTGTTTGCGCATACTCTTTGAAAGAGCCTACTACATCATTCACTATTTCTGTTAAGTTATAACAGTTTACTTTTAAAGGGGTAAATCCCTGTTCTTGCTTCCTGAATTCCATCAATTCTATGATGAGTTGGTTTAATCGGGTAATATTTCTCCAGATATTCAGTAATTTGGTATTTAACTTTGGAGGTATATTCTTGCCTTGTAACAGTAGTTCCACTTGATTGGATATAAGTGTTAAAGGTGTTTTAAATTCGTGAGATATATTGGTGAAAAAGCGTAGTTTGCTTTGATTGAGTTGTTCCATGTTCCGCTTCTGTTCCTTTTCTAATTTTAGAGATGAGCGCAAAATGATGACTTGGTATGCTTCGTATAGTAACAGAATGGTCAATAGGATATATAATAAATAGGCAAAAGAAGTTTGATAGAAAGGAGGATTTATTATTATATCAAGCTTACGCTTCGGAAATTCTCCGTTAGCCAAGGCTACATCTCCTTGAATATGAAGTGTGTATTTATCCGGTGATAGATTTGTGTAGCTTATCTCATTTAAACTATTGGTACGTTTCCATTCTTTGTCAAAGGGTTCCAATTTATATTTTATGCCACAGGTGAAAGAGGCGGCATAGTTATTGGTATATGCTTTGATCCCTATGGCATGTTGGTCGTAAGGTAATTCAATCCTGTTGGTGTAAAGAATGGATTGTTGAAGAATTTTCCCGGTTGAATCCGCCTCCAGTGGGGTGTCATTGACGGAGATTTCAGATATACCCACTTGATAATGCTCTGGTTTATTGAATATTTGCTTTAATGGGAATGAGCAGAACATATTGATTCCCCCTAAATAGACATTATTGTTCCGATCCAGAAATAAGCAGTTGCTGCTTACCTGAAAAGTAGATAGGAACCGGCTTTTATCAATATTAGTGATTTCTTCCTCATTATCTATATAAATGAGTCCTTCGTTAGTGACAATGAGAATGCCACCATATTTATCTTCGCACATATCTATGACGTCTTTCATCAATATAGCGTCTGTTGCAAAAGGTTTGAGTTCTGCTTCTCCTTTTCTTTTCCGGAATATTCCATGCCGGGAGGTTCCTATTAAGATATCTCCATTTCTATTCTCAATAATCTTATTGACTATACAGTTCTCTGATTTACGGATACAAATCTGTTGCCATGATTTATTTAGCAGATTATAGCAAAGCAGTTGGTTCTGGACCGCAATCCATAATTGTTTCTGTGAGTCTAATAAGATTGTTGTGACAGACATTCTTTGTAAATTTACTTGTTTTGAAGAGAGTATGGTACTTTTGTTTGTTTGAGTATCAAATATACTGATGCCATTGTGTGTAGCTATTATTAAAGAATCATTATACGGAATCACTTCTCTGATGCTATTGTTATGTAGTACGTTTCTGAGAAATACCTGGGTGGATTGGTTTTGTAGATTGTATTTTTTAAGTCCACCAAGTAGTGTTCCAATCCATAGAATGTTTTTCTGTTTATCCAGATATAAGGTTTGTATATTGTCCGTGAATGGTAGCCTTTTTAATGCTTTGGTATGTGTATTGAAGAAGTATAAACCATCCCGTTCGGTTGCCATCCATAGATTACCTTCATTGTCTTCTACTGTTTTTCCGAAGATTGCATGTTTGGATGGAGACGTTGGCATTATATCCTTTGTAATAAAATGATAGGAAAAAGTGCTATGTTCCGGATGGAAACAGTTGATTTCGCCGTAAAATGATCCGCTCCAGATAGTACCTTGTTGGTCTTTCATTAAGCAATAGATGGATGCATCATTCAGAGTATGGGCATTTTCATTGATAAATTCATATTGGAGGAACTTCCTTTCTTTTTTATCGTATTTGTTTAGGCCGTTGAAGGTTGCAATCCATAAGTTACCGGTGTTGTCTTCACAAACAGATCGCACAATATTACTTGAAATACAATTATTGCTGTTTTCCACATAATTGAAACTTTTGATATTTTCATCATTATCAATGAGAAATAGTCCATTCCTTCGGGTGGCAGCCCATATATTTTGTTCCGAATCAATGTATAATTGGCGTATCTGATTGATATTCGATAGCATCTGTTTTATCTCTTTATTTCTTCTGATGAGGAATATGCCATCGTCTCTGGTACCTATATATAGATTCCCTTTGGATGTTTCAGTGATACAATCAATGATACAAGATTCTTTCGGTAGGTGTAAGTACCGTTTCAAGGTATTGTTCTTCCATTGATAAATTGTGTTTTTATGACCTATCCACAGGCAAGAGTCCGAATAGTACATACATTGTGAATAAGGAGTTATGGTACGGAAATGATCTTTTCGTATGTTATACTCGATAATGCCCGAACGTGTCTCTATATAAATATGGCCGTTTTGATCGCCCGTAATGGAGCGTACTAACTCTTCTGCATTCGGAATATCAGTATATAGTTTTTGTATGAACTTCATTTGAGTTCCATCATATCTTACTAATCCTCTTTTGGTTCCGAACCATATCATTCCGAATTCATCCTGATACATGGCATGAATTGTTGACTGATGCATTCCTTTATTAATAGATATATGAGATGCATGTAGTTTTATGCTGTTATTTGCATAAAGAGGCATACAGGATATATTTCCTGTTAGTAGGTAAAGTATTAGCAGAATGGCATTTCTCATAGTTTAATTGTTGTTCAAGTTTCTTGTCCCTGTTTTCTTCTATATATACTTGCTACTTCATTCTAGCAGATTCGGTTCTTTCCGGTAAAATACGCCATTTAACCGAATTTGTACCGAGTTTGCATCGAATTTGTACCGAGTTTGCATCATACTTATATTGGATTTATAATATATATGCTTTTTCTCACTTCGATATATGGAGAAACTTATGAAATTTGAAATTATTACTGATTGTGATACAAAAATAATGCTTCGCTCTTATATTTGATAATACAATCGTTCAAATAATAACAATATTGTCCTTTTTTAGTAAGGGGAGAATTTGTGAATGAAATGAATATATATTAGAATTTTAGTCTTATTTGAAATTCGTTTTATTCCATAGCTTTGCAACCAAGAATTATAATCTAAAAATAAAGCTATGACACATCAACTGATTAAATTTGTATCGGTTCTTTTCTTTTCTTTTATAGTAGTTTCTACTGTACAGGGGCAGAACTCTTCGCAGAACGATAGAGGATACTGGATACATACACTATTGAAGATAGCAGATCCGGTTTTAAGTAATTTGAGTAAAGACCAGCTGAAGAAGAATATTCCGGTTGGACGTTCTTCGTCTGCAAAAGCCAGTAGTAGGGAGTTTGTTACGCATATGGAGTCTGTGGGACGGACAATAGCAGGAATAGCGCCATGGCTGGAGTTGGGACCAGACAAGACCGCAGAAGGGAAATTGCGTAAGAAATATATTAAGATGACCTGCAAAGCATTGGAAAACTCGGTAGACCCTCGTGCAGATGATTATTTTAACAGTACAGCTACGCGGCAAATTTTGGTGAATAGTGCCTTTCTGATACAAGGATTGCTGCAAGCGCCGACTCAGTTATGGGAAAATCTTGATGTTAAGACCCAACAACGTTTGATAGAGCAATGGAAGTCTACCCGTACGATGAAACCAGGAAACAATAATTGGTTATTGTTTTCTGCAATGGTAGAGTGTGGGTTGAAAAGTTTCGGCAGTGAATGGAATTTTGGAGTAGTAAAGAAGGCCATCTCATCACATGAACAATGGTATAAAGGAGATGGAATTTATGGAGATGGAGAGAATTTCCATTTGGATTATTACAATAGTTATGTAATTCATCCTATGCTTTTGCAGGTTTTGGAGGTAGTAGCGGAGCATGATTCGTCTTACCGGGAATTTTTAGATAAGGAGTGGGGACGCTTTGTGAGATATGCAGAAATTCAGGAGCGTATGATTGCGCCCGATGGAAGTTATCCAGTGTTGGGACGTTCAGTAAGTTATCGTTCGGCAGCCTTTCAAGTTCTGGGTGCCAGTGCATTATTTCATAAGCTGCCGTCGGGTTTGAAAGCAGGTCAGGTGCGAGGTGCAATGACTGCTATGCTGAAGCGCTTGTTTGAACAGTCTGGCACTTTTGATAAAAATGGCTGGTTGACGATTGGAGTGTGTGGGGAACAACCGGAATTGGGAGATTCTTATTTGTCAACCCCTTGTGTTTACCTCTGTTCTTTAGGTTTCCTTCCTTTAGGATTGCCGGCAACTGATGCTTTCTGGACAGACCCTCTTGCTCCGTGGACCAGTGTTAAAGCCTTTTCCGGAGAAGAGTTTCCTATTGATAAATTTATAAAACCGTAATTAATATACTATATGCTATGAAAAAGAATATTTTTACCTGTACATTATTCCTATTGATAAGTTTATGCAGTTACTCACAGAATCCGTCAGGTTTGGAAGACCGTGCTTATTGGATTGATGTATTAACAAAAATAGCAGATCCTGTATTGGATAATATGAGTAAGGGGGAACTGAAAAAGAATATGCCGGTAGAGACCATATCCGGAGCTTTGAACCCTTCTAATACACGCACCACTCATTTGGAGGCTTTGGGACGCTTGCTCGTTGGCATAGCTCCATGGCTGGAACTTGGGCCTGATGGGACAGATGAAGGTAAGTTGAGAGACAAATACATACGTCTGATGATTCTTTCCATAGATAATGGCTTCAACCCGCAGTCTCCTGATTATTTAAACTTTATAGTAACACGGCAACCTTTAGTGGATGCTGCCTTTTTCTGTCAGGGGATATTGCGTGCACCTAAGCAAATTTGGGGAAACCTTTCGGACGAGACCCGGCAGAATGTGCTGAATGCATTGCAGCAGATACGTAAGATAAAACCGATAGAAAGTAATTGGTTGTTATTTTCGGCTATGGTAGAAGTTACCTTACTGGAACTGACGGGTGAGTGTAATATGGAGCCTGTCAATTATGCAATTATGCGTTTCAAGGAATGGTATAAGGGTGACGGTTGGTATGGCGATGGAGCAGACTTGCATATGGATTATTACAATAGTTATGTTATCCACCCTATGTTATTGGATGTCTTGGAAGTAATGCAAAAGCATGCAAAGGGTGAAGAAGAATTTTACCAGTTGGAGAAAAAGCGTTTCACCAGATATGCGGAACAACAGGAAAGAATGATTTCTCCGGATGGAGCCTATCCGGTGATAGGAAGGTCAATAGCTTATCGGTTCGGGACGTTCCATGTGTTATCTCAAGCTGCATTGAAAGATTTGTTGCCGACTTCGGTTGTAAAGGCGCAGGTGAGGTGTGCCTTGACAGCTGTTATAAAGAGGCATATGTCAGTTGAAGGAAATTTTGACGCGAAGGGATGGCTGACATTAGGGTTTGCAGGACACCAGCCACAGATAGCGGAAAGATATATATCTACAGGAAGCCTTTATCTGTGCACGGCAGTCTTTGCAGCATTGGGATTGCCTGCTATTGATGAATTCTGGGATACTACATATGCCGAATGGACCGGAAAGAAGATATGGAGTGGAAATCCGGATGTTAAACTTGATAAGGCCATAAAACCATGAGAATAGAGATTATACATAGGATAAGTCTGGTCTGCTTATCTCTTCTTATATGCGTATTGACGGTAAATGCCGGTGCGTTGAGAGATGCAAAGAATATATTGCCGGCCGAACAAGACATTCGGGAAGACAATGATCAATTGGGACAACTGGTGGAGGCTTTTCTGAAAAACCAGAAGCGAGTGCTTGATTTTCAATCTTCAGGATTGGATAATAATGAATATTTGAGGTTGATAGAATGTCAGGTCCGTGCTTTTGCATCTTGTCAGGATAAAGCGACTGGGGCTATTATTGATCCGGTTTATAAAATCGAGTGGCAATATTCAACGCCTTGCTACGCTTTATCTATAGGCTTATTAGCGCGAACTGGGTATTTGAGAGATAATACTTTGATAAAAAGTGGAATAAAAGCTTTGGATTGTTCTGTGAGTGAGATGCATGAAAATAGATGTGCCCATCATCATGGCGAATTCTTCATTCAGCCCATCATGTTGGCAATGGATCTTTATAAAGGACTGGTTTCTGAAGCACAAATGACCGTATGGGATGAAAAGATGGCTGAGATAGATCCTTATGTGCTGTATCGGGATAATCTGAAACGTAAAAAAATCTGTTACAATCATAATGTGGTGGCTTTGTCCGGTGAGTATTTGCGATTAAAGAAAGGACTTGGCAGTCATAATGATTTCTTTCATATTCACTTGGAGCACCAGCAGCAATACATGTCTGATTTTGGTCTGTACATAGATAATAAGACGAATCCGCCCATGGTGTATGATGAGTTTACGAGGCAGTTCATGGCTTCTATTCTGGTGGAAGGATATAGTGGAACATCTTTTGATTTTTATTCCCGTAAGTTACGTTTGGGTGCATGGACTTCTCTCTTTATGCAATCTCCTTATGGAGAGGTGCCTACAGGTGGCAGAAGCGCTCAGCATATCTGGAATGAGGCGGCAGCAGCTGTGACATATGAGATTTATGCTTCGCAGTATGCTACTTTAGGGAAGAAGCAGGAAGCAGGTGCCTTTAAGCGAGCTGCCCATTTAGCGCTTAAGAGTATTGGAAGATGGATCAGAGAAGACGGGAGTGGTTTTATTGTGAAAAATCGTTTCCCAATTGAAGTGATGCATGGATATGAAAGCTACTCTGCTCAGTCTCAATACAATTTATTGGCATGTTGGCTAATGTGTGTAGCATATTTATATGCTGATAATTCCATTGACGAGTGCCCGTCTCCTGCTGATGCCGGTGGATATGTGTTGGTCATGAAAGACGTCTTCCATAAGGTTTTTGCTAATTCCGGCGGAAACTACGTTGAATATGAACTGAGTGGTGATCCTCGCTACAATGCAACAGGACTAATCAGAATACATCTGAGAAATTCGAATCCACAATTAGGACCTTCGGATGGTATTCCTCATAAATGGGATAATAAGAAGAAAAAGGATTTAGGCGGAGAACTGTATGCAGTAGGGCCGGAATGGTTCGATGCCAAAGGTGAAGTACATCGTTTGGCAGAATATACCAATATTTTATTTCCGGATACCTCGTACTTCTCTGCGTATGGAGGTGATAAACTCCCTGAAATAGATGTGAAAAATATCAAGCTATCTGTAGATGGAGTTGCATTTGAAGTTGTCTATACGGGTAGATTTGATGGGGTTAGCCGAATTTCGCAACGTATTGATATAGATCATACCGGAATTACCATACGTGATATTCTGAAAGGAAATGTAAAGAAAATGCGGGCATGTTATCCCATGTTGGTGGATGATGGCATGGAAGAAACAAAAATAGATTTTCAGGAGAAAAAAGTGATATTGCAGTCTCGTGACGGTCGAATCTGTTTCCAGGCCATATCGCCTCAAAATGTTACTGTACAAAGGAAACAGAGACGAATTCCTTATAGAAATGGGTATGCAGATATTGCCTACTTTGAATCTGATGTGAATAGGATGCAATATAAAATAACCACTGAGTTTTAGTATTAACCATTTAAATATTAATAACTATGCATGAGAAATACAATTTATTTATGAAACTGTACCTGTTTTTCTGTCTGGTCAGTTTTTCGGCAGGTATCTGTGCACAAAATTTTATAGTCACCGGTAAAGTAACGTCCAATGGCGAGAGCGTCATCGGAGCAACAGTGCAAGTGAAAGGGAAAATAAACGGTGCCATCACTGATGTGGACGGTAATTATCGGTTGGCGCTGGACAATTCTAAGGAGACTCTCGTTTTTTCATTTATAGGTTACCAGTCTAAAGAGGTTGCGGTTAATGGAAAAAGTGTGATCAATGTAGAACTGGAAGAAGATGTCGCTCAATTAGAAGAAGTTGTTGTCGTTGGTTATGGAACGATGAGGAAGAAGGACCTTACCGGTGCGATTACCCGTATTTCGACAGAGAATGCTACACAGTCGGTGACCAGTGTAACCGAGATGCTGCGTGGCACGGTAGCCGGATTTTCAGCCGGATTCGGAACTTCTGCTAAAGGTGGTGGTTCTATGCTGATTCGTGGTGAAAAGTCTATTAATGCCAGTAATTCTCCTTTGATTGTATTGGACGGAGTTATCTTTAATGGCGATCTGGTGGATATTAATCCCAGTGACATTGAAACGATTGACATTTTAAAAGATGGTAGTTCGGCTGCCGTTTACGGATCGCGTGCAGCTTCGGGGGTGGTTGTCATATCGACCAAACAGGGCAATGAAGGGAAACCAGTTATCAATTTTGACATGAAGATAGGTATGCAGAATTTAACTCGTAATCAGCGGCCTTTTAATGGGCAGGAATATATGATAATGAGAAGGGATGAAAAGATACGGAGTAATCCGTCTCGTCCTTTGGGATACTTTCATAATCCGGACAATTTGCCGCAGGGAGTCGATCTGAATACTTGGCTATCATATACAGGGGCTTCTTCAGATTCTAATCTGGCAGAGATTTGGATGAATCGTCTGGCTTTTTCTACTACAGAGATAGACAATTATCTTGCAGGTAGAGAAACGGATTGGTATGATGCTTCTTTCCAGAATGCTTTGCGTCAGGATTATAATGTTAGTATTTCTGGTAAGAATGATAGAGTTTCCTATTATTGGTCATTAGGAAGCATTAATAATCAGGGAATTGTAGTAGGGGACAAGTATAAGACCATTCGTTCACGCCTGAATCTGAAAGTAAATGTAACAGACTGGCTTCAGGTTGGTTTGCAGGCACACTATGCCACCCGTAATGAAAGTGTGGATGAAGTTGATTGGGCAGAAGCCATTCAGGCTAGCCCCTGGGGTAGTAAATATGAAGAAGACGGTTCCCTGAAATTCTATCCTAATGATGATAACATGAGCACGAATCCCTTTGCAAGTTATGAACAACGTGACCGTTTCAATGTGACCCAGACATTCAATGCTACACTCAGTGCGAAGGTTACATTACCTTTGGGATTTGTGTATGAAATGAACTATTCGGACTACAACGATTGGCAGAAGAATCATTATTTCGATTCCTCTACCAGTATGGCTGGTGAAAAGTATAAGGGACATGCAGTTCGGCGTAATAACAGTGCTCATTCTTGGATGTTGGATAATATTTTGAGGTGGAACCATACGTTCAATAAAATACATAAGTTCGATTTGACTCTTTTGTTTAATCTTGAAAAGAATCAGACTTGGTCTGATAAAGCGGAAAATTCCAATCTTACTCCATCCGAAGTGCTTGGCTGGCATGCCGTTGCAAATGGAACGAATCCGGTTGTGGGGAGTGATGACACGGTAGATACCGGAAATGCCATGATGGCAAGGCTGAACTATAATTTAATGGATCGTTATCTATTTACTGCTTCTTTCAGACGTGATGGTTATTCGGCGTTTGGTTCTAATAATCCGTATGCTAATTTTCCTGCATTTGCATTTGGCTGGAGAATGAATGAGGAAAACTTCATGAAAACTGTTTCGTGGATCGATAATCTGAAGCTTCGTTTGTCTTGGGGAATTAATGGAAACCGGAGTATTGGGCGTTATGCCGCTTTGGCAAATTTGGATTCAGAGAAATATCTGCATAACGGAAGTACGGTTATTGGTATTTATGCAACTCGCCTTCCCAATGAAAACCTGAAATGGGAGAAAACGGAGGCGTATAATGTAGGTTTCGACTTCGCATTTCTGGGAAATCGCTTGAATGGAACGATAGAGGCTTATTATATGTCGACGAAAGATTTACTGTTGACTCGCTCTTTGCCGGACATTATTGGCTTTTCCGGAGTAACCACTAACTTGGGAGAGGTCCGTAATAAGGGTTTTGAGCTGTCTTTAAATTCAGTTAATATCGAGCATAAGAACTTCAAATGGTCTTCTTCTTTCATTGCTTCTCTCAACCGGAATGAAATAGCCCACTTATATGGCGAAATGGTGGATGTGCTGGATAAAGATGGTAATGTAATAGGTCAGAGAGAAGATGATGACATTCAGAATGGTTGGTATATCGGGCATGCCTTAGATGAAATCTATGATTATAAGATTCTGGGCGTGTGGCAGGAAAATGAGCGTGAGGAGGCTGCTAAGTATGGTAAAGAGCCGGGTGATTTTAAGATATGGGATGTAAATAATGACGGAGAATATTTGCCGGAAGATGATAAAGTTTTTCAAGGATACAAGCGTCCCCGTTTTTCATTCGGTATTGGTAATACAATGGAGTTCTTCAAGTGTGTGGACTTCTCATTCTTTATTCGTTCGGATCTTGGGCATAAGTCTTCTAATAGTCACTACTCTCATCCCACAGATTATTACTATGACCGCGTCAATGCTTATAAATATGACTATTGGACTCCGGAGAATCCCACCAATGAATTTGCACGTTTAGGGTCGAATACAAAATCTCCGTCATTCAATGTTTATAAGAATCGTTCATATGTGCGTTTGCAGGAAGTTTCGCTGGCTTATAGAATACCTAATAAGATAACTTCTAAATGGAGCGTTTCTAATGCTCGTGTTTATGTAAATATCTCTAATCCTTTATTGATAACAGGATGGGATTTCTGGGATCCGGAATCATTATCTCCGGCACCGCGTACGTTTACTTTTGGTATTAATTTCTCGTTATAAAAGTATAGATATGAAAGCACAAATAATATTCAGAAAGGCACATTATGCATTCTCAGCATTCTTGTTTGCCGCATTGTTGGTTTCTTGTAATGATTGGCTGAAGCCGGAACCACTGTCATTTTATTCTCCAGAGAATACCTATGTAACGAAAGAGGGATTGGAAGGTGCTCTGGTTTCTTGTCGTGCCATGATACGCCCGGAGTTTATAGGCAATAATTCTTATGCCTGTACGGAACTTATGACTTCGGATGTTGCCGTAGCCGGGAACATTGTAGCCCAAACTTTGAAGAACTTTGAAATCCAGTTAAAGCCGGGTGCTTATGGAGATTCTCAAATTGGTACTTTCTGGAGTAAAGGGTATAGTGCCATTCAGAAGGCGAATACGATTATATCACGTGTACAGGTTGCCGATGAGATTACTGAGAATGATAAAAATGTAATTTTGGCTGAAGGCTATTTTCACAGAGCTTATTGGTATTATAAATTGGTAAATCAGTTTGGTGATGTACCCTTTATTGATAAAGAAGTCACTACTCCTAAACTGGATTTCTATTCGCATACACGTGGCAGCATTTTGAAACGCTTGCGGCAAGATATGATGTTTGCCGTTCAATATTTACCGGAAAGTGCTCCACATGGTGCTGTATCCAAGGCGGCAGGAAATCATTTGCTGGCTAAAATCTGTTTGGCATGTTGTGATTTTGACGGAGCCGTCACTGCTACTACTGCTGTTATAGACCATAGTCAGCATAAACTGATGGAAAAGAGATTTGGAGTTAATGTGTCGAATGCACAATATAACATTATAAGCGATCTCTTTAATAGGGAGAACATCAACTCTTCTGAGAATTTAGAAGGCATTTTTCTGGTTGAGGATAAACAATTAGTTGAAGGAGGCACATCTACCGGTTCTTACCGGATGAGAGACCTTGTGCCGTGCTGGTGGAATGCAAATACCAACAATGATCCGGATGGTAAACGCGGAACAATGGATAAAGCGGCAGGACAGCCTCAGATAGGGCAAGTGGGGCGTGGCATAGGTAGAGTCAGGACAACTAATTATTTCAACTATGAAATATGGGATTCTAAGGAAGATTATCGTCATACTGCTCCTAACTGGCTGAATATGGAGGATATGGTCTATAATAATCCGGCATCTAAATATTATGGGCAACCTTTACAAAAAGAGTATTGCGTAGATACCATTTATGCTTGGAGCCCAATGATGCATTACAAAACTTTTGTTCCTGAAGATAATAAACCTGATACTCCACAGGGAGGATATACAGATTGGTATGTATTCCGTTTGGCTGAAACTTATTTATTGAGAGCTGAAGCTTATTATTGGAAAGGAAATACGGATGCTGCGATGAGCGATATTAATAAGATTCGGATGCGTGCTAATGCAACCGAGTTAACGAACCCTCAGCAAGTGACCATTGAGTCTATATTAGATGAGCGTGCCAAAGAATTGTTCTTTGAGGAACCTCGCAAGACGGAGTTGACTCGTGTGGCTTTTATTATGGCAGAAAAAGGCCTGAATGGATATTCACTGGGTAGTATTTCAGAGAAGAATTATTATTATGACCGCATGATGAGATACAATAACTTTTTCCGTGAAAAGATCAATCATAATGGGATTAATATTTATACCATTAAGCCATATCACATATTATGGCCTGTTCCGGAGAATGCGATAGCTTCTAATTCCCGCGGCCGCATCAATCAGAATTTAGGATATCCGGGAGCCGACCAGAACGTACCGGCATTAGATGTTGAATAATAAATTATTTAAAACCATGAAGAAGATTTTAGTTCTGTTTTTGTTTTCAATAGGTTATAGCCTATACGCTCAGCAGTTTTCAACTAATATGAAGAAAGCTGATATAGTGAAAGTTTGTGATGCAGTGGCCAAGTGGCAAATCAACCATCAAAAGGAAGTGAAGCATCATCCTTTGGATTGGACAAACGGTGCACTATACAGGGGTATGACAGAATGGGGAAAGGTTTCCGGTAATGAAGCATGCTATGACTTTATACGTGAAATTGGAGAGAAGTATAATTGGAATATGTGGGATCGTGTTTATCATGCAGATGATATTTGCGTAGGGCAGGCATTTATTGAGATGTACCGTAAACTGGGAGATAAACGTATGTTGCAGCCGGTAATGGAACGGGCATATTATGTGGCAACTCATCCTTCAAAAGCTCCTCTGCTGAAAACGGACGCAGTGGGAACATTGGAACGTTGGTCTTGGGCGGATGCGCTGTTCATGGCACCGCCGATATACGCTGCTCTGTATACGATGACGGGGGATGATGTCTATCTAAATTATATGAATAGTGAGTATAAAGAATGTGTGGATTCATTATATGACGAAGAGTATTCTCTTTTTTATAGGGACAATAAGCGAATCCCGATGCGTGAAAAGAATGGTGCCAAACAATTTTGGGGACGTGGTAATGGTTGGGTGTTTGCCGGGCTTCCATTGATTATAGATAATCTTCCGATAGACTGTGAGGCGCGCAACTATTACATCCAACTGTTTGTGAAGATGGCCGAAGCCGTACGTAAAACTCAATGCGAGGGTGGGGACTGGCGCACAAGTTTGTTGGATCCAGATTCTTATGATATGCCTGAAAATAGTTGTTCTGCTTTCATGTGTTATGGGATTGCATGGGGACTCCGGAATGAATATCTGGCTAAACGTACTTATAAGCCTGTGCTTGAGAAAGGTTGGCAGTCATTGGTTAAAGCGGTACATGCCGATGGCAAGTTAGGATATATACAGCCTGTAGGAGCTGCTCCAAAAGCAGCAGGGCGTGACGCTACCGATGTGTATGGTGTAGGTGCTTTCCTATTGGCTGGTAGTGAATTATATAAACTGATTAAGTAGTTACTTCCCTTCCATACCTATGTCTCTTTTCGTAGGGGTGGAAGGGCTTTTTTCATGTTATCAAGGGAGTAGGCTATTTTCAGGTAAGTTGATGTAATCTCTATTCAGTTCGGAGAAAGATGTGCGAACCGTGGAAGAAGCGGTCAAGAGGTAATCCTAATGGAAACCAGGGAATGATTCGGTTATAATGAACGGGAGGCTTAGTGATAGATATTCTTTCTGATAAAATCTGACGGGGCTTTTAATTTGTGATCTTAAGAAGACTTTATCTTTCCGGTTATTGTGATAAACTCCTAAAAGTAATATGGCAGTAATTGCTAATATCCAACGGGGCTCTGCTGTTATAAGTATGATAATACCCAATGCAGTAATGAATATGCGGATCATGCTCCGCAGCAGTCCTATCTCTTTCAGCATGTGGAGGCAACTTCTTAGACGAAGTTCAGATACAACTGGAACATATCAACAATCATTATTGAGGAGTGAAAGAAAGAAGACGTCCTATCGTCCGAACTGTACCGCAAACCCTATATTAAGGAATGTGATGTTGTTCTTAAACCAGCTATGGTCTATCCCGTCATCATACCCGTCCGTGTTGGATAATCGGGCATCAGGATTGGCAAACCAGTCTGCTGTGAGCATATCGGCCCGAAAGACTCCTGATACTTTCTTGGTAATACGGAATTCGTATCCCATGCCAAATGACAACCCGCAATATCCTCTTTGAAAGAGATGTCCGTATCGGTTGCCTCGTTGGTACGTTCGTTCCTGATAATTCATATAACCGATGCCGAACGACAGGAATGCACCTTGGTTCCCGTTACTCCATAGATGGCGAAAAGTGATTGTGGGACGTGCATAGTGGAGATGCATTTTGTCAGGTAAATCTGCTATTCGCAGGTAATCGTACTGAACTCCTAATGCAAAGTTTGGGGTAAAGTAGTAGCGCCCTTCCAACATTAAGTCATATCCTGCGCGGTCACCATTCTTACTGAAGAAGTCGTTGCTGTTTCCCTCTACATGCGGCAGCGTTAGTCCGCCACCTACTGCAACGCTGAAGGTTTGCGGTAGATAATCTTGCGCTTGCAGAGATGTGCCTGCATAACTCAGAAATGCAGTAAACAGAATGGGTAATAGTCGCTTCATCATTGCTTTTGGGGGTATTTATCGTTTTACGTATAGTTTATCAATCAGGTCCTGGCGCCCTATGCGGCGCAACTCATTAATGATATTTTTCCGTTCTTCGGGCTTATACCAGAAGAAGAATTGGCGTTGTGCCAGTTTTTCGCGAGGGGTTTTGGCACTGAACACAGGTTCCAGCGTATATGGATGATAACCGGTGTACCACGCTTCAGTAGCTACGGTCATAGGCGTAGGAGTAAAGTCCTGCACCTGTTCCAGATGGAAGTCCAGACGTTTGGTGATGACAGCAAGTTCGGCCATATCTTCTTCCTTGCAGCCGGGATGGCTGGAAATGAAATAAGGAATGAGCTGTTGCCGCAACCCTTCTTCTTGATTGATGCGGTCGAATATCTTCTTGAACTCCTGGAACTGATTGAATGAAGGTTTACGCATGATACTCAGTACACGGTCACTGGTATGCTCCGGGGCAACCTTGAGGCGGCCGCTGACGTGGCGGGTAATGAGTTCGCGGGTATACTCCTGCGTGCTTTTATTGGTGGCGGGATCCTTACTCTGATGCAATAACAGATCATATCTTACACCGCTTCCGATAAAGCTCTTCTTGATGCCGGGCAGGGTATCGACTGCATGATAAATATCCAGTAACGGGCGATGGTCGGTATTCAGGTTCGGACATACTTTGGGATGGATGCACGATGGGCGTTTGCATTTCTTGCAGACAGCTTCATCGCGTCCCTTCATCCGGTACATATTAGCGGACGGGCCACCGAGGTCGCTTAGGTATCCTTTAAAATCGGGCAGTTCCATTACTTCTTTTACCTCCTTAAGGATACTCTCTTTGCTGCGGCTTACAATAAACTTTCCCTGATGTGCCGAGATGGTACAGAATGCACATCCTCCGAAACATCCGCGATGGATATTCACAGAGAACTTAATCATATCGTATGCCGGAATGCGCTTACCCTTGTATTTAGGATGAGGTAGTCGGGTATAGGGAAGGTCGAAAGAATGATCCAGTTCTTCTTCTGTCAAGGGAGGATAGGGCGGGTTGACAACAACCGTCATGTTATCCACTTCCTGCGTGATGCGGGAGGCGGCATATTTGTTACTTTCTTCTTCGATATGGCGGAAGTTGGCAGCTTGTTTCTTCTTGTCTTTCAGGCATTCAGCATGGGAAAAAAGACGGATATCTCCTTCTTCTGCCACGAAATCCACTGTTTTGCATAAGTAAGCAACTTGTGGAATGGTAGTTAGTGATAAGTGGTTAGTGATAAGTGATAAGCAGCTTGCATCATCCAAATGCTTATCACTTATCACTAATCGCTTATCACTAAATCTTCTTGCCAATTCTACCACCGGCTTTTCTCCCATTCCGTAAATCAGCAAATCTGCACCGCTTTCTACAAGAATACTTTTCATCAGTTTGTCCTGCCAGTAATCATAATGCGTCACCCTGCGCATACTTGCCTCAATACCTCCCAATACAACGGGAACGTCAGGATATAATTTTTTCAGGATTTGAGTATATACAATCGATGGATAATCCGGTCGCATGTCTGGGCGTGCATCCGGTGTATAGGCATCGTCACTACGTAATCGCTTGTTGGCCGTATATTTATTTACCATTGAGTCCATACACCCGGGGCTGATACCGAAGAACAGACGTGGACGTCCTAACTTCTTGAAGTCGCGTAAGTCGTCCCGCCAATTAGGTTGAGGTATAATTGCCACGCGCAGGCCTTCCGCTTCGAGGATACGTCCGATGACGGCAGCCCCGAAAGAGGGGTGGTCTATGTATGCGTCTCCACTGAATAAGATAACGTCCAGTTCGTCCCATCCGCGCAATTCCACTTCTTTTTTGGTTGTGGGCAACCAATCAGTCAGTCGATGTTCTTTCATGCCGCAAAGATACGCATAAAATGATAAGATGTAAAAATGGAGAGGGATAAACAATGCCCGGTCAAGAAAAGTCTTTTGAACTTTATCGGGTAAGTGCAAATAAAAAGGCATAAATAAAACTGGTACTATTCGTATATTTTATACATTTGCGCATCAATAGCCCGAATAAATATAAATCAATTTATATACCATGGAAATACCTCCGTATAAAGAAGCGAGTTCAGAGGAGACGATACAACGCAAACTTGATCAGTCGACTATGATTCTGCAGAATATTAATGCTTACTTTCTGCTGATTGATGAAGAATTTATTGTTCGCGATACTAATTATTATTCATTGAACAGACTTCCTGCTCCAGAGGATGGGGTGATAAAAAGAGTGGGCGACTTGCTACATTGCAGAAATGCTGCTGCGGCTGGTGAATGTGGTAAACATGAACAATGCAAGCTTTGTGGCGTCCGTGCAGCTATTGGAAAAGCTTTCTGCACGAAAGAAGGCTTTAAAAAGCTGAATGCTTCAATGAATCTTCTGAGTGAAGATGAGAATAGGGTGATTCCTTGTGATGTTTCTGTATCGGGTACCTATCTGGACATTCATGGAAAGGGGTACATGGTGTTGACCGTTTATGATGTGACGGAATTGAAGAATATCCAAAGATTACTGAATATTGAAAGAGAAAAATCTATATCTGCTGACAAACTGAAATCGGCTTTTATAGCCAATATAAGCCATGAAATACGCACTCCGCTCAATGCGATTGTCGGTTTCTCGGGATTGATAGCTACTGCTTCCAGTGAAGAGGAGAAGAAGATGTATATGGATATTATTTCAGAGAATAACGAACGCTTGTTACGTCTGATAAATGATATTTTTGATCTTTCTCAAATAGAATCCGGAACTTTGAATTTTGAATATTCGGAGTTTGATGCCAATGACTTGATCAGAGAATTAGAAGGAATATTTATGGTGAAGTTGGCTGATAATCCCTCAGTGGATTTGGTTTGTGAGGCTAACTTACAGCCTATTATGATGTATTCTGAACGTCACCGCATCATTCAGGTTATGGCAAATCTGATTCATAATGCAATTAAGTTTACTAAATCGGGTGAAATACGTTTTGGCTGCCGTATAGAGGGAACGGATGAGGCTTTTTTCTATGTGTCCGACACCGGGATTGGGATTCCCAAGGAAGAACAGGAAAAAATCTTTTCCCATTTCAAAAAGTTAGACAGGGAAGTACCGGGAACTGGCCTTGGTTTGACGCTTTCACAATCCATTATCCGGAATCTGGGGGGAAGGGCAGGTTTGGAGTCTGAGGTAAATAAAGGTTCTACATTCTGGTTTGTGTTACCTTTGACTGTGAAGGGAAAAACAGCCAAATAGGAAAATTGCCGCAAAGATACGTATAAACAGATGACAAAACGGAGAGGAATAGAATCAGTCCGTAAGTTTGTCTGTATTAGCTTATGCTATTATGTATCAAACTATTGCATTTACATTTCTTTTTCTTTAGTATGTAAAAGCATTTACCCCGGTATGTAACGGCATTTACCCCGTATTGTAACGACCTTTACATCGGTGTGTAAAAGCATTTACTTCGGCATGTAACGGGTGTTCCCTCATGGGGTGACGGAGGTTACGCTGTGAGGTGAGAGATGTTTATCCATTCTGACAGTATGCCATTCAGGCATGTCTTGTGCATTTAATGGATTGACAACGAGTATTATCAGGATTTGAAGAGAGAAGTAAAGTGCTTTCATTTTTTGCGTATTAGGTTAGGTGTGTGTTATGTAAAAAAGGTGTATCAGAAGAAGTTTCTGGTACACCTCTTATATTTGTCTTAGAAGTTGAAACTTACCGTGAGGAAGGTATCAGGCAAGCTGTTTCGTCTTAAATTGCAACGTCATCCGTTCTCCATCATATATTTCGCGGAAACCAATTTGTTGCTCGGCCAGATACTCTTTCAAGTCATTGAAAGCAGCGGCATCATCCATGATTATTTCCAGCTTTTCACCCGGTGTGGCTTCGCACATGGCTTTCATGGCCGGGATGAGCGGGCTGTAATGTTTTTGACCACATGTGTCGATTGTTTTCATTTCATTATTCCTCTTCTACAGGTTCTTGTTTGGAAAACCATTCCAGATAGAGCTTGATGAGTTGCTGCAATCCGAAGGCTTTCATGTTGTTGTGGTATATCACGTCGATGCAGAGGTCGAGTAAATCTTTGCTGTCTTCCTCTTGTGATGCGATGAGAGAGCGGATGTTCAGTCTCAATTTATCCAATACAGATTCGTCTACAATACCATTACTGTCAATGAGATGACGGAAGAGCCCGTATTTCTCAATGGTTGCCAGATTTTCTTCAGAGATCTCTAAACTGCGGGTACCGCTGGGATTTGCTTGTATAGTGTACATGTTTTTTATGTTTTTAAAGGTTTATACTCTGAGAGCAAAGATAAGTGTTATTTTTAATTAGGCGTATTGTTTTCTATTTTTTTGCTTGAAAGAATTGCAGTATGGAGGCCATGATGGCATTACGGTCTGTTTCCTGTTCGATGCTTTCCAATGGAAAGCCCATAATGAAGGTGCGGTAATTGCCTTGATAGGCGATGGCTGCACTTTGGTTGCCGGGAACATAAGTGAGCACCGGAAAAGCTGCACCTGTCGGAAGAATACATTCGGGGGTGGTCACGGGATAAGCTTGCTCATTGGGCAGTCGGGGGATGGTGAATGTGCGTCCCAAACCATTGATGTTTCCGGATTGGGTATCGTTTATGGATTGTCCGTAGGCGTATTTCAGGATGTTCTGCGTAAACTCCCGGTCACCTTGGGAATTGTTCATGTCGCTACCGATGTAGGAACCACTCACAAGGAGGTTGCCTCCGGATTGGCAGTAGGCCGTCAATGCACGTTGCATGGGCGAGGAGAAGGTTTTGTAATACATGTTACTGGCAGGATTGCTTTGCCGGTCCTCCTTTTCGAGTCCGAGGATGTAATCTACAATATCGTAAACTTCCAACGGAACATTTCCGTTTTCTACAGCTTCGTCACTGCATGAAACGAAACTATAATCACCTGCTGCCTGTATTGCTTTTCCATGTATGAATGGATAGTCGAAAATGTTTCCGGCAATCTTGATTCCTTCCCATTCATTGCTGCTGCGCCCCAATTCTTTTCCCGTCTGTTTACGTGAAAATTCGGTTTGGGCACCGCAAAGTGAAATGTCATATAAATAAGGTACACCCGGATCTTTGGCTAAATCGAATCCGGCTGCGGTGGGAGTGTCAATAACTGCCGGGCCACTGATACGATCGAAGCCATTGACAATAAGGATACGTCCTTTTTCCTTTTTGGCTTTATAAGCTGCGAGGATTTCAGATGGAAAGCTTTCTCCGCCACGGTTGGCTGCGGTGACTTTAAAGGAATAGACGATGCCCGGTTCTATCTTTGCAGTATAAGAAAGACTGCTTACACGTACTCCGTTATCAAAACCGCCACGTCCGATACGGGTATAAACGATGTACTCGCGCGGTTTGGCAGTCGGCTCCAATAAGTCTTCTTCACCTTTCCAGGAAAGTTCCAGCGTGTTCTTTTTGTTGCCAAAGCGGATAGCAAAGTTGCTTACAGGGAGAGGTTGTACTACATAATCCTTGCCATGCTGGTTGCAAAGATATTGAAGAATTGCTTTATAAATGGAGCGTCCTACAGTAAACTTGAAGTTGGGGTCGTGTCCGAGACGCATGTCGGCAAAGTTCTGGTGTGATAGTAATTCCACGATGGTAGAAGGCACTGCCGGAAGGCGGGTTTCGCTGTAATTACGATCCCACATGCTGCGGCGTGTCCAGTCTATAGCATAATTGGAACGGATATCACGCTGGAGTTGTGTGAGCAGAATATCGGAAAGGTCGCGTGAAGCATACCGGTCGGTACCACTGGCAAGTAATCCGTCATTGAAATTGGTGGTATAGATACCGAGTGTACCGATAATTTTGTCTTCTTTGCTGGCTCCTGCATCGCTATGCAATGCCATTGCCATTTCGAAAGGTACTCCCAGACCTTGCTCCTTAGGATTGAAGATGGAACCGCCCGACAAGTAATTAATCATCTTGGAACGGGAATTTATGTCATCAGACATGTCATCTTTCCCTTCACGTCCACCATAAACGGGGTAAGGCATACCTGCCCATTGTGCAAAGTAGCGGGAGCCCTCCAGATACCGGGGCAGTCCGCTGGTTTCTCCGCCGCGTGCAATGTTTCCCATTCCGCCGCCAAAACGTACGGCATCCGCACAAACCACACCTTTCTGTTTGCTTTCATTGCTGAGTACTACCATACCGTAATCATTTTTGCCTTTATCAAAAGAGAATGTTCCGAGGTACACCCAGGTACCGCCACCTATCTGCTGGTTTACTTTGAACTCGGTGGCCCCGCCATTGTGGAAAACGATGTACTTGGCGTCACTTACGCTGTTGGGCAATGTCTGATAAGAAACGTATACGGCATATTCGCCTGTTTCCGGAATATCGGGTATCCATTCAGCAAAAGCTTTATTCTTTTTCTTCTCTGTGTTGGTGAAGCGTGCACTTCCGCTTACAAATGGATTCTCGCCGTCTTGATAAATCTGTTTCCGTTGTGCAAAACCGGGAAGTTCTGTTTGTTTCCAGTTAGCTTTGCGACTTTTGATGTCCAGATAAAGAGAATTTTGCGGAGTATCATTGTCCACGATAACCTCATACTTTTGTGTGTCCCGTTCCCGGGGAGTAAATACGTTGGCACCTGCATTTTCCAGCATCGGGATGACGTAAGGAAGAATAAACGACTGGGTGAACTGGTCTTCCGTTGTGCAGAACAGGCGGGGACGTTGCCATCCCCATTCTCCGGTCTTATTGATGAAGTATTTTCCATGGCTTTGCCATAAGGCGATATGTTTGCCTTCCAGTCCGCGGTTAATTTCATAAGGGCGGGAAGTGCGTGTCACCCAGGGATTACCTTTATACTCCAGACCACCGTATAGCCGTGATTTATCCTTTTTCCCTTTCCTGTAAAGGTTGGGAATCAAATCTTCAATAGCCTGTCCACCTGTTATGACTGTCATATCATAATAGTTCACAGGACCTGGCAATGTTTGTTTCAGATACCGATAGATGGCATCCACTGTTTCCGGTCGGAAAGGTTGGTAAGAGAATTTGTCGTCAGCATAGATGGCGAACTTCTTCTTCTGGTAATCGATGCGAAAACTATCCAGCCGGCAGGTGCCGATATTGACTGTTGTGGTGGTATATTCCCGGAAAAATGCTGCGAGGCGTTCCTGTACGTTCGCCTCAATATCCTGTGCCCTCAGTTTTCCATTGAAAGCCAAGATGAAGCAACAGATAACTAATACTATATTCTTCTTCATAACGAAAACCCTCTGTGAACTCTGTGTCTTCTGTGGTGAAGACTACCCGCAAAAGTACGTAAAAAAAGAGTGGAAAACCTTAGCTCCCCACTCTTCTTTATTTCTATTTAGCAAACATTTACAGCGGAATATATTCCACAAATGCCTCCATTGCCTCATAAGATGCCAGACCGAGGCTGTCATACAATGCAGCAGTACCACGGTTGCGGTCTTCGCTGCGTTGCCAGAACAGACGCTCATCATTGCCCAGGAACGGTGCACTTTCCATCTGAGACTGGTGTTTCAGGATGGAGTTACGCTTTGCACGCAATTCTTCCGGGCTAATAGGTACTGCCATTTCAATGTTTTCAATTTCCCATTCAGCCCACGCACCACGATACATCCATATACGGCAATCCTTCAACCATTTGGCACCTTCTTCCTTTTCCAAATCAATAGCTGCGAATACTGCATCTGTGCAGACACGATGTGTACCATGCGGGTCGGCAAGGTCACCGGCAACGAATATCTGGTGAGGTTTCACTTCACGCAACAAATTGCGTACAATTTCCACATCAGCCTCTGTTAACGGACCTTTCTGAATACGGCCTGTTTCGTAGAACGGCAGGTCAAGGAAGTGGCAGTGGTCTAACGGAATGTTGTTATATGTACAAGCGGTACGCGCTTCACCACGGCGTATCAAACCTTTGATGGTCAGGATGTCACGAGTATCAATGTCACCGTCTTTCTTTTCTTTCAGGAACTTGCGGATTTCCGTATACTTATCAATGACTACCTTATCTTCGCTGTTATTGAAAATTTGATTGAAACCATTGATGAAGTGCAGGAAGCGGATTACTTCTTCATCGCCTACAGCGATATTACCGGAAGTTTCGTAAGCCACATGTACGTCGTGTTTTTGCTCTACCAGACGGCGGATTGTGCCACCCATGGAGATGACGTCATCATCCGGGTGTGGAGAGAACACAACTACACGTTTCGGATACGGTTTCGCACGTTCAGGACGATACGTATCATCTGCATTTGGCTTACCACCCGGCCAGCCGGTAATGGTATGTTGCAGGTCATTGAATATCTTGATGTTTACATTGTATGCAGAACCAAACAAAGCCAACAGTTCACTCAGACCGTTTTCGTTGTAATCCTTGTTGGTTAGTTTCAGAATTGGTTTACCGGTCAGTTGGCATAACCATACGATGGCACTGCGTATTAGTTTATCATTCCACTCGCAGGAAGTAACTAACCATGGACGGTGAATACGTGTCAAATTACCCGCAGCAGAAAGGTCGATAACGACATGGGCATTGTTGTGGGTTTGTAGGTAAGAGGCTGGGATGGTATCGGTTACCGGGCCTTCCACACATTCTTTTACCATTTTTGCTTTATCCTCACCCCAAGCCATCAAATAGATTTTCTTAGCACTTAATATGGTAGAGACACCCATTGTTATGGAGCTGATAGGAGTACTTTCAATGCTACCGAACATTTTGGATGCCTCATTGCGTGAGTCATTATCCAGCAAAATCAGGCGAGTGGTAGAGTTCAGACGGGAACCCGGTTCATTGAAACCGATGTTACCAACGCGCCCGATACCCAGCAGTACAGCATCCAGGCCACCAAAACTTTCCATGCGTTGTTCGTATAGACGGCAGTATTCAAAGATGGTATCTTTGTGAATGGTGCCGTCCGGACTGAAAATGTTTTGCTTATCAATGTCAACATGATCCAGAAACATCTCTTTCAAGGCGTTCAGGTTGCTGTTGATGGCATCTGAAGTAAGCGGATAATACTCGTAAAGGTTGAATATGATAACATTACGGAAACTCAGACCTTCTTCCTTATGCATACGGATGAGGGCTGAATATACGTTGCGGGGAGAGTTACCACCGGGCAATGCCAATACACAGAAACGTCCGGCTTTCTGTTTGTCGCGGATGAGCTGTGCAATATCGCAAGCAATGTGGTTGGCACCTTCCTCTGCCGATTCGTAAATGTCGGTTGGGATTTTTTCAAGTCGGGTCAGTACTGACCTTTCAAATGCATTCTCAGGTCTGTAATACCTGGGGGAGACTCTGTTGAGAGTGATTTGAGAACTAAGATTGGTTTTCATAACTTATTTGGTATTAATAAATTGATTAAAGCTTGTCGCTTCTAAGATTTAACAAATATACGAAAAACAATGTTCACTTATATAAGCGGTGGGGTTGTTTTTCGGAAAAAGGTGTTTTTTGCCGCACTGTTTCGGGGTACAAATGTAGGCACTTTTTAGCAACAAAGCACTCACTCTTTTTAGGTATTTTCTTTAAAAAGCCTAAAATTTGCTCTGATGTAGGGTTTCTGCTTTAGTGTTGGGGCGATTGCTAAGCTTGTTGCTAATTTAAATCTGGAAAGAAAAGTAGTAAGGTTACAGCAACGTAGTAGTACACCAGATAAATACATCTTATAATGAACTCTGATTAAATAGTATGGTTTACTTAATTTATTCCACAAAGAAAGTCGTAGAAACCGTATTCCCTGCGTCATCTACGGCAGTCAGCGAATGCTTCCCCGGTTTAGGTTGCAAGGAAATTTTATGAAAGTCCTGCGTTTGAGTCAGATAACTGTTGTCGAGATGCCAATAGATGGTAGTGCCGGGATTACTGTGTGCCAGTTCGACGGTGATGAAACCTTTGCTTCCATCCATTTGCCGGGGTAGTGCGATGCGGGCATTCATTGGCGGATAGATGAACTGCATTTGCTGGAGGGCGTCTTCTCCACAACCCGGCTTGAAGGGGGGGAGTGGTTTGTACTCCGGATGATGCTGTTTATAATACCATTCCCATACGGGCGGCAAGGTGAACCATGATTTCTGGATGGTAGGTTCTGTATTGGCGCAATTTTCATAAATACGCAGGGTTTCATCGGCCGATAAAGTGATGAGATGATGATAGGGACAGACTTCTGTTTTGAGTCCTGCAGGAAGAACGGGCAGAGTGTCTGTCTCTTCGCAGAACCTACTTTTCAGATACCCTGATTTCCGGCATATTTCTGCTTTGACAAAGATGCTTCCCGGTCGTTTGAACCATCGTGATGCAGGGAGCATATTGAATGTGTCGAACAACACCGGACCTGCTGTCCGTGCTCCTACAAGACCGGGTTTCCCTTCTCCTGTTGCGTTTCCCACCCATACGCCTACCGCATATTCGGGGGTAACTCCGACGGCCCAGGCATCGCGGAAACCATAACTTGTCCCGGTTTTCCAGGCAATGGGGTGCATGGAGGGGATGGATTTCCAGTCTATTTCTTCGGGGCGGTTGACTTCGGTCAGGGCATCAAAGGTTTGCCATACGGCACCGGGTTGAAAAAGATCTGTTACAGTACCTTCCTTTTCCAGAGGAGAGGCAAGCAGTAAACTGCATTTTTCTTGTGGAAGTTGCAGCAAACTCCGTCCCATATTGGCGTATGCACTCGTCACATCCCATAGTGTAGCTTCTGCACCGCCCAGAATCAGTGATAGTCCGTAATGGGAGGCAGGACGGTTAATCGTCTTAAATCCTGCTTGTCGCAAGAAATTATGAAACTTCGGAACTCCATATTTTTGCAGCATCGTGACAGCCGGAATATTCAGCGACCGTGCAAGCGCTTCTGATGCAGGAACCGCCCCCTCAAACTGCAAATTGAAGTTCTGGGGAGTGAAGCCATTGATATTAACCGGTATATCGGGTAATAACATATCTGGTAGCAGAGTGCCTTCCTGCAACATCGCATAGTAGAGGAATGGTTTTAGAATGCTTCCCGTACTTCTGGGAGCCTGGATGACATCCACTTGGTTCCCTGCCTGTTTGCGCTCAAAATTGACATTCCCGCAATAGGCTACTACTTGATTGGTCCGTATGTTAATCACCAGGATTGCCAGATTGCGTATATCGCTCCGGTTGAATTCGTTGCTCCATCGTTCGGCCAGACTTTCAATCTGGGTCTGGATGCCCCTGTCAATGGTCGATACGGAATACTTCCCGTTGCGTTCCTGATAGAAGCGGCTGACGAGATGTGGAGCTACTTGTGGCAACGAATGTGGTTCTTCGGGAAGTGGTTCACTGACAGCTAGCTCATAAGCCGATTCATCTATCACTTCTTTCTTATATAACTGTTTCAGGAGTCTGTTACGCTTTTCAAGTAATGCCTGGCGTGCCTTTGAAAGATGAATCATAGAAGGTGCATTGGGAAGCACAGCCAGCATGGCAGCTTCTGCCCACGACAAATCTTCCGCAGAATGTCCGAAGTATCTCCATGCGGCGGCATCCAGCCCTACAACATTTCCGCCGAACGGGGCGTGTGAGACATACATCGATAGGATTTCTTCTTTCGAAGCACGGAATTCGAGGCGGGTAGCCAGAATCATTTCAATGAATTTCTCTCCGAAGGTGCGCGATTCATTTCTTGCCAGCCGGATGGTTTGCATCGTGAGGGTACTTCCTCCGCTGACGACACGTTTGTTTTTCAGGTTTTGCCAGGCGGCCCTTCCGGTAGCAAAAGGGTTGACACCCCAATGGTGATAGAAATGCCTGTCTTCAAACATAATCAAGCATTGCTTTATCTTTTCCGGTGTAGTGCTTCGGGGCGGGAAACGCCATTGACCGTCGGAGGCAATGCGTGCACCCAATAATTCTCCGTTACGGTCGGCAACGACGGTAGAGTAGGGGACATGGAATAATTCTTTGGGGAGACAAAATATATAGGCTATCACCAGAATTGTAATCGTGCTGAGTATTACTTTTCCGGTGATAGACAGATGTTTGAATAAATTGATAATCCTGGCTCCCATGAAACTACTTTAACGGCTTACCGTTGTCCTTCCCGCCTTTGTCCGTGCCTGTGCCGAAGCGTCATACATTGCTTCGCACTGGATAGCAGGCAGAACAAAATTACCGGCATACGTGGCTTGCAGCCTTACGGTAAACTTTTTCAGTTCGCTGCGTTGCAGGTCAAAGTAAGTCAGTACACGGTCGTCGCGAATATCCTGATAGGTATAATTGCGCGTCGGAGTGGCTTCCGGAGTTATGAAGCGTTCGTTGTAAATCTCCCAACCTGACGGAATGATATGCGTTAACGCCAGGTTACTGTATCCGGTAGTCCCACTGATATTACCTACGGTGATGACAGCCATAAAGTCCGTACCTTGTCTGATGTCATCTATGGCTATAGTCGCTCCGTTCATATCCGTATATTTCACGTCCAGACGGAGATTATTGGAAATTGCAGGTAGCGTATCGTTGACTAACTGGGTACGCGTAATGAAATCCACATTCAATGCTCCCTTTCCTTGATTCTTCACTGTCACATTTCCCACTGCCGGAGTGGTCGCCAGTTCCTTTTCAAATACAGCCTTAGCCGATTTCACGGCAGGTTGTTGCTTTCCGTTCCAGTTCCAGGTGAAATCCAGTGTGCCTGAAAGTTTCTCCGCCAGGCGTCCCATTGCCATCAGTGAGAAAGCTGTGGATTGTGTGCTGAACCAATTTTCATCTGCCAGATTCTGCGAAACCTTCTTGGCTTGTTGCAGGGCAGCCTGGTCTTTGTGCAGCAAAAGCAGGGTTTCCAGTATCATCGCCTCGTCACGATCGTATGAACCGTAGATGAAGTTTTGTGAAGAATAGGGCTTCACGGTCGTTTCCGCATTGAATGTCAATTCCTCTGCCGGCTTCGTCTTACCCGTCAGGGCATATGCTGCCGCCAGTCTCCATTTGGCTTGCAACGACAGGTTGGCTTGTTCCTTCATCCGGTTCATGGCTCCCTGTTCCGGGGCGCTTGCCAATGCTAATGTATATAGCCTGTAAGCCTGTTGCAATCCAGATTGCCAGTACATCCAACTGTCATTCTGTTCCGGCATCCGCCAGTTCTGGGCGGCGGCACGCTGGAAGCGCTTCCATTTATTCAGCACATTCGGATGAACGGCATAGCCTTTTTCTTGTGCCAGCACGAGGAACATACCTGTATAAGAAGTGATCCACTCGTCAGCCACCGCATTTCCCGGCCAGTAGACAAACCCACCGTTAGGAAGTTGTCGGGAGTAAATCTGCCGGATGCCTTCCTGTATATTGGCTTTTATCTTTTCAGCTTCTTCACTGTCTATGGCTTTGAACTGGCTGACAAACAGCAACGGCAATACTTTCGAAGTCAGTTGCTCTGTGCAATGGTGCTGATAGTTGTATAGGAAGTCGAATCGTCGACTGATGTCCACCGAAGGTATGCGCGAAACTTCCAACAACAGACGACTGTTTGCCGGAGATGCGTTATTCAAACTATACGGAATGGTTACACTTTCTCCGCCTTCCACCCATTTGCTGGTGCGCAGAGTGACTGCCGGATTCGGATTCCTTACTTCTATTTCAATCGTTTCTTTCGTCTGTTTTCCGTCACCATTGGCAGTCAGATGGATAGTTGCTTTTCCGGTTTGGCTGCCTGTCTTGATTTTGAAGAATGTAAGCTGGTCACCCGGTTGGGCAAAAGTGATGGACTGTTGTTTATTGCCTACAATTTGCACACCGCCGCCGATTGCCTGAATAGATACCATTACATTCTTCACTTCTTTTTCCATCGCAAAGACATTCACCGGAACCGTGATTTCCTCCTGTGTGCTCAGTACACGGGGAAGTGTAGACAATAGCATTAACGGTGTCCGTACAAACGATGTCTTTTCCGCCTTTCCGTAAGCTCCGTCCTGTCCGGCAACTACCATTGTGCGGACGGAACCTACATACATGGGCAGTTTCAGCGTATGCGTTTTTTGTTTACCTTTATCCAGATAGAATGGACCGACGAATTTGACTACCGGTTTGAAACGGTTTGCTTTCGCATCGGCAGGTTTCAATGTTTCGTCACCACCTGTGCTGAACAGAGAACTGTAACGTCCTGCCGAAGCTCCGAGCACATCGTCATACATATCCCAGGTTCGGATGCCCAGTGCCTCGCGGGCATAGAAATCATTCCACGGGTCGGGTGTCTTGAAGTTTGTCAGGTCAAGTAATCCGTCGTCCACGATAGCCAGTGTATACGTCATCGGTTTACCGCTCTTTTCACTGACGGTTACATTGAAGTCTGTTTCCGGACGCAGCACTTCCGGCATTTTAATCTGAGGTTGCAGTATGGTTTGCTTATTGGTCACCAATACCGGAACAACACCGTACATACGTATCGGCAAATCGTTCACCGTCTGTGCATGCGGCTGCAACAGGCTGATGTGCAGGTAAACATTCGGAGCCATTTCCGGAGTTACTTTGAAAGTATATTTGGTATCTCCGTTGCTGGAAACATCCATCCATTCGCGTTGCAATACAGTTGAACCGTTTTCCAGAGAGACCAGCGCGCGTCCTCCTGCGGCGGCAGGGATGATGGCGGTTGCCGTTTCGCCGATCTCGTAAGACTCCTTATCCAGTGAGAAAGCCAGCATCTTGATACCGCTAGGGTCAGTCTTGCTTGAACGTCCACGCCAGTCGGGCCAGTCAATATAAACGGTTCCGCCGGTGGCGTGCCCACTCTCTTTGTCCTTTACATATACCAGGTAGCGTCCCCAATCCGGATAGTTAACCCGGAATTTGAAAGTCGCTTTTCCACCGGTGGTCTGGATGTTTCCACTGGCCACGGGAGTGATGGAACTGCTGTTTATGTATGTGCCGAACGATTCTTCCCGATTCTCCCACCACCAACTCCAGGAGACGCGGTAGATTCTGTATTCCAGGTTGGAACGGTTCACCAATTGACCTTCCGCGTTCACTGTGACGATGTCGAATACATGGTCTTGGTCTGTTTCTATGTATTTTCCCTTCGGCTGGTTCAGGTTGATGCCTACATAAGAAGAGAAGGGGGAGAACGGAATAGTCTGACTATGTATACTGGCATCTCCTCCTGGCTCGAATACACGGCTTGTCAGGGTTGCATTCAGCATACCCGGTGCATTCGTAGCAGATGGCAGTTTCAAAGTGAAAGCAGCTTTTCCTTCTGCATCGAGTGTACCGTCGAATACATCATTCTTCACGGTGGTAAATTCTGTTGCCGGGTTATTGAAGATGTATTGGCTGTAATTCTTGAATTGCGTGTTTACCCTCGACAGGGACATTTCTACTTTGGTCTTTAATCTGGATGCCGTGGCTCCCGTCAACCATGTGGAAGAAAGGACTACCGGCATTTCTTTTACTGAGGCCTGAATGACGTTATCGGGTAATTTCAGGTTAATCTTCAGTCGGTTCGGTTTAACGGTTTCTATGCGGAGACTCTTGTGGAAGGCTGTTCCACCTACTTTGACGTATGCGTTCCATAGCCCGGTAGGGTCTTCTGCCCGTGTCGGAATATCGAAAGTATAGAAGCCATTCACACCTTGCGTAGAAATCATTTTTGTATAGAACTGGCCTCTTGGATTATAAAGTTCCAGTGCTACGGGATGTTTATCCGGAATTCTCTTTTCCCGGTCTTCCAAGATAAAGGTTACATGAAGCGTATCTCCCGGTCTCCATACTCCTCTTTCTCCATATACAAAGCCCTTCAATCCTTTCTGGATATCTTTTCCACCAACGTCAAACCGGCTGACGGATTGTTCTTCTCCATCTGCCACGCGGACGTATGCTTTCTGTTTGTCCACTTCGGCTACCAGGATGAAAGGTACGCCTTTGGGAGTGATTTCCACAAAACCTTCACTGTTGGTTTCGCCTGTTCCGATGGCTTGCAGTTGGAAGTTATAAGCGGTTACTTTCGCTTTTTCCATCGGCTGGGTGTCCAGAATGTTGCTTACGGCAATCCAGAGCTTGTTCAAGGAATTCCGTTTCACGATCATTCCTATATTCGAAGCGAATACATTGCAGGACGCTGCCCGGTCGGAGTCCATATAATAGGAGGGATGACAGGGATTATTGCGTTGTCTCCAGTCATACTGGCTCCAGTCCATTTTAACTCCACCATTATAATAAAAGTAAGCTTCGGGTGTATCCCATTCCGCCTCGTTCTCTTCAAAGAGAATGTTTCCGTTGACTTTTGTCAGCCCTTCTGACGCAGTGTTATCTGCAAAACTCATCTCCTGATTCTCAGTTCCGCTACAAGGATATGCCGAATACTCTTGGCGAAAAGAGAGAATGACGCGGTAGATGGCTCCCGGTTCCTGCCGGATAAGTCCGGCAAGGTCTATTGAGTAGTCTTCCCACCGGTGTACATCTTTCGTACTGTCTTTACTCAGCCAGAGCGTGTTCTGGTAAACCAACCGTCCGGAACGGCGCAGTTCGCTGGCAGACGAAAGGGTATTTGTCTGCATAAACATCAGCACATTGTTTTCAAAAATGCGGATGACACTTAAATCCACTGCATAAAGATTGACTGCCCGGAACGGGATAATCAGGCTTTTGGAGTCGGGCAGGATAGCGGCCGAAGTAGACATTTCTACTTGCGGTTTCAGATTCAGTTCGCTGAACGAGATAGAGTGGGAGGTGCCGAGTGCTTTATCTTTGCTGTTTTTTACTCCTTCGTGTACCTTTAATGTCAGCTTAGCCAGTTGATTCGCTTCAAAGTAGATATATACTTTGTTATCTTCTACCTGGAAGATGGAAGTAGATACTTCCGGGATTTCAATCAATCCTTTTAAATCCTGTGTAGTGGAAACCGGGTCGGAGAATACGACTTCTATTCCGTTTTCCGGTTCTTCGATACGTTTGGCAGAAAGAAAACGAAAACTGTTTTTTGAAGGAATCAGTACGCTTTCAGTCAATTTGCGTTCGATGCCTGCGGGTGTGCCATCTGCTTTTATTTCCAGTTCGTAATCTTCTTCTTCACGGGGAATACCGATAATCTCGAATTGATAGCGTGTCAGATTATCTGTAGGGGTGATGTTTACCGGATAGGTCTGTCCCTTTCCGTTTCCGGCAACCAGCATCTTTTCTACCACTTCTTTCTTTGCGGCGTCACTGAAGCGTATTTCTCCTTTGATACCCACCTGTTCGGAGTGGCTGTTAATGTCGACTGTCGTCAGTGGCTCGATGTTGAGAGAGAAATTGGGTTTCTGCACGCGGAAAGAAAACTTAAATTCCTTCAGGCGGCTGTCCACTTCTACAAATTTGCCCAGCTGGAAGGTACCTTCATAGAACTGCCCCGGTTTCAGGATACCCGCTTCGGGGACGAATTCAATCGTATTGTTGCTGACCCAATACGCTTTACCCTTCAGGGAGGGGGAGAAGCTGAACGGATTTTCTTTCAGTTCATTATTTAAATCCACCATAGGCTGGTCTTGCGTCAGCTCTATGCGGATGTTCGAAGTCTGCGAGATAACTCCTCCGGTATATGCGTTCACGTAAGGAGCGTATTCGGCGGAAGGAACAATGTCTTTCTTGCTGCTTGTGCAGGAAGCAAGGACAACAATACTCAGTAACAGAAAGAATAACGGATTGGCTATACAGCGTTCAGCTTTCATTCGTTCCATGAACTTGAATTATTAAATGTTAATTTGAAAACACTCCGCATCTTTCCATGCGGGAAATCTTTGTCTGAATTCTCTCAATGCAGAGAGGTCGAGAGGAGCGGTGGCGGTACCTTCTTCGTTGTCGGGCACACTGGCGAGGAGTTCGCCTTTGGGGGAGTAAATCACACTGCCACCACTATGGGACATTTGGTTGTTATCCGTGCCGACACGATTCACGCCACATACGTAGCAAATGTTTTCGAGTGCGCGGGCTTGTAGTAGTACGTCCCATACCCGGCGGCGGGGCACAGGCCAGTTGGCAACATATATCAGAAGGTCATATTCATTGTTCACATTGCGGCTCCAGACCGGAAAGCGCAGGTCGTAGCAGACAAGCAAAAGGATGTTCCAGCCCCGGTAAGAAATAATGGGCCGCTGGTTTCCTGCAGTGAAATGCTCCGTTTCCTTTCCCATGCGAAAAAGGTGGCGTTTATCGTAGTAATAAGCTTCTCCTTCGGGAGTAAGGAAAAAGGCACGATTGTAGTAGGGGTGGTTTTCTGTAGAAGAAGTTGCATCCTCGTTACAGGCAATGTAACTGCCTGCGATGGCAATTTGGAACTCTGTCGCCCATTGGCGCAGGGTGGTGATGGTGTTTCCGATTACAGGCTCAGCCAATTGCCGGCTGTTCATGCTGAATCCGGTAGAGAAGGTTTCGGGTAAGACAACAATCTCCGCTTCTCCGCGAAGCATTTCCAGCTTTTTGCGGAGTAGGCGGAGATTTTCTTGTTTATCTTCCCAAACAATATCTGTTTGTAATAGAGTTACACGCATAATATTTAGCTAAGAAGTAAATGATTATTCGCTTTGTACGTTCAGCTCTTAGTCCGAACCGTATCCGGTCCGTGTCTGCTCCGTACCAACTCCGTAGTATCTCCGTATCTATAGAGTACGGAGCTGGTACGGAGATACTACGGAGCAGACACGGAGTTGGTACGGAGTTGATATGGATAAACTACAGGGAAGATATGGAGTCGATACCTTTATATATTCCCCAAAGCAAAGTTTTCCGGATTCTTTCCTTGGAAATCTTTATAATAGAGCTTTACCTCACGCATATCCTTTTCGATATCTCCTGACGGCATTATTGCCTTTGTAGCAGAAATCGTCTTGGTTCTATAATCAATTCCTATCATCACAATAGGAACCTGCGCTTTTGAAGCAATAAAATAAAATCCTTTCTTCCAATTAGGATTAGCTTTACGGGTTCCTTCCGGTGTAATCGCAAGTTGAAACTTCTTACTTTTTGCAAACCTTTCCGTCATTTGGTCTACCAATGATGTTTTGCGTCCCCGATCCACAGGTATACCACCCACTGCTTTGAATATTAGTCCCAGCGGAAAGAAGAACCATTCTTTCTTCATCATGAAACTAGTTTTCCGACCGATGGCGCCATAAAATAGTTTGCCGATAAATAAATCCCAATTTGATGTATGAGGTGCTGCGGTTATCACGCATTTATCATAATCCGGCACCGTCACGTTCGTCTTCCATCCCAAAATGCGATAGTAGATAAAGCCGTATATTGCTTTTTTCATTCCGGATGCTTACTTCAGTTTACCGATACCGTCAATAATTGCGTCCACTTGCTTGTTAAAGTCTTCGCGGAATTTCTTGTAGAAACCTTTTACATTTCCCGGTTCGGTATGGCTGATGCGGCTAATGAATTCATCTTGCATTTCCAGAATTTCCCCCATCAGTTTATCAGCTTTTGCCCTATCAGTTCCGGGTACGTATAAGCTGTTTACCAAACACTCCATGAACAGTTCACCTGCGATATAGTTGACGTTTTTCTTGAGTTCTCTTCTACTTGCCATAATCTTTACTTTTTTAATGAATAAATTGAAATTTCTTCGGTAAAGATAAGTACTTTCCACGGTATAAACCAACATTTCATATTTTTTTTGATGTGCGCATCCTTTCATAATTCAGAAAAAAACACGAAATTTGCGACGCTTTTGAACGAAACTTTACTAACACCTTTAAATAATTAGATAAAATGACAAAAAGTGCATTGCAAATTGCAAGGGCTGCTTATCAGCCCAAACTTCCGAAAGCGCTGAAGGGTGCCGTTAAGGCGGTGGCTGGCGCAGCTACTCAATCTGTAGCCGACCAGGAGGCTATCCAGAAATTGTTCCCTAACACCTACGGAATGCCTTTGATTAAGTTTGAGGCTACTGACGAAGTGGCTAACTTCCCCGCTATGAATGTGGGTGTTATCCTTTCAGGTGGTCAGGCTCCTGGTGGTCACAATGTGATTTCCGGTATTTTCGACGGTATCAAGAATCTGAATAAGGACAGCAAGCTCTATGGTTTCATCCTTGGCCCCGGTGGTTTGGTGGACCATAACTATATGGAACTGACTGCTGACATTATCGATGAATACCGCAACACGGGTGGTTTCGATATCATCGGTTCAGGCCGTACGAAGTTGGAAAAAGAAGACCAGTTTGAGAAAGGTTTGGAAATCCTGAAACAACTTGATATCAAAGCATTGGTTATCATCGGTGGTGACGATTCTAATACGAATGCTTGTGTATTGGCTGAATATTATGCAGCTAAGAAGTGCGGCGTACAGGTAATCGGTTGTCCGAAGACTATCGACGGTGACCTGAAGAACGAGATGATTGAAACTTCTTTCGGTTTCGACACAGCTTGCAAGGTTTACTCTGAAGTTATCGGTAACATCCAACGTGACTGTAATTCAGCTCGTAAATACTGGCACTTCATCAAACTGATGGGACGTTCTGCTTCTCACATCGCATTGGAATGTGCTTTGCAGGTACAGCCTAACGTATGTATCGTATCAGAAGAAGTTGAGGCTAATGACATGTCTCTGGACGATGTGGTAACATCTATCGCTCAGGTGGTAGCTAACCGCGCTGCACAAGGCAACAACTTCGGTACGGTACTTATTCCCGAAGGTCTGATTGAGTTCATCCCTGCTATGAAGCGTCTGATTGCTGAGTTGAACGACTTCCTTGCTGCAAATGCAGAAGAATTCTCTCAAATCAAGAAGTCACACCAACGTGATTATATCATCCGTAAACTTTCTCCGGAAAATGCAGCTATTTATGCCAGTTTGCCCGAAGGCGTTGCACGTCAGTTGACACTGGATCGTGATCCGCATGGAAACGTACAGGTATCTCTTATCGAAACAGAGAAACTGTTGTCCGAAATGGTAGCTACCAAGCTTGCTGCATGGAAAGAAGAAGGCAAGTTCGTTGGTAAGTTCGCTTCTCAGCACCACTTCTTCGGTTATGAAGGCCGTTGTGCTGCTCCGTCTAATTACGATGCTGACTATTGCTACTCACTGGGTTATACGGCAGCTTCTTTGATTGCTAACGGTAAGACCGGTTATATGTCTTCTGTACGCAATACTACTGCTCCGGCTGACCAATGGATTGCAGGTGGTGTGCCCATCACAATGATGATGAACATGGAACGTCGTCACGGCGAAATGAAGCCGGTTATCCAGAAAGCTCTGGTGAAACTGGACGGTGCTCCGTTCAAGGCATTTGCCGCTCAGCGCGATCAGTGGGCTATCACTACGGACTATGTATATCCGGGACCTATCCAGTACTTCGGACCTACGGAAGTTTGTGACCAGCCGACGAAGACTTTGCAGTTAGAACAAGCAAAATAATCTTCTAAATAAAAGGGAAGGGCGGGCTTGGTTCCGCCCTTTCTTTTCCTATTATTGTCATTTATGGCAGACAAGAAACCTCGTACAACCACAACCCGCCGGAAACCTGCTTCCCGCCCAACTGCACCCGTTGCACGTCGGGGTAAGAAGAAAAGTAAAGAGCGCATCATGCCTGCATGGTTACGCACTATACTTGCTGTTTGCATTATTGCTGTATTTTCCGCAGGTTTCTATTGGTTCTTCATTCGTCCGTATGCTTATCGCTGGAAACCCTGTGCGGGGCAAAAAGGATACGGTGTCTGCATGCCCTGCGACTATGAAGTGCATGGCATTGACATTTCTCATTATCAGGGAAGCATAGACTGGGTGCAACTGACTTCCAACAAAGCATCCAAATTCCCCATTCATTTTGTCTTTATGAAAGCTACCGAAGGTGGTGATCATGGTGACGATACTTTCCCGTTCAACTTTGACCAAGCACGCCGTTATGGCTTTATTCGTGGTGCTTACCATTTCTTTTCTCCCAAAACTGATCCCAACAAACAGGCTGATTTCTTTATCCGCACCGTTCAGCTTACTACCGGAGATTTGCCTCCCGTGCTTGATGTGGAAACCATCGGCAAAAGCACACCCCATGATTTAAAGATTGCCGTCAAGACTTGGCTCGACCGTGTAGAGGCGCATTATGGCGTAAAGCCCATCCTTTATACTTCTTATAAATTTAAGAGCCGCTTTCTCAATGATTCTGTATTCAATACGTATCCTTATTGGATTGCGCATTATTACGTGGACTCTGTGAAATACGAAGGTCCGTGGCACTTCTGGCAACATACGGATGTAGGGAATGTTCCCGGCATCAAGGAGGAGGTGGACCTGAATGTATTTAATGGCACATTAGAAGATTTGCGGGCGCTCACTCTGCAAAAGTGAGGCTCTTCCCTATTGTCCGCCATATACTTTCTGCAATAATTGTGCCCCAAGTATAGGCCTGTAATGCCCCTTCTCATAATAGTTATGGATATCATTCGTATATTCATTGACACCACTGAAATCAAATACATTCTTTTCTTCGAAGATATTTTTCAGTATTTCTATATCAGCCGGATTGATGTTGATTTGATTATAGTTAGGACTGATTATCACTTTTACCGAAGTCTTATGTAGCTGACAAATACATTCTATTTTTTGTAATAATGCGGTTTGCGCTTCCCAAAGTACTTGTGCATCTTCTCGATATTTTCCATTTCTGTAATTGCTGTCGCTTGTTTTTTGGAATTCCTTCTTATGAGTTTCCCAATACTGCTCTCCTTCATCCTGAATCATTTTCTCTCTGGGATTTATAGCATCATTCGTTACCGGGTCCTTGATAGCATCATAAGGATTTATCACTCCTTTCATATAAGGGCGATATTGATGAAACATCTTATAATCGAGATAAGGAAACAGAAAACCGGGAAAGAAAAAAGCCTGGCAGAATTTCTCCTGGAAGCTGAAATTACTCATTCCCGATACGGCAGGTGGAAGCACGTAGTTATAACTGTTCTGAATCTGGTCTTTACTCAGTGATTCCTTATCCAGAATCAGAAGCAGATTCTTTATTTCCGCACCATTTTCATCCAAAGCTTGTAATTTCCGGCAGATGGCTGCCAGACTTTCATCGTTTCCGAACAGGCGGACTGCTCTGCCGCCATCCAGATATTTTTCCCACTCATGACACTGATAAGCCATCGTACAGGAGTTTCCCATTATAAAAGAATCAAAAGTAATGGAATCCCGATTATTCATGTACATTTGCCAACCGGCGTATCCTTCGTTCAGTAACACAGGAGACTTATCGTAACGTTCATAACGTTTCAGGACCATGAAAGGGTCGTTCAGGAAGTACACCGCCAATAAGGCGATGAATGGTATCAGGAGTATGAATAATTTCATAGCGAAGCGCAGGGCTGCACTCTGCTCACTGTTTTTTTTCATTGTTCTGTCTTTTGTTGATGGTTAGAATTGTAAATAGATAAAGCTGTCGGAATTGAACTGCCCCAAGGTGAAGAACAGGATGGCTAACAGATAATAGACACCCCATCTGACAAGCATTGACTGCTTTTCCAAAGCTTTTAATATATCCCGTTTGGACATGAAGTACTCGTAGACTAAAATCAGAACGAGGGCGCTACCTGCTATGATGCAGTTATGGTCCGGCATTCCGATGTTCATTTCTCTCCAACTGATATGGGTGCTGAACGAAATATTCTTGATGTAATAAAGTGCATCGGAAACAGATTCCAACCGGAAGAAAATCAGGGAAAGAGCAAAAAGAAGGTAGGTGCGGATAATGGATAAAGTGCTGAACAAAGGAGAACCCAGCCAGTTTTTAATCTTGTTACGGAAAGTGCCTGTCTTCATCTCATAGAAAATGATGAGTCCCTGTATTAGTCCGTAAATGATGAAATTCCATCCTGCGCCATGCCAGGTCCCTAATCCTGCAAATGTCAGGCATAAACTTAGAAATACGCCCCATTGCCCCCAACCGCGCATCCCGGAGGATAAGGGAAGATACAGATAATCCCTCACCCAGAAAGAGAGGGACATATGCCATCTTCTCCAGAATTCGGCGGTGGTTTGCGCTATGAACGGGCGGTTGAAGTTGGGACTGAGTTTAAATCCCAGCATACAGGCTCCCCCGAGTGCAATATCAGTATACCCGGAGAAGTCTCCATATAGTTCTATGGGATATAAAAGGCATGCCATCAGTAATTGGATGCCGGATGCTGCGTGTACGGAATTGAAAACACCATCCACGTATGGGGAGATATAGTCGGCAAGTATCAGCTTCTTTACTAGTCCCACTACAATCAGTTTCATGCCGTAGACGATGGATGAATAGTCTGTTGGTTTGCCTGTTTTCAATTGGGGGAGCATGTCTCTTGCCTGCTCTATAGGGCCTGAGAGGAACTTCATGAAGAAAAGCATGTATATCATGAAGTCGATGATGTTCTCTTCCGGTTTTTCTTCTTTCCAGTAAACTTCCGTCAGATATGAAATGGCCTGGAAGGTATAAAAAGAGATGCCCAGCGGAAATAATAAATGCAAGCCAGGCAGTTGGTTGGCATATCGGAATGTCAGCCAGCTTATGATAAGAAAGCATAGGCCTGAGACATAGACTTTCTTTGCATCCTGCTCACGTTGCGCCCGCCCCACCCATTTGCCAAGAAAGAAGGTTGTCAGTGAAATGAGAAGTGCTATCATCAGAAAGGCTATGTGGTAGAAGCCTATGAAAATGCAGCTCGACAACAGTAATATAATTTTTTTGTATTTGGGTGGGGTTGTGTAGTATAGGAGGAACGTACACACAAACAGTGTGACAAAATTTAAGGATATGAATGACATTTTCTATTTTGTTTTGGTTAAAATAGCGCTACAAATGTCTCCTACATTCTTGAAACGAACGATGTCTCTGAAAGTGAAATGCACATTGAACTCTTTTTCTATTCTGCTTATCAGGAGCATATTGGTCAACGAATTCCACCCTTCTACATCCTGGGCTGTGGTTTCACTCGTGAGAGCGATGTTGTCTCTCTTTAAAATCTCCTGAAAAATCAGGCTCAGTTGGTCTAAAATAGTCTGCGTATCCATGTTAGTTTATATTAATTCTAGTATTCTTTTACGATCAGTTTTGCTGCTGGTGTTCAGTGGGAAGTGTTCCATACAGTGAATGTGCTTGGGAACCATATAGAAAGGCAATCGGCTGTTCATGTGCTCTTCTATCTGCTGCTTGTCGAGATAAACTTTCTCAACGACCAGATGTAGTTCGCATTGATTGTTTTCTCCATACTTAGGGAGAACGATAGCTTTGCACTCATTATTGAAGTAGTTCTTCACCACATGCTCTATCTCACTGAGTTCGATGCGGAATCCTTGCAGCTTTATCTGGGAGTCTTTTCGTCCGCAATAAATAATATCACCATCTGCATCTATCTGGCAAAGGTCTCCGGTTTTATAATAGATTTTTCCGTCCGGTCCTTCGGTGAGACATTCTTGTGTCTTTTCCGGGGAATTCCAATAGCCGTTCATTACTTGCATACCGCTGATCCAGAGTTCTCCGGTTTCTCCTGTAGAGACGGGAGTGGCATTGCTGTCCATAATTAGCACATCTATTCCGGCGAAGGGTTTTCCGATGGCAATCATACCGTTGTGGTGTTTGCACAAAGTGTTTGGTATTGGGTAAGCCGTGCAATAGATGGTACCTTCTGTAGGACCGTAAAGGTTTACGAAGGAGGCATTGGGGGCACAGGCTCTGAAAGCTGACAATAACTCCACATCGGATGCTTCGGCAGTCACTACCAGATATTTCAATTCGGGAAGTTGAATTTCCGGGAAATAGGGTAGTAGTAATTGGAGGAGGGAAGGGGCTACTGCAGCAAATGTGAGATTATATTTTTCCAAGGTTTCAATGACATTGATATACTTCACACCTTCCGGTGAAACAGTATATACACATGCGCCTATGGTCAGTGGGTATAGGAAAGATACGATAGAAACATCGAAGGTGAGTTCGAACATTTGCAGCATCCGGTCATTCTCATCCAATTGCCAGCCCAGTTGGTTGTATGCGACATAAAAAGCATTCAGGTTTCGGCGGGAGATAGGGACTCCTTTAGGCTCTCCCGTACTGCCGGAAGTGAAGATGATGTAGGCATTTCCATTTTTATCCGTATGAGTGGCAGACGGTGACGGGATGGTCTCTTGCAGGTCTGAAGTGCATATGAAGTCTACGTTCTGGGTATCCAAATTCAATACACGAATATTCTTGGTATATAGGACTAAATGGATGTCGGCTAACTCGGCTATCTTTTTATTTCTATGTTTGGGATAGGCTGGGTGTAAGATTACATAAGTCTTTCCACTGATTAAGACTGCCAGTATGGAGGCATATGTTTCTAACTTATTTTCTGCTACAATACCGATAGTTTTTTCTTCTCTTTCGTTGATTAAAGTAGATATTCTATATACGGTTTCAGATAGTTCCCGATAGGTATAGGTGATATCATTGATTACAAATGCAGGGTTCTCTGCGTACTTTTTGAAAGTGTTCATGATATCATCGATCATGTCTTTTTGATGTTTTCCCATTCTGTCTGTAAGTTGATAGTTTATAGTAAATGTCCAGTTTCGTTCTCTGTGTAGTAAAGACAGGGGGATTTTGTTTTCTCCCTATGGAGAAAACGTTAAAGAGTGTTTCTTCCGGCGCTCAGCATCAGCCGGACTTCTCCGGTAGATGCTTTGCGGGATGAATAAGTTTTAAAGTTTGAATTTTACGGCTGCCCAACGATTTTTTTCTTTGTGATGGACAAAGTGCAGTCCGTTGCGTTCGGCTTCTGCCTGAATTAGAGGAATGTCATCCACATAGAATCCACTCATGTAGAGCTCCGAATCAGGATGCATGCAGCGTACATATTGTTCCATATCATTCAGCAGGATATTCCGGTTGATATTGGCAATAATCACATCGAATGGGCCTTTATCTTCCAGAGAAGAAGCGTCTCCCTGGAATACGGAAATATTATCCACATGATTCAATTCGATATTTTCCAGAGAGTTACGCACACACCATTCGTCAATGTCAATGGCGGTGCAAGGCTCTGCACCACGCATGCGGGCAAGAATGGCGAGGATGGAAGTGCCGCAACCCATATCGAGCAGGGACTTGCCTTTCAAGTCGCTGTCCAACAGTTCGGCTATAATGAGGCTGGTAGTTTCGTGATGTCCTGTGCCAAAAGCCATTTGTGGATTGATTACGATATCATATTCCGACTTGGGAACATCATGGTGGAAGGTGCTGTGAATAACGCAACGGTCGCCAATGATAATTGGCTGGAAGAAGTTCTTTTCCCATTCCTCGTTCCAGTCTTTATCTTCAGCTTCCACAAAAGTATATTCAATCTTTGTGTCCGGCAGAGGAAACTCTTCGATTGTTGTTTTGACGGCTGTTTCGTCATACAAATCTTTCTGTATGTAAGCGGCAATGCCATCTTCCTGTTCAACAAAACTCTCGAAGCCTGCATCACCTAGGACAGCGGCAAGCACATCATTTACTGTTTCGGTACAGGGAGAAGTGCGGAAGGTAAATTCTAAATATTTCATTGGAATACAATTTATTGTTAAATACAAAGAGTTTTTCTATATGGCGAACCTGTTTCTTTGTATATTTGTTTATCAGTTGCAAAGATAATGCAAATCGAATGCAGAACTTTCATGCTTGCATGAAAAAGTTATGCTGAGATGCAGCTTATCTTCTTTAAAGATAAAGCATTTAGGGAAATCCCTATAATCATTTCGGGAATTTCTCCCCCATACGGTAAATCCCATCGCTATCTTTGTGACGTGATAGAATGGATTATTGTAAAACCTATAAACCACACCCATATGAAAAAGATTGTTTTTTTATCGCTTTTTGCCTTGTGCCTCCCCTGGATGGTTTCGGCGCAGAGCATAGATGACGACCTTTACTACATCCCTTCTAAGGATAAGAAGGAAAAGAAGCAGGAGAAGAAAACAACGACTCGTGCTGAAGAAATTGTAGTAAAGTCGAATGTACCGACTACGGTTTATACGTCGTCGGGGAACACTACTGTTGTAGTACAGGATCGTAAAGGAAATACACGTGATGTGGACGAATATAACCGTCGTTATGATTCGCGTGAGAATGACTTTGCCATGGAAGACGATACCTTATACATAAAAGAAAAGGCAGTGCCCGATCCGGATGGTGAATGGGTGAATGGCTTCGAAGGTTCGGAAGATGATTATGAATATGCAATGCGTATTGTTCGTTTCCGTAACCCGCGTTATGCTGTGAGCATCAGTAGCCCGTACTATTGGGATGTTGTATATGGCATGAATTCATGGGACTGGAATGTATATACCGATGGAATGTATGCTTATGCTTTCCCAACTTTCTCTAACCGTTTGTGGTGGGATTGGCGTTATAACTCCTATGGCTGGGGCGGCTATCCTTACTATGGTTGGGGAGGTTACTCTCCTTATTATAGCTACAGCGGCTGGGGCATTGGCTGGGGCGGCTTCTATGGCGGTTGGAATTGGGGATGGGGGCACCATCACCATCATCACTATCCCGGCGGTGGCTGGTATCCCGGTGGTGGACACTGGGGAGGTGGCAACTGGGGCGGAGGTCGTGTGTATACAGACAGACGTTCTTATGGAAACCGCGTATCTTCCGGAAATCGTGTATCCGGTTCATCTACAGCCCGTCGTTCGTCAGGAACAAGTGGTTATCAGGCTCGTCGTAGTTCAGGCTCCACAAGTGGAGAAGTAAGAAGAAGTTCCGGTGCAAGTTCAACTCGGCGTGTAGTAGGAACCCGTGCTTCATCCGAACGTCCGGGAATGAGTACACGGACAGATGCAGCTTCATCACGTCGCTCTACATATACGCGTCCGAGCAGTACTCGTAGCAATTCATATAATAGCAACGTGGAAAGTGTACGTGGTAGTAGCAGTAGCAATCGTGGAAGTTCTGCAGTTCGCCCTTCAGGAACCAGTACCCGCAGTAGTAGCACTACTCGCAGTTCGTCAACATACAACCGCGGTAGTTCATCTACCCCACGTAATTACAATAGTGGCTCAAACACTCGTTCTTATGATAGCAATCGCTCTTCTTCCACTACTCGTTCTTCTTCCAGCAGTAGTTATTCATCAGGAAGTAGTTCACGTTCCAGCGGTAGCTATTCTTCAGGCGGTGGTGGAGGCTCCACCCGTTCAAGTGGCGGTGGAGGCGGATCTTCCAGCAGAGGCGGCGGAAGAAGATAAATAGATTGTGAGAATGTAATAGTTTTGAACTATAAAGAACGTTGATTATGAATAAGAAATTGACTTTAGTGGCCTTTTCCTTACTTGCTTCGATAGGGATGGGTGCACAGACTATATATGATGTCACGAAGATGACAGAGAAAGATTTGAATGGAACAGCTCGTTTTGTAGGTATGGGCGGAGCTATGGGAGCATTGGGTGGCGATATGTCTACCATTGCAACCAATCCTGCCGGCATAGGTATCTATCGTAGCAATGATGCTGCTGTCTCATTTGGTTTCTCTTCAACCGGGACAGAAAGTACGTATGGTGGAAATACTTTAAATTCAAATAAGAACCGTTGGCAATTGAATAATGCGGGTTTTGTGCTTTCTAATAAAATAGGTAATCAGACTGCTTTGCGTTATGTGAATTTTGCTTTTAATTATAATCGTGCCAAATCATTTAATAAGACGATGTCAATGGAGGGGTTGATTAATTTAACCCCCGATGGTGACGTTGTTTCGCAAACATTTCAGATGGCATCTCAGGCTGGTGGAATGTTCGAAAAGGGGTATAATATAAAATATATAGATGATAATGCCACGACCAATGATAATGTCTTTACGAACCCTAATGTAGGCTGGTTGGCTGCCATAGGTTGGGGTGGAGCGCTTTATAACCCTCTATATGAGGATAAAGAACATAAAGACAAGCTGACAGGGTTTGGAGCATTTCTTCCTCAACCTTATAGCAAGTTCAATTCACGGGAAACTGGTGGAATTGACCAGTATGATTTCAATATCTCTTTCAATTTTAATGATCGGGTATACTTGGGGTTAACTGTAGGGGCTTATGATTTGAATTATACCAAGAGTTCTGTTTATAGTGAAGATTATGGAGCGGGTGAAGGTTATGATGTGACAAGCTGGACGAATATTGACGGAAGTGGATTTGACTTTAAAATCGGAGCAATCATACGTCCTATTGAAACTTCTCCTTTGCGTATTGGTCTTGCCTTGCATACTCCTACGTTTTATAAATTGACATTGGCTACTAATGTTCGCCTTGTGTCTGATATTTATGGACAGAATGATAAAGGTGAGGATGAACTTTACAGATCAACAGTAGACAGTTATGACTTTCTGAATAATAAGGATATGACTTATGATTATGAACTCCGCACTCCGTGGAAGTATAATTTGAGTTTAGGATATACGGTAGGTACAAACCTTGCTCTTGGTGCTGAATATGAATATCAAGATTATTCGAGCATACGCCTTCATTATCCTGAAGGAGATGAAATGGGATATGAGAATTCTACTGTGAAAGAAATGTTAAAGGGAGTGAGTACTCTCCGTTTAGGTGCTGAATATAAGGTGATTCCAGAGTTTGCTTTGCGTGCCGGATATAATTATAGTTCAGCTGCTTACAAAGATGGAGCATATAAAGATTTGCCATTGAATTCAGTTATGACAGATACAGACTATGCTAATGCGAAATCCAAGAGTAATTACACATTAGGTATTGGTTATCGTGGCTCATTGGTTTATGCGGATTTAGCATATCAGTATAGTACTTATAAGTCTGATTTCTATGCTTTTGATGATGAATATCTGAACAAAACTAAGGTTACCAATACACGTAGTCAAGTGATATTTACTTTAGGTATGCGTTTCTAAAAAAACAACAATATAAGCAAATAACCTTTCATTGCAAATACCTTGTGTATTAAACCAAAATCCCCGGAGACTGCTTTGCAGAACTTCGGGGATTTTACTGTTGTATAAAGTCTTGAAAATAATACTTTTACAAAGAGTTGATACCTTGTCAATAAACTCTTAGCTCTTTGTAGACAAACTCTTAACTTCTTGTTGACAGGGTCTTAATAGGCTATCTTATCGTCTTTCTTGGTCCATGCTTCAAAAGCCTTGATAGCTTCGTTGTGCAGCAATATTTCCGACGGTAGTTTACGGTCAGCAGGTTTTAAGGCAATCTCATCATAAATGAAGGAGTCGTCGAAACCTATATTTTTAGCATCAGTCTTGTTGTTTCCATAATACATCTTGTCCAGTCGAGCCCAATAGATAGCACCGAGGCACATGGGGCACGGTTCGCAAGAAGTATAGATTTCGCACCCACTGAGATCGAAAGTTCCCAGCTTGGCAGCCGCCGCACGAATAGTGCTGACTTCAGCATGTGCTGTTGGGTCGCATGAAGCTGTAACACGATTTGTTCCGGTGGCTATGATTTCACCATTTCTGGCAATGACGGCACCAAACGGACCGCCACCGTTAGCGACATTCTCCGTGGAGAGTTCAATCGCTTTTCTCATTAATTCTTCTTTGGTCATAATAAAATGATTGGTTTTAGTAATAAGGCAAAGATAAGAAATCTTTTTGCTTTATCAGCTAAAACCAATCGATATTGCCAGTGCTGTGTAACTCTTACCAGTATAAACCTATGCCTATAGAAGCCGGATAGAGTTCAGGAGCTTTATTTTTTTCAAACAGAGAAGTGAGTGCGAAGCGAGCATTGAATCCCAGACAACCGTAACCTGCCTGTAACAACAGATTCAATCCAAGCGGATGGGTATTTAACTTATCACTCAATGTATGTTTTTTATTATCATATTTGGCTCTGGATTTAACTCCCACACGCCATTCCACTTCCGGACCGGCTGCAAGAAAGGCACGGCGGCTACCAAATCTGGTTTGCCATTCAAGGCTGACGGGCAGACGGAAAGCCCAGTAGCGCAACCAGCTTTTCTGATATTCAGTATCTCCTTCAGCCGGGCGACAAACGGTGATGCCATCCAGTTTTTCGAAGCCATAATTATCATCCAGTTTATGGACTATGCGGGCAAAACCGAGGGTGGTAGTCAGTCCCCAGTGATTGTTAGGAGTGATGGCAACCCCGGTATTGAACAGGTTGATACCCCATTCCCAGGACTTGGAACCGAGTTGGGGGACTTCAGCAGAATATTGAAACTTGCTGCCTGCCAGCTTGTCGAAGCCAAAGTAAAAGGCAGGATAATGCGGATCGAAGCGATAGTTGCCTTTTTTCTTTTTCATAAAGGGTACGGATACGGTAGTGGTTCGTTCGATACTGCGGCCGTCCAGATATACACCTTCAAACACTTGTGTATTCTCTATGGTATCGTTTTCAGTTTTGGCTTCGTACATCTTTACTTTAATTTTGCCGTCACGCTCCTTGATGACAACTTTACGTCCATTGAGGTAAAGAGTGGTGTCTTGTGGGATGCTTTCTTGTGCCATGACCGCCATGGAAGTCATAAGCAGGAATAAAAAGAATGTTCGTTTCATAAGTTTTATAATTTGTGATTTATAATTTTCAGAGTTAATCTTTGCTGAATATCAGTGTAACAAGGTCGTCACTGTCTATTTCGCCTTCGATATAGATAAGTGTGGCTTCACCTTTCTTTCCAAGCCGGAACAGTATGAAACGGTTAGTCTTATTCTGTAATGGAGGCAACTGGTAGTAACCTGATTGTATTTGTCCGTCAGTCACTACTTCTTTTATCTTCTTGGCGTGTTCGCGGTCAGCTTCCAGGCAACGGTAAATTTCGGGCAATGCTTTTTCTGCTTTCGCCAGTTTCAGGCTCTGATAGTGGGTGATGTCCCAGTTCTTGGATAGCATTTTGGACAGTTCCACGTAGGTAGCCCCTTTCTGGTTGCCGTATTTTTGAAATACGGAAGCTATTTGTAGCCCTTTTTGGGCGTACATGCCGGTGCTGAATAGTAACAGCAGGCAACATAGCAGGGTACGAATGAACTTTTTCATAATCATATCTATTAATTTTTTCTATTATTCAAACATCAGGTCAAGTACTTCATCTTCTGTGGTCCGCATATCACGAAAAGCGGCAAGAGCTTGTTCACGTACCAGATTGTCGTCGGTATATTGCTTGCCATCAATGATGACATAATTCTCTGGAGTAACGTGAAGGTATTGTTTGGTGCCGGCAATACCGATAAGCAATAATATTCCGGCTGCCACTCCGCTCATCATATAGATGAAGCGGCGGCGATGGGAGGGAAGCTTAGCTGTAGGGACACTCTTTTCTTGGAATGCTTTTACCTCTTGTTCCAGACAGATGAACAAGGGACGATACACTTGAAGGTGTTCGGGTATATTTTCCCGGTTGAAGAAACAGCGTAGTTCACGTTCTTCCTCGCACGAGGTCTGTCCCTCGAAATAGCGATCTATTAATTCTTCTATCTTCATGCTTGGTTCCTCCTTATTCTTTCTTGTATGGTTTGCAGGTAAATTTCCCTCACTTTCTTCCGTGCCCTCGACAAGTTGCTTCGGATAGCTTCCGGGTTGCAGCCTGTGATGTTGGCAATCTCTTCCGTTTCGTATTCCTCGATGTCCTTCATTTTCATGATGGTGCGCTGCAAGGCAGGCAGTGAATCGATAATTTCACGCATCAGGCGGATTTCATCTTTTATTTCGAGCAGCCGTTCCGGTGTTCCACTGGGAGTGGCATCCTGCACATATTCCAGCGGTACGTTGGTAGTATGCCTGGTGCGCCACATGTCCATGCAGAGATTATGAGTCATGGTCATGGCGAATGCTTCAATACTGCGGTACTGCTCCAGTTCAAGCCTTTTGTTCCATAGCTTGAGCAAGACTTCCTGCACGGCATCTTCTGCATCGTCCGGACTTTCGGTCAACTTCCGCGCATAATTCAATAGCTTATCGCGGAGAGGAAGAACGGATATTTTAAATTGTTTAAGTTCCATTTACATTGATAAGACGAATGAAGTTGGTAAACGTGACATCAAATATGAAAAAAAGAATAATTCGTAAGATTGCTTGTTTTTTAAGTTCGTGTTAAGTCTCTTTTTATAGTTTCTTTAATGGAGAGGAGATATATTTGCATTCAGAATAAATTGTATTGAAACTAATATGAAAAGAAAATTGAGCTTAATTTGTAGTTTGTTTCTATTTTCTGTTGGACTGGCGGGACAAACAGTGTACAAATTTCAGAACCCGGATCTTCCGGTAGAGGAAAGAGTGAATGATTTAGTGGGACACCTTACACTGGAAGAAAAAATTTCTCAGATGATGAATAATGCTCCTGCTATTGAACGATTGGGAATTCCGGCTTATAATTGGTGGAACGAATGTTTACACGGGGTAGCCCGAAGTCCTTATCCGGTCACTTCCTTTCCGCAAGCTATTGCAATGGCAGCTACCTGGGATACGAAGTCGGTTTATCAGATGGCAGAGTATGCTTCGGATGAGGGACGTGCCATCTATCATGATGCTGCCCGAAAAGGAACTCCGGGTATATTCAGAGGATTGACTTATTGGAGTCCGAATATCAATATATTCCGGGACCCACGTTGGGGGAGAGGGCAGGAAACTTATGGAGAAGATCCATATCTGACTGCTGCTATCGGCGTAGCATTCGTAAAGGGGCTTCAAGGGGATGACCCTGTTTATTTGAAGTCTTCTGCTTGTGCAAAGCATTATGCTGTGCATAGCGGACCGGAGTGGAACCGACATACTTATAATGCAGAGGTGAGTAATCATGATTTGTGGGATACCTATCTTCCGGCATTCCGTGAATTGGTGGTTGATGCTAAAGTGACGGGAGTGATGTGTGCTTATAATTCATTTTTTGAACAACCATGTTGTGGCAACGATCTGCTGATGATGGATATTTTGCGAAATCAGTGGAAGTTTGATGGATATGTGACGTCGGATTGTGGAGCTATCGAGGATTTCTATAATACTCATAATACTCATGAGGATGCAGCAGAAGCTTCTGCGGATGCTGTGTTGCATGGCACTGATTGTGAGTGCGGAAATGGAGCTTATCGGGCTTTGGCGGATGCTATTGTCCGAGGATTGATAACGGAAGAACAAGTGGATGTTTCTTTGAAGAAATTGTTTGAAATTCGTTTCCGTTTGGGTATGTTCGATCCGGATGACCGCGTGCCTTATTCGGATATACCTATATCGGTTCTGGAATGTGATGCTCATAAGGCGCATGCTTTGAAAATGGCACGTCAATCTATTGTATTACTAAAGAACGAAAAGCAACTGTTACCTCTGGATATGAATAAAATAAAGAAGATAGCAGTGGTGGGACCGAATGCGGATGATAAAAGTGTGTTGCTTGCCAATTATTATGGTTATCCATCATGTGTGACAACTGTTCTGGAAGGCATTAAGGGAAAGGTAGGCGATCAGGTGGAAGTCATTTATGAGAAAGGAGTTAATCTGACAGATGATTTCATTTTCACTTCTGCATATGATGATGATTTGTTCAGCTATGACGGGCAACAAGGATTTAAGGCCGATTATTATCAGAATACACAGTGGAAAGGTAGCCCCGGTTTATCCCGGCAGGAAAAGAATGTCGATTACCAGTGGGGGGATGGACAGGAGATAGGCAGTAGCATTATTACGAGACAGATGTCTGCCGTTTGGACTACGGTTTTTAAACCTGAGCGGACGGGTGAGATTTGTTTCGAATTAAAAGCCGACGATATGGCAGACTTGTATATTGACGGAGTCAAGCAAAATAAAGTCGGAAATATTAACTCATATTATCCTCTGAATGCAGAAAAGGGTAAATCATATCTGATGGAAATCCATTATGTACAGCACGCTGATAATGCAGAAATCAAATTTGATATGGGGACGCTAAGGAAAGCTGATTACAGGCAAACGGCTTCTTCTGTAAAGGACGCAGATGTAGTTGTTTTTGTCGGAGGTCTTTCTGCAAAAGTAGAAGGTGAAGAAATGAAAGTTGAAATAGATGGTTTTAAGCGGGGAGACCGTACTTCCATTTCTATTCCAGTTGTGCAGCAAAACTTACTGAAAGAACTGTATGCAACCGGTAAACCTGTCATTTTTATATTAATGACAGGAAGTGCTGTCGGACTTGAATGGGAATCCGAACATCTTCCGGCCATTTTGAATGCATGGTATGGTGGTCAGGCAGGCGGTCAGGCTATAGCTGATGTCCTGTTTGGAGATTATAATCCATCAGGTCGTTTGCCGCTGACTTTCTATAAGAACGTAAATGACCTACCTGATTTTGAAGATTATAGTATGAAGAATCGTACTTACCGTTACTTTACGGGTATTCCTGTTTACCCCTTCGGATATGGATTGAGTTATACTGATTTTCAGTATAACACGATAAAAGTACAGCCGTCACTGGATAAGCTATCAGTTAAGGTAACAGCGGAAGTATCGAATGTGGGTAAATACGAAGGGGAGGAAGTTGTTCAGTTGTATGTCTCCAATCCTCGTGACTTTGTAACTCCGATTCGAGCTCTGAAGGGATTCAGGAGAATTAATCTAAAGCCAGGCGAATCACAGATGGTAGAGTTTGTCCTGACATCTAAAGAGTTGTCCGTAGTAGATGTTGCTGGAAACTTTGTGCCAATGAAAGGAGAAGTGCAAATTTCTTTGGGAGGCGGACAGCCTTCAGAAGAGACGATAAAGAACAGGCAATGTGTCTGGAAAAGCATAATGAGGTAAAGGCGGATTATTAGGAAAAGAGAATGCGGCATCAAAAATGAAAGAAGTGTTACATAAGGGAAGTTTTATTTTGCTTTGACAATATTTTCCTTTAGGAAAGCTATGCTATTTTATAGACTGTTTGCACATTTAACGAAGCAATACACAAGCTGACTGATAGGATGTTCAAATTCGGAAACTGGCTGGCAAGACAAAACTAAGGATTTGAAGAACGAGTATCGAGTGACTGTTAGCTGAAGTCCTGTTGCAGAGTTTTTTGTGCAGTAACTCTACGTAGTTATGTCTTAATTAGAGACAATCCCTTTTACTTCTACTTCCGACAATACGGGTAATATGAAACCGTCCTGATATGGAAAACTTATTCGGACGAAACATAGCTTCATTTTATCGTCTTTTTCTATAATTTGTTCTTTTATCTCTTTAGAGTTATTTGTTTGGTCAGAGAGGAGTGACCAGTTATTGCTGTCATTTGAAACTTTAACTTTATATCGGAATGCTTTTAATTGTGCAAAAGTTATTTTTACCTGATGAAGTAAAAGCACCCTTTCGGTATCTAGGCTCCAGTAGATGGAACGATCTTCTTTATCTGGCTGCCACCAGGTCATTTTATCTCCATCAGCCGCATAACCGGCAGAGTATCCTTACACAAGCCTTTACCCGCACTTCTGACGCACTACCTTGATTTATTTCTAACGAGGGGTAGTGATTGAAATTCCATACCAGTCCAAATGTACCGGTTGCTTTTTCACTAACCGGACATTGCAGTAGATGCCACCGCTGAAAACATGTTCGCCTCCACGGGGAGCCACTTTCGGCGACCAAAGGTTATTTCCCCTCACCGCCAAAATATTGTCTCCTCTTACAGCATATTGTGAGAAATCGATGCAAAAGCCTGTATATCCTCCTATATGGCTTCCGGCCAGATGCCTGTTAACAAATATTTCGGCTTCCTGAAATACTCCATCAAACTCCAGAAATAACTGTTTAGTCAAGTCCGATTTATCCAATCTGAGATGTTTCCGATACCAGCCGTATCCTACATAGAAGTCTTTAGACATGAAATAAGGTATACTGAATGAATAAGGTAAACCTATAGCTTCCCACTTTGAATCGTCATATATCGGTTGTTGGGCATCATGATAATCACCACACCTGTATGTCCATTCTTTGTTTAGGTTGATTGTTTCTCTGCCATCAGTTTCTGCAATCATTACACCTGTTCCTAAGAATAAACACCATAAACTCATGGCAATTATTATTCGTCTCATAGAATTCGTCTTCTGTTTATTATAATAAAACTCTCAAAGTTCATTTTACTTTCATACTGAACTTGCTTTCTTGAAGATTCAGATGACTCGGGCCGTCACTGCCACAATCTATTATAATCTTGTGGAGAACCACAGCCGGAGTTATCGGACGAATAGTCAGAACATGGTTACCTGCTTTAAGATCAGCATTAATGAATGATACTTTTGATTCAATGATGCGGGCGGCGCCAGCTGGATACATTCTACTGTAGTTATGAGCCCAGTTCAAATCTTTATTGTAATTAATTATCTGTTCTTCGCTTTCATCAATGCTGATGGCATAGCTATGACCACCCTGTACAAAAGGTAATGTACTGTCCAAGATAAGACGGAGGCGGACATCCTTTAAATCATTCTTCAGTTTGAATTTGTATGAAACAGAGGCATCTTCAATAGATTTATTATAAGGCATGAGGGACAGGCCGGAGAGTGTGCGTCCGAGATCGGGAATAACCGTCCACTTCGTTTCTCTACCTTGCTTACAATCGACAAAACGTTCGGCTTCCATCACTATTACACCGTTATTCTCTTCGTATTCATATCCTCCTGTTGTGTTCTTGGAGATGGTTACACGCTTCACTTTGGGCATAATGTTTCCGCCCTTCGGTTCATCCCAACTGGTATAGCCTATATGTGTCTGATCCATTATATGGTTCCATTTACCGTTGGCAATATGATGGTTATAATCATGGCAAAGTTCTGCATCACGTTTAAAGCAATATTCAGCGCGGTCGGCCCAATGATTAGCACGTACATCTCCACATTGAGCCAACTTACGGTTCATGGCTACGGCATAATATAACTCGTAAAGATTAGCCATTGCCTGAATCGGAAACAGAATCAGTTCTCTATAAGCATCTTTCTGCTCTTGAAGCAATGATGAGAACTGTCGGTAAGCATAGGCTTCCAATGCCAGAAATTCATCGGTAACGGCTTTAAATTCTCCATTCTCGAGGTTATAGGTCTTACTATCCAACATCTCAGCCGTAATTCTCGATGCATATTTGCAATAGAGATTTAATATACGAGCAGCCTCATCAGCTTGGGTTTCACCAAATTGTTGCTCACAAAAATCACGGGTATAATCCATCAAATTGTCGGCAGTATAGGCTGTAGGATTCCAGGCCATACGCAAAAAGAAGTCTGTGGGGAACTCATTCGGTTTTAAATCACCGACATTCAATATCCACATTTTATCTACACCATACTGATAAGTTAGAATAAGTTGCTCCCACATGTGCTGGATTTGTGTCATGTTCAGCCATTGATAAGCACGTGGTGCTCCATGCAGGTCGACATGATAATACATACCATATCCTCCGGGATGTTGCTTGGCATTTAAGTCTGGTAGGCGGCGAACGTCGCCCCAATTGTCATCACATAGCAGAATCATCACATCATCAGGTATTTTCATTCCTCTGTCATAATACTCCAATACTTCGCTATAGAGTGCCCATAACTGGGGAGTTTCAGAAGCAGGCTTACCTGTTACATTGGCTATAATCTTGCGCTGTTCTTTCACAATGTTTTCTAATAAGCGAGTGTCTGTATCAGATCCCATCGGAGCATCTCCGTCACCACGCATGGCAATAGTTACTACTTCTTCTTTTCCTTTCATACGTTCGATACCTTCGCGGAAGAAACGGTCTACCCCCTGTTTATTGGTTTGATAATTCCACTCTCCATAAGCTTTCCGGTTGCGGGCATATTCCTGATGGTTGCGTGCCATTGGTTCGTGGTGGGAGGTGCCGATAATGATTCCCATCTCATTAGCCAAGGGACTGTTCATCGGATCATCTGCATAAAATGCCGCACTCCACATGGCGGGCCACAAGAAGTTGGCTTTCAACCGCAGTAGCAGTTCATACAAATGCACATACATTTTGCTATTGAATCCACCGAATTTTTCGGTGGTCCATCCACCCATGCAAGGCCATTCGTCATTGATGAAGATGCCACGATATTTCACTTTGGGTTCACCATCGGTGTAAATACCTTCCTTGATATAGATAGCATCTTGATGTTGCACGGGAACATCTGCCCACCAATACCAAGGTGAGATACCCATTTGTTTCGATAGTTCGTAGATACCATAGATTGTTCCGCGCTTGTCACTTCCGGCAATCAGCAATACGTCACCCTCAATGCCTTTCAATGGCGAATGGAGCGTAGTAATGATATACTTTTCGTTTTTGCCTTTGAGCAGATTCGCATCAAGCTTTTTTGCTTTTATCAATTGTTTTATGATCGGACTGCTATCTATTGAGCCTATGATAATTTTAACATTATCTGCGGTACCGTTTACCTTTTCAGGTTTCACTCCACAAACTCTTTCAAAGTCTGCTTGCAAATTATCTATGGCTATAAGCACTCCTTTGTGCTCATCTCGACCACTGCAAAGAATAGTAAACGAACGGTTCCCAGGGGAGAGGAGAGAGAGACTGTTACCTGTTTGGGTAAAAGACACAAACTGTTCGGCAGCACTTGGTGAAAGTACTGTGACTGTTAATAGAAGGAGAGTATAAAAAATACGTTTCATATGGTTATCTAATATCTATTCGTATAATTATAAAGTCAATCGGATGGAAGTTATGCTGTTGCCAGACGACAAAACATATATTCTATTGCCCGTTTCTGAAGATTCGACTTTGACAGTTTCCATATTCTTGTTTTCGTTGGTTTCGACAGCAGTTGCATTTTTTACTCCTGCCAACGGTATTTCAATACACTGGGTAGCCCCTGTTAAATTCAGTAATACCACTGTTATTTCGTCGTTTGTTCCATTGATGTAGGCTGTAGCACATATTCCTATATTATCCGTAGCAGCTTTAATACGTGTAGTACTAGTAGCATACTGTGCATAATGTGCCATGATGTAGCCATTCTTTGTGATTTCGCCTTCATCCACCGGACAGCGTTCGTCGCTATCACCCATCAATCCATAAAAACGTTTCAGATACCAGTATACATATGCACTGCAATAGCCTTCCATACACATGTGAATTTCCTTGCCGAGATGGTTGAGGCTGTATTGCCATTTTTGAAACTCCCATTGTGATGGATCGTCAGACTTTTCTCCATCGTTGAAGAGATGTTCCGTCATCCACCATGTCTTTCCCTGAATGCGGGGATAGAGACCGCAAATATAATCGTGGCGATTTTTGACATATCCGTTATCTAAGTCTGAAAAACCTTGATAAAGGTGTCCTGCTACAATATCAGTTTGTGCAAATGCTCCGACATCATTGATTATCGGATCGGTATATTCAGGCTGTGTGCCACATGCTTCAGGTGACATTAGCCTGACACCGGTTTCACGAATACTGGCACCGTATTGTTTCACAAAGTCCACTACTTCCTGAGGTGTCCAGTAAGTAAAATCCATATCAGGTTCATTTTGGACAGATATAGCATAGAGATTTACTCCATTCTGTTTCATGAAATTGATATAGCGGATCAAGTGGCCGGCATATGCTCCATAGTTTTCTTTTTTGAGATGCTTTATTTCTTTACCGTTAACTTTTATTTTCTCGGAAAAGGCATCCGTACAGTCCCATGGACATGCAAAGACAATTGCTCCGTTTTCCTGCGCTGTTTTGGCTGCTTCCACATCGGCACTCCAATCTGATTCGTTGGGATAAACCATCAGGCGGAGGGTTGAGTAACCTAATCCACCGTTACCATACATTTTATCCAGTTGCCGGGCAGAAATGAGATTTCCACCACACCAAATTTTAGGATTGTACATCCCACCGAATCCTACTATCGGTTGGTATTTTACTACAGGGTCAATATTGAGCACTACTGACTTAAATGCCGGGTCCTGTTCTATTAACAAATCGGCAGTTTGTTTATTGACCTTGTCAGTAATGTGAATGGTCTGTGTACGCTGTTTCATTGTAGTGTTAGCGTTGCAGATCACCTGAATCTTTGTATACTGTTTTTCTCCATCATTACTTCCACCTGACATCGGGGTTATGTTTTTCACAACATCTCCCTTTCCGAGGGTTATATCCCAGGATGTTTTTGCCCACTCTATAACGACATCTGTTTGATTCTCTCCAGCGCTCACGATAATAGATTTTTTAAGGAAGAGCGCGTATGCGCTCTTCCTTTCATCTACATTTGCTTCTTCATTTCCCCCATCCGAACAAGCCCATAAGAGGATACCCGTTAGGAAGAAACAAAATAATGATGCAATGTTTTTCATCTGTAAATATTTAGGTTTATTTCAATCCTTCAACTATTCCTTCATACATTCCATTTCGGTTGTATCCCGATGTCCACGGACAAACTTTATTGCCTGTGCTTGTTTCAGTCATACTTGAAATAGAAATACCGTATTGCTTGTCTGAAGTAATAGCTTTCCGATATTCTTTCATAATGAAAGCCATATAGTTGGCGGCAGCTGTCCGTTCATCCGCAGTTAGTTTGCTGGTCTGAATAAAATTGCCATCTACATTTTCCACCATCATACTGAGGTCGGATACACGTACCGACTTACCGGTCTGTGCCAACTTATCGAACAATGCGGTAATCATTTCTTCATTTCTTTTCTGGACAGTGGCGTCTTTTGAGTAAACTGCATGGAGAACGATGTTGTATCCGTCAATCTTGGTTACATTATCTGCTTCCCAGGATTTCACCAATGCAACCATTTCATCAGCTTTCTGATCCATTTCATCCTGTTGATTGAATGTGTTGCTGATAAAGAGGTTGAGATCAACTTTCGCTGTGTCACGTGCCAACTTTACAGCTGTACGTGCATACTCTACATCGCCCAGGTATTCGCCCCAGTTGAAGGTATTGGAATCCACGCTCTTATCTAATGGCTCTCCTATAATATTCCATACTTTTACAGTTTCACCACCTGCATTTACTATACCGCCAATCCATTTGTTCAGTTCTTCAGTGAAGAGATTTTTTTTCTCTTCAGGAGTTTTCTCGATGATGGTGTCATCAGCTTTCCAATGTAGGCAGACGTTATCGATGTAAGCGTGCCATTCTCCCGAGCCTGAACCTACGGCGAGTTCTATCTCGGTCAGATCCTTCATTGAGTTGGGGATAGCTATTTTTCCACCTCCTGCTGTTTCGCCTTCTTTCAGGAATGTGATATAGATTTTATCTCTTCCCCATTTGTTGCTTTCACAGCCGAAACCGAACGGACCTTGCCCGCTGTTGAATTCTTGTCCGTTAATCACCACTCTCATACCGGAACCCCAGCCACCTTTACCATCTATCAAGTACATGTCGAGAGAGAGTCCGGTGTAGTCGCCTAATGTTCTTCCATTCTGTAATTTTACTGTGAACTTAGGATAAGAATAAGAGCAGGGAGTAGCTGCTGTACCTACATGTAGCACTTTACCACTACCTTCAGGATTATCTTCTATCACAGCTTGATTGCCGTTGGTCATTGGATAAGACGTACCAAGTGCATCTTTGCTGAAATCGATTTTGGTAATACCTGTTCCAGGGAGTTCATAATTCATCACGATATTGTCGAGAAAGTATTGTGCTCCTCCAGAAGCTGAGCCGACAGCCAGTTCGAATTCTGTAAGCCCTTTCAATTCATCCGGTAGTATGAAGCCTGGAGCCTTGGCACTGTTCAAGCTAATGATTGCTCCACGATTCCAGGTATTCGGGTTACAACCAAGTCCTTGAGCATTTGTACCTACGTTAAATTCTTGTCCATTGATAAAAACTCTCATACCTGCTCCATATATACCGTCACTGTTCACAATGCGCATGTCAATAGTCAGGTTAACATAATCACCCAGTTTTCGGCCTTCCGGCAATTTTACATTGAATTTAGGATGCGAATAGGCCGCTTTGTTATCATCGGTACCTACGTGTAATGTTTTACCACTCTTACCATCCGGATCATTTTCTACCACTGCCTGACTTCCGCCGGTCATGCCATAGGCTGTACCAAGTTCATCATTTTCGAAGTCACAGATCACGGTTTTGCCTTTTTCGGGTACGAAGGGAATGATGATAGGCTGAATCAATTCATTATAGTAAGCGGCGCGTTGTCCTTGGTTGGAGCAGAGTGTACCGCCATACAGCGTTACACCTGCTTCTTTGGCTGCATCAGTCACTAATTGCATTCCGCCAAAGTCATAGGAACCATCTTCTTTCAATGAACTGACAGGTGTGAAAGAACCGCCAATATCTATACCATCAAAATTGTTCAGGATGGTGCTATATCCGATCTCTTTTTTTATAAAGTCTGTTGAAGACATGTTTGCCGTAAATTTAAACGGTGAACTGGCATCGCGGTTGATGTACGATTTCAACAAGTCGAAGCTGGCTAAGTATTCACTATTGGCCACTTCTTCAGGTTTTTCTATCTGAAGGTTGCAGTCGTACTCATCGGTACATGCCATGACTGCTATGCCCATCATGGCAAGACCGATTAGTTTATGATTAAAATATTTCATATTCTCTTAGTTTTAACGTTTATACCAGATAATACTATTTTATCTCTATTTCGAATGACTTACCACCTTGTACGGCACGGCTACTCAACACTAATGTATCTTTGGTGGCATACTGCATGTTTTTGGTCTTGAAGTCAACTGTATAGTTCAGGTAGATAGCGTCACGATCTTTACCACCAAGGCTGTTCTTTTCGCCTTTTTTTACGAATTTGCCAGTACCTGAAATAGTGAAGTCATCGGAGGTGCTACCTATTGTGCAACTGCCGTCTTCCGCAAAAAACAGACTGAGGTTGTAATTGAAAAGATTGCCCTGTGCATCTTTAGTTGATAATGATAGGATATTATCTTTCAAACTTTCGGTTGTAATCTTTACTTTCTCATCCTTCTCTACATATGGCTGATGGCGTACTAATTGTGAAGGGATTCCATTTATGACAGCTTGATCCACTCCGCGACGCAGGTATTCGCCATGCCAGGGATTGACATATTTCACCGCATACAATACGAAGTTTTTGGGCTGTACGCTCCAGTCTCCACTATTTGTCAATATGGGATTTTCTACGGCAGCTTTACCCTGAAGGATGGAGTCTGCACCTTGTACGTCCGTCATCTTCAGAGGAATCACATAGTAATTGTCAAGAGACTTCTTATCAGCGAAGAATGCGTCGGTGAATTGCACTTCCACCCCACCTATAATTTTATCCTTAGGAATATTGATCTGGTTGGCAGCCAATGTATAGTAGGAAGATGGCATAGGGGTAACAGGAATGTTGGTACCTTTGAAGTAGAGGTTTTCACAGAGTGATTTATCTACTTTGGTATCAATAATCACATTTTTACGGTTGGTGTAACCACCACCCCAGGCTGCCTTGATGGCTACTTTGTGCTGATTATCCATAGAGTTGTCAAGGAACTCGTCCTCGCCTAATTCAATGGTACGTAAGCCATATTGGTTGGCAAAATATACAGTTTGATAATCGAAGTCGGGAAATTCATTGTCCGAGCTTTCACATGCAGTAAAAGATAAGAGCAATGAGGCCAGTCCGATATATGCTAATTTCTTTTTCATATCATTCTATTTTATTGATAGTGTTTACAATTATTGATTATTTCCATCCTTTATTCTGGATGAGATTGCTGTACTTCAGTATCTCAGAATTGGGGATGGGACAGCAGTACATGTATTCTCCATACGAACGTTCTTCCACGGTTATCTTCTGATAATTGTTGCCACTCCAGTTAATACCATATACCGGTTCGTTCAGATCTGCTTTCCAACGACGGAGATCCCAGAAACGAAATCCTTCGAAACAGAGTTCCAACCGACGTTCATTGCGGATCAGTTCACGCATTTTGTCTTTGCTGGTAGCGCATGCTTCTAGGTAAGTATCATTGGAACCACCTACGCCGGCACGTTTTCGGATCGCTTTGATTACATTGTAAGCGGAGTAATTTCTGCCATTGGCGTTTTTCGGTCCCCAAGCTTCATTGGCGGCCTCAGCATAGTCCAGATACATTTCAGTGTAGCGGATGCGGGGAGTGTAGTGCGGTTGTTTGGAGGTGGCTGCCGGATTGCAGTTCACATCCATACGCAAGCGCTTTTTCATGTAGTAACCCGTTCGAGTCGAACGGTTTTCAGTCACATTAACGCCGTCTTGGTTTCCCTCATTGATGTTGATGGTTATGCTCTTTTCGCTGATCGTACTTCCGTTGTAGAGGATATATTTACCCAAACGAGGGTCACGTCCTGCATAAGGATTATTGCCATCATATCCGCTGGCTGCGTCACTGATGGGGTATCCATTGGTCATAGGAAATGCATCCACCAGATTCTGTGATGGATTCATATAACCATTTCCATACAAACTTGGTGGGAAATTTTGGGATTCCTGATCGTTATCACCACTGCCTTTGTTTCCTCTCCATAAGATTTCATTCGGATTAGCACCATCCTGAATGGTATTTACAATGCTGGGGGAGTAATATTCTACTCCATCGGAGGCTAATCCTGATACGCCTCCTTTATAATCTATCACAGCAGCAGCGGCATTGGCGGCATCTACCCATGTGGCAGCGTTAGTAGCATCTTCGAAAAGAGGACTGGCGGCCAGTATGGCTGTGCGTGCGCGGAAAGCGCGGGCTATGATTCCATTATACAACTGACGTGCTTTGGCACCCATGACGGTGTTATACTTCCCGACATCTGTTGTGAGACTTTGGAAGTCTGTAGGAACGCTTCCCGAAACATCTTCATATTCATAGGGAAGCCTTCTTTCTGCTTCGGAAAGGTCATTATAGATTTGCTCTACACAAGCCTGAAATGAAGCACGCGGTTGGTTGAAGTCCGACTCTACTGTCTGAAACTCTGTCAGTATGGGCACACCAAGTAGTTCACCGTTTGCACCGAAACCGGCGTGGGCGCGGAGTAGGTAAAAATAGAACATGCCACGGAGTCCGTAAGCTTCGCCGATGAGGCGTTGTGCGAATAGTTTGTTTAATTCTTCATCATCCGACCATTTTACACCTTCCACATTCGCCAGGAAGAGATTGATGTATTGAATGGCACCATAAGAATTGGTCCATTGATTCTGTGGATTATACGAACTTGAGGTCCAGGCACCAGTGGCCATTTGTAGATACACGTTACTCGGCTGATTGGTCACGGCGTCATCCGTGCCATATTCACTGTTGTCGTAATAACCCGGAATTAGACTGTATACATTGTGCAAGATTCCTCGTGCATATTCCGCATCGTTGTACATGTTTTCCACGCCTTGGAAGTTTTCGATGGCCGGTGAAAACAAGTCATCACAACCGGTAAGCATCAGGACACCTATTATAAAAGGTATAACTTTTTTTTTCATAATCTTCTTCTTTATTAATCAATAAAATCAGAATGCAGCCTTAAAACCTGCATAGAAGTTGCGGCATTGCGGGGAACCGATACTCAGTTCCATATGCTTACGTTCTTTGGAAATGGTAAGCAGGTTGTTGCCACCACAATAGACGCTTAAGCCGCGAACAAATGTTCCTTTGAAAGTATTTTCAGGGAAATCATACGTTAACTGCACCTGATTCAGGCGGAAATAGTTGCGCTTGTACATCCAGAAAGTGGAGTTGCGGTAGTTGTTGTCACCGTTGGTGGTAGTGAGTCGTGGATAGGTGGCCACATCTTTGGTCTCCTCAGTCCAGCGTCCCCATACTATTTCTGAGAACTTGCTTGTACCGCGGTTCCAGTAGTAAGAACTGCTTTTGTAGTCTACTGCTCCGGTCTGTCCTGATCCCATAGCAAACAATGAGAAGTTCTTCCATTTTACGGTCAGGTTCAATCCGAAGGAGAAAGGAGGGGCAGCCCAACCATTTTTTCCTAATTCAATCTGGTCTTTGCTATCGATTACGCCATCCTTGTTAATATCCTTATACTTCAAGTCACCGGGTTTTACTGTACCAAATGTCTGTCGAGCATGGCTATCAATGTCTGCCTGATCTTGGAAGAAGCCTTCACATACATAACCGTAAGAGGCATCAAGTGCACGGTCTTTGCGATACTGGTAATCTTCATCATAAAGTTCATCACGTTTCAGGGCTTTAGATGAATATACCATACCGTTGAACCCAAGTGTTACGTCAAAGTCACCGAACTTCTTGTTGGCACTCAGCGAGAAATCAAAACCGTTGCGTCTGTCCTCGTTATAATTGATCCAAGGCATGAAGGTGGAGTTACTGCTTAAAGCAAAGTACGTAGGATAAATGGAAGAGGAACCTTGGGTAAGTAAGCCTTTCGTTTCCTGTCTGAAATAGTTGGCATTCAACTTCAGCAGACGGTTGAACAGTGTAGCATCAATACCTGCACGGAACTCTTCACGTGTGATGAAACCTAAGTTAGGATTATCACCACGCTTGGAAGCTGGAGTCCATCCGCCGGCTGTGCCATCATGCCATTGTACATAGAAACCTTCATTTTGTCTTTTGGAGAAAGTTCCTTTATACAGGTAATAATCGGAGATGTCGAGATCTTGATGCAGCTTAGCATAGGAAGCCGTGACTTTCAAGTCATTTATAAAGTCCACATTCTCCATGAACTTTTCGTCACTGATTCTCCATCCTAAAGTAACTGCCGGGGAGAAAGCGTTGCGTTTGCCTTCGGGTAACTTGGCTGAATGGATCACAGCACCACTAAAGTCAACGTAATACTTGTGATTATAGTTATAAGATGCGCGTAAGCCTAAGTTTACATTGCTGGTGCGGTGATAATCACTGCTTTCATGGTTTTCATCGGCAGAATTCTGCGTCTGATAGCCCCAGCCTATAAATGTGCCCGCTACGTTGTGGTATTTTTCGAAAGTACGGGCATAATCAAACTGCGCACTGAATGTCATAGTCTGATCGTAAGTGGACTTACCAACATATTCATTCGGATCTTTTTTGTCTTCATTGTGTTTCTTCAGGGCGATAATCATATCCTTGCCGTTTACTTGAGACCATGTAGGCTCATAAACAGCGTAGGTCTCGCTGAAAGCTTCCGAATAGTAAGATGTATAGTCTACACTATAGGAAGTCTTAAATGACAGGCCTTTCAGAAAAGAACCCAGATCAGCTGCAAGACTGACATCGAACATAAACATACGTGCTTTTTCCTTGACATAGCCGGCAGCCAGAAGATCTGCAAAAGGATTGGTCATGTCGGATGATGTTCCTCCAAGCAGGTATTTACCGTCGATCAGGTGATTGCTATTGGTAATATATTCCTGTATCTGAGAGACATTGGTATCCATCATGTCAATGGGAAGCAACGGGGCAAACCAGTTAGGGCGCAAAGTGGATGCAACTCCCCAAAAGTTTCCGCGACCTGCATATTGATTGGTAAAGACAACTGCTGCATTGGTAGTAGCTTTCAGCCATGAGGCAAGTGTCATGTCTACATTACCTCGTACATTGAAACGCATGTTATAGGCATTTTTTGCTTCACCGTATTTCAGTAGGTCGTTACTATAATCCATACCGAAGTTCAGATAATAGTGTGTGCGATCATTACCTCCGTATACTTCACCGGTCATGTCAGCATTATAATATGCCTTTCTCAGGTAGTCGGAACTATAGAAATCGATGTTCGGATACCGATAAGGATTGGTTCCCATGGCGGTGTTATAAATATCTGATGGATTGTATCTTTGCGACAAGCCGTCATTGCGACAAGCCTCATTGTAAAGGGTCATGTAGCAGTCCGAATCCAAGTATTTAGGATAAGATTTGGGGACATTGATACCTGCATTTCCCCGTACGTCGATGCGCATCGGTTCATTTTTACCTCGTTTGGTAGTGATCAGAATAACACCTTTTGCTGCGCGGCTACCATAAAGTACTACGGCAGCGGCATCTTTCATTACCGAAATACTTTCTACTTCGGAAGCGCGCACATTGCTTGCACTGCGAGGTATCCCGTCTACCAGAATAAGTGCTTCCTGGCCCCATATGTTGCCGGTGTATCCACCTATCAGGCTTTCCAGACCTACTAAGCTGCTGGAGCTATTAACCTTTTTTATCAGTTCGGACGTGTTGACAGTAGAAATGGCATGCGTCAAGTCTTCCTGGGCAACTGTACCGAAAGCTACATTCACTAGGCTATCCTTGTTTTCTTCTTGTGCCTGAATGCTTCCTGCGTGAAACAGAGACATGGCAAAAACAGTACAGCCAATATATATAAACTTTCTATTCATTTTTTGCGTCATTATTAGTTAATACGTCAAGATTACCATCCGGGATTCTGATAAAATCCTTCATACATGCTGACATCCTTTTTGGGAAGCGGATACCAATAGTGTCTATCGGTATATTTACGCTCCAGCAATACTATTTCACGTAAATTCTTGATAGCGTTTTCTTCCGGTGCATCGTAATTATAGTCATTAGGATTGGCGCGGTCGAATTCAATCTTTGTCTTCAGCGTGTAAGGATATTGAGTAAGAAGCATCCAGCGGCGAAGGTCGGTAAAGCGGAAACCTTCAAAGGATAGTTCCACAGCACGTTCGCGGCGCAATTCACCCAGAAAGTCAGCAGTGCTACCCAGGAATTTCTCGAGTACGGGGGCTACACCAGCACGCTCGCGGATCTTGTTCAATGCTTCTTCGGCTGTGAGTGAGTAAGTTGTGGCTTTCTCCTTCGGACCGTTGTAGCCTACAACTGTAGCTTCAGCATACATCAAATAAACATCAGCCAGGCGCATAAGGCTGAGAATCATAATGTTGTTTTCTTTGTAACCATCAACTGTGTTCATTAATTGCGGGCAAAGTTTGCTATTCATATAGGCTGTGAAGCAACCTTTCTTTTCGTTTGCCTCTTCACTCTCCCGACCTCCGGTGAACAATTCTGCTGTTCCACCTGCACCACCGGTATTTTTCCATTTCACGCCATCGAACATGATAGTTTTGTAGAAACGTGGATCACGATTCTTCCAAGGATGTGTAGGGTCATAACCCGATTCTGCATCTGCTTTTGTCATATCATTAATCGGATAACCGTTCTGCATTCCGTAGTAATTCACGTAGTTGGCTGTGGGATAGCACTTGATACCGGAATACTCAATGGATTGCGGCCGGAAATCATTGACCATGTTCCAGCGCCAGCGTGCAGCATAATCCTTGATATTCTCCATGAAGATGGATTCTCTCACTCCATTCAGTTTACCGCTGGAGTTGTGTAAAAGGAAGATGTCATTGTATTCGGAGAAGTTAGCCAGTTCATAACGGTTGGTTGATTCGGTAAGGGCAAGTGCTTGTCCAAAAGCATCGGCAGCTCGTTTGCACAACTCTGTATTGTATTCTTTCGCACCACCCGAAGTCCAGTTCATTAACGGACTACCTGCCCAGAGCAAGGTTTTGCCTTTGTAGGCTAAAGCCATGATACGGTTGATACGCATATTGTTCTTGCCCAGTGTCGTTTTTCCGGCGGTTGTTGCGTCCCAGTCGACAGGAAGCAAACCTGCCGCATGTTCAAAGTCGGCTACACATTTTTCAGCACATTCTTGCCAACTAAGACGGGCCAATGTAGGAGTCACGTCTGAAGGCAACACCTCATCGATATAGGGCATGCCACCCCACCATTCCATCAGCATGAAGTGGAACCATGCGCGGAAGAAGTAAAGCTGTCCTTCTATGAGATTACGTTCTTCTTCCGTAGCGCTTACTAAATTGCTGAGGTTGGCGATACCTATGTTGGCTTTACGGATAGCATACCAAGAATTGGCCCATAAGTGACCTTTGTCAGTTCGGTTTGCTGAACCTGCCGCCCCTTGATTGTTCGGGTAACCATAGTAAGCAGTTGTCCAACCCCAAAAGTCCCCGTTGTCTACGCTACGAGCTTGCATACGCATTTCTTGCGGCTCCCAGTATTCTTCTTCACCATAGTTGAAGCAAGTATGTCCGGCATCTTTGTTGTTCGAGACTACTGGGATGCAGTTATAGAGTTCCTCTGTGAAACCTTGGAAATTCTTGAAATTCTTGTAGGGGTCATTTTCTTGGTAGTCACTTTCCGGAGCTTTGTCCAAATAGTCGGTACACGAGGTTATCCCCATCATGCCTGCCATTGCAATGGCCGACATCACAAATAGTTTATTGATATATTTATTCATAATCATCTCTTCGTTATTATAAGGTTATATCGATACCGAGATTGAAACGGCGTACCGTAGGATAGGCACCGTCTGAAGAGCCTGTGCCGTAGTTGGCTTCACGGTCATCCGGCATATCGGTCCACATATAGAGGTTGTCACCGTTCAGGTAGAGGCGGCAGGAGTTGATTCCCATTTTCTTCAGCCAATTGTTCTTGAAAGTATAGGACAATTCGACAGTTTTCAGGCGAAGGTAAGCACCGTCATACCAATAGCGTGTGCCGGTTGCTGCTGCGTCTACAGTGGTTCCCCAACGAGGAATGGGCAGGGTAGCTGTTCCTCCTGGTGTCCAATATGTGCCTTCTGCATAAGCTACGTGGGCTGTGGAACGGAACGTCGGAAAATTGACTTCACGGGTTACATTGGTTACACCATAGAATTGGGCGAAGCAACTGAATCCTTTCCAGTCAAAACCGAGAGAAGCATTGTAGGTGTTTTGTGGGGTACTGGCATACTGATAGGGAGCGCGGTCGTCGTTGTCAACTATACCGTCGCCATTGAAGTCAATGATATTATAATCACCCGGTAATTTCATATCATTTCCGGTTGTCCAGGTACTGCTACCTATCACATCATCCCAAGTAGCCAGATTGCCATGGTCTATGTATGAATAGACTTGGTTGATGGTATGTCCGGCTCCTTTCTGATAAGCAGGTAACAAGGGGGCATCATCTCTGAACTTGATTTCATTGATGGCATGAGTCATACTGGTGTTCAGCCAGGCACGTAAACCGTTGTTGAATACATGGTTCAAACGCAATTCTAATTCGTAGCCGTGGCTATTGACTTTACCTAAATTAGCTCGAGGAGCCGTTGCGCCAAAATAGGAAGGGATAGCACGGCTATCACCACTAACTATAATGTCCGTGCGAGTATCATTGAATACGTCTACTGAACCTGCTACCAGTCCGTTAAAGAAAGCATAATCCAAACCGATATTACGTTTCTCTACAGTTTCCCAAGAAACATTAGAGTTACCTAGTGAAGAGATTTTCCAGTGGGTATAAGGAGAATTGTCCGGATTAATGCTACCCATAACAGTGTTACCACCATTGCTCAGTTGATCTTTGTATAAGAAGCGGCCTGCTGTAAATCTCTGCCATGGAGCAACCACAGCATCATCACCTACTCGTCCCCAGGAAGCGCGAAGCTTCAGCATATCGACAAATTTCAGTTGTTTCATAAACTTCTCTTCACTAATCATCCAGCCCAGTGAGAGGGAAGGGAAGAAAGCGAAACGATAATCAGGACCGAATTCCTCAGAGCCGTTATAAGCACCATTAGCCTCAAAGAAATAGCGCATGGCGTAGTTATAAGTCAGGCGGAACACCCAGTCTTCCCGATAGATGGGGAAAACACTTCCTTGTGCCTCCTTTAATCGGCTGAAAAGGCCAAGAACGGTCACTTCATGTTTGCCGAAAGTGCGGGCATAGTCAAGCTGCATAGAGTAATAAAGCTTACGATAAGTGGCACCGATGTTGGCACTACCGGACTGCTGTAACCAATAGATAGGGTTGATAACCTTGTCAAGTCCGGTTCCTGTATCAGGATCAAATTTATAGGAGATATTGCCTGTATCGGGATCCACCCAGATGCGTTGTGCATCGTTGTATTGGTCACTGAGACCACGTTTATTTTCTGCAAAAGTGTAGTCCATAGAGAAGTTTGCCTTGAATCTCAGTCCTTTTGTCAGCATGGCTAAGTCCTGCTCCAGAATGAAGTCAGTTGTCATTTTGGTGGTGGTACGTTTTTCTTTACCACCCACAGCCAGGAAGTAGGCCGAGTTGGGTACATCAGCATCGCGTGGGGCATACCATCCCCACATGCCATTGGAATAGATGGGACGCATGGCATCAGGAGCGGACTTATAGGCTGAGTTCCAGAAACCGGTATCATTGTCGTTCATATCCCAAGGCAACTGACGTTGTGCGTTCGAACCGAACAGGTTGGTAGAGAATTTGGTGGTTTTGGTCAAGTGGAAGTCTAAGTTACTGCGCACGTTGATACGATTATAGCCGAAGCCGGAGTTATAACCACGGCCGTTTTCGAAGCTTTTGAACAAGTCTCCTTCGTTCACGAAATCCACAGCTGCAAAGTAATTCACTACTTTTGTACCACCCGATACGTTGACACTAGTGTTGTAGGACATGGCGGCTTTCTTGAAAAGCTCCTTCTCCCAATCCACATTAGGATAGCGGTCCCATTCCTCGGCATTGGCCGGATGACGATACTTGTCGATGATGGCTGCCGGTGTATAGTTGGCCCATCCGGCAGGATTGAGACCAGCTTCGCGCTCAATAGAATTGTTCATTAGATAAAATGTATCGTAAGCGTCATACTTTTCAGGGAGCTTCGATACTACTTTAGCCGTCATATTGGCCTTGATCTGTACGTTGGCCTTTCCTTCTTTACCGCGTTTGGTAGTAATGAGGATTACGCCGTTGGCACCTTTCACTCCATAAACTGCAGTAGCTGATGCATCCTTCAATACCGAAATGTTTTCTACGGAGGAGATATCTACCGAACTCATTTCACGCTCAATACCGTCTACCAACACCAAGGGTTCACTGTTGTTCCATGAACTCTGTGTACGGATAATGATTTTAGGGTCTTCTGCACCGGGCATACCAGTAGAACTGGAAGTGATGACACCTGGAAGATTACCCGTTAAGGCAGCTCCCAAATTGCTTACTCCGGATCGTTCCAGCGTCTTTCCGGAAGTCTGTGTGATGGCTCCCACTACTGATGCTTTTTTCTGCTGTCCATAACCTACTACAACTACTTCGTCCAATAGCTGTGTGTCATCTTTCAGAATCACTTTCATTATTCCTTTGGAAGCTTTCACTTCCTGTGCCTCCATACCTACAAACGAAACGACAAGAATAGATTTCTCATTGGGCACGGTCAACATAAAATTACCGTCTATATCTGAGATTGTACCTATTGAATTATTACCTTTTACAACTACTGAGGCTCCAATAATCGTCTCTCCATTGTCGTCCACGACTGTTCCTTTCACTGTTATTCCTTGTTGTGCCGAAGCTGTCAGGCAGCTGAAAAGCATCAAAAGAAACAAGTAAGGAATCCTTTGAATTTTCTTTTTTACATTTTTCATTACCATTAGTTTAAGATAGTTAATAACTATATTTTCTCTGATGTCATAAAGTAGGGTTAACTGTTGTCATACATGCTTTTCATAATTCTGTTAGTTTTTAAGATTAATAAATGAATGATAAAGAACTTTTTGTTCCCGGAGACAAATGTAGAAAGTATGATAATAGTAGCTAATATGTTACTATTGCAGAAAGATTAACTGATGTTGCATTCTGTATTAAGGGTGTAACATGGATTTTAATTGATGTAACACAGTCGTTTTTGGGAGGAATATTATGTGATTGAAAGTGCCTGTAATAGTGTTGTCTGGCAACTGTATGGAGCTTGAAAACTGTACCTAAGGCTAAATATTTTTGAGATTGGCCTTAGGCATTAAGAATGGACTTCATTTTCTTATTTTCCCGAATGATGGAATGGAATCAATTAGCTTTATCTTGTCCTGCATGCTGTTCCATATATTCAGATGGGGATACACCATACATTTCACGGAATGCCGTGGCAAAATAGGTCGGATGTGTAAATCCGGTTAATGTCGCCACTTCTGTTATACTGTGCCGCTTTTCTGCCAGCAGGGAGGCAGCTTGTTTCAAGCGTACGTTACGGATGAGATGCTGCGTGGTTTGGTTTGTTAACTCTTTAAGTTTACGGTGTAAGTGAACACGGCTGATGCCGACTTCCGAACTGATCATTTCTACCGTTAATGCCGGATTACCCAGATTTTCATTGATAACGCGCATAACACGTTCCATTAGCCGGTCATCGGGAGATTTTACTTCAGGGATTGATACCTGCTCTTCTTGATTCTGACGGCCACTGAAGGTGTTGCGCAGTTGCTCCCGCCTACGGATCAGGCTTAGAGCGGTCTTTCTTAATAGCTCAATACTGAATGGTTTCATCAGGTAAGCGTCAGCACCTGTTTCTAATCCTTCCAGATTATCTTCTTCGCGAGTACGGGCAGTGAGCAGGATAATAGGTAGATAATTGATATTTACGTTCTGGCGTATCTTACGGCATAGTGTTAAACCGTCCATTTCTGGCATCATTACATCACTGATTACGAGATCAGGTGCCTGTTTTAATATCGCCGCTAATGCTTCTTTGCCATTACTGCATTCAGTCATATAAAAGTCATTGCTCAATTCACGGCAGATGTAACGGCGGATTTCTTCATCATCTTCTACTATAAGTACGTGCCGGCGGCTGCGGGCACGCACTTTACTGTCTGATTCCTCATTGTCATCGCATGGCAAAGAGGGGACAGTCTGCATATAGTTGGTTTCAGTATGTTCTGTTGTAACGTTAGTTTTAGTTATTGTATCTTCTTCAATTTCTTCTTTTTTCAAGTGAGCATGTCCTAATGGTAGCCGTATTATAAAACGGGAACCAGCTTGTCCTTCTCCATTATCTTCTACGCGGATGTTTCCATAATGTAGTTCAACCAAAGACCGTGTCAGATGCAGTCCGATGCCGGTTCCGATATTTGAATTATTAGAACTGTTCCGTATCTGGTAGAAGCGTTCGAATATATGTTCGCGTTCAGCAGGGGCAATTCCGATGCCACTATCTGTTACTGTCAGTTCAATATAGTGGCGTAAAGGTGCATTTTCTTGCTGGGTATTATCTTCACCTGTGTTGATGCTGACTTCCACTTGTCCGTTTTCAGGGGTAAACTTACAGGCATTGGAAAGCAGATTTAATATGATTTTATCGAAGTTCTTGACATCTATCCACAAATCTATTTCAGGGGCGGATGTCTGGAAGTTCAGCTGGAGCTTCTTGGATTTTATCTGCTGATCAAAAGTTGCTAAGATATCCTGTGTAAAACTCACTATTTCCATTTTCCTGAATGTGAGTGACATTTGCCCTTTGTCTATTTTCCGGATATCCATTAGTTGGTTTACCAGTTGTAGAATACGTTCTGCATTTCGTTGTATAGTGGCATAGAGCTTTCTGCATTCTGCATCTTTGTCTTTGACCATTAATTGTTGCAGAGGGCTTATGATGAGGGACATCGGTGTTCGTATTTCATGTGAAATATTGATGAAAAACTGTAGTTTGGCTTCGTTTATTTGCTCAGCATGAATGTGTTGCAACATCTGTTGCCGTATCTGGTAGCGATGCCGTATCTGCATGATGATAAAGCCGATTACTGTCAGTAGTAATATCGTATATATTAATTTAGCCCAACCTGACACCCACCATGCTGGATCTATCTGTATGGTGATTTCTTTTTCTTCTGAGTAAACTGTGTAGTTTTTAGCTTTCATTCTGAAATGATAGATTCCCGGAGCCAGGTCACTAAATGAAACTCTATTGACACCTGGTGCCAATGCAGTCCAGGTAGCTCCGTTCATGGAATATAGATATGTGATGCGTTCTGGGTTATAGAATTCCATAGCTGAAAACTCTATACTGAATGAATTGTCTTTATAGCATAAACGGAATTGTTTTGCATCCTGCAAACTCGTATTGATGATTGTGTGTTTACCGGATTTTGTTCCTTTTTTAACGGCTTTGTTATGGATATAGAAATCTGCAATTCTCACCTCCGGCTTCTTAACTTCCATGGTGATCTCTGATGGTTGGAAAAAAGTGATGCCATTAATACCACCGAAGATAAGGTATCCATTTTCGTCAGTACAAGCAGCATTCTTACTGAATTCATTCCCTTGTAATCCATTTCCAGCGTAGTAATTGATGAAATTGTTTGTTTGCAGATTCAGGTTTGTAATACCATAGTTGGTACTAATCCATAATCCGTTTTCATTGTTACCTTGTATGGCACAAATTGTATTGTTGGGTAATCCGTTATGTGTAGTATAAATTTGGGAGCTACCATTTTGTCCGTCAATATGGAGGAGTCCTTTGGTTGTTCCTGCCCAGATATCTCCTTTTTCATCTTCGAAAAGTGTTTGAATAATGCTCCCTGAGAATAATCTGTTTTTGCCGTAAGTTGAGGTGAAACTCATTGTTTTTGTATCCAGGCAACCCAGACCATCGTATGTTCCAATGTATAATTTATGATTTCGGGTATAGAGCAGTGAGGCTATCCAGCCATTATGAAGTACATTGTAGTTTTCCTGGTATTCTTTACCGTTTTCAAAAGAACCACATCTGTTAATATTTCCCGTTTTTAGGTCCATATAGAAGAGACCTCCCCCCATAGCTGCTATCCATAGACGTTCTCCATCTTTGTCAGAAGTCAGGCATGAGATGTTCCTGACATCGTTTTGATTCCTGTCTTGTAGTTTGTAATAGCGGCATGTTCCGGTTTTCGGATCCATTTCAGCTAATCCTTCCAATGGAGAGGCCAGCCATATGCGTCCGTCTGGTGTCTGATGGATACTAACAATAGTAGAGGGCACAGATTGTCCATTGTCTTTGTGTTCAAAATGTATTGTTGGTCTGTTCTTGCCTTTTAATCCGTAAATACCATCATTAGCAGTTCCAAGCCATAATGTTCCTTCGCTATCTTTGCAAACTGATTTGATGCTGTTTGAACCAATTTGGTTTGTTGTTAATGATTTATGCCCCATGTATTTGAATTGGTTAGTTGTGGCAGGGAGTAGCATAACTCCCTTTGCGTTGATACCTAGCCACAAATTATCTGCTTTATCCTTCATGATTGCATATACATCTGCTTTATTGAAGTCAAAAGTAGTGAAGCTAAATTCACTTTCTTTTATTTGCTGTGTATAAGTATCATATACTTTTATACCATAACCTATCGTACCTATATAGATTTTCCCTTGTCCGGCAGCATGCAAAGTATTAATGGGGAGGCGGGGAAGTATTGGACAAGGAATGGGCTCGAATATATCTTTTTTGGGGTCATAAATGAACATCCCTTTGCTTATGCTGCTGGCATAAATACGTCCTTTCTCATCTTCGCATATATTGGTAACGATGTTCCAGGCATTTTCCTTCCCGGTGAAGTAGTGATGTGTATTTCCTGAGATATCAATACAGTATACACCTTTCCCTTCTGTAGAGATCCAAAGATTTTCAGCTTGATCTTCGAATATATATTTGATAAAAAAACTGGGTACAAGCTGGTTTTCTGTGATGACTGCTTCTGGTTCATCTAAACGTAGCGAATAGATACCATGCCCCGCCGTGCCAATTAAGATATCTCCATTTTTCCGTTCCACTATTATGGAGATGTGTGCATTCATGTTTATTCCTGTTTGGTATAAGATCGGTATTTCTTTAAATAGTTCGGTTGCCGGGTCATATAATTGTAATCCACGCTGTGTACCTATTAGAAAGTGTCCTTTGCTATCTTCAAAAATGGCTCGTACATTATTATCTACCAAGGAGCAATTCTTTCCTTCTTCATGTTTATACGCACTGAATTTAGCACCGTCATAACGATTCAATCCGTCTTCCGTAGCTATCCATATAACTCCATTTTTAGCTTGATATATTTGATTGATGTTGCTGTTTGATAATTCACGGTCTACTGTGAATTATTTCTCAGACTGCGCATATCCACATATTGTAAAGAAGAGAAATAAAAAAGATAATAGTGTTTTCATGACTCTATTATTGAGGTTAACGATTTCAATGCAAAAATAGCTGAAAAAAGTAATACCTCCCTAAGAATATCTAAAGAAAAGCCTCTTTTTTATCTCATCCAGAGGCATGTGTAACATTAGATAATTGATATGTTACACATCAATCATATGTGGTGAGGGAGAAATAAAAAAGGTTGCCGGAAAACTCCCGGCAACCCCCTCTTTTTATGAAATATAAAAAGGATTATTTCTTGAAGTAACGGTTATACAGACCTTCAAAGCCTTTACCGTGACGAGCTTCATCTTTAGCCATTTCATGAACAGTATCATGGATAGCATCCAAGTTCAGAGCTTTTGCACGGGTAGCAATACGTTTTTTATCTTCGCAAGCACCTGATTCAGCGTTCATTCTTTTCTCAAGGTTAGTCTTTGTATCCCATACGCAGTCGCCCAGCAGTTCAGCAAATTTAGAAGCGTGTTCTGCCTCTTCCCAAGCATAGCGTTTGAAAGCTTCTGCTACTTCGGGATAACCTTCGCGGTCAGCCTGACGGCTCATTGCCAAATACATACCAACTTCTGTACATTCGCCCATGAAATGGTTGTTCAGGTCTTTAATCATTTCTTCGTCACAACCTTTAGCTACACCGATAACGTGTTCGTCAGCAAAAGTAAGAGGACCATCTTCTGTAGCTTCTACTACTTCTACAAACTTGCTTGCAGGTGCTTTACACAATGGACATTTCTCAGGAGCGGCATCACCTTCATATACGTAACCGCATACAGTACATCTAAATTTTTTCATTTTCTTTTTGATTTAATTGAATTAGTTATTCGTTCGTCTTATAATAAGACGTTAGTCTTCTTTACATTGTTTACAGATTCCTTTGTAATAATAATGGATTTCCTGCACTTCGTGTCCATCCATGTCCGTATCTACCACTTTTTTTACAGCATCGTCGCACGGCAAATCGTAAATTTTTCCGCAGCTCTTACATAAGAAATGCGCATGAGGACTGGTGTCGGCATCGTAGCATGTGTTACGTTCGTCGATAGTCAGAGTTTGTGCAGCTCCTTGTTCGCTCAAAATCTTCAGTGTGTTGTAAACTGTAGTTTTTGAAAGCGTCGGTATAGTAGGAGACAGTGCTGTATAAATTTCATCTACCGTCGGATGCGTACGATGTTCCATAAGATATTTCATGATGGCGATACGTTGCATTGATGGCTTAATGTTATGTTCTTGCAATCTTTCTACTACTATTTCCATATTCTTTTAATTCAAACTTGTAATAATTACATTTTTATTTCGCTTGCAAAGATAAAGACTTCTCTGATGTTTCCAAAAGATTTTCTATCTTTTTTTGCATGATTATTCTATAAAATATAAATTTCTGCTTTTTTATACAGGTTGGTAAGGGATTTCTATCCAGAATTCAGAGCCTTTGCCTACTTCGGAAGAAACTCCGACAGTGGCATCCATCTTTTCAGCAATCATCTGACAAATGGATAAACCGAGTCCTGTACCTTGCTTGAAATAGTCGAGTTTCACAAATCGTTGAAAAATAGCTTGTTGCTTATCGGGAGAAATGCCACAACCTGTGTCGCGAACATAGAAATGCAATCTGCCGTCTTTGGGTGGGTTATAACCGATAGTAATATTTCCTCTGTTGGTGTACTTGATAGCATTGGAAAAATAGTTTCCGAGCACTTGCAGCAAACGGTTCTTTTCAGTATGTATATGACATTTCTTCATACCGAGTTCTGTAATACACACTACGTTTACAGGCATTCTGAAGTGGAAAGCATCTTCAAGTTTACGCATGCATTCATTGATGTCCACGTCAGTATAACTGAAATCCAACAAGCCGGCTTCTATCCTGGAGAGGTCGAGAATATCATTGATAAGTTGCAGTAATAGGTAATTATTATCTTCAATGATTCTGATGTATTCGTGGCATTCGGGAGTATCTGCGGTTTCGGCAAGAATACTGGAAAAACCGACGATTGCATTGAGTGGAGTACGTATCTCATGGCTCATGTTGGCGAGGAAAGCTGATTTTAGCCGATCGGATTCTTCAGCACATTCCTTGGCATGAATGAGCTCTTTTTGGTGTTTCAGAGAGTGTATGTGATAGAAAATATAAAAAATGATCAGGCAGGCAAGGAATATGCCTGTCATCCACATATAGGTTTTATACTGCTGGTAGAAAGTGGGAGGCTGGAAATAATAAACAGCATCTTCCGGATATAAATCTTCTGATATGTTACACCATTTCAAGTCGGCGAAATTCAGGTATGTACGCGGAATTCCACCGTTTTGGTAAGGAATGGAAGAAGCGGTTTCTCCTGCCAGAATCCGACTGATTATGGACATTACTGTGTTCGTGAAATCCGGAATGGAGATATAATGTCCACCCGCATATAAGTTTTCCTGTAAGTTTAAATCAGCCAGTGTAAAAACCGGAACTTTCAAGAAGGTGGGAAGTATCTTTTTAAGGTGGTCGGATAGGTAATAATTCTGTTTATTGCCATATTGCCGCATCCAGCCATAATAAATTACTCCGGTTGTTTTATTATAATCAGTGAGTGTATCCAGCAGCTCTTCAGTAGCTATTTGTGCCGAAGATAATAATTCAAGTTTCAGATTTGGGAAGTCCTTTTGCATGATTTCTTCTACGGATTGCCGGGTGACAACGCTGATATAACGGTCATCGGAAATAAAGGCAATCTGCTTGACTTCTGGTTGGAGCTGTTTGATGAGTTCTAGCGTTTGCTTTATATAATAAGGTTGCTTCAGTACGGTGATATTGTAGTTCTTGTTGAATTCTTCGATGGGTATACTGTTTTCTTCCGTCAGGGGAGACCTGTCCAGCAATGTTTGTAGCGTAGACGGGACGCGTCCGCGGGAGTAGCAAAGTATGACAGGGATATCCTTCCAGGGCCCATCGAAGATGGGAGCGCTGACCAGCCAGCCCGGATCGCCTATGATTATGACGACCTTAGGCGGAGTAGGGAATGCTTGTAGGATGTTTTTTTGAACTTGTTTGACTTCTTCTTCATTTTGAAGTACCGGTACTGCGAGGAAATAAGAACGCAGTTCGAGTTCTCTCTCATAAGGAAAACACTTTTGAAGTTCATTTTGGAAACCATGTATCCATGCTTCTTCTGCATTAACTGAACTGAGAAGTAACACATACTCTTTTTCTTTGGCTGAAAGGGAGAGACACCCTACTAAAAGTATCAGGGAAAGTAACCATCTATGGAGTATGCTGTGAGTTTTCATGAGTTTTGTATAGTGTGTTTTAAAATGCCGCTAAAAGTACTAATAATTTAGGATATACGGAGTGAAAGAAATGATAATTTTGTGTTTGTGGATAAATAACTGTATTTTTGCCGTCAAATATTATAAATGACATCCTTATGAATTACGGATATGTAAAGGTAGCGGCGGCTGTGCCCCGTGTCAAGGTGGCGGACTGTAAGTTCAATGCCCGGGAGATTGAAAAGGAAATAATCATTGCTGAAGGTAAAGGTGTGCAAATCATCGCTTTCCCGGAGTTGTGTGTTACCGGATATACATGTGGCGATTTATTTGCCCAGCAATTGCTGCTCGAAGAGGCGGAAATGGAGCTGATACAGATTGTAAACAACACGAGGCAATTGGACATCATTGCTATATTGGGTATGCCGGTAGCATTGAATGGTGTGTTGCTGAATACAGCTGTCGTGATTCAAAAGGGGAAGGTGCTGGGCGTGGTCCCCAAGACTTATCTTCCCAATTACAAGGAATTTTATGAGAAACGCTGGTTTACGTCTGCTGTTGATGTGTCGGAAACAAGCATGCGTCTTTGCGGACAGGTGGTTCCTATGGGGGCTAATCTGCTATTTGAAATGGCGGATACTACATTCGGTATTGAAATCTGTGAGGACTTATGGGCACCTATTCCTCCCAGTTCCTCATTGGCATTGCAAGGTGCCGAGATCTTATTCAATCTCTCGGCGGATAATGAAGGGATAGGCAAACACAACTATTTGTGTTCACTTATCAGCCAGCAATCGGCACGTTGCATTGCCGGTTATGTATTCTGTTCGTGTGGTTTTGGTGAGTCTACCACAGATGTAGTATTTGCAGGGAACGGATTGATTTTTGAGAACGGGAGCATGGTGGCTCGCAGTGAACGTTTCTCTTTTGAAGGGCAGGTTGTTATCAGTGAAATAGATGTGGAACATATTCGTACGGAACGTCGTGTGAATACGACATTCGCGGCTTGTCGGGCGCATTGTGCACCGGAATCGGCGGTACGGGTCTCTACGGAATATGTCAATAGTAAAGAATTAAACCTGACGCGTACTTTTGAACCGCATCCGTTTGTTCCGCAGGGAGCTGCATTGAATGAACGTTGCGAAGAAATCTTCTCCATACAGGTTTCTGGTCTGGCACAGCGTTTAATGCATACCCATGCCCAGAGTGCAGTTGTTGGGATTTCCGGTGGACTGGATTCCACGTTGGCACTATTGGTATGTGTTAAGACGTTTGATAAATTGGAATGGTCGCGTAAGGGCATTATTGGCGTAACTATGCCGGGATTCGGAACAACCGACCGTACGCATACAAATGCTGTGGATTTGATGAATTCTTTAGGCATAACCGTCCGTGAAGTTAGCATCAAAGAAGCCTGTATCCAGCATTTTAAAGATATAGACCATGATATAGATATACACGATGTGGTTTATGAGAATGCTCAAGCACGGGAGCGCACACAGATATTAATGGATATAGCCAACCAGACCAATGGAATGGTGATAGGCACGGGCGATCTGTCGGAACTGGCGCTGGGATGGGCTACTTACAACGGTGACCATATGTCCATGTACGGTGTTAATGGAAGTGTACCTAAGACGTTGGTGAAACATCTGGTGAAGTGGGTGGCTGAAAATGATATGGATGAGGCTTCGCGTGCTACGTTGCTGGATATTGTAGATACACCGATTAGTCCGGAACTGATTCCAGCAGATGAAAACGGAAACATCAAGCAGATAACGGAAGATCTGGTTGGTCCGTATGAACTACATGATTTCTTCTTGTATTATTTCTTGCGTTGCGGTTTCCGTCCTTCCAAGATATTCTTCCTTGCCGCTCGTACTTTCAAGGGGGTATATGACGAAGAGACTATTAAGAAATGGTTGCAGATATTCTTTCGCCGTTTCTTCAATCAGCAGTTTAAACGTTCTTGTCTTCCCGATGGACCTAAAGTAGGTAGTATTTCCATCAGTCCACGTGGCGACTGGCGAATGCCGAGTGATGCCTCGTCGGAAGCGTGGTTAAGGGAAGTAGGAAGTCTGTGATATAAAAAAGGATATAGGACAAGTACTTTAAAAGAAGAACTCTATTAGTGGGTTGTAATGGGCTGTGATTTCACCGGGCGCTGCACCCGGATAATCATCATCGTTGCAAAAGGTGATCAATAGTCCAATGGTTGCAACGATACAGAATAAATAGAATAGAGGTCTCTTTTTCATCTTTGTTTAGTACTTTAAATGAATAGTCTCTTATAAATATCCGCTGCAAAGTTCTAAACAATAGGGGAATCTGACAAATTATGATAGCTGAAATTGCGTTCCCCTTTTTTAGAATAATGTTCTAATTTTTGGTGAACGCTCTACAAGTATGAAAAGAAGGCTATTTCTTGCCGGAAGGCGAGTAGTATTTACGGTAGATGAGTTTGAACTCACTACTATTGCGGAAAGTTTGGAGCCAAGCGTTAAGGCTGTCCAAAAGGACCGGTGATTGCTTGCTGACACCCCAGGAATAAAATTGTGTAAAGCTGATATCCGTATTGATGTCTATTTGAGGCAGACTATCCACCACGGCACGGGCGATGCTCTCATCGCATACGGCATAATCTATATCTCCGTGAGCTACGAGAGATATTAGCTGCTCCGAGCCATATTTGTCTATTTCATTAATATATATGGTGTCACCTATCTCGTTTCCCAAGTTGTGAATGCGGAGGATAGATGGTGAGCCTTTCACTACATGCAGGGTTTTGCCTGCCAGGTCCAACTGGCTTTTGACGAAGAGAGAGTCGGTAGGTGAGCTGGCTTTCCGCTGTACGAGGACCTCTTTGTTCAGTACAATCGGACTTGTAAGGAGCAAAGAATCTTTTAGTTCGCTGGTGGCCAGGATGCCATAGGCTATCACATCAAACTTGCCCTCTGCTAGTCCTTCCAATCGTTTGTCGAAACTCATTTCGGGAGTGATGGCAGCTTTCCAACCATGGTCACGGGCGAAAGCTTCAATCAATTCATAATGAAACCCCGACAATGTATCACCGTCTACATAGAAACTGATGGAGTTATACTCTGTAGCAGCACGGATAATTTTCTCGGTAGCTATTTCTGCATAGTCGCGCGGATGCCCTTGAAACTTCTCCTTTTTAAGAAAGAAGGTGGTAATGCAGGCGGCAATAATGCCCATCGCAGCATATTTCAGAATCTTAGCTTTCGATATTCTCATATAGAAAAGGTTTTAATCGTAGAAATTCCATGAAACGCCAAGTCTGAGGAGGCTCGGATTAATGGGGTAATGCGGTACGAGGAAAGCATTACGTGTACCCATACCCTGATTGGCATGAGAGTACATGGCAAAGAGACGTGTACGCTTCAGATGTATGTTGGCATAGATATTGACTATCGGATAACCTCCGATTTCTACCTGGTCATTGTCCGGTTGCAGATGGAACTGCTGGATGGCAGGTGTATAAGCTGGTGCGTGATATTTGGTGAAATAACGTACATCGGCACCCAGTTGCACAGTAAGTACCTTCTTCGCCATTGTAGTCAGGATGTAGAGGTTGGAATATAGTGAGATTTGTGGCAGAGGGAGAACCGTTTCATTGCTTGATTTCTGCCAGACTACTTCATTGTCCAGATGGAAAATACCTGCGCGGAAATTTTGTTTCAGCGTGGCGGAAAGGACTTGTATGTTGCCGCTATGCTGTGTAGGCATGGCGCTTTGGTTGAAGTAGGTGTAGTTCTTTATATTTTCCACACCGGCGCGAAGATTAGTACCCCACCGACCGATTTTTAGTTCACCTTCTACACGGGTACGGAATTCTTTTTCCATATTGTCATTATCCCAAATGAATAGGTTGGAATGGTAATGGCGCATGTAGAAAGAAGGCAATGTATTTTTTACAAAGCCTCGTACAATGAGATTGACTGTGTCTTTCCAAAGACGGAAATTCAAATCCATGTTTCCATTAACACGAAATTGCCCCAGTGCTTTGTCCATAATCCCTATCTCGCCGTCTACAGAATAGTGCAGGGTTTTGCCTTGCCGTTTGGCGAGTTCACCGCCGACGAAGATCTCCTGTTCGGTGAAACGATCTACCGTTATGGAATCTTTATTCATTAGGTCATAACGGCTGTATTTATGAGAAATATAGGCGGTCAGCCCAGCTTTGGCGTATTTATTGAATCCTTCCAGTAAAGCTATACCGAAAACGTTCTTCACGCTAAATGCTGTAGTGGAGTCACGGCTTACTCCCAACTTGTTATAGTTGGCATTTTCGTTGGCTGCTTCTATTGAGCGGAAATGGTGGCGTGACCGTTCCACCTTGATGGTGTGGATAAAGCTCGTGACCGGAACGAACTCTTCGATAAAGTTCGTATCTTCCGGAAGAGAACTGCTGTTATTGAGGCTGTCCAGGCGTAGATTATTTGCCTGCATAAGGCTATCTGTCGAGAGGCTGTCTGCTGAAAGGCCGATTGTGCTCAGGCTATCTGCAATTGCTGATGGTTTCCTTATTTGTGTAGCAGCATTTGGGGAGGCAAAACTTTGTTGAATATTGTTTTGAGCCGCTTCTTCTTTCAACACTCTTCGCGTGAAGCCCAGTCGGTAACGCTGTGTAAGGTAAACATAAAAGTCTTTGTTACGGTTTGAGGTCTGCTCCAGATTTACTGGAATGGTAGTGGATTCATATTCCTTTTTACCTTCTGCTAAGGTATCGGGACGAGTGATATAACCGTCATTCGTTATACCGCCGTTCTCATTCATCTTCATGAAAAAGTTGTTGTATACGGCTTGTAACTGATAACGTTCGCCTATATAACTGCCGAATATACCGGCATTGAAATACGAGGTGGACTGGTTGGCGTAATACCCACGCCCGTACAGGTAATCGATATTGAAACCAAAAGCCAGACGTTTGTTTGCATTGACGGAAAAATAGGACTTGAACCGTTCTTCACCATTTATTTTGTTACCTGCTTTATAGTAAGTCAGATTCGTATAAGGAACGTTACTATTGGTGAAAAACATCTGGTCGGGACGGAAGTAGAAACTGGAAAATGGTGCCATAAAGATGGTTGGTTCATTATCTTCACGGTCAAAGAAGATACGTGAAAGGCGGGGAGAACCAAGATTACCCAGAAAATTATATTGTCCCGTCATGCCATCTACCAGGTTTGTATTCTGGAAATTAAGGTTGGCAGTATCGGCAGGTACGATAGTCCGGTTACCCAGAGTCTCGCTTATTCGCCACATATAGAGTTTAGGCGGAATGCTTTGTACATCGGTATTGGTGTCCAGACTGTCCGGTTGTGTTGATGGGTCAACCTGGTTTCCATAACGGTCACGGTTATCCAGTGTATTGAGATTACGCTGTGCCTGTACTGTCAGCAATCCCAATACGGATAGAAGTATGTATGTTAGTAGAATGCGTCTCATAATTAGGCGCAAAGATACAATAAAAAATTATTCGCTTGCGGAATTCAGCCTTTTTTGCCTATTTTTGCAAACGTACTATTTCAACTCCCCGCTTCACGGAATGTATAAAGTGACTTTTGGCACATCTTTAAAAAAATTAGCCCTTGCAATAATTTCTTTTTGCAAGGGCTAATTTTTTTATTGTAAGGGTTTATGGAGTTATACCTCTTTAATCAATTCCATACCTTTCTTAATTGCTTCTTCATTCATCGGTATCAAGTGGTGATGGCGTTCGGGCAATGTCTTCTTCAAGCCTCTGAGTACACTGTCCAGTGTAACCATTGGTTTCAGTTTCAGCAACCCACCCAGCACAATCATGTTGAATGCTTTGGCGTTGTTCATTTCATTAGCTGCATCCATTGCATCGATACGGTATACTTTGATATCCTTACGAGTAGGCGGATTTATGATGCCATATCCATCATAAATCAGGATACCGCCTGACTTAACCTTACTTTCGAATTTTTCCAAAGACGGTTGGTTCAGGATGATGGCAGCGTCGTACTTGCTCAGGATAGGAGAGGAGATTTTCTCGTCACTCACGATAACCGTTACGTTGGCCGTACCACCTCGTTGTTCCGGTCCGTAGGCGGGCATCCAGCTTACCTCCTTATTTTCCATCAGTCCCGAATATGCCAAAATCTTTCCCATAGACAATACGCCTTGTCCGCCGAAGCCTGCTATAATGATTTCTTCTTTCATTGTTCTTAAGTCTTTTAGCATGTGATTATTTATCTTTCAAGTCACCCAGCGGATAGAACGGGAACATGTGCTCTTCCATCCATTTGTTGGATTGTGCAGGAGTCTGCTTCCAGCCGGAGTTACAAGTAGAGACTATCTCTACCAGATTAGAACCTTTGCCTGCCATAGAGTTCTCGAATGCCTTGCGGATAGCCTTCTTTGCTTTGCGGATAGCACCGACAGTCTGCACACTCTGACGGGTTACGTAAGCTGTTCCTTCCAGTTGTGCAGCGATGTCAGCCATCTTCAACGGATAACCGTGCAGGTGAACATCACGTCCGTAAGGGCTGGTAGAAGTCTTCATGCCGACCAGTGTAGTAGGAGCCATCTGGCCACCCGTCATACCATAAATGGCATTGTTGATAAAGATGATGGTGATGTTCTCACCGCGGTTCAATGCATGGATAGTCTCGGCAGTACCGATACATGCCAGGTCACCGTCGCCCTGATAAGTGAATACCAGGCGGTCCGGCCAGAGACGCTTGATAGCGGTGGCAAGTGCGGGCGCACGTCCGTGTGCAGCTTCCTGCCAGTCAATATCCAGATAGTTATAGATGAACACGGCACATCCCACTGGGGAGATACCTACTGTTTTGTCTTCCATGCCCATTTCTTCGATTACTTCGGCTATCAGCTTGTGTACCACACCGTGGCTGCATCCCGGACAGTAGTGCATGGGATTATCGTTCATCAGAGTCGGTTTCTTATAAACCAGATTCTCAGGCTTGATAATATCTTCTTTTGTCATAATCACTTCTCCTTATCTGTTGGTGAACCGTATAAAAAACTCCATCAGCTTGACGAATATTGCTGCGCCGCAAACATAGATGAATAGTTTGAAGTCATCCTTTGCAACGAAATATACGATGATAGCTGCCAAAGCGAGTATCATGAAGAGTATATTTAATACGCTTCTTATTTTATCAGGGTTCATTTCTTTATTATTTTTTCTTTCAACGCACTTACAATCTCTTCCGGATCAGGTACGATTCCACCGAGGCGTCCGAAGTGCTCTACTTGCACTTTACCATTCACAGCGAGGCGTACATCTTCAACCATCTGTCCGGCGTTCAACTCGGTGACCAGCATACCTTTTACCTTCTCAGCATAAGATGCGATGGCTTTTGTGGGAAATGGCCAAAGAGTAATGGGGCGCAATATGCCAACTTTGATACCCTCTTCGCGTGCAAGTTCCATTGCTTTTTGTCCGATACGGGCCATGGAGCCGAATGCGATAATCAGATAATCGGCATCTTTACAGTCAATTTCTTCGAAGCGCACTTCGTTTTCTTCTATCAGTTTGTACTTAGCCTGAAAGCGGATGTTATTCTTTTCCATTTCTTCCGGCTTTAGTTCCAAAGAAGTTATGATATTGGGCTTGCGACCGTTAGCTTTGCCAGTAGTAGCCCATGGGCATTGCTCGATAACTTCTGCATCGGTGCGGCGTGGTTTTTGCGCAGGCAATACCACCTTTTCCATCATCTGGCCGATAACACCGTCGGCAAGGATGATAGCCGGATTGCGGTATTTGAAGGCAAGGTCGAAAGCCAGTCCTACGAAGTCGGCCATTTCCTGTACGGAAGCGGGAGCGAATGTAATCAAACGGTAGTCACCGTGTCCTCCACCTTTTACGGTCTGGAAGTAGTCTGCCTGGCTTGGCTGGATGGTTCCCAATCCGGGACCGCCACGCATTACGTTTACCACCAGACAGGGTAATTCGGCACCTGCTAGATAGGAGATACCTTCTTGCTTCAAGCTTACACCGGGGCTGGAAGACGATGTCAACACCATTTTTCCACTTCCGGCACCGCCGTACACCATATTAATAGCTGCCACTTCACTTTCTGCCTGCAGCACCACCATGCCGGTAGTTTCCCAGGGTTTCAGTTCGGCAAGAGTTTCCAATACTTCCGATTGCGGAGTAATAGGGTAACCGAAGTATCCGTCCGCTCCGCAACGGATGGCTGCGTGGGCGATGGCTTCGTTTCCTTTCATTAATACAACTTCTTCTGCCATATTCTACTGATTTACAGATTTATTCAACTTTTACTTTATAAACAGAGATACATCCGTCCGGACAAACCTGGGCGCACGACGCACAGCCGTTGCAGGTATCTTCCAGTATTTGATGGGCATAGTTATACCCTTTTACGTTCACCTCTTTGGTGAGGGCTATTACATGCAGGGGACAGGCTACCACGCATAGGTTGCAGCCTTTGCACCGTTCGGTGTCCACTACGATTGCTCCTTTAATCTTTGCCATAATTCACGTTACTTTTATATGTTATTGATTGTACATATCCTTATTGTAGAAATTCAGGATATCCATTACCATACGGTGGGCTTCTTTGGCGGGGCTGTTTGGATTGAGGTCGATGGCACGTTGATAATTATTCAAAGTTTGCTGCCAATTTCCTTGTTTGCGATAAGCATTCCCCAGAAGATAGAAAGCCTTATCCAGGTGAGTGGAGTTGTTGAGCACATAAACCTCAAGCAGATTGATAGCATCGACTATATCTCCCTTATTGATAAGCTCTTTGATTATATTCAGTTGCTCCATATCGTATTGAATTTCGGATTATTGGAATACAAAGATAGTTTTTATTTAGAGACAATAAGCAAGTATTCTGTGAAAAATAAGAAAAATGAGGAAATAAAAAGCCCAAAGTTGAATGAAATTCTATCAGAATGTCACAACTTTGGGCTTTAACTATGATAAATGTAGATTGTTTACTTTACAAGATTTCCGTTTATATAGAGGTTTTTGAACGTAACGTCTTTTGCACCTTTTATGTCATTTCCATCTTTGGCAACATTATTAAAGTGGGAATCTTCAACGCTGATGTTATATACGTGGTCATCATTGTCGAGACCAATAATGAGGACGCCGAGCTTGCTTTTTTCGCAGGTCACATTTTTCAGATGAACGTTGCGGACAGTAGGAGTGAAGCCACGGTTGCAGTTTTCACGGTTCTCGTATTGCAGGTTGATGCGCAGCACGGCTTCTCGGCACTGGCCTACGGTGACGTTACGCACGAAGACGTTTTCAATCAGTCCGCCACGACAGGTGCTGGTCTTGATGCGGATGACGCGGTCAAGGTCGGGACTATCCATCTTACAGTTTTCTACGTATAGGTTGCGATATCCGCCGGAGATTTCGCTGCCAATGACTACACCGCCGTGTCCTTTCTTCATATAGCAACCACGTACGATAATGTTTTCGCTGGGAATGCCCCACTTGCGTCCGTCTTGGTTACGACCGGATTTGATAGCAATACAGTCATCTCCAGTATCAAAAGTACAGTTCTCTATCAATACATTTTTGCAGGATTCGGGATCGCAGCCGTCACCGTTGGGACCACGGTTATAAACGTATACGCCGCGTACGATGAGACTTTCGCAGAATAGTGGGTGAATAACCCAGAAAGGAGAATTCAATAAGGTTACATCTTCTATCAGCACTGTATTACATGAGTACAGGTTAATGAGTTGCGGGCGCAACCCATCTTCAGGTGTCATTACACGCTTATAAACAGGGGTGGAGGTTTCGCCGTACATTAGTAGACGTTCGCGTCCGCCGTTGCGCTGTGCCACCATGCCTTCTTTCCAGCCATAGCGGGGAGCACCGCACATTGGCCACCAGGTATCGTTGGAGCCTTGTCCGTCAATGGTACCTTTACCGGTGATAGCGATATTTGTTTCACCATAAGCATAAATCAGCGGGCGGGCATTATAGCAGTCTAATCCTTCCCAACGGGTGATGACCCCCGGGAAATAGAGGCTTTGGTCGGTTGAGAATTTCAATATGGCCCCTTCTTCTACATGAAAGTTGACGTTACTTTTTAGCGTGATGGGGCCTGTATAGAATGTGCCTTTGGGAACTATAACCGTGCCGCCACCATTCAGGCAGCAAGTTACGATGGCTTGGTTGATTGCCTCATGGCAAGGCGCATCCGGAGTATCGGGTTTGGCACCGAAGTCCGTGATGAGATACGTTTGCTTGGGGAAAGAGGTTTTCTTGATTTGCTTTTCAATCTTTACGCTTTCCTTGAAAGCTTTGTCGAAGTCTATCGGGTTGGCGATTGCCAATGAGGCCGAGAGAAGCAGGGAAAGAATTCCGAATACTTTTTTCATGCGTTTCCTGTTTTTCTTTTAAGTGGTTATTAGATGTCGGCAGCAAAGGTACGGAACACTCCCGTCGATGAAGATGAGTTTTTGATAGAAAATGTGTAATATTTGACGTTTCTATCATAAGTAGCTTGGTGATATGTATAGATGGAATGTCTCATTTTTTTGAATTTATATTTGCATTTGCCTTGCAATCGGTCTGTATTATCTTCACCCACTTCAGAGCATGTTTTGAAAAGGATAACAATCAGTATACGACTGAAATAGGTTCATGTTGCGACTGAAATATTATCAATCCATTATTGGTGGTGAAGAACTTTGCTAAAGTGATTTTATTTGTAAAAAATGCTCAATTCCTTTTGCCTTTCGCCATTGGAATTTCCCGAATATAAAAGAAGTACCCCATCACAATCAGTCTGTATAATGAATGATGACTAATTGTAATGGGGTATTCAATAGGAAGAGACACATCGCTCTATCTTGTTTTTACTTCACTGGTATCTTATCGATTCGCTTCTGATGACGTCCTCCTTCAAACTGTGTGCTGAAGAATTCCCTCATAATCATGTCAGCTTCTTCCGTGCTGATAAAGCGTCCCGGCATCACGAGCACATTGGCATCATTATGTTGACGTGCCAGATGGGCAATCTCTGCTGTCCAACACAGTGCAGCGCGGATGCCTTGGTGCTTGTTCAACGTCATGCTGATGCCTTCACCGCTTCCACAGATAGCGATTCCCGGATAACATTCTCCGGCTTCAACAGCGAGTGCCAGAGGATGGGCGAAGTCTGCATAATCGCAACTTTCCGTAGAGTATGTTCCGAAATCTTTGTACTCCCAACCTTTAACTTCCAGCCAACCGCGAACGTATTCTTTCAATTCAAATCCGGCGTGGTCGGAGCAAATTCCAATTGTTTTCATGTCATTAATGTGATAATATGGCAATGTGCCAATATGCCAATGGCTATGCAACGTATATAGCGCAGCCAATTAGTATATTAGCACATCAGCACATTGAATAATTCTTATAACATTGCCTTCACTTGCTTGTAAACATTGTCAGCCGTAAAGCCAAGCTTTTCGTCCAGCACAGTGTAAGGAGCAGAGAAACCGAAAGATTCCAATCCCCAAATCTTACCGTTGGTACCTACCAAGCCTTGCAGGTTGACGGGCAGACCAGCCGTCAGGCCGAATACCTTTGCACCCACAGGAATAATGCTTTCCTGATAACCCGGAGCCTGGCTGCGGAATAAACCTTCGGATGGAGCAGATACGATACGTACCTTTACACCATCTTTGCGCAACAATTCCGTACCTGCCACCAATGTGGATACTTCCGAACCGGAAGCAACGAGCACCACATCTGGGTTCTCATCAGAACCTGCCACGATGTAAGCACCCTTGGCTGCCTGTTCGTAGTCATTTCCTGCGGGCAGGTTAGCTATATTCTGACGGGAGAAAATCAAGCCTGTAGGAGTAGTTGTATTTTCCATTGCCAACTTCCATGCTATAGTTGTTTCTTCTGCATCTGCCGGACGGAGAACCAACATGGAGTTGTGTCCTTTATGGTTTTTCAGTTTCTCCATCAGACGAATCTGAGCTTCCTGTTCTACCGGTTCATGAGTAGGACCGTCTTCACCTACACGGAATGCATCGTGTGTCCAGATGAACTTCACGGGTACTTCCATCAGGGCAGCCATACGCACGGCAGGTTTCATATAGTCGGAGAATACGAAGAACGTTCCACAAGCCGGAATCACACCACCATGCAGTGCCATACCGATACAGCAGCAAGCCATTGTCAGCTCGGCAACGCCAGCCTGGAAGAATGCACCGCTGAAATCACCTTTCTTGAAAGCATGGGTCTTTTTCAGGAAGCCGTCTGTCTTATCTGAGTTTGAAAGGTCGGCAGAAGCAACAACCATGTTCTCTACCTGAGTAGCGAGGGCACCCAGTACGGTGGCCGATGCTGCACGTGTAGCCGAACCTGCTTTCTGTTCGATAGCTGCCCAGTTCACTTCCGGAGCTTTGCCTGAGAAGAATAAATCAAGCTTGGCTGCTTTTTCAGGATTAGCCTTCGCCCATTCAGCCTTAGCTGCATATTTTTTCGCCATGATTTCTTTCAGTTCAGCAGCACGTTTAGCATACAGTTCTGCCACTTCAGGGAAGATAACGAATGGATTCGTCGGGTCACCGCCAAGGTTCTTGATGGTATTAACATAAGCGTCACCACCCAGAGGAGCGCCGTGAGTAGCACAGTTAGCTTCGTAGCTGCTGCCGTCTGCCTTGCGTGCACCCTTACCCATCACGGTATGACCGATAATCAGGGTCGGACGTTCGTTTTCAGCTTTAGCTTCGTTCAAAGCACCACGGATAGCATCGGGATCGTTACCATTGATTTTGATAACTTTCCAGCCCCAGGCTTCGTATTTCTTGGCAGTATCTTCGATGGTTACATCTTTCGTTTCAGTAGAAAGCTGAATGTCGTTGGCATCATAGAACATGATAAGGTTGTCCAAACCCAGTGCACCTGCGATACGGCCAGCACCTTGGGAGATTTCTTCCTGCACACCACCGTCTGAAATGTAAGCGTAGATAGTCTGCGGCATTACTTCTTCGAAACGTGCTTTCATGAACTTAGCGGCAATGGCAGCACCTACGGCATAAGTGTGACCTTGGCCGAGCGGTCCGGAAGTATTTTCAATGCCACGCTTGATATCGCGTTCGGGATGTCCCGGAGTAGGGCTGTCCCATTGACGGAATTCTTTCAGTTCGTCCAGTGTGAACTTGCCAATCAACGCCAATTGAGAGTAAAGCATCGGTGACATATGCCCCGGATCGAGGAAGAAACGGTCGCGGCCTTCCCATGAAGGATTTTCGGGATCATACACCAGGAACTCGGAAAAGAGTACGTTCACAAAATCGGCACCACCCATGGCGCCACCGGGATGACCGGAATTGGCTTTTTCAACCATAGAAGCAGCGAGGATACGGATGTTATCCGCTGCGCGGTTCATAAGTTTGTTGTCGTTCATATTGATATTAATTATATATTGAATACTATATTAAAAGCGGGTTGATGTGCTACTTGTTAATTTTAACAGCGACAAAGATAACTCTTTATGCGTAATTCGCAACATAGATAGAGTCTCTTTTTTCTCGCCCCTTCTACCTGCTTCTTGTTTAAAATACAATAAGTCTTTTCGACTGATTTACTGTAACTCAATAGTAACAATTGACTTGGTTGGTAGTTTTATCTTCAACTCTCCTTTATTGATTTTTACCTCTTTGAATGGAGCTAATTTTACATTATTAGGTTTTTCAAAAGAGTTGTAATCAGTCAGGCTGGCAGAAGTCAGAATTTCGCCTATGGCTTTTTTTGCCTTCACGTCCGGCAGGTTTATTGTAATCTCCTGTGCATTGTCGGCATCGATATTGGACATTGAGATATGAATCTTACCATCCTTGTCCTTGGAAGCTGTGGCGCTAATCATGGGTACTTTACGGTTGTCGCGTACATCCATGATTTCGCAGTTCAGGTCGAGTGGGAGGTAGGTGGCATCCTGGTGTACATTATACATCTTGAATACGTAATAAGTAGGAGTCAGTACCATATCCTTGTCTTTCGTGAGAATCATAGATTGCAGTACATTCACTATCTGTGCGATGTTTGCCATCTTCAGGCGGTCGGTGTATTTGTGGAAGATATCAAAGCTAAGAGAGGCTACGAAAGCGTCGCGCAGGGTGTTTTGCTGATAAAGGTGTCCGGGAATAGTACCGGGTTCTTCATCCCACCATGTGCCCCACTCATCGAGCATAAGGGCTACGTGCTTTTTAGGATCATATTCATCCATAATGGCGCAATGCTTTTTGATTACGTCTTCTATCTCACGACATTTACCCATCGTCCAGTAATAATCGTCTTTACTGAACTGGGTGGCTGCTCCCTTACTGCCACTCCATCCGGTTACAGTATAATAATGGAGAGAAAGGCCGTTCATACGTCCGCCTACACGGTCCATCAGGACTTTAGTCCAGTTATAATCGTAATCGCTGGCGCCACTGGCAATCTTAAACAGATGGTTGCCGTCATAGTTGCGACAGTAAGTAGAGTAACGACGATACAAATCTGCATAATACTCAGGACGCATGCTTCCGCCGCAACCCCAGCTTTCGTTACCTACACCGAGATATTTCACTTTCCATGCCTTGTCACGTCCGTTCTGGCGACGGAGTCTTGCCATGGGAGAGTCTCCTTCGGAAGTCATGTATTCTACCCATTTAGCCAGTTCTTCTACAGTACCACTCCCAACGTTTCCGCTGATGTAAGGCTCAGTGCCCAACATTTCGCAGAGGTTGAGGAACTCATGTGTACCGAAACTGTTGTCTTCAATCGTACCTCCCCAGTTGTTATTTACCATTTTGGGGCGGTTCTCTTTCGGGCCGATACCGTCCATCCAGTGATATTCGTCGGCAAAGCAACCACCCGGCCAACGGAGGACGGGAACCTGAAGCTCTTTCAACGCATTGAATACATCGGTACGATAACCTTTGATGTTAGGGATATCTGAATTCTCACCTACCCAAAGTCCGCCATAGATGCAAGTACCGAGGTGTTCGGCAAACTGACCGTAGATTTCTTTAGGAATGATTTGTGTGCCTTGGTCGGCGTGTACGGTAATCGTTGCACTTTTCTGTGCAGACAACGATACGGAAGCAGCTAAAAGGACACTGCTGAAAAAAAGTTTGTTTCTCATAATGGTTATTAGTTATATGATGTTTGTAATGTAGTAAGTTGTTATTTCAATAAACGTACTTCGTAGACGGCAGGCGTCCATTCTGTTCCGTCGGGACTGAAACGTATCGGATAAGTTCCTGTTCCTATTTTCTGAGGCAGAGAATAGCAAATTGTGATAAAACCATCCTTGTCTGCTTCACTAATGACCGGGTTGGTGGATAGTTTCTCACCATTGAAAAGAATAACTACTTTATTGCGGTCTTCTTTTTGTGCGGTAATCATTATCCGGCTTGCCTCTTCTTTCACTTTTAGATTATAGCTGAACCATCCTTTGGCACGACGGAAGTGGCGGTCTTTGTGTGTGCCTGTTTCTGACTTATCATATTGAATACCATGGTCGGATTCCGGTTGCTGTTCTCCGGGGAAAATGAGGTCGACTGTTTGATTGGCCAACTCGTTTGCTTTCTTTTCAGCTACTACCATTTCTTCCCGCAATGTTTGGAGTTCTTCTTCACTGGCCTGATGGAAATAAACGGCATAGCGGGAATTGTGCAGGCGGAAGAATGGAATTAGTTTCATTGCTTTGCCGGATGCCGGATATACCTTTCCGTCGTAGTTGAATGCCAGTTGAGTACTGTTTTCTTTGTGAAGAGACTGACTGATAGCTTCAGGATTTCCTATTAGCATGGGAATCTCTGATACTGGGATTTGCTTGCCATGCGCGATATGTCCGCCGCGGCTGTCATCTGCATATAACCCATCCAAGTGTTCGGTGCCGGTGGAAGCAGCAAGCACGATGGGACCATATAAGAATGCGTAGTAATTCTCTTTATCAGGGATTTGCTCCATTTTTATCTGCATGGGAAGAGTAAAGGTTACTACATCTCCTTTTTTCCATTTTCGGTTGACCGATAGATAGCCGCTATTTGTTGCTGTAGCAGATGATTGTTCTTTGCCGTTTACTTTCAGATTATATCCTTTGGAGGAATCGGCCCATTCCGGCTGGCGTATACTAATGGTGAAAGCCTTTTTAGATGCTTTGTCAATACGCAATGTCACTTGTCCGTTGTCGGGGAAACGTGTTTCCTGCACTAAACTTACTCCTTTTTCTTTCCAGGTAAGTTGGGATGGAATGAAAAGATTGACGTAAAGTGTATCTTTCTGATGTGCATAGATAAATTCTCCGTATTTAGTGTGGTTTTCCAAGCCGGAACCTACACAGCACCACATAGATGTTTCCGGTTGTGAATAAACCCGGTAGTGTCCGGGACGCATAGGAGTGAAGTAGACAAATCCGCCTTTATCCGGTTCTTGCGATGCCAGAATATGATTATAGAGCGCACGTTCGTAATAGTCGGCAAAACGTGAGTCGGGAGAATCCTGATAGAGCATCTTGGTAAGGCGCAGCATGTTGTAAGTGTTGCAGGTTTCCGGTCCCTCTATGTCATTGAGCATCGGTGAGAAGTCGTTTGCCGGATGGAAATGTTCGCGGACGCTGTTGCCACCGATACAAACAGAACGGTGGTTGACTACAGTATTCCAGAAGAAACGGGCGGCATGATCCCACTCGGTAGCATGATTCCACACGTTATCATCTTGTGAAAGTTCGGCAATGCGTTTGTAGCCAATTACTTTGGGTATCTGTGTGTTGGCATGCATTCCTGTCAGACGGTCTTCGTCTTTGATAAGCGGATCGAGAATTACTTTATGCGAGAAACGGCGCGCCAGTTCCAGGTATTTCTTATCACCTGTGATTGCGGCTACATCGGCAAATGTTTCGTTCAGTCCGCCATGTTCACTACGGAGCATATCTTGCATTTGCTGGTCGGTGAGTCCGGCGGTGATGCCTATCATCCAGTCGGTGAGAGCAATTAGCATTTCACGGGCAAGGTCGCTTCCGGCGTAGAGGTAAGCGTCGCGGAGTCCGGCATAAGTCTTGTGTATATTGTATAGGGGCACCCATTTGCTGTTGAGGTCAAAGCCTCCGGCGCGGATGTTCCCTTCTTTAATTTCTTTCCAAAGTTGCAGGCTTCCGGGAGTTCCTCCAATGAAGCCGGTGCCTACGGCTTGCTGTGCACGATGTAGCTCGTCCAGCATATAGTTCAGCCGATTGTATACGGCTGTGTCTCCGGTGGCGGCGTACATCATGGAGAGTGCGGAAATATAGTGTCCGCCGATGTGTCCGTCCAGTCCGGTGTTTTCCCAGTTGGTGTAGCTGGGAGCTTTTGGAGCGAGTCCGGCTTCACGCAAGAAAGGGGCGAGCAGACGGTCCGGCTCCATAGCCAGAATGTAATGCAAATCGGTTTGTTGAGCCTGTAGAAAGGGACTTTCCAACAGATTGACGGCCTGAAGGGGGAAATAAGTGACTTGGGGTTGGTTTTGGGCTTTCCCTGTTAAAAGGGAGAAAAAAAGTAATAGGTAGGTAAGGGTTAATTTCATATTGTATTAGGTTTTTTGAGTGTGGGGGAGAGGTATCAAAAAATATAATAAGAATTACTATCTGTCATCCTGAGCTTGTCGAAGGATCTATTCTCTTTTTGATGAGAGAAGAGATGCTTCGGTTGCGCTCAGCATGACAGAATGTATGGTTATCAGTTGAACTGAATCATTACTTTTTGAATCTTACCGCTGCTTCTTCGATGGGCAGTGCCGCCTTGTAGTTTTCGATGTATGCGTTAAAGCCTTCTACATCTTCAGCTGTAGGTGATATCTCAACGCCTGCGTCTCCGCCGAACACCTGTTCGTCAAGGAAAGCATCAAGAGGTTGTTTCTTCTCATTATTCACAAGGTAAGAACCCAGCAAGGCAATACCCCAAGCACCACCTTCACCTGCTGTTTCCATAACAGAAATCGGTGAGTTTAATGCTGCTGCAAGTACTCTTTGGCCTACGTTCTTGGTCTTGAACAGTCCTCCGTGTCCTGTGATTCTATCCACTTTGACCTTTTCTTCTTTAAAAAGGATGTCATTACCAATCTTGAGAACACCGACAGAAGCATACAGATGTGTCCGCATGAAGTTTGCCAGGGTGAACTTGTCATTGGCCGAACGTACCAACATCGGTCTTCCGTCAGCAAATCCCATTACTGGTTCACCTGAGATATAATTGTATGAAATGAGACCTCCACAATCCGCATTGCCTGTAAGAGCATGGTTATAGAGTTTTCCATATACTTCGTTCATATCTACAGGTATGTCCAACAGTTCTTGGTATTCTTTGAACAGGTTGATCCATGCGTTGAGGTCGGAAGTACAATTGTTGCAATGTACCATGGCTACGGGGCTTCCATCAGGAGTTGTGACCATATCAATCACTTCGTAAGGCTTTGACAGGTCTTTCTCCAATACAATCATAGAGAATGATGAGGTACCTGCCGATACGTTTCCTGTGCGCTGCTTCACAGCGTTGGTTGCCACCATGCCTGTACCGGCATCCCCTTCGGGTGGGCAAACAGGTATTCCTGCTTTCAGATGGCCTGATACGTCGAGTTTTTTAGCTCCTTCGGGTGTGAGGAAACCGGCATTTTCACCGGCTGGCAATACCTTTGGCAGAATGTCCTGTAGTTTCCAGTCAAATCCCTGTGGGGCAATTAATTTGTCGAACTTAGCCACCATTTCGGCAGAGTAATTCTTGGTTGCCGGATCTATGGGGAGCATGCCTGATGCATCGCCTATACCCAACACCTTTTGACCTGTCATCTGCCAATGGATATAACCTGCAAGAGTTGTCAGATAATCAATGTCTTTGACATGTTCTTCGTTGTCCAAAATAGCCTGATACAAGTGAGAAATACTCCATCGCAGAGGAATATTATAGACAAATAGTTCTGATAAAGCAGCTGCTGCCTGGCCTGTATTGGTATTTCTCCAAGTGCGGAAAGGAACGAGAATCTCTTCTTTCTTATCGAATGCCATATAACCATGCATCATGGCACTTACACCAATTGCCGCCAGCGTTTCTATCTCTATGTCATATAAGTCCTTCACATTCGAGCGAAGGTTAGCGTAGCAATCCTGCAGCCCATACCAGATAGCTTCAACGCTATACGTCCAAAGTCCGTCAACCAACTGGTTCTCCCAGGTGTGACTTCCTTGAGCGATAGGTTTGTTTTCCTGGTCAATCAAAACAGCCTTTATTCGGGTGGAACCGAACTCTATACCAAGAATGGCTTTGCCTGTTTCGATGGTTGATTTTGCATCTGATTTCATAATCAACAAAGTGCTTTGTTCAACATGTAATATACTTCATTCATACGCAGTTCTTTCTTGAACTCGCTGATAGTTGTATTTTCGTCGATAACAACCATTTCGATACCTGCCATCTCTGCATAATCTTCCCAGTATTCCACTGTCAAGTCGTATGAGAAGCTGGTGTGGTGAGTACCACCTGCCAATATCCATGCAGCGGCACCTACTTCGAGATTGGGTTGCGGAATCCACAATGCGCTGGCAACAGGAAGTTTCGGAAGCGGCTTGCTCTTGATACATTCCACCTTGTTCACGATAAGACGGAAACGGTTGCCCAAGTCAACAATCGTAGCAGCTACACCTTCACCTTGCTTGCTGGTGAATACGAGGCGTGCTGTTTCGCTGTCGATACCGATACTCAGACGATGTACTTCCAATTTTGGTTTTGCTTCGGCAATCAGCGGACAAACTTCCAACATGTGTGCTTGCAGGATAGCGCTCTTTTCGCCATCGAAGTGCAGTGTATAGTCTTCGAGGAAAGAACATCCCTTCGGCATGCCCTGGCTCATGAACCAAGTAGTACGGTACAATGCAGCCGTTTTCCAGTCGCCTTCTGCGCCGAAACCATAACCTTCTTCCATCAGGCGCTGTGATGCCAATCCGGGAATCTGGTCGAAGTCACCCAGGTCATTGAAGTTAGTAGTAAATGCTTTTGCACCTGTATCCTTCAAAATACGGCGGAGTGCGATTTCTGCTTTTGCAGAGTTCCATACTTTTACGTAAGCTTCTGTGCCGGCTTTTTCCAGTTCGGGAGCATGATCGTACTCTTTGAAATAAGTATCTACCATTGCCTGTACGTCTTTGTCTTCCACCGCGTTGTAATACTTCATCAGGTCATTTACCGGACAATAGTCTACGTGATAACCCAGTACTTGTTCAGCAGATACCTTGTCACCATCTGTCACGGCAACGTTGTTCATCTGGTCGCCGAAGCGAATGATCAGCATATCCTGAGCATCAGCCCATCCAGCGCAAACACGCATCCATGCTGCAATCTGGCCTTGTGCCTTTTCGTCTTGCCAATGGCCTACAACCACTTTGCGGTTCTTACGCATACGGGTTACGATATGACCGAATTCGCGGTCACCGTGAGCGGATTGGTTCAAGTTCATGAAGTCCATATCCATTGTATCCCAGGGAATCTCTTTATTGAATTGTGTATGGAAGTGCAGCAACGGTTTTTTCAGTTCCTGCAAACCGTGAATCCACATCTTTGCTGGAGAGAAAGTATGCATCCAAGTAATAACACCAATACATTTCTCATCATTGTTGGCAGCTTTGAAAGCGGCAGTTACTTCTTTGGAAGAATTTACAGTACCTTTATAAACCACTTTAACAGGCAGATTTCCACTGGCATTCAGCCCGGCTACCATTTCGTTACTGTGTGCGTCTACTGCGATAACTGCGTCACCTCCGTACAGGAGCTGTGCTCCGGTTACGAACCATACTTCATATTGATCAAATGCGTTCATAATAATTTAATTTTTAATTCTTTAATTTATTTCTTTATTGTCCATAATAAGCGTTCGGCCCATGTTTCCGGTTGAAATGCTTTTCTATTAGTAATGGGTTCATAGTCAAATTAGGGTTGGCTGCATAAGCTATGCTTGCCATCTTTGCCACTTGTTCCATCACCACTGCGTTGTGTACAGCATCGTGCGCATCTTTTCCCCATGAGAAAGGACCATGATTTTTCACTAGTACTCCGGGTGTATGTACAGGATTCAATCCCTCGAAACGCTTCACGATAACGTTTCCTGTTTCCATCTCATAGGCTCCTTCCACTTCTTCCTTTGTCATATCTGCCGTGCAAGGTATGGCATCGTGGAAGTAATCTGCATGTGTCGTTCCGATATTCGGAATGTCACATCCGGCTTGTGCCCAGGCAGTAGCATAAGTAGAATGGGTGTGTACTACACCACCGATTTCAGGGAAAGCCTTGTAGAGAACCACGTGCGTCGGTGTATCCGATGACGGTTTTAATCGTCCTTCCACCACGCGCCCGTCGAGGTCGACTACTACCATGTCTTCCGCTTTCATATCGTCATAACTTACGCCACTGGGTTTGATGACCACCAGCCCTGACTCACGGTCGATAGCCGATACATTTCCCCAGGTGAATATAACCAGTCCATGCTTCACCAATTCAAGGTTGGCATGGAATACTTTTTCTTTCAGTTCTTCCAACATAATATTAATAAATCACAGTTTAAATTTCGGTGCCTTGCGGTATGCCTTTTCATTGAACTTGTACAAGGCAGCTCCACGTTTGGAACCGGTTTTATCAATCTTGTCCGTCTTCTCGATGTAATCCATTTCGGCTATCCGTTTACGGAAGTTACGTTTGTCTATCTGTTCACCGTAAATAGCCTCGTAAAGACTTTGCAGTTGAGACAGAGTGAATAACTTCGGTAACAGGTTGAAACCGATAGGTTCTGTAGATGCTTTTTGTTGCATCAGTTCCCGTGCCTGTTCCACCATTAGCGGATGGTCGAAAATCAAAGGAGGCAGTTCGTTGATGTTTACCCAATAAGCATTATGCTGATGTACCAATTCGCGGTCGTACTCGTTGATGTTAATCAGTGCATAGTAAGCAATGGAAATAACACGTTCTCCCGGGTCACGCTCTACTTCGCCGAACGAAGCTACTTGCTCCATATACACATTTTCCAGTCCGGTGAGTTCTGCCAGTACACGCTTGGCCGCGTCATCCACACTTTCACCTTGTTGCACAAATCCACCCATCAGAGACCATTCGCCCATTGCCGGCTGAAAGTTTCGTTTTAACAGCAGCAGGTTCAGTTCTCCTTCGTTGAAACCGAAGATTATACAGTCGATACCAACATAGAAGGTTGGATTTGAACTATAATACTTATTCATAATATATATTTTACCAGAAATAGATATAGAAAGCAGCGGTGATACCCAAGATGATCAACGTATGGATTATATCCCAATGGTTCCAGCTGACACGCGTTTCCGCTAATTGTTCCGGAGTAGAGGTACCGAATACCAACCCTTGTATCTTTTCTGCCGACGGTGCTTTCGTAGCCAGACTGACCAGAATAACCACAATGATACAGAACAAGAACATCCATCCGCAGAAGAACAGCCAGTTCATATCGTAGAACAGGTATTTGAATGTACCACCGGCTACATCGCCTGCATTACTATAATATACTTTGGCTCCCAAACGTGTCAGACCAATAACCATACCGGCAATCAATCCCCACATACCACCCTGTGCAGAAGTACGTTTCCAGCAGATACCCAATAGGAAAGCTGCAGCAATACCCGGTGCCAAAACAGATTGTACGTCTTGCAAGTAGGTATAAAGCACGTCACCCACGCTACGCATGATAGGAATCCATAAAATACCCAGAATAACAATCACTACAGTTGCTGCCTGACCGATACCCACCAGTTTCTTCTCAGATGTTTTCGGTTTGAAGCGTTTGTAGAAGTCAATTGTAAACAACATAGCTGAAGAGTTGAATAAAGATGCCAGTGAACTCATTAAAGCTGCCAGGATACCGCAAACTACCAGGCCTTTAACACCTGCCGGCAACAGTTTTGCAACCAATGTCGGGAAAGCTGCATCGGCATTTGCCACGCCATTGTCCAGCATCGGTAAGAAACCTTCACCGCCGGCACCAAGATATTTCTGATGCAATGCAAAAGCAATCATACCCGGAATCAGGAATAAGAATACAGGCAACAGTTTCAGATAGGCACCGAAAATAGTACCGCGGCGTGCCTCTTTCTGGTTCTTACCTGAAAGTACACGTTGTACGATGAACTGGTCGGTACACCAATACCAGAAACCGATGATGGCAGAGCCTATCAATGCTCCCAACCAAGGGAAGTTAGGGTCACTATTGCTACGGATTAATTCCGTCATTGTATTACCTTGATCATTTACAGTCACTGCACCGCAAATTCTCATCATTTCGTCCCATCCACCCAGTTCTTTGAAACCAAGTACGAGGATGATCAGTGAACCCAATAACAGAATCGGTGTCTGCAATACAGAAGTATAAAGCACCGATTTCATGCCGCCAAAGATTGTATATAATGCAGTTATCAAAACCAGACCGATAGCTGCAATCCAGAAAAAGTCAATTCCCCAAAGTTCTTCAATGCCGAATACCTGTTGGAACACCAAACCGCCGGCATACACCGTAACTGCTACTTTAGTCAGTACATAACTGATTAAAGAAATTACGGACAATATGGTGCGTGATTGAGAATTATAACGACGTTCCAGGAATTCTGGCATTGTGTATACCATACTTCTTGAATAGAATGGCACGAATACCCATCCTAAAATAAGAATCATCCATCCCTGAATTTCCCAGTGAGCCATGGCCATACCACTGGAAGCTCCTGCACCTGCCAGACCAATCAAGTGCTCTGAACCGATGTTTGATGCGAAAATAGATGCACCAATCGCAATCCACGTAGCGTCACGTCCACCCAGAAAATAATCTGCCGAGTCGTTCTGTTTTTGTTTGACAACCCAAACAATAATACCTATCAGAGCCAAGGCGAAGACTCCGATTACAATCCAATCTAATGCTTCCACAATACTTATGTTTAAAAGTTAACTATTATTTCTCTACTGAGAATTTAAAGATACATTCGCTGTTGTAAGTCTGTCCCGGTTCCAATACTACGCTGGGCCATTCAGGTTTGTTGGGACTGTCGGGATAATGTTGTGTTTCCAGGCAAACGGAAGCACGTTGATTATAGGTAATACCTTTCTTACCGGTTACCGTTCCATCCAGGAAGTTGCCGGTATAAACTTGTATACCCGGTTCGTTGGTATATACTTCCAATGTGATGCCGCTCACCGGTGATGTCATCTTTGCGGCAACCTGAGAGAGGTCCCCCTTTGTGTTCAGCACCCAGTTATGATCATAACCATTTCCGTTTTTCAGCTGAACGAAATCAAAGTTTGTAATATCTTGTCCTACAGTCTTGGGAGTAGTGAAGTCCATCGGAGTATCTTTTACCGTTACTATTTCTCCTGTAGTCATAAATGTACTGTCTACCGGAGTGTAATTATCTGCATTTACATATAAGATATGATCTGTTGCAGCATTTGCAGGATTACCGGATAAGTTGAAGTAGGAGTGGTTAGTCATGTTGATAACCGTTTTCTTGTCTGTGGTAGCGCTATACTTTATATCTATAGCGTTGTCATCAGTCAGTTTGAAAAGAACTTTAGCTGTTACGTTGCCAGGGAATTTTTCATCTCCGTCCGGTGATATACGAGTTAGCTCCAAAGTGGTATCATCAATAGGATTGGCTTCATATACCTGATATTGCCAACCTTTGGGACCACCATGCAGGCAATGTCCGAAGTTGTTTTGCGGTAATTGGATAGTGTCTCCATCCAATACTATTCTTCCTTGGTTGATGCGGTTTGCATAACGACCGATAGAGGCGCCGAAGTCACTCGGAATGTTTACATAGTCAGCAATGCTGTCAAAACCCAGAACGACGTCCTGCATATTCCCGTTTTTATCGGGCACCATAATAGAAACGATGCGACCACCGAAGTTAGTGATGCACACTTCCATGCCTGACTTATTCTTTAAAGTATAAAGATTCGTCTTGGCATTGTTCACTTCTGTTTGGAAATCCGCCGGATTGAGACCGGACAAAGTCAACTCCTGAGCTGGCTTGTTATTGCACGCAGATAGCATTATTGCGGCAATTCCTGCAAGTAGAAATTTGTTTTTCATGGTTCTATTTTTAATGTAAATGAGATAATTATCCGATTTTGGGTGTAAAAGTAACACTTTATTTGAGTGTATTAGCTACACTACTATATGTTATGTAACATAAAAGCGAAAAATTTGCTTATGTGCCGCATATGTATGGTCATTTTTAGATTCTCAGGATACTATCTCCGTACCATCTCCATACCATCTCTGTACCATCTCCATACCAAGTCCGTATCAACTCCGTACCATCTCCGTATCAGGTCCGTACCATCTCTGTATATATAGAAACGGGCTTGGTACGGAGTTGATACGGACTTGGTATGGAGATGGTACGGAGATGATATGCTTTTAGCCATATGCAGGTATGGGCAGATTTCTTTCTTATTTTTTCTTTTTGCCCCAATAAGTCTTACTATTGGTATAACCTGCATAAACAATCGTATGAGTTCTCGGACTGGCTTCCCAATCTGTTTCCCGTTGTAGGCAGACTTCAACTCCATTACTGAATATAATGCGTTGGTTGCTGGCATCATAGTTCCATGTTGCACCTTTCCAGGAGCCGTCGGTTACTTTATGATCGGCAGAAAGTGTCATAGTGCTGGATGCTTTTTGTTGTCCGTAAGAGTAGGCGAGGTCTATGTGTTCCCAATTTCCTGCCAGTTCATCTTCTGTAATGGCCACTGTGGGTACGGCGCCATAGCGTTCCGGCATTACTACCGGCCATCCTGTACTCGTCCATTTGATAGAGCGTACATGCCCCATCATGACGGCATTGCTCAGATGAATGCCGGGTATATCCTTTGGCAGACGTCCTTGCGAGGCATAATACCAATTTCCATTTCCATCATCGAAGATGGCGCAGTGGGCGATACCTACCCATCCGTTGCTGTTGCTGAATTTATAAGGGTGTGTAACAACAGGAAGCATTTCGCCACCATATCTGGTAAGATCAGTACCGTCAATGCCGGTATATGGGCCTAACAGATTTTGGGAACGACATACGCGTGTATTATAAGGTACTTCCAATGCATCATAAGCCACGAACAGGTAATAATATCCGGTATTCGGGTTGTAGATGATTTCCGGTCCTTCGGATGCCTGCCAGCGGTTTCCCATTTGGCGGGTTACGAGTAATTGTCCATAGGAGGTTATATCTTGTTCTGTTCCCCAGGGATTGGGCAATACATTGAGTGGCTTTCCGGTGGTTGCATCTACTTCCAGTGCTGCTATGCCACTGTGCCATGAACCATAAATCAGGTAGTGCTTCCCATCTTTGTCGATAATGTAACTGGGGTCGATTGCGTTCCATTTATAGTAACAGTTTGTCCAGTCATCCGGCTTAACGTTGAAATTCAGGCCTCTGTCCGAAGCGTTCGTAATGACGTATCCTTTGTCTTCCCATCCTGCATTGTTGGCAGGATCGGTATTTTCCATCATACCGATGAAAGCGCGTTCACTCCAGGTATTTTCACCGTTGAGCAGGCCAGGGCAGACGATGGAGTAATACATACGGTAGAGCCCGTTTCTGACTTTACGGACACAAGGTGCCCAATAGCCAAAACTTTTTGTGTCGGGTTGGACAGCGCTCAGCCCCATGGCTTCGCGTATTTCATTTAATTTAGGAATCACCCACTCAGGCAATGACTGCATAGTGCCTCCCAAGTATTCCCAATTCACCAGATCCTTGGAACGGCGGCCGTGAAAATGTCCCCCGGCTTCGTGTGCATTGCCATATGATGCATCTGTCTGATACATGTAATAGTAGCCATCTTCGGCTAATACCACACTGGGGTCATGCACGTTAGCTAAGTTCCATTGACTTCTGCTGCTCCAGTCTGTAATATTCGTATAGTTATCCGGATATGTGGGTGCTGTATAATTGTCTAGCTCAGAGGTTTCGCTGCGAGCTGTTGTGGTGAATGATATTTCTGATGAATAAACAGGGTTCCCATTGACTACAGTGGCAAAAGCCTTGGCATAATATTTTGTTTCGGGCTCGAGCGCTGTTAGTGTCAGGTTAAGTGATAAACCTGCACTGCTCATTTCAACAGTCTGGTTGGAAATTGTCGGATTGGATTGAGTATCATAACAAAAACCCTTCTTTAAAATAGCGGATGGGGTATTTGTCGTGATAGTCGCAATAATGTTTGCTTTATCTTCCGTGACGTTTGCGACAGTGGGTGCTGAAATAGAAACAGTCGTTGCCTCTGTATCGGGTTCATTGCTTTCGCTACTGCACGCTCCTGATAAAGCGAGAAAACCGATTAGTAATAGGGGCCATTTGGAGAATTTCATAAGTAATTCGTTATTAATAATTAGTACTGTAAAAAACAAGAGGATATGCCAAAAAAAACTTTTTGACATATCCTCCAGTATAGTTTTATTCAGCAGGCGTTTCCGGCTCTGGTTCCGGTGCAATTGTCCCTATCGTAACTTCTACTTCCGGCGAGTACACTACTCCGTTAGGGTAGAGAGTCGCGAAAGCACGTACATAATACACGGTATTATCAGCCAAGTCCGTTAACGTAGCTTCCATTTTACCATTTTCGGGAAGCGTCTTCACCGTAGCACTGTAGATGGTAGGATTCTTGGAGATATCATAGCAGAAGCCATAAGCCATTACTCTGATAGTACCTTCATCCAAATCTTGCTGACTGACCATTACATCAGAAGTTGCTATAGCAGTAGGAGCAGCAATCTCGGTCAGTACAGGTGCACCGAGAGAGAGTTCATGGCTATCATTGTCATCGTCGTCACAGGCAGTAAAGCCGATAAGCAGTGAGCAATTCACCATTAGTATGCTTAACCATTTATTAAGTTTCATATTTTCGGAGTTTTAATGAGTTTAGGTAACTACCCGGATGATATTGCATTATCCGGGGGAGTTACAATGTTTTTTTATTATTCAGTAGGTGTTGCAGCTTCGTTTGAAGAGTTACCCATTTCCCAACCGGGATTTTGTCCCAGATTAGGTAATCTCTTGATTTCAGCATCCGGTATTGGGAAATAGTAATTTTTCGGGCTGTTGAAGGCGCGTGACTGGTGCATTTCTGCCGGACCGTAATTGAATACTGTGCTTTGTTCCGGAGTTACAGCTACACCGTAAAGGTTGTAAACCTGTTGGTAGTAGGGCAAATTCCTTTCACTCGCAGCAGTTTTGCCTTCGAACAGTTTCCAGCGACGTTCGTCGAAGAAGCGGTGATCTTCAAAGCAAAGTTCGATGCGGCGTTCGTTGCGGATGCGTTCGCGAAGTTGAGATTGAGTCATTCCGCTGTATGCCGGCATACCTACACGGGCGCGTACTTCGTTCACATACTGATAGGCATTATCCGGACCTTCTGCTTCGTTGATGGCTTCGGCGGCATTCAGCAATACTTCAGCGTAGCGGAAGATAGGACAGGCATGTGTGTAGGTAGTCGGACTCTTGAATGACATGTTATTCAGGAACTTCTTGGTGTAGTATCCGGTGAGTGTTCCACCATGCAATTCATGATAATCCTTACCGGAACCATAAGTAACATCTACTTCACGTTCTTCATCTTGTTTGGCATCTCCCCAAATGGAGCCATGGTGCAGGATGGTTTGTTCAAGGCGTGGATCGCGGTTGACATAGGGCTTCTGTGGGTCGTAAGACGCATCCTTATCGATAGACAAGCCATTCTTGGTTTCATAACTGTCCACTAGGTTCTGTGTTGGATTTGTACGTCCGGTTGAATTTACACTGCCACTGAATCCGCAAGGAGCTAAGAATAGTTCAATTTCACGGGTATTCCACTCTGAACGGCTCAAGATATATTCGTTGTTCAAGTGAGGGGTGGATATAAAACATTCATAATAGTTTTTGTTTGGATCGTTATCCGTCGTAGTGTACAGTTTGTACGGGTTACTTTGGGTTTTGTTCTTCATGATGAAGTCTGTTGCAGCGGTTGCTGCTTCTCTCCACCAGGAAGCGTCGTTATTGGGATTGTGCAAGGCTGACGCTCTGTACAATAGTGCTCTTGCCTTTAGCGCATATGCTGCTGCACCGTTCACGCGTCCCCAGTTCAATTCTTCCTGTGCATAGCGGAAAGGCAGTACATCCTTAACTTTATCACATTCGTTGGCAATCCACTTCAGTGCATCGGCGCAATTGGTGCGTGCCATGTTCATTTGTTCCGGATTAGTGTATTCGAAAAGGATGGGTTCACCGTTTTCATCTTCACCGATGATAGGGATGTCGCCAAACCAACTGGCCTGATCGAAATGGAAGATAGCACGGAGCAGGCGGGCTTCGGCCATATAGCGGTCGTAAAGACGGTTGTCGTCACCCTCCATTTCTGTATTTTTCACTACGCTTTCGCGGGCATACTTCAGGAAGTTGTTGGCAGCACGGATACCTCTGAAATTTTTAGGCCAGAAATCTTCTGCAAACGAATGTTTGGTTGAGGAATAAGCATCTGTCAATACACTGTGATAGTAATGCACACTCCAGAAAGAGAGTGCATTATCTGTCATACAGTCGCGTGATGCGCCACGGAACTGGCCGTCCGTATACCCTACAAATGCATCCGGAAGGTAGGCATAGATGTTTGCCAGATAGCCGCGGGTATTTTCAAATTTCTGGAACACTTGTTCTGCATCCAGGCTCAGGTCTACCTCTTTGTCCAGAAAGTCGCTACAAGAGGTGAAATTTATAGCCAACAGTGTGGCTGCTATATATCTGAATATCTTTTTCATATTTTCTCTGTTTTTCATGTTAGAAACCAATGTTTATACCGAATGTAAATGTCCGGGTTTTCGGATACCACCATACGTAACTCATCGGCTTTTCCGGGTCACAACCATCGGGTACGCTGCTCCAGGTGCAGAGGTTGTATCCACTGAAGTAGAGGCGGCACTTGGTCAGGTTTGCCTTTGCAATTAATCGTTTGGGAAGCGAATAACCAACTTCAATGTTACGCAGAGACAAGAAGTTACCATTTACAATCCAGATGTCATTCTGGTAAGTTCCCGTATCGCGGTCACTGTCTATAGCATTGTAGCTGCCATAGGTAGGACGCGGGTAGGTGGCGTTCACGTTGCGCGGGTCGAGCGGATCGTCTGTATAGTAACCCCATGTTTTAACTACTTCATGAGTACCTTGGTTACCCCATCCTGACCAAGCTACAGCCGGAGAGAGGAATACATCACGGTTCAGGTAAGCGGTAAACACGGCGCGTGCGTCGAAGCCTTTCCACTCGATACCGAGGTTGATGGTCGGAATCAATTCAGGAATAATGGTGTAAGTGTCCGGTACCATGTCGTTGGAGTCAATCTGACGGTCACCGTTTAAGTCCTTGAATATGGCGGTTCCTAGTTTCTGTGCACCATTGGAAGCTGCGTTATACGGATATTTTTCAGGATGGTCAATAGCATCCTGCTGACTGGTTGCGATCAAGTTAGGGTCAGTGGCCCACTGTATGAATTTGTAGCGATTCCAGCCGCCGACACCATTGTTGAATGAACTTTCGTACAAGCCGGCTACGGAGGTATAGTCGTAGATACGGTTACCCGTTTTACGCTGCCATTCCACGTTAGGCTCTGTTTCGTCCATTTCAGTAATCTTATTGGTGTTGTAGGTCACCATACCTTCAATGTAGTAATTGAAGTCACCGATATGGCCACGATGGCCGATTGTTGCTTCAAAACCTTTTGTTTCAGCTTTTCCGTAAGAGTCTTTTGCTACGGCAATTCCTAAAAGAGAAGGTACACTGGTACGGTCGACCAAAATATTGGAACGCCATTCTTTGAATACATCGATTGCACCATAGAGCTTTTTGTTCCAGAAGTCGAAGTCCAATCCGATATTCAGCATGTCCGAAATCTCCCATTTGTTGTTGGCGTTTCCTGCCATCGTTTCTGCGAATCCGTTGACGTATGAACCTGAATAACCAAAACCGTAACCGGTAGCAGAACCATACGTATTCTGGTAAGCATAGCGACCTCCGCCAGTAGTGGATTGTCCCGAGCGTCCATAGGAAGCACGGAGTTTCAGAAGACCAATGTTCTTATTTTTCAACCAAGGCTCTTCAGAAGCTACCCAACCTGCAGATACACCGTAAAAAGTTCCCCAACGTTGGTCTTCCCTGAAATTATCACAACCCATGCGTGAGATATTTCCGGAGAAGATATAGCGGTTGGCATAGTCGTAAGTCACCTGTCCGTTGTACGAAAGATAACGGTTGGAAGATACATACGTGTTAGGCTGGTTGCGGTAAGCACGGGCAAAAGCACGGGCTTCTACTGTGTGCTGGCCAAACTTATTGCTGTAACCTAAGCCACCCATCAAGTTCAGGTTGTAGTAGAACTCACGCTGGTTGGGCGTCGGGTCACTCAATGCAGAATAGGTGGTGTATTGCGTATATTTGAATTGCGACGGATCGGTCACGTCCATATTCATATAATCATAGTTATATGAGTTGACGCTGTTTCGTTGAGTAGACTCGAATGTTTCGTAAGAATCGAAACTTATGGTTGCATTCACTTTCAAACCTTTCAGTATTGGGCTTAAGTCGCCGTTGATGTTTACTGTGGAGTACAGGTTACGGCGGCGGTTCTTTTCCTGACCGGAAGCAGCCAAATAACGGCCGGCGTTGTTGGCAGTACTGGAAGCATAAATCTGTCCATTCGGTGTATATACCGGTTCCATAGGGTTAGCTTCGACAACTCCAAATGTAGTTAAATTGAACACACCTTCCGTGGGCTGGGTAATGTTATCGATACGGCCACCCAAGTCGAGGGATACATTAAGGTACTTGGTTACGTCGATATCGATATTCGAACGCAAGTTCCAGCGGTTCAGGGTATGTCCGGTATTGTAATTTTTGTTATAGTTGGTCCATTTGTCATTCCACATACCTTCCTGACGCAGATAAGAGAATGAAACATAGTAACGGGCACGTTCGTTACCACCACTGATTTGCAGGTTGGTCTTATACATCGGAGCCGTTTCACGATAGAGTTCGTCGGCCCAACTGGTATTGAAGTATCTATACTTGTCGATGCCTTCCAGTTCTTCTCCATTGGATACACGGCGGTACATCTCAATTTGTTCATCAGTGTACATAGGATCTTGTCCGTCCAGATATTTTACCCGGTTACGTGTCAGGGCCATGTTGTAAGAATTCTGGTTTTCCATTTTGTTACTTAACATCTGGAAACCCACTTCCTGTGTGAAGTCGATGTTTGTCTTTCCGGCGCTACCGCGTTTGGTAGTTACCAAGATGGCGCCATTGGCACCACGCATACCATAAATGGCAGTAGCGGCAGCATCTTTCAGGATGGTGATATTTTCGATGGGGAATGCGTCGAGGAAAGAAAGGTCACGTTCCACATTGTCCACAATAACCAGCGGGGCGCGTGCTCCGGTATTCATGGTGCGGATACCGCGGATATACATGGCTGTTTCCGTCCAACCTGGCTCACTGGACCATTCGTAAGTTTCCATACCGGTAACGGTAGAGGTGAAAGCATTCTGAAGTACAGTGATAGGGTGCTTTTGTAATTCTTCGCCGGTTACTACAGAGGTTGATTCGGTAACCAACTTCTTGGCTTTACGTCCGAATGCTATAGGAGTAGTATGGAGATATTCATCGAGATCTGATTCCAACTCAATTTTGAAGCCTTCATTGAAATCAACCGGTATTTGTGTTTTTTTGTATCCCACACTGCTGATACAGATTTCGTCAGACGCTTTTACGTTTTTCAGACTGAAGTAACCATTTTCGTCGGAGAGGACGATGCGGCTTTCTTCTGCGACGTTTATTACGGCTCCGGCAACCGGGTTGCCTTCGGTGTCCACAATGCGACCTTTCAATGTTTGTGTGGTCTGTGCCCAGACTGTGCCGGTCGCAAAGAGTAGGATTCCCAGTAGCAAGGCTTTGCCTGCTCCTGTTAATTTTCTTATGATATGATTCAAATTATACATATTCAATATTTGATTTAAGGATTACCATTCCGGATTGTTTTCAATTCCTGTCTTCCAGTATTCCCCTTCAGGGATAGGATAGAGATACATCTTCTTTTGGAATACGCGTTTTTGGGCTACTTTGCGGGTGATGGTACCGTTGGTAGCTACATCAATACCGATGATATCGCGTCCCAGTGCTTCTTCTGCTACGTTCCAGCGACGTACATCCCATGCGCGATGCTCTTCGAATGCCAATTCTATGGTGCGTTCTTTGCGGATGAAATTACGCATCTTTTCCTTGGTGTTCAGATCTGTACGGTCAGCAACATTGCCAGTGATGCCTGCGCGATGGCGAATCAGGTCGAGTTGGTCGTATACTTCCTGACAGGGACCTTGCACTTCGTTCACGGCTTCGGCGTAATTCAGCAAGATTTCCGCATAGCGGATGATAGTCCAGAGGCGGCGCGAGTTACCGCTGTGGTTTGCACTCAGAATAGTTTCCGGAATGTATTTGCGTACATAGTAGCCGGTTGGGGTTGCATTGGCATTACCTACCGGATTATCGCGTTGCCCTCTGACTACGTTGATTACACCTCCGCCCCAAGATATGCCATTGTAAAGGATGGATGCTGCCAGACGTCCATCGCGGTTAGCCCACATGTTGGCGTCGCTATATCCACTTGACGCATTGATGGCCGGAGTAACTCCATTGTAAACCGGAGCCCCTGTTTGGTCATATTCCTGGAAAGGTGAACTTCCGTCAATCATGTCGTACATATCTACCAGATTTTGTGATGGGCAGAGGCCACCATTGCCACCTTCACCTACCGGAGTGTCATTTGAAATACCACTCCATGAAATAGTTCCGTCATTGCGATAGAAGATCATTTCTTTATTGGATTCTGTATATGGAGTCAGCAACCAAGCATTGGTTAATGCCGTTTTTGAATCGGTACCTTGCATCAGTGCATAATTGCTGCCATAGGTGTCGATGAATCCTTTTGCGGCATCGGCAGCTTGTTGCCAGGTAACGCCTGATTCACTACTGTAGCGCGGACTTGCCATGTAAAGCATGATGCGGCTATAAAGTGCGCGTGCCATGGGTTGACCGATACGTCCGGCGAGATTTTGAGCGGAAGCATCTGCATAATTCATCAAACCGTTTTCACATTCACTCAGTTCTTTCAGGATAAAGTCTACCACGTATTCTTTTATAGTGGGGCGAATCTTATAGTCACTCAATAAATCACCATTAGGGTCGAGTACTTCTGTTACGATAGGAATAGGACCGTAACGCAGGAAGAGTTCCCAATAGAACCAAGCGCGGAGGAAACGAGCTTCGGAGATGTAGTTGGTTTTATACTCAAGATGTTTATCTTCTGTCAAATCTGGATTTTTGGGCACATCTTCTATACGTGTAATTATCATGTTACATTTACGGATACCGCGGTAGTAGTGTTCCCAAGTGGCGCTTAGTTCGGCTGAACCGCCGCTACCGTAATAGTTGCCTATATTGAATGTGGTACGCACACCACCAGTTGCATAACTGGTTTCTGCCAAATCTGTAGCAGCATCCAACCAAGAATTGTTGATGCGGCAGGCACCGTGACGCAAAAAGTTGTAAGTGTCATAATGGAACTGTGTCATTAAGTTCCAGTCGCCGAACACTTCTTCGCCCGTCAACTCATTACTAGGCTGCTTGTCGAGGAAGCCTCCAAACATATCTTCGCAGGAAGTAAGCGTGGCAGAGGCAATGCTCAGGGCAAAAATGCTATATAATAATGTCTTCTTCATTTTTATCAGAATTTAATGTTTACACCAAAGTTCACAGTCTTCATAATCGGATAGCGGTTGGAGCCGTTGCTTTCCGGGTCACACAGGTCATCCAGATGATCCCAAGTGATGAGGTTATTACCGTTTACGTAAAGGCGGCAGTCGCTCATACCCACTTTTTTCACCCATTCGGTGGGCAACGTATAGCTCAGTTCGATATTCTTTAGACGCATGAAAGCACCATTTTTCAGGAAGAAGGAATTCTGACGCTGATTATGGTCACCGTAACTATCGTAGTGCAGCAATGGGTATTTGGCACTTACCAGATTCTCGGATTCCGATTTAGCGGGATTCCAACGATCCATATGATGCTCTTTCACTTTACCACCGCTGACGAAAGCGTACATAGCTTCTGCGTCATAATAACGGCTCACGTGGTCTACACCCTGGAACATTACACTGAACCCGATGCCTTTGTAGTTGCATCCCAAGGTGAGTGCATATGTGTTTTCAGGTACATCGCTATAACCAATGAATGTTTCGTCCCGTTCGTCAATAAAACCATCCTTGTTCATATCGCGGTATTTTAAGTCACCTACCTGTACATTGCCAAAGGTAGATGTCGGAAAATTAGGATCGGCTAGGTCGGCAGCAGTTACGAAACCGTCGCATACCAGTCCGTAATATTGACCAATAGGATGACCTTCGCGTTTGCGGTAATCTGTTTTCAGTGCCGGTTCATCCATGTTCTTAATTTCATTCTTGGCATGAGAGAATGTCAGGCCAACATTGTATGAGAAATCTTTGCCGATACGGTTGTTATGTTTCAACTCGATTTCAAAACCACTGTTTACAGTTTTACCCAAATTGCCGGCTGCCATCGTTACACCTACCCACTCCGGACGTGTCAGGTAGTTGGTCAGGATGTCGTTACGCGTTTCGTGGAAAAGGTCGATGTTACCATTCAACAGTCCGTTCCACAATCCGAATTCCAGACCGAAGTTATACTTACGGGCGCGCTCCCAAGTTACAGCGTAGTTGGGATACTGTGTTTCGTAGATTCCTGACTGGCCGCTGGTACCGAATATATAGTCGTTGCTGATCTGGCTCCATTTCTCTTCATAGAGGAAGCGTTGGTCCACACCGTTCACCTTATATACATCATTACCCACTTCTCCGTAAGAAGCACGAATCTTCAGGTTGTTTAACCAATCTTTGGTGCTTTCCATGAAAGATTCGTTGCTGATGCGCCAACCTACAGAGAAGGCGGGGAAGAAACCGAAACGTTTACCTTTCATGAAGTTCTCCGAACCATTGTAACCGAAGTTGATTTCGGCTAAGTAACGATCGTCATAACCATAAGTGGCGCGACCTACCAAACCTTGGTAACGTTTTGCCAAATCAGCTCTGTAACGATAGTCGTTCTGGTTATAAAGTACCATGGCTGTAACATCGTGCCTGCCGAACTTGCGGGCATAGTTGATTTGAGCTTCCATATAGAGTTTGTAGATGGTATAAGAATCTTTGCTGCCTGCCATTTCACCGTCGGTGTTGAAACGGTTGTAGGCATCGATATTTCCGAAATCATCACGGTTGTTCAATTCATAAGTGGCAAAACTAGCCCCGTATAGGGTTTTGTCATAAGAGTCGTAGTCGAATGAAGCCATACCTTTTACGCTCAATCCTTCGGTCAGCCAATCCATCTTATAATCAAGGATGAAGTTGGTTTCGTTGATGGTATTCGTGGCTTTGTAATATCCGCCTTTGGTCAAGGATGCTACGATATTATTCTGGTACTGTGAGCTACCACCATAGATGGTTTCCTGCTTTTCACCGTTTTGTACCACTGTAGATACGGGGAAGAGCCATCCGGGAGTATGATTCATTTCATAAAAAATCTGGCTGTAATCTGCTCTTTCAGTAGTATTGGAACCTTTACGTTCTTCGAAACGAGTACCAAAGTTGACGGAGAAAGTCAAGTCTTTCGTCAGGAACAGGTCCATATTAGCACGGAATGCATAACGGCGGAAGCTGGGGCTTGAAGAATTACCATACTTGTCGTTGCTCAGGTTCTTAATCAAACCTTTCTGGTCGTATAATTCGCCGGAAGCGTAGTAGCGCATACGCTTTGTACCGCCACGCACGCTGACATTATAGCGTTGTGCAGGAGAAGAACTTTTCAATACTTCATCATACCAGTTTACATTGGGATATAACATTGCATCCAAACCGCTCAATTCACCGGCACTTGATTTGCGATACATTTCTAGATCGCTGGCAGAATACTGTGAAGGAAGTCCATCATTGGCAAGGGCTTCTTCCAGCAAGCTGACTGATTGATAAGAATTCAGGTAAGTATCTGTACGCGTCGGGCTTTGTATCTGCCAGTTGGCGGTCAGACTAACTTCCGGTTTTTGCTCTCTACCACGTTTGGTAGTAATCAACATAACACCGTTTGCACCGCGAACACCATAAACAGCCGTTGCCGAAGCATCTTTCAATACTGAGATTGTTTCAATATCGTCTGGGGCAATCTGCGAGAATTCACGCTCTACGCCATCTACCAAGACAAGTGGTTGGGCATCACCGGCAAATGTGGCGCGACCACGGATATAGATTTGTGTATCATCCGAACCGGGGGCACCGGAAGTCTGTGAGGTGATAACACCTGAAATCTTACCAGCAATGGCTTGGGATACGTTGGCGGCAGGAGATTGGAGCAACTCTTTAGAAGATACCTGTGAGATGGCACCTACCACGCTTTCTTTTTTCTGTGCGCCATAACCTACTACTACGACTTCGTCCAGCATTTCAGAGTCTTCTTTAAGAGTGATGTTGAAAGAGGTTTTGCCTGCTACAGGAAGTTCTTGCGTAGTATAGCCTACGAATGAAATTTGCAACACGGCTTTGTCGCTTACTGTCAGTTTAAAGTTACCGTCAAAATCTGTAATTGTACCATTAGAAGTTCCTTTTTCTACTACACTGGCGCCGATAACAGTTTCACCGGTGACATCTTTCACTACACCTGTCACTTGCTTGGATTGTGCAAAGAGCATTTGTCCGGTCAGCAGGAAGGCTAATGCCAGCAGCATACCCGCCAAGCGCGGGGCTGCTGATATTGTGATTGTTTTGTTGTCCATAATATATTTTTGTTTATAGAAGTTATTACTTGAATAACGGAGTGTACAGATAACAATTTGAATTATCCATCTTAAGATGAGCTCCATCTACAATAAGGAATGCCCGTATCGTCTGGCTTCCGTCACCGCAGTCTGTCACAAAGGTTTCTTTATACACGTTGCCATTCTTGCCGGTAGCTACTGCAGTGGTTGTCACCGTAGCGCCGCTACGCAGGATGTCGATAACGACTTTGGCGCCTTCCATGTCGGCACGGAAAGTGTCCCAGTCACCGTATCCCTCGCTGGTCCATGTGCCCGAGGCATAGCTGTCACCCCATCCGTAAAGGTCGGAACGGATGACGAAGTATTCGGCATAGTCACTTCCACCCCGTTCGGCATCGGTGCAGAGGCAGAGATTCCAGTTGTTCCAGTTGCCAACGCCACTGGTGTGATTCTCGAATTCAAGATGCAGATTCTGTCCGACGGGGATTTGGAAATAGTCTGAAAATTCTGTCCACCAAGCAGCCGAACAGTCTTCAGCACCGATAGTAGTCTTTGCCACTGGTACTGTGGTCAATGCTGTGGTTTTTTCAGCGTCGAATACGATATGTGAACCATCCATTATAAAGAAGGCTCGGACTACTTGTGTGCCGTCACCGCAAGTGGTGGTGAAAGCTTCTTTGTACACGTTGCCGTTGATGGCTTTGGCCACTGCCTCTACAGCTACCGTTGCTCCGTTGCGTTGGACGGTCACAGTCACTTTTGCACCTTCCATGTCGGCACGGAAAGTATCCAAGTTATCATAGCCCTCGCTGGTCCATGTGCCCGAGGCATAACTGTCACCCCATCCGTAAAGGTCGGAACGGATAACGAAGTATTCGGCATAGTCACTTCCGCCTCGTTCGTCATCGGTACAGAGGGCAAAACACCAGTTGTTCCAGTTTTTAGCGCCGCTGGTGTGGTTGGTGAACTCGAACTTCATGCTGCCGTTGACGGGCATTCTGAAATAATTGGAGAATGCTGTCCACCAAGCTGCTGAGTTGTCTTCTGCACCTACAGTGATAATGGGGTCGCCAACAAGATATTCGAATGCACCTTCGCCGTCTATGTTCGGCACCTGGCATTGGCTGTCGGTAATTTGATTGCGGTAAATTGCGATATCGTCTATCCACATCTCTTGTGTAGGAGAGTCTGAACCATTACCTATATATACATAAGGTGTACCAGCCATGAACTGTACAATCTTTCCGAAGTCAAAATCTGATTTCTGTACGGTCTTGTCGATACGCTGTTTGCCGTCCACATAGATGCTGTAGCCGTCATTGCGGACGGTAATGGCCATATAGTGCCATTCTCCGGCGGGTAGCAGTAATGGATTTTGAGATACTTTGTTTGTTTCGGGGTTGTTGACCTCGTATTCGCCGTCCACACCTTCATACTTCAGCCAGCCGTTGGCGGTGAGGAACATGCGCTGTGTGCCGTTGCTGTTTTGGAAAGAGAAGAGGGCACCTGTTAAGTCCGACTCCAATTCTTCTTCCGTTTCTTCGTCGATGCGGAGTGCCTGCTTCACCCAGAACGTCAGTGATACGCCATTCTGTACTTCGACTCTGTTCAGTGGATTGAACATACGGGCATAACCGTCAGGTAGGTGAAGTACTTTGCCATGTACATCGTCGTCTTCAATCTCAGCTATGTCTCCGCCTTCGTAGGCATAATAGTTGAGGCTTTGAGGATCGAATTCTTTATCCTCAAAAGTAATCTTTACAACTTGCTCTAATTTGGGAGTCTTCTGATTTCCTGCCGGAGGATCCATTTGCCCCCAATCCTCGCAGGCCCAAAATGAAAGGACTGTAAATGCCGTCAGCATGAGTGTCGGCCACTTTCTTGTCTTCATAATACAGATATTATTGGTTTAACAATTAGTTATTCTACTTTACCTGAGATGTAGAGTAGTGATGCAAAAGTACGCTCATACATGCTTTTAGAGGTGGACAAACGAATATTAGAGGTGGACAAATGAGCATATAAGTGTAGAAACTACAATTATTCTGATCATTGACTTATATGAGATCTATTAAGATACTTTGTTAGGGCGGAATTAATTCAAAACTGATAAGAAATGAAGATACTCAGTGAATCATCATTTAACTCAAATCTGTGCAGAAATGAAAGCAATAACAATAAAACAACCGTGGGCTTCTTAGACAGTTCACGGTATCAAAAATATTGAGAACCGGACATGGGCGTGTTCTAATAAGTATATTGGGCGGAGGGTGCTAATTCATGCCGGAGCAGACAAGCGTAGAGGATGGATTTTAAACAATACTCAATCAGGCTCACTCCGTACTTTATAGCACTGACTTTGACGATTTGCCTTTTGGTTCCATCATCGGTAGTGTGGAGATTGTAGACTGTGTACAGAACCATGCATCTGTTTGGGCGGATAAAGGTGTGTATAATGGGGTATTGGCTAATCCTATCTTATTCCCTGAACCAATATCGGCTAAAGGTAAGTTATCTCTTTGGGAATATGATAGGATTTTGGAACCTGTGTCAGATGGCGATTACAAGATTCGTATGTGTCGTATATGCGTTGATGAAAAAGTTCAGGTGATGAGTATGGGGAATTATTTCGTATGTAAAGTATGAAAGAGAAAGACAGCAAAGATAAGACTTTGGCAAGGTTTATTTATCATAATCTTTATGCTATTAATATATAGTCTTATTTCTCATTTCATTTAATACAATGCGATATGAGCGATTTTTCATTAAAAGATGAGCTGACAAGGGGCTGCGCTATATTTGGGCGAAAGGTTATGCTGGTTATATAGTTCTATCACTCTTAATTACTTCTGCCGGGTTTTGCCGTGCAGTCAGCCATACACGCCAGCCTATGCAGAGAGTTATAATAAATGCGGTGCCAATGAATATCACGCAATATATCCATGCGCTTATATTGGTTTGTTCTACGTAATCCTCTAACCAACGCTTCATCAATACGTATCCCAAAGGAAAGGCAAAAACAGAGGCAACGACTAATAAAATCGAATATTCTTTTGCAAACATGTAAAGTATATTTTTCATTGTGGCTCCATTCACCTTACGAATGGCAATTTCTTTGCGACGTTGTTCGCAGCTGAGGGTTACAAAGGAAAATATACCGAAAGCGGATATTAGAATACAAACCGTAGACATGACGGCCAATACCTTTATGAGCGAGTTTTCCGATTGTATCTCTTTTTCATACTCTTTCTCTGCATCGCGCAGGATATAATGTTTGCCCGGTAATTGGAGTTCCATAATGGAATCAACATTTTGTTTAAGTTCTTTCCATTGACCGACTTTGTATTTAACTATAATGTCAGTTTCACAACACCAAGGGCCTCTGGTGTCGCCGGAGTGAACATTCTGAAGAAACATCATTGGAGGTATAGGTACAGTAGGAGCAGTATTATGAAAGTCTTTTACGACACCAATAACTGTATACATTCCTATCTTCATGCCTAACGGATGTTGTACTCCGAGTTTCTTAACTGCTGTTTCGTTAATCAGTATTCTATCCGTATCATCCTCATTCAGCATCTCTCCTTCCTTTAGTTTTATTCCATAAAAACGTACCAGCCCCAGTGTGTGATACATAATGCTAAATGCAACAGGAGCATCTTCTTCTTTCTTATCATCCCAATAGGAGAAGACCCCTGCAACACTTCCTTTATAAGGTATGAGGCTACAGGCATTAAGCAAAGTTTCATTTACAAAGGGCATTTTTTTTATTTCATGATTAACTTGTGCTAATTCTCCTTCTGATGTATTCCAACAAGTTATGGTTGCAATACCTTTTCTTTCGATACCAACATCTGTATTTCGTAGAAAATGAGTCTGTTTAATAAGCACAGTTATGCTAAAAATGAAAAGCATACCGATGCTAAATTGAAGTATAAGAGCGAATTTGCGGAATAAATGTCGATTTCCTTTAATAGTGTTTTTATGCTTTAAAATAATAGGAGATACCATACAAAGAGCCAGAATGCTCATGATTACAAAGTACAGCGAAGCTTCAGTGTAAATATTTCCTTCTACCAACGAATACTTTTTAAAGGATTCAGAGAAAAGTTCTATAAAAAACATGCCCAATAAACCGGAAAATAGCAGGATAAGCAAAAAATCTATAGTCAGCATCAGATACAAATGACTCATAGATGATCCGCAAACCTTCCTAAGATTGATTTCTCTTGTACGTATATGCAGGCGGGAGGCGAATAAGAATAAATAATTAATCAGTGAACAAAAAATGACGAGTCCGCCTATGGCAGCAAATAATTTCAAATAATGAATCTGTACAGGAATATCTTTAGTTCTATAATGATATTCCGTTATAGGTATCATGCAGAAGTTTCTGCTAGTATAAGTTCCACCACGGTTGTTTTCAATTTCTATTTTAGTTTTCGCTAATTTTTTTTGGAATGCATCCACATTGCTCCCTTTACGTAGTCGGATAAGAGTTGTATAGTTTTCCCTTGCTGGATCATCCATTTGTATAAGATTACCGAGGAAGTCATATGGAAAGTTCGTATGTTTGCCAAATCCAGAAACAACTGCACAAATAGTTTGCCGTTCATTAATCTTTTTTCCTATTACGGATGTATGTCCATAAAGTTTCATTGCTACCTCTTCGGTAATTGCAACTTTATCTGGAGAATATAAAAAATCAACACTACTTCCTTCTTGGATTCTGACATTAAACATTTTTATAAAGGAAGAGTCGATACGTGCAAGGGTATGCGGAACTTGAGTACTGTCTATTTGCACTTTTTCATAATTCCATAATACACATGATGATTCTATTTCTGGAAAATCCAGTTTCAATTGCTTGTGCACTGCATAAGGCAGGCCGTATGAAGCAATGTTATTGATGTCTATAATATCTTTTCGACCAACCCAATATATTCTATCCGTCCCCTCATGGAAATCGTCATACGTCATTTCATAATGTATCCATAAGGTGGCAAGGGCAAAGCAGGTGAAGCCTAACGCCAGACCAAAGATACTGATAATATTTTGTGTTTTGTACTTCCATATATTACGGAATGCTATCTTAAAATAATGTTGTATCATAGTTTATGTTTACTTATCTGTTATTTATTCTTGATGACTTTTATAGAATTTCTAATACTTAGTTTTCAAATCTTATGCCAAAATTGTAACATCTTGTTTATTAGTTATATATCAATTTTAAGATGTCAATATAATGTGCGAATATGCACTGTTTTTGTGCATATTCGCACATTGTATAGTATACATTGGACCACCCAATTATTGGAAAAGTGTTCAAAAGAGAGAAACTGTATTTAGAATGTACTAGGAGTGGAGTATAATATTAGGTGAAATATTGATTTGAAACTATGTGTGTGAGGCGAGTTCTTACACGCTTTTTTATTAACCATAATTGACTATCAATGAAGATAAGTAAGAAAAGTAACTGAAGTCCCTATTCTTCATTATTCATCAGTTCACTTGGTGTCATATTGAATTGCTTGCTGAAGCAACGAGCAAAGTATTTCGGATCATTAAAGCCTACTTCATACGCTATTTCAGCAATATTCATATGTTTTGTTTCCCGGTTTTTGAGGAGTAGTTCCCGTGCAGTATTTAATCTGTAGTTACGTATAAATTGTCCAGCTGATTGTCCGATGAGGCTTTGGAGCTTTTTATTCAGCAAGCTTTTGCTGACTCCAACGGCCTCACTGAAATCACTTACTTCGAAGTAAGGGTTTTTATAGTGTTCTTTTATAACCTCCATCACCTGGTTGATGAATTTCTTGTCTCCGGATTCCTCCTCTATATTAAGTATCTCCACATCCATGTCTGTCTTGAACTTCCGTTGATAGCGTCTGCGATTATTCAGGATGTTTTCGATGCGGGTTAATAACAGAGCTTCATCAAAGGGCTTTAATAGATATTCATCTACCCCCGTGCGGTAACTTTCCAGTCGGGTTTCCGGCGATGTTTTAGCAGTTAGCATAAGGAAAGGAATATGTGAGATGGTAAATGTTTCTTTGACCCGACGCGATAGCTCTATACCATCCATTATGGGCATCATCAGATCGCTGATGATAAAATCTACAGGTTGGTTGTTTAGCACATCAAGGGCTTCTGCACCATTGGTAGCTTCGAGTACATTATAATAATCACGGAGAATGGAACGAATATATCCTCTCATGTCTGCATTATCTTCCACTACAAGAATGGTCAGGGCAACTCGCTCTTTGGGCAATTCGTTCTTTGTCGTTGCTGCTGTCGATGGTATATTATTTTCAACGATAAGTTGGTCGTTTATGCTTTCTTCTTTTGGAAGTGGAAGTAGGATGCGGAAAGAGCTACCGGCAGTGTGGTTATTGTGCACACAGATTTCTCCATCGTGCATCTTCACGATGCGTTTGCAAAGGTATAATCCGATTCCTGTACCTGTTTGACCGTATACAGGGTATTTCGTTTGCTTTTTAGATTGATAGAAACGGCTGAATATTTGTGCAGCGTCTTGTTCCGGAATACCTGTCCCGGTGTCGCTGACACAGAGATAAAGTGTTTCTTCTTTATCGTTTTTAGCCGGAAGAGTGGCTATGTATATGGATATGCTTCCGCCATTCGGTGTGAATTTGATGGCATTGCTTAGTAGGTTGGTGATAACCTTGTGCATAGCTTCCTCATCAAAGAATATCTCGGAATTTTTCATGTGGAAATAGTGTTTTATTGCAATATTCCGTTCTCCGGCAAATACTTCAAAAGGAGTAAGCAATGAATGTATAAAGCTCACAAAGTCACCTTTAACCTTAACGATATTCAGTTTACCGGATTCCACTTTTCGGAAATCCATCAGTTGGTTGACAAGGGATAGCAGATATTTGGAGTTACGTTCCACGAAGTTTAATTGTTCTATTACTTGTGGATTATAACTCAACTTTAGTGCACGTTCGATAGGACCGATAATTAAAGTTATCGGCGTCCGGAATTCATGCGTTATGTTGGTAAAGAAAGCTATCTTATCTAACGTCAGTTCTTGCACTTTGTGTGCCATACGGCTCAATTGAGCTTTTTGCCGGGTGATTTTCTCGTTTTGCTGTGTCAGCATCCTGTTCTGCCGGGAGAGTGCTTCTGTCTGGTTTTCTAATAATAGTTTTTGTTGCTCCAGTTGGTAGGTGCGCTCTTCCACGGTGCGATGTAATAACTCCCGTTGCCGTTTGAAGTTTCGTATGCGCCATTGGTAAATTTGCCATGTAACAAGTAGTGCCAAGCCTACAAGTAGCAATATGAACCAGGTTGTTTTATAAAAGTAAGGTAGGATGGTGACCTTTAGCTCTGTCATATTCTCAGCCCCGTCTCCTCCATCAGGTGTATATTTCACTTGCAGGGTATAGGTGCCCGGGCGCAAGTTAGTATAGCTCGCAAACCGTCTGTTTCCGGGTGCTTGTACCCATTTGTCCTCAAAACCAAGTAGCCGGTAGCTATAAGTGGCTGTATTATCGGGCTCAAAATTCAAGGCAGAGAATTCCAGAGAGAAAGACTTCTCTTTTTCATGCAGTTTTATTTCCTGAATAACGGCAATGTCTTTGGGTAGATACTTATTGCCGGGCAGAATATTCTCATTTCCGATTCTCAATCGTGTGAAGCGTATGTTGGCAGATTGAACAGTAACAACCGGTAAATTGCTTTCGATGGCTGTCAGTCCTGCTACGCTGCCGAAATAAAGTGTACCGTCCGAAGAACGACATGAGGCATTCCAATAGAATTGTGCATCTGGCAAGCCATCTTGTTTAGTGTAATTGGTAAAACGGTTCTCGCTCGGATGAAAGCAGGAAAGTCCGTTATTGGTTCCTATCCAGATATTTCCATTGACATCTTCTTCCAGGCTTCGTACATTATTGTTGATTAAACCTTGGTCTGTATTATAAGAAATGAATCTTTCTTTGCCTTGCTCATCAGTCATCCGTTTGTATATGCCATATCCGTTACTGCCCAACCATAATGTCCCGTCTTTAGCTTCGCAAAAACAACTGATTTTCTCTATTAGTCCCGATTGGGGATTATTCAGTTTATAGTTTAAATGACGATACTGGAATTCTCCTTCCTTTGACTGGGGAGACCGGGAATTAAGATCTATGATGTAAGCACCTTCTGTAGAACCTACCCATAGCTTATTTTCTTTATCAATAATGGCGCCGAGGCAACCACGGATATTTTCTGCCATACGATTAGCAAAAGGAGAAATGAACTTTTGAGTTGCCATATCATAGAAAAAGAGCCCTCTATTGGCACCTACCCACATCCCATTATTGATAGGATCATAAACAAGTACTGCTATGAAGAATAATGGAAATCCTGTTTCCGGGTGTGTATATATCACTTGAAGGGGACGATTGGGTGCTTTAGGATTCACTATATTGATTCCGCCGCCCCAAGTGCCTACCCACAATCGGCCTTGATTGTCATTGACAAGACTGCTAACTGAGTTATGGCTTATTTCACCACGTTCCCATTTATAGTGGAGAAAATGTTCAGTTCCTTGTTTTTTCAGATTCAGTCCTCCTTCTACTGTACCTACCCACAAATTGCTTTCCTTGTCTTCATAAATAACATTTACCGGGTTATCTGACAAGCTTGAGGGATTTTCTTTATCATGTTGATAATTGTGTATCGCCAAGCGCTTCGGAGTCAATTGATTGATTCCACCACTTTCAGTGCCGAACCAGATGTGCTGTCCGTCTACTTTTATACAATTAATAAAGTTACTGTTTAATTGCTTGTTGCCATTTGAATTATGAGTAAGTCGTTCGAAGTTATCGGTGATGGGATTGTAAATGTTGGCCCCACGTAAAGTTCCTGCAATCAACTGTTTATTATCGGTAATAGCGAGACTGGTCAGATAATTTTGCGATAACGAATGAGGATCATCCTGAACATTCTCATATAGTTTTCTTGTATTGTTATTTTTGTTGTAGCGAAACAACCCTACGTGTGTAGCTATCCATACTTCATTTTCTTTGGCCAGCATATCTTTAAAATAGAGCTCAGGCCAAAAGGTCAGTTGTTCTGAAATAGGACTTTTCTCTAATTTATCTTGTGCTGCCGGATTGATTTTGTAGATGGTACCATTAATTCCAGTCCATATTCTGCCGTCTTCGTCGATATCTTTTAATATGAGGTCCGGCTCATGCAGTTCGGGCAAATCTAAAGTAGATAGTGTCTCTATGTCACCCTCCGCACTGAAGGTTATCCGGTGGAGGGCATTGCTGCATTGCAACCAGATGCAACCCTGTGAATCGAGAATGATGGTATAGGCGGGTTGGTTTATTAATCGGGGTAGAAATTCCTTGGGGTCATTAGGTATGATAGATTGTAGGGTGGTCAAGTCGATAATATCCGTACCTCCTTCGGACACAATCCAAAGACGCTGAAAATTATCTTCATATACATTGCGTATAAAATTGCTTTTAAGTTTGCAGTGAGGAGTATTGGGATTGAAATTTATAAATTCATAGCCATCATAGCGGGAGAGTCCGCCTCCGGCAGTGGATATCCAGAGAAAACCACGGGTATCTTTATAAATATCATCAATGAAATTGTGGGGTAGCCCATCGTCCATGGTGATGTAAGAGACATTATACTGGTCTGCGAAATGCTCTTGTGCCTGTAAGGATGCAGACATAATAAAACAACTATATATAATAAGGTATATAAAGGAGTGGTTTTTCATCTTGTTTCGTATTATTAAAGCAAAGTTAGAAGATTATCTGGAAGTTTTAAAGTAGAGATAGTATTTTTTGAATTGAATTGGTTGATTGTCCACCTTAAATATCCGTTTGTCCACCTGCCAACATCTGGCGGGGCGTATTTTTGCAGCAGAAATTATTATTTGTTGATATTATGAGAAACTTACTACACATAGCTGTACTGCTGATGGGCAGCCTGTTTACCGGCTGCACCTCTTCTGTTTTTACCCCCACTGCATCACCTAATCCGTGGGCAGATGATTACTCTTCACTATCTTCCATGGAGAATTACCGTTCATGGGGAACTTACAACGTACATGATCCGTCTTGCTGCAAGATAGGCGATTATTATTATATGTATTCCACGGATGCTATCTTCCGGGAAAATCGTAAAGAAGCAGAAGAAAAGGGGGTGCCTTTAGGCTTTATTCAGATGCGCCGTTCCAAAGACTTGGTGAATTGGGAATTTCTTGGCTGGGCATTGCCCGAGATTCCGCAGGAAGCGGTGGAGTGGGTGCACTCTCATGCAGGAGGGCATGGGGCAACAAACATCTGGGCGCCTTATATTATTCCCTATAATAATAAGTATAGACTATACTACTGTGTGTCGGCTTTCGGACGTAAGACATCCTATATCGGGCTGGCTGAGTCGAATTCTCCGGAAGGCCCCTGGACATTGGCCGGGTATGCTGTTAAGACAGATGATACGACAGCCATGAATGCCATTGATCCCAGTATTACTGTAGACCCTTCAAATGGTAAATGGTGGATGCACTACGGTTCATTCTTCGGTGGTTTGTATTGTGTAGAATTGAATCCGGAAACCGGACTTCCTCTAGTAGAAGGTGACAGGGGCCATCTGGTGGCACGCCGCGCCAATTATAAGAAAGATAATCTGGAAGCTCCGGAAATTATTTACAATCCTGATTTGAAAGAATACTATCTGTTTGTATCCTATGATCCATTGATGACAACTTACAATGTACGTGTGGGACGTTCAGATAAAGCGGAAGGTCCGTTCATTGATTACTTCGGTAAAGAATTGAAAGATACGACGAATAACTTTCCTATTTTGACAGCTCCTTACCGTTTCAAGAACCATCCGGGTTGGGCTGGAACGGCGCATTGTGCAGTATTCACTTCAGATGACGGACAATATTTTATGGCTCATCAGGGACGCTTGTCACCACAAAACCAGATGATGGACCTCCATGTGCGGCAAGTATTCTTTACTAAAGATGGCTGGCCTGTTGTGTCGCCTGAACGGTATGCAGGTAGTAATCCTCGGGAGTTCTCTGCAGCAGATTTGGTTGGCGAATGGGAAGTGATCCGTGTACAGGAACCTCTGTATGAACGCCAGCTGGAAGCCGGACAGATATTGTGGGGCGAAGGTGAACTGCAAGATGAAGAGTGGAATATGTCTTACTTCGTATATCTGGAGAAAGATGGAAAGTTAGGTGAGAATAAAGGAATCTGGGATTTTGCCAAAGAAGATCAATCCTTGCAACTGACACTCAATGGAGAAGTGGTAAAGAACCTGATTGTGTTTGCCGGGCACGATTGGGAGAATGAAACAGAGACAGTTCTCTTTACAGGTCTGGATAGCCGTGGGCGTTCCGTATGGGGAAAAAGAATTAAATAATCAATTATAATTTTTATTTTGAAACCATGAAAAGATACACTGGATTATTGGCGGCGCTGACCCTTACCGCGGGCATAGCGCTTCAGGCACAAACTAATGAGTTTGTGATACAAACCAAGAAATTAGGCGCGAAGATTCAGCCTACTATGTATGGGCTGTTCTTTGAAGATATCAACTATGCCGCTGACGGCGGACTTTATGCCGAGTTAGTGAAGAACCGTTCGTTTGAATTCCCGCAACATCTGATGGGATGGAAAACCTATGGCAATGTAACTTTGCAAGATGATGGGCCTTTTGAAAGGAATCCGCACTATGTCCGCCTGGCTGACCCGGGGCATCCGCATAAGCATACGGGACTGGATAATGAAGGTTTCTTCGGTATCGGTGTAAAAGCAGGAGAGGAGTATCGCTTCTCTGTATGGGCACGTTTGCCCCAAGGCGGAACATCCGAAAAAATCCGTATTGAACTTGTAGATACCAAATCTATGGGTGAGCACCATGCTTTTGCTACTGAGACATTGACGATTGATTCGAAAGAATGGAAAAAGTATCAGGTTATCCTAAAACCGGGTGTAACTGATCCGAAGGCAACTCTTCGTATTTTCCTGGCATCGAAGGGTACGGTTGACCTGGAACATGTTTCTCTGTTCCCAGTCGATACTTGGAAAAGACATGAGAATGGTTTGCGTAAAGACCTTGCGCAAGCTTTAGCTGATATCAAGCCGGGTGTGTTCCGCTTCCCTGGCGGATGTATCGTAGAAGGAACGGATTTAGCTACACGCTATGATTGGAAGAAGTCTGTGGGTCCGGTAGAAAACCGTCCTTTAAATGAGAACCGTTGGGAATATACTTTCCCGCATCGTTTCTATCCCGATTATTTCCAAAGCTATGGATTGGGATTCTTTGAATTCTTCCAACTTTCGGAAGAAATAGGGGCGGAGCCACTTCCTGTATTGAGTTGTGGCCTGGCTTGTCAGTTCCAAAATCCTGATGCAGAGGCACATGTAGCTGTCTGTAATTTAGATAGCTATGTACAGGATGCTCTTGATCTGATTGAATTTGCCAATGGAGATGTGACTACGAAATGGGGAAAACTGCGTGCTGATATGGGACACCCGGCATCGTTCAACCTGAAATTTATAGGTATAGGCAACGAGCAGTGGGGGCCAGAATATCCAGAACACCTCGAACCGTTCATCAAAGCTATTCGTAAAGCCTATCCGAATATCAAGATTATCGGAAGCTCCGGTCCGGACTCTGAAGGAAAACAATTCGAATATCTGTGGCCGGAAATGAAACGCCTGAAAGTTGACTTGGTGGATGAGCATTTCTATCGTCCTGAAAACTGGTTCCTGAATGAGGGAGCACGCTATGATAACTATGATCGTAAAGGTCCGAAAGTTTTTGCAGGAGAATATGCTTGTCATGGTAAAGGTAAAAAATGGAACCATTTTAATGCCGCTCTGCTTGAAGCTGCATTTATGACCGGATTGGAGCGCAATGCGGATATTGTACATATGGCTACTTATGCTCCTTTGTTTGCTCATGTGGAAGGATGGCAATGGCGCCCGGATATGATTTGGTTTGATAATCTCAACTCTGTCCGTACTGTAAGTTACTATGTGCAGCAACTTTATGGGCATCACAAGGGAACTAATGTGCTTTCTTTGACGATGAACAAGAAAGCTGTAACAGGCGCCGCAGACCAGAATGGTTTGTTTGCAAGTGCGGTTTATGATAAAGATAAGAATGAAATCATAGTAAAGGTTGCTAATACTTCCGATAAGGCCCAACCTCTGTCATTGAAGTTTGAAGGATTGAAGAAACAGGATGTATTGTCTGATGGGCGTTGCATTAAGCTTCGTTCGGCTGATCTTGACAAAGATAATACGATTGAGCAGCCGTCTGCCATTCAGCCTCAGCAAACTCCGGTTTCAATGGATGGTCAGATGCTGAATGTAGAGTTGGAACCGAAGACATTTGCTGTTTATATCTTTAAAAAAGGATGAAATTAATGGATAAGTTAAGGTTTAATAAGGTTAGATTTGGATTGGTTTCTTTTGTACTGGTAGCCTCGCAAGGGCTATCAGCACAAAAAGATACCACTTTTGTAGCTGACGGCAATCCGATCATCAAATATAAATATACAGCTGACCCTGGTGCGATGGTGCATGATGGCAAAGTGTATATCTATGCCGGACATGATGAGTGTCCGCCACCGGCTGAACATTATCTCTTAAATGACTGGTGCGTCTTTTCTTCATCTGATATGAAAACATGGACAGAGCATCCCGTGCCCTTGAAAGCAAAAGATTTCTCCTGGGCAAAGGGGGAAGCATGGGCAAGTCAGGTTATTGAGCGTGATGGTAAGTTCTATTGGTATGTCACTGTGGAGCATAAGGATGTTCCCGGAAAGTCTATCGGTGTGGCTGTTTCCGATTCACCAATCGGACCTTTTGTCGATGCCCGTGGTTCTGCTTTAATAACCAACGATATGACCACAGAACGAACTAAAATCTATTGGGATGATATAGACCCGACAGTCTTTATAGACGATGACGGACAAGCCTACTTGTATTGGGGCAATACCCAGTGCTATTATGCCAAATTGAAAAAGAATATGATAGAACTGGATGGTCCGATTGTTTATGTAGATTTGTCTCGTTTCACGGAAGCTCCCTGGATACATAAGCGCGGAGAGTGGTATTACCTTTCTTATGCATCTGAGTTTCCCGAGAAGATTTGCTATGCTATGAGCCGTAGGATTACCGGTCCTTGGGAATATAAAGGAATACTGAATGAAATAGCCGGTAACTCAAATACCAATCATCAGGCCATTATCGAATTCAAAGGCGACTGGTACTTCATCTATCACAATGGCGGAATAAATCCCACAGGAGGAAGCTATAGGCGTTCTGTGTGCATTGAACGCCTGTACTATAATGAAGATGGAACCATCAAGCGGATTCAGATGACGACAGAAGGAGTACAATAGGATTAGAGATTAGAATATATTTAGAGATTAGATTAGGTTAGTTAATTAGTTTATTGAAAAGGCAAAAAGAGAAGGGCGTCTCCCCGTGGATGGGAAGACGCCCTTTTAAAATTGAGTTGAGTTGTTTTTAAACTAATCTGCGTGCACCGTCGCTGATAACTACATCATAAACTTTCGGGCTTCTGCCGAATTTTTCTTTGAATTTATCTTTGGCATTCTGAATGAATGTATCATACAATTCATCTCTTACCAGATTGATTGTACAACCACCGAATCCACCGCCCATCACGCGTGAACCTGTTACGCCACAGTCAAATGCAAGGTCATTCAGGAAGTCGAGTTCTTCGCAACTTACTTCGTAAAGTTTGCTCATACCATGATGTGTTTCGTACATCTTCAAACCTACAGTTTCGTAATCACCTCTTTCCAAAGCATCGCAAACATCGAGTACGCGTTGGATTTCCTCGATTACATACTCTGCACGCATGAAGTCTTCTTCGCTGATTTCAGCTTTTGACTCTTGCAACATCTCCATGGTACAGTCACGCAGGAATTCTACGTGCGGATGTTTTTTCTGGATAGCGGCAACAGCAGCCTCGCAACTTTGACGGCGCTTGTTGTATGCAGAAGAGGCCAATTCGTGTTTAACCACAGAGTCTACCAATACCAAACGATAGCCTTGCGGATCGAATGGGAAGTATTGGTATTCCAGTGAACGGCAGTCCAGACGGATGAGGCTACCCTGCTTGCCAAATACGGAAGCAAACTGGTCCATAATACCACAATTCACACCACAATAGTTGTGCTCAGTAGCTTGTCCCACTTTAGCCAGCTCGAACTTGTCTATCTTGTTGTCACCGAATAAGTCATTCAGCGCATACGCATATGTACTCTCCAAAGCGGCAGATGAAGACATTCCCGCACCCAAAGGTACATCGCCGGAAAAAGCTGTATTGAAGCCCTTTACATCAACGCCACGCTTAATCATCTCACGACATACGCCGAAGATATATCTTGCCCAGCTTGCACGAGGAGCATCTTCTTCCTTCAAACCGAATTCTACATAATCCTTCAAATCGATGGAATAAGCTTTCACTGTGTCAGTGCCATTCGGTTTAATTTCAGCAATCATGCCTTTGTCGATTGCTCCGGGGAATACAAAACCACCGTTATAGTCTGTATGCTCACCAATGAGGTTGATGCGTCCCGGAGAAGCGTAAACTGCTCCTGTTGTTCCGTCAAAATGCTTGATGAAACGGCTTCTTACGTGTTCTATATCCATAATCTTTTCAAATTTATAAGTGAATAAATTAATTACCTATTAATTGCGTTAATCCTCTACTGGGATATCTTTATTTACATTTTTACAACCTACCAAGCCGTAGAACAGCAGATAAGCAAGAGCTGCGATAATTAGCCAGTAGCTGGCCATATAACCTACAGAGTCAGAGATACTTTGTTGGATTAACGGCAATACACCACCACCAACAACCATCATCATAAAGATACCGGATGCTTGTGCTGTATATTTTCCTAATCCTTCTACTGCAAGGTTGAAGATACCACCCCACATTACAGAAGTACAAAGACCGCAAAGTACAAGGAACAATGCGCTGACAGGTACTTGTGCCATCATAAATCCTTCACCTACGGTGTAACCGGGCATTGAAACTGTTACATCTTTCGGAGTGAAGATAGCAATCAATACAAAAACAATAGCGGTAGCAGATACAACGATTAACTGTGTGCGGCTGGAAACCTTACCACTAATAGCACTACTTGCAGTACGTCCTACAAGCATTAACAACCAGTAGATGGCAGCAATAGCACCACCGATAGCAGCACCGTTCATCATAATTCCGGCACCCTTATCACTTGCATCGGCAAGATAGAAGTTCAGTGTACCCGGGATACCAATTTCGATACCTACATAAATGAAGATACCAACTACGCCCAATACAGTGTGACGGAAGCTCCATGGACTGTGAGAGAATTTTTCTTTCTTCGCTCCACTTTTCTGAAGATGTGGCTCAGGGATCGCTACAAATGAAATGATAATAAATGCAGCTACGAATACACCCATGGCAACGAAGAGGAGAGGAGCAACATCTGACATGGCTGTCTTGGAAGTCACCGTACCAATCAAGGCACCTACGAAGAGCGGAGTCAACGTACCGGACAAAGAATTAAGAGCTCCACCTGTTTGAATCAACTGGTTACCTTTGTTACCACCACCGCCAAGGAGGTTTAACATCGGGTTCACCACTGTGTTAAGCATACAAACACAGAAACCGCAGATGAATGCACCAAGCAGATAGATGACAAAGTTTAATTTGATGACATATTCACCGAATGCAAATACTTCGGCATTTGCTCCGAATAAACTGGAAAGGTATTGTGTGAACAAACCGAGGAAACCTACTGCCATTGCAATCAATGCAGTTTTTTTGTAACCGATTTTAACGAGCATGTTACCGGCAGGAATTCCCATAAACAGATATGCCAGGAAGTTCATCATGTTTCCCATCATACCTAAAGTGTTAGAACCTGCATATTCATTTCTCCATATTGTACCGAATGGTGCAGCAAGATTCGTAACAAAGGAAATCATCGCAAAAATAAAGAACATTGTAATAATAGCGACAAGATTACCGTTCTGTTTTTGTTGTGTCATGGTTTTTAATAAATTATTAGTTTATAAAATTAGGTTAGTTATATTCATTCTTGTACACCAAACTTGTAAATGGTTACTTGTTGGTATTCGTCGCCCGGAAGCAGTACTGCCGACGGGAAATGTGGTTTGTTAGGGGTGTCGGGGAAGCATTGTGCTTCGAAACAAACAGCACTTCGTGCAGGGAAAGTTGCTCCATGTGCGCCGGCAAAGCCGCCCAGCCAGTTTCCGGTGTAGAGTTGCACGCCGTTCTCTGTGGTATATACTTCCATGGTACGTCCACTTTCCGGCTCCGTATAAGTGGCGGCAAGGCTTAATTCACCACTCTCAGTCTTATTCAGTACGTAGCAATGATCGTAGCCGGCACCATTTACCAGTTGCTGGAATTTATCATCAATGCGTTCACCTATTGTATGCGGTGTGCGGAAATCCATAGGAGTACCCTCTACCTTCAGGATTTCTCCTGTCGGGATAGACACTTCGTCAATGGGAGTATAATAATCAGCGTTGATGGTAATGGAGTGATTCAGAACCGTAGGGGTGGGATTGGCAATACCTGCCAGATTGAAGAAGCCGTGGTTGGTGAGGTTTACGACAGTTGCTTTGTCGGTGGTTGCCCGGTATTCGATAACCAGTGCGTTGGTTTCATCTTCCAAGCGATAGGTCATTTCTACTTCCAGATTTCCGGGGAAGCCCTCTTCGCCATCAGCAGATGTATAGTTGAATACAACGGTAGTTGGGTCCGGTTGAACTGCATCCCATACTCTGGCGTGGAAACCTGTGGGTCCGCCGTGCAGAGAATTTGGTCCGTTGTTGATTGTCAGATTGTGCTCTTCGCCGTAAAGAGTGAATTTGCCTTTGGCGATACGGTTACCATAGCGTCCGATGGTAGTGTTGAGGAAAGGCTCGGGGCTGTTGATTACATGGTCTATACTATCGTGACCCAAAATCACATTAGCGTACTTCCCGTTCTTGTCAGGTACCATAATGGAAAGGATGGCGCATCCGTAGTTAGTTACTGCAACTTCCATTCCCTGAGCATTTTTCAGAATAAATAAATCAGTCTTTTTATTATTTATATCTTTTTGAAAGTCATTCTTGTCCAAACCTGACAAGTTACTTTCCGTTGACACGGTGTTTATCATATCATGGTATAATTTAAATTTCTTGCAAATAAAAAGAAATTCTTCCGTACTCCCAAGTGTTTATCTTGAAATGTGAAGAACATTTTAGGAAAGTTTAGCGTTTAACATTTACGAGGCGAATTGATATTTTTTGTAAGTTTGTCGCGTTAATCTAAAAAAATGTAACATTTTTATTTAAAGCTCTAACAAAAACTACGAATGTATCCTTTGAAATTCGAGCCTATTCTGAAGCAAACGCTTTGGGGGGGCGACAAAATTATTGCTTTTAAGCAATTGAATGAAACGCTATCCGGAGTAGGCGAAAGCTGGGAAATCTCGGCTGTAGAAAACAACGAGTCTGTTGTTGCCAATGGCCCTGACAAAGGCCTTACGCTCCCGGAGATGGTGGGAAAATACCGTCAGGAACTGGTCGGTGAAGTGAATTATTCTCGTTTCGGTACCAAATTTCCCTTGTTAATAAAGTTCATTGATGCCAGGTTGGATCTTTCCATCCAGGTGCATCCGGGAGATGAGTTGGCGAGAAAACGCCACAATTCTTTTGGTAAGAATGAAATGTGGTATGTGGTATCTGCGGATAAGGGGGCAAAGCTGATTTCCGGCTTTTCCGAGCAAATTACTCCGAAGGATTATAAGGAAAGAGTTTACAACGGAACATTTGCTGAAGTGCTGCAAACATGCGATGTGAAACCGGGGGATGTATTCTATGTTCCTGCAGGTCGTGTGCATGGTATCGGTGCCGGTGCTTTTGTTGCCGAAATCCAGCAGACTTCGGACATCACTTACCGTATTTTCGATTATAATCGGAAAGACGATGAGGGTAAATCCCGTGAATTGCATACTACTCAGGCTACTGAAGCCATCAACTTTGCCGATGTGCAGGATGACTTCCGCACTGAGTACGAGCATCTGGAGAATGAGCCGGTGGAACTGGTTGCCAGCCCTTACTTCACTACTTCGCTTTATGACATGACGGAAGAAATCACGTGTGACTATTCGGAACTGGACTCATTTGTGATTTTCATTTGTGTGGAAGGTGCATGCCGCCTTACGGATGACAGTCAGAATGAGATTACACTCCGTGCCGGAGAGACAGTGTTGCTGCCTGCGTCTACGCAGGAAGTTACGATTGTGCCCGAAGAAGGTGGCAGCGTGAAACTACTCGAAACGTACGTGTAAAATGCTACGATTTGATACAAAAAGGGCTGCGTTTCATTTGAAGCGCAGCCTTTTTTGATTTTATTATTTTTTGGAGCTAAACATTCTCCTGACCCTTTTCATCATCCTTAATCCCAGCATTACTCCGTCAAAGACGGCCATACCTGTATTGAAAGCACGCATGATGGCGTTACCTTTGTCGGCTGCAGGGGCAAGCGGAGCGAACAACTCTCTGGCCGTATCCGTCATTATCTGTTTCTGCAGATGCAATTTTTTACGCACTTCTCCTTTTCGTTGCGCAATGCTTTCAAGAGTGATGAAGGTTGTATCCGGCGTATTATTCATGATGAAATCATTTATTATTATCAAAGAACAGTCCCGCAATAAAACTTACCATTGGATTGATGATGAGTTGTTTACGGAAAATAATTATTAATAAAATCAGCAGAATGTGAAAGCAGGCTATGATACTGAAACTTACTGTCAATCCGCCTACAAGCGGATCTAAAATGTAAGCCAATGCAAACGACAAATAAAACAGTGCCACCATGCCAAGAGTAATCACCACCAAGAGTAAAATCAAGGCGGAAAGCAGGATTGATAATTTTTCGGTTATCTCCAACTGGGTATATTCTTTTTGTAGTTTCAGATACTTCTTAACCTCGAAGAATAACTGTTGGAGAGTGTCAATGCTTTTATCGTCTGCAAACATCATAGTGGCTCTGTTTTTTTTGTAGAATTGATTTATTCGGCTTCACCTTTAATTTCAGCTGCAATCTCGTCTACCAGGTTCTCCATTTCGCTACGGTTCAAGCGAATACCTTTCTTACGGAGAATTTCTGCGATTTTGTGACGAGTATCTTCTCCTTTTTCGGGAGCAAATAAAATACCAACGGCTGCGCCTACTGCTGCACCGCCCAGAAAAGCTGCAAGTACATTTAATCCTTTCATAATGTTGTCCTTTCTATTTTTTAATGAGGTTAATACTACAAAACTAACATTTTTCTTTGAGAAGTTGTTCGCTTAACTTCTTTTTTTTGAATATATTTATTTTTTATACCTGATTGAATGAGAGGGTTGATGTTTTTCTCTACCACTTTCATTCTAGTTTATTTGTTTTTCTCAGAAAAATAAGCTATATTTGGGAAAACCTCATAAAATATTGCACTATGAAGACCAAATTTGATTATTATTACATGTCTCCCTTTTATGAGCTTAATTACTTTATTCTGTTCATTGTTAAGTTGTGTAATCGCACTAAACAGCGTAAAACCAGTAAGAGTACATTGAATAAGTAATGAGACTGGTTGACTCATCCTGATTTTCTAACCGATAAACAGACCAAAACACCCCTCATTGTACCCGGCTCGTATCTGCTTCGTATCCGGTTCGTACCTGCTTCGCTCTGTCTATCTCCGTATAGAAGCGAACAAGACATGGAGCAGATATGAATCGGAAGAGTTTCTGACCAAAACCAGATTTATCATTTTATTCGTTTAATTAAATTTAACTACAAGAGTAGCGTTCAGATTGATTGTTCCGTGTACATTTGTCCTATTATTCGGAATATGAGCTACATGGAGATACGGAAAAGAAAGATATTTTTGATTATCGGGTTGATAGCACTTGTACTGGTTGCTTGTAGCAATACGGATGGCGATTTGGATAATAAGTGGCAACTTAGACAATATCAATATACCGATGGTTCCGTGGAACGACAGGATAGTATCTTCTATAATTTTCAGAAAGGCAGCTTTTCTGCCATTTGTTTGTTGAAAAATGGTGGCTATCAAACGTTTTTTGGGAATTATTCTTTGAAAGGAGATAAAATTTCTATTATTTTGCTGCCCGAAAGCATGGAAGACGAAAATTATGCGTTCTATATAGGGTGGGAAAATGGAGAACGGACGTTTACGGTGGAAGAACTGACCTCTTCATCCCTGCGTTTAGAATATGAAGGTATTCGTTATTTATTCCGTAAATATTGAATATAGTTTAAAGAATTGAGATAGAATTTATTAATAAAAACAATATGATTATGAGAAAATTAGCAATTTTAGGAATGGGACTGTGTGTTGTATTGGCATTCTCTTCTTGCAAATCGAGTGAAAGCGCTTATAAAAAAGCATATGAAAAGGCGAAACAACAGGAACTGGCCGAACCTCAGACTGCCGAAACGGTAGAAGTATCTCCGGTAGTTAGTGCTCCGGTTGAAGCAAGAGTAGTAGAAAGTGTGCCTGTGGCAACTGCTGGTGTACGTCAGGAAAAAGTCGAAGTTGTATCGGGTGTTGGTGGTTTGAAAGACTACAGTGTGGTTTGCGGTAGTTTCAGTGTGAAAGCTAATGCTGAAAGCTTGAAGGATTTCTTGGATAAGGAAGGTTACAATGCTTTTATTGCTTTTAATCCGGATGCAGCTATGTATCGTGTGATTGTCAGCACGTTTGCTGACAGAGCTTCTGCGGCTGATGCACGCGACGCTTTCAAGTCTAAGTACTCTAACCGTAAGGATTTCCAGGGTGCTTGGTTATTGTATCGCCTCAAATAATTTAAATTCTTTTTGGTAATTATAGAAAGGGAATTTTCTCTTTCAAAATCAGGCAGTAGCTGGGAAGTTACTGCCTTTTTTCTGTTTATGAGGCAAGAAGAGAGAAGCTTCAACCAAAGTTGAACTGCTCAACCGATTGAGGCTTCTTCTTGGGGGATTGTGCAAGTCGTTTGGTTTAAAGGTCTTATTTATCTAAGTTGAACCTCAAATGCCTGGGTACGTCCGGCATAGACACCACTATCGCTGAAGTCACAATTTACGGTTCCTGAACGTTTTCTGGTATAAATATTCACGGTTATGCCGGACTGGGACTGTGCAGGGTCGGCAATATGAACTTCCACTTTATCTTTATCAATGTTCTTGATTATCAAAGCGCAACCTTTATCTACTTTTACCGTCATATCTTTGCTGGTGAATTCTCCTGCATTATGAAATACCATTTGCCAAATGCCGCTCTTTTTATTTCTTACTACTTGTGCATTTTCTGTATTGTCTAAAATCTCAATATTATTTTTTCGTCGGTAATTCTTCATCTCCTTAGCGGATTGAATGCCGGGAACAACAATGTAAGCATAAGTTGCCAGTTCCGGGGTAATACCATGATTTAGCCCCAGGGTGAATACTTTTTTCTGTATGCTACCTTTGGAAGTGGAATGATTGATATCGTACCAACTTCCTGTTTGTACTTGGTTGGTTGCAACCACTTGTTGCCCGTCAGGCAGTAAATATCCTACTTTGTTGTGTAGAATCCACTCAGGAGAATTGTAATTGAAAGTTCCGTCATTAATCTCAGATATTTTTCCTTTCTGGCAGACTATGGCATTCTCGGTAGATGACAGGCATTGATTGATTGTCGTGAATATAGGGTACGATGATGTGGAGTGTATGCCTGCTCCAAGACATACTACCTCATCGTCGAAAAAGAACCATGCTTTGTGTGCACTGGTGTTGATTCCGGCATACGAGTCTGTGTACGAATAGACTGATGCTCCGTATAGGCTGTCGGATACGCCGCCGGCGAAGGTTGAAGTTCCGGGAGTCTGCCAATCACTGGCTGCCATAGGAATTTCGTCCACTTGCGGAGCCGTTGTTCCGGGAATGCGTGTCCAGTTCCAGACGGGAAAGATTTCATCATATTCGTTTCCATCGACAGCTATGTTGGTACATCCGTCGGATATGAAGTAGGTCTTTAGGTTTTCTCCATTTCCATATTCGCAACGGGCTGTGCGGTTAGATGCCATGCGTACGTCAAAAGTATAAGTGGGACGTATGTGCAAGGTGTAATCTCCTCGGAAATAGTGAGTATGCTTTGCTGTGAGTGCATAATTGGCAGGCTGTTTGCCGTCCAGGCGGGCTATGATTTCTTTGAATTTATTGGCATGATCCGGGTCCAGTTCGACCATGCGTTTGGCAAATAGCATTGTATGTGTCTTTTGGGTGACTCCGGGGCGGCTTACACCTCTGCCCAGCACGTCAAATAACATGTATTGACCGCGTATGGTAGAATAATAGGTTTCGCGCATAAATTTGCTTAGTAGGGCTAACTTATCTTGTGGTATTGCATATTGTGTACCTTTAGTGTACATGGCTATTTGAGTTACCCCTTTCAGGATTTCGTCTCCGTATCCACCTATATAGAGTTGTTGTCCATGCTGGAAGTAACTGTTGTCATGCTGAAACCCTTCTTTTGTAGTATATACAATTGGATTATAAACATTTTCGAGTGCAAATTTCAGGTCTGCTTCATTTTCGGAAAGACATGCACGATATATCCAGTGCAAGGCAATGTCTGTGCGGTTGGCTCCTGTCCATTTGGCGGGGTTTCCACCATCTGTTTTCATTCTTTCCAGTATTTTGTTTTCTAATTCTTTGTTCAACTGTTTTTCTCCTGTTCGCATTTGTATCAGTAATATCCCCAGGCGTTGGGGTTCGGCAATTTGATTGTACCACCAGTTATGACACCAGGGATTGCGTTCATGCCAGTATTCCAGCCCTTGCTGTATTTTTGCAAAGAGATTTTCGTCCTTATAATATTTATTACTCGGATTGGTATATGCAAATACGAAATTATACAGACGGTCGATGTGTTCCAGGGGAGGCCAATTAGTTCGCTGTATACTACCGTAGTCTACATCTGTAAATGAGCCGTCAGCCTCATTGTATTTCTTCAAAGCTTCGTCAATGGAAGGGTTTTGAGCAAAGTCAATCCTGATTTTTTGCATCAATACTTCAAAATCGTCATTGTTGCCCGGAGGATTGAGGGTTGTTACTGCATTTGCCTTTACCGATATCATACTGCTCATGATGAACAATATAATAAGATGAACTGTGATTTTCATATTATTTTCAACGTTATTATTTTATACTATGATAATTATCTTTTTTCTACTCAACCATTTCATATATCTGATTTCCGGCCAACAAGAATGCTCCTACACCATATACTTCCGTCATTTCGCGGGTTACCTTCTTCGGGTCGGCACCGATGGGTTGTACATAGCCCAGTTTTCCATCTTTTTCCACGGCTTTTACCAGTGCTTTCCATCCTTTTTCGATGGCGGGCATAAATGTTGTTTTGTCCAATAATCCTTCATTTACACCATAGGCTAATGCGTATACGATGAATCCTGTGGCACTCGTTTCGGGAGACGGGTAGGAATCCGGGTCCAGAAGGCTTGCATGCCAATATCCGTCTTTGCCTTGCAACTGAATTATGCGCTCGGATAGGGTGATGAATAAATCCTGATAGAACTGGCGGTGCATGTTGCTGTGTGGCAGGGTTTGTAGAATTTCGCAAAGACCTCCTAAGACCCAACCGTTTCCACGTCCCCAGAATACCTTTGTGCCATTGGCTTCTTTTTGCTTGAAATAGCGATGATCTCTGTAGAACAGTTTTTCTTCTTTATCAAACAAATAGTCGTAAGTTGCCTTATATTCCCGGTTCATGAATTCGATGTATTTCCAGTCGTTTGTCAGCATATACATTTTGGCATATACGGGGGGAGCCATAAATAAGGCATCGCACCATGACCAACGTTCTAAACTGCTCATGTTCCTGTAGTCCAGTTCCAATGTGCTGGCTGACGGGTGATTGATGACGAATTCCGTACGTGCCAGTGTGGGAAGCAGCATGTTGCGGTCGTGATACTTCTGGTACATATCCAGAAATACCTGTCCCACAGCTATATGATCCGCATGATACATATATTTCCCTACTTGCCAGGCATTGCGACGGCCAATTTTCATCAACCATTCATAGTAGGAACTGTCACCGTCTTCTTTCTCCGTTAATTCGGCCCAATCTATCATTCCCATATAGAGTGCGGCATGTGTCCAGTTGAGGTCATCATGTTCATGTCCTTTTGCCGGATTGGCTATCTGCCAGTCGGCAACACGTTTCATAATAGATTTTATATCTGTTTTACTGAAATTGCTCTGCCCATATGCATATATGGCAGCGATGGATAAAATAGAATAAATGATTAAACGCTTCATTTCTTTTTTCATAATGCTGTTGATGATAAATGGTTGAAGTATTAGAAAATGATTTCATAGTTCTCCCCTTTTCGGGTTTTGAATTCGAGGATATCATTACCGAAACGCTTAACTTTTACAAGTTTATTACGCTCATCGGTTACTTGGGCAATGGCTGCTTCTTTGCATTTGATTCGGCAAGGTTCTCCTTTTTTTGATAAAATTTGGATACTTTGGATTGTACCGTTCTCCCATTTGACAGAGACTTTGAAGTTACCGCGTGCCATTAATCCGTTGAAACTTCCTTTGCTCCAATTGTCTGGGATGGCTGGTAACGGTTCGATATATCCCTCATGGCTTTGCAAAAGCATTTCCGCCATTCCGGCAGTTGCTCCGAAATTGGCATCTATTTGAAAAGGCGGGTGTGAACCCCATAAGTTTTCTAATGTTCCGTAGGTCAGTATGTCCTGGTATAATTTATAAGCTCGATTACCGTTTTTTGCTCGTGCCCATAGGTTTAATCTGTGTGCCATAGCCCATCCTGTTGACTTGTCACCCCGTTCTTGCAGAGTTACTTTTGCGGCTTCCAACCATTCCGGGGTGCTTGCATTGATGGTTGTCCCCGGATACATAGCACATAGCTGGGATATATGTCGGTGTTGATATTGTCCTATCTCTCCATATTTCTTTTCTTCACGGAATTCTTTTATTTGTCCGGACTCACCGATTTGTATAGCATCTAATTTTCCTATTTGCTCTTTTACTGTTTTCAGGAACGGATTTTTATCATTCAGAATCTTAGCCGCAATCAGTAAGTCACGATAGGTTTCCAGGATCATGCTTTGATCGAATATGCATCCTTTGGAACGATAATATCCCTGTTGATGAATCTGTTCCGGCGAGAAAGAAGGATCTACCAATAATGTACCGTCCGGCTGAGGTTTCAAGGTCTTGGACAGAAATTTAGCCATGCCCATAAGGGCGGGATAAACATGGTCTTTCAGTAGTTGTTTGTCGCGCGTGAAGTCATAGTAATCCCAGAATAGTTTGGTTGTGAAACCTCCCGTTCCCGGACCGGAATGGCCTCCGGGACCTGATATGCCGAAGGCTGTGGCTCCGGTGCCGATTGTCCAGCCATTTTCTTCGACTGTAGGATCGAGTGCCTCCGGGTTGTTCTGTGTGATATAATCGACAGCTTTTCCAGTTGCAGCTTTGCGGAAAGCTTCATTGTAATCCATATATGGGATAAAAAGTTCGGCCAGGTTGGTGTTGAATGCCGGCCAATAGTTCATTTGTACATTTACATTGTGCCAATATCCTCCGGACCAGGGAGCAAATTCATATTGATTCCAGACTCCTTGTAAATTGGCAGGCAGGGAACCCTGGCGTGAAGAAGATATCAGCAAATAGCGTCCGTATTGGAAAAATAATTCTTCCAGATATGTATCGTGCTTTCCGTTGCGATACTGATTCAGTAATTTGTCAGTGGGGATAGAGGGAGTATGTTCTGTCAGTTGGAGGTCAACTCTGTTGAAAAAGTGCTGATAGTCGGCAATATGTTTACTACGAAGACATTCGTATCCTTTTTCTATCGCTTCCCTGATACGTTTGCTAACTTGGCCGTGTGGGTGTGCATTACCTTTGAATTTTTCTGCATTCGGTAAAAGGAAGACACTGTCTTTTAATTCATATGAAGTGGCGACTGTGATATATAATATTACACTGTCAGCTTTGCTTACGTTTATAAAACTGTTATTATCACCCTTATTTACAGAAGACAGTGTTCCTCCGTAATTTATTATCTTTATCTGTCCTTCATAAGGTAAATGGAAATATTGTATTTCTCCTTCCAGTGTAATAAGATCTTTTTCTGCTTGTACGTGCCCACTGCGTCCGGTTTGTTCATTATTGAAAGAATGGAGATAGGGCAAAACAGGACGAACTGTGAACGATATCATACCGGGTTGGCTGGCTTTCAGTTTTACTGCGATTACATTGGCTGGATTACTGGCAAAGTATTCTCTGTTATATTCAGTTCCTTCATGTATATAGCTCACCGTAGAAATCGCATCATTCAAACGCAGTGTGCGCTTGTAATTCTGGGCATAGTTGTGATGAATATCCAGATATATTTCTGCGAAGTTGGTAAAACCTCCCATGCTATAAGCTCCTTTATTTCCCATTGTTTTCTCAGCTAATTGGATACGCTCTACATCGGTTCTTCCGAAAATGCAAGCTCCCATAGCTCCATTCCCAATGGGAAGTGACCATTTTTCCCAATCTTCATCATAAGGGAAGCCTCTTGAGACTATTCGGCTGAAATCTCCTCCACGGTTGTATGCCGGACGATTATACCATAAAGTATATTTTTTGTTAAGCTCTGTACTTTGTATGCTGAGAGTCGACAAAAGTAATAGTATTGATAAAAAAAGACTTTTCATGTTTTTGTATTTTGATTTTAGGAATAGTGCAAAGGTATAGAAACATTTAAAAATAGTCTTCTTAGTATCTTCCATTTTTAAGCAATTACACAATATGTGCTACAAAAATGGACGCAATTGGCATAGCTTGAAACTATTAAGACCAGGAAGGGTGTAATTTTAAAAGTTTATTTGTCTTATTTGAATTATTTCTATAGTTTTGTCTTAGCTAAATTAATACTATGTATGAACAGAATCAGATGCTATGTGACATCTGCCTTATTGTTATTTTGTATTAACACATATGGGCAGTATTTCAAAAAAATAGATATGAAAGATGGACTTTCAAATCTTTCTGTTTTGGCTATCTATCAAGATACTTTAGGACGTATGTGGTTTGGGACAAACGAAGGAGTCAATATTTACGATGGTGAACGGCTCTCTACTTATAAATCTTATGATATTATAGACAATAAGCTCCGGAAGAAGAAGTTTATCAATGGAATGGTTGACCAAATTGTAGGTGACTTTTATGGTGATGTCTTTTTGAGAACTGATGGAGCATTAATCAAATATGATATAAAAAAAGGGCGTTTTAAAGAATTATATCCTGCGGGAATAACTTCTATTGCTATTTTTGATAATGAGGTGTGGTGTGCCGCAAGTGATTCACTTTTCAGATATAATGCCTGCACTGATTCTTTATGTTTTTATCAAAAGCTGAATACTCCCATAATTTGGTGTATGGCTAAAAATGAAGATAAAACATGGATTGGGACAGCAAAAGGCTTGTATGTATTGGAAGGGGGAATGGTAAAATGTTTGTTGCCGGAGGTAGAAATCTTTAAATTGTTTGTAAGTAGCAGGGGGGAACTGTGGATTGCTTCTCGAATGAAAGGTTTATATAAGATAGGCTGTGATGGTGTTTTAAGAAAAGAGAAATGTGCATCTGATCGTGTAGTAAGCGAACAAATTCGTAGTTTTGTGGAAGATGATCAGGAAAATGTCTGGTTCGGCACTTTTGATGGGTTGCAAATGTATAGCCCAAACGCAGATGCTTACTGTGTATATCGTCCTAATTTTCATCCGGGATCGTTATCGCATGAGTCAGTGTTTTCACTTTTTAAAGACAGGCAAGGGACTATCTGGGTTGGTACCTATTATGGAGGTGTGAACTATTTCAATCTGAAAAAAGATTTATTTAAGTACTATGTTTATGCTGAATCAAACAAAAATTGTCTGAATTATCCGATTATAGGGCAAATAATAGAAGATAAGAAGCGTGATCTTTGGATATGTACTGATGGAGGTGGGGTAAACCGCTTTGATCGGAAAACTGAGACTTTTACCTATTATACTACTGAATCTGGTAAAAAATCAATTTTGCATGATAATGTAAAGACTATCGCTTACGATGAAAGTCGTGACCAGATATATATAGGTACATATACGGGAGGGCTAAGTCTCTATGATAAGGCAACGAATCGTTTTCATAATTATTTTGAAGACTATAAACGTAGTGGAAAGGGACCAGACCACATTATTTATTATTCCTTATTTAAGGACGGTTGGTTGTATGTGACAGCCAGAAATGGTTTTTGGCGTATGCATCCGGATAAAGGAGAGTTCCAGCTAATAAGTAATAAAGACTTTTTTCAGACATTTGAAATTGATTCTCAAGGCTATGTTTGGTTGGCTGCCAATCTGGACCTGTATAGATTGTCTTTGAGTAATTGGGATGAGATGGAATCTGTGCATTTTGACACTTTAGAAAATCGTAAAGTCAGAATTACCAAGATAATGGAGGCTACAGATGGCACAATTTATGTTTCTACCATAGGTAATGGTGTGTTTTCATATAGCTATGATACGGAACAATGGGAACATTACACAGCCGAGCAAAATAGCCTGTTGAGTAATTTCTGCTATAATCTGGCAGAATCCCCGTTAAATAATATATTGATAACTAATGATAAAGGGATTTCCATCTATTCACCTTTCAATCATTCCATGTATTCTGTAGAGCTAGGTGCCATAAAAGGCATGATTTCTGCGGTTGCAGATGGGGGAGGAATTTGTGTTGCGGATGATGACATGGTTTACATCGGCGGGGTAGATGGTATGATTTCGTTTCGTGAGAAAGATTTATATATAAATGATGGGAGTGATGCCTCCGAACTTTATTTTGCTAATCTTTTTATAAATAATGTCGAGGTATGTCCGGGAGATGCCCAGCATGTATTGGAACAGTCATTGCCATTTGTACAGTATATAGATTTAGCATCTTGGCAGAATAATCTAATGGTAGATTTTTCCAGTTCTAATTATATTGAGTTAGAGAAAAGTATCTGGTATCAGTATAAATTGGAGGGGTTTGATAAAGACTGGATATTTACTAATCAGTTACGGTTGATTTACACGAATCTTGCTCCGGGAAACTATGTTTTGAAAGTACGTGAAGCAAAAAGCAGATTAGGTGATGAAGAAGGTGAAGAAATTGCACTTGCTATTGTGATACACTATCCTTGGTACCGTAGTTTCTGGGCTTATTTGGTGTATTTCCTGATAATAGCAAGCGTTGTTTATATTTTCTTGAGAATACGAAATGCCCGTAAGGCACTGGCTTTGTCATTGGCTAAGGAAAAGGATGAAAAAGAACGTATGGAGGAAGTGAATAAAATGAAACTCCGTTTCTTTACCAACATATCTCATGAATTCCGTACTCCGTTGACTTTGATTATTGGACAGATAGAAATGCTATTGCAGTCGGAAAAGCTTTCACTTTCTGTGTATCGCAGATTGCAAAGTGTACATAAGAATGCAATGAATTTGCGTTTTTTAATTACGGAATTATTAGATTTCAGGAAGCAAGAACAGGGATTCATGAAATTGAAGGTAGAGTGTGTAGATATTGTGCCTTTTCTAGAAGATATCTACCGTTCGTTTTGGGAGCTTGCCCGGAAAAGGAACATAATATATACTTTCGAACACAGCAATGAAAAAATGGAAGTCTGGATTGATCCGGTACAGATGCAGAAGGCTGTGTTTAATCTGTTATCAAATGCTTTTAAATATATATCTGACGGAAAAAGCATTGGAATTTCTGTGAAAAGGCAACAGCAGATGATGGAAATAACTGTAGCGGATACAGGATGTGGAATTTCTCAATATGATTTAACCAGGATTTTTGAACGCTTCTATCAAGGGAATGAGAAGACACAACAAGGGGGGATGGGGAGCGGCATCGGATTGGCTCTTACTAAGGGGATTGTTGAAGCTCATAAGGGTGATATAACGGTAGAGAGTGTATTGGAGAAAGGTAGTAGTTTCAAGATACAATTGCTACTGGGAAATGAGCATTTTACCAAAGAAGAGTTGGAACATGAGAAAGTAATTGTGCTGGCTCCGGATTGGGAGGCACTTGTCACTGACGGTTTTGAACCGCTGCCGGAAGAAAAAGCGGAGGAAGATGACAATGAGGCTGTATTGGAGAAAGAAGAATCTGGAAAACCTCGCATACTGCTGGTGGAGGATGATGAAGGCGTTCTGGATATGTTGGAAGGGATTTTTTTGCCAACCTATATTGTATATAAGGCTACAAACGGACAGATGGGATTTGAACAAGCTCAACAGTTACAACCGGATTTAGTGGTGAGTGATGTAATGATGCCGGTAATGTCCGGTAAGGAAATGTGTTATAAAATTAAGAATTCTCTGGAACTGGCATATATACCTGTTGTGCTGCTTACGGCGCAGTCTTCGATAGATTATACTATAGAAGGGTATATGTTTGGGGCTGATGATTATATAACAAAGCCTTTTAATGTAAAATTGCTTCTGGCACGTTGCAGTAGTCTGTTAAGAAACAGGCAACTGCTGTTGAAAAGACTGAGTAGGGCAGAGGTTGTTGCATCGCAGGAAATCGGTGGGCTTACAATAGCCGATCAGAAGTTACTGGATACAGCGGCAGAAGTGATAAAACGTAACTTTGATAATCCGGATTTTGATATGAACATGTTAGCCTCTGAATTAAATATGGGCCGGAGCAAAATGTTTCTTCGTCTGAAAGAAGTTGTAGGACTAACACCAAATGAGTTTACGTTGAAGTTGAAATTGGAAGAAGCTTTAAGACTGCTGCAAGAAGAACCGCAATCTAATATTTCGGAAATTTCGTATAAGTTGGGATTTACTTCTCCACGTTATTTCAGTCGTTGTTTTAAGGCCTTTTATGGGGTTGCCCCATTATATTATCGGAAAGATACTCCGAGAGATGAGTCTCAAGCGGGGAAAGAGGTATAGGAATCCTTTATTAAAATTTTCCTATCATATATAAACTACTATCCGATTATCTGCTTCGATACATCTTGGTTTTTAAAGAACCTTTGAATAGGAGTCTATGGGTGAAAATAGTCCTAAATGTGACACAGATTGTCTGCGAAACAATCTGTGCCACTCTCTATGACTTAATGGTCAGATATTTGTTCAGTCGATTCCTTTTATTTGCACTGTTTTAGCGACGTATATAGGTCGCTGAGATTAAACCATAGTTATTCCTTATATTAACAAAATCACTTTTTTATGAAAAACAAATTGTGGCTTTTGATTTTTACTTTCTTTGCTGTCTGTCCCGGCAAGAGTATCGGAAACGAGAATCGTTCCGATGCTGTAGCAGCGACACAACAGAGTAAGGAAAAAGTCGTGACGGGAGAGGTTCTTGATGACCTGGGCCCGATTATTGGTGCTACTGTCAGGGTAAAGGGTACCCAGATAGGTAAAATTACGGATATGGACGGTAAGTTCACGTTGAATGTTCCGATTGGCGCTACCATTGTGGTGTCTTTTGTGGGATACGAAGACAAGGAAATTGTCTACAAAGGCGAGAGCAAACTGAAGATTTCCATGGCTGAGAGTACTACATTATTAGAGGAAGTACAAGTCATTGCTTACGGCACAACAAAGAAAGTAACCGTTACCGGTGCTTTATCCTCAGTGAAATCAGATGAAATTATGAAATCTCCGGTAGGAAGCATTGCTAATGCTTTGAGCGGTAAAGTTCCCGGATTGTCCAGTGTACAAAGCAGTGGTCAGCCGGGTGCTGATGATGCTGCACTGTATGTACGTGGTGTCGGTTCTTTGTCTACCGGTTTGTCAGCTCCCTTGTGTCTGGTTGATGGAGTGGAACGTTCGTTCACTCAACTGGATCCCAATGAGGTGGAAGACATCACCGTATTGAAAGACGCTTCTGCTACGGCAGTATTTGGTGTGCGTGGTGCCAATGGCGTTATCTTGGTGACAACGAAGCGTGGACAGTCCGGCAAGGCTAAGATTACTTTCTCAACCAGTGCAGGTCTTCAGATGCCAACCAATATTCCGGACTTTGCCAACAGCTACGACTATGCCATGACGTATAATGCTGCCCAACGGCGTGACGGTGTGGCCGAGGATAAACTGATGTTTACGGATACAATGCTGGATGGTTTCCGAACGCATAGTAATCCGATTCTTTACGCCGATACGGACTGGACGGATCTGTTGATTAAGAATTCGGCATTACAGACACAGCATAACATGACTATTTCCGGTGGTTCCGACCGTGTGCGCTACTTTGCCTCATTAGGTGTATTTACTCAGAAGGGGCTTTTCGAAACATTCCATGAAAACGACCGTGGCTTCAACTATAACCGCTACAACTATCGTATTAATATGGATATAGATGTGACGAAAACGACTTCTATGAAGATTAATTTAGGAGGCCGTCTGACTGATAAAACAGAACCCAACTATAACAATGGTACTTATACTGATATTTCTTATTTGTATGACAACATTTACAGTGCCGTTCCTTTTTCGGGTGCCGGTATTGTAGATGGTAAATGGGTTTCGGTCAATCGGCAGGTGTTTGGAAATTTTGGTGTGATTAATGACGGTCTGAATACCTATTATGGTAAAGGATACAATACAACCAGTGGAAATGTGATTAACTTCGACTTTTCTCTGGAACAGAAACTCGATGTCCTGACAAAAGGTCTGAAGGCGCATGTCAAAGGAGCCTATAATAGCGGTGTGACTGACAACCGCCGTCGTGAAGGAAAGGCTGACCAATATGAGGCTTATCTCACGGAAGGTGGTGAGACCTTGATTAGAAAGATACAGGAAGCACAAACAATGGGCTGGGTACAGCAAACAGGACAGTCGCGCGACTGGTATCTTGAAGGTGCTTTGAATTATCAGAGAGATTTTGGCCTGCATCATGTGTCTGCTTTGGCTATGTATAATCAGACAATGAAATATTATCCAAGTAAGAATACTGGTATTCCGCGTAGTTATGTAGGTTTTGTAGGACGCGCCACTTATGATTACAATACCCGTTACCTGTTGGACCTCAGTATTGGTTATAACGGTTCGGAGAACTTTGCAGAAGGCAAGCGTTTTGGTACATTCCCTGCAGGTTCAATCGGTTGGATTATTTCGGAAGAGAAATTTATGGAGCCATTGAAACCTTATGTCAGTTATCTGAAGTTCCGGGCATCTTATGGTATTGTGGGTAATGATATTGTTTCGGACGGATCACGCTTTCTCTATCTGCCTGACAGTTATATCATCAGTACTGCAGGAAGTAATAATACCACCGGTATCTACAGTTTTGGCTCTACTACCAATAACTTCCTTCCGGGTGCCAAAGAGTCGAAGATTGGAAATCCCGATGTAACTTGGGAAACTTCAGCTAAACAGAATTACGGCGTGGACCTGCATTTCTTCGATAGCCACCTGAAGACTTCATTGGATTATTTCATTGAGCACCGCAAAGATATTCTGATTTCCCGTCAGGTGAATCCCGGTTATCTGGCAATTTCCCTGCCTATTGTAAATATGGGTAAAGTAGATAACAAGGGATTCGAAGTAACTGCACGTTGGGAAGATGAGATAAGAGATTTCAGTTACTATATCGGTACAAGCTGGTCTTATGCCAAGAATAAGATAATTTACAAGGATGAGATTCCCCAACCTTATGAATGGATGTGTGAAACCGGACGTCCCGTAGGACAGCAATTCGGTTATGTAAACGATGGCTTCTTTACAGAAGAGGATGCTGCTAATTATGAATCTTTGAAAGGAAAAGAGAATGGTATTCCCGATCATGGTTCCGGTTTCTCACCTATCGCCGGAGATGTGAAGTACAAAGACCTGAATAAGGATGGTAAGATCGATGCAAACGACATTTCGGCCATCGGCTATCCAACCTATCCGCTTTTGAATGGTAACATGCAATTGGGATTTTCTTGGAAAGGTTTTGACTTGAGCATGACATGGGCTGGTGCATTCCAGACTTCTCGCCTTGTAAGTCGCATCTATCGTACTCCGTTCGGAGAGACGGGTACGAATTCACTTCTTCAATATATGATTGATGATGCCTGGACACCTGAAAAAGGTAATAGCGCAAAAGCACCTGCCATCTCTTTGAGCGGCAGTAAGACCAATAATTACAAAGATTCGGATTTATGGCTGCGTGATGCTTCTTATATTCGTCTGAAGAATATTGAGGTAGGGTATTCTTTCCCGAAGGTGTTGTTACAGAAATTCCGTATAAGCTCTTTGCGTCTGTCTCTTTCAGGATATAACCTTTTGACATTTAGTGACCTGGATTTCTGTGACCCTGAATCTAATCCGGATGGACGTGCTTATCCGTTGATTAAAGTCGTGAATTTCGGTTTAAAAATAGGATTTTAATAAACAGTTATTATGAAAAATATAAGAAAGCATTTTCACGTTATAATATTGGCCTTAGGCCTGTTTGTGACAATGGCGTGCGAGGACCTGGCTTTCGGGGATAAGTTCCTGCAGAAGCCACCCAGTACGGATGTTACGATTGATACCGTATTCTCTACGGCAGAGTATGCTCGCCGTGTATTGTCCTATAGTTATCAATATTTGCCTTACGGCTTGGAAACCAGTGGCTATTATACCACGATGTGGCTGGGTACTATTGAAGGTCTTACTGACCTGAATTGCGATAATGTAGGATATTCCGGTGTTCAGCGTGTATATTATTCCGGTAGTTATAATTCCTCTGTCGAGAATACTCCGCGAGCAACTTATATGACTACTAAGATTCGTTTTAATGAAAGCGAGACTCACATGTGGTCGGCCATTCGTCACGCATGGATACTTTTCAATAATGTAGACCGTGTGCCCGATATGGCTCAGACTGAAAAAGAACGTTTGAAGGCGGAAGCTAAAATGCTTGTTGCCATCTACTATGCGCACATGTTGCGTCATTATGGCGGGTTGCCTATTGTAAATAAGGTGATTGCAGCAGACGATGAAATGCCTAAGCGTGCAACTTTGCAAGAGACGGTTGATTTCATCATTGGGCTTTTGGATGATGTCATAGCTTGCCAGGATTTTCCATGGAGAATTTCGGATGAAGATATGGCACAGTGGGACGGTCGTCTGACTAAAGCTGGTGCTTACGGCCTGAAAGCAAGAGTATTACTGTTTGTTGCAAGTCCGCTGTTAAACAGCGATCAGCCTTATGCTGCCGGAGAAGCTTCAAATCAGCACATGACTTGGTTTGGCAATTACGACCGTGAACGTTGGAAAAAGGCTGTAGATGCTTGTGAAGCTTTCTTCAATGCTCTCAGTCAGAATGGTTTTTATCGCCTGGTGCAGAAAAATGATGTTTCGCCTAATGAATATCGCTATGCTTTCCGTAATGCTTATTTTGATCGTGGAACTACCGAGACCTTGATTTCTGTACACAGGAATATCTATTCGGCAAGTTTGAGTGCCGGACAATTGGTACTGTGGAATGCCATTCGTTGGGGAGGTTATAATCCTACTAAAGAATATTTTGATATGTTTCCGATGGCTGACGGTTCGGACTTTGACTGGAATAACCCTGAACATGCTGCTAATCCGTTCATTAACCGTGACCCTCGTTTGAATGAGACTTTTATACTGGATGGCGATATTTATCAGGGAAGAACTGTGGAATTAACTCAGGAATATCCCAATGATAAAATCAACTATCCGAAAGGTAAGGACTGGGGACAAGGAGCAATGCACAGCCTAAGCTTAAAAACCGGACTGGCTTGCCGTAAGTGGGGTTTGGACCGTGGTAGTGAACTGAGTGGGCATGTTATCCAATGGCCACATCTGCGTATCGCAGAACTTTATCTGAGTTATGCAGAGGCTTTGAATGAATATAACGGCGGTCCTACCGGTCAGGCATATCAATGTGTGAATGATGTACGGGCACGTGTAGGTCTGGGAGGTTTGAAAACAGGTATGACGCAAGAACAATTCCGCGAAGCGGTTCTTCGTGAACGTGCATGTGAGTTTGGTTATGAAGAGGTGCGTTTCTTCGACCTCATCCGTTGGAAGATGGAAGATAAATTCACTACACCTTTGCATGGACTGAATGTATATAAGAACAAAGAAGATGGTACGTATATTTGCGAACCTTTCTCTCTGGCTGAAACTGATAGGAACCGTGCCTGGTGGAATGCCGGTGGATTCTCTTCTATCTGGTATTTTAGTGCCTTCCCGCAGGACGAGGTGAACAAAGGATACGGATTGGTACAGAATCCGGGTTGGGAATAATATTTCTGGAAATTAGAAATGAAAACGATTATGAATAAAAGATTCAATATATTTTTGGCTGGTGTGTTGTGTTCACTTGGCGTGATGGCGCAAGAAGATACATTGTCAGTCCGTCAGAATAATGAGGTGATAGAACTGGGACGTTCTGTCGCTCTCGATACGAAGGAGATGACAGGTGCAATCTCTGTTACTTCAAATCTCTCACATAAGAATAGCATTAAACCGTCTAACCAGTTGTTTGGTACGCTTCCGGGACTGGCAGTATTGCAGAAAGCCGGTACAGTCTGGGAAAATGGTGCAACATTGTATATACGTGGAAACGGTTCTTCGAGTTCCAATAGCCCGCTGGTACTGGTAGATGGCTTCGAACGCTCGATTGATGAATTAAGCTCTGAGGAAATAGAATCCGTAAGTGTCCTGAAAGATGCGGTGGCTACCAGTTTGTATGGTATACGTGGTGCCAATGGCGTTATTCTTGTAAAAACCAAACGGGGAACTGTAGGTGCACCCAAGATAACTTTTTCCTATGAGTTTAATATGGCAACTCCTAAACGCTTGCCTGAATTTGCAGATGGCTATACGTATGCCACTGCTTTGAATGAGGCGATGAGGAACGATGGGCTGGCTCCCCGTTACTCAAACACAGAATTGGATGCATTCAAGAATCAGACTTATCCGGGCGTTTATCCGAATGTGGATTGGCTGGATGAATCACTGAGAGATATGAGCTATGGTGACAATGTGAATTTCACGGCACAGGGAGGAAGTAAGTTTGTGCGTTACTATACAATGCTGAACTTCTTGGATAACCGGGGGATACTGAAACCTACATCGGATAACGATGGTTACTCAACGCAATTGAAATATACAAGATTGAATATTCGTACAAATCTGGATATTACAGTCACTCCAACGACTACTGTACAGTTGAATTTATTGGGTAACTTTACAGAACACAATCGTCCCGGTGAGAGTACGGATAATATTTTCTCTGCATTATTCCAAGTGCCTTCGGGTGCGTTCCCAGTAAAAACTGACAGAGGAATATGGGGAGGTACGACTAACTATTCCAACAATCCGGTTGCTCTTATTTCCGGCAGAGGATATGCACGGTCTCAAACACGTGCCATGTATGCAGATGTACACATGAAGCAGGATTTATCTGCCATATTGCCCGGTTGGACAGCAGGCTTTAAAGTAGGTATAGATAATACAGCCTCTTATTGGGATAACAATACCAAGAATTTTGGTTATGAGTCGGCTTCTGTTGACCTGGCTACCGGTGAGAAGAGTTATTCCACCCTTCGTAATGAAGGTACATTGGGCTTTTCGAAGAGTGTAGGGTCAGTTGCCACTCATTTTAATCTGGAGTTTTATACCAATTATATAAAGCAGTGGAATAAACACAGTTTAAATGCAACCCTGCTTTACTCAATGGATAAAGCAAAAACAAAGAGCCAGAACTCCGGGCGTGCATTTATGGACATAGTGGGTAGTGCGCATTATGCTTACAATAATCGCTATCTGGTTGACTTCTCACTATCCGGCTCAGCTTCCAGTATACTTGATCCGGACGACCGCTGGGGGATTTTTCCGGCAATTGGTGCAGGCTGGATTCTGTCTGAAGAGGATTTCATGCAGAGAGATTGGCTGAATCTCTTGAAAGTCAGGGCTTCCTATGGTATTTCCGGTCGTGCTGATTATAGCGTAAATCTGTTTCAGGATATTTATGGTAGTGGAAATTCTTTCTATTTTCAGAATGCCACTAATGTGCCCGCTTCATCATCCGGTATGAAGTACACTCAAATGGGGATTGATGGTCTGACTTATGAGAAATCTCATAAACTGAACGTCGGTATCGACTTTAGAGCTTGGAACAAGTTATCGGTAACATTAGATGCGTTCTATGATCATCGTACGGATATTCTGGTGAGCAATGGTGGCTCCATATCCCAGATATTTGGTATGTCTGTACCGAAGATTAACAATGGTGTAGTAGATAACAAGGGTGTTGAGGCTTCTTTTGCTTGGGATGATAAAATTGGAAATGTAAAATACCATTTGGGCGGACAGTTCACTTTTGCCCGCAACAAGATTAAGAATCAGAATGAAGAATATCGTCCCTATGACTATCTGAAACGTACCGGAAATTCTTTAAACCAAATCTACGGTTATGAGGTAGTAGGAATCTATAAATCTCAGGATGAGATAGATAATCGTGGCGTGGAACAATTATTAGGTAATGTGCGTCCGGGTGATTTGATGTTCAAGGATCAGAACGGTGATAATAAGATTGACGCTTACGATGAGGTGCCTTTGGGTTACAATGCCACTTGCCCTGAAATTTATTATTCATTTGATTTAGGATTGGAGTATAAAGGGTTTGGAGTGTATGCGCTGTTTCAAGGAGTAGGTAATTATAGCAAGGTACTGAATACTGCAAGTATTTATCGCCCGATTGTAAGCAACAATACAATCTCTACCTACTATTGGGAAAACCGCTGGAGTGAAACAAATCCGAATGGAACTTTGCCGCGCCTGACTTATTCCGGATCGGACAATAATTACAATACCAACTCTATGTGGGTAACAGATGCCTCCTTTTTGAAGTTGAGAACATTGGAATTGTATTATAACTTCCCAACCAGATTATTGAAGAAAACAGGTTTCCTGGCCGGTGTGAAAGTATTTGCCCGCGGGCATGACTTGTTCTGTCTGGATGGAATCGACCTTCGTGATCCGGAGTCTATTGGTGCCGAGCACCCTACTATGACTCAATATGCCTTCGGATTTAATTTATCTTTCTAAAAAATGAATGTTATGAAACTAAAGAAATTATTTACAATACTTATCTCCGTCAGTTTTTTGGCATCCTGTGATTTTATGGATTGCAATGAATCGGATTATTACTCTTTGAAAGAAATTCAGGGGAGCTATAATCGCGTTAAGCAATTTGTGACGGATGTTTATGGCTATCTGCCTTCAAACTTTTGTAATATCGATGGTGCCATGCTGGATGCTGCGACAGATGATGCCGTCCATATTTATGAATCATCCACCATACAGCGCTTTGTAAATGGTACTTGGTCGCCTAATTATACGGTAGATGATCAGTTCGCCAATTATTACAACGGCATTCATGATGCAAATTTCTATCTGGATAACTTGACCGGGTTGAAATTTGAAACATGGGAAAACACGAATGACTATGATAACTGGATGGTTACTTATCCTAATTTTGAGTATGAAATTCGTTTCCTGCGTGCCTATTTTTACTTTGAGTTGACAAGACGTTATCAGAATGTACCCCTGATAACTAAGGTTGTGACTCAGGAAGAAGCTAAAACAGCGGAACCTGCTTCAGCAGAACAAATCTTTGATTTTATCGTTTCTGAGTGTACGGAACTTTCAGCAAAGCTTCCTGTAGATTATAAGAAGATGCCTGGCAGTGAATTAGGCCGTGCCACGAGAGGTGCCGCCCTGGCCTTGAAAGCACGTGTTGCTTTGTATGCAGCCAGTCCGCTGTTTAATACAAGTAATGATAAGAATAAGTGGGTGGCTGCTGCCGAAGCTGCATATGAGCTTATCGGACAGAGTTCTACTTTAGGATATAAATTGGATGGCAGTTTCTCTAATTTGTTCGGTGCAACCAGTACTGCAAGTGGTGAAATGATTTTGGTACGTCCTACAGGAACAAGCACAAGTTTTGAGGCTGCTAACTTTCCTATGGGGGTAACTGGTGGTAAAACAACTACTTGTCCGACGGAAAATCTGGCAAGTGCCTTTGAAATGGCAACAGGTGAGGAGTTTGATTGGAATAATGAGGAAATGAGCAAGAATCCTTATGAAAACAGAGATCCCCGTTTCTATCTGACTCTTGTGCATAATGGCATGGCATGGCCGGCTTCGAATGCTGTGGAAATATATGAAGGTGGCGCCAATGGCTTGCCTTTGACCAATGCTACTTCCACCGGTTATTATCTGCGCAAGTATGTAGACAAGAGTATTAGTTTTGAAGCAGGCTCCTCTTCTGCTGCAACTCATCATAACTGGGTATTGTTCCGATATGCCGAGGTATTGCTAAATTATGCCGAAGCAATGGTAAATGCTTATGGAGATATAAACAAAACTACAGATAAATGTGGCATGACTGCGTTAGCTGCCGTGAATGCTGTTCGTGGCAGAGCAGGAGTGAATATGCCCGCTTTATCAGGTACTTTATCACCTGAGATGTTTTTAAAGCGCGTGAAACATGAGCGCAGGGTGGAATTGGCTTTTGAAGGGCACCGCTTTTGGGATCTTCGCCGTTGGAAAGAACTGGATGAATCCAAAGATATTTATGGAGTGAAAATCACGAAAGATGGCGATGAAGTGAACTATAAGAAGTTTACATTAGACTCCAGAAAGATAAGTGATAAATTGTATTTCTATCCGATAGCAAATACAGAGCTCTTTAAAAATAAGAATCTGGATCAGAATCCTGGCTGGGAATAATCAAATTCATATAAAAGGCCACACCGATGGTAATATAGGCGTGGCCTTTCTATAAAAACGATGACGAAAATAGAAATTAAGGATGGAACAAAGATGTACTGTTGTAAAAGATATAAAATATATATAATGAAAATATTTTACATTTTATGCATATCGATATTAGTGTTGATTGCATGTGGCGGAAGAGAGAATACAGAATTTGTAAAACGTGGGTTTGACCGAGCGGAACAACAATTATCAAATCAGTTAAAGGTTGTGCCTGAATCAACAGACTATCCTCGTACGATAGGCAAGGATGGTAAACTTAGGGTAACTCATAAAAATGACTGGACGGAGGGATTTTATCCCGGATGTTTGTGGTATGTATATGAATATACGGGCAAGGAAATCTGGAAAAATGCTGCTTTGAAATGGACAGAGGCACTTGAACCCTTAAAGAAATTGACTAATCATCATGATATTGGTTTTCTGATGTATTGTAGTTTTGGAAATGCATATCGTTTGACTGGGAATGAGTCTTATAAGGATATTCTGGTTGAATCAGCCCGCTCATTGTGTACTCGTTTTAATGAAAAAACAGGTAGTATTAAGTCGTGGAATTACCGGAAAGCATGGAATGGCAAAGATGAGTGGTTTTATCCGGTTATTATTGACAATATGATGAATTTGGAACTATTGTATTTTGCCACCAAAGTGACTGGAGATTCCATTTATGCTCAAATAGCTAATCGGCATGCCGAGACAGCGGCCAGGAATCAGTTCCGTGAAGATTATAGTAATTATCATGTTGTTAATTATGATGAAGAAACAGGGGAGGTGCTGAATCAGGCCACCTGCCAGGGATTTTCTGATAACTCAGCATGGGCTCGTGGGCAAGCTTGGGCCATTTACGGGTACACGATGGCCTATCGTGAGACTCATAGAAACGATTTTTTGGAGATGGCTGTTCATACGGCAGATTTCTGGCTGAATCATCCGAATTTGCCGGAAGATGGAATACCATATTGGGACTTTAATGCTGGTCAGGAGGGATATGTACCTGACTGGAATTATGATCCGCAGAAGTATAAAGTCATACCGCGTGATGCTTCGGCAGCGGCGATTGCAGCCTCTGCCTTTCTGGAATTGGCGGATTATGTGGCAGAGGGGGAAAAATATAATGCTGCAGCAATACACATATTACAGTCTCTTTCTTCTCCCGCCTATCTGGCGGAACCGGATACGAATTGCAATTTTATATTGATGCATAGTGTAGGAAGTATACCGCATGGCGAAGAGATTGATGTTCCTTTGATATATGCTGATTATTATTATTTGGAAGCTTTGATGAGATATGAGGACAAAATAAAGGGCAAAAAAGATAATAATTGAGTATATATATATTGAAAAATTAGTTTAATTTGCAAATTATCTGTGTAACATAATCTAATAGTATGAATAGAAGTAGAATGGCTTTATTGGGAGCTTGCATATTAAGTCTCTCTGCAGCAGTAGCAAATGCCGGCGAAAAGCCTGCGCATGTTCTCCCTTATTGGCAAGATATCCAGACCGTCTCCGTGAATAGGGAAGCCCCTCGTACAGCTTTCATGACGTATGACACTCGTCAGGCGGCATTGAATGGGAAGTATGAAAACAGCAAATATTATAAGTTGCTCAATGGAACCTGGAAATTCTATTATTCTGATTCACATCGTAATTTACCCGCAGATGCTGTTCGAACGGTAGCTGAGATGAAGGGATGGAATGATATTCAGGTTCCGGGAAACTGGGAAGCGCAAGGATATGGTATACCTATTTATACCAATCACGGATATGAATTTAAGGCACTTAATCCACAACCTCCGCAGTTGCCCGATGATATACCGGTAGGTATTTATCGCCGGGAAATAACGGTTCCGAAAGATTGGATGTCACGTGATATTTACCTGCATATAGCAGGTGCAAAATCCGGAGTCTATGTATACCTGAACGGACAGGAAGTAGGTTATAATGAAGATTCTAAAAATCCGGCAGAATTTTTGATAAACAAGTATATACGGGACGGCAAGAATACACTGGTGCTGAAAATATTCCGCTGGAGTACCGGCTCATATCTGGAGTGTCAGGATTTTTGGCGTCTGAGCGGTATTGAACGTGACGTCTTTCTTTATTCTCAGCCCAAAACGGCAGTGAAAGATTTCCGAGTGGTTTCTACTTTGGACGATAGTTATACAAATGGTATTTTTAAATTGGCTGTTGATATCCGTAATAATGTTTCGTCGGGTAAAAACTTGCAGGTGCTTTATGAATTGATAGATAAGTCTTCCGGAAAGATTGTTGTGACTTCCGCAGAGAACTGCGATGTGAAAGGTGCAGGCGTCCAGACAGTCACATTTGATGCAAACCTGCCGGAAGTAAAAAACTGGACTTCTGAATCTCCTAATCTATATAAACTGTTGATTACACTGAAAGAAGGAAATAAGGTGACTGAGGTGATTCCTTTCAATGTTGGTTTCCGGCGAATTGAAATCAAGGAAATCGCTCGGAAAGCTAAGAATGGAAAGCCGTATGTAGTACTTATGATTAACGGTCAACCTTTAAAGTTGAAGGGAGTCAATATCCATGAACATGATGAACGAACAGGTCACTATGTAACGGAAGAACTGATGCGCAAGGATTTTGAACTGATGAAGCGTAATAATATAAATACGGTTCGTCTCTGTCATTATCCTCAGGATCGCCGTTTTTATGAATTATGTGATGAATTCGGACTGTATGTATATGATGAGGCCAATATAGAATCACATGGAATGTATTACGATTTGCGCAGAGGCGGAACATTAGGTAACGATCCGGAATGGCTGAAGCCGCATATGTATCGTACAATGAATATGTATGAACGCAATAAGAACTATCCTTCCGTAACATTCTGGTCTTTGGGAAATGAAGGAGGTAATGGTTACAATTTCTATCAGACATACCTATGGTTGAAAAATCAGGATAAAAATCTGATGGATAGACCCGTGAATTATGAGCGTGCACAGTGGGAATGGAATTCGGATATGTATGTACCGCAATACCCCAGTGCGGAATGGCTGAGATATATTGGAGAAACAGGTTCTGACCGTCCGGTAGTCCCTTCGGAATACTCTCATGCCATGGGTAATTCGAATGGTAATCTATGGGATCAGTGGAAAGAGATTTATAAATATCCCAATCTCCAGGGCGGATATATCTGGGACTGGGTGGATCAGGGATTGCTGAGAACGGATGAAAATGGACGCCAGTACTGGGCATACGGAGGTGATTACGGTGTGAATATGCCGAGTGACGGTAACTTTTGTTGTAATGGTTTGGTTGGTCCTGACCGCAAACCCCATCCTGCCATAGCAGAAGTGAAATATGCGCACCAGAATGTAGCTTTCAATGCTGTTGATGCAGCTGCCGGTAAGTATCAGGTCGTAAATCGTTTCTATTTTACTAATCTGAAAAAGTATGCTGTTCAGTATGAATTACGCGCAAATGGCATTGTCGTGAGAAAAGGAAAACTGACATTAGATGTAGCCCCACAGGCGGGAAAAGAGTTTTCTATTCCCGTGAAAAATATGAAAGGAAAAGCCGGAGTGGAATACTTTGTACATTTTAGCGTACTTACCACTCAACCTGAGCCGCTGATACCGGCAGGATATGAAATAGCTTATGAACAGTTTAGATTACCGGCAGATGCCGATAAAGTGGTATATAAAACATCAGGTCCGGCTTTAAATCCGAAAGAAGAAGGAAGTAACTTGGTTGTTTCTTCCCCTAAGGTCTATTTTGAGTTCAATCGTGCTTCAGGAATGGTTATTTCCTATAAAGTGAATGGCATTGAATATTTTGATAAGGGTTTTGGAGTACAGCCTAACTTCTGGCGTGCACCTAATGATAATGATTACGGTAACACCAATCCGAAGCGTTTGCAGATATGGAAGATGTCAAGCCGTAATTTTAAGGTAAGTGATGCATCCGTAAGAACGGAAGGAAAAAATGCGGTGGTGAGTGCGGTATATACCTTGCCGGCTGGTAATCAATATCTGGTAGATTATAAAATATATCCGGATGGAGTGGTCAATGTAGCGGTGAAGTTTACCTCAACCAATCAGAATGCAGTAGAAACCAATATACTGGAAGATACTCACCTTGCTACTTATACTCCCGGTAAAAAGCAAGAAAAGAAAAATACGCTTGAAGTACCTCGTATTGGTGTACGTTTTCGCATACCGCAAGAAATGAATGTCATAGAATATTTTGGTCGTGGACCGGAAGAAAATTACATAGACCGCAATGCGGGAACCATGGTGGGACGTTATAGGACAACTGCTGATGATATGTATGTAGGCTATGTGCGCCCACAGGAAAATGGACATCGTACTGATACCCGTTGGGTGGCTTTAACGAATAAGGAGGGTAGTGGACTACTGATACAGGCAGACCAGACAATAGGTTTCAATGCCTTGAGGAATACCGTGGAAGATTTTGATTCGGAAGAATCATCACATCCCTATCAATGGCGTAACCGTTCTCCGGAGGAGATAAATGATCATAATGTGGATGAAGCCAGAAATGTTATGCGGAAAATGACTCATATCAATGATATTGTTCCCCGGGACTTTGTAGAAGTATGTGTAGATATGAAGCAGCAGGGGGTAGCCGGTTATGATAGTTGGGGAGCAAAAGTTCAGCCTGGTTATACGATACCTGCCAACCAAAATTATGAATGGGGATTTACGTTTATACCGATGAAAGCGAAGTCTGATTTGGATAAGTCGCTCCGCTATAAATATTGAAACTTATATGTTATAAAATAATAGATTCCTTATAAATAGGACATATAACAATATAAAAAATAGGTTGAAAAAAGAACTGTTTTTAGGAAAAGGTACTTCGATATTTCATTGAAGTACCTTTTCTGTTTCATTGATTGTGAAAAGTGCTTATAAATGTGTTAGGTAGTTTAAAAGAAGTTATAAAACAAAGGGTGGAAACTTTTGAGGATGAAAAAGTTTTTAATTTTGCACACTATATATAAGTATAGATACCATATATGGAACAACGATATATCTTAAACGCGATAGATGCAGCTCTGCAAGCCGGTGCAGACATACTTGCCATCTATAACGACCCGGCATCTGACTTTGAAATAGAGAGAAAAGCGGATAACTCCCCTTTAACAATTGCCGATCGTAAAGCGCATGAAACTATTACCGGGTTTCTATGCAATACCCCTTTCCCCATTCTTAGTGAAGAAGGCAAACATTTGCCCTATGCAGAGCGTTCCGGATGGGATGCTTTCTGGATTGTGGATCCGCTGGACGGGACTAAAGAGTTCATCAAGCGGAATGGAGAGTTTACTGTAAATATTGCATGGGTTCATAATTCTGTACCGGTGATGGGAGTTATCTATCTCCCTGTGAAACAAGAACTTTATTTTGCAGAAGAACAACTTGGTGCATATAAATTGTCCGGTGTAACTTCGCGCGGAGGTGCCTCACTGAACGAATTGATTGCATCTGCCACCCGCCTGCCGGCTACGACTGTAAGAGATAGGTTCGTGATAGTTGCTTCCCGTTCGCATTTGTCGCCGGAGACTGAGGTTTATATTGAAGATATGAAACGCCTGCATTCGGGAGTAGAACTTGTGTCCAGTGGCAGTTCCATTAAAATTTGCCTTGTGGCGGAAGGGAAAGCAAACGTATATCCTCGTTTTGCACCTACTATGGAGTGGGATACGGCTGCAGGACATGCCATTGTGCGTGCTGCCGGAATGGAAATCTACCAGGCCGGGAAAGAAGAGCCACTTTGCTATAATAAAGAGAATCTGCTAAATCCGTGGTTTATCGTTGAACCCAAGCGAATGAAAAATTAATAAGATACAGTGTAGTATATGACATTTGATATAGTATTCGTGCTTTTGGCACTTTTGGGCATGGTCGTTGCATTAGTGCTGGATAAAATGCGTCCCGGAATGGTGCTATTTTCTGTTGTAGTTTTGTTTTTGTGTGCAGGTATCCTGACGCCTAAAGAGATGCTGGAAGGGTTTAGTAATAAAGGGATGATTACTGTAGCCATGCTGTTTCTGGTCAGTGAAGGTATCCGCCAGTCCGGTGCATTGGGGCAGGTCATCAAGAAATTGCTTCCTCAGGGCAGAACAACAGTGTTTAAAGCCCAGTTACGTATGCTTCCTACTATCTCTTTTATTTCCGCTTTTCTCAATAATACTCCCGTTGTTGTTATATTTGCCCCGATTATTAAACGCTGGGCAGAATCGGTAAAATTACCTGCTACCAAGTTTCTGATTCCTCTTTCTTACGTGACTATTCTGGGTGGTATCTGCACCCTTATTGGCACTTCTACTAATCTGGTGGTACATGGTATGATACTGGAAGCCGGTTATGAAGGATTCACCATGTTTGAATTGGGAAAGGTCGGGATATTCATAGCTGTTGCAGGTATTATTTATCTGTTTTTGTTCTCGTCCAAACTCTTGCCGGATGTTCGTACGGATGCGGTGAAATTGGATGATGAAGAGGAAGAGGATAGTAGTTTGCACCGGGTTGAGGCAGTGCTGGGTCCCCGTTTTCCCGGTATTAATAAAAAGTTGGGTGAGTTCAATTTCCAACGTCACTATGGGGCTGCTGTTAAGGAAATAAAGCGAAGTGGTCAAAGCATTACGGAGAATCTGGATAACGAAGTTTTGCGTGACGGTGACACATTGGTAGTAATGGCGGATGATTCTTTCGTTCAGACGTGGGGCGAATCTTCTGTATTCGTTTTGCTGGCCAATGGCAAGGATAATGAACCTGTTCCGGGGAAAGGGAAGCGCTGGTTTGCCCTTGTCTTACTGATACTGATGATTACCGGTGCCACGGTGGGCGAATTGCCGGCAGTGAAGGAAGCCTTCCCGAATATCAAGCTGGATATGTTTTTCTTTGTTTCTGTGACTACGATTATTATGGCATGGACTAAAATCTTTCCGGCACGTAAGTATACCAAATATATTTCTTGGGATATCCTGATAACAATTGCTTGTGCTTTTGCCATTAGTAAAGCAATGGTCAACTCTGGTGTGGCAGATATAGTAGCAAGCTATATTATCGGTATGACTGAGCATTACGGACCGCAAGTGCTGTTGGCCGCTGTCTTTATCATTACGAATTTATTTACCGAACTGATAACCAATAATGCTGCTGCTGCATTGGCTTTTCCGTTGGCACTCTCCATTTCTTCGCAAATGGGTGTCAGCCCTATGCCTTTCTTTGTGGTGATTTGTATGGCTGCTTCCGCCAGTTTTTCTACACCCATCGGTTATCAGACGAATCTTATCGTACAAGGTATCGGAAACTATAAGTTTACTGACTTTGTCCGTATCGGTTTGCCTTTAAATATTATAGCATTCCTAATATCCATATTCCTGATTCCATTAATTTGGCCCTTTTAATTAGATTATGACAGATAATAATATATATCCGATTTTTGATAGGATGTTGTCGAGAGAGGACAAAGAAGAGCTTCTCGGTCAACATAGTGTAATGATATGGTTTACCGGATTAAGTGGTTCCGGCAAAAGTACAATAGCTATTGCTTTGGAGCGTGAGTTGCACAAACGCGGTTTGCTGTGCCGTATTCTGGATGGTGATAATATCCGTAGTGGCATCAACAATAATCTGGGTTTCACCGAAGCTGACCGCGTGGAAAATATCCGCCGTATAGCTGAAGTTTCTAAACTTTTTCTTGATACAGGCATTATTACTATTGCTGCGTTTATCAGTCCTAACAATGATATCCGTGAAATGGCGGCTAATATCATTGGGCAGGATGACTTCATTGAGGTATACGTCAGCACCCCTTTAGCTGAGTGTGAACGCAGAGACGTGAAAGGCTTGTATGCCAAAGCACGTCGGGGGGAGATTAAGAATTTCACAGGAATTTCCGCCCCGTTTGAAGCTCCTGTATGTCCGGCACTAACACTGGATACTGCAGTGCTCAGCCTGGAAGAATCAGTCAATAAGTTGCTTGAACTCATTTTACCGAAGATACAGACTAAAAAGTGATTATATAAAAATGGAAGAATATAAATTAAGCCATCTGAAAGAACTCGAAGCTGAGTCTATTCATATCATCCGTGAAGTGGCTGCGGAATTTGAAAACCCGGTGATGCTCTATAGTATCGGTAAAGACTCCTCGGTGATGGTTCGTCTTGCCGAAAAAGCCTTTTATCCCGGTAAAGTACCCTTCCCGTTGATGCATATTGATTCGAAGTGGAAATTTAAGGAGATGATTGAATTCCGTAATGAATATGCTAAAAAGTATGGCTGGAATCTGATTGTTGAGAGCAATATGGAAGCCTTTCATGCAGGAGTAGGGCCTTTTACTCATGGAAGTAAAGTACATACGGATTTGATGAAGACTAAGGCGCTTTTGAGTGCTTTGGATAAGTATAAATTCGATGCGGCCTTTGGTGGTGCCCGTCGTGATGAAGAGAAATCGCGTGCCAAAGAGCGTATCTTTTCTTTCCGTGATAAGTTCCACCAGTGGGACCCGAAAAATCAGCGTCCGGAATTGTGGGATATTTATAATGCCCGCGTACACAAAGGAGAGAGTATTCGCGTATTTCCATTGAGTAACTGGACAGAGTTGGATATCTGGCAATATATCCGTTTAGAGAATATTCCTATTGTTCCGTTGTATTATGCTAAGGAGCGTCCTTGCGTGGAAATGGATGGTAATCTGATTATGGCGGATGATGATCGTCTGCCCGAAAAGTATCGTGATCAGATAAAAATGCGGATGGTTCGTTTTCGTACATTGGGTTGTTGGCCGTTGACTGGAGCTGTGGAGAGCAGTGCTGATACCATTGAAAAGATTGTAGAGGAAATGATGACCACCACAAAGAGTGAGCGCACTACTCGTGTAATTGATTTCGACCAGGATGCCAGTATGGAGCAGAAGAAGCGTGAAGGATACTTTTAGGAATTAAAAATTAAAGAATTAAAAAATAAAACCTGAGGACTGGAATCTTAAACCTGACCTTTAGAAGTTTAAAGCTTAGGTTTAAGAAAATAAAGGTGACAATTAATAAAGTAAAAAGTGATGGAGAATAACTCTAAATTAGATATTAAGGCTTTTCTGGATAAAGACGAACAGAAAGACTTACTTCGTTTTCTGACAGCCGGTTCGGTGGACGATGGTAAATCCACGCTGATTGGACGTTTGTTGTTTGACAGCAAAAAATTATATGAAGACCAGTTGGATGCACTGGAACGCGACAGCAAACGCATGGGAAATGCGGGTGATCATATTGATTATGCATTGTTACTGGATGGTTTGAAAGCTGAGCGTGAACAGGGTATTACGATTGATGTGGCATATCGTTATTTTTCTACTAATAACCGTAAGTTTATCATTGCTGATACTCCGGGACACGAGCAATATACGCGTAATATGATTACCGGAGGCTCAACGGCCAATTTGGCGATTATACTTGTAGATGCTCGTACAGGCGTCATCACGCAGACACGTCGTCACTCTTTCCTGGTATCTTTGTTAGGTATCAAGCATGTGGTGCTTGCTGTTAATAAGATGGATTTGGTAGATTTTTCGGAAGAACGTTTCAATGAAATCGTTAAAGAGTATAAGGAATTTATTGCTCCATTGGCTATTCCGGATGTAACTTGTATTCCGTTATCGGCTTTGGATGGTGATAATGTGGTGGAGAGATCTGAACGTACTCCCTGGTACAATGGCACTTCTTTGCTTGATTTTTTGGAAACTGTTCATATTGATAACGATCATAATCTGACGGATTTTCGTTTCCCGGTGCAATATGTGTTGCGTCCTAACCTTGATTTCCGTGGTTTCTGCGGTAAGGTAGCGTCAGGTATCATTCGCAAAGGAGGTGAAGTTATAGCGTTGCCATCAGGTAAGAAATCACGTGTCAAAAGTATTGTTACTTATGATGGCGAATTGGAATATGCTTTTCCGCCTCAGTCCGTAACGTTGACTCTGGAGGATGAAATAGATGTATCGAGAGGAGAGATGTTGGTGCATCCTGGTAATTTGCCCGTTGTAGACCGCAATTTTGAAGCCATGTTGGTGTGGATGGATGAGGAACCGATGGATCTTAATAAGTCTTTTTTCATTAAGCAAACTACCAATCTGAGCCGCTCGCGTATTGATAACATAAGGTATAAGGTAGATGTCAATACGATGGAGCAGTTATCAATTGACAATGGTCAGTTGACAGCTGATAGTCTGCCGATGCAGTTGAATCAAATAGCTCGTGTGGTGTTCACTACTGCCAAAGAAATGTTCTTTGACCCTTATCAAAAGAATAAGGCTACAGGTGCATTCATCCTGATTGACCCGATAACCAATAATACTTGTGCTGTTGGTATGATTATCAATAGGGTAGAGGATAAGGACATGCATCTTTCTGCTGACCTTCCTGTTCTGGATCTACCGAAGCTCGGCATTGCTCCCGAGCATTATGAAGCCATAGAAAAGGCAGTGAAGGACTTGGAACGTCAGGGTATCACTATTTTAATTAAAAATTAAAAAATGAAAAATGATACTTGGGAAATTATACATCAGCTTTTAGTCCGCATGGCTATTTCTCAATTTTTAATTTTCAATTCTCAATTCTCAATTTAATAACTATGGGTTTACTTGAATTTAATAAACTTCCTATAAATACATTGGTAGGTGCCGATTGGAAGACATTTAATGCCATAACCAAGGGGCGGGAAATAGATGCAGCGTATAAAGGCAAGTATCGTCTGACTAAAGCAGTATGTCGTTTGCTCTCTACGTTGGCTCCTTTACAGAATGGACGCTACGAGAAACAATTAGCTTCTCAAGCTTTAGAACATGATCCGGTATTCATCCTTGGCCATTGGCGTAGTGGAACTACCTTTGTGCATAATGTATTTTCGTGCGACAAACATTTTGGCTATAATACCACTTATCAGACCGTTTTTCCGCATCTGATGATGTGGGGACAACCTTTCTTCAAGAAGAACATGAGTTGGCTGATGCCTGACAAGCGTCCCACGGATAACATGGAACTTGCTGTAGACCTGCCGCAGGAAGAAGAGTTTGCGCTTGCCAATATGATGCCTTATACTTATTATAACTTCTGGTTCCTTCCTAAATATCAGCAGGAATATGCAGATAAATATTTACTGTTCGATGATATTACGGAGGCGGAATTGAAAGTTTTTGAGGAAGTGTTTGTCAAGCTGATTAAAATATCACTGTGGAACACGAATGGAACGCAATTCCTGAGTAAGAATCCGCCACATACAGGGCGCGTAAAGGAGCTTGTTAAGATGTTCCCCAATGCTAAATTTATCTATCTGATGCGTAATCCTTATACGGTATTCGAGAGTACCCGTAGTTTCTTTACGAATACTATTCAACCATTGAAATTGCAGGATATCAGTAATGAAGAATTGGAAAGTAACATTCTCTCTATTTATGCTAAGTTGTATCATAAATATGAGGCGGATAAGTCATTCATTCCTGCCGGTAATCTGATAGAAGTTAAATTCGAGGATTTTGAGGCGGATGCTATGGGAATGACTGAGCAGATTTATCGGGATTTATCCATTCCCGGATTTGCAGAAGCGCGGGCTGATATAGAGAAGTATGTAGGTGAAAAAAAAGGATACAAGAAGAATAAATATAAGTATGATGATCGCACTGTGCAATTGGTTCAGGATAACTGGAACTTTGCATTGGATCAGTGGAAGTACGATATATAATAATTAAAAATTGGAAATTAAGAAATGAATGATTGCGTGTCTATTATTTCTCAATTTTTAATTTTCAATTTATAACTCTCAATTTAAGAAGATGATGCAGAAGAAAATTTGTATGTATGGTCTGCTATCCGCTTTTTTATGTTGCGGAATGGCATCTGCGCAGCAGCAACAGCATACTGTGGAGATGATTCCATTTGGTAATATGGACCAGTGGATAGATCGGCAGATTAAAGAGTCGGGCATTATCGGTGGTGCAATGAAGAATGTGTATGCCATCGGACCGACAGCAACTATTCGTGAGAACAAAGCTTATACGAATATGGGTGGTTCGCCGTGGGCAACTTCCAACGTGATGGCGCGTGTGGCTGGTATTACTAAAACGAATACCTCCGTATTTCCTGAAAAGCGTGGAGATGGCTACTGTGCACGCATGGATACTCGTATGGAGAGTGTAAAAGTATTGGGGATTGTTGATATCACAGTGCTTGCCGCAGGCTCTATGTTTCTGGGGTCAGTGCATGAGCCAATCAAGGGGACCAAAAATCCGCAAAAAATGCTGAATTCCGGTATTCCTTTTACTAAGAAGCCTATTGCTGTCCAGTTCGATTATAAGGTAAAGATGTCTGATAGAGAGAAGCGCATTCGTGCTACCGGTTTCAGCCGTATCACTGATGTGGATGGTAAAGACTTTCCGGAAGTGAATCTATTCTTGCAGAAACGTTGGGAAGATAAGGATGGTAACATTTTTGCCAAACGTGTAGGAACTATGGTAGTGCGCTATTATAATACTACTCCCGATTGGCGTGATAATGCCACTTATTCAATTATGTACGGCGATATAACCGGTGATCCTGCCTATAAGCCACATATGATGCGCCTTCAGGTAGAAGAACGTTATGCAATCAACAGTAAAGGTGAAAGCGTTCCTGTGAAAGAAGTGGCATGGGGAACGGAAGAGGATGTTCCTACCCATTTATTATTGCAATTCACTTCCAGTCATGGAGGAGCATATATCGGTTCTCCGGGCAATTCACTTTGGATTGATAATGTAAAACTGATATATTGATTTATTAATAGAATAAAAATGGAGAGGGCGGCTAACACAAGTTAGCCGCCCTCTCTCGTTTAGAGCTTTAAGCTCTCTTTAACCCTATATCTTATTCCAGAATCACTACACGGTTCAAGTAGTTCTTGCCGAACATGTTAGCTGTACCACCGAAGCCTACGAGTTCAAGTTGATCTTTGCTTACGCCTTCTTTGATCAATGCATCGTAAACACCCTGAGCACGTTTTTCAGACAACTTCTGGTTCCAAGAAGCGCTACCCGTAGCCTTATCAGCATAACCGGCAACTTTATACTTCTTATCCGGATTAGCTTTCAGAATCTTAGCTGCCAACTGGATGTTAACCATACCGTAATCATCGATACGAGCGCTACCAATCTTGAAGAAGATAGCACGAGGACCGGCAACTTCAACTTCCTTCACAACTTCCTTAGTTACAGGTTTCACGTTAGCCAAAGCGTTCTTAGCGTTAGCCAGGTCAGCCTGAGCCTGTGCCAATTCACTTCTGTATCTGTTGATTTCAGCGTTGATAGCATCCTGGTCAACCTTTGCGCCACAAGAGATGAATTTCTTGCCGCCGAAAGTATAAGTAAGACCTGCACCAACATATACGCCACCTACAGTTCTTGAAGATGACAAATAACCCAGATAAGAAGAAGCTAATTCACCACGAGCTTCGATATCTATATCGAGGTAGTTGTTTACATTGAATTTACCCAATAAACCTGCAGAACCGTTGATATAAGCACCAGTCTTATCATCAGCACCTGCGGGGCGAACTTTATGCCAAGCAGTACCTGCTTGATTTTCTGCAATTTCGAAAGAGCTTGCACCCTTAGCAATAGTCAAACCAGGACCTGCAAATACAGACAAAGTGAACAAACGATCAGGATTGTATCCACCAATAGCATTTGAAAGGTTGAACAAACCATCCAAACGAATTTGACCTACATTCTTGTCATTGTTTACTTTTGAACCTACCATGCTACCGTCAGCAGCATAAGTACCTTCAGACCATTGTGTGTTAAAGTTAGCTTTCCACAAGCCACCTTGAGCACGCACACCCCAAACCGGAGTAAACCACTTACCAAGAGATACGGTAATATGGGGAGCCGGGTCTCCAAATTTACCCTCACTCTTACCCGAATTTACCAAAGAAACTCCACCAGTCACGCTCACGAAGATATTGTCTCCGGCTTTTTCGCTGACGAATTTCTCTTTTGTCTGAGCTGTTGCAACAGTAGCACCAGCCAACATCAAAGATAATATTACTAATTTACTTTTCATTGTTTTTTTATTTTTGTATTTCAACTCTTTTTTAATTATTTGCTCCGACCACTCGCTTACTTCAAATAAATCTTGTAAGTAAGTCCGCCGGTAAAGTATTTCATTTTTTGCAATTCTACCTGCGCATGCAAATGGTTGAAAAGCAAATAGGTGGCACCCAACGCAAAATCTTTCGAATCATACTCTGCGATTACTCGCAATTGCGGATGAAAAGAAGGGTTGTAGGTAATGCCTACAGCTGGTCCGTTTAAGGGATAATCGTTGCGGTGGTTGAAAAGATAGGAGAGATGTACACCTATCGTCTCTTTTCCTACCGGGATATGTTTTGTCGCCGCAATATAGAAGCGGCAAAAATAACCGTTACCGTCAACTGATGATATCTGTCCATCACCGGATTCAGTATAAGGATCCGAAGCTCCCACTACCACAGCCGGCATATGTTTCCAGAATTGTCCTTCTTTCAAAGCTCGCAGTCGGACAGAGAAATATCTGTCCTGATTTGTAAATCCTGTGTAACCATAAGGACCAAGGCCCAGTGCTTCCGCTTTAAAAAGTGTACATGTGTATGCCACTTCTAACCAGGGAAATATGGTCACATTCAGAAAATAATTGTACGTATGATAGTACCATGTAGGAGGAGTTATCTCCTGATTCAAAAAGTTACCACCAATCATCACCGTTTTATCCCTTTGCATTTCTGCCGAAGGGGCATGCAATAAACCGGTGGTACCATACGTCAATTGAGCCGAAAGCAAGAGAGGACAACACAGCAATAAACCTATAAGGATTACTTTTCCCAATATATACCTCATCTTTGCTTTCTTTTCATTTTTTTATTGCGCTATCTTTCTGACTGAATTATTATTCAAAGATACCACCACCGGCATTCAAATCACCACCATGACCATGACCGTGTCCATGTCCGTGATACATCTCTGTCAATACCGGAGTATTGCTGAAGATTACACTAACAACGCGTCTTGTCTTAGCAACATATGAAACACCATTATATGTAAAGTTGAATGTCTTATCATCATACATGTATTGAACAGAAATCTTCTGCAAAGCAGACTTAGCAGGCAACAAGAAAGAGTAAGGTCTTACTTCTGTTGAGAAATCAGTTCCTACTGTACCTTCTACGCTTTCAATGTACTTTTTAAGTTCAGCAATAACATCAATAGCTTTTGTTTCAGCAGGTTGTTGCAGATATTTAGCACCAATGAAAACTTTAATGTTTTTAGTAACTTGCATCGGATCATCAGATGAGTTGATGATATCCATGTTGTCTACATATTCAACATTCTCGCCTTCAAGAGTCTTATCACCAGTGAAAGAACCTGTTTCAGAAGTCAGATTAGAAGAAGTTTCTACTTTCAATCCTTCTGGAACATATCCAGTCGGATTTACGATAATGTTAGCATAGCAAGTAATAGCTTGACCATTCTCAATAGTAGCTATGTTTACTGTTGCTTCTGCTTTTTCATACTCGCTAGTTGCTGCAACTGATACTGTCATTGTAGCCGGCATCTTAGTTCCTGTTTGGTCGTTAGTAACAACTGCTTGATAAACACCATTACCTACAGATGCACATGCAGTAGAACCAGCAGTAACAGTAGCATTACTTACAGGGGCGCCTGTAATACCATTGCTTACCGTAACAACAAATGTATAAACTGCATCCGGTGCCTTATACGGTTTTGAAACATCACCGTTTTCTGAATCATAGCAGCTTGTAAACATAGTACCGACTGCTAAAATGGCTATCGCTAACTTAGCGGTAACACCAAAAAAATTACTTTTCATTTTCATCTCAATAAAAAATTAAAAATTTAATAATTCTGATTTAATAAAATATGGGTTAAAACTATTCTCTGTTGCCATATTGTCGTCTACACGAGGATTGAACGAACGCCCATAATATTGTTCGTTACCCGCATTATACGACATTCCGAAATATTCCGAGGGCATAACCCTTGGTATATATCCTTTTCTTTTATATTTGTAAGGCGGCAATGCGATTTGAAAACGAAAGCCACCATTATATCCTTTATTTCCGGCATTTTGTACTTTCATACCATAAAAACCGATAGACACATATCTAAAGTTACGTACCATATCGAAACGAACTCCTTTTTCACCTAACAAATACTGTTCAACTTTCAAGGAGAGCGATGTATTATACTCAGGCCAGTAAAAGCTGCCTCCCAAATTCCAGGTTATACGCTTCAAAGGACTTACTTTCCAGCGCCAATCCTCAAAACGTGAACGCCCGGTATAGCCAATGCGTCCTTCCACTGAAAACCGTTCATCTTTAAAAATATGTTTTGCATCCAAAGTTCCTCCCCAACGATAATTATTGAATGAACCGATTGTTGCCGTCAGAAAAATATTGTACGGAAGTCTCACAGATTGCGATAAAGCTACATAGCCTTGGCGAACTTGTTCATAAGAACTTCCATATTCATTATATACGGGAATAATAACTTGCCCGATAAATTTCATACCTTTCCACAACGAAACTTCAATCGTAGGATTCAAATTGAAAAGAACCTGATATATCTGTGTTATGACCAGGTTCTTCAGTTTCAGTTCCGGATATACTACAATATCTACCTTAAACAAAGAACTATTTTTTCTCTTTTGTTTCCGAATTTGTTCCCATGAATCGCCTAAATCGTAACTGACGTCCCAATCCCGGCGACTTGCTTCTGGAATACTATCACCGATTACCGGTTTATAGTAAAGAGAAATTTGAGGTACATTATTGTCTAAAACGATTACTCTACATGGCTTTTTATCCGGTAAACCCATCTTTTGGATGACATCTACAGCTTTACCAATACCTACTCCGTTCAAACGATATGTGGAATTTTGCAATACGTATACGCGTTCTTTGCCGTCTTCCGTCCACCCTACATTTTCAAATCCCATCTCTACTAAAGTATTTACCGTACTTTCTCCTGTTTGGCAAACTCCTTTTAAAGGAAGCAAACAGAATAAAAAGAACGCTGCACATTGTGCTATTGTTTTAGTAGTTAGACACTTTCGCATGTTAGAGTTTCTATACCTCATCTTGTTTATTCAATTTTTGTATCTTTACGACACAAAATATGGTGCAAAAATAGACACATTTTTAATAATACCAAAGAAATTTACATGAAAAAATAAAATAATGTAGCTTTTTTTGCATAATCGTTTCCCTGAGACTACTATTCTTTTCTAAAGACTTTATAATGCATGATTAAGAGGTTAATAAATGACTAATAAATACGATATTTATGCGAGAAATATAGCTATAAAAGTAATTCTCGTTATATGTATGTTTTGTAGAAAATGAATTATTAATTGCTTAATATGAAGGGAGATATATTCTTTATGTCAATTTGTCGTTTTGTATTTCCTAAAGCGATTTCTTATGTTTGTTTGTGAGCGTTTGAAGGGCTAATGTGGAAAAAAGAAATGTAGTGAAGGTGAAATGAATCAAGAAGATAATATTGGGGACTAATAACTTTATTCGTGGTGTTAATATTGAAATAATTAAAGCCAAAAAACATTATATTCTTTACAGTTTGATGCTAAATGATACTCTTTGTTTTCTTTCTTGAATCTGAAAGGACTAAGACTGGATTCTGTCCACATCTGATCCGTACCTGGTCCGTACCTGCTCCGTAGCAAATTCGGTTAAAGGTATCTCTAACCGAATTTGCTACGGAGCAGGTACGGACCAGATACCTATTTGATATGTTCTTGACTAAAGCCAGGCTAGTGGTTAATTCCGTCAAAGGGTCTACTATTTACTTTTAAAATACTCTTATATCTAAAAAAACAATTATGTTATGTTTGGAATAAGATCGATTGCTTTTTTCTTACTCTCGTCTACGAGCTTGGCATAAATCTGGGTAGTCAGTATATTCGTATGTCCAAGTAATTTGGAAACAGTATACAAGTCAACTCCTAAAGTCAGTAACATTGTTGCATGGGTATGGCGGGCTGTGTGGAATGTAATATGTTTCTTAATTCCGGCTTGTTCAGCCCATCTGGGTAAGATCTCATTTGTCCTTCCCAGGGTAATTAATCCTTTGAATATTTTATCACTATCTTTTTCATTCTCTCGTTTGGGTAACTGTTTTACGCTTTCCTGGCTTAATGGTAGAGAAATTGCCTCTTTGGTTTTTTTCTGAATAATGTGCAGACGATAATTTTTATTCTCATCAATCTCTATATCTCTCCATGTGAGTGCTATAATATCAGAATGTCTTAATCCGCAAAAGCAACTGAAGAGGAAAGCTTTTTTTAATAATGTATTGTAAAAAGGAGTTTGCGCAAGTTTTTTCAGTTCATCAATAGTGAGAAATTCTCTTTCTGTTCGATAGCGATGCGGCTTTTCTTCGTTTTTTATTTTATCCATAGGATTGACAGATATAAGTTCTTCGGATATTGCATAATTCAGGCTGTACCTCAGTATCTTATAATAATAGTTTTGTGTATTGACGTGAAGCAGTTTTTCTTTTTTGCTATGGGTTTGTTTGACTGTTGTGAGGTAGTTTAAAAAGCCAAGAATATATTCTTTGTCTACCCGGTTTAGCTGGATCTCATTAGGGTCATAACGCTTAAGGTGACAGATTACGGCATGCAAAGCAGTTTTACGAACTTCATTCTCTGACTTTCTTTCGGCTATGCTCTGCAAGTAATCGATCAGTTTTATATTGGACACTTTGTTGACCTTGAAGCCGTAACTTTGATTTTGTAGTTCAATAATTCGTTGAGCCTTAATGGCGTTCGCTAATTTTAGCGTTTCGCTATTGCGTACTCTATCCGATTTGCTGTTTTCAGGTATGATATATAATCTCAAGAACTCATACTTTCGTTTCCCATTCATATACATATCAAGGTATATTGATTTACTTCCGTTTGTCAAGTCCTTAACTCTGATTTTTATTGGCTCTTTTATTTTTAGTTCTTCTTTCATATTGCTACTTTAAAATCTTTGTGGTTAAATAAATATACATAATATCTTTTGTGGTAACAATAGGGTAACAAAAATGTGTTTCAAATGATTGTGCATTTGATTTTTGTTTCATTCTATTGCTTCTTTTTGTGTTTAAATTATTGAATATTAGAAAAATAAATGCGAATTAAACTTCCTGCAAAGATGTAGAAATAGTAACAAACCAGCAACAAATATATGATATTATTGTCTAAAAAAGAAGCAATATGAATGAGCAATAGTATTGTCTATTATTATGCAATAGACTAAAGGATAGCATATTGTGTGTTTTATTTATCTATCTAAGCTCTTATCCTCATTTCCGGATAAAAAGCCATGCCGAGTCATTGTTCTCGATAATAATGTACCTCAGATATCTTTGCTTTATAAGCCGATTACTGGTGACAGCATGCCTGGGCCAACTCGTAAAGACTGGACTGTAAGTTATAATCTGGGGAATAGTTGGAAAAGGACTGATAAAGTAAAAAGAAGGAATAGCTCTTTGTTTAAAGTAGATGTGGTGATATATCCGGAATTGTCTTTAAAAAACTTGGTAATCACGCAAATATATCAAGTGCTGTTTAATTTGGCGCCGGCTGTTGAAGTTTCTTTCTGGAAAGGAATGAAGCTGACAACCCAAATGGTGGTTCCGGTCTATAATGATGGATATCCTTATCTATATGATAAAGTACATCCTGGATTCGTAGGTATATCGCAGGCGGTAAGACTACCTTATAATATATGGGGAACACTGACTGTGGGGCATTTTAGTAGCGAACGTTATGGAGTCGACTTGAAAGTGAATCATCGATTGGTTCGTGATAATAGGTTTGGGGTTGAAGCTCGCATCGGGTATACAGGCGCTGCGTACTGGGATGGCTTTACGTGTCATTTTGGAACAAAGAAACAATTGACTTGGTCAGTGGGAGGTTCTTTTTATTGGCCACGATATAATATAGAAACAACAATGAAACTTGAACAGTATTTATTGGGAGAAAAAGGTATTCGGGTAGATGTTATCCGGCATTTTCGTTATGCTTCTATTGGCTTTTTTGCAATGAAAAGTCCGGATGCAAAGGCAAATGGTGGTTTCCGTTTTCAAATTGCTCTTCCGCCCTATAGATATAAACGGAAAGGATATATTCCCCGGGTCACTTCTTCCAGGAATATGGGAATGGCGTATAATGCAGGGAATGAGCAGTATTATTATAACACCTATCGTTCATCGCCGGGCGACAATATTATGCAATCAAATAGTTTTAACCCATATTTTATTAAATCAGAATTACTAATTTATTAATTTAATTTTATTGAGATGAAAAAGAAAAGTTTGTTTGGTATTAACGTTAAATTGACGTTGATGTTAGTGGTAATCTGCGGGATGTTCGCAAGTTGCTACGAAAAAGAAGAATTGACGACTGAGGCGCCAAGCACTGTAGCACCGGTATATAAAATTGCGGGTGTTGTTTCCAATGCAGCTACTGGTGCGCCATTGGAAGGAGTTAAAGTAAATGATGTGACTACTGCTGCAGACGGTACTTATACGTTGATTGCTAAGGAAGGTATGAATGTTCTGAAGATTACCAAAGAGGATTTCCGGACAGTAACTACTTCAGTTTACGTAGAAAAAATTGCGAATGGACAAGTCTCTGTTTATACGGCTAATGCGGCTATGTATCCGGGTAAGGATGCTCCAACTTACAAAACAGTGAAATATAACATTAAGGGTACGGCTACTGATGAAAGTGGTGCTAAAGTTGTGCTGACTTCTGTTGTGATTCCTGGATTGGATGTTACACCAACAGGTAACACTTTTGCTGTAGAAGGTATTCAGCCGGGTACTTATTATGCAGTCCTCACGGCAAACGGTTATAAAAATGCTTATGCAACCATTAATATTGCCTCTGTTGCTGCTGAAGAAGGCGAAGGTGACCAGATTGTAAATTCTGCAGTGGCAGTGTTGATGCAGAAAGAAGATGCTGCTAAAGTTGCAAGGTATTTCGTATGTGGTTTTGTGACTAATGAAGAAGGTGTTGCTGTAAATGGAGCTGAGGTGAAGGTTAATATTGGTACATCTACGGATAACTTGATAACAAATGGTTATGGTTACTTTAGTGTAGAGGTGCCTGCTGAAAGTGTAGCTCCGACTACTTTGGCTGTTGTGACTGTATCTAAGGGAGGCTATGCTACACAAGCAAAAGCCGGCATTATTAAATTTGTTGAAACTGGTGCTACTTCTGTTACTTCTTTCGAAATCGTATTGAAAGTGAAAGGTGGTGAGCCTGTTCCTCCCGAAGATCCAAGTGTGGGCGGTAGTAAAGATATTGAGGTTCCTATAAACAAAGCAGAGGATACGACAGTGGAAGATATAAAAAAGACGGAAGATGAAACTGTTGTAAATAAAATTGAAGAAATTGCAAAGGAGCTGGGTGTAGATATTACAAAGGAGTTTCCTGTTGTTCCGGTAGAAGAGCCATTGGTGGTAGAATTGGTATCTAAAGAAGTTATTATTGATGAAGAAACAGGAGAGATGACATCGGAAACCAAAGATGTTGCTGACCAAATAGCGTTGCCGGCCAACACGAATGTCTATTACGTTGGTGGAACTGCAGAGGTAATCAGCGTAACCCGTGATATCCCTGCAGAAAAAGCTACAGCATCTGTACGTACCTATGAAGGTAAGCCGAGCGGTACGGTATTCTCTAAGCCGATGGAAATCAAGTTCCCCGCTCCTGTGACTATTACGGTAGAACCTGATTATGTATTAGGCGTTCTCTATCTGGATGAAAAAACAGGTGAGTGGAGAGCAGATGCAGGTAACTACGCTGAGTATGATATGACTTCCAAAACTTTTGTTGGTAATATCAGCCACTTCTCTAAATTCCGTTTTGGTTATGAATCTGAAATAAATTCTAAGGAAAGTATTGTATTGAAAGATGATCCTATCAATAAACCTTGTTACACCGGTTCAGCTTCTGCTAACGTAACTGTAAATGGAAGTTATATGGGGGGGACGGCATACGATGAAAAGACTCCCGATATGGCTGTAGAAGCAGCTTTAAGTGGTATGAATGCGGAAACTAAGAGCTATGTAACAACTCTGCTGAAAAATATGATTAAAGTGGATTATGCTAATGTTATGCCGACTAATGCCTATGTGAAAACAGCTCTTTCTACGACTATTGTAGTACCTGCATACAAACAGATTGATAGCTTTAGTCTGGAAAGAAAGCAAGTTAAGAAGTCTTATACCGTTCATGTAATCGATAAAAACAAGAAAGTTGTAGATGTAACTGTAGTTGTTAAGAGAATTGTTTCTTATACCTTGACTCCGAATTATGCCATCGGCCATACTCACGGTCATGGTGGTAATGGAGAAGACCTGAATGCAGGTGGTGGTATTATCAATTTCGAATAAAATCACTCTTGAATAACGCAATTGAGGCGAAGCATGAGATTATACCTAATGAGAATGAAACGAATGTTTATTACAACGCTGCTTGTCAGTGTATCATCCATGCTTTCGGCTCAATTGACTTATGGAACTACCGGCTTGCTACATGCTCCTTCGGCAGAAATGCAAAGGGACAAAACAGTGATGCTGGGAGGGAACTTTATGAATAAGGAGATAACTCCTCCTACGTGGTACTATCATACGTACAATTATTTTTTGAATGTAACTATTTTACCGTGGGTAGAGGTCGCTTACACTTGCACTCTCTTTAAAGCGGAAGCATTAGGTCTAAAGCCTTACGGATACTCTGGCTTTACTAACCAGGATAGATATTTTTCTGTCCGGCTACGAGCTTTGAAAGAAGGACAATTCTGGAAATATATGCCGGCTGTTGTCTTTGGTACATCAGATCCATTTACCTCATCCGGAGGTGGAGAAGTAGGTTCTACGGAGGGAAACGGATATTATAGTCGTTTTTATCTGGCGGCAACCAAACACTTTGCAATAGGAACAGAGGAAATTGGAGTGCATCTCTCTTACTTATATAATAAGAGGCGGGAGTATAAGCTGAATGGAATAGCGGCAGGTGTCAGTTATAATCCGACTTTTGCGCCTGATTTAAGGCTGATTGCAGAGTATGACTCAAAAGATTTTGCACTGGGTGCCACTTATTTGCTTTTCAAACACTTGCATATGCAGGTGGAGTTACAAAGAATGAAGTATTTCACTGGAGGATTATGCTTCCAATTTCGGTTGAAATAAAAAAGTTCTGCGTAAAAAGCATAGAGTTAATCATTAAAAACAGAAAAACAATGAAATGTAAATTTGGTATAGTATCTATCATGTTGGCAGGAATAGCTCTTACGGCTACTGCACAGACCAAAGAGAAATACTACAGCGAAAAATTTAAAGATAATATCTTTATTAGTGCTGGTGTAGGAGCTCAGGCATGCGTCAACCCTGATAACTTTGATTATGGCTTTGGGCATGCCATCACGTCGTTGATTCATGTATCGGTGGGTAAATTGTTCAACCCTATTTGGGGAGTCCGCGGACAAGTTGCCGGATTGTGGTCAACGTTGTATTCAGAGCATGGACAGATAAAAGGCGCTTATGCAGAAATCAAGAATAAGAAATATTTTACCCTGCATGCGGATGCTATGTATAATCTGTCTAATTCCATTGGTGGGTATAATCCTGACCGCTTGTTTACTTTATCTGTGTTTGCCGGACCTGGTTTGACTTTTGCAAAGACATATGGCGATCAGGATAAGTTGAACGCTTTGATTAACGGTTCTGTCGGTTTGATGGGACAGTTCAATGTAAACAGGTATCTGGATGTTAATATTGAAGCAAGAGGCGAAGTGTTTCCATCTATGTTTGGAAGCAAAAGCAATGCTTATACAGACGGTGCTGTATCTTTGACTGCCGGTGTTACTTATACTTTCGGCGGCAAGAAATTCATCTCTTGTGGCGCAAAGGTTGACCAGGATGCTATCAACGCTGAAATCAACAGATACAGAAGTGAATTGGAACAGGCTCAGGCTGACCTGGCTAACGCTAAGAACGCTTTGGCTAATGTGAAACCTGTAACTAAGGAAGTTGTGAAGGAAGTTGAAGTTGCCGGTCCCCGTGCTATCTTCTTCAAGATTGGTAGCGCTCGTATCGATGATTACGGTATGGTTAACATCCAGTTGGCAGCTAAGATTCTGAAAGCTAATCCGGATAAGAAGTATAAAGTTGCCGGTTATGCTGATAAGGCTACGGGTAGCGCTTCTTGGAACCAGAAGTTGTCTGAAAAACGTGCTCAGGGTGTTTACGATGCATTGATCAAAGAAGGCGTAAGCAAAGATCAACTTGAGCTCGTAGGCTTCGGTGGTACGGCTAATTTGTTTGGTAAGAACTATCTGAATCGCGTAGTTATTTTGGAATAAGAAAAAGTGGCCCAGGAGTGTAAACTCTATAAAAATATGAAAAGGTGTCTGGCGTTAGTTAGGCACCTTTTTTGTTATAAAGAATCCAATATTTTATATATTGATTATGAAAATAGATATGTAATTATATCACGATTTTACTATTAAATTAGAATTGTTTACATGGTTTATTTTTGTAATCAATGAATGAATTAGCTTTACTGTTAAATAATTGCTAAATGCAAAAAGCAAATAACGAATGAAATAGGAGGAGATAAAGGGTGAATACCTGAAAAATACACTAAACACATTAATGGCTTCTTTTTTCTTATTTGATATTTATTTATTGTTGATTATCAGTGTATTGTAGTTTTATTGCTACTAATTACCAATTCCTGTCTTTGGGGGTGATAAAAAGATATAATTAGTAATATATTTATATGTTTATGTATACCGGATCGTTCTTTTTTTGCAATTGGGTAAATGATGATAGTATTTTTGAAGTGGACTGCGATATAGGAATTCTGATTGTGATTTTGGGGGTGATTTGAATACGTGTTAGGTAGTCTTTTTATTATTATGGCTGCAAATGAAGGCAAATATCAAATTTAAATCGTAATTTTGTAGCCTATTATGAGTAGAATATTAGCTATTGATTACGGGAGGAAGCGTACGGGGATAGCTGTCAGTGATACATTGCAGATGATCGCTAACGGACTAACAACTGTGCCTACACATGAATTGCTGGCATTTATCCTTGATTATATAGGAAAAGAACCGGTGGAGCGTATTCTTGTAGGGCTTCCTAAGCAAATGAACAATGAGCTTTCAGAGAATATGAAACGCATAGAACCTTTTGTACGCTCATTAAAGAAAAAGCTGCCGGACATGCCTGTTGAATACGTTGATGAACGCTTCACTTCTGTTTTGGCGCACCGTACAATGTTGGAGGGTGGATTAAAAAAGAAAGATCGCCAGAATAAAGCACTTGTGGATGAAATCAGTGCGACTATTATTCTACAGAGTTATTTAGAGAATAAACGGTTTACCTTATAATATATAAGGTATAATACTTAAATATATAGTGATTTAGTAATTTGTAATTAGATAAAGAATGATTTTACCCATTTATGTATACGGCCAACCCGTATTGAGAAAAGTGGCGGAAGATATTACTCCCGACTATCCTAACTTGAAAGAATTGATTGCGAATATGTTTGAAACAATGGAACATGCAGAAGGCGTGGGACTTGCTGCTCCGCAGGTGGGGCTTCCTATTCGCGTCGTAGTTGTTGATCTGGATGTATTGTCTGAAGATTATCCTGAATATAAGAATTTTCGGAAGGCGTACATTAATCCCCATATTTTAGAGGTGTCAGGTGAAGAGGTATCCATGGAAGAAGGTTGTTTAAGTCTTCCGGGTATTCACGAATCGGTGAAACGTGGTAACAAGATTCATGTAACATATATGGATGAGAATATGGTGGAACATGATGAAATTGTTGAAGGTTATCTGGCACGTGTGATGCAACACGAATTCGACCATCTGGAAGGAAAGATGTTTATCGATCATTTGTCGCCTTTGCGTAAGCAAATGGTTAAGGGAAAACTGAATGCGATGCTGAAAGGAAAGGCTCATTGTACATATAAGGTGAAGACCGTAAGATAGCTTAATCTTATAATAAGGTATAAAAGGCTCAAAAAATATAAAAAGTCTTCCGTTAATCCTGCCAAGTAGACGAAAAGCATTAAATTTGTTTCGTTTACAAGCATTTATAAGACAAGATGATAAAAAAAATATTGACGGCTTTCCTGTTGCTTCCCACATTATTGTGCGCGCAAATCAATACGGAACGTGTGATGACAATTGCACGTAACGCATTATATTTTGAGGATTATGTGCTTTCTATCCAATATTTCAACCAGGTAATTAACGCTAAGCCTTATTTATATGAGCCTTACTTCTTTCGTGGTTTGGCAAAGATAAATTTGGATGATTTCCAGGGTGCGGAAGCGGATTGTGATGCTGCTATCCATCGTAATCCCTTTGTAGTGGGGGCTTATCAGATACGTGGATTGGCGCGTATCCGCCAGAATAATTATGATGGTGCTATTGAGGATTATACGATGGCTTTGAAGTATGACCCGGAGAATATTGTGCTTTGGCATAATCTGTCTCTCTGCCATATGCAGAAGGAAGATTATGATTCAGCTAAAGAAGACTTGGGAAAACTGCTGAAAATTGCCCCCCGATATACACGTGCTTATTTGATGCGCGGTGAAGTGTCGTTGAAGCAAAAGGATACGATACAGGCTTTGAATGACTTTGAGAAAGCGATTGATATGGATCGCTATGATCCTGATGGATGGGGAGCGCGTGCCATCGTTCGTTTGCAACAAGGAAAATATGCGGATGCAGAAGGTGATTTGGATCAAGCCATCCATTTAAGTGCAAAGAATGCTGGTAATTATATCAACCGTGCATTGGCGCGTTTTCACCAAAAGAATTTGAGAGGTGCCATGAGTGACTATGACTTGGCATTGGATATTGATCCTAATAATTTCCTTGGGCACTATAATCGTGGTTTGCTGCGTGCTCAGGTTGGTGACGACAACCGTGCAATTGAGGATTTTGATTTTGTTCTGCAAATAGAACCAGATAATATGATGGCGACTTTCAATCGTGGTTTGTTGCGTGCACAGACGGGGGATTATCGTGGTGCCATCAGTGATTACTCGAAGGTGATTGATGAATATCCTAATTTCATGGCCGGATATTATCATCGTGCCGAAGCTAGAAAGAAAGCTGGCGATCGTAAAGGGGCGGAACAGGATGAGTTTAAAATCATGAAAATGCAGATTGATAAGCGTAACGGTGCCACTGCGGATAATAAAGACAGTAAAGATGCATCGGATGATAAGGATCTTGCAGATAGTGATGAGGGGAACAAAACGCGCAAAAAGTCCGATAAGAATATGGAGAACTATCGGAAGATTGTGATTGCAGATGATTCGGAAGCGGACCAGAAGTATAAGAGCGATTATCGCGGACGTGTACAAGATCGTAATGTGAGCATTAAGATGGAACCAATGTATGCGTTGACATATTATGAGAAATCTAGTGAGGTGAAACGTATTGTTCATTTCCATAAATATATTGAAGAGCTGAACCATTCGAAAATATTCCCGAAACCGTTGCGAATCACTAATATGGAAGCTCCGTTGACGGAAGAGCAGGTGAGGTTCCACTTTGCTTTGGTTGATTCCCATACTTCGGATATTGTGGCAAATGATAAGGATGCTAAAAAGCGTTTTCTGCGTGGACTTGACTTCTATTTGGTTCAGGACTTTGCCAGTTCTATAGATGACTTTACGCAGGCAATCTTGCTGGATGACAAGTTCTTCCCTGCTTATTTTATGCGGGCGTTAGTACGTTACAAACAATTGGAATATAAGAAAGCGGAAGCTGGCTTGACTGAAGGGGTTCCTGGTGCTTCGGCCGATAATAAGAAACAGCCTGAAGTAACAGCACTGGATTATGATATTGTGAAAAATGATTTGGATCATGTCATCCAATTGGCTCCTGATTTTGTTTATGCCTATTATAATCGTGCCAATGTGTTATCCATGCTGAAAGATTATCGTGGGGCATTGGAGGATTATAATAAGGCGATTGAACTGAATGATGACTTTGCAGAAGCTTACTTCAACCGTGGATTGACTCATATTTTCCTGGGTAACAATAAGCTTGGTATAACGGATTTAAGCAAAGCAGGTGAGTTGGGTATTGTGTCAGCTTACAATATCATTAAGCGATTTACCGATACGCGTGAATAACATTTTTTTGCTAAAAAATAAAATATCAAAAAGAATTAGCTATTTTTGCGTTCTGAAAATTGAAATATACACAACATTATGATAAAGATAACATTTCCAGACGGCTCTGTACGTGAATATAACGAAGGAGTAACGGGGCTGCAGATTGCAGAAAGTATCAGCTCTCGCCTGGCACAGGAAGTGCTGGCATGTGGAGTAAACGGTGAGATTTATGATTTGGGACGTCCTATTAATGAGGACGCTGAGTTTGTTCTCTATAAATGGGAAGATGAACAAGGTAAGCATGCATTTTGGCATACCAGTGCTCACTTGCTTGCTGAGGCATTACAGGAATTATATCCGGGCATCCAGTTCGGCATCGGTCCTGCCATTGAAAATGGTTTCTACTATGATGTAGATCCGGGCGAAACTACCATTAAAGAGGCTGATTTGCCGATTATTGAGGCTAAAATGGCGGAACTGGTAGCTAAAAAGGAAGCAGTTATAAGAGAAAGTATTTCAAAAACGGATGCATTGAATAAATTCGGTGACCGTGGCGAAACCTATAAGTGTGAATTGATTTCCGAACTGGAAGATGGTCATATCACGACGTATACACAGGGTGCTTTCACGGACTTGTGCCGTGGTCCGCATTTGATGACTACTGCTCCTATCAAGGCTATCAAGTTGATGTCGGTGGCAGGTGCATATTGGCGTGGACATGAAGACCGCAAGATGATGACACGTATCTATGGCATTACATTCCCGAAAAAGAAAATGCTGGATGAATATCTGGTCATGGTGGAGGAAGCCAAAAAACGTGATCATCGCAAGATTGGTAAGGAGATGGATTTGTTCATGTTCTCTGATACGGTAGGTAAAGGCTTGCCGATGTGGCTACCGAAGGGTACTGCTTTGCGCTTGCGTTTGCAAGAGTTTCTGCGCCGTATCCAGGCACGTTATGACTATCAGGAGGTTATTACTCCGCCGATTGGCAACAAACTGTTGTATATCACTTCCGGTCACTATGCAAAATATGGTAAGGATTCATTCCAGCCTATCCATACACCGGAAGAAGGAGAGGAGTACTTCTTGAAACCTATGAACTGTCCTCATCACTGTATGATTTATAAAAATTCCCCCCGTTCGTATAAGGATTTGCCTTTACGTTTGGCTGAATTCGGCACAGTTTGTCGTTACGAGCAGAGCGGAGAGTTGCATGGATTGACGCGAGTGCGTAGTTTTACGCAGGATGATGCGCATATTTTCTGTCGTCCCGATCAGGTGAAAGATGAATTCCTACGCGTAATGGACATTATTTCTATCGTATTCCGTTCTATGGATTTTGCTAATGTGGAAGCGCAAATCTCCTTACGTGACAAAGTGAACCGTGAGAAATATATCGGTAGCGATGAGAACTGGGAAAGAGCTGAACAGTCTATCATTGAAGCTTGTGCAGAAAAAGGGTTGACTGCCAGAATTGAATATGGTGAAGCTGCCTTCTATGGTCCGAAGTTGGACTTTATGGTGAAAGATGCTATTGGTCGTCGTTGGCAGTTGGGAACTATCCAGGTGGATTATAACTTGCCGGAGCGCTTTGAACTGGAATATACGGGTGCTGATAACCAGAAGCATCGTCCGGTAATGATACATCGTGCGCCGTTTGGTTCGATGGAGCGTTTTGTAGCTGTGCTTATTGAGCATACAGCGGGTAAATTCCCATTATGGCTGACGCCTGAGCAGGTTGCTATTCTCCCTATCAGTGAGAAATTCAATGATTATGCACAAGAGGTGAAGAAATTCCTGAAACAATATGATATCCGCGCGATTGTGGATGAGCGCAATGAGAAAATCGGACGTAAGATTCGTGATAATGAGTTGAAGCGTATTCCTTACATGCTGATTGTTGGTGAGAAAGAAGCTGAAAATAGAGAAGTTTCTGTCCGCAAGCAGGGGGAAGGCGATAAAGGAACCATGAAATTTGAAGAATTTGCTAAAATTTTGAACGAAGAAGTTCAGAATATGATAAATAAATGGTAACTTTGCGCCCACTTGTGAAAGCATAGCATACTATTGATGTTCTAAAGATAGCTTTTACTTAACATTAAAAAATAATAATTTGGGAGTAGTAAATAAGAAACAAACTGGAAATAGAGGTTATTTAATGAAAAATGACAGCTTAAAAGGGCAGTATCGGATCAATGAACAAATCCGTGCCAAAGAAGTCCGCATAGTGGGCGATGAAGTAGAACCTAACGTGTATCCAATAGCTCAGGCATTGAAACTTGCTGAAGAGCATGAAGTGGATCTCGTAGAAATCTCTCCAAATGCACAACCCCCTGTTTGTCGTATCGTCGATTACTCTAAATTTCTTTATCAGCTGAAAAAGCGTCAGAAGGAACAGAAGGCAAAGCAGGTGAAAGTGAACGTGAAGGAAATTCGTTTCGGTCCTCAGACTGATGACCACGACTACAACTTCAAGTTGAAGCATGCCATAGGCTTTTTAGAAGATGGTGACAAGGTGAAAGCCTATGTGTTCTTCAAAGGGCGTTCAATCTTGTTTAAAGAACAAGGAGAGGTATTGCTGCTTCGTTTTGCCAATGACTTGGAAGAATATGCGAAAGTGGATCAAATGCCGATTTTGGAAGGGAAAAGGATGACAATTCAGCTCTCTCCGAAGAAAAAGGAGGCACCCAAGAAGCCGGTTGCACAGAAAGCAGCAGTTCCGGCTGAGAAAACAGAAGAATAAAAGAAATGAGTAACGCCACAGGTATAGTGCGTTGCCATATAATTTAAATAATTTAAAAATAAGTAAGATGCCAAAGATGAAGACTAACTCCGGTTCTAAAAAGAGATTTACTCTTACCGGAACAGGTAAAATCAAAAGAAAGCACGCTTTTCACAGTCACATTTTGACTAAGAAAACTAAGAAGCAAAAAAGAAATCTGTGCCATTCGACTACAGTTGACGTGACGAATGTAAGCCAGGTTAAGGAACTCTTAGCAATGAAGTAAAAAGCGTACAAAGTATTTAAGTATTAACCGAATGCATTAGCTTTAAGTCCGTTGCGTGAAGTAATGGCGCTAACATTCAAAAATTAGTAAAACTATGCCAAGATCAGTAAATCACGTTGCTTCCAGAGCAAGAAGAAAGAAAATTTTGAAATTAACCAGAGGTTACTTTGGTGCAAGAAAGAACGTATGGACCGTTGCCAAAAATACTTGGGAGAAAGGTTTGACTTATGCGTTCCGCGACCGTAAGAACAAGAAAAGAAACTTCCGCGCTCTGTGGATTCAGCGTATCAATGCTGCCGCTCGTTTGGAAGGTATGTCTTATTCTAAACTGATGGGTGCTTTGCACAAAGCAGGAATCGAAATCAACCGTAAAGTTTTGGCTGATTTAGCGATGAATCATCCGGAAGCTTTCAAGGCTATCGTAGCTAAAGCAAAAGCTGCTTAAGTTTATTTAGCAAATAGTTTACAAAGTGCTGATTACGAATGAGTAATCGGCACTTTTTGCTTATATAAGGGAGAATATAGCATAAAATATACTGTATAGAAGAAACAATTTCATGTTTTTCCTTGTTTCTTTGACAGAAACTTACTACATTTGTTGTAGAAAATATAGCCGCATTGATTGGATCGGGAAACTCATCAAACTATTATGAAATACCGAGACAAGCTTCGCTTCTCAATGGCGGGCCACGCCCTTCGGGGTAACCTTTGAGTCGGTGGATTACAAAGAGGACGAGCGCTCAAATCATGTCATTCGGAGTTTCATCACATCATCGGTGCGGCTTTTTATAAAGGGGAACGGTAATCTTGGTTGGTTACCGTTCCTTTTTCTTTTTGAATGCCATACTTTAACGACCAAAATGCTACACTTTGTCAAGGCAAATGCCGCACTTTACATACATTAAGGTGTGGCATTTGGGATGCTGAGATATGGCATTTAACTCATTGAGGTGCAGTATTTGGAAATAGAGGGATTTCTAAATAAAAAGCCGTCCCGTGTGGCAGTTGGTTTGTCTTACGGGGACGGCTTTTAGTTCTTTAAAGGCTTAGAAAACGCTTATGTGTTTTGACGTAAGTCTTTTACTCTGACTGCTTTTCCTTCGCTCTGTGGTAAGGAACCTTTTTTCACGAGTTTTAGTTTTGGAGTAACTAAGATTTCGTCTTTCAGTTGGCGGGTAATTTCTTTGCGCACTTTCTCCAATTCGATATAGTTATCAGTGGAGAGGTCGCTGAGTTCCACTTCTACAATCATTTCATCTTGGTTGTTTACTGTTTCCAGAGTGATGAGGTAATTGCTACCCAACTGAGGGAATTGTACTAATACCTTTTCTACCTGCATAGGGAAGATATTGACTCCCTTAATGATAAACATATCATCACTGCGCCCCTTGATGCGGTCTATGCGGAGATGAGTACGGCCACAAGGGCATTTTCCGGGAAGAATACGGGTGAGGTCGCGGGTACGGTAACGCAAAAGTGGCATCATTTCACGGTCAAGGGTCGTCAAAACCAATTCGCCAATTTCTCCTTCGGGAATAGGTTCTCCTGTCTCCGGATTGATAATTTCGACAAGGTAGCAGTCTTCCCAAAAGTGCATGCCTTCTTGTTCCTGACATTCAAATGCTACACCGGGACCATTCATTTCTGTCATACCGAAGCTGTTATAGGCTTTGACACCTAACATACGTTCGATTTTTCTGCGTTGTTCATCTGTGTGAGGTTCAGCGCCGATAACGAGCGTTTTAAGGCTGGTACTTGTTGGATCTATACCTTCTTCCTGAAATACTTCGGCCAAGCGAATGGCGTAGCTGGGAATGGCATGAAGCGCGGTTGTTTTAAAATCAGTGATGAATTTAATCTGGCGCTTGCTATTTCCGGCTGCAGCGGGAACAGTGAGGGCTCCTAGGCGTTCCGCACCGTATTGAAAGCCTAATCCTCCAGTGAACATGCCATAGCCGGAACTGTTCTGGAAAACATCTGTTTTGCGTATGCCTACCATATACAGGCAACGTGCTACGAGGTTTGCCCAAGAGTCTAGGTCATGTTGTGAGTGGACTATGACAGTCGGTGTACCGGTTGTTCCGCTTGAGGAGTGGATACGTACACCATCTTCTTTCATATTACCTGAAACTAGCCCGAATGGGTAGGTGGTACGCATATCTGCTTTGGTTGTAAATGGGATTTTGCGGATGTCATCCAAAGTTTGGATGCTGTCGGCGGTGATATTGTGTTCTTGGAATACTTTCTTGTAATATGGTGAATTTGCAGCAATGCTTATTGTTTTCTTAAGCCGTTGAAGCTGCAATTCCTGCAACTTCTCACGGCTCATGATTTCTATTTCTTCTTCCCAGTATTTGTTATTCATGGTTTTGGGGTTTTGAGGGTCTTACATTAATTTTTCAGCGATTTCCTTTCCGGCAGCAAGTGCCTTGAGATTCATCTCTACGATGGCCTCGCCTTTGCGTTCGAAGATTTCGCGGATACTGGTTTGTATTTTCTCATAATCAATGCCAAGGAAAGGGATGGTAGCTCCGAGCAAAACAATGTTTGCTACGCGGATGGAACCGATTTCTTTGGCTACTTTGTCTACATTAAGAACAATTCTATGAGGCAGTTTGTCTAGCTCCGCTCTTACATCGGCTTCTGCGGGATAGTTGGGGATATTAATAAATGGTGTTTCATTGGTCACCAACCAACCTTCAGGGCTTAAATAGGGCAGATAACGTAATCCTTCCATAGGTTCAAGTGAAATAATCAAGTCACATTTCCCAGAAGGGATGAGGTCAGAAGCGATAGGTTGGTCGCTAATGCGCAAGTTGGACTGTACATCTCCACCGCGTTGGCTCATGCCGTGTACTTCCGCTTGCTTCATATATAATCCGTCTTTAAGGGCGGCTTTACCGATTACGGTGGCAATAGAGAGGATACCTTGTCCACCTACGCCGGAAAGTATGATGTCTTTTTTCATGGCTTTACTTGTTTCGTTTTTTACGTGCTAACGTTTGAATACATTCTCTGCGCGGGATAATCACGGATACACCACGGTATTCGATTTCTTCGCGGATAATTTGCTTCATTTCTTCGTAGTTCTTTTTGAGGGGAACTACTACACGGATGTGCTCGGGAGCTACACCGATACCGGTACAGATTGCTTCGATACGTCCTGTTCCGGCAGAATCCTGACCGCCTGTCATGGCTGTGGTTTCATTGTCGGAGATAATGATGGTGACATTTGTATTCTCGTTGACGCAATCTAAAAGTCCTGTCATGCCGGAATGGGTGAACGTGGAGTCACCAATCACGGCTACTGCCGGATGGAGCCCACCATCTGCGGCGCCTTTTGCCATAGTGATGGATGCACCCATGTCTACACATGAGTTAATGGCATTGAATGGAGCACTAGCTCCTAAAGTATAGCAACCGATGTCGCTGAACACCTTGTGTGCAGGGTATTCTTCTTTTAAGACCTGTGTCAGCACTGTGTACATGTCGCGGTGACCGCAACCTTCACATAATGCGGGCGGGCGCATCTCTACGAGAGAAGGAATGCCAAAGCCTGATTTATTTTCTTTTCCCACGCTACGTGCTACCTTATCCGGATTCAACTCACCGTCTTGTGACAGTGTGCCATCCAAGCGTCCTTTAACTTTCACGCCAATACCAAGATAACCTTTCAATTGTTTTTCAACGAAAGGTTGCCCGTCCTCTAATACTAAAATTTCGTCACAGGCTTCTACCAGTTGCAGGAGCTGTTTCTTGGGTAATGGGTATTGTCCTATTTTCAATACGGGATATTCGCAACCTTCAGGATAGTTCTCCATCAGATAGTTATAGCCGATACCACAGGCTATAATACCCATTTTTTTGTTTGGTCCGTCAATGTATTTGTTGTATGGAGAATTTTCAGATGCTTCGATGAATTCAGCCTGGCGTTCCAGTAGATCTCTGTAGCGCTTACGTGCATTACCCGGAAGTAGGATGAACTGACGGGGATCTTCGCTAAAAGATATTTCATTCTGAGGTTGCTGTGTCTTTTGTTCTACGCCGGAACGGGAGTGTGCCAAGCGGGTGACCATGCGTAGTAATATTGGCTCACTGATTCTTTCAGAGAAAGCGAAACCATTGTAAATCATGTCATACGCTTCTTGCTGATTGCTTGGCTCGTACATGGGGATGAGTGAGAAATCACCGTAGAAACGGCTGTCTTGCTCATTCTGCGAGGAGTGCATGCTGGGGTCGTCTGCGGCTACGACTATTAATCCGCCTTTTACGCCTGTAACGGCTGAGTTAATAAAACAGTCGGCAGCTACATTCATACCTACATGTTTCATGCAGACTAATGCCCGTTTTCCGACAAATGACATACCTAAAGCAGCTTCCATTGCTGTCTTTTCGTTAGAAGACCAACGGCTGTGAATATTCTGTTCAGCCGTAATGGGTGCCGTCTGGATGTATTCTGTAATTTCCGTGGATGGAGTGCCGGGGTAGGCGTAAACACCCGAAAGCCCGGCATCTAATGCAGCTTGTGCAATGGCTTCATCGCCAAGTAAGAGTTGCTTGCTCATATCTGATTATTTTAATGTTAGTCATGGATTATTAAAAAGGAAATAATCTGCGTTTTTCACTCGCAAATATAGGCTTTTGCTTTTATTTTATTATGATTTTACTTGAAAATCTTTCTTTCGTTTAAGGCATTCCAATATTTTCTGGCATTTTTCATATGGTCAGCGTAATTGGATGCGAAGTTGTGAGTGCCTGAAAAGTCTTCTTTGGCACACATGTAAATGTAATCGTGCTTTGCATAGTTTAGTACGGCATCAATGCCGATAGGAGAGGGGATGCGTATCGGACCTGGGGGCAATCCGGCGTTCAGGTATGTATTATAAGGTGAATGAACGTTCAAGTGTTCATTGGTGATTCTTCTTAAGCCGAAATCCTGAAGAGCGAATTTGATCGTAGGATCTGCCTGTAATGGCATGTTTTTATGCAACCGATTGATGTACAGACCTGCAACCATAGGCTTTTCTTCATTGTTGTTTGTTTCTTCTTCTACAATGGAAGCAAGGGTGGATACCTCTTCTGGCGTCATGCCAATGGCTGTAGCTTTAGCCAGTCGATCTTGGTTCCAGAACTTTTCATGCTCTTTTTGCATGCGTTTGAAGAATTCATTTACGCTTATATCCCAATAAACTTGATAAGTTTCGGGGATGAATAAACTAGATAGTGTCTCTTTGGTATATCCCAGTTTTTTCTGGAATGTGCTGTCGTTCATTATAACTGCGATTTCAGCAGAGTCGACCATGAGTTGTTTTCCTACACTGCGTGCAAGTCTATCTAAAGTGCGTACATTGCTAATAGTCAGGTTTGTTGGCTCCTGATAACCTCTATATAGACGGCTAAAGACATGGTAGACATTTTCTCCCGGACGAATGGCATAACGTCCGGTATGGATATTTGAATTGTAGTCACGCCATTGAACCATCCAAAGAAAACCTGTGATGTTTTTGGGATGCCCCTGTGCTTTTACCTTATTATATATGGAGTCTGTTGTATCGTCTCTGTCGATATAAATATAAGTTGTCTTTTGAGGATGAAATTGTGGATAAAATAAATAGTAATATACTGTTCCAGTGCAAGCTGCACCAATAAGGAGCAGGATTATTAATCCTCCTATAAGAATTCTTTTTGTCTTTTTTTTCATCTGTTTCTGCAGTTTTCTTTAATCCTGCAAAGGTAAGAAGAATCTATGGAATAAAAAAAGAGATGCATAAGCATCTCTCTTTCTGAGCCGCTAGCCAGACTTGAACTGGCGACCTACGCGTTACGAATGCGTTGCTCTACCAACTGAGCTATAGCGGCAGTGACTTTTCGTTTACGGGGTGCAAATTTACAGCTTTCTTCGAAACTACGAAAAGAAAAGAAGATTTTTTTGAGAAAATCTTTCTTACTACTATTCACTCTATTTATTCTGTCATTTTTTCTTTTGAAAAAATTGTTTTATCGAACTAAAAAATACATCTTTGCAAATACTTTTGTCAATCTAAAATATGACAATAATTATGAATTTAAAAATTTATTATAAGAATTTCTCATCCCGTATCGCTTCAAGATGGACCATTTTGGCTGTTGATATTTGTTTGGTGGTGATTTCTATGCTTTTAGCATGTATTCTCCAATTAGGAGTATCATCTATGACATATAAAACGTCATTGTATGTGTGGATGATTTTTTTCTCTCTATTTTGTAATCTGTGTTTCTTTTCTGTTTTCTGCACATATGTCGGAGTTATTCGCTTTTCTTCATTTGTGGATGTTTACAGGGTGTTCATTTCTCTTACGATAAGCTATGGAGTACTAGGCATAGGGAATTTTTGTTGGTCGGCTTTTGGGCTAGGAGAGACATTGCCTAGCGGGATTATCTTCATTGCATATATTCTTAATTTTACATTTATGGTGTGTTTGCGTATTTTGGTGAAGATGCTGCATGAGACCTTGTCCTTTGATAATAGGCATTGCGTTAATGTGTTTATATATGGCTTTCGCGGTGCTGGGGTAAATATAGCTAAATCTATGCGTGTAAGCCGGAACAATCATTATCGTATATGTGGCTTCATTTCTGACGAGCCGTGGATGATAGGTAAACATACGATGGGATGTAGAGTGTATGCTAACGATAATAGGTTGTTTGAGCACTTGAGAAAGAAGAAAGTACATACAATTATTGTATCACCGGATAAGCTGGTGGATTTGGAGTCATCTGGTGCAATGGGACGGATATTGGCTGAAGAGATTAATGTGATGACTGTGCCTCCTTTGAGTGATTGTCTGAACGATGGAATTATAAAAGATATCCATATAAAAGATTGGCTCCGTCGTGAGCCGGTTCAGGTTGATATTCGTAAAATAGCGGCCTATGTTGAAGGGCATCGGGTATTGATAACGGGCGCTGCTGGTGCTGTAGGACAGGAAATCGTTCGTCAGCTAGCTGCGCTTAATCCGTATCAGTTGATTTTGATTGATCAGGCAGAATCTCCTTTGTATGATATTCAATTAGAATTATCGGATAATTGGAAAAATCTCGAGGTACGGGTATTAGTGGCTGATGTTGTGAATTATAGTCGTATGGAAGCTATTTTTAAACAGTATATGCCACAGTTGGTGTTTCATGCTGCATCTTACAAGAATATTTGTATGCTGGAAGATTATGTTACTGAGGCTGTTCAGGTTAATGTGGCCGGTACTAAAAATATTGCAGATCTGGCGATGAAATATAAAGTATATAAATGTATGATGATTTCTACTGATCATGCCTTTGCGCCAGTTCATGTAATGGGATATAGTAAACGCTTAGCGGAAATTTACATTCAAGGTCTTTCTCAAAAAATCGTACAGGAAAAACTTGCTACTAAATTAGTTATAATTCGTTTTGCAGATGTGTATCCGGATGCTCCTCGTAGTCTAATGACATTGTCGGAAGCATGTCAATTGATATTGGAAGTGGGAGATATTGGGGAAAATGGTGATATATATGTATTTGAAGATGAAGGAACATTGGAAAACGAGCCTACATGCTGTGTGAGAGTGAAAAAAAGTAAGGAAACCATTGCTGGGACTGATGTGGCGTGTAAACAGGTTGCTTCTTTGATTGAAAATAGTGAATCATGTGAATCTCTGACAATAATTAACGAAATGAAAAAAATAATTTCAAGCATTGCGGAATCTTCAATAGAGGTCTGAGGTGCTGATAGAGACCGTTTTAAATTCTTTTTCCAAAATTTAGATGTAAAATAAATGGGCGTTATGAAATAATATGCTACCTTTGTGCCCGATTTAAATTTAATTATTAAGAATACTAAATATTAGTCCAATACTTATGCGCAGATTAATAACACTCTTTTTCTTAATTTTCGTCCTGTCTGGGATGGCTATAGCCCAACAGATGTCGGATGATCAAGTTATTCAATACGTAAAAGAAGCAAATAAAAGTGGAAAATCGCAGAAACAGATTTCTACAGAGTTGTTACGTAGGGGAGTGACTAAAGAACAGGTTACCAGGATACAGCAGAAATATTCAGGAAATAGTTCTATTAGTAAATCCAGTGATGTGTCTACGCAACTGCGCCAACGTACTCTTGTTGATGGCAGAGCTCCTCGGGGAGGAACTTCTGAATTATCTGAGCTAGATTTGGCTGGTGAAACTTTTGAACTGAAACCAGATAGTGCTATTACTACAAAAATTAGTGCTCCTCAAATCTTTGGTCATGATTTATTTACTAACAGAAACTTGACATTTGAGCCTAGTATTAATTTGGCTACTCCGGTAAATTATCGTTTAGGACCTGGTGATGAGGTTATTATTGATATCTGGGGGGCTTCAGAGAATACAATCCGTCAAAGCATTTCACCGGAAGGTACTATCCTTGTCAGTGGCTTGGGACCTGTTCAGTTGAGTGGAATGACAGTAAAGGATGCTAATGCATATTTGCAACGTGAGTTTTCGAAAATATATTCTGGAATATCCGGCAATGAACCTAACTCTCAAATAAAATTAACCTTAGGAGATATTCGAACTATACAGATTAATATAATGGGTGAGGTAGTTGTTCCGGGAACTTATACATTATCTTCATTCTCTTCTGTATTCCATGCTTTGTATCGTGCTGGTGGTGTTAATAAAATAGGTAGCTTGCGTAGCATTAAGGTAATTCGCGATGGCAAGACGGTTGCCGATCTGGATGTATATGACTACTTGATGAAAGGTAAGATGAAGGATGATATACGCCTTCAAGAAGGTGATGTGATTATAGTTAATCCTTATGAATCTTTGGTGCGAATTACTGGTAAGGTAAAACGTCCTATGTTCTATGAAATGAAACCAACTGAGACAGTGGCTACTATCTTGGATTATTCAGGTGGTTTTACCGGAGATGCCTATAAGAAAGCAGTCCGTATAATACGTAAGAGTGGGCGTGAACATCAGGTGTATAATGTTGATGAGATGGACTATTCTGTTTTCCGTTTGGATGATGGGGATTCAATCTCTGTAGATGGTGTTTTGAAGCGTTTTGAAAATCGTGTGGAAATTCGTGGTGCTGTTTACCGTTCCGGTTTATATGAATTGAGTGGTACGGTAAATACAGTGAAACAATTAATAAAGAGAGCTGAAGGTGTGAGAGGTGATGCTTTCCTGAATCGCGTGCTTTTGGATCGTGAACATGAAGATTTATCTCATGAGATTATTGCGATTGATTTGGCTGGTATGATGAAAGGAACTGTTGCTGATATTCCTTTGCAGAAAAATGATATTCTGTATATACCAAGTATCAATGATTTGAAAGAAGAAGAGACTATATCTATCCATGGTGAAGTAGCAAATCCAGGTACATTCCTTTTCTCAAATAAGATGACTATTGAAGACTTGCTCATTCAGGCTGGTGGATTACTGGAAGCAGCAGCGACGACAAAGGTAGATGTAACCCGTCGCATAAAAGATCCCAAGAGTACCTCTTTCAGCAGTGTTTTGGGAAAAACGTTCTCTTTTGATGTTAAAGATGGTTTGGTAGTCGGGGGAGAAGATAATTTCTATTTGGAACCATTTGATGAAGTATATGTTCGTAAAAGTCCTGCGTATCGTAAACAACAGAACGTAGTTGTTGCAGGTGAAGTTCTTTTTGGCGGTAATTATGCTTTAATAAAAAAGAATGAGCGCTTATCTGATTTGGTCTCAAAAGCTGGTGGAGTAACTCCTGATGCTTATGTGAAAGGGGCGCGTTTGATTCGTAGAATGACAGAGGAAGAACAACGCCGCCAGGCAGATGCTGTCCGAATGGCACGGATGGGAGAGGGTAAAGACTCTATTTCTGTTGAAAAATTGAATATATCAGATACCTATACTGTAGGTATTGATCTGGGAAAAGCTATATCTAATCCGGGCAGTGATTTTGATTTAGTCCTACGTGAAGGAGATATTTTATTTATTCCTGAGTATATAAATACTGTGAAAATTAGTGGAGCCGTTATGTATCCTAACACTGTCTTGTATAAGAAAGGTGAAAGCTTGCGTTATTATATAAATCAGGCAGGTGGTTATGGAAATATGGCTAAGAAGAAGAAAGCTTATGTTGTATATATGAATGGTACAGTATCTCGTCTGAAAGCTCGGGATAGAAAGGCTATAGAGCCAGGATGCGAAATTATAGTTCCGAGTAAAGAAGAAAAGAAACGGATGAGTACAGCTGAAATATTGGGTATGGGTAGTACAACTGCTTCCATTGCTGCTATGATTGCAACCATGGTTAACCTCTTTAAGTAAATAGAAGTTATGAGTGAAGAAAACAAACCGAATACAACTCCTCAACAGCCTGAAGAGCAGGAAATTGATTTGATTGAACTTGCTCAGAAGGTATGGGCAAGTAGAAAACTGGTTTTTAAAGCATGTGGGTATGCTGTACTGGTAGGGCTGATTGTGGCATTCAGTATCCCGAAAGAATACTCAACAAGTGTAACTCTGGCACCAGAAACTGGAAGTAAGTCAGGCGGTGGTAGTATGGGGGCACTGGCGGCTATGGCAGGTATTAATTTAGGAACTTCCAGTGGTGAAGATGCGCTTTCACCAGAACTTTATCCTGATATTGTGAGTTCTACTCCTTTTTTAATTGAGCTCTTTGATGTAAAAGTGAAAGATCAAAAAGATAAGATTGATACTACTCTTTATGCATATTTGGATAAGTATCAACGTGGACCTTGGTGGGGCGCTATCACTTCGGCTCCTTTTAAGGCATTAGGTTGGGTGATTTCTTTATTTAAGGATGAAGGAGAAGAAGGAGTGTCTGCAAAAGTAGATCCATTCAGACTTACTAGAGATGAAGCTGCAATTGCGGATGCATTGAGTAAACGTATTTCAGTTTCAGTTGATAAGAAAACAGGGGTTACGACTTTGTCTGTTACAATGCAGGATCCGCTGATTTCTGCTTCATTGACGGATACGGTGATGCGTTGTTTGCAGAACTATATTACAGATTATCGAACAAATAAAGCGCGCCATGATTTAGCTTTTACAGAGAAACTTTATAAAGAAGCTAAAGATAATTATACTACTGCACAAGCTAAATATGCATCTTTTGTAGATGCTAACCAAAATATTATTTTGTTAAGTTATCGTGCAGAACAGGAGCGCTTGCAAAATGAAATGAATTTGGCATATAATGTATATACTCAAGTTGCCCAACAGTTACAGATGGCTAAAGCTAAGGTGCAAGAAATTACTCCGGTATACACAGTTGTGCAACCGGCATCGGTTCCCTTGCGTCCTGCAAAACCAAATAAAATTATGATTTTGATTGGTTTTATTTTCTTAGCTGGAGTAGGTAGTGTAGGTTGGATTTTATTTGTTAAGGATTTATTGAAAGGATGGAAAAAGCAAACAACAATATGATGATGGATGAAAATGCGCGTTGCTGGTATGTTCTATATACAGCACCAAGATTAGAACGTAAATTGATGCGGTATTTGAATGTTGCCGGATATAAGACTTATTGTCCTATGCAAACAGTTTATGTGAATTGGAATGGAAAAACAAAGGAACTTATTGTGCCTTTTTTCTCCGGTTGTGTTTTTGTAGAAGGGGATTTGAAAGCTATGGCTTCTGTTGTGGCTTCTCAAAAAGCAGCTTTCTTAGTGAATGCTGACGGTAAAGAGCTTTCTATTGTGTCGGATAAGGCAAATCTTCCTGGGAAGTTTGCTCAATTATTGAAATGGTGATGAAGCTGATTTCCGAAGAACTATTGGACGGTGTTACTCATGAGGCGCAAGAGAGTCCTCGTCTGCGTATGAATTATAATTTTCATGAGTCATTGGATGCGCCTATCCATCGTTTGCTTAATGCGTTAGAGCCGGGAACTTATCTTCCGCCTCATCGCCATAGAGATAAGGAAGAAACTTATGTTGTGTTACGCGGAAGTCTGTTGGCATTTTTTTATGATGACTTGGGTAATGTGACTGAAAAAGTAAATTTGAGTCCGTCAGCCGGAGTTTACGGTCTGGAAATACCTTCTGGTACCTGGCATAGTATTATCGCTTTGGAATCAGGTACTGTAATTTTTGAAATAAAAAGTGGCCCTTATCGGCCACTTCCTCTTGAAGATATTGCACCTTGGGCGCCTGCACCTTCCGACTTGGAAAGTGCAGCTGTGTATATGAAACGGATGTTGGAGGTTTGATTTTAATTAGCACCTTCAAACATTCGGCTTCGCGCTAACATGCATGCACCTACAATGCCGGCCTTATCTCTTAATTTAGAAGTTGTAATGGCTGAATCCTTATTTACGAGGTTCAGGGAATATTTTCGTACTGCTGTTTTTATGGGTTGAGTGATGTAGTCTCCGGTCAAAGACAATGTTCCTCCGATGATGACTAATTCAGGATTAAAGATATTTATAAGTCCTGCTATTTGTTTGCCTAGCTTCTGACCGATTTCTTCTACAATTTCAATACATAGTAGGTCTTCCTTATTCACTGCAGCTATAATCTCATCTAGTGTTAGTGGATTTTCCATATTTATACGGTTGGATAGAATGGAATTCTCTCCTTTAAGTATGCGTTCTAATAAAATGCGATGTAGTGCCGATCCGGAAGCTTCTGTTTCCAAGCAACCTTTCTTGCCACAATGGCAAATAATTTCATTATCGAATGTGTTCACATGGCCGAATTCTCCTGAGAATCCCGATTTTCCTTTATAGATTTTTCCATCGATAATGATTCCTATTCCTAATCCCCAGCTGACATTTACAAAGATGATATCTTTCTCTCCCTTTACGCATCCTTGCATATATTCTCCATAAGTCATTGCTCGGGTATCATTATCAATGGTCACAGTATAGTCTAATTTTTCACTTAATACATCTGCAAGCGGGCGCTCCTCAAAGTTGAATTGGCTGAAACTATATCCAGATTCAGGATTTACCCGGCCTGATACATTTACATTGATGTTTAATATTTTTTCGGTATCAATGGTAAGTTTCTTAATGAAGTCAAGAATAAGGTTACAGAGCTCATTCATCCCCTCCAGGGAATTTTCAAAGATATATGGAATATCCATCTTAAGTTCTACCATATCCCCTTTAAAATTGATTAATCCGATATTTATTGAAAACTTTTTTATATCTACTCCAATAAAGTATCCGGATTGAGGGTTTAAGCCATATAAATGTGGATGGCGTCCTCCACTTGTTTCTAACTTTCCATAATCATTAATATAACCTTCCTCAAACATTTCGCCAATTAATTTTGTGACTGTGGGAATACTCAAATCTAACTCTTTTGAAAGATCAGGGATTGTAGAACTACCATTATATATATAATAGGTAATAATCCTTTTTTTTATGAGGGCATTTTTAGACCCCATTTCTATTTCTTTTAGGAATTGCTGATACATATCTCTTTGTTAATTTCATTATTGACTACAAATATAATTAATATTTTTATTAAATTCAATCTTTCTGGATGAAAAAGAATATTATTTCTTCTTTTATTTTAGCTTATAATCACTATATCATTCTTTTTTTCTTTCTTCTCCTTTTATATTTAGTTCATGTTTCTTCTGTTTTCATCTTTATTATTGGTTAATAATATGGTGCTATATAATTAAATGCAAAGAATTATATGATTTTGATAATAAAATTATTTATTATCTATTGTTTATTTAATAAATATATCTATATTTGCATCGTGTTATAATGGTAGTAACCTTAATTATAATAAAGGTTAAACTTAGTATTCGATAGGTTAACATATATATTATATAAAAGAAAAGCTATGAAAACAAGTAGTCGCAGGGATTTTTTTAAAAGGGCCGCACTGATGGGAGCTTCTGCTTTGGTGGCTCCTGGATTGCTGGCAACGGAAGAGAGAGAAAATACCTTGTCCTCCCCGGCAACCAAGAATGGTCCAGATGCCAATAGATTTATTATTCCTAAGGATAATGGGTTGAAGATTACGGGAACTTTCTTAGATGAAATCTCTCATGATATTCCTCATCAGAATTGGGGTGAAAAAGAGTGGGAGCAGGATTTTCGTCATATGAAAAGCATTGGAATTGATACTGTTATCATGATTCGTTCCGGTTATCGTAAATTTATGACCTATCCTTCTAAATATTTGCTTGGTAAAGGATGTTATATGCCGTCTATTGATTTGGTCGATATGTATCTTCGTTTGGCAGAGAAGTATCAGATGAAGTTTTACTTTGGTTTATATGATTCTGGTAAATATTGGGATACGGGTGATTTATCTTGTGAAGTCGAAGATAATAAATATGTGATTGATGAAGTCTGGAACTTGTATGGCGAAAAATATAAAAGTTTTGGTGGATGGTATATAAGTGGTGAGATTAGCCGTAAAACGAAAGGTGCCATTGATGCTTTCCGTGCGATGGGAAAACAGTGTAAAGATGTGTCCGGCGGTTTGCCGACTTTCATATCTCCTTGGATTGATGGCAAGAAAGCTGTAATGGGAACAGGTCAATTAACCAAAGAAGATGCTGTTTCTGTTCAGGAGCATGAAAAAGAATGGAATGAAATATTTGATGGAATTCATGAAGTTGTTGATGCCTGTGCTTTTCAGGATGGACACATTGATTATGATGAATTGGATGCTTTTTTCACTGTTAATAAAAAGCTGGCAGATAAATATGGAATGAAATGTTGGACAAATGCAGAAACATTTGATCGTGATATGCCGATTAACTTTTTGCCGATAAAGTTCGATAAACTCCGAATGAAGTTAGAGGCAGCTACAAGAGCTGGATATGATAAAGCTATAACTTTTGAATTTTCTCACTTTATGAGTCCGCAATCTGCATATCTGCAAGCAGGGCATCTGTATAATAGATATAAAGAATACTTTAATATAAAATAGAAATGAAGTCGACAATTAATTTAGGCTATTTAGTTTTCCTTTCAGTAGTGGCGGCCTTGGGCGGTTTCTTATTCGGATATGATACTGCTGTTATTTCCGGTACTATTGCTCAAGTAACAGAACAGTTTCGACTGGATGCCTTACAACAAGGATGGTATGTAGGGTGTGCATTGGTCGGATCTATTATCGGAGTACTTTTTGCAGGTATTTTGAGTGATAAGTTCGGACGAAAATCTACTATGATCCTTTCAGCTATTTTATTTTCCACATCTGCCATTGGTTGTGCTGTATGTATGGACTTTAATCAATTGGTGGTCTATCGGATTATAGGTGGTGTCGGAATAGGAGTCGTTTCTATCATTTCTCCACTTTATATTTCAGAAGTAGCTGTGGCACAATATCGTGGACGTTTAGTTTCCTTGTATCAGTTGGCGGTTACAATTGGATTTTTAGGTGCTTATCTTGTGAATTATCAGCTTCTGGGATATTCCACAAGTAATCCCGATGTTACTACAGGATGGTGGAGCCTGATATTTGTAACAGAAGTGTGGAGAGGAATGTTAGGTATGGAAACACTACCTGCCATACTGTTCTTTATTATTATCTTTTTTATTCCTGAAAGTCCTCGCTGGCTAATCTTGAAAGGGAGGGAAGAAAAGGCTACGGATATTCTCGAAAGAATATATGTTTCTTCCAAAGAAGCTTTATTTCAATTGACAGAGACTAAATCTGTAATAACTTCTGAGTCCAAGTCTGAATGGCGCCTCTTATTGCAACCCGGTATTAGGAAAGCTGTTATTATAGGTGTATGTATAGCCATGCTGGGACAGTTTATGGGAGTGAATGCGGTTTTGTACTATGGACCAGCTATTTTTGAGAATGCTGGTTTATCCGGAGGTGATTCTTTATTTTATCAAGTTTTGGTAGGTTTGGTGAATACATTGACTACTATATTGGCTCTCGTTATTATTGATAAGGTAGGTCGCAAGAAGTTGGTTTATTATGGTGTGTCTGGTATGGTAGTTTCTTTAATACTAATTGCGACTTACTTTATCTATGGCGAATCTTGGGGAATTTCCAGTATTTTCCTTCTGGTCTTTTTCCTCTTCTATGTATTTTGTTGTGCCGTGTCTATATGTGCTGTGGTATTTGTGCTTCTTTCTGAAATGTACCCGACCCGGGTACGAGGACTCGCCATGTCCATTGCCGGCTTTGCTTTGTGGATAGGTACATACCTGATTGGACAGTTAACCCCCTGGATGCTCCAGAATCTTACCCCCGCCGGAACATTCCTGCTGTTTGCAATCATGTGTGTACCTTATATGCTGATTGTTTGGAAACTTGTTCCTGAAACAACTGGAAAGTCTTTGGAAGAGATTGAGCGTTACTGGATGACAACTAAAAATTGACCTTAATATTATATAGAATGAAGATTAGAAATTTTTTATTGAGCGGCTGTCTTATTACGGCATTATGCTCGTGTGGTACTTCTCAAAAAGAGAACCTAAACCTCACCTTATCGAAAGATGTACTATTTGATAAAGTAAAAGGTGCTTGGGCTGGGCAAATCTTAGGATGTACTTATGGTGGTCCAACTGAGTTTCAGTATTTATCTACCATAATTCCTGATTCTGTACTTATACCGTGGGGAAATGGTGAAATAAAGAAATGGTTTGATGGTGGTGGTGGGCTTTATGATGATGTTTACGTAGATCTGACATTTGTAGAGACCTTTGAAAGGTGTGGATTGGATGCTCCGGTCGATTCTTTTGCAGCCGCATTCTTGGCTAAAGAATATCCGTTGTGTCATGCAAACCAGCAGGCTCGTTATAACCTGTTACAAGGCTTGCCTCCCCATGCCAGTGGATATTGGAAAAATAATCCTCATGCCAATTGTCTGGATTTCCAGATAGAAGCTGATTTTGCAGGTATTATGTCTCCTGGTATGGTGAACAGTGCAGTGGGAATTTGTGACCGTGTTGGGCATATCATGGCATACGGAGATGGATGGTATGGTGGTGTATATGTAGCAGCGATGTATTCTTTGGCTTATGTGAGTGATGACATCGAGTATATCGTGACAGAAGGATTGAAAGTTATTCCCCGGGAAAGCCGTTTTCATGCGTGTATGACTGATGTTATCAACTGGCATAAACAATATCCGACTAATTGGAAAAAGTGTTGGGAAGAGATTGAGAAAAAGTGGGGAACCAACGATATAGCTTGTCCCGATGGTGTTGAGGTACCTTTTAACATTGAAACTTATGTAAATGGAGCCTATATCATTTTGGGATTGCTTTACGGACAGGGCGACTTTGAAAAGACAATTGATATTTCTACACGTGCAGGACAAGATTCCGACTGTAATCCGGCTTCTTCCGGAGGTATTTTGGGAACCATGCTTGGCTATAATCGTCTTCCGGAGAAATATAAGGCGGAAATGGTAATTGTTGAAGATATGCCTTTCAATAATACTGTGAGCTTTAATAAAGGTTCTGAGTTGAGTTATGGACATGCTTTACAAATGATAGAAAAAGAAGGTGGGAAGATTTCTGGAAGTGAAGTAAAGATCAATTTCCAAAAGCCGGTTCCTGCAAAATTGGAAATTAGTTTTGAAGGTTTGAAACTCGATAAGAGAGTGGTTGTGGATAATTGGATTGCCAATTTCCCGCCAATAGAATTTGAAGGAACAGGAGCTGTAATCAAAGGAGAACTTAAAGGTGAAAATGTTCCCGAAGAATATGTTGCTGAATTAGAAGTTTACTTCAATGATAAATTGATAGAAGTGTGCAAGCTTCCATTGAAGTATAATCACCGTAAACATGAATTGTTCTTCAATTATGTGCAACCTTACGATAAATATACGGTGACTTGCAAATGGATAAATCCTGTAAAAGGTGCTGACATTTGGGTAAGAGATGTCATCACCTACACGACAGATAAATAATTAAAAAAAATATGAGGAGACTGGTTTAGATGCATGCCGGATAAAAAACGTTTCCAGTCTCCTGTCTAAAAAACTAATGAAGATGATGGATTTTAAGAAATTAGCGAATCAGTACAAGGATGAACTCTTGAATAATGTTCTTCCTTTCTGGTTGGAGCACTCCCAGGACCATGAATATGGTGGATATTTTACTTGCTTGGACCGAAAAGGGAATGTCTTTGACACAGATAAATTTGTTTGGCTACAAGGTCGGGAAGTGTGGTTGTTTTCAATGCTTTACAATAAGGTGGAGAAACGTCAGGAATGGCTGGACTGTGCTATTCAGGGAGGTGAGTTCCTGAAAAAGTATGGTCATGATGGAAATTATAATTGGTATTTTTCTTTGGATCGCACAGGCCGTCCATTGGTTGACCCTTATAATATTTTCTCATATACTTTTGCCACCATGGCATTTGGACAACTAAGTCTGGCTACTGGAAATCAGGAGTATGCGGATATAGCTAAGAAGACTTTTGATATTGTCTTATCGAAAGTGGATAATCCTAAAGGAAAATGGAATAAGCTTCATCCGGCTACACGTAATTTGAAGAATTTTGCCTTGCCGATGATACTATGTAATCTGGCTATGGAAATAGAGCATTTGCTGGATAAGGGTTGTCTGGAAAAGACGATGGAAGTATGTATTCATGAAGTTATGGAAGTTTTCTATCGTCCGGAACTTGGAGGCATTATTGTAGAGAATGTTCTGGCAAATGGAGAACTTTCCGATTCTTTCGAAGGACGCCAGGTTACTCCGGGGCATGATATTGAGGCTATGTGGTTCATTATGGACCTTGGAACTCGTTTGAACCGTCCGGACCTGATCGAAAAAGCAAAGAACATTACTTTGAGAATGATTGATTATGGTTGGGACAAAGAATTTGGTGGCCTCTACTATTTTATGGATCGTAAAGGCTATCCACCCCAACAACTAGAATGGGACCAGAAATTGTGGTGGGTTCATATAGAAACCCTGATTTCATTGCTTAAAGGTTATCAACTGACCGGAGATAAGCAATGTCATGACTGGTTTGAAAAGGTACATGAATACACATGGAGCCATTTCAAAGATGAAGAATACCCGGAATGGTATGGTTATCTGAATAGGAGAGGTGAAGTGCTATTGCCTCTGAAGGGTGGAAAGTGGAAAGGCTGTTTCCATGTTCCGAGAGGGCTTTACCAATGCTGGCAAATATTAGAAGATATAACTAAGAACGTATGAAATGAGAATACAATTCCTAATTTTAAATTTTAGTAATATGAAAAACAAGTATCTTTGTTTGCTATTTTTATTATTCTCTTTGCTGAGTATGAGTGCACATGCTCAAATTAAGGTAGAGGGTAATGTGTTTGATGAGAATGACATTCCATTGATTGGCGTATCCGTTGTAACCGAAGGAGGAAAGACGGGGGCTATTACTGATGTAAACGGTCATTTCTCGATTATGGTACCTAATGCTAATACGCATTTGACTTTCTCTTATGTGGGCTATATCACTCAGAAGTTGCCACTGAAAGGAAAAAAACTTCTGAAAGTGATAATGAAGGAAGATGCCAATTTGTTGGATGAAGTTGTGGTAGTGGGATACGGTACACAGAAGAAAATAAATGTGACCGGTGCTATTGCGCAAGTTGATAACAAAGAATTGAAGATGGCGCCAAGCGGAAGCCTTTCCGGTATGCTGGCCGGCCGTTTGCCCGGTTTGATTTCCAAACAGAGCAGCGGACAGCCAGGAGCCGATGGTGCTAACTTGTACATCCGTGGTAATGGTGCTGGAGATGGCAGTCCATTGATTGTTATTGATGGCGTTATTACTGATTACTTTCCATCATTTTCTCCTGACGAAGTAGAATCTATTACTATTTTGAAAGATGCGACTGCTGCTGCTGTTTATGGTGTGCGTGCTGCTGCTGGTGTAATTCTTATTACGACGAAGCGTGGTGCTGTCCAAAAGCCTACCGTAACGTATAACGGATCGCTTACATTGAGTCAGAATACTGATTTTCCGAAATTCCTGAATGGACCGGATTATGCCTATTGGTATAATAAGGCTCAGCTTTTGGACGGAGTTGCGGAGGAAAACCTGAGATTCTCACCTGAAGAAATAGACCGCATTACTAACCCGGGAGAAAATGAGCACATCTATGGAAATACAGACTGGTTTGATTTGTTATTCCGTAATACAGCTCCTACCTATACAAACAATGTTTCTGTTTCTGGTGGTACGGAAAAAATTAAGTTCTTTGCTTCGGTTGGTGCATACAATCAGGAAGGTATCATTAAACGTACTTCTTATGATAAGTATAATTTCCGTTCCAACATGGATGCAAAGATTACTGATAATTTTGATTTGTCTCTTGACTTATCGGGTTATGTTTCTGAGCAAGATGAGCCAGGGGCTTCTGCAGGGGTAGGTTCTTATGCTTCTATTTTCCAGCAAGCGTTGTTATCATATCCTTACTTGAAGCCTTATACGGCTGATGGAATGCCTATAGCCAGTATAAATACGGCTGGTAATGGAAATAACAACCCTATTGCAGCACGAGATTTGTCTGGTAATAATAACGTAAAGAAGACATATTTCCAGGGTAATATTGCCATGAAGTATCAGTTACCTTTTGTGAAAGGATTATCTGTTAAGTTGAATGCTTCTTATTTGAAGAATTATACTATGCAGAAGAAGTACTTTTTAACTTATGATGTGTACGGTTGGAATCAGACTACTCGGCAAGGTAATGTGGAAACGGGTAGAATTGCTAATAAAGTTTCTTTGAATCAGTGGTTTACAGAAAGTGAAGGTTATACAATTCAACCCGCTCTTGAGTACTCAAACAAATTTGGTAAGCATGCCGTATCCGGATTATTCTTGTATGAATTTTCTAGAACAGACGAGTCCAGTATGTCTGCCGGCAGAACGGATTTTCCTATAACTGATATCATGGATTTAAACTATGGACTTGAGGTGAATAAAGATTTGGTGAAAGGCGGACACAGTCAGGCTAAACGTGCCGGTTATGTAATTCGTTTGAACTATTCTTATGATGATAAATATTTGTTAGAGTTCACCAGTAGAATTGATGCTTCTACAGCACTTCCCAAGAAGTACAGATGGGGTATATTCCCAGGTGTTTCGGTAGGATGGAGACTTTCTCAGGAGGATTTCTTTAAAGAAGCCGTTCCTTTTATGGAAAATCTGAAGATTCGCGCATCTGTAGGGCGTTTGGGTAGCGATCGTGCCATTAGCAATACGATGACTTATTTCTCTACAGCCAGTTTATCAGCTGACCCGACAGTATTATTCGGTACCAGTCCTCAGAAATATTTGGGATTGAGTAGTCCGGTAAATCCTCTTTTGAAGTGGCAGTTGACTGATACTTATAATATTGGTATCGAATCCAGCATGTGGAATGGTTTGTTAGGCGTTGAATTGGACGTGTTCTATATGAAGACTACCCGTTCATTGGAGTCGCAATCAGCCAACTTCCCACCTTCATTGGGATCTTACTATCCAACATATATCAATTATGGTTCTCATGATAACCGTGGTTTTGAGCTCGTATTATCTCATAATAATCAGATAAGAGATTTTACTTATCGCGTAAGAGGTAATCTTTCTTGGGCTCGTAACAAAGTGTTGAAAATGACGGAAGATGCCAATGTGCCTGATTATAAACGTGCTACTGGTGGCTCAATGGGAAGATACTGGGGATTTGTTGCAGATGGTTTATTCCAATCGGAAGAAGAAATAGCCCATAGCGCTGTTTTCGGTCCGACGTTGCCCGGTGATATCAAACTGAAGGATATTAATGGCGATGGTAAGATTACCTGGGATCAGGATATGGTTCCAATTGGTCGTAGCAATACACCGGAAATGATGTTTGGTTTGAATCTAGGTGCTGAATGGAAAGGTTTTGATTTTAATATGCTGTTGCAAGGTGCCGCTCTGTTTGATGTAAATTTATGCGGTTTGTATAGTAGTGGAATTCGTGATGATACATTCTATACACGTCCTTTCTATGCTGATGGAAATACTCCTTATTATTTAGTGGAAGGTGCTTGGCGTCCGGATCATACCGATGCTAAATATCCTCGTTTAGGAATCGATTCGAGATCAAATGGTGGAAAATTCTCTTCCTGGTGGGTAGTAGACGGTTCTTATGTACGTCTGAAATCTATTCAGTTGGGATATACCATACCAAAGAAATGGAGTAAAAAGGCTGGCTTTGAAAGAATTCGTGCTTATGTGGCTGGTGGTAATCTGTTTACTTTATCCCATCTGGAGCACATGGACCCTGAAATGCCAAGTGTAAATCAGGGATACTATCCTCAACAGCGTACGTATGAATTTGGATTAAATGTAACTTTCTAAAAAACTAATACAATGAAATCAGTAAATAAGATATTAACAGTATTTGCTTCTGCTTGCTTCACGCTGAGTAGTTGTGATATTGATCCTGTTCTGACAAGTAGTTATCCTGACGATATCACTTGGTCGAATGAAACGAATCTGCAATTGTATATTAATGGCTTTTATTCTTTGATCGGAGGATATTATTCAATCACTGATGATGCATGTGCTGATCTTTTGAAAGCCAACAATCCGGTTGCCAATACTAATTTGTTTGTATTCGGTTCTACTCCTATTACTTCTGCCAGTAATCTTTTTGATAACTGGAATAATAGGCATTCCTGGCAATTGACTTGTTGTCGTGCTTTGGAAGGATTGGAAAAACACCGTGAAAACTTTACCGAGGAGGTCGTCCAACGCGCAGAGGCGGAATTCCGTTTTTTCCGTGCTGTGGCTAATTTCGATTTAGCGAAACGTTATGGAGCCAGTTTTATCCTGTACAAGCAGTTACCTGAACTTGGACAAAAGGAGCATGCACGTTGTACACCGGATGATTGCTGGGATTTCATAGCAGAGGACTTGGACTTTGCAGCTAAAAATTTGCCTCTGAGAGGTACTGTAGAGGCCGGTAAGTTGACAAGTGGTGCAGCTTATGGAATGAAAGCTCGTGCTATGCTTTATGCTGAACGTTGGAAAGATGCTTCCGATGCTGCTGCCGAATTGAAAAAGCAAGGGTATGAATTGTATGAAGATTATGGAAAGTTGTTCTTAAATAGAAGAGCGAAACCGGTTGCAAATAATGAAAGTGTTATAGAGTTTGGCTATGTTTATGAAACGTTGGATTATTCTTTTGATTATTTCAATTGTCCGCCCAGTGATGGAGGTTATGCTGAAATCAGTCCGACAGAAACGTTGGTATCAGCTTATCAGATGGCTGATGGTAAAGAGTTTGACTGGAACAATCCAGAAATGGCTGCCAATCCCTATGAAGGCCGTGAACCACGTTTCTACGCTTCCATACTTTATAACGGTTGTCAATGGAAAGGAGAAACACTTTATACATACGAAGGTAGTGTGGATGGCTATGGCTTAGGTGGTGGTACTACTTGTACGGGCTACTATATGCGTAAGTTGTTTGATCCGGAAATTAGTAAAAGCCAAATGCGTAGAACTGACTTGACTTTCTATTATATGCGCTATGCTGAAGTTTTATTGATCTATGCGGAAGCAATGGCAATGCAAGATAAACTTACTGAAGCATTGGAAGCATTGAATGAAGTGAGAGACAGAGTTGATTTGCCGGCAGTATCTGCCAGTACAAAGACTGAATTCATGAAACTTCTCCGCCACGAAAGAATGGTAGAGTTAGCTTTTGAAGGACATCGTTTTTGGGATCTCCGCCGTTGGGGACTGGCAACTACAGTCCTGAATGATACTCATATGAAAGGAGTGAAGCCGACAAAAGTAGGCGACGGATATGAATACAATGTTGTGGATTGTGATGCTGGTAAAACGCGTGTTTATCTGGAAAAATACAACCGTTTCCCTATTCCTATTGCAGAAATTCAGCAGAACTCTGCTTGTGAACAGTTTGATGAATGGAAATAATTAAAAAATGAAGCTATGAAAATACTTAATAGAATTGCAGCAATAGCGTGTTTGTTTGGGGCAGTGCTCTTGGTATCCTGTGAGTCTCCTGACTTGAGCACAGCACATGAAAGCCAAGTAAATGGTCTACTTAATGTAACCATTCAGATACCTGATAATCCGACGGAGTTTTATGCTACCAAGAAAGGTCCTTATGAAGAGGGAGAAGAAATTACGGTGAAAGTTCCTACCACGGATGAGGACCCGCTCGATGTAAGCCGTCTGATTTGTACTGTAAGTGTGGAGCATAATTGTTATGTTGTTCCAGGAGTTGGGGGTGAAATGGATTTCACTGAGCCTTATAAAATAACTGTAATCGATGCATTGGGCAATCGTCATAACAATACGATTCGTGTGGTACCGACACCGCCTAAAACCAAGTTCTCCAAAGTGTGGGAAAAGAATTGTACCGATCTGGGATTGGCAAGCCGCAACAATACAGGCTTGGCAATATACGGTCAATATCTGGCAGTTCAGGAATACAATGGTCCTATCTACCTGTATGACATGAAGACGGGAGCAGCGGTTAAGACTATAGATGCAGCAAGATCGTTTATGATGAAGGCTCGTACGGATGATGCTGGCCACTTGATTACTTCCCGTGAAAATATTTACGGTGCAGGTTTCATGGTCTTCTATTATTCTGAAGCGGATCAGGAACATAAGTTGCTGCTTGACTATACTGCCGGTGATGGTTGCCCGGGAGATTTGGGGTATAACATGAATGTAGCGGGTGATGTAACCAGCGGTACAGCTTATATTTATGGTACAGGGCCTAATGATATGACTATTTATTATTGGAAATTACAAGATGGCCAGTTAGTAACTCCTGCCAATCAGCCTAATAAACTACGTTACGGACCGGCCGGAAGTTCTTGGACTGCCGCACCTGCCATACAGCGTGTTTCATTGGCCGATGATTCGGACCATTACATCAGTTATACGAAGTGGGTAAATGGAAACAGTGATGAGGCTTTGAAGAGCCGCTTCAATATCTTTACGACATCCATGGAGGTTACGGCCTTGAATGCTGCCGACCATGAATACCGTTTGCTTGGCTTCAATGTATTTAAGGTGGAAAATGATACCTATCTGGCACTCAATGACCAAGGTGCTGACCAATGGGCCGGTGGTGGTGCTACCCTCAAGGTATTCGACATTACCAATACCTCTAAGATGGAACTGGGGCCGGACGATGACGGATATAGTGACTTCTGTGTATTTACAAGCGATATGTCCGCATGGGGTCAGAATTACTTTAGCTGGGGAGACATTGCTGTCTACAAAGAAGCAACCTCAACCGGATATGACGTGTACATTGCAACCTCTGTTGTTGGCTTTGATTTATCACAGTCTATTGTTAGAATGTATAAGATGAGTTATTTCCGTCAATAAGACACATTGATTAATTCAAATCGGGAGTGCCGCTAATCCGGCGGCACTCTCTTTTAAAACTAATGCCTTATGAAAACAACTGCTATATTGGTAAGTCTGTTCTGTTTTATTTTGGCTTCCTGTGGAAGTGATGATCATAACGGAGGAGGAAACGGTCAGGATGGTGACTATAACCTGAAAGAAGAGATACGCAAAGTACTGAATAGCACGAAAGCTACTAAAAACATTAATCCTTTTGATGAATTGGGATGTGAGATTTATCGTATTGGTCCGACGAGTAGTGAAGAACCTACCAAGGCAACCATTGATTATGAATTAGGTGATGATTATAAAGAAGGAGTCGGGAGTTTTAAACTCAAGTATCATTTTTCCGGTACTCCTATGACCGCAAATCCTGAATATGTATATTTTGAAGAAACATGGGGAGATTATCGCCCTGATCTGTCTTTTCATCCTTTGGGACTTTCCATTTGGGTAAAAGGTCAAAAAGAAAATAAAGGTATTTTCCGCTTTATCATCATGGAAGATGAGAAGCAGTTTAATGCCGATAAACCGCATGATAGTACACGTAAGAGATGGCAATATTATGCTTTCGAAGACGACGAAATATTATCGAAAGAAGGCTGGAACCGTTTGGTTATGCCCTACAGTGCTTTTAAATTATATAAAAAGGGACAAGGCGCTACGGCCAATGGCTTGCTTTTAAACCGTTTTGAAGGTTTTCGTATTGAAATCGTAAATACTAAACATGAAGTTTGCACCGGCGAGGTGGGTATCGATGGATTGGAACAGTTGACTTCCTACGAACTGAAACCCGGCAAACCCAAGTTCTCGAGTATTTTTGTACAATTGAATACCGCTTATATCAATGAAGACTGGGATAAGCAATTCCAGGATAGCCGTGCCATCGGTATTGATACGTGGATAATTCAGTATGTGGAGCAGTTTACGGATGGGGAGAATACCAGTATTTCATTCTATAAGAATACCAATGTGCCTTGGATTACCGAGAAGTATGACTTTGTAGACAAAATGTTCGAGGCTGCCGAACGGAATGGAATAAAATTGATTGTAGGTCTTTACCCTGGTGATTACAGTAAAACGAACACGGCATCGCCGGAGAAGTATAATCTCAATTTGGAAAGAAATAAGATGGTATTTGATGAGGTCTTTGAGCAGTTCGGAAATCATCCTTGTCTTGAAGGCTGGTACATAACCGAAGAATTTCACGACGGGTCTTACCCTGTGGGCTGGCAGCAGGAACCCTCTTTGTCCATGTTAGCTAAATATCTTGAAGGGGTGGCCTCCTATATCAAGACAAAATCGGATAAACCTGTTTCTATTGCTCCGGCTTTATGGCGAGGTATGCCGGCCGATCTTTGCGGCCAATGGTTCGGGCGGATTTTCGCACAGACACCCAATATTGATTACTTATACCTTCAGGACCTGGGTGGACGCTGTTTGGTTGACGTGGATGTAGACTTGCCTAATTGGTTTGCTGAGATTAAAAAGGCATGTGATGCCAACGGCGTACATTTTGGTGTTGATATAGAATCATTCCAGAGCTGCTGGTGTCCGGATGTTCCTTATCGGGAAAAGGGCTGGAGTGAACTAAAGGAACAGCTATTTGTAGCAGGCTTGTTTACCGAGTATATAACGAATTTCAGTTGGGTTACTTTCAAGAAGGGTACAAACAATTATACAAGTTATAAGAAGTACCTGGAAGATAATGGGCTTTTGTAAACAATGAAGACTCCCTGTTCGAAAGGTGTAGTGGTAAACAGATATAAATGTATATTTTATAGATGTGTATATTTATGATTAATAAAATATGATGAGAAATGTAATTTTGACAGCAGGAATGCTCCTGAGTTCTTTGGTTTTGAGAGCCGGTGATATTTCGAAGTATGTGCTGGATAATTATCTGATTCCTGTTGACAAGCCGGGGATTATGATTGGTCATATCTATCCGTCACCATCGGATATTCGTTTACTCTCTGATACATCTTCTCTTTTCAGAATTGACCCGAAAGAGAAGACAATCAGTTTGAAAAAGAATAAGACTTTATCGAAGGGGCAGGCTGCCTATAGATATGGCATTACTCTTTTGATTGATGGGCAGGAATATGACTTTGAATTATTGAAAGATGGTTTCAGCAAAAATAAAGTAGTAGCCCACCGTGGTGTCTGGAAACAAAAAGGAGTGATGCAAAACTCCATCCGTTCTTTTCAGAACGCAGTAGAACTGGGATGCCAAGGTTCGGAGCTGGACGTCTGGCTGACGGCTGATAACAAAGTGGTACTCTCTCACGATCCTCATGTATATGGAATAGAAGTAGAAAATACGAGTTTGCTGCAACTGTTTCAGAAAACCATTCATGAGAAAGACCCGGTTCCTTCCCTGCAAGAACTCCTGCTGGCTGCCAGGGCACAGAACACCACTCATCCTGTCATCGAAATAAAAGACTCCCAAAAAGGATTGGCCCGCACATTGCAGTTGACCGATTCGGTAGTCAGCATTGTACATCGCATGAAGATGCAGGGATATGTGGAATATATCAGCTTCAATTATGAAGTCTTGAAACGTATCCGGCAACTGGACCCGACAGCGAAAACCCTCTATCTGATGGAAGGAAAGAAGGATCTGAAAGAACTGGTTGACGACCACATCTCAGGAATTGATTATTCTTATTATGCATATCGGAAGGACAAGGATTTGACCCGAAAAGCCCAAGAGGCGGGTTTGCTAACTAATGTTTGGACAGTGAATAATGCAGAAGAACTACAGCAGTATTACTTGTTGGGTGTTGATTACATTACCACTGATGAGCCGGAATTATTATTGAAGATTATTGATAGTTTAAAATAGAAAGACGATGTATAAGAAACTTGTTTTATGTTTAGCTGTATTATTCAGTGCTCTTACGGGTTCTGCCCAGAAAGATGTGTTGAAGTTCAGCCGTGACGGTAAATTCAAAATCGTTCAGTTCACTGATGTGCATTATAAATATGATGACCAGGCCAATTCTCAAATTTCCTTGGAGCGGATAAACGAAGTGTTGGATGCGGAACATCCTGATTTCGTTATTTTCACGGGTGATGTGGTGGTTTCCAATGAGACTTTCAAAGGGCTGGATATTGTTTTGGAGCCTTGCATTAAACGTAATATTCCCTTTGGGGTTGTATTTGGCAATCATGATGATGAGTATGACTATGCACGTCCCGAACTTTATGATTATATTGCCAAAAAGAAAGGTTGTTTGATGCCTGCCCGTGCAGGGGATGTGGCTCCCGATTATGTATTGACGGTGAAATCATCAAAAGATAAGAAGAATGCCGCTTTGTTATATTGCATTGATTCCCACTCATATACAAAGATAAAGTCAGTACCCGGATATGATTGGATAAAACTTGACCAGATAATCTGGTACAGAAATAAGAGCATGGAGTTCACGGAGCTGAATGAGGGCGTTCCTCTTCCGGCATTGGCTTTTTTCCATATTCCGATACCTGAATATAAAGATGCCGTGATGGAAGACAAGAACAGACTGTTCGGGGTGAAGGGCGAAGGCGTGGCTTGTCCTACCACTAATTCCGGTTTATTCACTGCTATCAAGGAATGTGGCGATGTCATGGGTACATTCGTAGGACATGACCATAATAATGATTATGCAGTTGCCTATAAGGAAGTATTGCTTGCCTATGGACGTTATACTGGCGGAAACACTGTATATAATAATCTGGCTAACGGCGCCCGTGTGATTATTTTGCAAGAAGGTGAGCGTAAGTTCGATTCTTATATTCGTCTGGCCGATGGAGAGATAGAATCGCGGATTTCTTATCCGGGTAGTTTTTACTAATTTAAAATGATGATTATGAAACGTATTTTTTTACTACTCTTTTCTTTATTCACCCTTGTTGGTCTGCAAGCGGAAAACAAGGTAAGTTTGACTTTGATTCCTCCGGGAAAAATAACCAATAAAGTAGATTTGGATATTCGTGGAGGTATTGTCAATGAAAGCGCTTCGCAGCAAACCTATCAGGTTTCTTTATACTGGGACAAAGAGAAAAAGGATGCATTGCTGCATGAAACCACTGTGACCATCCCCGCAGGAAAAGCCGAAACGGTAAAGGTGGTGATACCTACCAAGGAACGGGTAGGGAAGCATAAAGTTATCTTTAAAGTAGCTGGTGCTGACAAAACTTACCGGAAAACCAAAGATATTGAAGTCATAGAATCGGATATCCGTTCCATCCGGCAAATTTCCGGTGCTTGGACAGGTATCTATCATTGGAGTGAAATAGAAGGAAAACATTGGAACCAGGACATCAAGAAGGTGACCGATGAACAGTGGAAAGAACTGATACGCTCTATGAATAAGTTGGAAATGAATTTGGTAGTCATTCAGGAAGTGTTCCGTAATGAGGAGTATGTAGGTAAACATACGACTACTGTTGATAATTATGCTGGTAAAGCATTCTATCCCTCCAAATTGTATCCCGGACGCATGGACATCACGGCCGAAGACCCTATTGAAGCTATCTTGTCGGAAGCAGACAAGTTGGGCATGAATGTGTTGGTGGGAGTAGGTATGTTTGCCTGGTTCGACTTTACGCCCGAATCTTTGGAATGGCACAAGCGGGTAGCCAAAGAATTGTGGGATATGTATGGGCATCACGAATCCTTTTATTCGTTCTATGTGTCCGAAGAAAGCGGAGGCGGTCTGGATAACTGGGAACAACGTCCCGAAATGCGGAAGAAAAGGAAAGACGATATCGTGAACTTCTTCAAGGAATTCAAGGCCTATTGCAACAGTTTCGCACCAAGTAAACCTGTGATGCTGGCCACCAATAGCTTTGAAGTACCTAATGGAATGGATACCTATCCGTCATTGATGGAACATCTGGATATTCTATGTCCGTTTGGCTTTGCCCGTATGCCTGAGGGGGACCTGACTGGTAAGGAAGCTGCCCTCATGCTGCAAAAGGTTTGCGATGAGACAAAGTCCCATTTATGGTTTGATCTGGAAACTTTCTTGTTCAATCCGGATAACTCCCTGTATCCCCGTCCGGTGGAAGAAATCATCCGCGACCTGAATTTGCTGGATAACTTCGAAAAAATCCTTTGTTACCAGTTCCCCGGCGTTTTCAATGATCCGAAGATGTCCATCCGTATCGGTGAAGCCCGTACAATCGACTTATTCAATGGTTACATGAAATACTTGAAAGAACTAAAGTCTAAAAATAAGAAACGTAAATAAATAAAAAGTGATGAAGTGCTATTATCTATACCTGTTTATCCTGATAGGGATCTGTTGCTTTTCAGAAGTAAAAGCTAAAAATACCGGCAAAGTTTTCAATGGGAATGATCCGGCGGTGAGATATATTGGCAGAACGTTGGTTTCTCCGGATGGTTCGGTGGCTTTCGACTGGGTGGGGACATACTTTGAAACCCGTTTTACGGGTGGTAACGTATCAGTAAGAGTTTCCGAAACCGGAACGAGTTATTACAACGTATTTGTCGACAATAAGCTGCACCGGGTTGTAAAAGTGTGCGGAACAGATACGCTAATCAATGTGGTATCAGGGATAGATAAGCGCCTTCATAACTTGAAGATACAGAAGCGTTCCGAAGGTGAATTCGGAAAAACTACTATTCATCAGTTCGTCCTTTCCGTTTCGGGGCGTTTGATGGAAGAGCCTGTGGTGCGTACCCGCCATATCGAGTTTATCGGTAACTCGCTGACCTGCGGATACGGTACGGAAGGAAAAGACCGTAATGATCCTTTCCTGGTAGAAACGGAAAATTGCAACATGGCCTTTGCTACCATGGTAGCCCGCTATTATGATGCAGACTACACGCTGATAGCACATTCCGGTAGGGGAGCAGTCCGCAATTACGGCGATTCGGTGCGCGTGTCCAAAGTAACGATGAAAGACCGGATGCTGAATACGTTTGATGAAGACCTTACCCATAAATGGGATTTTACCGGCTATCGTCCCGACCTTGTAGTAATTAATTTAGGATCGAATGATTTCTCAACAGAACCTCATCCTTATAAAAGTGAGTTCGTAAAAGCGTATAAACAGATTATTGCTCAGTTACGTGAGTATTATGGCAATATTCCTGTATTGTGTATTTATCCTGTAGCTATGCAGGCACCAGTGTACAGTTACTATGAAACTATAGTATCAGAGTTGAATGACCCGAAAGTCTTTCTGCTGAAACTGGATAAAGACCTCTATAACCGTACCACTGATATGGGAGCTGCCTGGCATCCTGGATACCGTGGACATCAGAAAATGGCAATGTGGATGATTCCTTATATCTCGACTATCACAGGTTGGGAACTGACTAATAAAGTGATTGAATAAAATAACGAATGAGTATGCCGAAAAGAAATATAATATGGATTCTGCTGGCTTTCTTTTTTATGCCCCATATGACTGCCGCTGTCCATAAAGGAAAGAAAGAAGTAGTTCTGTCGGAACCAACCTTACGTGATAAAGTGAAAGGTGCCTGGGCAGGGCAAACTCTGGGGTGTAGCTATGGAGGCCCTACCGAATTCAAATTCCTGGGGACTATTATTCAGGATTATATTCCTATTCCCTGGGATAAACACATGGTCAAGAAATGGTATGACACATTTCCCGGACTGTATGATGATGTGTATGTAGACCTGACGTTTGTCGAAGTCTTCGAAAGATGCGGACTGGATGCTCCAGTAGACTCGTTTGCCGCTGCTTTCAGACGGGCGGAATACCCTTTGTGGCACGCCAATCAAGTGGCACGCTACAACCTGTTGCAGGGCATGAAAGCCCCTCAGAGCGGTTATTGGAAGAACAATCCCCATGCACATTGCATCGACTTCCAGATAGAGGCTGACTTTGCCGGAATCATGTCACCGGGGATGCCTAACCAGGCTGCTGAAATCTGCGACAGGGTGGGGCACATAATGTCCTATGGCGAAGGCTGGTATGGCGGCGTATACGTTGCCGCCATGTATTCTCTGGCCTATGTCAGCAACGATGTGGAGTATATCGTGAAAGAAGCCCTCAAAGTCATACCGGAAGAAAGCGATTTCCATAAGTGCATGTCCGACGTCATTCGTTGGCACAGAAAGTACCCGAATGACTGGAAACGTACCTGGTTTGAGTTGCAGAACAAATGGAGTGAAGAAATCAGTTGCCCCGAAGGCATCCACAACTCCTTCAATATAGGTACGAAAATTAACGGGGCCTACATACTTCTGGGATTGCTTTACGGGCAGGGCGATTTTACAAAGACCATCGACATCTCCACCCGTGCCGGACAGGACTCTGACTGTAACCCGGCATCGGCAGCAGGAATACTGGGAACGATGATAGGATACAGCAATATTCCCGAATACTGGAAAGAAGCTCTGCATGAAGTGGAAGATATTCCTTTCTCCAATACCGATATAAGCCTGAATAAAGCCTATGATATGACTTACAGGCATGCTTGTGACATGCTTCGGAAGCACGGGAATGTGAAAGCCGGAAACGACTTTATCATCCGGCGGGAGAACATCCGCCCCGTAGCGCTGGAAGTTGCTTTTGAGAACCTGAAAGTCAGCGATAAACTTACCATTGAGAAATCGATAGATGATGTGAATCCGTTTTCTTTCGAGGGCACGGGACTGGTGGTGAAAGGATATGTGGCAGGAGGACTGCCTGCTGATTATACAGCAGAAATGGAAGTATATATAGATGGAAAGTTCTATGAAACCACCGCTTTGCCTCAGGAACTCAATCACCGGAAGTGTGAACTGTTTTTTTGTTACGACCGTCCGGCAGGGCAACACACCGTGACCTTTAAATGGAAGAATCCTGTACCTAACGGCAAGATATGGATAACTGAAATTATAATCTATACAACGAAATAGCAACCATGAAAAAGATAATATCCCTGATCAGTTTTTCTTCTCTGCTGCTGATGATGACGGCTTGTGTCAATAAGCAGGCTTCCACAACAGAGGAGATACTGGCAAAAACGCATGCAGTGAAGACCTTGAACGCTTATGATGAAATGAGCTGTGTGGTGTACGACATGAAAGGACTTCCTGCATCGCCTCAAACTTCGATAGACCGTTTTATCAGTGACGACTGTGTAGAAGGTACTGGAAGCTTCGAAATTAAATACTCTTTCTCCGGCAATTCCCCCGAACCGGAATCCGTATATATCCAGCAAAGCGGCGGAGACTATCGCAGTGACTTGTCCTTCCATCCGTTGGCCCTTTCCATTTGGGTGAAAGGTAATAAAAACAACAAAGGTACGTTCCGTTTTATGGTAATCCAGGATACGGATATGTTTACTCAGGATGCGCTTCATGACAAAGACCGTTGGCAATTCTTTGAATATGTGGACAAGGATGTGCTGACCAAGGAAGAATGGACGCGTGTTGTGATGCCTTACGAGGCTTTTACCTTTGCCAAAGGACGTGACATGGGCGATAATCAATTGGTGCTGAACCGCCTTGAAGGATACCGTATTGAAGTGACAAATGATGATGGCGCAGCGTGTACCGGCTCATTCTGCATCGATAATCTGGAACAGTTGACTTCTTATACTCCCGAGTTCAAAGGAACCCCGAAGTTTTCCAGTGTTTTCATCCAGTTGGATGCTGCCTATAAAGATACTGATTGGGATAAAGAGTTCAAGGCAAGCCGTGAGGTGGGCATCGACACCTGGATTATCCAGTATGCCGAAGGGTTCAATGACCGCACGGAAGAGAAATCCTCCTTCTATGCTCCTACAAAACTACCGTGGGTCACGAAACAGTATGATATCATGAATCGCATGTTCGAGGCTGCCGGACGCAATGACATGAAGCTGATTGTGGGGCTTTATCCCGGTGACTATAGCAAAGAAGACACTACGACACCCGAGCAATATGAATTCCTTGTAGAGCGCAATAAGCAGGTCTTTGATGAATTGTTTGCCCTTTGGGGAAATCATCCCAGTCTGGCAGGCTGGTATATAACGGAGGAATTTCATGACGGTTCCTATCCCGTGGGATGGCAACAGGAACCTGCATTATCCATGCTTGCCAACTATTTGCAGACGGTAGCTGTTTATGTAAAATCGAAATCTCCCAAAGAAGTTTGCATTGCTCCCGCTTTGTGGCGTGGGATGCCGGCTGACCTCTGTGGAGAGTGGTTCGGTAAGATATTTGCCCAGACACCTGATGTCGATGTACTCTACCTTCAGGATATAGGCGGACGCTGCCTGGTAGACTTTGATGTAGACCTGCCTAACTGGTTTGCTGAAATAAAGAAAGCCTGCGATGCCAACGGAGTAATTTTTGGAGTAGACATAGAGTCGTTCAAAAGTTGTTGGTGCCCGGATATACCTATGACAACTAAGCCTTGGGTGGAGTTGGAGGAGCAGTTGAGAGTGGCGGGAATGTTTACCGAGCATATCACAAACTTCAGTTGGGCTACTTTTAAACCGGGAACGGATACCTACGAAGGTTATAAGAAGTATCTTGCCAAAGGTCAGCACTGCGCCTGTAAAGGTCAATACTAGACTTGCCAAGGTCAACATTAAACTTGAAGTAACATATGAATTTATTCATAAAAAAAATAGTACGATGAAGAAAATTATAGTGATTGGCAGTTCTAATATGGATATGGTGGTGAAAACCTCTCATCTGCCTGCTCCCGGTGAAACGATTCTGGGTGGCGAATTCTTTATGAACCAAGGTGGGAAAGGAGCCAACCAGGCAGTTGCAGTAGAACGGCTGGGTGGCAATCTGATATTTATGGCGAAATTGGGGAATGATATATTGGGACAGCAGTCGATTGAGTATTTCAAGAAGGAAGGCATCGATACAAGATACATTGCCCTTGATGAGAATTCAGCCTCCGGAGTGGCTTTGATTAGCGTGGACGATCATGCTGAAAATAGCATCGTAGTGGCTTCCGGTGCCAACATGTTGTTGGATGAACAGGATGTGGATAAGGTAGTGGAAGAAATGTGCGAAGGAGATATCCTCTTGATGCAACTGGAGATTCCGCTTCAAACGGTGGAGTATGCTGCCAGAAAAGCTTTTGAGAAAGGAGTGAAGGTTGTTCTCAACCCGGCTCCCGCCCGTAATCTTCCGAAAGCGCTGCTCCGGTATCTCTATATGATTACTCCGAACCGCATCGAAGCTGAAATGCTGACAGGCATAAAGATTACCAACGATGTTGATGCCGAAGACGTAGCGAAGGAAATCAATGCCATGGGAGTGCAGAATGTGATTGTTACTCTGGGTTCGAAAGGCTGTCTCATAAGAGAAAACGGTGCTTCCTATCGTGTGGATGCCTTCAAAGTGGAACCTGTCGATACCACCGCAGCCGGAGATACATTCAACGGAGCTTTATGCGTTGCATTGGCGGAGGGTATGGAGTTGAAGCAGGCTGCTGTGATGGCTTCCAAAGCATCGTCCATAGCTGTGACCAGAATGGGAGCCCAGTCTTCTATTCCTCGCCGCGAAGAATTGTAATCAAAAGAATGAATTAACTTCTAAAAATAACGATTATGTTTATAGTTGAAAGTTACGGATTGGCAGTAGCATTGTGCTGGGTTACGATGTTGTGCTGGGGATCATGGGGGAATACTCAAAAATTGGCTGCCAAAACATGGCGCTATGAGTTGTTCTATTGGGATTATGTGATTGGCATCCTGCTTTTCTCTCTGGTTTGGGGATTGACTTTGGGTAGTACCGGAGAAGCAGGTCGCGGATTTATACAGGACTTGTTGCAAGTTAGTCCGGAAAACTTCTGGAGTGCTTTCCTGGGTGGTGTCATTTTCAATGCTTCTAATATATTGCTGTCGGCTTCCATGTCGTTAGCCGGCATGTCGGTTGCTTTCCCGATAGGGGTGGGACTGGCATTGGTGTTAGGCGTGTTTGTCAATTACTTCAGTGTCCCGAAGGGCGACCCTGTTATTCTTTTCCTGGGTGTCTTCCTGATTGTACTGGCCATTATTTGTAATGGAATAGCTTCCGGAAAAGTATCCAAGGCTTCCGGTCAGACTACCCGGAAGAAAGGTATTCTGATTGCTGTTTGTGCCGGTGTCCTGATGGCGTTTTTCTATCGCTTTGTAGCTGCTGCTATGGATTTGGAGAACCTGGAATCACCTACTGCCGGCATGATGACTCCGTATTCTGCCTTGTTTGTGTTTGCAATAGGTATCTTTATCAGTAACTTCCTGTTCAACACCTTGGTGATGAAGAAACCTTTTGTGGGACAACCGGTGTCTTACAGCCAGTATTTCAAAGGCAATTTCAATACTCATATGGTGGGTATTCTGGGTGGTATTATCTGGGCGTTGGGAACTGCATGCAGTTATATTGCTGCCGGAAAAGCCGGAGCGGCTATATCCTACGCGTTAGGACAAGGTGCAACGATGGTTGCCGCATTGTGGGGACTGTTCATCTGGAAGGAATTTAAAGGTGCTTCCAAGTCCACCAATCTGCTGCTTACACTGATGCTTATTCTTTTTATCTCCGGTCTGGTATTGATTATTGTGTCGGGAGGTAATTGATATTTTTATAAATGAATAATAGATTGTATACTATGAAAAATAATTTTCGGATGATTATGTTTGCCCTATTGATGTCATCGGTTTCATTGCCGGCAGTAATGGCTTTAGCTGGTAATGGTGCCTCCGGCAAACAGAAAAAAGAGAAAACAACAGAATCGGCCTTAGGTGTGAAACCTATTACCGGTAGCTGGATAAACCTAGCATATAAAGATGTTCGTAATAAATATACGAATCCACAAAACTTCGATAATACAGACCCCGAATTGTGGAAAGCTAAAGTGCGGGAACTGTCGGCTATGGGCATTGAATATCTGGTATTCATGGAAGTAGCCAATGAAGGTAAGGCTTATTATCCCTCTAAGATGATGCCTTGGTGGTATGATAAGAATAAGCAAAGCCCGGTAGAAGCTATTCTTGATGAGGCTGCCCGGCATAATATGAAGATTTTTATGAGTACCGGATGGGCAAAGGATCAGGATGATAATTTGCTAAACCCTGCCATCAAGGAACGCCAATTCCAGATTATGGAGGAGTTGACCGCTCTTTATAAGAATCATAAAGCCTTCTACGGCTGGTATTTACCTGTAGAAGATTGTCTTTGCCCCATTTTTGCAGAGCATGCCGTGCAATCAGCCAATGTATTGACCGAAAAAGCTAAAGCGTTGACTCCCGGCAAGAAAACCTTGATTTCACCTTATGGTATCGGACTGTCTGAATTTGATAATCCGGAGTATGAGAAACAAATGGCGAAACTGAAAGTCGATATCATTGCCTATCAGGATGAAGTGGGCTGTGTGCGCGATCAGTTTATGTTGCCTCGTTTAAAGAAGACCTGGCAACGGTTGCGCGACATTCATAATCGCCTGAACATTGAGATGTGGGCAAATTGTGAAACTTTCACTTGGGAACAAGGAACCAATGACCGTACTTCCGCTTTAATTCCGGCTGCATATCCGCGCCTCTTGTCCCAGCAGGTGGCGGCTTCTGCGGGGGGAGTTGATAAGATTATTTCCTTTATGATCTGTGGTATCATTGAAAATCCGGAATCTGCTTATCAGTTGGGACAGCCAGTAGGTTCGAACAAGGTCTATAATGACTATATGGATTGGAAGAACGGGACGGAATACTGGCAATTGGTTGAAGCTGCCTTGATGGAAAAACTGGTCAATGGGGCAACAACGGAAATGATGCTTGGCAAAGCTGATTTGAAGGCATTGCTGGATGGCAAAGTAGCTGAAGAGGATAGTGAAGATACCCGTTGGGTGAAATTTGAAAAAGGTTATCACGAGTTTGTGGTGGACTTGCAGAAAAAGACTAAGCTTCAAAAAGCTATGCTTCGTATGTTGAACTATAATTTAGAAGAAATAGGCATGCCGCTGAAAGTCTACCTGTTCACTTCGCTGGATGGAAAAGAGTATAACCTGGCTTCCATCAAGGATGCTCCTCACTTCCCGAACAACAAACATGATGCATGGATTGAAAATATCCTGTTTGACGGTTTAGATGAGAATGTGCGTTATGTGAAGGTAGCTTTTGATGCTTCGCAACAGGTGTATGCAGATGAATTCTTCATTAATCCGGCAAATAAATAAAAAAATATTAAGATCTCTTTCTTCTTCAGGGAACGATAATTGTCTCCTTACTGGGTGTCATAATCCTTTGATGAGGCACTGTCGTTCCCTTCTTATTTCTCCTTCAGATTAGTATAATCTATTCTTTTTTCTTAACTTGATAGTTCTTCGTCACTTATATTCCTTTTTCAGATAGACTTATTCGACATTAACAGAGCACTTTTTCATGCTTCTCCTATAATTCAATCTCATTTCTCTTAAAAGAAACTGATATGTGTCATTGATGCATTTATTATATTGTATTTATATAATTAATATATTTATCAATATAGGGTTTTATGATGGAAAATAAATACTTCCTTTTAGTTTTAGTTAAACATGATTAATAAAATATGGCTTCTCTTTCTATTCATTTGTTTGAGGTTTATATTCATTCTGCTATTTTCTTTGTTTTAGGCTAAAAACAGAGACTTATTTCGTTAAATATGAATATAAATAAGATTTTAATAATGAAATTATTTATTATATATTGTTTATTTAATAAATATATCTATATTTGCATCGTATTATAATGAATAAAAGCTTCATTATAATAAAGCTTAAACTTAGAGTTCAATAGGTTAACATATATAATATACGAGGAAAAATACTATGAAAACAAGTAATCGCAGAGAATTTTTAAAGAAAGCCGCTTTGGCAGGAGCTTCCGCTTTGGTAGCTCCTGGATTGCTGGCGGCTGAAGGAATAGGGATGGCTTCATCTTCTTCAATACCTTGGAGTGGTGGCGATGCTAACAAGTTTATTATACCCAAAGCAAATGGTTTGAAGATTACCGGAACTTTTTTAGATGAAATTTCTCATGATATACCTCATCAGAATTGGGGTGAAAAAGAGTGGGAACAAGATTTCTGTCACATGAAGAGTATTGGCATCGATACTGTTATTATGATTCGTTCCGGTTATCGTAAGTTTATCACTTATCCCTCTGCATATTTATTGAAGAAAGGATGTTATATGCCATCCTTTGATTTGGTGGATATGTACCTTCGGTTGGCGGAGAAATACCAAATGAAATTTTATTTCGGTTTATATGATTCCGGGAAATACTGGGATACGGGAGAACTGTCATGGGAAATTGAAGATAATAAGTACGTCATTGATGAAGTGTGGAACGGATATGGCGAAAAATATAAAAGTTTTGGTGGATGGTATATAAGTGGTGAGATTAGCCGTAAAACGAAAGGTGCCATTGATGCTTTCCGTGCGATGGGAAAACAGTGTAAAGATGTGTCCGGCGGTTTGCCGACTTTCATATCTCCTTGGATTGATGGCAAGAAAGCTGTAATGGGAACAGATAAATTGACTAAGGAAGATGCTGTTTCAGTTCAGGAGCATGAAAGGGAATGGAATGAAATATTTGACGGGATTCATGAAGTGGTAGATGCCTGTGCTTTTCAGGACGGTCATATTGATTATGATGAGTTGGATGCTTTTTTCACGGTTAATAAAAAGCTGGCAGATAAATATGGAATGAAGTGTTGGACAAATGCAGAAACGTTTGACCGGGATATGCCGATTAATTTCTTGCCGATTAAGTTTGATAAACTCAGAATGAAATTGGAAGCTGCGAAGAGAGCCGGATATGATAAAGCTATTACGTTTGAATTTTCTCATTTTATGAGTCCTCAGTCTGCCTATCTGCAAGCCGGCCATTTGTATGATAGATATAAGGAATACTTTAATATCAAATAATATGAAACATTTATTGAAATATTTATTTGTCTGTTTTGTCTGTGCTGTTAACATGAGTGTGATGGCTCAGCCGGTTGCAGATGTTAAGGGACAGGTGAAATGTCAAGGTAAGGGGCTCTCCAATGTTGTGGTGACAAATGGTTTTGATTGTGTATTGACTGATGCGGAAGGTAGATATGCTTTGCCATATCACCGGGATGCACGTTTTGTCTATGTAACGACTCCGGCAGGTTATCTTCCTCAAAGAGAAAAGAGTCTTCCACATTATTATAAAAGAATAGAGAGTTCGGTGGGAAGCTATGATTTTACTTTGACGAAGAATCCGAAGAATGACAATAAACACATTTGTCTGGTACAGTCCGATGTGCAAGCAGCAAAGGCGAGTGATATTGAAGGGTATGTGAAGTATCTGAAAGATGTCCGCCAGTTCGTTGATAAGCAGAAGAGCAGTGATATCTTTGTATTGGACTGCGGTGATATCGTAGGTAATGCTCCGGCTATATTTCCTTCTTATATCCAATCTTCCGATGTTTTGGATCTTCCTTTTTATCGTGCTGTAGGTAATCATGATATGGAATATGGCGTACGCTCTTATGAACATTCTTACAAAACTTTTGAGGAATATTTCGGACCTATCTATTACTCGTTCAATCGCGGTAAGGCTCACTATATTGTACTGAACAATTGTTTCTACATCAATCGCCATTATCGCTATATCGGCTATATTGACGAGCGTACTTTACAATGGATTGAAAAAGACTTATCCTTTGTGCCGAAAGACCATCTGGTTTTTGTGACCATGCATATCCCGACCAGCTCAACCAAAGAGTTGAAGTTCAATGCTTTGCTTCCCGATGAAACGAGTAATGCTTCCAGCATATATGACCTTTTGGCTGGATATGACGCGCATATATTTACCGGTCATACTCATTACAATTGGAATGTTGTGTTCAACGATAAACTCATGGAACATAATACGGCTGCGGTTTGCGGTACTTTCTGGAAAGCTGAAATCTGTACAGACGGTACTCCGAGTGGTTATGGGGTTTATGAAGTAAATGGTAATCAGGTGACTTGGAAATATAAGAGTGCCGGATATCCACTTGATTACCAGTTCAAAGGTTATCCGGTTGGTTCATCTGAAGAAAATCCGCAAGATATTATTGCTAATGTATGGAACTGGGATGAACAGTGGAAAGTAGAGTGGTATGAAAATGGCAAATGTATGGGTGAAATGCAGCGTTTTGAAGGATACGATCCGGAAGCTAAAATCATTTGCTCCGATAAAGAACGGATGGTGTATGACTGGATTATGCCGATAAAAACAGAGCATCTGTTTAAAGCGACTCCACAAGATAAAAATGCAGCTATAGAAGTCGTCGTGACTGACCGTTTCGGAAATGTATATAAGCAAAATATAAAATAATATATCTATGAAATCTACAATTAATATAGGTTATCTTGTCTTCCTGTCAGTGGTTGCTGCCTTAGGTGGTTTCCTGTTCGGATATGATACCGCCGTTATTTCCGGAACCATCGCACAGGTAACGGAACTGTTCGGGCTTGATGCCTTGCAACAAGGATGGTATGTGGGATGTGCCTTGGTAGGATCCATTGTCGGCGTACTTTTTGCCGGAGTTTTGAGTGATAAGTTCGGTCGTAAACTTACTATGGTTATTTCAGCGGTTCTATTTTCCACATCAGCTATCGGATGTGCCTTGTGTGCTGACTTTAATCAGTTGGTGATTTACCGCATAATCGGTGGTATCGGCATTGGAGTCGTTTCTATTATTTCTCCGCTATATATATCGGAGGTTTCCGTTGCTCAGTATAGAGGGCGTCTGGTTTCTTTGTATCAATTGGCTGTGACAGTTGGCTTTTTGGGTGCTTATCTGGTAAACTATCAGTTGCTTGCCTACGCGGAAACCCATACTAATCCGGGGACCGATTGGTTCGATTTGATTTTTGTTACCGAAGTGTGGCGGGGAATGTTGGGAATGGAGACTCTTCCGGCTGTATTATTCTTTATTATAATATTCTTTATACCTGAAAGTCCGCGTTGGCTGATACTGAAGGGGCAGGATGTGAAGGCAACGAATATTCTGAAGAAAATCTACGTCTCTGCTAAAGAAGCTACGTTCCAGGTGAACGAAACGAAATCGGTATTAACTTTCGAGTCAAAATCCGAATGGTCTCTCCTGTTGCAACCCGGAATTCTGAAGGCTGTCATTATCGGGGTGTGCATTGCAATATTGGGACAGTTTATGGGAGTAAATGCGGTTCTTTATTACGGCCCGTCTATTTTTGAAAATGCGGGTTTGTCGGGTGGAGATTCTCTTTACTATCAGGTTCTGGTAGGACTGGTAAATACTCTGACTACGGTGCTGGCACTGATTATCATTGATAAAGTCGGACGTAAGAAACTGGTTTATTATGGAGTTTCCGGCATGATTGTTACTTTGCTGCTTATCGGTATCTATTTCCTGTTTGGAGAGTCTTTAGGCATTTCAAGTATATTCCTGCTTATATTCTTTTTATCTTATGTATTCTGCTGTGCTATTTCTATTTGTGCAGTGGTGTTTGTGCTCCTTTCTGAAATGTATCCTACCAAAGTTCGTGGATTGGCTATGTCCATTGCCGGATTTGCTTTATGGATCGGAACGTATCTTATCGGCCAGCTGACCCCTTGGATGCTCCAGAATCTTACCCCCGCCGGAACATTCTTCTTGTTTGCCGTTATGTGCGTCCCCTATATACTTATTGTTTGGAAACTTGTTCCCGAAACGACAGGAAAGTCATTGGAGGAAATAGAACGTTACTGGACCAGTTCCAAATAGAAATCGACCTTAATATACAATATAAAAATAGAGAATTATGGATTTTAAAAAATTGGCTGCTCTTTATAAGGACGAACTGATGGATAACGTTCTTCCTTTCTGGCTAAAACATTCTCAGGATCACGAGTTCGGCGGATATTTCACCTGTCTGGACCGTCAAGGTAATGTTTTCGATACAGATAAGTTTATTTGGCTGCAAGGCCGTGAGGTATGGTTGTTTTCAATGCTCTACAATAAGGTAGAGAAGCGCCGGGAATGGTTGGATTGCGCCATTCAAGGCGGAGAGTTCCTGAAAAAGTACGGTCATGATGGAAATTACAATTGGTATTTCTCTCTTGACCGTATGGGACGCCCCCTGGTCGATCCTTACAATATTTTCTCCTACACTTTCGCAACCATGGCTTTTGGGCAACTTAGCCTTGCCACCGGAAATCAGGAGTATGCGGATATTGCTAAAAAAACGTTCGAAATCATTCTGTCCAAAGTAGACAATCCGAAAGGCAAGTGGAATAAACTTCATTCCGGCACGCGTGATTTGAAGAATTTTGCTCTTCCTATGATCATGTGTAACCTGGCTTTGGAAATAGAACATTTGCTCGATAAGGATTACCTGAAGAAAACGATGGAAGTATGTATTCGCGAGGTGATGGAAGTATTTTACCGTCCGGAGCTGGGAGGCATTATTGTAGAGAATGTGCAGAGCAATGGCGAACTTTCCGATTCTTTCGAAGGCCGGCAGGTGACTCCGGGACATGATATTGAAGCTATGTGGTTCATTATGGATTTAGGAAAGCGCCTGAACCGTCCCGAGCTGATAGAAAAAGCTAAAAATGTGACTTTAACCATGCTCGATTATGGCTGGGATAAAGAATATGGAGGTATTTACTACTTCATGGATCGCAAAGGATGTCCTCCCCAGCAATTGGAATGGGATCAAAAACTTTGGTGGGTACACATCGAAACGCTCATTTCCCTGTTGAAAGGATATCAGCTTACGGGTGATAAAAAGTGCCTGGAATGGTTCGAAAAAGTTCATGACTATACATGGGGGCATTTCAAAGATTCGGAATATCCAGAGTGGTTTGGTTACTTGAACAGGAGGGGTGAGGTGCTGCTACCGCTGAAAGGCGGGAAATGGAAAGGCTGTTTCCACGTACCCAGAGGGCTTTACCAATGTTGGACAGTTCTGGAAGAGATAATAAAATCAGAATAAAATATTTAATACTATGAATCGACGAAATTTTCTAACGACTTTAGGCTTGGGAGCTGCCGGCATGCTAATACCGGGTATTTCGCAGGCCGGGATTTTGCAGGAAGCTGTCCAAAATCCTAAAATTAAGCCGATATCCGGTTCCTGGTTTGAGTTTCAGCATCCGGGAGGAAAAGAAGGTGTGTATTGGGATAAGGATTTGAGAAATTTTACCGCAGCTCAGTGGCGGGAGAAAATCCGTGAAATCCGTGAAACAGGTATGGAATATCTGGTTATGATGAATGTGGCTTCCCATGGTTTCGCATTTTATGATACGGATTTGGCTCCTAAGTTCAAGATGGGATGTGAAGATCCCATTGAAACGGTTCTTGCGGCAGCTGATGAGTTTGGGGTTAAATTCTTTGTCAGCAATGACTACTGGGCGTTGGATCTGGATGCTGTGAAGATGATGACCGATAAAGAGTTAGGAAGAAAGAGAGCCAAATCTATGGAAGAGATTTATGCGAGATACGGGCATCATAAGAGTTTCTATGGCTGGTATTTTCCTAATGAATCATGGTTGGATCCCTATTTCGGTGAATATGTTATCCCGTATGTGAATGAGTGTGCGCAGATAGCCAAATCATTGAATGCCAATTGCGTTAATATCATCGCGCCTTATAATATTAAGGCCGAAAAATGCGATGATACATTTATCAGGCAATTAGAGCAGCTTAATGTGGAGATTGTAGCCTATCAGGATGGTGTAGGGGTGGGCGTGACTACATTCGAACAATCAGCCCGTGCCTTTGAAAATCTATCTAAGGCGCATCAGAAAGCCGGTCGTTCAAGAATATGGGCGGACATGGAACTTTTCTACTTTGAACAGACCACTCATGGCAGCCTGATTTCAGCCGACTTTGACAAAAGGATTATCCATCAGATGGAGGCCATATCTCCGTTCGTAGATAAGATTCTGGTATATCAATATCTTGGTATTATGAACAAGCCCGGTTCATTGGCTCACGCCGGGTTGCGCGATGAATCAGTCAGACTGTATAATCAGTATATGAACTGGTATAGAAAGCAGAACTTTAAATAATGAATACTATGAAACGACTATTTATTATCATAACCTTCATATTGGCATTTACCCATGTTTCGGCACAGAACCCGGAATTTGCTCTTCCTTCCATCATCAGCGATCATGCGGTGATGCAACGGAACTCCGAGGTAAAACTCTGGGGATGGTGTCCGAGTGTATGGGATTTGAAGATTGTATGCAGCTGGGCTCCTGCGGATACGATTCATGCGAAATCAGATATGCACTGTTCCTGGGAAGCCTATATTCGTACTCCCGAATCGGCAGGCCCCCACAGTATTCGTTTTTATGGTTGGGAAAACAAGTTGGAAAGGGAAGTGAATGACATCCTGATGGGAGAAACATGGTTGTGTTCCGGTCAGTCTAATATGGAATATATAATGAGCTATCCGGTTCAGGATGCCGGTGATATCACAAAAGCTTTGGAGAATAAGCAAGTACGTTTTTTCAAAGTATCTAAAGCAACCTCCAGATATCCGGTGGAACGCATCCAGGGGAAATGGGAAATCTGCTCTCCGGAGACATACAAAGATTTCAGCGCCGTTGCCTTCTTTTTTGGACAGCATTTGAATGAAGCGTTAGGCGTGCCTGTGGGACTAATCGGCTCTTATTGGGGTGGAACAGCCGTAGAACCCTGGATTGATGAATTTACTTTCAATCACGAAAAAGAATTGTATGTGTTGTCACAGAAGCAGCAAGTTGCCGGTTGGTCTCCTACGGCTAACTCTTCCATTTACAATGCAATGATCCATCCTATCAAGAACTACACTATTGCGGGAGTTATCTGGTATCAGGGAGAAGCCAATAATGAGCGGGCTGCCGATTATGGTCCTCTGTTTGACGGCATGATAAGAGGCTGGAGAAATGAGTTCCATCGCTTTTTGCCTTTCTATTTTGTGCAGATTGCTCCGTGGAACGGATATGCCGGCAGAAATGCAGCTTACCTGCGTGAGCAGCAGGCCGACGTTGCTGCAACGTTGCACAACACCGGAATGGTGGTAGTCGGTGATTTGGTGAATGATATAGCTGATATTCATCCAAGCTTGAAAAAGCAGGTGGGTGTTCGTCTGGCCAATATGGCGCTGAGAAAGACATACCACAAGGAGGAGATACAACCTTATTCCCCGATGTTAAAGTCTGTCCGTACGGAAGGACGTAAAATGATTGTTACCACTACCGCCCTTGGTAAATTGACGTGTAAAAATAAAACCATCCGGAATTTTGAGATGGTGGATCAGGCGGGAGAAGTATATCCGGCAGATGCCAAACTGCTGAAAAATGGCGAGATCAGCGTGTCCTCTGCGAAGGTAAGAGTGCCGGTTGCCGTGCGCTATTGCTTTACGAATGATGCGGTTCCTGATTTATTTGATAGTAACGGGTTGCCATTGGCACCATTTAGAACAGACAGAAAGAAATGAAAAAATATTTATTAATCATATTTAGTTGCCTGCTGTGCTTTTCCTGTTTGGCTCAGACTTCCGGTTTGAAGTTCCATGACGGAAAGTTCAAGATTGTGCAGTTCACAGACCTGCACTGGGTGGAAAGCGATTCTTATAAACTGAAGAATGACAGTACTTACAATCTGATGCGTGAGATTATCCGCACGGAGCGTCCTGACCTTGTGATTCTGACGGGTGATGTAGTTGTCTCTTGGAATGCCCTTCGGGGTTGGAAAAGATTGGCCGGCCTGTTTGCAGAAGAAAAGATGCCGTTTGCCGTAACTTTCGGAAACCACGATGAAGAGACAGATATGAACAATGCCCAAATACTTGAGTATCTGCGTACGGTTCCCTATAATCTGACATATGATGCGGAAAAGCTTTCCGGTTCCGGCAACTGTGCACTTCCGGTTCTTTCATCTGACGGGAAATCGGAGAAGTGGGTCTTGTATCTGATGGATTCCCACAATCTTACCCAAGACCGCTCTTTCGGATATTACGACTGGATTAAACACGACCAGATTGACTGGTATCGTAGGACGAGCGATCAGTTTACGACACGCAACAAACGTACTCTGCCATCATTGGCATTCTTCCATATTCCTTTGCCCGAACATGAAACAGCAAGGTGGGTATGCCGTGAATTCGGTGAAAAGCAAGAAGGAGTTTGTGCTTCCAACATCAATTCGGGATTACTTTCCTCCTTTATCGAGAAGAAAGACGTGATAGGTGTGTTTGTGGGGCATGACCATAATAATGACTATATGGTGGACTGGAACGGTAATATCGCTTTAGCTTACGGACGTAAGACGGGATATCCCTCTGCCTATAACGAGGTTCTGAGCCGGGGTGCCCGCGTCATCAACCTGCATGAAGAGGAGGCTAGCTTTGATTCGTATATCATAGACCTGGATGGGACTTACTTTCACTATACGTTCGAACAGAAAAATCAGGGTACCGGTATTCCCCGTTTCAGTGGCTCTTTTATACAAGAATTTTTGGTAGCCAACTGGGAGGATGCACGCTGGGACCAGGAGATGGAAATGTTTAAGGAAGCCGGTATGAAGTATTTAATCTATGCTCCCGCACTTCTGACTGATGAAAAAGGAAAGACTACTACCAATTACCCGTCGTCGCTGACGAAGAAGAAGCAACAGAACAAGACGTTGGAGAAATGTCTGCGTAGTGCTCAGAAAAACGGAATTAAGATTTTTATCGGACTGAACTTCAACGATAGATGGTGGAAAGTGGATTACGATGCGGACTGGCTGGTAGGCCAAATGGAGATTGGCAATAAAGTAGCGGATGAGTTGGTCGCTTTATATAAGGGCAAGTATCCTGATGCCATGTATGGTTGGTATTGGGTTTGGGAAGTGGATAATCTGAACTGCATGACGGCTGAGCGTCAGGCCATTCTGGCAAAGGCTTTGAATACGAATCTGGATCATCTCTCTGAAATAACTCCCGATATGCCATTCATGCTGTCCCCTTTCATGAATCATAAAGTGGGAGGAAATGCGGAAGAGTACGGAAAGATGTGGGAGACTGTCTTTGCACAGACCCATTTCAGGTTCGGTGATATTTTTTCTCCGCAGGATTGCGTCGGGGCGGGTGGTCTGAACCTGGATAATCTGTCGGATTGGTTTTCTAAATTGAAGCAGGCGGTCAATACCAAACCGGGCTTGAAGTTCTGGGGAAATGTAGAGACGTTCGACCAACAGTTCTGGGTTAGCGCTCCGCTGACACGTGTAAAGAAACAGTTGGATATTGTGAATGGATATGTAAGCAATATTATTTGCTTTGCTTATAGCCATTACAACAGTCCGTTTGTGGTGAGCAATGAATATCATCAAGCCTACCTGCAATATTGTAAAGAAGGGAAACTCCCTAAAGTGAATGTTCCTCAGGATGTGAAAAACGTCCTGATGCTAAAGGCATCCAAGGGGATGGAAATCAGTTGGATTCCGGGTAGCCTGGAGCATGTAGCCGGTTTCAATATTTACAGTAACGGTACATTATTAAAGAAACTTCAGGTACATGGAAATGATTTCCCGACTTCTTTCACGGACAAAGAAGGCAATGAAGATAATGTATATGAAGTATCCACCTACAATGTGCTGGATGAAGAGTCTGCCAAACAAAAAGCAATAAATAAAAAATGAATAGATGCATTATTTCCCAAAGGTAGTGCCGAATGCAAACGTTGAGGTTTTATACCATAAACCTCAACATTACATTCACCAAGTAGAGGTTTACACTTGCCAAACAGAGGTTAACCCTCTATACACTGCAATGCGGCATTACTCCGGGAAAGAATGCGGAAGTCATAAATATAAATCTTGTTTTTAACTAAAAAAGACCTATGAAGAATATAACCTTTATCGTTTATATTTTTGTAGTTGTTGTACTGTGTGCAGGATGCAGTTCTGCACCGTCTCAAACAGCAGTTCCGTCTGAGGTGACGATGACGAAAGAGGTGCTGGCCGACAAAATAAAAGGCGGCTGGGCAGCCAAGACCATTGGCTGCACCTATGGCGGACCTGTGGAATTCCTGCACAACGGTACAATGATTCAAGATTATACTCCCATAAAATGGTCCGAAGACCGGGTGAAATTTTACTTTGACACTTTTCCCGGTTTATATGATGACTTGTATGTAGATATCATTTTCGTTAATGTATTTGAACGTTTAGGCTTGGATGCTCCGGCCGATTCATTCGCAATAAGTTTTGCCAATGCAGGATTTCCGTTGTGGCACGCCAATCAGGTTGCCAAGTACAATATAAAGCAAGGCATCATGCCGCCCATGTCCGGTCATTGGCTGAATAATCCTCATGCTGACGACATCGATTATCAGATTGAAGCAGACTTTGCAGGCCTGATGACGCCGGGTATGCCTAATACGGCTTCTGAAATATCTGATAGAGTAGGACACATCTTCACTTATGGCGATGGCTGGTATGGTGGTGTATATGTCGGTGCTTTGTACTCGATGGCTTTCGTTTCGGATGACGTGGAAGTGGTGGTTTCGGAGGCGTTGAAGACTATTCCCGCGCAGAGTGATTTCTATCGTTGCATGAAAGACGTGATAGGTTGGTACAGACAATATCCGGACGACTGGAAACAAACTTGGTTTGAATGTCAGAAGAAGTGGACGTCGGAAGTGGGCTGTCCGGATGGCGTGTTCGCACCATTCGATATTGATGCTAAAATAAACAGTGCTTATGTGATAATGGGATTGCTGTATGGCCGGAAGGACTTCTTTACCACGATTGATATAGCTGCCCGTTGTGGACAGGATTCCGACTGTAATGCAGCTACTGCCGCAGGCATTTTAGGAACGATAACAGGGTATGCCAATATTCCGGAAATCTGGAAAGAAAGCCTTTATGAAATTGAGGATATACCTTTTGCATATACCGATGTGTCTTTGAATAAGTTGTCGGAACTGGGCTTGAAACATGCTTTGCAAATGATCGAAAAAGAAGGTGGTAAAGTAGAGGAATCCCAGGTAACCATTAAAACCCAAAAGCCCGTTGCCGTGAAATATGAAAAAGCATTCGAGGGACATTATCCCGTAGATAAGATGGCCGTCAACACGGTTTTGCAAGATAAGACGGAATGGATGTTCGACGGTATAGGCTTCGTGTTGAAAGGGTATGTGAAATGTGCGGATGAGGACTATGTGGCACAGGTTGAAATGCATATTGACGGCAATCTGATTGAAACCGCCAACCTGCCGGTTGCCAAAGCATCCTCCATTGACGACAGGAGAGTGGATCTTTTCCACAGATATCAGTTGCAGAACACTACCCATAAGGTGGGCTTTAAATGGCTGAATCCCCGTAAGGATGCACAAGTCTATTTGGGCGAGGCAGTGATTTATTCGGATAAACAAAACTTTAATCATTAAATACATATATACTATGAAACAGAATTTTCGAGCGATATTATTGAGTTTGTTGGCAATGTCGATTTCATTACCGGCAATAACCGCTTGCGCCGGTAATGGCACTTCCGGTAAGCCGGCAACGGAAAAAGCCGATAAACCGGCAACGGAGGTAAAACCCATAACCGGTACATGGATAAATCTGGCCTATAAGGATGTACGCAATAAATATACGAATCCTCAGAACTTTGATAATACAGATCCGAAGTTGTGGGAAGCCAAGGTGCGTGAACTATCGACTATGGGCATTGAATACCTGGTTTTCATGGAAGTGGCTAATGAGGGTAAGGCTTACTATCCTTCTAAAATGATGCCCTGGTTATACGATAAGGGTATGAAAAGCCCGGTAGATGCTATTCTTGACGAAGCGGCTAAACACAAAATGAAGGTGTTTATGAGTACCGGTTGGGCGAAAGACCAGGATGATAATCTGCTCGACCCGGCAATCAGGGAGCGTCAGCTTCAGATTATGGAAGAGTTGACATCCCTTTATAAAAACCACAAAGCTTTCTATGGCTGGTATTTACCGGTAGAAGACTGCCTTTGCCCTATTTTTGCCGAACATGCCGTACAATCAGTCAATACACTGGTTGAGAAAGCCAGAACTCTGACTCCCGGCAAAAAAACTCTGATCTCTCCTTATGGCATTGGCTTGTCGGAATTTGATAATCCGGATTATGAAAAGCAGATGGCAAAGCTGAAAGTCGATATCATTGCTTATCAGGATGAAGTAGGGTGTGTACGCGATAAATTCACCCTTCCACGTTTGAAGAAGAACTGGCAAAGAATGCGCGATATTCACAATCGTCTGAATATTGAGATGTGGGCTAACTGCGAAACATTTACATGGGAAGAAGGCACGAACGACCGTCAGTCGGCGTTAATTCCGGCAGCCTATTCCCGTCTGCTCTCTCAACAGGCGACTGCGTCGGCGGCAGGAGTAGACCGTATCATTTCATTCATGTTTGGCGGTATCATTGAAGATCCGGAATCTCCTTATCAACTGGGCCAACCGGTGTGGTCCAATGATGTATGCAATAAATATATGGCATGGAAAAACGGTGATGTCTACTGGAAAATGTTTGAAGCTACTTTGCTTGAGAAACTGGTGAATGCGGCTACTTCTGAAATGGTGAGTGAAGCCGGTATGCAACCCTTGCTGGATGGTAAGGTGGCTGAAGAAAGTAGTGAAGACCACCGATGGGTGAAGTTTGAGCAGGGACACCATGAAATAGTGGTGGATTTGCAAAAGAAAACTCCGGTTAAGAGTGTCATGGTTCGTACACTGAATTATAATCCGGAGGGGATTAACACTCCGCTAAAAGTTTATGTCTATGCTTCAGAAGATGGAAAAAACTATAGTCTGGCCTCCGTCAAAGATGCTCCTTACTTCCCTAATAACAAGTATGACGCCTGGATTGACGGGATACTGTTTGATAAGTTGAATGAGAATGCACGTTATCTGAAGGTTGCTTTTGATGCGCCTCAGAAAGTGTATATGGATGAATTATTTATTAATCCTGCAATAAAATAGAAAACAATTGCCGTATCATTCATTCTTTCATGAAAGTGATGTGGCATAAATATCAATACATTGAAAAACTTCTTTATTTAATTAATCCAAAAATGAGTCTATGAAAAGATTACACAAATCGATGAGTGGAATTATTGGAGTGCTTCTGATGGCACTGATGATAGTTCCGAATGGTTTGAGGGCCGAAACTACAGAAATCCTTCAAACGTCTAAAATTACGGGTGTTGTGACTGATGATTTTGGTGAACCTGTAATTGGTGCTACAGTTCGCGTGAAGAATGCGAATACGGGAGCTATTACGGATGTAAACGGTCGTTACTCTGTCAATGCCTCCAATACGGCTACTCTGATTTTTTCTTCCATAGGTTTTAAAACCCAGGAAGTAGCGGTAAAAGGTAAGACTACTGTCAATGTAGTGTTACAGGAAGATAGCCACATGTTGGAAGAAACGGTGGTTATCGGTTACGGTAGCGTACCTAAGAGAGACCTTACAGGATCTATCTCTTCTCTGAAAAGCGAGGATTTGCTGAAGACGAATCCGACAAGTATCAACCAGGGTTTGCAAGGGAAAATGGCCGGTGTACAGGTTTCCCAGGCCGATGGTGCTCCGGGAGCAGGTGTGACGATTCAGATTCGTGGTGCCAACTCGTTCACAACGAATACAGAACCATTGTATATATTGGACGGTGTACCGTTTACGGCCGGTGAAGCTCCTTCCACAGACTTTGGTACGAAGTCCAATAACAATCCGTTAAGTTTGATCAGTCCGCAGGATATAGAGTCCATTCAGGTTTTGAAGGACGCGTCCGCAACTGCCATTTATGGTTCGCGTGCTGCCAATGGTGTTGTTATCATTACTACCAAGAGCGGTGCTCAGGGTAAGGCGAGAGTACAGTTCAGTGCTAATTTCAGTATGTCTAAGCCTGTAAAACTGATTGATGTACTGAGTGCGGGCGATTATGCACAGTTCAAGAATGAGTGCACAATCTTCGGTTATATGTATGATGGCAAGAATTACGTTTCCGATGAAAATCTTCCTTATCCTATCCCCGGTAGATGGTCTATTAAGAAAGGTACTGATCCGGTAACAGGTGAAGAAATCATTCTGGAGAAAACGTATCTACCCAGTCCTGATGATTTCCGCAATGGTTTTGACTTGCGCGAAGACGGAAACATGTTCTATGGCACTAACTGGCAGGATGAAATTTTCCGCGACGCATTTAGTCAGGAATACAGTCTGAATATCTCAGGTGGTGACCAGAAAGGCTCTTATATGTACTCCGGTGGCTATCTCGATCAGCAGGGTGTTATTGTGAACTCCTATTATAAGCGTTATAACGTTCGCGCTAATAATAATCGTAAAATCAATGATTATGTGGAGATAGGCAGTAACCTGACTTTTACAAAATCGGAGAATCGTCTGGCACGTACCAATACGGAAAACTATGGTGTGATTGAATCTGCAATCGCATTTAATCCGACCCGCCCGGTGTTCGACCCGGACGCTGACTCTAAGTTTTCCGAAGACTTTGCTTCCGGTTTGGCCAACCCGTATCTGAGTGCCCATACCGAAAAGAATGTGTTGGAGACTTACGGTATTTACGCTTCGGGTTTTGGAGAAATAACTTTCACCGACTGGCTGAAGTTCCGTCAGAACATCGGTTATGGCTATACCTATAATGAACGCAGCCAGTATTACAACCGCTATACCGGCTCCGGACAGAATCCTACCAACGGTTACGGAAGAAAAGATGACAATGCTTACGAAGGTCTGACGTTGGAGTCTCTGTTGACGTTCGATAAGAAGTTTGGTGTACATGCCATCAACTTGGTTGCCGGTATGACTTATGAAAAGTCGATGGGAAGAAGCAAATATATGCTTGCCAAGAACTTTCCGAATGACATAACGGAAGATAACGACATGAATGCGGCAGTGGGTGAGAAAGAAATTGGAAGCGGCAGATGGCGTTCACAGTTGATGTCTTATCTGGCTCGTGCCAATTACAATTTGCTGGATCGTTATTTATTCACGGCATCGTTTCGTCGTGATGGTTCCAGCCGTTTCAATCCTCTGAATCGCTGGTCTAACTTCTATTCCGGTGCCTTTGCATGGCGTATATCTGATGAGGCTTTCATTAAGAACCTTAATTTCTTTGACAACCTGAAGTTGCGTCTTAGTGCCGGACAGACCGGTAATCAGGGTATCAGTGCTTATGCTACCCGTTCACGCTTCGAAGCTCAGAACTATCCGTTTGACGGAACGATGACTCCGGGAGCCGGTGAAGACAGATGGGGAGGCCCGGCAGCAGCCAATCTGAAATGGGAGACGACCAATCAGTTTAATGCGGGTCTGGATGCGGCCTTCTTGAATAATCGGGTAAACCTGGTTGTGGACTTGTATTATAAGAAAACTACCGACTTGCTGCAATACCGCTATATTGATATGAGCTCCGGTTTCAACCAGATAGCCTGCAATTATGGCAGCGTTACCAACAAAGGGCTTGAAATCACCGCACACGTCATTCCGGTGAAAACCCGTGACTGGATGTGGACATTGGATGCCAACATATCTTTCAACCGCAATGAGATTGGCGGTTTGAATGCCGACCAGTTTTCGGATGTGGCTTGGGGTATTGAAAGTATGTTCCTGAGAAGAAACGGCCATCCCATCGGCACTTTATACGGCTATGTAGAAGATGGTTTCTATGATAATGAGGCGGAGGTGCGTGCCGATCCGTATTACAGAGATGCTACTCCCTCTAAAGTTAAGTCTATGGTTGGTCAGGTGAAATATAAGAATCTGGATGATGATCCGGTGATTGACGACCGTGACAAGACTATTATCGGCGATACGAATCCCGATTACCAGTACGGTATCACCAGTACGTTGAACTGGAAGAAGTGGACGTTCAGTTTCTTCCTGCAAGGTACACAGGGAAATGATATCCTGAATGTGAATCTGAAGCAGTTTGATGTAGCTGTAGGTTCAGGTAACATGCCTTATTTCGTGTTCGACAACCGTTGGACACCCGAAAACAGGGCGAATGCTAAGTGGCCGCGTGCCGATGGTACGTTTACTCGCGCGATGAAAGCTTCCGATCGCTATATTGTAGATGGTTCTTATCTGCGTTGCAAGAATATCAGCTTGAGCTATAACTGGACTCGTCCGGTGAAGTTTGTAGAGTCTGTCAATATTGTAGCGAGTATTACTAACCTGTTTACGATTTCCGGTTATGAATGGTATGACCCGGATGTAAACGCCTTCGGCAGCGATCCGACTCGTAGAGGTGTGGATATGTCTTCATATCCGAGTGCCCGTACATTTAACTTAGGTATTCAATTAGCATTCTAAAAAAAAGTAGGAATATGAAACTATTAAAAATATTAAGCTTATGTGCTGCAGGGTTGTTTCTGACTACCTCTTGTGACTTGGAGGAGGAAACATTTACCTTTGTTGCAGGTGAAGATGTTGCTGCCGAAGGTTCGTATGACCAATTGGTGGCAGGTGCTTATCACACTTTACACTGGCCTTTCACATGGGGTAACTATCATAATGTCGTAAACTTCGATTGTGACTACCAGACTGGGCCGAGCTGGGCTTTTGGTGACGAGGGTGCCGGTAACTTTTACGACAAGAATTCAACAAAGAACTTCTATCAATATTACTGTACCACTATCCATAGGGCCAACTACCACTATTATTTGGTGCAGAAGATATCGGGAGTTACCGAAAAAGAAAAGAACAATGCGCTGGGTGAACTTCGCTTCCTGAAAGCCTGGTCTCAATTCCAGTTGGTTCAGTTCTTCGGTCCCATACCTTTGTACACGTATTCTATTGCAGAGGGTAACTCCTCCGAATTGCCCCGTTCTTCTATAAAAGAGGTCTATGAGCACATCATCGAGACGCTGAAAGAAGCTGAAAACCTGCTGGTGCCGCGTACCGATGAAAGCTATAAGAAGGGACATGTATGTCGTGCCACTGCTAAAGCTCTGTTGGCCAAGGTATATGCCACTATCGGATCGGCTTCTATGAAGAGTGGACAAATCACGGTGAAAGGTGGTCCCGGAAGCAAGCTGAATCCTGATGGCTCAACTTCACGTCTGATGCCGGTGGCTATCACTCACAGTAAAAATGTAGTAGCGGGCTACGAGGAATTTGACTCTCAGGAATATTATCGTCTGGCAAGAGAAAAAGCCGGAGAAGTAATCAGCAGCGGTGAGGTTTCATTGGCGGCAAGCCAAAAAGAATTGTGGAGCCCTGCCTACAAGAACGGACCGGAATTTCTTTTCTGTCTGCAAACCATGGCCGGTCAGGGTGACGATTTCTACAATTACGTCAGCAAAGACTATTACGGATGGCCCGATCCGGCATATAACGGGGAGTGGACTTCCGGCTATTATGTTCAGAGAGACCACTGGTTGCAAACATTCGACGACTGGGATGACGAACGTATCACCTGGGGGGTTAAGCACCGTGTTCCGTATAACTGGAACAAGACTTACGAGAAAATGGAGTGGTATTTCTATCCCGAACGCGACAGTGTGAAAGTACGCCAGGGATTGCCACCGTATGAAGGATGTCCGTATAATTACGAACCGACAGACGTTGTCAGAAACGGTGCCCACGAATATGGAGCCAAACTTGAAAAGTTCACAGCCGTAACAGCTGAAAACAATGGTAACCGTACGGATTGGAACTGGCCTTATCTGCGTTATGCCGATCTGGTTCTTATCTATTGTGAAGCAGACAATGAATTGAACGGCCCTACAACGGATGCTTTTGATAAGATGGAGTTGCTGAACAAACGCAACAACAGTACATTGGTAAGTAAGCGTAATGAAAAGACCCCGTTCACTAAAGAATCTTTCCGTTCATTTATTCTTGAAGAACGTGCAAAGGAATTTGCAGCCGAAGGTATCCGTCGTTATGACCTGCTTCGTTGGGGTATCTATCTGCAAGTGATGAATGCCATTGGCACTGTGGATGAAAATGAGATAGTAAAACGCCGCGAAGAAAAGCATCTGTTATTGCCGTTCCCGCCGGATGTTGTCAATACGAATCCTTATATCGATAGGAACAATCCGGGATGGTAATCTTATTTATTAATGATTAATAGATAATGCAATGAAAAATATAATGAATTTCAGAAATATATGTTTGGGTGGTGTGCTGTTGCTGGGACTGTCGTTTACGGCTTGTTCGGACGATGAGGATAATTCAATGCCTATACAGCTTACCAACGTGACAACTCTTGATGATATGAATACTCCGATTACGGAGGCTGCTATGGGCGACTTTATAGCCGTACACGGCACAGGGCTTGATGTACGCAATATCGATTCGGTTTTGATTAATGATGTGGCGTTGGATATGTTGGAAGTATATACGGAAAACAATATTCTGTTCATGAAGATTCCGGTGAAACTTCCTAAGAAAGAGACGGATAAGATTTATATATATAATGCTCACGGTTGCCAGGAAGTGCCTTTCAAGGCTAATGCTCCCCAACTCCGTTTGGATCGTATGTTCAATGAATATACCAGTCCGGGCGATACCATTATGATTTATGGCGACTTCTTCGAACTTTATGAAATAGACTCTCTGAATGCGGTAGTCGATTTTAACGGTAAAGTCTCCAAAGTCATCAGCAGTGGTAATAATTACCTGACTGCCCAGGTGCCCGTAAATGTTGATAAGAATATCAAAGTAAAGGTGAAGGGTACGAAGTGGGATGTGGAAGCTATCTGTCCGGGCCGTTATTATGACCGTGAGTTCATGATTATGGATTTTGACGAATACTTGCCTACCAGTATGACCAATGTGGTGACTGACATCAAAGATCCTCAACGCCTTAGCGGTAACTTCCTGCGTATCGACGATAAATCAGAATATTCCGGTTGGTGGTATATTGCCGAAAGGGGAGGTATTGAATACACTGCCGATATGCTGGGACTTGAATCCAGTAAAAACTATGTGGTGAAATGTGAGTTCCGCACGGCAAACCAGTTTATTCTGGATAAGATTAAGTTCTGTAATTACCTTTATTGGGCGGCTCCTACTTGTGACTGGATTGCAACGGATTTCAATATTCAGAACTTCAATCGCTGGGAAACCATTACATTGCCGTTTACTGTCATTCAATCTACTGACTATCCGGATAACTACCCGGGATCTTATACCAGTTTCAATATGCGTCTTGAAATAGATGCCAATATTGCCCGTAATTTCTCATTCGACAATATCCGTATCTATAAAAAGGGTGATTAAAACCAAACTATTTAAGGTTCATCCGGTGAATGTAGTAGTGGTAATTCAGTTTACTCCCAATGGTAACTCTGTTTACACTGAATGGTAACTCCATTTACATGCCGAGGTAAAGGTCGTTACAATAGGAGGTAAAGGCCGTTACAATAAGGGGTAAAGGTCGTTACATACAGTGGTAAATGCTTTTACATCTATGAAAAAATATCGGTAAATGCAATGCTTTGATAAATAAGATTATAGATGGATATCTATTAAATTACGCATTTGCCGGATGAACCACATTTTGAAATACAGTTTATTAGAATTAAAAGAATATGAAAATAAAAAAATGCGCGGCGTTCTTTGCTGCAATGTTGATAGGCACCTGGAGTTTGCAGTCTTGTGATAATGGGCCTACTAAAGAAGTCTGGTTAGACGAATTCGGGCAAGACTCCTGTTATGTTCAGGATTGGGGTATGGTCGAGATTAATCGTTCCGTGGTGCATACACCTCTTACGGTGAATGGAGTGGTTTATGAACGTGGACTTGGTGCCCACTCCATCAGCCGTTTACTCTATGATCTTGGTGGCAAGGCAGTGTCAATATCCGGTTTGGCAGGTGCTGACGATAAGAATTTGTTTGCAGGAAAACTTCAATTCAAGATCATTGGCGATAAGAAGGAACTTTGGACGAGCGGCGTTATGAAGAAAGGCGATCCGGTTAAGGAGTTCGATGTGAAACTGAAGGGAGTGGATAAAGTGCTGCTGTTGGTAGAAGAGTGTGGCGACGGCATCATGTACGACCATGCCGACTGGCTGAATGTGAAGATTACTACCCGTGGTGATGTGAAACCTATCCCCGCATGGGCTAAACCGGTTGCTAAGGAAAAGTACATCCTGACACCGCCGGCTCCCGAAGCTCCGGTCATCAATAATCCGTTGGTGTATGGAGCACGTCCGGGAAATCCTTTTTTGTGGTCGGTCATGGCTACCGGCAACCGTCCGATGAAGTTTGAGGCTACCGGACTTCCTGCAGGTGTAAAACTGAATCCGTCTACTGGTCATATCACTGGTAAAGCAACCACTAAAGGTGAGTATAAAGTACAGTTGAAGGCTACCAACGATAAAGGTACAGCTGTAAAAGAGGTGACCATTAAAATCGGTGACGAGATTGCATTGACTCCTTCAATGGGTTGGAACAGTTGGAACTGCTGGGGACTTTCCGTTAACGATGAGAAAGTGCGTGACGCTGCCCGGATGATGAATGAGAAGTTACATGCTTACGGATGGGAATATGTAAATATCGACGATGGTTGGGAAGCACCTGAGCGTACCCAAAAAGGTGAAATTCTCTCCAATGACAAGTTTCCTGATTTTAAAGCACTGACTGATTATATTCATGGTCTGGGGCTGAAGTTTGGTATTTATTCTTCTCCGGGACACATTACTTGCGGTGGACATGTGGGCAGTTACCAGCATGAAGAAATTGATGCCAAGACGTGGGAGCGCTGGGGCGTCGACTACTTGAAGTATGACTATTGCGGTTATCTGGAGATTGAGAAAAACTCGGAAGAAAAAACAATCCAGGAACCCTATATCGTAATGCGCAAAGCATTGGACAAGGTGAACCGCGACATCGTTTATTGTGTGGGTTACGGAGCGCCCAATGTATGGAACTGGGCTCCCGAAGCAGGCGGCAACCAATGGCGTACCACCCGCGATATTACGGATGAGTGGAATGTGGTGACTGCCATCGGTACTTTCCAGGATGTTTGTGCCGAGGCTACTGCTCCGGGCAGAAACAATGACCCTGATATGCTGGTGGTAGGAAAACTCGGCCAGGGTTGGGGAAGCAAGGTGCACGATTCTTATCTGACCGCGGACGAACAATATTCTCATATCTCTTTGTGGTGTCTTCTTTCATCTCCTTTATTGATCGGTTGTGACATGGCAAATATGGATGACTTCACGTTGAATCTTCTGACGAACAATGAAGTGATAGCAGTCAGCCAGGATCCGTTGGTAGCTCCTGCCAGGAAGATGATGGTGGAGAACGGGCAAATCTGGTCTAAGAAGTTGTATGACGGTTCTTATGCAGTAGGTTTCTTCCACGTAGATCCTTATTTTATCCTTTGGGATCAGGATGATGCCGAGGCTATGCAGATGCGTGACTATGGCTTTAACTTCGATTTGAAGCAACTGGGTATTGACGGCAAGGCAACGGTTCGTGATTTGTGGCGGCAAAAAGACTTGGGAGAGGTGAATGGCAGCTTCCAGACTAAAGTGCCCTATCATGGTGTTACTTTCGTAAAGATCACTCCGACGAAATAAAATCAGCAAAATAGAAAAGAATGAAAAAGTTATATCTGTCCTTAGCTTTTTTGTCGGCTTTCACTTTCCGGGTCTCTGCACAATTGCAGGGCCTGGATGTGGTGAAGGTTCCGGAGGCACAGCAGCCTTATTCGGGAGAGTATGTCTATATTCCCGACGTAGAGGGATACAAAACCTTGAAGTGTGATTTCCATACTCACACCATCTTCTCTGACGGAGATGTGAAACCTGAAAACCGGGTATGGGAAGGTGCTATCCGCGGATTGGATGTGATTGCTATAACTGATCACATAGAGTATCGTCCGAACAAGTTTATCACAGCCGATCATAATGAGTCCTATAAAAGAGCGAAAACTGTGGAAAACAGTTCTAATCTGGTTGTGATTCCGGGTGCTGAGATAACCCGTTCCAAACCACTGGGGCATATCAATGCTCTTTTCCTGAAAGATGCGAACGCTTTGGATGTAGAAGACCCGTTGGTGGCCATAGACAATGCTTTGGAACAGGGGGCCTTCATCATGTGGAATCATCCGGGTTGGCCGAATGATACGAGCACTATCTATAAAGTCCATAAGGATTTGATTAAGCAAAAGAAGATACATGGTGTGGAGTTGGTGAACGGCTTTGAGTATTATCCGAAAGCATTTAACTATTGTAAGGAGTATAATCTGACGTATATGGGCAATACCGATATCCACGGTGTGTATAAACAGACCTATCGAACAGACAAACAGTATGGTCCGATGACTATAATCTTTGCCAGGGAACGTTCGCACGAAGGTGTGAAAGAAGCATTGTTTGCCGGACGTTCCGTTGTGAAGTTCGGGGATATTCTGATTGGTTCGGAAAAGAATCTGACAGCTTTGGTAAAGGCGTGTCTGGCATACGAAGTGAAGGAGGTAAGCGGTAACCAGGCACTGGTGAAGGTAGTGAATAAGTCGACACTGAATTTTGAAATTTTACTGGATAATAAGGCGGGTACTATTTTAGGAAATGCTACAGTAGAATTCAAGGTTCGCTTGAATGATAAGGTGAAGTTCACTAATACTTATATTACGGATAACAGCCAGTTGGTGATTGATGTGGCGTCTTTGCGATAGAACTCTATTTTTAATTTTAAAACCAATAGTACTATGAAGAAAAGAATTTTGTGTTTTGTAATAGTTGTGTGTACGTTCATTATTGTTCGTGCTGAGGGTGCCGATTCACTGGCGTTAACTCCCCCTATGGGTTGGAATAGCTGGAACTGTTTTAGCTGTGATGTCAATGAGCAACAGATACGGGATATGGCAGACCTGATTGTGGCAAACGGGATGAAAGATGCCGGTTATACTTATGTAAATGTTGATGATTGCTGGCAGGTGGGCCGTGATGCAGACGGGAATATCGTGGTCGACTCAGTACGTTTCCCTTCCGGCATAAAGGCGCTGGCGGATTATATACATTCCAAAGGACTGAAGTTCGGTATCTATTCCTGTGCCGGTTCGCTGACTTGTGCCGGACGCCCGGGAAGCCGTGGATACCAGTTTCAGGATGCCCGTACTTATGCGGAATGGGGAGTTGATTTCCTGAAATATGACTGGTGTTTTGATGAGGCCCAAAGTCCTCAGGGAGCTTATCGTACTATGCGCGATGCTTTAAGAGCCAGTGGTCGCCCTATTGTATTTTCTATTTGCGAATGGGGAAGCAGCAAACCTTGGACGTGGGCAAAGGGTGTCGGCCATTTGTGGAGAACTACGGGCGATATTATCAATGCCTTTAAAGGTACGGTGCACTGGGGAGGCTGTAGTGTGGTAGACATCATTGATAAGAATGCTGATTTGTATCCTTATGCCGGTCCGGGACACTGGAACGATCCGGATATGCTGCAAGTGGGTAATGGGGTATTGACCACTGACGAAAATCGTTCACACTTCACAATGTGGTGTATGCTGGCTGCACCGTTGTTGGCGGGAAATGATTTGAGGAACATGGATAAGGAGACGTTATCTATTCTGACGAATAAGGATGTGATTGCTGTAAATCAGGATAAGCTGGGTGTACAAGGACGCCGATATATGAAAATAGAACAACATGAGGTATGGGTAAAACAATTGGCGGATGGAGAAGCCGCTGTTTGTTTCTTTAATCGTGATGAACAGCCCTGGACATTCGAGTATAAGATTGGAAAAGACAACTATCATTTTGCAGATATCAGGTTTTGGGAACTGGAGTATGATGTGTATGACATCTGGAACAAAAACAAATATCTTGGAACTTCCAGTGATAATCTGAGTTTTAAGGTTCCTGCGCATGGGGTTGTATTGGTAAAGTTGACTCCTAAAAATAAAAAATAAGATAGATAAACTTTATTGTCATGAAAAGATTTTTATTTAGCGTAATATGTGCGCTTACGGTTATTGCCGGATTTGCCCAGGAACAAATCGCTATCAAACACGGCCCTTATCTTCAGAACCTGAAAGAGACGGAGACTACAATTGTATGGGTATCCAATAAAGCCTCTGTTGGCTGGGTAGAGGTGGCACCGGATGATGGTACAAGTTATTACCGTTTTGAACGAACCAAATTTTTCGATGCGACGAACGGGGTGAAGAATGTATCGCAGTTGCATACCGTCCGGGTTACTGGTCTTAAGCCAGGCACCAGTTATCGTTATCGTATTTACTCCCAGGAAGTTTTGGAGCGTAAAGGAGAAGAAATCATTTATGGAAATGTGGCTGCTCCCAGTATTTATGATCGTCGCACTCTGAAGTTCACGACAAATGACCGCAATAAGCCGACGACTTCTTTTATCATGCTGAACGACATTCATGGCAATACAGATTATATCCCGAAACTGTTGGATATTGCCGGTTACAAAGAAACGGATATGATTATTTACAACGGTGACATGATGAACTGGTTGATGGATGAAGAAGACCTGTTCAGAGGTTTTATGGATATCACCATCGAACTGTTTGCTACAAAGAAACCGATGTATTACGCTCGTGGAAATCATGAGACCCGTGGTTTGTTTGCAACTTCCTTCCAGCACTATTTCTCTCCTAAGGAACCTCATCTGTACTTCCTGTTGCGTCAAGGTCCGGTCTGTTTCATTTTTCTAGATACAGGCGAGGACAAACCTGACTCGGATATAGAGTATCATGGTATAACGGATTATGACAATTACCGTACGGAACAAGCCAAGTGGCTTTCCGAAGCCGTAAAGTCGCAGGAATTTCTGGATGCGAAGTTTAAGGTGATTATTGCCCATATGCCTCCTCTTCCCGATGAAGACTTATGGCATGGGCAGGCAGAAGTTGCGGAAAAATTTGTTCCTATATTGAATGAAGCCGGAGTAGACGTGATGCTTTGTGGGCATTTACACCAGTACTTTAATAATAAACCGACGGAAAAAGTACGTTTCCCGGTTATTGATAATTCCAGTAATACAGTGTTGAAAGGCGTGGTGCAGGAAGATAAACTGTATCTGGAAATAAAGAATATGAATGGAGATTTGGTAGATAAAATATATATAAATCATTGAATATGGAATGTTTGTCTAAAAGATTATTTAGTTTCTTGCTATTTCTGCTAACCTGTGGAGCAATAATGGCTGAAAGTATCACTTCACCGGATGGAAATCTTCATTTAGATTTTACAGTAAATGCACAGGGAGAACCGGTATATCAGCTTTTCTATAAAGGCAAGGCTGTAGTGAAACCTTCAAAATTGGGCTTGGAATTGAAAGATGATCCCGGATTGATGAATAATTTTACATTAACTGGTACTGAGACTTCAACTTTTGATGAAACCTGGAAGCCGGTATGGGGAGAAGTTGCGCAAATTCGTAATCACTATAATGAACTGGCTGTGACTCTGGAACAGAAAGCTCAGAATCGTAATATGATTATTCGTTTCCGGCTTTACAATGATGGTTTAGGATTCCGGTATGAATTTCCCTTGCAAAGGAATCTGAACTATTTTATAGTGAAAGAAGAACATACCCAGTTTGCCATGGCAGGCGATCATCTTGCCTTTTGGATACCGGGTGACTATGATACACAGGAGTATGACTATACTGAGTCTAAATTATCAGAAATACGGGGTTTAATGGAAAGTGCCGTAACGGTAAATGCTTCACAATTTGTATTTTCTCCTACAGGTGTTCAAACCTCCTTACAGATGAAGACGGATGATGGCATCTATATCAATTTGCATGAAGCCGCTTTGGTCGATTACTCCTGTATGCACCTAAACTTGGATGATAATAATCTGATATTTGAGTCATGGTTGACACCTGATGTCTTGGGTAACAAAGCTTATATGCAAGCTCCTTCCAGAACTCCTTGGCGTACTATTATAGTCAGTGATGATGCACGGGATATTCTGGCATCGAAACTGACTTTGAATCTAAATGAACCTTGTGCTTATGAGGACGTCTCTTGGATTAAGCCGGTGAAGTATATCGGCGTCTGGTGGGAGATGATTACAGGCATGAAGTCATGGAGCTATACAGATGAGTTGCTTGCTATGAGATTCGGTGAAAACGATTATACGAAGATCAAGCCAAACGGCCGTCATGCTGCCAATAATGAGAATGTGAAAAGATATATCGATTTTGCAGCCGAGCATGGCATGGATCAGGTCTTGGTGGAAGGTTGGAATGAAGGTTGGGAAAGTTGGGGAGGAAGTTCCAGAGATTTTGTCTTTGACTTTGTTACTCCTTATCCTGATTTTGATGTAAAAATGCTGAATGATTATGCCCGGAGTAAAGGAGTAAGATTGATGATGCATCATGAAACGTCGGCTTCCGTTCGTAACTATGAACGTCATCTGGATAAAGCTTATCAGTTTATGGTAGATAATGGATACAACTCAGTGAAGAGCGGCTATGTTGGTGATATCATTCCTCGGGGTGAACACCATTACGGGCAATGGATGAATAATCATTATCTATATGCAGTGAAGAAAGCTGCTGAGTATAAAATCTGTGTAAATGCTCATGAGGCAGTACGTCCTACCGGCTTGTGCCGCACTTATCCGAATCTGATCGGTAATGAATCTGCTCGTGGTACTGAGTTTGAACCTTATGATGGGAATAAACCATTTCATACTACATTGCTTCCTTTTACCCGTCTAATAGGTGGTCCGATGGATTATACTCCAGGTATTTTTGATATCTGCCTGACATTCCTGAATCGTGAGAATCATGGTCAGATTCATACGACTCTGGCTAAGCAACTGGCTTTGTATGTCACTCTTTACAGTCCGTTGCAGATGGCGGCTGACCTGCCGGAAAGTTATGAACGCCATTTGGATGCTTTCCAATTCATTAAAGATGTTGCTGTTGATTGGGATGACAGTAAGTATCTTGAAGCTGAACCGGGCGATTATATAACCGTAGCTCGTAAAGCTAAGGGTACAGGCAACTGGTTTGTGGGTGGCATTACGGATGAAAATGCCCGTGTTTCTACTTTTACTCTCGACTTTCTGGAACCGGGAAAAGAGTACGTAGCTACGCTGTATGCTGATGGCAAAGCTGCTGATTATGAAAAGAATCCTGCTGCATATCAGATAAAGAAGGGTATTGTAACCAATAAGACCAAAATATCTGTAAAAATGGCACGCAGTGGTGGGTTTGCTTTGAGCTTGATTGAGGCTATGGGAGTAGATAAAAAGGCTGTGAAGAAATGGAAGTAAAGTGGTAGAAGAAACAATTTCTTTGCAGGAATCTTTTTATCTTTGCATATCCTAATAATTAATATCTAAGTATGAAAATGAAAAGATTAAAACAATGTTTGTTGTTAATTACTATTCTGGGAGGATTATCAATCAGTGAGGCATATGCTCAAAAGAACAATTTTGCCAATTTAGCTCGTTATGCAAAAGAAAACGCTGCACTTCCAAAGCCCGTAAAGAAAGAGAAAAGAGTTGTCTTCATGGGAAATTCCATTACGGAAGGGTGGGTGAGAACTCATCCGGACTTCTTTAAAACAAATGGTTATATAGGCCGCGGCATTAGTGGACAAACCTCTTACCAATTCTTATTGCGTTTCCGTGAGGATGTTATTAATCTTTCTCCGGCTTTAGTAGTCATAAATGCTGGAACTAATGATGTTGCTGAAAATGTAGGTTCCTACAATGAAGAGTATACATTTGGAAATATTATTTCTATGGTAGAGTTGGCTAAAGCAAATAAGATAAAAGTGATTTTGACATCTGTGCTGCCGGCAGCAACTTTTAAATGGAGACCGGAAATAAAGGATGCTCCTCAGAAAATCCAATCATTAAATGCCCGTGTGGCAGCGTATGCAAAAGCAAACAAGATTCCTTATGTGGATTATTACCAGGCGATGGTGTTGGATGAAAGCGGAGCATTAAATCCTCAATATACGAAGGATGGAGTACATCCGACAAGTGAAGGGTATGATATAATGGAACCAATTATCAAAAAGGCTATTGAAGATACGCTTTAAGATAGATAACTCACAATAAAAACCTCCTTTCTCAATTACCATAACAGGATGAGAAAGGAGGTTTTCTTGTTTATCAACTCTACTTATTTATCAGTTTGACAACTCCGGATTAGCAGCTATCGCTTCTCTTGGAATTTGAATTGTATAACGCGAATCATCCTGTTCCAATACATAGGTTCCTCCTTTGAGCACTTTTTCAATGCGAGGGCGGGTGGTACGGCGTAAGTCGAACCAGCGATGTCCTTCAAAAGCTAATTCACGCGCACGTTCATCCAGAATCTCCTGTATCAGGGCTTCTTTGTTCATTGCGTTCACGGCAGTTGCTTTTACTGTATATGCCTCCGGTGTATAGCGTTTCTCCATTAACTCCAGCAATCGGGTGCGTGCTTGGGGGAGTTTGTCCGATTGTGCAGCCGCTTCTGCTGAATTCAGATACATTTCGCCCACACGGAAGGAGCAACGGAAATCATCTTTTCCACTCTTCTGACTAAAACGGTAACCGTTCTTGTCAGCCGGTTTGAAGTAAGCATCCAGACGCAAATCTCCTTCTCCGTATGAAGATGCCAAAGCTTCGGATAGAACAGCCGCCTGAGTGTAGTTGGAGGACATGCCGCGCTCCAAAGCTGTAATATTCTCTACGGACTGGTAGTTGTTCGGCAGCATAAACGCTTCGTCGTTGAAATCTTCCAGTGTATTCTTCTCGGCAAGAACGGATTCAGCAGCCTTATATGCATTGTCCCATTGTCCCATATACAAATATACACGGGCACGGAGAGCTTTTACGGATAAGGTGGTGAAACGATAAGAAAACTTCTGTTCCCAGGATTCCTTATTAATCAACTTTTCAGCTTCATTGATATCTGAGAGTACAGACTCATAAATCTGTGCAACTGTATTCTTCTTCAGAATTTCGTTGATATCACTGTTCAGTTTCAACGGCACAGCTTTCGTTTCTAACGCTCCCGGACGGGTGTAAGGCTGTCCGTAAAGGTTTACCAACAGGAAATGCATGTAGGCACGGAGCAGATAACACTCACCAATCAATTGGTTGATATCTTCTTCGCTTCCTTCGTTGATTGAGTTCCGTTCTTCCATAGTATAGTTCACGGTGAACATGATGCTATAGAAGTTCTTCCACTCAAAGGAAGTAGTCTGTCCCGGAGCACTGAAATCATCCCAACATTCTATTTTTCCGTAACGATCCTGTTCCCAACTATCATCTTTTACATACAATTCGTCAGAGCGGAAGCAAGCCAGTCCTCTGGCATCGGGAACGCTCTTATAAGCTGTGGCAATCAGCGCTCTGTACTCAGCTAAGGTCTGGGGTATCACTTTTCCCGTAGGCTGGATATCCAGCATATCGCAAGCAGTCAGCAATACTACACTGCTCATCAATAACATGATATATATCTTTCTCATTGTTGTTACTCTCTATAAAATTAAAAAATCAGGTTCAGGCTCAAGGTCACGGACTTGGGAGCCGGTGTTGCATAAGCATTGGACATGGTTTCCGGATCGAGATAGTTTTTATAGCTTGAGCCGAATACCAATAAGTTACGTCCCTCTATGGCAACCGTGGCGGAAGTCATTCCCAACGTGCGGCTGAAGTTAGTGGGCAATGTATAGCCCAACCGAATATTTTGCAGTCTCACATAGTTCAGGTCTCTGATCCAAATATCCAGGTTACGGTATATTTCACTTTGATTTGAATACCACATATATTCGTCCAGACGTTCGTTCTGACTCAGCAGAACCGGGAAGATCGTTTCTGTATTTTCCGGAGTCCAACGATTCAGGATGTCACGGTTCGTGTTACGTCCTTTGTCGAAATCAACGATAGAGTAGGTGGGCTGGCTGCGTACTTTTCCACCAAAGTCGAAACTGAAGTTGACGCCCAGTTCAAAAGCCTTATAGGTGAAAGTATTATTGAAACCGCCTGTATAAGGGCAGTCAGCAGTACCGACATACGTGTAAAGTTCACGACGCTCGCGGGCTGTCAGGTCGGTTGCTCCGAATCCCCATTCCTGCAATTTAAAGAATTCCATAGCCGATACGGCTTTTCCGTCTTTATCCTGAAACTTCGGATAACCTTCTTCATCCAGCCCGGCTGTTTTCAGGGCAAACAAGGCTCCTACGGGATAACCTTCACGTCCCGGTTCCAGAGCATCTTCGCGCAGTGCTTCTTTCAGTACTTTATTGTTGTTGTATGCGAAGTTGAAGTTAGTGGTCCACATGAAGTTCTTGGTGTGGACATTGCGTGTGCTGAGGGCAACTTCGACACCCTGGTTCTGCATACTGGCCCAGTTGACGGTCAGCATTTCAAAGCCAGTTTCCAGCGGCAGCATCTGCGTACCAATCAAATCTACCCCTTTGCGATAATAGTAATCCACGCTCAGGTTGATACCCTGATTCAAGACTGCAAAGTCAAAACCGGCATTTACTGAGTGGGTCTTTTCCCAGCGCAGTTTTTTATTCGGTGCGCCGGAAACGTCAATCATGTCTTCTGAACCTCCCGGCAGGATGTTTTCAACTCTGTAGTTTCCCAAAAGGAAAGGAGAGGTGTTTTTATCTATGTTTCCCTGCAAACCATAGGATGCACGGACTACCAGATTGTCTATCCATTTGGCGCCTGCCATAAAAGGTTCCTGAGAAACACGCCATAAACCACTTACTGAATATAAGGGCAGATAGCGGTACTTCTTGTCTACACCGAAAAGGTCGGAACCGTCGAAGCGGATACTTCCGCCCAATGTATAGCGGTTCAGCAACGAATAAGACAGGGTTGAGAAAGCGGATACATATGCATTCTCCACATGACCCTTTTCATGCAACTTGAAAGCCTGGCTCTCTTCCGGGAAGATAATCGGCTTTGTTGTCAGCGTTTTACGGTCAAATCCATAACCGGCACTATACAGTTTCTCTTCCCATGTCTTGCGGATTTCCGTTCCCACCATTACTTCAAACTCATGGATGTCGTTGTAGGTATCTCGATATTCTCCCATCGCTTTCCAGGTGAGTTGAGACAACGAGTTTTCGTTAGCCTTATGGAATCCTCCTTCCGGCAGATAAGTCACACCATTATAGCGATGGTTCTTTTTTTCCTTACGCATGGCAAAAGATTCTTCGTCGGCAATCTTTTCGATAGAAGTCTTATCGAGTTGCAGTCCGAGTTGAGTAGTAAGCTTGAACCGGTCGTCAAAACGTAACTCTGCATCGAAGATGGAGGAAAGCCCGTTGATGGTGGTTTCGTTAGTGGTATTTCTTTGTTCTTCAAATGGATTATATCCAAAGTCCATGTCCACATCATTCTCCACGTCGATGTCGTAATTGTAGTTACCGTTGGCATCATAGGGCGTGAAGTAAGGATTAGCCAGACGCGAGTAGAATATCGGATTGGTTAAGCCATCTGAATCCGGCAGATAACTCGAATTCTTACGGCGGTTGGCAAACATCGAAGCACCGACTTTCAGGATACTGTTCACCTTATAGCTGGTCTTCATCACTAAGTTCAATCGCTCGGCCGATACATTCGGAACGTTACCATTCTCTTTCATATATCCGAAAGAAGTATAGTAAGTTGCCTTTTCACTACCACCGGACAGAGACAGGTTATACTCTTGCGTAAATGCATCACGGAAAAGTATATCACTCCAATCCGTATTGGTTGCTTTCAGTTTGTTGATGGCACTTTGAGCGTTTGGCGACAAAGCGTCCCAACCTCCGTCTTTGAAGTTTTTGAGTTCGTTCATGCCAGAGATGATGCGGTATACTTCACCTTTGGTTTCTCTGTAAGGATAGCCGGCTGCCAGCAGGTCGAGTTCCAGACCTACTTTTTCTTCCGAGTTCAACAGGTTCAAGCGGTCTATGTTCAACTTCGGAGAATAGGTTAGTTTGGTGGAGAAGTTGATAACCGGTTTGCCTACTTTACCTTTCTTGGTAGTAATCACGATTACACCATTGGCTGCACGGGCACCGTAAATGGCGGTTGCGGCAGCATCTTTCAGTACGGTGATATTGTCGATGTCGGCAGGATTAAGTCCGGCAATGGCAGTCTGACCAATATTGTCGATGTCTTTCAGTACCTCCATATTGGGAATATTGGTTCCTTCCAATGGAATACCATCCAACACCCACAAAGGGTCTTGCGTACCATTCAGGGAGGATGTACCGCGAATACGGATTTTGGCAGGAGCACCCGGAGTACCGGAAATGTTGCTTACGGAAAGTCCGGCAATCTGTCCGGCCAATGCCTGGTCTATGCTTTTGGTGGCACCTACCATCTGGTCCGAAATATCGATCTTCGATACGGCAGCCGTCAGTTTGCGACGTTCTACAGTCTGATATCCCGTCACAACTACCGCATCGAGCATGTGGGCGGAAGGTTGAAGAGTGATATCATATTTATTTTTGCCCGGTATGAGCTTTACTTCCACTACATCATAGCCCACATAGCTACAATAAAAGCGGGTAATACCTTCCGGAATGGAGATTGAGAACTTACCGTCAATATCCGTAATGACACCGATAGTCGACTGGTTATTCCCGTTTTTCTTCAAATCATCAGTCGTCACATAGACGGAAGCACCGATGAGAGGTAAATTATCCTCCGAAGAAATTACTACACCCTCTATCTGCCGGTTTGCGGCAAGGGCGTAACTAAGGGCTCCTATTAGTAATAGGAATGTGATAGATAAGCGTCTTTTCATCTATTAAAAAAATAAAATTAATACTTATATTGAAAACTGTAAAAGGTGTGTTTTAATCATCCTTCTTAGAAATGGTTCAGGATGATAATTTATCAACGTGATGTATCTCAACTCCCCTCCTCTTAGGAGGAGAATTAAGATACTCTTATTTATTTAACGCTGATAAATAGTCATTTCTTAAAGTCCCAATGCCGTGTTGATACGGAGAATCATGTCTTTATAATGATATTTGGTTGCTACGTCCGATGTTCCCAGACGACTTTGAAGCAACTCTTTGATGCGGAGCAATTCGCCCCGTTTCACGGAAATGGCATCTGAGATGCGGTTCAGTTGCGAGCCGTAGAAGTTCAATTCGCGGCGGGCACCCATGCGGTCGGCATCCAATGAACGGTGGGCATGCTCGTCGCAACTACATAGCGGCAACTGATTATCCAGCAGGAAATGATTATCCATTAACTTCTTATTGATCTTCACGCCTTCGCTTTCGGCAGCAGCCGTAATCAGCGCATCCACAAAGTTCTTCTGTAAGGCACGCGTCATGACATCGGGCAACGCACCACGCTCGGTAGTTGCGAAGATGCTGCGATGCAAGCCGTCCATCAGCTCTACAGCCGTGAAAGCTTTCTTACCATTCACCGCTTCGTTTTCGAGCATGCGCACCAGGCGGTTATTGCCCAAGAGATCCCAAAGAATATACGACTGTGCATTCTTCAATATCTGCGTCGGTGCATTTTCTACCACACCCAGCGGAGTGTTGCGAAGCAGATAAGTATATTCGCCAACTTCCGTGTCAAATAACCACTTCGGATAAGTCAGCACTTCATCCAGCAAGAACTTCAGGGCAGCTTGCTGCTTTTCTTTTTCTACAAAAGTATAAGTCTTCTGTCCGTCACCCACAGTTGTATTTTCTATATAGATACCACCGATGTTGGCGAGTACATGGTACAGATAGTTATTCCATTGATTGATTACGGCATAGTATAAGCGTGAAGCTTCCTCATAAGTCTGTCCTTTTTCTCCGGTCGTCGTCCACTTTATAATTTCCGGAACGATCCGCTTTAGGTTTGCAATACCATATTGGGAGGAGCGTACGGCATCATCTCCCAAGTCTTCGTTCTGTGCACGAGGGTCTACGGCGTCGCGCACATCCTGCGCTTCGCTGTATTTATACAGACGGTCGGTATGGCGACTCAGGAAATCATAAAGCAAATCCTTCTCTTCCTCCGGAGTCTCCTTGCCATACCAACGGTAACCGTATTCAATAGCAAAAATATCATAGGGACCGATATGCGGGGATAGTGCAGTGACACCGTCACCCGGCTGTGCCACATAGTTGAAGCGGGCATAATCCATGATAGACGAGGAAGTAGAGTTCATCCGGCCGGTAAACGACTTGGAACGGAGTGAGTCGGTGGGGAATGCCCACGAACCCATCATGTTGTGGCGCAAACCTAATGAGTGCCCCACTTCATGGCAGGCCACAAAGCGCATAGCGTCGCCCATCAGTTCGTCGGACAACTTGATACCTTGGGCTTCGGGGCGGACGGTTCCAGTCTGTACGGTGATCCATTCCTGAAGCATATTCAACACATTGTGCCACCACATGATGTCCGCTTCCAGGATTTCTCCTGAACGGGGGTCAAGGATTGAGGGACCCATGGCGTTAGCCTTGGTTGAGGCGGCATAAGTCAGGACGGAGTAATTCACGTCGTCCATATCTATCGCCATGCTGTCGGTGATATCTTTGGCAATGATTGCATTTTTAAAGCCGGCACGCTCAAAGGCTACCTGCCAGTCCTCAATGCCCTGTTTGATGTATTTACGCCAGCGATACGGCGTAGAATTTTCTATGTAGAACACGATGGGTTTTGTCGGTTCCACCAATTCACCACGCAGATAGCGTTCGCGGTCTTCCGGTTTCGGTTCCAGACGCCAGCGGGTGATGAATTGCTGTTTGTTTACCCGTTGCTGTCCGTCGCTGTAGCTCAGCAATGGATTGGTGAAGTACCCCACCCGGGCATTATCCAGTCGTCCCGCCATCGGCGTTTCCGGCAGCAACATCAGCGAGGAGCTTACTTCAACCGTCACATAAACAGAAGTCGTTCCTTCGGTCACTTTCGTTGTCAGTTCGGAGGTGGCCACCACATTGTTCTCGAATGCTTTGATCGAGAGGATACGGGAAAGGTTCTTGATAGAAGAAGTTCCCAGGTTGATGTTCGTGAATACGTTATTGATGCTTGTTTCCGTACCGTCGTAAATATCGTTCACCTTGATAACCATGGTAGTGGAGTCATTATTGAATGCCTCGATTTTGAAACCGGCTATCAGCGGTGAGATGTAATTATCGCGTACGGACTGACTGATGGCATCTCCGGCAGGAGCGAGTGGGAGAGGGCGGCTCTGGCGAATCAGCAATTTATTTGTTGCCTTGTCCAGCTCGAAGCGCACCATCTGGTTCTCGTAGTTCGTGCCACGGTTCACTCCGGCTTCATTCAGCTCGGATGGAACGCGTTGCAGCTTGTTCACTACCAGCATGTCCCTGCCCAGCAGGTGGGTGGGTACCTCAAAGTAATAATCATTCTTTTTTTGGTACACGTTGAACATACCACGGCGCAGGGTGCTACCGTCTCCGGTCAGTTTTTCGTACTCGTTTGGGGATTTAACACTGTCGTTAGGTTCGCTTTTCTTTTTCTTTCGGAACCATCCCATAGAATCGGGTGTAGAATTTACAGCATGCAACACAACAGGCTCGCACATGAAAGCGCCTGTGGCCACTGTAGTCAGTAGGATTGTTTTAAGTTTCATCAGCTATTATCAATTATCATCATCCCCTTACTCTACTCTATAGAGTAAAGGATTGCAAATATAGTAAAACTATCTATACGAATGGATGATTGTGGTTCGTTTTGACGTTTTTTGTTTAATAAACCAAATGTTCGTTGATTTATAAAAAAAACGTATCAGTTAAAGAATGAATACAAACTTTAACTGACACTGTTTATATTATGCTTTTTAAGAATTCGGAATCTTGTCAATCAAACAAGCTCTTGAACTTCTTGAATATCTTCTCTTTAATTGAGGTATTCGGTTTGAAGTTGTCTGACGTTTCCATTTCTTCGAGCGCTTTCTTTTCGTCTTTATTAAGAGTTTCCGGCACATATACGCTGACGTTTACCAATAAGTCACCCGTACCGTATCCGTTCACACTCGGCAGACCTTTTCCGCGCAGGCGGAGTACTTTGCCCGGTTGCGTTCCCGATTCAATCTTCACTTTCACCTTTCCGTCAATGGTCGGTATCTCTACCGCACCGCCCAGGGCGGCGGTCGGGAAACTGAGAAGCAGGTTATAAATCAGGTCGTTCTCGTCGCGAATCAAATCCTTGTCTTGTTCCTCTTCCACGAGAATCAGCAAGTCGCCCGGCACACCATTGTGCTTGCCGGCATTTCCTTTGCCGCCCATAGAAAGCTGCATGCCTTCCATTACACCTTTAGGGATGTTTACGCTTACCACTTCTTCGCCGTAAACGATACCCTCTCCGGCACACTCCTTACACTTGTTTTTGATGATTTTACCTTCACCGCCACAAGTGGGACAGGTAGCTCGTGTCTGCATTGTGCCAAGAATGGTCTGTTGGTTACGGATCACCGTACCGCTACCTTTACAGGTTGCACAAGTCTCCGCACCGCCATCACCTTCGGCACCTGTTCCGTGACAATGATTACAGGGAACGTATTTTTTAAGTTTGAATTTTTTCTCTACACCGGTGGAGATTTCTTTCAGGTTCAGCTTCACCTTTACGCGCAGGTCCGAACCGCGGAAACGTGCACGCTGCTGCGAGCCTCCGCCGCCAAAGCCTCCTCCGAAGCCGCTGAAGCCACCGCCACGTCCACCGAAGATATCTCCGAACATGGAGAATATATCATCCATGGACATACCACCGCTGAAACCACCGAACGGACCTCCGTTACCGGCAGCACCACTCATTCCGGCATGGCCGAACTGGTCATAACGGGCACGCTTGTCCTGATTGCTTAGTACATCGTATGCCTCTGCCGCTTCTTTGAATTTCTCTTCAGCCACTTTGTCACCCGGGTTTTTGTCAGGGTGATATTGGATGGCTTTTTTCCGGTAAGCTTTCTTAATTTCCTCTACCGATGCTGTCTTCTCTACTTCCAGTACTTCGTAGTAATCTCTTTTTTCCATATATATTATGTTATTCTCCTACCACCACTTTGGCATGGCGGATTACTTTGTCGTTTAGCGTGTAACCTGTCTGTACGCAATCCAGGATTTTGCCTTTCAGGGCTTTATCCGGTGCCGGAACAACGGCGATAGCTTCGTGATAGTCCGTGTCGAGAGGCTTGTCTTTCGTCTCGATAACTTTCACGCCGTCTTGTGCCAGTACAGCCATGAACTTATTATAGATCAATTCCACTCCTTCTTTCACGGCTGCCACATCGGTGGCAGTTTCCATGTTTTTCAGGGCGCGTTCAAAGTCATCTACTACAGGAAGGATGGTGCTGATGGTTTTCTCACCGCCGTTCAGGATCAGTTCAGCCTTTTCCTTCATGGTGCGTTTACGGTAGTTGTCAAACTCAGCAGAGAGGCGCAGATACTTGTCCTTCTGGTCTTCTATCACCTTGTTGGCTTCTTCCAGTTCCTTGGCGAGCTTTTCTTCCTCGGTCAGAGGAGCTTCTTCCTGCACTTCTTCTTCTTCGTGAATCTCTTCATTTTCCGCAGCTTCTTCTTGAACAGCTCCGGATTCCAACTCTTCTTCGTTGATGTTTTCTTTTTCTTTCGGGTCCATATTTCTATTTTTATTATTCTTAAAAAAAGGATTTGTTTTCATTGCTGTCAAAGGTTTAAGTTAGTATACCGCTATACAACAAAAACTTTGCCAAACGGGCAGCTTTTGTCGAAAACGCCGCAAAGGTAATACTTTTATGTCAGATTGACAGCGCATTTCTACGAGTATTCGTAGAAAAATGCCTATCTTTGCACCCGCAAAATGCAGAATGATAGGTGTTAGATAGTAAATTGTAAATCGATAAATAGTAAATAATTCAATGATTACAGTCTCGAACGTTTCCGTACAGTTTGGAAAAAGAGTGTTATTTAATGATGTAAACCTGAAGTTTACGAGTGGTAACTGTTATGGTATCATTGGCGCCAACGGTGCCGGAAAATCTACTTTCCTGCGTACCATATCGGGTGATCTGGATGCTACTACCGGTTCTATTATGCTAGGCCCGGGCGAACGTCTTTCCGTGCTAAGCCAGGATCACTTTAAGTGGGATGCACTTACGGTAATGGATACAGTGATGATGGGGCATACTGTCCTGTGGGATATAATGAAACAACGTGAAGTGCTTTATGCCAAAGAAGACTTCACCGATGAAGACGGTTTGAAGGTTTCCGAACTGGAGGAGAGATTTGCGGAACTGGATGGCTGGAATGCCGAGAGTGACGCTGCCGCTTTGTTGAGTGGCCTGGGCATCAAGGAAGACAAACACTATATGTTGATGGGGGACCTTAGCGGAAAGGAGAAGGTGCGTGTAATGTTGGCGCAAGCTCTTTTCGGTAATCCGGATAACCTGTTGCTGGATGAGCCTACCAATGACCTGGATATGGAAACCGTGATGTGGTTGGAAGAGTATCTGGCAAACTTTGAACATACCGTATTGGTTGTGAGCCACGACCGTCACTTCCTCGACTCTGTTTGTACGCATACGGTCGATATAGACTATGGCAAAATCAACCTCTTTGCCGGTAACTATAGCTTCTGGTACGAGTCAAGCCAGTTGGCTTTGCGTCAGCAGCAGAACCAGAAAGCTAAGGCTGAAGAGAAAAAGAAAGAGTTGGAAGAATTCATCCGCCGTTTTAGTGCCAATGTGGCAAAGAGCAAGCAGACCACCAGCCGTAAGAAGATGCTGGAGAAACTGAATGTGGAAGAAATCAAGCCGTCTTCACGTAAATATCCGGGTATCATCTTTACTCCCGAACGTGAGCCGGGTAATCAGATTCTGGAAGTTTCCGGTCTGACCAAGACTCTGGAGGATGGTACGGTACTTTTCCGCGACGTTAACTTCAATGTGGAAAAGGGAGACAAGATAGTGTTCCTTTCACGCGATCCCCGTGCCATGACTTCATTCTTCGAGATTATAAATGAAGAGACGAAACCGGATGCGGGAACTTTCAACTGGGGTGTCACCATCACTACTGCTTACTTGCCGCTGGATAATACCAGATATTTCAATACCGACCTGAACCTGGTGGATTGGTTGAGCCAGTTTGGCGAAGGGAATGAAGTCTATATGAAGAGCTTCCTCGGCCGTATGTTGTTCTCCGGTGAAGAGGTGCTGAAAAAAGCAAGTGTATTGTCGGGAGGTGAAAAGATGCGTTGTATGATTGCCCGCATGCAGTTGCGCAATGCCAACTGTCTGATATTGGATACTCCGACCAACCATCTGGACTTGGAATCTATTCAGGCATTCAATAACAATCTGAAGACGTATAAAGGCAACATCCTGTTCTCTTCTCATGACCACGAGTTCATTCAGACTGTAGCCAATCGTATTATTGAATTGACGCCGAACGGTATCATTGATAAGATGATGGAATACGATGAATATATCACTTCGGATCATATCAAGGAACTGAGGGCGAAGATGTACGGAAACTAAAGATTTGCTCTTGCAATAAAAAATATCGCCTTGCAATATTCAGTTATTGCAAGGCGATGTTTTTTTTGTTAAAGCAGTTTCTTTAATTCTTCAATATCCGGCAGAGCCATGCGCAACCGTTCGGGCATGTCTGAGGAGTTGGTATAAGTTGCCACACCCATGGGTTTGTCATAATCTTGTATGATGTATTCTACGTACTCCTTGTTGGCTTCTTTACAAAGCACGATGCCGATGGTGGGGTTCTCATGTGGTTTCTTCACATGGTCATCAAGGATGCGTAGATAGGCCATGAGCTGTCCGAGATAGCCGGGCTTAAACTTTCCCGTTTTTAATTCCACACAAACCATGGCATTAAGCTCTCTGCTGCTCTACCACACGTTCGTCTATGTCCTCACTGTCGCGCTCGCCAATTTCCTCTACGTTGATAAAGTCGAGGGCATACTCGTCCTTGAACATCATAACAGCCTTACGTGCCCCCTTGGCATTCATCATAGTCTTGGAGAAATTGTTCGGAATTGATTGCTGGGTATGAAAGGCATCCTCTTTCATCAGTTGTACCACGGCATCAACCGACAAATGTTCGTGAGCACAACGCCGGATATAATAGTACCGCTCTGACAGTGTTTTCGCCTTGCTCAAAATACGTGAGTGGTGAGTGAAGGGAACTGTCAAAAACTCTGTGGCTGGGAAATCAGTCGTATTAGGTACGGACATTCCATGATAGATGTCAATCTCGTTTTCGTCAAATTCGGTAATTGCAATTACCGAATTGTTTTCATACCCATTTTGTACAGCAACGGTGGCTTCAGATTCTAACATTGTCCAACTCTCATAAAATTGTCTCATTTTCTTGAGACTTTCTGCAGAGAATCCTCGTAATCCGGGCAGAATCTTTCTTAGCCGTTCACTGATGACTGCAAGTGCACTGCTGCCCCACTTTTCCTTGCGAGAGTTTTGAGACACATATTTACCTATGCCGAAATAGACTGCAAGTTGTATGCGGTTTTCACCTTTAAGAGCTTCGTACTGGCCTTGCAGTATGGCGGTCTTTATTACTTCCGCGGCATGATTGTATGTTGACGGTGATAATTGACTTTGTTCCATTGTCATTTAACTGAATAATTAATACCTGTATAGAGGCAGTTTATTTATATATCAACTTACTCTTCCCGTCTCCAAACAGATTATCTCCCAGCGTCGTGATTTTATTTCCCGTAGCTACCACATGCCGCAGGTTATCACATCCCATGAATGCCCCATATTCGATAGCCGTTACTCCTGCCGGCAGCACCAGTGTGCCGCACAGGCGTCCGCAACCACTGAATGCCCGTTGACCGATGCTTTTCAACCCCTTTGGAAGCTGAATACGCAACAAGTACTTTTTCTGTGTGAATGTATATTCGGGAATAGCGGTGGCATTGCAATTACTCAGGTCGATAGCTACCAGATTGGGCATATAGTCTCGTATCAGGATGAAGTCCGCTGCATCCAGTTTTCCTTCTACAGTAAGGAAATTCACATCTTTGGGTTGCAGGCCGGCTTCTACCAATTCACTGGCGAGGCTTCCCATCAAACCTACCTGTACAAATGCCTCTACCGGCTCACCCTCTATCACAGCAAACGTATCCCAGTGCTTCTTGGCACGGTAGGAATCACTGCTGCCCAGGGGCACGAAAATGGCTGTTATGCTGTCTGCCAGCGCTTCCGGCAATAAATTGGGAGCGGTCTTCTTTCTCACCTGGCATATTTTCAGATTCTCACAACCCTTGAATGCCGCATCTTCTATATTCTTGATTTTCTCCGAAAGGATAACTTTTTGCAGAGTGGACTTTCCGGTAAAAGTGCTGTCGCTTGTCTGCCGGCAGAATGCATATGCAGGCACGCAGTTGGGTGGGTAAATATAAAAACGGTCGGGGAAAGTGCCGCCCTTGCCGGCGTATGTACTGATGGAAGCATTGGAAATGTCCAGCACTTGCAGGTTTTTGAATTCATCCCGCAGATGTTTGAAGTCAATGGCATTCAATTTTCCGGTCAGGGTGAGATGGGTGATGCTGTTGGCTTCATCTTCGGTGAGCATGGATACCAAAGTACCGGCTTTGGAGACGAAAAATGTTTTGTTTCCGGCGGGTGTGCCTGTATTTTGAGCTGCTACATAAGTACATGCAGCCAACATTATGATAGTGAAGACTTTCTTTATTTTCATAGCTGTTACAGATATGTTTCAGACAAATATACGGTTTTTTACAGGAAGTTATTTTCTATGTTTTAATTTTATAGGTATTTTTGCCGGGGTATTAACATATAGAAACAGAGATATGGAATCAATGAATGAAAATGCAGGTGCCGTTCTGCAAGAGTCGAAAGTAGTCATCTATCTGTCTGTGGCGGCGAAGATTGTAGTCTATGTGTTTTTGATATTAGGATTTGCTGCTGCATTTGCTTTTCTGGCGGGTGATTTACTCGCATTGGTTCCGGCTTTGGCACAGAATGGGGCATTGGAGCTCATTGTACAGGAGAGTTGTTTCCTGGCCGGTGTTTTGGTAGCTGCATTCATTTTGTTGAGGTGGTGGGACCGCTTACCCTTTTCTGACTTGGGACTATCTGTGAAAGGAAGATTGAAGGACTTTCTTTGGGGAACATTTGTTGCATTTGCACTCTATGGCATTGGCTTTGGCGTGTTGTATCTTTCCGGTGAAATTAAAATAACCGGAGTGCAATGGGATGGAGCTAACTTGTTGCTGATGTGGATATTCATGCTGTTGGTAGCCGTTACAGAGGAAACCGCCCTTCGTGGTTTTGTGCTGGGACGCCTGCTGAATGCAGGAGTTAACCGCTTTATGGCATTGTTTATTTCAGCAGCCCTGTTTTCCCTGCTCCATATCTTTAATCCTAATTTCTCCCTTATTGCTTTTCTGAATATTCTGCTGGCCGGATTGATGCTGGGCGCCTCTTATATCTATACGCGAAACTTGTGGTTTCCCATTGCCCTCCACCTTTTCTGGAACTGGTTGCAAGGCCCGGTTCTTGGTTTCGAGGTGAGTGGCGGACAATTCGGCAACACCCTGTTGAGCCTGGAGCTTCCTGAAAAAAATATCATCAACGGCGGTGCTTTTGGCTTCGAAGGCTCTGTGGTGTGCACCGCGTTGATGATTATAATGACTGTAATTATTCTGAAATCAGCTTCAAGGCAATCCTCTTGCGATCCATGTCCACACTCAGCACCCGAACCCGGACATGCTGGTGAATAGATACGACCTCGTTCGGATCTGAAATGAAGCGGTCAGCCAGTTGTGAAAGGTGAATCAGGCCGTTTTCTTTGATTCCTATATCGACAAAAGCGCCGAAATTAGTGATGTTGCCCACGATGCCGGGCAGTTCCATGCCTTCGTGCAGGTCGTTGATGGTGCGCACATTCTTGTCGAACTCAAAAATCTTTATCGGGCCTCGCGGGTCACGTCCCGGTTTGTCCAGTTCCTGCAAGATATCTTTCAGAGTCGGCATTCCCACGGTGGGAGTGAGGTACTTCTCCGGTTGAATTTTCAGGCGGAGTTCTTTGCTGGCGATGAGCTCTGCCACACTGCAACCCAGGTCTTTTGCCATCTGCTCTACGATGCAATAACTTTCGGGATGCACGGCCGAGTTATCCAATGGGTTCTGGGCTTGCGGAATGCGGAGGAAGCCGGCGCATTGCTCAAATGCCTTGGCACCCATGCGCGGCACTTTCATCAGTTGCTTGCGGGAGGTGAATGCACCGTTTTCAGCACGGTAGTTCACGATGTTCTGTGCAAGTTGGGGCCCTAAACCTGAGATGTAAGTCAGCAGGTGGCTGCTTGCCGTATTCAGGTTGACTCCGACCAGATTCACGCAACTTTCTACGGTAGAATCCAGTGACTTCTTTAACTTGGATTGATCCACATCATGCTGGTATTGTCCTACGCCGATGGATTTCGGGTCGATTTTAACCAACTCTGCCAATGGGTCCATCAGGCGACGGGCAATGGATACCGCTCCGCGCACAGTGACGTCATATTCGGGAAATTCATCACGGGCAATCTTGGATGCAGAGTAGATGGAAGCACCTTGTTCACTCACCACGAATACCTGAATTTCCTTTCTGAACGTCTGGTGCTTCAGGAACTCTTCCGTTTCACGGCTTGCTGTTCCGTTTCCTACGGCAATGGCTTCTATCTGATAGGCTTCCACCATTTTTTGTATTTTGGATACGGCATCTGCGGTCTTGTACACCGGGGCATGCGGGTAGATATTTTCATTGTGCAGCAAGTTGCCCTGCGCATCCAGGCACACCACTTTACAACCGGTGCGGAATCCGGGGTCAATGCCCATCACCCGCTTTTGTCCCAGTGGGGAGGCAAGCAGCAATTGACGCAGGTTCTGGACGAACACCCGGATGGCTTCTTCGTCCGCCTGTTCCTTGCTCTGTGCGGCAAATTCGGTTTCGATGGACGACTTCAACAGACGTTTATAAGCATCCTGCACGGCCTCTGCCACTTGTTCGCCACAAGCATTGTTGCTGCGCACGAAGCGGCGTTCCAGCCGCTCTACGCACTCTTCATCGTCAGGACTAATGCTGACTTTCAGCAGTCCTTCGGCTTCGGCGCGGCGGATGGCGAGCAGTTGGTGCGAGGTGCACTTCTTGAGCGGTTTGCTGAATTCGAAATAATCCCGGTATTTATCAGCTTCACTCTCTTTGCCTTTCACCACTTTGGCCGTGATGACGGCTTGCCGGGAGAAAGCAAAGCGCACGGTGTTGCGTGCCTGTTCATCTTCGCTGACCTGCTCGGCAATGATGTCACGTGCACCTTTCAGGGCATCTTCGGCATCTTTCACTTCTCCTTTGACGTATGCTTCCGCACGCTTTCCGGGGTTGGGTTCACGTTGCAGCATCAATAAGGTTGCCAAGGGTTCCAGACCTTTTTGCCGGGCCACTTCTGCGCGGGTGCGGCGTTTGGGTTTATAGGGCAGGTAGATGTCTTCGAGTACGGTGCTGTCCCATGTTTCATCAATGCGCTTTTGCAGTTCAGGGGTCATTTTCCCCTGTTCGTTGATGGTGCTGATGATGGTTTCTTTCCGCTTGGCAGTCTCGTTCAGCTTTTCATATTGCGTTTTGATAGCTTCGATTTGCACTTCATCCAGTCCGCCGGTGGCTTCCTTACGATAACGGCTGATGAAGGGAATAGTGGCTCCGTCTCCCAGTAAATCGAGCGTATGGCCGATTTGCTTTTCGGAAATGCCGAGGGCGGCGGAAATCATTCGGTGGAATAATTGCATCATGTTGAATCGTTTTTTTGAATAATGAGCGTCAAAGGTACAAAAGAATTATATAAAAATGCGAATGGGGAGTTGAATTAAACTCAATATTGATATAAGAAAGGAACAAAAGTGATTAGTGATTAGCGTTTAGTGATTAGTAATGAGGCAAATGATAAACAACACTATCTCAATTCTCCTCCTCCCGGGAGGTTGTGTAAAAAGTAAGAATCAAGTGTTCTTTGACATTTTGTATTAAAAAGGAAATGCTCTTTATCTCTTTATTTTGGAATTTCTATTGTTGTCCTTTGGCAAATGACCGCTATTAGGTATACTTAATACCCCAATAGTGGACTTGTTGCAATAGTACCTGTATGCTTTGAATGTTAGTCACCCTTCTTAGGTTATAGCATGTTGCGTACAAATCTATTTCAGCCTGTACCTTTTCCTTTCCTCTGAGTAGGAGTGGTATTTGCCCCATCCAGTATTTAAGAGTTCCGAAGGGATGTTCTACCAATGTTTTTCGTAAATGTATAAGCGCTTTGTATTTCATCCCCTTACACTTCTTCATATACTGTCTTATGGGTTCGGCATCTGCCCTTCGGTAGATAATCCGACCTTTTTTCGATGTGGTGCAGAACTTTATCAGGGGACAACCCTTGCAGTCTCTTCCCTGATATTTTCTATAAAGCTTTCCATGTTTACGAACTTGCCTGTCTTTAATAGGTAATATCTTTTCTTGGGAGCATATATAATAGTCATTGTCTGCATCATAGGTAAAAAAGATTCCGTGCTCCCGATCTTCTTTAGGAGAATGGTCTCCTTCATTGAAAGGAACGGCAATCACTTTGCCTTCTTCTTCAAGGGCCAGGATCTGTTCTTCATTGGCATAACCGGTGTCGGCAACGGCTTGGGTTACTTCTACCTGAAGGTCTTCCTGCATGGCATGAATCGAAGATTGAAGGTCTTCAAAGTCATTCGGGTGGTCGGTAACCTGCATGGCACCTATCAGATGATGTTGGGAATCTACCACTGATTGGACATTGTAAGCCGGAAGAAAACCGTTGCGGGTCTTCATCAGGCGAGCTTCGCGGTCAGAGGGAAAGCTTCTTTTGGAACCTTCATCCAGCATACGCTGTTTTTCCGCCTGAAGTTCTTCAACCTGTTGGCTCAAACGGGCTATCTTCTCCAGTAGGGAGCTCTCCACACCGAGCTCGTCCGAGAGTTCGGATAATTGTTCCTGGGCTGTTTCCACCAGATCATTTTCATTAAGCTGGTGCAGATACTTCTCTAAACGGGTATCCAACAAGGCTAACTGTCGATTAATACCATCTAAAGTAAGACCGTCACGATTGGTATTGGCTTTGATTTTACTGCCGTCAACAGCTACCAATTTGCCTGAAATATAACCGGAACTGACCAGAAAGCGGCGGAAATCAAGGCAACATTCATGAATGCCCGAAGTTTGTTTGGAACGGAAATCGGCAATAGTCTTATGATCGGGATGGAGATTACCCAGAAGCCAGATCAACTCCATATTACGCAGAGTCTCGCGCTCCAGTTTACGGGAAGAACTGATACTGTTTAAATAGCCGTAGACATACAGCTTGAGTAAAGTACCAAAGCTATAAGCCGAACGGCCTGTAGGACTGTTACCTTTATAAGATGAAAAATCAGGGTGCAATTTGATAAACTGATCGACAAAAACATCAATCAGACGAACAGGGTTCTCACAAGAGATATAAGAATCTAAAGACTCGGGAAGAGTCAGTTGATTTCGATCAAAAGGTTGAATATAGCCCATAAAATTAATCCTATTGTTATCAAAGCAAAGATATAAAATCCTTTTTATACAATATGTCAAAGAACACTTGATTCTTACTTTTTACACAACCTCCAGTTCGGGTAGAGGATGCCCTTGCTGTGTCGCTTCTATGATGTCTATCATGTCTTCGGCATAATAATGCTTTGTCAGAAGATAGAATAGAGGTGTTGCTAACAGCAGTATAATGGCTGTGCAGATGATGAACTGCGTAAGCGTCTTGTTTAGCAGGCTCTTCTTTTTCATTGTTCTGTCCATTTATAACCGGTTCCGTAAACGTTTTTAATACAGTCCTTGCAACCGGCTTCTGCCAGTTTGGCTTTCAGATTCTTTATATGCGTATAGACAAAATCGTGGTTATCCAGCATGTCCGCCATATCTCCGCTCAGATGTTCCGCTATGGCTCCTTTGGAAATTACTTTGTTTTTGTTGCTGATGAGGAATAGCAATAGGTCATATTCCGTCCGCGTCAATAGAATTGGTTCATCGTTAATGCTGACTGCCTTGCTCAGTAGATTGATGCTGATTCCATTGCTTTGCAGGATATTGCTGACAGAGAAGTTCTTTCTTCGGATGATGGCATAAATGCGCATTCTGAGTTCAGGCAGATGAAAGGGTTTGGCAAGATAGTCGTCCGCACCGATTTCGAGTCCTTTTACTTTATCGTCCAAAGAATCTTTTGCAGATATGATGATAACCCCTACCGGGTTATTCTTTGTTCGAATACGATGCAGAATATCGAGTCCGTTTCCTCCCGGCAACATCAGGTCCAGCAGTACGCAGTCATAATCATACAAGTCGATCTTTTCTTTTGCTTCATTATAAGTGAAAGCTTGCTCGCACAAATAATTTTCGGAACTGAGATAAGTGACAATACTGTTCGACAGTTCACGTTCGTCTTCAATAATCAGTAGCTTCATATGATGGATAATATAAATACTTTGATGAGTCATTTGTCAGGCGTGCAGCAATTTCAACTCCTTAGCCACCCGGCAGGCTTCAATGGAGTTACTCACTTGCAACTTTTCCAGAATATTCTGCCGGTGCCGGTTCACGGTATTTATGCTGATTGATAATATCCGGGCAATGTCTTTACTCATTTTCCCTTTATCAATTAATTGCAGGACTTCTTTTTCCCTGTCCGACAGCAGATTGTTGCAGTTTTGCTTTTCCAATTCCAAGGCTTGTCCGTTGGTGGAGTTGATGATGATGCAGTTCAGAGAGGTATTTATGGAAAAGTTGTAGAGGCAGAGGGACAGCCATACACTGCCGTTTGAGTCATTGGCTATATAGAATATCCGGTGCAGGACATGCATATATCTGCCGGAATTATCCAGCATACGCATGTTGTGCGTAAGGTAATAGTCCCGGCGTTTCCGGCTTGGGACGCTTTTCAGGAAGTGAAAGAAGCGGAGTTCCTGCAAATGCTTTTCCAGTAAATCGTCCGGGTGCATCAGGCCGAATATTTCTTCTTCCCATATCGAATGAACCGTCTTGCTGGTGTCCCGTTCTGCTAGTCCGAGCTTTTCCGCTACCCCGCCATAATATAGGTAGCTGGTGTTTGTTTTCATGTCGCTCAATACGGCTATGGCATTCTCGGTACGTGCATACATGGAGGCGATGTGCTTATATTCGTCCAGATGTTCCGTCAGTTTCTGTTCTTCCGCGAACGTTTGTTTCAGCAATTCTTCATTCAGTTTATCTACGATGTCCATGGTATGTAAGGGGGCGAAAATGGTTATTAATCAGTATTGCCTGTTTGCCTGCAAGCCTTTACCTTTGCAAAGGTAAGTAAAACAGATTGTTATTTCATCAAAATAAGGAAATTATGGAGACTGAAAAGGAAAAGGCGAAGGCCGGAAAGTTGTATGATGCCAATAGTGATGCGGAACTTTTAGCGGAGAGAGACGTCTGCAAGGAGAGGTGCTATGAACTGAATAGCTTGCGTCCTTCACAAAAGAAGGAACGGGAGAACATTATCCGCCGATTGTTCGGTAAGACCGGAAAATCTTTCCTGATAGAACAACCGTTTTATTGTGATTACGGATATAATATCGAAATAGGGGAGAACTTCTATTCGAATGTGAATTGCGTCATTCTGGATGGAGTGAAAGTTACATTTGGCGATAATGTTTTTGTGGCTCCGAATTGTGGTTTCTATACTGCCGGGCATGCTTTGGATGCGGAACAGAGAATCCAGGGGCTTGAATATGCCTATCCTATCACTATCGGAAATAATGTGTGGATTGGTGCCCAGGTCTGTGTGTTGCCGGGAGTGACGATTGGTGATAATACGATTATTGGTGCTGGGAGTGTGGTTACAAAAAGTATTCCTGCCAATGTGCTGGCTGTCGGCAATCCTTGCCGGGTGGTTCGTCAGATATAAGAATAACGATTAATTAAAATAACACGGAAAATGAAGAAATTACTTTTTGGTCTGTTGATGGCTGTTGTGGCGCAAACTTCTTTTGCGCAGACGTTAGAGAAAATGCAATGGTTTAATGAACCCGAACAGTGGGAGATAAAAGATAAAACCCTTTCGATGTTTGTCACTCCGCAAAGCGATTACTGGCGCATCTCCCATTATGGTTTTACGGTAGATGACGCTCCTTTCTATTATTCGGTTTATGGTGGCGAGTTCGAGGCGAAGGTGAAGATAACAGGTGATTATAAAGCGCGTTTCGACCAGGCGGGACTAATGCTCCGCATCGACCATGAGAACTATATCAAAGCAGGTATAGAGTTTGTGGACGGAAAGTTTAATGTGAGTACAGTAGTCACCCATAAGACAAGTGATTGGAGTGTGATTACTCTGGATAAGCCGGTTCCATATATCTGGATTAAGGCAGTCCGTCGTCTGGATGCGGTTGAAATCTTCTATTCCTTTGATGATAAGACGTATATAATGATGCGCAATGCATGGTTACAAGACAATATTCCCGTTAAGGTGGGGTTGATGGCAGCCTGCCCGGACGGAGACGGATTTAAGGTTAAGTTTGAGAATTTTAAGGTGAAGCATCTGCCTGATATGCGCAGGTTGGATTGGTTGAAGAAGAATGCGGAATAACACGCTGTGTTTATGCCACTTCAGGTAATAGAGCATAGAGTGGCTGTCCGGTCAGGAACAGCTACTCTTTGTGTTTTCTGATGGTATACTCCTTTCCGCAACCGGAACAAATGCCTGTGTGCACACAAATAGTTCCTCCGCACGGGCATCCCCACCGTTCTGCTTCCAATTGCAGGAACTTTTCCATACCTTCTTTTCGTATGAGGGCTAAATTTCCCATCAGCGACTCCACCATGGGATAGGTGTTGGCATACCAGATTTCTTTATCCGTCATTTCGCTACAAGGGAATTGTGGGCATTGGTCGCAAAAGCGATCGGGTAGTGTTTGGCGAATATCGCAAACGGAGATTTTACAGTGATTGGCGCAATAGTCGGATTTTGTTTCGTTGGGACCCAGACAACCGGTGCAGGGATTCTCTTTTCGTAAGGTTTCGTGGCAGATGCCGCAATTAAGTCCGCAGGGGGCAATCATATTTTCCTTGAACATAGTACCAGGTGTTTGTTAATGTTGCAAAGATACGGAAAAATAGAGTGTAACGAAGAATCTATCTTTTCTTTATTTAAGTAAAAAGAAAGATTCTTCGTTACACTCTATTTTTTTAATATCCTATGGTAAACCGTTCCTTATGATGTTTTTCCTGTTCCAGTTCATCCACCATGGCTACGGCAAAGTCTTCAACAGATATGTTACTGTCTCCGTTGGCATCCACCACCAGGTCGTCTTTTCCGATGCGAAACTTTGCGGTGCGTTTGCCGGGTGTCATGTTGGCGGCGGGAGAGAGGAATATCCAGTCGATGTCTTTTTCCTTGCGGAGCGTGTTCAGGTAGAATTCGCCTAGAGACTTAATGCCGGGCAGAAGCTGTGCGGGCACATCATCAGCATCCATCACCATCTTGCCGGGGGCATAGAACAGGGTTCCGGCACCTCCTACAATGAGCAGACGCTTCACGCCGGCTTGTTTCGCGCTTTCCACTATCAGGGGATAGTTCTTCAAGGTGTCTTCATATATATGGGGATTCTTCCAGCCGGGGTTGTAGGCGCTGATTACGGCGTCTTTTCCTTTGCTGGCCTCTTTCAGGGTATCTGTGTCGGTGACGTCGGCTTCGACGATTGTCAGGTTCGGGTTGCTGGCGTTCATTTTTTTAGCATCACGCACAATGGCGGTTACTTTATGGTTTCTGTTCAGCAATTCGTTCAGGATGGCGGTTCCTACGAAACCACTTGCTCCTATCAATACTACATTCTTCATGTTGTTCGTTTTTTTAGGGTTTATATGATAACAACTGTCTTTCTGTGAAAGAAGTTTTACGGACGGCATTCTTTTAGGGAATGTTTAATCTTCTAAGTACTGATACTTGTCGAAAAAGGAAAAATAGGACTGTGGAAGTGATTTTCGCATGTTTCGGGTCGTTTTTCATGTGTAAAGTCCGTATGTTTGTATGCTGAACAAGAATAAAATCAAAAAACGTGTATGATGGCGATAGATACAATTCTGATACAACATTATCAATCCCCATGTGGAGAGTTGATACTTGGCTCTTTCGGAGATAAGCTCTGTATGTGCGACTGGGTGGATGAAAAACGTAGAGGTATCATTGACAAGAGGATGCAGGATGGACTGCATGCCGGTTATGAAACAGGTAGTTCGGAAGTGACGGCGCAAGCCGTTACCCAACTGGATGAATACTTTGCGGGTAAACGGACTACGTTCAGTGTGCCGCTACTCTTTGTAGGGACGGAGTTTCAGAAGTCTGTGTGGCATGAGCTGTTGAATATTCCCTATGGGACGACGGTATCGTATGGAGAACTGTCCCGGAAGTTGGGGAATCCCAAGGCTGTCCGTGCCGTGGCGGCATCGAATGGGGCGAATCCTATTTCCATATTTGTGCCTTGCCACCGTGTCATCGGCAGTAATCGGAAGCTGACGGGGTATGGCGGGGGGCTTCCTGCCAAACAGTTCTTGCTGGAACTGGAGATATCGGCGGTGTCTTTGCTATGATTCTTTTATTAATAAGGCTTTGCCATAATCCCTTTGCCTAAATGAAGCGACAACAGGAATTGAATTACGAACGCATTGCTGCTGCCATTCGCTTTATCAAGGAGAATAGGCAGGAACAGCCCCGGTTGGAGACGATAGCCGGGCATGTAAATATGAGTCCGGCTCATTTCCAACGGATGTTTCAGGAGTGGGCAGGGATAAGTCCGAAGGGTTTCCTGCAATATTTGAATATTGAGTATGCCAAGCGTATTCTGAAACAGACGCATGCTTCACTTTTCGATACAGCTTGTGAGGTTGGTTTGTCGGGGACGGGACGTCTGTATGATTTGTTTGTCAACATCGAGGGGATGACGCCGGGGGAATATAAAAACGGTGGTCAGGCTCTCCATATCAACTATTCTTTTGCTGACACTCCGTTCGGTCAGGTGATTGTTGCTTCTACTGATAAGGGAATCTGCCATCTCGCTTTTGTGGATGAAGGGGAGGAGGAGGCATTGGGTTCTTTGAAACAGCTTTTTCCTAATGCTGTCTATGAAAAAAGTCTCGACGGGAAACAGGAAGATGCTCTCTCTGTCTTTAATCGGGATTGGAGTAAACCGGATGAAATTAAACTTCACTTAAAAGGCACTCCATTCCAGTTGAAAGTATGGGAGACGTTATTGAAAATTCCGGCGGGTGGTTTGACTACTTATGCCGACCTGGCAATGAAATCGGGACATGAAGGGGCTTGCAGAGCCGTAGGGACGGCTATCGGGAGAAATCCGGTTGCTTTCCTGATACCTTGCCATCGCGTGATAAAATCTACCGGGGATATAGGAAATTACCATTGGGGAGAAGTGCGGAAGAATGCGATTATCGGTTGGGAAGCGGCGTACTTTCTTTTTGATACTTTTTCTTTCGCTTGCCCGAAAGAAAAAGTATAAGCCTTTTGCAACCCGGTTGCACTCCTCATCTCTTACCTTTGCACCGGACAAAATAATAAGATTCAGATTATGGAAACAAAATGTCAGTGTTGTTGTGCACATACACATACCTCTCCGCAAAGCAAAGAGAAAGAGCAATCTATGATCCGTAAGATAGGAGCTCCGGTGTTATCAGGTATATTCCTTATTTTAGGTATCATCTTCCAGCATCAGGAATGGGGATGGTTCAGCCATCCGGTGGTTGAATTCTGCTGGTTCCTGCTGGGCTTCCTGCCCGTGGGACTTCCTGTGATGCGCGAAGCATGGGAGGGCATCTTGCGGAAAGACTGGTTCAATGAATTCTCCCTGATGGCCTTAGCTTCCCTCGGAGCATTCTATATCGGAGAATATCCGGAAGCGCTTGCCGTGATGCTGCTCTATACTTTAGGAGAGATGTTGCAGGATAAAGCCGTGAACCAGGCTACCCGCAATATCCGTGGCCTGCTCGATGTGCGTCCCGAACGGGTGGATGTGTATCGTGAAAACACGCTCCGCACCGTCTCTCCCCGTGACGTCAATGTGGGAGAAACCATTGAAGTAAAACCAGGCGAACGTGTCCCTCTGGACGGAACTCTGCAAAACCCGCAGGCCGTTTTCGATACTTCGGCGCTGACCGGGGAGAGCATGCCCCGCAATGTTTCCGCAGGCGGTGATGTCCTTGCCGGTATGATTGTCAGCGGACAGGCAGTGCGCATACTGGTGACGAAACCTTACGACCACAGCACGCTGGCACGCATCCTTAACCTTGTACAGGACGCAGCAGAGCGGAAAGCGCCTGCCGAACTATTCATCCGGCGGTTTGCCCGCATCTATACACCGATAGTCGTGCTTCTGGCTGTCCTGATAGTAGCCCTTCCCGCACTTGTTGCGGCGGTGCATCCGGGCTTCGACTATGTGTTCAACGATTGGCTCTATCGTGGCCTGGTGTTTCTCGTAATATCCTGCCCGTGCGCACTGATTATCAGTATCCCGTTGGGCTATTTCGGAGGAATAGGGGCGGCCTCCCGTATGGGTATCCTGTTTAAGGGAAGTAATTATCTGGATGCCATTACCCGCGTGAATGCCATCGTCTTCGACAAAACGGGTACGCTGACCACCGGCAGTTTCAGCGTGACATCCATACAGGCGGCAGGTCTTCCGGAAGATGAATTGCTGCGCCTGGTGCTGTCCGTAGAAAAGAAGAGCACCCATCCTGTGGCACAAGCCGTTGCCCGCTTCGCAGCCGAACGGGGTGTAGAACCTCTGGAAGTAACTACATTGAATGAACTGGCAGGCTATGGTCTGGAGGCCGAAGTAGGGAGCCGCAAAGCCCTTGTCGGCAACATCCGCCTGTTGAAGGACCGCAAGATATCCGTACCCGAAGAACTGACAGACTGTGTAGCCACTGTCGTAGTCTGTGCCGTCGACGGGCGGTATGCCGGTTGTCTGCTGCTTTCGGACACTCTGAAGGAGGATGCCACGGATGCTATAAAAAAATTAAAGGCTTTAAAAATAGATAATATTCAAATGTTATCTGGTGATAAACAGGAGATTGTTGATATCTTTGCCGCAGAATTGGGCATTGATAAGGCTTACGGTGACCTGCTTCCCGAAGATAAAGCCGTCCATCTGGAACAGCTCAATTCTGCCCCGGACGTGTCCGTAGCCTTTGTGGGCGATGGTATGAATGACGCTCCCGTACTGGCTCTCAGTGATGTGGGGATTGCGATGGGAGGGCTGGGTTCGGATGCCGCTATCGAAAGTGCAGATGTAGTTATCCAGACCGACCAACCGTCGCGGGTGGCGACAGCCATTTCCATCGGACGGGCCACAAGACGGATTGTGATGCAAAATATTATCGGTGCTATCACCGTGAAAATATTGGTTCTGATTGCGGGCGCCTTTGGCTTTGCCACACTATGGGCGGCGGTGTTTGCCGATGTCGGAGTGGCTTTGCTGGTTGTTCTCAATTCGGTCCGCATATTAGGTAAGAAGTTCTGAGTAGTATGAAAGACGTATATCTACATAAATTGTCCCTTCGGGATATCAAACCTACAGCGATGAGGCTGTTGATTCTCCGCACCATGATGGAGATGAGGCGGGCTGTGTCCATGGCAGATTTGGAAGAGAAACTCGATACGGTTGATAAATCCACTATTTTCCGGACACTGACCCTGTTCCTTTCCCACCACCTGATACATGGTGTGGACGATGGAAGTGGTTCATTGAAGTATGCCGTTTGCGAAGACTGCTGCATGTGTACGGTGGAAGACCAGCACATGCACTTCTATTGCGAACATTGTCATAAAACCTATTGCATCCGGAGTGTGCACGCCCCGTCAGTCACGCTTCCGGAGGGATTCATGCAGACGGGAATTAATTATGTAATCAAAGGGATTTGCGCCGACTGCGCAGTCCATAAGGGAATAGACACAGACGATTGAACGTATGAGACATTTCTATATATGTCTCCTCTTGTTAGGCTTTCTGCCGGTATCTGCCTTGGCAAGCGGAGATAAAGGAACAAAGGATATATATACGGAACAGTATATCGCGGACATCTATATGGATGAGCCGAAACGCGCGTTGCAACTGCTGAACGAAGCTGAAACAAAGCAAGCGTTACCCATATACATGGTGGATGGTTTGCGTAGCATGGTCTACTCGCATCTGTATCAGGACAAATCGGCATTCCACTATGCCCGCCGGGCCTATGTACATGATTCTATCTCCGGGAACCACCCTGACCACTTGTTGAAGATGACCATAACCTTGGCCGACCTCTCCCATACCCTGAGCGAATACAAAGAAAGCAACCGTTACGCGGTTGAAGGTCTGGAATTGGCCCGCAGGCTCAACGACCGGGAAGCGGAGTGTAAGCTGCTTTTCTGTATGGGCGAGAACAAATGGATGCTGTCATTAAAAGACGAAGGGTATGAGTTCTTCGATAAAGCAATTGCCCTGCTGGATACTACGGAAGATGTGAAGAACAAGTCGATGCTCTCTTATTTCTATGGGGTAAAGATGGGATACCTGATTAATGACAACCGGCTGGAAGACGCCTTGCAGATAGGCCTGCAACGTGAGAAACTGTTGGACGGAATGAAAGGCAATCCGGAAGTGCGTGAGGCTTTCCTCGACCAGCAATACGGATATGTCTATTCCAAATTGTCCCGCATCTGCCATTTGCTGGGAGATGTGGAGCGTGGGAAAGAGTACCATAAAAAATACCAGTCCACCCATGCCTATAACACTCCTGCCGGTAAGCGTGATGCCACCCCGTACCTGCTCGTAACCAAGCAGTATCAGGCCGTACTCGACCATTGCCGCGACTTCAAGGAGCTGATGCGCCGGCAAGACACCTTGAATATTCAGTACGTCGGCGTTCTGCAACGGGAGATAGACGCCTATCTTGCCCTGAAAGAGTATGAGAAAGTTGCTGCACTGCGTGCTTCCATTCTGTCCATAACGGACAGCATCTATCGGCGCGATAAAACCAATGCCGCGCTGGAACTGGACAACCTTTACGAAGTGAACGAGAAGGAAGCCCGCATTGCGGAACAGGCTTTCCAGCTTACCATACGTACCATTACGTTAGTCTTCATCCTCTGCGTTTCGTTGTTGTCGCTGTTCTTCCTGTGGCGTATGTGGGTGCAGAACCGCAAAATCAAGCGTAAGAACCAAGTGCTGGTGGAGCGCATCAACGAGCAGATGTCCATGCAGACGAAGATGAACCGCTTGCAGGCTGATGCCGAGAGAGTGTCGGAAGACCAACCTTTCCCGGAGACGGAGCAGACAGAGTCGGAAGCGTCCGATGGCGATGAAGAAGAAGTAGAGATGAATAAGATAATCTTCGGCAAACTGGATTATATTATCAAACGGGATAACCTGTATCTGTCCGCTGACATATCGAGAGAAGAACTTGCCCGGATGGTCAAGATGAACAATACCCGTTTTGCCCGGATGATAAAAGAGAATACGGATACCAATCTGAACGGATATCTCAATAATCTCCGCTTGAATTATGCCATGCATTTATTGAAGGAACATCCTGAATATACATTGCGTGCCATTGCCGAAGCGTCAGGCATCAACAGTATGCCTACTTTCCACCAATTATTCAAGGCAAGGACGGGAATGACTCCTTCCGAATTTAAGAATACAGAGAAAGAATTGAGAAAGTAATATTCTGTATATCAGTGTGGTATTACTTTTTTTAATATAGTTGAGGACAATTCTTTATATGTATGACAAATTGTATATCGGTTGTTTTTGTGATATTTTATTCCTTTGTAATATTATAATGGCAAAAAATCTGTATATACAATGTCTATATTGTGTCTAGCAATCCAAGTTGCTTTTGTTGTTTCAATAATAGCGGTAGTCTATTACTTTCGATTGTATAAACTTCATGGCATATCGGTAAAGGAATGGAAAGAAATGCAGGAAGACAATTTCCTGATGCGCGAATTGCTGGATAATCTTCCTATTCCGGCCACGGTGAAGGATATTAAGAATGATTGTAACTACCTCTTTTGGAACAAGAAATCCCAAGAATTATATGGTGTTTCTCAAGACGATTTAATCGGGAAGAATGCAAGTGCTCTTTCTCCTGAAGTCTATGCGGCTTTCAGGCAGACAGATGATGAGGCGATACGTTCCGGTTGCTCGGATACCACTCAGCGCCTGGTGCTGTCTGACGGATGCGAACATGTGTTGAGCATGCATAAGCAGTTGCTATATTATAAAGGTGAACCCCGTTGGCTGATTAGTGCGGCCATGGACATCACGGAGTTGCAGAAGACCAAGGAGAAAGCGGAGGAAGCTAATAAGTTGAAGTCTGCCTTCCTTGCCAATATCAGTCATGAGATACGTACGCCGCTGAATGCGATTGTCGGTTTTTCCAGCATAATGGCCCAGACGGAGGGCATAGCGGAAAAGGAGGAATATAACCACCTGATTCATAATAACAATATGTTGTTGCTGAAATTGGTGGATGACATTCTGGACATTTCGAAGATAGAGGCGGGACACATCGACTTATATCCTACGTGGTTCTGCCTGTCGGACCTTGTTGCGGAGAGTGCTGCAAACTGCCGGGCAAAGGGCGAAGGGAAACTGGAAGTCCGTGTGGATAAACCCGAACAGGATTACATGGTGGAACTTGATGCGCAGCGCGTCAAGCAGATACTGGATAATTTTCTGTCGAACTCTTTGAAAAATACACAAAGCGGCTGTATAGATATAGCTTACGACGTAACGGAAAAAGGTATCAAGATTAGTGTGACGGATACGGGATGTGGTATTCCGCAAGACAAGCAATCAGTTATCTTCGAACGTTTCGAGAAGGTGAATTCGTTCATGCAAGGAGTTGGGTTAGGGTTGCCCATATGCAAGTCTATTGCCGAAAGTATGGGCGGAACCATCGGGTTGACTTCGGAAGTGGGGGCAGGCAGTACGTTCTGGGTTTCATTGCCTTGTTGCACGGCACCCGCTCCTAAGTTGGTTTATGAATCCCGTCAGTCAACTACCTCTATTCCTAACCCTGTCAGCAGTCCTTCCAACCCGTAGCGGGAGAATTTAGCTTTCTTCAGGCGGTTGGCGGCAGGGTTCAAGGCATAGTTGCGGGCGGTGCTGAAATCGGCCTTTTCCAGGTTGGTGTGGTGGAAAGAGGCGTAGCAGAGGTCGCACTCGGTGAATTTGGCTTCGGGGAGTTGCGTCTCCATGAAGTCAGCATTTTGCAGGTCGCAGCGGATAAAGCGGGTGCCTTTCAGTTTCATTTCGGTGAACAGGGCGTAGGAGAGGAGGCAGTTGCGGAACTCTATGGACAGGCCGAAGCGGTTGCTGAGGGTGAAGTTGATGCCTGTCATCTTGCAGTCGGTGAAGAGGACATCCAGCCAGGAGGTGTTGTTGGTTTTCACCAGTGACAGGTTGCATTCTTTGAAGGTGCATCTCTCAAAGATAACTCTGCCGATGCTCTGGCCGGAGAAGTTACATTTGTCGAAGGTACATTCGTAGTAATTGGGTTCCAGTTCGTCGATGGTGAAATCGACTTTTTCGATGATTTGGTTTTCCATATAGTGGGGTTGAAATTGGTCTTGTTCAGCCTCTTGAAGAGGGGTTATTTGTTGCTGTTGTTGCCTATTTCGTCAAAGTCTATCCATTCCAGATAAGGGTCGATGAGGGTTCGGTCGGTCACTCGGTTGTTTTGCTCACGGCTGTATTCGGGGATGAAGCGCACTTTTGTATCAGTGATTTGCTGGGGACTGACTTCTTCGGGCGTGTCCACTCCCTGACTTGACGACCGGCAGGAGAGATAGAATGTACCTACGCCTTTCAGTCGTACTGACCGGCCTTCACTCATCAGTTTGCCCAGAACTTCACCCAAATTCACGAGTACTGCATACGTATCTCCCGGACTTACCGTAGATATAAGCGACAGACGTTTTGCCACATCATCCGTTGTAGCTGTGCGACCTTTGGTTATTGCTCTCGGATACCATTTCCCATTCAGTTTCTGTTTCTTGTAAAAAGCCATGTTGAGTTCTCCTTTCTTTATGATTTAGCTACGTTGATGCCATGACTAAGCAGGGCATACCTATATCCTTAGCCTATCATCAATGCCAATGATGACCACCATCAATGCCAATGATGGCTACCATCAATGCCAATGATGATATGCCGAGTCGCAAAGGTAGCATAACTAATCCGTAACCTGTGTATGGCAAAGGTAGTATTTCAGCCTCGTACGATAAATTAATTTCTTGCCTTGAACACCGGCTCTATTTTCTGTATCTCCGACTCAAAGCCGAACCAATATCCCCGCTTTTCTTCCTCGCCGACCGGCAGGAAACAAAGCCGGAGGTTCTCCCTGTATTCCCCATACAGCACTTCCCAATGTACGGGAGGAACCTGCCGCTTGGTCTTTACCCGTTCTGCCGGGAGCTTTTTTAGCGACATGCCCGCTTCTATCCAAGCGATGCTTGCTTCTGACTGATATTCAGGATAATGCTGCTTGCAGAACTCATACAGGATGAGGCCCCGCTTTTCCAGACTCATCGGTTGGTCTATCAATCCTATCCGTATCAGATGTTCCAGAAACTCGTGCAGGAACGTTTCGTTATCCAGAATCAGTCTTCGGGTTATACCTTGCCAGGCGGGGGCATTATAAAATCCATCCAGCAGACGCGAAAGTTGCCGGGCGGTTTGCAATTCGTCCACATTGATTTCGCGGGTTTGCAGCACCTCGTAGGGCGGGAATGGGGAATATTGTATGCCCAGTTCTTCCGCTCTCCGGCGCATTTCCGTACCGGGAAGCAGCTTCAGGGATTCCAGTTGTATTTCTCCGGCACCATATTCCGCCAGTACGCGGATGTCTTCGAATATCTCCGAAAGGTGATAGAGCGGGAGCCCGGCAATCAGGTCGGCGTGCGTTTCCATGTTGGGGAGGGCACACAGGAATTTTAGTCCTTCCAGCGCATCCGCCAATTTCCCCATCCGGCGGCTTTGCACAAGCACCGGTTCGCGCAGGCTTTGTATGCCGGCTTCCAGATGCAGTAACCCTTCGGGCAGACGTTTTAACTCCTCTTTCAGCTCTTCGGAAAGTAGGGCAGGGTGCATTTCCAGGTGGAAACGTATATCGGGGGAAAATTCAAGAAACAGTTCCAACAGCTCTTTTGCCCGGCGGGTATTATAATTGAAAGTACGGTCGAGCACACGCACGTTCTTTATTCCGTGTCGGTGGATGATTTGCAGCCGTTCGCGGATTGCTTCGATGGACAGGGTGCGCACGGGTTTTTCTCCGCCGCTGACACAGAAGGCGCAGGTGTTGAAGCAGCCCCGTGTGGTTTCCAGTTGAACGAAAGGCTTGCTCCAGTTGAAGAAACGGCTTTTCTCGGGGGGAACGAGGTGATGGAAATCCAGTACGCGGGCGATGCCGTTGTCGATGTAATTTCCATTGGAGTCGAGGTAACAGAGTCCGGGGATATTCTTCCATTCCGTCGGATGGTTGCGGTGGGGTATCCATTGCGGGAACACTTCTTCGCCTTCTCCCCTGAACACGCAACTGACAAACGGGTTGCTGCGCAGGAAGAATTCGTTGTCTCCCAGAAATTCCGGTCCGCCCAATACGATGCAGCATTGGGGCAGCAGGGCTTTTACTCTTGAAATGATGTGCAACAGTTGCTCGTGGTTGAACAACCAGGTGGTGGCGGCAAGCAGGTCGGGGCGGCGGCGGTAGACTTCGCCCGCTACCATGCCCACATTCTCGTTGATGGTGGCGGATACGATGTCCCATTCGATGGAGGCATCGTCGGCTATCTGTGCATGCAGTGCGGGGAGTGCCAGTGAGGAGTGGGCGTATGAACTGTTCAGGTCGAGCCAGAGTAACTTCATTTTATATAGGGTTGGGTTTACAAAAACGATTGCAAAGATAGTGAATGTATTTCTATTTGCTCTCTTTCTGTGCCCCCAATCCTTCGTCCCACCTGTATCCGGTGTACTTCTTTTTATTCTTCTTTACCTTCCGCAATCTTTATCCTGACACAGTCGCTGGGGACTAATGTCAGCAATTCATCCAGAAACTCACGGCTGCATTCCAGCAAAGTTTCCTGTGTCATTTCTTCTTTTGAAGTGGCAAAGAAGCGGAACAGATTATCAGAGTCGGGAAGTTTCGCCACTGTATAAACTATATCCGTTGACTTTTCATTATATTGCTGCGCCAAGTCATCGGCTCTTGCCCAGAATTGAATTGCTTTGTCACCACCAATTTCTACGACTGCGATTAGTTTTTTGTTTGTTTCCATAATTATTTATTTTAGTTATACATGTTGTCATGCTATCTTCAAAATAACAATTGAAACGTTTTTATGGTTTCATGCATTCACCTTTTTTACAAATGCTTTCATGCAGAGAACCCTAAAAGTCACTATCGGAAATCGTTGGTTGAATCAGGAATAAACCTACTATCGGCAATATTTGGAAAGCAACTCCATTAATTCATGCTTTTTGACTGGTTTCGTCATAAAATGATTGCATCCCGCCGCTAAAGCATTTTCTCTGTCAGACTCGAAAGCATTGGCAGTGAGAGCTATTATTGGTGTAATCTGATTAAACTCCCGGATGGAGGCAGTTGCTTCCAAACCATTCATTACCGGCATTCTTATATCCATAAAGACGATATCAAAGGTTTGGGCTTTGATTTTTTCAATGGCTTCTACTCCGGTAATTGCACGAGTCAGCTGATTATCTTTAAGCAATTTCTTTATTAACAGGAAATTACTGTTGTTATCTTCCGCAATAAGGATACTCAGGTCTTTTATTTTTATGGAGGAAGTTACTAAGGAATGTTCTATGTCTTTGGGACTTTTTTCTGTATCCGACATTTCAGACTTTTCGATGTATTCGACCTCGGAATATCCGATATACCAAAACTCAGAGCCTGCATTTACTTTAGACTCAAAGCCCACTTCACCACCTGTAGTGTCGGCGATGGCTTTACAAATGGAAAGTCCTAAACCGGTTCCCTGGGCAAAAGTATCCAGCTTTTCGAAACGGTTGAAGATACGGTGCTTCTTTTCATCAGGAATACCGATACCACTATCTCTTACATAGATTCTCACCCGTTCCGGTGTGCATTCATATCCCATTGTAATTTCACCTTGTGGTGTATACTTGATGGCATTCGTTACAAAGTTGGTGAACACTTGTATGAAGCGGTATTTATCGAAATATGCTACGCATTTGGTATACGGGTTTATAAATTTGAGGGTGACTTTGGGATTTTTAATACGTTGCTGGAAAGATCGGTATAATTCGTCGCAAAGCTGACATAAGTTCAATTTCTGGCGGTTTATGTCAATGGAGCCTACTTCTATTTTAGACAAATCAAGAATATCGCCGATTAATTTTAGAAGTATTTCACTGTTGGTTTCAATCAGTTGTTTATATTCTAACTTTTCTTCTGTGTCGTCAGTTTCCGTCAGTAGTTCGGAGAAACCGACAATTGCATTAAGTGGAGTACGGATTTCGTGGCTCATATTAGCGAGGAACGTAGACTTCAGCTTGTCTGCTTCTTCCGCTTTGTTTTTGGCCATAATCAAATTTTGCTGATATATAATGTCTTCAGTGATATCCCGTTGAATAAAAGTGATGATAACTACACGTCCTTCTTCGTCCTCTACTGCGCTATAAACGAAGCTATAATAACAGTAGTTTTCCGAATTTATTTCCAGGACTCTTAATGTGATTTTGTTTTCCGGGAGCTTTTGTTTGTGGGTAACGGCTTCCAGCAATGCCACGAATTTACTTCTGTCGTCAGGATGGATGCTTTCGTATATGAATTGAAGTGACCGTTTTTCGATATTCTCGACTTGGACATCGAATTTGTAGAACATGCCTTCGCTTACGTAGTAATTCCATGAAGTCAGTTTTCCTGCATTTAAAGCCAATGATAGTTCCTTTTGTGTCGATTTAATCTTTTTGTAGCTTTCAATGATTTTCTGTTCTTGCATCTTTTTCAGGGTTACGTCTTCACAAGTTAATATGTATCCCTGTCGGTTACCTTCGGAGTCTTGCATGATGGTAACTTTAGTAACGAAGTATTTCCGGATTCCTTTGATGGCTGTTTCGTAGAATTTTTCGCAGAGGTCAAAGTCATAATCTGTTTCAAAGGATACATTCAGTCCTTGTTTAAGCAGTTCCTTATCTTCCGCTGTTATATTAGGATCATCGAAAATATTAATATTGTAGATGTCTTTCATGGTTACACCGAACATCTTTAGTGTGGTGTTATTGGCGTATTTCAGGTAACCATCTCTGTCATAAACACCAAGTCCCAATGGTATATACTCAGGGACAAGCGAAAGAAGCTCATTTTCCATGTTTTTATTGCATCTCTGATGTCTTTTTTATAAGAATCTGCAAATCTATGCAAAAAAACAGAACTTTATAATTTATGGAGAATAATTATTTGTAGCATCCTACAATAATATCATAGAGAAGCTGGGTAATCTTAGCAAGGAACGTAGTTAGGTTGATAGATTTCAATCGTATCTTTATCTATTGAATAGATGATTCGGTGTTCTGAATTAATCCGCCTTGAGCATTTTTCTGCGAGTTCATATTTTAGGGGCCCAGGTTTTCCTATGCCAGTGTATGGATGTTCAGAAATATGTTTAAGCAGAGCCGTTATTTTATTCATAATTGCTTTATTGTCTGTTTTCTTCCGATGCTCCAAGTCTGTTTTTAGCTTATTTAAGTATCATAGCAGGAGACTTCATAATGACATAAAAATAATATGTTCTTTTATTGGATACAGCTTTGTTGAAATTAGATAATAAATGCTGTTCTTTATTGAAAAGCTATACAAGATTTCTAGAGAATGAAAGAGACTATTTGTAGCCTTTGTATATTTGTAAATTGGATATTTTATCCCATTTAATCCTTTATTTCTGCATAATATCCGTAAATACGACTGCTTATCTATCTTTTTGATAAGCGTACAATTGCTTCTTTGTTTTGAAGGTATTATTTTTGCAAGTAGAAAAACTGTAATAAAGAAGTTGGAACTATTGTTCTTTATTTTTCACCTTGGTAGTCGCACTTTTGGTTTTTAGTGAGAAAAAGAGTGAAGACTAGTGATTTGAAATACAAAAAACTTATATATACTGTTATGAAACGAACGCATTTTTTATTATTAGCTTTATTGTTGATAGGAGCTATTGCTTGTAAATCAGATAATGATATAGTATTGGATGTTACTTTATTTAAAGAGCAATTAAATCGAATAAATGAAGATATTAACAGCATGAGTATTTTGGCAAATGCTCTTGATAATAATATTCTTGTTGCGAATATCACTCAAGAAGGGGATGGTTGTCAAATCTCATTTGCTGATGGGAAAAAGATTACTGTTAAAAATGGGACAAGTATTAATGAGGTTCCTCTTGTTGGTATTGGAAAATGGAAAGGTGGCTATTGCTGGACATTGACAAGTGGAGGGGTGAAAACTTATTTGACGGATGAAAAAGGCAATAATAATCGTGCAAATAGAACTATCCCTAATTTGAAAATAATGGAAAAGGAGAGATGTTGGGCTATTAGTTATGATAAAGGTATAACATATATTCCCCTTTTAGATAAGAATGGGAATACTATTCAAGTGATTGACAATGGTAAGATAGATAACAATATTTCTCTTTTTAAATCTGTAACAGTAGAAGATGATGTTTTATCGCTAATTTTGGCAGATGGAACAGTGTTGAAGATGTCAATTGTAAATAAAGGTAATGCCACTATGTTAATTAATGGCACTGTAAGAATAGAGGAATCTGATGGTTTGTTCGTGGCTTCTCCTCTTGCGGAAGAAGTCTTGTCGGAGAATGGTTTTAATATTGAGGTTTTCAATGATTCCATTCCACAGCTGATTTATATAACTGATTCTAGTGATCAAATTTTAATGATGGCACGTGGCTTTTTTCAAAATCAGCCATTGGAAATTAATGCTACGACTTCTGCGTTGGCTTTTATATCATTGATGCCTCCTTTTCTTAGTGTCGCGAATAAAAACTTTAATGAGTTGACTACTACTATAGCTAATTCGGCTAATTTCCCAATTATTGTTAGTGAAATGAGTCGGATTATAGCTGAAAAAAAGGATATTTTTAGTACAGAGAATACTACTTTATTTGCGGCGGTAGGCCAACTAATTGAGAACATATGTGTTCCTAACCAAACGAGAAGTGTTGTCACAGGGATTGATAATCATCATTTAGATGTTAGGGCTATAGGGAAAACTGTCTCTATACGGAATACAGGATTGAAACCTCCTTATGAATGCCAGGTATTTTATAGCAATTCGAGGATTGCTGATGAAATAATTCCTTCTGCTTCAAGTCATGGAATTTTGGATATTCTGTCTCAAAATATGGGTGCAAATCACTATGGGGAACCTATTGATTTTGTTCTTACTGATGAAGGTAGTTATTATTTTGTTTTTGAAAAATATACAGAAAGAGCTATTTTGGCACTATCTTGGACATTAATGTCTGATCTTTGGGGAATACTTGGAGCAGGATATAGTGATCTTGAGTTAAATGGATTGATAAATAATGGTTTAGTAGCTACGCATGGTTTTGATTTTCAGTCTTATATATCATCTGTTTATGCTGGAATAACTCCTCCTGATGGCTGGAATTTTATACGTGAGGTTCTCATCTCTTTATTAAAGAATGAAGGAGTGTCTTGGGTGGAAAAGGTATTTGGAAGTGCTGTTGATGAGTTTGTAGAAGGAACTAATTTTTATAAGCAGCTAAAGAAAATAGGGGCTTTGAACTTGGAAAAAGCAACAAAAGTAATTAGCAAATTAATTGTTGTATATGATGTTTTGAAAGGTATAGGAAATAATTATACGCGAATTTTTCAAGCATACCGTGCTGAGCCTTCAATAGATTTTCATTTATGCTCGTATAATATAGGTGGTGTTACTTGTTGTACAGAGACGGAATTAAAAATAGTCAGCGGTAATAATCAGTCGGGGTTATCTGGTGAAACGCTTAAATTACCTTTGACTGTCTCTGTGAAAACTATAGCTGATGATGGAACAGAGATTATGTTTGGAGACTATCATGTCGTAAGATTTCAAGTGGTTTCTGGTGGTGGCTATGTAGGGGAAAGAAATGTAAAAAATGTAGATATAGATCCGGTAACCAAGACGGCAAGCATTGATTGGAGTTTAGGAAAACATGGAGAGCAGCTTGTTAGGGCAGTTGTTTATGATAGAATAACAGAGAAAGATATATCAGAGCCTGTTTATTTTAAAGCTTCCTTGAATAATAAAATAATAACAGGAAGTGCAAATAATATTACGAAAAATAGTGTTACCCTATCTGGCAGGGTTATTGGGTATGATATAACTGGTACAGATATGTATGGGATCTGCTATTCAACAACCCCAAGTTTTGTAAATAAAGTAATAGTTCCTGCGCATAATATTTTAGATGGAAACTTTTCGGTCAACATAGGGAAACTTATAGCAGGACAAACTTATTATTGGCGTGCTTATGTAAAGTGTGATAATGACTATGAGTATGGTGATATACAGACTTTTACAACAGAAAAAGATCCGGATACGGTTGATGGGTATCTTGGAGATGGTTTTAATGTTGGACTTATGAGAATTCATAAAATCTCCCAAAAGACAGGTTCATATAGAATGTATTTTAATGTCAGTGGTTTTGCTCCTAAAGAAGAAGTTGTTTCTTATATAGAGTGTACTTGTTTTCCTAGTGGGTATCAACAGTATGCTCAAGTAAAGTCTGTTATGATAAAGAAAGGGGGAGAAACCTATATAGATTTTGATAATTTGTATGCAGGGACAAACGAACTTTCATTAAAAGTTTTTGTCGAGAAGAATACAGATAAAATTTATGAAGATTACGGAACAAAGAGTTTCTATGTGAATTGGAAAACGTTAAAGGATGTAAAGGTAGAATATGTAGGGGATGAGATAAGTAATGTGTATAACACAGGAATAGAATGGAGAAACAAATATAAAATTACATATTTTTTTGAAGATAATCCATTAGTGATTGGGAATTCCTCAAAATATAATGGTCATCTTGGGATAGAAGGCATTACTGGATATTCACGTAGGATAGTCGGGACTGATCCAGAAGCAAATACGGAAACTCATATGATTGGTATTTCTGAAACTCAATATGATATAGACTGGACAAGGTATCATGCACAATTAAAAGAGAGTAAAGTGTTTTTTACTTATTATGAATATAATAATACAGGAGATGTTTATGGGCAAGACGATGTGGAAATAGCATCGGATATTTTTGATTATAACGAAACTCCAACAATTAAAATTACTGGTTTGGGACGCCCAAATAGGACAAGTGACACACTTGTAGATTGGGGAACAGGTGGATTCGGAGGAAGTTCAAAAGGAAGTGATGTGATTTATTGGGATTGTACTGGTAGGTTGTTCTTACGATTTGCTTCTATCGAATGCGTAAATACATTGCCTGTTGGGGCAATAGAACATAAAGAAACAACAATTGCTGGTCAATTATCTTCAGATGGGAAACATCCTATGCAATCAACAAGCTTATCTATGTTTTTTAGGCAAAATATCACTTATGATGGTACCTTGATTTTGAAGGCAACTTTTTCGAGAGGTGGAATAATGGAGAGCTCTAACTATGTTAGAATATATCAATCATCTTATAATTCTGTAGAATGGTCTATTATTTCAGGAAATAATCCTTGAGTTCTTTCTTCGTGAAGGTTTAGTATCAAAAACAGCACTTACCAAAGTAAGTGCTGTTTTTGATACTAGAATGAAAGTAAGTCACAATTGTGTCCGGGCGGTATCTAAGTTCGGATGTGCTGTTTCCAATGGTTCAAAGATACTAAAATAAATGATGCATGCAACAATACCTCGGCTTAACAAGTACATCCCCTAATCCTCTTAAAAGCCTGATATATAGCAAAAAAGAGGAAAATCATTACTGAAATTCCTCTTTCTTTTGGGGTGACTGATGGGACTCGAACCCACGACATTCAGAACCACAATCTGACGCTCTAACCAACTGAACTACAGTCACCATATTTGCGTCATTTCTCAAACGCGGTGCAAAGATAGACATTATCTTTTATATTGCAAATATTTAGAGGGATATTTTTGTAGATACCTGCATTATTTTTTATCTTCCCTAATGCCTACATTGTGTTGCTGGAGGAGCTTTCGGGCGTTTTTGACGAAGATATTCAGAGAGTTACGTGCTGTATCCGGGAGCTTTGAGGCAGGTATGGAATCAGTTGGATAGATGATATAATTTTTTTCGTTGGAGAGGGTAGGACGAGCTGTCCATACTAAATTGTATCCGCAATGGCGAACGCGAATATGGGGGATAAGTGAAGCAACTGTATCTTTTTCCAACTCTAATGTGAAGATGAGGCCACCGTCAGTATTTATCTGACTCATATTGGATATGAAATTCCCTAAAGAATAGACTACGGCATGCTGCATTCCGGTAAGACTATCAGTGCGTAACTCCATTGGCTGTATGACATGTGGATGTGAACCGATGATATGTGTTACCCCTTGTTCCAATAACCAATCTGCCAACTGTCGTTGTTCCCGGCTGGGGAGTGACTGATATTCATTTCCCCAATGCATGCAAGCAATGATGGCGCCGGGTTGCCATGCCCGTGCAGTATCAATATCTTGCTGTATGACTTTCTTGTCGATGTAGTTCACTATGTTAGGTGAAGAGGGTTTGATGCCGTTAGTATCATAGGTGTAGTTGAGAAAGGCAATACGAAATCCATTTTTATGGATAAGTAGCGGATAATGTTGGTGGCGTTCTTCTTTGTTTCTATAAGTGCCTGTGTATGGAATATGCAAGGAGTCTAGCATTAGGATGGTGCGCTCCAATCCTTTCTTTCCGCGGTCAAGACAATGGTTATTTGCAGTTAATAGAATGTCAAAACCGGCATTCTGGATGGCGTATAAAAACTCATCTGGTGCAGAGAAAGCAGGATAGCCTGTATAAGGCTTTCCACCCAAAGGGACTTCAAGATTAGCAATAGCAATATCTGCTTTACTGATTTGCTCTTTCACGAGAGAAAAACATGGAGAATAATCATAGGTCCCCTGGCTTGTACGTGCAGCTTCAAGTTGCGCTTTATGTTGCATCAGGTCACCGACAAATAATAGTGTGACCTTAGCAGGAAAAACAGTGTCAGATGCTTCGGGTACTACTTGTTCTTGTGCTACACTGCTGCATGATACAAAAAAGAAAAGTAGTGCGAGGGGGAATGTTCTTCTCATAACTATTTAGGAATTAAAACTCTTTTTTGTTTGGCGTGTATGTAGCACAAGTAAGAAAAAGAAAACTTGTGATTTTTTTTGTTGTGTGTTCATGAGTATTATAGATTAAAATAAATACCGGAAGAAGACAATTATGTCCGTTTGTCTTCTTCCGGTATTCGGGATTATTGATAGATTGCTTTTTTACCTGCCAGTAGTGTATTCTTCATCAAAGAAACGATAGTCATCGGTCCCACGCCCCCTGGTACGGGAGTGATGAATGAACATTTCGGAGCTACTTCGTCGAACTTTACGTCACCGGTCAATTTAAATCCTGATTTCTTTGTGGAATCCGGTACGCGAGTAGTACCTACATCGATAACTACGGCGCCTTCTTTTACCATTTCAGCTTTCACAAAATTGGGTTGCCCTAATGCAGCGATGATGATATCGGCTTCCTGACACTCTTTTACCAAGTCTTTGCTGCGGCTATGGCATACGGTTACGGTTGCATCTCCTGGATAAGCTTTCTGCATCATGAGTGCTGCCATTGGTTTGCCGACGATATTGCTACGTCCTAATACCACGCACTTCTTTCCGGAAGTCTCTATCTGGTAGCGTTTCAATAACTCCAGAATACCATTTGGAGTTGCCGATACATAGCAAGGCAGTCCGATGGACATACGTCCCACATTGATGGGGTGAAATCCATCCACGTCTTTACGGTAGTCAATAGTTTCTATTACTTTTTGCTCAGAAATATGTTTTGGTAGCGGGAGTTGTACGATAAATCCGTCTACATCTGCATCTTCGTTCAGTTCGCGTACTTTAGCTAAGAGTTCATCTTCTGTTACATCCGTTTCATAGCGGATAAGGCTGGATTTAAATCCGCAAACTTCACATGCTTTCACCTTAGCAGCAACGTATGTTTCACTACCACCATCGTGACCTACGAGAATCGCAGCAAGGTGAGGACGTTTACCACCTTTTGCCACAATTTCCGCTACTTCCGCAGCAATCTCTTGCTTAACTTGTTCTGAGATTGCTTTTCCGTCAATTAATGTCATATCAATATTCTTGTTTTAGTTATAATTTATCTTGTATTATTTCCGTCACTTACTATTTTTTGTGACTTCATGCATCGCAAATATAGAGCAAATAACCGAATATAGCAACAATCCCGCTGACTTCATTAAGAAAATGAAATTAGCGGGATTGTTATGCTTACAGTTTATCTTTATTATTTCATCTTCGGCATCATTTTGCCCATCTTGCTGCCTGTCACCATCTTCATCATCTTGCGAGTCTGGTCAAATTGTTTCAGCAGGCGGTTTACCTCCTGAATATTCGTGCCACTACCTTTAGCAATGCGTTGACGACGCGAGCCGTTCAGAAGAGCAGGATTGCTGCGTTCTGCCGGGGTCATGGAGTAAATGATAGCTTCAATGCTCTTGAATGCATTGTCATCAATATCAATATCTTTGATAGCTTTGCCCACACCCGGTATCATGGAAGCCAAGTCTTTCAGATTACCCATTTTCTTGATTTGGGCAATCTGGCTCAAGAAGTCATTGAAATCGAACTGGTTTTTGGCAATCTTCTTTTGCAGGCGTTTTGCTTCTTCTTCATCATATTGTTCCTGTGCGCGTTCTACCAGTGAAACAATGTCACCCATACCGAGGATACGGTCTGACATACGCGAAGGATGGAACTGGTCGATAGCATCGAGCTTTTCACCCGTACCGACAAACTTGATGGGTTTGTTCACTACCGAACGGATAGAAAGAGCGGCACCACCACGAGTATCACCATCCAATTTTGTCAGTACTACACCATTGAAGTCAAGACGTTCGTTAAATTCTTTTGCCGTATTCACAGCATCCTGGCCGGTCATGGAGTCTACTACAAAAAGAATCTCATTCGGATTAATCGCTTTTTTGATAGCTGCGATTTCGTTCATCATCTCTTCGTCTACAGCTAAACGTCCGGCAGTATCGACGATGACCACATCATATCCTTTTGCTTTAGCTTCCTGAATTGCATTTTCCGCAATCTTCACCGGGCTCTTACTATCCGGTTCTGAGTACATCGGAACTCCAATCTGCTCTGCCAATACGCGTAATTGTTCAATAGCAGCAGGGCGGTATACATCACAAGCCACCAACAGCGGTTTCTTGTTCTTTTTTGTTTTCAGCATCCGCGCCAGCTTACCTGAGAACGTCGTCTTACCCGAACCTTGCAGACCGGACATCAAGATAACTGCCGGCTTTCCTTCCAAGTCAACCTCGGCCGTTTCGCCACCCATCAACTGGGTCAGCTCATCGTGCACGATTTTTACCATTAACTGGCTGGGTTTTACGGCTGTCAGCACGTTTTGTCCCAATGCCTTTTCCTTAACGGTATCTGTGAAAGTCTTAGCTACTTTGTAGTTTACGTCGGCGTCCAACAATGCCTTACGTACATCTTTCAGGGTTTCTGCAACATTGATTTCGGTGATTTTTCCTTCACCTTTCAGAATTTTAAACGACCTTTCCAGTCTTTCGCTTAAATTATCGAACATGATGATATAATTCTATTTATAAATTACAAATTACTCTTATTGAGGCGCAAAAGTACAAAAAATCCACGTATCTACCTTCATTTGAGGCAAGAATATTATTCAGTCGAGGTAGCGGGATAGGTGAAAAGAATAGTCGGACCTTCTTTGCTGTCGGGAATTACTTGATAGGTGCCACCGAAGTGTTTCAGCAACAGATGGTTGACATCGTTGCGCAAAGCAGAGTCTTGATTGGCGTATTTAAGGTCTGCCAATGGGCAGTTAGTAACTTTGAAACATAATATCTCTCCGTTTTTGTCTAAAGTGAATTGAAGGTCACGCTCCTCTTTGAAGGAAGCAAGAGGGCAGATAAGGATGCTGACAATGAGTTGCATAATCCGGTTGGTGTCTGTATGGATAATGTACTCGTCAATGTTGCTGTGGAAATGAGTGTGCAAAGTAGGATTCTGCATATGTGCCATCCCTACGGCATCGTTGCAGAGTTGTACGATGTCGTAATCGCTCATCTGAAACTTCATCATACCGGCTTCCAGGCGTGACAGGTCAAGCACATTGTTTACCAAACGCATTAACTGTTCTGTGTTTTGCTGAATGATGTCTGCATATTCTTTGCGAGTAAGCTCGTCTACCTCCACTTCGTTGGCTATGATTTGTGAAAAGCCTAATACTCCATTCAGTGGTACCCGGATGGCATGGCTCATATTAGATAGGAAGCGATTTTTCATTTCATTAGCTTTTTCTGTCTGCCGGGTGGCTTTCTGTGTTTCTTTTTCCGATATTTTCAGAGCCCTTCTTATCCGGTTGATGCGGAACATATAGGCGATACATAGAACAAGTATAATTGAGAGGCTGAGGAGAATTGTCACTTGCACGTGGCTTCTCAGTTTTCCTTGTTCCCATACTAATTGATTAAGGTGGTATATATCTTTGATTTCTTCGAGCTGTTTGGCTGATATGGCCACAGTTAATGAATCCTGAATACGATTGGATTTTTCATAGAGTGGCAAAGCTTCCTGATGTTTGCCCATTTCTTGCAGGATATCAGCTTTGCGGGCCAGTTGTTTGGCATAGTCCATCTGACCGGAATCAAATTCTTTCATCTTTATTAAAACTGAATCAGTATATGCAAGTGCGGTTTGGTAATCTTTCATGTAGCGGTAATACTCTGCACGGGCATCCTGATACATGGCAATGTATGGAAGGTAACTTTGCGGAGTTATGTAATTCTGTGCCTTTTCTATATGATATTTTGCGGAATCCGCTTTCTCTATACCAATATAATATTGGGCATGAAATATTTCAGAGAATAAGAAAAGGTTGAAATACGAATCGTACATGTCAGGATATTGTTTCAGTAAATCATCTATTAGCCGGATATTCTGCTCCAGATAAGCTTTCAGGCTTTTGTAGTCATTCTGACCTTTACTGTATAGAATGAGTTGTCCCAATACATTTATCTGAGTACTGGTGTGTATGGGTTCTGAGAAGAGTTCATGAGCCTTTTGCAGAACTTCTCCTTCTTCTTGTTTGCGGTTGGTTTCGTGGTATGCATTTGCCAAACACAGATAGGCAATCACGCGTCCGCCTGCATTGTCCAGTGCTTCCGCCTTTTCCTGCATCTTCAAAGCCTCATTGATTGCATACTCATATTTCTCCTTATAAATATAGGTATAAATGAGCAATTTTTGTGCATTGAAATACATCTGCCAATATTGCATGCGTTCGGCAATGGGCAACAGGTAGTTCACCAGCTTGCTGACGCTGTCCGCCTCATTCTGATTATAGTAATGTAACAGTTTGTAGTAAGTGCCGCTGGCTTTATATTTGTCATTCTTTTGAAGTTGTGCCTCTTTGAACATTTCCTCTGCATATTCTATGTAATGTGGGGAGTTTTGTTCTGTGAGTACAAGCTTTTCCAGTAACTTAAGCCGGGTAGAATCATGGGGAAGTGCATGTAACTCATTCAATAAGCTGTCCGCAGCAGTGGAATGTGCAGTTGCGGAAACAAACACGCATTGTAGTGCAAAGACAAGTATGAATAAAATCCGTTTCATACCATACTCTCCTTTCTGTTGACAGAATGAACGGGATGGGTGAATTGGAAGCGGGATCCGTTCTTGTATTCGGGGTCGATCCATATTTTGCCACCGAAGCGTTCCACTATTAACTGGCAAATAGAAAGTCCTAATCCGCTACCTTGTGCATTTTCATTCAGCTTCTCAAAGCGGTTAAATATCTGTCCTTGCTTTTCCGGAGCTATACCACAGCCTGTATCGGTTACGGTAAATATAGCTGTTTCTTCCGTTTGCATATCAAGTGACAGGGTGATACTGCCTTCTGTAGTGAATTTGGTTGCATTAATCAGTAGATTGATGAGTAACTGCTGGAGGCGTGCTTCATCCGTATATATTTCGAGTTTCTCTAAAGAAGTGTCGAACAGTACGGAAGCAGCTGTCTGCTTTATTTTTTCTACGGTGTCTACAACATTACGGCAGATGAATACGGCATCATTATTAGCAAAGTGAAATTGCATCTTACCTATTTCCAGACTTGAAAGGTCTACAACATCATCTATCAGTTTTAATAATAAATCAGAGTTCTGCTGAATAATTTCATTGCACTGTTGGCGGGTTGCAGCATCGATATTGGCGTCGGTCAGAATGCCGGAAAATCCCGATAGAGCATTCAGTGGTGTCCTTATCTCGTGGCTCATATTCGACAGGAAAAGACTTTTGGTACGGATGGAATTTTCTGCTGCCTGTCGTGCTTTCTCCAGTCTGAGCTGGGAGTTGGCCAGCCGCCTATTGATTTTACGAATATAAAACACTGATACGGAAGATATGGCTAAGATAAGTATGCAGCCTATGATGGAATAGGAAAGTAACTGGTTGCGTTGGCTTTGATTGTTCATTTCAAGGCGGTCCACCTGATATATGGTTCGCAAAAGGTTGATTTGAGAGGAGTAATTGCGGGCATTGATAGAGTCGCGGGCGGCATTGATGTCCTGATATGCTGTACATGCTTCTTTGGGCTTTCCTCGTTGGGTGTACAGATATGCCAACGCATTTTTCATCTTCAGATACTTGTTGTAGGTATTGGCACCGTTGGTGTGGTCTGTTAGTTCGTTATATAGCTCTATAGCTTGTTCGTCATTCCCTGTACTTTTGGCATATTCGGCCTGTATATATTTCAGGATGGAACTGTGGAAATAGAATGGGTAATATTCATACCACTCTTCAGCCTCTTGAATATACTCTCGGGCTTTGTCCGGATTGTTTGCATAAAGATAATAATAGGCTTGAAAAATATTCTCCATAAAACGACTGTGGTGGTCGTCATTCACCTGTTCCATCTGCTCCAAATAAGCTTGAGCCTCGGGCATACGTTTCAATCTGACGAGAGTAGGGGCTAACTGGATTAATACTCTTTCCTTGAGTTTTCCGGAGTCGGGGATTTTATTCAGCTTATTCATGGCTGTCTCATACTCTTCAATGGCTTCATTAATCATGTTGGCACTGAGGTAAGTATCTCCTATTGCATAGTGAGCTATGGCTATTCCGGTATCATATCTCATTTGCGTGGCTTGCCGTAAAATGTTGTTCGCTTTCTCCAATGCTTCACTGATTTGCCCATCGGCTGCAAGGGCATAGGCGGCCATTTGGTGTATGAGGAACATACGTTTATAATCCTTTTTCTTCCGGTATATCTCTGCCAGTTCGTCTTCCCACCGGAGAATATCGCTTAACTTTGCTTCCAGGGAATAGCCTAAGTTATTATCCATTAATTGTTCAACAAGGGGTATACGCTTATCTTCCGAATCCTGGTTTGCAGAGAGGATGTAGGAAGTACCGCAAAAGAACATCAACAACAATAATATTATCGTTTTACTGAGCCTCACCTTGTTTATTCCGATATTTATTTGATTATTTGCGACAAAAGTAACTAAAAAGGACGAGATATCCGAAAATGTCTCGTCCTTTTTGCATTTTGATGTTTTATTTCCGATTGGTGATATCTCGCGAGCAAGGGCCTTCGTGATGCGGATATCCGGGAGTGTGACTTCTCCATCTTTTGTCTGCTTCTGTTTTTAGGTTGCGATAATCATCTTTTGTTCGTTGGATGTAGTCGTCTAACAAAGCGCGGTGTTCATTAAGAATCTTGGTGTATGCCGGGTCATAAGCAAGGTTATGTTGTTCTCCTTTATCTTTTTCCATATCATATAATTCTTCACCGTTACCTTCCAGATAGTGGGTATATTTGTAGCGGGGACTGCGTATCATACGTCCGGGACTGACGATTACTTCGTATTCGCTGTGCCATTCAGATGTAACGTACGGATGTTTCTGCGTCTGCTCTTTTCCTCTCAGTAGAGGAGCGAGGCTGATTCCCGGTTTATCTGCCGGAGCGGGTAGTCCGGCCAGTTCACAAAGGGTAGGCAACAGGTCAAGAGTGGGCTGTGTCAGCAGATTGTCTATCGGTTTTTCGCGTTTCTGTATGCCCGGGCCTGCAATGATGAAAGGAACATTGGTCACTTCATCATAAAAGCTGACTTGCTTGGTCACCATGCGATGTGAACCCATTCCATCGCCGTGATCTGCCAGGAAAACAATGATGGTATTTCTACCTGCGGGGGTGGAGTATAGAGCCTGAAGAACCTGTTCTATCTGTTTGGAAACTATCTTCGTGTAGTGCCTGAAGGCGGCGATGTAGTGGCGATAATTCTCTTCATTCCAATGTGCGGCCTGCATCATGCGGCGGTGGCTGCAACAAATGTATTGAATGGGTACGGGTAGTGCATTCCAGTCTTTCACTTCGAAATTTTCCGGTAGGTTGGGTAATGGGGCACTGATAGGCTTGTCGATATGTTCTCCTTTATTTTCACCTACGTATCCGCAAATATTGTGCGGGTTCTGGAAGTCTACCACACAAATAAACGGTTCTTTACCTGGATTGCTCAGATAGCTTACGGCATCTTCACATGTACCTACGTCAAGGAAACTATCGTTGTTTACGGGAAATTCCGGATCTGTAAAAGGTTTGGCGTCAGGTTCCTTATGGCTGAACCCTCTTAAAGCTCCCATATCATGTGTTTTCCCGAAATGAACGGCTTGGTATCCGTTGGCGGAAAAAATGCTTCCCAGTGTGGGAATATTTTCCGGTAGCAGAGGATTGATGTGTTCGGCTGAATTAGAACGTACGTTGTTCTGGTGTGGCATCAGACCGCTCCACAAGGCTGCGCGTGAGGGTTGACTCAGGGGACATCCCACATAAGCATTGGCGAAAACTACACCTTGGGCAGCGATGCTATCGATGGGCGGCGTGCAACTATCGCCATTACCGTAGGCACCTACTACGCGTTGTGTTAGATGGTCGCATTGTACAATAAGAAAATTGGGTGATTGCTGTGCCCACATGGGGAGACTGCATAGAGTCAGTCCCATTGTAGAATAAAAGGTCTTCTTCATGGTTTCAGAATTTTTTGTTCAAGTTAGACAGGCAAATGTAGGGAAAAGGGGGAAATAAAAAAGCTTCCAATTACATTTTTGAACGTAATTGAAAGCTTTTGTACGATATTGTAAGAGGATAGTCTTAGCTGTTCATGCTCAATAGGAATTCGTCGTTGTCTCTGGTCTTTTCCATGCGATCCTTCACGAAGTCCATAGCTTCTATCGGGTTCATGTCGGCCAGGTATTTGCGGAGTATCCACATGCGGTCCAGCGTTTGCTTGTCCTGCAACAGGTCGTCGCGGCGAGTGCTGGAAGCAACAATGTTGACGGCAGGGTAGATACGCTTGTTGGACAAATTGCGGTCGAGCTGCAACTCCATGTTACCTGTACCCTTAAATTCTTCGAAGATAACTTCATCCATCTTAGAACCGGTGTCAATCAACGCAGTAGCCAGAATGGTGAGTGAGCCGCCATTCTCAATGTTACGGGCAGCGCCGAAGAATCGTTTGGGCTTATGCAGCGCGTTAGCGTCCACACCACCGGAAAGTACTTTACCGGAAGCTGGGGAAACCGTGTTGTAAGCACGTGCCAAACGGGTGATAGAATCAAGGAAGATAACTACATCATGACCACATTCCACCAGTCTTTTTGCTTTTTCCAGTACGATGCCGGCGATCTTTACGTGACGTTCGGCAGGCTCGTCGAAAGTAGAAGCGATAACTTCAGCATTTACGGTGCGTGCCATGTCGGTTACTTCTTCGGGGCGCTCATCGATGAGCAACATAATCATGTAAACTTCTGGGTGGTTTGCTGCAATAGCGTTAGCGATGTCTTTCATCAAGATGGTCTTACCGGTCTTGGGCTGTGCCACAATTAGTGCACGCTGACCTTTACCGATAGGAGCGAAGAGGTCGACTACGCGGGCAGACATTGAGTCGGAATAGCCACCTTTGCACAGTCTGAACTTCTCATCGGGGAACAGTGGGGTAAGATGTTCGAAAGGTACACGGTCGCGCACGAAGGCTGGGTCACGTCCGTTTATTTTCTCCACTTTTACCAATGGGAAATATTTTTCTCCTTCTTTCGGCGGACGAATAACACCATCTACAACATCGCCGGTTTTCAGGCCGAAGAGTTTGATTTGTGATTGTGATACATAAATATCGTCCGGTGAGGAGAGGTAATTATAATCGGAAGAACGAAGGAAACCGTAACCGTCCTGCATAATTTCCAGTACACCGGTTCCGGTCAGGATATCATCGAATTCGTATACTTTTTCACGTTCAATCACAGTTCTGCGTTCTGGGACAGGAGCATAGTTTTCACCACCGTTTTGTGGCTGCACAGGACGCTGCTGTTGCACAGGGCGTTGGTTGTTATTGCGATTGTTATTATTGTAAGGAGTATTGTTATTGTTGTCACGAGGACGAAGACGTGGGCGTTGTGCCATTGCAGGTGCAGGTTCTGTTATGGGTGCCACTGCAGGAGTTTCAGCTTTGGTAGCTTCGAATTTACCGAGAAGTTCAGAAGGAAGTTCCACTTTTTCGGTCGGCAGGTCTTCGATGGGAATAAAGTCGTCTTCGGGTTCTGACAGAATAGGACTATCTTCCACTACGACTTTTTTTACTACTTGCGGCGCTACCACTTTCGGAGCTGGTATTTTAGATGTTGATGTTTTGGGCGTTTCGGCTTCAAAACTTAGCTCCGGTTCTGTTTTCTGGGGCTCTTCTTTTACAATCGGCGCGGGCGTTTTTTCTTCTGATTTGGCTTTGCGCGGACGTCCCGGCTTACGCTTCGGGGTGGTAGAATCTTCGGCCTTTTCGGGAGTGGCGGTTACGGTTACTTCAGGAGCTTTTTCTGCTGCCGGTGTTTTTGCTGCCTCTGTTATTGGCCTTACCTTGGCGGATGCGGCTGTAGCCTCAGCTTTTGCCTTGGTGAGATCACCGTTTTTATTGGCGGTGAAAACTTTGTCAGTACTCTCTTTTTTCACGGTTACGCGGGTACGTTTCTCTTGTCTGTCTACTTTACGCTCTTCTTTCAGCTTTTCAGCGGCAACCTTCTTGGTAGCACCTGCGATGGCTTGTTCATCAAGTATCTTGTAAACAAGTTCTTCTTTTTTTAGTGAGTCTGTTTTTTTGATACCCAGTTCTTGGGCAATAGTTTGAAGTTCCGACAAATTTTTGTCGTTCAATTGAATGATATTATACATACAGTATATATGTGAATGATTTAATATTTCTTTTGTTATTGGACAGATATGCTCACACAGCTGCGGTTGTCGTCACAAGCAACGTGGCAAATATACCTTTTTATTTAAAATACTATGGTTATGGGATATTTATTATTGAACCGGAAATCTGATTAACTACCCGCACTTAGGAGTTGCAGATTGTTTCAACGGCACAAAGGTAATAAATATTTTTGGTTTCATAAACAATTCGTCTTTTTTTTAATTTTAAAACTTTATCTTTGCTTGATAAACTAAGAAAAAGTGCGTAAAATTATGGATATAAACGAAGTTCATCTCATCTGTTTCTCGCCCACTCGTACCTCTAAACAAGTTGGCGAGGCAATTGTTCGCGGAACAGGGCTAACAAATATAATTACGACTGATTTAACATTGCATGCTGCCGAAGTGGATATTGCAGAGGATACATTGACCATAGTTGCAGTTCCGGTATATGGTGGCAAAGTGGCTCCTTTGGCTATGGAACGCTTGCAAGGAGTTCGTACATCGGGATCCCCGGTAGTGCTGGTAGTGGTATATGGTAACCGTGCTTATGAGAAGGCTTTGGTGGAGTTGGATGCATTTGCTTCTGCCAAGGGCTTCAAAGTGGTTGCAGGGGCAACGTTTGTGGGAGAGCATTCTTATAGTACGGAGCAACATCCGGTTGCTGCAGGGCGTCCAGATGCGAACGATTTGCAGTATGCGGAGGAGTTTGGTGCAAAGTTACGGACGAAAATTAATGCGGCTACGGATATGGAACATTTGTATCCGGTAGATGTGAACCGTATTCAACGTCCCCGTCAGCCTTTCTTGCCACTTTTTAAGTTTTTGCGGCGGGTGATAAAACTACGTAAGAGTGGAGTGCCTTTGCCACGTGTGCCGGAAGTGGATGCTGAACTGTGTACGCATTGCGGTATTTGTGCGGCTCATTGTCCGTCAGGAGCTATTGTAAAAGGTGACGAGTGCAATACGATTGCAGAGAAATGTATTAAGTGCTGTGCTTGCGTCAAAGGATGTCCATTCAAGGCGCGGACGTATGATACTCCATTTGCTGTGTTGCTTTCGGACTGTTTTGGACGGCAGAAGGAAGCGAGAATTATTCTTTAAATAATTAATTGATTTTCTATAGATGGTTATTTCCTGTTCATGCGGGAGATAACCTTTTTTTATGTGAATATTAATTCGTTCCACCATGGGGTACTTTTCGTTCCCTTATGTAGGGACGAAAAGAACCTTATGAGGGAACGAAAAGTACCCCATGGTGGAACGAATTAGTTTTCGCTATTTCGGTATTAAACTATTGCAGGGAGAGGGGGTGGTATGGCTGGTCTTACGGGATAAATTTCACTATGATTATCCTGCGGGTATTCTCATCTATCCTGAAACGGTTGTCGGTGCGTTCGCCTATCAGCCAGATAATGTGGTTGCCGCTACAAAGCACCCATTGCTGCTCTTTGCGTGAAAGGGAGAATTTACGGTCTGTAAGGTAATCGCTGACTTTCTTTCGCCCTGTCATGCCGAAGGGGATGAAGCTGTCGCCTTGGCGGCAACGTCTTACGGTGAGGGATTCTAATTTATCTGCATCGAAGCAAGCTGTATTCCGGTCGCGCGGAATGACGAAGTCGTTTGTGAGTTCCCGTTCTTCCATCGTGAGTTGGAAGGGGAGGGCACCATCGTCTGGAGATAATATGGTTGAAGAATCAGCAGAACAGATAGGGGCTATCAACAATAATGTCCGGTCTTTGATGACGCGCCATTCTTTGCTGAGAAATATTTTTCCCGGCTGTCCATTCAGAGAGGCGAATATATCTTTTATTTGGGTGCCATTGAATCCCAACGGAGATAAAATCTCAAACAATAAAGTTTCCGGGGCGGGTTCCTCAAGTAGGGCTTGTATCAGAATGCCTTGTCCGGTCTGCACCTTTTGCTTTCCTTCTTCTATACCTCTTTTATATAATAGGGCTGCATCATTCAGATGTTTTGCGGTGCGGAGAAGGCTCTCCTTTACCGAAGGATTGATTTCTTGCATCAGGGGTAGAAGGTTGAGGCGTATTTTGTTGCGGGTGTATTCATCTTGCAGGTTGGTGCTATCTGTTATGTAAGGTTGTCCGATTTCTTGCAGATATTCTGTTATTTCTTTCCGATCGATGCATAGCAAAGGACGGACAATATTTCCGTTTTTGGGACGAATGCCCAGTAACCCGTTGATACCTGTTCCGCGGATAAGGTTTAGCAGGAGGGTTTCTACACTGTCGTCTTTGTGATGAGCTACGGCGATGACATCGGCCCTTTGTTTCAGGCGGAGTTCTTCAAACCAAGCATAACGCAATTCCCGTGCTGCCATTTCGATGGAGATGTGTCGCTGGGTGGCTTCTTCCGTAGTCCGGAAATGCCGGATATGTAACGGGATTTCCAGTTGCAGGCAGAGTTGGCGGACAAATGTCTCATCCCGGTCCGACTCGTCACCCCGCAGATGAAAGTTGCAATGCGCTGCTTCACAGGTGTATCCCATATCAAGAAGCAGATGCAATAATGCTACTGAGTCCGCTCCGCCACTCAGTGTCACCAAGATTTTATCTTTCAAGGTGAAAAGCTTTTCCTGCTCAATATATTGCGCTATCTTTTTCTTGTTCATGCCGCAAAGATACATTTTATTCGATTATTCCCAGTAATTATCTTTTGGAAACATGCCCTTTTTTATCCCTTATTTAAAAACAATCTAAATAATTTGTGCGCTACAAGCAAAACATTTATCTTTGCACCAAAATTAATGAAAGAGAGAAGACTATGCGTTTGTCCGAATTAAAAACAGGAGAAAAAGGTGTAATCGTTAAAGTACTGGGACACGGCGGTTTCCGTAAACGAATTGTAGAGATGGGTTTCATCAAAGGCAAAACTGTGGAAGTTTTGCTGAATGCCCCGTTGAAAGACCCTATCAAATATAAAGTAATGGGTTATGAAATCTCTCTGCGTCGTCAGGAAGCAGGGATGATTGAAATTATCAGCGAACAGGAAGCGAAAGAACAAGCGACGAAGCAAGATTATCACCCCGGAATGAGCGAAGATATTTACCCGGGTGACGAAGTACTGAAACGCATCGCCCTTGGCAAACGCCGTACCATCAATGTCGCTTTGGTAGGTAATCCTAATTGTGGAAAAACTTCTCTGTTCAATATTGCTTCCGGTTCACATGAGCACGTCGGCAACTATAGCGGTGTAACAGTGGATGCAAAGGAAGGTTATTTTAATTTTCAGGGTTATCAATTCCGCATTGTCGACTTGCCCGGTACGTATTCGTTATCGGCTTATAGTCCCGAAGAAATGTATGTCCGCCATCACATTATCAATGAGACGCCGGACATCGTTATCAATGTAGTAGATTCTTCCAATCTGGAACGTAATCTTTACCTCACCACCCAACTGATTGATATGAATGTGCGCATGGTGATGGCCCTCAATATGTACGACGAATTGGAGGCCAGTGGTAATACGTTGGATTATATGACACTCAGCCAATTGTTCGGTGTTCCTATGGTGCCCACAGTCTCACGCACAGGTAAAGGTATCGAGGATCTTTTCCATGTTGTTATCAGCATTTACGAAGGTGCCGACTTCCTGGACCAAAAAGAGAATGTACGTACTGAAGTTTTAAAAGATTTGCGGGAATGGCATAAGGAATTTGTGCCTGGCTATAGCGCTGGTGCTCATAAAGAAGAAGGAAGCCATCATGGTTTTTATCGCCATATTCACATTAATCATGGACCGGAACTGGAACGTAGCATTGAAGAAGTAAAGCATATTATCAGTGAGAATGAGGATATCAGGCATAAATACTCTACTCGTTTTCTGGCTATCAAGCTGTTGGAAAATGATCCTGATGTAGAAAAATTAATCAAAGCTTTACCTAATGGCAAAGAAATCATGGTTGTCCGAGATCAGGAGAGTCATCGTATCCGTGAAGTGCTGAATGAGGATTGCGACCAGGCAATTACCGATGCCAAGTATGGTTTTATCTCCGGTGCTCTTAAAGAAACTTTTGTGGATAATCATTTGGATAAGGAGCACACGACCCGTGTGATAGATTCTATCGTGACGCATCGTTTCTGGGGATTTCCTATTTTCTTTCTCTTTATGTACCTCATGTTTGAAGGGACATTCGTGCTTGGCGAATATCCGATGATGGGCATTGAATGGCTGGTGGAGGTTCTTGGAAACCTTATACGTGATAATATGTCAGATGGTCCGCTGAAAGATTTGCTGGTAGACGGTATTGTAGGCGGTGTGGGTGGTGTTATTGTCTTCTTGCCGAATATTCTTATTCTTTACTTCTGCATCTCGTTGATGGAAGATTCCGGTTATATGGCACGCGCAGCGTTTATTATGGATAAGATTATGCATAAGATGGGGTTGCATGGTAAATCCTTTATCCCTTTGATTATGGGCTTCGGATGCAATGTTCCTGCCATTATGGCTTCACGTACCATTGAAAACCGCAAGAGTCGCTTGATTACTATGCTCGTCAATCCATTGATGTCATGTAGTGCCCGCTTGCCGATTTATTTATTGCTGGTAGGCGCATTCTTCCCGAACAATGGCAGTCTGATATTGTTGCTTATATACTCGATAGGTATTCTGCTGGCGGTGTTGCTGGCACGTTTGTTCAGTCGTTTTCTGGTAAAGGGAGATGATACTCCGTTCGTTATGGAGCTTCCGCCTTATCGCCTGCCGACTGCCAAAGCCATTTTCCGGCATACGTGGGAGAAGGGGGCGCAATATCTCCGCAAGATGGGAGGCATTATCATGATAGCTTCTATCGTGATATGGGCATTGGGCTATTATCCTGACCATGATGCGTATGAGACTGTTGCCGAGCAGCAGGAAAATTCTTACATCGGACAGATAGGAAAAGCGATGGAACCGGTTATTGAACCGTTGGGCTTTGACTGGAAACTGGGTATTGGCATACTTTCGGGTGTAGGAGCCAAAGAATTGGTGGTAAGTACGCTGGGAGTACTTTATACGAATGATGCGGAAGCCGATGTGGTAAGTCTTGCCGAACGTATTCCCATCACGCCACTGGTAGCCTTCTGCTATATGGTATTCGTACTTATATATTTCCCGTGTATTGCTACGATTGTGGCTATCAAGCAAGAATCCGGTAGCTGGAAATGGGCACTGTTTACTGCAGTGTACACCTCGCTGCTTGCATGGGTGATGGCATTTGCTATATATAAAATAGGAGGATTATTTGTATGATGAACTGGCAACAATGGGTAGTGGCAATTCTGTTACTATTGTGTATTGTTCGGATCGGTTGGGGTATTTATACTTTTCTTCGCCGGACAAAAGAAAATGGTAATCCGTGTGCTAATTGCGTAACCGGTTGTGAATTAAAGCGATTGATGGACGAGAAGCGTGCAGAGTGCAGTGTCGCTAAAAAAGAAAAGAAGAAAAAATGCTGCGGATAGTTGGTATATTCAAAAAATGTACTACCTTTGCAACCGCAAACAAAAAAGACGGTTCCTTGGATGAGTGGCTTAGTCAGCGGTCTGCAAAACCGTGTACGGCGGTTCGAATCCGCCAGGAACCTCGATGAGAAATCCGAAATCTTAAAGGTTTCGGATTTTTTGTTTTAAACCATACTGAGTTGAATTTCTCAGCTTTTATAAATTGTCATAGACGTATCTGGGGGTAGTGCGTCCATGAACTTTAATTGTTCATGGATACCATTCCATCTGTACACTTGAATATTCCTCTATTAATCAGAATTTGTATAGCCTGTTCCGTCACCATATCTAAATTTGCTCCTTTTCTGCTGAAACCCAGAAGCTGGGAAGTCAGCCGTTTTAAGTCTTCTATCGGCATGGAAATCTGTTGTTCTATAGCATAGCGGGCGGCACTCATTACCTCTAAAACAGGAATGTCCAGAATGTCACGTTTGGAATTGATGCGGTAAAAGTCAGCGTTTTTTGCCTTCTCTTCGCTTTCCCAGTAGATAATAGAATTTCCCGATAAGGGATCTTTATATACATCTTTGAGAAGATCGTCAATGAATCCTTGTAACCGGGTGGTCACTCTTGTCAATTTCCAGATGCGCAAGATTCTTTTATATAACAAGGTATTCGTTATAGGCTGTTCAATTCGTACAATTTGCTCAAGTTGCCTTTTTACCTGATAGGATGAGGTCATTACCTTGTCAATATCCGTACTATAGCTTATTTCTGGCAAATCAGCAAAAACATATTCTTTCTCGCGGCTGTTCACTAATTCTACAACAGGTTCATTTTCTATGCTGAATGTTTTCAGAACAGCAGGCTGTATTGGAAGGGGAGATTGTTCTTCTACTTTTACTTTCTTTACATCCTCCAGCTTTTTGATAATGCGTTCCACTACATTCTCTTTATGCTCAAACCAATCGACGGACCATACACGCATGACATTCCAGTGAAGCATCTGCAAGACGTTGGGTTGCACAATCTCACGGTCTCTGGTGGTTTTGGTTTCATAATAATTTTTGCCGTCACACAATATTCCTAAGATATATGTATCCGGCTGCTCCGGGTTTACAATAGCCAAATCAACCTTAAAGTTTGAACGTCCTACCAGAGTGTCCACTTTATAACCGCGCTGAGTAAGTTCTTGCGCTATCAGAGTTATTAAATCACTTTGTTTTTGATTCTGAAGTTGGACTGCCGGAATAGGAGAGGTGCCACGTTCTGCAAATTCCAGGAATTTCTTTAATCCTTCCACGCCTCTGGACTTGGTACGTTTCAAATCTATTTGCTCAGAACGCAAGGTAGAGAAGATAATCATTTCATAGCGGGCACGGGATACGGCCACATTCAGACGGCGCTCACCACCTTGATTGTTCAGCGGACCGAAATTCATAGAGACATTGCCATTCTTGTCTGGCCCGTATCCTATAGAGAAAAGTATGATATCCCGTTCATCACCTTGCACATTCTCCAGATTCTTAATGAAGATAGGTTCATTACTTTGGAAAGCTTTTTCTTCTAATTCCGGATATTTGTTCAATTCCTCTATCAACATGTCTTCTATCAGATTCTGTTGTACCTGGCTGAAAGACACTACACCTATGCTTCTTTCGGAGAGTTCCGGTGTTTGCAAACGATGCAGTATTTCCTTCACAATCGCTTCTGCTTCTGCATGGTTACTGCGTGTACGTCCTTTGTCATACGAACCATTGACCTGAACTAAGCGTACTTTTGAGACCCTGTCGTCTACGGAAGGGAAAGTATATAATTTCCCATTGTAATATTGGGAATTGCTGAAAGCAATCAGACTTTCGTGTTTACTACGGTAATGCCAGGTTAGATAGCGGGATGGAATTGACAGTGAGATACAATCATCCAAGATACTCTCCATATCATCAAATTCAGCTTCTTCCTCGTCGACTTGTGAAGAGGAAAAGAAACTTGTTGGCGGCATTTGTTTGGGGTCGCCTACCACAACCAATGCTTTACCCCGGGCTATCGCACCGACAGCTTCACTGGTAGGCATCTGGGAAGCTTCATCAAAGATGACAAGGTCGAACTTCTCTGCATCCAGATCAATATATTGCGCTACTGATATCGGACTCATCAACATGCATGGACACAGTTTGGGCAGCAAGGTTGGTATTTGGTCTATGATTCTTCGGATGGACGTACCACGTCCTCCATTGGAGATATTTCTTTTCAGGATTCCTATCTCGGAGCTGGATGCAGCTTCCATTGTCAGGGAAGGTATCTTTGCTGCCAATCTGCAATATAGCTCTTTTTTACTCAATTCCTGAAATTCTGTAGTCAGCAGCTTATACTTATTAATCATTTCCTCAAACAGCAATCCGTTGAAAAGTCGCAAAGTCTCATCTGCATCAACGGTCTTTATTGCTAATTGATGATAAACACCTTTCATATATGCATCTGCCGCTTCTAATCCTGTTTTGTGTTTATCGGTGATATAGTTGATTACTTCGGAAAGATGTTGGGACTCTAGTTCTTTCTTGCGGATGCACCATTGTCCCCAATCTTTAATCAGATTGAAATGTGCCAGCCATGTGTTAAGGAGGACTGGTAATTTCATTTCGAGGTCGTTGTCAGGCATTTGCATGTAGCATAGGTCTTTCAGTCCATTAAGAACTGCATTCAGTTCATTGATGGTATTGATGGATTGTCTGAATGCATCTTCATTAGACTGTTGAAGTGTGTTCCAATCAATGCTAACCTTACTTGTAAATTGATTAAGGACTTCTGTGAACGGCTGTTGGATTATCTCAGCAAAATCCATTAAAGCGCTGTAAATCATCGGCAGACTTTCTAATATGGAAGCAATATCATCCCATCTCTCCTTATTCTTTTTTCCAAAGAAACCAAAGAAGGATGATAATTCGGAAGACTGTTCCTGGACTATTTTATTATTTTTTTGATAAGCATCAAGCCTTTCTAAAAGCCCGGGTATTTGTGCTGCCTGTAAACTCGTATTGTAAAGTCTTAGTTTCTTGAGGTAGGAACGTTTTGCGAAGAATTTCGGTAAGAACCACTTCATCTCAATTGCTTTCCATTCTTGTTGGAGGATGAATACGTTCTCTTGAAGAATTTGCGGTGCATAGTTTTTGCCCAGTTCTGTTTGCATCCGGTCTCGTTCACGACCTGACAGGATAATATCTTTCCACTCTTCTATCAGGTTGGCATTTCCGCTTATCTCTAATAATGATTTGTTCAGATATGGAATTGAAAGTAGTAAATCACTTATTTTACTCATCCAGTTGATTCCTTCCCAACTATCCGGTATTGAGATTCCCAGATTGTTTGAAAGAGATTTTCTATTGGCTGTAATCAGATTGAATAAATCTATGAGATGTCTGAATCCATTTTGCAACTTTTGGCAATTTTCTAAGGAAGTATTGTACGGTTCTAATCCTTTTAATGGATGTTCCTGTGGATGTCCTGTTATCAGGAAAACTGTATCCAATTCCTGTATCTTCTCGCAAAATGCTGTAAGTTTATCTTTTGTGATGCCATTCAATAGGGAAAAGTCAATTGAGAGTTCATCCCCTTGTATAGACAGATAATTTGTAATGCAGTCATAAAGAGAAAAGCCGGACGCATGAGGATGATGCAATGCTTCCATGTAATCAATCAGCTTTCTTCTCCGCTCAAACAATTGTGTGGAAGTACTTTCAAACTCAACCGGAGATTGGATATGAATAGCTTCTATGGCTTTTTGAAGCTGAGCCAGGAAATGAGATTTAGTAACCTTATTGGAATGTAGTTCCAAACAGAATGGGCTTAATCCTATTCTGGTCAGACGGTTTTGTACTACAGAAAGTGCTGCCATTTTTTCTGCAACAAATAGTACGCGTTTTCCTTTGTACAAGGCATTTGCTATCATATTGGTGATAGTCTGGGATTTTCCGGTTCCCGGAGGACCGTGCAGTATAAAACTCTTCCCTTCTCCTGATTCTATGACGGCTTCCAGTTGAGAAGAATCCACATCGACAGGAATGGAAAAGTTGATAGGTTTGCAATTTTTGTCTATTTCTCTGGCATCAACTTCCGGAGTCGTATCCTGCCATTGGATACGGTTTTCCATCAGGCTGGCTATAATGGGATTCTCTTTTAACTTATCCGCATTGCTGTGGATGTCATTCCACATGACAAACTTGTTGAATGAGAATAACCCTAACATAGATTCTTCTACTACATCCCAGCCTTTCATGTTGCGGATGCAGGTACGAATCGCAGCAAATATTTTTTTTAGATCTACGCCGCTGTCGTCTTTCGGCAATGGGTTAAGTCCGGAGAGATTTACCCCAAATTGTTGCTTTAATAATTCTACCAGCGTTATGTTCAGTATAATCTCTTCATCCCTTGTGCGGATGATATATCCGCTTGTACCACCACGTCGTATGATGTCTACCGGCAGTAGCAGGATAGGAGCAAAGCGAGGTTTCACGCTCTTAGTGGATTCATACCATTTTAGGACACCTAAGACTAAAAACAATGAATTGGCACCATTTTCTTCAATGGCAGTCCGTGAAGTTCGATATACGAATTTGAGTGAGTTTTGTAGCTCGCTTTCGGTCAGATAGGAGCGAATCTTTTTGTTTTTCAGTTCACTGATTACTAGCTCTTCCAGGCTCTCTTTCCAGAGTGAAGAATCATACAATCCTGTTTCACCGGGTTCTATTTTACTTTTGGTAGGGCTGGCTAATATCTGATAATTCTCTCCGGCTTGCAGGTGGTCCTCCAGATGGTCGATGGCAAAAGAGATGAAAGGTATGACCCTTCTGCCAAGCCTGATATTAATCAGGTTATTGCGCAGGGAGAAGTCCAGCAACTTCCTTTCCCAAATAACCTGCTTGGTAATCTCATCCTTGCTGTCATCCAGCTTTATTTCGTACCGGTCCAACTGATTTACTTTTCTGGTTGCATTTTCATGCTCTATCCCATTGTTTTCTATTTGCCACTCACCGTTATGATTTATGCGCTGTGGTAATGGGCGGATTTTATCGAGCCTGCATCTATATACATCAATGAACAGTTCAAAGTTACTCTCTTCTTTGAGTTCCCTTTGAGCTGTCGTTACCGCTTCTTCAAACGAGATATTCTGAGAAGATGTAAGTGCAGTCGTTTCTACCAATACAATATCGCTAATGCCGTTTGCGCTTCCTTTTAGTAGGAAAGAAGCATCGTCTCCCACAGTCTGGTGATAGATATCTTCTGTCAGCCATGCACCTACGAATATATGCCCTTTCAATAAAACAAGAAGGGGATGAATACCATTTGCTTCCAGACAAGAAGCATAAAGTAAAGTCAGATCTATGCACGTGCCCAATTTACTGGTGAGTACATTGTCCACCAGACGGATACGTTGTCCCATCGTTTCAAAACTGGCTGGAACCGTAGAATATATCAAAGATTCAGATCGTAGAGCTTCATAGATGGCAGCCACCTGCGCCCGCACACGATTGGGATTTTGTGTCTGGTATTCATCTAAGGCAGAGCTGCCCGTCCATTTCTCAAGAAACTGTGAAGCCTTTACGCTTATTCTTGAAAGTATAGGGTGATTGGGAGTGACAAAAGTAACTAAAAGTTCGGGCATAATACTGGCACCGGTCCATTGGTCGTAAGCCATCAGTTTGATGGGGAATGTCTGTTGATGAGCTATTTCATCTGAAATGGTAATGGTCAGGTTGAAGTGGGTGTCGATGCCTTCTGTCAGTTCTATCAGTTTTCTGTTTTCGGGGAATATTTCCAGACTATTGATTTGTACGTTTTGTCCCTTGGGGATTATCTCCAAAATACTTTCCGAATGCTTAATCAGTTCTCCGTCTATCGAAACTTTGATGTGGTTCCAGTCAACCTCATCGTTATTCATTAGTTCGCAGAAATTGCATGAAGGCACGTGATTGTGGATCATTGCATAATTAATACATGGCAGGTATTCCAAGTGAACTGTTCCGTTGAAAGTGCCTGTAATTGTGTTGTCGTTTCCCATTATTGTTATAGAATTTAACTGATAAAAGAGGTAAGCCTATACTATTGTTCCCGGATTCAAAGGTATGAATATATTGTTAATAATCCAGCTTTTATTATGAATTTAGTGAGATATTTGTCGTTTATTTAGTTCAAAAAGGATTCATCCTCTTGTCTATCGTTCTGATTTTTGTGATATTTGCAACCTCATAGAACAAAAAATGGTGTTGAAGTGTTTATAAATAGACAAATTTTATATCTATATGTATATTACCCTCATTATTTTATTTCTTTCTGCGATATTTTTCATGAGTGGCAAAGTACGCTCAGATTTAGTGGCACTTTGTGCACTAGTGTTATTAATAGTATCCGGTATCCTGACACCGGAGGAGGCACTGACGGGCTTTTCCAACTCCGTAGTGATAATGATGATCGGGCTGTTTGTTGTGGGCGGCGCTATCTTCCAGACAGGATTGGCGAAGATGATAAGCAGTCGTATCCTGAAATTGGCCGGTGACAGTGAGTTGAAACTTTTTGTTCTTATTATATTGGTGACAGCCTTTATCGGTGCCTTTGTCAGCAATACCGGAACAGTGGCTTTGATGCTTCCTATCGTAGTCAGTATGGCTATGAGTTCACAAATCAATGTCAGCCGCTTGCTGATGCCGCTCGCATTTGCCAGTAGTATGGGTGGTATGATGACGTTGATTGGTACACCGCCTAACCTTGTTATCCAAGAAGCACTGACCTCTGCGGGATATGCGCCACTTACTTTCTTTTCATTTACCCCTGTGGGACTGGTTTGCGTAACTGTCGGGTTGATAGTGTTAATCCCGTTGAGCAAGATGTTTCTAACAAAGAAGGGAGATAAAACTCGTAAAGGGAAAAAGAATAAATCACTGAAAGAATTGGCAGGAGAATACCAATTGTTCCAGAACTTATGCAGGGTGCAAGTGGAAAGCAAATCTCCTTTAGCCGGAAAAACCATACAAGAATTGAACATCCCGCAGCGCTATAATGCGGGAATTATGGAAGTTCGCCGCCAATCTTCTTCTTCCCGCCGTCATTTCTTCAAGACGATGAGCCAGGAGATGGCTGCTGCTAATACGGTTATTCAGGAGAATGATATTCTCTATGTGCTGGGCGACTTTTCCAATGTGAAACGTCTTGCTGAAGAAAATGCATTGAAGTTGCTGGATACACATACGGCGGAAGGCGCAGTGGAATCTAAGAGTGAAGAACTGGAATTCACTGAAATCGGTATTGCTGAAATCGTATTGATGCCTGCATCTAATCTGGTGAACAAACCGGTGAAAGATTCTGGTTTCCGCGAGAAGTTCGGTGTGAACATTCTGGGTATTCAGCGCAAACGCCAGTATATCCTAAAGAATCTGAAAGATGAGAAAATGCATTCGGGAGATGTATTGCTGGTGCAGGGTACTTGGGAGAATATAGCCCGGCTGAATGATGACCCTTCGGATTGGGTAGTACTTGGTCAACCGCTGGCTGAGGCTGCAAAAGTGACACTTAATCATAAAGCACCTGTTGCTGCGCTTATTATGCTGGGAATGGTGGTAATGATGATGTTCGATTTCATTCCTGTTGCTCCCGTAACGGCGGTGATGATTGCAGGACTGCTGATGGTACTTACCGGCTGTTTCCGCAATGTTGAGGCAGCATATAAGACTATCAACTGGGAAAGTATCGTACTGATTGCTGCCATGATGCCTATGTCGTTGGCTCTGGAAAAGACCGGAGCATCCGATTTAGTCTCTAAATCATTGGTGAACGGGCTTGGTAGTTATGGACCATATGTGCTGTTGGCAGGTATTTACTTCACTACTTCGCTGATGACTATGTTTATCAGTAATACGGCTACGGCGGTACTTCTGGCTCCGATTGCTCTCCAGTCTGCCATACAGTTGGAGTTGAGTCCTTTTCCATTCCTGTTTGCCGTTACCGTGGCAGCAAGTATGTGTTTTGCTTCTCCGTTCTCTACTCCACCCAATGCGCTGGTGATGCAGGCGGGACGTTATACATTCATGGATTATGTTAAAGTTGGTTTGCCTTTACAGATAATTATGGGAATTGTGATGATATTTGTGCTCCCGTTATTGTTTCCGTTTTGAGTAAAACTTAAAAAATAGATGATTAATGAAAACAGTACAAAGTCTGATTTTTATCCTGTTCGCTATTTGTAGCCTGTCGGGCAAAGCGCAGGAAGCTGCTGCCGATGATGTCGGTTACATAGTGAAAGTAGGGGAGATGGCTCCCGATTTTACCATTACCCTGACAGATGGTAAGCAAGTCACCCTCTCCGAGCTTCGTGGTAAGGTGGTGATGTTGCAGTTCACGGCCAGTTGGTGTGGTGTTTGTCGTAAGGAGATGCCTTTCATTGAAAAGGATATTTGGTTGAAACATAAAGACAACTCCGGTTTCGCCCTTATCGGAATAGACCGTGATGAACCGCTGGATAAAGTGATTGCATTCGGTAAATCAACCGGCATTACTTATCCGTTGGGCTTGGATCCCGGTGCAGATATATTTGCCAAATATGCGCTGCGTAAAGCTGGAATCACCCGCAATGTGCTTATTGACAAGGATGGCCGCATTGTGATGCTTACCCGCTTGTACAATGAGACAGAATTTGCCGCACTGGTGAAGAAGATAGACGAAATGCTGGCAAAGAAATAAAGAACCAACAATCCAAGTTGACCTTATTTTAAGGTCAACTTGGCTAAATAATCATAGTGTTTTCCCTCTTTTAGTAATTCTGCTCGGAAGCCATTCTCGGCAGCATAAAGACTGAGAGTTTGGAAATCAATGTAAAGCCAGTTGAACGACTCTCCCTGAACATCCTTATATTGCATCTGGAAATCTACTTCTCCATAATAATCTCCTGCCAGGTCGATAACAAAACTTCCATCCTCTTCTTCAAATAGATAGCGTAAATCGCTGGAATCCATAAGAATACAGCCACTTGGACGAAGCAGTTGCTTCATCCTTCTGAAGAAAGCAGGCAGATTTTCCAATTTTCCGATGATGCCCGAACCATTCATCAGCATTAATATCGTGTCGTAAGACTCATAGAAGTGTTCGTCGAACAAATTGGTCAAGGTAGCGTGTCGAACACCTCGTTGCAGCATTACCTCTACTGAGAGGGGTGAAATATCAATGGCATGCACGTCTTTACCCGCTTCCTGCAAGGCGAGACTGTGGCAACCGCTTCCGGCACCCACATCCAGAATTTTGCCTGTAGCCAATTGTAGGGCACTCCGTTCCAGAACGGGCATTTGCTTTTCCGTACGGAATAATTCTTTAACCGGTATTTCGTCCTCATCAAATTGTGAAGAAAAAACTCGTAGGCGGTCAGCCTTATGTCGTTTAAAATAATCAGCAATGGCAGCCCCCATCGGGTCTTTGTCAGTGGAAAGCAGAGCAGTATTCATTCTATTCAGTCTTTAAAAATTGTCGCAAAGATACGAAAAATGCCATCCATTAGCAGAAAAAAACTATCTTTGTGCTGGCTTAAGAATAATAATAAAAAGAAACCGAGTATATGAGTGTAGAAGATGCAATGATGGGCGGTATTGTCTTTAAAGGAAAAAAAGACAAACCAAAGGAAGATGGAAAGGTAAAGACTAAAGCCAAGAAAAAATCGTATGTTACCGGAAAACATGGTTCCGGTGCTGCCAAAATGAAGGCGGATATACGGAAGAAAAGGGCGAATCGTCATAAATAAAGAGTGATAGGGTGATAGAGTGGTAAAGGGATGTATGCCCGTCACTTTATCGCCCTATCACTTTTTATTCCTATTTTGCCGGAAGAACTTCAATCCAGTAATCATCCGGGTCGTGAATGAAGTATAATCCCATAGATGTGTTTTCGAAACATACCCATCCCATCTCTTTGTGATATTGGTGGATAGCATCATAATCACCTGCTACGCGAAAGCATAGATGGCTTTCGTTCTCTCCGAGTTCATAAGCTTGCGGATGCTCTTTGAGGCATGTCAGCTCCAGTAGGAAACCTGTGCTGCCGTCCGTCAGATAAACCAGCGTAAAAGAACCGTCTGAGGCTTCTTTGCGATGATGTTCTTTCAGTCCCAATGCCTTTTCATAGAAAGCAATGCTGCGTTCCAAGTCAGTGACATTGATATTGAAGTGGTCAAATTTACTTTTTATTTCCATGTAATTTAGTGATTAGTGGTTAGTGGTCAGTGATTGGTGATTAGTGATTAGTGATTAATTGAACTGCGCCTTTATGCTGCATAGTAATTAATCACTAATCACTAACCATTAATCACTATTTTACGAATGCTTTCACAATCTCACCCACATACATGCGTGGCTGACCATCCATAGGAGCTTGTGAAGGCATCTTCTTACATTCAAGAACAACAGACGGTTCTGTCTGATTGGCCGGATAGAAGCGCACGGTATAAGTTTCGGCTTTCTCCATTTGTTCGTAAGGCTGATCAGGAGAGAGGAAGCTGAATATAACGGGTTTACCAGATGATTTACCTAATGAACCACCGGCATTAGCCGTCATCATGGTCATGTTGAATGCATCCGAGCCGATTACGAGTACTAACTTGCCTGCACCCATCTGGATGGCATTAGTCGGTAATTGGTCGGGAGCTACTTCCTTGTAACCAGACACTGCGTTTGAAGCGGCAGGAGTGGCAGGAGTAAGTGGGGTGGCAGGAATCACTGTTGTTTTTGTCGTTTCTGCCGGAGCTTTCACTTCAACTGCTGTTTTAGGTGCAATTACTATCGGACCAGAGTTGATAACACTCTTTTCCTCTTTCTTCTCTTCCGCTTGAACTGCCTCAGTTGCTTTCTTAGCGGTGGAAGCACTCAGGGCTTCGGCTGCCCCCGTAGCAAGATCATCTACAAAGTCAACTGTTTTTCTGCGCCATTTGGCAAGGCCGCGCACTAATTTGGTTTTAGCTTTGTTTAGTGCATACTTGTCTACAATCCATTCTTCCGCCGTATATTTTTCTTTTCCTTCACGGTAGTTGTAGCGGATTTTTTCTACTTCCATTGTACACTTTTCGGGTGCACAAACCACGGAAATCTGATAGAGAATTTTTGTACGGTCCAGTGAGAGTGCACTTGAACTGAATACAATCCATTCATCGCCTGTACCTACAATTTGTCCTTCTTCGAGGTTGGTATAGACTACACGACTGGTGTTTTCATTCTTTTTCAACCGTGCTTCCATCCAGTTCTGCATGCGTTTGAAGATTTCTTCCTGAGACATGCCGGGAATACTGAATTCTTTGGTGAATACTACTTTCCCGTCTACTTCGGGCACTGCACCCGCCAGATACTTGCTGTCGTCATCTTTGTCTTTATTCTGGTCCGCAAACACGGTAGCCGGCAGACAGACGCATAACAGTACTAAAAGAAATTGTGTCAAATTTTTCATAATAGGTATGTTTTATTGAGTTATATCGAAACTTTCGCCCCTGTGGGTTATGGACAAGAAACGGCAACCTTTGCTTTCGGCAAATATCCGGAAAGCATTCCCGCCCTGGTATTCCTCGCTGAAATGCATAGGTACAAATATAGCGGTTTTTATCCGTTCCACGAATTGTTCCGCACCTCTCATATAATCTTTTCCGATGCGGTTGTCCACAGGAAACATGGCTACGTCTACCGAAGGGGCGGCCTGTTGGAGGCATTTCACCTCGGCAAGGAAGTCGCCTTCCGCTTTCCGGATTTCCTGCGGGGTGGACTCTTCGCTCCAATGCCAGTTGTTCAAGTCTCCGGCATGAAACAGCCGTACGCCTTGCAGGTCAATCAGCAACGAGATTCCCACATCCGTGGAACCGAATGCTTCAATACGGATATTCTGGTCTTCGTACACATCACCTTTATTAATATAAGTGGCATCCTCACGCGCGGCGCGGCGGTGTTTCAGGATGTCTTTGGAGAAGATGTAGTGAATGTCCGGGCGTTCGGCCTTCCATAAAAGAACTTCGCGATTAAAGTGGTCGGGGTGAAAGTGGGAAGAGAGCACATATAGTTCTCCCGGTTTTCCCAGCAGATAGTCATGGACGATACCTTTATTATATTCCGTTTCAGAGGAATCTTTATAGTAATCGATAATGACCGTCACTCCGTCCGCTTCAATCGCGAAGCCGCTATGGTAAATGTAATCAAGTTTCATGCACAGGTTTAATTATAGCGCAATATTACGAAAAACACTACACAAACCTTGGCTTTTAGCTGTTATTTTTATCTAAAAGACTTACATCGGCACTTCTATCAGCAGAATGTGCGAGTCTTTCAGCGTCTCCAACTCAAAGCTATTGGTGTCGTATACGCCCATGCCGTCACGGCGTGATAGTACGGTGTCGTCTACTTTCACTTCACCTTCGATGACGAAGATGTACACACCTGCGTGAGACTGGTGCATGTGGTAGCCTATCTTCTTTCCAGCCTCTATTTCACCGATAGAGAACCATGCTTGCTGCAGCATTTTGGCAGGAGCATCACCGTCCGGCGAAACAATCAGCGTCATTTCATTCTTGCGTAGCAATGGGCGGATGTCATAGTCTTGATAAGCAGGTGCTGTATTCAGCTTCTCCGGCATTACCCAGATTTGCAGGAAGTCTACCGGTTCGGTATCGCTGCCGTTCATTTCGCTGTGGTAAATACCGGTGCCTGCACTCATGGTCTGTATGTCGCCCACAGTGATGGTACGACTGTTCTTCTGGCTGTCGCCATGTTTCAGCTTTCCTTTCAACGGGATGGAAATGATTTCCATATTTTTATGAGGATGGGTGCCGAAACCTTTGCCCGGAGCTACGCGGTCATCGTTCAGCACACGCAAGGCGCCGAAGTTCATACGGCGTGGGTTATAGTATGTGTCGAAGCTGAAAGTATGGTGGCTGTCGAGCCAGTCATATAGAGCACGTCCACGGCTTTCTGCTTTGTCTATTACTTTTTTCATAATTTATTCCTTTCTTTTAAATGGTTGATATGTATAGGTAACAAACTGGTTGTGAAAAAGTTTATAACCAGATGTTACTGTTTATTTATTACTTATACAGAATTGTTAATTCTATATTTTTACTTCATTCTCCAAAGCTTTTCCACTTGCAAACTCCCGGATGTTCTGCAATGTAGTCGAAGCAATGTTTCCTAATGCTTCCCGGGTGAAGAATGCTTGATGGGAAGTTACAATGACATTATTGAACGAAAGCAGGCGTGCCAGTACGTCGTCATCGATGATGTGGTCCGACTGATCTTCGTAGAAGTATTCACTTTCCTCTTCATACACATCCAGTCCGGCGGAACCGATTTTCTTGTTTTTCAAGCCTTCTATCAGGGCATTGGTGTGTATCAGTTGTCCACGTCCGGTATTTATAATCATTACGCCGTCCTTCATCTTGCTGATGGAGTAGTCGTTGATGAGATATTTGGTCTGCTCGGTGAGGGGGCAGTGCAGGGAAATGATGTCCGAACTGTGGTAAAGTTCGTCCAGTGTGGTATATACTACCTGGTGTTCGCGGGCAAAGTTATAGTCTGGATATAAGTCGTAAGCCAGAATATTCATTCCGAAGCCGCGCAGAATCATGATGAGTTTCTTTGCAATCTTTCCGGTGCCGATGATGCCGACTGTTTTTCCGTACATGTCGAAGCCGAGCAATCCATGAAGGGAGAAATTACCGTCACGGGTGCGCCAAGTGGCACGAGGAATTTTACGATTTAGCGAAAGCATGAGGGCAACGGTATATTCAGCTACGGCATAGGGCGAGTAGGCGGGGACACGTACCACCGTGATGCCACATTCGGCTGCTGCTTTCAAGTCTACATTGTTGTATCCGGCACAACGCAATGCCAGTAATTTTACGCCGTTATCGGCCATCATACGCAGCACGTCCGCGTCTGCCGTGTCATTTACGAATATGCAGACGGCATCCACACCCTGTGTCAGTATCACGTTGTGTTTGTTCAGGTGTCCTTTATAATAACGGAGTTCAAAATCGTACTCTTTATTCTTCTCATTGAACGAAGCCTCGTCATAGGGCTTGGTGCCGAAAAAAGCAATTGTGTATGCCATGATTTCTGAAGTTTTTAGAATTTAGTATATATAGTATAAATAACACGTGTGTGAATGATAAGGTTCAGAAGGTGCAGGGGGGGACGGATAGTCTTACCCTGCCAATTCCACACTTGTGGCAGACTAATTCTGTCCTTGCAAGAAACTAATCTCTGCGCTGCGATGAACTAATATTTTCCTTGCATCTAATTATTCATACTATAACTATTAAAGTTTCTTACAACAGTTATTGTAAGAAACAAATATATCTATTGTAAGAAACAAACACAATTGATGTATGAATAATTAGATGCAAGGAAAATATTAGTTCATCGCAGCGCAGAGATTAGTTTCTTGCATGTTTGAGATTAGTTGGTTGCGAGATTATGATTCGTTGTTTATGATTACGAGATTATCTCTTTCCGGTTCTGTTATACATCACCCATGTCTTTTCTTTATTCGTTTCATTAGAAACTGTTTCTTTTTTCAATTAAATTTTGCCTGTAATGCATCTTTCTGCACAAAATACTTTCTGATGTGCAATATTATTGTACCTTTGCGCCCGCTAACAATTAAAAAATATTTAGATGAGAAAAATTAGCTTGATTAGCTTTATGATGCTAATCGTTTCAACTTCAACTTTTGCAGGAGGACTGCTGACAAATACAAATCAGCATGCCGCTTTTCTCCGTATGTTATCTCGTGGTGCTACAACTGAAATAGACGGTGCATTGTCTAATCCGGCAGGTTTAGCCTTTTTGCCGAATGACGGTTTTCATATGTCTTTGAGTATTCAGAGTGCTTTCCAAACAAGAAATATTGATGCTTCATGCGAAGGTTTGGGGCTGAATAAGTATTATGAGGGTAAGGCATCTGCGCCTGTCATTCCCAGTTTGTTTGCTGCTTATAAGATGGGCGACTGGACACTTTCCGGCTTTTTCGGCATTACTGGTGGTGGGGGAAAGGCCTCGTTTGACGACGGTCTTCCCATGTTCGATGCTATGGTGATAGGCGGATTGGGAGCCCAAAAAATTCCGAGCAATGCCTATTCGTTGAAAAGCTACATGGATGGCAAACAGTACATTTACTCTGTACAGTTGGGCTTGACTTATAAGGTAACGGACTGGCTTTCTGCTTTTGCGGGTGGCCGCATGAACTACTTCACTGGTGGCTACCAGGGTGCATTGAAGGCCAGTGCTGCTGTAGATTTGCCTTCTCCTGCCGGAGGAACGATTCCTGTTGGCACGGAACTTATCGGTATAGACTTGGATTGTGACCAGACCGGATGGGGATTTACTCCGGTTATCGGCTTGGATGCCAAGTTGGGCAAGCTGAACATTGGTGCAAAATATGAGTTCAAGACTAGCCTGAATATTGAAAATTCCACTAAAGAGAACTCGCTTCGTATGATTGGTGCTGCTGAAAGTGAATTGGCGGATTACAAACATGGTGTGAATACTCCCAATGATATACCTTCCATGCTATCTGTAGCTGCTGCTTATGAATTTCTTCCGGTGTTGCGTGCATCTGTAGAGTATCACTTCTTTGATGATAAGAGTGCGGGAATGGCCGGCGGCAAGCAGAAGCATCTGACGAAGGGAACAAACGAGTATCTGGCAGGTATTGAATGGGATGTAATCAAGCGTCTGACTGTGAGTTTCGGTGGTCAGATTACAGACTATGGATTGTCTAACGACTATCAGAGCGACACCAGCTTCTCTTGCGATTCTTATACTTTGGGCTTTGGAGCAAAGTTGAAGTTGAGTGAAAAAGCGAATCTGAATGTGGGCTATATGTGGACAACCTATGAAGATTATACGAAAACTTCTCAGAATTATAATGGCACCGGATTGAGCGGTACGAATGTATATAGCCGTACTAACAAGGTGTTCGGTCTTAGCATCGATTACAGTTTCTGATTTCATAATTACTTATTATATATGTAGGGCCGCTTCAGGTATATTATACTTGGGGCGGCTTTGTCATAAAGTATATCCCGGATATTTCTTTTCAAGAAAACTTTTAAGGGAAACGAAGAACTTTTGCGGATAATATTATGTACTTTTGTTGTTAGAATATCAAAGAAAGGAGCGATTATGAAAAAATATCCTGATTCCGAAGAGCAAGAGCAAACGGTGAATGAACCTGCTGCAGCTTATGGACTTGATTTAAATAGCCTGAAAGTGGAAACTGTGCAGTTTGTAATGCAGATTGAGAATCCAAGAATCGTACAGGAAATACGGGACTATGCCTTGCGCCTGATGCAGGAGGAGGAAGAATATGATTACCGGAATGCTCCCTGTCAGTTTACGGTGGAGGAGCTGAAGGAGGAGCTGAGGAAGTCGCGGGAAGAATCTCGTTTAGGACTGGGTATAAGTAATGAGGAAATGATGCGACGTAAATTCCTGCATTGATGAAGTTGAAATGGTTACCTATAGCAACCATCCATGCTGATAATTGCTATGAATTTCTGGCACAAAAAGATAAAAAAGATGCTCTTAGTATTTATAGGAAAATGACTGAGGGGGCAGCTTTTTTAGCTAAGAACCCTTACGGTGGTCCTTTGGAATCATCTTTAGAAGATCAGGTAGAGGTTTATCGTTCCCTTGTTGTGCACAATTATAAACTAATCTATAGGGTGCTCGAAGAAACTCAAACTGTGGAAATTGCCGCAGTATGGGATGTTCGTCGGAATCCCCAAACATTGAGTGTTTAAAGAGAAAAGAAAGACAAAAGAATGGTGCAAATCTCTTAGTAACTATACTATTAGATGATTTGCACCATTCTTGTTTCTTTTGCTATTTTAATCAATACTTTATCTTAGAACGAATACTGCACCAACAGATTCATTCGGTTGGCATGATGCGTAGAGTTACTGAAATCCGTGCGCCAGCCACGTAAGTATTCCGCCCCTACCTGCATATTGGGAGTTACATTCCAAAATACATTCGCTACAAGATACTGTCCGTAACGGTAGCTGCTTGGTTGGTCGTTAGGATAACCATTCTCAGAATAAAGCCGTGACATACTGTAAGTTCCGGATACGAACACCTTCGGGCAGATGTTATATTGTGCTCCGGCAAACCATCCCAACATGGGTAATGCCTGCATCTTACCCTCTTTTTCCGGGTCGGGAACAATGTCCACATTCAGGTTGCTGATGTCATTCAGATATTGTCCGATACCTTTTCCGTAAGTGGCTTGCCCGAAAATTTCCCATTTCTTACTAAGATTGAAAGAAGTGGATGCCTGTACACCCCATCCGGTCACGTCGGATGCTTTGTCGCTGAGTGTGCTGGTATAAGTCATGCTACGTACCAGGCCGCCTACACGGAGATGACTGTTTGTTCCCCAGCCGTACTGGGCGTAAGCTGTGAAGTCCGGCATGCGTTGCTGGGCAACTGTAAGCTGGTCGTTGGTAGTGCCGTCTACGCTTGGTACTTCTATAGAAGCGTGAAAACGCCAATTCTTCAGGCCTTTGTACGTGTAAGCAAGTTGGGTGGCACGGTAGAAGCTGGCACCGTTAGGTCCTTGGTAGTCGATGGTGGAAGGCAAGGCTGCCAGGTCCATGAAGCCGCCATACGTGTAACCTACGGTAAAGTTAAGGAACGACATGTAGGCATTGCGCAATTGGAACGCTTTGTCGCCGCCCCGGAAGTTACCCGCTGTATATACCACAAAATCACCCAGCAGTTTGGTGTGGCCCACCAGTTTCAGGAAGATAGTGGAAGTGCGTGCGTCCATCTGGAACTGATTTTTCACTTTGCTGGAATTGGGGATGTCGGCGGGGATAAAATCTATATTATCCACAATGCCCCCGAAATCATACTCGGCTGTGGCGCGTACATATCCACCTATACCGAGGGCAAACTTCCCTTTCTTATCCATCAGCAGGAAACGGGGAGCCTGTGGATCGTGGATATATCTGAACTGCGATTCGTTCATGATGCGAACGATTTCGTCACCTGCTTTGTCGAGGGTGACCATGACGATTCCGTTGGGGGCTTCGTCATCAATAACTACTTTCGCTTGCGCTTTGGCTGCGGAGGGAATAAGTCCGGCACCGCATAACAGAAACATTACTTTTAAGATTGTCTTCATTTAAGTTAGGTTTTGGTGAATGCCCATTGAACAACTTAAATGAAAAAAGGTTGAGAAGAAAGTCGAATTTACGATTTCAACTTCGGGCGGTTACTGCTCTTTATACCGGAGGTTTTCCGCCTCTTTGCGGTAGTAGAGTTTTTGTAGTTCATGGGCATCGTATGTCTCTGCCGTGTTATAAAGTTCTGGTATATTATAAGATTTGAATGTGTTAAGATACATTTCCGGATTTTCTTGTGGAAGAAGGAAAGCTTTACTTACATTGCCATCTCCGGACACGTGGGCAAAGTAGGGGCGCCCATAAACTCGGTCATCCCGTTTGGAGGCAAACACTATCCAGTGGGAATTACTGCTCCAGGAATGATAAGAGTCGGAATAACGTCCATTGGTCTGCTCCATTTTATCAATCTTTCCGGTGGAGAGTTCCAGCATCCAAAGATCGGTTTCAGGATGCCAGATAGGGAAGGTGCCATAATTGGACACGGAGAATAACAGGTGTTTACCGTCCGGGGAGCATTTGGGGAAGCTGACGGATTTACCTTCGGATGAAGCTCTGAAAACCTCATGGATACTGTCGCCCAATTGCCCGGTTTGAGGATTGAAGGAGATGGAGTAAAGGTCATAATGCATCTGGCGTGTGCTGTCCGGTTGAGGCAGATAGGGAGCACGGCAGAAGTAGATGGTGTGGTTATCGGCAGAGAAACATGGAAAGGTTTCCTGATATTCTTTTCCGGTGATGCAGGGATTATCGGTTACGGTTCCTTGTTCAAAATCTATCAGGATGAGGTCGCTGCATTTGTCAAAAACTTCCAGGCGTTCGGTGCGATAGCTGTGTAGGATAGGAATGATTTCGGCGGTGGTGAAGATGCCGAAACGGCCGTCTTGGGATATTTCTCCATAGACGGCACCGGCTGTGCGGTCTGTTTTGGTATTGATTTTGCGTAGTTGGCCGTCGCGACTGTAGACCGTACCCCCTTTGCTGCCACGCACGTGCATGAATGTGGTGGGGGTGGCGGCACGATTGGAAGTATGGCAGTTGATACAACTGTGGTCGGTAATATTGTTATCGGCCAACAGGTGGGTATTGAAATCCTCTACGTTGCGTTCGCAGATTTGCAGCATGTTCCATATTTCATAAGCCGGTTCTATCAATCGGTAGCTTAGATAACGGTCGATACTGTCGGGCGAAATGTACCAATAGAAATCTTTGTAATGTATCTTTTGCCGGGAAATCTCTGCATAGACGGATATTGACAAGGTATCGCCTTTTTCATCCGCAAGCATGTGTTTCCATCGTTTTATGGGGAAACATAGCCTGTGTGAATGGCTGTCATATCGATATTCTTTCTTTCCCCGAATGATGACGGAGATGGTTGTTGCATCTTCCAACAGGAAATTCAGGGGGGCGATGTTGCAAGGCAGGGTGATGTCTGTATAATCAGGAAACAGGGGTGGCTGTACGTAACAGTCGGTATAATCCTGTAATGAGCGTTTTCCGCAAGAGAAAAACGTCAGGGCTGTTATGAGTATGATGATAGTTTTTTTCATGGTTTCAGTTGTGCATAATAATAATAGAACCAATATGTTTTCCCGAATTTCTTTTCCAAAGCGCGTCCGTCTCCTTGGGCTTCCTCATGTATGGAAAGGTATTCCAAACAGTCTTTGTACACTTGGGCAGAGATGCGATAATGCTTTAATTGTTCCTGTGGATTTGCTTTCTCGTCCATACACGCTATCAAGGCTTCCTGATAGAGGCGGGGAGGGAGCAAACCGAAAGTCGGATAATAATAACAGTCGTAATCCTTCTTGAAATGTTCCAGATCTTTGTTTAGCAGATGGAAGCATAGCAGGTAATCGGCAGCCACCTTGTTCTGAGGATTGTTTTCAATCAGATTAGTCAGTGAGGCGCGCCATTGGTTGGCGGAAAACAGTGTATCCTGTTGCGGAAGCATCCGGCGCTTGTGAATCCAGTAGGGGATGGAATCACATTGTCCGGAGTTGATGATTTCCAGCCGCTCTTCTGCCCATTTCCGGTGTAGGGATGTGTGGGACAGCATGCGCAGGTATTTACGGGCTACGGCATAATCTTCGTTGATTATAGCTATTTCCGCTAGCCTCCGCATCATGCGTGAGGAGCGTTGATGAGGGGTGAAAGTCATGGCAAGCATGGCTGAATGCTGGGCTTGTGCCATATCACCGCATTCCATAAGGGCATCGGGGCTTGCCATGCTATATATGTAGCCTGTTGACTCGTTGATTTGCAGTAGAAGGCCGTATGAAGCGGGTTGATAATGTTGCATGAGTTCATCGCAAAGCTTTCCTTGACGGGCATAGGCGAGATTGGTATAATAAGCGCTGAGATAGGTGGGGTGAACATTGTCCTTATTGAGTTGGAGGACTTTATCCCAATGGCCGAAGTAAGCTTCGGAGGAGAAAGCAAGTGTTTTCTCTTCGGAAGCATTGTATGCTTTGCTTAAGGTGGCTGCACTCAGGATAAGAATTGCGGGAAATGCAATCCATCGCCTATCCAGCCGGGAGACGAAAGCCGGCAAAATGGAGAATAGCAGAAATATTTCCGTAAGGAGGAAGGCAAAGGGTTGGCGCAGCATGTAGTTGCTTATCAATGGATAGAAATAGGATTGCCTGAGGGTAAGGTAGTAGAAGTGACTGCCTCCGATGGGTATGAGGATGGAAATTATCAGTAGAAAGAGGGGGAATAGAGCGCTGTTGGAATGTTTACATTCATGGGCAATGGCTAAAAGGGCGTATGCAAGGAAATGGGCGCCTATGGTGCAATAGAGCAAAATAAGCATGATTGTGTGGAGTATGCCCCTTGTCCGTGCTGATGTGCTCAATGTTGTCAGTGTGAATGCCCAGACACTGAATAATAGTCCGAGGGACATGGAGAGCGGATATTCCAGATGGCAGGATAAGCCCCATTCGGCAATGATGGGTAATAATGCCCAAAGGGATGTGTGGCGGGTTATGCCTGTCCGGGCTAATGCTATTCGGAGTCCCGACCAGGTGAGCAGGAATGTGAGGGTTAATATGCTGCCTCCTCCTCCTGTCCACAAGAAAAACTGGGTGAGATAATCACCGCAGATTTCTGTAAGGAATGCCGGCTTTTGCAGATAAGTTTGCAGGAAGTCGGGTTGAAGTACACATAAGGTTATCTGTTCTTTATAGTACAGATGGTATGGATATAGCCAAAAGAAGAATATCCAGCAGGCTATAAAGAATAGAAAGACGAGGATGATATCTGTTTGTTTTTTCATGGTGCGGGTTTCCATTTTTCTATTCCAAGTTTCTTTAATTCATCGGTTTGCTGCTCGTTGAACATGTTTTCGAGCGTCATGAATAAGTATCCTCCCAATGGATTCATATTCTGTTTGATAAAGCAGAGGGTAGAGTCGCCAAAACTTTCGTAGATGCTTTCCCGCTGTTTCTTCAAAGTTGCTGTAATTGCATCGTTTCCTTTATGCTTATTGATTTCTTGTGATAGCAGGGTCGCTTTTTCCCCGGCGGTTTCCATTAGTTCTTTCCAATGTTGCAACTGGTTGTTGAGTGGGGTGCCGGTGCCGGAACTGTTTGCGCCCATGCTGACGTGCAGCGTTCCTTCTTCTGCTATGATGAGCAGGCGTTGTACGTAAGCATTCGCCCGCCGGCTGATAGTAATATCATAGATGGAAGAATCTGCCGGAATGGAAAAGGAAAAGGTGCCGTTTGCGATATAAGTGGAATCTACTGTCTCAGGAATAGGATGAGGACGGGGAACCAGATATATGATCTGCCCATTGTGCTCTGAAGAAATTATTCCTTCAATATTCATCGTTGTTCTGTCTGCCGTGTGGCAGCTGCTGATGATAAATAACAATGTTGTAAGATAAAAGAAATGCTTATTCATATCGGTATGTTTTTCTGTTATCTTTTGGAATAAGGAGGTTGTTCCTTTTTTATATATTTCTTTTCGCTTATGAATGAAGATCGCAAAATCATTCGGGTAGCGGAACAACCTCCTGTATTGGTGTTAAGTTAGAGTGTTATAGATTGGCCTTGGCCCATGCTGTGATGAGCTTATTCTCACCGGAGTTCCAGGCTTCCTTATAGAGATCGCGGACAACATCGAGCCACTTCAGATTACGGGTTTCCTGTGAATCGCTCGTCCCTACGGCAACGGTACCGCCGTTTGCTGTATATTCTTCGCGAAGGGTGCCGCAAATGCGGGCATATTTACCGGTATATGAACTCAAATCGCTGTTGGTCACTTTGACAGAGTAGTTGAGCTGGTCGTCAGTGCAACTGTAGTTTCCGGGGTGAGCTGGGTCTTCGGTAGCCCATTTGGATTTGTCTGCTGCATATACGGTTACGCCGTCCTTGAAGAGGTAAGGATAGTATCCGGTGCCACTCATATCCTCATATACAATGCCGCACACCGGGAACTGAGCTCCCGATTGGCCTTGTATGTGTTTCAGTACGGTTGCCATTGCATCTGTATCGGCGCTGTTCTTGGTTTTCCATACTGCGGTGGCAATCCAGGTTGCAAGCTTTTCGGCTGTGGGATTGAGCATGTACACCATTCCTTTTTTGGCTACGCCGGTTTGAGCGTCTTTACCGGTTGTATATTCGTATAGTTTAACCGGGTATCCTTCGTAATTGGGATAGGATGTGGTTTCTTCTATCAACGTACCCGCCATATACTGGCCGCTGCTAATCATCTTCTCACAACTGGCAACAAGTGTTTTGTAGCCTTCAGAATTGTTCAGGAATTCATTCAATCCGGGATCCGAGTCGTTTTTCATCACTGCATTCCAAAGGGCGTTGCGCAATGTTCCTTTGCTATCATCACCATCGTAGTCCCAGAACATCATACCTTTCATGCCTAATCCTAAAAGCCATTCACCTTTCGCGGCGATACTTCTGGGATTGTCATAACCACAATAGTATACTCCGTCTTTGGTGACGTATGGAACGCTGCCTTCTGCATCCCAGTTGTCGATGACATATCCGCTGCCTTCGCTCAAGTTGACGATGTCTTTGTAGTCGATGGCACCACCGCTGTTGAAATGGGCTCTTCCGTAGAATGGGATACCGAGAACTAATTTGCTGGCTGGCACACCGGCATTCAGGTATTCGTCAACGGAACGTTTGCAATCCCAGGAGGCGCTCGGTTTGTTCAATGGTGATTGATGACCAGGGGCTCCAACAAGGTCGTACGTCATGATATTGACGAAGTCTACATAAGGGTCTACAGCTTTTACATCAATGTATTTCCATCCTGCTCCTTGGGGTTGCTTATTTTTGCAATATCCGGCATAGGTCAGCAAAATGCTGCTTCCCAACGTCTCACGCAAATCTTTCATTAACAGAGTGAAATTCTCCACATCAACCAGTTCGTCATAAGCATTGCTACCGAAGGTCATACCGGGAAATTCCCAGTCAATGTCAATGCCGTCGATACCTTCTTGCTGGACAAACTTTTTGCAATCCTGAGCGAATTGTTTGCGCATCTCCGGGCTCTTCGCCAAGGCGGAGAAACCTCCGTCCTGGGAATTACCGGAGTTGGAAACGCTATTTGTAAAAGAGAGTAATATCTTTAAATCGCTATTCCTTGCCTTCAGTTTCTTCACCTGATCGAAACGTTCTCTGTTACCCTGCAAGTCAAACTTCTGATAGACATTGCTCTTTACATAAAGTTCGGCGAAAGCATAATTGATATGCGTCATGTAAGTAGGATCGGGAAGCGCTGTACCATAGTAGGTTACATAGCCTAATGCCACTCGTCCATTTACTTTCTCTGCCATGGTGTTCACTTCCGGAGGACCAAAACTTGGTACACCGGTTATATAGTCATCGTCGTGACAGGCACTAAGGCCCAATATAATAGCTATTGCAATAAATATTATCTTTTTCATAAGGCATTATTCTTTGGATTCATAATATACATACCAACCATAGTCGTCCCAGTCACCTCCACCTGTATATTTTTGTGGATGATATAGAGTGATATATTCATCAGTCAATGTAAGTATCCAGAAGACATTATCGCTGCCTTTTTTCTGGCCAAGATCATCATAATTGCTTCCGATGACAGGGATATTGGTTGTCAGTCTGCCTTGAACCAATGTTTCCGGCTGGTCACGGTCGAAACCAAATGTTCCTTCGTTCATCAGATTGCCACTCTTGTCATAAGTCTTCACTTTGGTTCCCTGTATTTCGAATACTATCTTCTGATCTCCTGCCTGTGCAAGATTTACTGATCCCCACCATGCAAAATTAGATTCCGGAGTATATCCTGAACTGGTATATTTCCATCCGCCATGTGCTCCCATGTTGCAGACTGAACCCCATTTCACTTCACGGAATCCCCATGCCTTGGCGGCATCGGTATCAGCTTTGTCCTTGGCTCCGGTAAAGAGACCCATCCATTCATCGAATACATTGGTTACATTTACGGTAAAAATATCGCTGGTTACAATCTTGCCGTTGGAAATTGCTTCATAGTATATTTCATAGGTTCCATTGGCACCATATATGATGGTATCATTGTCGCTACCGGTAATTTTGGTACCGATTCCATAGTGCCAGACTCCTCCTAATTCAGGACGACTGTTTTTGAGTACCACATATTGATCTCCTTCTACAGCGTCATCTTGATTGGGGATAGGCTGTGTGACAGATAATATAGAGGTTAATTCTTCTTTACTGATAGGCTCTCCTGCATTCGTGACGTATTTATCGCGTAAAGATTCATCTTCCATAGGATCGCAAGCTGTGACTATAGCCATTGCTGCGAGTAATAATAGTATTGCTTTTAATGTTTTCATATCATTGAGATTTTAAATGGCATTACATTTTTGTCCAATCACTGAATTGTGCTTCAGGGCCCCAGCCGGGATTTTGTTCCAGCATACCATTGGAGCGGTCGATTTCAATTTGGGGTATGGGCCAGTAACCTTGAGTTGCCTGCAAACGTTTCTTATAGTCGTATTTCACCATTGGTGTGATAGCTGCTGCATTGATGATATCAAATCCTGTCTGGCGGTTTAAGGCATTCCCGGCTTCTTCCAGAGAAGGTCCGGACCAGCGGAGCATATCCCACCAACGTATTGATTCAAAAGCAAACTCCCAACGGCGTTCTTGCTTAAGTGCGTCCAACGTATATGAAATAGGAGCCAGGTGTGAGCGCTGGCGTACTTTATTCAGACCTGTTGCATCGCTTGTCAACTCAGAGTGCATCAGCAGCACATCTGCAAAACGGATGTGGATGAGGTCGGCAATGTTCAATAACTGTGGAGACGTTTGGCTGGATATGCCCGGATATAATGTTTTTCCGAAAGCTTCGAGCACTCCATTGCTATTATACGCATTAATATTGATGTATTTCTTGTTGAAATATCCGGTTTGCTCATAGTAACGGTAAGAAACGGTATACGCAGGTTCAGAATCATCTAACCGGAAGTCGCCTAATATATTGCCTTCGTTGTTGGGGTCCATAGCTTTGTAGGACCAGATAGAACCGGAAATCCGAGGGTCTTCAGTATATCCATCCAGGAATGTTTGTTTATTGGACCATTCTTTCCAATCCTGTACCATACCGGGAGATACCGGACCTGCTCCCCAGCCAAAGTTAAATGGATAACTTTCATTTTTCCAGTCGGCGTCATCACCCGATGGGGAGTAGAACATTGCACAGGTATTGGAGAACCATGTGTACGTCCATGTGGAAGTCAGGTTGTGCTTATTGGCGAATAGTGTTTCAATAGAAGAATTACCTTCCCAGGCAAGTTTATGTTTTACTGCATATGCATATTGCTTCTGGGATGTACTGCTATTGGTGGCGGAATTTGTGTAAGCCCATAGATTGCGTTGATCGGAAACAAGGGCGTGTCCAGAGTTATTTATGCAGTCTTCCAGCCATTTGATGATCTGTTCCTTTGTGATTTCACCTTCCATCAGAGGCAGAGTCTTTTTATCGTAACGTCCGGTATAGAATAAAAATACCCGTGCGGCAAGTGCTTCTGCAGCGTACTTAGTGGCATGACCCGCCATGGCATTTCCTGCCGGATATATCCGGTTGGGCATCATTTCAATGGCATTTTTGATATCTGATGCAATCAAGGCATAAACTTCGTCAACGGATGCTCGTGGAAGATTTACTGCTTCGATTGTGGTGCGGAGTGGTACACCGCCGAATATTTTTACTAATTCATAGTAGGCCCATGCGCGGAGGAAATGAGCTTCACCAAAATGGCGCAGGCGTTCACCTTCACTTGACCAGCTTTTTACATTGTCAAGGGTGTTGATTGTATTATTTGCGTGATTTATAAGCTGATAACAACGGTCCCATATACCAAGTCTGCTATTCAGGTTTCCTTGGTAGAGCAAGAAGTTGGTAGCACAGTTACCTGAATAGGAGAGGTTGCCACCTAAGCAGTCATCACTGGCTAATTGAGCAGTATAATACTCAGAGGAAGTTTCCGGGTCTTCAAATAGTAGCTTTGCATAGATAGATGTCAACATCTGATTGGCATCTTTCTCTGTTTCCGGAAAGTTTTCGGTTGTTTTCTCTGTCAGCAACTTTGTGTCAAGGAAATCTTCACATGACGTGAGTAGCAGAAGTATTGGTAGTAAATATAGTAACTTTTTCATATTTTCATATTATTAGAATTTGACATTTAAACCGATCATACATGTGCGGGCTTCAGGATAATATCCTAAATCTATACCTTGTACCCAACCGAAATCGCCACCATAACCGATTTCTGGGTCCATTCCGGAGTATCCGGTGAAGGTGTACAGGTTTTGAACTGTGGCATAAAGCCTGAGTTGTTGCAGAGGTATCTTTTTGAATATCTTCTTGAAATCAACTCCGATGGTAATGTTTTTTATTTTGAGGTAATCGCCGTCTTCTACATAAATATCAGATACTTTAGACCAATTGCTGCCACCGGTACTTGCCAAGCGGGGTAATTTGTTGGAGGTTCCTTCTCCATGCCAACGCTCCAGGATGTCTGTAGTGAAGTTTTGCAATGGAGAACTTGCATAATCCCTATAGCATTTTAAGATTTGCTGACCGAAAGCTCCATAGGTAGTAACAGAGAGGTCGATCATCTTCCAACTGACATTGAAGGAGAAACCAAGTGTGAAATCCGGGTGGGGATTACCGATTTCTGTACGATCCTCGGAATTAATAACTCCGTCATTATTAACGTCTGCCCAGATTACATCACCAGGTTGTGTCTGTGCTCCATTTTCTTTAGCACCTTTATACTCGTCGATTTGCTTTTGATTTTGGAAAATGCCGAGGCTCTTATATCCATAGAAATATCCTAAAGGTTTTCCTATTTCTCCACGGGCACACTCGTCAGATGCATTCCATAAATTGCCTGAAGGACCATGAAGGATACCATCTTCATTGGGAAGCTCGGTAATTTTGTTTTTATTGAATGCAGGAGCTACATTGATACCATAATTCCAGTCTTTACCTATATTGTCATTCCAGTGGAGACCTATTTCAAATCCGGTATTACGTATAACTCCACCATTAACAGCTGCCGGGCTTGAACCAAATGAATAAAGTACAGGCGGGGTGATAAGCCAATCTTTGGTTAACCTTTTATACCAATCAAACTCAAGTGCCAGACAGTTATTGAAAAAGCGTGCATCGATACCAATGTTAAGTTGTTCCTGAGTTTCCCAGGAAAGGTCGGGATTTGTCAGCTTGTATGCATAGGAACCAATAGAAACCTGATCCATGGAGTTGCCGAATGAGTAACCTCCATAACCGTTATTGGCAGTAATACGTGATATATATTCAAAAGTGTTTACGGCATTATTACCATTTTGTCCCCAGGATGCGCGTAGCTTTAAGAAGTCCATCCAGTTGAGGTCCGGCATGAAGCTTTCGTTTGTAATGACCCATCCGGCTGAGAAAGATGGAAAGTATCCCCAACGATGGCCGCGGGCAAAAATAGAGGAGCCATCTGCACGCATAATGGCTGTTGCCATATACTTTTCTTTGTAGTTGTAGTTTATACGACCAAAGAAGGAAGCCATTTGACCTGCGGCACCGGGGGCTCCTGTTAAACTTTTAATCTTATTTTTATCATCGTATTTTATATTACTCAAATATGCATGTTCAAAATCAGAGAATTCGGATCCTTCTGCATTAGCACTCATGGAGTCGCCCATACCATATTTCTCAAGACTTTGTCCTATTACTGCGTCAATGTGGTGATCCTTGATGCTGAAGTTATAACTAACTGTATTTTCCCACGACCAGCGGTGATTGAGTGACATGGATTGGGTTACTCTGTCATCTTGTGTGGTTAGGCTTTGGCTTAATGGGCGATAGCTAGGAATATAAGAACGATAGCTTGAAGCAGATAAAATGTATCCGAATTGTGACTTGATGCGCAAATTCTTGATAGGTTGTAATTCTGCATAGAAGCTGGACTGCAAGTAATGGCTTTTACTTAATGCATGACTTGTATAATAGTCCATATAGGCTATTGGATTTGTAGTATTCTCTCCATATCCTTCTTCTTGTGCATCGTCATATAAGTAATAATCTCCTTTGCTATTGTAAGCGTGCATCAATGGAGTAGTAGTTAACATGTCACGCGTACCATTCCAGTAAATATCACTGGTGGCAAAAGAACCCATAGTTTGTTGAAACTTGTAGTTAAGCGTCTGACCTATCTTGAGGACATCGAGGTTTCCTACCTTTTTAAGAATATGGTTAGAGTTGATACGAGCATTATATCGGTCCATACTGGCAATACGACCAGGTGCCCCCATGGTGGCTTCTTGATTAAAATAGGTAAAGCCGATAGAGAAGGTCGAGCGTTCAGTACCTCCAGAAAAGTTTAACGAGTGGCTTTGAATAGGAGCGTCATTATTTAATATCTCTTTTATCCAGTTGGTTCCATTCCAGGTTCCTTCCTGGATGGCTTTATAATCAGCCGCTGGTAGCCATTTTTCCCAACTCAGGAGCGGGGTACCATCCATCATATGCATCTCATCCTCTATCATCATGTATTCTTGAGCGTTCAGCATGGTAGCAATTTTGGGAAGATTCTGAATGCCGTAATAGCCATCATAACTAGCTTCAAAATTACCAGCTTTACCTTGTTTGGTAGTGATAAGAATAACTCCGTTGGCGGCACGTGAACCGTAAATAGCAGCAGATGCGGCATCTTTTAAAACGTCAATAGATTCGACATCAGCAGGACTAAGCCCGTCGATACTACCATTGACTACTCCATCTACTACATATAAAGGAGAATAATTTCCATTAGTTCCCAGACCGCGGATATTAACTTTAAATCCTTGACCAAGAAAACCACCGTTTGAAGTAATATTTATACCGGGAGCCTGACTTTGTAAACCTCCTAATACATCTGTTGTATTTAGTTTAGCAATATCGGTTCCTTTAACTTGTACAGTAGCACCAGTAACCAACTTCTTCTTTTGAACTCCATAACCAACTACTACAACTTCTTCCAGTAGTTCGGCATCTTCTATCAAGGTTATTTTCATGTTTGGAGCTACTTTTACTTCCTGCGTTTTATAACCGATATAAGAGATTACTAAAATAGCATCTCTTTTCACGGAAAGCGAGAATTTACCATCTATATTGGTAATGATACCATTGGTTGTTCCTTTTTCCAGAACACTTGCTCCAATGATGGGCTCGCCCATTTGGTCTATTACTACACCATTGGCAACTTGTGATTGCAATTGTTCAGCAATTCCGGATAAACCTTCTGAATTTGTTTCGATTGCCAGAGTGGTATTGCTTCCTATTAGTAAGGCTACAATGGCAATGGTTGTGAGGATTTTGTTATGCAGTGTTCCTCGTGCGCGATTTTCATTCATGATTTGATGATTTTTGTTTAAAGCTAAATTTGGATTTAAAATAAATTAGATAGTGAGATGGACAATAGAATGTCTTAGGTCATTGATTTTTTTCTCATAAGCAATTGTTTTTCTAAGGTTAATATTATAAATAAGGTATTTCAGCATTTTGAGTCAGAAATCGTTCCATGTATTGTTCTGAGTATTGCTACTCCAAATATAATTTGTATTTTCTTTATTTAAAATAAGCGAATAGGTATATTAAACACTGTTATATATCGTTTTCTTTGCTTAAGAAAGTTGCGTGAATAAAATAAAGATTTAGATGCAACTAGCTTGCATTTTTGAAAAATATATTAATTGAGGGGTATTATGTTGTTTATTAGTTTATTAGTGTGGTTTATATTGCTTTTTATGTTTGTTTATTTCTTATTTTTTATCGAGTATTTAAAGTTCGTTAACTATATTTGTTCTCTGAGATGAAGTAGATGAGGTAATGAATTGACTTATATGTTCTCTTCTTTTCGTTAAAAAGTATATTATTTGCCAATTTTGGAAACTTATCGTATCTTTGCATCCGAATTAAAATGTATGATGCCGTGGATAGCGGTCGTGTATTCTAGAACACCACGTAAAAAACAGGAATTATGAAGCAAAAAGTATCTGTACCTTTTATGCTGCTAGGCATTCTGTTTAATGTTTGCCTGATTGCAGCCAATCTTCTTGAAACAAAAGTCATCCAGGTTTTTGGTATTACCGTAACCGCAGGACTACTGGTTTTTCCTATTTCTTATATTATTAATGATTGCATCGCCGAGGTGTGGGGCTTTCGCAAAGCCCGTCTTATCATCTGGAGCGGATTTGCTATGAATTTTTTTGTGGTCATGCTGGGATTGATAGCTGTGGCCTTACCTGCTGCACCGTTCTGGGAAGGAGAAGCACATTTCAATTTCGTATTTGGCATGGCGCCACGTATTGTAGTGGCCAGCCTGACGGCCTTTTTGGTTGGCTCATTTCTTAATGCTTACGTTATGAGCCGTATGAAAGTGGCGAGTGGCGGGCGGCATTTCTCGGCTCGTGCCATATGGTCCACGATAGTAGGGGAGACGGCAGATTCTCTGATATTCTTTCCTGTTGCTTTTGGAGGAATTATTGCCTGGCCTGAATTATTGTTGATGATGTGTATTCAGATTGTATTGAAATCCCTATATGAAGTATTGATTCTTCCGGTTACTATCCGCGTTGTGGTGGCTATTAAACGTATTGACGGTAGTGATGTGTACGATGAAGGTATTTCCTATAATGTGTTGAAAATCAAAGATATTTAAGGTGATGTGCAAGTAATAATTAAATAATTGTGAATAAAGAAGTTGCATTAGTAGTATTTAGTGGTGGGCAAGATTCTACCACTTGTCTGTTTTGGGCGAAGCGTAAATTCAAGAAAGTGGTTGCTTTGAGTTTCCTGTATGGACAGAAGCATGAGAAAGAGGTAGAATTGGCGCGGGAAATAGCCCGTAAAGCCGATGTGGATTTTGAAGTGATGGATGTATCTTTTATCGGTAAGTTAGGGCATAATTCGCTCACGGATGTTACTATGGTCATGGATCAAGAGAAGCCTGTCGATAGTTTTCCCAATACATTTGTGCCGGGGCGTAATTTGTTCTTTCTGAGTATCGCTGCCGTGTATGCCCGTGAGCGTGGCATCAGTCACATGGTGACAGGAGTATCTCAGACAGACTTCAGTGGATATCCTGACTGCCGGGATGCTTTTATCAAGTCTCTCAATGTAACGTTGAATCTGGCTATGGACGAACAGTTCGTGATCCATACACCTTTGATGTGGATTGATAAAGCGGAAACCTGGAGATTGGCAGATGAGTTGGGAGTACTGGAGTTGATACGCAGCGAAACTTTGACGTGTTATAATGGTATCCCGGGGGATGGTTGCGGTCACTGCCCTGCGTGCAAGTTGCGCCGTGAAGGATTAGAGAAATATCTTAATAGTAAATGATAGTAGAGTTATGACTGAATTGAAAGACCAACTATCCCTTTTGGGAAGAAAAACAGAATATAAGCAAGATTATGCTCCCGAAGTATTGGAAGCTTTTGATAACAAACATCCCGGGAATGATTATTGGGTGCGTTTTAATTGTCCGGAATTTACCAGTTTATGTCCCATAACCGGGCAACCTGATTTTGCAGAAATTCGTATCAGCTATATTCCTGATATTAAAATGGTGGAAAGCAAAAGTTTGAAGCTCTATCTTTTTAGCTTCCGAAATCATGGTGCTTTTCATGAAGATTGCGTGAATATTATAATGAAAGACCTTATCAACCTGATGAAACCTAAGTATATTGAGGTGACAGGTCTCTTTACTCCACGTGGTGGCATCTCTATTTATCCATATGCTAACTATGGACGTCCGGGAACAAAGTATGAAGCTATGGCGGAGCAACGTCTTATGAATAGGGAATAAAAGAGTGGGGTGTTGAATAAAACACCCCATAATATCACTTTTTGATGATTGTCACTTCTATGGCTTGCAGAATCTCTCTCCCTTCAATCTCTTCCTTGACGCATGTCACTTCCACACTATCATCCAACAGTACCCCACCTACTTTGTTGGTATTGTCATCCATGGTACTGATATTGACTGTATCCCCTTTACTGGTTATTAGAGTAATATTACTCATTGTGACATCATAAACAATACCATTGAACACTTGGGGCTGATCTTCTTGTTTGCAAGAACTGATACATCCTATAACGGATATGAACATGGATAAATAAATAAACGTCTTCATATATAATAGTTTTTCGTGGTTATTGTTCGAATGCAAATATAAAATTATTTATTGAAAAAAATATTGATTGCCGAATTGAAAATATTTTTCTGGCGAACTAATTATTATTATTATGTGTTTTTTAGAAAATTAGATTATGCAATCATGAGAATACTACTTTATATAAAATATCTTTTCCTTATCATTTTATTATATCTCTCTTCTTCGGTGTCAGCTGAGGATAAGAATAAGAGGGAGAATACTAGTACGGATTTGCTGATTATCAGCAGTTATGTATCAGGCGCTCCCTGGAGTCAGACTATTATTTCACACATTATGCAGAAAGAGTATGACCGGAGAAATATAAGTATGAAAGTGGAATATATGAATATTCTGACTATTGAAACACCCGAAATTCTGAGACAATATAAAGAAAACTTGTTTTCTACCTATGGAGAAAATCCCCCGAAAGCAGTATTGATGCTGGGCAATGCACCCTTATTGTTGCGGGATGATATGCGAAAGCATTGGGGAGATGTGTCTTTAATTGTATGTGCTGAAAGTGAATATGTGGGACCAGATACTACCTATATTTATAATCAAATTGTTCCGAAGCAGAACCGGATTTCTCTGAAAGATTTACGTGAAGAATATAATATGACTTTCTTGCAGGCACATTCTTTTATTCCGCAGAATATACAACTGATACATCGCATGCTTCCGGGTATGAAAAGTTTGCTATTGATTGGCGATCAGACAGATCGTGATATTGATTACGATCAGCAAGTCCGGGAGTTTATCAGAACAAAATATCCTGATTTGAGCTATAAATATCTATCTGCTGGCAGTTGGAGTTCCGACCAGTTGCTGGATACTTTGCGTCAGGTTTCTCCGAAAGAAACGGGAATACTGTTTGCTTCGTGGTTTCACAAACGAATGTTTGCAGGCAATATGGTGCTGATGGCCAACTCTTATAAAGTGATAGCCAATTCTTCTATGCCCAGTCCGTTTTTTGCTTTGTCAGCTTCTTTATCGAGTATTGAAGAAGACGGCAACATAATAGGGGGATGCGTCTATGACATGGACCTGTATTGTGAGGGAATTGTAAAAGCAATTGACGCCATAGTAGATGGGAAGCAGGCACGTGGCATTGCTTTGTATGACCCGAAGCCGGTTGTTATCTTCAATTATCCCTATATGGTGGACTTTGGCTTATTGCCGGAGAATTGTCCGGCGGGAACTATTTTCCTGAATGCCCCACCTACTTTTATGCAAAAGTATCAGTCTTCTATTGCAGTGGGCGGTGTGTCCTTATTGTTGATTGTGCTCTTTTTCCAACTCCGGAGAAATAAAATTCTGGAACGACTCCAGCAAGTGGAGCAGAACCAACGCTTTACTCATACTAAACTGGCTATGGCATTGGAAGTAGTTGATTTGCTTCCCTGGCAATGGGATTTACTGACGGATGAGATTACATATAGTTCGTATACGCCGATAGAACCGGGTAAGGAGGCAATATCCGAGATGACTTATTCTATCGGTATGCAGGATTATCTGACTCATATTTGCGAGGAAGACAGGGAGCGCCTTCGGCAGGTATTTCAGGATATACGTTCTAATAAAATCAAAGAGCTCCGGGAGGAATTTCGTATTCACCGTCACGACGCTATGGAGCAGGATATTGACTGGATGGAGGCACGCGGCTTTGTAGAAGAGTATGATGATAAGGGCAAACCCTTGATGGTAGTTGGCTCTTCATTGTTTATAACAGAACGTAAAGCAGCAGAACGGGAACTGATTGCTGCCAAAGAACATGCTGAAGAATCCAATCGGCTGAAATCAGCTTTTCTTGCCAATATCAGTCATGAAATCCGTACTCCGCTGAATGCCATTATTGGCTTCTCAAGCATATTGACAATGACAGAAGATGAAGAAGAAAAGAAGGAATATGTCAGCATCATTGAGAAGAATAATGGGATTCTGTTGCAACTCATCAATGATGTACTCGATTTATCCAAGATAGAAGCCGGAGCACTGGACTTGCATTATTCGGAATTTGAGTTGAATGAGATTTTGATAACCCTTAAGGAAGTGATAGATTCACGCTTGCAGGATGGGGTTGAACTGATTTTTGAACCTGGAATGCACGACAACTATCTTGTTTTCTCGGATCAGAATCGATTACAACAACTTGTTTTGAATTTCCTGACCAATGCCAGTAAATTCACTTCAAGTGGTAGTATTCGTTATGGCTATGAAGTTCGTGAAAAAGACATCTATTATTATGTAACTGATACGGGAACTGGGATTCCGGAAGATAAGCTCCATCTTATATTTGAGCGTTTCATTAAACTGGATAGCTTCAAGCAAGGTACCGGTTTAGGTCTTCCCATCTGCCAGCTTATCATTCAGAATATGGGTGGCGAAATCGGAGTTAAATCTACGTTGGGAAAAGGCTCTACCTTCTGGTTTACACTTCCCCTCAAACTGGAACAGTAAGAGGGGAGAGTGTTGCCTTTATATGACAGCCTTGTTTTCGATTAAGTTTTTCAGTCGTATCAAGGCTTCTATGTAGTAATAATCTGCATAGATGATGGCAGCATCTATTTCTGAATTACCCGGTAGATGTCCTGTAGAGTGGAGGAGGAATGCAGGTTTACTTTTACCGCATTGATATTGGTCCGAACTCAGACTTGCCAGCATTTTTATGGCCGCATCTTTATATTCACTACCTTTATTTGCAGGCAAATAGGTTGATAATTCCAGTAAGGCTGAAGCTGTAATGCAGGCAGCGGAAGCATCACGCGGAGCGTTGGGAATACCGGGGTCATCAAAATCCCAGTAAGGTACATAATCTTCCGGCAATCTTTGCAGATACACGTCCGTGACTTTCTGTACGAAGTCCAGATAACGCGGGTCGAGAGTTTCCCGATAGACCACTGTATAACCATAGATAGCCCATGCCTGTCCGCGTGCCCACATGGTGTTGTCTGCATACCCCTGATGAGTAACTCCTTTGATAAAGTCTCCCGTCAGCGTATCGTATACGGCTACGTGATAGGAAGTGTAATCTGGGCGGAACTGATATTTCATTGTTTTGTCGGCATGTGATACCGCAATATCCGCCAGATATGGATTTCCGCCATTTTTGGCAGCCCAGAAAAGCATTTCCAGGTTAATCATGTTGTCCATGATTGTGTTATGTCCGCCGAACATTTCTATATTTCTCGGCCAGGAAAGAATGGTTCCTACACGCGGTCTGAACAATGTAGCCAATGAATCTGCCGTATCCAGAATGACCTGTTTATATTCCGGGTTGTTCGTCAGGCGGTAGCCGTTGCCGTAGCTACAAAAGATTAGAAAACCCAAATCATGGTCGTATGCCGGAATCTGTGACAGGAATTTCAATGGTTCTGTGAACTTTTCAGCTTGTTCTTTGATAGCCGCCTTGCCGGTATATTCGTAGTCATACCATAGCACACCCGGCCAGAAGCCACTGCACCATTCATCTTTTGTCGCTTTTCTGCAATGCCAGACGTTGAGGCTGTCCATAATGTTGCGGGGCATCATCGTATAGTCGATTGTGCCGTCAGTCCCCTTGAGTTCGGTCAATGTACGCTCAACCTGATCGTTGCAGTAGTCTAGCGCCTCATAGACGTCTAAACCTGTTCCTTTGCCGGGCATGTTGCAAGCTGAAAGTATGCACAGACATGCACCGATTAATAATTCTTTTGTTTTCATATAATTAGTTCTTTTTATTTGTCCACATGAAACCAATCGGCGTCCACCCATCCTCTTTCTTTGCCGTAAGGGGCGGTACTGAATAGTCCGACTTTAGCACCTATCCATTTTCCCTGCCGTGCAGTGAAAGATGTACCGGCTGTTTTATATTTCTTTCCGTCCAAGCTGTAATAGAAGTGACAGATGCCACCTTTACTAACTTTGACCTGCAAATAAATTTCTCTTTCATAATTCGGATACAATCCTGCGCCAAATTGTTTGCTGATAGGAATATTTGCCAACTGGGTGACTGTTTCGGGTGTTCCTTGTTCCGCATCTGTGCATGTCACTTGTTTCAGTATAAATTTCTCTCCCTCTTTTTCAACGCCGATATAACAGTAATCCCATCCCATGACAATCAGTCCTGATTGCTGTCCATCCATTTTGGCGGATACCTTTAATTTGGTGGTTGCGGTGAACTCTTCGGCCATGAACTTTTGTAATAGCAAATTGGGTACTTCCCAGAAGTTCACGAAATCTTTGGAAAGGATGTGTCCGTAGATGCGTATGAAGCCGAGGTCGGAAGTAAAGCCGAATGTGTCTTGATAGTTGGCATGCCATTCCCATTGCATTCCTAATTGGCGGGTGTTGAATTCATCGCTTTCGACCGGTGTTTCTACGGGATAGCTTTTGCCTACATTGGGCTTTTTATAACGGGTTACGGGTTCACCGCAGCCGTCTCCGTCTTTATCTTCTCCTATCACAGGCCAGTCATTTACCCATTTCATCGGGTTCAGATGAACTACACGTCCATACATTGCCTTGTCCTGAAAGTGGACGAACCAGGATTCTCCGGTGGGGGTATCTACCCATGCACCTTGATGCGGGCCATTGATATCTGTATTGCCTTGTGCCATGACGATTTTTTTCTCGTAAGGACCGTACACATTGCGTGAGCGCAGCACCAATTGCCATCCGGTTGCTACGCCTCCCGCAGGTGCAAATATGTAATAATACCCATTTCGTTTGTAGAGTTTAGGACCTTCCACAGTGTGGTTCATTCCATCATTTCCATCGAATACCAATATAGGTTCACTGATTACCCTGGTACCTTCCGTGTTCATTTCGCATATAGTGACAACGCTGTTCAGAGCTGCCCGGCTTCCAGCCCATGCATGTACCAGATAAACTTTTCCATCTTCATCCCATAGGGGGGCAGGGTCTATCATTCCCCGTCCAGCTTTTACCAGTACCGGCTTTTCCCATTCTCCCGCGGGATCTTTCGTTTTTACCATAAAGATGCCGTGGTCGGGATCGCCCCAGTAGATGTAGAATTCTCCGTTGTGGTGGCGGATAGATGGTGCCCATACACCTTTGCCATGTTGGGGAGAATTGAAAAAACTAACAGGTTCAATCTCTTTCAGGGCATATCCTGCGTATTTCCAGTTTACCAAATCTTTGGAATGCAGAATCGGGAGTCCCGGAGCACATCCGAAACTGGAAGCTGTCATGTAGAAATCTTCACCCGCAGCACAAACATCCGGATCGGAATAATCAGCATGTAGCACAGGGTTTATGTAGGTGCCATCTTTTTGGTCCGCCACCCAAACCTTGGATACATATTGAGCCTCTGCTTGCCAGCATGCGGCACATAGTACAGTCGCAAATAGAAGTATCTTTTTCATCCTTAATTACCTTAAAATAAAACATCCTGAAAACAATTCTTTTTACCTTAAAAAATCTTCTACCTAAATTCATCCATGTTAGAGTCTAATATTGCTTATTAATACGGTTAAGTATTTATATCCACTCAATGGAAAATCTATTTTTATAATAGTTGTCCTTTGTATTGCTTATATCTTTTCATTTCTTTTCCATCGATAGGGACGAAACGTATAGCAGCGCCACCGCTTGGCTTTAGTTGGAACTTCATCGTTTGAGTACCATTTACCAGGAGGTAGGTACATGCTACTTGCGTCTTGGTTTTTATCTTTTCGCCTCCATCGGTGTAGATATAGGCGAGGTATGTTTGGTCTTTATCGAGAAAAGAAAGATTGATATTTTCGGTAGAACCATCATTGTTTGTCAGGGCTGCGACGAACCATTCTTGCCCTTTGCGGCGTGCCATGGTGATGTTTTTACCGGGTGTTCCGTCCAATACTTTTGTATCATCGAATACGGTTTGCAGGTTTTCGAACCACTCAATTTCCGGTTCTCCGTTATAGAATGACGGCTTATCATACCAGAAAATGGTTTGCAACGGACTGTAGAAGACGAGTGAGGCTGCCAGTTGATGGGCATGTGTTGTCTTCAGACGTTTGTCGTAGTAACAGATGGTATAGTCTGCCGCACCGTTAATCATGCGCGTGAAAGGCAATGTCACATTGTGGGTTGCATCAGGGAATTCTTCATTTCCGCAGATTCCTTCCTGCGTCAAAAGGTTAGGATATGTACGGCTGAAACCGGACGGACGATATTCATCGTGAATATTCATTAGTAGGTGATTTTCTGCTGCCAGACGTACCATATCGTGCATCCATGTGGCCCAGCGATGGCTGGCGTATTGCACAAATCCGGATTTCACACCAACAATCCCCCATTGGCGGAGCAATGGGAAAAGCTCCCGCATTTGTTTCATCAGTGCATGTTGATTGACGTATACCCATATGCCTATACCTTTTTCTTTTCCATAAGCTATTACACGAGGCATATCCAGTTTGGGAACTACTTTCGTAGCATCTCCGTCATGCGACGTACAGGGCATATACCATTGCCAGTCGAAAAGCATATATGGAATGTTGTGCGCTGCACAGAAATCAATTGTTGCAATAGCCCCTTCGGTGGTGATGGTAGTTTCACGCATAATTTTACCCGGTTTCACCCAGGAAGCAGCGTCTGCTATCTCACAAGGAGGATTTAAATTTTGGATAATGTCATTGTGTTCCAGCAATTCTCCAGGTTTATCTGCCGCCATCACAATTTTCCAGGGAGTAGCATAGTAGGTCACTACGTCTACGGGACTATACATGATAGAAGTGAGCGTATTCTTTTTTTCTGTAGAGGCGAGATATTTGGTGAGGCACCAGTCGTCTATATCAGCATCAGCCAGTGCAGCCCATGTTCCGTTAGGTAGTTCCATAGTCAGAGCACGTTCCACCGGACGTTTGATGTCGTTTATATCCAGATATTCGAAAAAAGCCTGTGCCCACTGTTCCGTCCATGCTTTCGTGCCTTCGGGAAGTGTGTATTCCGTCAGATCGCCCACCACTTTGTGGAAGATGGCTTTCGGATGTTCGGGAAAGAAATAGCGGAAAGCAACACCTTCATCGTAGGCGCGCACTTCGACGTTGAGGCGGTATTGGGAATTATCTTTTTTGGATAAATAGATGGTAGCGGCCTTGTAATGGTCGCGTACTGTGCTGCGCTCTCCGTAAAGGGGATGCCAGGTGATGTTTGTTTCGGGCTGATAGGTTACGGAGTCCACTTCCAGGTTATCCATCCAGGATGCAGGTTGTTTGAGGTCTCTCGCTCCTAAAGCCATTTCCCAAATGCGATTATCCAGTTCCAGCCCGGCACGTGATTCGTTGATGACAGGATGCCCTTTATAGTCCACCCGGTAACAAAGTTGGTTCACCGTTGGTGAAATTTGTTTCTGATAGAACACGATTTCCTGTGTCCCATTGGGAGATGCCAGCTTCAGTTCCTTTGTATTTTCTGCAAGGAGAGTGGAACTGAAAGCCAGCATAATGATTGCCGAATTTATATTCTTCATAATCTTTGTACTTATTGTTTTTATATAAATACGGTTTATCAGAAGAATATACTCAATTGAATGGAAGAATAATTGGGTAGAATCGGGAATTTGTTATTGCTTTATCTTGATAGTTGACTTTTCGTAAACGATTGGTATTCCCTTTCCATTAACGACAACTGCTGCCGGTCGTTTTTCACTTCTGAAACGGGCATTGATCACTTTATGGAGGAAACTATTTCTGAAACAGTTTTTGATAGAACCGGACTTCCATAGAAAGATGAAAATCCATCTTCTTTCTGAGAACTTCCCTGTACATGGGTAATAAAGAAACCATATACCTGGTCACGTTTGTTTATCCATGGGTAAGCACCGGCCCAACCTGGCGAACTGATTTGATAGGCTTCACCTGTTGTCGGGTCTACCAATTCCCTCCATTCTCCTAATCCATAAATACCGGTATGGTGTTGTCCTAAAGCTCGTTCTACATATTCTCCCGGACGGACTTCGGCATTGCCTATTTGATCAGCTTGCATTTCTCGTATAGTTTCCGGTTGTAGTATCTGCCTGCTTTTGAACATACCTTCATGGTATATCATATTCAGGAAACACATATAGTCGTGCAAGGTTGTGCATAGTCCTCCTCCTAGCATCGGTGCATGTCCGCCGTCTGTATTGATCGGAGTGAAATGAGAATTGTTCATTCCTAAAGGCTTGGCAATCAACTCCTGGAATAGTTCTTCAAATTCTTTATTCATGGCTTTTTCTGCCATCCTTCCGGCAATCTGCATGGCAAGTCCGCCATATTCAAAGCGGGTGCCCGGAGTGAAAACCGTATCCAATGGAAGAATCTCAATCATGGATGAATCCAGATGATTATAGTTGTCTACCCGAGGTTCCGGTAAATACGGGCGTACACCGGAAGTATGCGAAAGTAATTGCCGTAGCGGGATGCTTCCTTTGATATCGTTTTTAAATTCCGGTATCCATTTTGCCACACTATCATCCCAACTCAGGCCAGTACGGTCTACCACTGCTCCAATGACTGCTGCTGCTACCCATTTTCCGGCAGACGCAACATACACTTTAGTGTCGGGAGTAAAATTCCTATAGGCTTTCTGAAATATAATACTATCATCCTTAACTACACAAATGGTTGCTCCGGGATAATACTCTTTATCTATCCAGCCAGTGATAATAGAATCGAGCGGTGCAAAATCATAAGCCGCTTGCCTGTTACTGACAGGGCGGCATGATAGGAGTAAAAAATAAATTCCCCAAAGAGAAACTGTAAGAAGATTCTTTTTCATCTATTTTGTTTTTAAATCCCAATATACAACATAACGTTGATGGTGCACATCGTACAGAGGCTTCAATATAGTACCTTCCGCATTTTTGAACTCCAGTTCTTTACCTGTACGTTGCAGGCTACGTTCCGGGTGTTTTAAGTCTACTTGCAATGTCGTATTCAATCCTGCCGGAATATGATAATCGTAAGTATAGTAATCATTATATAGCGCAGGATTGGAGAAAGGAGCCGGAGACTGCATTCCTTCGGTGCCAAGTTCACCCGCCAATACTAACGGCCCATATACTAACGCTCCCTTTTGAGGATTATCGGGAGTTGTTTCCAACTGTATTTCCATTGGATAATTGGCCTCAATCTTATCTCCGTCTTTCCATTGGCGTGTGACGGCAATATATGATCCTGGTTTTTGTTTTACAGATACTTTCTTGCCATTAACGGATACTGTCACCTTCTTGCTCCATGAGGGATAGCGCAGATAAACAGTCGTTTTTACCGGCTCTTTCGCATGGATGCTCAGGATAGTGGTTTCTTCCGCTGGGAAGTTCGTTTCCTGACGAATAGTCATTCCTTTTTCTTTCCAGTTTACTTCTGAAGGGATAAAGAGATTCACGTAAATTCCTTTCTCATTCTGATAATAAATGGCTTCTCCGTATTTGGCATGGTTTTCAAAGCCACTGCCTACACAACACCAGAAAGAGTTCTCTTGGGTACTGTACACTTTGTGTGAGCCGGATAGCAAAGGCAGGAAATAGGAGAACATTCCGGTTTCCGGGTCTTGCTGTCCCAAGATATGGTTGTAGAGTGCCCGTTCATAGTAGTCAGCTATGGAGGCATCTCCCGTCCAGCAGAACAGGTGACGGCTTAGTTTCAGCATATTGTATGTGCAACATGTTTCTCCGGTATAGCCGGTGAGGTGTTTGGAGAATTGCTGCGGGTCAAAGTAGTGTTCTTTATCACTGCTGCAGCCGGGGGCAAAGGTGTGATGGGCAATCATGGTATGCCAGAAGAAATCAGTCAGCGTGCGGCTTTCTGCATTTTGCGTCAGCTCATAGTTGCGGGCTTCGGCCAGAACCTTGGGAATGAATGTATTGGTGTGTTTCGTACCCAAATCGTCGCGCTGTTCTTTCAGAGGATCGATTACATCGTTGTGATAGAAGAAATTGGCGAGCCAATGGTAGCGTTCATCTCCTGTAATGGCGTAGAGGTTATAGAAAGACTCGTTTACTCCGCCGAACTCGTTCCGTATCATTCTCTTTCGTGTCTCTTCATCAAGAGGCTTCAGTTTATTGTAAGCCCAGTCACCCATGCGGGTTACTACTTTCAATGCCTGTTTATTGTCTGTATAGAGGTATTGGTCTATCAAGCCGGAAAAGAGTTTGTGCAATGTATACCAAGGTGCCCACACACTTGTCCCACGTATATTTCGATTAATCAGTTCTTCGGGATAAGCACTGAGATATCCGTTTCCCAAAGCGTCCTGCACTTCAGCCAATCCGCTGACCAGACTGTCGCCTTTTAATTTGAAGATTTCACTTCCGGAGGCTGCATACATCAGTGCGTATGCTGATAATAGGTGTCCGGTGGTATGTCCGCGTATTTCGCAATCCAGAGACTCCCAACCGCCCAGTTTCTTTACGGTCATATATCCGCCTTCACGTCCTGCAAATACACCTGCATTGTTGCGGAAGCTGTGTAGCAGACGGTTGGTTGCTATTGAGGTCATCCAGAGAGAGTCCCGCATCATGTTGTCGCGGAAGCGGCTCGGAAGCAGGCGTATATCTTTTAAATCAAAACTTTGTACCTGCATAGGAGCTATGGTTTCTTTTTTCATTTTCCCTGCATGCTGTCCGGGATAGATGGATTGGGCAAGAAGGTTGCTCGCTACTATCGAACAAATAGTTATCACTATTAACTTTTTACATTTCATACTTTTATATTTTAAGGGTCACTTTTTTACTTGAACGTTTTCTATGTGTAATATACGAATAAGGAGTAATGGATACTCAAAAGCCCTTTTGGAAATATGGAATATCTTTTGTCTGTTGGCAAAGTTACTTCATTTTTGTGCGGATATGAAGTAAATCGGGAGTTAGAAGGAGCTATCCGCCCGCGGGGCAGGCTTAGGAGTTAAAAGCCGATACTCCTGCTACTCACAAGCAAAGGAAAGCATTAAGGGGACTATCGGCCTTTAACTCCCTCTAACTCCTGAGCGAAGCGATAACTCCTTGGCCTCCTTTCTTATCTGTGATGAAAAAGATACGTTCCACTGGTTCTGCTGTCTGTACTTTTCCGGCAATGCCATATTGCCAGGCTACAACGGTGACTTTCATCGGAAATTTGGAGCGGGGTGGGATAGGGGTAAGTACTACCTGATTACCTTGTATTATGGCGGGACCTTCTTTTATATAGTAGGAGACAGGTAATCCGCAATCACTGCTTGCCTTGAGAGTCAGGGATTTTGTCGCTTTGTTCACATCCGGTAAACCGGGAAACAGGATATGCTGCCGTTTTCCATCAGTGTTCCGATAAGGAATATTGAAAGTAAGTTGTTGCACTGTACTCTTGTATTTTCGGTCTCCTGGGTTACTGGCCAACAGCCATATGCTGTTTGTACGCCGGGGATTATCCATTCCCATACGATAGAATGACACGATGAAAGTAGTGTCATTTACCTTCTGTACAGGTCCACAGATGCGTGTGATTTCCGGTACCCCGTTTGCATGTTCCTGCGAAAATTGGGTTCGCAAAGAATCAGTAAAGACGGCTTTTAAATGAAAGGTTACTCCGTCTTTTTCGGGGAGGAATGTGGTCTGAATGCGTGCATGTAGCTTCTCGTCATATTTCGGAAGTTTTCCATCCTGCGTAAAACTCAGATATTGCTCTTTTTTGCCCGGATTTTCTGCGTAGCGCTTTTCTGTAATGGTAGCTATTTCCTCATCAAAATACCAGAAAGCATCGTGGCGGTCACCTTTATATGCAGAATGAGGGGCAGCTTTGGCACGTCTTTTCTGGTTGGGATGCCAACGTTCTGCCAACCAACCATCGGTTGGATTTATCGGTTTCATTTTTACAATTCCGTCTTCCGAAAATTCATCCGGGAATCTTTGTTCTATTGCTTTTTTCAGAAATAAAGCGATATACGCTGCGGTTTCGTCTGCTACATCAAAATGTCCACGTCCTGTGTCGCAGAGGAAAGAGACACAGCTTTTCGGATACATCATGCGGAAGGCCAGAGCGGGAGTGACGCGGTCTTCCCACCATTCATACTCTCCTTCTATCATGAGTCCGGGAATGCCATCAATGTTACGGTTTCTTCCCCATTCCAGATTTTCCCGTCCGTAGCCGGTCAAGTTTGTGCGGGGAGCATCACCGTGCAGTGAGATGATGGCCAGTGTCCGTTTCGGATTCCATGCTGCAAAGTTCCAGGGGTAGGTTGCCATAGCTGAATGTCCGATAGGCACAATCGGAATATTTTTCAATTCCCTGTAACCGCTGACTTTTGCTAAGTCGGACATCATCTTTTCAAAGATTTGTTGTGTACCTTTCGATACATCCCATTGCTGGTCGATTCCCGGTGTAATCCAGACAAATCCGATTCCCAGTTGCTGCATCTCCTTGCGGAAAAGAGGATTCTCAAAGAGGGTCTCTTCACTCATATTGTGCTGTCCCACAATAATGGCTTTTACCTGCATGCAGTCAGCAGGTATCCATAAGAAAGCCGTAGGATATTTCCCCGTCTCACCGGAAACTGTTCCATCCAACGTTACAGACCATTGCCACTCTCCGGCTTGGAGGTTGTGTAAAAAGTAAGAATCAAGTGTTCTTTGACATTTTGTATTAAAAAGGAAATGCTCTTTATCTCTTTATTTTGGAATTTCTATTGTTGTCCTTTGGCAAATGACCGCTATTAGGTATACTTAATACCCCAATAGTGGACTTGTTGCAATAGTAC
>NZ_JH992943.1:0-80566 GCF_000315485.1 Bacteroides oleiciplenus YIT 12058 | reverse complement strand
TAAAATTAATCCTATTGTTATCAAAGCAAAGATATAAAATCCTTTTTATACAATATGTCAAAGAACACTTGATTCTTACTTTTTACACAACCTCCTTGGAGGAGGGGGCAGGTAAGGAAGAGAAGAATAATCAAGAGGAGTTGCTTATATCTATTCATTGTTCTTTGGTTTTATTAATAAATACGAACGGGGAATAGAATTTACTCAAAAGAGGTCTGCAAGATCAATATTATTTCACTTTAATTCCTTTTATGAATTCATTTGTGGAAATTCCTTTCAGGTCTTTCATCTTTTCCCCGTTGATAACGACATTCTCAAACGTTACATTCTTCACCATCCGGTCTTTGTCTAATCCTTGGATTAGCGAAGGATTTTCTCCAATACCCGTATAGGTAATATTACGGAAAGTAATTCCGTCGATGCCACTTCCCGGTTGTTTGTCGTATTTAGGATTGAAACGAACTTTTACATAGAACAGACGTCCTTCCTGAATGCTTTCTACACGAATGTCTTCAAACAGAATGTTGCGTACTAGATTCTTGTCGCCGCAATCTACCGCCATGCATCCTTGATACGGAGGATCATCCTCGTCATGTTCTAGGATATCAATGTTGCGGAACGTCACATTCTCAATCACTTCACCCGTTGGAGAATCCGGGTCTCCATGTCCGCCTATATTGATGGGATGTGCTATATCTGCCCACAGAATGGAGTTCTGCACCGTGATGTCACTCGTGCCGCCCCACCAGTTCCAGCGATGGTTATAAAGGGCGATGCAGTCATCACTGTTACGCATAAATACATTGTCGATGAGAACTTTGTGGCAACACATCATATCAATGCCATCGCTCCAGCCTTTGCAACTGAAAGATTTCAGATTCTTGATCGTGATTCCTGTGGTGCCTCCGCCAAAGATAGTGTAATGGTCGGGATTTACAACTGTAATGCCATCTATCAAGATATTCTTTGAATCTGTAATCTCTATACCTCGGATAGGGTGGTCCAGTATGCCACGACCGATGATACGTATATTCTCTGCCTTATCTACCAGTAGTTTGGCTTTAACCACTGCCCCTGGAGCCAGATATACAGTCGTATTACTGGGAATTCGGATTTGGTTATTGGGTAAATCTTTCGGACGGTGTATACCGGGACCGAAGTATATCACTCCCTTTTCTTCTTTCGTATAAGTTTCCGTCTCCATTGGGTTGGCAAAGAGATGTAAATTGCGTAAACGGTCGCCGTTAAATTCTACCGAGAGATATTGAGGCTTATCCAGCGTGAAGATAATTGTGTTTTGCACTTGCTTGTAGGTCACTTTATTATTCAATGGACGTATAGCTACTTCGCGTACTGTACCGTTATTCTTCTTCACCATAACCTCTACCGCACTGGACATATCGAACTGTACCATAGAAGCATTCTGCACCTTGTCCATATCTACCTGTACATTGTATTCGAATAAATCCTGCCACTCTTCGCCGGGTACACGCACACGTACGGTATAATCATCATTATGTGGCATTCCGGTTCTTAAACCTTCGGGATAAATGAGCAACTGGGCTTGAACCGGCAGACAGAAAGCAGCTAAAAATAGGATAAATAGAGGTTTCATAGTTTTCATATTAATTTTTCTAATACTTATAAAATACACTGTTTCATACAAAAATACGAATGAAATCGATATTCTACCTAATATAAGGAAGGAATAACTCTTTTCGAAAGCCTAAGTGTAAATCGTTTCTCATTCGTATTTAATGGATAATTAAAACAATAGTAACAATTGATATATAAAACAATTAGTATGCGGAAAGTAATTTTTATGTTAATGATGAGTTTTATTCATCTTAACTTATTCAGTCAAAAAACAATAGATATTTCCAAAATCGAAAAGGTACTGCCATTTTCCAATGAAGAGGTAACACTGAAGTCATCGTGGATTAAACAACGAGAGGAACTTAACATCACTTTTCTGAAATCGCTGGATCCTGACAGATTGCTGCACAACTTCAGGGTGACTGCCGGATTGCCATCAAATGCAGAACCTTTAGAAGGATGGGAGTCTCCTAAAATAGGTTTGAGAGGACACTTTGTAGGACATTATTTATCTGCTGTTTCCAGTCTGGTAGAAAAATATAAAGACCTGGAACTGGTTGAACGGTTACGGTACATGATTGACGAACTCTGCAAATGTCAGCAGAGTTTTGGCAATAGTTATCTGAGTGCATTTCCGGATAAAGACTTTGATGCATTGGAAGCCAAATTTACCGGAGTCTGGGCACCTTACTATACATATAATAAAGTTATGCAAGGTTTGCTGGATGCCTATACCCATACAGGTAATCAAAAAGCTTATGATATGTTATTGGATATGGCTGCATATGTGGATAATCGTATGTCGAAGTTGAGTGGAGAAACGATAGAAAAGATGCTTTATACAGTAGATGCCAATCCGCAAAATGAACCGGGGGCTATGAATGAGGTGTTGTATAAGCTATATAAGATTTCAAGAAACCCCAAGCATCTGGCATTAGCTGAAATTTTCGACCGGAATTGGTTCATCACCCCTTTAGCCGAGAATAAAGATATCTTGTCCGGTCTTCATTCTAATACCCATTTAGTGCTTGTCAATGGTTTTGCTCAACGTTATTCAATTACTGGCGAATCGAAATATTACGCAGCAAGTACAAATTTTTGGGATATGCTTATTAGCCAGCATGTTTATGCCAACGGCACAAGTAGCGGTCCTCGTCCTAACGCAACCACCCGAACTTCTGTTACAGCAGAGCATTGGGGAGTACCTGGCCATCTTTGTAACACGCTGACAAAGGAAATAGCGGAGAGTTGTGTGTCTCATAATACACAAAAACTGACTTCTTCCATCTTCACCTGGACTGCTGCTCCCAAATATGCTGATGCTTATATGAACACCTTTTATAATGCTGTGCTAGCATCGCAAAGTGCTCACACCGGAGCCTATATGTATCATTTGCCTTTGGGCTCTCCGCGAAATAAAAAATACCTGAAAGATAATGATTTTGCTTGTTGTAGCGGGTCAAGTGCCGAGGCATACTCACGGCTTAATTCTGGTATTTATTATCATGATGATTCTGCTCTTTGGGTGAATCTCTTTGTCCCCTCTGAAGTGAATTGGAAAGAGAAGAATGTTCGTTTAGAACAGAATGGAAACTTTCCCAAAGATACGAATATCTGTTTTACTATTTCTACAAAGAAGAAAGTTGGATTTGCATTAAAACTATTCATACCCTCTTGGGCAAAGAATGCTGAAGTGTATATCAATGGAGAGAAACAAGAGATTGAAACCTTTCCTTCATCATATATTGATTTGAATCGTAACTGGCGCGATAAAGACGAAGTAAAATTAATCTTCCATTATGATTTTCATTTAAAAACAATGCCGGATAATAAAGACGTTTTGTCTCTATTCTATGGACCAATGTTACTGGCTTTTGAGAGTGATGAGGAAGTCATATTGAAAGGAACTCACGACGAAATTTTAAAAAAACTTTCTGTCTTGAATAAAGAAGAAGGTATTTTCCTCTTGAGAAATAATGGGAAAAACTACCAATTGTGTCCTTTATTTGATATAGATGAACAAGCTTATGGGGTATATGCTACTATTAGGAATTACTGAAATCATATGGTGATTACAATTAATTCCATAAATAATGAACATTGAAAGTAAGTACCGATACTGTTTCATTCGTATTCTTATCCCAAATAACCAATAGATGTAGTATGAAGAAAATAATATTATTAACGCTGGCTTATAGCTTGATAACACTATGGACATCTGCCCAAGACCATCTGCCGGAGAGATATGAGCCTTATATAGTAGATGTGGTCTATGCATCGGATGATATTGCCCGTTTGAAGAATAGTTCTCAAAGTGAATTTGCTTATCAAATGTCGGTCTTGGATACAGTTCCGCAATTATTAGTAGTTCAATATTCCAGTGAGGATAAACCCGAAAAAGGGAAGAAGTTCTTATTCAATATTTCCGTAAACGGTACTCTTCTTTATACGGAGGGACTAAACCGAAACCGTCATGGACTGTTTGATGTAGTATATCCCATTCCGGATTCTATCTTGCAGGGCAAGTCTTCCGCACTTGTTCGTTTTGAAGCATATGACGAGACGGCGTCCGTGGGCAAGATTTATGATGTTTCCATAGTCCGTCAAAAGTTGGAGACCGGAATCTTTACCGACAGAAAGAACTGGCAAGGCTTGGCTAAAGACTGGACGTGTTCTTCTGATGGCACTTTTATCTATACGGAACCGGACGGCCCCCAACATCCTTATGTCAATCAGTCCGTCATCGATCTTATGTCTTATTACGCTCTGGAAGTCAATCTGAAGATGACTGGTGTGGACAATGTTCCTGTAGAAGTTTTTGCTTCCGCCAAGAATCTGAAAGTAGGAACGGACTTGAACAAGGAAAATATATACGATACCCGACGTGCCCGTTTCACTCTGCAAAGGCAGAAGAACGGAGAGTGCAGGCTACTTATTCCTTTCTCCGTTTTTGATACTCCCAAAGCATCGCAGACCACTATCCGGCGTATAAAGTCCATCGCCTTCCGCTTGTCCGGTGAAAGAGGCGGTAAGGTTAAACTACTTTCCACCCGCTTGCTGGAAGGAAATTCAGTGAAAACCACAGCCGACTGTTATTCAAGACCCGGTGAGCCCGGCGATACGATTGTTTATCCGGTGACCGTCACCAATTGCGAACCGACATCGCAATCTGTCTACTTCTCCATTCAGAAATATGGTTGGGAGGCTTTTCCTGCAACCGTTGAGCCGGCACAGTTGGAATTAGCCTCCGGTGAAACCCGGAAAGTGAATGTACGCGTGATAGTCCCACCGGGTATCCCTGCCGGAGGGAGGGAAAAACAAACTCTACAAATTCTTCCGTCAGCCAATCCTGCCGCAGTCCGGACATTAACGTTTACCACTCTGCGCAGTATGCCGCATCCGTTTACCATCCATACGGCAGAAGGATGGGATGAAGTGCGCAGGAAAGCCGGGAATTATGATTGGGCGAAAGACCGCAAAGAGCGTTATATACAGGATGCCAAAGCATGGATTGTGCCCCTACGTCCTCCTTATGTGGCTAATGGAGACGGTATTCCTTATCTTTGTGCCACCACTCACGAACATGGTTTAATGAATAGTGCCATAGCCTGGCAACTGACCCGTAATCCGGAATATGCCCGCAAAGTAAAGCAGTTCTTGTTGATGATAAGCGATTATCAGAACGGTTTTCCGCTCACCCGGAAAGCTTCCCATCAGTCGTCTGTGCAAGAAGGACACTTCTTCCAGCATCTGGCGCAGGCATACGATTTAATTCAGGATGCCGGAATACTGACTGATGCGGAATGTGCACAAATTGAATATACGTTCCGGCTCTATATAGACTTATTTCTCCGTTATAAAAGTACCGGGGGCGCCAACTGGGCCGTATCCCAATTGACAGGTGTTTTTTTCTGTGCCCTCGCCATTCAGGACTTCCAGCTTGTGGATGAAGTGCTTTATGCTCCTTCCTGTCTGATAGATAAATTCCGCACCTACACTATGCCCGATGGCTGGTGGTACGAGTGTACCGTGAGCTACAACCTGTGGGTGGCAAGTGAATATGTACAAATAGGGCTGGCTTTGAATCCTTTCGGCTACTCCCTGCTGACAGAGAAATTCCCGGTAGATTATAATCTTACCCCTGAATATGACAAGGTAGGAGCCAATGAAGATGCAGATCGCCGTAATCTGCATCACGGTCATAGTTTCCGTATCCGCGGCCCTATTCATCAGCCTTATGTCACCATTAAGATGATGTCCGATGCCTTGCTTCCCTTCCTTGATTATCGCGGTTGGATATTCGGCATTAACGACGCTACGGAACGTGAAGTGGGTGGAGACAGTTTTGAAATGGCCTATTACGCTTTTCGTGATCCGCGCTATGCGGCATTCATACGTATGACGCCTAAAAGGAACGATTTGATTTATGGCGTACCGGAACTGCCGGATGCAGAACCCGCCGAAGTGCGTGGCGCTTATGCCGACAATGCCGGAGCATTGATGTTGCGTTCCACTCAAAAGGATGCCCGCGAGAAGATTCAGGCTGTATTGAAGTATGGAACCCACGGAGGCTATCACGGGCATTTCGACCGGACCGGATTACTGTCATTGATGCGCTACGGACGTAGCTTCTATAACCCCGAAATGGTCTGGTACAGCTATGCCCCCTACATGTACAACTTCTATGTGCAGACCAGCCTTTCAAAGAATATGGTTACCGTCGACCTGAAACAGCAGGAAGCTGACGACAGCGAACGCACTTTGTTCCATACAGGCGATTTGTTTCAGGCAGGTTGTGTAGAAGCCACTGCCGCATGGAGTTATCCGGCATACGGCGGACTCCGCCACAGTATGAAAGGTCCGAGAGATTTTAAAGAAAAGACGGAATGGGAAGCCCGCTATTTTCCTATCCCCGATAAACATCCGGATTTCGGTGTGCTGACCGGATTTACCGAACCGATTTTCCAGCGCCGGTTAATGGTGGTTACCGATGATTATGTTGTTCTTGCCGACTATGACAAGAGTACGGAGAATAAGCAGCACCGTTTCGACCTGCTGTTCCAGGTGAAGGGCTTGCTGGGACTCGCTGCGGATAGTAAAGAGCATACTTCTCATACGGCACAGCTCGGCACCGACCCTTTAAGTGCCGCCCCTTTGGTGACGGATGTCAACCACTATTCCGTAACAGGAACCCTGAAAGCCAGCTTCCTGACGAAGTTCGGTCCGGATGCCGACAACCGTGGAACGCGTATATCCGGTGAACCGGGAAATCTTTATATGGACATTTACAATGCCTGGCCCAGTACCCAACGCACAGCTTTCACCGGGCGCGCTCCCGAAGATCATGGCACACAACGTCCATTGCAATATGCAGTTCGGGGAGATGGCAAGACGCTTGCCGAAGGTAAATTCGGCGTCTGGATTCTGGGTGAGGGCAGAGTGGATGTGGATGTTACCGGAGTGAAAAAACTCACGCTGTCTTCTGCCACTCCCAATGAGAGTAGAGCCGGAACTTTGTTCTGGGGCGAAGCCGTACTGGAAACCCAAGACGGAAAAACTATCCGCCTTGCCGACCTCCCGTCCATTAAAAACAATGTGCAGGATAACCCGTTCGGCTTGACAAAGGACTATGCTGACGGACGTATCAATATCAGTGGAGAGAATTATGCATGGGGATTACCCGCCGAACCGATGAATGCAGGTGCTGAAACTCCTGCGGAATATACTTTTGATTTGAGCAACCTTCAAGCAACACGCCTGAAAACTGTTATCGGTGGAGATTATCCGTTGGGTGATGAGGCTGAACGGCGCATCACTTTCGGTGTCCGTACAGACGCCTCGCAAGCCCGTTTCCTGACAGTGATAGAACCTTATGAAAAGGAAAGTCTGGTTCAGTCCGTTACAGCCTCTTCAGCCGATGAACTTATTGTAAAGTTAAAAGACGGTCGTGAACATCGCTTGTATTTTTCCGGAATGGAAGGTGAAGGAAATACACTTGGAGTGAAAATACAGGAATGGAAAGAAGGGGAGTTGGTGCGTGAAGAAAATACGAAGTAACAAAGTGTTCTGCTTATGACAGGAGTGGTAAAGAGCATGAGCTGCTACTAATGAAAATGGATGTTTGCGAAGACGAACTTCGTTGTTCTCAATAAAAGTAGTATCTTTGCAGTCATAACTGAATATTAGATGGCTGTAAGAAAAAAGAAAATACAAAATATTAAACTTGTCGACTTCCCGGAAGAAGTTGACGAGCAAAATGGTATTAAAGTGTATGGTGAAACCAGTTGGGAGAATCAATTAGCGGTACTTAGCCAATATCTTCATAATAATGTTTATATTGGTGATGAAGATAGCAAGCAAGAAATTATATATGCTATTCGTGAGTTTTTGGAACGAAAGAAAAGCAATAAAGATGAAGAAATAACGGATGAATATGTAATAAAGGTTGCAGAAAATCCAATTGCTTATAACCTTTTCTCTGACTTTTTCAAAGTACCATTTCCTAACCCTAAATTTGGCCAACATACGTTTATTGATCTTTTTGCTGGAATAGGAGGAATTCGGTTACCATTTAATGAAATGGGATATAGGTGCGTATTCTCGTCTGAATGGGACAAATATGCTCAGCAAACCTATCTTGCTAATTTTGGCGAGATGCCTTTTGGAGATATTACGAAGGAAGTAACTAAAAAGTATATTCCCAAGCATTTCGATTTACTCTTGGCTGGTTTTCCCTGCCAAGCATTCTCTATTATGGGTAAGATGCAAGGGTTTGCAGATATAAGAGGTACGATGTTTTTCGAAGTTGCAACAATTCTTGAACGGCATCAGCCTGAAGCCGTATTGCTGGAAAATGTAAAACAATTGACAACTCATGATCAGGGGAGAACATTCTCCACAATTTTGCGTATACTCGGCGAATTAGGTTATCATGTGAAATGGCAAGTGCTGAATGCACTTGACTTCGGTTTGCCGCAGAAACGTGAACGTGTGATAATAGTAGGTTTCAGAAGTCAGCAACGGTGTGATGCTTTCAATTTTGATTTTAAAAAGAAAACATATAATCTGAAAGAAATATTAGAAGATGATAAGGATATTGACCCTTCACTGTTTGCTTCTGATATGATATTGCAAAAACGGCAAAAGCAAACAGAAGGCAAGACTGTTTTTTATCCCTCGATATGGCATGAAAACAAAGCTGGTAACGTTTCGGTACTGGACTATGCTTGTGCCTTGCGTACTGGTGCTTCCTACAATTACTTACTTGTGAATGGTCAGCGCCGTCTTTCTTCTCGTGAACTGCTACGTCTGCAGGGCTTTCCCGATAATTATAAGATTGCAGTTTCACATGGAGAGATACGACGACAGACGGGTAACAGCGTAGCAGTACCCATGATAAGAGAAATTGCACGAAAGATAGATTACATATTGAATAACATATAAATTTTAATAATATGGAACATCCGAGACTTAGGGATAGCAAAAAACTAATGACCAACGAACCATACCCGATAAACGAACTGCCGGATGATTTGATAGTGCGCATTGGCGGTTACCTTGTCCATTTGCTTTATGTGGGGCGCAAGGATATCAGTGGGGCAGATTGGGGGGATGCCTTTGCTGATGCTATTAAAGGCGAGCATCTTGACTCTCCCGTCGGAATAGCCGATGTTATATTGGGAAAGATGGCGTGGTCTATGAAAACTGTAAAAAACTTAAGGCCATTCAATGCACAGAACGTAAGACTCATCAGCGGACGTTGTTCACCTGATTATTCTTATGGGATTACTGACCCTCATGCAGATATTCAGAGGACAGGACGTGCTGTATTGGGCATTTGGAATGAGCGTATCAATATAGCTCAAGACAGCTATAATCCTGTACGTACATCCATTCTTATCCGTTCTAACGACTTACTCAGCTATTGCTTGTTTGAAGAGGACAATCGCCGGTTCCGTACGAGTGATTATGTTTGGGAAGTAAATCCGAATGGTAATCTTATTGGAAAATCCATTGATACGGGGAATATCTGTTTCACTTGGCAACCTCATGGCTCTCAGTTTACCATCCATACACACGTACCTGAAAATGCTATTAAGTTTACTGTCAAACAACCGCCGCTTCTTACAAAAGAAGACATATTGAAGACGATTCAGTTTGATTCATCTTGGGTGGAAATCTTTAGGTAACAGATGGACTATTTTTGTTCGCTCCACTCTTCGCCCTCTGCTACCATGCCGGGGGCTTTTTCATTTTGTCTCGTTTCGTAGGGTTTAACAGGCTTTTGCCTGAAATATTCTAAATAAGAATGATTAATGTGATATTCAATCTCCAACAATGTTTTTTGTCTGACTGCAGATTTTAACTGACACTCCCAAATGGTCATTACCCGCCACCCCATTTGCTTTAGTTTCTCTTTATTTCTCTTATCGCGTAATTTGTTTTTTTCAATTTTATTTTTCCAATATTCATGGTTCGTTGCTGGAATATGTTTATCCACCTCATGCCCATGCCAAAAACACCCATGAATAAAAATTACGATAGCATACTTATGCAATACGATATCAGGCGTACCGGGTAGTCCTTTTACATTCTTGCAGTACCGATAACCTCGGGAAAATAAGTAACGACGCACAATCCATTCGGGTTTTGTGTCCTTGCTCCGTATCTTAGCCATGACGGCAGAACGTTTCTTTTTGCTCCAAATATCCATATATGAATGCTTTGAATGCAAAAATAAGAATTTTCTAATGAATAAGGTTAATTATGAATATAAATCTTGCTTTGGTTTTAGTCCGATAAATCTCTTTTTTTGCTTTGGTTTTAGTATTTATGTCTTATCTTTGTGCTGATTATTAATGATTTGTATATGTCAGAGATTAGCACTTAAAGCCCTTCGTCAATGGGCAGAAAAAGAAGGACGTAAGCCTCTGGTACTTAGAGGAGAAAGACAAGTAGGAAAAACTACATTGGTCAAGATATTTGCAAAAGAATTTGATGTGTTCATCAATTTGAATCTGGAAGAGAAGGTAAATGCCAACTTGTTCACTATGGATGTTTCCTTTGAAGATTTGCTGGCAGGTATTTATGCTAAGGCTGGTATTAAAATGGGGAATCAGCGGACACTGATTTTTATAGATGAAATACAAAATGTTCCGGATGCCGTAAAGCTCCTTCGTTACTTTTATGAGAAACGTCTTGATCTCTATGTGATAGCTGCCGGATCATTGTTGGAGAGTCTCGTAGGTAATCATATTTCTTTTCCGGTAGGTCGTGTGGAATATATGGCCTTGCATCCATGTACATTCACTGAATTCCTGGGAGCATTGGGAGAGAATATTCTGGTGGAGCAAATAGAACAGTTGGAAGTGTCGCAGTCAGTACATAGTTATGTGATGGACTTATTTAAAAAGTATATGATTGTGGGAGGGCTTCCTGAAGCTGTGGCGAATTATGCCAAACGGAAAGACTGGGTGAGTTTGAATGAGATATTTAGTTCTTTATTGTCCAGCTACAAAGATGATATTGAAAAGTATGCACAGCGGCCTAAAGAGCAAGATATCCTTCGCTATATTTTGATTTACGGCTGGGGATTGGCCGGACAACGCTTCCAGTTCTCCAAATTCTGTAGTTCTTCCTATAAGTCGGCAGAAATGGGTGATGCGTTCAGAACTTTAGAGAAAACCCTTTTGTTGGAACTGGTCTATCCATTGATTTCCACTTCATTTCCTATTCTTCCGGATTTGAAAAGAAGTCCGAAATTGTTGTGGTTGGACACAGGATTGGTTAATTATGTGGCTGGAATGCAGGAGAGTTTGTTGTTCACTTCTGATGCAGATGAATTATGGAATGGACATATTGCTGAACAGGTAGTAGGACAGGAATTGCTGGGGGCTTCTTTTGCCTTTGGAGTCAAACGCATGTTTTGGGTTCGCGATGCCCGTAATTCACAAGCGGGGGTGGATTTTGTGTATAAATATAAATCACATTTGATACCTGTTGAGGTGAAGACGGGGGATAATTCTAAGCTGCGTTCTTTGCATCAGTTTATGGGCGAGTCTCAGGAGAGTATTGCTTTGCGTTTATGGAATGGGCCTCTAACTTCTGATTTGATCAGTTTGCCTTCTGGTAAACAATACACATTATATAATATTCCATTCTACTATGCCGGACAATTGGAATCTTTTTTAGGAAATAAGTTCGTATAGTTTGCCAGGCATAGTGTGTACAGCTACATTTTCTTAAAAGTTTTAAGTATACTTAAAACTTTTAGCGTATGGAGTTTCCGAAGACACTGATTAAAAGAAATGGCTATATAGAAAGGATAAAGCCATTCATGAGGAAAAATATAGCCAAAGTCCTTACCGGACAGAGACGTGTGGGTAAGAGTTTCTTGTTATACCAACTTATGGAGCAATTACTTGTAGAAGAGCCGGATGCCAATATTATATACATAAACTTTGAGGACTTTGCATTTAGTCACATTCAGACAGCTGAAGATATGCACGTCTATATCATGTCTAAAGTCCGAAAAGAGAAGTATAATTACATTTTTATTGATGAAATACAAGAAATAGTAAATTTTGAAAGAGTAGTTCGTTCTTTGTTGCTAAATGAAAATAACGATGTCTATATAACTGGTAGTAATGCAAAAATGCTATCAGGCGAACTTGCTACTTATCTGAGTGGTAGATATATAGAGTTTCCTGTGTACAGTTTGTCTTACCTCGAGTTTCTTGACTTTCATAAATTGGAAAACAATAATGAAAGTCTTTATTTGTATAGTCGCTATGGGGGATTACCCTATTTGGTTAACTTGCCACTTAAGGACGAAACAGTAAATGAATATCTGAAAAGCGTATACTCCACTATTGTTTTCCGTGATGTGGTTAGCCGCTACAACTTGCGGAACAGTTCTTTTCTGGAAAAATTAATTCAGTTCTTGTCTGAAAATATTGGAAACTTGTTTTCTGCCAAAAATATCAGTGACTATCTGAAGTCGCAACACTCTACAATTTCAGTGAATCAGATACAAAACTATACAGAATATCTGAACAATGCTTTTCTTATACACAGGGTAAGGAGATATGACTTAATAGGAAAACGTCTGTTTGAAATAGGGGAGAAGTATTATTTTGAAAATATGGGTCTGCGAAATATTGTCATTGGTTATCGTATAACGGATAGAGCAAAAATTTTGGAAAACTTGGTCTATTCCCATTTGTTATATAGAGGCTATGACATTAAAATAGGTTATTACGGAGATAAAGAAATAGACTTCATCGGAGAAAAAGATAATGAAAAGGTCTATATACAGGTAGCTTTAAAAATAGATAATGAAGTGACAGCTGAAAGAGAATTTGGAAATCTTTTGAAAATACAAGATAATTACCCGAAAATTGTAGTAACAGAAGATGCATTCATTGGCAATAGCTATGAAGGAATCAGACATCAGTCTATTGGTGATTTTTTGTCGAACTTTTAGTGAGTTTTTACATCGTTTGTCAGCACTTCAGCACAACTCCATTTAATCTATTGAAACAGAAACGGTTACCGTATGACGGCAACCGTTGTGATAAGTGACGACAAACCGTTTGTCGTCACACTAAAAAATAAATTATTATAACTTTTCTACCCGGTATACAATACCTTTGCAAGTTCGTTTATATTCCAGATTATTCTTCCGTAATATCCTCCCGAAGCAATTTACATTGCTTGCGGTCAGCTTAATGTCCCTATTCTTACTCCGTAGATGTTCCAAGATTTGCATAGGAGATAAGTATTCTCCTTCTTCTCCCTCTTCCGGTGAACGAAAATAACAATGGAATAGCTGCTCAACCGGGCTCATTTGCTCGAATTCTCGGTTCGTTTCGCGCAAAATAGCTTCATCGGTATCATCAAACCAGTAACGCTCGCCTTTTACGATAGCTTCCATCGCCTGTGCATAGAGTTGGCGGTAGTTGATGGTCACGTTCGTATCAATCGGTGCCGTCACTTCTATGCAGATGAAACGGCGACTGCCGCTCGGATCAGTCAATAAGTCTTTCTGATTGCTTGTGCCGATGAACGAGGCATAGCGCCGCATTTCCTGTATGCTGCTGCCATACGGTTTGCGAAGGTTGGCTACGGGCTTTTGCAGCAGATGTTTCAGAAAGCCCTGTTGATTGATGCTGACCTGGTCGAATTCATCGATGTTGATCAGCATGAAGCGTCCCAGATACAGTTCCGCATCCCGTTTGCTCTTGAAGTCCAGACTGTCGGTATAGCCGAAGCGGAGTTCGGGTGGAAGAATGATGCGGCAATAGGTTGATTTCCGAAAACCTTGCGCACCTACCAATAGGGGAGATGTACTGTTTGAATGTAACTTATCAAGTCCGCGCCAGTGAGCCACCATGTTCAGGAACCAACGGTAGAAGAGTTCCCGCCAATGAGGATTGTTGCAGGGCACAAGGTCGGCCAGTGCGCGGATGCGGTCTTTCCCGTCCCAGCGGCCCACGTTGCAGAGGTAATCTTCCACCGGATTATAAAGCGGTACTCGATTGGAGGATAAATACCTGTTCACATCCCTGTCCCACACACGGATACCTTCTTGCAGGGCATCTATTGCCACGCTGTTTTTCACACGCTGGTCAACGGGCTGGAAATAAAAATGGATGGAGTCCCGTTGCCGGTATTCCAGGTCGCCCGTTAATGCATTGAAACGGAATTCGTATCTGCGTTCCATAAACTCACTCAACCGGAAGGCGGTGTCCTGTTCCGGTGTCAGGGATTTCTTCTTACCGAAGCCTTTGCACTCCCGGTATAGATTGCGGAGGGTTGTCCGTATGGTCTGTTCGTCCGTCTGCCGGTAATAGTGATTGATTGATTGCCGCACTACTTCTTCCTCCGGTATTCCTGCCTTGAAACAGTGTTCTGCCAGGCAAACGAGTAGTTGCTGCAAGTCATCGCCCCGTTTCCATTCTTCCATTTCGTCCAGTGCTTTGCCAAGGGCTGTTTCAAATAGCAAGGTAAAGGTTTGCGAGGTTTCGTAGCCCGGTTTCAGTCTTAGCAACGGGTTCTTTTCCGTCAGTTGGCGCTGGTGAAATGTCTCTTCGCCGGGCATGCCAAAGGGCTGCTCCAGGCAGAAGGGGATGGCTTGCGGGTTGAAGTAAGGATATGTATCCAGCGTCATGCGGCAACTTTGTGCCGGAGAAGCTGCTTTCAGTGTGACGGGAAACGGCAATATAGGCTGGTAACATTGCACGGTCATGCGGTAGGCATGTGCATGGAAAGCCTCTATGTTTTCTTCTTTCACCGGTAATTTCCCGTCCGGCAGGGCGAATTTTACCCAGATTTTCACGCTTCGTCCGCTGCTTCCGGCAAAAGCCGCCCAGGTTTGCGGCAACAAAGCCGCTTGTCTTTTCACCAGCTCCACTTCGGACAATCCAGCCAGATTGTTAACCTCCAACATCACCACACCGTTGTAGTGTTTCAGTCTGCGTTCGCCATCTCTGGTTCTTCCGTATTCCACGGAAGGATAAATGCGCGGCAACTTGTCGATGTGCTCGTAATGTCCTTCGCTGTCGGGAGTTGTGTAGAGAAGCATGGTGCGCAATCTTGTGACGTGTTCCTCTTTGGTTTCTGTTTTTATCCGGTCCATCCATGCGTCTGCTTCGCAGGTGCTGAGGGCTTCTTTTCCACTCTCCCGATCTCCTCTTATCAGAGTTATTTTCATCAGTATATGTCGTTTGAAATAATTGAGCAATAAGGGTTATTCCTTAGCGGGCGCAAGGTACGCATAATATGCGCTTAAAACAAATTATAAACGCCTTTTATTGTCCTGTTAATCCTTGAAGAGTATCGCCTTAAATGCATGATAAAAATTAACGGATACTTAAGGAAAAACTTGCTTTTCCCTTATTGATTTCGTATCTTTGCTTACTCTAAAACTTCGCCCTGCAATTGCGGGCTCGACGGTTCCGATATGGGAACTGAACAGCCTGCAACTGCCCACCGGACAGCCCGCAATTGCAGGACGAAGTTTTGGACTAAGCATAAGAACATTTATCCTAAGCCAAAAGCACAAAAGCGACAGACTATATGCGCATTTCTCTGCCTTGTTGCAGCTTTCAATCACTTGGGAAGAACAGTATTAACCCTTTAAATAACAAAACAACAATGGCAGCACAGTATGACTTCCAAAGACGGCCGAACCCGAAAGGTGACGGCGAACCACAACCCCTGTATCCCCGCATCGTGAACAAGGGTACGATTGACACGGAACACCTGGTCCGTGATATTTCCCGAATGTCCAGTTTCAGTCCCGGTGACATCAATGGTTTGTTGGCGGCGATAGAAGAGCGGGTTTCGTATTATTTATCCGAAGGACACCACGTTCAGTTGGGCGACATGGGATATTTTTCGGCAGGTCTGCAAGGTCGTCCGGTGATGGACCCGAAAGAAATCCATGCGCAGACTATCTTCTTCAGTAAAGTACACTTTCGTGTATCGCCCGATTTCCGCAAACGGTGTGCCGGTTTTGTGGAGCGCGCCAAGTATGGTTTTCGTAAAAGTGCGGAACTTAGCGGTGCCGAACGTTACCGTCGTTTACTGGTGTTTTTGGAGACGCATCCATTCATCACTCGCAAAGATTACAGTAGTGTTACGGGACTTTTGAAGAATAAAGCACTGAATGACCTCAATTTGCTTGTGGAAAAGGGATATTTGAGCACAATTGGGCAAGGTTCGCATAAAGTATATGTACGTGCTGAAAAACAGGATGTTATAGCTATAAATGAGTGAAACTATCAAAAAAAACAGTGCTGATAAACTGCTTGTCAGCACTGGTCACAACGGTTGTCGTAACAAGGCAACCGTTTGTTTTATTGTATATTAGCTGTATTAGTGCTGGAGTGCTGACAATTATTGAAAAAACTCTCATTGTGTAGAAATTCCTCTTGTTTGTTTTTTCAGGGTAACACGCTTAGTGTCCACCGTTCGGTTTTTCTGATTTTATTGCGTACGGTGAGTACGTCCCATTGCGGAACTTTTTTCAATATTTCACAGATCCGTTCTATATAGAGATTTTTACGTTCTTCCATCATACTGTCCGGACGAATTATCTGAACTTCTATACTATTGATGCTGCCGTCCGCTTTGGGCAGTACTGCGCATGATATTACCACTTTTGTATTTGCCAGTTCCGGAAAATAATCTCTATTGAATTGTGTCTTGACTAATTTCATGGCATCTTTTATCGATGTTCCCTTTTTTATAGAATTCCGGTAGCTGGTTTTAGAAATGATTCTTCCTTGTTCTACCTGGTAGTCCGTTTCATTTTCATATTCCCTATTAAAGCCCATATGGACGTAATAGATCTGTTCACCGGACACAACCTTCAACTCTCCACTGAACCAAGAGGCTACTATCCGGCCTCGTTTGTCTTGATACTGATTGAAGATTCCATTTAAATCGACGGTAATCTCCGGTAGTGTGTCAGGGTACGCAAAAAGACTTTTGCTGTCTTCTATTTTTCTCAGAATCAGCTTATCATCTTCTATTTGCCATGTGGCCTGATATCCTCTCCAGCAAGCTGTACAAAAGTCCTCTTGGGAGAGATGCTCACTCACCTGTTTACTTAAGATTGAATCGTGTTCTATCGGGCACGTTTGCAACATAAAAGTATCTTTTCCGATAATGATGAGATCGGATATCTGTCCGGTTGCTTGGGTTGAAAGGAGGCAACAGAAGCAGAGGAGGTGAAAAAGGAGGAGTTTTCGTGCCATAGTAGAAAAGTTATATCTGCAAAAATAATTGTTTTTGTGTATAAGAAGGGATTTTTATATAAGAAATTTGTTCTCATCCCCTTGACTTGGTGAGAAAATAGTTTCCGTTTCATCTATAAAAACTTCCTGTTGGTCGATTTTCTTGTTGACGGGATTAAACTGTTTCATGCGAAAAGAGTCATAGATGCATATTTGGTGAATTCAATGAAAATATAACTCACTTTTAAATGCATTAGAATTATGAAGAAGCAAATTTTAGGTTTGGCCGTTGTTCTGTTTATGGGCTCGGCAGTATGTATGGCGCAGGATAATAGAGGTGGACGTCCTGACATGTCAAAGCGTATCGAACAGATGGTGACGGAATTAGGGCTGAATGAAACTCAGGCTAAAGATTTCAAGGCTGCCATGGAAGAAATGCGACCCAGTCGGAATGGTTCAGGTGAAAGACCTTCCCGTGAAGAAATGGAAAAGAAACGGAATGAAGTGGATGCGAAAATCAAGAAGATTCTGACCGAGGAGCAATATAAGAAATATGAGAGTATGAGACAGCAAAGAGGGCAGAGAAGAGGTAAATAATCATCCGGCACTTTTTTTATATATATAGTGGGGAAATCTTTGCTATAAGATATTCCTCATCGAGAAATGACGCAGATAACAGGGTTTATTCAAATTTAAATCCATGTTATTTGCGTCATGTATGTATAGCCGGGTATATGCCTTTCAAACGGCTATTTCCGGAAGGTAACTTCTTCTGTATGTTCACCTACAAAGATGCGTGCCATATCTCCGGTCTTATACCATTTGGGCTTATTGGGCATATCGTCGTGGATAACTTCACCATTTATTTTCAGGTTCTCGAAACGGATATTCTTTACCTTGCGGCTTTGGTCATATCCGGAAATCATAGAGACTTCTGAGTTTTCTCCTGTGTATGAGATGTCTTTGAACAATATATTCTCAATGCCCCTGCCCGGTGCCTTACAATATTTCTCATTGAAGAAGATGCGCAGGTTTACTAATTGTCCTTGTCTGAAATCTTCTATTCGGATGTTCTCGAAACGCACATTGCGGATCAGATTATTATCGCCTGCATTGATGGCGAGGCAGCCTTGATAATCCAATTGTTTTTCTTTGTGGTCCAGAATGTCGATATTGACGTAATTCAGGTTTTCCAGAATCTCAGGATTCTCTGTATTGCCGTGAATGCCGATAAAGATGGGGTGGGCTACATCCGCCCAGAGGGTGGAGTTTTGCATGGTGATATTTTTGCAACCGCCGGTAAACCCCATGCGTGTTCCGTAAACAGTGGTACAATCGTCAGAGTTGCGACAGAATACACCGTCGAACAGTACATTGTTACTGGCAAATACATTCATACCGTCGCCCCAACCATAGGAACTGATGGCTTTTACATTACGGATCGTTATGCTGTCCGACCCTCCTGTGGGGCATTGGGTAGTGATAACTCCTTCTACTAATACGTTTTTAGAATTAATGATACTGATTCCTGCGCCGCGCCCTTCAGGATGCACTTCTCCTCTTCCCATTATTTTTACGTTCTCGGCATTGATAGCCCGGATACAGCCTTTAACGATGGCACCGCCTGCTACGTATACTGTTTTCCCGGACGGAACATTCAGTGTATCTCTCGGTAATTGGTGTATGCCCGGACCGAAATAAATCAGATTGCGGTCTTTCAGTTTTTTCGGTTTATTCTCATCTATCGGATTGGCAAATAGGTGAAGATTATGGAAAATGTCTCCATTTACTTCTACCGATAAGTTGCGCGGACGGTTCAGTTTGAAGGTCATCGTATTACCGTCTATCGAAGGAGTTATTTCGTAAGATAGTGGACGGATGCGACCTGTTTGGATTGTTCCATGATTGAACGTTACCGATACTTCCACTTCACCCGAGAAATCAAAGTAACTCATAGAAGCTTTTTCAACAGTATGTTTGGTTTCCCGCACTTCATCCACTTTGACGGGATAGGTGGCAACTGATTGCCAGTCTTTGCCGGCTTCACGCACTTTGAGGGTGAAATCGTCCATGAGTTCTGCTCCTGCGGGGGCTGGATAGGTAATTAGTTGATTTTGTGAGTTTACGCTTTGGGTAGTACCCAATAGGATACTTGCAATAAATATATATTTTCTTAGTCTCATTATTTTATGATATTAGTTACTATATAAAGAATACGAATGATAGAGGAAATCTACTTATTCTTTTACGGAAAAGTCTTTCATATATTGTGTTTTCAGTGATAGGAATGAAATAAGGTCCGTAAGTTTTCATCAAGAAAAAGACGGACCTTATTCAATTATTAATTTTTCTGTTTTACTGGATTACCAGCCCGGATTTTGCTTCAACTGTGGATTCAGACGAATCTGTACTCTTGGAATGGGTTGCAGATAATCGCGTTGGCTGAAGAGTAAATTCCCTGCCAAAGTTGCAATGGAACGTCCGTAATCAGGATCGTTAGGTCCGGTTCCTTCATAGATACCATACTGCAGAGGATATTTTTCCGGATAGTAGCAAGGTTCTCCGAAGTAGTTGGCATCGTTAGCTTTTTCTGTTTCGTAAGCTGTTCCAAGGATGCGGTGGCCTAACTTCTGACCGGTAAGGTTGATGTGGGCAATACCCCAACGTTTTAAATCGTCCAGGCGGAAGCCTTCTCCAAAGAGTTCACATGCTCTTTCGCGGCGGATTTCGTCCAACATATTCATCTTCTTACAGATCGTTTTTCCTGTTGCATGGTCAAACCATCCGGCATCCCAAACATTTGCAATTAAATCATTTGTTAATGGAGCAACACGTGCACGTTCCCGGTTTTTGTTGATGGAGAAGTTCAGGTCTTCATCGGAAATTGCTCCATTGCCCAATTCACAAGTTGCTTCTGCATAGATTAGGTGTACCTCTGCCAAACGAATCAACGGAAAATCTGCAGATTCGCTATTGGATACAGATCTGCCTGCACCTTCAATTAAGAACTTACGACTGCCGTAGGAACTGGCTGTACTGTTGTTACGGAGAGTAGGTTTGAATACTCCGCAAGAACTTTTATAGGCAGGATCATTAGCATTGTATACATCATTGTTTTGCGGGAATACGGGGTCAGGATAGGGCTTTCCAGCTGCTGTAAGCTGTCTGCCGTCTTCTGTACGACTACTCCAGAATGTGCGGTCGGGGATTGACATTGCGCAACTTACAAAGCGATAATCACGATTACGGAATTCACCCACGAATGTATCGTAACCTTTGAACTGCGGATTGTTTTGTGCGTCCGACATATTTCCCGTATTGCTGATGCGGATAGGCAATCCGTTGCGGCACAGGAAGCTTTCACCAAATGAAGTACTGATGTTTGATCCTTGCCAGGTAGCAACTGTATGTGATAAGTTGATGCCACCTTGGCCTAAGTTATAATCATACTTTTTGTATAAGATGAACTCTTTGTTCGTTTTCTTTCCTGCATTCTTGAAGTTAGGAATATTTTCTGCTCCGTCATCAATGTTGAACAAGTAAAAATAACTCAAAGTGTCACATTCATTCCAAAGTTTGAAAGTTCCGGTTTCAGCTTCTGTAATAACCTCACCTGAAAGCTTCTTGGCTTCAGTCAACATCTTCTCAATAGAGTAGTATCCTTCCGGTTTGGCTGTGCCTGCACCCGATTCGTTACCGTTTCCGTCCAGGTCATAACTGATACTTGGAACGTATTTTTCCCATGTGGCTTCATAAAGTAGCACTCGCGCTAAGAATGCTTTGGCGGCTTCTTTACTGACTTTTCCTTTGGAGGCGGCAGGAATATCCTTTTCTTTAGGAAGTAGAGGAATAGCTGCTTCTAAATCGGCAATGATGAAATTAGCTACTTCGTAGCGACTCTTACGCGGGCCGTATATTACTCCGTCATTTACATCCAGTACATGGTCTACAATGGGGACACCACCGAAAAGTTTTAAGAGATAAAAATGTTGCCATGCACGAAAAAAGTAGGCTGTTCCTATAGGTTGGGCAATGGCTTCTTTGTCACCGAACTCTTCTGCCTTTTGCAATAGGATGTTGCAAGTACGAATGTGACTGTAAGGCTTGTCCCATTGCCAGTTGCTTTCCGGTGCTGCACCGCCTCCATTGCTGCCTAACCCTGAAATATCAAGATTACGGTCCATGACATCATAATTGGCTTTATTATCGTAGTTTTTCCATCCTTCCATATTATACAAGGCATTGGCTGCCTGTACAAAATGTTCTGGAGTCTTGAAGACAATTGCTTCTGTTCCTTGCGACAATGGCTCTTTTTCGAGGAAGTCGCTACATGCAGACAGTGACAAGGTCAATGCTGAGGCTAAGAATATTTTGTTTATTATGGTTTTCATACTCATATGTTTTAAAATTATGTTAGAATGTAAGATCCACACCAAATGTTATCAGACGGCTGAATGGGAATGTATTATTGCTACCTTCTCCCTGCTCAGGGTCGTAACCGTCTTTGATTTTAGTCCATTCCCACAAATCATCGCCTGAGAAATAGAACCTGAGTTTACTGAGGCCGGCTTTGGCAATCCATTGCTTCGGAAGTGAATAACCTACTACCAATGATTTCAGGCGGATGTATCTGTTGTTTTGTACACTGATATCTTTATTCTCATAATTGAATCTGTTGAAACCATTATCACGAGAAAGGATGGTGTACTGCGCATCCGGATTCTCCGGAGTCCAGGTTTTGCCTATGAATGTATTGTTTTGCATGGTGTAGTTCGTTATGAACGGTGCATATATATTTCCGGTTCTCAAAGTGACTTGCTTACCTATTCCCTGGAAGAAAGCAGAGAAATCTATGCCTTTCCACTCCAATCCTGCCTTGATGCTGAATGCCAAACGGGGGGCTGCATCTCCGGCATAATAGAGATCTTCGGTAGTAATGGCGCCATCGCCATTGAGGTCAACGAGTTTACGGGCACCCGGGCGGAGACGGTTGAGTCCGGTTTCTCCCGGAGCAGGAAGAATATTGTTCGGTTTTACTCCTCCGCTTGCTGTATAATAGTACATTTCATAGAAAGCATCCACTTCTTCCTGAGTTTGGAAAATACCGTCTGTCTGATAGACATAAATAGCATTGATAGGTTTGTTAATCAGTCGGCTTGTATTCTTACCCGGATTGGGTACATTTTCATTATTTGTCAATTCGAGCACCTTAGACCAGACATCCGAAAGCGAAGCGCCTATGTTATATCTGACTTGTCCCACCTGATCGTTCCAGTTAAGAGCAAGTTCCCAACCTTTGGCACGGAGCTTACCGTTGTTGGTTTTCGGAGCACCGGCACCCAGTACAGAAGGATAATCTACGCCGATGAACATACCGTTATTAGTTTTGACAAAGTAGTCGAACGAACCTCTCAAACGATTATTCAGGAAAGCAAAATCCAATCCGAAGTTATGGCTGTCGATTGTTTCCCAAGTGCGTTGATCAGATCTCATGCCATCAATCCATAGTGAAGTGTGGCTGGATGGATCTTCTCCGAAAAGAGTGCCTCCGGTCTTGATTGCCGAATAGCGTTCGTAGTTGCTGATTCCTTCTACACTACCGGTCTTACCATAATTATAGCGAACTTTCAAATCGCTCAACCAGGAAAAGTCTTTGAGGAAGTTCTCTTGTGAGATTCTCCAGAATCCAGAAGCTGAATAGAAGTTTTTCCAACGTTGTTGCTTGGATAATTTAGAAGAACCGTCACGGCGTCCTAATACTTCGATAGAGTATTTATTATCGTAACTATAGTTCGCGCGACCTAAGTAAGAAACGAATCCCCAAGAACTTTGGCCACCGTAAGCTGCATTATTGGTGCCACTAATCCACACTTCAAGGTCTGTGAGGTCGGAATCCGGATAAAGGGCTCCCATTTTGCGTGTTCCACCTATTTTTTTAGATGTTTCTTGCTCTGCAGTCATACCAACCATAGCAGATACGGCATGGACATTGGCAAAAGTGCGTTCATAGTTGGCGAAAGCTCCCAAAGTAACATTTTCCCATTTTTCGATATTTTCATCCAATGAGCCGGGACCTTGTTTGTTACCGGTAGGAGTGCCTACCCAGTCATAATAATATACCGGTTTCTTAGTTTCCTGAATGCTTCTTTGCACCAGTTTATAATTGCCGGAAGCTGAGAGAGAAAAGCCTTTCACCCATTTTGAGAAGTCGTATGTAGCTTTCATGTTACCGCGGAAAGTGGTCAGTGAGTTTTTCTTCTGTCCGCCTTGAATAAGTCCGCCTATCGGGTTGCGGCTGCCATTAAATGTATCATACGCATCTCCATTCTGATTATAGATAGCCCAGAACCAGGGGTCGAACCATCCTGCTCCTACGTCAGTAGTCGGGGTGGTAATATCACGTTTATCATAAGACATGCTTGTTTCAAATCTTAGGAAGTCAGTAGCATTATAATCTACATTCAGACGTGCACCGTACTTTTGGTCTCCATCCTCTGCTACTTTCAACTGTGAGTTGTTTTCAGAGTAGCTCAAAGAAGCGCGATAGCTGAATCTGTCATCAGCTCCTGCAATACTTACCGAGTGCTTTTGTGAAGTGGCCTGACCGTACAGGTAATCCTGCATATATACATTGGGGTCCCAACGTTCTACTTTGTCACCATTTTGAAGTGTGAGGATACTTCCGTTTCTAAGGGCATTGAATAACTTCTCTCCTTTATAAATGGTTGGCTGACCTGTTGCCGGGTCGATATCTGTTTTATCCAAAGTAGGACCACCAAAAGAGTTGAAAATCCACCAGTTGATGTTCTTATGAATTTCTTCCGGGGTGGTCAAGCTTGGATTATTGGCAACTGCATCATAGTATTGTGCATCATAGAACATTCCCAACCACTCACTATTATTAGCCAGAGGCATTTGAATACCATTGATTGTTCTGCTGACAGAACCATTATAAGAAATTTGGGCTTTACCTTTCTTTCCCCGTTTGGTAGTTACCAATACAACGCCCGAAGCAGAACGGGCACCATAAATGGCGGCAGAAGCATCCTTTAATACAGAAATGTTTTCGATGTCACTTGCATCCATTGAGTTCAATTCATCCATTGAACCGGACATACCATCAATAATAATCAATGGTGAAGAGTTACCGTTGATGGAGATGTCGCCACGAATTTTCATGGCAGCACCTTCACTACCCGGACGAGAAGAACTACGGGTAATGGTTAGTCCCGGAATTTCACCTTGCAAAGCTACCGTAGCATTGGCAATACCTTTGTTGGCAAAAGCTTCATCACCTTTAATCTGGCTGATAGCGGAGGTCAAGGATGCTTTCTTTTGTGCACCATAGCCGGTGATTACTACCTCATCCAATAATTCTGAATCTTCCTGCAATGTGACATTAATTACAGTTTTTCCGGCAACTGGAATTTCCTGAGTTTTGTAACCTACAAAGGAAATGACTAATGTACCTTTGGCATTATTTAAAACGAAATTTCCATCAATATCGGTGATGACCCCATTAGTTGTCCCTTTTATACTGACATTTGCACCAATAACGGACTCTCCGGTATTATCTATCACTTTACCGCGTATGGTTTGTCCATCTTGTTGTATTTCCTGCGACTCTTGTACTGCTGCGCTGACGTTATGTGCGGGAGATAACATTGCCAAGCATAAAGTAGCCGCAAATATAAATTTCTTTCTCATGATATAAACATATTTACGTTTTTAGTATTAGATTTATTATTCGGCACCATAGACATTGATTTCGGAAACCATTGCCTGCGCACCTGTGCCTTTATGTTCTGTTCCGAAATACACTTTGATGTATCTGGCAACCGGGTTGGAGTTTATACGGTATACCTGCGGAGCATCAATGCCCGGATCAAAAGTAAAGGCACCATGATCAGTCCATGTCCAGCTATCAGGATTTTCTTTGTTTACTGCATTTTTGTCAGAACATGTGTAGAAGAACTGTCCTTTCTGACCTCTGGCATCGCCTTGACGCCGTATCAGTTCAATGCTGCTGATGGTGATATCCTTACCCATATCAACAATGAACCAGTGCGGATAACTGCTGGCTTGTTTCCAGGAAGCGTGCCAATAGGTAGCTAAATCATCATCGAGCATGGCAATAACACGTCCTGCCGGTGATTTGCCACCGCCTTCTCCGATTGACTCTTGTGAACTGTAACCGATAGTACCGGCATTGGAACCGTCGTTATAACCCGGGAATGACCAGTTAGCTTTGGATATTTTCACTACAGCAGTAGGAGTAATTTTGAATTCGATAGATTCAGATGTATTTTCGTCCGTATCTTCGGTAGTTACATTTACGATGCACTCTTCGCCTGATAAAAACTCATCTTTACCATATGAGAGTTGGACAAACTGCTTGCTTTCTGAATTTCCATTCACTTGGAATTTGAATGTGCCGGCTTTCTTAGAATCACTTGCTGCATAGTAATTGAGGGCAATGTAAACCGGAGTGTTATAGGTGTTTTTCCAGTTTACATATATTCCTCCAAGGTCGGGAGTTAGTGTAATGGTTTTAGCTACGTCTACAAATGCCGGTGTTTCCGGTGATGCGGATACTTCGACAGCTCCTTCATTGTTACCTCTTACAGAACAAGCAAATAGCGAGAAAGAAACAGCATTGGTATTACCAAAACCACTGATAGTGGCTTGTGCAACCCCACTATCATTCGCTTTTTCTTTTGAAATGAGTTTATACTTTTTTACTCCCTTTGTATTTGTGTACTCAATTTTAGTATACATGAAACTTTCACTGGTAGGATTGGTCCAGGTGAGATATATTTCTCCGGGACCGGATTCCGTACTTACATTTGTTACTTTGGCCGGTGCCTTGTCATTGAGTTTTATTCTTCCTTCTCCATCGTCATTGCAAGAACCGAAAAAGACAGACAGAGAACACAAAATCACCGCAGAGAAAAAGGCTCTCTTCAACGGGAACTTTAGCAAATCTTTCTTCATAACTATAAATTTAAAATTAACACTATTATTTTTAATCTAATTAGATGCACTGTTTAATGAAATCACGTACCAGCTTACGGCTGACAAACAGATGGTTTTCAACTGTACGCTGGGAGAGATTCAATTTCATGGAAATCTCTGAAACAGACTGTTCCTGAAAACGATTCATAACATAAACTTTTCTCCGTTGATCGGAAAGCATTTGTAGTTTATGTTTCTCTAAACTCAATAGATCGTTTGCAATAATCTGACTTTCAGCTTCATTAGTATAGATTACTGCGTGGTCATACATATAAGAGGTTATTTCTTGTCTTTTATAGTGACGGCGCAAGTAGTCTGTTACCAGATTGCGGGCGATGGTATGAATGAAAAACTTCACAGTGTCCGGGCGAAGCATTTTCTTATAATCCATTAAGCGCAAGAATACATCTTGGACTAAATCTTCAGCTTCCTCTTTACTGTTTATCTTATAATAGATATAAAGATAGACAGAACGACGATAACTCGTATAGGAGTCTGTTACTATTTGAGTGGAGGTCATGGTTATGTCTTTCATGTTTCAGACTTGGTTAATGGTTTTACATCAGCTTTACGATTGCAAATATAAAAGCTAAAAAGAGGAAAACAATTTTTTATAGTGCTTAACAAATCTCATCTCATTAACTTGGACTATAAATAAGCTAATTTGCTGAAATATATCTATTTAAGAATTTGAGACTCGTAGTATCAACTAATAATTTGAGACTCTGGGAGAGAAAACATGGTTGTATATACCTGTTTGCAACAATGAAAAGGGCGGCCACCTTTCAGTATACTGAAAGATAACCGCCGAAAAACGTTCGATGTACTCTATCAGATGGATTATTCGTTGTTTTTTCCGATACTTCGGATGTACTCATTGGGAGTGATGCCGGTAGCTTTCTTGAAGTAACGGAAGAAAGAGGCACGTGAACTGAAACCACATAGTTCGGCAAGCGCACCTAATGTGTATTTGGAAGATTCGTCTTGATTGATGAGGCGTTTGAATTCCTCAATACGATAATCGTTGATATAGTCGTAATAGTTCCGGTTAAGATATTGATTGAACAGGTAGGACAGTGTATGGGCTGACCTGCCGAGCATGGTTGCCAGGTCGGCAATTTTCAGGTCCGGGTTGGTGTATGGCTTGTCGCGGAGCATCAATGCTTCCAACTTTTCCGTCAGGTGCTGGCATTCTTCAGCACTTATTTTATTGGTTTTGTACTTTTCTTCTGCTGCTTTTTCTGGTTTTACAGTTTTCGGCTCTTCTTCCGGAAGCTGGATTGCCGGAGCTGCTTGGGCTTGTTTCACTTTCCTCTTCCGTTGATAGTAAACGTAACCGATAAAGACTAATGCAATGGAAACAGCAATGATGCTCCATGTCTCTATAGGGTATGCGATATGGACAGCTGTGCATACCACTGATTCAGGATTTCCGATGTAGCGTACTTTGAAGAGATACGTTCCGGAAGATAAGTCGTAGTAAGTAATCTCTGACGTTCCGGTCAATATCTGCCAGTCTTCGTCTTCACCTTCCAGCTTGTACTCGTAAGTCATATAGGCGGGGTCGGTATAGGTGAATCCGGAGAAGTGGAAGGTCAGGTTATTTTGAGATGATTCAAGTTGTATTTCGGAAACTTCCTTACTTTCAATGACCGGATGAATGGGCTTTTTTCCGTTGACGTAGATATCTGTAATAGTCAACGGATAGTTATAACTCTTCATCAGATTATTCTGTTTGAAATTCATGTAGATGAGGCCTTTGGAGTTGCCCATCCAGATATTGCCTTGCTTGTCTTGCATGGGAGGGCATAGCGTAAAGATGGAACTGGGAATGCCGTCTATAAAATTATATGGAATGAAAGTTTCCTTCTTGTCATAGCGGTAGAGTCCATTGTTGGTTCCTATCCAGAGCCAGTTCTCGTCATCTTCCAGTATGAACATACCGTCTTTTCCTTCCAGTTGAGTGTCGGGTTGTAGTCTCTTGAAACGGCTCATAGAAAGGTCGGATATGCATAAACTTCCTTTGTCCGGCAGGAAATAAAGGTTATGGGAGGAGTCTTCATATACGACTCTGATCTTTTCTTTATGGATAAAATTCTCCGGGAAAATGTCGGTCTTCAGACTTTCCGAAGACGGGTCCCAGATGCACATGCCGTTCTCCGTACAAATCCATCCTTTCTGAGTGGAGTCGAAATAGATTTCGTAGACGTTTCCCTCCGGCAGTTTAGAGTTGGCACTGGTGTAGTGCTTTATTTTTTCTCCGTCCTTGTAGCAATAAAGCCCCATGGAAGTACCTATCCATAGTTGGTTTTTATAATCGGATTTTATGCAGAATATCTGTCCCCGCATGAAGGGTTGCGGTTCGTCGGGTTCGAAGTCATGGATAGATAGATCAGCGGGGTCGAAGATGTACATGCCACCGCCATAAGTCCCGATGTAATACTTATCCTGGAATTTGTAGATGCAGAAAATCATGCTGGAACGTAGTTCGGGTGATTTAAAATTCTTGAAACGGTGCTCCTTTTCGTTAATATAGAACAGACCGTCACGAGAACCAATCAGTTTTTCATGTTCGGTTATGGCGATGCTGCGCACGGGCATATCTTTGGAATCAAAATAGGGCGGATAGCTGTATGTGGAGAAGAGGCCGCTTTGATACAGGCTGTAGTCCAGTCCCAGTTGATAGAAACCTATCCATATAAGTCCGTCACGGTCTACCAGCAGTGAGTATACGGAGTTGGAGCGGATGCTTTCGTCCTGCCCCGGTTCGTGGCGGAAGGAGCGTATGGTTTTCATTTGCCGGGTAGAGACAAAATGGACACCATTTCCATCGGTACCTACATATAGAATGTCCTTTCCGTCGCTGGACAGGGAAGAGATCACGTTGCACCCTACATCAACGGAGTGACTGAATCGGTGTGTCTGCGTATCGAAGCTGATAATGCCCTGTCCCATTGTGCCGAGATAGAGCCTATTGCCGATACGGGCGACATTATTGTAGGAACAGACGTGCTTGTCTTCTACTATATTATGATAAGGAGTGATTTTCTTATCAGTCAGTGTCAAGGAATAGAGCCCATTATTGGTAGCCATCCAAAGAATATCATTTTCATCGAGGCTTAGTCCAGTGATGATATTGGAGGAGGAGAGTATATTGGAGTCTATCAGGATTTGTTCCAGGTTTCCTTTTTTGTAGATAAACAGCCCGGCTTCACTGCCTATATATAAGGTGCCTTTTCCATCGGGTAGGAGGGTGCGGACGCCATAGTGTAGTGTTTCGGTGGCGATGGGTTCAAGAATGTTTTTTTCGGTATTTACTCGCCAGAGCCCCATGCCGTTGCCCATCCATATTTGGTTTCCTTCCATTTCGGCAATGGCATTGACGCGCTTTATCTTTTCGTTGGCACCGGAAATTAGAAAATGTTTCAGGCGTGTGCCGTCATAGCGTTCCAATGAATTACCGGTACCTATCCAGACGTAACCAATAGAGTCTTTGTATAAGGCATTCACCACGAGGTCGGAAAGTCCTTCGGTCACGGATAGTCCCCGGAAGACATAGGTGTGGCAATAGCTTGGAAAAAAGCTAAATAAGAATAATAATAGGATGATATATCTTGATATGTTCTTCACTGTATAATACATTTCGTTTTTATGCATTTGCTTCAGCACAGCAAATATACGCAAAAAAGAATAAAAAGCATTCAGGTTGACATAAATGATGATTTTATGACTGATTTAGGGATTGTGTAAAGTTGTTTACAAGAGGGATTGCCTTGAGAAACAGTCGTTACTTTATCCCTATTCAGTCGATGCCTTATTATATCTCATTTTATACTATTGATAACCAACTAGTTGTAAATCAACCTTTGGCGTTGATTAATCTCAACAAAACAACTAAAAAATCATTGTTTATTTCAACTCTATCGCTTCCGAAGATGCTTTCAGTTTATATGCTTTCTTGTTTAGGATGATGGTACAGTTGGCTGATGCTGTATAATGCCAGATTCTATCTTTATATTCCAACAATATATTGGCAGGAGTTGCCGTCTTGATGGTTATGTTAGGGGTACTCAATAAGGTGCCATTACCTAGGAATAATATGCAGTCATTTCCTTGTTTGTTTCCCCATAATGCATAAGTGGCTTGTGCACTCATGTTTCCGCTGGTACATTTTTCTTCCGGGCGGTCGGAAGAAAGGATATAGTCGGTGCGTCCGTCCTTTTGTCTGACGCATACGCTGACGGTACTGCCGGTCGTTTTGCTTTTTACTTCTGGGAAACTGACTTCGGAAATGCAGCCGGGTTCTTTCTGCGACGAAGGTTCGTAGATGGCTACGAACGGGCGGTTCCAGGCTTCTCCCTGCTGGCGGGCTACGAAGGTCAGTGTGGGTTGTTCTTTTATGTTATAAGGCATACCCGGAGTACGGCTCAGCCCTTCCGTCATGGGAGACAGGGCGGTGAAAATTTCCCGGTCTGTTTCTCCTTTCATCCATAAGTTCATTGAAATATCGTCCTTGTCGGGCATGGCAATGGTAAATGTAGCTTTTATATCTTTGTCAGTAGTAGCCGACTTTTTATCATAGATATAAGAATAAGCATAAAGGTGGGCACCTGCAAAGGCCAGTTCTTCGGTGGGTTGCAGATTCAGGTCTGCACCGTCTGTGCCTGTCAGTGTTAGGGTTTGCCCCAGATTATGGTAGAAATAATCATGCATTTTATCACCGCCGCGTTCTTTCCGGCTACGGAAGATATCTACATAATAACCGGTTTCCGGACCGGTAGTGACAATGCTCATCATACGGGTCTGGTCGGCACGGCTTTCCGGTTCACGGAAAGAAACGTCGCTATAGGTTACAGCAGTGAAAGCTTTTCCCGGTTCGGAAGAAACAGGAAAACTGGATTTAAGATTGAAGGAGTGATTACTTTTCATAACCGGATAACTGGAAATGCCGTCTACGCATACCGTGTTATGGCTGGGAAATTGAGAGTAATATTCCAGATAATCCAGCCCACTGTATAAATAGAGGCCAATTCCGGCATCAGGAGCCAGGACATATCCCTTACCGTAAAGCTCCATGGATATGCCATTGGCATGCATGTGGTTTCCTTCACTGGCATTCAGGGATATCATAAGGCTGTGACGGGGATTCATTCCGTTTCGTTGTACCAGCCAGGAAACGTTCGGTGCATAAAAGAGGGGAGAGACATATTGTTCTATTTTTCCGGCTTCGATATTAGGATTCAGTTCCAATGGCTTTTCATCAAAGAAAGAACTGATAGAGACGGGGACACTTTTTTTATTGTCTTTGTTTTTTCCCGCATCGGGATGGAAGCATTTCAGCATGGCAGTGAAATATTCTTCCTGCTCTTTCTTTCCATTGTGCTGTGCATTTCGTATCATGCGGGATATAGGGTTGGTGTTCAGATATCCCGGGTGGGTATCGCCAAAACCACAGATCATCCGGTTGGGGAATAAATATTGCGGAGTAGCGGCTACTGCTTTAGAGAGAACCGGCATTGCTTCCACCAGGTTATAATTCAGATTCCGGTCGAAGAGGGTAGCAAAACTGGTGTAGTCATTCAGTACTACATTGCTGTATCCGGGACATTCGGCCCAGATACCTGTCTGCGGATCGAAGCCATAATCAGCTAATTTTGTCAGACTCCATTGGCGGATACTGGAGCGATTGAGTACATAATCAATGTAATATTCGCGTCCTTTACCATCGGCATATTGCTTATTGTTTTCCAGTATCATACCGATATTCATGACATAGCGAGCCTGCATCAGGTTCCAGTTGTTGTGAGGAACACCGTTTGCAATGATATTATCCGCCCATTTCTTGAAAGCTCCTGCGTATATATCCATCTTGTCGGTATGCCGGGCATTCAGGTAATCATACAGGAAATCGTAAAGGGGAACGATATCATAAAGAATATCTTCATGAATAACCTCGAAAGAACTCATTCCTACCAGCGTTTGCTGATGGCCGTGGTTGAGGTCGATGGGAACATTCCGGTAATAGATACCAGTCATATAGGTGTCGAATACTCCGGCGGCGAGTTTTGCATATCTTTCTTCTCCGGTAAGCCAGTAGAGGAAGGCTGCATCACGGGCTATACCCATGATTTCACGGTTCAGGCTCTCAATGTTGCGTCCGGTTTTAGAAGGATGTACACTCTCCATAGGGCGGCCGGGCAAGGCATTGTTACAGAAGGTCACATTTCCTTCCGCATCGTCATCGTATGGCACTACATCTTCCAGACGGGGACGTCCGTGGGTGGCAAATGTGCCGCGCGTACCGGTGTAGCGAACGGTGGGTGCCGGTGCTTTTTCACCTCCGGCATGGTCGAAGGTTTCACCTTTTATATATACATCCGTAGCATGAGACTTCCAATACATGGCAAGGCGCGAAAGTAACCAGTCCGGTTGGGCGTCTGTTAGGTTAGCATAAAGATCGGTTCGCCTTTTCAATTTCTCAAATACGTCTTTTGCCCAATCTTCTTTTTCTATCAGATTCAGGGTTTCACTCTTACCGTCGCTGTCTGTCAGGTAACGCGGATGGCTGTCCGGCAACTGCTGCTGGAAGGCGATTTTTACCTCCTGGGCCTGTAATATTCCTGAAAAAAGAAGGCATATCAATAAACTAAGTGCTTTCATATTCTATCAATAACATTAGGTGTTTAAAGAATATACGGATGAGGGTGGATAATTACTCAACGAAACTATGTAAAGATAGCGCAAAACTATGCAAAAGATGTAATCATTATTACACTTTTTAAAAAATAAACCCGCTACTTTTGTGAAAAATACTATTTCCTATGAAGAAATTGTCATTTATAAACAGGTTTTTACCTTCGTACAAATGGAAAGTGGCCGCGATTGTCATCTGTGGCATTGTTGTGGGCGGGGGAGGCTTGTTCATGTATCTGCTGCGGGCGCATACCTATCTGGGGGATGATCCGTCGGCATGCGTGAACTGCCACATCATGGCACCTTATTATGCCACCTGGTTCCATAGTTCGCATAGTCGTGATGCCACTTGTAATGACTGTCATGTTCCTCATGAGAATGCCGTCAAGAAATGGACGTTCAAAGGGGTGGACGGTATGAAGCACGTGGCGGCTTTCCTCACCAAGAGCGAGCCGCAGGTCATCAAGGCTCATGGAGCCAGTTCGGAGGTAATCATGAACAACTGTATCCGTTGCCATACGCAACTGAACACGGAATTTGTGAAGACCGGAAAAATAGACTACATGATGTCTCAGGTGGGAGAGGGAAAGGCTTGCTGGGACTGCCACCGTGATGTGCCGCATGGCGGAAAGAATTCATTGTCGGCTACGCCCAATGCGTTGGTTCCTTATCCCGAGTCGCCTGTGCCCGAGTGGCTACAAAAGATGCTGAAGAAATAATGAAAATGAAATAAAATCAATATACTTATGGAAAAGAAATTGAAATCATGGCAAGGCTGGCTGCTGTTCGGTGGTTCGATGGTGGTCGTGTTTGTATTAGGATTATGTGTTTCCGCACTGACGGAGCGACGGGCGGAACTGGCAAGCGTGTTTAATAACCGCAAGACCGTCATTACAGGCATCGAAGCCCGTAATGAAGTCTTTAAGGATGATTTTCCCCGTGAATACCAGACCTGGACGGAGACGGCAAAGACTGATTTCCAAAGCGAGTTCAACGGAAACATCGCCGTTGATGTGTTGGAGCAACGTCCCGAAATGGTGATTCTGTGGGCGGGATATGCCTTCTCTAAAGATTATTCCACCCCCCGCGGACATATGCACGCGATTGAAGACATCACGGCAAGCCTCCGTACGGGTGCGCCTGCCACGGCGGAAGACGGTCCGCAACCTTCTACTTGCTGGACGTGCAAGAGCCCGGATGTTCCCCGCATGATGGAAGCTGTTGGTGTGGATGCTTTCTATAATAATAAGTGGGGTGCCATGGGTTCTGAAATAGTGAATCCTATCGGATGTGCCGATTGCCACGAACCGGAGAATATGAATCTGCATATCAGTCGCCCGGCTTTGATTGAGGCTTTCGCACGTCAGGGAAGGGACATCACGAAAGCTACTCCGCAGGAAATGCGTTCGCTGGTATGTGCGCAGTGCCATGTGGAATATTACTTCAAGGGGGATGGCAAGTATCTGACTTTCCCTTGGGATAAGGGCTTCACAGTGGAAGATATGGAGGCTTATTATGATAATGAAGGTTTCTACGACTATATTCATAAACTGAGTCGTGCACCGATATTAAAAGCACAGCATCCCGATTATGAAATTGCCCAGATGGGGATTCACGGGCAGAGAGGCGTTTCTTGTGCCGATTGCCACATGCCTTATAAGAGTGAGGGGGGCGTGAAGTTCAGCGACCATCACATTCAAAGTCCGTTGGCGATGATTGACCGCACTTGCCAGACTTGCCATCGTGAGAGTGAAGCGACATTGCGTAATAATGTGTACGAACGTCAGCGTAAGGCTAACGAAATCCGTAACCGTCTGGAACAGGAACTTGCCAAAGCTCACATTGAGGCTAAGTTTGCCTGGGACAAGGGTGCTACGGATGATCAGATGAAGGATGTGCTCGCCCTTATCCGCCAGGCTCAGTGGCGTTGGGATTTCGGTGTGGCTTCTCATGGCGGCGCTTTCCATGCTCCGCAAGAAATTCAGCGTATCCTTTCACACGGACTGGACAAGGCTATGCAAGCCCGTCTGGCTGTATCGAAAGTGTTGGCTAAACACGGCTATACGGACGATGTGCCCATGCCGGATATCTCTACTAAAGACAAGGCACAACACTATATCGGCCTGGATATGGATGCGGAAAGAGCTGCTAAGGACAAGTTCCTGAAGACAACCGTACCCGCCTGGTTGGAGAAAGCGAAAGCTAACGGTCGTCTGGCTCAGATATAAGAAAGAGGCATATGTGGAACAGACCGTGGGGATATAAAGAAGGCTGCTTGATTGGCGCAGGTCTGCTGTTGACGGGCCTGCTATTGCAGGTGACTATAGGCGAGATACACTGGAGTTTGTTTGCCTATCCGGTTAACATCATTGTATTGGTGGTGTATCTGGCCGGAATAGTAGCTATGCATTGCCTGCGCAAGCGCGTTTATTTCTTTGGATGGATGAGCCATTATACGGCAGCGGTGTCTTCCCTTCTGTGGGTAGCGGGCATTACAGTGGTGATGGGACTCATTCGCCAGACTCCTTCCGGGCATCCGGCGGATGTATTGGGATTTTCACGGATGCTTTCGGCATGGCCTTTCGTGTTGCTCTATATATGGTTGGTGATAGTGCTGGGGCTGACTACACTCCGTGCAGGATTTCCTTTCAAGTGGAAGAAGCTTTCTTTTCTGTTGAATCATGCCGGGCTGTTTATTGCTTTGGTTACGGCAACTTTAGGCAACGCTGATATGCACAGGTTGCGGATGACTACCCGTATAGACAATGCCGAGTGGCGGGCAACCGATGAACACGGTAAGTTGATAGAACTTCCGCTGGCCATCGAGTTGAAAGATTTCACAATTGACGAATATCCTCCAAAACTGATGTTGATTGACAATGAAACAGGACGCACATTACCCGAAAAAGCACCTGAACATCTGTTGCTTGAAGAAGGTGTGACGGATGGACAGTTGGCTGATTGGTTGGTATCTATCCGGCAGACTATCCCGTGGGCGGCTTCCATCGCCACGGAAGATACATTGAAATTTACCGAATTCCATTCCGTAGGTGCCACGTATGCCGTTTATCTGCAAGCTCTGAACAAGAAGACGAAAGCTACGAAAGAAGGTTGGGTGAGTTGCGGCAGTTTCATTTTCCCTTATAAGGCATTGCGCCTTGACTCATTGACAAGCCTTATTATGCCGGAACGTGAGCCGCAACGCTTTGCATCGACAGTGAAAGTTTATACGGAAGATGGCAAGACACTGGAAGATACGATTGCAGTGAACCACCCCCTGAATGTGGCGGGATGGAACATCTACCAATTGAGTTATGATGACACGAAAGGACGCTGGAGCGACATCAGCGTTTTCGAGTTGGTTCGTGATCCGTGGTTGCCGGCTGTTTATACAGGTATCGTTATGATGATGCTTGGTGCTGTCTGTTTGTTTATTAACGCACAAAAAAGAAAAGAGGAGGACGCTGAATGACGTGGGATTATTTTGTACCGTTTGCCATTGCTGCCCTGCACTTCTGGGGCTTCGGCGCGTTTGCCGCCTGGCGAGGGAGAAAACCGGTGATAGCGGGCGGGCTTACTCTGATAGGACTTGCCATTTTCTTCTGCTTCATTGTGGGTATGTGGATTTCGCTGGAACGCCCGCCTATGCGAACGATGGGAGAGACCCGCCTGTGGTATTCTTTCTTCCTTCCGTTGGCCGGACTTATCACGTATAGTCGCTGGAGGTATAAGTGGATACTTAGTTTCAGCTTTATCCTATCATTGGTATTTATCTGTATCAATATCTTCAAACCGGAGATACACAACAAAACCCTGATGCCAGCTTTGCAAAGTCCGTGGTTTACGCCTCATGTCATAGTGTATATGTTTGCTTATGCTATGTTGGGAGCGGCTGCGGTGATGGCCATTTATCTGCTATGGTTCAAGAAGAAACCGATTGAGAGCAGGGAAATGGACTTGTGCGATAACCTGACTTACGTAGGTCTGGCATTTATGACATTGGGTATGCTTTCAGGTGCTGTATGGGCTAAGGAGGCTTGGGGACATTACTGGTCGTGGGACCCGAAAGAAACATGGGCGGCTGCCACTTGGTTCTCTTACCTTATATATATACATTTCCGGCTCGGCAAACCGCTGCTGCATCGCAGGGCTTTAATATTACTTCTGATATCATTTGTTTTACTGCAAATGTGCTGGTATGGCATCAACTACCTGCCTTCCGCACAGGGAGCGAGTATTCATACTTATAATTTAAACTGATAATCATTATGAAAACTACTTATTGGGCAATGCTTCTCATGCTTTTGCCAAGCATGGCGTATACGCAAACTACAGAAAAAGAGAATGAATTTTCAATGTCTATCCAAATCAGACCCCGCGCAGAGTATCGTAACGGTGCTTTGGTTCCCCGCAATGAAGGGGAGGAGCCTGCGGGGTTCATCAACAACCGTGCACGCCTCTCTATGGAGTACAAGCGTTCTGACTTGCAGATGAAGATTTCTGCACAGCACGTTGGTGTATGGGGACAGGATCCGCAGATTGACAAGAACGGCCGTTTCATTATGAACGAGGCATGGGCCAAACTGAACTTCGGTGAAGGATTCTTTGCCCAACTGGGACGTCAAAGTCTTGTTTATGATGATGAACGCATCTTGGGAGGACTGGACTGGAACATAGCCGGACGCTACCATGATGCATTGAAACTGGGCTATGCCAACCCCAACAATCAACTGCATCTTATTCTCGCCTTCAATCAGAATGATGAGACTAAAATAGGCGGTACCTACTATCAGCAAAACGGCGCGCAGCCCTATAAGAATATGCAGACGTTCTGGTATCATTATTTCTCCAGCTATACTTCTTTCGATGCATCTTTATTGTTCATGAATCTGGGTATGGAAACCGGTGATGCCGCCACTAAAGAATCTCACACCCGTTATCTGCAAACGATGGGAACTTATATTACTTATAAGGATAACGGCTGGAATGTGGACGGTGCTTTCTACTACCAGATGGGTAAAAATCTGAATGCGGAAAAGGTATCTGCTTTTATGGCAAGCCTGCAAGTGGCTTATGCTTTCGCATCGAGCAGCCTTGAACCTACTTGGACGATAGTGGCAAGCGCCGATTATCTGAGTGGCAACAGCGGTGGTAGCGATAAATATAAAGCCTTCAACCCTCTGTATGGCACGCACCATAAATTCTATGGTGCCATGGATTATTTCTATGCTTCCGACTTTGTATCCGGGTATGCTCCCGGTTTGTTTGACAAGCGTCTGGGCGTTCGTTTCCGTGCTTCCGATAAGGTGGATATGGACTTGAACTACCATCATTTCTCTACAGCGGCAAAGTTATCGGGCTTGAAGAAAGCATTAGGCTCGGAAATGGATTACCAAATCAACTGGTCGGTGATGAAAGATGTGAAGCTCTCTGCCGGATATTCCATCATGCGCGGAACAGAGACTATGGACGTAGTGAAAGGTGGCAATCATAAAAGTTGGCAAGATTGGGGATGGGTTTCAGTCAATATCAATCCCCGTGTATTGTTTGTAAGGTGGTAAGATAAAAAATGATTTTTCTCTCTAAACTATTGTTTACTATATTAGAAAAGTACGTATAAGACATCTCTTATACGTACTTTTCTAATAATGCTTCATCCAAAATCCGTACTGTTTTTCCTTCCATTTCTATAATTCCTTCCTTTATCATTTTATTGATTTCCTTCGACAGTGCCGGACGGGTTACGTTCAGATATTCAGCAAGTGTGGCCTGGTTATGTATAATGTTGACCGTCGTGGTATTCTTTTTCCTGTGTTCCAACAGATAGACCACAAAGCGTTCCCGTACAGTTTTCCGTGAAAGCGTTTTCAGGCGCGTTACCGTGCAGACATTGCAGTTACCGGTGATACATAGAAAATTGTGTAATATCTTTGGCTCTTCACTGATGAGTTTGAACATAGACTCTTTACTGGCCGTGAGTAGTATGCCGTCTTCTATAGCCGTAAAAGTTGCCGGTAGTGTTCCGTCCGAGCTGAACAAGTGAGGAGTGGCAAATGCGCGTGCAGCTACGATATACTCAATCATGACTTCATTGCCTAATCCATCGATGATATCGACCCGCAGTTTTCCTTCCAGCAATACGTATAGCTTTTTGCAAAGGGTTCCCTGAGTAACTATTATATCTTTCTTGTTGACTTCATATACTGAGAGGTCCAATCTGTCAAGCAATGAATGCTTGATGTTGAGCGGCAAATCCCGGAATAAGGGAATGCGGAATAATTGCTCTTTATACTCATCGGTCAATGCGATTTTCTTCATTGCTTATATTAGATGTTTGGTTGCGCAAATATAGGAATTATATGCGGATACAAGGCAAAGTGAAAGTAAGAACTTTTTAAAGTTACAGGTATTTCCCGGCATTTATCTCGTCAATTCTCATCTCCTTACCCTCTATTAGTATGCAACCTTCGTTAGTCAACTCCGATAAGGCACGTGCCAGCGATGGGCGGGCTACTGCGAGTATATGTGCTACCTCTTGTTGTGAAGTGATGGTGCCGTGCATCTTTATGTAGTTAAGTAAGCGTGATTTCAGGCTTTGCAAGGCAAACTCATTCAATTTCTTGGAGAGGAAGAGACTACGGTCGGATATCAGTTTCAGGAAATTTTGCATAACTACCGGATGTTGATGTATGAACTCCAGAAATGCATCTTTGTTCAGTATAACTACTTCGGCAGCTTCCAGTGTTTCGATATTTACCGGAAAACGGTTTTCGGATGCAAAGATGAACGCAGGGGCAAGGAGTCTGGGAGCCCGCAAGGTCTCTATGGTCAGTTGCTTTCCTTCTGAACTGACCATTTGTGTGCGGACAGTCCCATAGCACAGGATATAGAGCGAGCGGTATATGTCTCCTTGCAAGGCAATGAAATCTCCCGGTTTATAAGACTTAAGTGTATGTTGGTGTGACAGAATGAACCGCAACAGCGTTTCCTCTGTTATACCTTGAAACAATGGCATCTGCAATAATACATGTGGTTCCATTCTTTTTAAGTTTTTTGTGATTGGGTGTAACATAGGTGACAATTTACCTGCAGTAAACACTCCATCTTTGCACAAAGATAATGCAAATCGAATGCAGAACTTTCATGCTCGCATGAAAAAGTTGTGCTGAGATGCAGCTTATCTTCTTTAAAGATAATGCAAATGTATTTTATAACTAAATAAAAAGAATAAGATGATGGAAGCTAAAATGTTTTGTTATCAATGTCAGGAAACCATGAAAGGAACGGGCTGCATCCTGAAAGGTGTGTGTGGAAAAGAGAGTCATACGGCAAAAGCAATGGACTTGCTGATGTTTGTAGTGCGTGGTGTATCAGTAATCGCTGACGAACTGAGGAATGCCGGACATGCTGTATCTCCTGAGGTGAACCGTTTCGTTGTGGATTCTTTGTTCTGCACTATTACGAATGCCAATTTCGATGATGAAAGTATTCTCTGCAGAGTTGATAAGGGTATGGAGTTGCGCAATCGTTTGATGGAAGAAGCAGGGAATAAGGGCATTTCTCTGCCGGCAATTGACGAACTGCAATGGCAGGGTGGTCGTGAAGAATATGCTTCTAAGGCGGAAACGGTTGGTGTGTTGCGTGAGCCGGACGTAGACCTACGCTCTCTGAAAGAGTTGATGACTTATGGATTAAAAGGTATGGCTGCTTATCTGGAACATGCTATGCGCCTAGGTTATGATGATGCCTCTATTCACACTTTTATGCAACATGCTTTGGCTGCCAGCGCCGCAAAGTCACTCTCAGCAGACGAATGGGTGAAGATGGTGCTACAAACCGGAGAATATGGTGTGAAGACTATGGCTTTGCTGGATAAGGCGAACACCAGTCGTTACGGTAATCCGGAGATTACCAAAGTAAATATCGGAGTAGGAAAACGTCCAGGCATTCTGATAAGCGGACACGACCTGAAAGACATGGAAGAGTTGCTAAAACAAACCGAAGGCACAGGTGTGGATGTATATACGCATAGCGAAATGCTTCCTGCTCACTATTATCCCGCTTTCAAAAAATACTCTCACTTTGTGGGCAACTATGGAAATGCGTGGTGGAAACAACGTGAAGAGTTCACCACCTTTAATGGCCCTATCCTGTTCACTACGAACTGTATTGTTCCCCCGTTAGCAAATGCTGAATACAAAGAACGTATGTTCACTACGAACTCTACCGGTTATCCCGGTTGTAAATACATTCAGGCAGATGCCGAAGGCAGAAAAGACTTCTCTGAAATTATCGAGATAGCCAAGCAATGCCAGCCGCCTACGGAAATAGAACATGGTGAGATTATCGGTGGCTTTGCTCACAATCAGGTATTGCAACTGGCGGACAAAGTGGTGGATGCTGTGAAGAGTGGCGCTATCCGTAAATTTGTAGTGATGGCAGGGTGTGACGGACGTATGAAAAGCCGTGACTACTACACTGAGTTTGCCAAAGCATTACCTAAAGATACGGTTATTCTGACTGCAGGTTGTGCCAAGTATCGTTACAATAAATTGCCTTTGGGTGACATCAATGGCATTCCGCGTGTGTTGGATGCCGGACAGTGTAACGACAGTTACTCTTTGGCAGTCATCGCAATGAAATTGAAGGAAGTGTTCGAACTGAACGATATTAATGAACTTCCTATTGTATATAACATTGCCTGGTACGAACAAAAGGCGGTCATTGTTTTATTGGCACTGTTAAGCCTGGGTGTGAAGAAGATTCATTTAGGACCTACGTTGCCGGCATTCCTGTCGCCTAATGTAGCGAAGGTGCTGGTAGATACTTTCCAGATAGGCACTATCAGCGATGTGGAGGATGATTTGAAGATATTCCAGTTATCATAAGCTTTTTAAAAGACTCTATTTAAAAGAGCTGAAAAAAGGATGTGCAAAAGTCGCCGGGTTATATTCCAGACGAGTATTTGCACATTCTTTTTGTGTTAGGTCGTTAGATAATCACTACAATTTCCAGCCCAGAGTCTTTTCCTGTATCCCCCATAATCGGGCATACAGACCATTATTATCAAGTAATTCCTGATGCTTGCCCTGCTCTACAATGCGTCCTTCTTCCAGTACCACGATGTTATCGGCATTCTTAATCGTCTTCAGCCGATGGGCGATAACGATAACTGTGCGTCCTGCAATCAGTGTATTGATGGCACGCTGCACTTCCACTTCATTTTCCGGATCGAGTGATGCGGTTGCTTCATCCAGTAGCACTACAGGAGCATCTTTCAGTATGGCGCGGGCGATGGAGATACGTTGTTTCTCTCCGCCTGATAGGGTACAGCCACCTTCACCTACCTGTGTATCATACCCTTTTGGCAATCGCATGATGAAGTCGTGGCAACATGCCTTGCGTGCAGCCGCTTCTATTTCTTCGTCTGTGGCATCCGTCTTACTAAAGCGGATATTATTACGAATGGTATCCTGAAACAGATAAACATCCTGAAAAACCATCGAGATATGGCTCATCAGCGATTCCGGTTCCAGGTCCTTCATGTCTATTCCATTAAATAAAACCTGTCCCTGCTGTGGATCGTAGAAACGGGCACATAACTTTAGCATCGTACTTTTCCCACTGCCCGAAGGACCTACCAGTGCGGTAAGCGTATTCTTACGCAACGTTACTGAGACGTCATGCAGCACTTGTTTCTTCTGATAGCCGAACGATACATGATAGAAAGTGATGTCACCGCTTTGGGGCGCTTCCCCGCTTCCCTGCATTTCCGGTTCATTCATCAGGTTGAGGATACGTCCGCCGGCGATGGAGAAATAGCGGAATTCTGCGAAGTTAGTCAGTGCCGAAGTCAACGGATCGAAGACACGGGAACCGACGACGAGGAACATGACAAATGTGAGCAGGGATAAATCTCCGCCTATAAGCAGGTATGTACCGCAAAGAATCATCAGTGTCAGCCCTGCCCGTATCAGTGTGACAGACAACAGGATGAACGGACCTAGCAACGCCTCCTGCCGGATACACGCACGGCGCAGTTCTGCGAAAGCATTTTTCAGACGGACAAATTTATCACCCAGCAGATTGTAGGCTTTCATCACTCGTATTCCCTGCAAGTATTCTTCCAATCGGTTGCCTGCATTGATTTTTGCTGCAATCTGCTTGCCGCTCAGTTTGTATTGTATATAGGTGCTGCCAAACAAAATTCCCACGGCAAGCGGCAGTGCGATGAACATGGCAACGGCCATCCGCCAGTCTATCCATAGCAATCCGAGGAAGGCGAGTACCGGCATAACAAGTGCTCCCATTAACTGGGGCAAATGGTGTGAAATTCCCGTTTCCGCCATCGTGAAGTCTGTTATCAGCATAGATGACAAGTCGCCCGGATCACGACGTGACAGGAAACCTAATGAAAGTTTCCGCAAATGTTCCGCCAGACTGACGCGGCCTGCTGCACTCATTTCGTAAGCACCCCGGAAGTTGGCACGGTACGAAGCCCGTTCGGCAAATACCATGACAAATATGTATGCTACAAGTATAGCAAAGATCGTCCAGAGCCGTTCCGTGTCCAATGGCATTCCGCTACCGTCGAAAGCGCGGAATATCACATTGATTGCTTCGATGGACAGGCAGAACGGGACAATATTCACCAGGTTGGCGAGCATCGTGTAGCCCACAGGTTTACGAAGCCGTTCAGTGTGTCCTATCGTAATATTTTTTATTGCATTCATTCTTTTACCTCCTTCTTACTGTTTAGTTCCCATTGGAACGCGTCGGTGTAAGCGTCCCACATATTCTTATATAAACCTTCTGTTTTACTCAAGACCTCGTGCCGCCCGTGCTGCATCAGCTCTCCTTCATTCAGAACAATGATTTGTTGTGCCGAAACGATGGACGAAAGGCGGTGGGCAATGATGATGACGGTCTTGTTCTGAATCAGATGCTGCAAAGCCTGCTGCATCTTATATTCGTTCTCCGGGTCGGCAAAAGCAGTGGCTTCGTCCAGCACCAGGATAGGGGCGTTTTTCAAGATAGCCCTTGCCACACAAACGCGCTGCGCTTCACCCCCCGAAAGATAAACTCCCTCATCACCGATACGGGTTTCGTAACCTTGCGGCAGACTTTCTATGAAATCGTGGCACTGTGCCGCTTTCGCAGCAGCTATCACTTCCTCGCGTCCCGCAGTGGAATTGCCTACCCGGATATTTTCATACAGCGTATCAAAGAAAAGGAAGCTATCCTGAAACACAAAGGAAACAATATCCATCAGTTTCTCGGTAGATATATTTTTAATATTGACTCCGCCGATAAGTATTTCACCTTCTGTTACGTCCCAGAAGCGGGGAATAAGATTGGCTACCGTGGATTTTCCGGAACCTGAAGGACCTACCAATGCCGTAATCTCGCCTTGGCGTGCCGTGAAGCTGATGTTGCGCAACGCTTCGGTACGTGTTGTCTCTGCCTTGTTTTCATAGGCAAAGCTCACTTTACGGAATTCTATATCATAGTCCGCAGGCACTTGCAGCACTTGTGCTTTCGGCACAGGTTGTTCAGAGAAGATACGGTCGATGCGTTCTACCCCTTCATCAATTTCTCGTGTACCCGATCCGAGGAACATCAGTTTATAAATAGGAGATGCCACGCCGGGGCCCATGATAATAAAAAACAGGTAAATGGCAGCCAGTGCCAGATTGTGCGGCTCATGGCTCAACAGGAGTAAGCCCACCGGCAGAATAAACGTGATAAGAGAGTTCAGCAATATGGTGAAAGTCACCATTCCGGATTCATAAGTATCGCACACTTTCAGCGCATACTCCTTGTATGCTTCAATTTCGCTATTGAAACGTCGGAACGATCGTACACTCTGACCGAAAATCTTCACTACAGGCATGCCGCGTACATATTGCACGGCCGATGCACTCATTTGTTCCTGTGTATCGAAATAGATTTTAGTGAATTCCTGCGCTTTCTTTCCGAAGAAGTTAGCGAATTGCAGCCCTATGCTCAGAGCGATGCAAAACAAACAGACTGCCGCCATCCAGCCATTGAGTGAGAAGAAGATGATGAACATCATGGTCACCGTAGCCACTACATTTACCAGATCAGGAATGGTATGTGCGATGAAGTTTTCTATCTTTTCTACATTCTGTTCCATAATCTTTTTGATGCTTCCGGTGGACGTGTTGTTCAGGTATCCCAGTGACAGCCGTCCGATGTGTTCCGACAATTTGATGCGCAAACCGTAAAGGATACGGAATGCCGCCACGTGCGAGGCCATCAGTGCCGCATAAAGCAGCAATAACCCTCCAATCAACCCGAAGAAAGCAAACCATCCCCAGTATATCAGCAATTCACTGTCTATCTGTGCCAGATTGCCGGCATGTTCCAGCAGCTCCTGCAACACACAATATATCGACCAATAAGGCACCAACATGCACAAAGCGCTTCCTGCCGACAGAATTCCGGCCAATATAAGCAGCCCTTTCCGCTCGCCTGCAATCTCAAACAGGCGGGCGATTCCTTTTTTCTTTTTCCTTTTCTCTTTCATAATCTATTACATTTTAAAAACGAACAATATTCAAAACCGTTCAAAAAAAAGAGAGAGCTTATATTTTCATAAGCTCTCTCCAACCAGTTACTTCGAATGTGATGTATTCCGTCACTATCTGTTCCAGATCTCCTATCCCGACTCGATGCATTATCAATTCTTCAAACATGGTGAACATCCACGCCGTGTGCAGATGGATGGAAAAGTCGGATACGTTGATGTTCATTTGAGGATGTTTTTCTTTCATTTCTTTGAAGTACTCTTTCACCAATGAGGTGGAGTGTTCAGTGAATTCTTCTTTAAAGCGTTCCAGAGAAGAGCCTTGTGCATGGAAGAACAACAATACTAATAATTTGCGATGTTCTTGTATCAGTGTTATGTATTCCTCTATCACATATCGTAGGTAATCGGCGGAATACATTTCCATGATGTCTGCTCCATAGCGTCCATGATGTTCGTGCAGCATCCTTTCAAATGCACTGATGACAGGTCTTACTACTGTGCGGAAGATTTCGTCCTTATTTTTAAAGTAATTATAGATATTACTCAAGCCCACCTGTGCTTCTTGCGCTATTTCGCGCATGGATGCTTTCTGAAAGCCTTTCTGCAAGAAAACTTTCTCGGCGGCTTTCAGAATATCTTTTTGTATGTCATCTTTTGGGTATTGCATGAACTTTATTTTTTCCGGTTGCAAAGTAGGGGAGAATTCGGGTTTCGTGAAATACCTATTAATGATGGTTTTTTGTTAGATTTTTATAAAAATCACAATTATTGGGTATTGTCAAGATGGCTAAAAGCACGCAACTTTGCCGCGAATAATTAAAGATGTAAACTACTATATGGTAAAATTAACTCGTAGTGGAAAAATAGTCGGTCATTCTTCTAATTGTAAGAGATGGGGAATGCTGTCTATTCTTGTTGTTTTTGTGGGTAGCATGTCTTTCCTGCTCTATTCTTATTTCTCGCATGATGCGGGTAATCCTTTGTGTAACTGCTTAATTTGTACTTTTAGCCATACTCCTGAGGAAGGAGAGTATGTATATAATCGCTATCTGATTTTTATCAGTCTGATTTGGATTGCTGTCATTTTTGCTATTATCTTTTTTGCCAACTGTTGCTTTGTAAAAAAGAACAAAAAGAAAAAACGTTCGTAAAAGTACCTACATGTTATTATTTTTAATGATATTATACTCATATTTGGGTATTGTTCGCCTTTTAAACTCCCTCTACCTTTGCGCCAACAAAATTTAAGATAAAAGATGGAAAAATTAACAAGATTGTGTGCCCTATGTTTCTTGTTCTTTACCAATACTTTACAGGCTGTTGAGCCCGAAAAAGTTATCTCAGTGGAAGAACAAACGGAAACTACGGTGAAAAAAGAGCAGGTAGCAAATGACGATGACTACAAAAAGTTCCGCTTTGGTGGATACGGAGAGATGGTGGCGAAATTCATGAACTACGGAACAAACCGTTTCTATGGCGGCGTCGATAATAGCGATCATCGCAACACTATTGCTATTCCCCGTTTTGTGTTGGCTTTTGACTACAAGTTCAGTTCTAAATGGATACTGGGTGCTGAAATTGAATTTGAAGCAGGAGGTGTAGGTATCGAAACTGAACTTGAGAATTCAGAAAACGGTGAGTATGAAACAGAAATGGAAAAGGGTGGAGAAGTGGCTCTCGAACAGTTCCATATTACCCGTCTGATACATTCGGCTTTCAATGTTCGTGCAGGTCACCTGATTGTACCTATCGGTTTGACTAACGCTCATCACGAGCCTATCAACTTCTTCGGAACTTCCCGTCCTGAGGGTGAGACAATGATTATTCCTTCTACCTGGCATGAAACAGGTTTGGAATTCTTCGGTTCTTTTGGTAAGAGATATGCACGCTTCGATTATCAGGCGCTGATTGTTGCAGGTTTGAATGCGGACGGTTTCGGTCGTGATAATTGGGTAGCGGGCGGCAAACAAGGACTCTTTGAAGCGGATAATTTCACTTCACCGGCTTATGTGGCTCGTCTGGACTATAAAGGTGTGCCGGGATTGCGGGTAGGCGCTTCATTCTACTATTGTAGGGATGTTACAGCCAATGCTGATAAGAACTATAAGTATAGCAGCGTAGGCCGTTCGTCAGTGACAATATATTCTGCTGATGCGCAATTTAAGAATAAGTATGTCACTGCCCGTGGTAATATCATTTATGGAGATTTGGATAACTCTTCAAAGATAAGTAAAGTTACTCTTTCCAATAATTCCAATTACTATCATGGTGCCATGCGTAATGTTGCTAAAAATGCGATGTGCTATGGTCTCGAAGCTGGGGTCAATTTGAGTGCTTTCTTCCAGCGGAAAAAGTGTCCGGTCATCTATCCTTATGTTCGCTATGAGTACTATAATCCGCAGGAAGAGGCTGAGGGAACTGCCATGATTGAGAAACGTTGCCAGGTGAGCAAATGGACGGCAGGACTTAACTGGTTCGCTTTGCCTAATCTGGTTGTGAAAGCCGATTACACTACACGCAAGATTGGTACGAACAAAGTATTTGGATCTACCAAATATAACAATGAGAATGAGTTTGCCATCGGCATAGCTTATGTCGGTTGGTTTGTGAAAAAATAGTTTTAGATAGGTTTTTATAATTTAATGTTTAAGTAATATGAAGAAGTTTTTTTATTTGTCGGCCCTGGCTTTGGGCTTGATGTTCACTGCTACTGCTTGCAGTGATGATGATACCACAGATGTAGATGCTAAAAATCTGGACTACACGCCTGAGAATGCAAGTAGTTGGGGAAATTACATGCGTGTAGTTGCGCAATTGTTGGTAAATGATGCCACGGCTCTTTATGATGACTGGGCAGTTAAATACAACGAAGGTGACAGTTATGCTAATTTCTTTAAGAATCAGGATGCTTTAACGAGTGTTGAGCAACTGATTGACGGTTGTGTTGATATTGCCAATGAAGTAGGTACTGCCAAGATTGGTGACCCTTATGATCTTTTCATACATAATAATGAAGAAAAGGCTTTGTATGCTGTGGAATCATGGTATAGCTGGCATTCTCGTGAAGACTATCGTAACAATATCTATTCTATTCGTAATGCCTATTATGGAACACGTACAGGTGCTATTAGCGAGTCATCTCTTTCAAAAGCGGTAGCGGCAGTAAATGCCTCTCTCGATACAGAAGTGAAAAAAGCTATTGATGATGCAGCAGCAGCTATCTGGGCTATCCCGAGTCCTTTCCGTAACAATATTAATAGCGAAGAAGCTGTAAGTGCTATGGAAGCTTGTGCAACTTTAGAGGAAGTGCTCAAGGGAAGTCTGAAGAGTTGCATTGAAAGTATTGATAAAACCGTATTGTCAAAAGTTGTAGCGAATTATGTGGATGTGGTTGTATTGCCTACCTATGCTGACTTGAAAGCAGGAAATCAGGCTCTCTTCAATGCTGTTGAAACTTTCCGTACTTCTCCCAGTAATGCTAACTTTAAGGCTTGTGCCACAGCATGGCTCACTGCCCGCGAACCATGGGAAACCAGTGAAGCGTTCCTTTTCGGTCCTGTTGCAGACAAAGGTCTTGACCCCAATATGGATAGCTGGCCGCTCGACCAGGATGGTATCGTACAGATTTTGACTTCCGGTAACTATTCTGATTTGAATTGGGATGGTGACTATGATGAAGAAGATGATAAAATTGCCGGTGCGCAGGCATTGCGTGGTTACCACACTTTGGAGTATCTGATCTTCAAAGACGGTGAAGCTCGTACCGTTCAGTAAAACTCCTGTTTTGCAGGAAATGAGATTTTGCGGAAACGGCAGGATAAAATGAATATTCTGCTGCTTCCGCAACATCTGCGTTAAAAAGATAAATGTTAGTTACGTATTTTGCAATAATAATTCAAGAACGCATGAATGGTTTATTAAAATATTTATTTTCAATATGTTACTCGCTTCTGGTTCTGTGCGCCTGCGAAAACGATGGAATTGATGTGGATGATATAGAAGTACCTTCCGGGTTTGCCCTTTCTGCCGGTACTGCTACCAACTTCCTGACCTCCTCTTTCGCTTATGACAGGTCTGCCGACTGGATAACGGGAGAATACGACAAGCGTTTTACCCGTGGCGATAAATTGTATGATGACAATCGTACCAGTAGCAGCGGAATAGGTGGTGGATTGGGACCGGTCTATGCCGGTTATTCTTGTGGTAGCTGTCACCGCAATGCAGGACGCACGCAACCTACCTTATGGAGTGAAGGTGGTTCCGGAAGTTCCGGTTTTTCGTCTATGTTGGTTTATATTAGCCGTAAGAACGGAGCTTTCTTCCAGGACTATGGGCGTGTGCTTCACGATCAGGCAATTTATGGTGTGAAGCCGGAGGGAAAGCTGAAAGTAGAATATACTTATGAAACTTTCCAGTTCCCTGATGGGGAGAAGTATGAACTCTGCAAGCCTAATTATTCCATTTATGAATGGTATGCAGACAGCATCAAACCGGAAGATTTGTTTTGTACGGTGCGCATTCCTTTGCGTCACGTAGGTATGGGACAGATGATGGCCCTCGACCCTGTTGAAATAGAAGCTCTTGCCGCAAAGAGTAATTATCCGGAGTATGGTATCAGCGGTCGTTGTAATTATATCACCGAGAGAGGTGTGAGAAGTTTAGGCTTGTCCGGTAACAAGGCGCAGCATGCCGACCTGACGGTAGAGCTTGGTTTCTCCAGTGATATGGGTGTCACCAATAGCCGTTATCCCGAAGAAATCTGTGAAGGACAGGCACAAGTGAATCAAGGCAGTATGATGGGACTTTCTTATGCCCAGCTTGAAGTTTCGACAGAGGAAATGGAAAATGTGGATCTCTACATGCAGAGCCTCAGTGTGCCGGCACGTCGCAATATAAATGATGAACAGGTGAAGCGAGGAGAACAGAACTTCTATAAAGCAAAATGCCATCTTTGTCATGTCACCACTCTTCATACCAAACCACGCGGTTCTGTCCTGTTGAATGGAACTCGTCTTCCGTGGTTGGGCAGCCAGACTATTCATCCTTATTCCGACTTTTTGCTTCATGACATGGGTTCTGAAATCATGGGCGTAGGGTTGAATGATAACTACGTAAGCGGTCTGGCCCGTGGTAACGAATGGCGCACTACTCCGCTTTGGGGCGTCGGACTACAGGAAACCGTAAACGGTCATACTTACTTTCTGCACGACGGACGTGCCCGCAACTTTGTGGAAGCTATCATGTGGCATGGTGGTGAAGGTGAAGCATCTAAGAATCTTTTCAAGAAGATGAGCAAAGAAGACCGTGATGCTATGGTCGCATTTTTAAAATCACTGTAAAAGCGAATAACGAACAATAAAACCAATAAGTATTATAATAAGCAATTATGAAGAAATTAATTTTAATGGTTGTAATGGCCTCCCTTTCGTTGGCTGCTAGGGCACAGCATGAAGAAGATACTGAAAACGGTGTGGTTTCACTTGCCGGAAGAGAGGGATTCACTATCGAGACAAAGAAGGGTGACTTTGTATTCAAACCCTATCTGCTGGTACAGACCTGTGCTAATTTCAATTGGTACGACGATGAAGGTCTGGATAAGGCATACAACCAGGACAATATAGCCAACTCCGGCTTTTCTATCCCTTATGCCGTGCTGGGTTTCACTGGTAAGGCATTTGGCAAAGTAGCTTTCAACCTTTCTATCAATGCGGCTGCCAGTGGTGGTGCATTGCTTCAGCAAGCATGGTTCGATGTGCAATTCAAAAAACAATTTGCAGTGCGTGTCGGTAAGTTCAAGACTCCCTTTGCGCATGCTTATCTGACAACGTTGGGCGAAACATTATTGCCGCAGTTGCCCGTTTCGTTGACTTCTTCCGTCATTCTGCCTTACTCCCTGAATGCAGTAACTCCCAATATCGGTACAGGCTTTGATTTGGGGGTCGAAATTCACGGATTGCTGGCTGACAAGTTTGGTTATGAAGTGGGCCTGTTCAATGGTACCGGTGCTGCTGTGAATACGGCTACAAAAACGATGAGTGACGATTGGCACATCCCTTCTTTGCTGTATGCAGGACGTTTCACTTACATGCCTAAAGGTGTGATGCCATCTACTCAGGGTAACCCCAACCGTTTGAGTGAAGATAAAATCATGTTCGGTGTGTCAGCTTCCATTAATGTGGAAAGTGAGAATGAAAGTACCAACGATAGCCGTGTAGGATTGGAATTTGCCATGTTGAAGAATAAGCTCTATCTGGCTGCCGAAGCATACTATATGAATGTAGGCTTCACTGACCGCCAGAAGATTAATGAATCTTACAACTACCTTGGTGGTTATGTACAAGGTGGTTACTTTGTTGCCCCCCGCTTGCAGGCTGCCTTGCGTTACGACTTCTTTAACCGTAACGGTACAAGTGATGACGGATTCCTGAACATGCCGGCAGTAGGTATGAATTATTTCTTTAAGGGTTGTAATCTGAAATTGCAGGCTATGTACCAGTACATCGCCCGTACAGGTCATGAAACGCAGCTCGACCGTGATAACGATAATTTAGGTTTGGCAACTCATTCTGCAACAGTAATGTTGCAATATACTTTCTAAAAAAAACGAAGAGAGTGGTTATGAAAAACTATATATTATTCTTTGCTGCTATCTGGATGACGGTTTGCTTTTGTTCGTGTGATGACGGAAGAATCTATGAACAGAAGGTCGATATAGCACGCGGAGGACGCACCTTGAAGTTGACAGGCCGTTTCAGTGGACTCAGCAATTGGGCAGACGGATACAGTGTGGTTGTGGCAGGCTTCAATGATAAGAGTGAGTATGCAGTTATCACGAAGTCACTGCCCGTCAATGTGGCCGATGGAAGTGAGATTGTGATGACACTCGGCGGCATCGGTGATGAGGTGACAGCCTTGAAGTTGTGTGTTGTCAATCGCCTGAGAGAGTGCGTCGTTGACTTTCATACGATAGAAAGCGAGGAGCTTGCTGCTGTAACAGATACCATCATGATAAATGCCGGTACACTGGATGTCGGCATGTACAGCACTATTCAGTCCCAGGTGTTTGATAAGAAATGTACGATGTGTCACGGTGAGACTGGTTCTGCATCAGGTAACTTATTTTTAACGGCAGGTAAAAGTTATGATGCGATGGTCAATCAACCTGCCCATAAAAACAGTGATATACTGTTGGTGAAGCCCGGCAAAGCAGAAGAAAGTTTTTTGCATCTGGTTTTAAACAGAGATGGCGATACGAATATGCACCATTTGGATTTGTTTTCTGAAAAAGAGCAGCTATCTTTGAAGCTGATAGATGACTGGATTAATGACGGTGCTTTTTTGAACAACAAGTAATTTATATTGGATATGAACAACAATAAACAACGAATTAACCAATCAGAGAATACATTGACCGAGATTTTTAAATATGAAGTAGAGCAAGGAGTTTCAGAGTATCATGTGATGATTCACTCCACCCGGCCGGAAGATACTTATGAACAGCAATTGAATGCGGTAGCCGATGCCTACAACGATTTGCTGGCAGGTGAACTAAAAGGTGCTGTAGCCGTATTTAAACGTTGCTTTTTAAGTGATGCAGCCAATCAGGCGGACATTTTGCTGGCTCTTATTACCGAGAGCTCCGATTGTGCCCTTTCCATTGTGGAACAGCCTCCTTTGGATGGAACAAAAATAGCTTTGTGGGTTTATTTGCAGACCAATGTGCAGACGCGAGTATTGCACAATGGACTTTTTGAAGTGAAGCATGGAGCTTACCGTCAATTCTGGGGAGGCAGTGCTTTCAATCGTGCCGCAAGCTCAGAATATCAGACCCGTTTGCTGCTGAACGATTACGTGATGCAACTTATGGAACAAGGCTGCACATTGGCAAACGACTGTATCCGCACCTGGTTCTTCGTACAAAACGTAGATGTGAATTATGCCGGTGTGGTAAAGGCACGTAACGAAGTCTTTATCACCCAGAATCTGACAGAAAAGACACATTACATTTCCAGTACAGGTATCGGCGGGCGCCATGCAGACCCCAAAGTGTTTGTACAAATGGATACTTATGCTGTGGCTGGTTTGAAAACGGAACAAATTCACTTCCTTTATGCTCCTACACATCTGAATCCTACCTATGAATATGGTGTCAGCTTTGAACGCGGCACCTATGTGGATTACGGTGACCGCCGTCAGGTATTTATTTCCGGTACGGCAAGCATCAATAATAAAGGTGAGGTGGTGTATCCCGGTGACATCCGCAAGCAGGCTGAACGGATGTGGGAAAATGTGGAAACTTTGCTGAAAGAAGCAGACTGCACGTTTGATGATTTGGGGCATATGATTGTTTATCTGCGTGACATTGCAGATTATACGGTTGTGAAAAAGATGTATGACAAGCGTTTTCCTGATACCCCTAAAGTTTTTGTACATGCACCCGTATGCCGTCCGGGGTGGCTGATAGAAATGGAGTGCATGGGTGTCAAGTCTTTGAAGAATGAGGATTATGCGTCCTTTTAAATCTTCTCTTGTCATTTTATATATCTGTCTTGTAGCTTTGCTTGCTGCGACAACATTTATGGAACATGCATATGGGACAGAGTTTGTAGAAAAGTATGTTTATCACACGATTTGGTTTTGTTGTTTGTGGGGAGTACTTGCTGCCTTGATGATTGCCGCGCTGGTCAAGCGGCAATTGTGGCGGCGTCTCCCGACATTGTTGTTGCATGGCTCCTTCCTTGTTATCTTGGTGGGAGCCATGATTACGTTTCTATGTAGCAAAAAAGGATATATGCATCTCACGGTAGGCACTGAGGTGGGGTGTTTCATAGAACAGGACAGCAAGCGGGTCGTAGAACTGCCTTTCGCATTGTGTCTGGACAGTTTCCGTGTGAAGTATTATCCGGGAACAGAGGCTCCCGCTGATTATATCAGTTATATCCATGGTGCGGAACCTATTTCCATGAACCGTATTCTTTTCCGTCAGGGGTATCGTTTCTATCAGTCTTCTTTTGATGAAAATGAACAAGGTAGCTGGTTGTCTGTGAACTATGATCCGTGGGGGATAGGGGTTACTTATGCAGGATATATAATGCTGGGTATCTCTATGCTATGGATGCTTGCCAGCCGTATGGGAGAGTTTCGCAGGCTGCTCAGGCATCCGTTGCTCAGAAAGGGAGGCGTATTTGTATTGCTGATATTTGGTCTGGGTGGAACGGTACAGGCTGAAAACAGAAGTCTTCCTGCATTGGCACGCAAACAGGCGGATAGTCTGGCTTCCAAACAAGTGATTTACCACGACCGTGTGGTACCTTTTAATACGCTTGCACATGACTTTGTTTTAAAACTGACCGGAACCTCTTCATATGGAGGCATGACCCCCGAACAAGTGATTGGCGGTTGGCTATTGCGTCCGGAAGTTTGGCAGAATGAGCCGATGATCTATATAAAGAGTGCGGAACTCCGTCATTTACTTCAACTGTCGTCTCCTTATGCCCGCCTTACTGACTTGTTTGACGGACAAAACTATCGTTTACAGGAGTTTTGGAAAGGCGGTCAGAAACCTCATCAAAAAATGACTTCGCTGGAAAAGGCCATTATGGAAACAGATGAAAAGGTAGGTCTGATATTGATGCTTCGAAATGGAACACTGATCCGCCCTTTGCCGGAAGATGGGAGTGTAAAGCCTTTATCAGAAACAAAGGTGTGTGCCGAATTGCTGTATAACCGTATTCCGTTCAGTAAACTGATGTTCATGTTCAATCTGGCGGTGGGATTGCTGGCATTCTTTTACGTGCTTTATTGTAGCATGCGTTCTTTGGCTGGCAAGTTGATTCCTGTTCTTACTATTGCTCTCTATGTGTCACTCTTCTGTCAACTTTTTAGTTACAGCTTGCGGTGGTATATTGGTGGGCGCGTTCCATTGAGCAATGGATATGAAACGATGCAATTCATGGCGCTATGTACGCTCTTACTGACGTGCTTGTTCCGGCGCCGTTTTTCGTTTGTATTACCTTTCGGATTTCTTCTCTCAGGATTCGCTTTATTAGTGGCTTATCTTGGGCAGAAAAATCCTCAGATAACTCCACTAATGCCTGTTCTACTGTCTCCGTGGTTAAGTATTCATGTTTCTCTTATTATGATATCTTATGCCCTCTTTGCATTTATGATGTTGAACGGATTATTGGCATTTTGTATAGGAGGGTGGAGAAAAGAGAACGTAGGCAACGAGATTCCGGACGGGCGAAAGATCCGGGTGAAACAATTAATGCTGCTCAGCCGCCTGATGCTTTATCCAGCAGTCTTTTGTCTGGGGGCCGGTATTTTTATAGGTGCCGTCTGGGCAAATGTTTCCTGGGGGCGTTATTGGGCCTGGGACCCGAAAGAAGTCTGGGCCTTAATCACTTTTATGATTTATGGTGCCGCATTTCATGGACAGTCTCTGGCTATATTCCGGCAACCCCGTTTTTTCCATTGTTATATGGTGCTGGCTTTCCTTACCGTACTGATGACTTATTTCGGAGTGAATTATCTGCTTGGCGGCATGCACAGTTACGCCTGATAGAGTCACAATAAAAAGAAGAATGCCTGCGGGGAACCGCAGGCATTCTTAACAAAAAACAACTAACTAAACACATGCAAAGTTAAATCAAGCGCACCGTACTTTTCTTTCACAGTACCGTTCACATTGAGCACATATATCATAACCCAACATTGCTCCGAGTATGAAATCCTCTTCGGGCGAAAGCTTATTCAGAGGCTGTTTCACCAAAAGTCGGATAGCTTCTATACATTCCTTACGTCCGAAGAAAAGGTTTATCCTACCGTTTCCTACGGGCTGGATAATGTAACTTATCTTCTGGTCGGTCAGGCGCTTCACGGCAAAAGCTTCATACTTCTTGTTTGTAGTATAAAGTACCATCTGGCGTACTCCTTTCTTAAATTCGTAGATGTGGTTCAGGAATACTTTCAATTCTACCGGGTTAATGTCAGATATTGTCATAAGGCTATGGAATAAGAGAAAATTATGCCAAGTGATTTTTTATGTCGTTCACCCAAGCGTCGATACGCTCTTCCGTCTTATCACTTTCGTTGATGTCATCAAGAGCGAGTCCGACAAACATGCCGTCGATCACTGCAATAGAAGAGGAGAAAGAATAATCTTTAGCAGACACTTTACCGACGATGGTACAACCGGAATCTTTGATATCTTCGTAAATGATACCGATACCATCGCAGAATGTATCACAATAAGATTCAGAATCACCACATCCGAAGAGGGCAATTGTCTTTTCTTTCAGGTCTGAATCCTTCAATACTTTGACGCCATCATACCAATCGTCCTGCAATTCACCGTCGCCCCAGGTTGAAGTTCCTAAAAGCAGAGCTTCATATCCTTTCACCATATCGGCATTCATTTTGCTGACATCGATTACATCAGATGCGGGGACACCAAGCTTAGAAGCGATTGTTTCGGCAATGCCTTGCGTAGTTCCCGTTGAGGAACCATAAAATATTCCTATTTTTTTCATACTATAAAATGGTTTAATTTGTACGGTTGCAAAGTAACGGTATCAGAGGGGTTTATGAAATACCCACAAATAATGAAATGTTTCTTTGTACCTAACCACTTATAGGTATGATTGATGAGATGGTTATTGAATTACTATTGGTTCTCCCAGAAACAAATGATAATCTACTAGGAATACAGAACTTTTATTTATCTTTGTATGGACTTAAAAAGAAATCGATTATGAACACTTTAGAATTGGAGGCTTATAAAGCTGAATTAGCCAGGGAAGTGTTGAACATCAATAACCAAGAGGTGCTCGATACCATAAAAGACGTCATACGAAAAGGTAAAGATCTAACCAACACTCCCTATCGGATGGGCGTTAGAGAAGCCCGAAAACTGTTGCAAGATTCTGAAAAGAGATTTGAAGAAGGAGAGTATGTCAGCGAAGAGGAGATGGAAGAGTTTTATAATGCACTGCAATAATGAAAATACAATACGACATTGAAGCAAAACGCCAAATAGGTGAGATTTTCAAATATGGGAAAATGAAATTTGGTGTTCAGACTGCTCTAAAATATAAAGAGAAACTCAGAGAAAAAATAAGCACTTTAAAACAAAATCCTTTAATTGGTAACATTGAGTGGTTGTTAACCGACGAGGAACATGAGTATAGGTTCCTATTAGTGAAACCATACAAAATAATATATTCCATAAAAGGAGATATTATAAGGATTCATCTTTTTTGGCATATCCATCGAAACCCTGATATATTGAAAGACTATCCTATAGGGGTTTGTGAGGAAGTATCTCCTTATGGAAAGATGTAATTATTGACTCTTCTTTTTCAAATTAGGCAAGAACCAAGTCACCAACCCCAGTAAAGGCATATAAGCGCAGACATTATAAACCGCTTCAATACCGAATTTATCTGCCATATTGCCCAATACGGCAGAGGCAATACCTGCTACTCCGAAAGCGAATCCGAAGAATAATCCGGAAATCAATCCCAGCTTGTTGGGTAGTAATTCTTGTGCATATAATAAGATGGCGGGGAAAGCAGATGAAAGCGTCAGCCCGACACAGAAACTCAATATGATTGTTGCAATCAATCCCACATGAGGCATCAGCAAACTGAATGGTGCAGCTCCGAGGATAGACCCCCAGATGACATATTTCCGTCCGACACGGTCACCGATAGGACCGCCCAGCAATGTCCCGATAGCTGTGGCCACAAGGAATACGAAGAGATAGAGCTGTGAATCCTGCACGCTTACCCCGAATTTATGAATCAGATAGAAAGTATAATAGCTGCTGAGGCTTGCCATATAAATATACTTCGAGAAGATTAGTATGAGTAGTATAGAAATGGATAGAACCGTTTTATCCATTGGCAGAGGCATCTGCATATGTGGCTGGAGAGCGATGTGGTCACGTTTCAGCCGGGTTATATAACCTTTATACCATTTACCAACGGGAATCATCACTATGATTGCTATCACAGATAAAATAGCAAACAGTGCAATGTTATGCCTGCTGTAAGGTGCAACTATCAGCGCCACCAATAACGGGCCAAGTGATCCTCCCAAGTTTCCACCCACTTGGAACAGTGATTGTGCCAGTCCTCTTCTGCCTCCGGAAGCAAGGGAAGTTATGCGCGATGCCTCCGGATGAAGTACCGATGACCCTATACCTATGATGAATACGGAAAACAACACCCAATAAAGGTTGTTGGCAAATGCCAGGTTCAACAATCCTGTCATGGTGAATAACATACCCATCGGCAGCGTCCATGCAAACGGACGTTTATCGAAGAATAACCCGAATACCGGCTGAAAGACGGATGCAGACATTTGATAAACCAGTGTTATTAATCCGATTTGTGCGAAGCTCAGTGTCAAGTCTTCCTTAAAAAGCGGATAAGTGGCGGTAATCACCGATTGCAACAGGTCGTTCAGACAATGTGAAATACTTAATGCTATCAATATAGGATAAGCAATAGAACTGACCGGACGTTGTGTATTCTTTTGCATGATTGTTGCGCTTTAGTGTAAATTGGGCGCAAAGATACAAAATAAAATGATTAATACGGATGTGTAAACCAGAAGCATGAACCTTCCCCTTCGGTCGATTCTACCCCTATTTTTCCTCCCATCTGTGTGACAATGCTTTTGCAGATGGAAAGTCCAAGTCCCGTACCTTGCGCAAAGGTGTTCAGTTTCACAAAACGTTCGAATATGTTGTCCAGATTCTCTTTGGGAATTCCGAGACCCGTGTCGCGCACATAGAATTTAATCTCCTGAGGCGACGTTTGTTCGTATCCCAAAGCTATGCTGCCTTGCCTCGTAAACTTCAGTGCGTTGTTTATGAAGTTGGTGATGACTTGCGTAAACCGGTTTTTATCCGTATGGATGTGACATTCGGGCATATACTTCTCAAAAGTCAATTCAACATCTCCTTTCACTTTCATCTGCATGGATTTGATGATTTCCCTACAACAATCGTTTACATCTACATCCGTATAAACAAAGTCGAAGGTTTCAGCTTCTATCTTCGAAAGATCCAGAATATCGGAAATCAGTTGTAAAAGCAACTCATTGTTTGCTTCGACTATTTTTATGTATTCCTGGCGTTCCTCCCTGTCATCCGTTTCTGCCAGAAGGCTGGAAAAACCGACAATAGAATTAAGCGGAGTGCGTATCTCATGGCTCATATTAGCCAGAAAGGCAGATTTCAGACGGTCCAGTTCCTCTGCTTTATCACGGGCAATGATTAGTTTCTGTTCTGTTTCTTTCAGAGGTGTAATATCGTAATTGATACACAGCATTTCAATGATTCCATCCTGTGGACGATAATCTCTGACCATTACATTTATACTGGTCCACGAATATTTCCCATTTCCTCTATTTACACGCACCTCTTTGCTTAGGCTGGTGTTTTTTCCTTCCTTCACTCCGCGTACAAAAGTCATCAATACATCCCGGTCTTCCGGATGTACATGCGAATAGACACCGATAACCTGCGGCATGGGAGTATTTTCTTTTTCTCCTAAGTTGCGGTACCATGTATCTTGTGCATAACCATCCCTTGTCATTATATTGAAATGGGCAAAGCCTACTTTGGCATAGTTGCCAATTAAAAGGAATAAATTTTCAAATTCCTGTATTTTGGTGTGTGCAGTCGTTGTCTCTGTTGTATCTATATTAATAAAGAGATAATTGATGAATTGATTTTGAGAGTCATAAAGAGGAGTTACCCTTGTGGTCAGGTTGATAATGTCCCCTCTATGACTTTTCACATATTTATCAATCTTCGAGAAATCATAATTGATTGAGAAATCCACGTTTTCCCTGGCTCTTAGTTTTTCTTTTACATCCTTCGGTATATTAGGATTATCGAATAAGGAGACTCCCAACGCCTCATTTTTATCGGATAGACCGAATATCTCGATTTCTTTATCATTCATATCCACCAGATAACCGTCCTTATCGTATAGCTCGATGCCTACGGGCAGGTTTTTATAAATATTGCGAAGAATTTTTTCGCTATGGTCCAATGCCTGACGGTCCTCATTGGCCTGCAGTTCCGCTTTGCGCAACTGGAGGCAGATACTTATGATGTTTCCTAAAGATGAGAACCACTGATGGTCTATATTGCTCCAGTTGCGATGTGTTCTCACCATATCTATACCCATATATCCCCATACTTTATCTTTGGATAGAAGCGGAACCACCATTACTGATTTAATATCTTGTGCTTCCAATGTATCCCGATAAACCTGAGCTTCGGCGGGCATATCATTCAACGTATTGAGAATGATTGATTTCTTTTCTGAAATTTGTCGGTCCCACCAAAGAGAATCATCCCAGGCCACATTCTGCAAGAACTCCAGTTCTTCAGATATTCCTTCTGCTGTTGCTTCATAAATGCAACTCTGCACCTTGTTTTCACGGTCTATTTCGAAAATATAGGTACGGTCTCCTTTGATTTGTCTAAGGAGATCATCCAGAATTTTATTGATAATCTCTGTGATGTCATCCGACTGCAGGAAAGCGAGTAGTGAATGGGAAATATTGTTTTGCTGATAAAGCAAGCTGTTTACCTGCAGAAAGTCGATGGGGGTATTCGTTTCTTCGGTTTGCTTGTCTATACATTGCAAATATCCTATGATATTTCTATATCCTTCTTCATCCGGCTGTTTATAGCTGATTTTAGAATATACCCATACCTCTCCATCTTTTGCTTTAATGGGAAACATCTGCTCGTAGGTTTCTATGTTCGTAAGCGAAAAGAATTCGTTTCTGAGACGTTTCCGGTGGTCTTCCCGTATTCTTCCGTGGAAATCTTCAAAGCTGATCCGATCGCTTTCGAGTCCAAGCAAGTCTATGATAAAGTCTGAACAGATATACTGACGATTCTTCAGGTCTGATTCCCACCATCCCATTTGGGCCATTTGCGCAATTTGGCGATATTTATCACAGTCAAAGTTTGGCTTCTCTTTCATAATTTTTTTGCTCCTGTTTCTATACTCCTATTAAAATCTCAGTGGGCAAATATAGAGATAACTTTTATATTTTGGTGGTTTTGTTGTAAAAAGAATGTTTATACCTATCTAAACCGATATGTAATATCATTCATTTTCCCCTGTAGAATCTTGTAAAGCCTTTGGTTGGTCTTTTCAGATTTTAGACCACCACAACTTTCTATGTACGGTCCGAGTTTGATATACTGAAAGTTCTGTGTGGAGAATTCTGCGGGTAATTCCGACTTTCCAGAATACCAGCCGACTTTTACCGAAGCAATCTGCTGCTTCTGGAGAAATTCAGCCAAATGTGCTATGTCATAAGGAGCGGCATCTCCACCCATGAAACAAACGCATGTAACGGCCTTTCCGTACTTCTGTAAAAGTACGGAAAGGCTTTCTTCTGTCAACGGTTCTCCAATGTTCTTTTGCAGATAAGGACTGTGGCAACCTTTGCACCTGTTCGGACAATTGGATAGGTTGATTGCCAATGTCACCTCATCCGGTATCTCCTGGAAAACGATGTCATAATCAGTGTACTTCAGCATAATATCTTCGGGCAGCCTCCTTTTGCCGGGCTTGAGAGAAATTGCTGATTCGTTTCATGTAGCCAATGACGCGGGTCAGATAATCCACGTTCTGGCTATGACATTCCGGACACTCTTTCAAGTATCTTTTGTCAATGTGGTTGCATTTATTGCAAACCGTGTTAGGTATATTGAAAGTAAAGTAATTGCAGCCCTCAGTGGCGGCCACCCGAAGTAATTGTCTGTATTGCTCTTTGCTCAAATGCTCTTCCAGGTTCATGTGGAGTGCCGAACCACCCGTCAGGTGCTCTATGTACCTGTGTCCGTGCAGACGGAACTTATCTATAATGTTCAGCGACTCATCTTCTACAATGTAGAAGTAACTGTTATAGCAATCGCGGAAGGTCTGGAAACCGGCTTCTTTGTCCCATTTGGCATGTTTCACACCTACATTCTCTGCCGGTATCATTTCGCAGTTGAAGAGTATTTCTTTCGTTCGATATTTCTTGTTGTATTTCTCTACAATTCCCAGAATTTCCTGCACAAAAGCTTCATATTTAGGATTATCGTTGATTTCAATTCCCATGAACTGGGCGGCTTCCACCAGCCCGTTTACACCGATTGTCAGGTATTGGCGTCCCATATTGATGTACCCGGCATCAAACAAGGGTAACATTCCTTTGCTTTGCAGATGCTTTAAGTTTTCGTTATAGGCCAGTTGTACCTTGTGTACCAGATCTACTACCTCTTCAAGGAAGAAATGATAAAGCAATCCGGATTTCACTGCATGCTGGATGCAACGGTTCAGGTTGATAGTCAACACACTTTTTGATCCGGTAGATACGCCGCCTGCTCCCAGGGTATAACTAAATCCGTTATCCTGTATTTCATTACGCAAACGACAGCAGCTACTTAACGAGTCGGCGTTATTACTCATATATGTAAAGAAAGAGTGCCCTTCCACATACATTTCAGCCGTGAAGTCACCGTATTCCTTATCCAATACATCTCCGTCTTTGGTTAGCAAAGCCATTGTTTCCACGGGGAAGGTAAGAACGGCTTTGGTACGTTCCTTATTGAACCACTTCATGAAACGTTTTTGTAACCAGCTCAATGATTCCCAATGAGGAGCGTTTCCGTCAGGGAAGACAAAATGTTCGAAAAGACTGTTGAAATAATATTTGTCGTAGTATGCCACATTCCAGAACACTGCCTGAAAGTTTCTGGCACCGGTAGGCTGGTTGATGGAATATACTATTTGCTCAAAGCAGTCGGTGATGATCTTGTCTATGGTTCTTTGTTTGGTAGACAAATCGGCAAGTTGTTCCGGATGCTGGTAGTAATCTTCTCCAAACTCCTTTTCTATAAAGTAATTCATGTACATCAGGAATTCCGGAGTGGCACAGGCGCCGCTGAGCATACTCGATACGATAAATACCATATTGATGAATCCTCCACAGAAAGACTTCAGATTAGTGGGTGCAGTGGAGTTACCGCCTATGGATGCAGTTCCGCCTATCAGCCACGGATACATGGTGATACTTGCGCAATAGTTGGCAAGATTGGTTTCATCATTCTTGTATATGAAGTGTTGGTTCAGCAATTCGATGTAGCGGTCTGAAAGTTCCTTGCCGTACATGTCCTTCAGACGGTCAGTCAGCAAACGGCGGTTCAGACGGATAAAGTTCGATTTGGGGAGTTCGCCTATCAGTGTGGCTATATTTTTGTTTTCCACATTGGCGTTAGCGTCATACTTACTACCAGTGGCAGGGTTGGAGGCATCGCAGTAATCCATCAGGAAGCGGAGTTTGTCGCGTACTTCGCGGTCTTCCAGATGTTTCTGTCTGTATAGCATGAACGCTTTTGCTACACTGTAATAATGTTCAGCCATCAATGCCACTTCTACCTGGTTCTGTATATCTTCTACACTGGTTCCATCACTGATGTTCACGCGGCTGAGTATGTTGGTGATAACGTCCTGTGTGGCGAAACTACCTACCGATAAGAATGCTTTGCTTATTGCATTTTTGATTTTGTCAAGCGAGAAAGCTTCTTTTTTACCATCTCTCTTGACGATGAATGTTTCCGAATTAATCATACCTGTATTTTAAGATTTAACAAACAAATATTCTTTGTTCAGCTATATTAATCATACGGCAAAATACGGAGACAGAGTAATAAAATGAATCTTGAAGGATGCATCTATTGCTTTTCACCCGAAAGCCTGAATGATTACAGATATCGGCAGGTCTTCTGACTTGTTTCCGTTGTGGCGCCTTCCCGGTCTTTGCACGACCAGTGGCTAAAGAATGCCACACTCTTTTCTCCACATGGTAGGGAGATGAAACTTACAGCTACGGGGATAGTCCCTGATTTTCACAGGATTCCCTTTTAATTCCGTTTCACGCTTGCGGTGATTTGGAAACCGTTATCGCTGACAAAGTTAGAAATAAAATCTATAATCCAACGGATGATAGGAAAAAATATTCCCGGCTTACATTTTTTGTTTTAAAAAGGATGTTCAATGATAATTTCCGCTATCTTTGCCCCGAATTGGTTTCGGATGAACGTTTTCCGTCATTCGGATTAAAAGGGAATCGGGTGTAAATCCCGGACAGTCCCGCTGCTGTGAAACTCCATAACTTTCTGATAAATACTTTTGCCACTGGCTGTGAATTGAAGGCCGGGAAGGAATCAGAAGGGGAGTCAGTCAGAAGACCTGCCATTCGTTAAAGACTGTTTCCACTCGTGGGATTAGGGGAACAGTGCGCAAAGAATAATTGTTTTTTTATAATTCATGCGAGAGGGGTGCCTGATGAAAAAGGTATGTCTATGTTGTGGTATAATTATATATGCTTTAAATTATGGAATTATTAAGTAACCTGTTTGAAGGATACCCGGATCTCTGGGGTGGTGGAGTGGCTCATTCCGTGTTGATTCTTTCGCTTGTGATAGCATTTGGCATCATGCTGGCTAAGGTCAAAGTCGCGGGAGTTTCATTGGGTATCACATGGATACTCTTTGTAGGTATTGTGTTCGGACATTTTAATATGACTTTGAATGAACACCTGCTTCATTTTATGAAGGAGTTCGGATTGATACTGTTTGTTTACTCCATAGGTTTGCAAGTGGGGCCGGGGTTTTTCTCAGCTTTCAAGAAAGGCGGGTTGACTTTGAATCTGCTGGCTATGTTGGTAGTCTTTCTTGGGGTGGTTATCACGATTATATTGCATTTTGTCACGGGCACGCCTATCACCACTATGGTGGGCATTTTGTCGGGTGCCGTTACCAATACTCCGGGTCTTGGAGCCGCCCAGCAGGCAAACAGCGATTTGAATGGTGTGGATGCGCCTGAGATAGCATTGGGATATGCAGTCGCTTATCCGTTGGGTGTGGTGGGCATTATTTTGTCGTTAATAGCTTTGAAGTATATCCTGCGTATCGATACCAAAACGGAAGAAGCGGAAGCCGAGCGCGGATTGGGACATTTACAGGAGCTCACTGTACGGCCTATATCGTTGGAAATCCGCAATGAAGCTATCGACGGAAAGAAGATAAAAGATATACGTCCGTTGATGAACCGCAATTTTGTGATTTCGCGTGTGCGGTATAACGACGGACAGGAAACTGAGTTGGCAAATTCTGATACAGTATTGCATTTGCATGATAGAATCCTGATAATTTCTACTCCCAAGGATATTGAAGCGATTACTGTCTTCTTCGGCAAACAGATTGACATGCAATGGGAACAATTGGACAAAAAGCTGATTTCCCGCCGCATCCTGATTACCAAACCGGAGCTGAATGGGAAGATGCTTTCGCAATTGAAGATACGTAATAATTTCGGTGCCAGTATCACCCGTGTGAATCGTTCGGGGGTCGATTTGGTAGCTGCTCCACAGTTGCAGTTACAGATGGGCGACCGTGTTACTATCGTAGGTAGTGAGTTGGCGGTGAGCCATGCGGAAAAGGTGTTGGGGAATTCAATGAAGCGCCTGGATCATCCGAATCTGATACCTATATTTCTGGGTATAGCATTGGGGTGTATTCTGGGTAGCACCCCTTTTGTATTCCCGGGGATTCCGCAACCCGTAAAATTAGGGTTGGCGGGCGGACCTCTTATCGTTTCCATTCTGATCAGCCGTTTCGGACCTCAATATAAGTTAATTACCTATACTACTATGAGTGCCAACCTGATGCTGCGGGAGATTGGAATTTCTCTTTTCCTGGCCTGTGTCGGACTGGGTGCGGGCAAAGGTTTTGTAGAAACAGTGATTTATGACGGCGGTTATGTCTGGGTAGGATATGGTGTCATAATCACTATCGTTCCGTTACTGATAGCAGGCCTTGTAGGGCGGTATGTCTTTAAACTGAATTATTATACGCTGATCGGGGTATTGGGCGGTTCAACCACCAATCCGCCGGCATTGGCGTATTCCAATGACTTGACCTCTTGTGATGCGCCTGCCGTGGGATATGCTACGGTTTATCCGCTTACTATGTTCTTACGTGTGCTTACGGCACAAATATTGATACTTGCATTAGCCTGACCTTTTATTTTTTAATATCTCTAAACATTTTCTCTTTAAGCTTGTTCTTTACTCCCCGTAAAGTTATCTTTGCGGGGATTTTTTGTGTGAAAGAAGAATGTGGTAGTATTGCGTAATAAACTCTAAGATGTACACAAATAAAGTAAAGAAAATAGCAGCGGTTCATGACCTATCGGGTATTGGACGCGTATCCCTCACAGTCGTTATCCCTATTCTGTCCTCAATGGGCTTTCAGGTCTGTCCCTTGCCGACGGCCGTACTGTCCAGCCATACACAATACCCGCAGTTTTCTATCCTTGACCTGACGGATGAAATGCCTCGGATTATTGCCGAATGGAAGAAGCTGGATATACAGTTTGATGCTTTCTATACAGGCTATCTGGGTTCTCCGCGACAGGTGCAGATTGTTTCGGACTTTATAGATGATTTTCGCCAGCCGGATGACTTGGTAGTGGTAGATCCGGTACTTGGAGACAACGGACGACTCTATACTAACTTTGACGAGTCTATGATTCGGGAGATGCGCCATTTGACTGCAAAGGCGGACGTAATTACTCCGAATCTGACTGAACTCTTCTATCTGATGGACAAGCCTTACAAAGCAGATAATACCGATGAAGAATTGAAGACCTATCTCCGGCTTTTGTCCGATGCAGGCCCGCAAGTAGTCATTATTACCAGTGTTCCCGTTCATGGCGAGAGTCACAAGACCTCAGTATATGCTTATAATCGGGTAGGAGACCGCTACTGGAAAATTACCTGCCCGTATTTGCCCGCGCATTATCCGGGAACGGGAGATACCTTTACGAGCGTCATCACCGGAGCCTTATTGCAAGGCGACAGTCTTCCCATTGCATTGGATCGTGCCACGCAATTCATTCTTCAGGGCATCCGTGCCACTTTCGGTTATGAGTATGATAATCGGGAGGGTATTTTGCTTGAAAAAGTACTGCATAATTTGGATATGCCAATCCAAAGTGCCAGCTACGAATTGATTTGAATGGGATAAGGGGCTGAATCCGCTTTCGGACCAACCCCTTATGAGTTATGTTATTTGTTTGGAAGTGACTCTTTTAATAAGACCGGAACTTCTGCCGGTTCTTTGGCTACTCGTATTCCTGCTGCTGTGAGTGCTGCAATCTTCCCCTCTGCCGAACCTGAACTGCCGGAAATAATAGCTCCTGCATGTCCCATTTGTTTTCCCGGAGGAGCCGATTGCCCGGCTATGAAGGCTACGACGGGTTTGGTCACGTGCTTCTTTATATACTCGGCTGCCAGTTCTTCTGCATTTCCGCCAATTTCACCAATCATGACGATGGCTTCCGTGTCCTCATCGTTCTGGAACATCTCCAGCAATTCGCGGAAGTAAAGGCCCACTACAGGATCGCCTCCCATACCGATGGCGGTGGACTGTCCCATGCCATTGACCGTAAGGTGGTAAACTATCTCATAAGTCAATGTGCCGCTGCGGCTGATGACTCCGACATTTCCTTTTTTAAAAACATTACCGGGCAAGATGCCTGCCAGACTTTTCTCCGGAGATATTAAACCGGGGCAATTGGGGCCGATAAGCATTGCACCTTTTAGTTGGGTGAAGCGATAAGCCTTTACTACATCAAGGGTGGGGATACCTTCGGAGATACAAATAATCAGTTTGATTCCCGCATCAGCCGCTTCCATAATGGCATCTGCCGCATGACTTGCCGGCACGAATATGATGGAGGCATTGGCCTGCGTCTTTTCTACCGCTTCGTACATGGTATTAAAAACGGGAAGTCCATCGATGGTGCTGCCGCCTTTTCCAGGAGAGGTACCGCCTACCACATGAGTGCCGTATTCTTTCATTTTCACAGCGTGAAAGTGCCCGTCTCGGCCTGTTATTCCTTGCACCAACAGGCGGGTCGATTTATCGATAAGTATGCTCATAATGTTTCTCCTTTCACAGATTTTACTGCCATCAGGGTAGCTTCATTCATAGTCTCCGCCACCTGAAAACGGTTGCTGTCCTTTAATAATTTCCTGCCGATATTTTCGTTGGTTCCCGTTAGCCTTACAATGACGGGTATGTCTGTTTGCAACTGGTCGAAAGCCTGTATCAGGCCGATGGCCACATCGTCACAACGGGTGATGCCGCCGAATATATTGATGAAGACAGCTTTTACCTTCGAATCATTCAACAGTATCTTCATGGCTTCAATCACTTTCACAGGATTTGAGCTGCCTCCGATATCCAGGAAGTTTGCCGGCGAACCGCCATAGAGTTTAATCATATCCATTGTGGTCATTGCCAGTCCGGCTCCATTCACCATGCAGCCAATATCACCGTCCATGCGTACATAACTGAATCCTCTCTCTTTGGCCGTAGCTTCCAGTTGTTCTTCCGGAGTCGGTTCAAAAAGAGCCTGTACGTCGGGATGGCGGTAGAGTGCGTTATCATCGAATACCATTTTGGCGTCGATAGCCCGCAGTGTGCCTTTAGCCGTCAATACCAGTGGATTGATTTCGGCCAGTGAAGCATCATTTTCTATGAAAGCTTTGTAGAGATCCTGTAGGATAGTGGTCATGCGTTTGGCCTGTTCCGCCTGTTTAAAGAGCGTGAATGCAAAACGTTGTGCTAGATATTTGGGCAATCCTATCAGTGGGTCAATGTTGCAGTGGATAATCTTTTCCGGAGTTTTACGGGCCACTTCCTCAATATCCATTCCGCCTGCCGCACTCATGATGAGGACGACTGAGCGAGCGTTACGGTCGATGGTGAAGCTGGTGTAGTATTCAGCCGCGATGTCTACGGCCTCACTAATCAGGATTCGGGTTACTGGAAATCCTTTGATGGTTATATTAAGGATTTCCTGAGCATGTTGCCTCACAAGTGTTTCGCTGTCTGCCAGCTTGACGCCTCCGGCTTTTCCTCGTCCACCGGTCAGCACCTGGGCTTTGATAGCTACTTTGTTCACTCCTAATTGCCGGAAAGCAGTCACTGCTTCATCGGGGGTACTGCATAACACGTGCTGTTCTACCGGGATACCATAACGGGAGAAAATCTCTTTTGCCTGATATTCATGTGCTTTCATGGACTATGGATTATGGATTACTGTCTATCATAAACAAACGGAAGGACTAAAATGTTGTCAAATAAGTGATTAATAATAATAAAAGAAAGAGGCCGGCAATTTTTTTTATAATGTTATTTACACGTAATTACTGAAATATTTCAGTAATTACGTTCTATTTTTATGAAAATCAGTTCTTTTTGTTTTTATGATTTATTACTTGTTATATTTTGTCATTTTAAAAATATTTCCAAGGTGATAATAAGTGAATTTTAGTACGAAAAAAAACGTTTTTTATCCTATGATTTTTTCTTCCTTTTTACGTATTTTTGCGTATTAATCTTGTATTTTAATGTGATAACACACACGAACCGTGATGAACAGGAGAAGATTCTATCAATTGAGAAACACCTCCGTGCTGTTTGCCATACTCGTATTTTTTACTCAGGTATGTGCAGCCCAAGCATATAGATACATAAACATGGAGGATGGGCTGGGTAGCCAGAAAGTTTACCGTATTCTGCAAGACTCTTTGGGATACATGTGGTTTCTCACTCAGGAAGGTCCGGACCGTTACAATGGTAAGGAAATCAAACATTACGAACTGACGGATAAAGGACAGAGACTTAATATGCAGTTTAGCCTGAACTGGCTTTATATAGCTGGTGACGGTGTTTTGTGGGGAATAGGGCGAAGAGGCCGCATTTTCCGTTATGAGCCGGGACGCGACCGCTTTGAACAGGTGTATATGCCTTCTCTGCCGGAGAAAGGAATTGCTTCACCGAATATCACCCATAGTTATATGGATCATTCCGGCCGTATATGGTTATGTAGTAAGGAGCAGATTACATTGTTTGACACCCATACAGAAAAGGCTTTCCGGTTGTCATGCGGCATAATCAGTAACATCACCTCCATAGAACAGATGGACGGGATGAACTTCTTCATAGGTACTGAATCCGGACTGTATCAGGCTATACTGGATGAGCAACGTATGTCACTCACATGCAAATCTGCCTATAATCTTCATATACCGGTAAGCGAGTTGTTTTTCTCGGATACCTTAAAAAAACTGTTTGTCGGTACTTTCAAACAGGGGATATGGATTTGTGATCTCAGTACTTCTTCGAAAACCAGTTCGGACAGAACCCTTAGCGATGTGAACGTCAAGCGGATTGTGCCCTTGGGCGAAAAGGAGGTGTTGATAGCTACTGACGGGAAAGGTATTTACCGAATGAATGTCGATTCATGCCATGCAGTTCCTTACATTGTAGCTGATTATACGATTCATAACGGAATGAACGGCAACAATATCAATGATGTGTATGTGGACGATGATGGCCGTATCTGGATTGCCAATTATCCCAGTGGTATAACCATTCGTGACAACCGCTATGGAGGGTATCGCTGGACACGTCATTCGGTTGGTAACCGCCAGTCGCTTGTCAATGATCAGGTACATGATGTCATTGAAGACAGTGACGGTGATCTCTGGTTCGGTACCAGTAACGGTATCAGTCTTTATAATTCCGGTACGGGTGAGTGGCATTCCTTCTTCAGTACTTTCGATCATGAGTTGGAAGATAAGAACCACATTTTTCTGACACTTTGCGAAATTTCACCGGGTATTATTCTGGCAGGTGGCTTCACTTCCGGTCTTTACCAGATAGATAAACGTACACTAACGGTTGATTATATCGCTTCTTCACTTTTTTTTCACCTTGATTTACGTCCCGATCAGTATATACGTGATATAAAGAAAGATTCGGAAGGCAATATCTGGTCAGGCGGTTTTTATAACCTGAAGTGCTTTGATCTGACAGGTGGAAAATCCCGTTTATATCCGGGATTGAGTTCCATCACTTGTATTCAAGAGAAGGATAGTTCCTCAATGTGGATCGGTACTTCGATGGGATTGTATTTGCTCGACAAGGTTTCCGGGAAGTACCGCAGCATTGATATGCCGGTGGAATCATCGCATATTTGTGCTTTGTATCAGGGAGATGACGGTGTGTTGTATATAGGTACCAGCGGTTCCGGCCTGGTACTCTACGATCCCGGAGAGGAAGCTTTTGCCCAATACTATACGGACAATTGTGCCCTTATTTCCAACAATATTTATACGATTCTTCCTAAACCGGACGGAGACTTATTGCTTAGTACGGAAAACGGGATTGTTCATTTCTCTCCTCGCAGGATGTCTTTCAATAACTGGACCCGAGAACAAGGGCTTATGAGTGTCTGCTTTAATCCCGGTGCCGGAATTCTGCATAGCAGCGGGCGCTTTGTCTTGGGAAGTAATGATGGGGTTATCGGTTTTCCTTCGGATATGCACATTCCGGTTCCCGCTTTTTCTCCGATGCTGCTCAGTGATTTGAATATATCTTATCAGGCTGTGTATCCCGGTGATGAAGGATCACCTCTGGAAACGGATCTCAACAATACAGAGGTCTTACGACTGAAGTATGGGCAGAATACTTTTTCATTGAGAGCTTCTTCTATCAATTATGATTATCCTTCCAATGTGTTATACTCATGGAAATTGGAAGGTTTTTATGAAGAATGGACAGCTCCTTCGGCTGACGGGCTGATGCGTTTTACCAATATTCCATCGGGTAAGTATATGCTTCATGTGCGTTCGGTGTCCAATGAGGAGAAATATAAGAGCTATGAACAGCGCAGTATGCTGATTATTATTTCTCCTCCACTATGGGCTACTCCGTGGGCTATAGCCGGTTATGTCCTGCTGGCGGTTCTGGTATGTGTGATTCTGTTCCGTATCGTCACGTTGAGAAAACAGAAGAAAGCGTCAGAAGAAAAAGCACGTTTCTTTATCAATACAGCTCATGATATCCGGACGCCTCTGACGTTGATAAAGGCTCCGTTGGAGGAACTACGGAATGGGGACATGGTGAATGAAGAAGGGAAGAGCCATGTAAGTATGGCATTGCGGAATGTGGATGTACTTTTGCGGCTTACGACCAATCTCATCAATTTTGAACGTATCGACACTTACTCATCCCGCTTGTATGTGTCCGAGTATGAACTGGGTTCGTATATGTCCGGCATTTGCGATACTTTCCGTTCGTATGCAAGTGTCAAGCATATCCGACTGGATTATGAGAGTCATTTCAGTTATCTGAATGTCTGGTTTGACAGGGACAAGATGGATTCTATTTTGAAAAATATCCTGTCGAATGCCATGAAGTATACGCCTGAAAATGGAAGTATTCATGTTTCCGCTTCAGAGTGTGAGGACAATTGGTGCATTGAGGTGAAAGATACAGGTATTGGAATTCCCCGCAATGAACAGAAAGGATTATTTCATGCTTATTTCCGGGGTAGTAATGTCATCAATCTTAAAGTGAGTGGCAGTGGCATCGGTTTGGCGCTGGTGCATAGATTAGTACAACTACATAGTGGTAAAATCTCTATAGAGAGTACAGCGGAACAAGGCACACAAGTAAAAATCGTTTTCCCTAAAGGAAACAAACATTTTCATAAAGCTACTATCACTCCCCAAACTCCGGAGCATCCCGCCACTGTGCCCGAAGTTATTTCTCCGTTTTCTCCATCAGTTACGCCCAAGCAGAATCCGGCTTCTTCGCAGCGTATCCTCGTAGTGGAAGATAATGATGATTTACGCATCTACCTGACAAATACGCTTGGTGAGGATTATCAGGTGCAGTCCTGTCTTAATGGGAAAGAAGCGCTTGAAATTTTGTCCGAGTTCAAGCCGCATCTTGTGCTGTCGGATATCATGATGCCGGAAATGTCGGGAGATGAATTGTGTGCGGCTATAAAGGGTAATATCGAGACTTCCCATATTCCGGTGCTTCTGCTGACTGCATTGGGAGATGAAAAGAACATGCTGGAAGGACTGAAAATCGGTGCGGATGACTACATAGCCAAGCCCTTTAGCATCAATATCCTGAAGGCAAGTATCGACCGGCTGATAGCCAACAGGCTTTTGCTGTATAAAAAGTATGGCAGTTCGGATTTTGAAAATGAAAAATGGCCGAAAGGATGCCGGGATACACTTGACTGGAAATTCATTGCTTCCGTCAGGGAAAATGTGGAGAAGAATATGGCTGATCCGGATTTTACGGTAGACATGCTTTGTTCACTTCACCACATGAGCCGTAGCAGTTTCTACAATAAAGTGAAAGCATTAACTGATTGTTCTCCGGCAGATTATGTTCGTCTCATCCGTATGCAGTGTGCTGCCCGGATGTTGAAGGAAGGGGAGTACTCTATCACGGAAATTGCGGATAAGACCGGGTTCTGCGATGCAAAATATTTCAGGGAAGTATTCCGGAAACATTTCGGAGTCAGCCCCAGTGAATATAGGGGAAAAGGAACGGCAGAAAAAGAAAATTCAGATTAAGGCAAGAAAATGAATAGCAGGAGGGTGGAGGCCCTCCTTGCTATTATATTGCTGCAATGTTTTGTTTGATCGTATTGTGGAGTTTTTCTTTCAGGATGTGTGCGTCAACCGGTTTGGGTACATAACCGTTGAATCCGTTTTTCATAACTTTTTCTTTATCCGAAGAGAAAGAATATGCCGTAACGGCAATAATAGGTACTGTTGCTGAGAATTTCCGTATCTCTCGTGCTGCTTCGTATCCGTCCATTTTGGGCATATTGATATCCATGATGATGACATGCGGCTGGAATTTCCGGTATAATTCTATGGCTTCTTCACCGTTCCAGGCATGCACCAGATCGTACTCTTTGTTAAGAATAGAATTGAACAGCAAGTAGTTGCTTTCATTATCTTCTGCTATCAGGATGACAGGTTTTTGCTGAGGTGCTTTGGGGGCAAGATCAACTTGCTGCTGTTTCTTCTGTTGTGCAACTGCTCCCGGCTTATATGGTACTGTAAACCAGAATGTACTGCCTTTGCCTTTACCCTCGGATTCTACTCCGATATGACCTTTCATCTTTTCGATAATGTTTTTGCAGATAGAAAGTCCCAATCCCGTTCCCTGAGTGAAAGTATTCACTTTGGTAAATCGCTCGAATATCTTGTCTTGGTCTTCTTGTGAGATACCTAAACCTGTATCTTTTACATAAAAATAAAGTTCTTCTCCACGGATTTTATAGCCGAATGTGATGCTGCCTGCCGAAGTAAACTTAGTAGCATTGACCAGCAGATTGATAAGTACCTGTGAGAGTCGGTTTTTTTCGGTTTGTACATGGCACTCAGTAACTCCGGGAATGAATTCCAGAACGACACCCGCTTTCAGCCTGCGTCGTACTGTACTCTCCACGTCTCTTGCCAATCCGTTCAGGTCAACGTTCTGGTAATTGAACTCAAGAGTATTTGCTTCTATTTTCGACAAGTCCAGAATGTCGCTGATAAGTTGCAGGAGAAGTTGGTTGTTATTCTCTATGATACTGATGAATTCTTCACGTTCTTGTTCATCCTCAGTGGCGGTTAGCAGGCTGGAGAATCCTACGATAGCATTCAGTGGTGTACGTATTTCGTGGCTCATATTAGCCAGAAATGCGGATTTTAGCCGTTCGGATTCCAAGGCTTTCTCTTTGGCTGTTATCAATGCCTTTTCTTGTCTCTTGCGTTCTGTGATCAATAGCAGCGAACCTACCAAGGATATCGGACATCCTTGCTCATCGTATTGGTCTACTACCGCATTGGTTTCCAGCCAGTCTATAAATTTCCGTCCTTCCACCTCGGTGATGATGCGGAACTCTTCTTTGGCATGTTGTAATTCTCCGGATACAAGATTCATATAGACTTGTTCCATGCGTTCCACATCTTCCGGGTGTATTTTCCGGAAGTATTCAGAAGCCTTTATGATGTGTGCCTGGGGAGTGGAACCTTCTTCTTTGGTAAAATTCATATGGGCCAGTACCTGTTCGGATTCACAAGTAATCATATCGCTTTTCAGATCCCAGCGCCAAGGAATGATTCGGGCCACGCTCAAGGTCATTTCCAGCTTCTTATTGATTTCCCGCAACGCATTTTCCGCTTCATTGCGTGCTGTGATGTCAACCCCGAAAATATCTATGGTGTACTTTTCGGACGACTGGCAGATAATGAACTCGTAAAAAGTGTGGGTCTGCTTGAAATAGTGTGTGAAGGTAATCGCTTGTTTTTCTCTGAATACCATTTGTATAAATTGAGGAAGACATTCAATCTGTGAAAGCGAATTCTTATTCGTATCATTATCCTCATTTACTGTAAACAAACTATTGAACAAGCTATTGCCGGCCTGGTATTTTATATCTGTTACCTCTCCCTTTTCATCGAAAGCCACTTTTGCCTGGGTATATGATATGGGCATGTTGCATACAAGGGTATTATGGGCACTGAACAGGGCTATTTTCTTTCGCTGAAACAAGTATATTATAAGCGCAATGACCACAAGTGAAAGCAGCAGAATTGTTCCGCTGATGATCCACCATTTATATTTTTGCCAAAATGTGAGTGGTTTATTCAAGAATATTGTATCTGACGGACAAAGGTCTGCATTCAGGCCACTCAATTTCAGTTGTGCATAGTTGACGAGCGGGTATGACTTTTTACTATATACGAATGGAATGTCACGTAGTTCTTTTCCCCGGAGCATTTCTTCGATAATGGCAGTTAATGATTTCTCTAATTCTGTTTGGTCATAAAAGTATCCACCAATGAATCCTGCTTTGTTGATATATGCCCCTCTCAATGCGAATACCGGTTGAGATGAAGATGCTACTAATTGAAAATCGCCGCTGATGAGTGTAGGCGATCCGAAAAGGTTTTCACGTTCATAGAACCAGGTAGAAAACAATATGCTTGTGGTCGGATCATCTTTCAGTAAGTATTCTTGCAGTCGCCTGCTGTTTTCTTCTTTACCTACCAGACGTTCGTATTTGATGTTCGGATATTTTAATGTAATGTACGAGTGTATCAGCCGGTCCAGTCGTTGATTCTGGTAAAGTTCGTCTGCCGCAAATACGATCTTCTTCATTTGGGGCAACATCTGTACCATCATGTCAATGGTTTCTTTATACATATTCGGGGCTTCGATAAATGTGAAGTTATATTGCTCTCTGATGTTGTTCAGGGGGAGGGCTTTGTTATCTGTCATATTTATGGAGTTTCCTGTGAAATAATATCCTCGTGGGGCATAGGTGTCTTCGTTGGCAATTAATACCATTGGAATGTCTCCCCATTCTTTTTGAATACGGTCTCTTAGAGTGAAGGCTATATTGCCTATGAGCACCAGGTAATCCGGCTTGTTTTTTTCATAACGCTGGAAGATTCCTTCTTCCATTTGGTTGTACAATGAGTCATTGCGGATAAATGTCCCATTTATATGCACTAAGTCGGCACTGACATCTTCTATTGAAGACGTTTGAAGCATAATAGGGTTTATAAGAGTCTGACTCCATGGGGCTCCTTCATTGTATGAGTTAATAATAAGTAGCCGATGTTGTTCTTTGGCTACGGCCGTATTGGATAAACTTAAGTGTAGTAGAACAAAACAGAGGCTGATTATATGTTTCCAGGATAAAAAAAGTCTCATAATCAATTATTAAGTGTTTTTTGTATTGAATTAATATTGGATATTGATACAAAAATACAAAAGCAAGTTTTTTTATACTTGTTTTCTGCATTGTATTAACTCTAATTAACAAACATTTCCCCTGTTATTGTTGTGAATTATAGTTTTATCATGTAAAATAATACTGGCTATATCTGAATTTCTGATAGGTTAGCCTTATTTACTAAAAATAAGGCTGTCTTGTTTTCGAAAACAGCCTTATTCACTTTTAGAGAGTATTTACTTTACCTTTTTACACATTCATTGCATTAGCACTCAGTGCCCCTACAATAGCCGAAGCTACCGCAATTACTACTTTGAGTATTTTATCCCAGATTGATTTTTTCATGCTCTTTCATTTTTAATTCTTTCATTTTTAATTTCCAAAGCCTTTGGCTTTGGATTCTATCCCAGTGGGTCTTCTTCCAGTCCTCCCTCTCCTGAGCCACCTCCTCCCGAAGGCTTGTCTTCCCCTGAGCCCGGCTTGCCTTCCAGAGCCGCTTTTATATCAAGGAATTCGATTCTCTCTCCGGCGCGTGTCGAAGTCAGATTGGGTTTTACACTGGTGGATGGGCGGAAATTGATCCGTACGCTTTTGATATTCTTTGCCGTACATTCCTTCTCTGTCTCCACCCCTGCGGTGCGTGCCGAAAGGCTGAATACCCCGAAGTCCTGTATATTCACGGAATGTCCGTTATACAAAGCCGTCCTCATCGCTTCCACAAAATTCGTCAATACACTCTTGATGTCTCCCAACGACAACGAACTCTTCTCTTTCATCTCATACGCAATGCTTTCCAGGTTTGCGCTCTGCCCCATGGTCACCAGACGCGGGTAATACATCATCGGCGACTGCTTGTCCCTCAGGTCCTTTCTGTGGACCGTCTTTTTAAATGGTACTGCCATAACTTTTTAATTTTTAATTATTATTTTTCCCTTCCTGCAGGTTGGTGATACAAAGATACGTTATCCGTATCTGTGGTTTTGTCGTACATTGTTGTCCTTGTGCTTGTATGATAAATATATGTATTCCAGATGATTATATTGTGACAGTCCTTTCTGTATATGGCTGTAAATTTGTACCTTTGAGTGGTAAAACAATTCCTATTTTATAATTCATAAATCATTCACTGACATGGAAAATCATTGTATCGAAGAACCCTTCGTCATTCGTTCCTACAGCAAGTCCGAACTTGCCCATTTGTATAATCCCGACATGCCCATTGTTCCCGCCATGCGCAAGATGCGTTACTGGATCAGCCGTAACCCTGACCTTCACAAGGCCATGTATCAGGCTGCTGAGTCTCCCGGCGACCATCGCTATACCCGCCGGCAGGTCCGCCTGATTGTGAATACGCTGGGGGAACCCTAATGACTGATACCCTCTTCTGAATTTGATTATAATGAAAATCCCGTATGATTGATACCATACGGGATTTTCATTATAATGCTATTTATCTTCCCTTTTCTACTCCTAAAAGAGCCTTAAAAAGGTAGTTGTCCTTCTTCCTCTTTTCCCCTTTCTTTTCCTTTTTCCTCCTTCTTTTCTTTGAACCCATTGTTTATTTCATCTTCCATCAGGTCCACCACTTCATACTCCGTGCTTCCCTGTTCGTTTCTTCTTGTCCGGAATCCATACTTTTCCAGGGACAGCACCAACGTCTGTGTCGTCTGCCTGTTCACCTGTATCTTCCCGTAGGTTGAAATCTTGCTGAGTATGGCTGCCGCCGGCATCCACTTCACATGCAGGTCTTCGGGTTCCGGCTTGCGGAAGTATACGAACAAGTCTTCCTCCACCGGGTCTTTCATGCGGTGCAGCTCATTGTGTCGGTTCAGCTCGTCTATTTCTCCGCCCTCATACCAATATTGGTATCCTTGCTGCAACAATGCGTAAGCCTGCGTATATATCCCTTCGTAATTGACCGGTGTGCGGTAATCCAGCGAGGTGACGGAGGAGGGGAGGAAGCGGCGGTTCCCGCCTATATCCTGCAGGCATTGTCGGCTGTTGGTGCTGGCAATGAACGATGCGTGGCGCACAAAGTTATAGGCCTGTATGTCGTACGCCTTGCGTTCGGTCACGCTCTCCTGGGTGATAATCCGCTTGAGTCCCGCCATGTCTCCGACTCTGACTCCTTCAAACTCTTCCATATTGATGATAACATGTGTACTGAGCAGTATCTGGTGATCCTTGTTTCCCGGGTCCACCATGCCGTTGCGGTAATACTCTTTCCATTCGGGTGGCAGCAATCGGCGTATCCAGGTGCTCTTTCCTTTTCCCTGTTCGGAGTAGAGGATGATGACCAGGTGGTTCACCGTGTCGTCCTGCAATGCGCCCGCCAGCATCCCCACGAACCACCTTCGGAAACTCTTCAGCCAGAACTCCCGGTCTTCGGTCTGCACGGTGTCCGCCAGCTCGCCGATGTAGTCTGTCACCCCGTCCCATGGTTTCAGCTTCCCGATGTAGTCCATGAAAGGATTGAAATCTCTTGCATAGGACGAATCGATGACCGCCTGTAGGAAATTTCGGAAACACTTGATTCCTGCCAGTTGGAGTTGCAGGAATATGGAGTTGAAACTTCTCGCCCTCATGGGCCGGAACTTTCCTTTCCATTTCTCCTCCTTCTCATTGAAGTCGCGGTATTCCAGTCGGTCCAGTATCACGTTCCTTCGTATGTCATAATGTGTCTTTAGGAAATCGAGCACCTGATTGATGGTATCCGTTTTCTCTTCCTTGTGCATGGCAGCTTCCGTGGTCTTGTCGGTATAGATGTATGCGTTGTGTATGGGCGTACCCGCATTGAACCCGTCACTTCCGAACTTCTCCTGCGCCAGGCGTATCACTACGCTTTCTTCCAACCCTTTTGCATAACACTTATTTCCCAGTGCGAACATGAAACTGTCCCTGTTTCCGGGTTCAAACTTCGACACTCTCTTTACCGCGAGCACTGCCTTGTTGAATTCCATCTTTTCCCACGGCTCGGCTTCCACTTTATCACTTTTACCACCTATCACCTTATCATCACTCACAGCTCTCTCCTTTACCACCTTATCACTTATCGCCTTACCACTTTTCTTTCTTCCTACCTGTGGCTTTTCGGGTGGAACAATATCTGTCAGTGTCTCGTCCATCTCCTTCAGTAGTTCTTCGTTCAGATAGGCTTTCTCATCGTAGGATGTGAAGAATCCTCTTGATATATCTTTCCCACTTCCGTCCACTTCTACGCCGAGCAACTGTTCATAGTATTCCTTGCAGGC
>NZ_JH992942.1:164027-822401 GCF_000315485.1 Bacteroides oleiciplenus YIT 12058 | reverse complement strand
ATTCGCTCCAAATATATCTACCATTTTTTCACTATATTTCGGAAACTAATTTGTAATACGCTGAGTGATAAGGATGTTGTAGAACATAATTTTAAGGAAGGACGTGAACGGGCACAAGGCACTACACATAATTATATTATGCGCGCGTGCGAAAGGCGGAAGTTACTGTGCTTCTCCCTCTACTTCCGAAACCGCAGGATTACGCCGGAATAAATGGCAATGTCAGCACAAAACGACAACCTGCAGTATATTCCGCATCAATACAAAGCGTACCACCTAATTTTGTAGCCATAGCGCAAGCAATCGAGAGCCCAAGTCCTGAACCTTGCGAAAAGTTATCCAGTTTCTTGAAACGTTCAAAGACTATTTTCTGTTGATCGACCGGAATACCAATACCCGTATCAGTTACTGAATACCGAATCACTCCTTCTGATGGAGAGATAACATAGTCGAGTGTAATGCTCCCGGACTGAGTAAATTTGGCAGCGTTATGTAATAAGTAGTCAAGTATCAGCGTCACGTAGGAAGGATTAGTATATATGCGTACCTCATCTTCCGAAGGATGGAAAATAAGTTCCACCTCACTCTTCACGAAAGATTTAGCTCCATCTATAGCAGAATTACAACTCGAATTGATATTATCTACCACATCATACAGCAAATGTTCTATCTGGTCAATATTGGAGAGTTCCAATACATCATTAAACAGTCGCAACAGGTAACTACTGTTCACAGTAATAAGTGAGGCAAATTCCTCTGTTTCAGATTCCTGATAAAACTCCACCAACACTTGAGAGAAACCAACGATAGCATTAAGCGGAGTTCGCACTTCATGCGTTATATTTTGAATAAACTGGGTTTTCATCTGGCTGGCATCTTCCGCCCTATCTCTGGCTTTACGAAGTTCCTCGCTCGACTGCAACAGTTCGCTATTCTGGCGCACTACCACCTGTTTAGACTCTTTCAGTTGGCGATTGAGCCTATATATGTGAATAATAAAGAGAGCCGCAATAATCAAAATGCCAATTAAGGTACCGATTGCCCAATAGGTTGTCGTCAGCCGGCGATCCTGAATATCAATCAGCAACTGCTGCTTCTCATGTTCCAATTGTCGCAGGTTAAACAGACCCGCTATTTCATCGGCAGACTTCTGCATGGAGAGCTTACGGACGGAGTCGTTTGCATAAATATAATTACGATAATATTCTGCAGCAGCAGCCCGGTCATTCATCTCCCAATAGATATCCCCTTTCTTATTCAGGGTGAGAAGGTTTGACTCAGAAGAAGGATTATTAGTTCTGATAGAATCGATCACAGCGAGCGCTTTATCATATTCTTTAACGCTCATATAATAGTGCAGTTGGGATTCACGCAAATAGGCTGAATAAATAGCCAATTCCTCAGAAGTGGCAAATAACTGCTCTATCTTATCAATAGTCCTTTTGGTGCGGGCAGCATCTCCCTTTTTTATATAAAGCCTCAGAAACCCCTGTGCCAGACAAAGTCTCTGATAAGCCGTAACCGTATCAAGATTAGCCAGGAAAGTTTCCGCCCTATTCAATGTTTTTCCGGCCTCATCCAGACGGCCACTCTGCATCTGGTTCTCTGCCAACGAATAATAATAGACAGGAAGATTGATATCCACGGGCTCCTCTTTTTCTGCTATTTCAATCAACTTCTGAAAATTCAAGGCAGCCTGTTCCGGATTAGATTGAATAAGATAAATATTAGCCATAGCCTTATAACATTCTGCAATCCCGAGCAAATAATTATCGCTTTGCGCCTCATGAAGCATGTTCTGCGCTTCAAGAAGTGCATGATTCGGCAATCCGCTTTTTAAGTAGAAGGTAATCAGACGGCTTCCCCAAACAAAATAATATGATTCCAGTTCATTGTATTCGCGGCTCATACGCTTCACTTCATCCACCAGTTGCAGAATCTTATCTTTATTTCCCTGAAAGTAGTAATAATCGAGCACAACAGAACGCGCAATTACCTGAAAATGCTTATTACCCAACTGACTGGCACGATTGTATAGTGTATCTGCCATTTGCAAAACATCAGCCGAATGAAGCTGCGAAGCACATTTATAAAAATACTGCCTCAACGCTGCATCCTGCTCTGTCGATACATCAGCAACAGCATTCAGGCTGGGCGACAATAGAAAAAAGAATGATAGCAATATGCGGCTGGTTAATGAAATACGCTGTTTCATCCAACCTGTCGTCTTTTGTTTGTTAGTGTTAGGACAATGTGTCATCATGATTATATAATTCACAGATATACTGATAGTTAGTTTCATCTACACATTACCGCCATACTATCGGGAGCTAAAATACTGAAATTCTACTTACCAGCGGCAAATCTCACCAAAAATATTTTTACTATCCCCCTTGGCTATCCTATCTATAAGCCGGATTCGGAGGTGGCGGATTATACAAAATTGTTGCAGCATCAAAACAAGGACATTCTTTTATCCACTCTTCCGGTTCTATTTCACCATTATGATTCAGGTCGGGACTGAGATCGCGGTGCCCCACTACCCTACTACCGGGATAATCTCTTAACAGCAGCATGACCAACACGCGCAGAGAATGCTTCTGAAAATCAGTTCTTGTATCAGCAGCCCGACCATTCACATCCAAACCGCCTTCATAACAAATGCCAATGCTGTTAGCGTTGTGACCTTTTGCATGGGCACCGGGCTTCTCAACGGAACGAAGACTTTTGATATCCCCGTTCTTCCTGATATAAAAATGATAGCCTGCGCCGGAGAAGCCCCGGCACAGGTGATCAGTGGTTAAGTCAAATTCCGTATAGCAACGGTCAGCGCGGGTGGCGCTGCAATGAATGACAAGTAAATCAATCTTTCGCATGATTATGAATTTATCAGCGGACGCCTGTCATGGCATGTGCACTCAGCACGCCAACCAAAGCAGAAGCCACAGCAATAATTACTTTCAAAATCTTGTCCCAAGTCGTTTTTTTCATAATGAGGTGAGTTTAAATATTAATTATTAATTGGCTGCGCAGTGTATATCGGGCGAAATTTGTTTCGCCCCCTACAACCTGATGCCTTCACACCGCGCAGCCATTTCTCAATTTTTAATTTTTAATTTTCAATTTACCCCAGCGGATCTTCTTCAAGCCCTCCTTCTCCATCAGAACTGCCGCCTCCGTCTGATGATCCACCGTCTTTGTCTTCCGGTTTCTCTAATGCAAACATCACATTAGCCGGGCTCCTCGTCTGCGCATGACTGTTATTCACCAGTTTTAACTCCTTGTCCGGAACAAAACGAATATTCACCCGCTTGATATTCTTCACAGTACATTCTGCCGAAGTTGCCACACCCGGACAGCAGAACGTCATGTGAAACGTACCGAACAGATTCAGTTTCACCTTGTTTCCGTTCGCCAGATTTTCCTGAACTTCCTCCACAAGTGCCTCGATCACATGTTTCACATCCCCTTTCGTCATTGCACAGCTTTTCTGTATGGCAGCGGCAAGGGTATCAATATCTACGGTCTTGCACGTACCGACCTTCTGACGAAGATAAAAGAACTTGGGAGAATCGGGATCAGTCACGATTTTTCTGCGCATATAGCGCTCTACGGTTACATCCATAAGTAAAACAAATTAAGTTAAGGTTTAAGTTATAATCGCCCTTCCGAGCACATCACAAAGATACAACATCGCGAAGCGGAAGTCAATCCTTTTGCCAATTATTTTCGTACCACATACAACCGATTTACACCCATTGGCACCCATATCATTTTGCATGCTTCATCAGCCATTCGCAAGGCGGAACATAGTCTCCCATTTTCGTCAGACTGGGGTTGTGTCCAAAGTAAACATCGCCTGTTTCTCCATTTCTATGTTTTGCCACAATCACTACTCCAAGTCCCTCGGAAGGATACTTACTCTTATGCTCCGTTTTCAAGCCATGCAGAGCAGGACGATACAGTAGCATCACCATATCCGCATCCTGTTCAATTGCCCCGCTTTCGCGCAAATCGCTCAGGAGCGGGCGGCAATCGGGACGTCCTTCACTCATGCGGTTCAACTGGCTGAGCAACAATACCGGTACATCCAGTTCCTTTGCCATCAGCTTAGCCTTTCGGGTGGCTTGTGCCACTTCCTGCTCACGGTTGCGGTTATTCTGGTCGGACTTCATATCACAAAGTTGCAGGTAATCCAAAATAATCATGTCACACTCTCCCTTGCTTTTCAGCATACGAGCCACCGAGCGCACATGATCCATACTCACCACCGGACTATCGTCCACACGGATGGAAAGTTGTGAAAGCTGCCGGGAAGCCTCACGCACCTGCCGCAATTCCCCCGTATCGAGCTGTCCGCGGCGCATATGCGAAGCATCCACATCTTCAGTAGCGGCAAGCAACCAGCGATCTCCCAAACGTTCACCCTGCATTTCCAAACTGAAAACCACCGTATGATAACCGCTTGCAGCAGCCGTCTTTGCCAAGTGCAGGGCGAAAGCCGTTTTTCCCACTGCCGGACGCGCAGCAATGATATCCAAATCTCCCCGTTGCCAGCCCGAAGTCAGCTTGTCCAAATCGGAGAAGCCAGTAGGGATACCTGTAATACCATTCCGGCTACTCTCAACACGGGCTTCCACTTGCGTCAGGGTATCTTCCATTAGTTGCCCCATAGTACGGAGATGGTCGGCAGCTCCCATTTCGCCCTCAAGGCGGTCCAGCAAATCGTGCATGCCCACCAGCACATCCGTGATGTCTACCGATTCATCGGCAGCGGCAGCCAGTTGTTTATACGAACCGAGAATCACCTCACGACGGATAAATAGTTCCCGAAGTATACACGCATGGTACTCCAGATGGGCACTCGACGCTATGCGCGAAGCAAGCCGCATCAGATTATAAGGTCCGCCCACCTTCTCCAGATTGCCGCATGAAGCCAGTTCATTCTTTACCGTAAGAATATCAATCACTTTTCCTGCACGAAACATAGCCAGAATAGCAGCATAAACCATCCGATTCTGATCGTTGTAGAACATTTCCGGCCGCAATTTATCGGCAATCAAGGATATAGCTTCGCTCTCTACCAAGCAAGCACCCAGCACAGCTTCTTCCAGTCCGGCATCCTGTGGATTTAAAGTTTCATTCATCTCTCTTTTATTCTCTGTTATACTCATCATTAATTGTCATATTCATCCTGAAACAGCTTGTTAGCCAGATATTTCGCAGCCTGACAGCAATACTTCGTATTCCGCAAATGGTAGTAATATTCTTCAATGTTCTCCTGAGCCAGCTTTCTCTCTTCGAGCGACATCTTCTTCCACTCCCTGAGAGTCTCCTCCCTGCTTTTGCGGGGCATACGGGTGATTTCATGATATTCGTCCCAGAATGTTCCGAAACCCTCCTCAAGAGTGGTGGCCGCATCCGCCTTTCCGGCCATCCTTTTGCCTACCCATGCATCGTAGCCCGGTATACGAATATGGCTGACGCAGTCTCCCTTCACCAACTCTATGCCGCCGTCGGCAATCAGTCGGTTGAAGAAACGCCGGGTACGCCCGATAGTCCAGCCCAGAATTTCCGCCCAATGACTGAAGGATATCACCGATTCTCCCCGCCGACAAGCCACCTCGGTATTGCAACATTTCGTCATCGCTTCGGCATAATTGACATAGGTCAGCACCCGCAGAAATGCATTCATATCTCCCACCGCCTCACGATGCTCCTCAAAAGTCCTCAAAAGCAGGGCACGCGGAATCATGACGTAACCTGCCACCTGCAAATCTTTATTCAAATTCATAATTCATCTTCTTTGTTTACAGCAACAAAGGTATGGCAATAAACCGGGTTCTGTTCTCGCCATGTTCCGACTGGTTACATTCGGTGGTTCATGGTGAATTATTGATACAATCCGTGTACATTTAGACCGGTCTGCGAACCGTACAGCCCGGCGAACAGAAAAACTTGCTGATAATAAACAGCTTAGTTACGGAAGCGAACAGGCAACCAGACAGCCAACCGTACACAATATAATAATATAAAGAAAAAAAGAAGGATATATAAATATATCCTTCCTGCTTTGACGGAGCCGCGTTCTTACTGTTCCATCTCTCTACGTGCCTGATTGGGAAGCCCCAGATGGCGGATCAGCACCGCAATCTGTAACGGGGTCAGAATAGTAATCTGATCAGTGTACCCCACTTCCAACAGCCCGGCATACAAGTCGACAATTTCCTTGACGTGCTTCCGGAACGAGCGCACAGCCGAACTGTTGTGCATACATGGAAAATACGCCTGTGCCACTTCGGACAAAGGATGGCAACCTTGAAGCAGCCAGTCAAAATTCACTTCTTTCATTGTTTTTCTTTAAGTTTATAATAGGGTAGCCCGTCGGGGAATAAGACCTTAATCATACTTTGCGACCCACCCGTTTGTTAATAAATCGGTTGCGAAATTATAAAAATAATATCACATATAAAGAACAAGAGTGACAAGGGTGGTATTCAACTTCCACGTTTCTTTTTAAAGTAGGAAAACACGGTGGCGAAACCAAGGAAACGGCGGTTGGGCAGACGTACACGGCTCTCGAACAGATAGCGGGTAGAGATGATGTAGCAAAAAAAGGAATAACTCAGATTCAGATGCAGGCGGGCTTGCAGACGGTCGTAGACGGCGGAAGCTCCGTCAAAGAAACTATCTACCTCAGCATGAGGGATGATGCGATGCCTGCGGTGCAGACGAATGATTCGTTCCAGTGACTGCAATGCATACTCCAGGTTTTCTATGTTTTGCCGCGTGCGCTGCATCCTGCGCAATAAAAGTTCTTCCCGTTCTTGCTGCCGGACATAGCGTTGTTTTTCATTTTCAAGGCGTTGTGCCAATCGATGTAAAGTCATTAATTCCATACTTTCTTTTTTTTGTTTTAGATGTTCATTGTTATTATTTACAGAACGCAAAAAACGCAAAGGAAACAGACGAGCGCCACCGTTATGGGGGTGGATTCGTCTGCAACCTCTGCGTTTTCCCTGGTTTCGGGGGATATGGTATGTTATTCTACTATTCTATTTTTTCCTGAACGCAACGAGTGGTGTGGGCGTCGTAATCTCTCATTGACCCTATTTCAGGTTTGGTGCCTCCCAGGCCTAGCACTCTAAAAATCGCCTCATTTTCAGACGCAGACATATATCCCATTGTCCCAACATTATTCAATTGAGTTATATTGGGCGGGTATCCGGTAAATCGCATATAAAATATACTTCCCGTGTTATCATATTTAAGTAGTACCCCGCCATCATCCTGCGCACTTACAGGAATCACGCTAGTATTACGATTCACCAGAACATAAAGTTCACTCTTCTGGGGGATACGCCACCCTGCCGGGCACGGATCATGAATAGTTTTTATGGTACCCCATGCCGGACGCGGATTATCTGAACACCAAGTAGTACCATTACCACCGGCAATGGATATCGGTACCTGATAAGCCTTCTGTAACGAAGTAGCTCCACTGCCGATAGACAAAGGTACAATCGCATGAAAGCCATCCGGTTTATACCTGTTCATGATATGCTTGGGAGGTGCATCCGCACTTAATGTAAATTGGTAGACACCTGGCAGTTTCTGCGTCGTATAACTACTTGGAAACGGATCCTTCCGCCCTTTCTGGAAGTGGAAACCATTGTTTCGGGACATAGTAAGAATATCTTTCGGAATAGCATCGAACGCGCCTTCATAGGCACCCAGATTACGGTCCATCATGATGGCCGCAACAGTACCATCAGTACTACTCACCGGCACCAGTTTCAACTTCCGCTTTTCCTCCGGCATCAGCACCGTTTCAGTTCCCGTGGCATCCGGATAATAATCCGTCACCCACACATGCCAACTCCAGAGAATATTTCCTGTACCATTCTCTCCGTCATAAGCGGCAATCACGCCGCTCCCACCAGTAGTATTGGATGCCGTGCGACAATAAATGAAGCATTGCCCTGCTCCTGTTGCAGGAACCGTCGTGATAGTGGAACCATCCGTGCGTTTCACATCCACAATATTGGTGTGATCGTCATTACTATTGGCAATGCCCATCGCCGGATCACCCACATCACCATTCTCTTTGGTCTGCCAGAGCAACTTCACAGACTTGATGCCACCGATGCTGCACCAACTCACTAATTTATCATTAGTCATTGAAGTTCCGTTGGACTGGAATACAAACGGGTCGAAGCAGAATGCACCACCCGGAGCAATCATGAAACAGTTTGCGGTAGGCAGAAGGTTGTTATTATTTTCGGAAGCTGGTATCGGATCAATATACGTCACACGACCGTCATCCGTAGGGATACCTGCGTGCTTGAAGTTTACTGTATAGTTATAATTGGTGTTACCCAGCACATTGAAGTCCGACGACTCCCTACCCCCCAGATAAACGCGATAGTCCAGTTTTTTCTTCGCATCCGTCTTGTCCACGGCAACAAAATTAACGAAAGCACTTCCCTGCGGCGCATTGGCCTTCGTGCGCAATGCCTCCGAAGTGGCGGCAGGCGAGTTTCCCCGCACATTGGCAGGTATCCAGCAGGAATAACTGCCGCTATTACCCACTGAGGGGACTTCTATTGTGGTAAATTGCTGAATAAGCGAGGGGTAAGTGCCATCTTGTTCATCCGGTGCATCCACTACAGCATAGGCTAAAGGCACGCTTTGAATCAATATTTGCTTTATATCAAAGTCACTCACGGCATATATCCATGTCATTGTAAGCCGGGTTGCCAAGCGTTTCAGCCGGAGACGGGCATCATAAGCTCCGTCTATACTCTGGATGATAAATTTACCGGAAATTGCATCTTTCACCACTTTCACATGTTTCAGATGCAGCACATAGGGCATTTTGTTCATGCTCGTTTGATTCGTCGGATCAATTTGGTTGAGTGCTGTTGCCTCTACTGTTATTTCTTCCTGCACTTTTTGCAATGTTCTTGTTCCTAATTCTGTCTTAACCGTATTGCCATCACCATGCGCTACAATCACCAGTTGGCAATCTTCACTTGCTTGCAGTGCCACGTCCAAAGTCTTGCCGATAGTGGCATTGGCAAAAGTGGAGCCTGCAAGGTGTGTGCCTGCGGAATTGTATTGTCTGATTTCTAAATTATACAGAGCGTCCGGAGTCAGTTCTGCAACATCACGAGTTGACAAGTGGGGGGACAAGCTCGCCTCGAAGGAGGCAGTATTGCCTCCTTCGAGGCGAGCCCGAGGCGAGCCCGAGGCGAGCCCGAGGCGAGCCCGAGGCGAGCCCGAGGCGAGCCCGAGGCGAGCCCGAGGCGAGCCCGAGGCACATCATAACCATTAAGTTCGGAGGCGAAGTCAAATGCCAGCGGCACCGTCACCAACCCATCATTACCCGTCAGGATTTCCTCTTCCCCGATATTGTCTTCACATGCGGCCATTCCGCCCGCAAGTGCCACTAACCCTAAAAACAGGATCAAAAAACTTCCAATTTTCATTCGTTTCATATTCATACTATAGTTATTTTTAATTCATTAAATACCATATCATTATCATAATCATTATCTTACAAACTAATTTCAAACTACTGTTTATCCTAAAACAGACCGTCCATTTACCCGAAACAGATGGTCAGTTTATAATAAACAGACGGTCTATTTGCTATGAACAGACCGTCTGTTTTTAATATATTTGCTGGAATAAATAAGGGGGAAAACAAACCGTCCCGCCTCATACAATTTTGTATATGGGGCGGGACGGAAAACTTTTTTCCTCAGAATACTAACATAACAAGATTTCAGGTGACCTCAACCTCCCTGCTTTCGTTGCAACTCAATCATAATTTCATCGGCCAGATAAGCTGCACTCATCAGATGCAAGTCCCCCCTCCGTTGCGAAAGATAGCGATACGTATCACTACTGTAAAAGACATCGAGCGCCTGTTCCTGAGAGATATTCAAGACAGATACAAGCCGTTCCACTATACCCAAATACTTGGCTTGCAATGCCGGGTCTGCATACGGTATCGGAGTTTCTGCCACACCAATCACCAAGCGGATTTTTTCAATAAAATGCAAATGACGATTGATTATCTCCTGATTAATAATGCAAATCTGATTATTCGGCTCCTGATGTACAAGTCTCGCCAATGCCTCCTCACGGGTATAGTCGCCCCGCAAATACAAATCAATCGTACGTACAACACGGTCATCCGCAATGCCACCCTCAATTAAATCGTACTCTTGCCACAAGGTACGCCCACTACGACAGGCAGTCACAAAGTCCAACCAAGCTGCATCATACGCAGTGAAATGCAGATAACGATACCCACCGTCCTCAACAATAGCATCCATATCCAAGTGATACACACTGAGCCAGGCGTCAGCATTATCACGTATTTCAGCCACACGTAAAGCCCAACGCTCCGCCTGAGAATAAATATCAGTCACATAGAATCCTACGCCAAAATCAAGACTCGGACGGCAAACTCCTGCCAACGGACTCTCTACCGGACAAATAGAGCCATGATATACGGTCAGCATTTTTCACCTCCTTCTTTCGTCAGATGGTGCGGTTGATACCCATCGGGCAACCACCGGGCATCGCGATAAAAAATGTATTCCAGCAAAGAGTCAACAATATATGTTTCCCCCTGCGTATGCAAAGTATCATAATATGGCTTCACGTAATGCTCCAACGCACCCGTTTCCTTCATTTTACGATACACATCCGAACCGCAACGTCTCAACCGGGCAGCCGTACTTTCAACGCAAAAGATAATAAACTCAAGCAATTTATCTTCTTCTTTCATTCTCTGTTTTTTTATGTTACATAGAATATTACTTGCTATATCTTTTTAAGTTAGCTTTATTTTAGGATTAAGGCTTATAGCATTATAAATATTCCGATGTAATAGTGTCGGAAATTCTATTTCGCCAACTTCTTTAAATTCAATCTCCTCCACGCGATGAGAAACTTTCTCCATTTTTCAATACCTTCTCACAAAGATACTAATTGTTTTCCGTTATTCCAGCATGTCAAAGAGCTATTTGTAAATCTTCCATTCCCTCCACATATCCGCAAATTCCTCAGTCAGCGAATAGAAAAAGGATGGAAAACTAAGGTTTCTTCTGAATATTATCTTGTACACATCTCACCGAAAAACCAAATTTCCAGTCGATGGGGTGTGTCACTGAGATTTGCTGATCCTGAATCTGATAAATCAGCATGCCACTTGTCGTCCTCGTTCCATGCTGTGAAGTCCACTGATAAACCGTATTATTCTTTTTATCCCGATAATTACCGTTCATTTCACGAAGCGAAACAGCGGGAAAGAATATGGACTTGTCTCCGTCCGGGCCTACGGAAGTTCCATAATAGATGAATCCTGAACCCACAAAGTCCGATTGCCGTATCGGGCTGCTTGCAATAGAAGTTATATCAGTTCCATTGTAATACATTACATTATTAAAGATGGGCATCTTCGATTCCAAAGATCCTGTAGTGCCGTCATTGGCTCCAAATCCCACCCACATGCAATATTTAAACGTACCGTCATCACTCAATATAGAAGAGATGTAGCCCGAAAGAGGCGACTGCGTGGTACCATTAGAAGGAACACGCCATCCCTTCGGACAAGGATCATAGATTGTTTTAGGACCATCTCCATTCCAGTTGTAAGATGAAGCAGGATATTCATTATTGGTACCCGTGCTAAATGTTAATGGTCGTTGTATAAGTTGATCTACTGTAGTCAGCTTTTGTTTAATAACATCCAGCGGTTCTCCCACTCCGTCATAAATGGTCTTCGTCTCTTTTGTCGTACCGTCCGCAGCAGCAAAGAAAGGGTCTTTCCGCCCACCCTGATATAGCAATCCAAGGGTGCGCCGACCGTCAATCTGATTATCTTGAATCCCCGCCTTGGTAGCTCCTAAGTTGCGGTCCATGATGACACATTTATAAAAGGCCCCAGCCGGATCTGTCCACGAAACACCCTGATATATTTGTACTGCTCCGCCCCGGGTGGAGTTTTGAGCTTCGGATATGGCCGTAGTCCGGCTTGAGTTATCTGTTATCTTACTTGCATCCACGCCAACCGGTAGATAATCGCTTATCCAGATATGCCAACTCCATATAGTCACACCCGAAGCATTCACGGCTTCTATCACCGCATTGCCCCCTTGTGTAACGGGAACTTTCACATGTACCAGAGCCTTGTCCTTATCCGCAATATCAGAGACATTCACCAAGTTCTTATGATTACTTTCATCGACCACATACCCCAACACCAGTTCACCGGAAGTTCCGGCATCCTTTGTCTGCCACAGAACCCGGACGTGGTCGATGGTTTTCTCTGTAGACAATGTTGTTCCATCGGTCAGATAAGTATTCCAACCATTTGTACCCGCTTCATGTTTATAGGGATTAAAACAGATATTCGTACCGGGGAGCATCATAAGACAGTTGCCGGTGGGCACAAGGTTTGTACTTACCACCGGTGTCTGATCCAGCAACTGGATACGGGCATCGCCACGATAATCGGCAGATTTGATATTCAGGGTCCAGTTGTAATCCTTATTTTCGTAGAGGTTGAAGTCCGTAGAATCATCGCCACCCAGATAGGCACGATAATAAAGGCGTTCCTGCCGGGTGGGATTATCCACTACCAGTTCCACATACGAAGCAGCAGTCGGGGCATTTTCCTTCGTACGGTAGCGGTCGGAAGTGGCGCTTGCAGAAATGCCGCGAACATTGGCTGGTAACCAAATTGTTTTTCCTCCTTTATTCAAATCCGTTGCGGATGTCAGGCGGTAAGGGTTGACGAACTCGACGATTGTAGTTGGATAAGTAATTCCCCACTCATTCTTTTCCGTGGTGGGGAGTAGACGGTAATCTTTGGGAACCTGGCAAAGCCTTACTTCTTTCAATTCATAGCCGGCATCCGTCATAGACTGACTGAAGGTCCAGTTCACCGTCAACTTGGTTGCCAGACGTTTCAAGCGAAGGCGGGTATCGTAAGCGCCCTCCGGACTTTGAAGGACATACTGCGTTGTGCCACCGGAGTTGTCCGATACCACGTTCACATGTTCCAGATGGAGCCAGTAAGGCATGGCATTCAAACTGCCGATTGAGGGGTCGATGGCTTCTATAATACTTGATGTAGCGATTGAATTCCGCACTTCATTTAATGATTTATTAGTTGCTATACTTGAGATGGCATTTCCACTTCCACGGGCGACAATCAGAAGCTGGCAGTCGTTCTTCGGATTCAGGTTGACTGTCAACGCTGTGCCCGGAGTGGTTTCAGTACCAAAAGTCTGCTTGGTTATATAATTGCCGCCCGAATCATATTGCAGAATTTCAAGATTGTACAAGTTGTCCGGTACAGCAGAGTTGGTGCTTCGTGTGTTGATGTTGGGCGTTGGGCTCGCCTCGAAGGAGGCAGTGCCTCCTTCGAGGCGAGCCCGGAACGGGAGTATAACTCCCCATTTCGTCGGCGAAGCCGAAAGACAGGGAAACAGGAACCAATCCGTCTTCATCTACAGACGGAGCCACGTCATCCACACGGTCTTCGCAACCCAACAAACCACCACAAAGGGCAATCAATCCCCAAAGCAGGGATAACTTCATTATTTGCACTTTCATATTCTTTATCATTTTATACTAATTATCTTATAATCAATTTCATATTTCAAAGCCGAAACGCCGAAAAACAAACCGTCCCGCCTCGTGGACCTTGCGGCACACAGGGCGGGACGGAAAACCTGAATTATCTTTATCTAATCAGAAGCAAGCCTATTCTTCCACAAGCCACTTCTCAATATTACGTGTCGTATTACTAAAGTTTACACCAATCTTGAACAAACGCCGAACATCCTGTTCAAAAGGGAGCGCATAGCGTTTTTCGTTTATCTGTTGCAAAGCCTCTTCAGCAGTGCCGTCCAGTTTAAACTCCATGATATAGATAAACTTGTCTGTCTGCAACACAAGGTCAATACGACCGTCTGAGGTGTGACGCTCCGCCTTGACATAGAACCCCAGCAGCTTATAAAGGATGAAAAGAACATTCTGATAGTGAAGTTCAAGCTCACTCACCAACTCGTAAGGGGTATCCGCAAAGAAACTCCGGAGACGCTTGAAGAAAGCATCGATATCACCAGCACGCAACTCTTTCACAAACCTTTGTATCTCAAAAGGAGCCTCTACCTTGTTGAAGCGGGTATAGAAGGGAATCAAGAACTTCATGAAGCCTTCTTCCACCTCCTTGTTCGGGAAGCCGAGACGATAAAGACCGAACTCCTTATCATAACCCTTTATGGTGAGATAACCACTCTGGAAAATGACAGGGATGGGATCTTCGTCACCATAGATACTATTCAGAACGTCAGCATCGGTCTCCACGTGTGCCATACGTCCCAAGTCATAATGGGTACGTTTCAATAATTCAACCAGATAAGTGGGCGTACCCGTCTCAAACCAATAGCTACCGAACTTCATCTTATAGAAAGTGTTCAGCACGCTGAAAGGATTATAGACGCCTTCGGAATCTTCTACGAAATGATAGCCATCATAACACTCTTTCAGTTCAGCAGCAGCTTGCTCATAAGTCATCTTTTGTGCAACGGCCAGCTCATGCAATTCTTCTTTCAGATTCTCATGTATTTCCCGCTCCGTCATTCCACAGATAGAGACGAACGGTTCGTACATAGAAATATCATTCAGATTATTCAAGTCACTGAACACACTTATCTTACCAAACTTCGTCACTCCCGTCAACAAAGCAAATTTGATGCAGCCATCCAGGGTTTTCAATACTCCGTAAAATGGTTTCAGTACTTCCCGAAATTGTTTTTGAAGCTCCTCATTTCCTATCGCCTGCAACATGGGTTTATCATACTCATCTACAAGAATGGCAACGCGTTGTCCCGTCTGCTCATAAGCCAAACGGATGACATGATAAAACCGTTCTTCAGGTGCACGGTCAGCATACGGACTGTTATAAGTTTGCTCCCAGATTTCAAGATTTTTATTCAATTCTTCATACAGAGAATTCTTATCTTCATAATTACGGGCATTCAAGTCCAGATGCAATACCGGATACTTTATCCAATCCTTTTCCAGCTTCTCCATCGCCAACCCGGTGAACAGTTCCTTCTTTCCCTGAAAATATGCTTCTAGGGTAGAGATTAGCAGACTCTTGCCGAAACGGCGCGGACGCCTCAGAAAGTAATAGCATCCGGTTTTCACCATTTGATAAATCAAAGCTGTTTTATCAATATAGAAATAGCCATCTCTCCGAAGACTTTCAAAATTCTGAATACCGATAGGATAAATCTTACTGCCCATATCTTTTTAGATTACGTACAGCAAAGTTACTAATTGTTTTCCGTTATTCCAGCATGTCAAAGAGCGAACTTATTCAAATTCTTTTGAATTATTTTTCATCACTAATCCGCCTTTTCCTGCACGCAACGAAGCGGAAGGGCATCAGATTGATATTTAGTTGGTATATCATAAGAATTGCTCGTATTGAACCACCCCGAATACGATTTATAAGCTTCAGAAACGACTTTACTCCTAGTTGCTATCGAACATAAATCTCCGATAAACTCAAATGTATCCATATACCTGCCATAACCTGTAAATCGAAAATAAGAAGAATACCCACCACTCAACTGTTGGAAATAAAGCAAATATCCACCGTCTTCATTCCTTGTTGCATAATTCTTTATATTATTATTAGGCAAAGCAGTGCCATCCTGACGTACAGCAGCTAAATCAACTCTGGATGCCACCCTCCATCCGGCAGGACATGGATCCCAAACCGGTTTATTGGTTTCATCCCACCCAGTGAATGATGAACTGCTGACATTTGTCCAGGCAGGCCCTACTCTATTTGCCGCATAAAACACAAGTGGTTGCTGGCAAGATGTTTGCAAACTTATAGTTCCCGATCTTCCATCGTTCACCACATACGTAATCCCATCCGCACCATAACGGTTCAACATTCCTTCGGGCGGTGTAGAAGAATTTTTATTGGTTATCGCACTAATCTTTTTAGTCGTATAACTACTTGGAAACGGGTCTTTACGCCCCCATTGATAATGGAAACCATTGGTTTTAGACATTTCCACAAACGAGGTCGGAGCTTCATCCACATATCCCGCCATAGCGCCCAAATTGCGATCCATCATCGGAAGCACATTTGCATTATTCAACGAGAAGAGCAATTTCCGTTTATTAACCGGTTCCAATACCTGTTCACTTCCGCTCGCATCCGGTTTATAATCCGTCACCCATACATGCCAACTCCAGACAATATTTCCCGTACCATCCGGTCCGTCATACGCCGCAATTACTCCGTTACCTCCGGTGGTATTGGCCGCCACACGGCAGTAGATACGGCATTGTCCCTTAGCATTGGCAGGAGTGACCTTTATATCACTCCCATCTGTTCTCTTGACATCTACAATGTTGATATGGTCAGCATTAGAATTGACTATTCCCATTACCGGATCACCCACATCACCGTTTTCACGGGTCTGCCAAAGTAACCTGACGGACTTGATACCCGTGGCACCACTGTACCAAGTAGTTAACTGGGTATTAGTTTGTTCCACACCATTTTGTTGAAATGCAAACGGATCAAAACAGAAAGCACCACCCGGCTCCACCATAAAGCAGTTGGCAGTAGGCACTAAATTATCATTATTCTCAGAAGCCGGAATCGGATCAATATACGTCACACGATTATCGTCCGTGGGAATACCGACATGGGCAAAGTTCACGGTATAAGCATAATCTTTATTACGATACATATTAAAATCAGTTGAAGTCCCTGAACCGATATAAACACGATAATCCAGTTTCTTCTTTATATCAGTATTATTCACTGCTACAAAATTGAAAAAGGTACTGCCCACAGGAGCATTTGCTTTGGTTCGTTGGGTCTCCGTAGTGGCAGCCGCACTTTCACCACGCACATTGGCAGGTACCCAACAAGAATAAGAACCATGCGCAGCGTCTGCGTCTGCAACAGGAACTTCCAATGTAGTAAACTGCGATACAATGGAAGGGAATGTGCCGTCACTTTCCGGCTTATCTACGATTGTATAATTCAACGGTACACTCTGAATCAATAATTGCTTCAACTTATAGTTCGTTACACTGTAATCCCACGTCACGGTCAGACGCGTGGCCAAACGCTTCAACAACAAGCGCGCATCATAGCTACCATCCAGACTTTGAATAACCGCTTTGCCCTCGACCGTAGCTACCTTTACGTGCTTCAAATGAAGCACATAAGGCATTGCGTTCATGCTATTTTCCTGCGAAGGGTCAATCGCATTTATTACAGATGAATTTACAATCATGCTTTGTACATCTCCTAATACTTTAGTTCCCAAAGAGGATACGGCAGGACCATTGCCACGTGCCACCAATACAAGTTGGCAATCGTTAGCCTCCTGCAAGGTGACTTCAAGGCTTTTGCCGATACCCACAGTTCCATAATCTTTCCCTGTCAAATGATTTCCGCTTGCATCATATTGCCGGATTTCAAGATTGTACAATTTGTCCGGCTTCGGAGCATCTGCCACCACCGTCCGGGTCTTCGGAGAATAAATGTAATCGTCCGTATCATCGGCAAATCCGATAGAAACGGAAACAGGCACTCCGTCTTCATTCATGGCAGTGCCGGAAGGGGCAGGGATATAGTCTTCGCAACTTGTCAGCTCTGCAAAGAGAATGACTGCTACACAAGAACGGTATATTATCTTTCTCATAACTCGTATCTTATTAAAAATCCACTACTTTATTTATCTCTTCCACCTTATCGAATACCACAACATTCCCATTAGTGATAGTGACGCGGACATCAGCACTGTTGGCACCGCTGATCTGAACAGTAATCGTATAGTGATAGCCACGCCGCACATTATAATCATTCACCAGATTACCACCTAAATACAAACGATAGCGGACAGAGATAGGACTGGTGCCCGTAGGATTGCCACCATCATAACTGTACCAATACGAGCCTATCAAATCAATATAGGTACATTTCGACAGGTCGCCTCCCGCCTCCGGTTTACCATCACTCCCCAACACAGGTGCCGTACCATCCGCTTTAGGTCCATAAGCATTGAGATTCTTTTCCTGAAAAGATTTGCCGCACCCCACTCCACGAAGATTTTCGGGCATGTAGAAAGTAGAAGTGCTATTCGAACTAAGACCATTAGGATCAGGATTAGTAGTATCCACAGCGTCAACCGGATACGTACCTGTCACTACACTCGTTGCCGGATAAGCGCCAGAAGATGTTCCGGCACGGCTTTCAATCGCAAATGAGGTAGGTAGGTTATAGGCCGTTATAGACTGGAGAGTAAATCGGGCGGGAGCAGTAACCTTATTCGTCCACTTCACATCGACCCAGCTATAGGCATAGCTCAAACCTGCCAGGAGGACAGCTTTGCCACTCGCATCAGTACCATTAAATTCCTGGTCGTCCGAAACCAGGTAATTCTGCTGACTCTTATAATTTGTATAATTGATTATAATGCCGTCCAAGTCAGCTTTCGTAGCATCACCTTTTTGGGAAAATGCAACCAACTGACTTTGGCCTTCACCGAAATTAGCGATAATACGAAAAGTTCCCTTGACATCCGAGAAGTTACCCGTTTCGACCTGCACAAGTGCTCCGCTATCTCCGAGATTACTGATTTTAGCGCTGCCATAACATACAGCATGCAACATCTTCCCGTCTGCACCAAACTGCACCACCCATACATCATTAATAGTAACAGCACCGATATTTCCAGCACGGGTATCCACAGACAAAGCGGGGGGCAAGCTCAGATAAATACTGACACCTCCACTCTCACTATCAACAGACTCCGAAGATTCGCAAGCCACAAGCAGAAAGATGGCAGCAACATAAAAAAGGGTTATTATCTTATTCATAAGCATACACTCTATTTTTGATTAATCTTTTCCCAAATCTTCACCTGTCAGACTGGAAGTGGTCCATTCACGAATAGCAAGCGTAAGGTCGGAAGGAACAATTGCACCGTAAAATGTCAGCGAAAAATCAAACTGATACGTCATACCGGGCAGCAAAGCCTTTTCAATGGTGGCGAAATAAGAATCTACAGAAGTTTTTGTTTGATTGCCATCCTTATAGTTCACCGTCAGGTTTACATCAAATTTCATTTTTTGGGTGCCAGCCACAGGCAATAGTACGCCAGGAACACTGACACGTGCATCCTTAACACTCCAATCCAAAGTATTATTTGAACCGAACTTTTCGAAAGTATAGGATGCGTCGGCAGCAGTGGCCGGCGCTTCCCAGGAAGTATTATTCAGTTTATAAACAAGATTCCCGGATAAGCCACTCACCTTGATGTAGTTCACAACCAGTGCCGTAGGGTCTACCGGCTGCATGCCGTTCCTTGCCTTCACAGTGGTTATTACCTGTGCTCCCATACGTGTGAAAGGTTTAGGCAAAGACACCAGCATGCTGTTGTCCCCCGTCTTGTCCGGTTGCACCACGATACCTTCCAGCTTGGTGTACATGAAGTCCTTGCCATTGCTCACTGTGAATGCCCCGGTGTTATCCAATTCCGGAACTTCGGTAGAAGAATTATAGGAGACCAGGTAAAGGTCGTACGTTCCACGGTACAAAGTCAAGTCTCCAGTAGCCTTGCCGGGTTTGGACGGAGTGGTCGCATCCGGCTGAACGGTATAGTTACGGCTATCCAGCGGAGAACCCAAATTCGTACTCCCTGCGGTGAAGGCATAGATACGGAACATCTTGCCAATGGCCATGTCTTCAGCGCCGGAGGCATCCGTATCACCGGCACGGGTCACCACCGTTGCGCCATACATATCGAATGTAAGCTGCACAGGCTCACCCTTATCCGGACCAACACCGGGATCGTCATCCGGCAGCATCGAGTTACCCGAACTGCATCCAGCCAGCAACACTCCCCAAAGCAACCCCGACAAAGCCAGAAGCCGGGAACAACATCTCAAAGCCCCATATTTCATAATTAATAATTCATAATTTATAATTAAATTCCGATTCCCGTATTCTGATTCGCATCACTCTTCCATGCGTCAATTTTCACATTCGTCAGACTTCCGCCCATCTTGTCCACCGTGATGAAATAGACATAGTGAAAGCCGGCTTTCCATTGTACGGCATTCACAACAGCCGTCTCAAAGCTACGGGCGGTGGTCGAACCGTCCGCCTCAGTAACCTCCACCGTAAGCCGGAACGAGAGACGTGTTTCGCTGGCACTCATGGGAGCCACCAAGGCACTCACGTTAGGATTACTTTGAAGGGTGCTGAGTTCTACTGAGCCTTCCAAAGTAATGGAATTGGTGGATGCAAGACCATTCAAGGCACCACTGGTAAGGTTCATGGTGCCGCTCATGCCGGTCTGCAAACGGTTGGTGCTACTAAGCAACTCTATCTTTTTCAGGGTCAGGGCCTCCTGCACATTGGCAGATTTAAGCACCCGGAAACTGACCTTGGCAAGCGCATGATTCATGGTGAATGTCACGGCACGGGAAGTGGCTAAAGCCGTCAGAGGAGTAGCATAGAGGTAATTGGTCTGACGGGAAGCGGTGAAATTATCCGCTACCACCTGCACGGGTACCGAATGGTTGCCGACGCCGGAGTTCGCCACAGACAAATCTGAAGGGAAAAAGGCATACAGACGGTCGGGGGTGGACGAGTTTGTCACCGTTATTTCGGGGGGAGCAACCGAGCTCCACGTTCCGTTCTGCAAGGTGTAGACCGATTGTGCGTTCCGGGTCAGGGCAGCATGGCTATAATCGGTAACGTAAACACCGATTTTATCCAACTGGGTAGCACCTAAGGCACGGGTAGCACTCGGGTCGGGCAAGTCCACCGAACGTAATTGCAACGCTCCCCCTGCAATGACAGGTTCGGACACAGGGGCATCGCCGCAGCCCCAGAGCATAAGGGCAAGCACAGGGGCGAACAAGATATACATAGGTTTCATATTCATCTTTTTTTCTTTCTTAGTTATATCAATGGTCAGGTCGCATTACCGGCATCCTCTTCACCATCGGTATCACCGAAGCCTGATTCCGTGGTAAATTCTTTCACCACCACACTGGTGAGAAGCAACTCGTCAGTAGCGGTAAACGTATACTGGTATTCGTATCCGGCCCGCAAAGTCAGACCAGAACCTTTCTCTACATAAGTCCTCGTGCCCAGAACGCTGGCCGATACACTGATAGTGTAGGCATTGGAAGCGGAAGGAGAAAAGATACCGGCATAGGTGTGGCGTCTCAGGGATTCGGAAGTTTTCAGCAAGCTGATGCTTTCAGCACTGCTGTTATTCCCGCTAGATAATCCTTTGCCCGCAACAGTGGCACTTGTAGCAGTGTTATCCGCTTTATAGATCACGACAACCGTGATTTTACAGGCTGCCGGGGCGAAGCTGAACCGGACGTAGTTTCCGGTGGAAGTAGCCACGGAAGACAGTTGATTGCTTTTCCAGAAGCCCGTAGGCGTACTCTGGTCGGCTTGTATATTGCTGAAATCGGGGGGAAAAGTCGCTGTGAAGGACTCGCTACCCGTAGTAGTCATCGGTGTGTCGGCATCGGAAGTCCAGTTACCGGCAGCAGTTCTCCGGTAATTGATACTTGTCCCCCCTTTGCTTATCTTGATTACATCACCGGTCACGAAGCTTCTCTTGTCATAGTCCGACGCATGGGAGTCCGACGCACGGGTATGGGGAGCGCCAATCCCGGCGGATACATCCAACGGCAGGGCAACACCCGCACTCTCTTGCGTGCACGATACGGAACAAACGGCCATCACGGACAGCAGTAGCAGGAACCGCAACCGGGAACACGCACATTTGCCATATATCAGATGGTTCTTTATCATCATTACTGGAGTCTTTATCATCATTACTATTCTAATTGTTTAAACGGGATCAAAGTCACCGTTATGCCTGCCCGATACCGTCCAGTCCTTGATTTCGGCCGGACCCACGGGAACAAGAGTATTATTCCGGAGTTTCAGCGTATAAGTATAGCTAGTGCCCTTTGCCATGGAACACTGCACGGCGGCCTTATAAGTGATGCCATAGCTATCGGTCACGGTAATTGCAATCTCCGTTTCCGTTGCACGCGGATAAATGACCGAGCACCAGATATATTCGGAAGCAGCCGGACGCAGCATATTGATGCTCTGCGTAACATTATCACCCGTACGCAATCCGGAGGCCTGCACCGTCATCCGGCTGAAAGCGGGCAAGGCATTCGCACCCGTGAACTTCAGCGTCAGCTTTGCATTTTCGTGCACAAAAGCATTGGAGCCGGTGAAGTTTACTTCAGCACCCGAAACGGGAACCTCGGGCGTGCGGAGATAGTTGCTTTTCAGAAAATCGGCAGGCTTCTCCTGGTTCGCCTGGATGCCATCGTAACCGATAGGGAAAGAAGCGCGGTAAACAACGGCGGGCAAAAAGCCAAGACCGTCGCCGGAGGCAGTCCAGGCATTGTCAGATCCAAGGGTGTATCCGGAGGAAGCAAGCAAGGTGGAGTTACGGCTACAGGTGACGTTGATCTGGTCGCTGGTCCTGAATGCGCCAAGGTCGTAGTCGCCGGATGACGCCGCCCGGGAGGCGGGGGAAACGGAAGCACCGATTTCAGCCGTAATGGTGAGAGGAGTGCCTTCGGCAACCACGAGGGTAGGTTGTTCGTCGCTACAGCCGGAACCCAGCAGCAGGAAACAGGAGGCCATATAAGGCAGGATGTTCAATGTCAGTTTATTCATTATCTCGTTGCGTCTGGTAGTTACTTTATTGAGTTATCAGAATACTTGGCTTGTTGGATTATTCAATCACGGGAGGTACGTTCTGTTCGCCCCCGTCTTGCTCCGTCCAACCTTTTATCGCTACGCTTTTCATGGTGATATCGTTCTTGTCGAGCAATAGATGATAGGTATAGCAGTGGCCTTTCTTCCATTCGGAATTGAACAGGGTGGCATTGGAAGCAGTCAGGGTACGGTCGTTTGTAGAAGTGCCCTTTTGTCCCAGTACCAGGTTCAATGCCACCGGGCTGGTGGTGGCAGGTTTGGGGGCGGTCAGTCCGTAGACCACAGGTTTGGGATCACCGATGTTACCGGGCAGGCAGGAAGTTCCTGTAGTGGCGGTAAAGGTAATCGTGGCAGTCTGGGCAACGGCGAGCGTACCATCGGCAAGCGTCATGGTACCGCTTGCTGCGGCACGGAAAACAGTTATGCCGGTGCCGGTGGTCAGGCTGATGCTTTTTACCCGGTCATAATCACTATCAGGAACACGGCCCGCCTTGTATTCAATGGTGAAGACAAGTTGGACAAGGGCGTGCTGCAGGTATATGGCAGGATTGCTGGCACTGCGGTGCACTGTGATGGCAGTGGCATCACCCACTGCCTGGTTTGCCGAGCCGTAGAGATAATCGGTCTGCGAACAGGCAGTAGTACTCCCTCCATCGAATGTCTGGGCGGCGGGCAGGATAATGGGGACCGTGCGGGTATTTCCGACCTCCGTGGGGATGGAATTATCAGCAACCGGATACCAGGCATAAAGCCGCGCCTGCTCCGTGCGGAGATTCACAGAAGGGGTTCCGGTCCAACTATTTCCATTCTCTGTGCTGAAAATGGAAAAAGCGGAAGCGGCATAAGCCGTATGGCCGTCGGAACGGGTGAGATAGACACCGATACGGTTCACCTGCCCGTCCGCAGTGCCCGTTTCACTCACGATGGAACGGGTGAGGGAGCCGGAGACAGGGGTGAAAGAAGGCTGCAAAGGGACAGGAATGTCCAAGTCACTGACACAGCCACTATCTGAGCAACCGCCTGCAAGCAAGAGGGCACAGAAGACGGGAAGGTAAACTATAAAGGATCTCATACTTACAAAATTTATATTATTATTCAAAAGCTTACACCTGCACAGTCTTATTGGATTGTCAAATCACCACCGGCAACTCCCACCCACTGGGCAATCGTAACACTACTTATGGTAAGTTCCGTACCGCTCAATTTCACTGAATAAAGGTGATTCTTACCGGCAAGCCACTTACCGCTATTATCGGTAGGAGGGGTCAGGTTTACCGAATAGTCAGCCCCGTCAATGGTGAAAACCGCTTGGATATTACCAGTTCCGATACTGGCAGAGGTAGGTAATACCAGGATGCTGAACCTTTTGGCATTGGCATCAGCAGTACCTAATGTATAACCGCTACTAATGGCGCGGGTATAGGTTGCATCCTGCGCGGCACCTTCCGTGATAGTACCGTTAGTGATATTCATTTTAGGAGAAGTGCCTTTACTCAAGGTGGTGCCAACTGCATTGATATCTTTCATCACTATCTTAGTTAAGTTGCCCGCGCCTTTATAGTCCGCAGCTTTGTAGACACGGAAACTTACCATGGAAAGGGCATGGTTCATGTTAAGTGTCACACCGTTATTTACCTTGTTGGATACATTCGGCACTGACGTGGCATACATGCAATCCACTTCGCCATCGGCAGCAGCTATGGGAGTACCGCTTGAAGCATTATCCTGAGAAGTGATAGTGGTGGATTCGGTTCCTTCCAACAAGGTAATGGGAATGGTAAAGTCTGCGCCATACTTATTGGTTGTGGGGTAATAAGCATAAATAGTGGCAGGTTTGCCTGTCAGGAAAATCTTATCAGCCCCGGTATTACTCCAACCGGAGTTGTTCGCATATACCGCGTAATTATTAGAAGCCGCATAATCATCCCCCGTAGCATACACCGCGATGGAAGTGCCATTACTGAAAGCAGTGCCATCCACTACACCACGAGTCAGCACCACTCTGGGTGAGATTTGTAATTCCACCGGTTCATTATTATCAGTAGTTCCGGTGTGTTGGTCATCGCTGCACCCGGCAGCAAGCAGCAGACCGGAAAGAAAAGCGAGATTAATGAGTTGTTTGGTTTTCATTGTTATTTCTTATCTATATAATTCATAAATTAATCAAGGTACTAATTCCAGATCATCATCCACATTCACTAACTCCCAGGGGGTAGCCGTCACAGACAGGACGCCCAGAAAAGTATCGGAGATATAGAAAGTGATTTCATGGGACATGCCGGGCAACAGTTTCCCACTGGAAGCGGCATTATCAGAGAACACAATCGGGATATTGTCGAAAGCACCAATTGACGTTTCAACATTCAATGTATAGTTATGCTCCGGCGATAGAGGCGGTAATAGTAAATCGCCCAATGCCACGGTAGTTCCACCGGCAGGCACGTCTTTGCCTGCACCGCCATCTCCGGGATGCAGGGTAAGTCCTGCCGTCCCCCTGAAAGACGGTTCACCTGTGGACAAGGGCACAGTGACTTCCGTCAATGCCTCATTCACCTTTACAGCCGTAATTTTTACCGACATACCATCTGCCTGACGCTTGCGTGCCTTGAACTGCAAGCGGGTGAGCAGATGGGCAAATTCCAACGGCTTGTCGCGCCCGGAATTCCCATTACCAGAGAAACGGTCTCCCTCCCACTTGTTACCACGGATTTCCGGGGCATACAGCAAGTCTTCCTTGCCGATCAAGGTATAAGAGACGTTTCCGCTATTATCAGGAACTGCCACCGGAGAGACTGAAACGGCATACAGCCAGGCACCCGTTTCGGGATAAACCGGCTCTACACTGCCCGATTGAAGTTGCCAAGAGACGCTGCCGTCTGTATCCACGCCTACTTCATGGCTGCTTTCATATAAGGCAGAAAGCGAATAATCCCCCTGTTTCATGGAGAGTACCACCGTGGCATCAAAAGCCGATTCCGGAAGATTGTCAGCACGGGTGGCAGAAGTATGCAACAAAGCAGTGCCTCCCGCACTGAATTCCAAAGGAACCGTAGTTTCCACAGGAAGGGAAACGTCGGAGGAACAGGATACGAGAAAAGCCGCGAAGGCAGAAAAGGCGAAACGGAACAAACGGTAAATGCGTCTCATCGGTTAGTTAGTTATATGTTTTATAATTCAGCACTGCCTGAAGTACCCTGTTCCCAAGGTTTCACAGTAGCGGTGGTCTTTATCGTTACAGCACCCTCAGCACTGGCAGGTTCCTGGATGGTAAGCGTAACCAGGTGGGATTTACCCTCCTCGCGGGCAAGGTCGGAGCCACCGGCAGCAGTGACACGAACGTTGTTGAAAATCTTCTCGGCACCGTCCACGGTAATCACTACATTCAGTATCACCTCGGTATAGGGGTTGATCATAAACGCCTCGCCCACAGCCGTAGCTGTTTCTGCAATGGCAGCTTCCGAAATGCCGGGTACTTTAAGGGTTACAGCAGTGCTCCAGCTTACCTCGCCGTTAGCCACATTGACAGATTGGGGAACGGAAGCCTGCTGCACGGCAATACTCTTCAACGCTACTTTCTTGCCTTGCCATTCGCCACCGCCGGCGGTACGCTTCAAACCGATGGCAAAGTTGAGCTGGGTAGTCTTGTGGACGAACGCCAGATTATATTTGGAAGTTCCTGCAGCATTACCGGCATCTTGCGCGTTACCGACAGCCACCGTTTCGGCCCACATCACATCCTGGGTACCGTCTTCTTGGGTGAAAGCGACAGAAGAGCCGGCATCGGAAACCTTACCCGCAGGGGATACCCCGGCGATGAAAGAATTGATACCGTCACTCAATGAATAATAAAGTAACTGGTTCAAGGAAATATCATTGGCAGGAGTAGCAGCCACAGTGAAGGAGGCGGCAGAGATGCTGGCACGGCTCTTCAATTGACCGCCCTCTATTACATTCTTGTCTACCTTGACGAATTTGCTCCAATCGGCATCGTCGCACATCAGCAAAGTTGCGCTCACGTTCACACCGTCAGAGGCCACAGCACGCGACACAGCATTCACTTGTTGGCCCAGTTGGATGGCCACCGCATTCACAGGAGTTTCAGGAAAAGTGATCTGTTCATTTTCAGTGCATCCAGCCGAGATCAATAAGGTCAGTAATGCCACGCTCATTTTTGTTTTCATATTCAAGTCTTAATTAAATGATTAATAAATTATTTGTTCTTTCTATATATATATTATTTTTACTATTTACTTCGCATCGCCGGAAGTATCCCATCCCGGAATATGACCGCTACCCGAATCACCCGCCTGCCAAGAGACAACGGTGGTGGTGACCTTAACGGGTAAAGGATCAGCCTGCGTCGGTGAGGGAAGTTCCACCTTCACTGTATAGGCAGCACCACCTTCACCACCACCGCCTTCGAAACTGACAGCCAGATCGTGGTAGGCAAGGTCATGGGAACGGTCGTCGTCAACGGAAAGCACCATATCCAGCGTAAATTCAGCCTGCGGCTGTACAAGCACATAGCCGGGCAGTTGAAGGACACCCTCTACGAATGGAAGGCCCTCGGAATCATCCGGAGTGGAATGGATAGTGACAGGGACGGTGGATTCCCCATAAGACAAGGAACCGGTGGTCAACGTCAGCGTGACCTGCCCGGCAAGCCCATTAAGTTGCAGGGAACGGACACGCAGGGAAGGAACATCGTCACCTTCGAGATGGATGATGAAGCTCAATTTCGTAAGCAGATGGCCGTAAATCAGTTGCTTGTTACCGGCAGGTGTGAAAGGGGAAGAAAGCGAGCCGTTCTGCTCGTCACTGAGCAAAAGGTCTTCATCTCCGGTAAGGGTATAGGAAAGGGTACCGTCGGCAGACATAGGGGCAGGCGGATAATAACCGCGCAGGTAAACACCACTACCGTCTTCAGGGTAATAGCGCACAGGAGTGAGGGTGATTTCATCGGCGGTGGCGATGCCCTCCCAAGTCTGGGTATATGCACCGGAGGATATGCCGCAGGCAATACACACAGGGGTAGCATGGAAGACATCCACAGCAGAACGGGTCAAGATACCGGTATAAAGACGAATGGCAACAGGATCGGCAGGAGTGTCGCGCTTGGAACAGGAGCTAACCAGTAGAAACAGGAGCAACCCGATGCTATATATATATTGTATTTTTCTGTTCATCATAGATCAATTAACTTAATTTCAGACAAATAGAGGCGGGTCATTTGGTTAATGACCCCCAAACGATGAGCAGCAGCACGGTATTGATGATACATCTTCTCCTTAGTGGGAAAATTGCAATTCAGATGTTCATCGAGAGCTTCCAGTATATCGAGTAGGGATACATCTATATAAGAACGGGGTAGCTCATATGAAGAGAGAAGTTCAGAAGTCGGGAGTTCTTTACGTCGGATCAAACCACCTGACTCTAACTTAGTAAGGAGGTCGATTAACTCCTGCGGCGCAATTGTTAGTTGTGCTGTACGATAAGGCTTGCCACCGGCATGAATGTCGTATAATACGGCAATAGCTGTTTGTGTCAATTGTGTGAGCATAATTGTTCTTTTTAACCGTTACTTCGTAAGTAACGGAAGCACGCAAATACGGAAAATATAAGGCGTTATAGGAACACGGCGGGCATCTTAAGTTGAAATCACGTGAGAATAGAGCGTAGAATAGACGGGTCCATGTAGAAGGGAAAACGTGGATAGGGAGAATGCTGTGTGTTCTCATAGCCGGAGAGGCAGTAATATGTCGATTTGTTGTTTGTCTTGGTTATTGGAGCCGTGTTTTCAGTTAAATATTATTCAAAATTATTTTTTATAATTTGTTTTTATCAAATTTTTAATATCTTTGCAGCAAGATTACGTTTCCGTTACTTACGAAGTAATGCACTCTGCATTCCGTTACTTACGAAGTAATAGAAAACTCAAGCCCTACTCCACACATTTTTATTTCCGGTAGATATGTAATCAATTATTATCCGATTTGCTTTTTCGAGTTCATCTCCTCCGAAACTTTTCAGATATGTACGGGTGACTTCTAATGAAGAATGTCCTAATCCCTCGGAAATGACTTCCTCCGGTACCTGACAGTACTTGGCAAGCGTGGCCCACGTATGGCGGGCGGTATATGAACTGACTTTTATACCTTCTACCCCACACAATGCAGGAAGTTTGGATAGTTGCAGATTCAAATCGCGAAGTTTCCTTTGATATTCTTCGAAAGCCGCTTTTTCAGAGCAAGTACTACTCAGAATATTCAGAAGATAAGGTGAAGCCGCTTCACGATTACGATAGCGTTCAATCAGCTCCATCGCTTCGGGAACTACTTTCACACAGAGTTCCGTGCCCGTCTTCTGACGGTGGCACGTCAGCAAAGTCCCATTCAAATCACTCTTATGAAGATGTGCCAGATCGGTATAAGGCATTCCTTGCAGGAGCACCATCAACGAAAGAATATCCTGTGCCTGACGCACCTTGGTAGGAAGTTGTTCTGCTTCGGGAGCATGCACCAACTTTTTCATCTGTGAGGCCGTAACAGCCAGTTTCTTCTCCGAAGCAACTCCTGTTTTCAGCTTTGCAAACAGACGAAATTCACCTTTCACCAACCCGAGATCTACTGCCCGATTATACACCGCACGCAAGGCACGAATGTAAGTGGAGATAGTGTTATAACTCTTTTGCTGCCCTTCCATATAAGTCTGGAAATGCCGCAAAGCCTGTCTGCTGAGTCCTCCCCAGAAGATTTCGCCACCTCCTACGGATTGCGTAAATGCCCGTAAGGCATACTTGTAGATGTTAGCAGTGGCAAAACGTCCCTCTTGCTGCAACCCTACAATGACTTCGTTCACGAAGCCAGTCAAACTGTTTTGTTTCATAATCAATAGTATTACAAATAAAAAAGCACTACACGAACAGTGTCGTGTAGTGCTATGCTTAAAACGACACAAAGATAACAATGTTTTTGTGATAGACAGTGTGACAAAATGAAAAACCTTGCGACAGATAGGGTAAATATCAACTCAATTATTTATCTTTGTTAGCTTTTATAAGTTAGCATACAAAAAACAATAAATGCAATGAAAGATTTTTTTAAATTTACGCTGGCCACCATTACCGGTATAATCGTGTCAAGCGTCGTGTTGTTTTTCGTCAGTATCCTGATACTATTTAGTATGCTGTCCACCTCAGAATCTGAGACACAAGTACGTAAGAACTCTGTGATGATGCTCGACCTGAGAGGCATGCTCTCTGAACGCAGCCAGGACAATCCGTTTGACATCTTCCTGAGTGAAGATGAAACAACGTACGGATTAGATGACGTTCTTTCGTCTATCCAAAAGGCTAAGGAGAATGAAAATATCAAGGGCATTTACCTGCAAGCCGGAGCCATGGGCATAGGATTTGCTTCACTGGAAGAAATTCGTAAAGCACTGGCTGACTTCAAAACCAGTGGTAAGTTTATAGTAGCTTATGGCGACCAATATACACAACGCCTGTATTATTTAGCAAGTGTGGCCGACAAGGTGCTACTAAATCCCCAAGGTTCAATCGGTTGGTATGGTCTGGCTTCTACCCCGACTTTCTATAAAGATTTGCTGGATAAAATCGGTGTTGAAATGCAGGTGTTCAAAGTGGGGACTTACAAATCGGCAGTTGAACCGTTCATCTCTACAGAAATGAGTCCCGCTAACCGTGAACAGGTAACTGTATTCCTGAATGGTATCTGGGGACAGATGGTGAGCGATGTTTCCGAATCAAGAGGCGTGAGCAAAGAAAAGCTGAATGAAGCTGCGGACAAGATGCTGATGTTCTATCCGGCGAAAGAGAGCTTGGAATACGGACTTGCTGACACATTAATATATAAGAATGATGTACGCAATTATCTGAAAACTATGATCGGCATTGATAAGGATGACCGCATGCCGGTGCTGAGCCTGAAAGATATGATAAATGTAAAGAAGAACGTTCCGAAGGATAAAAGCGGAAATATCGTTGCCGTATATTATGCATACGGAGCCATCGATGGCGGCAGTTCTCGTGCAGGTGCCGAAGAGGGAATCAATTCTGAAAAGGTAATCCGCGACTTACGTAAGTTGAAAGACGATAAAGACGTGAAAGCTGTAGTGCTGCGCGTGAATTCTCCGGGCGGCAGTGCTTTCGGTTCGGAACAAATCTGGTATGCAGTGACCGAACTGAAGAAAGAAAAACCGGTGATTGTCTCTATGGGTGATTATGCTGCTTCAGGCGGTTACTACATTTCTTGTAATGCAGACAGCATTGTGGCCGACCCGACTACTCTGACAGGATCTATCGGTATCTTCGGCATGTTCCCCAATGTGAAGGGGTTGACAGATAAAATCGGACTTTCATTCGATGCAGTGAAGACAAATACTTATGCTGACTTCGGAATGATAGGACGTCCGCTGAACGACGGTGAAAAGGCTTTGATGCAGAATATGGTGAACGAGGGTTATGAACTGTTCGTGAAACGTTGTGCAGAGGGTCGTGGTATGACTACGGATGAAATCAAGAAAATTGCAGAAGGTCGTGTATGGACAGGTGCCAAAGCCAAAGAACTGGGCTTAGTGGACGAACTGGGCGGACTGGACAAAGCACTGGAAATGGCTATCGGAAAAGCAGGACTGGAAGCTTATACCGTGATGTCTTATCCGGGCAAGAAGAGTTTCTTTGAAACGCTGATGGATACGAATCCGGGTGGATATATCCAATCTCATCTGCTGAAAGGCAAAGTTGGCGAACTCTATAATCAATTTGACTGGCTGAACAATTTTGAAAATTGCGATAAGATTCAGGCACGTGTTCCGTTTGAGTTGAACATCAATTAAAAGAAAGGAGTGGATGGAAGAACCGCTAGTTAAGATACACTATTGGCTATACCCCGTCTCGTGGCTTTACGGGATGGGGGTACGCCTACGAAACAAACTCTTTGATTGGGGATACTACCGGTCAAAGAGTTTTGACGTACCTGTGGTATGCGTCGGAAACCTCGCCGTGGGCGGAACGGGCAAGACGCCACACACGGAGTATCTTATCAAGCTGTTGCAACAAACAGGAGCGAACGTCGCCATGCTGAGCCGGGGTTACAAACGGAAAAGTAAGGGATATGTGCTGGCCACGGAGGAAACAAGTGTAAAGCGCATCGGTGACGAGCCTTATCAGATAAAAACTAAATTTCCCGGCATACGGGTGGCTGTAGATGAAAATCGTTGCCACGGCATCGAACAATTGATGAAGCTGGAAAATCCTAAAGTGGATGTGGTATTGCTGGATGATGCCTTTCAACATCGCTACGTGAAAGCGGGACTGAACATATTGCTGACGGATTTCCACAGACTGTTCTCAGACGACACCCTGCTTCCGGCAGGGCGGCTACGTGAACCGGAAGATGGAAAGAACCGGGCACATATCGTAATCGTGACGAAATGCCCGGAGGACATCAAACCGATAGATTTCAATATCATCACGAAAAGGCTGAAGCTATATCCGTATCAGCAGCTTTATTTTTCATCGTTCAGGTATGGTGCACTGACTCCGCTCTTCGGAGAGAAACGACGGGCACTTGCTTCACTCGGAAAAGATGAACAGGTGTTGCTGGTGACAGGAATTGCCTCGCCTGCCACATTGGTGGAGAAACTGAAAGCACATACGCCCCACGTGGATTTATGCCAGTTTGACGATCATCACGATTTCAGCAATAAAGATCTGCAAGTGATAAAGGAACGCTTTGAACATCTGGAAGGAGAAAAAAAGCTCATTGTCACCACAGAAAAGGATGCGACAAGGCTGCAACATCATCCGGCACTGGCCGAAGCGCTGAAACCGTACTTGTACGTTTTGCCGATAGAGATAGAATTTTTACAAAATCAACAACATATATTTAACCAAAATATTATTGGCTATGTTAGAGCTCATTCAAGAAACAGCGGCTTACCTGAAAGGTAAGATGCACACACAACCAGAGACAGCGATTATCCTCGGAACCGGTTTAGGCAGCCTTGCCACTGAAATCACCGAGAAGTACGAAATAAAGTATGAGGAAATACCCAACTTCCCCGTATCGACGGTGGAAGGACACAGCGGAAAGCTGATATTCGGTAAGCTGGGCAACAAGGATATTATGGCAATGCAAGGCCGTTTCCATTACTATGAAGGTTACTCGATGAAGGAAGTGACGTTCCCCGTACGTGTGATGCGTGAGTTAGGCATCAAGACCCTGTTCGTTTCCAATGCGAGCGGCGCCACGAATCCTGATTTTGAAATCGGCGACCTGATGATTATTACAGACCACATCAACTACTTCCCGGAACATCCGTTGCGTGGCAAGAATATCCCGTACGGACCACGTTTCCCGGATATGAGTGAAGCGTACAATAAAGAACTGATTCGCAAGGCTGATGCAATTGCTGCGGAGAAGGGTATCAAAGTGCAACATGGCGTGTACGTCGGCACACAAGGTCCGACGTTTGAAACTCCGGCTGAATACAAATTATTCCATATCTTCGGAGCGGATGCAGTGGGCATGTCTACAGTGCCGGAAGTGATTGTGGCGAACCATTGTGGAATCAAAGTGTTTGGTATTTCTGTAATCACCGACCTCGGTGTGGAAGGCAAAATTGTGGAAGTGACGCACGAAGAAGTGCAGAAAGCTGCCGATGCTGCCCAGCCGAAAATGACGGAGATTATGAGAGAATTGATAAACAGAGCGTAATCATGAGAACAGAAATTGCAAGCCTCGGTGAATTTGGCCTCATACGCCGACTGACCGAAGGCATTGAACTGAAAAATGAATCGAGCCGGTATGGTGTAGGCGATGATGCCGCCGTACTCTCCTACCCTGCCGAAAAGCAAGTGCTGATTACCACAGACTTGCTGATGGAAGGTGTACATTTTGATTTAGTTTATGTCCCGCTGAAACATCTGGGTTATAAAGCTGCTGTCGTGAACTTCTCCGATATCTATGCCATGAACGGCACGCCGAAGCAGATAACGGTTTCCCTGGCCTTGTCCAAACGTTTCTCTGTAGAAGATATAGAGGAATTGTATGCCGGTATCCGTCTGGCATGTGAGGAATATAATGTAGACATCGTAGGTGGAGACACTTCTTCTTCACTCACAGGGCTGACAATCAGCATTACTTGTATTGGCGAAGCGGACAAAGATAAAGTAGTTTACCGGAATGGCGCCAAAGAGACAGACTTGGTTTGTGTGACCGGTGACTTGGGCGCAGCATACATGGGGTTGCAATTATTGGAGCGGGAGAAGATTGCTCTCAAAGGCAATACCGAGTTACAGCCTGATTTTTCCGGAAAAGAATATCTTCTGGAACGCCAATTGAAACCGGAAGCTCGTCGTGATATTATTGAAAAGCTGGCAGAAGAGGGCATTCAGCCTACTTCCATGATGGATATTTCCGATGGTTTATCTTCTGAATTGCTGCATATCTGTACGCAAAGCAAGGTGGGTTGCCGTGTTTATGAGGAGCATATTCCCATTGATTACCAGACGGCTGTCATGGCGGAAGAATTCAATATGAATCTAACCACTTGTGCTCTGAATGGTGGTGAGGATTACGAATTGTTGTTCACCGTCCCCATCGCCGACCATGAGAAGATTTCAGAGATGGAGGGTGTAAAGCTTATCGGGCATATCACCAAACCGGAGTTAGGTTGTGCGTTAATTACCCGCGACGGTCAGGAGTTTGAACTGAAAGCACAAGGCTGGAATCCCCTGAAAGGGGAAACATCCGAAGAGGAAAAAACAGACGAAAACGGAGAAACAGAGTAGGAATCAACTTTTTCTCTCTTTTTTTCTTAAAAGATAAACGCTGATACTTAGCCACATAGGCATTTATCAGCGTTTTTTATTTTCAAAGCTCTTGCATAGTCCAAAACTTTCACTACCTTTGCAACCGCAAAAGAGAAAAATAGGGTGCCATAGCTCAGTTGGTAGAGCAAAGGACTGAAAATCCTTGTGTCCCCGGTTCGATTCCTGGTGGCACCACTTTCAACAGAAAAAACGTTGTAAATAGATTATTTACAACGTTTTTTGTTTATATATTCTTCCACCTTTTCAGTTCAGGGAAAAAGCTTCTCATCTTATTTAAAGCTTCCTGTTCACTAAAGTTAGGATCATCCTTGAAGATTTCTTTCATATGCACCAAACTAACATCAATCATCTCTTCCATACTGATATCCGAAGTGAAAGCTCCGCCCTTGTAGCAGTAAATGCAATAATCGTGTATGAGGGAACCATCCTTGTTCGTTGCTACCTCTTCTTTCTTAGTCAGCGACATGCCACAACTTTGACAATACATATTTTCCATAATCATTCTATTTGTGGTTAAGCTTCAGTTATACATCTATTTAATGATTGCTATGAACTATCCCATATGCTGACGCGCACAATTTAGCAGCCAGTTAACACCAAACTTATCTGTGAACATCCCGAAATAATCGCCCCAATGGGCTACACTCATAGGCATCATCACTTGCCCATCTGCCGACAATCCGGCAAACAGCCGGTCGGCTTCTTCTTTATTGACAGCTTCGATATAAATAGAGAAGTTATTGCCAAAAACAGTTCTCTCAGCCATATAACCCGTGACATCTGCACCCATCAGAAAAGTGTCCTCATTTACAGGCAGACAGATATTTTCTATTTTGCCTTTTCATTTTCGGAGATGGCAGGCATGCCACCTTGCGGAGGAATATCTCCATATCTGCCTATAAAAGTAAACTCTGTTCCGAATGCTGATTTGTAGAAATTGAAAGCTTCTTCACAATTACCATTGAAAAGGAGGGAAAGGTTAATTTTCGCCATATCTTGATGTTTTTAAGTCTAAATCAGAAGACGCTAAGTTCATCTTCTATGATTATTTCACAAATATAATTGTTTTTCTCTGATTTGCAAGAATCTGCAAATCAGAGAAGAATCAAGAATCGCTTTAGCATCAAAAGATTTTTCCTAAAAAATAGAAAATCAAGAAAAAAACTGTAGATTTGCATTAACATAATGATGCAATACAATATGCGATACATACTGACTACTATTTTTATATTCATTAGTTCCACCCTATTTGCCCAGAACACGACACAGGCAACCGATAGCCTTTTGCAACTTCTGAATACAACCGCTTCTTCTGAAAAGAAAATTCAAATATACAGAAATTTAGCAGATATTTCCATAGATACTCCAGACGCAAAAACTTATCTTCTGAAAATGTACCGGGAAGCATCGAAGGTCAATGATAAAAAGAATATGCTGAATGCACTCAATGACATCGCAGTTGAGGAATCCAATTATTATAGAAAAGATTCTGTCATCAAATACATCGGATACATAAAAAAAATAGCAACTCCGGAAGAAGTAAATAGTCTATTACCTATCTATCGCATGCGTATCTTCGATTCACAATGTTTTTCGGACCAAAAAGAGGAAGCCATAAAGGAGGAACTAAGTTTCCTGAATGCGGAAACAGACGGGTCGAACGACCCTTACAATAAGGTAGCCTCAGCTTACATAATGGGTTCCAGCTTCTATATGAACAACCAGTTTGAGAGTGCTTTGCCTCATCTGCAGAATGCAATAAAGCTTGTAGAATCACTTCCTGAAAAGAAGAAATTCGAATATAAGCGTTTTGTAACCTGGAGATTATGTTTTAGCTATGCCCAAGCAGGAAAGACCAAAGAGTCCGTAAAAATTATGGAGAATCTTATCAATCTGGTAGAACAAAAATATAAAACCGACTATCAGAAGCAACGCCCTTTCTATAGAATAGAGTTATATCTGCTCCAGTACTATTCTTTTATGATTGGCAGTTTATCCTATCTCACAGTAGAGCAAACGCAAGAGTACTGGAACAAAATCCAGACAATTGGCAAAACGCTTACCAACGACTTGGATAGATACAATTATTATCTGTGTGCCAATAATTACTACTCCAACAACCACATAAAAAAAGATTATCCAAGGGCTATAGAAGCTAATGATTCACTCATTAGAATTGCGAAAATATTAGCTCCTATAAACCTGCCGGGATTATATAATATCAATTCGCTGCTTTATGAAGAGAGCAAAGATTATCCGAATGCATTGAAATACCTGAAGATTTCACATCAGATTCAGGACTCACTGACTACAGACGTCGCTCATAAACAACTCAACGAATTGCAGGTGAAATATGACCTCAATGCGCTCAATAACGAAAAGACGATGCTGGAAATAAAGAATAAGCAAACTCTGCTTATCTCTCTCAGCATTTTATTGATTATTGTAATCTCTATTTGTACCTACCTCTATTTCTCCTGGAAGAAGGAAAAGAAGATGAAGATGGAACTAAAAGTTCTGCATGGCAAAGCACAGGAAAGCGAAAAGATGAAGCAGGCATTCATCAACTCCATCTGCCACGAGATACGCACTCCGCTCAACGCAATCGTCGGATTCTCCGATCTGATAATGAACGATGAAATAGACATGGAGATGCGCCGTGAGTTTCCGGCAGAGATACAAAAGAGCACGGTGCTACTCACCGAGCTTGTCAACAGTATGCTGGAAGTAGCCAACCTGGACGTTTCCGAAGAAAAACTACCTTGCGAGCCTGCCGATTTAAGGAATATTTGCACGCAGGAAATGGAACAGCTCAACAAGAAGCCGGAAATAGAATACATACTGGACATCGCGCCCGAAAGTATGATAATCCAGACGAATGTCCAGTATCTGACACAGGTAATCGGACATTTGCTGAATAACGCGAATAAATTCACGGAAAAGGGATGTATCACCCTGAGTTATGAAGCTGACAAGCAGCAGGAGCATATATCCATCAGCGTGACGGATACAGGCCGCGGAATCCCCGAAGAGAAATACGAAGAGGTATTCAACCGTTTCTCCAAACTCGACACCTTCGTTCCCGGCAACGGACTGGGATTATATCTCTGCCGGCTCATCGTGAAACGACTGGCCGGAGAGATTAAGATTGACCCTGATTATACGGAGGGCACGCGGATGATTGTTACTCTGCCGATGCATTAACCACCCTTTCGCTGATTATGACTTTTGAAATCTGCTCGAAATATCTTACCTCCGTTTCAAGTAGATATAAGACTGTACACCCAATAATATCACAAAAAGGTATTCGGCCGTTAAATAAACCGACAGGGAAACGGTGAGGCAGTAGCTCAACAGATAGAGATAGCCCAGGTAAATGATAATTGTGGAGACTTGGAATATAAATGCCATCCGGGTATTCCCTGTTCCGGTCACCGCATTGACATACACGTATCCGGGCAAGGCAAATCCGTAATTCAGCAACATAACGATAAAAGGATAATGGGCAAACTCAATTAATTGGGCATTATCCGTGTAAAATCCAACAATCTGGCGGTTGAATAATAAGGCGATAACAATCAAAGGTCCCCCTACTGCATACCCCAATCTGAGTACTTTACTACAAAGCCGAAACAGATTTTGTCCTTCTCCCGCACCAATCAGGTTACTCACCAAAGAGCCGCTTGTTGCCGCAAAGGAATTGACTATCACAAAGAAAACCGTCGATACGCTTCTGGTGATATTGGACGCTGCCAACTGCACCTCTCCCAAACGCTCTATCGCCACAAAGAAAAGGAACCATGGGGCAACACTGATAAAAGCGTGCATCATGCTCCATACGGATAGACGCAGGAGTGCCGCCAATAGTTTTCCATCATAGACAGCTTTCAATCCAAAGTGATTTTTATCCACTTTCTTCTGAAAAGTATAACACACCAATATAAGCAAAGAACCCGCCTCAGCCAATGATGAAGCCATTGCCGCACCCGATATACCCAGATTAAAACAGAAGATAAACAAATAATTACAAGGTATATTAATGAGAACCGCCATCATTGCAGCCCACGACAACACTCTCGTTTTTGTGATTCCGACAAAGAACGAACGGAATGCCAGAAACGGGAAAGAGAATATCAGCCCGAAACATCTCCATTTCAAATAATCGACCGCAGCCTGATAAATTTCGGGCGAATGAATGAAATATTTCAGAATAACGGGGGATAGCGCATAGGATGCCAGACTTAAAACAATAGCCAAGCCGCTCAGAAATAGTAATCCTTGATAGAACGTCCGGCCAGTTTCCTTGTACCGTTGTTCCCCGTTTCTACGGGCAATCATCACCTGCAAGCCCAGGCTGAAACCAAATCCAAGCATATAGATAGCCAGATAATAGACACTTGCAAGGGCGGAGGCGCCTAATTCCACCTCGCCCACATGCCCAAGAAAAACTGCATCGGTGATATTGATTAATTGTTCCATCAGGATGCTCATCATCACGGGAAAGTTGATGAGCCAGATTTGCTTATACGTATAATTCATTGTTCAATTTTAATAAGTGATGAATAAAGCTTATCCGGGAAATGAAGAGAACCGGGCTACAAGTTAATGTCAGCTATACTGTTGCTACGACTGAGAGTATCATCATCCGTATTGATGATAGGCATCATCGGCATTGATGATAGGCATCATTGGCATTGATGGTAGGAATCATCGGCATTGATGGTAGGAATCATTGGCATTGATTCTATCCTCAGTCTCAGAGTCATCCCACGTCAGTTGCTGACATTGGCTATTACTCAGTTACTCCCTCCCTGGGAAAAGCATAAATAAAACGGGGTATAAAATCTCTGTGACGAATTGCGTGAATCCGTCCGATAGCTGAATAGCTTTTATACGAGGAGGTGCTATTCGTGAAGCGTAGCTATATACAGAGTTGATGTTTCATGAATTGAACAATTTGATCTTTATCTCTTGATTGGGTAGCAAATATAGGGAAATTTATTAAAAGCCGATAGAATTGAGCTATTTTTAGACAAATAACTGCTACTTTATTTCCCAATCTACACCTACATTTGCACTCAGACCCAATTATGTAAATGACCATATGAAAAACCTATTTCTCTTTTTAGTATTTATCGGATGGTTCACGAGCTATCCTGCATCGGCTCAAAGCCAAAACCATGAAACCGCTACTTTCAGAAATCCCATTATCTCCGGATTTCATCCCGACCCCAGCATTTGCCGGGTAGGAAATGATTATTATCTGGTGACCTCCAGCTTCGAGTGGTTTCCGGGAATCCCCATCTACCACAGCAAAGACCTGATGCACTGGCAGCAGATAGGCCATGTCCTCACCCGCCCCAGCCAGTTGCAAATGACGGATGGACTCAGACATTCCAACGGTTTGTGGGCTCCCACCATCCGCCATCACAAGGGAAAATACTACGTCATCTGCACCGCACAACAAGCCGGAGGCAACTTCTACGTCACTGCCGACAGGCCGGAAGGTCCCTATTCCGAACCCATATTTCTGACTGACGCTCCGGGCATCGACCCGTCTCTTTTCTTCGATGAGGACGGAACGTGCTGGTATACAGGCTCCATCAACGACACTCCCGAACAGGATAAGTACCAGAATGAAGACCGCATCTACCTCCAACAACTGGACCTGACGCAGGGAAAGCTCATCGGTGAGCGCCACATCCTGACAAGCGGCCATGCCATCAATGCTCCTTATTGCGAAGCGCCCCATCTCTATAAAATCAATACTAAATATTATCTGATAGTCGCCGAAGGTGGAACCTGGGAGAATCACGCCATTACCGTCTTTACAGCCGATAAGGTGACCGGACCTTATACTCCCGGTTATGCAAATCCGGTCATGACACACCGCCATTTGGGAAAAGACATTGACATAACGACCATCGGTCATGCCGACCTGGTACAGACTCCCCAAGGAGATTGGTGGGCAGTGATGTTGGGTGTTCGTCCACTGAAGGGATACACGATGCTGGGACGCGAGACTTTCCTCACTCCGGTCAGTTTTCAGGAAGGTTGGCCTGTGTTCAATCCGGGAGTGGGGCGCGTGCTGGCTACTGAGAAAGCAACCGGATTGTCTCCCGTGTTATTTGAGAAAGAGGCGGCAAGAGATGATTTCAACGAAGATTCACTGCGCCTATGCTGGAACTTCCTGCGGACGCCTTTCGAGAAATGGTATAGTTTGGAGAATGGCATGCTAACCATGAATGTACGCCCCAACTCCATCCACGAAGACACCAACCCTTCACTGATAGCACGCCGCATTGAACACTTCAACTTCACCGCGCAATTGTGCATGGAGTTCAATCCCCGCAAATCGGAAGAAGCCGGTATGATTGTTCTGCAAAACAGCAGCCATCATTACAAAGTCGTTCTTTGCAGGGAAGCAAACAGACAGGTAGTGAAGCTAATCAAAAGAGAAAGAGGACAGGAAGCGACAGTTGCCAGCCTTCCATGGAAAGCGAGAAAGTGCTTCATCAAACTGGTGGCCCAAGGACTGGATTACCACTTCTATGCAGGTGATTCCGAAGAAAAGATGCAGGCATTGGGCGGAACACAGGATGCAAGTATCAACAGTTCCAACAAAGCAGGTGGTTTCATCGGGCCTTTCATTGGTATGTACACCAGTAGCAACGGACAGAAATCATCCAATAAAGTCAGCTTTGATTTCTTCGAATATCAAGCCAATGAATAGGGTATATTGTTTTTTATCCTATTTTTGCAGGAAATAATTCCATCCGATGAAATCAACCGATACTACAAGAGAAGAAATGTGGGCCAAGCAGCACCTGTCTGCCACCCACATCGACTATGCCATATGGGAACGTGACAAGCAGATGCTCCATCGGATGTCCGCAATCAGCCGAAGTTGTACCTTTGTGGTTGATGTCTATAAACTCAGATATGCGTTTGCTTCTACTAACTTTGTCGATTTGCTGGGCTACGACAGCCATAAGATAGCGACTTTGGAAAGGCAGGGGGATTACCTGGAATCACGCTTTCATCCGGACGACTCCACCCAACTGGAACGGTTGCAGGTTGAGTTGGGTAAGTTTATATACAGTTTGCCCATTGAAGAAAGAAACGATTATTGCAATATTTATAGCTTCCGGGTGCTCAATGCCAGAAAGCAATACGTACGCGTCATCAGCCGGCAACAGGTTTTGGAGCAAAGCCGCAATGGAAAAGCCTGGCTTATACTCGGTAATATGGAGATTGCCCCCAATCAGAAGGAGTCCGACCAGGTGGAATGCACCGTATTGAATCTTAAAAACGGGGAAATGTTTTCTCCTGTGCTGCCATCACCTGCACCTATCAGTCTGACCCAACGCGAACTGGAGATTCTTCAACTTATCCAGAAAGGATTATTGAGTAAGGAAATCGCCCATAAACTCTGCATCAGCATTCATACCGTCAACATCCATCGGCAGAACCTGTTGCACAAACTGGGAGTGCAAAACTCCATCGAAGCCATCAATGCAGGGTTAGCATCAGGATTATTGGATTAAGCTGCTATGATGGCTTGAACAGTCTGTTATGGCATCCATTCCACAATATCTGCAACCGGATGCTGGCTTCTCCATTCCATGAATTCATCATAGCTCCGGACGCCATCGCGGATGACTGCCTGATAATACTCCACTCCCATTATCTTTTCCGTTTCGGGCGTCTCGTTTTTCAAGCTTAGAATAACTCTCCGCGTCTCATCCGTCAGAACAGCAGTAAGGCGTTCGGCAAACTTTTCGAAAAAACCATCATAACGGGAGCCTTTCAGGATATGGATCATATCTATCTGCCAGAGTTCATTCCGTGCATCCCTATACCAGGCATGCCACTCCAGACATGCTTCGGGAGTATCCAGCAAGTTCACATGTTCTATCTTCCTGATAGACTTATTTTCCCCCAGCTTCATCATCGCCTGGAAACTGTCGGACAGGCTGAACGATGGAGTATAAATATGAAAATCTATGTCCAGGTGCTTCATCAGTAACCCGGTTTTCAAGGAACCCACCAGGTTAACTTCCGCACCAATACTCTCCCATATCGGGATGATACGGGCATTCTCTATTACTTCCCAAGCTCTCTGCTGGTTCCATTCGGCAATATCAAGGATATCCATTTTCTTTCTTTTCGAGTCAGTTTGCAAAAGTAAAAAAAAGGATGGATATATAGCTATAAATAACTATTTAATACTTCAATAAACCGGACTAACTTTGCCACCCTTTCTGAACTTCTTATTCAATAACAGGGACTTATGACATTCAATCAAACAGAAAAACAAGAGAAAGAGTATTTACAGCGAGTTATTGGTATCATTCATGATACAATCAACCATACCGACAGCTCGGTAAAAGAACATGTAGAAACCTTGCAGGAGTACAAAGACTATATCTGGTCCAATAAGGATATTGATCCGCATGAAATACGGTCCATGCGCGAAAGTATCCTGAACCACTATGCACTGGGCGAGAGTGTCATCCATAAACGCAACCGGTTGGGCAGGATATTGGATATCCCCTATTTCGGAAGAATCGATTTCAGGGAACAGAAGGATGGAAGCGGCCCAATGCCTGTTTATATAGGAATACATACCTTCTATGATGCCAAAAACAAGATGAACCTGATTTATGACTGGAGGGCTCCCATATCGGGAATGTTCTACGATTATGAATTGGGAAAAGCGAATTATTCGTCTCCGTCGGGCGAGGTGAACGGAGATATTTCGCTTAAACGTCAATACCGCATTCGCAGTGGTAAGATGGAGTATATGATTGAGAGTTCCCTGACCGTCCATGATGATATTCTGCAAAAGGAACTTAGCAGTAATTCCGACGATAAGATGAAGAACATCGTCACCACCATTCAGCGGGAGCAGAACCGGATTATTCGTAACGAAGATGCACACGTGCTTATCATACAGGGAGTTGCAGGTTCCGGAAAGACATCTATAGCCCTGCACCGCATCGCTTACCTGCTCTATACACTGAAGGGAAAGATTTCTTCAAAAGATATACTGATTATTTCTCCCAATAAAGTTTTTGCTGATTACATATCGAATGTACTTCCCGAACTTGGCGAGGAAAGCGTACCCGAAGTCAGCATGGAACAGATTCTTTCGAAAGTACTCGACGATAAATACAAATACCAGAATTTCTTCGGACAGATGACAGAATTGCTTGAGAAACCTAATCATGATTTTATCGAACGGATCAGATATAAATCTTCATTTGAGTTCATTTCACAGCTCGACAAGTTTATTCTTTATATGGAAAATAATTACTTTAAAGCGGTAGATGTAAAACTCACCAAACATATCACGATTCCATCCGAATTCATTGACGAACAGTTCAGGCGGTTCAATCGCTATCCGATGCGGCAACGGTTTGAAACGATGACAGATTATATACTGGATATGCTGACAGTGAAATATTACTTCACGGTTACCACTGCGGTGAGAAACTTGTTGAAGAAGGAAATAAAGAATATGTTTGCAGGCAATAATGATATTCAAATCTATAAAGACTTCTTTGAATGGATAGGTAAGCCTCAACTATTCAAATTACGCAAAAAACGGACATTGGAGTATGCTGACTTAGCTCCACTGGCATATTTACGTATGGCATTGGATGGAAATATCGTGCAGTCGGGTGTCAAACATCTTTTGATAGACGAAATGCAGGATTACTCTCCTATCCAGTACAAAGTCATTCAGAAACTTTATCCTTGTCGAAAAACAGTTCTCGGAGACGCCTCCCAGTCAGTCAATCCCTATGGTTCGTCAACGGCGGATATGATTCGGAAAGTATTTGGCACAGGAGAGATTATGAAACTTTGCAAAAGCTATCGCTCTACTATCGAGATTACAGGCTTTGCACAGAAGATTCAAGCCAATAATGAACTTGAACCCGTTGTGCGCCATGGGGAACAGCCTCAGATTCTGTCATTCGGAAATAGGGAAGACGAACTTTCCGGTATTGTCAATTTAATATCTATCTTCAGAACATCAAACCATAAATCACTTGGAATAGTATGCAAAACAGAAGCGCAAGCACAAGAACTTGCTGCAAAACTTCAAGTGCATGCCCAGGAGGTCTATTTTCTATCCAGCCAAAGTTCCGCTTTTGTGAAGGGTATCATTGTCACTTCATCCCACATGGCAAAGGGATTGGAATTTGATGAGGTAATTGTTCCTCAGGTTGATGCTGGGAATTATAATTCAACGATTGATAAAAGTATGCTTTATGTGGCTGTGACAAGGGCGATGCATAGGTTGACGCTGACTTATAACGGAAAAGAAAGTGAGTTTATCATAGAATCATAATCAATAAATGACGATTAAAAGTAAAAATTGAAGTTTTTTCCAGTTTCTTTCCAGATTCTCCCTCTACATTTGCAACATCATAATAAACCAAAGTATTAATTATTAAAGATAGAAGAATATGAAAAAATTAATTTTGTTATTAGTATGTATGTTCACAATGCACACAATGGTTATGGCGGATAATGATAAACCCATCCAGATAAACCAACTCCCTGCAAAGGCACAGACGTTTATCAACACTTATTTTAAAGATCATAAGGTGGCATTGGCAAAAGAAGAAAGCGGAGTGTTCTATAAGAGCTACGATGTAGTCTTTACCAACGGTGAAGAAATAGAGTTTGATAAAACAGGAGAATGGAAAGAAGTGAAATGCCGCCAAAGTGAAGTTCCTGCCGAAATCATCCCGGAAGCTATCCGTAATTATGTAAAGGCAAACTATCCGGATGCAAGAATCCTACAGATTGAGCTTGACAAGAAAGAGTATGAAATCAGACTATCTAATCGTTTGGAAATCACGTTCGATTCAAAGATGAGGGTGATTGATATTGATGACTAAATCAAAGATATACTCCCGTTTCGTTACTGCTGTAACAGTTACAGCGGTATCGAAACGAAATAGCAACAGTTTGTATTAAGTGTCAAAGCTGTTTCAAAACTCAAATACAACAGCACAATGTTTCGTCATAAATCCACACTGCTCCAAAGTTCTGCGTGAAGCCACATTATCGGCAGCACAACCGGCAACAGGCACATATCCAGCCTTCAAGCACATCTCTTTCAAATGAGAAATAATCATCACGGCATACCCTTGCCTACGAAATGCCGGATTCACCCACATACCTACATCAAAAATGTTCTTATCAGAAAGTATCCGGATAAGATAACCACAGCCTATGAGTGCTCCATCCTTCTCATACATCAGTATCATACGGTTTGAAACGGTATAATTCAACTCTTCGGGAGATTCGTACAAATCACTGTCATGAGTCAGCAGCAACGGAATATCAATTTCTTTTGCTTTACGAACGGTTACGCCAGCCGGCAAAGGCATCACAATTTCGTCAGTGAAGAAGCGGAACAAAATACCGCCTATTTTACAGGACCGGCAGAATGTATGGCAACAAGTCATAAACAAATCATCGAAGGACTTACAGAAAGCATTTTTAATCTGAAACTCTCCCAACATTCGTCCGAAGATTTCTTCTTTTCGGGCAAACATCTTGTCGAGTAGATAGAATTCAACCAATTGTCCTTCTTCCGAACAGACAAAATATCCCACCCTTTCTCCATCCGTTTCAATACTGACACAAGTCCCTTTCGCAACAAGCCACTCGCAATGTAACTCTTGCGGATAACACAAAGAAGCTAAATATTGCTCCCGCAAATCACGAAGTGATGCCAACGGTACATTTTTAAATTCAATCATAGTTCCATTTTTGCTAAAGATACGAAAGTTTTCCTGATACAGAAAAATCACTTCACTAAATCAATGTAATCTCCGTATCCTTCCGCCTGCATCTTGTCCTTTGGAATGAACCGCAGGGAAGCACTGTTAATGCAATAGCGCAAACCGCCTTTATCTGTCGGACCGTCTGTAAAAACATGGCCTAAATGAGCATCACCCGTAGAACTGCGAACTTCCGTGCGCACCATACCGTGAGAAGTATCCACTTTCTCCTGAATGAGTTTACGGTCGATAGGCTTGGAAAAGCTGGGCCAGCCACAACCGGAATCGAACTTATCGGTAGAGACAAACAAAGGCTCGCCTGTAGTCACATCCACATAAATGCCGGGACGATGTTCATTCCAATAAGGGTTATGGAAAGCAGGTTCAGTGGCATTCTTTTGAGTCACGGCATATTGTTCTGTTGTAAGCTGCGAACGCAAAGCGGCATCATCCGGTTTATGATAAACAGTTGCAGGCTTCTTCGGCATTTTTGCTTTACGCGCCAGTTCGAATAATTCCGGATGGATATGGCAATAACCTCCAGGATTCTTATCTAAATAATCCTGATGATAGTCTTCTGCCGGATAGAAGTTTTCCAAAGGCTTAATTTCTACTGCCAACGGACGGGTATAAGCCGCAGCCAGGCGGTTGACAGCTTCCCGAATGAGCGGCAAATCTGCCGAATCGGTGTAATAGATGCCTGTACGATACTGGGTGCCACGATCATTTCCCTGACGGTTCACACTGGTAGGATCTATCGTTTTGAAATAGAGGTCTATCAGAAAAGGTAAATCCACTTTCGCCGGATCGTACTGAACCTTTACGGTTTCTGCAAAATCCGTGGTTCCGGTACACACCTGTTTATAGGTTGGATTGGCAATATTTCCATTGGCATAGCCTACTTGCGTAGCTTCCACACCTTCAATCAGTTTCAGGAAATGTTCGGTTCCCCAAAAGCATCCTCCTGCCAGATAAATTTCTTTAGTTGACTTCATATCTTTTCTCCTTTCTGCCTGCCCGGCCCGGTTATTGGCACAAGCAAGACAACTTATTAACAATACAAAAGCGAATATTATTTGTTTCATATCCTACCCCCTCTCCTGACGGTTCTTATGTTTCCGTTATATAATAACAATGCAACGGGCCGTATAGTTGAAAGCAGTAAGTCAGGGAGTGTAATTTATTTCTGCCTTCCGTGCCTGTGAGTGCTGGAACTGACGGGCTATTTTAAACTCCTTACCTTCTTTCAGCAAATAGGAGCCTGTCTGCTTGAACCAGAAGCCGACATGGGCGTCGATGCATTGCCGACGGATATCCAGCACCCAGTTATAATCGCATACACGGACTTCCCTGCCGGATTCTCCCCCGGCTACTACTTGTTCTACCCACGTGCCCAGTTCCCCACGGAAATCTATCCGGCTAAGGAGAGGTTCGCAGATGATAATCTTATGTTTTATGGAAGCCGCTTTATAGATAGGCAGGCGATAGTCAATCCTATCTTGGTTCTCCATGGTGCAGCAGATGGTGACATTATCATATCCCTCACCCCAGTCAGCGGGCAGGCAGTCACTCAACCTGTCGATACGTTTCGTGATAAAAAGAAAATGAAGGTCCTGGCGTATCCGCATCATCTCCCACGCTTCAGGACGCCACTCGTCGGCATCCTCCACCAGAAAATCAGAAGTGAAACAAGTATAAACCATATGGCCCGAAGGTATCTTATAAGTCTTGTTCTTTTTCTGCTGCAAAGGCAGGTCAAACTTCTCCGTCTTCGTCACAACGGAACTATCCTTGCCATATTTACCATCTGTACGGTAGACATAACAGTGCTGGCAACCTGTGCTGAACTTATGACAGCCATGCCAGGGATTCCACATGGATGATTTCTTAGCTATTTGTAACATCTGTCAGTTATCATTTCTTTTTAAATTAGAATGTATCACAAAGTTATGCATTGCCTGCATTCAAAACAGAAACCGGGTTCTTTTTTATGGAACTTTTGCATGCCCACACAAAAGCGATGAAAAATGATGTATCATTACTTCTTCATATTCTTTTTAAGTATTATTTATTTTCTACCTTTGTCGCTCATAACATAAAAAGAAATGAGTAGAGAATATACACTTCCGGATCTAACAGATATTTTTGATTACTCCAATGGATGGTTCAGTGATACCAGCATTGGCAGTTTATTCTATCAAACATTCAAACACTTTCCTTCAATGAGAAAAGTGAAATACAAAATCAATCGTAGTTTCGTAGAAGCCATAAAAGAATTATATCAGCAAGAAAGCTCATTCGATCTGATTGATCATACTTACTATAACTATTTTGATAATGAAGAACAGGAAGATGATGAAGAAAGATCGGAAACTCCCAATAAGGAATTATATGATTGCATCCTATTTTGCAAAGACAACCTGTTGATTAGTTATTTTGACGAATGTGTAAGAATTGCCTATGCCGATATTAGTGAAGAGGAAATATTCCATATCCTGCATATTTGCGAAGACCATAAAAAAGACTGCGAGCAATTAAATAACTTATTTATCGTGACATTTGCACATAATTATTTCAGTCTGAAGCAATCGCATGTTAACAAAACATCCATCAAAATAGATCTTCATTATAATGAAGATTTCTCTCCTGTTGCAACCGAAATAGAAAAATTCCTGATGGAAGACAACAAAAGCGGGTTAGTCATTCTCCACGGCAAGCAAGGGACGGGCAAGACAACTTACATCCGACATCTCATCAATATAGGAAAAAAGAAAATGATTTATATGGGTGGTGATCTGGTAGATAAGCTTTCCGACCCATCTTTCATTACTTTTATCCGCCAACAGAAGAACTCAATTCTTATCGTAGAAGACTGCGAAGAATTGCTCACAAGCCGAAATGGGAGTAACCGTATGAATGCCGGACTGGTAAACATACTAAATATCAGTGATGGATTACTGAGTGATGAATTGTGCATCAAGTTTATCTGTACGTTCAATGCTCCGCTCAAAGATATGGACCAAGCCCTTCTCAGAAAAGGCCGTTTAGCCGCACGGTATGAGTTCAAAGAATTAGCGACGGAGAAAGTAAACAAACTTATTCAGGAAGAAGGTTTAGATATTCCGGAACAGAAAACTCCCTTGACATTAGCGGAAATATATAATTATGACGACATGGACTTTTCTTTAGGGAGAAGCAGAGTTGGTTTCTAAAGAGTCCACCTTCCGTAAACACCAAAGTCGATTATGAACATTGAAGAATACAGGGAATATTGTTTAAGCATCAAAGGGGTAACGGAGAGTTTTCCTTTTGATGAGCATACACTTGTCTATAAAATTATGGATAAGATGTTTACTTTTGCCCCATTGAATCCTAAAGAGGGACGTTTCTGGGCGGATACGAAGTGCGACACCATCAAATCGGCGGAACTGTTGGAGCAGTATAGCGGCATTTCATTCGGCCCCTACTCCGACAAGAAATACTGGATTACCATTTACCTGGAAAGTGATGTACCGGACAGTCTTATAAAAGAATTAATCAATCATTCCATAGAAGAGGTGGTTAAGAAATTGCCAAAGAAGAAGCAGGAAGAATATTATGCCACATTAAGATAATGGGAACCATAACTACAATTGCTCCTTGTGGTATCAACTGCACGTTATGCCACGCCTTTCAGGACGTAAAAAAGAAGTGCCCCGGTTGCAGAAGCACAACCGGGATAATTCGTAAAAGCTGCCTGAACTGCGCCATATCCAACTGCGATAAGAAAGAAGACTACTGCTTTGAATGCATGGAATATCCCTGTAAGCGACTGAAGTATTTAGATAAGCAATATCGGCTAAAATACAAGATGAGTATTCTTGAAAACCTCGATTACATCAGACAGAAAGGAGAAGAGGCATTTATTATCAGCCAAAACAAGAAATATACTTGTCCGGATTGCGGCAAACTAAGAACCGTACATTATGATTATTGCATCTATTGCAAACAGGAAAAGAAGAAATAACCTTCTGTATCCCCCTTCCGGATGAGGTTGTGTAAAAAGTAAGAATCAAGTGTTCTTTGACATTTTGTATTAAAAAGGAAATGCTCTTTATCTCTTTATTTTGGAATTTCTATTGTTGTCCTTTGGCAAATGACCGCTATTAGGTATACTTAATACCCCAATAGTGGACTTGTTGCAATAGTACCTGTATGCTTTGAATGTTAGTCACCCTTCTTAGGTTATAGCATGTTGCGTACAAATCTATTTCAGCCTGTACCTTTTCCTTTCCTCTGAGTAGGAGTGGTATTTGCCCCATCCAGTATTTAAGAGTTCCGAAGGGATGTTCTACCAATGTTTTTCGTAAATGTATAAGCGCTTTGTATTTCATCCCCTTACACTTCTTCATATACTGTCTTATGGGTTCGGCATCTGCCCTTCGGTAGATAATCCGACCTTTTTTCGATGTGGTGCAGAACTTTATCAGGGGACAACCCTTGCAGTCTCTTCCCTGATATTTTCTATAAAGCTTTCCATGTTTACGAACTTGCCTGTCTTTAATAGGTAATATCTTTTCTTGGGAGCATATATAATAGTCATTGTCTGCATCATAGGTAAAAAAGATTCCGTGCTCCCGATCTTCTTTAGGAGAATGGTCTCCTTCATTGAAAGGAACGGCAATCACTTTGCCTTCTTCTTCAAGGGCCAGGATCTGTTCTTCATTGGCATAACCGGTGTCGGCAACGGCTTGGGTTACTTCTACCTGAAGGTCTTCCTGCATGGCATGAATCGAAGATTGAAGGTCTTCAAAGTCATTTGGGTGGTCGGTAACCTGCATGGCACCTATCAGATGATGTTGGGAATCTACCACTGATTGGACATTGTAAGCCGGAAGAAAACCGTTGCGGGTCTTCATCAGGCGAGCTTCGCGGTCAGAGGGAAAGCTTCTTTTGGAACCTTCATCCAGCATACGCTGTTTTTCCGCCTGAAGTTCTTCAACCTGTTGGCTCAAATGGGCTATCTTCTCCAGTAGGGAGCTCTCCACACCGAGCTCGTCCGAGAGTTCGGATAATTGTTCCTGGGCTGTTTCCACCAGATCATTTTCATTAAGCTGGTGCAGATACTTCTCTAAACGGGTATCCAACAAGGCTAACTGTCGATTAATACCATCTAAAGTAAGACCGTCACGATTGGTATTGGCTTTGATTTTACTGCCATCAACAGCTACCAATTTGCCTGAAATATAACCGGAACTGACCAGAAAGCGGCGGAAATCAAGGCAACATTCATGAATGCCCGAAGTTTGTTTGGAACGGAAATCGGCAATAGTCTTATGATCGGGATGGAGATTACCCAGAAGCCAGATCAACTCCATATTACGCAGAGTCTCGCGCTCCAGTTTACGGGAAGAACTGATACTGTTTAAATAGCCGTAGACATACAGCTTGAGTAAAGTACCAAAGCTATAAGCCGAACGGCCTGTAGGACTGTTACCTTTATAAGATGAAAAATCAGGGTGCAATTTGATAAACTGATCGACAAAAACATCAATCAGACGAACAGGGTTCTCACAAGAGATATAAGAATCTAAAGACTCGGGAAGAGTCAGTTGATTGCGATCAAAAGGTTGAATATAGCCCATAAAATTAATCCTATTGTTATCAAAGCAAAGATATAAAATCCTTTTTATACAATATGTCAAAGAACACTTGATTCTTACTTTTTACACAACCTCCGGATGCCTGGGGTAGTTTCAAGTCTTTTCTCTATAACTATCAGATACGTTTATTCCAATCGCGATTCTTCAAATAGAAATAGGAAAGAAGCAACAACATACCTCCATAAATATACTCGCTGGTCCAGGCTACGGCCACATCTACCTTGAAGTACATAACCATGACGACGACATAAACGACATAGACGGCAATCGTTATCAGCATGATTCTCATGGATTGGTTCGTGTTTCCTGTTCCTGAAACTGCATTGAACAGAACTAATCCTGGGGCCGAAAGAAAATATCCCACCAACATGACGTAGGTAGTAGGCAAAGCTGCCTGCACCAATTCCTCATTGTTCGTATAAATCTGCAACACGGCAGATGGAAATAAAACAGATAGCAGCAAGAATGGGGTTCCAATCAGATAAGCCAGCTTTATCGCCTGACTGCATGCAAAGCGGATTTCACTTTTATCTTTACCACTTCCCATGAGATTACTAACCATAGAACTGGCCGTATCGGCAAATGCAAAAATCACCATAAAGAAGCAGGTGTTGATGCTGCGCATAATATTGGCTATAGCCAGAGAACGCTCACCCAAATGCTCTATAGCAATGAAAAACAGAAACCATTGCGATGGAAATAGTATGGATTGGAGCATCGTCCAACAAGAAATACTCCAAATCCGTTTGAACTCCGACAACCGGAAAGCGAACCGCTGAAATAAGGCATATTTCTTTTTATCCACTTTCAACCAAGTATATACTACATAAAACAGCAAAGACACCAGTTCGGCCAGCGACGAACCAATAGCTGCCCCCGCAATGCCTAATGCCGGAAAACCAAACTTTCCGAATATAAGAATATAATTGAAAACAACGTTACTGAGCACCATCACAACAGAGTTAAGCGTCAGCGTGCGTGTTTCGGTAATGCCGATGTAGAAAGCGCGAAACAGGATAGCGATAAAAGAGAAGAAAAGCCCGTATCTTCTCCACTCCAGATAAGAAGCTGCGGCAGCATAAACCTGATCGGAAGAAATCAGTCGGCCGAGAATATGCGTTGTGATATAATCACACAAGAAAAACATGACAGTGGCCAATGCCAACAAGAAAAAGGCACCTTGCATGAATATTCCGCCAATTTCACCATACTTCTGTTCGCCATTTCTACGTGCTATCAGTATCTGAACCCCAATACTAAATCCAAACCCAAGCATATAAATAGCCATATAGAGCACACCCGCCAGTGCTGATGCCCCCAATTCCACTTCGCCTACATGACCTAAGAATGCCGTATCCGTAACATTTATCATATGTTCCATCAGCAAGCTGATGAGAATAGGATACGCAATTAACCAGATTTGCTTATAGCTGAAATTCATATATATAAGAAAAGTTCAGAGGATATACCCTTGTGGAGCATATCCTCTGTTGATATCAGAAATCAAACTTTTCGAGCTTCATGGAAGCCAATCCCTGTATTTTGGGAACCAACGTCACGAAATGTTCCGCTTTCTCATGGGCAGACAACGATTCTGCATCCTGCCATGTTTCGCAAATCATCAGGACATCATTACGGGTAGCGCTTTCAAAAACATCATAGGCAATGCAGCCTTTGTCCTTCAAAGAAGATGCTACCAACTCTTTTGCAGCTTCCAACACCGCAGCACGGTTACTTTCGCTTACTTGAATAAAAACATTCAGTCTAATCATATTTGTAGAATTTTAAAAGTATGCTGCAAATGTAAACAGAAAAGTCGGAACTCTGATTCACTTGTCTGCATAAATACCGATGCGGTTACCTTCCGAATCGGCGAATACAGCAAAATAACCTTTACCATCAGCTTCTATCTTTGTACAGGGAATGAGTACTTTTCCACCCTTCTGCAACACACGTTCAAGGGTAGTCGCTATATTATCCGTATTGAAATGGATAAGTACCCCCTTCTCAGAAGGCAGGAAATCGGGCAGAAGGTCAAAAGATTGTGAGATGGCTCCTACAGTCTCACCGTCTTCGGTGAAACATGCCATCTTCTCCTGTTCACACTCAAAGACCGGAAGTTTCATGTTCAGTACGGTTTCATAAAAATCTACAGCCCGATGGAAGTCAGTAGCGGGAATCTCAAAAAATGCAATCAACTTTTTCATTTTGGTTTCTTTTTAGGGTTATTACTATGCCTTTGCAAAGACAGGACAAAAGTAGGGCAAGACGGGAAACCTCCATAGAAGAAAACGGACATCTTTAGAGAGTGGAGAAATAATCGGAGACGGGAGCGCATACAGACAGGTATTCCGCAGGGGTGTAACCGGAAAAGAGTTTAAACTCTTTAATCATGTGCGACTGGTCGGAGAAACCACATTCATAGGCCACTTGTGCAAAAGGTAAACCGGGATTTTGTTGCAGAACGTACAAGGCACGCTGCATACGCACAATGCGGAGAAATTCTTTTGGGGTAGTACCGATATAATCGGTAAAGACACGGCCGAATTGTTTGATGCTGAGACAAGCTGCATCGGAAAGTTGCAAGGTGTTTACCTGCGGATGAAGATTGATTTCGTCCAGAACTGTCGATAATCGTTTCAGATTATATTCGAAACCGGAAGCTAGGCGATGGAAAAAGAATTGTTCAATCAGCCGGATGCACTGGTCGTTATCCGGAGTATCCGTTATCCGGCAAGATAAATCGGAAAGTTCCCTGTCTTCCACTTCATCCGTGGAAACATTCTGTCCGTTGAAAAAATGCAGGGGAATTTGCAGAAAGACTTTTGCCGTATAGGGCTGAAAGACGACCGTTATCATTTCTATAACTCCCGTCGACATGACATCGGAGAAACCGAACGTTTGTCCGCTAATAAAGGATTGCGGTTGCAACTGCGACTCTTGCAGGCACATCAACCGTTTGCCTTTATGAAACACCAGTTGCACACAGCCGACAGGCAGGGTTCGTTCCGATACCGGCATAGCGGCATCATCCCGCAATATCCAGTAATAACGGATATAAGGAGACAATGCAGGAGCAGGTTTTACGATACGGAAAGTTTGCATAGTGCAAATATAAAGGATTTGATTATTGCGGCAAAGGTAGACAAAGGGTTTTAGGGGGAATAGTAAAAAAGGGACATAGTTTACAGAATTTATCAGTTTGCGGTTAAAAAGAGTGCCGTTAGCCGCAAACTACCTAATATTCTACAATCACAATATCATCTACGCTGTATCATATTGGTCGCTGTTCCTACTCCATTCCGGGAAGCGGAGATCATAACAGATATAAGTAGCAAAGCGATGTCCTTTCCAGGAAAATACCAGTTGTTTGTTACCCGGAGAAAAGCCACCTTTCTTAAAACAATTATGCTTATCATAATACTGATAATCTCCATTGGGGAAGATTGTCAAAAGACAATTATAGTATTTTCTTTCCTCTTTATAAATGGTAGAACCGATAATCAACGCCTTAGATTGGGCCGCCCACTTCTGCATCTTCCTTATAATAGCCGGATAGTGAGAAGCAATTTCATCTTTAGTACGTATAGCCTCAGCCTTGTCCTTTTTCTTCATTTCGCACCCCGAAGTGAACAGTTCCGGGAAGACAATCAAATCGCAACCTTTGCATTGCTGAACACGTTTATCAAAAGCTGATAAATTAGCTTTCACATCTCCCCAAACCAAATGAGGCTGTACAAGTGCAACTTTACAGGAAGATTTATCCTGCGCTTTCACAGAAAACAAGGATATAAAAGCAAAGAACAGAATATAAAAAATTGATTTCATACCTGATGCGACTACTATTTATTATTCACTCCATACCCGAACAAAGCGAAGTCTCCAAAGCACGGATCATCCGGAAAGACTTCCGCCAACGCGGCAGTTATCCTTTGTGCGTTCTTCAAAGAAAAAGTTTCTGTCTCGGTCAGTTCCAGCAAACGGGCTACACGGCAGACGTGTGTATCCAAAGGAATAATCAATTCCCGGCAATCAAAACTTTCCCAAATGCCAAAATCAACTTCCGGTCCCTTCCGTATCATCCAGCGCAGGAACATATTCAGTTTCTTCTGCGGACTTTTGGACGAAACTTCCAGAAACCGGCAAAGCTTCTCCATCGGCTTTCCCGGATATACCTGCAATGCATCTTCCAGACTGTCATAATCCGAATAAGCCGTATGCAGGCGTTCAAAATAAAAATGGAAATCCGCATACGAAAGCATCCGGTAAAAACTGCGCCGCTCTTCCACCGGGAAATCCTTCTCCCACCGACGCGAAAGAACATATTGATAAGGAGACGCCCCCATGCATGCATGCAATTCATCTGCTTTCTTCAGAATCTGCCTGCGGTTACCAAAACTCATGATGGCGGTCAGCAGGCCGCTGATTTCTATATCCTGCTTCAGCGTATAGCGATGAGGGAACTGTACCGGGTCATTCTGAATAAAATCGGCACAATGATAGGTCGCAGCCCACTCTTGTAGTTTCTTTTTTATATCTTTGGTCATTTCTTTAAAATCAGGAGGACACAAAGATAATGCAAATCGAATGCAGAACTTTCATGCTTGCATAAAAAAATTATGCTGAGATGCCGCTTATCTTATTCTAAAGATATTGAATTTATAGCAACTTTGGACAAGTCCCCTATTCTATTTCCCCTTATTTTTGCATCGTGAAATTCAATAAAGAACCTATGGAACATAGTAAGAAGACAACGCGTGAAGAGTATCAGAAGTGTGTAAATGCAGTGGTGGACTACATCAACCTCCATCTTGGAGAAGAGATAGATTTGAAATCGTTGGCCAAGATTTCTCATTTCTCTCCGTTCTACTTCCACCGCATCATGAAAGCATTTCTGGGTGAGCCCATCGGGACGTTCATAGTCCGGACACGAACTGAAGCCGCCGCCCGCTTGTTGCGCTACTCGGATTTGCCGATAGCGGACATCGCTTACCGCATCGGGTATTCCTCACCGTCATCACTGTCGAAAATATTCAAACAGTTCTACGGGATTTCACCAATAGAGTACCGTAACAATAAAAAATTTGTAATTATGAAACCAGCAATTATCAGACCCAATTTAGAGTTAAAGAAAGAAATAAGAGAAGTGCCCGCCAGAAATGTGATCTATATCCGCTTGTTCGGAGATTACAAACTGAATGATTACGGTGGCACATGGATGCGTTTGTTCCAGTTCATCAAAGAGGAAAAGCTGCCGATGGGCGATATGTCTCCGTACTGCATTTATCATGATGACCCCAAAGTGACGCCTGCCGATAAATTGCGTACCGACGTTTGTATGGTGATGCCTGCCACCATAACTCCGAAAAGTGATATCGGCTTCAAGCAATTGCCTGCCGGACGTTATGCCGTGTTTACCTACAAAGGCTCTTATGAACATCTGCAAAGCGTATACGACACGATTTACAGTAAGTTTCTCCCGGAAATGGAATGTACGTTGAGGGATGAACCGAGCGCAGAACGCTATTTGAATGATCCGTGCGAGACGAAACCGGAAGATTTGTTGACGGAAATTTATATTCCGGTGGAATAATAGTCTGTCATGCTGAGTGTAGTCGAGGTATCTCTCCTCATAGACGCAAGAGAGGAGATCCTTCGACAAGCTCAGGATGATGGAGCAAAATGACAATAAAATAAGTTTCTTTATTCCCTTTTCATCGGTACATACCTCAGCCCATTCGTCACTTGCGGCTCCTTCACTTCCCTAAAGCCCAGACTCCTGTAGAAAGGAACAGCATACGAAGATGAGTTCACCGTCATTCCGGATACGGGGTCATCTCCAATAAGGGCATCAAACAGTTTCCGCCCTATACCTTTCCGATGATATTCTTTTTTAATAAAGAAGAGAGAAATATGTTCACCTTCGTTCTTCGTTGCCAGCACTCCCACAAGATTATCTCCATCGAACGCACCGTAAATAACCAATCGGTTCACCACTTCTTTATCATTGACAAAGCTTTTGAAACTTTCCAGACCCTGTTCGTCAAAATCTTCTTCGCCACACTGAAGATACACTTCCAATGAAAGTGTTACGGCATTCTCATATTCAAGCTGTTCTAATCTTCGGTTAACTATCATGGGAATATATTATTACGGTATATCGCAAAGATATTGAATTTATGAATTGATTACCCAAATATCACGATTATTTCGCCCGGAAACACTACATTTGCAGAAATAAACATCTTAACTAATCCCCTCTATTCTGATTATGGAAAAGCTTATCGACAAATACCTCCCGGCAGATTATCATGATACATTCGTTATCAAAGCCAGCAAACCTGCGGAACAGATTGTTCCTAAAGAACTAATCAAGAAGATATTCACCCATTCCCCGGCATGGCTTAGTTTCCTTTACAAAGTCAGGAATATCCTTGTGAAACCTTTCGGCATTGAAGGCGGAGATATTCTGAAATCGGAAGACGAAGACTATCTAAAAGACTATATAATAGAAGATACGGAGAACGAAGCCATCATGAGGAAAGACGACAAGCATCTGTTGTTTTATGTTTCCATTGCCAAGATAGAAAACAACCTGATAGACGTGACGACAGTAGTTCAGTATCACAATGCGTTAGGAAAGGTTTATTTCTTCTTTATTAAACCTTTCCACAAGATGATTGTGCCGCGAGTGGTGAAAGATATTATATAATACTCAATCCATAACTACTGATAGTCTCGAAATCTTCATCTGCATACGAATTCTTTTGGCGGATATCCTGCACTATCTTCATAAACTCTTCAGTTTTCGACAAGAAATCCTTGAATTTCTCCGTTTGCTCCTCATGCTCTTTTATGGCGGGCAGTTTCTCGGCTGCATCCAGTTGCAGTCTCAGTTCCACAATCTTCAGGTCCAGACGGGCTTTGTCTTCCACATGCTTGCGGGCATAGAGGTTGATAATGCTCTGCATCGTCAGGCTCATCTTTTTCATTGCAATAATCTGCTCTTTCACCGGATTCTCGACCAGCAAAACTTGCTGAGCTTGTGCAGCTATAGGACTCAGAATATCAAATATGTTCTGCTTGCATTCGGACATCTCCACACTCAGTTCATAATTGTCGTTCAGCAAATCCGCTATTCCTTCCGTTTTCTTCTCTTTCAGCAGAGACAGGTATTTATTGAAATTAGCATAGAACTGCCCCCTTGACTGGAAAAGTTCGGTATAATTCTGTATCAGGTTCTGCCGTACATCGTCGCCAAAGTAGTCACCCGGCTGTATCACCGCCGCAGAATCTTTCTTTGAAATGACAGGAGACATGATATGCGAAAACATCTGCACTTTAGACTGCTGTTCCATATACCCCAGAACCGCATTTACGTCTCTCTCTTTCACCACATTCTTCAACAGAGCCAATGAAGTATCGTAATATTTCACCACTTGCCCTGCATTTGCAATCTCTTCGGGGGTATAAGTCACCGCCTCCTTCTTACTGCCCGTACAGGACACAAACATAACAACGCTTACAAATGCGCCCAAGACTAATAATTTCTTTCCCATACAATTTTTCATTTTAAAGTAAACCATCATTCGCCCAATTATAGTCGGCGTTGAGCTTATAACAATATAAAAGCGATTTTGCTCTCGATTATGGATTTTTTCACCTTTGTATTTCGTACTTTTGCAGCGGATTTCAGAATCCTGTATAAAAATTTGAATCGGAACCATGAGCAATATAAAAGGTTATATATACGCGGCAGCTTCTTCCTCCACATTCGGATTAGCCCCTTTTTTCACCATATCCTTATTGGCTTCAGGCTTTTCCTCTTTTGAAGTGCTTGCTTACCGTTGGGGAATCGCTTCGCTCACCCTGGGAATATTCGGCGTACTATTAAGAGAAACTTTCCGTATCAGCCGGAAAGATTGGGGAACCATATTCGTATTGAGCCTGCTCCGGGCAGCAACTTCACTAAGCCTTGTCATTGCTTACCAACATATCGCTAGCGGAGTGGCCTCCACCATTCATTTCATGTATCCGCTGGCTGTTGCCCTCGCTATGATGTTCTTCTTCCGGGAAAAGAAATCATTCTCCATTCTGTTTGCCGTACTGGTTTCGCTGGCAGGTGCGGCATTGTTATCATCGGGAGAGATTGACTTTAAAGGTGGAAATACAACGACAGGGTTGATTGCTGCCACGCTGTCCGTATTCTTTTACGGTGGATACATCGTCGGAGTACGTAAGAGCCGTGCCGTTCATATCCCATCTACCGCACTGACTTGTTACGTCATGGGGTTGGGCGCTTTATTCTTTATTATAGGGGGAAGTCTGACAGGTGGTATTCAGTTGGCAACAGGCGGACAAACATGGCTGAATATCTTCGGGCTGGCACTACCGGCAACAGCCATTTCAAACATTACGCTCGTGAAAGCCATCAAGTACATCGGTCCTACACTGACCTCCATCTTCGGAGCTTTAGAGCCGCTTACTGCGGTAACTATCGGATGTCTGGTCTTCAAAGAGAGTTTCACGCTGGGCAGTGGTTTGGGCATATTGCTGATATTGATGGCAGTTACCGTAGTCATTATGCACGAGAAGAAAACAAGCTGATAAGAGTGATTACTTACTCTTTTTATAATCAGTGATAAAACCTTCCATCATCCATTTCGCTAAAGCCTGGCGATTAGAATTGATTACGAAACGGCGTTGGTCGAAGGTATTCTGAATATTCCCCAGTTCTACGAAAACACCGGCAGGAGTAGAATTAGCCAACACATACAGATTACGCGGACCGACTGTACCCGTAAAACCACGATTGGGCTGATGTTTATCATACTTGGACTCAAAAGTATTCTTCATTGTAGTTGCCAGACGTTTACTGTTAGCACTATTGGGGGCATGATAAAAGAAGACATCCGTCTGATGTCCCTTGCTACGGCTATCCACATGCAGGAAGATGGAACGGCAATAGGTGTAGTTCCTGCGGTCTTTCTTATAAAGTTCGTTGATTTTGTTGCAGCGCTGGCGAAGTCGCGCCACCTGGTTCAGAGGGATAGCGTCTCCCATACAAGTTTCCCGCTTACTATTATTAAGGTAACGGTCATCACGGATACCGTCTTTGGCATCCTGAATAATGATATAAACCTTCGCCCCTTCTTCCATCAGATTACGGGCAAGACGCAGGGCGACATCATAAGCATATTCATCCTCATGCAGTTCGACGTTTCCTATCCTACCGATAGCACCGGGGTCGGGCCCCCCATGCCCACTGACCACATAGAAGCAAGCACCCTTCAGACGATTACCGGTCACCTGGACTTTAGCCAGTTCTTTTCCGAAAAGAGGTTCATGAATTGTTTTGCCGGAGCCGACAGTGGAGGTAGCAGTGGAAGCAGCAGAAGAGGAAGTAGATGAATCAGCAGCAGTTTCTGTCCCGGATTTCAGTGGCGGAAGAAGGTATTTTACCCCTAAGCGCAATTCCTGTTTCCCGCGTAGCTGCTTTTTATTCAGTTTCAGAAACTCCTGATAATAGGCTTTGCCGGGACGCTTATTGCGCTGCAAGAAGGCCGAAATGCCCTCACCAGATCTCGGTGTTGCCCTTTCCTCCTGCGCCGAGGCGTGGAAAGGAGTGAGAAACAGGAAAGAAGATACAAACAACAAAAATAATATCCGAACCATAATTACTCTGCTTTTAGCAAACATACTTCAACTGTTGCGGACAAAAATACAATTATTTTCCCTACTTTTGCGCCCATAAATGCGTTAATTGATAAGAAACTATAAAATAGATAGCGTTATGGCCAAACAATTTAAACCGGAGACCCTCTGCGTACAAGCCGGATGGACTCCTAAAAAGGGTGAACCCCGCGTACTCCCCATCTATCAAAGTACAACTTTCAAGTACGAAACGAGTGAACAAATGGCACGTCTTTTCGACCTTGAAGAGAACGGTTATTTCTACACCCGTCTGCAAAACCCGACGAACGACGCCGTTGCCGCCAAGATAGCTGCCCTCGAAGGTGGTGTGGCTGCCATGCTGACATCCAGCGGACAATCTGCCAACTTCTACGCTATTTTTAATATCTGCCAGGCAGGCGACCACTTCGTTTGTTCATCTACCATCTACGGCGGAACCTTCAACCTCTTCGGCGTGACCATGAAGAAGTTAGGTATTGATGTTACTTTCGTCAACCCGGATGCACCGGAGGAAGAAATCTCCGCTGCTTTCCGCCCGAACACCAAGGCTTTGTTCGGTGAAACCATCTCCAACCCGACGCTGGAAGTGCTCGATATCGAGAAGTTCGCCCGCATCGCCCACAGCCACGGCGTGCCTTTGATTGTAGACAATACTTTCCCCACCCCGATTAACTGCCGCCCATTCGAATGGGGCGCCGATATCGTGGTGCATTCCACTACCAAATATATGGACGGCCACGCCACCAGCGTAGGCGGTGCCATCGTGGACAGCGGAAACTTCAATTGGGATGCTTATGCCGACAAATTCCCCGGATTATGCACGCCTGACGAATCCTATCACGGGCTGACTTATACAAAAGCTTTCGGCAAAATGGCTTATATCACCAAAGCTACCGCACAGTTGATGCGCGACCTCGGCAGCATTCAGTCTCCGCAGAATGCATTCCTGCTGAATATCGGTCTTGAAACGCTCCACCTGCGTATGCCGCAACATTGCAAGAATGCACAGGCAGTTGCCGAATATCTCTCTAAAAACGATAAGGTGGCATGGGTTAATTACTGTGGTCTGCCCGGAGACAAATATCACGAACTGGCACAAAAATACATGCCGAACGGTTCTTGTGGTGTTGTCACCTTCGGCTTGAAGGGAGGTCGCGAAGTATCCATCAAATTCATGGACTCACTGAAACTGGCAGCTATCGTCACCCATGTGGCTGACGCCCGCACCTGCGTGCTTCACCCCGCCAGCCATACGCACCGCCAGCTTTCGGACGAACAGTTGATGAAAGCCGGTATACGTCCTGATTTGATCCGTTTCTCGGTGGGTATAGAGAATGCGGATGATATCATTGCAGATATTGAACAAGCTCTGAACGCATAATGACACCGAGTTGGGCAAACAATGCAACCGCTGTGCACAAATCATCATCACCCACGACTCGACCTGTTCTTGGAACTGATAAACAAAGCACCGGAAGCAAAAGAGAAAGCCCAATAAAAGGAGATAGCCCGTAACCATTTTCTCCATAGGCTAAAGTATCCGAAAGAATGATATTTAATATTCTGAAAATAAACAAGGCGAAAGACAGAAAAGTCTTTCGCCTTGTTTATTCCTTCTCCTTATCACAAGCCCTAAATAAGTACAATTTAATAGTTTTTATCGCACACACACTTACATTTTATCACATTTATTCCTACCTTTGCGGCCAAATTATAACTTTTAACTAACAACTCATAATCAACTACCATGGCTAAGATAACCAAAGAAGCTGCCTTGTTGTATCACTCACAGGGCAAACCAGGTAAGATAGAAGTAGTGCCTACCAAGCCCTACAGTACCCAAACCGATCTTTCGCTTGCATACTCCCCCGGCGTGGCGGAGCCATGTCTTGAAATAGAAAAGAACCCGCAGGACGCATACAAATATACAGCGAAGGGTAATCTGGTAGCTGTAATCTCCAACGGTACGGCAGTGCTCGGTCTGGGCGATATAGGCGCATTGAGCGGCAAGCCCGTAATGGAAGGTAAAGGATTGCTTTTCAAAATTTACGCCGGCATCGACGTATTCGACATCGAAGTGAACGAGAAAGACCCTGAAAAGTTTATCGAAGCAGTCAAAGCCATTGCTCCTACTTTCGGTGGTATCAACCTGGAAGATATCAAAGCTCCTGAATGTTTCGAAATAGAGCGCCGCCTGAAAGAAGAACTCGACATCCCCGTGATGCATGATGACCAGCACGGAACAGCTATCATTTCCAGTGCCGGATTGGTGAATGCTCTGCAAGTGGCAGGCAAGAAGATTGAAGAAGTGAAAATCGTAGTGAATGGTGCCGGTGCCTCGGCTGTATCTTGTACGAAACTTTATGTTTCACTGGGTGCTCGCCTAGAAAACATCGTGATGCTGGACAGCAAAGGCGTTATTAGCAAGACACGTACCGACCTCAACGAACAGAAGCGTTACTTCGCTACCGACCGTACTGATATCCATACTTTGGAAGAAGCCATCAAAGGCGCCGACGTATTTCTGGGATTATCCAAAGGAAATGTGTTATCACAAGATATGGTACGCAGCATGGCTCCGTCGCCCATCGTCTTTGCATTGGCCAACCCAACACCAGAAATCTCTTACGAAGAAGCTATGTCAGCCCGCCCCGACGTATTGATGGCAACCGGACGTTCAGATTATCCGAATCAGATTAATAATGTGATTGGTTTCCCGTATATCTTCCGTGGCGCGCTCGATACTCAGGCAAAAGCCATCAATGAGGAAATGAAAATTGCTGCCGTACACGCCATCGCTAATCTAGCAAAACAGCCTGTGCCTGATGTAGTGAACGAGGCCTACCATGTAAATAACTTCACTTTCGGTCCGGAATACTTCATCCCGAAACCGGTTGACCCGCGCCTTATCACCGAAGTATCCATGGCAGTGGCTAAAGCTGCAATGGAAAGCGGTGTAGCCCGCAAAAACATTGAAGACTGGGATGCTTACTGCGTACAACTTCGTGAACTCATGGGTTACGAAAGTAAACTGACCCGCCAGCTTTACGACACCGCCCGCCGCAATCCGCAACGTGTAGTATTTGCCGAAGGTTCTCACCCCAATATGCTGAAAGCTGCCGTAGAAGCAAAATCCGAAGGTATCTGCCACCCTATCGTATTAGGTAATGATGAGGCCATCGAGAAACTGGCAAAAGAGCTCGACCTCAGCCTGGAAGGCATTGAAATCGTAAACCTGCGCCACCCGGACGAAGCTCCACGCCGCGAACGTTATGCCCGTATCCTTTCCGAAAAGCGTGCCCGCGAAGGTGCCACCTACGAGGAAGCCAACGACAAGATGTTCGAGCGCAACTACTTCGGTATGATGATGGTAGAAACTGGAGAAGCAGATGCTTTCATTACCGGATTGTACACCAAATACAGCAATACTATCAAGGTTGCCAAAGAAGTAATAGGGATACAGCCGGAATATAAACACTTCGGTACTATGCATATCCTGAACTCCAAAAAAGGTACATACTTCCTGGCAGACACACTAATTAACCGCCATCCCAATGCCGAAACCCTGATTGATGTGGCCAAGTTGGCTGCCAACACAGTACGTTTCTTCAACCACACACCCGTGATGGCCATGCTGAGTTACTCCAACTTTGGCGCAGACAAAGAAGGAAGCCCGGTAAGCGTACATGAAGCTGTGGACTACATGCAGCAAAACTATCCCGAACTTGCCATTGATGGCGAGATGCAGGTAAACTTCGCCATGAACCGTGAAATGCGCGATGCCAAATATCCATTTACCCGTCTGAAAGGCAAAGATGTGAATACACTTGTCTTCCCGAACCTAAGTTCCGCCAACTCTGGATACAAACTACTGCAAGCCATGAATACGGATATGGAGCTAATCGGTCCTATACAAATGGGATTGAACAAACCTATTCACTTCACCGACTTTGAAAGCTCTGTACGCGACATCGTAAACATCACCGCAGTAGCAGTCATCGACGCCATCGTGGAAAAAAAGAAGGCAGGTAAATGAGACGACCATTATCGAAATCACAAAGTGTTTGCATTGTGCTGCTCTGGGCGGCACTTTGTTACATAGTTCTAACAACTGCCGAACGAATTGACGGACCAGTAGTAGTAACACTTATCATTTCGGCAGCATTAGTGTTCATTCCGGTAATAAAATCATTAAAGAGAGAATAAATAATATCTTTTTATTCCTTTTTGCGGCATAAAACAATATTTTTGTTGTTTTATGCCGCATTTTATTTATAAATTGTTTGCTTGTTTGATTTTTATGTGTACTTTTGCAACCGCAACAGAGAAAAAACAAACTTAGAAATACTTTGTTAAGACAATTATATTTAGTAGCAACCAATAAAAGAAATAAATTATGAATGCAGCTAAGGTATTAGAAGATTTGAAGAGACGGTTCCCCAACGAACCAGAGTATCATCAGGCAGTGGAAGAAGTACTTTCTACAATTGAAGAAGAGTACAACAAACACCCGGAGTTTGACAAAGTCAATCTGATTGAACGTCTTTGCATCCCCGATCGTGTTTACCAGTTCCGCGTGACTTGGATGGACGATAAGGGTAACATTCAGACCAACATGGGTTACCGCGTTCAACACAACAATGCTATCGGCCCGTACAAAGGTGGTATCCGTTTCCACGCTTCTGTAAACCTTTCAATCCTGAAGTTCCTTGCGTTCGAACAAACCTTCAAAAACTCTCTGACTACTCTGCCTATGGGTGGTGGTAAAGGTGGTTCCGACTTCTCTCCGCGCGGTAAATCCAATGCCGAAGTAATGCGTTTCGTACAAGCATTCATGCTGGAATTGTGGCGTCATATTGGTCCTGAGACTGACGTACCTGCTGGCGATATCGGTGTAGGTGGCCGTGAAGTAGGTTTCATGTTCGGTATGTACAAGAAACTGACTCGTGAATTCACCGGTACATTCACTGGTAAAGGCCGTGAGTTCGGCGGTTCACTGATTCGTCCGGAAGCTACCGGTTACGGTAACATCTACTTCCTGATGGAAATGCTGAAATCCAAAGGCACCGACTTGAAAGGCAAGACTTGTTTGATCTCCGGTTCTGGTAACGTAGCTCAATATACTGCTGAAAAAGTATTAGAACTGGGTGGTAAAGTGCTCACCATGTCTGACTCTGACGGTTACGTTTACGACCCGGCAGGTATCGACCGCGAGAAACTGGATTACATCATGGAATTGAAGAACCTCTACCGTGGACGTATCCGCGAGTATGCAGAGCAATATCCGGGTGTGAAATATGTAGAAGGAGCTAAGCCTTGGGGTGAAAAAGCTGACATCGCTCTGCCTTCTGCAACTCAGAACGAACTGAACGGTGACCACGCCCGTCAATTAGTTGCCAACGGTGTAATGGCAGTATCCGAAGGTGCTAACATGCCTTCTACTCCGGAAGCTATCAAAGTATTCCAGGATGCCAAAATTCTGTATGCTCCGGGCAAGGCTGCCAATGCAGGTGGTGTATCAGTATCTGGTCTGGAAATGACTCAGAACTCTATCAAATTGAGCTGGAGTGCAGAAGAGGTAGACGAGAAACTGAAGAGCATCATGAAAAATATTCACGAAGCTTGCGTACAGTATGGTACAGAAGCTGACGGTTATGTGAACTACGTGAAGGGTGCTAACGTTGCCGGATTCATGAAGGTAGCAAAGGCTATGATGGCACAAGGTATCGTGTAAAACCATAGTAATACATATGAATAAAGGCGGAAAGTTCTTATGACTTTCCGCCTTTATTGCATTTAATGAAACCACATGAACGCTTTATATTTTACCTATCGAGAACTGTCATTTACAATTTTACAACAAAGCGATATTGCATATCTTCATCAAACCACATTGTAAAATTCGTACCCCACACATTGTTATGAAGACAAAACTGCACACCGTCTTCAACATTAGGCAATTTATTGTTAAAATCCAATAAAGAACTGTTTCCAAACATAGACAAAGGTGCATCCAAGGAACCGACTGACATTGTTGCACTATCAATTGTTTTCAATTGTACACCATTGATACAAGAATGCATTTTTCTGTTTCCGTGGCTTTCTACATCTCGGAAATTAACGATGCCTCCCATTTTATCTACAGTCCAATCTCCTTTTCCCACAATTGGAGTGAATGAGAACCAAGAAGCTTCAGGTAATCTATACGCCTGTTTACCAAACCATTTCAATGTAGCCTGTATTTCCTTAGTGTCATTCGGGAAAGTTAATTCAACATAGATTTCTGCCGGACTCCCCCCCACTATTTGCCGTTTATCATCGAGAACACTCATCTTCAATAATACAGATGTTCCTAATTTATCTTCTTTACAATGAGCTGAAACCAGAGTAGGATTCCATACTTTCGACACCACATTTAATTTTTCTAATCCGGGTTTGCCAAAATCCTCTAACGCCCACTGTACTTTTTTAATAAGATATTGATTCAAGAACCTTTCATAATCCGCATTTGAAAATGTTTGATAAGAATACAGGAATAACGGATGCTCCCCATTAGCCCAATTTTGACCGCTTTTCTTATCTTTCAAATAAATAATTGAACCATTGGAAGGGTTTATCTTAATTTCATAATATTTCGTTTTAACTATCTTACTGAAATCCTTCAACTCTGAATACCCGGAGACAGAGGACAAAGAAGGTTTCAATGATTTCAAAATATCCCAAGCCTCCTTTTTCTCTTTTAAAGGTAGATTATCAATAGCACGGCTAATATACCTTCTCTTTTCATTCCATGATTGCTCCATTTGTTTAAAATTAGACTTTAAACGTGCAGCTTTAAAATCAGCAGGAAGATATATATTCCAATCTTTCAGATAGACCTTTACATCTCTTCCCCAAGTATGTTCAGCCACCATTAACAAAGGCAATCCAAAAGAGAGATCCTGTTCGTCACCAAATGCAAATTTCCCTTCATTTATCCATTTCAGTCTCAAACGGGAAAGAGCACGAAAATCAGACACTAATGCCGGATCACTACCTACACCGTGAATCCAAGTATCACCCAATTCTTTCGTTATGACAGGAAGAGTACTTTCTATTTTCAACGTTTCATACGCAACGTCATTCAATGTAGATGTTACAATTTCAGCATTTGGATATTTTTCGTGCAACTCCTTATAAATAGATTTAATTTGTGCAAGAGAATGGGGTCCATGATTATCATTTGTAAAACGAATATCTACCATAACATCTGTTCCTGGCAGAACAATTTGGTTACCATATCCCTGTTGGTACATCACAATAACACTTGTTCCATCAGGAGCTTGCCATCTGAATAAAGGAGGAACATCGGGAGCAGTACTAGCAGAATTTACCCCAATATGCAAAAATTTAATTCCGTTTCTTGCTAAAATAGGAACGACAGAACGTGTATGCCCAGGGACGTCAGTCATTTTTGCAGAAATCGTATTCTTACCAAAACGTTTATCCAGCTGTTTGGATATTTGAATTCCAAGTTCATACAATGAAGGATCAGCTAATTCTGTATGTGTAGAAAAAGGTAAAGCATGCCAAGTTATATCTCCATTTTTTATAGCCTTTTCCATTCTCTTTACCATAACAGGATCCGATTGTTTCAAAAACTCATATATTAACCATGAACCGGTAGTCCATAAATAACGCTCACTTGTTCCACCTTGTCGAAGTGATTCTGTCAAAGACAAAGTTCTGGGAATAAAATCATCCATATAAGTTTTAATCACAGAATCACCAAAATTCGTGAAACCAACATCAAGATGCGTTTTAAATATCAAATGTATTTTTTTTATGGAGCTTGGATTAACAGAATCACTTTTCAATATTGGCTTTGCAGATACTTCAGCCCCCAATAAGATACCAATCATCAAAAAGAATAAATATCTAACTCTTACTTTCATAATTTATCATTTCATTTAAATCAACTTATTTACTTCACATTAATCTTTACTGCCTTAACACCATGGCATAAACTCTTTGCCCGCAAAGTTATAATACCGGATGAATTTTGCTTAGACCTAATCCAGACAGCACCACATCCACCATTTTCAGACAAATCGAAGGGATTATCACCTATTATCTCCCCAGGTCCATCAATGCAAAACTCCACCAATCCATCTCCATACGGCCTAAGCGAACCATATTTATCGGTAACACCAAATACCACTCTGGTTGCATCAATACCATCACCAACTATTTCATCGCTATCTGCCTGCAACAAGAAATCATTCCATTTGACATCCGAAGAATAATGTTTCTCTATTACTTTCATTCCTTTAATATAGCCTTCCAAACGCAATTCTACGGGCTTAACATCCCCATCGAACTCAAGATCAACATAAAAGGGAGGATACTTAACATTAGGCAGTTTTGAATTATCCGGATTCAGAGTTGCATAAAGCCCACCATCAATATATAATCTTAATTGTTCACAATTAGAGAAAATGGCAGCTTTCTTACCAGGTCCATTCGGTGACTTTTCAGAAAAGCTCCAATAGAAGTTAGGTTCCAAAGTAACCTTCTTTTTCGGGTCGCATTGCGACAGATAGAAAGAAGCACCCAATTTAGGAATACGGAACACATCAGCAATACCAGGCGTTTTAACCGTTTTGAATGCATTAATCAAACTTCCATAATCAAAAGCGCACCATGCTACAACACCACTATTACGTTTTGTGGCTGCTGACTTACTGTGCGCCTCAGCATGCCTAAGCGCTTGCGATTCCAATGTTTCCAAATCGACCTGCCGACTATAATAGCAATTAAAATCTTTAAGTGCCGCATAATTGAACTGCCCTACTGCTTCAGCTAACATATACGGATAACCTGGTGTAGGCTCATGAATACCCACACTGCCATCAGGATCTGCATGATAATCATCATAAGCAAACACGTCCTGACTCCAGTCTTTTTCCCATGTCTTTCGTGTACCAGAGGTCATTGAACCGGAAGTAGGACGAGTATCGTCTAATTTACCAGCAAGAGCACGTGTCTCTTTATACAATTCAATATCACTCTTAGATTCGTTGACACGTGTTCCCCAAATAATGACTGATGGATGGTTTCTATCTCTGATAATCATGCCTTCCACATCGCGTACAAGCAATTTTTTCCATTCTTTATCTCCAATATATCCCCAACCGGGAACTTCATCCCAAACCAACAATCCGAGTTCGTCACAAGCATCTAAAAATGCTTCTGTTTGCGGATAGTGAGAACAGCGAACTATGTTACAATTATAATCATTTTTAAGTATCTCCGCATCTCTACGCATAACTCTATCGGGCATGGCATATCCTACATAAGGATATAACTCATGTCTGTTCAAACCAAAAAGTTGAAGCCTTTTCCCATTTAAATAAAACCCATCTAATTTGAATTCAGCAGAACGAAATCCAATTCTTGTTTTACTACTATGCACCGCTTTTCCATTGTCATGCAAAGTAACAAATACATCATACAATTTAGGATTATCAATATCCCACAGTATTATATTACTGAGATCAGAGAGAGTAACAGATGTTTCTACATTTCCCTTCTTTACATCAACTTCTTTTATCCCTTCCGAAATAACACACCCCTTATCTTCTAATCTTACTTTTAATGTCAACTGATTCTTTACAGACTTTACTGCATCAAGCGTACATAATACATTCATTTTTCGTGAGGGCTTTAAAACCTCTTCTGTTTTACAGAAAATATTTTTAATATAAGTTTGAGGAACTATCTTTAGATATACCGAACGATGAATGCCTCCCGGTTCCAAATAATCGATACGTTTGGGCCCCATTGATGCACCTTGAGGTGGAACATTACTCCATCTTGAGTCAACCGCAACTGTTAAAATATTCTCCTCCTTCACCAAAGAAGTAATGTCATACTCAAAGGGAAGATATCCGCCTAGATGGGTTTTCAACTTATGACCATTAATACAAGGGGTCGCCCCAACCATAACTCCATCAAAATGAAGAATTACTCGTGAATCATTTTCAATTTGTGGTAATGAAAAATGCTTGCGATATCCATATACTTTCTGCCAAGAATCCACATCCCAGTTTTGCCAAGACAATTTGCTAACGCAATGCGGTATAGTAATTTTCTCAAAATTGGAGTCATTAAAATTGGAGTCGAAATATTCTGTTTGAAATTCACCACCAAACAACCAATCTTGATTCAATGAAATCGTATACGACTTCTTTGTAGGGATATTATCAGCATAACTATTTACCGAAAACAGATACAAAGAGATAACGAATAAACCATATATACAGTTACATAATTGATGTAATAGCCCTTTGCCTATATATGATTTTCTAAAATTTATTCTCATATAATTATTGGTAATTTAAAGATTACTTCATTGATACTTTTACAATTAGTGCAGAAGTTGCATTAACTTCAAATGTCATATTATCAGCACTATGTGATTCCCATTTTCCATTCCAATCTTCAGAATTGCTAATTGCAACACCGCCCAAAGTGACTTTCCTTGATGCCGGATTACTTTCAGGTGAAGTCAACGTTAAAGTTTCAACTTTTTGTACTGTTGCATCCAGATTAATTGTAACTTTTGCTTTTTCAGCATTAGTTCCATACTCTTTATTAATCAATGTGACATAAATATTCTTACCATTCCTTACTGCGTAAGCTGTTACATTCAAAGCTTCATTCTTATCCACAGTTATTGGCTGAATCCGTCCATTTCCACTTAAATTGAAAGCTGCAATGCCATATCCTACTGGGTTTACCAATAAATCTCCCGTCACCTCATTCATTGTAATAGGTGCATTCAACACCCATTGTTTATTATGGAAGTTTACACCTATACATTTATGCTCAGACCACCAATGCATATAATCCAATGCAAATAGTGCTGTCGCAAAACAATTGCTTCCACCGTCACATCCACTACTAAAGCTATTAGATTCTGCCAAACGATAAGGGAAACCTTCATCAAGGACCGGTTTCAGTGTCGCATTATACAAAGTAGGATATTCATTATCAACCCACGATGAAGAAAGCATTTTATCTATCATTTGCTTGGGAGTTAATCCTAATGCTGCCACATCCTGACCTACATAATTATGCTGCGACAATTTTGAAATAAGCCCAGTATTCTTTAAATCTTTAGCAAAATTTACAGTCCAGGACGAACCATTGTAGTCAGTATCCTTTGCACCTGTAACCGGATAGTTAGAACCAGTATTCGGACCCGTAAATTTAGCTCCAGGTATTGCTTCTGCTATTGCTTCTGCAAATTTTTTCCATTTATCACGATAAGTAGGATAATCTGTGATTTCCGGATCCTCTTTATGATAGGAATTCCAATCAGGCTCATTTCCCACAGAAAAACAATCAATGTATTCTTTGTATTTTCCCCAGATATATTTCGCAAGTTCTACATTATGTTCCATATCCCCATTTAGCAGACGAAAAGAGTAGACTATCTTCACACCACTCTTCTTTGCAAAGGAAAACAGTTCATCAATATCTTTATAAGTGGGCTCTGTCTGATTCATATCTACCGAACCGCCTCCTACTCTTAAATGCTTCAATCCCAAATTTTTAAAAATTTGCAGAGTTTGTGCATTTTCCCCACTAAAAAAATAGCCATTATAATGTGCATTATTTATTCTAATACTACCTGTTTCAACACTTAATCCACTAAAATCCTCAGGAATCAAATCACCTGTCAAAGCAGTATTGATATTTATCTCCACTTCAGAAGTCGGTTCGTCATTATTATTGCCCCCACCTCCTTGATTGTTATCCGAATTACTACATGCAAACATGGGTAGTATACAAAGTGCGATAATGGACAGCAATTTCTTAAAAGAATTTATTTTCATCATTTTATCTATTAAGGGTTTATATTTGATATTTATTTATGCACTATCTTTAATATCCAGGGTTCTGAACAATCAACGGATTAATTTGCATTTCCGACATAGGAATAGGCATCAATTCGCTTTTTCCTACAACAAAATTTTCAGCGCCGCCATCTCCGTGTTCTTCAAATACTTCTTTGATATTCTTCGTACCTAAAATATTACCATTCCATCTTAATAAGTCGAAATAACGATTCATTTCGCACGCTAACTCTATCACTCTTTGATGTTCAATTTCAACTAACAAATCATTTTCAGATATATTTGTTGGTAAGTCTGATAGTTCAGCACGATTACGAACCATATTTACATAGGAAACAGCTTCACCTACTCTATTCAATCTACATAAGCATTCTGCCTGCAGCAACAAAATATCAGAATAACGCAATAATCGTTGATTTTTGCCGGAGTTATTCTTAATTTTATCATTAAGTACTTCCCATTCAGCATATTTACCAAACCCTAAAGCTTTTGAATTTTTGCCAAACCAGCTTTCATAAGATTTGCCATAATATTTCATCTTCGTATTAGGGAATATGATTGTGGTATATAACCTGGGATCATATTCACCATCAACGGTTAACTCTTTTTTTATTTCACTAAAGAGCCAATCCGTAGGCCAATACATATACCAACCTCCCACTTTTGACATAGCCTCTCGTTTATTATCGCTCGTGGACAAATCTTTTCCATCTACTTTAGCATTCGAAAACGGAATTTCCAATAATATTTCCTTATTAAAGTCTTTCGATTCCAAAAACACCTCTTGAAATGTAGGCATCAGACTATAAGTCTTAGATTGCACTATTTGGTCAAGTGCATCCGATGCTTTTTGCCATTGTTTTTGGAACATTCTCACTTTAGCTAGATAACCTAAAGCAGCACCACGCGTAGCGCGTCCTAAATCACCGGCCGGATAAGTAGCAGGCAAAGCTAAGGAGGCATCTTCAAAATCTCTTGCTATTTGTTCCAATACTAATTCGGGATTAGCTTGAGGCTGGTTATATTCATCCTTTGATTCGATAATATCAATTATAAGCGGAATATTCTTAAATTCCATATACAACGTAAAATAGAAATATCCACGTAAGAATTTCGCTTCTCCAATATAGCGTTCTTTCAGAGTTTCATCCATATTAATTCTCGGCACATAGTGAATTACCTGATTGGCATAATAAATGCCCTTGAAATTCTGATTCCATGCTGTAGAACAAGTGGTGTTCGCATCTGAAAGTAAGAAGGTATCAAATTGCGAATAGTTTGCATTAGAAGCTGTACCTTGTACGTCATCACCACGCCATGCCATCGGAATGAATCTATGGAAATATTGATCTCTAAAAGAGGAATACACGGCTGTCAGATTAGCTTTCGCATCTTCCGCCGTTTGCCAAAAACTATCTTTTGTAAGGGCATTAGGATTATCCTGATCTAAAAGGGATAAACTACAACTGCTCATAGAAAATAATGCAGAGGCCAATAGTACTGCCATTTTTATATTATTCTTTTTCATATCTGTAAATTTCATATAGTCTATAATAAATATTTTATTTCTCCGGTAAAACAGTTTCCTTATTAAAAGCGGACAGTAAAACCACAAGTTACGTTTTTCGCAAGCGGATAAATACTCTGATCAAGACCTGCGTTCAACAACCCACTGGATGTATAACTCGGATCGTAACCATCATATCCTGTTATAGTAAAAAGATTGTTAGCACTTAGATATACTCTCAATGAATTCAATCCTATCTTTTTAATCAACCCAGCCGGGAAAGTATATCCCACCTGAAGCGTCTTCACTCTCAAATAAGAGGCATCACTCAAAAAGCGGGTTGAAGGATCTGTATTATGGTTCGGATCAGTCAAAATCAATCGAGGAATATTAGTATTTGTATTTTCCGGAGTCCAAGCATTAAGTAAATCTTTGCTCAAATTGAAATCGGTTGTACTGTTGTGCAAACGGTGCGTGTTGGCATCGAACATCTTATTACCATAAGTTCCTTGCAAGAATATAGTGAAATCGAAATCTTTGTAACTGCCTGAGAAATTAAGGCCATAAGAAAAATCGGGGAAAGGACTTCCGCTAAAAATTGCATCGGAACCATTTATAACTCCATCTTTATTAGCATCTAAATACTTAATATCACCAGGTGCAGCATTAGGCTGAATTAGTTTACCTTCTTCATCCTTATAGTTATCAATTTCCTCTTGCGATTGGAAAATTCCCAATGAATGTTTCAAAAAGAACGAACCAATAGGATAACCTTCACGAGCACCTGTAATAGACTGATTGGAACTATTAAGTTTAGCACCATATAAAGTTTCTCCAGCCGTACCCATCTTCAAGACTTCATTGCTGACTGTTGACAAGTTAGCCGATATATTGTATTGAAAATCGTGTGAAGAGGAAGAATGGTAAGAAGCGTTAAACTCAAAACCTTTATTGCGCATCTTACCCGTGTTAGTTATAGGAGAACCACCGCCAATTGAAGGAGCAATAGGAACACCCATCAATAACTTATCTGTCTTATTATAAAAATAATTGGCTGTCAATGATATACAATCAAGAAGATTAGCATCAAAACCTACGTTAGTACTCTTTGTTCTTTCCCATTGTATGTTGGTATCTGTATAGCCATTGATTGAAGCACCTCTAATAAAGTCAGAACCATTTCCAAACAGATATCCTAAGTTGGTGGCATATCCACCGGTAGCGATATATGCATAGTTACCTCCGGGTTGATTCCCCAAAACACCATAACTTGCACGGATTTTCAAATCATTTACAACGGAACGGATAGGTTCAAAGAAAGATTCCGAACTTACTCTCCAAGCCACTGAAAATGAGGGAAAAGTACCCCATCTATTATTCTTCGCAAAACGAGAAGAACCGTCTCGACGCACATTAGCAGTCAGATAATATTTACTCTTATAGTTATATAAGAATCTTGCAAGTACAGAAATCATATCCCATTCTCCAGCACCACCGGTAGCATTAATACCATATTTTGTAGAAGCATCAATTACTCTAATCCAATTATTAGGAAATCCTTCGGCCGAACCGCCAAGATCTCTTGCCTTCTCTCTTTCGAATGTATAACCCAAAAGAGCGTCAAATGAATGACCTGCAACTACTTTCTTATACATCAAAGTATTCTCTACAATTAAATGAGCGGTTTCAGAACGAGTTTCACTCAATGTAGCACGTTCTTTTTGCACATTAGTCGACATATAATATGAAGGAGTATAACTATAGCTATGTCCCCACCAATTCTTATAACCAACATTGATTTTATAATTGAAATCTTTGAGGAAATTCACCTGCGCATAAACATCAAAATTCAGATTAGCATTGATATTATGATTATCCACCAATTTAGCCATACCATACACATTGGTTCCTTGATTGGCTATTTCTGACGGTACACCACCGAAACCGCATTCATTCTCTGAATCATATAAAGGAATAATAGGTTGCGCCACTAATAGCCCTTGTATTAACCAATCGGGAACTGAATTTTTCTTGAATTTAGTGAAACCGATATTCTCACCAAAAGTAAACGCTCCCTTCTTCTGCTGTCCTGCATAACTCAAAACAAACTTTTGATATTTTGAAGTTACAGCAATACCTTGTTGGTCAATAAATGAGCCTGACAATCGGTAGGTTGAGTTGTCATTACCACCTGAAATACTTAAATAGGTATTGATCAGAGGAGCAGCATCGTAAAATTCATCTTGAAAATCAGTACCCTTACCCAATGAAGCAGGGTTGGACAAACAATCATAAATCGGCTTACCAGCAGCTTGTCGTGCAGTATTATTAAGAATGGCATATTCTTCAGCATTTGCAATGTCCATTTTCTTTCCGGGCATCTGCATAGTAAGCGAAGTATTGAATTCTACATTGACTTTTCCGGCTTTTCCCTTTTTGGTTGTTACGATAATTACTCCATTGGCAGCTCTTGAACCATAAATTGCTGCTGAGGCGGCATCTTTCAAAACCTGCAATGATTCAATATCACCCGAGTTAACATCATTCAAATTTCCCGGAGCTCCATCCACAATTACTAACGGTTCACTATCAGAAAATGAACTGATACCACGGATTCTAATATTAACACCAGCACCCGGAGCACCTGATGAAGTAGTGACACTGACACCCGGAGTCGTTCCCTCCAACGCATTGGCAACATTCGGTAGAACAGAACTGGCTTTCACTTGATTTACATCTATAACCGAAATCGAACTACTCAAATCACTTTTCTTTTGTTGTCCATATCCAACAACAATAACTTCCTCTAAGTTCTGAGAGTCTTCTTCCAAAGTCACCATCATCTGGTTTTTAGCTTTAATTACTTGTGGTTTATAACCAATATACGAAAATAACAATGATGAAGAAGCTGATACATTAATCGTAAAATTTCCATCAATATCCGTCACTGTTCCCGCAACCGTTTCATTAGCATTCTTTACCTGCACTGTAACACCAATCAATGGTTCACCCTTCAAATCGACTACTCTTCCCTTACAAACCGTATTTCTATCTTGCTGGAGAGAATAAACGGCATCTTCCGAAACAACAGCCTTAGCATTAACAAACGGAACAGCCATAAAACCTGTTGTTAAAGCAAAAGACAAAAACAAAACTCTATCTACGAAAAAATGGTTTCGCATAGAGAGATTAAACTTAAAATTTTTCATTACGTATTAGTTTTTAAAATATTATTTAATAGTGAATGCACAATATGTAAGATACGCAACACAAAGAAACACGATGAAAACTCCTGCCGTGATTCCAATATTGGCAATGGAGAAACCGATAGCTGGTGTCACAATTCCTCCGCCTGAAATTGCTGTTATTAGTAAACCTGAAATTTGGTTTGCTTTATCCGGTCTTTTTTTCAATGCAACAGAATAAAGAATTGGGAATACTGAGGAAGCAAAAAAACCGACAGCTCCAATAAGAGCCAAGTCTATCACATCTGAAACTACAAATATCAACAAAAGTAAAGACACACTACACGCTACAATATTAACCTTAAAATATTTTATTTCATCAACCTTTGCCAACATGAAGGCTCCCAACAAAGCACCTATCGTCCTGCACAAGAAATACACTTGAGGAGCAAATTTTACTTGTGTTTCCGTCCAACCAAACCGGATAGCCATAAGCTTAGAGCTTATATAATTAGTGGCAACATCTACACCTACAATAAAGAAAACACCTAAGAACAGTAGTAAAATCATCTTATTACTTAATAGCGAAAAAGTATCCTTTACTGAAATATGGTCTTCTATTCTATCTTCCCTTGGTATTGGTGTAAACATCAACCATGCAGCAGACAATAAAGTAATAACACCCAATACCGGAAAGCAATAATACCACTTATCCTCACTAAAATGTGACACTGTAAACAATACTATTTCAGGACCTAGAAGAGATGAAATGGCTTTTACAACTTGTCCTGCTGTGAGGCTGCTAGTCAACATTTTGCCACTTCTTATAACATTATTCAATAGCGGATTCAACGAGACTTGCAATATGGCATTGCCGATGCCAAGTAGAGCATAGGCAGCAACGCAAGTCATGCTATTATAAGAGAAAAGCGGCAAAAACATACCAACTATGGTTATTGCCATACTTAAAAGGACTGTGTTTTTCCGTCCCCACTGATTCATTTTATTTCCTATTGGAATACCAAGAAATAGAAACCAAATAAAGACCATTGACGGAACAAATCCTGTCAATGCCGGAGACCAGTCAAACATACGTTGCACATAATCCGATGATATGCCAACTATATCACAAAAGCCCATTACAAAGAACCCTAAAAGCACCGGTAATGACAATAATAATGATTTTTGTTTTTTCATGTATTGAATATAATATGGTGTAATCTAAACATGATTTAATTCAAGAGCAAGAAGCTTCGTCCAGTTTATGAAGGGCAAATGCATAAGCGCCCAAAGAAATTGCTTGACTAGCTCCAATATGAGATAAAATAATTCCCGTTTTCTTCTTGGAAAAATAAGTGACTTTCTTCTTACTATCAGGAACTATAACCGTTTCATACTCCTTCTTTAAAAACGACTCAAGATCAGCCTCTTCGTCCAGATAATATGTTTCCATTTGTACCATTGGGAAAGACAAACCCGAGAATGAATGCAATTGCTTTTTAAATGTAGCCATCAAGGATGGCATTATATACTTCGCTGCTCCAGAAAGACCTCCACCAATAACAACCACACCATCTATCAAAAACAAAACATAAGTAAGAGCATTTGCAACCGCTATTCCAAGAGAAGCAAAACTTTTAGCAGCAGCCTCGATATCACCTTCTATTTTACGTTCAGCAATATCAAATATAGCTTTAGGAGTCAAGTCCCGATTGTCTTTGGACAATTCTTTATAAACTCTTTGTACGGCACGTATGCTTACACTTTCTTCAATAATCATATCATCGAAAAAGCAATTGCGAAAACCGAACAAATCACCACCACAACTATTATCACCTACAAGGAGTTCCCCGTTTATAACAATACCACATCCAAAACCAGTACCTAAAGTTACGCCAATGAGATTCCTATAGCGTTTAATGTTACCTGTCTTTTCTAACATTCCATTAATTTCAGGTAATGCTCCGGCTAACGCTTCACCATAAGCAAAAAGATTTCCATCATTATTTATAAAAGTAGGAACTCCCAATTTCTCTTCTAAATATGGCCCCAAAGCAACACCACCATTGAATGCAGGAAAATTATGCAAATTTCCTAAAACACCATTTTCATAATCCGCTGGTCCAGGGAAAGCAAAGCTTATAGCTACAGGTTCTTCTCTCAGCACTTCTTTCACTTTACTAAAACCTGCAATCAATACAGACAAACATTTATCCAAGTCATCTGGTACCGCTGACAAGCATACGGGTTCTACAATAGATGCACAACCTTTTATTGCCGAAAAAACGAAGTTTGTTCCCCCGGCATCCAAGGTCATCACTACCCTTTCATCATGTTTATACATATAATATCAGATTTAAATTAAACTATTCTTTTTTCAAAATCTTACATAAGCCTTGATGGTTCCGCATTCCATTCCTAAAGACTTGCCATAAGGAGCAATTGTATATTCGCCCACACCTGCCGGAATTATAAATGTTTCAGCATAATGCACTACAAAAGGTTTGAAAGCATTTGTCGGACTTTCAATAATAGCTTCTTCACCTTCCACCAAATTCAAGACATTCACACTACCACCTGTATGATGTGTAACTGACTTAGAGAACCAATGACGGCGTGTCTCAATAAATTCATTCGGATGTAGTCCCGTACATTCTTCTCTCCAGCCGTCACCATCCGCCACTTGAGTAAAATGATTCACCAGATGTTCATTCACATATTCCGTATCACGCTGCCAGTCTATCACACACTTTCCTCTTTCCACATTAATTGGACGCGGCTGTCCATCCAAACCCAAACGTTGCCAATCCCAAAGTTTAAAAGTAAACAAATTGGGAGTAGAACTAATTTCCAATACAAGTGCTTCTGAACCGGAACAATGTATTGTACCTCCGGGAATCAAATAATGATCATGTTTCTGAGCCGGTAACTTATTCACATACTTCTCTGCATCGAAAATCAACTTTCCTTTTTGTGCTTCACGCAAATCATGAATCATTTCGCACTTATTGATGCCAGTCTTCAAGCCAAGATAAACAGATGCCCCTTCTTTAGCATCCAACAAATAATAGCTTTCATCTTGAGTATAATACATACCAAAGTTTTCACGGATAAACTGTGTGGTAGGATGCACTTGCAAGCTCAGGTTTCCACCGCCTACCGTATCCAAAAAGTCGAAACGAATAGGAAAATCCTTACCGAAGCGAGCTTCCACCGGTTCTCCCAGCAATTCTTTGGATTTCAAAAGTACCAAATCTACAGAAGGCAATTCAAAACGAATACCATTAACCTCTAAATACAGACTATTTTCTTCGGGCACACAGTCGAAGCACCAGCCATAATTTTCTTTCTCAGGATTTAAGCCACACACCTCCTTCATCCATTGTCCCCCCCAAGGAGCCGGATCAAAGAAAGGAACTACACGGAAAGGAGTCTTAACCGTTTCTTCTATTCCTTTAAAAAATGTCTCTTTATCAATCAACTTCGGTTTATCAGCAATATGAGTATCCAACCAAAAATCCACTTGATGAAACAAACCTTCTTTATACTTATCAAGAATCCTCCAATCATTGAAGTATCCTCTTTTATATTGCAATGATACAGCATCCGCACGATTGTCCACACCTAAAGCTTTAACTTTGTGCGCACGAAAGCGTTGTTGTATTTCCCAACGAGCCATATCCACATAAACCAATGTGGCATCAGCAGAAGCTAACATAGCAGCACCTGCTCCCGCAACAATCACTTTTCCTGCTGCGGTTGCCATTTGCTTACGGGCTGTCTCCAACTTCTCTACATCGAAATAGTCACTCAAAGTTAAGTTCGTAACATAACCAAAAAGAATGTCATCCGTCATAAAGCGTTCCGTCATCACCTTAATCTCTTCTTCCGGCTTCATTAAGTCACGCGTATTAATTAATAAGGTGGGAGACAATAACTCTAATTCATTCATCACCTCTTCTTCATTCACTCCTGTATAGAAATCAACAACTAAAACCATCTTGGTCTCAAAACACTCCGCTAACAAGACATGAATATCATCCCATCCCTGAAAAATTGTTCCCGAAATTTTGGTAGAAGGAAATCTGTCGTAATTAACTTTTCTCATAATTATAGATATTTATTTTTCATTTTAATATGTATGAACATATAATAGTTTGTGCAAATATACAGGTTTCTATTTAAAATAAAAGGATATTTGGATTTTTTTCTAAAAAAAAGAATTATCTTTGCGTTATCAAAGAACGAAAGAACAACGAATGAGCATGAAATTAGATCCTAATTCAGAGAAACCACTTCATATTCAAGCAGAAGAAGTACTAAGAAAACTTATTGAATCAGAAGAATACAAGAATGGGAAGTTACTTCCAAACGAAGTCCTATTGTCTGAACAATTAAACATATCAAGAAACACTCTTCGTCAAGCTATCAATAAACTTGTTTTCGAAGGACTACTTGTTAGAAAAAAAGGCCATGGTACAAGAGCCGTAAAGAAAGGTATTGTAGGAGGTGTCAAAAACTGGCTCAGCTTCTCACAAGAAATGAAAATGCTGGGAATTGAGATCAAAAACTTCGAATTGCATGTTAGTTTCAAAAAACCTTCCGAAGAAATATGCACCTTCTTCAAAATAGACCCTGAAAAGGGAACTAAATGTATGGTACTGGAAAGAGTGCGGGGTAATAAAGAATACCCATTTGTTTCCTTTATCTCTTATTTCAATCCCAATATTCCATTGACAGGTGACGAAGATTTTGCCCAACCTCTTTATGGAATACTCGAAAACAAATATAATATCATAGTAAAAACCAGCAAAGAGGAAGTTACCGCACGTCTGGCGGGAGAATTTATCGCAGAAAAATTGGATATTAAATCCAGCGATCCTATATTAATAAGGAAAAGATTTGTTTATGATGTCAATGGAACACCTATAGAGTACAACATAGGATACTATCGGGCAGATAGTTTCACCTACACTATAGAAGCTGAGAGATAGAGATCCGAATAATCATAACTTACTCAACCAAGCAAAGGAGTCATACATGAAAAGCAGAGTCTTTTCCACATTTGGACTCCACACCAACATCCCCTCCTATCTGTTCAGCAATAGACTTACAGATAGGTAGTCCTAGTTCTGTGCCTTATATAAAGGCATTCAACTTCTTGAAGCGTTCGAATATTTTCGGTAAGTTCATTTTCTCAATCCTCAACCTTGTATCTTCTACATAAATATCCAGCATGCCATCCTTATAGTCATGCCCCATCTTGACATATCTATGTTAAGTGAATATAAGAGATTCTTCTATATATATGGAAGCTTCCATATCATTTTTCCGATATTTGAATCTACTTATAAATGTGGTTAGCAAAACCAAATCTTGCTATCTTAAATAAAACTAACATCCAACTCCCTAAAAACTAATCCCCGCACCGCAAGGAACTAATATTTTTCATACTAAAAACTATTCATACATCAACTGTTGTAAGATAATTCTATAATTATTGTAAGTGAATAGTATAACTATTGTAAGAAACTACTATATTTGTGGTATGAATATTTTTTAGTATGAAAAATATTAGTTCGTAGCACATCCGACATTAGTTTCTTGCGGTTCCGGTGCCAGTTTGTTTCTACGGAAGTATAAACCTCTTAAAACAATGTATATATGAGTACTTATTATGACCTCTACGAAACACCGGACCCCAGTGGAGAAGGTAAGAAGAAACCACTGCACGCACGCGTACACTCCAAAGGCACCATTACGGCAAAAGAGTTCCAGGAACGGGTGATGAAAGAACAGCACATGCCGCACGCCATGATAGTGGGCATTATGCAAGCCATCAGCAATGCACTGGGCGACTGGCTTGCCGATGGATACAGTGTGGAATTTGACGAGTTAGGATACTTCAGCACTACGCTGAAATGCATGCGACCCGCCATGAACAAGAAAGATATCCGTGCCGAGTCCGTAAGGTTCGAAACGGTGAAGTTCCGTCCAAGCAAAGACTTCAAAAAGTACGTAAGGTATCAAATGGATTTGGAAAGGCTGGACAAGAAGATGGCAACAAAAAAACCGGCAGTAACCCCTGAAAAAAGAAAAGAAATGATGCTGAAATTCTTGGAAGTAAATATCTGCATTACGCGTGCCGAGTACTCCCGCCTGACGAATGTGACCGACCGCCGGGCTACTTGTGATTTGCAGGAATATCTGGCAGAAGGCATTATCCGCAAACGAGGCGGAGGACGTTCAGTGGTTTATATAAGGAATCAGCGATAACCGGCCTCTTTTCGTAAAGTATCTGCCCTGTATCGGGCAGGTGCTACGCCTGTATTCCTTTTGAAAAATTTTCCAAATGTAGATTGGTCCGGAAAATTTAATTCAATCGCTATTTGGTTGATATTCATATCCGGTCGTCGCAACAGGAGTTTGGCTTCTGTTACAACGGCATTGCTTATCCATTTCAGTGCTGACTGACCGTCGCACTCCCGTATTATCTTTGATAAATAATCAGGAGTGACACACAACTCTTGCGCATAAAATCCTACATCACGGCGCTTCCGGCAATTCTCCAGTAGTAACTCGTGAAAACGCTGACGGATTATTTCATTGCGCGAAAACGAAACTTCTCTTTCCCCATACGTTTTCCAACGACTATTGGTAATATCAAGCAACAAATTTATCACTTTATTTTTAATAATCGTGGATCGGTAAAGATGGGTGGTATCGGCTATATACTGTTTGATGCGCTCAATCCGATTCACAGCAATTCCGCATTCATCATCGGTTAGCATCTGTTCGGGGTACAAGCGTTTCAGATTGCCCGCTTTCGGAAAACGTATGCCGGAAGTAAGAGACATGATTTCCTGTTTCAATTCCGGCGAGAAGAGAATTAAATATGCACTGAAATCAGAAGTATGCACTACATTACCAATTATATTGTCGGCCAATAACTGCATCACTGTATGCGGTTTAAGGGTATAAGGCAGATAATCCACTTCAATGCTCATTTCGCCGGATAAGACTACTACCAATGAAGAGGCTTCAAGTCTCATTGGATATCTCCCCACTTTATCCTCCTTTGTTACCGAATCATCCAAATCGACAACTACCAGTTGCTCCTGAAAGGACACCTGAGGCATCATCCTTTCAAAATAATCCTGAAAACTTAAATTAAATACTGTATCTTTCACCATAATTCCGATAAATGACTAATAACAGAATACAAATATAATTATTATTTCTATCTACAACACACACAATCCGGATTATGACTAAACATAGCAGTAAAATGACCTTGTTTGTTTAGCTATTCTATCCGACCTTTGCACTGTCAATAGAAACTTAATAATTAAGCAATATGGAATATTTAAACTTATCAAAAGAAAAAACAAGCAACTTCATGCTTTCACGCATAGGATTAGGAAGCATGAGAATGGGAGATGTCAACGAAGGCATCAGCACCATCCACAGAGCACTGGACGGAGGAGTAAACTTTCTGAATACCGCAGATTTCTACGGTAATGGCCAAAGTGAAATGCTGATAAAGGAAGCACTGAAAACCCGCAGGCGGGAGGATGTATTCATATCTGTGAAATTCGGAGCCATGCAGGGGGTAGATGGAAGAATGTATGGAATGGATGCCCGTCCGGAGGCCGTGGAAAATTATCTGCGTTATACACTGAGCCGCTTAGGCACTGACTATGTAGACTTATATCAACCGGCCCGAATCAACCCGCACATACCTGTAGAAGACACAATCGGTGCCATATCCGACTTAGTAAAAAGAGGATATGTGAAGAATATAGGGATTTCAGAAGTAAACGGCGATATACTCCGCAGGGCGAATGCAGTACATCCTATAAGTCTGGTTGAAGTAAGATACTCACTGGCAGACCGCCATATAGAAGATGAGCTTTTACCGACAGCAAGAGAATTAGGCGTTGGGGTTGTTGCTTTTGGCGTACTTCTTTCGGGGCTGATTGGCGGAAGCTCACAAGAAGAAAAACTGAAATCCATTGGCCAAAGGATTTCTCCGGAAGCACTGGACGCAATGAAAACGAATCTTGCCCGTGCCGATGCACTGAAAGAGATAGCTGACGAAAAGCAAGCTACCCTGGCACAACTTGCCATTGCCTGGGTACTGGCACAAGGTGAAGACATCATCGCACTGGTAGGCTCAAGAACCGCTTCCCAAATAAAAGATACAATTCAAGCACTGAAAGTGAAACTGACAAAGGAAGACTTAAACAGAATAGACCGGATTATGCCAAAAGAACAGGCAACCAGCTCATACATGCTGGATGTAGATATTGATGCAAAGGGATTATTCCATCCCAAGCATTAATATCCTTTTCAACGGGAAAACTCAGAAAGCAGTGCCTCATAAACCGCCGGATGGAGGAAGTAACGAATATCTTTTCCTTCTTCCATCGCCCGACGGATAAAAGTAGAGCTGATTTCGAAGGTAGGTGAAGAGGCTACTTTTACATTTTCCGAAAGGGAATCCGAAGATACCGGATAACCGGGACGTGGATAAACAAGAACAGGATTTTCGGCAAGAATACGTTCCGACTGATACCAACGAGGGAAAAGTTTCCAATTATCCGAGCCGATAATCAAATGAAACTCCCGGTCGGGATAAATCTCTTTCAGTTTCTCCAGCGTATGGATGGTATAGGATGGGCGGGGTAAATGAAATTCAATATCAGAAGCCTTAAAACGGGGATAACCGGCTATGGCAAGTTGAACCAACTTCAAGCGAAGTTCGTCGTCCATCAGTTCATCTTCTGTTTTCAGCGGATTGTGAGGGGTTACGAGAAACCACACTTCATCCAGCCCTTCATACTCACACAGGTAGTTGGCAAGAGCAAGATGTCCGATGTGTACCGGATTGAAAGAACCGCTGAAGATACCTGTCTTCATGATTTTTCTTTTAAGCGTTTCCAGCAATTATAGGTATTCAGAATAGCTGATAATAGCACCAAAATCATGGCTATCACTGACACCCATTGCTTATAGTAAAGACTTACACCGCCGAGTGCAAGAGTCGTAGGAATAAGGATACCGTTAAGAATCAGTAATATTTTATTTTGTCTCGGAGAAACAGGTTTCGGTCTATACATATGATTGGTTTATTCGGATAAAAACTCTGTAATTACACGCAAAGCTTCCGCCTTAGCCTTTTCCAAATCATCATTCACAATAACCTTATCGAACTTAGGAGCAAACGTCAGTTCATATTCCGCTTTAGAAACACGGCTTTCTATCACCTCGGGCGCATCCGTTCCACGTCCAACCAGACGCTTACGCAATTCCTCTACCGAAGGGGGCTGAATGAAGACTGACAAAGCACGATCGCCGTAATACTTCTTTATATTGCAACCACCCACAACGTCCACATCGAAAACTACGTTTTGTCCGGCAGCCAACTGAGTTTCTACCTGCGATTTCAACGTTCCGTAGTAACGGTCTTTATATACTTCCTCATATTCCAGAAACTCATCATTGGCTATTCGAGTACGAAATTCATCGGGAGAGAGAAAGAAATACTCCACTCCGTGTTGTTCTGTTCCGCGCGGCGGACGACTGGTGGCAGAACAAGAGAATGCAAGATTGAGATTCTGCGTCAACAGATAGTTAATAATAGTTGATTTGCCTGAGCCTGAGGGAGCTGAAAATATAATGAGTTTGCCCATACTTAGAATTATTATTAAAAGTTTAAGATGACTTTGTGCACGCTTTACATCACGTTCAACACCTGTTCTTTGATTTGTTCCAGTTCATCCTTCATCTGCACCACAATCTTCTGCATTTCAGCATGATTGGATTTACTGCCAAGTGTATTGATTTCGCGTCCCATTTCCTGAGCGATGAAGCCTAACTTCTTGCCTTGCCCGTTTCCATCTTCCAGCGTATTGATAAAGTATTTCAGGTGATTGCTGAGACGTTGTTTCTCCTCATTGATGTCCAGTTTTTCAATGTGGTAGATGAGTTCTTGCTCCAGACGATTCTTGTCATAGTCCACACTGATAGTCTTCTCCAAAGCATCCGTAATGCGCTCTTTGATTTTCTCTATGCGCTCCTTTTCATAAGGTTCTACGGTAGTCAGCAGATTGGAAATATTGGCAATCTTCTCACGGAACTTTTTTTCCAGCGCTGCGCCTTCCTGCTTGCGGAAGTCTACCAAACTCTGAATGGCTTGAAGTACGGTTGCATGAACAGCTTTCCATTCTTCTTCGGTCAGTTCCTGAATATCGTTCTTGGTCATCACATCCGGCATGCGAAGCAAAGTAGAGAACCAATCCTCGGGTACGGGGATACCGGTAGCTTCGGAGATTGCCCGGATACGTTCGTAATAAGCCACAACTACATCCTGATTGATAGGAGTCACCAGTTCGCAGGCATCCTTTTTTTCAATCCACAGACTGAAATCCACTTTACCACGTTCCAGTGCTTTAGCAATCTCGTTGCGGATTTCTATTTCTTTTTCCCGGTAGAGAGGGGCGATGCGGGTTGACAGATCCATCGCTTTACTATTAAGCGATTTGATTTCTACATTGATTTTTTTATCGGGCAGTTCAGCAGTTGCTTTACCGTATCCGGTCATGGATTGTATCATAAGATTCTTTTAGTTTTCCGCAAAATTACATGAATAATTTCATTAGTGAAAATTATTCATGAAATAAGTGATATTGTTTACCGTTTACTCTTTACTCCAAATACGTGTGTTCAGGTTTAGTTCCTCCACAATAGCCAACAAAGACTGGAGCACTGCAAAATCCGATTTAAGAAGACTCATATCATTCAAAGAACTCCACACATCGGCTTCAAAACGGTTCTTAGAATCCGGTATAGCAACCAGAATCGTTGAATTACGGAAACTGATGGTAATCCCTTTCTCGAAATTATTGTCCAGCTTCAACATCCTTTCCATCATAGACGGAGTAATCAGGTAACGTGCCTCAATTTGGTCAGTGGAAAAGACATCAAAAACCTTTTCAAACTCAGGACTCTCCATCTTCACCCTCGATGCTCCCATTTTAAGTTTAAACAGACTGTTCCGCAAAATGGTAGTCTCTCCCTGAAAATCTTTGTGAAAATCAGCTATAAAAAGAAATCCCTTGAAAATATCTACCCAATAATGCTGCACTCCATTTTTAGTGGAACGTGTCCTGCGTTCTTCCGCATGTACTTCCGAACAAACGAAACTGGTTTTACCCAAACAACCCTCTATCAGGTCTTCTGCATGATAACGGTCGGGGGAGATGAACAGCCCGCAATTTTCAAAAACACTCTCATCGATTCCTGAATCCGGAGAAAATGTAGCATCAGGACAAAAGGCATGAATGACTTCGTTTACCACTTCTCCCTTATAAAAAGAAGAAACTATTTTCGACTTATTATTTACACAAGTGATAAAAATAATCACAGATATGACGGCAATAGCTATCGGAGCAAGGATTCCTTCCAATTTTAATATTATCAAGATAATAACTCCTACTATCAGAAAAAGGGCAGCATAGCGCGCCCCTTCGGAACAACCTTTTTTTAAGAGTTCCTTACGTTTACCCTCCAGAACCTGTAATGTGGGAGTCAGTTTCTGCGCCAGAGAGTCAAAGTCAACATAACCCATTGCCCGGCTATTTTTTTATGAATTAAATAAATTCTTTACATTCGGAGTTGTGCGTTCCACTTCCGGAATCGTCAGTACTTCTTTTCTTGTAAAACCAAACATACCCGCCAGCAGATTTGTGGGGAACGACTGAACTGCATTATTATATTCCGTTACAGAAGCATTATAGGTGCGACGCGCAGCAGCCAGTTGTTCTTCCGTTTCATTCAGCGAACGTTGTAACTGAAGGAAGTTTTCTGATGCTTTCAATTCGGGATAATTCTCCGCCACGGCGAAAAATTGTGTGCGGATTTTAGAAAACATTTTGTCAAAGTCTGCCTTCTCACTGTCATTAAGAGCTGTGTAAGTTTTATTTCGCATTTCCGTTATTGCCGAGAAAGTGTCAGCTTCATGCTTGGCATATTGCTGTACTGTTGCCACCAGATTAGGGATCAGGTCAAAGCGCTGTTTCAACATCACATCAATAGTGGCAAAAGCATTTTCTATCTGATTTCTCTTCCTCACCAACGAGTTGTACATAGAAATCACTACCAAAACCAAAACTACAATAATAATAGTTATAATCATAATTACAGATACAACAGCCTCCTTGTGCCGGTTATTTTTTGTTAACGAATTCTGTATTTATTCCTAAAATCGGAAGCAAAGATAGAAATAATCTAAAAACACTCCCAATAATGCTGTAAGAAAGATGCTGAACCCTTTTTAGATTCGCTTGTGTATCTGAAAATAAACCTGTAAATTTGCCACATTTAAAACAAGAATAAAGAAGCGATTAATAATAAGAAAGCTATGTCGTGCATTTTACATATCGAAACGTCCACCTCTGCATGCTCCGTTGCCGTGAGTGAAGATGGACAAAATGTCTTTACGAAAGAAGACCTCAACGGCCCTTCACATGCAGTTTTACTGGGAGTATTTGTAGACGAAGCTCTGTCGTTTGCCGACAGTCACGCGATGCCGATTAACGCTGTAGCGGTGAGCTGTGGCCCGGGTTCTTATACCGGTCTGCGCATAGGTGTCTCGATGGCAAAAGGCATTTGCTACGGGCGCAATATTTCGTTGATAGGGCTGCCGACATTGAAGGTGCAGTGCGTACCGGTACTACTCTATCACGATGAGCTGCCCGAAGATGCATTACTGTGCCCCATGATTGACGCACGGCGCATGGAAGTATATGCCGCCATCTACGACCGCGCCCTGAAACCAGTGCGCGATATAGCCGCCGACATTATAGACGAAAACTCTTATACGGAATTTCTAGACCAGCATCCCGTTTATTTCTTCGGAGATGGAGCAGAAAAATGCAAGGGTAAAATTACACATCCCAATGCCCATTTCATAGACGACATCCATCCGCTGGCAAAGATGATGTTCCCCCTTGCCGAAAAGGCAATGGCTGAAAAAGACTTCAAGGACGTAGCCTACTTCGAGCCGTTCTACCTGAAAGAGTTCGTAGCATCCCAACCCAAGAAGCTTCTCTAATATTTCTCAATTTTTAATTCTCAATTTTCAATTTAATAAGTATGCAATATAACACTCAACAAAAGCGGATGCCTTTGCCGGAATACGGACGCAGCATCCAAAATATGGTTAACCATGCGTTGACTATTGAAGACCGTGCGGAACGCCAACGTTGCGCTAACACCATTATCAACATTATGGGCAACATGTTCCCCCACCTTCGTGATGTACCCGATTTCAAACATAAGTTATGGGATCATCTAGCTATCATGTCCGACTTCAAGCTGGATATTGATTATCCGTACGAGATTATCCGCAAAGATAATCTGAACACCAAACCGGAACCCATTCCTTATCCCAGTACAAAAATCCGTTACCGCCACTATGGCCGTACGTTGGAAGTGTTGATAAAGAAGGCGATTGAATTCCCCGAAGGTGACGAAAAACAGAACCTGATAGCACTGATCTGCAACCACATGAAAAAGGATTATATGACTTGGAACAAAGATACGATAGACGACCGTAAAATAGCAGAAGACCTGGCTGAATACTCCAACGGCAAACTGCAAATGACGGACGACATCATTAAACTGATGGCCGAACGTATCAATCAGAATTATCGCCCGAAGGTGAATAATCTGAATAACCGGAGAGATAACCGAAGCAATAAAAGGAAATACTAACTAAATTAAAAATTGAGAATTGAGAAATAAGCCAGTCAGAGGCCTTCATTCCCGTTCTCCATCTTTTAATTTTTAATTTATAATTTATAATATGGCATCATTCGTAATTGAAGGAGGACACAGATTATCCGGTGAGATTCACCCACAAGGCGCAAAAAACGAGGTATTACAGATTATCTGCGCCACACTGTTGACTGCCGAAGAGGTGACGGTACATAACATTCCGGACATTCTAGACGTCAACAACCTCATTCAACTGATGCGCGACATGGGTGTCACGGTATCCAAGAAAGATATCGATACGTATAGTTTCAAGGCGGAGAAGCTGGATTTGAGTTATCTGGAAAGTGATGAATTCCTGAAGAAATGCTCCAGTCTGCGCGGCTCAGTGATGCTTATCGGTCCGATGGTGGCACGCTTTCACAAGGCAATGATTTCTAAACCGGGTGGAGACAAGATAGGACGCCGACGTCTGGATACTCACTTTATTGGCATACAGAATCTGGGTGCTAACTTCTCTTACAATGCGGAGCGCGAGGCTTATGAAATTTCAGCCTGTGAATTGAAGGGGACCTATATGTTACTGGACGAGGCTTCAGTTACCGGAACTGCTAACATCGTCATGGCAGCGGTACTGGCTAAAGGAACTACTACGATTTACAATGCTGCTTGCGAACCGTATCTGCAACAACTCTGCAAGATGTTGAACCGCATGGGTGCCCGCATACAAGGCATCGCGTCCAACCTGTTGACAATTGAAGGTGTGGACGAACTGCACGGCACCGAGCATACCATACTTCCCGACATGATTGAAGTGGGTAGTTTCATCGGTATGGCAGCTATGACAAAAAGTGAGCTCACCATTAAGAACGTTTCTTATGAGAATCTGGGCATCATTCCCGAGAGTTTCCGCCGCCTCGGCATAAAGCTCGAACAACGGGAAGATGACATCTATGTGCCCGCACAGGAAACGTATCAGATAGAGTCTTTTATCGATGGTTCCATTATGACCATTGCTGATGCTCCCTGGCCCGGACTGACGCCGGACTTGCTGAGTGTGTTACTTGTAGTTGCCACTCAGGCTAAAGGCAGTGTACTGATTCATCAGAAAATGTTCGAAAGCCGCTTGTTCTTCGTGGACAAGCTGATAGATATGGGAGCACAGATTATCCTTTGCGACCCTCACCGGGCAGTTGTCATTGGTCATAACCATGCCATGCGATTGCGAGGTGGAAATATGACTTCACCTGACATCCGTGCCGGTATTGCGTTATTGATTGCTGCAATGAGCGCGGAGGGAAGTAGCCGAATTCATAATATAGAACAGATAGACCGGGGGTATCAGGATATTGAAAGAAGACTGAATGCTATCGGGGCGAGAATAACAAGAATATAATATGATACGCAAAGAAGACGTATATAAAATAGGAGTGTTCAACAAACCGCATGGAATTCATGGCGAGTTGTCTTTTACATTCACCGACGATATCTTCGACCGGGTGGAAGCGGAATACCTCATCTGCCAGTTGGATGGTATTTTTGTACCTTTCTTTTTAGAAGAGTATCGTTTCCGTTCCGACTTCACCGCGCTGGTGAAACTGGAAGGAATAGATACGGCGGAACGTGCTCGGATGTTTACCAATGTGGAAGTTTACTTCCCTGCCCAACATGCCGAGGATGCTGCACCGGGAGAACTGACATGGGATTTCTTCGTCGGTTGTCGTGTGGAAGAAGTGAAGCACGGAGACTTGGGAGAAGTGACGGAAGTGGACACTACAACCATCAATACTTTGTTTGTAGTAGATTATCAGGGAGAAGAACTACTAATCCCTGCACAGGAAGAATTCATCAGAAACATTGACCAGAAACACAAAGTAATTACGATGGAATTACCGGAAGGGTTGCTGGCACTGGATGAAACAGAAGAGGTATGAGAAGAGTGATAAGTGATAGAGTGATAAATGCGTATGATGAAAAAGAAACGGCATAAAGCTTTTTGGAACAACATTAAGTTCAAATATAAACTGACCATTATCAACGAGAATACACTCGAAGAAGTGGTAGGTATCCGTGTGTCCAAGCTGAATGGTATTTCGGTATTGCTTTCCGTACTGACGGTACTGTTTCTGATTGCCGCAGCTATCATTACTTTTACTCCTTTGCGCAACTACCTGCCGGGATACATGAACAGTGACGTCCGTGCCCAGGTAGTGGAAAATGCCTTGCGCGCAGACTCACTCCAACAGTTGGTGGAACGCCAAAATCTGTATATCATGAATATACAGGATATTTTCCGTGGAACAGTACGCGTAGATACAGTTCACTCGATGGACTCTCTAACCACCGTACGAGAAGACTCATTGATGGAACGTACACAACGGGAAGCGGAATTTCGCAAACAGTATGAAGAAACAGAAAAATATAATCTGACAAGCATCACCGCCCGCCCCGATATAGAGGGATTGATATTTTATCGCCCTACACGGGGTATGATTACGGATAAATTTGATGCTGACAGGAAACATTACGGCACGGATATCGCCGCCAATCCCGGAGAAAGTGTACTTGCTACGCTAGACGGTACAGTCATACTGAGCACATACACTGCCGAAACGGGGTATGTGATAGAGGTACAGCATAACCAGGACTTCATATCCGTGTACAAACATTGCGGCTCCCTACTGAAACGGGAAGGTGATGCCGTGCAAGCCGGAGAAGCCATTGCACTGGTAGGAAACAGTGGCCAATTGACTACCGGTCCTCATCTGCACTTTGAGTTGTGGCATAAAGGACGGGCAGTAAATCCGGAACAATATATCGTATTTTAGTGATAAGTGAAGAGTGATTAGTGATTAACAAAGTAGTCAAACCGTAAATATATAAATGAAGAAACAAATTGCTATACTCGGTTCCACAGGTTCCATCGGTACACAAGCATTACAGGTTATTGAGGAGCAATCCGACCAGTACGAAGCTTATGTGCTGACTGCCAACAACCGGGTAGAAGAACTCATTGTTCAGGCGCGGAAGTTCAAGCCTGAAGCAGTAGTCATAGCCAACGAAACGAAATATGCCCAACTGAAAGAAGCGCTCGCCGACCTGCCTATCAAAGTATATGCGGGAACGGAAGCCATCTGCCAAATTGTGGAGGACTCTGAGATTGACATCGTTCTGACCGCCATAGTGGGTTATGCCGGATTGAAACCGACGATGAACGCCATACGTGCCCGGAAACCTATCGCCCTTGCCAATAAGGAAACGCTTGTGGTGGCCGGCGAACTGATCAACGATCTGGCACGCCTCTCCGGCACACCTATATTGCCGGTAGATTCTGAACATTCGGCTGTTTTTCAGTGTTTGGCAGGAGAACTCGGAAACCCGCTAGAAAAGGTTATTCTTACGGCTTCCGGCGGCCCGTTCCGCAACTGTACAATGGAACAACTGGCTACGGTAACCAAAGTGCAAGCATTGAAACATCCCAACTGGGATATGGGAGCGAAGATTACGATTGACTCCGCTTCAATGATGAACAAAGGATTCGAAGTGATAGAAGCAAAATGGCTGTTCGGCGTGCGCCCCGACCAAATTGAAGTAGTGGTACATCCGCAGTCTATCATCCATTCTATGGTACAGTTTGAGGATGGTGCGGTAAAGGCGCAATTGGGTATGCCGGATATGCGCTTGCCTATCCAGTATGCATTTTCTTATCCGCAACGCCTGAAAGCTTCGTTCCCTAGATTGGATTTTAAGATGTGCACAAATCTGACTTTTGAGCAACCGGATACAACCCGTTTCCGCAACCTGGCATTGGCTTACGAAGCTTTGCATAAGGGAGGAAATATGCCTTGCATTGTTAATGCGGCGAATGAAGTGGTGGTAGCCGCTTTCCTACGGGATGAGATTTCGTTCCTCGGGATGAGTGATGTGATAGAAAAAACAATGTCGATTGTAGCATTTGTAGAAAAGCCGGAATACGAAGATTATGTGGCTACAGATGCGATGGCGCGCCGGATTGCACAGGAACTTATAAAGTGATTAGCGGTCTAAGTGATTAGTAATAAGCCGCATTTAATATAGTAAATTGTAAATAGTAAAAATAGAAAGTTTATTAGATGGAAACATTTTTGATTCGTGCCCTACAACTCATTATGAGCCTTTCGTTGCTCGTTATTGTTCATGAGGGAGGGCACTTCCTCTTCGCCCGCCTCTTCAAGACGCGGGTAGAAAAGTTTTGCTTGTTCTTCGACCCGTGGTTCACTCTATTCAAGTTCAAGCCCAAAAACAGTGATACAGAATATGGCATCGGTTGGTTACCGTTAGGTGGCTATGTGAAAATATCAGGTATGATAGACGAGTCTATGGACACCGAGCAGATGCAACAGCCTATGCAACCGTGGGAATTCCGTGCCAAACCGGCGTGGCAACGATTGCTCATTATGGTGGGCGGCGTAGTGTTCAACTTCCTGCTGGCGTTGTTCATTTACTCCATGATACTCTTTACATGGGGCGATGAATACGTTCCGGTGCAGAAAGCTCCGTTGGGTATGGAGTTCAATGAAACCGCAAAAGCCATCGGTTTCCGTGACGGTGACATACTGATATCTGCCGATGGTGTACCTTTCGAACGTTACGATGGCGACCTGTTGACAAGTGTTGTTGATGCCCGTGAAGTAACCGTACTGCGTGGTGGAGAGAAAGCCTCGGTTTACATTCAGGAAGATATGATGGAGCGCTTACTGGCTGACAGTGTACGTTTCGCCTCATTCCGCTATCCGTATGTGATTGACAGTATACTTCCCAATCGCCCTGCCGCCCTTGCCGGACTGCAACCGGGTGACAGCATCACACAATTGGATGGAGAGAATATCGCTTATTTCGACTTCAAAAGAGAGATAGCACGCCGTCAGAAAGACGGTTTGGCTCCTCATGATATCACATTGACGTATATACGTGCAGGAGTGACGGATACCCTAACTTTTGCTACAGATTCTTTGTATGAAATAGGTGTAGTGGCGCGCATGACGACCAATCAATTACTTCCCGTAGTAAAAAAGGAATACAGCTTCTTCGCCTCTTTTCCTGCCGGTGCGGCACTGGGTGTGAAAACGCTGAAAGGTTATGTAGGACAGATGAAATACCTCTTCTCCAAAGAGGGAGCCAAGCAACTGGGTGGTTTCGGAACTATCGGCAGCATCTTCCCTGCTACATGGGATTGGCACCAGTTCTGGTATATGACGGCATTCCTTTCCATTATCCTTGCCTTCATGAATATTCTGCCTATTCCGGCACTGGATGGCGGGCATGTACTGTTCCTGATTTATGAAATTGTAGCCCGCCGCAAACCAAGTGACAAATTTATGGAGCGTGCGCAAATGGTAGGTATGTTCCTGTTGTTCGGGTTGTTGCTTTGGGCAAACTTCAACGATATCTTGCGATTCCTGTTCTGACGCATTGTTCTACCTAATAAAAACACAGATGGTCTGTTCGGATGAAACGGACCATCTACTTAAAGCAAATAGACCATCTATTCCAGTCGGATAGATGGTCTATTTTAGTAAGGTAAATACCAGTCCTATTTATTTACACTAAATGTCCGATCCATTCTTCGCGGTCACCCGGCAGAAGGTCAATAACCGGAACTTCTACCATAGTGTAGCAACCCGGTTGCTGACGCATAGAAGCACGAGCTACGCAAACCAGCACCTGAGCTGTAAGTGCAGGGTTATTGATGCGCATATTGAATTCGAATAATTGATTCTGAGTTTTACCAGAAACACCTTTGCGAGTGAGGTTTACACCATGTCCCATGTCAAGCAAAGCATCTACGCTGGGTACTTGTTTCACATGTGTTTCATCATTCACGAAGTAGGCATCGGCCTTGATGGCAGCAGCCACTTTATCAAACTCATAACCGTCCTCCAGTTCAATGTAAACCATACGGCGATGGATACCTGTTCCTGTAGGAATTGTCATAGAAAGGGCAGCTTTCACACCGTCAACAGCTTTTACAGCAACAGTATGTCCCATGCTCATTCCCGGGCCAAAATTGGTGTATGTAATTCCCTTCGGAGCAATGGCTTCCAATAGAGTACGTACGATAGAATCGCTTCCCGGATCCCAACCGGCGGAAATGATAGAAACTGCGTTATGTTCCTTGGCAAAAGCATTCAGCGTACGGCGCAAATCTACGATACCGGTATGGATATCAAAGCTATCAACCGTATTAATGCCCAGGGCAAGAATTTCTTTAGCAAAAGATTCTACGCTACGGGTCGGCGTACAAAGAATAGCTACATCAACGCTTTCTAATTCCTTGATATTCTTCACTACAGGGTATTCACTTAGTTCTGTGGGACGGTTTTCTGCTCCTGCACGGCGTACAACACCTGCAATTTCAAAGTCGGGAGCTGCTTGCAATGCTTCGAGCACGTATTGCCCGATATTGCCATAGCCAACGATGGCTGCTCTTACTTTTTTCATTCTTTTATTGGATTTATTTATCAGTTTTCTATTTTATCGGCACAAAAGTAAGCATTTTCATTTAATTTCACTACAAAACAACACAGAGTTCCACAGAGTTTTTCCTTTATTAAGACTTGTTTCAAACTTATGCATGCTCAATTACTTACCCCTCTAAAACAATTTCCAGGGGAAAAAGTTCTGCAAAACTCTCTCGACTCTATGACGGGGGAACACAATATTCATCGCGCGCGCCCGTTATATAAGCATTATGATAGAATACATCAGAGGCGGACTTGCCGAGCTCAGCCCGGCAACCGCAGTTATCGACTGTAACGGTTTGGGATATGCCGTTAATATTTCATTGAATACGTATGCTGCCATTCAAGGCAAAAAGGAGTGTAAATTGTATATCTACGAGGCTATACGTGAGGATGCATATATTCTCTATGGATTCGCGGATAAACAGGAACGGGAGTTATTCCTGTTACTGATTTCCGTATCGGGCATCGGTGGAAATACGGCACGAATGATACTCTCGGCGCTTTCACCGGCGGAACTGGTGAATGTAATCAGTACGGAGAATGCAAACATGCTGAAGACGGTGAAGGGTATTGGGTTAAAGACAGCGCAACGGGTTATTGTGGATTTGAAAGATAAAATCAGAACAGGCGCTGCGGCTACGGGAGGTACGATGGGAAGTCTTGGCGGAATGCTGACGGCTGCCAATGCGCAAGTACAGGAAGAAGCGATTGCTGCTCTGACGATGCTGGGATTTGCGCAAGCACCGTCGCAAAAGGTGGTACTGGCGATACTGAAAGAAGAACCGGATGCACCGGTGGAACAGGTGATTAAGCTGGCACTGAAAAGACTTTAGCCGGCGTAGCACCGGAGCAAGGTTTCCCTCCGGCGTGAAAGCATCATACAATTGAATACACATGAAGTCTTCATACATACGACATATAATCTGGTTATTACTGCTGTGGCTAACGCCCAGCAGTTTTGTCGTTATGGGACAGAATACACAACAAAGCACAAATGTAACTAATCCACAAGAGGCAACAACTGCACAAGATACTATCCCTCCCCGATACTCCGTTCGCAAAACCGTGCCAGGTACACTAAAGGACCTTTCGCCCCGCCCTGCCGACCTGCAATCGCCCATGAACCTGCGGACAGAGGCGGAGTATGATGCGAAGACGGACAAATACTTCATACGTACCAAACTGGGAAACAACGAGATTGGTGTGCCGATGATACTCACCCCTGAAGAATATCTGGACTGGACACTGAAACAATCCATGCAAGCATATTACCGTCAGAAGAATGGAGAACAAATCGGTAAAGGAAAAGAAGCCTTCGACTTTATGGATATGAAGTTCAACCTTGGCCCGGCGGAGAAGCTTTTCGGTCCCGGTGGGGTGCAGATACGCACGCAAGGTAATGCGGAACTTAGTTTCGGCATGAATTACAAGAATGTGAAGAATCCTTCGCTCCCCGAAAGCCAACGCAAGACGCTTGGCTTCGACTTCGATGAGAAAATCAATATCAACGTCAACGGAAAGGTGGGCGATAAGGTGAACCTGAACATGAACTACAATACGGACGCTACATTTGATTTTGACACCAAACAACTAAAACTGAAGTATGAAGGAAAGGAAGATGAAATCATCAAACTGATTGAAGCGGGAAATGTGAGCATGTCTACCAACAACTCACTGATACGGGGGGCATCGGCTCTGTTCGGTATTCGCACGGATTTACAGTTTGGCAAATTGAAACTGCAAGCAGTCATCAGCCAACAAGAGAGTGAAGCCAAGACTGTGACAAGCCGCGGTGGCGCACAAACCACCACTTTCGACTTCTCTGCCGATAACTACGAAGAGAATCGCCATTTCTTCCTCGCACATTATTTCCGGGATACGTATGACAGGAATCTGGCTCAACTTCCGAATATTCTTTCGGGAGTTACGATTAACCGCATCGAAGTATGGGTGACCAATAAGCGGAATAACTACGATAATCCGAGGAACATCGTAGCACTGACCGACCTTGGAGAAGCTTTTCACATAGGCAATACCACTGCTTGGCAAGGAACGGGAAATCCGTCCAACCCAACATCGAATGTCAATGCGCCCGCCAACAGTGCCAACAGTCTCTATGCGCAGATGATTAGCCAGTATGCTGCTGCCCGAGACATCAGTCAGGTGAGCAACACCATGAACGGCATCCCAGGTGTAGAAGGCGGCATGGATTACGAAAAGATAGAAAGTGCCCGCCTGCTCACTTCCTCGGAATATACACTGAACAGCAAACTGGGTTATATCTCGCTGAAACAAACCTTGCAACCCGATGAAGTATTGGCAGTAGCCTTTGAATTTACGCTTGGAGGAAGAAGCTACCAGGTGGGGGAATTTTCTTCGGACATCAAGGAGACAGGGCAGAGCCTGTTCGTGAAACTATTGAAGAATACCGCCAACTCTCCCGACGCCGCCTGCTGGGACCTGATGATGAAGAACGTTTACAGCCTCAATGCTTACTCGGTGCAGAAAGAAAAATTCCAGTTGAACATCACCTACCAGAGCGATACGACAGGAGTGTATCTGCGTTATATACCCGAAGGTAAGATTGCCCGAACACCTCTGTTACGCGTCATGAACCTCGACCGTCTGAACAGCCAGAACCAGACAGGCGCAGATGGTTTCTTCGACTTTGTAGAGGGGTATACGGTAACGGCATCCGATGGTCGTATTTACTTTCCTGTAGTGGAACCTTTCGGCAGTCACCTGCGCAAGGCTATCGGGAACGATGCGCTGGCAGACAAATATGTGTTCCAGGAACTATATGACTCCACCCGCACCGTGGCACGGCAGACGGCAGAGAAGAATAAATACCGCCTGACGGGAGAATACCGTGCCTCGAATGCAAACGAGATACGGCTGGGAGCCATGAACATTCCGCAAGGGTCAGTACGGGTGACAGCAGGCGGCATGACGCTGATGGAGAATTCAGACTATACAGTGGATTATACACTGGGCGTGGTCACCATCCTCAACCAAAGCATTATTGATGCAGGCACCGCCATCAGCGTAAACCTGGAAAGCAACACGCTCTACAGCATGCAGCGCAAAACGATGATGGGACTGAATTTCACCTACGACTTTTCGCAGAACTTCTCCTTCGGCGGAAGCATCATGCACCTCAGCGAGAAGCCGTTGACGAGTAAAGTGGCAATGGGTGACGAGCCGCTCTCCAATACACTGTGGGGGCTGAATGCCTCGTGGAAAAAGGAAAGCCAGTGGTTGACGAACATGCTGGATAAGTTGCCTTTCGTCACCGCCACCGCACCCAGCAGTATCAACCTTGGTGTGGAATTTGCCCATCTCATCCCGGGGCATGCCAAAGGCCTGCAACAAAATGCCTCGTACATCGACGATTTCGAGAGCACGCAAAGCGGCATCGACCTGCGCCAACCGTCGTACTGGATGCTGGCAAGCACGCCTTACAACCCTTCCTCATCTGCCCTTTTCCCGGAAGCATCGCTCAGCAACAATATCGCCTACGGTAAAAACCGGGCACTGCTGGCGTGGTATCACATCGACGGACTCTTCACCCGCCGCAATTCCTCACTAACACCCACGCACATCAAGAACGACCTCAACCAACTCAGCAACCATTACGTGCGCGAGGTGTACGAACAGGAACTCTTCCCGAATAAGGAGACGCCTTATCAAGAATCCGCCGCCATGAACGTGCTGAATCTGGCGTACTACCCACAGGAACGGGGACCATATAATCTGGATACAGACCTAAATGCCGACGGCACATTGCGTAACCCTGAAAAGCGTTGGGGCGGCATGATGCGTAAACTGGACACAAGTGATTTTGAAGCGGCGAACATTGAATATGTCACGTTTTGGCTGCTCGACCCCTTCATCTATGAGGAGGGGGGTAGTAACCCTGCTGGGGTGCAGGAGCGGACCCCTGCACGGAACATTTCCGGAGGCTATCTCTACCTCAATCTCGGTGAAGTATCCGAAGATATCCTGAAAGACGGCAAGAAGTTTTTCGAGAACGGTCTGCCCATTGATGGAGACGTAACTAAGACCGAAGAAACTGTCTGGGGACGTGTACCGCGCGACCGTAGCGTGGTATACGCTTTCGACAACGCTGCCGGTGCCCGTCGTCGTCAGGATGTCGGTCTAAACGGACTTTCAACCGATGATGAGCGCACTTTCCCAACCTATCAGAAATATCTGTCGCAAGTGCAAGGGCTGGTTGATACTGAAACCTATCAGAAGTTCTACAACGACCCCTCGGGCGACAATTATCATTACTTCCGCGGAAGTGACTATGACCGGGAAGAACGCAGCATTCTGGAACGCTACAAGTACTACAACAACACCGAAGGCAACTCCACCGCTTCGGAAGACTCCCCGGAAAGATATGATATTTCCTCAAAGACCGTGCCCGATGTGGAGGACATCAATCAGGACAACACCCTGAATGAAACAGAGAAGTATTTCCAGTATAAAATCCACCTCGCCCCCGCTGACCTGAAAGTAGGACAAAACTACATCACAGACAAGCGAACCGTCAGCGTCCGCCTGCGCAACGGACAGACGGAAGAGGTGAGCTGGTATCAGTTTAAAGTACCCGTACGTAGTGGTGAGGCCGTGGGAAGTATAAAAGATTTCAAATCCATCCGCTTCATGCGCATGTTCCTGACCGGATTTGAGAAACCCGTCGTGCTGCGCTTTGCCACGCTGGAATTGATACGCGGTGAGTGGCGCACCTATACCGATGCGCTGAACAATACCCAACAAGGCGTCTCCACCACAAGCTCCGCCACACTCGAAGTGTCCGCCGTCAACATTGAAGAAAACGGCGACCGCACCCCGGTGAATTATATCATGCCTCCGGGCATCTCCCGCGTCATCGATCCCGGACAGCCGCAACTACGCCAACAGAACGAGCAAGCCATGAGCCTGAAACTTGAAAAGCTGGCTCCCGGTGATGCCCGTGCCGTCTACAAAAACACCAGTATGGACATGCGCCAATATAAACGCCTGCAAATGTTTGCCCATGCCGAAGCCCTGCCCGATCTCACTACCGACCCGCAGGACGGTGAATTGTCGGTATTCATCCGTCTCGGCTCGGACTATCGTGGCAACTATTATGAATATGAAATTCCCCTCACCCTCACCCCACACGGAGAATACAACGGAAGCACCACCGCCGGATGCCTCGCCGTCTGGCCCAAAGCTAACAATCTGGACATCGACCTCAGTGTGCTCACCAATGTAAAGAAAGCCCGCAACCGCCTGAAGAATATCTCGAATAGCGGTGTAACCTACGCCAAGGTCTACTCAGAGTATGACCCCGACAAACCCGCCAACAAGATAAGCGTGATTGGCAACCCCTCACTGGCAGAAGTCAAGACCCTGATGATTGGTGTGCGAAACAATGCCCGCACCGTCAAGTCGGCAGAGATTTGGGTGAATGAACTTCGCCTCACCGAGTTCAACGAAGATGGCGGCTGGGCGGCACAAGGTAACCTCAATGTGCAACTTTCCGACATCGGCAGCATCAATCTTGCCGGACACGTGGAAACGGCAGGCTTCGGCGGACTGGAACAAAGCGTCAGCGAACGCCGGCTGGACGATTACTATCAGTACAGCTTCACCACCACCTTCGACCTCGGACGCTTCTTCCCCAAGAAAGCCAAGTTGGCCGCACCCATCTATTTCTCCTATTCCAAAGAAGCCACCACTCCCAAATATAACCCGCTTGACAAAGATATGCTACTGGATGACGCCCTCGATGCCTTCAGCACTGACTGGGAACGCGATTCGCTGATGAACATCGCCCGTGAGATAACAACTTACCGCAACTTCAGCCTCAGCAACGCCCGTCTGAGCATCATCAGCAAGAACCCGATGCCTTACGACCCGGGTAACTTCACTTTCAGCTATTCCCGTTCCCTGCGCCACAATCAGGGCAGCACCACTGCCTACGAAAATGAAACTGACTGGCGTGCTGCCATGACCTACAATTATGCACCCGTCTATCGCCCATGGGAACCCTTCAAAAGGATGGAAAGCAAATCCCCGTGGATGCGTTTCGTCAAAGAGCTCAACCTGAACTGGCTGCCCCAAAGCATCGCCTTCAATACCGACATGACGCGCCATTATTATGAACTCCAGCTCCGTGACCTCGAAGCCCTCACCTCCGGAATATCCGTAGACAACGGGGATACAGGTATTGAAGGCATTCCTATCTCCATCGCCAAAGAGTTTCTCTGGAACCGTGACTTCGCTCTGCGCTGGGACCTGACGAAGAATCTGCGCCTCAACTTCACCTCCGCCACCCATGCCGAGATTGAAGAACCCTACGGCGTAGTGAACAAAGATCTCTACCCTGATGAATACACCGCATGGAAGGATACCGTACGCCGCAGTTTATTATCACTCGGTCGCCCTATCGACTTCCAGCAAACGTTCAATGCCACCTATAAACTTCCGTTCGACAAATTCCCCATCACCGACTGGATCAGTGCCGACCTCCGTTTCGCCTCTTCCTACAACTGGGATCGTGGCGTTTCTCTATCCGATGGTATAGAGATGGGAAACACTGTCAGCAATCAACGCAGCATCGACGTCAACTCTCGCTTCAATCTTGAAGCATTCTATAACAAAATACCCTATCTGAAGAAGGTGAACCGTCGCTTCTCCGCCTCCTACCGCAAGCCTACTTCGACTAAAGAGCAAAAGCCCCGCCGCTTCGACAAAGAAATACAACTACGGGCAGATACCACCCTGACCATCAACCACGGCATGAACTCCCGCCGTCCCAAAGTCAGCGCCCTCACAGTAGACGGACGCCGTTATCCTGTGCGCTACAAGGTTCTGAATGCCAATTCTCTCCGCATCGACACACAGGACACGGCACGCATCAAACTCACCGTTATCCCCGGTCCCAATCCGGAAGATGGCTGGTGGTATAAGTTCGGTCAGCACACTGCCCGCTTGGCCATGAGTGTGCGCAATTTTAGTTTTACTTATAAAAATACGTATGCCATGACCCTCCCCGGTTTCCGTCCCGAAGTGGGCGACATGTTCGGGCAGAAGAAACACGGAGGCTTCCTCGCCCCGGGAATGGACTTTGCCTTCGGCTTCACTGGCGACGGCTACATCGACCGCGCCCTGCAAAACGACTGGCTCATCTGCAATGACTCCGTCGTCAGTCCTGCCAGCAGCAATGCCCTCGAAGATTTGCAACTGCGCATCTCCCTCGAACCGATACGCGACCTCAAGATAGACCTGACAGCCAATCGTACCCGCAACCGCAGTCGTGAAATGCAATATATGTTCGAGGGAATGCCGGACACCCGCAGTGGCAATTTCTCCATGAGCATCATCTCCATAGGCAGCGCCTTCGAACGCCACAGCGCAAGTGATGGCTACCATTCCGGCACCTTTGAGCGTTTCCGCAACAACCTCGATGTCATCCGTAATCGTGTGGAAGCCCAGTTCCTTGGCAGCCAATACCCACAAGGCAGCACCCTTGCAGGAAAGTCCTTCGACCCGGCAAACGGAACCATCAGCAAGCATTCACCCGATGTCATGATACCAGCCTTCCTCTCCGCCTACACCGGAAGGAGTGCCCGTAACTCTGCCCTCGACTTCTTCCCCAGCCTATTCTCCATGATGCCGAACTGGCGTGTCACCTACACCGGACTCACCAAGATAGCCTGGTTCAAGAAGAACTTCCGCAGCGTAAACCTGAACCATGCCTATCGGAGCACCTACAGTGTAGGCAGCTACAACACCTTCCAAAGTTTCATGAGCTATATGGGCGACATCGGCTTCGTGGAAGATGTGCAAACGGGAAATCCTATCCCTTCATCACGTTTCGATATAAGTATGGTATCCATCAACGAGCAATTCTCACCACTCATCGGTATGGACGCCACCCTCAAAAACGGCCTCACCGCCAAAGTGGAATATAAGACCAGCCGCATCCTCAACCTCAGTATGAGTGCCTGTCAACTGGTGGAAACCGCATCCCGCGACTTTGTTATCGGCCTGGGATATAAAATTATAAACTTCAACCTCTTCAGCCGCCGCAACGTGAAGGACAGTAAAAACCGTATCAGTCATGACCTCGCCCTGCGTGCCGACATCTCATTCCGCAATCAGTCCGCCCTCTGCCGGGACATCCAGCAAGGCTTTGCGCAAGCCACTAACGGCAACAAAGCCCTGAAGATTTCCTGTTCGGCAGACTACACTCTGAGCCGCCTGTTAACCCTGCGCCTCTACTACGACCGCCAGCAGAACACACCGTTAGTATCTGCCAGCTCCTATCCGGTGGTCAGTGCTGACTTCGGTTTCAGCATGAAATTCTCACTAACACGGTAAATATTTTCGACGAGCCGGGGATAAGTTCGAGGGAAAGCCCTATCTTTGTAGAATTAACAACAAACAATATGAAACAAGCAAGAATTTACATGAAGCGTTGGTTAGGAGCTAACGAACGCAGCAAACAAGTATCGACAGACTCCTGGTATCTGGGCTTCTCCGACCAACTACTTTCCTTAATTGACCAATCTCCTTTATACAGTAAAAAGTTTGAAGAAGAGAAAGTGGATGCAGCCGTTTCGCTAACCCTTTATCTACAAGATGCCATCGCCCAATCCGGCGGTTGGAAAGAGTTCTCGGATGCATACCATAGATTATATAAATCTTATCTGCCTTTCTATAAATTGACAGATTCATACGTCCCCGATGAAATCAACGTAGAGGACATCTCATTTGTCCTATGGACACTCCTCTCCCGGTATGCTGTTTTCGAGGAAGATGAAGTAATTATCCAGAACCCTCACGACCCCGATTTAGTGAATCTCAGCCAGAAGGTATATGACGCAATGGATGCCTCTTTTGAAGAAGCTCCCATTTGTAGTGAACCATCGACTCCGATTTGGGTGATGGGACTGGACTTACTGGAAATGGATATGGTACCACTTCCTGAGATAAAACCCGGAATGCCACTCAAAAAAGATGTAGAAAGTTGTCTGGCATACAGCAAAGGAGAACCCTTACTTTATTTTGCCACTTATGATGAACTACGCAAGTTCTTTGTAGAAGAGTTGAAATGGGCTAATAAGGATGAGAATCTGTTACCCGAATTAAGAGATGAAAGGAATTTCGTTATTTATGCCAATGCCAAAGGTATGCTGGTAGGCCCAAACACTTCCTATTGTTTCTGCGATCCTAATAACCCGACTTACGATGCAGCAAAGGCCGCAACCCAAGGATATAATTTATTCACTTATCCGGGTGCCTGCCCTTTTGATGTTCTAAAATACGGTATGGCAAAAGGTTTATTCCCCGACCTGCAACTTCCCTTCCCCGGTGGAAAAGAGGTGCTGCATGAGTATTGGGACTTCATTGCACGATATTTCTTGTGTGAATATTACGAAGGAGAGTGAGGGTAATTATGAATAGTTAGTGATTAGTAGTGTGCCAACACGCTGCATAGTACTAATCACCAACTACTATCTCATAACCACAATATTAATGGAAGATAATCTTTCAACTTCACTCTCAATATTCTCAGAGACTGAGAGATCCGATAAGCTACAGTTTTGAATGAAACCCCTGTCATTTCCGCTATCTCATTATAAGTTAAATTTTCAAATCGATTCAATTCAAAAGCTTCCCGATAATCTGCAGGCAACTCACTTATAGCTTTAGAAATTAAATTGAGAATCTCACCTTCTATATAGAAATCAGGATCTTCAAACATTTCCTTATACTTCTCATATAATCTTTCATGTACACGTTGTCGCATTTGCAGATGAGCTATTCTATTCAAGCATTTGTTCTTAACAGCAGAAAACAAAAGAGACTTTAAAGACAATTCAGGAATAAGAATATGGTGATTTTCCCATAGCCAAAGCATAACATCTTGAATAATCTCCTCACAATCCGACTCATCCACATACTGGGAAGCAAATACAAATAGCCCCCTATAGTATTGGCCATAAATAATGTCAAAAGCCTGTACATCTCCAGCTTTCAACTTTTCCAAAATTTCTCTATCTTCGTTTACCACTAGTGTTTTCCTTCGTATAGAACAAATTTAAGCAATTATATCATAAGCAAATAATAAAACAACGTAATTAACACAATTTCTCACCCCATCAGTGACGGCAGTACAGTAGAGACAAATGGTATGTATGTAATCAATAACTGCACAATCATCATTACCATCAGAAAACGAAAAACATAAGGAAGCATTTCATTGATAGTAGTTTTGCCTACTCCACTTGCCACAAATAGAGTACTCCCAACTGGGGGAGTCACAAGACCTATAATCATATTAGAAACAACAAGCACTCCAAAATGTACAGCGGATAATCCTGTGCCCATTCCAATAGCCTCGCTTACAGGTAGCAATACAGGAACTACAATCAATAATCCTGGAGCCACATCAATAAACATACTGATAAAAAATAAAGCAATATTCAATAAAGCAAGAATAATAATTTTTTTCCAGAAGAAATAAGTTTCAGGTGATAAATCAACACTGAAGAAACTAATAATACTATCACTTGAAGATATTAAGGCATTAGATATTATTACAGGTATTTGTCCTATACTCAATGTCCACGCAAACAGACTCGCACACGCCAACAAAAAGCTAAGAGCAGCCGTAGTTTTCGCAGCAGCAACAAACAGACTTGGAAGATTCTTTATTTTTATTTGTCGATAGATAATCATACTCACCAGCAAAGCATACAAAACTGCTACAGCCGATGCTTCTGTAGCAGTAAAGAGACCTCCCATAATTCCCCCAAAGATAATAAGCATTAGCAAAATCACCCATATAGATTTAGCAGTACATCTTATTCGCTCTTTCAAACAGGTTTTCTCCTCAACTACCACATTAAATTTCTTCGCATATCTGCTAGTTACAATCATTAGCCCGATTCCAATCAATATTCCAGGTACAATTCCACCTACAAAAAGTTTTTCTATAGAAACATTAGCAATGGTTCCATACAAAAGAAGCGCAATACTAGGTGGTATCAAAGCTCCTGTTGTCCCTGCACAAGCTGATAATGCAGAAGAAAACGGACGCGGATATCCATTACGTTCCAATGCAGGTATCATCATTCCTCCAATTGCAGCACAAGTTGCGGCAGAAGCACCGGAAACTGCACCAAACAACTGAGATGCCACAATAGTTACAAAGGGCAGACCACTTTTTTTATGCCCTAAAAATGATTTTACAAATGAAATCAGACGCATTGATAATCCACCTTGGCTCATAATTTCACCTGCAAGGATAAAAAAAGGAACCGCCAAAAATGAATAGAAATTAGATAATGAACGAGTCGTTTCCAAAGCTACCATTATAGGGTTAATATCCGCATAAAGCAAAGCAGCCAATGAAGACAATAACATGCAGAATGCTATCGGCACATTAAATAGTAGCAAAACAAGAAAAGTTATTAATAATACAGCTGTCATAAATTTGAAGTTTTAAAACTGGATATTATATCAGTAATACAATAAATCAACATGAATACACATCCCACCGGACAAGCCCCATATATCCAAGCACGGCTAAACTCCATAGCAGGCATAATCCAATCCGCAATACCTTCGGTCACTTCTACACTCCAGAAAAACAAGACACAGATACCAACCAAAGTAATACTCTTGTTGACAATTATGAATATTTTTTTCCATCGGCCCTTAGCGACTTGTTCTATATAGTTAAAAGAATAATGCAAATGTTCACGTATAGCAACAGCTGCTCCTAGAAAAGTAAGCCACAACATCAACGACTGTGTCAACTCATCTGCCCAATAGATTGAAAAATTAAGGCAAAAACGACATAGTACATTAATCGCCATAATAAATGACATTACTCCTAAAATAACAAATAAGAGGTAATCTAAAACGATATTAATATATTTCATAACTATTTATTATCAAAAGATTCGTTACGTATATTCATTATATCAAAAAGCAATTCTTCTGACTCCATCGGATACCTATCACTGAATTGCTCGATAACCTTATTAGCCCTGGTAATAAAAGGAGTCTTATCTTTAATCTCATTGACCATAACCCCATGTTTTTGCATTTCACATAGCGACTCTTCGGTAGTATGCTTCCAAATTTCATCGAACTTCTGCTGAGAGATAATAATGGCTTCATTTATTCTTTTTTGATACTTAGGCTCCAAAGATGCAAACCACTTGGCATTAGCTATCAGAATATGTTGATTGGCAAAATGCTCGGTTAAAGTAAACTGATTACAACCAGCCTCATAGTATTTATAAGACATAAAGATTCTGGCACTATTTTCCGCTCCATCCACAACTCCAGTCTTCATTGATTGAAAAAGTTCCGAAAAAGGAATCGGGGTAGCAGTAGCTCCAATAGCATTAATGGAATTTATCATAACCGGACTCTCCATAACCCGTATCTTAAGCCCATGAAAATCACGAGGACTCTTTACTTCTATGCTGTCAACCGGATATTTATAGAACAGGTTACGGAATCCTGTACTATAAAAGCTCAGACCATGTAAATTGAATCTAGCCAAACGTTGAAGAAACTTTCTGCCTATTTCACCATTTAATACTCTTGCATGTTGTTCCTCTGTAACAAACAGATAAGGCAAATCTAAAATACTATATGCAGGATCAATCGTAGTTAGAATTGACGAATTAACCTGAACCATTTCGAGTACATCAAAATAGCAACTCTCTAATAATTGTCGTTCAGAGCCTACAGTTCCCTGATCATAAAAAATAACCTTTATCTCCCCAGCTTCGATTTCCCCATCAGGTGAAGCTTTCTCCAATTCATTACGAAAAAGATTGGAAATTTCCCATATCCTGCTATCCGGCTTTAATTCATTGGAAAGACGGAACACCAGTTTGGGAGTATTTTCCACAGGTTCACTTTCCTGATTCGAAGTGCATCCAGACAGTAATAACAAAGGGAGTACGAATAAATATAATCGACTATTCAACTTCATAAAATATCATTTTAAAACAGATGCTACAGATTCAAACATAGCCTTCAGTATTATATAACAAGAGGTAGCTCCCGCATCTAGCACTCCTAAGGAACGCTCGCCCAGCCTGGCAGCTCGCCCTATCCGAGCAATCATATCCCTTGTTGACTCTTTACCCGTTTCTGCAGCAACTGTAGCAACTTTCAATGCTTTCCTAAATTCTTTTGAAATATCCCACTCTCTTTTGAAAGCAACCGTAGCCGGTTCCATGGTATCTATCAATGTCTTATCCCCTATTTTAGCTCCGCCAATATCTTTGACACCTTCAAGAGCACTCTCTAACATTTGAGAGAAAGAGTCAGCATTTATTTCCGATACATCCTTAATTGCAAAAGCACACTTGCGAAAGAAAGTACCATAAATAGGTCCCATTGATCCGCCTACTTCCAACAAAAGAGTATCTCCCAATATCTGCATTGCTGTTGTAAATGATTGGCTGGCAAATATACGTTCACCAGCCATAGTGAATCCCTTATTCATATTTATTCCATGATCTCCGTCACCTATTTGGCCATCAATATCACTCAAGTATACTTTGTTAGCTTGGATAGCATTGATAATATCTATTACAATACCTGCATTATGATCATTATAAAAGTATTCCATATCCTTTGAATTTATAATTGTTTAAACGAAACTGCATTTGTCTCTAAGTCTATCAATTCCGTTATTTCTTTATCAAGTTTAAGAATGGTTAGCGTAACTCCCATCATATCGAGTGAAGTAAAGTAGTTGCCTACATATGAACGATGGATATGTATTTTATGCATATCCAACGATCGGCGCACCTCATTGAAGAATATATATAATTCCATCACAGGCGTACTCCCCAAACCGGACACGAGAACCACTACTTCACTCTCTTCTTCTATCAGTATATCATCAAGAATCTTTTCCGTACAGACCTCGGCCATTTCTTTGGCAGTCATTAGTTCAGTGACCTTTATTCCCGGCTCTCCATGATGACCAATCCCTAACTCCATATAACCGGGTACTATGGAAAAATTGGGCTTGCCCACTGCTGGTATAGTACAAGGGGTTAACCCTATCCCTATACTACGAGTATTATCAATTGTTCTTTGAGTTACTTGCACGATTTCATCAAGAGTGCCTCCCAAGGCAGCCTTAGCACCTGCCGTCTTCCACATTAAGATTTCCCCAGCTACTCCTCTCCTTTTTTCTCTTTCACTCTTAGGAGCAGATGCTACATCATCATTAGCGACCACTGTTCTAACTACAATGCCTTCTTCTTCAGCAAGCATACGAGCCATTTTCACGTTCATATTATCACCGGAATAATTTCCATAAAGACACGCCACCCCATGACCCGAATCAGCTTCTCTGATAGCATCAAGAAATGCTTTTGCCGTAGGAGACGAAAATATTTCACCAACTGCTACAGCATCTATCATATTTTTACCCAAGTAGCCGATAAAAGCAGGTTTATGGCCAGAACCTCCACCCGTCACAATCCCAACTTTACCAGAAACAGGAGCCTGATTATATTTCAAAACACGAGGATTTTGAGTTCTGCTGACAATATCTTCATGCGCAGCGATAAAACCCTCTAACATATCTTCTACCACATGATCAGCATTATTTATAATTCGTTGCATATATACTATCCTTTAAATTAATTGATAAATGTTATTCGGGGAATACTACTTGTTCATGGAATTCATAATCTGCTAAAGTAGCCTGAGGTGTAAAGAAACAAACTACTTTCATATCCACCTCTCCCGTATTCCTAAGCATATGTATAGATTTTTTAGGAAATAAAACCGCAGTACCTTTACAGACATCATATATATATCCATTAATATATGTTTTCCCACTTCCATCGACAATATAAATTACTTCTTCTTTTTCCGGATGTGAATGTGCTGGAGTTACTGTACAACCGGGTTTTATTACAACCACATTCATTGAAAAAGCTTCAGACACATTCTGTTCCGGTGTAAAAAGCCATTGAAGATCTCTTCCTGGAAGATGCTGTACTTCCACCTCATTTTCACATACTATATTTTTCATTGAGTTATTTATTAATCAGTTCTACGAATCAGTTTATAATTTTTTTAAGTCCACACCAGTCATAAAAGCAAAACATCACTTATATAGAGCTCCCTGTCTCAGACAATATAATGCTGCCTCACCCTTAAGTTGATTGGCACTGAGTATATAATCCTCATCCAAATAGTGAAATATTTGAGTTTGGGTTGTCCCAGTGCCTTTCTCTATGCAATAACGTCTGAATTTATTCCCTTCTCGCACCATACAAAACAAATCTAAAGAAGCTACACCAGCCCTATTCCCGACAACCACAACAGGAATTCCTGCCAATCTTCCGGAACTCAAGCCATGCCCAAAAGCTAAAGGAGCATCATAGATTCTTTTCCAACCGGTGGATAACAATTTATAAATATTCAAAGAATCACCATGAAAAGGTTCTATAGTCACCAACTCATCTTGTCCATCTCCATCCATATCTATAAAAATAAATTCGCTAACTTCTTTATCGAAGACTTGTGTAACTCTTACTTCATGCCCCTCCGGACAAAGAGAAAATATTCCTTCGGTACCTGATACGCAAACAACCTCTTTTTCATGTAAAACGGTTTTCAGCATACCATGATTGCGAAAGATATTCCCCATTATCTTTTCTGCGTTCCACATTGGCTGAAAGAGATCCGTTAATATAGTAAGAAATACTTCTCCAGCCTCCGACCAGTCAGTCGGTTCCCGCTTACATTTGCTTACAGTCGATGTAAAAAGATAATTTATCTGATTTTTATGAAGAATCTCACACCGATGTGCAAAAGGTAAATGCAATACTTTCTCTACATTCCAAATATCCCCTGAACGGGTATGCCGATAAACTCCGGCATCTTTTCCCTGAAAAGGTGGAAAAAGCCCCATTACAGAAACAAGCATATCACTCCTACCTGGAACAGGAATCAGACTCATCATTCCTCCAGGAGCTATTCCAGCCTCTGTTTTATTCAATGAAGGATAAGTTATCAAATATGGATTCCCTGACTTTTCTGGTCCCATACCAATATAAAATTTACTACCTAAAGGAAAAGCATTGACCGTATAAATATCAGGCATATCAAACAATTTCGTTTTCCTAAACATGGCAATTCTTTGAATAATTATTCAGACTTCATATACTCACTCTCAATGGAATAGATACGCTGTATCTTTACCTCAGAACGCCCACCATGTTCATATCGCAGTTCCAGCCAGTGGAGAACAATCTGTTTTACCACCTCTATCCCAAGCACCTGAGCTCCCAAAGCTAAAATATTTGCGTTATTGCTTAAAATAGAACGTTCTACTGAATAATTATCAGAACATACCACTGCATAGGCTCCAGGAACTTTATTAGCAGCTAAGCACATCCCCAAACCTGTTCCACAGAGTAAAATTCCTCTTTCACATTCTTTGGAAGAAACGGCACGAGCTACCAATAAAGCAGTATTTGCATAAATAGGATCCCCTCCTCCATAATCCACGACTTCATACCCCTGGGCAACAATATTCTCTTTTAGTATATTTTTCAACTCAAGAGCATTGGGGTCACAACCGATTGCAACTTTCATATCATTATCCTTTTATAAAGCATCCAACATCTGTTTCACTCTTTCAAATCCAGTACGCCCACTATTATACACAGGCACTTTAGTATTAACAAGCATCGGTTCCAATGCACTCATAGATACCTGTGCAAGAACAATTGCATCTACTGTTTCAGACAAACGGTCTATTTGAGTTAATAGCAAACGGTTATGTAAATCAACTTCCCCCTGTTTTATAGCTTCAAATGCTTCCGAGCAAAGTATAGTCGTAACTTCAATCTCCTTCCCACTTTCTGCCGCCGCTGTATAAAGTAACCTTTCCGAAGCGGGAATAGTAGTAGGGACAGTAGCCAATAGTCCTATGCGTTTTCCCTGATTTACAGCTAGATCCATCATTGGACGATCTATCTGTAGTAACGGAACATTTATCATAGGACGTGCCAGTTCCACAGCCTGATTGAAAGTGGAACATGCCAGTAAAATCAAGTCGGCACCAGCCTCTTCAAGAAAATGAGCATATGTTGCAAACTTATAAAAGTTGCTTCTAGGAATCACACCTGGTTTAGAAGCAAAATTGGTATTCTGAATTGTATCATCCACCACGTGCGCCACGGTTACATCAGGAATAATATCATCAATAAAGGGCTGGACTGACTTGCTTGATATAAGGGCAGCATGAATAATACCTATCATTTTTTTATTTGAATTTTCCATAATTATATACTTTAAAATAAACATTATTTTTCGAAATAAAGAGAATAAGTTCCCTTGGCAGCCCTAAAATAAGTCTGCCAACAAAACTTTTATCTAGAAAAACCTAAAAAGAAATACTTCCTTTACCAAGTCAATTTAATGAGTGATACTCCTTGACGAGGCAACGAAAAATCCACAGTGATTTTTCCACCAATCACATCCTTCCAAACAGGTGAAGAATACATTTGTAACTGTCCGCTACGCTCTAATATTTCCAATTGTTCCGGTGAAGGATTTTGAGGTTCACCCATTGCCTTCCATACTTCATAAGAATTACTAAACTGATCATCAATCCGATAATGTGTCACTAGTACACGTCGTCCGGTCATGTTCTTTACATTGATACTTATATCAGAAGACGGAGCAGAGAGATCATCATCATGATAATTCCATACCATAACAGCAACACTATTATTATCGGTACTCGCAATACTATTAATATCAGCAGTCCTCCTTACACTATTCTTGCACATTTCATCCGCGGATAAAGGTGCGGAAGATTTAACGGTAACCAAATCCCCCTTCATCATACCAAACATACGGAATACATTCAGTACAGGTTTATCTATGCCATTGGTTGCCAAATCACGAAAGCCTGCATACCATGCCTGATTTTCAAACTCGAATGACCATGAAACAGCACCAATAAAATTAACCCCATACTTCCTTGCCAGTTCATATTTGCGGGCAAAAGAAGCAGCCGTATAGCTGGAATACATGGTTCCGTTACGATATGCATTTTGCGGATGATGTTCAATAGAGCAAGCTGCACAACCTTCCGGATCAGATTCTCCGATAATAATAGGCAGATGTTTCAATTCCGGGAATGAAGCCACAGCTTCAAATCCCTTGGAGATATTAAGCAGTTGACGTCCAATATTCATTTGAACACGATTATCTACTACACGAGGACCGCCTTTAGCATGAAAACCAACATAATCCAATGGGGAACCAATCTTTCCCGTTGCATAGTTCTTGCCACGTACACAATGTTCAAGGAAACGGCGCAAGAAAGCATTAGCACTTTCATTACTTGGATCTGTACTATGTGGTCCTCCTATACGTGCTCTCGGAAAAGCTTTTTTAAGGCCATCAGCTGCATAGTCATAAAGTTTACAATACTCTTCGAAAGTTCCTTTCCAATAACCAATATTAGGCTCATTCCACACTTCCCAATACCAAGAAGCGACTTCATTTTCACCATATCTTTCAACGCAGTGCTTAACCCACTGGCACACAAGTTCGCGCCATTTATTATAATCTTTTGGTGGATATGCCCAACCTGTATAAATATCATTGTATGCATTAGCAGGACTCCAATTATGCTGATAAGGATCAGGCTTGACAGAAAGTGCTTTGGGCATAAATCCAATTTCTACCAAAGGTTTCATTCCACGAACAATAAAAGTATCAAAAATACTATCCACAATGGTCCAATCATATATAGGACGCCCTTTCTTATCTTCGGTATAAGCATTGGTCGAACCCCATTTTAATGCCGGAGTTCCATCACCCGTAGTCAAAAGATTATGTACACGCACATTAACCGGAGTATAGCTCATCTCAGACAACTCGGTAAGAAGTTTTTGGCCATCCTTCATATAGGTATAATTGGGTTCATCATATCCAAACCATGCCCAAATAGGTTTCATAGGTTCTATCTTTTTCTGTACATCAACTTCGAAAGTGATAGTCTGTGCGGACTGCATTTCTTGAGCCACTGAACAGAAATTGACACATATAAAACAACAGAAAATAAAACTCTTAATTATAGAATGGAGATATTTCATATTTTTTTAATTTTATTTAGTTGACTATTAATTTACTTTGAAGCCTGATATCATCACTGGCACTTCCCAAAAGAATCTCAAAACTTCCGGGTTCTACTAAAAAGTCTCCAATAGATTCATCATAAAAAGCAAGGGACTTAACCGGAAGCATCAGCCGGATTTCTTGTTCTTCATTGGGTTGAAGAGCTATTCTCTTAAAACCACGGAGTTCTTTAGTCGGGCGTACCACTTTCGCTTTCACATCTCTTACATAGAGTTGAACCACCTCTTCTCCTGTTCTCTTTCCCATATTCTTTACTTTTAAGACCACCGAAACAGTATCATTGACTGATACAACGGGAGAAGATATTTGTAAATCCGAATAATGGAATTTTGAATAGCTTAAGCCATGCCCGAAAGCAAAAAGTGGTTTTTTCTTTAAATACATATAAGTGAATCCCTTAGAGATATCATATTCATCAGTAGAGGGAACCTGCTCATCAGACGCATACATTGTATAAGGAAGTTTTCCTCCAGGATTGTAATCTCCGAAAAGTACATCAGCAATAGCATTTCCTCCCTCATCTCCAGGCCACCAAGCTTGTAAAACAGCCGGTATATTCTTTTTAACTTCAGGAACTGCAACAGGACCGGCACTCATAAGTACCACTACCACTTTCTTATTAACCTCATAAACCGCCTTTACCAGTTCATTCTGATTTCCGGGAAGAACCAAAGTTTTGCGATCACGTCCTTCAACTTCAATATCTGCCGTGGTACCAACGAACAAGAAGACCACATCACTATTTCTTGCCATCTCAACCGCTTTTTTCATTTCAGCCTCTTTATCGAATCGAGGTGGAATGGGTTGGCCTTTACGTACCTTTACCGGAGTTATCTGAGCTCCTTTACAATAAAGCACTTCCACGTTATTCCCTACAGCGTTTTTAATTCCCTGTAAGGGGGTTACCGGATCTTTCGGAACTCCCCCATAATTACCCTGATTAAACAAATCAGCATACGGACCTATTACGGCAACGCGTTTAATGATGCTTCTATCTATCGGCAATAACTTCTTTTCATTCTTAAGCAAAACAATGGACTTACGCGCAGCCTCCAAAGACAAGTTCCTATGTTCTTTACAACCGATAACATCGGGGGAAATACGGCTATAGGGAACCGACTTAAAGTCATCAAATTCACCCAATCGAAAACGTACCAGCAAAACCCGGCGAAGAGCGTCATTCAATCTTTCTTCTGTCAAATAACCCTTTCTGAGAGCATCAGGAATATATTTTTCATATTCAGCATCCGAGAAATCACACCCTGCCATGATACTACGTCCAACAGCCTCTTCACATGAAATTTGACGCTGATGATGCCCCTCAACCATTGTTTTCACTCCGCCTAAATCAGATACTACAAATCCTTCATGTCCCCACTGATTCTTCAAAATATCAGTCAAAAGCAACTTATTTATATTATTAGGCACACCATTAATAGCATTATAAGATGCCATCACTGACTGTGCTTTGCCTTCTACAATACAATCTTTAAAATGGGGAAGCCAATATTCGTACAACATCCTTTCGGGAACCTGGGCACTGAGTTTCATCCGGTCTACCTCTACATTATTCACTGCATAATGTTTAAGGGTGGAAGCTAATTTAAGATAGTGAGAATCATCACCCTGCAGTCCCTTTACGTATGCCACCCCCATCCTTCCCGTATGATAAGGATCTTCACCAAAGATTTCATTAATTCTGCCCCAATAAGGATTACGGCTGATATTAATGACAGGAGAGCGGTAAATCAATCCTTTATGTTCACCACGAAACTCCGGATCTTGTTTCCAACCATTATATATGGCACGGGCTTCATCAGAAATAACAGTTGCTACACGATGAATAAGTTCAGTATCCCAAGTTGCTCCCAACGCAATACTTGTAGGAAAATTAGTAGTAGGTTCAGTCCATTTCACCCCATGTAAACATTGGTTCCATTGATCTGCCCGGATAGAAAAGCCATCAACAACCACTGTCTTGCCACGATGATTAAGCAACTGAGCTTTTTGTTCCAGGGTGAGCCGACTCATCAAGTCGGCTACTCTGGCTTCCATACTCATTTCCTGATTTAGAAAAGCTGGGTTATTTTGAATACCTATTGATTGTGCCGCAGCTCCCGTACTCAGGAATATGAGTACTAATAAGTTCATATATTTATATATGTTTATCATTCGTTTTCTATTTAAATAATTAATAACCGTCAAGCTGCTTCATATTAGGATTATTAGCAACTTCATTGGAAGGAAGTGGTTGCCGATGAGAAACTCCGACTACAAAATTTTTATAGTCCGGATCACGAGCTATCAGAGCAGCCAATCCTTCAGGAGTATTATAAAGTTCCCAACGCTTGATATCAAACCAACGTACACACTCACCATTAAGCTCCAGGACACGCTCTGTCTGTAAACGTGACAAGAATTTCTGTTTGTCATTTCCTATCTCAGGATAAGCCTCCTGTAAAGGACGCATCTGAGCACGTGCACGTACCCTATTAACATAAGTATAAGCATCTTCTGTATTTCCCAACTCATTCAGACACTCGGCATACATCAGCAAGACATCAGCATAACGAATTACCCGGAAATTCAATTGAGAATGCCGATCTTCCGTAGTACGGAAATCATCACGTGAATATTTACGATAATATACATCATTCCCCCATTTACCTTCAGCCCAGGTTTTGCCATAAAACTTTCCAGTTTCTTCATCAGGAAAATCAGTTGCCACATCCTTATATAAAAGACTAACGCGTAAACGAGGATCAAGCTTGCCATCAATCGTACGTTCTTTCTTATACTCATCTACTAACCACGGACGAGCAAGACCATCACGAAAACCGATTCCACTAAGTCCGAAAATAATAGAACGTTGATGCCCATTCGTCGCTCCTTTATCATCGCTTTCTCCACCATTAAGGGCATCGCTGAACTGAATTTCAAAGACTGATTCTATGTTATTTTCTGTCAAGTGAGAAAAATTATGTTTATAATTATCTACTAATCCATAGTACTTCTTTCCCTCACCTTCAACCAGCCAATATAATTGCTCTTTCGCTTTTTCCCATAAATGTTGTTGCATATAAGCACGAGCTAATAAAGCCTTAGCCGCCCCCTTAGTTATCCTGCCTTTTTCTGCTCCTGTCCATTCCTCCGGTAAAAGATTACTTGCTTCCAGCAAATCCTTCTCAACCTGCCCCCAGATCTCTGGTAATGTTACTTGTTGGGGTTGATCACCCGGATTCTGCAATTCGGTCACCAAAGGCACTTCTTCCCACAGCACAGCTAAATGGAAATAATTATAAGCACGATGGAAATAAGCCTGTCCCAAATAAGCATCCTTCTTTTTAGCATCAGCTATTTCAATACCAGGAACATAGGTCAGTACTTGGTTCGCACGGAATATTCCCCGGTAAGCTTCTCTCCAAATCACGGTCTGATTATTATCATGATTATAATCAGAATATATAAATTTAGTCCATTCACCGGTCTGTACCATAGGACTCATACTATACCCTTCATCAGAAAGAAGATCAAAACGCCAATGTAGATATCGATGCCAAGAACCTAACCGATAAAAGATGGCATAACAAGCATTCACTCCCAGTTGAGCATCTTTTTCAGTACGCCAAAATTCCTTAGTCGTGAGTTTGTTCGGATTAACGGTATCCAACAAATCAGGATTACATGCCTGATTAAGCAATGCACTTAATGTAAGGCCTAACAAACAAATTATTACATATATTTTTTTCATGGCACTAGATATTAAAATTGAAACTGAACTCCAAAGTTTATGGCAAAAGGATTCGGATAAGCTGCCACACCACGATAACCTTTGTTCCAGATATTATCTTTTCTGTATTCAGGATCTTGCATACTGAAACTGGAAATAGTAAGCAAGTTCTGACAGGTCACATATACCCGGCAAGTATTAAAATGAATTTTATGTAACAACTTCTCAGGGATAGTATAACCGATAGAAAGTGTTTTTAACTTTACCCAGCTACCATTTTCAAGCCAGTAATCACTGTCACGGCGATTCGTAATCTTCCCGGCGATAGGTCTCGGTATATTAGTCGGCCGTTCCGGTGTCCAGTAATTGAAATTCTTCAAATAATTACTGTCTCCATTTCCAGCAGCGTCAGCTCCAATCATGTATTGTTTAGTAGCATTAAATACATCCGAGCCAATATCCATAAACCAGTTCATCTTCAAATCAAAGTTCTTCCATGCAAAGCCCATATTTACACCGGCTTGGAAAAGAGAGTGGGGGGATCCCAATACCTGACGGTCGGCATCAGTAATCTTACCATCATCATTAAAATCAATATATTTGATATCACCCGGTTTAGCATCCGGTTGTATCACCTTTCCCTCTGAATTTTTATAAGATTGTATTTCATCGTCATTCTGGAATATACCATCAGTCTTTATCAGATAGAATTCTCCGATAGGCCGTCCCACAGCTGTACGTCCTTGTCCTGAAATAATATCTACCCGGCCATATCCCAAGCTGGTTACTTTATTCTTCACCGTAGAGAAATTAAGATTAGCATAATAAGAGAAATCCTTGCGTTTTTCGCGCCATCCAAGACTAAACTCAAACCCGCGGTTCTCTAATGATGCAGCATTTACCACCGGATTACCTGCACCATTACCTGTGGTCATTAAAATCGGCATGGCTGTAAGCACATCCTTAGTTTTGGATATGTAATAATCAGCCGAAAAAGTAAGCCGATTATTAAAGGCAGACGCATCAAATCCAAAATCAAGTTGAGTCTGTGACTCCCATTTAAGATTCTCATTTACAAGGTTCGTTTGGATAGCAGCATTCTGCTGTAACTGTTCCGTACCAAAAGTAGCAGCCAGGAATGTATTGATGACAGGAGCATAATCCCAGTAACCGATATTAAGGCTACCAAGTGTACCATAGCTTGCACGCACCTTTAAATCATCTACCCATTTCACCGGAGCAAAAAACCTCTCTTTACTGATTCTCCACGCAGCAGATATAGAAGGGAAATTACCCCAGCGGTTCTCTTTTTTAACTCTTGAAGAAGCATCGCGCCTGAATGTAGCTGTCAACAGGTATTTATCATCATAGGTGTAATTCAAACGCCCTAAATATGAAAGTAGTACAGCAACATTACGATATCCACCAGCTTGCGGCAAACTCGTACCTGCATCCATTACATCATAATACTTTCCACTGGAAGTCTGAAGAATATCCTGTATTTTACCGGAAATCTGATTATAAGTTTCCTTCTGGTAAGAATTACCTACCATTACATTTATGGCATGCTTTCCAAACTTCTCATCAAAGGTAAGTGTATTTTCAACCAAAGGTTTGTCAAACCGTCCCGAACTTTCACTAACATAAGAAGGCTGATAAGCCATATTCATACGCCAATCCCCTTCACGCCGGAGAGTTTTAGAATTATCAAAGTTCAGTTCATAACCGACATTCAGTTTATATTTTAAACTCTTCAGAATTGCTATCTCCCCCCATATAGTACCTCTAATTCTGAAATTTTTATTAGTCCGGTCTACAAGATCATCCTGGGCTATCGGATTATTACCTATATTATTATTCGTCTTCGGATCACCATAGCCATAACCGCCCGGATTCTCCGGATTATAAATAGGAACTACAGGAGCCATAGAAAGAGCATCCATAATAGTATTGGCAACAGTCGGATCGACCACATTATTACTTAAAGTCAAGGCTTGTCCCATGCTGAAAATTCCTTTTTTAGCATTTGTATTGACACGCACACTGAAGCGGTCATACCCTGAACCATAGAGTACACCTTTGTTTGTATAGTATTCTCCGGATACATAATAATTACCAGTCTCATTACCTCCGGAAAGACTCACATTATATTGCTGAATATTTCCAGTACGAATAATAGCATCCCACCAGTCTGTATCTACGGACAAATCATGCGACATTGTAGGTAATCCTGCATTTTGCCGAGCTACCGTATTTATTTTAGACCACTCCTCAGCATCTGCCAACTCAAAGGGTCGCGAGTAATGCTGAATAGCATAAGAAGCAGAAAAATCTACCTTTACAGCTCCATTAGTCCCTTTCTTAGTAGTAATAATGATCACTCCATTAGCAGCACGTGAACCATAGATTGCAGCGGCTGAAGCATCTTTAAGTACTTGCATAGACTCAATATCATTAACATTCATGTCGCGAATATCATTGGTAGGCAAGCCATCAATCACATACAACGGAGTATTGTTAGTAAAGTTACTGATACCTCGAATTGTTGCAAATCCCGTATCCCCAGGACGGGCATTCATGCTAATCTCGATACCCGGTACCATACCATTCATAGATTCAAGAACAGAAGTACTGGGAATTTCACCCATTGTTTTAGTATTAACAACAGAAATAGCTCCTGTAAGATCTTTCTTTTTCACAGTTCCATATCCGATCACCACTACTTCATCAAGACTTTGGTTATCCTCTTTCAAGGTAATAACGATATTCCGACGTTGCTTGACAGGGACATAGGCTGTGACATAACCTATGTAGCGCACCTGAAGCGTACTGTTTCCATCCGCTTCAATGGTAAATCGTCCGTCTACGTCAGTCACAGCGCCTATTGTGGTTCCTTCCACAAAAACAGTTGCTCCAATCACAGGGTTACCATTTTCATCTTTTACAGTACCAGTCACCTGTTTCTGCTGTTGTTGCATGGAAATAAAAGATTTCTCTTTGTTAAGAATTATCTTCTCATTAACAATGGTATAAGCAATATCCGTATTTCTGAAAAGCCGATTCAGTACATCAAAGAGAGAGAGTTGCTTCACCTCCAATGTTACTTTCCGATTTACATCCACATTTTCATTATCATAGATAAAAATAAAATCGGTTTGTTTTTCCACAGCTTCCAAAACATCTGCAATGGTTTCATTTTGCACACTAAAAGATACCTTCGTATTCTGTGCAAGTGTGTTTTCTGCGATAGCTCCTCCTATGAACAGAAATAAAAAGACTACAGTTAATCTCATGGTAAGAGGGATTTTATGGATAAAAAAACATAAATTATTCCTTAATCCATTTAAGGTTACAACATTATTCATATTTTTGAAATGGATTTTAAAGTTATTATTGGCTGCGTCAACAGCTGATTACTTGGATACGGGGAGATGCGTCAACATCTTTCCGTATTTTGGTGTTTTTTAGTTATTACTTCATAGGCTATCATTTTTATGGATTAATACTATTTTTACTTATATACTTCGATGACACTTGTAGAAAGCGTATCATTTTCAATTTTATCAGGATGCTTGATTTTGAATTTAATACCTGAAGCCAGTTCAAGATAGCCTAACACTTGTTGCAAAGGTTCATTGGTGAACTTGGCAGTAATTTCCGATTGCATAATTTGGGGGTTCTTCACAGCAAAACGTACATTATAATAGCGGCTCAATACTTTGAGAACCTGCTCCATGGGATGTTGACAGAATATGATTTTCCCTTCTCTCCATACCTTATCGCTTTCCGTGTTAACGGTAGCAATACATAACCGATGTGTTTCACGGTTATATGTCGCCTTTTCATTAGGCTTAAGAAGTTTCTGAATGAGTCTCCCATCGACAAGATGAATATTTAATTTGACTTTACCGGAAACAAGGGTCGTTTCAATCAGATGATCATCCTCATAGGCGGTAATATTAAATTCTGTACCCAAGACTTCAACAGAATAAAAATCATCGATACGTACCATAAAAGGAGCATCTTCATCCCTTTTCACACTGAAATATCCTTGCCCTTCAAGATGCACCTCTCTTTTTTTTGAAGAAAACTCTGCCGGATATTTAAGCTTACCACCAGAATTTAACCACACTTTTGAACCATCAGGCAAATCAAAAGAAGATATCATCCCCGAATTTGTCTTTACTTCTACATAGCGTTGGATATTATTATAATCTTGCAATATAAGGTAACCTGCAAGAATAAGAATAGGAATAAATAAAACGGCAGCAATACGCTGTGTAACCATGAGACTTTGATGGAAGAGAGAAGAATATCTCCGGCTACTTATTTTCTTTTTCAGGTTCAGTAAAGCAGACTCAGGAGAAGCAGCATTCATGTTCTGCAAACGATCGGATGCCTGCAATATAAAATATAATTGTTCTAATGTCTTTTTATTATCATCCGACTGACTTTCCCAAGCCTCAACGGTGACAGATTCTTCAGAGGTACATTCACCCTGAAGATAGCGTACTAATAAATCTTCATTTATACTCATCATTCACTTCATATTAGTTATAGAACTGCCCAAAGTCTTTATTAACTTCGAGTTTCTATAACTAATACAAAGCAGAATATAAATATACTAAAGTAAAAACTACTTTTTTTCTAAAAATTATAATTCTACTATTTCCTCCTTGCACAGCGTCAATTTCTCTACCCCCTCTGCCGTCACTGCCCATGAGTTTTCAATACCCAACGGACCGACACCCGGCAATACAATTTTCGGTTCGAGAGCAAACACCATGCCCGGCTCCAATTCCTGTTTCATGCGGGGGGCCAATACAGGAGCTTCATTGATTTCCAAACCAATGCCATGACCGATGAACTTCGCCTTCTGCCCTGCTCCCATGAAATAATCTGCAAAACCGGCCTTGGTCACCAAGTCGATAGCTGTATTATAAAGATCCTCGCATACGGCACCGGGCTTTGCTTTCTCAATTACGGCTTCCTGTATTTCCAGACAAGTCTGATGTGCTGCATACGCCTTTTCCGGTAACTTGCCGATAGAGAACACGCGGCTCATGTCGCCCATATAACCATTGAAGTTTCCACCCATATCCACCATCAGACTCTGTCCGGGTTGCAACAACGCACCGTTTGCACCGATAGGCAGTGACGGATCCAGCCCCTCGCCACCCAAAGCAAAGTCATAAGGCGCAGGCGCCGTAGCATTATCTCCTGCCAACAGGCTGCCCATGAATATCTCCATACTCTGGCCAAACGTGCGGAAAATACCGAGACAACCTTCCAAACGCATCAGACGCTCTATCTCAATAGACAGCTGACGGTCAGTCATCCCCGGCTGATAAACGGTAGGAATTTGTTCGTATGCCTTAGTATGTGCAGCACCCGAGCGACGGAACATTTCAAGCTCAATGCCCGTTTTTACACTGCGTGCCTTGCGGATAAGAGGTGTTCCATTCACCACAGTAGCCTCCGGGAAGCAAGCTGCCAAGCGGGTATATTCCGTATAAGGCAGTTCATCTCCTTCCAACATCAGCTTTGTTGGCAATGGTAAGCCGCATTCTTTCAGCAACTCTGGTAATTGTTCAGGTTTACGGATAGGATGTATATGCTCACCCTCAATATTATTAGGACGCTTAATGAACAAGCGAGCCGGAGCATTCAGCGGCAAATACAAATAACCGCTGACAACACGTCCATACGTATAGATTAAATTTACATTGCAGGCAATAAGAGCGGCATCAATCTCTTGTTGAGCCATGAGAACACGTATCTTATCGCGTCTCAACTTCAATTCCGGTTGTAACATCTCCTTGTTATTTATGATTTTCAAGGTACAAAGGTAAAAAAAAACAGTGATTAGTGATTAATGATTAGTGATTAATACATAGCACCCATACGCTGCACGGCATTAACCACTAATCATTAATCACTAATCACTATAAAAAAGCGCTGCCCTACACCTTCACAGGCAGGGCAGCACAAACCACAAATACAAATACAACTAAACAAAGTTTTCCTTTAAATAATTCCCTGACCCATCATGGCGTGAGCCACCTTCATGAAGCCTGCAATATTAGCACCCTTCACGTAGTTGATGTAACCGTCAGGTTCTGTCCCATATTTTACGCATTGCGCATGAATGCCGTGCATAATAGCGTGCAGTTTTTCGTCCACTTCGGCAGCGCTCCAACTGAGGTGCATTGCGTTCTGCGACATTTCCAGACCGGAAGTGGCAACACCACCGGCATTGACTGCCTTACCCGGAGCATACATTACCTTATGTTCGATGAACAGGTCGATAGCTTCCGGCGTACAGCCCATATTGGATATTTCACCTACACACATCACTTTATTCTCAATCAACTGACGGGCATCGTCGCCGTTCAGTTCATTCTGCGTAGCACAAGGCAACGCAATATCAGCTTTCACTTCCCAAGGACGTTTACCAGCAACAAATGTAGAGCCGGGGAATTCGTCTGCATACGGAGCTACTATATCATTGCCCGACGCACGAAGTTCAAGCATATATTCTATCTTTTCACCACTGATACCGTTTGGGTCATAGATGTAACCATCCGGACCGGAGATAGTAACCACCTTGGCACCCAGTTCGGTTGCTTTAGTAGCAGCACCCCAAGCCACATTTCCGAAACCGGAAATAGCAACGGTCTTACCTTTGATATCAATACCTTTAGCTTGCAACATCTGATTCACGAAATACAATCCACCGAAACCAGTAGCCTCCGGACGAATCAGTGAACCACCGAATTCCATACCTTTTCCGGTAAATGTACCGGTAAATTCACGCGTCAGTTTCTTATACATACCAAACATATAGCCCACTTCACGACCACCTACACCAATATCACCGGCAGGTACGTCCATATCCGGACCAAGATGACGCCACAATTCAAGCATGAAAGCCTGGCAGAAGCGCATGATTTCAGCATCACTCTTACCGCGTGGAGAGAAGTCGGAACCACCTTTACCTCCACCCATAGGCAGAGTAGTCAGTGCATTCTTGAAAGTCTGTTCGAAACCTAAGAATTTCAAAATGGAAAGGTTTACGGATGCATGGAAACGAATACCGCCTTTGTACGGGCCAATGGCATTGTTGAATTGTACACGGTAACCGAGGTTGGTTTGCACTTCACCTCTATCGTCTACCCACGTAACACGGAACGTGAAGATGCGATCCGGTTCAACCAAGCGTTCTATAATTTTAGCTTTCTCGAACTCTGGATGCTGATTATAGATATCTTCGATGGAAAGAAGTACTTCCTTTACGGCTTGAAGATATTCAGACTCGCCGGGATGCTTTGCCTCTAAAGAGGACATAATTCGTTCGATATTCATAATATTACGTTTTAAAAGGTTTATCCTTTCGTGATTTCAAGGTCATTCGTACAAAGTGTCAACGAATAACACTGCAAATATAGGGAAACTTTTGAATTTACCTATATTTTTCAGCGATATTTTGATTAAATAATGATAAAACGTCAGATAAATTAAAAATTGAGAATTGAAAATTAAAAAATGATAGACTACATTGTCCTGTTGCACAATCTATCATTTTTTAATTTTCAATTCTCAATTTTTAATTTATCCCCATTCCCAGATTATACATAACAAAGCCATAAATGTCTGCCTGTTCTTCCAGAACTTTAGCCATAGGCTTGCCTGCACCGTGTCCGGCTTTGCTGTCGATACGGATAAGGGTAGGATTCGTTCCGTCGTTACACTCTTGTAGGGTAGCGGCAAATTTGAATGAGTGGGCAGGAACTACGCGGTCGTCATGATCGGCCGTAGTAACCATGGTTGCAGGATACTTGGTACCCGGTTTCAGGTTGTGTAGCGGAGAATAGCCTTTCAGGTACTCAAACATTTCCTTGCTGTCCGCACTCGTACCATAATCGCTTGCCCAGTTCCAGCCGATGGTGAACTTATGATAACGAAGCATATCCATCACGCCCACTTGCGGAATAGCTACACAGAAAAGGTCGGGACGTTGTGTCATGCAGGCACCTACCAACAAACCGCCATTGGAACCACCCACGATAGCAATCTTATCTTTATTGGTATACTTATTATTAATAAGATATTCGGCAGCCGAAATGAAGTCATCAAATACATTCTGTTTCTGCATCTTCGTACCAGCCACGTGCCAGTCCTCACCATACTCGCCACCACCGCGCAAGTTAGCCTGCGCATAAATACCGCCATTTTCCAGGAACGGAATACGCGAAGTGGAGAAGCTTGGATAGAGGCTGATGTTGAAACCGCCGTAAGCGTACAGATACACCGGATTCTTACCGTCTTTCTTCAAGTCTTTCTTATAAGTCAGGAACATAGGTATTTTCGTACCGTCCTTGCTGGGATAGAACACCTGTTCTGTTACATATTCATCCGGATTGAATGCTACTTTAGGAGCACGGAAAAGTTCGTATGTATTCTTATCCATATCATACTTATAAGTAGCTCCGGGAGTAGTGAACGACGTAAAGCCGAAGAAACACTCCTTATCGTCCTTATCACCGCTGAAACCAACAGTACCGAGTGACGGCAACTGGATTTCCTGTATTTCCTTCCCATCCAGGTCATATACATAGGCATGGTTGGCAACATCCTTATCATATGTCAGGAAGAGTTTTCCGCCGATTATCTGGGCACCGGAAAGTACATTTTCCGTTTCAGGAATCAGTTCTGTCCAGTCTTTTAAGGCAGGCTTATTGATGTCCGCCACCATCAGGCGGTATTTGGGTGCATCGTAATTGGTGAACATATACATCTTATCCCCGATTATCTCAAGCGGATAATAGTTATAGTCCATATCCGTAGCCATTGCCACAAAGGGCGCATTCGGTTTGCGTAAATCCTTCATGTGCAGAGCGTTTCCGCGTCCGTCTCCCGATTCATACAGGAACATAACTGTTTCATCTTCATTCACGCTGGCACTATAAAAACGCTTCGGGTAAGCCGGGTTCTGATAAATCAGCTTATCTTCCGACTGCGGCGTACCCATCTTATGATAGTAAATCTTATGTTTCTCATTGACATTGGAGAACTCTTTTCCTTTCACCGGAGCATCATAGGCACTATAATAAAATCCGTCTCCCTGCCAGGAAGCACCCGAGAACTTCGCCCACTGAATATGGTCGTCCAGCAGCTTGCCGGTTGCCGTGTCCAGTACGTAGATTTCCGTCCAGTCCGAACCGCTACGCGAGATAGTATATGCTGTATATTTACCATCGTTTGAGAAAGAAATACCGGTCAAAGCTACTGTGCCGTCATCCGATAGTTTGTTGGGGTCGAGGAATACACGCGGTTCGCCATCCAGGCTGTCCTGCACATAGAGCACGCTCTGGTTCTGCAAGCCGTCGTTTTTATAGAAATAATACTTACCATGCTTTTTGAATGGCGTACCAATCTTTTCATAATTAGCCACATCCGTCAACCGTTTCAGCAAAGCATCACGGAAGGGAATTTTAGACAAGTAATCGTTTGTTACCTTGTTCTGGGCTTCCACCCATGCGGCAGTTGCAGCAGAAGTATCATTCTCCAACCACCGATACGGGTCGGGAACTTCTGTTCCAAAATAAACATCTACAGTATCCACCTTCGTGGTTTCAGGATACGTAATCTTCTGTTGTTGTTGAGCACATGACATCATGATGATACCGGTTGCGAATAAAGTTACTTTTTTCATATTATACATAAATAGGAAATGATTGTTCATTCTTTTTTGAGAATTGTCGTGAAAACGTCTCATCAAATTCAGGCGTTAAAAATACAAAAACAACCAATAGGAAACAAGGGTTTATCCTATAATTATATTTTAAATTGCATTTAATGCAGAGGGAAAAGAAAACCGATAGCCAAGAAGAAGGGCAGAGTGAATGAAGATGATATTCAGAAAGTATCGAGAAAGATTATGTATATAGCAAATTCAGTACAAACTCGGTATATACTCGGTACAAATTCGGTTAAATGGTATATTTAACGGGAGTGAACCGAATTTGCTAAGAGAAAAGATCCAATATATACGGAAGAGAAAAGAACGTAGGCAAAGGAAGAGGAAATTAAGAAGAAAAGAAGGATACCTTAGTTTAAATATTATCACAAGAAGTCGAGATTCTATCATTTTCCTTCATTTTGATGGTTTTTAAAGGTTTTATGGCGGTTATCAAACCTTCTTTTGCTAAATAATAGCTAACCTTGCATTAGAAACAAAAGGTTAACATAATCATGAGAAAAAAATCATTCGTATTACTCTTGTTGTTCATCGGCAATTCTTCTCTTTTCAGCCAAAATCTTCTGACGGGGGATGCCCAACTGGAAAAGCAAGTTTATGAAACAGGATTGATTCATGCTCCGCTACCTTTGAACACCGCCCGGTCTTTCGAAGAAAAAGCCCTGAAAAAAGAAATCCTGTCCAGCCAACCGCTTACGGTATCCGGCGGAACGGATGGATGGCGCCACTCCGGACAAGGGGAAATGTCTTTTTCTAAAGAGAAATCCGTATCGGGTAAAGGAAGCATCCGTCTGTCCTTCCCTACATCTACAGGAAAAAGAGCTACCGGCTCTCCCTCCGACCCCGACTATGCAACCTATGGAAACAGCCGCGTCACCTATCACGTCAATGGAAAAAACTGGGAAGGATACAACCGAATCTTCTTTTCCATCTATCCCGATTGTGACGGAGCCCGCGTGGTCAATATGAACCTGACATTTACAAACGACAGTTCCACCCCCAAAGCAGGATACAACCCTCCCAGCGGTTCGCATCTCATCAATCTCGTAAACAAGACGTGGAACCATTGTTTCCTCGAGATAGATGAATATCAACGGGATAAAGTAATGGCAATCAGCTTTGATACGGCCCTGAAAGGGAAAGACCGGACTACGGGTGATTCTGCCGTTTATTATATCGATAACCTCCAACTGCAACAAATCAAGAACCCTGAGCAGGTAAGCGGATGGAGTCCGGCAGAGCATACAATTGCTTATTCCACCACAGGATATGAAACAGGTGAACGGAAAACGGCCATCGTCAACACCGGATTGTGTGGTCAATGGAAACATTTCCAACTGATTAATGCTGCTAACAACCAGGTTGCGTACGAAGGTTCACTGGAGCGGCAGCAAACGACCATCGGAGAATTCGGAGTTATCGACTTTACCGCTTTCAATCAGCCGGGAGATTATCAGCTGAAAGTAGGCGACATCATGACATCCCCGTTCCGGATAGGTGAAAACATATGGGATAATTCCCTTTGGAGAGTACTGAACTTCCTGTTTTGCCAACGCTGCGGACATCCCGTTCCCGGTAAACATGCGGCCTGCCATACGGATTTATTTTCCCAGCATGACGGAAAAAGTATCTCCTACTCAGGCGGATGGCACGATGCAGGCGACTTGTCGCAACAGACTTTACAGACCGGAGACGTGACTTTCTCTTTACTGGAAGCCTACAATCGCCTCAAAGAAACCAATGCCCCACTGGCTGCACGCTTACTGGAGGAAGCTGAATGGGGAGTCGAGTTTATCTTGAAGAACCGCTACGGGGATGGTTACCGTGCCAGCAGCATGGGATTGCTTATCTGGCAGGATGGCGTTCTGAATACATTGGATGATATTCATTCGGTACGTGTTCAGAACATGGCCTTCGACAATTTCCTGTATGCAGGCTATGAGGCTTATGCCGCCATGACCATAGACCGGGACCCGATGCTGCAAGAACATCTGCGGAAAGTGGCGGAAGAGGATTTCTCATTTGCTACGGAGAAGTTCAAAAAAGATGGTTTCGACCAGTTCAAGCAGATGTACGAACATAGCTACAACACCTCTCACAGCCAATATATGGCAACCATATCCTGGTCTGCCAGCATGCTCTACAAACTGACGGGGAAATCTTGCTATGCGGAAACTGCTGCGGAAGCCATCCGGTACGTACTCGATTGCCAGCGTACCGAACCACTGAAAGACAAAGAAAAAACATGTGGATTCTTCTATCGGGATAAATCCCGGAAATCCATTGTACACTATATCCATCAGTCGCGCGAGCAGGTTTACATGCAAGCCATGACCTTACTCTGCGAAACGCAGAAGGAGCATCCCGATTATCAGAAATGGTCGAACTCCATAAAACTGTACGGAAACTATCTGAAAGGCCTGATGAAATATACCCAACCTTACGGAATGGTTCCGAGCGGAGTATATCATGCGGAGGAGTATAAAGATTCCGCCAGCTTCTATTCCCTCCATCTTTTTCCGCCTGCTAATGCTAAGGAACTATATACGGAACAGATAACACGGGGAGTCAAACTCGATAAAGAACATTATCTGAAACGTTTCCCCGTATGGTTCAGCATCTTCAATGGTAACACAGCCATCCATCTTTCTACCGGAAAATCCGCCGCCATCTGCGGAAACTTCCTCAAAGATGAAGAGTTACTGAGCATCGGACGCGAACAACTTTACTGGACCGTCGGGAAGAATCCTTTCGGGCAGTCCCTGATATATGGAGAAGGGCACAACTATCCGCAGATGAACACTTTCTCTTCCGGCGAGATGACCGGCGAAATGCCTGTCGGTATCCGTACGCTGGGCAATGACGACATCCCCTACTGGCCGCAGACCAACAATGCCTGTTACAAGGAAGTGTGGGTGACCTCGGCCGGAAAATGGTTATCGCTTATCGCCGAATATTAAGAAAGAAGTTATTAATCATATAAAATATACATGCTATGAGAACTATTAAATTTTATCTTACTCTATTGTTTGCTGTCTGCACATTTCTGGTAAATGCGCAAGCACCTCAGGTCTATCCGGCCAATTATGCCAATGCGCCCCGTTTCAAAGCGCTGGTTTATTATACGCAACATGCAGAAGAAGCACACTACCAATTCTCCCTGCAAGCAGTAGAGTTCTTCAAGAAACTGAACTATGGTGACGGTTTTGTACTGGACTTCACCATGGACCTCTCCTCATATACCTACGAAAAGCTGAAAGATTACAGCGTAGTGGTAATGCTCGACGGTTATCCTAATACAAAAGCCGAACGTGACGCTTTTGAGAAATACATGGAAAACGGAGGAGGCTGGGTAGGCTTCCACGTTGCCGCCTATAATGACAAGAACACAAATTGGCCTTGGTTTGTAGATTTTCTGGGTGGCGGGGTTTTCTATTGCAATAACTGGCCCCCTCAACCTGTACTGGTTGAAGTTGACAATGAGAATCACCCCGTCACCAAGAATTTACCTGCCGCTTTTGTGGCTCCATCCAGCGAATGGTATCAATGGAACCCCAGTCCGAGAGCCAACAAAGACGTAGAAGTTCTGCTCACTCTCTCTCCCAAGAACTATCCGTTAGGCATCAAAGATGTGGTCAATTTTGGCGACTTCCCCATCGTATGGACCAATACCAAGTACCGGATGATATACCTGAACATGGGACATGGCGATGAAGAATTCATCGATGCTACACAAAACCTCTTATTTGTAAATGCTTTCCGTTGGGTGGTTAGTACTGACAAGAAAGGAGATCCGTTTAAGAAATAAAAGTCAGCAAATACCCGATACTGAATGAAAAACTCAACATTACAACGTGTAGCGGCCGTGGATAACATCATCAAGCCTGCCGGAACCGCCACACTCACCTGCTATGTGATACCTTATTTATGGTATCCCATACAGCAATTGTTGGAATGGCATTATCCACATGCGCTATACAGTGGAATCCCCGGATTACTCAAATCACTTGTGTTTTCCCTCATCATTGTTATTATCGCCGGATTACTGGCTAAAATCAATATTAAACTGAAAATATAATCCGAAGATTTACAGGAATATGAAAATAAATCAATTTCTCAAGATAGTATTCATTGCGGTTTGCCTCCAGTTCATGGGTGTGCAGGCCAATGCTAAAGACATCGAAGTGCAAAATGGGAATATCGTTCTGGATTTCAGCACCAAGATTTCAGCACAGGCCCCTGCCGGCAAATACACCATAAAAAGAGCTACCGGAAAATTCAGCGAATACAAAACAATCGGCAGCACCTCTTCAACAACGTTTGTCGATAAAAAGCCGAAAGGAAATCCCCATGATTATTACTATCAGATTATGGATAGTAAAGGTGAATTGGTGGCTTCTATTTCTATGGATGCCGAGTTATTCGGCAACTATGTATACATATATAGCAATACGGACCGGAAAGAAGACGTGGGACATGAAATCAATGCCATTCACGACCAGATGTTCGGCAAGGAATTTAGTCCCAACCGTTATGCCCTCTTGTTCAAGGCGGGAGATTACAAGGAAGCCGGACTGCTGAAAGTCCCGTTCTATGTACATCTGGCAGGGTTGGGCAAAACACCGTTTGACGTGGAAGTTTCCAATATACACACCCCACCCCATCTAAGTAACGGAAACGGTACATGTACCTTCTGGCGCTCTACAGAAAACCTGTCCGTCATAGGACCGGAAACCTACGACGAAGAAGAAACTTTCAAATGGGCCGTATCGCAGGCAGCACCTATTCGCCGCATCTACTCACAGCGCGTTGTACGTAATCAGTGGGAAAACGGATGGGTAAGCGGCGGATTCACCGCAGACTGCTATTTTGAAGCTGCCGCAGGTTCTAAGAACCAACAACAATGGTACACCCGCAATTCCTTCCTGAATAAAGGACGTGGGGAGTTCGAAGAAATCAAATACAACTACTGTTTCCAAGGTGTTGAACTGGGGCCGGAAGTAGATACAAATACCTATCAGAACAACTGGGACAAAGGAGGAAATGTAACTTTCATCCCCACTACCCCAGTCATACGCGAAAAGCCGTTCTTGTTTATCGGCGACGACGGAAGATACAAAGTATTCCGTCCGGCACTGAAACACGAACACAAAGGAGTCTCCTACAGCCGCACTGATATGGGCGAAGGTGAAAGTCTGGATTTACTGAATGAATTCTATGTAGTGAAACCGGGTGCCTCGGCCGAATATATGAATAAGCAACTCGCAGCGGGTAAACATCTGCTTATAACTCCCGGCATGTACGAGCTTTCAGAACCACTTCATGTCACACGCCCCAATACTATTATATTAGGAATCGGGTGGGCAACTCTGATTCCGGGAGAAAAGAATTCCGATACGGCAATTCTGGTAGAAGATGTGGACGGAGTAACGATTGCCTCCCTGATGTTCGATGCACATTACACTTCCAACACCCTGATTCAGGTTGGTACAGAGAAAACAGCTCAAAGACATATACAGAATCCAATCTTGCTTGCTGATCTGTTCTTCAGGATAGGCGGATTCCGTCCGGCAAAGGTACACGTAGACCGTGCAGTCGAATTAAACAGCAATGACGTGATTGGCGACCATTTCTGGATATGGAGGGCAGATCATGGTGTTCGCGGCAGTGTAGGCTGGGAAATCAATACCACCCGAAACGGTCTGGTAGTAAACGGCGACCATGTCACCATTTACGGCTTATTCAACGAGCACTTCCAGGAATATCAGACTTACTGGACAGGAGAACATGGACGAACTTATTTCTATCAGTGCGAAACTCCCTATGACGCCCCTTCACAAGAATACTATATGAGTGAAAACGGCACACGCGCCGGATATGCCGCATATAAAGTAGCTGATAATGTGAATATTCATGAAGCTTTTGCCTTCGGCATTTATGATGTGCTACATAACGAAATAATGATTGAGAATTCAATAGAAGTACCCGATAAAGCTGGTATAAGAATGTATCACATGTGCAACAACACCCTTTCGGGAGGAGGTGCCAAAGGTTTCAACTATATATTGAACGGAATAGGGAAAAGTACCTATAATACACACCACGATTACAGGGCATATATAGATGAATTCATAGGAAAATGATATCGGAAAAGAATATGAAATACTTTTTATTTTCAGCCGAGTCTAACTGACAACTATATATATCAATAGATACTTTAATAAGGAGTGATGTTTTCAGGTAGCAACATGAGACTGTCTAACAACTAAAAAGTTAGATAGTCTCTTTTTTTTGTAATCAGCCAACAAGTCGGCTCTAACTCCTTGAAATGAAAGAGGTTTGACTATGAATTATATAGGTTAGGCGGCATGTTTTTTGGGGAATGATGTATTTTGGACTTTCTTTGATAGCTTTTAAACCTATGCGACATTAAAATGCAAATACTAGCGTTTTTTTAAACCTCAAATGTCATTTTTTCACCCACTATTGAAAACAAATCTACATACATTTGTGAAAATTCTAACGCTAATGATTTTAACACTTAATGATTTTACTTAATTTTAATGCTATGGGAAAGTTATGCAGATTACATCTCCTGTTGTTGGCTTTGTTGCTACCGGGAGTGTCCTTCGCACAAGATCTTTTTAAAGTGCAAGGTTGTGTTACTGACGAGCAGAACGAGCCACTTATCGGGGCTACCGTGCAGACTAAAGACAAGTCGAAAGGCACGATAACAGATAGTAGTGGCAACTATGCTTTGTCGGGAGTTCCCAAGGGTTCAACCTTGGTGTTTTCGTATGTCGGCTACAAGTCGAAAGAAGTAAAGGCAACATTAACTTCTCTTAATGTTGTTTTGGAACCGGATAATGAGATGCTCGATGAAGTGGTTGTCATCGGCTATGGCCAGCAGCGTAAGGTGACGCTGACGGGTTCTGTCTCCAACGTGGGTGGTAAGGAACTTCTCAAATCGCCAGCCGCATCGCTTGGTAACAGCCTTGCGGGTAAGCTCCCAGGTCTCCAGTCGGTACAGTACACCGGTGTTCCTGGTGCCGATGACCCTGTCATCCGCATCCGTGGTGTCGGTTCGTTCAACAGCGCCGAACCTCTCGTGCTTGTCGATGGTGTCGAGCGTGATTTCAGCCAAATAGACCCGAACGAGGTGCAGGACATTTCTATTCTTAAGGATGCTTCCGCTACGGCTGTCTTTGGTGTACGTGGTGCCAACGGCGTTATTCTTGTTACAACTCGTCGCGGCGAGATAGGCAAGCCTACCATCACACTGACAGCTTCAGTAGGTCTTCAGCAGATTTCTAAATTCCTTGAGCCGGCAAACTCCTACGAGTATGCAACGGCTTACAATCATGCTCAGGAAGTGGAAGGAGTAGCCGAGGACGGATGGAAGTTCTCGAAGGAAGCTATACAGCACTGGAAGGACATGGATATGCCCACCGTTTATCCAAGTACCAACTGGTTCAAGTACTTGATGGACGACCACGCATGGCAGGAACAATATAATATTAATGTGTCGGGTGGTACTGAACGTGCCCGCTATTTCGTTTCTGTCGGTATGCTCAATCAGGACGGTCTTTTCAAAACCTTCGACCAAGGTGATGACGCAAACTTCAAATACCGCCGTTACAACTTCCGTGCCAACCTCGATGTAGATTTCTCTAAGCTGGGTACGCTTTCTATCGGTATCGGTGGACGTATTGGCAGACGCAACTCTATCGGTAATGGTGAGTATAACGGTCAGTCAGGTGTCTTTGGTGTTGAGGGTCTTCTCAACAATGGTACGCCAATGTCAGGCTACGGTCTTGATAGTGAGGGACGTCGTATTATTTCCGACCCTGATCTCGTTGGCGCAGTTGGCTCCGATGGTCTCGGTCTTATCTACCAGCACGGTTATACTACTCAGCGTCAGAGTGTTGTAAACCTCGATCTTCAGTATAAACTCAAGCTCGACTTTATCACCAAGGGTCTTGATTTCCGTATCAAGGGTTCCTACAACTCTGACTATACACAGCAGAAAGCACGTACTACTGGCGATGGTATCAGCTACAAGGCCACCATCGCTAAGGGTGAATACCAGGAAGACGGTTCTCCAAAGATTGTTTATGTCCGTCAGGGTGACTCATGGCCTCTTGGCTATGAGGAGAGAAAATGGGGAGGTAGAAACTGGTATGCAGAGGCGAGTTTCAACTATGCCCGCAAGTTCGGTGACCATAATTTCGGTGCGCTCGTTCTTTATAATGAATCTAAAAACTACTATCCCGGCGGTGTCTACAATTCTATCCCCCGTGGTTATGTAGGTATGGTAGGCCGTGTCACCTACGACTACCAGACTAAGTATATGGTAGACCTCAACATGGGCTATAACGGCTCAGAGAACTTCGCTAAAGGTAAGCGCTTTGGCTTTTTCCCTTCTGCTTCTATCGGCTGGATAATCTCTTCTGAAAAATTCTGGGAGCCTATCCGTAACGTTGTTTCCTATTTCAAACTTCGCGGTTCTATCGGTAAGGTAGGTAATGACCAGGGAGTTGGCCGTTTCCTCTATCTGCCTGGCACATGGCAGTTCTACACCAACAACGGTGGTGCATGGTGGACCAACGACCGTACGGGTAACTTCGGTACCAGCAACGGTACGTTCATGCCTGGCGCACGCGAATCCAGCAACGGTAACCCCGATGTTACTTGGGAAACAGCCACCAAGCAGAACTATGGTGCCGATGTACACTTCTTTGGAAGTCGCTTGAGTCTCGGTGTCGACTTCTTCTGGGAAGACCGCAAGAACATCCTCATTTCCAACGAAACAAGCATCGCAGGTATTTCCGCTCTCAAGCCCAACTCCGTCAACTTCGGCCGTGTCAAGAACCATGGTTATGAAATGACCCTACGCTGGGCCGACCAGATAGGTAAAGTGAACTACTCAATAGCTCCTACATTTGCTTTCGCACGCAACAAGGTTGTGGAAATGGCAGAAGTGAAGAAGGAATTCCCACACATGTACCGCACTGGTCATCCTGTAGGTCAGCCTTTCGGCTACGACTTCTTTGAGTTCTATGTTCCTGGTGAAACCGAACAGCGCTACAAGGAAGTTTACGGTGTCGACATGCCAGACCAGCAGATTACATTGCGTCCCGGTGACAGCGTATTCGTTGACCTCACAGGTGATGGTAAGGTGGATGCTAACGATGTACATGCTATCGGCTACAGCGATATTCCTGAGTATACTGGTAGCGTAAATGCAACGCTCAACTGGAAAGGTCTCGACTTCTCCATGACTTGGGTAGGTGCCACCCACGTCAACCGTCAGCTCAGTTCTTTCTATACTCCAGCCTTCGGTACAGGTAACCAGTCAATGCTCAACAAATGGGTCTATGACAATTCTTGGACCGAGAATAACCCCGGTGCCACCTTACCACGTATCTCTCTTGAGAAATCGGCACGCGAGCATAACGGTTCACTTTCAGACCCATGGATGGTCGATGCATCGTACATCCGTCTGAAGAACCTTGAGATTGGTTATTCGTTCCGCATACCCGGTGTGCCCATCAACAACATCCGTGTTTATGCCAATGGTTATAACCTCCTTACTTTCACGAGTTTCAAGGCCAATGACCCAGAGGCACAAGCAGGCTTTGGTAGCACGCGTTATCCTATGACCCGTGTTTACAACTTCGGTATCAACTTAAACTTCTAACACTCAAGACAATGAATCTTATAGAAAAAATAAAAACTGCTACTATTATATGTGTAGCTAGTATCATGATAGGGATGGGATCGCTGAGCTCCTGTGTCGATGATATCAACGTCGGAAGTGGCTTCCTCGACAAGCAGCCGGGTGTTGACGTAACCGTAGACTCCATCTTTGTCAAGGGAGAAAATGCAAAGCGTTTCCTCTGGCACATGTACGGTGCCATGCACAACCCTTTCACCTATACAGGTGCAGTATGGTATTCTCACCCCGATGCCCTTACCGATATTTGTCAGTCGTACTGCGGATGGCACAATCTCGGAAAGTACTACGGTGGTGACCTTACCGAGACCGACCAGGATAACGGCGGTCTTGTCAAGTTCCCCTTCATCGCCAACGGTGACGGCAATGGTCGTGCAGGCATCTGGCGTACCATCCGCGAAGGTTGGATTTTCATCGAGAACATCGATCGCGTTCCCGACTTGAGCGAATCAGAGAAGAGCCAGCTCCGTGGTGAGGTGTATGTCATCATGGCATCGCGCTATCTCGATGCTTTCCGCAACTTCGGAGGTCTTCCAAAAGTTGACCGCTCATTCGTGGCTACTGATATTGTAGATGGCAAGCGCATGAGCGTAATCGAGACAGCAGAGTTCATCGACGAGCTTATCCAGGGCGCCATCAACGAGCCGGGTCTTCCTTTCTTTGTGCAGGATCAGGCCACCAACTCCGGACGTCTGACCAAAGGCTCAGCCTATGGTCTGCGTGTAAGGCTGTGGAACTTCGTGGCTTCGCCTCTGTTTAACAGTGACAAGCCTTATCTTGAATTCACTCGAAACGAGGAGAATCAGGACCTCAGCCAGGTATGGGTTGGCGGTTACAAGCCCGAACTTTGGCAGAAAGCATTGAAGGCTTGTGAGGATTTCTTCCAAGCCAATAGCGCCAACGGCAACTATTTCGCCCTTGTACAGCCCACTGGTAACAGTGAGCAAGACTATTGCAACGCTTTCCGTGCCGCCTACTGGTTCCGTGGCAACAGCGAGAAGGTGATTGAAGTTCATGCTGGTCCGGGTACAGACGCTTGGAATGGTGACTGGAACGTAGAAGGTATGGATGAGTTCGGTATGGCTCTCTTCACCCTCGAATATATGGAAATGTTTGGTATGGCAAACGGTCGTAACTTCCCTTACGACGACGTGTTCAATACCGATAACCCCAACAACGTAGACATCTTTGCCAACCGCGACCCACGTCTCTACGAGACAATGGTGGTGAATCGCAACAATCTTGTTGAGCAATATCAGGGGCTTTCGAGCACCGAGATGTGGCAAGGTGGCAATGTTGACCAGACCTTCAATCCTGCTGTTACCGACAATCCATGGTCAACCCGTATGAAACTGTTCAAGTATCTCCGCGATAACGGCTATGCAGCATACTATCCGACCAACTTTGCTTATCTGCGTATGGCTGACATTCACCTTTGCTACGCTGAGGCACTCGCACAGACAGGCAATCTGCCGAAAGCTTGCGACGAAATGAATAAAGTGCGCGCACGCGTAGGTCTTGGCAAGATAGAGGTCATGAACCCAGAGCTCAACCTAACCACCAACAAGGACAACTTCATTGAGCAACTCCTTAAGGAACGTGCTTGTGAGTTCGGTTATGAAGACTCCCGCTGGTATGACCTCATCCGCTACAAGAGATCCGACATATTCAAGAAACAGGTACACCAGCTGCGTGTATGGCGCAAGGATGCCAACGGCAACAAGATGAATCCTGCCGACTACAATGGCAACACGAGTCTCGAACCCGGTGACCCTTGGCCGAACTGTATCTATGAGAAGATACCTTGTACCAACAATAGCCGCGTATGGTGGGATACTGACAATCAGACGAGCAAGTGGACCGACAAATGGTATCTCGCGCCTATTTCACGTGATGAGATCAACAAGGGCTATGGTCTGAACCAGAACCCGGGTTGGTAATCCAGATTTTAAAAATCAATAAGACTTATAAAATATGAATATAAATAGAATGTTGATGCTTGCGACTGCTGTTGTCTCTCTCACGGCAAATGCGCAGGTAAAACTCAACGATAAGAATGCAAATGCCTATGATTTGGGTTACGGCGTGGAAATAAGCAATTTCCTCAGCACCGCTTCTGCAACCACAATCACAGGTGAAGAATTGCAGCAGACCTCGGCAACTAACCTTGCCCAGGCTCTCTATGGACGTCTGCCAGGTCTAACGGCTCTATCGCAAGGCGGCTTCTCGGGCGACGAAAATAAGGGTGCCTCGTTTAATATTCGCGGCTATCACACGCTTAGCGATAAAAGTATCCTCATCCTCGTCGATGGCTACGAGCGTCCCATCGACCGCCTCAGTGTAGAGGAAGTGGAGAGCGTTACCATCCTCAAGGATGCTGCCGCTACGGCACTTCTTGGCCATGAGGGTATCAATGGTGCTATACTTGTGAAGACAAAGCGTGGCGTTGAAGGCAAGACACACGTCAAGGTGAACTACAGCCATAAGTTCCAGTTCGACCCTGAATTCGCAGACATGGTAGACGGTTACGGATATGCCAATGCTTTCAACCATGCCCGTCGCAACGACGGACTCTCTGCCGCATACACCGAACAGGAGCTTAACCTCTTCAAAGACGGTTCTGACCCGTACTTCTATCCTAATGTGAACTGGCGCGACCTTACTTTCAAGAACAAAGCCGAGGAAGACCATGCATACGTTTCGGTGTACGGAGGTACGAACAAGGTGAAGTACTACACCAATATCGATTATACCGATGTGCGTGGTGCTTTCAAGGACACCAAGCTGCCGGACTACAATACGCAGTTGCGCCAGTCGAAGGCCAATATTCGTACCAACCTCGACTTCAACATCACCAACACAACTCTCATGTCGGTGAACCTCTTCGGTATGTTCCAGGAGACCAAGCGGCCCTCCGACATCGGTGCTGACGATGCTACAGCTGCTATCTACAAACTGCCGGCAAGCGCTTTCCCCTACAAGACCTCAACAGGTATCTGGGGTGGTAACGAGGCATACGGTGATGCCAACCCCATTGCCAAAATTCAGGAGTCTGGTTTCTACAAGACCCATCAACGTCAGCTGTGGGTAGATGCCAAGCTGTCTCAAAAACTCGACTTCCTGCTCAAGGGTCTGAACGTATTTGTCAGTGCCGGCTATGCCAATTCGTCGATTTACGCGGAAGATTCGCACAAGGCACACCAGTATGGCTACGAGCGTTACACCGGTACCATTGGCGACAAGAACAACGTAGCTCTGAACACATTCGGTAACAAGGAAACCAACCTCACTTTCAATAACTGGAATGCCGGCCAGTGGTGGAAAGCAAAGGCCAGTGTAGGTATCAACTACAAACGTTCGTTCTTCGAAAACGACCACTTCAATGCTACCGTTATTTACGACAACAGTGGTGTGAGTACTGATGGACGTGGAAACACCTACTATCGTCAGAACATCATGGGAGTCTTCCACTACGATTTTCAGAACCGCTACGTTGCCGACCTTGTGCTTGCAGGTAACGGTTCCAGCCGTACCTATCCCTCAAAGTGGGCATTCTCACCCACACTGTCGCTCGGCTGGATTTACGCTGACAGCAACGATGGTCTGCTCAATTACGGTAAGCTGCGTGCATCAGCCGGCATCCAGCACACCGACTATATGCCTACCTATGGCATGTGGCTTCCCACATGGGATGTATCGCATGGTTATGTGATTATTGGTAACAACTACGGTGCTACATGGGGAGCATCGCTTGGCTCCTTCCCAACTACCAATTTCTCGCAAGAGACATCTACGAGCTTCAACCTTGGTACTGACCTTCGTCTGGCAAATGCTCTTGACATCTCAGTTGATGCTTTCTACCAGCTTCGCAGCCACATCATGCTCTCTGCAAGCAATGAGAATTCATCGGTGGTTGGTATACAGTCGTCATACAACGATGTTGGCGAAGTTAAGAGTTACGGTTTTGAGGTAAGTGCCAAGTATGTGAAGAAAATCACTTCCGACCTCAATCTCAACTTGGGTGCCAACTTGTCGTGGGCACGCAATGAGGTGAGCAAGTATATCGGCACACCGACCTATCCGCTGAGCGACCCTGTAGGCCGTCGTGTAAACGAGGCATGGGGACTCAAGTCAGCAGGATTTTTCAAGGATCAGGCCGACATCAACTCCAGCTACCGTCAGGAATACTCTACCGTAAGCCCTGGTGACATCAAATACCAAGACCTCAACGGTGACCAGGTAATCAACGAGTTCGATATTACCAGTCTCGATGGCGCTACTGACATCCCTGAGCTCAACTACGCCTTCAATGTCGGTGTAGAATACAAAGGCTTCGGTCTAAACGCATGGTTTCAGGGCACTGGCAACTACATGAAGTATCTTCCGTCAGCAATATGGGGTGGCATGGCCGACAATGGTAACCTTTCAGTGGATTACTACAACAACTGCTGGGATGTGGCTGGAAACAACGCTCTTTACCCACGTCTGACAACTCAGAACAACAGCAACAACAGCCAGGCAAGCAACGTATGGTACAAGCCTGTTCACTTCTTGAAGATGCGCAACATCGAGGTTTACTATAAAGTTCCTGCAAGGGTGCTCTCGAAGCTCTCTCTTACCGCAGCCAAGGTGTTTGTTCAGGGCGAGAACCTTCTTTCCTTCGACAACGTCGACGCTATGGATGCTGAGGTACTTTCGACGGCATATCCCATGTTCAAGGGTGTCAACATAGGTGTCACATTAACTTTCTAATTAAAGATACATTTATGAACAAGATAAAATATACTCTTTTAGGTATGGCGGCAGTAGTCTTTGTGGGCTGCGCCGACCTAGATTACAACGAAGCTTCGAATCGTGACGAGGACTGGACCTACAACAGCCCCCTCAATGGTGTCAAGGCTCTTGTCTACGATGTCTACGCGCAAATGCCGAGCGAATTCAAGGACAATTCCTACGGTAATGGTGCCCTGATAGCCAGTGCCACAGACGAGTCTGAGTTTGCACTTTCCTTCTCACCCATTCACAAGTATTTCAACGGTGGTTGGACTCCTTCGAATCCTTTCTCGACCACATGGGACAGGTCATACCGTGCCATCACTCAGGTACACATGTACCTTGAGCGCATCCACAGGATAGACCTATCGGATTATGAATATGATCCCAACTACCAGACCATGGTGCAGCAGTTTGAGATATTCCCTAACGAGTTGCGTTTCCTCCGTGCCTATTTCTACTTTGAGTTGGTACGTGCCTACGGCGATGTGCCTTTGGTGACCACAACCCTCACCAATGCGCAGGCCAACAGCGTGGAACGCACTCCAGCCAAGGATGTGTTCAAGTTCATCATCAACGAATTGGATGCCGTGGCTGAATATCTGCCCGTGTCGTATAATGACATTCCCGGTCAGGAAATTGGTCGTGCCACCCGTGGTGCTGCCCTTGCACTAAAGGCACGCGTACTTCTTTATCAGGCTTCACCCTTGTTTAATACAGACAACAACAAGGAGCTTTGGAAAGAGGCCGCTGCTGCCAGCAAAGTCATCATCGATAATGCACAGCACTGGGGCTACAAACTCAGCGGGTACGCCAACCTATGGGGGCACGATACATTCACCAATCCTGAATTTATCTTCGTTCTTGGCACCCAGGCAAGCAATACCTTCGAGCAGTACAATTATCCTGTGGGTGTGGAGAACGGTAATTCCGGCAACTGCCCTACACAGGCACTGGTGGACGCATACGAATATCAGGCCGACGGCAAGACATTCAAGGAGAAACATCCCGGAGATGTTGATGTGACTACTGAGAACCCATACGATGGCCTCGACCCACGTTTTGAACTCACTGTAGTGAAGAACGGTGATCTTTGGCCATCTAACACAGCTCAGCAGATTGCCATTGAGACGTATCAGAGTGGCTTCAACGGTGCTCCTAAGTACGGCGCAACTCCCACGGGCTACTACTTGAAGAAGTTTGTGGACGGCAACTGTGTCACCACAGCCAACAACCAGACTACAACACGACACAACTGGATTGTGATGCGTCTGGCCGAGGTTTACCTCAATTATGCAGAGGCCATGTACAACTACTACGGCAATGCTGACGAACAGGGCGATTTTGGCATGTCAGCCAACGAGGCTATCAATGTGCTTCGTAACCGTCCTGACATCATGATGCCTGAATTCCAAGGAAACAATGGTTTCGGAGAGCGCTACATGCGTGAGCGTATGGTAGAGCTTGCTTTCGAAGGTCAGCGCTTCTGGGATGTGCGTCGCTGGAAGAAGGGTGCCGAGTTCTTCAAGAATGTTGATGTGGCAGACTTCAAACTGAATGGAAACGGCAACTTGATTCTCAATCGAGTTACTAAGACTCGCCAGTGGGACGAGAAATACAACCTGTACCCGATTCCGCAGTCTGAAATTCAGAAGAATGGCAATCTGAAGCAGAACCCCAATTGGTAAAACAGATTCAACGAAATTTCAAACGAATAAGATTTATGAAAAAACATATTATATATCTTCTGGTCTCAGGATTCGCATTGCTGTCGAACATGGCACTGACCTCATGCAGCGATGACGATGTGGCGGATGCCAACGATGTGCTTGAGGTGAAGTCCGTCCTGCCTACAAAAGTTATGGAAGGACAGGTTATCACCATCACTGGTACGGGGCTTGAGAAGGCCACTTCCGTTGTGTTCCCTGGCAATGTCTCTGTGAACAACATTACCAAAATAGGCAACGGCTATATTTCTGTAATAACTCCTGCCGGCGTTTCTGCAGAGGGGGGAACAGTAACAATAGAAGCCGACGGCGAATCGGCAGAGTCGGTCATGACGCTGACTGTCGGCAAGCCCGAGCCTTTGCGCGTGGCACCTCTTGACAAGGAAATAAAAATCAACGAATGTGTGGAGGTGTACGGCAACGACCTCGAATTTATCACCAAGGCTTATTTCCCCGGTGAAGACGACAAGGTGATTGTTGTAGATGCAAGCAACTTTAAGCGCAAAGCTACCGGTTCTCTCTACATCTATTCGCCAATGGGTATAAAAGCCGGACCTGCCCAAGTTGTCCTCGAAGACTGCAGCGGCAAGAAGTATACTTTGCCAGAGGTAACGCTGTCTGACGAGGTTGCAGGTGGCAGCGAAGGAGGTGAAGGATATGCTTCAATCTGGGAAGGCGAATACACTACCGGCTGGTGGTGGTATCTCCCGGCATCTGACCTTGACCTCTCGGCAATAACGCCAGAAGCCGGCCAAACTATTAAGTTCACATTCACTCACCATGATGCTCCTCAGACTTTCTGTCTGTGCGATGGTTGGTGGGGTGATCCTTTCATCCGCGAGGGCGGTGAAAGCCGTAACAACATCGTTCTTGCCGCTGGTGAGGACTTCCTGGAATTCAAAATCTCGGAAGGTATGGCGACAACCATGAATGGCACTGAAACCGCTCTCATCATTGGCGGTGACATAACAATCACCAAGATTCAGATTAAGACAGATTAAACTCTATACAAAGAAATTATAGCCTGATATCTGTAAACATTTCAAGTCCACCGGAGAGCTAAAGTTCTTCGGTGGACTTTTTGCTAAGTCGTGAGGGTGCCCCGTTGTGTGTGAAGCTGGTGGAGAACGCTGTGACGGCATGGAGGAGTTGATGAGCGAGAAATAGTTTGAACAGATTGCTTTCTTTTTTGTCGTACATAGTATATATTTATATAAATTGATAAAAAAACTATGGCGACTGTAAAAGTAAAATTCAGAAAATCATCGGTGGAAGGAAAGGCCGGTAGCATCTATTATCAGCTATGCCACAAGCAAAGCAACAGGCAGATAACCACCCGAATGCATGTGCTTTCCCAATGGTGGGATGCAGAAAAGGAAACATTTATAAGTGAAGCGGACAATAGTGAAGTGTCAGCCCGTTATCAACGTCAAATAGAGAAAGACTTGCAGCGCATCCGTCGAATTCTATGCGAATGGGACGGAACGGGGAAAGACTACACTTTGACGGATGTCATTACCCGCTTTCGCACTTGGGAGGAAAACGGAGATACGATGCTGACCTCTTTGGCAACTCTGGTTGATGAGTTTAAAAACGATGACCGGTGGGGGAATGCCCGTAATCTCCAGCGGGCATTGAACAGTTTCTCAGGCTTTTTGGAAGGTTGGGATGTATCACTCAAACAGGTAGATGAAAAGCTCATCATGGAGTATGAACAATGGCTACGGGCACGAAAGGTGAGCAAGAACAGCAGTTCTTTCTATATGCGGACTTTGCGCTCTGCTTATAATAAGGTGATAAGTAGAAATCAGATGGAGCAAACGTTTCCCTTTCGGAATGTTTATACCGGCGTGGAGCATACCCGCAAGCGTGCCGTGCATGAAGATATCATGATTTGCATACAAAAACTGAATCTGATACATTCTGCTCCACTTGCCTTTTCACGCGACTTGTTCATCTTCAGCTATTGCACCCGCGGAATGGCCTTTGTGGATATTGCCTATCTGAAGAAGGTGGACATAAGCGGAGGAATGCTTAGCTATGTCCGTCATAAGACGGGACAACGTCTCACTATTCGCATAGAGCCTTGCATCGAGGAAATCATCAAACGCTACGAACCATCCGTCCGTAATAGTCCCTATCTTTTTCCTATCATCACTTCCGATGATCCGGAAGAAGCTTTCCGACAATATCAAACGGCACTGGGCTACCATAACCGAAAGTTGAAGAAACTGGGGAAGTTGACAGGAGAAAATCTACGTCTCTCTTCCTATACTGCCCGGCATAGCTGGGCGACGGTTGCACGCAATCACAACGTCCCGTTGTCTGTCATTAGTGCAGGGATGGGACACACTTCCGAAAAGACTACACTCATATATCTGGATTCTATAGAAAATTCACTGATAGACAAAGCAAATGAAGGAATTTTGGAGGCTTTATGTCGTAACGTTTCTAAGTAAGAAACCTTAAAATTACGGCGCAAAGATATAACAAATAAAAGACAAAACAATATGATACAATAAATATTTGTTTATATTTCCACTTAAATATCAGTATAAAATATTGATTTATAGCACAATAAGCATCTACTTATGTAAAATAAAGAAATAATTCTTTAAAATAAATATGAAATAGAACTCAATAAATATATTCTTAAAAAATAATCTGAGTATAGTATCGAATCTATAAAACCTAAAAAAATAGGATAAAAAAATATTTTTATCCTACAGTGAATCAATGTTTTAAAACGTCGTGCTGTTTCTTACTTAGAAACGGTACAATTATAGGGTTACGGATGTCTTCTCCTGGGTCAGGAGCAGTTCCGAGTTCCAAAAATCGACAGACAAAACGAACAATTGGATTAACCTTGCTTGCTGCGTATCAGAGTTGTTTTGAAGATCAAAAAGACTCAGATACACAGGAATGGAAGGAACATCTTTTTAGGTAAGATACGACAACTATGGAAGAAGTACCTTCAATCATGCATTGGTACGCATTTAAAGTCTTTTACAACAAAGTATTCGAAATAGAAGACACGCTGAATAAAGACAAAATCGAGACCTATATTCCTTGTGAAACAATTCTTGTGGAGCGTGGCGGAGTGAAGAAAAATGTACGCAAGCCGGTCATTTCCTCTCTTCTGTTCTTCTATTCCACAGATAGGCAGGCACTAGCGTTGCAGCAGAATCTGATAAACCGCGTCATCTTATATACCCGTCTTATCAATTGGCAGAAGCTACCGATAGCCATCCCCGAACGGGAAATGAAAATTTTCATGCTTGTCACTTCCTCCGGAGAAAAAGGATTGGATTACTTCGGCGACGCCCCTATGGAATACAGCACTGGCGAGCGAGTCCTTGTGACAGATGGTCCGTTCAAGGGAGCAGAAGGTTGCATACATCGCATCAAAGGAAACCGTCGGCTGATAGTAGCGATACAAGGTGTGTGTGCAGTGGCAACTGCCTATATTCCCCAATGCTTTCTAAGAAAGATATAATACATTACACTTAAAACAAATTCTTCATACATGACAATCTGCCTTTTTGAGACTTTGGCGGCATTCACCGTCAGTTGCCTGCTCAGTGCTATGATTATCCCCAAGATATCGCTGGTAGCCTTCAAACGGAGACTTTTTGATCCGCTGAGTGACCGAAAGTTGCACACAACGCATATTCCCCGTCTGGGAGGAATCGCCTTTTTTCCGTGCATCACTGTACCCATTTCGCTCATCATCGCCTGTCATAATCTCTGCACGGACAGCAACTTGCTCTGTTGGGAACAGTCCACCTGTCTGCTCACTATGTTCAGTTGCCTCTTTATTCTTTATCTGATGGGAATAAAAGATGACCTGATAGGCATGCGCTACCGCGCCAAGTTTGTCATCCAGACACTTTGCGGTTTTCTACTAGTGGCTTCCGGCTTTTGCTTCAACAATCTCTACGGACTGTTCGGCATTCACGAGTTGCCCTACTATATAGGCATACCGTTCACAGTCTTCATCATTGTCTATATTATGAATGCGATCAATCTGATAGACGGCATCGACGGTTTGGCTTCCGGGTTGAGCATGATAGCGTTCTTTGCTTTCGGTTGCATGTTCATCCGCTTGCACTGGTGGTTGTATGCTTTCATCTCCTTCGCTGCCTTAGGCGCGCTGATACCGTTTTTCTATTATAATATGTTCGGGCAGGCCCGCCGCGGGCGAAAAGTATTCATGGGAGATACCGGTTCACTGACCATAGGCCTGCTACTGGCTATGATGGCCATTCATCTCAGCATGTTCGACCCCGCCAAGGAAGACATCTTCCCCGGTGCCATCGTAACAGCTTTCTCCTTCCTGCTGGTGCCGATGCTGGATGTGGTTCGGGTGGTACTTCACCGTCTGCGCAACCATAAACCTCCATTTCTCCCCGACAAGAATCATATCCACCATAAATTCATCTCCCTGGGAATGTCACAACACCGGGCTCTGGGCTTCATCCTGAGTATCGCCTGGATTTTTATTATGGTTAATACAATTTTGACCTCTTACCTGTCCGTCACCGCGCTGTTCCTGCTGGACGTAGCAGTATGGACAATAATGCATTTCTACATTACGGCGAAGATTCTAAAAAAAGAACGGAAGAAAAATAAAAATTAAAAACTAAATATGAGGAATCGTCTTTTATACCTATTCTTTTCATTGTCGTTGCTCTCTTCGTGCAACACATCAAAAGAGATTATCTATTTTCAGGATGTGGAGGTCAACAACCCCAAAGTTATTGCCCCGCCCAAAGACATCACTGTGCAACCCAAAGACCAGATATCCATCGTGGTGTCGAGCAAGGACCCCGAACTGGCGGCTTTGTTCAACCTGACCCGCGTGCAATACAAAGTAGGCCTCACAGGCCTGAACAGTGGCAACAATAATGGAGAAATTTCCGGCTATACACTGGATGACAAGGGCGCCATCGACTTCCCCGTACTGGGAAACCTCACCGTAGCAGGCATGACCCGGAGCCAGATTGCCGCATTGGTGAAGCAAAGACTGAAGGAGGAAAACCTGGTGAACGACCCAGTAGTCACCGTGGAATTCATGAACCTCAGTTTTTCCGTTCTGGGCGAAGTGAAGACTCCCGGAAAATACAATATTTCTAAAGATTATATAACCCTACTGGAAGCTATCAGCATGGCCGGTGATCTGACCATTTACGGCAAACGGGATGCCATCTTCGTGATCCGGGAAGAAGCAGGGGAACGAGTGACGCATTGGATAGATATCCGTTCTTGTGACTTATTCAAATCTCCCGTTTATTACCTGAAGCAGAACGATGTGGTGTATGTGCAGCCCAACAAGGTGCGTGCCGGACAATCGACACTGAATGAGAACAGTGTGAAGAGCGTAGGACTATGGATCAGCATAGGGTCGTTTCTCACTTCGCTGGGTGTATTGCTGTTTAAGTAATATTTTTCAAGTAGTTAGTAGTAAGTAGCTAGTAGTAAGTAGAATAGTACTGCTTACACATGCTTATCAGAATGCGAAGTATTCTCTACTTACTACTAGCTACTTACTACTAACTACTTTATCATTATGGTTGAAAAGAAAAAGCCTGCCGATGATTTTATACGGATACAGGATTTGTGGGGAATGTTTGTTCCCAAGTGGCATTGGTTCGCCGGTTCCCTGCTCATTACTCTGGCTATAGCAGTGTTGTATCTGCTGAGCACTCCGCCTATCTATACCCGAACAGCCGCCATCCTCGTCAAGGACAACTCAAAAAGCAGTTCTTCGACAAGCGCAATGAGCGACTTTTCCGATTTGGGCATCTTCAAGTCCAATACTAACATCAACAATGAGCTACTGACATTGAAGTCCCCCACACTTATGACCGAGGTGGTCAATCGGTTGGGATTGAACGATATTTTTACCGTCCGCAGGGGATTAAAGAATGTCGATTTATACCAATCAACTCCTGTAACCGTCACGTTCTTCGACAAGGTAGAAACACCATTGAGTTTCACCATCGAGTTCTCCTCAAAAGATATGTTTACCATTTCCGAATTTGAGATATCGGAAGAAAGCACAGGAGAAACATTTTCCGCCCGACCGGGTGATTCCATACATACCTCTGTCGGAACCATGATCATATCCCTTACGCAAGAGTTTACCGATGCTCTTACGGATACGCCTGTCCGATACGCCAGAAGAAGTGTACGCGACGTCGCCGATGCCTATACAAGAGAGCTGGTAGCTGAATTGGGCAACGAAGATGCCACCATCATCAATCTCAGCATTAGCGATGCCTCCATCCGGAAAGCAGAAGACCTCCTGAATACTTTGATCGAAGTCTATAATGAGAACTGGATTCGGGACAAGAACCAAATTGCCGTCAGCACCTCGCAGTTCATCAGTGATCGTCTGGGCGTGATAGAAAATGAACTGGGGCATGTAGACGAAAACATATCCAGTTACAAGAGCGAACACCTGTTACCCGACGTACAAGCTGCCTCCAGCCTTTACATGACACAGTCTGCTGAAAATAATAAAGAGCTGTCGGCACTGAATAACCAACTCTCTACCGCCCAATATATCCGCAGAGAGCTGAACGCTAAACTATTGGACCAGCCGCTACCGGCCAATTCAGGTATCGTAAACGCCAATATAGAAACTCTGATCGGTGAATACAACAATCTAGTGCTCGACCGCAATCGGTTGATAGCCAACAGCAGCGAAAAGAACCCGTTGGTAAAGAATATGGCGAATTCCCTGCAAAGCATGCAGCGCACCATCATCCAGTCTGTCGACAACCTGATCGTCTCCCTGAATACCCAAATCCGCAGCATCCGCCGGCAAGAAGAAGCTACTACCAGCCGGTTGGCATCCAATCCGAACCAGGCGAAATACCTGCTGTCGGTGGAACGCCAACAGAAGGTGAAGGAGGAACTTTATCTCTACCTGCTCCAGAAACGTGAGGAAAATGAACTATCGCAAGCATTCACCGCCTACAACACCCGCCTGATTACCGCTCCGCGCGGCAGCATGTTTCCTACCGCTCCCCGCAAAATGAATATCCTGCTGGTGGCATTTGCCATCGGGCTGCTGGTTCCGGCGGTAGTCATCTTCATGAAGGAGAACATGAATACCAAAGTACGTGGCCGCAAGGACCTCGAAAATCTGAGCGTGCCGTTCATAGGCGAGATTCCGCAGTGCTCCGGCACGAAAAGAAAATGGGAACTTAAGAAGCGGCAGAAGATGAATTTCATCGTGGTGAATGAAGGCAACCGCAACATCATCAACGAGGCATTCCGTGTGCTGCGTTCCAATATGGACTTTATGGCAAGCAAAGACAGCAGCCAGAATGTCTTCGTACTGACCTCGTTCAATCCCGGCAGTGGAAAAAGTTTCCTCACTATGAACATCGCCATGAGTTTTGCCATCAAGAAGAAGCGGATTCTGGTTATCGACGGTGACTTGCGGCATGGCACCATTTCTTCCGATATCAATTCTCCGGAAAAAGGACTCAGCGACTACCTGAACAACCGGGTTGAAAACTGGAGGGACATCATCGTCTCCCACAAGGAATACGCAAACCTGCAATTCCTCCCCATCGGCACAGTTCCTCCCAATCCTACGGAGCTATTGGAAGACCGCAAGCTGGCTGACCTGATAACGGCTTTGAGACCGGAATATGATTATATCTTCATCGACTGTCCGCCCGTCGACATTGTGGCCGATGCGCAAATCATTGAGAAACTAGCGGACCGCACCATCTTCGTGATCCGTTCCGGCCTGCTGGACCGCACCATGCTCTCCGAACTGGAAACAATGTACACCGCGAAACGATTCAAAAACCTCTCCATGATACTGAATGGAACGGAAAGCACCGGAGGACGCTACGGATACGGCTATCGCTACGGATATCATTATGGATATGCTTTTTATTATGGAGGAAAAGATAAATAAAACTCATGTGGCCATTTTCTAAATTCCAATCCGTCGCGGCAAGTGGCATCCTTTGCGAAATGACCGACTACCACTCCCACATATTGCCCGGGGTGGACGACGGCGTGAAGACAATGGACGAGTCGCTTCAGATTCTTGCGGAAATGAAACGCCAAGGCGTCCGCAAAGTGTGGTTTACTCCCCATATCATGGAGGATATACCCAATACCAACGCCGGGCTGAAAGAAAGATTCCAAGAATTGAAAGAAAAATTCCGGAAGCCGGAAGATGCCTATTGCGGCACGGTGGATCTGAACCTGGCTGCTGAATACATGATGGACAACCTCTTCACGGAGCGTCTGGAAGCCGATGACCTGCTCCCACTCCACGAAGGCTACAGGCAATATCTGCTGGTGGAAACTTCCTGTTTCAACCCGCCCATGAATTTGCTGTCTATCCTGAAGCGCATTCAAGCGAAAGGCTACCGACCGTTGCTGGCACATCCCGAACGTTATCTGTACATGGACATGCCCGATTACCGCGCCTTGAAGCATGAGGGAATCGCTTTCCAGTTGAACCTTCCGTCACTGACGGGAATATATGGCGCGCATGCACAAAAAAAGGCCGCATCCCTGCTGAAAGCGGGGATGTACGACCTGACAGGAACCGATATGCATTCTCCGGAGAATTTCAGAGTATGGCTTGGAACACGGATTGGCAGTCGAGACAGGGACATGCTTTGGGCACACTGCCCGGCATGTCGCGATGACCTCTGAGCTGAGCTACCGGAAAGAGCTTCAACAATCGGGACAGAAGCTGTTCCAGTTGCTCAAACTGCTCCGGAGTAAGCGTGTCGGCGGGATGTCCTTCTGTGTCCAGTCCACCTTCGTAGCATACACCGATGGAACACCGGTTGAAAGGACGGCAATGAGCCCCCACTTCGAGCAACCGGCGGTGCTGACTGACAACACCGTCGCGGCGGACATAGAAGTGATAGCCGATGGTGCGAAATCCGCGGGCACGATGGTCACGCAAGAGTTGCTCCACGGTGTAATCGCAGTTGCAACGGGTAGCGGAGCAGTGCAGGATGATGTAGCGCACCGAGTCGGTGGAGTCCATCATCAGTCCGCTCTCCACCCCGGTGAGAAGTTCGCGCTCATTGAGCACCTCCTCCCCACCCACAGTCATAGGAAATGTCTCTTGTATCATAGCACCATATATCCAATAGCAGTTGAACAACTGGTCACCCCGAGTGCCGTGAGCGCCGCAATGGCTGCCTGAATGATAGCCTTGAGCAAAGACACCCAAGTAATTTTGTTCTTTTTTACAGAGTCGGTCATAAATATTAATTATTAAATATCAATTATTAATTATAAGCCGCGCAATGACTACTTACGCAAACGGTATCCATCTCCCTGCACCGCGCAGCCTTTAATTTTTAATTTATCCAAGCGGGTCCTCTTCAAGGCCTCCTTCTCCGGAACCGCCACTTCCTCCGCCATCATCCACGTCACCCGGGTCGGCGGAAGTCACCTGCTTGATGACCTTTCCGTCCTTGTCGTAGCAGGTGATGTTGACGGAGGTATCCTTCAGCTCCTGCTTGATGTTGGTACTGGGGGTGAAAATAACTTTGCGGGTGGTGATGAGTCCCGCACTCACATCCTCTACTTTGGTCACCGCCCCGGCTTGCAGACCGAAGCGCATGGTGCCCAGTCCGGGAACGGCTACGGAATGGCCTTCGGTGGCCCATGCCTTGACAACGTCGCCGATAGCTTGCCAGGAGGCATTGAGGCTTCCCTTCGGTATTCCCGACCGGATGGAGGCTTCGGATATAACTTTTTCCTGCTTCAGCGTGCTGTAGATTTCTGCCTGCATGATGAAGCGATACTCCCCTTTCGAGGGGCCTACCGCCAGTTTGGTCTGACGGGCTTTTACTTTGATTCCCATAATCTCAATAAATTAGTTAATAGTTAGTTGATTGACGAGGTTTTCAGTTGACAAGTTGTCAACTGAAACCTTGTCAACTTATCTCTGCCGCAAAGATAAAACAGGCCGGAAACCGGCTTATGGGTTTGCATGGGTTCCGCCTGTTTATTCTTTACGGTTCACCCAAGTGACGGGTAATCAGCAACACTTGCCGGGAGGTGAGCAACTTCTGAAAACGATGATAGCCGGTGATTTCCAGTTCCTCCATCAAGGGAGGACAGCCGTGAACCCAACGCATCAAACGGTTGGTACCCACTGCGGGCGTTGACTTCGGAAAGTAGAGAAGAGACAATTCGCTCTTCGTCATGGAGATGGGGTGAAAAGACATAGTTGTTAAATTAAAAATTAAAAAATAATGATTCCGATATGTAAGAAGGGACGAAACTACTAGCCTATTGGAAAATTATTTTTTCCCAGTTGGGAAAAAATAAGAAGCTGGCTAAACTTGCAAACTTGCAATTCTTGCAGGGACTTTCACACGCACACATACAGGCGTGCGAGGCAAACTTGATTTTTAAGCATCAATAAAACTTGTATTCTCCCCTGCCGTTCTTCACTAACTGGCCTTTGTCGGTCATGCGTTTCAGCAGCGAGTCGAGTGTATTGGGAGGTATTCCGCACCGAGCGCTTGCCTGAAGAGCCTGACTACGAGTGAAGCTGAGGGGCAGCAAATCCAGGAAAGCCCCCTGCGGTGCTTTCTGCTGCACCGTATCAGTAGACGGAAGAAGCGAAAGGATATGGCACGAATGCAGGTAAAGAGGCTCCGTGAGCGCCAGAACGGCGTGAAAGTCTTCACTGCTGACGGCAAGGTCGAACTCCGGTACCACCCCGTCTTGCACATTCTCTTGTGGAACGTGGGATGAAGGCGACAGGCCCGGACATGACATCAGGGCTTTTACAAGGTCGTCCGTCGAGCCCGACATCAACAGGGCGTCGAGCGAGCGTATCAATGCTACAATGCTGATGATGCGGCAGATATTAATGGCGATACGTGCCACCGCACTTTTCATGTGGTCGCCATGAACCACACTGGCACGGCCGAATACGCATGAGAGGTGAACGTTGAATTCCTCTTTCTGCTCTTGGGTAAGCTTCAGGTTTATACCGCTTACAGCAGCCGTCAGGGCATCGAGCAAGTGTTTCCAGCGTTCGCCCCAAGCGGTGAACAGAGTGTCGTAATCGCTCCCGGACTGGTCGAACTGATCCACCCACTCATGGATGGGAGGCATGCAGTAGAACACCTGACGCGAGAACAATCCGTTCTCTGCCGACGGGATGAGCGGCTTCACCTGGGAGGGCGTGCCACTGAGCAGTATACTGAGACATGATTTTTTACATTCGCGATATTCGTGGTTGGTGCGGCGGTTGTAGGCGAGCCGCTCGTGGTCGTAACTCTTGCGGAGCGTATCGCTCCAATGTCCGTAGTCTGTGCCGGTGGCCGTGCTCACGGTGTCGGCTTCGGTTTCGCATATCAGTCCGACACCATCAGCGTCCATCAGGTTCTCCAGCATACCGGCGCCGGAGTTATCACCTGCGATGAGAAACATCTTCATGCAAGGCTGTTCGGGTTCAGGCGTTTTCGCCTTTTCTTTGCCCAACACGTCCCACTGTGCTTTCTCGCGGCGGTAGATTTTCATCTTTTCGCTGTATGCATCCATCAGCGAGTCGTGTATAGGTTCTGCCAGTCGGCGCACCCACGTCAGTGCGCCTTTTCCGGAAGCGGGCGGAGCGATGATGAAGGTTTGCAGGCACGGATATTTGCTCTTGCGCCCGTAGGTGAAGCACAGCAACTTGTTGAGGGTGGCACCGAACACGGTTACAGCTCCCAGCAACAAGATGTCTCTTTGGGCGGGTGTGTCGCCGCAGTCTATCACCTGTTGCAGGAAATGGGGCCACTGGTAGTCCGGAAAGCAAGGCAGGGAGGCGGGATTTTCGTTGCTCTCTTTTTGTACGTGCACGGGTGCAGGTGGTTCGTGCGCGGGCGCGAATGTTTTGCTCGCGGGTGCGGGTGTGTAAGGGGTCTGCAAGTTTTGCAAGTTTGCAAGTTTCTTGTCGAGGCGTACACCTGCCAATTGGGCGAGATGGAACACTGTTCCAAGTGAATTGCCTCCCCGCCCATTCTGCAAAGCATGGCTGTAAAGCTTGTCGGCTTCGTTCTGCCGATACTTGTCGGACAAACTGCAAAGACGATGGAAAAAACTCCGTCCCGCTTCGCCGCAACTATTAGCCACGGCGAAAGCCAACGGCATATATTCCTGATAAGTAGGTGCAAGATTGACTCGCGCCTGTTCAACGGCAATAGTCAATTGTTCAATAATATCAATTTCGTTCATGAAAAGAGGAGAAAATATTAATTATCAACTATTAATTTTTAATTTACAATTTGCATCATGTGCCAGGAAACAGGCTCTCGACATATCGGCGTTGGCGGTGTCGGCTTTCAAGCCGTGCTTCCATTCCAGATAATCCCAAGCGGTGTGCACAGCATTGTCAAACGACTGTTCAAGCGTATCCGTGAGGCTCATACGGTAGGATACAAAGAGCTTCACTCCTTTGGCACCTGGGCTTACAAAAGCAAGGTCGGGCTGCAACACTTCGTCGGCAAAGAGGCGGTCGCGCCACATTGCGGCCTCTTCGGTAGAAGTAAGGTGATCGATGTCTATCACGAATAGTCCCGATGGCACCACGATGCACTGCTCACGACAGTACGAGAAGACTCCGGCAGGCGTGACGTAAGGCAGCAATGTCTGCTTTTTTCCACGGAACGCCTTATCGTTTTCCACATTGCTCCTTACTCTCTGCGTCATCTCCTCCAGATGAGAATCGGAAGAAATGTAGGCATGAAGCCCTGCCACACTGCACACTCCCGCAGGTACTTTATTAGTGACGGGAGCATTGAAAAAAGACATGATATATTCTTTCATGACGTTGATTCTAATTTAATTAAAGATATATTTTATATTCATCAGATTTATGTCAACAAAGATACAGCATACATCCCGTCTTATACAACACTCATACAGGCGTTTACAAAGTGTTTACATTCATTGAGCATTCGTTGATAATTCATTGAAAATAAATGAAACAAGCCAAGAAGAAAAGATAAAAATGGAGAGAGAAAATATAACTATGAACGACAAACCGGAAATAGAGATAAAAATATTCGGCGGTACGAACATGATAGTCCCCACGGGTGCTACCGCCGTTCAGAACTTTTACGGCGATCAGTTTGCCGAGGTCGCCATCCGTCCCGAAGCAACTGCGGGCATTGAAAGTCTGAATGATGACGAGTGCCACCTCTTCACTTACGTGCCCGACGTGAAAAAAGTGCATGAGTACACCCGCCTCTTGGGCGAATGCACCACCGCTCACGATCTGGCCGGTGTGGTGAGCATCATGCTCAGCGAGCCCGGTGTGGGCAAGGACACAGTAGTGAAAGGCGCCTTCATCGAGGTTCTTCTTCCTTTCGCCTCCCGGCTGACGTCGGGGGCAAAGGTAGATAATGTGAGGCAACAGATTAATAATATGCTGATGACGAGGGGGAGGGAAAGAAAATAAGGGAAGGATGCCAGTTGATAAGGCCAGCCCTTTTATTGAAGAGATAAAATAGCTATAAAGAAATCCTGTAAGCAGGAAATATTCTCTGAAACTTTTTTCGGTATTCATTTTAATTCCGTACATTTTCTATAATAAAAATCTGTTATTTATGGAGTTATCTCATAAAACATATATTCGGAACCGGATGGGGCGACAAGGTTATCCGTTCTGGCGGATATGCTATCCGCCACTCATAAGCATCAGGATTTTCAATCCGAAGGTTTCTATACCCTATATATCTTTAAAATAAAACCTTTCATCTTTTAAAAAACAGTGTTTATACAAAAGACAAACGTAGAGGGTTTGGCCATCATTGAGCCACGCCTTCTCAAGGACGCACGCGGTTATTTCTTCGAGTCTTTTTCCCAACGGGAATTCGAAGAGAAAGTGCGCAAAGTGAATTTCGTGCAGGACAATGAGAGTATGTCATCTTACGGAGTGATGCGTGGACTTCATTTTCAGAAGCCACCCTTTGCACAAAGTAAACTGGTGCGTTGCGTAAAAGGCAGCGTGCTGGATGTGGCGGTAGATATCCGTAAAGGTTCGCCTACATACGGTGAGTATGTAGCCGTAGAACTGTCGGAAGATAATCATCTTCAATTCTTTATTCCCAGAGGTTTTGCCCATGGTTTTGCCGTACTGAGCGAAGTAGCTGTATTTCAATACAAATGTGATAACTATTATGCTCCGCAAGCTGACGGTGGAATCAGTATCTTGGATGGAGATATAGGAATAGACTGGAAAATACCGGTTGATAAAGCGATACTTAGCGAGAAAGACACGAAACATGCGTTATTGAGAGATTTCAAGAGTCTTTTTGACTACCATATTGATCTTTACGAGTGATAAATTCAAGAGCAGGCATATCCTACAAGAGATTTTGACAATTTAACACATACGTTTTTTATTTCAATTTTGTAAATATAATGAAGAAAAGAACAATAGCATTAGTAACATGGTTAGGCAAAGGTAACTATGGTACTATTTTACAATCTTATGCGCTGTATAGGAAATTAGAGGATTTAGGCTATGAAGTGTTTTTTTTAAATTTTTTCTCCTTCAAATCCGGCTTAAAGTCAACAGTAAAATATTTACTCTATTTACTCGGTATTTTGCGACTAAAGAGAAAGTGCTTATACTTTGTAACACCAAAATTACGCAAAGTTTACAATTTTCAAAAAGATTACTACCGTACAAAGGAGGTTTATACAAAAAAACAGTATGAAAGATTATTATCTGAAACAGACATTTTTATCACAGGAAGTGATCAGATATGGAATACGAGGTATTTTTTCAATCCATTCTACTTCCTTGACTTTGCTAGAAATCGAAAGCGTATAGCTTATGCTTCAAGCCTTGGTAGCCCCTTTATCCCCAAACTATATATATCAAGCGTGAAATCGCTACTTTCTGATTTTGCCTATATTGGCGTGAGAGAAGAATCTGCCGTTAATGCTTTATCAGATTTATTAAATCGAGATGACATACAACAAGTGTTAGACCCCACCTTTTTGTTACTTCCATATGATTGGAAGTTATTGTCAGAAAGTGCAAATATTGATTTCTCATTACCTAAGAAATATATTCTTTGTTATCTTATCGGAAACAATGAATTCTATTTCAATCAATTGAAAGATATAAAAGAGAAATCAAAAATTTATGATATTATTATAATACCTGCTGAAGAGAATTCCGAATTCAGCTTTATGGATGCAAAAATATATAAAGATGCCGGTCCTAAGGAATTTGTTTACTTAATTAAACATGCAACATTAGTCTGTACAGACTCATTTCATGCAACAGCCATATCTATAAACTTATCTATTGATTTTGTTGAACTTCTTCGTTTCAGTGATGAAGATTTAAATTCGCAGAATTCAAGAATTTATGATTTACTTGGGCATTATCATTTGGCATATAAATTCTATTTAAAAGAATCCGATAAATGGCGCAATCCTATTAATTATATTGAAGTCCAAACAATTTTGGATAATGATCGAAAATCATCTCTCAAGTATTTGACTAATGCTATCGAAAAATAATAAAATAACTAAAAACAATTATTACCTCTCCTCTTTCTTTTGGAGCACTTTATCTAAGGTCCTGAATGCCATATTAGGTTTTGTTTCAATACCTCTTTTACTTGGGTTCTATGGAAAGGCAGATTATGGTATTCTTTCTATTGCTACAGCCTGTAATGGTTATATGCACTTATTAGATTTAGGAATGAATACCGGTGCTATACGTTACTTCTCATTATGGAAAGCTGAAAAAAAGTTTGATTTAATTCAAAAAGTAGCACACACCAATATTACATTTTATATGATCATAGCAGGAGTTAATGCCATTGGATTATTGGCTTTGGCTTTTTGGGGCGAAAGTCTATTCTCAATAACTCATGCACAATTTCTGCAACTTCGTTCATGTTTGTTCATATTAGCATTATTCTCTATAATTTGTTGGGTGTCTACTGCTTTCAATCAACTCTTGGTTTCAGATAAGCAAATGACCTTTACAATGCAAATGCAATGCTTGCAAACATTATTGAAAACAGCTCTTGTTTTTGTGGTGTTATGGGCAGATTTATCGCTTACCACTTACTTTTTCTTTTTGACACTGTTGATTGCATTACTTATTATTCCTTATGCCTGTAAATGTTTAAAGGACAAGCTAATCGATAGTTTGCGCCTTGGTAATTATTGGAAAGAATTCAGAATTGTATTAACATTCAGCCTTTCACTATTTGCTCTCTCCATATTTCAAGTGACTGCCACTCAATCTCGACCTATTTTGTTGAGTATATTTACAGATAAAGGAGCCGACGTAGTAGCTGAGTATAGAATTATAGAAGTTTTCCCTTTGTTTATTATTATGATAGGAGGCACTTTTTCCAGTATTTTTTTGCCCAAAACAGCCGAAATGGTTGCCAGAAATATTCATTCTGAAATCTCTAACTTTGCATATCGCTGGACTCGATTAACATCTATATTAGCTAATTGTCTCTGTTTTCCATTCATATTTTCTGCTAAAGAGATTTTGACATCATACGTCGGAAGTTCTTATTCAAATCTTTCCATATGGCTGGTATTATGGAGTATCACTGTTTTGATACAGATACATACTACTCCCGGTAATAGTTTAGTGTTGGCTTATGGCAAGACGAAGCCATTGGTTATTACTTCTGCCATTTCATGCATTATTTCTATAATTATAAATATTTTATGTTGCCGATATTATGGAGTTGGTTCTGCAGTAATTGGTTATCTTGTTTACGTTGTGATAGTAATAGTGGTTTATTATGGATCATATTATAAAAAGTTGATGAACCTAAGTCGACTTAAAATGCTCAGTGCCTTCTGCTTACCAACAGGTTTAGCTTTTATTGCTTTGTTTTTTGTCCGCTTTATACCTTTTGAACATTTTCCGACTGGTGACTTTAGCGAACGTATTGACATGTTTGTTTTATTTTTGGTTAAGTCGTTTTCATGGGGTATCGTCTATGTCATTTTATTGTCAGTATTCAATTTTTTACTTACTAAACGCCGTAGAACAATATGGTAATATGTCCTGCAAATAAGTGCACCGGATGCTATGCTTGTATAAATGCTTGTGCTCAAGATTGTATCACTATGCAAGAGGATGAATATGGTGAATTGCACCCTGTAGTGGATGAGAATTCTTGTCTTAATTGTAATTTATGCATCAAATCATGTCCAAATAATATCAATTTAGCATTTGAATACCCCAAAAAATGTTTTGCTTCTTGGATTAGTGATAGAGCCAAACGGAAAACATGTGCTTCTGGCGGCATAGGTACAGTTATGTCCGAGTTTATGATTAATCATAAAAATGGTATTGTGTTTGGTTCGCGATATAATGAAAACTTCACTCCCATTATCACCTATACTGAAAAAATTAATGAGCTGGAAAAATTTAAGGGGTCTCGTTATGTGCAGAGTGTGATGGGGAAAGATGTTTTCAAGCAAGTAAAGTTATTTCTTAAGAATAATCGTTTTGTTTTATTTATAGGAACGCCTTGTCAAGTTGCTGGTTTGCTTTCTTTTTTGCGAAAACCTTTTGATAACCTTGTAACGGTTGATCTAATCTGTCATGGCGTTTGTCCTACAAAATATTTTAAAGAAGAAATAAACTACATTACAAAAAATAAAGGTTTATCACTTAAAGATATAACTGATGTAAGGTTTAGAGGCAATGACAGAAATGACTTTTGCCTGTCATTATGGGTAAATAACAGTTCAAGGAGAGTTTATAGAAAACCTCATACAATTCAATATTATTTAGCTGGATTCCTATTAGGTGTGTCTATGAGAGAAAATTGCTATTCGTGTAATTATGCTCGTCCGGAACGAATATCCGACATCACGATTGGAGATTTTATAGGTTTGGGTAAAACTATTCCTTTTAGCCATCCCAAAAAGAACGTTTCTTCAGTAACATTAAACACTAAGAACGGTAGACTCTTTTACGAGGACATGGCTGTACATACACCCGCTTTATTAAATATTGAACGTGACTATAAAGAACGTCTGGAATATAAACCATCCTTAGTTGAACCATTTCATAGACATAAGTTTAGGCCTTTGTTTCTGGAAAGGTATTTGGAAGTTGGTTATTTAAAAGCCATTAGAGAGGTTTTGCGAAGTTATGTGTGGAAAAATAAGACTATGAGTATAGTTAATCTTTGGAGAATGGTCTATAAGATACCTAGAAGAGTCATTCATATGACTTTAAATGTGCATTAATAGTTCTCCAATCAAAGATATGAACTATATTGTATTCTTTATACTTTTATATATTGCCGGTGTCTTCCTATTCCTTGGCAGTAAAGAGCTAATATGGCTTTGCCATTTCGGAATGTTGGCTGTTGGTCTTTATGCCTTTCTGAAGCAACTGATTCTTGGCAAAAGACGTTCTGCCGTCACGTGGTTTATAGGGATGTATTGCATCCTCTTCCCCCTATATGCAGCATATAAAAGCAATATCGTGTTCGGACAACCATTCCTTATAGGAATAGCTTCATTAAGATATTGTTGGTTTATTATGTTCGGATTTATTCTCTACCAAACAGAATATGACTATAAACTATTATTAAAACAAATCAACCAGCTTAACCTATGGATTGCAGCAATCTCCATTATCGCTTTCTTTTTTTTCGGCATCAACCACATTACTATACAGCCATTTATCACGTCCACAAATTTGATAGAAGCAACTGCAAATGTTGACACAATAAAAGGTGCTAAACTAAACGCTTGCTCTGATCTGATGATTATCTCCTACATTTATTATCTTATAAAGTTTCTGGATGCACCGACTTTAAAGAAAAACTGGCAACCCTTCTTATTGTTGATGTTTTACCTGTTATTTGTAAGTAAAGGCCGCCAGCCACAAGCAACACTTGCCATTGTTTTTGCTGTGTATTTCATACAAATGAAAGGCGTATCATTTAAAAGAATGGCAATTGCACTATTACCTATTTTGGGCATTATAATACTCACCATGATTGATGAGCAATTTTTCGACAAATTCACGACTGTCTTTGATGGTAAGAATACCCGTGACAGCTCCACACTGGCACGCATTAACTCAATAAATAAAGTACTTCCCTATATTTACGATAACTTTCTGTTGGGATTCGGAAATCTGTCATCCCGTTTTCGCACATTTGGATTTCACACGTTCTTTGGGCATAAATTCTTTATAGCTGATATTGGGATATTTGGCACACTTGCAAGGGGAGGAATAATACTATTGTTTACTTATTTGGGGCTATACAGAGCTTTATATAAGAAAACAAATGAAGTAAGTGATGAAGAAAGCCGCACATTCATGAGGTACATGTTGTTGGCATTTATAGTTATGCTTGCATTTCTTTGCAATGATACGCTATTCAGCAATAACAGCATCAGAATTGCACTTCTGTTCTACCCGCTATTCGCATTAAGGTCTCCAAACACATTTTTTCACAAAGAGGAAGAGTAACCTTTCAAGAAAAGGAAGGACCGGATTCTTAACATCAATATAATAATACAATGACTTTAGCTATCATCATTCCAGCCTACAAGGATACCTTTTTGGCTGGAACCTTAAAATCTCTTGCCGCACAGTCTGATCAAGACTTCTCTGTATACATCGGAGATGACAATAGTCCTTTTGATATAAAAAAAGTAGTTGACCTATATAAAGGTATTCTAAATATCAAATATGTAAGATTCAATGAAAATCTTGGAGGAAACAACTTAGTGGCTCAATGGGAAAGATGCATCAATTTAAGTACAGAAGACTGGATATGGCTATTTTCGGACGATGACTATATGGCACCAGACTGCGTTAAATTACTAAAAGAGGAATTGGCAAAAAAGGAGCTATACGACATATATCATTGTAACATAAATGTTATAGACCGCAACGGCGAAACGATAAAAAGAGTACAATATCCCAACGTCATAACATCCAAAGAACTCTATAAAGCCAAATTAAAATGGAAGTTGGACTGCTATGCGGTTGAATTTATTTTTAGCCGCAAGATATATAATAAATCAGGCGGCTTTGTACCTTTTGATTTGGCATGGGGAAGTGACTTGGCAACATGGGTAAAATATGGTGCCAAACGCGGAATCAAAACCATTGAAGGAGCAACCGTCTATTGGCGCAGCAGCGGCGAAAACATTTCTTCCATTCAATCGGAAGAAATTGTACTGCGCAAAATCAATGCACTCATCGCATTTTTAAGATGGGGAGAGAATGAATTCAACGGAAAGGACATTCGGGTAGTGAATAGCTTGGGATTCATAAAAAGATTACTGCACTACACTCCTGCCATATCCAAGAATGCCTGCAAAGTGTCCATCAATCTTTTTACAAAAAACACAATTCACCGATGGCTGCTAAAATTCATTTATGAAGCAGGCTATTTACTCAAAAATAGATAACAACATGTTTTTTAAAAATATCTCTCCCTCAAAATCAGACTGCTGTGGATGCTCTGCGTGCGAACAGATATGCAGAAATCATGCAATAACAATGCAAGAAGATGAAGAAGGATTCCTCTACCCCATTGTTGACAGTTTGTTATGCATAGAATGTTCTGCATGCGAAAAGGTATGTCCCATGCTACATAGCGATTCCGTAAAAAACAGAATAGAAGATACAAAAGCCTATGCTGCCATTAACCGCAACGAAGAAACTTTGCAGCAAAGTTCAAGCGGTGGCATTTTTTCTGCCATCAGTATTTCCATTTTAGAGAAAGGAGGCGTTGTGTACGGTGCCGCTTTTGACAATAACCTTCAGCTATACCACATAGGAGTTGAAGACATACGTTCTTTAAATAAGCTTAGAGGTAGCAAATATTTGCAGTCGCAAAACAGAAACGTATATTCTGAAATCAAAGAACAGTTAAAAGCCGGGCGTTGGGTATATTATACAGGAACCGGATGTCAGGTAGCAGGGTTGAAATGCTTTCTCCGCAGACCTTACTCAACACTTATCACTTCCGATTTAATTTGTCATGGGACCCCTTCTCATAAAGTTTTCGATTTCATAGTTTCACAGATGGAACATAAATACAAGGGAAAAGTTATAAAATACTCGTTTAGAGACAAATCCATCAATGGTTGGAGTTGTAATAGTAGTAGTAGTAATATACAAAGAAAAGACGGAATTAAACATATTGGTTATGACCCGGTAATGAATTCGTATTTCAATGCATTCATTTCCAATGCTATGAATCGTAAAACATGCTATCATTGTCCTTTCGCTACAGTAGAAAGAACCGGAGACATCACATTGGCCGACTATTGGGGAGTAAAAAAATATCATGCCATAAACAACAACTACAACGGCGTATCCGCAATTCTTGTCAATACAGAAAACGGGGAAAAGCTACTGGATGAAATAAAAGAAAAAATTACAATAATAAAAACAAATATCGAATGGATTGCCGACGAGAACAAGAATCTGACAGAAAAAACGACACAGCCAATATCAAGAGACACTTTTTACCAAAAGCTAAGTAATAATCCAACAGCTTTAATGAATAGCTTTCAACGGAACAAGCTCAAATCATATACAATCTACCATATAAAAAGAATATGCAAACATAACGCCTGCCTATTCGGAATATTAATGAAAATAAGAGACTTATTATGCAAATAAGAATTATATTAACTACAATCATTGACAACATTAATTTTGGAACTTACCTACAAGCTTATGCAACAGTATCCATATTCCAAAAGAAAGAATGCACAATAGATGTACTTAACTACATACGCCCTTACCTGACCGGAAAAACTTATGCACAGAATTATTTGAAACAGAAAAACAAACCACTACCCATACGATATTTGTATTTCAGTAGCTACCTGCTATTAAATAGCTTCATGATATGGCAAGTGAAACGCTTCTTAAAGCAAAGAGTCACATTGACAGAACGATTCAATTCATTGGATGAAATCATCAAAAAACTCAGACCGTATGATTTATACTTAACCGGAAGCGACCAAGTATGGAACAGCGAACATAATTTTGGAGTGGATAAAGTATTCTTCTGGGAGGGTATATCTAAGAAAAAAGCCGCGTATGGAGCAAGCATCGGAATTAAGCATTTTCCCAAAGAACAACAACCATTAATCCGTCATCTCCTTTCTGACTACAAAAAAATATCAGTACGGGAATGTTCAAATATACAAACCTTAGCCGAGATTGGAATAAAAAACGCAGTACAGGTTTTAGATCCAACATTATTGCTTAAAAAAGAAGACTGGATATCTGTAAGTAGACATCGCTTTAAGAAAAAAGTCCCATATCTACTTATCTACTCCGTTGAAACCCAAAGAAATTCCACCGTTATCAATATTGCAAAAGAAATAGCAGTAAGACGGAACTTAGCCGTATATCTCGTTTGCCCTACATTCAAGTTTAATTCTCAGTTTAAGATAGACAAAATTTTTAATTGTGCATCCGTTGAAATGTTTCTATCCCTCTTTGAGCAGGCAGACTATATCGTTGTCAGTTCGTTTCACGGCACTGCCTTTGCCATCAATTTCAACAAGCAATTCGTTACGGTTTCACCAGAACGTTTCAGTACGAGAGTGAACAGTTTACTGCAACTATTCCATTTGGAGAATCAATATATCAGTAATAAAGAGCAAATACCGGACAAAGAAATCGATTATACGCGCGTCAATCAAATATTAGAAATAGAGCGTTGTAAATCTGAGAGTTTCATTGATGACATCATCAATATAGCTAATCAACAAATGACAATATGATTGCAGAAAAAAAAGAACGAGCCAAGCCTACAAGAGGTTTTAAAAGAGTGTGGCAGCTATCCCTACGTTGTATCATAAACAATGTTCCACTTACCATGGCACAAAAAACTTGTCTATACAGACTTATCGGTGTAAATATGGGAGAAGGGGTTTTAATGGGTAAAATTATTATAGACGGAATTCATCCTGAAGACATTTTCATTGGAAGCGGTACAACCATTACACAAGGAACAGTATTGCTAACCCATTTCTATGACACCAGCAATCTGAAAGAACACGCTTATTACCGAGGCAAAATTCATATCGGCAAAAACTGCTACATAGGGATGAACACTATATTTACCAAATCCGTGACAATCGGTGATGGTGTTGTAATAGGAGCTGGTTCTGTTGTAAACAAAGACATACCACCCTACCAGGTATGGGCAGGGGTACCTGTCCGCTTCATCTGCAACCGATACAAAGATGAGTCGGAAATACCCACAAATGCAAATGAGTTTAAAGCCATATAGTAAAAAACATCCCCAATTACTAACAAAAGAACTACTTGGCTCTTAATTCTTATAACCAGAATTCAAGAGCCAATGAGCTATACAGCCATGATCATTGATAAAGATACATACATTGTATTCTATCTTCTTTGCATATTATCGGGAATTTACATCCCCGTATTTATAGCTAAATTCATCAAAGGAACCAATTGCACGATATTAAAAATGTCTTTAGGATTATAATTTATGAACATCTACATTATTGACTATTTAGGCGTACATTGTGGAATGCACTACTATAATGATGCATTTGCAAAGATACTTCACGATGTACCCGATACGCAAATCCATATCCTATCTAATTATAAAACGGAAGCAAACAAAAAACCTTTTTTCCACTTCCAATATCAAGGTAGCATCTTCCATAAAATAGGATGTCTCATTTCAAACTATTTGATATTGTTCAACTTTGTACTACGCCACCGGAACAGTTGCCTCATCTACCTTACTTATGGTAATAAAATAGATCTGCCATTTATGTGGATTTTAGCCCTTGCCAAAAAACATCTGATAGATATACATGAAGCAATAGCACAAAACGTAGACAATAGCAAATGGCTTAAACGTATGTTCCGAAACTTATACGCCAGTCATATCAAAAGCGTAATAGTACATTCGGACCGTACTGACGATTTTCTCGATGAATACAACTATACCAAGAAACGCCTGTACGTCCCCCACTTCAGGTATCAGTTCTGCAAAGACTGCAAGCTAACGGAAGTTCGGGAAGATGTGATGAATGCCACAATTAAGGGAAAAGTGAATATTCTATTTTTCGGGAATATCAATATCAGCAAAGGAATAGATATTCTTATAGATGCCGTAAACAAACTTGCACCCGACATCTATGAAAAGATAAATGTGATCATCGCAGGAAAAGATTTTGATCATGCCATCGAAATTGTAAAACCAGAGCATCCTGAATTATTTCATATCATGCTCAGACATATCAATGACGATGAACTGATTTATCTCTACCAAAACACCGATTATGTAGTGTTGCCCTACCGGAAAACATCACAAAGCGGAATACTGGAAATGGCATTCTATTTCCACAAACCTATAATAGCAAGCTGCATTCCATACTTTAAGGAAGTATTGGATAAATTCCCAAGCTTCGGAGTATTAGCCGGTAACAACACAGCTGATCTTGCTGAAACATTATCTTCAATCATTGAGCAACACATCTCTCCCTCTTTCTTCAATGAAAAAGACTGGAACAACTACATGCATCGTGAAGAGGTGGAAGTCTTTAAAAGGCAATTTACACAATGGAAGCAATATTGATATTATTCACTGGGAAACCTTAATATATAATCCTTTTATATTTATGAAACAAGTAGCTATTATCGGCATCCAAGGTGTGCCTGCAAAATATGGTGGTTTCGAGACTCTGGTAGAAAACATTATCGGTAATAATTGTTACTCCGAAGTCCGTTATACCGTTTTCTGTAGTGGTAAGGATTACGCCACGCGTATAAAATCCTACAAGGGAGCACAACTGAAGTACATCCCGCTATTTCATGCCAATGGAATGCAAAGCACTCCATATGATATCCTGTCGATGCTTAAATGTTTGCGAGGCTATGATGCCGTAGTCATATTAGGCGTGTCGGGCTGTATCTTTCTACCAGTCTTCAGACTACTGTATCGCAAAAAGCTGATAGTGAACATTGACGGCCTGGAACACCGAAGGGCCAAATGGGACAAGTTTGCCAAATGGTTTCTGCGGACAAGCGAAGCAATGGCCGTACGCTATGCGGATGTGATAATAGCCGACAATAAAGGTATACAAGACTATGTGTGGAGTACATATCAGAAGAAGGCTGAATTAGTAGCCTACGGAGGAGACCATGCACAAAAAAACGTCATCGAAGAAAAGCAGAATGAAATTCTGAAGCGATATGGAATCACTTCCGGAAACTATGCTGTCAGTGTATGCCGCATTGAACCGGAGAACAACTGCCATATGGTTCTGAAAGCTTTTGCTACTTCGGGAGAAAACCTGGTGTTTGTGGGAAATTGGGAACGGAGCGAATATAGCCGACGACTAAAAGAAGAATACGGTGATTGGCAAAACATACAGATGGTGAACTCCGTGTATGACCTCGACGTGCTATATGCTCTACGTAATCAATGCAGGTGCTATATCCACGGGCATAGTGCAGGCGGAACAAACCCTTCACTGGTGGAGGCTATGTTTTTTGGTAAGCCGATTCTAGCTTACGACGTGATTTATAATCGTGAGACTACGGAAAACAAAGCTCATTACTTCAAGACAAGTGAAGAACTGGTGGAATTGATGCATAGCAAGCCAAAGGACGGATGCAAGATGCAGGAGATTGCACAGAAACGTTATACCTGGTCTTTTATAGCTTGGCGATATAGAACATTAATTTTATCCCACAGATAACAGAGAAACTTTATTTCGGAAAGTTTCTCTGTTATTGCTTCCCGGCCTGTCATTCAGCCTCTTTTACCTATTTTTTAAAAGATATATCCATCATTTCTTCAATGTCCACTGAATTGCATTCCTGAACATCTTCGTAAAATCTTCCGTTTCGTACAACTTCTTGCTATGTCCGATCTGGAAATAGACATTGCGCGCTTTCTTGTTCTCATTCACCCACACCACAGGATGGTCTCCCATCTTGACATCCGAAGCAGGAGTATAGCTATATTCGTCCACATGTGCCAACACATGCACGTTGCGGCGCGGACTCTTATCATAAGTATACCACTCATCATCAGGGATAATAAACGTCTCTTGCACACCTTTCATAACCGGATGTTCCGTATCTTCTGTGATAACCACTCCATCAGCCAACGGAGCAATATAATTCTTGAAACGCACCCCGCCCATAAAGTCGGAGAACCATTGCCACATCGGATAACCATCAAATTCTCCCAATAAAGTAGCATGATGGAAACCTATCCAGCCGCCACGTCCCTCATCAATATACTTGGTAAAGGCTGCTTGTGCTGCTTCACTCCATGTGTAAGGCGGATAGTCCAGTTGGATAATCAAGTGGAAACGATTGAGATATTCCTCCGTAATAGGTTTCGCATTATTTATTTCCGTTATTTCAAAGTTCATGGCTCCACTCTCCTGAGCCAACCATTGCAGACCGGCATCCGTGAATCCGCCATGTTGTCCGCCGCGCTCGGTCAGCACCAACACCTGATAAGGAGCTGGCTGACCTTTCTTATTCACAAGCAGGCTCTCATACATCGTGCGGCGCAAATCACCCTGAGGATTGTCGCCTGCATAATCCCAATACATACCGCCAAGCAATCCCTTGTCTAAAATATATTGGCACTTGATAGCTAGCGAACGGGGATTTTCATAACCAAAAACCAATACACCATCCTTGTTTGCCAGATAGGGTACTTTGGCTGTATCATCCCAACGCTCCTCAAATTCAGCAGTGCCGCCCACCTTATGGTAATCCTGGAAATTAGGATACTGGTCGCCTCCACGTCCATAGAAAGGTACTCCCATAGTTAACTTAGAAGCCGGAACACCTGCTTTGAGGTGTGCTTCAACTGCGCCATCGGCAGTCATCCAGCCTGTGTTTTCCGAACTATACAAAGCAGCATGGTGTTTGGGAGCATTTCCCATGTCATAGGACATGATATTGACAAAATCTATATAAGGCAGAATTGCTTTGAAGTCTATATATTCACCGGAAGCCACCGTAGCAAGGGTCAACAGTTTTTTCTTTCCTATCTCTTTCCGTATATCACGCATCAGCAATGTGAAGTTCTTCGTATCGTCCGGTGAGGCGGAAATGTTGGCTGCCGCACTGGTAGGATATTCCCAGTCGATATCAATGCCATCCAGACCGTACTCCTTCACTACCCGCTTGCAATCTTTCGCAAATGCCAGGCGGAATTCGTCGTTGGCAGCCATTTCACTGAAACGTCCGCTTCCCCATCCACCGATGGAGAGCATTATTTTCAATCCCGGTTTCTGAGCTTTTAAAGCAACAATCTCGCGAAGGCGGTTCTCATTGGCAATACCCACTCCATTGAATGTTTCGCTCACATGACCGAATGCATAATTGATATGCGTCATGTATTGCGGGTCGGGCATGACACTACTCCAGGAAGTCACATAAGCCACAATCACCTTCGCATCCGAAGAAGCCATGCGCAGTTCTCCTGCCTTACTACTGCACGACAGCAATACCGCCAGTACAGACAAAATCATAAATCTCATTCTTTTTTTCATAATATTATAGTTAATCAGCTGTTTGACGAACACGAGAACCTACCAATGCATAATACAGCATGAATAATTCTCCCAAAAGTACAATAAACCAAGACCATCTCCAACTTTCCAGCAAGTCGGCAAAGACACCTTGCAACAGAGGCAGGATAGCACCGCCCACTACACCTATCATAAATACTCCCGAAGCTACCGAAGTATATTTACCCAAATGGGCCACAGCCAGCGTAAATATAGCTCCCCACATAATGGAATGGAACAGACCGACTGCCGTCAGCAACCATGGATTATTAAAAATTATAGCCAGCAGAGCAAGCACACCCGCCGACAGGGTAGTCACCACCAGTTGCACACGGGGAGGAACCTTACTCAGCGAACTACCTATCAATCGCCCTATCAGCATACCACCCCAATAAAGCGTAGCCATCAGCGCAGGTGAAGGACAATTCCGTTCAATGGCATACAAATTGATATTCGCACCAATGCAAACCTCCACGCCCACATAGAAGAATATGGCACAGACACCCAACGTCAGATGCCGGAATGACCATACGCTTTTCTCCAACTTCTCTCCTTTTTCCACCCGTGTGCCCTGTATGTCAGGTAAAGACAGCCTCATCAGCAGGAATACGACCACTACAATGGTCAGCATCAACGCCAGAAAAGGCATCATCAACTGGCTGATCTGAATATCCTCCATAGCCAAGCCACCAAAAACAACACCCGTCACAAAATAAGGGGCAAGCGTAGTACCGACAGAGTTTGCCGTGCCACCGATGGCAAGACGCTGGATAGCCTGCGTTCCCTTCACCCGGCAAGCCGTGAGATATGGATTGATGACAACCTGCAAAATAGTGGCCGAAGCACCTACGACAAATGATCCTAATAAGAAAATGAAAAAGCCTATGGGAATGATACTCTCTCCCATCATAATATCAGCATCAGGAAATCTTACAGTGAAATAAGAAGAAGCAAAAAAGAGTCCCAAACCGACAATCATCACCCAGAGTCCACGGATTAACGTTCCCTTATAGCCGTACTTATTTATCCAGGATGAACCTATCCCACCACAAATGGGATAAGCAAGAAACCATGAAAAGGTAATCAAAGTGGCAAATGTATTCTTCAGATTACCTACTTTCATGAGAAAAGTTTCCTTCAACGGACCCTGAAACTGAGTATTGGCAGTTGTCAGGAACCCGACAATAAGGAATAGAAAGACTATTGTGAGAAACGGTCCCATGTAATTGATTTGTTTTTCCTGTTGTGTCATCATGTAGTATTATAGTATAATGATTATTTTTCAGATAGCCCGGATGCAGAAGCCGTGTCCAGCAGGAACTCGCAATCCGGATGCAGTTGAAGCACGGAGGCAGGAACATCGGGAGTGACAGGTCCTTCCAGCATTTGTTTCACAATACCGGCTTTATTGCCACCCTTAGCCACCAGCACTATCCGGCGTGCCTGCATAATATTCTTTATGCCCAGAGTGGCTCCTCCCAGTTCTTTCTCCGGTGGAGTAGCGGTTTCCCTGCGAATACGCTCCTCCAGTTCCGGATTCATTTTAGTAACCCATGCTTCACCATTAAAAGGAGACTGAGGTTGATTGAAACCTAAATGCCCATTCTCTCCCAATCCCAGAATCAACAGGTCGATGCCACCACGTCTGGCTATTTCCTCCTGAAAAGCGATGCAATCCTTACTGAAGTCATCCGAAAAGGTTGGCAGCATCAGGAAGTTCTCATCTTTAATGCCCAATGCATCTATGATTTCCGTCTTCAACATCGTATAGCATGCTCCGGCATATTCACGTGGCACATTGGTCACTTCGTCCAGTCCGAAAAAGGTGACGGCAGAGGTATTAAACGGGTAATGGGAATGTATTTCTCCGACAATCCGGTGCAGATTTCCGGTCGTGCGTCCCGTCGAAAGCCCGATAACAGCTTCCGGTTTATGTAATATCTCTCCGATTATACGCCAGGCGGCTGTACAATCGAATTCTCTCTCATTCTTTGTAATAGTTACATTCATATTATTAATAAAGTATTAGTAATCCCGATTCTACATATTCATGGCTACAGCCCCTGCACCCAACAAGCCTATGAATTCCGGATTCAACTTTGTAATAACAACGCCATTGCTCACAAAGCGCATGGTGGTGGGATTCAGCAATTCCAGTATCTTGGCATGTATATATCCGTCAGCCACTACACCACCACCCAGAACAATGGTCTCCGGGTCTGTCACCCTCACCAGGTTCATTATCAGGTTTGCCAACGCTTCGGAAGCGTTCTCCACAAGCTTCACACACAGAGGATCGCCTTTATGGCTCAATGCAAAGATTTCACTGACCGGTATCCGTTCACCTCTATCGGCAGAGATATGCAAGTCCGTCTCGTATTGCCCGTGAAGCAATCGGGCACAACGGTCGAAACCAATGCCGGAAGCTATAGCCTCCACACAATCCATTCTTCCGCACGTACATTTGATTCCTACATTCACTCCTACCCGCACATGCCCCACCTCACCGGCATTGAAATGGCTACCACGTATCTGCCTGCCATTCACAACCGTACCGATTGCAATGCCTGTTCCTATATTTAAATAGATGAAGTTTTTAGAGATTTGTCCGAAGCCCCAGACACGTTCGGCACGTGTGGCGCTTTTCACATCATTATCTATATGGCAGGGAATGCCATAGATATCCGCCAATTCTTTAGCCAACGCAATGGGTTGCGTTCTGCTGGGATCTATCTGCAACCAGATACCTTGATTGGGATCCACCCGGCCAATCAGTCCAACTCCCATTGCCAGAGGCTTCTTATCATACCACCCGACGGTTTTGATATAATCATCCAGTGATAACTTGATAATATCCAGCGCTGCCTGTTGGTTGAAATATCCGGAGTCATATTTTTTGTACCTCAAGATATTACCGCGGCTGTCAATTTCGCCAATCAGTAATTTTGTTCCGCCTAAGTCCAGGCCTAAATACGTTTCCATTTTTTATCTGCATTTTTAGAGGGTTACTATTGACCACAATATTACGCACAATCAGGGAAACGTAAGTTGATTTTTTAACAAAAAAGGTTGGCTACTTATCCACTTAGGTTTAAATACAGTTTTTATACTCTAAAATTTGCTCGGACTTACCCCAAACTGCTTCTTAAAGCATGTACTGAAATATTTAGGGTCCGAAAAGCCAACCATGGTGGCTACTTCGCCAATCGTATATTTCTGTGACTGCAAAAGCTCTTTCGACTTGTTCAACCGCACAATGCGGATAAAGTCGTTAGGTCCTTGTCCTGTCAAAGTTTTTATTTTATTATAAACAGAAGTACGACTCATTCCCAGCGCACGGCAGAAGTCAGTAATTGAAAATTCCGGATTAGCCATATTTTCCTCAATGGACACCATCGCATTATCCAAGAATTCCTTATCCAACTGACTACTATAATCCACTTCATCCACAGGTATGTCCGAAGAAAGAACCGTGTCCCTGAGATGCTGCCTGTTCTGAAGAATATTACGAAGCCGCACTTTCAGCACAGACAAGTCGAAAGGTTTAATGATATAATCATTGGCTCCGGCTTCCAGCCCCAATATAATGTTTTCCCTTTCACAAAGGGCAGTCAACAACACGACGGGTATATGACTGGTTTCAACTGATGATTTCAATATCCGGCACAATTCATCCCCCTGGATGATAGGCATGATGATATCTGAAATGATGATATCCGGATTAATTTCCCTTGCCATATCCAAAGCTTTTCCACCATCGGGCACACTGATAACCTTATATTCGGAAGACAGGCTGTCCGTCAGGTATTCGCGCATGTCTTTATCATCCTCGGCCAGCAACAGCACATTCTTATCCACCTGTTCCGTCTCTTCCTGAGATAAAACATCGGGAGCAGTGTTTTCCGGCAACTTCTCTTTCGCGGCAACTACCATACCCGACTTCAGTTTCCTGGGGAACGTAACCGTAAACGTAGTTCCCTTATTCTCCACACTTCTGAATTCAATCTTGCCATGATGCTGCTTAATGATTCTGGAAGTAATCATCAGACCGATACCGATGCCCTGTTCCTGAGAATCCACCACATTTCTGGCACGATAATATTCATTAAAGATGTTTTTCTGTTCTTCCGCCGGAATGCCGACTCCCGTATCCGTCACCTCGACCGTCCACTTATTCCTGGCTTGCCGCACTATAACTCCTATCGCTCCTTTCTCCGTATACTTCAAAGCGTTAGAGAGCAGATTATCCATAATGTGGTCCATCTTATTCTTGTCCAGCCATACTTCAGGCATTTCCGAATCGACTTCCAGATATAGCTCTACCTCTTTCTGGACGGCAGCCATGCGGAAAGCGGACAATTTATCTTCCATGTACTCCTTTATATCATACCATGCCACCTCCAGATGTTCAGGATGCGCTTCCACTTTCTGCAACTCCAGCAACTGGGTAATCATCGTGAAAAGTTTCTCAGCATTCTTCATGGCAATAGCCAGTTTCTTTTTACTTTCTTCCGGCAAGCCGTCCTGAGCTTCAAGTTCGCTTAACGGAGCCTTTATCAGTGCAACCGGCGTACGTATGTCGTGGGCTACTCCGATGAACGAGTGTATCCTCTCTCTGATTTTATCTTCCCTCACCCTCTGCCGTCTGAACTGGAGAAGCAAATAACCCACCACCACAAACAGAATCAAATAGATAGCTATGGCCCACCATGAAGCCCACAACGGATGACTGATAGATATTTCAATAATACGTTCCCCTACCTGCTGCTGGGTGTATTTATCGAATGCACGCAACTCAAAAGTATATTTCCCAGGAGGAAGATCCATATAGCCCACACTTTGAACTGCATCCACGCGATGCCATTGCCGTTCATGGTTATTCAGTCTGTACTCATACCTGATTTTGTGAGGAGAAACAAAGTTAATAGCCGAGAAAGATATGGAAAATGAGTTCTGGTTATGTTTCAGTTTCAGACGCCGGGTATCGTTGATGCCAGCCTGCAAAGGAGAGCCGGACACACCTACCTTTACCGATTCGTAAGGCAATTTAAAATCCGTGAATATCAATTCAATCGGTACGCTACCGGAAAAATCGAAAGAAGGTGCAAAGATAAGTACCCCTTCCGCAGTGCCGAATGCCAAATGCCCGTCCTTCGTTTTCATGGAAGCATTGGCATTGTAATATCCCCAGCCAATGTTCAGCAGGTCATTTCCATTAATCACCATGTCTTCCACCAAATCCAGGCAATATAGTTCTTTTTCTGTATTAAACCAGATATGTCCGTTACTGTCTTCGGCTACACTGTTGATAGAATTGGACACCAGGCCGTCTGCGATGGCATAGATACGCGACTTGCCATTCTCCGGATTAAAACGAATCAATCCTTCTCCATCCGTAAGCAACCATATTTCTCCGGATGACGAACGCAGCAGGCAACGGACGGGATAATGCAACGTGATCTCACCGAACTTCTGCTGCCACCTGATTTCTCCGGTGGACTTATCAAAGAATCCCAGTCCGTCACAGCCTGCTATCAGCAACGTATTCTTGTCACCATACTTTATATCACCCACACAATCTATCGGATAATAGGTATAAGCATCGGTCCGCCTGTTATAGCGCATGAAATCTCCTTCGATTCCTCCGAACCACAGGCAATCCCCTTCTGCATAAATCGCATAAATATAGTCAGTGGATATGCCTTTGTCCGATTGCTTATTCCGTTTCGGCATTTTCCGAACCTCACCCGATTTCTTATTAATCCGATACAGGCCAATGCCGTAACCACCTGCCCAGACACTCCCTTCATTATCTTCGCAAAGGGCCAGTACTACAGACGAATAGGCATAGCCTTTTCCATTCAGAAAATGCATCCATTGTTTCGACTTTGCCCGATACACACTGATTCCGTCATTAGTACCATACCAATAGTCACCTTCCGAATCCTGAAGCATCACATTCACATGGTCGGATACCAACGAAGAAGGATTATTCCGTTCATGCCTTATCCACCGGACATCAGGCACATTAGGATCCAGATAGCTGATACCGTTTGTACAGGTGGTCACCCAGATACCTCCATACTCATCCACACAAATATCCGAGACCGTATTTCCGTTCAGGCTTCTCTCATCATCCTCATCAGTGATATAATGATTCAGCAGCGTCTCATTGACGGCATCGATCCTGAAAATACCGGCACCATCGGATCCAATCAGGATAGAGCGCTCTCCATCATAAGCAAACACACGTACAGGTATGCCCGGAATAAAAGCATCGAGAGATTTCACTTGCTTCGTTGTCAGTTCAATCACGAACACACCGTTTGAAAATGTCCCTACGTATAGTTTACTACCGTATAGGAATAAAGTCTCTATACGAGCCTCCACCGGTATATCCACCTTTTCCTTAGATAGCTGACGGGCTGTTCCGGTTCTCTTCATTCTATAAACTTCCGTATTGGTCCCCACAAAAAAAACATCATTCTCCGCTTTGAGGATGCAATTGGTCCATTCACCGATAAGGCCCGCCGGAGACAAAACATTATTTTCCTTATCCCAATAATACACACCCGCCGATGTAGACAGCCACAAACCTTCATCTTCCTCAAACGCCATACCGTTCAACACAGGAGAAGATATGAACTGTGACAAATCTGCCTGCAAATAGAAAGCATCTTTCAATTTATCATAGCAGTATACCCTACCATTACGCAGTGCAATCCAAAGGTTCCCTTTCTTATCCACTTCCATAACAGTGAAGGACAAGATGTGGTCTTTGGACTCTATCGTCTCGTTCAATGTATAATGCCTGATTTCATTTCCGTCATAACGGTCCACCCCCATATGGGTATAAGCCCAGATAAAGCCTGTTGAGTCTTTGCATATCTGGTACGTCTGCCTGCTACTCAATCCCTCACGAACGTTCAAATGCCGGAAAGACCCGGCAAACAAACTGGTATATAACGAAATAAATAGTAATAAAATGCATGTGCGCTTTATCATAATATAATAGTCTTTCATAGTACTCGCTTTTTAACTGCTGCAATAATACAGACAAATATAAAAAAAGTGGTCGAAAAACTATCCAAATAGGTTTGATTTCTATTACTTTTGCCTATCAAACCCATAAACCGTGATAAGCCATGCTCAGCAAGCTTAAATTAAACCAGCTTTATTTTAAAGATACGCAGTTCGCCAACCTCATGACGCGACGCATCTTCAACATCCTTTTGATAGCCAATCCCTACGACGCCTTTATGCTGGAAGACGACGGACGCATCGACGAAAAGATCTTCAACGAATATACTTCGCTTTCTCTGCGCTATCCGCCACGCTTCACTCAGGTATCCACCTGCGAGGAGGCACTGGCACAACTCTCCACCGTGCCGTTCGACCTCATCATCTGCATGCCGGGAACGGGAGATAATGAGAGTTTCGACGTAGCGCGCCACATCAAGAGCCTGTACGAACAAATTCCCGTAGTGATACTGACGCCTTTCAGCCACGGCATCACCAAGCGCATTGCCAACGAGGATTTGAGCGCCTTCGAGTACGTGTTCTGTTGGCTGGGCAACACGGATTTGCTGGTATCTATCATTAAACTGATAGAGGACAAGATGAACCTGGAACACGACGTCAATGAAGTGGGCGTGCAGCTCATCCTATTGGTGGAAGATGGCATCCGGTTCTATTCGTCCATACTGCCCAACCTCTATAAATTCGTGTTAAAGCAAAGTCAGGAATTCAGTACCGAAGCCCTGAATGCCCACCAACGTACATTGCGTATGAGGGGGCGTCCAAAGATTGTACTGGCCCGTACTTATGAAGAAGCTACCGGCATCTACGAAAAATATAAGAACAATATATTAGGAGTGATTACCGATGTCCGCTTCCCCCGTGTGGAACGTGGTGAGAAGGACGGACTTGCCGGTATCAAACTCTGTGCCGCCATCCGCAAGCAAGACCCGTTCGTGCCGCTCATCATCCAGTCCTCCGAATCGGAGAATGCACTCTATGCATCCAAATACGGTGCCGCCTTCATCGACAAGAACTCCAAAAAGATGGATGTGGACTTGCGCCGCATCGTATCGGATAACTTCGGTTTCGGCGATTTCATCTTCCGCAATCCCGACACGCTGGAAGAGATTGCCCGCGTGAAGAACCTGAAAGAACTGCAGAATATCCTCTTTGCCGTACCGGCAGAGTCATTCCTCTATCATATCAGCCGCAACCACGTCAGCCGCTGGCTCTACTCACGCGCCATGTTCCCGGTAGCGGAGTTTCTGAAACCTATCACCTGGAACAGTCTTCAGGATGTGGATGCCCACCGCAGAATCATCTTCGAGGCAATCGTGAAATACCGTAAGATGAAGAACCAGGGTGTGGTAGCTGTATTCAAGCGCGACCGCTTCGACCGTTACTCCAACTTTGCCCGCATCGGCGATGGTTCGTTGGGCGGCAAAGGCCGTGGTCTTGCTTTTATTGATAACATGGTGAAGCATCACCCCGAATTTGAAGATTTCGATAATGCCCGCGTCGCCATTCCAAAGACAGTAGTACTCTGTACCGATGTTTTCGACGAGTTTATGGAAACCAACAACTTGTATCAGATAGCTCTCTCCGATGCTGACGACGACCTGATTCTGCGTTACTTCCTGAAAGCCAAGCTGCCCGACCGCCTGGTGGAAGACTTCTTCACCTTCTTCGATGTGGTGAAGTCCCCGCTTGCCATCCGCTCGTCTTCTCTGTTGGAAGACTCGCACTACCAGCCTTTCGCCGGAATCTACAACACCTATATGATTCCCTATCTGGACGACAAATACGAAATGCTCCGTATGCTGTCCGATGCCATCAAGGGTGTATATGCTTCGGTTTATTTCCGCGACAGCAAGGCTTATATGCAAGCCACAAGCAATGTCATCGACCAGGAAAAGATGGCGGTTATCCTACAGGAGGTTGTCGGCAACCAATATGGCGACCGTTACTATCCCAGCATGTCCGGCGTAGCCCGTTCGCTGAATTATTACCCCATCGGTGACGAGAAAGCCGAAGAAGGAACTGTGAACCTTGCCCTCGGTTTGGGTAAATATATTGTAGACGGGGGTATGACACTTCGTTTCTCTCCCTATCATCCGCACAAGGTTTTGCAAACCAGCGAAATGGAAATAGCTCTGAAAGAGACCCAGACCCGTTTCTATGCCCTCGACCTGAAGAATGCCGGGCATGATTTCTCTATGGATGACGGTTTCAACCTGTTGAAGTTGCACGTAAAGGAAGCGGAGAAAGACGGTGCGCTGAATTATATCGCCTCCACCTACGACCCTTACGATCAGGTCATCCGCGACGGTCTGTATCCCGGTGGACGCAAAGTCATCACCTTTGCCAATATCCTGCAACACGATGTTTTCCCTCTTGCGCGTATTCTACAGTTAGTATTGAAATACAGCGAACAAGAGATGCGCCGTCCTGTCGAGATAGAGTTTGCCGCCACTATGAGTCGCGAAAAAGACAAAAGCGGTACTTTCTACCTCCTGCAAGTACGCCCCATCGTGGATACCAAGGAAATGCTGGACGAAGACATCACCACTATTCCAGACGATAAAGTCCTGCTCCGCTCCAATAATTCGTTGGGACACGGGATTATGAATGACATATACGACGTTATCTACGTGAAGACCGACGATTACAGCGCTTCGCACAATCAGGATATTGCTTGGGAAATAGAGAAACTGAACCAGCAATTCCTCAATGAGGGCAAAAATTATGTATTGGTAGGCCCCGGCCGCTGGGGAAGCAGCGACACGTGGCTCGGTATTCCGGTGAAATGGCCGCATATCAGTGCTGCCCGCGTCATTGTGGAAGCCGGACTGACGAACTATCGTGTGGACCCCAGCCAGGGAACCCACTTCTTCCAGAACCTGACTTCCTTTGGAGTGGGCTACTTTACTATCAATGCCTTTATGAACGATGGTGTGTACAATCAGGACTTCCTGAATGCACAGCCCGCCGTGCACGAAAGCAAATACCTGCGTCATGTCCGCTTTGAGCATCCTGTCACGGTAAAGATGGACGGCAAAAAGAAGCTGGGTATTGTACTTTTACCCGGTGAGTAAGTTCGGAAGATGCATCAGTCTTTCTGCCGATGCAGTATAATCATCACCACCTCGCTGGGCGCAAAGAGACGGATGTTCTTATTGGATGTACCGATACCGTTGGTTATAATCATCGGCGTAAGCCGTGAATTATATTCCAACCCGGTGCGGAACCGCTGCCCGTAATGTGACGGAAGTATAGGGGCATACAAGCCGAACAGCGTGACTTGCCCGCCGTGGGTATGCCCTGCAAGCACCAAGTCGGTATTGGTAATGGGAACATCCTCGGCATAGTCGGGCGTATGCGTCAGCAGAATGACGAAATCCTGCGGGGAAAGGTCGAGTGTAGGAGACGTACCGTTCTTTTTCAGGTCGAAAGGATTGCGCACACCGGCAATCAGGATTTCTTCTCCATACCGCCTCAGCGTATCTACTTTATGTTCCAGCAAGTGCATGCCACGCTTATCCATTTCGCGCACAATATCGCTATAACAAGCCTCATAATCATTATTGCCCAGCACGGCATATGCTCCCATCGGTGTCTTCACCTCAGAAAGGGCGGCAATAACGGGCTGCACATATTCACAACCCTCATGCAGGTCACCACCTATCAGCAGTACATCGGCATGCTGTTCCCGAAGCAGCTTCACCAGGTTATCCAGTCCTTTTTCCATGAAAAGGCTCTTATAATGCAAGTCGGACACGAAAGCGATACGGAAACCATCGAAAGCAGCAGGCACATCAGGATGGGTGAAATTATAGGTTCTGACACGACTAATACCCTTATATCCGGAACTTTTCTTAGAAGAGCTAATCTTTGTGTTTACAATCCGAACACTATCCTCTGCCGATATTTGCGGCGGCAGAGAAGAAACCAGGCTTCTGTTCGACTTACAGGAAGAAAAAAACAACCCCGAAAGGATACATATATAAACCAATTTCTTTATCATAACAGATGCAAAGATAAGCATTTTCTGTATCTTTGCAGATAGGTTATCAGGTGATTGTTTATCAGCGCATTATAGTTCCCTATTGTTTTCACAGGATGGGAAGCCCTGTTTCCTCAAGAAGAAACGCTCGTTTCCTCTAATGGGAACGACAGTTTCTCCTAATGGGAACGCTCGTTTCCTTTATGGGGAACGGCAGTTTCCAAGCATAGGGAACGATAGTTTCCACACATAGGAAACGACAGTTTCCAAGCGTAGGGAACGACAGTCTTCAGGTATAGGAAACCAAATGCAAACCTGAGGGAAGCAATCATCTCCATAGAAAAAGAAATATACTAATGAAAGAGATGAAACAAAATTCACCTTACGCTTGGCTCCTCGCCGCCCGTCCCAAGACCCTGACAGGAGCAATCATACCGGTACTGATAGGTACTTCACTGGCGTTTGCCGACGGGCAATTCCAGTTTATACCTGCACTGCTGTGCTTCCTCTTTGCCTGCGGCATGCAGATTGCCGCCAACTTCATCAACGATTTGTTCGATTACCTGAAAGGCTCCGACCGTGAAGACCGTCTTGGTCCCGAACGTGCCTGTGCACAAGGATGGATTACACCGGGAGCAATGAAATGGGGCATCGGCATCACAGTCATTCTCTCCTGCATCATCGGCCTCGGCCTTTTATATCAAAGTTGGGGACTACTGCCTCACGGCGGATGGGAACTGATTTTATTGGGTATGTTCTGCGTGATATTCGCCTTTCTGTACACCACCGTCCTCTCTTATCAGGGGTGGGGAGATTTGCTGGTACTCGTCTTCTTCGGATTCGTACCCGTGGGAGGAACGTATTATGTACAGGCATATACATTCACGCCAAGTGTCATCATAGCTTCACTCATCAGTGGGCTGGTGATAGATACATTGCTGGTCGTGAACAATTACCGAGACCGTAAACAAGATGCTCTCAGTGGAAAACGCACGCTTATTGTCCGTTTCGGAGAGCGTTTCGGAAGATATTTCTACCTCTGGCTCGGCATCATCGCTACCTGTCTTTGCTTCTGGTTTATAAAAGGATGGAATCCTGTAGGAATAGTTCTGCCTCTCTTCTATCTCTATATGCATATACGCACCTGGAGGCGGATGGTTCAGATACGAAGCGGTAAAAAACTAAACAGCATACTGGGCGAAACATCGCGCAATATGCTGCTTATGGGAATGATAATTAGTATTATAGTGATTAGTGGTTAGTGATTAGTGCGATGTGGTGACTTTGTTAATCACTTATCACTAATCACTTATCACTCATCTTCCGTACATCTTTTCATAGTAGTGCTGATAATCACCGCTGGTCACTTCTTCTACCCAGTCCTGATTATTCAGATACCACTCGATAGTCTTCACGATACCCACTTCAAACTTCGTTTCGGGATACCAGCCTAAAGCGTTGGTTATCTTCGACGGGTCGATGGCATAGCGTTGGTCGTGACCGAGACGGTCTTTCACGAAAGTAATCAGGTCCTCGTTAATCCAGCTAATGTCAATCTGGCCGTCTTCACCTTTTGTCTTTTTCTTCAAGACTTCACGATACTCCGGCTTTTCCGTCATCAGGCGATGGATGGTAGCGATAGTCAGCTTCACTATTTCGAGATTTGTCTTCTCGTTATGGCCACCTACATTGTAAGCTTCACCTTCAATGCCTTCGCGAACCACCAGGTCGATGGCTTTACAATGGTCTTCTACATACAGCCAGTCGCGCACGTTGCTACCGTCACCATATACCGGGAGTTTCTTTCCTTCCAGAATATTCTTAATAATCAGTGGAATCAACTTCTCGGGGAAGTGATACGGACCGTAGTTATTGGAGCAACGGGTAATAGTCACCGGCATTTTATAAGTATCGTGGTAAGCCATGACTACCATATCGGCACTGGTCTTTGAAGCACTGTAAGGGCTGTGTGGACAAAGTGGTGTTTGTTCCGTGAAGTAACCTTCGGCACCCAATGAACCATACACCTCATCTGTAGAAACCTGATGATAGCGTACACCTTTGCGCCACGTAGGATACCCGCTTTCGTCCTTACCCGTAACCCAGGCACGGCGTGCAGCATCCAGCAGATTCTGCGTACCCAGAATGTTAGTTACCAGGAAAAGTTGCGGATTCTCAATACTGCGGTCCACATGACTCTCGGCAGCAAAGTTTACCACATAGTCAAACTTGAATCTGGCAAATAGTTCGTCAGCAAGTATCCGGTCGCATATGTCGCCTTTCACAAAGAAACAACGTTCATCGTCAATGTCTTTAGCAATAGTGCCAAGGTTTCCGGCATAGGTCAGGGAATCAAGTATAACGACCGTAATATCATTATGCTTGGCCAGAATGTACTTGATATAGTTGGCGCCGATAAATCCGGCAGCACCGGTTACGAGATAAGTCTTCATGTACTTAATTATTAATTTTTAATTATCAATTATTAATTGTTCATCGGTGGGAGTTGGCGAGTTCCATCAGGTATGTGCCATATTCCGTTTTACCAAGCTGTTCGCCGAGGCGGTACAATTGCTCAGCATCTATCCAACCTTTACGCCAGGCGATTTCTTCAATACAACTGACACGGAAGCCTTGGCGGTTTTGTATGGTAGCTACAAAATTGCTTGCCTCCAGCAGACTGTCGCAATTACCCGTATCGAGCCATGCAAACCCACGACCGAAGATTTCTACTTTCAGCGTACCTTCTTCCAGATAAAGACGGTTAAGATCGGTGATTTCATATTCGCCACGGGCAGAAGGTTTCAAAGCGGCAGCTTTGGCAGTTACAGTGGAGTCATAGAAATAAAGACCGGGAACGGCATAGTTACTCTTGGGCTGGGCAGGTTTTTCTTCCAGAGAGATCGCTTTTCCATCGGAGTCGAATTCTACCACGCCATAAGCACGCGGGTCTTTTACATAATATCCAAAGATGCATGCTCCTTTTTCTATGGAGGCGGCACGTTTCAGCATGGCAGAGAATCCTTGCCCGTAGAACATGTTATCACCCAGAATAAGGCAGCCCGGTTCACCGTTCAGGAATTCAGCGCCCAGCATGAAGGCTTGCGCCAATCCGTTGGGCTGTTCCTGTATTTTATAAGAGAAGGACATTCCGAGCTCTTCACCCGTACCAAGTAATTCGCGGAACATGGGTAAGTCACGTGGAGTGGAGATAATCAGCACTTCGCGTATCCCCGCCAACATGAGCGTGGAAAGCGGATAATAAATCATCGGCTTGTCATAAACCGGCATAATCTGCTTGGAAATAGCCTTAGATAAGGGGTAAAGGCGGGTGGCGCTACCACCGGCAAGAATAATTCCTTTCATATTTCAGTTCTTTTTTCAGTTGATACAAATCGGAGAATAAAATAAGAAGGAGGACGACGCCCCACGGCTCTCGGTGATTATTCGGGGGACAAAGATAATGCAAACCGAATACAGTACAAAATAAATTAAATTATTTTTAATACTGAGATACATCCTGTGCAGAAATCAACCAGCCAACTCTATTACCTCAAGGTCTTTGAACGTTCCATTGTCAATAATAAAACGCACCATCGTGCGTACCTTATGGAATCCTGAGATACCAGCCGCACCGGGATTAATATGAAGCATATCCAGCGTTTTATCATACTTCACCTTCAGGATATGGGAATGTCCGCTGATGAAAAGTTTAGGCGGACGAACCAGAATACTTCCCCGGATAGAAGAATCATAATTTCCCGGATAACCACCGATATGTTTTATCAGTACTTCGGCGCCGTCCACCGTAAAACGGTTGATTTGCGGATAGACGGCACGAATTTCCTGCCCGTCTATATTGCCATACACCGCACGGAAAGTGCGGAAAGCCGCCAACTTCTGAGCCACTTCCAGCGAACCGATGTCACCGGCATGCCAGATTTCGTCGCACGTATCAAAATATTGCAGATATTTTTCATCCCAATATCCGTGCGTATCGGATAATAAACCAACTTTTGTCATTTTTCTTTTGTTTATCTGTGCAAAGGTAACTATATTTGGGAAAATCTTGATGAAACCATGGAAAACCAATATCAATATTTCAAACGAGACATCAGTTGGCTGTCATTCAACTACCGCGTACTGTTGGAAGCGGAAGATGATAGCCTGCCTCTGTATGAGCGAATTAACTTCATTTCAATTTACTCGTCCAATCTGGAAGAATTCTATAAGATACGCGTAGCCGACCATAAGGCAATAGCCACCGGTGCAGCACAAAGTGACGAAGAAACCGTACAGTCGACCATAGAATTGGTGGATGCCATAAACCTTGAGGTGAACCGCCAACTGGAAGAACGTATCCGCATCTACGAACAAAAGATACTGCCTGCCCTGAAGAAAAATCATATCATCTTCTATCAAAGCCGCAATGTAGAACCGTTCCATCGTGACTTTGTGCGCCGTTTCTTCCGGGAAGAAATCTTCCCCTATCTTCAGCCCGTACCTGTTTCCAAAGATAAAGTTATCTCGTTTCTGCGGGATAACCGTTTGTATCTTGCAGTTCGCCTTCATTTGAAAGGAATACCGGCGGACGCTCCCGGAGCTACACAGTATTTCGTAATGAAGCAGCCATACAGCAAAGTTCCCCGCTTCATCGGATTGCCCAAAGTGGGAAACAACTATTACCTGATGTTCATCGAAGATATCATCAAAGCTAATCTGGATGTCATCTTCCCCGGTTATGAAGTGGACAGCAGCTACTGTATCAAGATTTCGCGCGATGCAGATATCCTGATAGACGATGCTGCCAACACTTCCGAAATCATTGAGCAGGTGAAAACCAAAGTGAAAAAACGAAAGATAGGAGACGTCTGCCGTTTTGTATACGACCGCGCCATGCCGCAGGACTTTCTTGACTTCCTGGTGGATGCTTTCCATATAGACCGCCGCGAATTGGTTCCGGGAGACAAACATCTCAATCTGGAAGACCTGCGACATTTGCCCAACCCCAATCCGAACATCCCTCCTATACGGAAGCCACAACCCATGAAACTGACCTGCCTCAATGAGCGGGAATCCATATTCCAGTATGTGGAGAAGAAGGATTTGCTGTTGCATTATCCTTATCACTCATTCGAGCATTTCATTCATTTCCTATATGAAGCGGTGCACGAACCAACTGTACGCGAAATTATGGTAACGCAATACCGGGTTGCCGAGAACTCTGCCGTCATCAATACGCTGATAGCCGCCGCACAGAATGGCAAGAAAGTAACTGTTTTTGTGGAATTGAAAGCACGTTTCGACGAGGAGAATAATCTCGCCACTGCCGAAATGATGAAGGCTGCCGGTATTAACATTATATATAGTATACCTAAACTAAAGGTACATGCTAAAGTAGCTCTCGTATTGCGTCGCGACCAGCAAGGCAAAAAACTAACCAGCTACGCCTACATCAGCACCGGAAACTTCAATGAAAAGACAGCCACGCTTTATGCCGACAGTGGCCTCTTCACCTGCAACCGGATATTAGTGAACGACCTGCATAATCTTTTCCGCACTTTGCAAGGCAAAGAGAATCCGGAGTTCCATCGCTTGCTGGTGGCACGTTTCAACCTGATACCGGAGTTGAACCGCCTCATCGACCATGAAATGGAACTGGCACGCAAAGGAAAACCCGGTCGAATCATTCTGAAAATGAATGCGCTGCAAGACCCTACCATGATAGACCGCCTGTATGAAGCATCGCAAGCCGGAGTTGAAATAGACCTGATTGTACGTGGAATCTGTTGCCTGATACCGGGACAGTCATACAGTCGTAACATTCGTGTAACACGTATTGTAGATACCTTTTTAGAACATGCCCGCATCTGGTATTTCGGCAATGGCGGAAACCCGAAGTTATTCCTCGGCTCGCCGGACTGGATGCGGCGTAATTTGTATCGCCGTATTGAAGCCATAACTCCCATACTGGGCCCGGATTTACGACAAGAATTGATAGATATGCTTTCCATCCAGCTCACAGATAAGCGTAAAGCCTGTTTTGTGGATGAGAACCTGCGTAACTGCTGGAAATCCGCCCATCCGCAGAAAGAAAAGATACGCTCGCAATACACCTTTTATGAACTTCTTAAATTAAAAATTGAGAATTAAAAATTTAAAAATAGGCTGCGCTGTTCTACTGCGCAGTACTATCATTTTTTAATTTTTAATTCCCAATTTTTAATTTACTTTGTAACACTTCTGTAATATGTATGACACTTCTCTGCAACACAGTTTCCGTTCCTTTGCAGCCAGAAATAAAATACATCATTATGGAAACTCTTTATCTATGCATTGTCATCTTCCTGTTCGTCCTTGCCGTGTTCGACCTCATGGTGGGCGTCAGTAATGATGCAGTCAATTTTCTCCAATCAGCTGTAGGAGCCAAAGCAGCTTCTTTCAAAACCGTACTGTTCATTGCAGGTACAGGTATTTTCATCGGTGCAGCATTATCCAACGGTATGATGGATATTGCACGGCACGGCATTTATCAGCCACAGCACTTTTATTTTGCCGAAATCATGTGCATTTTGCTTGCCGTGATGCTAACAGACGTCGTGTTGCTGGATGTCTTCAACACAATGGGTATGCCGACTTCCACTACTGTATCCATGGTATTCGAGTTACTGGGAGGTACGTTCGCATTGGCGCTGATTAAAGTTTACGGCAGCGATACACTGGATCTTGGTGACCTTATCAACACAGACAAGGCGTTATCCGTCATCATGGCCATCTTTGTCTCCGTAGCCATCGCATTCTTCTTTGGTATGCTGGTGCAATGGTTGGCGCGTATAGTATTCACCTTCAACTACAAAAAGAGGATGAAATATAGCATCGGACTTTTCGGAGGTATTGCCGCTACGTCTATCATCTACTTCATGTTGATAAAAGGTTTGAAAGACAGTTCGTTTATGACAGCAGACAACAAGCATTGGATACAAGAGAACACAGGCATGCTTATCTGCTGTTTTTTTGTGTTCTTTACTATATTGATGCAAGTGCTGCATTGGTGCAAAGTAAACGTATTCAAGGTAGTGGTGCTACTGGGTACTTTCGCATTGGCTCTCGCTTTTGCCGGAAATGACTTGGTGAACTTCATTGGGATACCTTTAGCGGGATATTCTTCTTTCGTCGACTTCACTGCCAATGGGGCAGGTACCGGACCGGACGGGTTCCTGATGTCCTCCCTCCTCGGCCCTGCCAAAACACCCTGGTATTTCCTCTTCGGAGCAGGCGCCATTATGGTATATGCTCTATATACTTCTAAAAAAGCACACAATGTAATTAAGACTTCCGTCGACCTTGCCCGTCAGGATGAAGGAGAAGAAAACTTCGGAAGTACACCTATGGCACGCACACTGGTACGCTTCAGCCGGACACTATCCACCGGAATATCCCGGGTGATGCCCGAAAGCAGTAAGCGCTGGATCGATACCCGCTTCCGCAAAGATGAAGCCATCATTGCCGATGGTGCTGCATTCGATTTGGTCCGTGCCTCAGTAAATCTGGTATTGGCAGGTCTGCTCATTGCCTTAGGTACTTCGCTGAAATTGCCCCTTTCCACTACTTACGTAACCTTCATGGTTGCCATGGGTACCTCGCTTGCCGACCGTGCCTGGGGACGTGATTCTGCCGTATTCCGCATCACGGGAGTGCTCAGTGTCATCGGTGGCTGGTTCATCACAGCCGGAGCAGCATTCACCATCTGTTTCTTCGTAGCGATGGTCATTCACTTCGGAGGCACATTCGCTATCATTGCGCTGATTGGTCTGGCTATATTCTCACTAATCCGTAGCCAGGTGACATATAAGAAGCGCAAAGCAAAAGAAAAAGGTAACGAAACCATCAAGCAACTGATGCAGAGCAACGACAACGCAGAAATACTGGAGTTGCTACGTAAACACACCCGTGAAGAATTGGTAAAGGTACTGGCATTCACCGAAGAGAACTTTGAGCGCACCGCCACCGCCTTCTTACACGAAAACCTGCGTGGCCTGCGCCGCGCCATGGGATCGGTGAAATTTGAAAAACAACTGGTTAAACAGATGAAGCGTACAGGTACCCTTGCCATGTGCCGTCTCGATAATAATACAGTCTTGGAGAAAGGGTTGTACTACTATCAGGGCAACGACTTCGCCAGCGAACTGGTATACAGTGTCGGTCGCCTTTGCGAGCCATGTCTGGAGCATATTGATAATAATTTCCGTCCGCTGGATACTATTCAGAAAGGTGAATTTGCCGACGTGACGGAAGGCATTACTTACTTGCTGCAAAACTGCCGCCATAAGATAGAGAACAACGATTATGAAGGAATGGAAAATGAAGTCCGCAAAGCAAATGAGTTAAACGGGCAGTTGTCTCATCTGAAACGCGAAGAGTTGCAACGCATCCAGAGCCAGAGTGGAAGTATTAAAGTAAGTATGGTGTACCTGACAATGGTACAGGAAGCGCAAAACGTCGTAACGTACACTATTAACCTGATAAAAGTGAGCCGGAAATTCCAGATGCCGGAATAAAGGGCACGGGAATAATTTCAGATATAACGAAAAAGGTTCTGCAACATTGAAGTTACAGAACCTTTTTATTTAAGATTGTTTCAAGCCCATCTTCTCAGCGCGCTGCAACATAAAAGCACGTGCTGCTTCGTATTCATTAGGAATCACACCGTCCAAAATAGCATCTTTGATAGCACTTTTCAAAGTTCCCACCTGCTGGCAAGGGCCCAAATTGAAAGTCTTCATTATCTCTTCTCCACTGACAGGTGGCTGGAAGTTACGAATGCGGTCACGCTCTTCAAGGTCTTTCAGCTTCTGGCGTACCAGTTGGAAGTTATTCAGAAAACGCTGCTTGCGTTCCATATTCTTGGAAGTGATGTCAGCCTCGCACAACGTCATCAAATCATCAATGTCATCTCCGGCTTCAAAAAGGAGCCGGCGGACAGCAGAGTCGGTTACCACATCGTCGGCTATCACAATAGGACGCATATGCAGACTCACTAACTTCTGCACATATTTCATCTTCTCATTCATTGGCAGTTTCATCTTCCTGAAGATATCAGGTACCATCTTTTCACCAATGAAGTTATGATTATGGAAGGTCCATCCTGCCCGGGGCTCCCAACGCTTAGTGGCGGGTTTTGCAATGTCGTGTAGCAAAGCAGCCCAGCGCAACCAAAGATTGTCCGTTTTGCGGCTGATATTATCAAGCACTTCCAACGTATGGTAGAAGTTATCCTTATGCGCCCGTCCGTTGCGGGTCTCCACACCTTGCAACGCAACAAGTTCCGGGAAAATCAACTCCAACAGGCCGGAGCGGTCCAGCTCTATAAAGCCTTTGGAAGGAACAGGCGAAAGTAATATTTTATTAAGTTCATCCGCTATTCGCTCCTTGGAAATGATGGAAATTCGTTCCTTGTTGCGGCACAGGGATTCAAACGTGTCGTCATCAATATAAAAGTTCAGTTGGGTGGCAAAGCGGATGCAACGCATCATACGCAGGGGGTCGTCACTGAATGTAATATCCGGATCGAGAGGCGTGCGGATGGTCTTTTCTTTCAAGTCTGCGATACCACCAAAAGGGTCTACTAATTCTCCGAAGCGGCTCCGGTTCAGGCAGACAGCCAATGCATTGATAGTGAAATCACGGCGGTTCTGGTCATCTTCCAACGTGCCGTCTTCAACGATGGGCTTACGGGAGTCACGCTGATAGGACTCTTTGCGTGCACCAACAAATTCCACTTCCGTTCCGCGGTATTTCACTTGTGCGGTGCCAAAGTTTTTGAATACAGCTACATGTGCCCCGCGTCCCAGGTGCTTGCCCAGTGCCTCGGCCATCTCTATGCCACTGCCAACTACTACAACATCAATATCCTTAGAAGGGCGTTGCAGGAAAATATCACGTACATACCCGCCGACTGCATAGCATTCCAGTCCCAGTTCATCTGCCGTTTCGGATATTTGCTTGAATATGTCGTCACTGAAATGTTGTTTCAGTTCTTCTGCCGTCAACTCTATCATAACTAAATTTTCTTTCGGGCTGCAAAGATACGGATATTATTTCTAATTTTGCCCCTAAAGCGAAGACAGGCTGCACCTCAGCATAAAAAATGAACTCGTTCATTTTATTCTGCTCTCGGTTTGCACTATCTTTGTCCTCACTAACATAAGAACAACAATTATGAAGAAAGTGATACTTCTTGCATGCCTCTGCGGTATGCTCTCCTCTTGTGAAAATGTAGAGAAAAAGGCCGGTGAAAAACTGCAAACCGCCCGTGAAGCCTTCGAACGCGGAGACTACAGCGAAGCGAAGATACAAATTGACAGTATCAAAATACTCTATCCTAAAGCCTTCGAAACCCGTCGCGAAGGTATCGGCCTGATGCAACAAGTGGAACTGAAAGAACAGGAAAAAACACTTGTTTATCTGGATAGTCTGCTTCAAAAGAAGCAGGCTGAAGTGGATGCCATAAAAGATAAATTTACTTTTGAGAAAGATGCCGAATACCAGAAAATCGGCAATTACCTGCATCCTTCACAAGTGGTAGAGAAGAACCTGCACCGCTCCTTCCTCCGTTTCCAAGTGAACGAAACAGGACAGATGAGCATGACTTCCATCTATTGCGGTCCCAGCAATATCCATCATATCAGCATAAAAGTGGTTGCTCCCGACGGGAGCTTTGCCGAAACTCCCGCTTCTAAAGATAGTTACGAAACGACTGACTTGGGAGAAAAGATAGAAAAAGCGGATTATAAGCTGGGAGAAGACGGTAATGTCATCGGATTCCTCTATCTGAACAAAGACAAGAACATCAAAGTGAACTATCAGGGCGAACGCCCCTACTCCACTACGATGAGTCCGGCGGACCGCCAGGCAGTAGCCAGTGTCTACGAATTGGCGCAGTTACTATCATCCATTACGCAAATAAAGAAAGAGATGGAAGAAGCTAACTTGAAAATAGAGTTCGTGAAACGGAAGATGCAGGAAAGGGAAGCGAAAGAAAACAAGGAAACTGAATAGGTTGTAGCGGAAGCGACCGGCTCTCTTTCAGAAGCCGGCTGGTTCGCAGTGACTTCCAGTAGTTGTGCTGCATGGCACGGACCACTGCCAAGACACACCGCAGCCGACTGCGCGAAGAGGGGAAGCTGCAGAATAATAGGAACGCGCGCGCAACCGATATACGTTGCCGCACCGGGATATTACGGAAGGCAGAGAGACGAAAGAGATACTCCTTAACGTTGTTGTGTGAAGGTTGTGAAGCTCCGGAGACGGTTTTTTTTTGTGGTGCATTCACCCGGGAACACCCATCAACAGGAAATTATGTGATAACAGATGAAGCGGATGAATGGATAAAACCGAAATGCCAGAGCGGAATAGTGTGACCGAATCCATATTCTATATCATCCTTTACGATATATGCTTCGCCCAATCCCTCTATTTGAGAATTACCTTTTTTTCTCCCGCCAACTTCAAATGTTTTTCCTTCTATTTCAAAGTCAGCCCGGGCAGATGCCATAACATTATGTGACTGGGAAACCTGGTTGAAAAAGAATGTTTCCCGCAAATTGCCAATATCAGGTATATCCTGACTAAAGGCATAGGCCAGATTGGTGTTTTCCAGATAGAGCTTAGCCACTTTACCCAATCCTCTGACTCCACCTGTTGAATCATACAATTGTTTAATCAATCCTGCCTTTTCCATATAGGTGATATAATCTCCGAGGGTTTGCCGATCGATGTCCATGATTTCTGCCAATTTAGAGTAATTAGGCTTAAAAGGTACACTTTGAGCAAGAACCAACATAAGACGCTTTAGTTTAATAGCCGTGTTGGCATTAAGCTTTGCAAACATCGGAATGTCTGTTTCAAGTGTAGTATTCACAGTTTGCAGCAAGCGTTCCATATAACTCGCCTGCCCTGAAAAGGGATAATATCCGCTACGAACATATTCCTTGAATGTAGCCAAAGGAAATTCGACACCCGGCGTTTTTACCTGATGACTTAAAATCTGATCTAAAGTATAAGCAGGCAAAGAAAGATGATGCTTCATATTGATATACTCCCTGAATGACATTCCGTGCATTTTATACAGGAGCACGCGGCGGCTCAAATCATCGGACCCCTTGAAGATATCCAAAATGGATGAACCGGTAAATATGACTTGTAGGTTTGGCAGATAATCGTAAATAAGCTTCAACTCCTTCGACCATCCGGGATACTTGTGTATCTCGTCAATAAAGAAGTGTCTGCCCCCCATCTTATGGAATTCTTCTGCAAAGTCCAACAATTTATGCTCAGTGAAATAGAAATCATCTGCTGTTACATAGATTGTATCACGAGTGGAGAGATGCAGTTTTATATGTTGCAGCAGAAGCGTAGTTTTCCCCACCCCTCTGGCACCTACTATAGCCGTCATCCGGTCATTCCAGTTTACAAGAAAATGCTGGTCGCGCAAAAAGTTTGTATCGGTACCCTCCAATAGTGCAAGGAAGCGTTGCATTAACTTTTCCATAATCTTCAATGTTTTCTTGCAAAGATATGAAATTGCGGAATACATTCCACAATTTTATGATAGTTTTGTAGAATGTATTCCGCAACCTTCCATATACAAAAAAATCCCTCATCAAATGATGAGAGATTTCTTTGTATATTCTAGTACAAGGTATTTACCACTGTAACTGCGGCAAGAATCTGCTCAGGCAAGTGCGCAATGCACTCAGCGTAATGGGTTTCACCAATACTTCCGAAGCTCCGGCAGCCATTGCATTTTCACGGTCGGCTGTAAAGGCGTAAGCAGTCTGCATGATGATAGGAAGTTCTGTTTCCTCTTCACGGATGATTTTCGTTGCTTCCAGACCGTTCATGATAGGCATCTTGATGTCCATAAGGATAGCTGCTGTCTTTCCACGGTTATCTTTGAACAAAGTAACCATCTCTTCACCGTTCTTCGCCCACAATATCTCACATTTCTTGCCAATAATAGCTTTTATCAACTTAAAATTACTATCATCGTCTTCCGCTACCAGTATGAGCGGACGGTAATCTTCTGATAAATTCACTGTTTCCATGACCAACGTATTTTGTTTAATGAGGCAAAGATATAAAAAATAATATAAATATAACTCGTTGGCGGAATTAATTCGTGTCTAAACCGGTTATGAGGTGTTTAGGAGAGAGACAGCCTCGGAAGTATAACCAACTAATGCCAACATCGCAAGAAACTAATCTCAAACATGCAAGGAACTAATATTTTCCTTGCATGTTTGAGATTAGTTTCTTGCAGAGACAGAAATAGTTTATCTGCAAAACGGAATCAGTTCTTTACTTTTCAGATATAAACTAATTCCGCCAACGGATAAATATACTATCTTTGCACCTCAATTTAAAAATAGAATATGATTTCAATAGACGGACTAGCCGTAGAATTCGGCGGCACCACCTTGTTCAGTGACATTTCTTTCGTTATTAATGAGAAAGACCGCATCGCCCTGATGGGAAAGAACGGAGCGGGAAAAAGTACCTTGCTGAAGATATTGGCAGGCGCACGCCAACCCACCCGTGGCAAAATTTCGGCGCCCAAAGACAGCGTCATCGCTTACCTGCCGCAGCACCTAATGACAGAAGACGGGCGGACCGTATTCCAGGAAACAGCGCAGGCTTTCGCCCATCTGCACGAGATGGAGGCAGAAATAGAGCGACTCAATAAGGAAATGGAAACGCGCACCGACTACGAAAGCGACAGTTACATGGAACTGATCGAAAAAGTGTCCGCCCTGAGCGAGAAATTCTACTCCATCGACTCTACCAACTATGAAGAAGATGTGGAAAAAGCCCTCCTCGGACTCGGTTTTGCACGTGAAGACTTCAACCGTCAGACCAGCGACTTCAGCGGCGGATGGCGCATGCGCATCGAGCTTGCCAAACTCTTACTGCAAAAACCGGACGTATTACTACTGGACGAGCCGACCAACCACCTCGACATCGAAAGTATACAATGGCTGGAAGATTTCCTCATTAATAATGGCAAAGCCGTCATCGTTATCAGTCACGACCGCAAGTTCGTGGATAACATCACTACCCGTACCCTCGAGGTGACAATGGGGCGCATCTACGATTACAAAGTGAACTACTCCAAATATCTGGAACTTCGCAAAGACCGCCGTGAGCAGCAACAAAAGGCTTACGACGAGCAACAGAAGTTTATAGCCGAAACCAAAGAATTCATCGAACGCTTCAAAGGTACTTATTCCAAGACCCTGCAAGTGCAGAGCCGCGTAAAGATGCTGGAGAAACTGGAAATACTGGAAGTGGACGAGGAAGACACTTCGGCATTACGCCTGAAATTCCCGCCATCACCACGTTCCGGCAATTATCCGATCATTATGGAAGGAGTAGGCAAAACATACGGCGACCATGTAATATTCAAGAACGCCACACTGACTGTGGAGCGGGGTGATAAATTAGCTTTTGTCGGTAAAAATGGTGAAGGTAAATCCACCTTGGTGAAGTGCATCATGAAAGAGATTGAGCACGAAGGCACGCTGACTCTCGGACACAATGTGCAAATCGGTTACTTCGCCCAGAACCAGGCATCCCTTCTGGATGAAAACCTGACTGTATTCCAAACGATTGATGATGTGGCAAAAGGTGAGATACGCAATAAAATACGCGACCTGCTGGGTGCATTCATGTTCGGCGGCCCTGAAGAGTCTATGAAGAAAGTGAAAGTGTTGTCCGGTGGAGAGCGTACCCGCCTTGCCATGATTAAGCTATTGCTGGAGCCAGTGAACCTGCTAATACTGGATGAGCCTACGAACCACCTCGACATGAAGACAAAGGATATATTGAAACAAGCTCTTCTGGATTTTGACGGAACGTTGATTGTGGTAAGCCACGACCGTGACTTCCTGGACGGGCTGGTTACTAAGGTGTATGAATTCGGCAACAAACAGGTAAAAGAACATCTGAGCGGCATCTACGAATTCCTGGAAAAGAAGAAAATGGAGTCACTCCGCGAGCTGGAAAGGTAAACATTACTTAACAGGACTTCTGCAACTTTTCTCCCGTCATATTGTTTCATTGCTATAAACCTCTAACTACGAGAATAATGAAACAATATGACGCTATAATAATAGGCTTCGGTAAAGGTGGAAAATTACTGGCAACCGAACTCGCCAACCGCAACTGGAAAGTGGCGGTCATTGAACGTTCTCCGGAAATGTACGGCGGAACTTGCATCAATGCAGGATGCATCCCTACCAAAACCATGATAAACGAATCGGAATTTGCCGAACGACTCTATCAAGACGATTATAAGAAACAAGCCAAGCTATATTCCCTTGCCCTGAAACGTAAGGATAAGTTAGTTACTTTCCTGCGGGAAAAGAATGTTGAAAACCTGGCGGGCAATCTCAACATCACGCTGTATGACGGAACCGCCTCCTTCATCTGTCCCAATACAATAAAAGTGACTCCTTCACCCGAAAAGAATGAAAAACCTTTTGAATTGACAGGTAAGGAAATATTCATCAATACTGGTTCCACACCCATCCTGCCGGCCATTGATGGGTTGAAGAACAACCGGTATGTTTATACCAGTGAGACACTGCTGCATGCCGATATTCTTCCACGCCACTTGTTGATAATAGGAAGCGGAGCCATCGGACTGGAATTTGCAACCATGTATGCCGGGTTCGGCAGCAAGGTCACCATTCTGGAAACCGGCAAACGCTTTCTGCCGAGAGCAGATCGGGAAATTGCCGAATACATGCAGGAAAGCCTCAAAAGAAAAAATATAGAAGTACGCCTAAATGCCCGCGTACAGTCACTTCATGACACCGCGGACGGCATTACCGCAGCCTATACGGATGCCTCGGACGGCACCCCTTATTTTCTGGAAGGCGATGCGCTACTGGTGGCAACAGGACGCAAGCCAATGACAGACAGCCTCGATTTAGAAAAAGCCGGCGTACAGGTCAATGAGCAGGGGGCAATAATGGTTGATGAACAGCTACGCACCGCCGTGCCACACATTTGGGCTTTAGGAGACGTCAAAGGTGGAGAAATGTACGATTACCTCTCCATTGATGATTTCCGTATCATCCGGGATACTTTGTTCGGAAAGAAGGAACGCACTACAGAAGACCGTTACCCAGTGCCTTATGCTATCTTTACCGATCCGCCAATGGCACACATCGGGCTGACAGAGGAAGAAGCCATAAAACAGGGATACCCCATCAAGGTATCACGCCTGCCGGCATCAGCCATTCCGCGCGCGCGTACTTTACAAAATATGGATGGAATGTTAAAAGCCATCGTGAATACGGATACAGAAAAGATTATAGGTTGTTCACTCTTCTGCGTGGATGCACCAGAACTCATCAACCTGGTGGCATTTGTCATGAAATCCGGACAGAAATCTTCCGCTTTGCGTAACTTCATATTCACACATCCCAGCATGAGTGAAGGATTAAATGGATTATTCAAGGCTTTTTAATAACTTGTATTTGGTAATTAAGCCGTTAACTACTATCTTTGTCCACAATTAAAAAGGAAGGATGAAGAGTAAACGGTACGTTGCCTATTTTTTGATATTCATCAGCATGGTCATGCTGGTGGTACCTGTTATTCCCCATCACCACCACAGCAACGGGCTGATATGCATGAAGAATGACATCACTCCCAGTTGCTGCGGACAAAACCACAGCCCGGAAAACGAGCATTGTTGCTGCGATACGGGATGTGTCACCACGCATTTCTTCCAACAGACTCCCACTTCGGATAACGGATGGTCGCACCCGGATTTCCCATTAGTGATTACCCTATTCTCCGAACCGCTCCTGAGATTACTTATTCTACCCGAAGAAAACGGGCAAAGACAGGAATGCACATACCAGGAGTCACTTCATGGCACGTATCTCACACGTGCCACAGGACTTCGTGCACCTCCGTGTGTTCTTTCGTAAGTGATTTTATTAGTGATTAAAGTTTAATGATAAGTGATTAGTGAGCTGCGCTATCATGCTGCATAGTGCTAATCACTTATCAATAAACCCTAATCACTGCGAAGCTCGCTTCGCTAACTAATCATTTTCCCTTCTTATTTGTTACCCAAACTTGTATTACTCAATTTTATCATAGTATGAAGAAATATATTTTTATGGGAGTCATAGGTCTGTTCCTATTAGGCTCCTGCAACAGTAAGTCCGGAGATGGACACGAAGGTCATAATCATGAAACAGAAAAACACGACCACGAAGGTTGTGACCATGACCATGAAGGAGAAGGCCATAATCACGAAGGAGAAGAACACGACCATGAAGGTCATAATCATAGCGAAAAAGCAGCTGGTGGACACAGTGATGAAATCATCCTGCCCCCTGCCAAAGCACAAGCTGCCGGTGTGAAGTCCAACGTCATTGAGCCGGGAATATTCCATCAGGTTATAAAAACCAGTGGCCAGGTAATGGCTGCACAGGGAGACGAAAGCGTTGCCGTGGCAACAGTGGCAGGCGTTGTTTCTTTCCGTGGAAAAGTAATTGAAGGTATGAGCGTGAGCAAAGGCACACCGCTGGTGACTTTGTCTTCCAAACATATGGCAGACGGCGATCCTGTGGAGCGTGTACGCATCGCCTACGAGGTATCCAAGAAAGAATATGAACGTATGAAAGCCCTTGTAGGAAATAAGATTGTATCTGAAAAGGACTTTGCGCAAGCTGAACAAGCGTATGAGAACGCACGTATCAGCTACGAAGCCGTTGCCAAAAACAACTCGGCAAGCGGTCAGGCAGTAACTTCTCCCATAGGCGGATACATCAAAAGTCTGTTAGTGAAAGAAGGTGACTACGTAGCTGTAGGACAGCCGTTGGTCAGCATCACGCAGAACCGTAAATTATTCTTGCGCGCCGATGTTTCAGAGAAGTATTACCAATATCTGCGCACCATCGGTTCGGCTAACTTCTGCACTCCTTATAATAATAAGGTGTATGCACTAAAAGACCTGAATGGTCGTCTTCTGTCCTACGGCAAAGCTTCCGGCGGAGATGGCGGATACTATGTACCCGTAACTTTCGAGTTCGACAACAAAGGTGATATTATCCCCGGCTCATTTGTAGAAATCTTCCTGTTGTCTTCACCTCTGGAAAATGTAATCTCCCTGCCCCACTCAGCACTGACTGAAGAACAAGGCAGTTTCTTTGTCTATCTGCAACTGGATGAAGAAGGTTATAAGAAGCAACCTGTTACTTTGGGAGCCGATAATGGCGAAAGCATACAAATCCTTTCAGGCGTGAAAGCCGGAGACCGGGTGGTAACCGAAGGAGCCTATCAGGTGAAATTAGCAAGTGCTACGAATGCAATTCCGGCACATAGCCACGAACATTAAGAAAAACTATTAATTATAAATTATTAAATATTAATTATCCGGCGGCATAACGACGCAAACAACTTATACATGACACCGCAGGCAGTTTATAATTAATATTCAATATTTAATATTTAAATTACATGTTAAACAAGATTATACATTTCTCACTCCATAACCGCATCCTGGTGCTTGTAGCCTCGGTGCTGTTGCTGATAGGCGGAACTTATACCGCCATGCACACGGAAGTGGACGTGTTCCCGGACCTCAATGCACCGACGGTTGTCATCATGACAGAAGCGAACGGCATGGCAGCAGAGGAGGTGGAACAACTCGTCACATTTCCTGTAGAAACGGCAGTGAACGGCGCCACGGATGTGCGTCGCGTACGTTCTTCATCTACCAATGGCTTCTCCGTAGTCTGGGTGGAATTTGATTGGGATACGGACATTTATCTGGCACGGCAAATTGTCAGCGAAAAGCTGGCTGTAGTCAATGAAAGCCTGCCTACCGGAGTAGGTAAACCGACGCTGGGCCCGCAATCGTCCATCTTGGGCGAGATGCTGATTATCGGCCTGACTGCCGACTCTACTTCCATGCTCGACCTGCGCACAATAGCCGACTGGACTATCCGTCCGAGATTGCTCTCTACAGGTGGTGTGGCACAAGTGGCGGTTCTGGGCGGTGATATTAAAGAATATCAGATACAACTGGACCCGGAACGGATGCGCCATTACGGTGTTACGCTGAATGAAATCATGACCGTGACACGTGAAATGAACCTAAACGCGAACGGTGGGGTGCTGTATGAATATGGCAACGAATACATTGTGCGTGGGGTACTTTCCACCGACCGCGTAGAGCAGTTGGCACGCGCCGTGGTGCGTGGTGGGACTACTGCCGGCAGTGCTCCTATCCTACTAGAAGACATTGCAGACGTGCGCATCGGTGCCAAATTACCGAAGCTGGGTACAGCATCGGAACGGGGCAAAACAGCCGTATTGCTAACAGTAACCAAACAACCGGCTACCAGTACACTGGAATTAACGGAAAAACTGGAAGCGTCTTTACAAGATTTACAGAAGAACCTGCCGCCTGACGTGAAGGTCAGTACAGACATTTTCCGCCAGAGCCGCTTTATCGAAAGTTCTATTGGAAACGTACAGAAATCGTTGTTCGAAGGTGGTATTTTCGTAGTTATTGTGTTGTTCCTATTCCTAGCGAATGTGCGTACAACGGTGATTTCGCTGGTAACACTACCACTTTCATTGATTACTTCGCTGGTGGCGCTGCACTATATGGGCTTTACGATTAATACCATGAGCCTCGGCGGTCTGGCCATTGCCATCGGTTCGCTGGTGGATGATGCCATTGTGGACGTGGAGAACGTATATAAACGACTGCACGAAAACAAACTGAAACCTATGGAAGAACGGCTTTCTATATTGGAAGTGGTGTTCAATGCATCCAAGGAAGTGCGTATGCCTATCCTCAACTCTACATTGATTATCGTAGTGAGTTTTGTACCATTGTTCTTTCTCACCGGTATGGAAGGACGTATGCTGGTGCCACTGGGCATTGCATTCATCGTAGCTCTGGCAGCTTCCACAGTAGTGGCATTGACGGTTACACCGGTACTCTGTTCCTATCTTCTCGGAAGAGAGAAAAAGAAGGAAAAGAAAGAAAGTAGCGATTCATTCGTGGCTCGCAAGATGAAATTGTGGTACGGTTCTGCATTGGCTTTCGTTTTGGGACATAAGAAAATTGTATTGGGCAGCACCATTGGTTTATTCCTGGTTGCTCTGATATGCTTCTTCACCTTGGGACGTTCGTTCCTGCCCCCATTCAACGAAGGTTCGTTCACGATTAACATCTCTTCTCTACCGGGTATCTCCCTGGAAGAAAGTGACAAGATGGGACATCGTGCGGAGGAATTGTTGCTCAGCATCCCTGAGATACAAACCGTAGCCCGCAAGACGGGACGCGCCGAACTGGATGAACACGCTCTCGGAGTGAATGTTTCAGAAATAGAAGCACCGTTTGAACTGAAAGACCGGACACGCAGTGAACTGCTTGCTGACGTACGTGAGAAGTTAGGTACGATTGTAGGAGCTAATATCGAAATCGGACAACCCATCAGTCACCGTATCGACGCCATGCTCAGCGGTACAAAAGCAAACATTGCTATCAAGTTGTTTGGTGATGATCTGAATCGTATGTTCACTCTGGGTAATGAAATCAAAGGAGCCATTCAGGATATTCCAGGTATTGCCGACCTGAATGTGGAACAACAGATAGAGCGTCCCCAGCTTATCATCTCGCCCAAGCGGGAAATGCTGGCTAAGTTTGGTATCTCATTGCCGGAGTTCTCCGAGTTCGTCAATGTTTGTCTGGCAGGAGAAACCGTTTCACAGGTATATGAAAAGGGGAAGACTTTCGACCTCACCGTACGTGTGCGTGATGACCTGCGCGACGAAATGGAGAAAATTCGCAACCTGATGATAGACACCAACGACGGAAAGAAAATACCGTTGAATTACATTGCAAAAATACGTTCAGCAATGGGACCGAATACCATCAGCCGCGAGAATGTGAAGCGGAAAATCGTTATCTCCGCCAATGTTGCCGACCGTGACTTGCGCAGCGTAGTGAACGATATTCAAGCACGGGTAGATAAAGATATTAAATTGCCGGAAGGATATCACCTTGAATACGGCGGTCAGTTTGAGAGCGAGCAGGCGGCAAGCCGCACGTTGTTGCTCACATCGCTGATGAGTATCGCAGTTATCTTCCTTTTGCTTTATCATGAATTCCGTAGTGTGAAGGAAAGTGCGATTATTCTTATCAACCTGCCGTTAGCGCTGATTGGTGGTGTGTTCGCCCTGCTCATTACGACAGGCGAAGTGAGTATTCCGGCTATTATCGGTTTCATTTCGCTGTTCGGTATCGCTACACGAAATGGTATGTTGCTCATCAGCCACTACAACCACTTGCAACGAGAAGAAGGTATCGGTGTATACGACAGCGTTATACGCGGTTCAATGGACCGACTAAATCCGATTCTAATGACAGCATTGTCTTCTGCACTGGCACTTATTCCGCTGGCATTGGGAGGCGACTTGCCGGGTAATGAAATCCAAAGCCCGATGGCAAAGGTTATTCTCGGAGGTCTTTTAACTTCCACGTTCCTGAACGGTTTCATCATTCCGATTGTTTACCTGATGATGCACCGAAAACCAGCGAATTAACATCCATATAACCATTAACAATATCAAATAATGAAACGAATTCTGATATTTAGTATTATCACCTTTTTCCTATATGCGGGGATGCGCGCACAATCGGTCGACATAGACGAAGTGCTGCGCCGTATCGAAGCGAATAACAAAGAGTTGCAGGCCAATGCCCAACTCATCACTTCGCAGAAATTGGAAAACAAGTCGGAGAATAATCTTCCTGACCCAACCCTTTCTTATTCCCACCTGTGGGGAGCAAAGGACAAGGACGAAACCATCGGCGAACTCGTTGTTTCACAAAGCTTCGACTTCCCCACCCTCTACGCTACGCGTGGACAAGTGAACCGTCTTAAAACCGGTGCACTCGATGCACAATCCACCGCTTTCCGCCAGCAACTGTTATTGCAAGCCAAAGAAATATGCCTCGACATCCTCATGTTGCAACAACAGCAAAGGCTGCTGGACGAACGTCTGAAACAGGCAGAAGAACTTTCCGCCTATTACAAGAAACGTCTGGAAACAGGAGATGCCAATGTTTTGGAAACCAATAAAATCAATCTGGAATTGCTGAATGTACGTACAGAAGCACGAACAAACCGCACCACCTTGGAGAACAAGTGGCAGGAACTGACTGCATTGAACAGTAACCAGCCATTGCAAATCTCCTCTCTCGGCGAATATCCGCTGCATCCGCTACCGGCTGATTATGAACAACTGCGTGAAGAGGTTATCGCATCGGATGCTGCCCTGTGGTCACTGAATAACGAGAGTGCCGCCGCTCGCAAACAAATTTCTGTAAGTAAGCAAGGTTGGTTACCTAAATTGGAGTTAGGTTATCGTCGTAACACCGAATCGGGCACCCCGTTCAATGGGGTTGTGGTGGGCTTTTCTTTCCCCATCTTCGAGAATCGAAATAAGGTAAAGATAGCCAAAGCACAATCCATGAATATAGATTTTCAGAAAGAGAATGCGACTTTGCAGGCAGAGTCTTCATTAGCACAGCTTTATCGCGAAGCTCAATCCTTGCAGGCTTCCATGCAGGAATATCAGGAAGCCTTCAGCTCACAACAAGATCTCGCATTGCTGAAACAAGCCCTTACAGGTGGACAAATCAGCGTGATAGAATTCTTTGTGGAAGTTTCTGTGATTTATCAAAGCAAGCAAAATTTGCTACAACTGGAGAACCAGTACCAGAAGGTGATGGCACAGATTTATAAGAGTAAGCTATAAACAAAATAAAAACGAAAGACCGGAATCTAGTAACTTCCGGTCTTTCATTTCTTTTCCCAAATATTTTGTTATCTATTCTAATCTCTATATCTTTGTTCCCAAAGAATTCAGAAATATACAGAAAACTTATTATACATAATTATTTTAATAAAAATAATTATATACAGTACACCAAAAGGCACTACTTATAATAACAAACCAAATAATTAATACATATGAAAAAGATTTTGTTTTTAATGGCAATACTGCCAATGATACTATTTTCCGCCTGCTCTGACAGCAATGATTTTAGTTTTGACGATATAGATGATAATTCAAAACAGAATAAAGTTTATTACGATGGAACATTTTATGTCCCATACGTTACTAATGATTATGCCTATAAATTTTCCGAAGATGGGACTATGATATGGAAAAATAAAATCCAGTACCCTGCAAACATAATCTCTGAAAGTTATGGTGAAAAAACTGAATTAGAATATAAAAGAAAACCAACTATAGCATTGTTCAGAAAAAACTATGCTCTACACTTTATCTCGAGCACCATAACAACAAGCTATGTCACAAAGTACACATATACCTGCATATACACTCCAGATGGAAAACTTGTAAAACAAATAACACACAACGGGAACGTAAATATTTATTCATGGACAAATGATGTGGTTTTAGTTTCCGAAGACTCCCGTAAAACATATTGGTTAAGTTCAACAGGCGACGAATCTGAATTTGAGCATAAAGATGACTTAATCTTTTATAATACCTATATTCCAATTAGTGATATTGGCTATGTAACATTTCATTCAACGGATTTTATTATCTGTAACTTTCAGAAAGGCAACAACACAAATGTCTTACATGAATTTATTAGGCAAAAATATGAAAACAACTTCCAAATCGAAATCACTAGCGCAAAAGTACAAGAAACAGATGTTATTGTAAATGTAAACGTAATCATGAAAAGTAATGAAAAGTATAATCTTACTCTCAAGATTAGTTCTACTACTTTTGCATGCGAAGAAATAAGTTAGTATTTTTGCTATAAGACATAAAACTTTACTACTGTATAAATAAACTAAATTTCCGGTTGGCATTATTAGCATTGATGGAATCAACGGCAAGTTTGTAAAAGACAGCAATTATTGTTAATAGCCAACATCTTAGTAATAAAACTTCTATACAGCAATCAAAGGAGTTATTCAAAAAGTAATACAAACAAAATAAGAACAGAAGAGATACAGTCTAAAGTCACTGTATCTCTTCTGTTCTTTATAGTTCTGTAATCTTTCCCATAAAGAGAATTGCTCCCGTACTCTTCTCCTTTATCACAAAAGCAAAAGGACGGTCTACATAGAAAGATATAGGAGTAGATGGTCCAACGGAAGTTTCAAACATTCCACCAACCGTAACAGCCGCTGCTTCAGTACCTTCCTCATCTACATTTACATAAGTAAATTGCTGCAAAAGACCAATATATAACTCGGCAGCCGACATTTTAGAGAAATCAGCCTTATAACCATCAAAGGCATCCTTCATCCCCATAGCAACCATATCCTCTATGAGCATCTTGTTATACTCCACTTTGAAACGGGGAAGTTTAACCTGCAATTGTCTGCTCGACAAAGCTGCATTCCATTCCTTCCAGTTTTCATAAGTCAGCCCGGACAAACTCTCATCCAAAGTCTTATCCCCGGCAGGCAATAAGAGCACCATACTGAAAGCTTCGTTACCATATGGCAATTCTGCGATGTAGAATGCTGAGTTCTGGGTATAATTGAACGTTTCTGTCTGGTTCATCATGTTTACTTTCTGCTGGGCACCATCAGAATTAGTAAAGTTTTCCTGGCGAATATCCGATTTTTGGAATTGACTCTTCCAGATACCTTTGAAGTAGAGTGCATTAATCAAATACATACGTGCATCTTCCGGTATTCTCTGTATAACCTCTTTTATACAATTATTCGTCTGCTCGGCACACCATTGGTTTATCACATCTTTTGCTGTGGGAGACGCAAAGTCAAGCTCCTGTACCTGGGCATCATACATTTTCTTATTCACATCCACAAAAGAATCATAAACTTTAAAACCTTGTTTTACCCAAATAGAATTAGCAATTCCTAATTGAGTGGTATTATCTAAATCCAATAAAGCTGAAGTTAATTTTTGATTATAGTTATTCAGATCATCAAGAGAGAAAAAAGCGGCAGGAAATCCCAATACGTTCTGCATTTCAGTAAGCGTTTTGCCCGAAGCTCCGTTAGTAATCATTGATAAGCAAAGTGATGCACTCAATGGAGACACAAAAACATTCGGTTTTTCCTTCTCAGTACTGCACACCTGATCAAAGAAACGGAAAGCAAAGTCTGTACCTTTGTCCATTAAATCTTGTTCCGCACGGGTGAGATTGATGTCTTTACGTGGTTTAAGTTCCGGTTGAGAGGGAGTTTCATCATTCTGACAAGCTACAAGGATACTGAGTAGGCTTAAGGCAGCAATAGTTTTCTTTAGCATAAGTATATAGTATTAGTTTCTATTAAGTTACTCTGTTAGAATAAATGCATAAATTAATGAAATACTGCACCACATTACAAATAAAACATAAATCTTTCCTATCTTTGCACCCGGTTTTGTTGGAGTATGCCTTTCGGTATACTCCATGAAAAGGGAATTGGGTGTGACTCCCAAACAGTCCCGCTGCTGTGAACTCATATGATAGGACTTGCCAATCACCTATGCCACTGCCAGTATTCGTACGGTGGGAAGGCGGCAAATCCGGAGTAAGTCAGAAGACCTGCAAAACCTATCATTTCTTATGCCTTCGAGGAAAGGGCATGAGATGCACACGGTTTATATCCTTTTCATGAATATGCAGAGAATTAAAAGCTATAGAATTGTAATAAATAAGCATGCCTATATACTACGGTTATGTTTATTCTTCTATTTATTCTTACCCCCTCTTCATCTACACGCCCAACAAAAAGGAGATACCATAACCAATAAGACGCATGAAATTCCCGGAGTAACCATAAAAGCCAGACGAGCCCCGCAAAAAGTATCTGCAGCAACTCCCACACAAATTATCACAAAAGACAATATTGAGCACCTTGGTCTGCAAAACATGGCGGATGCAGTACGGCATTTCACAGGTGCCAATGTAAAAGATTATGGTGGAGTAGGCGGACTCAAGACAGTCTCTATACGAAATCTGGGTGCAGCACATACAGCTATCAGCTATGATGGAATAGCCGTCAGCAACTGCCAGGCCGGACAAATAGATATAGGCAGGTTCTCACTTGATAATGTCGCTTTACTTTCCTTAGCCATCGGACAGGGTGACAATCTGCTACAACCTGCCCGCCTTTACGCCTCAGCCGGTGTACTCAACATAGAGACAGAAGTCCCCCTGTTCACAGGAAAATATTCATTTCAGGGTCGCATAAAAGGAGGTTCTTACGGTATGGTGAACCCTTCACTGCGCTGGGCACAACGTTTAGGTAAACAAACAACCCTCACCGTAGACGGCAACTTCCTGAGAGCGGATGGCATCTATGATTTCACCTTGGAGAATGGAAAGTACACAACCAAAGAAAGAAGATACAATTCGGATATAAACTCCTGGCATGGTGAAGCCAATCTTTTCCATACATTCAAGGACAGCAGTGAATTAAGTATAAAGACCTATTATTTTGATTCGGAACGTGGACTGCCTGGTGTCGTCCTTCTCTATAATCCGAATTCTTATGAACGTTTGTGGGATAAGAATTTCTTCACCCAAGTGAAATATAAAAAGCAATTCTCCCCTCAATGGGTTTTACAAGCCCAGGGAAAGTACAATTATTCCAAGAATAAGTACCAGGATGAAGGGGCACAATATGAAGGAGGGATTACGACTGAACATTACAGGCAGAACGAATATTATTTGTCCGCCACTATTGTCTACTCACCCACTAAAGAGTTTTCGTTGGCTTTAGCGCAAGACGGAGCCATCAATACCTTATGGAATAATCTCCAGTTCTGCCCATATCCGACGCGCTACACTTCACTCACTGCATTTAGTGCAAAGTATCAGACCGGACAGTTCACAGCCATGGCGTCTCTGGTGGGTACCTACCTCACGGAACATGTAGAAAATGGAGAACGCCCGGAAGACATGAGTAGACTCTCCCCCAGCGCATCCATCAGTTTCCGCCCTTGGAAAGAACAGTTATTCTACATACGTGCCATGTACAAAAGCACTTTCCGGACTCCGACCTTCAATGATTTATATTATTATCGTTTAGGCAACCGCAGCCTCCGCCCCGAAAAAGCGCAGGAATACAACATAGGTATTACGTGGAGTGGTTCTCCTTGTTCATGGATAAACAACATATCCGTAACATTGGACGGGTATTACAACCACGTAAAAGATAAAATTGTAGCATTCCCGTCAACTTATGTATGGAGAATGGCAAACTATGGCAAAGCACACATATCGGGAGTTGATTTTACTTTCTCGACGTTCATTCCTATTATCCCTCAGGTAGACCTACGTATTGCAGGAGGATATACATGGCAAAAAGCTATCGACGTCACCAGCAGTTCAACCAGCAACTACAAAGACCAATTGCCCTATACACCGGAACATAGCGGAAACGGCAATGTCATTGTCGAGACCCCGTGGGTAAATGTCGGATATTCCGTTGTCGGAGTAGGTAAACGATATTATCTGTCGCAAAATATTCCGGATTACAAGATAGATGGGTACACAGACCATACCCTTTCTGTTTCCCACGCTTTCAAATTTAGCAGATATACACTTACGCTGCAAGCGGAAGTTATCAACCTGTTGAACAAGCAGTACGAAGTTATAAAATATTATCCCATGCCGGGACGAAACTGGCAGGTTAGCGGTACAATACAATTTTAACCATATAAAAACAACGTAAAATGAAAATCAGAAGTTTGTTATTCAGTTTAATGTGCCTGATAGCACTGAACGTTTCCATTACATCATGTAGTGATGATGACGACGATTATGGACGGAATGACTCCGGAAGTACCATAGAATTGCCTCAAAAGCGTGCCTATATATTAAATGAAGGTACTCAGGGAGCCAACAATGCAAGTATCAGTTTCTATTGCCCGGATCAGGCTGACTTTTTTGTCAAGGACATATTCCAAACACAAAACAATGCTAAATTAGGTGATACCGGTCAGGATATGATCGAATATCGTAATAGTATTTATGTTGCAGTCAATGGTTCAAGCTATATGACACGTTTAAATACGGCTGGAGTGGAACAAGCCCGCCATGCTTTCACCATAAATGGAGCAACGCCCCGCTACATGGCAGCCGATGACGGTTATATTTATGTAACCCTGTATGGTGGCAAAGTAGTGAAGCTGGATGCACAAACACTGGAAGAAAAGGCATCCCTGAGCCTTGGAAATAATCTGGAAGGTATTGTAGAATGCAACAACAAACTATATGTGGCAAACTCCTACAAGAAGGAAGATGCCCAATTTGTATATTTATCAGATGTATTCGTCATCGACACCAAAACATTTACATTGGAAAAGACATTAACCGTAACAGTAAACCCCAACAAGCTGACGGAAGCTAATGATAAAGTCTTTCTGATATCTTACGGGGATTATAACGCAACAGGTTATACGGCCCAGATGATAGACCCGAAAGACAACAACAAAATAACGGTAATCGGCACAGCCACCGATATGGTTGCCGATGACGAAAGAGGAATGATTTACTTTGTTAATTCAGAGACAGATTATAGTAACTGGCCTGAAACCAGTACTATAAATACCTTCTACAGCTATAATGCAAATACCCTGGAGAAAAAAGATGCCAGCTTCCTGAAGAATGCCCCGGAAGAACTTGCTTCCAGCAGTGTCTACTCCATGAGTGTGAACGAAGCTAACGGAGACATTTATATAGCCACTACTTTGTACTCCGCGGGAAACGGAATAATCTACAGGTTTGACCAAAACGGAAACTTTATTAGTAAATTTGACTGCGGAGGCCAAAACCCCAAGAAAATCATCTTCTTTAATTAATATCTGAAATGTATTTGCACAAAGGATTACAATTTATTCCAATAGCAATCATAGTGTTACTTCTCTCCGCCTGCGGCGGGAGAAGTAACACCTCTTCTACCTCTGTACAAGGCGACACCATCACCTTGCGGTATTCCGAGAACCTTTCTATAGTTGATTACGAAGACTATACCCTTGCACAATTACGCAATCCCTGGGATACAACGAAAATTTTGCATACCTATATTTTAGTAGATAAAGAGCAGAAGCTCCCCGAAGAACTGCCCGCAGGAACCATCGTCCGCACCCCATTAAGCAAAGCCGTCATCTACTCCTCCGTACATTGCAGCCTGTTGAAGAAGCTTGGTGCATTGAGTAGCATAGGCGGTGTCTGTGACTTGAAATATATCAAGATGCCAGAAATAGAAGAAGGATGCCGGAACGGATCGATTGCCGACGTAGGTGACGGTATGAATCCTAACATTGAAAGAATCATAGACCTTCATCCGGATGCTATACTCCTCTCCCCTTTTGAAAACAGTGGCGGTTATGGCCGCGTAGAGAAACTGAATGTCCCCATCATCGAATGTGCCGAATATATGGAGACCTCCGCACTGGGACGTGCCGAATGGATGCATTTCTACGGTTTATTGTTTGGAAAGAAACAGGTAGCTGACAGTTTGTTTGCATCAGTGGAACGGAATTATAATGAGCTGAAGAACTTGGTTTCTCCCATTTCTTTTGCTCCTTCGGTGATGTGTGATTTGAAAACAAGTTCCACCTGGTATACTCCGGGAGGCAACAGTACCATCGCCAAACTATATACCGATGCGAGTGCCAATTATATTTTCCGGGAAGATACACATAGCGGTTCCCTCCCCTATCCCTTCGAAGTTATCTTTGAGAAAGGGCAACAGGCAGACTTCTGGCTGATACGCTACAACCAGCCCACAGATAAGACCTATAGTGAACTGGAAAAAGAATTTGCCCCTTATGCCGGCTTCCGCGCCTTCAAAGAACGGCACATCTACGGCTGCAACACCAACCGGGTACCTTTCTATGAAGAAACGCCTTTCCAGCCGGACTGGCTATTGAAAGATTTAATAAAAATCTTCCACCCTTCGATGTTAGAAGGATATGAGTTAAAATATTATAGTAAATTAGCGGAGTAAAATTTAATGGTTTGAAAGGCAAAGGATATATATATGGTATAGCACTGTCGGTCTTCATTCTCTTATTGATGATCGCCAATCTCTGGTTTGGCTCAATAAGTATCCCTGCCGGAGCGGTGTGGAATATTCTGTCGGGGAATGATGTAGAGAAAGCCAGTTGGAGTTTTATTATCTGGGAGTCGCGTCTGCCGCAAGCCGTCACGGCTCTGCTATGTGGTGCGGCACTGGCTGCTTCGGGGTTAATGCTGCAAACAGCTTTCAATAATCCACTGGCAGGACCGTCCATTCTGGGAATAAACTCAGGGGCAAGCCTTGGTGTGGCATTGGTGATGCTGGCAGGCGGAGGAAGCATTGCAACAGGCATATTCACCTTGTCTGGTTTCTTCTCGGTGATACTCGGAGCTTTCATCGGGTCGATGGTAGTAATGGGACTTATCCTTTTCTTTTCCACACTGATTAAAAGCAATATCATGCTGCTGATTACAGGTATCATGATCGGCTATATCACTTCTTCCGCTATATCACTGCTCAACTTCTTTGCAACAGCCGAAGGGGTACATTCCTATATGATTTGGGGTATGGGCAATTTTGGCGGTGTATCGTTGCAACAATTACCTTATTTCTCCGCATTCTGTCTGGCAGGCTTGTTACTTTCCGTCTTGCTTATCAAGCCGTTAAATGCCATGCTTTTGGGTACACGCTATGCCGAGAACTTAGGTGTGAATATCCGCCGTACCCGCAACCTGTTGCTGATAGCTACCGGATTGCTAACCGCCGTCACTACTGCTTTTTGCGGACCGGTTGCTTTCATCGGGCTGGCCGTTCCACACATCTCCCGCCTGATGCTGGGAACTTCCAACCATAACTCTCTGCTCCCCATCACTTTGCTGACAGGTGCAGCCATTGCTCTGCTCTGCAACCTTATTTGTATTTTGCCGGGTGAAGCAGGCATCATTCCGCTTAATGCGGTAACTCCTGTGCTGGGTGCACCTGTTATCATATATGTAATCGTAAACCAACGTAAAATACAATATTTCAACTGATGGAGAAAGCTGTTATCACTGCAAATAATTTATGTATAGGCTACCGCCAGGGAAAGCAAGAGAAACGGGTGCATGAGCATCTTTCCTTTCAGCTCTATCCCGGAGAACTGACTTGTCTGCTGGGGGCCAATGGAACAGGCAAATCTACCCTGCTCCGTACTTTAGCCGCCTCACAACCAGCTTTATCTGGTGAATTACTTGTAGAAGACAAGCCTCTATCCGCTTATTCGGAGAAAGAACGTTCACGCACCATCGGCGTAGTGTTGACAGACAAAACACAAGCCGGCGGACTGACTGTATATGAATTGGTAGCCTTGGGACGCCAACCGCATACCGGATTCTTCGGTAGGCTGAATAAAGCAGACCATGCCATCATTGAAGAAGCGCTGGAAGCTGTAAGTATCAGCCATAAAGCCCAAAGCTACACCGCAGAATTATCGGATGGGGAACGACAGAAGGTCATGATTGCCAAAGCATTGGTACAGGAATGTCCGCTTATTCTGCTGGATGAGCCGACAGCTTTCCTGGATGTAGTGAGCCGTATTGAGATTATGACTTTACTACACCGCCTGGCTGTAGAACAGAGCAAAGCGATTTTACTTTCCACCCATGATATAGAACAGGCATTAGTGTTAGCAGATAAGTTGTGGTTACTTTCTAAAGAGAACGGATTGCAATGCGGAGTTACGGAAGATATGATCCTGAGTCACCGGATGGATGGTCTGTTCTCCCGTAATGATATCCGGTTTGATTATGCACATGGGGTATATTATCCGAAAGTAGACAGCCACCGCAATATTATTGTAGAAGCAAGTGATGAGGTATTATTGCATTGGACAACAAATGCACTGAACCGTCACGGATATGCTTGTTGTTCTGATTCTGTGGCAGAAACAAGTAGTTTACCACGATTACAGGTGTTGTCTGCCGAAGATTTCAGACTGCACAAGGAGAAAGAATACAAATTCCATTCTTTCGAGCAACTACTTGCCAATGTATGACAAAGGCAATGATAGTTGCATAAGAATTCACTTATTTCATCCCACAACTCATCGTTGATTATCGAATAAACACAACATATCAACTCTGATTACATAAGATTAATATCTCTTCCGGCAAATATCCACTCCGTATCCTCCACTCCTGCGGATAAAGATTATTAGCGCGGTTACCTATATTCTTCACAAACCCTAAAGGAATATTCATATAAGTCAGCAGCACATAACCACGCGGAGCTTCACCGGAAAGCACGATTGCCTCTTTACGTAAGTAAGCAATAGCCTGCTCATACGGCACTTCTTCACGGGGGAAAACATCATTACGCAATATATAGCTCATGGCAAGAGCATGATTGGGAATCAAGTCCTTCCCCTTCACTTCGGTAAGGGCAACACCCGCCTGAATGACACGAAGAGATTGTTGCAAAGACGACAGTTCCGGTAGATATTCTTTTGGGAAAGCCGTAATATTCGTTCCGTTTACCGAAAGTTCATAATCATCCGGAGAAAGAAGCCACCCCCGGGCAACGTCCAGTTGCTCTTTGGAAACACCGGAAGCCACCCTTTTCATTCCCTGCGCAGGAATTAATTTATACCGGATTTTCATACTACCCTCCTCCGGTTTGCGAAGCACGGCAAGGAAAAAGCCCTCACCTCTCGTCCGATGGGGAAGGAAACGATATACAGGGAAGTATTCTTCGTCAATCAGGTTTCCAGTGAGATTCCAAACACCAGGCACATCCACCGGAAGTACTTCTGCATCGAATTCATCGCGTATCCAGCGGATATTCCTTTCATTCTCCTTTATATTATATGTACAAGTACTATAAATTAATAGCCCGCCCGGTTTCAGACTGGGCCAGACATCGGAAATGATACGTCGCTGACGTATCCAGCAAATATCCACATTCGCCGGACTCCACTCACTTACCGCAACGGGGTCTTTACGGAACATACCCTCGCCCGAACAGGGAACATCGGTCAATATCACGTCGAAGAAATCCTCCAAGTCGGAGAAGTCCGCCGGGTCATTGTTCGTTACCACCACGCCGGGATGCCCCCACTTAGTCAGATTCTCCGCCAGAATTTGAGAACGGTTACGAATTACTTCGTTGGCTACCAACAGGCTGCCTTCTGGCAATACACTGCGGGCGTGGGTAGATTTCCCACCGGGTGCAGCGCAAAGGTCAAGCATTACTGCAGGTGTTTCGCCCACATATTGTTTCAATGCCTGCTCCACAAACATGGACGATGCCTCCTGCACGTAGTAGCAACCTGCGTGAAACAAGGGATCGAAAGTAAACGTCAGACGGCGGTCGAGATAAAAACCTGTAGAAGACCAGGGCACAGGCCCGGCATAGCCATGAAAAAGACCGAATGAAGCATTGGGCAACTTTGCTTCATTCAGTCGGATACTTACGGGCTGTTCGTCATTCAGGGCGTCGGCCAGTTTGTTATATTCTTCATCTCCCAGAAGGGAACGGGTACGGTCTGCAAAAGATACGGGTAATTCCATGTGCCAAGTCGTTTTATGCCTGCAAAGGTAATGCAAATCGAATGTATAACTTTCATGCTTGCATGAAAAAGTTATGCTGAGATGCAGCTTATCTTCTTCAAAGGTAATGCAAATCGAATGCATAACTTTCATGCTTGCATAAAAAAGTTCTGCTGAGACACTAAAAGCTGAGCTTCACCCCTGCAAAGTAGGAACGGGGAGCACCGGGACCGTAAATATAGCCGGAATCCCGGTTCGCTCCTTTGTCGAAATCATTTTGGTAAGAGTTGAAAATATTCTGTACTCCCACATTGAATTGCAGACAGATGCCTGAAAAATCAACATCATAAGCCACCTTGGCACCCAGTTCAAAAAAGTCCGGGCTCTTCACCAGCAAGTCGGCCGTGCCATCCACTTCGGACATCAGGTGAGGCACATACATCCGGCCCGTATAATTGCCGTTCAAGGCCAGTGAAAGAGCCTTTGTTGGTGTATAAGTAGCAGTGAAATAACCATAAAAATCAGGAGTACGCAGTATCTTGTCACTATAGCGTTCTGCATCCGACAAGTGTTCCTTGTCCGCACTCCACTCTTCGGGAGAGTCGTACAGGCTGCGTTGCACGGTCAGCCCCGCCTGCAACTGGATTTTATTGCGCCAGGCTATCTTTCCTTCCAGCGTGCCACCATATACTTTGGCACCTGAACCGTTGATACGCGTTTGTATCAGATAGCCGGAGCCATTCGGGTCTTCCACAGGAGCTGTCAGGACAAAAGGATCGGACAATTTCGTAAAGAAGCCTTCTACCAGCAGGTTCGCCTGAAAATCACCGAAGTAATGATACCAGTCCACAGAAGCGTTCACGCTGCGCGAGCGTTCTTCTTTCAGTTTTGGGGAACGGACAATAGAAATCAGTTCACCACCTACATTGCTGATGTGCAAGTCTTCATCGAACGCCTGCGGGGCACGAAATCCTTCGGCATAGCTGAAACGAATGTTCACATCCTGCGTAGGATTATAACGGACGTTGGCACGCGGACTGAAAATAGCTTTATCCATGATACTGTTCTTATCCACACGCCCGCCGATAAGAAAGCTCCACTGCTCATTCTTCCATTCATTTTGAAGATAAGCACTCGATATATTCACAATCTGTTTTAGCGGGTCGGGAGTGTATTTATCAATCAGTTGTTGCAGACGCTCGCCTGTTGCAGTAGGGTCTTCGGTCAAAGCCTTATCACGATACTTCTGGATATCCGTACCTCTGTCGTGCAGGTCATCATGGTTAAACTCCACTCCTCCCGTCAGGTCGGAAGGCATGAACAGGAATTTGTCTAAATGATAAATATATTGTGCTCCCAGCACACCGGTAAAGTCTGTTGTGGTGCCATAAGCACTGTAATAACTATCACGTTCGATGTGTTGTGCAGAAGCATATACATTAAATGTATGTTTCTGGTCTTTGGAAAAAGCACTGAATTTGAGTCCGCCCGTATTGATGGAATGCTTGATTTGTTCCACCAGTCCGGGTTCTCCCGAACCATTGAGATCGGCATCTTCGGCAATGTGGGGTGGCAGGTCGAAACGGTTACCGCCACGGCGGAACTCTTCCATGTGATGATATTCCAAACTCAGTTTGGAGTAAGGGCTTGTGCGGTAGTATGCATTGACACCTACTGTCTGATTCTTCAATTTAGGCAATTCGGAGAAACCATCGCCATTGGAGTCCCATGCAGAGCGATACCGGTTTTGACCGTAGACGTAGGCCCCCATCTTATTGTCCGAAGAAACAAGGGAAAGATTCAACGTAGTGTTGTTATCGAAAGAACCGGAACCGTCGAAGTTGGAAATGCTATGGGCAAACGAACCGGAATTACGGATAGGTTCTTTCGTGATGATATTCACCGTTCCGGCGATGGCGGAAGAGCCAAACAGGGCGGAACCACCTCCACGCACCACTTCCACGCGTTCTATCATGTTTGCCGGAATCTGTTCCAACCCGTAAACACCTGCCAGGGCGGAGAAGATAGGGCGCGAGTCTATCAATATCTGCGTGTATTTTCCATCCATACCATTGATGCGTACCTGCGAATAACCACAGTTCTGGCAATCGTTTTCCACACGTACCCCCGGCTGGAATACCAGTCCTTGCGACAGCGTATGTGAATTGGTCATATCAAACAGCTTGGGAGTAACCACTTTGACGAGTGTAGGCGCCAAGCGACGGGCCGTTTCATTACGGTTAGCAGTGACCACCACACCGTCCAGGGCAACCATATCTTCTTCCAACTCGAAGTTTTCTTCTAACGTTTTGCCACGTTTCAACATTACTTTACGCTCTTGCGACTTATACCCTACGGCACTGACGTACAGCGTAAACTCTCCTTCGGGAAGATTTTTCAGAAAGTAATGCCCAGAAGCATCGGTCATGGTGCCGATAGTAGTTCCCTTCAGGGCTACCGTCATATAAGGAAGGTGTTCACCTGTATTTTTTTCTATCACATGGCCGATGATATTGGCATCAGTACCTCTTAAATCTTCTGCATAAACATTCTGGGAGAGCAATGCACACACTACTCCCACCACGAAAATGATATATTTTTTCATGTAGTTCTTTTTATATTAATGAGTTAGGGAAATGATAATTGAGTGACAAAGCTATTTGTTTGAGTACAGTTCACTTGTAGGGGCGAAAAGTCGTTCGCACGCAAGTACAACACAGCAACTCATAGCAAATAACTTGTAGCTCGTCACTAATCGCGCTTTTGCGCGATTAAATTGCCGGTGGAGCCCGAAGACTGATGCCGCAACGCCCCTTTACGTACTTGATGCGTTCCACACCCGGAACAGCCAGTACGCACAATAAAATGAGGAAAGCCGGTGCGACAAAAAGAACAGTAGGAAGAGATGACGTTACAAAAGACGACAGGAAGAAAATCGTTTCTACCTGTGCTTCCGTATGTTGATGTTCACCTTTGAAGGGATGGGAGTGCACAATAATCACCCCATTTACTACATGCGAGTGAGTAAACAGCGTAATCCCTCCTAAGTATGTGATGAACAGTAAAGGAAGAAACCATTTCGATATGTTCCGTAACTTCTCCAAAAGCGTTTTATAAGATAGGTTGGCGAAAGTAGTGCTAATTACAATAACAAACAACCGGATTTACTTGTTTTAACTGGTTTTACTCTCAAAATACCTATATCTTATTAGCACAAGAAGCCCGATGCTACATAATGATTAAGTGACTCCCATTAATCGAAAAAGAATCTGCCTGCAAATTAATATCTTCCCTCCTAACAACTAATCCCCGCACCGCATCCAACTAATAACTCATTGCCTAATCATTTTTCTTACAATAACTGTTGTAAGATACTATTATACTTGATGTAAGAAACTTCTATAACTGTTGTAAGAAACCTATATATCTATGGTAAGAATATTTCTTAGTATCCAAGATATTAGTTGGTAGCACACCAGATATTAGTTTCTTGCAACTCCGCCAATAGTTTGCTTCAACAAAAATACAAACCTCCTTTAAGCGACGAATATATCCTCCTGCAGGCTGAATATTCCAATAAATAATGCCACATATTATCGATTTTCTAAAAAAATATCGTCTCTTTGCAACTTTCTAACTAACATTATACGTCTAACACACAAAGAAGCAATAAAAAGTAAAACATTATATGATTATGAAACGGATTATTTTAGTACTCATCGCCACCATGACACTTTGCTCATTGGTACAGGCAAAGAACAGAACAGTTACAGAAAACGACAGTCTGGGGAACAAAAAACGCGTGATTGAACTGCGCGATACCACCATTGACGGAAAGACAGTAACCGATACGCTCAGTATCATGACCTACGAAGGAAGGGATTCGGCTCATGCCGACAGAAGATGGAAACAGGACGAGAACGGTAATTGGAACTGGAATCTCTTCGATTTAGACGGTAAAACCTCCGAAACCATTATCTCCGTCACCGCCATCGTCTTCATCTTCGGATTGCCCCTGCTCATCGTCTTCACGGTATTCTTCTTCAACTACAAGAACCGGAAAGCCAAATACCGCCTTGCAGAACAAGCACTGGCCAGCGGACAACAACTACCCGCTGACTTCTTCAAGAACGCAGAAAAAACAGAAGACATCCGCACCAAGGGTATCAAGAACATCTTCATCGGCGTCGGATTGTTCATCTTCCTCTGGGCCTTCACCGGAAACTTCGGAGTGGGCTGCGTCGGATTACTTATCATGTTCACAGGCTTCGGACAATTGGTTATCTACTACACACAAGATTCTAAAAAGAGCAACAAAGAGAGATGAGCCAACTCAATGACATATCGCTAGTCGCACAGGTCGTGGTGTTTCGCAACACCAGGGCCTTCGACCAGTTGGTGAAGAAGTACCAGTCGCCCGTGCGCCGGTTCTTCCTCAACCTGACTTGCGGCGACGGCGAATTGAGTGACGACCTGGCGCAGGATACGTTTATCAAGGCTTATACCAACCTTGCTTCGTTCAAAAACCTGTCCAACTTCTCTACCTGGCTTTACCGTATTGCATATAATGTATTTTATGATTATCTTCGCAGTCGAAAGGAGACAGCTGAGCTTGATAGCCGGGAAGTGGATGCCAACTGGAATACCAGTCAGGACGACGTGGGACAACAGATGGACATTTACCGGGCGCTGGCGACACTGAAAGAAATGGAACGAACCTGTATCACGCTCTTCTACATGGAAGACCAAAGTATCGACAAGATTGCAGGTATCACGGGATGTCCGGCGGGAACAGTCAAAAGCCACCTCGCACGGGCGAAAGATAAAATGGCTATTTACCTAAAACAAAATGGTTATGATGGAAACAACTGATGATAAACTCTTGCAGAAATTCTTCTCTGACAATCGGAAGGAGATAGAAGACAAAGGCTTCAGCCGTCGCGTGATGCACCACCTGCCCGACCGGTATTACCGTATTTCGCAGTTGTGGAGCTTATTCTGTTTTACCCTTGCCGTGGTGCTATTCTTTGTCCTCGATGGCCTGCAACTGGTGCTGGGCACTTTACGGGAAACTTTCACCAACGCTCTGCAAAGCAGTGCAGCAGAAATCGACCCGAAATCACTGGTTATAGTGGCAGTAGTGCTTCTCTACTTCGGATACCGCAAGATTTGCTCTTTGGCATAAGCTCATTAGGCCTTGCAATAAATCCGTTTGCCCTTGCAATAATTTAGTTAGCCCTTGCCTGCTTTTTGTAGGACAAGGGCTAATTTTTTTTAACTAACTAAACATTTCTCATCATTATATTGTATATTTGTCAGCTCTAAATAGAAAACTAACTAAGCGTAAGAAGTTTTGAAAAGAACATTATTGATCATATTATTATCTACATTATTTTTTATAGGAAATACTCACGCGCAAGTCATCACCAGTGACTCGCTCGTGATGCACTATTTACAACAACAAGGCATCCCGGTCACCGGCAACAATAAAGTGAAACTTCTGATGAGCGGCCGGGAGAAGTTTATCGATCTTTTCGAGGAAATACGCCATGCCAAACATCATATTCATCTGGAGTATTTCAATTTCCGCAATGACTCCATTGCCAATGCTCTCTTCGACCTTCTGGCGAAAAAAGTTCAGGAAGGTGTGGAAGTCCGGGCCCTGTTCGATGCTTTCGGCAACTGGTCCAATAACAAACCATTAAAAAAGCACCATCTGAAATCTATCCGTGACCGCGGAATTGAAATAGTGAAATTCGACCCGATAACTTTCCCGTGGATTAACCATGCCATGCATCGCGACCACCGGAAGATTGTAGTGATTGACGGAGAAATAGGATATACCGGCGGTATGAACATCGCGGACTATTACATCACCGGACTGCCTAAAATCGGTCAATGGCACGATATGCATATGCGCATCGAAGGAGATGCAGTGCGCTATCTGCAAGGCATCTTCCTCACCATGTGGAACCATGAGACCAAACAGCATGTAGGCGGCCCGGTCTACTTCCCCGACCTGCCGCAACTGCCCGACAGTATATCAGAGGAAATAGCTATCGTCGACCGCACTCCACGGGAAACGCCGCGTGCCATCAGCCATGTTTATGCAGCGTCCATTGCAGCGGCGCAACACAGCATACAGATTGTAAACCCTTATTTCGTTCCGACAAAATCCATCCGGAAAGCCATCAAATCGGCTCTGAAAAAAGGAACGGAAGTAGAAATTATGATACCTGCCGTTTCGGATATTCCTTTTACTCCGGAAGCATCTTTCTACATCGTTCATAAGTTGATGAAGAAGGGTGCTAAAGTCTATCTCTTCAACGGAGGCTTTCATCACTCCAAAATCATGATGGTGGACCGGAACTTTTGTACCGTGGGTACAGCCAATCTGAACAGCCGCAGCCTGAGATACGACTACGAAACAAATGCTTTTATCTTTGATCCGGCAATCACACACCAATTGAACGATATGTTTGAACGGGACAAAAAGAATAGTACCCTGCTCACACCCGAAGTTTGGAAAAAGCGTTCCGGCTGGAAGAAATTCGTGGGTTGGGTGGGTAATCTGATGACTCCGTTCCTCTAATTTTCAATGGGAAATTATTCTATCTGCCGAAGTTTAGTTACCTTTGGCGAGGCAAAAAAGATTGCCTCTTTTGTTGTTTATAATTCGTAATCTGCAATCATGAAACAATATTTAGACTTACTCAACCGGGTACTTGCCGAAGGCGTACACAAGGAAGACCGCACCGGAACCGGTACTATCAGCGTATTCGGACATCAAATGCGCTTTAATATGGATGAGGGGTTCCCTTGCCTCACCACTAAGAAATTACATCTGAAATCCATCATATACGAACTGTTGTGGTTCCTGAATGGTGATACGAATGCCAAATATCTGCAAGATAACGGTGTCCGCATCTGGAACGAGTGGGCCGACGAAAACGGTGACTTGGGACATATTTATGGTTATCAATGGCGTTCGTGGCCTGATTATAAGGGTGGCTCTATTGACCAGATAAGTGAAGCGGTAGAAACCATTCTCCATAATCCGGATTCCCGTCGCATCATTGTCAGTGCCTGGAATGTAGGGGATCTCGATAACATGAATCTTCCTCCTTGCCACGCCTTTTTCCAGTTCTATGTTGCAGATGGACGGTTGAGCCTGCAACTCTATCAACGCAGCGCTGATATTTTCCTCGGCGTACCTTTCAATATTGCGTCTTATGCCCTGCTATTACAGATGATGGCACAGGTCACGGGATTGAAAGCAGGTGATTTCATTCACACCCTCGGTGATGCACATATTTATCTGAACCACTTGGAACAGGTGAAGCTGCAACTCACCCGAGAACCACGCCCGTTGCCGCAGATGAAAATGAATCCGGACATAAAGAGTATCTTCGATTTCAAATATGAAGATTTCGAATTGGTGAATTATAATCCGCATCCACATATAGCAGGAAAAGTATCAGTCTAATTATGAATTATTTGCGCTATCATAATTAATAATTAATATTTACGCATCATGGTTAGTATCATCGCTGCCGTAGACCGTAATTTAGGTATCGGCTTTCAAAATAAACTTTTATTCTGGCTTCCTAATGACTTGAAGCGTTTCAAAGCATTGACTACAGGAAACACCATCATCATGGGGAGGAAAACCTTCGAGTCTCTTCCCAAAGGTGCCCTGCCTAACCGGCGAAATGTGGTACTTTCCTCCAATCCCGAAACTCAATGTCCCGGCGCAGAGGTCTTCCCGACTCTTGAAGTAGCCCTACAAAGTTGCCAACCTGAAGAGCAGGTATATATTATCGGCGGTGCAAGCGTATACAAACAGGCAATGCAGGTGGCAGATATGCTCTGCCTGACTGAGATTGATGCCGAAGCACCTCAGGTAGATGCTTATTTCCCGGCTGTAGACTCTGCTGTATGGTACGAAAAAAGCAGGGAATCTCATCCTGATGATGAGAAACATCCCTGCCCTTATGCATTTGTGGACTATATCCGCAAGTAATTTTCAATCTTCGTCTACTTCTACCATTATCGGCATCTGTCGTTTGATAGCTTCATGGAAAGATATCAAAGTCTCAGTACGCGCCAATCCCAGCGGCTGCAATTTATCATGAATGATACTCAGCAAATGATGATTGTTGCGTGCATAGAGCTTGATAAACATATCATATTTCCCTGTTGTAAAATGACATTCCACAACTTCAGGAATAGCTTCAAGCGCCCTCGTTACGGCATCAAAAGACTCAGGGTCTTTCAGGTAAATGCCAATGTAAGCACAGGTTTCGTAACCTATCTTTTCCGGGTCGATGACATATTCCGAGCCCTTCAAAATACCTAAATTCGTCAGCTTTTGTATGCGTTGGTGTATGGCGGCGCCGGAAACGTTACAGGCTCTTGCCACTTCAAGGAAGGGAATACGGGCATTGTCTGCAATCAATTTCAGAATTTGCTCGTCTAAAGTATCCAATTGATGATGTCCCATTTCTAAATTTATGATTAATAAATAACGATTGTTTCACCGTATTCTCACACAGTAATATGCAAAGTTAGCGAATTTTTTCCCAAATAAAATACGATTTATTACTTTTCTTGCTAAAAAATGAATAAACCCGCACAACGTTTTTATTCATTAATCGGAAGAAATTGGAGATGAGCGACAAAGGTTGTATCTTTAGATAAGATAAGCCGCATCTCGGCAGAACTTTTTTATGCAAGCATGAAAGTACTGCGCTCGATTTGCATTATCTTTGGGGAAAATAAAATTATTATGAAGAAATATTTTGCACTCGCACTGTGCTTCCTGATGGTAATGACAAGCCGTGCACAAAACTACACTGAGAATTTTGCAGATAAAACACTGCGCGTTGATTACATCTTTACGGGAGATGCTTCCCGGCAAAGTGTATGTCTGGATGAGTTATCCGTACTCCCGTCATGGGCCGGAAGACGCCATCATCTATCCGAATTGCCCTTGCAAGGTAATGGACAAATTATTATGAAGGATTTGGAGACTGGAAATACAATCTATACGACTTCTTTCTCCTCCCTCTTCCAGGAATGGTTAGAAACAGACGAAGCAAAAACGGTCAACAAAGGATTTGAAAATACATTCCTGTTGCCTTACCCGATACGCCCTGTGGAGATAGAAATCACTCTTTTAAACCCAAGAAAAGAGGTGCGTACACGCTTGAAACATATCGTCCGTCCGGATGATGTACTCATCCATCAGAAAGGGACAACACACATTACTCCACACAAGTATTTACTGGAAAGCGGTAATACAGATAAATGCATTGATGTCGCCATCCTTGCAGAAGGCTATACCTCCAACGAAATGAATATATTCTATCAGGATGCAGCAATAACCTGCGAAAGTTTGTTCTCTCACGAGCCATTCAAAAGCATGAAAGATCGCTTCAATATCATAGCTGTTGCCAGCCCTTCTGACGACAGTGGCGTAAGTGTTCCCCGGTTAGGGGAATGGAAGCATACCGCTTTCAATTCGCATTTCAGCACATTCTATTCCGACCGTTACCTAACTACCCGGCGGGTAAAGTCCATACACGATTCCCTGGCCGGAATACCCTACGAACATATCATCATCCTCGCCAATACAGAGGAGTACGGTGGTGGCGGTATATACAATGCTTATACCCTAACCACTGCGCACCACCCCATGTTCCGTCCGGTAGTTGTGCATGAATTCGGGCACAGTTTCGGCGGTCTGGCAGATGAATATTTCTACGATGACGATGTTATGACAGATACATATCCCTTGAATGTGGAGCCTTGGGAACAGAATATAAGCACCCGCATGGACTTCGCTTCCAAATGGGAAGACATGCTTGTCAAAGGCACTCCTGTCCCCACCCCAGTCAGCGAACAAGCAAAATATCCTGTAGGAGTTTATGAAGGAGGAGGATACTCTTCCAAAGGTATTTTCCGTCCTGCTGATAATTGCCGCATGCGTACTAATGAACACCCTACATTTTGTCCGGTGTGCCAGCGTGCACTGCAACGACTCATTGATTTCTATACTAAATAACAAGAAAACTAAACTCTAAAAAAGCAACATTATGATTAGACTCCAGCGCATCAGCACTGCTGATGGATTTTTGTATGAGTACATGGAACAGTTAATAACCACCGCCTTCCCACCGGAAGAATACCGTCCATTAGGGGAACTACGCCTGTACACTGACAGCAAGCCTCATTTCCATAATAATATCATTTTCCATCATGACACTCCTGTAGGTTTCATTACCTATTGGGATTTCGGTAAGTTCTATTACGTAGAACACTTTGCCGTTGATCCAGCTCAGCGCAATGGCGGACATGGCAAGAATGTTTTAAGCCACTTATGCCAGCTACTCCAGCACCCCATCGTTCTGGAAGTAGAAACACCCGAAGAAGAGATGGCACAACGACGTATCAACTTCTACAGACGCCAAGGCTTTGTACTTTGGGAAAAGCCATATCTTCAACCACCATACAGACCCGAAGACAATTATCTGCCTATGCTGCTTATGGCTTATGGAGATTTAGAATGTGAGAGAGATTTTGAAAGTGTAAAGGAACATATATACCGGGAAGTATATAACATAAAAGGATAAAAAATAAAGGGCGCTTGTTTCGAACAAGCGCCCTTTATTTATATAGTTTAATCTAACTTCTTACTGACGCGGTTGCGCAGAATAGTTAAGTTTCAATGCATAAGCTTTACGAAGAGCTTCTTTGATATCTGTTACGATACCCATTTTCGTATCTTGGTCAACCTTCAAAGAAACAGTCATCTGTGGCTGATCCTCTTCCTTCATACTGGCACGTTCACCAATAATGTAGTCCTGAATCTCAGCAACTTCAGCATAGCTGTCATTCAATTGGATACGGCTTTCATTACCCAGTTTCTTACGGAACTCAGCTGTAGGCTTTCCTACATAGATAAACGTAACCAAAGATTTCTTTTCCAATTTTTCCAACTCAGTAGCTTGCGGAACCTTAAACTCAACCTTCAATGTTACCTCACGCATTGTTGTTACAATCATAAAGAAGAACAACAGGGTGAAGATAAGGTCAGGCAGAGAAGAAGTATTCAACGCAGGCATTTCGCGTTTACCAGTCTTATTAAATTTTCCCATTACTTCTTGTCTCCGTACTTTTTAGGTTCTGCCTCAGAAATCTTCTGAGGATAAATATCACGAATCGCCTTTTGTTGGTCTTCGTCCAAAGCCATATAGCTCTTTCCCCATTTTTCCTGAGCCAATTCGTCTCTCAGCTCATTGTAAGCAGCTACCAGCTCGTTCTGAACAGCCAGATATGCTTTATAGGAAGAACCACGGTCACAACGCAAAGATACTACATGCTTTTCCGTAATCTGCATAGTTCCAAAGAAAGGTATGTCCTTCGCATGCTTTTCTGGTTTGGACTCATCATTATACGGGTTGGCAATGAATTCTTTTGCCTTATCTCTCAATTGATCTATGTTAACATATTCTCCACTACACATCAACTGGTCGTTCATGTTCAGGAAGACTGTCATTACGTTACGCTCCTTAACCTTATCCGAATCATCATTCTTCTGGTCTTGTTCGGGTGGTGGTGGCAAACGTCTTGCCAAACCACGGTCCGTATCCATAGAAGTCGTAATCAAGAAGAAGATTAACAACAGGAAAGCGATATCCGCCGTAGAACTTGAGTTTATATCAGGAACTTTTCTTTTTCCTTTTGCCATTGTAATTACTCCATTAAATTGAGTTTCCTCAATCGATTATGATAATTTCTTTTTAATACTACTGAAAAGCATTGCAAGGACAGTTGCTCCCAGCAAGAAGTAGATAGTATAAAGGAACATGTCAGTTACTTTCAGCCAGAATGGCACGTTGTCCGAACCATCATATCCCGGAATATCCATCTTTTCTCCGCTACCCATAGACCAAGCTATAACCATAACGACAACCATCAAGATCAAACCAAGCAATGACTTCAAAGCCTTTACAGGATTATCTTTCAATGCGCTACCAAATTGCAGGATAAACGCACCAACCATCGCAACTACAGCCAAAACAAACAAACCATACATTAAGTACAGCAGACTTTCAGTCTGTGCAGGCTGCCACATTTCGGGGTCAACACCCACCAGTACTGCATCGCCCTGAGCATCTCCACCAAAGTAGAATATGCCCAATACTACTAAAATAGCAGCAAACAATACATACAGTACATAATATGATACTCTATATGATAATTTAGCCATTTCTATTATTTTTTGTATTTCAAGTTATATTTGATAACCATGTCCAACAAAGTGATAGAAGAATCTTCCATTTCGCTGGTCAAAGCCTCGATCTTAGACAGGATATAGTTGTAGAATACCTGCAGAATCAAAGCAACGATCAAACCGAAGATAGTTGTAATCAAGGCAACTTTCATACCACCTGCTACAACCGTCGGAGAAATATCACCTACTTGTTGAATCTTATCAAATGCCTGCACCATACCGATTACAGTACCCAAGAATCCCAAAGACGGAGCCATTGCGATGAACAGCGTAATCCAAGAACATCCTTTTTCCAAATAACCAGCTTGTACACCACCATAAGATACTACTGACTTTTCAACTACGTCAAGACCCTGATCAATTCTCATCAGACCTTGATAGTAGATAGAAGCAATAGGACCTCTAGTACTACGTGCGATGTCTTTAGCAGCTTCTACGTCGCCCTTTTCCAAAGCAGCTTCGATAGCAGCGATGAATTTCTTTGTGTTGATTTCAGCCAAGCTCAAATAAATAATACGTTCAATACAGAATGCAAGACCGATAACCAAAGCGATAGCAACTAAACTCATGAAAGATGCAGTACCTTCAATAAACTTAGTTTTAATTTCCTTGTGAATACCACCTTCTTCTGCTTCTACAGTAGCATCACCAGCAGGAGCTGCTTGAGCTGCAGGAGCAGCTTGTTCTGTTTGTTCAGCTGCAGGAGCATCTTGAGCCTGAGCAAGTTGAGTTGAGCCAAATGTTAAGACTCCCATCACAGCAACAATTGCAAATAACTTTTTCATTGTGTGTCTAATTTTTAAGATTAATTAATTAAATTGTTTATTATATTCATTTATTGTTTTTGTTTCCTTCTTTCATTCCGCGGAGAGACGGGGATTCGAACCCCGGATACCCTTTAGAGGTATACACGCTTTCCAGGCGTGCCTCTTCAACCACTCGAGCATCTCTCCAATAGACGCTTCTTTCTAAAACGGCTGCAAATTACAAAAAAAATGCGAACCACAAGCGTTTTCAGCTACAAATGTATTCTTTTTTTCGTTCTTGCCCTTCATTCTCCCTGTTTTATCTTTAATAAAATCTCAAAATTAATAAACTTTAAAATCTTTGCGATGTTATTTGAGCATTCCAAACACTTTTAAAGCGTTTTCAGAAGTCACGTTTCCAACGGCCTCAGGAGACATCCGATAAATCTCGGAAACCTTCATCAACGTATCCTTCACATTAGCGCTCTCATTTCTTTTACCACGATTCGGCACTGGAGTCAGATAAGGAGAATCGGTTTCTAAGACAATCTTCTCTAAAGGTATTTTCAACAAAACTTCCGGAAGATGGGACTTTTTAAAAGTGACCACACCATTTATTCCAATGGAAAAACCAGGAAACTCAAGAATCCGGGCAGCCTCCTCGATAGTGCCTGTAAAACTATGAAATATTCCTTTTAAGCGACTATTTTTGTAAGGTTCCAGCACCTTATATATATAATCAAAAGCATCCCGACAATGAATAACAACAGGAAGATCATATTCCAATGCCCAGTTGACTTGTCTATCCAATACGATTTGTTGTTCTTTCAGGAAAGTTTTGTCCCAATAGAGGTCCATACCAATCTCTCCTATTGCTACATATTCTCTGGAAGATTCCAATTCACGCACTACAATATCCAATTCCTTTTTATAATCAGTATTCACTGAAGTTGGGTGTAAGCCAATCATGGGAAAACAGTAACCTTTATAAGCATCACAAGCCGAAAGCATTACATCAATAGTCGTACTGTCAATATTGGGCATAAAGATATGAGTAACCCCAACAGCACGTGCACGTTCAATAACCTGCGGCAAATCTTCTGAAAATTCCTCTAAAAAAAGATGGGAATGTGTATCGATCAATCTCATTCGTTCGCTTCTTCCTTTCGTTTTTCGCCGGTACGGTAATAGTAAATCAGTCCGTAATCACGACACAAATTCAGACGTTTCTCATTAGGAGAGACGTCTTCAAATTTCTTTTCCACTTGATTCCAAATATCCAATATCAGCTCATCTGCAGTAGTCCGCATTGCAGAAAGGGCATCTAAGCTACGTGCTGTCAAAGCCTGCAGATTCTTCTGCCTGTCATAGCTATCTGTAAAGATATCATAATGTACCCTAACTTTTGCAATTGTAGGATTATAAATAGGAATACCACCTTGTGAAGTTCGCTTAGCCTCTCCATCAATGATTTTTCTCCCCCACTCCACTAATGCAGCCTCTGTCGACAAATCCGGAACGTTTGTACTATCGGATGGCAAACCATAATACGCTTTATGCGCTGCGCGCAGTTCTGAACGAATCACTGCCAGATTCAACACCTGAATAAAATGAGAAACGTACAGACGCGCCATCTTTACATTAGCCTGATGTTTATGTCCTGCTTGGGATTGGCGTTCAAAACATTGGGAATAGTAGGATTGAGCAGCTTCAAATCTTGTCAGAAAATTCCGGGCTTCGGTCAATGTCTTTAAAGAAACTGCCAAATCATAAAGATTATAGGTATCAGCTTTTGCAACCACTGCTTTCAGTGCCCGTATTCTCGCCTGGTCTGTATTTGGTAATCTTCTATAAGGCATACCTTCAAAAAGTACAATTACACTTCTCTGTGCATCAGATTTTCTATAATTTTTCGAAGTTCTTCTTTCTTTTCCTCTGCAATTCCGACTGCTGCAAGACTTTCCATTGCACGATTACTATACTCTGACATTTTATTCTCGCAGATCTCTTTCACACCAATCCGGTCATATAGTTCTGTGACGGCTGCAATCTTTTCAGCCGGTTGGAAAGTCTCTGCATTTATCCAACGATTCAATTGACTACGCTGTTCCACATCGGCATGCTCCAATGCCTTAATCAGCATATACGTTTTTTTATTGCAAAGAATGTCTCCACCAATATTCTTTCCAAACACCTTGGGATTACCATAAACATCCAAAAAATCATCTTTCAATTGGAAAGCAACTCCCACGTGCATACCAAAATCATACAAGCGCTCGGCATCTTCCACTGAAGCGCCGCCCAAGCGAGCCCCTATCTTCAGACTTGCAGCCAATAAAACCGCAGTTTTCAGGCGAATCATTTCCAAGTATTCTTCTGCCGCAACATCGTTCCTTTGTTCAAACTCCATATCCATCTGCTGCCCTTCACATATTTCAAGAGCTGTCAGACTAAAAAGGTCCATAACTTCTTTCAGAAAAGCCGAAGGACATTCTGCCATAAATTGATAGGCAAGAACCAGCATTGCATCTCCTGAAAGAATAGCCGTATTATCATTCCAAACTTTGTGAACAGTTTCTTTTCCTCTGCGACGATCAGCACAATCCATCAGGTCATCATGCAGAAGAGTGTAATTATGATAGACTTCAATACCAGTGGCTGGGGCATAAATTCTGGTCACATCTTCCTGATATAGATTGTATGCCATCAACATTAATACCGGGCGAATCCGTTTTCCGCCCATAGACAAAACATATTCTACCGGAGCATACAACCCTTTCGGAGTACGCGTAAACTGTAAACCAGCAATATGAGAATTAAAATTTTCGAGAAGCTCGGAAGCTGTAAACATAGTGATAGTAAATTAAGAAGAATAGAGGTAATAAAAAGAGGCTGCTTTTTCGGCAGCCTCTTTTTTATATCGATAACGTATTACTGCAATCTGAACATTACAGGCACCGTATACTTAACGCGTACAGGTTTACCACGCTGCATACCAGGCTTCCATTTCGGCATGGTACCAATCACACGAAGTGCTTCTTTATCCAAATACGGGTCAACACCTCTTATGACTTTAGCATCTACAATACTACCGTCCTTATTAACAACGAACTGTACTGTTACACGACCTTGAGTACCATTTTCCTGTGCGATAGTCGGATATTTGATGTTCTTACTCAAGAATTGCATCAAACCAGCCATACCACCATTCGGGAATTCAGGCATTTGTTCTACAACCTCAAAAATAGTTTGTTCTTCCGGTTCTTCCTCAACAACTGTTACAGGCACATACTTTACTTCTACTGCCTTACCAGTTTCTTCAGAAGAAGCGATAACTGTTTCTTCCACATCAGCATCGTCAGCTACAATTTCCAGAGTTTCGTTAATCGGAGCTACTTCTGGAGGAGGAGGAGCAACCTTTTCTTCCTGTTCAGTAATAGGAACCATTTCTTCCTCAAAAAAGAGATCAGTAAGGGCCTGGCTCGTATCAATTTTGATATCGCGCTTCGTCCATTCAAATGCTATAAACATAAAGGCAAGCACAATAACATAACCAATAAGCATCCAAGTCGATTTTTTGTTCTCCAAATCTGCTTTAGGTGTTTTCTTAATTTCCATAATTATAATATTATTTTAACGTGTTTCTCATTTTGGGCAAATATAGTACTTTTTCTGCAAAACGTTCAGCCGTACTATCTTTTTTAAGACAATATGCACCCATTTTTGTTTTTTTTATCCTTCACAAAGCACACCTGCGCTTTTGTGCCACAAATGTAACGAGATATTTTAAAAATACCGTATCTTTGGCAATAATTTTAAATGAAATGTTGAAAAAGTCTTTTATAACGGCGCTACTACTCCTGATTTTCTCCGTTTTACGTGCACAAGACGGAACCAGCGCCTTCCAATTTCTGAAACTTCCCTTTTCCGCCCATGCATCGGCGCTGGGTGGAGAAAACATTTCTATCATAGAAGACGATTTGACCATGGCTGTCCAAAACCCTGCCCTTCTTTCGTGCGTAGCGGATAAAACTCTCAATCTGAATTATATGCTTTATATGGATGGCGTAAACGTTGCCGGAGCCGCATTTGCAAAAACCGCAGGCGAGCGTTCCACGTGGGCAGTTACCGCTCAGTACGTAGACTATGGGGAATTGAAAGAAACCACCGAAGAAAATATTGAAATCGGAACTTTCTCTGCCAAAGACATCTCTATATCAAGCATTTACACCTATGATTTAAGTGATTATTGGAGTGGTGGTGTACGCACCAACCTCATCTATTCTCATTACGATAAATATTCTTCATTCGCCGTCGGCGTTGATCTGGGACTGAATTATTATCATCAGGAGTCTGATTTTTCTGCCTCACTCGTCGCGCGCAATCTGGGAGGGCAACTCAAAACTTTTGAAGAGCGACATGAAAAGTTGCCTATTGATGTACTGCTTGGTTTTAGCAAACGCCTGGCACATGCCCCGTTCCGGCTTTCCCTGACCTTGCATGATTTGACGCATTGGAGTGCCTCAGCCACGGCAGCAAACAATTTCGGAAAGAAATTGTTAAATCACATAGCCCTCGGAATAGATTTTCTTCCAACCGACAACTTTTATCTGGCAGCCGGATATAACTTTCACCGTGGAGAAGAAATGAAAATAAACGGCTCCAGCCATTGGGCCGGTTTCACCTGCGGTGCAGGTATACAGCTGAAACGGTTGAAACTGGGAATGGCATACGCCAAATATCACGTGAGTTCATCCTCACTCATCTTTAATCTGTCGTATACCTTATAATATATAAATAGTATAACTCAAAATGAAAAAGATAACTATTGCAATCGACGGTTTTTCCTCTTGTGGGAAGAGCACTATGGCAAAAGACCTTGCCCATGAAATAGGCTACATCTACATCGACAGTGGTGCCATGTATCGCGCAGTCACTCTATACAGTATAGAAAACGGTATCTTTCAAGGGAATGAGATTGATACGGAAAGACTCCGGAAAGAAATCGGTAATATCCATATCTCATTCCAACTGAATCCGGAAACCGGACGTCCGGATACTTACCTGAACGGAGTGAATGTAGAAGATAAAATCCGCGGTATAGTAGTTTCCTCCCGCGTCAGCCCCATCGCAGCTTTAGGATTCGTACGTGAAGCGATGGTAGCTCAGCAACAGGCAATGGGAAATGCCAAGGGGATTGTCATGGACGGGCGTGATATCGGAACTACTGTATTTCCTGATGCTGAATTGAAAATATTCGTGACTGCCACACCCGAAATCCGTGCACAGCGTCGTTTTGATGAGCTGAAAGCCAAAGGTCAAGAAGCCAGTTTTGATGAAATCCTGGAAAACGTGAAGCAACGAGATTACATTGACCAGAACCGGGAAGTAAGCCCTCTTCGCAAGGCGGATGACGCATTCCTGTTAGATAATACAAACATGACTATTCCTCAACAAAAGGAATGGTTGCAAGAGCAATTCAACAAAACCGTTAAGGGATAAAAGAAAAAGGGTGTAGCCCTATGTCACAAAGGATGTAGCCATCCGAGACAAAGGGTGTAGCCCTGGACAGTAAAAGGTGTAGCCCTTTTCAGGGCTGGTTTATTATCTTTATATCAAGCTATTAGATCATGGTAAAAGTAGAAATAGATGAGGGGTCCGGCTTCTGCTTCGGCGTAGTCACCGCGATAAATAAAGCTGAAGAAGAATTGACGAAAGGCGGTACGCTGTATTGCTTGGGAGACATCGTACACAACAGCCGCGAAGTGGAACGCCTGAAAGAGATGGGACTCATCACTATCAATCACGACGATTTCAATCACCTGCACAACGCCAAAGTGTTGCTACGTGCCCACGGCGAACCACCCGAAACGTATGAAATTGCCCGCCGTAACAATATTGAAATCATCGACGCCACTTGCCCGGTAGTACTCCGATTACAAAAAAAGATTAAGCAAGAGTATACCCAGAAAGATAACTCAGATAAGCAAATCGTTATCTATGGGAAAACCGGTCATGCAGAAGTCCTCGGACTGGTGGGGCAAACCACCGGAAAAGCGATTGTTATTGAAAAGTTGGAAGAAGCCCAAAAGCTGGATTTGAGCAAAAGTATTCGCTTATATTCGCAAACCACGAAGTCGCTGGACGAATTCCAGAAGATAGTGGAATACATTAAGGAACACATCTCACCTGAAGTCACGTTTGAATATTACGATACCATCTGCCGCCAAGTAGCCAATCGTATCCCGAATATAAGGAAATTCGTTGCATCACACGATCTGGTATTTTTTGTCAGCGGAAAGAAAAGTTCCAACGGGAAAATGTTGTTCAGCGAATGCCAGAAAGTCAATCCTAATTCCCACTTGATAGATAGCGCAGAAGAGATAGACGGTTCTCTGCTCTCCGGAGCTTCTTCTATCGGAGTGTGCGGGGCGACCTCTACCCCGAAATGGTTGATGGAAGAAATTTCCAAGGCTATTCAATCGCGACTTACAGGACAATAAGTCACCGCTTTGAAACAACAAATTAACATTAAATATGAATAACGCCCTCAGCTTTTTGCTATCTTTGCCGAGCGAAAACAGGCTGCAGTGCAGCGATTATTAACATCAAACTAAAAGATTGTTATGGGAACAGTTAAGTGCATAGGTATTTTGACATCAGGAGGAGATGCTCCGGGAATGAACGCCGCTATTCGTGCGGTAACACGCTCTGCTATTTACAACGGACTACAAGTAAAAGGTATATATAGAGGTTACCGAGGTCTGGTAACCGGCGAAATCAAAGAATTCAAAAGCCAGAACGTAAGTAATATTATACAATTGGGTGGTACTATATTAAAGACGGCCCGCTGCCAAGAATTCACAACACCCGAAGGGCGCCAGATAGCGTATGATAATATGAAAAAAGAAGGCATTGATGCCTTGGTTATCATCGGTGGTGATGGTTCGTTAACAGGCGCCCGCGTCTTTGCACAAGAATTCGATGTGCCCTGCATCGGATTACCGGGTACCATTGATAATGACCTGTACGGAACTGATACGACTATCGGCTATGATACAGCATTAAATACGATTTTGGATGCTGTAGATAAAATTCGTGACACCGCTACCTCTCACGAACGTTTATTTTTCGTGGAAGTAATGGGACGTGATGCCGGTTTTCTTGCTTTGAACGGTGCCATCGCATCAGGTGCGGAGGCTGCTATTATCCCGGAATTCAGTACAGAAGTCGACCAACTGGAAGAGTTTATCAAGAATGGCTTCCGCAAATCCAAGAACAGTAGTATTGTGATTGTGGCAGAAAGTGAATTGACTGGCGGAGCCATGCATTTTGCCGAACGTGTTAAGAACGAGTATCCGCAATATGACGTACGTGTTACTATCCTTGGCCACCTACAACGTGGTGGAAGCCCCACGGCTCACGACCGTATCCTCGCCAGCCGACTCGGTGCAGCTGCTATTGATGCAATCATGGAAGGACAACGGAACGTAATGATTGGTATCGAACATGACGAAGTGGTATATGTTCCTTTCACAAAAGCCATCAAAAATGATAAGCCGATTAAGAGAGAATTGGTAAATGTTCTGAGAGAATTATCTATTTAATTAAGAATAGTATTTTGAAATAACAGGAGAGGCGTAAAAAAACATCTACGCCTCTTCCTTTTATAACCATTTTTCAACAATCTCCTCCGTTTTGTCCCACAAATTCTTCATTTGTACATGATGGATATACTTTTCAGAAAGTGGTTTAGGATGGCAACTCACATTCAGTGTGCCGGTATATTGTCCTGCTTCTTCATTCAGTAACAGATTAATTGCGGTTGCCGCACCTTGCCGGGGAGTACGGATGAACGGACGGAAAAACAGATCTGTCAGAGGGTCAAACCACATATGCATCGTGATAATCTTCGTAGAAACAATACCCGGATCAGCAGCATTGACAACAATTCCTTTTTCTTTCACCTTCTCTGCCAAAGCTATTGTAAACAGAGTCAGTGCTAATTTCGTATTACTATAAATCGGAATACGCCAGAAAGCACCTTTCTTTCCATACAAGAAGAAATCCGGAAAATCCAATTTGCCAATGGCATACGTACAGGATACCATATTCACGATACGACTCCCTTCCCCCAGCAATGGCAATAACTTGCGGGTTAAGAGATAAGGACCTACATAATTGACACTGACGGTGCGTTCTAACCCATCTTCGGTAATGCACCTTCTGGTTTCCATGGTCCCGGCATTGTTCATCAACAAAGTAATTGTTTCTCCCCGACGAAGGAGTTCATCTGCAAAGGAAGCTACAGAAGATAAAGAAGCAAGATTTATCGGTACTATCTCAAGTGCTGTATTCCCGGTTTCCTGTATTAATGATTGCCGCTTAATTTCTGCAACTTGCGGATCACGGCATGCCATGATTACTTTATATCCGGCAGAAGCGACAGCACGTGTAATTTCCATTCCCATACCACCATCTGCCCCGGTTATGATTGCAAGTTTTTGGTTCATTCGGATTCTATTTTAGCAATTTCCCTCTTCAGAGAAGGGGGAAGTTCTTCCTTTAAATGTTGATGACATGCCATCTCGATGGAATACATCCGGGCAATACAGTAATTGCTATGTTTACAATTACAACGTGCATTCTCCTCTTCACGCATACGGTTGACAAAGCCCGGTTCGTTAAGTAAAGCGCGTGCCATTTGTATGGCTTCAAAACCGTCATCCAGTACTTCATCTATCTTTTCACGAGACACCAAACCGCCCACATATACCAACGGCATCTCTATTTCTTTCCGGAATTTCAACGCATCTTCCAGAAAATAGGCTTCTTCGAAGGGAACAGTCGGTATCATCCACTTTCCTACCATCCGCACACCATACCTCAACCACCAACAATCCATATAATGAGTCATAGAGCGGATAGGCATCCGACCACGCATCACATACATGGGAGCCTTACTGACAAAGCCTCCGCTCAACACCAACGCATGGACTCCCGATTGCTCCAGACGTTTTGCCACCTGCATCGTTTCATCCATCTCCATGCCACCACGAAAACCGTCGCGCATGTTCATCTTCACCAATACAGCCATATCGGTTCCGGCAGCTTTCGTCACTTCTTCCATCACGATATCCATAAAACGCATCCGGTTTTCCAGCGAACCACCGAAACTATCTTTACGATGATTGGTATAAGGAGAAAGAAACTGAGAAATCAGATATCCATGTCCGGCATGTATTTCAACGGCATCAAAACCAGCCTCACGCGCCAGATACACAGCACGTCCGTATGCCCGTGCCATTTCCGGCAATTCTTCTTTTTTCAAACCACGGACAAATGTCGGTGAATAAAGATTGAAACCGGTAGATGCCCCAACAGGAGTAACTCCACAAATACTTTTATGCGACATATTGCCACAATGTCCTAATTGGATAGCCGCAGCAGCACCTTCAGCATGTACGGCATCAGTTAATTCTTTCAATCCGGGAATAATTTCCGGGCGCATCCACAATTGCCGGTCAAATGACAACCCGCTTTGGGTAACGGCTGCATAGGCCACAGTAGTCATACCAATTCCTCCGGCAGCCACTGAACGGTGATAGTCAAGCAACATCTGAGAAGGAGCATTGCCCGGACACATACTCTCAAACGCCGCCGACCGAATAGTACGGTTTCGCAAAGTCAGCGGGCCAAAAGTTACAGGAGTAAACAGCTTGCTCATGATCAAGATTTATAATTTATGATTTATGAGGGGCGATTAGTAGAGAAAGGGGAAAACACGTTTCCGGTTTCCTACTTCATCTCCAAATTCCTTTTTATAACGATGCCAGATAGCATTGGCACGTGGAACCAAATTGGCCACAGTCCACCATAGAAAGACAAGTCCTGAAAGCGACCACGTCAGCATGGCCCATCCTGCCCATTCCACTATTTCACCAAAATAATTGGCAGAAGTGACATAGCGATACATACCTTGCGAAGGCAGGTAATGCCGCGTATCTCCCGGCTTGCGTAAATGGCGAATAATATAATCCGAATGCCAGTTGACAGCCATACCGATGAAAAACAACAATACTCCGATTATAAACTGGGGAGTCGTCAACCAGTCCGATGTATAAAGAGTAGCGGGTGCCAGATAAAAGAGCCATTCACCTTGCATAAAACCATTCAGCAAGTTGAACACCACTCCCATCAACATAATGGCAAGCGGCATCCTACCCTTACCTTTCAATAGTAAAGGGAAAATAAATGCACGCTGGAAATAGTGTAGTTGAAACAAAAGAAAAAAAATCAACGGGACAAGCGAATGATAACGTTCGGAATGCCACCAAAGTATCGCCATCACAATGAATACCGGTGCTTCCATCAGTATCCATGCCAACTTATTGTTAATTGAAAAGCCCCATGATGCCGTGCGGAACATTCCATATCCCGCCTTAATGAAATAAAGTGCGATAAAAACGAATAGTGCGATGATGCTCATCGCACCAAGAAATATCTGAAAAGTCTCTTGCTCCATACTCTTTCGATTTAAGTATAGGCAAAGATATAGAAAAAGAGGGAAAAAGAAAACTTTCTCCCCCCTAAATAGTTTACAAAAATTTATCGTTTCTTAATAGGTATATAGGCTGTATCCTCGAGCACATTTTTATATGCCGGACGAATGATACGCTTGCCTTCAAAATTCAACTCTTCGTTACGATGGGCACACCAACCTACGATACGCGCCATAGCAAACAGCGGCGTAAAGATTTCCTGCGGCAATCCAATCATCTCATAAACAAAGCCGGAATAGAAATCAACATTACTCGAAACCGTCTTTCCGTTATTCTTCACACGACCAAATACTTCGATGGCACGCTCTTCCAACAGTTCCAGAAAGGCAAATTCGCGTTGTTTTCCTTTCTCTTTGGCAAGGTCGCGAGCCAATTCCTTCAATAAGATGGCACGCGGGTCGGAAATCGTATAGACTGCATGACCAATACCATAAATCAACCCCGTCTTGTTATACACTTCCTTATTCAGCATACGGGTGAAGTACGTATCAATCTCATCCACATTAGTCCAGTCCTGAATATTCTCCTGCAAATGATGGAACATATCGGCTACCTGTATATTTGCACCACCGTGAAGTGGGCCTTTCAGCGAACCGATACCGGCAGCAATAGCCGAATACGTGTCCGTTCCTGTAGAAGAAGTGACGCGAACGGTGAAAGTAGAGTTGTTACCACCACCATGTTCAGCCTGAAGCACCAGTAAGAGGTCAAGGGTACGGGCATCCAATTGCGTATAATCGCGTTTCAGCATATGAAGGAAATTCTCGGCAATCGAAAGATTCTCCTGCGGATGGCGGATATGCAAAGAACGGCCGAAAGTGGCATGACGAAGCATATTGTATGCGTAGGCAATAATAGTAGGGAATTTGGAAATTAGGTCTATACTCTGACGCATCAGGTTGTCACGGGAAGTATCATCGGCCTCAGGGTCAAAACGGTACATCTCGAGTACGCTACGTGCCAGGATGTTCATAATGTTATTTCCTTCCAGTTCGATAATATTCATCTTGGTTTTCTGTTCTAATGGCATGTTGTCATTAATAAGTTCACGGAAAGAAGCCAATTCTTCTTTATCAGGCAGATTGCCGGACAGCAACAGATAAGCCACTTCCTCGAATCCAAAACGTTTCTCCTTCACAAAAGCATGTACAATATCTTCCACATCATATCCCCGGTAGAACAACTTACCCGGAATAGGCTTCAAGCCACCGCCCGGAATACGTTCGTAACCCACTACATTACCAATTCTGGTAAGCCCAACCAACACACCCGTGCCGTCTTCATTACGCAAACCGCGTTTCACATCAAACTTGGAGAACAATTCAGTATCAATCCGAACCGCTTCCTTCATATTCTCGGAGAGCTTATAAACTATGTATTCCTTCTTCATTTTCGTATCGTTTTAATCGTTAGTATTATTTTTCTATTCTTTCCACTATCTCCCGGGTAAAAGCAGAAGTAGACAAAGAGACGCCGCCGGGCATGAAGCGCGCCAAGTCGGCGGTAGCACGGGCATCGAGGAAACTTCGTTCCAAGGCATGTTCTATCAGGGAAGCTGATTCTTTCCACCCCAAATACTCGAGCATCATCACAGCGGAGAGGATGATAGAACAAGGGTTCACTATATCTTTGCCTGCAATATTCGGTGCTGTGCCGTGTGTGGCTTCAAAGATAGCATGCCCCGTTTGGTAATTAATATTCGCACCGGGAGCAATGCCGATGCCACCTACCATTGCCGCCAACTGGTCGGAAACATAATCTCCATTAAGATTAAGGGTGGCAATTACAGAGTATTCCTCAGGAATCAACAAAGTGTTTTGCAGAAAAGCATCCGCTATGCAATCCTTGATAACCAAGCGTCCGTCGGCTAATGCCTCTCCAAATTCACGTTCCGCCAGTTCATAGCCCCACTTCTTGAAACCGCCTTCCGTGAACTTCATGATGTTTCCTTTATGCACCAGCGTAACAGAAGGTAACTTGTTTTCGAGTGCATAACGGCAGGCAGCACGCACCAGACGTTCTGTTCCTTCTTTAGAGACAGGCTTCACACCAAACGAAGAAGTCTTAGGAAAACGCACTTTCGTGACTCCCATCTCATCATGCAAGAAACGATAGAATTTCTCAGCCTCCGGCGTGCCAGCTTCCCACTCGATACCTGCATAGATATCTTCCGTATTCTCACGGAACACGCACATATCTACCTTTTCCGGATGACGAACCGGAGAATGAATACCTTGATACCAGCGAACCGGACGCAGGCACACATACAAATCCAGCGTTTGGCGCAACGTCACATTCAGAGAACGAATCCCCCCGCCAACAGGAGTCGTCAACGGACCTTTGATTCCCACTTTGTAGTCACGAAAGGCTTCCATTGTTTCATCGGGCAACCACAGGCCGCACTTCTTAAAAGCCCGTTCGCCTGCCCATACTTCCATCCATTCAATCTGCCGTTGTCCGCTGTAAGCTTTCTGCACGGCAGCATTCACAATAGTTTGCATAGAGGGGGTTACTTCAACTCCCACTCCATCACCCATAATAAAAGGTACTGTAATTTTATCCATTTCTTATCTTGCATTAAGGGCAGAGCCGGCACGGAACCAACTTATCTGCAATTCATTATACGTATGTTGAGCTTCAAAACTCTCTTTCGTACCATCTTCGTGATGAAGAACAACTTTAAAGTTGCGGCCGGGAGCAAATTCCGTCAGTCCGATTACTGAAATCAAATCATGTTCCTGAATTTTATCGTAGTCCGCTTTATCCACGAAAGTCAATGCCAGCATACCTTGTTTCTTCAGATTCGTTTCATGAATACGAGCAAAGCTCTTTGCCAGAATCACACGAACATTCAAGAAACGAGGCTCCATAGCAGCATGTTCACGGCTGGAACCTTCGCCATAGTTCTCTTCGGCAACCACAATGGAGGAAATTCCTTCGGACTTATACATTTTTGCCGTACCGGAAACCGGACCGTAAGTATTGGTAGAGCGGTTCCAAACACTGTTAGTCTCTCCATTGAAAGCATTCACAGCACCCATCAGCATATTATCCGAAATATTCTCCAAATGTCCACGAAAGCGGAGCCATGGACCTGCCATTGAAATATGGTCGGTAGTACATTTGCCCTGTGTTTTAATCAGCAGAGGCATATTCAGCAAGTCAGTGCCTTCCCATGCCGGGAAAGGTTGCAGGAGTTGAAGCCGTTGCGAGTGAGGATTAACCGTTATTTCTGTTTTCTCACTACGAGGAGGTATATACCCTTCACTGCCTTCGGCAAAGCCTTCCGGCGGCAATTCTTCGCCAACGGGTTCGGAGAGTTTCACTTTCTCACCTTCACGGTTCACCAATGCATCTGTCAGAGGATTGAAACAAAGGTCTCCGGCAATCGTCAATGCCATAGTCAATTCGGGGGAAGCAACAAAAGCATACGTATTCGGGTTACCGTCCGCACGCTTGGCAAAGTTACGGTTGAAAGAAGTCACGATGGAGTTCTTGCGAGTGGGATTGTCTGTTTCACGTTTCCACTGACCGATGCAGGGACCGCAGGCATTAGCCATAATAGTAGCGCCTACTTTCTCAAAGGTTTCTATCATTCCATCCCGCTCTGCCGTGGCCCGTATCCTTTCTGAACCTGGATTCACAATTAAAGGAGCGGCCACTTTCAGATGTTTTTTTTCAACCTGGCGGGCCAGAGAAACAGCACGGCTCAAATCCTGATAAGATGAATTGGTGCAGGAACCTATCAGTCCGACTTCCATCTTGCGCGGATAGCCATTTGCCAGTACCTTTTCAGCAAACTCAGAAATAGGCGTAGCAGCATCAGGAGTGAAGGGACCATTGATATACGGTTCCAATCTGGAAAGATCAATCTCAATTACCCGGTCGTAATAGTTCTCCGGAGCAAGCAGGATATCGGTATCTGCACGCAAATCGCCAGCAACAGAGTCGGCCATTTCGGCAACTTCCTCCCTTCCGGTAGCTTTCAGATAGGTGGCTATACGGTTATCATAAGGAAAAATCGAAGTGGTCGCGCCAACCTCAGCACCCATGTTGCAGATCGTTGCTTTTCCAGTAGCGGATAAGGAAGCCGTGCCCGGTCCAAAATATTCGATAATGGCATTCGTACCTCCTTTTACAGTCAGGATGCCTGCCAGTTTCAGAATCACATCTTTCGGAGCTGCCCAACCGTTCAGTTCCCCTTTCAGGTGTACCCCAATCAAGCGGGGCATTTTCAACTCCCATTCCATACCTGTCATCACATCTACTGCGTCAGCACCACCTACACCAATGGCAACCATGCCCAGACCACCGGCATTTGGGGTATGGGAATCTGTTCCTACCATCATTCCACCGGGAAAAGCATAGTTCTCCAATACCACTTGATGAATGATACCTGCTCCCGGCTGCCAGAAGCCGATACCATAGCGGGAAGAAACATCACGAAGAAAATCATAAACTTCTTCATTCGTCTTGGTAGCCGTAGCAATGTCTTCTCTTGCGCCTCTATATGCCTGTATCAGATGGTCGCAATGCACCGTAGAGGGTACGGCAACCTGTTCGCGACCGGCATTCATGAATTGCAACAGTGCCATCTGCGCCGTTGCATCTTGCATTGCTACCCGGTCAGGGCGGAAACTCACATAATCTTCTCCCCGTGTGTAGTTTTTCACCTCTTTTCCATCAAACAGATGGGTATACAAAATCTTTTCCGCTAACGTCAACGGGTGTTGCAGCACAGCCCGCACGCGTTCCATTTTCCCCTTATAAGCAGCATAAAAGGCCCTTAACATTGTTACGTCATACACCATAATCACATTTATTTTTAGTTTTCCAATATTGTAAAGATTACAAATTAATATAATAAACAATCTAAAATCGTTAAAGGTTTAACAAATTAAAGCATTTCTTCCTGCGGAAGGGAAGAATGATTACCTTTGCGGAAAATCTATGTGATAAATGATAATTTAGCGGTGTTCTTCTGATAGTCGGCATATCAATAAAATAAATACTCTACAATTATCATTTATCATCATCTATCATTATTTTATATGAACGAAAAACTTCTTTCCCCAACCGAGCACCTTCAACGGCAAGAACTCCTCCTGCGCATGGAATACGAATATGAAAAAGAAGAGTTCAAGCGACAGACAGAAACTATGGGCATAGCCCGCAAGGTGAAACGGGGACTTTGTTGGTATCCTGCCACTCCCGGACGAAGTTACTACAATTCACTGAATCAATTAGTAATAGAAATTACACATACCGAAGATACTGATATAGAACATAATTTTGAGTTCGGGCGTCCTGTATGTTTTTTCCGCCAATCAGTAGATGGAAAGATAACTTATATGAACTTCACCGGCACCGTCAGTTATGCCGATGAAGCGCGGATGGTGGTAGCAATGCCCAGTGCAGGCGCCATTCTAGAAGTACAGTCGACAGATAACCTCGGTGTGCAGCTTTATTTCGATGAAACGTCCTATCGCACCATGTTCGAAGCTCTCTCCGATGTAATACATGCCAAAGGCAACCGATTGGCAGAATTGCGCGACACCATGCTGGGAACCTTAAAACCGGCTTTCCGCGAACTTTATCCTGTCCGCTTCCCCTGGCTGAACTCTACGCAGGAAACTGCCGTGAACAAAGTACTATGCTCCAGGGATGTATCTATTGTACATGGCCCTCCAGGGACGGGAAAGACAACTACCCTTGTAGAAGCTATCTATGAAACATTACATCGTGAACCTCAGGTTTTGGTCTGTGCTCAAAGCAACACTGCTGTCGACTGGATTAGTGAGAAACTCGTAGACCGTGGCGTCAACGTCCTGCGTATCGGTAACCCTACAAGGGTGAATGACAAGATGCTTTCGTTTACTTACGAGCGCCGCTTCGAGAGTCATCCCTCCTATACTGAACTATGGGGCATCCGCAAAGCCATGCGCGAAATGAACGGACGCCGCCGTGGCAGTTACGAGGAACGCGAAAGTGCCCGCAACAGACTGAGCCGCCTACGCGACCGCGCCACGCAATTAGAAATACAAATCAATGCCGACTTATTTGATTCGGCACACGTCATAGCATCGACCCTTGTCAGCAGTAATCATCGTGTACTGAACGGGCGTCGCTTCGGCACACTCTTCATTGATGAAGCTGCCCAGGCACTGGAAGCCGCTTGCTGGATAGCCATTCGCAAAGCCGACCGCATAGTATTGGCGGGCGACCACTGCCAGCTACCCGCCACCATAAAATGCTATGAAGCTGCCCGTGCCGGACTGGAACATACACTTATGGAACGTATTGTCACAACGAAGCCGACTGTCGTCTCTTTGTTGAAAATCCAATATCGCATGAATGAAGCTATCATGCACTTCCCTTCGCAGTGGTTTTATGACGGGCAATTGGAGGCTGCTCCCGAAATACGCCACCGCGGCATCCTTGATTGGGATACCCCCATCACATGGATAGATACTTCGGAAATGGAATTTAAGGAGGAATTTGTCGGCGAAACCTTCGGGCGCATCAATCGGGAAGAAGCTCATCTGTTACTGAAAGAGCTGGAAGCCTATATCCAACGCATCGGCGGGCACCGTATTCTCGACGAACGGATAGACTTCGGAATCATTTCACCTTATAAAGCACAGGTACAATATCTTAGAAACAAAATTAAAACAAGTGCCGCTCTGCGTCCTTACCGCAGCCTGCTCACCGTTAATACAGTAGATGGTTTTCAGGGACAGGAACGAGATGTCGTTTTCATCAGCCTTGTGCGTGCCAATGAGGAGGGACAGATAGGCTTCCTGAATGACTTGCGACGGATGAATGTAGCCATCACTCGTGCTCGAATGAAATTGGTGATACTAGGCGAAGCGAATACACTAAAGCATCATAAATTCTATCACAAACTTATTGAGTATATCAATGAGATTTCAAAAACATAATAAAGATTGCGCAATCTCATACAAGTCATTCTCTGCATGAAGTTGCGCAATCCCTTTTTTTCTTATTTTTTCAGAAAAACCTCTCGCTTTTATTTCTTATACCAATCTTTGTATTCACTACCGTTAGATTTCACCCATTTGATAAAATCCGGATAAGTAATGTCGACACTTTCTTTCTCGGTTGTACTAAAATCTTCGGCATCAACCAACTGAATAGCAAACGGATAATTCTCTGCCGCTACATAGTAGACACCACTGCTCGGCGAGGATAAGTCCTTGCCTGTATGGAACAAATCCATATTAGCTTTTTCCGTCGGTTTATAGTTTACCAAATGAACTTCGCAACGATTGCTACCCAGATTCTCATGAACCATAATAAACGGATTATAAGGAGCTACTCCAAAAGTTTCATGATCTACAGGAGTAGTCAGGGTATTTTTAATCGTATAAACGGTGGTCTTCGTATTATTGTCCGTGGCTACAAGAGCATTGGTAAACACATTTACCGTAGCCTTGGCAAGTTCAGAATCCAAACCGATACCGGCTTCAGAAGTCTCCGCAAATTCAGTAACCACATTGGAGCGATCGGTATTCATCTGATAAGCGAAACCATTCTTAAAAGCAGCACCGGACCAAAGTACCGTAAATGTATCTTCCGTAGAAAGTACCTGGTTAGCTGTGTTAAACGCTAGAACAGAATTATACTTCACAACCACATCATTCAGGTCATAATCACCTTTATTGGGCCAGTTATCCTCGAAAGCCAAAATTCCTTTATAAGTCATACGATAAGCAACAGAACGGTCATCATCTGTTCCCGGATCAGGAGTTACAGGCGGAACATCAGGAGCAATAGCTTCTATCGGATTAGACCAGACATTAAACTGCACGTCGTTATAATCCTGATCAGTATAGTCTTCAAATGAAAGTACTACAAAATCATTGATACGGAAAGCAGCCGTATGCGTACGCCCGTCACTATTCAAAGCCGTAGTTGAATAACAGACCTTGTAACCTTCTCCTCCTTTAATATAAGCATCATTCAAAAGAAACCAACCTATTCTTACTCCATTAGGAAATACAGTACCTTTATCTACTCCATTCTCATCTATATAATGCAACTTTACACATTCTCCGCCTTTCAAGCCAACCGGCTTTTTAGAATTACCGACTGTATGTGTATTTGGAAAAACTATATATTTCTTTGCTGCACTTATTTCCGCAACAGATGCACCGTCTTTATAACAATAGTAACCGAAAACACTTGCAGCAGAACTGGTTCCCCCAATAAAGCGAACTGAAACCTCAGTATCTCTACCTTCAGGATCATTCACTTTAAAATCTGCAGACTGGCGGTATTTCTGAGGACAAGTCCCTCCTTCTGGGATTGTTTTTCTAATTGTATTCAATACAGAAGCCGACAAATTCAATTCTCCTTCACTATTCAGATAATTCGGACGACCATTATCCTGCCAGGTTCCCAAGGTACCATACTTGGTTGGCGGATCCCATTTAGTGGCACGTGTCTGTGGAGCGCCATCTGTCAATTTCCACTCAATATCAGCACTAATCACATTATCCGTGATAGTAGTCTGCACCAATCCCGGAACTCCGACATACGAAGTATAAATGTAAACATCCGAACCATGATCCGCCGCCACAATTTCCTTAGCGTGATACTCACCATTCTCATCAGTCATACGGGTAATTGCAGGACTTACATCAGCACGCAAAACAGTCTGTCCATCTTCATCCATCATAAACGGATCTTCAAAATAGACATTGAAAAGCACTTTGTAACCTTTGGGAACATCATACTTCACATTCAGTTGAATAGTAGAAGTAGTAGCAAAATCAAAAGAATTAGGCTTATCTTCACCACCACCATTAGGATCATAGACATCACGGGTACATCCCGCTGCCATCAAAAGAACCAATACATTGCATAGTAATAAATAGAATGCATTACGTATTGCATAGGAGTTTGCTTTTTTCGTCATAGCAATATGTTTTATGTTGTTTATCTGATGCAAAAGTAGCAAATTATATTCTATTATTACATCATTCGAAAAATAAATTATCAAAATATGCAATTTTCAGCCCAAAAGAATCAACGACTACTTCTTTTTTTCTAATTACGCCATTATACCAAAAGACATACACAAGATTGTGTCAAGAGCAAGTTTATGGAAGATTAACGAAGTTGAAGTAATCCGGATTTATCATTTGTTTTTTCTGAAAACAGATGATGTATCCGGGCAAAACAGATTATCTGTTGAAGAGACACAGATGATGTGTTTAGCCACAACAGACCATATGTTTTGAGAAAACAGACCATCAATTCCCCGCAACTGACGGCAATAAAGTCCCGCAGCTAACAAATGGTATAAAAAAAGGAGAGAAGCTTTTGCTCCTCCCCTATACTGTATATGCCCCGAACCTAAATCAGGATTACGGTTACAAATATACTACTTTGAAACGCCGAAGTCAAGCATTCAAACGTTTTTTATCACAAATCAATAGAAAATAAATACATGAAAAAATTATCTCAAAAGTATTTAAAATCGATCTTACTATTTACTTCCTTTACCTTTCAAGTACCAATCACTATCTGAAGCACCTTTAGACTTTGCCCAGTTTGCAAAAGCAGGATACTGGCCTTCTGCATCAATCCGATATGTTTCTGTAGCAGGAATAAAACCTTTGACAGGAATATCGATTGCAAATGGATAAATACCTCCTGCAGCTATGTAATAAGCATTGTCTTGATTCATCTTACTGGCATCAGCAGCCGATGTCATATCATGTTTAGGCAAGTGCACTTCAATACGATTGGCATCGGTATACGCCTTAGCAATAATGTACGGATTGAAATCTTCTAATACAGTATTTTTATCTAAGGCGGTTGCAAAACTTCTAGTAACAGTAAAACTCTTTCCTTTCACAGACTTTGCGCTCCCAGTAATCACAAAAGAACCTGTAGCAGTTTCTTTAATCATACCTGCATCCAGAGTAGGTGTTCCCATATTTTTTACCTGGCATGCAAAGAAATTATCATAAGTAGCACTACCATCAGGTTGCACAGGAGTAAAAGTTTCCGAAATCTTTGTAACTTTGTTATCTGTATTGTACGTAACCTTACGTGTATATTCTATAATCACATCATTTAAGTCATAATCGCCACCTGCAGGCCAAATATCTTCAAATGCTAATGTTCCTTCTTGCAACAATACGCCCGGTTCTTTGCCTGTATCTTCGTCGGGAATTTCTCCAGTAGAACCATCCACATCTTTATTAGACTTTACAACAAACAACAAGTCACTATAATCATCATTTGCAGCTACATTCTTAGAATCTTCAAAACCTAATACCAAAAGTCCGGTTTTTGAATCTTTCAGCAAAACAAAACGTCTGTTATCACCCGTATCATTGGAGGTGCAAAAATTAGCAAGTGGCCCTGAATAAGCAATATTTTGAAGGGTGCCATATTTATTTTGGTCATAGCCAATTAATGAAGAAGAAGCTGCATTCCGGATATAGAACCATGCAATCTCATAACCAGCAGGGAATTGATTTACTCCCGGTTCTATTCCGCTATCCCCGAAGAATTTAAGTTGTACAGCTTGCTTTGCAGTTGCACTAAATCCGGCATATCCATCCAAGGAAGCATCAGGAGCTATTATATACTTCTTGACTTGCGACATATCTGTAGGCCGTTGCCCTTTTTTGTAGTAATAATAGCCAAACGTATTACGTTGTGCTGCACGTTCAACCAGAAAAGTAACTTGCAATTCCGTTCCATCTTCTTTGGTGGCCACATTCGTTTCTCCAGGTTGACCTAAAAGTGTATGTCCTTCCGATTTTTTTGAAACTTCGGTAAAATACTTTTGTGAACGATCAGCAAGAGGACCGGCTATGCCAGCTCCAAGAACACTTTCTGCATTCAACAAATAATTTGCCGGAGCTGAAAATTCGAACCATGAATTCCAAATACAAAGAGAATACAAATTCTGATCCCAAACCCCATCAGTTCTAAAATATCGATAAGGTGCAACAGTACCGCTAAGTCCATTAACGGGGTTACCACCTCTTGTTGTTGGTCTCGAAATTACATCAGTTTCACTATCATAAGCAGCCCCCTGCTCACTCAATTTAAGTTTAACACACTGCGGAAGCCCCCAAGCATCAGTATACAGATAGGCTTCTTTTAGAACAACAGGAACAATCATAGTTCCATTAAACTTTCCATTTTGATCAGTATAAGCACTGTAAATAGATTGTACACCCTCTTTCTTTACTTGAGGGTTTTCTTCGCTCATTGGATCTTGATCATACACTTCAATAATAGCTTGAAATCCTGGTGCATGATAATCCACACTTAACTGGACCTTACCTCTTAATTCAAAATTAAAATAATTCTCTGCAGGGGGAAGTGGCTTTGTCTTTCCATTGTCCGGGTTATAAACCTCTTTTTCACATCCTGTTACAACGCCTATTAATGCCAATGCAAAAAGGTATGCAACTAAACTTGTTTTGTTTGCCTGTTTCATATTATGACTCATTATAAAGTTGATATTGTTACAAAGGTATTTCTTAATTGTATATGTTGGTCATTTCAAGAGCCTACAAATTAACGTCATTAACAATTATTACATAATCAATATGCAACTTTTTAATGCATTATTCAACTTATATATACAATATTAACCAAAGCAATCATAATATTATAGAGCGCAAATCAGTTGTAGGAGCCTTTTTAGGTTAACATCCGTAAACAATTATACATAATCGCAAAATATACAACAAAAAAAAAGGAAAGACCTTCATCTTTCCTTTTTTCATTGTTGTATATTTCGTTCAGTGTTAGTTATTCTCCGGGCGCAATTTACGAACAGTAACAGCCGTCTGCCACATTTCGCTTTCACGCAATTGACGAAGTTCTTCGTTCAGTTTGTCACGATAATCGGGTTTAGAATTGCTGTCGATAGAAATCTGAGCCTCGTTGCCAGACTTAACGCTTGCATACAGTTTCTCTACGACCGGTTTGATGGCATCATGGAATGGAGTCATCCAGTCCAGCGCACCACGTTGAGCAGTAGTAGAACAGTTAGCATACATCCAGTCCATACCGTTCTTAGCGAACAACGGCATCAACGACTGAGTCAGCTCTTCTACAGTTTCGTTGAATGCTTCAGACGGAGTATGACCGTTTTCACGTAATACTTCGTACTGAGCCAACAGCAATCCCTGAATAGCTCCCATCAATGAACCACGCTCACCAGTCAAGTCAGAAGTGGCTTCACGAGTGAAAGTTGTTTCAAACAGATAGCCTGAACCGATACCGATACCCAGTGCGATGGTTCTGTCCATAGCTTTGCCCGTAGCATCCTGATAGATAGCATAAGAAGAATTCAAGCCACGGCCTTCGAGGAACATGGTACGCAATGAAGTACCGGAACCTTTAGGAGCAACCATGATAACGTCGATATCTTTCTGAGGAACAACGCCTGTACGGTCGCTCCAGGTGATAGCGAAACCATGAGAAAAATAAAGAGCTTTTCCGGGAGTCAGGTAAGGCTTGATAGTGGGCCATACAGACATTACGGCTGCATCAGACAACAAGCACATGATAATAGTACCTTTCTCACAAGCCTCTTCGATGCCGAACAGAGTTTCGCCCGGAACCCATCCGTCTGCCACTGCCTTTTCATAAGTCTTGCCCGGACGTTGTCCAACGATTACATTGAAACCGTTGTCGCGCAGGTTGCATGCCTGTCCCGGTCCTTGTACACCGTAACCGATTACTGCAATTGTTTCATCTTTCAAAATCTCACGAGCTTTTTCCAAAGGAAATTCTTCACGGGTCATTACGTTTTCAGTAACACCGCCAAAATTCATCTGTGCCATTTTCTTTTTTTTAGTTTTTATTTGTGACTTACGCCAACTAATTGATTAATAAAATTATTTCTCTGTAAATATCACTTTTGAACGGCAAACAACCTCGCTACCATTCTTTTTCACTTCAATATCGAAAGCGCCGTCTTCCAGTTCATCCTTATAGAAGGTGAGCTCATCGCCATAATAGCTCTCGGCTACGTAGGCCATCTCGAAACGACGGATACGCTTTTCTTTATACATCTCTATCGGGAACAAATCCATGATGTGTTCGATATAACGAATACTATTCACATGGCCGTTGATGTCGATATCACTGTATTTCGCTTTCACTGCGGCTACCGGTTCGGTAGCAGTCACTTTGATGCGTGAAGGTTTCTCGATAGGGCAAGGTTCATCGCACACATAGTCCACGATGCTGCCTCCGTGCAGTGCCAGCAAATCGGCAGGCTTACGGGTATTGAGATTAATCATGGCCCATACGGAACGTGCATAACCTATCTTATTGCCATCTTTATTGAGCAAGGCAAAATTACGGTCAGTAAATAGGCGGTACACATTCTCTACCCAGGTCCAGATGGTGAAGTCTTCATATTGATAAGGCATTTCATCCAGTTCGATGGCAAGGCGCGAAAGTACCCATGTGTAGTTGTCCTCGTTCAGTGTAGCAATGCCGAAACCGCGGTCGCTGGCATGGAAGCCGGCACAGTTTAGCAAATGATTGCCCAGCACACCCATCGTGAGGCGTCCGGTGAAATCCACGTGGAAGGGTTCCGCTACGAACTTGTACTTTCCTATCTTATCATTCTCACTCATTATCTTGCTCCTTTTCTTTCTTCAAACGATATTTAGCTTCACGATCGGCAAGGTACTCGTTCACACGTTCAAAGCAACTGGTAGTGATAGCCACACGCCCTGAACGTACAAATTGGAGCACACAGTCGAGAGCACGCAATTCATCATAAAGGTTGGTGATTTCTTCACCCATCCCGTTCTTTTCCACAATAGCGAAGACTGCATTCACTTCTACAATACGTGCATTGTATTTACGGATAACCTTCGATACTTCCGGTTTTTCTTCCAGCGTAGGAGTGGTTATCTTGTAGAGTGCAATCTCGTGTTGGTAAATCTCATCATCCGTGAAGTAGTGCGCTTGCAACACATCTATTTTCTTGGTGATTTGCTTTGTTACTTTCTCAATGGTGTCTTTATCTGTCCATGCGGTAATGGTGTACTTATGTACACCTTTGATGGACGAAGCCGATACATTCAGGCTCTCGATATTGATCTGGCGACGGGTAAACACAGCAGTCACCTGATTCAGCAAACCGGCGAAGTTCTCTGAATGAACGATTATCGTATATAATGTCTTGTCAGTCATAGCTCATCATTCATTAATTCAACATTCCAACAGCATCTGGTTTACCGAACCACCCGGAGGCGTCATCGGCAATACGTTGCCTTCTTCCATCACACAAGCTTCCAGCAGGAACGGACCATCCGTAGCGAGCATTTCTTCTATCGCCCCTTTCAATTCCTCACGCTTCATAACACGGCGCGAAGGAATCTCATAAGCGGAAGCTATCTTCATATAATCCGGATTCAACATCGGAGTGAATGAGTAGCGACGGTTGAAGAACATAGCCTGCCACTGGCGTACATTACCCAGGAAGTTATTATTCAGCAGGATAATCTTCACAGGGGCTTTTTGTTCCATAATGGTTCCCAACTCCTGAATGTTCATCTGCAAACCGCCATCACCCATAAATACGCATACTGTACGGTCGGGGCGTCCGAAGGTTGCACCGATGGCAGCAGGAAGTCCAAAGCCCATCGTACCCAGTCCACCGGAAGTAACAATGCTGCGTTCCTTGCTGAATTTGAAGTAACGGGCAGACATCATTTGGTTCTGACCAACGTCAGTAACCAGTATGGCTTCATTGTTCGTAGCCTCACTTACCGCACGCACCACTTCGCCCATGCTCAGTGATTTCCCTGCCGGATGAAGTTCGGGGCGGATTACTTTTTCTTCTTCCATCTTTTCATAAGGCAAGAAACTATCCAACCATTCCTGATGAGTGGCAGGATTCAGAAGTTCCGTAACGGCAGCAAGAGTTTCTTTGCAATCACCTAATACGGCAAGGTCTGTCTTCACATTCTTATCTATCTCGGCAGGATCAATATCAAAATGGATAATTTTCGCCTGTTTGGCATAAGTGTCTAGCTTTCCAGTCACACGGTCATCAAAACGCATACCTACTGCGATAAGTACATCACACTTATTGGTGTTGATGTTCGGGCCAAGGTTGCCATGCATACCCAGCATACCTTTGTTCAAAGGATGTGCGGTAGGCAATGCAGAAAGTCCCAGCATGGTGCAACCGGCAGGCATTCCGGCTTTCTCGATGAAAGCACGAAGTTCTTGCTGCGCACCACCCAATTCAACACCCTGCCCCACCAGTACAAGCGGACGTTCGGCATTATTAATCAGCTCGGCAGCCTGACGGATAGCCAAGTCATCCATTTCGGGAACAGGCTGATAGCTGCGGATATAATCCAGCTTTGTAGATATATATTCGGTCTTTTCTACCTGTGCATTCTTGGCAAAATCCAATACCACCGGACCGGGACGGCCACTTTTGGCAACATAGAAAGCACGCGCCACAGCCCAAGGTACATCTTCGGCACTACGTATCTGGTAGCTCCATTTGGCGATAGGCTGCGTGATGCCTACCAAGTCTACTTCCTGAAAAGCATCCGTACCCAGAAAGCCTGTGCCTACCTGCCCTGCAATAACTACAAGAGGTGTACTGTCTATCATAGCATCTGCAATGCCGGTTACAGTGTTTGTAGCACCCGGACCACTGGTCACAAGGCAAACCCCTACCTCACCCGATACGCGGGCAAAGCCTTGTGCAGCATGAGCAGCACCCTGTTCATGCCGAACCAGGATGTGGTTCAATGTCTTTCGATGGTCGTATAAAGCGTCGAATACCGGCATGATGGAACCGCCCGGATACCCGAAAATGGTCTTTACTCCCTGATGTTCCAGAGAGCGCATCAATGCCTCAGCGCCTGTTATTATATCTTTCATTTCTTCAATTTTCAAGTTTAACTCTCCACTCTCAATTCTCAACTTTCCACTAAATAAGTCTCACAGCTCCTTTATCTGCCGAGCTCACCATACTTGCGTATGCCTTCAGGCTCTTTGAGACTTCGCGTTGACGGGTAACGGGTGTCACCGGACGGGCTGCCAGTTCTTCATCCGTCAGTTTGACGTTAATAGAACGTTCGGGAATATTGATTTCAATCATATCACCGTCCTGTATTTTACCGATATTACCTCCGGCAGCCGCTTCGGGAGAAACGTGTCCGATGCTCAGACCTGATGTGCCGCCACTGAAACGACCGTCCGTAATCAGCGCACACTCTTTGCCCAAGTGGCGCGATTTGATGTAAGAAGTCGGATAAAGCATTTCCTGCATACCCGGACCGCCTTTCGGACCTTCGTGCGTGATGACGACGACATCACCACTGACGACTTTTCCGCCGAGAATACCGTCACAAGCAGCTTCCTGTGAATCGAACACTTTGGCAGGGCCGGTAAACTTCCAGATACTTTCATCTACACCTGCCGTCTTCACCACACAACCATCCTGGGCAATGTTACCCTTCAGAACTGCCAATCCACCGTCCGTACTATAAGCATGCTCCAAGTCGCGGATGCAACCTCCGGCACGGTCTGTATCCAGTTCCTTATAATAAACCTCTTGTGACCCCAGCACCAGATTGAATTTTCCGGCAGCAGCACTCTTATACTTCTTAACGGCTTCCTCGCAAACATTCGGGCTGGTAATACTGTATTTATCAATAGCTTCTGCCAGCGTCATACCGTCTACACGTTTTGCGTCCGTATTGACTAAGCCGCCTTTGGCAAGCTCGCTCATAATAGCGATGATGCCTCCGGCACGATTTACGTCTTGAATATGATACTTCTGAGTATTCGGGGCAACTTTACACAAACAAGGAGTCTTGCGGGACAGCATATCGATGTCATCCATCTTGAAATCAGCTTCCGCCTCATGTGCCACAGCCAGCAGGTGAAGCACGGTGTTGGTTGAACCACCCATCGCGATGTCCAGCGTCATAGCATTCAGAAAAGCCTGACGGGTAGCGATGCTACGGGGAAGTACACTGTCATCCCCTTCATTATAATATTTATAAGCGTTTTCTACAATCAGTTTGGCAGCATCCTTGAAAAGCTGCGTACGGTTGGCATGAGTGGCCACAATGGTTCCGTTGCCCGGCAACGCCAAACCGATAGCTTCGTTCAGGCAGTTCATCGAGTTAGCGGTAAACATACCGGAACAGCAGCCGCAAGAGGGACAGGCATGTTGCTCAATCTGGGCTACATCAGCATCGCTTACGCTTTCATCCGCCGATTTAATCATAGCGTCAATCAGGTCGAGATGCTGACCATTCCATTCTCCAGCTTCCATCGGTCCGCCGGAAACGAATACCGTAGGGATATTGAGGCGCATAGCAGCCATCAACATACCCGGAGTAATCTTATCGCAGTTACTGATGCAAACCATCGCATCCGCCTTGTGCGCATTCACCATATATTCCACACTGTCGGCAATGATGTCTCGCGAAGGAAGCGAATAGAGCATGCCATCGTGTCCCATCGCAATACCGTCATCAATGGCAATCGTATTGAATTCGGCAGCAAAGCATCCCAGCTTCTCAATCTCAGCCTTCACTTGTTGCCCTATTTCGTGCAGATGCACATGTCCGGGAACAAACTGCGTAAATGAATTGACTATTGCGATAATAGGCTTTCCTAATTGTTCTTTCTTCATGCCGTTTGCCATCCACAACGCACGTGCGCCTGCCATACGGCGGCCTTGCGTGCTGGACGAACTGCGTAACTGGTGTTTCATTCTCAAATCTCCTTTTAATAAAAAAGCCTCCCTCACTTATGGTGAGAAAGGCTCCTAAATTGATATCTTAACGTACGAGTACATACAATAACCTTTCTCACGCTCTTGACTCCAAGACCACGACGCGAATAATATGCAGGACTGCCAGGTTAATAGATGTATGTAGGTTCATAACTTTATTTACTTTACTATTCTTGTTAATTGTGCTGCAAAGGTAAGGGCTTTTTTATAAACTCCAAACAATTTGAAGAAAAAAATGAGATAAATATGATTAATCGTAAGAAAACCCAGCTTTTAAATCCTATTTTATCACTAATACAATTCAAAAATGAGTAATTTGCCACAGATAGCCACTTTTATTCTCGTTTTACCGGGACCCTATCTGAACCACTATCCTATCATACCTACTCCCTACCTTCTCCTTGTTTATAGATAGGGAGAAGGTAGGGAGTAGGTAAGGAGTAGGTAGGGAGAAAGTAAGGAGTAAGTATAGTTCGGAAGCAGAAGAAAGATTCTTATTCTCATGCTTTACACTCATCCCCAAAAGACCAGTTATTATTTATTTTTCGGCTTCCGCCCATTCTATAGCTCCCAGTTTCTTCAGTTCAGCAGTGAAAGCCTCCGCTTTTTCCTCAGTTGACTTTTCCACTTCGGGGCTCGCATAAGCATGTTTATAGCCTTTTACAACATTCCATTCACCACGAGTAAAATCGGGAAATGCCACAGCTGCACAATTATTATCCATAGAAAGTGTTCCTAATTCAGCAAGACAGCACCATTCCGCTAAGTCATATACATCCATATCTAACGGCAGACCATTTTGCAAACAGTACACCAGACGACAATCCATAATGAAGTCCATCCCCCCGTGACCGCCTACTTCCTTAGCCAGTTCACCATATTTTTTCAATATCGGATGCTGATATTTCTCTACAAGTGCATCCATTTCGGCTTTAGGCAGAAATCCGTGTGAATTCAAGTCGTCTATCTTAGGCTGAACCCCCGAAGCAGATAACTGTTCCGCATCAAGAGCATATCCTCTGACCGGATATTTGTTGGCGAAACCTTTCGTACCCGTAAGCTGATAGAGGCGATTGTAAGGTTGCGGTGTCATTACATTATGTTGAATCTCGATTACCTTGCCATTCTCAGTGCGAATCATAGTCGTAGTGTGGTCGCCATTACGGAAGTTATTACATACGGAGTCTGTTCTTTCTTCCACCAATGCCTTACCGATAACAGATTTGGTATCCATAGCCACCAATGTTTTCATACGATCCCCACGGTGAATATCAAGCACTTGAGCCACCGGACCAAGACCATGAGTAGCGTATACATCACCACGATGACGCATGTTATAATCCAAACGCCATCCCAATTTATCATTTTCGCCTGCCTTCCAGTAATGATTCCAGAACGGGGCAAGATTGTGAATATAAGCACCTTGTGCACGGATTATCTCACCAAACACACCATTCTGTGCCATATTCAACGTATTCATCTCATACCAGTCGTAGCAGCAATTCTCCAATATAAAACAATGCTTACGGGTAGTCTCGCTCAGGTTTATCAAATCCCAGCATTCCTGTAAATTCATGGCCGAAGGTACTTCAATAGCTACGTGCTTGCCGTTCTCCAGAGCACATTTAGCTACAGAGAAGTGATGCAACCAGTCCGCAGCAATATAAACCAAGTCTATATCATCGCGCTTGCAAAGTTCTTCATAACCTTTCTCCCCTGAATAGATAGCAGCTTTCGGCATAGATGCCTTTTTCAGATATTTCTGACACTTTTCAGCACGTGACTGTTCATAGTCGCATAACGCCACAACCTGCGTACCCGGTATATACGTAAAACGCTCTACTGCACCAGGACCACGCATGCCCAGACCTACAAAGCCAACACGTACACTTTCCATCTTCGGAACAGTCAATCCCAACACACTTTTTTGTCCAGCCGGACGTTCAGGTGTCTTCACTACAATAGTTCCGTTCTCCCATTGCCATTCTGTACCATACTCGTTGGTCATGGAAGTCTGAGTTTGCGCAGAGCATGCACACATTACAACGCAAAGCCCTAACAACAACAATTTAAAGTTCTTCATATTTCAATCCTAATTTAAAATTACAAACAAATTAATCATACATAATAAAAACATTACCAACTACCATGTTCTTTCTCGTATTCAAGAGAATCTGCTGTCCGTTCGCGTTCTCCATTATACATCCATTCTATTTCATCCGTATACTCTTGTCCTTGGCGAGAGACGGTCGCTTTCAGCACATTCTTACCATCGTTCAAGAGCACATTATCGAATATATAATGTACATCGGTATAGCCCTTCCGAACACCTGTCAGTTCCCGTCCATTGAGATACACCTTGGGAGTGCCTATATTGGAGTACACCGTCACAGTGGTCTCTTTCCTTTCACGCTCCACATTCCGGCGTTGTGTCAAATAAATAACCGGCTCCTTGCTCCAATTCGCTTTATACCAGAAGTAAGAATCTTTTTTGATTTTGCGATCAAAAGTCATCATTCCTTTCATATTACGAGCATCCACACTACCTCTTTTGGACGTCGGTACTGCAAAATCGAACATGTTCCACAAGTAAGAAGCGATAATATAAGGATGCTGGGAGATAATGCTCCACTGATATTCATGCGTTTTGGTCTGGAATGTTTCCGGATAAAAGGGACTTGTCCAATTCAGGGCATCACCTAAAATTTCTGTCTGATGCTTGATATTAGCATCCGCACCATACTCTGTCAGCATCAAGCGTTGCCAAGGATACTCCTGTTCCATCTTCTCTATCCACGGCTTGATATCTTGTACTTTCCTTTCATACCAACCGAAATAACGGTTCATACCTTGTATATCTGCATTCTGATTAACGGGATGGTCGGCATGCCCATAACCATTGACAGACACCGTATAACGACCCGGATCTTCCAACTTACAAAGGTCGTGAATAGACTGCGTAAGGGCTGCGGTGTAACCATGCGGATGATACACCTCATTATGAATTCCCCATACATAGATAGAAGGATGGTTGAAACTCTGACGAATCAGTTCACGCATCTGTTGGTGGGCATTATCCCACTCTTGTCCGGTAACACGGTTTACGAAAGGAATCTCAGCCCAAATAACCAGGCCCAGCGTATCGCAACGTGAATAAATGTAATCTGATTGCTGGTAATGTGCAAAACGAACAGTAGTAGCACCAATATCCATAATCTGTGCCAAGTCGAAATCATGTTCCTTATTAGTTAATGCACTACCCAGCCCCCACCAATCCTGATGGCGGGTTACACCATACATGGGGTATCGTTTTCCATTCAAAAAGAAACCTTTACCGGCCACAACTTCATAGTTGCGAACCCCCAACGGTTGAACAATTTCATCTATCACGCACCCATTCTGCATAAGACGTGATACAACCTTATATAGATAAGGGTCTTCACGTCCTTGCCATAAATGAGGATTGTGCAATCTAAACTGAGAAGTATAGTTTTGTACACCTTGTGGAGTAAGTTCAAAAGACTGCTTATGCGTCTTCACTAATTTGCCATCCATATCATATATGGCATTCTCCAGTTCCAATAAGGCAGGGGCCATGGTTGCATTATCCACTTTCACCTTTACAGTTACTTCAGCCGATTTCTTTGAAACATTCTTTTGAGTGATATACACACCGGAAGAAGCACAATCATTCACAACGATGTTGCAAGGTTCCGTCACAATCAACCACACAGGACGGTAAATTCCCCCATAAACCCCAAATAGAATGTGATTAGTCGGAATGACATCGGGACGTGAAGCATTATCTGCTTTTACTATAATCTCGTTTTCTTTACCAAACTTCACTTGCGAGCCAATCTCGCATACAAAAGCAGAATAAGCTCCCTTATGCGTGCCTGCCAAGTAACCATTGACATAGACTTCGGCACACGAACCAACACCCTCAAAGCGCAGAAAGATACGTTTACCTTCCATACTTTTGGGGAAAGTACACTTTTTCCGGTAATAGGCTACACCTTCATAGAAAGCAGACACTTTCTTCTGCATATCGTCTGCATTCCACGTATGAGGGATGGTTACTTCCTGCCAATCCGTATTCCATTTTTGTACAGCTTGCATAGCGTCTTTTGAAAACGGACCTTTCTTAAATTCCCAACCGTCATTGAATGATGTCACTTCGCGCGCATCCATCTTACCGGATACACCTGACATCAACAAAACAATCAGTAAAAACAATATATTATTTTTCATGGTTAGATAATTGATTATAAATTTGACATCCGGACAGCAAAAATGCTCCGACTCCATAAACCTCGGTCATGTCTCGCGTCACTTTACGCGGGTCGGCACCGATAGGCTGTACATAACCCAGTTTACCTGTTGGTTCCACCGCATCCACCAACGCTTGCCACCCTTTCTCTATCACCGGCATGAAAGTTTTTTTATCGAGAAGCCCCTCGTTCACACCATAAGCAAACGCATAAACGATAAATCCAGTTGCACTTGTTTCAGGTGATGGGTAGGATGCAGGATCAAGCAAACTGGCATGCCAATATCCATCCGGACTTTGCAAACCGACTACACGGGTAGCCAAGGTCACAAACAAATCCTGATAAAAGGCACGCGAAGGTTCATTCCGGGGAAGCACCTGCAATATTTCAGCCAGTCCTCCCAATACCCAACCGTTGCCTCGTCCCCAAAACACTTTCTTACCGTTAGCCTCCCGCTTGGCAAAATAACGGCGGTCGCGGTAGAATAGATGTTCTTCCTTATCATACAGGTAATCGTAAGTGGCTTTGTACTCTTTGTTTAGGAAATCCAAGTACTTTTTGTCTTTAGTTAGTGCATAAAGTTTGGCATATACAGGGGGAGCCATAAATAATGCATCACACCAAGACCAGCGATCCAAGGTTTCCAATTTGCCATAATCCAGTTCCAAAGTCGTTTCTGCCGGATTTTCTATTATCCAGTTAGCTCTCGCCATGACGGGTGCAATCATCTTCTTATTGCCATATTTATTGTAAAGGTCGATAAAAGGCTGTCCTACGGCAATAAAATCAGCATGGTACATCCACTTTCCTACTTGAAAATGATTACGTCGTCCTATACGGAGCAACCATTGGTAATATGAATCATCACCATCTTCTTTCTCCGTCAGTTCCGCCCAATCCAGCATTCCCATATACAAGGTTGCATGTGTCCAATCCAAATCGTCATGTTCCGCCCCTTTATTAGGATTGGCTATCTGCCAATCCGCCACTCGCTTCATGATGGATTTTATGGCAGCCTTGTCAAAGTGTTGCTGTCCAACGACCTGCATGACAGTTATCAGGAAGAAAAATATAAGAAGAAAAGGCTTCTTCATAACATTATATATAATTAAAGGTTAGAATATTCAGATTAAAAAAATGAGTATTGACGGAACCACATACTAACAGAAATCAGGTCAGTGCATCACGGTATTTATCTGTTACACTTGCATCTTCTTCTATCTGTAGCTTGATAACAAAAGGACCAGCAGGCGCCTTTGCCGGCATGTTCACATTATATTCATTACGTGCAGTTTCTTTCACACCGATATCTTTTCCATCCAACAAAACAGCTTTTGTTACTTTTGTACCTTTCGGCGTCTTTACTACTAAAAGTTTAGAATAAGGGGGATTGAAAACAACCATATACACATCTTTTCCTTTACGGGTGTAATACCCCCAGGATTGTTTGTCCCAGCCAGCATAATCACAGCCATAGATACACTCACCATATTCCTGCATCCACTTGCCAATGGCATCAGCCAATTCCTTCTCTTCATGACGGAAGTCACCATCAGCTTGCGGTCCGAAGTTCACCACCATATTTCCTCCCATAGAAACAGCATGTACTATGCGTTCCAGCACTTCTAATGGAGTTTTTACATAACTTATAGACCAATCTTTATGATACCCCCATTGGTTTTCGGGAACCGTCATACATGCTTCCCAGTCCCAACGAGTCACTTTCACATCTTTCACCGGATCGGGCAGGCGGCGTTCATAGCCTGATTCATAATCGCCCATCAAATGACCATTGCTGTCGAAATGACGTTTACCATAATCGTCAGCACGCAAGCGACTGTTGATTGTCACACCCGGCAACATATCTTTCAACATTTGTTCTACATGGGCCGTCCACCAACCATTCTTTTTAATACTAGCATCCCATGTACCGTCAAACCAAAAATCCTTTACGGTAGGATAACGGGTAGCAAGTTCCTTCAACTGATTGTCCGTAAACTCCAAAAAACGATTAAAAGCGGCCTCATCTTCTTTCGACTTAATGTCATACCGGTAATCCGGATGGCTCCAGTCCATCACCGAGAAGTAAAAATGAACGTCAATGCCTTCATCATTATAGGCTTTTATCAATTCACCCAAAATATCTTTTTTATAAGGTGTTTGCGCCACCGTATATTGGCTATATTTACTTGGCCATAAACAGAAACCTTCGTGGTGTTTCGTAGTAATTTTCACATACTTCACCCCCATCTTCTTAGCCATCTTCGCCCAAGCCTTAGCATTAAACTTCTCAGGATTCCACTGGTCCATCAATTTCAGCCACTCGTCTGCTGGAACTTTCGCCCACGATTTCAACCATTCGGCAGCTCCATTGTATACCTTACCATTCCACTCCCCTCCCGGGATGGCATAAAGTCCCCAGTGTATAAATGCGCCCAACCTATTATCACGAAATTTCCGCATAGAATCATCATGGCGTTTTCCTAAACGATCGGCACCATATTTTAAAGAGATTTCCTGGTCGGCAGGCAATAGTTGTTGTTGCTTTTGAGCAAATGCACCAACAGTCAACAATGAAATTAAAACAGTTAATAGCAAAACGTTTTTCATGTTAGTAAATTTAAAAGTTTTTGCAAAGGAAGCCAATTCCTCCCTCAACGCTTTGCTCAATTTGCCATTTGTTTTATCCAAATCCATCTCCGGAACTACTTTTTATGCTTTGCAGCAAAGGATGTAGGCGTTTCACCAAACACTTTTTTAAAGGAATTGGTAAAGTATGCCTGGCTCTCTATTCCTATCTCCATCATCACTTCTCTCATCGTCATATTTTCTTCGATAATCAATTTAGCAGCCTTTCGCAAACGGCAATTCAAGACAAATTCCACAACTGATTTTCCTGTCAAGCTTTTAACCTTCGTATAAAGTTTACTCCTACTCATTGACAATTCCTCAGCTATCAAATTCACATCCATTTGCGACTGATCCATATTAGCTTCAATAAAAGCTATAAACTGCTTAAGGAATTTGCTGTCTTGTTCATTAGAAGATAACTCGTTACTGTCCGCATAATAATTCTTGGCGTAATGTTCTTTCAACTGCTGCTGATTTCTGAATATATTTTGAATCGATAATTTCAAATAAGTCAAATCAACCGGTTTCTCAAAATAAAGATCTGCTCCCGAATCAACTCCCTCAATCTTACTTTCAAGGCTGGTTTTGGCAGTCAGTAAAATGACAGGAATATGTGAAGTGTTCATATCATTTTTTATATCATTACACAAAGAAACTCCATCTTTGTTGGGCATCATGATATCACTTATAATCAAATCAAAATCCACATCTTCTATCAGTTTCAATGCTGCAACTCCATCACATGCCTGCATCACCTGAAATTCTTCCGATAAAGATTCAGCAATTAACATCCTTAAGTCTTCGTTATCTTCAACAACCAATATTTTCTTTTTATTCGAAAGCGAAAGCCCGTCCTCTATATCTTTTATATCAGTAGGTAGAACATTTTCACCTTTAGGTTGTACTGTCGCTTCCTGAACAGTTTCTTTTTGATTCATGAAATCTGCATCATCAAAGATATTGCTATCAAGAGGCAGACAGACAATCATATCCGTTCCCATCTCTCTTTCAGAAAAAATAGAAATATTACCTTTCTGTAGCAATACCAGACTCTTCACAAGTGCCAGCCCGATTCCGGTGCCCAGATGCGAATCTGCATTTACTGTATTCACTTTATAAAACCGTTCAAAAACACTACTGATAGATTCCTGAGAGATCCCCACCCCTGTATCGCTGACAATTATGGAAAAAACATCATTCATACTCTCTCCTACCGTATAGCTATTCTTATAGCGGGAAACAAAGTCCTTTCCGCGTCTTATTTCCAAAATAATTCTACCTTTATCCCGCGTATATTTAAAAGCATTGTTCAGCAGATTCATAACAATCTTCTCAATAATATTTTTATCAACATAAATATCAGCAGACAGAGTCTCGTCACACTTTATTTGAAAATCAATGTCCCGCTGTCCCGCATAATCAATAAAATCACTGGCTATTTCTTTCACAAAATGATTGATATTCAGCGGCTGCAATTCCAGATGCATCATACCATTCTCTATAGTCCTGAAATCCATTAATTCGTTTACCAAATTCAACAGACGTTGAACATTACCATTTAATATCCGATAATAATACTCCTTCAGACCTTCACGCCTCAACTTGTCCAAAGCTGCGAGAATAAGAGATAACGGAGTCCGGAAATCATGTGATATATTAGTAAAGAAGCGCAGTTGCGCCTGATGTATTTGCTCCTTCTTGTCTTTTTCTATATTCTCCTGATAAAGTAACATCTTCAGTTTCTTCTTTTCGGCATAGTGGCGATAAATCAGACAAGCAACTCCTAATACTGTCAGTACATAGAGAAAATACGCAGGCAAACTAAGCCATGGAGCAGTTTTTCTTATAATTTTAATAACTGTAGGTTTATCACTCCAGACACCATCATTATTGGCAGCATAGACTTCAAAATAATAAGTTCCTGCCGGCACCTTCGAGTACATCACCACGCGTTGCTGCGCATTCGCAGTAATCCAAGAATCATTATACCCTTTCAACCGAAACTTAAAACGATTTTTCTCAGGAATATGGTAATTATCAGAGGAAAACTGGAAACCAAAATTCACCTGCTCATAGTCGAGCATAACAGTATTAAGCGAATCATTCAACACATAGTTGGGGTGAACCGACTCATGGTCGATGAAGAAATCAGAAATAATTGCTTTAGGTTTATAGTTGTTAAGCGAAATCTTCTTCGGGTCAATAATTGTAAAGCCATTTGTTCCCCCAAAATACAATAACCCATCTCGCCCCTTCATAGATGCCAACGGATAATAAACCTGTCCCTGCGTATTCTCTCTCTTATCAAAATTCATCAAATAATTACGAGCTATATCATAGCAAAATAGCCCTTCGTCAGTTCCCATCCAGACATTTCCGTCGTCATAACAAATACTATAGATAGAATAGATATTTTGCTGTAACCCTTCTTTCAGTGAAGTAAAGCTGTAAGTATTAGTATCAAACTTAATAAGTCCATTGCCTATGGTACCTATCCAGATATTACCTGAATCATCCAAACAAAAAGTAAACAGCCCTAAATATGTAGAATCATTGGGAACTATCTTCTCCACAGCACATGTATGCGTATCCATACGGTAAAGTGCTTCATTACTAATAGCCCATAACGTACTCTCTCCTTGCCGCAAAATATCGAACAAGTAAGCATAATTGCGAGTACTGTCCAAACTAAAATGAGTAAATGACTTGCTGCGATAAGAAAAGTAAGAGACTTCAGGCATGGGATACTGATAAGCCACCCACATTCCGGAATCTCCTTCGAGGATAGTTTTCCGCACATCATTTACCAGTAAAGAAGTGGAATCGCTCTTGGAATGCTTGTAATTAACAACTTTATGTCGCGCAGAATTATAAAGATCCATACCTTCCCTAAATGTAGAGATCCATAAATTATCATCGGCATCTATTATCAACGATTTTACATTATTAAAGGCAACATTATTCTTATGAGTAAAGGAACTGAACTCTCCGGTAGCCTTGTTCATACGATTAATTCCTCCACCTTCCGTACCGATCCAAAGATAATCTTGTTCTTCAGCAAATGAGCTCACCGGTGCATAACTCAGCCCGCTGTTTTGGGTATGATAAGTTTTGAAAGCACCATTCTCATCTATATTTACATAACATAAAGTTCCCGAATAAGTGCCAATCCAGACATTAGACTGCCTATCTTCACTTATCTCCCAAATAGAATTATGTGGCAAACTAAAAGGGTCGGTCCCGGAATGCTTATATTGTGTCAGTTTCCTATTTGAAGAATCAAGTATATACAGCCCGTCTATGGTTCCTAACCAAATCATTCCTTTCTTGTCTATATAGAATGCTCGCAATGAATTGCTATTGTATTCGGGCAGAGGTTCATAGTGGTCTTCTATATTGAAAGTGGACAAATCTATTTTATAGAGCCCCTCCTTATCGATAAACAACCATAATTTCCCCATATACGCCTGAGCAAAACGAATATATCCATTACCTACATTTGGTAATGTCAGGCAAAGTACAAACTTATTCTCCACATAATTAAATCGATAAACTTTCCGATGGATGAAAGTGTACAAATCCTTGTTATAGATACAAAAAGCGGTATTATTATAGGTGGGCATTTTTCCATCATAACAAGGCACGTTGAGTTCTCCCTTACTCGTATCCAGTATATTCCACTTGTTATTATATCTGATCCAAAGATTATCCATTTTATCTACCTTAACGTGCGAAACCGCATCATAGATTTTCTCAAACCGATCAGAAATTCGCTCGTAGCAATACAAACCATTATTCGTATTTACATACAGACGGCCACAAGAATCAGATGTCATATTGTTAAATATCCATCTTTGGGTAGGAGCCATCGAGGCAAAATAAGGATAGTATTTTTTATAATGATAGCCATCGAAACGATAAAGTTCATAGTCCATCATGATCCATATAAAACCTTCTTTATCCTGTTCTATCGCTTTTACTCCATCGTAGTAGAATCCTCCTTCGGGCGACATGGTTCTGAACTTGTATTTCTCAGTGGCAGTGATAGAAGCCGGCATAAGATAAAAAAAAGTCAGCAAGAACAATAAGTATCTACTTTTCATAAAGCCTTTATCGTGTTAAAAGTTAAAGTTCACATTAGGGGGCTAAGTTACAAAAAAACAGAACACAAAAGATTAAAATATTGAAGGAAAATCTCATAACAAGATTTCCCTTCAATATTATCTATTTTACGAAAGTAATTACCTATTATAAACGAATACTTGCAAGTCTCCTACGGAAACATTACCGGTTTCAGAATAATTCCAATCAGTCTTTCCATCTCTCAAATGACCTTTAACGAAGGTTATTCTGATATATTGGGCTTCAATAGGCTCAACCTGGAATAATTGGTAATCATCTACCTTTAAGGGTGTCGTAACAAACTCTCCTAAATCAGTCCATGCGTCACCTTCTGTTTTCTTGGCCTCCAATTTGAATGTATGGCATTGCAAATGAGAGTAATTTAAGCTACGATGCCTATAGCCTAACTGACCGAACTTGATAGGCTCTCCCAGATTAATATCCAGATAACAAACCGGGTCATAAATGGGGCGCACTGTTATATCGGGTGCCCAAAAAGTTGAATTCTTATCATCAAATAAATTCTTCATATCACCTTCCTTGGTACCCAAATTAGAAGAATACCCCCAGTTATCCGAGAATGGGAAACCTACATACAACGGAGCTTCAGCAGCAACCTTCACCCTGCAAGTGGCAGACTGCTTACCTCTATCATTAGCTGTTATCACAATGTTAGTAGTCTGTCCCACCTCTCCTACAACAGTTATCAAACCATTCTGGTCAACCGTTGCCACAGTTTCATCTTCTGTAGTATAAGTAACGCTCTTGTCGGTTGCATTGGCAGGATTGACAGTCACATATTGAGATAAATCAAAAGTCTTACCGCTTTCTACTTCTGCAGTTTGTCCACCGGACTGGATAGTAATACTTGAAACAAGTACTATATTACTGATTACTCTGACCGGATATCTAACGAATGTACCTGATCCATCGTCAACTCTCACGATAATAGTATCCGTACCCAGTGGAGACGGAATAGCACCTTCAGCAGGTGTTGTCAACTTAGGAGTTATCAAGCCATCTTCACTCAAATCGATAGCACCGGTAGGTTCACCCGCAAAATGATAGCTTATAGCATTCTCTCTTGCACTTTCAGGCATAATGAACGGTTTCAACTGCAGAGGCTGACCTTCCGTCACAATGACACCAAAAATATCACTTTCAAGATTCGTTGCATTTTCAACCGTAATGTTCACCGCCTTGCCAAAGTCATCGTCATCGCAACTGGTGAACAGTGCTCCGAACGAAAGAATTCCTGCTAAGAAATATATATATTTTTTCATAATCTTATTCTTATATTTATCAGTTATCTATTAATATCTTTCCAACCCGGATTCTGTATCAACAGCGGATTCATAAGCATTTCATTCAAAGGTATCGGATAATAGTAACGTTTATCATCCCAAGGTAACTCACCTTTGATTACGGTAGTAGACGTAGGATAAGGAATAATGAAACCGTCATCATCCACAATTACTTTATTACCCACTTCTCCGATAGGCACTGTTATTTTGTATGGGAAATCCTTGTACTTCTCATCATTACGATTTTTACTATACAGTTCTATCTTTTCCTGTGTCATCTTCATCCCTCTTACAGGAACAGTAAACAGTCTGCCGGCTTTCCATCTCATCAGATCTTCATAGCGCATACCTTCCATCATCATTTCTACACGACGTTCACGTCTTATTTCGCGGATTATCGGAGATACGGAGTAATCCAGTTTCTGTGAATAAATAGCATCTAAACGCGGGTCTGCAGGAATATTGGATAAAGTCAGCTTGGCATTGGGATACTTAGCAAAGTCGAATCCGGCTCTTTCTCTCAACGCATTGACAGTAATATTCAAATCTTCATTGGTTATTTCACCTAATTCAGCTTTGGCTTCTGCATAAATCAACAGTAATTCTCCATAGCGAAACATATGTGCAGTCTGCACACCTTTGGAATTCGCTTCCCATTCTGCATAATCGGGCATCCAGTGTTTAATGAAACGATAACCGGTCACCGTTGAATTATACTTCTTCATTGGAGAACCACCACCTGTATCATAAGTAATCATCGGATAAATGACACCTGATTCCTCAAGACTGTATGTGTTATCATCCGCATCAAAGATAGAGGCATATTCGCCCGGTTTACAAACAGTTTGAGTCAAGCGGGGATCACGGTTATCCAATTCCTCCCACATTCCATCATATCCTTTGAACAAAGGGTTTACTTCGTAGTTACCTTCTGTACCTCCCAAGTAAATAGGCCGTCCGTCTTCACACAGATAATCTTCAAGCATGGCTACAGGAGCACCCAGGCAGTAGCGTGTGTGGTTATTGAATCCCCAGTAACGAGGATTGTCATGTCCCAATTTTACACCATCATAAACACGTGACAAGATAGTCTCATTATTGCCTTCTGTTTCGGGAGAGCCCTTTTGTATAAACAATTGCCAATAAGAATCTTTCGCAGTAGCATGTTTAAAAAGCGAATATCTATTCTTCTCAATAATTTTCCAGGCAGCATCACGACTCATACCTAACAATCCGTTAGCCGTAGATTGCAGATTTAATTCTGTATGATACTTTCTGAAAGTTCCTTCGAACAAGCAAAAACGTGCTTTCAGGAACAAAGCCATATCTTGATTGATATATCCGCAAGAATTATCATTGTCTTCCAAATTTTCTATGGCAAAATCGAAGCATTTCAGAATATTTTCAACTAGTTCCACACGTGGCATACGAGGGCCGTAAAGTTCCGGTGAAGCAGTATCCAATTCTTTGTCCAGCCAAGGTACTTCACCTAAAGCCACCAGTTTGATATAATAATCCCATGCTTTGAAAAAATAAGCCTGGGCAGCATATTTCTTCAATGTTTCAGGATCACCCACTTCTGCATAATGGTTCAGGAAGTAGTTTACTTTACGAAGTTTCTCCCACTGCCAAGGTGCGTCGAAGTTCTTGGAAGCCGAATTCGGAGTATCATAAGTACCTCCCAATTTACCATCAATACCACCTGCATAAACTGTATTGTCACTGAATGCATCTCCAAAAATAATCTGGCTACCGGCTTTTACAGCCAAGAAGCCTTTGTCGTGTGACGTATTATTAGTTCCGCCAATACCATGTCCATACACATAATATCTGTAAATTCCGTCCAAATATAGTTGCAAATCGGCTTCTTTCGTAAAGAAAGTACCGTCGGCCATATCATCTATCGGATCTCGTTGCATGAAGTCATCGTTACAAGACGACAAAGATGCCACCAAGGTCACGAACAAAGCTATAATCGAATATTTTTTCATAATCTCTATTGATTTAAAACATTAAAAACCTACTTGAATACCTACGCTGAATGTCCGTTTCGGAGGATATGCATCGGACAGATAATCCGAATCATAATACTTAGGTACATCCGAAATGGTAAACAAGTTATAAGCAGATACATTCAGTCTCAATTTCTCCAATCCAATTTTACCAATCAACGATTTTGGGAAAGTATATCCCAAGATCACTTGTTTCAGTTTGATGTAAGAAGCGTCAAGCAGATAGCCGGTTTGGGGATAGCTGCCAAGACCAGAACCATACATGGGGAATTTGGCATCCGTCCTTTCGGGAGTCCACGACTGATTGTAAGTCTCCCATGACCCGGCTCCGCCACCCCAGTAGCTTGAGACGGACGACAACCAATAGTCTCTCTTACCCACGCCTTGGAACATCAAATCCAAGTCGAAACCTTTATATTGGAAGTTGGCTGTAATGTTGTAACGATAGCGCGGTGCATTATTACCAATCACTTTTCTGTCACCCGGATCGTCTATAGTACTTAAACCACTTGTGATAACACCATCATTATCCAGATCTTTATACCAAACATAACCCGGATAGGCTTGCCCACCCTTGAAATACGGTCCATGATACAACGGCTTTCCGTTTGCTCCTACACCGTCAAAGTCACTTTCCTGAAGAATACCTCCGGTTACGTATCCCCAAATGTCGCCTACAGTGTATCCTTTATACAAAACACCGTCACCGATCTTATTGGTTGGGTTGGAGGGATAGCTTAATACTTTAGCCTTATCATCTGAAAGTGCAACACCTACGCTATAGCCAAATCCGTTAGCCAGTTTATCCGACCATTTAGCCTGAAGTTCAAATCCTGTTGTTTTCAGAACACCTGCATTTTCAAAAGGCAAATCGTCATCACCAATCAATGCCGGATAATCCTTTCCACCCGGTATTAAGATGTCAGTCACTTTTCTTTCGAAAACATCAGCACTGAACGTTAAACGATTCTTCAGGAAAGTGAAGTCGAAACCAAGATTCTTAGTCGTCGATTTTTCCCAAGTCAAGTTAGGATTGGTCAGTGAAGGAGTGACGATACCGGTCGGATAACGTGTTCCATCGAACAGAAAATACCCCTCTGAAGTTCCAAAAACAGACTGATACGGATAGTTTGAACTGGGCTGACTACCCAAACGTCCCCATGAAGCTCTAATCTTGAAATTATCTAACCAATCTCTCGACCAATCCATGAATTTTTCTTCCGAGACTCTCCATCCCAATGAAACTGTCGGGAAGAATTGGAAACGTGAATCTTTCGGGAATTTAGAGCTACCATCGTAACGAGCATCCAATTCAATCAGATATTTACTCATGTAGTTGTACATGATACGCCCGAATACGGCGCGTGAAGCAATCTCATAATGAGAATTGCCCGAGGTATTTGCTGTAATATCTTCTACCAGAGTAGGATTCAGGATGTACGGATCAAGCATTTTTGTCAATGTAATGGAAGAACCGGCATAAGTTTCTTGCTCCTGATTGATACCCAGCAGCAAGGACACGTTATGCTTTTCCTTGAAAGTCTGGTTATAGTCAGCATATACGTTGATAGAATATCTATCCGTATTGGTACGTTGGACATAACCCGTATTTTCTGTTGCCCAACGGTTTTCGAGGGCAGTCCATGAATTATTGACACGTGACTGCTTCGGATGAGTCTTTTCTCTCTGATAGGTAGTAGGAGCAAAAGAGAGATCAGCCTTTACTTTCAATATTTTAGGTATGATTGTAAACTCCGGACTGATAGAAAGAATAGTCTTTCGTCTGGAAGTGACATTACGCCCGCCTGCGTAAAGATAGCTGACGGGATTTTCTGTCACATGGTTTGGCAAAGGATCATCCGGGCCTGTTAATACCGGTTGATAAATATAGTTTTCCGGATAATAAGACTTAGCATAATTCCAGAGGTTCATTCCATCTGTTTGTTGCGTTGGCGCATCATAATCGAACACGTTATACGAAGCCTTGGCCGCCACTGTGAACCAGTTGGTCACTTTAGCATTCACACTGAGCATGGCATTGTATCTTTTCAGTTCATCGGTTCTGATTTCATACATACCTTTCTGGTCTTGCATACCCAAAGAAATATAATAACTGATCCTGTCACCACCACCGCTGATAGAGAGGTTGTGTTTCTGCGTCGGAGTCCAGTCTTTCACCAACTCTTTATAAGGATTCGTATTACCTACCCACTGAATGGCATCACCTTCCATGAAATAAGGTTTATTATTCACAGGATCTTTCATGTAAGCCAACATATGCTCCATCATGTCCTTGTCGTGCTGTGAATATTCGGCAATGGCACCTGTCCAAAGGTTCTTGTCCGCTCCTGCCTTATAGATATAGTATGAGTCCAGAATATCAGGCAATGCATAAGGTTGATCGAAAGCCAAATTGTAAGAATAATCTATTTTTGCTTTCTGCTTGAAAGTCCCTCCTTTTGTGGTAACCAATATTACACCGAAAGTAGCTCTTGTACCATAGATAGCAGCAGCAGAAGCATCTTTCAAGAACGACATATTGTCAATATCGTTCGGATTCAACTGATTTAAGTCTTCAGAAGTGATTTCAACACCGTCCAATAAAATCAGTGGAGAGCCTGAAACTACATCGAACTTATTCTTATCGTCATTAGATGTACCTCTCTGACGGAATGTCGTTGCACCACGGATATTCAATGAAGGTACCTTATTGGGGTCACCACCAGCGATACTAACGTTCAATCCCGGAACCATACCTTGCAGAGCTTGTCCAATATTAGAAACCGGTCTGTTTTCCAATGCTTCAGCCCCAACTGAAGCCACGGAGGCCGTCAGGTTTCCTTTCTTTTGGGACTGAAAACCGATGACCACAACTTCATCTATCATTTTGGAATCTTCGGATAAAGTAACATTGATAGTTTTTTGGTTACCCACCATCACTTCTTTAGTAGTATATCCTACGAAAGAGAATGTCAGTACACTCTTACTTCCAGGTACAGATACACTGTAATTACCGTCAATGTCTGTGATAGCACCGGTACCAGCCCCTTTCACCATTACTGTCACTCCAATCATGGGTTCGCCGTTGGTGTCTTTTACAACACCCGTAATCCGCAGATTCTGGTCAATCCCCATCGTAACATTCGAAGTAGCATGTACCACTTGAGAAATCCCTGCAGACAAAAAGAATAAGCATAAGAATAGCATCAAACATTGATGCTTATTCCAATCTCTAATTAACATTTTTACATCTTTCATAATGTTTAAATTAAAATTAACGCCGCAAATCTATGCCTATTAAAATATTTGATTTTACTGTTTTAGTTTTTTCTTTTACTCAAATTCAAGCGAAGAACATAAACTCCTGTAAATCAACGAACATTTGAGACAATAATTTATTTACAACATATATTTTTGCTCATGCAGATGAAACGGTTGCACCGATTTTTTTATTTATTATTCAAGTTTCGCAAGCCTGATTCATGGATTAATTTAATTAGTGAAATGAATAAAGCACTCTGCACATTAAGTTTTTACTGTAATATCAATTAGCCCTATCTGAACCACTATCCTGTCCCACTTGTTACCTACCTTCTCCCTACCTATAGACAAGGAGAAGGTAAGGAGTAGATAAGGAGTAGGTAGGGAGAAGGTAGGTAACAAGTATAGTCCGGAAGCAGAAGAAAGATTCTTATTCTCATACTTTGCGCTCCCTTTCAAATTTATTTCGTACCTTTGACGCTTTTAAAAAACGAAGAAAATACCAATTTATAAAAAGAATATGGAAACAGTAGAAAACAAGTACATTACCGTAGCTTATAAATTATACGCTATAGAAGACGGTGAAAAAGATTTCACTGAAGAAGCAACTGCCGAACACCCATTCCAGTTCATTTCCGGTCTGGGCCTGACTTTAGACTCTTTCGAAGACCAAGTGAAAGACTTGAAAATCGGTGATAAGTTTGATTTTACTATCGCTTGTGACGATGCTTACGGCTCTTACGATGAAGAACATGTTATCGACCTTCCGAAGCAGATTTTCGAAGTAGACGGCAAGTTCGACAGTGAACGAATCACAGCAGGTAACGTAGTTCCTCTGATGACTGCCGAAGGCCAACGCATCAATGGAACCGTGCAGGAAGTTAAAGCAGACGTTGTTGTAATGGATATGAATCATCCGTTAGCAGGTTGCGACCTGAACTTTGTAGGTGAAATCATAGAAAGCCGTCCGGCAACCAACGAAGAATTGGCTGAAATTGCCCGTATGATGAGCGGCGGCGGATGCAGTTGCGGTTGCGGTGATTGTGGTGACGGTTGTGGTGACCATGAGCATGGATGCGAAGGCGGATGCTGCCATTAATAAATTGAGAATTAAAAATTGAAAATTGAGAATTAGCTGCGCTATCATGCTGCATAGTATAATTCTCAATTTTTAATTCTCAATTCTCAATTTACTAATTTTTTCCCGTCATTATCTCCAGCACCAGTTTATCCGTCTCATTCATTCCTTGTGATCCTATCTTTGTCAGGTTACGGATGCTTTGGTCTACATCTTCATCTATAATTCCCTCTACAGAAGTCACACAGCGGTTTTCCATAGCCATGATGGCGGAAAGAACGGCGGTAGAAACACCGGTGGTTACTTTTAGGGCACAACTGGGTTTGGCGCCATCACAAATCATACCGGTAAGGTTGGCTATCATATTCTGGACAGCATAAGATACTTGTTCGTAGCTTCCTCCCATCAGCCAGGTGATGCCACAACTGGAACCGGTAGCAGCAACCACACAGCCACATAAGGCGGACAAGCGTCCCAGACTTTGTTTAATATAGATGACCGTCAGATGGCTTAGCATCAGGGCGCGTATCAATTCTTCTTCCGATTTGCCATTCTCCTCGGCATAAACCAATACAGGTAAAGTAGCGGATATCCCTTGATTACCACTACCGGAATTACTCATTACCGGAATCATAGCACCTGCCATACGGGCATCACAAGCTCCTGAAGTATAAGAAAGGATATGTGAGAAAACGCTATCACCCATCACTTTGTGTTCGTAAGTGCCACGCAGAATCTTACCCAGACAATGTCCGTACTCTCCTTCGAACGAGCGTTCAGCCGCCACCTTGTTCAAACGGGCGGTTTCAAGAATAAAACTTATTTCGTCCAGCGGAGCATTTAAAGCGAAATCATACACTTTACGAAGGGTCAGCTCTACAGTTTCTTCTTCCTCTTCATTTCCTACGGTATGTTGTTTCTGTAACAGGACTTCCCCATTACGTTCTATATATATAAAGGTAGTGTGCCCTCCGGCAATCACGGCGGTCGCCCGGTTACCTCCGGCTTCACAGCAGATTTCAATATACAGTTTCTCTTCTATATTCTCCTTCAACGAAATATGGATGCGTTTTTCTTCAATGAAGCGCTTTCCTTCTTCCACAGCATCGGGAGTACTGTCTTTCAACACTTCCAACTGATATTCCGATTTCCCAATCAGTGCACCTAATGCAATTGCAATGGGCAAACCAATCATTCCGGTGCCTGGAATCCCCACTCCCATAGCGTTTTTCAGAATATTAGCACTTAGCAACACATTAATGTTTGCAGGTCTTATTCCCAGTGTTTCTGTCGCTCTAGCCACACATAATGCCACTGCAATGGGCTCTGTACACCCAATGGCTGGCACAACCTCCTGATGTATCAGGTCGATTATCCGTTTTCTCTCTAACTCAGTTATCATTATTTCACGGTTTTTAATGGACACAAATTTAGAAAAAATGTTTTTAATACAGGCGCAAAGTCTTCTATTTCAAAAAAGAAACTTAACTTTGCGCCTGAGTTTTATATTATTAATAACCAAAAACTGAATTAAATGAAGATTAAAACGCTGACCTCGTGTTTCTTTGTGGCACTTGCCCTATCTTCTTGTATACAAGACGAAGCGCTTAATTCTGAAGCAGCCATTGATGGCTGTACAGGTGCTGATGTACAATTGGCAAATATCAATGCGGACGAAAAGAAAGTCGATGTTTATGTGCACAAAGGTGCAAACCTCGCAAAACAACAACTAAACTTCACCTTGCCGGAAGGTGCATCCATCAAGCCCAATGAACGCAGAGATGGTGATATAGGAAATATATATAACTTTAGCGAAGGAGAGCATTCGCGGTCATTTACGGTGACTTCCGAAGACGATGTTTGGAAACCTGTTTATGAAATAAACGTCCAGCCAACAGAGTTACCAACTTCCTATCATTTCGAGGAGTTGTTAGTTGCTAAAAATACTCCTTATCACATTTTTTACGAATTTGAACCTAGTACTTCACAAGGGATTTCAAAAGTATTGCAATGGTCCAGTGGTAATCCTGGTTACAAGCTAACTGGTATGTCCAAACTTCCTACCGACTATCCTACTGTACAAGTTACAGGAGGATATAGAGATAAATGTGCTAAGTTGGAAACTAAAGACACCGGAAGCTTTGGTGCCATGGTAAAGATGTATATTGCTGCCGGCAATTTGTTTATCGGAGCTTTTGATCTTGCTAATGCACTTAAAGATGCTCCTAAAGCAACAACTTTTGGTTTCCAATTCTACAAACGACCGAAAGCCTTGAAAGGATATTATAAATTCAAAGCAGGTCCAATTTATACTGAGAATGGAGAGCCTCAAAGTGGAAAGAAAGATCGATTTGATATCTATGCTGTCATGTATGAGGCTGAAGATAATTCATTTATGTTGGATGGAACCAATTCTCTTACTTCGGACAAAGTAGTATCTTTAGCCAGAATTAGTGCAGAAGAAGCATTGGAAACTGATCAATGGACAGAATTCAATTTGCCTTTCAAAACTCAGAATGGTAAGGAAATCAACGAAACTGAACTTCAGAAAGGTAAATATAAACTCGGCATTGTATTCTCTTCAAGCGTAGACGGCGCTTATTTCAAAGGTGCTGTAGGCAGCACTCTATATATTGATGAAGTAGAACTTATTTGCGAAGAGAACTAAAAAGAAATAATCATGAAGAAATATAACATTATTATCGTCGCATTACTGTTAACAGTAATTGGAGCTACATCAATAAAAGCTCAGGAAGATAGAACTCATATTCTCGGTCAGTCTTACCTTCGTGGTTGGGAATATTCATTGAAAGCAGGATTCAGTATCGGAGGAACCGCTCCTCTACCTTTGCCCGAAGAAATACGCAAAATAGACAGTTATGTACCCAGTATGGCAATCTCTATTGAAGGTAATGCCACCAAATGGCTGGATGATAAAAAAATGTGGGGCTTAACTGTAGGTTTGCGCCTTGAAACTAAAAATATGACTACCGAAGCTACCGTTAAGAATTATGGCATGAAAATTATCAATACCAATGGTGGTGAATTGGAAGGTCTATGGACAGGAGGTGTAAAGACTAAAGTAAAGAATTCCTATCTTACTGTTCCCGTTCTTGCTAACTACAAAATAAGCAAACGTTGGAAGCTTGTAGCCGGTCCTTATTTTTCCTACTTACTTGAAGGGGATTTTTCTGGTCATGTATATGAAGGTCATCTCCGCACGCCAGATCAAACAGGTTCACGCGTAGACTTTACTGATGAAAGTATTGCTACGTATGATTTTTCTAATGACCTACGCAAATTTCAATGGGGTATACAATTCGGTGGAGAATGGAGAGCTTTCAAGCATTTGAATGTTTATGCTGATCTTACATGGGGATTAAATGACATCTTTAAAAAGGACTTTGACACAATATCATTCGCCATGTATCCTATCTATCTTAATATAGGATTTGGATATTCATTCTAAGATATTATAGCAATAACTTTTCCTAAAGCTGTCATAGATTCTAAATATTAAAAAAGCTAGAAGTAAACTTCTAGCTTTTTTATTTTGGGGGATATTTATTATTCAGCCGCTACTGATTCTCCAATAACTTCTAATTCATCAAGAATCAAAGTACTACCTCCAGCACCCATGAAACTATCACCATCTTTACTTGAAGAACAAACAATAGCCAATTTATAAGTTTTGCTTGTTTCATACGCCTTACCAGTTAAAAAGGTAAAAGGGATATCAAAGTAGGTATACTCTGCTTTCGCTGTACCATCTTCTAATCTAGCAATTGCCACACGATAATCAGAAGTATTAATATCATGACCAGTCAAGATTACTTCTTTACCATCAGCATCTACAGCTTCATATAATACTGCTTGAATAGCACATTCATCAACTATATCCGGTTTTTCGATTACTTCTTCTGGCTTAGTAGCCTTAGAGCCATCAATATATTTCGCACCCGGAGTATATTTATACCATCCTCTGAAATAAACTGGTCGTTTATCATAAGCAATACCAAACTTAGAACTAGCAATACGATCGCCCGTATTCAATACAAACTTTCCAGTAAACACTGAACCTGATGTAATAGCAGGAACTAATGCATTAGCTTTATCACTGGTATCCATTGTTACTAATTTAATCGCCGACTCACCTTCCTTTTTATCATCTGTCTGGAATACTGGTAAATCCGTAACTTTGAACAGTTTAAGATAAGCAGCTCCCGGCGCGCTCGTAGCCAATAAATCTGTCGGTAGAGGAGAATAATATTCATTAGTTAAAAAAGTTCCAGGAACAGTTTCCCATTCCTCGAAAGAGAATTTCAATTCAGACTGGCTACCTGCTATAGAAACCTCATAAGCTTTAACTGTTCCATTTTCTGAAATTACTGTATAAATCACAGCTTTACCACCAGAAAAATCCTGCGCTACGCCACTTGCCGGAGTTACAGTAGCTTTTTCTGATATTGTGAATATAGGCTTTAAAGCTTTCAAATCATCATTAGTAGCCGTATCGCGTACTTTAAAAGTAATAGTACCAGTAGCCTCATCAATTACCGGCTGTTCTGTCACTAATTCACTATCGATAGTAAACGCTGTAATCTTTGCCTCTGAACTCTCAGATCCTGTTAATTTAGTACCTTTATATACAACCTTAACCGCTTGACCCAATTGTAATACATCAATATTCAGATTTGCTTCTGCTTTTCCATTATTAATAGTACCAGCTACATCTACATTACATTTGCCAATACCACTTAAATTCAGTTCTTGACTACCTGCAAATGTATAAGAAGTACCATTTTGTTTCAGAACGCATTTTTCCAATTTGATAGTCCCCAAGTTCATTTCCATGAAATTAAAGTCCTTCAATTCCAAACTAATGATATTATTCCCAGCTTTCGCAATTGTAATGTTCTTTGGCATCCCATTTGCCATAGGAGTCCCATCCAATTCAATATCTAAAGTACCTTTATAGGTACCTGCTAATTCTTCCTCAATCGGATAAACAGGGTCATCATCATCACTACAAGCAGTGAACAAACTCATTGAACAAATCAATGCAAACAAATAAAATAAATTCTTCTTCATAAAATCATCTTGTTTAGTTAATATGAGTCTTCTCATCGAAGGCCACAATGTTCTATTTTACTTTAATAAAAATTTAAGTGTGCAAAGAAACAGCTTTTAAAGCACATAAAAAAGGTCTGTTCTACGTTTTAATGTTCCATTTTTAATCTAAATTTTAAGTACTATACGCATAATACAAGTTCAGAAGGCTCTAACTATAAAAAACAATTAAAGGTATCTAATTGTTTTTTCATTTCAATAGAACTACTTATTAAACAAAAAAAGGAGCCGATTCTTTTCGAATCGGCTCCTTCTAATTTATCATAAAGATATTATCTCACCAAGTCCAAACCTAAATTAAAACTTGTTGTTACTGACCAATACCCACCTATCATCTGAATAAACATTCCAGCAGCTTGTGCTTCCTCCGGCACAATTCCACCTTCTACCAATGCATTCCAAAGCAATATTAAATCATTCACAGATACAGGATCTCCCCAGTCATCTGTTTCACCCGTATCACGAAGAGTGAAAAGATTGTCAAAGGCACTCTTATCCAAATAAATATAAGTATGACCATTATCAGCAGTCTTAATATTCATAGGTATTCCATCTTTAGCCCAACTTAATATCTGACTAATAGTAGCATCTTGTATACCACTAAGATCAACATTCAAAAGTCCACCAAGCAATGCTTTAACAGTAGCCGGATTTCCACTCAACACCTCATCAATAATATCAGCCATACCGCTGGCGTCAGCTCCAGTAGCTGCAGTCAAGATAGCAGGAATATTCAATTTTACAGTAAATTTCCCATTTCTCTCACTCCAATATGCCAAGTCCTTAGGAGAAGTAGTAAAGCCACTTGTAGCAAAAGTAGCTTTTATTTCACTTGCAGTAGGGAAAGCGCCTGTAAAAAAGATAGACATTATAGAATTTGGGTCCAGTGCTATTTCCGGACTAGCAACATAGTCAGCCATAATACTACCACTTTTATCTAAAGTAATTGAATTCAAAGCTTGAGGTAAAATAGAGCCTCCCAGATACCGTAATAAAGCAGAAATAAATTCTGGATAATTATCATCACCAGTAAATTGCCAATCTGTATACAATGCACTTGTCACAGGCCAATTCTTCATAGTTTCTTCTTCTGTCCATTTATAATCCGTAGCCGTGTAGTCTGCCATTTTATAAGTTCCAGCCCATGGGCTTACTTCATCGTCATCATCGCTACAAGCAGTAAACAAACTCATTGAACAGATCAATGCAAACAAATAAAATAAATTCTTCTTCATATTCTTTTTGTTTAATAAATAATAGCTCCCCATCGCTGGGTAGTCATGCTTTTTAATAAAATAAGATTTCAGGCTGCAAAATAACAGCTTTTAATAATACCAAACAAGGTCTATTCTAAAGATGGGCTGTTCTTTTTTTAAGCATCAAAGTTTTAATTATCACCTTTTATAAAAAAGAATTTGCTAGCAGAATGAACTCACAACCTCATTAAACATTTGCAGTTGCGTAATTATATCTGTAGAAATAAAGGCGCGCACTCTCGTAAATACAAACTTACGCAGCTGCAAACATTTTCCAAAGAAGATATAAAAAACATCTCATTCCATAAAAAATATAATATTTCTTCCTCTTCATGAGAAAAAATCCATAACTATTCGTTATCTTTATGCATCCAAAAGCTTTTATTCAAAGGATTTGGCATGAATTAACCCTATACATAAACCATTAAAGCAAAAGATTATGTTCAACTCATTCGGCAACATCCTCCGCCTTACCAGCTTTGGGGAGTCACATGGTAAAGGCATTGGAGGCGTCATAGATGGATTTCCCGCAGGTATCCGCATTGACATGGATTTCGTGCAAGCGGAACTCAATCGTCGCCGTCCCGGGCAATCCCTCATTACAACGGCACGGAAAGAAGGTGATAAAGTAGAATTCCTCTCAGGTATTTTTGAAGGCAAATCAACAGGATGTCCCATCGGATTCATTGTATGGAACGAGAATCAACATTCCAATGATTATGATAATATGAAAGAGGTGTACCGCCCCTCGCATGCGGATTATACATATAAGGTGAAATACGGCATTCGCGATTATCGTGGTGGTGGACGTTCATCGGCACGTGAAACCATTTCACGCGTAGTGGCAGGTGCACTTGCCAAACAAGCACTCCGCCAACTGGGTGTACACATTACGGCATATACTTCACAAGTAGGTCCAATTCGCCTGGAAGAAAACTATACCGCTTATGACCTCGATTTAATAGAAACCAACCCTGTACGTTGTCCGGACCCGGTGAAGGCAAAGGAAATGGAAGAGTTGATTTTCAAAATTAAGGGACAAGGCGATACTATTGGCGGAGTCGTGACTTGCGTCATCAAGGGATGTCCCATCGGATTGGGACAACCAGTATTCGGCAAATTGCAGGCTGCTCTTGCTTCCGGTATGCTCAGTATCAATGCTGCCAAAGCATTTGAGTATGGCGACGGATTCAAAGGCTTAAAACAAAAAGGTTCGGAACAAAATGATGTATTCTTCAACAATTGCGGACGCATTGAAACGAAAACCAACCATTCAGGCGGTATTCAAGGAGGTATCAGCAACGGACAAGATATTTTCTTCCGGGTTGCCTTCAAACCGGTAGCTACGGTGCTAATGGAACAGCATACTGTCAATTTGGATGGTGTAGATACGACGTTGAAGGCCCGTGGGCGTCATGACCCGTGCGTATTGCCACGTGCAGTGCCCATTGTCGAAGCAATGGCTGCCATGACCATACTGGACTTCTATCTCATTGACCGTACAACGCAATTATAAAAAGTAGCAATAGAGTGGTAAAGTGATAGAGTGACCATCCTATCACCTTAGCATTTTATCACTCTACACCTATATTATATATATTATGAACGAAATACAGAAATACATTTCAGAGAACGAACCCAAGATGCTGGAAGATTTGTTCAGCCTCATCCGTATTCCCAGCATCAGTGCGAAACCAGAGCATCATGATGACATGCTGGCTTGTGCAGAGCGTTGGGCACAATTATTGCTCGAAGCAGGTGCAGATGAAGCACTGGTAATGCCATCAAAAGGCAATCCAATTGTTTTCGGGCAAAAGATAGTAGACCCTACCGCAAAAACGGTATTAGTATACGCACACTATGATGTAATGCCTGCCGAACCGTTGGACTTGTGGAAAAGTGAACCTTTTGAACCTGAAATCCGTGACGGGCACATCTGGGCACGTGGTGCGGACGATGACAAGGGGCAAGCATTCATTCAAGTGAAAGCATTTGAATATCTGGTGAAGCACGGTATGCTGAAGAACAACATCAAATTCATCTTTGAAGGGGAAGAAGAAATCGGTTCGCCCAGCCTGGAAGCTTTCTGTGAAGATCATAAAGAATTATTAAAAGCAGATGTTATTCTGGTATCAGATACCAGCATGCTGGGAGCTGACCTGCCTTCACTGACTACCGGCCTCCGTGGACTGGCATACTGGGAAATAGAAGTAACAGGACCTAACCGTGATTTGCATTCAGGACACTTTGGTGGTGCAGTAGCCAATCCTATCAATGTGTTATGCGGCATGATTGCTAAAGTGGTAGATGCCAACGGACGGATCACAGTACCCGGTTTCTACGACGATGTAGAAGAAGTGCCGCAAGCAGAACGTGATATGATAGCTCATATTCCATTTAATGAGGAAAAATATAAGGCAGCTATCGGCGTGAAAGAGTTATTCGGAGAAAAAGGATACAGCACACTGGAACGTAACAGTTGCCGCCCGTCATTTGATGTTTGCGGAATCTGGGGCGGGTACACGGGTGAAGGTTCTAAAACAGTACTTCCATCTAAAGCTACAGCCAAGGTATCCTGTCGTTTGGTTCCTCATCAGGATCATCACAAGATTTCCCAGATGTTTGCCGATTATATAATGAGTATTGCTCCGGATACCGTACAAGTAAAGGTAACTCCTATGCATGGCGGACAGGGATATGTATGCCCTATCACTCTCCCAGCCTATCAGGCTGCTGAGAAAGGTTTCGAGAAAGCCTTCAGAAAGAAACCGCTTGCCGTACGCCGTGGGGGAAGTATTCCTATTATTTCTACATTCGAGCAAGTACTTGGAGTCAAGACGGTGCTCATGGGTTTCGGATTAGAATCAAATGCCATTCACTCACCAAATGAGAATATTCCGTTGGATATCTTCCGGAAGGGAATTGAAGCTGTGGTGGAATTTCACTTGAACTTTAATTAGTGATTAGCAGGTTAGTGATTAGTAGTAATTAATCACTTATCACTAACCCGATAATCACTATTTCGCATACGTCGTTCGTAATACTTTAAATTCCGTGCGGCGATTAATCGCATTACAAATCTCCTGCTGTTCCAGTGGGAGATTTTTTATGAACTCTTCCGTCAAGACATCACCTTCTTTCAGAAAAGGCGCCGATTTAAGAGTAAACTTTGTCACAGTCTTGGGTTGTTGTTCTCCATAGCCTTTGGGTGCCAAGCGTTCCGAATCAATGCCACCTTTGATAAGATAACGCACCACAGATTCAGCACGACGCTGTGACAAGTGGAGATTATAGTCATCATTTCCCTTATAGTCGCAATGTGCAGCCAACTCAATAGTAACACTCGGATTATCACTCAATAATTGTATCAGTTCATCCAGAGCTACTGTAGATTCCGATGTCAGATCGGCACGGTCAAACTCATAAAAGATATTCTCTATCAATACAGGGCGGGTTATGGAAGCCAGAGCAAATTCCAGTTCATAACGCCGGTCTTCATTGACATTCTCTGTCAACAGTTCTTCCTTATCGTTAAGATAGCCACGGCAGGAAGCAAGCAGAGCATAACGGCAGCCCGGATTCAGTTCTTGCATAAAAGTACCGTCCTTCTTCACGTTTATTTTCAGATAAGTGCCATCATCACCAACTAGGGTAACAAGTGCATCAGACAACACATCCCCCTCCTTATCATATACCAAACCTTTCAGGACATGGTGCACTTCAGGAAGTTCGAAACTAAATATATGGTCCCAGCCACGGGCATCTCCCCGATTGGAAGAGAAGAAACCACGGTTAGGAGCACCCGGTTCGAAAGTCATACCGAAATCATCGCTCTGCGAATTTATAGGAGAACGCATATTCTCAATGCGCCAGCGTTCCGTCAGACTGTCGGGGATGGCACGGAAGATATCCAATCCACCCATGCCAGGATGACCATTGGAAGAGAAGTATAAAGTGCCGTCCGGCGCAAAGGTAGGAAACATCTCATCACCGGAAGTATTGATGTCAGGACCTAAATTATCTACATATCCAAAGCCATCACGGGTTACATTAATACGCCACAAATCCAGCCCACCTTGTCCACCGGGCATATCAGACACAAAATAGAGATAATCGCCTGCGGGAGACAGAACGGGATGGGCAACGGAAGAAAGGGTATCGTTCATGATAGCACACTTCTGAGGAGCCCCCCATTCGGCCCCGACACGTTGGGAAACGTAAATCTCAGCATAAGCAGGCGCATTGGGCAATGTCCGGCAACGAGTGAAATACATGGTTTTGCCATCCGCCGAAAAAGAACAGGCTCCCTCTTCAAATTCACTATTCACTTCGGAGGCAAGCGGTTCTGGCTTTTGCCATTGTTTCTTTTCATTCCGTTTGGAATGGAATATATCGGCACTCTTCATCCCGGTGATGCCATTCAATTCAGAACCTTTCACCTCATTGCGGGTAGAGGTGAAATATAAGACATCAGCATCACCACCCGCATACATTGGAGAATAATCGCTGCGTCGGGATACGAGGATAGGAACGCGCTTCACAATATGTCGGGTAGGATTCTTTTTCCATTCCTGAGCCAACTGGCAGGAAATAAGCCCTATATATGCCAGAGAGTCTTTGCACTCTCTTCTATCAGAAAGATGCTGCACATAAGTAAGGTAATTCTCATAATAAGGTGTAGCAGCTGCATATTCACCATTCTTCCGAAGCATTTCTGCCAGATAAAAATGAGAGATTGTGTCGGGATAACGATAGCGGACTGCGTTCATATAGGCAGCTCTGGCTTTCAATGTGTAATTAATACGTCGATAACAATCACCTTGTTTATAGGCAAGTACTCCACGTTGAGGACGGTCTTTGGGAGAAGTACGGGTATATGCTTGTTTATAATAACGGGCAGCATCAAAGTATTCTCCACGGGCATAGCTTTGTTCCGCCTGACGCAAACTCCGTCCTGCCCCACAGGAAGTGAGGAACAAACTTGCACCGACAAGAAAGAATAAAAGCTGCCTATATAATTTCATAACAATATGAATTAAATAAAGTGACAAGCTATGAGCTGCGAGTGGCAAACACCTTTCGGCATGATAGCCAGTCGAATAATTTCTCATCACTTATATATAAACTGAAAATCCTGTAGTTTATTGTATTTTTCCCTTCTTCTCACTACATTTGCAAGACATCAAAAATCCCTCATCCTATGAAAGACCTCAATATTCAAGCCATCGGTTTAATGTCTGGAACTTCCCTTGACGGACTGGACGTTTGCTGCTGCACTTTCCGCCGTGAAGCCAGAAAATGGAGTTTCCACATTGATTGCGCCAAAGGCTATACCTATCCTGATGATTTAAAACAGAAGCTTGGTGCAGGTGCCCAACAAATGAGTGCTCTCGAATTCATCACATTCCACAGTGCCTACGGTAAGTTTTTGGGTGAACGGGTGAATGAGTTCATGCAAGAGTTCAATGTACGTCCGGATATCATCGCATCCCACGGACATACCATTTTCCACGAACCTCAAAAGCGTATCATGTATCAGATAGGTGACGGGGCTGCCATCGCTGCCGAAACCCGTATTCCTACTGTATCCGACTTTCGTCGTCTGGATATCATGCTGGGTGGGCAAGGCGCTCCGCTTGTCCCCATCGGTGACCGGTTACTTTTTGCCAATTACGATTATTGCCTCAACATCGGAGGCTTCTCCAATATCTCCTTTGAAGAGGACGGTCATCGCATTGCCTTTGATATCAGTCCGGTAAATTACGTTATCAATCATTATTGTCGGCAGGTTGGTCTGGAATTTGACAGAGATGGAAAGATTGCCCGGCAAGGCTCTATCTGCCAGCCGCTTCTAGATGAGTTGAACAATATGGACTTCTATCAGCAAGCAGGACCTAAATCTCTTGGGCGCGAATGGGTGGAAACATTAGTTTACCCAATGCTGGAAAAATACGGATTAAATTTAGAAGACAGGTTACGCACATTCTATGAACATGCTGCCCATCAAATAGAGCGCGTCATTACAACTCACTCCCGTCCATCCGGCAATAGCAAGCTGCTCATTACCGGTGGTGGCGCTTTTAATAAATTTCTGATAGAGCGCATAGATGCACTTTGCCCCTGTGAAATAGTTATTCCAGAACGACAAATCATAGAATATAAAGAAGCACTCATTTTCGCTTTCCTCGGCACTCTCTATATGGCAGATGAACCGAACTGTCTGGCATCCGTGACCGGAGCTCCAATAGACAACATAGGAGGAATGTTATTTAAATGACGAACTACGATTCAAAAGGTCTGCGGAACGTACATCCATTCCGCCATTCGGAACAGCCGTAAGCCGTCTTACCTTTGATAATAGTTCCCTTACCACACAACGGGCAAAGTTGTCCCTCAACAATCTGCGACTGAGAAGCATTTGCAAGAGCTATATCTGATTTTGCCTCAGCCGTATTATTTTTTGTTTCAGGTTCATCAGTTTTTGTTTCAGATGCTTTTTTGCGTGGTTTACTTTGTCGTTTAGGTTTCGGGGTATCTTTCCCTTTGCCCGCCTTTCCATCCTGCTTCTGTCCACCGGCAGATGCTTCCTGGACAGCCTGCACAATCGTGATATGCCGGTTACTATTATCTGAAAGCACACTCATGACAACTTCCGAGACCATCTGCTTCAATTCCTCCAGAAATTGAGCGGCATTATAGGTCTTCTTCTCAATCTCACGTAGTTTCTTCTCCCAGATACCTGTCAGTTCAGCAGATTTCAACAATTCCTCATGGATAATCTGAATCAGTTCCACACCTGTAGGTGTAGCAATCAGATTCTTCTTTTCCTTACGGATATAATTACGTTTAAAAAGCGTCTCGATAATTGCCGCACGCGTAGACGGACGGCCGATACCATTCTCTTTCAATGCATCGCGCAGTTCATCATTATCCACCAGCTTACCTGCCGTTTCCATGGCACGCAGCAATGTGGCCTCGGTGTAAGGACGAGGTGGTTGTGTCCACTTTTCATATAAATCAGGCACATGAGGACCGCTTTCACCTTTCACAAATGCAGGCAACACGTTTTCTTCTTCACCTATTTCCTTTTCTTCCTGCGATTGTGCTCCCGGAGTTCCAAAGATAACCCGCCATCCCGGTTCCAGTATCTGTTTGCCGGTAGTCTTGAATTCTATTTCCTCCACTGCACCCAGTACAGTGGTAGTGGCAAACTTGCAATCCGGATAGAACACTGCAATAAACCGACGAGCAATCAAATCGAACACACGGCGTTCCATATCTGTCAGGTTCTGCGGATATTGTCCGGTAGGGATGATAGCATGGTGGTCCGTCACCTTAGAGTTATCGAACACTTTTTTCGATTTTAATAAAGTGGTTCCTTCCAGGGGTTTTGTGAAAGTCTCATAATCACGCAACCCTTTCAAGATACCCGGACACTTCGGATAAATATCATCACTCAGGAAAGTCGTATCTACACGCGGATAGGTAGCGACTTTCTTTTCATATAATGACTGGATAAGTTTCAGTGTTTCATCAGCAGAATAAGCAAACTTCTTGTTGCATTCCACCTGCAGGGAAGTCAGGTCGAAGAGACGAAGCGGGGCTTCTTTGCCCTCTTTCTTGGTGACATCCGTAATCGTAAAAGGAGAGTTTCTTATTTGCTCCAATAAAGCCACACCTTGCTCTTGGCTGGCAATAGGGTCTATTCCCCGGTTCTCTTCTTCTTTTTTGGGTTTCTTTCCGGCAGCAATAGCCTCCTTGTTCTTCTCTGCTTCCAGAATAAGTTCTTCTTCACTCTTCCTGATTATGGCAGCGAAGGTGGTTTCCCGGTACACCGTTTTCAACTCCCAATATTGCTTGGGAACGAAGTTCTGTATCTCCAACTGGCGGTTTACGATTAATGCTAATGTCGGTGTCTGCACACGGCCGATGGAGAGAACTTGTTTGTTCTGCCCATACTTCATGGTATAAAGTCGCGTAGCATTCATTCCCAGCAACCAGTCACCGATAGCACGGGATAATCCAGCCTCATACAAGGGCTGAAAGTCGGAAGCATCTTTCAGCTTGGCAAAACCTTCACGGATAGCCTCTTCCGTCAATGACGAAATCCACAGCCGCTTCACCGGACAGCGTGCCCCGGCTTTTTGCATCACCCAGCGTTGAATCAATTCTCCCTCCTGCCCGGCATCACCGCAGTTGATAATCATGTCGGCTTTCTGCATGAGGGTTTCTATCGTATGGAACTGTTTTTCGTAAGTGGGATTGCTGATGAGCTTAATTCCGAAGCGGGGCGGTATCATGGGAAGGCTTCCCAGACTCCATGATTTCCAGTTCGGAGTATATTCATGCGGCTCTTTAAGCGTACAGAGGTGTCCGAATGTCCAAGTCACCTGGTATCCGTTCCCTTCAATGTATCCATCTCTCCTGTCTTTCGCTCCTAATACATCAGCTATGTCACGCGCCACAGAGGGCTTTTCGGCAATACAAACTATCATTCATCTCCTTTTTAGTCGGGCAAAGGTACAAAAAAGGGGGGAATGATAAAAGAATAAGTGATTATCCATGGTAATAAAGCAGTATTAGCACAAATGTGAAGGTCTATTACACAAGATTGAAACTCAAAAGAACATCCCACATTATAAAAAAAACATAGCTATCAGCCAAGACCTATCAAAAGTAGTAATTTAGCGACGATAAAAAATGCCTTTGAAAAAAGCTATAACTCTTAAAAAACTAATAATATGGTAAAACAAATCCCAATAAAGCATTTAGCATGCTTTTCTCTGCTCTGTTCATCTGTAGTTTCTGCCACAGAACGTCCCAATATTATCTACATTTTCACAGACCAACAGACTGCCAATGCTATGAGTTGTGCCGGAAACCCTGATTTACACACTCCCAACCTTGACAGACTGGCTGCTGCCGGTGTAATGTTCAAAAACGCATATTGCACTGCTCCCCTCAGTGGTCCCTCACGGGGAGCCATGTTTACGGGACATTATCCCGATGCAGTAGGGCTATCTGTCAACGGTTCAATAATACCGGATTCTCTCCAGACAAAGACATTAGGTACATTAGTAAAAAGTGCTGGATACGACTGTGCTTACGGTGGCAAATGGCACCTGCCGTTACTCGATGTTCCCGATAAGGAATATGGCTTCGACAACATCTATCAACATAGTGATGACGGGTTGGCGGAAGCCTGCATTGAATATCTCTCATGCGAACATAAAAAGCCATTCTTTCTGGTAGTCTCGTATGACAATCCGCATAATATCTGCGAATATGCACGAAGCCAAAATCTCCCTTACGGAAACATAGATATCCCTGATATGCGCGACTGCCCGGGTTTGCCTGCCAACTTCGCCAAAAATCCTTATGACGCCGATGTCATCGAAAGTGAAAAAAGAAACAATTATAATGTATATCCTACCGCCGACTTTACTCCTGAAGACTGGCGTATGTACCGATACAATTATTATCGCCTGGTAGAAAAGGTAGATAAAGAGATTGGAAAAATAGTAGATGCCATCGATAAGAATAGTCTTTGGAAAAATACGGTGGTAATTTTTTCAAGCGACCACGGTGACGGTGTAGGTGCCCATCACTGGAATCAAAAATCAGCTTTGTACGAAGAAGTCATCAATATCCCCCTTATCGTCACACTACCTGGCAAGAAAAATGGGGGTAAAGTACTCCCCCAACTCATCAGCAATGGCATAGATCTCTTTGCTTCCATTTGTGAATGGACAGGCGCCAAGATGCCGGAAAGCGCAGCCGGAAAATCTTTCCGTAAAATTGTAGAAGAAGGAAATCCCCAAAATCCACATCAGGAATATGTAATCACCGAGACACGGTTCGACGGAAGCAAAACAAGAGGCTGGGTAGTGCGCAGTAAACGTTATAAATATGTCCTTTATGATAAAGGAAGATACCGCGAGCAATTATTTGATATGCAGCATGACAGAGGGGAAATGAGAAATCTGGCGATGGAAAATACATACGGAAAAGAATTGCAAAAGCACAGAGACATCCTTGAAAAGTGGATGAACACCTATAATATACGCCCGAGCCGCACGAAACTGCACGATGTGCCGGGCAAGAAGATTAAAAACGTTCAATAAGGTAAAGAAGATTATTCAGCTTAACACTCTCCAAATGAGGTTGAACTCCTCCCCCAAAAAAGAGTTCAACCTTTTTTTACTTATACGATAAATTGCTTGCACTTATCAAGCAAAAAGAAATATTTATTATACCTTTGTGTTACAACTTTATATACTATAGAACTATGATAAAATACTTTCTATACTTTCTGGTCAGTCTGCTTCTATTACCCCTCTCTGCCCAGGAGCCAGCTCCCATCACTTTTGCACATATCGGACTCAATGACGGTTTGTCGCAAAGCACAGTGGTTGATATCACTCAAGACAGAAAAAACAACATGTGGTTTGCCACTCATAACGGACTAAATAAGTTTGATGGTTACGACTTTACTGTTTACCAACACAATGCTCAGAACCCATATAGCATAGGCAATGACATCATCCGCAGTTGCATTACAGACAAGCAAGGTAGAATTTGGATAGGAACGGATGAAGGGCTATCTCTTTATGATGTCAACATGGACCGGTTTGATAATTTCAGCTATCAGGAAAATGGTAAGCAACTATCTATCGACGGAATAGTGGAAGCCAACAATAAATTACTGCTCTGTTCCCGGAAAAAGAAATTATTACTGTTTGATATGGAGAAAATGCAATACTCCGAAGAACTGCCTGTCCCGGCACTTTTCTCCATTGTGCCGACCTCTGTCTATCGGCAAGATGACCACATCTATATAGGAAGTATGCAAGGTTTGTTCATTTACTCCATCCAAACCAATACTCTGGAGAACATCGCGCCCAAGGAACTGACAAACAAAGAAATATATGCCATCTTACAACAGTCTCCCATACGTCTATGGGTAGGTACGGAAGGAAGCGGATTGTTCTGTATCAATCTTCAGACCCAAGAAGTAAGTAATTATACGCATAATCCACAGATAAAGAACTCAATCAGTTCCAATTATATCCGTTCGCTCTGTCTTGACTCACAAAACACGCTATGGGTAGGCACACTGAACTCGCTGAATATTTATAATGAAAAAGACGATAATTTCAACGTCTATACCAGTGACCCGTTGGAGAGCGGCAGCCTCTCGCAAACATCAGTTCGCGATATTTTTAAAGATTCGCAAGGGGGTATGTGGTTGGGAACCTATTTCGGAGGGTTAAATTATTATCATCCTTTCAAAGACCGCTTTTCGAACATACAATCCACTTCCAAAGGAAATTCGTTGAATTGCAACATTGTGGGATGCATCAAGGAAGATTCTCAAAACAATCTCTGGATAGGAACAAACAGCGGTGGCGTAAATTTCTACAACCCACGTACACGTACCTTTAAACACTATACTACCCAAGAAGGTATCGGCTCAAATGATATAAAAGTTATCTACATAGATGAAGAAAATGATTTAATCTATATAGGAACGCATACGGGCGGCCTCAGTATTCTAAACCGTAAATCGGGACATATTGAAACAATCTGCAATAACAAGACAAATAATATCTATACTTTCGAACCTACCGAAAACGGAGAATTCTGGATCAGTGGAATCAGTGAGCTGCTACGCTTTAATCCTAAGAATAAAACTTTCACCGCCATAGCCACACAGGCTGATGGAAGCCCCTTCTTGCATAAACAAATCACAGATATTGTCCGCGACAGTAAACAGCGACTTTGGTTAATCGGTGAAAAAGGCTTGGGAGTATATACCGAAAAGGACGGGCTATTACAGCACTGTCCCATATTACCGGAACAATCACCGGTCACCTATAAAATGACTAATTGTGTATGCGAATCCAAACAAAAGGGCATTTTTTGGATTGGTACTCGTGACGGCATCTACCGTTTTGACGATAAAACAAAAGAAATCAAACAATACACTACTATCCACGGACTTCCTAACAACGTGGTACATGGAATTATGGAAGACTCTTACGGTTACCTTTGGCTCAGTACAGACAAAGGCCTGAGCCGCTTCCAGCCACAAACGGAAAAATTCAGAAACTACACAAGCTATGACGGTCTGCAAAGCAACCAATTCTCCAACAATGCATATTGCCGCACTCAAGACGGATTTATGTATTTCGGAGGTATCAACGGTATCACCACTTTCCATCCTGAGCAGTTGCCAGACAATCCATACATACCGTCCGTTGTCATCACACGCCTAAAGCTGTTTAATAAAACCGTTACCCCCAAAGACGACTCTGGCATATTAGACCGGAATATCAGTGAAACCGGCAGCATCACGCTGACAGCCAAACAATCCATGTTTTCACTGGAATTTGTTGTATCCAACTACATATCCGGCAATCATAATACTTTCGCTTATACATTGGAAGGCTACGACAGAGAGTGGTATTACACCCATAACTCTCGCACCGTTTCCTATTCAAACCTGCCGCAAGGGACTTACCATTTCCTGGTAAAAGCCGCCAACAGTGACGGAAAGTGGAATGAGCAACCCACCGAACTGGAAATCATTATCCTTCCCGTCTGGTACAAAACCTGGTGGGCTATATTGTTGTTTATCATTCTTTTCATCGCTGCCACCGTCTTCATTTTCTATTACTTCTGGATGAAGAAAAGCATGAAAGCGCAAATACAAATGGAAGTTGCCGACAAGGAGCGACAGAAAGCAATGAATGAGATGAAACTACAGTTCTTCATCAACATCTCCCATGAGCTACGCACCCCGCTCACCATGATACTGGCTCCTCTGCAAGATGTGCTCGATAAAGTGAATGACCGCTGGATACGCAAGCAACTGGAACATGTTCAGAAAAACACAAACCGCTTGCTGCATCTGGTAAACCAACTGATGGACTATCGTCGTGCCGAGTTAGGAGTATTCCACCTCAAAGTCAGACCTAATCCCATCCATCAGGTCATAAAAAGAAGCTTTCTTCTTTATGACCGGATAGCACAGCGCAGAAACATAGCTTACAACTTCTATTCCGAAACAGAAGATTGCCAGATATTGTGTGACCCTAACTATCTGGAACTAATCATCAATAATCTGATATCCAACGCATTCAAATACACGAGCGAAGGACAAAGCATCACCGTCACCCTGAAAGAAGAGAATGACAGGCTAATGCTACAGGTAAAGGACACCGGCAAGGGTATCCCGTTCAGTAAGCAAAGTAAGATATTCGAACGCTTTTACAAAGTGGATAACGAACAGATCGGCACAGGCATCGGTCTTTCCTTAGTGCAACGCTTGGTGGAATTGCATCATGGAGAAATCGAACTGGAAAGTTCTGAAGGTGCAGGAAGCACTTTCACCATCTATTTACCCACAAGCAAGGATGCTTATGAGCCCGAAGAAATAGCCACCGAAGAAGATAAGGGAAATGAACAGCTCATTCATTCAACCAATAGTGCAGAGATGCTAATCATAAGTACGGAAGCCTGTGAAGCAGAGGCAATGCCGGAAGAAACCATTGCAGAAGCGCCTACGGAAGAAGCAAGCAAGAAACGTGAAAGCATTCTTATTGTGGAAGACAACGCTGATATTCGCCAATACCTCAGTAAGGAACTGTGCCAGACGTATCTGATACTGGAAGCCGGAAACGGTGAAGAGGCCTTGGATATACTGAAAGAGCAAAAAGTAGACCTAATTCTGACCGACGTCATGATGCCGGTCATGGACGGACTGAAATTGTGCAAGCATATCAAGCAGAACTTATATACCTGCCACATTCCTGTTATCATACTCTCGGCCAAAACCGATTTGAAGGAACAACTGGAAGGTCTGCAAATGGGTGCGGACGATTACATACCCAAACCTTTTTCCATAGCTTTAGTTACCACCAAAATAAGGAATCTGTTCCGTACCCGGTATCGCGCCATCGAACATTATTCCAATTCCCTGGAAATCGAACCTGAAAAAGTTGCTCTCAATCCTATGGACGAAGAACTGCTTAAGAAAGCAGTGGAAGTGGTAGAAAAACATTTAGACAATGTGGAATTCTCAACTGATGAATTTGCCCGCGAGATGTTTATGAGCCGTTCCAACCTTCACTTGAAGATGAAGGCCCTGACCGGAGAATCGACCAATGAATTTATCCGCAAAATACGTTTCAACAAAGCAGGCAAATTATTGAAAGAGGGGCGGTATACGGTGTCGGAGATAAGCACGATGGTAGGATTCAATACTCCATCTTATTTCGCCACCAGTTTCAAGAAATATTTTGGTTGCCTGCCGTCGGAATACGGCAAGAAAGGGGATAATCAACAGGATTAAAAAAGGCTATAAACTATGGTGACATTATATCAGAACCGCATCATCGCCATATCTTCAATCTGATTGAACTTTATCCGGGAACTCTAATATAACTACAAGCTCTCCTGAAAAACGCAACCTTCAACAATCTGTGGACTACATTCGAGAAAAGGTTCCCATTGCTCCATAAAATATCCTTATGTAAGCCAAACCATACTAACAGACTCAAAAGGAAAAAGCATAAAATATAAAGTAGAAGCTGATAATCTCATAACATTCAAAACCAGTAAAGGAGAAAGCTATAAGCTCTCTTTTGCCTCTCTGCAATAATACAAAAATAAAGAAATATCGCTCTACAACTATCCTATAACTAATGTATTACACAAAAGTATAAGAAAAGTAGACATAATCGCAAGCTTTTTGTGCTGTATCAAAACATGTTTATACAAGCCCGAAAGCCTCTTATTTTATGTCCCACTATCTTTGCCAATGAACAAAATTATCAGAGTCTTATTATGAAAAACCTATTTACGACACTATTTTTATTGTGCACACTGTTTATTCAGGTAAGTGCCAATAATCCTATTCGCAAAGTACCATACCCTCAACAAGAGCATACTATTTATCTGAATCCTGCTCCGCTGATAGTTCCTTGTACCCTCAAACAATCAGACTTCCTACAGTTCAACCTATCAATGGACAAGAACTTCGAAGACGAGCACAGTATTTTATCAAAGCCTGTGCCTTGGTGTGTATTCAATCCACATCAGATACTTAACTCTGGTGTTTGGTACTGGCGCTTCCGTTCAGTTAACAAATCCGGTGAAGAAATGCCCTGGAGTCAAACCTACAGTTTTACCGTAACGGATGATACTCCTAAGTTTGCCACTCCCCCATTCAGTACTTTCTTCAAAAATATCCCTGAAGAATATTCACGCATCTACTGTTTCCTGAAAGATAACCTGGAAGAAGCACGCAAGAAAGTACGATCACATCCCGAATTCGAGGCCATGATAGACGATGGACGCAATGCGCTCAGCATGAATTATGCTAACGACACAAAACCATACAGCCGGATTACCCGTATGGCAGAAGACTGCGACAATCTGAATACAGCCTACCAAATGTTGCAACGTGACCTCTATGCTGATAAAATGGTAAAGAATGTACGTTGCCTGCTTTCCGCAGAACCCGATCCTAAAGTTATCGCCAACGACTTCAATGCCGGAGAACTGGTTTATACCTTGGCATGCACTTACGAAAATTGCTTCGACCGTTTTACGCCCAAAGAGCAGAAGCAGATAGAAACCATCATTATGAACACGTTAAGCCAATACTATACCTCACGCATACTGGGACGTGAAGAGAACATGTTTTTCGATGAACATTTCTGGCAATTCTCCTTCCGCCATTTTCTGCAAGGAGCCTTGGTATTATATGACAAATATCCTTTGGCTAAAGAATATCTGGAATATAGCTACGAACTTTGGACTTCCCGCGCCCCTGCTTCCGGCTTTAACCGCGACGGTTCGTGGCATAACGGTGCCAACTACTTCAGTGCCAATGCCGTCAGTCTGGCTTATGTGGCTACCCTATTCAGTTACTTGACAGGAACAGATTTCCTACAACATCCGTGGTACAAAAATGCCGGTTTGGGACTGGTCTATTGCTGGCAACCCGGAGCACTGAGCAGTGGTTTCGGCGACGGACATGAGAAAACAAACAGCAAGCCGTTGCGCATCCGCAGTGCCTTTGCAGACTTCCTGGCTCGTAATACAGGAGACATTTATGCAACCTGGTATTCCTCAGTCAATGACCGGTACAAAACTGAATCGGAAACACGCTTGTATCGCATGGCAAGTGGCAAACAACGCCCTGTGCAAACTCAACTGCCTACTGATACCCCCAAAGCCGTATGGTTTAAAGATTGTGGTGAAATGATAGCTAACACTGACCTGAACAATCTGAAAGAAAATATCAGTTTAAGTTTTCATTCCAGTCCGTTCGGTTCAGGCAATCACACTCACTCCAACCAGAACGCATTCAATCTGCATTATGGCGGAGAAGCTGTTTATCATGCAGTAGGCCATTACATGAAATTTGATGACCCGCACAACCTACTATCCTACCGAAACACGCGTGCACACAATTCCTTGCTGGTGGATGGTATCGGGCAACCGTTCACTCAACGTGCCAATGGCTATATCGTACGCATGTTTAACGGCGAACACATCTCTTATGCACTTGGCGATGCATCCAATGCCTACTGCGGCATCAGTGAAATCAACTATTGGAAACAGGCTTTTGCGGAAAACAAGTTGGAACAATCGCCCGAGAATGGTTTCGGAGAAACACCATTAAAGAAGTATCGCAGGCACATTTTCCTGTTACATCCCAACACAGTAGTCATTTATGATGAACTGGAAGCAGAAAAAGCAGTACACTGGGACTGGTTGCTGCACAGCCCGACCAGATTTAATATTGACGAAACCGCCGCCATTCTAACTACGGAAAACAAAGAGAGACATTTCAAGTCCGTAGCCCGGCTTTTCAGCGAACAGAAATGTAACATTACCCAGACAGACCAATATGCCGCTCCCCCAAATCAAAAGAATGCTGAACGGGGTGAGGACTTTACAAATCCATGGTCATTGACGGCGAGTTTCGGTCCCAGCAAGGCTAATCGGATATTAACCATCATCCAGATAGAAGCCGACGGAAAACAAGCTGTGGAAATAGTTCGCAATGACAAGCAGCTGCAATGTGGAGACTGGACAATCGAAGCTGAACTGAATACGAAACGTCCGGCAAGCCTGTATATTCTGAATACTAAAAATAAAGCCACATTCAGTTTCGGAAGAAAGAAAACAATGATAAACGGTCAGAGCTATCAGTGCCAAGAGAAAGATGCTTCTGTGATTTACGATACCATGGACGGAGCGTGGAAAACAGAAGAGATGAGTGACCAAAAGATACAGAGTATGGGTAAATGGTAAACCCGATTTTGTGCTGAATACGAGTAGTAATTACAAAAAAAAATAGGATATGAGAAAGTTATTAACCATCTTGCTGACATGCTGCCTGACTTTGATTCAGTCGGTATATGCAAACTGTCCCGGTCAGATTCACGAGAACGTGCGCGAAACGCCGTTCCCGCAGCAACACAACACCTTATACATCAACCCTTCCCCATTACTGATACCGTTGGAAATGAAACAATCGGACTTTCTGCAGTTCAATCTGTCGCAAGACAAACAGTTTGAAAGTGCAAGCAGCATCTTGTCCGAAAACACACCCTGGTGCATGTTCAATCCGCACAAAGTGTTAGAAAACGGCACTTGGTACTGGCGCGTGCGCTCAGTCAGCCAATCGGGCGAGACAATGCCTTGGAGCAAGACTTACACTTTCACGGTGACGGATGATGTTCCTCAATTCGTTACCCCGACGTTCGATGTGTTTTTGAACAACATTCCCAAGGAGCATACACGCATCTATTGTTTCCTCCGGGATTCGCTGGACAATGCCCGCAAAAACATGCGGCAACATCCTGACTTTGAACCCATGATTGCCGAATCGCGTGAAGCATTAGATATGGATTACCGAACAGACCAAGTGCCTTATAGCAAAGCGGGCCTGATGTACATCCATACCGATTATCTGAATACTGCCTATACCCTGTTTCAAAGAAATGTTTATGCAGAAAAGATGGTACAGAATGTCAGATGCCTTTTGGCAGTGGATGTTGACACAAAAGTGATAAACAATGATTTTAAAGCCGGGGAACTGGCTTACCTGCTGGCTTGTACTTACGAGACTTGTTATGAAAGGTTCACAGAGAAAGAACGCACACAAATCGAAGAACTCATACTGACCATTCTCAATCAATACATTCCTCATATCATTAATAAGGAAGAAATACATATATTCGACAATCACTTCTGGCAGTTCACTTTCCGCCACTTCTTACAAGCCTCATTAGCGATATACGACAAATATCCACAAGCCAAGGAATACCTGGAATACAGCTACGAACTTTGGACAGCACGTGCTCCGGCATCAGGCTTCAACCGTGACGGTAACTGGCATAACGGAACTGCCTATTTCAGTGCCAATGCCATAACATTATTCTACGTACCCACCTTGTTCTCTTACCTCACAGGAACGGACTTCATGCAACACCCGTGGTACAAAAATGCAGGAATGGGATTGGCATACAGTTGGCAACCGGGTTCGCTGAGTGCAGGCTTCGGCGACGGACACGAACAAATGAACCCGAAACCTCTGCGCATACGCAGTGCTTTTGCCGACCTTATAGCACGGAGCACCGGTGATCCTTATGCAGCCTGGTACTCTTCTATGAACGATAGATATAAAAATGAATACGAAACCCGCCTCTACCGACTGGCAAGCGGCAAGAAACGTCCGGCAACAACCGAACTGCCTGAGAATGCACCGAAAGCTGTATGGTTCAAAGACAGCGGAGAAATGATAGCCAATTCAAACCTGAAAGACAGTAAACAGAACCTCAGTCTGAGTTTCCATTCCAGTCCATTTGGTTCGGGCAGCCACACACATTCCAATCAGAATGCGTTCAACCTGCACTACGGTGGAAAAGCCATTTATCGTGCCGTGGGATATTACATGAATTTTGCGGATGCGCACAATCTACTGGATTATCGCAATACCCGAGCTTACAACACGCTGCTGATAGATGGCATCGGTCAACCTTTCACCATCCGCGCTTACGGTTACATCACACGTATGTTCAATGGCGAACATATCTCCTACGCATTGGGTGATGCCTCGAATGCTTACTGTGGCATTAGTGAATATCCCATGTGGGTAAAGAACTTTGAAAATCAGAAGTTGGAACAATCAGCGGAGAATGGCTTTGGCAAAACACCGTTAAAGAAGTATCGCCGCCACATCTTCCTGCTACATCCTGACAAAGTAGTCATCTACGATGAACTCGAAGCCGACAAGGCTGTTCGGTGGGACTGGTTGCTGCACAGTCCTATAAAGTTCTCTATAGACGAAGCGGCAAACACCCTCATTACAGAAAATAAAGAGGAAAAGCTCACTTCTGTGGCGCAACTATTCAGTGAACAGGAATGCAATATTTCTCAAACAAACCGGTATAAGGCCGATCCAAACGAGAAAATAGCCGTACGAGGCGAAGAATTTAGCAAGTCTTGGTCGCTGACTGCCAGCTTTGCTCCCAGCAAAGTTAACCGCATACTGACTATCATACAGGTACAAGCCGATGGAAAACAAGCCGTTGAGATAATTCGCAACGGGAATCGTTTTCAATGCGGCAACTGGATGATTGAGGCGGAACTGAATGCCAAACGCCCCGCCGGCCTCTATATCCGTAACGTCCAAAACAAAGCGACCTTCAGCTTTGGGAAAAAGAATCCTGAAGTTAACGGCAAAGCCTATCAATGTCAGAAAGCAGATGCCTCCATGCTGTATGACAAAATAGACGGAGAATGGAAAACACAGGAGATGAATGACCGGGAAATGCAAATTTCCGGTAAAATGAATTGAAACAATGTATTATTATATTTTTAACCTCTTAAAAATTTTATTATGACTGAAAAAACAACTCAAAGGAGCCTCTTATCACTCCTATTGGTTTGTTGCATGCTATTTCTCTGCAATTTGGGAATAGTGGCACAAGACACCTCTTACAAAGGTAAAGTGATCGATGCAACCACCAATGAACCTTTAATCGGCGTTTCCATTCTGGAAAAAGGTACCTCCAACGGTGTCATAACGGATATTGAAGGTAACTTTAATATCCAGACAAGTCCGGAAGCCATTCTCGTCTTCTCCTACATCGGTTATACCACCGTTGAAAAAAAGGCATCGGAATGTAACGGAATAACCATTAAACTCGCTGAAGACTCAGAGATGCTTCAAGAAGTAGTAGTGGTGGGTTATGGCGTACAAAAGAAAGTAAATTTATCGGGATCTGTATCCGCCATTGATGGCGAACAGATTGCTGCCAAACCATCAACGGATGTACTATCCGCTCTGCAAGGTGAATTGCCGGGCGTAACCATTACACGTAGCAGCGGACAACCCGGCTCGGAAGCCGGTTTGCAGGTGCGTGGATATTCATCTGTCAATGCTACCCAGACATTAGTACTGATCGACGGCGTAGAAGGTAGCTTGTCGCAGGTAAATGCTGAAGACATAGCTTCTATCTCCGTATTGAAAGACGCCGCTTCTTGTGCCATCTACGGTGCTCGTGCAGCGGCAGGTGTCGTGTTGGTCACTACAAAGAACGGCACGGAAGGTAAACCCAAGATTTCATACAATGGTTATGCTTCGTTCAATGTTCCGGGAAATATGCCCGAACGTATTCCTTCTTGGGAAGAACAGACTTTTATCAATAACTCCCGTTTAGACATTGGCGGTCCCGAATGGAATGCTGAAAAATCCTCCTGGGTAGGAAATCCCAACTTCAATTACCGCCCACTGAAAAACGGGCGTTGGGACTTGTTTGATAGTGTAGACTGGCTGGGCGAAGGTACTAAAAACTTCACCTTGCAACACAACCACTCTGTATCAGTCAGTGGAGGTACGGACAAGGTGAACTACCTGTTATCCGCCAACTATTTCTACAAAAACGGTCTATTGCAATATGGCCCCGATGATTACGACCGCTATAACTTAATGGCTAAGATGAATGCTAAAATCAACAAATACATAGAGTTGGGCATTAACATTCAATATCAAGCCAATAACACGTCAGAAAGTTCTTATGGTTCAGAAAACATCTTCAAGCTGCTCTATGAGAACCGTGGACGTCAACCCATCATGCAGCCCGAAGCTGAGAACTACAAGAATCCTTACAATGGAGACTTGCAGCTGAACCCTATCGACCTGATGAAGAACGGCGGTGAGAAAAACGTCAAAAAAGAATCGTATATCGGCAAAGCGCAGTTGACCATCAAAGATTTTATCAAGGACCTGCGCATCAATTTAAGCGCTTCACGCAGAGCAGGCTATGCCTCACAAGAGAAAAACATGCGTACACTGACCTGGTACAATTACGCTGGTAATGTTCAACGCACAGCAAATCCTGCCAACTCTCTGTTCAAAGAGAAATATTCTGACTATCACGATGTATTGGAAGCGACTGCCAACTACAACTTCAGCCTGAAAAACGCTCACAACATTGGTGTACTTGCAGGTACTTCTTACGAGAATTACCGTCTGGATAAGATTGGCGGTACTGCCAGAAATATGTTATCCAACGACTTTTTCTCTTTCAATTATTATGATACTTCTATTGCAACAAACAGTGAATTGAGCGATGAAATAGGCACTTGGGCCATGATGTCCTACTTTGGAAGAATCAACTATAACTATCAGGAAAAATATCTGTTCGAAGCCAATGTGCGCTATGACGGAAGTTCACGCCTTGCCCCCTCTAAGCGGTGGAGAGCTTTCCCTTCCGTATCAGCAGCATGGCGTGTAAATGAAGAAAAGTGGTTCAACCTCGGTTGGGTAAGCAGCCTCAAACTACGTGCTTCCTGGGGACAATTGGGTAACGGTGCCGTATTAGGTCTGTACGATTATCTCCCTCTGATAGATTACAAACAAAACAGTGACAAGATACCTGCCACCTATCAAGGAGAGAAATGGTTCTACCAGTCAAGCATGGCTTCAGAAGACAAAACCTGGGAAATCATCGAAACAACCAACCTGGGCTTCGACTTCGGTTTCCTTAACAACCGTTTGACAGGTAGCTTCGAATACTACTGGAAATTCAACAACGAAATGTTGTCCAACCTCCAGCTACCTTCACAAATAGGCATTAATGTCCCTAAAATGAATATCGGTAAGTTAAAGACCTGGGGATGGGACTTCAATATCAACTGGAAAGACCAAATCAAAGATTTCAGCTATCAAGTAGGCTTCAATATCTCAGACAGTAAGAATGAATTAGTACAATACGATGGTGCCAGTGTAGTGGGTGAAGGTGTCGTTTCCTTGTTGGAAGGTTATCCGATCAATACTATCTGGGGATATAAAACCGACGGTTTCTGGTCGAGCCGCGAAGAATATCTCAAATATAAAGAGGAACACCCCGGATATAAATCATTCAATGATAACATCATCAGTGGCGGTGACGTAAAATATGTGGCACAAGGCAATCCGGACCACACAATCGGCGTAGGTGATGGTAATCCGGAAAACTCCGGCGACTTGGTTTGCCTGGGCAACACCACGCCCCGCTATTTATATGGTATCAGTCTATCCGCCCAATGGAAAGGCTTTGATCTTGCAGTCATGTTCCAGGGAGTAGGTAAACGTGACGTAGTACTGAATGGCTCCATGTTCCCGCTGTTCAAAGCAGAAGAAATGCCCTGGACTATTCATCGCAACTACTGGACAAAAGATAATCAAGACGCTTTCTGGCCCCGCTTGTATCAGTATAAGGGTGATAACTTCAACAGCAAACCGGCAGACAGGTGGATGCAAGATGCTTCTTACTTACGTTTGAAGAATGTGACTTTAGGTTACACAATACCTGTCAACAAGAAGTATATGGAGAAACTGAGAGTTTATGTTACCGGACAAGACTTGTTTGAATTCACAGACATGCTGTCGGTAATGGACCCTGAAGCAGAGAATAATGCAACCAGAGCACTCTATCCATTCTTCCGCAGTTGGACAATCGGACTAAATGTTACATTCTAAAAGAGATAAAAGATTATGATAAAGAAAATATATTCACTGCTTATCTGCGTGATTCTTGTAAGCAGTTGCTCACTGGACAGAGAGCCAGAAACAACATTGAGCGATCCTAAATTCTGGAAGTCAGAAGCTGATTTAAGAGGCGCTTGCAATCGCCTGTATATCGATCTTCCCGGTTTTCTTACCGGAAGAGGACATGATTTGCGTTCCGAAGAATTAATAGGAACCACTCCCGACCCGATATCTTCCGGTAGTCGCGGTATTCCCGAAAAATCAGCAGATTGGACCGATCCGTATAATAAGATTGGTGTTTGCAATAATATCATCATCAAAGGGGAGACAGCTCCAATTGCCGAAACTGCCAAAAACCGTTGGATAGCAGAAGCTCGCTTCTTCCGTGCTTTCCATTACTTCGACTTGGTAAAAAAATATGGAGACGTACCTTTGATTCTAAAAGTTTTCATAAGTACAAGCGACCCTGATATTAAAAAAGAAAGAGACTCGCGCGAAACGGTCATACAGCAATGCTACGAAGACTTAGAATTTGCTTGCGAATGGTTGCCGGAGATTGATGCACTCTCCGACGTTTCCAACTGGGGACGTGTATCTCGTTCAGCCGCCTTAGCAATGATCACCCGCATCGGCCTATACGAAGGGACTTACATCAAGTACCATAACTTGCAAGAGGGAGACAGCAGAAGCCATCTGAAAAAAGCAATCGATGCAGCAGAAACAATGATCTATACTGAAAAGAAACATTCACTCTACCCCAATTATCAGAACCTTTTCTATTTTGAAGGCGAAGGACGCCAGAATAAAGAGAATGTATTTGTAAAGATCTATGGTCCCAACGGTGCTTCTAATGCCATTGTTTATCACAACCAATCGTCAACCAAGGCAACTCAGGTGAGCCTTACCCGACAAATTATTGATAACTATTTGTATACGGACGGATTACCAAGAACAAAATCAGCTCATTATATAGTAGACGTTAAACATGATGACGTATTCGTGAACCGTGATCCCCGCATGAGAATGACTATTTTTGCTTATAAAGAAGTAGCTTTCAAAGGAGCTGAATACCGCCCGTTCGATCAAGTAAATCACAGCGGCAAAGGCTACCCTATCAAAAAAGGATACATGAACAGTGAATTCAATACCAACGGCCAAGAAACGGTTGACAAAATGATTATACGCTACGCCGAAGTACTGCTTTCTTATGCCGAAGCTCTTTATGAGTACAACGGTGAAATCAGTGATACCAAACTGGATGAAACAGTCAATCTCATCCGTAAACGTTCGGGATTTGATGCGGTACTGTCCAATCAGTTCGTCAGTGCCAACCAACTGAATATGCTTGAAGAAATACGTAGAGAACGCATTGTGGAATTTATCGATGAGGATATGCACTATGATGATATCATACGCTGGAAAACTGCTGAGAAGCTGTTGCCGCAGGCTTTATTAGGCATTTTATTCAATCCCGATGAGAGTACCAAGACCGATAAGGAGCTAAATTATCAGTTTACTGACGAAAATGGTTACTACAAAGGAGTAAAGCTTTACGACCAGCCCAACATTTACGTAGGAGAAGATATTTCCGGCCGTAGCTTCAATCCTGAACGCGACTATCTGTATCCGGTTCCTTCATACGAGATATCTACATCCGGAGGAAATATCAAACAAAACCCAAAGTGGAACAATTAATAACAAGAAAATATGAAAACTCTATTTAATAAAATTACATTCCTCTGTATCCTCGCCGTAAGTTGCGTGTTTGCAGGATGCAGCAACGACCATGACGAATGGGAAAATGGTGACCCGGCTCTGGCTCATGTCTATTATTATTGCTTCGAGAAATGGGGAGGTATCCCCGGTGGAAACGATGTCAGCTATTCTGTAAATCAGGGTGAAACCATTGCGATTCCCACTCAGTTCTACAGCAATTTTACACGTAGCTACAGTCCTATAGTATATTATTATACTTCGGCTACTCCAAAAGAAGAAGCACTGGTATATGGCACCGACTATGTTGTAGTCGATGAAAGTGGTAATACACTGACACCTGATGCTTCAGGAGCTTACGAAATGATATGGCCCAATGCCAAGAAGGGAGTACGAAACATTTATATCAAGACTCTGAACGGCAAGAAAGGTTCTTTCCGTGTATTGACTTTTTCTCCGGAAAAGAAAATGGACGTAACGGATGTCAGCACTACTTCCATCGTAAAGACCGAAGAGTATGAAGTGCGTGCCATATCAGAAAACTACTTTGTAACTGTTGTTATTAAATAATAAATCAGATCCATCTATCTGAAACTGATAAATTAAGAACGGATGGGGATAATAGCTCTTCATCCGTTCTATCATCTATCAATCAAATTCTGAAACCATGACCCATACACTATTAACAAAACCTCTATTGTGCAGATGCAGCAAGTCTGCAATCATCTGCTTTTTGCTCTTGACCGTTTTTCTTTCTTCCGCCCGGGCAAAAGACTCTGCAAATGACATTTTCTCATTGCTCAATCTTGATTATCCCGGACTGGAACAAGTCAAAGCCCTCCATAAAGCAGGAGAAGAAGACAAAGCCGCCCAAGCGTTGTTGGACTATTACCACCACCGCAAGGGAATTGTGAACCCGGCTATCGACCTTAACGACCTGAGCATCAGCAAGCGTGAACAGAAATGGGCGGATGAGGCGCTGGAACATACATTTTATGTACACGATGGCTACCAACCTTCCTTCAATTACGGCAAAGATATTAACTGGCAATACTGGCCGGTTCAGGATAATGAACTTCGTTGGCAGCTTCACCGTCATAAGTGGTTCACCCCGATGGGGAAAGCATATCGAATCAGTAAAGACGAGAAATACGCTAAAGAATGGGCCAGCCAATATCTGGATTGGATAAAGAAGAATCCTCTGGTAACAGTAAATCAGGAAGAATATGAGATTGCAAGCGCAGGTGAAGTAAAAGGAACTGCTGAAAACGTACGCTTCGCGTGGCGTCCGTTGGAAACCAGCCACCGGTTGCAGGATCAAATACATCAATTCACTTTGTTTGTTTCTTCACCCTCATTCACTCCTGAATTCCTGACGCAATTCCTGATAAATTATCATCGGCATGCCGATCACATTCTTCACAACTATTCGAAAGCGGGAAACCACTTATTGTTCGAAGCGCAACGTATGTTATATGCCGGCACGTTCTTCCCCGAATTTAAAGAAGCCGCCGCATGGCGCAAAAGCGGTATCGACCTGCTGAACCGTGAGATTAAAAAGCAAGTGTACGAAGATGGCGGACAGTTTGAACTCGACCCGCACTATCATCTGGCTTGCATCGAAATCTTCGACAAGACTCTACAAATGGCAGACGCCAATGGTTTCCGCCAGGAGTTTCCGCAATCATTCATTGATACCGTAGAGCGGATGATTGTGTTCTATATGAATATTTCCTATCCCGATTATCTGAATCCCTGTTTCAGTGATTCCAAGAAGGACAACAAGCCACACGTGCTGGCACATTACAGGAACTGGACCAAAATGTATCCCGAAAACGAGCAAATCCGTTACTTTGCCACAGAAGGGAAAGAAGGAAAGCTACCTGCCAATCTCTCTCAAGGTTACTTGAAATCAGGTTTCTTCACCTTCCGCAACGGTTGGAAACAAGATGCCACAGTCATGGTGGTAAAAGCCGGTCCGAAAGGAGAATGGCATTGCCAGCCCGATAACGGCACATTTGAGCTTTGGTTCAATGGAAAGAATCTGTTCCCGGACAGCGGTTCGTATGTTTATGCCGGCGACGACGAAGTAATGAAACTCCGTAACTGGTTTCGCCAAACGGCAGTACACAACACGCTGACTCTGGACAACAAGAATCTGGAAACAACAGAATCCGTTACCAAACTATGGAAACCGGAGGGGAATGTACAAATATTAGTCACAGAGAATCCCGGCTATAAAGGTTTAAAACATCGCCGCTCCATATTCTTTGTCGACCGGCAATACTTTGTCATTGTCGATGAAGCCATTGGAAGTGCTGTCGGTAACATAAATCTGCATTATCAACTCTGCGACGGAAAAGTAGACATTACCCCAGAGAACCTGTCCCTGACCTCTGATTTTGAGGGAAACAGCCAGGTGAAATTACAATGTTTTGCTAATAAAGGAACTGTATTAAAAGAAGAAGAGGGTTGGTTTTCAACAGCATATCGCCAACGTACAAAGCGCGTAGCCCTTTCTTTCAACACCGATAAAAAAGATAAGGAAACAGTACGCTTTATCACTGTCATATATCCGGCTAAAGATAAAAAAGATTTCCCCGACATAAAAGCCCGCATCAAGAATGCAGACCAAGAACAAAAGTCTATGGAAATAGAAGTCACAATAAACGGAAGCAAACAGTTACTAAACTATCAATTATAATAGCATCCCCTATTATGACTATTTTTGTCAATAACGAAAATCATCAAATAACTACTTATATGAAAAGAAATTCTCTATTCCTTGCAACAGCACTTCTCATCAGTCTTGCAGGTTGCAAAAGTGCCCCGGTTCAAGAAGAAACCTGGATAAGTAATGCACTCGACGTTGCTTCCTGCCAGTTAAAGCAGACGGCTGAGGAACTGACCGGTACCAACCAGATACCGCGTTCCGTATACTCTGGCTATGACATGAACTTCCTTGACATTCAACTACAACGTAAGGACAAGTCATACATTGATTCTTTGCATCCTAATCCGTCTGCCAAGGAACTATTGCAGAGGTACATCTGCGGCATTGAAGACTGGACCAGCGGATTCTTCCCCGGCAGCCTTTGGTATGCCTACGAAATGACCGGCGACGAAAAGCTGAAGAGTCGTGCCATTCAATATACCAATATGCTGAATCCGATACGCCGCCTGAAGAATACGCACGATGTCGGTTTCATGATAAACTGTAGCTATGGAAATGCACTTCGACTGTCCCCTAACGACACTATCAAAGCTGTTATCATGGAAACAGCAGATAATTTATCCGCACGCTTCAATCCTGAAATCGGCTGTATCCGTTCCTGGGACTTCGGTGAATGGAATTTCCCCGTTATCATCGATAATATGATGAATCTGGATTTACTGTTCAATGCTACAAAACTTTCAGGAAATCCCAAGTACTATGATATTGCCGTAAAGCATGCGCAAACCACAATGAAAAACCATTTCCGCCCGGATTATACCTCTTACCACGTAGTCAGCTACAACAACGATGGAACTGTGGAAAAGAAACAGACCCATCAAGGTAAAAACGATGGTTCTGCCTGGTCGCGCGGACAAGCTTGGGCAGTTTATGGCTACACTTCATGTTATCGCGAAACAAAAGACACTGCTTTCCTTCAAGAAGCTACAAACATAGCGGACATGATTATGAAAAGAGTAACTACCGACGACTGCATTCCATATTGGGACTATGACGCACCGACAGGTAAAAGCACTCCGAGAGACGCCTCGGCAGCAGCCATTACAGCCTCAGCATTACTTGAACTCAGCACCTTGGCTCCGGAAGGAAAGAAATATTTCGACTATGCCGAAACCATTCTGAAGAATCTTTCCAGTGATAAATATTTGGCAGTGAAAGGCAGCAATCAAGGATTTGTACTGATGCACTCTACCGGTTCACTTCCTCATGGCTCGGAAATAGATGTGCCGCTGAACTATGCAGACTACTATTATCTGGAAGCTATACAGAGATATAGGAATCTAACTAAGTAATCAGATTGTTTGACAGGGTAAATCCGTTACTGATGTATGATACGAAAGTAACGGATTTTTTTAGGATAAAAGACAATCCGGATATTTCAGTCAAAGATATAAAAAAACAAGTCATAATATCACAGAATATCATTTTACAATCTGCCTCAATCTGTGATATATATCGTACCTTTGCCGCACAATCATTAAATTGACAACACAATGGAAAAAGAATCATTTGATTATTCAAGAGTTCCCCATAACTTTGGTCTGTGCGCGACAGCAGATTGCCCTCATGCCGACACTTGCCTACGCCGGATTGCGTATAACCATACTCCGGCAAGTGTTACTTTTCCACCTACACTGAATCCGAAAACGATTGAAGCTATGGCAGGGAAGTGCGAATATTACCGTTCCGACAAGAAGGTGCGCTATGCCAAAGGTTTTGTCCGCACCACGGAAGCACTGGCTGTCAGTGCGTCAGGAACGTTCCGCTACGGGCTGATTGGTAGTTGGGGAATCAGAAAATATTATCAGAAACGGAAAGGAGAAACTTTACTGTCGCCTGCCGAACAACAAAGAGTGACGGCACTGGCCAAAAAGTTGGGCTTGCAACAGGAAGAGTATTTCGATAGCTATGTAGAAGAATACAACTGGTAGCAAGGCTGCTGTCGTCCGGCATACAACGGATGGGCAACCACATCTTACAAACGAACAGCCGTGCCCCGGCAGGTGAATGAATTTCACCTTACGGGGACACGGCTGTTTCTTTTCATGGTAACTTGGTTTACCCCAAATGGTAACTCCATTTACATGCCGAGGTAAAGGTCGTTACATACCGAGGTAAAGAGCGTTACAATAGGAAGTAAAGGTCGTTACATACCGAGGTAAATGCTTTTACATTAGGAGGTAAATAAAATGTAAATGCAATACACTGATAGCCAGAGTACTAAAGAAAAGCATTCCTAAAGCATCAGATTCAAATCCTCAATCTTTAAAGAACAGCTTCTTCCGCAGCACATTCGTACCATCACTAACCACCACAATATAGAATCCACCTTGCATGCCGGATAACTGCAGGGAATTAGTATTCACTTGCTGTAGTAACACGCGTCGTCCCGACAAATCAATGATCTCAACCTGATTGTTCACATCATTCTTCAAGCCACTCCAGGACAACTGGTCATTATAATAATAAATCTCTCCTGCTGATTCGGCAACCTCCGGTGATATACTTGTGGGAGTATCGTCCACCAACGCGGCGTAGAGCTCATGAATAGACCAATATCCACCCTTCGTCCCGGTCTGGGTAATTTTGAAGTGTGTTGCCGTCTCTTCCGGAAAGCCGATAATCAGAACGGAAGTGCCGTTTTTCCCTTCGGCTACCAGTTTCCAGTCAGCGTTAGCACCATTCTTCACATACAGTTCGTAACCGGCAGGACCGTCACCGGGACTTTTGGAAGAATCCAGAATTATCCTGTTGAGCTTATTGGCAGCATTCATATTCACAGTAACCATCTGACCGGCTTTTTGTGACTGCCCTGTATCCCACCGGGTGGATACATTGTTATCGATGGCATTACGGGCATTTCCGTTGTTCACACTGGCGGTGATGCTCCACTTGGTACGGCTCAACAGAGCATCGGTAGCTTCAAAAACGGGTGTAAGCGTAAGATTGGAATCCCATTCACCCATCAGTTTGATTCTCCACGATTCCACATCAAGGACGCTGGAAGCAACGAATGCCTGTTTTTCATGACTTGAGTTGGCGATACTGGCATCGGACTTCATATTTACTACCGCATTATGCATCCGTACTTTACCTGTCGTCTTGGGCAGATAGAAATGATAAGTATTACCAGTAGTGGCAAAGTTGACCTGATTCATCACCAGGTTTCCATTGTTGATAACAGCCGAATGCTTGGGGCCTCCCCACAGGTCGATACCATAAAACTCGGCATTTCCTGTAAATGTTTCACCCAAAGTAATGTAGCGGGTATCGGGGAAAGCAGTGCTCTTTGCTTCAAGGGCAACCAACTGCGTGTTCACCAACGGAAAACCCGCACTGCCCAATGCATTGAACATGGCAGCATTCATCGAACCGTCTATACCTAATCCAAGTACCTTGCCGGAAGCCGCCTTGCCTGCATCAGACTTGTCGAACACAATACCTTCGTATCCTCCGTAATGGAAATCATTGTAGAGAATCTCATCCGTACAGTCTTCCACCGTAATAAAACGAAGTTCCTTCATATTCTGATCGTATGCCTTGCCGTTATCAGCATCGGCATTATTAGACCAAGAACCAAATTTAGTTTCGGCGCCACAAGCGTAGACGATGGTATTGAACTGCATATTATTCACCATACCGCCTTGCGAGCCTCCGCCTATGCGAATTATATTTTTGAAGGCATGCCCCGCCAGATAGTCCACATAGTGGTTGTCACACTTATTGCTGAACAAATCCAGCCCGTTCCAAGCTGCACGTATGCCGACGTTGACAATATAGATATCTTTCCCTTTCCCCTGAATGGTGTACGGATACTGTGCCATTGCAGGCAACATGGAAGAGAGCTGTTCAGGATAGTTAATGGAGATTCCACGGACACCACTACCGGCTTCAAGTTTCAGGAACGATTCTCCTGAAGGTTGTCCTTTGCCTGCATACACCTCAAAGATGGTTCCGTGACCGCGTGGAATACTTCCAAAATCCGCTGCACCACGCAGTTCTACGCCGGTGGGAACAGTGAGGGTACCCAGCATCTTATACCGACCACCGGGAAGGTAGACAATACCGCCACCATCGGCTTTAGCTTTGTCAAGAGCACTTTGTATGGCCGCTGTGGCATCCTTTGCACTATTCAGACCGCTACGAATGGCACTTTGGATACTCTGCGTATTCGTAGAGGAATTGAAAGGCACAACGAAGGGTTCAATACCGAAGTCAAGGACATTATAAAGCGCTATGCGGGCAGGTTTTGTTTCAGGAACACGCAAGTCGGGAAATTCCGGAAGTTTTTTTCTTTCTGTCAGAGCAGTATGATCTATGTGGCACTCGAAAAGCGAGTTATTCTGAACATCCGCCTTCTTGGCAAAGCGATTTCCCCTGAGAATACAACGTGCATCAGAACCTATGAAAACTTGCGGCGTATTGTTATTGAAGTCACAATCCGAGGCCACAAAGTCACCGGACAAACTATTCACAGCACCACCCTTCACGATGCATTGCTCCATCATCAAACGGGAAGAAGAACCGGACTCCATCAGTACAGCATTCTCGCGAGCGGATATCTCGCATCCGTATAGCTGTACAGGCCCATCGGCAGAAGATACGACGATACCGTTTTCACAATTCTCCATCTGCATGCGGGTGAACATGATACCGGAAGAAGAACTTCCATCAATATGAATACCCGTCTGGCAGCCTTTTAAGTTGAAACCATAGTTGTGACCATTCGGGTTCCCGTCTCCGGACATACTGTTTCCGGTCTTAAAACCACAATTATACCCTTCTATATCAACAAAACAAGTGTACGACCAGTCATTGCGGCGCATCACAATGCCTGTTCCATTCTGATAAATCCAGTCCGCATAAGCCGAACCTACCTTCGGTGCACCTTCCAGACCGGAACCTGCCCAATAATCAGGCGAAAAATGAATCCACTCGAAGCGACCGACATCGGCTATATTGTCAACCTCAATACCACGCGACAGCGGAGTACCGTATACATCGTAGATATTAGGACAGCCACCTCCATTCTTACGGGACAAGATTATGCCGCTATAGGAATTCACCAACGTCACATGACGTACATTGCAATATTCATTGCCCCACACACCATCGCGGCCATACAGTACCGTAGGCGGATAAGGTATAATTTTGTCAGGGTCCTGATGCGGATACCAGATAGAAAGATAGGTCAATGCAGTGGAGGGTTCCATCGTAATGAATGAGTTCGACTCTGTCTCATTTCCTCCTTTACTATCCACCATCAGAATTGTCCCTTCAATTGGCGCCCCTTTTACCGGACGTTTCCATTCACCACGCATCGTCACACCGGTAGGGATATACAGTTTCCCGGAGATACGGTAGCGCCCTGCCGGAACAAAGAGCGTACCACCCCGGCGATTCTCACCCAATTTATTCAATGCCGTCTGAAAAGCACTCTGCGAGTCTTTCTCCCCCGTAGGGTCGGCATTAAAATCAGTGGTTACGGTGTACGTAGCCACTCCCACATCATCCGCCGGATATTCATCCGACGCAATTAATTTCCAGTTACCAGGCTTATCATTCGATTGTGCCTGTACACTTACAGCTAATAAAGCTGAAACAAAAAGAAGTAGTAATTTTTTCATGCGAATTCAATTATTAGATTACAGATTCTATCTATGAAAGGAATTATACTGCAAATATGGGCTGGGGACGTTAATGGAAGAATTAATAAGTCATTAAAAACAACCTAATTTTCGTGCCTGAACTTAAAATCGGGGTATTAAAATAAAAAAGCGGACCGCAAGTAAGAAAATACTCGCAGTCCGCTTATCACTTCAGCGCTTTAGCGCCTGATTATTTCATTATTTATTCTTCATCCATCAGGATTTCCAGAATCTGGCAAGCAGCCTTGGCTACCGGAGAACCCGGACCAAAGATGGCAGCTACACCGGCTTTGTACAAGAAATCATAGTCCTGTGCAGGAATTACACCACCGGCAATCACGATGATATCCTCGCGGCCCAACTTCTTCAATTCCTCAATAATCTGCGGAATCAACGTCTTATGTCCGGCAGCCAGTGAAGAAACACCCACTACGTGAACATCGTTTTCAACTGCTTCGCGGGCAGCTTCGGCAGGTGTCTGGAACAATGGTCCCATATCCACGTCGAAACCACAGTCGGCATAACCGGTTGCTACCACTTTGGCACCACGGTCGTGACCGTCCTGACCCATTTTTGCTACCATGATACGAGGTTGACGTCCCTCTTTCTTCGCAAACTTCTCAGCCAGTTCACAAGCACGCTTGAAGTCGCTGTCGTTCTTACTTTCTGATGAATACACGCCTGATATAGTTCTGATTACTGCTTTATAACGTCCTACAATCTTTTCGCAAGCATACGAGATTTCACCCAGCGTAGCGCGAACACGGGCAGCTTCAACTGCCAACTCAAGCAAGTTGCCTTCCTTGGTTTCCACACATTTGGTGATAGCTTCCAATGCTTTCTGTACAGCTGCCTCGTCGCGTCCTTCTTTCAAAGTCTTCAGGTTGGCAATCTGTTCCTGGCGAACAGCCGTATTGTCGATTTCAAGGATATCAATCGGAGCTTCTTTCTCCAGACGATACTTGTTCACGCCGACAATAGTCTGAGAACCGGAGTCGATACGTGCCTGCGTACGCGCAGCAGCTTCTTCAATACGCATCTTAGGAATACCGGTTTCGATGGCTTTTGCCATACCGCCCAGCTTTTCTACCTCTTCAATCAATTCCCATGCTTTATGAGCCAGGTCGTTTGTCAGAGACTCTACATAGTAAGAACCGCCCCATGGGTCAACATTCTTACAAATATAAGTTTCTTCCTGGATATAAATCTGAGTGTTACGTGCAATACGTGCAGAGAAGTCCGTCGGCAAAGCGATGGCCTCATCCAGTGCATTGGTGTGCAATGACTGAGTATGTCCCAGTGCAGCAGCCATAGCTTCGATACAAGTACGGCCCACGTTGTTGAACGGGTCTTGTTCGGTCAACGACCAACCTGAAGTCTGGGAGTGTGTACGCAAAGCCAGAGATTTCGGATTCTTCGGATTGAACTGTTTCACAATCTTCGCCCACAACATACGTGCAGCACGCATCTTGGCGATTTCCATGAAGTGGTTGGTTCCGATAGCCCAGAAGAAGGACAAGCGCGGAGCGAAAGCGTCGATATCGATACCTGCGGCAACACCTGCACGGAGGTATTCAAGACCGTCGGCCAATGTGTAAGCCAACTCGATATCAGCCGTAGCACCTGCTTCCTGCATGTGGTAACCGGAGATAGAGATAGAGTTGAACTTCGGCATCTTCTGTGAAGTATATTCAAAGATATCAGAGATAATCTTCATAGAGAATGCAGGCGGGTAAATATAAGTGTTACGCACCATGAACTCTTTCAGGATATCATTCTGAATCGTACCAGCCATTTCTTCCAACTTAGCGCCTTGTTCCAGACCTGCATTGATATAGAATGCCAGAATCGGAAGCACGGCACCGTTCATTGTCATTGATACGGACATCTTATTCAAAGGAATACCATCGAAGAGAACCTTCATGTTCTCCAGTGAGCAGATAGATACACCTGCTTTACCAACGTCGCCTACCACACGTTCGTGGTCGGGGTCGTATCCGCGGTGTGTAGCCAAGTCGAAAGCAACGGACAAACCTTTCTGTCCGGAAGCCAGGTTACGGCGGTAGAATGCATTAGACTCTTCGGCTGTGGAGAATCCGGCGTACTGGCGGATAGTCCAGGGACGCAGCGTGTACATCACTGAGTAGGGACCACGCAGATAGGGAGGCAAACCGGCAGCATAGCCCAGATGTTCCATGCCTTCGAGGTCTTCTTTCGTGTAAACAGGCTTCACTTCGATGTGTTCCGGCGTTTTCCAGTCAGCATGGATGCCGTTAGCCTTCTGCCACTCAGCACCGTTCACGGGCTGGAATGCGGCATATATATCTAAGTTCTTAAAATCTTTTCTCATCTTACTTCAAAAGTTTAGCGTTGTATTCCTTTAATGTTTCCAGCACGTTGACACGAACATGGATAAAGTTCTCGATACCGGCAGCTTTCAGCTCTTCCATATTGGCAGGAGCACCGGCTACGATGAACATAGCGCGACCGTCCAGCGCTTTAAAGGCAGGAACCGCATATTCCACATATTCATCATCGCTGGAACACAATACCACAATGTCGGCTTTGGCAGCCATAGCGGCCTCTACACCTGCTTCTACCGTGGGGAAGCCGAGGTTATCAACCACTTCATATCCGGCACAAGCCAGGAAGTTGCAAGAGAACTGAGCACGTGCCTGACGCATAGCCAGGTTACCGATAGTCAGCATGAACGCTTTCGGACGTTTGCCGGAAGCTTCTGTTTCGAGGCGTAACGCTTCAAATTCGCTGGCAGCACGATCAAAATTCAATACCGGAACATCTTTTTCGCAAGTATCGTGTCCACCACAGCAGCAAGTAGCTTCGAGCGGTTTCTTGTCGCCTGCTTTTTCATTAAAGTTCGGGAACTGGTTGGTACCCAACAACACTTCGCGACGCTGAGCAACGGATTTATGACGAGCCTTGTTGCTTTCGTTCACGGCAGTCTGCACTGTGCCGGCTTTCACTGCGGCATAGAAACCACCTGCTTCTTCTACGGAGAGGAAGAGTTCCCAAGCCTGCTTAGCGATAGATACAGTCAGGTTTTCGATATAGTAAGAACCGGCAGCCGGGTCAATCACCTTGTCGAAGTGAGACTCTTCTTTCAGCAACAATTGCTGATTGCGTGCCATACGTTCTGAGAATTCATCGGGTGTAGTGTAAGTTTTGTCAAACGGAGTAACCGTCATTGAATCCACACCAGCCAGAGCAGCACTCATGGCTTCAGTCTGCGTACGCAACAAATTTACATGAGCGTCGAACAAAGTGAGGTTGAACGTAGAAGTTTCCGCATGTACATGCATCTTGGCAGCACAACGGTCGTCTGCATCATAGGATGCAACGATGTTTGCCCACAACATACGGGCAGCGCGGAATTTAGCAATTTCGAGGAAATAATTAGAGCTGATACCAAAGTTGAATTTAATCTTCTTGGCAACGAGGGCTGCGGGAAGTCCGGCATCAGTCAGTTGGTTCATATATTCGTTACCCCAGGCAAGGGCGTAACCCAGTTCCTGATAGATATAAGCACCGGCGTTGTTCAGCGTCAGGGCAGTTACATTCAGTACACGGTACTTAGGCAGAGCAGCAGTTGCTTCAATCAAAGCTTTGGCAGTTACAGGCATGTCACCCTTTTCTTTGCCTTTAGCCAGCATCTTGTCAAAGAAGTCATAGCCGATGGAGCCTTGCAGCTTCGTCAGGTCGTAACCTTTCTTCTGGAAGTAAGCCACCAGAAGTTCTGCGAGTTCTACAACATGTCCCTGACAAGTGTAGAAGTTCAGTTCCACACACTCAGCGCAGATACCTTCAAGTAAAGTCTCGATGTACTCGGCATTGAGTTCTTTCGCCTTTACGCGGAAAGCCAGTGAGTCGACACCTTTATTAAGGATATCCAGCGCCTTTGCATTAGCTTCCTTGGGGCATTCCACCTTAATTTCCTGACGAACCAGCCATTCGTTGTTGTCTTTCTTGGTACCTCTGAGGTAGGGAAATTCACCGGGAAGTGCGTCTGTCGTTTTCAGTCCTTCGAGGTCTTCCATGCGGTAGAAGGGTTTCACCTTGAATCCTTCGTTTGTCTTCCAAACGAGTTTCTTCTCAAAATCAGCGCCTTTCAGGTCGGCTGTTACTTTCTCCATCCACTGTTCGGTAGAATTGGGAGCAAAGTCTGAGAAGAGTTTTTCTTTACTGTCTGCCATAGTTTATTTAATCATTAAAAAGATAATTAGTAATCTCTTCACTTACCTATTTGTCTAAAATAGGACTTGCAAATATACTCAATAAGTTATAATAACAAGGATTTTTAAGTAAAATTCGCACGGAGATTGACATTCTGAAAGGATAGTGTTCAATTCCTCCGAAGCCGGACCATACTCCGACCTTATCCGGACTGCACTTGCTCCGTACATTCTTCGGTTAGAGGTACCTCTGAGCGAAGAAAGTACGGAGTTGGTACGGAGCAAGTGTGTTCCAGCTACGATGCAGACGGATAATCAGTCCCCCCATAGCAGCCAAAAGAAAAACTCCCGGAAACCCTTTGCTACCTCCCTTTTAATGCCTAACTTTGCGCGAAATTTCAATAAGCAAATAAAAAAGATAAACAAAGGTAACTATGAATTGGTTAGAGAGTTTGTTATGGGATCCTGCCTCCGTCGCCCATATCGTATGCTTATATGCATTCGTAATATCTGTCGGCGTACTTTTGGGCAAAATTAAGATTTTCGGAATATCACTGGGGGTGACATTTGTACTTTTCACCGGTATTCTGATGGGACATTTTGGTTTTACGGGTGAAACTCACATTCTGCATTTCATCCGCGAATTCGGGCTAATTTTATTCGTATTCTGTATCGGTCTGCAAGTAGGACCATCGTTCTTCTCTTCTTTCAAAAAAGGCGGAATGACGCTGAACATGCTTGCCGTAGGTATTGTGGTACTGAATATTGCAGTAGCTCTGGGCATTTACTTCATCGACGGAGGAATAGACCTTCCGATGATGGTAGGTATCCTCTATGGTGCTGTCACCAATACTCCGGGTTTGGGTGCCGCACAAGAAGCACTGAATCAGTTGAACTACACGGGTGATCCCATCGCATTGGGTTATGCCTGCGCCTATCCGCTTGGTGTAGTCGGCATCATCGGCTCTATCATCGCCATCCGCTACATCTGCCGGGTGAACCTGAAGAAAGAAGAAGATGAACTATCTACACAGACTTCGGACATGAAGCACATGCCGCACATGCTGCATCTGGAAGTTCGTAACGAATCCATCGACGGCAAGAAGCTCCTTCAGGTAAAAGAGTTCCTGGGACGTCCTTTTGTATGCTCACGTATTCGTCACGAGGGGCACGTCAGCATCCCTAATCAAGATACGGAATTCCATATCGGTGACCAGGTTTTTATCGTATGCTCCGAGGAAGATGCCGAAGCGGTAACTGCTTTCATCGGCAAAGAAATTCAGGTGGATTGGGAAAAACAAGATATGCCGATGGTTTCACGCCGTATATTGGTGACTAAATCTGAAATCAACGGTAAAAAATTGGGCAGCCTCCATTTCCGTAGCATGTACGGGGTGAATGTAACCCGTATCAACCGTTCGGGTATGGACTTGTTTGCCGACCCGAATCTGGTATTGCAAGTAGGTGACCGCGTGATGGTGGTTGGTCAGCAAGATGCTGTAGAGCGTGTTGCCGGTGTACTTGGAAATCAATTAAAGCGTTTGGACACGCCAAATATCGTGACCATCTTTGTGGGTATCTTCCTGGGTATCCTGTTGGGCAGCCTGCCTATCGCTTTCCCGGGCATACCGACTCCAGTGAAACTCGGTCTGGCCGGTGGTCCGCTGGTGGTTGCCATCCTTATCGGACGATTCGGACATAAGTTGAAACTGGTGACGTATACAACCATGAGCGCCAACCTGATGTTGCGCGAAATCGGTATCGTACTGTTCCTTGCCAGCGTGGGCATTGAGGCTGGTGAGCATTTTGTGCAGACGGTAGTAGAAGGTTCAGGATTGTCGTACGTAGGTTATGGTTTCCTGATTACTGTCATTCCATTGCTGATTATCGGCATGATTGCCCGCTTCTATTGCAAAGTGAATTACTTCACGCTAATGGGATTGATCGCAGGTAGTAATACAGACCCTCCTGCACTGGCGTATGCCAACCAGGCATCCGGTAACGATGCTCCGGCAGTAGGTTATTCTACGGTTTATCCGCTGACGATGTTCCTGCGTATTCTAGCGGGACAGATGATATTGCTGACGATGATGTAAAACGTCATTATATAACAATATGAAAAGAGAGACTGCGTTAACGTAGCCTCTCTTTTTTATTTCAACCTTTATTTCACTTTATTTTGAGCTTCACAAACTCCTCGATGAAATCTATCGTCTTCTCTATTCCCAATACCGAAGAGTCAATGCAAAGATGATAGGTTGCCGCAGCTCCCCACGTCTTATAGCTATAATAATTATAATATTCCGAACGTTTTTTATCTTCCTTATTCATCATATTTTCCGCTTCTTCCTCCGAGATGGAGAGCGCAGCGCACAGACGAGTGACGCGTGCACTATGCGACGCCGAAATAAAGATGTTCACGCAGTTAGGATAATCACGCAGAATATAATCGGCACAACGCCCTACAAAAAGGCAGGACTTCTCGTCAGCCAACTGACGAATGACATCACTCTGCACCTTAAAGAGTGCATCGTTACTCAGACAATTCTGAGTAGGCAAAGCACCATCTCCCACAAAAGGGAAACGCATACCGAAAAGACCTCCGATGATACCTTGCGAAGCACGTTCATCAGCTTTCTCAAAAAATTCACGGCACAGACCGCTTTCTTTAGAAGCCAGCGTTATCAACTCCTTGTCATAGAAATCAATACCCAAACGGGCTGCCAACTTCTCCCCTATCTCTTTTCCGCCGCTTCCCAATTGGCGACCAATATTCACAACGAATTTCTTATTCATAGCTTCAATCTATTTTGGTTTACTTATAGCAAAAGTAAGGATTTATAGGGAAGAAACAAAAAAAAACTCAATACTAATTCCAGAGTCTGTTTATTTTTTAAGTTCTATGAACACAGAGATACAGAGTTTATTCCCTGTTAATACTTATTCTTTCTCTGTGCCTCCGTGCCTCTGTGTTTAATTCTTCATTTTTCAAACAGCTTTTTGCTGTTCTGCTTTTCTGAATTTACGAAACTGACTTACGAGCATCACCAACGCCACCAGACTGGCAAGCAAATCGGACACCGGCATGCTATACCACACCCCTGCCGTACCAAAGAAACGGGGAAGAATAATCAGGGCCGGGAGCAGGAAAAGCATCTGGCGGGTAAGGGAAAGAAAAATAGCTTTGCTTGCCATACCGATGCTCTGGAAGAAGTTCGACGCCACCATCTGAAAACCGATAATCGGGAAGAACATTACCACGATACGCAAACCACGAGCCGCGAGGGCTATCAACTCTTCATCGGAAGTAAATATGGAAACCACAAGATCAGGCACAAGCATACCCATCAGGAAGCCAGTAGTAGTGACTACGGTAGCAAAGATAATCGTTAGTTTCAACACGCGGGAAACGCGTGCGTATTGCTGTGCACCGAAGTTATATCCGGCAATAGGTTGCATACCCTGATTCAGTCCCATCACAATCATCACAAATATAAATACCAGACGGTTGACAATGCCGAATGCACCGATGGATAGGTCTCCACCATAACGCTTCAAGCCCTGATTGATAACAATCACAATAAAGCATGCCGCCAGATTCATCAGAAAAGGGGACATACCAATAGCAAGCGAATCCAGCACAATCTTACGACGCAGGCGGAAAATGCCACGATGGAAGTGCAGAAGTTCATCTTTGTTGCTGAATATCTTAAATTGCCACATCAGTGAAATGATTTGTGCAATGATAGTGGCAATGGCAGCTCCACGGATGCCCCAGCCAAAACCATAGATGAATACAGGGTCGAGTATCGTATTAATGATTACCGTAGCAATTGTGGCATACATCGCCTTTTGCGGATGTCCGGAAGAGCGAAGCACAGCATTTAAGCCAAGATAAAGGTGAGTGATGACATTGCCAAGTAAGATAATCTGCATATACTCACGGGCATACTTCACAGTCTCGTCACTACCACCGAAAAAGTAAAGGATAGGGTCGAGGAAGATAAGTGTCACCACTGTGACTGCCAATCCCAGAATAATGTTCAGGACGAGCACATTACCCAATATCCTCTGGGCCGTATCATAGTCTTTCTGTCCCAATTTCACGGATACCAGCGTAGAAGCTCCTACTCCCACCAAAGAACCGAATGCTGCTGCAAGGTTCATCAGAGGGAAAGTAAGTGCCAATCCCGAAATAGCCATTGTGCCCACTCCGTGACCGATAAAAATGCTGTCCACCATATTATATAAGGAAGATGCCGTCATGGCGATAATTGCCGGAACGGCATATTGCATCAGTAGTTTTCCAATCTTTTCTGTTCCCAACGCTGTGGGTGCCTTTTGTCCTGTCATACCTATCTTTTTTTATTGAGGGCGCAAAGGTACTCATTTTCTGGCAAGGGAGCAAAGAAGAGGGGAAATAGATGACGATTGTATTCGTTTTTCATGTACAGAGTGTTTTTTCAAGCGGTTTGTTGTTCATCCATATTAGGGCCATTCTCCTTTCTTCGAAGGAGTAATAAACAAATGACTCAACAAGCTAATATTCAAGGAATAGCAGATTACTATTTTTCAAATAAAAGAAAAATTAGGGTCCACTTGGATCCAGGGGCCACCCAGGTCCTAAAATCACACGAAAATTAGATTATAAAGACTAATTTTGTAATTATATATCGAATGCCATTAAAGGAAGATATTCAAAAACGGTGTAGAAATGAAGTAAATGATAACCAGCACTATCCAAGTTCTCCTCCTCTCGGGAGGAGGAGTACTCGTAGGGGGAGATGGTAGGAAAATAATAAAGTACCTATAAATCACAAGACTAAGGATTTCTTTTCTCACCTACCACCCCGCCCTTCGGGCACCCCTCCTCCAACCGGAGGAGGGGAATTGAGATACTCCGTAAATCATTATTTGATTTAAAACCGCCCCATCACAAATAAGGTCCCCCATAAAGCCTATTATTTTTCTCATTTTGCTACAAACAAAACAAACAAGACAACACCCCATATACCTTTCTTAAAATTACAATAAAAAAACACAAGGCGCTATGCACCTATATACATGCATATTACCACAAATAAATTTTAAAAGCACTACGAAAACAGGGGCCGGGTGGACCTGGACCCAAGTGGACCCTAAGGAGAAATAAATAATATTACAATAATCACCTCCAAAAATTGAAGTATCGGTAACCAATCACTCAAACCACGCCCTATCCTTTCAAAAATGCAACATCTCCTCATTCAACCCGAAAATTAATTATTGCAAAGGCAAACGAAATTATTGCAAGGGCTAAAATCAAGGTAGCCATGCACACGCCAGCTTTAAACTTTTCCTAATTCTCCCCCTCTTCATGCCAATATATGGAAAATGTTTCGTATTTTTGTCCCCAAATTGTGTTAATGTACAACGAAATGAATGTATTAGAACTAAGTGAACAGGAAATCATTCGACGTAATAGTATGAATGAACTTCGCGCGATGGGCATCGAGCCCTATCCCGCTGCAGAGTATGTAACCAATGCTTTCTCCACTGATATAAAAGCGGAATTCAAAGATGACGCTGAACCTCGTCAAGTATCCGTAGCCGGCCGCATCATGACGCGCCGCGTGATGGGCAAGGCTTCGTTCGTTGAATTGCAGGATTCCAAAGGTCGTATTCAGGTGTATATCACCCGCGACGACATCTGCCCGGGAGAAGACAAGGAACTCTACAACACTGTATTTAAACGCCTGCTCGACTTAGGCGACTTCATTGGAATTGAAGGATTTGTGTTCCGCACCCAGATGGGCGAAATCAGTATCCACGCCAAAAAGCTGACCGTACTGGCAAAATCCATCAAACCACTGCCTATTGTGAAGTATAAAGATGGTGTTGCTTACGACTCTTTTGAAGACCCCGAATTGCGCTACCGCCAACGCTATGTGGACCTTATCGTGAACGACGGCGTGAAGGAAACCTTCCTGAAACGCGCCACCGTCATCAAAACCATGCGTGCCGTACTGGACGAAGCCGGTTATACCGAAGTGGAAACTCCGATTCTGCAATCCATAGCCGGTGGAGCAAGTGCCCGCCCGTTCATCACACACCACAATTCACTCAACATCGACCTCTATCTGCGTATCGCTACCGAGCTTTATCTGAAACGTCTGATTGTGGGTGGCTTCGAGGGTGTATATGAAATAGGAAAGAACTTCCGCAATGAAGGTATGGACAAAAACCATAACCCGGAATTCACCTGCATGGAGTTGTACGTACAATATAAGGATTATAATTGGATGATGAGTTTTACCGAAAAACTGTTGGAACGCATCTGTATTGCTGTTAATGGCTGCACAGAGACCACCATCGACGGAAAAACCATCAGTTTCAAAGCTCCTTACCGCCGCTTGCCCATTTTGGATGCCATCAAAGAAAAGACCGGCTATGACCTCAACGGCAAGAGCGAAGACGAAATCCGCCAGGTTTGCCAGGCTCTGAAGATGGAAATCGACGACACCATGGGAAAAGGCAAACTGATAGACGAAATATTCGGCGAATTCTGCGAAGGCACTTTCATTCAGCCGACTTTCATCACTGACTATCCAGTTGAGATGAGTCCGCTGACCAAGATGCACCGCAGTAAACCAGGACTAACCGAACGTTTTGAACTGATGGTGAACGGTAAAGAGCTTGCCAATGCTTATAGTGAGCTGAACGACCCCATCGACCAGGAAGAACGTTTCAAAGATCAATTGCGATTGAGTGAAAAGGGAGACGATGAAGCTATGTTCATCGACCAGGATTTCCTGCGTGCCCTGCAATTCGGTATGCCTCCCACATCAGGTATCGGTATCGGTATTGACCGTCTAACGATGCTAATGACAGGCAAGTCGTATATTCAGGAAGTATTGTTCTTCCCGCAAATGCGCCCCGAAAAGATCACTCCGAAAGATGCTCCCGCCAAATATATGGAACTGGGCATTGCCGAAGACTGGGTACCCGTTATTCAGAAAGCCGGCTACAACACAATAGAAGATATGAAAGGTGTAAATCCGCAAAAACTGCACCAGGACATTTGCGGTATCAACAAGAAATACAAACTGGAACTGACCAACCCGTCGGTAAACGACGTAGAAGGCTGGCTTGAGAAAATTAAGAATTAAAGAATTAAAAATTAAATAAGAAGATTAAAGATCGAAGGAGGGAAAGGATTTTCCTTTACCCTCTTTTAATTTTTAATTTTTAATTATTAATTTCAATATGAAACTACCCGGAAAGATAGCCATAATGGGCGGAGGAAGCTGGGCCACAGCCATTGCAAAAATGGTACTTGCCCAGGCTGAGTCGATTAACTGGTATATGCGACGAGATGACCGTATAGCCGATTTTAAGCGACTGGGCCATAACCCTGCCTACCTGACGGGCGTCAAATTCGACATGAAGCGTATCAATTTCAGCTCTAATATCAATGATGTAGTGAAAGAGTCTGATACGCTGATATTTGTCACCCCCTCCCCTTATCTCAAAGCTCACCTGAAGAAGCTGAAAACGCGGATACGGGATAAATTTATCATTACTGCTATAAAAGGAATCGTACCCGACGACAATCTGATTGTATCGGAGTACTTCACAAAAGAATACGGCGTTCCCCCCGAAAATATAGCTGTACTGGCAGGTCCCTGCCATGCGGAAGAAGTAGCCCTGGAACGTCTCTCTTATCTCACCATTGCTTGCCCGGATACAGACAAAGCATGTACCATCGCCCGACGTCTGGCCAGTTCATTCATCAAGACATCTGTCAGCAACGACGTAGCCGGCATAGAATATAGTTCTGTGCTGAAGAATGTGTATGCCATTGCCGCCGGAATCTGTAGTGGCCTGAAGTACGGTGACAACTTCCAGGCTGTATTGATATCCAACGCCGTGCAAGAAATGAACCGTTTCCTGCAAACTGTGCACCCATTGAACAGAAACGTGAATGATTCTGTTTATTTAGGTGACTTACTGGTAACGGGGTATTCCAATTTCAGCCGTAACCGTACATTCGGCACAATGATCGGCAAGGGATATTCCGTAAAAAGTGCGCAAATAGAGATGGAGATGATTGCCGAAGGATATTACGGAACGAAATGTATCAAAGAGATTAACAAACATCACCACGTCAATATGCCGATACTGGATGCCGTCTACAACATCCTATACGAACGCATTTCACCGATGATAGAGATTAAGCTGTTGACTGATTCGTTGCGGTAATTTCCTGAAATAAATAAGTACACTGAATTTAAAACCTAGAATATTATGATTAGTTTGAACATTGAAAAGACTTTTGGATTTATTTCCAAAGCATCTGTTGCTGCTTATGAAGCTCAGGTAAAGGCTGCGCAGGAAGCATTGGAAAACGGTACCGGAAAAGGTAATGACTTCCTGGGCTGGTTACACCTCCCCTCGTCTATCAGCCAAGAACATCTGGCTGACCTGAAAGCCACTGCACAAGTGATGCGCGACAACTGCGAAGTAGTGATCGTGGCCGGTATTGGCGGAAGCTACCTTGGCGCACGTGCTGTCATCGAGGCTTTGTCAAACAGCTTCACCTGGTTACAGGAAAAGAAAACTGCACCTGTCATGATCTATGCAGGACACAATATCAGCGAAGATTATTTGTATGAACTGACCGAATTCCTGAAAGACAAGAAATTCGGCGTTATCAATATCTCCAAATCGGGGACTACCACCGAAACCGCTCTTGCTTTCCGTTTGCTGAAAAAGCAATGCGAAGATCAACGCGGTAAGGAAATGGCAAAGAAGGTAATCGTTGCCATCACAGATGAGAAGAAAGGTGCTGCCCGCATCACAGCTGATAAAGAAGGATACAAATCATTCATTATCCCCGATAATGTAGGCGGCCGTTTCTCTGTACTTACTCCGGTAGGTTTGCTGCCGATTGCCATTGCAGGTTTCGACATTGAGAAGTTAGTGGCTGGGGCTGTTGATATGGAAAAGGCTTGCGGCGTAAATGTTCCGTTTGCTGAAAATCCGGCTGCACAATATGCGGCTACCCGTAACGAATTGTACAAGAGCGGTAAGAAAATTGAAATTCTCGTGAATTTCTGTCCGAAACTGCACTATGTAAGTGAGTGGTGGAAACAACTTTACGGAGAATCAGAAGGTAAAGAAAACAAAGGTATCTTCCCCGCAGCTGTAGATTTCTCTACTGACCTGCACTCTATGGGACAATGGATTCAAGAAGGTGAACGTACCATCTACGAAACCGTAATCTCTGTGGAGAAAGTAGATCATAAACTGGAGGTTCCTTCTGACGAAGCTAATCTGGACGGTCTGAACTTCCTGGCCGGCAAACGCGTAGACGAAGTGAATAAAATGGCTGAACTGGGTACTCAACTGGCTCACGTGGACGGTGGTGTACCTAACATGCGCATCACTATCGAAAAGCTGGATGAATTCAATATCGGCCAGTTGCTTTACTTCTTTGAAATCGGTTGCGGTATCAGTGGCTATCTACTGGGTGTCAATCCGTTCAATCAACCGGGTGTGGAAGCATACAAGAAAAATATGTTTGCATTGCTGAACAAGCCGGGTTACGAAGAAGAGTCAAAAGCCATCCAGGCAAGACTGTAAAAGAAACAAGTAAACCATAGATAGATGAGGTGTGAATGAGTAAAATCGTTCACACCTCGTTTTTTTATTGTATCTTTGCAACCTAAAAACAAATAGGTATTATGTTTCAAGAAGCTGTCGCCCGCTATCTTCAATCTCACGGGTATTCACAAATTCAACTGAAATCCGTCCTCTTTGATATGGACGGTGTATTATTCAACTCCATGCCTTATCACGCAGACGCCTGGCACAAGGTCATGGAACGTCATGGGTTACACCTAAGCCGTGAAGAAGCTTATCTGCACGAGGGCCGCACCGGAGCCGCTACCATAAACATCGTCTATCAACGGCAATTAGGCAAAGATGCTACCCCTGAAATGATACAAAGCATTTATGCGGAAAAGAGCGCAGAGTTCAACAGTAATCCCGAACCGGAACGTATGCCCGGCGCATGGGAAGTACTACAAAAAATAAAAGCGGAGGGGCTGATTCCGATGGTAGTCACCGGCTCGGGCCAACATTCATTACTAGACCGACTTTCACACAACTTTCCCGGCATGTTCCAACGCGAGCTAATGGTAACCGCATTTGATGTGAAATACGGGAAACCGCATCCGGAGCCCTACCTGATGGCATTGCAAAAAGGTGGATTAAGACCCAATGAAGCAATCGTAGTAGAAAATGCACCTATGGGAGTGCAAGCCGGAGCAGCAGCAGGTGTATTTACGATAGCTGTCAATACAGGTCCCATCGACGGACAAGTATTGCTGGATGCCGGAGCAGACATACTCTTCCCATCTATGCAGGATTTCTGTGATAATTGGGAAAATTTACGTGAAGCGTTCAGATAAAGAAATCGAACGCTTTTTCATTTATAAAGAAGAAAATACTTTATCCGAGCAGTTCAGCTATCTTTTTCTTTAAATTCAACTTTATTATTTCTTCTGGTTTTAACTCCAGTTCTATTAGAATCTTAGCAGTAGATAGCTTGTATGCCTCTTCATTTTTATCACAATTTATCTGTTCTTTACTTATAGAATATAGCATAGCAAAATCATAGTCCAAAGCTTTTGATACATTATACAAAGTATCTGTATCAATACTTTTTCGTGTTAACATATAGTCAACACTCTGAGGCTTAACTTGCAGTCTTCTTGATAGTTCAGCCTTTGTCACCTGTTTTTCAACCATGACCTCCTTTATGAGCTCTCCTATATAGATATTAGTCTTTTCCATTATTATGAAGGTACGATTTATTATTCAGACCCAAAGGAAGTAAAACAACAATTCATCTGTCTTATAAATATCATTTATTCACAATTTATTTGTTTTATCAAATAAATTGTGATACTTTTGTCACAAAATCATATAAACATTAAAACAACCAAATTACTATGACCTTATTAATGCTTATTCTTATAGCCATTCCTGTCTGTATTTTGACAATTTTATTGTGGATATACAACGACTATCGAAAGTATAAAAGACAGCATTACTCTTTAATTTTATTATTTTTGGCTTTACCTGCCACCATACAAGCTCAATATATAGACAAAGATTGCTGTATAAACTTTAAGTGGTACGAAAACCAAAAAGGAAAATTAGAATATATAAATGAGAATCTCACTTATAACTTCATTCCCAATGAAGATTTCTGGAAAATAGTTATCCGGAACAACTCATCTGATGAAGCACAAATCAATTGGGGCAACTCCCAATTCATCATCAACGGGAGGGCATCACAATTACTGCTTTATCCGATTTCGGAATCACCGCTTGCAAAGGAAACAATAAAAGGTAACAGTGAAATCAGCCATACTTGCACTGCAAGTATTTTAATAGAAGGTTCGGAAAGAAGAAAGATTTATCATAGAAAAGATATCCGGAAAGGAAACAGGGCTGCAATCAGTATCGTCCTACCTGTATCTATTGCCAACAAACCACAATTTTTCAACACCTTTGATTTTGTTGTCACCCAAGTTTACTAATTATGATACTCCAAAACATAAAAGAACGCCTTAATGAAACACGGGGCTGGTACATCGTACTGACAGCACCACATAAAGAAGGAAAAACTAAAGAAACCTTAGAGAATAAAGGCATAATAACCTATCTCCCTACCCTTCTGGTAAGACGCTGCTGGAGAGAAAAAGTGAGGGAAATACAGATTCCTGTAATCAACAGATGCATATTCATCTATGCAACTGATACAGAAGTGGAAGCAATGAAAGAAACATATCCAATTCTCCCAATAGAAACAGCAGAGACAGGAGATTGAAATGGAGTTTTTTTACTTTAGTGACCCCGGTGCGCTTCAAACGCACGACCTTCAGAACCGGAATATCCTTGACGATTTAACAGAATACTATACTTGTCAACTTGTTATAAACCTCTTATAATGAAGATTAATCAACAATGCAAAGATAAGATTTTTTTCTAATTTTGCCTTTACTATACAAAAGATATCCTGTTTAATACTTTTATCACTATGTTCTTAATAATCAAAAGAATAATTTTAATCTTATATCAAACTCACGTTAAGTTATATTTTTTATATGTTCTTTCTACAGATTAAATAGTCAATGACATGCTGATATTCTTTCGGTGTGAATAAGGGAGCTATATAATGCAGACGGCCTTCTTCCATATCCAGGGTTACGCCATTTTGTAGAGTGACGTAATTATTCCATTTTTCGAATGCGTAAATTAAACTGTGTCATGCTCTGTTTTTCAAGATCAACGGTCAGTGACTTTTTTTCTTGCTTAATCCCCAAAAATGTGATGGTGTAATATGAGTTCTTTAAAGCATTTGGTAAAATAGGCCGGTGATGAAAACCCCACCCGATAGCCTATTTCGGCATATGTAAATGAATTTTCAGTATTACCGGGTGCTGTATTGCTTCTTTCCATTCTTGCATATAGCTAAACCATGCTTTCGGGGTAGGATACTCAAAATTTTCCTTGCAAGAAGTGAACATGGCATAATGATAGAAGCTATTCTACTGGGAGCGGAAATAGTACATAAAAAGTTGTCTCTATCTTTTACTTCTTAACGAATATATTTTGAGGAATGTAAGTGGCTATTCCTATTGTTTCTTTGGTATATTTCACAGTATCTGCTGTGGGGCACTATCTCCCCCAACTGCCAATTAAGCCTTTATGATCGGAATAAGAAAGGGTCTCATCCCCATGACATTCTGTACACCAATACAAAAAATTTCTTCCATCAATGATTCTGTAAAAAAGGTCTCGGCCCGCAAATCTCGATGTCCGGCATAGAGGATATAATGCTGAGTCATAGTCAGATCACTGCCTTGATATTCCCAATCTTTCGCTTCTACGTCAACAATGGTACGGATAGGACCGTAAGCGAGAATGCATTCTGTACGGAAAGTTACTGGTTCATCCATCTTCGCCCTATTCCATTGGTTATTTACTTCTATGGCAAAATGTACTGTTACAGTATGTTGGGCAAACAAGGACAAATAGATAGTACACAAAAGACAAAGAAATGCAAGAATGTTCTTTTTCATGATATTTACTTATTAACGATAGCATTCTGTTTAAAATCCAAGTAGGATTGGATAATCCACACAATTAGTTACTGAGATATCAATCCTAAATTTTGATTAAACATAATTATTCAGTCAATTATTTTAATAGTTATGCTCTCCTTGAAAATCTACAAATAATAAGATTTCTCCCAATTGTGATTTCCAAGGAGAAAAATCAGAATTAATCAATTCAATTTTCCATGTGATAAGTATTATTATAAGTCTTTTTCTGTAAGGGCATATGCACACCATAATACGGGAGCCAACCCATGCAAGTCACCAGTTAAGGGTAATCGATTGCGGTAGTATTCGTTTGTAAAGCCAATATCAGTACCTTCACAAACATTCGTTACATCTCCTTTATCATCTACATATTTCATCAATCCCAACCATCCTTTGCGTGCTACCGTTCCATATTCTATCTTGTCAAGCCATCCTTTTTTAACACCGACAATCATAGCATAAGTAAACATTGCACTGCCAGATGATTCTTCCCACATGGTTGGATCGTCTACCAGTTGCCTCCACATACCATTTTCGTTTTGATAATATTTCAAAGTGGCCATCATTGTTTTATAAGCTTTCATGATAGCTTTTCGTTCCAGATTATTTTCAGGAAGGATACGCAATAGTTCTGCCATGCCAACAGCCATCCAGCCATTTCCTCTCCCCCAAGTAAACTTAGCTTTGGGCGAATGATAAAACAATCCGTTATCCAATTGAATAGAATCTAAATAGAGAACCATTTCTTTGGCAGCCCTATTTATATATTTCTCATCTTTAGTAACTCTATATGCTTGTGCCTGAATTGCTGTTATCATAAACATATCATCAAGCCAGATACGGGTTTGCCAGGAATAGCCTTTATTAGCCCATGCTTTTTCTTGAATGGTTACGCTTTCTTTAGGTAATTCCCATTGAGTCTTAGCATACATCATTCCCATTTCAAGATATTTTTCATCTTTGGTTTGCCTATAAAGTTCTAAAGGAAGTGTTCCGAAAACATTGTTATCTACGTGATTTGGGATGGGTTGCAGATATGCCTCTGTTGTCAGTAATGGTTGGAAACGCATTGATAGTTTATTGAACAAACCTTTATTATTTGTTGATGTAGAAAACCAAAATCCTCCCAACCAAGTGCATACATCCGGATAGGTAATCTGTGTGCGTGGCTCGTTGACACGTAACGGACTGCCATATTGTGAGTGAGGTTGTTCTAGGAATCTATTGATAATAAGATTTCCTATTCTCACAGGGTCTGCATTTTCTTCAAACTTGGTTAAGTCATAATCTTGTACTTTACTTTGTGAACAAGATGCAAATAATATAACTATAACAAATACATATAATTTATGAAGCTGTAATTTCATTCTCTTCATAAAAATCAATATCATCAACTTTTTATTCATATAAATCAGCAATTTAATTATTCTGTTAGTATTTCAAGTGATCAGGTATATTGATTACCATTAAATCAAGATATTTACCGTTAGCCACATAACCTGATTGTATAAGTATACGTGTATTGTCGGGGCTGAAAGTAGGGTGCGTATGGTCTGGCTTCATCACATGATTGGCAGTTAACAATGTTTTTTCTCCTGTTTTGCAATTAATGAGATAAACTTCACCTTCAAAATTATCGCCGACAGCCCATTTACCGTCAGAAGTGCCGTTGCAATGCCAGAATCCTGCTCCATAATTAACTTGTCCTAAAGAAAAAACTTCATCCGTACGGACATTGATTCTGAATATCCCAGTTGCTTGTTTTCTAAGTGCTGGGGTATTGCCCATTACATTAAAATAAACATGGTCTTTGTCAACCCATGTCTCATGTGTAATCCAATGTGTAGGAGATTCTACAAATAAAGCTCTATTATTGGAACCATCAGCTGAAGTGATCCACATTCTTTGAGGTGCATCACCACCTGTTTCATGGCAATAGAGAATTTCTCCAGATATAAACGGATTGGCTTGTACGTGCCCCATACGAAAAGGAACATCTATTACGGTAGATATTTTGCCCGATTGTAAATCAATAGCTCTGATTCCAGAAGGAACATTCCAGAACGAATAGTTTTTATCGGTTTGGGGAAGTGCATCGTCCAATCGTACAACCCCCACATAAGCTGTTTTTTCATCGGCGTCTAATGTAAAGCCACCGGATTCCGCTAGATTTTTGGGTAAGGTAACTATTGTGCGTTCATAAATCTTTCTGTCTTTAACTAGATTTTGCTCACTATCGGTAAAAAGCAGGTCTAGATTGAGCTCTATTAAATTATAGTCGTTTCCTTCGGTTCTAAAGTAGTAGATTTTATTGGATTTCCGAGCTACATTCAAACTAGCCGTATTGTTACCTTTACCATCTGTGAGTTGAATGATAATACCTGTTCTTTCAGATACGGCAAAGGCCTGTTCGTGTTTATCTGCCGATCTGTTGAATGATCTGAAAATAATGTATTGCCCGTCCGATGTCCATTGCGGATGTGTCTGATATAATTTCACATCATTGGTCTCAGATTTTGTCAATACAGTAATTGGAATACCAGTTGTTTGATCAATTAGCGTGTACTTCTCTGGAAGGAAACGTTTTCCTATATCAGACGCTTGGACGGATAAAACAATACTTAAAAAAATAAAAAATGGGGTAAATGTTTTCATATTTATTTCATATTTAGAGTTAATACTTGTTCTACACTTTTTAAACTGGGCGATGTGGCTTTAATTCTTACTTTACCACCTACTTTCGCTGCACGTAAGACAGCAATAGCACTCCCGCGATGCAATGTCCGTTTATTTCCAGAGTATGGCTCATGGCTTGCAATATCTCCGTTATCCACGGCTATAATATCTGCAGGTCCAGAAATGTCGAATGTGACTTCGTCTGTGGCTGTTCGAACAATACATCCTTTAGCATCTGTAGCGTAAACTTTGATATGTTGCAGATCAAGGCCATCGGCTTTCCAATGCTTATTGTCAATTTCCATCTTTAATCGAACAGCTTTCCCTGTCGTTTCAAGTTCATGACGGGCTATTTCCTTTCCATCCCTTCGGGCTATCGCTACAATTTTACCTTGTCGGTAAGGCACATTACGCCAGAAAATTGCATTACGCCGTAAGGGGTTCATATCATTCTTTTGTACACCTAATGATTTTCCATTTATTAAAAGTTCAACTTCCTCAGCGTTAGTATAGGTAAAAATGCTATGTATGCTTTTTGGGGGTCTATTCCAATGTGACGACATGGGTGTAGTGCCGACTATAACGTCATTCCATTCAACGCCTATAGAATCACTATCGACAACGGCAATATGAACAATAGGTTCTTCACTAAACATACTCTTTATAAAATATGCTTGCGGATAAGGTTCCAATGAATGGTCAAAAAAAGAATAATGCCAACCTTTCCAAGGCCATCCTTCTGACTCACCTAAATACTCTATTGCTCCCCAGTATGCCAAGCCTACCACTTTATCAAGGTTCATTCCATAATAACACTTTCCCATTTGCCGTGTGGCTGCTTCACTTTGGTAAAAAATCAGATGCGGATATTGTTTTGCATATTCAGAGAATGCCGGGTATGTATAATTGTAACTTGCAATATCCGTAACAACCGATAGCTCAGGCGGCTCGATTATGTGGTTAAATTCTTTTTCTCTCGATCTGATTCCATTTTTTCGGGCAGGAAACATGGCTACTGTTGTTTTGCGCGTAGGATCATAACGTTTAATCATGATATCGAGGATTTTATATGAAGTTACACCCCAATCGCCTTCAAAACCACACCAAGTATCATCCATCTGGTATTCATTACCCAAACTCCACATAATAACAGACGGATGATTACGATCGCGCTTGATCCACTCGGGAATGGCAATAGGCCACAATTCCATCCATGGAATGCGTCCTCCTGCAAATCGCTGTGTTAATTTATCAAATAATTCATCCACTATCAGAAAGCCATGCTTATCGGCCATATGTAAAAAAGTTTCAGAGTATGGATTGTGAGACGTTCGTATGTGATTAAAACCGTATGACTTTAATAGTTCAAAACGTTTTTCGATAGCCCGTTCATAAGTCGCTACACCTAATGCTCCTAAGTCCTGATGGTTAGCAGTCCCTTTTAAAATAATTTTTTTACCATTTAGTTTAAAACCAAATTCGGGAGAGAACTCAATGTGTCGGATACCAAAATTTTCTTTCACCAAGTCAATTGGTTTTCCATCTTTGAAAAGTGTTACTTCAGCTGAATATAAATGAGGAGTCTCACATGACCAAAGTTGTGGATTGTTAATGTGTATAATAGGTAGTGAAATTTCTTCTGTTTTTTTTCTTACTTTTGAAATCCTTCCTTGGGTTATTGCAACCATCTGACCATCAGGATTCCATATCTTTACCTCAATATCCACTTCATCTTTCTTAGACATCATCCCTTCTATTTCTACTTGAACATGAATATCAGCTGTATGTTCCGTAATGTTTGAGGTAGAAATAAAAACTCCATGTCGAGCAACAGAAATAATATCTTTAACCAATAAATGAACATCACGGTAAAGTCCTCCTCCGGTGTACCAACGAGAATTGAAGGGTTTGCCAGTGTCAGCACGTACAGCTACTACATTTTTCCCTTCGTAATTGATATATTTAGATATATCAACTTCGAATCCAAGGTAACCATAATCTGTTTTACCGACTTTGACACCGTTAAACCAAACATCACCAACCAACATGATACCCTCAAAATCCAATAAAACCTTTCGCCCTTTCCATGCTGGATTTGCTTTGAAAGACTTACGATACCAGCCAATGCCCATTGCTTTAAAACCTCTATCCCGACTTGCTTTTTTGTCCCAATTCTGCTCCAATTGGAAATCATGAGGAAGATCTAACTTACGCCAATTTGAATCATCATAGTCAACAGATTGAGCATTTTCCGGATTATCTTTATTAAATTTCCAATCAAAATTGAATAATTCAGACTCACGGATTTTGATTGCATGTTCCTGAGCTGAAAGTGGAAGTATATTCAACAAGAATATGATTCCACCCAAAAAGCTTCTTTTAATTTTATTTTTCTTCATTTTAGTGAGTAAAATAAGACTTTGTTACTACTAATTTTCTTTTAATTATTTTATGGTAAATGGTAGTCTTTAGATAGCCTATACCATTAGTACTTCAAACTATGAAGACTTCTTCTCCTATTTTCTTTATTAATATAAGTATCCAGATTTCAGTCTTTACATATATATAGGTTCATACCTTCACCTACATTTATTCTATTGTGAAAAACTTGAATAGCTAGGCTAGCTACTCTCCAAGGGCTGTTACTTTTTCTCCTGTTTATGCATAAAACATCAGAAAATATAAAGAGTAAGAGAAGCAAAGTGCAAACAGCTTTAATTTTGTTCATTCTATTTCTGTTTTTATTTAGAATTAGCATAAATTTTCATAGCATATCCCCCACCCGGTGCTAGGGTTATTTTAAGCTTTTTATCCATCGGAATGTCTATGATTTCTTTTTTATAATCATGTGCTATCCGGTCGGCATTTATACCATCTTTAAATACAATAGCTTTATAACTACCCTCACCCAAAAACGATAAATCCAGTTCCAGTATACGTGCATCCCAATTGGTCAATACACCTACATACCACTCATTTCCTTTTTGCCGGGCGATACTAATATACTTACTAATTTCTCCATTCAAGGCGACTGTATTATCCCAGGTAGTAGGGATTTGGGAAATAAAGGTAGTACATTCTTCCTCATTCATATAGGCCAGTGGAGTGTCACAAAGCATATTCAAGGGAGATTCAAAGACGATATATTCTGCTAATTGTCGGCAACGGGTACCCTGACTCATAGCCTCTGAATTTACCGGACGATAATTTGATTTCGTTGCATTCCGCATGGCTCCTTGTGTATAATCTATAGGTCCGGCCACCATACGAATAAACGGTATGGTAACATCATACGTTACTTGATCTACGGTTGCTGGAGACCATTTCATCTGTTCCAATCCGTGTACTCCCTCAAAATTTATCACATTCGGATAGGTACGTTGCAACCCGGTAGGCTTGTAGGTTCCATGAAAATCGACTAGAAGTTTATATTTGGCTGCGATTTCTGCTGCACGTACATGAAATTCAACCATAAGTTGGTCGTCTCTATCCATAAAATCTATTTTAAAGCCTTTGATCCCCATAGCAGCGTAGTGACGGCATATGTTTTCCATATCCCGGTTGAATGCATTGTATCCTGCCCAAAGAATAAGGCCAACGTTTTTACTTTTCGCGTAATCAGCCAATTCTTTAAGATTGATTTCTGGAACTACCTGCATAAGATCCGCTTTGAGATTTACAGCCCAGCCCTCATCTAGGATTACATATTCAACCCCATATCGGGAAGCGAAATCAATGTAATACTTATAAGTATCATTATTGATTCCAGCACGGAAGTCTACCTGATATAGATTCCAGGAGTTCCACCATTCCCAGGCAACCTTGCCAGGTTTAATCCAGGATAAATCGGTACACTGCGTAGGGGTGGCCAGTTTGTAGATCATATCACTATCTGCCAGCTCAAAATCTTTCTCAGATACGATGACCACACGCCAAGGGAAATTTGTATTACCCTTGCATTTAGCAATATAGTTTTCAGTAGTTTTTACGATTTCCTGCAAATTATGATATCCTCCCCATTCCATCTCCTTTGGATAAGGAGCAAATATTCCAGTCAGACGGGTTGAACCTTCAGAATTGGTTAAAAACATACCTGGATAGTTTAGTAGATCGGCTTCTGCAAGGCAGATTTTTTTCCCATTGGCTGCTTCTACTACCAGCGGAGAGAAAGCTAAGTGCTTACTTTTCCATTGAGATAGTTTTATATGCTGATAAACGCTTTCGAAAGAAGTCATAAAAGGAGCGAACCCTTGTATGTTTGCGTATGGTACGAAAGCCTGGTTATCTGCTGGAAAATTGTAGACAACCTGTTCGCTTTCTACCACAAATGAATTTTTGAAATTTGTTATCCACCGATAGGCCACCCCATCATTATAGACACGGAACAAGAGTGTATAGTTTCCCTTGAAACGTAGTGTTAATTCATTGTAATGATCGGAAATAACGGCACGTTTATAAATAGGTGCTTTTATTTCTTGCTGTACCATGTTTGTCCTTGCGCTAGATAACCGGGCATTAATTCCCAGGGTTCTTCCATCGGTTAGTTTCATTGAAAGGGGAGATTTGGAAAGCATTAGATCTCCCATATGGGAAACAGAATATGTAATAACCTGATCAATGGTGATATCTATTTTCAGGCTCTTATCGGGAGATTCTACAGTAAATGTTTTCTGAGCGTGCATTAAGCTAACGCTCCAGAAAAAAAAGATGATAAGTAATAAACGGGAACTCATGTTTTTTATTTTTTTAGTTAATTCTGCAATAGAAGCCTATTGGTTGTTAAAATATAACAATCAACAAAGCATCTATATCGTTTTTAAAATATAGATTATGGAAAATAAGATCACCTCCATTCGGTTGGCTTAGTTGCCCTATTGTTTTTCATTTCTTGTAGCAAACTATTAGTGAATACTGTACAGATACTACCTACCAATTGTCACTTCTAAAAGAAGAAACAGGAAGGTCGTATTCATCAAATAGTGATGCCTTGGTGAAATTTTTATAAGCATAACGTACGGCTATAGGATGTGTTACTTCTTCTGCAGTAACAACAACGCATCGTGTCCGTTCGTTAATTCGCGCTGTAGCAGGATAGAAAATTCTATCAGCCCCTGCCACTTCAAAATTCTCTAGATTTACAAAAGCCGGAACAACACAACGAGAAGAGGTATATTCAAACGAAATGATAATTTCCTGTTTGTTTATTTCTATCGACTTATAAGCTGGAGCCTGATAACCAAAGCCTTTACGGCCGTATGTTTTCGCCAACGCCATGTAAGCCAGCCGATGTCCAACTTCTTTTTTCTTTGATGGATGACCATATAACCCTCCCAAATCAAGTGTAACCACCATACCTGCGTTTGGAATTGTTTTCTCATTCAGCATTTGTACTTCACGGATTCGGGCTGATGTTGTTTTTTCTACACCATCGTATGGACCAGGAGCGATCTGTACGTAATAGAAAGGAAGCTCACCTGCATTCCATGCTCTACGAAAATCTTTAGGTAGTTCGGGGAAAAGCCGAGCATATAACTCTGGATCAACCCAATTATTTTCACCTTGATACCATAGAAAACCTTTTATAGTATAATTTTTGAAAGGGTGTATCATGGCATTGTATAGTTGACTCGGAGAATGGTGCGCCAAAGCACCGGGTATATCGTCTACAGCTTTGTAGCTTAACCATGATTCAATCTTAGAACCTCCAAAAGCAGATACTACCAGCCCAACTGGAACATCTAACGTTTCTTGTAACAATTGTCCATAAAAATAGGCTAATGCACTGACGCTCTGAAGATTTTCAGAAGAAGGTTTCAACCATTCTCCATATGTATCTTCTTGCAGAGTAGGACTTGTCTTAGCAGTAGCTGTAAAAAACCTCACCGGTATATTCTCATTCGCTTTAACTAATACTTCATTAGCACCTTCTATCGGTTGTCCGTTCCATCCTTGTAAAGGCATACTCATGTTAGATTGACCTGAACAAAACCAGACTTCTCCTATCAGTATATCCTTCAAGACGATTTCTTCTCCGTCGCTTATACTGATTTCGTAAGGACCACCTGCAAGTGGGGTAGGAACAGAAACAAGCCAATTACCTTCTTTCCCTGCCTGAACGGTAAATGTTCGGTTATTCCATGATGTTTTGATAGTTACCCAGGTATTCGAGGTGGCTTTTCCCCAAAGTTTGATATCTGTTTGTTGTTGAAGAACCATTTGATTAGAAAGAACTGCTGGCAGTTGTATTTTAGCTGGCAGACTTATTGTCCACAACAGAGCGAATAAGAAAACATATATTTTATTCATACCTATTTTTAATATTAGTGATTGATTGGGGTATCGGTCATGGTAAATGTGAGGGTACCACCTTGTATGATGTCTTGATGATGGATAGAAAGTCCGGTAATCGGTTTTCCATTCCATTCAACCGATTGTACATATCTATTTTCTTTTGAAAGTCCTTTAGCTTCCATAGTAAAAGTCTTATTGGCAGGTAGTGTAAGCGACACTTTGGATATCTGTGGAGCGCCTAATATATATTCTCCACCTACCGGATTAACGGGATAGAAGCCCATAGCGGAAAAAATGTACCAAGCAGACATTTGTCCACAGTCATCATTACCGCATAGCCCATCCGGTTTAGGTAGGTAGAAACGGTCGAAAATTTCCCGAATAAGAGCCTGTGTTTTATCTTTCCTATCAGCATAGCTATATAGATAAGCTACATGATGACTAGGTTCATTACCATGTGCATATTGTCCGATTAATCCGGTAACATCACCTACAAAGCCGTCGCTTTTTACTTGTGTGTCTAGAAAAAACAAAGAATCTAACTTAGTGACGAAATATTCTTTGCTACCCATTAGCTCAATCAGACCTTTAATATCGTGTTGCACATGCCAGGTGTATTGCCAGGCATTTCCTTCGGTGTAGTCACCACCGGAGGTATAGGCATGGGAGAGGAGGAATGTGTCGAACGGGGTACGCCACTGACCTTTGGAGTCCTTTCCTCGCATGAGTTTGGTTTCCATATCATAAAGATTCTTATAATAATTGGCCCGTTGGGAAAAATATGCATAATCTCCATCTTTTCCTAAAGTTTTAGCCATTTGGGCCACACAATAATCATCATAGGCCGACTCCAATGTACGAGATACAGATTCTACAGTAACGATATCGAACGGATAATATCCAAAATTGTTATATGTTTTCCAATCAGAATTCAGATGACTTTTCATTGATGTTTCGCGGATGGCTTGATAAGCATTCTCAACATTAAATCCATTGAAACCTTTTAGATAGGCATCTACGATAACGGGGATAGCGTGGTTGCCTATCATACAGTAGTTTTCTTTACCCCATAAGGTCCAAATTGGTAAAAAACCTTGAATATTAAAATGACTAATCATACTTTGTATCATTCCGTCCACTCTTTCGGGGGTTAATAGGGTATAGAGTGGATGTGCTGCACGATAAGTATCCCAGAGGGAAAGGGTGGAATAATAATCTCCAATGGTAGCAGTATGAATTTTATCGTCTATTCCCCGATACTTCCCATCTGTATCAGCTATGTTATTAGGCTGGACAAACAGATGATACATAGAAGTATAAAAATTTATTCTTTCGGTGTCTGTACCAGTTACATGCGCACGGGATAAAAGTTCGTTCCATTGTTTCTTAGCAGCTTGTTTGACTGTCGTAAAGTCCCAATTGGGACTCTCTTTTTTCATTGAAGTCTGTGCGCCGTCTACACTTACAGTAGAAAGAGCGACTTTTACTTGTACGGTCTCTCCAGGTTTTGTATTAAAGGAGAGCAGGAGACGTTTAGCCTTTTCGCCTTCAAATGCCGGAAGTTCTTCGCTGACGGTATAGGGTTTGTCAAACTGAATTACATAATAATAGTGACGTTGTACCCAAGCTCTGACCTCGTTATGCCCGGTTATGGTATAGGAATCGGGCATAGAGATTTCTGCTTGCAATACACGGTCTTTTATTTTGTCCTTGTTCCCTACCAATCCTCTTTGTAAATCAAGGAGAATATGTGGATCATGACCTTTGAATGTGTACCGATGAAAGGCAGTACGGGCAGTTGCGGTAAGTTCCACATTTACATTGGCACCGGTCAAGGTAACAGCGTAATAACCAGGAGAAGCTTTTTGAGTGGCTCTATTATAGGTACTTCTATATGTGCCTTCTTTTACTTCTCCACAGAAAGGAAACATTAGAATATCTCCCAAGTCGGGTACACCTGTACCGTTGAGGTGGGTCTGGGCAAATCCCTCGATGAATTCGTCGTCGTAATTAAAGCCCGAGCAGTATCGCCAAGAGCCAACACCTGATTCGGGACTGGCTTGTATCAATCCGAAGGGTACACAAGCACCGGGAAAGGTATGTCCATTGTCAGCATTTCCTATAAAGGGATTGACATATTGTGTATAATCCGGTGTTCCTTTTATGTAACCGGAATAGGAACATAGCATACCTATCAACAGAAAATAAAATATATTTTTTTTCATAAGCGGTATTAAAGATGGAGTCTAAAAGTTTATTCTAATTTTTTTTGAACGCAGCTGCACAGATTACATGGATTCCTTTTTCAGAAATCCACATAATCTATGTAATCTGTTGCTGAAATTAGATTAATAATCAGTATTCTGCTTATAGAATCCTGGTTTTACATCTATCTGACTCATTGGTATCGGGTAGAGATAACGACCATCCTGAATATTCGATTGGCTTGTACCATCAGGATTACTATACCTATTGAATTTAACGGAAATACGATTTTTCCATTCTCCCCATCGTACAATATCAAACCATCGTACACCTTCACACATTAATTCGAGTCTACGTTCATTCTTTACCGCATTCAACACATCGGTTGCACTGGTTACCGTGAGCTTGTCTGCTCCTGCTCTTCCCCTGATTTTATTTATAATAGCCAACGCCTCAGTGGTTTGTCCTTTACTAACCAATATTTCAGCATACATCAACATAATATCTTCAAGGCGAATGACCGGAAAGTTGTTGGGCCAGTCGTTGAAATTAATCATGGTGTTTTCAATATTCGTTTCAAAACCTAATGCTGCTCTCTTGTGTAAGGAGTCGAAGTATTTGTAGAACATCGACTTTGTTTGTACAGTCTCTACCTTTCCATCCGGGAGGTTCAATGTGTCGGTTGTATTAGAGTAAGCCGGATAGTTGGCTTCAGCTTCATATCCAGTAAGGATGGAGAAGTCAATTCCTCTTAAGTCTTTCTCGCCTGTGTTTTTTTGTACTTTATCAAATTCATACATCAATGTCTTCTCAATATAAATTTCATTGACGAAAATAGAGATTTTCGTGAATGATGGTGGTACTGATGGCAGCATCTGATAAACAACTCGATTACCAGTACCTCCTGTCCGATGTTGTACTGCGAATATACTGTATTTGTTATTGTATTCTGATGACCATTGTTTACGCCACTCGTCAATGTCTGGCGCCCAGTACTTGTCACCATTCTGTTCTGAGTATGTAATCACGGAATTCAATTCTTCTTCAGCTAGGGCTTGGGTAGAAGGATCGTTCAATGGGAATCCAGCCATGGTCATATATACCCGTCCAAGCATTGCACGAGCCACCATATGATTAGCCCGTCCACTGGTACCGATTAAATTACCACTTCCATCTCTCATTTCATTCTCTAAGGGTAACAATGATTTAGCTTGTTTCAGATCGGGAACAATAATCTTATCATATATCTCACGGGCAGTAGATTGTTTCGTATTCAGTACATCGGCCGGTGCCATCACTTTATCAATAATGGGAACATTTCCAAAAGAACGTACCAACTCAAAATAAGCCCAGCCCCGCAGAAAATGAGCCTCACCCATAAATTGGTTTCGTAAAGCTTCATCTCCTTTGAATTCGGCATTTGGTAATTTCTCCAGTGCTGCATTTGCATTATAGATGAGTCTATACCATAAATTCCAAACCGTATTAAAAGTACCAAGGTCATAACCAGCGCGGAATGTCCCGATTTCCGAATATTCACGGAAACCACCGGGAGTAGGATTTACCCAAGTATTATCTGAACGGCATTCGGACATAAACCAATACTGATTCACTGGAATGTCTACTAAACGGGTATAAATTCCCACTATCCCCTGGTCGGCTTGTGTAGCTGTTTCATAGAATGTATTGGGCGTCAATATACCTTTGGGAGGAACATCCAGATCCATACATGCAGTAAATGTGAGAGCAATGAAATATATGACGAACAGTATATAATCTTTCAGTATTCTTTTCATAATCTGTTTTTTTATAGTTAAAAATTAACATTGATGCCAAACATAATTGTTCTTGCTAAAGGATAACTTCCATAATCAATACCCAGGCTGGTACCACCTGCATTAGCTGATTCGGTATTGTAGCCACCATAATAATTATCCCATTTAGCCAAATTCTCAATAGAAATGTATGCTCTTGCATAAGGTATTATGGTAGGACTAACTGGCAGTTTATAACCCAAAGTCAGATTTCTGATTCTTATGTAATCTGATGAATACAACCAGCGTGAGTCTACCGTTCCACCTGTGGTGCTACTTAATGCATAAGGAACTTTTCCGTTACCAGGTTCATCTTCCGACCACCAGGCATCTCTCCAATGCCCCAATGTATTGCTATTAGGCCCTTTGTACGGTCTATCTATTTGACGTCCAATGAATCCACCAATTTTACCACCGGTTTGCGCTGTGACCAGTATGGATAAATCGAAGTTCTTGTATTGGAAGGTATTAGTCATTCCATATGTAAACTTAGGAGTTGGTGTACCTAGATAATCGCGGTCATTTTCTTTATCGAAAACGCCGTCATCATTGACGTCTCGGTAGCGAATATCACCAGGCTTAATGGCTTTTCCTTCCAGCGTAACCTGTTTTCCTCCGTGGGCAGCACTATAATCATCAATTTCTTTTTGTGACATCCATACGCCAATGGCATCGTACATATAAAATATATGAGCAGGTTTGCCAACCATCAATACATTTGTTGGATTACTACTGTCGAAACCTGAATAGATAGGAGTGTCTGACACACCCAATTTCTTTACTTCATTGGTGTTGTATGACAGATTGAAAGAAGTATTCCATTTGAAGATTCCATCCATATTTACGGTTGAGAGTTCAACCTCAAAACCTTTGTTTTGGATATTACCCAGGTTACCCCATGTAGTGGTGAATCCAGAAGCTCCAAAAGTAGGTATCTGATACAAGAGATCTTTTGTTTCTTTGGTATACCAGTCAAAAGAAACTTGGACACGATTCTTCAAGAAAGCAAAATCCAAAGCAATGTCGGTACTGTGTGTCTTTTCCCAACTTAAGTCACTATTTCCTAACGAAGTAGCGATATAGCCTACCTGGTCACCATACATAGAGGACCCCATAGCAGCATAAGCAGCCGATTGGGTAATGGAATTATTTCCAGTAACTCCATAGCTGGCTCTTAACTTAACCATATCTATCCATTTCAAATTCAGATTTTTGAAGAATTTTTCATCGGATAGTTTCCATGCACCCGAGAATGCAGGGAACACTCCCCATTTATTGTTCAAACCAAATACAGAACCTCCATCATATCTTAAACTTCCCGAGAAAAAATACCGTTCCAAATAGTTGTATTGCATACGTCCGAAATAGGAAACTTGCCGTTTAGGAGTTTGAGCAGTCACCGTATTTGTCCTCTGGTTAAGTTGTGCACCGTTAAACACATCTGTAATTGCATCGTTAGGGAAAGGACCACCAAAATTTTGACTGGTGACAAAACCTTTATTCGACTCTTCTGCAGAAACTCCAAACATAGCACTGATCCCATGCTTATCAAAGGTTTTATCATAATTGGCCAAAAATTGATACATATAACCTATCCGACGGTCTGTATCATACGAAGCCGAAGAACTTACACCTTCACCTGATGCCCATGTAGGACTGACATCTGAAAAATTATAAGTATGATACGAATTATCATAATAATTGAGCGAGGCCAACGCTTCCAGTTTCAATCCAGTGATCGGCTCTAAACGTACAAAAGCATTACCTAACATGCGAATAGCCTCTTGCTTTCGGATATTCCTTTTCATACGAGCAATTGGATTTTGATAGGCGTAAGTCCATGGATAATTGGCATTTGGTTCAATATTTGTATCATAACCAACCCCTTCTGGCGAAATAGGGCAAACGGAAAGTATGACATGAGAATAAGAGTCTTTTCCATGTATCATTCCCGTTCCTTTTCTTTTGGTGTAAGTAGGTGCAATCAATAACCCAGCCGATAAATATTTGTTTATTTTAGATTCAATATTTGTTCTGAAACTAAGCCTTTCATAACTGGTTCCTACTGCCAATCCTTCCTGATTCAGGTAACCGGCAGAGAAAAAGTAGTTAGTAGCTTCAGTGCCTCCTGATAAGTTTATATTATAGTCTTGGATAGATGCATTTCGATAGAATTCGTCTTGCCAGTCAAGAAAGCTAAGGCCTTCGCTGTTTTTTTGGTAAGTATGTGAATTTTTGACACTTTCATCCATGTAATTAAACCAGCGGTCGTCCAATATGACCAGATAATTGGGCTTACTGATATCACCGCCTATATTTTTCATACGCACATCATTAGGATCACTAATAGAGGCGGTAATTCCTCTGTCTTTGGCGAGTGATAAATAATAGGCATCATTAAATCTGATATAGAATTCCATGAATTCTTTTGCATCAAACATGTCAATCTTCTTTTCCAAAGACTGGATACCATAATTGGCCGTAAAACTAATCCGAGGCCTTCCGGTTTTTCCTTTTTGAGTGGTTACAATTACAACTCCATTGGAGCCTCTAGAACCATATATTGCTGCTGACGCCGCATCTTTCAGTACTTCTATTGAAGAGATATCGGCTGGATTGATACTAGTAAGATCCGATACAGGCACCCCATCCACTACATATAAGGGATCTGAACTGGCATTAACTGAAGCTGCTCCTCGAATACGAATTTGCATATTTTCTCCTGGCTCTCCTGTAACAGTCCGTACATTTACTCCTGCCAAATTCCCTTGCAGAGCAGATTCTGCACGTGCCAAAGATCTTTCGCTTAAAGATTCTGTGTTCATACGAGATACAGCGCCAGTAAGTGAGCTTTTCTTTATTGAACCATAACCGATTACAACAACCTCATCCAGTTCTTTAGTATTTTCTTCAAGTGTAATGTTGAGTTGTCTGTTATCGCCAACACGTACTTCTTTTGTTTTGTATCCTAAATAAGAAAAAACAAGAATGTTTTCCGGATCAGAAATATTAAGTGAGTAAGCTCCGTTTATATCAGTGATAGTACCATTACCAGTTCCCTTTATTGTAATATTAACGCCAATTATAGGATCACCTAAAGCGTCTCTGACAATGCCTGTAAGTTTCCTTCCTATAGACTTGCTCTGTTGAGTTATTGAAGATATCCTAATTTCAGTCTGGTCAGGACTGCCCTTTTTTTTACGATGAAACACGATATGACGACCACGTATAGTATAAGAGAGATTTGTTTTAGCAGATATCTCGTCAAGAATTTCATATACGGTACTATTTTCCTTATTGACAGTTATCTTTTCTTTTTTATTGATTTCATCCGATTGATAAAAAAATAAAAACTCTGATTGTTTTTCAATTTCTCTTAAAACATTCTCAAGATTTTCATTCTGAACAATAATAGAAATATTTTTGTTTTGAGCATGCGTTCCTGCCATGACTTGTGGCAAAAATATAATTAATATAATGAAGGTGATTTTCATGACTTTTATGATTTTTTTTAGGTCAACTAAATCAACTATAGCTTGTTTATTCATATATTTGAACGTTTTAAATTAAACACTATTCCACGGCAAATGGAAGTTTATTTGAGACAGACTTTTTTTGGGAGGAAGGGAAGATTCGGCAAAAATCTTCTCTTCCTTTTTTGTAAGGTTAACTGCTATTCATATAGTATTAGTTTTTAAGATTAATTATTCACTTATCGTCACGCGTTGCTCGTCAATTTGATATTTTATCGGAATTGAAAGTTTAATGATTTCTAGTATGTCTTTCACCGTTTGTCCACGGTAGAATGTTCCAGTGAATTTCTCATTTTGTAGTTTGGGAGATTGAATATCAAATGTAATTCCGTACAAATGGCTTAATCTGTCTAGGATTACACCTAACTTTTGATCTGGGAAATAATAATAACCATCTACCCACGAAATATATAAAGATGCATCTACTTGGTATATCTTGGCAACTCGGGCTTTTTTATTGTATACAAATTGTTGGTTTGGAGTTAATATTATTGGTTTACTCATATTCTCGGCCGTTAATCGTACTGAACCTTCTAGAAGGGTAGTAGCAATTACTGAATCATTTGGATATGCCATAATATTAAATTTAGTACCCAAAGCCTCTACTTCTTGTCCACTAATCTTAACGATAAATGGACGAGATTTTTGTTTTGCTACATCAAAGGAAGCTTCTCCTTCAAGATAAACAATACGTTGCTTTTTTCCATAATCGGGTGCATAATAAAATTTGGTTCTAGAACCAATATTTACCAGTGTTCCATCTGGAAGGATTATTTTGTCTGCCTCAAGTCCGTCACCTCCAATATATTGAGCTATCATTAATTGCTGCTGCCCATCGTTCTGTATAATAAAAAAAGCGGAGGTGAGAATTATTGCGACAACAGCAATTGCAGCATAAGAACTTATTCGCTGCCATAAATTATATGTTTTGATTGATGTTTGCTCATGCTTTTTTTGTAAAAGACGTTGCCAGCTTTCATCAACATCTATCGTTTTGTTTTCAAATAAGCAAACATCATAAATGTTTTTGGCTTCGAAATATATTTCTTTATTCTTAGGATTTCGGTTTACCCAGTTATAAAATTCATCTTTTTCTTCTTTATCTAATGAGCCTTTCAGAAACCCTATTATAAGTTCGGAAATTGTACGATTCATATCTGCTTTTTATATATGAAACGAATGGCAGAGAAAAACTACTCATGCAAAATGAATTTATTTTTTAAAAGAAAATAAATAAGTAAATAAATGAAGAAGAAAGTGTTTTCCTTAAATGTAGTAATGTTCTATACAGTTGATTCTCAACCGTGCGAACGGATAGATTCAACTTTTCAGCAATCTCTACAGCTTTCATTCCTTCAATATAAGATAACCGGAATATCTCTTGTCTCTTTTCGGGCAATTCGCAAACTTTACTCATAATGTATTCCATCAAGTCCTTTTTCATAAATAAATCTTCGGCTTGATTGAAGAAATTCAGTTCGTCCAATTTAAGTTGTAGTGCTCTTTTGTCAATAATCTCATGTTCCAAACTCATTCGTCGCAGATGATCTATACAAGAATTCCTAACAGAAGTAAATAAGATGTTTTTGACCTCATTCTCTGGAAGCATAAATACTTGTTTATCCCATATTTTTAAAAAAGTATCATGAACAATATCCTCAGCAAAAAAAGAAGAAACAAATTTCTCTGCAAAACGCAATAACATAGGTACGTATTGAAGGTAAATCTCATGATAACGGTTCGACAATATGTTTTCTTTCTTCATTGTCAGATTGGTTGTATTACTTTATATTGTAGTGCTTTTAAGTATGCAAAAATATTATATATAAAGCAATTTACAAAAAAATATTGTTAATTAACGTATTTCAACTCCCATAATCTATTCCAAATTTACTGATCATAAATAGTTTTGGCAGTAAATAAAATGAATCCTTTGAAAAGTTTATCAATAGTTTATGGGGAAATACAATCTTGGACACACAAATAAATCATTCAAATATATAAGTATTATGTCTGACTGACACTGTCCTTTTACTGAATATAGTCCCTTCATCCTTACCCCAGAACATCCGATGGTCCTCACATATCCTTCTGTAATCCTCCAGTCCCAAGTGTGGAAAATTGATGGAGTACATGTCATGAAGGTCTTCGGCTGTAAGGTCCGAATCATAGTTCAGCATGTCATAAATCTCATCCTCGAACTCATAGGGGCTGAAATATGAACCACTCAGAAATGGGGACAGACACCGGTACAGTCCTCTATGGCATGTTCCACAAACCTCAGGCATTTCATCAGGTCCTTCTTTACTGTCACCTCCTCATCCGAATGGGCATTGTAGTAACCGCATGAGACGTTGATGCAGGAAAACTCAAGTCCTTTCTCTTTCAAGGTCAGGACATCGGTCATCAAGCCGTTCTCCTCCATGTAACCCCATTTTTCCGACTTAATCACTTCTATGAACCGATCGGAACACAAATCAGAATAACCTATGCTTGTAATCAGATCCGAATCACCTTTCCGGTCAGGCTGGATAACGAACCTCACATCATCAAAGAAAGACATCACCGCTTCCGAGCTTCCCCTGCATCCGGTCTCTTCCTCCCTGAAAAATACCACTTTAATGGAATCGTATTTCTTCAGGCATTCAAGGCAGATGAATACCCCGTTCTTGTCATCGGCACCCAAATTTTCAAACCTTCTGTTCTTTTCCACTGGGACTGTAGATACTATACAGCCTCTTCAACAATTGCGTATTCATGATTCATCTCTTTTTTAAGTTTATAACCGTATGGAAGATTGGGGCTCGGATTTACTTTATCAAATACATCTTCACCAAATTCCCATGCTTCCTCATTTTTATAATTTCATCCAATGTATAACTGTTCAACTCTACTCGCAAAGAGGCACACAGTTCTTGATAGCTCTTTATCAGTTCATTTACTTCATTGATTACACATTGGTTCTTTAGTTTAAATGTTCCAGTCAAGTCCTTTTCAGTCACAAAGATACTGGTAGATAAACGTTTTACCTTACGTTGATAAGTCACTCTAATTTTGACGTAAAATGTTCCATCCAATTTTCGCTCATTACGCATCACTTCTGCTTTGGATGTCAACATGTTACAGTTACTTTTAATTAATCAACTATTAATCAACAAGTACAGAAATTCACGCTAAATCCTTCATTTTTCACCCACTTCTTAAGGTTTTGGACATAAAAAAAATCCTCAACAATCTACTGATTATCAAGGATTTCTTTAGTGACCCCGGTGCGATTCAAACGCACGACCTTCAGAACCGGAATCTGACGCTCTATTCACTAAGCTACGGAGCCTTAATGCGGGGACAAAAGTATAAAAAATCCAGGCATATTCCTAATCATTTATCATTTTTTGCAGCAAACACTTCTGAGCAAGAATGTTATTTTGAGAGCTACTACAGGTTAACAAGAGACAAATTGCTCACAAATTCAGCAAATTTCGATGCAAATATAAATATTATACCTATATTTGCCGGACAAAAACATAGTATACACTTATGAGTTATCTGATAAAACCAGAGGGTTATAGCCCCTTATTGGACTTAAAACAAACAGAATTAGGAATCAAACAGATAAAAGAGTTCTTTCAATTGAACCTTTCGTCCGAATTGCGTTTGCGCCGTGTCACCGCCCCGCTTTTTGTACTGAAAGGTATGGGTATCAATGATGATCTGAATGGCGTGGAGCGTGCCGTATCATTCCCAATCAAAGATCTGGGAGACGCACAAGCCGAAGTAGTACATTCTCTTGCCAAATGGAAACGACTGACATTGGCAGATTATAATATTGAACCCGGATATGGTATTTACACCGATATGAATGCCATACGTTCGGATGAAGAGTTGGGAAACCTACACTCCCTTTATGTGGATCAATGGGATTGGGAACGTGTCATCACTACCGAGAACCGTAACGTAGATTTCTTAAAAGAAATTGTGAATCGCATTTATGCAGCCATGATACGTACAGAATATATGGTGTATGAAATGTATCCGGAAATCAAGCCTTGCTTGCCTCAGAAATTACACTTCATACATGCCGAAGAGTTACGCCAGCTCTACCCGGATCTGGAGCCTAAATGTCGCGAACATGCCATTACAAAGAAATATGGTGCAGTATTCATTATCGGCATCGGCTGTAAACTAAGCGATGGAGAAAAACATGACGGACGCGCTCCGGACTATGATGATTATACTTCAGAAGGTCTGAACGGTCTTCCGGGACTGAACGGTGACCTTTTATTGTGGGACGATGTATTGCAACGTAGCATTGAACTATCATCCATGGGAATCCGTGTAGACAAGGAAGCATTGCAACGCCAGTTAAAGCAGGAAAAAGAAGAAAAACGTCTGGAACTTTACTTCCATAAACGGTTAATGAGTGATACATTACCTTTGTCTATAGGCGGTGGTATAGGTCAATCACGCCTTTGTATGTTTTATCTCCGCAAAGCGCATATCGGAGAGATTCAAGCCAGTATCTGGCCGGAGGATATGCGTCAGGAATGTAAGGAACACAATATCTATTTGATTTAGTATTCTAAAAACAATAAGAAAAGGCAGGGATTAAAAAATTCATGCCTTTTCATTTATCCCCCACCAAAAGAAATAATATCAGCGCTATATTACAGAAATCGGATTAAAATTGTATCTTAGCGTCCGAAACTTTTAACACACAAAATTATGAATGTTCAGATAGAAGAAAGTTGGAAAGCGCGTTTGGAACCAGAATTTGAAAAAGATTATTTCCATACGCTGACGGATTTTGTACGGGAAGAATACACACACTATCCTATATATCCTCCGGGAAAGCTGATATTCAATGCTTTTAATCTTTGTCCATTCGACAAAGTAAAGGTGGTTATCATTGGGCAGGATCCTTATCACGGTCCCGGACAAGCGCATGGCTTATGTTTTTCCGTCAATGACGGAGTTCGCTTTCCTCCTTCACTGATTAATATATTTAAAGAGATTAAAGACGATATAGGCACTGATGCGCCTTCTACAGGTAATCTCACCCGCTGGGCCGAACAAGGAGTACTACTCCTGAACGCTACTCTCACCGTTCGTGCACATCAAGCAGGTTCTCACCAGAATCGCGGCTGGGAAACGTTTACTGACGCTGCAATCCGTGTTCTCGCCGAGCAGCGTGAGCACCTCGTATTCATCCTTTGGGGATCATACGCGCAGCGCAAAGGTGCATTTATTGACCGCAACAAGCATTTAGTACTGACTTCTGCACACCCTTCTCCCTTGTCTGCCTACAATGGTTTCTTTGGGAATAAGCACTTCAGCAGGGCAAATACATATTTAAAGGAACACGGAGAGCAGGAAATAGCGTGGTAAAAAAAGAGGGAATTATAAATTTATAATTCCCTCTTTTTTTAGTACCATTTAATATTAGTCTGTGTCTGACTCTTCTTATCATATTTCAAGTCCTGCAGAATACTGGCGTTGGCACGAATAACGAAGCTGTAATATTTCCATGTGCCGAAAGGAGAAAGACTGGCAGACATACTGAAACAGTGCAAGTCACGCGTGATGTTGAAAGAAGTCTGCACAATCTTTTTAGCATTAAAGTCATAACCGGAATTAAAGCTGACGGCCCACTTATTGGAAATCTTAACATTACCATTAATATTGAGGGCATTCAGGCTAAACTTATACGGATAGCGCATGCTATTTCGGTTGATTGGCTTCGACGTATCTTCGGTTATATTAAAACCCGTACTCAGGTTTATGGACCAAGGCATTTTGAACACCTGATAACCATCATCATCTACAGCAGCTTTTTCTTTCTTTCGCTTAGTAGGAGCAGAGTCTGTTCCGGTATCGTCCGTTTCGTCATCTTCACTATCCGCATCACTCTGACTGTTTTTTGCATCCTCCCCATCCTTCTTTTCTCCGGTAAAGAACGCTTTCCATTTCTTCCAGGTATCATTGTTGAGCGTATAGCTGAAAGAGTTGCCATATCCCTGGAAACGTCCAAAACGCCCATACGACCACTCTGTCCGGTTACTGGTAATCACATTACCGTTTTTATCAAAGTCATAAGCATAAGTAGCGAAGACAGAACTCATACTGAAAGTATAACTCTTACTCAACTTCAAACGCAGATTGACGGTCAGGTTACTCCAAGGGCGTACCTGGGCAGCCGTATTATAAGAGATACTTGCACCTAATTCATCTATCAGACTGACCTTGCGAATGGAGTCATTCTTATCCTTATATTTCATTTCCAGGTTATTGGAAATCTGGAATGATATATTTCCTGATCGGCCCTGCCCCGGAACACCGAACATCTGCCCGGCATACGGAGAATATGTAACCGTATCCTGTGTTCCATCAGCATTGGGTTTGAGATAAGTGTCATAATAACCAAAACCGGAAGATCCAAAGTCGGGTGATGCGCTGATACTGACAGAAGGAGTTATGACGTGACGTATCTGTATCTCTTTCTTCTTCATGAACAACGGTTTGTACATACCGTAAATCTTGGTATTAAGGCCTAAACTGGCACTGTAATCATACACCCGGTGAAAACCGTAAATGGTATCAGTATTAACCTCCGCACCCGTACCACTTGTTCCTGCGTTCGGATCCCAATCTTTCATTACCTTACGGGTATACCAACGTTCTGTGTAATTGACTGATGGCGTCAAATTGAAGTACTTGAACAAAGTAAACGTGGCACTGATAGGTATCTCATGTTTCATTCCATTCTTCCAATCCTTTATCAGATTAGATTTAAACAAGAGATTATCTTTCGTTGTAATACTGTTAGAGAGACGTCCGCTATAGCGTACTGAGATTTTCTCATACCACTTTTCATCACCTGCCGCTTGTTTACGTTTGAAAGGGAAAATGGTACTCAGCGTAATAGTCAAATCCGGCAAAGTCACGGCAATAGAAGAGTCTTTCATGTTCTGCGCAATGTTACCCGTGGCTGCGATAGAAAGTTTCTGGTCGGGGAAGTTACGGGAATAGCTGACACTGGACGTTTTTGTATTTTGAGTCATTGCCTGCGAGTTGTACATGTTACCGATATTGGTACGCTCATAACTACTGGATGAAAAGTTCACACTGGCCGAAAATGATGTATTAGGATTAGCTTTCGGATCCTGACGGTGTGACCATACAACCTTAAAATCTTTTGCTACAGCATAGTCTTCCAAACCTTTATCACCTGTTTTAGTAATCTGGTAACTGGCCTGAAACAGACCGGAAAACTTATATCGGACATTATAGTTCGTTTCCGCATTCAACGCCCAAGAACCTTTCGTAAAAATGTCTCCCCGCAGTTTCAAGTCCATTTTATCACTGATAGCGAAATAGTAACCACCATCCGTCAGACCGAAGCCACGGGCAGAGTCGTCCATATAACTTGGCATAATGAAACCTGACGAATAACTACTGGAGAAAGGAAAGAAGAAAAACGGAACGGCAAGAGGTAACGGTACATCTTCTATAACCAAATATGCCGGCCCCGTCACCACATTCTTTTTGGGCCGCACCTTGGCATAAGTCATCTGCATGTAGAAGTGAGGATGATCATGGTTATCGCAAGTGGTATAACGGCCGCTTTTCATATACAACTCATCATTCATACCTTTCTTGGCATTATTACCCGTAACATATCCCTCACCCTGCTGGCTGACTACATTACTAATAAGTCCCTTCTTACTCTTAAAATTATATCGAATAGTATTGGTTTCATAAGGTGTATCACCATCTTTGAAAACCGGCTTTCCTGTTACTTTCCCCAGAGTATCTTCCACACCGTAGGCATAAACCGTACTACTATCCATATTCATGGTAATCACGGCAGCTGCCAACTCTATTTTCTGATAATTCACCTTTCCATCTCCATATAAGTTGGCTACACCACCTTGGGTGAACACAATAGAGTCAGTGGCTTCATAAATCACCGGGGCATCCAACGGCTGCTTCTTTTTAGCAGGTTGCAACTGTACCGTGTCGTTTTGTAAGGTATCCCCTCTTTGCACACCTTCAATATTAAAGGTATCTGCCCGCTCAGTTCCAGGGGGAACAGTCCTCCCACGCCGACGTTGCGAAAAAGCCTCGCCGGAGAGCAGGAGTAAGACAAGTAGTAGTATGAATGATATGAATGTATTTGCTTTCAATGGCGTAATCAACTAATAGTTTCCGCTTGAAGGGGCAAAAGTACGTAAATTATACGGATAATCTCCCTTTTTAAAGAAATTTAGAATGCTACAAGAACTGTTCGCACCAACAATCAAAACGTTCCAAGCCTGCATTGCCGAAATAAGAAAGACTTTTCCGTGCCTTTTCTACAGTTTTTTCCCGTTCCAAATGGGTTTTAGAATAGAACTTATCTGCAAAACAAATAACTTGCTCTTCCAGACTAACCGGAAGCATATCCCGATGGGGTACAGGCAGGTTTTGCGTAATGATATCATCCAACGAAAGCCCTGCGCCCGTATGCCTTTCACATACCAACGCATGGCGTGGATACCCCTCCTGACGCATCAAGTCGGCTCCAAGATAGCCGTGACAGATGTAAGGCTGATCACCAAAGCAGAAGATACCCGGGGCATTAGTCAGAAAGATACCAATATCATGCAACATGCCGGCTTCATACAAAAAGTCTTTATCTAACTGAAGTTCCGGATGATGATCGGCAATCCACAACGCTTTCTCAGCTACCAAACGGCTATGCACCGATAAGATATGTTTCCGTTCATTATCTTCCGGATAATATTTATCAATGATTGTGATAGGTGACATTTATTTCTTTTTAAACTTATACATATAAACTTTAGCACGCAAATCGCAGCTACGCTTCTGCGTAAGGAAAATTTCTTCGAACTCGTATGCATCACCAAATTTCTCCAGTAACTGCTTATTTTCTTTCTCCGATGATATGACATATCCTTCACCGGATGGCAATTCCTCTTCAAAATGTCGCATCCGATCGTTCATATAGAAGTTGACACCATAGAAACTCATACCATCATATGAATAAACCGTTCCCTGAGGCACATATTCCCTGATTTGATTAACCAGATGCTTATCAGATTTGACAGCCAATACCGTAGGTTGATATACCGCATCCAATGAGACAAAAAGGCAAAGCATACATCCGGCAATACTATATAATAAGGAGTATGCACCGGCCTGCTTTACTACCCCTCTCCATGTACAGACAGCTGCAATCAATGGAAGCACCACCAGACACCATTTGGGAATAGAAAGAGAAACTTCTTTCAAAGCATGCATAAAAGCAACATTCTCGGCTGCATGGCGACCGGTTCCAAAAAGACTATCCGGTACCAATCCTAAACGTACAACGATGAAAGTAGCTGTCAGTATCAGGCACAGAGAAGCAAAAATAATAGCAGAAATCTTAAAGACCTTTGCCCCACGCTGTACCAAAGCCAGCAAATACTCAGCCATCAGCACTGCCATGAAGGGATAGATAGGAAGCAGATAAACACTACGTTTACTCTTGGGAATACAATAGAAGATAAAAATAAAGAGAATCACTACCCATGTAAACAGTTGCAAGGGAGACTGTGAACGAAACTGATCCCAAGCCTTTCTGATGCGTTCACCGAAAGATGTGCCAGCAGGTAGTACTCTGATATTCTTCCATTTCAGCCCAAAGAGAGAAATAAGCAACACAAGAGTCCAAGGTATCCATCCCCAAATAATGGTCAGGAAATTATACCATAGCGGATTTTCATGTGATTCATAAGACATTTTACCCATGAAACGACCTGTGTTCTCCTCCAACATCAAATCAATGAAGGATTGTCCGCCCTGTGCGTAGGCCGCACCAATCCATGCAGCATAAGGAATCAAAGAAAGTATTCCTACAGGGAGCAACAGAAAAAATGCCTTCCAGAAAGAACGTCCACGCAGTAACTGGTAAAGACCTATACAAGCACAAGGGAAAATAGAGCCTACCGGTCCTTTAGTCAACGTAGCACAGCCCATCAATAGCACAGCCAACCAGGGAATGCCCCGGCATCCTTTCTCATCCCAACGAAACAACAAGCACAATGAAATAACAATGAACGACACCTGTACCATATCGACACGGCAGGCTACCGCCGCCCGGTGCACTTCAAAAGAGGATAAAAGAAGGATAGAAGCAAGAAAAGCTGTCTTTATACCTTTACGTTTAGCTATAAAAGAAAAGAACACCAACTGCATGGCTAAAAAAGCAAGAGCAGACGGTAAGCGAGATGAATATTCTGTAACTCCACCTAAAAGGGAAGATACAGCTGCAATCGCCCAGTAAAAGAAAGGAGGCTTAAAAGCGATATCGGTTCCATAATTCACCGGAAGTATCCAATTACCACTCTCCAACATAGAGAAAGCCACAATGGCCTCACGAGGTTCTCCTTTAGAATAAAAAATAGTTTCTCCCAAGAAAGGAAGTATTACAAGCGCACTCAGCATTGCTATGAACCAAAATGCTTTTTTCTTTTCTGACATAATATTCTCTCGTTGTTTATGATTTCTGCCCGCAAAAGTACGATTATTCTCCAACAATGCCTAACTTTACCGCCTCAAATCAAAAAGATGAAAAAACTGAAGCAACTGCCGGAATTTATACGTTTTGCATTGGTAGGCATTTTTGCCACTGCATTACATTATGGATTGTATTTTTTGTTTCAATGGTTCATTAATGCCAATATAGCCTACACTATAGGATATGTGATCAGCTTCATCGCCAATTTTTACCTGACCGCCTACTTCACCTTTAACCGCAAACCCTCATGGAGAAAGGCTTTTGGATTTGGTGGTGCGCACTTAGTTAACTATTTACTGCACATGGGGCTATTCAATCTCTTCCTCTGGATAGGGCTTCCCAAAACCATGGCCCCCATTCCGGTATTCTGTATTGCCATTCCGGTCAATTTCCTGTTAGTCCGGTTTATTTTCAAAAAGAGATAACAATCATTTGTTTTTCTCCCGATTTCTTACGAATATTGCAAAAAGAATAATTGATTATGGAAAAATCCCCAGTACTTGCCATCGTAGTGCCTTGCTATAAGGAAGAAGCCGTCTTACACGAAGCACACAAACGCTTATCCCAATTGCTTAACCGCCTGATAACCGAAGGGCACATATCTCCTAAAAGCTACATACTGTATGTAAACGACGGTAGTACCGACCGCACCTGGGACATCATCAAAGACCTTCACCAAAATACTCCGTATGCCTGCGGTCTGAATCTGGCAGGAAATGTAGGGCACCAAAATGCACTCATGGCCGGACTAAACGCTGTTAAAGAACGATGTGATGCCGCTATTTCCATAGATGCCGACTTACAAGACGACATCAACGTCATCCCCGAAATGCTGGAACGCTACAGAGAGGGCTGCGATATTGTATATGGCGTGCGGCGGGAACGCAAGACTGATACCTTCTTCAAACGCACCACCGCTCTCGTCTTTTACCGTCTGATGAAACTAATGGGGGCAAAATCCGTCTATAATCACGCAGACTACCGCTTGATGAGCAGCCGCGCCGTCCGCCAACTCTGCCGCTTTCGTGAACGCAACCTTTACCTGCGCGGACTGGTACCTCTCATCGGCTACCAAACTGCTTGTGTCTACTACAACCGTGATAAGCGCTTTGCGGGCGAATCAAAATACCCTTTCAAGAAGATGCTGAACTTTGCCATCGACGGCATTACATCTTTTTCAGTCAAGCCTGTGCGTATGATTTTCTGGTTAGGTTGTATCTTCATCCTTGTAGCTGTGTGCGTCACTATCTGGACGCTACGCGCTTACTTCCTCCACAACACAGTGCCGGGATGGTCGTCTTTGATGATTTCCCTCTGGCTGGTGGGTGGAGCTATATTAGTATCTCTGGGAATTGTAGGAGAATATATCGGTAAAATCTATATTGAGGTAAAAGATCGCCCGCGCTACAACGAAGAAGAATTATTGCTACGTTAAAAGTATAGTCTCCCCATTGGCGGAATTAATGTTTTCTTCCCTGTGCCTGAAAGGACTCAAAACCGGGTTTTGTTCACACCTGACCCGTATCTGGTCCGTACCTGCTCCGTAGCAAATTCGGTTAAAGGTACTTTTAACCGAATTTGCTACGGAGCAGGTACGGACCAGATACCAATTTGATATATTCCTGACTAAAGCCAGGCCAACGGGTTAGCCTTTATATCTTAATCCTACTTGCTTCCTATCATTCAATAGGAAGCTGCTCTTCTTTTTTCCTTTTCTTCCACAGTTGCCAGCTGTTAATCAGATTCTGCCACAGCACATAAGATCCTGGCCCTACAGAAGAAAGTGGATTCAGATAGGTATAAGCCATCCAAATGGCGAGAACCGTATTCTTCTGTCCCAATGCCTGACCACCGCTTATACGGTCATTATAACGTCCGCCGATATTCTTACCCAGGAAAAATTGCAGGCCACAAGCTATCAGTCCGGCAAGCGCTATCAGTATTTCAACAGACACCGGTGCATCACTAATCACCAACGAACGGACCGTTTGCCCGGATACGATAGCAAGCGCTCCCCCCCACAAATAAAAAGCAAGATCGTGGAATCCCAATAAGAAATGATGTACACGCGGCATACACACCCTTAGGAACCATGCCAGAAAGAAAGGAAAAAGCAATAGCGGAAAAACCTTACTTAGAATTTTCAGGAAAGCTACAAAGAAAGTCATATCGGCATGAGGTTCCACCAATGGGAATACCAATGGCACTGCCACCGCCGCCAGCAAATTAGATAATAAGGTATAAGTAGTCAAAGTAGACGCACTACCTCCCAGCTTGCCTGTGATGACAGCCGCCGCCGTAGCAGTAGGGCAAATCACACATACCATTGCCCCCTCAAACACCTCCCTGTAAATTTCATCCATAGGGCAACATACCAACAATGCGGCAATTGCCAGACAAGAGACCGTCTGAAACAATAACAACCAACCATGCCACGCTTTGGGTTTTAGTTCATTCAGATTTTCTACTTTACAGAAAGTGAGCAATAGTTGAGCAAAGATCAGCAGAGGGGTAATATACGCAATCAAATCATTGATATATGGTTTGGTAGGCGCCAAGAAAGGGACATTCGCAAGGATGAAGTATCCCAAAGTACCTGTAAGCATCGCCAACGGCAATGTCCAGTTCTTAAGAAAACGAACTAACATACCTATTTTCTATTTAATTTGCGGATACAAAGTTAGTCTGTTTTAAAGAAATCTATCACAAATCAAGGAGAAAAGTAACAAAACTTCATGCAAAACATCAGTTTTCTATAAATTTCCACTACATTTGCAACGACTTTTGGTATGAAACTCTGTAAACGACACATATTGTATATCTGCATTTGCTTCGGGCTGTTCATTTCCCCTTTCTGCACCAACAGCATCGAAGCAAAGGATTTCGTTGTCGTTATTGACGCCGGACACGGAGGTCATGACCCTGGTGCTTTAGGCAAGTTCTCCAAAGAAAAGACTATCAACCTGAATGTCGCGCTCAAACTGGGAAGACAAATAAAGAGGAATTGTCCGGACGTAAAAGTGATATATACCCGTGAACGGGATGTATTTATCCCACTTGGCAAACGGGCGGATATTGCCAACAATGCTAAAGCAGATTTATTCATTTCCATCCATACCAATTCCGTAGCAAAGAACAATACTGCCAAAGGAGCCTCTACATGGACACTCGGTCTGGCTAAATCGGATGCAAACCTGGAAGTAGCCAAACGAGAAAATTCCGTTATTTTATACGAGAGCGACTACAAAACGCGATATGCAGGATTCAATCCCAACTCGGCAGAGTCTTACATCATATTTGAGTTTATGCAAGATAAGTACATGTCCCAAAGTGTGCATCTGGCTTCGCTTGTACAAAAAGAGTTCCGCCACACTTGCAAACGTGCAGACCGCGGTGTACATCAGGCAGGCTTCCTGGTACTAAAAGCTAGTGCCATGCCCAGTATTCTGGTAGAACTCGGCTTTATATCCCATCCGGAAGAAGAACGTTATCTCAACTCAGAGGCAGGAAGCACCACACTCGCCAACGGAATTTTTCGCGCCTTTCTTTCCTATAAGCGCGAGCATGAAATACGGATGACTGGAAGCAGCCGCACGGTGCTACCGGAAGAAACAGATGCTGGCAAGATAGAAGAGGTGGATACAATCGAAGAAAAAACGAATACAACTCGTGAAACAGTCCAAAAGCCGACAACGCCTGCTGCCAACAATGCCGGAACCAAACAAAATGCAGGAAAAGCTTCTGGCAAGCAAACCGATAGCACCGGTCCTGTGTTTAAAATACAAATACTTACTTCTTCTCGTCCGATTGCCACCAATGACAAACGGCTGAAAGGGTTGAAAGGTGTAGAACATTATCAGGAAGGCGGACTTTATAAATATACCTATGGTGCGTCGACCGATTATAATAAGGTAGTACGCACTAAACGTGAAATAGCGCCGAAATTCAAAGACGCTTTTATTATCGCTTTCAAGGACGGAAAGAAAATGAACGTCAGCGCAGCTATTGAGGAGTTTAAAAAGAAAAGAAACAAATAATAAGACTATAACATCATGATGAAGTATCTTACTAAAGAAGTTAGAATAGGACTTGCGGGCATTGTTGCTCTCTGCATATTGGTATATGGCATCAATTACCTGAAAGGTATCCACATGTTCAAACCTACCAACTATTTCTACGTAAAGTTCCATAATATTAATGGACTGACAAAGTCAAGTCCGGTCTTTGCTGACGGATTCCGTGTAGGTATCGTGCGTGACCTCTACTATGACTATAACGAACCCGGCAAGGTAATTGCAGAAATTGACGTAGATCCAGAACTGCGCATACCCAAAGGTAGCACAGCCGAACTAACTGCCGAGCTCATGGGCGGAGTGAAGATGAATTTATTACTGGCAAATAATCCCCGCGAAAAGTATCTGACAGGCGACACGCTGCAAGGTAACGTCAACAACGGTGTAATGGACCAGGTAGCAACGATAATGCCACAAGTAGAAAAAATGCTACCCAAGCTAGACTCCATCCTTGCTTCACTAAATACTATACTCGGAGACCCTGCAATTCCCGGTACATTGCATAGTGTGCAAAGCACAATGGCAAACATGGAAGTAACCAGCCGGCAGTTACAGGCTATTATGAGTAAGGACATTCCGCAGCTTACCCAAAAACTAAACACCATCGGCGATAACTTTGTCGTTATCAGTGACAACTTGAAGGAAATAGATTATTCTGCAGCATTCGCCAGCATAGATTCTACACTGGCAAACGTAAAAATGATTACAGACCAATTAGGCCGGAAAGATAACACAATCGGGTTGCTACTAAATGATCCGTCACTTTATAATAATCTGAATGCAACAACAGCCAATGCTGCCGATTTACTTGAAGATCTGAAATCACACCCGAAAAGGTATGTTCATTTCTCCTTATTCGGCAAAAAAGATAAGTAAAGAAGTCCCTTTAAATAGAATGAGTCTAAATAAAAGGCAATAACTGAATTGGGAAGAAAACACCCGATAAGTCCATGTAGAAACTAAAATATCCCTTTCTACAGAATCGTTCCAAAAGTTTAAAATCCCATCCTTTACTTGTATATTCAATTATAATACAGAGACTTATAAAAAAGCAATAGCCCTCCCAAGGGGCTATTCTTATGAAATAAGATAAGTGATTGAAAGTAAAGAGCTTATTGTTTTTAACAGAAAAGCAAGAAAAAACACATTTGTTTTTTTGAAATAAGATTGCCAATTTTGCAGGCGTAGAAGTTTTGCTTAATTAATAAATGTATTTAAAGCCGTTATGAGTGAATTAAATCATGTCGGGCTATGGAACCGCTGTCTTGAGATCATCAGAGACAATGTTCCTGAGCAGACATACAAAACATGGTTTCTCCCCATCATACCTTTGAAATATGAGGACAAGACGCTGGTCGTACAAGTACCCAGCCAGTTCTTCTATGAGTTTTTGGAGGACAAGTTCGTTGACTTGTTGCGCAAAACTCTATACAAAGTGATTGGTGATGGTACCAAGTTATTGTATAATGTTATGGTGGATAAGAGTTCACGCACTACCGTCAACCTCGAATCTACTCCCCGCACTATTATTCCACAAAAAAAGGTAATCGGCAAAGAGATACCGCAAACTCCTATCGCAGATTTAGACCCACATCTGAATCCGGAATACAACTTTGAAACATTTATTGAGGGCTATAGCAACAAACTTTCTCGCAGCGTAGCAGAAGCTGTCGCTCAAAACCCGGCAAAGACCATTTTTAATCCGCTGTTTTTTTACGGAGCATCAGGTGTAGGAAAAACTCACCTTGCAAATGCTATCGGTACAAAAATCAAGGAACTCTACACGGATAAAAGAGTATTATATGTATCGGCACACTTGTTCCAGGTACAATATACAGATTCTGTGCGTAACAATACTACAAACGATTTCATCAACTTCTACCAGTCAATAGATGTATTGATTATTGACGATATTCAAGAATTCGCCGGTGTTACTAAGACACAGAACACTTTCTTCCACATCTTCAATCATTTACATCAGAACGGCAAACAACTTATCCTAACTTCAGACCGTGCTCCTGTACTGTTGCAGGGTATGGAAGAACGCCTCATCACGCGTTTCAAATGGGGTATGGTAGCTGAGTTGGAAAGACCAACGGTAGAGTTACGCAAAAACATTCTGCGTAATAAAATCCACCGTGACGGTTTACAGTTCCCAGCGGAAGTTATAGATTATATCGCAGAAAATGTAGGCGATAGTGTTCGTGACCTGGAGGGTATCGTTATCTCCATCATGGCACATTCTACTATATATAATAAGGAGATTGACCTTGAACTGGCACAACGCATTGTACGGAAAGTGGTGAAAAACGAAAGTAAAGCAGTCACCGTTGATGACATTATCAATGTGGTATGCAAACATTTCTCTCTGGACATCGCTACGATTCACACTAAATCACGGAAACGCGAAGTGGTACAGGCACGTCAGATAGCCATGTTCCTCGCTAAAACCTACACGGATTTCTCTACAGCCAAAATAGGTACGTTGATTGGCAACAAAGATCATGCAACTGTGCTGCATGCCTGCAAAACCATTAAAGAATTACGGGAAGTAGACAAAGCTTTCCGCGCTGAAATAGATGACATTCAAGCATCATTAAAAAAGCAGGGTTAAAAACCCTGCTTTTTCATTACATTCCAAAGATTCTCTGACATAACTTCGTTGTCCTCTTTCTTATAACGTACATCCGTAAAGACCTGGGCCAGTGTTTCTTTATTATTTTCAAGAATAAACTGCTTATTTTCAGACAAAGATTCTTTATAAGCATACAAGCGGTCTATGTCGTCCGGCGTATAATCATGATAAGTTTCCTCATGTATAATGGCCTCCAGTGGTAAACGGTCCACTTGGGCAGGTTCTTCAGCAGGCCAGCCCACTGTCACAGTGGTAATGGGGAATACTAACTCCGGCAATTCCAAAGCTTCGATAATCATTTGCGGATTATAAGTAGTCGTTCCCAAATAGCAAATCCCCAAACCTTTTTCTTCAGCAGCTACACAAAAAGTTTGTGCTGCCAGCAAAGCATCTACAGACCCGGTTACAAACCATTCAAGATTATTATATCCGGGAATAGCTTTTCGTTGTTCGCACCACTTGCTGAAACGACGCAGGTCTATACAAAATGTCAAAACCACAGGTGCAGTCTGCACCATCGGCTGATTGAAATGAGCTGGTGCCAGCTTAGCTTTTCTATCAGCATCACGCGTTACAATTACACTATACACCTGCATATTTCCCACTGTAGAAGCGCGGAATGCAGAATCAAGCAAATCATTTAACAAATCAGGAGAAATATCTTTCTGCTGATATTTGCGGATTGTTCTTCTTTGTTTTAGGATTTCCATTCTTTCATTTTTTTGCAAATATAGGAAAAGAATGACAGACTATTGCTAAATAGCGAGTCTAAAGTTTGACTATGTTTTCTAAAAGCAAGTATGCTGCTTATCATGACCTTAGTATAAATTTTCTTTTTGGAAAACTTTTTGTTCACTCAAAACTGCTAATATTCTATAAATCAACTAACTATTATTAGCAAACGGAAAACTTGCGCCCTGTTCATAATTTATTCTCTTTTTATTTTGATATAACAAAAAACATGCTTAGCTTTGCAATCGCATTTGTTAATGATAGGTATTACTTCTATACTCTTACTTATTAAAAAATAAATCTAAGGAAAAAAGCATCGTGGAAAAACAAACTTATTCTTACGAAGAAGCCTATGAAGAATCTTTACGATATTTTCAGGGTGACGAACTGGCTGCGCGTGTTTGGGTAAACAAGTACGCAGTGAAGGATTCTTTCGGAAATATTTACGAGAAATCGCCGGAAGACATGCATTGGAGAATAGCCAATGAAGTAGCCCGTATTGAGGCTAAATACTCTAATCCATTAAGTGCAGAGGAGTTATTCGAATTGCTCGACCACTTCAAGTACATCGTTCCACAAGGAAGTCCGATGACCGGAATTGGCAACAACTACCAGGTAGCATCTTTATCCAACTGCTTCGTTATCGGAGTGGATGGTGAAGCCGATTCATATGGCGCCATCTTCAAAGTAGACGAAGAGCAAGTACAACTGATGAAACGCCGTGGTGGCGTAGGGCACGATTTATCGCACATCCGCCCGAAAGGTTCTCCGGTAAAGAACTCAGCACTGACTTCCACCGGGCTGGTTCCTTTTATGGAACGCTATTCCAACTCTACCCGCGAAGTAGCCCAGGACGGGCGACGTGGCGCACTGATGTTAAGTGTATCTATCAAGCATCCCGATTCGGAAGCATTCATTGATGCCAAGATGACGGAAGGCAAAGTAACAGGTGCTAACGTATCTGTGAAACTGGATGATGCTTTTATGACTGCCGTTGTTACAGGCACCCCGTATACACAACAATACCCTGTCAATTCTGCCGAACCGACTGTACAGAAAGAAATCAATGCCACCAACCTGTGGAAGAAAATCGTCCACAACGCATGGAAATCAGCAGAACCGGGTGTACTATTCTGGGATACCATATTAAAAGAGTCCGTCCCCGATTGTTATGCCGATTTGGGATACCGCACTGTTTCTACCAATCCATGTGGTGAAATTCCTTTGTGTCCATATGACTCCTGCCGTTTGCTCGCCATCAATCTTTACTCTTATGTAGTGAATCCTTTCAAGCCGGATGCATATTTCGATTTCGATTTGTTCAAGAAGCATGTAGCCTTAGCTCAGCGCATCATGGACGATATCATCGATCTGGAATTAGAGAAGATTGAGCGTATTATTGAAAAGATTGATGCCGACCCCGAAAACGAAGACGTGAAACACACGGAACGCGTATTGTGGGATAAGATATATAAGAAGAGTGGACAAGGACGCCGCACCGGTGTAGGTATCACTGCCGAAGGCGATATGCTTGCCGCACTGGGATTGCGTTATGGCACGGAAGAAGCTACAGAATTTTCTGAAGAAGTACATAAGACTGTTGCCCTGAACGCTTACCGTTCATCTGTAGAGATGGCAAAAGAACGTGGTGCTTTCGAGATTTATGATACTGAACGCGAGAAGAACAATCCGTTCATCAATCGTTTGCGTGAAGCTGACCCGGAACTATATGAGGAAATGAAGAAGTACGGACGCCGTAATATCGCCTGCCTCACCATTGCTCCGACAGGTACCACCAGTTTGATGACGCAGACCACTTCCGGTATCGAACCTGTATTCCTGCCCGTGTACAAACGTCGCCGTAAAGTAAATCCGAATGACACTAATGTGCACATTGACTTTGTGGATGATACGGGCGATGCTTTTGAAGAATATATTGTCTTCCACCCCAAGTTTGTAACGTGGCTCGAAGCCAAAGGATACGATCCTGCCAAACGCTATACACAAGAAGAAGTTGACGCTTTGGTTGAGCAATCACCTTATTATAAAGCAACCTCCAACGATGTGGACTGGCTGATGAAAGTCAAGATGCAGGGCCGCATCCAGAAATGGGTGGACCACTCTATCAGCGTAACCATCAATCTTCCGAACGACGTAGACGAAGAGCTGGTGAACCGCCTGTATGTAGAAGCATGGAAGTCCGGTTGCAAAGGCTGTACGGTTTATCGTGACGGTTCCCGTTCCGGCGTACTCATCTCTGCCAAGAGCGATAAAAAGGAAGAACTACCTCCGTGCAAACCACCTACGATAGTAGAAACCCGTCCAAGAGTACTTGAAGCCGACATTGTACGCTTCCAGAACAATAAGGACAAATGGGTAGCGTTCGTCGGTTTGCTGGATGGTCATCCTTATGAAATCTTCACCGGTCTTCAAGATGATGACGAAGGCATTATCCTGCCGAAGAATGTTACCTCCGGACACATCATCAAGAATGTGGATAAGGACGGCAACAAGCGTTACGACTTCCAGTTCCAGAACAAGCGTGGTTACAAAGTCACCATCGAAGGTCTGTCCGAGAAGTTCAACAAGGAATACTGGAACTATGCCAAACTAATTTCCGGTGTATTGCGCTACCGTATGCCTATCGAACAGGTAATCAAGCTCGTTGGTTCTCTGCAACTGGACAGCGAAAGCATCAATACCTGGAAGAACGGTGTGGAACGCGCCTTGAAGAAATACATCACAGACGGCACAGAAGCCAAAGGCAAAAAATGTCCGAATTGCGGCAACGAAACACTTGTATATCAAGAAGGTTGCCTCATTTGCACCACTTGCGGAGCTTCGCGTTGCGGATGACGTTTGACGTGCAAAAAGCAAGCACAAACGTTTGCATAGGAATTTAAAAAACTTAGATAGCGGTAGCTGCGTGATTATGCGGAATAATGTCTATACTTGCATAATCATTGCAGCTATTACTAAATCTAATATATATGATACTATCTTTTCATATCGAGTACCGCACCAGTTGGGGTGAAGAGGTCAGAGTCATAGGCTCTGTTCCTGAACTGGGTGACAATCAACCCGGAAAAGCCGTACCTCTACAAACCGTAGATGGTATTCACTGGACTTTAGAAGCGGACATTCAAGTACCGGAAAACGGTCTTGTTCAATACAGTTATCAAATCTATCGTGACGGCAAAAACATACGGACGGAGTGGGATAATCTTCCCCGCACGCTCTACGTATCAGGTGACAAAAAGAAAGCATACCGCCTGCAGGACTGCTGGAAGAATCTGCCCGAACAGCAATACTTCTACACAGCCGCTTTCACAGAATCCCTGTTGGCGCACCCCGAACGCAACGCCGCTCCAAAAAGCCACAAAAAAGGGTTGTTGATAAAAGCGTATGCTCCGTGCATCGACAACGATCACTGTCTGGGTATTTGTGGTAATCAGAAAGCGTTGGGAGATTGGGATGCAGACAAAGCCATTCTTATGAGTGATGCCAACTTCCCCGAATGGCAGATTGAAGTGGATGCCGGAAAAATCAGTTTCCCGCTGGAATATAAGTTCATTCTTTATAATAAGAAAGAACGCCGCGCCGTGGCATGGGAAAACAACCCTAACCGCTACATGGCCGACCCGCAGATAGGTGCTAACGAAACGCTGGTAATAGGCGACCGTTACGTTTACTTTGCCCTGCCCGACTGGAAAGGTGCCGGAGTAGCCGTGCCCATCTTTTCGCTACGTTCCGAAAAGAGCTTCGGCGTGGGTGACTTCGGTGACCTTAGAAAAATGATAGACTGGGCAGTACTTACCCGCCAGAAAGCCGTGCAGATATTACCTATCAACGACACTACCATGACGCATACGTGGACGGACTCTTATCCGTACAACAGCATTTCCATTTATGCTTTTCACCCCATGTATGCCGACCTGAAACAGATGGGAACGTTGAAGGACAAAGAGAAAATGGCAGAATTCAACAAGCGGCAGAAAGAACTGAACGCTCTTCCTACCGTGGACTACGAGGCAGTAAACCAAACCAAATGGGAGTATTTCCGCCTGATATACAAACAAGAAGGCGAGAAAGTGCTGGCATCTGAAGCTTTCCGCCAATTCTTTGAAAACAATAAAGAATGGTTGCAGCCTTATGCTGCATTCAGCTACCTGCGCGATGCCTACAAGACGCCCAACTTCCGCGAATGGCCGAAGTTCACCGAATATAAAGCAGAAGAAATAGAGAAACTGTGTCGCCCGGAGTCTGCCGACTATCCGCACATCGCCATCTACTTCTTCATCCAGTTCCACTTGCACCTGCAATTGCTGGCAGCAACGGAACATGCACGCGCTAACGGCGTAGTACTGAAAGGTGATATTCCTATCGGCATCAGCCGTAACAGCGTGGAAGCGTGGACAGAACCCTACTACTTCAACCTGAACGGTCAAGCGGGTGCACCACCCGATGACTTCTCCGTGAACGGTCAGAACTGGGGCTTCCCCACTTACAACTGGGATGTAATGGAGAAAGACGGTTATTCCTGGTGGATGAAACGTTTCCGCAAGATGTCGGAATACTTCGACGCTTACCGCATCGACCACATTCTGGGCTTCTTCCGTATCTGGGAAATCCCGATGCACGCCGTACACGGACTGTTGGGACAATTCGTCCCCGCCCTGCCGATGACGCGCGAAGAGATAGAAAGCTACGGAATGGCATTCCGCGAAGACTTCTTCGTGAAACCGTATATACATGAGTATTTCCTCGGACAGATGTTCGGCCCGCATACGGATTACGTGAAACAGACCTTCATAGAGCCTACGGAGACTTGGGAAATTTATCGCATGCGTCCCGAATTCGACACCCAACGCAAGGTGGAAGCCTACTTTGCCGGAAAGACGGACGAGGACAGCATCTGGATACGCGACGGATTATATGCACTCATCAGCAATGTGCTCTTTGTGCCCGACCGCGAAGACCCGAACAAGTTCCACCCCCGCATCGGCGTGCAGCACGATTACATCTACCGTGCACTGAACGACTGGGACAAAGCAGCTTTCAACCGTTTGTACGACCAGTACTACTATCACCGCCACAACGACTTCTGGCGCGACCAGGCCATGAAGAAATTGCCGCAACTGACGCAATCCACCCGCATGCTGGTGTGTGGAGAAGACCTCGGCATGATACCCGACTGCGTGGCTTGGGTGATGAACGATCTGCGCATCCTCAGTCTGGAAATACAACGTATGCCGAAAGACCCGTCGCAAGAGTTCGGACATCCGGACTGGTATCCATACCGCTCGGTTTGCACCATCTCTACGCACGATATGTCCACGCTTCGCGGCTGGTGGGAAGAAGATTTCCAACAGACGCAACGCTACTACAACTCCATACTGGGGCATTACGGCACCGCACCGGCATTTGCTACTCCGGAGCTCTGCGAAGAAGTGGTACGCGCCCATCTTTACAGCAACTCCATCCTTTGCATCCTCTCCCTGCAGGACTGGATGGCTATGGACGGCAAGTGGCGCAACCCCAATGTGCAGGAAGAACGCATCAACGTACCCGCCAACCCGAGACACTACTGGCGCTACCGCATGCACCTGACGCTGGAACAACTGATGAAAGCGGAAAGCCTGAACGAAAAGATTAAAGGATTGATAGAACAGACGGGACGGAAAGGATAATCACCGCCCTCCCGATTGCCAAACAGGCGGATAGGTCCAAAGACTTATCCGCCTGTTTTCTTTGTACAGTGGTAGAGAATTCTTATTTTTGTCACTTATCAGTTATTCTATTTGATTATGAACAGTTACATATTTCTTGATAATGTCCGTTTCTTTGCCTATCATGGTGTAGGTGAACAGGAACGCGAAGTGGGTAATGAGTTTGTCATTAACCTGAGGTTGAAAGTCGACATTGCCCGCGCTGCCGAGACGGACGACGTGACGCACACCGTGAGCTATGCCGATGTATACGAGAACGTTAAAGCAGAAATGGATATTCCCTCCAAACTGTTGGAACACGCCTGTAGGCGTATCGTAAAACGACTGTTCCGCACCTTCCCTGCCGTGAAAGGCATTGAACTGAAACTTGCCAAGCGTAACCCGCCCATGGGAGCCGATATGGATGCGGCAGGAGTGGAAGTGCACTGCGAAAGAGCCTGACTACAATAACTTTTTTTGCAAAGTTGTCAGCACTCCAGCACTGACCCGCTTCAATCCCTTTATTGATGCGGGTTTGCTTGCAGTGCTGACAACGTGACGATGAGTGTTGACAAACGGTTTGTCAGCACTCACCGAGTTCGGTTTCCACGAAGGGGAACGCGCGTTCCCACGAAAGGGAACGACAGTTCCCATTAGAGGAAACGAGCGTTCCCATTAAAGGAAACTCGAGTTCCCATTAGGAGAAACTGTCGTTCCCAAGGGCAGGAAACTGTCGTCCCCATGGGAAGAAACGCGAGTTTCCTACCGGTAGGAAACTTCAAACACTTATGTATCAGCATATAACATAAAGATACAAGTACTCTTCAAGATAGCTTTTCAGAATAGGCTTTGAGAGTTCTAATCCAAAAATATCATGTTTTTTGCGGATTTCATTCCGCAAAAAACATAATATTTTTGGATTTACGCTTATTATCTGTTACCTTTGCTTTCAGAAAAAAGCAATAAGAGTATGATAACAAGAGTATTAGAAGAAAGCATACGAAATAAACTGGGACAAGATAAAGCAATTGTCATCATGGGGGCACGCCAAGTAGGTAAGACTACCTTATTGCAACATCTGTTCGAAGGGGAAGAAGGTATACTGTGGCTCAATGGAGACGAACAGGATACTCGTGCACTTTTTGAAAACATTTCGGCAACGCGCTTGAAGTATATCTTCGGCAATAATAAAACTGTTATCATAGATGAAGCACAACGAATTGAAGACATTGGGATAAGACTTAAACTCATCACAGACCAATTGCAGGACATTCAACTGGTAGCAACCGGAAGTTCTTCTTTCGACCTTGCCAACAAAATCAATGAACCACTGACCGGAAGGAAATGGGAATATAAAATGTATCCCCTCTCCTTTGAGGAGATGGTAAATCATCATGGACTTATGGATGAGAAAAGACTACTTCCCCACCGGCTGGTATATGGCTATTATCCGGACGTAGTGAATCATCCCGGCTCAGAGGTTGAAATTCTGAAACAACTTTCCGACAGTTATTTATACAAGGATATTCTGGACTGGGAACATATAAAGAAAGCCGACAAAATAGTAAAGCTATTACAAGCCCTTGCTTTCCAAGTAGGTTCCGAAGTTTCATATAATGAATTAGGGCAACTGTGTGATTTAGATCCAAAGACGGTGGAACGTTATGTCATTTTATTGGAGCAGTCATATATCATCTTCCGTTTAGGCTCTTTCAGCCGTAATTTAAGAAACGAGTTAAAGAGTAGCCGGAAAATATATTTCTATGACAATGGCATCCGCAATGCAGTTATCGCCAACTTTGCATTAGCCGAAACCCGCCCTGATATTGGAGCATTATTCGAAAACTTTATAGTATCAGAACGAATGAAATTCTTGCATTACCATCACCTGTGGTATAACACATGGTTTTGGCGCACCACTGCCATGCAGGAAATTGACTTCATTGAAGAAGGCAACGGGCAACTGACAGCTTATGAATTTAAATGGAATCCCAAGAGGATTGCTAAAGTTCCAAAAACATTCACTAACAATTACCCGAATGCTACATTCAAAGTTATCACGCGAGATAATGTAGAGGAGTTTCTATTATAACCATTCGAAGATAAAAACACACACAAGAAAGCTCCCTTAAAAGGATAGTATAATTCAATTTATTTTTAAATGAACTCCCCAAAGAACAAACCTTTTAAAAATAATATTCTTAACTTTGTCGCCGACTAAACAACTATTCTTATGACAAACCTAAAGATAACGACAGCATTACTTACTGTTTTATTACTGCTATCTTCTTGTTCACACAAAAGCGAAACTGGAACATTATTCTCGCATGCCGATGCACTTATGGAAGAATATCCCGACAGTCCACTCCGATTATTGGACTTACCGCCGGAAGAAATAGAAGAACTTTCCGACAAAGAATGTGCACGCTATGCACTGCTACTTGCACATGCTACGGATAAGTGCAAGCTCTCCTTGTTGCCTTGCGACTCGCTATTGAATGTCGCTTTCAAATATTATGATGACGATGAAAAAGAAAAAGCAGTGGCATTACTCTATAAGGGAAGGCTGGCTGTAGAGATGGAAAAAGTAAAGGAAGCTATCTCATATCTTCAGGAAGGCTTGACTATCATACAAAATTTCCCGAAAGAACTGAAAACAAAGAATTTACTACTCAGCTCATTGGGGAATATCTATTTTGATGCCGGATATTATGACGAATCTATAGGAGTGTATGAAGCTATGTATCAATGCTGTACCACCAATCTGGATAAATCAATAGCACTGAACAATATCAGTACATATTACTGTTTAATAGATGAAAAGGACTCTACCCTAATGTTCCAACGCAAAGCACTAAATTATGCTATAGCCTCGGGAGATTCCCTACAGATTGCGATGTCCAAGCACAATTTAAGTCTCGAATTTGATGGATTTGACGAACTTGATTCTGCCTTGTTTTATGCACAGAAAGCCCTTATAGAACTACCACAAAAAGAGAATCATGGAAATTACTATTTTAACCTCGGAGACCTACTTCTAAAGACAGGAGGAAACAAAGACTCAGCCCGATATTATTTAAACAAAAGTTTGGAGGATATACCCATTGAAGGTAAGACCTCTTGTTTAAAAAGCTTATATAACCTTGAAAAAGAAAACGGAGATTACAAAACAGCAAATATCTATTTAGAAAAACAGTCTGCCATCATAGATTCTCTATATCACATGGAACAGTCAACCGAAATACAACAATTGATTTATGAATACAACACAAAAATGCAAGTAAGAGAGGAACAAATAAGAGGCAATCGCATTGTACGAAGTACCACCGCAGGTTTTGTATTCGCTTGTCTCCTAATTATAATTATCTATCAAAACCGCATAAACCGGAAAAAGCAGCTTCAGCGCCAATACGAACAATCCTTAGAGCAAACACAAAATAAATTGTCTTCTTTGGAAGCCACTATTGAAAATAATCAGTTAATGATCGACCTACTACAACAGGAACGAAGTAATTTAAAGCAAGAACATGAAAACAAAGAACAGCAAATAAAAGAAAGAGAGCAAGCCATAGCCGATTTAAAAAAAGAAAAACAAAAATTGCTCAATTGGTTATTTACTCAAAGTAACATTTACAAAAAAGTAATTACACTATCCAAGCAAATAGTTTCGGATAAAAAAGAAATGAAGGTATTGACTACTGCCGAACAAGAACAATTGAAAAACACTATATTCGAATTATACAATGATTACATTTCTTTCCTACACAAGAACTACCCCAAGCTAACCGAAAGCGATCTATTGTTCCTTTGCCTGCAAGAAACATCTCTTGAACCACTGTCCATTGCAATTTGCTTTGGTTATAGTGATACACATCCTCTCAACCAGAAAAAATACAAAATAAAGGAGAGAATGAATGAAGAAGAAAGCAAGATATGACTCTTACTTTTGCTATCTATTTATTTACCAGCACTTTGCAATTTCACAGTATGACTGCAAAAATTCGTTCATGATAATTGTTTGCCCTAACTTTGCAACCGAAAAATAACTAAACTATTATTGTAATGAAAAGAATTGTAACATTCGTACTAGTAACTTTGTGCCTGTCACTACAAGTCTCCGCACAAGTAAAAATCGGTGTAGATGCAGGAATGAATCTGACACACTTCAAGAGCCACTACAGTCACGAAGCTCAGAAAGTTGGAGGTATGGGAGCCGGATTCCAAATTGGGGTAACTGTGGATTATGAGTTCAAAAGGCATTGGATGCTGATGTCGGGGGTATCATTCATGCAAACCCAAAGCAATATGGAATTGTCCGATGGCATGTTTCCCCATTTTCCAGATACTAAGATAAAACTGAACCATATTGTTATCCCGTTAAAAGTGGGATACAATATCCAGATTAGTAAGAAATTAAGTTTGATTCCTTCTGTCGGAATATACGGTTCATATAACTTTAGTGCAGGTAAATGCCCGTTAGACCTCAAGCCATCATCTGATGGCAAGGGGAATATTGAACGAACGAAGTGGAACCCTATGAAAGGATATTCTTACAAAGTTCCCATTATTAACTTACCCGGTTATTATAATAATATAGAACTTGATGCTCTCCGCCACTGGACTTATGGAGGAGTTGCGGGACTGAAAGCCGTAGTTAACGGACATTACACAGTATCTTTCCAGTACTATGAATCCATTAAGGAAATACAGAGCCAGTGTGATATGAGAGATTATGGATATCAACTGTCTGTAGGATATACATTCTAAACCTTAAAATAAACCTGATGAAACTTCCCAATTTGGCAATCGTCCGTTGCCAAATTGGGAAGTCATTGATTATATAAATCACCTGCCTGAAAAATCATTATTTACAGACTAAATTATTATATAGGTCGATTATTATAAGATACTTAAATAATTATTTATACCTTTGCTGCCAACAAAACAACCGACCCTATGACAAACCTAAAGATAACGACAGCATTACTTACTGTTTTATTACTACTATCTTCTTGTTCACATAAAAGCGAAACAGGAACATTATTCTCACATGCCGATGCAATTATGGAAGAATATCCCGACAGTGCACTCCGGATATTGAACTTACCGCCGGAAGAAATAGAAGAACTTTCCGACAAAGAATGTGCACGCTATGCATTGCTACTTGCACGTGCTACGGATAAGTGCAAGCTCTCCTTGCTACCCTGTGACTCTTTATTAGATATTGCTCTACACTATTATGGAAATGACGAAAAAGAACGAGCAACAGCCTTTCTATATAAAGGACGCCTTGAAGCGGAAATGAACAGTACGGAAGAAGCCATAGCTCATTTGCAAGAAGGTTTGCTAATATTAGCAAACCTTCCGGAAGAAGTAGAAACGGAAAGGAATATACTCAGTTCTCTTGGTAATCTGTATTTTGATACAGGATATTATGAAGAAGCAGCCAAGATATATCAAAAACTCTATAAATACTGTTATACGGAAAAAGACAAATCGATTGCACTGAATGCTATCAGTTCATATTATTGTGTAACTAATAATGAAGACTCTACCATAACAAATCAAAAAAAAGCACTAAGATATGCAGTAGCAGCCAATGATTCTTCATTAATTGCCTCATCTAAATTCAATTTAAGTCTTGAATTTTATCAATTCGAAGAACTGGATTCTGCACTACATTATGCACAGGATGCAATAAAATGGCTATCAAATTCCCCAAAAGGAGGTAATTATTACAGCCACCTCGGCAGTTTACTAATCGAAAAAGGAGAAAATGAAGATTTAGCCATTCACTACCTCAAATCAAATATTGAAAACAGCAATAGCAGAGCATCTGATCTTCTTAGTTTATATGAAGTAGAAAAAAAACGTAAAAACTATGAAGCAGCAAGTGCCTATTTAGAAGAACATGTACAAATTGTAGATTCCTTAGTCAGTATTGAACAATCAACAAAAGTTCAGCAACTGATTTATGGATACAAAACAAAAATAAAATTAAAAGAGGAGCAACTGAGAGGTGAACGTGCCCAGAAAATTATTATAATAAGTTTCAGTATAACATGTTTTCTGATTATACTTATATATCAAAATCGGATTAACCGAAAGCGGAGACAGCAATTAAAAAAGGATCAAGAATTACACCAAACTCAAATTGAACTATCTTCTTTACAGACTATCATTGATAACAATGAATCTATTATATCGTTCCTGCAACAAAAACACATTGATTTAGAAGAAGAACACAAGATTAAAGAAGAGCAAATTAACATAAGAGAACAAGTCATTGCTAAACTACAAAAAGAAAAACTAAGATTGCACAAATGGCTTTTTACTCAAAGTGATATTTATAAAAAAGTAGATAGCTTATTCAACCAAAAAGTTGCAGATAAAAAGGATATTAAAGTATTAACCAATGCCGAACAGCGCAAATTAAAAGATACCGTACTCAATATATATACTGAATATGCTGATACCCTCCATCAAAAATACTCCAAATTGACCGAAGATGACATAGTGTTACTCTGCTTGCAAGAGGCCCAGCTTGCACCAAAAGCAATAGCAATTTGCTTCGGTTATAGTGATACCCACACCATCAATCAACGAAAATTAAGAATAAAACAACGCATGAATGAGCTTTAAAAGAGGAGTGTGACTGTTTCAACCCATGACATTCTAATAATCAAACAGTTACACATATAAAGTGTGACTGTTATTTTTTCCCTATTATTTCTCTTTGCCCTAATTTTGCAGCCATAAAACAATTGTAAAAATATGAAAGCAAAATTTCTATTTATCTTATTATCGGTATTACTTATTATACCAACGAGTGCGTCTACGACTAAAAGACAAAAGCAAAAATCAAGTTTCAAATTCTGTGATAAATTCAATAAAAGCATCACCCGTTCTCCATTAGATTTTAACTTGGAAGTACATGACATTGACAAAAATCTGCAAATTCACTTCCAATCTCCTCTACACGATGCAGAAATCACAGTTAAGGACAACAACGGTAAAACCGTAATTTATGAACCGCAAACCTTCATTTATGAAGGCAAGATGTTGTACATATACACCCCAAAGACCTATCCTTACACAGTTGAGATAACCTCACCTACGTTGGACGTAAAAGCAGAAATAGTATTAGAAGAATATTAACCAATCCATATTATTAACATCAAAAACAATTTTAAATTATGAAGAAATTATTATTTCTGGCGGCTATTGCATTAGCCACCATTTCGTGCCAAGATGAAGAGAACAAACTACAAATTGACAATCCTACTTCACAACCGCAAAAGTTTCAGGTAGTACAAATTACCGACCAAGGAGACATTATTCCTATAGATAACAGTAAAACAAGAAGTTCCGTACAGGGAGAAACAGCTTTACAATTTGCTTCAGAAGTTGATTATCAATTATCTTTAAAAGAAATCAGCAACATGTCTACTGAAGACAAATTGGCTTATGTAGATTCCAATAATTTCATATCCTTGCAGGAACTTGCCGTGAAAGCCGATGAAGAATTGGAAGAGATAGCAAGTGCAGCTACCAGCGAGTCAGACTTCAAAAGCAAATACTCTCAATATGTAGAGAAATATAAAGGTCTATTGGTTGTCAATAAGTATGACGATGAAGATTTGTCACTCTACGTCCCCGACGGTGATAATAATTCTACTTACTTTATAAACAGTAATCGCAAAGTTGTTATTGGGAGTAAAGTTAAAGAAGTTTCTCTCACTAATGATATGAGTGAATCTGATAAAGCAGTATTTGCATACATCCCAGGCCCCGGCGAGACGAATCACTTCAACTTTCAAAATTTCATTGAAGACAAGAAAAAGACAACAGGTAGAGTAGACCTGGAAAGTTCAAGGGAAATCAAAGTCCATGTAGGCTGCCAAAAGAAAACATGGCGTGGCTGGAAAAGAGATAATCACAGAGATGTATATTTTCAATTAGATGCAGCTCCAATGTTCTTCGAGCTTCGTAATGTTGCAGGAGTATATTACCCAGTTGACTATATACGATTCCACGCATTCCGTAATAATGGCAAGATTGACTTTCGTACAGGTGGGCTGAAACTCGATGCCGCTTCTCTATCGGGAACAATATCTGTATGGACAGACCTGACTGTCAATACATCGGAACAAGTGTCATATAAGAATGTATATGTAGATTATGAAGGAAAATACGGAAACTATGGAACCCACACATTGCCTAAATTAGATCCAAGTAATGCATACGGAGGAAAATTCACAGTAGTCCTTATAAAATAATAATTATGAAAAAACTTACACTATTTCTATTATTAGCACTATACCTATCACTACAAGTCTCCGCACAAGTAAAAATCGGTATAGATGCAGGAATGAACCTGACACATTTCAAAAGCAGTAATAAATGCGTTCAGAAGAAAGGTGGTATGGGAGCCGGATTCCAAATTGGGGTAACTGTGGATTATGAGTTCAAAAGGCACTGGATGCTGATGTCGGGGGCATCGTTCATGCAAACCCAAAGCAATATGGAACTGCCATATAGTATGCATCCCCAATTTCCAGATGTTAAGATAAAACTAAACCATATCGTTATCCCGCTAAAGGTGGGATACAATATCCAGATTAGCAAGAAATTAAGTTTGATTCCTTCTGTCGGAATATATGGTTCGTATAACTTCAGTGCCGGCAAATGCCCGTTAGAAATCACATCTCCAACTGATGGCAAGGCAATACATGAAAAGTGGAACCCAATGAAAGGATATTCTAGTGAATTTCCCAGTGGTAACTCACCCGGTTATTATTATAATCTAGAACTTGATGCTCTCCGCCACTGGACTTATGGAGGAGTTGCGGGACTGAAAGCCGTAGTTAACGGACATTACACAGTATCTTTCCAGTACTATGAATCCATTAAGGAAATACAGAGCCAGTGTGATATGAGAGATTATGGATATCAATTGTCTGTAGGATATATATTCTAAATCAATCTCACCATGAGAATTATCGGACGGCCAATAATAATTACTCAATCCTTTTATCGCCTTCAATTGCTGTAATACATACTAAATGTAATACAATCGCAAAAAGTCGTCCTTATTTCTGTTATAGTCACCCCAAAAATTCACATAGAAAAAGGGGAAGACTTTCCAAACACGAAAGCCTTCCCCCCCTTTTATTCCCATCGGAGAACTCGTCTTCTCCTTTATCCTTTCTTTTTCTTCCGCTTCTTTGCAGACTCCACCGCCTCAGCAACCACCGGTTTATCTTCAAATCGCTTGGTATAACCGGTATAATCCGGAACAGTGCGCTCATACGTCGGGTCAACGAACAACGGGCTCGAAATGATATGGTCTGCCGTACTGCGGTTGCAGCAGAAGACGATATTCTCTACTCCGGCAAGGCGGGTCAAGGCCTTTACATCCGTATCGTGCGGCTGCAAGGTCATGGGATCGGTGAAGAAGAAAAGGTAATCTATCTCACCGTCCACAATGCGGGAACCCATCTGTTGGTCACCACCCAAAGGACCGGATTTCAAGATGGTGAAGTCCCACTTCACATCGGGATGTTTTTCTTTGAGGGCTTCGAGGATGAGTGTCCCCGTAGTACCTGTACAATAAAACTTGTGCCCCATCAGCAATTCCGAGTTCCAGAGAACCCATTCTATGAGGTCTTTCTTCATGGCATCGTGTGCCACCAGTCCAATCTTTCTAACTAATTTTTCCATAAACTAATACCGTTTTAAATAATAAACAATCGGTAAAAAGAAAAAAGCTATAATTGCGAGAAGTATTTCTTCCCACGACAGTAATACTGCGCCAAGATACTGCTTTTTGTCCATTCGGGTATCACGGAAAGGGAAGTTTTTTTTAAGTTCTCTTCACGGGCCGGAGTGAAGGAGGAACGCAACGAACGATATTCACGTCGGGCACGAATCACTGCCAATGCGTTGGAGAACTGCATTTTAAGTAAAAAGTTCAATGCCGCCACATAGTCGAGGAAAGCGCGTATACGCATCACCGGAAGCAAATCTTCTGCCGGCAAGTTCTTGTAGAGCATGACAAGATTATTACGGAAATTGAGGAAAGTCTTACGGGGATTTTCTTTTTTCAGTGTAGCACCACCTACATGATAAACCACGCTCTGCGGCACACATACAATCTGCCGCCCACGGGCACGAAGCCGCCAGCACAAATCTATCTCCTCCATATGGGCAAAAAAGCGTCCATCCAGTCCGCCAGCTTCGCGATAATCTTCCAGACGGATGAACAAAGCCGCACCCGTAGCCCAGAATACAGGAATGATGGTGTCATACTGTCCCCTGTCCTCTTCTATCACCCCCATAATCCGACCGCGACAAAACGGGTAACCGTAACGGTCGAGAAAGCCGCCCGCTGCCCCGGCATATTCAAACATCTCCTTCTGTCGCCAACTGCGTATCTTAGGTTGGCAGGCAGCCACCTCAGGATGTGCATCCATATAAGTGGTCAATGGGCGGAGCCAGTGTCCGGTTACTTCCACATCCGAATTGAGAAGTACCACATATTCGGCATCTACCTGCTGCAAAGCCAGATTATAACCATCGGCAAAACCATGATTTTCTTTCAGCAAGATTAAATGCACGGAAGGAAACTCACGGCGGAGCATCTCCACAGACGCATCCGTAGAACCGTTATCCGCCACATACACCACCGCGCCGTCAGCCTCGGAATGGCTTACCACGGAAGGAAGAAACGAACGAAGCATATCACATCCGTTCCAATTCAATATGACGACTGCTATCTTATCCATTATGTTTCACATCTTCGCGTTTCAGCTTCCAACGCTTATGCGACCAGAACCAATAAGCAGGGGCACGACGGATGGTTTGTTCCAAGCGGCGCGCAAACAGTTCGGTGATTTCTCCATCGGCAGTCTGCTTCGGGTTTTCAGTCAGCAAGTCAAAATAGGCTTTACAATATCCTCTGCGATGTTTTTCCAACTCGCAATAAAAAACAGGATAGTTCATCATCTTGGCAATGCGCTCACCTCCATCCATAAATACGGTGTCCTGATTCAGGAAAGTAGTCCAGTGGTTGGCTTCATTGCGATTGGGCGACTGGTCGGTTATCAAGCCTACAACCACCCGTTTGCCCTCTCGACGCAACCGGATGATTTCGCGGGCAGTAGAATGTTTCGGCACATTGTAACCACCGTGACGGGCACGGATAATCTTAAACATCTCGTCCACATACTTGTTTCGCAAAGGTTTATAGACTTGCAATGGCACATCGCCCGGCTTCATGAAGGCTCCCATCGCCGTCAGCCACTCAAAGTTGGCATAGTGGGGAATGAGTACAACGATACCTCCGTGCTTTTCAATCATGGCAAGATATTCTTCGGTATTGCCATACTCCATACGCCGGGAAAGGTCTTCGAACGACATACGCATCATCTTGATTTCCTCCAGCATGTAGTCGCAGATATAGTGATAAAACTCACGTTCAAGCTCACGCAACTCTGCTTCGGACTTCTCAGGAAAAGAGTTCTTCAGATTCCTGCGAATCACTCTGCGGCGATAATGCACCACATGCCGCATCAGGAAATAGAGTCCATCGGAAAGTATATAGAGCAACCGGAAAGGGAGTAGTGCCAAAAGCCACATACCCGTGTAGGTCAGCCAGTAGACAAGTTTCGATTTCATATTTTTTCTTATACCTTATTATAATAGGAGTGTTCCCTGCAAAGCTGTTCCATCTTCATTAAAATCGCCCAGGCGGACGGATACCACCTGATTATCCAGAGTATCCTGATGGGGAACTTCCACACGGATATAGTTACCAGTAAAGCCGTGCATGGGTGCATCCGGTTTAGAGCGTTCCAGCAATACGGGCATGGTTTGTCCGATGTGGCGGGCGTAAAATGCACGCGTCTTTTCGTCCGAAAGTTCCAATAGGCGCTGACTGCGGCGGTGTTTTACTTCCGGGCTCACCACGTGATCTATCTTCAATGCCTGTGTGCCGGGACGTTCGGAATAACTAAATACGTGAAGCTGGGTCACATCCAGACTCTTGATAAATTCATAAGCCTGCTCAAAGTATTCATCCGTTTCGCCACGTGTGCCCACAATCACATCCACACCGATAAAAGCATCGGGCATCACTTCTTTCACCCTCCGCACTTTGGAAGCGAAAAGTGCCGTATCATACCTGCGGCGCATCAGTTGCAACACTTCGTCGCTGCCGGATTGCAACGGAATATGGAAGTGTGGCATGAAACTGCGGGAATGGGAAACAAATTCAATAATCTCATCAGTCAGTAAATTCGGTTCGATGGAGGAGATGCGATAACGTTCGATGCCCTCCACTTCATCCAACGCCTTCACCAAGTCGAAGAAAGTCTCCCCGGTACTCTTGCCGAAATCACCGATATTGACACCTGTCAGCACGATTTCTTTTCCGCCATCGACTGCCGCCTGACGCGCCTGCTCTACCATGGAAGCCACTGTTCCGTTACGACTCCGTCCACGGGCAAAAGGAATGGTACAATAAGAACAGAAGTAATCGCAACCGTCCTGCACTTTCAGGAAATAGCGTGTGCGGTCGCCGCGCGAACAAGACGGAGCAAACGAATGGATGTCTTTCAGCGCCGAAGTGTGCGTTTCCCCGGACTCATGCTTTTGCAAATCGCCCAGATACTGAAGCAAATCTTTCTTCTGCTCGGCACCGAGCACAACATCTACTCCTTCTATTTTTGCCACAGCTTCGGGTTTCAACTGGGCATAACATCCGGTCACAACTACGAAAGCGCCCGGGTGTTGTTTCACCAGGCGATGAATAGCCTGACGGCATTTCTTGTCCGCCACTTCCGTCACCGAACAAGTGTTCACCACACAGATGTCCGCCTTCTCTCCTTTGCGTGCCGTGCGCACGCCCGCTTCGCGCAAAATTTTACCGATAGTGGAGGTCTCAGAGAAGTTCAGTTTGCACCCCAACGTATAGTAAACCGCTGTCTTATCTTGAAATATAGTGGTATCAATCATATCTATCTAAACACATTTCCGCCACAAAGTTACATATAATTCTTAGAATTTTCCTACTTTTGCACAATTCATCAATTTTCGTGCAATGATACAAGAAAACTTTATCAAACTCTACGAACAGAGTTTCCGTGAGAATTGGGACCTACCCTGCTACACCGATTACGGTGAAGATGAGAGTTATACCTACGGACAAGTAGCGCAAGAAATAGCTAAATTGCACTTGCTGTTCAAACATTGCAGCCTGCGGCGGGGCGACAAAATCGCCATTATCGGCAAGAACAATGCCCGTTGGTGCATTGCCTACATGGCTACCATCACCTACGGCGCCATCGTGGTTCCCATCCTGCAGGATTTCAATCCGAACGATGTACATCATATAGTCAATCATTCCGAATCCGTATTCCTTTTTACCAGTGATTCCATCTGGGAACATCTGGAAGAAGAACGCCTGACCGGACTACGTGCCGTGTTCTCCCTCTCCGATTTCCGCTGCCTGCACCAGCGCGACGGCGAAACAGTAAACCGTTTCCTCAAGCATCTGGATGAAGAGTTGCACGAAGCTTACCCGAAAGGTTTCCGCCGGGAAGACGTGGAATACACCACTCTTTCCAACGACAAGGTGATGCTGCTGAACTACACCTCGGGTACCACCGGTTTCAGTAAGGGCGTCATGCTGACGGGAAACAATCTGGCCGGAAACGTCACCTTCGGTATCCGCACCGAGTTATTAAAAAAAGGAGATAAAGTTCTGTCTTTCCTACCGTTGGCTCATGCCTATGGTTGTGCTTTCGACTTTCTCACAGCTACTGCCGTGGGCACACATGTCACGCTTTTGGGTAAAGTTCCTTCTCCCAAGATTCTGATGAAAGCCTTTGAAGAAGTGAAGCCGAACCTGATAATCACCGTGCCGCTCGTTATCGAGAAAATCTATAAAAACGTCATCCAGCCCATCATCAACAAAAAGACCATGAAGTGGGCACTCAGCATCCCCTTGCTCGATGGCCAAATCTACGGGCAAATCCGCAAGAAGCTAGTGGATGCGCTGGGCGGACGTTTCAAGGAAGTCATCATCGGTGGAGCCGCCATGAATCCGGAAGTGGAAGAATTCTTCTATCGCATCAAATTCCCATTCACCATCGGTTATGGCATGACGGAGTGTGCGCCACTTATCAGTTACGCTCCTTGGCACGAATTCATCCCGACTTCTTCCGGCCGTGTGCTCGATATAATGGAAGCGCGTATTTATAAGGAAAATCCTGAAGCTGAAATTGGTGAAATTCAGGTACGCGGCGAGAATGTGATGGCGGGATATTACAAAAACCCCGAAGCTACCAAAGAAGTCTTCACCGAAGACGGCTGGCTGCGCACCGGTGATTTAGGAAAGCTGGACAATAATGGCAACCTCTATATCCGTGGTCGCAGCAAGACCATGATTCTCAGCTCCAGCGGTCAGAACATCTTCCCCGAAGAAATCGAAGCGCGTCTCAACAATCTGCCGTTCGTACTGGAAAGCCTTATTATTGAGCGTAATAAGAAACTGGTGGCTTTGGTTTATGCCGATTATGAAGCTCTGGATTCGCTTGGATTAAATCAACCGGAAAACCTGAAAGCCATCATGGACGAAAACCTCAAGAACCTGAATAGCATTGTGGCGGGATACGAAAAAGTAAGCCAGATTCAGCTCTATCCGACTGAGTTTGAGAAGACTCCCAAAAGAAGCATCAAACGCTACTTATATAACAGTATTGCAGAAGATTAGTATGTTTTATAACATACAAAAAGGTCAAGAAAAGCGCTGAGCTCCAAAAAAAACATAAAAAAAGTTGGTATTTGGAGAACAACATATTGAAAAAGTACATACCTTTGCAACGTTTTAATAAAGCAATTGATTGTATTACGTTTTTAAAAAGCAAAGAAAATGAAAAAATTAGTTTTGATGGCCGTAGCTATTGTAGCAGTATCATTCGCATCTTGTGGTAACAAACAAGCAGCAGCTGAAAAAGCAGCAGCAGATTCAATCCGCATCGCTGACTCAATCGCAGCAGTAGAAGAAGCAGCCGCAGCAGCAGCTGAAGCAGCAGCCGCAGCAGCTGATACTGTAGTAGTAGATAGCGCAGCAGTTGTAGCTGAATAATTTCAGTACAATACTCGAGAGAATTGAAAGTCTGACGTGCAAAAGCACGGACAGACTTTTTTTATGTCCCTTTTGTTTCCTTAGCCCTACAATCTTTCCTACATTCATATTCTTATTTATTTTAAATTATTCTTATCTTTGCTTGCAACATTAAATAATAACCTTATGAAAATAAAACCGTCAAACAAATTAAAGTACTTAGCGACAGAGTATAAGTTGGGTGACTTCTTCCGCAATTTCATTGCAGTAGTATTAGGCATTATTCTCACCTTTGCCGGAAGCGACTGGATTACAGAACGCAACACCCAAAAGGAAATAAAGAAATCACTGCAACTGGTGAAAAGTGAGCTTCTTCTGAATAGGGAAGAAATAGAAGCTATGGGAAACAGAGTAGCTTTGGAACAACGTGCCGCAAATTATCTTTTTGAGAATAAAGACAATGCAAGTGGAATACCTAAGGATTCCATTAATAAATATTTCCCTCTTCTTTTTCAATGGAGCAAATTCACATTCACCAATGATGCCATAGAAATGCTCAAAGCTTCTGCACTTATTCAAAAAATTCAGAACAAAGAACTTGCCCTGCAAATAATCAAAGCATACGGAGCCATCAAAGCCGCTGAAACATCTTTTGAAACATATAGTAATATAAAAGATCATGTGCAAAACGACTTCAATGATAATCCCAAAGTAAAGTCTTATGCATACAACCTGACGAGGCTAAGAGAAAAAACCGAAGATATCGTAAAAGACTTAGGGCAACAACTTCATCTTCTATTTATCCTACCGGAAGGTTTACAACTCCTTCAAGCAATCCCCAATATACAAAAAGCACGAATTTATTTCGCCTGTGTAGAAGAAATCGATAAAACAATCGAAGCTATCGAAAAAGAATGCGAATAAACCAACAGCTGAAAGAACAAATGAAAAAGAAATTAAAAGAGATTATCACATCCCCTACCACAACCAGACGGTTAGGAGATTTTATCTGCAATTTTACAGCAGTAGTGTTAGGCATCATTATCACTTTCATAGGCAGTGATATGATCCAAGAACACAATAAAAAGAAAGAGGTTACACAAGCTTTACAATTGGTGAAAAGCGAATTGCTCATCAACAAAGAAATAATAGAGGATATGAGGGAGTTAGAGATATTCAACAAACAAGGAGCACGCTATCTACTTCAATATAAGGACAGAATAAATGAGGCATCCTCAGATTCTTTAAACTATTACAACTATTTTCTTTTCCAATCAAGCGACTTTCTTCCTCTTACCGACGCTATGGAAATGCTCAGTGCATCTTCTCTAATGCAAAATATTGAAAGCAAAGAGCTTGTTGTTCAAATCATTCAGGCGTATGCCGTTATTAAAAATTCACATAAGTTTTATGAAGGCTTTTCCAAAACAAAAGAAAATATGACAGCCAAACTTACCGATCGACAAGATTTTCAGGAATTCTCTAATAAAGATAAGATAACGCTGAGGGAAACCTGGAATTTTGTTTTTAACCTCCCGGAAGGCCTTGCTGCCATACGGCAAATCTCCTATATACATGATGATCCGCAGCTTACGTACAACCATCACCTAGAATTAATTGACGAAACCATCAAAAGAATTGACAAGGAGTATTAGGTGAGGTTAAAAAACAAAGTGGTATAATGGGCGTTCTATTTTTTTCCAGTAGGAGATTTCTTTCCCAATAGGAGAAAAATAATTTAGTAATAGACTAATAATCAATAGTTGAATTTAGTTTCTCCCTGTTAGGTTTTGAACTAAGCAGGCATTATTGCGCAGCTCAAGGCTGAAAGCCTTTTATCTTATAGCCCAGGGCAGCGCCCTGGGAATTGAGTTGGGTTTATCCCTGCGCCCTGTAAGGGCATAACAGCACACAACGGCTTTTGCCCTTACAGGGCGTAAGATTGTGGGGGACGATTCATTCCCAGGGCGCTGCCCTGGGCTGTAAGATGAAAGCCTTTCAGGCTTAGGCTGCGCTAAATTATCATTTGATTCCTTTTTGCAGGGTTTTGAATGAAATGATGATTTACTGAGTATCTCAATTAATTAGGCGGACTATCTTAACTCCCCTCCTCCAGTTGGAGGAGGGGTGCCCTTTAGGGCGGGGTGGTAGGTGAGAAAGAATTCCTTAGCCTTGTGATTTATAGGTATTTTATTGTTTCACCTACCACCTCCCCCCGTTGGGGTACTCCTCCTCCCGGGAGGAGGAGAATTGAGATAGTGCTGTTTATCATTTGCCTCATTACTAATCACTAAACGCTAATCATTTTTGTTCCTTTCTGCACAGTTTTGAGACAAATGCTCATTTATATGTACCAAGTTATTTTTTAAGTATTACTAAGTTAACATACTTATCACATCCGGTAAATGCTTATCAAAAATAAAAAAAGCCCAGCTCCTCTCGGAAACCGGACTTTTTTCTATATATGAAGTTTTCAATTATGCTTCTTCAGCAACTACTTCGAAAGGAATTTCTACAGAAACTTCCTTGTGCAGCTTAACGATAGCTTTGTACTCGCCAACTTCTTTCACAGCGTCTTTTACAACGATGATCTTACGGTCAACTTCATGACCCAACTTAGCCAGCGCTTCTGCAATCTGGATATTACCAACAGAACCGAAGATAGTACCGGTTGAGCTAACTTTAGTAGCGATCTTCAAAGATACACCTTCTAATTTAGCTGCCAATGCTTCAGCATCCTTTTTGATTTTTTCCAGTTTGTGAGCACGTTGCTTCAAATCTTCAGCCAACATTTTCTTTGCCGAGGGAGAAGCAATCACAGCTTTACCTGTCGGGATGAGGTAGTTACGACCATAACCAGACTTAACGGTTACGATATCGTTCTTATAACCCAAGTTTACAATGTCTTCTTTCAATATAATTTCCATACTTTCCTCCTCCTATTATTTCATCATGTCAGTTACATAAGGCAACAATGCCAAGTGACGGGCTCTCTTTACAGCTTGAGCTACACGACGTTGGAACTTCAAAGAAGTACCGGTGATGCGACGCGGAAGGATTTTACCTTGCTCATTCAAGAATTTCTTCAAGAATTCAGGATCCTTATAGTCGATGTACTTAATACCACTCTTTTTGAAACGGCAGTATTTTTTCTTCTTAACGTCCACTGACGGCGGAGTTAAATATCTGATTTCTGATTGAACTTGTTGTGCCATGATTAATCCTCCTTTTTAGTTGATTTAACACTTCTTCTCTTCGCAGCGTATTCAGCAGCGTACTTGTCTTGCTTGAAAGTCAAGAAACGGATAACGCGCTCATCACGACGGAAGTTGAGCTCTAACTTGTCAATTACAGTAGGGTCTGCATTGAACTCAATCAGCTGATAGAAACCTGTAGACTTCTTCTGGATAGGATAAGCCAGTTTTTTCAGTCCCCAGTTCTCTTCATTTACAATCTCAGCACCTTCAGCAGTAAGGATGCCTTTGAATTTTTCTACCGCTTCCTTCATCTGAACATCAGACAAAACGGGAGTTAAAATGAAAACGGTTTCGTATTGATTCATACTTGTTTAATTAATGAATTAATAATTCGTTTAAAAATTTGCGGTGCAAAGGTAGGGATTTTATTTTGAACCACAAACATTTAATGTTTTTTTATGCCCGAAGATAGGATTTATCACAGAAGTGACTTACCTTTGCAAAGTTGTTTAAACAATAATTTCATGATCGAGCAATTTAACTTTGACATCCGGCTGATTTTTGCCATCCTGAACGGTAAAGTTTCCGCCGCCATTAACCGGAAACTGTCCCGTAACTTCCGCCAGAACGGTTTGGAGATTACTCCGGAACAGTGGACCGTCCTCATCTTTTTGTGGGAAAAAGATGGAGTGACGCAACAAGAGTTGTGTAATGCAACTTTTAAGGACAAGCCCAGCATGACGCGCCTCATCGACAATATGGAACGCCAACACCTGGTTGTCCGCATCTCCGACAAGAAAGATCGCCGCACCAATCTCATCCATCTCACCAAAGACGGGAAGGAACTGGAAGAGCGTGCACGCCTCATTGCCAACCAAACTTTGAAAGAGGCACTACATGGCATCACCGTAGAAGAATTAAGAGTAAGCCAGGAAGTATTGAGAAAAATATTTTTCAATACGAAAGACTAAAATAAATAAAAAATGGTTTTTTTGCAAAAATAATTTCGCTTGTTAAAGAATTATGCTTTTCTTTGTGACAAGAATATAATAATCTATTAAAATACACACACATGAAAGGTTTATTAAAAAATCTGGGCTTGATATTAGTCTTGGTAGGAGCTGTAATTTTAGTTGCATGTTCCTTTACCGGTAATGTAAATAACAATACCATTCTGGGAACATCAGCTGTTCTGATGGTATTGGGATTAATTACATATATCGTCATCAATAAAAAATTGGCTGACTGATATCGGAAAAAGAATAAAAAAGGCGGTTGCTTACGTAGCAACCGCCTTTTTTATTTCCATCAGTTAACAAGGTTCTCAGTTGACAAGAAACAAGGAAAGTAGTATCTACTTACTGAACACCTTGTCAACTAAATACCTTATCTACAGTTTTAAGATTCCGGTTCCGGTGTAATCAGCTTATAACCCTTTCCGTGAATATTGATGATTTCAATGGAAGGATCTTCTTTCAAGTGCTTACGCAACTTCGTGATATACACGTCCATGCTACGGGCATTGAAGTAGTTATCATCAATCCAGATAGTCTTCAACGCAAAGTCACGTTGCAAGATCTCGTTAGCATGAGCACAGAGCAAACCCAGAAGTTCAGACTCCTTAGTAGTCAGCTTCGTCTGCTTGTCAGGTGTCGACAAAATCTGTTTCTGTGTGTCGAAAGTGAACATACCAATCTTGTAGATATTGCTTTCTTTGTTCTTCTTTCCACGCACGCGTCTCAGGATAGCTTCAATTCTGAAGGTCAGCTCTTCCATACTGAACGGCTTGGTGATATAATCATCCGCACCAATCTTAAAGCCTTCCAGAATATCTTCTTTCAGTGTCTTTGCAGTCAGGAAGATGATAGGAATTTCGGCATTTGCAGCACGCACTTCCTGAGCCAGTGTGAAACCGTCTTTCTTCGGCATCATCACATCAAACACACACAAGTCATATTTATTCTTCAGAAAAGCTTTGTATCCAGCTTCACCATCGGGATATAACTCGGCAGAATACCCTTTCGCCTGTAAATATTCTCTTAAAAGCATGCCAAGATTTTCATCATCTTCGCACAATAAAATACGCAGTTTCTCGTCCATATCATTAATTTTTAAGTAAAGGTAATGCTATAATAAATTTAGTTCCAACGTTCAGTTCGCTCTCTGCCCGAATGGTTCCCTTGTGATCTGTAATAATTTTCTTCACATAGGAAAGCCCCAGTCCGAAGCCCTTCACGTCGTGCAGATTACCTGTATGCACGCGGTAGAACTTTTCAAATATCTTTTTTAAATTCTCTTTTTTAATACCTATACCGTTATCTTGGATAGAAATCATCAGCTTACCCGGTTCGTTCCAGGTCTTCACCTTCAATTCCAATTCCTCATCCGGTCTCTTATACTTCACCGCATTATCCATCAGATTAAAAATTACATTTGTAAGATGCATCTCATCTGCAAAGATAATCGGGTCTGTTGCGTCCAACTCCGACTCTATATTACCGTTATAACGCTCCACCTTCAAGGCAAAAGTGTTGATAACCCCAGTAATCAATTCGTTGGCATCCAGTTCCTTCATTTTCAAAGTTGCCCGTTGTTTGTCGAACATCGACATCTGGAGCACCTTCTCTACCTGGAACCTCAACCGCTTCGTCTCATCATTTATCACCGTCGATATATGCTGGAACATAGCAGGTGACTTACCCACTGCGGGGTCTTTCAGCATCTGTGCCGCCAGCGAAATGGTCGATATCGGTGTTTTGAACTCATGTGTCATGTTGTTGATAAAGTCATTCTTCATCTCCGTCAGTTTCTTTTGGCGGAACACGATATAAATCGTGAATATAAATGTTATCAACAGCACAAAGGTGAATATCATCGACGGTATCATAAAGCTGACCGAATCAAAAATATAATCCCTTTTCCCCGGGAAATGTATCTTTACGGTGCTCATGCGCGCAGGCGGATCGTTCAAGAACAAAGGCTGAGAATAAGAAGCCTCACTTCCTTCATCAACATAGTCCGAACACCGGTATACCTCACGTCCATCCCGGTCGATCACTTTAAAGTGATACTTCAAATCAATGCCATTATCAACCAAGCCCGACTTCAAGTACTGGTCCAGATTCTTAAAGTTGACGCGCTCTTCAACCGGCTTGCTACTTACCGTATATATCATCTGCCAGGCAACTTCATCCAACAAAGCGCGCTGGTAGAGATAACGGTTCTTTATAAAATCAGCCTGCGAACGAGCTGTCTGAGGTATGGTTTTGGTACCATGCTTGCGCGAAATCATTGCTCTCGGCAATTCCGACTGCGCATTGGTTATTGTCCGCAATTCCATTACCGGATACCTAGATCCATCCGGCGATGTCGCTGTAAACTGCTCAATCTGTACCACCGACTTGCCTTGTTCCCAAGCTCTCTTTTCTGCCTCGGAGATATCCTCCCGTAACCAACGGTCAACTTCCGCGGACTCCACATCTTTGGAAGCTGCCATCAGGCCACGCTTCACGGCTTCATCAAATTGCTCGTTACGCATCTTTACCATCTCCTCTATGTAGCTGATTTGCAGATACAATAGACTGAGGAAAGATAGCCCCATAACGACGCCTAATATCCATATAGTTGACTTCTTCATAGTCACAAAATTAACACTCCCTAATTAACACTCCTAACAAATTAACCTGATTTAACCGCGAGTTCTCGTAAATTAACCGAAAGGCATTTTTTAAGTTGCATTACGAGCATTATAACAAATAGGCGTGTCTTTGGTTTGCAAATTTAATAAAAAATTAATTATTCACATTCACATTTACGTATGTTCTTAATCAGTGTTAATAAAAAAGCCATTACTCCTCGTTCTGAGGGAGTAACGGCTTTAACAAATTATAAAAACAGACGAAGTGAAGTCTTTTATTCTTCAGTTTGCTTAGCTTCAAACTCCTTAACGAGCTTGTCTTGTACATCACTTGGAACAAGTTCATAGCTGGCAAACTTCATGATAAACGAAGCACGTCCTCCCGTCAAAGAGCTCAACGCTGTAGAATAGGATGACATTTCCTTCAAAGGTACTTTAGCAATCAGCTTTTCATAACCGGCTTCACTGCTCATACCCATAATCATGGCACGGCGTCCCTGCAAGTCACCCATCACATCGCCCATTCTATCCGACGGAACAAATACTTCTACATCATAAATGGGTTCAAGAATCTTCGGACCTGCATTCTTAAATGCTTCACTGAACGCATTACGTCCCGCCAGCATGAAAGAGATTTCGTTCGAGTCTACCGGGTGCATCTTACCATCATATATAATCACACGCACATCACGAGCATACGAACCGGTCAACGGACCTTGCTCCATGCGGGCCATGATACCTTTCAGAATAGCAGGTAAGAAGCGTGCATCGATAGAACCACCCACGATACTATTAATAAATACCAGCTTACCGCCCCATTCCAATGGTACTTCTTCGGTTCCTTTTACGTTAATCTTGAATTCCTGAGCACCGAATTTATAAGTATCGGGCACTGGCATACCTTCATAGTAAGGTTCTACAATCAGATGCACCTCACCGAACTGACCTGCACCACCTGACTGTTTCTTATGACGATAGTCTGCACGAGCTGCTTTCGTAATCGTTTCACGATATGGAATTCTCGGCTCTTCAAACTTGATTTGCAATTTCTCATTGTTTTCCAAACGCCATTTCAAGGTACGCAGGTGGAATTCCCCTTGTCCATGAACGATGGTCTGGCGCAACTCCTTAGATTGTTCTACAACCCAAGTCGGATCTTCCTCGCGCATACGATTCAGAATGACCATCATTTTCTCCGTATCAGCTTCATTCACAGGTTTGATGGCACGTGAATATTTGGAATTCGGATATTTAACGAAGTTGAAGCGATTCTCCGTACCTTTACCATTCAGCGTATTGCCGGTATGTACATCTTTCAACTTCACAGTACAGCCTATATCACCGGCTACCATTTCTTCTACCTTGATGCGGTTGGCACCCGCACAAGCATATATCTGAGCAATACGTTCCTTCGAGCCACGATCGGCATTTGTAAAGTCTTCACCCTCGTGCACTTTACCACTCATTACTTTGAAGTACTGAACATCACCAATGTGAGGTTCAACAGCTGTTTTAAAGAAATAAAGAGAGGTCGGGCCATTCGGATCCGGTTTCACAACCTCGCCACGAGTATTATGTATCGGCGGCATTTCGTCCACAAACGGAACTACATTGCCCAAGAACTCCATCAGACGGCGTACGCCCATATCTTTACCTGCACATACACAGAACACAGGGAACATGCCACGTGAAGCCAGACCTTTACGAATACCTTCGCGCATTTCATCCTCTGTCAGTGATTCTTGCTCAAAGAATTTCTCCATCAGGCTTTCGTCATGCTCAGCAGCAGCTTCCACCAGTGCTTTATGCAGTTCGGTTGCTTTATCCATCTCCTCTGCAGGAACATCTTCGATTGTAGGCGCACCACCTTCGGGCCCCCACGAATATTTTTTCATCAGAAGTACATCAATCAACGAATTGAAGTTCGGTCCGGTAGCCAACGGATATTGCACGGGAACTACCTTCGAACCATAAGCTGACTTCAACTGCTCCAATACCATATCATAATCACACTTCTCATGGTCAAGCTGGTTCACCAGGAAGATTACCGGTTTGCCCAGCTTTTCCGTATAGCGGAAATGGTTTTGGGTACCTACTTCCGGACCATATTGTCCATTTAGAAGTAAAATAGCAGTATCAGTAACATTAAGCGCCGTCATGGCTGCTCCTACAAAGTCATCACTACCCGGGCAGTCTATGATGTTCAGTTTCTTACCATTCCACTCCACATGGAAAACGGTGGAAAACACAGAATAGCCATATTCTTGCTCCACCGGGAAGTAATCGCTGACTGTATTCTTGGCAGTAATTCTGCCGCGACGTTTTATAATACCACTCTCATAGAGCAGCGCTTCTGTGAGAGTGGTTTTACCCGAGCCATCATTGCCAAGCAGGGCAATGTTCTTAATTTCATTCGTCTGATATACTTTCATGATATATAAGATTTAAAATGAATAATTCAGCATGCCTTCGCATACCCTTAACTTTTAGTGAGGCGCAAATTATGAATTTATCAAAAGAAAAGCAATAATTCGACAGTGTTACTAAACTATGTTCTCTAACATGTAACAACTAACAAGAAGATTTTCTTAACTTTACAGCGTAAATCATTATCCTCCAATTTATAATGAAAGAACTACTATCCTCCATCCTATTACTCATTTTTCTGTTTTTTACAGGATGCCAATCCAATGGTCTCATGCGCAGACAACCACCGCTCATTGGTATATCCTGTTCACATCCTAATGATTATTCGTCTGTACGAATGACTTATACAGAATCTGTAATACAAGCCGGAGGCACCCCGGTGCTTATTCCTATTACTACTGACAGTCTTGTTCTGACAGATATCATTAACCGATTGGATGGAATTATCCTGATTGGAGGAGCTGACATACATCCCTCTTATTATAATGAAGAACCTATAGAGCAATTGGGCGAAGTAGATTCACTTCGCGATGTCTATGACATTTCCCTGATTCGACTTGCTGCACACCGCAACCTGCCGATGTTGGGAATCTGCCGGGGCGAACAGCTTATAAATGTAGCTTTCGGTGGTACACTCTACCAGGATATACCGGCGCAGCATCCGGATACTACCATATGGCATCATCAGAAAGAGCCAAGCAGTGTGCCTACTCACATCGTTAATCTTCTGCCCGGTTCTATAATAGCTCAGCTTACAGGCCAAACGAAACTCTTCACGAATACGCATCATCATCAGGCGGTGAAACAAGTAGCGCCGGGATTCCAAATTACAGCGTGGGCTACAGACAGCATCCCCGAAGCTATTGAAAGTACGGATGGCCGTCCTATCTGGGGAGTGCAGTTTCACCCGGAGGCACTGACTATTGCAGGCGACACCGTAGCTGCCAGATTCTTCCATTTCCTGGTTAATAAAGCAACTGAATTCCAGAAAAGCAAATAGCAACTCAATTCAGAGTCCAATATCACTATCTCCGTACTATCTCCGTATCATCTCCGTATCATCTCCGTACTATCTCCGTATCAAGTCCGTACTATCTCCATATCTATAGGAATGGACTTGGTACGGAGTTGGTACGGACTTGGTACGGACCTGATACGGACCGGTCTTTATCTGTTCCTCACATATATAAAAGGTACGCGCGAACCATATTTATCCCTCAAATCGCATTGGTTTGACACAAATGACATCCTATAATGAATTATTTTTGTAGGTTAAAGTTAGGAAGCATTCCTATCTTTGCAACAGAAATAATTTAGAAAATAACTATAAATACCATTCAAATCATGAGAAACATTTTTTGGAGTGTGACATTAGCAGTTGCCTGTTTGCTGGGAGCCTTCGCGGCACAAGCGCAAAATCAGGCAACGACCAACAATGCCATTACGCCAGGTGAAGTATGGAACGACACCGACGGTAACCCCATCAACGCACATGGTGGCGGCATCCTCTACCATGAAGGAACATACTACTGGTATGGAGAATACAAAAAAGGTAAAACCATCCTGCCCGAGTGGGCAACCTGGGAGTGCTACCGCACAGACGTGACTGGTGTAAGCTGCTATTCTTCAAAAGACCTGCTGAACTGGAAGTTCGAGGGCATCGTCCTCCCGGCAGTGAAGGACGACCAGGGACACGACTTGCACACCAGCAAGGTGGTGGAACGTCCTAAAGTGATTTACAACAAGAAAACAAAAAAATTCGTGATGTGGGCACACGTGGAAAGTGCCGACTATAGTAAAGCCTGTGCCGGAGTAGCTATAAGCGACTCCCCCACCGGAGAATTCACCTATCTGGGCAGTTTCCGCCCCAACAATGCCATGAGTCGCGACCAAACCGTTTTTGTAGATGACGACGGCCGCGCCTACCATTTCTATTCATCCGAAAACAACGCCACCCTTTACATCAGTGAGCTGACGGACGACTATCAGAGACCCACCGGACGCTACACCCGTAACTTCGTTAAAGAAAGCCGCGAAGCTCCGGCTGTATTCAAGCGCAACGGGAAATACTATATGCTCTCTTCCGGTTGTACCGGTTGGGACCCGAACCAGGCAGAACTGGCTGTAGCCGACTCCATCATGGGCGAATGGAAAACAATAGGCAATCCCTGCACAGGCACGGACGCCGACAAGACCTTCTACGCCCAAAGCACTTACGTACAACAAGTAATGGGCAAGAAAGATATGTATATCGCCATGTTCGACCGCTGGAACAAGAAGGATCTGGAGAACTCGCGTTACGTATGGCTTCCCTTCTCCTTCGAAGGCGATAAGATAACTATCCCCTGGCGCGACAAATGGAGTTTCGACAGCTTTGCCGACCAAGGCCGCTTCGAAGCCGGCAAAGGCAGTTTCCTGCTGAATGGCAAACCGTTCGTAGTAAAAGCCGCCGAGTTGCACTACCCTCGTATCCCCAAACCCTATTGGGATCAGCGCATCAAGCTCTGCAAAGCACTGGGCATGAACACCGTCTGCCTCTATGTGTTCTGGAATTCCCATGAGCCACAACCCGGAACGTACGACTTCACGGAACAAAACGACCTGGCAGAATTCTGCCGCCTCTGCCAGCAGAATGACATGTACGTCATCCTGCGTCCCGGTCCGTATGTATGCGCCGAATGGGAAATGGGCGGGCTTCCCTGGTGGTTGCTCAAGAAGAAAGACATTCGCCTGCGCGAATCGGATCCCTATTTCATTGAACGCGTGAATCTCTTCGAAGAAGCCGTGGCTAAGCAAGTGAAAGACCTGACCATCGCCAATGGCGGTCCAATCATCATGGTACAGGTAGAAAACGAATACGGTTCTTATGGTGCGGACAAAGGATATGTATCTCAAATCAGGGACATCGTGCGTACTCACTTCGGCAACGACATTGCCCTCTTCCAATGCGACTGGGCTTCCAACTTTACCCTGAACGGGCTGGACGACTTAATCTGGACCATGAACTTCGGCACAGGTGCCAATGTAGACCAGCAGTTTGCCAAACTGAAAAAACTCCGCCCGAACAGTCCTCTGATGTGTTCTGAATTCTGGAGCGGATGGTTCGATAAATGGGGGGCTAACCACGAAACCCGTCCTGCCGAGGATATGATTAAAGGTATCGACGATATGCTTTCCAGAGGAATTTCCTTCAGTTTATATATGACACACGGAGGAACGAACTGGGGACACTGGGCAGGTGCCAACTCTCCGGGTTTTGCTCCCGACGTAACCTCTTACGATTACGACGCGCCTATCAGCGAATCCGGTCAGACTACTCCCAAGTACTGGAAGTTGAGAGAGGCTATGGCTAAATATATGGACGGAGAGAAACAAGCTAAAGTGCCTGCATTAATCAAGCCTATCAGCATCCCTGCCTTCAAATTCACAGAAATGGCACCGTTGTTCGACAACTTGCCTGCTGCCAAAAAGGATGAGAATATCCGCACAATGGAAGAGTACAATCAGGGCTTCGGAAGCATCCTCTACCGCACTACCCTGCCCGAACTGAAAGAGGGTGCCACCCTCACAGTGAGCGATGCACACGATTATGCACAGATATTCGTGGATGGGAAGTATATCGGCAAACTCGACAGAAGAAACGGTGAGAAACAACTCGTATTGCCCGGCTGCCCCAAAGGTGCACAACTCGACATCCTCGTAGAAGCCATGGGACGCATCAACTTCGGACGTGCCATCAAGGATTTCAAAGGTATCACTAAAAACGTGAAACTATCTACGGACATCAACGGATATCCTTTCACCTGCGACCTGAAAAACTGGGAAGTATATAACCTGGAAGATACTTACGAGTTCTATCAGGGCATGAAATTCCAACCCATACAGTCGCTGACAGACAACCTCGGACAACGCATTCCGGGTGTTTATCGGGCTAAGTTCCAGGTGAAGAAACCAAGCGATACCTTCCTGAACTTCGAAACTTGGGGCAAAGGTCTGGTCTATGTGAATGGTTACGCTTTGGGACGTATCTGGGAAATCGGTCCCCAACAGACGCTTTACGTACCAGGCTGTTGGTTGAAAAAAGGCGAGAATGAAATAGTAGTCTTCGACATCGTAGGTCCTAAAGAAGCCAAATCAGAAGGATTAAGCGAACCACTTCTCGACCAGCTTCTGATACAGAAACCTTTGACGCACCGCAACGAAGGCGAGAATCTGGATCTGTCCGCTGAGAAACCTGCTTTCACAGGAAGTTTCAAGCCGGGTAATGGATGGCAAGAGGTTAAGTTTGACAAACCTGTCACCGGACGTTATGTTTGTCTGGAAGCAGTGAGTTCACAGAATGGTAAAGACTTGGCTTGCATCGCCGAAATGTACTTCCTGGATAAAAATGGCGACCGCCTATCCCGTGAACCCTGGACGGTGAGTTATGCCGACAGCGAAGACGTATCGCACGTGAACCGCTCTGCCGATAAAACATTCGACCTTCAGGAGTCCACTTACTGGAGCACTACGGAAGGAAGTCCCTATCCGCATGCTATTGTCATCGACCTGGGCGCTACTCATACGTTGACAGGATTCCAATGCCTGCCCCGAATGGAAAGTGAAGTTCCCGGCGGCATCAAAGACTTCAAAATATACGTGAAACCGCAGAATTTCAAGTTCTAACCTGATTAACATATACAGAAAGAGCGGTATCATCTTGACGATGATAACCGCTCTTTCTGTATATGTATATTGCTTAAACAAAGAGAGAGCACCCGCAGACACTCTCTCTTCTTTATTAAATAGCCTATTGAAAACTCTAAAACTGCTAACTACCCTTTGTTAACAACAATCTTAACTAATCAATCCCTTATAAAACAATTCTATTATATCTTAAACTAATCCTACGCTATCACCAATCAATCTATCGCTTACACTTCGTAACCGACACTGCAAATGTACGGCGAAAATGTGAATACCATATAACACAATTGTTTCATAAAAGGTGATAATTCGGTCAAAATGGAGGGAAGACCAGTAAAAATTGGTTTACCGACCGGTGGTTTGCAGATATTCCCGACATTTCACTTCATAGCAGGCATACGATTCCACATATCGGTCCTTGCTCTGCTGGAAAAGGGTTTGAGCATTGAGCAGATCGTTCATGGTGCAAGTTCCGGCCTTGTAATAATCGGTATTCAGGCGAAGATTCTCCGTGGCTTGCTCTATGGAACGGAGGGCGATTTGTATCTGCTTATAAGCATCCGTCAAATCGTTCCAGTTCTGCTGCATACGGATGACGAGCAACTCACTTTGGTCGACAAGCTGGTTTTCGGCATTCCGCACTTGGAGCTTTTGTTTTTTGATATCATGTGAACCACCCCACCAACCGGATAGAGGAACCGAAACGGTGGCAAACCCCATCCAGAAAGGATGATCTTTCTCCATCAGGTTATCATACATATATCCACCACCTATGGCAACCGTCGGCAAATATTTGCCTACGGTCATTCGGTGCTGCAACTTAGAGGCTTTCAGCTTTTGCTGCAAAAGATGATATTCATTAGTCAGCACTAAAGACGCTTCCGGAGTCCGATAAAGTTCCCGGGGATGTTCCGGCAAGTCCTTGTCCATACTGAAAGCAACATCTATCCTACCGGATTCTTCGCCAATATACTGCGCCAGCACCTGGCGGGATAACATCAAAGCATTTTCAACCTGGATACGGCTGCTTTCAGTTTCATTCTGCCGTAATTGTATTTGCAACAAGTCGTTACGCGTAGTAACTCCAGCATCAACAGAAGCCTGCACATCTTTCAGTAAATTAGCCAGTTGAGTTTCAACAACAGTGATTGTATTCAGCTTTTCCTTTAGCATCACTACTTGCCAGTAATAACTCTCCGTGGTTAGTTTCACTTCATTTTCCGATTGGTTGTATTGTAAACGGTTCACCTGAAGATTCACTTCAGCCAACTTATTTCCATTGATAATCTGTCCGCCTGCAAAAAGTGGCATGGAGGCAGAAACACCCCCAAGCACTCCATTCTTCATAAAAGACATTTGCATTTCCGGTCCCAGTTCCATTTGAAGCAGTCCCTTGTCGGCTATAAATCCACCTCCGGAGGCACTTAGAGTAGGAAAATATTTGGTGAAAGCTTCTTTGCTACCCTGCCGGGATATCTCCAGGTTATTGGCAGCATTCTTCATGCGTACATTGTTAGCGAGCGCCATTTGCAGGCATTCGTCAAGGGTAGCCACGCGTTGCGCTAAAACAGAAAACGGGCAAAGGAAGCCTATTGACAGTAAAAAAATATTTTGAATCAGTTTTTGTTTCATTGTTCCGGATATTTTAGTTCAATAATTAGATGAAAATTAGGCGCGAATTATGCGGATTACACAGATTCAGGAATTTATTGCAACTCCATTTCTTCTGTAGCCTCACGCTTCTTTGTAGAACCACTGAAAATAAGCCAATAAGTAACAGGTAACACTGTGAGCAGAAAGACCATCGTAATGAGAGTACCATAGCAAATGACCGTTCCCATCGGCATCCACAGACCACTACCGCCAAGTATCATCGGTATGACACCCATAGATGCAGCAGCTGATGTCAGGAAGATGGGACGCATACGACGGCGGGCAGAGTGATAGATAGCTTCGCGCACACAGAGCTTTTCCGTCTGCCGTAACTCCTCAGCATAATCTATCATGATAATGCCATTGCGCACAATAATTCCCATCAGGCTGACAATACCCAGAATGCTGGTGATACTAAAATCAACTCCCTGAATCAGTATCCCCGCTGCTGTACCGAATACACAAAGCGCCATGCTGGCAAAGATGAGCAGAGCAATGTTGATACGGTGGAAATGAGCCATTAGAATAAAGAAAATGATGGCTGCCGCTATCACCAGTCCGGTCATGATGGCAGGCATCTTTTCTTCGTTATCTTCCAAGTCGCCCCCATAAGTTAATGCCACTTCCGGTGAAATGGTTAATTGGTCTATCCCCTCCTGTACCTTCTTTGTTACTGCCATACCATTTTCTCCCCGCTGAAGGTCACCCATGACAGTAATAGTGTAAACTCCATTACGGCGTACTACCTGACCGTTCTCCCAAACAGGCATCACATCAGCCACCTGTCGCAGGGGCACACTGGCCAATCCTCCCGCCACAGGAATAAGTTCATCTTCCAGATCGAGATAATGGGCAGAGTCAGCTTTCACACTTTTCAATGTCACAGGGGTCTCATAGTCTCCTTCCCACACGGAAGTCACAGGAATTCCATCGCCATAGCGCATTGCCAGATTGGTTTCCAATATAGTATTGTTGATGCCCAGCCGCGTTGCCTCATCTTCTTTCAGTACTATACGCGCAGCAGATTGCGGTTCATTAAAGTTGGTACGCACCAACACCAGTTCCGGCATTGCCCGAAGTAACTTCACAATCTTGTCCGCTTCTTTTTTCAATGTATCTACATCATCGCCACTCAAACGTATTTCCACAGGGCAAGCAGCCTCGTTGTAACTCAGTTGTTTAAACCGTACCCGAGCTTCGGGGAAATAGTCGGAATATTCCGGAGCGTATTCATCGAGCAGTTCTTCGGTAGCTTTGTTATTCACAGTGTTGACTATGAACTGCGCAAAGTTCGTCCCAGCTATCTGCGGAGCATAACTTGTCTGGAAGCGTGGGGAAGCACAGCCCACGAATGAGGCAACCGAGACAACCCGAGGGTCGCGACGCAAGATGTGCTCTAAGCTATCAGCCACCTGAGCCGTTTTCTCTACAGCAGTTCCGGTAGGGAGATAGATTTCTACGGCAAACTGATTGCGCTCTGCCGTTGGCATCAGATTTTGCGGCAACTGCCCCAACAGAACTACTCCTACCACTATGGAGATCAGTCCCAAGGCTACAGTCGTGCGCGGCCAGGCAAAGCAAAGGTCGAGCAGTTTATTATAGTAACGCTGCAATAGGTTGAGGAATGAAAATGCTTTCTTTCCCTCCTTCTTCTCCATTTCCATCGGCTTACGGATGAAATAGAACTGCATAAAAGGTACCAGCAACGCAGCTATCAGCAATGAAATGCCCAGCACAATACTGATGGCCCAGGGAAAACTAATCAGAAAATCATTTATCTGCCCCGTAGTCGTAAGCAGGAATGGAAAGAAAGTGATACTAATGGCCAGTGTAGCCGAAAAGATAGACTTGAAGAAGTGCGTAGCGCTCTGTATGGAAGCGTGCCAGCGCGACACTCCCTCACCCAACTTTTCCAGATAGCTGTCAATGATAACAATGGAGTTATCCACAATCATTCCCAATGTTACAATCAGGGCAGCCAATGTCACAGTGTTCAGTTCTATATCAAAAGCATAAAACAACCCTAATGAGATAAATATCGTGATAGGAATAGTGGAAGCAGCCACCAGCGCCACACGCATCGGTAACAGGAGCATGACCACAATGACCACCGCCACAATAGCAATCAGCAATTCATGAAGAAAATTATCTACACTGTCGCCCACCACTTGGCTCTGGTCCGTGATGCGGAAAAGAACGACATCCGAGGGTAACGTCGGCTGAAATTCAGTCAATATCTGGTTGATATCATCCCCCATCTGTACCATATTCTTTCCTTTCTTCATCTCCACACTCAGCAATAAGCACTTCCTGCCATTATTGGTAATGTAGCTATCAGAAGCAGGATATTCCTTCACCACGCGGGCTACATCTTTCAACCGGATATTATTCCCCGCAGGATCAGCGTAGATAATCTGTTCCTGCACATCACGCACAGTATTCAACGACTTTGCAACATAGACGGGCTGGATATACTCCGTACTTTTCACGCGGCCTCCGGTAGTGGTGAAACCTTTCGTAAAGAGTGTTGCCGCCAGCATCTGTTCATTCAGCCCGTACTGAGAAAGTTTGTGACTGTCCAGATAAACAGAGATTTGCTCTTTCTGCATCCCGCTCACCGTCATACGCCCGATGCTGCTGTTGCGCCGCAAGCGATCCTGTAGGTCGTCCATATAGTCGTTCAGTTCACGATATGTTTTATCACGGCTCTCCATACTGATGAGCAAGGCGGAAGTATCACCGAAATCATCCATCACCTGCACAGCCAGCACATTTCGGGGCAATTGTGCCGTGAAAGTGGAAACACCATGCTTGAACTTACTCCAGAATTCATCCTTATTGTTCAGTTCGTCATTGAGTTGCACCTGTATGTAGACAATACCGTCGCGGCTCATTGAAAAAGTCTTCTCTTTCTTCACTTCTTTATAACTGAAAATATAGTTTTCCAAGGGCTTAGTTACTTGTTCCACCATTTCTTCCGCCGTATTTCCTGGAGCCACTGCCACTACAATGCCCTGACGGATGGTAAAGTCGGGAAACTCGTTTTTGCGCATGTTCGGCAAACTATAAATGCCGAAAGCAATCAGGCAGCACACCACAAGTATCACAATCTGGCGGTAGTGCATCGCCCATTCTACCGCATTACGTTTCTTCTTCATCTTGTCTGCTCCTTATAATAATACCGGTGTACCCTCGCACACTTTCTGCTGTCCTTCCACTATTATCTCGTCTCCTTCGTTCAAACCGGATACCACAGTCACTCCCTCAGCCGCAAACTCTCCGCACTTCAGGATGCGCTTGCTCGCCTTTCCGGCATCGTTCACCCAGACAAAAGAATTATTCTTTTCATCCAGTTGTACAATATGGACAGGAATGATATACAAAGCCTCTTTTCCGACTTCAGCCAATACGACTTCAGTCACCATACCCGGCATAAGTTCTTTATCTCCATTATCCACCCGCATCTTTACGTCGTAGGAACGAGACAGCGGATTAGCCACAATTCCTTTCTCAACCACTGTTCCCTTGAAGCTCCTTCCACCTAGTGCAGGAACGGTAATCACTGCCTGCTGTCCGGTCGTAATGGCTGCTATTTCCGTCTCCGGCACTGCAATCTTCACTTTCAGCAAGTTGGCCGTCACCAGTCGGGCAACCGGTACACCTGGTATCACATTCTGCCCCACTTCCACCAGTTTCTCCGAAATAATTCCACTGAAAGGCGCATAGAGTTTACAGTCTTCCAAACTCTTACGTGCCACCTCTTCCATAGACTTTGCCTGCTGCAATTTGCTTTGCACTTCCACCCACTTGATTTCGGGAAGGCTGCCTTTATCATATAATTCTTTCATTCTCCGGTAAGCGTCTTCCGCCTGTCCCAACGCTGCCTTGGCAGCATCATACGCGCTCTGCATCGAGAGTGGATTGATAGTCGCAATGAGTTGTCCCTTTGCCACCCGGTCCCCCAAGCCGATATGAACAGTATTCACCGTGCCCATCACGGCAAAACTGAGTGAAGTTCCATTTGCCTCTTCCACCGTACCCGAAAAACGTCCTGTACTTCCCGCTTCCGAAGTTGAAACTTGTGCCACTTTCACTTTCACCGGACTAACGGTGGAATTTTGTTTACCTTCGCCCTGCCGGCAACCTACTAAAGCCAGCGGAAACAATAATGCCATTGCATAATAAAGTCTTTTCATTTTTACCTTTAATTTTTGATTCTCTTTTCCGGCACAAAGGAAAATGTTTTCACTAAAGTCCTTTATTTCTATACACCCCCAGAAGTGTTCTATTTTTCATAGCAAACGTCCAATAGGAAAAACGGAACACTATTGTAGAAATATCTATCATCTGCAATTGCCGGATATTCCGTTTATTTGCAACGAAAAAAAAGTAATTCATGGAAAAAGAAATGGAACAAATAAATTTAGACTGTGCCCTCGCCAAAGAAATGGCTACTTACAATGACAGTCGAATAGCCATTATCGATAATTTGCAAAACCTGAATATGGAGCAGGCAGTGAAAGTTAAAGCATATATCACTCTGCTATGTACCAAAGGCAAAGGTTCACTTTACATAAACGGAGAATCACACATCATATACGCCAACGACCTTTTCATCTGTCATCCCGACATTATACTGGAACGCAGTATGATTAGTGTAGACTTTGAATGCCACTGCATTTGCCTGTCACAAGAGTATGTGCAACAATTGTTTCTCCTTGCAGGCGAAGCCTGGGATGCCAAGATGTTTCTCGAAAAGAATCCGATTCTTTCGCTCCAACCGGAAGAAGCCGAACTTTTCAACCAATACTATTATCTGTTGCACTCTAAGATGACCAATACTCCCCGCAAGCACCAGAAGGAACTCATCGACGCACTGCTCCAGGCATTTCTTTACGAGTTCCACGATGCCTTGGAACGTTTTCAGAAGTTAAAACCGCTTACGTTCTCGGCTGGCGAAAACCTGTTCAAGGAATTCATCAACATCCTTTCCTCCTCTTATCCCAAGGACCGTATGGTGGCGAGTTATGCTGAAAAGTTATATGTCACTCCCAAATATCTGTCTTCCGTGTGTAAAGAAGTGAGCGGACAGACAGCATCAGACTTAATCACCCAGTATATGGTAAAGGATATTCAGTATTTGCTGAAGAAGTCGAAGAAAAGTATAAAAGAAATATCCAATGAGCTCGACTTCCCGAATATCTCATTCTTCGGGAAGTATGTCAAGCATCATTTGGGGATGTCTCCCAAACAGTACAGGGAGACGCATTATCAATAAAGCATTATCTGATCCAAAACGACACCTTCGTCCAATGCCTTAATCACCAGTTTATGCGATTTTCGTTTGCCGACGGGAAGTTTCACTTTCCGTATAGCTTGATTGCGCAACACATTTTCTTTCCATTCTTCACTGCGTCCTTTAGTTTCATAAGAAACGGTTTGCGGAGCCGATTTATCAACTGACAGGGTGAAACGCAGTTGCTTTTCATCCATAGGGTGATTGGGCAACAAGCGTATTTCAACTTCCACTGAATCGGTCTTCCAATCATTAAAAACAAAAGTAAGGGAAGTGTTTTTGCCGATACCTGCCGCTTTGCCCTCATATCCCAGACCTTCGTAGTGCTCAGGATTACCAGTGGTACAATCCATAGCATTCCATTTATAAGCAGGAGTTTTCTCTTTTACCATAGGAGTAATGGCGGTTTCATGTGCCACACGCTTAAATACAGGGAGTTTACGGGGCTGAAAATCCATCATGTGAATCCACTTGCCGTTTTGCAACGCATTATAACGGCGTGTCAGCGAAGCAATGCTATCGAAAGCTGCATCACTCTGTTCCCAATCGGCCTTTCCGTGACGGGCAAGCTGCGCATTCAGAAGTTTCCGGTTCATTTGGTCGGCAGCCTGTACGGGATATTTCACCAATTGCATATAAGCATCTTTCCGGTTGGCAGGAAGTTTGGCCTCAACTTCTTCGACTACGGAAGACAAAGTGGCATACTCCTTCAAGCGTTCACGGATGATCTGTTCACTCCAAGGTAAGTCTTTCACTTTCTTATAAACAGGGTCACGTTCTTCCTCACGCGTATTTCCCATAAATTCGGGCTTGCGGATATAAGCTAAGCGGTAATGCTCTTGCATAACCGGAAGCAGAGTCTCTGCATATTTGTTACCAAACTCTCTGCCCAGCCAATTCTGCAAATGGGTAGTAACTCCCTCTTTGGCTACCTGTTCTATGTTCCATGCCATATCAAGGAATAGTTCAATCTGATATTCTGCAGGTTTGATATCACCAACATTCAGTACCCACATCTGCTGAATACCACGGTCGTAGGCCAACTTCATCTGCTGATAGAGCAGATACGGGCTGAAAGTGCCCAGCCAAAGATAATCGTGTGGACGTCCCCAATAGGATACGTGATAATAGATACCGTTTCCACCTTTGCGGGCTTGTTCTTCCGGTGTAGGAAAGTGACGGATATAGCCATAATTATCATCACACCAGATCAGCGTGACGTCATCGGGCACCTGCAATCCGGCATTATAAATGTCAAGAACTTCCTTGTATGGGATGAAAGCCTGCGGAATGGCGGTAACATCTTTATTCACATACTTTTCCAACAAACCACGCTGACCTTTGAGCACACGCTCCAACACAGCTTTCTGTTCTTCAACAGTTTTGGCTCCCTGCATCTGACCGTCGTGCACGCCACGCATGCCCAAAGTATAGATATTTTCTTGTCCTGCCACTTCTTTCACACGGTCTTCCCAGAATTTGTAAACGGAGGCACTGTTATTCACATAGTCATAATCCCCCTCTCCCCTTCTTCTCCATTCGCCAGCAGCGCTGCACACCATTGGTTCGCAATGAGAAGAACCGATAAAGATTCCGAATTCTTCAGCTACTTCCCGGTTACCCTTTGTCAAGAAGAAGGGTAAAGTACACTCGTGCATGGCAGGCCAATAAGTATTAGCCCGGAGGCGGAGCAATAACTCAAAGATGCGACGGTTCGTCTTAGGACCAATTTGTTGCTGATCGGCAGGCTCGTAATTCTTACTACTCCAAGGCATCAATCCCCAATCTTCATCATTGATGAAGATGCCACGGTATTCTACGGAGGGGGATTGCAAGGTTTTAAAGTCCGACGGCAATGTAAACGCTGTTTTCTTATCTGGAATCACATCCGCCCACCATTCCCAAGGAGAAACTCCCAAGAAGCGGGAGAGTTCCATAATGCCATAGGCTGTGCCATGCTGGTCGCTACCGGCAATCAGTAATTTACCATCCGGCAATACAGTAAGTAGAAAGGCTTGCTTTTGGCCATTCAGGGCAGAAATATCCACTCCGGTCTTAGCTATCAACGGGCTTTTACCAACAGTACCAATAATAATATCACCTTGTACGTCATCCACTAGTAGCGGTGCAGAAAGTACAGCTTTAAAATCACGGGATAATAAATCTAAAGCGGTATGTACCACCTTTTCTTCCGTATTGTCACAGGCTACTTTGACAGACTTCCCCGAAGATAGATTGAATTGCGCCCAACAAAGCTGAGTTATCAGAAACAAGAATAAACTTAAGATTCCTTTTTTCATGGTCAGTTACTTATGATTCAAAAATAATAAATCTTATCTATTGTCACAAAAGTGTTGTCACTTCCGTAAATGGTTTTAGACTTATCCGTCCACACCGGCTTTATGCCTGTGACTTCGATTAATAATGTATAATCTCCTTTGGACAGCTTTGGAGTCATAATTCGGATTGCTTTCTCAGGATATTTACTATAAAAGTCGACTAATGAAGAATAGACGGTGTCTTTCCTGGCATTCAGCACACTTATCCTGGCATACCCGCTATGGCTATTAGATTCACCAGTCACAGCAGTATGGGTTCCTTTAAACGGAACAGCCAATACACTCCCTTTCATATTTGAAAACAATCGTCCGTTTTCTTCTTTCCAGGCAGCATCCGGCGTCATCTTTTTTACAGGAATCGTTTTTCCATTACGTAATGCATCAACAGGTTTCACACGATTGATATCCCAGCATTGCCAATATTCGGGAATGGAAATTTTCGTTCCATCTACTTGCAAGGGCATCCACACATAAGTAGCTGCAGAAGCCTGATGAGGGAACGACCAACGGTCGCCCATGAACATAGGAATCGTGTCGTTACCTCTTTTCAAAGGAAAAACAAAAGTGCTTTGTGAGTTATACGTCAGGGTTCCTTCGGGGCAGAATATCCCCTGCTTTGTCCATGGACCTTCAATGGCGGGGGCAGTGAAATAGAAGTTATCATTCTTTTCCCAACTCGTCAGATTTGAGAACAGCATATAGTACATGCCATTCTTCTTGAACATGGCAGGCGATTCGCCCGAACCTTTGACATGAGCGACTTCAGCCTCTATCGAGCGGTAGTCTTCACTCAATCTGTAGATAGGCCCGTGATGAATAAGCAGATAGCCTTTACCATCCGTATCCTGAAAAGTTCCCATATCCCAACGTTTGATGGGGTTGCCGTCATAGAGCAGAGGTCCCTGCAATTTGTATTCCCCATTAATCGTTTTGCAAGTAGCGTAACCGATATAGGGGTCTTTATATCCCAAATCATCGGCATGCATATACATGACGTATTCTCCGGTAGAAGGGCATTTCATCACTTTCACCCGCTCGCCTACACGGTCAGGCCCCAATATACCATCGGGTTGCACCGGCAACACCACTCTTTCAAACTTCCAGTTCACCAGATCATCGGAAGAGTAGCAACTGAATCCCGGAAAAGCATTACTCTTATCCGATTTATACTCTCCGAACAAATAATATCGCCCACCATCTTCTAGAATGCATGCACCATGTGCATTGACAATATTCCCCTGATCGTCAAACCATGGTATGCCATTATAAACTACTTTTTTCGAGTCTTGCGCCGAACACGCTCCCAAGCTCAATCCTATCAGGACCGCCAATAGAAAGGTACATTTCATTGTTATATCATTCATCAAATTAAAAACTTACTTTTATTGCTCCACCATGCGGGTCGAAAGAGAAGGTAAATTTATCTCCTGCATCCTTCACCGCCAATACCTGTTTTCCCTGGCTTACTTTTATTTCAGACTTTCCGTTTTTGCTCACTACCATCGTTAACGGCTCACTAAACAGCTTATCATCCAGTGCCAAACGAGGTGTTATCTTGAAGGAAGACTTTTTCTTAGTAATATCCAGTTGTATGTTTTTTCGCTCTTTCACATAAGCTGCTACTTTGCAATAGGTATCAATCCAGATATTGTTTTCCAAAGCTTTCACCCTTTTAAAGTGTTCCCACAATATCTCCGGAGAGCTAAAAGCATCATATCCCGTTGCAATACCATGAATCATTGCCACTCCCCATTCACCTGCGATAGTGAGTTCCTTCACCCATTTATCTAAAGATTCGACGGTAGATTTCGATTTATCACCACCAATACCATATTGCTTTGTACGGGTGCCGACTCTGCCCTTTGAACTTATCTGCAAAATATCTTCATTGTAAGCATTGAACGGATAACAGAAAGTAAGCGATCTCTTCCCTATCCGAGCAAGGATGATGCTATCATTCTTTTCCACTTCCGTTTTCACTTCTTCCAGACTAAGACGCTTTAAATTGGTATGCGACCAACTATGACTGGATATTTCATGTCCTTTGTCAGACATTTCTTTCATCTGTGCCCAGGTCATACGTGGTTTACTTTGTTGTGCCGCTTCATTCTCAATTCCTTTTCCCCATATCCAGAAAGTGCCTTTGAATCCTACTTTCTCCATTTCGGGGAAAACAAGCGTGTAGTGTTCTTCCAAACCATCATCGAAAGTATAGCTGATGGCACATTGCTTGTCGTCCTTATAATCCGCTACATATATTTCCGGATCATGATGACGTACATAAGGCGCCAGTTCCGGCACAACTTTGGCAACTGCTTCCATCGCAATCCCGGCTACCACCTTTCCACCATAAATGTTCAAATGGGTGTTATCAATCTTCCCTTGCGGACAGAAATCATATTTCCCGGCGGGTACCCACATGAAAAGGCTTTTTGACTTCTCCACTCCCATGCCGACTACTAAATCATGTGTCAGTTTATTCAAATCCACAAAAGGGGCATTCATTTCTTTTGCCACTCTTCGAGGTGACTCCAGATACTCTCCATGAGTGTCTACCAACGTGTTTCCTTCTACTTCATAACTGCCCTTATTTTCGGTAGCTCCTTCCGGAGGAAAGTTCCGGCGTACAATGGAATTGAACAGTACCGGATGAGCACCCTTTTCACGCGTCTCCCTTACAAACCGACGTAAGTTCTCATCGAAAGTGCTTCCGGGAACTGTATGCAGTTTTTCAGCAGGCTTCTCATCATTATGTCCGAACTGGATGAACACGTAGTCCCCACTTTTCAGTTTAGAGAGTACAGTATCCCAACGACCTTCATTGATAAAACTCAGTGAACTCCGACCATTCATGGCATGATTATCCACCCGTATATCATCGGTCAAGAAGCCCGGGAGCATCTGTCCCCAGCCACGTTCAAGATTTCCATTCTTCAGACTTTTATTCGCCATGGTAGAATCACCTATCATAAAAATGGTGATTACATCCTTCTTTCCGGTAGTAAAAGCAGAAAAGAAGAGAAGTGCACAAAGTGCAAATAGTAGTTTCAAATTCAAGTTTCTCATGATATTATATAAAATTTCAGCAAAAATAGGGAAGAACACAAAGACAAGACATGGAGTAATGTGCAATCACCTGCATTATTGTTCAGAATATACATCATAAAATGAAAATATAATATTTTGTTTACTATCCTACGACCATATATACATTTCATATAGTATTATTTCACTCTTATACGTAAAATGGTATAAGAGTATGGAGCAAATTCATAACTAAACGTTTCACTAAATTGATTATATTCCACCTCCTTCGGATAAATTTTTCGAGGCTCTTCAAATGAATTCTCCTCATTATCATCTTTGGCAGATAACGAAATAATCTTTCCTGTATTCAAGACCTGCTCCACTCCCTTTATTTCAATCCCGGGCGAATAAGGAATATCCAGTCTATTCACAACTTTTAGAATAAGTTCTCCAGTTTCTTCATCTATACCCGAGGCGATAAACTGTTTTGGCATTGTCTGTGGAATATGTTTTAAAACCTCTTTACCATCAATATATAAAATGCTTCCTTTCGGGGTAACTACTAATTTCAAATTATACCATTGGCGAGGAGATATAGAATACTCCGCCGCTTTACCTATAGCACCAACGTTATGTCCATCTGAAAGTTGTTCTATAGCAACAGTATTGCTATCCCAACACCCAATATTACATATAAACCCTTTTTGTTCATCTTCCGTCAAGCAGAAATAGATAAAAAAACCTTCTTTAAAAGACGATTTACGCGCTTTACATTCCAGTGTGAAATCATTGCTATTTACATCTTCCAGAACGTACATGGAACTTCCTTGGACAGCACTCTGCATAAGCATATCACTTGCAATCTGCCACTCTCCTCGCCAACTGACGCCTTTGGACAAGTCAGGTTTAAAGCTCCGATTGTTCATTGTTATTCTAATATCTTTAATTTCAAGAGGTGTTTTAGAAGAGCCAAAGCCTATTTTTCCTTTCTCATATTCCACAGGTTTAGAGCTGCCTGTATATTGGTATTTCACATTATAAGTAGGCCGATTTTCTGATACCATTTTTTGCACATAATAAGACGAACGTCCCACAACTTTATCAGTATCTAACCAAATAAGATTAACCGGCCAATCACTTTTATGCCGGTTCTGCAGTAAAGGAGCAAAAGAAGTCATCTTTACCAAATCACTATTTCTCTCCATACCTCCTATAAAAGCGGCTTCTGCTAATGCAGCTTTCATATTACCCGTTCCAACACCGAAATTACAAGCATATTCACCGACATAAACATTATATTTTCCACGAGAAATACTGTCAAATAACATCGTGTTACGAAAGAAGAATTCAGGAGTGCCATACCAATGTGGATCTACCATATCTGTTTTTTCACTTCTTCCAATACCCCATAGAGGATGATTGGAAATTAATGTCAAATGTGGATATTTCTTTTTGATAGCTTTATAAAAGATGTCGAAACGATAATCATATTCCTCTCCCCAATGTTCATTACCTAATTCTACATACTCAAGCGGAAAAGGATCTGGATGTCCGTCTGCCGCACGACGAGCCCCCCATTCGGTACTTACATCTCCTAAAGCATATTCTATGGCATCCATACAATCTTTTAGGAAAAAAGGAATGCTGTCCCTTATGCAAGCTTCTCCCGAACGAAACAAATCAGACAATCCAACATTACATACAAACATGGCTTTTGCACCAATATCTTCACAAAACTGAAGCATCTCATAGTATCCCATCCCATACGAACAACGATATCCCCAAGTGATATACTCACCCGGACGAGAAGCCGGATCGCCCAATGTCTTTTTCCACTCGAAACGATTTCCAAGCGTAATTCCCCCTACGATGGAGCCACCAGGCCAACGAATAAATGCTGGTTTCAAATCAACCAACATTTGAGCTACATCTTTACGAAATCCATAAGGACGATTTAAATAGGTTTCTTTTGGGAAAAGAGATACATAATCCAACCAAATAGTTCCTTCGCCATCAAATTCAAAAACCAATTTGGCTCTACTATCACTTCGTTCTGCACATAATATAGCTTTTAAATCTGCCCAATCTTCCCCTGAAGGAACATTTAATTGAGCCATTGCAATAATCTTTCCCTCTGCTGAAAGCAACTTTGCAAGCACCGTTCCTTTATACTCTTTTGATGTACGAATAATTGTACGCAGTTGATAATTTTGCCCTAGACAGATTCCCATTCCCCAAAAACCATCATTAACAAGACGGATAGGAGCACCAACCTTGTCTATTACAACTTTAAGATTAGTAGGCGCGGTTTCAAACTTAGGTCGTTCCTTTGTTAAACTCATCCGCGCTGATGAAGTGGCCGACACTTGCAAACTCCAAGATGGCACCGGGCTAGAAGGCCAAATAAATGTCCGGTCATCAATCTCCCCCGTAAAATGATGAATAACCTCTTTTGCATGTAATCTTTTATCTTCAACATACCATTCTTCCGGCATTTCCAGATCTTCAAAACTACGATTCTGCACCAACTCACCATATAAACCTCCATCACCTGCATGATTAATTTCTTCAAAAAATATTCCATAGAAAGAAGGAGGTATGGCATGACCTCTTTTTTGAACATCTACTATAATTTTATCTTGTGCAACAGCAATTCCATTACACAAATTCCCAATCATAATAAGCCCTAATATTAACTGTATTATCCTCATTTATCTATTATATTATTATGGTTATTTCACTTCTACAAGTAATTCTCCTACCAAATTATTACTTTCAGCTCTAACCTTCACCGATTGTTTTTTTTCCCCGATCTGTAATAAAGTAGGAGCAATCCCAGCTTCTGCATGAGGCATTCCATTTCCGATGATTTTTGCATCTCCTGTAACTACCTTAAAACGCACCTCACTATTATAATAATTTACAATAGTGCCATTTTTATCTTTAACAAAAGCATAAACAAAAATGGCATCATTATAACCAGCTTCTGCCCGTTTTCCTGCTTCGTTATATCCTAATTCCAGTAAATAAGGGGTTCCTGCAGTACAAACGACTTCTTCCTTAACTTTTATTCCATTTTTAAATCCAATAGCTTTTATACTTCCAGAGACCTTACAAGATACATTGAATGTAAAAGGTGGATGTTTAAGATTAGTAGAAAAATCATCCTGATCAGGGACTTGTCTCCCGATAGTGGTACCATCTATTACAAGTTCAACCTCATCACAATTGCTAAAAACCCTAACATTCTCAGATTTACCTGGCTCCCAACGAGACGCTATATACAAAATACTATCTTCGTCATAACCCTTTTGGCTCTGCATAAAAAAGTAGGAGTATTTTGGTAAGCGAAATATGTCCATTACCCCCGAATACTCCAAATCTTCACTATACCCTCTGTTATAATCGAACATCGCCCAATATCCATCAGAAAAAGCATGAGTGTTAAGATTGTCATTATGCGCTTCTTGGATATTGCGAACCTGTTGCAACAACCGTTTTTCTGTAGTGTGACGCGGCTGTCTACTGCTACGTTCTTCATGTTTCAGATCCTGCCATTCTTCTTGATTAAATCCTGCATTTTGCGCATAATACTCCCAATCACCGTATTCCGACACAATAAGAGGCTTACTTCTGTTGGACTTATCAGGGTGCAAAATGCGATGTTGGCGAGCTTGAATGTAAATGTCATAAGCATAATCAATCCAACCTGCCGAATATGAATTTGGATAAGGGTATTCTTCTTTAGATATTTGATGCACAGCATCCATAAAAGACTTTGGCATGGAAGATTCATTGATTGATAATTCCCATGCTAAGATACATGGATGATTACGGTCACGACGGATAAGTTCACGTGACGATTGCAAAGAATGTTCTACAAATTCCTTATTCCCAAAATACTGCCATCCAAGTATAGCATCCAATACCAGTATCCCCAATTCATCACAGGCATCCAAGAAAGCAGGTGAAGGGGGATAGTGCGAACAGCGTACATAATCAAAACCTCCCTGCTTAATAAGATAAGCATCACGATACTGCGCATTATTGGATAATGCATATCCAAGATAAGGATATTCTTGATGGCGGTTTACACCTCTCAAATAAGTCTTTTCCCCATTAATCCAACATCCATCCGAAGTAATCTTAATATCTCTGATACCGATTTTGATTGTTTCAGTATCGGCCAATTTGCCATTAGCATAAACATCCGTACGCATCTGATATAAATGGGGAGAAACAGATGACCATAATAATGGTTTTTTAAGTATTCCATTTCCTGTCAGATACTTTGCCGTACCAGGTTCAATCTTTCGCTCATCAGTCTGAAATGAAATGATTCTCTTTCCTTTATCCAACAGTGTACAAACAACTTTCACTCTTGTATCTTTATTTGATGAATTACGCACATGTACATTAGTGAAAAGAGTAGCTGCCTGTGAAGTAACACTATCTGCATAAAAGAAAATCCCTCCACCAGCGACTTGATTTTCCATTGACTCATCCGTTATATATATAGCAGGTTTCTCGATATACCAAACATCCCGATAAATACCTCCATATGTATTAAAATCAAGTTTGTGCAGAGGTTTAGGACCAGTAATGGGATTATCACAATTATTCAATCGCAATACAACTCTATTTGAAGCACCATAATTAACCTTATTTGTCAACTCTACCACAAATGGTAAATAGCCCCCCAAATGCTCCATCACTTTCTCACCATTTAACCATACACTTACTTCATTCATAGCCGCTTCAAATTTCAAAAACAAGTTCTTGCCTTTGGCAGAGTGAGGAACAAAAAAGTTCTTAGAATAAACACACACTCCCATCCACTGGTCATTTACTACCAATGGCTCGATTTTAGGAGTATGCGGCAATTGAATCGACATTGTATCTGGCTCATCCCCTTCACGATAAAAAGTCCAACCTTTGTTAAAAAGAGTTTTCTTTGCTTCTGCATTATTGGGAAAGAAGATATATAAACCGATTACAATAAATGATAGCAATGAATAACTCATACAACATTTATATAAGAGCTTCATGATATATTCTTATTAGTCAATACGTTTGTAACGAAAATCTTTAAATTGAGTTGTTCCTTCTCCTGCAGAATATAAAGCGATTCGAAGAGACCTAAACCCATTATAATTATTGTGGTTCATCTCTTTCACATTGACATTATCAGCCACTCTCTCCCATTGCTTGCCATTGTCACTTATCTCGATTGAACAGACGTTCAACTTATTGATAATTTTCAAAAAGAAATGATTATCAAATGTATTAGGTATATTATCGAATTTTTCACTGTTAGTATAAACCGTAAAATACTTTCCATCACAAGTAATACCAGCAAATACTTTGGGTTTATAAAAGAGTAAAAGCCCGCCACTATTCTTTTCTCCAAGATTAACCTCTACTTGGGTTTCGTAACTTTGATGTGTCGGAATGGTGAGAAGTACACGTCCATTTTCAGGAGAAGTTCCTTTTCCTTGCAAGAATAAACTATTGCCCTTTAGCTCCGTACACAATTTGGGTGTTCCTCCAAACGTAGACCAACGAATATCCAATTCCTTATCATTAAAATTGTCAGAAATATCGGATACATTCCTTTTTATGGAATTATCCGTAACAAGAGAAGTAGCTGTTGACTTGGTTCTGAACCACCCATCGCTCGTCCACTCTATCGGTTCGATAAGCGTACTACGTCCAAGAGTATGAAAATCCTTGGCATAAGCATGATAGACAATCCACCAATTACCATTGATATCGTCTACGAGCGTGCCATGTCCTTTCGACCACCATTTATCATCTGCACTATAGGTATGCACAATGGGATTGTAAGGCGAATTCTCCCATGGACCCATAACATTCTTTGAACGGGCAGAAACCACCATATGACTTGTAGCAGGGCCAGCTGTACCTCCTTCAGCACTTGTAAGGTAATAATATCCATTTTTATACGTAAGCTTCGGTGATTCCAAACAAAAACATTCTGTATTCCAATCGTTCGGATACTCCCATCCGTCATATACGGTAATTGGTTCCCCAATAACAGAAAGACCATCCTTTGCCAACTTTACAGCCGTTCCTTCTGACAAATGCAAGTATCGGTTTCCTTCTTCATCTACAATATGCCCTGGGTCAATTCCCGTCACCTTCAAGTTTATCGGTTCACTCCAAGGACCTTTCATATTCTTTGCCCATACCACATAATTAGTCGAACCCCATGGGAAATAGATATAGTACGTACCACCATATTTCACTAAGTCGGGTGCCATACCAGTACCATTGACTCTACATAGCGGTTCCCAATTAACAAGGTCTTGAGAGTGCCACACTAAGAATCCAGGGCTGTAAGAGAACGACGAATGTGTCATGTAATAATCTTTTCCATCTCTTAGAATGGAAGGATCCGGATAATCACCGGGAAATATCACTTTAGGATATTCCTGTGCCACCACAGGTGCTATACAAAATAAAATGGCACCGGCAAGTATATTCAAAATTTTATTCATAATATATTATTTTAGTTTCTGATATTTATTCTATAAAATCTATTCATTACAAGGTTATCCCCCATTTATTTTTCAGACATTCAATTTCTTTTTTAGTAATACTCATGACAGTCCCGTGTCGAGGGGTAAAATTTTTCACAAAGCTTTCAGTATTTGGGGTAAAGTTCACTAAATCTGTACTTCGTTGGAACTCATATCGTTGATTCCGAAATAAATCGTACATTAATATATAGGAATCAGAATTGTTTAGTTTAAAAACCCCTGAGCCTTCTATAGGTATTTGAGTATCTGCATAAGCATCTAAAAAATTCAGGTCCTCTTTCCAAGGCCCTTGCAGTCTTTTCCCAATGGCTTGCAATATTCCACTCTTTATTTCTACCCCATTTTTATCTTTAATATTTCCTTTATAAAAAAAATAAAACACACCATCTTTATATATAATGTCCCCATCAATGCCACCATATTGAGGGCGGAACATAAGCATTGGAATTGTTTCAAATCCAGTAAACTCGCTATTGGCATAAGCACAATAAAAATCTAAATGCTGGTCATCATGAAAAATAACAGTAAAATAGACCATATATTTATTAGCTACAGGATCAAATATTGTTTGAGGTGCCCATACCCATTTTGCCTTACCAAACTTTTGGGGATAAGTTTTTACTAAATCTATTGCTGTATGACTCCAATCCGTAAGATTGTTTGATTTCATTAAAATAATGCCAGGATTACTGCTATGCCAACCATTTTTTGCTGCTGACATATCAGTTGCAACTAAATAGAAAGATTTTTCATCTTCTCCGCGAAGAATATGCGGATCACGTATTCCACCTGTTTGAGAAATTGTATCCGATAAAATAACAGGTTCGTTATTGTTAAGCGCATGCCAGTTCATTGCATCTGTACTAATTCCAAAACGTAAATGCTCCTGTTTTAATTCATCCCCAGAACCTTCGAAATAAGCAAATAGATAGCCTGCATATTCGGGCTCTTCGTAAGCAACACTCACCAAAAATGATTTAGTTTTCGTATAACTACCTGCAGAGATAGTCGCAGTCAGTTTTACTTTTTCTTTTCCATCCATTCTGGAAGAGTATTTCAGCAGCTTTCCTTTGTCGGATATAAATGTTGGATTGTCAGATGTCCAACTAATAGAAGAACCAAACTTACCGATAGTATCCAACAGCAAATCCCAACGCAGATTTTGGACAAAAGCATCCCCAATTACCAACTCATCTGCATCTAATTTCACCTTTTGCTCATCCGACATATCTTGTCCGTCCGTAAAATCCCAACTTTCTTCTATTTCTTCATATTCTTCCCGAGTGACATGAATAAACGAAACACCTTTAACAAAGGAAAATATTGCCTGTTTGATATCCAGTATTCCATCTTTCGGAGTATAAAAATAAAACAAACTATCTTGGGATGCATAAATACTCTGTGTCATAATGGAACACAGGTATAAAACACTTGAAAATAAAAGTAATTTTATATTTGCCATATCTTTAAATCTACTTCATATTCATACTTTCCTCCTTTTGCCGACTTACGCCGCACAGCAAGATCAATTCTCCTTTCATACAGGAGGGGCAGTCACAATGTTAGGGACTGCCCCTATCTTAATTACCTATCAAAAACAAAGAACATTCCCTCTACTTCTCCGCTGGCATATTTGGAACTGTTGGCCAATATGGATTTTGGTAAATTGGCGAATCTTCGACCGACACTCCATCAGATGATGTTATAAGAAAATGCTTCACTGCAATCGGTTCAAGATAATGCGCCATGTGCCAAATGAAGCCATTATAACACCGTTGGCTAGAGTTTTTTTGAAATGGACGAATATATTCACTTGATTCAGAAGATGATAAATTAGACTGAGTAGAACCATCACAAACAATCTTACTAGCATCCACCTCCTGTTGCATTGGTGTATTCCAAAAATGTATCCCTTCTGGGATATATGGTTTTATCATTAACTGATCCATTGCTCTCCAACGGCACAAGTCCATGTAACGCAAACCTTCAGCAATAAATTCACAACGGCGCTCACGACGTATATTATATAGAACAGGATCTATCAACTTACCGGCAGTATAGGCAGCCCAATCATTATTTGCTTCTTGAGACATATCTGTCGCTGCAATCGTGCCATCAATATCATCACTTACATGAGCACGCTGACGTATAATTTTCCAATATTCACGGGCAGTCTCATCAAGTCTACCTGTCAATTCATAACTTGCTTCCATATAGTTTAACAATGCTTCTACAGCACGATAAACCGGTACAGCCGTATATGCCTCGTTTCCTTTTAGATACATAGCAATATCCGTTGACAAAGCTTTTCTAAGAACATATCCTGTAGGATAACGATACTGACCTAAACCTAAGATATCAGGAAAAGGAACGATATAATAGATGTTAGAACCAGTAGTACCATTTATCATATTATCCTGCCCCGGCTCTTGCAAGAACACAGATAAACGTGTATCACGATTTACTCTTACATTAGCAAGGCTTTTATCTCCCATATAATATCCATCACCATCCGCGTATGTACCGTGTGCATATACAGGTTTCCCATCAGCCATCAAGAAATTTTGCACATAGGAACGAGATACTCCAGTGGCATTATTTCCGGTATTGGCTGCAATAGGAATACCGTGCATCTTAAGTGCAGGTGCATAACGACGCCATAGCATTACCTCTTTATAAGATGACAAATCAACTGAAATATACATGTCATAGTAAGGATTGTTCGGCTCTGAAGTATTTTGCGGAAACACTCCCGTATTTTTAGTCAGACTTCCTTTGTATTTCTCTGCTACTTCTTTTGAAGCTGATACCGCTTGCTCCAAGAACCAATTGATTTCATTATCAATATTCCCACTCGGAAACTGATAATTGGCATTATAGTCTTTCTGCTTACCTGGCCATCCTTCGCCATTGGGTACAAAAGCTGTCCCCTTGAAGTTCTTCAACCATGAACCTTCATAAAGGGCGACACGGGATTTGATGAGCAAAGCTACGTCACGATTAATACGTGTTGTCTCTAAATCCTTACTAGATAAAAATTCGATAGCCTTGTCTAAGTCGGACAAAATAAAACGAGCTACCTCATTTCGAGGTGAACGCTTGCTGGCTTCTGTTAGTACTAGCAAATTATCGTTCAAAGGCTCCGTAATGATTGGAAAATCACCAAATGATTGATAGATATTGAAATAAGTCAATGCACGTAACGTATACATTTCACCTATATAATGTCTGATAGAGGACAAATCTCCTTGAATAGTATTCTCCGAGCCATCAAGTTGCTCTCCAAACTTAGGGTTCACCATCGAAAAGAAATAGTTGCAACGATAGATTGTCTCAAAAGACCAACCTCCACCACTCTGACCAACTTTCCATACGCCATCATCATATTTGGAAGGGACAGCATCCGATTTGATTTGGTTATCTGTACCCTGGTCACTTTCATAAAGTCCATAAGAGTTACCACCATTGTCAGGCATAACACGACTATATATTTCATTTGTATATGCCAACAGCTGGTCGGCATTCTTAAAGTAGCCTTCCGGAGATATTGAGGACAAAGGTTCTCTGTCCAAATAATCATCGCAAGATGTCAAAATGCATGTAAGTAACAAAACCAGCGATGCAATATATATAATATTCTTTTTCATTATTGCTTATATTAAAGAGTTAGACTTAAACCAAACGACCATGTTTGAGAAAGAGGATAAGCATTACCGCCTAAACCACCCATTGCTGTTTCAGGATCAAAGAGTTTGAACAGAGGAGTAAATGTCACAAGATTCTCACCTGAAAGGAAAATACGGCATTTGCTAATGCCAACCTTATTCATCAGACTTGAAGGAAGCGTATAGCCAATCTGCAAATTTTTCAAACGGATATATCTTGCATTCTGCATATATCGGCTCTGAACGTACTGATTCTTACCATTACCTGTACCAGAGAGACTAAATAGAGGACGTGGATAATATGAATCTACATTGGCAGGAATTTCATGACCTTCAAGGCCAATGGGTTCTGCACGGAAATAATCTTGGTGTACTGTAAACCCTCGTGCATGCCAAATGCTACGATTACCACGAGTTCCCCAAAAATAACCGCCGGCGCCTTCATTATTTCCACTGGAATCTCCACCCGGCCAATAATCATGATCAAGCACACCTTGGAAAAAAGCACGGAGATCAAATCCTTTCCAGTCTGCTGTTAAATCCAAACCTATGAAATAATGCGGATTAAGATCACCTAACACTTTCAAATCACCATGATCGTCCAAAGTGCGAGCCCCCTCTGTTATTTTACCGTCACCATTCAAATCTCGATACATAATGTCACCAGCTTCCCATTTTGACTGAGTACCCAAGGCATCCTGACCGCCATTGGGTAAGGTAGCCAAGTGAGCATCCATCTCCGCTTGTGTCTTGGCAATGCCAATCGTCTCGTATCCCCAAATTAATCCAATCTTCTGTCCACTGATATATGAACTTGCAGAACCATTCGAACCTATTGATTTTGTTGCATTTCCCGGATAATAATCAATATAAGTTTGCTGGTCAGAAAGAGATAGATTAATACCATAATTCATACCAAAGTTTGTTCTATCTTTCCAATTGACAGAAACTTCCCAGCCAGTAGTATATAAATCAGTATTGTTAGTTTTTGCAGCAGATAATCCCAATGTAACAGGCAATTCGGGTGCCGGACCTACCATGTCATAAGTATAACGGCGGAAATAGTCAAACGAACCTGTCAAGCGATTGTTAAACAATCCCCAATCAAGACCAACATTCCATGTACGCACCGTTTCCCATGTTAACAAAGAGCTTACCAAGCCCCCTACCACAGCTGTATTTGGGCGCGTACCATTTGCATTCAACCAAGAGCCACTTAAAGCGCCCAAAGACATAGTACGATATGTCGGATACCAACTAGTAGTATTTTGATTTGCTAACTGACCATAAGAAGCACGTACTTTCAATTGATTAACAATATCAGAAATCGGTTTCCAAAATCCTTCTTGCGCAATATTCCATCCTAACGAAAAAGATGGTGATGTCACCCAACGGCTATCACGACGGAAACGTGAACTACCATCATAGCGTAAGTTTGCTTCAAACAAATAACGTCCTTTATAGTCATAGTTAAATCGACCAAAGAAACCTACAGTAGCCCATTCATTAGAATAACCGGTGAGTGTGGGAGAAACTGTATTTCCACTGCCATTAAGACTTGTTGTCAAATCAAATTCAGGCATTTCAAAATCCAATAAGCCATATTTCAAGCCGTACTGTCCCTGTTGTTTCATTTCTTCTGACTGAAAACCAGCCATAATCTTAAAATTATGTGCCTCAACAAATGAACGTGAGTACTCACTATAAACATTAATATTCAGGAAACGGTTTTCAGCGCTTGTTTTTGACAAAGTAGAGCTTGAAGTACCAGTCAACTGAACATTTTGAGGTGTCCAAGTATATACGGGAAGAGAAGAGTTTTTAGTATTCTCATTAAAGATGCTATAATTGATTTCAGCTTTAGTTACCCAATTCTTGATGGGCTCAAATACCAATGCTGCCTGATAATAGTGACGATCACTTTTGATACTCTTTTTACCCCCTTCAGCTATTGATAGAGCTGTTTCCTGCAAAAAATGTCCATTAGGATCATACATTGGTATATTAGGCCAATTTTGTCTGCCATAATAATTGTAGTTCATAGCATTGCTTGGTCCCCAATAGTCGTTGTTTGTATATCGAATATTTGTATTCAGCGTAAGCCAATCAGTGAGCTTTGCTGACAATTTTGCTGTCACATTATAGCGATTCAACCCGTCATCTGCAATCTTTAAAGAACCATTCTGCTTCAAGTAATTAGCAGAAACATAATATGTGAGTGCATTACTTCCTCCTGAAACGCTCAAATTATGTTCCTGCGAAAAGATTGTACTTTTATAAGTTTCATCATAAAGATCTGAATTCGCATATCCCTTAGACCATATATCTTCCCAAGCATTAGGATTATTAGAATCCGGATCTATACCATTCTGCAACTTGCCAGCTTGATAATCTAACATCTTCTGCATCGTTTCATTGCTATAATAGGCAGAACCACCAGCATTGATCTGTGCTTGATTTACCATTACAGCCCATGAATAAGAATCCATAGATTCCGGCAAACTTAACGGGCTAGAAAAACGAAAGCTATTGTTATAGTTTACAGACGTTTTACCTTGCTGACCACTCTTTGTAGTCACTAAAATAACACCAAATGGTGCACGCGCACCATAGATAGAAGAAGCAGCAGCGTCTTTCAAGACAGAAATGTTTTCAATATCCTGCGGATTGACTGTATTTAAATCACCTTCCATCCCATCAATCAAAATCAGCGGGCTTCCGCTTGAACCTTCACCAATAGTACCAATACCACGAACAGAAATATCCATTGTACTATTAATATCCCCCGTCGATGTCGTAATTTTTAAGCCAGGAATAACTCCCTGCAAAGCCTGTACAGCAGAAGATACAGGACGAGATTCGATTTCCTTAGCAGTAGCAATACCCACCGAACCCGTAAGATTTACTTTCTTCTGTGTACCAAAACCAACTATTACGACTTCATCCAGCAGCTCTGTATCATCTTTCAACACAACATCAATTGATTTTCCTGCGACTGTCGTGATCTCTTGCGTCTTATATCCTAAATATGAAACAATAATAATTCCTCCAGACTTTACCGATAGAGAAAAATTACCATCAATATCAGTAATAGTACCATTAGAAGTATTACCTTTTTCCACGACACTGGCACCAGCAACAGGTCCCATTGCATCTTTCACCACACCTGTAACTTTGATTTGTTGTAGGACTACTTGTGTACTTTGTTCATTGCCATCAGCCATCACTGCGAAAGGATGTCCGGCAATAAAACCAGTGCAAAGCAACAAGGCCGCAAGTGCCTTCCGATTGTTTCTAAAAGAATCTGATTTCATTGTTTTTCTTTTAATAGATAATAAAAGGTTAATTGACTCTCAAAACTTCCCTCAAAAGGGATATGCAAATGTACAGTAGTCTACCGTAATAAGCAGGGATAAACTAACCTTAAAAAGGGGACAAATTCGTCATGCCCAATCTACCACTGCTTCTGATTTATTTCTCCCACCTCTAAAACCCTTATAATTAAAACTCCGAATAGTTCTATATCACAGCAGTAATTAGACAGCAGCATTGGAAAGACAGAAACAATAATAAGTAATATATCATTCATTAATAGTATTTCAAATCATCAAAATATTAGTTTCCCTTTTCCCAAATCTGCCTATTTGTCATTTTGTATTTCCAAACGTTCCAGAATCTTTTATTTACGTCCGTTTGCTAGCAAATATTCAAAAAGGAAAGCAATATTCTTTAAAAATATAGCAATCAACACGATACATTTTTTATTGCCTCTCTAAAAAATCACCTATTCTCTCTTTTACTTCAATAGTGTTGTTCACCTAGAAAAAAACGATATTTATCGTAGAGTTTTACCCCGTTCATCTATGATGAACGCAACTAAGAGTATGCAAGGAATTAACTCTTTATCTGCAAGAAGTCAATCCCTTACCGACAAGAAGTTAATTTCTTGTATCTAAACTCCACATAAAACATGAATATTATGCAAAAAACACAAATAATCATTCATTGCTTATGCAGCATCATTCAATTTCATTCTTTTTGGAACAACACACATGTCAAAGAATTCATCATTATCAATGCTTTTTGGAACATTTATCAACCCAATAACAATAAGTCGTACACAGAACAAATTCAAAGCCTCAAAACACAAATAGAGCCAACAACTTATACATCAGTAAATCCACAATGCCCTCTCATTGCAAATCATTAATTCTCTTTATTCCTACAAACTCCTTTTCATTAGAATAATTAAACATACAAAGGTAGGTGAAACGGGCAATCAACAATGGGAAATTAAGCAAAATGCTCATTAGCATATATTCATAACAGGATTTTATTGTATTTTTGTCTAAAGACAACTAGTAATCCAAGTTATCATGCGAAACGCACATATAATATTTGCATTATGCCTGCTATTATTCAGTATGAACAGTATAGCACAACCTTACACTCTAAAGCACCTTGGAGTGGAAGATGGATTATCAAATAACTATGTCAAAGATATTACACAAGATCGACAAGGATGTATCTGGGTGGCAACCATGTTAGGTTTAAATCGATTTGATGGGCGCCACTTCACAACTTATAGAAGCTATAACTCCGATTTGAAAAACAATAGCCAAAACACTCTATTTTATGATAAAGAAAATGATGAACTTTGGATAGGAAGCGGTAGTGGCATTGACATACTTCAGTGTTCTACACAGCAATTTAAAGAATCCCCACTACCAGAAACCATCGGAATAAATAGTGTTGAACATATTGTAGCTGCAGCAGACAGTGGAATATGGATTATATGTCATCGCAATCCAATAATACATTATAGTAAGAAAGACAGGAAGTTCACCACTTTTTCCAGTAAAGACATCAAAGGACTGAAAAGTTTAAACTGGTGTGCTTTTGATGACGGAAAAGGACATCTCTATGTAGGTCATGCACAAGGTGGATTAAGCATTATCAATCTGGAAAATAAAACAGCACATAATCTGATTAATGATCCTGCCAATTCTAAAAGTCTACCAGGCAACAGCGTTTATACAATATATAGAGATCATCTAGAGAATATTTGGGTGGGAACAAACCAAGGTCTTGGCCTCTTCAATCCAAAGACTGAAGAATTCACAGTCTTTAGGCATGAGCATAATAATCCACATTCGCTAATTGCAGACCATATATACGACATTCAGGAAATGGATGACGGAATGTTATGGATAGCAAGTGACATTGGCGGTATCAGTATATTGGACTTACACAACATAACCTTTAAGAATCCTTCAAGCGTACAGTTCTATAATATTACTGCAACTATGGATAAATATGGACTTTCATCAAGTAATCCCCGGAGCCTGCTACAAGATTCATTTGGCAATATATGGATAGGTAATTATAGTAGTGGGGTCAACTTTATCAGTCATACTCAACCCATATTCCACATACTACCTTACACTACCGAGGTTGGGCACAAAACAAAGAATAAACCTATATGGGGAATATACCAAGATGAAGAGCAGATATGGTTAGGTGGTGAAAACGAAGTGGTTATCTTCAAAAATGACAGACTACAGAAGAGTTTTGATATAACAAAATATTTATCCAGACCATATGGGCAAGTATTTTCTATCACAAGTAGTAAATATGATAATTTACTGCTCGGAATATATGATGACGGTCTATTAAAGCTTGATATTCCCAATAATCGCATTGAACGAATTCCTATGGATATGGATAATATAGATATCATTACTTTCTTTAAAGATACAGACGACACAATATGGGTAGGCACCGAATATGGCGTATATACCTATACTAACGGAGTGATATGCAAAAGAGACAATCTCACCAACCAATTATCAGATAAGTCAGTTTATGGCATTCTACGTGATAAACAAGGAAAATTATGGGTAGGCACATATGGTGGCCAAATTACAGTTTTCGATGCAGAAGATAGAGTAATAGCACAGTTAACGAAAAACAACAAATTCCATTCCAATGGTATCAACCAACTCTACATGGATTCGCAAGGTAGTATTTGGATAGCTACTCGCAATGGTCTGGGTTACATCAAAGATACAAATCAGCCTGAACAATTCGAATTGTTCGGTTATGGTCAAGGCCTTAAAGATACCTTTGTACGTGCTATCCAAGAAGATCAAAATGGAAACATTTGGCTCAGTACAAACAATAGTATTGCTCTTTGGGACAAAAAGCAGATGGAATTTGATTGTTATGACTATCGTGATGGAATACCTACGGGTAATTTTATTGAAGGCTCTGCATGTTGCACTCCAGATGGAACGCTTTATTTCGGTTCACTAAATGGAGTATGCTACTTCAATCCTCAAAGTCTGACAAAAGAACGTCAAGTTGCTCTTGTACAAATTATGGATTGCAGACTACTTAACAACAGAATAGAAAGCCGCAGTGGAGAAACGCTAATTCCAACCGTTGGTAAAAATATTAACTTACCATATAACCAAAACTCTTTCCGCATCTCATTTACTGTTCCTGACTATTCACAAAGTGGACAAGTAGAATATGCATATATGATCGAAGGATTAGAGAATACATGGACTAATACGTTAGGAGAGAATCAAGTTACTTTCCGAAACATCTCTCCCGGAGAATATATATTCAGAGTTAGAGCACGATTACGGAATCAAGAGTGGGATGACAATCACATCGCCACCATAAAAGTGCACATTCATCCTCCTCTATGGTTGACATGGTATGCTAAAGTTTTTTACATATTACAGGTCCTTTTAGGAATGTATATTTGGTTCCGCTTTTATAAACGGAAGCTAATACTCGAAAATTCTCTAGAGCTGGAACGCAAGAAAAGCTTGAATGAGCAGGAACTCAATAACGAACGCTTACGCTTTTACACTAACATAACGCATGAATTGCGAACACCCTTAACTCTAATTCTTGGCCCGCTAGAAGATTTGATGAACGATTCAAATCTATCGACTTATTATAATAATAAGATTAGAATGATTCATAGTAGTGCCATTAGGTTACTGAACCTCATTAACCAGATACTGGAATTCCGGAAAACAGAAACACAAAATCGAAAGCTGACAGTATCCAAAGGTAATTTAGGTAATTTAATAACAGAAATTGGATTACGCTACAAAGAACTGAATCGAAATAAAAAAGTACAATTTTATATCCATGTTCAATCTCAAAAAACAATGCTCTACTTTGATACTGATATCATCTCGACTATTCTAAATAATTTATTATCAAATGCCGTGAAATACACACCGGAAGGAAAAATCAGTCTAATTATGCGTCAAGCAGATAATGAAGACGATCAATACACTGAAATACTAGTTAAAGATACTGGATATGGAATAGATGCCGAGGCTCTTCCTCATATCTTCGACCGCTATTATCAAGTAAAAGGCAAACATCAAGCATCCGGCACAGGTATTGGCCTTGCACTAGTAAAATCATTGTCTGATTTACATGAAGGTGCGTTGCACGTGAAAAGCGTAGTAGGCCAAGGTACGACTTTCACATTCCGCATATTGACAGAAAATACTTATCCTAGTGCATTACATAAAGAAGAGAAACAAACATCTACTCAAGGACAACAAAAAATACAAGAGAAAGAACAAGAAGACACTGATATCCGTCCAATGTTACTCGTTGTAGAGGATAACGATGACATCCGGGAATATATTGTTTCTTCTTTCAGTAACAATTATCGAATCATAACTGCTACCAACGGGAAAGAGGGTTTGGAACAGGCACAGAAGCATATACCTGATATCATCATCAGCGACATTATGATGCCTGTAATGGATGGAATAGAGTTCTGCAAACGGGTAAAAGAAGATGTATGTACCAGTCATATTCCTGTCATCCTGCTTACAGCCAAGGACTCCATCCAAGATAAAGAAGAAGGATACGAAAGTGGCGCCGATTCTTATCTGACAAAGCCTTTCAGTGCCAAGTTGTTAAACAGCCGCATACACAATTTGCTGGAATCAAGAAAGAAACTGGCATTCCTGATTGCAAACCGCACCAAAGAGTTGAAACCGGAACAATCTCAGGAATCCATAAAATTGAGCAGACTGGATGAGGAGTTTCTTAATAGATTTACTGCAATAGTAGAAGAGAATATTGATATGGACAAGCTCGACATGTCTTTTATGATGGATAAAATGAACATGAGCCACTCCACCCTTTACCGGAAGATAAAGGGACTAACAGGCATATCAGGCAATGAGTTCATCCGGAAGATAAGACTGAAAAACAGTCTCCGTTTATTGCTGGAAGAAAGCCTCAATGTTTCGGAAGCGGCTTATGCAAGCGGTTTCAATGACTTAGGTTATTTTCGTACATGCTTCAAGGAGGAATATGGAATGGCACCGTCAGAGTACATTAAACAAAAGAAATAGGATGTATCCCTACCAAAACCATAATCATCAACACTTAATTAAGTGCTTTCTTTACCGTTATTTTTAGACTTTATTCTTCCGTTGTAAACAAACCAAGCAATTCATTTTGTTTTAGAGGCTTTGCAATAAACAGATTGCATCCCGCCTCCAAAGCACAAACCCTGTCAGACTCAAAAGCATTAGCCGTAAGCGCAATAATCATAATTTCTTTATTGAACTCCCTAATTTTCCGAACCGCTTCCAGACCACCCATTATAGGCATTTTCATATCCATAAGCACAAAATCATAGTCCCCGTTACGAACTTCCTGAACAGCCTCCACACCATTCAGCACACGTGTAATCTCGTAATCTTTAAGAATATGATGCACTAATGAGTAATTGCCGTCATTATCTTCGGCAATCAGAATCTTCAAATCTTTCCTATTTGCTATTCTTACGGGTGTCTCCTGTTTTTCGGGCAGCACAACGACCGGAGTTTCTTCCTCCAACAAATCTACATCACACGGTATCCATGCCCAGAAGGTAGACCCTGCACCAGGAGTAGAAGTAAAACCGACCTCGCCTCCTGCACCCTCGATAATGGCACGCGAAATAGCCAACCCGAGTCCCGTTCCCTGCGCAAACTCATTTAATTTCTGGAAACGCCCGAACACCCGGTTTTGCAATTCCGGTGGAATGCCGACTCCTGTATCTTCAACATACACCCGGATACCTCCCCGTTCAAGAGTATATCCCATCTTGATATGTCCCGACTTGGTGCATTTCACCGCATTAGTGAGGAAGTTGGACCATACTTGTTTCAACCGGCTTCTATCCAGGAAGATGTTACACTCCGCACCCGAACTATCCAAAAGAAGCTCGACATCGGTATTTGCCACTTTAGGCAAGATCATTGTATACAGTTCGCTACGCAGTTTCGCCAAGTTGAATGTTTCCCTCTTACGCTCAAGAATTCCCGACTCAATCTTAGACAAGTCAAGGATATCGTTAATCAGACGCAACAACAATTCATTGTTGGACTGGATGATTTCTACATACTCTTCTTTCTCAGCAGGATCATCACAATGTGCCATGAGTTCGGAAAAACCAACGATGGCATTCAGAGGAGTACGTATCTCATGACTCATATTTGCCAGGAAAGCTGATTTGAGTTTATCGGCAAGTTCTGCCTTTTCTTTCAGTTCCTTCAATTCCCGGGTTACCCTTTCCCATTCCGTATTGTTGAAGCCAATGCCGGTATACCGAATTACTTTTCCTTTCCTGTCTCTTTCAGACTGGATGCCGGTAATCACCAGACTTTGCCATTCTTTATCCCACTTTGTCTTTGTGCGGTAATTAAAACTAAAATCCTTATCTATTCCGTTAAGCATAAGGCCAATAGACTCACGTACATGCTCCATATCATCAGGGTGTGCATGTTCCACATAGTCTTCCGGAGTAATGGGTGTTTCGGGATTATAGTCGTTCACCGGGTCATTGAAAGCTCTGAAAAGCCCACTTTCTACATCAAAATCCCAATAGGTCATACCAACAGTTTTGAAAGTAAGCTCCATCTTGTAGTTTCTTTCCTTAATTTCTTCGTTCAGTTGGTGCATTTTGGAGATATTCTGACGGAATCCGGTATACTTTATTATATGACCTGCCTCATCCCGTTCGAAGGGAACTCCCATCACATGACAGTACTGCCATGTTTCATCATATTTCGTTTTTATACGGCAAGTCAGGTCAAGCATCTTGTCTTCACCCAATATCATGGATTGCGTGGCATCATTGTATGTGGAATAATCTTCAGGGTGTACAAATTCTCTAAATTCCTCCAAAGTTATCAGTTTGTCACCGATATAATCATTAACGGGATCATTGTATGATTCGATTTTCTGGGTTTGGGTGTCAAAATCCCAGTGGACAATATTGCTGACTTGCATAGCCAGTTCGCGTTTGGTAATCAGTTCCTGAGTTTTTTTTGCCATCAGCACTTTCTCGGTCACGTCCAATTGTGTGCCGATAATCAGTTGTTTGCCCCGATGCTCGGAAGACATACGCATGCGGCTTTCATAAAAACGATATTCTCCCTCTACCTCATTATAGTAACGTAGCGTTATGTGTCCATATTCTATCTCCTCGTTTATCAGTTGAGAGAACATCTGCTTTAACGGAGCATGGTCCTGGGGATGCAGTATTTCCAGCATTTCCTTCCATGGCAACATTTCCTTTGCAATCGCTTCTCCATATAAGGTGCTAAAGCTTTCCTTGCGCACATCATACACCCATGAAGACATATTGGCAGCACTCATAGCCATTTCCAAATTCTTCTTGTTTTCTTCTGTACGGAAATCTGCTTCCTTTAAGGCAGTCACATCATTAGAAAGCAGGATGTGACCAAGAATCGTCCCTTCGCTGTTTCGCAAAGGAACAACCTTAGCCTCATAAATCATGGATTTCTTATTATTGCTCACAAAGTAAGCATCATCGTTGATCCGATCGAAATCATACTCAAATTCTAAAGCAACCTCTTCGCCTGTCCGTATCTTTCTTTCAAGTTCTTCATCCATATAGGGACTCTGAAAGAGATTGACAATATTCACTACAGTTGATCGGTCATTGACACCATACATTCGCAAAGCATGGTCATTGATACTACGTAAAATACCGTTTATATCATATATATCAATACTTATCGGTAAACGGGCATACAAACTCTCTGCTAATAAAAGTTCCTCTTGGATTAGCTCAGGTGTCTCTTCTCCAGAAGGCATCACCTCATTGTCGTGGGAAAGGGTTTCATCTTGTTCCATCAAATTATCAGTTTTTGTCGGTACTTGAGTACTGGCAGATTTGTCGTTTCGGCAGTCCATATATTCAAACTTAAAATCTTTTATATAGAGCTTGCATGACAAAAGTATAACTTAAAAACGATATTCTAAAATTTAAAGTAATAAAACCGAAATAGAACTAACTTAAACAAGAAGAAAAATGGGAAAAGCAAAGAAAGACGGGATGAAAAGCAAAAAGACACGCCAGAGGAACCGGCATGTCTCTTCCATTAGAATATTCCATTATGAAGCTATACTATTTATGAGGAATATATATTTCCCCGACAACTAATTTATCGCCCGACAAATCTACTTCAAACAGATGGGGGATGCGGATATATCTCCCATTCACATCTTTGTGGCTGTGAACAGACATCAACCATTTGCCGTCCAAAGTCCGGAACAGCATGCCATGACCGAAGTTGGGAGGGGTAATGGGTTCTTTCTCCTGTATCCACGGGCCATCCAATGTCCCACTTTCGGAATAGACAACACCCTGCGTGTAGTCCTGAAACACCCAACTTGTCCATATCATCCCTAAACGTCCGGTATCTGTGCGAAACAACCACGGACCATCGGTCACACGGTTAGGATGAATCTCATCACCCATTTTTTCGCGACTCCATGGTGAATCGCTGGCATGAAAGAGGATTTTCCCTTTACCGACAGAACCGCTTAAATCGGGTTTCAGTTCTATCTTTTCCATCGTGCCGTTCCAGTTCTGTAGCCACTCGTGACAATAGATCATATAGGGTTTATCGTCACGGTCTACCCAGAATGTACCATCGAGGGTAGGCATGTTTTCGGGCAGATAAGTGGGAGATTCCATAGGTTTATAAGGACCATCAGGATTATCACTGACTAAAATATGACTGGCGCGACGGGGAATTACATTACCTTTCACCGTATCAATCTTAATGGTATTGTTCGTAAAAGTGGCGAAATAGTAATATTTTCCTTCGTACTCATGCAGTTCTGCGGCCCAGATTTCAGGTTTGGGTCCCATCCATGATGTGGGGTCAGTCTCCGCAACACGATAAGGACCTTCCCAACGAGCAAGGTCTTTGCTCTTCCAGAGGAGGCCGCCGGTACCTGTCATATAATAGGTGGAAGTTTTCTTATTGGCAAGGATACAAGGATCACTCAAATGGATGGAGTCCAGCGGGATATTTGTTCGAAAACGGTTAGGAACCTTTTGCTGGGCGGACAGGAGTACGGAAAACAAGACAAATGCAAATAATAATACTTCTTTTTTCATAATAGGATTTTTTGTTAATCAGGAATGTGCAACCGGGCGAATAATGATCCGCCCCTACATGTATTGTCATTTTGTTGTAGGGACGAATAACTATTCGCCCGGAATGTATAAAGTGTCTTTCGACACAATTTTTAGAAATCTTATTCCACTTCTATACCGTGTTGCACCGGAGTGAGAATGAACGTGAATTCATAATCACCATAAGGCAACTGATATTGCTGCAACGGCCATGCACCCCAGCTATTTACACAGCCCAGCCCCATTTGTGCCTTGTCAATGCAGAGGTTTGTCAGGTCAGCCTGTTTCACTTCAGGAGAATGGCTCTGCCCTTTGTCCCAACCATCATCCAAAGACTCGATAGTATAGTGTAGAGCGGATGCAGAGAAAGGAGCTTCTGCCACAATCTGCAAGCCACGACCTGCGGAATTCAATTGCTTCCACCAACGAATATCAGTCTTCGTTCCTGTCTCTTGCGGACGGATGTAAGAGTAGAACTGCTCATCCACACTCTGACGATACAAGCCCAGGTCGGTCACATGGTTGCGGTCACTGTAGTTCTCTATCGGACCACGGCCGTAATATTCTATGGTTTCGAATGACTTAGGCATCTGCATCTGCATACCAAAACGGAACATAGGTGATATCTTTGCCTGCTGGTCGGCTGTCATCTTCTGAGTTACTTTCACAGCACCCTTATCATTGATGACATAAGTCAGATTCAAACGTGCAGAAACATTTTTCATATCATATTCCGCATTTACCAGTACTTGATTGCCTACGGTCTCCCATTTGAAAGAGGTTAGTTTTAATCCCGGGTTCTTCCAAGCAGCAAACTTCTGTTGCAGACCTGCACCGAAATCATTGTCAGTAGGTGCACGCCAGAAGTTGGGAGCCAAAACGGCATCTTCATTCATCATTTCCACACCTGCCACATTGTAACGACTCAGGTAACCGCTATGTTTGTCGAATTCCAGACGGAAGTTATCACCATTCACAATCAGATAATGCCAATCGTTCTCCTGCACTTGCGGAACAACAGTAGGAACATTTACACTTTCCACATTTTTCAGTTCCATAGAAGGAGCCTTGTAAGGATTCAGCACAAACTGATCTTTTGCCACGGCATATCCGGCAGGAAGTAATCCTTCGCGGTTCTTCAGACGATACTTCACATTCAGCAACCATTCCTTGCATTCGCAGGTCTTGCCGATGTTCAATTTCACTTTAGCAGTCTGCTGCGGAGCAACGTTGAGGTCTTCTACACGGCCGGTGCGGATTACCTTACCATTAGCCAGCACTTCCCAATCCATATAATAAGCAGACAGATCACGGAAGAAGTATTCATTGTAGACATTTACTTCACCATTTTTCAGATCGGCAGGAGTTGTCCAGATGTTCTGATAGAAGTAGCCGACTTCGTACATGTGCGGATTAGGTACACGATCCGGACTGATAAGACCATTATCGCAGAAGTTCTTGTCCGAACCGTCATAGCGGTTGAAGTCACCACCATAAGCATAAATGGTTGCACCGTCTTTCCCTTCCCACCGAATCGACTGGTCAACGAAGTCCCAGATAAAACCACCTTGCAGGTTAGGATATTTGCGAACCAAATCCCAGTATTCTTTAAAACCACCTTGTGAGTTACCCATTGCGTGAGCATATTCACACTGGATGAACGGTTTTGTAGCATCTGTACGCTTGCCGTATTTCTCCATATGTTCGTAACCGGCATACATGGGACAGTCCACATCAGTAAATTCGTTACCATGCGCCTGTTCATACTGTACAGCACGACTGGGGTCTTCATTCTTTATCCAGCGATAACATGCTTCGAAGTTGGGTCCGAAACCGGCTTCGTTACCCAGTGACCAGAAAATGATGCTGGGGTGATTGAAACCACGTTGCACGTTGCGTTGGTTACGTTCCATGTGAGCTTTGGCATAGTCGGTGCGTTTTGCCAGTGTCTTTTCGCGATAGCCCATACCATGTGATTCGACATTCGCTTCGGCCACCATATAGATACCATATTTATCGCAAAGGTCATACCACAGGTTATCATCAGGATAATGGCAGGTACGCACAGCGTTGATATTGAATTTCTTCATTATCTGAATATCCTGTATCATGCGTTCGGGAGATACTACATAACCACCATCGGGATCCATTTCGTGACGGTTGGCTCCTTTGAAAAGAACAGCCTTGCCGTTGACAAGTATTTGGTCGCCCTTCAATTCAATCTTGCGGAAACCTACTTTTACGGGAATAACTTCGTTGCTGCCTTGCAAGGTAGCACGCAGGGTATAGAGATAAGGAGTTTCGGCAGTCCATTTGTGAGGATTCTCCACATTCATCAGGACGTTGCCGCTACCTTTGGCTGTTGCAGTGGCTACTTGCTTGCCTGCTGCATCCAGCAGCTCCAGGTCTACATTTCCACTGCCTTTCAGGTCGAGTTTCACACTGAGGGAACCATCTTTATAAGTTTCATCCAGATCCGGAGTTACGCGGATATCCTGAATACGTTTTTTATTACGGGCATAGAGGAAACAATCACGTCCTACACCACTGAAACGAAAGAAATCCTGGTCTTCCAGATACGTTCCATCGCACCAGCGAAATACTTGGAAAGCGATAAGGTTTTCCTGTCCAGGCTTCAAGTAAGGAGTTAGGTCGAATTCAGCCTCCAGTTTACTATCTTCGCTATAACCTACATAACGACCGTTCACCCACAAATACATATTGGAAGTGACGGAACCGAAGTGTGCGATAATATCTTTCCCCTTCCAGTCAGCCGGAACAACAATTTCGCGACGGTAAGAGCCTACATGGTTGTTCTGTGTGGGGACTTCGGGAGGATTATTCTGAAATTGATTGCGCCAGGCGTAGCCGGTATTCACATAGATGGGGTCGCCATAACCGTTCAACTCCCATACGGCGGGAACCTGCATATCATTCCAGCCTTTGTCATTAAAACCAACTTTCCAGAAATCGGTAGGACGTTGGTCAGCATTGGGTACCCAGAAGAATTTCCAGGTGCCATTCAAAGTCATGTAGTTAGCGGATTTGTTTTTCTCGCCTTTCATGGCAGCATCTGCCGACTCGTAGGCGAAGTAGTTAGCGTGCATGGGTGCACGGTTCACAGCATTGACTTCCGGGTCAAGCCACTCTTTAAAGGACTGTGCATTTGCAGTCAGAGCCAAGGCTGCAAAGAATCCGGTGATAAGATGTTTCTTCATGATATAAAGTTATTATGTTTGTAGCGGTATGCAAGAAATTCTTTTCATACCGCTACAAAGATAGGGTGAATCAATTAATTCAAAGGAGAATAATAGTTCAAAAAAGGGGGAAATTAGTTCTTCACTTGCAAACGGTACACTCCAAATGAGCGTGGTTCGAGTTCAAGCTTCAAAGACTGCCCTTTCACCTGTACCGGACGAACACGCGGAACAATTGCTTCTTCATCCAACGTGTTCACCGTTCTCCAACTGTCATTTTGCAGGTAAGTGCATGAACCGGCAACAAGCTGGCGTTTCTTCAATCCGTTGAAGTCTATCTGAACATCGGCAGGTTTGCTACCGGCATTCACCAGTTTCAGAATAATTTCACCTGTCGGTGCATTCAGTGCGGCGGTTGCATAGAGGCTGTCTTGTCCTGCAACAGCTTTGCCGTCCATTTTCAGACTGAGCACATCGGTTCCGGCATTCATGCCATACATTTGCTGAACGTAGTAGTTCGGCGTACGCATCATCCGCAGGTTATCAAACCAGATTAAGTCCGGATTCCACTGCCAAGCATCTACATGGGCAAACAAAGGAGCGTATGTAGCCAGATGAACTACATCTGCGTTCCGTTCCAGTCCCGTCATGAAGGCTGCTTCGGAAAGGGCTGCAAGGAAGTTGTTATCTTTCTTCGTGGAGTGGTCATGTGAAGCATATTCACCCGCAAAGACTTTCGGACCTTTACGGTCATAGTTATCATAGCGGGAAGCGTTACCGAAGAACCAGTCGGGATTCATGTAATAGTGTTCATCTACCAGGTCTACCCCCAGACGCTTCATTTCAGGCCAAAGGTAATCAAACTTATCACCGGAAGCACTCGGACCGGAACTACCGACAACCTTGATAGTGGGATACTTCGCACGGATAGCTTTAGTGAAAGCTTCCAGACGGTCTACATAAACCTTGTCCCACTGTTCATTACCGATACCTATCATTTTCAGGTTGAAAGGTTCGGGATGTCCCATATCGGCACGTACTTTACCCCAGGTAGAGGTAACCGGACCGTTGGCGAACTCAATCAGATCGAGTGCATCCTGTATGTAAGGGTCAAGTTCATCCATAGGAACAACTTCGTTACTTTCATATTGGCAAGAAAGTCCGCAGCTTATCACCGGAAGAGGTTCTGCACCGAGATCTTCACTCAAGAGGAAATATTCGAAGTAACCGAGTCCGAGGGTCTGGAAATAATCCGGGAATGCCTTGTGTTTGAAGGTATAATTCCAACGGTTTTCATTCAGAGGGCGGTTTTCAACAGGACCTACCGAGTTCTTCCACTGATAACGGGTTTCAAGACTGTTACCCTCGATGATGCAACCACCGGGGAAACGGAATACACCTGGATTAAGGTCGTAAAGGGCTTGTGCCAAGTCGGCACGCAGACCGTTCTCACGTCCTTTCCAAGTGTTGACGGGGAAGAGGGAGATGTGGTCCATATCTACTGTACCTTTGGTTTCCAGAACAATACGTAAGCGGGCATGAGCATCAGTGAAAGGAGATTTCAACACAGCGGTCAATTTCTGCCAGTCGCGGCCGCTTACCTCAATTTCTTTCTTCAGAAGATTCTGGGCATTGGAATTCACCAGTTCAATGGAAAGTTTCATCGGTTTGGCATCCGGTGTACGGGCATATACAGAGAAACGATATTCTTCGCCTTGCTTCACGCCAATGCCACGATAACCTTCATTATCCAGTCCGGCACGCAACAAACGACCGTCATTGACTACACGCACGTAATGCGGATTGCGGTCGAAACAAGGATTTGTATCTTGTACAGTTACATTGCCGAAAGGTACCCAACCGACAAAAGGTTGTGGGAATTCAAAAGAACGATTCTTCACTAATTCGGCATAAAGCCCGCCGTCAGCCCCGAAGTTGATGTCTTCAAAGAAGATGCCATACATTTCGGGCTGTATCTGTGCCGTTGGTTTAGAAACATCAACGGTCATCACATGTTGCTGCGCCTGCACACCCAGTGCAAGAGACAAAGCTAAAAGGGTGGTTAGTTTTCTCATAAATAGGTACATAGTTTAAGAATATGTCTCATATCTGTTATTTTTTCTTTTCTATATTCTGATGAATACGTATCACCGTAAACGAATAGGCCGGCATTGCATAAGGGAAGTCGTTCCCTTCTACCTTAAAGTCGGAAGAAACAGGCTTTGCACCTCTGTCTTTCGGATCACCTGCCAGTACTGTCTTCGTTGCTGAAGGATTAACCAGGGCTACACCGTCCAGCTTTACCCGGGCAGACACTTCTACGGGAAGCATATTCACCAACTTCACAATATAATCTCCCGTATGGACGTCTTTCACAACAGAAACTCCTACACGTTTCTTCACGGCATCCCAACCATTGTTTAGTTTCACATCAGAAGCAAAATACTCGTTTCCGGAATTCTGACCATACATTAGCTGTGTATAGTAGCCTACTGTCGGTTTCACTTCCGTATTATTGAAGTAAATCAAGTCCGGATTCCATTGCGTATGTCCGTCTTTAGCCAACAGCGGAGCATAGGAAGTCATTTCCACTACATCACCGTTACGCTCTACGGCTGTCAAATACAAAGCTTCGGCAAGTGCTGTTTCTACATTATTGGGGCGTCCCGGCAAGTGAGCGGCATATTCGCCCAGATATACTTTCGCCTTTTTGCGGTCGTAACGGTCGTAGTAATCCTGATTGTGAATCAGCCAGCCCGGTTCTACATAATAATGTTCGTCAACCATAGGCACACCCAGTTCGGTGGCAAGCTCCCAACCTACTTCATAATCCGTACCTTCATAGAACGGGCCTGTAGTACCAATCACTGTCACTTCCGGATATTTCTCCTTGACAGCATCGAATATCATCTTGAAACGTTCTACGAATACTTCTGTAATCATATCTTCGTTACCAATACCAATATACTTCAGATTGAACGGCTTTGGATGTCCGGCTTCGGCACGCTTCTTGCCCCATACAGTCTTGCGAGCATCTCCGTTGGCATATTCTATCAGGTCGAGAACGTCCTGAATATATTGCGGCATTTCTTCCATCGGAATCCCCCCCTGTTGTCCCATGCAAGTCAGTTCACCTTTAGAATGATGGGCACACGTTCCTGAGTTCTGACAGGGAACACCTGCTGCAACTACCGGTACGGGTTCTGCTCCCATATCTTCACAGAACAAGAAATATTCATGGTATCCCAGCCCACGGGTTTGATGATATCCCCAAAGGTTGCGTAGAGGCTTGCGGGCTTCCAACGGGCCGATAGAACCTTTCCAATCGTAAATATTGTCTATACCATCTCCATGAGCCACGCATCCGCCGGGGAAACGCACGAAACGAGGATGAAGGTCGGCAAGCGTTTGTGCCAGATCGGCACGGAGTCCGTTCTTACGGCCTTTGAAGGTTTTCTGGGGGAAAAGGGAAACCATATCCAACGCCAGTTGTTGAGTACCCATCCAAACAAGAGGAGTAATAGTCAGTACGGCGTCTGTTGCATCCTGATATGCCGTCAGCACAGCACGCTGTTTCTTCCACTCTTTAGAAGTGACTGAGAGAACAGCCATTGCCACTTCTTTACCGTCTTTAGTCTGCAAAGCCACTTTCACCTTTCCGCCTTTTCCTTCCAGCATTTTTGAGAAGAAAGAGAAATCGTACTTCTCTTCTTTCTTCACAGCAATACCGTCGAAACCGGAATTCACCAGTGAAACTTCCGCAGGCATATTCACTTCAAGCACTGCGTAATGGGAATTATTGGGATGTATCGGATTCTCCGTTGCGATGCTCAATTTTCCATTCGCTCCCCGAACACTCCAAGAATGTGTACTGTTCCAGTTCTGGTCGTTACCACGGTCAGTAGGGGCATATTCAAAATCGCGATTCTGTATCAACTCAGCGTATAAACCACCGTCAGCCGCATAGTTGATGTCCTCAAAGAAAATCCCAATCAAGTGGTTGCTGATACTTTTGGCTTCATCAGCTTTCACTTGGATAGTAGCTTCTACAGGTTTCAGATTCGCAAAACGAACAGGGTCTTGTTCCGTACGTTCGGCATTCAGTGACTGGCGGTATTTCTTTGCTTCGGCAAAGCGGATGATACTCTGAACTGTAGCATAAGATACTTCCTGCATCCAGCCTTCTTGTTCCTGACCGTTTATCAACACTTTTTTTTCGGTAGTGGGGAACACATCCTTCGGTTCGTACTTGCCACGTTCTGCCGAAGAAAAATATTTCTGTGCTTCCCACTTCTGCAAGTCAGGAGAAGTTACGTAAGCAAGCGCTTCACCGGTATGGGTAGCTGCCCAGATACAATGCCATTTACCATCGGCACGGGTTTGCATCAAGTGGGGTTTGAACATTGTTTTCGCACGTCCCCACGGACCGAAGTCAGAGTTCACATAAGCAAAGCCATCTGCCACGCTGAACCATTTCTCTCCATCAGGACTCCAGGCAAACTTCAAACCGCTTCTGCCGTCATGGTTGGAATACGAGAAGAGGTAAACTTGGTCAGGTTCGTTCATCACAGCATCTACCTTTGCCTGCACAGGTAGAACGAAGGACAAGAGCAAACACAAACTTAAAAGTTTCATTAATTTGTTCATGGTATTAGTATTTATCGATTTATTTATTCTTCCAGTATTTTTTCAATTGATCAGCCTCTTTCTTAGTGATATGAATCACTGCCCCATGCTTGGGAGAAGAGAAGTTGGTAGCCTTCATCACTCCCTCATTAAAGTGTCCCAGATGTGTGAAGTTCACAAAATCAGTTGTCTCACTGAAACCGAAGTTATGAGGATTGATGCTATAAATGTCATACATCACTACCCATTTATCTTCGCCAATGCGTTTCCACATATTAGGTGCTTCGCAAGCTCCCGGTTCCGGATCAATCCATTCCGGAAGATAGGTGTAACCACGGTTTATGTATTTGGAAACTGCCTGCTTGATGCCGGGAGTTCCATCGTGAGCTACATAGAACATGTGATACTTGTCACCTACTTTGGTAATATCCGCATCAATGGCTGATTTAGTAACATCAGGATACTGGAACAACAGGCGCGGTTCTGTCTCCAAGCCGTCAAAGTCTTCATTTGCATAAGCATAATAGAGCATATTCCGTGCATTACCCATGCGCATAGTGAAGTACACCATGATTCTGCCTGCATGTTCATCATAAACCAGTTCGGGTGCCCAGGCACAACCAATCTCATCATATCCGGGAAAGGATTTGTCTATGCGGACTACATGATGCGTCCAGTTAATCAAGTCTTTCGATTTCATCAGCACCAACCCGCGGTTGTTACCCCATCCGTATTTTGCACCGTCTCTCTCCCACTCCGTATTACGGAATCCCTTCTTTTGGGCAAAGATGTGTAAATCAGTCATTGCTATATAGAAAGTACCATCCGGAGCACGGTAGATGTGCGGGTCACGAATCCCTTTCTGTTCGGCAATCGTATCACCGGCAATGATGGGCTGACCATTATTTACATCCGTAAAGGTATATCCGTCATCACTTACAGCAAAGTACAGGCTGTGTGTATCATCTTTAAAATAAGTAAACAGGTAGGCACCCATTTCCTTTTCATCTGTCTTCCACTCCCGGGTCAGCACTGCGCCACCTTCCGGTTGAAGGGTCAGTTGCAGTTTGCCGTCCGCTTTCAACCTCACCGATTGCAGTTGGGGTTGCAACAGTTTGTCGTCATTATAGAGAGAAACAGTTTGTCCTGCCAACATGGGAAGTTCGAGTTTCAGTTTCAACAGTTCCTTCGTACCATTCACTGCTGCTACATACCACTGCTGACCATGACGGCGGGCAATCACTGCATATTTTCCGGGATAACCGTCAACGAAACGAGTCTCATCCCACGTGGTCGGCACTTGCTTCATAAAGTCGAGGCAAACCTGCGGAGCGTCTGTCAGATTATTGGGAGCTAAAGCATAGTTCTGGATAGGATTTTGGAACAGTACGGCAGTAGCCAACTGGAATACGTCGGTAGTCCGGCGTGTGGTTCCACCATTATTGCCACGGTTCAGACGTTTGTTCAGGAATGTGCCGCCAAACTCCATACAACCCACCGTATTGCGGATAAATGGGTGCAAACAAGCATTGAAAGCCTCTTCATCACAGAAATGCTGATTAAAAATTAAATTCTCAGAAGCCAGGACTGCTTCACTGCCAACATAATTAGGATACATGCGTTCCCAACCTCTGGGCACTGTACAACCGTGGAAGATAACCATCAGTCCATGATCGTCAGCATCACTCAGGATAGCTTCGTACAAGCGCATTGTTTCCTGCTTGTCTCCACCGAAGAAGTCCACTTTGATACCTTTGACGCCCTGTTCCTGCAACCATTTCATTTCACGCTTGCGTGCAATGGGGTTATCCATCAAGTTAACAGGACCTTGTTCTATATCATTCCAATAACCGCTGGAACTATACCACAGGAATACATCCACTCCTTTGCCCTGTGCATAGTCAATGAGAGACTCCATACGTTTATGACCGATACGGGTATCCCACCAGTTATCTATCAGCACATATTCATATCCCATAGCCGCAGCCAGATCAACGTAACGCACCTGGTCGTCATAGTTGATGCTTCCATCCTGCCAGAGAATCCAGCTCCATGTGCCACGCCCCATCTGATAATCATGTTCCGTTTCATACAATGGCTCCACTACATCCCAAATAACGGTAGTTTCTACAATAGGTTTCAGTGTTTCGCCTACCGTAATCGTGCGCCATGGGGTAGAACCCGGTAAAGCAAAAGCCGGAGCAATCGTCCCATTACCATTATTTTCTTCGGCCATAGGGAATGCTACTGTATACAGATTACCTTCGGTAACATCGCTCAGGCGCGAACCACAATAACGGCTATCAACTCCCGTCTCGCTGATGAGTACCCAGCCGTCTTCACCCACATGATAAAGACAGGGGAAAGTATATCCATGTCCGTATTGCGAACGCACATCCATTGGGGCATCAGCCTTATATTCTTCTTCATAACTGGGTTTGGTACGTTTCCAGCCTATCATGGCATCACTCTGGGGAGTAAGGAAAGTAGTGGTTTGCGCCGGGAAGCGGAAACCGGTCTTTTCACTATCTACAATGACACTTCCCCGCTCTCCTCGTTTAGGCAATGTATAGCGGAAAGCTACATCATTGTCGCTCACGCGGAATGTCACGTCCATCTTTTGTCCCTTTGCATTAGTAAAGGCACATACCAGTTCATTTGCACGGTAGTGTATGTGTGAAGCCTTGATACGCGTCTGGGTATAAACAGTATCAATCTTTCTCTCTTTATGTCCGGTCAGTTTCATTGCTTTCGCAAAGTCTCCCACATTGGTTTGCAATCCCAAGGGAGATGATTCGAGCATCTGCTTGCCGTTATAAGTGAGAGAATACGCGGCTTCTCCCCCTTCCGGACACGAAACGGTTAATTGCAGCTTACCGTCAGGTCCACTGACGGTTACATCTTGTGCAGCCAGCGGCAAAGTGGCCGCCATACATAAAAAGGCTAATCCTTTCAGTCTGTTTCTCATGTTTAAAATAGTTTCTCAGGTATTTTCTACTTACTACTAACTACTTACTACTAACTACTCAACGAGTAGGCACTACTCGTTTAATCGTTCCATCTTCATTGAATTCCATGCGGTCAATACATACTTCCCGATGCGTACCCGGACTATCCTTCAGATAGTTCTTATTAATACGATGATAAACGATATACCACTCATCGGTACCCGGAATTTGTAGTACTGAATTATGCGCAGGGCCATAAATCTCTTTTTCCGGATTCTGAATCAATGCAATAGGATCTTTGGCTACTTCAATCGGGCCAAGCGGTGATTTAGATGTGCCGTATGCCACATGATAATTAGGTGAACCGGTGTCATCCACCGACCACATAAAGTAATAGAGTCCATTACGATAGAACACGTAAGGCGCTTCACGGAATGCATAGTCCTGCAAGGTTCCGCCTTCGGGAGTCATCACCGTGAGGGTTTTCTTCTTGATGGAAACCATGTCTTTATTCAATTCCGCACCGGCCATATAGCCATTGCCCCAATACAGGTATGACTTGCCTGAAACAGGGTCAGTGAAGACGTCCACATCAATCTGCTGGCCACGACCTACGGGAGATTCTGTTATAATGGGGTAACCCAAATCCGTAAATGGTCCGGTAGGAGAATCCGCCACAGCCACTCCAATCTGTTTTCCGCCTTCCTTAATCGGATTGCCGCTATAATAGAAGAAGTATTTATATTCGCCTTTTATCAGTTTTTCTTCGATACATGGAGCCCACGCATTACCGTTTGCCCAAGGTACCTGATCGGATTTCAAATCGAGCATGACGCCCTCGTATTTCCAGTTCTTCAAATCATCCGAGGAGAAAACCGTAAAGTACCATCCTCCCCAACCGGGTTGCCCATCGGTGGTAGAATAGATATAATATTTCTTGGTCTTTTGTGAATACAGCACTTCGGGATCGGCATGAAACCCCGGTAATACGGGATTGTTGGGCACTGCACCCAATTCAGCAGGTTTACCCCACTTGTCAGTGATACGTATCAATTCATCACGAGTAATGGGAAGAATCGTTCCGTGACGGGGATGGAAGTTCATTTTCACCTCGCTATCTATGACTTTGAAGTTCTTCAGGTCGGTGGTTTCCGTAAACTGGTATCTGCCTTTCGTATATACATCATACATTAATATATACTTATCCTGATTAATCAACTTAAACGTACCTGCACCTTCCACGGCATCTGTGGTCTGCTGCTTGTAGTCAGGTTCTTCTTCCCACTTACCGGAAGTCAAAGAACGGGTAGTCGCTACTTTAATTCCATTTCCATGTCCTTCGGTCTTATAAAACAAATGGTATATACCATCTTTATATACAATGTCTCCATCGATACATGACTTTTTATTCTCCGGAATAAACAAAGGCTTGGGTTCGCCTTCCAAATCAGTAAAATCGTCATTGGCATAAGCATAGTAAATCACATCGGCACCATCACCGTACTTCATGGACCAGTAAACCATATACTTTCCGGCTTCCGGATCAAAAACCGTCTGCGGTGCCCATACCCTTTTCAGTTTTTCCTGTCCGGGATAGCGTTTCTGCATATTAATAATAGAGTGCTTCCAATTAACGAGATCATCAGATTTCAGCAGTACCATTGCTCGGTTTGAGTCCCAACCATTATCGGATACCATATCTGTCACCACCATATAGAATGTTTTCCCATCCTGGCTACGCAAAATATGCGGATCGCGCACGCCTCCGGTTGAACTGATAACTTTGGAGTCGATGACAGGCTTACCACCATTCAGTGTCCAGTATGAATATCCATCCATACTTACAGCATAGCACACAGCTTCTTCACTAATATGATTTCCAGTGAAATAAGTGAATAAATAAGCTACATAATCCTTCTCGAGAAGGGGCTCTTGCTGAGAAAAAGCCGGGAACACAGACAATAATAAAGCTATTGCCATAACTCTCATTCGCAATAAAATACTTTTCTGATTTACCATAATTATTTTATATTAAAGCACTTAGAAAGTGTAAAAATAACACTTCATTAAATATTCTACAAATAAGGCGCATATGTTACACAACATATACGCCCATAAACGCTATCTGATCAATGTAAATTCAAAAAACGCACCATCTCGCATGCAGCCAGCAAGAATGCTCCCACACCGAAATTGGCAGTTGAGCTGGCATCTACCACCTGTCCCGGAATAGCTTTTTCACCGATAGGTTGTACATAGCCGATACGACCGTCCGGTTGCAAAGCAACAGTCGTCAGATATTTCCAGGCTTTTTCTACAACCGGTTGATAAGTGGCCTTATCCAGATAACCATTGTTCATACCCCACAACAGACCATAGGTAAAGAAAGCCGTACCACTGGTTTCCGGTCCCGGCGCATGCTCGGGATCAAGCAAACTGCGTGTCCAGTATCCTTCCGGTTGTTGGCAGGCGGCTACCGCTTTCGCCATAACCTGAAAACGGTCGATATATTCCTGGCGGTATTCATTGGTTTCGGGCAAATCCTTCAGGACTTTAGCCAAAGCCGCAAGTACCCAACCGTCTCCGCGAGCCCAAAAATCCTTCTTGCCATTCACACTTTTATGCTTGGGATAGATATATTTTCCATCCCGATAGTAAAGGGCATCCGCGGGGTCGTACATCAAACTATCGGCAAATACCCAGTATTCATGCAGTTTTTCCAGATAAAGCGAGTTGTTTGTTATCTTATATAATTTAGTCATCACAGGCATCACCATATAAAGGCCATCGGCCCACCACCAATAATCATTCTTATCGGTACTCATCTGATACTCCATCACTTCACGGGCGCGGGCAATTTTCTGCGAGTCCGGCTCCAGGTTATACAAGTCGGCATAGGTCTGGAAGCAAGTCTGGTAATCGCCAAAAAGCACATAGTCGTTACTTTCTCCATAGCTATATTTCCATTCGGCTTTATCGTCCGATTTAGCACCTTTCCATTCATTGTGCTCCGCCCAGGCTTTGGAGTAGTTCACGAAAGCAGTGTCTCCGGTAAGGAAGAACGCTTCCATATTGCCTGTATGGTAGGCGGCATTGTCCCAGAAAGCACGTCCATGCTTCGGGTTCTGCTCCTGCCAATAGTTATTCACCTTATAAATTATATCCACTACTTCTTTAGCCTCATCTTTCGGGACGGCACAAGCCGACATTCCACTTAAACAGAAAGCTGAAATCAGGATGTTTCCAAAAAGCGTCTTCATACTCTTATTCTTATTCATTAATTTACTAAATTACTTAGCTCATATTCAGGACTCTGGTGTTCCCTTTCGTTTCCTCCTTAAGGTAACTCCCGTTTCCCCCCTATGGGAACTACAGTTTCCTCTCGTGGAAACTCCCGTTTCCTCCTATGGGAACTACTGTTTCCCCTTGTGGAAACTGCTGTTTCTTCTCATGGGAACTGGCGTTTACTCTCGAGGGAACTGTTATCGCCTACCATTGTAATAACATAGTACCTATATAGAGCTCACATTAATCATTATTATTCACTTCCAGCACATATACCGGCTGAGGTGCAAATTCCACCATACGTTCTCCGTCACCTTGCTTTGTATGTTGCACAAAGAGATGGAGACGACGTTTCTGCTTCCAAAGCTCCGTATCGTGCGAGGGTTCCCAAGCGTCTACCGGGAAATCAGTCAAATCGGTAAAAGTCCAGTCGCCAGTCCCTACAGCCGGCGCATGTGCCATCGACACCCGGCTTCCCCGCTCTTCGTCACGGAAGATATAGAAGATTTCTCCACCTTCCACCACAATACGCGGGCGGGCAATAGGAATCATCTTAGTGCCGCCGCCTTTTAGGGAGAAAGAGGTATGGCGGTCCGAAACCTGGCGGTTGTGCCACATCTCCCCATCATGCCATACAATACGGTATTGCGGTACTTCACTATCGGGATTGCGCCAATAAGTGGCAATATAAGGATTGCCGCTTGCATCAGCACTCATGCTGGTCTGATTGATTAATTCGGAGTTTTGTGGAATACGGCAAGCATATTCTGCATTATTATAGCGGATTGGCAAGTCATATTGCTTGCCATTCGCCTTGTACCACGTCACGCCGTTGTCAAAGGAACGGGCGTAGCAAAGGTCATGGTTGGTCTCCACATGCCACGTTTCGCGCCACACCCAGGACAGGTGGATAGTGCCTTGCTCATCCACATAGAGTTGCCAGTAAGCATTCCGCTTATCTTCACCGTCAATCAGGATATCCTGCACCCGGCTCCATTTCTTCTCTTTTACGGAATAGCGATTCATTACCAGATTGCCACGGCCGGAAGAACCGGAACGGTAAACAAACAGCAAATCGCCCCCATTCAGCGGATAGAACTCCGGATAGGTGACGTTTCCCTCATCCACACCGGTCATCTGCTCTTTATCTCCAAGTTCCAGCGCGTGCGGGGCTATGCTACGGCAATAATTCAGTTTATGCCCGTGATGGTCGAATGACACATGCAGGTAGCCGTCGCCGTCCAGCATCATGCTGATGATATTATGAGCATCCTTCACGTTTCCCTTATATTGGGTCCGGTTCAGCGTCCATTGGTCCGAATCCAGTTTCCGTTTGCCCAATATCAGATAGCCATCTGCATCATAGTAGGAGATATATTGCTCATCTCCTTGCGTCACAAGCGAGTTGTTCCTGAATACAGTTGTATTGACCGACGTCTGGCTATATCCTTTTCCTACTTCCACAAGCCGGGCTTGCTGTGCCCGGAGTGTGAAAGCTGTTAAGAGAATCAGAAAGAAAAAGAAAATGTATCTGTTCATAATATCTTTAATTTAAGAATAAATTCAATGCTTACTGCTGGTCTTAATAGGCATGATCTTTCGGAAAGTCTTCTCCACCCCATGCTTTCTTTGAGGTCCATGGCTGTGCTTCATCCGTCCAAAAAGGGTCATCAGCGGGCAGTCCCAAAGGCAGGAAGGCAAGTGAAGCCAGGTATAAACTACCGTTATTCGTATACCAGTCCGAAATGTTTGGTTGAGAGCCATTGAAGCCTAAAGTCAGGTAGCCTTTTTCATTAAAATTCCGGTTATCGCCAAACATGCGCTGAATGACAGCTGTCATCGCCGCACGCACCTGTCCGGCAGGCAGTTCCTTAGGAAGCCAGCCACGCAATGACAACAAGGCAAGCGGTTGCAACACGCCTGTACGATACGTTATGGAGCGTCCGAATACGGGGAAAGTACCTTCGGGAGAGATAAAGCGCTCCAATATCATGCCGAAGCGCTGCATACGTTTCACTGCCTTCGGGAAGTTGCCACCTTTTACATTCCAGATAGCATTTTTTCCGGCATCTGTCATCACTTCAAGGCATTCCACGTACATCGGATGGATTACAAAACTATTGTAGTAATCGAAAGCAAAGTCTTGACCGTCACTGTACCAGCCATCACCCACATACCATTCGTCTACTTTACGCAAAGCAGAAGTTACACGGTAATAATCGGTTTGTGCACCCGCTTTCTTCAAGAAACATTCAACGGTGGAGGAAAACAGCAACCAGTTTGTATAGGGAGGATCAACCCGGCGCAATTGTTGGAACTCAGCGATATAGCGCTGTTTGGTTAGGTCGTCCAGTGGCAACCATAATGCATCGTATCCACGCAAGAAGCTCTCTGCTATATACGCAGCGTCCACTAGGGGCTGGCCTTCTTTTCTCCATAACAGATAGTCTTTACTTTCAGGGTCTACAGACTGGGCATAACTCTTCAGAGCCCACTCACGTAACTGTTTGCGTTGTTTGCCTTCTGCCGTATCATCATCCGGTAATGACAACCATGGAGCCAAACCTGCCATCAACCGGCCGAAACACTCCATATAGGTCACCCGTTTGTCTCGTCCGTCCCAGGTAGGGCTCAATTCAACCAACATATCCTCCTGTAGTTTGCCTTCACTCATACTACTAAGCACAGGTGCCGCCATCTGGTACAAGACTCCCGCCCACAACTCACGGTCAGTCTTTACTTTTTCCGGTTTCTTCTTTGCCGAAACTTGAATGGGAATCAGTAATGCTACGGTCAGCAGTAGCCACAAATATTGTTTTGTTTTCATGATATTCTATATTAAGTTGTTTTTCATCGTTGCAAATATATCCCTTTTATGGTAAACCGAACTACCATAAATATTCCAAATAGGGGTAAATTATCAGTCAATTCTACCATAAAAGATAGATTTTCATTCCAATTGATGCATTTTACCACTTACTAACCCATTCAATAAACGGAACCCCTTTCTCATCAAAACGAATGGGTAACCAGATATATCGCGAATCCAACAAGCTCTTCGGACGCCAGGCATCTGCCATAAACATATATCCGCCATCTTCCAATGGCAGTATATAAGTGCTTTGTCCACCAAAAGTGATTTTCGCATCTTCACCTACACAAGGATTGGGTAATTGCGACCATTCTCCTAAAATAGAAGAGGCAGTCATCAGCCGGGCTTTATTGGGTTCCCAACCCGTACATCCCGAAGCGATCATCCAATACGTTCTATCTTTTTTGAATATGGCCGGTGCTTCATTATGTCCCCCGGGAAATATACGAATGTATTTTCCAGAATGACTCATATAGTCATCAACCAATTCCGCAATGTGGAGTGTCAGGTTCTCTTCCGAGGAATAGATATGATAAGCCTTACCATCATCATCCACAAATAAGGTCATATCACGCGACATCTGTCCGCCTTCCAGGTCACGCTTCACGAACATCCCTTTATCGACAGCTTCACGCCATTCCGGTGTCCACCACTCATAAGTTTCCGGATTCCAGGTGAGTTGCCGCTCCTCCCGGGGCATATTCAGTGGATAAACGCCGGGATTTACACGTCCCGAACGGACAAAACGATAAGGTCCTGTCGGAGTATCGCTTACCGCCACTCCTGCACGGGAAGGTCCATATCCCTTTCCTTTAAGTTCCAGATGGAACCACATTACGAATTTCCCTGTCTTCTGATTATATATCACTTTTGGACGTTCTATGATACAGCCTTTCTCTATATCACTTCCTACCTCATCAGATACAGCCAAAGCTACACCTTCATATGTCCAGTTGCGCAAATCGGTTGACGAATAGCACGTCACACCCACCTGAGTCGTAAAACCGGAAGAGGGGCGATGCTCTCCAAACCAGTAGTATTTTCCATTATTAAAGAGAATACCACCACCATGGGCATTGATTACATTTCCATCCGTATCTTTCCAAACTTCACCGGAGACAATATCTTTTTTGCCTATTGAATTTGTCTGTCCCCACAAAGACGTCTGAAACAGGATACATAGAAACAGTAAATGCCCTATTCTTTTCAAATATTTACTCATATCTTTATACCATATTAAAAAAGGAAAGCGAGACAAACCTTTCACGAGGAAAAGGTTTGCCTCGCCTTATTAAGAACAAAAACCTATCGAAAACTAAAAATTACTATTAATTAGTCTTATCCTCATCGGCAACTGCTTCTTCCCAGTTGGTAAACATCTCCACTGAGGCATCATAGCCGTCATATCCGTAGTTCTGACGAAGTGTGGCACCGATATTGGCTGTAATAGCCGAATTGGGTACAGGCCAGAACATATTATGCTTAGCAACCTGATAGTTAAACGTTTTTGATCCTGAGAATATCGGACCATTATTGAAGAGGCTGTAACGTGTGCAACGCTTAAACCAATAGCTACCGCCATTCAAATCAGTACCAGTCTGTTTGTCCCAAGTAGACAAGTCATAAGTTTCTCCCCATTCATCGGGTTGGCCGCTACGAGCCAAACACCATGAAATACGAGTCAATTCAGGCTGACGCCATTCTTCCAGATAAAGCTCACGGGCACGTTCGTCGGTAATATTACCGATGGTAACCGTAGTAAACATCTTCTTGGCATTAGCACGACGACGAACTGCATTTACATCCTCGGCTGCACCGCTTGTATTGCCTTGATAGAATTTAGCTTCCGCACGAAGCAGATAAGTCTCGGCAAGACGGAATAAATAGAGATCACCATTAGAACAAGAGGTGCCTTTTGTAGCCCCATTGAACTGATTGGCATTCATATTTTCTTCAGCCGCGGCATCCTTAATATACACCTTATATAAAGGAGTAGGATACCAGCTACGAATCGTATCGGAACAAAGCAATCTGCCCTTTGTAATGATGGGGTTGCCTTTATCATCTACTCCCCAATCTTCCGGTGCATAGAGCGTCAAGTTTTGACCATAGAAGTCCGATGCCGGATTATTGTACTTAATATCTTCCATTTCTACCCAATTACCCACAGTACGATTGTGGCGCAAATCTTGCGTATCTTCTTCACCGTCATAACGCCAGATAGTTTTGTTGTAATGGTAGGAAGTACGGAAACAGCCGATACCACGTCCTAATGCTCGTACCCAATCCAATTCTTCGTTATACTTACCGTCGGTACGTGCATAATTCAGTGTAGGTGAACTTAGATTATGAGGATCCACTATAATACTATTGGACCAGTGCACACACATGGCACGCATCAACGGATAACCTATCCAACTCTGACTATGGAAATTCAAGATAGGCATAATGGTTTCCTTGTTTTCAGCGATAGACACATTTTCGCCACGATGAAGATCCCAAACGACATTACGTTGCACTGGCACAGTTTTGTCATTACCTACAACATACGTTCCGAACGAAGCATCCATCAACTTCAAGCCATGATTATTGATTAAGTCGGTAGCCACGTCTTCCGCTTTCTTATACTCACCCGTTACGAGATAGCATTTGATAAGCAGCTGCATACAAGCTTCCTGATTCACCGTACCCATGTAGGGCATATCTTTCTGAGCCGGTACGTTTTGAACGGCAAATTCCAAATCGTGTACCAACATCTGGAAGATAGCTTCCTTACTTGTAGACTTATAGTTTTGCTTAGGTACCTCGATAATTTTCGTTACCAAAGGAATGTCACCGAACAGCAATGCCTGATGATAATAACCATAAGCGCGATGGAAGTAAGCACGTCCTTTATACTCGTTACGCACTTTCTCATCCAGACTCTGCACCTGGTCTACATACGAAAGCACAGTATTGGCAAATTTAATACTGGTCCAACCACGGTCCCAGAAACGGCTCATTGAGTTCTCGTCACCGCCGCCCTTCATACCGTCAGTCGGTGTAATCTTGTTGGCAAAATCATCCATGAAAAAGCCCGCATCAGTCTTTGCATACAAGCCTATATCGGTCATAAAATAAACCGAAGCTATCGGAAGTACGTTACCGTTACCATCCATCAACATTTCCTTGAGTCCCAAGTCGCACATAGCCATTGCCGAACGCAAACCGGATTCTGTAGTATAAGTATTTCCCGGGTTATAGAATGACAAGGGGTCTTGTTCCAGGAAGCTGTCCGAACAACTTGCCAATATGGCTGCTGAAGCTAAAACCATATATCCCCTTACTAATTTATTCATCTTCTTCATATTGTCTTTCAGTTATTAGAGTGTTATATTCAAACCAAAGTTAAAGGCACGGGTAGCCAAGCCGCCTGTTTCGGGGTCACCATATTCCCAACCGGAAATAGTACAAACATTCTTGATGCTTGCGGTCACACGAACCTTGTCAATCATATATTTTTTCGTCCACCTCTTAGGCAATGTATAGCCAATGGTGATGTCATCCAAACGGACAAAATTGCGGTTGTAAAGTTTGTCCACACCAGAGGCCAAGCCTGTATTAGGACCTACAGCACCCAAACGGCAGTAGTCGTTGGTCGCGTTGTCGGGCGTCCAATATTCTTTTTCAGGCATATTGAAGCCATTAAGTACCTGTGAACCACCGTTGTCCTGATTCAACCAATAACCATTGGTACTCTTGTGTCCCATATAGGAATAGAGTGAGAATGAGAAAGTCAAATCCTTCCACAGAGTGAATTCATTGCGTATATTCCAGTAAATGGGAGGAGCCGTAGTTCCAAGATAAGTTTTATCGTTATCATTGTAAACCGGCACGCGGGTACCATCATCCAGAATCTTATCATCTTCCGTATAGCGGTTCACTACTTTCGGATCACCCGGCTTCTGGCCTACCAAAGCAGCGGAAGCAATATCTTCGGGCGTATTCTGCCAAACGCCATCAGTTTCGTAATACCAGATGGTACCCATAGGTTGTCCGATGTACCATTTGTTAGAAGTATCATCACGCTCTACGCCGTTTTCGTCATAATCGTAATAGATATGATTGATGCGATTCTTGTTGATAGAGAAACCGGCGGAAGTATTCCATGTAAAGTCTTTGGTCTCAATGTTAGTAGAGTTCAAAGAAATTTCAAAACCCTTATTCTGCACTTCACCCAAGTTGGCGGTGATAGTGCTGAAACCGGAGAAACTCGGCAGACGCTGTCCCATAATCATGTCAGTAGTCTTCTTGAAATAATACTCCACCGTACCGGTCAAACGGTCGCCCAATACAGAGAAATCCACTCCGATATTCCAGGAGTTCGTCTTTTCCCATTGCAGGTTAGGAGCAGCCAAACGGTCCATATACAGAGGATTAACCACTGTTGCTGTGCCGTTGTTGACATAGACCATACCGGTGCCGCCCAAGTTCAGGTTGGCCAACGTTTTGTACACGTCGCCAAAGTCACGGTTACCGTTGGTACCCCAAGATGCACGCAGTTTAAGCATATCCAGCCATTCTTGAGTACCTTTCATGAATTTCTCGTTCGAAACAGTCCAACCTAAACCTACCGAACCAAAGTTACCCCAAGGATTCTTGGCTCCGAAGCCTGCATAACCGTCGCGACGGAATGTACCGGTAAACATGTAGCGGTCGTTGTAGCTATAGAACAAACGGCCCAGGTAAGAAGCAGCTGTGTAGTGTGTATCGGTAGTAGAGAAAGAGCTCTGCTCCTTGTTAGCACCGCCGGTATAGTGGAAACCAAGCGCATCACTTGGTGTGATGTTACGGGCATTAATTTTATCGTTCCAAGTGCGATGTTCTTCAGCTTCTTGCACCAATGTCACTGTAAAGTGATGGGTATCAGCAAAAGTACGGTCCCAAGTAATGGTATTATTCAAGTTCCAGTCGAAATTCTTGGACCATTCACGGTTCACACCACGGCCGGATGCCGAAGCATCGGGCAAGTCGGCCGACATGAAATAACGGTCGTAGAACCACTGATAACGCGGAGCAATATTGAACTGATAAGTGAAACCCAAAGGTAAGGTAACCTTAGCATTAAAAATGGTATTCAGTACAGTATAGCCTTTCTCCAAGTCGTAGTACTGACGGTCGAAATAGTAGTTATAACCACCATTCGTAGCCGCACCCGACATGGGATATTGCTCATAACCACCATTTTCATCATACATAGAAGCGTAAGGAGAATTACGCAGCATATTGGCATCCCAATAGTTGCTACCCAATGATACCTGAATATCACCGTCAGAACGGTCTTGGAAGTTCACATTCGCACCAATCTCCAACCAGTCGGTAATCTTGGCGTTAATCTTCATGTTCGAACGGAACGCATGGTATTCATTACCTTGCACGGCACCTTCATTGTCCATGTAACCAACAGACAAATAGTAGTTGATTTTATCAGTAGCACCCGAAATACTGGCATTGTAGTCTTGATTTATACCGGTGCGGAAAGTGGAATCATACCAGTCAAAAGAGTTTCCAGCCAAGAAATTACTATATACCAGCGGAGAAACATCCATCGTCAGACGGCGTGCAAACAAGCTAAGCGCGGATTCACCTTCAGAAAGTCCTAAACCGCTCATACCGACAGAAGAGGCCCAAGCATTTTGCTCTGCCGCTGTCATGTTTGCAGGATTGTCATAGTAACCTTGTGGATAAGCAGGCTTAAATATTGAGTTGCCGGCTTCATCCTTCTGCTTAGTGTCTACCAGCCTATTATAGTAGCCATAAAGTCCGTTTTCCCCTTGATCATAAGTATTCGCCATCTTATACCAATCCTGGCGGTAACGCAGATAACCGGAAGCATTGTAATAGTCACGATAAGCCGACTTTTTGTTGACAGCCAAGTTAGCGCTTACGTTGATGACAGGTTTTCCTTGTTTACCTTTCTTAGTAGTGATAATGATGACACCGGCAGCAGCCTTAGCACCATAGATAGCAGCAGAAGAAGCATCTTTCAATACGTCAATCTGACCGATATCGTCCGGATTGATTTCTGAAAGTTCACCATAGAAAGCCATGCCATCCAATACAATCATCGGCTTGGCATCAGTACCCAACGAGTTCTTACCACGCAACTGTATGGAAGCATCGCTCCCCTTGGCAGAAGCATCGTAACCAATCTGCAAGCCCGGAGTACCGCGTAATACATCTTGTACAGAGCCCGGGTTTGAGTCAGCTATTTTACTGGGATTAATCTGTACGACCGACCCTGTAAGGTCTTTCTTACGCATCGTACCATAACCAACTACCACAACTTCATCCAGCATTTCACTATCCTCTTGCAATGTCACTTTCACAGATCTTTGCCCCTTCAGAGGGATTTCTACTGTTTTGTAACCCACAAAACTTACTATCAATGTAGCATTCGGACTCGCTTTCAGAGAGAAATTACCATTAATATCGGTAATGCATCCATTGGAAGGTACACCTTTTTCGACCACACTGGCACCAATTACAGGTCCCAACGGGTCCTCTACTGTACCTGTTACTGTAACTTGGGAATTCTGAGCGCTCAGATACGAGACGTTCATCATAAGAGCCATACAGATTATTAAGGTAGAAAGCACCTTACTCAATCCCGCCCTCGAGGAAATCTTTTGTTTTTCCATCGTATGAATTTTAAGATTAAAAAAATAATTTAACACGCAATATGGTTGATAGAACTGCATGCTTAGTTCTATAGCCACATCGCAAATCTATGGACATTCAAAGAGTAAAGGGCTTACGAATGTCCCAAACATGTTTGTATTTGGTGCATGGGACAAAAGCCTACATAAGTTGAGACATTCTTCAACATATCAGGCTTAATGCAAAAAGATTAACAGTGAATTTATTCTCCTTCAATGGTTCCGCCAGAGGTGAAACGTTCCATATACTCGGAAGGCTGCATACCTATTTCCTTCTTAAAGGTACTGCTGAAATAGCGCGGGTCATTATAGCCAACTGCATATGACAATTCAGATATACGGATCTGTTTTTTCTCTTCCATAATACGGCAGGCCGCCTTCATACGGATATTGCGGATAAATGAAACATAGGTTAATCCTGTCAAGGATTTCAATTTACGGAAGAATGTGGATTTAGTAGTATGCATCTCTTCCAGAAAACGGGTCTGGTCAAATTCCGGATCATCCAAATGACGATTCACACAATCAATGGCACGTTGCAGAAAATCTTCATCCATACTGGTATAATTCAACTCTTTCGCCTCAAATACCAGTTGTTTCTTGAAGTCTTTCATAACCCGCTCGCGAGATTTCAACAGATTACTGATACGTGCATGAAGTACACTTAAATTAAACGGTTTCGTTATAAATGCATCTGCACCCGACTCATATGCTTCCACCCTGTCTTCTTCCTGTTTTTTTGCAGTCAACAGAATCAATGGAATATGGGAAGTGTCAAAATTACCTTTTATATTCCTACATAATTCAATGCCATCCACTACCGGCATCATCACATCAGATACAATCAGGTCAATGTCCTCTTCCTCTAACACATCAAGTGCTTCCTTACCATTGGTTGCAGTATGGATTAAATATTCAGTGCCCAGAAGTTTCACCATCAATCCCAATAAATCCTCGTTATCTTCAACCAATAATAAAGCATATTTTTTCTCTTCCGCCACACTTTCTTTGCCAAGATCACCATCTTCCGGCAAAGACGGTGCATTCGTAAACACGACATCTTTCTGCAAGTCATCAGCCACATCTGGAGTTGGGAGAGTACCAGCATCATCTATTTCTTCTTCAGAATAAGCAGAACGACCAATCGGAATCTGTACATTAAAGGCTGTCCCCTCTCCTTCCTCACTCTCTACGGAGATTGTGCCATGATGCAAGGCTACCAAATCGCGCACCAGCGACAACCCAATACCCGTACCAATGGTGTTGAACCTCCGGTAATCTCCCTCATAAAAGCGTTTGAATAAATTCTTTTGCGATTCTTTCGAAATACCAGGACCATTATCTTTTACTATAATATAAACTGTTTCATTTGCTTCATCATGCTTAAGTTCAATCCTGACCTTCCCACCGGCTTTGTTATATTTAGAAGCATTAGAGAGCAAGTTATACAATATCTTATCCAACTTATCGGGATCAAAGAAAGCAAAACATTTATCCGCATCACTTTGAATAGTGAAATGAATATCCTTTTTCTTCATCAATGGGCGGAAACCATCTAAACTCCGGCGCACAAACTGCGCCAAATCTCCTTGTGACACTTTCAATTTCAGGTTACCTGTCTCTGCTTTGCGGAACTCCAATATCTGCTGCAACAGGCGTATCAACCGATTTATATTATGTGTCATCACACTATATTGCTCCTTATAAGCAGGGGCCGTCTGTTTTAGTTCGTCCACAGAAGCCGAGATGATGGTCAGCGGAGTCAATAACTCGTGTGTGATATTAGTAAAGAATTGCAGTTTGGCATGATTTATCTCCTCAGCCTTTGCCTGTTCCATTTCACGGAGATGCAATGCATTGCGCAAACGGATACGATTACGGATAATCCGGAAAATATACCAGGTAATACCGAGAAGTACTAATATATATAAGGTGTAGGCCCACCAGGTTTTCCAGGGCGGCGGCAGAATAACGACTTTTACAGTTTGTACATTCTCGTCCCAGATACCATTTGAATTGGAAGACTTCACATGAAAAGTATAAGTGCCGGACTTCAAGTTATTGTAATATGCAAAACGCTTGGAGGCATTTGTATATTGCCAACCCGCATCAAAGCCATCCAATTTGTAGGCATATTGATTCCTCTCCGGATTGGCATACTCCAATGCAGAGAACTCTATGTTGAAGTTATTGCGCTTATAGTCCAAAACAATTTCGTCCGTGAACCTTGGAGACAGGCTTGAGATTTCTGCACGTTCCTCATCAGAAAGAGCAGTCCACGACTGATTGAACACTTCAATATCAGTGATTACGACCGGAGAAGAGAATACCTGCTCTTCCTGCCTATCAGGGTAGAAGCTGTTGTACCCCCGGTGCCCGCCGAAGAACATTTCACCATCAGCAGCAACGAACGATGCTCCCCGATTGAATATATTATCTTGCAGACCATCAGAGGTGGTATATAAGCGATAAGTCACATTCTGCAAATCCCGCGGCACAGTAAGCCTCAACAAACCTGCATTGGTTCCCAACCAAAGATTACCTTTTTTATCACTCTGAATATTCGCTACCGCGTCTCCCGGCAGATTCCATAACTCATGCACCGGCAAGAACGCATCTGCCGCAGCATCGTAAAGACTCAAACCGCTTCCTCCGGTTCCCACCCAAATGCGCCCCTCAATATCCTTATAAACACAGTCGGCATAATTGCTGCTCAACTTTCCGTTGGCAACTGAATAACCGGAAAGTGTATATCCGCCCAAGGAATTTCCACTCCCTTGAATACGAATGACTCCATGAGTACTGGACGCCATCCACATATCACCATTGTGCCCTTCGGCAAGTTGCATTACAACCATATCCTGCACCGGCACACCTCCCACGCTCAAAGAGTCAAAACGTACCGGAATTCCATCTGCCGCACGCATCGAGGTTCCACCCCTGGTAGCAAACCAAAGGTTATGTCTGGAGTCTTCATATATATAATAGATACAAGAGTTGCACATCCATGGGGCATTCGAAGAATTATGTGCTTTCACACCTGTCCCCATAGGTGCCGACTTATCTATCTCGTAAGCCCCTCCATTGTATACGCCAATCCAGATATGACCGGTAGATGGAGATTGCATGATGGACATTACAGTAGAAATCCCACTGTATGAGCTGAAGCTGGACATCTGGCCATGATGAGTGAATTTCCCTGTCTCACGGTTTTTCACCCCAAAGCCATAAGTGCTGATTCCCATCCAGAGTTGTCCTTCGTCATCCAGCAGAATACTACGGACTGAATTACTCTTTAGCGTCCGCTTCACTTCGGGCAAACGGTCCAGGCTGAATTTCGCTTTACGGGTATTCACCATATTGACACCACCCCCAATCATACCTACCCACATGATGCCTTGCCGGTCGCGCCATAAAGAGGCTACTTCGCTAATGCTAATAGAGTTTTCCGACTCACCGGAATAGCAATTCTCAAATTTAAAACGTGGCGTCTCTGCATTCCGCAATGGGAGTATGCTTAAACCGCTACGGGTGCCTACCCACAAAGAATGAGTATTGACATCCTCAGAAATAGCATAAATCAGATTGTCAGAAATTGTACCCGGTTGTTTCTCATCATGAGCAAATGTTGTCCAAGTTGTTTTCTCCGGATTATAAGCATTGTGCAGCAAATGTAAACCCGAGCCCCAGGTTCCCACCCATACATCCCGGTGGCTATCCTGAAAAACAACATGGGCAGAGTTCCCTACATTCATTCTCGGATATTTCCAATATTTACCGGTTTTCGTTTCATAACGGAACAATCCCTCACTCCACGTACCAATCCAAATGTCCCCACGGTCATCTTCAAACAAAGATTTAACAGTTGTCCGAGGAAATACTCCATCAGTATTGCTTTGGTTAAAAGCTAAAAAACGATTTTCATCTTCCAGATACTCAAGCAATCCCCCTTCGGTAGCAAACAAAATGCGGTTATCACTCGTCACCAGAATCTGAGACGTACCTGTACCAGCCACTTCCGCGTTCTCTATCTTACGGATTTTTCCGGTTCGCTTATCCAATACATTCAGTCCGTTATAAGTGCCAATCCACAACTGATGTTGAGCATCCTCAGCCACACACATGATATTATTACTGGTAAGCAGGTCAGGGCAATAGAGATTGGATTTATAGGTCGTAATGGAATAACCATCATACTGGAAAAGTCCGTTACGGGTAGATATCCAGATATAGCCATCCCGGTCTTGATACACCGATTGCACATCTTTGCTTGACAGCCCATTCAGAATAGATGAAGATTTAAACGCCAAAGAATCATGCTTAGGCGTCATTGTAGCTTGGCATACCAAAGGGATGAATATTCCAAGGTAGAATACAAAACTCCAGATTTTTTCTTTCACAGTAAACATTATCTTCATAGTTAGTTTCGGGGGTTAATATAATTATTAAGCGCCAGCAAATATACGTAAATATATCTAAAAGTATCTTATCCATTGGTAATATTATGTTTCAATTACTCTATACCGGGATATATCTGAGATACACTTACTCCGTACTTGCTCCGTAGCAAATTCGGTTGGAGGTACTTCTAACCGAATTTGCTACGGAGCAAGTACGGAGCAGATACGGTTCGGATACGACCCGGATAGGGCTGAAAGAATGATATTGGTCCAATATTTGCCCTTTTTGACCTCAAAATAGCCACTCCCTTTGCGTAGAAAGCACTTTCTTTGCAAAGAGAAATAAATAAGAATATTCTTACCATGTAATACACACAATATGATGAAGACCGTATTTTCTAAAATGATCGGAGGATTATTACTGTTTGCTTTATTATTTTCCTTAAAAGTAAACGCATCCTCACCACAGGCTGCAAATGATTCCGTATTTCATTTAGTACGCCCGGATTATCAACTGAGTCCTCTCACCGGAATGACACGTCAGCACTGGCTGGATGCCGCCACTTATTTACTGGACGGAGCATTCAGCTATGTTCACACATTGGACGATCCGATGCACTTCCCTAAACAACCGGGAAAAAGTTACCCGGCTGACGGAAAGCCAAACAAGACAGAGAATCTGGAAGGTCTTTGCCGTACCATGTTCGTAGCTATTCCCCTATTGAAAGAGAATCCCGACTTAGAGTTGAACGGGATTAAAGTGGGAGATTATTATCGGCAGCAGTTACGCAATATGAGTGATTCGTCGAAGTCCGGATATATACAGCATCTTAAAGGAGGACCGAGCCAGACGCTTGTTGAATTCGGAGCACTTGCCTTATCACTGACCGTGATGCCGGAAATCATCTGGGAACCACTGACCCAGCAAGAGAAAGACGCCCTTGCCGCACTGATGCTTAGCTATGGCAACGGACCAACCATTGGTTCCAACTGGCGTTTCTTCAATATATTCGTGATGTCTTTTTTCAAGAATCACGGTTATACCGTCAAAGACGACTACCTGAACGAATTGCTCCAAAAGTCATTGGAGCAATATCGTGGCTATGGCTGGTATAATGATAGCCCGGCCTACGATTATTACAGCATGTGGGCTTTCCAGATGTATGGCATGATTTGGGCACACTATTATGGAGATAAATTCAACCCGGAAGCCGGACACCGGTTTGTCGATAACTTCCGTGACTTGATTCCTAACTATCCATATATGTTTGCCGAAGACGGCAGAATGAATATGTACGGAAGGAGCATCACCTACCGCATAGCAACCATCGTTCCTTTCCCACTAATGGGATGGCTCAACGACCCGTCCATTAATTACGGTTGGATGCGCCGCATTGCATCTTCCACTTTGCTTCAGTTCCTCCAAAACCCTGCATTGATGCAAGACCGGGTGCCGACCTTAGGATTCTATGGAGCCTTTGAGCCTGCGGTACAGATATACAGTTGCCGTGGCAGTGTATATTGGATGGGGAAAGCATTTCTGGGATTATTACTACCTGCCGACAATCCGTTCTGGACAGCCGTAGAAAACAACGGTGCCTGGGAAAAGGAGCTTCAACCCGGCAAGGTATACAATAAATTTATGGGGGGATCGAACACACTGGTGACCAATTATCCCAATAACGGTAGTGCTGAAATACGCGCATGGTGCCACGAGACGGTTGCCAAGGACTGGCAGAAATTCCGTTCTACTGAGAATTATAATAAATTATCGTATAATACAGCATTTCCCTGGATGGCAGATAGCCCTGATGGAAAAGTATCAATGAATTACGCTATACTGAATGCCAAACAGCAATGGGAAGTGCTTCGCCTCTATACTTTCAAGAAGTTTGAAGATGGCATTTATTACCGGGATGCAGAACTTGAAACCAATCCCGAAATCAAGTTCCGTTTGGCAGACATCCCGCTCCCCAACGGTATACTTCGTGTAGACAAAGTTTCATTCCCCGTCAGCACCGGGCTGCGTTATGGACATTATTCTCTGCCGGAATTGGATGAACCTATCACCACCAAGGAGAAAGAGACAGGAGAACATACGGTTTACTGTACGGATAACGGCGCCTATCAGACGGCACTTGTCAATTTGCAAGGCTGGACCGAAGTAGAGTTCGTGCAAACGGAAGGGCTGCATCCGGTAAGCAATAAATGTTCTGTTATCAATGCTGCAACCACCCATTCCGGTGATAAGATATTCATAACACTGCAACTGTGGAAGAAGAGCGGCAAGCCGTTCACGAAAAAGGAACTAACGCCTGTGAAGTCTTTTGAGCAAAACGGAGACACAGTAACCATTCACTTTTCTGATGGCACCGTGAAGACGGTATCTTTCCCCTGATGCCAGTTCGAAAGGAATTGTTTTTTTGCCCAAAAGCGAAGATAAGCTGCACCTCAGCATAACTTTTTCATGCAAGCATGAAAGTTCTGCTTTCGGTTTGCATTATCTTTGCCAGCAAAAGAGATTAGGCTACTAAAACAGTACAATCATGGCAGGCATCTATATACATATTCCTTTTTGCAAGACTCGTTGCATCTATTGTGATTTTTACTCCACCACTCGTTCGGAGTTGAAGTCGCGTTATATCCATGCTCTTTGCCGTGAACTTACGGAACGCAAAGAATATCTAAAGGGAGAAGCCGTCGAAACAATTTATTTCGGCGGTGGAACGCCTTCACAATTATCGGAAGAAGATTTCCGGCAGGTATTCAACACTATTGAGCAAGTCTATGGTTTGGAGAATGTAAAGGAAATAACTCTTGAAGCCAATCCGGATGACCTGACGGAAGAATACACCGGAATGCTGGCTATGCTACCTTTCAACCGTATCAGCATGGGGATACAAACTTTTGACGATGCCACCCTGCAATTGCTCAACAGGCGGCATAATGCTGCGCAAGCCGTCGAAGCAGTGAGGCGTTGTCGGCATGCAGGTTTCCGGAATATCAGCATCGATCTTATCTATGGCCTGCCGGGAGAAACAAACGAACGCTGGAAGCGAGACTTGCAGCAAGCCGTCAGCCTCAACGTTGAGCATATCTCTGCCTATCACCTTACGTACGAAGAAGGAACTCCCATCTACGAAATGCTATTGACCCATCGCATCCACGAAGTAGACGAGGAAAGTAGCGTACACTTTTTCTCTGCACTGATAGATACACTGATTGCCGCCGGATACGAGCATTACGAGATATCCAACTTCTGCAAACCGGGGATGTATTCCCGGCACAATACATCCTATTGGCGCGGGATTCCTTATCTGGGATGCGGTCCTTCGGCACATTCGTTCAATACCTTTACAAGGGAATGGAACGTTGCATCTTTAGAGAAGTACATGCACTCCATTGAAGAGGGTCATCGGGAATTTGAAACCGAATACCGGGACATCGCTACTCGTTATAACGAATGTATCATGACGGCCATCCGCACGATGTGGGGAGTATCTATGCAATATGTAGAACAAACTTTCGGCACTGAATTATGGCAATACTGCATGGATATGGCACTTCCTTATCTGAAAAGTGGCAAACTGGAACTGAAAGATAACTACCTGTGTCTGACGCGTGAAGGTATATTCATTTCAGACGGTATCATCAGTGACCTGATGTTCATTGAAGAATAGGACAATAAAATCGCCCCGAAAGTATTCCTACTCATCAGAGGCGATTTATCACCAGCCAATAATCAGCTACAATTTCAGAGTATAATTTAATCCTTTATCGGGTGCAACAATAAAGTTCGTTACTTCAAAATTCAGATCTCCTCCTTTGATGCCGTTATCAAAACCGATACGTACACTGTAGCATGTATGTGGTTTCAACGTCATATCACGGAAATAAACCAGGGAAGTATCATGTGCAGTCTTTTTCAGTTTCAGAATCAAATCCGTAGTATTCATAATGGAAAGCGTTACCCCTTTTTCATTGCGGCTGACTTCCTTTATCTCCACACACTTCTCAAAGAAAGGACGAAGCAAATCTTCACGACCAATCACCAGTTCGCGATAATAAGCGGCAGTACGGCGATTATTGAGTGCTTCGCGAATTCCCTCCGGAGAACGCTCTTTGGCAAAAACAAACGTCATAGTCCGGTGCTCGTCTTTAGAGAAATCATAATCTGTCTGGATAGGCTGGTGAATATCAGAAGTACCAATCATCGTCAGATTCTTATCCAGGCACCACTGGATGGCCTCGGGCATGTAGAGAGGACCGTTTGCTACCTCGATGCCGTGCATGCAACCGTCATTATAGAGTTGCGTATGTTCAGGCCACCACTTGGTGCTATCCGGCTGTTGAGCCGACCAGCCGGGGTGATTCCAGAAAATGAAAGCCCCTTGCTTCTTCGCCTCATAAAACGCATCTTTATACTCTTTCTGTTCCAACGGGTTGGAGTCGGCCAAGAAAATGGCATTGAAATGTCCCGGAGCCATAGAACGGGTAATCTCACTACCTCTGATTAAGAGTATCCCTAACTTTTCGGCTTGTTTCCGGCAGAGGTCGAATGAACGGTTATGGTCCGCCACGATGTCCTTCTTATGAGGGCGGTATTCGATGTGTTCCGTCAGGGATATGGCATCCAGGCCTTCACGATAGGCCTCATCTACCCGCACGGTAGGCCAGACCAAACCGTCCGAGAAAACGCTATGCATATGGAAGTCACACTTCAAAGTGGTATATCCATCCAAATCAGGTACCTGAATCTCATTGCGGCGTTGCGCCTGCGCAGTCATCAGGCATGTTGCCAACAGAACTGCACTTACTAACATTTTCTTTGTTTTCATCATTATCTTCTTTTTTAGTTTATTCCTGTCAATCTATTTTCACCAGCCCGGATTTTGTGGCAATAAAGCCGGATTTATCTGAGTGGCTGTCAGAGGTATCGGGTGCAGGTATTTCTTATCTTCCCATTTGCGACCTTGATTAAAACCAAACTCTATATACCCATGATCACCTCCGGACAAACGGTTGGTTTTACCGATAACCACATATTGCACACCTTTAATCTTGTCTCCGGCAGGCGGTTCTTTATCTACTACGGCCACATCTTTCACACCATCGCCATTCAAGTCATAAGCCTCACCTTTCTGAGGAATGTAAATTCCCTGCCACACTTTGTCAATCAGGTCACCTAATTTCCAACGCATGATGTCATCATAGCGTACCCCCTCGAAAGCCAGTTCTGCACCACGTTCACGACGCACTTCCAGAATCCATTTGTCCGTTGTCTGATTCTTGAAATAGGCAGCCACATAAGGATCATAAGCTGCCGGAATCTTACCGTCCACCCCGGCACGTTCGCGCAATGGCTTGATTGTAGTATTCCATACCGCCTCGTCACATTCACCCAGTTCCGCTTTAGCCTCGGCATAATTCAGCAAGATTTCTGCATAGCGGAAGATAGGGATAGAGTTATTCGCTGTGGCCTTTCCCACGTGCACATCATCATCTATCGCCCATTTGACAAGTTGATACCCGGTAGAGGTCATAGAGAAATTGGGAGCATCAGGTTTCACCGTACCACTGATTTTCCGCTGATAAGAGGGAGAGATAACGGTCTGCATCAGACGGCAGTCACGGCTCTGGAATTCATCCATGTATTGCATAGTGGTGTAATCTGCGCGGTCGGTAAACCGACTGCCATCACGCATCAGATACATATTCACAAAGGGACGCACCAACGACCAGTTTGCACCGAACGAAGCGGAAAACAGTTTCCAGGTGATGGAGTGCATGCGCAAATCCTTCTTAAAAGAAATTCCCCAAATTACTTCTGTCGTATTCAGATCTTCCGAAGTAAACAGAGAACGGTATTGTGTCTCCACATCTCCTGTACTCACTAATTTATAAGGCCCCTTTGTCATCAATTCCTCTGACGCGGCAACAGAAGCTCGCAGGAATTTATCGGCTGAGTTTTGCAATCCCAGTTCCGTATGATATTTACGATAGGTACCTTCAAAAAGGCAAATACGGGACTTGAGTGCCAGAGCCACCCATTTTGTAATCAGTGTGCTACTTTCTGTCAACGTCTTGTCTGTAGAACAATTGGTACAGGCAAAGTCAAGATCTTCCAGTATCTTATCCATCACGACTTCACGTTTGTCACGCGGTTTATAGAGTTCGTCCCGATTGTCTACATCCAGCGTTGTTTCGTACCAGGGGACATCACCGAATGTTCTGACCATACCATAATAAAAATACGCACGCCAGAAACGCCCCACACCTTCATTATGCAGATAAATGGCATCCGTCACTTTGCCTTTAGCATTGGGCAGATGATCGAGGAAGTAATTAATCTGGCGCAGCTCACCCCAGTCATCCGTTCCCCAACCACCTTGTTGGGTGTCGTCCCACGTATCACCGATAAGAAAAGTAGTAGACGAGCGCGTCGCGCAATAATCTGCATACTGGTCACCACCCCACGCTATTGTTTCTTCACTGGGCAGGAAACTTTGCAGAAAACCATTCGTATAAAGGCGTAAGTCCGATTCTGACTCCAAAAATCCTTCGGAAGAGAAACTATTCTCGGGCTCACAATTCAAAAAACTATCACAAGAGGTCAGTGCCAAAGCATACAGACCTATCAGCCAATATTTTTTCATAATCATCTTCTGTGTTAAAAGGTTACATTAATACCTATGGTATAGCTACTCAGAATAGGATAACCATATCCGTCTCCGTCAGTATTGGCAGTGGAACGGAAGTCCGCATCACCTGCACTGATGCCTTCGGGATCATACATCTTGGTATGCTTGCTCAGTGGAGTCCACGTCAAGAGATTTTCACCAGCAAGGTAAATTTTCAAATCCTGTAGATGTAGCTTCTCACAGAACTTTTTCTTGAAAGTATAATCTATCTGAAGATTTTTCAGACGAACATAAGCCACATTCTGCAAGTAACGGTCATTAGCCTGAATGCCCAACGCTTTGGTAGATCCATTGGCCAGATAACCGCGATAGCGAGGCCAGTAAGCATCCGTATTCTGGTTTTCTTCTGTCCATACATTGTCTCCGGTATGTTCTTTCAGCATATAGCTGTAAGGGCGGTCATATTGTCCCCAGAAGAAAGCCGACTCACGGTGAGGGTACCAGTTACGCTTGGCAACACCCTGAAAGAAAGCACTGATGCCGATACCATTCCAGTTGGCAGCCAGATTCAGACCGAACTGGTAGCGGGGCATAGTATTACCGATAACTTTCAAATCACCATGGTCATCCAGCGTATTCTGCCCGTTATCCACCGTACCGCTTTTATCAAGATCAGCAAACTTCAAATCACCCGGTTTCAGGATATTTGTTGCAGAGACTTTCAGTTTAGACTGATCGGCATGGGCATCAATCTCAGCCTGATCTTTAAACAGTCCTTCGATATGGTATCCCCAAATAGTACCGATTTCCTGTCCCTCATAATAAGTAGAAAGTAACTTCGTAGGATTGTTGAACTTGGTAACCCATGTACGGCTATCCCACATCATTGCTTTCACACTATAATTAAACGGTTTATCTGCCAGCGTAAAGTTATCACGCCACATAACTGAAAGTTCCCAGCCTTTGGTTTTCATCTCCGCATTATTACCTTTAGGCGTTGCGGCGCCCAGTACGGCAGGCAAAATGGGGCCCACAGTGTACATATCTGTCGTATAGCGTTGGTAATAATCAAAAACCATAGACAAACGGTTTGAGAACATATCTATATCCAACCCGATGTCATAGGTTGTCGATTTCTCCCACGTCAGACTATTGGGAACAATGTTCGGAGCTGTGGCATACGTCTGCAAAGCATCTCCCAGAATAACAGAGGTTTTCTTAATGGGCACTGTGGAAAGATAAAGATAAGGACTGACATTACCATTTCCCAAACTGCCGATAGAGGCACGAACTTTTAGATTATCCAGCCAGTTACGGGTAGACTCCATAAAAGGTTCTTCAGAAATGCGCCAGCCCAGCGACCCGGAAGGAAAGAAACCCCATTGTTGATTCTCCGGGAACTTGGAAGAGGCGTCATACCGCCCACTTACTTCGGCCAGATAGCGGCTCTTATAGTTATAATTCACCCGATAGAGAAAGCCTACATAAGCCCATTCATTTCCACCTTGCCCCGTTGTATAGTAGTCGCCATCCATCAAAGCAAAACTTGGCTTGGTGGCACTGATTAAACCACGCCGGTAGGTCTGAATCGTTTTATAATCCTGATGTTCCAGATTCCAACCCAACAGAACATTCAGATAATGATTCGAATTGGAGAATTTAGGAATATAATTACCTGTGACGTTACTTGAAATATATTCCTTATTATAATCCATATTCTCCAGAGAACTGAATGTGTTACGGGTTCCCATAATCTCCGGTCCCGTATAATAGTTATACTGGTTTTCAGCTCTCAACCGGGTTGACTTACTACTATAATAAGTGAAATCTCCCTTAAAGACCAATTGGTCCTTAATAGGCGTATATGTCAGGGTTGTCGTATTGCGTACATCCAGTTTGTTATCTTTCTGCCAGGAAGTTCCTTCCACAAATCCTGCCCAGCCCACATATACGGCCGCTTCTGTCCATGTACCGTCAGGGTTCTTCTCCATGGTCATCGGATACCCCTGGTGTTGTAATTGGCGAGCTATATTCTGCCGGTCGTACATCACCATTGGCTGATGGGAACGGAAAATCATGACATCTGTATTATTCTCCAGTAAAAGAGAGTTGTTGATTTGTATCTCTCCTTTTGAACGGATATTATATTGCATATACTTTTCGTCACCGGCAGAGTAAATACCATCCTGATTATAGTAACGCCCGGACACATAATAACGGGCACGCTCATTACCACCACTGATGCTAACGTTATGTTCCGTAGAATAATTATGGTCTTTATAAATGATATCCAGCCAGTTCGTATTGCCAAAATATTCATATTCCCCCTTATCATTGACACGCACTTTATCTAGTGAAGGATCTGCATCACGCCGCACCAGTTCATTATACCAATCCGTAGAATACTTAAACACGTTGTTAATACCTCCCGGAGGCGCCTCCTGTCCTTCCAGATAAGCTGTATACCAACCATTGGTCCATTGCAAACCATTGCTAACAATGCCATCCTCAGTCTTCACCGTACGTTGGTGCAAGGAAAAACTTCCGTTATAATTAACTTTGGTCTTTCCGGCAGAAGCATTCCTGGTAGTTACCAGTATCACACCAAAAGCACCACGAGCACCATAGATGGCTGCCGAAGAAGCATCTTTCAGTACGGATACGCTTTCCACATCTGCAGGATTCACAGAATTCAAGTCACCTTCCACTCCATTTATCAGGACCAGTGCACTACCACCTGCACCGATACTTCCCGTGCCACGTAGATTGATGGATGGAGTGCGCGAGGGCTTACCATCACTAAACGTAATATTTAATCCCGGCACCATTCCTTGCAATGAACGGGAAATATTACTATTGCTGCGTTCTGCAATCTGTTTGCTGTCTATCTGGTCTACAGCACCCACCAGATTTACTTTCTTCGCCGTACCATAGCCTACGACTACCACTTCCTGCAACTGTTGTGCATCTTCCTGAAGCACAATCTGCAATTGTTTGTCGTCTGTGACTACCACTTCCCTGTCCGTAAAGCCGATGTAGCTTAGCAGCAATTTTTTCCCTTTTTCTACTTCCAGAACGAAGTGTCCATTGCCATCGGTCACCGTTCCCAGTTTCCCGTCTTTGATTCTCACTGTAACGCCGGCTAGCGGTTCTCCTGTAGCATCTTTTACAACACCTTTCAGTGGAACAAGATTGGCAGCAAACGCCATACCTCCTCCCAAAACGAAGGCGAAAGCGACAGCCAGTCGCCTACTTGCCAAACTCCACTCTAAAAAACATCTTTTCACTTTCATGTCGATTCATTTGATAAATTAAATCAAGTTTCCTTTCGGGGTGCAAAGATGAAGCCTGCAGATTTCAGAAATGCTACAGGAAAATGAAGTTAGGATTTCAGTTAAATGATGTGCCGATAGTTGTAAAATAGCAAGAAAGCTTTACCTTTGTCCCCCGGCACTACTAACCGACTGAACATCATGACCGAACAAGAAGTCAGAAGATATTTACGGAAAATGAGCGAGCAGGATTCACAAACTGCTTTCCGGGATTTCTATAACATGACGTATGACCGCCTGTTCCGCATTGCTTACTACTATACTCATCATGAAGAGTGGTCACAGGAAATCGTGCTTGATGTATTCCTGAAACTTTGGGAACACCGCAAACAATTGTTAGATATCACCAATATCGAGGACTATTGTTTCATTCTTGTTAAAAACGCTTCGCTAAACTACATCGAAAAAGAAGAGCGACGCCCCACCCTATTTGCCGATACATCACAAGAACCGACTGGCCAGGCCGTATCTCCCGAAGATACCCTCATCAGCGAAGAACTCTTTGCCCGATATGTAAAAGCCCTCGACCGATTGCCAGAACGCTGCCGGGAAGTTTTTATCCGTATTCGTGAGGAAAAACAAACCTATGCGCAAGTAGCGGAAGAATTCGGCATCAGCATAAAGACAGTGGATGCACAGTTGCAGAAGGCTACAATACGGTTGAAAGAAATGCTTTTGTAGGTCTTCCACATGAAGTATGTGACAAAATTTACAGGCATATGTACGATAATTCATGGAGCTCCATCTCCAATTTCCTACCTTTGCCGACGGGCAACATGATTTTCGTATTATTTTTGTTAACCATTTAGCTATAATCTTGAAATCTATATGAGACGCAGAACTTTATTAATAATTGTTTTATTAACCGCTATTGCGGCAAACGCCTTTAGTGAAATAGAACTTCGCGCTAAGAAAATGAGAACGACGGACGGATTGCCCAGCAACTCTATCCGCAATATATATCAGGACAGCAAAGGTTTCTTATGGTTAGGCACACTAAATGGCTTAAGTCGTTACGACGGTAACTCTTTCCTGAATTTTCAGCCGGAAACCAATAAGCATGACCAGATTTCACTGGCAGACAACCGCATTTATCAAGTCATGGAAGACAAAAATGGCTTCCTCTGGATAAGGACAGTAGCGGAATTATATAGTTGCTATGACCTGCAGAGAGCCCGTTTCGTAGATTTCACCGGAAACGGGGAATATAAACAAAACTATTCCAGTTCATTATTAGCTTCCAATGGAGACGTGTGGCTGTGTCATCCGGAAAATGGAGCACGTCAGATGATAATCCAAAATGACCGGAAAATAACCTCCGTCGAATTTAAAACAGAACATGGCAATCTGCCGGACAACCGAGTGCAGTTCATGTGGGAAGACGCTTCTGGCCGGATATGGATCGGTACTCAACGCGGACTATCTTACGCTACCAGAGGAGATTTCAAAATAGTAGACCGGAAATATAATTTCATGCGATCAATATCATATGAACAGGATATGTATTTCCTTACTAAGGAGGGCGATATATATCATTATAATTCTACTTCCGGAAAACTCATCCGGTCAGCCTCCCTTCCCAACGGAAAGAAGATAGCATTCACCGGAAATTTCGCACTAAAAAACAAATGGGTTCTAATGACATCTGCAGGTGTCTATGACTATGACTTTAATACGCATCAAGTGACCCCAAACTCTCAATTGAATCTTAAAAATGGAAATGTATTTCGTGATAATCATGGGGACTATTGGATATACAATCATTCAGGGAAAGTTCGCTATATCCTTGCAAAGACAGGAGAAATGAGAGAACTTCAATTAATACCTGAAGACCGATTAAGCTATATTGACTTTGAACGCTACCATGTCGTTCACGACTCCCGCGGGATAATCTGGATTTCAACTTACGGTAATGGGTTGTTTGCTTACAAACCATCTGAAAATGAATTGGAGCATTTTGTTTCCGATGTAAAGGACTCTCCGATTAGTTCTGATTTTCTACAATATGTAATGGAAGACAAAGCCGGAGCTATCTGGGTTAGTTCCGAACATTCCGGATTATCTCGTATTTCAATATCCAATGAAGGCATCACTCGCTTCTATCCGGAATCCAGCGAACTCTTCGACCGTTCAAACACCATTCGGATGTTAACCCGAATGGAGAATGGAGATATATGGATAGGAACCCGCAAAGGAGGATTGTATAATTATGATATTCATCTGAATCCTAAAACCAGCAGTCAGTACTTCCAATCCAATGTATATGTGATTGCAAAAGACAGTCTGGGACAACTATGGATGGGAACTCGCGGACAAGGATTAAAGATAGGAAATACATGGTATAAAAATGTTGCATCCGATCCTTCGACATTGGCTCACAATCACATATTCTCTATCTATTGCGATAGTAAAGACCGTATGTGGGTAGGAACATTCGGAGGAGGACTGGCCTTAGCTGAACCAACCCCGGATGGGAAGTATAAATTCCGCCATTTTCTTCAGCAAAAGCATGGTTTAAGAATGGTGAGAAATATGATAGAAGATGAAAACGGAATGATTTGGACAGGAACCAGTGAGGGAATTTGTATTTTTCATCCGGATTCATTAATTGCCAATATAGACAATTATCATTTATTCAATAATGTCAATGGGAAATTCTGTTCTAATGAAATCAGATGCTTATTTCGTGACAGCAAAGGCAGGATGTGGGTAGGAACTTCAGGAGCAGGATTGAACCTTTGCAAACCAACGGATAACTACAACTCGCTGGAGTATAAACACTACGGTACTTCAGATGGTTTAGTTAACAATGTCGTATTAGCCATGTTGGAAGATGCTCTCGGACGATTATGGATTGCTACAGAATATGGTATTTCCAAATTTAACCCGGAAAATGATTCCTTTGAGAATTATTTCTTTTCTTCTTATACATTAGGGAATGTCTATAATGACAACAGCGCCTGTATAGGTGCAGATGGAAAACTTCTTTTCGGTACAAACTATGGATTAACAGTGATAGATCCCATGAAAATACCAAGCAATGAAGTTTTTTCTCCTGTCGTTTTTACCAACTTATACATCAATGGTATTCAAATGAGTCCTGAAATAGCCGACTCGCCTTTAAAGACACAATCTTTGGCATACTCGGATAAAATCACATTAAAATATTTTCAGAACTCTTTCATTCTCGATTTTTCAACTTTCGATTACTCTGATAACAGTCAGACAAAATATCGATATTGGTTAGAAAATTATGATAAAGGATGGAGTGACCCTTCTCCTTTAAGTTTTGCCGCTTATAAATATCTCAATCCGGGTACCTATACATTGCACGTAAAATCCTGCAATGGTGCAGGGATATGGAATGAAGATGAAACTACTTTAAAAATCGTCATTGTCCCCCCATTCTGGAAAAGCAGTTGGGCCATGCTGGGATACACCATACTGTTAATAATAGTTCTATATTTTGCATATCGCATTGCCAACAATTTTAATAGTCTGCATAACCGTATCAATGTAGAAAAACAACTGACAGAATATAAGTTAGTCTTCTTCACAAACATCTCTCACGAATTCCGTACTCCTCTTACCTTGATTCAAGGAGCATTGGAGAAAATACAGCGCGTCAGCAATGTTCCGCGTGAATTAGCATCTCCATTACAAACCATGAATAAGAATACCCAACGTATGTTGAGGCTTATCAATCAGTTGTTGGAATTCAGAAAAATGCAGAATAACAAACTGGCACTTTCTTTAGAGGAAACGGATGTGATCGCTTTCCTCTATGAAATATTTCTGAGTTTCAAGGATATATCAGAACAAAAAAATATGAATTTCCGCTTTGAGCCTTCTGTATTATCTTACAAAATGTTTATTGACAAAGGAAACCTAGACAAAGTGACCTATAATCTGTTATCAAATGCTTTCAAATATACTCCTGCAAACGGAACGGTCATCTTTACCGTAAATGTGGATGAAACAAAGAAAATCCTACAAATTCAAGTATCCGATACAGGAGTCGGTATCCCTAAAGAAAAACAGCATGAGCTGTTCAAACGATTTATGCAAAGCAGTTTCTCGGGTGATAGTATAGGAGTCGGCTTACATCTGACCCATGAATTAGTGCAAGTGCACAAAGGTACAATCGAATATAAGGATAATGAAAATGGAGGCTCTATCTTCACAGTCTGCATTCCTACAGATAAGACCGTATATATCGAAAAAGATTTTCTCATACCAGGTAATGTACTACTGAAAGAGGAAGAGGGACAGACACACAGTTTGCCAGAACTTTCTGAGGAGGCATCAGCTTCTCCCCAAACAATAACTCCTTTAAACAAGCGGAAAGTACTGATTATCGAAGATGATAATGAAATCCGGGAACTATTGAAAGAGGAAGTTGGAGCCTATTTTGAAGTAGAAGTAGCTGAGGATGGGACAAAGGGATTCGAAAAGGCCCGCACTTATGATGCTGACTTAATCATCTGCGATGTTATGATGCCAGGTATGACTGGATTTGAAGTTACCAGAAGGCTTAAATCAGACTTTGCAACAAGCCATATTCCCATTATTCTATTAACGGCACTCAGTTCTCCTGAAAAACAATTGGAAGGAATTGACTCCGGAGCAGATGCCTATATATCAAAGCCATTCAGTATCAAGTTCTTACTGGCACGGGTATTCCGTCTGATAGAGCAACGTGAAAAGCTTCGTGAAAAGTTCTCCAATGAACCGGGTATTGTTCATGCAGCCATGTATTCTACCGACCAGGATAAAGAATTCACCGACCGTCTGGATGTTATACTGAAAGCCAATATCTCCCGTTCTGATTTCAGCATAGAAGAATTTGCCCAACTGATGAAACTGGGACGAACCGTATTTTATAAGAAACTACGAGGAGTAACTGGATATTCACCGAATGAATATTTACGTATCATCCGCATGAAGAAAGCGGCAGAACTATTACTGTCGGAAGAACACCTCACTGTAGCAGAAGTCTCCTACAAAGTAGGTATTAATGACCCATTCTATTTCAGCAAATGCTTTAAGTCACATTTCGGAATATCTCCTTCTGTATATCAAAAAGGAGGAGAGAAAACTCTGGAGGAAACGAAATAAACAACAATATTACATACATCCGTATTCTTTTCCATCGGAACAAAATGTATTCTGGCTTATTTTTGCGGCTTTAATACTGATAAATTAAATTCCATGAAAAAGAAAGTTTTATTATTATTTTGGACTATTCTATGTATTAGTCATTATGCAGTAGCCTCAAATAACGACGTGAGGCATAAATACAATTTTAATTCGGACTGGCTGCTTTCTGTTGGTGATGCAAACGGAGCCGAACAACAGAAGTATACTGATAACAGTTGGAAAAAAGTCACTTTACCCCATGCTTTCAATGAAGATGAAGCATTCCGTTATAGTATTGACGAACTGACAGATACTATCGTATGGTATCGCAAACATTTCCGGTTACCTGCCGGTAGCGAAGGGAAAAAAATATTTATAGAATTCGAAGGAGTACGGCAAGCCGCTGACTTCTATATCAATGGCAAACATATCGGCCTGCATGAAAATGGAGTCATGGCAGTAGGTTTCGACCTTACCCCTTACATATCTTATAATAAAGAAAATGTCATCGCCCTGCGTATAGACAACAACTGGCAATATAAAGAACGAGGTACTAACACCAGATTTCAATGGAATGACCGTAATTTCAACGCCAATTATGGCGGCCTTCCTAAAAATGTATGGCTACATCTGACAGATAAATTATATCAGACCCTGCCCCTTTACAGTAACCTGAAAACAACAGGTGTCTATATATACGCCGAAAACATCCGGGTAAAGTCACGTAAAGCCGTCATACATGCAGAATCGGAAATCAAGAATGAATACCGAAAAAAACAACAAGTTGCATATCAGGTTGAGATTCAAGACCGTGAAGGTAAAATTGTAAAAACGATGTCTGGCGAAAGCATAACTTTGCAACCGGGCGAAACAGCAGTAGTAAAAGCTTCCGCAGAAGTAGATAATCTGCATTTTTGGAGTTGGGGATATGGTTATCTGTATACTGTAAAAACCAGTCTATGGATTGATGGAAAGAAAACAGATGAAGTAGCCACCCGCACCGGTTTCCGCAAAACGCGCTTTGGGAATGGTAAAATTTGGTTGAATGACCGCGTACTCCAAATGAAGGGATTTGCACAGCGCACAAGCAATGAATGGCCTGCTTTAGGTTTATCAGTCCCTGCCTGGCTAAGCGATTATAGCAACGGACTGATGGTAGAGTGCAACGCCAATCTGGTGCGTTGGATGCACGTCACTCCCTGGAAACAAGATATAGAATCCTGTGACCGTGTAGGTCTTATTCAAGCCATGCCTGCCGGTGACTCTGAAAAAGACAGACAAGGACGCCAATGGGAACAGCGTACAGAACTAATGCGGGATGCTATCATTTACAACCGTAATAACCCGAGTATCTTATTCTACGAATCAGGCAACGAATCTATCAGCAGAGAACACATGCTGGAAATGAAAGCCATACGTGATAAATATGACCCTTATGGAGGACGCGCCATCGGCTCACGTGAGATGCTGGATATTCGGGAAGCGGAATATGGAGGCGAAATGCTTTATATCAATAAAAGCGCCCATCACCCGATGTGGGCAACAGAATATTGCAGGGATGAAGCGCTCCGCAAATATTGGGACAATTACAGCTATCCATATCATAAGCATGGAGAAGGCTCCAAAGCTTATAAATCCACAGTAACTAATAAAGTACAGAAACAAGTGGATGCAAGAGCTTACAATCAGAATCAGGATTCATTTGCCATTGAGAACATCAGACGCTGGTATGACTACTGGCGTGAACGTCCGGGAACCGGATTCCGCGTTAGTTCGGGAGGCGTTAAGATTATTTTCTCGGACAGTAATACTCACTTCCGCGGAGTCGAAAACTATCGGAGAAGCGGAGCCACCGATGCCATGCGAATTCCCAAAGATCTTTTCTATGCTTTGCAAACCATGTGGGATGGATGGGTTGATACGGAGAACCCGCGTATTCATATCATCGGTCATTGGAACTATGAAGAAAGTATAATCAAACCTGTACACGTGGTATCGAGCGCTGACAGTGTAGCTCTCTTCCTAAACGGAAAATCATTAGGAGAAAGTATACAGGAATATCACTTTCTGCATACATATAATGATGTCAAGTTTGAAGCAGGAAAACTGGAAGCTGTAGGTTATGATCAAAACGGAAAAGAATGTTGCCGTACAGAATTACAGACAGCAGGAAAGCCGGAACGCATTCTGTTAAATCTGATGCAAAACCCGGCAGGCTGGAAAGCGGATGGTGCAGACGTGGTTATGGTACAAGTAGAAGTAGTAGATAAAGACGGAAGACGCTGCCCATTGGCCAACGATTTGATTTCCTTTGAAATGGAAGGTCCGGCAGAATGGCGTGGAGGTATAGCCCAAGGAGAAAACAACTATATTCTGTCTCAGAAACTTCCCGTAGAATGTGGCGTGAACCGTGTTTTGATACGTTCGCTTACAGAAGCGGGCAAGGTACATCTCAAAGCAAGTGCCGCCGGATTACAATCAGCCGAAATAAATTTCACATCTCTACCTATAGAAGTAAAGAACGGACTAAGCCAATACATTCCTTCCAATGAGTTGCAAGGGCGGCTTACTCGTGGAGAAACTCCTCAGACTCCGTCTTATACAGACAAGAAAGTAGCTGTTTTCATTGAGTCCGTAAAGGCCGGCACCAATAATGAAACTGCAACTAACAGTTACGATGACAATGAACTGAGTGAATGGAAGAATGACGGCAAAGCCAGCACCGCCTGGATCACCTATCGTCTGAATCGCCCGGCCCGCGTAGATGAGATTTGCATGAAACTGACCGGATGGCGCATGCGTAGTTATCCTTTAGAAATATATGCGGGCGAAGAACTCATCTGGAGTGGTGACACAGAAAAAAGTCTCGGATATATCCATCTGAATGTAAAACCTGTATTAACTCAGGAAATCACCATCCGTCTAAAAGGGAGCAGCAGTGAAGAAGATGCTTTCGGACAAATTGTCGAAGTAGCAGCTCCGGTAGCCAATGAACTGGATCTTTACAAATCAGATGAAAGCAAAAGGGCCAAATATGAACTGAGAATTGTCGAAATAGAGTTTCTGGAAAATCTACTTCAATAATCAGAGCTATATCTTCCCACAGGCAGTTTCTCAACTGACTATAATGAACAGGAATGATAGCGACAACTAATTCGTCCCCTTATGGAATACTTTTCGTCCCCTTATGGAGGGACGAAAAGTATTCCATAAGGGGACGAAATGTTCCTTATAAGGGAACGCATTGGCTATCGCTGGGAAAATTATAAACTTTCGATAGGAAATTATATACCCTACTTGATCTTTGGCTTTAATTCATCCGGAGAATCTTTCGTATACGACTTCACACTACCAGCTACTTTAGTAAATAAATCGCTGACCCGTTCCGGTTCTATCGTGAATTGCGGACGAAAATAATCAGAGTTCATATAATCTAAAACAGCTTTATGCATCTGCCTTGCCACAATACGCCTATCAGTATCCGTAGCCAGATCCATAGTTGTCATCATCAATTTTCCGTTCAGCACATTTGCTTCGAATAACATACCTATTTTCCGACTGACAAACCAAGTATCTATGCTTTGTATGGTAGGTTGGAAATCAGCAGGAAAATCAGTAAATTGCATCACATTAGCACGGTTCAACAACTCCCACCACTGCAAATTGCTATGGTATTCTGTCGGAAATTGACGAAATAGCGGATGTTTGGAATTCACCAGAATACCTGTAGTATGCGGAGGACGCATTTTGAACCAGGAAGTATTCCAGAATACAGGAGTAAACATCTGAGATACTTCTTTTCCATAACTCACTTTCCCGGCAGCAAGAATTAAAACCTTTCCACCTTTTTTCAGAACATCCAATGCTCTTGAATCCAATGTATCTGTTGAATAAACATCTCCTTGTGCCAGTTCTACAACTTTGGGATATACCCAAAAATTCCAGTCATTTACAGCCTCCGTACCTTCAATGCGAACTTCCAGGTTCAGCTTGATAGGTTTTTCAATGTTTTCCAAAGGAAATTCAATACGTCCCAAACCATTAAGGTTCCCTATTGGAATATCCTTGTTTCCCAAAGTGTTCCGGACATACACTTTCCCATATTCATCTTTTATCGTATAAGTTACAGGAACCTGTGTCAAAGCCTTCTCACCAAAATGAGCAACCTCAATATCGGCAGAAAAAGTTTCATCATTACTATAAACAAACTTTTCGGTACGCATCAGAGGTACAGTAGCCGAGCAGAATCGCCTCCATTCCTGGGCATTGATATATCCTTTCTCTTCAAAGAACACATCAAGTACACCGACAAGTGCCGTGCCCTGACCCGAATAATCATTCAATGCAAGGAGCTGAAAGCCTGCATAATCCGGAGTACGAAGTGTTTTTTCTATCTCATATTTATAACAAAGAGCTTGCAGCTTCCCTGACGCCATCATAAACAACTGTGCTTGTTCCCCCATCTGATTATCATTCAGAATATCCCGGAAAATTTCGAAATTCCTAGCTTTATTCACTCCGGTATATTTCCGTATCTCATTAAAATTAGGAAATACACACCATTGCCCCGTTTCATGTGATACATAAGGCTGACTAACGGTATCAATACGGCTCTGAAGACGATAATCGTCAATAGTCTGTGGACGGCTCTGCCTCCACGTAAGACCACGCGCCCCTGCCTTTACATGATATTGGCTACGGGGTTGCCACTGCCATCCGCCACCAACCGAAGCGCCGGTATATACCCTGCGAGGATCAGTATTTTCCCAATATTCTACGAATCGGCTGACCCATTCTACCCAACGTCCACTTGGTTCATTGCCACATGCCAGCATACAGTAAGAAGCGTAATTACCATAGGCTTTGGTCAATGCAATAGTCTCATCCATCAAATATTTATCAATGGGTTGTCCCAATCCTAATTTAGGACCATGATTTGGCCAACTTGGTCCTTCGGGTTGCAGATAAAATCCGACAAGATCCGCAGCTACAAAAGCAGCTTCCGGAGGACAAAAAGAATGGAAACGCATATGGTTTAATCCATAACTACGACAGATACGAAATACCCGCTCCCAACTATCCACATCCATGGGAGCATAACCGGTTAACGGAAAATCACAGTTTTCCACGGTTCCACGCAACATAGTCTTACGACTATTCACATAAAACCATTTGCCTTTAATTTCGAAACGACGCATACCAAACTGCACCTCTCTTACTTCTTTATCCTCACCAGTAATAATTTCAGCTTTCAATTTATACAATGCCGGATGGAATTCATCCCAAAGTAACATATTATCCCCCATAGATAAAACAATCTCTTGTTCTGCTATGCCATGTTTCACTTTCACTTCTTGCATTAAAACCGGAAGTATGTGCTTCTTGTCTGCATTAAAACTCTCAGCTGACAATCTCACCTGCGCTGTGGTTGAGCTTTTGTTAGAAGATTTAATACGCAATTTCACTCTTGCGAGTTTCTGTTCCGGTTCCGGGAATACCTGAATATCATCAAAATAGACATGTGGTGTAGCCTGCAAACATATCCGCCCCACAATTCCATTCCAGTTTCCCTGAGTCTGGTCAGTAATACTATGTGAATCCGGTCCTACATTAATTTCTTTAATGCGATTATCTATTCTGATGGTTATATTACATTTTCCGGGACGTACATATCGGGTGACATCATATATGTGTGCTACACATAAACTATTCTGCATCCCCACCTTATGCCCATTTACCCAAACAGTAGACTCAATATGCGGACGTTCCAGAACCAACACAATACGTTCTTTTTTCCAATCTTTAGGAAGATTAATTTCTTTTTGATACCAAGCTACTCCTACATAACGTTTATCAGGCGTTAAGAAAAACGGCAGCTTTACGTTACCTTCTCTGCGATACTTCTCCATATATGGATTGTAGTAATAAGAACTATCATAAAGACTACCGGTCCACTGGGTACGAACCGTTACATCATCTCCCTTCAGCCTTTCGGGCATTGAACCGGGCAGTTCAATCACATCTTGCAATGTTTGGTTAAACCACTTTTCTTTCTCTCCTATATCCTGCCTGTCTATTTCAAAATTCCAGTCTCCGGATAAATCAATTGTCCTCTGCGCTCCCATCTGAAGAACGGATAGAAGCGACAGCATAATTAATAGTATTTTTCTCATAACTTAGTATATTATTATTTATACGAAAAGAGAGCGGCTTCACAGTCGCTCTTCTTTCTTGATTGAATTCAATCTCTACCTTACATAACTTTTGTTTAAAATATATTCCTTTATTCCCAACCTGGATTCTGTGTCAGATTTGGATTTTTCGATCTTTCAGACTGAGGAATCGGAAACAAATACATCTTGTCATCCCATTGACGTGATACATTCTTGCGCACGTAAGTAATGCTTCCATCGGCTTCCTTAATCAGCTTCATTTCAACAATATTCTTGAAATATTGGTCAGCCTCTTTCCAACGACGAACATCCCAGAAACGATGACCCTCGAAAGCCAGTTCAACAAAGCGTTCGTTACACAACTTAGTCCAGAATGTGTTGGCATCCATTCCTTGTTCAAAGTCCGGCATACCGGCACGTTGGCGTGTCTTGCTGGCAGCAGCACGAGCCGACATCGGGAACTCCATGCTGGTAATATCCGCACCACCCAGGTACTTGAATACAGCTTCTGCATAATTCAAATAAAATTCGCCCAGACGGAAAGTCAGCCAAGTATGGCGAGACTCCTTAAACTTGCTGTTGCTGGCCAATGAGATGGCACCGTTACAAAGTTTTTTGAGGTAATAGCCTGTCGGTGTGGCACCAGTCAAAGGCTCACCATTGATGCCCCCCTGGAATGTTTCAATCTTGGCGGCACCGGAATAAGTAGGCCATTGTGCACCGTTTACAGCTACCGTAGCCTCCAGACGCGGATCGCGATCCTGATAAGGATTCTTCTCATCATATCCCGAACCGTCTTCACTGATTGATTTACCGTTGATCATATCGTAAGCATCGACTAAATTCTGAGTAGGACAGTTTCCACCCACACCACCTTCAATGCCCACAGGGTAATTGTTGCTTTCCACTAAGTTATCACCGGATGAATTTTTATAATAACGGCGACCGTAGAGGATTTCCTTCATAATACCGGGCGTATTGAAACTTCCGGCATCCCACAAATCCGCATAGTTGGCAGTAAGGCCTTTGCCACGTTTTTCAGCAGCATCGAGCAACTCTTTGGTATACAAAGCTGCCATATAATAGCGTTCCTTGTCACTACTTGGATTGAACAACGGGCTGGCCCAATACAAGGCAGCACGGGCTTTCAATGCGAGCACAGCAAGTCGGTCCGCGCGACCGGTCTCTTCCGTACCTGTGGAAAATTCTCCCAGATTACTGTAATCTTCGATAATCAATGATTGGATTTCCGTACATTCATCTATGATGAACTTAAAGATTTCATCCGCCGAAGTCCGTTCTATCGAATTGACTTCTTCTGCCGTGATTTGTTTGGTCACCAAAGGTACATCACCATATTGGCGAACCAAGCAGAAGTAGAAGTAAGCACGCATAAAACGGCTTTCATACTTGTAGTTCTCATAACGGTGAAGTTGGGCGGCATAGTCGTTGTTCAGCTTCAGTTCATCGAATGACAAGCCCTGCAATTCGTAAATCACGTGGTTACAAGTACTGATGCCTTTATACATGTTACTCCAGACTGACGCTTTCGCATTGGTAGGGCTCCAAGCTCCATTGTAGAAGTGCTCGATACCATTACCCAAAAGACTGTACTCACTTTCGTCTGTAGCAGATGCCTGCATGGCGCCCGATGAGTAGTTACCGAAGTCATACTCCACGGTATTGTAGATGTCGGTCATGAATCCACCTACATTACCGAAGTTCTGTGTTATATAGTCCTTGTCGAAGATGTTGTACTCATTGTAGTCCATCTGATCAGAACATGAAGCCAAGCATCCGGCTGCACACACGACAAAGACAGATTTCCATATTTTATTGCTCATAATTCTAATGTATTAATTCGTTCATAAAATTAAAACGTAACACTCAGACCCAACGCAACGCTTTTCGTCATAGGATTGATTCCATATGCTTCGGGGTCATTCTCATCTATATGGTCGAAACTGAGGAGGTCAATGCCACGTACATACAATTTAGCGGCGTTTACAATTCTCGTCTTTTTCAGCCAAGAAGTGGGCAACTTGTAGTACACTTCCAGATTGCGCAACTTGAGAAATGAGCGGTCGGCCAACCACAGAGTCGAGGTCTGGTAGTTGTTGGCATTGCTTTGGCTGCTCAGACGCGGGAACTTAGCATTCTGATTCTGCGGTGTCCAACGATTGTCGTAAGCATATTGCGAAATATTGGTGTTGTTTATCAACGGCCAATACATGCTCTTGGTGTCGAGAACGGCACTGTAATTGCCTGTCCCCTGGAACATGGCATAGAATCCGAATCCTTTCCACTCCGCACCCAAATGCAGGCTGTAGTAGATTTCCGGGCAAGTGGTACTGTAGCCAATAGCCACTTCATCGTTGGCATCGATGATGTTGTCGCCGTTCACGTCGCGATACTTTATATCACCGGGCTTCACCGTAGAGAAATTCTGTGTGGGACTTGCAGCGATGTCTGCTTCATCCTTGAAGAAACCGATAGCTTCCAATCCGTAGAGTTGTCCGTAAGGATTTCCTGTCTGGACAAGATTCGCATATTGGCGGGGTTCTTCCAGCATTTCCTTGATTTTGTTTTTGTTCAACGAGAAGTTACCGCCGACATTAAATTCCACTTGACCGAGCTTTTTGCTATAATCAAGACCAACTTCTATACCCCTACTATCCACAATACCTGCATTTTCATACGGAGGCTCCATACCGAAAATTTCCGAGTATTTGCCTTCCGAAGTCACCCAAATGTTTGTACGGTGTTCTTTCCAAAGGTCAAGAGTCACATCCAAACATCCGAAAAGCTTCGCATCCATACCTACATTGTATTTATAGGCCTTTTCATGGCTCGGATTGGTTGTAGCTACCCGTTCGAGGTAGGAACGTCCGAAACTAGAGTTCCAACCGCTGTCGAAAGGATAAACACCTCCCGAAGTGCCATACTGCTGGGCATAGTATGACCAAACTTCATCACCCGGTAAGTTGTCCACATTGATGATACCTGCCGATGCACGCAGTTTCAAGAAGTTCACCCATTTCACATTTTCCATGAACTTTTCTTTGGAGATGACCCATGCAGCCGACAAAGTGGGCGAAAAAGCCCATTTGGTACCGGGAGCCAAACGGCTACTGCCACTTTCTACCAAAGCGAGGTCAACGAAATAACGGTTCATGTAACCATAGTGCGACCACCAGGTAATGTTCTGACGATTCACCGTGTTGTTAATGCCATTCGGGTCGTTATTCTCGTAGTCCCACTTCAACTGGCTGTAGATGCTGTGGTCGCCGAATGTCCGCTGATAGTTAAATCCCACATCGAAATGGAGTAGACGGTCAAATTCATTAGTTTTCGCATCTGTTCCCATTTCACTGTCCTTTCCATAAATTTCACTCTTTACAGTAGGCTCGGAAGCACCGTCCGCCCATGTAGGCGCATTGACACTGTAGACATACTCTTTGCTATGGTCTTCATAGATATTGGCTATATTGTCATAACTGATGCGTACGAACGCATTCAATCCTTTTGTCAGGCCGGAAAGGTCCTGAGTCAGCTTCATGTCGGCAAAAAGTGAACGGGTATGATTTTTGTAATAAGCGGCACCGGCACTCTGTGCTACAGGATTTTTTGTACCTGCCCATGTGTCGCTACCTCCCCAAACACCGTTCTCATCCCTGATGGGAAATGCGGCAGAGGGCACTGTGTAAACCAGATCCCAAAGGTCGGTCTGCGCACCCGGTCTTGACGTTTCCTGCAATACGCCCAACAAATTCACCTGCAAATCGGTTGTCTTGGTCAGGTTGATGTCCATGTTCATGCGTAAGTTGCCTTTTACGTATTTGTCTTGTGTGGAATAGCCTTCATTTGCACCCGGTTCTTTCACAAATCCCTTGTTGGAAATCAAATCCAGCATGGTATAGTAGCGGAATTTTTCGCCGCCACCGCGGAATTCGATGTTATACTTATTGGTCATCGCATTGTCGCGGAACGTTTCATCCACCCAGTTCACGTTCGGATAGAGATAAGGCATGGTTCCATTGCGCAAAGCATTGAGCTCTTGATTGCTGTAACGCCCTGTCAGACCATCGTTGATACGGGCTTCGTTGACGGCCAATCCATACGTATAGGCATCTACGAATTTGGGCTTGTTGGCAAGCGAAGTAAACAAATGATCGTATGTCACCTTGACACTGCGCGTGTTGTACTTACCGCGCTTAGTCACGATATTGATTGCTCCATTGATTCCCTTATATCCATAGAGGGCAACTGCTGCCGCATCTTTCAGGACGATGACGTTTTCCACTTCTTCGGGAGTGATACTTACAATATCTCGCTGGATACCGTCGATCATGACCAACGGCGAGTTCTTGCCGTTCAATGTTTGCAGTCCGCGTATATAGAAAGTAGGATTCACATCTGCATAACGACCACCGCTCTGCAACGATATCAGGCCATTGCCCTGACCAATAATGGAGTTACCGATATTCTTGGCACTACGCCGGTCGGTAGTTTCGGAACTAATGACCGACACGGAACCGGTAGCCTCCTCACGGGTCAGCAATCGCTCGGCACCTACATCGATGGTCTGGCCTACAAACTTGTCGGTCTGCTCTTCGTTTGATTCCTGTGCCGTCGTCGGCAGGCACAAACCTGCAAAGAGCGATAACACAATTATATATTTTTTATTCATAACGTATTATTTTACTTTATACCTTTTGATTGTTCATTATTAAAGGGGTTACCATCCGGTATTCTGTACCAAACCGTAATTCTTGTTCACTTCCGTAATAGGGAACGGTTGCAAGTACCACTTCGGATCAAAACCACCTGACCACCAAGTACGGGAACCGGTAGTGATTTGGAAGCGTTCGAAGTCGAAGTGTGACGGTTCGTAGAAGTTAGGATCGTCTTCTGCCAAGCCTTTGTTGAAAGACTTATTGTACCACTGGTCTTCGGAACGTACCCAAGCATTACCATTCTTCACCAAACGATAAATGCGCAATCCGTGAAGCGGACGTTCCAACAAGTCGGCACGCTTATAACGGATCAAGTCGAAGTAGCGTTCGTTTTGGAAAGCCAAATCACAAGCACGTTCACGCATGATTTCTGCCAGCAGATTTTCTTTGTTAGATGTCAGGTCCTTGTCGGGATTACATTCCACCAGTCCTTTCAAACCCACGCGAGCACGTACGGCATCCACGTAATCGATGGCTTCCGTGAAACTACCTCCGGTCTGAACGATGGCCTCTGCATATGTCAAGTAGATGTCGCTCAACATGATGGCATTCCACTGCGGAAACTTCCTGTTCATGACACTACCTACCAGATATTTCAGCATACGGTAACCGGTGGCATATATACCTGAATTGGTTTTCGGATTTTGTTTGGCATTAGTACCACCTACCCAAGTTTCCCAGTTATTACCGCTGGCACGTCCGTCACCCCAGTTCACGGCTTGGCGTGCACCATTTACCACTGCGGTTTCATACAGACGAGGGTCGCGAGTATAGCGGATATTCTGCAATTGTTGTTTGCCTTTCACGGTATCGCCTTGAATGAACATATTGTCCAATCTACCTTCTTTCTCCGCTTTTTCCCAATCGAACGGACTACCGTCTGCCCAGGGAAACATCTCGATGTATTCTTGCGTAGGACAATAGGCGTAACGATCATTGGTTTTGCTACCATCTACTTCACTACCAAAGCCCAAATTGAACCAACCATAATCATTACCACTGGCATTTTTACTACGGCGGACACTATGCAGAATTTCAGTACTGTTTTCCAGAATGTAGCCGATACGGTAGGCATAACGATAATCCTCCTGCGTATTACCGGCCGGTTTTATCAACTGATAATGCCCCTGGCTTCTCATTCGTGTAAAGAAATCATCGCATGCAGTCTTCAGTTTCGTCCACAGTTCGGGCTTGCTGCCACCATACCAAGCGCAGGTATCAGCTTCCAGCGTATATTTGCCTTGATAATAAGGTTGCGAATCATTGAACAAAGGAGACGCGGCGAAAGCCAGAACCTTACATTTCAGTGCCATAGCACCTGCCAAAGTCCAGTGACCGGTTTCCGACTGTGCTTCCGCACCGGTGTAAGCCCACGGCAATGCTTTGTTGGCGATTGCTGTATCCAGCAGTTCCAACATGAAATTCACGGTCGATTCCACACTGCGACGGGGCAGGTCGTAACTACTTTCGGCACCGGTGAACGACTGGCGGATAATAGGCAGACCGCCATACCAACGAAAAGCGATAAAGTAAGTATAAGCCATCAGGCATCGTGCTTCGTCGACTATACGGGCTTTCTCGGCATCACTCATGTCGGGCACTTCATTAATGCGTTCAATCAGCATCCAGCAGTGACGTACATTCTCCCAAATAAATTCATTCGTATAAGGATAAATATTACCGTTCTTGTTTCCGTCAATAGCCGAAGTCAGCGAACCGCCATAGTATTTGGAAAATACAGTGGTATTGTTAAAGAAAATATGAAAGTCATCCCCCAACGCATCGGGCATTCCTTTCCAATAGTTCTGGCACTGCGGAGCAGCGTTCGTGGAATTAGTGGGCAGATTGTAATACTGTGTAGCGTAAACACTTGCCAAGAAATTACGGGTATATTCCGGATTAGAAAATACCTCATCGGCAGTCACCGTACCGCCCGGAGACTTTTCCAGAAATGAGTTTCCGAACTTTATTTCATCCGTACAAGAAACCATTCCGAGAGTAGCCACAGCTGCTACACCTATGATATGTTTGATATTCAGTTTCATTTTTGCTTAAAAATTAAGTTTCAGACTAATGGTATAAGTACGTTGAAGCGGGTATGAGGGCGAACTGCTGGCACGTGTTTCGGGGTCACCCCAAATATAAGGAGTAAAGGTCAGCAGATTGTAACCGCTCAATGCCACTTGGGCACGATCCAATCCAATCTTCCTGAAGAAAGGAAGTTTCATGTTATAAGCAAGCATAATCGTCTTCAAACGCAGATATTTCGCATCTTTTTCATAAAGAGCACAATCCTGATAGTTATTGGTAGATCCGTTGGCCCAAGTGGCGCGCGGATATTCATAATCCTGCCCCGGTCTGTCGGGATTCCATGTATTCTCAACATGATACTTCAACAAGCCGCCACGGTCTTTCGTCGTACGGTCCAGGAACGGATAGCGGAACACGTCGCTGATGACACGCGATACGTCCCAAGAACCCGTCCACTGCATGTTAAATTCGAAATCTTTCCATGCAAAACCGGCATTCAGACCGGCAATGTATTGCGGGTCGTCGGTATAGCCCAAGTCACGGGTTTTATCGTCTTCATCGATTATACCGTTACCGTCCAAGTCCACAAACACGGCATCACCGTCTTTCAAGTCAACGAGCTGTTTCGGGAAAGGCTGGCCGAATTTTTCTTCGTACAAACGGGGCGTTTCGTCGTCATAGAAACGGAAGAATTTGTACATATAGCGCGCACCGATCCGGTGTCCCTTCTCATACTGGTAAGCATTGGTATAGGGAGATTCCTTTTTCTCGATAATCTCATTCTGGTTGTGAGAGATGTTCAGCGTAGCCCAATAGCGGAAGCTGTCGTTCACCTTGTGATTCCAGTTCAAGGAGACTTCCCATCCCCAACTGTCTACCACACCCAAATTGGCGTAAGGCGGCTGGAAGCCTACGATAGCGGGTGCAGTGTAGTCTTTCAGCAGGATGTCCGTACGGTGTTCCTTATAGTAATCGAAAGTGGCACGCAGACGGTCGTTCCATAAGTTGACATCGATACCGTAGTTTTGTTTGAATGCCTTTTCCCAAGTTACCTCCGGGTTGTTCTTGTTATTCACATCTTCATAATAAGCAGGGATCATTACCGAGTTTTCTACACCGAAGTTGTAGGCATAACCGCCACGGGTACCCATCTTATCACTATACAGAAAGGGATCGGCCAAATACATGAAGCGAGAACCACCCACCTTGTCGTTACCTACCAAACCCCATGAAGCACGGAGCTTCAAGAAAGGGATGGCTTTTTTCAAGGGCTTGAAAAAGTTTTCCTCGCTGACCACCCAACCGATAGAACCTGCCGGAAATACACCGAAACGGCGGTCGGGGTGGAAGTTTTCGGAACCGTTGTAACCTACATTAAATTCGGTTATATAACGATTCTTGTAGTCGTAAGTGACACGGCCTACCAAACCTACATATCCGCGCGGAATGTCCGAATAACTGCTGGGATAGTAATTCTTGCTCTGGTTATAGAGCACCAATGCGCCTACAGAATGATCGCCGAAAGTGCGATTGTAATTTAACTGTGCCTCGAAATACCAGTCGCGCGCCTTTCCGGTTTCTTCATTGTAACTGACGGGAGTATTTTCACCATCTTTACGATAAAGGATACCGCCATCCTCTTGAATAACAGGGAAATAGGTAGCACGCCCCACAGTACCTCCTTTGGTCACGTTGAACATATTGTTATACGAACCTTTGAGCTTAAATGCAAGGCCTTTGGTGATGAAGTCCAACTTCTGATCCAATGCAAGATCTAACTGCAACTTGTTGTTATTGTAATGGTAATAACCGCCGGTACCTCCACTGCTGTAATAATTCATGGCACCGCCTCCTGTAAAAGGCAAGGTCAGTCCATCGCTATAATCGGTGGTAGTGGCGATATTCTTTCCGTCAACGATACCCGGACTGCTGAAAGGAGTGGCCTGCAGCATACTCATAATCATGCCGGAAGCACCCTGACTGGTACGAGGCTTCTGTGCATTGTCTACCGAACCGGCCAAGTTGAACGACAAAGTAGTAGTTTTGCTCACATCCAAGTCGAGGTTGGTACGATAGTTGAAACGCTGATAGCGGTAGTCATAATGAAAATCATCAAATTCGGTAAACAGACCACCTTGTGTCATGAGACCAGCAGAAACAAAGTAGCGCATGGTCTTGGTACCACCACTGATGTTGACGTTATGCTTGGATTGCATGGTAACATCTTTCATGATGTAATCGACCCAACGCATACTCGGAAAACGGATGGGGTCGCTACCGTCCTGGAATTTCTGAAGCACTCCATCCGAGAACATCGGAGTGAATGTCTCACCGGTAGAGAAGTCAAAGTCATTTCGCTGCATCTGGTTGAAGAAAGACCCGTATTCATAACTGTTTGCCTGCTCTAAGAGGCTAGTCGGAGTCAACGCAGAGAAAGAGGTGTTGATGTCAATTTTGGCCTGTCCTTCTTTACCGCGCTTGGTGGTAATCAATACTACACCGTTGGCACCACGCACACCGAATACGGCCGTAGCCGAGGCATCTTTCAGCACAGTGATGCTTTCGATGTCTTCAGGGTCAATGTCCGACATGGAACGTTCCACACCATCCACCTGAATCAACGGGGCGGAATCTGCCCAAGTACCCTGACCACGTACGAAAATCGTGGCAGCATCCGAACCTGGCTCACCCGAATACTGTACGGTAGTTACACCGGAAAGCTGACCTGCCAACACATTATTTACGGAAGATACCGGCGTACGAACCAAATCATCCGATTTCACACTCGAAAGCGCACCGGTCACCGTCACTTTCTTTTGTACGCCATAGGCTACTACTTCCACTTCGGCAAGCATTTCGGAATCTTCCGATAAAGTAATTTTCATATTCCCGGCAGTCGCTTTCAATACCTTGGTCTTATAACCAATGTATGAAATCTTAATGTTAGTACCCACCGGGACATCCAATTTGAAATTTCCATCAAGATCAGTAATCACTCCAACCTTGCCGTCTTCCGACAAGACATTAGCTCCAATGATAGTTTCTCCATTACCATCTACTACAACGCCTTGAACACCCTTCTGCTGCGCATAGAGATTCACGGAAAGTACCGATAGCAATGTAATGAAGAAAAATTGCCTGAATTCATGCAGGCAACCAAACAGATTGTTTTTTCTTCTGTTTTTCATGCATTCTTTTTTTAAGTTAACGATAGTGTTTTTTAGTTCTCAAATAATAAATATGCCGCAAATGTACCTATATACATAATTCCATATAATATAAAATTAGACACAATCATGTAAAATTGTACACCCCCAATTAAACGGCACTTATTACATCGTCTCTTTGCCCAATATTTCCATATTCGTACACAAATTTCCATGTAACTCACTGAGTCTTTAAGAGAAATCAATGTAATATTATTAAGTACCTATGCGAATCAGGAGTTGAAACAGATATGAATCTGTTTCAACTCCTGATTCGCAATACCTATTAATCATAAAGTTAAGGAATTCTTTCTCACCTACCACCCCGCTCTTCGGGCACCTCTCCTCCGACTGGAGGAGGGGAATTTGAGAAAGATAATCCTTTCCCATTTCTCAGGGCTTATTGAACCAAACGAAGTGGAGTTAACGTTACAGCACCACAAAGTCCGGACTGCTTCGATTCCCAATTCTCTGCAGAAAACTTACCGTCCTTTCCTACATTTTCCTTCCGCCTTGCATTAAAGTTAGTATTATAGAATTTCCTCCACTCAATACCCTTTTTATCAAGATCGGCTATACGGTTAGCCATCAGATTTGAAACCCTAATTTTAAGTTTACTATCCTCTTTCAGAAGATTTCCGGGAATTTCAATACAGTAAGGAGCGTTGATAAGAGTTCCAATGTATGTATCATCCACATAAACAGAAGCACTTTCATGCACTTCTTCCACACTTAAAAGCCAAACTGAAGCTTGAACTGGCAATGTAGGAATCTGTGTTACATATTCTGCAGTACCGGAAAAGACTTCGTATTCAGGACCATAAGCAGTCCAGGATTCAAGCTGTCGAACCGTTTTTGAAACAGGTAAGTCCGGACCGCCTTTCACAAAAGTCAACGTCCAGTCTCCCTTAACGCTTACCGGATCTCCGTCTTCTTTATAATAAGGATAAATTTTTCCATTCACCTTCCCCTGAAAAGTCTCTATAATCAAAGATTCATCAGGTTTCATTTGAATATAGATTTCATGTTTACCTTTATCTTTCTTCACTTTTGCATAACCTGCTACACCACTCATCGGATTATATAAGGCAACAGAACGATAATCTGCATTAAGTGTAATCCACCCGTCAAATGGTTCTTTTGCAGGATTCTTTATAAAATAATAAAAATCACCATTATCCTTTATGCGACGGATACATTGTAAACCAGAAGCTACAATCTTCTCCGGCTTTACTTCTGCCTTGTCCACTAATGCAAATAAGTCATCAGACAAAACAATCTTTCCTTTTCCATAAGAAGCTATTTGTACGTTACCTTGCTCGGTAAACAACAGTTGCTCTTTAAGGCTATTCAATCGTTTTGCGGCTGCCTCCATATCAGATAGTCCGGGAACTCCCGTCGGAAGAATTTTATGGAATAATATCGTAGCTCCATCATTAGCCAGATTTATCAGTTTTTCGAATGTCTCCGCAGGAATCAAATGAGTTTCAGGTACGATAATCGTTTGATAATCATTCCCACCTGTAGATAAAGCTGTCTTTTTATAAGTAACATCGAGCAATTGCTTATCTGATATGGCATCCCATGAATAACCATTTTCCGTAAAGAAATCCCCGCATTCTTTCATTGACAATTCATTGAAAAGATGACCTGAATGGAAATGGCTCAACAGACCTCTTTTCCCGGGTACAGACCATAAATCGGCAATAGAAAAATAAAGTAGAATATCATTAGAGGGCTTGCCAGCTTGCAAAAAGCTTTGTGCACGGGCTACATATCGGTTTATCGTTCCAAAATCTTCCCAGAAACTATTAGCCGGAGTAAAATGTACGGCAGCATAGAAAAGCCATCCGGGCCACATGGCATCCTGAGGAGAATATGCAGTGCCGTGATAAAATATATGATTGATTCCAGCTAACAAGAATTTGTCAACATTCGACTTCACCATCCCCAAAGTAGATTCAAAATGCTCACTCAACCATGTACACGTTTCCGAAGAAACCAGTTTCTTGCCTGTGACATGCGCCGCTGAAGACGCACTTTTCAGATTTACAATATCATTTCCCTCTATTTCCGGGACATCACTTGCCGCATACAAATCGAGCACATTAGCAGGAGAACCATGTGCTTGATTTCGGATTCCCTTTCCTTGCTTGGCTGCCCATTGTTGCCAGCTTTTGGTATACTTATCAAGCAAGAGTTCGCTGATAGTCATACGATAATCATACAATATTCTGCTATTCATCTCCGATGTATCCAATCCAAGCAGAGCCGGCAAATATTCTTTCAGATCATATCCCTGGAACTTCTGAAACTCTGCAAAGAATTCAGGCGTCCAGTTAGATTCTCCCGAAGCATCGTCCACTTCATACGAGTCATTAAAATAATATCTCAAATAGCTTAAATCTTTTCCTTTAAAAGCTTCATCAAACTTATTCAAATAAGTACTTAATGCATCTTCTGAAAAATGATCTATCACCATTCCTTCTCCACCCGGACCGGAACGTTCTACCATTTTCCCATGATCACCCTGAAATAGCGCACAAATCATCCATTCACCTTCGGGAGCAGTCCATGCAAGTTTACCTTTAATTACTTTATCAGTCAGATCTATGACCTCCTTGAAGCCATTCTCTGAGATTCTATTAGCCGTTACTGTCAGTAGCGGAAGCTCTTTTTCGTAACGAACCTGATCAAAAGCATATTCCTGGCGCGGTCTATTGGCTGCTAAGAGAAATTTCACGTCTGTAGTTTGCAGTTTCCTATTACTTTGCATACGCACTAATGGCTGTTGCTTATAAGAAATCACATCTGTTAGTGTTTGTCCGCCTTTCAATCTATACACTTTTGAACTCATGTTTTTGGAAGCCTTACTCTCATCAATCCAGGGACCTCCGAAAGGCCATCCCGAAGCATTAGCAAGATCCACTCCCAACCCTAACCGCTTCGCTTCCCGAAGAGTATAAGTGAAATGTTCGACCCATTCAGGAGACAAATACTCTACAAACTGATCTTCAGTTCCACGAACCCCATATATAGGAGTTATTTCAACTCCACCAAGTCCAGCCTTCTGATACGCTTCGAGTGCAACATTCAAATCTTTTTCATTAACGGCACTACCCATCCACCACCAACGAGTCCACGGTTTCATTTCCGGTGTAATTGTTGGCCATTCTACTTGTGATTTCTGCACCTCACTACAACTACACAAACTGACCGCTACTAACAATACAGTAGCTGACTTGATGATTCTTTTATTGAGTCCAAACATATCTAAGACGGTATAAATGATTACTTTACTAATTCCGAGATAATTCCTTAAAACATTATTTCAGCCAAACACTTATACATTTCCCTACCCAAATGCTCTGCCGATTTTTTACTAAAATGAAGTCGGTCGTTCAATAGCTCCGCATCAGACATATCTATCAGATAAGCATTTAAATCTTCCTCTGCCAAGCGGCGCATACCTGCTTCCACCTCACTGCTATAAGATTTATTACTTCTGGCAACTGTGCCGAATATAAAGGGAAGTTTCGAATAATCCTTGCCTGTTTTCTGACTTAAATGTGTGCGTACATAAGTAACTACAGCCTTCAAATTATCATAATAATCTTTTCCCTTACGCTGATCACTCTCCCCCTGATGCCAAAGAAAAGCATCAATGTGATACCCTTCTTCCAACTTCGAAAGAGTTTGATCAATACAAATATCTATTTCCTGAATAAATGACAATAACAGCGATCTTCCTCCTTTAGATGTCGATTCTGTTTGAGATAACCATTCAGGATTTGCCAACCAATATCTTCCTTTTGCAGAATCATAATTAGGAGCAATAGAGGTTCCACCAACTGCCCATTTAATCACATAAAATTTATCTTTTAATAACTGTTCCAGCCAATAATAGGTCACAGTATCATAGGCCCACAAGTTATTTCGCTCACTTCGCGCAGCCCGAGGCCAAAAAGGGATGAATTTTCCGTCCGGATCATTCTGTGCAATCTGGCAATAAGGATATACCCCTTCGGAATACTCTACAGTATCTTTTGCCAATGCTTTAATATAATCTGGTAAGTCCTTATTTGAGGTCCGTCCGTCAGTATTCGACTGACCTGCTGTAATAATTACATGAACTGGTTTGGAAGCTGCTACATAACAACTACTTACAGCAAGGATAAACAACAAAATAAAAGATATCATCACCTTTTTCATAAGACTTTCATTTTTAATAAAGTTTTATGTCTGCTGATTCTTAACAGACATATTTTTATGATTTTACTTATTTAAGATTTACTTCTATCACACCTCCATAAGGATTAAAGTCAAAAACGGCTTTATCTGCATGAAGTTGCACAGGCAGTTTCTTTCCATCTTGTCTGACGGAAATCTTTTTTATCTGCTTTCCTTTAATAACCAGCGTCAACGGTTCTATAAATAACTCCTTATCCAAAGTCAATTCCGGAGTTATTCTTAAATGATTTTTTTCACATACAATATCCAACTGAGTCGCTCCCTTTTCTTCAACATAAGCTGCCACTTCACGAAATGTCCCAACCCAGATTTTATCCTCTTTTGCTTTTACTTGATCCAAATGATCCCAGAAGCGTTGTGGATTACGAAAAGCATCATAACCATAGGTTAGACCATGCGTCATTCCTACCCCCCAATCATTAGTTTCTATTAAAGTATTTACCCAAGCTTCCAAGTTCTGAGGAGTAGATTTACTACCGATAGAACGTTGTTTGGTTCTTGTACCTACCCGGTTCTGAACAGCAATCTTCTTAGCCTCTTCTTTCTTATTGTTATTAGGATACACAAAAGTACGGGGCATGACTCCTGTATTGGCAAAGATGGCACTATCGTTTTTATAAATATCCTCTCTGATTTCCTCTAACGGAAATCGGGCAAAATTCTTATGTTTCCAACCATGATTCGATATCTCATGTCCTCTGTCCGATAAGTCTTTCACTTGCGACCAGCTCATCCTCGTGGTATCAGTAATTAGTCCACCATCGCTATTAATTTTAGAACCATTAATAGCAAATGTCCCCCGGAATCCCCTTTTCTCAAACTGAGGAGCAACCAATGAATATTGTTCTGTCAAACCATCATCGAATGTATAACTGATAGCACAAGCCTTATCACCTTTATACGGAGCAATAGCCAAAGTATAGTGTTTCTTTAAAGCAGTCTGAACAGCAAGAGTGTCCTGTCCACTCATATGGTAATGAATTACCCCCTTCTTTGTGAAAGTTATCTGTTTGGCATTTACAGGAATCCCAATACCCAGTGCAAGCAAAATCACGAATAGCTGTCTCATATCCTCTATTTTTCAATCATATTAAAATGCATCGCAAACTTAGCACCGTATAAGAAAAGAGGCAATGTAAAAACAGACAAAAACATAGAAAATCGTGCTTTTCATCAGATTCCAGTACTCCCAACCTCTATTGAGACATACTTGCTCCGTACCAACACCGTACTTTCTCCGTGTAGAGGTACCTCTGAGTGGAGAACGTGCGGAGCAAGTACGGTTCGGATACGGTTCAGGTATGGACAGAGTAGAAATACCGCACGAAAACAAATATTACATGCATCTGTACATACCTCTATATAATAAATGATGCAAATGTCCTACTTTAGCGGTGATTTTTTCAGTAGAATTCATAGAGATCAGATGACAATTAATAATCAATACTTCAATTATATGAAAAGAAGATATACCTTTTCCCTACTCTTGTCAGGAGCACTTCTTTTGTCGTGTGCACAACCCCGACTTGATACTAATAACTTTGAATGGGGAGAAATCCCTCAACAACCAGACTTCTCTTGGGCAGAGAATGTAGGTAGCCGGCAATTACCGGATAGTAGTACAGTGGTATCCGCTAACTCTTTCGGTGCTGTTGCCGATAGTACGGTTCTTAGTACAAATGCCATTCAAAAAGCAATAGACAGTTGCGCACTCTCCGGAGGAGGAACCGTTACGCTGCAACCGGGCTATTATCTGACAGGAGCACTTTTTGTCAAAAGCGGAGTTAATCTGCAAATAAGTAAAGGTGTGACCCTAATAGCCTGTCCTGATATCTATTGTTATCCGGAATTCCGCTCGCGCATTGCAGGCATTGAAATGATATGGCCCGCAGCAGTAATCAACATCATCGGTGAAAAGAAAGCATCTGTCAGTGGTGAAGGGACTCTGGATTGCCGGGGTAAGATATTCTGGGATAAATACTGGGCTATGCGAAAAGAATATGAAGCCAAAGGTTTACGTTGGATTGTGGATTATGACTGCAAACGTGTACGGGGAATTCTTGTCGAACGCAGTTCGGATATTACATTAAGCAATTTCACACTAATGCGCACAGGATTTTGGGGATGCCAGATTCTATATTCCGATCATTGCACCGTTGATGGTCTAAATATAGACAACAATATCGGCGGACACGGTCCCAGCACAGACGGCATCGACATTGATTCTTCAACTAATATCCTGATAGAAAACTGCACCATAGACTGCAATGATGATATTATCTGCCTTAAAGCAGGCAGGGATGCTGACGGATTGCGCGTAAACCGTTCTACGGAAAATGTACTGATACGTAATTGCACGGCTCACAGAGGAGCAGGGCTTATAACCTGCGGAAGCGAAACTTCCGGCAGCATACGAAACATACTGGCTTACGACCTCAAAGCCATCGGCACATCAGTGGTATTTTTACTCAAAAGCGCCATGACACGCGGTGGAACTGTAGAGAACGTCTACGTGACACGTGTAGAAGCGGAAAATGTCCGCCAGGTTTTTGGCGCCGATCCAAACTGGAACCCGAAGTACAGTTATAGCACATTGCCCGAAGCTTATAAAGACAAAGAGATTCCTGAACACTGGAAGGTTATGCTCACCCCGGTAACCCCTACTGAGAAAGGATATCCTCACTTCCGGAATATATATTTATCGCAGGTGAAAGCCAACAATGTACAGGAATTCGTTTCCGCTTCCGGCATAAACGATTCACTGCGCCTGGAGAATTTTTATCTTCATGGCATTGAAGCACAAGTCCAAAAAGCAGGAACAGTTTGTTTCACACGAAATTTCAATATAACAGAAGTAAAGCTCGATGTTCCTGATGCCCAACCGATAAAGCTGAAAGAAAATGAGCAAAGTAATATTCGGGTAGAGTATGTGAAACAGCCCCATGAGCAGCTTGCGAACGAAGATTCAAAGCATTAGCATAGTGCATTAATATTTGCCCCATACTTTTAACAGATTTTAGTTGCCTGCCTTATAGGGAGTTCATACTTAGTTCCTGTCTTTAAGCATGAACTATATAAACTAAACTAAAATTAAAACAGTATGAAACAACTTTGTAAGCAAATGGCAGGAGCTGTAGGCATCCTCCTCATCCTTGCCGCATGTAGCAACGACAATTCTAATTATCCTCAAGAGTACGTAGGTTTTGACAAAGCTACCAAAAACTATTCGTTTGACAGGGAGAAAGACATGGAAGAGTTCGACGTAAAAATTATCGCGGCAGAAAAGAAAAACGAGGATAGAGAAGTTCTCATCAACGGAGTAGGCATGCCGGGACAAGGAACTGTGTTCAGCATCGAGGATAAGAAAGTTATCATCCCTGCAAAAAAGAAATCAGCCAATCTACGCGTGAAAATCTTTCCAAAAAGGATAAAGGGAAAGGCTGAATTCCGCATTGTCTGTACTCCTCAGGATAAAGAGGCAAAAAAGACGCAGATTACTGTTCATCTGGACCCCAAGTAGCCTCTTTACCCCGTTCATCACCTTCACCCAACTCTCCGCACCTCCCTGTTCATGGGAGATAGCGGGTGAAGGTGCATAAGATAAAGATACCCTTTCTCCTATTTAACAGCCTTCACCTGCGGGAATCCGGTAAAACGGATAAACGGGAAGGCTGTAACCTCTTATATATCACTTGTTTATTCCCAAAGCTTTCGGAACGTATTCGGAAAGCTTACCGAACGGGTTCCGAAAGCTTACCGAATACGTTCAATAAGGTAGGAATACTTTCTGTGTATACTAAGCTATGTAGAAAGGAATGAAAGTGATATCATTTTTCAAATAAAAGAAGAATTAGCGTAGGGAGTTTTTCCAATTTGCCTGTCTTTATAGGAAAGAGAAATAAAAGCATGGAACAAGAATTTGAAAAGATACTCGATAAACTCGTTGCCTCCACCCGCTCACCGAGAGGAAGATTCTCGAAGGACAACAGTTGGAAACTCCTTGAAAAACGGTTACCACGTCTGCAACGCCGCATCCTTTCATTGCGCACAATGGCCGGTGCAGCCGCCGTCACCGTGCTTTGCGTACTGGGTTGGTGGGCATACTATATGTTCGCCCCGGTACCATTGCAAACCGTATCCACACTGGCAGAAACCCGCAGTATCATATTACCCGACCAAACGGAAATCATGCTGAACCGCTACTCTTCCCTCACCTATCCCGAACGATTCAGAGGAAAAGACAGGAAAGTACAGCTACAGGGCGAAGCATACTTCGAAGTCAGCAAAGACGCTGCACATCCTTTCAAAGTGGAAGCCGGAGCAATCATGGTGCAAGTTTTGGGCACACACTTCAACATTGATGCCTATCCGGAAGATACCCAGGTGAAGACGACGCTGCTCGAAGGTTCCGTCGCCGTCAGCCTCATTGGAAAAGCAGAAGAATGTCTGATTCTTTCGCCCAATGAAAGCGTTGTTTATAATAAGGATAAGAAAAGCCTGACGCTGCACTCCGAGAAAAATGCAGCCCAAGAAATCGCTTGGCGAAACGGGACACTGCTTTTTAAGAGCACGCCTTTACAGGAAATCGTGCGGGAGCTTTCCAACGCATTCCACACAGACATTCGTATTGAAGGCACTGATTTACAAAATTATCACATGACCGCTACTTTCTCTGACGGTGAAACACTGGAAGAGATTCTCTCCTTGCTTTGCCGCAACCAAAAGTTTGAATACACAAAAACCAATGACAATATAACAATCACACAAAAATTAAACTAGAATGAAATCCTCTATCTGTTCACCCCGCACCATCAGGAAATACTTCCTGGTGGGAGCGGTTCTCCTCTCGACGTGTACTTTGCAAAGTACCATCGTATTTGCCAGTTGCGTTCTACAGAAAACCAATCCTGCACAAACGCGTTTCAGTATCAAACTACAAAACGCTACGCTGGAAGAGTTTGTGAAACAAGTGGAACAAAAAACCGGGTACAGTTTCATATACGGAGAAGAAGTACGCCTGAATGGACGTATCACACTGGCCGTCCGCGACCTTACCATTAACGAAATCCTACGGAAAGCTTTCGAGAATCAGCCGATAGGTTTCGAAGTCTCCGGAAAACATATTTTGCTAAAAAAGCGGTCCATGCCGCAGAAAACCGTAAGCCGACGGTTCACTATCAGCGGATACGTGACGGACGGAGCGTCTTCCGAGACGCTGATTGGTGCTAATGTTCTCGAAAGTCGTCAGCGTGTGGGCACTGCCACCAATCCTTTCGGTTTCTATACCCTTACCTTGCCGGAAGGAGAGGCCGAATTAATTTTTTCGTATTTAGGGTACGAAACACGGCACAGTTCGTTCCCGTTGAATAAAGACACCGTGCTCAATATCCGCCTGGATGGAAATAACGAACTGGCGGAAGTGATCATTCTTTCGGACAAGAAAGAAGCCGGCATACAGGCTACTGCCATGGGAGCGCATGAAATTCCGATGACACAGATACAACACACCCCGGCTGTGCTGGGAGAAGCTGATATATTGAAAACCATCCAGTTGATGCCGGGTGTACAGGCAGGAACGGAAGGATTCTCCGGATTGTATGTACGTGGCGGAGGGCCGGACCAGAACTTGATATTACTGGACGGTATTCCGGTGTATAATGCAGACCATCTGCTGGGGGTGTTCTCTGTATTCACTCCTGAAGCAGTAAAAAACACCACGCTCTACAAGAGCTCCTTTCCCGCCCGCTACGGCGGCCGTCTTTCCTCTATTGTCGATGTGCGCACCAACGACGGAGACATGCACCGTTACCATGGCGCACTCAGCATAGGTACGCTCACTGACAAGCTACATTTTGAGGGACCTATCTGGAAGGGACACACCTCCTTCAGCCTTAGCGCACGTGCCACGCACACCGCTTTCTTCAAAAACCTCATAGTGGACAAAGACGATGATTATGCCGACAAGTACAATTACTACTTCTTCGACATCAACGCCAAAGTAAACCATAAGTTCAACGACCGCAGCCGCCTCTTTCTCGGTTTCTACAAGGGAAAGGACCACTATCACTTCGACAGCACCGACGACAACAGTTATCATAATGATAGTCAAACAAAGTACTATTACAAGGATGACAGCCACCTGAACTGGGGAAACACCATCGCCTATGGTCGTTGGAACTATGTATTCAACAACAAGCTGTTCTGTAACACCACTATTTCATACAATAACTATCTGATGAAATTCACTCAGGATATGGAAAATACGCAAACCTACCAAGGCCAGATAACAGACCGGTACAGCTATTTCTCCCAATTTCGTTCCGGCATCAGCGACTGGGGCGCACGTATGGACTTCGACTATACCCCCGCACCGGAACATCACATCAAGTTCGGAGCTGAGTATATCCACCATACTTTCCGTCCGGGTATCTCCACCTCCAAACTTCAGGAAATAGAAAACGGAAAGCCGCAGGATGAAATGATTTATAATACCAATAATAACCAAGCGCTGCGTGGACAAGAGGTATCGCTCTATGCCGAAGATAATTTTAATCTGGGCAGACATCTCAGTCTGAATGCAGGAGTACGGGCATCGCTGTTCTCTACGCAGGGGAAAAGTTACTATTCTGTTCAGCCACGCCTCTCCACCCGCTATGACTTCGGACAGGGGTTTTCCGCCAAAGCGTCCTACACGTGCATGGCGCAATATGTACACCTGCTCTCGTCCACTCCGTTCTCCATGCCAACAGACCTCTGGGTGCCGATTACCAAAGACGTGCGCCCCATGTATGCCAATCAATATTCCCTCGGAAGCTATTACACCGGACTGCCCGGCTGGGAGTTCTCGATAGAGGGATACTACAAGCAGATGCGCCACATACTGGAATACCAGGATGGTGTCTCTTTCTTCGGCACCTCCACCAACTGGGAAGAGAAGGTGGAAATGGGTGAAGGGCGTTCCTTCGGACTGGAGGTGATGGCGCAAAAGACTTTGGGAAAAACCACAGGTTGGCTGGCATATACCCTGGCAAAGACCGACCACCGTTTCAAGGATGGCGCCATCAGTCAGGGGAAATGGTTTCCTTATAAGTACGACCGCCGCCACAGCATCAGTCTGTGCCTGAACCATAAATTCAGCGAACGCATTGACGTAGGAGCTTCGTGGATATTCAATACCGGTGGATGCATCACAGTGCCCGAACGGGAAACCATTATTATCCGTCCCGATGGCAACACAGAATCAGCCCCCTATATCTCTCAACGCAACAACTACCGCTTGCCCGCCAGCCACCGCCTGAATCTGGGCATCAACTTCAACAAGAAGACCAAGCACGGCATGCGCACCTGGAACATCAGCGTCTACAATGCCTACAATGCGATGAACCCCAATCTGGTTTACAGCAAATGGGAGAAGGAGCACTATGATATGGATGGCTATTATAACGACATGTATCAAGGGAATGGCAACCCAAGTGCCCCGAAGAAGATAAAGTCGAGGGCCAGAATCAAGAAAGTGACGATATTACCTTGCATACCATCCGTTACTTATACCTATAAATTTTAAAAAGCTACACCGGATATGAAAACAAGAATGAAATTACACCTTATTATATATATAGTTGTCACCGGGCTCTTTACAGCTTGTGAGAACGAAATACCCTATAATCCCGGAGAACAACGGTCGTTGCTCATTATGAACGCTTTGCTCAATGCCGGACAAACAGAAAACCTCGTCTATCTGCATCTCAGTGAAGGAAGCAATATCGGTCGCCTAAACGAAGCAACCCTTTCCCTCTACGTAAACGGTAAGCAAACAGAATCTCCCCAAGCTATATCTCCCGAAGAGTACTACGAAAATCTAAAGGGGCAGCTTGACAAAGAATCCTATGAAACATTGCTAAAGAGCATGGACTTCAAAATATTCCGCCTCAGCACTGTTTTGCAACCCGGAGACAATATCCGTCTGGAAGCCACGGCAGAAGGCGGGCAATATCATGTCAGTTCCCAAGTCACCGTTCCCCAACCTGTGCAAAGCCTGCAAGTGGACACCTGCACCGCGCTCATACGTCAATGGGGCAGTATGAGAGCTCACCGGCAATACCACATCACTTTGCAGGATCTCCCTAACGAGAAGAATTACTACCGACTGGAGATAGTGAATAATAAGGACTTTCGTTGTGTTACTTATACTATCAAGGAAGACGAGAACGGAGACTACATAAGGGACGAAAACGGGAATTACATTTATACCACGACAAAGGATACAGTCGTCAACTACAGGTATACCGAACTCATTAATCGTGAAGACGTGATACTGACGGACGGACATATCACCAATTCGGATGACGACGAGAATGCAATGTTCCCCTACATCGACAATAAGTATAACATCTTCACGGACAACCGCTTCAGCAATTCGTCTGCCACGTTGAAAGTTTATACTCCCCTTTATGATGACAACTATAATATCCTCGAATCACTGCATTACACCCGCTGTTACTTGAAGCACACCATCACCGTGCGCCTGCTAAGCTTGCCGGAAACCTACTATCGCTACCTGAAAGCCCTGAATTGCATGGATGATGACGATTATGATGAAGTCATTATGGAACCCATCAGCCTGCCTAACAACATAGAAGGCGGATTAGGCTTTGTAGGCGTTTCATCTGAAATTCAATATACCATAGATATGCCGGATAAAGAATGGGGATGGTGGTAAAATACGAATATCTACTTTCATTATGATTACTTCCATCCGGTAATTATATTACGTTTGTATTACAAATAAAGCCTAAAACAAGCAAAATAACATCTGACAATTGACCTATATCAAGAAATGACATCTTGTACTTCACTTTTCTCCTCTTACGCTTTTATGTTATAAAACATATATCTATATTTGCACAGGTAAAAAGAAAAAGCTAAGCGCTTAGGACTATTTTCAATAGGTATTAGATTTTTAGGATTAGAATTGTTTTTAGGTATAACAAATTAAAAGTAGGTATTATGAAACGTTTAGGATTAACATTAGTGGCAGCAGTATGTCTGACTGCTTCGACATTTGCAGCAGGAAATCAGCCTACAACTGCAAAATGGGAGGGTAACATCAACGTAAACAAGTTAAGTAAGTATTTGAAATTGTCCGCTGACCAGCATGAAGAAGTCGCAAATATCTGCGAATACTTCTCTGCACAGATGGAACGTGCCACAACTGCAAAGAAAGATCAGAAAAAGAAACTTCAAAATGCAGTCTACGGAAACTTGAAGTTGATGAAAAAAGCACTGACTGACAAACAATATTCTGACTATACCAAAGTATTGAACGTCACCTTGCAGAATAAAGGTATCGAAGTTAAATAAAAAAAAGAAGGCACTGAACATCACGTTTGGTGCCTTCTTTCTTTTATCAACACTAAGTGTCGACTCCCTAACCAATATACTTTTTTACAAACAATATCTATCTTGCAGTTCTTTCTTATACTTCCTCGAAACAAAAAGTTCCGTTATCTTATCGAAGGGGGGATATAATATGCACTTACTATCTTTAATAATCATCAGATAATCAATATTGATAATATAAGACTGATGTATCTGAACAAAACTGGGTGAATACTGAATAATCTGTTCCGCAGTCATTCCGCGACGCAATACCAATGGAGGCTGATCATTAAGGACCACTTCCCATTGCTTGCGATCAGAGCAATAACGGAAAAAACCAATTTCAGCCGGACGTAACGCACGCATATCATTGGTTGGTGTAAATACCATGAATGTTCTTCCACAGTACAGGGGCATTCCTACAGACAACGGGGCTCTTTGCCCTGACTCAGCCTGCTTCACAAAACGTGAAAGTATATCCTTGAGTTCTTGTTCTTCAAAAGGTTTCAGCAGATAATCGAATGCAGATTCACGGATGGCTTGTATCATATATTTGTCGTAAGCAGTATAAAAGACAACTTTCATATTCCACGAAATATCGTCCCGAATTTCCTGTAACAATTCCATACCCGTCATATCAGGCATTTCCACATCCAGAAAAAGCAAATCCGGTCTTGTCTTGATAATCATTTTCTTTCCTTGCTTCCCATTTCTGGCAGCCTTTTCCAGAGAGAAGCGTGCATCCTTACTTAACTCGAAAGTCAAATTCTCGAGTGCCACTTCGTCGTCATCGACTATTATAACTTTGTATTTATCCATGTTTATTCCATGTATTCTTTGGCGAATATAAGCATTATCCGGTTTCTACACAAAACCATTAAAGCCATTTTATAGACTATCCGGCAACAATTCATACTATCATCACTAAAAACAGGATTAAACGTCTTTTTTTAAATCTTATAATCATACTTATCCGGTAGCAAGAAGGTAACTTCACATCCCATTTCACCATTGGACAGAAGGACATTATGCACAGAAACATCTATTGTTTCCCTATTCTTCATATTCAGGATTTGAATGGTTTGCATAATAACTTTCATCCCCGTACCAGTTCCTCTGTTTTGGCTATTCAAACGATAGCCTCCACCATTATCTCTTATTCTAATACAAATTCCATTTGCTTGGCGATTAATAATAATCCACAAATCCCGTTCCCCTTTCTTTCCTCTCAAAGCATGTTTCACCGCATTCTCCACTGGAATTTGTATTAACATAGAGGGGATATAAACTTGGTCGGAATACACCTCCTCACCGATCTCTATCAGCGGATGAAAAGTTTCACCTAATGAACGGCGTTCCAAGTCAATATAAGTTTTCACAAAGTCCAGTTCTTCAGCTAAAGTGACGCACAATTGTTCCGCCAGTTCCAGATTACGACGCATCAATTTCACCAGAGAAGATAATCCCTGCTGTTCTTCCATTTTTCGTTCCGCCATTTCCTGATTGAGCACATTAAAAATGAAATGAGGAGACAAACGATTACGAATATTCTCCAAGCGAAGCGTAGAAACCGTACGACGATTCTGGGCAAGCAACAAGGCACGTTTCTTCTTGTTATACATATAGATAAAGACTACAATCAATAGAGTTATACTGGTAAGAGCAATCCAAAATATCCTTATCTGCCGTAGTTCAAGCACTTCATTCTCCTTTTCTTGGATAAAGACTTTTTGTGCCATCACTGTAGAGTCCTGTTGATAACGCAAGGCCAGATCAGCCGTACGCATCTCTACACGCTCGTTACGAATGGAATCATCCATTCGATTATTCTCCTTTAGATAGAAATAGGCTTTCCGGTAGTTCTCCGTTTCTTCATAATATTGCTGCAAATACTTATTACGTATATGCACCATATCCGGATCAATATCCGATGGGGTAACACTTTCTGTTAATATGCGCTGTGCTTTGGACAAGTCTTTTCGAATCAGAGCTAATTCGATATTCTGTGTATCAATATAATAGAGTGCAGTCGTTATTCCTGTTTCTTTAAAAAACGGTTGGCATTTATTAATATATTTAGCAGCAGAATCCGCTTCATTTATTTGCAGGAAACAATCGCCCAAATTCAGCCATCCCAGATTTTGTTCAAAGACCATATCCGGATAATCTCTCACAAGATCAATCACTTTTTTGAAATAATCAATAGCCGTTGCATAATCTCCCCGATAATAATAGGAGGTACCCCGGTTGTTCAGATAGAAATGTTTTTCAAAAGGAAGCATGCTTTCATAACTTCTGGCTGCAAGATTATAATAATAATCACATTGTTCAAAATCGCGTAAAGCTACATAAATCTGTGCTAATCCATAATAAATCGGTGGCTTTTTGGCAGAAATAATGTTTAGCGAATCACACAACAATAAGGCCCTTCTATACCAAGCCGCTCCTACATCCAACTTACCTAAACGGTTGGTGGCATCAGCAAGATTCATCAAAATGTCAGGCAGCACTTCTACTTTCGTACCGTGCATCCGCTGTTCATAAGCCTTTCTGAAATATACTTCTGCAGAGTCCATATGTCCTGTACGTGCATAAATATTTCCCTTCATATTATAGCATTCCGACCTCAAGTCTGCCAGTTGTGGAGACATGGGCTGCCTCACTGTAAAATCTTCAACCTGTTGTATCAAAAGTCGGGCAGAATCGATATCGGAAGACATCAAACAAGTTTTAGATGCTACTGCCAGATAATTATAACGCACTAAGCTATCTCTAACTTCTTGCATTTTCTGCAATGTTTGTGTACGTACTTTCCGGGGAGCAATGGATACAGAGTCTCCATTTGCAGCAAAAAAATCTTCAAATGCCTGCATTTCATCCTGTTCATTTTTTTGTTCACGAGGTGTACAAGCAGTTAAAGCAATAAATGCTATTACTACAATGCATAGTAGTCTTTCAGTCCACATTATCTTCCACATAGTACTACAATTAAGCTATTTATCCGTACAAACATAATGATTTTCAATGAAATATAACCATAGTTCTATCAAATTTTCCAGAAAAAAGCTCAATCGTTATATAAAGTTTATATCCACTTTTACCTACACTTGGCTGAAAAAAGAATATATCACTGATTTTCTTATCATTAAAGTCAAATACCCAGATAAAACGAATGTTTCGAGACCTTCTAGTTTTCTCGTTTTTCCTCCTCAAAATAGTGCTAAAGATTTCGGATTTCAGTAATTTCTGCCACGCTTCATTCCATTTATTGCTCGCATTCATTAGTTCGAGGTAGAGCTTGCATGTGTTTATCGGGTTAACTCTGCATACTTACTGTGTTTACAGTTAATATTTTGGCATTAACCACAATTATAGAACACATACTCTACAAATGATAGGTATACTGCTTCACAACAATAAAGGACGTACTCCACAGATGTGCATCAACATAAAACAAAGGACATAAAAGTAAAGAATAGCCAATGTTCCAACATATTAAAATCTATCATTATCCCAAATTCATGCCCAATTTTCTTCAAACCAACCTGATTTCAACAAAGAAAGGGGAAAAATTAAGATATTAGCAAAGCCTATTGAGAGTCTTTATACACTTCAAATCCCAATCTTACAAGAATATTCAACAGGATAATCCTCATTTTAGACACAATAAGACATGTTTTCACAAATACAGTAATAAATACCGTATTCTCCTTTTTTCTTTTATTTAGTATTTCAATATTTTTGGAAGAAAATAGTACCTATCTCTAAAATCGTCGTTTTTTTACTGTACAAAACTATTCCGATAGTAAAATACTCTACTTGGTATATTTACTGCCAGATTAAATTTTGTTAGATAAAAAATAGAAGGAAGAGTGGCGAAAGCAGAAAGGCAACAGAGAGTAATAGTTGAAGTTAAAGGGCTGTATTGGGTGGCAACAACATACATGTCCTCAGTTTATAGAAAATATAATATGCAAACGATGAAGATAAACCAGTACACCGACCAAGAGATAGTTTCTGCAATTCTAAATCGGGATACTTTCATTACGAAAGAATATTTATACAAAAAATGTTATCCGATGTTCTATACCGTTTATAATAAGTATTATACGGACTGTGATACTCCTATAGAACTTATAAATGAAATATATGTCTACATACTTTATCCAAACAAGGAAACCGGACTATGTAAACTGGCAGGATTTGGTTTTAGATGTACGTTGACCATGTGGCTAAAAGTTGTTACAGAGCACTATTGTCATCAACTATTTGCAAGAAAAATCGACTCAAACGATAAAATAGAAGTGTATAGTGATAAAAAAAAGTGGGATGACTACTCTTTAGAATCAGATTTTAGAACTCTAAATATGGAAGATGTACATGTAATACTAAAAATGATGCCCAATAAGCGTTATCGTCGTCTCATTGAACTTCGCTATTTAGAAGAGAAATCCAATGAAGAAACCGCCGAAATTTTATGTATGACAATGGCGAACTATTATAATAAGCACAAGCTTGCTAAAGCGCAATTCTGTAGTATACTTAGAAAGGAGGCATTAGTATGAAAAATCTCAATGAAATCACAAGTCGTTTTAATGACATCGATGACTTACCCGTTTCTGAAGAAATGCTTGGAGCGTATATGGAAGGAAATCTATCAAACGAAGAAACTTGGTTTGTAAAATGCCAATTGGATTCCTTACCCATGTTTGATGCATTTTCTCAAAATGTAATAGAGTTGGAAAGAGAAAATATAATTGATTTTGATTCAATGGATGAGATAGGTGACATAAGTGTTTGTCAAGAAGAATATTTTTCTACTGAAGATTTACCGATTATTCCACATGCTCATAGTGAATCATATACTCCATCAGATGAATGTAATGAACTTGAATTCAGCCTAACAAATACTGATTCAAATAAGATAGATTCTGATATAATATCTGAACTATACGAGATGAATTCTGATTTGAGCATGCATACGGAAACCTCAGCAGATTCATGCAATTTTAATGAAGGAGATATTTCAATAGAAGACGTTTACAATGAAGAATTCTAAAAAAGTCATATTAAAAAAAAGAGTGATAGATTCCTACTAAATGACTCTCTTTGTAATTAAAGTAATAACAATTAGAAATATAACAAGATGCTAGATTATTATACTTTTGATAGTAATTGCGATGGCATAGAGGATGCGATGGCTGTTATGGATGACAACTCATTAGTCTTTCTCTATGATACAAACGGCGATGGGAACTTTGATCATACAGAAAGTTTCCAAAATTTTGACCCTTATGGAAATCCATCTACGTATTTGGTTGCTGATGACAGCGACCATAATGGTATTATTGATACTGTGATGGGGAGTTTTGATGGAAATGGGGATGGCTATTCTGAGTCTTTTATCCAAATGTTCGATTATGACCAAGATGGCATACCAGATAGCGTGAAAACTTTTATAGACCTTACCGGTGATGGTGAAGCTAATATGGTGATTAATACACATGCAGATAATAGTGATTCAGGGGTTCTACAAACTACAGATGTATTTGTTGATATGGATAACGATCACAATCCGGATTATTCATATCGAGAACAAATTGTCGATACAACGGGTAATGGTTTACCGGATAAGACATTGGTATGGGAATCTCATACAGGAACGACATTTGAGGAAGCACCTGTTGTATTGGATTATAATCCATTGCATGACTTCTCTTCTCAGTTTGGTTTTGACGCTCCAGAATACGCAACGTCAGTTTATAGTTCCCCATATCAGGGTTCAAATAACTTCGATCCCTCAACTCCAAAGGAGCTCGTTAGTGGAACCCCTGCTTCAGACATGGAACATTGGGAGTTTCAAGGTAATACAGGTCGTTGTGCTATCTATTCTCAGAAATTTGTTATAGAACAACTGACTGGACAAGAAGTTGATATCGAAGAACTCGTTACAGTTGCAGAAACTAATGGTTGGTTTAATGAAGCCGATGGTGGTGGCACAGTAACTTTAAATATGGACAAACTTCTGAATTATTATGAGATAAACAATCAAGTGTCGTTTGACAATGATTTGTCAGACCTTGAAAGAGAACTGAATGATGGTAAGAAAATTATCGTTGGGGTGGATAGCGGACAAATTTGGTATGGCGAAGAGAATAATATCTTCTCTCCGGAAACAACAGCAGACCATGCTGTGGAGGTTATCGGAATTGATCGTTCTGATGAAGACAATCCGATGGTCATATTAAATGATTCAGGAACCCCTAATGGAAAAGGAGAAATGGTTCCTCTTGAGGTATTTGAAAATGCATGGTCTGCAGGTGATAGCCAGATGATTGTTTGTTGGGCATAATTATTAATAATCAAAAAACGATATAACATGGACAATAGTAAACTAATCAGTACACTGATGGGTGAACTTAAAAGTAGTTCTGTGGTACGTTCCCTTATACCGATGGGGTATGTAGCCGGTCTTCCCATTCTTTCCATTAAGAATGATAATCTGTGTGCAACCATACCATTCCTTCGATATAAAATAACCGGAGAAACAGATAAAACATTAGTTTTCCCTATAAGATATCTCATTGAATATTCTCTACCTCATAAACAGGTCGTTCAGTTTAAAGACCTATCATGTGATCAAGCTTTTGCAAAAGTTGATTTTGCGAAGGCATGTGGATTGTTTCGTCACGATGCAGTAAAGAATCTCAATCGAGAACAATATGCTAACCTTAAGAGTAGCACGTTAAGGGATTATGATAAAGTAGTTCAATTCTTGATTGATGATTCTGATTATTCACTCAATGATGAGAAGTTGATGATTCAGCATCTGTCAACTATCCTAGAACCATCATTGCTTCCTATGTATAGATTTATAAATTCTGAGTTCTATAACAAATATTTAAATGGTGTGAATCATGAACAAGATTAAGAATAAATCATTTTTTGTAACACCAACGGCCTCTGTTATTAAGCAACAGCATGCACCTTGTGAAGACAAAGAAGCCATCCCACAAGAGGGAACAATGAATCAGGATGTTAAGCCAACAGAAAATTGTAATATCAATCGAGTACAATTACGCAAGAATTTGATTGATAGTATTAAGAACGCGGTACAATCTCTGAAAGCAATAGGTATGGCACCCCTTGCTACAGAAATAATTCATTTATACAATAAAGTACTTGAAGAAAGATTTACTATAGCTTTTGTTGGTGAATTTAATAGAGGTAAGAGCACACTGATTAATAGATTGTTGAATACGGATATTCTTCCAACTTCAGATCTTCCGACTACAGCTCTCCTTACTCGCATTACTTATGGAGAGCCAAAGATGACTGTGTGGAGTCCGAAAGAAAACAAATCAAAAGAGCTTTCACTTTGCAAACAATCATGGGAAGGTCTTACTGCATCTAACTTTGGAGAAAAAGAGCCTGAAGGAAGGGTTCTTATCTCTATGAAAAACAATTGGTTAAAGAATTATCCAATTGATATTCTGGATACTCCGGGAGCAGGCGATTTGGAGGTAAAACGAGCAAAAGTTATTGGTCAAGCTTTAATGTGTACAGACGCTGCAGTTATGGCTGTCTCTGCAGCAAGTCCATTAAGCCTGACAGAACAGTCTTTTATAAAGCAGAAAATCCTCTCGACTAAAATTCCATTTATGGCATTGGTCATCACGAAATTAGATGAGGTGAAGTTTGAAGAGCGGGATAATGTAGTTCGTTTTATAAGGAAAAAATTGACCTCCCTCAAGATGAATTTGCCTATTGTGGTTGCAGATGACAATGTCAAAATGCCTACAGATGAGTTTAAATCGATTGTGGGTGTAGATAAACTCAAGGCTCTTCTAAAAATATGGCTTTCAAATGAGAATAGAGCCAATTTGACCGAGCAATGGCTCACGTCAAATGTCCAGAATGTACTTAATATAGCACATGGAGTTCTGCTTCAGCAAAAGCAACTCATTATGGCGAAAGATGATGAGAGAGAAAATCTTATCAATCAAAAGCTAATAGCATTATCAAAGGTTCATGAACAGTGGCAAGATTTGCGCGATCAGATGGTAAATCGCTGTCATAAATGTGTGAATGAATTCACAGAAAAAGTGGATGAATGCGGTGCAACAATCATTGAGAGACTTCAACATGAGGTAGACAGAATGCCCTCAGCCAAATCATGGGTAGAGAAAGAGTATTCCTATAGAGTTAAATCAGAACTCGCTGCAGTTTCTTTAACATTGGATTCGATTACAGCTAAGCATGTATCAAATGATTTACGTTGGCTGAATAATCAATTGTCAAATCAATTTAAGATGGCTATGAATCTTGAGTTAGGAGGATTAGATTCAAAAGAATCATTCTTTATCGACTTAAATGAAAAAAGCGTTCAACTTGATGATTTGACAAAAAGAAGAACTCAGACTACTTTAACTACTGTAGCCATAACCTTAGGAGCATCACTTGCATTAGCATCCTGCGGTGGCTTTATTCCTTTGGCAACACTAGGGCTAGGTACAGGTGCAAATATGTTAGCTAACACTGTTTTCTCAAAGAAAGCTGAAAAGCAAAAAGAGCAGGTGAAAAAGATTATTGCAGATACAATTCCCAATATAGTGAAGGAAGCATCGAGTGACTGCATTGTGAAGATAAAAATGCTATATAATGATATTATATCCGAAGCTCTCAATAGTGAAAGAAAGTGGATGCAGACCCAGCGTACATTAATTAGAGATACTAATAAGCCCCAAAACGAGGAGACTGCAAAAAGTGTATTAATGCATCTTGAAAAAATTGAAATATTAAAGAAACAGTTTAATTAGAAATACTTTAATGCAATGTGTACAGATAATTATCAAGGATATGCGTGGTTCAAGGAGAAGAGAAGTAACCTTGCACAAATGCTTGGCGAGTCTTCTACAATAATTAAAGACCTTGCTATGCCTCAATTTGCTGATAATCTCAAGCAATTGAGTGAAAAGGTAAATAATGATTCATTTAAGATACAGATTGTTGGTACCTTCAAAAATGGAAAATCTACATTTATTAATGCCCTCTTGGGTGAGGATATTCTTCCAACTCAGGCACTACCATGTACAGCAGTAATTAACGAAATAAAGTATGGAACAGAAAAGCGAGCTGTACTCCACTTCTGCAATCCATTACCTGGTAGACTATTGGATTGTATTCCGGAAGCTACACTCAGATACATGCAATCACATGGTATGAAGGATGTCCCACCAATGGATATTGAATACGACGAAATAAATAAGTATGTTGTCATTCCAACTGATGGAGATCCTGATGAGATATCACTTATGAGCCCCTATAAAACGGTAGAACTTTACTATCCATCTCCATTATTGAAAGAAGGTGTTGAAATTATTGATTCTCCGGGACTAAATGAAGCCGATGAGCGAACAAAAGTAACTTTAGAGTACCTCGATAAGGCAGATGCCATCATATTTTTGCTCGATGCAACTAAAGCATGTGCTAAGAATGAAATGGAAACTGTAGAAGATATATTAGTTGCCAAAGGATTTGATGACATGTTTTTTGTTGCGAATCGGATAGACTGTATTGCTCAGCGCGAAAGAGAATCGATTAAGGCATTTATTGAGAAGAAAGTGGATCAGTTTACTACAAATCCAGTCTATTGCGTATCTGCCTTGCAGGCTGTTGAGGGAAAAGTTAATCATAATGATAATCTTTATCAAGGCTCTGGAATGCCAGCATTTGAAGCCAAACTGGCAGAGTTCCTTACAAAGGATAAAGGACGAATTAAACTTGTTCAACCTGCAAGAGAACTCAGCAATATACTCGCAAAAGAAGCACTCTATAAAGTCATTCCAAGTCAACGAGCACAGCTTTCTACCAGTCTTGATACACTGAAGAAACGCTATGCTATCGTGCAACCTCAATTGACAGACCTGGAGGCTCAGAAACAGCAAATGTATAGTCAGATGCTATTACGTATTGAACGTTGTCAAAATGACTTACGTAGAACTATTGTTGGTTATTTCAAAGAACTCGCATATAAGATTCCAGCGTGGGTGCAAGAGTATACCCCCAGTACTAAAGTTGGACTAGCTTCAAAAAGCAAACTCAAAAAACTTGCTGATGAAATAGTAGCTTACATAACAGGTAAAATAAAAGAAGAGTTTTCTGCCTGGAATAACGAAACTCTTCAACCAATAATAAAAGAAAAGGCTAACGATATTTTTGAAAGGAGCGGGAAAGACTTGGAGCAAATTTATAAGGCTATAGATGATATTTACGTACAGATGTCAGGTAATTCAGTAGATGTAAAAGGAGCTTCTGGATGGGAACGTGCAGTTGGAGCTGGTTTGTGCTTATTTGTTGGGGCCGGAAGTGGAGCAGAAGTCATGGTTAATGGATTTAATACGAAAAACTTTATAAAGAACTTCGCACTAGATCTTGGAGTAGGAACAGGCATTCTCTTACTTGGCATTACGAATCCTATCATAGGAATTGCAGCTCTTGTCGCTCTGATTTGGCGCGGTATTTATTCTGGTGGTGCTGCTAGTATTGAAAGTGTAAAGAAACAAGTTTCTGAAGTTATTGTTTCATCAATTAGTGATGAAGCTACAAGTAAAGCCGATGATGCAGTATCTAAAGTCAGCAAATCTTTCACACAAATGGCAGACAATGCAGCAAGTGCTGTAGATACAGAAATCAATAGTGTGAGAAGTCAACTTGAAAGCATCATTAAGGAGATGGAAAGAGGTCAGGCAAATATTGACCGTCGCAACTCTGTTATAAATGAGTGTGAAACGAAAATTCAAACACTTAATGGACAACTTACGGATTTCATCTTTGAACTGACAGATTCCAAATAACATTCATGTATTCATGGGGTTATAAAAAAGCATAGCCTCGTGAATACTTTTAACAACATAACATTTATGGCTGATATTCAACAATTCGAGAAACTTTGGGATGGTTTTGTTACTTCTTTTAAGGGAGACCTTATTGGGCAATCAAGAAAGCAAACGCTAACCTATCCGTTAGTAAAGCTTATTTTTTCTGATAAGGTTCTAACCTTAACTTCAGAATATGGTTCTTTTGGTCGCTGGTTAGATGAAGTTATCAGAAACCAGCCTCGGAAAGGTAAGTTAATAAAAGAACTTCTGACCAAAGACATGGTTTTGACCGAAGAAAGATTAAATAATGAAATCTCATCTGGTATGAAATATGTCGCAGTTGGAGGAGCAGGTGCCCTTGGATTCATAGCAGCGAAAGGTATGGCTTTAGGAATGCTTAGTACAGCTGTTCTTACTTTAGCGCCAATGGCTATTGTTTATCCAGTAGCTACATCCTATATTTCTACTCATAAAGAAAAAAATATCTACACATTAATTGATGCTTATATAACTCAACTTGATAAATACAAAAAATCTATTAGTTCTGTTTTACTTGCTGAGGAATAATTGTTACATAACACTGTTTCAATTTCCATTGAAACATATCTAAAAAGAGTTACTATGGATTTATTGTCAACGCTTAATACACTCCACACTATCATCTCAGACAGTCTCTTACCTGAGATAAATAAAGACTCATATTTGAACCGGTTAAGAAAGATTGAGCAAAGATCAAAAGATTCCAATATATATGTCGGTATAGTTGGTGAGTTTTCAAGTGGTAAATCAACATTGATTAATTCATTAATAGGTGCGGATTATTTTGTCACAAATTCACTTCAAGGCACAACTACAACTATAACTGCAATTAAGTATGCAGAAACCGCCGATCTTGAACTCAAGTATAAGAATGGAAAGTCATTAAGGTACAGTAATAATAAATTGTCGCTAATTGAAAAGTATCTGCCAGAGGTTTATAAAAAGCTATCTATCGGTGAAAAAATAAAGCTGAAAGTTGTAGGATTATTAGGTGGCAACAAAAAAGATGAACTATTACTTCGAATTTTTGATGTAGTAACAACATCAGATGACGCATCCGAGGACCTGGATGAAGCTGTCGTATACCATCCTTCTGATTTTTTGAAAAATGGTATTGTAATCTTAGATACTCCTGGCACAGATTCACTAAATCCTAATCACCAAACAATTACTGAACGTGCTATATCTGAGAAATGCGACTTGGCAATGGTGATAATTCCATCCAATACACCTTTTTCACAAACTCTATCTGGTTTTATCGAAGATAACTTATTACCTTGTATAGATAAATGCTTCTTCCTAATAACAAAAGTAGAATTGTTGCGAAAAGATGTTGAACGCAGAAGTCTTATTAAATGGGTTAATTCTCGATTAGATGCATTTTTTGGTATAGAGAATCCTAAAACTATTTTAGCTCCTACTCTTTTATCTCTTGAGGAAAGGGGATTGATAGAAAGAACAGGAATGCTTGAACATCTTTCCAGCGAAGACAGGTTTATGCTTTCATCTGAATTTGATTCAGATACTAAAAGAATGTTTAATGAGATTCTCGCAGGCAAAGATGATGCTATTCGTGGAACTTTGAATAGGTTTATCAAGTCGCTTAATGCAAATTTGATGAAAGAGATATCAAAAAAACAGATACAACTTGAAACCGACTTGGCCACATTAAAAAGGTTACAAACTATCCCACTAAATCAATTTATGGCCAACTTCTTTAAAAAAGAAGACGCTGACGAAAACTTCAGTTTTACTGAAGCTCGATTACAAAATCTTTGGTATAAAAAGCAAATGGATTTTGAAAGATATGTGTGTAACAAAATAGACCAAGCTGATTCTAAGAATGAAGCACAAGGAGTCATGGATGAAGGCAGCACTATAAGTTATGGGCAATCATGTTTTCAAGATTGCTATAATGCATTCTCTTCAGAATTAAATGGACTGATATCATTTCACGAAAACAACTTTGACTCATTTAGAAATTTGTTTTCTTCAACATTCTCTATAACAGCCTTAGACTTCACTTTTAAATTGAAAAATAAGCCTTCATGGCAAAGGGAATATAAATCAAACTTTAGCAAGTGGAATCTAACAACTGCTCCTCTTTTTCGTGTCTTTAAGAAACTGCAAACAATTAAGCAAGAGATGAAAGATGAAGTGCGACGTCAATTAGAAATAAACATCGAGAAAATGCAAAGTTATTATATGCAAAAGATTACAGAAGCGAATACCAATTTGAATGAGCAAATGGAGAAAATAAAACCACTATTTGCTTCAAAGTATAACCACATAATTAATAAAAAAATTGCAGAAGAACAACAAAAAGAACAATTACTCCGTTCACAGATTGCTCAATTACAACAATCTCTCAAAACATTAGAATCAATAATACACTAAAGAGCAATAAAATGCTTATACGGGATAATATGGCATTCCGTAAGCTCAAGCATACTGATCATTTTATTACCTATTTTCGGCCATATATTATACTTTAATACCAGTGTTACCAGAGGTGCTATAGCAGAATAAGCCACAACAAACTGATCTTTAAACTGATATAGTATAATTATAGAAAGTAAAGTTACGCTCTGATGTAACCTTACTTTAGTTTTCTTAGTAAGCCATCGATATGAGTGCAGCATGTCCGTATCATTGTTAATCGCAGGTGCAGTCGCACACCTACAAGACAGAATACCAAGTGGTATAGAAATTATAACAACCGAAAAACGTATTAATATCCATCAGAAAAATATAGAAAAATTGAAAGAAGTGTGTGAACATGCAGAAATATCTGATATTTCATTCGATAAAAATTCATTAAACCTATCGCTTGAATTACATTAAATTTAATCGAAGTGATAGAATGAAGGAAAACAGGTATCTCTATATAAAAACAAGAAAGAAACAATATTATGGACGAGAAAATACAAAAAGACAGAATTCGTGGTTCATTGATAGGTGGAGCCATAGGTGATGCTTTAGGCTATCCTGTAGAATTTTTAGATTCTGCAGCTATTCAAAGAAAATATGGAAATGCAGGAATTACCCGTCTTGATATCAGGCAATGGTGGAGGAACGAAGACAATTCTGCCGAAAAGGCCTGGATTTCTGATGATACACAAATGACACTGTTTACAGCCTGTGGCATTTTGAATGCAAAAGAAAAGGGGAGCACTCCTGTACATAGTATTTGTGAAGCTTACATAGAATGGTATTATACGCAATCAGGTAGGAGGAACAAACGTTTTAATGAATGTTGGATCGGGGATATTCCGGAACTGAATCAACGCAGAGCCCCCGGCAATACTTGTCTCACTGCTCTTTCTTATATTATGGCAGGAAAAAACTTCCATAATAACAGTAAAGGATGTGGTGGTGTTATGCGCATCGCCCCCATCCCCTTATATGGTGTAGCCCAAGGACGAATATCGGATATAGATGCTATTGACCGCCTTGCGGCAGACGCAGCAGAGCTTACCCACCAACATCCATTAGGTTTTATTCCGGCAGCCTTTACTGCCCATGTCATTTATCGTCTGGCTACCGATGAACATCCGCAGAAGGAGACATTCAAGAATTATATCAGGGAAGGATTGGAGTCAGTGCAGCAAATGTTTGGCAACCATGCCGAAGAAGTAGGACAATTTATTTATTTAATAAAGAAAGCTATCCTCCTGTCAGATATTTCAACAGATGATGTACGTGCCATCGAAGACGAATTAGGTGGCGGATGGGTGGCTGAAGAAACCGCCGCTATAGCCATCTACTGTGCTTTGAGCTATTTTGAAAACTTCGAAAAGGCCATGATTGCAGCTGTAAATCATACAGGTGACAGTGATTCTACAGGTGCTGTAACCGGGAACTTGTTAGGCGCTGCCATTGGTTACGATGCCATCCCCCAGTTCTACAAAAATGACTTGGAACTGCATGATGTAATATTACATATTGCTGATGACTTGTATCTCGGCGAAACGACACCTTACCGGAAGTAAAAAAACGATCAGACTAAGACAGTCTTTGACTAGGAAGAAAGCAAGTGATAACTTTATAAACGCCATTATCCATAAGTACTATGAAACAAGATTACGAAAAGCTGATAAAAGAACGTGTGGAAAATCTCTTCCATACGATGGAACAACGGGTTACACCCCAAGAAATGGAACAGATTAGAGCTGCTTACCAACTGGCTCACGAGGCTCATAAGGAGCAAACGCGCAAAACCGGAGAACCGTATATCATCCATCCGATAGCAGTGGCCCGTATCGTTGCCGAAGAACTCAGTCTGGGAGCCAATCCCGTTATTGCCGCTTTCCTGCACGATGTAGTGGAAGATACATCATACACCATGGAAGACATAGAAAAACTCTTCGGTGAAGATGTTGCTTTCTTAGTGCGTGTAGTGACCAAACAGAAGAAAGAGCATTACGAAATGTCCAAACAATTGGATAATTTCAAACAGATGCTCGACTCAGTTCATTATGACATACGTGCCATCTTGATAAAGTTAGCCGATCGCCTGCATAACATGCGTACGCTCAACAGTATGAAGCCCGATAAGCAAATGAAGATAGCGGGTGAAACGGACTATTTCTACGCTCCATTAGCTAACCGTTTAGGACTGTATGATATAAAAACAGAGCTGGAAAATCTCAGTTTCCGTTTCCGCTGCCCACACGAATATGCGCAATTTGTGGAACTGCTTCAGCAAGACAAAGCAGATAATGATGCCGCACTAACAGCTCTCACAAATAAAATAGAGAGTATTCTTCAAAAGCATAATATCCAAGTGAGAATAGAAGTACGGTATAGAATGCCTTATAGTCTATGGCGTAAGATAAATAAATCACACACAGACTTCAAGCATCTGGCCCACAGACATTTCATCCAGATTATTTTTCCCGACAAGGAAGAAGTGTCGGAAAAGAATCTGTGCTTGCAGATTTACTCGCTATTGACAGATACATTTAAAGAAAAACCGGGTAGTATTGCCAACTATATAGACTCGCCCAAAGAAAACGGTTATCAAAGTTTTCATGTGAAGTTACTGTCCGAACATGGCACCTGGGAAGAAATACATATCAGCAGTGAACGAATGGTTTATTATTCACAGTTCGGTTGCGTGGCCAGTCGCTCAGAAAGTAATATCAAGAAGTGGATCGAGAAGTTCAAGTTCGTTCTGCAAGATATTGCTTATCACAGTCAGGATGGTTGGTTTATTGAAAACGTAGTCTCATCTTTTTATAATGATGACATTATGGTTTTTACCCCTAAAGGCCAACCAATCATATTACCACAACGTGCCACGGCTCTGGACTTCGCATTCGAGATACATAGCCGTTTGGGAGAACATGCCCAATATGCCCGCATCAACGGAAAACTATGTTCTGTCAAAACCGTACTTCACCGCGGAGATTGTGTGGAAATCGGAGCAAACGAACAGACACATCCACAACCTGATTGGGTCAACCACGTATTAACGTACAAAGCCAAACGTTATTTACGTACTTATCTGTATCGGATGAAAAAGATACCATATCAACGTTGCCCTTTTTGCCATCCGCTTCCGGGTGACGAAGTTATCGGGTTTACGGAAAATGACAAATCCGTAACTATCCACAAACGTGATTGTTCTACCGCCATCCGCCTGGCATCTCAAAAAGGAGATTCCATTGTCTCCATTGACTTCAAAGAAGACAAAGAAATCTTATATCCGGTGCGAATTCATATCAGAGCGGTGGATCGCTATCATCTCCTGAGCGACCTGATTGACTGTATCACCAATAAGTTAAAGCTCTCTATTGAAAGTTTGCACACAACGACAACAGACGAAATCGTGGATTGTTTCATTAATTTCTCCGTGCACTCTTTCAACGAATTACAAGATATTATCAGCTTCATCAGTCTTATAGAGGGAGTGGATGAAGTTCAAAGAGAAGAATTAAAATAATACATATGACTATGAAACGATTTACTTTTAAACGAATACTTGCTACAATCAGTGTAGTTTGTTTATGTGCCATCACTACTGTCATCCTTGCAGAATACATAAAAAGCAATAAAGGATACGAATCTTTTGGAGATACGTATAGCAGTGAATGCTATTCCATGCGAACAAAAGACGGGTATAAACTCATCAATTCAAAGACTGGAAAAACCACGATCGACAAAATAGACTGGCTGTTGGCTTCCGACCAATATTCGGACACATTAGTGGTATTCTCAAAAAAGAATAAACGGGGATACTTCAACCGCTATACGGGAGAAGTCACTATTCCGGAACAATATACACATGCCTGGATTTTTGCAGAGGGACTGGCAGCAGTAGTATCAAATGACAAAATCGGTTTCATCAACCAACAGGGGAAAGTAGTCATTGGTTTTCAATACCCTTACTTTAAGGACAATGCAAAAAATATTAATTTTGTTTTCCGCAACGGTTATTGCAGCATGTTCGATGGATCAGGGAAATGCGGCATCATCAATCAAAAAGGAGAATGGGTATTGGCTCCTTCATTCGATTATATCGAAACGCCTGTATATGGTAAAAGATTATTCAGAAATAATAAAAAATACGGTGTCCTTGACGAGTCTTTGCATGTAGCAATTCCGGCAGAGTATGCTTATATAGAGTTAACGAAAGATGCAGCAGTCGTCACAAGAACAGACGAAAGTAAATCGCTTCTTTCTTATAAAGGAGAAATGATAAATCCATGTGTATATAGCAGTATAGCAAGATTAGATTACGATACCGGTAAATATACAGATAGTGGCATAGAGATATCTGAACCCACCGGTTTATATTGTTATGGTATGGTCAACAGCTATGGCTTGATGAGCGAAGACGGGAAACCAATTACTCCTCCGCTCTACAAAGACATCACACCTATCAATAAAAATTTGTTTCAATGTACTTTGAAAGGCTCGTACTCTGCCATTATTATTGACCGTAAAGGAAATGTGATAAAGCAGGAATAGTTATCTCCACTTAATCCGTTTTTAAAACCGCATATTCTCGTATAAACACCATTTATCTCAACTTTCTGCAATTTTATATTTGCATATCACAAATAAGAGTTTTAACTTTGCATAAACAATTCTAAGTATTCATTAACAATAACCCACAAATAACGAGACACAATGAGAAAGCTTTTACTTCTGGGATTTTGCATTTCCCTATTTGTGCCTACAGCTATGCAAGCACAGTACTTACGTTCATCCTATTTCATGGAAGGTAGCAGTACCCGTATGCAACTAAACCCGGCATCGCAACCGAAGCGTGGCTATGTCAATCTGCCTGTTATAGGTTCATTGACTGCCGAGGTATCATCCAATTCTCTGGGCATCCAAGACGTCATTGACATTTTTGATTCCGACGGAGAATTTTATAACAATGACAAGTTCTACAACCGCTTGAAAGGCATGAATGAGTTGAATATCAGTCTCAACACTGATGTTATCTCTTTCGGATTCTATAAAGGAAAAAGCTTTTGGTCGTTCAACGTCGGAGCTCGCGTAGATGTAGATGCCACAATCCCCAAAACCATGTTCGAGTATCTGCGGGCGGTAGATGTGGAAAACTTTAATTGGGAAGGTCAACAAGCTTTCAATATCCAAAATGAGAAACTGCGTCTAAATTCTTATATAGAAGTCGGAGCAGGCTATTCACGTGCCATCAACGAACGCCTGACCATAGGTGGTAAAGCTAAACTTTTATTAGGTGCCGGAAATATAAACCTAAAGATCAACCAACTCTATATATCCGCAAAAGAAGCAGGAATAGACTCTGAATTGCAATTGAAAGCGGATGCATATCTGGAAGCCTCTGCCAAAGGACTGGATTTAGAAGAAGAAAATGGATACATCACCGATCTGGACAACAACAACTTCGGCATCAGCGGTTACGGAGCAGGCTTCGATTTGGGAGCAAGTTATCAGGTAATGAAGAACCTCACCTTCTCTGCCGCAATTCTTGATTTAGGATTTATCTCCTGGGGCAAATCGAGCACTCAGATAGCCGAATCAAACAAAAATACGATTATTAATAAAGACAATTACGGTGATTCATCCGAAGTGCTGGATTTTGAATTATACGGTTTGCAGAAGAAAGAAAACAAGTCTCGCACCACTTCTTTATCACCGACTATGGTTTTAGGGGGAGAATACGGATTGCTGGATAACAAATTGGGCTTAGGCTTATTGTCAACCACCCGTTTCGGACAATTAAAAACATACTCCGAATTGACTCTCTCAGCCAATTATCGTCCAAACACCTTAATTAATGCTTCATTAAGTTACTCCATGATACAAGGTGGCGAGACATTCGGTATCGCCTTCAAAGTAGGTCCTTTAATGTTGGGAACCGACTACATGTATTTCGGAAACAATTCCAAACATGTGAATGCTTTCATCGGACTTTCTATTCCTTTAGGAAAGAAAAGTTCTGATTAAACTGCAAAAGCTACAAGTTACAAAAAGCTACGAGCTACGAGTTGCTGCACTATTATGCGCAAGATACTCGTAGCTCGTAGCTTTTTGTAACTCGTAACTTATTTCACTGTCACCATCGTCGCCCCGAAACCATATTCCTGGAAAGAAGCATCCTGATGCCGGAAAGCCGAATACTTACGTTTCAATTCATCAAGCAGCGCCTTGCGAAGCACACCGTCACCTTTACCATGAATGAAGACAATGCGCTGTTCACGCTTATTCTTATACTGTTCCAGCACTTCGCGGAACTTATCCAACTGATAATTCAATATCTCACTGTTACTCATCCCATGAGTATCATCCAGCAGTTCAGCTATATGGAGGTCTATTTCGATGATACCACTCTGTCCGCCACGCTTCACAATGGGCTGGGATTTTGGCTTATCCACCAGTGTTTTCTGGAGCAAAGCAGACTGCAGTTCCTCAGCGGAAACATACACTTGTTTGGTAGGAATATCATCCTTCACTATGTCATAAATCAATGCGGGAGTTTCAAAGAACTCTGATTCCTGAAACGTATGCAGCTTATAAAACTTCACCGTATCAATGCGAAACTCTACACTGACAGCCGGTTTCAAAACAAAAGACCGGCTATCCTTAAAAGCAATGAACTGCACAGCTACATGTTCCCGGTCATTCAATTCTGCTTTCTCAAACTCTTCCAGCAAAAATTTAGTGTTTGGTTCTACCATTCCATGAGAACGGACACTCCATGCCTTTCCCTCAGCGCAGAGATAAGTATAATACAGATAGTAATTGCTATCATTCACCAGATATGACTCAAAAGGAGTAGTACTAACCGCTTTAATATCTTCCGGAACGAAAGCCAGAAAAACATCCAGGATATCCCCGCCACGAGTTTCCGGCTGGCGATAGACAGAAGCCTGCGGTTTAGACAAGCGCTCCGTTTCCTCCTGAGCAGAATGAGATATAGAAGACCGGACTGGTTTCTCTTCTACTTTCTTCGGAGCAGCTTTCGGCACGGACCTTGTCATATTATAATCATCCGTATCAATCACTACACACTCACGCATAGGCATCGGAATATCAAACCCGTCAGCATCCTCTATCAATACAATATCTTTTCCTCTGAAACCTGTCACTACACCGCCCCCAATTTCATTGAGAAAACGTACTTTATCACCTATTTTCATCATATCATTTACGATTTAACTATTTATGATTTACGATTGAGGCTACTTAAACGAACAATCGCCCTACAAAGATACGGTAACTCAACAAAAAAAGATAGAAAAAAGACGATAAATATCCGTACCTTTACAGCCCGTAAAGAAGTTTATCATGAAAGAAGATCCGAAACATATCCGTATCAGCGAGTTCAACTATCCGTTACCGGACGAACGCATCGCTAAATTCCCCTTGACTGTGCGCGATCAATCCAAACTTTTGGTCTATCGTCACGGTGAAGTATCCGAAGACATTTTCACCTCACTTCCTTTTTATCTGCCGGCGGGAAGCCTGATGATATTCAATAATACGAAAGTAATTCAAGCACGCCTGCACTTCCGCAAGGAGACAGGCGCTCTGATTGAAGTGTTCTGTCTGGAACCCATTGAACCGAATGATTATGTACTCAATTTCCAGCAAACAGAACATGCTGCCTGGCTTTGCATGATTGGCAATCTGAAGAAATGGAAAGAAGGGACTCTGAAACGGGAGATGGTTGTAAAGAATCAACCCATTACCCTAACAGCTACCCGAGGTGAATGTCATGGTACCAGTCACTGGATTGATTTCCACTGGAACAATCCGGAGATTACCTTTGCTGACATTCTCGAAGTATTCGGTGAACTTCCCATCCCACCCTATCTGAACCGGGAGACGCAGGAGAGCGACAAGGAAACTTATCAGACTGTTTATTCCAAGATAAAAGGTTCAGTAGCTGCACCTACCGCCGGACTGCATTTTACCCCCCACGTGCTGGATGCTTTGAGAAAAAAGGGAGTTGAGTTGGAAGAACTAACATTGCATGTGGGTGCAGGAACTTTCAAGCCCGTAAAGAGTGAAGAAATAGAAGGGCACGAAATGCATACGGAATATATATCCGTTTCGCACGGGACGATTGAGAAGTTGATTACCCATGACGGAAAAGCCATTGCCGTAGGCACTACATCAGTAAGAACACTGGAAAGCCTCTACCATATCGGTGTTACTCTCCTGAAAAATCCGGATGCAACAGAGGAGGAACTACACGTTCAGCAGTGGCAGCCTTACGAAACAGCAGAAGAGACTGCAAATATCACTTCTACAAAAGCATTGCAAGCCATTCTCGATTATCTGAACCGCCATAATATGGAAGCTTTACATACCAGCACGCAAATCATCATTGCCCCGGGATATGATTATAAGATTGTCTGCGCCATGGTCACCAATTTCCACCAGCCGCAAAGCACATTGCTGCTGCTCGTCTCAGCCTTCGTAAAAGGCAACTGGCGAAAGATATATGACTTTGCGTTAAGCCACGATTTCCGTTTTCTGAGTTATGGAGACTCATCATTATTAATACCATATGATTTATGAACAGCGATAACAACCAGGAAATGTTTCCCCTTGTTGATGAACAAGGAAATATAACAGGTGCCGCCACTCGCGGCGAGTGTCATAGCGGCAGCAAGTTGCTTCATCCCGTGATACACCTGCACGTTTTCAATTCCAAAGGCGAACTTTATCTGCAGAAGCGTCCCGAATGGAAAGACATCCAACCGGGCAAATGGGATACTTCCGTAGGCGGACATGTCGATTTGGGAGAAAGTGTAGAAATGGCATTGAAGCGCGAAGTGCGCGAAGAGCTGGGCATCACCGACTTTACACCCGAAACCATCACTCATTATGTCTTTGAGTCTGCCCGTGAGAAAGAACTCGTTTTTGTACACAAAACCGTATACGACGGTGAAATACATCCCAGCGACGAACTGGACGACGGACGCTTCTGGACGGTAGAAGAAATTAAAGAGAATATAGGCAAAGGCGTATTTACTCCGAACTTTGAAGGAGAAATCGGAAGAATTATACCACTGGACGCATAACGATATGGAACCTTATACAAAAAGAGGCGGCATCCTTTTACCAGAATGCCGCCTTTCTTGTTCTTATTGAGTATTGACTTATTTCGCCAAATCTTCGATCACCTTCATTATCTTCTGACCGATTTCTTCAGCCGCTTCCGGTGTAGAAGCCTCGCTATATACACGAATAATCGGCTCGGTATTGCTTTTGCGCAAATGTACCCACTTGTCTGCAAAATCAATCTTTACACCATCAATATCATTGATTTCTTCATTCTTATAAAGCTCTTTCACTTTCGCAAGAATAGCATCAACGTCAGTTTCGGGAGTCAGGTCCACACGATTCTTTGCCATAAAGTAAGGCGGATAAGTTGCACGAAGCTCGCTTACTTTCTTTCCCTCATGTGCCAGATGGCTCAGGAATAGAGCAATACCTACCAACGCGTCACGTCCGTAGTGGCTTGCCGGATAAATCACTCCGCCATTGCCTTCACCGCCGATAACGGCACCTACTTCCTTCATCTTGGTGGTTACATTCACCTCGCCTACGGCAGAAGCAAAATATTCCTTACCATATTTGCGGGTTACATCGCGCAATGCACGTGTAGAGCTTAGGTTAGAAACAGTGTTACCTGGTGTATGTTTCAGCACATAGTCGGCAACGCTTACTAACGTATATTCCTCACCGTACATTTTTCCATCTTCGCAAATCATTGCCAGACGATCCACATCCGGGTCAACCACAAAAGCTACATCAGCCTTGCCACCTTTCATCAGGTTCATGATGTCACCCAGATTCTTTTCCAACGGTTCGGGATTATGCTGGAAGTCCCCTGTCGGTTCGCAGTAGAGTTTTTCCACATGTTGCACACCAAGTTGTTCCAGTAATTCCGGCAGAATGATGCCGCCTACAGAATTCACACAGTCGATAGCTACACGGAAGTTTGCCTTTTTGATAGCTTCTACGTCCACCAGATCAAGCGCCAGCACACTGTCTATGTGTTTCTGATTGTAAGTTAAGTCCATGCGATAAGAGCCCAATTGATCTACTTCAGCATAGTCAAATTCTTCAGCCTCGGCAATGCGAAGTACTTCGTTACCTTCGGCAGCATTCAGAAATTCGCCGTGTTCATTCAGCAATTTCAGAGCGTTCCATTGTTTGGGATTGTGCGAAGCGGTCAGGATGATACCGCCACTGGCGCCCTCCATAGTCACAGCCAGTTCAGTAGTCGGTGTGGAAGCCAGATCGATGTCAATAACATCCCAGCCCATCCCCATCAAGGTACCTACCACTACATTCTTTACCATTTCACCCGAAATGCGGGCGTCGCGTCCTACTACAATTTTGTTGCTTTTTACTGTGCACGTTTTGCGGATAAGTGCTGCATACGCTGATGTGAATTTCACAATGTCAAGCGGATTCAATCCTTCACCCGCTCCTCCGCCAATCGTTCCGCGGATTCCAGAGATAGATTTGATTAGAGTCATTTAGGTAAATAAATTAAGAGATTGTTGGTTACACTATATCATCTATAGATTTGATATTTACGGATATCGTAGTAATAAGGATATACATTTTGCATTGCCGAATTATGCCCCATTTTGGAAGGAACAATCAGTTTAACATGTGCGCCATCACGCACGTAGGCCAATGGTACTAACCAGCCAGCAGGTACAGAAGTACCGTAGTAAAGCATAAATCCTTGTGTAAATTGACCGGCAATAGAAGAACTTGTTACTCTATAATTGAATTCATCCACTACTTCTGCATAATCCAGATTGGACATGGTTACCACGTTATTCATAAGGCTAAATTCCATAAAACGAACCAAAATCTGGTCATTAGGTTTCACGGTATCGGCAGGATTGGTAGACCCCTTATCCACTATCTGCATATACACACCACTGGCGAGCTGCACATATTCATTCTTGGATAAATCCGTAGTCGAGTCGTTTCTATAAAATTCAGTCTGAGATATAACAGTTATACTACTGTCTCTGATAAACGCTTTAATGGCATCTTTCTCATCCTCCAGCATTTCTGCATAGGTCTTGGTATTATCGCAAGCCTGAAAAGCCAAGCCACATGCCAACAAAGCTAAAAAAAACAATGTAAGTTTCTTCATTATCTGTTATTTAGTAATTCCGTACAAAAGTATTCGATTTCGTTGAAAGTTGAAAGCTCTGCGTGGAAACTTCGTATCTTTTAACCTTTGTGCCTCACTTTTTTTATCCTTTCGCATTCAGCAGAGGCTTGAATTTTTCCAAAGCGCGTTCCAAAACCCTTTTCGCTTCATCTATCGTGCCGTAAAATTCGCCGCCAGAGGCATTCAGATGTCCACCTCCATTGAAGAACTCGGCAGCCAGTTGATTACAGGGGAATGTACCCACCGAACGCAACGAAACTTTAATCATCGGCTTTTCCGTATCTTCACGCAGGAAACAGGAGAAAACCACATCTTTTATGCTCAAAGGAATATTCACAAACCCCTCACTGTCACCGCGGATATAGTCGAAACGTCCCTGTTCATTCTTGGTTAATGATATCAAGGCTGCATGATAATCAGGATACACCCGCATTTGCGAAAGCACATACCCCATCAGTCGCAGGCGACTTTCGGAATAAGTATTATAAACTTTTCGGTAAATATCGTCCTTGTCGATGCCTTTGGATAGCAGCTCTCCGATAATGAAATAGATTTCCCGATTGTTGGAGTTGTAAGTGAAACCACCTGTATCGGTCATCATGCCGGTATAAATACACTCCGCCCCTTGTTTGGTTATCTCGCTGAAATAGCCCATGCGGCATATCAGACGGAATATAAGCTCGGAAGTGGACGATATATTGGGATGCGAAATAGTAATATCACAGAATTCTTCGGGATACAAGTGGTGGTCTATCAATATTTTCTTCCCTTTGGCAGTTTTTATAGCGTCCGCCATCGCATCTATACGGCTCAAAGCGTTGAAGTCCAAGCAGCAAATGATCTCCGCCTCAGCTATTAGTTTGTCAGCAAACTCTTTGTAGCGGTCGTAAAGCAATACATCTTTACTGCCCGGCATCCACTTCAGGAAATCGGGAAAAGCATTCGGCACAATGACGTTGGCCGTCTTATCTTGTGAATTAAGGAAGTGCCATAACCCTAATGAAGAACCGATAGCGTCACCATCCGGTGCCACATGGGCTACAATAACGATTCTCTCCGCATGTCCCATCCATCTGGCAAAGCGGTCTATCTTGGCTTGTTCTATTACTTTGGTCAACATATACTTTTATGATTTTAGAAACGGATGAATAAAATAACTCTCTTCATCCATAACAAATTGAGAGGACAAAAGTACGAAAAAGTTCGGGAGTTGAGGGAAAGTAACAGAGGTTTTATTTAGTCTTCGTATTCCACTATCTTTCTTAACGGAGCTAACAACCTCTCCAATACATTCCTGTCCGCCAATATAATATCTGCTGTCCCTTTCAATTCGCGTACTGTAGGGAGCGTTCTGCCATAGTTTGTATGCAAACCATCGGGCAAAGTGATTTCCACAATGTATACTCCGTCTTCTGTCGGAACCGGAGAAATACTTTCCACCCTTCCCTTTACATAACCAAATTCCTGATCAGGATAATTATCCATACGCACATGTACCTTCTGTCCTATCTGTACCTTTCCTGAACCCTGCAAAGGAAGTTTTGCCTTTCCAACGACTTTCGAATCTTTCGAAGGTTGTACCACAAAAACCGTCTCCCCCGATTCTACATTCTGATTACGGCTCCAAACCGTCATAAAAGTTACTTTGCCACAAATCGGGCTACAGAACAAATAGCTCTGTTCCCACGAACTCAATTGAGCTTCAAGTTGTTCCACTGCATTCTTCAATTCAAGTCTGTGGTTTTGTTCTTCATCATAAGCCTGCTTGCCCAAATCCAATAAATTTTCTTCCTGCTGCTCCAATTGCATTTCAGCTTGCAGCAAACTCATACCGGAAGTTTCCTTGGTACGCAGACTCTGCAAATAACGGCTACCCGACTCTTCAAATTCTGCTGCAATCATAGCATCTCCTTCAAAAAGGATGGAATCCCGGTCATACATACTTTGCGCTAATTTCATTTCTTTTTCAGTCAATGTATGCTCACGCTGCACCAGATTGAGATAAGAACGTTGCCCACCCAGCTGTTTTCTTCCGGCATTCAATTTCTTTGTGTAATAGTCCTGCTCAATAAAACGGATATAATCTGAAAGAGCAATCATGAAAGAAGCGTACACCGATTGTAGTTCCCCTAACTGCAAACGTTTACCTATAAAATAGTCCGCTCCTTTATCCGGTTCATAACCGGCCTCTTTCCATTCTTTCATACAATCTGTCAGCCACAGTACATCTTCAGTTACAGAAGTATTCTGAATTACCCCCAAACGCTCACCTGCCTGCACCATGCCACCATTATTTATATACAACGTATCAATCTTTCCTGCTGAACGTGCCAGGATAAAGGCCGGAGGTTCTTCAGTTGTCAGAGTCACTTCCGCTTGCAGCACATCCGGGTATCGAAATACCCAGCACCCAACCAATATAACAAGCAGAATAATAAACAGCACCGTTATCCCCCACCTCACCACCCAAGGTGAAATGTGATTCATTACTTCCTGCACTTCTTCACTACGCAGTTCTATCTCCTTGTATTTCTTCTCTTCTTCCACAGTATTGAGTTACAAATTTCTAATTACCCAGTTCCAATTGATTTTTCACCAACTGATAATACAAACCTTTCCGCTCAGTTAGTTCCCGGTGAGTTCCCCCTTCCACAATCTTCCCTCTATCCAGCACTATTATGTTGTCCGCATCTCTCACCGTACTCAACCGATGAGCCACCACCACGACCGTCTTGCCCTTATAAAATTCGTACAAATGTTCCATAATCTCACGTTCATTATTGGCATCCAAGGCATTAGTAGCCTCATCAAAAAACAGATAATCCGGATTCTTATAAACGGCACGGGCTATCAAAATGCGTTGTCGTTGTCCCTGACTGATACCATTTCCTTCCATACCAATTTTAGTATTATATCCTAACGGTAGAGAATCTATAAAATCACGAATATTTGCAATAGTCACCGCATGCCGCAAGCGTTCAATATCAATCTGCTCTTCGCCCACTGCAATATTCTGGGCAATTGTTTCAGAAAAGATGAAACCATCCTGCATCACAGAACCGGTTCGGGCACGCCATAGGTGCGGATTGATATTTTCCAACGGAGTGTCCTGTATTTTGACAGTTCCTTTATTGGGAGTATAGAAGCCGAGCATCAACTTTATCAGAGTGGTTTTACCGCTTCCACTCGCTCCAACAATAGCTGTCACCCTATGTCGGGGAATATGAAGAGAAATATCATCCAGCACATAATCCCTGTCTGCACCATCATAACTGAACGACAGATTCTCGATCCGAATATCTCCCTTTTTCGGCAACACCGTCAGTTTCGATGAGATATCCTGTTCTTGATCCCTTTTGCTATGTATCTCATTCAGACGTTCCAAGCTAATCTTCGCATCCTGAAACTGCTGAGCAAAACCGATAAAAGAAGAAACCGGAGAACTCAACTGACCGATAATATAAGTAAGAGACATCATCATCCCCAAAGTCATCTGCCCATCTATCACCGCCTTTGCCGCAATGAATGAGATTACAATGTTCGTGGTCTGATTAAAGAAAATAGAGCCCACTTGCTGAACCTGTCCCAATGCCAACCCCTTTATACTGATTTTAAACAATTTCACCTGTATGCGCTCCCATTGCCAGCGTTTTTGCGTTTCACAGTTGTTCAGCTTGATCTCCTGCATGGCAGTCACCATCTGTATCAGACTGCTTTGTTCTCCGGCAGCTTGTGCAAAGCGTCGTATATCCAGTTCGCGCCGATACTTCATGAAAACAAGTATCCAACAAACGTACAAGGTATTGCCTAATAAGAAAATGCCTAATACCGTGAGATTATAATAAGCAAGTACAAAAGCAAAAATGAAAAAGTTGACGAACGAAAAGAGCGTAGTAATGGATGATCCCGTAAGAAAAGTCTTGATACGTTCATGGTCACCAATACGCTGTATAATATCGCCCACCATTTTCGAATCAAAGAAATGCAACGGCAGTTTCATCAATTTTGCCAGAAAATCAGATATCAATGATATGGTAATCCTCGTGTTGACATGCAATAATATCCAACTACGGATAAACTCTACCGACAGTTGTGAAACAGAAATTATGACTTGGGCCACCAGTACCAATAGTATAAAATTCAGATTACTGTCTCGTATACCGACATCCACCAAAGATTGTGTAAGAAAAGGAAGGATGAGCTGCAACAGGCTGACAGTCAACATTCCCAACATTAGTTGTATTAGTTGTTTCTTATAGGGAGTGAGGTATCTCAGAAAGAAAAGCAATCCTCTTTCTCTAACTTCCGGTTCATCTTCACGATGATAAAAATCAGGTCCGGGTTCTAAAATCAATGCAGTCCCGACATCTTCTCCTTCCGTCCTTGTCGACAGCCAGCATTTTTTGAATTCCAGTTCATTATAAGTCACCAATTGTTTTCCGGGATCTGCAATCCGGAACCAATATTCTCCCCGTTTCTTTTTGATACCATAACAAACTACAAAATGGTTCTGATTCCAATGCAGGATACAAGGCAAAGGTACATCAGTAATCAGCTGGTCAAATGAAACATGTACGCCCGCCGTACGAAAGCCAATAGCCTCTCCTGCATCACTGATACCCAAAAGCGATACTCCTTCGCGAGATATGAACGAACGCGCCCGCAATGTCTGCAATGAATAGCTCTTACCATAGTATTTAGCAATCATACGCAAACAAGTAGGACCACAATCCATCGCATCTGCCTGGTGATAGTATGGAAATGAATGTTTCATCAATTGATATTTAAATCCCCCAAATACCTCATATCTTCAATCTTATAATTATCCGGCAACTGGTAACCGTTTATTAAAATCGTAGGAGTTGCCGTTAACTTGTTTTTATATCGCCATTCATTATGATTACCCAATTCTTGAGAGACTTCCGCAGTTCTCAAATCATAACCGAACGTCGTGATATAGGCTTCGCCCAAATACTTCTTTCCTGCAAACCATTCATTATAAATCATTTCAGCCTTATCACGTTTTTCCTGCTGATAAACGGCAAGAAGAAACCGGGCACTGTTTTCAAGCTCTTTATTGAAAGATGAGAAAATATATTGCACACAAACTTTGTCCCCCATTTCTTTCAGCAATGTACCAATACGTTTATGCATCTGTGCACATGGATTACAATGCGGATTAGTCAGGATCGTAATACGCAACTTTGCTTGCGGACATCCCCAAAGGATTTGAGAAGTGACAGCACCAACCTCATAACGAGGCTGTTGTTCTAATTGAGAAAAAAAAACATTCTCTGATGCTTTCAGCTTATTCAATTCATACGTTACACTCTTTAATTGTTCCGAACGAAACCAACGTTCAGTCAGAAAGTGTAAAGCTAAAAAAGGGAGTAAATAAAGTATGGCTACAGACAGCACTTCCTGTATTTCAAAAGTCGGGCACTGCCATCCCACACAAGCATTGACAATAGCCGTCAACCAAAGCAGTAACAAAACAGACAAGCACAACGGACACCATTGTTTAGCCACCTTATGCTGATACCAAACGCTCCAAACCGTGTAAGGTAAAGACAATAAATTGACAAGAACCAAGTAGGGTCCCCATTGGGGATAAAATACTGTCATGATAAGACTTGATACAAAATAGCCAAGTCCTATTTCACTCCAACTAAACACTCCCCATAACTTAGCTGCTTCAGACTCCAGCACACTATTACAATCACCTTGTTTGAATAAAGAACAGATTTTATCAGTATACTCACTTTGTATTTTCCCCTGTTTCAACAATAATAAATAAGTCACCCCTACACCTGCCAGATTAATAAGTAACAATAAACTACCTACCACTGAAGAAAACAACTGATGTTGCAAACATCCCAATAACAATAAAACAGCTAAAATCATAATCATGCCTATTTTCTGAATCGAACTCAAAAGTTCCGCTTTCCAATGTTTCTTATATTCCGGTTCTACTGATGACTTTCCCGGTTCGGCAACAAGTGCAATACCCGACCATAATCTTTTAAATTCTTCTACAGGTACAGATATTTGTTTTCCCCGCCAGATATATTCCATCATCTGTCCGGATAAATGTCTCACGACTACAAAATCATTACCAACATGAGCCACGAACGGAAAAGTTAATTCCCCCAAGTCCTTATCTTCCACCTGCACTCCAGTATTCTCTACCTTATACACAGACAACATATCCGACAGACCATACAAGTTATAGCGATGCGGGTGCTCTGCAAAAAGTTTATCAGCAAAACTTCTTGTAAAGGGGATGTGTAATTCTCTTAGATAACTTGATAAAAGTGTTTTCATATATTCAGATATCAATTAACTTACTCGTTTTATTTCTTCAGCCGAATCCGTATCAATACATTATTGCCCTCTTCATCTATACTTTCAGCTTGCTTCCGTATTTTGGGATTATCAGAAGCTAACCAAGCATCTAACAGTTTATGAGGCTGAAAAACAGCCTCTAAATATTCTCGCCCATCTACTCTATAATAATAATAAGGGAATAACAGTGGAAGTCCCCATAAATCATCGACAATCCCTTCTGAATTGACTAGTTTCCCGGATGATTTATCATAGAAACAATAATTCCACTGAATATCTTTGAAGTCAAAAGGCCGCCATATACACAAGAAATAATGAACTGTTTCAACTACAGTATATATCACCATACATTGACTAAATTCATTATCTTCCATTTTGGCAGGAGTTAATCGTTTATTCCATTTTCCCCACATAGCAACGGGTTCCTCACCTTTCTCCGAAACCCGATATATAGTATCACTATATTGGTTCCAAACCAACATTGTATCGCCTAAACAACCTAAGTGCGTAGACGAAAAGCCATAATAATTACCTTGAGCAAAATGTAAGCTTTCGTCCCGCTTGGAAGACAGTAAATTTCCCACTGTATCTGTTATAGCATAAATATAAGGTTGTGACTCGCCAGCATATACCTTATAATAAAAGTAAAATCTACCCTTTAAATAATAAAATTTCCAAATATACTCCTCAGGAAGCTGTAAAGAATGCTCACTTAAAAAAGTTCCACCATAAGAATATGACAATAGTTTAGATGTATCGATACTGTAAACATAAACCACCTGATCAGTCTCATTTATAGCCATCTCATAAAACTTCCTGTATTCACCGGGCCCTTGTCCTATAGAGCCTATCCTATTCATAAAATGTCCTTCATTATCATATCTCAGCACTCCTTGTTCCGTCCCAGCCAAAAAAAAAGATGAAGCATGAACAACTCCAGCCCCCTTATAATCAATAGAATCAGGCTGAATAATTGTCATTTCATCGGCTATATCAGACATTTTCAGACTCTTACTAATGAAGTCATTGTAATCCCAAACCATAATCCCCCCATCAGATTGATTATGACAAGAATATAAAAAAAACAAAAGAGAAGTTATAACTATTTTTATCATACAGGATATATATAATGAAGCTGTGTCAAAAGTACTGCGCTATGTACGGGCCAATGGTTATTTGCCAGGAATGCACAAAGTAACTTTTGACACATCCTCAATTATTAAAATTAGTAGCAAACAATAGCAACTTCATCACTACTTACTTCTTGACTTATACGAATTCTGTCAACTGCTTCTTTAGCCCCTCTTGCACTTTTGGCACAAACAGAACCTGAAGTACTTCCTCCACCCATCCAAGAACTGGTACAAGTGTACAGTTGTTCACCTTCACCGCACATACTTGAAGGAGATGCCCCTCCACGTACCTGCTTCATTTCCGAGACATTCAAAATCTTTTTCATAAGCATTTAATTCTAAGTAAAACAATAAAGGAAACCTCCGCTTATCCATCACAACAGCCAGCTACTCCGTTACGATTAATACTATACGGTATCAGCGTCAAAGTTGGAATGCAGCCAACATCTCAACTTGGAATGTAACAAAGGTAGGCAGGATGCTACACTTAAACAAGAAAAGATACCGGACAAAAAGGAAATCAGACATAACACTGTAAATCAAAATATTACCTCCATAACAAAGATAAAAAGAAGAACCTCAACCGGACAAGTTCTTCACTTTACTCCCTACAACTTCAGAACAAAATAATATACAAGCTACTAAAAGGATAAAAAATAATCTCATATCTGTTAGTAAATTAAGAAATAACAAGCATTTTTTCATTAATGCATTTAGGGATATTTCTATTCATCTTTTAAACGTACTAATGCCAACACAGGATTACCTTCTAAATCATCCGCATCCAATTTCCAATGAAGAGCACTGGGAATATTCTCTACTTTATATGCTTTTGTCTGTGTCATAATATATTCACGTCCTTTTAGCTTGACATATGACATCCTCAGATAGCGCATAGATAAATCTCCGCGCTTATCATACACTATGTCATCCCTAAGTTTATACGTAATGTCCGCATTCTTATCATACAAATTGTAATATGCTCCCTTACTTCTATTTTCAGAACTCCAATCTAACAACAGAAAGTTTTTGGTATCAATTATTCTCAAGCATCGAATACGTTCTTCCGGAAGTGAAGAGAGATCATCTGTTTCCTGCAAGCGAAAATTCCCTTTATCAAATAAATAAGCAGCTCTTTCGCAAGAAGGGCTTACATAGAAAATAGTATCATTAAGATTATCCCAATAGATCATTGTACTATCATCTACAGAAGTATAATTATTAATCAGAACAACTCCCGGATAAAAAATAGAATAATAAGGAACTGCATTCTTATTCCACCATATTTTATAAAAGTTTTCATAAGCAATATACTGTTAGCTCATATACTTAGATTGCTCTAAACTTCAAAATAGAAACATTTCAAGACTATTATTTCTTCAATCGAATCCGTATCAATACATTATTGCCCTCTTCATCTATACTTTCAGCTTGCTTCCGTATTTTGGGGTCATCAGAAGCTAACCAGGCGTCCAGCAGTTTATAAGTTGGATAGCCACATTCCAAATATTCACGACCCTCCATTACATAATAGTTATCAGGAATAAAAGAAGGAAGACCCCATAAATCATCAACGAGTCCTTCCGAATTAAATAATTTCCCGGACGCTTTATCATAAAAACAATAATTCCATCGAATCTTCATTATATCAAAAGGACGCCATACACATAAATAATAATCAATAGTTTCAACTATAGTATATAGTATCATAATTTGATAGTATTCTTCCTTTTCCACCTTAGCAGGAGTCAATCGTTTACCCCATTTACCCCATACAGCAAAAGCTTTTTCACTTTTCTCTGAGACTCGATAGATGGTATCGCTATATTGATTCCAAACCAACATGGTATCACCAAAAACTCCCACATGAGCAGACGGGAAACTAGGATAATTACCCGAAGTAAAATGTAAACTCTCGTCTCGTTTGGAAGCTAACAAGTTCCCTATTGTATCCGTTATTGCATACATGTAGAATTGTGATTCATCATCAGCATCTACAGTATAATAAAAGTAGAATTTATCTTTCAAATAATAGAAACTCCACGCCCATTCTTTAGGAAGTTGAAGAGAATGTTTATTAAGGAAAGTCCCATCATAAGAAAAAGACCATAGTTCAGAAGTATTCATACGGTAAACATAAATAATCCGCTCAGTTTCATTAATAGCCATAGTATAAAATTTGCTATATTCACCCGGTCCTTGCCCTATAGCTCCTATCCTGCCTATAAAATGTCCCTGATTATCATACTTCAATATTCCCTGTTCCGTTCCAGCCAAGAAAAAAGATGAAGCATGTACAATTCTGGCTCCTTTATAGTCTATAGAATCGGGCTGAATGATTGTCATTTCATCGGCTATATCAGACATTTTCACATTCACACTAATGAAATCATTGTAATCCCAAACCATTAGGTCAGTATCTGGATGGTTGTGACATGAACACAAAAAGAGGCATAGAACACAAATTATCATCTTCATAAGCAAAAAACTATTACACCACTATGATTCAGAAAAACAAACCACATATCAACCTTCAAAAGAGTTTTTCAACCGGACAAAATTCAAAACAAAATATTACATAATATTTTTCAAAGGAACTATTACCAATACAAAATTTCCTTCTTTATCTATTTTGTCCCCTTCATCTCTGAGTTCTTCATTATCACTCCTATTCAAAAAACTGCTCAATGCAAAAGGTTCACAAACATAAATCAAGAAATGTCTGCCACTTCTTAAAGAACAAAAATTTGCATTCATCATTGGATAATTTTCTCTGAATGTACGATTTTCACTTTCTTTCTTATCACAAACCGTCAAGAAATGTTCCACTGGCTTATCATGATAGAAACTACACCAACGGACAAAAAGCTTATCTGTTGTTTCATCTATAGCTTGAAAAATCACCTTACCATAATGCCCAAATGTGACCTCTGCATCTTCACTGGTTAAACGAAAATCACCTTTAGCCCATATTGCAACCGGAATATTTTCAGTTTCATTTATAGAATAAATGGTGTCACAGTAATGATTGCCGTACACAATGCCCTTAGCAGAAACTGAGCAATAGTCTCCCTGAAACAGGCTGCCATGTTCAGGTAATCTCAGTTCTGATAACGACAATGTTTTTTGTTCCACAATTTGCCCTAATGTATCCACTTTCAACCACAGCATTTCATTCTCTCTCCCTTGTTCCGCCAATCCCACAGAATTCATTAGATAAAAGAAATTGTGATGATAAACACAAGTTCTAACAATTAATTCACCCGGTAAATCTAGTCTGATTCGACTTAAGCATTGTCCTCCTAATGAATAAGTTAACAGAATATCCGGTTTACTGAGAACATAAATTAAGTTACGCTCCGCATCCCATGCCATAGAATAGGAACTATTATATTCCTGTGGCCCATTTCCAATACCACCTATCTTCCGCAAGAACTTCCCTTCTATATCATAAAGCAAAATTCCATCTTTAAACGAATTAACCATTATCATGCTATCAAGTAAAATCGGCTCATTAAACAGCACTATTTGCTGATTATCCAATTGAACAATCTTCACATCGTCAAAATAGTCTTTTTCACCCTCTTGGCTATCAATCAAATGTTTCATTGGATGGATAACCGGATAAAAAGAATCTTTTTTTTCAGAGCAGGCCTCTAATAAAAAGAATATAATAAACACATAAAACAATAGTTTCATTATAGTGACTATTTATATAGAAACAGCTATTATTCCTACCTAAGTAAAATAAATAGCTATTTCCACTTTACATTTCTAATTAGAAAACTAATTACATACTACAGTCATGCTTCCAGCTGCTCCATGAGCACTCATTACAGCTGCACCAGCTGCATTACCACTCTTTGCACAGACCGCTCCTATACTTGTCTGTCCATTTCCATAGTCACTAGTACAAGTGTATAGTTGTTCACCTTCACCGCACATTTTTGAAGGAGCCGCCCCTCCACGTACCTGCTTCATTTCCGAGATATTCAAAATCTTTTTCATACATATAGATTTTAATAAAACAATAAGGAAACTTCCGTTTTATCCATCACAACAGACAGCTACTCCGTTACAATTAATGCTATACGGTATCAGCATCAAAGTTGGAATGCAGCTAACATCCAACTTGGAATGCAACAAAGGTAGGCAGGATGCAGCACTTTTACCAGAAAAGAAGCCGGACAAAAATCAAAACAGTTATAATATTATAAATCAAAATATTACCTTCGCATCAAAGACAAAAAGAAGAGCCTCAACCGGACAAGATCTTCTCTTTATTCTCTACAACTTCCGTATAAAATCATCAAAAGCATCACCGCCGGACAACAAAAATTTACTCTTCATACGTTGCTTCGACTTCGCAATAGCATCGGCAGTCACATTAGAAACAATGGCAATCATGCCATTCGTAAACCCGGCTCGGATAAGATAACATATCCTCCGTTCCTGCATACCCAGTTTATAATCGCCAAGTTTTTCCGACATATCACCATAAAGGGTATCGATTACTCCAAATATCTCCATCCATTCCTCGTCCGACTTTACCAATCCATATGCCGGCTGGCAACGCAACTGACACAATCGGCTTAGTGCAAGCGTACGCTCAACAGGCAATAATGAATGAATTTCCTGATATTCTTTCAGTTGCTTTGTATAAGATACATTCAGTTTCTGCAAACAAGAGTTCAGCTCATCCTTATCTTTCTGCCGGACGAACAACTTCTCTATCCGCCGAGACAACTCATGATTTTCTTGTAACAATTGCTGCCGTTTTTCTTCCGATTCCACTCTTCCTTCATCCAATTGTTTCTCATTCTCTTTCAGGCGAGTAAGCAAATGTTCAATCCTCTTCTGAACATTCCGTTTGTATAAATGAAAAGCCACAAAGCCGACTACAACTAAAAACATGGTTCCGAAACCGATAGAAAGTAACCATACCTTACGATTTAACAGCTCATTTCTTATCCGCTGATTCTCATTTTTCAAGATTTCACTATTGTACTTCTCCTTTATTTCACGGTCTAAAGCCAGTTGATCCTCATTCATCTTACACCAGCTTGCATAAAGTTCCTGATATTCGGAAGCAAACTGCCTGAAGTCTTTGATTTTAAACTCTTCGTCCTGCAACACGTTCAAGTTTCGATTTCTTCCTCTTACAAAATCCTCTTTCATCAGAAACATTCCATTGGAAACCCGCCGCATCGGAAGTTCGTCTGTTGCCGACATTCTCCGGTATTGAAGCATTTGTTGCTTTCCTTCTTTCCAGTCATCCACATTATGGCAGACAATGGATAATTCAGTAGAAATATCCATAAAAAGATTCGGGTCAAAGTCCGCCACTGCCTCCTGCGCTTGAAGGTAATAATACAAGGCGCTATCCGGACGGGAAGATAAAAGATGGGCCCGCCCCATATTTCGCAAAGCATTGGCATAAGAAGCGGTCAGCGATTTCTTTTCGAATATGTCGGCAGCTTGCGAAAAGCATTGCAGTGCGTCCTCATAATTATGCCCATTCAGGTATCGACGGCCATAGTAACAATAGATAGAAGCTTTCAGAGACGGACTTTGCACCGTGTCGGCAGCCCGTAAAGTGATGGTACTGCGAATGGGAACTTCCTCTATAGGATGCTGGCAAGATGACGCAAGTACAATCATCCCCCCAAAAAGCAATAAACAGAACAGCATTTCCCGTAGTAATAGCAGCCTCAGTATAATATGCATAGGTTATCGTTCATGTATAGTGCAACAAATATACTGATTTTTATAAACATCTTCGACTTTATGCACACATTTCTGCCTGTGTCTTTGAAAAGAAAGCCAATTCGTCCCTATCCTGAAGACCACCCCCCTTTCAAAAAATCAACTATTGAATAAACTCTTTTCAGTGTCTACTTTATTGAGCTGGTACACAGAGAGAGTGATTTATATAAGAAAAGTGTGTTTTTAAACGCGATATTTTATCGGAAAAGTGTATATTTACAACCTGATTAATTATAGAAAAGTGTGATATGTTATATCGTAAAATCGAAAGTTACATAGAAAATTACCTACAAGCAGACTCTAATAAAGTGTTGATTGTGGATGGAGCACGTCAGATAGGTAAATCTTTTATTATCCGTCATGCGGGACAAAAACTCTATAAAAATTATATAGAGATAAACATGGAAGAGGATAAGTTGGGGGATGGGATCTTCGCGGATGCCAAAACGGTGAATGATTTCTATCTGGCATTGAGCGTAGTAGCGGGTGACAGGATGAAAGGACGTACTGATACACTTGTCTTTATAGATGAGATACAAGCCTACGATCATTTGCTAACCATGTTGAAGTTTCTAAAAGAAGATAATCGGTTTACCTATATAGCGAGTGGTTCGCTATTGGGCGTAACATTGAAGAATACGTCTTCCATTCCTATGGGAAGTATTGAGATTAAGCACATGTACCCAATGGATTTTGAGGAGTTTATCATAGCTAATGGTGTCGGTGAATTTGCCATCTCAACTATGAGGACTCAGTTCTTGGAACATCAATCACTACCGGATTCATTACATGCTAAAATGCTTGATTTATTCAAGAAATATCTGATTGTAGGAGGATTACCTGATGCTGTGAGGACTTTTGTTGAAGAAAAGAATGTAATGGCTATCCGAAAAATACAGGAAGATATTCTTGCTCTTTACGGTGTAGACGCATCTAAATATGAAAGAGACCATGCCAAACTAAAGATACAACGTGTATATAGTTTGATACCATCCAACTTGGAAAACAAAAAAAAGCGCATGGTGGTGAAAGATATTGAAGGGAAAAAAGGTAAACGAATGGCGGACTATGAGGAAGAATTTGATTATCTTATCTCTGCCGGAGTCGTTTTAGAAGTGAAAGCCATCAGTGTACCCAGCTATCCGCTAGTGGAGAACTGTGGTAAAAACCTACTTAAACTCTATTTGAATGATGTGGGATTGCTTACGGGTTTGTTTTTCAAAAACAATATACAGGCCATTATGCAAGATGTGCAAAGTATTAATTTAGGTTCGATTTATGAAACGGTGGTGGCGCAAGAATTGTCTGCGCATGGATTTAATCTGTATTACTATGATAATAAAAACAATGGGGAAGTGGATTTTTTGATAGATGATGCAGATAACCTCAATATAATGCCCCTGGAAGTAAAATCAGGCAAAGATTATACCATTCATAGCGCACTCACTAAGTTCTTGAAAGTAGAAACATATAACATACACCAAGCTTTTGTCCTGTCCAATGAGCAAAAAGTTTATCAGAAGAACGGAGTCACCTATATCCCCATTTACTACATCATGTTTTTTTAACATAGTAATGCGGTAATTGGCGAGTTTTAATGCTTAGTTATTATTCAATATCTTCTAAACAAATACAGTTCTCACAAAGGGGAACGAGCGTTCCCATTAAAGGAAACGACAGTTTCCATTAGGAGAAACGCGAGTTTCCATTAGAGGGAACGACAGTTTCCATTAGCAGGAACGCTCGTTTCCTACCATATGGAACGACAGTTTCCAAGGCAAGAAACGGCAGTTCCCTACCCGTAAGAAACTTCAACACACTATATATCAACAACATATAAAAGGCATTATTACAATAAAAATAGAGTCTTGCCAGATAAGAGCAAGATCCCGAATCAGGATATTATGCGGTGTAGGCAACTGATTTGCCTGCACCTACCTACACCCTTACCTACACCTTCTGAAACGCCCATCAATAAAGCGTTTGAGGTACATTGGTGTAGGATGTAGGCAAAAAGCGTCAAAAAGTAAATTTGTAACAGACTTATTGCTGACTTCTTTTTGGGGCTTTAGCACCCCTTTTAGGGAATTTGCAAACCTCTTTCCTCTTCAGACAAAACACCGGAAGGAAGAAGAAAATGCCGATGATAGACATTATCAGTCCGCCTATAGTGCCCGATGCCAACGGGAACCAAAAGGCCTCTTTATCCGTTCCGACCATAAACGGGATAAAACCCAGAATAGTAGAAACTACCGTAAGGAAAATGGGCAATATCTTTGCATTCCATGCCTTTGTATAGGCACGAAGCATGGAAAGGCGGGGAAAGCGGCGGCGGATACTATTGTACTCATTCAGAATATAAATGCTGGCATTCACCGTGATACCGCACAAAAGCACGAACGAAGCAAAGCCGCCCTGGTCGAAATTCAGGCGGAACCAATAGAACGTGAGGAACACCCCGATATAGGATACCGGAATGACGAATATAATAGCCAATGGCTGTTTCAGTGAATTAAACAGGATACTCGTCGTAAAGAAAATGATGGCAATCACCACTAACAACAATAGATATTGCTTGTTATCCTTCTTTCCCCATGCCCACGACTGACTGTCCGACTCGGCTGTATAGCCCATCGGTAAAGTTTTATTAAATTCTTCCAGATCCCGCTTCTGTATCTTGTTGCCCTGCTCATACGAACCGATATATTCGTATTGCAGGCAAAGGCGGTATTGCTGGTTTTCTTTGGCTATCTGCTGTGGCATTTGTCCCTTTTCCACCGTGGCCAGTTCAGAAAGTTTATAGTGTTTCCCGTTGTCTACACCATAAGGAAAGAACTGCATCGCCCATACATCATACTCATGAGATTGGCGCGAAGAAAGCCGGATACTTTCCGAACCGCTTTCCGTCACTACCGAACCTACCTGCATATTCTTACCGAATATCGGCTGGATGGCTGCGAACAGGTGTTGGGCATCAATCCCTTCCTGTGCCATGCGCTCCTTGTTCAGATTGAAATAGAACTCCTGATAATCATCTTTCCACCAGGAGAATTCCGATTTGATGAATACTTCCTTGATGCGCCGGTGCGAAAGCAGCACTTCTTTCAGTTTCTCGGCCGATGCATAGAGTTCATCGTAGTTGTAGCCATACATTTTGATACGGTAGGAACCTGCATTTTCGCGGACATCATTACTGAAACCCTGGTCCTGCAATCCGTACACGTCCCAACTGCCGCCTCCCAATTCAGAAACTTTACCTATCAGGTTGGCTTTCAGCGTATACGGGAAGCCATTGTGCTGGTGTTCCTTCTTGAAATATATCTGAATATTACCCCTGCGTGCATTGTAGACGGAAGTATGGAACTGCTTGATTTCCTTGAAACTGCTGAGATAAGTCTCCACACGTTTCATCAGGGTATTCATCTGTTCCAGTGTGCTCCCATTCGGCAGGTTGGCATTAGCATAGAGCACCACTTCTTCATTACGACTGAAATAGCTACCCTCGTACACCTTCTGAACAAACAAGCGCAAACTGCCACCCAACGCTTTATCCACTATAGGTTTCACTTTCTCCTTATAGGTAGAAGAACCCAGTGTTTTGTTATACCGTTCCACCCACTTACCTTCTCCTTCCATCTTTTCAGGAAGAAGGAAGACAGGCAAACCGAAGCCCAGCACCAGCACAATGCACACCGCCACGCGCCAACGCAGCAGGAAACGAATGAGTAATTGATAAAAATGACTGAAATACACCGTTATCCTCCGAATACGTATATGGAGGTGCCGAAGGTTATTCCCGGACGATTTCTTCACCAACCCAATCTTATCAATCATTGCCGGAACAAAGAAGAGTGCTACAAAAAGGGATACAGCCAGATTGATAATCACCACAGCGGCAAAGTCCTGCAAGTTCAACCGGATTTTCTCGTCCAGAAAGAAGATGATGACCAACGCACCCATTGTTGTTAAAGTAGCTGCCAGCACGGACATAAATGCTTTCAGATTACGCCGGTGCAAGATATGGTCGGTCATCACAATGGTGCTGTCTATCACGAGATTCAAGGACACAGTTATCCCCGCCAATGAATACAATTGCATTTCCAGACCGAAGAGATAGTAGAAAATAACCGCTACGGCAATATTAATGGACAGACTGGTGACTATCAGGAGCAAGTATTTCAGATTCAGGGTAATAATCCAGACGAATACTAACAAGATAAGTACCGTCAGTCCCGTACGGAAGTAAATCTTATTCAGCTCTTCACGAATAAACTCCGTGGCATTGTAGCTGGTATGCACCTCATAACCGGGCGGCAATGTCAGGCGTATCACTTCCATTTCTTCCATCACTTCATTGCTCAGTTGCAACTGGTTAGCTGTTTCTACAGCCGTGACGGACATATAGATGGAGTTCAGGCCATTGATGCGGTAATAGCTCTGCGGTGCTTCTTCCACATGAACCACCGTCACCAACTCATTCAGACGGATAATTTTACCATCCGAAGCCGTCACCGTGATAACCGAAGGATCGAAGTCACCACTGACACCATCCGGCACCAGCACCAGACGTATCCACTGCTTACCGGCAGGTGTGTCCATGTTGTGCGTACCCAGAAACTCTTTATTATAATGCAGTTGAATGGCACGCCGGATATCTGAAATAGTGACACCTAAGGTACGTAGTTGTTCACTGTCATACTCCAACCGCCACTCCATCGGGGTGGCGCCACTTAAGTCTATCTTATAAATGCCTTGCAATTGTGCCAATCGCGGTTTGATATGTTCTTCCGCATATTGCTGTATCAATATAGGCGTGGAGGGGGCATTCAGCGTAAACGAAAGGAACGGACGTGAAGTATTTTCATCGGGAACCTTCATATCAATATACGGATAGCTTACCCCGGTAGGAAGTTGCGACCACGTCTGGCGAATGATAGTAGAAGCTTCAAAACGTACTGCATCCACATCCGCGTGCTTGTCCAAATCTACCGTAATAGAACCATAGCCATTGCCGGAAGTGGAATACATCGCTTTTACCCCTTTGATGCGAGCCAACATGGATTCCAATTTGCTCGTTGCCTCCATCTCCACCACCCGCGAAGAAGTGCCCGGCATGTTGAAACGCACCGTGAACCCCGGCAACGTACGCGACGGATTCAGCTTGACCGGTAGTAACGGTACCAAAGCCAAACCAACCAGTGCCAGACAGACAAAGGTGACGATGAGGGTGAAGGGGGAGAAGCGGTTCATAATTATTAATTATCAATTGATTATTGGGCATAGTCAAATTTGTCGGAAAGGGAGAAGCCGCTGGCAAAATCGTGTAACGTCAACTTACGGATTTTGTAGTAGTTCAGCCAGTAGTTCTTCAGGGCGGAGATATAGTTGCGCTGGGCTTCCTGTTGGCGATTCAAAGAGAGCGTGAGGCTGCTGATGTCCGCTTTGCCGATGATGAAGCGTTGGCGGGTTTCATTGTATGCCAGGATAGAAAGGTCGAGGGCTTCTTCGGCGCTCGTCACCAAGGCTTGCTGAACGTTAAAATCGCTCACGGTCATGATGACTTCCTCTTCAATGCTGATTTCATTCTGGCGGGAAGAGGTTTTCACTACATTCAGGTTGTTACGGGCCATGTTGTACTTGCCTTTGCGCACTCCCCAGTCCACCAACGGGATAGAAACGCTGACAGATACCATTTCCTGTTGCATAGGGCGATTGTAGGCTTCACCAAACTTCTCCGCCACCTGGTTGAAACCGATACTAGCATTGATGCTGGCATTGAAACGAGATTCTTTCTTGGTTTTATCTACATTCCGTTCGGCTTCCAGCACATCCTGACGCAATCCAAGGAAATTCGGATTATTGGAACGAGCAGCATCCAGAGCAGCATCCACCGGAATAACCAACTCACCCGGGCGGCTGGGGAGGGAAAGCCGTATCTCTGTATTCTTCTCAAAATTGAGGAAGGAAGCCAATGAGAACATGGCACGTTTCAATGAACTTTCGGCATTTTGCAAGGTGTTACGGGCATTCACTACATCCAGTTTCAGCGTCAAGAGGTCGGCACGACTGATGGAAGCTATCTTCAAACGTTGCATACCGATACGGTAAAGGGTGTCGGAGGAGGCGACATTCTCCTTTGCAAGGTCGTACTCCGCCTGTGCCATGGCAAGCTCAAAGAAGTAAGTTGTGGCTTGTTCGGATACTTGCTCAGCATTGTAGATATATTCTTTCTTTACTTTTTCATATTTCAACGGTTCTATTTTCCGCTCCCAACGGAAAGGATTGTAGCCCACCAAACTTTGTGAATACCCTACACGTATGGGAACGCTGGTATATTGGGTGTAAGAATTGGAACCGAAGCTACGCATATAGCCTAGCTCCGTATCCAGATAGAATGTACCACCTGTCAGGTCAAAATTTTGCTTGATAGCCAGATTACCATAGGCGTAGAAAGATTGCTGACTACGGTAAATATCCAAGTCCTGCTCAGAGTCGTAACGTTTGGTGATGTCGCGGTTGTATTGTGCGGGAGTCATGTTCAGCGTGAGGCTCGGCAAGCGGTTCGCTTTATAGGTGCGGTATTCCCAGTAGCCGGACAGATACATGTTTTTTGTACGGAATGCTTCCAGCGAACTATCGTTTGCTATGGCAATAGTCCGTTGCAAATCCAACGTTATCTGTTGTTGCGCGACAGAAGGAAGCGCCTGAGAAAGTCCCAAAAGAATTATTAAACCAAGTTTTTTCATTATTTCAAGCTTTTAATTAGTGATTAGTGATTATCGATTAATGATTAGTGAGCTGCGCAATATGTGCTTGCAGCGTACATGCCGCACGGAATACTTATCACTAATCACTAAAACCTAATCACTAACATTTCTTCTCTTTATAAATAAACCAATATATCAACGGTATGATGAACAGACTGACCAACGTACCGATGAACATCGCCCCAATCATGGCAATGGAAAGCGGTTTCTGCAACTCCGACCCCATATCAAAAGAGAACAACAACGGCACCATCGCAAAAATGGTAGTCAGCGAAGTCATGATAATGGGACGCAGCCTGCGCCGCCCCGCCTCATGAATAGCTTCCAGCAGTGGCATACCCGTCTTACGCAATTCATTAATTGCATCGAGCTTCAGGATGGAGTCATTGATAATGATACCACACGTCACTATCAGACCGATGGCAGACATCAGGTTCAACGTATGCCCGCATATCCACAACAACACCAAAGCAAAAGCCACGTCTATCGGTATCTCCAATAGTACAACAAGCGGTTGCACGAAACTCTCAAACTGTGCCGCCAGAATGAAGTACATCAACAAAATGGAAATGAAAAGAATGACCACCAGTTCATCCAGCATCTTCCGGTTAGAAAAGAAACTTCCGGAAAAAGAAGTATCCCAGTCTCCGGTAGCATCTGCAACTTCCTTTGCCTGCTGCATCAACCATTCCGCGTTCTGCACATCATAAAAACGGAATGGTATGTATTCGCCATTGCGCCCTGCCGTAATAGACTTCAAATCTTCTGCCGGAATCACTGAGACCAGTTCGCGCAAAGGCAGATATTCTATACCCTTATTGTCCGCCCGCGTCGGCACCAAGGTTTCCTGCAAAATACTATTCACCGTTTGCTCCTCTCCTACAATGCTGATAGGCAGATATTGCTGGTAAGAGTGGAGAGTGGCTACACTGTTTTCCTTGAAAGCGGTTTTCAATACACGATACAGCTCGTCGTACGAAACATTATAAAGCAAAAGTTTCTCCTTATTGATGCGGATATTCAACTGGTTTTCGAAGGCAATACCTGTAGGAGCATAGCCTGTACGGGCAATAAACCCATCTTCCAGACTACGCAATTCATCAGCCGTCGGCACCTTTTCGTTATTACGGGAATAGAGTTCGGCAACAATATCAGCTTCTCCGGTCACAAACAGTTTCTCGAACACCGTTTCGGGCGGTGAGAAAGACACAACAGCCAACGGATATTCTGCTTTGAGAGAGCGATAGACTTTTTCCTGCAAAGAAGCTATCTCAGAGGGGTTCTCTGTTTTAAAATAGAGTTCTGCTTCCGAAGAAGACAGAGCCTGTTCACGGTTCAGGAGGTAATCCTGTTGTCCCACGGCAGCAGTCTGTTCTATGGTTTCGCCTCTAAAGATTTCGAATAGAGCGTCCACCCTACGGCGATTCTCATCCACATGAATATTCTCATTCCATTCCACCCGAGCTATCAGTTCGTTCTGGTCTATTTCCGGCATACGCTCTTTACCTATGAAATAGAACATAAATACGCACAACGGCACGGAAACAATGCAGAACACCACACTTGCCGTTTTGTGAGCGAATATAAAATCAACTCCGGCATCATAGAAACGGTCGAGCGTATGGTCCTTTATAGGATTATTGATACGGATGCGCGAGAACCACGACTTGCGCAACCCCGTGCGGTAGACCAGCATATAGAGTACCGGCAGCAGCATGATGCCTGTGAAATAAGAAACAAGCAGTCCGACCGTTACAGAGAAAGCCTGGTCGTAGAAAATGGCACCGGCAATACCACTCATAAAAATCAACGGTACAAATACCGCTATCGTGGTCAGGGAGGAACTGAGCATCGGCGAAATCACCTCACTGGTACCCGCAATGCATGCACGCCTCAACGAATATCCCCGTTCCCGATATTGTGAGATATTCTCCGTCACGATGATGGAGCTGTCAATCATCATACCCAATGCCAAAATCAGTCCGGACAGCGATATGATGTTCAGAGACATCTTGAACAGATAGAAAAAGAGGAAACAGATAACAATGGAAACCACCATACTCAACCCAATGATAAAGGGGGATTTGACGTCTCCCAGGAAAAGCACAGCTACGATACAGATAAAGAGGAAACCCAACGAAAGGTTTTGCTGTAAATTAGAGATAGTATAGTCTAATAATTCTGTTTGATTACGGCTGACACTGAACTCAATGTCTGGATATACACTTTGGAAGTAACTCATGGTGCCGCCAATCGCCTGCTTCATATCATCCATGTTTTCATCCGCCTGTTTGATAATGGCCAGCGTCACCGCACGCTTACCATTGCTTACAGACACTCCTTTTTCCTTAACAGGAACAACGCCTATCCGACAAAATTCTTCCAGACGGATAATGCGTCCTTCCTTATTAATAAGGATATTCTTCACATCATCTTCTGTGCGCAGCAAGGTGGAGAACTTGATGTTGTATTCATAATAACCGTCGCGCACCGTCATGCTACCCGGCTCTACATTGTTCTGCGCAAGTGCAGTCTCCACATCCTGTATGGAAAGGCCCAGAACGGCAAGTTTATTTTCGTCAGGTACTATTTGCAACTGACGCTCCACCAATCCGGTGATGTCTACCATCGCCACTTCCGTCAACTGTTCAATACGCCGCTTGATGACGCTCTCGGCAAACTCACACAGATCGAGAAACGCACGTTCATCAGTCTGCCCGTAAGCACTGTCGTTCTTCAAGGTAAGGCTGAGATAAAACACCGGAATATCAGTAGCGCTTGCCTTTACTACCTTGGGGCGGTCCGTGTCCTTAGGCAGGTAATTCATGGCAGCGTCAATCTTCTCGTTGACCTCAATAAAAGCAAGGTCTGTATTGGTTCCGTAATCAAAGTTCAAGCGGATAAGTCCTGCCCCGTCCCGTGTTTCGCTATCCATATCTTTCAGGCGAGCCACCTGGATGAGTTGTTGCCGCAATGGTTTTACTACGGTATTTTCTAACTCACGCGCAGAAGTGTTCGGAGCTGAAACTTGTACCGTAATTTCCGGAATGGCAATATCCGGCAGCAAGGATACAGGTAACGTGAAATACGTCACCAGACCGACTATGAAACATGCGGTAAACGCCATCAGTACGGCAATGGGCCGCTGTACCAGAAACTTGACCATTGTTAAATTGAAAATTAAAAATTAAAAAATAAGAGTAGAAGGATTGAGAATAATTATTAGGATGCATGGCATTTTTTACTTCTCAATTCTCAATTTTTAATTATTACCGGGGCTTCATGGGCCAGGTTTACATTGCCCGTCACAATAATCACATCTCCTTCCTTCACACCATCATCTGCTACCGTATAGCTATCGGCATTTTCCAACCCAGTCTGTACATAATTCCATTTCGCCTTGCCTTTCTCTAAAGTGAAAACCACTTGTTTACCGGAACGCAACACCACGGAACTCTTCGGAATAACTAATTGCTCACCAAGAGAACGATGCACATTGACGCGGATATTCATTCCATTGAAAAGTTTGCCTTGCCCGTTTACAATGGCTTTCACCTTCACCATACCTTTATCATCTACCAGAGGATTAATTTCGGAAATGCGTCCTTCATACTTGGTGGAAGGAGCAGCATAAGGAGTAACCACGACTTTATCGCCACTCTTAATAAGAGGAAGTTCGCTCTCCAATACCGTGAAATCAGCTTCCATACCTTGCGTACCGATTATTGTGCAGAAAGCGTCGGAAGTGCTGGGTGCATTATAAGGTTTTGAGAACAGGTTGGCTACTACTCCATCAAAAGGAGCAATCAGCGTGGCATGTTCTTCTTCATATTTAGCCAGTTCATACTGGGAGAGACTCTGGTCATAACCGCTCTTCACACGTGCCAGTTGCATGATGTCGTCAGGAACTTTGGCGGTATCATCCGCTGCATAGCCCTGCCCAATCAATACGTCCTGTAGTTCCAGTTTTGATTTTTCCAAAGCATCCTTGGATTGTGCAGTCTTATTCTTTAAACGGAATTTATCCAACTCTGCCAATTTCTGTCCTTTGTGCACCCGGTCACCGTTCTTCACATAAATCTGTGCCACTATACCGGAACTTTCAAAGCGTAAATCTGCCATTCCTCCGGCTACCACTTTGCCATTGCTCACCAATTCATGGTTAAACATCTGCCGCTTCAAAGTCATCACGGTCACTTCATTCTTCTCGTCCGGCAATACGGTAGCTACTCCTTCATCAGCAGCTTCTTCTTTCTTTGTACCGGAACATGCTACCAGCACAGCCAATGCCAAACAGAACAAAAACCGGTAATTCTGTGTCTTTATCATTCTATATTAGTTTTTCCGTTTACACTTATGTATGCAAAATTAGCCGTTTTCTCATTACGAACCCTTATATGCATATGGACAAAACGAGACAGCCTTCAGACTGTTATTTTTCTAATTATCAAACAAGTATATTCTTGTCCGCCTCAAAACAGGTGGACAAGAATATATAGTATTCTTTATTTCGGTACTGTAATCACCACTACGGGATTGGAATCTTCCGTCAAATTCTTCAGTGCAGCCAGTTTACTGTTTTCGGTAACTTCGGGGTTTTCTTCCAACCAATCCATTGCATCTCCGGCTTCAACAATCATTCCATATTCTCCTTGCAGACTACAGGTCTTGGGGCGGAAAGGCATAAACCCGGTCAGGTCATCCGTGAAGCCTTCCTTTTCATCATTCATGCGGGTAGTCTTAGCTTTCCGATCATAAATTCCATTATGGGTTTTAGGATAACCCTGAAAGCATTGAAAGAATACATTGTCATCAGTCTCATAAATGCAACTTACCAGCAAACGGTTCTCGCTATCCACAAAGGTGCCACGTTCTCCATCGCCTAAGTGCCATTTACCGGTAGCAAATGCAATAGAAGGAACCAAACCATTCCGTTCTACCGTATAAATAGTATCATTAAAACTCTCTTTGAACCGCACTTTTCCACCACTCTTCCATAAAAAAGGAATGCCCATGACGTTTATGGAGCTTTCCCCATTCTTAAACCGGCTCAAAAGAAGACCGGCATTACCCTGTTTAAGAACCGAAATACTGGCAATATCTTCTACAGCCTTTTCTTGCATCGGCGGAAACAAACTGGGAATCGTATCTACCCGCTCACCGGCTTCGTTAAAGAACAGCAAGGAACTGGCACTATAACTCATAGCCAAACCATTGTAATGACCAATAATAAGCGAATCTGTAAAACAGAAATCAGACGGTACAGCAGGTTTGTTTGGTATAGCCAGTTTACCACGATAATTTCCCTGCACGTCATACTTTTGCAAAGTAGTCGGATGCCGCATGAAATAGAGCAGACCATCTACATCATTATAAGTAGGCGCCGGAGCCGAGTATGCCTCCGGGTCCTCTCCCACATGCCCAACCTTAGTCAGGAATTTACCCGTTTCTTTATCAAACAACAGACAATCTTTTCCCGACACCACTACAATCTGCTTATCCAGCAAAGTAATGTTCGGATTTCTTCCTATCAGGCACGAATCGGTAGTTTCCAATGCAACATAACGCACATCGGCACCCAATTCCGAAAGTTTCAACTCAGCAGGCTTCTCCATTGCCCCTGCCACATCAATAGAACATAATTCGTCAGCCGACGACTGCGGAGTACCGGTACAAGCAGCCATCAAACAAACCATCCCTGCGGCATATAACCATTCTTTTTTCATGATTTCTTGTGTGTTTTTAGGTTTAACATTCATAACGTTTCCGCAAATAAACTAATATTTTTAGTTTTTAAACTAAATCTTATCGTTAAAGAACTAAAAACCCTCATTTAAAAGTGTCGGCAAGGTGTATCCACTTACCGACGGATAAAGAAAAGTGGCAAACATCCGACAGCATAGCAGACAATATCCCACCACGAAAAAGATGTGCCCAGCACAACCCTTGCCAACGTACAATCTTGTAGCCCTACCAGAGTGACAAATTGCAAATACTGAAATGTCTCAATACAGCAGGCAAATAAGAATACCCACAGTGGCAACCACCGCAACGGACGGGTAATAAAGATGCGTACAAAGCAATATACTAATATCACCACTAACACATCTCCCATATACGGGCGTACAAATGCATCGTGCACAAAAAGTGCTATTAATGTTTCGATTATGAAAAGACCGGCAAAGCAGATGGCATAAAACCAACGGCTACCTACAAATTGATTGTTTCTATTATTCATTATTATTTGTCATATGAGGATTCAAATATAAGGAAAATACAGAGATTTAAAATTTCAATAACATCAGTACCGGATTATCATCCTCGGACAATTGGCTCAAAGCCTCCCTTTCTTCAGGAAGCATATCTGTGTCATGTTCCAAAATATATTCTATATTTTCCGATTCCGACGAAGTCAGAAAAAGCAAGCAATTATCTGTAACCCCATTCACTTGCTGATAAGAACGTATTTTTCCTGAGAAAAAATTAGGTTTTGTAAGCTCTCCGGTCTTTTTATTCTTCAATATGGCAACAGAAGGAAAGCTACTTAAGTCGATATAAAGATATTCGTCTGTCTCACAAAAAGCACTTATCCCACGTAACACGTCTTTGTCTTCTTTATATGCAGCCTGCATATTTTTCTGCCATTTCTTTATTATGTCTTTAGTAGCCCACCGGGTGGATGGAAATTCTAAATAGCCCTTGATGCCGTTCTCTGTAACCTCACACAGTTCCGATGAAAACAATTTATAATAATAAAGGGAACCATTTGAGCGGAAGAAAGATGATCCAAAACGCTGAATGCCATCATCAAAAATATCATCATAGGTTGACAACACTTTAAGTTCCTTAGAAATAGTAGAATATCTGGCCAAAGCAATGTCAATATCTCTCTCTCCGCCTTTCAATATGTTAGCCAAATAAAAGACGCTGTCATTCAATGCAGCAAAATCAAGCATCCGTTCTCCAATCATATACTCTTCAAACACTGTTCCCTTTGAGGAATATTTGATTACCTTGCCAACAGAAGTATCTGCCACATAAACGTCTCCTTGCAAGTTAACATCTACACCCCATGCCGAAGTGTATTCACCAGGGCCTTGTCCCACCTTATCAATACAGTAAGCAAACTTGCCCTGCTTATCGAAAACCAATATTTTTTGTGAAGATATAAAATAGAAATAGCCATTAACATAACGCACCGTAGAAACTCCTCCTATCAAAATTTCGTCATTAGTCTCTAGAGGAATGTAACGTATTTCCTTTATTTTCTGTTCCGGCAGATTAGTTAGCGAATCAATTGCCAGCGTATTAGCATCTACACTTTCCACTTTATTTTCCTGTTTGTGTTGGCAGGCAAACAAACACAGTAAACTTGCGACAACAAGTATCTTTTTCATAAACTATGATATTATATCTGTATTACAAATCTTCATTACCCTCTGCTTCATAAAACGCCTTCATATGAACCTTAAACAATACCGGATTAGAATCCTCATTTAAAGAAGCAATCAGATTATCCATTTTTTCCCTATACATATCCGAGCACTTTTCTCTTGCCCACTTCCAGTAAGAAATTAACCATTCTGCCTGTTGCAGGAAAACCAGGTCACCCGTAGTGGTGGTATAAAAATAATGGATATTCAGTCCACCCAATTGGGATAACTGGGCCATACTGCCTACTTTGTATTCGGAGGTTTGCTTATCATAAAGAAAATACTTAAACAAATTATAATCCACATAATATCCTAACATGAAACGCTCCGTAGTCTGTAAGTATTCAAATCCCTTCAGAAACTTATTACGACGAACATATCTGGAAAAATCCTCCCTATTCACATCTACATCTTCAGGAAGACTTCTTGAAGTAAAATGAAGAACATAAGAAGGATATACCGTATCCTTTTTTACCGTATAAATAGTATCATTAAACGGATAAATTAAAGTAGCTGCATCACCAAACCTGCTGGTATACCTGCCTAATCCATACCCCGATTTATTTTTATGTTTTTCTTCATAAGGAATATAAGATGCAATGACTTCGGAAGTTCTTAAATCGAACTTGAAAAGATTATAATTGCCATGCTTACTCTCCTCGTAATTCGATATCTGATAAATCGTATCATTTTCCAGTAACAATACTTCAAAATGCCAAACGTCATAAGGAACTTCCCTGTAGAAATCGCTATTCAAATCATAGATAATATATTTCTGTCCACCCATTTCCTTTACAAGAATAGAATCTCCTTTAAAAGTGAAATTCCATAATTTAGCATACTCACCGGGACCATTTCCTTGCTTTCCAATGCGCTTCTGATACTTCCCCCGGGAATCAAAAACCAATATTCCATTATTAGTTTCATCAAGCACGTATATCTTATCCTTATAAAATTCAACTCGTTTCACATCAGCAATGAGACATTCGTCATACGTTTCCAATGGGATTATCTCAATCGAGTCATCCAATACTTCGGACAAATCTAAGATAGAATCTACTTCTTCAGGGTTTATCACAATTTCTTTTATTCCCTCATACGACTGAAGAGAAGTGGAAGGACCACAGGACAAAAAAAGCGGTAGTAAAAAGAATAAGGTATAGTAGTGCTTCATGGTATTCAAATGATTAATTAAAAATATCGACTTTATTCTGTCGGTAAAAATATCACTTATTTCCATACATTTTAGATTTTATACCAAAAATGTAAGTCACATTTCGCATAAAACAAAAGGAATACCACAATCTTATAGTAGTTATTAACAAGCCTGTCATTTTTTAAACTCATAGTATATTATAATAGGATTAGAATCTTCTGTCAATGTCTTCAATTTATCAGCCCCCTCTATGCGGGAACTTATTCCACCTTTTTCTATATTCTTTAAAAGTATATCTTTTGTAAAACCATCATTCATCCCTATACAATATATCCGGTCCTTGTCGAACGTAGCAGTCTTAAAAACCAATTTGGTTTCCGCTTTATCTGTATAGAATAAATCGTCACTAAAACCAGTCATGACAGAAGTTACATTGGTCTTTTTGTTATAGAGAGCAGTATATCCATACATCTCGACTTGATAGTTCAAATGGACATATTTATCGGTTTCCCAATAGTCATATATACTATATATCTTCTTGGCTTTTGCCAATCCATCACATATTTTCGAAATGACTCTAGGGTTTGACATATCATACTGAGCCATTTGAGCTTCCATATCTTTCTTGGTCACCAAACTTTTACTTTGAAAAGCAATATACGGTTTTATTCCTTTAGGAGTTATTTCAAATATTGTATCCATGAAAATCTGCATAAATTTAGGATTTCCAGCAGGAACAGAGATAAATGTATGCTGATCAGTACTGAATAGTTCATTCCACCCTTTATTATATTGGGAAGCATCTAACTGAAAAGAAGTTCTTTTTCCATTGGCAATGTTCACTTTACTCAAAAGAAACCGGCTCCGGGATTTATCAAATGTATACAAATTCGTATACAGTGCATTTTCAGAATACTGTATGTAATTACTTCTCGTAGCATCATTTTCGAGTCTAAACGAGTTCTCATAAGCTCCAGTACTACTATATTTCAAAACCCTTTGATTTGAGTCCAGTATATATATTTTCTTATTTACCTTGTCGACTGTTATATCATCCGGCGATACGTATTCACCGGGACCATTTCCTTTATTTCCTATCTTCCTCACAAATTTACCTTGCTTGTCAAACAGAAAAAGTCCTCTCCTCTTTTCCAATACATACAAATAATTATCAAGGAATTCTATCTTATCGACTTTTCCCAACAATGATTCATCCGTATCTTCCAGAACGATGATTCCCGCTTTGCTGAATAAAGAAGAATAGGTCATCTTTTCTAATTTTTCGGCACTATCCAGATTCATTACATAGCAATTTTCCGTAACAGTATTGTTGTCCTCTTCATTGGAAGTAGTCAGCATACCTAACATTAATATCATTAACAGTGTTAACATTTTCATAGTATAATCTATTATTTCATTTAAGATAGTTATTGTCACAACAAAAGTAAGACATATAACAAGACAGAGAAAAAAAATGTGTTACATTTTCTTTTGATTACATTACCAATTTAGAAGAATTATCACTAAACGCAAGATTACAAACGAATGCAAAGCGCTCCTCTCTCTTTCAAAGAAATACAAGAGATAGCCAAACGGGAACAGTCATTTCGTAGAATATCACTGCGATAGTCCGAAAGGGAAGCATCCAGAATTACTGTTCGGATGCGAAACAAAGAAGTTAATTCCTCAATATGTCCGTTGTAACCTTTAGAAATGTATAAATAATCAATAATCAAAGGTTGTTTTGCAGTCTTATTCTTCCAACGGGAATCATGGAGCAAACAAATCCGCTTACCACCATAAGCAACAATATGGTTGCGGAAAGTAAAACCAGGAATAGAATAATCTGTAGTCAATGTTTTGGGAATTGAAAGGTGCTGGTGGTTCCAACTGGGAGCAAGCGTACGGTGCAAACGAGATATATCCGGTAAGCTATCAGCACACGCCAGCCAGGATTTCCCATCAGCAGCAAGGCAATGAACAGCAGGGCAGTTACGAACATTATAAAAAGCTAAGCTACGACAGGGAGAAGACAAGTTAACCGAAACAACATGATAAGTCGTCAGAAAAAGCAAACAACACAACATCCAATACACACTACGGACAGTGCAGATAACCAAACTCCGGTAGAGAAACATCAGAAAAAGATAAAACAACACAATTTCCCAACGGTCTATCCACAACCCATCTATAGAAGATGCAGGTAATTGCTCTATCCAGCGGAGAACACTATTCTGAGTGTTTAACAAAGTATTGACAACCGAAGCAAAACCATACTGCAAGAAAGGAAAAGGAGTAAGAATAAGCAGAAAGATAGCAGAGTACAAAATCAACGTCACCATAGGAATCACCCACAAATTTGTCAGCAGAAAATGAGTGGAAAAGCGGGAGAAATAGAGAATAACTAAAGGTGCCGTACCTATTTGTGCTGCAATAGAAACAGTTAATAATCCCCAGATATAGCGGAGAGCACGGCGTTTTACAGAAAATAAGCTATACAGTTTGGGTTGTATCAATAGGATAGAAGCCACCGCAGCAAAAGATAGTTGAAAACCTACATCAAACAACCAAAGCGGATTATAAAGCAACATCAGAAAGGCAGTAGCTGCCAATGTATTCAGAGTTAACGGTTTCTCCGGTTGCAGGCAAGAAACAGCCAACAGAGAGAACATGATGACAGAACGTACCACGGAAGAAGAGAATCCCGTAAGAAAGGCAAATGCCCATAAAAAAAGAATGATAAACAAAAGTCCACAAGGTTTGAAAAAAGCCCATCGCTTCCAGATAAAAGACATCAAGAAAAGTAACAAGGCATAGAGAAAGCCTATATGAAGTCCTGAAAGAGCCAAAACATGACTGGCTCCTGCAACAGAGTACGTTTCCTGAATATCCTCACTCAAATTTTCCTTATCTCCAACCGTGAGAGCTGAAAGCACCGCAAGATTATCTCTTTGAAAACCTAAATGACGATATAAATTCACCACTTTCTCGCGGTAATCAGAAGCTATCTGCCGGAAGGTACGGGAAACACCGTGTCCAACTACCTTCCAATGACCGGCAGGAACATAAGCTGTAGCACTACCGCCCTTACGGATAAGATAGCGCATATAATCAAATTCATCCGGGTTACCATTATTGGCAGGAGGAACAAGGCGGGTATGTACCCACAGTTTATCTCCCCTGCATAACACGGCAGAGACTGAGTCTTTTGGGAAATACAGTAAAACAGTATTGCCGTGTTCTTTTTTCTGCACAGTCTCACCATTCACCTTACCCTCCAATTGTACACGACACAGGATGCTCCGTTCTTTTATCTCCGGCTTTTCCCGGATGACTGCCTGATAGATTTCCGTTTTATCAGAAAAGGAAAAATCCGTGAGATGCAACCGTTCTTCTGCCATGCCGGCACCTAAACCAAAACAACAAAGAAATACAGAAACGCCGTATAACCAATTCAGGCGATAACTATTGGAAAAGACATAAGCAAGAAAAAGCAGAAAGAAACCTGCCGCACAAATCCAGACCGACAAATAATCAAAGGACAGACAAGACACTTCTGCCGGAAATTCCGGTGAAAACTCTGTCCGCTGGTGGAAGAAGTGCGCATCCCCACATATAATACCACCTGCAAACGGCATCAGAAGTCGCAAGAAAGGATGTCGTTGCAGGCTGTTGATTATCAACTGAATGAAGAGTTAGAGGTTCTTCAATGAATGTATCATTCCTTCAGGATCGGGAGCTGCAAAAACGGCACTTCCGGCAACCAATGCATCAGCACCGGCAGCTATCAAACGAGCGCCTGTTTCCAGATTGACACCTCCATCCACTTCAATCAACGCTTTTGAACCGGTACTATCTATCAAAGCACGCAACTCACGCACTTTCTCAACCGTATGCTCTATAAACTTCTGACCGCCAAAACCTGGATTTACACTCATTAGCAACACCATATATACATCCTGAATGATATCCTTCAACATCGCCACAGGTGTGGCCGGATTCAGTGTAACGGCGGGCTGCATACCCGCTTCGCGTATCTGCTGCACTACCCGGTGCAGGTGCGGACAAGCTTCGAAATGCACATTCATGGTGTGCGCACCCAATGCTTTCACTTCGTTAATAAATTTCTCGGGTTGCACAATCATCAGATGCACATCCAAAGGTTTCTTTGAAATCTTGGCCACATATTTCAATACAGGAAAACCGAAAGAAATATTAGGGACAAACACACCATCCATAATATCAATGTGGGCCCAGTCGGCTTCACTGCGATTCAACATTTCCAGGTCTTTTGCCAGATAAGCGAAATCTGCGGACAGGATTGAAGGAGCTATGATTGGTTTCATAATACACTACATTTTACAGGTCATATATAGTTATAACATACAAATGTAGACAAAAGATTTCATTCATCCTAATATAATTCCTTGTAAGCCCTGCGGAAGTTGAGGTTCCACCCGATAGTTGCGGGCAAAGCTACGGAGAAAAGCAAGGGTTTTCTCGGAAGGTTGCGGATGCCCCCCGGTTACAGACCTAACGGAGTTACGCGATTTTAGAGATGAAGAAGGTAAAGAAGGAGTAGTTTTTTTATTCATAGGCTTATTAAATTGAGTATTAAAAATTAAAGTTACAAGCTGTCTATTATGGGCAGAAGTTCCTTCATATGGTATGAACGGGAAAGAAAGAGAAATAGTATACAAGAAGTTATAAAAAAACATGAGATATGTAAACAGAGTAGCCCAGGATAATGCAAAAACACTACGCCTGGGCTGTCCTGTGTTAATTGAAATGATTTATTTCATTTTGGCTAAATTAAACGAGAAAGTAGTAGTAGGAAGTTCGAGAGGTTCACCATTCACTTTCACTCCACTCACCTGAAGTTTGAGAGCTAATTTGTCACCTGCATAGGCAAAAGTGCCCGCCTCTGGTGCTACAACTGTTACTTCCACTTTCAAATCCGGAGTTTCTTCTCCTTCTTCTCCCTCAGCAGTTTCTTCTGTTGGGAAGTTGATTTCAAGAACCAGAGGTTCGGGAGTGAATGTCAGGCTGATGGCTGTTTTTTCATCATTAAAAGCAGGTGTATACTTCATCTTATAACTGACATCGCCCACAGCTTCAATAATTCCCGGAGCAGCTTCTTCACCCACAATGGCGGTTATCAGATCCGCTACCGGAAATTTTTCAAAAACTACCTCATCTTGAGTTAATTTTACGGCTACGTCCGTTCCTTCCGGTGTTTCTTCACCTTCTGTTGCAGCCGGAGTTGAAAGTAAGATTTGCATTTTACCGGTATAGTCACCTACTACGTCAGTCAATGCGGGAGAGTTTGGTTTAGGTTCATCATCGTCATCACAAGAAACAAATGTGGTTACCAGGCCAAGGGCCATTACAAGAAACATGAAACGCTTTAGATAGTGTACTTTTTCCATGACATAAAAATTTTAGTCTAGTTTGATAAATAAATTAATAATTCACATAATTAAGGTTGTACGTACGTTAGGTTAAATGCAGTGTATTCCGTAAATACTGCATCACAAAAAGGAAAAAGCTTGTTAAAGGATGTATTTTTAGTCTACAGTCAGCGCTATTCCATGCTTCTCCGCCATCCGGCGCAAGTTCAATATAGCATAACGCATCCGCCCCAAAGAAGTATTGATGCTGACTCCCGTCATCTCTGCTATCTCCTTGAAACTGAGGTCCTGATAAAAGCGCATATGCACCACTTCACGTTGTTCGTCCGGCAGGTGTTTCATCAGGCGGCGCACATCTGCAAGAATCTGATGATTCACAATTTCAGATTCAACCGTTCCTTCGGAAAGATGAATATTATTCAGTAAATTCCGTTCTTCTTCATCACAAGATACCAGATTTTCCTGTTTTTCCTGACGGAAACAGTCAATAATGAGATTATGTGCAATACGCGTCAACCAGGCAGGGAATTTGCCGTTTTCATTGTAACGCCCCTGCTGAATGGTGACGATAGCCTTCGTGAAAGTTTCTTGGAAGATGTCTTCTGCCAGTTCTTCATTGCGTACAGTATAATAGATGTACGTATAAAGACGGTCTTTGTAACGGTTCAACAGGATATCGAATGCTTCGTTATTACCTTGTGCATAAAGGGCCACTAACATTTCGTCAGCAGCATTTGCTTGTACTTTCATTACGTGTGTTTTTTAGTTTTTCAGCGTAATGTATTCCGATAGGCATTCAATGTTTTAGGAGTTAATAATATGCAAAGAAAGGAAATTTTTTGGAAAGGAACAAGAAGATAAATGATAATTTAGCGGCTACGCCGCTAAATTAAGTGCCAAATCTCACTCCATCCGGAACTTTTCCGTCAGTCGGAAACCACGTAAAAGTTCATCTGTTTTCAGTCGCTTCTTACCCGGAAGTTGCAAAGCATGGACTCCGATAAATCCATCCGCCGCAGCTATCTGAATATAAGTCTTGCCATCCGTCAGCAAAGTGCCGGGAGCTAACTGGTGGGATTTGATAATCTTTTCCGTTTCAAAGATCTTCATGACTACCGCCTCACCGTCAGGCTGCACTAACTCCGACCAGGCAGCAGGATAAGGAGACAGCCCACGGATAAAGTCATAAATACGCTTCACCGGCTGGTTCCAGTCTATGCGGCAAGTATCTTTAAAAATCTTCGGTGCAGGACGTAACTCACCTACAACAGCCATTTCTTCCTGTGGAACAGGCTTCACAGCATCGTTCAAGATTGCATCAACAGTTTCAGTCACCAGCTTTCCACCGAGCATCATCAGTTTATCATGCACTATGCCCACATTATCCGTATCAGCAATGGGAACACGCACTTGCTGGATAACTTCACCCGTATCAATTTCATGACGTAGAAAAAAAGTCGTGATACCCGTTTCTGTATCTCCATTGATTACCGCCCAGTTGATGGGGGCAGCACCTCTGTATTGAGGCAAAAGGGAAGCATGAAGATTGAATGTCCCCAGACGTGGCATATTCCATACGACCTCAGGTAACATGCGGAAAGCAACCACAATCTGTAAATCAGCTTTCCATTCACCCAAGGCTTGGATGAAAGCCTCATCTTTCAGCTTTTCCGGCTGCAACAAGGGAAGATTATGTTCCAGCGCATATTGCTTTACAGGAGAGTATTGAAGTTTATGCCCTCTACCCGCCGGTTTATCGGGCATAGTGATAACACCTACCACATTATATCCACCCTCTACCAAACAACGCAGGGACTCCACTGCAAAGTCGGGAGTACCCATGTAAACTATTCGCAAATCTTCTTTCTTCATCATAACAAGTAATGTGCTAATATGTTAATATGCTAATCTTCAGAAAAATGTACCAATACCTGACGGTAGGAATTGAATATCTTTGATTTGGAAACAAATCCCAGATAATGCCCTTCTTCATCTACCACAGGAAGATTCCATGCCTGCGTATCATCAAATGTACGCATCACTTGTTCCATGCTATCCGTATCGTACAGACGTGCCGGAATAGCTATCATTAATTTACCCACAGTGAAACGATGATACAATTCTTGACGGAACATTATGTTCCGGATATCATCCAGAATCACAATACCAATCAATATTCCGGCTTTATCCGTCACAGGGAATATATTGCGGCGTGAAGCAGAAATAGCCTTTACCAATTCGCCCAAGTCCATTTCAGGATGAACGACAACAAAATCCTTCTCCACCACATTTTCCACTTTCATTAGCGTCAGCACAGCTTTGTCTTTATGATGTGTCAGTAACTCACCTTTCTTTGCCAAACGCATGGAATAAATACTATGAGGTTCGAAAACTATAATCGTCAGATAAGAACTGGCAGCCACAATCATCAGTGGTAGGAAGAGGTCATAGCCTCCTGTAAGCTCGGCTATCAGAAAGACTCCCGTCAACGGGGCATGCATGACACCACTCATCACACCCGCCATACCCATCAAAGCAAAATTCTTTTCCGGCAGATAATAAGAAAAATCAAACTTATTACTGAAAAAGGCAAAGACGAAACCGGCTATACAACCCAGATACAAAGAAGGTGCAAAGATACCACCGCAACCACCACCGCCATTCGTAGCACTGGATGCAAATACCTTAAACAGGATAATCAGCATCAGATAGAGCAATAGCAAGTTGCCATGTCCATAAAAGAATGAATTGTTCATCACCGTATCCCAATCAGCATTGGAAGTACCATTCAGCAACAGTTCAATAGTATCATAACCTTCACCATAAAGTGGCGGAAAGAGGAAAATTAATATACTCAGCATTATGCCACCCAAAGCCAATTTCTGATACGGGCCTTTCAGTTTGCCAAATACCCCTTCTACAGAATTCATAGCACGGGTAAAGTAGAGCGAAACCAATCCGCAAAAGATTCCCAGCATAATCACATAGGGGATGCGCTCCATCTCGAACGCCTGGTCGAGGTGAAACTTGAACATAGCTTCCGTACCTGTAGTGATATAGGAGACAGTGGCGGCAGTCACTGCAGAAATCAGCAACGGGAGTAAAGAAGTCATGGTCAGGTCTATCATCAGTACTTCCAGCGTAAATACCAATCCGGCAATAGGAGCCTTGAAGATACCGGCAATAGCACCGGCAGCGCCACAACCTACCAAAAGCATCAGCGTGCGGTGCTCCATTTTAAAGACACTTCCCAGATTGGAACCGATAGCCGAACCCGTCAGCACAATAGGTGCCTCCGCTCCTACCGAACCACCGAAACCGATGGTTATGGAACTGGCAATCACGGATGACCACGTGTTATGTCGCTTAATCCGCCCTTGTCTCCGGGAGATTGCATAGAGGATTTTGGTTACTCCATGACTAATGTCATCCTTCACCACATATCGCACAAACAATCCTGCCAGGAAAATACCTACCACGGGATAAACCAAATAGAGGTAGTTGGCTTCTGTTGTATTAAAATTATTCGTCAGGAAATTCTGTATCCAATGTATCAGCATCTTCAGTATCAGGGCAGTGATAGCCGTAAAAATACCTACCAGAAAGCTGAGTATCAGGATAAACTGCTTTTCCTTAATATTCTTCTCGCGCCATAAAAGGAAACGCTGAAACAAACTTCTCTTCTCTTTTTCCATTATACCTATTTATATACCTTCACCCTTGCAAAACGGATAAAGGTAGCTGACTAAAGCAGCATCATTTATTCGCGTATGATTTTAATAACGCCTCCTTTATCCAGTTTGAGAATGCTGGATGGTTTCGGATGTCCTATTTCATCCTGGCGATACCCCACCACATAGTCTACCAAAGACTTAAGTTCTTCTGTAATTTCACTGAAATTTGCTGGCGAAGGTTGTCCGCTGATATTGGCAGATGTAGAAACAATCGCCTTGCGGAATTGTTGGCAAAGACGTTTTGAGAATTCCTCATTCGTCACCCTGATACCCACGCTACCGTCTTCGGCAAGCAAGTTAGGAGCCAGATTGCGTGCACCGGAATAGATGATAGTCAGCGGTTTGTCGGCCACTTCAATCAAATCCCAAGCCACTTCCGGCACATCCTGCACATAGAAGTCCACCTTCACAGCAGAATCGACCAATACCAGCATCGCTTTACTGTCCGAGCGCTGCTTAATCTCATACACGCGCCGCACAGCTTCTTCGTTGGTGGCGTCACAACCAATGCCCCAAATGGTGTCGGTGGGGTACAAAATGACTCCGCCTTCATTCATCACCTGACAGGCTTTTTTAATATCTTCTATCATTTCTTGGTGTATAAATACAGTGATTAACACGCAAAAGTACTATTTTTGCACGGATTAATAGAAAAGTTTAAGAGAAAACAATGGAAGAAATTCAATTTAACCACACCCTGCCCATACAACTACGATTTAATGATGTCGACAAGTTCGGTCATGTGAACAATACGGTCTACTTCTCTTTCTATGATTTGGGAAAAACCGAGTACTTTGCTTCTGTGTGTCCGGACGTTGACTGGGAAAGAGACGGCATTGTCGTTGTGCACATCGAAGCTAACTTCCTTGCACAAATTTACGGTTCGGACCACATTGCCGTTCAGACTGCCGTTACGGAAATCGGAACAAAGAGTTTTCACCTCGCCCAGCGGGTGATTGATACGGAAACTCAGGAAATCAAGTGCGTTTGCACCTCTATCATGGTTGCTTTCAACCTTGAAAAGCATGAATCCAAACCACTGGAAGAGGAGTGGATTAATGCAATCTGTAAATATGAAGGAAGAGATTTGAGAAAGAAGAAATAAAAACAAATTTTCAGTACACAAGTTTTTTAACACATTCCCTCCTATTATTCTGAGTCTCTCCATTTCTCAGATTTACGAATAGGAGGGATATGTGCTTATCAAAATAAAGCGGACGATAAAACCGTCCATTCATCATATCACAATAACAGGTAAATAGCACATTTTAGTTGCAAAATATCGGTTTTTATCAGCTATCAGTAACCAAGGCTTCAAATAAAAAATTACTTTCGGAAGATTGAAACCTTTATTCTTCAGCATCCAACCATCTGTTTGCATGCAACAGATAGTCTATTCGATGCAATTACATGGTCTGTTTGACCAAAACAAACGGTCTCTTTTGACCAAACAAGCAATCTTCCATTTGCTAAGGCTACACCTTTTGCACCATAAAGCTACACCTTAGTAACAAAAGGGTGATACCATCACCTAAAAAGGGTGTAGCCCTTCCGAAAAGCAGGTACTATTTTTCTATTTCGAAGCAAACAAGCCGCATAGCTAAATAATCATTTTTAAAGAAATTCTTCTGATATATATTCAAATAAGAATTAAACAAAACAACTTTTTCTTCCTAAGTTTCCGTTTTGTCCCCATTCTGCATCAGATAGCATTTCTCAAACGGAGAATCCTTGCATTTTTCCGCACCATGTCCTCCCTCTACACGAAAGAAAGAAACGTGAGATGCCAGGATTAACATTTTGTCATTATGTCATTTACTTCACTTCTTTATATAACTCTATTTATTCCCTAACTATTTATTTAACTACGTACCTTCCAGACGAATCAAAAAAAAGACGTGCTGTTTCGTTATTATTATACTGTTTCCATTAGGGGAATAGAAATTAATAAATTATATTTGCCAGACAGAAATTTATTAATTAAAAGGAAACATGACTAAAAAACTTTATTTATGGAGCACAGTCCTATTAGTTGGATCCATCTGCATAAAAACGGATATTTCTTATACGAACAGTGAATTTACGTAGATACTGATTTATCCGCATTAAGCCACATGTTCTTGAATACAAAATAAATTACATTCAATTTTACTATTTTGCATGATTCGCCTGATATTACTGACAGATTTTACTGAATCCTTTGCATATAATTTGCTAAAAGGAGTTCTCGCCTACTCAAAGAGCCATGAGCCATGGGTTGTATGCCGGATGCCACCTTCCTACAAACATACCTATGGCATAGAGGGAGTATTGAAATGGGCAAAAGCCTGGCAAGCAGATGCAATTATCGGGCAATTCGACAATGAAGATAATGTAGAGCTTTTCCGCAAAAACGGAATTATTGCAGTGGCACAAGACTATAAATCGAGGTTTACCAACATTCCCAATATTACCGGTGATTATCATAAAACCGGCAGAATGGCAGCAGAGTTTTTTCTGAACAAAGGTTTCCAGAACTTTGCTTTCTACGGCTATCGTAATACCGTCTGGTCACAGGAACGCTGTGACGGCTTTTATGAGTGTATAGCTGCGCAAGGTTTCGGTAACAATTTTTCTTCTTATCAAGAGCAATCCCTTGATGATTTATGGTTTTATGAAGCTTCCCCTTTGCTCACCTGGCTAAAGTCGCTACCTCAGCCCACGGCACTCATGGCTTGTGATGACAATCAAGGGAATCGCATTACCGAAATCTGTAAAGTCAACAATATCAAAGTGCCTGATAAAATAGCCATATTGGGTGTTGATAATGATGAAATTATATGCAACCTTTCTGATCCTCCTCTATCCAGCATTAGTCACAACATCGTGAGAGGTGGTTTTGAAGCTGCTGAACTCATAGAACATTTACTGAACGACGAAGAGGCCAGTTACTACGACGTAGTCCTCCAACCCGTCAACATAGTAAACCGCCTTTCAACTGATTTCTACTCCACCGCCGACGCGTACATACATACCGCTCTGAAATACATCCATCAGAATCTGGCTTCAAACATCACTGTATCAGACATTGTTAAACAAGTCCCTTTGTCACGCCGTTTGCTGGAAATTCGTTTTAAGCAGGTCACCCAACAATCTATTCACAAATATATTTTCAACCTTAGGATGGAGCGCTTTGCCCAGTTACTATTGGCTAGCGACGCCCCCATCGTAGAAGTAGCGGAACAGGTTGGAATAAGCAATCTGAAAAACCTGTCCCGCCAATTCAAAGCATTAAAAAAAGTTTCTCCAAACGAATACAGAAAAGAGCATCACATGATGACTGACTGCAATTACCGATAACAAAATTATATATACAATACCTATTAATCAGGAATAAACAACATATCGTCAGGCAAGGTCGTTTCCAGAATATTCCGTCCGGAATATCCCACTTCTAATTCCTGACCCATATAATCTTCAAAATATAACAAATGTAGCTCATGGAAGCCTTTCTCAAGAGCTACTTTCCCTTCGGCACGGCGGCCACTGTGCCCGCCGTCATTATTAACCACCAATTTGCCGTCTATGTAAAGCACAGAACCATCATCAGAGAAGGTATAAAAGCGATAAACACCCTTCTCGGGAATATTTACCAATGTACGAAAATCATAAGCAAAGTGGTCTGTAACAGCAGCTTCTCCAATTGAAAAGTTCTTCATCACCCCTTCCTTCACCTTACCACAAGATGTGATATCAGCAACACGCTTACATTTCCCTTCATAATAGATATACGCCACACCATGCTTATCAGGAGACACATTCTTAGCCGGTTGATAAGCCATGGTCTGCTCCTCTTCCGAATTTAGTCCCGAAGGATAATAATAGACAGCTTCCCGTCCCGAAGAAGTAGATATCCATGTATCAAACTTATATTTACCTTCATATAGTTCAATAATACGAGCACCTCTGGTCAATACTCCATACGCATCTGTACCGGTCACTCGTCCATAGCCAAGAGCTATCCCTTTATCTATTCCAATAAAATCATTATCATGATCATGTCCTACAAATACTCCCATTACATCCTTCATATCAATAAATGAAGCAAACATGCCGGAATTGATATTCGATGAAGCAACTCCGCCCTCTTTGTCATTGCCAAAGGTTTTTCCATCGCCGGCAAGTTCGTTATATTCAATCAGCGGAATGTGGAAGAAAGCCAATGCAGGCACAGGATTGCCACCATTACCGGCTGCGAAAGATGCACTCTGCTTGCGATACCATTCAATCTGATTGAAGTGAATCCAATCATAAGCGCCATAAAGTTTATTCGGCTGATAATCATTAGAATCCATACAATAGAGTGATGCCGCTACTTTATCTTTCTCTTTTGAGGCGTAAACAGGAATGACACAATTGCCATATCCAACATCCTTCGGTCCTTTTGCTCCTACGTAATAGGGAGATTTTAAGAGGAAATCGTAAATATCACCTCGTGTCATGTACTCTGCATCGTGATTGCCCATAGTCACAACAAAAGGAGTTTTAGTTTCATTAAAGATGCCGACCACCGCTTTCCAGCCGTCAATAGCAGGGTCAGCAGTCACCACATCTCCGCTCAACACAGCGAGATCGGGACGTTCGGCTTTCAGGACGGCACGAATAGTAGCGGCTGTTTCAGCGCACTTCGGAGATTTGGGTGTCCAGTGCAAGTCCGTAAACTGGGCTATAACAAACTTTCCGTCTCTGAAAGCGAACCGGCTTTGAGCCGACAGCAAAGCAGGAAGTATACATACCCACAAAAATAAAAGAATAAGTTTCTTCTTCATAATACATATGTTTTAAGGTCAATAAAACTCTATTTCATCAATAGCCAGGCGGCTCTGTTGTCCTGCATGATAGTAACCTTCGGGACATAAGCCTCCGTTTAGTAACTCCAGGCAGATATACCTTGCAGTAACCTCCGGGAAGGAGTATGACACTGGGAAGCGAGTGGCTTCAGTGGGTGTAAAATCGTAAGAATACTCTTTGCTACCCACAGAAGTAAATGTTTTACTATCTGTAGAAACAGAGACTGATAGTTTGCTCGCAGGCCAGAGGGTGTCAAACGGCCGCCACAGAAAAGCAAAAGCCACCCTATTTACAGGGACCGCCTTCCCAAGATCAACCGTAATCCGCACCGTATCCCCACGGAAAATCACCCAACGGCGCAAATCACGGGTATAACCAGGGATACCATCCGTCAACCCAATGCCTTCATTCACTTTCTCCGCAACCGGAGGCGGTACACATTCATATGGATTTCCAGTAGCCTTGTTCATAGCAAACCCTTTATGCGTAATTCTGCCCAACGGTTTTCCATCCCTGTAAACAGCCGCATAAACAGTAGCATCTTCGGATAAACTCACAGGCGCTTTATATAAATTAGAAGAAGAAGACACCACAGAATCATTAATTGTATAATAAATCTCAGTATCAGGACAGAATGTTTTCAGGGTTACTTCATAAACATGACGAGAATCATTCCATGCCCCAGTCAGATTTACCTCATAGAAGTTACGGCAAGCGTTTACTCCACAATAGTCCAATCGCTTAAACTCTCCATCCAACCTCCGAACAAATGAGCTGAGGTTCTTATTCTCCGGCTGTGTCCATTGCACCTCGGACATTGCCAACAGGCGGGGAAAAGCCATATATTCAAAGTATTCAGGAGTCTGGATATATTCTCCCCAAACATTCGCTTGTGTTCCAATAATGTAAGCCTGTTCTTCAGGTGTCAGTTCAACAGGAAGCGGGTTGTAAGTATAAACACTGTCTAACGGAAGAAAACCACCGATAGCCAACGGAGCAAATTCCGGACTTTCCTGATAATGGTCAATGTAGCATTTGTCACCGGGTGTCATAATAACCTTATGCTTCTGGCGGGCAGCTTCGATACCCCCTTCTTCTCCACGCCATGACATCACCGTGGCATTGGGGGCAAGTCCTCCTTCCAATATCTCATCCCAGCCAATAATATCGCGTCCCTTACTGTTCACAAATTGCTCTATCCGATGTATGAACCAACTCTGCAACGATTCCTCATCCTTCAGGCCTTCCCGCTTCATCAAAGCCTGACAATGGTCGCATTTCTTCCACGCTTTCTTTGGACATTCATCTCCACCGATGTGGATATAATGACTGGGAAAAAGGTCAATAACTTCCGTCAATACACCTTCCAAAAAGTCGAACGTACCTTCTTTAGGACAATAGACTTCATCAAAGACATCAAAATAATCACGCACAACATAAGTCTTTCCCAATCCACAGGAAAGTTCCGGATAAGAAGCCAATGCAGCCGAAGCATGTCCCGGCATCTCAATTTCGGGGATTACGGTGATAAAACGGTCGGACGCATATTTCACAATCTCCCTGATTTCATCCTGCGTATAATATCCCTCCTTCTCTTTTCCATCGAAACGCCGCGGATAATAGTAGTCGCAATGTCCTACCTGGGTTTGTTTGCGATGAGAACCTATTTCAGTAAGTTTCGGATATTTTTTTATCTCTATTCTCCAGCCCTGGTCATCCGTCAGGTGGAAATGAAACTTATTCAGTTTATACATAGCCATCAGATCGAGGAACTTCAAGACTTCTTCTTTGGGAAGAAAGTTACGCCCCACATCCATCATGGCTCCACGATAGGGAAAACGAGGAGCATCCGTAATATTGACCGCAGGAATCTCTATGTTGCTTTCATACTTTTGCTGAGTATCATAGATTTCTGAGGGCATGAGCTGCAATAAAGACTGAACGCCATAGAACAGTCCGGCTGCACTTGCATTAGAACTGATTTTTATATTGTGAGAAGATACCTCCAACGTATAAGCCTCATCAGGTAAAGTATCGTTTATTAGGAAACTAATATCAGCCTGTTCAGTTAAAGAAACACGCTTTAGTGTAACCGAAGTATTCTTCAAGGCATTCTCAAAGTACTGAAAAACTTTCATAGAAAGTTCTTCTGAAGATACAGCCACAGTCTTTTCACCCTGTAAAATATACTTTCCCTGTTCCGGAACTATTCCGTTAGGCATAGGTATAATGCCGTAGTCTTTCATACCATCATTGTGCCCTTCTCCACAGGATAGAAGAGTAAACGATGCGGCAAGTATCCAATAAGCTATTTTCATAACGTTTGAGATAATAAGTTAGGGTATTCACGTATTGCTTTAAGGATAAGTTCGCCGAACAATGTATTTGCCCATGCAAACCAGGAACGAGTAAAGTCCGCTGCATTCTCCGAATTGAAGGACTCATGCATGAAGCCTGTTTCTCCGTCCGTATCACGCAATTGCTTCAGACAAGCACGTATTTCCCCGGGATTGTCTGTTGTAAAGGCTTTCATGATAATGCTCATCGGCCAAATATAATTCAACCCGACATGAGGGCCTCCCACCCCTTCCCCGGCTTTTCCTTTGAAGAAATAGGGATTGTTGTCACTCCATATCATTTTACGGGTATTCTGGTAAATGGCATCTTTAGAAGAACAATAACCCAGATAAGGAGCAGACAAGAGACTAGGTACATTGGCATCGTCCATACAAAGTGCATTGCCGAAGCCATCCACCTCAAAGGCATAAATCCGCCCGCAGGTAGGATGGTTGAATGTTCCGTATTTACGAATAGCAGCATCCACTTCGTCTGCCAATACCGTACATTCTCCGGCAAAGGCCTCATTCTTATACACTTTATGCTCTATCTCCGCCAACTGCCGCAATGACACAACTGCAAACATATTGGAAGGTATCAGGAAACCGTATTGAGTAGCATCGTCCGAAGGACGGAAAGACGAGACTATCAAACCGACAGGCTTGACCGGTGCTCCCCATCCATTATTAATCTGCGAGTCAGTCGGACGATCACAGTCACGCGTAAAACTATACGGACCCAGGTTCTCCTTACGCTGTTGCTCCCTAAAGGTGCGAACCACCAACGTCATAGCCTCGTGCCAGTCTGCACCGAACACTAAAGTATCGCCCGTCTGTTGCCAATAATGATAGGCCAAACGGATAGGATAACACAAAGAATCTACTTCCCACTTACGTTCATGCAGTTCCTTCACCATGTGCTGTGTGTGGTCAGTCTCCCAATAACTGCCCAATGGTCCGTCATTGAAAGCATTGGCATAAGGATCTATCAAGATACACTTTGCCTGTCTGTTGATAAGTCCTGCTACCAGAAGTTGCAGTTCATTATCTTCTTTCGTCAGCGGCAGATATGGCCATACCTGTGCAGAAGAGTCACGCAGCCACATTGCATCGATGTCACCCGTAATGACAAAAGTATCCGGACGCCCTTCCTTCATCTTATGCCGGATGGTGGTATCGAGTGTATTAGGAAAACAGTTCTCAAACATCCAACGGAGTTTCTCATCTTTTATCTTTTTCTTTCCCTCTGCAATGGCTGCCTCCACCGCCTTGGAAGTAAAGCACCTCTTATCCTCAGAAGGACGTAATGAAATATACTTCTGCTCCAACTCTCCGAATGAAGAGAACACAGAAGACGGCCGGATTGCCATCGCAGCTAAGGCAAGTCCTCCCGCCTTCAGGAATTGGCGTCGCGACATCTTGTTTTTCATGATGGACATTCTTTTATTAATAGGTATGTTTACCGGGTGTGACACTAATCTTCTTTTCTTTTTCACCATAGAGTACGAGCAGTTCAAAGCCTACATTAGTATCTACAGTGATACGGGGTTCATCACTTGCAGAACGGCGTGCTTCAGCTTTCAGACTGATTACTCCCTCCGGCCCGAAAGGATAACGCTCTATTCCGTTAACCTCTGTCAGATTCATATCCCAGACAATCTGCTGTTCAGTATAATCTCCTCGGATACCTATGATAAATTCTATCAGTTCGGCAATAGGCGGAAGGCCCGCCCAGCCCACAAACTCTTTTCTTGCCATAAAGCCGGGGTCCGCACTTTCGGGAGCATAATATTCCCAGAAGGTACCGGTTTTCTTATATACTTCCAGCACCTCGGCATAGTGGTTCAGAGAAATCTCCCGTGCCAGTTTGCGATAGCCCTTCTTTATAAGTCCCTGCATTACCATGTAGTTGGTTCCCGGCCATATTCCACCTTGCCAATAACGTCCGTTTTCCTTATACTTGGGATTATCGGCAGACAAGGAAGGCACCCGATATTTTCGTTTGAATGTCTCCGGATTATCCAGTTCCTTCACCAGACGATCAAGTTGTTTGGTATCCAGAACATCAGAATACAAAGCCCAGTAAGCACCTATTCCTTTCGTTGTGCAAAGTGTTCCATCAGCATACTGATCGTACAGGAAACCCGTTTTTTCATCCCAAAGATTGTCATGAATATACTTTCCCAACATTTTGGCTTCGTCTTCAAACTCTTCTATTTCCTGCCAACGTTCCAGATAGAATCCCATCTCAAGCAGCAGGTTGGCGGTAAACAGTTGTTGAAGATTGGTATCCAGCCAAATCATGTGTCCGTGACTGTAAATGGGATTGTAGCCTGACGGCACACGGGGCATGTTGTCCATGCCCGTTCCCCAGCCGCTCGACCAGTATGTGCCATTCCGCCACGTACGGTTCAGTTTCAGCCATTTGTAATAGCCGCAAAGCACCGGGAATATCTTATGCAAGCGTTCTGTATCTCCGAACTGGTGATAATACACCATTTCGCACCAGGGAATCAGGTTAGGTCCCGTACTGACGGGATCATAACGCTCAAAACAATCAGCCCCGTCAGCCTTTATTTCACGGCAAATGAAACCGTCGGGGTGCTGCTTGGCATAGAAATTATCCAATGTACGCTGAAAAGGGAAAAAACGTGTACCGTAGCGGGCAAACATAAGGATGAACGAAGAATCCCACATAAAGATATTACCGTTATAGGCTGTATCCAAATAGCTTGAAACAAAGCCGGAACCCGGTTGTGGTGCACGGATATTACCGATAGCTATTTCCCATGCCCTCCAATACATTTCAAGTTCCTTTTCATGCCCGCCCCAAATGGGATTGGGAAGAATCTGCCGGGCTTCTTCAAAGCTCTTCGGTTCAATCGTCTCGGGTTTAGCCACACGATACTCATTCTCGGTGACCAAGGGTTCTTTTACATACGTATTTTTATAGGGCAAATGATATTTCTCATCATTACCACAGCTCTGGGCTTTCAGCGAAGTAAGTGCCGGAAGAGCGAGCAAGCATACAAATAAAATGTGTTTCAGCATGGGAAATAGTTATTTAGTTTATAGACCGAGCAATTTCTTTATCTTATCGCAAACAGCAGTATTCTCATAAATACCGGTAAACTCTTCTGCCCCGGGGCCGAATGCATATACCGGTACCATCACCCCACTGTGTCCTCCCGTAGAGAATTTACATACGATTTTACCTTCCTGCAAGTCGCCATCCACCAGTGTAAGCCCCCCGGTTTCATGGTCGGCGGTAACCACTACCAATGTCTCCCCGTCCTCGGCAGCCCATTTATAAATAGCACCGATGGTACGGTCAAAGTCATGTGTTTCCTGCATCAGCAGATCAAGGTCGTTGAAGTGTCCGTAATCATCCAACTGTGAACCTTCAATCATCATAAAGAAGCCATTCTTGTTTTGGTTCAGCAACTCGATACCTTTCAATGAAGCGCGTGCAAGGAGATCACCGCGTTCGGCAGGAAGCGGGGTATCTTCCGGATAAGGCACTGCAAATACTTTACCACTCTTTATGGTTGCCAAGTCATCCCAGCTACGGGGAGTTTGGAAACCTTTATCACGTAATTCTTTAAATAGGTCACGTCCGTCTTCACGGTTTTCAAAAAGTTTAGCGCCACCACCGAATACATAGTCTGCATTGCAATTTACATAATCCGTTACAATCTCAGCCTCAGCATCCCGGTCACTATTGTGGCAGCAGAAATCAGCAGGAGTGGCATCCCAAAGGCGGCAGGTCACTGCTATTCCGGTCGATTTACCTTTGGCAGCAGCAAAATCGACCAACGACTTCAACGGACGGCCTTCCGTATCTACGCCTACGGCATGATAATTAGTCTTGTGTCCGGTAGCCAAAGCCGTGCCACCTGCACCGGAATCGGTAATCAGTTTATTGGCACAGTAAGTCTTAGATAAACCTACAGTTTGGCAATTATCCAGAAATAACTTACCACGGTTAGCCGTCCATGCCGAATATACATGCATAAGGCTCATGCCATCGCCAATCATCAGTATGACATTCTTTATCTTTTTCCCTTGAGGCGGGGTTATTTTTGTTACTGCATACGGATTCTCCAATACATACGTTTGTTCCTTGTCCCGGCGACTTTGCGCCAATACACTGACAGGTAATAATGCAATTGCCAAAACTACGAATACGCAGTTTCTCAAAATCTTCTTCATTGCTATTAATTTATTGTTATCAACTATTTCCATCTATAAAGACCTCTCATTCCACCGTCACAAGAACAGGTGCATGGTCTGACAGGAAAGCAGCATTTTCTGTTTCCGCCAGAACACCATATCTCAACACTTTGAGTCCATTGCGCACAAATACATAGTCAATCAACGGACGATGCTCATAGGGAATCTTTCCGAAATCATGGTAACTCCACGAAGGACCATAAACAATAGGAGATGCCGTACGCGCATCCGTCAGATGTTCCGGATCAGTAGGATCAGTTACGTGCTTGATTACATCCGATTCCGGTTCCGAGTTGAAATCTCCGGTAACAATCACCGGTAGCCCATCACTCAACTGATTCACTTTATTCAGCATAAGGCTTATCCCTTCGCGACGAGCCATAACGCCTACATGATCCAGATGGGTATTCAATGCAAAGACTTCTTTACCGGAAACCTTATCTTTCAGTTTTGCCCACGAAGCTATACGTTCACAAGCTCCGTCCCACCCTTTGGAGCCAGCCACCTCAGGTGTTTCACTCAGCCAGAAGTATCCGGAATCTATCAGCGTAAAACGATCTTTCTTATACCAGAGGGCACTGTATTCACCTTTCTCTTTTCCGTCTTCACGACCCACTCCAATCACATCATACTCCGGCAAACGCAATTTCAAGTCCTCCAACTGATTGTGCAACACCTCCTGTGTTCCCAATATATCTACATTATAAAAGCGAATAGCATTTGCAGCACGGTCTTTCCTGAATTTCCAGTTATCCAGACTATCTTCCGGATTATCATAACGGATATTGAAAGACATTACATTGATAGGTTCCGGAACGGAAACCTCTTGTTTCACTTGCCCGCATGATGCAGCAAGGAAGGGTAAAAACAACAAAAATATTCTTTTCATGATATTTATGTATTAATGATTATTTCACAAACAATACAGAAGCCGGTACAGGTGCCAACTCCTTTGCAGAAGGAAGTTTCCAGGCCCAACTCAGATGTTCACCTTCATAGTCCTCAAAATAATAAAGTATATAGGGATGAACTCCTTTCTTCAAGGCAATAAATCCCGTAGCAGGAATAGCAGCATGAGAGCCATCATTGTTCACTACCAATTCATGGTCGATATATAAAACACTACCATCGTCCGAGCGCGTCTGGAAGGTATAAACCCCATCTTCGGGAACGTTTATCAGACCTGAAAATATATAACCGAAATGGTCTTCTTGCCTGGCTCCTTTGATGGAGGGTTCCGGCATGATGCCCGATTCCACCAACGGAGTCTTTTCCATATCCGCCACTTTCTGGTAAGTGCCCTCAAAATATTTATAAGATGTACCATTCTGAACAGGATGCACCGGAAGCGATGCTTTCAGTTCTGCTTTAGTTGCCCAAATGGATAAGGTGCTACTCGGTCGGAAACCTCCTTTGAATCCTTTTGCCTTTATCTGCGTGGTCTTATCCAGTTCGAAGGTTTTTTCATAAAGCGGGGACAGTTCTGTAGGTTCACTTCCATCCAGCGTATATCTGATTTCTGCATCATGCGTCGCTGTAGCCAGAGCAATGGTTACCGTACCCATAAACAAGTTCAAATCTTTGTCAACGTAAGGAATGGAAACTACATTCTCCTTCGTATAAGAATAAGGAGAAGCTTCCTCTGAAATACCTCTTGTCTTGTCCGGTTTATCAGATAAAGTAAAGCGTAATTCACCGCCTCCCATTAACTGAGAGTAAGTGATGAAATTAGTATCTATCGGTTCTCCGTTCAGCTCAACTTTGCTTATATATACATTCTTCTTCGGATTGTTGGCAAGAATGGTCAGTGTCTTCCCATTGGCCAACTTCACGACTGCTTTCTCAAACAAAGGACTGGTCAATGCAAATTCATTGCTTCCGGGACATACAGAATAGATTCCCAGACTTGATAATATATACCATGCAGACATCTGCCCACAATCCTCGTTTCCAATAATACCCTCTGGAGTAGGGTGATACATTTCATGAAGCAAACGGCGCGTCATCTCCTGTGTTTTCCAGGGTTGTCCCACATAATCATACAGATAAGCGATGTGGTGGCTCGGTTCGTTACCATGTACATATTGCCCTATCAGGCCGGTAATATCAACGAGATCACCATCCACTTTCGATTCTACCGTAAAGATAGAGTCGAGCGCAACAGTAAATTCTTTCTTTCCACCAAACAGTTGCGCCATTCCGTTCACATCGTGAGGCACAAAGAAGCGGTACTGCCAGGCAGAGGCTTCCGTGTAGGCGCGTCCTACCTCAGAAGGATTGAAAGGAGTTTCCCAATTACCGTCCATACGTTTACCACGGAAGAACCTTGTGGAACCATCAAACACATTGATATAGTTCTGGGAGCGTTCGATGTATTTTTGATATACCTCTTCTTTTCCCATCGCCTGCGCCATACGTGCAATGCACCAATCATCGTAAGCAAACTCCAATAAGCAGGAGATAGATTCTTTTTTGATATTCGAAGGAATAAAGCCATACCGGATATAATAGTCTGCTCCTTTTTTATTCTTTTCAGATGAAACAACCATAGCTTCCAATGCTTTTTCCGCATCGAATCCCCTGATTCCTTTCAAATAGGCATCAGCTATGACAGAAACCGAATGATATCCAATCATAGTTCCTGTTTCTCCGGCGGAAAGCGGCCAGATAGGGAGTTCGCCTGAAGCATCATAAATATTCAGGTAGGAATTAACCATATTGTTTACCAATGTAGTGTCAATCAGCGTCATCAAGGGATTCCATGCACGGAAAGTATCCCAAAGGGAGAAGGTGGAATACTGCTTTTCACCCTTTGACAACTGACCTATCTGCATGTCGTGCCGACGATACTCGCCATTAACATCACTCACAATATTGGGTACAACCATAGAATGGTACATTGCCGTATAAAAGTCCGCCAAATCGTCAGCATTCCCCCCTTCAACTGTGATGACGGATAATTCCTGTTCCCAAGCAGCCCGGGCAGCAGCATGCACTGCATCAAAATTGAAGTCTTTCACTTCAGACTCCAGATTCATACGTGCATTTTCCTCACTTACCAGTGATAATCCCACTTTGGCTATAACAGGTTCCCCGTCACTACTATCGAAGGCAAGAATAGCCTGCAAGTCGGTGCCAAACAATCTTGTTCCGGCAGGCATTATCTTCTTATCCTTTACAAAATCTACAGACGTGAAAGGTTTAGAGAATTGGGCTACAAAATAGACATATTGATTGTCCGTCCATCCCCTGGTTCTTCGCATACCTGCAATTTCATTGGCAGACGTTTGTCCTATGGCAGCTTCGTAAATATATTCATTGTCAAGCAAGTGAGCCAAATCTATGATGACAGACGCCTCTTTGCCGGAAGGATATGTATAGCGATGCATACCGACATGTGTGGTTGCAGTCAGTTCTGCTTTTATACCTTCTTCTTTCAAAACCACAGAATAATATCCCGCCGATGCCTTTTCCTCTTTATGAGAGAAAGCAGCAGGCTGGTAGATACACTCCTCCGCAGCCAGATCTGCCTTTTGAGTTGTGGGGCGGAACAAAATATCCCCCAAATCAATACATCCGGTTCCACTCAGATGCGTATGTGAAAAGCCATTCAGGGTTGTATCGTCATAGTGATACCCTGAACAAGCATCCCAATTCCCGGAACGGGTATCAGGACTCAGTTGCACAGCACCGAAAGGAACTGTTGCTCCCGGATAGGTGTGGCCATGAAAGCCGGTACCAATAAAGGGATTTACATAGTCAACGGGGGATTGCTCACCGGAACTACAAGACCAGCAAACAAGGCATGCAATAACTGCATATGTCAAATTTCTTAATTTCATCGGGCTATATTAAAAATATGATTCCGTTAATAATCTTTGCTCCGGAAAGCAAGAAGAAGAAAATTCTGCAAGGATCGATACGGGAAAATACCAACCCTTGCAGATCAGACCAATGGCAATGAGGTCTATTCTATAAATTTATTCTTCAGAATGAAGATTAATTATAGCCAGCATTTTGCTTCAACTTACCATTCGATTTGGTAATCTGTTCCGATGGATAAGGGAATACCAGCATATGATCCGCATACGTACCCTTTTTCAAATAATCAGCATAAGGTTCAATCGTAAATTCCGATTCCGGATTAGAGCGATCGGTATACTTACGAATGCGTGGATGTGCATTCAGTTCCTGAGCAGCCAGATTTTTAATCTCAGCATTTGAGGAACGATGCCAACGCTTCAAGTCAAACAAGTGATCGGTATATTCAAAAGCCAACTCGCAACGACGTTCGTGATACAAATCCGCCATAGTAACCGTACCGGTTAATTCTTCCAGATTAGAGCGTTTGCGAATACGGTTCAAATCTTCTTTTGCTTTGTCAGCCTGATTGGTCATCAGATAGGCTTCAGCACGGAATAGCAGCATTTCTGCAAAACGAATCAACGGGAAGTTCACACGACCTGTCGGCCAGTTGCCGTTTGTATTTACATATCCCTGAGTGTCAGCATCCTTATGTTTGAACGGATCCATATACTTGTTAATTTGGAAACCTACATCCAAATTCGTATCAGAATAGAACTTACGTTTTTCGCCAAAGAACTGGAATTCCTGATTGTATTCCAGAATAGAGCGTACCAGGCGGTCATTACCTGCACCGTCTTTTCTCATTTCTTCATAAATATCATAAGATGGCTTTATTTGTCCCCAGCCATTATACACACCCCAGCCTTTATCTTCCAAGATAACACCGATAAACTCGACACCACCACCTGTAGAACCACCATTACCGGGAATAGACCAGATATATTCTTTATTCCAGAAATCCTTAAAATCAGAAGAGAATACTTCGTCAAAAGTAGGAGCCAGCTCACGTCCATAATCACTTTCCAAGGAATTGACCATAGAAATCACATTGTTCCATTGCGTTTCATCCCACATAGCCCAGTAAGCATATACTTTAGCTTTATAAGCCACGGCAGCCGCTTTGTGCGGACGTCCTTTGTCTTCATCCGTATATTCTTCAAACTTAGGCAAATATGAGATGGCTTTATCCATATCTTCTATAATATACTTATAGTTATCTATTACAGATGCCTGCTGCGGAGGAATAGAGTTATCATAATCACCTTCAAAATCTTCATAGCGCACAAAAGGAACTCCCAGGTCTTTTGTACCATAGCGATAGGCAATCCAGAAATGAGCCATACCACGCATAAAGTAGGCTTCACCCAAGCTCCGGTGTTCTACCACAGTAAGTGTAGTCACTTTCTCTTTGGCAAGCAACTGCTTGATAATCCAATTGGAGCGAGCCATATTTTGGTAAAACAAATCGTATCCTCCGAGTATAGGGCTTTCATCGCCGTTATAATTCAAAGTAGCCAAGCTATTGAAACCGCGTGTTTTTGCCCATACAATATCACAAGCAGCACCTTGTTCCCAGAATAACTCACGACCAAAACCTTTTTCCTGATGAATGGGCGCATAAAGTCCGTCAATAGCATCAATCGCCTGTCCATCATTCACAAAATAAGTTGTAGTGGTAGGCTTGCCTTCAGGCTGCACATCTAAAAAATCTCCGCAAGAGCAGAAGACCAATGCTGATAAAGCTAATATTGGTATATATTTTTTCATAATCCTCAATTATTATTAATAAGTTAATTTCACACCAAAAGAGAATACTCTGGACACAGGATACTTCAGTGCATCCCATCCACCACACTCAGGGTCCATACCTGAATAATTAGTAATCGTAAAGAGATTTTCACCGCTGAAGTAAACAGACATACGGCTACTGCGTTCACTTAAATGAGACCACTTTTGAAGTACGTCTGTCAAATCATAAGAGATTGTCAAATTCTTGAGGCGCAAATATGAAGCATCTTCCAGATACCAATCGGAAGCGGTTGTGAAGTTAGAATTCGGATCATTAGCGGAGAGTCTGGGGATGTTCGAAGAGGTATTGGTAGGACTCCATGCATTCAAAATTTCTTTTGAACGGTTGAAGTTACCATCTGCATCACTTAAAAGCATATTTTTACCTGCATAGAACACCTGAGCACTTCCTACTCCCTGGAACATAGCACTAACAGATAACTTCTTATAGGTAGCACCCAGTGTGAAAGCATATGTCGTCTTTGGTGTAGAATTACCGCAATACTGACGGTCCTTATCGTCAATCTTACCATCATTGTTGTAGTCAATAAACTTCAAGTCACCGGCAACAGCATTCGGCTGAATACGTTTTCCATCTTTCACATATGCAGCAGCTTCCTCATCACTTTGGAAAATACCGTCTGTCCTAATCAAATAGTAAGACCCTAACGGTTTACCTTCAGCAGTCTGGCGAGTATAAGGAATATTACGGAATTTAGAATCACTGTCAGTCCATACACCAGGGCTACCGTCAGCATTCTTCACACCTATGTCAGAAACCCAGTTTTTCAAATAGGAGAAGTTACCGGATATGAAATAAGAGAAATTCTTATTGATATGATCGTTCCAACTGGCTGTCATCTCAAAACCACGGTTACGCACTTCACCTTGGTTAATCAGCATCGGATCCAATCCGATAGAACTCGGCCAGTCCATGGTCTGCTTCTGAATCAAGTTAAAGGTACGCTTGTCGAAGTAGTCGAATGACAGAGACAAACGGTTCTTGAACATTTCAACATCCAAACCTAAGTCATACTGCTCAGAAGTTTCCCATGTCAGGTCTTTGTTCATTGCAGTAGAATTATATACGAAATTGTTCCAAGTCGTATTATTAACCACACCATATTGAGCTTGTTCCTGCCAGTATGATGTTCCCAGCAAAAGTGATTTGTAGTTATAGCTGATAGAACCGAGATTACCTACACGCCCCCAGGAAGCACGCAACTTCAACAAACTTAGCAGATTGCTCTTCTTAAAGAATTTTTCGTTAGAAATCTTCCATGCCACAGTAGCTGCCGGGAAATCTCCAAAATTATTATCCTTCGGCAAGCGTCCGGCATAATCACGACGCCAGGATGCCGTCACAAAATAGCGGTCATCGTAAGAATAGGCAAGACGAGCCACCAATGAAACATTAGCATCAGGACCTGTCATATAATCGGTGGCCGAAGTAGAGCCCGCATAAGCCAAATACTGTAAGTACGGGGTTTCATCTGCAAAATTCTTGCCGTTTACTTCCAAACCGCGTACATTGTAATGATCGGCTGTAGTAGAAAACAAGGCACCGACTGTATGCTTCCCAAAACTATTATCATAAGTCAAAGTATTCTCTGTTTTCCAGGCATCAGAACGATAATTAGTCACATCCAGACTATTTGAGTTATTAGGCTTACCCGGTTCATCCTGAATGGGACGGAAGTTCTTATAATTGTTACTCTTCAGATTGTACGTAAAGCGACTGGTAAATTTCAGACCGGGCACTACATTGGCTATTTGCAGACTGGTAGTGCTCCATACATCACTGGTTCTGTTGAAACGGTTTTCCGCCTCCAGCAAACGTACCGGGTTAACGGCATCACCATGAGCACCGGCAAAGTTACTTCCATACTTCGCTATGTAAGCCGGATCTTCGGTAGTAGTACCTCCCCATGTGCCATCCAGCGGATTATAGACTGTGGCACTGGCAGGCATATAGATGGCCGAAAGAACAGGACCTGTATAAGCATCATTCGTGTCCTTTGAGCGACTTTCCGTATTTTTCCATACAAAATCTTCGCTAATGCTCACCCATTTGTTCAATTCGAACTTGCCATTGTAACGGATGGAGTAATTCTTATTATAAGTATTAATCAATACTCCCTCATCGTTATCATAAGAGAAAGACAAACGGCTGGAATAATTGTCGGTACCTACATTCAACGCAATGTTGTGACGCTGATAGAAAGCTGTACGGAAAATCTCGTCCATCCAGTTGGTACGAGTAGTAGCAATCCACGGATTCTTTTCTACATTCCAACCATCAGGAAGGGATATACCGGCATTAGCATAAGAGATTTTACGCATTTCCAGTTCTCCTTCCGCATTCAGCGGTTCCGGTAAATTTGTTGCCTGACGAATGCCATAAGTACCTTCATAGCTAAGTGTAGGCGCACCTGCTTTAGCCTTCTTGGTAGTAACCAAAATAACACCACCTGCACCCGACTGTGCACCATAAATTGCAGCCGAAGCAGCATCTTTCAGGACTACAATAGATTCGATGTCACTCATGGATGCAATGGGAGCACCCGGAACACCATCCACTACCCAAAGTACATTATCACCATTCTGCGAACCTTGTCCGCGAATCACAATAGAGGGAGTGGAAGTAGGGTCACCGCCGTCGGCCTGCACTGTGACACCAGCCAACTGACCTTGCAACATACTTTCTGTAGAGCTGACCGGACGAGCTGTCAGTTCATCCGTGTTACTCAGCACACCTACAGCAGCCGACAAGTCTTGCTTGCGGGCATTTGCACCATATCCCAGTACCACCACCTCCTCCAAAAGTTCCGTATCTTCTTTTAGAATAACCATCATAGGTTTTCCCGTAACCGGAATTTCCTGAGTGGTATAGCCAATGAAACTGATAACCAATATATCCCCTTTAGTCCCCGACAACGAGAATTCACCATTAGGATTCGTTATAACTCCCGTAGAAGTTCCTTTTATCAAAACATTGGCACCAATCACAGGCTCACCCGTTTGGTCTTTCACTGTTCCCGTCACCGAAATCTGTTGTGCGTAAGCACCCACCGACAAGAACAGACCTAACAATAGGGTTAGAATCGTTCGATAGATTCTAAGATTTACTTGTTCCATGCATTAAGAAATTAAAGTTAATAATATAGATAATTTTACGTCTGCCTCAAAGGTTGAAAGGCAGAATTACAGCTGTATCATATTTTACAATCAAACCTTTTTTTACTAAAATCAAGTATCCGGTTTTACTCCTCAAGCAAGGCTGAGGCCCCCAGCAAGCTAGCATCTTTCAGATGTGATGCTATCACCTTTACTTTCTTTGATATAACATCATAAGGAAATTCATGCATCGTATTCTTCATGGATTCTTCGAAGAATGGAAAAGCCGACACAATGCCTCCTCCCAGAATAATAGTCTGAGGAGCATATGTAAAAAGAATTACTTTCATAAGGTTACCTAAATGAATGCCAAATTCTTCCCAGATATCCAGTGCTGCCAGTTCTCCCGACTTCGCCTTTCCGGCTATTGCCGCACCGGTAGTATGATGTTGTTCTTTGAAGAAAAAACTGCTACAATAGTGTTCAAAGTCAGAATCCAGATAAGGCAATGAACCTATTTCACCAGCTCCCATATACTCGCCACTATACAAACGATGATTGACAATGATACCCGCGCCTATCCCCGTTCCAATGGTCACCCCCACCATATTAGCATAAGGTTGTCCTGCACCGAACAGCTTTTCACCAAGCGTAAAACAATTGGAATCATTATTAATGGCAACCGGTACTTTAAACTTATCTTCCAGAATCTTCTTCAGGTATATTTCTTTCCAGGAAGATATGTTAGCCACATTATAGACTATGCCTTTTTCCGGGTCAACAATCGAAGGAACGCCTATGCCGATGCCTTCTATCCGCTCGTTCATCATACCCTCGATAAGTTGAGAAAGTTGTCCAAGTACTGTAGAGGAATCCGCTTGTGCAAGGCAGGACACTGATGTCTTATGCAGGCATTTGCCGTCTTCTATTTGCGCTATCCGGATGTTAGTTCCCCCGAGATCAATTGCTAGGTTCATCGTATATAGTTTTAAGGTTTTAATATCTGCAAATGTACGGAGCTCGATTTCTTTTCTTATCCTCAAATGCGCATTTAAGTCTTCATTTTGCGTAAACATTCAGTCATTACTGATATTACTACTTATCAAATATTCCACTAAACGTTTTCCTCCTTGTTTATTTACAAAATCAATGAAGACAATACCACAATTCCGTTTGTTTGCTTTCTTCAAATAGTTTGCCACAGGTGCATTGACTTTATTGGCAAAGACAATAGGCGTTCCCAAAGGCAACCCGGTAGCACTTACGAAAGTGATCCCCCATCGGCGTGAAGCAACAGGTTCAGAGGACACCCTGTCGAAATTGCGAATACATACCTCTATTTTCTTCCTGGCCTCCTTATCCGATTCATATTGATATTCATCTTCGAGCAGAACATAGCCCTCCTTCCCGTCTTTGTTACGAAGAGTAAGCTGGCAAGTGGCATTATCTTTCCAATCGATACAAGCAGCTCCCGGATAATTATTCATTGCATGATCCCTATGCAAAAAAAGAATCTTTCCGCGGCACTCTTTCAATGTCAATTCCGGACGGAAGTCTGCAATGAAGTAGCTCTGATGGGCAGAAGCGCTTAAAGAAGCTGATAATAAAGAAGCATAATCCTTTAATTCCCCTCCCTCCTTTTTCAATGAAACAATCAAGGTTTCGGAAGGATGTGCCTGCAAAAAGCTTATGAAAGCGGGTAATACGTTATCCTCCCAATATATATCCTGGAAAGCATGACTATGAAATATCCCTAATTTATTATTTTTCTTCTCCAGGCGGATATCAAAAGCGCGAATGCCTTGCCGCAACTGAGCGGGAATGTCCATTGCCTGTGTTTTCAGCATGCGTCCACCCTTGGTGGTGCCACTGTCGTGCGTGCCGGGAATGGATATTTTGCACATTGGAAGTGTATCCGAAAGAGATTTCATCCATTCCTCTTTTCCTGTACCATTACTGTTCTGTATGCCTGCATTAACACTTTGCAAGTCACCGTTCCCGGCACAAGCCAGAGAATTAGATATTGATATAATCCAAGCCAACACATAAAACATTCGCAAGCACTTTCGTTCCATAGTATATTATTCTAAAGTTTTGATAAGCGCAAAAGTAAAGGGCTGGCTTTCTTTTTCTGTCCTCAATTGCGTATTTAGTTCTTCATTTTGCGTAAATATGCAACAACTATCTACCTCTTTACATATTTGCTATTTACTTTAAGCAAATTCGGTTCTTTCCCATAAAATATACCATCTAACCGAATTTATACCGAATTAGAACCGAATCTATACCGAGTTTGCATCAAACGAGTACTGAACCTATAGTGATTTTACCGGCTATATACATTTGAAGAACTTATGCAGGACAAATATGCCTCTTTTTTTATACTTTTGTCCCCATCATGGAACAGCAACAATCATCTTTCAAAGAAAAAGAACGCACAGACCTGCGCGAACCGCGGCGTTTCAAAGTGATAATCTATAACGATGACTTCACCACAATGGAGTTCGTCGTAAAGATACTTACTACCGTATTCTATAAATCAACGGCAGAAGCAGAAGCGCTAATGATGCAGGTACACAAAAGCCAATCGGCAGTGGTAGGCATCTATACATACGACATTGCACAATCGAAAGTACAGAAAGCCACCCGCATGGCACGTAGCGAAGGTTTTCCGCTCCGGCTCACCGTTGCACCGGAGGAAGAATAAAAACAGAAAAAAGATATGGACATACAAAATACAAAATATGTAAGCAGTGCATTTTCCTCTGCACAAAAAAAAGCGCTATCCTACCGGCACGAGTTCATCATGCCCGAACATTTATTGAACGCATTTCTGGAGCAACCGCCTTTTTTTAATGCCCTGCAAGAATTCTTCTGTGACGTTGAGGAACTTTCTCTCTCGTTAGAGAATTATTTCACTGAAGAGTTAGAGAGCATCCCCGAAGGTGTGGAGTATGAATTGGAAGTTTCAGCGCAACTGAATGAACTCATACAACACGCCTATCTGATGATAAACTATTCGAGTGCTGAGGAACTGAATGTCCCGCATTTGGTGCAAGGAATGCTTCAATTGAAGGAATCCTGGGCAGCACATTTCTTGAAAGAAACCATCGGAGAAGACTTACCGGAATTTCTCAGCTCACTCATTTCGCAATATGAAGAAGCAGAAGAAATGGTCTATGAGCAAACTGCCGGACAAGAAAAGAGCGAACCCTGGCGAAATTACGTGACTTGCCTGAACGACTGCCTGCAAACTCACAATCCACTCATCGGACGAGAAGCCGAACTGGAACGCACCATTCAGGTACTCTGCCGCAAAGAGAAGAATAATCCATTGCATGTAGGTGAGCCGGGTGTCGGCAAAACTGCCCTCGCCTACGGGCTGGCAGCACGCATCGAGGCAGGCAATGTTCCCGAACGCCTATCGGGTTGCCGCATCTACGAGCTGGACTTAGGAACCCTGCTGGCAGGTACGCAATACCGGGGCGACTTTGAGAAACGGCTGAAAACCATTATGGAAGGTATACGGGGTGAAGGCCATGCCATCATCTACATAGACGAAATACACAATCTGATAGGTGCCGGACGCACAGGAGACGGTTCTATGGATGCTTCCAACATGCTGAAACCTTATCTTGAAGGAGGAGAGATTCGCTTCATCGGATCCACAACCTACGAAGAGTACAATCGCTACTTCGCTCGTAGCAAAGGACTGGTACGCCGCTTCCAACAAATAGACATTCTTGAACCGAGCATCGAAGAAACCATCCATATCGTGGAAGGGCTGAAAGAAAAGTACGAAACATTTCACGGAGTGACTTACCAGCCCGACGTCATCCCTTATGCAGTCAGAGCAAGCGCCCGCTACATCAACGACCGCTTCCTACCCGACAAAGCCATCGATCTGGTGGATGAAGCGGGAGCCTATCGTGAAATACATCCTACTTCTTCCGAAGAGCAGGTAGTAGATAAAACTCTGATTACCGATGTGCTCGCCCGCGTCTGCAAAGTAGATGCACTTGCCATGAAAGAAGAAGACACCGCTTCGCTGGAAACACTGTATGCACGTATCAGCAACAGGATTTACGGGCAGGAAGAAGCCGTCCGCCAGGTAGTGGAAGCCGTACAGATGTCTAAAGCCGGATTGCTGGATGAAAACAAACCGTTGGCAAGCCTCCTCTTTGTAGGACCTACCGGAGTAGGCAAAACCGAGGTAGCCAAAGTGCTGGCTACCGAACTGGGCATCGCCCTGCAACGTTTCGACATGAGCGAATACACCGAAAAACATACCGTAGCCAAACTGATTGGTTCACCCGCCGGTTATGTAGGCTATGAAGACGGTGGCCTATTGACCGATGCCATCCGTAAAACTCCCCATTGCGTGCTATTGTTGGATGAGATAGAGAAAGCCCATCCCGATGTATTCAACATCTTGTTGCAAGTAATGGACTATGCCGTGCTTACCGACAACAAGGGACGCAAAGCCGACTGTCGCCATGTAGTGCTCATTATGACCTCAAATGCAGGTGCACAATATGCCCGCCAGGCATCCATCGGATTCAGCAGTCAGATTACAGCCGGAGAAGCTATGCTGAAACAGGTAAAGAAAACCTTCAAGCCTGAGTTTATCAACCGCCTCTCGGCTACGGTTGTATTCCACGATATGAACCGGGAGATGGCTTCGCTCATCCTCGACAAGAAACTCGGAGAACTGAGCAGCAAGCTTGCAGCACGCCAGGTAGAAATGATATTAAGTTCCGAAGCTCGTGACTGGCTATTGCAACGGGGATTCCTACCGGAATACGGTGCACGAGAGATGGACCGTGTGATAGCCTCACACCTGAAGCCGTTACTGATGCGCGAAATCCTCTTCGGCAGCTTGAAATCCGGAGGAATAGCTTGCGTACAAGTAGAGAAGGAGAACTTAAAACTACAAATCTCAACGAAATAGCAACATGGTTTTCCAACTGACTGACGAAATAGCCTTTCCCGACCCTCGTTATGGTGAATCCGACGGGCTTCTGGCAGTAGGCGGCGATCTTTCCATCGACCGCCTCATACTTGCCTACTCCAACGGTATATTCCCTTGGTATGCCTTCAAGGAAGGCACAATACAGTGGTGGTGCCCTATGAAGCGTTTCGTCATTTTCCCTGAGGAAGTACATATCTCCCACTCCATGCGCACGCTTATTAATAAAGGAGAGTATGACCTCAGCGTCAATCAGGCTTTCCACGATGTAATCCGCACCTGCGGCGAATTGAGAATGGACATGGAAGGTGCTTGGCTCGGTAAAGAAATGACAGAAGCCTACACACGCATGCACGAACAGAAGTTTGCAGCCAGCGTAGAAGTATGGAAAGAAGAACGCCTTGTAGGTGGCCTCTACGGAGTGACATTAGGACGTTGTTTCTTTGGTGAAAGCATGTTCTCACTGGTTCCCAGTGCATCAAAATTAGCGCTTATTTATCTGGCACAAATCTTCCACGAGACCGGAGGCATACTAATAGACTGCCAGTTTGAAACACCACACTTAAAGTCAATGGGAGGAAGATATATCAGCTACGAGGAATATATGGACTATTTGCGGAAAGATTAAGCCAACGTAAACTGCAAATGGCTATCCGTACTCCGGATTTCATCGAAAACGAAACCTTCCCATGCGAAGGTTTTCAAGTCCTCGAGACGTTCTATGCGATTCTTTATAATGAAACGTGTCATTTCGCCACGACACATCTTGGCATAGATAACAATCGTTTTCAGTTGACCATCTCTCCAAACCTGAAATTCGGGAGTAATGACACGGACTTCTTTTTCCACCCGCTTCCAATCAAATAAATCCTTCATCTCACCACTGGCAAGATTCACAAGTATGCCACCCTGTTGCTTGATGTCGGCTATAAACAGATCCGTCAGTAAAGGCTTCCAATAATCAAACATCGACATTTCTCCTCTCTCCGGCAAACGCACATCTCCTTCCAACCGATAAGATTTTATCCCATCCAACGGGCGGAGTAATCCGTAAAGGAAAGAGGTGATACGCAAATGATGCTGTGCATAGAGAAAATCATCTGTAGAAAAATCTTTCGGTAATATACGCTTGAAAACGGCACCGGTATATGCGCAAATGGCAGGCATCGGACGATTAGCTTCTGAGAAAAAATCCTGATAACGCAGGTAGTTCTCAGCAGCAATCTTAGAGTTCACTCGCAACAAGTGTTCCAGTTCAACGGCAGAATACTGCCCCATATCCAATGCATTCTGCAACGCTTCCGCCTGAAAATGCGGAACAGTTATTTCAGGAACCTTCACATTAGTACGTGCCGCCATTGTTTTGGCGCAAGAGATGAATATCAACATACCACGTCATTTATTAAGTTTTCGGGAAGCAAAGATAACGCAAATCGAATGCAAAACTTTCATGCTTGCATGAAAAGTTTTGCTGAGATGCCGCTTATCTTCTTTCAAAGATAACCATAAATAGGTAAATTCTGATATCCACTGTTATTTCATAAAGTTTTTCTATAGAATCCACCTCCGTTTCAAGAGTTTTTCATACCTTTACACCTTGTTGGAGAATATGGCCTTTTTCGAGAGAAAAGAATTCCATTCCGACCCCGAGACAGGAAAAAGAAAAAACAATATATAAAATGACCCACAAATGGAATTATCAACCCATTACACCCGAACAGGCAGAGACAAGCCAAAAATTAGCCCAGGAATTAGGGATTAGCCCGATTCTTGGAGGATTATTGGTGAAGCGGGGAATAACCAAGGCACAGGATGCCAAGAAGTTTTTCCGCCCGCAATTGCCCGACTTGCACGACCCATTTCTGATGAAAGACATGGATTTGGCCGTGGAACGCCTCAATAAGGCAATGGGAAAGAAAGAACGTATTCTGATTTACGGAGATTATGATGTAGATGGCACCACTGCGGTATCCCTGGTCTACAAGTTCATTCAACAGTTCTATTCGAACATTGACTATTACATCCCCGACCGCTACAACGAAGGTTATGGGGTATCCACCAAAGGAATAGACTATGCCGCAGAAAACGGCGTGGGACTAATTATCGTATTGGACTGCGGTATCAAAGCCGTGGAAGAAATAACGTATGCCAAAGAGAAAGGCATTGATTTCATCATTTGCGACCATCATGTGCCCGATGATGTACTTCCTCCTGCCGCTGCTATACTGAATGCCAAACGTTTAGACAATACGTATCCTTACGAGCATCTGTCCGGTTGTGGCGTAGGATTTAAGTTTATGCAGGCATTTGCCATTAGTAATGGTATAGAATTTCATCACCTTATTCCACTGCTCGACTTGGTTGCCGTGAGCATTGCTTCGGACATCGTACCCATCATGGGCGAAAACCGGATACTTGCTTTCCACGGTTTGAAACAATTGAACAGCAATCCCAGCGTAGGCCTGAAAGCGATTATCGACGTATGTGGACTCACGGAAAAGGATATTACTGTCAGCGACATCGTGTTTAAGATAGGGCCGCGCATCAATGCCTCAGGCCGTATACAAAACGGGAAAGAAGCTGTTGACTTACTGACTGAAAAAGATTTCTCCACAGCTTTGGAAAAGGCTAACCAAATCAACCAATACAACGAAACCCGCAAGGATCTCGACAAGAGTATGACCGAAGAAGCCAACCAGATTGTAGCTGAACTGGAGGGACTTGCCGACCGTCGTTCCATCGTATTATACAATGAAGACTGGCACAAAGGGGTCATCGGTATCGTTGCTTCCCGTCTGACGGAAATTTACTACCGCCCTGCCGTGGTACTGACACGCACGGATGATATGGCAACAGGTTCCGCCCGCTCTGTATCCGGTTTCGACGTGTACAAAGCCATCGAGTATTGCCGCGACTTGCTTGAAAACTTTGGCGGACATACATACGCTGCCGGACTTTCTATGAAAGTGGAAAACGTCACCGCCTTTACCGAACGTTTTGAAGAATTTGTATCACAGAACATTCTTCCTGAACAGACCAGTGCCCTCATCAATATTGATGCAGAGATAGACTTCAGAGACATCAATCCAAAATTTTTCAGTGACCTGAAGAAATTCAACCCCTATGGACCGGACAATCCGAAACCTATATTCTGCACCCATAACGTGTATGATTATGGAACGAGCAAGGTTGTGGGACGTGACCAAGAGCACATTAAACTGGAACTGGTGGACAATAAATCGAACAATGTAATGAATGGTATTGCCTTCGGACAAAGTTCTCATGTGCGTTTCATCAAGACTAAACGTTCATTCGACATCTGTTACTCCATCGAAGAAAACACCCACAAACGGGGAGAAGTACAGTTGCAGATAGAGGATATTAAACCCAATTAAATGAAGAATGAGGGATGAAGAATTAACTGCGATTGCACCGCATGGTAATTCTTCATTCCTCATTCTTCATTCTTCACTTCTATGTACAAGGAAATCTTAAAGCAATATTGGGGATATGATAACTTCCGCGGTATACAGGAAGATATTATCAACAGCATTGGCGAGGGTAAGGATACATTAGGATTGATGCCTACAGGTGGCGGTAAATCCATCACATTTCAGGTGCCCGCACTTGCCAAAGAGGGACTTTGCCTGGTGGTTACCCCCTTGATTTCTCTGATGAAAGACCAAGTACAGAACCTGAGGAAACGGGGTATCAAAGCACTTTCCATCTACTCCGGAATGTCCCGACAGGAAATCATCACCACTCTAGAAAACTGCATCTTCGGCAATTACAAGTTCCTGTACATATCTCCCGAACGGCTGGACACTGAAATCTTCCGTACCAAATTACGGAAGATGAATATCAGTATGATTACCGTAGACGAGAGCCACTGCATCTCGCAATGGGGGTACGACTTTCGCCCCGCCTATCTGAAAATAGCCGAAATACGCGATTTATTGCCGAACGTCCCCGTACTGGCACTTACTGCCACCGCCACGCCCGAAGTAGTGAAAGACATTCAGGAACGGCTGTGCTTCAAGAAGGAGAATGTTTTCCGTATGAGCTTCGAGCGCAAGAACCTTGCTTATATAGTTCGCAAAACGGAGAACAAGACTGGGGAATTGCTTCATATCCTGCGCCGTATGCCCGGTAGTGCCATCGTCTACGTACGCAACCGCCGCCGGACTAAAGAGATCACCGAACTCTTAATCCATGAAGACATCACCGCCGACTTTTACCATGCCGGCCTGGATGATGCTACCAAAGATGTGCGCCAGCACCGCTGGCAGAAGGGCGAAAGCCGGGTGATGGTTGCCACCAACGCTTTCGGCATGGGTATTGACAAACCGGATGTGCGCATCGTCATCCACCTTGACCTGCCGGACTCTATCGAAGCCTATTTTCAGGAAGCGGGACGTGCAGGACGTGACGGCGACAAGGCATACGCCGTTACCTTGTATGGCAAATCGGATAAGATTACCCTCCATAAACGTATTCCGGATACTTTCCCGGAGAAAGATTACATCAAACAGGTGTACGAACACTTACAATATTATTACCAGATGGCTATGGGTGATGGTCTGGGATGCGTCAGAGAGTTTAGTCTGGAAGATTTCTGCCGGAAGTTCAAGTACTTCCCTGTGCCTGCCCACAGTGCATTGAAGATTCTGACACAGGCAGGTTATCTGGAATATACTGATGAACAGGATAATGCTTCCCGCCTCTACTTCACCGTGCGCCGTGACGAACTATACAAGTTGCGGGAATTAGGAGAGGATATGGATAAGCTTATCCAAGTCGTCCTGCGCTCCTATACCGGTGTGTTTACAGACTACATTTTTATCAATGAAGATACGCTCGCTGTGCGTAGCGGGCTGACCCGACAACGGGTGTACGATATGCTGATACGCTTGTCTAAAATGCACATCATCCACTATATTCCCCACAAGAAGACACCTTATATTATATATACGCGTGAACGCATAGACATGCAGCAACTGCAAATATCACGCAGTGTATATGAAGAACGTAAAGAACGGTACGAAAACCGAATCGGAGCAATGGTAGATTATGTGACGACTGACACTATTTGTCGCAGCCGTATGCTGTTACGTTATTTCGGCGAGAAGAATGAACACAACTGCGGGATATGCGATGTTTGTCTCAGCCACCATGCAGAAGAAGTACCACAGGAGATTTCAATGGAAGAGTTACGTGATAAAGTGCTCCAACTTCTTGCGGAAGAATCAGTCACTCCGGCAAACCTCGCCGAACAAATATTGGTAGATAAAGAACTTCTGACCGAAGCTGTACACCAGCTATTGGAAGAAGGGAGGATTAGTTCTATAAATGGAATACTGCAAACCTAATAGAAAGGAACTACTTCACCACAGAGGGCACAGAGGTTATAATTATCTCTGAATAAGAAGTATAAAAACTCTGCGTCCTCTGTGGTGAAAAGATTCATAACCGTTACAGAAAGAAACAATTATTCAACAGGATTATTTCAAAAAATTACTCTGCTGCCGGTTTCTCAATACCTTCGCTGATTGCACGTTCTTCCATGCGTTTGATACGGGCATCCAAATCCGGATGGGTAGAGAACAACTGGTTCAGTTTACTACTCTTTTGTGCACCGGCTTCTTCCTGCAATTTCTTCAACTTCTGGAAAGACAAAGCCATTGCCCAGGGGTTCTTGCCATGGCTCTTCAGGAATTCATAACCATAATCGTCAGCACTGCGTTCCTGCTTTTGTGAGTAAGTGGAATTCACCAATGCCTCTCCCAGGTCACCCAACTGAGAGTCTGTCAGTTTAGCAGCCGTACCGCCTTGTGAAGAAATACCATCTTTCAGGGCAGAAGTCAGCAATGCTGTGCGGAAACCATTCTTAGAATCCTTGTGTGCCACGTGTCCAACTTCATGACCGATAACACCCAGTAACTCTTCATCCGTCATGATGTCCATAAGAGAAGAGAAGACACGCACACTACCATCTGCACAGGCAAAGGCATTGACGTCTATCACATAGTAAACCTTAAAATTCAAAGGAATTCCTTCTACATCCGTCAAGCCGTCAGTCAACTTTTTCAGGCGGATAGCATACTCATTATCATCAGCACACACCTGATTGTGAGTATCCATCCAGTCGATGTACTCTTTCACATACTCCGTCATCTGGGCATCCGTCAAAGTCACCGCTTTCACGGCTTTTGCTGCACCTTTCAGTGCTTTCACATTAAACTGAGCCATTGCAGGCATGGCCACCACCATACATACGAGAAGGAGGGTCCACTTCATAATAGTCTTTTTCATTCTTGTGTTTTTAAAAGATGATTATTTAATTTGATAAATGCGGCGCAAAAGAACAAATTTTAAATGATACCATCAACATATTAGGGAATGTTTTTCTCTTTTTCGGTGGAGTTCTTGGTATGAAGACAAGATTTTTATGTAAGTTTGCAAAAGAATAGAAACAAAATATCAAAGACATACATAATTATGGGATTCTTTAAATCTTTCTTCTCCGGTAAACAAGACAAACCGGAAACTGAAAAACAGAAAAACGAGCAGAAGAACTTTGAAATATTCAAGTATGACGGCATGCGTGCACAGCGCATGGGACGCCCGGACTACGCCATCAAATGCTTCACCGAAGCCTTGGCAATCCAGGATGATTTTGAGACCATGAGCTATCTCAGTCAGGTTTACATCCAGACAAATGCCCTCAGTGAAGCACATGAGCTTTTGGAACGTATGGCAAAGCTGGAACCGGAACATACTTCCACTTTCCTCACCCTTGCCAATGTATGCTACCTGCAAGAAGATTATCAGGCTATGGCCGAAGCCGCACAGAAAGCCATTGAAATTGAAGAGGGCAATGCCATGGCGCACTACCTTCTGGGAAGGGCCAAACAGGGAATGGATGACGGCATTATGAGTATCGCCCACCTCACCAAAGCCATCGTTCTGAAAGATGATTTCACCGAAGCCCGCCTTTTACGTGCTGAAGCTCTAACTAAGATGAAGCAGTACAATGAAGCCATGGAGGACATTGACGCCATATTGGCACAAGATGCAGATGACGAAAACGCCCTCTTGCTACGCGGAAAAATAAAAGAAGCCACCGGTGATGCAGAGGCAGCAGAAGCCGATTATTCTCACGTAACCGAACTGAATCCTTTCAATGAGCAAGGTTTCCTCTATCTGGGACAGCTTTACATCGAGCAAAAAAAACTTCCGGAAGCCATCGCACTTTTTGATGAAGCCATAGAGCTGAATCCTAACTTTGCGCAGGCCTACCACGAACGCGGCCGTGCCAAGCTATTGAATGGTGATAAGGATGGTTCGGTTGAAGATACAAAGATAGCATTGGAACTAAATCCGAAAGAAGTACAAGCCTTCAATGGACAATATGGTAACCAGCCTAACGAAAGACAGTCGAATGTATTAGGACTATAGCGCCATGAAAAGCGTCCTCTCCATACTCGTATTTTGTTTTCTTTTTCCAGCAATGGCATCTGCCGATAATTTCAAACGCAGTTTTGAAGAAAACAAAAAACTTCTTTACTCCCTGGATAGCCTGTTAGCCCATCAGGATTTCTTTGTGAAAGTAAAAGAGGAACGCATCATGCAGTTGAAGAAACAACGTAACCAGGTAAAAGATGTGAAGGAGCTCTATGCAATGAATCGAATGATTTATTTAGAGTACCGGGTATATGATGCGGATTCAGCTTTGCACTACATCAATAAAAACATACGGCTGGCACGGCAAACCAATAACCGCACCTGGGAAGTGGTATCTTTGCTCGAACAATCTTTCGTCCTTACATCTTCCGGACTTCTGACCGAAGCGCTGAAAGCCGTAAGCGATATCCGTTCGGAAGAATTGCCTCAGAATCTCCGTTCTGAGTATTTTGGTCGTTTGTGTACGCTCTATTCCCGCCTAAGGGACTATTCCGGTGAAAACTCCCATTTATCGGAACACTACAATAATCTCCAAAAGATTTATCGGGACTCAGTACTCAACACTGCTACTCCCGATGAATTGCGCTACTGGAACACTCGGGCGTGGCTCTACCTTGGAAGTCCTGAGATAGCTCCCGTAAAACAAGCACTGGAGCATAACAAACGGATACTGCCCAATGATAGCCGTAAATATTCCATCGCTACTTATAACCTGTCCGCCATCTACCGGAGTGAGAATGATGAAAGTAAATATCTGGAAAATCTGATTCTCTCCGCTATGGCAGATATCCGGTGTGTCAACGGGGATATAGGCTCGTTGCAGGAAATAGCGGAATACTTGTTTAGGCACGGGAAAATAGACCGTGCATACAACTATATTGCCTACTGTTCCCAGAAAGCCATGTTTTTCCACAACCGGGTGCGGATAATCAAAATGTCTCATTTGCAAAATCAAATCTATAAAGCCTATCAGGAACGGGACCGCACACAGCAAAAGCGGCTCCAGGCTTCCCTCATCGCCGTTAGTTTACTTTTCCTTGTACTTATAGGTGCCTTTTTGTTCATCCGTAAGCAAATGCGCCGACTGAAAGAAACCAATATGAGGTTGGACAATACTAACCAGAAGCTCTCAGTCAATATGGATGCCCTCTCCACTGCCCATCAATGCCTCGAAGCGGCAAACAACCAGTTGAAAGACCTGAATACCCAATTAAAAGAAGTAAACTCCCAATTACGGGAATCCAATTACGTAAAAGAGGAATACATCGGGTATGTATTCAACATCTGTTCCACTTACATCAGCAAATTGGAAGAATTCCGCAAAAACATCAACCGGAAACTTAAGGTAGGCCAGATAGAAGATGTCAAGACAATGACCGATCCTTCAACCATGGCCTCCAATGAATTGAAAGAATTCTATCAGCACTTCGATACTATCTTCCTCCACCTCTACCCCAATTTCGTAGAAGACTTCAATGCCTTGCTTCTGCCCGAAGAACGGATTGAATTGAAAGAAGGTGAATTGCTGAATACGGAACTGCGCATACATGCATTGATAAGACTCGGCATTACGGACAGCGTGAAAATAGCAGACTTCCTTCATTGCTCTGCACAAACTGTTTATAACAACCGACTTCGCACTCGCAACAAATCCATCGTCCCGAAAGAAGATTTCATTAATGCTGTGAAAAAGCTCGGAAAACACAAAGCCTAATCCCTACTTTCCACTACCGTTCAGGATTGGAGAGTTTACTTCCGACTCTCTTATTCCACACCAACCACCACTAATAATCAATCACTTACCGCTTTTAACAGTTTACTTTGCCTGTTTACCTTGCGAAGTAAGCAACTACTATTGCACATATCTTTGCCACAGAGATTCAAACTAAAAACTTATGTTAACTATTAGATTAATCATGAAGAACAAAAGAAAAGAAAAACGCTCATGCAGACTCATTTTTGCCTGCTGCGCTTTGTTACTGTTCATTTCGGCAAATGTATTTGCACAACAGCAAGTCACAGTTACCGGAAACGTGAAAGATGAAAAGGGTGAACCCATCATCGGAGCTAACGTCATTGTGAAGGGCACAGGTACAGGAAGTGTCAGCAATGTAGACGGGGATTTCTCATTAGTCAATGTGCCCAACGGGGCTACACTCGAAATCTCCTTTATCGGCTATCTGAACCAAGATGTAAAAGTCAACGGAACCAAACCTATCAGCATCATTTTAGAGGAAGACACCAAAATGCTGGATGAAGTGGTGGTAGTGGGATATGGTGTACAACGCAAGTCGGACATGACAGGTGCGGTTGCCTCCGTAAATGCCAAAACATTAGAGAACCGCCCGCAGACCAACATTATTCAATCTTTACAAGGAGCCGTACCGGGTCTGAATATTTCAGTGACCGGAACCAATGCGGAAGGTTCTTCCACTAAAACCCGTATTCGTGGCGAGAACTCAATCACAGCAGACAACAAGCCGTTGATTATTCTGGATGGTATTCCTTTCGATGGTCCCTGGTCGGAAATCAATCCGAATGATATTGAGTCTATCGAAGTGCTGAAAGATGCTTCCTCGGCTGCCATTTATGGTGCCCGCGGTTCGAATGGTGTAATTCTAATTACCTCCAAAAGGGGTGAGAAAGGAAAATTAGTCGTATCTTATGATACATACGTCACCATTGATGACCCAATAAACTTTCCCCGCCTCATGAATGGCGCCGAGTTCTGGAAATACAAGACAGAAGCTTTGCGAAATGCCAATACCACTCCTCCGACAGAAAGTAATCCGGAACCGTGGATGGGCTCTATGACTGCTACTGAACTACGTATGCATGAGGCTGGAATGGATACAGACTGGTTGGACCTTGCAACCCGCACCGGCTTCAAGCAGCAGCATAACATCTCGCTCCGTGGCGGAGTGAACAAAACGAATTATTTTGTTTCGTTGAACTATACGGACGTAAAGGGTACGGCTGTAGGCAATCAATTCAAACGGTATAATATCCGCTTCAATCTGGATCAGGAGTTTACTTCCTGGTTTAAATTCTCCACCAGTACACAATTGGGCCGTTACGACCGTAGCGGCAGTAGTGCCTCCTTCTCCAGAGCTTTCCGGATGAACCCGTTGGCAGAAGCCTATGACGCAGAAGGTAATATTCGTTCTGCTGCTTGGGAAGACTCCAGCGAAGCTTTCTCTGTAAACCCGTTGAGCAGCCTCAACAACAAAAGCAATGACATACGTTCCAAAGTCATCACTAACAACGTCATTGAAATTAAACTGCCGTTTGTTCCGGGATTAAGCTACAAACTGAACACAGGTTATACCTATCAGAACAGCAGTTGGAAACAATATCAGGGAATGGATACTTACTACGGCGCACGTTCCAACGGTATTCTGAACACCGACGACTGGCATTCACAAGAGTGGATTCTGGAAAATATCATCACCTATACCCGCGAATTCGGTAAACACCGCATCTTCTTCACCGGATTATATTCCGCTCAAAGTTATGAGAAAGAGGGTAACGGCATGGAAGGAAAAGATTTCCCAAACGACGTGATGTATTATTATCAGATTTCCAAAGCAGCCACCATGTCCGGTAGTTCCAGCTATACCAAGCAGAACCACATTTCACAGATGGCGCGTCTGAATTACTCATACGACAGCCGCTATCTGCTGACGCTGACTGCACGCCGTGACGGTTACTCTGCATTCGGCAGCAAATCCAAGTTCGGTGTATTTCCTTCTATGGCTATCGGCTGGAATATATCTAACGAACATTTCTTCCAGGCAAGCCCGTTGGCAAAAGTCGTAAGCAACCTGAAATATCGTCTGTCATGGGGTAAGAACGGTAACGAAGCAGTGGGTGCCTACACTACCTTACCCGAACTTTCAACTTTCAATTATCTGAAAGATGACCACACACCGAGCTACGGTTTCTACCCTTCCAAACTGGCTTCTCCTTCATTAGGATGGGAAACAACACAGTCCGTCAATACCGGCATTGACTTCCAATTGTGGAGTGGTCGTATTCAGGGAACATTTGATATGTACTGGTCAAAGACAAACGACCTGTTGCTGAACCGTTCCATTCCTACCATTAACGGAACTGGCAACATCACCGAAAATATCGGTGAGACTCAGAACCGCGGTTTGGAGCTGCAAATCACATCAAACAATATCACCAAGAAGAATTTTGAATGGTCCACTACTTTCAACCTGTCACACTATAAAACAAAGATTGTGAACGTAGGTCTCTATGATGCTGACGGCAAACCGATGGATGATGTCGGTTCCAGATGGTTCATCGGCCAACCTATCAGTGTGAACTACGACTACCGCTTCATCGGCATCTGGCAGATTACCGACCCTGCAAACCCCAACGGCCAGCAAGATTCTAACTATCGCTACTCCATCCCCGGATACATGAAGTATCACGATAAGGATGGTGTGAACGACATCACCCCGGCAGACAAGGAAATCATCGGTTCGGCTATCCCTAAAGTAACGATGGGGCTGACAAATACTTTCCGTTACAAGAATGTAAGTCTGAGCGTATTCCTGAATGCACAATTGGGACAGACTGCCAACAACTGGCTCTACGATGTGTCTCACAACTCTTACCGTCAGAACCGCTTGATGGTAGACTTCTGGACGCCAGAAAATCCGACCAACAAGTATCCGAAGAATTCCCTGGATACTTCTGTAAATCCGATGGGTGCAGGCTTCTACGAAAAGACCGACTTCCTCCGGGTACAGGACATCACTCTGGGATACCGCATTCCCCAGCGTTGGTTAAAGAAGATTTCCCTGAACCGCCTCGAAGTGTACATGAACATCAAGAACCTGGCAACCTGGACAAGCTGGACCGGTCTGGATCCGGAATTCATCAGTGACCAACAGTCCACGCCGCAGGTGCGTTCATTCACATTCGGTCTGAAACTTGATTTATAAACCGCTAAAAAAGAGAAAAGTATGAAAAAGCTAAAATATACACTGATAGCACTGTTTGTGCTCTGCACCACCGGATGCAACGAAACCAGTTTCCTGGAGGAAGACCCACGTGCTTCACTCTATCCCGAAAACTTGTTAGTAGATTACAGCGGATTCCAGTCCATGGTAATCACTCTCAACGGAATGATGCGCAACGAATACCGCCGCGCCGATGCGCTGGGTGGTGGTCTACCACTCGTACTACACTCAGCATGGGGTTGCGGTGTCGACAACTCATGGAGCAACAACTCACACAGCGACTTTAAGTATATGTACTATCCGTCTCAAATCAACCAGACTGATTTACAGATATTCCAGAACATTTTCCAATGGTGCTACCGTCTCATCAACACCGCCAACATGGTGATTTCGCGTGCTGAAGGCAGCGGCATCGACTGGAAAGGAACAGAATCAGAAGCTGCCGCCCATAAAAATAAGATTATAGCACAAGCCCGCTTCTTCCGCGCATGGGCCTATCGCCACCTGACTTATTCATACGGTGCCGTGCCTCTGTCAACCGAAGAGATTACAGGCATGAACTATCGTAACGACTGGGAACGCAACTCCGTAGAATCGATTCGCGAAGTAATGGAACAGGATTTCATATTCGCAATGAACAACCTGCCGCTCCGCGAAGAGAACAACAGCAAAATTTCGGGAGCCGTAGCACGTCACTATCTGGGCGAATTATATCTGGCTATGGACCAGCCGGGTAAAGCTGCCGAAGTATTGAAGCCACTGGTAGAAGGTACGGAATACAGCCTGATGACTACCCGCTTCGGCAAGAACGCCTCCAATCCCGGTTGCCCGTTCATCGATGTATTCCGCACGCCGATGTATGCGGACGGAAATACGGAAGTACTGTATGCCTTTGTTAATACAGAACCGGAAAACAGTGCTTTCGGTACGGCTGAAGTATATATGAAGAGTACTTATAAGAACTATTATTCCAATGATGGCGTCATCAACAAGAGCAATATGAAAGACCCTGACTATACGAGCGGTACAGCCACCTGGCCTCAGGTATTCTGGATAAACAACGGTGGTAAAGGTGCCGGACGTTGCGTGCCTTCACGGGGTGCTTTCCGCCTCTATAACTACAAAGACCAGGGCACAAAGGATGACCGCGTATCCGATTACGCAGTGGTATGGACCATCAACGAAAAAGGTGCTGATGGCAAAGTCACGGAATATCTGAATAACGGGAAAATGGTAGTAGATACCATCGTAAGCGCAGCCATGCTGGATGACAACAAGACCACTATTAAGAAGTACAACTGGCCTACCACCCGCAAATGGGACTACGTAGCACCATTGATGGCGAACGGTGACAAAGACGGATGCTATCAGGACATCGTTTACCTCCGTCTGGCAGACACCTACCTGCTTTATGCGGAAGCTCTGCTGAAAAACAATCAGGCAGGCGAAGCCATCAAGTGGATTAATAAAGTACGTAACCGCTCCAACGCAGTCAGTATCACGGAAGCCGAACTAACCGCAGGAGGACTCGACTTCATTCTGGACGAACGTAGCCGCGAACTCCTTTCGGAAGAAGAACGCCGCCATACCCTGATTCGCGTGAGCCAGGAAAAAGGCGGAGATGAACGCGACGTGAATAATTACTTCAAACGCCGTATGCGCCAGTTGAATGAGATTGCCGGACGTGATGCACGAGGCATGAATACGTACGAAACTCCGGTACTCTTCCCGATTCCACAAGAGTTCATAGACTCTAATACTGGTCGTCAACTGGAGAATAATCCGGGATATCTATAAAAGAACAGCACACAGATGAAACGGATGTAAACGGACTGATACCGATATACATAAAACTGATAATAACTCTCAAAGTAAAATCCGTTGTAGTCCGTTTCATCGTGTGCATGTTTACTCCAGCTCTATTTATAAACTTAGAACCCATCAAGATATGTCAGTCATAGCCTTCCTACTCTGTATTGTAGTGACCACTTTCACTGCCATTTACCTCTACCGGAAACTCAATCCGCAAGGAGTATTGATGTTGGCCGGACTCATAATGCTGACATTTGCCCTTGTGCTCAACATCCAACCGGTTATTCCGATCAAGCCTACCGGCAGCATTGTTTTCGACTTGGTGAAGGTAGTGGAGGAAACATTTATCAGCAACCTCTCCCGCGCAGGACTGATGATTATGACTATCGGCGGTTATGTAGCCTTTATGAACCACATACAAGCCACCAATGCCCTGGTGCATATTTCCATGAAACCACTTGGCTTCTTCCGCCGTTACCCCTATCTGGCAGCCACTGTCACCATTCCTATCGGCCAACTACTATTTATTACAACACCTTCAGCAGCGGGTTTAGGACTGTTACTTGTCGCATCCGTCTATCCCGTTCTTATCGGACTGGGAGTGAGCCGACTGACAGCACTATCTGTCATAGCCGCCGCAACGCTTTTCGATCAAGGCCCCGGTTCAGCAAACACAGCCCTTGCCGCCGAGCTTATCGAGCAGACCAATGTAGCTTATTTCATTACCCATCAGTTGCCGTTGGTTCTCCCTACTACCTTGGTAGTCATGACACTATTTTATTTCAACAATAGGTATTTCGATAAAAAAGAAGCTGCCAGGCAGCATACGGAACAAAGCGAAAAGGCAGAGACTCCGCAAACTTCCGCCAAACCGGATATTCCATTGATATTCGCTTTACTTCCCGTACTTCCACTGGCACTTCTCATTCTTTTTTCACCTTATGTAGGTTTGTTCCAACCGCCCATCACGCTCAATACAACTACAGCAATGATGTTCTCTCTTTTCACCTCGCTCCTATTCGTAGGTTGCCACACACGCAATATACGGAAAACGTTCGATGCTTTCTCCAGCTTCTGGAAGGGAATGGGAAATGTCTTTGCGAGTGTGGTGACGTTGATTGTGGCATCCGAGATCTTCTCAAAAGGACTTATCAGTCTCGGATTTATCGACTCACTGGTCAATTATTCCACACATATAGGCCTTTCGGGCATCGCCATCGCGGCAGTCTTCGCCTTGATCATTTTCTGTGCAGCTATGCTGATGGGAAGCGGGAATGCAGCTTTCTTCTCTTTCGGTCCCCTTCTACCCGGCATTGCCGGACAACTGGGCATGCCAGCCTATTCCCTCATACTCCCATTGCAACTATCCGCCAGCATGGGACGTGCAGCGTCACCTATAGCGGGAATCATTGTCGCCATTGCCGGTGTGGCGGGTGTATCGCCCATTGAACTGGCAAAGAGAAACACCTTGCCCCTCATAGGCAGCATCCTATTTCTGATAGTTTATCATTTCATTACACTATAAAACTTCATAACCATGTTTACACTGATAAAAAATGCAAATCTGTACGCTCCCGAACCTCTCGGCATGAACGACATTCTGCTGGCGGACGACAAGATTGCTCTCATAGACCGGAAAATAGACTTGACAGGCATCCCTTTTGAAACCATAGATGCCGTAGGATGCGCCGTCACCCCCGGCTTTATTGATCAACACGTTCACATCACCGGAGGAGGAGGGCAGACAGGATATGCTTCATTAGTCCCCGACGTATCCGTGAGTGAACTGGTGGCTTGCGGAACAACCACTGTATTGGGACTGCTCGGCACAGATGGCTTCGTAAAGGAACTGACAACCTTATATGCCAAAACGAAAGCCTTGGAAGGTGACGGGCTCAGTGCCTATATGCTTACCAGTTTCTACGGCTTACCCGCAAAAACATTGATGTCTTGTGTAGCCGACGACCTTATATTCATTGATAAAGTGGTCGGTTGCAAACTGGCTATGAGCGACGACCGCAGTGCCTTTCCTACCGAGTTGGAAATATTGCGTCTCATCAACCAGGTACGCCTCGGCGGTTTTACTTCCGGCAAAGGAGGTGTCCTTCACATCCATCTCGGAGCATTGCCCGAAGGCATTACACCGTTACTAAATATTGCGCGCCATTATCCCACACTCATTTCATACCTCTCACCTACCCATCTGATACGCACAGAGGCATTATTCCACCAAGCCATTGAATTTGCCTGCATGGGAGGTATGATAGACTTTTCTACCGGAGGAACCAAGTTCGATGCTCCCCACCGTTGCGTCATGAAGGCTCTTGAAGCCCATGTGCCACTGGACCGCATTACATTCTCCAGTGACGGACGCGGAGGGGTACGCCGGGTAAATCCTGAAACGGGAGAGACTACTTACCGTCCCGCTCCCCTGCACCTCAACTTACAAGAAATGACATTACTGGTAAAAGAAAGACTGCTACCTCTGGAAAAGGCTCTTACTCTCATCACCAGCAATCCGGCACATAATCTCAAGCTACACACCAAAGGTAGAATAGCCGTCGGTTTTGATGCAGACCTCTGCTTTCTTGACAATGAACTGTGCCTGACGGATGTCATAGCACGTGGAAAGGTGGCAATGAAGAATAAGAAAGTCATAATGAAAGGGAGGTACGAAGAATGAAAAAGTTACTTCTACTTCTCAGTATCATTTTTCTTTGCACCGGACTTTATGCAATGCCCGTCGTTTCCTCCGGCGAGGGCATGTTCACCTACAAAGGCTATCCGCCCTTTGCCGACCGTCCGGTAGATGTCCATTATTACATCCCCACTTCCGGTGATGTACGCCACATGCCTGTCGTCTTTGTATTCGAAGGGGCAGACCGAGGCTACAAATATCTGCTCAAAGCCTGGAAACGGGAAGCAGAGAAACATAAATTCATGGTTTTCATCCCCCATTTCGACCTGAAAGAATATCCTCTGCACGATTATCAGGAAGTTGGTGTAATCGACAATAGTAATAATACTGTGCGTCCTGTTGAAGAGCAGACTCCCGCCCTGATTGATAAGATATTCGAGTACGTCCGCCAACATTCGGGAAGCCAACGGAAAGGTTATATGATTTACGGCCATTCGGCCGGAGGGCAGTTTGTGCAACGCTTTATGCTCTTCTATGATAGCCCATATGTGGAGAAGGCAGTTATCGGCAGCCCTGGCTGGTACACTTTTCCTGATGTTTCGCTAAACTTTCCTTATGGAGTGCGCAATATCCCTTATATCACCCCCGAAGCAATCCAAAAGTATCTTGCCAAGCCGGTTATTCTCCAATTGGCTACAGGTGATACCATCCGGGAATCTTATCTACGTAAAACTCCCGAAGCAGAAGCACAAGGCCGTAACCGCTACGAGCGCGGCAATCGGTTTTATCAATATATCCATCAGGTAGCTGCCGAAAAGAACTGGCCCTGCAACTGGCAGAAAATAGAAGAGCAAGGCATAGGACACCATTCCACCGATATGGGCGAACGTGCCGTTCCGGTTATGATGGAAGATTCTCTGCGGGCGCTGTTTATTGGAAACAGCTATACACAGTACAATCATTTAGTCCGTCAGGTGCAAACCCTTGCTGCTTCCACCGGACACAAACTCTCCGTAAAGCTGATAGAACATGGAGGCTGGACACTAAAGAAACATGCCGCCAACCCTGAGACCCTTGAAGCCATCCGTGAGGGAAACTGGGACTTTGTAGTATTGCAAGACCAAAGTAAGGCACCCGCCCGTGAAAAAGATTGGGTACGGGAGAATGTATACAAACCAGCCCAATCTCTCGACAGTCTGCGCCGTCTTTATAATCCTAAAGGAAAAACCATCTTTTATATGACCTGGGGGCATAACATCGACACGTATGCCGAAATGCAACAACGCCTTGCTGAAAGTTATCTGGAGATGACCCGCCAGTTAAATGCCTGGTGTGCCCCCGTAGGCGTTGCCTGGAAGCGTATCCGCACGGAGAAGCCCAGCCTCACACTCTATAATTCCGACCATAGCCATCCGTCTGTGCAAGGTTCTTATCTTGCCGCTAATATATTCTGTTCAGTCTTTTTCCAAAAAACCTATACAAGCAGCTATCATGCAGGGCTGCCGCAGAAAGAGGCTCTCTATCTGCAACGGACAGCACAGGAAACGGTTCTTAGTAACCTTTCCCTATGGAATATTCAGCCTTCGCCACAGCCGGAAGCCGTGACTTCCCATTTCTATCCGGAACCTGAAAAGGAGTACACTACCCCCACTCTCAGTAAACCGATCGAAGAAGGCCTTGCTTCCTTATTCGAAATAAACTGCTACCTACAGGCATTAACAGATAAACATCCGGACAAAGTAACCTTGTCCGAAATCGGGACTACTCCACAAGGCAGGAAAATTCCTGTTCTTTATTTCGGTAAACAGGGAAAAGGTAAAAATATACGGGTATGGATACAGGCAGGATTACATGGTAACGAACCTGCCGGCCCCGAGGCCACCTGCCTACTTGCCGATTACCTTCTCAATACCTCAGAAGGCAATGCCCTTTTGAATAAAGTATCTCTTGCACTGATTCCCATAGCCAACATGGATGGCTATGCATTGCAAAGTCGTAAATCAGGCAGTGGTCTTGACCTGAATCGGGATCAAAGTAAACTCTCCGATCCGGTAACCCTTTTGCTCAAGAAAGCATATAAAGACTGGAATCCCGATATTGCTCTGGATATTCACGAGTTTACCCCCTTCCGCAAGGAATTCAAGCTGTTGCGTGGAAGTGCATCTGCCACTGCCAGTGACGTATTGTTTCTGCCCAGCGGCCATCTGAATATCTCTACTGGCATACGCCAATTATCCAACGGATTGTTCCGTGAAAAAGCAGTGAGAGCATTGGAAGCCAACGGTTATAGCTCCGGTTTCTACTTTACTCCAAGCATAAAGAACGATAGTTTATATGCAGCAAAAGATGCCAAAAGTCCACAATCCAGTTCTACATTTCAGGGACTTACCAATGCCGTATCTCTGTTTATAGAAATTCGCGGTATAGGGTTGGGAAGAACTTCTTTCGCCCGCCGTGCCGAATGTGGTTTCCTGGTATCCCGCAGCATTCTGGAAACAGCAACAGTTCATTTCAAAGAAGTAAGAAATACCATACAAAAAGCTATTAAAGAGACTCGTGCCGGAAAGGAGGATATATATGTCACTTTTCAGCCTACCCGGACAGAATTTCCTATTTCATTTATTGATCTTAATAAAAATGAGTATTTTACAGAAACCATCCCTACCTTCGATGCACTTCAACTAAAAGCGGATTTAGTACGCAAACGCCCTAAAGCCTACATTCTGCCGGATACCTGCATTGTGCAAGCAGAAAAGTTGCGCGCTCTGGGACTTGAAGTAGAACAGGCCCCAAAGGCATTCACCACTACCGTAGAAAAGTATATTGTTACCGAATACAAGAAAGCGAAGAAGGAATGGGAGAAGAGTTTTCCGGTCACCGTATCTACCCGGGTAATAAAGGAAAAGAAATGTTTCCCGGCAGGTTGTTTCATCATTCGGCTCTCCCAAAAGAATGCAAACCTTGCCGTAACTCTTTTAGAGCCGGAGTCTATGAATGGTTTTGTTAACTTCAATGTAATCCATACGGGATCGGGAGAAGAATTGCCGATATATAGAAAGGGATTTTGAATAAAATGATGATTCATATAGAACACAAATTGTTTTAGTTTATAATATCCGGAAACTGATAAATGCAGAGCTTGTAATCGTCAATTTATTCCCAAAGCTTATTGAACGCATTCAGAAAGCTTTGGGAACACGTTCGGAAAGCTTTCTGAATGCGTTCAATAAGCTGGAAGTATACCTCCGCCTATGATGAACATCATTTGCTCCAAGTATATGCAGATAATGAACAAAACAAGCACTAATTGCGCAACTCAAGGCTGCAAACCTTTAATTTTATAGCCCGGAACTATACAATACAGCTACTTTATCACCCTATCACTCTTTTATTCCCTATCCGCACAACAATAAATTAGCTCCTCCAACAGATTAAAACTAAAGAAGAAATAAAAAAAAGATCGTTTTTTGTTTGCATATAAAAGAAAAGTATTACTTTTGCCACGAATTAAGAATCAAAAAGAAAACGAAAGTATGAATTTGTTTACTTATACATATTACTTCTTTTTTTACTTTTACTTTAGCCAGAAAGTAGAGCGGGAGTTTGTATGTGTCAAGTGACAGTGATGCTTAAGAACTGAATAGAGAACTAAAGTAATATACTTAAATCCCGCTCCATTGTATGGAAGCGGGATTTTTTTTTAAAGAAACAGTATGAAGAAAATAGCCATTCAAGGAACATTAGGGTCGTATCACGACATCGCCGCACACAAGTACTTCGAAGGAGAAGAAATAGAGTTAATCTGTTGCGCCAACTTTGAGGACGTGTTTGCAGCCGTGAAAAAGGATAGCCAGACCATAGGCATGTTGGCAATAGAAAACACCATTGCAGGCAGCTTGCTGCACAACAACGAGCTGTTGCGCCAAAGTGGAACACAAATCATCGGCGAGTATAAACTGCGCATCTCACACAGTTTTGTTTGTCTGCCTGAAGAAGATTGGAACGACATCACGGAAGTCAACTCCCACCCCATCGCACTGATGCAATGCCGCGAATTCCTCGCCCAACACCCCAAGATGAAAGTTGTGGAAGGTGAAGACACCGCCCTCAGCGCCGAAATCATCAAACGGGAGAACCAGAAAGGACACGCTGCCATCTGTTCAAAAGCTGCTGCCGAGCGTTATGGCATGAAGGTGTTGCAAGAAGGTATCGAAACAAACAAACATAACTTCACCCGTTTTCTGGTGGTTGCCGACCCTTGGCAGGTAGACGAAATACGGCGTCATCCCCATCCGGAGACGAACAAGGCAAGCATGGTATTCACACTGCCCCACACGGAAGGAAGCCTCTCGCAAGTACTCTCCATCCTTTCGTTCTACAGCATCAACCTGACGAAGATACAGTCGCTGCCCATCATCGGACGGGAATGGGAATATCAATTTTACGTAGACGTAGCTTTTGACAATATACTGAGATATAAACAATCCATCGCGGCCATCACACCGCTAACCAAAGAACTTAAAATATTAGGCGAATATGCAGACGGTAAATCAAACATCTAAAATAAAGCCCGCCGACCGATTGGCGAGCGTGAGCGAATACTACTTCTCAAAGAAGTTGAAAGAAGTGGCACAAATGAATGCCGAAGGTAAGGACGTTATCAGTCTGGGTATCGGCAGTCCTGATATGCCGCCCTCGGAAGCAACCATACAGACACTTTGCAAAGAAGCGCAAAACCCCGACGGACATGGATACATGCCTTATGTCGGCATCCCCGAACTACGCCGCAGCTTTGCCGGATGGTACAAGAAATGGTACGGCGTGGAACTGAACCCGAATACGGAGATACAGCCGCTCATCGGTTCCAAAGAAGGTATCCTGCACGTCACGCTGGCATTTGTCAATCCGGGCGAACAAGTGCTGGTGCCCAACCCGGGCTACCCCACCTACACATCGTTGAGCAAAATACTCGGTGCAGAAGTCATCAACTACAACCTGAAAGAAGAAAATGGCTGGATGCCCGACTTCGACGAACTGGAAAAGATGGATATGAGCCGCGTAAAACTAATGTGGACCAACTACCCGAACATGCCCACCGGAGCAAATGCAACGCCGGAACTTTACGCAAAGCTGGTAGATTTCGCCCGCCGCAAAGATATAGTCATTGTGAACGATAATCCGTACAGCTTCATCCTGAACGATAACCCTCTCAGCATCCTCAGCGTGCCGGGTGCCAAAGATTGCTGCATCGAATTCAACTCCATGAGCAAGAGCCACAATATGCCCGGCTGGCGTATCGGTATGCTGGCAAGTAATGCCGACTTCGTGCAGTGGATACTGAAAGTGAAGAGTAACATCGACAGCGGTATGTTCCGCGCCATGCAGTTAGCAGCCGCTACAGCGCTGGAAGCTGAACAGGAATGGTACGACGGAAACAACACGAACTACCGCAATCGCCGTCATTTGGCCGGAGAAATCATGGAGGCATTGGGATGTACATATGACGAAAAACAGGTTGGTATGTTCCTCTGGGGAAAGATTCCCGACAGTTGTGTCGACGTGGAAGAGTTAACGGAGAAAGTGTTGCATAACGCACGTGTATTCATCACACCGGGCTTCATCTTCGGAAGCAATGGAAAACGGTATATCCGCATCTCGCTTTGCTGCAAGGACCATAAACTGGAAGAGGCCTTGAAACGCATCAAAGAGATGAAGTAAATATACTTACAAAGAGAGAGCCTTTTAAAAAACGCAAAGTCCGGTGTTAATAAACGCACCGAAGATTCTTAAAGAATGAGGGCAACGTTTTTAAAGAATCCCGCCTTTATTTATTAACACGTTGAAAACGCTCTGTTGGCGGGAGTTGTGGAAGGCTCAGAAGAGATTAAGAAAGATTTATACAACAAGAATATAATTAAACAAATAACGAATATGGAACTTGAATTAGAATCAATTTTGCTGCCGGGTATTGAGGACAAACGTCCTATGGTAATTGCAGGTCCTTGCAGCGCCGAGACAGAAGAACAAGTGATGTGCACTGCCAAACAACTGGCTGAAAAGGGAATGAAGATATTCCGTGCCGGAATCTGGAAACCACGTACCAAACCAGGTGGTTTTGAAGGTGTGGGCGTAGACGGTCTGGCATGGCTGAAAGAGGTGAAGAAGGAAACAGGCATGTATGTTTCTACCGAAGTGGCTACTGCCAAGCATGTGTACGAATGTCTGAAAGCAGGTGTCGACGTCCTTTGGATTGGTGCACGCACCACTGCCAATCCGTTTGCCATGCAGGAGATTGCTGATGCGTTGAAAGGTGTGGATGTTCCTGTCTTCGTGAAGAATCCCGTGAACCCCGATTTGGAACTCTGGATCGGTGCATTGGAACGCATCAACAACGCCGGACTGAAACGTCTTGCGGCCATTCATCGTGGTTTCAGCAGCTACGATAAGAAGTTGTACCGCAACCTGCCGCAATGGCATATCCCCATCGAGCTGCGCCGCCGCATCCCGAATCTACCGATAATCTGCGATCCCAGCCACATCGGTGGAAAACGCGAACTGATAGCTCCGCTTTGTCAGCAGGCAATGGACCTCGGCTTCAACGGCCTGATTATCGAAAGCCATTGCAACCCGGATTGTGCATGGAGCGATGCTTCACAGCAAGTGACGCCCGATGTATTGGATTATATCCTGAACCTGCTCGTCATCCGTAAGGAGACTCAGACCACGGAGAACCTCAGCGAACTGCGTAAGCAGATTGACGAGTGCGACAACAACCTAATGCAGGAACTTGCCAAGCGTATGCGTGTGGCACGTGAAATCGGAACCTTCAAGAAAGAGCATGATATGACCATCCTGCAGACAGGACGTTACAACGAGATTCTGGATAAGCGCGGGTCACAAGGCGTACTCCTTGGCGTGGATTCCGAATTCATCAAAAAAGTGTTCGAGCTGATACACGAAGAGAGTGTGAGGCAACAAATGGAAATTATAAATAAGTGATCAACGGTTAGTGATAAGTGATTAATGGGCACTCCATCTTTCATTTATCACTAATCATTAACAGCTAAAAACTAAATAACGTGCGTATTTTAATACTTGGAGCCGGCAAGATGGGCTCTTTCTTTACAGATATTCTAAGTTTCCAACATGAAACGGCAGTGTTCGACGTGAATCCGCACCAGTTGCGCTTTGTCTATAACACGTATCGTTTCACCACGCTGGAAGAGATAAAGGACTTTGAGCCGGAGTTGGTAATCAATGCCGCCACGGTGAGGTATACGCTGGATGCATTCCGCAAGGTGCTGCCTGTACTGCCCAAAGACTGTATCATCAGTGATATTGCCTCAGTAAAAACGGGTCTGAAGAAATTCTATGAAGAGAGTGGCTTCCGCTATGTATCATCGCATCCGATGTTCGGTCCTACGTTTGCCAGCCTCAGCAACCTGAGCAGCGAGAATGCCATCATTATCAGTGAAGGTGACCATCTGGGAAAGATTTTCTTTAAAGATCTCTATCAGACTCTTCGTCTGAACATCTTCGAATATACCTTCGACGAACATGACGAAACCGTGGCATATTCGTTATCCATTCCCTTTGTATCTACGTTTGTTTTCGCAGCCGTGATGAAGCATCAGGAAGCACCGGGTACTACGTTCAAAAAGCATATGGCAATTGCCAAAGGTTTGCTAAGTGAAGATGATTACTTGCTTCAGGAAATCCTGTTCAATCCCCGAACTCCTTCACAAGTGGAGAATATCCGTCTGGAGCTGAAGAATCTGCTGGAGATAATCAGCGCAAAAGATGCGGAAGGTATGAAGCAGTATCTAACGAAAATCAGGGAAAAGATTAAATAAAAAGGAAGATAAAAGAATTGAAGAGGGTATATTTTTAGAAAAAAGATCTTTAACGCTTCTCTCTTCAATTCATTAATAAGATAAATGGCAATGTCTCGGACTTCGATGGGATTTGCTTATATTTTAATCTTTGAATTATTAAAATAGCTGAGTTCTTGCAGGAATGATATACAATTCAGTTGTGATTTTGAAGCAAATCACAATAAGGATTATTCCGTTGTGAAAACATTAGGTTCCCTCGTCCTCAACGAGGGATTTTTTTTATCTTTGCATTCGCAAAAACAATTATCCAATGATAGACCAACCTACCATAGACAGAATTCTGGATGCCGCTCAGATTGTAGACATCGTATCAGACTTCGTTACGCTGCGTAAACGAGGTGTGAATTATGTAGGCTTGTGTCCGTTCCATGATGACAAGACGCCATCCTTCTACGTATCACCTTCCAAAGGGCTATGCAAGTGCTTTTCCTGCGGTAAGGGGGGCAATGCGGTACACTTCATCATGGAACATGAGCAGATGTCCTACCCTGAAGCTCTAAAATATCTGGCCAAGAAGTACGGTATTGAAATTAAGGAGCGCGAACTCTCCAGCGAAGAGAAACTGATGCAGAGCGAACGTGAAAGTTTGTTTATCGTAAATAACTTTGCACGCGATTACTTCCAAAATATACTCAAAAATCATGTGGACGGACGCAGCATCGGTATGGCTTACTTCCGCAACCGTGGTTTCCGGGACGATATCATCGAAAAGTTTCAGTTGGGCTATTGCACCGAAAGCCACGATGCCATGGCTCAGGAAGCTATCAAGAAGGGATTCAAAAAAGAATATCTCGTCAAGACAGGGCTTTGCTACGAAACAGATGACCACCGCTTGCGCGACCGCTTCTGGGGGCGTGTCATCTTTCCGGTACATACACTTTCCGGCAAGGTAGTTGCTTTCGGCGGACGTGTATTGAGCAGTGCCACAAAGGGAATCAAGGTAAAGTATGTCAATTCTCCCGAATCAGAAATCTACCACAAGAGCAATGAACTGTATGGCATTTATTTTGCCAAGCAGGCAATTGTGAAACAAGATCGTTGCTTCCTGGTGGAAGGATATACGGATGTGATTTCCATGCACCAGTCCGGGGTAGAAAACGTTGTAGCCTCTTCGGGTACAGCGCTGACTCCGGGGCAAATCAAGCTCATTCACCGCTTCACCAATAATATCACGGTACTTTACGACGGCGACGTGGCAGGTATCAAGGCATCTCTCCGCGGTATCGACATGCTGTTGGAAGAAGGGATGAATATTAAAGTCTGCCTGCTTCCAGACGGAGAAGATCCAGACTCCTTTGCCCGCAAGCACAATGCCACGGAATTCCAGAAATTCATACAGGATAATGAGACAGACTTTATACGCTTTAAAACAAATCTCTTACTGGAAGATGCGGGAAAAGATCCCATCAAACGTGCAGAATTAATCAGTAATCTTGTACAAAGTATATCTATTATTCCTGAGGCAATTATCCGAGATGTATATATTAAAGAATGCAGTCAGTTGCTTCGTGTAGAAGACAAACTGCTAGTTTCGGAAGTGGCCAAGCGACGCGAAGCACAGGCAGAGAAGCAGACGGAACAAAGAAACCGGGAAACAAGAAAAAACAATGCTGCACGTAATGCTGCCCAGGCATCGCTTCCCGACGGCATGCAACCACCCTATCCGGAAGAGATGCCGCCCTATCCTATGGATGGAGAAATGCCTGATGGTGGTACACCGCTTCCACCGGAAGCTGCTGAATATGTATCTTATATCCCGCAGGAAGGAAAAGAGGGGCAGGAATTCTACAAATACGAACGCCTCATCCTGCAAATGGTAGTACGCTACGGAGAAAAAGTGTTGTGCAACGTTCCCGATGAAGAAGGAAATGAAACCCCTGTCACAGTAACAGAATACGTAGTTAATGATTTAAAAGAGGATGAACTGGCTTTCCACAATCCGTTGCACAGAAAGATGCTGGCAGAAGCGGCAGAACATATACACCGTGAAGGATTCATCGCAGAACGATACTTTTTGGCGCATCCCGACCCTAATATCAGCAAACTAAGTACGGAGCTAATCGCCGACCGCTACCAACTAAGTAAGTATCACTCCAAGGCCCAAAGGTTAGTGACCGATGAGGAGCGCCTCTTCGAATTAGTACCTACGCTCATGATTAATTTCAAGTTCGCTATCATCAGCGAAGAAATGAAACACATGATGTATGCCCTGCAAGAGCCTGCCGTAGCCAATGATGAAGAACAATGCACTTCTATCATGAAACGCTACACAGAACTGAGGGAAATTAAAAGTATTATGGCCAAACGCCTGGGAGACCGGGTTGTGTTTAACGGGTAATTCTCCCGTTACAATAAGGATATACTCTGTTCTGACACTGGAAATAGAATGTTTCAACGCATTGCACAGTTTGTTCCAATGCACCGAACAGTCTGTTTCAATGCATCAAACAACCCGTTTTAAGATATACAAACAAAGTGTTCCTATAGATCAAAACAAAGTGTTCATCCCTGTGAACTAACCATTTGCCACATTTATCTAAAAGAAAATACAAGCAATCTGACGGTCAACACACGATATATCGTCAACCATAACAAGAGTGTTACAGATACTCCATCTGCAACCTATCTGCAACAGGTATCTGCAACGCTTCAACTCAATAAGAGTCAAACAGATACACGTCAAAAAGTGGCAGGTGGCAGATACTTTATACTTTTAAACTTATAGGAGGGTAAACGAATTCTGACGAATGAGGTTCATAAACTCTTCACGCGTCTTCGCTTGATTGAAGGCACCGGTAAAATCGGAAGTAGTCGTCACGGAATTCTGCTTTTCAACTCCGCGCATCTGCATACACATGTGCTTAGCTTCCACAACCACCATCACCCCCAAAGGATTCAGTGTTTCCTGAATACATTCTTTTATCTGGAGCGTCATGCGTTCCTGCACCTGCAGGCGATGGGAGAAAATATCCACCACACGGGCAATCTTACTCAGCCCCGTAATGTAGCCATTGGGAATGTAAGCCACATGTGCTTTCCCATAAAATGGAAGCATGTGGTGCTCACAGAGTGAGAAGAAATCAATGTCTTTTACAATCACCATCTGGCTGTATTCTTCTTTGAACTTGGCAGAACGGAGAACTTCGTGAGGATCCATAAAGTAACCTTTTGTCAAACTCAACATAGCTTTTGCTACCCGTTCGGGAGTTTTCAGTAGTCCTTCGCGTTCGGCATCCTCGCCCAACAAAGTTATAATACGATGATAATGTTCTTTCAGTTCATCCAGTGCAGGAGATACGATTTCTTCTTTTCCTAACATGATATTTTTTTATAAGGGAATATTTATCTGCTCTTTCACGATAGATACTTCTTTGAATACACCTGTAGCACGCAACTGGCGCATCATGGCATCTGCTTCTTCAATACTACGGAAATCTCCTACACGACACAGCCAGCGGGGAGAGTTGAAAGAGGTATATACAGAAAGTTCCGGAAAATATTCTTTGATACGTGAACCCACTGAGTGGGCTTCATTCTTGGCTCTACTGGTGTTATTTCCCGCATACACCTGTACGCGGTAACCCTGACTCTTAAGCACTCTGTTATCCGTCCCGGTAGGGATATACTCCTGACCTATCAAGGCCTCAATGCGGGCATCCTGATGGATGGTTACCTTACCCTGTCCCGGCACATTGCGTTCCAAACTCTTCACAATGTTATTCTGGGCCGAAGCAAAAGCAGCGAAAGCAAAGCATGCAATTAAAAGTAAACCAAGCTTTTTCATTAGATTATGTTTTATATAGTCGACGAGGTTTCAGTTAACAAGTTGACAAGGAAAAATCCCCTTGTCAACTTGCATCTATTTCCTTTTCGCCTTAATTAATTAAAAGCGTCAATGATACCCTTGAAGTCAGCAACTTTCAGAGCTGCACCACCAATCAAGCCACCATCAACGTCAGGGTTAGCAAACAATTCTTTTGCATTAGACGGTTTAGCGCTACCACCATAAAGAATAGAGCAATTGTCAGCGATTTCCTTACCGTACTTGTCAGCAACTAATGAGCGGATATAAGCGTGGATTTCCTGAGCCTGAGCAGGAGAAGCTGTTTTGCCTGTACCAATAGCCCAAACCGGTTCGTAAGCCAATACAATCTTAGAGAAGTCTTCAGCAGACAGAGAGAATACAGAAGCCAACTGAGCGGCAACTACTTCATTCTGCTTGTTAGCTTCGCGTTCTTCCAATACTTCGCCGATACAGAAAATCGGAGCCAAACCATTAGCCAAAGCCAATTTTACTTTTTCTTCCAGGATAGCAACAGTTTCGCCATAGTAAGCGCGACGTTCTGAATGACCCAGGATTACATATTTAGCGCCTGTAGAAGCAACCATAGCAGCCGAAACTTCGCCTGTATAAGCACCGGATTCTTTGTCAGCACAGTTTTCAGCACCTACAGCAATCTTAGCAGGGTCTACCAACGGAGTAACCGATGCCAAGTGGATAAAAGGAGTACAGATGATTACATCACAGTTAGGCTTTTCGTTAGCCAATACTTCATTCAGTTCTTTTGCAAGAGCAATACCCTCCTGAAGGGTTTTGTTCATTTTCCAGTTTCCTGCAACAATGTTTTTTCTCATTTTGTTTTATTTATTAAAAGGGTTAATATAATCTCTTCTTCTCCCGGCGTTTAACAACCAGGATGTCAACGCAAATAACAATCAGCAATGGGATGATAAACCATAAGAGCACATACCCTATCGTACGTAAATCGCTCTCTTGCTTCTGCTGACCGAGTTCCAGTTTATCCAGACTGTCCGTCAGCACATACTCATCTGGCAAGCGGTTATCACTCCACTTATTCAGGATGGTACCTTCCTTTATCAGCATCAATCCGGGATTGGAACGGATTATGGTCTTCAGAGTGATGTCATCCATCTGGCAAAAAGGATACTCCGCCCCAGTCTTGTCACGCCATAATTCTATCTGTTCTTCCGGCGAGGACGTCAGGGCATAAAATCCATAACCATGCTCCACACTATAATCATATATCTCGTTGATAAGGTCTATGTTACTGTCATCAGCCTCTTCTATGCGATGGGCTATCAGCAGGAACGTATATCCCTTATCCGATAAAATACTATCAGTCAAGTCCTCTCCTGTTTCCAAACTCATGATGGAAAAGTCATGAATAGAAGGCTCATATCCCTTTTCTTTCAGCACTGTACGCGTTTCTACAAACGTCCATGTGCTATCCGGATAATTCTCCAGCGTAAACTCCTGTTGTTTTCCGTCCTTCTCTAAAACGAAACGGCTCTCGAATACGCTTGGTTTTGCTCCTTCGGGTATCTCCATGCCCTCCTTTATATTCTGTCCTATCTTGTAAGGACGAAAATCCAGAATAGGCAGATTGCCAAGACAATAGAATGAAAGTGCAAAGACAAACAAGAACGTATACATGGAAACCATCCATGCCATCTTTGCCGTAATAAAACGAATAATCTGCCTTCCGCCTTTGAAAACCGTTATTGCTGCAATCAGCAGCACTATATTCTTACCGAACGTCTCCCAGTTTGTCAATACCCAGGCGTCACCAAAACATCCGCAATCGGATACCGGATTTGCCAAAGCCAGATAAAATGTCAGTGGCGTCATCACAATCATCAGCAACAATGCCAAAGCTGTAGCAAATCTCCGCCGTATGCCAAAAAACAAGAAAACACCTACAGAGAACTCTAACGCTGACAATACAACAGCAAATAGTAGTTGCAGATAAGTCGGAAACCAGGAAGCCATCCCGAAAGCAGTCAGATAATCCTGAATCTTATAAAAAGAGCCTAATGGATCGACTGCCTTCACAAAACCGGAAAAGATGAACACTGCCGCCAATAAGAAGCGGCATACATTCACCCAGCTTTTCCAGATTATATGTTTTTGTTTAGTCTCCAAATTCAATCTTAATCAAACCAAACACGGAATAATTAATCATGTCCATATAATTAGCATCTATCCCTTCCGACACCAAAGTCTGACCTGACAAACTTTCAATCTGCTTTGTACGATAGATCTTCATCAATATCAAATCAGTGTACGAACTGACACGCATGCTACGCCACGCCTCATCATAATCATGATTCTTGGCAAGCATCAGCTCCAGTGAGGTCTTGGCATATTTATCATATAGTTCCATGGCCTCTTCATTCGTCATATCTGCTGATTCTGCATACCCCAGTTCCAACTGTATCAGTCCGATAATGCCATAGTTGACAATCGCAATGAACTCGGAACGTATTCCTTCATCCACCAACGTCACTCCTTTGGTTTCGATACTCCTGATACGATTGGCTTTGATGAATATCTGATCGGTCACGGAAGCCGGGCGAAGAATGCGCCACGCCGGACCGTAATCATGTAGTTTCTTGGAGAACAAATCACGACAGATGGCAATGACATGTTCAAATTGTTGTTTGGTATCTTTCATTTCCTTACAAATGCCTATTTTCGCATTTCGTGGCAAAGGTAGGAATAATTAAAGAAAAAAGAAAAGAGGGCACTCTAAATTATATTAAAGTGCCCTCTTCTTTATAAGGTTATCTATATCTTACGAACAACGCAGGACTTGTCCCGGACGTAAAATTGTTTTTCGTGTAATACGATTCAATTGGCAAAGCTTGTCAATAGACACCCCTTGGCGTGATGCAATCTTGGACAACGTATCACCATTCTTCACTTTATAGAACAATCCTTCGCCGGAAGCCATACTACGGGCAGTTGTACCCTTCGAAGATTTGGTCTTATTAAAAGTATAATGATCAGCAACGATATCTTGCTTTTCAAAGTCGAACATTAATGCAGGGTTAATAGGAATTCCCAGGAAACGGGTCTCGAAGTGTAGATGTGATCCAGTAGAACGTCCGGTATTACCACCTAAAGCAATAGGTTCTCCGGCTTTAACCAACTGGTTAATCTCTACTATTTGTTTGGACAAATGTCCGTAAACTGTTTCCAGTCCATTGTCATGACGAATGACGATATACTTGCCATATCCACGGCGACCCTGATTCTTAACAACACGTATCTTACCGTCGAAAGCAGCACGGATCGTATCACCTACGTATACCTTAATATCCAACCCATAATGCATTCTACGTCTTCTGGGACGATAGCCGAACACATCTGTAATCTTTGTATGCGTAGTAGGCATACAAAAGCCGGTCAAATCGACTTTATAACTTTCCGGCACAATAGCATCACCATAAGCTTGTACATATTCATTATTCCAGGTCGGATACAAACTTAAACCGGGATAGGCGGATTGTTCCGCACGTATCTGCTTTTGTAAAGCCAGAGAGTCAACACTCTTGAGTTTTCTGTCGATAGGGGCTTGGCGAGCAATCAGGTCCTGAGAGAAAGAATTCAGACTGACCATTGCCGTCGCAGCTATTAGAATCGTTTTAATGCAATTGAAATTCATTCCGTTTCGTCATTCATTTTTGATATCCGTTGGCAAGTACCTCTGGTCACCAACACCTCTTGTTCGTCACCGAATATCCAGATTTATTTTAAAAATTCTCCCAAAGGTAGTATTTCTTCTTTAAATGAAAAGTCTATCCTTAACTATTTTTTCGGAAAGGGGTAAAAAGAGAAGTAGCAAAAGTGTCCGTAACTCCCTATTAATCGGAAAGATAAGAACTAATATGTTTTACAACATAAAAATGCAAATAAAGCGTATGTTTAACCGTTATTCAACTTATGGAAGCCCAGTTAACGTTGGTCTTTCGCAGTGCTTTCAATTGGCGCCACAAGATTTCATTCTCCGGACAAACACCCGTCGGGTCAGCATCTACCACTTCCTCCGCAACGCTACGCACATATTGGAGCAACTGACCATCACGTGCGATATCTGCTATTTTCAAATCGAAAGCGACACCACTTTGCTGCGTACCTTCCAAATCACCGGGGCCACGCAATTTCAGGTCAGCTTCGGCTATTTCAAAGCCATCATTAGTCCGTACCATGATTTCCAACCGCTTCCGGGTCTCCTCAACCAACTTATAACCGGTCACTAAAATACAATAAGATTGTTCCGCTCCACGCCCCACACGCCCACGCAACTGATGAAGCTGCGACAATCCGAAACGTTCGGCATTCTCTATAATCATCACAGAAGCATTTGGCACATTCACCCCGACTTCAATAACTGTAGTTGCTACCATGATTTGCGCTTCACCAGATACAAAAAGTTGCATCTGTGCATCTTTCTCGGCAGGCTTCATCTTACCATGCACCTTGCAGACTTTACATTCCGGAAAGTCCTCACAAACATGAAGATAGCCTTCTTCCAGATTCTTCAAGTCTATCTTTTCGCTTTCCTTAATCAAGGGATAGACAATATAGACCTGCCTGCCTTCTGCAAGTTGTTTATGAACAGATTGATACAAACTTGCACGATGTGCATCATACTTATGAATGGTTACGATAGGTTTACGCCCCGGAGGGAGTTCATCAATGACAGAGACATCCAGATCGCCATACAAAGTCATAGCCAGAGTACGTGGAATAGGAGTAGCAGTCATCACTAACACATGAGGGGGCTGCACGTTCTTAGTCCATAAACGTGCACGTTGTGCCACACCGAAGCGGTGCTGTTCATCAATTACAACCAATCCCAGTGAAGAGAAATTCACCGTATCTTCTATCACGGCATGCGTGCCGATAAGTATATGTACATCACCCGTCAACAAGCCGGTAAGGATGGCTTCCCGTTTTTTACCTTTAATGGAACCAGTCAGCAACTCCACACGTATATCCATTCCATATAAAAACTCACGGATTGTTTCATAGTGTTGATTAGCCAGAATTTCAGTAGGGGCCATCATGCAGGCCTGATAACCGTTATCCAACGCTATCAACATGCTCATCAAAGCCACTAAGGTTTTTCCACTACCCACATCACCCTGTAAAAGACGATTCATTTGCTTACCGCTACCCACATCACGACGTATTTCTTTCAAAACGCGTTTCTGGGCACCGGTCAATTCAAAAGGCAGATTTTTGGCATAGAAAGTATTGAATATCTCGCCTACCGTTTCAAATATATATCCCCGATACTTCCGCTGCCTGTCTCTGGCATAACGGAGGATATTCAGTTGTACATAAAAAAGTTCCTCAAATTTCAACCGATACTGCGCCTTACGGAGCAGTTCCGGATTAGCAGGAAAATGAATATTCCTCAAAGCGTCCGTCAACGGCATCAGATGATGTTCTGCCAGTATTGCAGGAGAAAGCGTCTCAGGCAATGGCTCACGAAGTTGCTGCACCACGGCACTCATCATCTTCTCAATGGCATGAGAGTTAAGAGAACTCCGCTTCATCTTATCCGATGTATTGTAATAAGGCTGTAGCCCCATCGTCGAAAGTTTCAATTCTGAAGCATCGTCAATATCCGGATGGGCAATATTGATTCGTCCGTTGAACACACTGGGTTTACCAAATACAATATATTCCTGATGTACCTTGTACTTACCGATAAGAAATTTAATGCCTTGGAACCAGACCAGGTCCACAACTCCCGTACCATCTGAAAAATGAGCAACCAAACGCCGTTGCCGTCCTTCCCCAACCGTTTCAAAACTAAGAATTTCCCCTTTCAACTGGATATAAGGCATCGCGCCGTCAATCTCATGAATATAATAGATACGGCTACGGTCCACATATTTATAAGGGAAATAATATAATAAGTCATGCAAGGAATAGATACCCAATTCCTTATTAAGCACTGAAGCACGTTGTGGCCCCACACCCGAGAGGTATTTTATGTCACGAGAAGCTAAATCAAACATGAATCCAACAAAGCAGCGGCTATTTTCAAATCAAAAGGAGTCGTTATCTTAATGTTTTCCCGGTTACCCGCCGCCAGATATACGGGCACTCCCATCGCTTCCACTACCGAAGCATCATCCGTAAAAAAAGAAGTATAAGGTTGTTCATAAGCCTGTTTCAACAAATCGGCATCAAACACTTGTGGAGTCTGCACCAATTTATATTCATCCCGCCCAACGGTTACGCTCCCCTCTCCTTCCAGATGGCGCACAGTTTCCACCACATCTACCACAGGAATAACAGCTTTCTTTTCAGCAGCCAGCTCATAACAACGGGCTATCACTTCCTGAGAGACAAACGGGCGAACACCATCATGCACACCCACCAATCCCGGCGTGGTTACATAAGCCAATCCATTCTTCACTGAATGAAAACGGGTCTCTCCCCCGTCCGCCACCATGTGCGGTAAAGAAAAACAGTGCTCCTCGCATAGTTGTGCCCAATAATACTGTTGACTACGCGGGAGCACTAATATAATATGTATCTCCGGATTGTAGGCATAAAAGGCTTCCAGTGTGCGCATCAACACAGGTTTCCCACCTATGGACAAAAACTGTTTGGGAAGTTCTCCCCCCATACGCAACCCTTTACCGCCGGCAACTATCAGAGCATAGTTCATCAATAAAAAATTAAAAATGAAAAAATGAAAGTTAGATAACGCACATGGCTTCTTTCAGTTCCTGTACTTTTTCTTTACCCAGCATCATGTCTACAACAGCCAGAGCAAATTCCATTGCAGCTCCCGGCCCTTTAGCAGTAATGATGTTACCGTCTCTTTCCACCGGAGCGTCTGTAAAATCAGCACCTTCCAGATACTGTTCAAAACCAGGATAACAGGTTGCCTTACGTCCTTTCAGCAAGCCAAGCTTAGCTAGTACCATGGGAGCGGCACAGATTGCTGCAATCGGTTTATTCTTTTCGGCAAATTCCAAAATTAATTTACGAAGTTCCGGACACTTCTCCAACGTAGCGGCTCCGGGCATCCCTCCGGGCAAAAGGATTAAATCTGCGTCATAAAAATCACAGTTCACTACATTCTTGTCACAAAGTACCGGCACGTCATGTGCACCTGTCACTATTTCATCGGGAGTCACCGTTATCATTTCCACGTTCAGCCCTGCACGTCTCATCACATCTACAGAAGTGAAAGCTTCCACTTCTTCAAATCCGTCTGCAAAAAAAACATAAACTGTACCCATAATTGTTCTCCTTTTATTTTAGATTAAAGTAATATGTTATCGTCCCTGTTTGGTTATTCAAGCCATTCACGGCATTGAAACGAGCCCTTTTTGCCGCCTCTTCGGCAGCTTTCCGTAAGGCAGGGTTCACGGTATTGGTCTGTCGGTCAATGCTGGTAGCAATCACATGTCCCGCAGGATTTACAGTAATGGCAACCACTACCCTTCCTTCATCCTGTACATTATATGCCGGACGCGGCAAACCTCCTTGTCCTAAAGAACGTCCACCGAGGTCAAAAGTTCCATAACCACCTGTTCCACTCGACGCACCAGCCGGCGCGTTTCCGGTAGGACTGCCCTGAATTCCTTGCCCTTCGGTCGTACCCTTGCTTCCCATTTGCGCCCCTTTTCCGAAAGCACCTGCCACTCTTTTGCGGGCAGCTTCTTCCGCTTCTTTACGTTCACGCTCAGCTTTGGCCTCTGCCAATTTCCGAGCTTCCTCGGCTTTTTCAGCTTCTGTTTTTTCAGGTTTCTTTTTTACTTCTTCTTTCTTGGTTTCCGCTTTTGGTTTAATAGCAACGGTCTCTTCATCCTCCTGGGTCAGCATCTCCTGCTCCACCGTCTCCTGCACCTCAGGGGCAACAGTCTCAGGTATCACGTCCACCTCTACCAAAGAAGGATCGGCACTTCCAAATGCATTGGGCACCTCACCCAGCATCACAGGCATACCATCTTCTTCCGGCGGTTCCGGCATAGTGAAGCCTACCAGTATCAACAGGAGAATAAACGCCACATGTACCAGCAGCGCACCTACCATTCCTATATATTTGCTTTTCTTTTTCGGATTCACCGTTTTCCGTATTACGTTTTATTTTCCTTCCGGTGGGCGTGTAGCCAACACCATCTTGAACTTATTCTCATTAGCAATGTTCAGCACTTTCACGATTTCCCGGTAAGGCACAGATTCATCCGCATAAAGCGCCACATACATTTCCGGTTCTTTTGCTGCACACGACTGTAGAAAAGGAGTCAATTCTTCTAAAGAAACCGTCTGCTCCTTATCATTTCCGAATGCCGCATAAAAGTTCAGATCTTTATCAATAATAACCCTCGTCAAAGGTTTGGCAGACGTCTGTTGTTTTCCCTGCGGAAGCAGCACCTTAATAGCATTCGGCGAAACAACCGTAGACGTGATCATGAAGAAAATCAGCAACAGGAAGATGACATCCGTCATAGATGCCATACTGAAATTAGGCGATATTTTAGCTCTACGTTGTAGCACCCTCTTTATTTTTTAATTTTTAATTCTCTATTTTTAATTTAATCACGCTGGTTCATTCAAGAGGTCCATGAATGCCATGGTATTAGCTTCCATCTTATTCACCACACCGTCTACCAATGTCACTAGGTAATTATAGGCAAACATAGCAATAATACCTACGATCAAACCACCTACTGTAGTAATCATAGCCTCGTAAATACCTCCTGAAAGCAGCGTGATATCAATGTTATTACCGGCATTAGCCATTTCATAAAAAGCCCGTACCATACCGGTTACCGTACCGAGGAAACCAATCATCGGTGCACCTCCGGAGATTGTAGCCATAATCGTCAATCCCTTCTCCAACTTGGCTACCTCAATATTTCCCACATTCTCGATAGCTGCCTGCACATCATTCACCGGGCGTCCCAATCGACTGATACCTTTCTCAATCATACGGGCCGCCGGAGTGTTCACACTGCGGCAATATGCTATGGCAGCCTTTATCTCTCCATCCAGAATGTAGTCTTTTATCTTGTCCATGAACATCGGATCCTCTTTACCAGCCTTGCGAATAAAGTAGTTGCGTTCGAACAAGATATAGAAACAAAGCACGGACAGCAGTCCAAGAACAATCATAATCCAACCACCTTTGACAGCCATGCTCCATAAATTCATCTCTTCAGCACCAGCTACCTGGGTCAATACCGGATTGGCGCCGGAAATAGAGTCGGTCAGCGCCGGAGCCACTTGGGCCAATAACAACATTGCATTCATCAACGAAGACAGTTTTTATATTCCTGAATAGTACGTTCCAGTCCCAGATACAAAGCATCACTTATCAGCGAATGCCCGATAGAAACTTCATCCATCCATGGAATGTTTTGATATAAATAATTCAAATTCACCAAACTCAAGTCATGTCCGGCATTCAAACCCAGCCCTAAACTACGCGCTACTTTGGCAGCTTCCACAAAAGGTGCCACGGCAGCTTCCTTGTTCTGGGAATAAGCTGTTGCATAAGGTTCCGTATAGAGTTCCACCCTATCGGCACCAGCTTTAGCAGCATATTCTATCATTTCCGCATCGGCAGAAACAAACACAGAAGTACGGATACCCGCATGGTTAAACCCATCGAGCACCTCAGTCAGAAATTCCAGATTCTTTTTGGTATCCCAGCCGGCATTGGAAGTCAACTGAGCAGGACTATCTGGAACCAAGGTCACCTGATGAGGTTTTACCTTCAGCACCAGATCAATAAAATCAGGAGACGGATATCCTTCGATATTAAACTCCGTACGAAGCAACGGGCGGAGATCATACACATCGCTCCGGCGTATATGTCTTTCATCAGGACGCGGATGCACGGTAATCCCGTCTGCGCCGAAGTTCTCACAATCCAGTGCCACTTTCACCACATTAGGGACATCAGCCCCACGAGCATTACGCAACGTTGCAATCTTGTTTATATTTACACTTAATCTAGTCATAATTCGGTCCATAGTTTTGCGCAAAAGTACAAATAATAGCGATATATTGGCAGCGTTCTGAGAAAAAAATACCATATTTGCATTTCATTAAGAAAGTATTGACGATGAAATTTGCCATTTTTGGGAATACCTACCAAGCTAAAAAATCAACACATGCGGAGACTTTGTTCCGTTTGCTGGAACAGCGCAATGCCCAGCTTTGTATATGCAGAGAGTTTTATAACTTCCTGACTTCGGATCTTCACATGAATATCGCTTCCGCCGAACTCTTCGACGGCGATGACTTTACAGCCGATATGGTTATCAGCATCGGTGGCGACGGCACTTTCCTGAAAGCAGCCAGCCGGGTAGGCAAAAAGAATATCCCCATTCTGGGTATCAATACCGGGCGTCTCGGTTTTCTGGCAGATATTTCCCCGAAAGAAATGGAAGAAACTTTTGATGAAATCTATAATAACCACTATAAAGTAGAGGAACGCAGCGTATTGCAATTACATTGCGATGATGAGAACTTAATGAAATCGCCTTACGCACTCAATGAAATTGCGGTATTAAAACGTGACAGTTCTTCTATGATTAGTATCCATACAGCTATCAATGGTGCACACCTCACTACTTATCAAGCAGACGGATTAGTCGTATCCACTCCTACCGGTTCCACTGCTTATTCTCTTAGTGTCGGCGGTCCGGTCATTGTGCCCCATAGCAAGACAATCGCTATTACTCCGGTTGCCCCGCACAGCCTGAATGTCCGCCCTATCGTCATCTGCGACGATTGGGAAGTCACTCTCGACGTTGAAAGTCGCAGCCATAGTTTTCTTGTTGCCATTGATGGACGTAGCGAATCATGCAAAGAGACGACCCGTTTGAGAATCTCACGGGCAGATTACAGCATCAAGGTAGTAAAGCGGTTTAATCATATATTCTTCGATACACTTCGCAACAAGTTGATGTGGGGGGCAGATGTAAGGTAGCAAAACATCTTCTCAAACATACGCAATAAAAATAAGGGGTTGATTCCGCATGGAATCAACCCCTTATAAAAATCTATTATTGTATGAAAAAAAGTTTTCCCAATTAAAGAGCACCTACTTCTTTCAAAGCAGCGTTTGTTCCGTGAACAGCTTTAGCACTGGCAGCGAATTTTTCTTTTTCGTCAGCAGTCAGTTCCAGTTCTACGATTTTTTCAATACCATTCTTACCCAAGATAACAGGAACACCGATACAGATATCAGATACACCATATTCGCCTTCCAGGAATACAGAGCAAGGAATCATCTTCTTCTGGTTGTGAATGATAGACTCAACTACATACGCTCCTGCTGCACCCGGTGCATACCATGCAGAAGTACCCAGCAACTTAGTCAAAGTAGCACCACCTACCATAGTAGAAGCTACAACTTCGTTCAGTTTTTCTTCGCTCAACAGTGTGCTAACCGGCTGACCTTTGTATGTAGCCAGACGAGCCAACGGAATCATAGTCGTATCACCGTGACCACCGATTACCATGCCTTCTACTTCGTTAGCATTGCAGCCCAAAGCCTGAGACAGGAAGTATTTGAAACGAGAGCTATCCAAAGCACCGCCCATACCGATGATACGGTTCTTAGGAATACCCAGAGATTTCAGTGACAAATAAGTCATTGTATCCATCGGGTTAGAAATAACAACGAGGATAGCATTGGGAGAATATTTCAAGATGTTCTGTGCAACCGACTTAACGATACCAGCGTTCACCCCAATCAGTTCTTCGCGAGTCATACCCGGCTTACGAGGAATACCTGAAGTGATTACAACTACATCAGAATTAGCAGTTTGCGCATAGTCATTGGTACAGCCAACAATAGTGGTATCAAAACCCAACAATTGAGCAGTCTGCATCATATCCATTGCTTTACCTTCTGAAACGCCTTCTTTCACATCCAGCATTACCACTTCGTCAGCCACTTCATTAAAGGCCAACACATTAGCGCATGTAGCTCCTACGTTACCTGCACCTACTACGGTTACTTTTGACATAATCTTCAATTTTTTATTTATAGTGTTATAAAGTTGTGGCAAAAGTACAACGACATTCGTAATTAAGGAAATATTTCCGTAATAATTTTAGTTAAATACCTTATCTGATATGCAGCATCTTAAAGACCGGCAACAACCATCGCCGCAAAAATCTCAACCGATACCACCATTCCGCCTTTTTCAACCAACGTACATCGCAGCAATCCTGCGTTGTACCATCGGGACGATAGATAGTTCTTAATAAGCCGATAATATCCTCCCGCTTTACTCGCTCAATACGAGCCACATTCCCATCACCCAGCATCAGGCAGTCATCACCTTCTCGGCCAATATACCTATGAATTAAGTATTTATCATTCCATTGATAGAAAGGACAACACCAAGCAGGCAGTTCTCCTTCGGGCAGGCAAGGAACCACCTCTACTATATCTATACCTCCCCTGATAAAAGGATACATACTTTGCCCACCGATAAGGAGTTTCACCGTCTGCCCTTGTTTCAGTGCTTCTGCCGCTCCGACAAAGAAATCGTTGGATACCACTATTTTTCGCATGTGCCAAAAATTGTTTCGTAAGAGAGACGAGCAGCATCTGAATTTGGTAAGCAAGCAAGGTGATACACAGGTACGTTTGTAAGTACAGCATTCAGCACTTCGCAAATAGAGTCATACAGGGACTCATCATAAGAAAAAGCTGGTGGACAAGAAGGGTGTAATGAAGCATAAGCCTCTGCTACAGCTAATTTTCTAATCTGATTGAATGAGGCTTGCGATAATCGTACGCAAGCAGCCAGCGGATAACACTCTTTTTTGTAGCAAGGCGTCTTTCCACTCCATGGGCTGCCATATACCCATGGCTTTCCGTCAATGATACGAAGGATAGGACTATCATCGTTCAATAACATAGCACCTTCTATATTCTCACGCCACAAGCGTGTATGTGTACTCTTTCCTGTGCCACTTTCACCCAGAAAGAGTACCGCTCTGCCTTGGCATACAATGGTACTGGTATGGATGGCAACCGTTTGATATGGTACGGTCATCATACCATAAGCCATCCAACAAGCAAAACGTAGCAGACGTGGTTCAAAGTTGCCTGTTAAACGCGCTGTATGTCCGTTTGGGTCCACCCATAATTCTAACATCTTTCCCACTGGAGGAGCCGAATCGAAAACATATCCGCCATCACAAGAACCGAATCGGCTTACGGTGCCATTAATATCAATACTATAAAGCTCCTTTTTCCAAGCAGGCATTTTGCCATCCATCACAGTGAAACGGAAGGGAGTTTCATTTTCTTTATTAACTTTGAAAACTTCGAAACCGGGCATTTTATCCATTGCATACATCAAAGTTTTATTTTCAACCCTGATACGGTGTCCGGCAATTAAATAATCTTGTTCCATCTTTTTTATTTTTCCTTAGTATATATTACCACTATTCAAATCGAATATCCAGTCGCAAAAAGCCAGTGAACTTTCCCGATGGGCTATGATAACCAATGTTAGTTCACGGCGTTGCCGGGAGAGCATTTGTAAAGCATGATTAATTTCCTGCTCCGTTTGGTGGTCCAGTGCTGAAGTTGCTTCATCAAAGAACAGAACTTCTGCTTGTTTATATAATGCACGGGCTATTCCGATCCGTTGCTTCTGTCCTCCCGACAATCGACTGCCGAACTCGCCCAACGGTGTATCTAATCCTTGCGGTAAATGTTCTGCCCATTCCTTAAGCTGCACCTGTTCCAGCACGTGCATCACCTTTTCGTAATCAACCTGCAATTGCCCCAAAGCTATATTAGTGGCAAGAGTACCCTCTGCTACAAAAATCTCCTGCGGCACATACCCTGCCAACTTATACCATTCCTCTCGATTGGTGTTTGTTAACAACCTTCCGTCTATACGGATTTCTCCACCAACAGGCTCCAGAAAACCCAGCATCAGATTAAAGAGGGTAGATTTTCCCGATCCGCTCGCACCTCGTATACCCACACATTCACCACGTCTGATGTTTAGATTCAGGTCTTGAAAAAGCATATAACCATCTGGAAAAGCAAAGCTCACTCCACGCAATTCAATACCTTGTTCAAAGGTAAAAGGAACCGCTGCCGCTATCTCCTTTTGTGACACATCGACAATCCCTTCAGCTACTATTTCTAAGGTATGTGAAGCGTTCTGGAGCATATTCCAACTATTCAACAAATTTCGTATAGCAGGCAGTAAACGGAAGGCCGCAACGGCAAACACACCGCCCACCAACCCCAAATTACCACGTCCCACACCCACTAACAACGCCAACCCGCAAACCATAGCTATTTCCGACAGGAACTGTGGAAAAAGCTGGCATATCTCCATCCGCAAACGATTACGAGTAATGTTTTCCATGCCGCGGTCAAATGAAACAGTGGAGGCATGGAAAGCATGTGCTACTTCCAACTCCGCAAAGCCGCGGAAAGCTTCCACCACTGTTCGCAACTGCTTACGCCTCGCTTCCTGTTCCTCCGTTCCGTAATGGCGCAGGCGTTTCCGTACTAATCCTATATATCCTCCTGTCAGTGGTAGAAATACAACACAGAGTAACAGTCCTGCAAGGGGTTCCCATACCACTAGCGCCGACACCATCAGCAATATAAGCACAGAATCACTCAATAAACGAAAAACGGGTGCCAATACACATAAACTGAATGTATAGCACACATAGTTCACCTCATGTCCTAATTGCAGGCTGCTTGCCCCCTTCAGGAAAAGCAATCCCCGACGATAGTAATTTACAAACATTCTCCGGCTGAAATCCTGGTATATATCTAACAAAAAACGGCTTTGCACACGTGCCAGCAACATCACCAGACCGTTTTTCAGTACTACAAACAGTAATACTGCACCACATAGTACCAACATCGTACCTCGGTTTCTGTCAGGTCCCAGTACAGCCAGTATTACAGGAATCAGTGCGGCTATACCTGCAAAATCGAGCAAAGCACGTAATAACACGACAAACACTATCCTTATGCCACGTTTTTGTTGACGTTTCGATAAAAGTTCGTATATCTTTTTAATCATAGTTGTGTCGAACGCATATTTTTGAAGTAAATCCATCCACATCCCAAAGCCAAAGACAGCAAGAAGAATCCTGACAAGATCTTCATCTTAGAGGGAGAAACCGGGTTGAGCGGAACTGTGGCAGGTTCAATGACGGCAAATACGGGACGCTTCTTATAAACTCTGATTTTGGAAAGTTGCAACTGTTGTAATGTTTCTGTATATTCCTTGTAGGCAAGTTCTTTGGTCACCTGTAAATTATACAGTTCCTTTTGGTAAAGCTTGAGTGATAAGAATTGGTTAGCGTCTGCAAAATGAGCGTAAGCTTCTTGCGCCTCATAATACTTTTTACGTGCTTGTTGATAAAGATTCTCTGTATATTCCAGATTTACACGTTCTTTTCTGGTGCGATAGTCAGAGACATATGCTTGTAATTTTGCCATTACGCTGTCTGCTACTGTTGCTGAGACAAGAGGGTCCTGCATACGTACGTGCAGGGTCACTGTCCGTTTTTGTTTGTTCACGTCTACATTGATTCTACTATTGATGGCAGCAGCTATCGCAGCCTCATGCTTTGAAAGGTGGAAAACTTCTATGGGCTCGTCGTGTCGGACAGTTATGCTTTGCGGGTTGTTAAATTTATCTGTTTCTTTTTCGCTAAAAAGGGTTATTGGAAAACTGACGACTTGAAATATACCGGAACGAATAGTGCTCCACCAAGGTGAGCATTGGTGCGTGGACATGTATTCGGATAATGTTAACGTACTGGCTTCTTTACTACCGGACAATGTTAAAGGTATATCAAATAACGATAGAAGAAAAGGGGTAGAACTTATCACTTCCGGATATAGACTTGGAATGATGGCATCCTGTATCTTCTTACCTCCGATGCTAATTTCTGATGAAAAGCTGTCATCCGTATCTATCCTTCCTGCTGTACTTTCTGGAACCGTATAAATGCTCGTTTCATATTCCTTGGGGATACTGATGGACACAAGTATTCCCACAAGCAATCCTGCTGCACATACTTTCAGCAAGAATATTCTGGCATCCCATAGTTTGGATAGCAAGAGTACATAGTCCACTGGGGAAGAAGTGAGCACTTCTCTTTTCATAAAAATAAGAGTAAGAAATTAGTTGGGTGATTAAAAAAGGTGAGGCATATAGCCTCACCTTTCTGATAAATAGCATTAAAAAAATAGTTCAGTGAACTTATCTTGGTTAAGGATTATTCTTTAGTAATGCTTAAGAAAGTAATGTTTGTAGCATTCAATTTAAGAGTATTATTATTGAATGTTTTTACACTTTGAGCAGGATTAATGAACAATTTCACTACCTGGGTATTACTACCAAATGTAGCATTTGAGCTTACACTTGAAGCAATTGTGAACGCTTTCTTGAACTTAATTTCCTTCAGATTACTACCGCCTGTGCAGCCTTTGAAAATATCTTCATCAAATGAAGTTGCTTCCATGAAATGTACATATTCCAAAGCTGTACAATTCTCGAATACCCCGAGAGGAATTGTTGTAGCACCCACATACATAATCTTCTTGCCATCTTCTGCTGCATCTGCTACGCCATAAAGAGCTGCACATCCCTTGAAGGCTTCTTCACCGATTGTAGTTGCAAGAGTTAAATTCATTTCTTCCAATGCTGTACAATTCATGAATGCCTGGCTTCCGATGGAAGTTGGCAAAACTTGCTGTCCATCTTTCAAAACTTTTTTCAGTAGAATACATCCGCTGAATGCATCAGCAGGAATAACAGTGTTCTTAATGTTGATTTCTGTTAATGCTTTACAATCCTTGAATGCAGCAGCACCATCTTCACGGAATTCGATAGCACCATTGATAGTTGCTAAAGCAGAGCAATCATTGAATGAACTAGCACCTACCAACAAGCCATCTTTAACTTTAATTGTTTTTAATTGCTTGTAACCACTAAGGCTCAATCCCTTAGCAGGGAAAGCAGCACTCATTTGATCTACACCAGACATATCCAAAGTAACGAGGCTTGCTTGCTTCAAAATCTGAGGATTGATAGTCTCGTCAGCAAATTTGTATGACGGCATACTTACGTTTACTAAGCTGGTAGCTGCATCAAATGCATCTTTTGCAATCGTAGTTGCTTTCGGAAGATTGATGGTTGTCAAAGCTGTCAAGTTCTTGAAAGTATTGGCAGGAATTGTTGCATTCTCTGCTAATTTGATTGAAGTTGCTGCTGTAAATCCTTTCAATGTAGCCAATTCTTCAGTAGTCAATTCAACTTTAGAAATGATGTTTGTAAACTCAGTAAGTACATATTCCTGTTCTGCACCATCATTCCATTTTACTTTGTCTTTAGCAGCATTAAAGATTTGAGAGAACACTCCTTGGTTTACAATCAGGGTACGAGCACCAGCAGTATTTGTCACCAAGTAAGGGAATGAGTTGATGTCCAGAGTAGTAGGAACACCACCAATAAACTTGTTATTCATAGTAGAAGGCCAGTTAGCATCGGTCTCAACTGTCTTAGGAAGATCAATGTTCTCAAAAGAGAACTTCATTAACATAGTTTCTTTAACTCCAGCGTCCTTAAAGGCTTTACGATCAATCTTATTGATAGCCATGTATGCAAGATTGCCATCCATAAATTCAAGACCTGTACCACCATTCAATTTCAGTTCTATTTCTTGATCAGCACCGGTAATATCACTCGCCATATCAGTAATAGCACTACCATCTGCTTGTACAAGTTTAGACTCTTCCGGTTTTTCACTGTTATAGAGGTAGTGAGCATCAGAACCATAATCAATGTAAGAAGGTGCAATATCGTTTGGGTCAGTAGTACTACCATTATTGTTTGCATCATATCCTTTTGCTGTCAATGTGATAGATTTAAGCTTACCAAAAATGTTAGCGTATTCTTCATCAATTCCGCTAGTTCTGAATACTACGGCAGTAAACGGACGAATGAAATTCAAATCAATTTTCTCACCTACAGCATCGTAAGAGTTTTCTTTAACGGCCGTAGTATGAGAAATCATCATGATTTTCTTTGTAACATCCTGCCCATCAAGAGTTAATTGATCTTGATTGTTTAATGTCGGTAGATTTGAGAATTCATATTTATCAGCTGCTGCTAAAGTTACAGTAGAAGGATAAGTTGCAATGAACTGTGACTTGTATTGTTCATTTGCAGGATCAGCCCAATCATATGTTCCCGGTTCATATTGGAAGTCCAAAATATTATCGTCTTGAATAGCAGTAAATACACCGTTAGCTTTAGATTGTGTAGCTTTGTATTTAACAACCTTAGCAACATTCCAAGCCGTGGTGCTATTAGAATTGGTAGCATCCTTTGTATTTGTACTCCAAATACTAATCTGGTCTTTTTCTGCATACCAGAAGAAGTTGTGTATTCCTGAAACTTCATCATATGCCAAATCCCCTCTTGTAGTCGGTGCTTCTACTAATGCACCTTCAAATGAGATTCCTTTAGTAGCACCCTTCTGTCCGGAGATTGAATCCAGTTCGTTCTCAGCACAACTTGCAACTAAGGCTAATAAGCCTGCGCAAAATAAAATTTTTTTCATCTGTATTCTTTTTAAATGTTTCTTTTTTTATTGAGTATAAATTGTTTCACTGAAGTAGTATGACCTAAAATGGATCTTCGCCACCACCAGGTACATCACCACTAGGTCCAAAACCAGCTTCTACTTCTACCTCCAGAACTTCCACTTCCGGAGCTTCATACTTCATTTCCTTTTCTACTTTCATAATCATAAAATTTAATTGTTAGTAATATTAAAATTATCTCTATCATTATCAACTGGTAATACTATGCTTACGTCACCGCAAAATCATAATTCACTCTTAGGGGCAATCTCACTATTCCTATTATATATAGGTATAGCAAAACCTCTTTTCAGCCTGCAAAGTAAAAAACAAATTTCCTAAATAGAATGCAAAGGTATTTTGCTGATAATAAGCGTATTATCCTGAATTAAAGGCAGCTTAATATCAAAAGAAGAGAATTCTCAAACGTAAACAAAACGAACGAACACGCTGAACTACAATCTATTTCCCGCTTATCAACCAATAAGCAGTTTTAATTATCCAAGCATATTGACACTACTTTTTAGCACCTTATTTCACACAGAATAGCTACTATAACCCGCTTTATTTCAACAAGAAAGATATTGTTGAAATAAAGAAATAGGTTATTACAAGGAACGGAAACGACACCATTTTCAGGCACCAATAATACAAAATGGATTTACAAACAACCTAACAAACTCACTTAACAAAATTATGCATCTATAATACCTGAACCGTACCTGGGATACACTTGCTCCGTATCAACTCCAGTGTTTCTCCACTCAGAGGTACTTCTGACTGAAGAATGTACGGAGCAAGTACGTCTCAGATACGATTCAGATACGATTCGGAAATTGTCTTCGTACTTGCAACAATTTCACAAGCTTTTGAGACAGAACTAATAACCTTCTGCCTCTCAAAGGCCTATTTTTGTACATCGTAACTATACAAATAAAAACCATCCTATTATGAAGAACATTACTTGTCTTGGACTATTATCCGTCCCCTTCTGCCTGGGACAGCATGCCAATGCACAGGCAGCCCTGCAACCGGAAATGTCATCGCCACAGAAACCTAACATCATTTTTATCCTTGCCGACGACATGGGGTATGGAGATGTTTCAGCCTTCAATAAAGACTCGCATATACATACGCAACACATAGACCGCATGGCGGCCAACGGAATAATGTTCACTGATGCACATTCCTGTTCTGCCGTCAGCACTCCGACCCGCTACGGCATTCTCACCGGACGCTACAACTGGCGTTCCAGTCTCAAGAGTGGGGTGTTGTATGGATATTCACGCCCCATCATCCCCACCACTCGCAGCACAATAGCCTCCATGCTGAAAGCAAACGGATATGTCACCGCATGCATTGGCAAATGGCATTTAGGCTGGAACTGGGGTACGAATCCGGGTCATGAAAAGCCCAATGCCGATGCACTTACCGATGAAGATGTGGATTATTCCAAACCTATCGCAAATGGTCCTGCCGACTTAGGCTTCGATTACTTCTATGGTTTCTGTGGTTCACTGGATATGGCACCTTATGTATATATAGAAAACCGCCAGCCTACCACCACGCAAGTAACCAGTGTACCTGCAGGAAAGAAACCCGGCTTCTGGCGGGCAGGAGCCATAGGCAATGATTTCAATCATCAGGATTGCCTGCCCAACCTGACTAACAGGGCAGTAGATTACATCAACCGGCATGCGAACGCCGAACACCCGTTCTTTTTATACCTACCCCTCCCGGCACCCCACACCCCCATACTGCCCGCCGAGTCATTCAAAGGCAAAACCGGACTGGGTGATTACGGCGACTTCGCACTGATGGTAGATGATGTAGTGGGACAAGTGCGCGAAGCTCTGCAACGTAACGGCATAGATTCCAATACAATAGTAGTATTCACAACAGACAACGGTTGTTCACCCGCAGCCGGCATTCCTGATATGACTGCCAAGGGACACCATGCTAACTACATCTGGCGAGGCATGAAAGCCGATCTTTTCGACGGTGGTCACCGCGTGCCCACCATCTTGGAGTGGGCAGATGGCGCCACCAAAGGCATTTGCGAACAAACCATCTGCCTGAACGACTTCTATGCATCTTTCGCCGCCCTGAACAATTATCCTCTGAAAGATAATGAAGCAGAAGACAGCTATAACATCCTGCCCCTCATTCGGAATCCACATTATGCAGAAACCATCCGCGAAGCAACTGTACATCATTCCATTCGTGGTGAATTTGCCATCCGTAAAGGAGACTGGAAATTGTTATGTTCGCCAAGTTCCGGTGGTTGGAGCTATCCCAAGCCAGGTGTAGACAAAGAAGCCATAGCAAAACTTCCACCATTGCAACTCTATAATATGAAAGAAGACCCAACCGAAAGCAGAAATGTCTATTCGGAACATCCCGAGATTGTGAACAAGCTAAAAGACTTACTGCAAAAGTATATCCGCGAAGGCCGAAGCACACCGGGCAGATCACAACCCAATGATGCCGTAAACAAATGGGAGCAGATCAAAGGAATCATGCAGGATGACTGACAGAGCAGGAGTGTCTGAGACAGCTCATCGCTTATTATAAATAAATTCCCCCGTCAAGTAAATTTCCATTGTTTCGATACTGGATTTAAAGCAGAATGTTTATCTTTGCGATATTTTAATAACATTTTAACATTTATCAGAATGAAAATCAAAGAGAATTACAGAGTTCGGGAGATTGCAGGTGAAAACCTGATTGTTGAACAAGGAAAGTCGCAGGCAGACATGACCAAGGTTATTTCACTCAATAACACAGCATTGTTCCTTTGGAAAGAGTTGAAAGGAAATGACTTTTCTTTGGAAGACGTAGCACATGTATTAATGAATCACTACAGCATACCCAAAGAGCAGGCGCTGATTGATGCTCAAAAGTGGGTGAACGCTTTGAGCAGTTGCGGAGTTATAGGGTAGATTTTCTTGTTGTGTTTTCATATAAATACCAACAAATTGCTACTGCTCATTACATCTGACGAAGCGGTATTATAATCAGATAAATTAGATTACTCTGTTTTGATACAGTTTCTATTGGTATTTGGACTAACAGATGTTCGCTTTGTATATATGCCTGAGGCTACTATTATGGAGAATTTGTTCCATTAAAACATATCTTATATTCCTTCTAACTCCCTGTATATCGAGGAAAAAGCATAAAAATGTATTTCCTAAATTCAAAAGAAATCGTTATTTATTTATCTTTTTAGGTAAAAATATAGCAAATTCCTCTTCTTAGTGAAACTTCCCCTCCATAATACATGCTTTTGCGAGCCAAAGGTAGATATTTTATTGACATCTGCAAACAAAATAAAGGTTTTTTTTCGTGCTTTGCAACGAAAAAGGATAAATACAAACCTTTTTATAGTTTTCTTAGATATTCTTATTGCAACGAAGAGGGATACTTTTTGTTTATATACCATTATAATATTGATAATTATGAGACAATTACCACTAAACAGAAATGAGGGAAAAGGCTTGAAACTAAGATTCAATCTGAAGCAAGTCTGTGAAAAAGATAAATTGACGCAAATAATGCTTGTGACAACTATCAATAAAAGGAGAATCAGGATTTATACCAAGCTTCGCGTGGAGCCCAGGTATTGGAATCACGAAACTTACCGCTGTTTTGAGAGCGGAAGTTTGAACATGCGGGAAAAGCAGAGACTGAAGCACATCAATGAACAGATTGACAGTCTCGTTACATCTCTTTATGAAGTGGATGAACGGCTTGCCATGAAAGGAGAATATCTGTCGGCTTCCATTGTCCGGCAAGTAGTAGACAGCAACCTACAGCAGGAGCACCTTTTGCAAAATCCGATTGTCTGCCTGAAGAAGCTGGTCGGAGAGTATGAGAAGAACGTGAACCGCAAAGGAAGGCGTGGCATTGAAAGCACCAAGGCCACCTACCTTACCGCCTTGGGACGTTTGGAGGACTACGATAAACAGCGCAAGGTACCGATCAGCTCGTTCGACGATTTCAATAAAAAGTTCTTTGTGGATTTCACCAACTACCTTTACGGATTCAGTTACGGGAAAACCGGGAAACACTATACACAGAATACAATCATCAACACCTTGAAGGTGATTAAGAATCTGCTGCATCGCGCCTACGACAGTGAGATGACAACGAACAACTATTTTCTGAAGGTTCAGACTACACTGTCTTCGGAGGCCAGCGAACAGGTTTATCTGCAGGAAAAGGAAATACTGAAACTCTCTTTGGTGAAAACAGAAAATGACCAGGAACGCGATGTGAGGGATGCATTTATCATTGCCTGCTACACGGCGTTAAGAATCAGCGACATTCAGCAGTTGAACAAGGCAACTATACGAAAAGGGGTAATATCGCTCTACCAGAAAAAAACGAAAGAGCTGGTTGAAATTCCTATATTAAAGGAGATAGCACCACTCGTGGCCCACTATCAACAGACGGGCTTCCCGGTTATCGACAAGATAAAAGCCAATAAAATCATCAAGGTTCTTGCCGCCCGGTGTGGTATTAATGAGGCCGTCAATCGCAAAGAGTATCGTGGTGGAGAAACCACCATTGTGACAATTCCCAAATATGAACTGATAAGTTTTCATACAGCCCGGAGGAGTTGTGTTACCAACCTCTACAAGCGCGGCTATCCGATAAATTATGTGATGTCGCTTTCCGGGCATCGGTCTTTCCAGGCATTCCAGCGTTATATGAGGGCGTCGAGCAAAGAGCTGATGTCTGACTTCGTACGACTGCTGAGAAAAGAAAAGGCCATCGTGACATAAGAAATAAAGTAGCATGATTGTATCACAACACAGTGAAGCCCCCGAATGTTTGCATGAGTTGCTGCATTCGGGGGCTTACTGTCTAAAAATGAATAAACCGGTTATGAAGATGGGTTGTTTATATATTTTCCACAGCTAGTGTCTGATAATGGTGTCAGCTATTTTAATCAGAACAAGGATTTTAGGGTGAAAAAAGCCTGTAAACAACCGATAATCAGGTAGATACAAGCAAATATATTAATTAAGTATAGTGCCAAAATGAAGTGCCACACATATAAACAGCTACAACTTGCTATTTGACATTTTCGACTCAAATATCTATATATCAATACCATACCTCGTGTTTTTCTACCTCTGAGAAATTTATTTCTTCTTATATCCTATTTTTCCCTCTATTGATAGCCCTCAGATATTCAATGAAATACACTAAAAATATATTTAGGAAATTTGTTTTTTACTTTGCAGGCTGAAAAGGCGGTTTTGCTATACCTATTTATATAAAAGCAGTCAGGTTGTTATTGAGTAAGAACCTTGATTGATAGGTAGATAGATTGGGTGCGATGAACAGATATAACTAATAAATAAAAAGACTTTTTAATATTACTAACAATTAAATTTTATGATTATGAAAGTAGAAAAGGAAATGAAGTATGAAGCTCCGGAAGTAGAAGTTCTGGAAGTGGAAGTGGAAAATGGTTTTGGACAAAGTAGTACAGAGCCTCCTGAGGAGTTTTAAAGGTAGAAAAGAAAGCATTTATTTAAATCTAAAAGATAACGTTAAATTAAAAGATGATTATGAAGTGTAAAATTTTATTCGGTGCTTTATTGGGAAGCATGGCTTTGGCATCTTGTACCGCAGATGAGGAGTTGAATACTCCGTCTGCTTCGCAGGAATCACCTATCAAATTCGCCGTATCATTAGAGGATGGTATACCTCCTTTGACAAGAGCAGAAATGACTGGTGACTTTGGACTGAATTTTGAGGCAGGTGACTTGATGTCTCTGTTCCATGGAATAACAACTCCAAGCAGTGCTCTTACGGATTATCAGAATGCTATCTATGAAGGATCAGCTCAGGATGGTGAGGCATTTGTCTTCACAACCAAGTCAATGATACTACAAGATGGAGCAATAATGGTTTATCCGGCTGATACAATGTTTGTTAATACAGGAGTAGCAGCTCCAGTCATTACAATTCCTGAAAATCAAGATGCAAAAACAAAAGAATTGACTCCTTATATGTCAGAGATTCTAAATATTGCTGCATACGATAAAGATAAGGGAAATACAGCAGGTTATGGAAAGCAGTATGACATTGTTCTGAAGCGAATCGGTACTACATTGATTTTGACTACAGTGCCCAGCAATACTGACGTAATTGATGGTTTGGGTGTAAGTCCACTTAAAGTTTCAAGTATTGGAATGAATGCAACCAACGCTTTCACAACGTCGATTTCCACCAAATATAATGCAGCTTCTCCGTACCGGGCTGGTGAATTCCCGCTTTGGGCAAATGTATCTGATGTTGATGCAGATAATGCTACAGTGGCAAACGCTTTGACTACAACTGATATTACCAATAACTACAATGCAGTGTTTACATTGCTTCCTGCCAAAACATCTACAACAATCTCCGGTGCTGAAATTGTTATTAAAACGAACTATGGTAAGGTGACGTTAAAAGATGCTACAGGAGACATTTGGGGCAAGACCGCTGCTACTGTGACTTATGATAAAACAGTAACCGAAGGTATTCAGGAAGTACTCGATAATACATGGACTGCTGCAACGTCAGGATCTTTCATAGGTGAAAATATCGGTAAATTTGGTAGACGTAGCATTAAGGCTGATATGTCAACTCTTGACATGGATGGACTGCATATCACAGACCAGCAACATCTGATTGATGCTTTACAGGTATATGATGCAATTGCTAATAATGCTGTAGTTACTTTCTATTTAGATGGCGATGCAGACGGTGAATTCGTAATGGAGGCTGAAGCAACAGCTGCTTATGAAGCACGCGTTGCGGATGCTCAAAATAAGATAACGTTTACTCGTAGTACTGACCTGGGAACTACATGTAATGTTATTAAATTCGTAAGCACTACAGAAACAGAAGTTCCTGCAGCCTTGAAGTTTGGCACTGCTACTCCAGTTCAGTTCGCTGGTTCATGGAAGTATTCAGAAAACAAGGTATTTGATTATGTTGGTTCATTGGAAGTTGTTGAAGGTGCAACAATGGCAATGACTGACATGGTATCGGCTACAGCAACCAATGGAACAGTTGCAATTACCAACAACGGTACAGTAAACATCTCAAGTGCAACCACTCTGAAACTGGATATGACCAATAACGGTACAATCGACATCCCTGTAGGTGCAGAATTCCTTATGAATGGAGCAACACTAACTAATAATGCCACTTCTTTGAGTGCATATGGAAAGATTGACAATGCCGGTAGCTTGGGTGTACAGCAAAGTACAAGCGGTAAAATAAACAATTATGGCTATATCACGCAGAAAAACGCTGATGCTTATACCTATGTAAGCACCAATGCTTATGCTGGAACAACATTTGCTGATGCTTTTGCCAGCGCTTCTAAGATGATTGGTACTATTGAATTGTTTGGTACTGGTAACGTAAATACTGTTGTAGCCAGCGGAGGACTTCCCGGCTTTATCAAAGTTATCACAAATGCCGCATCTGTTACTGAGGCAGAAGTGGGTGAATATGCTAACTATGTTGAAATTACCGGTGCTTGTACAACTTGTGGCACCTTGCCAGCTACTGTGAAATATGTTGAAGTGAAGAGTTCTGCACGCGTTGTTTGGACTACCACAGCATTTACTCTCACAGGACTTATCGTTGATGAAGGTTACAGCCTGAATATTCCGAGAGGAAGTGAAGTAACAGCCACTACTACTTACCTGAAAGGTAGAATATACAATGCAGGAACATTCACTTGTAGCGATTTTGACGGTTATTTGGGTGGTGTTGCCGCTGATGCAAATAATATCATCGTTGGAGGATAAAGGAAATTCTTTCATAGTCCATTATCAGATATTCTGAATAGGGACTGAAGGGATAACCAAATCCGATAAATAAATAGTTTAATCCCTACCTATGCATTTACTATAGATGTGTAAGTAGGGATTATTCTTTTAGTAATAAGAAGTAGTTCCAGATTCAAGAGCACAAGGGATACCTTTACTTATGCATGATAATATACAGATGAATAGCAATACAGCAAACGAGGAAAATGTAAAACCACTTCCACAGGAACAGGAAATTGACTTGTTGGAACTGGCTAAGAAAGTGTGGAACTCCCGGAAGTTGATTCTGAAAGTATGTGGCATTGGTACTCTCATCGGATTAATTATAGGCCTCAGCACACCCAAAGAATATACGGCAAGCACCCTTATTGCGCCGGAAGGGTATCGAAAAAGTTCCTCTTCGGGCATGAATGCACTGGCTGATATGGCGGACATCGACATCAGTTCTTCTACCACAACCGAACGGGATGCCATTTATCCGTCTCTTTATCCTTCTATTGTCAATTCTACGCCATTTCTTATCCGACTTTTCAACATTAAGATACATGAACAGAGGGATAGTACCACCATAACCCTCTCACAGTATCTGAAAGAGCACCAGAAAAAACCATGGTGGAGCACCATTACATCAGCACCATTCAGGCTGATAGGCTGGACAATGTCCTTATTCAGTGAGAAAGAGGAAGTAGAAAAAACAAAGCATACGATAGACCCTTTCCGTCTGACTCGTGAAGAAGCAGGTATGGCGGGCACTATCGCTTCCAGAATCAATATCGAGGTAGATAAGAAGAAAAGAACCATAACCATATTTGTTACCATGCAGGACCCCTTGGTGGCTGCAGTTGTGGCAGACACTGTAGGAGCACATCTGAAAGAATACGTCACGGAATACCGGACAGCTAAGGCACGCAGAATCTTGGAATATGCGAAAAGGCTTCGCCAAGAGGCGCAGATGGAGTATCATAAGGCACAGAAGGAATACACCCGGTATGCAGATGCCAACCGGGGACTGGTGAAACTGACTTCGCGTGCTGAATTAGCAAAGTTAGAGAATGAAATGAACTTGGCTTTGGTCACTTATAAACAAGCTGAACAACAGGTTCAGGTCGCCATAGCAAAGGTGGAGAAGGTGAGGCCTGTATATACAGTTATCCAGCCGGTACAGGTTCCTCTCAGACCTTCAAAGCCCCAAAAGATGATGATCCTCATGGCATGCATCTTTTTAAGTGGTGCAGGAAGTGTCGGCTGGATATTGTTCGCAAGAGACTTTTTGAAAAACATGAAAAGGATAGCTTTTGACAGAAGATAAAAGTAAGTGAAAGCAGATGATTAAAAAGATAGTTCAGTTGTTACCGGAAAGGCAACGCAGACGAGGTGTTTGGGTGGCTTTTTCAGTATTGCTGCGTGCTTTTCTTGACTTTGCCGGAGTGGCGGCACTAATGCCGATATTGCTGGTGGTGGTGAAGCAGGATGGTGGACGGGGCAGGATGCTGGCGTTGTGTGGTGCCGTGTTGCTATTTGTATTGTCGAAAAATGCGTTGGTAACACTTTTGGCACGTGTACAGAGCAGTTACCAATTGGAGATTTACCGTGAATTCAGCCGCCGGATGTTTGCCAATTACTATCATCGCGGACTGCTTTTTCTGAAAGGGAAGAGTAGCGTACAACTGGGACACGAGGTAAA
>NZ_JH992942.1:158731-163644 GCF_000315485.1 Bacteroides oleiciplenus YIT 12058 | reverse complement strand
TCGCTTACGGATGGAAGTGTACCAGTTATTTCCGTCATTCCTCTCGGAAATAGCCATAGTGGGCGGACTGGCATTGCTGATTGGCACAGGAAGCCGTGATTTGGGATTGATAAGCGGTGTATTTGCAGTAGCAGCCTTTAGACTGATTCCTGCAGTAAGAAGTATATTGAACAGTTGGGTGACGCTTCAGAATGCTTCGCATACCATAACGATAGTGGAAGAAGGTATCAGCAATGAACCACAGCAAGAATCAGAACGAGAGTCTTCGTTTGTATTTAAACATGTACTTGAATTACGTGGATTAAGTTTCGCCTTTCCCGATGGACACACGCTGTTCGGTGGTTTGAATCTAAATATCGGTTGCGGTGAACGTATCGGAGTACGGGGGGCAAGCGGTGCAGGAAAATCAACCCTCTTTAATCTGATGCTTGGCTTTCTGCCTCCTACAGATGGTAAGATACTTATAGACGGACGGGAACTGACTGTTGCTAACCGTAGTGAATGGCATAAGCTGGTAGGATACGTGCCACAAGAGATATTTATTATAGAAGGTACACTCACTGATAATATAGTGCTGGGGCAACCACAAGCTGACCGGACGAAAGTGATACAGGTATTGGAACAAGTACAACTTAAAGAATGGGCTGACGAACTGCCCCAAGGGTTGGATACTCCGTTGGGTGAATACGGTAGCCGGTTATCCGGCGGACAGAAACAACGGATAGGCATTGCCCGGGCACTCTACAAAGAAGCCGAAGTCTTGTTTTTTGATGAGGCGACTTCAGCCCTGGATAACAGGACTGAGCAGGAAATTAACAAGGCGCTAGAAATACTCTCATTGCAACACCGAGAACTGACATTGATTGTTATTGCCCATCGGGAAAGTTCTTTGGCATTTTGTGAACGTATTCTTGATTTAGACACTTGTAAGATAGTATATAATAAGAATAGATAATAGAATAAAGTAATGGAACAAGACTATTTGATAGCTGGACATCGTGTCCGGGTGGAAGGTGATAGGTTGGTGAAAGCAATGGATATATTGGATGGCTTTGCCGTGTTTAAGGTAGAACCCAATGGCGAACCTGCATGTCGGTTTACGACAACTACAATTCAAGTACCAACACTGGAAGAGGAACTATATCGTTATGAAAATGAAGGTGTTGTAAGTCGTTTCGGATATTACTCTGGCGGGTATGCCTTTAGCATGACTCCTCCGAACAGCGAGTCATTGCACTTATGGGTGGAGAAAAAGGGAAGTACGGTTTGGTTCAGTGGTAACCTTGCCCCCGCATTGTTACGCTTTGCCTGCTGGATTGCCTACGGAGTGATAACGACGCCTCTTGAAACTGTGGCAATTCATACCAGTGTCATTCAGCATGGCGGGAAGACCGTACTTTTTTTGGGTGAAAGCGGCACAGGAAAAAGCACACACACCCGTCTGTGGCGCGAAAATATAGAAGGAGCCGTTCTGCTGAATGATGATAGTCCCATTATTCGTATCGTTGACGGAAAACCGTGGGTATATGGCAGTCCGTGGAGTGGAAAAACACCTTGTTATAAAAATGAGAGTTATCCGCTGGCAGCTTGTGTACGATTGTCACAGGCTCCCTATAATAAAATAGAAAGACTGAAAGTTGCCCAGGGATATGGCGCACTCCACCCTTCATGCCCGCCCTGCTTTGCCTATGATGATGCTTTGTATGATTCTATCAGTGGGGTTCTGAGCACTTTGCTTTCCACTGTACCGGTTTATCATCTGGCTTGTCTGCCCAATGCAGCGGCTGCCTGGCTTTCTTATGAAACAATCTTTGGCATATGCGAAAAATAACGGTATCTAACGACTTCTTTGCCGGGGCGGGCGAGGCGTTGAAGCATGGGCAAACAGTGAAACTCCTTATTGGTGGGCAAAGCATGTATCCTTTTATCAGGGGAGGAATAGATTTGGTGGAGGTAGTTCCTTGCCCAACCGAAGGAGAATTGCCTGCCTGGTGTTGTCCATTCTATCAATGGGAAGGCAAATATATGATTCACCGATATATTGGTCGGGAAGGTGACGACTGCCTAATGCTGGGTGATGGAAATGTGGCTCGCATCGAGCGGGTGAAGCGGGAGGATATTATCGGCTTATTAAAAACGATCTATCGCCCCGATGGTACAACGCAGGATTGCTGCGATGTACGTTGGTTGAAAAAGGCGGAATGGTGGTATAGACTGAGATTTTTGCGGCGATGGTTGTTGCCGGTCTTTAAGATGCTGCATGTCAGATAACCGAGTGTTGCCTTCTTTTGCAACTATTTCTAGGTCTTCATGGTATTTGCAATCATTTTTGTTACCTTTGCTTTGTGGAACATTAAAAGCAGGCAGTTATGAAGGCATTACCGTATGGACTATCGGACTTTCCCCGCATCATGCGGAAAAACTATTATTATGTAGACAAGACCCGTTTCGTCGAAATGATAGAGCGTCAGCCGTCCTATCTGTTTCTGATACGTCCGCGTCGGTTTGGCAAGTCGCTGTTCCTGGCCATGTTGGAAACATACTACAGTATTGACTATGCGGACAGTTTCGAGGAGATATTTGGAGAATTATATATAGGCAAGCATCCTACGGAGGAACACAACAAGTACTTGGTTCTGCGTTTCAACTTCTCTGAAGTCAGTTCGAAACTGGAAAGCGTGGAGCGTTCGTTCTGCGAGTATTGCTGCATGGTGATGAAGAACTTCATCCTGAAATATGAGCACTTGCTGGGTAGCGGGGTATGGGAAATCGTTAATCCTGACGAGACAAATCCAGAACAAATGTTGGCTGCCCTCAAGGAATACGTCAGTCGCACGAACTGTCCGCGCATATACCTGCTGATTGATGAATACGACAACTTCACCAACACCATTCTGTCTTCTTACGGTCAGGAATGCTATCAGGAAAAAACGCATGGAGACGGACTTATCCGCGGGTTCTTCAATAATGTGAAGGCTTCCACTTCCAATGCCGGCGCTGCTGTGGAACGTCTCTTCATCACGGGTGTAAGTCCCATTACGATGGACGACGTGACGAGCGGTTTTAATATAGGTACGAACATCAGCATGCTGCCGCAGTTCAACAACATCATTGGATTCAGCGAGGGTGAAGTGCGGGAAATGATTACTTATTACAAAGATGAAGGCGCATTGCCAGAGGACGTTACGGTGGATGGATTGGTGGAGATAATGAAGCCGTGGTATGACAATTACTGTTTCTCGGAAGATCGTTTGGAAGAGCGAATGTTCAATTCGGACATGGCTCTCTACTTTCTAAATAGCTATCTGCAATTGGGGAAAGCCCCTAAAATGATGGTCGACAATAACATCCGTACGGATTACAACAAACTGCGCCACTTGGTGCAGATTGACAAAACATTCGGTGTGAATGCTTCTGTCATCCAGCAAGTCATTGCAGATGGTAGCGTTACGGCAAACATCGTAACAGCATTTCCGGCGGAGAATATGACCGATACAGAGAACTTCAAGAGCCTGCTGTTCTACTTCGGGATGCTATCCATACAAGGTATTTATCGTGGAACTCCCGTCTTGGGTATTCCCAATCTGACTGTGCGCGAGCAACTCTATACATATCTGACGGAGGCCTACAGCAGGGCGTCTCTTTTCGACATAGATATCAGCAGTCTTTCTTCCTTAGTCATGGGAATGGCTTATGATGGACAGTGGGAGCCCGTCTTCCGTTTTTTCGCTCACGAACTGGAACGTCAGAGTGCCATCCGTGAGTTCATTGACGGAGAAGCGCATATCAAAGGTTTTTTGCTTGCTTATCTTGGACTGACCCAAGGATATATAATTCTTCCCGAACACGAATCTTCCAAAGGTTATGCCGATTTCTATATGATGCCAGACTTGCTGCACCAACCGGATATTCTTTACAGTTATATTGTGGAAGTGAAATATGCTCGGCGTGATGCTTCCAATGCAGATATTGCCTTATTGAAGAGGAATGCGACGGAGCAATTGAGGTGCTATGCAACGGATGAAAAGGTGCTTCGCACCAAAGGTAGGACGAAACTGGAACTTATCACGCTGGTGTTCAAGGGTTGGGAATTGGTCGTCCTGGAGAAGCTATAATATTGCGACATAAATAGTTGTTTTTGTTTATAAGGGGGTGGATTTTATATTCATCCCCTTTTTTCTTTTATGTCATAAATCTGTCTATACTTTCATTGTTACAGGAGCTAATTATTAAAGGTTCAACAAATAAATGTATACGTTAGGTTCCTGGAAATGGTATCTGAACCGGAGCGTTCAGGATTGGGATTGCTTTGTCAAGTGATTGATAATTATTAGATTTCCTGTAAATTCATTTCTTGTTATTGGTGCCTGAAAATGGTGTCATTTTTATTTTTTATAATGAGTTGCTTCTTGGTTTAGTAAATTACTATCTTTTTGAAAACGAGTGTATTGTAGTAGTTATTTCTTATAAAATAAGGTGCTAAAAAGTAGTGTCAATATGCTTGGATAATTAAAACTGCTTATTGGTTGATAAGCGGGAAATAGATTGTAGTTCAGCGTGTTCGTTCGTTTTGTTTACGTTGGAGAATTCTCTTCTTTTGATATTAAGCTGCCTTTAATTTAGGATAATACGCTTATTATCAGCAAAATACCTTTGCATTCTATTTAGGAAATTTGTTTTTTACTTTGCAGGCTGAAAAGGCGGTTTTGCTATACCTATTTATATAAAAGCAGTCAGGTTGTTATTGAGTAAGAACCTTGATTAATAGGTAGATAGATTGGATGCGATGAACAGATATAACTAATAAATAAAAAGACTTTTTAATATTACTAACAATTAAATTTTATGATTATGAAAGTAGAAAAGGAAATGAAGTATGAAGCTCCGGAAGTGGAAGTTCTGGAAGTGGTTGT
>NZ_JH992942.1:0-158631 GCF_000315485.1 Bacteroides oleiciplenus YIT 12058 | reverse complement strand
TTTTAATATTACTAACAATTAAATTTTATGATTATGAAAGTAGAAAAGGAAATGAAGTATGAAGCTCCGGAAGTGGAAGTTCTGGAAGTGGTTGTAGAAAAAGGATTCGCAAGTAGCGGAGATTTTAACGACGGTGATACAGAAGATGCATAGCCAACAGTTAAAGCATTAATTCTTAAACAAGGAATAAGTGTACTAAAGCTACAAAGAAATTATTTAATTAAATAAAAAAAGAAATGAAAAAAGAATTATTCACACTGGCCAGCGCGGCTCTCATCTTTGCCGGTTGCGCCAACGAGGAATTGCTTGACATTACAACACCTAAAGTAGAAAGTGAAGGTATTACCTTCGGTATCATTGATGATGCCATTACACGTGGTGACATTAATAAAGATCCGGCAGATGGTAAATTTAAGTCTTATTGGAATGCTGAAATTGACGAAATCTCTATTGCTTATTTTGGCGTAGAAAAGAATGGTGCTGGTGATATAACCTTGTGGAATGGATTTACGGGCGCAACAAGAGGTGCTAGTTCAGAGGTTACCGCTAAAAATTTGGGTACTGATATTGCTACATATAAAGCTACGCGCACAGGTAGATCCGGTTACTTTACAGCCAAAGAACCCGCGAGTCTTTTGACTTTTAAAGAAGACAAGAAAGCAGCTTTCCGAGTGTTCCGTACAAATAAAGCTTCTCTAGGGAATACAGATTTGATTTACGAATCTACTGACGAAAATGTAGAAACAATGAAATTGGCAGTGGCTGCCTTCAATACTCAAGATCAACCAAGCAAAAAAGCACCATTTGGCAACTTTGTAATGGTAGCTGACACTATAGGTGGTATAAATTCTGCCGATTTGGCTGTAGGTGAAAGTTTAAATTTGTCTTTCGAACGTGCTTTCTCCTGTTTGGTATTCAATACCAAAGGATATAATGTTGATACTTATGGAAAATTAGTGAGTATTGAAGTAGAATTGACTACAAATGATATCGCTTGGGATGATGCTACTGGTAAGGTGGATATTGCTAAAAAAACGGATGGAGAATGGGTTCTTTCTGATGGTAATGGAACAAAAAAAGTGACGTTGACTCTAAACCAAAGCAATAGTGGTCTTGAATGGAGTGATGATTACTATGCCTTCATGCAAATTCTTCCTGTGAAGCGTTCTGACTTGGAAAACTACACTGTTAAGTTTGAATTTGAGTATGGAACAATTCCTTTAGCGAAATCGTCTAATAGGTCATGGCTGGCTAATAATTTCTATACGATAGAACTTGACCTCACAGCACAGGACTATGTCGTTTTAGGTACTACTATGATTGTTAATAAGAATATGCCTACATTAGAAGAAGGAAATTTTCCTGGTACGAGTACAGCGGCATCAACTATTACGACTTTCACCTCTGATGTTCCATTGTCAGCTAGTCAGCTTGCAGATTTGAAAGAGAACTACACAGGAATCACTAATTTGACATTGGCCAATCCTGCTGCTGATTTGGGAACAAATCTGGAAAATGTAACTAAAGGTAGTAATATCACTACATTGACTTTGACAGCAGCTACTACGGCTCCGGTTATTACCTCTCTTACTGGATTTACTACACTGAATGGTCTGGCGGTAACTTCTGTTCCGGCAGGTGCTTACAAGGATAATACTGTGATTAATAAACTGAATTTCCCGAAAGTTGAAACTATCGGTGCAAATGCATTTGAAGGAGCTACGAATATTACGACAATTGGATGTGACAACGAAGCATTAGTTATTGGTACTATTGAAGGGAAAAATAAAACCTCAGTTTTGACTACCATTGGTGACAATGCTTTTGCCGGAGTAAGTCTGACATTGATTGATGCTCCTGCACTGACTTCACTTTCAAACCTACCTTTTGGTTATAAGATGGATAATCTTTGGACTAAAGTATTGCTGCCCAAATATGATTGGAGTGAAAATATGGTTTGCGTCCAGTTATTGAGTGGAACGGCATTGACTGAAATAGACCTTTCTGGAGTTAGTGCTATTGGTGGAAATACAAGTATTAGTTTAGAGAATAAAACAGCTCTTACAAAGGTTATCTTGAATGAAAATACGGCTATTGGAGCCAAAGCTTTCAAGGGCGCTGGTACTACTGGTTTTGAAGTTGAGAATATTAATAAGATAACCTCTGTAGGTGATGAAGCTTTCTCCGGCTGCACTAATTTGACTGCTGCTATTGACTTTGAAAATGTTATCACGGAAATTGGTAAGGAAGCGTTCAAGGGTACTGCAATCACAGCATTCGATTTTACAGGCATCACAACTATCGGAGAAGGAGCATTCCAAAATGTTGCAACATTAACTTCTGTAGTTATTGATGATGTTGCTACACTCGAAAAGAATGTGTTTAATGGAGCAAACAATTTGGCTACCATGAGTTTGAAGAATGTAACGACTATTAAAGAAGGTGCATTGACAGGACTTAAAACTGGTGCAATAATAATGTTTAATAAAGTATTGACAGACATTGACGGAAAAGCATTCCATGCTACTTTGGGTGCGGAAGCAGGTACTGAAGGAGATCCTATCATAGTAAATACTAATACTTCATTGGGTTATAATCTTTATGTATCTAGAAATCAAGAAGGTGTAAATGGCAATGTACTTACTTGGAAATCTGGCGATAAGTATTACCAAGCTACTTTCGCATCAATAGTTAAAGTATTTGATTAAAAAGTAGATTATAGATAAGGCATATGTCTTATCTATTGGGGAGTACAATCCCTATAAAGTAGAGGGTTGAATTTATTGAAACCTGAATAGAATTGAAGTTTAGGGGGATGTCATACAGATTGACATACCCCCTTTCTTATAATATATTAAATAATTCAGCGTGGTTGAGATCATGAAATCATGGTGTGATAATTATAACTTGGGGGCGAGCAATATAACAAACGAAGAAAGCGTGAAACAATCCGTTCAAGAGCAAGAAATCAATTTGCTGGAACTGGCAAAGAAACTATGGAATTGCCGGAAACTGATTCTTACAGTCTGTGGCATTGGAATTATAGTTGGAATGGTTATAGCTTCCGGCATTCCCAAAGAATATACAGCCAGCACTTTTATTGTGCCGGAAAATTCGCGCAGAAGCACTTCTTCAGGTATAAGCGAGCTCTCTGATATGGCCGGCATTGACATGAACTCTTCCTCTACTACCGAGAGGGATGCTATTTTTTCGCTTCTGTATCCTGATATCATCAAGTCTACACCATTTCTAGTCCAGCTTTTCGATGTCGAGGTTCGTGAGCAGAAAGACAGTACCGCAATACCCCTCTCGCAGTATCTGAAAGAACGACAGAAAAGCCCGTGGTGGAGTGCCGTCACGTCGGCGCCATCCAAGTTGATGGGCTGGGGTATGTCTCTGCTCAGTGAGAAACCGAAAACAGAAGAAGCATCTCGAAAAATTGATATTTTCCGATTGACCCGTGAAGAAGCAGGTATGGCGGCAGCTATAGCTTCAAGAATCGGTATTGATATAAATAAGAATAAGAATAGGAGAAGGACCATTACCTTGTCTGTCACCATGCAAGACCCACTAGTAGCCACCATCGTGGTGGACACCGTGCTGGCACACCTGAAGGAATATGTAACGGCATACAGGACGGGCAAGGCGCGTCGAATCCTGGCATATAACGAAGAACTCCGCAATAAGGCGCAGGCGGAGTTTCGTGCCGCCCAGGAGGAATATACCCAGTACGCGGATGCCAATCGGGGATTAGTGGGGATGGCTTCGCGCGCCGAGTTGGCAAGGTTGCAGAATGAAATGAAGCTGGCTTTGTCAGCTTATAACCGGACGGAACTGCAAGTACAGGCTGCCCAGGCAAAAGTGGAAAAGGTTATTCCCGTATTGGCGGTTATTCAGCCTGCGATAGTTCCTCTCGCTCCGTCGAAGCCCCGGAAGATGATAATACTTTTGGAATGCGTCTTGCTGGCCGGGGCAGGAAGTGTAAGCTGGATATTGTTTGTGAAGGACTTTATAAGAACAATGAGACAGAAAAGTAAAGATTGTAAGCGGGAGAAAGTAAGCAGTCAAATGACAGATGATTAAAAGAATAGTTCAGATGTTGCCGGAAGGGCAACGTAAACGCAGTATATGGGTGGCCTTTTCGGTATTGCTACGTGCCGTCCTCGACTTTGCCGGAGTGGCGGCACTGGTGCCGATACTGCTGGTGGTGGTGAAACAGGATGGTGGACGGGGAAGGATGCTGGCGTTGTGTGGAGCCGTGTTGCTATTTGTATTGTTAAAAAACACGTTGGTAGTACTTCTGGCACGTGTACAAAGCAGCTATCAATTGGAAATTTATCGTGAATTCAGCCGCCGGATGTTTGCCAATTACTATCATCGCGGACTGCTTTTTCTGAAAGGGAAGAGTAGCGTACAACTGGGACACGAGGTAAATTATGTCTGTTATACATTCAGTTCGTGTGTGCTGGCTCCGGTCTTTCGTATAGCAGGAGAAGCTGTGCTGGTGCTGCTGATGGTATCCGCTCTTGTTATCTGGGAACCGCTTGCCGGACTCTTGCTCTGTGCTTCCTTTTTTCCTCTGGCTGCTCTGTATGTGGGTTTGGTACGGAAGCGTCTGCGCCGTTATGGCATGGAGGAATTGGAAGCACGCCGCAAGCAAAGCCGCACGGTGGTGGAGGCTTTCCGTGGGTATGCAGAACTGGAAATTGCGCAAGCTTTTCATACTTCGCTTGCTTCTTTCGACCAGGGATTGGAACTTATTATCCGCAGTCGCTTACGGATGGAAGTGTACCAGTTATTTCCGTCATTCCTCTCGGAAATAGCCATAGTGGGCGGACTGGCATTGCTGATTGGCACGGGAAGCGGTGATTTGGGATTGATAAGCGGTGTATTTGCAGTAGCAGCCTTTAGACTGATTCCTGCAGTAAGAAGTATATTGAACAGTTGGGTGACGCTTCAGAATGCTTCGCATACCATAACAGTCGTGGAAGAAGGCATAAGCGATGAACCACGGCAAAATGCGCAAGGTTATCGACACCAGGAAGAGGATACACCGGAAGGAACATCGTTTACATTCGGGCATACGCTTGAATTACACGGACTCGGCTTCGCTTTCCCCGACGGATACACGTTGTTCAATGGTCTGAATTTAAGTATCCGTTGCGGTGAACGTATCGGAATACGTGGAGCAAGCGGTGCAGGAAAATCAACCATCTTTAATCTGATGCTCGGATTCTTCCCCCCTACATCCGGCAAGATACTTATAGACGGACGAGAACTGACTGTTGCTAACCGTAGTGAATGGCATAAACTCGTAGGATATGTGCCGCAGGAGATATTCATCATAGAAGGTACACTTGCCGACAACGTTGCACTGGGGCAACCACAAGCTGACCGAAGGAAAGTGATACAGGTATTGAAACAAGTACAACTTAAAGAATGGGCTGATGAACTGCCCCAAGGATTGGACACCCCGTTGGGTGAATACGGCAGCCGGTTATCCGGCGGGCAGAAACAGCGAATCGGCATTGCACGGGCACTTTACAAAGAAGCGGAAGTGCTGTTTTTTGATGAAGCTACGTCGGCTTTGGACAACAAGACTGAACAGGAAATCAACCATGCCTTGGAGGCTCTTTCGTCACAGCATCGGGAGTTAACACTGGTTATCATAGCTCACCGGGAAAGCTCGCTGGCTTTCTGTGACCGGATATTCGATCTGGACACTTGCGAAATAGTATATAACAATAAGGAATAAGAAAAATGGAACAGGATTATTTGATAGCCGGACACCGTATCCGGATAGAAGGAGGCAGACTGGTTACAGCAGTAAGGGCATTGACGGGCTTCACTCCATTTAAGGTGGCGGCAGACGGTGAACCCCTTTGTCACTTTATAGAATCTTTCGGAGGAGCACCCACATTCAAGGAGATGCTGTATGCGGATGAAATAGACGGTATTGTCAGTCACTTTGGTCGTTATAATGGCGGATTCCTCTTCGTGATGGCACCTCCTGAGGGTGGGACACTTGAAATGTGGCTGGACGAAAGCAAGCGGATAGTCAGTTTTAAGGGTAATTATAACCTGCGGTTACTTCGGTTTGCCTGCTGGATTGCTTATGGAGTAGCAACGGCACCTCTTGAAACTGTGGCAATTCATACCAGTACCATTGTATGCAAAGGGAAAGCGATTCTTTTTTTGGGAGAAAGCGGCACAGGCAAAAGTACACACACCCGCCTGTGGCGGGAACATATAGAAGGAGCCGTTCTACTGAATGACGACAGTCCCATTATTCGTATCATTGACGGGAAGCCATGGGTGTATGGTAGCCCGTGGAGTGGAAAGACACCTTGCTATAAGAATGAGAGTTATCCGCTGGCAGCATGCGTACGATTGTCCCAAGCCCCTTATAACCAGATAAAAAGACTCAGTATAGCCCAGGGATATGCCGCGCTTCATCCCTCGTGTCCGCCTGACTTCGCCTACAGCGATGAACTGTATGATTCTATCAGTGGAGTCCTGAGTATCTTGCTTTCCACTGTGCCGGTTTATCATCTGGCTTGTCTGCCCAATGCAGCGGCTGCCCGGCTTTCTTATGAAACAATATTTGGCATATGCGAAAAAGATAAAAAGTGAAAATAACCTGCACACGGCATAAAAAATGAACAAGTTCATTTTTTATGCCCTTGGTTTGCATTATCTTTGCCCCGGAAAAGAAAACAGTGAATCCAGCAGATAATATGACTCTTATACAAAAACAGTTTTTCGCACTTGTGCAATCAGGCCTATGGGGTACAACTGCAGATGTTACCTTATTTGATATACAAACTGATTGGCAACAATTGTACCAATCTGCCAAAGTGCAAGCTCTACTGGGCATTGCCTTCGATGGCATGCAAACTCTGCCGCAAGAACTGCGTCCCAAACGTGACCTTTACCTGAAGTGGTGTAACACGGTGCTGCAAGTAGAAGAAAACAATCACATCCTGAATCAGGAAATCGCTAAAGTGTTTACGCTCTATCGTGCCAACCAGATAGAGCCGGTCCTACTGAAAGGACAAGGAGTAGCACTAAATTACCGGAATCCCCTGCATCGCCAATGCGGGGACATTGATTTATATATAGGCCCCAAAAACTACGAAAAGGCCAATAAGTTGCTAAGGCAAGAATCGACCAGCGAACATGAAGAGAATCATAAACACACGTGCATACACTGGCACGGCGTGGATATAGAGAATCACCGCGTGCTCTCCCGACTCAGTTCTCCCTCCTCCGACCGGAGTTTCCAGCAAGAGATAGCCCGATGGCATGGCACCTCTGCTTGCCGGAATCTGGAAATTGAAGGTTACCCGGTAACTCTCCCTCCCCTATCATTCGATGCAGCCTACGTACTAATGCACTCTGCACTACATTTCCTTAATGAAGGAATCGGGCTCCGCCAAGTATGCGACTGGGCCAATATACTCCATGCACGGCGAGAAGAGATCGACCTCAAAGAAACCGCCAAGCTTTTGCAGGAATGGGGATTAAGCAAAGCAGCCAAAATCTTCGGAGTGGTAGCCGTCAATTATTTGGGACTCCCCATAGAAGAGCTGCCCATACCCTACACCGAGAAAGATATAAAAACCGGTGAATGGTTACTTAATGACATCTGGCAAGGAGGCAACTTCGGGAAGTTTGACCAAAAGCGCAAGCAACGCCCCAAAGGATATTGGCGTGGGAAATGGTATACTTTCACCCGAGCCGGTCAGCGATGCCGGGAATTCGGAGCCTTGGCACCGGCCGAAGCACGTTGGTACCCCCTTATGCTTGCCGTTCACTCCGCCCAGGTGCAATGGAATAAATTGTTGAACAGAATTTAATCAGGAAATATGAAAAAGAATAAGTCTCTAATCGTCATAGGAACCCTACTAGTTCTATTGTTAGTAGGACTCACCGTTTTATTAATCTCGGAAAAGCAAACCAACAAAGAACTGGTACAGGAATTTCAACTGGAAAAGGAAGACCTGGAGAATGAATATACCAACTTTGCACAACAATATGATGAGTTGAAACTGACTGTTTCCAATGATTCCCTGTCTATTTTACTGGAACAGGAACAGACAAAGACCCAACGTCTGCTGGAAGAATTGCGCACTGTGAAAAGCAGTAACGCCAGCGAAATACGCCGCCTGAAAAACGAACTTGCCACTCTGCGTAAGGTCATGATAGGCTACATCAACCAGATAGACTCACTGAACCGACTCACCGCCCATCAGAAAGAAGTCATTGCTCAGGTTACACAGAAGTATAACGATGCTTCCCGCCAAATCAGCAATCTATCGGAAGAAAAAAAGAACCTGAACAAAAAAGTGACCCTTGCCGCACAACTGGACGCTACAAATATCAACATACAAGCCGTGAACAAACGGGATAAAATAGCCAAAAAGGTGAAAGATGTAGTGAAGTTCAAGATAGGATTCACCATCGTCAAGAATATCACAGCCGAAACAGGCGAGCGCACCATCTACGTACGCATCACTAAGCCGGACAATGATGTATTGACCAAAAATCCTGCCAATACATTCCCTTATGAAAACCGCGAGTTGGGATACTCCATTAAAAAGTACATTGAATACAACGGGGAAGAACAAAACATAACTGTGTACTGGAATGTGGAAGAATACCTGTATGCAGGCACTTATCGAGTGGATCTTTTTGCGGATGGAACACTCATCGGCTCACAATCATTTGCATTGGACTAAAAAAAAGTTTAAAATATTTTGAGGTTTCATCGAAAGCCTATACATTTGCATCGTTGTTTATGCAATTATTGTTGCATTACAAACAACTTTTTAATCACCTTAATTAATGTATAGACACGATGAGAAAGTTCTTCTGTTTCATTTGGTTGGTATGTCTGACCTTCTCAGTCGGTGCGCAAGAGGTTTTAAGCCTCGATAGTTGCCGTGCATTGGCAATTGCCAATAACAAAGAACTACTGATAAGCCAGGAGAAAATAAACTCTGCGCATTATCAGAGAAAAGCAGCGTTTACCAATTACCTCCCCGACATTTCCGCCACCGGTGGATATATGCGTACCCAAAAAGAAATCTCATTGCTGAGCGATGCCCAGAAAGGTGCTTTAGGTTCCATGGGAACCCAAGTGAGCGGCGCCATGCAAAACGGTATACAGGGCATATTGACCCAGCATCCCGAGTTGACACAAAATCCGCAGTTTATGGCGTTGATTCAGGCATTGGGCAACGTCGATGTCGCCACTCCACTGAATGGACTTGGAAATTCCCTCGTTGATGCATTCCGCACAGATACCCGTAACATGTATGCCGGCGCACTCACGCTGACCCAACCTTTGTATATGGGTGGCAAGATACGCGCTTACAACAAAATCACCAAATATGCCGAGGAACTGGCACGTCAGCAACACGGTAGCGGTCTGCAAGATGTAATCCTCAGTACCGACCAGGCTTACTGGCAAGTGGTATCGCTTGCCAGTAAAAAGAAGTTGGCAGAAGGCTACCTTCAGTTATTGCAGAAACTGGAAAGTGATGTAGACAAAATGATTGCCGAAGGTGTTGCTACTAAAGCAGACGGGCTTTCGGTTAAAGTAAAAGTGAATGAAGCAGAAATGACATTGACCAAGGTGGAAGATGGATTGAGTCTATCCAGAATGCTACTATGCCAATTATGCGGTCTGGATCTCTCCTCACCTATCACGCTGAAAGATGAACAGAAAGATGACCTTGGTCCCAGTCCGGTAGCAGCTAACGGAGTCGATTTGAATACGGTGTATGCCACGCGCCCGGAAGTGCGCAGTCTGGAACTCGCAACCGAAATCTATAAGCAAAAGATAAACGTCACCCGCTCCGAATATATGCCGTCACTGGCTTTAATGGGTAGCTATATGATGACGAACCCTTCCGTCTTCAACGGTTTTGAAAAGAAGTTCAAAGGAATGTGGAACGTGGGCGTCGTGTTGCAAGTGCCCATCTGGCATTGGGGTGAAGGTATGTACAAGGTAAAAGCTGCCAAATCGGAAGCCCGCATCGCTCAATATCAACTTGACAATGCTAAAGAAAAGATAGAACTTCAAGTCAACCAGTCGGTTTTCAAAGTAAACGAAGCTGCCAAGAAGCTGGCTATGGCGGAAAAGAACCTGGAAAAAGCGGACGAGAACCTGCGTTATGCTACCCTCGGATTTGAAGAAGGAGTCATAGCTGCCAGCAACGTGCTCGAGGCACATACAGCTTGGCTTTCAGCTCAATCGGAAAAGATAGATGCACAGATTGACGTGAAGCTGACTGACATTTATTTGAAGAGAGCGTTGGGGAAATTAAAAATTGAGAATTAAAAATAAAAAAATAGATGGATACCAAATCACAAAACAGTAACATGCTACTGGCGTTCTTAACGCTGACTGGCGTCATTGCCATCGTAGCCATAGTCGGTTTCTTCATGTTGCGCAAAGGACCGGAAATCGTACAGGGTCAGGCTGAAGTCACGGAATACCGGGTATCGAGTAAAGTACCGGGACGTATTCTGGAATTTCGTGTGAAGGAGGGACAAAGTGTGCAGGCCGGAGATACACTTGCCATACTGGAAGCTCCGGATGTATTAGCGAAACTGGAACAGGCGCGTGCCGCGGAAGCTGCTGCACAGGCACAGAATGACAAAGCTCTGAAAGGTGCCCGCCACGAACAGGTGCAGGCTGCGTTTGAAATGTGGCAAAAAGCCAAGGCAGGACTTGCCATAGCTGAGAAATCTTACAAGCGTGTGAAGAACCTTGCCGATCAGGGAGTAATGTCTGCACAAAAGCTGGACGAAGTTACAGCGCAACGAGATGCTGCCGTGGCTACCGAAAAGGCTGCCAAATCCCAGTATGACATGGCCAAGAACGGTGCTGAACGTGAAGACAAGGCTGCTGCAGCTGCCATGGTGGACCGTGCAAAAGGGGCTGTTGCTGAAGTGGAGTCTTATATCAAAGAAACTTATCTGATAGCACAGACTGCGGGAGAGGTTTCGGAAATCTTCCCGAAAGTAGGTGAATTGGTAGGAACCGGTGCGCCGATTATGAATGTCGCCATATTAGATGATATGTGGGTAACGTTTAATGTCCGCGAAGATTTATTGCAAGGTTTGACCATGGGTACGGAATTTGAGGCTTTTGTCCCGGCACTGGATAAGAATATCCGATTGAAAGTGAACTACATGAAGGACCTCGGCACATATGCAGCATGGAAAGCTACGAAAACAACCGGACAGTTTGACCTGAAGACTTTCGAGGTGAAAGCACTGCCACAGGAGAAGATGGAAGGGTTGCGGCCGGGAATGTCGGTGATACTTAAGAAGTGATTAGAGATTAGTGATAAGTGATAAATAAGGGGATGGTACGAGATAAGAAATACATAGCTTTGTGGAACGTCATGAAACGGGAAGGCCGTCGGCTCGTTTCACGACCGCTATACTTGTTTTGCATGGTGATAGCGCCATTGTTCTGCTATGTGTTCTTCACTACGCTGATGGACTCGGGGCTTCCTGTAAATATGCCCGTAGGGGTGGTGGACCAGGACATGACGTCCACTTCACGCCAGTTGGTGCGCAACCTGGATGCTTTTGAACAGACCGCCGTGGTGGCCCATTATCCCACCATTAACGAAGCACGCACCGCCATGCAGAAGGGGGAGATTTACGGCTTCTATTACATTCCGCAAGGCACCACCTCCAAAGCACAATCCCAACGGCAGCCGACTGTATCATTCTACACCAACAACACGCTGCTCATTGCCGGTTCCCTGCTCTATAAAGACATGAAGATGATGAGCGAGCTGGCATCGGGAGCTGCCGCACGCACCAGCCTGTATGCCAAAGGTGCTACCGAGGACCAGGCTATGGCATTTCTGCAACCCATCATCATCGAGACACACCCGCTAAACAATCCGTGGCTGAACTACTCCGTATACCTGTGCAACACCTTCGCACCGGGTGTACTGATGTTGCTGATTTTTATGATAACAGTTTATTCCATCGGTGTGGAAATAAAAGACCGCACGGCTCGCGAGTGGCTGCGCATGGGAAATAATTCCATCTATATCTCCCTTGCCGGAAAACTGCTGCCCCATACGGCTATCTTTTTCCTGATGGGCATACTGTATAATGTATACCTATACGGTTTCCTGCATTTCCCCTGTAACAGTGGAATCATGCCGATGTTGCTTGCCACCCTCTGTCTGGTGTTGGCTTCGCAAGGCATGGGTGTACTCATGATAGGTACGTTGCCTACTCTACGTCTGGGATTAAGTTTTGCATCTCTTTGGGGAGTACTTTCGTTCTCCATGTGCGGACTGTCATTCCCTGCCATGGCCATGCATCCCGTATTGCAAGGATTGGCTAATTTGTTCCCGCTACGCCACTATTTCCTGATTTATGTAGATCAGGCATTGAATGGTTATCCGATGATTTATTCATGGATGAACTATGTGGCATTACTTATTTTCATGATGCTTCCTTTCTTCATCGTTCATCGTCTCAAGGAAGCGCTGATTTATTATAAATACGTGCCCTAATGAAACATCTGACGTTCAAACAGAAAGTAGTACAAGGTATCCACGATTTATTCTATATCTGGATACGGGAATTCCGCACAACCTTCCGCGATCAGGGTGTGCTCATCTTCTTTGTGCTTGTTCCGTTGGTATATCCGCTGATTTATGCTTTCATTTATACAAACGAAACGATACGTGAAGTCCCTGCCGTAGTGGTGGATAATTCCCGCAGTGCATTGAGCCGCGAATATCTGCGCAAAGTGGATGCTAGCCCGGAGGTAAAGATTGTGGCATATTGCGCGGATATGGAAGAAGCCAAGCTAATGCTGAAAGATCGTCTGGCTTATGGCATCATCTATATACCTGCTGAGTTCAGCAACGATATAGCCCAGGGGAAGCAAACACAAGTCAGTCTGTTCTGTGATATGAGCGGATTGCTTTATTATAAATCTCTGCTGAACACCAATACAAGTGTATCTCTGGATATGAATGCCGACATAAAGATACAACGGGCAGGCAATAGCACCAACCGTCAGGACGAAATCACTGTATATCCGATAAGATATGAAGACGTCACCCTTTTCAACCCGACAAACGGCTTTGCTGCCTTCCTGATACCTGCTGTATTGATACTGATTATCCAGCAAACTTTATTGCTCGGTATCGGACTTTCCGCCGGAACTGCACGCGAAAACAATCGTTTCAAGGACTTGGTGCCCATCAACCGGCATTACAACGGTACGCTACGCATTGTTTTCGGCAAAGGTTTGAGCTACTTTATGGTATATGCTCTTGTGTCAGTCTATGTGCTTTGTGTAGTGCCACGTTTGTTCAACCTCATCCAGATAGGACAGCCGGGAGTACTGACTCTTTTCCTGCTACCCTACCTGGCTGCTTGTATCTTCTTTGCCATGACAGCCTCGATTGCCATACGCAACCGGGAGACGTGTATGTTGATATTCGTATTCACATCTGTGCCCTTGTTATTCCTTTCCGGCATTTCCTGGCCGGGAGCGGCAATGCCTGATTTCTGGAGATATTTTTCGTATATCTTCCCATCAACTTTCGGTATCAACGGCTTTGTACGTATCAATAGCATGGGAGCCAGTCTCAACGAAGTAGCTTTTGAATACAGGGCTTTATGGATACAGACAGGTATCTATTTCCTGACAACCTGTTGGGTATATCGCTGGCAAATAATTCAAAGCCGGAAGCATGTGATCGAGAAATATAAGGAATACAAAGGCAAGCACTAAATCGGCTCTGCCCCCATTTCAAATTCCAGGACACCGCCTTTCACAATCTCATCATGCGTTATCCATAAGTGGTTCAACTTTTTGCCATTCAAGGACACGGAACGAATATAGATATTCTCCGGTGAATTATTATGTGCTACGATTTTGAAGTTTTTGCCGGAATAAAAGTGTGTGTCCAAATTGATTTCAACCGCATGGAAGACAGGACTGGTAATCTCATAACGCGGATTACCCGGACACACCGGATGGATGCCCATAGCTGCCAATACATACCATGCCGACATCTGTCCCACGTCTTCGTTTCCACATAGTCCCAGTACATCATCTCCATAGGCTTTATCACAAATCTTCCTGGTCCACTTCTGCGTCAGCCACGGACGAGAAGAATAATTGAAGAGAAATGGTACATGATGATTAGGTTCATTGGGATGGTTATAATAGTCGTTCCACAAAAAGTCTTCCGGAACATTGGCAAAGAACTCTTCCAGCTCTGCATCGAACTTTTCCTGTCCGCCCATCAAAGCCTTCATTCCTTCTATATCATGAGGAACAAACCAGCCTTGCTGGAAAGGGTTACTTTCCGTTGTGCCCTGGTCCTGTACTGTACGGCCACGCCAAGGCAGCCAACCGCCTCCTTTCACACGTGTACAAAACCATTTCACACTATCATTCCAGACATTCCGATAAGCTCCCGCCCTCTTTTCATATTCAGCCGCTTCCTTCTTCTTACCCAAAGAATGCATAAGTTGTCCCAGACACCAGTCCGTATAAGCATATTCCAGCGTATGGGAAAGACTGCCGGGAGTATAACCCAAATCTCCATTCCCAAAATGCTCCTGAGTATTGGCAGCATATTCCACCGCTTTCTGCACATCATACTCCCGTATACCTTTTTCATAAGCATCTGCCAGCACAGATATGGCCGGGTTGCCTAGCATACAACCGGAATATGCATTCACAACTTCCCAACGCGGATAATATTCTTTTCCACTTAATTGGGCTATCTGAATCAAAGAGTTTATTTCATCATTCACCAAACGGGGATTGATTAACGTTTGCAGAGGAAACTGGCTGCGGAACACATCCCAGCCACTAAAAACCGTACGATAGGTAAAGTTCCCTGTCCTATGAATTTTCTTGTCCGCCCCCACATACTGACCGTCACAGTCGGAGAAACAGCGCGGATCAATCATTGTGTGATACAAAGATGTATAAAAGATGGTTTTATCCCTCTCAGCTCCTTCTACTTTTACGGAGGATAAAGCTTGATTCCATAACTCCCGCGTAGCCATTCTTATCCGTTCAAAGTCCCAATCCGGAATATCCTGTTCCAAGTTACGCTGCGCCCCTTCCATGCTGACAAATGAGATGCCGCATTTCAGCAGGACCTGGTCGCCCTTCTGTGTGGGAAACTCCGTATAAAAGCCTAAATGCTTTCCTTGTACTTTTTCAGGAGCTTTCAATATCTGCGCATCTCTTATATAATTAAAATAGACAGGATTGTCATTTGCATCATTCTTTCTGCTGATACCATCGGGGATAGAGGCACTCCAAACGCCGTATTCCGCTAACGGGCGGTCGAAACAGCAATAGAAATAAACAGTGTAGTCTGCTTGTCCGGAACCGTTTCCCCAACCTCCACAGGCAGGTGTGCATTTCATCCAGCCCCGGATTGTGTATTCATTCACCTTTTCTACATATTGCTCATCAGAAGTACCGCCTATCCTACGGGCCAGATCTATCTGAATACGCGATGTCTCCGATTCAGGATAAGTGAAACGCAGGATTCCTGAACGGGGTGCGGATGTCAGTTCCACCTTAATCCGGTAGTCTTGCAACTGTACAGAGTAGTATCCCGCTTGCGTAATCTCCGTATCATGAGAATATCTGGAACGGTAACCTTCCTCCGGTTTATTATCGGTTCCTTTGAAAGTATGCAACGGCCCGGTAGTGGGCATTACCAAAAAATTGCCCAAATCACCATACCAGCCAATGCCGCTTAAATGTGTGAAACTGAATCCTTCGATCGTTGAGTGATGCCACGAATATCCGGGACCATTATCACCTCCGGTTTTAGTATCCGGACTCAGTTGTACCAATCCAAAAGGGGTACAACTACCCGGAAACGTTTTGCCCAAGCCATGACCGGATTTTCCAGCCTCAGCCGAAGTTGAAGCACCAATAATCGTATTGACATAATCTACCGGTTCTTTCTGAGCATAGCCGCAGAAAGAAAGCGAGATTAGTAAAACTGACACCAAAAATCTGCCTTGTTTCATTTGCACAAATAAAGAGTTATCGAATATGTTTCTTAATTAATGGATACAAAATTTCTGCATAGCGCATAAAGCCCAAATCTGTAAAATGGACGCCATCGACGGTTGCTTCACCATCATGGCCGATGATATCTTTGGAAGAAAGAAAGTAGATATTCTTATCACCTTGTTTCTTCAGCGACTGAAAAATAGCTGCGATTGTTTCATTCTTATGCTTCACTTCCTGCGCAACTTTTTTATCGAAGCGGGAGTGAGGAAAAATAGGATCTTCTACAAAGAGAATAGGGGTATCAGGATGCTTGGCACGAACAATAGAATAAAATTTCTCCGCACGCTCTTTCATCTGTTCCACCGTAGCGTTAGGCAAAAAGTCCAGAATAAACATAGAAGCATCAACGGAAGCTAATACCTCAGCTATTTCCAAATCGAGCAAAGCATTGCCACTAAAACCTAAATTGATACATTCACGATTAAGCCAGCGTTCCAGAATATTGGTGTGAGCCATACCGGGGCGAGATGCACAGCCACCTTGCAAAATACTGGTTCCATAGAAAACTACCGGTTTCTTACGTACCGGCAAGTCGACAGCCGGCTGTTCAATCATTGAAAGACTATCTACTCCGATAGCCAACGAAGTGACCCCGTCATACAAAGAAAGGTATAAAAGATATTCACGTTCTTCGGGGACCATGTTTTTTACCATTGTGGCTTCGTTGGTTTTGCCTTGCGGACGTCCGCTGCCGGCAAATACCCACTTACCATCTTGCAGGCAGTAAAGATCGAGTCCCTTGATACCTGTGGGCGTCATGTGATTCATACTCATATTATTCCGGACTTCCCACTTTGCCGCAATGCAAGTGGAGTTGGAGCGGAAGCGCAGGGCAAGTCCGGCACTGTTCCGTCCTAAATCCCAGAGAGGTTTACGGGAAATGTGTTCCAAAGAATCCGGAAGGCGTTCATAACGGGTAAGTGTGGCATCTGTAGCTTTACCCAAAAGAGGAAAAGCAGAAGCATCGTGATAGAGGATTTGGGAATTGGCTGACATGGTCAGCAACAATCCTACAATAAAAAGTCTGGTTCTCATGATTAGTAGATATTAAGATAAGCCAAAGGTACACTGAAAAATAACAAATCCCATTGGTTTTGCATCAATTAACAAACGGGGTTGTATACTACATTCGTATCAGTTCCCACGAAGGGGAACGAGCGTTCACGCAGTAGGGAACTACAGTTTCCACGGTAGGAAACTACAGTTTCCTCTTATGGGAACTGGAGTTTCTAAGGCTTGGAAACGAGCGTTCCTAAGCATAGAAACGAGAGTTTCCTGGCTATAGGAAACTGCAACCACTTATATATCAATACATACAGAACAGTATCTTTAAAACAAAACAAAGGGAGTGAAACCCTCAGAAGCAAGCATTTACGCAGGTTCTTCATCCTGTAACCTCCATCAGCAAAACAATACAAGAAAAAAAATGAATGGCTGAAGGCTGAAACAACAACCTTCTGGAAGCGGAATAGAATGTTTCTGTAGCGGTTATGAATAGAAGAGGCGATTATTGCGCAGCTCAAGGCTGAAAGCCTTTCAGGCTTAGGCTGCGCTAAATTATCATTTGATTCATTTCTTTTCACTTTTGCATCAATTAACCAACAAAAGGTTGCTCCTTTACGAAAGATTCGTAACTTTGAACAAAAAACTACATATTATGAAACGACTCAATTTATTACTCAGCAGTTTGTTGCTATGCATATGCTGCACTATTCAAGCTAAAAACAAAGTGATAGAACAGCCTCCGTTCATCGTAAGCAGCACCACTTCTATCGAAGTCAGCAAAGTCGAGATTAGCGATACGGCTACCATCCTGCACATCTACGCCAAATATCGGCCTAAGAACTGGATAAAGATTGCCGCAGGAAGTTATCTGAAAGACAATAACGGAGAAACTTATCCATTGCGTTCGGGCATAGGCATCACACCGGACAAAGAATTCTGGATGCCGGAATCGGGTGAAGCAGAATTTCAATTAGTATTTCCTCCCCTCCCCGACTCGGTTACTTCCGTAGACTTCACCGAAGGAGCCGACATAGAAAACGGTTTCAGCATTTGGGGGATACAACTGAAAGGCAAGAACCTGCCGAAGCTGATACTGCCCAAAGAAGCCGTTGTACATAAGGCGGATATGAAAGCTGAATTACCTGAACCAGTCGTCGGATACGGTAAAGCCGTTCTGAAAGGTAAGTTGCTGGACTTCTACCCCGGCATGCCGTCGCCAATCACCCTGGTGGCATGGGAAAGTGCCAAAGGTGACCTGTCGGAAATCCTGATAGATATTCAGTCGGATGGAAGTTTCAGCAAAGAAGTGCCATTGACAAGCAGCACGCCATGTACGATATACATGTCCGGTAGCAGTCCACTCCAGATTTTCATGGAACCGGGACAAACCACAGAAGTATACATCAACTTGCGTGAAATTTCCCGTCGCAACTCCAAATTCCACAAAGAGGGAAAACCTTACGGAGAAATCATATACGTGAACGGTCCGTTGGCTGCCATAGCGCAAGAATTGAACCGGGATATGCCTGATACGAACATACAACAGAAAGTGTATAAGAATATAAAGGAGTTTGCCGGAATAGGTATAGATGCGTATAAAGAACGTATAGTTAAAATTTCTGAGGAAGTGCAAGCAGAAATAGACAAACTCTCCTGCAGTCCGGCAACACGCCAGTTGCTCACGAACAACAATAAGCTGTCTACCATCGGATTATTACGTTCAGCAGCTAATTCACTGACATCGGCTGCCATCGAGGCTAATCAATTGAAACGGGAAGAAGCACAAAAGTATTTTCAGGAACTTGCCAGACAAGTACCCGACGACTATATTCCCAATGCTGATTTTGCACTACTGAATATTCCGCAAACAACCTTGTCCAGCCAATACGTAAACGTCATAGCAGTCTATTACAGCCGAAGTGAAGACTTTGCCAAAGCATGGGGAACCGACAGCGGCATCTTCTTTGATATTGCCCGAACCATTCCTCTCTACCGGGGTATCAAAGACTTCACACCGCTAACCGAAGAGCAAAAGGCAACTCTTGCTACCCTGCCCACCGCCTACCGCAATATGGTGATTGCTGCCAACGATGATTTACTGGCAAGGATTGAAGCTAATAAGAAAAAGACGGGTTTCACCGTTAATGAGGCCGGAGAGGTCAGCGACGAGGATCTTTTTGCCTCCATCATCAGCAAATTCAGTGGCAAAGTGTTACTGGTTGATTTCTGGGCTACTTGGTGCGGTCCATGCCGCATGGCCAACAAAGAGATGGTACCCATGAAGGAAGAACTGAAAGACAAGGACATCGTATATCTGTACATCACCGGCGAAACTTCTCCGTTGAAGACCTGGGAGAATATGATTCCTGATATTCATGGTGAACACTACCGTGTGACGGCTGCTCAATGGAACTATCTGGGTAAGAGTTTCAATATTTCAGGTGTTCCCACCTATCTTATTATAGACCGCGAAGGAAATGTAAAATACAGGCAAGTAGGTTTCCCCGGTGTGAACACCATGAAGGAGGAACTTCTAAAGGTTGCCGCTAAATAAGAAAAGAGAGTAAACCTGCACAAGGTGAAGTTGATAAAACAAACACTGCCCATCATTTTCGTGGAAATGATGGGCAGTTGCATTTAGCTTATTTCTTATCCAGTTCCACTTGCCACTCTTTGGCTCCCTGTTCCTTCAATTTACTTGTAATTGCCTTAGCTTTGTCCATAGTCTCTTTTTCTTCTTCGGGACTTGCATAGGCAAACTTATAGCCTTTCACAACATTCCATTCGCCACGGGTAAAGTCAGGAAACTCTACAGCGGCACAATTGTTATCCATAGAAAGCTCACCCAGTTCGGCCAGACAGCACCATTCAGCTAGGTCATACACATCCAAATCTAAAGGCAAGCCATTCTGCAAACAATACACCAATCGGCTATCCATAATAAAGTCCATACCTCCATGACCTCCTACTTCTTTAGCCATCTCACCGTATTTCTTTAATATCGGATGCTGGAATTTATCTACAAGCGCCTGCATCTCTTCCTTCGGCAGGAAACTATGCGTATTCAGATTGTCAACTTGCGGTTCTACGCCCGAAGCAGCCAGTTGTTTGGAATCAAGGGCATATCCCTCAATCGGATACTTATTTGCAAACCCTTTGGTACCGGTTAGTTGATACAAACGGTTATAGGGCTGCGGCGTCATCACATTATGCTGTATCTCAATTACTTTTCCATTTGCAGTACGGATCAGGGTAGTAGTATGGTCACCGTTGCGAAAATTATCGCATGCCTCTCCGGTTCTCTTTTCTACCAAATCTTTACCTACAACGGACTTCGTATCCATAGCCACCAGAGTCACCATACGGTCGCCACGATGAATATCAAACGCTTGTGCCACAGGACCAAGACCATGCGTAGCATATACATCCCCACGGTGCTTCTTGTTGTAATCCAAACGCCATCCCAACTTATCGTTCTCACCATCTTTCCAGTAATGATCCCAAAACGGGCTCAGTTCGTGGATATAAGCCCCCTGTCCGCGGATAATTTCACCAAATACGCCTTGCTGGGCCATATTCAGCGTATTCATTTCAAACCAGTCATAGCAACAGTTTTCCAGTATCATGCAGTGCTTGCGGGTCTTTTCGCTCATATTAATCAAGTCCCAGCACTCCTGAAGATTCATGGCAGAGGGCACCTCTATTGCCACATGCTTTCCATTTTCCATAGCACACATAGCTACGGGAAAGTGATGCAGCCAATCGGTAGCAATATAAACAAGATCTATATCATCACGTTTGCAAAGTTCTTCATATCCTTTTTCTCCGGAATAAACGGCGGCTTTAGGCAAGGATGCTTTCTCCAGATATTTCTGGCAGTTCTCAGCACGCGATTGCTCATAATCGCAAAGGGCCACAATCTGCGTACCGGGGATGTGAGTGAAGCGTTCCACAGCTCCGGGACCACGCATACCCAAACCAACAAACCCTACACGAACTACTTCCATCTTCGGAGCAGTCAGCCCGATTACACTTTGCTGCCCAGCCGGACGCTCAGGAGTTTTCACTACAATGGTTCCATTCTTCCACTCCCACTGAGTTCCCTTATCATTAGTCTGCACAGTAGAATTCTGAGAAGTGCATGCACACAAAGCGACACACATACCCAATAACAATGATTTCAAAATCCTCATAACTATTAAATTTAAAGTATTAAGTTTGTATTGTATTACAATATATAGGACTACAAAAATACATCACTGTGGGAATAAATGTCACATACGCTGCAATAGTTTAGATTAATTAACTCACTGCCCGTTGCTTTATTACGAACTTTTCGTAGCTTTGCATTGAATTCATTTTAATACTTTATTTCCATGGAAAAATTAACAATACAAGAAGAAGAAGTAATGATCTACATCTGGGAACTGGGTAGTTGCTTCGTAAAAGACATTGTTGCCAAATATCCCAAACCGGCACCTCCTTACACAACAGTAGCGTCCATCGTTAAAAACCTAGAACGCAAAAAGTATGTCACAGCCGCCCGTGTAGGAAATACGTATCAATACACGCCTGCCATTCGTGAAAGCGAGTACAAACGTACTTTCATGAGTGGCTTCGTGCATAACTATTTTGAGAATTCATACAAGGAAATGGTTTCTTTCTTTGCCAAAGAGCAAAAAATTTCGACCAATGACCTGAAAGATATAATTGATATGATTGAAAAAGGAAAAGAATGAAGATTTATGATTTTTGATTTATGATTTATATCATCCGAAATAAGGGGGAACTTTTCATAAATCAAGAAATACATAATTCATAAATTATAAATTGATATGTTGGCCTATTTTCTAAAAATCAACGTAGCCATTGCGCTGTTTTATGCGTTCTACCGGCTGTTTTTCTATAAAGACACGTTCTTCACGTGGCGCAGGGTAGCATTACTCTGCTTCTTTGCCGTATCTGCCGTCTATCCGCTACTGAATATACAGGCATGGATTACAGAGCAGGAGCCCATGGTAGCAATGGCAGATTTGTATGCCGACATCGTTTTACCGGAACTCACCTTTACACCGGAACAAGCCACTTTCGACTGGAAAACGCTTTTGCTCCAAACGGCGGGTTTCATCTATTGGGGAGGAGTAGCCTTGTTAGCTATCCGCCTCCTCATACAACTTGCAGGTATTATCCGGCTGGCTTTCCGCTGTCGGAAAACACGAATTGAAAATACCAATGTACATCTGCTCAAACAAGCGGGCGGACCTTTTTCTTTCTTTCACTGGATATTCATTCATCCGGATTCGCACACCAAAGATGAACTAAGCGAAATATTAATTCACGAGCAAACCCATGCCAATCAATGGCATTCCATTGATGTACTTGTCAGTGAAAGCGTATGCGTATTCTGCTGGTTCAATCCCTTTGCCTGGCTCATGAAACGGGAAATCCGCACCAATCTGGAATATCTGGCGGACAACCGTGTATTGGAAACCGGGCATGATTCTAAAGCCTATCAGTATCATCTGTTAGGATTATCCCATCATAAGGCTGCAGCAACTATCTATAACAGTTTTAATGTATTACCCTTAAAAAAACGCATCAAAATGATGAACAAAAAGAGAACCCGAGAAATAGGGAGAACTAAGTATCTTATGTTTCTCCCCTTGGCAGCCTTACTTATGATTATCAGCAACATCGAAGCCGTGGCACGCACCACGAAAGAAGTTGCCAGAGATGTCATAGAGGCTGTGGAAGATAATCTGACGCCGGATACAACGGCGCCGGATATGGAAGTTGCTACTGAAACGGCACCGCTGGAAACACCGACACCGCAACAGGATAAAGACAAGCTTGTGACTTACAAAGGAGTAGTAGTGGATAAAGACGGAAAAGCAGTGGAAGGTGCTGAATTCCTCATTAATGGTAGCCACAAACTACCAAAAGATCAATCGTATGTCACGGGAAAGAACGGTAACTTTTCTTTCAAAGCATTCGAAAACGCAAAAATGGTGATAATTTGGAAAAAAGATGGAAAAATGATGGGAGTACCCGTCACTGTCGACCAAGAAAGCAACTCCAACATGAAGATTGTCATGGATAGGGAATGGCAAAATCCGCCTGCCAATGATCCGGATAATCCTGTATTTGAAGTAGTAGAACAAATGCCTGAATTTCCGGATGGCGGAATGTCAGGAATGATGCAATTCTTATCGAAAAACATCAGATATCCGGTGAATGCACAGAAGAATGGTACACAAGGACGCGTTACTGTACAATTTATTGTAAATACGGATGGAAGCATCTCCAACATAGGAATTCTCCGTGGAGTAGACCCTGAATTGGACGGTGAAGCAGTGCGCGTTATCAGTGCAATGCCACATTGGAAACCCGGTACACAGGGAGGTAAGCCTGTACGGGTGAAATATACCGTTCCTGTTATGTTCCGCTTAAATGATGAAAAGAAGGAAGAATTCAAACCTGTACCGAAGATTGATGAGTCAATAGTCGTAGTAGGTTATGCAAGCCAGGAAAAATCACCAGTAGAAGAAGATGTGGTTTTTGAAGTCGTAGAACAAATGCCTTCATTTGCCGGTGGTATGGAAGGACTGATGCGGTATCTGTCCAAAAACATTAAATATCCGGTAGCGGCACAAAAAGCAGGAGCACAAGGACAAGTAATTGTACAAGTTATCATCGACTCAAATGGCAACGTTACAAATCCGAAAATAAGTAAAAGTGTAGACCCTTCACTGGACGCAGAAGCAATTCGTGTGACTTCAAACATGCCTAAATGGCAACCGGGCATGCAGAGAGGAAAGGCTGTCAATGTGAGATACACATTCCCTATTGAATTCAAGTTACAATAAGGAAATCATAATCAGAGAAAAATTCTCTCTTACACAATAGATTATCCGCAAGTCCTACCCCTGATCGTTTATTCCGATATCAGGGGCAGGATGCAGATAATCATTAAATTCTTATACCATGAAAAAGCTACTTGTTCTATTATCCTTCTTATTCACAATCAACGCAGGCAACGCCCAAGAAAACAAAAAGGAGTATCTACAGAAAGTACTCAATAACCTCGAAAAGGTAGAGTCAGCAAGCTACACGAGTTTTAATGAATCCTGGCAACCTGGTGATACAGTTCCAATATTCACTTATTCTCGTTATATCAATGAATATAACAATCCGAAAGATAGTACCATTGGAGCAAGTTATGCATCTTTCGAAACGAAGGACATGGATAAAATGGACTTCTGCTATAATGGAAACAAAAGAGTATTGATATATGATGATGACAAAGCAATTGTAGAAGACGACTTTACCGCCCGACCACTCCCTTTCAGATTAGTGGAGCCACCATTTTATAATTATACAAAAAACATTATTAAATATGCTCTGCAAACGAAGGATAATATAACTGTTGACTTACAGGATAAAGGTGACGATTACTTTTTCAGATTGGTTATTGAAGAGGATACACAAGTGGAATTCTTCGGTAAAGCCTATCACATGCCGGAGACACCTTTTTACACCGAACCCACTTCAATCTATGAAATATGGATACATAAATCGAACAACCTACCTTATAAAGCACGGAGGGAGATGTCGCACAGTATATCCGCTAAAACTATCACAACCGTAGAATTCAACCGGTTATCCATCCAAGATTTCAATATGTCTGATTATTATCCAAAAGAATATACTATTGAACCATATCGCTATGGTAACCAGAAGCCTAATTCAATACCCGACCTTACAGGTCAACTAGCGCCGGAATGGACTTTAAATGACTCCAATGGCAATCCGGTATCACTTGCCAACTTAAAAAGCAAAGTGTTGCTAATCAACTTTACCGGAATAGGCTGTGGTGCCTGTCAGGCTGCCGTTCCCTTCCTGAAAGAATTGAAAGGCAAATTCAGTAATGAAGATTTCGACCTTATAGCAATAGAAGGCTGGAGCCGAAAAGAACATTCCATTCAAGTTTATGCAAATAATAAAAAACTCAATTACACTATTCTGAATGCAAACGACCAAGTAATCAAAGACTATCAAACAGGGAATGCTGCTCCCTTCTTCTTCATACTGGACGAACATCACATTATCAGAAAAGTTATCAGAGGTTATGGCAACGAAAGAACAGACAAAGAAATTATGGACGCTATAACGGAATTATTATAGAAACATGCCCCAATAAAAAAACAGTAGATTGAGCCACTAATTCTCAGTCTACTGTTTTCTTTATTAATCGCAAAAGATACTCTTATTTCTGCATCTTCACCACTTCCGTCGGTGCCATTTCCACATTCCGTTTATCTACCTGGCGAACCATGCTTGCCGCTAATTGCAGGAAAGCACGCCCTGTCACAGTATTCTCATCAAGCGCCACCGGTGTACCTTTGTCGCCACTTTCGCAGATGCTTTGTACAATAGGAATTTGTCCCAGCAAAGGTACATTCATTTCCTCCGCCAGCTTCTTGGCACCTTCTTTACCGAAAATATAGTATTTATTTTCCGGCAGTTCGGCAGGCGTAAACCAAGCCATATTCTCTACCAAACCGAGAATAGGGACATTTACCTTTTCATTGACAAACATATTGATACCTTTACGAGCATCGGCCAATGCTACGGCTTGCGGAGTACTGACTACGATGACCCCTGTCAAGGCAAGCGTCTGAACCACTGTCAGGTGGATATCGCTTGTACCGGGAGGCAGGTCGATAAGGAAATAATCGAGGTCGCCCCAATTCGCATCCGCTATCAGTTGCTTCAAGGCATTACTTGCCATACCGCCACGCCACAGAGTTGCTTGGTCAGGGTCTACAAAAAAACCGATAGAGAGCAGTTTAATGCCATATTTCTCAACAGGTATAATCAAATCACGACCACCTATATTCTCTGCATAGGGGCGTGCATCTTCCACCTGGAACATCTTCGGCATAGACGGACCGAAAATATCAGCATCGAGCAGCCCAACCTTGTAACCCAGCTTTGCCAAAGACACCGCAAGATTGGCAGATACCGTCGATTTACCCACACCTCCTTTTCCGGAAGAAATTCCAATAATATTCTTCACTTGCGGCAGCAACTTGCCCGGTTCGGGACGTGCAGCCTGCTTACTCTCCGTAGCGATGGAAACTTCAATGTCCTTAGACACATACGTGTGAATAGCCGCTTCTGCCGCCTTTACCACAGATTTCATGAAAGGATCGGTCGGTTTCTCGAATATCAGAGAGAAACTAACCTTCATCCCGTCAATACGTAAATTATCGGCAACCATCTCCGCCTCTACGAGGTTCTTTCCTGTGCCGGGATATCGCACTGTTGCCAGTGCATCTAAAATCAGTTTAGGATAAAGTGTCATTATTAAAATTGTTATTTTGAAGTTTGCAGTCCACTCCGCTTGCTGCGGTTATAACTGCGATACTCATCTAACTCTATTTCCACATCGGGTTCATGCAGTTCGCCCTCTTCAGGCAGATGAAACTTGATATACTTGATGTTCAGCCCGCGATCCAACCACTGTTGTTCATAATAAGTCTTAATACTGAGAATATCATCAGCCATGCCAGAGTGATACAGGTCTTCTGTCATTACATCTACCGGAAGGTGATTCTCCTCAATCATGTAGCGGGTATAAGTGAACATAAAATTACTATCTGTCTTGAGATGGATGATACCATCCGGTTTCAGAAATTTGCGATAACGCTCCATAAAATAAGTGGAGGTCAGACGCTTGGTTGCTTTCTTCATCTGCGGGTCAGAGAAGGTCAGCCATATTTCACTTACCTCATTCTCCGCAAAGAAACGGTCGATAATTTCGATGTTCGTACGCAGAAAAGCAACATTCTTCATGCCAGCCTGCATCGACTCCGTGGCACCAGACCACATACGGGCACCTTTAATGTCAACTCCGATAAAGTTCTTTTCGGGAAATAGCTTTCCCAGACCTACGGTATACTCACCACGTCCGCAACCTAATTCCAAAACAATGGGACGGTCATTCCCAAAGAATGACTCGTTCCATTGTCCTTTCATCTCAAAGGGCACGTTATCTACTGCTGAATAAGGATATTCGAACACATGCGGATAACTTGCCATATCGGCAAACTTCGCTAACTTACCTTTACTCATGCGTTATTCCACAATGGTTACCCAGCCGTGCGTGTCAGGTTCGTCGCCATATTGGATACCACGCAGCTTGTTGTACAACTTTGTGCAGATAGGTCCCGGTTTACCATCTTTGGCTATCACATAAGAATGTCCATTTTCAGGGTCATCAATGCGTTCAATCGGACTGATAACGGCAGCTGTTCCGCAAGCACCGGCTTCCTCAAAAGTCGTAAGTTCTTCTTCGGCAACCGGACGGCGTTCCACCTTCATACCCATGTCTTCGGCCAACTGCATCAAACTCTTGTTTGTGATGGAAGGCAGGATGGAGGAAGACAGAGGAGTGATATACGTATTATCTTTAATTCCGAAGAAGTTGGCAGCACCACATTCGTCGATATATTTCTTTTCTTTTGCATCCAGATAGAACTCTGCGGAATAACCAGCCGCATGAGCTTCATGACTGGCACGCAAACTGGCAGCATAGTTACCACCAATCTTATAAATACCCGTTCCGAGCGGAGCAGCACGGTCATACTTACGTGTGATAACATAAGGAGTAGCAGCAAAACCACCCTTGAAGTACGGGCCTACCGGAGTTACAAATATCAGGAACATATATTCATTAGACGGACGTACACCAACCTGTGCACCTGTCCCAATCAGTAACGGACGGATATAAAGGGATGCACCGCTTTCGTAAGGCGGAATGAAACGTTCGTTCATCTTCACTGCTTTCAGCACAGCTTCCTTGAAACGTTCTGTCGGCAATTCAGCCATCATAATACCGCGACAGGTGGATTGCAAACGAGCTGCATTCTCTTCCAAACGGAAGATGCGCACCTTACCATCTTTTCCACGGAAAGCTTTCAAGCCCTCGAACGCTTCCTGACCATAGTGCAGACAAGTAGCTGCCATATGCAGATTGACCTGTTCGCTACTGCTGATTTCAAGTTCTCCCCACGCACCTTCGCGGAAATTAATTCTCACATTATAATCTGTCTTCATGTATCCGAATGACAGATTAGCCCAATCTATTTCTTTCATATCTCAAAGTATTAGTAATCTCATTACGTACATTCTGCAACAAATTTACTCTTTATTCTTCACATTCTCGCTTCTCCGACAGTAATTTTTCAATTTCCTTATCGGCTTTGGTCAATTTATCGCTGCAAAACGCAATAATCTCATTCGCTTCCTTTATTTTTTCGGCAAGCGCATCAATTTCCAACTCATTATTGTCTATTTGACGGACAATCTTCTCCAAGCGCTCCATGGCTTGGGAATAAGTTTCTTTTTTCTTCGGAGTAGGCATAAGAGTATTTATGATTTATGATTTATAGTTGAAGTTACTTCTCCCCGATAGAAGCGGGTGAGTATTTCATCATTCTCATTCAGGAAAGCAGCATCTTTCACAACTTTCCCATCTTTCAAGGTGATACTGTAACCACGGGCAAGCATCTTTTCAGGAGAGGCATCAGTCAGGCGTTGCTTCAACAGTTCCAGACGATGACGCTGATGCGAAAGAGAAGACGTAACTGCCTGAGAAATATCTCTTCGGGCAGTCAACAGGGTTAGCTTGGCATCAGAGATGCGGCGAACAACGGCAGAGGGAATACGATTTCTATATAAATTCAGTTTCCGGTGTTCTTCCGTCAGGCGGGAAAGGACGCTTTCGTGCAAGCGACTGACAAGAACTTCCAGCCCGTCGGCAGCAAGGTCCATGCAATCAATAAGATATTCGGCAGCGGCTGTCGGGGTTTTCACACGGGTATGCGCCACAGAATCGAGTACCGTATCATCTCTTTCATGTCCTATTCCGGTGATAATAGGCAATGGAAATTGTGCACAAGCAGCAGCAAGCAGATAAGTGTCGAAGCCGGAAAGATCGGAAGTAGCTCCACCTCCACGAATGATGACTACAGCATCAAAATCATTCTGACGATTTAATATAATATCCAAAGCTGCCAATACAGACTCTTCTACACGATCGCCTTGCATCAAAGCAGGAAATAGCTCCGTATAGAAGAAAAAGCCACGGGGATTATTCTGCAACTGGTGGCAGAAATCGCCATAGCCGGCAGCCGTAGGGGAAGAAATTACGGCAATACGTTGCGGCAAATCGGGCATCTCCAACTCTTTATTCAAGGTAAGTACACCTTCTTCTTCCAACTGTTTCAAAATCTCCCGGCGACGGCGTGCCATATCCCCCAAAGTATAGGTAGGGTCAATATCCTGCACCGTAAGGCTATAGCCGTAAAGCTCATGGAAACTGACAGAAACCTGCACCAGCACCTTGATGCCGGAAACAAAAGCCTGTCCTGTAGTCTCTTCAAAGTAAGGTTTCAACAAACGATATACATTCGCCCAAATTGTTCCCCTCGCTTTGGCTACCAGGCTGTTGCTGCGGGAATCTTTTTGAATGAATTCCAGATAGCAATGTCCGGTGCTGTTAGTACGCACGTCGCTCAACTCAGCCTGCACCCAATACTCACCGGGCAGACATTGTTCGAGGCTGCGACGCACCAAGGCATTAAGTTCTAAGAGAGATAAAGTTTCCATTATTTTCGATTATGAATCTTATTTCGCCACTGATTCGTCTTAATTCTTTGACTTATAATCATTATACGCCTTCCACATATCAGGCACTCCATATCCGTAAATATTATCCGGGAAAGCCGCACGGTCACCAGCCCGGCGCACAAGTTCCACCAGTTCTTTTGCCGTCAGCTTCGGGCAAGCCTGCCACAAACAAGCCACCATGCCACACATGATGGGAGAAGAGAAAGAAGTTCCATTTGCCCGTCCCTGATTTCCATCCGTACGGATGACATCAGATCCGGCGCCAACGGCCACAACATCTGGTTTCACACGGCCATCAGCCGTGTTACCGATAGAAGAGAAGGGAGCCAGCACAGCCTTCTTATCAATAGCACCCACTGTCAGTACATTGTCAGCATCTCCCGGAGGGGTTATCTTCTTCCAGGAACCCATACCCGAATTTCCGGCACTGCACACCAATACCATTCCCTTATCTGCAATAAGCGAAGCCTGACGTGACATCAGCGCATGATGCCCGTCCAAGTCACGGTATTTATAATTTTTCGATTTATCATCAAACGCATAGTACCCTAAGGAGGTATTCAACACATCCACTCCCACGCTATCGGCAAATTCAACGGCAGCGGCCCAATAATCCTGTTCTACCAGATGCTCGGAATATTCATCTTCACTACGGAGCAACCAGAAGGAAGCTTCGGGAGCCGTACCTGTCATAATACCAGGCTGGTTCGTACCAATGCAGGAAAGTACCGACAAGCCATGACTGCTCTCAGCAAAGATGTCAGCTTGAGGATTCACAAAATCTTTCGTACCGAGAATACGGATATTCTGCATAGCAGTAATCTTATCTACATTATGGAAGCCGGCATCAATAACCGCAATCGTCATACCCTGCCCTTTGAATCCGGCTTCGTGGAGCTTATCGCCGTTGCTCAACTGAATCTGAGTAATGGCACGTCCGTAAATGCTATCCGGATGTATTGTCGGCTGATTGATTACAGAATCCCGTTCCGTCGCCATCGACGGTTTGTCGGCACCGGGAAAAATCCAGACCTTTTCTGTGGAAAGAACAAAAGGCAGCGCTTCAATTCGGTCAATCAGAGTTGTATCGTTGCAAGATACCGTTACAAAATTATTCCATTTTCCGGTCACTACGATAGTAACTCCTTGCTTGCGGATTTCATCTATATATTTACGGCAAACCGGAAGGTCGGTAGAGTCAATGGGAAGATTCTGTTTCTTGCGGCGTTCGATTGCTTTTTCAGACAGGAACTTCTCCGGCTGTTTCAGCGAATACTCTGTGGCGGCCTTGTCTTTCAGACTGATGCGATACTTCAATGTATCTTGCTGTGCCGATACCCCTGTTGCAAACAAGACAACAACTAAAAGGGAAAACAATTTTCTCATGCTATTATTTAATTACTTATTTATTTTCTGAAATAACCAGCCCGATGCCGCGTTGTGAAGCAATGAAAGAGCCTCCCACTACCCGCCTTCCAATATAGAATACGGCTGACTGACCGGGTGCTATTGCTGATGCTTCGGACAAGAAATGTACAAATAGCCGTCCGTCTTCCAACCTTTTCACCGTGCAGGGAATCGGCTTGCTACGATAACGGATACGTACCGCCAAGTCTGGAGCCGAAAAGAATTCCTGTTCATCGATGATGTTATCCTGTTCGGTCAGCATATATTCAGTCTGTAGTTGTTCGGCATCTCCCAGCATCACTGTATTTTTCTGCGGATTTATCTTCAACACATAAGCCGGTTTGCCTAAAGCTATTTCCAGGCCTTTCCGCTGTCCGATGGTATAATAAGGAAAACCTTTATGTTCGCCCAACTTCACCCCTTCGGAATTGACAAACCATCCGGGACCGATTTCACGGTCTATTTCAGGAGAATGTTCGCGCAGGAAGTCCCGATAATCACCCTTGATGAAACATACCTCCATGCTCTCCCCTTCTTCTGCCTTCAACTGATAACCTTTCTCGCGCAAATACTCCCGTACTTGCAACTTAGTATAGGTGCCCAGCGGAAAAAGGCAACGTCTCAGCACATCCTGCCCCAGTCGCCAGAGAAAATAAGACTGGTCTTTCTTATCGTCATCTCCGGCCACTATATATATATTCCCGTTCTTTTCTTCCAGACGGCTATAATGCCCGGTAGAGATAAATGCGCAATCCAGTTTATCCGCCCATTCAGTGAGTATGCGGAATTTAAACGTAGGATTACACATCACGCACGGATTAGGTGTCCGCCCCTGACAATATTCATCAATAAAGTTCTGCACAATTACTTTGCGAAAAGCCTCACGTTCATCGGCCACATAGTGTTCGATGCCCATGCTATCGGCAAGCTGCCGCGCCTCCACCGGTTCATCTCCCCACACCCACATGGTTAGTCCGACTATCTCATACCCCTGTTCTTTCAACATCAGACAAGTGGCAGTACTGTCAATACCGCCGCTCATACCCACCAATACTCGCTTCTCAGGTCTGTTCATTTTTAGAATATTCATTCAATTAGCTTACAAAAATAAATGATTTCGGGGAGAAGAAATAGAAAAGGCATACCTTTTTCACATGACTTCACATCATTCTCTTTTGTTTCCCCCTATCATTCCTTATCTTTGCAGTTACTAAAAACTTACGAGTTGTACAACTGGAGCAGCCTAAGTTGTACGACTGGAGCTGTACGAGTTGTACAACTCGTAAGTTCCCCGTAGTAACCAAAAACAAGAATAGTAGTAAGTTCACAACTTAATAGTAGTAATATGTCAATTCCATACTTAGTAAGACAGAAAACAAACCTGCTGAATAAGGCAAAAAGCGGACTATGGTATGCCGTCATCCGTAAGTTTCAACGCCGTGGCGGAGTAAACGAAAAAGAACTGGGAGAACTGGTAGCCATGCGCGGAGGTTTCAACCGCGGAATGGTGGAGGGAGTGCTGACCGCCGTCAGCGAAGTTATAGAAACGGAACTCAGCAAAGGACAATCGGTCACCATACGGGGATTCGGTACCTTTCAGACTGCCTTGACCAGCAAAGGATTCGAGCATCCGGGCCAGGTGACTCCCGGAGAAGTCAGTGTATCGAAGGTCTATTTCATGGCAGACCGCAATCTGCTCAGACGCCTCAAGAAGGTAGACTGCTATCGCATACCCTTAAGCTATTACCTCCCCAAAGAACTACTGACACCTGAAATTCTGGAAGAAGAAAAAGGATTGAAAGAGGAAGGAATTATATAAGATATATAAATTGACTTTAAACAAAAAGAGTTTGCCATAAGCGTTAATAACTTATGGCAAACTAAAGATTACATCGGCACAATAGTCACTCCCCACTGATACTCTTGGTTAGCAGGAATAAGATATTGTGAATCGGGGATAGCTCCCCAACTGTCATACCCGCCTACTCCCATTTGTTTCATATCAATGCAGACTTCCACAAAATTTTCAGGCGTTATATCATTGATATGAGTCTGGCGCGGTCTCACATTTTTAGCAGCTATAGTGTCATGTTTCAATTCTTCTTCATTGCGGTTGAGCCATTGATAATCTCGCAGAATAGCCTCTTCACCGTCAAAGTCCTCTATTGAATTGCGCAATGCGGTAAAGCCCATAGTATGGTCAGCATAAATTGTCAGCCCTTTACCATTCTTTTTTTTCAGAGTAAGCCAGCGGGTATCGGTACGGTGCCCATTCTCCTGTGGCCGTACATACGGAAAATACATCTGCTCGGCAGTATTTTGGAATAAATCTACAGTTACCCCAGCATTGCGATCTATGTAATTCTCTTCCGGACCACGCCCGAAATAGGTAATTAAGTTCATATCCACGGGCAGACGAAAACGCATTCCAATACGTGGTACCACAAGTTCCGTTCTTCTTTTCTGAATATCCTCACTACCCAAAGTAAAAGGATCTATTTCTATCCTTGCATCTCCTGTCCGATTGGTTTTCTGTTCCACAGGGGTAAAAGTATAACTAGCCTTTATTACACCGGAAGGATGGATACGATAAGTGACAATATATCTGTTCCCAGCAGGTAATAAATAGTCAACAGCTAGTACGGCATCTTTACCATCCATTTTTACATTCGCATCTGCAACCTTGAAGTCTTTGCTGGCCTGTTTCCACGTTTGTAACCGTTTAGGCGACTGACTTCCATAATCATTATCATTGGGCGCACGCCAAAAGTTGGGTTGAAATCCAAAATTATCCGTGAAATATTCAGTGCCGTTCATTTTATAGGAAGTAACCAGTCCTTCTTTCTTGCTAAATACAAAATAGACTTTTGACGATGCTACTTTCAGCAACTCGTCTTCTACACTGCAACTTAACGCCGGTCCATCAACTTTGTAAATACGCGCCAATGGCTCTATTGGCAAACGAATTTGTTCTTTAGCTATTTCATAACCTACAGGAATTAAAGCTTCCTGCTGAGTAGTCGTCACACTAAATTCCACAAAATATTCGGTTCCCGCTTTTGGTTTCAATCCGCTCACATTCACGTTCAGTTGTTTACTATCCTGAGGTGCAATATCCAAACATACTTTGCCACTACGAATCGTTTTAGCATTTTCTTTCACCTTATAATGAATCATGTATTTCTTCAGATTCGTAAAATAAAAACGATTCTTGACGATGAATTCACCACGAACCAGATCTATAGCCTCAAAGGCTATATTCTGATGCACATATTTCACTTCACTATAAGCTGGATGAGGAGTGCGGTCAGGGTTGACAATGCCATTACAACAAAAGTTACCATCGCTCGGCATGTTTTTCCCAAAATCTCCTCCATAAGCCCAGAATGAACGTCCATTTTCATCTTGTGTTAGAATCCCCTGGTCCACCCAATCCCAGATATATCCACCTTGCAGATTGGGATACTTATAAATAGCTTTCCACTGATCCCAAAGACTACCGGTAGAATTACCCATAGCATGTGCATATTCGGATGGCACTACCGGACGGTCACTTCCATTCTTTCCGATGTTTTCCAACCAGCCTGCACTTGGATATTGCGGGACGTACAGGTCTGAGTTCCACTCCCACTGAGCACGTTCATAATTCACCGGACGATTCATAATATCCTTGTCCGCCTGCTTCATCCACAAATAGGTCTGATAAAAATTATAGCCGTTCCCGCCTTCATTCCCCAATGACCAGAACGTTAAAGAAGGATAGTTCTTATTACGTTCGAACATATTAATCGTACGATACATGTGAGGTTTCAACCATTCGGGATTATTCCCCAATGTACCACCTTTTCGTAAATCATAGCGCATGCCGTGACTTTCGATATTGGCTTCGTCATAAACATAAAAACCATATTCATCACACAATTCGTAAAAACGCCGGTCTTGTGGATAATGGCACAAACGGACTGTATTGATATTGGCACGCCTCATCAATTCAAGATCTTTACGCATCAACTCCTCGGTAAGATAATGCCCGGTTTCCGGATCATGCTCATGAATATTCACACCTTTCAATTTCAACGGTTGTCCATTAATTAACAAAACCGTGTAATTTTTTCCACTAGCAGACTTTTGTTCTATTTCCTTGATTTCAATACGACGGAACCCCACATTAAATGGCACCACCTCGCTTATTTTACCATTCTCCCTGACAGTCATCATCAACTTATACAGATTCGGAGCTTCCGAAGTCCAAGTTTCCACATCCGGCAATTGCCGTTCAAAAGTTGCCGTGACCATCCCTTTCGATTTCATGGACACATTCTTCTCTCCGGTAGCAACCACTCTGCCCGAGCAGTCAATCAATTCATATCCAATAGCCAGATTGGCATTAGTGTCCTTATGGTTCTTTAAATCAAGAGCCAAACGAAAAACACCATTCCTGTAACTGTCATCTAAAGTAGAAGTTATACGAAAATCTTTTATGGAAGCTTTTGGCTGCGAATAAAGAAACACATCACGTTCAATTCCGCTCATACGCCAAAAGTCCTGACACTCCAGATAAGAGCCGGTACTCCAACGAAATATTTTCAGTACAAGTGTATTTTCACCTGATTTCAGATATCTATTAATCAGATATTCCGCTGGATTCTTAGAGTCCTCGCTATACCCAACTTCATGCCCGTTTATATATACATAGCATCCTGACTTGGCACCTGCAATATGCAAATAAACGTCACGCCCTTCCCAATCGGTTGGTAAAGTGAACTCCTTACGATAAACACCCACCGGATTTTCTTCCGGCAATTGAGGAGGCTGCGGATTACTCGATTGAAACTCATAGCACTGATTGGTATAGATGGCGGTCCCATACCCTTGTAGCTCCCAGTTTCCAGGAACCTTGATACTCTTCCATCCGACCACAGCAGCCGTAGTATCCACAACATCAGCCGGAAGTTCCTTGTAGGAATCTACATAATAGAATTTCCAAATACCATTCAAGAGTTTATAATACGGGCTTTCTTCATACCGCCCGGTCATAGCCTGCGCACGGTTGGCATACGTCATAAAAGAAGTTCGGGGATTTTGCGTATTTACAGAAGTCGTCTGAATATCTTTCCAATAAGGCAGATGCGAATACTTGAATGAACGCGAAGGCACTCTTCCGCGTCCTTTCACAAGAATAGAATCTCGAGTAATCTCTACTGTGGAGTATGCATTTTGCGTTTCCGTCTCTATCATGCCTTCCTGGGTAATCATCGGGATTCCTTTGTAATATCCAAATGCCCCGGCATGATGATGTCCTGAAAATACAGCTTTTACACATGGATATTTCGAAATCGTATTCAAAATCTCTATATTGTTTAAAGCCGTAAATTCACCCTGCGGATAAAGCGGATGATGTGTAAAAATCAGCACATTGTTATGATTTCTTTCACATTTTCCCAACAAGTCATCCAGCCATTTCATCTGCTTTCTGCTGATTCCTCCATTCCACCTGTAGGCTTGTTTTCCTTCGGTTTGTTTTATTTGCTCCAACATCTCAGCCAATTCCTGTTCTTTTTCAGTTCCCGTTACATTAGCATAAGCTGACACTTCATTAGTGTTCAACATGATGAAAACCCAATTTTGCTTCTTGAACGAGTAATATTCGGAAGGCATACTCAACTGTCGATAGAGAACAGAATTATCTGTCACTTCTTTATAATCATGATTACCCGTAATATGATAAATCTTGTTATTAAGATGAGCGAGAGAGGACATTATCATTTTTAAATCACTGTTCTTCCTGTCAATAATATCCCCCAGATTAATAGTAAACTGGACATTCTGCTGATTGAAATAATTGATGCAAGTATCCAGTTTCTGCAATGCCTGCCTATAAAATCGTGCATTTTCCGAGGGGCAGTCTGCATACTGTGTATCGGCAAACAGCCCAAATTTAAGGATAGGAGAAATATCCTGCGCTAATGCACTGCCTCCCAGAAAGAACAAGCATATAAATAGTCTGATAAACATTTTCATGGTAATTTATTTTATAGTTATAAACAAAACGAAGAATCTGTATACATAAACTTGAATGCTTACAGATTCTTCTACTTGTTCAGTATGAGAATACAATCAGGAAATTCCTACATATATAATCTCATTATCTAAAACCTATTGATTCAATTGGTTATATCTGAGTTGCTCAATACTCCTTTATACAATTTAGCATATACAATCTTTCCAATGAAAGGATTTTGTATTGAAGGAGTAGCCGTATCACGATAATCTCCACCAATTCCTAACAGATAATCAGGTGCTTGGTCTTTTTTGGGGAAATTAAATGTTCCGGATACTTTTACTTCTTTCACTTTAGTACCATTAATATACATCCTGAAAGTTGTTTTATCGTATGTAACAACAGCATGGTAATAAATATCTTTTCCTAATTGAATAGGAGTCTGAAAATTATTATTTGGCAATACCCACTTATTATTTGCCCTATAATAAAACGCCAGTTGGCTACCGCTGGTAATTTCATACCCTAATCCACCGCTTTCCATTGAGGAGAATGGATTTACTCCTCCATCAGGAGAAAATAGGATTTCCATAGAAAACATCCCTTTCATAGCTTTACCAATAGCATCTTCTTTACTATAAGGAATATAGAAGAAATTACTTCCATCAAAAACGGCCTCATATTTCTCATACAAACTATTCCAACGTGTTTCTATGGCATTCGTCGTTCCTTCTACAACGGGCAAAGAAGATATTTCTTCATTCATATTAGTAGCTATCCCCTTATCTGCAAATTGTACATCCATGATTAATTTCGGAATTTTTTCATTAGGAAAACCTATTATGAGAACGGTCAAATGACTGTATTTCTTTATTTTTTCATAAATGTCCGGTTCATTATAATAGATTCTATAATTCCACGAATATTGTCTTACAGGCCTGTTATTGACTTGCGCATTCTCAAAGTTCGTTTTCATAGCCTGATAGACGTCAGAATCAAAACTTATTCCGTCAACATTATTTTCCTGCATAGATTTCAGCCAACCATCACAAATTTCCTTTTGTTCTTGTTCGGTTTTTCCTACCAGACTACTCCAAGTAGAGTAAAAACTTACATGCCATCCATCATTTGCAAATGAAGTCAGATGTGTGATATAACGACTTTCAACCAAAACACGTTGCTTGATATTATATTTGCTGTCTAGACGATACAAGGTTTCACGAATAATCGCTTCATTCTCATCCGTACTCAAATCCTTAAAATCAAGCCATAAAAAATTAAAATCAGGTTTCATTACAAGGAGATCATCCATATACTCCTCAAAAGTTTGGCCTGTTGAAGTTTCCAGTTCATGCCCAATCATCAAAACAGGAGTACCACTCTCTCTGGAAACATGAATATCTACTTCAAAATTACTTATCCCATAATCGACAGCATCCTGTAACTTAACAATATCATTGCACTTATGGGCTCCCAAAATCATTGTTTGACCAAAATCGTCAGTAGAAAGAATACCTCTGGTCATAGGGTCGTCAACGTTAGTATTCAATAAATCAGAAGAACATGATGCCAATATCATCGTTCCCAGTAATAAACCAAATAACATCTTGAACTTTTTCATAAACATATATTTTTAATTCAATTATTAATTCCACCCCGGATTATTAGGTTTCAAATCCGGATTCCTTTCAATTTCGACTCCCGGTACGGGCCACAACAAATCTTTCTCTGTGAATACGCGAGTTACCAGTCTTCGTCCGGTTATTCCGTATACGTCTCCCGGCAATACTTCCAAGGCAACACCCCAGCGACGAAGATCGAACCAACGATGTCCTTCCGCAATAAGTTCAACGGCTCTTTCGTGTTTGATGCGTGTCAATACCTCTTCTTTAGAAGAAGCTTTCAGCCATGCAGGACCACTGTTGATAGCAGGCATATTGGTAGAAGGGCGTTGGCGCACTTTATTAATATATTCTACTGCCGTAGCTTGGTCATTCAACTCATTCTTGCACTCTGCATACATTAGGAACACATCTGCCAGACGGAGTATTGGAAAGTTAATAGGAGTATGTTCCCTATTATTTATCTCTCCATTCATATTACCTTCGGGTACAAATTTCCGGAAAATGTACGACTCTGTTCTGGCAGGACTCAATCGAATAAAGCCGTTTGTTTCATTCGGAGCTATGTTCCGGGCAATTATAAACTCACAAGTCTTAGGCTGATTATTTACCCACCCCGGATAAGTGGTATAAGGCATAATGATGGTTTCACTCATTCTCGGGTCACGTTTCGGATACATCTCGAGCAACTTGTCCTTGTATTCGGGATAAGACGCAACCGTTTTACCTCCTTCTGCAAGTACCGATACAAAGGTTTTGTCCTTCACGTCCGTACTGCTGAATCCTGGAATAACTTCTTCCCAATCAAAAGGTTTGCCATCCTTATACTCATACATGCCCACCAACGTAGCGGACGGTAGCACGACATTCCAGCAACTGCCATACGTAGCACGGCTACCCATATAGAAAGTCATTGGCATACCATAATCCTTGCCTACACCTCCTGAGTTCTGAATAGCGAAAATCATTTCATCGCTTTGATCGCCTTCCGAAGTGAATAACTTAGCATAATCAGCATACAAAGAGTAATTATATCCTCTGCCCGACGGATCCAATATAATTTCCTCGAAGTCCTTGGCGGCTTTTGCATACTCTTTCGTATACAGATATACTTTTCCACGCAACGCATAAGCGGCTCCCAGTGTCACGCGCCCATAGTCATCTTGTATCCTCTTTACAGGAAGATTACTATTAACAGCGGCATCCAAGTCAGCAAGGATGAACTGCACGACTTGCTCTTCAGAGCTTCTGGGCTTCTTTAAGTCATTATAATCTGTACTCAAGTTTACACTTTCGTCATATAGCGGCAATGCTCCATAGAAATTATAGAGTTCGAAATAATACAAGGCACGCAAAAATCTGGCTTCTGCCAAATACTGGCTTTTAAGTTCTTCACTCATACTTTCTATCCCAGGTACCTTCTGTAGCACCAGATTGGCTCTCATCACCCCGTCGTAAAGGGACTTCCATTTATCCTCCACTAAGGCATGCCGATCATTATAAGTACCTAAGATTACCGGTCCGAAACCCTGAGAATCATATCCCACCCCTATATCCGACATACAATCATAAGCAAATCTCATTCCAAAAGCATTATCTTCTCTGAGAGCTGCATATACTCCCATCATTCCTTGTTTGGCATGAGTTTCCGTTTGCCAGAAGATGCCATCGCTTATTTGGTCGGCCGGATACCTGTCCAGATCATAACAACTATTCAAGCACATTGATGCAACAAATGCACCTAATATTATTCTATACTTTTTCATAAAACATCAATTTAAAATGAAAGATTAACTCCAATAACAGCCTGTCTCATAGAAGGGTAGTCGACGCCAGAGACTTCCGGGTCCAGACCATCATATTTGGTAAACGTAAAGAAGTTCTCTAAGCTACCGTAGATTCTCACACGCTCTATAGGCAGAGATGGGAACGCCGTTCTCGTAAAGGTGTATCCTAACTGGATATTCTTAATTTTAAGGAATGATCTATTCTGAATCCAGAAGTCACTAATCAATGTATTCCGGTTATCACTGAATTCCAGTAAGCGGGGATAGCGAGCTGATCCCTGAATACCTTCATACCAACGACCATCTGCTATCTTCTTGTTGAGCTGATAACTGTGTCGAACAACCGGACGAAAATAATTATCCAGCCAATAAGTTTCCACTCCGGTGACCCCCTGTAAGAGAACAGAGAAATCGAAACCTTTATAAGCCCCTCCCAAGTTCAAGCCGAAAGTACATTTCGGAGTAGCTCCATTACCGATAATCGTACGGTCATCATCATTAATCACACCGTCACCATTCAAATCTTTATATAGCAAGTCTCCCAGTTCCGGACGATTAGAGGGAAATGTTTTTTTAGGCTTGCCTGTACTTGGATCAATCGGAGTATTATCCACTAACTGCTGCACAAAGTCCAAATCCTGCTGTGTCTGCACAATGCGGTCAACAACATAGCCATACTGAACATTTATCGAATAACCTTCTTTAATCATATCAGCATTAGTAATAGCACTTTCATTGCCCTTGAACTTGGTTACCTTGTTGTTTATAAAAGTGATATTACCATTCACGAAATAAGAGAAATCCTTTATCTTATCTTGCCAGCCCAAACTAATCTCCACACCTTTGTTTACCACTATGCCTGCATTTTGTCTTGGGATAGTTGCATTTCCGTTCACAAGCGGAGCCGGAAGATCAATCAGGATATCTTCCGTCTTTTTATGGAAATATTCGACCGTACCGGTAAAACGGTTATTTGCCAAACCGAAATCCACCCCTACATTAAAGATTTTCGTCTTTTCCCAAGTCAGGTTTCCATTAGGAATAGCCTGCATAGCCACTCCGGTAGCTATATTATTATTCAGGATATAGTTGGATGCCGAATATAAAGATTGAGCATCATAATTACCTTCAATATCCGCATTCTTACTTCTCAACGCATTGTTACCCAACACACCATACGAAGCGCGTAGTTTCAGATTACTCAATGTCAGTTTCTCCGATAAATCTTTCACAAAAGGTTCTTCACTGATTCTCCAAGCAGCGGAAGCTGAAGGGAAATATCCCCAACGGTTACCCTCCATAAAACGGGAAGAACCATCAGCGCGGAGATTCACTTCAAACAGATATTTGTTATCCCAGTTCAATTTCAGTCGACTAAAGTAAGAACGCATCACCCATTCCACCGTATTACCTGAAGACGAAGCAGCTCCGGTGGCGCCATCAATCACTCCCAGTCCCGGATCCAGCAAGTCCTGCTTGGTTGTCTTGAACCACTTATAGCGGAACAATTCCTGACTAGCTCCCACCATAATGCTATAATCCAGTTTGGAAACCTTATTCTGATAAGCAGCGGTCACATCCATCAGATAGTCATTCCATTTGTAATCACTGTTCATGATGTGAGTTTTACCAATGCCGGTAGAAGCCACCACATCGTTCAGGAAATTCCATTGCTCCAGAAATACCGGTTTAGCATCATCCGTCTTATTACGATACATATAGTTGAATGATCCAGTCAGCGTAAATCCTTTGAAAGGAGTCAATGTTCCGTAAAAACGGCTTTTCACATACCGTTCTTGGATATCTCCCGCAGTATTATATAAACGATAAATAGGATTATTGGCTGCATTCTGAGCATCGTCCTGGTCATTATTTACAGAACCCAACCGACCATCAGGAGCACGAAACACCATACCCGGAGAAGTAGCGGCAGCGTAAGTAAAGACATCTTCCATTTTATTCGTACCCTGCTCCGTAAAAGATACATATCCATTAATATTAGTTCCGATCTTCAACCAGGAAGTTACGTCAATGTCCAGATTAACGCGTGCTTGCGTCTTTTTATAACCAGAATTATCCATCACCCCCGGTGAGTGCAGGAAGCCAAAAGAAGTATAAAACTTGACTTTATCCGAACCACCGCTAATTGAAACACTATGGTTGTTACTCAAAGATGTTTTAAACAACTCATCCATCAGACTTGTATTTGGATATTTCAACGCATCTTTTCCTTCATTGGCACGCCACAATTTGATGGCATCATCCGAGTATTTGGTTGGCAAGTTTGAATTGGAAAAACCTTCATTAATCAATTCCATGTAATCAGCATAGTTAGACACTAAATCAAAGGTTTTTCCTACAGACTCCCAAGAAAGATAACCATTGTAATCAACTTTTGTCTTACCCTGCTTACCGCTGCGTGTAGTAATCAAAATAACACCATTAGCAGCTCTCGAACCATAAATAGCTGCTGATGCAGCATCTTTCAGAACCGAGAGATTCTCAATATCCTGAGGTTGTACGCTGTTTAATGAGCCTTCTACTCCATCAATAATGACAAGTGGCGCCGAATTATTCAGGGTTCCTTGGCCACGAATCATTATAGACGCCGTGTTATCACCCGGTTTGTTTGAACTGGAAGTTACCTGCACACCGGCAGCCATACCCGCCAATCCCTGTGATACATCTGTAATCGGACGACTTTCGCTCATTTCCGCCATATTGATATTGGCGACAGAGCCCGTCAGGTTTACCTTCTTTTCAGAACCATATCCTACAACCACGACTTCATCCAGTGACTGTGCATCTTCCGTCAAAGCTATTTTCAGCTCTGTAGTATTGCCGGTAATTTTAACTTCTTTAGTCAGATATCCAATATAAGAAATCTGAACAACACTGCCGAGCGGTACATTGTCAAGCGTGAAATTTCCATCAATATCTGTAATGACTCCATTGCTTGTACCTTTTATAATTACATTAGCGCCGATAATCGGTTCACCCTGTACATCCAGTACTTTGCCTTTAATCGTTTTTTGTTGTGTGATACTCTCTACCATATCAGCATGGGGTGATGTAGAATTGGTTCCTGTCGCCCATAATGATCCGGTAGCAATTAAAGCTAGCGATGCTCCCAATACCATTCTTTTGGGAAGAGAGCTGCAATGTTTGAGGTTTCTTTTCATAAGTACTAAAGATTAGTTGTTATTAACGCTGCAAGTTTACGCCTTTTCACCTTATAGGCATTATCCAAATCGTCCAAAGAAACAATGAAAATTATCCGTGGACATTTTTAATAGGATTCAGGAAAATTTTCATAGATATACATGTCATTTCTATTTCAATGTCACATCTTTGTAAAAATCATCCCGACAATAATCATATACATTCTGTACAATATTACAATCCGGTCCTATTAAATAGCACTAATATTGCAGCAATAATATTTCAAAGACTCAAACAAATCACTAAAAATAAATATTATGAGAAAACTTTCATCTTTATTACTCTTGATGGTCTTATCCATCTGCTGGAGTTATGCACAACAAGCCAAATATGTATTCTACTTTATTGGCGACGGAATGGGTGTCAACCAAGTGCAAGGTACAGAAATCTATCAGGCAGAACTGGAAGGAAAAATGGGAATTTCCCCTTTGCTATTTACTCAGTTCCCCTATTCTACTGTCGCAATTACCAACTCGGCCACAAACAGGGTTACAGACTCGGCTGCCGCAGGTACAGCACTTGCCACCGGCCGTAAGACTAAAAACAACGCTATTGGCGTATTGAAGGATCAGGAAACTCCAATTAGCAGTGTAGCTGTATGGGCAAAGAATAAAGGCTGCCGGGTGGGCATTGCCACCAGCGTCACCGTCAACCATGCAACTCCCGGAGCCTTTTACGCACATGCCGCTAAGCGTACCCTTTATCACGAGATTGGAAAAGACTTATATAAGACCGGCTTCGATTTCTATGCCGGTTCCGACTTCCGGGATGCAACGGACAAGAACAATCCCACAACTGAAAACTTATATGAGATGGCCAGCAAAAACGGATATACCATCGCACGCGGTTATAAAGATTATCTAAAACAGAGCAAAAAAGCTGATAAGATGCTCCTACTGCAAACTGAAGAAGCCTCTAAACGTGAATTTGTAGCCATTCCTTATGCCATCGACCGTAAGAAGGGGGATATGACTCTTCAGGACATCACTCGTTCCGCCATCAATTTCTTGTCGAAAGATTCATCCAAAGGCTTTTTCCTGATGGTGGAAGGAGGAAGAATTGACTGGGCCTGCCACAGCAATGATGCCGCAACCACATTTCACGAAGTAATAGACTTCGACAATGCCATCAAGATAGCTTATGAGTTTTATTCGCAACATTCGGATGAAACGCTGATAGTTGTCACAGCCGATCACGAAACCGGAGGCTTTGTACTGGGAACAGGTACTTACGACCTGAATCTACAGGTATTGAAAAACCAAAAAGTCAGCGAAAATGGCTTCACCCGCATCGTTAACGAAATGCGCGCCAAGACCAACAATCAAGTGAGTTGGGAAGCTATACGACAGGCCTTGAAAGACAATTTCAGTTTCTGGGATAAGATAGAACTAACTACCGAGCAGGAAGCCCGATTGAAGACGGTTTATGAAAAAAGCCTGATGCATCAGGAGATGAAGCTGGAAAAGAGCGAATATGCACAAGACGAACCGATAGCATCGGAGGCTAAACGTATTATCAATGAAATAGCTCTCGTAGGCTGGACCAGCGGAGGACATTCAGCCGGTTATGTTCCGGTATTTGCCATTGGAGCAGGGGCAGATTTGTTCCAAGGCCGTATAGATAACACAGAGATACCTACAAAAATTGCTCAGGCTGCCGGATACCCTATAGATTTCTAAATGATTTTGAATTTATCTTAGGCGCAGATTACGTGTAATCCGTGCCTAAATCTCCGAATCTTTTCTTTTCTGATAACTCTGTGGCGTACATCCGTACTGATTTTTGAAACAACGGCTGAAATACACCGGCGAACTGAATCCACAGCGATCGCTTACCTCCGCAATCGGCAAATCAGCATATCGGCGAAGAAGAGTTGCAGCATATTTCAAGCGGTAATTGAGCACAAAGTTATTAGGAGTCATGCCCGTCAAAGCTTTAAATTTGGAATACAGCAAAGAGCGACCTATACCAACTTCCTTACACAATTCCGGTATATCAAAATCAGGATCATCAATATGTTCCTCAATGATTTGTGACGTTTTGCGCAACATCTCCTGATCCAGCGGATTAATGCTGGTCAAATCAATTTCCGACAGAGGTTTCTTACGAAGTTGATGTTGTATCAGCAATCTGTTCCTTACCAGATTATTAGCTCTTGCCAAAAGCAACTGTGCATTGAAAGGTTTGCTTATATAGTCATCCGCCCCACGATTCAGCCCCTCAATGCTCTGCTCCGTATTGTTGAGCGCAGTAAGCAGAATAATAGGAATATGACACAAATCAACATTATTCTTTATTTGCAGGCACATTTCAATTCCAGTCATTTCAGGCATCATAATATCTGATATAATCAGATTCGGCTTATGCTCGTAGGCTTGAGCAAGCCCTTCTTTTCCATTATTTGCCAGGTAGACTTGATAGAAAGGTTCAAAAAGCTGTTTCAAGATTTGCAGCAGTTCTTTATTGTCTTCCACCAGCAACAGTTTCCTGTCGTTCTCCTTTGCCGTTTCCTGCAATAGTGAGTCTTCCGGTACAGGCACTTCATAAAAAGAGGCTATTTTCTCGCCTAACAATGGTCCTGTAGTAGTCATCATATCAGATACACTATCAACAAATTGAATATGTTCGTCTTCCTGATAGATACTCATGTTGAGCGATAAAGTAATTGTAAAAGTGCTGCCCTTCCCTACCTCACTTTCTACAGAAATTGCCCCATGATGTTTTTCTACGATGCTTTTGGTCAAAGCCAAACCGATGCCTGTACCTGGAGATTGTTCGTTTCCCTTCTGATTCCTGCCCTGATAAAAGCGGTCGAAAATACGGGCGGAATCCAAATCTGAGATGCCACTACCAGTATCGCAAATCTGTATCTTCACATTACTGTTATCAGTGGCAATTATCATACCTATTTTCCCTCCGTCAGGGGTATATTTAAAGGCATTTGAAAGCAAATTAAAAAATACTTTCTCTAATTGCTTAGCATCAAACCAGCACACTATCTCCACCGGATTGCACTGAAAATCATAGCAAATGTTACGTTGATGTGCAAAGTCACTGAACGAAAGAAATATCTCTTTCAGGAATTTCCCTATATCCCGCTTCTCTATTTGCAATATAAAGCGATTCTGGGTAAATCGCCTGAAGTCCAGAAGCTCGGAAACCAAATTAGTCATCTGCTGTGCACTCTGCTTTATTTTCAATACCTTGTTGTATACTTGCGGAGGAAGCATCTGATTTTGCAACAAAGTATCAATATGGCTGACAATCAGTGTCAAGGGAGTACGGAATTCGTGACTCACATTAGTAAAGAATACCAGCTTGGCATGATTCATTTCTTCTATATGCTGTTTCTCGATGCGCTCCTTTTCCAGAGATTGCGCCAAAGCCTGTTTTGCCAACCGGTTTCGGGCATAGTAAGTGATGCCCGAAACAATTGTAATCAAATAGAATATCCATGCCCACCAGGTGGCATACCAAGGAGTTGCAATGTGAATAGCCAATTGAATGGGGGGCTGGCTGGAAGCATGCGCCATACGCACATAAAGCGTATACTCACCCGGATCGAGATTCGTATATCTGGCCTCCGGAGTCGGAGTAAATGTCCAGACTTTATCCAATCCTTCCAATTTATATTCAAAGCCTTGCTGCGCATATTTGTTCTGATAATCAGAATGGGCAAACTTGATAAGCAGATTATTTTCCTCAGTATCCAGCATTAGCTTCTTCGCAAAAGGAAGCGCTGCAGTGAGTATTTTATTTTCAGGTGACGGTTCTATCAACCGATTGTTAACATGAAGAGTGGAGAAATAAAGAGAACTTATCTCTACCTGGGAAGCATGAAATTCTTCTTCCGCCAAAAGAGTAACCCCTTTGGTATCTCCAATATAGATTTTATTGTCTGAAGAGACATAAATCCCGCAATCCCGGATGATCGGAGCCTTGAGATAGACTTCTTTCTGTCCCAAGCTGGTAAATGACTGCTCTTTCGGATCAAAAAGTATGATTCCCCGGTCTCCGGTAAGGATAAACTTATTGCTGGCAGTCTGTTTCACATTGTAACAATAATTGCTGGGCAATGTGCTGTTCTCCGTATTATAAACAATCATTTTCCTGGTATTCCGGTCATAAAACAGTAATCCGCTTCCTAACGTACAGATATATGCACCGTCTTTCGTCACCCGTACATGCGATATGCTGCCCTTATAGCCCATATCCTGCAGCTTGAGAGTACTTCTTTGAGTAACATCAGAAAGAGGGACAATCACAACTTTGTCTGCCTGGTTAGCATAGAAGTTTCCTTCTGCATCAATATCAAAATTTATACAGTAAGACTCCGGTTTGAACAGAAACGTAAAGTGATTAGTCACCGGATCGAGTTGAAAAACACCTTCACGGGAAGAAAGATAAAGTTTACCATTCCACATCTTGACCTGATAGATGAAATGGCGCGGAGCCGGAGTATTTTCCAACTGATGTTCCAGATAATTATAAAAGCTTTTTTTCTGAAAATCATAACGTGACAATCCTCCTAAGTGAGTTCCGATATACAGGTAGTCATTCTCCCGGTCATAGCAGATACTCTTTACATTGTTATGCGGAATAGAGTTCGGCCCCCCCGCTGTAAATTGATGTACCAGTTCCCAGTTTTCATTTATGCAACCTAAACCTCCTCCGTCAGTACTGATCCAAAGATTTCCATGTTTATCAGCCGTCATCTCACCAATATATGAATAATATAGATTGGAAAGATTTCCGGCCTGGTAGTCATAATGTACAAATCCACTGCGATCGGGAGTAAAGTAGTTCACTCCTCCATAGAAACTTCCTATCCAGATAGTTCCCTGTTGGTCAGTATAAAGAGAAAAAATGGAAGGATGATTCAAGCCTCCCACATACTGAGGTATCTGTATCAGTGTATAGGTTTGCTTCCGGACATCATACTTTTGTAAACCTACGAAAGTTCCAAACCAAATATTATGCTCATCATCCTCGACAAAGGCACGTATCTGCATATTGCGGATACCAGCACTTCCGGTAAGTGCATAAGGAACTTTTTGCAATACATTATCCTTGAGCCGATACAATCCTTGCATGCGAGTGCCTATCCACACTTCTTCGTCCGAACTCTCGAAAATGCAATATACATCTATATTTTCCAGTAAAAACCGGGATGGTTGGAGTGTGTTTTGAGGAATGATATACATTCCCTCCATCATGCCGACATATATATTGGTTTTGCTAATTGCCAGCGTGTTTACGGTATAAGGAGGAAGTTTCACTTTCGACCGGGCGGTATGCTGTCGGCAATCGTAAGCGAAAAGAGAATCTTTCCGGGCATACCATATTTCATTCTGATAGACAGCCAAAGCAGTAGTAGCATTGTCTGCCGTATATTGCTTAAATGTGGAGGTATGAATGTCATAGCCAAACAAATTATTATCAGCTATGAAGAAAATATTGCCATCGATATCATGAACAATGAAAGGTACATAATTACCAATCCAAAGTTTTTCCCCATCCGCATCTGTAATTTCGCCCTTGACATAAGTAATTTGTTCTCCATCATACATATTGATACCTTCCTGCGTTCCAAACCACATTCGTCCCAATCCATCCTGGGCAATACTCAAAACCGAAGGTTGTGATAGTCCATTTTGTAAGCCCAAATTACGGAAATATTCGGCAGTTGCCGGAAGTGTGCTAAATAGCAAAAAAAATAGAGATATGATTCTGTTTTTCATTAGTATGGTTTCCGCATTTTATTATGAATGCAAAAATAAGGAAAAAAGAATATAGCTCCTACTAAAACAAAGTTTATTGTTGAAAGAACTGCCCCAAAAAGTTAGACACAAAACTTCAAGAGTGCAGTTCATATCCAACTCTTGAGGGACTTTATTTTTATTTTTTAAGGCATATCCTTATTTGAAAAGCAACTGTGCCATGTGATACAAACTTCTACGCCAAGTCAAGAATTCATGCGCCGTATCGGGAGAAACGAACGATGTAGCCTTAAAACCGGCAGCCTTGAGGTCATTCACAGCCTTAGTCACACCATCCGGATTCTCCTTGCTTCCGCAACTGATGAAGATAGATTCCACCTGCTTTTTATCCTTGATGTCGTCCGGTGCATAAGTACCACCGCTCAGCAGCCCGTAATAATTGAATACTTCCGGATGACGCAGAGTAATCAGTTTCGTCTCAAAACCACCCATAGAAAGCCCTGCCATAGCACGGTGCTTCTTGTCAGCCTGTGTACGGAAGTTACTATCAATATAAGGTATCAGTTCGTCAACCAGCACCGTTTCAAACTCCTTAGCCGTGAACTCTTTGATATGCCCAAATTTCACATCATTCGTCATACCATACGTCATTACGATGATGAACGGTTCAATCTTGCCTTCGGCAATCAGATTGTCCATAATCAGATTCGCATGCCCCTGGTTGGACCATGCCGTTTCATCTTCTCCCCATCCGTGCTGTAAATAGAGAACCGGATATTTCTTCTTATCCTTGCCATAAGTGGGCGGTGTATAAACAAATGCACGACGGTGAGTGTCTGTACTCTTGGAATAGAAATAAACCTGCTGAACATTGCCGTGAGGCACTTGTTTCATGGCATAGAAATCTTCGTCATGAGCCGGAATTTCAATACCGCTTTCCCATCGGCAAGAACCGTAATAATTCTTGGCGCCCGGATCATTAAACACACCGCCGTCGATAGTGAGGTGGTAATAATGGAATCCCTCGTCCATAGGGCCATCTGTAGTACCCACCCATACACCTTCTTTATCCTTGCGGAGAACTGTGCCGCCACGACCGCCCAGTCCAAGGCTGACAATGACTGATTTGGCATCAGGAACAACTACACGGAAGCGGGCATATCCTTGCGAATTAACCATAGGATATTGCTGTCCGGGCTGATTAAGCACAGAAGGACGGAAATCTTCTTTCACCACAGCATTATCACGTGCCGGATCAAAGTCCTTAATGATGCTATAGACACGTTTTGGCTTGTAATTCTCATCGTAAGGCAACGGATAATTGCGTGCGCCGAGCCATGAATCGCGGTCGGAAAGATTCCAGAAAGTAACATTGTCTACCACATCCTTATGCTTGCGAAGCACTTTAAACAGGCGAGCATACTGATCTTCCTGAAGCGTTTTGACTACCTGACTGATGTTGCCGCCATCACGGCTGAAGTTGAGCTGTCCTCCCATTTCCTGATTGGCACGAATATCCAACTCGGTAATATGGATATGTCTCACTATCGTAGAGTATTTTGTCAAGGCAGCATCTACATCTTCCATGCTCGGACCGTAGACATTGTAATGTCCCTGCATGCCGATACCATCAATGGGCACACCTTCTTCCTTCATGGATTTCACCATATTATAGATGCGGTCGCGCTTTCCGGGATCGGCAGCATTATAGTCATTGTAGAAAAGCAGCACGTTAGGGTCGGCCTCACGGGCATAGATAAAGGCTTTCTTAATAAACTCGTCACCGGCTATCTGATAAAGGGGGGAATTGCGATACGGGCTTGGTTGCTCTCCCATGCCTCGCCGGCCACCCTGCCATCCACCATCGGAGATAGCTTCGTTCACCACATCCCACGCATATATCACATCTTTATAACGCTCCACGATGGCTGTGATGTGATGCTTCATATTCTGGAACAATTTCTCTTTCGACACAAGATTGCCTTTTTCATCCTTATACATCCATTCTCCTATCTGGGCATGCCACATCAAGCAGTGCCCACGTAACTTGATTCCGTTGCTACGGCAAAAGTCGGCAATCTTGTCGGCATTATCCCAATTGAACTGTCCGTAGGCAGGCTCGGTGGGTTGCGGCTTCATATCGTTTTCTGCCGTAATACTGTTGAAGTCTTTTTTGATGATGGCAATCTGTTCGGGATTTGCGATGTTACGCATATTAACAGCCACGCCGATAGAGAAGTAATCTTTATAAGCATCCTTCAGTCCCGTTTCGTCGCTTTGTGCGAACCCGGTATTTACGTTCATGGCAAATGCCAATGCGCAAAGGGAAAATTTAAATAAATGTTTCATCTGATAATTATTAAAAAGGTTTTTCATTGTATATCCTTATACTATGATATCATATATTCATTACTTAATGTTTGCTATTGGAAACGGTTGCAAAAGAATGCTTTTTTTAGAGAGAATCCCCATATCTGTGTTACAAGTTTTTTCGCTTATGTTACCCCCTTTAATAAAAAGTGAAGGAAAACGTCTTTTTATAGTTGACGCCACCACTAAAATGAAAAAGAAAAAAGATAATTGTAACCAAAACGAAATACACATGACATAAAAACATAACACGTATGTCTGAACTTTGCCGCCATAAATTAATCGACTACAACTAAGAATTATGAAGAAAAGCGCATTGATGTTGCTCATCATTTTGTTGCCACTGGCTGTGAAAGCTCAAACTCCATACCGCAACGAAGACGGAAAGAAGATTGATAAAGAAGAGCTGGAAACAAAAGACTATCTTCCGGAAATACATGGTACTATCCGCACCAAGTTCGAGTATCAGACAGAAATGGCTGCCAGCCGCTTCGAAGTGCGCAATGCGCGTATTAGTATTACTGGCAACGTATTACCGATAGTGGCTTATAAAGCAGAAATCGACCTTTCCGATGAGGGACAAATCAAGATGCTGGATGCCTACGCCCGCCTCTTCCCGGTAAAAGACCTGACAGTAACCGCAGGACAAATGCGTGTGCCGTTCACCATTGACGCCCACCGTTCTCCGCACCAGCAATATTTTGCCAACCGTTCATTCATTGCGAAACAAGTCGGTAACGTACGTGACGTTGGCGTTACATTGGGATATAAACTCGGAACTGAAATACCTGTTACATTAGAGGGCGGGCTTTATAATGGTTCGGGACTGACCAACCAGAAGGAGTGGCACAAAGAAGTGAATTACTCCGCTAAAGCGCAATTCCTGTTTGCCCAAAAACTTAATCTAGCTTTAAGTATACAGAGCATTCAGCCGCAGGATGTACGGATAAACTCTTATGACATCGGTGCTTTCTACGAATTCGGTCGCTTCCACATCGAAGGGGAGTATCTGTACAAAACATACGCAGACAATGCTTACGACAATGTACATGCCGTGAACAGTTTCATCAACTACGATTTGCCCTTACGAAAGGTATTCAACAAAATGTCTTTCCTGGCACGCTACGACATGATGACCAGTCAAAGCGATGGAAAAGCCATTGATGAAGAAACCGGCGCATTAGTCACTACCGACTACAAACGGCATCGCGTAACCGGTGGTGTCACTTTCAGCCTCAGCAAAGCGTTCCGCACCGACCTTCGCCTAAACTTCGAGAAATACTTTTATGCTAAAAACAGCATTGCTAAAGAATCAGAGCAGGATAAGATTGTGTTGGAGCTGATGGTACGGTTCTAAATATATCGAACGAAATCCCGAGGTGCTATCATAGCACCTCTTTCTTCAGAAAGTCCGACAAATGCAGATGTTGTATGCCTTGCACATCTCCTCCACGATTAAACTCGTCCAAACTGACAACATACTTTGGATAATTATCCGGTATATTCATCAGATTGCCAAACTCCCGTTCCCGGGTTTTGTCATCTATCATCAGATAAACGACCTGCACATACACTCGCTTACCTTGTTTCACCCCAACAAAGTCTATCTCTTTCTGGGCATTGTCACCCACATACACATCATATTGCAAGGAACTGATATGGAGATAAACAGCATTTTCCAGTAATTTCTGTATGTCCCGCTGCAGATTGAAACCCAGATGGCAATTCCGCAAACCTAAATCTTCAAAGAAATATTTGTCACCAATCTCAAACTTCCTCAATCCGGAGACATCAATCCTACCTATTTTATTAATTAAATAAGCACTGCTCAGAGCTTTCAGGTAATTAATAACCTGCGGAGTAGATATATCTACCTTTTGTGACTTCAAATACTTACTAATATTATTTGCAGAAAAAAGACTTCCTACATTATCAGCCGTATACAATGCCAATGTCTCAAGGAAGTCTACATTGCGGATTCCCTCACGCTTCACTACGTCTTTCAACAATATGGTAGAATAAATATTCCGAAGATACTCAAATGCCAGTTCATCCGTCAGTTGCAAACGAGATAAGTAAGGGAGCCCGCCATAAGTGAGATACAACATCAAACTTTGGTTGTTATCTTCCAATTGATGAAACTCTAAAAACTCAGGATAATTCAGACTGTGTACATGAAACTCCACATATCGTCCTGAAAGATAAGTAGACAACTCTCCTGAAAGCATTTTAGCGTTGCTACCGGTAATATAAATATCGCAGCTATCTCTTGCCTGTAAGCTACGCAGCACATGCTCAAAGCCATCAATATCCTGCACTTCATCAATAAAGAGATAGTTATCCACACCTTCCTGAAATTTATCGTGCAAATATTCAAACAAATCCGTATCATTCCGAATGCCCCTGAATTCTTCGTATTCCATATTGATATAGAGAATGTTTGCTTGGGGATTCTCTTTAAGAATATCAATTTGAAGCTGTTTTAAGATGCAACTCTTCCCTACCCGCCGTTGTCCGGTCAGTACTTTGATGATGCCCTTCCCAATAAAAGGACGTATTCTATTTGTATACAAAGGACGATTTATTAGCTTCATACTTTTATAATTTATGATTAACAAACAATGCAAATATAGCAATTTTATTAAGTATAAATTATAAGTTCTGTAAAAATGCGACATTTATTAAATATAAATACAAGTATTACGGGCGCTTCCTACACGATATTTTTCTCATCGCCCCAAACATATCATATCAAAACTTGGAAATAATCAGTTCCGCCCGGACCGGTACAGGATACCGAATATATTAATAAAATATCCTGTCAGACATATAATGGGAGCTACCCTTATACGCAATCCGCTGAATATATCAGGGTTGTAGGCGGCGGGGGTACTCCCCTCGCCGCTCATGAACAGATATCCCACTATTATTATTACCGAACCAATTAGCAGAATCACATAATTTCTCTTGCCAAATACCGTCTCGTTCTGCTTCATTATTTTTGTTCCCATATTCTTCTTTAGTTTTAGTTCTTATAACCCATGTTTGGAGCAAATAGTGCATATTTATCTTCAAACCGCCTGTTGCTCTCTTTATATCTCTCTTCATCTACCTTCTTCAGAAGTTCATTGCATTGGTTCCATTGCCAGAATTTATAGATACAATCATTGCGGACCATTTCCCTACGGCTCCCCTTTAATGAAAAAGCCCAGTTGGTATAATCTTCTGCTTCGGCTATCAAATGCTCTGTCAGGGTTATCGCCTTCATCTTTTCACCCAATGCGGCATAGGCTGTTGCTATGCTATAAGAACCGCTTTCATACGTTTCGGGAACATTATATCCCGGAACAGCCTGTTCCGCATAAGCAAGTACTTTCTTTGCACGCGTATTGTCTCCTTGGGTTATCAGTTCTTTGGCCAGTTGCGCGAAAAGCCTGCGATGATACCAACACGTACGCAGGGTTGTTTCATCCAGATAGAGTCCCGGAGTATTCAGCCCACCATATTTATATCTGTTCATTACATTGTCATAAAGCCTTTCCACATCTACTGCATAAGGCCTGTTTTCGTCGGCATCTCCCCACTTCTTATAGTCAAAAGGTGTAAAGCGGAATGCTAATCCTTCTTGCACAAAGTAATTGTCAAACTTCAGTTTACTGACATTCCTTACGGAGATTGCAAGGTAAAGCGGACGTTCCCAATTACAGTTCGCCAGTATCTCCAGCATCAGTAAATCTACTTTGTTCAGCATACGTATATCTTTTAAAGGAATATAAAGTTTGTCCGGTATCGCATCTTTCAGTTCTTCCCCCCTCAAACGCCGGATTGCTTTAGGAAGCATGATTCCCGAACGGAGCAGTGCGTCCTTATCAATGTGGATATTTATCGTATCCGTAGGGATTACATTAAATTCCTGTCTCTCTGAGAATATCCAATATTTCAAGATATTTTTTACTTCAAACGGGTCTTCTCCAAAACTGTCACGTGCTTCCTCCGGATTTCTCCGGTACAATTCCTCTATTTGCTTTTTCAGTTCCGGGCGTACGGCCACATATTCGTTTTTACCTTCCTGATATTGATTCTTATTCCAACTTATAGGCAGTCCGGGAGCATTATACAACGGACATTGCTGCTGATAAATATACCAATCTGTCTGCGCGTAACTTAGATTGCAGACACGTGCATCCCTGCGCACTTTCTCCGTATCCTGATTATACCACAATGGGAAAGTATCATTATCCCCGTTACAAAAGATAATCGGATTTCCCGTATCGGGAAGAGTCATCAGATAGTTAGCCCCAAAGTCGCGACAAGTGAAACGGGTACTCCGGTCATGGTCATTCCACGTCTGAGTGGCCATTTGCACCGGTATCAATAAACAGATTGTCATTAATACACCGACTTGTACCGTAGAAGTCGTTTTCCGGCGAAGCGCATCACACAATCCGGCAGCACCTATCCCTATCCAGATAGCAAAAGCATAGAACGAACCGGCGTATGCATAGTCCCGTTCGCGCGGCTGACCGGGTGTTTGATTCAGATAAAGTACAATAGCCAGTCCTGTCATAAAGAAAAGGAAAAACAGCACACTAAACTGCTGTCTGCCCCTCTTGCTGCGGTTCCATTGCCAATAGATGCCGAACAGCCCTAATAATAGCGGCAATCCGTAAAACACATTGTGCCCTTTGTTCTGGCGCAGGGATTCCGGCAATAAGCTCTGGTCTCCCAATCTTAAATTATCCAACCAGGAAAATCCTGTTATCCAGTTCCCATGTTCCGGTTCGCCACTTCCCTGCACATCATTCTGCCGTCCTACAAAGTTCCACAAGAAATAGCGCCAATACATATAGTTGAGTTGATAGGTAATGAAATAAGTCAGGTTTTCTTTTTGTGTGGGAGCGGCCTCGTTTCCTCCTGTCCAATTTTTGTAAGAAGAAGCCATGCGTTCATTCCACATCCGAGAAAACAGCATGTTCTGAGTATAGTATACATCTTCTTTATGCCGGATTATTTTATATTTGCCTTCTTCTTTATCCGGGCGGTATACGGCACTCCCTTTTGTCGTTTTCACTCTGTAATAGTCACCCTCGGGCACATATTCCGGTTCGGAAGCGTAGGTTTTTCCATAAAGCAGGGGAGCACTTTCATACTGCTCTCGGTTCAGATAACTTTTGAGCGTAAAAATGTTGTCCGGCGCATTCTCATTAAGCGGAGTATTGGCGTTGGCACGAATCAGTATCACCGCATAAGTGGTATAGCCTACGGTGAGCATAAGCAAACACCATAAAGAAGTATGCAACATACGTTTTCGGAAACGATAAATGGCTCCGGTCAGTACGAAAAATGTTAAAGCTAAAAAGCTTATCAGCCCTGTGTGGAAAGGAAGCCCGAATACATTGACAAAAAGCAGCTCGAACCAGCCTCCCATGTCAGCCATGCCCGGAATATAAACAAAAAGAATAAATATAATGAGAAGACCGGATATAGCAATTGCAGCAGCTACTCCTTTAAGCGATATCGTCTGATATTTCTGATAATAGAAAACCAACACAATGGCCGGGATACAGAGTAAATTAAGCAAATGCACTCCGATTGACAGCCCTATGATATAAGCTATCAGGATAAGCCAACGATCGCCATATACCGAATCCGACTCATCTTGCCAGCGAAGAATCATCCAAAACACCAGTGCCGTAAGAAAAGAAGAGAAGGCATAGACTTCACCTTCTACCGCACTGAACCAGAATGTGTCACTGAATGTATATGCCAAGGCTCCTACAAATCCTGCCCCCAAAATGATGATAACATCCGTCGTTGAAAAATTCTGCTCATCATTTATTATCAGGAACTTTACTAACCGGGTGATACTCCAAAAAAGAAATAAGATACAACCAGCACTCAGCAACGCATTCAGAAAATTAACCATCCAGGACACTTGTGACGGGTCGGAAGCAAACTGGGTAAACAAGTTTCCAACAAGCATATAGAAAGGCGCACCCGGCGGATGTCCCACTTGTAACTTTTCGGCACATGAAATAAATTCGGGACAGTCCCAAAAACTGGCAGTAGGTTCAATCGTCATTCCATATACAAAAGCTGCTATCACAAAGACAATCCACCCACTAAAATCATTCCACTTTTTAAATAATAAGTTGCTCATTGTTCTGTAACTTTTTTGTTTGCAAAGTTATAGAACAGGCCTATAAAAGAGAAGAAATTTATCGGACGAGTACGGACGCTCTTCCAGAATAATCAACTGATAATCAAAACATCACATTAACAGATACAGACAAATTCAGACCTACAATGATTTTATGATATCTTCCAACGATTCTTTAGAGTTTGCCAACATCAGTTTCTCCGTTTTTATCCTGGAGATTCTCCGAGTCAGAGTCTCAACAGTCAGTTTCATTAAATCAGCAAAACAAGCAGGCTGAACGCCTTCGCGTAAAAAGGCACATACCCTTAAGTCCTCCTCTGTAAGTTTCGGACTTATCCCTCTCAATTTGGATACAAGCCCGTAAACACTTTCCTGAAGTCGCAAAAGTTCTATCCAGTCTTTCTCAGAGAAAAAAGATATTTTAGAAGATAAACCCGTTCGTTCCTTCAACTGACGGACTTTTGAAACAACCGGAGAATTTTCATAAATATGTTGTTGAAGGAATTGATATTTTTCTTCGAGATAATTACACTGCATCACCAGTTTGTCAGATTCAACCTCTTTCATCTGCATTTCTTCCTTAAAGGTATCCAGTTGCGAATGTACTGTCAGATGTTTCTTCCAAAGTAACCCAAACAAAAGAGACATAACACCCAATAAACCTAAGGCAGAAGATAGAATAACAGTCGAATTATCTTTACTGTCAATCAACATCAACTGGCTGGCGTATGCTTTTCTTTCCATCTCCAGTGCTTCGTCAAAGTTTTCATATTTCTGATAATACAAGCTACATCTCTTACAAATCTTAGTCATTTGCTCATATTCTTCTGCTTGTGCAGCTAATTTTATTGCTTCTTTGAAATGAACTTCAGCGTCTTTCTCCTGATTCAAATCACTTTCTACACATGCCAGATAATAATAGGCTCTTGACTTTTGAAGTTCATTTCCGTATTGCTCATAATAAGATACGGCCTGACGAATCTGATTATCAGAGGAATGAGGTATATTCTTATCTTCGTTGAATTGAGTACAAAGCAAATTATATTCTGCAAGTTGCGCCTCATTCATTTGGTTCATTCCAATCGTTTCAAGAATAATGGATGCCGTATCCGGATCTTGCTCTATTAATTGGGCGGCTTTGTCCAATCCTTGTTTCACATTAGTCCCCTCCGGATGGCATGCAGCCAAAGACAGGACAAATACATACAATAAAATTCGAAGATTTCTCATTGTCTCAATTTTTAATCTCTGTATACAAATATGCGACAAATTTATAAGATTATTGTTAGAGTAACGAATATTTCTTCCTTCTTTTAGTAAACCCTAATTCTGATATAACAATTGTCTAAAAATCACTTCATCGCATACGGAGAAATCAATTTATGCCATATACCTATTTACGTTCTATGACTCTTATCGATAAAATTTCAAATATGCCTCCAGAAGTATCTGTGACGTATCCGAATCGTACTTGCTCCGTACCTGCTCCGTACTTTCTTCGTGTAGAGGTACCTCTGACCGAAGAATGTACGGAGCAAGTACGGCCCTGATACGATTCGGGTACGGTACAGATACGAAAAGAACACATCACGAAAGAATAGGAGATTATATAAAAAAAATACCAATATTCATATAAATCAGAAGCGTACCATCAGACAAACTCAATTCTTTTCTTGAATATCTATGAGCTCTTCCTAAACTTTTCTATACAAAACTTGCTTATTTGCCCGAAAAATCGTATATTTGACTTAAACAAGTCAGATTATGTCAAATCCGATTATCCCGGGCATTCCCGAAGCTGAACAAGACCTGTTGTATAAAAAACTAAACGAATACAATCTGGGAAGAGCCTCTTACAAAGAGGCTGGTGCCTATCTTGTTGTGTTGCCTCGTCCCGAGTATCCCCGCTACTCTTTATGGATTTATTCGCCCTTGCCTGAACGGCAGTCCATCTTTTACATTCAGGACCTTTCCGAAGATATCAATGAGAGCTTGCGGGCGGCAAGCAGCTTGTTTTATTATTCTCCACGCTGCATGCTACTGGTGGAATACAATGCCAAACGCATGCAGAGCAGAGGAGACGACATTATTTCCATCGGTAAATATCACGGGCATTTCCTTCACGAAATCTTTCGCATCGACCCGGGATATATCAGTTGGGTTGCTTATAAGTTCACCCCACGCATCCCAAAACAGGAACGCTTTGTACAGATCGCGCAGATATATCACTCCGTCCATCTCGATATCCTGAAACAACAGGCACGGCAGAAATATTCCACCAGCCGTTTTCTGGGAAAGGAAGGGGAGAAAGTGGCAGACCTTACCTTGAAAGTGCTCCGCGTGCGACTGGAAGACGATCCTTACAAAACTATCGTAAAAGGAAATACCCCTTATTTCTACGTCCGGCAGATACTTACGCTGGAAGATTCTATCGGTAACCTCGTCACTTTCCGGACAAGTGCCCGCACAGCAAGCCGAGAGTCGTGCCAACTGCCGGGTACGGAACATGCTTTCCAGCCGGGAGAAACAGTATACATTGCTTCGGCACGCATCGCACGTACCTACACTTTGGGGAATAAGCAGTACACCCGCCTCAATTATGTTAAGTTTAAATAAGCTTAAAATATAAGCCGTTATCTTTCCCGTTAAAAACATTCGTCCTTACTTTACCGTCAGAAAAGGGGGTGCTATAAAAATAGCTGAGATTATACCCAATGAACCTGATACGGTTAGTACCGTCGAAGGGAATTTTCTTTCTATATTCTACTATTCGTTTATACTACTATCCCTTTCTGTAAGTAGAACCTCTAAAAATTCAGAGTTTGAATGTTTGACGTACAATTCATTACGCATTTTACGGCATCCATTTCATACTTGGACTCCGCACGTATAGCCCTCGAAGGAGGGTGCCGCTGGGTACAGCTTCGGATGAAAGACGCTTCCGAAGATGAACTGAAAGCCACAGCCATACGCGTGCAGGACCTCTGCCGCCAGTACAGGGCTACCTTCATCATTGATGACCACGTAGACCTGGTGAAACAGATTGGTGCGGACGGTGTCCATTTAGGAAAATTGGATATGCCGATAAAAGAAGCAAGGGAGAGACTGGGTAAAGGTTTCATCATTGGCGGAACCGCCAACACTTTTGAGGACATCAGGCAGCATGTTGCCGATGGCGCGGACTACATTGGTTGCGGCCCCTTCCGCTTCACCACCACCAAACAGAAATTATCACCCATCCTAGGACTGGACGGCTATCGCTCCATCCTGACGCGAATGAAAGAAGAAAGTCTTTCAATTCCCGTCGTCGGCATTGGCGGAATTACGCGTGAGGATATTCCGGCATTGAAAGCCGTAGGGCTAAGCGGGATAGCACTGAGCGGTGGAATCCTGAAAGCCGGAGATCCGGTGCGTGAGATGGAGACAATCATACAACAGACCGAATAGCAATCAATTATTGAACCATGGAAGATAAAACAAAAATCACCTATCCCGATTCCGAGAAAGTCTACATGCAGGGTGAGCTTTTTCCTTACCTGAAAGTGGGCATGAGAAAAGTGAATCTGACCCCTACCGTAGTAGTGGAAAACGGGAAAAAAGTTATCACGGAAAATGCTCCCGTGTACATCTACGACACAAGTGGAGCATACAGTGACCCGAACCAGAAAGTCGACTTAAAGACAGGTCTGCCCCGCCTCCGCGAGCCGTGGATACAGGAACGGGAAGTGGAACGGCTGACGGAAATCAGCTCCGAATACGGCAAGATGCGCCTGGCAGACAAGAGCCTCGACTCCCTCCGCTTTGAGCATATCACCCTGCCCTATCGTGCCAAAGCAGGCAAGCAAGTTACGCAAATGTACTATGCCAAACAAGGCATTGTCACCCCGGAAATGGAGTACGTTGCCATTCGCGAAAACATGAACTGCAAGGAATTGGGCATAGAAACTTACATCACACCGGAATTTGTGCGGGATGAGATTGCGGCAGGACGTGCCGCACTGCCCGCCAATATCAACCACCCCGAAGCAGAGCCCATGATTATCGGTTCTAAATTCCTCGTCAAGATAAATACGAATATCGGAAACTCCGCCACTTCTTCCACTATCGAAGAGGAAGTAGAAAAGGCTGTATGGAGCTGCAAATGGGGAGGTGACACATTGATGGACTTGTCCACAGGAGAGAACATTCACGAAACGCGTGAATGGATCATTCGCAACTGTCCTGTTCCGGTGGGCACAGTTCCCATGTATCAGGCAATGGAAAAGGTGCGTGGAAAAGCCGAAGACCTGACCTGGGAATTATTCCGGGATACACTTATCGAACAGTGCGAACAGGGAGTGGATTACTTCACTATCCACTGCGGTATCCGTTTAAAAAACATACATTTCGCCAACGAACGCCTTTGCGGAATGGTGAGTCGGGGCGGAAGCATCATTTCGCAATGGTGCAAAATGCATCAGAAGGAGAGCTTCCTCTATGAGCATTTTGATGATATATGCGATATATGTGCGCAATATGACGTAGCTCTTTCACTGGGTGATGGTTTGCGTCCGGGAGCCATACGGGATGCCAACGACCGGGCGCAGTTTGCTGAACTGGACACAATGGGGGAACTCGTAGAACGTGCCTGGGCAAAGAATGTACAGGCATTCATCGAAGGCCCGGGACACGTGCCGATGCATAAAATCAGGGAAAACATGGATCGTCAGATAGAGAAGTGCCACGGAGCACCATTCTATACCCTCGGCCCGTTGGTGACAGACGTTGCACCGGGTTACGACCACATTACAAGTGCCATCGGAGCTGCACAAATCGGTTGGTACGGAACAGCAATGCTTTGTTATGTGACTCCGAAAGAACACCTTGCTCTGCCACAAAAAGAGGATGTGCGTGTAGGTGTAGTCACTTATAAGATTGCCGCACATGCCGCCGACCTTGCCAAAGGACATCCGGGGGCGGAAGTCCGGGACGATGCTTTGAGTAAGGCACGTTATGAATTCCGCTGGAAAGACCAGTTCAACCTGAGCCTTGATCCGGAAAGGGCACTCCAATATTATAAAGAAGCCAATCACCTGAATGGAAAGTATTGCACCATGTGCGGACCTAATTTCTGTGCTATGCGCATTAGTCAGCAGTTGAAGGATTGCAATTATGATGCAGAGAATGAAGAAATAGAAAAATAACTTTTTAAACTTATTATATTATGATTGAAACTAAAGTATCCAAAGGTATCATCAGTACCTATTTTGAGAAATTAGAGAGGAACCTTGATTTAGACGTTGCTATTGTCGGTGGCGGTCCTTCGGGCATAGTAGCTGCCTATTATCTGGCAAAGGCCGGATTAAAGGTGGCACAGTTTGACCGTAAACTTGCTCCCGGCGGCGGTATGTGGGGTGGTGCCATGATGTTCAACCAGATTGTCATCCAGGAAGAAGCGATTGATATTGTAAAGGAATTCAATATCAACCATGAGAAGTATGAAGACGGACTATATGTTATGGACTCAGTAGAAAGTACTTCTGCCCTGCTCTATCAGGCTGTTCATGCGGGTGCTACAATATTCAATTGCTATTCTGTAGAAGATGTCATCTTCAAAAACAACACAGTAAACGGAGTTGTAGTAAACTGGACTCCCGTATTGCGCGAAGGCATGCACGTAGACCCGTTGAACATCCTTGCAAAGATAGTAATAGACGGAACAGGACATGACAGCGAAATAGCTGCTACCGTAGCACGCAAAAACGGCATCCGTCTGGCAACAGAAACGGGTGGTGTGATTGGCGAGCGTTCGCTGGACGTAGTGGCAGGAGAGGAAGAGGTTGTAAACGGTACGAAGGAAATCTATCCGGGACTTTATGTTTGCGGTATGGCTGCATCTGCCGTTTCGGGCACTCCGCGCATGGGACCAATCTTCGGTGGAATGTTGATGTCAGGAAAAAAGGTAGCTGAGGAAATTATTGCGAAGCTGAAGAAATAATCTTTTGCAAATTGCCTTTTCTTACTATATGAGGTTGTGTCAACACAGCCTCATATTTCTTTTCTGTGGGAGCACTATCCGGCAGCTTCTTTCAGTCTTCCGAAGTGGAAAAGGACTTCTTTTGCATCCTCCCACGTCCGGTAGCGGTTCCATATATCTCCCAACAAGGCTGCACCGCCAAAACCAAGGGCTTTTATTTCTGAAAGGTTCGCCGCGCTTATTCCACCTAAAGCAACAACTCTTTCATTAATAATCCCTTCAACCTGTGCCTGCCGCAAGGCTTCCTGAGAATACCCCGAATGATATCCCTGCTTGGAAATACTATCATAAACAGGACTCATCAGTACATAGTCAAAGTGAGAAGCCGTAGCTTTCACCTCTTCAAGGCTATGGCAAGCACGGCTCAGTAATCCTTGATACCCTTTCGGTGCTTCCGGATGACGGGAGTTCAAGTGAATTCCCCCCAAAGAAAACTCATCCTTCAGCGGAAAGAAATCATGAATAACAATCTGTTTCCTGTATTCCACAGGAATCCCATGCAAAAGATTCCCGACTTCATGAGCCGTAGCATCCGGCTTACGCAGGTGCAGCAAGTCCAGTCCAGCTTCAAATAGTCCGGTGATAATCCGGGCTTCCTCCGGAATGAAATCCGGAGATGTAATAACAATAAGTTTCATATTTCTATTCCTCTGTTACGGGGTTCACTGGGTTTACCAGATATGGGAAATGGCACAAAGGTCCGTTCCCCTGTCCTATATGTAAATCTTTCCCGGCTTCAATGGCCTTGGTTATATATGTTTTAGCCAGCTCCACCGCTTCATACAGAGGAAAGCCTTGTGCCAGAAAGGTTGCGATAGCCGATGAAAGAGTACATCCCGTGCCATGCAGGTTTCCGGTATGAATGCGTCTGGCACCAAAGAGATGGAGTTCATGCCCGTCATAAAGCACATCACACATTTCGTTGCCTGTCAGATGTCCGCCTTTGACCAGACAAGCACATTGATACTTCTCATACACCAGATGTGCGGCAAGTTCCATATCATCCACCGTATGGATGGGCTGTTGCAACAATACTTCTGCTTCATGCAAATTAGGAGTTACAAGAGATACAACCGGAAGCAGCTTGGTGCAAATAGCTTCTACCGCTTCATCCGTCATAAGCTTGTGCCCACTGGTAGAAACCATGATCGGGTCGAAAATAACCTGACGCGGAGAGTACTGATGCAGCACACGCACAATTTCATTAATAATCTCCACATTCCCAGTCATACCTATCTTAATGGCATCCGGTTTCAAATCTTCCATTACAGCCTCCATTTGCCGGCCAACCACTCCTGCTTCAACAGGATGTACCCCCTGCACACCTAATGTATTCTGCACCGTTATCGCGGTTATTGCCGTTGCCGCATATCCACCTAATGCCGATATGGTCTTTATGTCCGCCTGTACACCCGCACCGGCGGAACAATCAGAGCCGGCAACAGAGAGAACAATTACTTTCTTATCCATATATACTGTAGCTTACAGTTTTATGACGCTCTGCGTCCTGCTACTCGCCCACGCTGCTTCAATCAGGCGAATAATGCCAACTACCTCACGGGCATTGCTTTGCAAAGGTACACCTTGACGAATATGCTGATAGATATTCTCATAAAAGGCAGCATAGTTTCCGGGAAGGGTAGGATAGGATTCACGTACTACATTACCGCCCTTTTCCGTATGGAGTATGCCCCACTGAGTCCGGTCTTCTTCACCCCAATGCGGAGTGGTTGGCAGTAAACCTTTAGTTAAAGCCTCTTCCTGAGGGTCAAGGCCATATTTTACAAAAGAGCCTTCCGTGCCGTGAAGAACAAAGCGAGGTTCATGCTCACACATCAGGTAACTGGCTTTCAGAGTAATTTTTACTTCCGGTGCTTTTGCCGGTTTCAGTAAGTGGATAATGAAGTAATCATCTACCTTACCTCCGGTACGCAACACATCTATATCAGCAAATACAGCTTCGGGCATACCGAACAACTGCACAGCCTGATCTATGACGTGGGCCCCCAGATTATATGTCAATCCGCCACCGCTTTCTCCCGTTTCTTTCCAGGTATTCGGTTTTATGAAGTTCCGGTAGCGGGGAAAGGTAGATTCAAATTCTACTAAACGGCCTAACAATCCTTTAGCCAATATTTCTTTCACAGTCAGGAAATCACAATCCCAACGACGATTCTGGTAAACACTTAAAGTGAGTCCTTTCTCCGCAGCAAGAGCCACAAGTTCTTCACCCTCTTCCACGGTAGTTGTAAAAGGCTTTTCTACAATCACATGTTTGCCTGCTTCGAGGGCACGGCGGGCATGTTCGTAATGGAAACTATCCGGCGTATTCACTACCACCAAGTCCAGTTCCTTCATGCCTATCAGCTCATCGAAACTGCGCACAATGCGGGATTGCGAATACTTTGCCCGCGACAATTCTTTACTGCGTTCCACAACAGCCGTCAACTCAAAATGAGGATTAGTGGAAATAAAAGGGGCATGAAACACCTGCCCCGACATTCCGAAAGCAGCTAATCCGGTTCTTATCTTATCCATGATAAATCTATTTTCTTCCGGCAAAACTAATGATTTTATCACTCACTTACCACATGAAGCAGGAAAATTTATAACTATAGCTTTTTCAGTACAATGAGCGACTGGTTCATTTCCACCGCCTTGTGCCATATTTCCTGCAACTGTTTGTAATGGTCGGGAGGCAATATGGAAGAATCCAGACTGAATGAATAGTTCACAACGACAGTATTCCCATTTCTTTGAATTGCATATCTACATAGTAATTTATTATCTTCCGTCTTCACCGTCCGTGTGTGGGGAATTTCCTCTATCTCATACCCTTCGGGAAGCGTCAGAGTACACATTAGCTTGACCTTATACGGATAAGAGAACTCAACCGGAAGAATTCGTTCCGACTGTATGAAAGGATTCTTGGTCAACTGCGGAAAGAGTAACGGATTGATGTATATGCGATTATCCACCTGATCTGATTCGAGCACAAAGTCAAAATCTTCCTTGATAGTAGTGAAATCATCATCTGTGTCTGTCAACTTCAGATTACTGACGGTCAGTTTTTCCTTAACCTGCTCTTGTCTATTCCCCAGACTATCTTGCTGTAAATGCTCTTTCCGATATTCCAGAGCCTGATGTCCTTTCAATATTGTAGTCCGGTGTCCTGTAATCCGGTTATCCTGAGCAGTGGCAGTAATTAGCATAGTGGCCTGGTTGAGAGAAATATCCTGAAGATCCACCCATTTTTTGTTTTCCGGCACATCGGCAGAAAGTATACGCGCCTTGCTTACAGATAATTCAAGGGGCAGCACATCGAGAGCCGGTATATCCATGGAACTATCCAGATAGACGTACTTATTCTTCGCAGCATCATAAACGGCAACAACAAACGTATTCAGCTTCTGGAGGGAAGGGAAATTATACGGCAACATTCCCAACGAACGGCGGCTCATAACAACAGGATAGGCCTTAGTTCCGTACGTTCTGAGCATATTGATAAATATAAAATTCAGGTCGGCATTACTACCGCTTCCTTTTTCCATCACCTTATCAAGATTTTCACTGTAGAGTTTATACTCTCCGTTCCAGGATATCTTTTGCTTCAATAACTGGAAGGTTTTGATGACTTTCTTATTAAAATCCAGCTCTCCGGAATTATTGAATTGCCGGATTTCTTCCACATATAGATTCTTCCACATCAAATGCTTACCGAAGTTCTCGTTTTCCTGTCTTGTCAATCGCTTATCCACATCTCCCCATTCAACACTATACGGTTTATAATCTTCCCCCGGATAGTTAGTGCCTTGCAGATCAAAACTGATTTGTATCTTATAGTCTCCCGGACACCAGCAATAGGACTCATCCTGACGGATAGCAGGCAGATTCTCCGAAATAAACGTAAGTTTCCGCGCCGAGATAGTGAAATTATGGGCAATCTTTGATACACCATTTTCAGTGTGCTGCTGGGCTTGCATGGAAGATTTCTCCTCAACGACATCTATATACTGGCGACCTCTGAACTCAATGTTGTACACAAAAACATGAGGAATCGTTATTTTATATTGGTTATATATCACAGGAAGTTCTTCCTGCATCATCCAGTTCTCAATATGTACGGAATAATCGGAAGTAACCTTATAGTGATACTCAATGACCGTCCCAACCTTGACGGCTGGTAATGAGAATTTCAACACTTTATAATAAGAATTCACCCGCTCGTTAGAAACAAAATCTCGTTTCAGACGACTCTTTACTATTTTCCCATCTTCCATATTGTAGGAGCATCCGTCCAGATCAAAAACCTGATCCTTCTCTTTATTCCGGTCGGCAGGTGCATAATAAGGAATAGCAACATCAGCATACGACACTCCTTGCGGTTTCAAGACCTTGATACGCACCCAATGTTCCGTGACCAATTGGAACCCGTCATCGTAAGTAAAGCCACTGACTCCCTTATGAAACAGGTAAATAGCCGTGGCTGTCGTATCAGGAGTATATGTTGTCAATGACAACTCTTCTTTGGAGGGCCTGCCATATTTCAGGTCAGGTTTGATGACTGCTGCCGCCTGCTGGGAGAAAACTGCCGGGAGGTACAAAAGACTGAATACACAAAATAGAAGTAGCTTATTTTTCATGATTTGACTTTTAAGGATTACCAGTTACACAAAACTAATAATTTATACAATACAACCATGCTTATCCGGCTAAAACTTTTCAGAATAAAATGATGATTTACTGAGTATCTGTCATTCTGAGTTTGTCGAAGAAGCTCATCCCTATTACGATAATACAACTTTGTGCCAGAGAGTAGATCTTTCGGCTACGTTCAGGATGACAGATAATACTACTTAATCATTAACCTCACTTCTTTTTCTGTTATAAAGTAAATGACAAAAGGACTTATTCATGGTACAATATAACTCATATATTTCAATTTATTCTAAATGCCTAAAAAAATTATTCTTTTACAAAAAGCGAACATCTAACCCGGAGCGTATATTTAGGGGGCCTCAGTCGTATACTTAGGGTATCTCAGTATACGACTGAGGTACTCTAAATATACGACTGAGATGACCTCCATTTATATACGCTCATAATCAAACCGTTACGTTTCTCTATTCAATCGACAGGAAATTCAAACAAATTAGCAAAAAATGTTTCACGCATTTCATACAGATTTGAATCAAACGGACTATCTCCATTCCCCTCCTCCAGTTGAGGTTGTGTAAAAAGTAAGAATCAAGTGTTCTTTGACATTTTGTATTAAAAAGGAAATGCTCTTTATCTCTTTATTTTGGAATTTCTATTGTTGTCCTTTGGCAAATGACCGCTATTAGGTATACTTAATACCCCAATAGTGGACTTGTTGCAATAGTACCTGTATGCTTTGAATGTTAGTCACCCTTCTTAGGTTATAGCATGTTGCGTACAAATCTATTTCAGCCTGTACCTTTTCCTTTCCTCTGAGTAGGAGTGGTATTTGCCCCATCCAGTATTTAAGAGTTCCGAAGGGATGTTCTACCAATGTTTTTCGTAAATGTATAAGCGCTTTGTATTTCATCCCCTTACACTTCTTCATATACTGTCTTATGGGTTCGGCATCTGCCCTTCGGTAGATAATCCGACCTTTTTTCGATGTGGTGCAGAACTTTATCAGGGGACAACCCTTGCAGTCTCTTCCCTGATATTTTCTATAAAGCTTTCCATGTTTACGAACTTGCCTGTCTTTAATAGGTAATATCTTTTCTTGGGAGCATATATAATAGTCATTGTCTGCATCATAGGTAAAAAAGATTCCGTGCTCCCGATCTTCTTTAGGAGAATGGTCTCCTTCATTGAAAGGAACGGCAATCACTTTGCCTTCTTCTTCAAGGGCCAGGATCTGTTCTTCATTGGCATAACCGGTGTCGGCAACGGCTTGGGTTACTTCTACCTGAAGGTCTTCCTGCATGGCATGAATCGAAGATTGAAGGTCTTCAAAGTCATTTGGGTGGTCGGTAACCTGCATGGCACCTATCAGATGATGTTGGGAATCTACCACTGATTGGACATTGTAAGCCGGAAGAAAACCGTTGCGGGTCTTCATCAGGCGAGCTTCGCGGTCAGAGGGAAAGCTTCTTTTGGAACCTTCATCCAGCATACGCTGTTTTTCCGCCTGAAGTTCTTCAACCTGTTGGCTCAAATGGGCTATCTTCTCCAGTAGGGAGCTCTCCACACCGAGATCGTCCGAGAGTTCGGATAATTGTTCCTGGGCTGTTTCCACCAGATCATTTTCATTAAGCTGGTGCAGATACTTCTCTAAACGGGTATCCAACAAGGCTAACTGTCGATTAATACCATCTAAAGTAAGACCGTCACGATTGGTATTGGCTTTGATTTTACTGCCATCAACAGCTACCAATTTGCCTGAAATATAACCGGAACTGACCAGAAAGCGGCGGAAATCAAGGCAACATTCATGAATGCCCGAAGTTTGTTTGGAACGGAAATCGGCAATAGTCTTATGATCGGGATGGAGATTACCCAGAAGCCAGATCAACTCCATATTACGCAGAGTCTCGCGCTCCAGTTTACGGGAAGAACTGAGACTGTTTAAATAGCCGTAGACATACAGCTTGAGTAAAGTACCAAAGCTATAAGCCGAACGGCCTGTAGGACTGTTACCTTTATAAGATGAAAAATCAGGGTGCAATTTGATAAACTGATCGACAAAAACATCAATCAGACGAACAGGGTTCTCACAAGAGATATAAGAATCTAAAGACTCGGGAAGAGTCAGTTGATTACGATCAAAAGGTTGAATATAGCCCATAAAATTAATCCTATTGTTATCAAAGCAAAGATATAAAATCCTTTTTATACAATATGTCAAAGAACACTTGATTCTTACTTTTTACACAACCTCCAGTTGGAGGAGGGGTGCCCAAAGGGCGGGGTGGTAGGTGAGAAAAGAATTCATTAATGTTCTTATTAATAGGTATTTTATTGCTTACCTACCACCTCCCCCTACGGGTACTCCTCCTCCAACTGGAGGAGGAGAATGAAGATAGTATCGCTTATCATTTACTTCATTTCTTATCAGTTATAGCAGACCAAACAATAGTTCATCGTCCAACAGTGCAGCTTCCTATCAGACTGAATATTCCAGATGGGAGAATATAGCCGAAAGACATTATAATTCTATAACTAATACAGGTTTTAAAGTGCGAGATAAGCAAGGTAATAAAGGCGGAAGTGCCATGCAAGGTATGAATAGCGGCAATTATGTGCAAATGAAAAAATCTTTCCGAGATGCACAAAGACAAATGCGTAACATACGCAACAATGCCCAAAGACATGGCGTGACAATAACACAATCAAAATGGGAAACAGCCACTATCGCATATTAAAAAAGATTTCTAAAAGTCATCGTACGATAAGTGATAAAACTACCCATAAGTAGTTGTCCAATAACCTATAGGTAGTTGGGCAACTACTACGTAATAATCATCCAATTACCTATAGGTAGTTAAACACTGTTCTAAATGTTCGGTGGCGTATATGCAAAAACTATTCCGTCACCAGCGGACGCTTACGCCAATCATCCTTCACGTAACTATCGGGATAAACAGTCTTATCTTTCAATTCACCACCTTTCAGGCGTATCCAGGAAGTAAAGGTACGTTCTCCTTCCTTCAGTACAATCACGCGGGCACCATTAGAAAGATGGTTATACTCCGTATTGCCCCCTGTGAAACGTCCGTAAGCCAACACGATGCCTTTCCACATTACCGAATAATCATTATCGTGGTCATGCCCTACGAATGTCCCCATCACATCGCCGGCTTCTTTCATAGCAGCAAACATACCGGTATTGATGGCAGCCGCACAGGCTTTCTCCATACGTGTACCGTAGAGGATAGCATTCTCATCGGAAGCCGCCTCATTGTATTCAGGCAGAGGGATATGGAAGAATGCCAAAGCAGGCAAAGGCTTTCCGCCGTTCTGTGCAGTGAAAGCGGCACTTTGCTGACGATACCAGTTCACTTGGTCGAAAGTAAGCCAGTCATAACCTTTCACATCCGGCAGTTTGGAGTAAGAGTGAGAGTCGAGGCAATAGAGCACGGATGCGTCTTTCTTGCCATCCGAGGACTTCACCGTAAGAACATAGTCGGGAGACTCTACAGCTCCACGGTCGGGCTGGATATTATAAGGCAGGGTGCGAATGATGTCATACAATTCAGCGCGTGTCTTTCCCTGTTCATTGTCGTGGTTACCGAAAGTCACTACGAACGGTATCTTACGGGAAGAAGCACAGGATAGCACTGTACGCATAGCCGTATCAGCAGGGGCGGCATAAACCACATCTCCTGTAAAAACAACTAAATCGGGATGTTCGGCATCAAGCACTTCATTGATACGCTTCAAAGCAATATCCGAAGCCGGGTTACCATATTTGAAATGGATGTCGGTGAACTGAACGATTTTGAATTCTCCGTTCTTGTTAAACTTTAAGGGGGCAACCTGTGCCTGGCAGAACAGAACCGTAAGAAAAGCCAGACAGAGGGCTAAAGAAATTCTCTGCATGTGAATGATTAGTTTTAGGTAGTTATTTAGGTTGAAATCAGTTATTATAGCAATTCGTCATTTTTTGGTGATTAGAACTGTTGCGTAGGCTGAGATGCCTTCTTCACGGCCTGTAAAGCCAAGTTTCTCTGTCGTGGTAGCTTTGATGGATATATCGTCTTCGTCTACCCCCATCACTTCGGAAAGTGTCTGTTGAATGGCGGGAATATGAGGTTTCAGTTTAGGACGCTCCGCACAAATGGTCGCATCGATGTTTCCTACGGAGTAACCTTTCGTCGCAATCAGTTCTACTGTTTTCTTTAATAATATCTTGCTGTCGATGTTCTTGAATTCTCCTGCGGTATCGGGAAAATGATAGCCGATATCACGCATATTGGCGGCTCCCAGCAAGGCATCACAGATGGCATGGATAAGCACGTCGGCATCCGAATGTCCAAGTAACCCCTTTTCATGTTCCAGGCGGATACCGCCTAACCAAAGTTCGCGCCCCTCCACCAACTGATGGACGTCAAAGCCAAAACCTACACGTATTTTCATATCGCTTTTCTTCTTTTTAATTTGGATGAATGCACGAAAGTACGGAAAAAAAGCGAGGTAACAAGAAAAGAAGTTCGCTCAAATACACAAAGCGAACTTCTTTCACATTTTTAAATCAACTAATCTCTATCCGGCAGTTGGGACAGCAGGTCTTTGTAGAAAGCCCTTACATCCTTCCAGTGATAGAAAGGAGCGATGTCGGTCTTCACCGGAATGCTCACTTCTTTTTCATTCAGCATAAACTTCACAATGATATCATCCGTAGTGCCTTTCTTACGGAAGAAAACAATCTGCACATTGGCTGCCATCGGAACCATCTTGAAGTTACACCATGCCTGATAAAATTTATCCGGATCTGATTCTTCGTTGTAACAATTCTCCAACCTCAGCAATCCCACCAGAGGAATAACGTTACCATCATGCCCGAAGCGAAAGGTGGCCGAGTTCGTACCGGAAGCTACCGCTTCGTCGGCCGAGTCAAGGATATTTTCGACGAGAGATTTTGCATTAGCCAGCATCAATCCGTTCGTCATGGGTGAAGGACCGTCACAAACGTAGTTCTTGTAGTTGTGTATCTGCCAGATGTCGAACAATTCCTGTTTCTCAAAGATATCATAGAAACACACATCAGGCTCCACGTTCTGCATATCCGAAGCCACCCAGTACAGACCGCGCATCAGTTCTTCGGGATTCACATTCTTGCGGATATACTCTTTACTATTAAACAAAGTATTTACCAGACGTTCCGGGCGCACATGTTCCTGCTCGAACTTACGGTATTCCTCATACCAGGGACCTTTACGGGAAGTAAACTTCATGGCTTCCTGTGTATGGAAGTTCAGATAATCCATATATTTATTGCTCGACTCACGTTCAATCTGCATCTTCGGATTAAACTCTTTCAGGCGTTCGCAAAAAGCATCCATACTGAGCACGCAACGTATAACAACCGTAGAACGCGCCGACATCTGCGGTTCGCCCTTAAATATTTCGGGGAATGCCTGATACATGCGCTCGGCAATGCCGCGTTGCTGTTTCACCCCTACCGGACTTAAATCGCCTCCATGTCCTTTCGCGTCTTCCCAAACAATATCCAGACGCTTGCGGACATCTTCTCCCAAATCGGTTAACGCTCCCGCTTTATGAGCTTTCTCAAAAACCTCCATTACGCGAACGTAGTCTTCATCCGCAATCAGCCAGCGGGAACCATGACGGCCATAATGACTAATATAAAACGGTTCATAACCTTTCGGAGCCTTGGTTTGAACTCCCGACGGACCGGGATAAGCATAATATACACCACCCGTTGTAGCAATATCATCGAAGATTTCTTCGCGCGTGGCTTGTGCATACGAGGTATGCACTGCCAACGCACCTAAAAAAGTCAATGAAAGAAAAACTCTCTTCATTCCTAATTTCATGGACACTTTGTTTTTTATAGTTTATATTTATTTCTGATAATCCGGATTCTGCGTCAGATACGGATTCGTTGTAAACTCATCCTGCGGAATAGGGTACAATTTATACTTATCGTCCACATCCTTACCCATATATGTACCTGCCTCGCCATTGCTGCTGCCTTTCCAGTCCCAGTTATATCCCTTTGTGAATTTGCCGAAGCGGATCAGGTCTGTGCGACGAACCAGCTCCATATTCATTTCACGGGCTCTTTCATCTAAAATGAAGTCCAGATTCAACTGACTGTCAGTAATATGGCCGGATACCCCGTCACCATAGTTGCCGGACATATAAGCACGGTCTCTGATTTCGTTGACATAGCCCAGTGCCTCGGCACGCGTACCTTCTGCAGCTCCACGAAGAATAGCCTCAGCAGCCATCAGATAAGCATCTCCCGTACGGAACATCGGAAGGTCTACAGACGAGTACTTAGTGCCGCCATCCACCAATTCCTTACGGTCCTTCGTTACATTTCTCCATTTGATGCAAGCATAACCATTCTCAAATGTCTTTTGAAAGGCCTTACCTTCTACCCAGGTTTCCTTTGTATGGTCGATGGTAAAGAACTGTGCACGCTTATCCTTCTTATTATCTCCCCAAGGATCGTTTTCATAGAAAACCTGGTCAACCTCATCAAATTTATCCACAAGTGCCACCTTTACACGGGCATTTCCCCAACCACGGCTACCTACTCCTGTCTTTACATACTTATCCATCGGACCATTCATCAGCGCTTTAATCAGGAAGTTCGTTCCGGCACTGCTCTGTGCATAGTCAGCATCCTGCACCAACGGCCAGATGATTTCGGAACAAGTATTGTTATCCGCCAGGAAGATGTGGCGATAATCCGAGGCCAATGGATAATTACCTTCCATAATCACCTTTTTGGCATATTTATAGGCATTGGTATATTCATTCTTGCCTACCCATGTTTCTGCATTCAGGTATACACGTGCCAGGAGAAACCAAGCCGATACACGGTCCACACGACCATATTCATTCCGTTTCGGTTCTTTCAGCAATGTTGTCAGCTCTTCCGTTTCGGAAACCACATAGTCGTAGATTTCCTGACGTGTCTTCTGATGAGGAATTGTACCTACATCCATCGTTTCATCAATGAAGGGACCCGAGCCGTACAAATCGCAAATCATACTGTAGCAATAAGCACGGATAAAGCGTGCCTCAGCACGGTAATAAGGCATTTCAGCCTGCAAAGCATCATATACGCCACGGGCTTTCAGCTTCCCTTCCGCACTTTCGCGCAGAAACTCATTGCAGTAGTTAATGGCCATATAAAGACGATAGTATGAGTAACAAATAATCTTTGTCGAAGGGTCCCAGTTCATATACAGCAAAGACAAACTTCCATGGCTGCCACCGGAATGGAAAGCGATTTCATCCGTACAAGCCTCTTGCAGATAGAACAGGGCACGCGTGTAGCCACTATATCCCTCATCAATGCCCGGCACATCACCGTTACCGCCATCACCGCCCTTTTGCCCGGTCTGGATGAGGCTGGCATAGCATTTTGCCAGCACTCCGATGTAACCCTCAGGGGTAGAATAAACCTTTTCGCCCACCAACTCATTGTCGTCCAAAGGCAATGTATCCAAATCTCCCAGACAAGAAGAGAAAAGAAACAGGGATACCAGACATATACTTGCTAACTTGAAATATTTCGTTTTCATTGTTTTCTGTTTTATCATGAATTAAAAATTAAGATTTACTCCCAGCATGAACATACGCGGACGCTGATAGATGTTCTTATCGATGCCACTGTAGATTTCCGGATCGAGACCACTGTAACCCGTCAGTGTACATACGTTCTGTACTGTGAAAGAGAGGCGAAGGGAAGTCTTGTCATTCCACAATCTGTCGAAGGTGTGTCCCAGCGTGATATTGTCGATACGGAAGAAGTCACCTTTTTCCAGGAAGTGGTCGGTATAGATGCGTTCCTGCGTGAATCCTGTTTCGAGTGTAGAACGCAGAATATTGCTGGAAACGCCTGTTCCACCATAAAGACCGTCCAGGGCATCGGAGGCTTTCACATAGTTGTAAACATAAGCACCGAAGCTTCCGTGACCGTTGATACCCAAATCCCAATTTTTATAAGTCAGGCGAGTAGAAAGACCGCAATAGTAAGGAGCTTTGGAACTCTTGCCTGTCACATACTTGTTGGCATCTTCTTCGCTGCTGGTGATAGAACCGTCTTTGGCAACATATTTTCCGTCCAGCGGTTTGCCGTTGTCGTCGTAAGCCTGTTGCAACAGGTAGAAAGTATTCGGAGTTTCACCTACCATGTGGACTTGCAAATATTTACCCGTACCGCCGGCATTACCTGTCTTCACGTAGTTGTCCTCACGGTCGATGGTATTCAGCTTCGTTATTTCAGAAGTATTCCAGGTGAAGTTACCGCTAATAGACCACTCCCAATCCTTATTCTTTACAGGAATTACATTGATGCCTATTTCCAGACCTTTACTTTTCATATTACCGATATTGGTTTCAATCATGTTGGTAAAGTTGCTTCCGGCAGGAACAAAAATCTTATTCAGCAAATCTTTGGTAGTACGCCAGTAATAATCGACCGTACCGGAGATGCGGTTATTCAGGAAACCGTAGTCGATACCGATGTTATAAGTTTCCGTGGTTTCCCACTTGATGTTGGCATCGTAGCCGTTAGGGCGGTAAGTAGTATACCATTGATTCCCGAAGTAATAGCGTGATTCGTCATAAGATGCCGTATAAGTCGGCAAATGCTGGTAGTAAGAACCGATGGATTGCTGACCGGTCTGGCCATAGCTTAAACGGAGTTTCAGGTCGGACAGAGCTTTGAAGTTCGAGAGGAAAGCCTCTTCATTCACACGCCACGCAGCAGCAACTGAGGGGAAATATCCCCAACGGTTATCGGGAGAAAAGCGTGAAGAAGCATCGGCACGCAGGGTAGCAGTCAACATATAACGTTGTTTCCAAGAGTAATTTACACGGCCATAGAAAGAGAGCAGGTAAAGTTCCGCCTCAGCATGTTGGGGAGTAGCTAGTTCTTTACCTTCGGTGTCAGTGGTTACACTGTTGTTCTTATACCAGAAACGTTGCCAACCGTAACCTGCCATAGCATTGATGTGATGGTCTTTCAGTTCCTTGTCATAGTTGGCATAGAAATCGAGCAAGGTGTTCCGCTTATCCTGATGATAGGTATAACGCTTACCCGTACCATCATTCTGATTACCCGTATACATAGAGGGTGCAAGGTCGGGAACATTGTCATGATTGTCATTCGTCTGAATATCGTACCCCATATTGAGGTTAAAACGCAAGTCTTCGAAACCATGTACCTTATAATCCAGGGCGATGTTACCGATAGAACGTTTCGTCTTGTTCAGTTTATCGGCCAGTTCAAGGTCGGCTACAGGATTTGAAGAAGCCAGTGTGATAGGTTTGCCGTCATTCATCCACGTATAATATCCCAAACCTACATTTCCTTCATAATCCTCATAAACAGGGCGGGTAGGATCAAAAGAGATAGCACTGCCGATGACACCTGTTGAAACCGGTTTATCGTTCTCTATACTCCCCTTTACGTTGATATCTACAGAAAGATGCTTGTTGAAGAACTTCGGAGACAAACCTACGCTGGCATTGATACGCTCGTAGTTATTATTCTTCAACGTACCGTTCTGGTTAGTATAGCCTACGGATACACGGTATGGCATGCCTTTCAAAGCCCCGGTCATGGAGAGGTTATGGTCCGTGCCGAGTGCCACGCGATAGATTTCTTTCTGCCAGTCTACATTGGCATTGCCTAACCGGAAAGTTTCGGGCGCATTGCCATGTTCTGCAAAAGCCTTGCGGAATTCTTCGGTGGAAAGTACATCCATATACTGATATACATTGCTCACCGTCATATTCCCGTTATAGTTGAAAGACGGACGTGTAGTGCCGTCACCTGTACCTTTCTTAGTGGTGATGATGATGACACCATTGGAGGCACGCGAACCGTAGATAGCTGTAGCCGAAGCATCTTTCAGCACCGTAAACGAGGCGATGTCATTCGGATTGATGGCACTGATAGAGGTATTGCTCACAGGCACACCGTCAATAACAATCAACGGGTCGTTATCTGCCGACAAAGAGGCACCCATACGTATGCGGATGGTACCTCCGCTACCCGGAGCACCGTTACCCGGAACAATGTTCACACCGGCAACTTTACCTACCAGGGCATCTTCGGCAGTCAGTTGTTTACCCTTGTTCAGTTCGTCCGGCTTCACAGTCAGCAAAGAGCCGGTCACGTCGCCTTTCTTCACCTGACCATAACCGATGACTATGACTTCGTCCAGCATTTCGCTGTCTTCGAGCAAAGTAACCACAATGAGAGGTTTATTTGTTACGGCAATTTCCTGCCCTTTATAACCGATACTTGTGATGGAGAGTATATTTCCGGTAGCTGCCTTTAGCGTGAAGTTACCGTCTACATCAGAGATAGTACCTACGGATGTGCCTTTAATCAGAATGTTAGCCCCGATAACCGCTTCACCGGTAGCGTCTTTTACATGTCCTTTCACCACAATGTCTTGTGCTGAAAGCGACAGGGATAGTAGTAATCCCAACAAAGGGAGAAGTCCCTTGACAAGTCTAAAAATGTTTTTCATAAGGTTATTATTATAATTAATAAAAAAGATAATTCAGTCTACATTTTACCCAATAAAAACTAATACCCAAAGAAGACTTATTGTTAACTTTATTTTCTACGGCAAAGTTAGAGCATTACTTTCAGGGTAAGCGACCTGAGTAGATGGGCAGAGTAGACGGAAGTAGAAATAGAAAAGAGATAAGTATCTGATATACAGAAAACATCCACCTATCCTCATGAACTAGGAAAGTAGATTAAAGTAGACGTTTGAGGAAAACAAAAGGAGGCTATTTTCATCCTATTTGCTGCACCGCCTCCATAAATTCCTCTTTAGAAAGCTGAGATTTATTCCGCACTTTCAAGCGATAGTTATATACTGTTTGGGCAGAATAATGAAGGAAATTAGCAATCTTGCCGCTATCGGTGATTCCCAACCGGATGAGAGCAAAGACACGCAACTCCGGCGTCAGCAACTCACCTTCCTTCGGATAAATGCGCTCATCTTCCTGAAGCAAAGTGTTGAATTGCTCAATGAACCTGGGGTAGAGTTTAAGGAACACACTATCGAACGTATAGAAGAACTCCTTCAGTTCATTAGCTACGAAAGAAGAAGAATTAACAGTCTTGTAAAGGTCATCCAACTGTCCGGTTTTAATTTTCCGGGCAAGCATTTTCCGTTGTTCCTCCTGCTTGTTGATGTAGAGCGAACACATATTGAAGACGTAACCGATGTATTCTTCCTTCACCTGGTTGGACTCCTGCAATTTATCATTCAATGTATGCAAGTCCGCATTGATATGCTTGAGTTCCTCATTCATATCATTCACTGCTTTCCGGGCAACGTTCAGCCGCTTCATCTGGTAGAAAATGAATATCAGGGCAATCAGCAAGATTATCAGTAGAGCAGAAGTCAAGATGAACAAGGCAACCATCTGTGTCTTCTCCTGCCGCAACTTGTTCTCATAAGTCCGGCTAATAATGGGCAGCATTTCCGAAATCTCCTGTGTACGGTAGCGGGCATTACAGAATGTGGCATCCTGCATGGAACATTCGATATAGGTATAAGCACGGTTAATATCCCCTTCCTGAAACAAGAGGTTCGCCAGTTTCCAAAGAGAAATATATTCCTTCGTTGCTGCCTGGATGTCGGCGATAGCGGAAATAATCAGATATTTCTTCTGTAGTTCTGTCTTCCCCATCACACCATAAGCATTCGCCAACCCGATGGAAGGAATGGCAACGCTATATCCTTTCTGTTTATGCGTCTCGTAACAACTGTTCAGTATCTCGATGGCTTCATCGTATTTTTCCTCGTACAGAAGTTTCTCACTTTTCATCAGCAGATAGCCCTGCGAACCTGGCTTCCGGATATTGAGAATAGAATCTTTATACTGATAAGCAAGGCTCCGGTAATGATCTTTCATCTTATCGGAAAAAGCATAATCCGCCATTAATGTGTAAACCTGGTGATACTGATAATAATAGTAAGAAATGCCGGAAGCATCCAAGTCACTGGATTTAATGCCGTCCAGTATCTCCAACCCTTCCTTATACATGGCCACTCCTATCATGACCTCAGCCACATTCAGTTCTGCGGAATAAATATGAAGGGGATTCTTCATGCGCTTGGCAAGCTCCACACGCTGGTTGGCAACCCACAGGGCAGAGTCCATGCGGTAAGAACGGTATTTGCCGAACAATTCGCGATAGACATCAAAGCGTTCCTGGTCCGAATGAGGCAAACGGAGTTTCCGTTGCAAAGCATCTATCTGTTCCTGGCGTTCTAATGTATATTGGGGGCGGTTCCTGATAGACATATCAAGTACCCGAAGCAAAGAGTCTGTTTCATTGGCATAAGAATACAGGGACAGGGATACAAAAAAGACTGCCAAAATTACTTTCAGTTGCCTCATATGGATTTCTTTCACGGTTTAACAATAAATCTTCACGGACAAAAGTACGGAATAAATATTTGAAAAAGGAAAGTTTTCCTGTTCTTTCAGCGGAATTTTACCGGTAACGTTTGACTTGCTTCATTCACAATACAAATCCTATGCCCCCGTCACCTATCACCCATTCCACAAGCACACACTGTTTGCCGTCATTTTTCCATCCGCGCTACTGAATCCCAAATAGACAGCCAACGACTCCGCTTTCCAGCCATCGGGCAGAACCAATGTAGCTTTGCCATCCTGCCTATGGGCAGCGTTCACGTCATATACCGGCTGTCCCAGCTCCTTGTTGTAAACCAGCAACAGGACTACATCTGTCCCGGCAGCATTCCCCTTATCGCTATTATCAGTCCAGAAAAAGGATACTTTATCATCAGCCACCTCAGCCGTAGCACCCTCTGCCGACGTCAGTCCGCCATGCGACACCAACACTCTGTCAAAGTCGATAACGGGTCCATCCTCCCCCGCCACCACAGCCGCACCCAGTATGCACGACACAGCCACATTGAAAGGCGAGCGGACTGCGGCAAACTCCCGATAACCTACACGCAAAAAGGGCGTCAACATCTTCGCAAGCCTAATGGCCACACCAAATTTAGAACGGGCCGAACGCTGCTCATCCGAACGCGACGGATTGCCTCCTGTGGGTAACGAACGCACGTAATACCCATTCTTGCCTTTGCACCCCACTACCGGTCCCACCTTACCGGAAAAACCGCCGATAACCCCATCTTTTACTTTTCCCATAATCTTATATGTCTTAATTATTTTTCTATCTATACGCACAAAAGTAAGGAAAAGAAATCGCTTCACACTATAAATCTCCAGTAAAAGGATGAGCTATCAGATTCTTTTTTCTATGCTGCTCATACACTACTGATACACTGCTGATACACTACTCATACACTACAAATGAGTGTATCAGTTCTGTTTTGACTTATTCTCTATACCTGATAAAATTATATCCAGTATAAGTCAAAACAGCAGATACACTCATTTTTACTCCAATTCAAGAATTCTTTTAAAGCTCCTGAATATCCTGATTTCTATCCTGTCATTCCGCCCAGTCAGGTTTGGGGAATTCCCTCACCGGACTATATCGGATGTAGGAGTCGAATATCTCTTTATCAGGCCCCACAGTGCGGGGATCTTCCGAGCGCTTCAGTTCATTTACTAAAGCCTGTCTCAGTTCTTTTTCAATCGCAGCATAATCCTTTTTCCCTATCAGATTATAAAGACAGAACGGGTCATTTCCAATATGGTACAATTCAAATTCAGGACGTTTACCGAATGCCAGTTCAAAGTAAGGCTGGATGGCAGGATCTTTATAATGCTCTATCAAAAAAGTTTTTGAAGGCGCATCATCCACATCGGTAAAAGCCCGGTCGGAATGAAAAGTCCCATCTTCACCTATCCCGTACATGGGATATAATTCGCCTGTATCCTTATTCATCATCTGAGGAGCTCCGGCAGGCCAACGTTCCGGTCTGACATTCCAGATTAACAGATAATCCTGATTGCGGACAGCACGTTGCGGATATCCCAGATTTCTCCAACGGGAAGAGGAATGTCTTTCGCGCCCCATGTACACATACTTTTTCGTTTTATCTACTATTCCTTCTTTTTCCGATCGGAGTATATTCATGAAACTGCGCCCCGAAATAGGAAGCATTCCATCCGATTTCACTCCCGCCATCTCCAGGATAGTAGGAGCAATATCGACAAAGCCTATCGGATCATCTACCCGGCGTTTACCCGGAAAGCCTTTCGGATAACTGACCGCCAAAGGGACATGTGCACCATATTCAAAGCAGTTGGCTTTTGCCCGAGGGAAAGGCATACCATTATCTGCCGTTACTATAACAATTGTATTATTGAGTTCACCTATTGAATCCAGATATTCCAGCATTTTAGCCAAATGCGAATCAGCCCATTCTATTTCTACCGCATAGTCCAACATATCCCCTCTAACCTCTTCCGTATCAGGAAGGAAACCGGGAACATCCACTTGTTCCAGTTTTTTTCCATTACGTTTCCACGAGCCTTTTTCATAAACACGATGAGGTTCGGTAGCTCCATACCAGAAATAGAAAGGCTGTCCCTCTTTACGTTGCTGCAAGAATGAACGAAAGTTTTCATAATAATTAATCAATCCAATCCCTTTAGCCGTACGTGGATCTGATGGGCTATTTTTTTGATACCTATGCTTATTGAAGGGATGCCCGGCAGCATTTCCCTTTCTCCATAAGGAGTCCTCATCACTGCGTGCGTATTGAAAAGGATCGACTCCTTTGCCGGTAAACCCGGTGTAATATCCACTTGCCTCCAGAAGGTCGACAAACGGAACATGCTCTTTCATCCAGGAAGAGGCGTGCTGCCCGGACTGCTTGTTTTGCCAGTGGTGGCGTCCCGTCACCAGACTACTTCTGGAAGGGGCGCTTCCCGGAGAACCACCATAACAGTTGGTAAAGTAGATTCCGTCAGAAGCTACTCTGTCGAACCCGGGTGTGCTTACAAATCGGCTGCCGGCAAAACTTGTATGTGCATAGCTTTGGTCATCGTTTATCACAAACAAGATGTTCGGCCGTTTATCCGGTTCTTTCTTTTCTTTGGTTCCGGCAAGTACTCCCGAACTTAGTGAAATCAACACTGCTCCAGTGACAGATCTCATAGTGTTATCAGTTAAAAACATATTTTTTTGATTTGATTCTTCCACTAAATTACTTAATCACCCTCGTATACCAAAGGAGGAACATTCTTTTCCGTACCGGGATACCCCTTATTCTGATTGATTATTCCTCCGGAGTTCGTATTGATTGCATACGAAGGAATAGGCCAGAATATATGGAAAGGTGAGCAGGTGAAATAGTTTCCGTAGGGAGTCCGGACACCTTTATTATAGAAGTCACTGACTTCCACCACTCTGTCATACCAGAAGTTATCTTCTGTCAGCCTGTCCATAGTGTACGTCTTTCCATTATAGCAGGAGATTCCTGTCCGGGCATAAATAATAGCCATTCGGGTTAGTTCCACTTTACGTGGTTCTTCATAATACAATTCCCTTGCCCTTTCATCTAATACGGCACCTGTCTTTTGCTTTTCAATATCTGCAGCCGAATACATGTATTGTGCATTGGCCCTTTTCCTTATGGTATTTATATCGTCGGCTGCTTTCTGCCATTCACCCTTCCATACATATGCCTCGGCCCTGAGCAAATAAGTTTCGGCTAAACGGAAAATATAGAAATCACCAGGTCCTCCTTGCGGTTGCACACGGTCAGGATCAGGATACCAAGTTTTATAGTGTGGCCAGCTAAACCAGCATCTGATAGTGTCATTACATAAAATGTTCCCCTGCTCATTATATAATTGAAGATTTTTCCCATACCACTCATTTCCGTTTTTCTTCAGTGCGGGGCTGTTATAGACCAGCATTTCCATTGTCATCCAGTTTTCGTTATCCGTCCGGTGCCTGTAATCAGAAAAGTCTTCTACCTTGTTGATGGTCCATACACCTTTTTGTGCATACCAGGTAGGGCGGATACGGCTGATTCCTCTGCCGTATTTTTCAACAAGGCCAATTTCATTTTTAGCTGCATCCGACAAACCGTTTGCTCCGTTAGGGGTTTTAATAACTCCCGTCAACCCATAGTAAGGAAGTGCATTACGCATCACATAGGTGCCATTCGTATTTCCTTCCATGCCATATCTATTGATGGCTAATAATAATCCTTCCGTGTTTTCCGGCAAGCTCTTATTTTCAATACGGAACATGTCCCATACCACATCTTTATTGGCAACACCCTTGTCTGCTCCAAACCGCTCAGTGCACAGTTTATGAACTCCTCCGCTGATAACTTCGGTCGTAATACGGATCGCATCATCAAATCTTCCTTCAAGCAAATAGTACTTGGCCAATAGATGCTTGCAGGCAGCTTTGGTCACCTGTCCGCCATTTACTTTATTAGCTTCGGGAACATGCTTTGCTGCAAACTCCAGATCTTTTATCATTTTCAGCCAGATAGATTCTTTGGTGGTGGTATAATAGTCCACTTTGGGCTCGGTAAGTTCTTCCAAAACCAAAGGTACATCTCCATACTGCAAGGTTTTCATGTAGTAGCGATAGGCTCTTACAAAATAGGCACTGCCCAACAATGCATTCTTTGACTCTTCCGATTTGAATGTAGCCTGATCGATTCTGTTTATAATCGTATTGCAGTTTTTAATGTTGATAAAAGAATTATCCCAATACCACCCGATTCTGGTGTATGCCAGGTCATCATTTTTTCCATCGGGCAGCATCTGATTATTCAAATCCTGCCACGGGGTTGCCTTATCGGTTGTACCGTCTACGGCTATATCCGAATATTTCATATTGGTGCAGAATGGTGCCTGGTCAGTGCAGAATTCTCCCCGGAAAGTGGTCATTGCTTTGTCCAATACCGCTTGCAACCCCGCCTCATCGGTCAATGCATTTTCGGGAGCATAAAAAGACAAAGGGTCAGGGTTGAGGAAATCTGATCCGCAGGAACAGAAAAAACAAATGGTAAAAGACAGGATTGCTGCTTTATATTTCATAATGGTTTTCATATCTATATAATTTAGTTTAGAATTAAAGTGTCATATTCAATCCAAAAGTGAAGATTCTTTGTGAACGCATTCCGTCTTCGGGGTCACCGAACTTCCAGTCTTTAGCCCATATCCCCGCATTCTTCACATTCAATGAAAATTTAAGGTTGGATATAGGAGTCTTCTTCAAAAATTTGGAAGGCACCTTATAAGCCAAAGCTACATTTTCCAAGCGTATATAAGACTTGTCAAACCATACTGAATAGCTCACCCCTTTAGCGGGAGCAGACCTCAACCGGGCATAATCATCCAATTGATTTTCAGGAGTCCAATAAGGAATATCTCTGGAGTTACAGCGATCTTCTATATGGTCGTCATGTTTTGCCAGATTATAACTTCCCTTATGTCCCCAAAGAGAATAGAGGACGAAGGAGAATTCAAAGTCATTGAACAGTCTGAAAGTGTTGCTCAATGTCCACGAGAATCGTGGGGTCTTATATCCCAAGAACTGTTTGTCTTCATCTGTCAGCAGTCCATCATTATTTACATCTTCCAACCTGAAGTCACCGGGTGCCTGGTTCCATTTGGCAGCCTCTTCTTCTTGTCCGGTCTTCCAGGTTCCCAGAATTTTATAATCCCATATCACATCTTTTGCCTGACCTATAAACCAGTTATTGGTTTTGTCATCCGGCTCTTTCCGTCCTACAAAGTTACCATCTTTATCAAACACGTCATACTTTTCACCGGTTATCGAAATGATTTTATTCCTGTTCAGGGCAAAGAGCAGATTGGAGGTCCATTCAAAATTATGCTGTTTCATATTGGTGCTGCTCAGAGAAAGTTCAAGTCCTTTATTCCTTATCTCTCCCAAATTGGCGTACACTCTTTTGTATCCGGTGATGGTGGGAAGTTCTCTGTTGACCAGTACATCTGTGGTCGACATATAATAGGTTTCTATTGTTCCGTTTAAAATGCCATTGAACAGCCTGAAATCTAAAGCAAGGTTATACGCTTCGGTCTTTTCCCATTTAAGCTTTTTATTTCCCATCGTATTTATTTCCAGAGTAGGAATGATAATCGGAGTTCCACTTACATCAGTATTCAGTGATTTCTCAGCAAGCATCTTGGACAAGGCAGCATAGTTATCAATGTCTCTGTTACCGTTTATACCCCAGGATGCTCTTAATTTAAGATAATCAACAAACTTCACTTTAAAAAACTTTTCTTCTGAGAGTACCCATCCCAGAGCTGCGGCAGGGAAGGTGGCACGCGGATTGGAGTAGCCAAACAGGGATGATCCATCTCTTCGCACCGACAAAGTCAGCAAATATTTATTCATGAAGCCATAGTTAAGCCTTGCCATCAAGGCATCCGATGTCCGGATCTCATCATTACTCGAAATTTCCGGTAAGTTTCCTATAGACATATCATGATACCCAAGTATATCGTTTGGACTGAAATTCTGGTTATTCATTTTCTCCGTATCATTACGGAACTGCTCGGCGTTTACCAAAAATGTAACATCCACCTTGTGTTTCTGTGCAAAGGTTTTGTTCCAGTTTATAATATTATCAACCTGCCATTCCCTCCTCAATGAATTTTCACGGGAAGCACTTCCTCCGAATAACTTCCACTGTGGATGTGCAGAGGAGTCGTGTGTATGGTTGTGGTAAAAAACGAACCGGGTTGTATAGTTTACAGTATAAGTGATGCCAAATGGTAAATCCAGAGTTGCATAGATCTTAGGGAAGAGCGTAAAGTATTCCTGTTCCCGCGACCTGTATGTGGGATTCAACAACGGGTGAAGTGCCTGATTGTCATCATTCGGATATAATCTTAATGTTTCCTCATCATCCTCATAAAATGAGCTGTAAGGGGTCAGTTTGGTGTATTGGTTCACATCCGCAGGTACAGAACTTTCGTCACGGTAGGAGAACTGTGCATTCAGCCCCACTTTTAAAAAGCGGGCAGGTTTTCCCTCTATATTCACCCGCGAACGTATGGTAGAAAATTCATCCCCTTTTACCAATGACTCATTTGTCATATATCCCAGCGACCAATAATAAGAGAAATCTTCTTTTTTTCCGGAAAGGCTCAGGTTGTAATCTTGTCTGGGACCATTATGAAAAATATAGTCCTCCCAGTCAATGCTTCTTCCTGATTTGTAATTCTCAATTTCCAACCCGGTCAATCGTAAACCGGATAACCAGGCATCTACAAGATTGTCCTGTGTAGTACTATGGTAAGCCATCCATTGATCCAGATATTGAGGATCTATCGTACGCGGATCATCAAAAGGACTCCAAGGAGTCTGTGGCACAGTTGCACTATAGACTGATTTAAACATATCGGAACGCCATTTGATGAAACCTTCTTTGTCATAAGGTTTCACCCTGTTCGCAGCAGTAGATATCCCTACACTTCCGCTAAAGTTGATAACAGGCTTCTGGGAATTTCCTTTCTTGGTCGTAATAGCAACCACTCCGTTTGTAGCCCTTGAACCATAGACGGCAGCCGAACTTGCATCTTTCATTATATCCAGCTTCTCAATATCATTCGGGTTGATATCCGAAATGTCACCATTATAGATAACTCCATCGACAATAATCAGCGGGCTCGAGCCGGCAGTCAGCGTATTATCGCCACGAATCATCATATCACTACTTCCTTTCGCGGATACGGAATATCCTACACTCATACCCGGAATACTGTTGCGTAGTAAGTCGCTAACACTTGACGGAGTATAGTTTTGCATACTCTCCGCTTTAACCTGGGAAATAGATCCGGTCAGGTCACTTTTCTTCGCAAGACCATAACCAACTACAACTACTTCATCCAGTATTTGTGCATCTTCCTGTAAAATGACTGTTATATTTTGTTTGTCCTGCACAGGGATTTCCTGTGTAAGGTATCCGATATAAGAGACCTGCAAAACCGCTTTTTCTGCAACATTCAGGGAGAAATCTCCATCCACGCTGGTAATTGTACCGTTCGATGTTCCTTTTTCCATAATATTACATCCAATGATGGGTTCTCCATGATTATCTTTAATTACACCAGTGATTCGTTTGGTTGTTTGTTGAGCAGATTTACTCGTTCCATCTGCCTTGAAGATAACAATGTGATTATCTTCTATTATATATCTCAGATTTTCTCCTTCAAAAAGGCAGTCTAAAATTTGGGTAATATTGCCATTCTGAATATCAAGGGAGACTTTTTTCTTCAGATTAACTTCTTCATTGCGATACCATAAAGAATATTCTCCTTTCTGTCTGATCTGCCCCAAGGCTTCTTCTAATGTCACATTCTTTAAATGAAGAGACAGATTTTTTACTTGTGAATGGGCTACTTCCGTGGATGCAAAAAAGAAAGCAATCACAAGAAATAAATAATAAATGTAGTGAGGTTGTTTATTTTTTAATTTTAAATCCATATTTTTGTATTGATTTTAGGTTTGTAAATCCATGAATTATTACAGACTCAAGTCTTATCCAAGCGAAAAATGTTAGCGCATTTTTCGCTTTTCTATGTACGATACTATTTTATCATAGGCACTTCTTTTTTAGGGTTAATAATTTACTTCTTAGCACTTTTATTTTCATCTATATAGATTATATATTCTTCTATTCTGTATTTTAAGCGGTTATCTGCAGTTATCATTCGCAATATTTGTTCCAGATTCTCACCCCGTAGGAAGTCTCCGGTTAAAACTATATTCTCAATATTAGGAGACGTTATATGGATATGGACATTGAAAATACGTTCAAGCTGTTTGGTGATTTCTTTCAGAGGAAGTGCCCTGAAATAATATGCCCCGTTCCTCCACGATGTATAATGAGTAATATCTACGTTACGCGTGGTCAGGGAATGATTGTGTTTATCATAATATGCCTGTTCTCCGGGGGTGAGGAAAATCCTGTTCTTTTTGTCTTCGCTCTGCACCTCCACCTTTCCTTCTGATAAAGAAACTTCAATCCAATCATCTTCTTCATAGGCTTTTACATTGAATTGAGTGCCCAATACTTCGATGCTGATCCGGTCAGCTTTCACAATAAAAGGATGTCCCGCATCATGGGTGACCTCAAAAAAGGCTTCTCCTTTTATTTCAACTTCCCTGTTCTTCGCAACAAAAGCACTGGGATAAGTGATGGTGGTTCCTGCATTCAGAACAACCTTACTCCCATCAGGTAAAGTAATCGTCGACAGCATACCGAATGGGTTGGACATTTCTATCTGCTGACTATTTATCTGATTAAACCCTTCTCTATAGGAGAAGTAACCGGTTATTCCCAATAAAATGGCAATAGAAGCAGCTACCGTGCTGATTTTTAGAATACGACGAATGTATCGGCTCCTGTTTATCCGTTTATTAACTTCTTGCAGGATGCCGGACTTCATTTCTTCCTTCTTTTTTTCAATGTCAGAAGAAAGTCTCATTTCACTAATCAGTTGACGAAAACTACGATTGTCATGAGTCAAACGGCTCCATTCTTCTAACGTCGCTTTCTCATGGTCACTGATATCATGAATCAATTCATTCCGTAGAATGTCAATAGGGTTATTTTCCTCACTCATAATTATTGTTTCTAAACAGAGGAGTACACTCGATCAGATTTCATTTAAAAGAAACCTCACGTTTTTTATTTCTTTAACTAATGACAGGAAAGAAGAGGGACCATAATAGTGAGAGAGTAAGGTCGGGATAATAGGGTTTGATTTGTTTGATGATCTTTTCTATAGCAATTTTCATTTGTACGCGTACCGTGTTTTCCGATATACAGAGTTTCTCTGCAATTTCTTTGGGCTTCAACCGTTCCTGGCGGGCCATCAGGAAGATTAGACGGCATTTTTCCGGCAGTTTACCCACAATTTCTCCCAACAGTTGTTCCATTTCCTTATAAGAGATTTTATCATGGGGGGATTCTTCTTCTGTTATTTCTAACTGAACCGATAATTCATCCAATGAAACATGGTTATGTCTACCTATTTTTTTGTGGTAGTGCGTCACTTCGTTTCTTACGGATATAAATAAATAAGTTTCCAGATTTTCTATATCCTTCAGCCGTTTGCGTGATTGCCACACAGCAAAGAACACATCTGCAACTACTTCCCGGCAAGACTCAGTGTCTTTCAGGAAATAATAAGCATAACGAAACACCTGGTCATAATACATTTCATAGAATATATTAAATGCGAGTGTGTTTTCCTCTTGAATCATTCCTAAGAGGCTATGGATATCTTTTACATCTTTCATCAATTCTATTTTTCAGAACAAACTTACATAAAAAGATGGATTCCTAAGAGTATTAGATAATTCTGAGAGACAAAGATATAAATGTTTATTTTTGCTTCCAAATTTAATTCGTGTAGATTCCTATAAAACATATCCTCATTATTACAGTAAGATCAGCTCATCAACACCCGGGTGTTAGCAAGAAGAGGTATTAATAAAAAGCAGCATTCGGTTTAAAGAAAGCAGGCGAAAGAATAGACAAAACATTTTTTTTCGTATATTTGAAAGATTATACAATCTGCTAATACCCACAGACATGAAGAAGATATTTCTCGTTGCAATTATCTGCACAAGCCTCAGTGCTTTCGGCCAAACCGCCAACGAGCGGGCAGCAAGCTACATGAATCAGGAAAACTGGTTTGAGTTGCAACGGGAATTTACTGCCTACAAAGACTCATTAGACCCTTTCCTGCAAGGCTTTGGACAAGCATTGCTATGCAACTTCTTCAACCGCCCTGAAGCCGCCTGCGAAGTTATCGGCAAATTGCTGGCCGAACAACAGGAGAATATGGGATTTGAAAATACAACTTCCATGATTTACCTTCTCACCGAAAACCTGAGCAAGCTGGGAGCAAACGATCAGGCCGCCGAAACTCTGAAAAATTTCTGCAACCAACTGGAGGGGCAGGTGGATAGTGCCTTTCTTGCCGGATATCGGATAAAAGAAAAAGAATATCGTGTTTTGTCCGGCTATGCCTTATACCAATGGGAGAAACCGGATACGGATTTAGTGCTACCTATCCGCATAGACAGTGTGGGCAAGAGCGGTTCGAGAGCTACCACCATAACTCTGGAAGGAAGTGTGAATGGAAAAGAACAGAACTTTACGCTGGATACGGGTGCAGGCGTCAATGTAGTTACCCCCGAAATAGCGAAAGCCTGCGGTATGAAAATACTGGATGTAGAAATCACGGCAAACGGAGTAGGTACGGGAAGCGGACAACTTGCCATTGCCGAAGAGATAAAACTCGGTTCCCTTGTGATGCGAAATGTCCCATTCTATGTGTTGGATATGAAAACCGGGGAAGAAAAGGCCGACCGCTACATGAAACATCTGGAAGCCATCATCGGACTGCCTATCCTCAATCAGCTCCAAGAAGTTAAACTGGATTTCCGCACCAACCGCCTGACTATTCCCAAAGACCTGACTCCTGCACCGGGTTTTGCCCCGAACATTTGCTTTACAGGAAAAAATATTCTTGACCTTGAAGTTGTATATGACCATGAATTATTGCGAATGAACTTTGATAGCGGCTCTGGCCTCAGCCAGTTGAATTACGATTACTTTGAACGGCATAAAGGCCGCATTGAACGAATAGCAGAGAGGGATTCAATGGGAGTTGGCGGTTTCGGCGGGACAGCGCGGGTATGTATCTATAATTTACCGGGTGCATGCTTCCAGATAGGCGAATATATAGGATGTACCGACAGTATCAGTGTAGTGGCAACGCCTGAACAAAGTGGACTTCACTTCGCCGGAGATGGAATTATAGGAATGGATATATTCCGGAGTTTCAGCACAGTTACGATTAATCTGAAGGATATGTTCGTGAAGACAACACCACGGACACAAGGGGTAAATGCAATGATATACGACCCTAAAAAGCTGCATCTGAATATACAGGAAAAGGACCTGAAAATAACAGATATACTATTAGGAATAGCTGGCTTGTATCTGAACATGTGGAACGACCACCGCTAAAATCATCTTCTGCGACGTCCGAACAAGTCTTTTATTCCGTCAAGATCGAAGCCTAACGTAAAGCGGAGTGTCTGGTCGAGCGGATTGCTCTGCGCCGTAGATACCAGATAAGCTGCATCCAGCGAGAATACACTCATCTTGAAGCCTGCACCGAACGAGAAGTACTTACGGTTTCCCTTATTTTCATGCTCCCAGTGGTAGCCGCCACGAACGGAGAACTGTTCGTGATAGGTATATTCCAAACCCAACGACCACTGTATCTCCTGCAATTCTTCCTTGAAACCACCGGGGGCGTCACTGAAAGATTTAAAGATACCTTTAATGGGTGAAATATCATTGTAGTCACGATCCAGACGTTCTTCATATTCTTCCTGCGACTCATCTTCTCCACGAATGGGACGGGTGGGAACCATGTATTTATTAGCATCAAAGCTGACTCCAACCGTATTGTAATCATCTATCGGAAACAGCAAAGAAGCTCCCAAGCGCAGGTTGGTAGGCAGAAACTGGCTGGTATTACCGCTATCATAAGAAATCTTCGTACCGATATTAGAGGCATTCAGTCCGAAAGAGAGCATACACTCGCGCTGTGCGAAAATAATATAATTGGTATAATAGAACGCAATGTCGGCAGCAAAGGCTGAGCCGGCAGAAACCTCTTCATCTTCCCTGTATGCCAAATCAGAATAAATATAGCGCAAAGCAACGGCCGCAGAGAAATGTTCGGAAAGCATACGGGAGTAAGCAACATCTACCGCCATTTCATAAGGTTTGATAGTATAGCCCGGGGAATTCGCATCCTGATACCCTACAGGTACCTCACCCAAAGAGAAGTAACGCAATGAACCGCTGACAGCCTGATAGTCTCCGATACGATAATAGCCCGCTACATACGCCAGGTCAATATCATTCACCAACTTCCGCAACCAGGGGGTATATGAAACTGCTACTCCAGCACGGCTGATAGTGAACGGGTACTTTGCAGGGTTCCAATATTGGGAATTTACGTCCGGGTCGGTTGCTGCACCGACGTCTCCCATACCGCCACCACGGGAATCGGGGGCAATGCCTAAAGAGTTGACGCCGGTATTGACAGGGTTAAACTGGTTCTTATCTTGTGCAAAAAGACTTACGGACAAGAGAGCTATGATAGATACTATGATAAATTTCTTCATACAGTGTTATTTTATGGGACTGTCTTAATAAAACTGCAAACAGCCTCATTTATTGTGACAGGATAATGATTTTCTGCGCTTTCGTACTTTCACGGCTACCATCGGAGACAATGGAAGCACGGTACAGATACACACCGGGTGCCAGGCGTTGTCCGCCATTACTGCATAAATCCCATTCTACATAATAGGTTTGTCCTTCGGATATGCCCTGTTCAAGGTGTGTCCACAACTCCCGCCCGGAAAAATCATATACCGACATACGCACAGCAAGCGTAGAGCCGGGACGATTATGCGATAGAACAAATGTTGTGCTCTCCCTTGCAGGGCTCTGCGTACAAATCACAGAGAAAAGGTTGGGACGCAATCCACGAACGACTTCAAAATCCAACGTCTTTGTAGAAGAGTTATTCAGCAAATCCCAGGCACGGAACGAAAGAGTATGCTTTCCTTCGGCAAGGTCGGGCACAGAGAAGTGCACCATCCCCTGGGTATAATCTCCGGCTGTGGGAGTATAATAATCATTCAGATTATAAGTCAGCACCGCACTACCGTCAATGCAAAGCGAAAGGTCATGCCCAATACCGTTGCCCACCGTATTGATACCGTCAGCATCTTCCAACTCTGCCACAAACAGAGGTGTATTATTGGTTTGTCCGCCGGAGTGGAAATCCGGAGTATTCAAATAAATCGTCATCTTAGGACCTAAAGTATCCGAAGAAATCTCATCAGCCGTGCCACCTACCAGAAAGTGATCAAAATATCCTCCCGCTTCATTAGTCCGGTCTGCACTCAGAGCATAAAGGCTCAGCAGACCTTCTTCATCCGAATAGTTGATATCCAGCGGCACGGGGAAAGTAAATTCAAAACGCCCCCAACGAACGGAATCACTGCCAGAGAAAAGTGTTTTGCTGCGCTCCGTATAAGTATAAGCTCCCTCGTCCCGATTGTCGAGCGTGGTAACCTGCTCTTTACTGTCGAGCACGGTGGGGTGCACCGTACCGGTAAAGTCCTCTGCCGGATTACCTTCAGGAGTCAGAATATGTCCTTTGACGGTAATCTTGCTGCCAGCTTTCGCTTGCGGATAGACGGCACCTTCTTCCGCCACATTCACTCCTGCAAATTCATCTATTTGTACCTGATAATCGGGATATGCTAAAGTCAGGGCAGGATCACCGATAAGGGCGAAATTCAGTTTATTCTTATCGTTCGCCAAAGACTCGTCGCATTTGGAGAGGCGCATGATGTCTCCTAAGCGGAGACGTTTGCCTTCGGGACGGGAAAAGATGTGACGAAGGAAAGCCTGGTTCAGGGCGGAGTTCTGTGAAGCATATACCACACGGGAGGTGGTGAGCAAGGCAATGGCACCACCTTTTGCATTCAGAAAGGCCTGTTCGCCTGCTGAAGTCTGTATATCGTCAAAGCGGGTGAAGTCGCAGGTAGCTGTTATCCACAAAGGAAGACGAGGAGAAGACATTTTGGTGATATCGTTGGTCGTCAACAGGTTTTCTGCTGCCCAGGCGGAAGTACTTCCATGTCCTGTGTAGTTGACTACCAACATTCCCTTGTCGAACATTTGCAGAAGACGCTTCGTTGCATCAGGATAGGTTTCTCCGGTAGCAGAAGCCTCACGGCGGAAAGCATCAGCATAAATCCGGTTGACAAGCAGGGAGGGATAATTCCGTTCAGTATAACTTGCCAGTATTTCAGATTGGGAGATGTGCAGGTTCTTATCTCCATCATCAGATACATAACAGACAGTATGTTTCCAAGGGCCTGCATGCTTGTTTTCCATATAAGCAATGGTCTTGTCTACAGCCGCTTTTGCCTCGGCAGCCGTGCGGACAGGAAAACGTCCGATGCCGATATCCAACATGGCAGCCGTCAGATTATCACTTTCTTCATCATCCAGAAAACCGAAGTAGTCATCAGTCACATAGGAGTTGGTTTCTTCGATAGAGTTCTCTGATTGATAGGAGAGCAAATAATTATCCGGTCGGTAGTTTTTCCAGGAAGAGGTCAGCATGCGGTTGTCATAGCTGCAATCTCCAAAGAACAACAAGTATTTAGGACGTTCGGCAGCTTTAGGGAAACGGTCGTAGAGCATCTTCATCAGGCGGCGGTAGGCTGTTCCGTCCGGCGTTCCGGAAGAGAATTCATTGTAAATTTGTGGAGCAGGAATGACGACAACAGACATTCCATCCTTTTCACGATGCGCCTGTGCCAATCGTTCTGCCTGTGTCATCAGGTCGGTCCGGTCGGGAGAGATGATTACCATGTCGGTTGCTTCCAGAGAGTGCAGGTTCTGGTTCGCTACGCAGCCTGCAGATTCTACTGTTTCAAAGCCTGACGCTTCGGGAGTGACAGCTACAAACTCACGCAGTTTTCCCGCAGGAATGGTGAATGTATAGGTACCATCCGCAAAACGTCCTTCTATTCTACTGATATTTGCAGGGTCAGTCACATCCCAGATTACGGTGGTGGCAGTAGCACCGGATAGCACGAATGTGGTTTCCTTATTGATAGAAGCCAGAGAACGGAAAGGAAGATAGGGAGTGTTCAGAGCAAGTTCGCGGGTGTAGTTCAAGGCAATATAATCCAGACGGCCCGATGTTCCCGACGGACGGGTATGAGTGACGGTTACTGTGGCAGTCTCCGAATTTGCTCCCTGCCAGGAGGTATTTATGGCGGCAGAAGTAGCTTTCGTATAATACTGGTTATCGGATGAAATAGATGCCAACGAAGCACTGCCTTGTGCCACGCCATCCACCGAGACAGCATAAGAAGTAGACACTCCAATGGAACGGGAGGCAAATATAGTAGTCAGATATCCGGTCCCTCCGGACACAATGCCCGGCAAATGCAAGGTATAGTTTTTCGCATTTCCTGCAACATAATCATAGTCTTCATAAAGCTCCCTGCCGGTATTGGCCCAGCTATATGCATCTTTCTCATAAAGGGCATAAGAGTTGAATGTAGTCAGTCGGTTGGCAGCAGTGCCTTGTAAAGAAGGTAGCACTTCGGTTTCCATTTCCGGAATATCATCCCGGTCGGTCAGGAAATAATATCCTTCGTCGGAGTAGAAGTTACGTTCGCGGACAAAATAAGAGTTTTTGGTATCAGGCTTCCAGGAAACAGTGCCACGTGCATAAAACAGCACACCGTCCGACAAACGCAGCAAGGGGACTTCCGGCAAATCGGCTGCCGGATGTTCACTGAAACGCTGGGACAGTAAATAGCCACCATACCCGAATACCCGCACTTTCTCCGGTCTTGAAAAGCCCATCTTCTTCAATTCGGCATTCGTAATCTTAAAAACTCCGGTGTTCCGGACACGTATCTTCGTCCAACGACCGGAGGAAAGAAGTGAATTAGTACAGTCTTTCAGAGAAGTTTTAGTTGAGGAGATTGCAGTGCTTCGGGTGGTTGTTCCCTCTCCCATTCCCTCTCTCTTCGGGAAAGATTTCACCGATAGTTTAAAGGAGTTCAGCCGCTGATAACTACCTTCCCGATAGACCACGGGAACAAAGTGTATGGAGAGAAAACCGCGATGTGCGGAGACTTTGATGAACGAAGTAATCTGCGGAGATACCGGCAAGCCTTCCCCGAAAGCTATGTCTGCATCCGAAAGCCGGCGCAAACTGTCAAGCCGCGCTTCTAAAACCGCCGCCTCACTCTTGCTTAATCTCTGATATTCCGGAAACTCTATTTCAACTTGATAAGTAAACGAACGGAAATCGTCCTTCAACGGAAGTTCTCGCGTTACTACGGGAAGCGTTTGCGCGGACGGCAACTCCTGCCAGTTCAGCGTAATGAATTCCTGCGCCGAAACCGGAAGAAAGAGAGCAATAAAGCAACAAAGCAACCAGCAACGTTTGATGAACATATATTAATAAATTGACTCAACGAATATAAAAGTCGAGCAACTTATCTTCTCCGAGGTATCCTTGTAAATGCTGTCCTATCTGTACCGGACCTACGCCTGCGGGAGTTCCCGTAAACAACAGGTCACCAATTTTCAGCGTCATGAAGCGGCTGACGTATGCTATAATTTCATCCACTTTAAAAAGCATATCCGAGGTATTTCCATGCTGCACTTCCTGTCCGTCTATTTCCATACGGAAATCGAGTTGCTGCACATCTCCTCCTGCTTGTTCCAAAGGGACAAATGTACCGATAGCCGCCGAATTGTCGAACGCTTTGCAGAGTTCCCAAGGATTGCCTACCTCGCGAAACTTGCGTTGCAAATCGCGCGCGGTAAAGTCAATACCCACCGTCACCGCGTCATAATAACGGTTTGCAAACCGCGGTGCAATATTCTTTCCCAAACGGCAAATGCGTACCACCACTTCTGTTTCATAATGAACCTCATCCGAAAAATCGGGAATAAAGAAAGGCTTTCCGTCTTTCAATATCGCCGAGTCGGGTTTCATGAAGATAACCGGCTCTTTATTTACTAACGTATGCCCCAGCTCTTTATTGTGCAGTGCATAGTTCATTCCAACAGCAATAATCTTCATTATTCGATTTCGTTAAAATTCAGACGGTTGAACATCACCGCCAAATGAGCATATAGAGAAGTATTCTGGACAACAATATTCTCCGGCACGCGGATACGGAAAGGGGTGAAATTCCACACTGCCTTAATGCCGCCGGCTATCATTGTATCCGTAATCCGTTGGGCTATCTCGATGGGTACGGTCAGTACGCCGATATTCACATCATATTCGCGCATCTTTTGTTCAAAATCGTTAGAGTGGAAAATGGGAATACCATTCAGTGTAGTGCCTACCAATTCAGGATTGACATCAAATGCCGCCACTATTTCCAATCCGAAATGCTTCAAACCGGAGTCGCGCAACAAAGCACCGCCCAAGCTACCCACTCCGAAAAGGAATGCTTTATGCATATCGGTAAATCCCAGAAAATCTTCCAGTACGGCAATCAGCGTATCAACTTCATAGCCCACACGCGTACGTCCAGAGATATTCACATAAGACAGGTCTTTAGCTATCTGGGAAGCATCTATATTGATTTCTTTGGATATTTGCGTAGAAGAGACAAACCGTTCGCCCCGTTGTTTGAGTAGCTTGACATTCGACAAGTACCACGGCAACCTGCGCAAAGTAGGCTCCGGCACTTTCATGCTATCCTTATATTGAATTGCCTGGTTCGTGGTCATTTTCTTCATTTCTTATAGGTTACGGATTGACAAAAATACGCTTTTTTCCGAAAATGAACAGTCATACAGAAGAAAGTTAACATAATTTCTACAAAAGTGTCACTCACCGACAATCAGAGATAAGGGCAAGCTAATGGAAACTCCTGCTGAATGGTACTTCAGGCAATCGAAACCGACAAACACCCCTATCCGCGCCATATCTGAAAACCCGATTGAATAGCCCAATTCCGTGTAAGGTCGTTGTCCATATATCACAATAGAACGAAGATGCAATGCTTCATCAAAAGATTTTCTTGACAGAAAAGGAAGATGTTTCAGAAGAAGATACGGGGTGTACCAGGAGACGTTTGCCTGAGCCCAGCGGGTATTGGTAGATAAAGCGTAATTATCCAACAGGCTGAATCCGGTATCGAAAAAACGTTCCGTAACCAGAATGCGAGTGGAGGCAAAATGCTTGAAGTCAGGAAATTGCAGATTCTTCACATTCCAAAATGTACCTGCACTTACCGACCAATGCAGACGGTTGAACATACCGAATTCTATATCTTGCTTAGCAGAGAATTGCATCAGATGATAGGAAGTTATATAGCGACTTCCATCCATCGGAAAGGCTCTGTCATATTTCAGGGCAAAAGTCGGATAAGGGGAATCTTCATACACTTTCTTACCTTTCGACATGTGATAGTAATGTGCCGGGGTATATTCCAGTTCGAAAGAAGCTTTCAGAATATCATTGTCGGGCATCGACCGGAAAGCATCGTTCTCCGGCAGGTTTGGCTCAGCATCTCTCTTGAACCAGCTATGCCTGATGTGATTATCCAGCATCTTTCTGCGTTGCCAGGAAAGTGAGGATGAAAAAAGTAATCCGTTGAATGGTTCTATAGCGTGGTTCACAGTAAAGAAAGTATTCTCATAGAGTTTCAGATGATTATGTCCAAACAACGAACTGGACATCGCATTTATGAAACGGGATTCTCCGCTTTCCGAATTATAGTCGGCAGAGACCACCCCACCGGAAAGGGATAAACGACCACGATTCCGTGGAGCATAATCTAATGTAAGTTCTCCTTGTCCTACCCAATTCTTCCGGGCTGTAGTATAGTAAAACGAAGGAACAAAGCGAAGGGTGGAAGCCTGGGACAACTTCACTCCCGTCTTTAGCTTAGCTCCTAACCAAAAACCATCGACAAAATTATATTCGGGAATATAAGAGGTAAGATTAGGTAAAGTCAGCCAGGCATTTTTATTGGAAGTACTGAACGTCTTTCCCCACATGATGGTATTCAACACCTGAGCGAGACCTTTTTTCTGATTCGCTTTATTCCCTCCGGGCAGTGAATCCTTCAGAACAATCTTTTCTTTGTATTGATAACTCTGCACTTCTTCCAATCGCAACGGCACGCTACGCACGGCAGTCCAGTAAAGGGAATCCCGCTTATCGGCAAGTGAATCAACCTGAGTATCTTTACGGCCAATGCGGGCAGGTCGTTCATATTTATGTTTTTTTGGTTGCGCTGCACTGTTCGCTGTAACCTCCGCCGTTTCTTCTTTTTTTGTTTCTTGTGGTTGGATGTCTGTCTTCACTTCCGTATAGTGCACTGCCGCCAGATAGGATGCTTCCGCCTTAAAGCCCATTATGTCAATAAAAGAAGACATCGTAGTGGATACCGGAAGGAAAACAGAAGGTTGCACTTCCTTGCAGGTAACTTTGATTTGTGCTTTCAGACCTCCGCCACGAACACTGACATCAGCAGCAGATATGCACCACAAATCTTCCACAATAAACAAATCACCTTCCAGCAAACGGTTATCCTCTTTCCGGGGAATGATACGGATTTTATTAATCATCTGTCCAGCCTCCACAAAACAACCGTCAAGTCTAAAACGATAGTATGAAAAAGCTTTTTTATTTAAAGGCGATATTTTGCCGAAAAGTTCGGGTGTATAAAGGTTCACCATAGTTATCCCCATATCCACCTGTATCTCCTCCGGAAAAGAATTCTTATGAGCAATAACCCGGTTATTCCAGACATTGGGAGCTGTAAAGTTCACTACTTGTTGCTCTTCCAGCACAAAAAGTTTACCAAGCCACTCCTTCGCATCTTTTCTAACTTCTTTGGATAGCTTCAACACTGCCGGAATAGAAGTTCCCTTTCCTGTTCCTTTCAGATAAGTGCCTGCCCTATAACCTTTCACTTGGGTACGGTGATAAGGAGCACGGGCTATCGCTCGACGCATCACGGCATAAGCCGGATCTTCATTTCCCTTGGTTATGCTCACTTCCGGTAGCGTATAGGTGCGCTCGGCAAGGATTATGTTCTTTTCATAATCACGCTCAGGCATCTGAAAAGAAAAACTCTGGGACTTGTATCCCAAAGATGAAACTTCACAAGTATATTGTCCCATAGGCAGCTTTGTTTGAAAGTGTCCATGTTCATCAGTCGTTAAACCCGACTTCGTCTCTCTCAAATAAAGAGCGGCATAAGGAACCGGATTTCCACTATCATCCGTAACAGTACCCTTGAAATTTTGTGCAAAAGAAAGTATAGTGATAAGGCTCAATAGGAAAAAACAGATATATTTCTTCATGTTTTTGGCATTTGAAGTTAAATAGCATTTTTCTATTAGACGACAAAACTCTCAAAAGATTGCAAAGTTCCATGCAAAATATTACTTTTGACCTTACTAAACAGTACGAATATGAAAAATAATGATTGGAAAGAACGGTTGAATGTTGTCTATTCTACCAACCCAAATTATAGTTATGAAAAGGAAGATGACGAAGAACAAGCCTCTTTGGAACCTTCGCAGCAAAAGCTGCGTGTCCAGTTAGACCGCAAGAACCGAGGCGGGAAAGTAGTTACGCTTATAACAGGTTTCATAGGAACGGAAAATGACTTGAAGGAGTTAGGTAAATTACTGAAGTCTAAATGTGGTGTAGGGGGAAGTGCTAAAGACGGGGAAATCATCGTGCAGGGAGATTTCAAACAGAAAGTACTGGAACTGCTTAAAAAAGAAGGATATACGCAGACTAAACCGGTAGGATAATCCAGTCTGCCGGAACAGACGGTCTGTTAGAGCAAAACAGATGGTCTATTAAGGTCAAACAGACCATCTGTTGAGGGTAAACAGACCATCTGTTTTCAGCAAATACATTATCTGTTTCACAAGCAACCAATATGACATAAAAAACGACCGCTACGGAGATTCCGCGCGGTCGTTTCTTATATATATTGAGTTGAATTATTCAGCTTTCAAAGTGAAACGCTTGAAGTCTACAATCTTCAGTTCAGGATCAGCAGCTGCCAATACTTCTCTTACAGTTTTCTTACCGTCCATAATATCTTCCTGATTCAGCAAGCAAACTTCTTTCAAGAACTTAGCCAAACGACCCTTAGCAATGTTCTGAATCATTTGTTCAGGCAGATGTTCAGCCTTTTCAGCAGAAACAGTAGCAATAATCTCTTTTGCCTTTGCTACATCTTCAGCCGAAATCCAACCTTTAGCCATGTTGCTTTCCATATGGTCTTCGCTGTCCACATGAGCCGGATTGATACCAGCTTTCTTCAAAGCATTCTCCACAGCTTTCTGCACTTGTTCTGCTTTAGTCTTCTCAATGGCAACTTCGATTTCTTTCTGCTTCACTTCTTCAGAAACACCGTCCTCATCAATTGCAATCGGGTTCATGGCAGCAATTTGCATAGCAATTTGCTTAGCCAACTGCTCGTTAACTTCCTTATTGAAAGCAGCGATAGTACAGAGGCCATTTTTATTCATATGGTTGTAAACAACAGTGTTTACACCCTCGACAGTCATATAGCCATCAAGTTCCATCTTCTCACCCGTAATACCACTACGGTCAGTCACTGCATCCTGTACAGTACCGTTACCCATCGGCAGTGCTTTCACTTCGTCCAAAGTCTTACAATTGTTAGCTACAGCGAGGTCAAGAATATCTTGAGTCAACTTCACGAAGTCAGCATTCTGAGCCACGAAGTCGGTTTCACACTTCAAAGCAACGATAACGGCAAAGTTACCAGTGCTCTTAGCCAAAACGCAACCTTCAGAAGCTTCGCGGTCTGAACGCTTAGCGGCAACAGCCTGTCCCTTCTTACGGATAATTTCCATTGCCTTGTCGAAATCGCCTTCAGCTTCTGTCAATGCATTCTTGCAATCCATCATACCTGCTCCGGTCATTTTGCGGAGTTTGGTAATATCAGCCATTGATACAGCCATAATATATTTCCTTTATATTTTAATTATTAATAATAAAAAAAGTAGTTAATAGTCAAGTAGCTAGTAGTAAGTAGGGAAATGTACTGCTTACCTAAGTTAGTAAATAGAGTATCCTCTGCTTACTACTAGCTACTTACTACTAACTACTTCTATAATGATTAAGCCTCTTCTTCCTTCATGAAAGCAGCAGCTTTAGCTGCATTGATTGCTTCCTCGTCAGATTTGTCAAGTCTTGCTTTTGTAGCTTTCTTCTTGCCCTTGTTAGCAGGAGCTTCACCGGCAGCTTCCATATCTACCTTTTCAGCTTTTCTTTCTTCCAAACCTTCCTGCATAGCAGCGCAGCAAGCATCCAGAATTACTTCTACTGATTTAGTAGCATCGTCATTAGCCGGAATTACGAAGTCAATGTTAGTAGGGTCAGAATTCGTGTCAACGATACCGAATACGGGGATACCTAGACGGTTAGCTTCGCGAACAGCGATATTTTCTTTCATAACATCAATAACGAACAGTGCAGACGGCAGACGAGTCAGGTCAGCAATAGAACCCAAAGTCTTGTCCAACTTAGCACGTTGACGTGAAATCTGCAGGATTTCTCTCTTAGACAGATTAGAGTATGTACCGTCATTCGTTAATTTGTCGATGGTAGCCATTTTCTTAACAGCCTTGCGGATAGTGGGGAAGTTAGTTAACATACCGCCCGGCCAGCGCTCGATTACATAAGGCATATTTACAGCAGATGCCTTGTCAGCAACCACTTGTTTAGCTTGTTTTTTAGTAGCAACGAACAGGACTTTCTTTCCTGATTTAGCAATTTGCTTCAAAGCTTCAGCAGCTTCGTCTACTTTAGCAACTGTTTTGTGGAGGTCAATGATATGAATACCATTGCGTTCCATGAAAATATAGGGAGCCATTGCGGGATTCCACTTTCTTTTGAGGTGACCAAAGTGGCAACCAGCTTCCAATAATGTATCAAAATTTGTTCTTGACATCTTGTTTTTTCTTTAAATCGTTTACTTTCTTTTTTGTTTTTTCTAAACCAACCGCCGGGTAGTCTATCGTTCCAGAGTCCCGGTAGTTTAGATACTAAACGCTCTTTCAGTTGAGAGTTGAGAGTTGAAAGTTGAGAATTAAGCAACTTGTCCGCCCCAACGTTTCTGCAACTCTTAACGTTTACTGAACTGGAATCTTCTACGAGCTTTCGGTTGTCCCGGTTTCTTACGTTCAACAGAACGTGGGTCACGAGTCATGAAGCCTTCGGCGCGAAGAGCAGCCTTGTCTTCAGCATTCATCTTCACCAGTGCGCGAGCGATAGCCAGACGCAAAGCCTGAGATTGACCAGTGAAACCACCACCGCAAAGATTTACTTTAATATCATATTTTTCAGCAACACCCAGCTTGCTCAGCGGTTGTTTAACTACATACTGAAGAATAGTTGATGGAAAGTACTCTGCAAGGTCTCTCTTGTTAATAGTAATCTTTCCTGTACCTTCGGTTACGAAAATGCGTGCAATTGCACTTTTACGTCTGCCTAATGCATTTACTACTTCCATATTTCTTATTTAAGTAAGTTTATATCAATTGATTTGGGGTTTTGAGCGTCATGTTTGTGCTCGCTGCCAGCATATACATACATATTGCTCAGCAATTTAGCGCCCAATTTGTTCTTAGGCAACATACCCTTTACTACTTTTCTCAACAGTCTGTCATCACCGTTCGGTTTAGCCTGCAGACGAGCAGGAGTCATTTCTCTCTGACCACCGGGATAACCTGTGTATGACAAATACACTTTGTCAGTCCACTTATTACCTGTCATTTTAACTTTGTCGGCATTGATAATGATTACATTATCACCACAATCTACGTGAGGAGTAAAGTTTGGTTTATACTTCCCTCTCAACAGTTTCGCAACTTTTGCGCCCAGACGTCCCAAAACTTGGTCTGTAGCATCAACAATAACCCATTCTTTGGTTACCGTAGCTTTGTTTGCAGAAATGGTCTTGTAACTTAAAGTATCCACTCTTGATTTGTTTTTTAAATGTTACTACTAAAAAAATTCTCATTACGGATTAACTACCCCGGACAAAGGTAGATTAACTCGCTCTGAATTAATTGCTTATCCTTATTAGATAATAATCGGCTTGCAAAGGTACGGATTTTCCCAAAACTGGCAAACGTTTTCTTCTTTTTTTTAAGAGGCTAACAATCAATTACAAGCAACGTCAGAATACAAAACAAGCAATGTTAAGATGCAAAAGTTTAGTTGTTTTGCAGCCTAACATTGCTTGTTATATTATGAAAAGCTCGTTTTAGCGGACAATGTCTTCTGGAAACTTGGCAGGCATCGACACCCGCTTCCAGGTTTCATGATACCAGCAATTCAGTTCATTGCCATTCAAATCTTTAGAAATAAAATATTTCAGGTGCATAAGTCCGCCGTCACCCAGTTCAAATTCCAGAGTGTTATCTTTATTATCCAGCATGGGCAGGTGAATATTCTTCTCAATACTTTCCTTATAGCTATTGTCCGTCAACTGCATATACGTACCATAGCCGGTGATGATAGCATCTTTGCCGGGAATAAGAGTGAAGTTTACAATACGCCCGTCATCGCTCAACACCTTAAACGTGTTGCTGGGCTTCAATGCACCGGGAACACCCGGAACTTCGGATACATAGTGACATAACTGCCAGATGCCTTTCAGGTCCGCAGGTTTGAAACTCGTCTTCTCCTGCGCCATCGTTCCTGTTACCGCCAACAGCACCGCCGCTAGCATGGTAATGAAATACTGCTTTCTCATTTTCGTATATATTTGGTTAACGTATTGGCATCCAACTGACACAAATATAAGTATTTATTTCGATATTATAACAATTTATTCACAAAAAAAGAGCCCGCACAACCAAGATTGTGCGGGCCTCTTAACTTATTTATTTTCCGAATTAAAACTCTGCATTACGCGGTGTACGCGGGAAAGGTATAACATCGCGAATATTCGCCATACCTGTCACAAACAGAAGTAAGCGCTCAAAGCCCAGACCGAAACCGGAGTGAGGACATGTACCAAACTTACGGGTATCGAGATACCACCACATATCTTTCATCGGGATATGCATTTCATCAATGCGCTTCATCAGCTTGTCGTAATCTGCTTCACGTTCAGAGCCACCGATAATCTCGCCAATCTTCGGGAACAATACATCCATTGCACGTACGGTCTTGCCATCTTCATTCTGTTTCATATAGAAGGCTTTAATTTCCTTCGGATAATCAGTCAGAATAACCGGACGTTTGAAGTGCTCTTCCACAAGATAGCGTTCGTGTTCGGAAGCCAAGTCCACGCCCCAGTATACCGGAAACTCGAACTTATGGCCTTTTGCAACTGCATCTTCCAGTATTTTGATGCCATCCGTATAGGGCAGGCGCACGAAAGATTCTTTCAATACCCCCTGTAGACGCTCAATCAGCCCTTTGTCGAACATATCGTTGAGGAATTTCACATCATCAGCACAATTGTCCAAAGCCCACTTTACACAGAACTTAATGAACTCTTCTGCCAGATCCATATTATCCGTAATATCGTTGAACGCAACTTCCGGCTCCACCATCCAGAACTCGGCCAAATGGCGCGGAGTATTGGAGTTCTCGGCACGGAATGTAGGACCAAACGTATAGATAGCTCCCAGTGCCGTGGCTGCAAGCTCACCTTCCAACTGACCGGAAACCGTCAGACTGGCTTGTTTGCCAAAGAAGTCATCATCATAGATAATAGCTCCCGTCTCATCCTTCTTCAAATCATACAGGTTCTTCGTCGTCACCTGAAACATCTGTCCGGCACCTTCACAGTCAGAGGCCGTGATGATGGGGGTATGAAAATAGACGAAACCTTTCTGATGGAAAAAAGTATGGATAGCCATCGCCATGTTATGACGAATGCGGAACACTGCACCGAAAGTATTCGTACGAGGACGCAAATGAGCAATCTCGCGCAAGAACTCCAGCGTATGACCTTTTTTCTGCAAAGGATATGTATTATCACAAGTTCCCAGAACTTCAATCTCACGAGCTTGAATCTCAGCTTTCTGACCGGAACCTACAGATTCTGTCAGTTCACCGTTCACACTCACACAGGCACCGGTAGTAATATCTTTCAGCATATCTTCGTCGAAGTTTGCCAAATCCACTACTATCTGCACATTATTTATTGTAGAACCGTCATTCAGGGCGATAAAGTTAACTTGTTTACTACCTCTGCGGGTGCGAACCCAGCCTTTCACGTTGACCATAGCGCCGAAATCTTCGCGCTTCAACACGTCAACAATCTTTGTTCTACTAATCTTTTCCATAAATTTGTGTTTAATACCTTATTATATAATTACTCAAAAGAGCCCATGCGCAGGTAGTTCACCTCTTGTTCACTAAGGTAACGCCATTCGCCACGACGCAAACCTTTCTTTGTCAATCCGGCAAAGAACACACGGTCGAGCTTCACTACCTTGTAACCCAATGACTCAAATATACGACGTACGATACGATTCTTACCAGAGTGGATTTCAATACCCACTTCATCACGTTTGAAATCGTCTGTATAACTGATAGCATCTGCATGGATTTCACCGTCATCCAACTGGATACCGGCTGCAATCTGATCCATATCAGCCTTCGTCACATTCTTATCTGTATGTACGTGATAAATTTTCTTCTTCAGGAATTTGGGATGCGTCAGCTTGGAAGCCAGATCACCGTCATTCGTCAGCAGCAAAACACCTGTAGTGTTACGGTCCAGACGACCTACCGGATAAATACGCTCGTCACAAGCACCTTTCACCAAATCCATAACCGTACGACGTGCCTGCGGATCATCCGAGGTAGTCACGGTATCTTTCGGTTTATTCAACAGAATATATATCTTACGTTCAATGCTTACCGTCTGATCATGGAACTTCACTTCGTCACCACGTTTAATTTTAGTTCCAAGCTCCGTAACCACTACTCCATTTACTAAAACCACACCTGCCGTGATAAATTCATCTGCCTCACGACGAGAGCAAACGCCTGCATTTGCAAGAAATTTATTCAAACGAATCGGTTCGTTAGGATCAGTAAACTGTTCCTTATATTCTATTTGCTTCTTACGGCTGTACTTTGCATTCGGATCATAATCCGGTGTACGGCGCTGTTGCGGACGTCCATATCCACCACTCGGTCTTCCACCATCATTGAAACGCGGACGCTGAGGACGGTCGCCATAAGAGCCACCACCATAAGAGCCGCCACCACCATAGGAAGGACGCTGAGGACGGTCGCCATCATTATAGCGAGGACGATAAGGGCGATCATTGTTATAAGAGCGTTGTCCGCCATCGCCACTGTTGAAACGCGGGCGCTGAGGACGGTCGCCATAAGAAGAGCCTCCACCATAGGAAGAACCACCGCCATAAGAAGGACGTTGAGGACGGTCACCACCTTCGCCACTGTTATAGCGAGGACGATAAGGACGGTCGCCACCGGCGTTATTTCCATAGGATGGGCGTTGAGGACGATCGCCACCTTCGCTGTTATAGCGAGGACGATAAGGACGATCACCACCTTCACGATTGTAAGCCGGACGGTCACCATAAGAGCGTTGCGGACGTTCGCTACTGCCTTCAGCATTAGGGTTAAAGCGCGGGCGATACGGGCGGTCACTGCTGTAAGCACGCTGTGGGCGGTCGCCACTCTCGCTGTTAAAACGCGGGCGATAGGGTCGGTCACCACCCTCACGGTTGTAAGACGGACGGCTGTAATTGTTTTCTCTTTCAAATTTGTTGCCTGAATTCTCCTCATTGGAAGAATCGTCACGCCAAGTTTCGTTTTCTGTACTCATTGTTTTATTCGAATAAAATTAAACGTTGGCCTCACGGCCATTCTATTATCACTTTTATACCTTATTATTATATATGTATACTATAACTAACAATCACCGGATTTAAAATGTTGGCTTCATTATCCGGCTAAATCTTATCTTTCTTTTTCAAATTCCTGTATATGTATGAGGAGTAATGACACGTAGCTCTTTCTTTATTTCCTCGCTCACATTCAGTTCCTCGATAAATTCTTTAATGGATGCCTCCGTAATGGCATGATTGGTACGGGTTAATGCTTTCAATGCTTCATACGGATGCGGATATGCTTCACGGCGCAGGATAGTCTGAATAGCCTCAGCCACCACACTCCAGCAATTATCCAAATCACGGTAAATAGCGGGTTCGTTCAGCAATAATTTGCGCAAGCCCTTCAATGAACTTTGAATGGCAATCACGATGTGTCCGAACGGAACGCCTACATTACGCAACACAGTGGAGTCTGTCAGGTCGCGCTGCAAACGGGATACCGGCAGTTTCACAGCCAGATGTTCCAGAATTGCGCTGGCTATACCCAGGTTACCTTCCGCATTCTCAAAGTCAATCGGGTTCACCTTGTGCGGCATGGCGCTAGAACCTACTTCACCAGCTTTAATCTTCTGCTTGAAGTATTCCATAGAGATATATTGCCAGAAGTCGCGGTTCATATCAATCATCACCGTATTGACACGTTTCATGGCATCAAAAATGGCGGAAAGATTATCATAGTTAGAAATCTGCGTGGTGTATTCTTCGCGCTCCAGTCCCAGTTTTCCGGCAACAAACTCATTACCGAATTGTTTCCAGTCAAACTCCGGATATGCAACGTGATGTGCATTGTAATTTCCAGTAGCGCCACCGAATTTAGCCGTCAGCGGACAGGCCTTCAGCGTGGCCAACTGACGCTCGAGACGGTATACGAAAACCATCACCTCCTTACCCAAACGGGTGGGTGAAGCCGGCTGTCCATGCGTTTTGGCAAGCATGGGAATGTCAGCCCATTCTTCTGCATAGGTGCGAAGTTGCGCTATCAGTTCCTCAATCTGAGGATAATATACTTGCTCCAACGCTTCCTTGACGGACAAGGGAACGGAAGTATTATTGATATCCTGTGAAGTCAGTCCGAAATGAATAAACTCTTTATAGTCATCCATTCCACCCATCTTGTCAAACTCTTCTTTCAGGAAATATTCCACGGCTTTTACGTCATGGTTCGTCACACTCTCAATGTCTTTGATACGTTGTGCATCAACTTCCGAGAAGTTCCGGTAGATGTTTCTTAAAGTTTCGAACACACCTTTATCTACACCTTTCAGTTGTGGCAGAGGCAGTTCACACAGGGTAATGAAGTATTCCACTTCTACCTGCACGCGGTATTTTATCAAAGCAAATTCTGAAAAATAGGCCGCCAAAGCGTCTGTTTTTCCTCTATATCGACCGTCAATCGGAGAAATAGCTGTAAGTAAATCAAGTTCCATACGTGTATTTTGATAATTATCGAACTGCAAAATTAGCGTTTTTTTCTGAGTTACAAGCTATAAAGAGGCAAGAAAGTGCAGAAAGGTAGTTAACTGATAGAAAATTGGCCTGCACAATGGGGTTACATATGCGACGCAAAATCCCGTGTTCCGGGCATTTTCTTTGACAGGCAATGCTGTTTAAAGATCATTTTTCATAACGGATAGCAGAGAGGTGATACTTCGGCCGTTACATGAACCTAATTCAGTCGTATACTGAATAGGGTTAAGTCGTATACTGAATGTAATTCAGTCGTATACTGATTACCCCCTTCCAGAAAGCGCTCTGGATGGGGGATATAAACAACACGGATTGTTTGCATGACAAGTGTATATGCAGGATTTGAAAAGTTCAGACATTCCATTCAGGTATACCACATTGAACCTTCCGGATACTACCTTATTGCAATGGAGACAAAGTCAGATTAAAAGTAGAAAGAACCTTTTTCCCCGAATAAATAGTCACCATGAAATCATACTTCTCGCCCTTCTCAAACCCATTTTTACAAGAGAACTGCAATTCTATCTTCTCGTACGGCTTCAGAACCGGCACGGCGGCAGAAGCAACACTTATCAGTTTACCTTCTTTTTTATACTCTATCTTCACCGAAGCTTTATGAGAGGCTACTTGTCCGAAGTTCTGTACTTCAATACGTCCGGTCAGGCCCTTTCCCGACACTATAAAAGCAGGTGCACAGGCAGAAAGAATGGGCTCAATATAATCCACATACGGCAAACGGGCATAGCCATACAACATCTTTCCATTTTTATATTTACCAATCAGTTTCGGGGCAAATTCATCTTTCGTAATGCCATTTCCTTTTCCGTCAAAAGTAATAATCAAGTCATCGCCATCACTTTCAGTCTTCAAGACTTTACTTCCCCGCCCATAGTTCACCTCTTCGGAAGCACCAAAACGCAGGGAACTCATGTCCATATCCGTTTGAGGATTAAATCCTTTTTCCGCTTTTACTTTCAAACGGATTGTTTTTGTTGTGGCAGTAATGGGTTTTTCATCCAGAATAGTCAGTAATAATCCCGAATTCAGAGGAATACTAATATTCTTCGAGCTGTGGTTATCAAACGGCTTATCCTGCGGTTTCAAAGTATCAATCACTGCAAAGTTAGCCTGAACAGCACGGCCATATTCATCCTGATACACTTTAAGACGTTCAAACTTAAACCAGTCTTCCACGCGCCCATCTTCATGTATGGCAATACCTGGAGTATAAGCCTCACCCGGGTCAGTCACCCAGTTCACCCCGTCCTTTGAACGAAGATAAAAAGCGATACGTCCCAGCCAGTCATTCACAACCATATGATATTGAACATTATCACGCCAGATTACGGGGTCTTCAAACCGACCATCCACATCCGGATAGACACGTTTGTCGGTCAGTTGACTGTATTCAGAGAGACCATCCTGACTAATCCAGATGCCACCACCGCGGCAAACCATCAGATAAGAACCGTCTTCACGTTGTGCAAACGACAGATTAGACAGTCCTTCTATAATGCGGCGGTCGCGTGCATTGAACTCGAATTTTCCGTATTCCCATTTACCGTTCAGATCATCCGTCACATAGCATCCATCAATTACATAGAGCACATAGCGCCCATCCTTCAATTGATACACCTCCGGATTGTGTCCTTTACCAATCATGTTACGCACTTTGAAAGGCCCCGTCCTATTATCACTGACCGCATTGAACACAAATGAATTAGGCCATTCAGCATGTCCTTTTGGGGAAGCCTCCAGCCAGCCGCAAACAAACAAATGAAATTTGCCATCTTCGCCTTTCTTGACATTTCCACCCCAGTACGACCATATACGATCTTCAATACCGTTATCAATATAGCGGGGAATAACACCTTTTACGCCCCAGGTGTCTGCCGAAAGCACCTTACCCTGCATCGGCAGAAAGCGATCTATAAAACGGGCTCCTTTCACTAACTGATTCCATTCCTTGGGCCGTTCGCGCTCCGTTATCTGAGCAGACAATGATAAGTTGATGAATAAAAGACTGAATAATAATAATCGAATCTGAAGTCTCATACTGTTTATTTTTAACGTGTTACAATATTAGTTTCTAATCAATCACCTTATAGCCCTTCCATCCATAATATGCACAAAACATGAAGCACACGAGCGGAACAATATAGGCTATCTGGTAAAGATGTTCATTATGATGCATGACATAAGCAGTGAGTTGTGGCAGGCAGGCATTTCCTACGATGGCCATGACAAGAAAAGCCGAACCGCTCTTTGTGTCATCTCCCAAGTCATTCAAAGCCAAAGAGAATTGCGTAGGGTACATGATTGACATAAAGAAAGACACCGCCAACATGGCATACAGCCCCACCATGCCGCCAAAAATCATGATAACACCACACAAAACGATGTTCACCAGCGCATACAGAACAAGCATATTCTCAGGTTTAAACTTTATCATCAGGGCAGTACCTATCCAGCGTCCCAACAGGAATGCCAGCATATAAAAGCCAAAGAATGTGGTTGCTTTACCTTCGGACATCCCCGCATACGTGCAGCAATAAACCAGGAAAAGGCTATTGATTGCCGTTTGTCCGCCATTGTAAAAAAACTGCGCTATTACCCCCCAGCGCAGATGGGAACGTTTCAGTACTTTGAAATTAATAAGTTTACCTTGCTTCTTTTCTTTCAGCTCTTCGCCCCCTATTTTGGGTAGATGGGAAAAAATAAAGACGACGGCAATCACCAAAAGAATACCTGCCAGAATGAGATAAGGCAATTTCATAGCATCAGTTTCAAACTGGATATACCCTTCCCATCCTCCCGCATAATCAGCAGGAATGGTTTCGCGCGTGTATTCTTGTCCGCTCAGTACCAGCTTACTCAAGAACATAGCGGCAATAAATGCACCCAAGCCATTGAACGATTGAGCCAGGTTCAGTCTGCGGGGTGCAGTTTGAGGATTTCCTAAGGCCGTTACATAAGGATTAGCAGCCGTTTCGAGGAAACACATACCGGTGGCGATGACAAAGAATATGCCCAGATATGCCCAATATTCCTTTATGGCAGCCGCAGGAAAGAACAATGCCCCGCCCGATGCCGCCAGCAATAAGCCAAAGATAACTCCTGCCTTATAACTGTATTTCTTCATAAACATAGCTATCGGGATGGGAAAAATAAAATAGGCCAGCCAATAGGCCGTTTCCGTGAACGATGCTTCAAAAGTATTCAGCTCACAGGTTTTCATCAATTGCCGTATCATGGTTGGCAACAGATTACTACTGATAGCCCAGATAAAGAAAAGGCTGAATATAAGCGTCAGGGCAACAGTGTATTTCTTTGTATTGGTATTCATTTTATAAGGTCAATGTGTTAATCGTAATTATTCCGACATATTTTTTATATAAGGCAATTCCACCAGATTGTTAAGCCGATAGAAGCTCCGGGCATTCTCACCCAGAAACAATATCTTTTCTTCTTCCGTCATTAAGTCGGACTTGACGATGAAGTCATAAGACATCCGATAAGTGATAGCTGCAATGGTTCTCGGATAATCCGACCCCCACATCAGTTTTTCCATGCCTACAAGCGATGCAGCTTCTTTTATGGCAACCATAGCTCCTCGGAAAGGATAGAATTCATCATTGAACAACCAGGTGATACCACCGGATTCTATACGTACCCGCTCATGCCGCGCCAGTTTTATCTGCTCCTGCCACTGCGGACGCGTCACCATACCAAAATGGCCTATGGCAATCCGCAGGCGCGGGCATTCAGCAATAATTTCTTCTATCTCACCGACCTGTTCGGCACCATCGGCTAAGTCTACCGAAAGAAGTATATCTTTCTCTTCCATCAGATGAAACATCCGCATCATTTCATCAGAAGTGAGATATACCCTGCCTTCGGACAATAGCAATCGTTGCGCCGGAATCTTTATTGCCTTGAAACCTTTCTCTATCAGCTCTTCAGCATGAGGAAAGCAACCGGGTTTCCGTGCGTCGACCATGCCGCAACACAGGAAGCGATCGGGATATCGCTGCTGCACCTGTTCCAGATAATCATTCTGCAAGCCGTCAATATATTCTTGCGTAATCACCGCAGCAGAAACCTGCGCATAATCCATATTGGAAAGGAAGATTTCGGCTGTGTTCCGTCCATCCACCATAAATGGTGGAAGCATCTGGCGCACCTCACCCATGAACAAGGATTTTCCTCCTTCCATGGTTTTGATTTTCATACCGTCCACCTCCGTGTCCTGATGCAACCAGAGGTGGGCGTGAGCATCTACAATTCTATAATCCATACTTTTAGAATTTTATCAGAATACGGAATACCTTTCCCGGATTAATAACCCAGCCTTCCAAAGCTTCTTTTGCTCGGTCGGGTGCATAAACCCCACTAATCAACTTTTCCACATCGGCAGAGGGGCGTTTCAGGTATTCTATAACCGCACGGAAATCCTCGGGCATAGCATTGCGGGAACCACGAATGTCCATCTCTTTCATTACGAAATATTTTGTTTCGAAAGAGGTTTCCTTCTTAGCATAACCAATACAAACCACCCGACCGGTAAAACCGACTTCATTGATTGCCATCTGATAAGTGACCGGAGCCCCAACTGCTTCAATAACCACATCGGGACCAGCTCCTCCGGTAATCTCCTGCAAACGCGCATGCACATCTTCGACTGCAGAGTTAACGGTATAATGAGCACCCAACTCCTGAGCCAGTTTCAGTTTCTCATCATCCACATCCACAGCTATCACCCGGGCACCCCGCAATACAGCGCGAACAATCGCTCCCACACCAATCATTCCACAACCAATAACCATCACCACATCAAGGTCTGTAACTTTAGCACGGGAAACAGCATGAAAACCCACACTCATAGGTTCCACCAAAGCAAACTGGCGAAGTGACAATGTATCATCTGCAATTACCTTTTGCCAGGGCACTGCTATATATTCACACATGGCCCCGTCACGTTGCACACCCAAAGTCTGATTAAACTGACACGCATTCGGATGCCCATTCCGGCAAGAGGAACAATGCCCGCAATTCGTATAAGGATTCACCGTACAGGACATGCCGGGATGAATATTCTCAGGTACCCCTACACCTACAGCCTCCACCTGAGCTGCAATCTCATGCCCGGGAACAACCGGTAACTTCACCATCGGATTCTTTCCCAGATATGTATTCAAGTCTGAGCCGCAAAAACCGACATAATGTATCTTTAACAACACTTCACCGTCATGGATCTGTGGTTTTTCCCTTTCTATGAGAGCGACATTGCGTTCTCCTAATATGGCTACTGCTTTCATTTCACTTTCTATTTAGCTGTTCAACCATGTATCCCTGAAACGGGGTTCCAGAATCTCCTTGACTCTTCTCAGCAATTGCTCATCCAATACCTCATCCGTCCATTTTATGTTTTGCAATACGGCTTCAGGTCGAGCTGTACTAAACAGCGTGGTCGCAATCCGAGGATTAGACACTGCGTATTTCACCGCCAATTGTTCAATCGCTTTGCCCTGCTCTTTACAATACTGCGCAGCTTTCCTGCACAATTCCTGCAAAGGCTTAGGGGCCGGATGCCAATCGGGAGCACCCCGTTCAGTGAGTAGCCCCATCGAGAAAGGAGAAGCATTAATCACTCCAATTTCTTTTTCTTCGAAATAATCCAGATAGTCGGTCAGCGCATCATCATTAAGACAATAGTGACAGAAAGATAAAACACTTTCCACCGTACCTTCGGGCACATGATCAATTACATATTTCAAATGGCGCAACGTCAGATTAGTTATACCTACATGTTTTACAATGCCTTTGTTTCGCAATTCCACCAAAGCCGGAAGTGTCTCCTGACAGACTTGTTCCAAATCAGCAAACTCAATGTCGTGCACGTTGATTAAATCGACATAATCCACATTCAGCCGCTCCATGCTCTCATATACACTTTCCATAGCTCTCTTTGCAGAATAATCCCAGAAATTCACTCCATTACTACCATAGCGACCCACTTTAGTGGAGAGGTAATATCTGCTTCGCTGAATTTCTTTCAAAGCTTTCCCCAATACTATTTCAGCTTTCAGATGTCCATAATACGGAGACACATCGATGAAATTAATTCCATTATCTACTGCCGTATGCACAGCCTTTATACCCTCCTCTTCCTTTATGGAATGGAAGACACCACCGAGCGAAGAAGCTCCAAAGCTAATATTGGAAACTTTCATTCCTGTTTTTCCTATTTCCCTGTATTCCATTGTGATTGATTTTAAGATTTCATGCTCCAAAAGTATCCGTTTTCAATATATGCAAGATTCCTTCATGTGTTAAAACCCTACGCAAAGGTTTGCGTAAATTCCCAGTTTTGCTACCTTTGTCCAAACCCCGCCTTTCATTACTTTTGTTGTCGGGCTCATTGGTCCTAATTTACACTATGGAAAAGAAAAGAAATGTATCACTGAAAGAACTTGCAGCGGAATTGGGGGTATCCATTTCTACCGTTTCGCGTGCGCTAAAGAACAGTCCGGAAATAGGTGAAAGAATGCGGAAGAAAGTGAAAGCACTGGCTAAAGAAAGAAACTACCGCCCAAACCCCTTCGCCATGAGTCTATTGAAGAACACGCCACGAATAATAGGCATTATCGTCCCCGATATTGTCACCCATTATTATTCGTCTATCATTAGCGGCATTAATGACATGGCCCACAATAATGGCTATTCCACCATCATAACCTCCTCTTACGAACAGTTTGAAAATGAAAAGAAGTGCCTTGAAGACCTGATAAATATCCGCGTGGAAGGGATTATCGCCTGTTTATCACAGGAGACAACAGATTATTCACATTTCGAAGCGTTAGTTGATCTGAATGTACCCATCGTTTTCTTTGACCGGATATGTTTGACTGATAAGTTTTCTTCCGTGATTACCAACAATATAGAGTCGGCACAAGAAGCTACCGAGCATTTCCTGTCCACAGGTTCCAAGCGTGTAGCCTTTATAGGTGGTGCTAATCATCTGGATATAGTAAAACAACGAAAACATGGTTATCTGCAAGCTTTGCGTGAAAGGAAGATACTTATTGAAAGGGAACTGGTCTTTTGCAAGAAAATCGGATATGAGTCGGGATACGAAGGCGCTTGCCATTTACTCTCATTGCCTAATCCGCCGGATGCCATATTAGCCATGACAGACAGTCTCGCCTTCGGAGCAATGAAGGCCATTAAAGAATCCGGATTGCGCATACCCGATGATATTGCTTTAATAGGATATACAGACGAAGCCCACTCCAACTATGTAGACCCACCATTGACAGCCGTAACCCACCAAACGTACAAGATGGGAGAAACTGCTTGCGGACTTTTGCTCAGACAGCTCAAAGGGATTGGTGATATAAAACAGGAGATAGTGCCGTGTATTCTTTCTGTCCGCGGCTCTTCCATCAAACAATGAATTAAAACAAAAATGGCCTTACAATCACTTGCAAGACCATTAAAAAACAACTAAGTGGGCGCTGAGGGATTCGAACCCCCGACCCTCTGGGTGTAAACCAGATGCTCTGAACCAGCTGAGCTAAGCGCCCTTTTGTTCGAAAGTGTATTGTCATTTTTGGTGGGCGCTGAGGGATTCGAACCCCCGACCCTCTGGGTGTAAACCAGATGCTCTGAACCAGCTGAGCTAAGCGCCCCTACACTTTCGTTTCAAAAGCGATGCAAAGGTACAGCTTATTTTGACATTACCAAAACATTTGCGAACTATTTTTTAGAAAAAACAGACAAAAGCAGATGTAGTTATTGAAATTCAGCAATTTAACAAAGAAACTTTTTTTCTTCAAGCAATCATCTATATAATGCCCGCTTTCCTTCCCGGCTCACGGAAGAAGATAACTCCCCGGTGGAAGTACTTTTTCTTTGCCACCAGGTAATGCCACTACAGCAACAGTGCCTTGCGGAACAACCACATGTACAGTCATCATACGGCTTTCTTTTTTTATATCAACCTTAATGTCTCCATAAAGGGTGGGCACCACTGCTGATGCCTCGCGTAATGCACCAAGTTGCGGAGCAACACGAAAGCACTTAAATCCCGGTTCAAGAGGTTCTATACCACACAGCTTCTGGCTCAAAATGGTCAACGTACCACCGCTCCATGCATGGTTGATAGTACCTCCTCCAAAACCGTCGGCACCTATCCCCCAGCCCTCAAATAAAGTTGTATAAGGATATGCCATCATTTTTGTATAACGGTTACGCATACGTTCCAATGCAAAGTCCGGTTCACCCATCATGAACAGTGCCTCCAGAATGTATTTTTCCATATAAGGACTGGCATGATACTCCTTCTTTAAAACTTTCAGCAAGGCCTTGCGTCTGCTGACCGGCGCCAATCCGCTAACTACAGCCATAGCCTGAGAACGGTCGTCCGTCTCACCCTTGTAGGATTTGGAACGATATGCGGTGCCAGTCCAGTAACGATGGTCAAAAGTTGCAGAAATACGCTTCATCATCTTGTCAATCCGATTGGCATCATATTGTTTATGTAGATAAAGAGCAAACTCTTTCTCTGCTTTAAGAGCTAAATAGTACCAACAAGTGGTAAGAAGCTCCAAATCAATGTTCGCTCCCCAGTCACCCCAGTTCCAATCACCCGGACGAGGAACAGGAAATCCCTGCATATCCACCTCCCACACTTCGTGAAGATACTTCCGCATTCCGTCATAAATCTTCGGAACAAAGGAGTAATCACCGCTGTAGAATGCTTGTGTGTAGAATCCATACCATCCGACAGAAGCAAGCATTTGTAAAGGGAGTTCCTTGCACCAATTCAGGGAGGGAACAGGAGAGGCAATAATGCCATCCGGGCGTTGCCAGTTCATCAACTCATAGATACCTTTTGTAGCCAATTGCCAACCTCGCGGATCGAGTGCATAGAACGCTTCGCCCAGTTCATTCACTTCATCTCCCCACCATTGCGCACGTTCACGGTCGGGACAATCCATGTAATTATCGCGCATCGTAATATACAGGGTACGAGCGCTCCGCTTCCACAACTCAGTGAGAAAATCATCATTACATATGAAAGAGCCTTTTATATCAGCATTATAACCTGTTTCGCGATATTTAAGCCCCAGCACTTCTACTCCAGCAGGAATCACGTACAACATTTCGTGACCGTTCATCCAGCCAAGACTTTCATATTCCTGCTCTCCTTCACGAGTGACGTATTCCGCTCTTACATTATTAGCACTGCCACCTGTATAATTATCAGTCAACATGCCAATCAGCAATCCGGCTGGAGCTTTGACTTTCAGATAAGGAGTAGCCTGACAGTTGTACGGCAAACGACAACGAATAGTATCCCCGGTTTCATTCTTAACTACTTCCGGGTAGTCTTTCAACCCACTGTCTTTCCACATCGGGATGGGGCGAAGTATCAATTTGCCAAATGGCATTTCATTCGGCGAAGCAATCTCAATGGAAGCTCCCAGCCGCCCGCTAAACTCCGGCAGATTCCAGCCTGCCAGTTCCTTGCGGGCATCGAAACGGATATTACTTTCGGACAAACGATAATTAGGGAATGGCGCTCCTGTGTTTTCATAAGCCTGGTACACCTTGCATTGCCAGGTTTTATCGCTGACGATAGTCAAACCTGTGGACTGGGCACTGAACAGCAAAGCAGCTGTTCCACTGTTCACATGGCTGAACCCGTTCTTCCCGAAATGCCACACCAACAATGCTATAACATTCTCTCCCTTCGTCAGATAAGGGGTAATATCTATTTGGTCATAATAAGTCGCTCCGGGTGCAGGACCTCGTTTCAATCCGCCCTCAAAAACCACCATCTTTCCATTAATCCATAACCAGTATTTGGAATCGACAGCAATATTTGCCATCAACTTACCTGGAATGTCAGTAACCTCCACAGTTTTACGAAAACAAAGCCAGGAATTTGGGGTACTTTGGCAATGTTCACTACCAATCCACCTGGCTTGAGGTGGGAACTCATCGGCTGCCTTTACTTGTATGGCAGCAACAGAAATCAAAATAAGAATTAAAAGGAAAAGTTTTTTCATGCTTAAGACAGTATTCGATTGAACGGATTGGAATATCCACACTTAATTCATCACTCCTTCGCCTGCTTCCGGAGCACCTTTGCCGGATTACCTACCGCCACGCTATCAGAAGGAATATCTTTGGTCACCACACTTCCGGCACCGATGATACAACGGTCGCCAATCGTCACTCCAGGGCAGATAATGACTCCACCGCCAATCCAACAGTCCTCTCCTATTATCACGGGATAGGCATATTCTTTCGAAGTGCGGCGTTCTATATAATTCATTGGATGTTGCGGAGTATAAATCTGTACGCAGGGACCAACCAGTGTATGAGCTCCTATTGTAATATAGCCACCATCCAGAAAAGTACAGTTCGCATTCACAAACACATGTTCGCCCAGCCTGATACCATCACCATGATCGCAATGGAAAGGCGGGCACACCACGGAAGTTTCAGGAATACCAGGTATCAGTTCCTCCAGCAATCCCCTGTAGGCCTTATCATAAGTACTCAACTGCCGCATCCTTGCCAACAACTTTTTTGCATGCACAAACTTCACCTGCACCTCCGGGGCAGACATATCTGCCAGTTGCGAACTCCGCATTTTTTCTACCTCATTCATATCAATAAGTCATTTTAGTCTTCATCTGTCACAAAAATAAGAGATTAATTTCTGATATCCAATGATATGAATAAAAAAGAGACAGCATAAACACCGGAAACATCCGGTATTTATGCTGTCTTCCCTATCCTGGCTATTATACCTTATTATTTGTACTCCTGCCAGCTCTTGATCTGAATATCTTGCAATTTTAATTCGCAGAACGCTTCGATGAAGGCACTTGCCAGACGGGCATTCGTAATCAACGGAATGTTATGGTCAATGGCACCACGGCGAATCTTATAACCATTCGTCAACTCACGCTTCGTGTGATTCTTCGGAATGTTGACAATCAGGTCGAACTTATGTTCGGCAATCATCTTCATCACGTTGTTCTCAGCATCGGGACGTTCATCAGGCCAATAAACGGCCTCGGTAGTCACACCATGAGCATTGAGGAATGCGGCCGTACCTGCCGTTGCATAAATCTTATAACCCTCATTGAAAAGCATGCGGCTGGACTCCAACAAATCTACTTTGGACTTCATAGCACCGGAAGAGAACATTACACCCTTCTGAGGTATCTGGAAGCCAGTGGCAATCATCGCACTCAGCAATGCTTCTGAGAAGTCATCGCCGATGCAACCCACCTCACCGGTAGAAGACATATCCACACCCAGTACCGGGTCTGCTTTGTGCAGACGGGAGAATGAGAACTGAGAAGCCTTTACGCCAATCCAATCAATATCGAATGCTGACTTGTCAGGACGAGTATAAGGAGCATCCAACATGATGCGGGTAGCCGTTTCAATAAAGTTACGTTTCAACACCTTGGACACGAACGGGAAGCTACGTGAAGCACGAAGGTTACATTCGATTACCTTCACCTCATTATTGCGTGCCAAGAACTGGATATTGAACGGGCCGGAAATATTAAGTTCCTTTGCAATCTGGCGGCTGATCTTCTTGATACGGCGTGCCGTAGCAAAGTAAATCTTCTGTGCCGGGAACACCAGCGTAGCGTCACCAGAGTGTACACCTGCAAATTCCACATGCTCGGAGATGGCATATTCCACCACTTCACCATTCTGTGCAACAGCGTCAAACTCGATTTCCTTCGTATTCTGCAAGAACTGAGATACTACCACCGGATATTCTTTGGATACCTCGGCAGCCATCTGCAAGAAGTTTTCCAGTTCTTCTTCATCGTAGCAAACATTCATCGCTGCACCGGAAAGCACATACGACGGACGAACCAATACCGGATAGCCCACTTTCTCTACGAAATCTTTCACAGCCTCCAGACTGGTAAGCGCTTGCCATGCCGGCTGGTCGATACCCAGTTGGTCGAGCATTGCGGAAAACTTGTTGCGGCTTTCAGCACGGTCGATAGAGATAGGTGAAGTTCCCAGAATGGGCACTGACTGACGGTGCAGTTTCATGGCCAGGTTGTTCGGAATCTGTCCGCCCACGGATACGATTACGCCACGGGGTTGTTCCAGGTCGATTACATCGAGTACACGTTCAAAAGAAAGCTCATCGAAGTAAAGGCGATCGCACATATCATAGTCCGTAGACACGGTTTCGGGGTTGTAGTTAATCATGATGGACTTGTACCCCAGTTTGCGTGCCGTCTGTACAGCATTCACCGAGCACCAGTCGAACTCTACGGAAGAACCGATACGGTAAGCACCGGAACCCAGAACAACCACCGACTTTTCATTCTTATAATAGTTCACATCGTAACCCTGAGTGGCATACGTCATGTACAGGTAGTTCGTCAGTTCAGGATGTTCGGAAGCTATCGTATTGATGCGCTTCACAGCCGGAAGAATACCCAATTCTTTACGGCGGGCACGCACCATCAGGTTTTCCTTCTCCATATTGCCTGACGGCTCAAGCACGAAACGTGCAATCTGGAAGTCAGAGAAACCGAGTACTTTTGCTTCGCGCAGCACGTCGGCCGGAATATCTTCCACCTTATTATATTGGGAGAGCTTCAACTTATAGTCAACAATGTTTTTCAACTTGCCAAGGAACCAAGGGTCAATCTTAGTCAGGTCGAAAATACGGTCTATCGTATAGCCACTTTCCAAAGCCTGGGCAATGGCGAATACGCGTAAGTCCGTGGGACGTGAAAGTTCACGGTCCAAGTCGTCGAAGTGCAGGTCGTTACCAACGAATCCGTGCATTCCCTGACCAATCATACGCAAACCTTTCTGGATGATTTCTTCGAAAGAACGTCCGATAGACATGATTTCGCCTACCGACTTCATGCTGGAACCGATTTCACGGCTAACGCCTACGAACTTCGTCAAGTCCCAACGAGGGATTTTACAAATCAAGTAGTCCAGTTGCGGAGCTACGTAAGCTGAGTTCGGAGTTCCCATTTCGCCAATCTGATCGAGCGTATAGCCCAATGCAATCTTAGCAGCAACAAATGCCAACGGATAACCCGTAGCTTTAGATGCCAAGGCGGAAGAACGGGACAGGCGGGCATTCACTTCAATCACGCGATAGTCATTGGTTTCGGCATTGAATGCATACTGAATGTTACATTCGCCTACGATACCCAAATGGCGGATACACTTGGTAGAAAGATCTTGCAGCATTTTTACCTGTTCGTCGGCAAGCGAGCACGTAGGGGCAACCACGATAGACTCTCCGGTATGGATACCCAGCGGGTCGAAGTTTTCCATGCTTGCTACTGTGAAACAGTGGTCGTTCGCATCACGGATTACCTCGAATTCTATTTCTTTCCAGCCTTTCAGAGACTCTTCTACAAGAATTTGTTTAGAGAAAGCGAAGGAGCTTTCGGCCAGTTTCAGGAATTCTTCCTTATCCTGACAGATACCGCTACCCAAACCGCCCAGTGCATAAGCGGAGCGAACCATTACCGGGAAACCGATACGTTCAGCAGCTGCAATGGCATCTTCCATGCTCTCTACAGCTTGGCTGACGGGAGTCTTCATTTCAATTTCATCCAGTTTCTTCACGAAAAGGTCACGGTCTTCCGTGTACATGATGGCTTCTACTGAAGTTCCCAACACGCGCACGCCGTACTTGTTCAGGATACCACTTGTGTACAACTCAGCACCGCAGTTCAGAGCTGTCTGACCGCCAAATGCCAACAGAATACCATCAGGACGTTCTTTCTTGATGATTTCTTCCACGAAATAGGTGGTAACCGGTAAGAAGTAAACCTGATCTGCAATACCTTCCGAGGTTTGGATGGTAGCAATATTGGGGTTTACCAATACTGAACTAATACCTTCTTCGTGCAGAGCTTTCAAAGCCTGCGAACCGGAATAATCAAACTCCCCGGCCTGACCGATCTTGAGTGCACCTGAGCCCAAGACCAACACTTTCTTCAAATTCTTTTCCATATATTCTCTTGTTGTCTATTAAGTTTCTTCCTATACGTTCGGGCACAAAAAAAATGCGTTACCCAAAAAAGGATTAACGCATTACCAAAGAACTAACAATATCATTTTCAGAGAAGAAGAAATCATCGACTAACGAATGGAATTCATTCGAACGCAGATTATATTTGATTCTCTTCCCGTGTTGTTGCATCGTTGTTTTAAAATTTGTGCAAAGTAACGACTTATTTGTGAGACAAACAAATTATCAGAAGAAGTTTTTTTCGACTAAGGCTCTTCTTGTAAAAGGGGTCATGATAAAGAAAGGGGGGGGAAGGAGAAGGGCTTGACGGGAGTGATTTGTTTCTATAGCGGTTATGAATTAGTTGACGAGGATACAAGTTGACAAGGGAACAAGGTTCTATCGGCATAGAAGCATTGCGCAGCTCAAGGCTGAAAGCCTGTTATCTTATAGCCCAGGGGGTTGATATGTATTTATCTTTGCGCCCTGTAAGGGCATAACGGCACGCACCGGCTTTTGCCCCTTACAGGGCGTAAGTGAACTGCACTCCTAAAGTTTTGTGTCTAACTTTTGGGGTGCAGTTCAAAGATTGTGGGGGCATTTATTACCCGGGGCGTTGCCCCGGGCTGTAAGATGAAAGCCTTCAGGCTTAGGCTGCGCTAAATTAGCATTTCATTCATTTTTGTACCGATTTGAACTAAAAAAAATGTGAGGTGCTTAAATTAAGTTGCCGCACCGCCACTTTTATCTCTTTTCCTTACGGAGGCTAAGGAAAATCGCAGTAGACAGTTATTCTTTCCACCACGGGGCTTTTTTCTTTCCGCCATGGAGAAAGTTTCTTTCCACCATGATGGAAAGAAAAAAGCCCCGTGGTGGAAAGAATAAACGTCTGCACACGAAGGAACTAATCTTCGGAAGGAAAAATCATAGGAGTGCCTAAGAAAAAGGTTAGAAGTAGGGAGAGGAAATTCATTTCCGGGCGGTTATGAATTTGACTCACTACAGACCATCTTCATTCCTCCCTCCTACTGTCGGACAAAATAAGAAGATAGTATTGTCTGTCATTTAATTCCTTTTAGATACGCGATTATGGATTTCAGAAAAATAATAGGTATCTTTGCAACTCATTTGCTGCCAAACGGCAACAAGCCAGAGAAAGATAACTAAGAATATAAATATAGATATGGCCAAAGAAAAAATCATCCTCACGGGCGACCGCCCCACAGGACGCCTGCACATAGGACACTATGTAGGCTCATTGAGAAGAAGAGTGGAGTTGCAGAACTCCGGTTTGTATGACAAGATATTCATCTTCATCGCCGATGCACAGGCGCTGACCGATAATGTGGACAACCCGGAGAAAGTGCGCCAGAACGTGATTGAAGTAGCACTGGATTATCTGGCTTGCGGCATAGACCCGGCAAAGTCCACCATCTTCATCCAGTCTCAAATTCCGGAACTCTGTGAGTTGAGTTTTTACTATATGAATATGGTGACGGTATCCCGCCTGCAACGCAACCCGACCGTAAAGACCGAAATCCAGATGCGCAACTTCGAGACGAGCATACCGGTAGGTTTCTTTACCTACCCCATCAGCCAAGCAGCGGACATCACAGCTTTCAACGCAACGACTGTCCCCGTAGGCGAAGACCAGGAGCCGATGCTCGAACAAGCTCGTGAAATAGTACGCCGCTTCAACTATATATATGGTGAAACACTGGTGGAACCGGAAATCCTGCTGCCGGACAATGCAGCCTGCCTGCGTCTGCCGGGAACCGACGGTAAAGCTAAAATGAGTAAATCTCTGGGCAACTGCATCTATCTTTCTGACAGTGCCGAAGAAGTAGAAAAAAAGATTCGTGGCATGTACACCGATCCTGACCACTTGCGCGTGCAAGACCCGGGTAAAGTAGAGGGCAATCCTGTATTCACTTATCTGGATGCTTTCTCCCGTCCCGAACACTTCGAACGCTATCTGCCCGATTATCCTAATCTGGATGAATTGAAAGCACACTACATGCGTGGCGGTCTGGGAGATGTGAAAGTGAAGAAGTTCCTTAACGCCATCATGCAAGAGACATTGGAACCAATTCGTAACCGTCGTAAAGAGTTCGAAAAAGACATTCCTGCCATCTACGAAATGTTGAAGAAAGGTTGCGAAACTGCACGCGAAGCCGCTGCTGCTACATTGGACAATGTACGCAAAGCGATGAAGATTAACTATTTCGACGATGCAGAACTGATTGCAGAACAGGTGAAGAAATTCAGCGAAGAATAATTGCTTCTTATTCTTAAAGAAGTTCTCATTATTACAAAACAGAGGAACGCCCTGTCTCCCGTAGAATCTACGAGAGAACAGGGCGTTCCCTTACACATGAAAAGACTATATTTAATTAGCAGATTTTACTAATACCACACGATTCAAAATCGGTTGACCAAACTTATCTACACCACCACCTGCATCAATACTCAGGCGATCGGCAGAGATACCATAGTTCTTAACCAACGCATTCTTAACAGCTTGTGCACGTTTCAAGCTCAACTCTTTGTTGAATGCCGGAGTACCGGTTGCAGAATCGGCATAACCATTTACGGTATAAGTAGCGTTCGGGAATTGTTTCATTTGTTCTGCCAGATAAGACAGATTCATGATTTCACGCGGAGACAGCTCGGCAGAACCGATAGTAAAGAATACAGTACGCGGTGCAATGTCCGGATCCGGAACGATAACCTCTGTTTCAGTCACTTCTGCTACCGGTTGGTTCTCTGCCTGTATCAATGCATTCTTCAATTGTGCATTCTGTGCGCCCATCATTGCCAGCTTATCCTGCATGGCAGCCAGCTCAATCTGAGAAATCAACTGCGGCATCGGACGACGGAAACCACGGGCAGGGAAACGGTAAGTCAAACCGACCGTAGCACTCAACACGCCATCATAGCCATGATCGCCACCAACTTCACCGTCGAATTTATCCTCAACACCCATTGCACTAAGTTCCAGGTTAATATCTATCGCATTCGAAATCCGGAACTTGTTGATGATACCTGCGTTTACGGACAGTGCCTCGCGATGGGGCTTTGAGTAGTTGTGAGTAAAACCCGCACCTACATAAGGAATAACCTCATAAACACGGTGCTGATTATAACCGCCGAAGAGTGCATTCAGGTTGAACATCACGTCACCGTGCAGATTCATGTAATCGAAGCGTTGTTTATAGTAACCGTCTTTCAGTTCGGCACCTTTCACATAGTCGGCACCACCATCGTATGTAAAGCCTCTTGCCTGAAGACCGCTATATTGCAAACGCAATCCTAAACCAGGAGTGAACCATTTACCAACGGAAATATTCAGTGTCGGGCTGATACGCTTGCCAAAACTTCCGGCTTTATCATTATCACCAAATGTAGCTTCGGCACCGCCTCCGATAGAAAAGAACCAGTTACTCCAGAAAGGATTGGTTATCACCTGATACTTATCCTGCACTTGAATAACCTCGTATTCTACTACTTCACTTGTACTGTTCTGGGCCCAGGCGCCAGAAGTCAGGCCGGCCAGAGCCAGCAACATTAGAATCTTTTTCATATACCTAAATAGTTAAGTGGTTAATTTAAATTCATTCTTTAATTTGCTTAAATAACACCCGCAGAACTAAAAGGTTTTTGAGAGAGTATAATTTTTGTTATTGAAGTATATTATAAATTGAGGAGAATAAAAGCTCTTTTATACATTTCGGGCGAATGATTATCCGTCCGAAATGCATTATATCAATTATCTTATCGCGAAAACAGTTTCTCGATATCTTCTTCTTTAATGGTGGACAGTACCGTACGTCCATCTGGCGTATAGTTTGGAGTAGGACAGGCAAACAGGCTATCTACCAGATTCACCATTTCTTCATTGCTCAACACCTGTCCATAGACAATCGCGGCAGCCTTTGCCAGTGTCAGGGCCAGCATCGTTTGCACCTCTTCTTTCACATCATTTCCTTTTTCCATAGCCGTATGCACCATATTACGCACCAGTTCTACAGGGTTCAGTCCCTCAATACCGGACGGAATACCGTTTATTGCATAACTACCACCTCCCAACGGTGTCAGTTCAAAGCCAACTGCCGAAAAATCTTCCAGAATACTTTCCAACACCGCAGCTTCCGAGGCCGGCAACTGCACTATTTCGGGGAAAAGCACTCCTTGAGACACTCCTTGCTTCTGACGAATCTGACTCATATAGCGTTCAAACAACACCCGGATATGCGCTCTATGCTGGTCTATCAGCATCAAACCGGACTTGACTGAAGTCAGGATAAACCGCCCCTTGAACTGAAAATGTTGAGTACCTTTTTCCACCGCCGATTCATTGGTATATAACGATGCTGCTGATGATGGTGTCATTTCCGTTTCCGCAATATACGGCGTACGTTCCTCAGGCATATTCACAGGTGCAGATGCAGAGATCCAGTCCGTTTCATCCACAAACGGTTCTTCCTCCATTGGAGCATTCATCTTGCTGGCTTTCTCCAGACCATCGTACAATCCCTCCCAGTCTACCTTCGGACGGGAATAACCGCCCCCTCCATAAGAAGAAGAGGAAGAAGTCTTGAACGGATTGAAGTCAGAATTATAATGAACCTTCGGTGGCTCTATCGGGCGGGTTTGGTCGAATGTCGGAATATCCGGCATGCCTTCCATATCGAAATCAATAGACGGCACAGCATTGAATTTACCCAATGATTCTTTTACTGCCGCAGAAAGTATCTGCCAGATAGCCTGTTCGTTTTCAAATTTGATTTCCGTTTTAGTGGGATGTATATTCACATCAATATTAGCCGGATCAACATCAAAATAGATAAAATAGGAAATCTGTTCTCCAGCCGGAATCAGTTGTTCATAAGCATCCATCACCGCTTTATGAAAATACGGATGGCGCATATAACGGCCATTCACAAAGAAGTATTGATGGGCGCCTTTCTTACGAGCCGTCTCCGGTTTGGCAACAAAACCTGATACTTTCACCATCGTGGTGTCCACATCCACCGACAGTAAATGCTGGTTCAACTTCTTACCGAACACTGCCAGGATACGCTGGCGGAGCGGCATTACCGGCAGATTGAACAACTCGGTATCATTGCTATATAAATAGAAAGCCACCTCGGGATGTACCAAAGCGATGCGTTCGAATTCTGTAAGGATATTGCTGAGCTCCGTCGAGTTCGCTTTCAGAAACTTGCGGCGGGCGGGTATATTAAAGAACAGATTCTTTATGGAGAAGTTACTCCCTTTAGGACAGGAAACGGCTTCCTGGCTTTCTACTTTGGAACCGGCTATCACAATCCGCGTCCCCAGTTCCTCATCGTCCATGCGGGTTTTCAGTTCCACTTCTGCCACCGCAGCGATAGAGGCCAACGCCTCACCGCGAAATCCCATTGTGCGCAAAGCAAACAAATCGGCAGCTTCTTTTATCTTGGACGTGGCATGACGTTCAAAGGCAAGGCGCGCATCCGTTTCGGACATACCCTTTCCATCGTCAATCACTTGTATACAGGTCTTTCCTGCATCCGTCACCAGCACGTGTATCTCTTGTGCTCCGGCATCAATTGCATTCTCTACCAATTCCTTAATTACGGATGCCGGACGCTGAATCACCTCTCCGGCAGCAATCTGATTGGCAACCGAATCGGGCAGCAAATGAATTATGTCGCTCATAAGAACAATGAATTGTTTTTTAATTAGTTAAGTTAGGAAAGTAACTGCCGGAATCAAATTATTCCGGTGCTTATTGCATACCACAAATATATCAGCAAGGCGATAATAACCAGTATCACTCCCAAGTGTATCGGTTTACGCCCGCTTTCCTTACGTCGTTTCAGGTGGGTAGTTCCTTCAACAAACTTTCCCCGGATGTCTTCCGGTGAAAATTCTTTCTCAGGTAACATTCCCAAGTCACGTTTGGCGCTTTCTTCCATCTTCGCCAACTTCTCTTTTCGCTCATCAACATATATATATTGATGGTTAAAGCCGCGCGGCTTTCTCATTGTGAACATTCCCATAGCGCTTATTTATTTCTTTTGATATTCATATTTCTTGGCGAAACAACAGGTTTCCGATCTGATTTCTGTAATTGTTCACCAGCTCTCTTGCCCCGCCATTCAAAAATATCTTCCTTATTCCGTGGACGGATATAATCGAACCAGACAAAAGTGGGCAACTTATATTTATCTGCCGGAATTTGATCCATCGGATACATCGTACCATTAGCCTTGCCAATAAAAGCACCTTTTTCCATGCGTCGCTCTTTCAGCAGCATACGCAAAAAACCACCTTCGGCATAATTCAGTCCAATCAGGCTACTGTCTTTTTCTTCCACAGGATAGAAGATAACCAATACATTACCGTTCACATCTACCTGACGCATATCTCCATCAATAAAGAAAGCTTTCATCTCTTTACCGGTCACCTGATTGTAGTGGATGGAGTCTTTCCGTTCCACAGTTAATGCCTGGTTGATGATGTGCGCCCAGTCGATGGTGCTGTCGTTCATATAAACCTTGATTTCTTCACCTAACAATTGTTGTTCGCCATGCCATAAGATAGGATCGACGTACATAGTCATGCAAGAATCCTTAGAATTATATACCAGAGAATCGCATACGGCCTGCACATCTGTACGATAAGCGCGAACTTTATGATAAGCACGCATTTCGCGATACATGGAGTCAGTATCTATATTATAGGTAAGTAAGCGCAAAGTATCACCATGCATAAACAAACTATCACCTTGTGAATAGTCGATGGCAACCGCACGTAGCGTGGCAAGAGCACTTCCCGATATTTCATTGTAAAAACAATAATCACCGGTCAGCATATTCTTGTTGATGGTATCGTTCATCTGCACATTATCAAATGCTTCACCATACCCCAGAACACGGTCATAGAAAAGGCTGTCGCCTGTCAGTTTCTTACCTTCGTTGGTCAATACTGAACGATCCAGCAGTTCTGCCTGTTCGGTAGTGGTATTGTAAATACCCCGTTCGGAGTAGATGTGATTCTTATCGCTCACAATATCCGAAGGCCCCAGAATTGTAGCAATCTTACTCGCAGTACTATATTTCAGAGTATCCGAGGTCAGGACAAACTGCGGATTTACTAACTTCACGTCATGGTTGAATACGGACAACTTAGTCGCCGGGCTATACTCTCCCCACTCGGAAGTCAGCACATTCTCCTCGTCGGTCAACGTTCCACCCTCAAAGTAATAACCCAGATTATACAAACGGTCATAGTTCAAGCTGTCAGTTGTCAACGTTGTGTTCCGATTAATCATACGGACATTGCCACGTATCATTGCCAACTGCGACATACCGTCATAATAGAGGTAATCTCCATAGATAAAGAGCGTGTCTCCCTGTTCCATACGGACGTTATCAAACGCTTCCACCGAGTTCGTTTTTTCAAAAATCAGCGCACTGTCACAGTACATGTACATGCTGTCGTGACGCAACTTTACCGACCCGATAAGTATCTGTACATCCGGAAGCAGGATTTTGTCTGCCTGTGCCTCGTCGGCATGAAGCAAATCAACCCGGGTTTTCTTCTTTTCCGGTTCTTTCTTCTTGTCCTGAGCGCTCAGTAAACAGATGCCAAACAGGCATAGAACACCTGTTAATAGGAATCTATGCCTGTTCAGAAAATTATTTCTTGTATTTTGTTTCTGCATACAAAAAGTTAGTGTATCACCCGGAATCAGTCTTTTTTAACCCAACCCGGATACTTGAATGAACAGTTCTTCCAGTTATCGTTGATACGCACGTACGTATGCTTTTGTTTCTCACGAATCCACTTATCCAGCATCTCGTCACGACGTTTTTCCAGTACGATTTCTTTCAGATTCTGATAGTCCTCTGAAATCGTTGCCTTATGTCCGTTAATACGGCTTTTCAACTTTACAATAACACACTCCTCTTTACCGGTTTTCTGCGGAATCATAGTGAATGCTTCAGAAATTTCTCCAACTTTCATTTTATCTACCACCTTTGCAATCTCAGGTGGCAGTTCCTGCATCTCAAACTTGGAAGTATTGGTTTGAGGGTTAGGCAGCAAACCATGATTGTTGCGTGTATCCTTATCTTGTGAAAGTACGGAAGCCGCTTCTTCAAAAGTAAACTTACCGCTACGAATATCATCAGCGATAGAGTCCAGGCGGGCAGTACCCGACATAAGTGCTTCTTCCGGTACATGGGGCTTCAACAAAATATGGCGTACTTTGATACGGTCACCACGTTTCTCCATCAATTGGATAATATGAAAACCATATTCCGACTCTACAATCTTAGAAACCTTGTTCGGGTCCTGCAAGTTAAAAGCTACGTTAGCAAATGCCGGGTCCAGATAACCACGTCCTGTAAAAGGCATTTCACCACCATTGATAGCAGTACCACGGTCGTCAGAATACAGACGTGCCAGCATAGAGAAGCTCTCCCCCTTATTGACGCGTTCCGTATATTCACGCAAACGGCTTTTCACATCTTCAATTTCATCCAAAGGAATCTTCGGCTGTTGCGTGATAATCTGTACCTCTACCTGAGTAGGGATGTAAGGGATGCTATCCTGCGGCAGATCCTTAAAATAGCGACGCACTTCCGCCGGAGTAATTTTAATCTCACCCACCAGCTTTTGCTGCATCTTCTGCACCTTTAAACCTTCGCGCGCATTATCACGCAGAGTTTCACGAATCTGGCTGGATGTCTTATTGAAGTACTCCTCCATCTTCTCGCGAGAACCGATATTGGCGATATACATATTCGTCATATAGTCCACACGCTGAATTACTTCACTCTCAGCAACTTCGATACTATCAAGAGCTGCCTGATGCAGAAATAGCTTCTGTACGGCTATTTCTTCCGGAATCACGCAGTAAGGGTCACCGTCGAACTTACGTCCTTCGTACTGAGCACTCATACGTGCTTCTTCTACTTCAGACTTCAATATAGCCTCGTCGCCCACTACCCAAACTACCTCGTCAATCACATTGTCTTGTCCGTAAACGGCAGAACCGGTCAACAGCGCCAAGGCACATAAAACTACAAACTTAAAGTTCATAAAATTTCTCATTCTGTGTATCTAAACTAATTATATTTAATCTTATCTCTTTTCACTGCCCGCTGATACAAGTCATCTTTCACAGCTTTCATGAATTCCACCTGTTTCAGGTTCAGCACCATATCTTTCACTTTAGGACGGGCAAACTCGTATGGTTCTTGCTCGCCCACCGAACGCAGCTCAGCCACATTCAGAAAATAATAAAACGCCGTATCTTTTAATTCGATATGACGGTTCTTATTCACATAATCTTCCACCTCCGGCACTTTCAAGGGTATCAGGTCAAGTACATCCGACATAGGAACCCACTTGTCATAAAAGTACTCGTACTTCACAGCATTCTGCAAGCTATACTTCTCCAAATGCTCCACTGCATCTTGCGTAGGAGTCTTATACCAACGACGTACATTGTTTAGTTCTGGTGCGGTGAGGGGAACTTTAATGAACAGCCCTTGCACAAGGGGGCGTTCCAACTTGAAAAGATCTTTATTCTTTTCGTAATACTCCGTCAACTCCCGTTCCGAAATCTCATTCGAGAGTCTCTGATGAATCAGCGCTTGCTGATAAGTGTGCATTATCAACGCTTTCCGATAATTCTCCACAAGTTTTTCTATCTCCCCGTTATCGGGAATATTGCTTTGAGCCTTCTCGTATAGCAAGATATCTTCCACCCAGTTGCGGATATAATGCTCGGCAAATAATAAGCTATCATCCTTCGACAACCTTGCCGGAAGTGCAGATTGCAGATCTTCGCGGTAAAGGAAATTGCCGTCCAGCTCCACCAGCGGTGTCTTACCTTTATGGTTGTGTTGCTCGCTACAAGCCACACAGAAAAGGATGGATAGGAGTCCCAGGAAAAATATTCGCATTACCGATATGATATTTACTTATTTCAAGCTACGAAGATAGCGGATTAATCGGTTGCATCAGTGATTATTAACGGTTTTTAAAACCTCTTGGTTTATTTCAACCTTAGCGGCCGCACGCAATTGCGCTATCCAACGCTCTTCCAGATAGTTCTGATAGTCTCCCACCAGCAATCCACGCACTTCCTTATATGACTGCGGCCCCTTCACTTTCTCCCCCAGTAAAGTGGTAAAAGGAAATGACGGCATAGGCTCAGTTTCACCTTTTTTGAAGATTTCCTTATCCACATAGGCGTTATCTCCGAAAGCAAACAATCCTTGTTCAGCCTGCACTTGCAGGGTCTTTGCATTGAACGTTAGCCGGATGGCATTCATCCACTCTTCTTCCGGCAGAGATTTCAGGAACTTGCGGACTTGTTTTCCGATTCGTTTCGTGGTAGTATGCAATACAATTCCTTTATATCGGGGCTTCTTCCAATGATAATCCGAACGATGCTCCGCAAAATATGCAGCCAGTCCGGCTTCATCCGAAGGTACTCGTTCCCAGATTTCCCGGTTACTGATTTCAAACAGCAGCATGCCATCCCGATACTCCTGCATAAGCATGCAAAACTCCGGATATTTCTGTTCCAGACGACTATATTCATAATCGAGCACAGTTTTCATGACAAATCCATCCAACTGGCGTTGCACTCCCCAAGGATGAGCAGCAGCAAAAGGAGCAAACATTTTCCCAGTATACTCTTTCCCATCAAGTACAAACAGTTTTTTATCTGTACTGTCCTTTGAGAGCAATTCATCCATTCCCACCTTATCAATTGTATATTTATATTCTTTTTTTAGTTTCTCCACCAATGCCTCTGTCCCTTTATCCATCCCATGACGACGTGTCTGCCGACGGACTATTTCACTTTTAACCTCATCAAAAGGCAGAATTTCTTTTCGTTCAAGTACTTTGACAATATGAGCACCTTGAGGCGTAAAGAAAGGGCATGACACCTCTCCCGGTTGTAACTCGAATACAACATCCTCAAATTCGGTAGGCATCTGGAGCCAACTTATCCAAAAGGATTTCTTTTCATCAGAAAAACTACGTACACAGGTGTCAAAATCAGCCTGTCCTTTTTGTAATGCCGTATAAATAGAGTCCATACGAGCTTCCACAGCTCGGAGTGCCCCACTAGTTGTTGTTTGAGGGAGATACTTGAAAATATGACTCACCCGTACCTGTCCCGCACGATTATTGGCTTTCATCTTGTCGTACACCTGCCGGGCTGCAAATTCCGATACCGCTCCATCTGTCAGATAAGATTTTGCCAATTGCCGGCGGTATCCTTCCAGTTCTTCACGAAAAGCACGGGTGGTATCCATACCCGCAGCCTCAGCAGCGGCAACTTTCAGTTTAAAGTTCACAAACAGATCAACATATTCTTTCAGCGTCTTCTGTTCCACGCCAGCAAGAGCATTATTCTTATTGTATATGTATTCAAATTCGGACCGGAGCACATCTTTCCCGTTAATACGCATCAGTACAGGATCTTGCTGTGCAGAAACCGCCCAGCCGATACAAAGGAGAATAATTGTCAATCCACTTCTTATCATAACTATCATCTTAGAAAATAACAATGTAATAACGGGGAAATATCTTTTATATTGTTTCAATATAAAACAGATGGTATATATCTTCAAAAACAAAAAATACCCGGAAAGTATTTGCAGCTTCCCAGGTATCCATATATAAAAATAGCCAATATCTTATTCCGGACGACTGTAATTCGGAGCCTCACTTGTAATCGCCACATCGTGCGGATGGCTCTCAAGTACACCAGCATTTGTGATGCGAGTGAACTTAGCATCGTGTAACTGTTCGATATTACCTGCACCGCAATATCCCATACCGGCACGCAAGCCACCCACTAACTGGAAGATTACTTCGTACAATGTTCCTTTATAAGGTACACGTGCTGCAATACCTTCCGGTACGAGTTTCTTAACATCGTTGGTTCCGCTCTGGAAATAACGGTCTTTCGAACCATTCTCCATAGCTTCCAATGAACCCATGCCGCGATAAGATTTGAATTTACGTCCATTGAAGATAATCGTATCACCCGGAGACTCTTCCGTTCCGGCAACCAGCGAACCGATCATTACGCTATATCCTCCGGCAGCTAAAGCTTTCACCACATCACCTGAGTAACGTAAGCCACCATCAGCAATTAAAGGAATACCTGTGCCCTTCAATGCCTTAGCCACATCATACACAGCAGACAACTGGGGAACGCCCACACCTGCCACTACACGGGTAGTACAGATTGAACCCGGACCGATACCTACCTTCACTCCATCAGCACCTGCTTCTACCAATGCTTTGGCAGCTTCTCCGGTAGCAATGTTACCTACTACAATATCAATATTCGGGAAACGTTTCTTAGCTTCTTTCAACTTTTCTATTACATATATAGAATGTCCATGAGCGGTATCAATCACAATAGCATCTGCCCCTGCGTCTACCAAAGCCTGCATACGGTCGAGGGTATCAGCCGTAACACCTACTCCGGCAGCTACACGCAAACGACCTTTGGAATCCTTGCAAGCCATCGGTTTGTCTTTGGCCTTCGTGATATCCTTATAGGTAATCAGACCAACTAACTTACCTTCCTTATCCACAACTGGTAATTTTTCAATTCTGTGTTCCTGCAATATCTGGGAAACAGCTTCCATGTCAGTGGTCGGATTTGTAGTAATGATATTTTCTTTTGTCATAACTTCATCGATATGCTTATCCATATCTCTCACGAAGCGAAGGTCACGGTTAGTAACAATTCCGACCAAATACTTTTCATCATCTACTACCGGAATACCACCAATTCTGTATTCTGCCATCAATGCCAATGCATCTCCCACGGTAGAACCTCTCTTAATGGTTACAGGATCATAAATCATACCATTCTCAGCACGCTTCACAATGGCAACCTGACGTGCCTGTTCTTCGATGGACATATTCTTATGAATAACACCGATACCACCTTCACGTGCAATGGCAATTGCCATTTTCGCTTCGGTTACCGTGTCCATAGCGGCCGTTACAAACGGAATTTTCAACTCAATGTTTTTAGAAAACTTTGTCGAGAGTTCGACAGTTTTAGGGAGCACTTCAGAGTAAGCGGGGATCAACAAAACGTCGTCATAAGTCAATCCATCCATTACAATCTTATCAGCAATAAAAGACATAGGGCTATGCGTTTAAAATTTATTGCGTGCAAATATACGGTTTTTATTCCATTCCATACATCTGCACGCAATATTTTTTTCTTTTTTTAAACCAACAGCCGGAGGTTAGTTCGCCATTTCAGAAATGAACTTGATACGAACCAAACGTACTTCTTCTTCTGTGAATTCGTCCCCCAGTTCATCGAGTGCATCGTCTATATTATCCGTAGTGGATTCCTTGTAGTAGTCGTAGATATCCAACATATGGTCTTCGTCCATAATCTCATCCAGGAAGTAGTCAATATTCAACTTCGTACCAGAGTAAACAATTGCTTCAATTTCATCCAGCAAATCACTGAACTCAATACCTTTGGAAAGGGCAATATCGTCCAGCGCTACCTTACGGTCAATAGATTGAATAATAGAAACTTTCAATTTTGATTTATTGGCAACCGTGCGGACACGCAAATCTTCCGGACGTTCTATCTCATTCTCTTCGCAATGACGCTTAATTAATTTGCAAAACTCTTCACCATAACGTTTCGCTTTACCTGCACCTACACCGGGAATATTCTGCAGTTCGTCTAGTGTCACCGGATAAATGGTAGCCATGGCTTCCAATGATGGGTCTTGGAAAATAACATAAGGAGGAACTTCCAGTTTCTTGGATAGCTTTTTACGCAAATCCTTCAGCATGGAATAAAGAGCCGGGTCGACCGCACAAGAGCCACCTCCACGTGCCGGTGCTTCTTCTTCCACTTCCTCAAAATCATTATCTTCGGTTATCTTGAACGATTTAGGATGTTTCAGGAATTTTTTACCATCATCCGTCACTTTCAGCAAACCGTAATTCTCTACATCTTTACTCAGATACCCCGCAATCAACGCCTGACGAATGACAGCATTCCATGTTTTGTCTTCCTCTCCCATTCCAGAGCCGAAAGCTTCCAGGTCTTCATGCAGGTGCGCCTGCACTTCGGTAGTTTCACGTCCTTGTATAATGTCAATGATATAATCCGCTTTAAAATTTTCTTTCACCGCTAGAATAGCCTCTATCACGGTACATAATAGTTCTTGAGCCTCCACTTGTTTTTTCGGGTTTAAACAGTTGTCACAATTTCCACAGTTCTCTTCCATATACTCTTCGCCGAAGTAATGCAATAGCGTTTTTCGGCGGCATACGGAAGATTCGGCATAAGCAGCAGTTTCCAACAGAAGTTGTTTGCCTATTTCCTGCTCAGCCACAGGTTTTCCTTGCATAAACTTTTCCAGTTTCTGCAGATCTTTATTAGTATAAAAGGTAATGCACTGTCCTTCGCCTCCGTCTCTTCCGGCACGTCCTGTTTCCTGATAATATCCTTCCAGACTTTTCGGAATATCATAGTGAATAACAAAACGCACATCCGGTTTATCAATACCCATACCGAAAGCAATGGTTGCTACAATCACATCTATTTTCTCCATCAAGAAGTCGTCTTGATTTTGCGTGCGTGTTGCAGAATCCATTCCTGCATGGTAAGCGCGGGCATTGATGCCGTTTGCCTGTAGGATTTCAGCAAGTTCTTCTACCTTCTTCCGGCTCAGGCAGTAAATAATACCCGACTTCTCCTGATTATTCTTGATGAACTTAATGATATCTCTATCTACATTATTGGTCTTAGGACGTACCTCATAATAGAGGTTCGGGCGGTTGAACGATGACTTGAACACCTCTGCATCCACCATACCCAGATTCTTCTGAATATCATGCTGCACTTTGGGTGTAGCGGTCGCCGTTAAAGCTATCACCGGAGCTTTTCCGATTTCATTGATGATAGGACGGATACGACGGTATTCCGGACGGAAATCATGTCCCCACTCCGAAATACAGTGTGCTTCATCTACAGCGTAGAAAGAAATCGTCACCGTTTTCAGGAATTCCACGTTCTCCTCTTTCGTTAGTGACTCGGGAGCTACATATAGCAACTTCGTTTTTCCACTGAGAATGTCGGACTTCACTTGATCTATCGCACCTTTATTAAGGGAAGAGTTTATAAAATGGGCAATACCATCTTCTTCACTGAAGTTGCGCATCGCATCGACCTGATTCTTCATCAAGGCAATCAAAGGGGAAATCACAACGCCTGTACCTTCCATCATTAATGACGGTAACTGGTAGCACAGTGACTTACCTCCACCCGTAGGCATCAGCACGAATGTATCGTTGCCTGCCAACAGGTTTTGTATGATAGCTTCCTGATTTCCTTTAAACGTGTCAAATCCGAAGTACTTCTTCAGCTGGTCTGTCAAATTAATCTTCTTCCCTGCCATGATTCATTAGGTTGTTTTTTGAGTGATTGTTTAACATCTCGGTTAGCTGTTCTTTTATTAAGAACTCTAACAAAGTTATAAACAACTTCTTAATTTTCAAGCATAATCCAATGAATATTTTTCAATAAAAAACAAAAAAGTCGGTTCCAGGCATCTTTACCTTCTGATTTTAAGCAGTTTGCAGTCTTGCAATGTTTGCTTTTTCAAGTTGATGTTTTGCGTAATCCAGCTTCACAACAAAGCTATCTTTGTGTTCTGAAGGGATTTCGAACATAGCATCCATCATAATAGTCTCCACAATGGAGCGCAATCCACGAGCACCCAACTTATATTCCACAGCCTTATCTACGATGTATTCAAAGACAGCATCCTCAAACGTCAGCTCCACACCGTCCATTTCGAACAGTTTAACGTACTGCTTGATTATGGAGTTCTTGGGTTCCGTGAGGATGGCACGCAGGGCATCGCGATCCAGCGGATTCAGATAAGTCAGCACCGGCAGACGGCCGATAATTTCGGGTATCAGTCCGAATGACTTCAAATCTTGCGGAGCGATATACTGCATCATATTGCTTTTATCAATCACCGCAGTGTTGCGCACCGCACTATAACCTACCACATGGGTATTCAGGCGCTGAGCTATTTTTTTCTCAATGCCATCGAATGCACCACCGCAGATGAAAAGGATATTCTTCGTGTTCACCGGAATCATCTTTTGGTCCGGATGCTTACGTCCACCCTGAGGTGGCACATTCACCACAGAACCTTCCAGCAATTTCAGCAAACCTTGCTGCACACCTTCTCCACTTACATCACGGGTGATGGAAGGGTTATCTCCCTTGCGGGCAATCTTATCAATTTCATCAATGAACACAATGCCTTGTTCAGCTTCGGGCACATTGTAGTCCGCCACCTGAAGCAGACGAGTCAGAATACTTTCAATGTCCTCGCCTACGTAACCCGCTTCGGTAAGCACCGTAGCGTCTACAATAGTAAAAGGTACGTGAAGCAGCTTGGCAATGGTGCGCGCCAGCAACGTCTTTCCTGTTCCAGTGCTACCTACCATAATGATGTTTGATTTTTCAATTTCCACATCATCACCGCCATCCTTTTGCAACAAACGCTTGTAGTGGTTGTACACCGAAACAGAAAGGAAGCGTTTGGCATCGTTCTGCCCAATGACATATTGGTCAAGGAATTCTTTAATTTCTAAAGGTTTCGGAAGTTCTTTCAAGTTTAGCTTTGTTGCACTACCATTCCTTTTTGCTCCACCCAGTGCCTCCTGAGTTATCTCGTAGGCCTGGGTAGCACAACCATCGCAGATGTAACCGTTCATTCCCGTGATAAGAAATCCGACTTCATCTTCGGAGCGTCCGCAAAAGCTACACTTATTCTTGTTTCTTTTTGAGTCTGCCATATTTATTTTTTAATCAACACTTCATCTACCATACCGTAATCTTTGGCTTCCTGTGCAGTCATCCAGTAATCACGATCAGAGTCTGCCCACACTTTATCGAAAGGCGTATGGGAGTGGTCAGCAATGATAGTATACAGTTCCTTCTTCAGTTTCTGAATTTCACGCGCTGTAATTTCAATATCCGAAGCCTGTCCCTGCGCCCCTCCCATCGGTTGATGAATCATGACGCGGGAGTGGGTTAAGGCCGAACGCTTGCCCTCGGCACCTGCCACTAGCAATACAGCTGCCATACTTGCCGCCATACCGGTACAGATAGTAGCTACATCGCTCGTGATAAACTGCATCGTATCGTAAATACCCAGTCCGGCATATACGGAACCGCCGGGTGAATTAATATAAATAGAGATATCCTTACCCGGATCTACAGAGTCCAGATAAAGTAACTGTGCCTGCAAAGTATTGGCAGTATAATCGTCCACCTGAGTACCGAGGAAGATGATACGATCCATCATCAAACGGGAAAAAACATCCAACTGGGTTACATTAAGCTGGCGTTCTTCCAGGATATAAGGATTCAAATACCCGGCTTGTGATTTAATCACATCATCCAGCACCAAGCTATTCATACCTAAATGCTTGGTAGCGTATTTTCTGAAATCATCCATATTACTTTTATTTTAGGTTTAGTAAATTGAGATGCAAAGAAACAAAAAAGAACACAGAGACACAAAAAAACACAGAGTTATATAATATAAAACTCTGTGTTTCTTAATGATTTTAAACTGTTTTCAGAATAAAAAAGCTTATTCAAACATCTTGTTGAATTCTTCAGCAGAAATTGTTTTGTTGTTCAGCTTCACCTGAGACTTCAAAGCAGAAGCCAGTTTTGCTTCAACAACGCGATTCACGAGACCTTCTACGCTTTCTTTCTTCTTCAGCATTTCTTTTGAGTAGTTTTCCAGGAGTTCTTCGGGAACATTCATCATGCCGTATTGTGCAAATTGCGCACGGGTAGCTTCCTTAGCCATGTTGACCACGTCTTCCTGTTCCACTTTAATATCGTTAGCCTTCACCAGTTGTTCTTTAATCAGGTGCCAAGTCAACTCTTCAATACTCTTATCATAATTATCTTCAACGAATTTCTCGTCTTTGTCCTGGTTATTCAAGCGCATGATACGCTTCAGTAATGCATCCGGGAATTCCAGTTTACCTACCTTTTCCATCAACATCTTGCGAGCATCAAGCAAGAATTTATAATCGGTATCAGCCACAAATTGATTAGCGATAACCTCTTTTACTTTAGCGCGGAATTCTTCTTCCGTCTTCACAACATCCTTGCCACATACCTGATCGAAGATTTCCTGAGTCAGTTCACCTGCAACGAAGCGAGTGACTTCTTCTACCTGATAACTGAAGTTAGACTTCATTTCAGCAGCAGCTTCGTTATCAATCTTCAACAGAGAAGCCAGTTCAGCTGCATTACCATCCCATGCCGTGTGAGGATTGAATACAAGTACATCATTCACTTTAGCATTTGCGAAGATAGCTTTTTGCTCGTCATTCTTCATGTAAGCCGGCATCATGACAGCGCCTTCTACCTGAATACCACCTTCTTTAGTGTTGCCGTTCTCATCCAGTTCAGCAAGCAAACCTTTCAGCATGTCATTATCTTCGTAAACGTCTACTTGTTCGTACTTACCGTTACGTTGAGTATAAGCTTTCACCTGATTGCTTACCATATCTTCTGTAACGTCGATCGTATAATAGTCCACTGTATCTTTAGCGTCTACTTCAGCCTTAAACTCCGGAGCCAAGGCAATATCAAACAAGAATTCGAATTCTTCCATTGTGTCGAAATCAATCTCCTGTTGTTTCTCCTCGTTTGGCAACGGCTCGCCGAGAATATTCACCTTATTATCTTGAATGTACTTATATACAGCCTCCGAAAGAGCCTTGTTCACTTCTTCAGCGATAGCAGATTTTGCATACATTTTCTTCACCAGGCTCATTGGTACCATACCCTTACGGAAACCCGGAATCTGAGCTTTCTGGCGAATGCTTTTCAATGATTTATCAACTTTTTCCTGATAATCTGCTTTCTCAAGCTTTACAGTAAGCAGAGCGCTTACTTTGTCAATGTTTTGTAATGAAACGTTCATTCTGACAATTATTTATTTGATTTATACTTTATTCCAATCTCAAACGAGGGTGCAAAATTAGCGTTATTCTTTCAATTATCAAAAAAACATTGCTGAATTATTTCTTTATAACAGTATGGAGAGATTGCTTATACTAAACGATAGTCGCTACATTTTAAAAGAAAAGGTTAGCAACATGGGGATGTTAGTAGTACTAATAAGAGGTGTTGATAGCACTACACCCGGATGTTAGTTACACTATCGTTTAAAACAAATAGCATTATTAATATAAGATACACCCGACAAATAGTTATCATATAAGGTATTTATATGTATATCCGAAAGAAAAAGCAAAAAAAGCAGTAACGGAACATTGTTTTTCCGAAATTATTCAGTTTCTTTGTTGCGGAATGGTTTATGTTCCAAGAGAGTTTTATTCATTTATTTATTTTACATTTTCAGTATGAACATTTACGTAGGAAACCTTAACTACAAAGTTAGGGAATCAGACCTGCAAAAGGTCATGGAAGATTACGGTACTGTAACCGAAGTCAAATTTATTAAGGATCGCGAAACCGGCCGTTTCAGAGGCATTGCATTCGTAGAAATGGAAGACGCAGCTGCCGCAGCCAAAGCGATTGAAGAACTTGACGGTGCAGAATACTTCGGCCGTAACATGGTAGTGAAAGAAGCAAGACCTCCGAAGTACTAATTATATAAGGAGAAAAAACAAGACCGCCTGTTTCTTGAAAAAGAGACAGGCGGTCATTGTTTTTAGTGATAAGTGAACAGCAGGTTGTGTCAATCACTTATCACTAACTACTTATCATTATTTCATGAAATCTTTGCGACGAAGCACAAAGCTATTACTCAAATACTTCTCGCGCACGATCTTATTCTCGGACAGTTCTTCCGGTGTTCCCTGGAACAAGATTTTACCCTCAAACAACAAATAAGCACGATCGGTAATACTCAACGTCTCCTGCACGTTGTGGTCGGTAATCAGAATACCGATATTCTTATCTTTCAGTTTCCACACGATTTGCTGAATATCTTCCACTGCAATCGGGTCAACTCCGGCAAAAGGTTCATCGAGCATGATGAATTTAGGGTCGATGGCAAGGCAACGGGCAATCTCCGTACGACGGCGTTCTCCTCCCGAAAGCTGATTACCTTTATTCTTACGCACCTTCTGTAAACGAAATTCCGCAATCAGATTCTCTAACTTCTCCTTCTGATATTCCAATGGTTTATCTGTCATTTCCAATACGGAAGCAATGTTATCTTCCACACTCATCTGGCGAAATACAGATGCCTCCTGTGCCAGATAGCCGATACCTGTCTGCGCACGTTTATACACCGGATACTTCGTTATATCCAGATCATCCAGAAAGATACGCCCTTCATTCGGCGTAATCAATCCTACGGTCATATAAAATGAAGTCGTCTTACCGGCACCGTTCGGTCCCAGCAAACCTACAATTTCTCCTTGCTTCACATCTATGGAGACGTGGCTCACCACCGTACGTTTACCGTATTTTTTCACCAGGTCTTCGGTACGAAGCACCATTTTGCTTTCTTCCATATCTTTGTAGCTCATACATTTTGCCGCAAATGTAGCAATTATCAGCAGAAAATGGGGTATATTTGCACACAAAATAGTTAAGAGTCATGATAAAAGCACTTAAAACTGTCGGAAGATACATCATGTTGATGGGGCGCACTTTCGCCCGTCCGGAGCGTATGCGCATGTTCTTCCGCCAATATCTCAATGAGATGGGGCAACTCGGCGTGAACTCTATCGGTATCGTATTGCTGATATCGTTCTTCATCGGCGCCGTTATTACCATACAGATCAAACTGAACATCGAAAGTCCATTCATGCCTCGCTGGACGGTGGGTTATGTAACGCGTGAAATCATGTTGCTGGAATTCTCTTCCTCCATTATGTGTTTGATATTAGCGGGAAAAGTAGGTTCCAACATTGCTTCTGAGCTGGGAACCATGCGGGTGACGCAACAGATTGACGCACTCGAAATCATGGGTGTCAATTCCGCTAATTATCTGATACTTCCCAAAATTTTTGCTATGGTTACTACGATTCCATTCCTGGTGACCTTCAGTATCTTTGCCGGTATCATCGGCGCTTTCGCCACGTGTTGGTTTGGCGGCATCATGTCGGCTGTAGACCTGGAATACGGCTTGCAATACATGTTCGTGGAATGGTTCATCTGGTGTGGCATCATCAAGTCATTATTCTTTGCGTTCATCATCGCCAGTGTATCGGCCTTCTTCGGCTATACCGTCGAGGGCGGCTCCATAGAGGTGGGCAAGGCCTCTACAGACTCTGTGGTATGCAGTAGCGTACTAATCTTGTTTGCCGACTTAATATTAACTAAACTCTTAATGGGATGATTGAACTGAAAGGACTTTGGAAATCATTTGAAGGCCGGGATGTATTGAAAGACATCAATGCCACTTTCGAGAATGGAAAAACTAACCTCATCATCGGACAAAGTGGTTCGGGAAAGACGGTATTAATGAAATGTATTGTGGGCTTGCTGACGCCTGAACGGGGCGAATTACTATACGACAACCGTAATTTCCTTGCTATGGGCAAGAAAGAAAAGAAAGCCTTGCGCCGGGAGATGGGAATGATTTTCCAGAGCGCAGCTTTATTCGACTCCATGACCGTTTTGGACAACGTTATGTTCCCGCTGAACATGTTCAGCAATGACACATTTCGTGACCGTACTCGCCGTGCCATGTTCTGCCTGGACCGCGTGAATCTAAGTGAGGCGAAAGACAAGTTTCCGGGTGAAATCAGTGGTGGTATGCAAAAGCGCGTCGCCATCGCCCGTGCCATTGCCCTGAACCCGCAGTATTTGTTTTGTGACGAACCAAACTCTGGACTGGATCCCAAGACTTCACTCGTCATTGATGAACTGATACATGACATCACCCTCGAGTACAACATGACAACTCTCATCAATACCCACGACATGAACTCCGTAATGGGTATCGGTGAGAAAATCATCTATATCTACGATGGATACAAGGAATGGGAAGGCAGCAAGGACGATATCTTCACCTCCAGCAACAAGAAGTTGAATGATTTCATCTTCGCATCCGACCTCTTCCGTAAAGTAAAAGAACTGGAAGTACAGAACATTGAAGGATAGGGCGTCTAATCTCGCCTACCACTATATCAAGAGAGCGTCCGGAATAAATCCCGGACGCTCTTTTCCTCATAAAACCAGTTAATAGAATTGATATATATCTTCACGATATATTTTGATTGTCCTATATCTTCATGAGAAAACAAGAAGAACAATTTCAATTACGGGAGCAAAGATAACCAAAAGAAGCTAATAAAAAATCACGGAAAACCGTTACTTATTGAATTATCCATAACTCAATCCAACTTTATCCATCCTTGAGTAGCAGCCTTGACTACCATGTCTATTGCGTTTTTCGCACCAAACTTACTAATAAGCCTCTTGCGAAATGTTTCTACAGTATTTTCTGATATTCTTAATAATTCAGCAATCTCATGAGTATTCAGGCCTTTGGATACAGCTTCCAATACATCACGCTCGCGTCGTGTCGGAGCATTCTTGAACTGCAGACCTGCCGACACTGAACCCAATTTTTGAGAAATAGAAGCAAATCGGGAGCAAGTATATGTTTCTCCCTTCAGCACACTACGAATAGCCGCCATCAATTCCGTAGGAGTCGAAGCTTTCAAAATGACTGCATTAACTCCACATTGCACCAGTCGGTTCACCATCCATATCTCCTCATGCATCGTATTAACAATAATCCGCGCCTGATCATTCAACTCACGGAGTTTGGCTATCAACTCAAAGCCGGACATATCCGGGATACTGATATCCAGAATATGCACATCATAATCGCGCTTTTCAATCAATTCCACAGCCCGTTTTCCGGAAGTCACTGCATCTGCCACGATTGCTTCCGGCATCTTATTCACAACTCTACAGATACCTTCCAATATCAGACTATGGTCATCTACCACCAGTAATTCAGCTTTTACATTCTTTTCCATCACACGACTTAGATTAGTACGTCTATCTTCAGCCGGGTTCCTTCACCCGGAGCAGAAGTCAGTTCAACTTTAGCACCGATAGTCTCCGCCCGCTGCCTGATGGTCCGCAAGCCGATACCTTTATTTTTTCTACCTACATCAAATCCTTTTCCATCATCTGCAACAAGTATGGAAAGGTTATTATTGTCCAATACCAACTCCACCTGTATACAGGCCGAACCGGCATATTTCACAGCATTGCTCATCGCTTCCTGAACAATGCGATAACATTCGAAACCAATGCATTTTGGCACTATACTCCAATCAACATTTTCTGTAGAATGATATTCCACATGCACATTCTCGGGTAAAGACAGATGCAGCACATAGTCTGCTAGCATCTCCTCAAGTGTGGCATACTGGAAGACAGGCGGCATCAGTTCATGAGAAAGAGTCCGCAGCCTGTCCCGAGTATTACTTAACAAGCCCAATTGCTCATCCAATTTCATACTTTCTTCACTGGAAATAGTACGGATATTCATTTCAAGCGCAAGCAGGTTGTTGCATACATCATCATGCAATTCAGTAGCCATGCGTTCACGCTCACTCTCCAATCCATCAATATATTTTCTCGTCAAGCGCAGTTCAGTTGCTTTCCGGAGTTCAAGGAACTCCCGTTCTTTCTCACTAGCTGCATTCGCCAGCATAGCAATCCTCGCCCTCTGCCGCTGGCGCGCGTAGAGTGAGCCTAATAATAAAATCCCCAATAATGAAATCACCGAACCTACTATAATGCGGTGTCGCAACATGTATGTTTCCTGTTCCAACTGTTCCCGCTTCAAGGTAACAATTTCCAATTCCTTTTCTTTCGTTTGATACTTCACGGAGTATTCCGATAGCTGCTCAGTCTGTTCAGTGTGGAAAACCGAGTCGCGCAGTGCATAAGCCTGCGTCAAATATTCATAAGCCAACGATGAATTATTCATGGAAAGATAACATTCTGACAAGTGCTTATAATGTTCATAATCACGTGCATCTTTATAACCGCTACGAAGCATATCAATGACTCTGCGATAATATACAATGGCCTCCGCATAGCTCTTGTTCTCCTGCAACAAAGCGGCTTTCGCCTGATAATATCGGAAACGCTCCGCATCAGTCTGCAATTCATGCGCCAATTTATCCAACTTCTGCAAATATTCCATTGCCAGATTCAGCTTTCCATCCATCCGATAGGCATTCACAAGATAATTATACGCATCACATAACAGATGCCTGTCGTTTACTTGCTCCAAAATAGAAATAGCTTTCAACAGCGCAGTAATCCCCTCTGCACGCATTTCCGCCACTCTAATCTGGATAGCACCCAGGTTAACGTAGCACGCACCGACTCTTCTTTTATTGCCTGTCTTCAAAGCATATTCCATAGCTTTCTTTGAAAGAGGGATAGCATCCTTCGGACGGTTCCAGTCACAATAAGCTGTTGCTATATTCCCATAAATGAAAGCAATCGCATCATGATTACCACGTAATTCGCACAAATGGAGTGCCTGTTCAAAATTATAAATGCAGTTCTCCAAATCTTTCTTCCGACGATAAATAACCCCTAGTTGGTTTAGGTTTTCAATCAGCATAGCTGTATCTTTATCGGCTGCAGAACGCTCACTGGCACGAATTGTATAAACCAAAGCCGAATCCGTACGGCCTTCAAAGAGAAACGAACTGGCATAATTCGTCAACATCGTGCGACATACCTCTTCCGCACCCGCCAAACCTTCGCCGGCTTTCAGTCCCCTCCGGAAATAATGACGTGCAGAGTCATAACGTGCCTCTGCATTGCAATAATATCCCATATCGCAGCAAGCATGAGCGATTTCAAACTTCAGCCTCGACTTTTCTGCTAAAGCAATAGCTACCCGTTTCAGGGCATATCCCCGTTCGAAATCTCCTTTAATACAGTGCCCTTCACTGGCCCAAATATAATATTCTACAAGATGTTCCGGCTCCTTACTATCTGTAGCCAACTGATGAATAGAATCTGCATATAAGAGCAACAAGTCAGCGTCTTCCTCTGTCTGATAAAGATATTTACAGACTTTGATATAACTATCCAAACTTTTGTCTTGAGCGGCTTGTTGCTGCAGAATGCACAAATCCGACTCGTCCTTTGCCCATAGTACACCTATGGAAAAGAACAAGAGGCATCCTAATAACCAGCCCTGACGTTTCATCTAATCCTTTTTTTCTGTTGTCATACAAAAATAAATATTATATCCATATAAACCTACTTATTATTTACATTTCCTTACCTAAAAGCAAAAAAACCACCTGATTTATTATCAAATCAGATGGCTTCATTTCATTTTTCTATATTCAGGATTTCTATTTCTGACGAATATAAATATTTATCGGAGTTCCTGTCAGATTCCATTTTTCACGCATCTTGTTTTCCAGGAAACGCTTATACGGTTCCTTCACATACTGCGGCAGGTTAGCAAAATACACAAAAGAGGGTACCCGCGTGTTAGGCAACTGCGTGATATATTTAATCTTGATATACTTACCCTTGATCGCAGGCGGTGGATATGCTTCAATTAACGGAAGCATTTCTTCGTTTAAGCGGGCAGTAGGAATACGCATCATACGATTGTCATACACTGCACGAGCTTCTTCCAGTACTTTCAGGATACGTTGTTTAGTCAAGGCCGAACCGAAAATAATAGGAAAATCAACAAACGGAGCAAAGCGATTACGGATAGCATCCTCGAAAGTTTTCATCACTTTCACAGTTTTATCTTGCACCAGGTCCCACTTATTCACTACCACCACCAAACCTTTGGAATTCTTCTGTATCAAGGAGAATATATTCAAATCCTGACTCTCAACACCACGCGTAGCATCCAGCATAAGGATACATACATCCGCATTCTCAATGGAACGGATGGAACGGATTACGGAATAATATTCCAAATCTTCATTTACCTTACTTTTCTTACGGATACCGGCAGTGTCTACCAAATAGAAATCAAATCCAAACTTATTGTAGCGAGTATAGATAGAATCACGCGTCGTACCAGCTATCTCCGTCACGATATTGCGGTCCTCACCGATAAAAGCATTCACAATGGAAGACTTACCTGCATTCGGACGTCCCACCACTGCAAAGCGGGGAATATCCTCATCCAATATTTCATCAGTGTCTTTCTTAAATGTACCTACAATCAAGTCCATCATATCACCGGTTCCACTACCCGTCATAGCCGAAATGCAATAAGGATCACCCAACCCCAGCTTATAAAATTCGGGAGCATTGTATTGCAGCTCTCCGTTATCAGTCTTATTAGCAATCAGCAGCACCGGCTTCTGAGTGCGGCGCAGAATAGTTGCCACTTGCATATCAAGGTCAGTCACCCCGTTCATTACATCCACTACAAACAAAATCACGTCTGCTTCTTCCACAGCCATCAATACTTGCTTGCGTATCTCTTCTTCAAAAATATCGTCAGAGTTCACCACCCATCCGCCGGTATCTACCACGGAGAACTCCTTCCCCAACCATTCAGATTTGCCGTACTGGCGGTCGCGTGTTGTTCCTGCTTCCTCGTTCACAATCGCCTGACGTGTTTTAGTCAAGCGGTTAAATAAAGTAGACTTTCCCACATTGGGGCGTCCTACGATTGCAACTAAATTTCCCATAGTTCACTCTCATTGTTTTTTTGCGACTGTCACAGTCGTATGAATACTCTAATCCTGTTGATAACCGAAATTGCGCAACTCCTTGTCCGAACTGCGCCAGTCCTTATCCACTTTCACAAATGTCTCCAGGAAAATAGTTTTCCCAAAGAACCTTTCTAATTCCCGGCGCGCCTCAGTAGCCACCTTCTTCAGTGCCTTGCCCTGCTTGCCGATAATTATTCCTTTCTGCGAATCACGCTCCACATAAATTACAGCGCTGATATGTATTTTTTTCGCATCCTCCTTAAATTGTTCCACCACTACCTCTACCGAGTAGGGTACCTCCTTGTCATAGTACAACAAGATTTTCTCCCGGATAATCTCGTTCACAAAGAAACGTGCCGGTTTGTCCGTCCACTGATCCTTGCCAAAGTAAGGCGGCGAGTCAGGCAACAATTCTTTCACCCGCTTCATCACGTAGTCCACATTGAACTTCGTTGTTGCAGAAATCGGAATGATCTCCGCGTTAGGCAACAGCGCCTTCCACGCTTCCACCAGCTCCACCAGTTTCTCCTGGTTCGACAAGTCAATCTTGTTAATAAGCAGCAGAACAGGGATTTCCATGCCTGCCACTTTCTCTACAAACTCATTATGCTTATCGGGTGTCTCAACCACATCTGTCACATATAGCAAAACATCCGCATCCGTCAGTGCCGAAGTAGAAAAATTCAGCATAGACTCCTGCAACTTATACTGTGGCTTCAGCACCCCCGGAGTATCCGAAAATACAATTTGCATATCATCCGTATTATAGATACCCATAATACGATGACGGGTCGTCTGCGCCTTAAAAGTAGCAATTGAAATCCGTTCGCCCACTAAGGCATTCATCAACGTAGATTTACCTACATTGGGATTTCCCACGATGTTTACAAAACCAGCTTTATGCATTACATTCCTGTATTTTAGTTGAGACAAAAAAACGCATCGAAAATAGGATGCGTTTTTTTCTTATCTGTCAGCGTAACGTTCGTTACTGTTTTTTTCCGTCATACCCCCACTTCACGTAAACGGCTCCCCAGGTAAATCCTGCACCGAATGCCGTAAAGATCAGGTTATCGCCTTTTTTCAGTTTATCCTCAAAATCCCACAAACAAAGCGGAAGTGTACCGGCACTCGTATTACCGTAATGCTCGATGTTAACCATCACTTTCTCACGGGGAACCTCCAGGCGATGGGCTACTGCATCAATAATACGCAAGTTTGCCTGGTGAGGAATGATCCAGTCGATATTATCTTTATCCAAGTGATTTCTTTCTGCAATGGCAGCACAAGCATCCGACATGTTCGATACAGCATATTTAAATACCGTACGGCCTTCCTGATAAAGAAAGTGCATATGGTTATCCACTGTAAAATAAGAAGGAGGGCATACAGAGCCACCAGCTTTCATGTGCAAGAAAGGCAATCCTTTACCGTCTGTTCTCAGAATAGCGTCCATAACGCCAAGGTCTTCCGTAGTGGGTTCCATCATAACTGCGGCTGCACCATCACCAAAAATCGGACAAGTGGCACGCTCAGTATAATCTACCATAGACGACATTTTATCAGCACCCACTAAGATAATCTTCTTATATCTTCCCGAACGGATAAAATTAGCTCCAGTTTCCAACAAATACAAGAAACCACTACAAGCGGCCTGCAAGTCAAAAGCAAAAGCGTGTTTTAATCCGAGCTTGTCACACAAGATGGAAGCTGTTGAAGGGAAATGATAATCAGGAGTAGTGGTAGCGACAACTATCAAATCGATATCATCAGGATTGGAACCTGTACGCTGCATCAACTGCTTGACGGCTTTGCGAGCCATGTACGAAGTACCCAGTCCCTCTTCGTTCAGGATATGTCTTTCCTTTACTCCGATACGGGTCATAATCCATTCATCATTGGTATCTACCATCCTTGATATCTCATCATTCGTCAAGATATAATCGGGTACATATCCACCGACTCCTGTAATTACTGCATTTATTTTTTCCATTAATCCTGCTTAAGTTAATAAATACCTAAACAACGGTAGTCTAAAAAGGTTTGTGCTTACAAATCTTTTTAGACACCCGGCATTCAAGTATATTCTTTATCAGGCTGCAAATTAAACAGCAGCTTCTTTCTCAATAGCAAGCTTGCCTCTGTAGTATCCGCAAGCACCACACACAGTGTGATATACATGCCATTCGCCACAGTTCGGGCAAATAGCCAATGTAGGAGCTACTGCCTTATCATGAGTTCTTCTCTTTGCAGTTCTTGTTTTAGACTGTCTTCTCTTAGGATGTGCCATTTTTTTTTAATCTTTAATTGTTATCTAATATTTTCTTCAATTCATTCCAACGCGGATCAATCTGCGTTTCCTCTGCATCACCACCATCCGGCAGTACATCTTCACCTTCTATGAAGATATCATCTTCTGCATCATCTTCGTCCGCTTTCGTCCGTAGATGCTTGTGCAACTTACTGCTCACTGCCTTGTTACACTTTCCAGGAGCATGCACATGCTTCATCGGAATAGCCAACGCAATAAACTCATACATGAACCATGCCACATTGATTTCCCCTTCTTCCTCAGGAATCACAATGAGGTTGTCACCTTCTTCAGCATACTCATGGCCAAATTTCACCATCAACTTATCAGTAGAACTGACCGGCTGTTCCATATCGTCCAGACAACGGTCACACGGTACCCATACCATACCATCCGTCTGGAAGTTCAATTCGAAAGCACGAGATGTTTTCTTTACAACCAGTGTAACATTTACTTTGCCCTTTTGTACTTCCGGGCCATCAATGTTAGCAAAGAAAAGGTTATCCAGCACAAACTCATACTTACAAGAGTCTGCCTGCATGCCTTTCAAATCAATTTTGTATTTATCAAACTTTCCCAAAGCTTCTTTTATTTATTCGGGCGACAAAGATACAAATAATTATCCTCATAATGTAGAAATTAGCGACGAAATATTCATTTTTTAAGCTCTATTCTGAATATCGTCCCCTTATTGATCTCAGATTGCTTCACAAAAATGCGTCCCGAATGATACTCCACCACAATCCGGCGTGCCAATGAAAGGCCCAGTCCCCATCCTCTTTTTTTAGTAGTATATCCGGGAGCAAATACTGTTTCAAAGTTTCGTTTGTCAATACCCTTTCCCGTATCCGCCACATCAACATACCAATATCTTGACGTTTCCTGTACTGAGATGACCAGTGTCCCTACTCCGTTCATTGCGTCAATGGCATTCTTGCAAAGATTCTCTATCACCCATTCAAACAAAGCAACATTCAGTCGCAGAGTTGGAAGTGTATCAGGCAGATTGGTTATGATCTTCACTTTATCCGAAGTACGATGAGCAATGTAATCCGTCACACGTTCCAACAAAGCCTTCAGATCAGCATCCTCCAATTCTGGTATAGAACCTATTTTAGAAAAGCGATTGGCAATCATCTGTAAACGTTCCACATCTTCTGCCATAGCTGGAATCAGGTTATCCTGCGGATATTGCGTCCTTAATAATTCCGTCCATGCCATGAGTGAGGAAATAGGTGTCCCCAGTTGATGGGCAGTTTCTTTTGAAAGTCCTACCCATACTTTATTTTGTTCAGCCTTTTTGGAGCTCAATAAGGCAAAGATGGCAATTAAAACAAAAATGAGCACCACCGTCAATTGTACATAAGGATAGGCCGCCAAGCGGGTAAGCATCAAGGAAGGACCATAATATACATTCAGATAATCACCGTCACCATTCAGGTTGATACGAATACAATGGCCTTCACGGTTGAAATGATTCAACTTCTCTTTCAGTACGGTTATTGTATCGGAGGAGGATAATTCTATATTCCTGTATGTTTGTACATCTCCACTCTGATCGGCTACAATTACCGGAATGGTATGATTAGCATTCAGTACTTTCAGCACCATCGTCAGGTCAGTATTTCCATCAGCAGTTTGCAAGTTCTTCATTGCTTCCGCCCATACTTCCATACGTACCCGTTCTTCGGCAGATAAGTCGCTTATCAGAGAATGGGAAACGTAAAGGGAGGCAATAGCTATCACTATGGCAGCCAGTACCAACCAGAATTTTATCGGACGGATTTGTTTTATGAAATGCATTATATATGAATAAGGTGTAAACTTACTGTATATAAACGGGAAAAGCAAAGAAATATTATACCTATAAAAACAAAAAAGCCCCCACATCAATTGATATGGAGGCTTCTCTCTAAAACGGCGACTACCTACTCTCCCACTTTACGCAGTACCATCGGCGTGATTAGGCTTAACTTCTCTGTTCGGAATGGGAAGAGGTGGAACCCTAATGCTGTAATCACCTGAATAAGTCAGACATGATGTAAAAAGTAAAGGAATTAGTCTTAATCTTTGCGGATTAAGCCGCTGAACGTATATATCCGCCATACAAGGCAAGAACTAAAAGTGAACGGGCAATTAGTAATGCTCGGCTATGATGTTACCACCTGTACACCTGCATCCTATCAACGTTGTCGTCTTCAACGACCCTAAGAAATCTAATCTTGTGGCTGGCTTCGTACTTAGATGCTTTCAGCACTTATCCAATCCCGACTTAGATACCCAGCAATGCACCTGGCGGCACAACTGGTAAACCAGAGGTCAGTCCAACACGGTCCTCTCGTACTAGTGTCAGAGCCACGCAAATTTCATACGCCCACGATAGATAGAGACCGAACTGTCTCACGACGTTCTGAACCCAGCTCGCGTGCCACTTTAATGGGCGAACAGCCCAACCCTTGGGACCTTCTCCAGCCCCAGGATGTGACGAGCCGACATCGAGGTGCCAAACCCCTCCGTCGATATGAGCTCTTGGGAGGGATCAGCCTGTTATCCCCGGAGTACCTTTTATCCTTTGAGCGATGTCCTTTCCATACAGAAACACCGGATCACTATGCTCTAGTTTCCTACCTGATCGACTTGTTAGTCTCCCAGTCAAGCGCCCTTATGCCATTACACTCTACCGCCGGTTACCAATCGGCGTGAGGGCACCTTTAGAAGCCTCCGTTACTTTTTTGGAGGCGACCACCCCAGTCAAACTACCCACCAAACAGTGTCCTCGCAGTGCGAGTTAGAACTCAAATAACCAAAGGGCCGTATTTCAACAGCGGCTCCACAAATACTGGCGTACCTGCTTCAAAGCCTCCGGCCTATCCTACACATCAATTACCCAAATTCAATGTTAAGCTATAGTAAAGGTTCACGGGGTCTTTTCGTCCCATCGCGGGTAATCGGCATCTTCACCGATACTACAATTTCACTGAGCTCACGGTTGAGACAGTGTCCAGATCATTACACCATTCGTGCAGGTCGGAACTTACCCGACAAGGAATTTCGCTACCTTAGGACCGTTATAGTTACGGCCGCCGTTTACTGGGGCTTCAATTCAATGCTTCTCTTGCGATGACATCTCCTCTTAACCTTCCAGCACCGGGCAGGTGTCAGGCTGTATACTTCATCTTTCAATTTTGCACAGCCCTGTGTTTTTGTTAAACAGTTGCCTGGACCTATTCTCTGCGCCCGTCATTGCTGACGGGACCCTTTATCCCGAAGTTACAGGGTCAATTTGCCTAGTTCCTTAACCGTGAATCACTCAAGCGCCTTAGTATATTCTACCCGACTACGTGTGTCCGTTTACGGTACGGGTACCTTAAAGATTAAGTTTAGCGGATTTTCTTGGGAGTATGTTTACATGCACTATTGGCTTGTTCGTAAGGATTTTGTATACTATCAGGTTCGACTCTCGGTGCGGATTTGCCTGGCCTGATCAACATCTACACCCTTCAACGGACTATTCCGTCAGTCCGCGGCACTATCACGCCTCCGTCTCCACGTCACTCTTTAAGGTAGTACAGGAATATTAACCTGTTCTGCCATCGGCCTCACCGTTCGGCTGAGCCTTAGGACCCGACTAACCCTGATCCGATTAGCGTTGATCAGGAAACCTTAGTCTTTCGGCGAGGGGGTTTCTCACCCCCTTTATCGTTACTTATACCTACATTTGCTTTTCCACACGCTCCAGCAAAGCTCACGCTTTACCTTCAACGCAGAGTGGAATGCTCCCCTACCGATGTTTACACATCCCATAGCTTCGGTAAATTGCTTATGCCCGATTATTATCCACGCCAAACTCCTCGACTAGTGAGCTGTTACGCACTCTTTAAATGAATGGCTGCTTCCAAGCCAACATCCTAGCTGTCTTAGCAATCTGACTTCGTTAGATCAACTTAGCAATTATTTGGGGACCTTAGCTGATGGTCCGGATTGTTCTCCTTTAGGACATGGACCTTAGCACCCATGCCCTCACTCCTGATATAGAACTAATACGCATTCGGAGTTTGTCAAGACTTGATAGGCGGCGAAGCCCTCGCATCTTATCAGTCGCTCTACCTCATATTAGTATAAATCAAGGCTGCACCTAAATGCATTTCGGGGAGTACGAGCTATCTCCAAGTTTGATTAGCCTTTCACCCCCACCCTCAGCTCATCCGGAAGCTTTTCAACGCTTATCGGTTCGGTCCTCCAGACAGTGTTACCTGTCCTTCAACCTGGCCAAGGGTAGATCACTTGGTTTCGCGTCTACTCCTTCCGACTATCCGCCCTGTTCAGACTCGCTTTCGCTTCGGCTGCAGGTCTCAAGACCCTTAACCTTGCCGGAAAAAGTAACTCGTAGGTTCATTATGCAAAAGGCACGCCGTCACAGTTTAAACTGCTCCGACCGCTTGTAGGCGCATGGTTTCAGGGACTATTTCACTCTTCTATTCGAAGTACTTTTCACCTTTCCTTCACAGTACTGGTTCGCTATCGGTCTCTCGGGAGTATTTAGCCTTACCGGATGGTCCCGGCAGATTCACGCAAGATTCCTCGTGTCCCGCGCTACTCAGGATACCACTAGGGTTAAATTAGCTTAGTATAC
>NZ_JH992941.1:1271311-1624090 GCF_000315485.1 Bacteroides oleiciplenus YIT 12058 | reverse complement strand
TTTGTTTCCGTATTTAGGAGAATCTGAATTAAGATTTAATAGTTTCCCATTTTTTCCCATAATACTCAATCATTAGTTCTGGAGTAATAACCTTGTCACAACGCTCATTTACATTTAAATCTCCACGTGTTTCAATCCAAGGCATCTCATTGTGGGACAATCGTTCTAATTCAGCACCGCTATATTTAAGATAATTCTCCAATATAAAGTCAATGAATTCAGCGTCTTCTGATGATAAACTCACATTGTGATTCATGCAATCATCAATATTGATTTCTGAATAGAGATATTTTGTAGAATTAAATCGATTGTAGATTTCTCGATTTACCGGACCATGAATCCATGCTTCAAACTCGCCGTCAAACATAGGTTTTTTATTGATACCATAAGACCATGCTTGAACATAATACAATAACTTCTGCAACTTTAAATTTATTAAAGACGCAAATCTATCTTCCGATTTTACTCGTAAGATAATGTAGTCTGTTATATCGTGTATTGAGTTCATCTGAATTATGACTATATCAATTTCAATGCAAAGTTAATATCTTTTTCTAATATAACAAAATAATGAATTGAATTGATGTGATTTATTCTAATGAATTTGTTTTTTATCTCCTCATACGATCCAACTCATCATCGCGCAGCATCCTCTCGTTCAATTTCTCCTGCATTCTGTCAAGGAAGTAGGTGCGGCTTTCGTTCTTCCGGCGTTTGATATCGGTGTAGAAACGGTAGCAGTCCTTCGACTCAACCCCGAATATCTTGTAAAGGAGCGGGGCAAGCTGTTTGAGCGGCATGTTGCCGTTGTTGATGCAGCCCATCTCGTCGATGCCGTAGATAAGTTCCACGAGGTCGATGGCATTGCCCGTCCATTGCAGGAGGCTGGTGGCGGTTTCTGTTGTGTTGTTGGCGGATATCAGTGGCGGCACTTGGGGCGTGGCAAGGAATTTCTGCATCTTCCTCACGAAAGACAGGGCCTTGCTGACATAGGCGGCAATCTCTCTCTTTTCTTCTGACAGGTTGCGCACGGGATGGTGCTGCAACTCGATTTCGATGTAGGCAAGCGCGATGACGGTAAGGTTCGCGTCCATGCTACCGTTACACAGTTCGATCACTTGGGTGGCAAAAGCCGTGTATGCCGTTTCCATATTGCAGTCACCGGCTTCGTTTATCAGGCGGAAAAAGTCGGTTTCCGCCAGCAAGAAATAATTCATGGTTCTGTCAATTTTGAAAATTACACTTTGTTTTCTGCGTGCGCACATGAATATAATTGGCAAAAAACGCGGCAGAAAATAAAAAATCCAACACTCAATTTTACAAAGTACTGGATTTCAGAGGTATAAAATTCAATATTTTTTCACAAGGACAAATTATCTCCGACTTAAATTGTTTGTAATCAGAACATTTATTCTATTCCTGAAAATAGAAATGTATGCTTGCCGCACATTTTGGCTATCTTGCTTTTTTATCAAGGATATAGATAATGCGACATACACCGTTGGAATAGCTTTTCAAGGAGGAAAGCGTCCAGTGTTGCTCTGGCAGAGCCGACTTAAAAAAATGTCGTCCGCTTCCGGATATGAAAGGAACGGTGTATAGTATGATTTCATCCACAGCGTGCATACGCAGTAGTCCGTTTATATAATCTGCCGTATCCAGTGTGGCTTCCGCGAGGTAACGGATGTTTGTGCCGTCTTTTCTCCATTCGTGCAGCATTGAAATGGAATAGTCCGGTGTCACACGGTAAAGGGCTTTCTTCCTGATTTCATCAAGACCGCAACGGTCAAGGCACAAATCCTGATGTGCTTTATCATATAACTCTGAAGAAAGACATCCGTCCATCGTCAGTACGGCGAGAATCTGAACTTTACCCATAATCGTTTCCTTTCGTTAGGCAAGGGTAAAAAAGTAGCGTGCAATTCACACTACCTTCAAGCGATGGCTCTGGTAAAGCCTTTACGGAGAGTACGTGAATGCACGCTATGCGTAAGCATAGCATAAGCATCACGCAATCGTCTCCGTAGTTCCAATTTACCAGATTTTCGCTTGAAACGCCTTGCGGTCTTATCCTATATGTTGGCGGCGAAAAGCTCCTGCCAATCGCCGTTTTTCTCAAATGTTATGCAAAGATAGCCAAATTCAGTGAATTACGGGCTATGATTGCTTGAATTTATATTTAAGTCCATACTCTTCAAGTTTGCTGTATAGTGTTGTCCTGCCTATGCCGAGCAGTTCTGCGGCGACACTCCGGTTGCCGTTTGCCTGTTTCAACGCACGCAATATCCGCTCCTTATCCTCCGCGTCATTGCGCAAGGCGAAGCTGACAGTAGAGGTCGGTTTCGTCACGGCAAGTTCCAGATGCTCTTTCATGACAACACCTTCCTGCGCCTGCAATACAGCACCCATAACTTTCTGCCGAAGTTCCCGCACGTTGCCCGGCCATGCGTGTGTCAGCAACGCTTTACGTGCTTCGGAACTGAACCCGCTCACGCTACACTCCAGCTCTCTGTTTGCCATATCACGGAAGAACTCTGCCAGCGGCATGATGTCTTCCTGACAGTCACGCAACGGAGGAACGGTTATCCCGAAGTCGTGCAGGCGGTACAGAAGATCCTGCCGAAAACGCTTTTCATTCACCGCTACTTCCAAATCTTCATTGGTAGCAGCGATGATGCGGACATTGAAATTCCGGTCTGCCTTGTCTCCGACCGGGCGATACCGCCTCTCCTGTATGGCGCGGAGCAACATCTGTTGGGTTTCCAACGCGAGGTTTCCTACCTCGTCCAGAAAAAGCGTGCCGCCTTCCGCCTCATGGAAATATCCTTTCTTGGCATTGTCCGCACCTGTAAACGCTCCCTTGACGTGTCCGAAGAAAGCCGACGGTGCAAGCTCTTTGGAGAGTGAACCGCAGTCCACCGCCACAAATGGCTTGCCTGCACGTTTGCTCTTGTCATGCAACAGATGGGCAATATGCTCCTTACCCGTGCCGTTCTCACCAAATATCATCACGCTCATGTCGGTGGCGGCTACCAGCCTTATCCGGTGCATGATTTTCTGAAAAGCGGAACCTTCACGGGCGAATACAGGCATACGGCGTTGTCCTGCCTGACGTTCTTTCAGTATGGAACGGATCAGGGGGACAAGTTTATCCTCCACAAGCTGTTTGGGAATATAGTCTATCGAGCCGAGTTTCATGCTTTCCACGGCGGTATTAACTTCGGCGTAGTCGGTCATAATGATGAAGGGCTGCATCTTTCCCTCCTTTCGCATCCAGCACAAAAGGTCTATGCCACTGCCGTCAGGCAGACGCAGGTCGGCAACCACGATATCATTATCTGTTGCCTGTTGCAGATGTTTCTTCGCGGTTGAGAGGTGGTAAGCCTTCATATTGCGGTAGCCCTCCCGTGACAGCATATTGCAGACATATTCGCAATACACGATGTTGTCTTCCACCACAATTATTTTTGTCTTATCCATCTTCGTATTTTCTCCTTTCCTCTTCTGCCAACCGTATTATTTCCACTCCCTTATCCAGCACAGCAGTCACGGCATGGCTTAACGCTTCACCATCCGGGAGAGCATCGCCACGAAGCAATCCGTAAAGTACATTCAGCGGTTGGTCGGCACGGAGCACCTCCCACGAACTGCGCAGGTGGTGGATCAGGGAATCCAGCTTTTGCAGGTCTTTTTCTTTTGCTGCATCCCGTACCGCCTGCATTTCCTTTTCTGTTTCAGTTATCAACTTTTCCAGCATGACGGCTTCATTGCCATAGGACAATAAGGCGGAAAAGTCCGGTTTCCCGTCCGGTGTCGCTTTTATGGCACACCTGTCGGAAACCTCCATCAGTTCCGATATGGAGAACGGCTTGAACAGGCATCCGGCAAAGCCTTTTGCCAATAGTTCCCCTTTGTTACAACTGCCCGAAGCGGTTGCCACAACCACCGGGATTGTTGGTGAATTGCCCACGTTGGACGAACGCAACAGTTCCAGCAATTCGAAACCGTTTATACCAGGCATATTCAAGTCTGTCAGCAACAGGCTGTATTCTTTCTGGCGTATCATTTCCATCAGTGCCGCAGCATCGGTGCAAGTGTCGCAGTGTATTCCTTCTTGGGAATACATCTCTTTCAGCATTAGAAGTAATACCTCATCATTGTCAATGGCGACAACATCATGGAATTTATTGTTATGATAAACAGGTGTATTGCTTGTATATCCAAGCTGTTCTTCAGCTTCCTGCATAGAAATTTCAACTGTGAAACGACTGCCTTTCCCTTTCTTGCTGTCCAAACGGATTGTTCCGCCAAGCATCGACACAATATTACGCATTATGGCAAGCCCAAGCCCGAAACCCTCCTTTGCAGCGGCATTTGATAGACGTTCAAACGCACCGAACGCTTGTTTCTGTTCCTCTTCTGTCATGCCTGTACCTGTATCTTCAATGACCAGTGTCAGAACTCCATTATCATATTCAGTAATCAAAGAAACACCGCCTTCTTCTGTGAACTTGACAGCGTTTGACAGCAGGTTATTCCCGATTTGTATTATTCGCTCTTTGTCGGTCAATACAATGGCATCGTGTCCAGTCTTCACGGACAAGGACAACCCTTTGTTCACGGCAACAGGCATGAACTCCGTTTCAAGTGTGTGCGTGATTGCAGAAATCCGGCAGGGTGACAGACGGGGCTGTTCCTTGCCGTTGTCCAGGCGGAAGAAGTCAAGCAAAGTGTTGAGCATATCCCGCATACGGTCGGAGGATTGCAGTATATTTTGGATATATTGCCCATTATTACCGCTATTGCATTCTTTCCGCAAAAGTTCGGTATAGCCGGTTATTGCCGTCAGTGGTGTACGCAACTCATGGGTAATAGTATATACCGCTTTCTTTCGGGAGGTTATGAGTATCTCATTTTGTTGCACGGACTGTTCCAATTGCTCGATCAAATCCGTTGTCTTGCGTTTGTATCGTTTAATGTTCTTTGCATCACGGTGTATGATGATATAGGAAATGACCAACAGCAAAAGAACAAATCCCATCAAGCCGCCTATCTGCATAAATGATTTTTTACGCATGGCTGTTATCTCGCTTTCTCTATTTTGTAAATCAGATTGCACCTTCTTTTCGATTTGGCAAATCAATCCTTGCAGTTGTCTGTTAAGTTCTGCATTACGGGCAGCAAGACTATCGGCTTGTTCTGACAATCGACGGCTCTGCGCATTCTGTTCGTTGACCATGTTTCTATTGGATGAACGGAGCGTAGTCGTTGTTGTCGTTGGCTTCGTTCCCTCTTTTTTGCCGAAGATGCTCAAGAAACCTTTTCGTTTTGGCTTTTTGGACTGTTCCTGCACACTTTTCTGCACAATAACCGGAATTTGATTGGCTATCTTCTTGTTAATAGATTGTTGTTCATCCATTAACCGGACTATCTGGAACATCTGTCGTTCCTTATCCTCTAAAAGACTGCGCACACTATCGATGCGCTCTGCTGGATAGGTGGCCTTGAAACGGCAAAGCATACTGTCCATTGCCATACGCCGTGCATGGTAATGCTCGATATCTTTATCGTTCCATTCCAGTATTGTTTCACCCAATAGAGAAAATTTTATCATTTGAATATTGATATTGTTTATTTCTTTTCGGAGCTCGTCTATTTTTTTATTGCCAAGTTCTAATGCTTCTATCTCCTGCCATTCATAGAGGCTATTATATGCCATACATCCGATAAGAATGGAGATAAGTATATATCCCAACTGTATTGCCTTATAGAAATTTCCTGACCGCTCCATTATTTTGATGACATTGATTTTTGGAACATGAATAAAAGTTTATCTTTTTCGTTCATGCGGATATTATCAGAATAACCGCCTTTTGTTATTTGATACCCGCATGGCTTAACCATAAAAATGCCTAAGCCCTTAGTGTATGAACTTACTTCTGATGCATAGTCTTTACTTGTATTTAATGGAACTTTCCCTTTAATATGACACCACTCATTATTGCAACTGATGTCTTCAATCTCAGACATCATTTTTTGCAAATCTGTAATAGCTTTGGAACTTGCCGCTTGGGGTATCTGCAACTCAAAATAGAGCATCGGTTCGAGAATGTCCACACCTGACTGTTGCAAGGCCAGCCTGAAGACATAAGGGGTCAGCTGTCTGAAATCAGCAGGTGTACTTACCGGGCTATAATACTCGGCTTGAGTAAAAGTTACTTTCAGATCAGTCACTTCCCATCCATGTAACCCGGATTGGCAAGACATACGAATCCCTTCAAAAACGGCATTTTGAAAAGAATGGTTCAGATAACCATAGGAGATGTCACTTTCGATTTGCAACCCTGTCCCTAACGGTAAGGGTTCAAGAGTCAGCCCTATTGTGGCCCAATAAGGGTTGGGCGGCACTTCGATCTGAATAATCTTATTGACCTTTTTTACAGGTCGTTCTTTGTATATAGTCTTGATCTCATCAAAATGGACCTTTACGGAAAATCGTTCTTCCAGCAATGTCTGTATGATTTCCTTTTGGGTTAAACCATATAACGAGATTTCCAATTCATCACTATATGAGTTTATGGAAAAGGACAAAGACGGGTCTTCAATCCACAATGTATTCAGAGCGGATATCACCTTGCTTCTCTCTTCGAGCCTGTCTGGCCGGACGGAGGATTTGAGAGCGGGATGCTGATGCGATAATCCTTGAATCAAACAAGGTTCAGCACCTAAATAATTTCCGATTCGAAAATCATCCATATCCTCTACAATCGCGATATCATTGGCGCCCACTTCATCAACATTTATCTCTCTGCCCTGATTGATAGTTTTTAGATTTTTAATCTTGATGAATTTTTCCGAATCGTTGATTCTTACAACGTCTCGAAGTCTCAGACTTCCGTCAATTATTTTTAGAAAACTTCTTTTATGTCCTTTGGGGTCATGCTCTATCTTATAAAGATAAGATGAAAGTCTGTTTGAGACCGATGCCGGAGGAAGTATAAAAGAAGTGATGGCGTCCAACAACTCATTGATACCGATATTGAACATTGCTGATCCATGTAGCACCGGATAGACTTTGGCTTTTGCCACAAGAGCGATTATCGTATTCCAATAATCAGCCGGTGAAATTTCGCTATCCGCCAAATATCGTTCTAATATATTGTCGTCATGGTTGCATACAAATTCTTTGTATTCTTCCTTTATATATGTTTGGGAGCAAACCGGATAAACCGATCCATCGACAACATTTTGCATAAACAGGACATCTTGAGACAGATTTGCTTTTATATCCAGATACAAACGCTCCAAATTCACACCGGCTCGGTCAATCTTATTGATAAATATAATTGTCGGGATTTGCAGCTTCTGTAAAGTATTGAACAGCAACTTTGTCTGCGCTTGTATGCCTTCCTTTGCGGATAAGATGAGGACTGCTCCATCAAGCATTTTGAATGTCCGCTCCACTTCCGCAATAAAATCCATGTGTCCCGGAGTGTCAATGATATTGCATTTCACACCATTCCAGATAATAGATGTCGTAGAAGCCCGAACAGTAATTCCTCTACGTTTCTCTATATCCATAGAGTCCGTTATGGTGTCACCATTATCCACACAGCCGCACTTTTCCGTTGCTCCACTGGCAAACAGCAGATTCTCGGTTACGGAAGTTTTTCCTGCATCAATGTGAGCAAGAATTCCTAAATTTATAATATTCATTTGGATTAAGCAATAATATACTACAATAGATGCATTGTCGAAACGCACCTTTTAATACCTCCTCGTAGCATATGAGAACTACAGGATTCCTAACTCGTATTAATATGTATATTATTACTGCCGCATAACGATTACAAAATTACACAAAAAAATATATCTAACAAAAGTAGGAGGATTTTTTAACTTTTTACCATAGACATTTTATTAGGGAAACGTAGGTTCAACTGGTAAGTACAAATAAGTAGAAATGTTTGAACAACACTGTTTTAGGAAGTTGAAAAATCAAGTTTCTCTCTCGGTATAGCGTTTATTTTGGCCAATATCTTCTTTAGTTTGGCATTTGAGTATTTCCCATTCGTGTTCTATTTAGCTCCTTATTATGAGTATGTAGCAAGTTGCTTATCAAATTCAGCCTCTTTGAGGGTCAAATATGGTTTTGCAAATGGTGACTGACAAGACATAAACAAGGTCAGCAGGATTTTTTACATAAATGGACATGAATGTATATAACCTAAAATAAGAATAAATTTTAATAAGGGCTGCCCAAAAAGAAAAAAATGCAGTTGCCATCCTACAGATACTTGCAGAAAGGATAAAATTTACTTTTAGACCTTTTGGGATAGCCCTTATTAATACTTCAGATAAAATTCCTAAGGTTATATTTTCAATCCTTTGAACCGGGTTTCCTCCTTGGCATACAGTCCCGGACGCCCGATTATGACATGGTTGGCAACGATACTATCCGCCGGACTGCGTATCTGCGGCGGTGCATTTTCGGGATATTGCGCCTGCCTGTTCCTCACATCTTCCGCTTCCGGCTTGACCTGTTGCCCTTCTTTCTCCTTTTCGGCGACTTCGGGCGTGGGCGGCGCAAGTTCCAGCTGTATTTTTCGGTCAAGGGCGGCAAGTTCGGATTTCAGCTGCTTCAGCTCGTCCTCCTTCTTCCACACCTTGCCCGCTATCTCCTGCAACTGCGGTATCTCCCTCTCCAGCACCTCGTTCTTCGCCTTGTACTGGTCGATAATGGAGGGTATCCTCTCCATCGCGTTCAGGAAGTTTCGGGCGGCAGCCATCGGATCAGCCATTGCCAGATGTCCGTTGTTATAGGTGTACTTGTAGTTCCCCTCTACCACGAAGCGGTTGTCGGTAAACTCCAATCCCTCTTTGAGTATCCTCTCGCTCACCACCTTTATCGGAAAACCGTACAGTTCTCCGACCTGTGTGTAAAGCCCGCCCGTAGTGGCGTTTTTCGCTATCTCCTGCAAACGCTTTCCGATAACCTTCTCATCGGCGGAATCCACACCGTCCACCTTTATTATATTAAGGCGGTTGCCCTCCCTGTCGGTCTGCGCCACCGAAAGGAAGCGGTTCCAGTCCTCCGTCATGGCATCTATGAAAGCCGTGTTGTTACGCAACTCGCCCGTCTTCGACTCTAACTTGAACTCCGAATCACGCTTGCCCTTGTTAAACGACTTGCGTTCCCCTTCGAGCGAGGCGATGCGCTTTTCAAGTTTCGCCTTGTCCAGCAGGTCGGTGTTGCCGGATAGCAACGCCATATATTCCGAAAAGTTCATGCCCGATTTCTCGTCCACTGCCCCCTCGTCGATGGTACGCGCCCCCATAGCACCGCTTTTGAGCTGGCTGATGAAAGTCTGCTTGCAGTGCAGGAGGTTGAACTTGTAGCTGTCCAGTGACTTCTCCACCGCGTAGATGATTACGTCCACGTTGTTCCCGGCGAAATGCTTGGCAATTTCGTTTCCGGCTCTAACTCCGCGTCCGTCACGCTGTTGCAGGTCGGACGGTCGCCACGGCGTATCGAGATGATGAATTGCCACACACCTTTTCTGTGCGTTCACACCCGTTCCGAGCATGGAGGTGGAGCCGAACAGAACACGCACCGTTCCGGCATTCATGGCGTCTATCACCGCCTTCCGAGCCTTGTCGGTCTTGCACTCCTGAATGAAGCGCACCTCGCTTGGCGGTATGCCGTAATCCTCCGTCAGCTTGCGCTTGATTTCCGAATAGACGTTCCACCCGTCGCCCGGCTGATATGTCCCCAAGTCCGAGAAAACGAACTGCGTGCCTTTCTGCGCGTCGTATTTTTGGTAATACTCCGCGATCATCTTGGCACAGTGGCTCGCCTTGTTATCGGGGTGGTCTTCATAATGCGGGTCTATCATGCGCATGTCGAGTGCCATCTTGCGGGCGTAGTCGGTGGCGATAAGCATCTTCGCCTTTTCCTCCGTTTCCGAAAGCGGCAGCCTGCCCAGAAGTGTGGCATCGCCAGTCTTGGCGAACTGCATCAGCTTCTGTATGAAGTCCTCCTGCTCCGGCGTGGGCGGTATGTGGTGCAGTATCTCATTCTTGTTGGGACGATCTACGCCCACGTCCTCTGCCGTGCGGTAGTCCGTGATTTCATTATAGAAGGCGGCAAGTTCCGGCACCTTGATGAAGTAGCGGAAACGCTCCTTTTGAACCACGTTGTTCGTCACGTTAAATTCAAAATCCGTCGTCTTCTTGGCGAATATCGCCGCCCAAGCGTCGAAACATCGGATGTCCTGCCGTTCCAGCTCCTTCGGACGCAAATACTTGAACAGCAGATACAACTCCGTCAGCGAGTTGCTGATGGTAGTACCCGAAAGGAAGGTCGCTCCCAAGTCTCTGCCCGTGCGCTCCTGTATGGTGCGTATGGCAAAGAGCATGTTCAGTGCCTTCTGGCTTCCCTCGCTGTTGCCCAGTCCCGCCACACGGTCATGGCGCGTGTTGAACGTCAGATTTTTGAACTGGTGGCTCTCATCTATGAAGATGTGGTCGATGCCCATCTGCTTGAAATCCACCACGTCGTCCGTGCGTGACTTTATGGCATGTTCCACCTTCTCCAGCTTCGCTTCAAGGTTGTGTTTGCGCTTCTCCAGACCTTTCAGCATAGCCCGCGACACGTTCTTTCCCTGCTGCCGCAGCACTTCGAGGTTTTCCTCCACCGTGTCAAGCTCCGCTTGCAGGATGCGCTGCTGCAACTCCGGCGACTGCGGTATCTTGCCGAACTGGTCGTGCGACATGATGACACAATCGTAGTCGTTGTTCTTTATATTATTGAAGAAGCGCACACGGTTGGCGGTCGAAAAGTCCTTCTCCGAAGCGTACAGAATACGTGCGTTGGGATATGCCGCCTGATAGGTGGCGGCAATCTCCGCAACGTTGGCTTTCAGCCCGATAATCATCGGCTTATGTGCCAATTTCAGACGCTTCATCTCATGCGCGGCGATGCACATTATCAGCGTCTTGCCGGTTCCCACCTCGTGGTCGCAAATTCCGCCGCCGTTCTGTTTCAGCATCCAGACGCAATCCATCTGCGAGGGATAGACGCTCTTGATACCCCGGCTTGCCAAGCCTTTCAGATTGAGGTCGGGGAAGGTCTGGTGCGAGCCGTCATACTTCGGGCGCACGAAACAGTTGAACTTGCGGTTATACATTGTCGTCAGCCGTTCCTTGAACTGCGGCGACTGTTCTTCGAGCCATTCGGAGAAACCGTTGCGGATTTCATCAATCTTGGCGTTGGCGAGCTGTATGCCCTCGCTGTCGCGCACCTTGATGTCGTTGCCATGCTCGTCCTTGCCGATGGACTTCATCATGTCGGGGCAGGTGTTGTGCAGGGCGTGTTTCAAGAGGTGCATACCGTCATAGTTCCGGTAATACCCCTTTACCAGAAACTCGTCCGTGATTTTCATGGTGCGGTAGCCGCACGCAACCGAAAACTCGTCCATGCTTGCGGAATAGGCGATTTTCACCTCCGTGTCGAACAGCCGGCTCATGTAGGCGGCATAGACACCCGTCGGAATCCAGCGTTCCCCGAAATTGAAGTCCAGATCCTCGAAGGCGATACGCGGCGGTTCGGCATCTTTCAGAGCCTCCAACGCCTGTTTCACTTCCGGCATACGCTCACTTTCGGGGTTTTCGCCCATCCAAGCCTCTATGCGTTCCGCCTTCTCTATCACGTTCCCGGCTATGAAGCGGTCTTTGATTTCGTAACCGGTCACGAGCGGATTGTAATAGATGCGTCCTTGCAGGGCTGTGAGCAACTCCTCCGCCGTGCTGTCGGTTATCTCCCGCATATAGTCGAGATTGACCGTGCCATATTTGTTGAGCGACGCGGACAGGGCTTCTTCGGGAGAGCCTACGTTGGCATGGCTCTCCACGGAGAAGGAAACGGGATGCTCGAAGATGTCCGCCTTGACGAACTTTCCGTTCTCCACCCGTTCCAGCGAAAGGATGTCACGCCCGCCCGCGTCCATCATCACTAACTTCACGTTCTGCTTGGCGTTGAGGTTGCCGTAGCGCATGACAAACTCATCGTAACAGGTATTCAGATGCTCTCGCCACGGAACATTTGCCTCGCGCCGGAGCGATTCATAACGGTACAGACGCTCGTAGGCGTCACGCAGCGACACATACAACAACGCCTTTTCCTTCTGGTATCCTTTCAGGTCGAGCGGCTGGAATGTAGCCCCGTATGGCGTGATGTCCTTCAGATAGCCGATGTTATGACGCCCCCGGTCAGCCACCAGCGAGCCTTCGCGCAGGTGCATCTCCGGCGTGCGATGGTAGGCACGCGGCGTAAGGTCCGCGACTTCCTCCTTCGGCTTTTCCGGTTCGATGTCGGGAAAAAGGGAAGTAGCCACCGTTTCCGGTGGAGCATCGGTAACAGCAGGTGCGGCGACTGCTTCCGGCTGTGTTTCCTCCTGCCGGGGTTGTTCACGTGGTACTTCCGGCGTGATCGTCGCAACCGTTCTGTTTTCATGTTTTTCATTATGCTGCCTTGCCAGCTCCCGAAGTTCCTTCCTGCGCTCCGGCGTGAGTTCCATCATCATCTCGTAGAAGCCGTTGATGGGAGGATTGGTTTCCCAGTCCAGCTTTGCATAGATGTCGTCCGGGTCGGCAGGCTTGGCGGTGTTCTCCGCTTTCACCTCCTTATTCTCCATAGCGGGTTTTGCAGTTGGAGCTGTCGGTGTAACCGTGACTTTCGGTTTGGGCGGAGTGGACTTTGCCGTAACTGCCTTTTTCACCGTCTTTTTCTTTTTGGAGGTTTTCGGTTGGCTGACCTCTTCCGTCATCCCCCAGAGGTTGAGCAAGGAGAGCTGCACCCCGTCAGAATATTTCGGACGTGGCTCTATCTCCGGTTTTTCCTCAACGGGTTGCGGTTTTTCCGTCGGAGTTTCCACCGTCTGCGCCGAAGATACCGTTTCCAATTTTATAGCAGGACGCTCCGCCTCCTTTTGAACGGTAACCTTTTCTTCCGTTCCCGACTGCCAGATTGTTCCCGAATACAGACGCATGGCGAGCCTGTAATGGAAATCCTCGTTGAGCATCCGGCGCAAGTCCCCGGCGATACCTGCGGTCTTGCCCTCGTGCAGATAAACCATAGCGGGCTTCCCGTAGGGGTCAGTGTCAAGTTTCGACGTCGTATGCACGATGCGTTCCGGGTGGTGGATGAAATAGGCGTTGTCGGTCAGGTCGGTTTTCGTGTCCGTCTGTATCACGGTCATCAGCCGCTCGTCCTGCGACATTTCCTTCTTGCTGAGGTTCTTTTGCAGGACAATCAGGTCGCTGCCCACCTCCGTCCCCGCGTTGTCCGTGAACAGGTTGTTGGGCAGGCGTATCGCGGATACCAGATTGGCCTGACTGAACAGCTCGTTACGCACGGAGGTCTTGGTGCTATTCAATACCCCTTGCGAGGTGATGAACGCCACGATACCGCCGTCACGCACGGCATCCAGTCCTTTGAGAAAGAAATAGTTGTGGATGGTTTTCTGGGCGGAGCGTCTGCCGAAAGAGTCGCTCCGCTGAAACTCCGCGTCGAACACGGCAATGTCACCGAACGGAATGTTGGACACCGCCAAGTCGAAATAATTGTTGAACGGTCTTTCGATTTTCTCAAAACCGCAGGTGCGCATTTTCTGGTCGGGATAGAGATGCCTCAAGATTGTACCCGTGAGCAGATCCTTCTCGAAAGCCATCACATCCGCATTGGGGCTGTGCCGTAGCATGGAATCCACGAACACGCCGACACCTGCCGACGGTTCGAGCATACGGGCGGGGCGGACGCTGTAATCTGCCAGCACGTCCGCGATGGTGTCGGTTATCTCTTTGGGGGTGTAGAAAGCGGTCAGCACGGACGCTTTCAGCGAATCCACAAACCGCTTGTACTCTGTTTCGTCCTTGCTGTTCTCACGGATAAGCCTGTGCAGCTCCACCGTCGGGGCGAACAGTTCGAGGTCGGATTTCGCCCACCGGACGGCATCCGTCAGTTCCTTTGCAGGGTTGAGGATACATTTCAGACCGCCGAAACCGCAGTACCTTTGAAGTATGGCACGCTCTTCGGTTGTCGCTGTCCTGTTTTCCCTGTCAAGGATGAATGCCGTCCGTATCGCCTCGATGTTGTCCCGCAGTTTCTGTTTGCGGTTAAACGCCATATTCGTCTAAGTAAAGGACGGTTGCTCCCGTCAGCTCCGTGTAGAGCAGGTCGTAATCGGAAGACAGGGCGAAATTGTCATCCGAGAGGTCATAGACGGAGAACACGTTGCCGACAAGCGGCAGCAGTTTCAGGACAAAGGCTTCACGCTTCTCTTCCGGCACTTCATCGGCAAACTCGTTTTCCACGACTTCGCGGAGGATGGCGTAACGGGAATAATGCAGCCCGCGCAGCAGCGTGTCCATCGCCAGTTCCTGCGCACCATCGGCGGGATAGCCTTCAAGCCGTGCCCTCTCATACGTTTCGGCGGCACGGTCGGCCCGTTCCCGTATGAAAGCGGTGTCGTCAGCCTGTTCAAACTTGTTCGTGCGGAGATAGTCCAGCAGGTACAGACCGTAATAGGAAAAGTCGGTCTGACCCTCGTTTTTCTTCTTGTTGTTCATTACTTTGGATTTAGCGGATTGATAATTAACGGGATAATCGGTTGGAAAAAGGAAGAAAAAGGCACTCGGTATCCCTCCGAGTGCCACCACTAAATCCAAAGTATGAGTGTAATCCGGTATCGAAGAACAATTCATTACTCTGAACAAGTGGCAAAGTTAATACTATTTCTTCCGTCCTGAAAATTTCTTGCCCTTTTTAGCCTCCGGGAACACAAAAGTCGTGTTATATTCCCCGTCAAAGGCGACAACAGCATCGAAACTCTTGCCCTGTTTGCTCTTGAACCCTTTGAGCAGCTTGGTATGCCCTTCGGTGAGCAGGTCTTTGATTTCATCGTCGGACAGGGTGCGTCCCGCTTTCAGCCGGAACACGGGCAGTCCGCACTCCGTGTTGTCGCAGCGTACCACCTTGCCGTAGAACCGCATCCTGCCCGTGCCACACTTGGGACACGCGCAGCCGGAGTCACGGCTGCCGAAGAGCTTGTCGCACGAGAGCAGTTCGGAGGTTATCTCACGTGTGTACGCCTCTATCTCCTTGCGGAAGGTGTCGGCGGACAGTTCCCCGCGCTCGATACGCGCCAGCTCCTTTTCCCATTCGCCCGTCATGGCAACATCGGCGATGCGCATCGTCTTGACGACGGAATTGAGGGCAAGTCCTTTTTCGGTGGGAACAAGCGACTTCTTGCAGCGTTCCATGTAACCGCGCTTGAAAAGCGTTTCGATGATGGAGGCGCGTGTGGCGGGAGTACCGATGCCACAGTCCTTCATCGCCTGCCGCAGTGCGTCGTCCTCAATTTCCTTGCCCGCCGTTTCCATTGCCGAGAGCAGGGTGGCTTCGGTATGCAGCGGCTTGGGTTTGGTCTTTCCTTCGGTAATGGACGAGCCTTTCGGTGTCAGCGTGTCGCCTTCCTGCCAGCCGGGGATGGTAATTTCCTCTTTTTCCTCGCCATAGACGGCACGCCATCCGGTTTGCTTCACGACGCTGCCTTTTACGGTAAACTCCACTCCGGCACATTCCGCCGTGACAGTGGTCACATCCTTGACGCATTTCTCAGAGAATGCCTCGACCATGCGCCCGGCAATCATCTGATAGATGGTATTGTCCTCTTTGGAGAGGAAGAGCGGTTTCTCACCCGTGACGAGCAGGGCATGGTGGTCTGTCACCTTGCCGTCGTCCACGCTGCGGCGTGTCGGGGCGGCTTTTGCCCGCACCTTGTCTTTCCATTCGGGCTGTGTGCCGATGAAAGCGAGCAGTTTGGGAATTTCGGCAAACACGTCTTCGGGGATGTAGCGGCTTCCCGTTCTCGGATAGGTTATCAACTTCTTTTCGTAGAGTTTCTGCGCGATTTCAAGCGTCTGTTCCGCCGTGAAGCCGTGCTTGGCGTTGGCTTCTTTCTGGAGCGTGGTCAGGTCGTAGAGCAAGGGAGTTTCCTCCGTCTTCTCCTTGCGCTCGGCTTTCGTGACAGTGGCGCAACCTGCCGCCTTTACCTTATTATATAGTTCCATCGCCGGTTCTTTCTCTTTCCATTTCTCGGAGGATGAGAATTTCACGACTTCGCCGTCGCAACCGTCCGTTGCGATATGGAGCAGCCAGAATGCTTCGGACGTAAAGCGGCGGTTCTCCCAGTAGCGTTCACATACCATAGCCAACGTTGGTGTCTGCACCCGCCCCACGGAATACGTGCCGTGTCCGGCGGCGATGGATAACGCCTGTGTGCCGTTGATGCCCACGAGCCAGTCGGATTCGCTCCGCGCTTTGGCGGCGAGGTAGAGGTTGTCGTATTTGCTGCCGTCTTCGAGTTTCCGCAGTCCCTCACGGATAGCTTTGTCGGTGAGAGAGCTGATCCACAGGCGCACGAAAGGAGTGGTGCAACCCGTATAGTGGTAGAGGTAGCGGAAGATAAGCTCTCCCTCGCGTCCGGCATCGGTCGCCACGATGATATGTTCGCTTGTGTCGAACAGTCTTTTGATGACTTTTATCTGCGACACCACGCCGCTGTCGGGCTTGTAACCTTTCTCCGTCCTGACCTGACGGGGGACGAGCGTGAATGTGTCGGGAATAATCGGGAGGTTGTCACGGACAAATCCGCGCACGCCGTAGCCGTCGGGCATGGCAAGCTGAACGAGGTGTCCGAATGCCCATGTCACGGCATAGCCGCCTCCCTCGAAATATCCTTCCTCTCTCTTTGTCGCGCCCACGATGCGGGCGATTTCACGTGCCACGGAGGGCTTTTCTGCAATGATTGTCTTCATGTTTTCTTGCTTTTTTGTTGATACTTTGGATTTTATTTTGGATTCAGTGGCGGACACGGGATTACATTTTCATGCCTTTGTTGTTCTTCTTTTTCGGCTTCTCCTGCTGCTGTTGCTGGCGGTCGTCCTTCGGGGCGGTCTGACCTTTCTGCAAAGGCTCTTTCAGGTTCTTTGTCGCCTCGTTGGTTTTGCCCTCGTTGTTCACCGCCACCTGTGTGCGGCTCTCGTTGGACGGGGCGACCTGCTGGGCGTTGTCGGGGTTCGTTTCGTAGCGGTACGGGCGGCCCTTCTCCGGGTTGAACTTGATATACATCGTGGCATGGAAGCCCTGCTTGTCGGTCACGTTCTCCAGTTTCACGGCTTTACCCGCCACGTAGTCGGCTTTCTGCTTGTCGGTGAAGTTCACGCCGCTCCATTTGCTGATGGGGCGGATGCTGCCGTCCTCGTTCATCCACGTGTTGCGGCGTTGCTCCTTCTTGGTCTGTGCGGCATTTTCCCCGCCTTGCGCCTGACTTTTCGAGGTGTCACCTTTGGCTTCCTGCGTCTGTGCGGTACGGGGCGACCTTCCGGTTCCCGGCACGAACTCCACGCCGCGCTGCTCCACGTTCACTTGAAGGGTGGTGACGAACTTCCTGCCGTCGTTGCGCTCGATGAGCTTGTCGCGCACGGGCAGTCCGGCGCGGAGCATGTCCTGCTCCTGTTTGGTGATTTCCGTCTTGCCGATGCGCTCCGGGATGCGCACCTTGTTTGCCGGAATGTCCGTGATTTCATTCGTCTTGCGGTCGATGCTGATGTAGGAGGGGATGATTTCGCCCGTTTCCCTGTCCTCAATGTCCACGACCCTGCCGAGGTTGCCCGTTTCGCGCAGGTTCTTCCGGTCATCGTCGGAGAATTTGTGTTCCTTGTACTCATCTAACTTCTGCTCCTTGCGGATGAAGTGCGGCACGAGGCTGACATTTCCCTCACCGTCCTTCTTGAAGGAGAGGCGGGCGTCCAGCTCGAATGATTCGCCGCCGAAGGTGGGCTTGACCTTTACCAAGTCGGACTTGCCGTAGTGGAGCATCTTCGTAAGGTCTCCGGACTTTTCAAGGTCGTCACGCTTCACGCCCCATCTGTCCTCCAGCTCCTGCCAGTTGATTTTGCTCTCGTTGATGGGTTGGTAGCCCTGTCTGCCCTGCGTCTGTTGCGGGCTTTCCTGCTGTTCTTTCTGTTGTTCCATGTTTTCCTGTTTTTGAGGTTCTTGTTTCTCTGTCTTTTGTGCCGCCATCTCTTCCTGCACCTGCTGTTGATAAGGGAAGGTGTCGATTTTGTGCGGTGCAAGGATTTGTTTGTTCTGGTACGGATGCTGAAGCAGGTCTTTCATCACGCCAAGCATGGAATCCACTTGGTCTGCCGCGATGCGGTAGAAACCGAAGCGGCTGGGTTCCTTGCACTGCCGGAAGAAGTTCTTGAAGAAGTTGTCCAGCACGTCGCCTTGTCGGTCGAATTGCAGGAAACTCTGCGCGTTCTCAGCTTTCGCAGGGGTACGCTTGGGTGTGCCGTCTGCATTCAGCCCGGCTACCACGCTGATCTCGCCCGTCTTCTCATCACGGACTACCAGCACGTCCTTTTCGTCTTTTTTCTTTGCCATTTGAAAAATGTTTTAATGGGTTATTTATGAAAGAAATTATGGATACGAGCCTTGTAGAAGGCTATATCTTCTTTTTTGAAGTCCTTGATATGGTTGGAAAGGAATGTCAGCACATCCTCCTCGCTGTAATAGGTTTTCTTGCCCAGTGTCTTGTAGGGCAATGCGCCGACACTGCGGTAGCGTTGCAGTGTGCGCTTGCTTATCTGGAGCAGCATGCACAAATCCTGATTGTCGAAAAGGCGGATGCTTTCCGTGATAGTAGGCTGTTTCCCCTCAGCCTTCATCGCCAGCAGCAGTTCGTCCTGACGGTCGAGCCGTTCCATCAGCTTCTGCATCCAGCCCTCGAAGTTGTTTCGTGTGAGCAGTTCCATGACCTATGTCCTCCTTCCTTTTGGTTTGCCGCCAGTGCGCAGCGTGTGGTTGCGTTTCAATTCCTGCGGTGTCGCCGCGTCCTCGTTGACGGCACACGCTTCAAGCAGGCGGTCTATTTCCGACTGCCGGTAGCGGCATTTACCGCGAAGCACGACATAACCGATGCGTTGCTCGCTGCGCATACGCTGGAGGGTGCGGGTACTCACGTTAAGCAGGTGCGCCGCCTCGCGTGTGGTGAGCAACCTGTCGGGCGATGCCGCTTTCTTGTCGCCGGAGGCGGCACGGACGTGTGCCGCAATCTCCGCTATCTGTTCCGTCAATGACCGGAAGGCGGAACTTTCCATCGTTATCACTTTCATATTCAGTCCTTTCTTTTTGTTTCTGCAGCAAAAATCGGCAATAAACAAAAGGGGCTTTAACAACTCACTACGTGACTCACGTAAGATTTTTACGGAAGATGGCTCCGTAACCCGGTCAAACGGCGCAACAGGCAGCCTTTCAGCGGAAAACGGCACGTGTTCAGGACCGTACCGTTACCTTTGCGGGCAAACCGATAATTGCATGAATATGGAAATAGTATCTATCGAGAAAAAGACTTTCGAGATGATGGTGGCGGCATTCGGCGCACTCTCGGAGAAGGTCGCCGCCCTGAGGCGCAAAAGCGACACGAGGCGCATGGAAAGATGGCTCACGGGCGAGGAAGTCTGTAGGCAGTTGAGAATAAGTTCGCGCACGTTGCAGACGCTGCGCGACAGGCGGCTTATCGGCTACTCGCAGATAAACCGCAGGTTTTATTACAAGCCGGAGGAGGTGAAGCGGCTGATACCGCTTATCGGCACGCTCTATCCGCACGGCAGATGATTTGATTTATTCACCCACTGAATCCGAAGTTATGATGAACGAGAACAACGATGTTTTTACGATGGAAGACGAGCCGATAGCCTCTGTGGTGCAGGATATGCGCAAAGGCTCGAAATGGCTGTCCGCCTTTCTGGAAAGTTACCGTCCTCTGCTGGACGGGGAACGTTACCTGACGGACGGCGAGGTGGCGGAACTGCTCCGCGTAAGCCGACGCACATTGCAGGAATACCGCAACAACCGCGTGTTGCCCTTCATACTTTTGGGAGGGAAGGTGCTTTACCCGGAAACGGGGCTGCGTGAAGTGCTGGAAGCAAATTACCGCAAGCCGCTGGAGTGAGCGCGGTTGGCAAGAAAAAAGGAAACGGGCGACACTTTTTGTGGTGCTGCCCGTTTCCTTGTCTTATGTGGTATGCGCAATCAGCAGTACCCGGCTTTTCCGTTCTGTATGAACATCACGTATGCCTGCCGTTTCTCTTTGGCGAGAGCTTTTCCCACCAGCCATGTGCGGAACAGGTGGGTGTTGTAGGTGTTCAGCCGGAAGGCGACGGGGATGATGATTTCAAGCGCGTACACATCTGCGTACAGTCCGTTTTCAAGTTGCATGTAGCGGCACACCTCGTAGTCGTTAAGCACGTCCGACTTGCGGATGGCTTTGATGGCGGCGTTCACTGCCGGGACGGTCGTATGGAACAGTCCGGCGATTTCGGTGGCGGTCATCCACACGTCGTTACCGGTTACGCTGACCGCCTTGTCCTCTATGATGATTATGTCACGTTTCATGGCTTCTCTTTTTTAGATGGTGCAACCTGCAAATTCCTCAACACTGTTCAACCTTGCGGCAAGGTTCTTCATGTCCTGATTGAGTTTTTCTTTGGTTATCTTCGCGTAAATCTGCGTCGTCTTTATGCTCTTGTGTCCGAGCATGGAGCTGACGGTTTCGATAGGTACGCCATTAGAGAGAAATACCGTCGTGGCTGCCGTGTGGCGGCTCTGATGCCACGTGATATGCTTGGTGATGCCGCAACGCTTGGCGACGGCACGGATACCGGCAAGGCACGTGTTATAATGCGGGACGGGGAATATCTTGCCGTTCTCGCACAGCCCACGGTATTTGCCGATTATGCGGTTGGCGATGTCAAGCAGGCGGATGTTGGACACCACGCCCGTTTTCTGGCGGTTGATGTTTATCCACTCGTGTTCGTCGAAGTAGGTGCGGATATTCTCTTCCGTGAGGTTGCGCATATCCGAGAACGACAACCCGGTGAAAGCGCAGAACAGGTAGAGGTCACGGTACAGTTCCTGTTTGGCGTTTTTCAGTTTCCCGTCCATCAGCAGGCGTATTTCCTCTTTGGTCAGAAAACTGCGTGTTGTTTCCTCCTTCTTGATTTCATACTCGCGGAACGGGTCGCGTGTCAGCCACTCGTTGTTGATGGCGATGAACACCATCGTCCGTAGCGGGCAGACGTACAGCCACACGGTATTGGTGCAGCAGTGTTTGTCCGTGCGCAGGAACATCTCGAAGTCGGAGATGAAAGCGGGGGTAAGCTCTTTCAGTGCGATGTCCTTCACATGGTAGCGGATGTCGAGGAACTCTTGCAGGTGCTTGTAAACGATACGGTACTTTTCCAGTGTACCTTTTGCTTTCATGCCTGCTTCCACCTGTTTCTCATAGTCCTCATTGTGACGACGGTACACCTGCATCAGCGTGTGGTAGCGGTGTTCCAGTCCGAGAAAAGCGTTCTTCACCTTCTCAGCCGTGACGAAGTTGTCACGTTCCATGATTTCCTGATAGTGCCTATTGATGCGCACCCGCATCTTGTCAAGCATACGGTTCGTTTCGAGTGCCGCCGCGCTTCTGCCTGTGACACGTCCACCTTTGGTGTCCCACAGTTTCGGATCGACTGTCAGCTTGCAGCTGAACTGCGTCTGGCTGCCGTCCACCGTGATGCGTCCCATGACGGGTACTGTCCCGTCCTTTTTCACTACCTGACGCTTGAGGTAATAGATTACTGAAAATGTACTCTTCATCGTCCTTAATTTTTTGGTTTCAAAATTAGTTGGTGAAGAGTCCGGTGTCGGTACGCAAAACGGGGAGGAACGGAGCAATCTTTTTCCGTAACCGAAATTTTTGCGTGAGTTATCGGTAACTCACTATTCCTTAACGTATTGTTTCGCTATCCGTACCCGTTTGTCGCATTTTCGGGCATGGTTACGAACAAGTAACGTTGCGGCGTCAGGATTTGGCTTCGGCAGGGATTGTAATGGCTTCACGAATTATCGCCACTTCAACTAAAACCCTTGTAACTCAATTCTATCACTATAACTTTCCGCATTTCACTTTTTTGTAGTAACTTTGTACTTAAAAATGTCAGTTCACATAATCTTAGACAGATTAGTAATCGTGACGGTCTATCGAACAGTTCCGTCACTTGTTTATTTCAGGATGAGAAACGTTTTTTATGGATTGGTACTTATGATGGGCTCAACATGTATGATAGTCAAAAAATCTATGTATATAAGCCAGATATCAATAATCAGAATAGTCTTTCAAGCAATGTCATCAGAAAAGTCATAGAAACGGATAAAAACTACCTGTGGATTAGTACCAAATGGGGATTAAACAAACTATCGCAAAGAAGTAACACAATAGAAGAATATTATAATGAATTTGGTGAAAACTCATATATTGCAAAAGACAGTCAGGACTATTTATATGTATTTAATAGACCCAATACATTATCTCTATATTCGAAATTAGACAATAAATTTATAAATTTCCCTATCTATAAAGAGAAAGAGTTGGACAATGTATCAAGTTTTATTGTTGATTCACAAGATACGGTATGGATAAACCATAAAGGCATAATGGAAAGGTATACCATATCCGGCAAAAAAACGAATAATCCTCAAGTAGTCAAACATCCGGACTTTATATATCCACACCTCATAAAATATGCTTTTTACAGTGACGGGAAAATAATTATGGTAGATTCTGAAGGAAACATATTTTACAAGGATAAAGAGAAACTACATTTTGTAAAAAAGCTGCAGCAACTAATTCAGGAGAGTGGAGAAATCGGAGCTATTGCTTTTGATAACGATGACATTCTTATTGGATTTGAGACCAATGGTCTTATACGACTAATAGCTGAACAAGACTACCAAGTAGAGAAGTTCAACATCAATTGCGGGGTATTCTCTTTGTGGAAAGATGAACAACAAGATATTATCTGGATTGGTACAGACGGACAGGGAGTATATGCGTGGACAAAAGACGAATATACATTTACTAATATATCGCTCAATGAACTTCCGATCAGTAAGAAAAGGCCAATTCGTGCTGTTTACACTGATAAATATAACACCTTATGGTTAGGTACAAAAGATAATGGTGTGATAAAAATCAACAATTATGATACTTCAAAAGAGTATTCAAATGATAATGTTACACACCTTACAACACAAGAAGGACTTACTAATAATGCTGTTTTCGCATTTGCACCAAGTAATGTATATCCTATTTTATGGATCGGCTCTAATGGACCTGGTTTAAACTACTACTCTTTTTCGGACAATAAAATTCACTCACTAGTCAACAGTACTAATCAAAGTATCTCCCACGTACATTCCATGAGTGAAACAAACGACTCGCTACTATGGGTAGGGGCAGGAAATACTTTATTGAAAATAAGTATTCAACAACATAAACAAGGTTTTGAGGCTAAAAAGATTCAAGCATTCAACTTCAAGGTTCCGCATAAGCAGAAAAACAATCAAATATATTCCATATATCCGGAAAATGACTCTATCATTTGGATTGGGATGCGTGGCAATGGTGTTATCAGGTTAAATTCTCGTACTGAAGATTACTCTTTTATTTCTTTTGACAGAAATGGTATAGCTCCCATGAGTGATATATTATGCATATATCAAGACCAACATAAAGATATATGGCTAGGTACGAGCTATGGATTAACCAAATTAAAAATCTCATCTGATGGTAATTATGACTATAAGAACTTTAATGAGAATGAGGGGTTACCCAATAATACAATACACGGAATCATTGAAGACAAAGAAGGACATCTATGGTTAAGCAGTAATACCGGTATTATATTATTTGATCCTCAAAAGAATACATTCAGAAACTTTAATCATAGAACAGGCTTAGATATAACAGAATTTAGTGACAACGCATATTTTCAAGACCCCAAAAGAAACAGATACTTTTTTGGGGGAGTAAATGGCATAGTCTGGATAAGAAAAGAGAAAGAAAAGAAAAGTAATTTCGTGCCTGATATTCACTTCACAAAAGTGAGAATTTTCAATAAAGAATATAATATTCATGAATTTGAAAAGAAAGATAGTAATCCTCAAAATATCGTACTGAACTATGACCAGAATTTCTTTGCAGTCTCTTTTGTAGCCACCGACTTTATCAATGGCGAAAACTGCAAATATTCTTATAAACTTGAGAATTTCAACGATGTATGGATGGATACACGCTCCAATGAAGCCCAATTTACAAATATTCCTCCCGGAGACTATACACTGAAAGTGAAATACAATGACGGAGGAAATAGCAATGATAATGTAATCCAGAGCATCCGTATCGTCATTCTTCCTCCCTGGTACCAAAGTATTGCAGCTCAAATCATATATGTATTACTGGTTATTGGAGCAGGATTTGGTTTCTGGCATTATATCCGGTGGAAATATGAACGAAGAAAAGCCGTTATTTCCAAGAGATTAAACGAAAAGTATAAAGAAGAAATGTATGAAGGTAAATTACGCTTCTTCACTAACATCACACATGAATTCTGCACGCCACTTACCTTGATCTATGGACCATGCGAAAGAATATTGCAGCATGAGAACAGTGATGCTTTCATAAAAAAGTATGCTCAGATTATAAAGTCGAACACAGAGCGTCTCAACAGCCTGATACAGGAAGTAATAGATTTCCGCCGTATGGAAACCGGCAATCAGATATGCCACATACAAGAACTGAATATCAGTAAACTGGCAAAGGATATTATAGATTCATTCGGTGAGTTGGCAGAACAGAATCAAATCCACCTGGAAACTGATATCTGTCCGGAAATTATGTGGAAAAGTGATCATAGCGGGGTCACTAAGATTCTGAATAACCTTATCTCAAATGCATTCAAATATACCCCCGAAAATGGAACAATCCGCATATCCATTAAAACAGGGGGAGACAAGCTAAATCTAAAAGTTTATAATACAGGGAAAGGTATTTGTAAAGAGAGTATTCCACTCATATTTAACAGATACAGTGTACTTGATAACATTCAGGAAAATAGTATTAAAGGGCTTTCTTCCAGAAATGGTTTGGGACTTGCCATCTGCCAAAGCATGGTAGAGTTGCTACAAGGTACTATTGAAGTAGAAAGTGAAGTGAACCAATATGCTCAGTTCATAGTGAACCTACCGCAACTTGAAGTAACCGAAAAAGAGGAACGTGTACTGAATGAAGAAACTCCTAAATCTGAGTCTTTGAATAATAATACAAATATTGAAGTAACCGAAAGAGGCGATCACGAAAAAGAATCCAATCATCCGGAGACAACCATCCTGATGATAGACGACAATAAGGAACTACTGTGGATGCTAAAAGATATATTATCCGACGAATACTCCGTTTTAACGGCAGAGAATGGTGAAGAAGGGCTTGCCATATTAAAACAAAAAACGCCCGACCTTATCATTACAGATATTATGATGCCTAAAATTGATGGAATCACCTTAATCAAACAGCTCAAAAGCAACAAGCATACCATGCATATTCCATTAATTATCCTCTCTGCAAAGAATACAACCGACGAAAAGATTGAGGGGATAGAATCCGGAGCAGACGCTTATATCCCCAAACCATTCAATACTCAATATCTGAAGAGTATCATCAAACAACTATTAAAAAAGCAGGAAGAATTAAAGCAATACTACAATTCCTCTGCAAGCGCCTTTGAATTTAGTGGTGGACAGTTGCTACAGCATGAAGACAAAAAGTTTATGGAAACTGCCATTGAACTAATCAATGAAAACATGGACAACACCGAGTTCGGCCCAGAAGAACTTGCAGAAGCCATGCAAACCAGCAGTAGAAACTTATATCGCAAGTTTAAAAATCTGGAGCAGCTACCACCTAAAGATTTCATTAAAGAACAAAGAATAAATTATGCTGCTAAATTATTATTAACGACAACGTTGACTATACAGGAGGTCATGTATCGGACAGCTTTCACAAATCGGTCACATTTCTATAAAGAGTTTGGCAAACGATACAATCAGACTCCTAAAGAATATAGAGAGAGTAATAAATATAAAGACGATTCTCTCAACTAAAAAGAGCTTGTATATAGATACTTAAGGTAAGAATGAAAACGATAGCAAGCTCGCTTTCTTGCCATAGTATTGGCAATGATTAAAAGTAGAAGAGAGTAGATACTACGACTACACTCGGGATACAGATGATTTATCACTTCTTCAGCAACCGCCGCGTCAGATAGTGCACCGGATACCACACAGAAAGGAATCCAACCGCAATAACAGTAACAAATATCAGTATCACATCCGTTGCATGAACGCTGACGGGATAAGCATCCACAATGAAACTGCCACTGCCACCACCTAAAGAGATAATACCGAAACGCTGCTGGAGGTAGCAAAGCAACAGGCCGGAAACAATACCTGCAAGGGCACCAAATAAAGAAATAAGGCGTCCCTCAAATAAAAAGATACGGGCTATCAGACGGTCGTCCGCACCAAGATTACGCAGAGTTTCCACATCTTCGCGTTTATCAAGTATAAGCATAGAGAGAGAACCTATAACATTGAAACAAGCAATGGCAAGAATAAATGTGAGAAAGAGATAGGATATGAATTTCTCTATTTCCATGATGCGAAATACATCAACCTGTTGTTCGTAACGGTTAAGTACCACAAAATCATCTCCCAGAATGCGGGAAATCTTCTTCTGAACAGCAGATGCATCAGCATCCGGTTTCAGTTTCAATTCAATGGCAGATACCTCCGTATCATAATTGAAGAGGTTACGGGCAAAATCAAGGGAAGTAAGGATATAGCGCGCATCATACTTCTGCTGGTTCACTACAAACACCACACCGGGTGAAAAGAGATAATCACGATTGAAAGAAGCGGAAGGATTGGCCATATTCACCCGCACATTCCGCTTAGGCGCATATACTTGCAACGGGTCGACAAACTGGAGTCCCGTACCTAATTCGGAAATCAGTTCTACACCTAAGACACCATAATCAACTATAGAATCATGCAGAATAAATTCACCTGCACCATATAGCAGACTATCAATGGAAGTCAGTTGTTCGAAGTTATCTTCCACTCCCTTAATGACTGCCATGGCCTGCCGGTCTTTATATTGCACCATAGCATTCTCCTCCAACGTCTCTGTCCAGACGTCAATCTCAGGCAAAGCACGCACTTCCTGAAAAGTCTCAGCATTCGGCTCAAAGACTTTTCCTTCACGAACCGTTATCTTCAGTTCAGGGTCGAAAGCCGTAAAGAAACCTGCCACCATATCCTGAAAGCCATTGAATACGGAAAGGGTACATACCAACGCCAGCGTAGCCAATGCTACCCCACACACCGAAATGCCGGAAATAATATTGATAGCATTGTGCTTCTTCTTAGAGAAGAGGTAGCGGCGGGCTATGTAGAAGGGAAGGTTCACTTCAGCAATTCATCTATTTTTTCAAGATAATCCAGCGAATCGTCCACAAAGAACTTCAATTCCGGAATGATACGAAGTTGATGGCGCACACGTGTTCCCAACTCGTAACGGATAGATTTCATATTCTCATTGATATTCTTAATCATTTCCTCAGCTTTTTCCGAGGGAAAGATGCTGAGATAAGCACGTGCCACGCTCAGGTCGGGACTAATGCGCACTGCACTGACCGACACCAATATGCCCGGCATGGACTTAGTTTGTAACAAGAAAATTTCGCTCAACTCCTTTTGAAGTAAACGACATATTTTATTCTGTCTGGTAGTTTCCATACTATACTATTTCTTTATTTAGATACAAAGTTACTGAAATATCTCAGTTAGCTGGTAATTTATACTTTTTTTAGCACGACAATCGAAGCAATCAATTCAGAATAAAATTATCTTTGCATCGGCACTAATCAAAAAAAACATGAAAAGACCCGTCTTCACACTACTATTTTTGTTTTCCTCGCTTCTTAGCAGCTACGCTAATCAAAACAGTAAACAAGATAGCCTATGGAAAGTTGCGAATCAGTATACGCAAGAGCAACAATATGAAAAAGCTGCCAATCTATATAAAGAATTAGGAGAAAAGATTGATACTGACTACAAGGAAATCAATTCTCACAAAGTAAAAGATTTACGGGAGACATACTCCATTGATGAATTACAACTGGCTAACAACCAGCAGCAAAACCATTTATTATTATTAGCTCTTATCATATTACCCTGCCTTATCATTGTTGCCGGCATCTGTTTCCTCTACTTGAAAAGAGAAGCAAAGAAACTGATACTTTCGAAGCGAAAGTTAGAAAAAGCAGAGAAAGCCGTAGAGAATTCAATACGCAACAAGAGTCTCTTCATATCGAATATGAGCCACGAAATTCGAACTCCGCTAAACGCCTTGTCCGGTTTTTCCGATGTATTGACTACTCCGGGTATCGATGAGGAAACGCGAAAACAATGCAATGACATTATCCAATTGAATTCACGCCTGTTATTGAATCTGGTGAACGACGTGGTAGACATCTCCTGCCTTGACATAACGAATATGAAGTTCAACCTCAAACAATGTGATGCAGTAGATTTATGTGAAGGTATCATTCAGACCCTGGAAGGCATCAAGCAAACACAGGCTGAAATCTTCTTCAAAACAGAACTTCCTTTTTTAGAAATCGAGACTGATACACTCCGACTACACCAAGTACTAATCAATATATTAGTCAATGCTACCAAATTTACAAAAGAAGGAAGCATTACCCTGCAACTGGAACAGAATGAAAAAGGCATGGCACAATTCTCCATTACCGATACCGGCTGCGGTATCCCGTTAGAAAAGCAAAGCAGAATATTCGAACGCTTCGAAAGAGTAAACGAAAAATCCCAGGGAACCGGACTTGGACTGGCCATCTGCCATCTTATCATCAGTCGCCTTGGCGGAGATATCTGGATAGACCCGCAGTATACCGATGGATCACGTTTCATTTTCACTCATCCGTTAAGACAGGAGGCCAAAGTATGAAGAAAATAACATTTATACTTTTGTTTGTAATGGGAATGCTTTTTCAGATAAAAGCAGAATCATCAATTTCAATGGATAGACAATTTCGTGACAGTATCTTTCAGACCGCCAAATCCGAACCTAATGATACGCTTCGCTCAAAAATATTGAGAGGAGCATTCCAGCAATATATAGGTCAAGAGGTAGCTTTGGAATTTCTGGATTCAGCTCTTGTACTCTCCAAAAGCAAAGGAATACACGAAGAAGAGTTATACACTCTCTTTGATTACTGCCGCTACTATGAATATCGAGGTGAGACTCCTGAAATGGAACAGTGTTTCTTAAAATTAAAAGAAGCCAGCTATCGATATAAGGATTACTCACTCTATTATACTATTTGGTTAGGCATACTCCAAATTAGATGCGCCCAAGGAGATACCGAATACGCCATTATGCAAGCCAAAGAGATGCAAAAGGAGGCCATCCGTATCAAGTATGACAGAGGAGTATTTGTTTCACTCATAGCTCTAGCACAAGCGTTGGATTTCGCAGAGCAGTATGACGAAGCAATTCTCGCATATAAACAAAGTCTGGAAGTAAATCCGACCGCCAACAATTATTCCCTCCTGTTAATACGCGGAAATCTAGCGAAAATATATTTGGCGCAGGAGAAGTATACAGAGGCTCTTAGTGAATTAGAGCAACAACAAAAAGTACTGGAAAAGATGACTAAAGAAGAGCCACAAACTATAAATACATTGAAAAGTGCTTTTTTAAAAGCAGAAATATCCTTCGGTATGATTTATGCAAAAAACAAAGACAAAGAAAACCTTAAATTGCATCTGATAAAGGCCGGGAAATATTATGATAAAGAAAGTTTTTTCAGTAACTATATTGATTATCACGCTCTATGGGGTGTATACTATAAGCTTGTAAAAGACTGGAACAAATGTTTCAATGAATTCAATCTGGCCATATCTGCTTGCCACGGCGCAGAGCCTTTTCATGAAAATAGCATTCTCAAAATGAAAGCAGAAGCTATGCTGGAAGCCGGCCGATATGAAGAAGCAGCCAATATCTATAAAACAGCAGCCCTAAAAGGAGACTCTCTCAACCAGGATATGTTGCTACGTCATGAAGAAGTATATCAGGCTAACTATAAAATCCAAAAAGCATTATTAGATAAGGAACTACTGACAAAGCAATACCGTTGGATATATGTCGGGGCATCCGCCATCATACTCGTTCTGATGCTTCTTGCCATCATACGCGCTTTCCGCATTCACAAGCAATTACGCCGTTCGGAAGAAGAAACCCGGCAAGCATTAGAAACGATAGAAGCAGCAGATAAGATGAAAGAATATTTTCTGCAAAACATCACCTACGAAATCCGCATACCATTGAATACAGTCGTAGGCTTTTCCGAATTGCTGTCTGCCGAGCAAGATCTCTCTGAAGAAGAAGTACAGGAATATTCAGCTACCATAAAAAACAATTCAGAAAAGCTATTGGCTCTGATAAATAACATCCTTGATTTATCACGCCTTGAGGCAGGAATGATGCGTTTTAATGTACAGGAATGCGATGCAGTACAACTTTGTCAGGAAGTGAAAATGATGGTAAATATGCAGACCACAATGGTGAATCCACACTTCCATACGGAACTTGAAGCACTATCCATACAGGCGGATAGCAGATGGTTCCTCAAACTACTCTCATCATTATTATCTGTTCCAAGATTATATACCGGAGAAGTTTGTCAGGTGGAATATGCACTGACCCGGGAAGGCCAATATCTAAAAATCACGGTAAAAGGAAGTCCTCTCTACCAAGTATGGGAAGACGAACAGGAACAGCGCATCCTGCACGACATCAACCGGCTTTATCTGGAAGTGTTTAAAGGAAGTTATCAGATTTCAGAGGGAGAACAGAAAGAAGTTACGATTACGTATCCCCTGTCTTAGAGGCTATTTCTTACGAATAATCGTCAGACCGTCACGCAAAGGAAGAATCACCTTCTCAACCCGTGAATCTTGTGCAACAAGGTCATTAAAAGCCTTGATACCTATAGTTTGCAAATCAGTGCGATGTGGTTGTTCTTCAAGCACATGTCCGTCCCATAAAGTGTTGTCAGCAATGATATAACCACCATCGGAGAGGCGGGACAACACCATTTCATAATAGTCTATATATCTGCGCTTGTCACCATCTATAAAGGCCAGGTCAAAAGTTATATCAAACTGCGGAATCATTTCCAATGCATCACCTATATAGAATTTGATTTTATCTGCATAAGCGGAGTTCTCCAACCAAGGACGGGTGAAGTCTTCCTGCTCATCATTGATTTCGAATGTATACAGCATTCCGTCTTCCGGCAAACCTTCAGCCATGCACAGGGCAGAATAACCGCTATAAGTACCTATTTCCAAAATGCGACGGGGACGTATCATTTTGACGAACATCTTAAGCATACGCCCCTGCAAATGCCCCGACGCCATGCGCGGATATAGTAGTTTAATATGCGTATCCCGATAAAGAGCCTTCAGATATTCGCCCTCATCATCAATATGCTGCAAGATATACTCGTCTATAGTCACTGGGGAAATTGAGAATTAAAAAATGAAAAATGATAGTTGATAAATTGAGAATTGAAAATTAAAAATTGAAAAATAGCTGCGCTGTTATGCTGCATAGTATTTTTCAATTTTTAATTTTCAATTCTCAATTTATTAAAGGTACCGGTTCTTATTGGGCAATACACTTTCTTCGGAATACTTCAAAGCATCTCCTACGACATTAATTTCGAGGAAAGAAGTATGTGTTCCGGCTTTACCACTACTCAGATAACCCACCATATCTGTTTCAGACAAACGGCCTTCTTTCAGCAGACGGCGCAAAGCTGCAAAATAATAATCCTGTCCGTTGGCAAGTTCAGGCATATAGATAGCTTCCACACCATAAGAAAGAGCCAGATGACGCATAGTCTTTTCTTTATAGCAAATAGCCAGCACTGGATATTTACCACGGAATGCAGCAAGGTTACGGGCAGTGCGTCCGCTATAACTATCAGTAATAATGGCACGTATCTTCAGCTTAGAAGTAGCTTTTACAGCTTGCTTTGCCAGGAAAGCAGTCACGTCATTACTGTTTTCATCCAATGGAATACGGATATCATTATCAGCCAGTTTATCTTTTTCCGCCTGTGCGGCAACTTTTGTCATGGTCTTCACAGCGTCCAAAGGATATTTGCCATAAGCCGTTTCACCGCTCAACATCAAAGCATCCGTACGGTAATAGATAGCGTTAGCAATATCCGTGACCTCTGCACGGGTAGGACGCGGATTCGTAATCATTGTATGGAGCATCTGGGTAGCTACAATTACCGGTTTCTTAGCCAAAATACACTTGCGGATAAGCAAACGCTGGATTCCGGGAATACGTTCCTGCGGAACTTCGATACCAAGGTCACCACGAGCTACCATCACGCCGTCGGCTACTTCCAGAATTTCGTCGATGTTATCCACACCTTCCTGATTTTCAATCTTGGCAATGATGCGGATATCACTGTTATGGGCATTCAGGATTTCTTGTATATCAAGAACATCTTGTTTGTTGCGCACAAAAGAGTGAGCTATGAAATCAATATCTTTCTCGATGGCATAAAGAATGTTATTGCGGTCTTTCTCCGTCAGAGAAGGAAGATTGATGCGTACACCCGGTACATTAACACTCTTACGGCTTCCCAGCGTAGCTTCATTCTGTACCTCACACATTAAATATTCAGGAGTCTTATCTACAACTATCATTTCCAGATCACCATCATCGATAAGAATGTGAACACCAACCGATACATCATGCACAAAATTAGGATAAGAAACAGAGATGCACTCACGGGTAGTGGGGAGGTCAGGATTGCCTACCACTTTCACCTTGTCTCCTGTTTTATAAGGTATAGGTTCTTCACTAATAGTGGTGCGGACTTCCGGGCCTTTTGTATCCATCAGGATAGCAATACGGTTGGACACCGTACGAACATTATTTATCAACTTCTCAAGTCCATCATATCCAAGATGCGCCGTGTTCATACGCACCACGTTCATACCGGCTTCAAACAAGCCTTTTATAAAATCAACGTCACAACGCTTATCTGAAATGGTTGCAACGATTTTAGTCTGTTTCAATAACATAATCTTATACCTATTTATTTAATCATTTATCACTTATCAACGCTTCGAGCGCCAAACGGTAGGAGTTTAAGCCGAAGCCGCAAATCACACCTTTACAGGCGCAGGCAATCATAGACACATGTCGGAAATTCTCACGGGCATGTACATTGGAAATATGCACCTCGATGACCGGAGAAGTCACTGAACGGATAGCATCTTGCAGAGCAATAGAGGTATGGGTGTAGGCACCTGCATTCAGGATAATTCCATCCACCTCAAAACCGGTTTGCTGGATTTTGTCTATCAGCTCCCCCTCAATGTTTGACTGGAAATAGTCTATTTGCACATCAGCATACTTCTTACGAAGTTCGGCAAGGTAATCCTCAAAAGTAACACTGCCGTAAATGGAAGGTTCACGTTTACCCAATAGATTGATATTCGGGCCATTAATTATTTGTATCCTCATAACACAATTTTTTATACCTTTGTCTCCCGAAAGTATCAACACCGTACGAGGTCCGTACCAACTCCGTATGAAGTCCGTACGAACTCCGTGTCAGGTCCGTATCAGCTCCGTACCAAGTCCAAGCCTATAGATACGGAGCAGGTACGGAGGAAGTACGGCTCAGATACGTCTGAGAAACATTTAAATCAGACTGTAAAGATAGTGCAGACTGAAAGCGGAAACAAATTTGCATTATTCCGCTGGGCTACTGCCTATTTTCACGGCGCAAAGGTAGAAAAAAGAAATGAAATTAGACGAAAAAACAAGAAATAAGGAGAAGGAAGCATTGATAATCAGAAAGTACCAGCAATACCTGAAGCTGGAAAAAGCCCTTTCTGCCAATACGCTCGATGCTTATCTGACTGACCTTGACAAGTTGCTGCGTTTCCTGAATACTGAGAATATCAGCATGCTTGAGGTCACCCTGGATGATTTGCAACATTTTGCTGCCGGACTGCACGACATCGGCATCCATCCCCGTTCGCAGGCACGCATCATTTCCGGCATAAAATCATTCCTCCACTTTCTGGTCATGGCAGACTACCGGGAGGATGATCCCAGCGAATTGCTTGAAGGTCCCAAAATCGGCTTCAAACTGCCGGAAGTACTTACCGTAGAAGAAATAGATACTATCATTGCCACCGTAGATTTAAGTAAGAAAGAAGGGCAGCGCAACCGGGCCATTCTTGAAACCTTGTACAGTTGCGGATTACGCGTCTCAGAGTTATGCAACCTGAAACTATCCGAACTGTATTTTGACGAAGGCTTCATCAAAGTGGAAGGGAAAGGCAGTAAGCAGCGATTAGTACCCATATCCCCTCGTGCCATCAAAGAAATAAAGTACTGGCTGCTCGACCGTAATATTGGCAAAATCAAGAAAGGATTTGAAGATTACGTCTTCCTCGCCCGCTGGGGAAACAGCATCTCCCGTATCATGGTTTTCCACTTGATTAAAGAGTTGGCAGAGAAGGCCGGAATCACTAAAAATATCAGCCCACACACCTTCCGCCACTCCTTCGCCACACACTTACTTGAGGGTGGTGCCAACCTGCGCGCAATCCAGTGTATGCTGGGTCATGAATCCATTGCAACTACGGAAATTTACACGCATATCGACCGCAATATGTTGCGCAGTGAAATCATTGAGCATCACCCCCGGAACATCAAGTTCCGAAAAGAGCGGGGATTTCATTAAATTATAATAAAATTAGCCATCCATTTCTTAATCTGACAAGAGATTTAATATCTTTGCGAGGCCATTACCTTAGTGGTAATGGGCACTGAGAGAAACCAATAGACTAATTTCAATTACAAACAATTAATTTATACCTAAGAATGACTAAGAAATTGTATCTGCCTTTGTTAATGGCACTGGTTGTTGCTCTTTCATCATGTAGCAGCAAAATGGGTGAATTGTCTTCTGATTATTTCACCGTAACTCCTCAGGTTCTTGAAGCTATTGGTGGCAAAGTTCCTGCCACTATTAACGGAAAGTTCCCCGAAAAGTATTTCAACAAGAAAGCTGTAGTAGAAGTGACTCCGGTTCTGAGATGGAACGGTGGAGAAGCTAAAGGACAGTCTGCCTTGTTCCAGGGAGAAAAAGTAGAAGGTAACGACCAAACCATCTCTTACAAGATGGGCGGTAACTACACCATGAAAACTTCTTTCGACTACGTTCCCGAAATGGCTAAATCAGAGTTGTATCTGGAATTCAAAGCCACAATCGGTAAGAAAACTATTACTATTCCTGCTGTAAAAGTAGCTGATGGTGTGATTTCTACTTCCGAATTGGTTGAGCAAACACTGGGTAGCGCTAATCCCGCTAATGGTGACGATGCTTTCCAACGTATCATCAAAGAGAAACATGACGCTAACATCATGTTCTTGATTCAGCAAGCTAACATTCGCTCTGGTGAGCTGAAAACCGCAAAGGAATTCAACGAAGAAGTGAAGAACGTAGACGCTGCTGTAAACAAGAAGATCAGCAACATTGAAGTTTCTGCTTATGCATCTCCCGATGGTGGTGTAGGCTTGAATACTAAGTTGGCCGAAAACCGTCAGGATAACACTGCAAAGGTTATCAACCAAAACTTGAAGAAAGCAAAGGTAGACGCTGCTATCGATACTAAATACACTGCTCAGGACTGGGAAGGTTTCCAGGAACTGGTATCTAAATCCAATATTCAGGATAAGGAATTAATCCTTCGCGTTCTGTCTATGTACTCTGACCCTGAACAAAGAGAACAGGAAATCAAAAACATCTCTTCTGTTTACAAGAATTTGGCTGACGACATTTTGCCGCAATTGCGTCGTTCTCGTTTGACTTTGAACTATGAGATCATCGGTAAGTCTGACGAAGAAATCGCTAATCTGGCTAACTCTGATGCTAAGCAACTGAATATCGAAGAATTGCTGTATGCAACTACGTTGACTAACGACCCTGCTAAGCAAGAAGCTATCTTCATGAAAGCTACTCAGATTTATCCAAATGATTACCGTGCTTATAACAACTTAGGTAAGTTGGCTTATCAGGCAGGTAACGTTGACAAAGCTGAAAGCTACTTCAAGAAAGCTGCTTCTATCAACAACGCTCCTGAAGTTAACATGAACTTGGGTTTGATTGCTCTGATTAAGGGTGACAAGGCTGCTGCAGAATCTTATCTGGGCAAAGCTTCCGGTGCAAAAGAATTGAACGAAGCTCTGGGTAACCTGTACATTGCTCAAGGTCAGTATGACAAGGCTGTTAGCGCATTCGGCAGCACAAAAACCAACAGTGCAGCTTTGGCACAAATCCTGGCTAAGGACTACAACAAAGCTAAGAGCACATTGGCAGGTGTAGAAAAACCGGACGCTTATACTGAATACCTGATGGCTGTGTTGGGTGCAAGAACCAACAATGCTTCTATGGTAACCAGCAGCTTGAAGAATGCTATTGCAAAAGAACCGTCACTGGCTAAGAAAGCAGCTTCTGACCTGGAATTTGCTAAGTACTTCACAAATGCAGATTTCATGAGCATTATCCAATAAAAATTTGCACTAATTTAATTAGTGTTTTCATACAACGAATGTTTTTTTATAGAATGCCCGCCATTGAGAAATGTCGGGCATTTCTTTTTTATTATCCGCAAAAGCCGTACTTTCGCGAAAAAGTATTTAGAAATGAAGAAACTCTGTCTATTATATCTTTTATTAATCGGCCTGTCAGCCTGTGGCGGAAAGAAAACCGATGCAATCACCCTCAGCGGAGAAATCAAGGGATTGGGAAGTGACACCCTATATTTATATGGGGCAGACAGAATGTACGACCGCATGGATACGCTGGTGGTCGAAGAAGATAAATTCTCCGCTACACTCTCTGCCGATACACTGGTAACGACGATCTTGTTATTCAACGACGGTACGGAATATCCGCTTTTCCTGGATAAAGGAAATAAGATACAGATAAAAGGTTCCAACGCCGAGCTATCTTCCCTACAAATAAACGGTAATACTCCCAATGTGGAACTGACCGCTTTCAACCAGGAACTAAAAGGACTGGGTACACCATCGGTGAAAGCTTTGGAAGAAAAAGCCGAAAACTTCATCAAAGACCATCCCGCTTCATTAGTCAGCATCTATTTATTGGATAAATACTTCGTGCAGGCTTTGCAACCGGACATAGAGCGCATCAAAATGCTGGCAGACCGCATGACCGGAGAGCTGAAAGACCGCCCGTATATGCAAGCGTTATTGAACCGCATTGATGAAGATGAGAAAGTGGCTGTTGGAAAAGCAGCACCATACTTCCGCCTGCGCAATGCGGAGGGTAAAGAGGTAACCCGCTCCAGTAAGAACGACCAATATTTGTTAATGCAATTCTGGGCTTCATGGGACACCATTAGCCGGGAAGCAAATGCCATGTTCCGTCGTATCTATAAGAAAGAACAGAAAAACAAGGACTTCAAGTTAATGGGTGTATCTCTCGATCTGGATGAAAAGACGTGGAAAGAAACCATCAAAAAGGATACTTTGAAATGGGAACAAGTCTGCGACTTCTCCGGTTGGAATGGAGAAGTCGTCAAACTATTCGCCATACAAAAGCTTCCTACCAATATACTTATCAGTCCTAACGGAAAGATAGAAGCTAAAGATCTGGATGAAAAGGCAATCGAGAAGAAGCTGAAAGAAATAAAGGAAGAAAAAGAAAAGGAGAAAAAGACCACCAGAAATTCAACACGACGCTAAGCGCAGAGCCTCTTATCAGCCCCTCACTTCCCGTTCAGTTTTTAATTCATACACTACTACTATGCTAATCAAAGTTTTTGGAGCGGCTGTGCAAGGCATTGATGCAACCCTCATTACAATTGAAGTAAACAGTTCACGAGGTTGCATGTTCTATCTTGTCGGGCTGCCTGATTCTGCCGTCAAGGAAAGCCATCAACGTATTATTTCTGCATTGCAGGTCAATGGTTACCGGATACCAACCAGTAACATCGTTATCAATATGGCGCCTGCGGATATTCGGAAAGAAGGGTCTGCATACGACCTCCCGCTTGCCATAGGTATGCTTGCTGCCGGAGAAGTAATCCAGTCTGATAAATTGAACCGCTACCTGATGATGGGTGAACTAAGTCTGGACGGTAGTTTGCAACCCATAAAAGGCGCCTTGCCCATAGCCATCAAGGCCTGGGAATTAGGATTTGAAGGGGTTATTGTTCCCCGTCAGAATGCTCGTGAAGCGGCAGTAGTCAATAAAATCAAGGTATATGGAGTTGAGAATATCAAGGAAGTGATCGAGTTCTTCAACGGCGAACAAGAACTTACTCCTACCATAGTCGACACCCGTGAAGAGTTTTATGCACAACAGAGTAACTTTGACCTGGACTTCGCTGATGTGAAAGGACAGGAGAATGTGAAACGTGCACTCGAAGTTGCCTCGGCTGGCGGACATAATATTCTTCTCATCGGTGCACCCGGCAGTGGAAAGTCCATGCTTGCCAAGCGATTCCCTTCCATCCTGCCACCCTTATCCCTGGGAGAAAGCCTTGAAACAACCAAGATACATTCCGTTGCGGGCAGACTACAAGAGAATGCAGGACTCATCTCGAAGCGTCCGTTCCGCGACCCGCACCATACCATCTCAACAGTCGCCATGACCGGCGGAGGCAGTTATCCACAACCGGGAGAAATCAGCCTTGCCCACAATGGAATTTTGTTTCTGGATGAACTGCCTGAATTCAATCGCAGCGTACTGGAAGTTCTCCGTCAACCGCTAGAAGACCGCAAGATTACGATCTCTCGTGTGAAAAGCAATGTGGAGTATCCGGCCAGTTTCATGCTGGTGGCATCTATGAACCCCTGCCCTTGCGGATACTATAACCATCCCACTAAGGCTTGTGTATGCAGTCCGGGACAGGTACAAAAATACCTGAATCGTATATCAGGCCCCTTGCTCGACCGCATTGACCTGCAAATAGAAGTAGTACCTGTTCCTTTCGAGAAGATGTCCGATGCACGACCGGGAGAAGCAAGTGCCGTCATACGCGAACGTGTGATACACGCTCGCCGAATTCAGGAAAACAGATATGCAGACATCCCCGGGATTTACTGCAATGCACAAATGAGCAGTAAGCTACTTTCTCTCTATGCCCGTCCGGATGAAAAGGGGCTCACACTATTAAAGACTGCAATGAACCGGCTCAATCTTTCCGCCCGTGCCTACGATCGTATACTGAAAGTAGCACGCACCATCGCCGATCTCGAAAACAGTGAACTCATACAGTCCTCACATCTGGCAGAAGCCATCGGCTACAGGAACTTGGACAGGGAAGACTGGGCGGGATAACTAAAGAAAAAGGTACAGTTCACTATTTTCCCCCTATTTTGCATCATTTTCTCCCTGTCTTCTGCCTTATTCGCTTAGATTTGCAGTAATCAAAATCTAAAATACTATGGAGGCAAAGACATTTTTCCGTTTTTTCCCTGAGCTGGCATCTACAATTGAGGACAGCATTAAATTTTCACCCATATTCTTTACATTACATCTACCTAAAGATAGTAATATAAAGCAAATACTCTTTCGCCCTTCACTCCACTAATTATTTATACATCAAAACATTACAGACATTTGCAATATTAATGAAATATATTTGAAATAGGCTAAGCCTACTTTTGTCACCAGAATAATATTTATAAATATAGAAAAAGAGGATTATTTTATAACTAAAACTTTATTTTATGCTGAATGTACAATTAAAAAGAAAGAGAACATTTGCACAAAGCGTACTCTTTGTAGTGTTCTTGCTAAGTAGTACCTTAGCATTCGCCCAGAACAAGGTGACTGGTACTGTAACAGACAAGGCAGGCGAACCGCTAATCGGTGTCAATGTATTGGAGGCCGGTACCACCAACGGTTGCATTACCGATATCGACGGTAAATACACCCTAAGTATAGAAAAAGGGAAAACACTTATCTTCTCTTTTATAGGTTATAGCAGACAGGACGTAAAAGTAACCCAAAACGTCATCGATATAACAATGAGTGAAGATACTGAATTGTTGGACGAAGTAGTGGTAATCGGCTACGGTAGCATTTCCCGTAAGGATGTCACCAGTTCAATCTCCACGGTGAAATCCAAAGACCTCAACGTGGGTGCCTACACCGATCCCGGTCAATTACTTCAGGGTAAAGTTCCCGGCCTGGTTATTGTCCAGAACTCCGACCCTAACGGGGGTGTCAATTCACTTACACTACGTGGTGCTTCCACCCTTAACGGTTCAGCATCTCCCCTTTACGTAGTTGACGGTATTCCCGGTGTAAATCTCAATCTCATCGCACCCAGTGACATCGAATCTATCGATGTGCTCCGCGATGCGTCAGCTACCGCCATTTATGGTTCAAAGGCAGCAAACGGCGTCATCATGGTTACTACCAAACGTGGGCAAGATGGCCCTGCACGTGTAACCTATAGCGGTTATGTATCTTGGGAAAAGATTCACAATGACCACGAAATGATGAGCGCTAACGAGCTGCGCGCTTATGCCAAAGAGAACAATCTGACCATTGCTAATGATAAAGGTGCCAACACCAACTGGGCAGAAGAAGTACAACGTACCGGTTTCGCCCATAACCACAATCTCTCAATTACTGGTGGTAACAAAAGTACCACCTACAATGCCAGTGTCAACTACATTGAACGCGACGGAATCATCAAAGGTGTAGGAAACAACCTTTTCACTGCCCGCACCTATGTTGAAACCAAAACCCTCAAAGACCGCCTAACCCTTGCCGTAGGACTCAACGGTAACGTCCGCAACGAATGGGGTGTACCTCGTGGCGGTCAGGGTGCATCGGTTTACAACGCAATGTACTATTACTCACCCCTTGTACCCACCCGAAATGAAGACGGAACTTGGTACAAGGATATGGGAATCTCTCAAAACTACAACCCGTTGGCACTAATTTATGAAGACGAAAGTCGGGCAACTTACAAGCGTATACAAGCCACAGGTAAGGCTAGCTTAAAAATTATTGATGACCTTATCCTAAGTGCTAATTTCTCTTATGAGAATCAAAATTACAGCTACAAAGATTACTATTCTCACGAATCGCAGACTAACAATCGCGGAGGAGAGACCAGCCGCAATACCACCGAGGATATCAAGAAACTGATGGAAATCTATGGAAATTATGATAAGACTTTCAATGATGCCCATAAACTCGGTCTGATGGTTGGTTACTCATGGGAAGAGCAAAACAACGGCGAAGGTTTCGGTGCAAGAGGCTACAACTTCTACGACGACTCTCTTTGGTGGAACAACATCGGTATGGCCAACTCATGGGATGAAGATCCCGTATGGGCCAATACACTCTCAACCATCCGCATGATTTCATTTTACGGCCGTGCAAACTACTCATACAAAAGTAAGTATATCCTTCAGGCAGCCGTACGTCGTGATGGTTCGTCTACATTCGGTAGCAACCACAGATGGGCTACTTTCCCGTCGGGTGCAGTGGCATGGCGTCTTTCTGAGGAAGATTTCATTAAAGACCTCGGCATTTTCGACGACTTAAAGCTGCGTGCTGGATGGGGACAGAGCGGTAATGCTATGGGATTTGACATTTATACCTCACGTTTCTACTATCAAGGCGGTAGCCGTTTCATCTATACCGACCCGGAAACAGGCAAGGAAAGCAGTTACAAGAGTTTGAACGCGGCACGTAACGTTAACAACGATCTCAAATGGGAAACGACCACTATGTTGAACCTCGGTATCGACTTCTCATTCCTCGGAGGTCGCATCAACGGTACTATCGAGTACTACAACAAGACAACCAAGGACATGATCTGGTCATATCCCGTTTCTACAAGTTATTATCCTGTAGGCTGGATAATAGCCAACGTAGGTGAAATGAACAACCGCGGTATAGAACTGACTTTGAACGCAACTCCCATCCGGGGACGCAACTTCAGTTGGGACACATCACTCAATCTCTCTCACAACCGTAATAAGATTGTAAGCCTCTCCAACCAAGAGTATAACGCAGGTGTACTGAATCGTTACAATCCTGAGTTGCCCGGTGCCTCTACCGCCACCATCCAGCGCATTATAGAAGGTGAACCGATTGGTACCTTCTACATGTGGGAATGGGCAGGTTATAATGAAGGCGGAGCATCGCAATTCTATGTACGTGATGAAAAGACCGGCGAACGTACAGGTGAAACCACTAGCACTCCCGCTGAAAAGGATCGCACTATCGTAGGCAACGCACAACCCAAACTGACGATGGGATGGAATAACAACCTTACGTATAAGAATTGGGACCTAAACGCATTCTTTACCGGAGTGTTCGGACAAAAGATATTCAACGAGCCCCGCGCTTTCTTCAGCAACATCGCTAACATTACTGAAGGCAAGAATGTTATGAAATCCATCGTATCGGAACAGAAAGCGACCGATGTATTCTCCTCACTTCCGTCCGACCGCTATCTTGAGGATGGTAGCTACTTCCGTCTGTCAACCCTTACGGTAGGATATACTTTCCGTAACTTCAACGGTTGGCTCCGCGATGTGCGTATCTACGCTTCCTGCAACAATGTATTCACTCTGACTGGTTATAAGGGACGTGACCCGGAAATCAACCTTGGAGGTGAAACTCCGGGATGCGATACACGTAGCGATCACTATCCACGTACCCGCCAATTCCTGGTAGGTGCAACTATTAACTTTTAATAAATAAGTCAATTATGAAACCATATATAAAGCTTTTATTACTTTCGGGTGTACTTGCCGGCGCCACTGCCTGCACTGACCTTGATACAGATATCAAAACCCAGTACACGACTTATCCTGATAATCCCATTGCAACAAGTGCCAAACTCGAAGCTTGCTACTACTACCTCCGTAACGAAGCAGGACTGGGCCGCAACTACTGGGAAGGCGTTATGCTCCAGGGAGACGAATTGATGGGAGTATCTTTTAACGGTAGTTACTATGACAACGGTCGTTTAGCCAACCCCTCCATTCATGACCTGAAACCCGACACCCCGGGAGTAGGGCAAATGGGTGACTTAAAGTCGGGCATCTCTTATTGCAACAGCGTGATTGTGGAAATTGGAGGTCCTGAGGGCAAAGACGACATTGTGGCTCCGGTACGTGCCATTCGTGCGTTTTACCATTTCATGATGATAGACCTCTATGGAGATGTACCTTTGATGAGTCACACCCCCGAAGAAGGTGAAGTTATAGAACGCGCTCCCCGTGCCGATGTAGCCCGCTTCATAGAAAGCGAACTTCTTGAAATCATACCTCAACTTACCGAAGAGAACAATGCCGACACTTACGGTCGACCCAACAAATGGATGGCCAAGGCACTGCTTGCCAAACTCTACCTGAACTGGGGTGTGTACACGTGCGGTGATGTCACTAAGGTTACCAATGATACCCCCAATGAAAAACTGAATGAACTCGTAGCCGTATGCGATGACATCATCGAATCCGGAATATTCGAGGTCGGCAAGGGCTATCGCAAGAAGTTCTTCCCCAATAACGGTGTTCACATCAAGGACTTCATCTATGCGATGGATTTTGATCCGGTAAAAGTACCGACCAGATATGTGGGCGGACATCAACTCGACCGTTTCATGACATTCAAGAAAGCTAATAATTGTAATATAGGTCCGTGGGGATTCATTCCCGCCAAGTCCGTAGCAGGAGTTTATCTGCTAATACCCGAATGTGTGGATCGCTTCAACCTTCCAGGCGACGAACGTAACCTGATGATTCTCGGAGGTCCCCAGTATGCAACCAGTCCGGTAAACTTTGAGTTCACCAATACTCCCATCATGTTCAACGGCCAGCAAGTAGCCTATACCAAGGAAATTGAATTAATAGTAAATCAAGTAACACCTATCAATCAACTGAACGTCGGTGCAGATTCAGAAACAGCCAACCTCATGAAGGGGTATCATTTAGGGAAATATCCTTCTATTGCCGAAGATTATACTGACCGCGATCGCTTCGGTGGAAACGACATACCCATCTTCCGTTATGCCGACATCCTGTTGTCCAAGGCAGAAGCTATCCTTCGCGGTGCCACTCCTACAATGGGCCATACGGCAGCTTCGTTGATGAATGAAGTACGTGATTGTGCCGGTGCCCCCCATGTAACAGGAACGCCTACCTTGCAAGATATTCTCGACGAACGCGGTCGTGAGTTCATCTGCGAGATGTGGAGACGTCAAGACCTGATACGCTTCGGACAGTTTGAGAATGACTGGGGATTCAAAAATACAGCCAATCCCGGTGCCAAGACTGAATTATGGCGTCGCGTAATGCCTATTCCACTTGGCGAAATGGAGACTAATACCAATTGGGAACAGAATTTCGGTTATTAATATAAAAACAAGCAAAAGCCGGCATATCATATTTAAAGTTTAAAAAGGCTTCCCAGCCCTGTATTGCGATTTACGGAACCCAAAACGATAAATCGGATACAGGGCTTTCTAAACAAAAACAACTGCCAATGAAAAGCAAATTACTCACACTATCTGTCATGCTGAGCATGGCAGATACTCTTAAAGTATAAAGTAATTGTGAAGATACACTTAAATGCAATAATCCCCCTACTTTTATTTCTTTTTCTACCTAATCTAATTATCTTTGTTGCCTAATGCGAGTTCGTTCCACTATAGTGGTCCGCAAGGGAAACTATAGTGCACCTTGCGGACCACTATAGTGGAACGCAAAGTACACTGTAGTGGAACGAAACAAAAGTAGCGAATGAGTCACATCCCAACAGGCAGCGGGATACATCAGAATGCCTATATAAAACAATTACGATTATGAGCTTAGAGTATGACCTTTATGAAACGCCCGACATACAGCAAACAGGCGAACAACAGCCACTTCACCCCCGTGTAGTTATCAGGGGAACTATCGGTCAGGATGAATTTCTGGACCGTGTTCACAAATTCACAGGCTTGAGCCGCAGCTTGCTTGCAGGCGCCATGCAGTCTTTTCAGGATGAATTGAGAGATTTGCTTGCCGACGGATGGATTGTGGAGATGGGAGATATCGGTTATTTCTCCGTATCCTTGCAGGGACCTCCTGTCATGAAGAAAAAGGATGTGCATGCACAGTCCATCAAATTAAAAAATATCAATTACCGTCCGAGCAGCCAGTTCAAGAAAGAAGTGCACTGGAAAATAGAGCCACAACGCGGTGAATCTTTTACCCGTCCCCACAGAGGAGAACGCGATATGGACAAATGCCTGGAAATAATTAATAGCCATTTGGAAAAATACCCCTGCCTCACCCGTGCCGACTATTGCCGGCTGACGGGATGCGACAAGAAATGCGCCCTGAAAGAACTGAACGGTTTTATCGACCGTGGGCTACTGATGCGCTACGGGGCAGGCAAACAAGTAGTTTATGGGAGGGGGATGAAGCAGGAATAATCCTTGTTCTTATTCTTCATCTTTCGGTTTCTCACTATCAGGAAGCAAATAATCTTTAGCCTTTGTCGATGAAATAACAGAGCGTCCAAGTTGCGATTCAAGTTGTTGCCGTGCTGCTTTGGCAACACTGCCACCACTTTGGGCTACAGCCGCGTTTTGATTAAAACCTTTTGGGTTCCTGTCTTTTGATATTTCCGTTGTAGAGGCTTCGGCAAGTGTATTCAGGGCAAGCTCTACGTTTGTCATGTTATCACGGAGATTCTCCTTTTTCAGGCCCTTCATATTCTTGTACTCCTTGGTGGTGCGCCCACTCCACTCCTTGGTGATTATATCCGTCAGTGAAGCGTATTGAGGGCCACTTACCCCGCTACGTTGCCATTCATCAGTAAGCTCTTTGCGTACTTCAATACTTTTGATTCGCTGGTTTATCCAATTATCAGAATATCCCAACCGTTTGTAATCCATGATGGCTTGGTCTATTGAAAGCTCCGGATCTTGCAACTGGTCTACCCTGTCACTGGCAACTCGCGCCATCCATTGCTTGAAAGGTTCTGCCTTGGGTGAAGGGATGGACTGTATCAGTCGGAAAAGCTGTTCTGTATCTGCTACATCCGTCATTCTCATTTTACCGTCAGCAGCTTGCATTTTCAAACCGTTACAATTTGTAACGGTTTCGTTTCCTTCCGATAATAACCTCTTTTTCAGTACACGCCAATAAGTTTGAGGGTTACTGCTATCGGTCAAAACCGCTACTACGTCCACGATGGCAAAATACCATTTCTCTTGCTCATCGTCCCAAACGGTACGTACTTTTCTATCCTCAAATAGTTTTAGTGATTCTTTCTTTGTCATACTCATTCTACTTTCATAGTATATTATTCATTGATTACTGCAAAGTAACAAAAAAGCCTGTAATCTTTTTCAGACCACAGGCTAATTTTATTTGATTATACAGCATTATTTAAAGCAGGAAGGCGATGAAGCAGGAATAACTATTCCACCTGCTTCCCCAAGAACGCTTTAGCCTCTTCCCATGAGTAATAGAGAACCTTTCCACCCTTTATCGGCAAAGTCACCTCATTCTCATTCAACAGGAACTTCACTAATACATCGTTTTTCCCGTTGCGATAGAAAACCAGTTGCAGGTTGGCCCCCATCGGAGAAACACGATAATCCTGCCATGCCAGGTGGAACTTCTCCATATCCGTCTCCTGATTGCTGCATCCTTCTATCTGCATCAAAGCAAGCAGACGGATGAGATGGGTATCATGCCCGAAACGAAGATCTGCCGCAGGAGTTCCCTTCTTGATGGCGGCATCCGCACTCTCCAGAATATTGCGCAACAAAGGGACGGCACAACGAGGCATCAAACCACCATTCAACGGAGCGGCAGCATTGCAGACGTACATACGGGCATTCACCGTTTTCCAGACGCCTATCAGTTCCTCATACTCAAAGATATCATAGAGTGACAAATTCAATTCTACATTCTGCATATCAGCCGCAATCCAGTAAAGGCTTCGCATCATGGCGTCCTGATTAGTTATCACAGCAGGGTTTACAAACAGGGAAGCCATCAGGCGTTCCGGACGGACATTCTTCTTCTCAAACTCCCTGAAGCCACGCCGCCATGGGGCCTTTTCGGAAGCGAACTTCTCACCTTCGGGGGAAGTGTAAGCGATATAATCCATGTAGCGGTGATAGGCTCTGCGGTCTATGTGCAGGGCGGGGTTCAATTCTTTCAGACGTTCGGTGAAGTAGCTCATGCTCATAGCACAGCGAAGGGAAGTGGACGAACGGGCGTCGATGTGCGCATCTCCACGGAATACCTGTGGGAAGCTGTGATACATCCGTTCGGCTATCTCACGGTGCTGGCGTTCGCCAAGCGGGGTGATGCTACCACTACACCCTCGAGCGTCTTCCCAGACTTTGTGCAGACGTTCACGGACATCTATTCCGAGGGGAGTGAGTTCGGAGCATTGATAGAGAGAGTCGAAAACAGAGACGACTTCCGTATAGCGTTCATCCGCCGTCATCCAACGGGAGCCGTGGCGACCGTAGTGACTGATGTAGAAAGCCTCATATCCTGCCGGAACGGGAGTGGAAACTCCGGACGGAGCGGGGTAAGCATAGTAGATGCTTCCTGCTTGTTCGGGGGTTAATGCGAACTGGGAACGGGCGAAGAGACCGCATAATAAACACAGGATAGTTATAATATATTGTTTCATAATTACAGCTTTGATTATTTGTTAGGAAGAGGGAATCACTTATCACTAAACGCTAATCACTAATCTTCAGATTAGTCACATTCTTCTGCCCGATACCTTCTGCCGCAAGGTCCGGCCGGATATCGCCCCAGGTAACTGCACAATCATCTATCAGAATGTCAGAGGCCGTATCAATATAAATCCCGTACGTCTTATCATGCACGAATCCTTCGCCTACACAGGGACGCTTATCATAAATGCCGCCCTCATACGCCGTACGCTTCTGTAACAACAGGTTCACATCCTCAAAATAGATATGGTTCACTTTATCGGGCGTATCGCCGCCTACAAAGATGCCGTTCTCGCTGGTACACTTGATGTTTGTGAAATAGATACGGCTCACCTCTCCGCAACGTCCCTCAGTGGCTCCCTTCGGGAAACGCCAGCCGGCATCCTTATGATTGCCCACGGCACGCGGATAGGAAGTCACGTAAATAGGTTCCGCTTTTCCCCACCATACATCGGAGAAGAACATGCAGTCCACTATCATATTGGAGAAAATCACATTGGTCACCGTCCCTTCATCACGGTTCTGGATACCGATGCCCCGGTTGCTGTTCTTGATGATACAGTTATTGAATAATACATTATTAATCTTATCCATATTCTCCGACCCAATCTTGATAGCGCAAGAGCGGGAAACCATGGTACAGTTCGTCACCACAACGTCCTCGCACGAGCCGTATTCCTCAAACTCCCGGCGGTTTTTCAGGCAGATGCAATCATCGCCCGACTCGATGTGGCAATTGGCTATGCGGACGTTCTTTGAATGGTCCACGTCGATACCGTCGCCGTTGCGTATCTTCAAATCGTTCAGGATGGAGATGCCGTCGATGGAAGCGTCGTTGCAACCGATAAGGTGCACAGTCCAGTAGGCACTGTTGCGGATGGTTACATCACGAATCACTGTCTTCTCTATATTGATAAGCGTCAGCACATGCGGACGGGGGTCGAAGTCGGTCACCGGTTTTAGTTCATAGGAGTCTTCCAGTTCCTTACCCATAAAGGCAACACCGTTCCCGTCAATCACGCCTGTTCCGGTGATGGAGACTTGTTTCAGGTCTTTTCCGTAAATCCACATCATGCCCTCGCCGCGATTGTCGCGGAAAGCGCTCAGTGTATACGCCGCCTCATCGGGGTTGGCAATCAGGCAGGAATTAGGTTCCAGATGGAGATTTACAAAAGAGGCCAGCGCAAAAGGGCTGCACATGAAAGTGTATCCTGCCGGAACCAGCACCGTTCCGCCGCCCGACTTGGAGCATACCTCAATGGCAGTTTGTATGGCCGCAGCGTCATCGGTCTTGCCGTCGCCCTTGGCTCCGTAGTCCATAATGTTATAAATGTTTCCCCCGGTCTTCGGGGCGCTGCAAGCTCCTAACAGTAAGATGCTGCATAGGGCAAACAAAAATACTTTTGCTCTCATAAGTATATCTATTATAGATTTAAAACAGTATCATTTACTTCATCACATCCGGCGGACAGTCTTCCGGGCGTGCGCCCCACTCCTTGTTGGGCTCAGGCCCCATCACAAACTCCATCACTCCACCATCCAGGATATCCTGATGGGTAATATAATTACGTGTATAAGGTTTCCCATTCAGCTTTGCCGACTGGATATAAATATTCTTTTCCGATGCATTCCCGGCTTTTACGGTAAATACATTCCCATTCTCAAGATTCAGCGTGAAACTGGGGAAAGAAGGACTGGCAAGCATATAATAGGGCGTACCGGGACAGACGGGATAGAATCCCATAGCAGCAAACATATACCAGGCTGACATCTGCCCTGCATCATCATTACCCGAAAGCCCGCCCGGAGCATTCAAGTATTCCGTTTCCATGACGTGGCGAACGGCACGCTGGGTTTTCCAGGGCTGACCCGCATAATTGAACATGAAAGCAACCTGATGACAAGGTTCATTCCCGTGCCAGTAGCGCCCTTCACTGAACATGGAGTCCAGTTTGGAAACATAATTATCTTTGCCTCCCATACACTCCATAAGTCCGTAAGGGTCTTGCGGCGCATACCAGGTGTAGTGACAGGGAGCTCCCTCGGTGATGAAGCGGGCGAAGTTGAACGCATTGTCGTCATTCAGGAACGTACCGTCAGCATGACGGCCCTGCGCATATCCGGTGCGTGGGTCGATGACATTGCGATAATTGGCGGCACGCTGCATCAAAGCCTGGTAGTCTTCCGGTTTATCAAGAGCCTTTGCCACTTGTGCCAGGACGAAGTCATCATAAGCATATTCCAAGGTGCGCGAAACCTGTTCCTTCGTATGGAATGCATCGGGTACACCGTCTTCAAGAGGGATATAACCATATTCCAGATAGGAAGTCAACGCACGCCGCCCCATTCCGTCTTTATATTCGGCAGGATTGGAGGGAGTTTCAAAAGCATTCTTCCTCATACCCTCATAAGCCTTTGCAATATCGAAGTTGCGGATACCTTTGATGTAAGCATCACCGATGGCAGCTATGCAATGGTCGCCTATCATGGCAGCAGTATAGCTGTTCCAACAAGGGAAGATAGGCAACCAGCCGCCCTGTTCATATTTATGTACCAGAGATTGCATCATGTCTCCCCCTTTGGTGGGGAAAAGCAGATTAACGAGCGGATGCAGGGCACGATAGGTATCCCACATGCTATAATCTTCATAATAAGTTTCTCCCGCAGGCAATTGCTGTATCGGGGTGCCAGTGGCAAAGGCCGGATAAGTTCCATCCACATCATTGAACGTGTGTGGCAGGAAGGAGGCGCGATAGAAAGCACTGTAGAACTTCTCTTTGTCAGCAAGGTTATCCGTCTCCACTTCGATGGAGGAGAGCTGCCGCTCCCAGATGTCGTTCAGCTCCTTATGCGTCTGTTCAAAGTCCCAATGGGGAATTTCGGCAATCAGGTTCAGCATCGCCTCTGTCGGACCGGTGAAGGAAGAAGCTGCTTTTACCAGCACTTCTTCGCCCGCTTCCACATCAAATTCGATATAGGCTCCTATCTGTGCGCCTTTCTCCATCCGGGCGGTATGGGGGAGCAGGGAATCCCCTTTAAATGTTCCAAAGTCCGTAATCTTCTTCCGAAAGCCGACCACAAAATGCCCGCTATATCCGGCAGGTTTTCCCCAGCCCTGATAAATGCGGTGAACGGGATTGTATCCGTAAATCTGGTTGTTGACTGTGTCCACGGCAATGTATCCCTCTCCTTCGTCACTATTGGGATTGACTACCAGATACCCTTTTCCGGCCTTATCATAAGTAAAACGGAAGATGGCAGAACGGGAACGGGCAGTCATTTCCGCCTGAATACCTTCATCCAACAAGGAAACAGAATAATAGGCCGGAGTTGTCTTCTCTTCCTGATGGGAAAAACGAGTGGCACGGGCCTCCGGTTGCAAGCGTAGGGTAGTAGAAAGGGGCATAAGTGTCATCGAACCATAGTCCTGTGTACAGCCACCCACAATCCAGTGGGAGTTGCGGAAGCCTTGCAGCAAAGAGTCCACATAGTAGTAAGGAGCTATGCACTTCTGTTCCGTATCCCGTGTTTGGGGCGTCCAGAAATTCATGCCGTTGGGTTCGAGTACTGCGGGGAGCGTTTGCCCGTATTCTTCGGTACTCTTGCCGAAAGTACCGGCAGTGTGAGTGATGCTGGGAGAAGTGCCGACACGAGTATCGACATAATCTAACAGTGACTTTTGTCCTCGCCCGTCGTTCGGGGGAGAACAAGATGTAACACAGGACAGCGATGCGGCTACCAATAACATAGAGCAATATGTACAAACAGTTCGTTTCATTTATATTTTTATATAGATTTTCTTTTTATAAAGCGGATAACCGCATGCACCCATTATCAACGTAAAAAGAATAGCATAGACGGCAGAAGCCAGATAAGGGTCGGTTATCAGTGAGTGTATTCCTTCGTAAATGACAGGTTTGCTTCCGGTGGTCCCGATAACGATGGCCACCACCTCACTGAGTACGTAAAGGAACAACGGATTCACCCCGAATATCTCGAAGAAGCGGCACCAGTTTTTCTTCTCTTTCAGGTCGATGAAGTAAATCAACAGAGCTTGTAGCATGGCAGCCAAGCCGCAGGTGACCAGTACGAAAGTGGGCGACCAAATACGTTTGTTCAGTGGCAAAGCCTCCATCAGGCAGAAACCACATGCCATCAGGATGAAGCCGACTACAAACAGTTTCAGCGTTTTCTGTTCTAAGTTTTTTTTAGCCAGGATGAGCTTTCCGCAGCAGAAGCCTATCAATGTGTGGGCGATAGCAGAAAAGGTACTGGTAAGTCCTTCCGGATCTATCGGACTTTTATGATAAAGGTGGTCGGCACCTAACACATTCCGGTCTATAATCGCCAACAGGTTCGTGCTGTCCGGTGCGTATCCGTTACCTATGCAAAGCAAAAAGGTATAACCTGCCAGCAAGATACCAATGAGCCAGCCGATGTATTTATGATTGACATACAAGGCTACAAAGGAAGCGACACAATAGCACAGAGCTATGCGTGGTAACACTCCCGTGAGCCGAAGATGGGCAAAAGGAGAGAAATCGCCGTCGCAAATAAAGTCGAACCAGTGAATGACCCAGCCGATGCACAGAATAATGAGAGTACGTTTCAGTATCTTACGGACTACTGAGCCTGAAGCCTGAAAATGGAACTTGCTCAAGGCAATAGATGTGGAAATTCCCATAATGAACAGGAAGAACGGAAACACCAAGTCACAAAGCGTTAGTCCGTTCCATGCGGAATGTTGCAGGGATTCGTAAGACAGCTTTCCACCGGAATTATTGACGAGGATCATCCCGACAACAGTAATCCCACGCAGCACGTCAAGCGAAAGCAAACGCTTTTTGGGCTGAGAATTGAAAGTTGAGGGTTGAGAGTTTTCCATATTCAACGGGAATTAATTATTATTTAATGGGACTATCTCAATTCATCGCCTTTTCAAACACCTCCTTCGCTACATCAACACTGTTTCCTTCGGGAGTTGAGTCATACGGGGTCTTCGCCAATGTCCAGGGTTCTTCCATCGCATAATAATCCAGTTTGACTTCGGGTTTGCCGTCCAGCTGATCCTGAAGAGTCTGCCAGTAGGCTGCCCAACGTTTATAATAAAAGTCGCGCAAAATGCCGTTCCACTCCTTATGCGCATAGTCGCGCAGACCACCATCGTCGGCACAGACGCGATTGCCCCAAGTGGTGATCTGTACGCGGGCATTCCACTCGTACAAGTCTTTTTCTTCGGGAGTGGTGCCCAGATTGCGTGCCTGTTCAATCCAACGGCCCACCCGGAACTCGCTACGGGTACCCAAAAGGCGGTCCTGCAACAGCAATATATCCAGAAACTTCTGAGAGTCGCGGGCAAAGCTACGCTTATCAAAACTCTTGAAGTCAGCGATAGTCTGGTTATAGACAATACGTCCTTTATCGGAAAGAGATTGGCGCACGATGTCCACCAAATCGTATTCAAAGTTATTGTTGCCACGATATTTATCAGCTACTTCGAGCATGAGCCGCGCAGCCTCTTCCGTAACAGTAGGGTCGTAATAGTTCTTCATCTTCGACCAGCTCGATGCCTGGAAATTATTCATCGAAGGACGCCCGCAGAAAATGGACTCGTGAGGCCCTTGTTGATTGTTACCAAAAGGACAATTATAGATGGAGTTGGCTAGCAATGTCCATGCCTTTTCTATCTTCTCGTCTTTCACACCGTAGCGGGCAAAGAGATAATCCTTCAACCATTCCTCCTTGGTGAATTTCTCGGGACGCCAAGGGAGTTCACACATCAGTTCAAACATTACCGGGTTATTCTCCGAGCCTTCCATTGTCAGGCCGATGCCTTTCAGGTGGGTAGCCAGGGGATTGTCCTTAGTCTGGTAGAAGTTATCGAGCAACTGGTCCATGCGGCCGTGCAGACCTACATTGCCGCCAAAGTTCAGCAGCATACAGAATAGCCAGTCGTGCTGCTCGTAACCCTTATCACGCTTCCAGATAGAAGGAATTCCCCACATGGGGCGGCATTCACTGAATAAATCCAGTATCAGCAAATCTCCGTTCTTCATGTTCTCTATCATCTCGGGGCGCGGGTTTTCCGTCCAGCCCTGCACCACCCAAGTGGCTTTCGGATTAACTTTCTTCATGGCTTGCATGATAGCTTTACCCGCCGCATCGAAATCTACCGAAGCAGCGTTTTCGGCTTCATGGAAAGGGTCCATGGAGTAGTAATCGGCCTTGCCGAAGAGTTTTTCCTGTTCACGATAGTATAAGTTGGCTATCTCGGCAAAACGGGTATCAGTGGGTTGCAGGAAAGCGGGGCGCGTGAAACCGTTCCACAAATCGGACTTCGTCAGGTTCAGACCTAACTTCTCGTCGGCATCATGGGGAACCATGCCCGAATATCCGGGGAATACGGGTTTAATACCATATTCACGCATACGTTTCAGGATCTTCTTCTGCAAAACTTCCTGTTGTGCATACCAAGAGTCGGGATTGGGTCCGCCCCATCCTTCCAGATTATTCATAGCCCACCAGGCCAGAAAGGCGGGGCCGGCAATGAAACGGTTTATTTCTTCTTTAGTATAGCCCAGTTTCTGGAGCATATTCCGCCAGATGCACTCCTGCCCCACTGCTGCCAAAGGCATGTTGATGCCATGCAGAGCCATCCAGTCGAGTTCGCGCTCCCAACGCTCCCAGTCCCAGAAAGCCATGGTGTAAGAGTAGGTACAGTAATTGAAATCGTAGCGTAGCGAAAGAGAGGTTTCGTGGCGCTCTTTTTGGGAAACAGGCGGCAATGCCGGAGGAAGCTGTGCCTGCATACCGTTCCAGGAGAGGTGGATGCCGGCGTAGTATTTCAGATACCAGTTGATGCCAGTTGCTATATTCACATAGTTATTGCCACGTACAACAACTTTATTGCCTTTCTGGTCCAGTTCAAAAAAGTCTTTCTCGGCACCGGATTTCAGTTCTATGATGAATTTCTTCGATGCGCCACGATCTATTCTTTCGAGTAGACTGCTAATTGGATTGGCGGATAAATGAACCGACAGGGCGGTTATAAACAGAATAAATAAGTAAAGTTTGATTTTCATGGTATTCTATATTCAGTATGATATGCAAAAGTAGGCGTTTTTCTCTTTAGAGAAGGAGAAAATAAGAAAGTTTGGGACGAATATAGTACAGAACGAGACAATATTCTCTCATTTCTTCCCCAGCTTCGAGCTCGGCAGGTATCCGAAGAACTCCTTAAAACACTTCGTAAAATATTTAGGGTCGTTGAAACCGACGGCATAAGCTATCTCAGAAACATTTACATCGCCCGGACCTTCCTGTATCATCCGTTGCGCCACGTTCAGACGGTAGTTCTTCATGAACTGGCCGATGGGCTGCCCCGTCAGATCCTGCATCTTCTTGTTGACTAATGTCTTGCTATATCCCATATCGCGCACAAACCGCTCCAGGTTATATTCCGAATCGGCATAGTTCTCCTTCATCAGATTGACGGCATTTGTAATAAACGTCTTGTCCCTCGACTCCTCCTTCACGTGCAGTTCCTCTACGTTACTGCTGGACGAAAACATCTTCTTATATTTCCCCCGCAGGTTCAGGATATTGCGGATGCGGAGCCGGAGCACTTCCTCGTCAAAAGGCTTGCAGAGATACTCGTCCACACCTATCTCAAAACTTCTCTTCTCCTGCACATCCGAGCGGAGCGCCGTGAGCATCAGAAACGGAATGTGCGAAGTAGCCAGATTATCCTTGATGCGACGCGACAGTTCCATACCATCCATCACAGGCATCATCAGATCACTCACTATCAAATCAACCGTATGCTTCTGAACGATTTCCAGCGCCTCCTGCCCGTCTCTCGCCTCAAACAGACGGTAATCTCCCACCAGCAACGTGCGAATATATGAACGCATATCCCGGTTATCTTCCACAATCAGAATGGTTTCTTTCTTCTGCCCGTCGTCAGTCTGCGCCAAGTCCGGCATATACCTATCATCGGGCAGTTCCACCACTTCCCCGTCCGATTCCACGCTCTCGCCGGAAACCAACGGCATCAGTATGCGGAACGAGGCTCCCGGTCCACGGTTGTTGCGGGCACATATTTCCCCTCCATGCAGTTCCACAATCTTCCGGCAAAGGAAGAGGCCGATGCCCGTGCCGCTCTGCCCGTAAACGGGATATTTCGTGCTCTTCTTGGATTGATAAAAGCGGTCGAATATCTTCTCCAGGTCCTCCGCCACCAATCCATGCCCCGTGTCGCATACACTGATGTAGAGCACCCTTTCCCCGCCTTCTCCCTTGGCGGAGCCCACAAAGATACGGATGCGTCCATTGTCCGGTGTAAACTTGATTGCATTGGAAATTAGGTTCACCATCACCTTACGCATATATCCGGTATCGACCACCAGGAAGGGTGTGTCCAGACGAAAATAAGTGGAGATTTCAATCTGCCGTTCTTTGGCAAAGACCCTGAAAGGTATGAGCAACTCGGACAGAAACTCAATGAAATTCGTCGAATGTCGGTCCAGTACCACCTTATCCATATCCAGTTTCCGGAAGTCCATCAGCTCGTTCACCAACGAAAGTAGGTAGCGGGAGTTCCGTTCGGCAATCCGCAACTGTGCCTTCATGCCCTCATTCTGTGTCTCTTTCAGCGCATGCTCAATAGGGCCGTGAATAAGTGTGACAGGTGTCCGGAACTCATGGGTGATGTTTGTGAAGAAAGCAATTTTTTCCTCCGTAATCTCCTTGACGTGCTGAGCCATTGCTTCCAGTTGCTTGTTTTGAACAGCCAGCTCCTGTGTGCGCAGTTCCACTTCCTGTTCCAACCGCACTTTCTGCTCCCGGTAGCTCCGGGTTTTTCTCTTATAAAACAGATAAACGGCAAGGCAGGTGAACATCACCAAAAGCAGATAGAACCAACCGGATTTATAGAAATAAGGCGTGATATTTACCTCCACCTCCGTCGTCCGGTCCGACCATTGGCCCAGTTCGTCCGTGGCACGCACCTGCAACGTATAGTCGCCCGGGGGCACGGAAGTATATCGCGCCATACAGTCGCCCGGCTGGGTTTCGTTCCATTCGTCCTCATACCCTTCCAGACGATAGGCAAAGCGGATACGGCTACTGTTCCCGTAATTTTGCGTAGTGAAACCGATGGAAAAGCGGTTCTCCTTTTCGTGCAGGGAAATCCGGGGTGACAGGGTAATCGTCTTTTTAAAGTAGTTGCCGCTGGAAGGATAAATGGTATTCCCGCCAATTGCCAGCGAAGAAAGCTTCACACGTGATGAGGAAGGTAGTAAGGTTTCATTATCGGAGTAGATGATAACGAGTCCATCTATCGTAGCCAGATAAATGAAATCGTGCTTTTCCGAATAGTGAATACCGTTCCAATAGAACTGGGTAGCGGGCAGACCATCGGCCTGCGTGTAGTTGCTGAACGTCATCGACTGGAGGTTCAGGCGAGAAATCCCGTCATTCGTCGTCAGCCACAAGTTGCCCTGTCCGTCCTCCGCCATGCCGATAATAGTGTTATTGGATAGTCCGTGACGGGTGGTATAGCACTTAAAGACGAAGTGGTTGTTCTTGTCGCTCGTCAACTGATAAAGTCCGCTTCCATTGCCACCCAGCCAGATGGTACCGTTCCGGTCCTCAAAGATGCTGTTTATCTTTTCCAGTTGTGTGGACTCCGGGCTGTCCAGTTTATACCGCAGGTATTTATAATCAAAACGTTTGTTCGACTTGGCGAAAGAGGGCAGGTCTATGATAAATACACCTTGTGTGGTACCTATCCACAAGCGTTTCTTCTTGTCTATCAGAAGGGCATGAACAGCCTCGAACTCATTATCGGACTGGTCGAACAATACTCTGGTAAAAGTATCTTTCCGCTTATCATAAAAGTGTATCCCTCGGGTAGAGCCGAACCATATCCCGTGGTTAATCATATCTTCGCAGGCGCTGTTGACAAAGTCACCTTCCAGTTCGGGGATATTATCGCAAGTATAGCGTTTGAAGGTACGATTATTGGGAATGTTCAGGTCCAGTTCGTTGATACCTACGCCCCAGGTGTATGCCCATAAACGGTTGTCCGAGTCTATCAGGACACCCATCAGAGTATTGTTACTAATGGAAGTGATGTCGTTAGGGGAGAAAAGATGGTGAGTGCAGGATTTGCTTTCCTGGTTCCATTTCATCAATCCGCGCTCCACAAGCGCAATCCAGAGGTTGCCATCCTCGTCTTCGTCTACAGCATTCACAGGCGTAGGAGCATTGGTTACGGGTGTGGAGGTGTCGGCAGTTACGGAAGCATCTCCGCATGTCCACAGTTCGGTTTGCAAGCGCTTCGGGGAAAGGAGGTTGACACCACCGGTTTCTGTGCCGAGCCAGATGGTTTCTCCATCAGTGAATAGGCAGTTAATGGCGTTACAGTTGATGGTGACACTACTCCGGTCACTCGTCTGACGAATGAAAGAGAAAGTATCCGTGTCTTTGTAGTAAACGTTCAGACCGTTGAGGGTAGAGACTATCAGATGACCGCGTTCTGTGAGTTTGATGTCCGTTATGTAGGCCTGACTCAACATTCCGGGGCGATGGGTGGAATAGCGATATCGCTTCAGACTGCGCTCGGGGTGGTTATATTTGAAAAGACCACGGTTAGAACCAATCCACAGTACATCGCCATCTGCCTGCATACAGGAAATGCGCCAATCTTCGCTGAAAGACACCAGACTGTCGGAAAGGATATCTGTTTTCAGGAGGTTACCAGACTGTTTCTCAACGCGACACACCCGGTTATCAATGCCTGCACAAACGGCCCAACCGATATCAAGGATGGCGTGCACAGGAGAGGCAGAAGCATTCTTCAGACAATAATAGTTCTTAATCCCACCTTTATCATCCAGCTCTATGCACCACAAATCCTTGTTGCCGGAAATCCATAAATCACCTTGTTTGTCCTTATAGATAGTACTGACATATTCATCCATCAATTGCCGCAACGGGCTATCCGCAGGAAGGGACAATGTGACCGGGGAGTAAGTATTCAGATCGAAGATGTCAATCCCCCCTTCGGATGCAATCCACAGCCGTCGGAAGTTGTCTTCGCAAATCTTATGGACAAAATCGTTCTTCAGACGTATCGGCTCGGTCTGTGTGCCGTAGTTCAGGAATTGATAACCGTCGTAGCGCCCTATTCCGGAATGTGTGGCGACCCAAACATATCCCTCGGAATCTTTAAATATATCACTGACAAAGCTATAGGGCAGACCTGCGCTCTCCGTAATAAACTTAAAGTTATACTGGCTGAAAAAGCGCTCTGTGCTTTGAGGGAAAAGCAACAGAGCCTGCATCAGACCAATGAGGGATATCAGGATGTGTCGTTTCATTCTTTTTTTTCTATCCGGATACGTGCGTCCACTGCAATCACATGTTTTTCCGTAGCCAGTAGCGGGTTGATGTCCATCTCCTTAATCTCCGTAGCAAAGCGTAGCAAGGTGGAGAGGCGTACAATAATCTCTGCAAACTTATCCTCGTTCACTCCTTTTTGCCCGCGCGTTCCCTTGATAATCTTATAAGCCCGGAGAGAATGAATCATGGAGTAAGCCTCCTCGTAAGAAAGCGGTGCCAGACCGGAAGAAACGTCTTTGAGCACTTCTACAAAGATACCACCCAGACCGCAGAGCACCACATGTCCGAATTTCTCTTCGTACTTGGCGCCAACGAACAGTTCCGTCCCTTTCAGCATGGGCTGCACCAAAATACCGGTCACTTCGGGAATCTGCATCATACGCTCAAACTCGAATGCCAGGTGTTGTTCTCCTTTTATATTAAGCACCACGCCGCCAACATCAGATTTATGAACAGGACCTACCACCTTTGCCACAACAGGGAATCCGGTACGGCGGGCAAATGCGAGCACTTCATCTTTATTGGCGGACACAAATTCTTCCACTATGGGAATGCCTGCGGCATGAAGCAATGCTTGCACATAATGCGGCTGGATGTATCCGTCTTCGGGGATAGAGTCGATAATGCGGCGGATGCGCGGCACGTCCACACCGAAGAGTTCTATTTCATTGGCAGCAGGTCGGGGAGCATTCATGATGCGGGAAAGCGCTGTGCCCAAGGTTACTTCATCGGCAAAATTCACATGCCCTTTGGCAAGGAAAGCGGCCACTTCCGCTCCGGCGGTGTTGATGGAAGGTAGAATAGGAAATATCGGTTTACTGCACGTCTGCATCTTCTCGTGCAGCACGTCGTACATCTCGAACATGGTGACCAGGCCCGGTGTACCGAAGATGGCCAGCACAGCATCTATATTCTCAAACTTCTCTTCGCAATATTCCAGGCAGAGGCGCAGATGGTCAGGGGTTCCGGTGGCAAGGATATCAATCGGATTACCTACAGCGGCACCGGGGAAGAGTTTGCTTTTCAGCTCATCGGCAACAGGACCCTCCAATTTGGGAACATTCAGACCGCCCTTACTCAGTGCATCGGTCAGCATCACACCCGGACCTCCGGCATGGGTGATGATGGCGAAGTTCTTTCCTCTCAATTCGGGCAGGGTGAAGATGCAACCCACAGTCGTCAGTTCCTCGCGCGAATAGCAACGAACGATGCCTGCTTTGCGGAACAAAGCTTCTACAGCCGAGTCACTGCTGGCAATGGCACCGGTGTGCGAAGAGGCCGCACGGCTGCCACTCTCGCTACTGCCCGCCTTGATGGCAGCGATCTTGCAACCTTTCTTTATCAAAGAGGACGCATGAAACAGCAAGCGGTCGGGGTCACCTATGCTTTCGATATACAGTAATTTGATTTTAGAATCTTCTTCCTGCCGGAAGTTCTCGTCCATATATTGCAATACATCTTCCACACCTATTTGCTTTGCATTTCCCACGGACCAGACGGAGTTGAACTGCAAGCCTTTGGTTACGGCGCTTTCCAGAATAAAAACGGCCGTCGCACCGGAACTTGAAATAAGGTCTACACCTTGTGGATGCAGTTGGGGAATAGGCTGACTGAACACACTATGATGCCAGGTATTCATCAGACCGATGCAGTTAGGACCAATCAGGGAAGCGCCGTACTTATTCACGGTTTCCAGAATACGGTCTTCCAGCAGAGCACCCTCGTGCGTTTCTTCGCCAAATCCGGCGGAAAGGATGATAAACGCCCGCACTTGCTTCTCTGCAGCAAGCACTTCCACAGCATCGGGGCACATCTGGGCAGGAATGGCGAGTATAGCTAGTTCTGTTTCGGGGATGTCCTTCACGTCAGCATAAGCCGTTACACCTTGCACTTCGGTCTCTTTCGGATTCACGGCACGCAGTTCTCCGGTATAACCACCGTTAATAAGATTACGCAGGATAGCACCTCCCGGCTTGTGCACATTATTGGATGCTCCCACCACTACAATGCTGGCAGGACGAAGCAATTGGTTTGTTATCATAGTTCGTTAACTTTAAATTCATGATACAATGAGACAAATATACGCTTTTTATGCAATCCTGCAACGGGAAAAGGAAAGAAAAGAAAAGGAGACAGGTTTCAGCATCGTTTGCTGATTTTTTAGAGAACGAAATAGCGTGTCCCACAAGAAGAGTTTTTACTTCTCTTATGAAGTGCAATTTTAAGTACTCAACCAAAATTAATTCGTACTATAAATGATAATTTAGCGTGCGTAATATGTGGAGTATCTCAATTCCCCTCCTCCAGTCGGAGGAGGAGAATGAAGATACTATTGTCAATCGTCTGCCGCCGCTAAATTATCACTTACTTAAACAAGATAAATCAATGTAGCAGCCTCTTTGAATGACAGAATAGCAAATCGCCGTTTCCGTCGCGCAGATGCATCCCGTTCCCTTCGCAATAGCGGAAGAAAGAACAGTCGCTACACGCATCCTTCTTCATCCAGTCACGATTACGGAAAGGCTGGAAGCGCTCTTCCCAGACCTGCATAAAATCGTCCTGATAGATATTTCCCTGATGGAAATCGCTGCGGATGCTGGGACAGGCAGATATGGAACCGTCTATCAGGATAGAACCGACAGTGACACCGGCATTACAGGCAAAGAAGTTGTCCCGGACTTCCCCCTCATAATTGCCAAGGAAACCCTCGCAACCATAACTCAGGTGCATCTTCCCTTCTTTACGGGTATCCTTTATGAATTCCATCACTCCGGTAAATTCTTCATCCGTCAACTGAAATTCAGGATACAAGGCAGCACGCCCTACGGGAAAGATGGTAAACATCCGCCAATGACGGACGCCTATTTTATATAAAGAAGTCTTTAACTCATTCAGATAAGGATAATTACGGCGGTTAACACAAGTCACCACATCCCAGGTCAGTTCAGGTTCGTGCACCAACATCTTTATGGCTTCCAGGGCGCGAGTGTGACTTCCGGGATGTCCGCGCAGCCAGTTATGGTCTTCGCCAAAGCCATCCAGACTGATGGTGACAGAATGGAGTCCGGCAGCCATAAGGTGTTGCAGGCGCTCTTTCGTCAGGTAAAGTCCGTTAGAAACCATACCCCACGGATAACCACGACGATAAAGAGCCAAACCAATTTCTTCCAGGTCTTCCCGCATCAAGGGCTCGCCGCCAGTAATGATAATGCTTACTTTATTGGGATTTACATGAGGGGTGATAGAGTCAATGGTACGCAGAAAATCTCCGGCAGGCATATCTTTCACTGCCGCCATCCGCCTACAGTCGCTACCACAGTGTTTACAGTGCAGATTACAGCGCAAGGTACACTCCCAGAAGAGTTGTTTCAGGGGGTGCAACTCTTTCAGGTTATTCCGTATCTTCCGGGCTATTTCCAGGGCAAGCTTTCTTCGTATCGAAAGGTCACTCATTCTTTTTTCTTCAGATTAAAATTCACCTCTTTTGTGTCGCTGCCTTCATACCAGCCCTTACCGCCTGTCGGAGTCATCTTCACATCGGTAGAGTCTGCTTTGTAAACACCAGACGGATCTTCGCATACCACGCGGTATTTGCCGTAATTGGTCACACCTTTATCCTGAAAATCATATTCCCCGTTCTTAGTGTACAAAGTATCGGGACGATCATAACCAACAGGCTTGCCGTCATAATCCAAATCCTTCACTATAATCCTCGCACCGTCAATAGGTTGCTGTTGTTCATCCAACACTTTGCCTTTCAGACCAAAGTCACAATGAGGCTGTCCGTATTCGCAAGGAGCCTCTCCCATACTATCACATGCACTAAAACCAAGTAAAACTAATCCGCCGGACAATATCCGATTGTAAAGATGTAACCAATGTTTCTTTTCCTTCTTCATAGCATGTCTCATGTTTATTATAAACGTACCATCATTTAGTAAAATGCAGTCCTTTAGAAAATACTGCACCAAAGATATCCTTTTATTGAGAATAAATCAAAAATTTTGTCTGTATTCCGTATAAAGATTTCATATATTTGAAGCCGCTTACCAAAAAACGAAGTATATAGAAAGAATTATGGACATCAGAAACAGAATGCAGAAACTATTGACTGCCATCAATCAGGGAGTCTATGAAAAAGATACAGAATTAGGTTTATCATTGTTGGCTGCACTGGCTGGTGAGAGCGTTCTTTTATTAGGGCCTCCGGGTGTAGCCAAATCTATGGTGGCACGCCGCCTGAAAGCTGCATTCAAAGAAGCGAAAGCCTTTGAATATCTGATGTCACGCTTCTCCACCCCCGACGAGATATTCGGTCCCATCAGCATCAACCGCCTGAAAGAGTTTGATAAATACGAGCGTGCCGTCGAAGGGTATCTGCCCACGGCAAGTGTCGTGTTTCTGGATGAGATATGGAAAGCCGGGCCTGCCATACAGAATTCATTACTCACCGCCATCAATGAGAAAATTTATCGCAACGGAGACAGCGAAATCAAACTGCCACTCAAACTCCTGATTGCCGCCAGCAACGAACTGCCTGCACATGGCGAAGGACTGGAAGCACTGTGGGACAGATTCCTGTTGCGCATCATCTGCACCTGCGTACAAGATGAAGATACATTCCACAGCATGTTGCTCGACGACAATGACAAAGAAATAATCGTCCCCGCAGAGCTCCAAATCAGCGAAGAAGAATATGTGGAATGGCGCAAGCAAATAGGACAGATAGCCGTGCCCACCGACATATTGCAATATATCACCAACGTCCGCCGCCAATTGAAACGACTCCCACTGGACGATGAAGACACAGCGCGCAGCATTTACGTAAGCGACCGCCGCTGGAAAAACATCGTGCAACTGCTGAAAGCCTCAGCCTTCATCAACGGACGGACGGAAGTCAACTCCGCAGACTTGCTTCCTCTCTATCATTGTCTCTGGAACGAAGCAGACGAATGTGCACCCATCCACCAGCTGGTGCTCCGGGAGTTATTCACTTCTTGTCTGGAAGAAATGGAAGAAATTACAGAGTCCATAAAAGCCGACATCCGGATAAGCCGGGTGCGCCAGGCTCTGGAAGACTTCAAGAACAATACTTCCCCAAAAAACGACCTGGAAATAACGGACTATTTCTACTACCACATAGAAGAGCATGGAACAGGACACACCTACATCTTTGCTGTGGATTATCTCGCACTGAAAGAACAAAAAAGGGAAAACTCACCCCGGCAAGCCCTTATCTATCCCGACCCGCTAAACCCGGGACGTTCCATCATTCGGTGTTATCCGGGCACAGGCCCGTCTTCCGTTCCACAACAACGAGTGAACCTATACAGGGAAGGCACGGAATTCCTGCTGATAGACGGCGTACGCTATCCGATGACACAAAAGAAAAAAGGAGCGAAGAGTGTTTCTGCTGCTAATAAAGAGCCTCAGATATTCGACAATACCCCCCGCATAACCACCCGCGACTACCGGAACGAACTGAACCAACTCTCGCAGCGTCTACTCAGTCTTACCAACACTTTGTGCACAGATAATATCTTCGTACCCCAGGCGGACAAAGAACTGGTCAGCCGCTTCTCGGACGAAGTACGAAAAAAACTGCGGAACGTAGAGATTGAAGAGGAGAAACTACAATTCAACTTACAGCAATATGGCGGGACTGACCAAAAAGAAGTATGACATAAACTTCTACGCAAAGGTAGTAGAGAAATTCGTACAGACCGGAGAATGTGCCGAAAACGCATATGGCGAAACGGAAGATCCTCTGTATCTTTATCTGCTGTCCATCATGAACAACCCTTCCATCAAACTGCAAGTTCTGGAAAATGAAGTTCATGCACGCATATTCTATGACATCACCACACAATTCGTCTGGCAATTCCTCGAACAGGAAAAGTTCCAGATGCAAAGAGCACAGTCCGAACTCGGAGAAATGGAAAGTGCCCTCAACTGGATAAAGGAGAAACGCGACGGCTGGCAGGCGCTTCTGAGAAAAATCAAAGAAGACTATAAGGAGAATGCTTTCGACGAGCCATTCTACGAGCACATGTTCGGCGACAAAGAACAGCAGCACGACCCTTCCGTCTGGGAGAAAATGCTGAGCGACTGGGAAGACTCTTTCCAGCAGAAATTACAGGAACAGAAAGAGAAAAACCTGAACGACCGGAAAGACTTTCTGGAAAAGAAACTGAAGACCAGCCTGAGCAAGATACCGGAGTATCTGGAAGAGCACCAGGTGGAACAAGAAGAATTCTTCCAGGCATGGAGCATGATGAATGGGCTTTGGAACACTATCGACTTCGAGAGCATCCGCAAGATTGTAAAACTGCAAAAAGAGTATCCCGAGCTCCTGAAAGTAGCCAACCGCATGGGCCGGATTGCCGACGACGAAGGTAGCAAACAGGTATACGTGACGGAGGGTAGCGTCTACAAGCTGTCCCACTCACAAAAAAGCGACATCTTGGGTGTCACCACCGGCAACGACTTGAACGCCCTGCTTCCCTCGGAATTGCTTTACTACTCGGACAGCGAACTGCAAGACGTCTTCATGCTGAAATACTTCACTCAAAAGTTGCAGACCTTTCGCTACAAATCGGAAATCATGCAACCCTCCCGACGACTGGAAGCAAAGCCCGCCGTCCTGAAAGGCCCGATGATTGTGTGCCTCGACACATCAGGCAGTATGACGGGCAAACCGGAGAAAATGGCTAATTCCCTGCTGATAAAGCTCATCGAAATAGCGGAGTTGCAGGACAGGGAATGTTTTCTGATTTCTTTCTCCGTAGCCACCCGGACCATCGACGTACGGCGTGAACGGCAGAAGCTGATGGAGTTTTTCAGCCACCCGTTCACTGGTGATACGGATGCCACCCGGATGCTAAAGGACACGTTCAGGATGCTCGATCAGAACCGCTATATGAATGCGGATATCCTATTAATCAGTGATTTCCGCATACCGAAATGCAAACCGGAATTAATAAAGCAAATGCAGGCAAACCGGGAGAAAGGAACTTTCTTCTACGGTCTGCAAATAGGTATCGCCCCCAACGATTGGGTGGAATACTTCGATCACATGTATAAGGTGGAATACCAGGTTTCGCGACGTAACTAACAGCTTCTTTTATGTCCTCCCAATCAAAGCCAGTTCAACAATTCTACCGGACTTTTCATCTGTTGCAATCTGGGATGTGTAAACGTCTCCACTACCTCATGCTGCCACATTACCTCAAAAGGAATATGCACGCCATATCCGCCTATTGCCAGCACAGGCTGAATATCAGATTTCAACGAATTTCCAATCATCAGGAATTCCTCAGGAGCTACTTGCAGCACTTGCAACAAGCGGTTATATTCTTTCTCCGTCTTATCGGACATGATTTCAATATGGTCGAAATAAGGAGTCAGTCCGGAGCGTTTCAGTTTACGTTCCTGATCCAGCAGGTCGCCTTTCGTTGCCACTACCAGCCGATAGCAGCCTTGTTCTTTCAATGCTTTCAGCGTATCTTCCACACCGGACAGCAACTCAATCGGCATTTCGAGCAAAGATTTACCCAGAAGAACAATTTGCTGTATCTTCTCTGCTGTAATCGTCTGATTGCTAACCCACAAAGCCGTCTCAACCATTGAGATGGTAAATGCCTTGGCACCATAACCCAGACATTCCAGGTTACTCATTTCTGTTTTAAACAGTTCTGCCGATATCTCCTTTGCACTGCCGTAATCGCTCAGCAACTCCGTATATTTCCGTTCCACTTCCTGAAAGAAAGGCTCATTACTCCAGAGAGTATCATCCGCATCGAAAGCGATGACTTTAATATCATGTCTCATTTCCTATTTTTACGTTACACATTTTATGTAATGCAAAATACGGAATATATTTCGTATAAAACAAAAGAGCATGAACTTTTAACGCCTCTTACTTTATCTCTTCCCCCCTTCCACACAGCTAAGACGCCTTATTCATCGGCTTTGGCGGGTGGAAGGGTTGGCAGGCATAGACTGAAATAGCGTCTTACAGGCATTCAAAAGATATGATCATCATTTGTCTGTATGTACGAAAAATGGCACTGCTTTCATGTTTTCATTACTAAGCAATCGTGCGTTAAAAGAAGATAGTTACAATCGACCAACTACAGTCATTCATTTGAGCAACTAACGTCATTCGATCATATGATTCCAGTCGGTATAGTAAACAACTCAAGTCGGTCGATTATAATGTGAAACGAAAGCCGTCAAAACAAGCAGGGGTAAATGATAACCACAAAGTAGCCTTCCACCCGCTAAAGCCGATAAATAAGGAGATGGAAGAAGGTGGAAGGGGGAATATGCAAGAAACTGAATAGATACATGACAACAGGAAAATAGCTTTTAGCCTTTTAGCTTTACAAAAATTCATTATCTTTGTACGACTTGATGATGATAACGACAAAAACAGCATGCATATGAAATGGCCTAAACCACTACTAACAATCATTCTCTTACCACTTTACTTCCTCCTTTTTAATATTCTGTTTCTTTCTTGTCAGCCAAGTTCAAAAAATAACAGTACAAAGAGCATGAACTTCCTGCTGGACACCGTACAAACATCAAATATGAATCCAGTCTGCAAAGTGAAATATCTTCCTTTGGAAGTGACTGATAATTCTCTAATCGGAAGCATCGACAAAATACTATACCAGAATAAGCATTTTTACATTCTTGATAAAAGCGCTAATATGGGAGTCCTTATATTCAACGAAAATGGGAAATTTATTAAATCATTGTATAAACTGGGAGAAGGTCCTGAAGAATATATAGCCCCCATTGATTTTGACGTAGATGCTACAGGGAATATATACATAGCCGACAATGCCCGCCAAAAGATTATCAGATACAACGCAAATGACTTCGAGAAATATGATGAAATGGAATTGGGATGCTACTTCATGGAATTTGCAGTAATTGATGAAGAGCATATAATCATATCAGAAATATATGATCAAGGTAGGATTAAAGATAAATTAGCTGTTTATTCCAGAAAAGATGGGAAAATACAATCATTGCTCAAATCAACGTTGAAGGAAATAGACGAACAAAAAGTGCCAAGAGGTTCTTCTCACTATCTATACCGTTCCGGCGATAAAGTTTACTTTTATCAACGTTTTACACCGGAGATTTATATCTTAAATGGTAAAACCATTAGTTTAATGGCAAATATTCTTTCAGATAAATATTTCAAGGAAGTAGAATTGAAGACTTTAGAGGGTAATCCTCAATCGTTCATGACCGACATGAAACATATAAAGGATATCAATGCTTTCTACGAGACAGCAGATGGATATTTTTGTTCTCTATCGACCTTTCCGCTACCTCAGTTTTTGGGGATTTCTAAAACTGGAAACAACATATATAACCTCAACCTGATAAAAGAGGATAGACTACTGGGAAATCTGATTATCAATGGGGTAGCAGGCAATTATCTCATTTGTACTTCCGACTACAACGAAGAGACAGTTAATGCTGCTTTGAAGATAAACGGGTTGGATGAGAATACAGCACAAATGTTTGCAAACTGGAACGAAGACAGTAACCCTCTATTGATATTGTTTCAGTTACAGCACTGATAAATATAGATTTCCATACCTGGTATTTGGATATTTCATTGTCTTCTCTTTCTCTTTGAGTAGAAAACCGTTATCTTTGCACACCAAAATGCGCTCATAACAAAAGACATAGATATATCACAATGGAAAAGAAATTCAAACGCACTACCGTTACGTCGGCATTGCCCTACGCTAACGGACCGGTTCATATCGGACATCTGGCAGGAGTTTATGTACCCGCCGATATCTACGTCCGCTACCTGAGACTGAAAAAGGAAGATGTAATCTTTATCGGTGGTTCGGACGAGCACGGAGTACCCATCACTATCCGTGCCAAGAAAGAGGGCGTGACGCCGCAGGATATCGTAGACCGTTACCATACACTTATCAAAGACTCATTCAAGGAATTCGGCGTATCATTTGACGTGTACAGCCGCACTACTTCGAAGACGCATCATGATACAGCTTCCGAGTTCTTCCGCAAGCTGTACGAGAAAGGTGAGTTCATCGAAAAAACCAGTATGCAATACTACGACGAGGAAGCCAAGACTTTCCTTGCCGACCGTTATATCACAGGCGAATGTCCCCACTGCCACGCTGAGGGCGCTTACGGCGACCAGTGCGAGAAGTGCGGCACCAGCCTCAGCCCCACGGACCTGATTAATCCGAAGAGTGCCATCAGCGGAAGTGCACCCGTGATGCGCGAAACGAAACACTGGTATCTGCCGCTCGACAAACACGAAAGCTGGCTCCGCCAGTGGATTCTGGAAGACCATAAAGAATGGCGTCCCAATGTATACGGTCAATGCAAGAGCTGGCTCGACATGGGTCTACAACCCCGTGCCGTAAGCCGCGACCTCGACTGGGGTATTCCCGTACCCGTAGAAGGTGCCGAGGGCAAAGTGCTATATGTATGGTTTGATGCCCCTATCGGCTACATCAGCAACACGAAAGAATTATTGCCCGACTCTTGGGAGAAATGGTGGAAAGACCCTGAAACACGTCTTGTTCACTTCATCGGTAAGGATAACATCGTGTTCCACTGTATCGTATTCCCTGCCATGCTGAAAGCGGAAGGTAGTTTCATCCTGCCGGACAACGTACCGAGCAACGAGTTCCTGAACCTGGAAGGCGACAAAATTTCCACTTCACGCAACTGGGCTGTATGGTTGCACGAGTATCTGGCAGACTTCCCCGGCAAACAGGATGTGCTGCGCTACGTGCTCACCGCCAATGCCCCGGAAACCAAAGACAACGACTTCACCTGGAAGGATTTCCAGGCACGCAATAACAACGAGCTGGTAGCCGTTTACGGTAACTTTGTGAACCGCGCCCTGCAACTCACCAAAAAGTATTTCGATGGTGTGGTGCCTGCCGCCGGCGAACTGACGGACTATGACCGCGAAACACTGAAAGAATTCTCCGACGTGAAAGCGGAAGTAGAAAAGTTGCTTGATGTATTCAAATTCCGCGATGCACAGAAAGAGGCTATGAACCTCGCCCGCATCGGTAACAAATACCTGGCAGATACCGAACCTTGGAAGATTGCCAAGACGGATATGGACCGCGTAGCAACTATCCTGAGCATCTCCCTGCAACTGGTTGCCAACCTTGCCATTGCTTTCGAACCGTTCCTGCCATTCAGCAGCGAGAAATTGCGCAACATGCTGAATATGGAAAGCTTCGACTGGGCAACTCTGGGAAGCACTGATTTACTGTCTGCCGGACACCAATTGGGCACTCCCGAACTGCTCTTCGAAAAGATAGAGGACAGTGTAATCGAAGCACAGGTACAGAAGTTGCTCGATACGAAGAAAGCCAACGAAGAAGCTAACTATAAGGCAAATCCTATCCGCCAGAATATTGAGTTCGACGACTTCATGAAGCTGGATATCCGTGTCGGCACCGTACTGGAATGTCAGAAGGTGCCCAAAGCCGACAAGTTGCTGCAATTCAAGATTGCCGACGGATTGGAAAACCGTACCATCGTAAGCGGCATTGCACAGCACTACAAGCCGGAAGAACTGGTAGGCAAACAGGTATGCTTTGTTGCCAACCTTGCACCGCGCAAGCTGAAAGGGATTGTCAGCGAGGGTATGATTCTTTCTGCCGAGAACTTTGACGGATCACTCTCTGTGGTTACTACCATGAAGGAGGTGAAACCGGGTAGTGAAGTGAAATAAACAATAATCTTAATGCCGAATGACAACTCAAGAACTCATAAAACTTCTGGAAGATTTCATCCATTTGCCAGGAGAAAATGAAGTTGTAGAATTCAAAAAGGCTCAGAATGGATTCGATACACAAAAGTTGGGAGAATACTTCTCTGCACTTAGCAATGAAGCCAATCTTAGTCAGGAAGGATTTGCCTGGTTGTTATTCGGCATTCATGATAAAACTCATGCCATTTTAGGTAGCTCATATAAACCGACACGCCCCTCACTCGATGCCCTGAAAAGAGAAATAGCCGAAGGAACCAACTGTGGTATCACTTTTACGGAAATACATGAAATCATGTATCAGGGGAAAAGAGTTATTATGTTCCAAATTCCGGCAGCCCCCAAAGGAATTCCTACGTCCTATAAAGGACACTATTATGGTCGCGATGGTGAATCATTAGTTGCCTTGAGCCTGCATGAGTTAGAATCTATCCGTAATCAAAGCCAGCAGTCCGATTGGAGTGCCCGGATTGTAAAAGGAGCGACTTTTGACGATTTAGATCCTAAAGCTATTTCCATAGCACGTTCATTATACAGCGCTAAAAACAAAAAGAATGCCACTGAAATAGCAGAATGGGATGATGTCACCTTTCTTAATAAGGCAAAACTGACTATAAAAGGCAAAATAACCAATGCCGCCATTGTCCTATTGGGAAAAGAAGAAAGTGAGGTCCTCATCTCACCGGCAGTAGCCAAGATACGTTGGATACTTAAAGATTCACAAGGAACGGAGCGGGATTATGAGATTAAAAGTTGTCCGTTTATCATCTCCATTGAAGAAATCTACCAGAAAATACGTAATTTGAAATATCGGTATATTAATCCTGAGTTCCGTACGCTATTCCCCGAAGAAGTGGATACATATGAGCCGTACGTCATTCGCGAAGCCATAAATAACGCGATAGCACACCAGGATTATACATTAGGAGGACAAATCAACGTAGTAGAATACGAAGATAGACTTGTATTTACCAATAAAGGAAGTTTTATTCCCCGTGCAATCAGCAATGTATTGAAAGACAATGCGCCGGAAGAAGTTTACCGAAATCCTTTCCTGGCTCGTGCAATGGTAGGACTACAGATGGTGGACACGATAGGAAGCGGCATTAGAAAGATGTTCAACTTCCAAAGGCAACGGCTGTTTCCATTACCCGATTATTTTATTGAAAATGACAGAGTGCAAGTCACCATTATCGGAAAGATTCTGAATATGGAATATGCCAATATATTAGCTAAGAAACAGGATTTGACTTTAGTAGAGGTCGAAGCGCTTAACCGCATACAACTGAATCGTCCGATATCAGATGAAGAGGTATCCCATCTCAGAAAGAAAAAGCTTATTGAGGGGAGAAAGCCGAATCTATTTATTGCAAAACCAGTCGCTCAACAATTGGATCAGAAAACAGTTTATTCCAACAATAAAGGATTTGAAGACAGCTATTATTGTGATTTAATTTTAAAAGCACTGGCTGAACATGAAATACTTACAAGAGAAGAAATAACCAAACTACTTTGGAAAAAGTTGCCTGATATATTGGAGGATAGTCAGAAGCTTATCAAAGTAAAGAATTTATTATCAAAATTACGGTCATGCAATAAAATTGTGAATCAGAGACAAGGAAGTATATCTAACTGGCAATTGAGAAAAGAGTAGATTTAAATGAGAATTATCCGAGATTTAAACGAGAATTATCCGAGATTTATCCAAGACTCAGAAGATAACAATCTAATAATAAACTATATACGAGTTAGTCTTTACGAGCAATTTAAGAGCAATTTATCCGAGATTTAAGCGCAATTAAACAGTATCTTAATCACAAATCAAGCAAGCAATGGCAGGAGCATCACTAAAAGAAAAAACAGCCAAAGGATTATTGTGGGGCGGCATAGGCAATGGCGCTATGCAATTGCTGAACCTCGTCTTTGGAATATTCCTTGCCCGTCTGTTGACCAGCACCGACTACGGTATGGTAGCTGTGTTGACCATCTTCTCAGCCATGGCTGGAGTCTTCTCCGAAAGTGGTTTCATCCTGGCTCTTGTCAACAGGAAAGAGGTAAAGCACGAAGATTATAACGCTGTATTCTGGTTCAACATCAGCATCGGCGCATCACTCTATCTGATACTTTTTATCTGTGCCCCTTTCATCGCCAACTTCTATGATACGCCGGAACTGACACAATTGGCACGCTTCCAATTCCTCAGTTTCTTTATCGGAAGCTTTGGCACTGCACCCACAGCGTACTTCTTCCGTAACCTTATGGTGAAAGAACGCAGTCAGATACAAATAGCTGCCATCATCATCTCGGGAGTCACAGGCGTCACTTGTGCCTATCACGGCTGGGGATATTGGGGAATTGCCCTACAAACAGTCCTGTATGTTAGCATTAATACCATCTTGCTCTGGATATTCTCGCCCTGGCATCCCACGCTTTCATTCAATATGCGCCCGCTGCGGGCATTGTTGCCTTTCAGCAGTAAACTGCTTTTTACTTCACTGTTCACACATATCAACAATAACATCTTCTCCGCCCTGCTGGGATATTTCTATACTATCAAACAGGCGGGTTACTATTCGCAAGGAAGCAAGTGGACCACTATGGGTTACTCCACCATCTTCGGAATGATAAACAGCGTGGGGCAACCCGTATTCAGAGAAGCTTCGGAAGATTTGCAACGCCTGCAAAACATATTCCGCAAACTGATGCGCTTCACCGCTTTCGTCAGCTTCCCCGCCATGCTGGGACTGGGCATCGTTTCACGGGAATTGATAGTTATAACCATCACTGAGAAATGGCTACCTTGCGTACCCGTCATGCAGATATTATGCGTATGGGGAGCTTTCATGCCCATTGCAACTTTATACTCCAATCTGATGAATAGCCTCGGGCGTCCGAATATCTATATGTGGAACACCATCGCACTGGGCATTTTCCAATTGTTATGCGTATGGGGCAGCTATCCATATGGGCTGAATGTCATGCTGATAGTTTATACTGCTGCTAATATCCTCTGGCTACTAGTCTGGCATTATTTTGCCCACAAGCATATCGGGATTTCCCTGTTCAATACATTGAAGGACATTGCTCCCTACCTTATCATTTCCGTAGCTATAATGACTTTCACGTATTGGGTGGCAAGTTTTATAGAGAATATCTATCTTTCCCTGCTGGTAAAGATCACCTTGGCTGCTTCCCTTTACATATTTCTTATGTGGAGCCTGAAGTCCACCGTATTCCGGGAAAGCCTTCAATATCTGTTTAAAAAGAAAACCATAGAATGATGACCCTGCAAAATGTAACCGTAATCATCCCTGCGCACAACCGCCCCGAGCGCCTGCGCAGACTACTCGACTATTATAGCCGCACAGATATAAAAATCCTCGTTCCCGATTCATCCGACCAGCCGTTTGCTGATGCAGAGAAGTACCCGGACATGACGTATCTGCACCGCCCTAAGCTGCATTTTCTGCTGAAATTAAAAGAGGTGCTCCCGATGATTTGCACTCCTTATGTGCTATATTGTGCCGATGATGATTTCACCGTGCCTTCAGCCATTGCCCAGATGGCTTCTTTTCTGGATGCACATCCCGATTATAGCACTGCACAAGGTCATTACCTGACCTTCACACCCCGCAAAAAAAAGATATCTTTTTATCCCCGGTATATCCGCTATTTCGACAAACAGATAACGGGTGAAACTCCCCGGGAAAGACTTTCCCAAGAAAAGAACATGTATGCTTCCCTGCTCTATTCCGTCATCCGGACAGATGTTTTTCAGAGGATGTATGCAGCTTGTTTTAATCCGGACGGCAGTCTGCGTTTTCGCAATCTGTTTCTGGCTGAGGAGTTCTTCAACCATGCAGCACTTATTTTCGGCAAGTATGCCACACTGCCATATTTCTACAGTGCCCGCGAACGTATTGCAGGTTCGGCAACGGAAACCACCGTGCCTGTTTCCGTCATCAAGACATCCCATAAGTATCAATCAGAATATCAAGGTTTCCTCTTGGCGCTGGCCGAATTGCTGGAAGCACAGGAGGGTTGTAAACTTGAAGAGGCCTTTTCCTTTATCTGCAACATCAGCGATATGCCCAGAGATACAGCCGAGATTTCCAGTAAAAGGAAAATCATGGAATTCACACAGAAATATCCCCCATTACGCTGGGTGAATAAGCTGGGCGACTGGAGATATGCCCAGAAAGGACTAAAGGCCGTAGAAGGTATGCAGAGCTACCCCTGCACGTTCTCTACTCCGGAAAAAGAAGAGATTATCCGGGCTATTTCAAATACCAGCTATTAATTGTTTCACATGAATTTCTGAAGCACTGTTTCCAGCATGCTGTTGTCTGCCAGTATCTTCTCTACAAACTCACGGAATGCACCGAAGCCGCCATGAGCTGCCGTCACATAGTTCACTTCGCGCTTCACATAATCGGGTGTATTGCAGGGAGAAGCACTAAAGCCCACAGCACGCAACAGGTGTATATCATTCAGGTCGTCACCGATAAAGGCGACATCTGCCAGAGTGATGCCCATTTCTTCGCAGACCTCTTTCGCTTTCGTCAACTTGTCACCCACGTGCAGGTAGCAACGGGAAATCTTCAATTTGTCGGCACGCTTCTGCACCAATTGGGAATTCTCCCCCGTCATGATAGCTACGGGGATACCCAGCTCACGAAGAAAGATAACACCCCATCCGTCTTTTACGGAGAAACGTTTCATTATATCACCTTCGGCCGAATAATACATTCCGCCATCTGTCCAAACACCGTCGATATCTGTAATAACTAACTTGGGTAACATAAGAGATATTTTTGAGTTATGAATTATTTTCTTTCGCCTAAACGATTGCGCTTGCCATCCCGGTAACCTTCCCAAAGGGCTTTCCACTTAGCAAACTTCTGTTGCTCGTAAAGCAGGACAAAGACAATCCGTTTATAAAGATGATAGTGGAGATGGGCTTTCAGGTTCAGGCAATCGGGGTAAAGTTGGTGAAGAATGATACCATTTCGCACATTATAATAGGTGCGTTGGGGAGGATACTCATTTGGAAACACTTCTTTGCCGAACAAACGGTGTTTCTTTTTCTGATAGCCCAAATCGTGCTGCAACAGGACATTCCTGAAACAATAAGTCGGAATCTGCCTCCTGCGGGCACGCCAGCAGAATTCACAGTCGATGCCCCAGACGAAGAGCTCTTCCATGAAGTTACCCAGCTTTTCGAAGAGTGCCACAGGATAGATGGTGCCGGAAGTCATGGCAGAGGCAACCTCTTCTACACTCTCCGTCACCGGATAGGAGGAAATTTGCTGGGAAACGATGAAGTAATTGGTAGAGAAGATAGCTTCCGCATCTTCACCGTAAGCACGGATGTTTTCCAGATATCGCTGGAAGTCTCCTTCCCGGAAATAACTGTCCTGGTCCAGCGTCAGCAAATGCGTAAAACCATTATCACGGGCATAGGCAACGGCCTGGTTCAGTGCCGCACCAATACCTACATTTCGCCCACATCCCATGTACTCCAAGCGCTCCGGATGACAGACACCGGATAAGGAAAGAGAAGTTGTCTTCTCCCCTTCGGGCGTATTGTCCCATAAAACCAAGGTATCCACCTGCGGCAGATAGCTGTTTATATTGCGGACCAGATTCTCGTCCGGATGATATAGAACAACAACGGCAGCTAATTTCATGATTCTATCAGTGAAGAATAGATGATTTCATTACGCGGAATTTCTTTCAGCACCTTATGCCCTACCACCTTGTCGCGCTCCGCCCACTTGAAACCGTCACCGGGGCTCAGCAGATGGATGTCATTCTCAGTAACGACATCACCGGGATGCAAGGTTTTATTGGTAGCGATGGAGCGTTCAAGCTTCACCTTTGCCGACGCAACAGAAGCGTCGATATACAATTCTTCTTTTCCTAACCAGCGTTCGGCGATGCGGATGTCACGTATCATACGGTTCACTCCGTCGGGACCGAGCGAGCCTTGCTGGTCGGTTCCTTTCATGCGACGGTCGATAGTGACATGCTTCTCTATCATTTCCGCACCCATACCTACGGCAACAATAGGGGCGGCTATACCGATGGTATGATCGGAAAAGCCGATAGTGTACTGACCGTAATGTTGTTTCAGATAGCCGATAGTCCGCAGGTTGAGATTGTCGGGCTGGGTGGGGTATTGGGATACACAGTGCAGGATGGAAATATTAGTATGATAACGGGTAATTACTTCCAGGGCATCATCCAGCTCTTTCCTGCCTGCCATGCCGGTGGACAGGATAATGGGTATCCGTGTTTCCGCCATTACTTCCAGCAACGGCAGATTAGTAAGGTCGCGGCTTGCCACTTTCAGGCGGTCGGGCGTGAAAAGTTTCAGCAGGGAGAGGCAACCTTTTGAACAGAGCGTTTCTACAAAGTCGAGTCCTAAAGACTTGGCGTGCTTATAGACTTCAAAGTGCTCCTCGTCCGTCAGTTCCAGAAAAGCGCGGTGCTCGCCGTAGGTACGCCCGAAGGAATGGGGAGAATCGTAAGGACGATTCATCTGAGAGTCTGTCAGTTCCTCATTCAAATCACGTTTGGTCATTTTCACGGCATCCATCGGACGAAGTTCTATATTGAACACTTCCTCGCGGACAGGGCGGGATACCAAGTCGACAATCAACTTGGCTATATCAACGGAACCGTTATGGTTCTGGCCGATTTCTCCTATTATATATGTACTCATAATCTGTTCTCTTATTTTTCGTTCCGGGCAATGTTCTCCAGCATCTTGGCACGGTATTCGGGATGTGCTTCCACCAGTCGCAAGAGAGCATGAACGCTATGGTCGGTCTTCTCGTTGAAGGTGGCATAAAGTTCCTGCAACAGGGTGAAGTCTTCCATCGTATCGAGCGTGAAGCGAAGGTCGAAGCGACCTTCCAGTTCAGTGGGCAATGGCAAAAGGCGCACATTGAAGGCTTCAGGATGCGTATAGAGATAGATGGTGACATGCTCCACATAGAGTTTCTCTTGGGTAGAGACAGCTGCACGGCGCAAGGCATCCGTGGTAGTCAGTTCAGCATACAATCCCAGATGCGACTTGATGGTAGGGCGTCCGTCGGCAAAACCGTAGGCGATATAATCTGCCGGTGAGAAAGTGTGTTCGGCAAAGAAGGTGTTGAAAGTTTCGGGGCGCAGGAAAGGATTGTCCGAGCAAACACGGATGAAACGGTCGATGCCGAAGACTTCGGCGGCACGGATAAAGCGGTCGAGCACGTTGTCTTCATCACCACGGAAGCTAAGAATACCCGCCCGGTGGGCTACTTCGGCCAGCACATCGTCTTGCGGACGGTTGGTAGTGGCAAGCACGATACATTTGTCCGGACAGGCCTGTTTGATATTGGCTATCAGAATGTCGATAATGCGTTGTTCACCATAGAAGGGGAGCAAAATCTTGTTGTGCAACCGGGTGGAGCCGGTGCGTGCCTGAATAATTATTCCATCTTTCATAATTTCATCCGTTTAAAAGCGTCGATATAAGAGCCGGGGGTGACATTGATTACCTCCTTACCCAGCCGTCGGGCGTAAGCTTCGAGTATGAAATAGGACTTGAAAGCTACGTGCATGTGATAAAGTATGGTGTAGAGCCGCGCGCTGTTCAGGTTTTCCTGTTTCACGGTGTCGGCCTGCGATTTATTCTGGTCGTAGAAGTGCTTCTGATGCATCAGTACTACGTTATCATCGGTTACAGTGATTTCCGGCAGCCAGGAATGGTCGGCACCTGCCAGATAAATCTTCTTGAAAGGTAAGCGAAGCCCCACAGCAATGGAAGGTATCAATACGTTGTGCGGACGGGGAACGCCCCAGCCCCGGCGAAATATCCAGTTGCAGAAGCTTTGGAAACCTTCAATCGGGGTGGTGTTGTAAATATAGAGTTTGATGTGGGGATTGCCAGCCAGAAGCGGTTGCCAGTCTTTGTTCTTCAGGGCGCGGGCGGGAACAAAGAAGTTCATGTCCCACGTGGTTTTCTCGGCCATCGTCTTGAAGAGTTGTATGCGCTTTTCCGGAACAATCCAGAACAACGGGTCTGCAATCAGATAGATTTCGGGGCGAAGGCGCTCGAACATGGGCGAGGTAACACAGAAATTCACTGCCAACAAGGTTTTTCCCTTAATGAAATCTGCCGATTCTTCCACCGTGCGGTTCAGTGAGGGACCGTTAGCCAGTATCAGCAACTCATCCGGATTGCTGAAAGAAGACGGCAAACGTGTGCTCCACTTGGACTGCAACAGGATTTTTACGATGCTGAGGAAGCACTGCCAGAGCTGCTCCAACCATTTCAAGCCTTTTTCTCCCATATGATTATTACTATAGTTATTCCCTTGCAAAGATAGATACTTTAGCCTTTACTGGCTAAAAAAACCGCGAATTTGTGGATAGAAAGCAGTAAAAGCTGTACTTTTGCCAAAACATTCCGCAACATGAGAGTACTTATTATCAATACGTCCGAGAAAACAGGTGGAGCCGCCATTGCCGCCAGACGCCTGATGGAATCGCTCCATACAGCGGGAACAGAGGTGAAAATGCTCGTTCTGCACAAAGAAAGCCAGTCGAAATTAGTGATTCCGGTGGGCAAGAACTGGCAAAAGAAATGTACCTTCCTCTTCGAAAGACTGGTTATCTGGACGAACAACCTTTTCAGCCGGAAAAACCTTTTCACCGTATCCATTGCCAACACCGGCTTCAACGTAACCCGCCTACCAGCGTTCCGCGAAGCCGACATCATACATCTTCACTGGATTAACCAGGGAATGCTCTCCATCCGCAACATACAGGAAATCCTCGAATCGGGCAAACCGGTCGTCTGGACCATGCACGACATGTGGGAGTGCACAGCCATCTGCCACCACGCCCACACCTGCACGCTTTTCAAAAGTGAATGCCGGAACTGCCGCTTCCTGCGCTTCCCCGGCCGGAACGACCTGGCACACCGGGTATTCAAGAAGAAACAGAAACTCTTCGCCCATGCCGACCAACTGAATATCGTTGCCGTCAGCACATGGCTCTCCTCGCAAGTCCGCCAAAGCACCTTACTCCAGGAAAAAACTGTTTCCGTCATCCCCAATACCCTTTCCCCCGCCGACTTCCGGATGTTGGACAAAGCATCGTCCCGAAAAGAGCTGGACTTGCCCGCCGACAAGCACATCATCCTTTTCGGTGCCGCCCGCATCGACGACCCCATCAAAGGAGTGGAATACCTGCTGCAAGCACTCCGCCTGCTGATTAAAAAGAATCACTTCCGGGAGGAAGAACTTCATCTCGCCCTGTTCGGAAGAATCAAGCATCCGGAAAAACTGTTTGCCGCCATCCCCGTCAGCTATACTTATTTCGGAAGAATCGGCGACACCGGTAAACTCTCACAGCTATACTCCGCCGCAGACGTCACCGTCTCCGCTTCCTTCTACGAGACATTCGGGCAGACTCTCATCGAAGCACAAGCCTGCGGTTGCATCCCCGTATCTTTCGGCAACAGCGGACAGGCAGACATCATCCGGCACAAGGAAAACGGTTTCCTCGCCGACTATCTCTCTGCCGACAGCCTGGCAGAAGGCATCCGGTGGGGAGTGACCGAAGCTCAAACCTCTCTATCGAAGGAAACTATGCGAAGCCGGGTCTTTGAACAATATTCCAGTGAAGTCGTTGCAAAGGAATATCTCACTCTCTATCAAAATCTAAAAAAGAAAAAGGTGATACAATGAGAATACTACTTATCAATACCACAGAGAAGATAGGCGGGCCAGCCGTAGCCGCCAGTCGCCTCATGGAAGCCCTTAAGAATAGCGGCATCAAGGCCAAGCTGCTGGTGCGCGACAAACAAACCGAACAGATCACCGTCGTAGAACTGAACCACAACCTGCGCATGGTGTGGAAATTCGTATGGGAACGGATTGTTATCTGGAAAGCCAACCACTTCAATAAAAGGCATCTCTTCGCCGTAGACATAGCCAATACCGGCACGGATATCACCACCCTGCCGGAGTTTCAGCAAGCGGACATCATACACCTTCACTGGATAAACCAGGGGATGCTTTCCCTAAAGAACATCGAGAAGATTCTTGCCTCGGGCAAGCCCGTGGTATGGACCCTGCATGACATGTGGCCCTGCACCGGCATCTGCCACTACTCCGGCGGCTGCACGCACTACGAACAAGAATGCCACCATTGCCCCTTCATCCACGGCGGAAGCCGGAAACGAGACCTCTCCCACCGCATCTTCCTCAAAAAGCAAAAGTTGTATGAAGGGCGCCACATTAACTTCGTAGCCTGTAGCCACTGGCTGGAAGAGCGCGTTCAGAAGAGCGCCCTGTTCAGCGGGCACAGCATCACGAGTATTCCCAATCCTATCAATACCAACCTCTTCAAGCCGCACAACCAGAAGGAAGCCCGCAACAAATGCATGCTTCCGCAAGACAGTAAACTCATCTTGTTCGGCTCGGCAAAGATTACGGATGAGCGGAAAGGCATCGACTACATGATTAAGGCCTGTAAACTGCTGGCAGAGAAGCATCCGGAACTGAAAGACCAACTGGGCGTTGTCGTCTTCGGCAACCAGTCCGAGCAATTGGAACACATGTTGCCTTTCAAGGTATATCCGCTCAACTTCATCCACAACGAGCATCAACTGGTGGACATCTACAACGCTGTAGACCTCTTCGTTACCCCGGCATTGGAAGAAAATCTGCCGAACACCATCATAGAGTCCATGTCGTGCGGCACCCCCTGCGTAGGCTTCAACGTGGGCGGCATACCGGAGATGATAGACCATCTGCACAACGGATATGTGGCGCAATACAAGTCGGCCGAGGATTTCGCCAACGGTATCTACTGGATACTGACCGAACCGGAATACGACACCCTCGCCGAACAAGCCGTCCGGAAAGCCGTCAGCAACTATTCCGAAAGAGCCATCGCCAAGAGATACATCGACGTTTATAACAAAATAACCGGAAGACATGCATAACCGTCCCACCCCGAAGTTCAGCATCATCACCGTGACTTACAATGCCGAGGCCGTATTGGAAGACACGATACAGAGTGTCATCTCACAAACCTACCATCATGTGGAGTACATCATCGTAGACGGTGCATCCCGGGACCGCACCCTCGCCATTGCCGAAAAGTACCGCGACCGCATCACCCGGATTGTCAGCGAACCGGACAAGGGACTGTACGACGCCATGAACAAGGGCATCAATCTGGCTACGGGCGACTACCTCTGTTTCCTCAACGCCGGCGACAGCTTCCACGAAGACGACACGCTGCAACAGTTGGTGCATACCCTGGGGATTGGCGAACTGCCGGACGTCATTTACGGTGAGACCGCCCTGGTTGACAAAGAAGGGCACTTCCTGCGCATGCGCCGCCTCTCCGCCCCCGAAGTGCTGACGTGGAAAAGCTTCAAGCAAGGTATGCTCGTCTGCCACCAAGCATTTTTCGCCAAACGTAGTCTGGCTATGCCCTACGATATGCGCTACCGTTTCTCCGCCGACTTCGACTGGTGCATCCGCATCATGAAAAAAGCGCGGACGCTGCACAACACGCATCTCACACTTATCGATTATCTGGAAGAAGGCATGACCACACAGAACCAAAAAGCATCCCTGCGGGAACGCTTCCGCATCATGGCGCAGCACTACGGATTGATAAGTACCGTGGCACACCATGCATGGTTCGTGGTGCGGGTAGTGCTGAAGAAGTAAGTTGCGGAAGGCAAAGTAATCCCATCTTTTTCACCTACTAACAAACGAATTCTTGCCATAGGCTTGGCAAAACTTTGCCACCGCGATGGCAAGACTTTGCCATGCCTATGGCAAAAGTTTGCCAATGCAGTGGCAAAAGATGGCAAAAATATCTGTCTGTAGATTACTATAGTACTGGCAGTTAGCCCAGAATCTCTTTCTTTAGCTCTTTCACCCCTTCCGAAGCTCCTTTTTGAATCACATGTATCCGCCTCATCGAATGGGTATCCACAGGTTTCGGGTCAATCAGATAGACTTCCGCCGCGCGGGGCACATAGTTCAGCAGGCCTGCGGCCGGATATACATTCATCGAAGTACCTATAATCACAAAGATGTCCGCTTTCTCCACATAGTTGATAGCTGTCTCTATCTCCGGTACAGCTTCACCAAACCAGACGATGAACGGACGCAACTGACTGCCGTCGCCCGCCTTGTCGCCCATCTTCACTTCATACTCTTCCGGCTTCAACTCCCTGACGTAACGGGGATTATAAGGGTCACGGCTCGAACAAACCTTCGTCAGTTCGCCGTGCAGATGGATGACGTGCGTGCTTCCGGCACGCTCGTGCAGGTTATCCACATTCTGCGTGACCACCGTCACATGAAAGTCCTTCTCCAGTTCGGCAAGGCCAACATGACCTTCGTTCGGCTTCACATCGAGCAACTGCTTGCGGCGCTCATTGTAGAAGTTAATCACCAGCTCCGGGTCGCGCACATATCCCTCGGCGCTGGCCACCTGCATCACCGGATATTTGTCCCACAATCCGCCAGCATCACGAAATGTACTGATGCCACTCTCGGCGCTCATCCCGGCACCGGACAAAATAACCAAGTTCTTCATACCAAATCTCCTTCTTATTATTACGGTTAGTTTCTTACAAAAATACGGAAGATTGCCGAAGTTGCCACAGATATAAGAAAATTTAAATCTTAAAAGCGCAAATCATTCGAATAAAACACTTACTTTTGCAACTTGTAATTTTGCAACTGATTGAAAGATAAATCACTTTCAGTCTCAACCCAATAGATATATGGATAAATTTAGCTACGCTATCGGCCTCGGAATAGGTCAGAATTTATTAAGCATGGGTGCTAAAGGCATCGAAGTAGATGACTTTGCACAAGCTATCAAAGATGTATTAGAAGGAAACAAAACCGCTATTGCGCACGCAGAAGCCCGCGACATAGTGAACAAATACTTCGCCGAACTGGAAGATAAAATGAATGCCGCCGCCGTTGAACAAGGCAAGTCTTTTCTGGAAGAAAACAAAAAACGCCCGGGCGTGGTTACCCTGCCCAGCGGCCTGCAATACGAAGTCATCAACGAAGGCAACGTAGGAAAGTATGCAACAGCCACCGACCAAGTGAAATGTCACTACGAAGGTACGCTGATTGACGGAACCCTGTTCGACAGCTCCATCAAGCGTGGACAACCTGCCGTATTCGGTGTGAACCAGGTAATCCCCGGCTGGGTAGAAGCCTTGCAACTGATGCCCGAAGGCGCCAAGTGGAAACTCTACATTCCTTCCGACCTGGCATACGGCGCACAAGGCGCAGGCGAAATGATTCCGCCCCACAGCACATTGGTATTCGATGTGGAATTGCTCGAAATATTATCCCAAAAATAAAAATAAACAGTAAAAAGCAAAATGAAAAAAGTAACATTAATCATGGCTCTCGCAGTAGGCGCAGGTTTAGCTTCCTGTACTGCACAAAGCCCGAAAGCGAATCTGAAAACAGACGTTGACTCATTATCTTACGCCATCGGTATGGCTCGTACTGAAGGTTTGACTCAGTATCTGATGCAACAAGGCGTTGACACCCTGCAGATGGCAGATTTCATCAAAGGTTTCAACGAAGGTGCTTCTAAAACCAGCAAGAAAGACGTTGCTTACCTGACTGGTATACAAATCGGCCAGATGGTAGGCAAACAATGGGTAGAAGGCTTCAACCAACAAATCTTCGGTAACGACTCTACTCAAAGCATCAGCCGCGAAAACATGTTAGCAGGTTTCATCGCAGGTGTTACGGGTAAGACCAACGTTATGAGCAAAGAAGCTGCCACTACTTACATGCGTGAAGGCATGAATGCCGTTCAAGAGAAAGCATTGGCCGTTAAATACGCTGATAACAAAGCTGCCGGTGAGAAGTTCCTCGCTGACAACAAGACTAAAGAAGGTGTTGTAACCACTCCGAGCGGTCTGCAATACAAAATCATCACCAAAGGAAACGGTGAAATCCCTGCTGATACCAGCAAGGTGAAAGTAAACTACAAAGGTACTACCATTGAAGGTGTTGAATTCGACAGCTCTTTCAAACGTAACGAACCGGCTACTTTCCGTGCCAACCAGGTAATCAAAGGTTGGACAGAAGCCCTCACTATGATGCCTGTAGGTTCTAAGTGGGAACTTTATATTCCTCAGGAACTGGCTTACGGTGGCAAAGAAACAGGCGGTCAAATCCAACCGTTCTCAACTTTGATATTCGAAGTAGAGCTCCTCGGTATCGAGAAATAATTATCGGCTGAAGATTCACCTTCAACCGCATGGACTTGGCGGACGAACAGATGTAAACAAAAACATCTGCTTCGCCCGCTTCTTTTTTACTTATTCCTTATTTTTTCCTCCTTTTATATAGAGAAATTAAAATAAAGTCCTATATTTGCTTACTATTTGATAAAAACAAGAACTTACACTAATTGATATTATGGAAAAAATAGACAATCTTGACCGGCAAATTCTGGAGATAATCTCCCAGAATGCCCGCATTCCTTTCAAAGATGTAGCTGCTGAGTGTGGCGTATCACGTGCTGCCATTCATCAACGTGTGCAACGTTTGATTGATTTAGGCGTAATTGTCGGTTCCGGTTATCATGTGAACCCAAAATCTCTGGGCTACAGAACCTGCACGTACGTGGGTATCAAGTTAGAGAAAGGTTCCATGTACAAATCAGTGGTTGCCGAAATGGAAAAAGTACCAGAAATTGTGGAATGCCACTTCACTACAGGCCCTTACACGATGCTGACGAAAGTATATGCACGTGACAACGAGCACCTGATGGACTTGCTGAACAACAAGATGCAGGAGATTCCGGGTGTAACCGCTACTGAAACGTTGATTTCACTGGAACAAAGCATCAAGAAGGAAATTCCTATTTGTCCGGAGAAATAACAGATAATTTATGGAGCTTTTAAACGAATATCATCTTTCGGGTTTATTCATCGGCATTTGTACATTTCTCATCATCGGGTTGTTTCATCCCGTTGTAGTGAAGGCCGAGTACTATTGGGGTACCAAATGCTGGTGGATTTTTCTTTTGCTGGGCATCGGTGGCGTTGCAGCTTCGCTTTGCGTAGAGAATATCTTGGTAGCTTCCCTCTTAGGAGTATTTGCTTTTTCTTCGTTCTGGACCATCAAAGAGGTTTTCGAACAGGAGGACCGCGTAAAAAAAGGATGGTTCCCGAAGAACCCCAAACGCACGTATAAGTTCTAAAAATAAAGGAACGAACAGTATATTTTGCTCGAAAGGTTTGCTTATTTCAACAGAATATACTATTTTTGTGCCCGCTATCCGATGAGGATAACACCGGACTTGTAGCTCAGTTGGTTAGAGCAACAGACTCATAATCTGGAGGTCCCTGGTTCAAGCCCAGGCTGGTCCACAAACTAAGAGGCTCATTCCTAAAGGAATAGAGCCTCTTAGTTTGTATCCCCAATTTATTCATGTTCCACTTTACTCTTAAAAATGTGATGATAGAAAAACTTCATTTTATGACTTGCTTATCATTCTAAACTTATTATATTTGCCCCATAATCTAAAAAAACGTTAGGTGATACTAGAAAAGCAACATATTGATTTTGAACAGATTTATCTTTCTTATTTTTCAAAGATGAAACGTTTTGCCCAAGAATATGTCTTGTCGGATGAAGATGCGGAGAATATAGTGCAAGATGTTTTCCTCGATTTCTGGGAGAAAAAAGAACTATTGCCATTACCTATCAATATCCTGGCCTATTTATTTACTTCTATAAAAAACCGATGCATCGACTTTCTCCGACATAAAATAGTGCAAAAAGAAGTCGAGGATAAAATGCAGGAAGAGTATAGATTGACCCTACAAATGAAATATTATTCTTTAGGAGAATTAGATGAAGGGATTTTTGAAAAAGATGATGTAGAACAATTGCTTTCTAAAGTAATGAATTCACTCCCTGAAAGATGTAGGGAGATATTCCTGAAAAGTAAGCTGGAAGGCAAAAAACAAAAAGAAATAGCAGAAGAGATGAATATTTCAATTAATACAGTTGAAACTCAGATGGGGATTGCTTATAAGAAACTACGAAATGAATTAAAAGACTACTTCCCTCTCTTTATCTTCCTGTATTATTTGTAACTGGAATAAAAAAAATGATTTTCTTTTAGCGGATTCTTTTTCTACATCCGTCTATACTATGAATTAAGTCATAAAAAGATGGATGAACGTATACTAAAATATTTCCAAAACGGCCTGGAAGCCAATGAGAGGTTATTACTTCTTCGTGAGATAGAAAAAAACGAGGAATTGAAAAAACAGTTTGCCGAGTATCAGAATATGCAGGCATTACTGAATTTATCTTCGCATGCAGAAGATAAAGAAGAAGGGAAAACAGGCTATCAGCATTTCCTGAAACGGATAAGAAGCAAAAAGATGCACATTTGGTTAGTGAAAACTATGAAATATGCAGCAGCAATACTCATTTTAATGATAGGCACATATCAGTTATCCGTTTGGCACATGTCACATCAGCTACAAGATGATCTCCAAGCGCAAACCAATACTTTATATGTACCGGCGGGGCAACGTGCTTGCATAACTCTACAAGATGGTACTATTGTTTGGCTAAATGCACAGTCCACCTTGATTTATCCCTCGCATTTTTATGGAAAAGAGAGAACTGTTTCCATTACAGGTGAAGCTTTCTTTGAAGTATCCAAAGATAAAGAAAAACCTTTCATTGTGACTGCTCAAGATGCGAAAATACGAGTATTAGGAACAAAGTTCAACGTGTACAGCTATCCAGATACCAAACAAATAAAAACAAGTCTGATTGAAGGTGCCGTCCAAGTATTCTACAAAAGCAACCAAGTGATATTAAGACCTAATGAAGAAAGCATTGCACAAGATGGAAAGTTGACAGTCAGCAATATAAAAAATCCTGATATGTTATTGTGGCGAAACGGCATTTACAGTTTTAACAATGAGCGCTTGGCCGAAATTGTTCGCAAGTTGGAATTATATTATGATGTCACAATCAATATCGCAAATCCCAAATTACAAGATATTTGCTATACATGTAAGTTCCGTCAAAGGGATGGAATAGAAAAAATACTATATACCATTCAGAAAATACATCATTTTAAGATTGAAATTAATAAAGAGAAGAACGTGATCACCTTGAAATAATACAATTGTTTAACCTTTAATACATTATCCATATGAAGACATAGAATTATATTAAAAAAGGCGACAAGTGCACCACCACCTGTCGCCCGGAGAAAGTAAACACCAGAAAACATTTTTTAGTATTCACTCTAAATACAAAGATATGAAAATAAATCCTTTGTTATCACTCTTTATTGTCCAAAATCAAAGCTTTAAAGATTATTTTAGAATTATGAGAATCTCTTTATTCTTGCTATTCGCCTGTGCATTCCAGTTACTGGCAGTAAATACGGAAGCACAAAATTCAATCATTTCCTTTCCTTCTAATTCTATATCTGTAGGTCAGTTAATAGAAGAAATAGAAAAGCAGACGGATTATTTAGTTGTATATAGCAATCGCGAAATAGATACCAATCGTCAGGTTACTATACAAAACAAATCTGCTAAGGTATCTTCATATTTGAAAGAAACGTTGGCAGAAGTAGGAATTGGCTATAAATTCGAAAACGATTATATTATTTTATCGAAGAATAATAGCCTGTTGGACCGGATGCAACAACAGGAAAAAGTAACAGGAATAGTGACTGACGTAAAAGGAGAACCCGTTATAGGCGCAAATGTCAGTGTAGTAGGTAAATCAATAGGTACGATTACAGATATAGATGGCAAATTTGCCATTCAGGCTTCACAAGGAAACACTCTTCAGATTTCATTTATCGGTTATAAAGCTCAAACCACAAAAGTCACCGGTAAGCATATTGCCATTGTTCTGCAAGAAGATATGGAAATGCTTGACGAAGTGGTTGTAATCGGCTATGGAACCGTGAAGAAATCAGATCTGACAGGTTCGGTATCCTCCATTTCACAAAAGAATATAAAGGACCAACCGATGACACGGCTGGATCAAGCTTTAAGCGGAAGAATCCCCGGTGTTGTTGTCATAACAAATTCCGGTGCACCGGAGCAGAGTACCCAAATCCGTATACGCGGTGCAAACTCTATTTATGGCGGAAACTCCCCACTTTATATTGTGGATGGAGTACCTAACACAGACTTATTCAACAATCTGGCTCCAAATGATATACAATCAATAGAAGTCTTGAAAGATGCTTCGGCAACTGCTATTTATGGTTCTCGCGGTGCAAACGGAGTAATATTAGTTACTACCAAAAGAGGAGCTGAAGGCAAGACAAATATCCATCTGGAAACGGAACAATCAATATCCACTATTGCTAAAAAGCTGGATTTATTAAGTGCAAGCGAGTATGCCGAATTTTACAATGAATATCGTCGGGAAAAAGGAGCAACTCAAGACTTCTTTTCTCAGGATGAAATCACCCAGTGGAAAAAGAATGGTGGTACGGATTGGCAGGATTTAATGTTTAGAACAGCTCATACTCAGAATTATAAGCTATCCATCTCAGGAGGTATTCCGAAGCTCCAATATTTAGTATCTATGAATATGATGGACATAGAAGGTATTTTGAAGGAATCGAAAAGTCAGAAATTCAGTTTAAGGTCCAACATAACTGCCGATGTCACTAATTGGTTGAAGATGAACTTAGATGTGAATGCTGTGAGACGAAAAACAAATAAAAACGGTCCGCGTGGTGGGGTTGGAACCATTATAGCAGATGCAATTACCTATAGCCCTACTTTAAAATTGAAAGATGAAGAAGGAAACTGGCTGAGAGATAATATCAACTCAACCAAAGATAATCCTTATGGTCGATTAACTCAGGACTTGGATGAAAGTTACACCAATTACCTGGCTGCAAATCTACAGTTTATGGTGCAACTACCTGTTAAAGGGTTGAGTTTGAATTTCCAGGGTGCTGCTCATTACAAAGATTACAAAAATCGTTGGATGAAATCCAATGCAAATGATTTACGGGCTCAGAACAATTCTGCAAACAATAATCAGAATGACAGTTTTGACTGGTATAATGTAAATCAAATAAACTATGTGAGAGAATGGAAAGACCATAAGTTGAATCTTATGGGAGCAATGGAGGTATCACAATCAACAACTACAGGATTGTCGAATGAAGTCGCTAACCTAAGAACAGAATCCGTTGATTTTTGGAACTTGAGTTTAGGAGATATGAATCTGTTCAGCAATTCATTCTCACGTTCTTCATTGGTTTCATTTATGGGACGCGCTATGTATCAGTTCAAGGATAGATATCTGCTTACTGCAACCATCAGACGGGATGGCTCTTCCAAATTCCAAGGTAAGAATAAATGGGGGAATTTTCCATCAGTTGCCGTTGCTTGGAGAATGTCAGAAGAATCTTTTATAAAGAATCTCAATATCTTCGATGTCCTGAAACTGAGAATGAGCTGGGGTAATACCGGTAACCAAGCTATTGGTGCTTATTCTACTTTAGGACTTTTAGCCGAATCAAAGTATGGCTGGGGAGGCACAAGTGATTATCCCGGATACGGAGTTTCCGGACCTGCCACTCCCAATCTGACATGGGAAAAAACTACTCAATATGATTTAGGTTTAGATATGGCATTTGCAAATAACAGAATTCTGGCAAATATCGACGTATATCAAAAGAATACGACTGGCTTATTGCTAAAGAAACCTATACCTTACTATGATGGCGGAGGAACCACTTGGGTAAATCTTGGTGAAGTGAAAAACAGAGGTCTTGAGTTCTCCTTAACCGGAATCCCCATTCAAAGCAAGAATTTAGTATGGGAAAGTACATTCAATGTATCCTACTCAAAGAATGAAGTCGTCAGCTTAGGAGATGAAACGAGGTTACATCCGGGAACAAAATTAGACCAAGCTTCTCTCAATACGGCCGTACTGCAAGTAGGAAAACCGTTAGGTAGCATCTACGGGTATATTTGGGAAGGTTTATGGCGCACTGACGAGGCTGAAGAAGCAGCTAAATGGGGACAAAAGCCTGGAGATAATAAATTTAAAGAGAAGAACGTGAATTACAAATTGGAATCTGATGATGCAGATATTATCGGGCAGGCATTTCCTGATGTAATATTAGGATGGAGCAATACTATCAAATGGAAGAATTTAGATTTCAACTTATTCTTTCAGGGTTCACTGGGAGCTGACCGTTTGAATTTATCACGCTATCTCACCAATGAATGTGTCAGTGATTCACGTTTTATCACCTCTAAAGAAGGTTATTATAACAGATGGACCCCCGAAAACCAAAATACAAAGATACCGAATCCGTTTAGTTCAACAATCAATTCCAGATTTGAGACTGCTCAATATCTCGAAAAGGCCGATTATTTAAGATTAAAGAATGTAAGCATTGCATATACAATTCCCAGAGCAAAAACAAAATTTGCAGATGTCAGAATCTCTCTGAGTGCTCAAAACTTGTTTACGATCACTTCTTATACAGGATATGATCCGGAAGGAACTATGGATATCACAAGCAATGGCGGCAATAGCGACATTAATGCAGGCGTTGATGGCGGTTCATACCCATTGCCAAGAACATTTACTTTGGGGCTTGGATTCTCATTTTAGTTTAACCAATAAAATAGATGTAAAATGAAAAATATATTGATTTATAGCATATTATTATTTGCTTTATGCTCTTGCGACAATTTCCTGGAAGAAGACCCTCGTGGCAGGCTTACTCCTTCTTCTTTCTTCTCAAGTCCGGAAGATTTGGATATGGCTATAACCGGAATGTATAACAAATATTACCAGACTAACGCCCGCGTCTTCAGAGCTATTTATGTGTGGTGTGCAGATGATGTGACAGCGCATAGTGGTGGCAATAAGTCACGTTTCTCGGAATATGACCGGTTTAATTTCAATTCAGGCAACACAGATATTCTTGAAATGTATCAACTCTATTATCAGACAATCAAGGCTTGTAATTATGTGATTAATAATGCAGAAAGAACACCGGTTGAGAAGTCTTTCCTGGAGCCGAGACTGGGACAAGCCTATTTCCTGAGAGCATTAAACTATTTTATGCTTGTACGTATTTGGGGGCGTATACCTCTGATTACAGAGAATGAGATAAATTACAATACCCCCAAAGCAGATGTGCAGAAAATATATGAATTAATAGAATCGGATGCATTAACGGCAGAAAGAATGTTACCGGACAATCATAAGATAGCGCCTTATTTTCAGAACGGAATCAATGTAGCTCCTAACAAAGGCGCTGCAAAAGCTTTGTTGGCCTCTGTCTACATGACAGAAGCAGGCTGGCCTCTGAAAAAGGGAGCCGAATATTACGATAAGGCAGCTGCAAAATATAAAGAAATTATTGAAAATGAAGCTACCTATGGTTATATATTAGAGCCGGATATACGCACATTGACTAAAGAACCGGAGGCTAATTACTCCAAAGAAATAGTATTCGGAGAGTTCCATAACAAAACGAAAAATTATTTCTCTGGCCCTAAAAGTGAATTACCCGAAGAGTCCGGCGGATGGTGTGACTATATGGTTGAATTGGAATTTTTCAGAAGTATGCCGGAAGGAATACGCAAAGATGCTTGGTTCTTGACTAAAGTGACGATGACCGGACAGGAACGTAACCCGGAAACAGGACGTTATCCATTACTGGATTGGGACGACCCCGCAACCAATCAGAAACATCCTTATTGGAAGAAGAATATAGAAAGTTCGGACTGGGTATTTAATTACGATGACGGGTATTACGAAACTAAAGGAATTTCAAGTGCAAGCGGGAAAACCAGAATGATATTTAGATATGCTGATATTCTGCTACTGTATGCTGAGGCAGTTGCTTATGGAAGTAAGAATATTGATGATTTAGCATTTGACTGTATGTGGAGAGTACAAAAAAGAGCAGGAGTACCACTCATTTCAAAGGATGTGACTAAGGAATACTTCCAAAAAGCTGTTTTGGATGAGAGACGGTGGGAAACCGCAGGTATGGAACATAGCTGCATGGGGCGTTTCTTTACCATGCAAAGACATGAGATTCTTCATTTGCAAAAGAATTATAGAGATGCAGCCGAGCTTTCTTTAAATCCCAATTTAACATTAAGCGAAGAATTCTATTATTTCCCGATACCAGACAATGAACTCCTTATAGTTCCTGGACTAAAAGATTGATTCTACCTTTCTAATATGAGGGTTTTAAGAGTTTGCGTTTCTTTTGAAACCCTCTTTTATTTATAAAACATTTAATATGAGATACTTCAGTGTAATATTAGTATTATGCTTGTCCCTTTCTATGGTTCAAGCTCAACAAACCTCTTTTGTAAATCCTTTCATTGGCACTTCCGATGATCATGGACAAACCGATCCATCCGCAACCATTCCGTTTGGAATGATTAAACCTGGACCAGAAACGATGCCTCGTGGAAATGGAGGTTATGATTATCAAGCACATCAGTTAAAGGGATTCTCACAAACCAGAATGTCTGGAGTGGGCTGCATAGGTGTCGGAGGAAATCTGTTGATAACACCTTTTATCGAAACATCATGCAAACCTCTAAAGATGGATAAAGCTTCGGAAGTAGCAGTTCCCGGATATTATAGCATAACTTTAGATAATCAGCTTAAAGTTGAAATTACTACAGGCAGAACTGCCGCTATCTATCGTTTTACTTATCCGTCTACAGAGGCAGCAGGCATCAAAATAGATTTTAAACATTCTTATGGTAAGCATATCGCCGAAGAACATAATATTGTAGGAAACAATGCAGTAAGGGGATTCGTGCGTTCCGCTTGCACTTGTGATTTAGGCAGTTACAAATTTTATTATTATATTGAGAAAGATAAATCTGCCTGTAAACCGGAAGACAACGATTCAGAATTGCTATGGAAGTTCCAGACAGAGCCTAATGAACAAATTATACTTAAAATAGGATTATCCTCCGTCAGTGCAGAAGAAGCTGAAGCGAATCTCAAACAAGAGTGCTCGAACTTGTCTTTCGAGCAAGTACGTGCCAATGCACGTGCTAACTGGGAAAAATTATTGGGGCAAATACAAGTAGAAACTTCTGATGAAGACTTAAAGACATCATTTTATACACGGCTCTATCATGCTTGCCAAACTCCTTTCACAATCAATGATTATTCCGGCAGTTACAGGGGAAGTGATGGAAAAGTATATAAAGGCCAGCAGTTACCCTATTATCATGGTTGGTCCATTTGGGACACCTACCGAACAAAATATCCTCTGCTGTCTATTGTTTGTCCCACGGAATACAAACAGATGATTTCCTCACTTGCGGAGTTATACAAACAAGGTAAGCCTCGCTCTGCAACGAAAACGGAACCGTTTTTGACAACACGTACAGAACACTCTATTATCACTATTTTAGATGCATTGCAAAAGGGGATGTTTGATGGTTCTCTCGACGAACTACTCCCATTGATGCTGAAAGAGGCGGAAGATATCTCCAACGATTCACCGGACAAAGCATTAGAACGAGGATATGATTTCTGGGGAGTTTCCGAACTCGCAGGGAAAATGGGTAATAAAGAGTTAAAAAAAGAGTTCTCTTTACGTTCTAAAGACTACAGACCGATATGGTTACAGAAATTTAAGAACATTGGCCCTACTTCAGATATAATGCACGGCGACGGTTTGTATGAAGGTACTATATGGCAATACCGTTGGTTCGTACCTCATGATTTCGACTGGGTAATTTCGACTTTGGGCAGCAAGAAAAAGGTTTTGAACGAATTAGATTATTTCTTTGAGAATAACTTATTCAACATGGGGAACCAGCCTGATATACACGTTCCATTTTTATATTATTACCTTGGAGAACCATGGAAAACGCAAAAGTTAGTCCGTCAGATATTACTTGAACCTACCACTAATTATTACGGGACACATGAAAAGTGGGAAAAACCTTATATTGGTAAAATCTTCACTACCACTCCACGGGGATATTTGAAAGAAATGGACGACGATGCAGGAACCATGTCTTCCTGGTTTGTACTATCCTCCATAGGATTATTTCCGGTCTGCCCGGGTGTACCCTATTATTGGATAAGTGCTCCGGTCTTTGATGCGGTCACATTACACCCAACCTCTCAACAGGAATTTAAAATCCATGTAAATCGCCCTGATGCAGAGTGCATCTATATTCAAAAAGCTGTTTTAAACGGCAAAACTTTAAATAGAAGCTGGTTAAGTTATGAAGAAATCATGCAAGGCGGAGATTTGACTCTGGAGTTAGGAAAGTCTCCCAATAAACGTTGGGGAAATAATACTGATTTTGTAAAATCACTATTTAAAAAATAAATTAAATGAAAATAAAGGAATGTTTTTGGTGGGTATTTGCTATAATTGGAGTATGCTTTCTGAGCATAAGATGTAGTAATATTGAACAGGATTATTGCTGTTATGTGAATCCTTTTATTGGCAATGCCGATAATGGCCATACATTTCCAGGAGCTTGTGTACCATTCGGAATGATACAAGTAAGCCCGGAAAGTGGAAATGGTTCGTGGAGATATTGCTCCGGCTTTAATATTGAGGATGACTCTATCATGGGATTTTCTCAAAACCATCTGAATGGTACGGGATGTCCTGACTTAGGAGATATATTAATTCTGCCATTTTGTGGTGATATACAAAATGGCAAATATAAAAGTCGATATGATAAAGAGCATCAAAAAGCTTATCCAGGATATTATTCGGTGGTTTTATCTGATTTTGAGGTGGATGTAGAGTTGACTGCGACACAGCGTACAGCTATGCATCGTTATACTTTCAGAAAAGAAGGACCGGCACACATTCTGGTAGACCTTCAAAGTGGAATTGTAAGTAAGGATGAGCAGCTACGAACTCATGTGATAGATGCAGAAATGCAATTTTTAGATCAACATAGCATTGCCGGAAAGAACAGGGTGAAGATGTGGGTAGAAAGAGAGTTCTTCTATGTTATCAAATTCGACAAACCCTATATGGCTGTTGAGGAACTTCAGCCCCAGGAAGGGGAAAAGGCCAAACGCCTTCTTCTTTCATTCGATTTAAAACAAGGAGAAAGCGTTCAAGTAAAAGTTGGCCTGTCTACTGTCAGTATAGAAGGCGCGCAGGAAGCATTGGAAAAAGAAAATCCGGACTGGAACTTTGAGAAGGTGAAGACTCAAGCTGCCGAAGCCTGGAACAATTTATTATCACGTATAGACGTATCGGGCACAGAAGAGCAAAAAGTAAATTTTTACACTTCCATTTACCACTTGTGTATTCAACCCAATAATATAACCGATGTGGATGGAAGATACAAAGGTCCTAATGACAGCATCCTCCATTCTCCCATAGGAGAATACTATTCTACCTTATCTTTATGGGATACTTATCGTGCCGCTCATCCGCTATATACTCTTTTAGTGCCAGAGAAAGTTAATGGATTTGTCAATTCAATGTTATCTCATTGTGATATACAGGGTTATTTGCCTATATGGGCTTTATGGGGCAAAGAAAACCATTGTATGATTGGCAACCATGCTATACCCGTTATTGTAGAGGCATATCTGAAAGGGTATAAAGGTTTTGACCCGGAAAGAGCTTACGAAGCAATCAGAAAATCATCATTAGAGTCCCATCCGAAGTCTGATTGGGAAACATACAATCAGTATGGATATTATCCTTTCGATCTTGTTCCTGAAGAATCGGTTTCCAGAACTTTAGAAAGTTGCTATGATGACTATTGCGTGGCGCAGATGGCAAAAGCATTAGGAAAAAAGGAAGATTATGATTTCTTTTCCAAAAGAGCTCGCGCATATACATCCCTATTTGATCCGGCAACAAAACTAATGCGAGGAAAAGATTCACAAGGCAAATGGAGAGATCCTTTTGATCCTTTCAGATTATCACATGCCGGAACTTCCGGAGGGGATTATACCGAAGGCAATGCATGGCAGTATGTATGGCATGTGCAACACGATGTAGATTCTTTGATTGAGATGATGGGAGGAAATAAAGCATTTACAGCAAAACTCGATTCACTTTTCTGGCTTGAGAACAAGACTGTAAATACAGGTTTTGTATCGGATGTGACCGGGCTTATAGGACAATATGCTCATGGTAATGAACCCAGCCATCATGTAGCTTACCTATATAACTATGCAGGAGAACCCTGGAAAACACAAGAACTTGTCCGCGAAATCTTTGATCGCTTTTATTTGCCCGTTCCCGACGGATTATGCGGGAATGATGATTGTGGGCAGATGTCCGCATGGTATTTATTCTCAGCCATGGGATTTTACCCCGTAGACCCTATCAGTGGAGAATATATTATTGGTGCTCCTCAATTGAAAGAAATGGTGTTACGTCTGGAAGGCGGAAAGAATTTCACCATTCGTGCTGAAAACTTATCGAAAGAAAATAAATATGTAAAGGTAGTCTTCTTGAATGGAAAAGAGTTAAAACGCTTCAGAATCTTTCATCATGAAATCACAGACGGAGGTATTTTAGAATTTATCATGACGGACAATCCGTCAGAAACATTTAAATAATTGATTATGAGAACATATATATTATCAATTCTTTTTTCCCTTTCTTGTTCTTTAGTATGGAGTAAAGAATATAATGCATCTTTCTTTGGCATAAAGTCTGATGGAGTAACGTTGAATACTAATTCTATCCAGACCGGCATCGATTATATTCACAAAGAAGGAGGAGGCGTTTTAGTTTTTAATGTCGGCCGCTATTTAACAGGTAGCATTGAACTCAAATCGAATGTAGCGATACAATTGAAGGAAGGGGCAGTGCTGGTAGGCTCTCTGAACCCGTACGACTATAATATGGAAGGCCCTTGCTACAGTATGATTCGAGCTATAAGTCAAAAGAATATAGCTATTTATGGAAAAGGAGTAATTGACGCACAAGGACGCCAAGTATCATATAACATAATCGACCAGGTGCATAAAGGTTTTATCAAAGATCCTCTGGAAAACGACAGACCGCGTAGACCGCGAGGGATTCATTTCAAGCAATGCCAGGGTATAACTATAGAAGGAATCACTCTAAAAAACACCTGTGACTGGACACAGGAATACGAAGAGTGCGACTCGCTATGGGTGAGGGGAATTACAGTCGACAATAAAGCATATTGGAATAACGATGGCATTGATATCGTCGATTGCCGGAACGTATTGATAGAAAATTCCTTCTTCGACGCTTCGGACGATGCAGTCTGCTTGAAATCCCATAAAGCAGAGGTTGCATGTCGAAACGTAGTGATTCGTAACTGTACCATGCGTTCGAGTGCTAACGGAATAAAATTAGGCACTATGACAGTTGGAGGATATGAAAATATCCGGATTATAAACAATAAGGTTTATGATACTTATCGTTCAGCATTAACGATAGCCACTCCTGACGGAGGATATGTCCGAAACATAGTAGTGGATAGTTTGCAAGCCTATAATACAGGAAATGCTATATTTCTTCGGATAGGCAACCGTACACATTCGGATAAAGTCGGATCTATGGACTCTGTTCTCATTTCTAACTTGTATGTGGAAATTCCCGAAGGGAAACCGGATGCAGGATATGAGTATGAGGGACCAATAGAACATATGCCCAGAAATATATCGCCGGCAAGTATCATTGGACTGAAAGGGCATCCCATAACACACGTAACTCTGAAAAATGTGGTAATCAATCATCCGGGAGCAGGAAAACCGGAAATAGCAAAGGTCGGTATAACTCCGGAAGAATTAGATAAAGTTCCTGAGTTGGCAGATTCATATCCTGAATTTTCATGTTTCAAAGAACTCCCGGCGTGGGGGCTCTATCTCCGACATGTTGAGGGGATTGCTTTAGAGAACGTTACATTTATTGCCCGAAAAAGAGATTATAGACCAGCTATAGTACTGGATGACGCACACCATGTCAACATGAGTAAAATGAAAATCCAGGAACCCGGAAAAAAGAAGCAACAGATACATGTATATCAATCTACTAATATAAATAAATAGAAATTACAATGAAACAATTACTAATAACTTTACTATTATTTTGGAGCATCAATGTTTTTGCACAACAAACATATGATATTGTTATAGTGGGAGGAACGCCCGGCGGTTTGACCACAGCACTTGCAGCTGCCAAGCTTGGGAAAACGTCTGTTATTCTGGAACGTACACAGCATATCGGAGGCCTGCCTTCCAATGGGCTGGGAGCAACGGATATTGTAACCCGGGCAGCTACTACAGGATTGTTCAGAGAGTTCACTTGCCGCATCAAAGACTATTACAAAAAGAAATATGGTATGGCTTCCACACAATATCAGAGATGTGATGATGGTTTCCGTTTCGAACCTTCAGTAGCAGAACAAGTATTTACTGACTGGTTGGGAGAATATAAAGGTCTAATCACAGTTTTGACAATGCGACAATTTGATTCCAGCCCCCGCAATCTAAAAAAAGTAGATGACAAGATTGTGCAAATCAATATACTGAATCGTGATAAAAATACTCAAGAAGAGTATCGAGGCAAGATTTTCATTGATGCAACCTATGAGGGAGATCTGGCAGCAGCAGCCGGAGTACCCTTTAGAGTAGGGCGAGAAGGTAAAAATGAATTTGGAGAACCCGGAGCAGGTAGTGTTTACAAATATTGGCATGGTCCTGAAATGGATGCTTCCACATTTATTGGAGATAATGCTGTCCAAGCCTACAACTATCGGTTGTGCCTAACCAGAAATCCGAATAATAAAGTATCCATAACAAAACCCCAAAATTATGACCGCAATGAATATGCATCTATTATCGATGATGTCTGGACGGGGCGTCATACCCAAGCTGAGATGGTGAATGTTACTCCGGAAATGTTAGAAGCTAATAGAAAGCATATAGCTAAAGGTAATCCTACTATGATTCCCGGTGACAAATGGGGGCTTGGGAAAGTAGTAAACCTGGTTGAGATTCCAAATGAAAAAACAGATGCCAATAACCAGCATGCTGCCTTTGTCTCGTCAGATCTCCCCGAAGAGAACTGGGCATGGCCTACAGCCGGTTGGGCATGGCGTGACAAATTTGCAACAAGACTAAGGGAATATACAGAGGGATTGCTCTGGTTTGCCCAAAACGATAAAGAATTACCTGATCATTTCCGGAAAGCGACTCGCGAATGGGGGTATGCAAAAGATGAATACACAGATAACGGGCATTTTCCCAGACAAGTATATGTACGTGAAGGACGTCGGTTCGAAGGACTTCACTTTTTCATAGCAAGTGATGCGATGCCTGTAAAAGGTGGTGGAAGACCTCCTGTGTACTCATCAAGTATTACAGCCAGCCACTATGGATTTGATTCACATGCCACCCATAAGCGGGAACCCGGTATGGTACACCTGAATGGTTTTCTGGGCTATCCGACATCACCTTACACTGTTCCTTATGGAGTGATTGTTCCCAAAGATGTAGATAATTTATTGTTTCCGGTCCCTATCTCCGGTTCTCACATCGGTTTCTCTACACTTAGGATGGAGCCATGCTGGATGGCTATGGGACAAGCTGCCGGTGTAGCGTCTTCGGTTGCAATAGATGAAAAGGTAAAAGTCAAGAACATCAATATATCTATGATGCAAGATGTCTTGCTTGAGCAAGGTACTACTCTGATTTATTATAAAGATGTCTCATTGGATGATAAAGATTTCTCAATGGTGCAATACATGGGACTTCGAGGCTTTTTGCCCGAATGGGAAGCAAGATTAGACGAAGCGATAGAGGAACAGACTTTAAGTTACTGGAAGCGCTTGTCTAAATTGAATATAAAAGTCCAGTCGGGAGTTTCTACGCGAAGGGAAGTTTTGAATGAGTTATATGTAAAGATGAAAAAATAATGATTTGATACTATGTTAAAAAGAAAATTACTATATGCTTTGTCGGCTCTATTCCTCTGTTGGACCGGTGTCCGGGGACAAGATTACTCTATAATGGATTTTGGGGCAAAACCTGATGGAGTAACTTTGAACACGCACACCATCCAATATGCGATTGATTATATCCACACGGCAGGAGGAGGAAAACTCATTTTTGATACCGGAAACTATTTGACCGGCACTATATATTTAAAATCCAATGTTACTTTGCACTTAGCGCAAGGAGCTGTTTTATTGGGTTCATGTAATGCCTTAGATTATAAAAAGGATGAATATATACAACGGACAGCCTTGCTTTTTGCCGTACAGCAAGATAATATCGGTGTGACAGGCGAAGGAACAATTGATGGCAGAGGATTTATAGTAGCGAACAATCTGATTTCACACATCCAGAGAGGACTGATAGATGATCCGTTGCACATGGACAGGCCTGATGAAACAAACCGTCCCCACAATATTTATTTCAGAGAATGCCGGAATGTACGGATTGAAGGGATACGGATGCACGATCCGGCAAGTTGGAATCAAGCCTACGACCAGTGCCGACAAGTCATTATAAACAATATAAATGTTGATTGCAAATCTTACTGGAATAATGACGGGATAGATATCGTAGATTGCGATAGCGTCAGAATCAACAATTCCTTTTTCGATGCCGCCGATGATGGTATCTGTTTCAAATCACATGAACCATCGCAAATCTGCCAGAATGTGGTAGTTGATAATTGCATCATACGTTCAAGTGCCAGTGGCTTAAAATTCGGAACAGCATCAAAAGGAGGTTTTCGTGACTTTATCATCAAGAATCTTACGGTTTATAACACCTACCGTTCCGCCGTAACATTCGCCACCGTGGACGGAGGCATCATCGAGAACATATTTGTCGATAGCGTACGTGCCGTGAATGTGGGAAATGCATTCTACCTGCGAATAGGAGACCGCTGGAATTCCGGGCAGAGGCCGCTTATGAAGAATGTCACTCTTTCAAATTTCAATGTGAAGTTAGCAAACTCTAAGCCTGATGCGGGCTATCCATACGAAGGTCCGGTAGAGCATCTACCCCGCAACATTTCTCCTGCAAGCATTATCGGTTTACCTAAAGATCGAATTCAAGGGATTACTCTCAAGAATATAGATATAGAATCTCCGGGAGGAGGCAATCCCTTCTATGCCAAATGTGGATTGACCGCAAAAGAACTGGAAGGAATACCTGAGATGAGAACAGCTTATCCGGAGTTCTCACAATTCAAGGAACTTCCTGCTTGGGGAATCTTCATACGTCATGCAGATGATATCCGGCTGGATAATGTGAAATTGAAAGTTCACTCTTTTGATTACAGACCTGCTATTGTAACGTCGGATGTAAAAGGAGTTATTTTAGAGAGAGTAGATGTACAACCTACCCCCAATGACAAAAGAGAACAGTTTTTTATGTACCAAACATCTAATGTCACAAAATAGATATGCTGAAAAGAATATTGGTCCTGGCTATTATATGTTGGGCTGTAACACTTGCCCATTCTCAGGAAGTATTGTCCGAATGGGAAAATCCTGAAGTAAACAGTATAAATACGGAACCGGCTCATGCCTCTTATATACCTTATCGATCTGTAGCAGAGGCAGAACGAAGAGTATCTTCTATGGTACACTCTCTGAACGGAGAGTGGAAATTTAAATATATCTCCGGAATATATGCCTTACCAGCCGCTTTTTATAGTACGAACTATAATGATGGTTCATGGGATTATATTCAAGTCCCTGGCAACTGGCAGCTGCAAGGAGAATATGATCCGCCTGTTTTTACGAATGTGAAATACCCTTTTGAACCTAATCCACCCTATATTCCCCGAGAATCCAATCCGATAGGCCTGTACCGTCGGAACTTTGTTGTTCCGGCTGATTGGAAAGATGAAGAAATCTTTCTGCACTTTGCCGGAGTACAATCTGCCATGTATGTCTGGGTGAACGGGGAAAAAGTGGGATATCATGAAGACGGAATGTTGCCGGCAGAGTTCAACATCAGCAAATATTTGCAGAAGGGTGAAAATCAATTGACTGTTCAGGTTCTAAATTGGTCTGACGGCAGTTACTTAGAAGACTTGGATTATTGGAGATTAAGCGGCATCTATCGTGATGTCTTTTTGTTTGCACTTCCTAAAGTCCACATCAGGGATTTCTCTATTTCCCCCAACCTGGATATGGAGTATAAGGATGCAGAATTGAATGCAGTCGTTTCCATAAAGAATGAGACAAAAGAACTCGTCAGAGATGGTTGTTTGCGTGTTTCTTTAAAAGAAACATCCGGCAAATTGATATGGACAAGACAGTTTTCGTTCAGTGTAGCCTCGGGGGAAGAACAAGAAATCTCATTTTCAGAGAAAGTATCTTCTCCTTTAAAGTGGACGGCAGAAACACCTGATTTATATCGCTTGGACATAGAACTATTAAAAAAGTATGGAACCGTTCAACAGGTTATTAGCCAGAAGATAGGATTCAGAAAAGTAGAAATTAAAAATGGACTGTTGCTGTTGAACGGACAACCTATAAAAATAAAAGGAGTCAACAGGCATGAGTTCGATCCCTACACCGGACGATACATTACACGTGAGATGATGGAGCGTGATATAAAACTGATGAAATTATTTAATATAAATGCAGTGAGAACATCTCATTATCCCAATCATCCGGATTGGTATGACTTGTGTGACGAATATGGGCTGTATGTAATGGATGAAGCCAATGTAGAGAGTCATGGCCTGTGGGCAAAAGGGTTCCATGTCGGAGAAAGGGATGAGTGGGAAAGTGCCATTGTCGAAAGGAATGTGAATATGGTGGAAAGGGATAAGAACCACCCTTCTGTCATCTTCTGGTCTATGGGAAATGAATCCGGTTGGGGGAAGAACTTTGACAAGGCCTATGAAGAGATAAAAAGGTGTGATCCTGAAAAACGTCCGGTTCATTATGAGGCAAAGAATCCTGCTTATGCTAAAGTACTTTCAAGGTATGACTTCATTTCCAATATGTACAATCCGCTTAATGAAATTATCAGGCAGTATAATGAGGATCAGTCACGTCCTATGTTGATATGTGAATATGCTCACTCTATGGGAAACGGTTTAGGCAATTTCAGAAAGTTCTGGAATTTATTTTATAAATATCCACGTATGCACGGAGGATTTACCTGGGATTGGGTAGACCAGGGATTACGCCTGAAAGACAAAAATGGAAAGGAATATTGGGAAGTCATGAATTATAGCGACGGGGCTAATTCAAATGACGGTTTGGTGAACCCTGACCGGGAAGTCCAACCGGAGATATATGAGCTGAAAAAGGTCTATCAAAATTTCAACGTAGAGAATATAGATATAAACGAAGGTCTTGTTTCAATATCAAACACAAACTACTTTGTAGATACAAAGGGGATTACTTTGTGTTGGACATTATTAGAAAATGGAGTCCCTATAGAGCGTGATACCATTACTACTTTGAATATAGCACCCCAAAGCAGGCAATTGATAGAATTGAATTTCTCCAGGAAAAATTTGAAAGCGGGAAATGAATATCATGTAAACTTTAGTTTTTATGATACAAAAAAACGGAACTACTCTGATGGTAGTGTAGAGATAGCTTCAGAACAATTAGCTTTAGACTTGCTTCCCGAACCATTCGTAGAGAGAGGGGTCAGCACCGCTTCCCCCCTTCGGGTGGAAAGGGGAAATGGGCTCACAGTTACAGGAAAAGATTTTCATATACATTTTGATAAACTCACAGGGGCAATATCACAGTTCGTTTACAGAGGAAGTGGTTTGCTTAAATCTCCCCTACTACCATGCTTCTGGCGGGTTCCGACCGACAACGACGAAGGACGCAACAACTCTTATGCAAGTTCGTGGCGCAAAGCAGGACTGGATGATTATAAGATAAAACCGAAGCAACTGGATTTCGTGGTTCTGCCTACCGGATATGTACAAGTCTATGCCAATAATCTATTGGATTGCAAAGAAGGCAATATCCTGCAAAAGGCAAATTATACGGTTTCTCCCGAAGGTGAAGTTATCATTGATGTGGTCTTCCATGTAAATGTAGATGTCCTGTCATTGGCAAGAGTCGGGATGGAGTGTGCTTTACCCGTTGAGTGGCAAAATCTTACTTGGTTTGGTAAAGGACCTCATGAAAGCTATGATGACAGAAAAGAATCTGCTTACGTCGGTATCTACAAGGGGACTGTCAGCGAACAGTTCTTTTCACATATCATGCCCCAAGAGAATGGAAACAAAACAGATAACCGCTGGCTGGAAATATACGATGATTCCGGAAGCGGAATACGCATAACCGGAAAGCCACTCTTTAATTTTAATATTCAGAATTACTCCGATAAAGATTTGGACCGTAGTAAGAAAGAACATACATTAATTCGTGGTGAAAAGAACTGGTTGCATATTGATTATAAGCAGATGGGGCTTGGAGGAGACGACAGTTGGTCGCCCAGAGTCCATAAAGAGTTCTTGTTAAAGAATAAAATATACCACTATACATATACCTTAAGACCTCTCCGATTGTAGGGCTCTCATTTATGAAAATAAAGGTTGTAACTAGATAAAAGTTACAACCTTATATTATGGTCCCAAACCTGGAATTTCCAGATTATAAATCTCCCCCCCTTATTTCGGCTCCAGATACAGCACCTCCACCTCCGTCACATTATCATGGAACCACTCATCCAGTTTAGCCTCCACCTTATCTCTTATCTGAGGTGTGATATACTTCTTCACCTTCTTATAGGCATAAACGGCAGCAAAACCCTTTCCTACCATGAAGAGTTGCCCCAGAATATCTTCTATACTGGTAGGGAATACAATCGCTACCAAAGCAATCATGATATTGGTTCGTTCACTCTCGGGAGTCGTATCGGCAGTCATCACATAATAAGCAGTCAGTACGGGACGACCGGCGGCACGGCCACCTTTCTTTATATACTCTTCTACTTTAATACGGATTTCATCCATGGAAAAATTTAGTTTCATAGCTCTTCAGTTTTTTATTTATCTATTAGACGCAGAAAGAGAATCACAGGTTGCAAAAAACATATCTTTTTTCATTAATGATACCCTAAAAGTCTATTTTTTAACTTTTAAAGCCTGGTATAGCTGCATTACTTCCTGTAATTCTTTCACCTTTTCAGGATATTCCAGATGGAGATTATTAGTTTCTCCAATATCCCGTTTTAAATTAAACAACTCAGGCACATCACCTTCCTTAAACTTACTATTTCCCGTTCTAGGTAAATAAACCCAATCTCCTTTACGTATTCCATGCACCTCACCACCTTTTACATAGACATACTCATCACGCAACCGCAAAGAAGTTTTTTTCAAGAATGATGATATATCCACTCCATCAATCTCCTGCCTGAACGATCTGCAACCGGCATAATGCATTATTGTTGGGAATAGGTCAATACTGGCAATTATCGCATCACTGGTTACTCCTGCTGGGATAGTACCCTTCCAACGCAGAATACAAGGTACACGTACCCCGCCTTCATAATACGAGAATTTACCGCCACGTAACGGATCGGCAGAACCGCTATCTTCTTTGTAACCTAACCACGGTCCATTATCAGATGCAAAAATAACCAACGTGCTTTCCGCCAATCCTTGTTGATCCAGATAGTCGAGAAAGCGTCCGACATTCCAGTCTATTTCTTCCACAACATCTCCATAAAGCCCACGTTTACTCTTGCCCCTGAACTGCTCGGATGCAAATAAAGGAATATGGGGCATCGAAGGAGTAATGTAAACAAAGAAAGGTTTCTCTTTATTCTGCCCTACAAACTCAATCGCTTTATCAAAATAACGACGGGTAGTAGTAGACTGATCACAAGGGTATTCTATGATTTCATCTCCTTCAAACAAAGGAGATACACTATTGAGTCTCTTTTTTATCGTCGCTCTGTTGGGAGCATTTCTCACAAAGTCCTGATCCGCTTTAGCTTCAGACAGAGTATATCCTTCTCTAAACACAGCATTAGAAGCAAATTTTTGAGAAGGGCCGATATACATATCGTTACTATAAGGAATACCGAAGTATTTATCAAACCCCTGGTCTGTGGGTAGATGACCTTTCAAGTCACCCAGATGCCATTTACCGAAACAACCTGTTGCATAACCTTGTTCTTTCAATGCTTCTGCCAAGGTGATCTCTTCGGAAGGCATACCTTCGGATTCCGGAAAGAATACTCCTTTCACTCCATTCCGGGTATTCAGCCGTCCCGTTAAAAGGCCCGCACGTGAGGCACTGGAGACAGAAGCAGATACATAGAAGTCTGTCAGTTTTAGTCCTTCCCTTGCCATCCCATCTATTGACGGGGTTTGTATCAACGGCGATCCGTAGCAACCAAGGTCCTGATATCCCTGATCATCGGTAAAGATGATAACAACATTAGGCTTGTGCTGAGCTTGCATAAGCCCGGCACAAGTCAACATAGGGAGAAGAACCAAAGTCCTACTCCGAAATAACATTACCTTCCGTAATTCCACTGTCATTATAGGTATCCACACGATAATAATACTTCACGCCTTTAGTGAGAATATGCAGCAAAAGTTCAGTGGTTTCATTTCCCTTCACCTGAATACATTGATTCAGGAAGTCGGGTTGATAACCAAAGCGAACCAAATAACCGTCGGCACCGGATACTTTATTCCAGGCAATCGAGGCGTATCTTTCATCTTCCTGGTTTCTTTTCACAGAAAGTTCTTTCACCTGTCCGGGCTTATCCGAATAACCGGAACCGAATACCCGCAAATCCAACAGTGCAAATTTACCTTCTTTGGGAGTATGTACATTCTCCACCTTCATATAAGAAGCTTCTACAGATTTGGAGAGTTCCAGATATTCATGAGGAACCGCTGTTTTGTTTCCGGACTTATCAGCAAGCAGCTTCCAGGTATGCCCATCGTTCGAAGTATATAGTTTGTAGGCATGATAGTCTGTCTCTTTGGGAGCCTCCGGATTTATATCCTGTTCGGCAAAGTTGATCTGAACAGAGTTAATCTGCACTTTCTTACCAAAGTTCATTACGAAATGCTCACCTGCATTACCGCTTTCTGCCGACCACCACGTCCTGACATTCTCATCCGCTGCTTTCTCCGGTTCAAAGCCCGGAAGCGAAGAAGAAGCCATACAAGCTTTATTGAAAGACTGGAGCATCCAGCCGAAAGCAGAGATATCCTGCGGCTCAAACTTCTTCTGAGGCAATAGCATCGGATAATCACCCAATACGGTATGAGTCCTCATCCGCCCTTTCGCATCAAATGATACCGGGAACAATCCGATTCTTCTCTCAAATTCATCGTGATTACCAATCCACATGGAAGTTGCCTGCCACCAGTTACCATACTTATCTTTGAATACACAACTATGCCCTGCCCCACCAATAAAACCACCGACCTTCAACGAAACAGGATTGTAAGGCTGTTCAATAAAGCCTCCATTCGCGCTATCACTCTCCATAACGATATCGCAATACCAGTTACAAATGGTTCCCGGTGTGGCATATTGCAGGTAATACTTATCATTGTTCTTCACAATCCAGGCACCCTCAGGGCAAGGTATCTTCTGGAACTTACCCATCCAGGCAGAAGCGTCAATTTCATCATACAGTTCTCTGCGCCCGAAGTGATAACCGGAAGTGCACTCTTTAACGTCCGTAATATATTCACGAAGCACCTTCTTCGTACCTTCTATTTCCTCAAAAGTCTCAGGATTCACTTCAAAGAAAGTGGTAGATTGTTCTGCACCCAGCCCATAATAGAAATAAAAGCGCCCGTCATCAATGAACAGACAGGGATCGGCCATACGCCGTACCTCCCCGCATTTTTCCCATTTCCCATTTTCCGGGTCAGCAGAGCGAATCACGTCTACTTTCTTTTTGGAACGGTCGCGGGTAAAGTTTATAAAATAGACATAATTATCATCCGCAGCTACAGCAGGTGCCACATAATGGTCAATATCAAGGGCAGATGCATGTACCTCCGGATTAAAATAGACATCCTTCCATGTAATCAAGTCGTCGGATACACGATAACCGCCGATATCCATTGTAGTAAAGAGATAATATTTGTCTTTGAACAATACGATTACCGGATCGGCAGCCGTACGGGCTTTCTTCTCTCTCTTCTGGAAACATCCCCAACCGTAATCCAAATTCATCGGATTACAAAACGTTGTCTGCTGTTCCGTTACCTGTTTGTTCTCCGCACAGGAGAAGAGAAAAAAAGACACCAATAAAAGGGATAATTTATTTTTCATGCCAATACTGAGATTAATAGAGCTTCCGGCTTATTTCTCTGCCGGAACCTGTTCTGTTATTTTTTTTATTTCCTTCATCAATAAACCGTGCAAGCGTTCTTTCTCTGCTACATAAGCCGGATCAGCAACTTTATCGGACATTTCGCCAGGATCAGCCAGGATATCCATCAAAGACGCTTCCTTATCTCCACGCGTAAAGGCTGTATACTTATAACGTCCGTCATTAATCTGATAGCCTGAACTAGACTCTACGATAATATATTCACGGTCAATCTTATCCGTTTGCCCGGTCAGAACCGGTTTCAGTGACTTACCGGACAAGTTCTCCGGTACGGGAATTCCTACCAGGTCGCATAACGTAGGTACCAGATCAATTCCGCTAGTCAGGCTTTTTGAGTCTACAACTCCTTTCTTCACTCCCGGACCGGAAATAATAAGCGGTGTACGGGTAGCTTCTTCAAGCAAACGACTTTTAAAAACAAGGCCATGAGACTGTCCCATTTCTCCATGATCTGAAGTAAAGACAACGATCGTATGATCTGCCAGACCGGAGTTTTCCAACGCAGCCAGGATACGTCCGATCTGTTGTTCCACATCTTCTACAAGCCGGCAATACATCCAGCGATAGAAATCCCACTGCTCTTCTGTCCAGTCACGGGAACCGGAACCGATTGCTTTCATTTCGGCATACGTCCCGTTGGGTTCCACATTGGCAGGTACGGGAGGTATCTGTGCACGATATTCTTCATCACTTAGTGTTTTACGCAAATCTATATACTTCTGCGTAGCAGCTATCTGATGAGGGCGCAGCTCATCGGGAAATCTCGGATCAAAACCTGCCCCATAACAAATATCATGAGGATTCATGAAAGAGAGATATAGGAAAAAAGGTTCATCCTGAACCGGATTATAACCAGCAAGAAAGTTCTCGGCAAAATCGGCAGGACCCTCGTAATAATCCGTACCATTCTGGGTAAAACCATACTCCTCCATGTGAGTCCTTCCACAATAAAAGCCCGGATAACCGGAATAGACTGTCTGATAGCCGGCATTACGGAAAAGATTTCCAACCGAACTTTCACGGGCAACAGGCAAGACTCTTAAAGTATCCGGCTTAGTAGAGTTATTTGTATAACCTATTTCGCCGGCATAACGTCCTGTTGCCATTGCAAAACGTGACGGCATCGATACCGGATTTGCACAATAATTATGTTCAAACCGGACACCGTTCTCAGCCAAACGATCTAATGAAGGAGTACCGACATAGCGATTGCCTGCGCAACTCAGCATATCATACCTCTGCTGGTCGGTCATGATGAAAAGGACATTCAGCTTCTTTTCTTCAGCTTTCTGTACACAAGAGGAAGCAAACAATGAAATGCCACATCCATACAACACGGCACTTGCTAATTTCTTCATAAGCAATTCTTCTTAGAATTCATCCTTATTTCTTCAAGGCCTTGTCCACATCCAGATCGACGCCTGCCCATCCCTTCTTGCAAGTCCAGTCTGCTGCAGGCGAAGCCCAAAACTCATCTGATTCCGGCAAACCGAGGGCTACAAACACAGCAGAGCACAAGTAGAGGCTACCTGTTGAAATATAACTCTCTCCAATATGAGGCTGATAGCCGGCAAAGCCCACCCGCAGCCATCCTTCGGGGTTGAATGTTCCGGGAGCTTGTGTCTGCCGATTGATTATTGCTGTCAGTGCACATCTCACTTGTGCAGGTTTCACTCTTTCCGGAAGCAATTTCCGGTAAGCAACGTCGGACAAAGCATGGAAAGCCCCGAAACGGTAAGCCAATGAACGACCCACTATCGGAAAAGTCCCTTCGGGAGAAATCATTCTTTCCTGTTGCTCTGCATAGCGGGCATAGCGTTCGAGTTCAAGTTCGTAAGGTATGGCACCTTCTATCTGGTGTTTCTTCATCACACCCAGCACTTCCGCCATCATCGGGTGGATAACGAAACTGTTGTAATAGTCCAGATGGAATTCGACCCCGTCACCGTACCAGCCATCTCCTTTATACCACTGTTCAAAGCGATCACAGGCATATTTCACCCGGTCATACTCCCACTCGCCGGTAAATTCCTTTAAGGCAGCCTCCACCATTGCCGAGAAAAACAGCCAATTGGTTTCGGAAGGTTTTATCACTCTCGATGATTTGAGTTCCTTGATTACCCGTTCCTGAGTGGTCTTATCCAGTTTATCCCACAGTTGTGTACGGGCCCTCAACAGTCCGTGAGCCAGGAAAGCGGCATCCACCAAGGGTTGACGCCCGTTATTGAAGTTCAGGTAGTCGGACGATTCAGGATCAACTCCATTGGTAATCGACTTTAACGCCAGACCAATGTACCGGGCACGCAGTTTACCTTCTATCGTACTGTCAGGCCCTAGTTCCAGCCAAGCCGAAATACCTGTAATCAGTCTGCCTAAAGCTTCCAGATGTGTCACTTCTCTTCTTTTCTGCATATCGGCGGCGATAGATTCAACCGGCATATTTTTACGAAGCTCACCTTTCGCCATATTCGCCAGCAACGGATAGGAGATACGATGGAGTGAACTCAACCAGGCAGAACGGTCCGGATTTTCAGAGAAAGCCGTAATCGTCTCAACTACCGGACGCCCTTCCAACAAATTCTTATAGCGAAGCAAAGCCTCTACAAAATAATAATCGGCATACGTCAATGGAGCATCTATCTCATACTGCTTTGCCATGAAACCAGTGCAATGCTTAATAATAAAATGATTGTTATCGCCCACTTTCCTGGCACGATAGGCCGGAGAAGCCAACGACTTTATTTGCTGTTCACCTATTGCAAGGAATTGCTTGCCCAGTTCGCCTTCTACATAAGTACTCAGCTCCACATAAGCCGAAGCCATAATGGCACCGGCCGAAGCATCTCTATCGGCTTTCGGAATGTCAGGAGCATCAAAGTCCCAGTAAGGGATTTTATCTTTAGGCAAACGCGGGTGATTCATAATGTACTTACCGATCTTAATAGCATGGTCCAAATACTCTTTCTTACCCGTTTGTCGGTACATCATAGTAAATCCATACAATCCCCATGCCTGACCACGCGACCAAGCAGATTGATCACCCACGCCCTGGTGTGTCACTTGGTTCAGCACCTTTCCTGTAATCGTATCATAACTAACCACGTGGAATGAACTGCCATCCGGACGGAAATGATTGATCATCGTACGGTCGGCATGAGACTTTGCTTTATTATAGTAAGAATTATCTCCCGTCATGGATGAGGCTACCGTAAAAAGTTCCAGATTCATCATGTTATCAATGATTACGGAGAACTGCCATTTCTTGCTGTTCCACGAGCGAGTGCAACCCGTCACCGGATGGAAGCGGGTGGATAAGGATTTGGCCGCAGTCTCTATCACTTCCCTGTAAGCTTCATTACGGGTAAGGCGGTAGCCATTGCCGAAACTGCAATTGATGATAAAGCCAACATCGTGATTGCTGGTCGTATACTTCTGCTTTTCCACACGCGAAGTCATTTCTTCGGCGGCTGCCCTCACCTGCGGATCATTGCTATACTCATAACAATACCATAACGTACCGGGATAGAAACCACTTGTCCACCAACCGGAATCGCAGGTAATCATCTCCCCATCCTTCGCCGTTCTGGGCAATATGCCTTTCTGGTCTTTCATCTCACCGAACATGGACATTGACTGTCTGACAGAGAAGTCGAGCGCATCCTCAACAACCTTTTTCATACCTTTTGTCACTGCCGATGCCGAAGAGGCGAATCCTGCCAACAGAACCAAACCTATAACTAAAACTTTCTTTCCGTTTCTCATCATCATCCTTTTAAAGGTTTATACTTATTTATTTTATTTCTTATAATATCAGAATTTCCTATTTGTCTTTACAAAAAGAGAGGAAAACAGGCTTTTGCCTTACAACGCATTTTATCCGGAAAAACCAAACAGACTGTCAACGCCTCTTGGGTTTGAATATAAATGCGGAATATTGCATAATATACGCCCGTTATACATATTCTATGTACAGGAACTCTATATTCTGCAGATTGCATCTATAGTTCTGACGTATCAGATATATAGTCCCAACGCGTCAGATATATAGTTCCTGCACATTAGGTATATAGTTTCTGCACCAAAGAAGCATACATTCTGCAAAAGCCTTATAGTCAAAGAGCCCGAACAAGCTATTTCCCGTTTTTTAGAGTTGTACGTATTTATATATCCAACTCATAATCTGACAAATATAGATTTTCATTCGCGAATTTGCAAGCCTCCTCTCCCCGGGCTGCAAAGCAGAGACTCCCGGGGCTTTAGAAATGCAAAATGTCAATCTGATAAATCTGTTTATTTATCAAAATACTCAATAAGGTTGTAAACATTGTAATTCACTTCCTTCATGAACTTACTCAGATAGGGGTACATCTCGTAATAGTTGTCATACACCCCTTTATTAGCGGGCTTACTGCTATTATCCGTACCATCATCATCCTGATACTTGAACCAATGCCAGCCGACACAGTTCTTGGCTTCCAACAAACCCAAAGTGAAATGCTGGTATGCGTACGCCCTGTCATTCTGAGTGGGAACAGAGAATCCGGCACCCGACTGGTTGTTCAGGTCAGAATCTTTCACACCCTTTGTATAAAACTCAGTAACCATAAAGGGAGCATCCGCCCAATCTTCGCCCCACTGCTTCACATAGGTAGTCAACTCCGGACTCCAACGGCTATAGTAATTGATAGAGATGATATCACAATACTTGCCCGCAGCAGCCACCACATGTTGCAGATATTTCGGTGTTCCATGCAGACGGGTTCCCAGATACATCATTCCCGGATCAATCTCCTTGATGGCTTCCTTAACTCCCTTGTAATAGAGTTCGGCCAACCTGCCGGCAAACTCACTATTCAGGTTATCGGTCACACTTGTTGCATTCTTCTCTTCCATAAACTTCTTAGCTTCCAGATAAGCGATATCCGTCCGGTCTGTCAGTTTCAGAAAACGGTCCAGAATTCTTGAATTCTGTGAAGAGAAATTTATCTCATTGTCCGAAAAGAATCCCAATACATTTGCATCATTCAAATAAGACGCCATAGCCGAACGGATATAAGATTTACAGAAGTCCGCCCAATCACTGTACAACACAAGCCCCAATTCATTATCAGAAGTATTTCCTGGATAGGCATGCCCATTCTGCGATCTGAACTGGCTGAGGAAGCCAAACGAAGGTGCAAGAGTCATAGGTGCATTGGGATTACTTTGATTATGCGCCTGAATTTTACTATATGTATTGGTACAAAAAGCACCGGTGCCATGAAAGCCGATAGAGGCCAGTTCTGCCTGCGTCTTCGATAACCACATATTATCATTGCCAAAACGCTTGTTCCAAGCTTCCTTATTACGCGAAGAAGAACCATACCTGAGGGAAGTCACACTTCTTTCATAGTGAGGATATCCCTCGGGATCGATAATCCACCAACGACCGTTGACTTTCTTCACATAAAAGCGTCCTGTGGCTTGTTGCTTGGCACCTGTGGTAAGGCTACCATATTTATTGGTGATAGCCTTGTAGTCACTTTCTGTTTTTATGCTTGGCTTATACTCGCCCATATAAGCCACGATGCGGGTATTTGCTTCAGTCCAACTGGCAACCGGTGGAAACTGGCTCGAATACTTCACTTTGATCGGACGATACGGTTTACCCAGAAGTGAAGGACTGTAAGCCTGCATTTCTCCGGGAGTCGGCAACCCCTCTATAATTTCATCGTCGTCACCTTCGTCCAGAACAACGTCCGGCGGCATGAAGTTAGGATCTTTCACTTCATAGTCTACACATGAAGTCAACATAAACAGACACGCAAAGGATGCCGTTATATAAAATGATTTTATTTTCATGATATTTGCCTTTAAAGATTTTATTTGGAAACACTTCTCACACAACGAACATAACGCGCACTTCCAGTCTTGGTGTTATTGGTACTGACATATTTACCAAAACGTATATAACAAGCTTTCTTACCGTCGGTAGTCTCTGTACTTGCCCAATAACTGTCACCGTTTTCCGTATCCCCCATTGTATTCAGGAGAATGCCGCCATGATCGGTGAAGACCTTATCGAATGCAGCACGTGCAGCCTGTTCTTCCGCCGGAAGCTGACCGGGAAGCAAACTCGAACTATGATTTCCGTTGTAGGCATCATACAAGGCTATCAACTCGTCTCTTGCCGGCCAATACCAACCTTCTCCTCTCTCTTTGCAATATTGTATAGCCGGAATATCTGCTGCATGTTCACTCTGCGCTATAGTCTGCGTATTGGCATATCCATTTTCACCGTCCGTTACCCCAAAACCTTCTGCAAAACCGTTCGTCCACTTCAGGCTCTCTCGTTTCAGAGATACGATCTTAGCTTTGGAAGGATCTGCCGGATCCACCCAGAATACAATACCGCCTTCAGCAAGTTCCGTATCCCCATCTTTCGTCACATACTCACCTATTGTAAAAGGTTCCACAGCTATAGCTTTCTGCTGGCTTACGGTAATGGTAGCCGTAGCCTGGCCTTCACCGGAACCGGCTACGACGGTCACAGTCGCCGTACGCGAACCATCCGTGGTATTCTCCGACAAAGCGGTGAATGTAATCTTGTTTTCTGCCTTGCTTACGGAAAGCCATGTGGAGCCATCACCTTCAATGGTTACCGCATATGAACTCTTATTCGTAGTTACGGTAGACTCTGCCGTGGCACCGGCTTCACTGGTCAGTCCAACTTGGGTAGGTGTAACGGTCAGTGTCGCAGGTTCTTCGGGGAATTTATAGTTACCTATCACTTTCATGGCACGTACGAAGCGGCTTGTACCTGTTTTGGCACCAAAGTCAAATCCATACTTACCGAAGCGGACGTATCTTGCTTTCTGCCCATCTTCACTTTCCGTACTTGCCCAGTAGCTTTCACCATTGCCCGTATCAGCCGCTGCATTTATAACAGCTCCACCCAAATCGGTCAGGTACTGGTCGAACATGGCACGGGCCGCTTTTTCCGTATCGCTGATATTGGCAGGCACTGCATTGGTAAATGCCGGTTCTTCATGTCCGATACCATTGTATGCGTCAAACAAATCGAGCAATTCATTGGATGCCGGTAAATACCAACCTTCTCCCAATGCTGTACACAAGGCGGCAGCATCATTAGGACCTGCATTTACAAACAAGGCTGTATTCGCCGGGCCGTCTACTGCCGACAGAGCACCATGAGGCATGATAGATACTTCATACGGATTGCCGCCCCAACGTTCCAGTGAGATAGCCTTTCCGGATTCCGGATCAGACGGGTCAACCCAGAATATCATACCGAGTCCGTCTTCTGTCACTTGTCCCACTTTCAATGCCTTCTCTTCCGAAGCATCTTTATCTGATTGAGTCACTGTTACATTTACAGAGAACTCTCCGGAAACCAGCTTCACGACAGTCGAACGCGGTTCACCTGTTTCATTGGCAGCCGTAGCTTTATAAATGGCACGTTTCGGATTCACATCTACCGAGAGCCAGTCTGCCGTATACTCGGCGGTAACCTCACCCTCCGTCGTATAAATAAGAGCCGTTACAGAAGAACCTTCATTCTTCGATATGTTTATAGTGGTTTGGTCATAATTAAATTCCGGCATGATACGCACTTCCCCACGCTCTTTACATGAAATCAGTATCATACTCAAAATCAATGAAACCAGAGTTAGTTTTTTCATATTATGATTCTGTTTTTAATTTATAATTTAAAGTCAACTCTCCTATTTCCACGGATCGCTCTGCGGGAAGTTTTCTGCTCCCATCAGGTCTATCTGCTTCTGTGGTATAGGCCATATTTCGTGTTTGCCTTTCACGAAGTAATCACGACACAAGGCATAATCGGTATCCAGATACGGGTCTTCCGACTTCAAGTCGCCTGAGTGTTCACGAGCCCGATCGTAGAGGAGTCCAAGACGTTTCAGCAATGGCCAGCGTACTCCTTCGAAGTGCAGTTCACGGGCATATTCATCCAGAATCATATCAAGGGTAAGCGGACCGTTCTCACGGGCATTACCTGCCCTGCTCCACGTCTTGTTATAGTATTCGATGGCTTCGGAACTCGAACCGCCGTCGCGATGGAAGTAAGCCTCACAACACATCAGGTAGGTCTCTGCCAAACGGTAAACGATCAGGTCTTTGAAACTGGAAGTCCTGTCAGGCTGTGTAGCATTGGTCCATTGGTCAAAATGCTTCTTTGACATCGGATGCAGTTTCTCCAAATATCCGGCAGAACTGCCATACAAATCGGCTGGTATCTCTTTGCCATAATTGGCATTAGTAGGATCATTGTAATAGAACTTGTGGATAAAGAGCTTTTCATAGCGGGTATCCTTTTCCTTATCATACAGACCGAACAAGTAAGTATTCGGATAAACACGTCCCCAACCGTAACCACCCTGGGCTGCTTCAAAGGTACATCCGGCGTTAGACTGGTAGCGGGTAGTGGTAATAATGGCAAGACGGTGTCCCATCAATGGAGTACCGCTTCCGCCACCTCCCAGATTCTCTGAGAATTGGTAGGACCACAGCACCTCGGAGTTACGCAGGTCCGCCCCGCTGAAAACATCTTCCGTCTTCGGCATCATGGAGTACATCGTGCCATCCCTAAAGATATCTTCACACTCTTTTATTGCTTTATCATAGTCCTTTTCCCACATGGCTACCTGCGCTCTCACATGTTTGGCAACCGCCTTAGTGATACGGCCATAGTCCTTATTCGGAATGTCCCAGACAAGAGTGGCTATTGCATCTTCCAGGTCACCTTTAATCTGAGTGAATATTTCTTCCGTAGATGCCGGTTTATAGTCACGCACCAGATTATCTACCGTAGTAGGAAGTGTATTCAGATAGAGACGTTCAAAACGTTTCCATAGCTCAAAGTATGCATGCCCGCGGAAGAACTTAGCCTCAGCCCATGCTTTATGGACAACTTCGTCATCAAGCCCCAAGTTCTCGGCGCTTACAATGATTTCATTGGCTTTACCAATAATGGAATAATGGTGTGTCCAGAATGATTCGATATCGCTATTGTTAGGCAATAGCGTATTGAGACGGGCAATAGCTGCACTGGTTCCGGCACGGAATACCATGATGTCCGTATTATAGTCGCACATATTTACAACGTACAGGTTACCTCCATCTCCATTGGCTATCTGTCTCTCCATATTATATAACCCTATCACGGCGCGGCTCAGACCATCGGGAGTACTTATCAGATAGTTGTAAGTGATGTCCGTCTTCGATTCAGGATTAAGAAAGTCTTCACAGGAAGGCAACGTCGCAATTGCTGCAATTGCTAAAGCTGCTATATATAATCTTTTCTTCATTTTTTCGGTCTTTAATAATTAGAATGACAAATTTACTCCAAACACAAACTGTCTTGACTCAGGATATGCACCGGGAGTCAACTCCGGGCTATACGACAGGAAGTCTGTGAACGTAAGAAGATTCGTAGCGGTTGCATATACTCTTAACTTCTGAAGCTGGATTTTCTTAATCCAGGCGGTGGGGAATGTATATCCCAGTTGCAAAGTACGCAAACGGATGTAAGAGGCATCTTGAATGGCCAAGGCACTCTGATACGTCACATTCGAATTATGGGTAGGACGTGGGAAGTCATTTGAAGGATTAAACGGAGTCCAGTAATTCACCTTCACACCGTTCAATTTTCCCTGTAATGAACCACCACTGTTTGCATCCGACAGATAGGCATTCTGAATCTTGCGTCCGGATACTCCATACCAATCCATAAAGAAGTCGAAGCCTTTCCATTTAAGACTTGTGTTCAATGACAGGGTAAAGTCCGGGTCTTTGGAGATAGGAGTACGGTCGTCTGCCGTAATCTTCCCGTCACCATTCAGGTCTTTCACTTTCACAGAACCCGGCGCCACTGCATCCTGACGTTCCAGAACTTTGTCGGGTATACCGTCTCCATCCGTATCAATGGTTGGTTTTAAGGTATATGTCAGTTTGCCATAAGCATCACGGGTAATATCAAAATCAGTGTATTGATAAATACCGTCCGGTTCATAATTGTAATATACATTGATAGGTTTACCTACAAACCAGTTATTTCCAGGCTGGCTCAACGGTTTTCCATTCTCATCCACCTGATCGTCAATCTTCACGATCTCATTGGAGTATTGACTAAAGTTAGCTCCCAGGCTCCATGTGAAATCTTTCGTACGAATCACGTCACCGCTAACACTGATATCAATACCACTCGACTTCGTTTCTCCCAGATTATCAAGCATCTTTTCGTAACCTAAGGCTGAATTCAATCCGCGATAAACAAGCAAATCGGTAGTCCGGGTTTTATAATACTCAATGGTACCCGACAGTCTGTTTCGGAACAAACCAAAGTCCAAGCCCATGTTGACGGTTCTGGATTGTTCCCACTTCAGGTTAGGATTGGTAAGTTCTGCTCCGGGAAGATAACCCATATAGGAATTATCGCCAAACTCATATCTGAGTTTGTCAGTCAGACCAAGAGTTGTATAATTACCGATACCATTCTGATTGCCTACAATACCATAACTCAAGCGTAGTTTCAGATTATCGATCCAGGTTGCATTCTGAAGGAACTTCTCCTGATTCACACGCCATGCAAGGGCAACAGACGGGAATGTACCCCATTTGTTATTCTTTCCGAAACGACTGGAGCCGTCTCTTCTGACTGCAACATTCATAATATATCTATCCATCAGGATATAAGAAGCACGTCCCATGAAAGAAACCAGGTTATTCTCGGTAAAGGAACGTATGGGAGAACCTGTAAACTGTCCGTTTGCTATGAAGTTCCAATCCATATCCACCGGTAATTGATCGGTAGCATAGCCCAACTGCTTTGTCTGCTTATGATCTACGGACTGTACTGCGGTAATCGTCAGTTTGTGCTTCTGGTCTTTAATAGGGACATTGTATGTAAAGATGTTCTCAATCAGGTAGCTTCTGTCTTCCCTGTCGGTCAGTTTAGCCGTAGCTCCACCACCCGGATAATTCACTCCTTTTGCTTCGCCATCTTCCTGCTCTCTGTTATAGAGCGATGTATTCAGGCGGTAATTGAACCCTTTGAAAGGCTTCAACTCCAGAAAGACATTCAAACGGTAACTATTGGTGGAAATCTCACGCTTATAGTTTTCCGCTCTATAGAACGGGTTAACATCATTATTAGAATTAATATAGCGTGAATAACTACCATCTTCATTATAAATCTGTGCAATCGGAGTACGGGTAATAAACTCGCTGAAACTACCGTCTTCACGATCGGATTTGGTAAGAGCATAAGACGAGTTTACACCGAGGCTGATCCACTTATTAATGTTATAATCCACATTCAAGCGAAAAGCCGCCTTCTGATAGCCGGAACCGGTGGTTACCATTCCGTCCTGATCGAAGTAATTGACACCGGCAGCCATCCGTATCTTATCATTTCCACCACGCAACGTTACGTCATGATTGTGATAGAGTGCATTCTTCAACATCTCTTTCTCCCAATCTATAAATTGTCCGCTTGCCCACACTTGCTGCATGACATCGTCTCCTAAGGCTTCGGCAATGGATATTTCACGTGCATCAATCACACCTTTATCATTGGCTTTTGCTTCACGCCGCAACATTACATATTCTTCGGGTGAGTAGAAATCGAAGTTGCGCCATAAAGACTGTATACCTACATATCCGTTGTAACTTACCTCCATCTTACCTTGGCTACCACGTTTCGTTGTCACCAGGATAACACCATCGCTGGCACGGGCACCGTAGATAGCCTGCGAAGCGGCATCTTTCAGAATCTCGATGGACTCGATGTTCTCCGCACTCAGCGTACTGAACTCTTCACTGTCTGAGATAGAACCATCGATAACATACAAAGGAGTATTGGATGCACTGATAGAACGGTTACCACGGACCGTAATATTAGGATTGGAACCCGGTCTTCCCGACGAACTTGTCACATTAACACCGGCCACGCGTCCACGAAGCATATCAGCAACGTTTCCTGCCGGATAACTTTTCAGTTCATCCGTCTTAACCGAAGCGACAGAAGTAGCGACATCGCTTTTCCGCTGATAACCATAGCCCACGACTACAACTTCTTCCAGTTGCTTGGTATCCTCTACCATGACTACATTAATGACACCTTTATTACCTACCTTATGCTCCTGGTTCAGATAACCGATATACGAAAACACAAGTGTAGAATTCGAAGGTACCTCAAGAGAATATTTACCGTTTATATCGGTAATCACACCAGTTGCAGAATCTTTCACGCGAACATTCACGCCAATCAACGGACCTTGCGTATCAGACACAACACCTGTTACCCGTACGTTCTGCGCATGTACATCGGCCATAATCAATAGAAATACAACCGATAAGATTAGTTTAAAACAACAGTTTTTCATTTAATACATTAGATTTATATATTACTAATAAAGGAACAAGACAAAATTCACAAAAAACACAGAATCGGAATCTAAAAATCATACGGAAAGAAAGCACAATCGTACGAACGAAATAAATCTTTTCCGCTTACCACACTATCAAAGCCGGTTTATTCACAGATTCCCTGGTTCCGAAGGAACTATTCTTATTATTATCAGAATCATCTCCCAATTGGCGGACTTCCCTGATCAACACAAATGTAATTTCCGGCTGCCGACATTTGCGTATCAATGAAGTGACATCAAGCTGATGCCAGGATGCTGTCTCAGTCACAACTATCTCACCTGCCACATGTGCCGTATTACCTACATCGGTTACGCGCACCTGGTCTTTTTCCAGATTGGGGGCATTCTTCCAGTTCAGGGTACTTTCGTCCCAACTACTATTATCCAGTGCATAGACATGGAAACGATAAGGAGATTTGGTTGACGAACTGCCATACAGCCGGAGTATAGCGGCATTCATTTCCTCTTTATTCAGACCCGACAAATCGAACTTAAGATAGCTAACCTGATTGCCATTGGCTCGGGAAGCATTCATTTCTATATTCATCACTTTGGCTTTACCGAAGTGTTTCTCACTATTTGCCCCGGCCTTAACGGTTGCATCCGCCGTTGCCACCAGTGTCTTTGCAGCATTGGAACAGATAGGAATGGTAAGGAGCATTACACTCTGGGCAGGAAGTTCAAACGAAAGCTGTCCTTCTTCCGAGGTTTCTTTTATCCAGACCACTTCACCATAAGCATTTGCACTTACTTCCTCGGCAATCACCCTGGTTCCTGCAGGAAGGTTCAGCGACTTCAGGTCCAGTGTGAGATGGTTTGAAGAGAGTTTCCGTTGTACCAGCCATATATAATATCTCATTTCTTCCGAATTAAAGGAAGTTATCGCATCCACATCATTATCTGCAACCGACTTCACAGTATTCAGCAACGGGCGTTCATCCTTAAACCCTTTTGCAAACAGGCGAACAACTTCACCCGTACGCTGAATGCCACTTATATCAAAAGAGGAAGGAACCTCTTTGACGGACTCCGCATCAAACAATTTGATTTCCCTCACTTTGATACTCCCCTTATCCGTTGCAACAAAGCGGACTTTGGAAGTAGTTACAGGAGCATCGAACAGAAAAAAGGATTGCGCATAACGTGCATCTTTCTCAACGGTTTCTTTTATATCCGCCCATCTGGTACCGTCCCAATACTGCAAACGGAAATTCTTCACGCGATCGGGAGCCGTATAAACTCCATATGCCGAACCCGTATAGACAACAGCCCCACCCAATGAAGTGCTTTTTCCCAGATTGATTTCCAGGTATTTCTCTGCATCCGTATCTGGAGACACCCACATGGAAGCATCTGTTTTATTACCGTCGGTTATTACCTTCGCCGCTACCGGGCGAGATGAAGTCAGGTCCATTGCTTTCTTACCCAATGCCACATTGGTATAGGCATCCTCTACAATCCGTTTGCCTTGCCAGATAAAGTGATGTCCTGACTTGATACCACGCGGATATGTTCCGCTGGTAGTATTGGCAAACTTAAAAGCCCACATTCCATATCCTTGATTGAGCGTATTGTTTGTATATTCACCGGCCCACTCTGTGAACAAGGAAGGAGAATCCATCGTCTCTTCCTTATCGATCAGATATGCATTCATCCAACGCCCTGTTTCCGTATAAACGATCGGAAGCGGTTGTTTCAAAGGATGATTTTCCACTATAATCTTTCTTATATCAGAAACCTTGGACACATAACCTGCTGCCGGAAGATTATAAGAGTGGGTAGAGAATATATCCATCAAATCCCTGTCCGAAGGCAAGCCGCGATAGTCTATACGCAGATTCTTCACGACTTCGGCCCACCAGTTTGTATTGGAACCAGCTGTAACCGGACCCACAAAACGTGATTTCAGATTCTTCCCATACAGCCTATTCACATCCTGCACGGCACAATAAACAGCATCCGAAACTATTTTCATGGCATCTACATACTGGGTGATCTTCATTGGTCCGGCATGGCGATGATTCGGTTCGTTGTGCATGGCGTACATGGTTACATCCCCTGTCTTAGCTGCATAAAAAGCCAATGCATAGAAACGCTGCCACTGCTTCCATTTATTACTCCACGTTCCATCAAAATCTGTGGAATTTATCTGAAGAATAGCATCGATATTCAGACGTTTCAATTCTTTCAACGTGTATTCGAATACCATGGAATTGGTAGAAAAATGTGCTTCCCCACACTTCGCCAGGATAGGTTCCCATTGAATGAAACGATTATGCTCCGGATTGTTTCGCAACTCATTCTTACAGGACTCAAAGGCCTTCAATGTAGAAAGCTCCTTATCATTGAGCACAACGGACTGGGGAATATAATCATTCAGAGAAGTCCATACGCGCACACTGTTCACATTAGAGTATTCAAGCCAACCGGAAACATTACTTCCGGGTAAATAATATCCTTGATTGTAAGCCACGTATTTCATGGACTTACCAATAATTTCTTTAGCCACCGTCACCTGCATTTCCTTTTCCAAAGGTTCCTGGAAAGCTCTTGGAGCTTCACCTGTAGTAACAGGAATCGGCATACCCGCCTTCTCCTTACCGTATACTTCAAACTCATTAATCCGGATCGGTTCACCATCGGTAGATACCAGACGAATCTGAAAAGTGAGCAGCTCCGGATGAAAGGTGAACTCAAGCTTATCCAACCTGTTCTCCGTGCATTCCGTATCCGGCAGGTCCGTCCAGTTAGCATCATCCCAGTATTGAATCTTAAAATTCTTCACCGACCAGAATCCCGGTGCTTTTCCCTTCTCCTGCTCTGTTTGTTCGGCATCCGGAATTCCCGTATAGATAACAACCCGGTTTATATTATAATATCTCTCGAGATTAATATCCAGTGTATGAGGTGGACGCGCACTTTTACCACTCATCCAGGCAGATTTACGCGAAACGATTCCATCCGTCACATTGGATGCCGGAAACTCTTTCTGCTGCGATGAGGCAGTGACCGGTTTGTGTAATGCTACATTGACATTATCTGCATATAGCCCTAAAAAGGGCATGACAATAGCACCACAGACTAAAAATAGTTGTTTCTTCAAGCTCATAAATTATCTTTTAATGGGTATTTCTATTCTTTAGAGTAACAGGCTTTATAAGCCGCTTCAGCATATCTCCTACCAAGAATTATCTGACTGTCAGCACTAAAATGAGGGTCATTTTCATTGATCAGGGGCACCAATTCCCGGGATGACACACAATAGGAATAGGGAATATGCCGGGGAACCGTACGCAACATCTTATTAAATGCATCCGAAGTCCCATTCATCCGCCATTCGGCAATCTCTCCCACAATGACGGGGAGCTTTGTATCTCCCAGATCTTCCCGCAAATCGGCAACCAGTTTTTGTAACTTCGCCATATACGCTTCCGGATTCCGGCTATCGGCTTCGCCTTGATGCCAGATAATCGCTTTCAACGTTCCATACTTCATGGCCTGGCGTATACGTGACAAAGCTTCTCCATAATAATCATCCTTAGCTCCTTTCAACCACGAATTTATAGAACTCCCTCCGCGTGCATTAACCACTAATCCAAGTTTATGCTTCGTTTTATCTGCAATGGCCTTTGCAAAAGAATAGGCCGGGCCTACTCCTTGCAGATCTATTTGCTTGCGGATAGTAGAGTACTTATTTAAAGGATTCCTTGCAGGTTCCATATCACCGTTCGGAGTCAGCAAGTATACATCCTTTATACTGCCTTTATAGTTATCAGTAATATATCCCCGTCCTGCCATGTTGGACTGGCCAATGAAAAGGAACAGATCAAGCTGGGGTATCACCGGTTCAGGGTTGACACATACGCCTTCCGTCCCCAACCTGTATTTATCCGTGCGGAAGGGAAGGGCGGGAAAACCTTCTTTATTAAAGAAATTCATGTATCCACTATTCACCCAGAGATAACGGACATCTACAGGGTCATTTACCTCATTGCTCTTTGCACGTACCCGATTGCTATCAACAATCACTGCTTCGGCCGGATAAAACTGGCCGTCTTTACCGGCAACCATAAATCCGGAAAGCGAGGAAGAACCGTCTTTGGCAATAATCCCTGTACCCGCATTCGCAAATTCCAGAAGTAAACTGCCGTCTCCGGTTTTCGTCTTCTTTCTAAATTCAGGCCCCTGATAAACAATCTTCTTACCATAAACTTTACCCAAAGCCAACTGTGCAAGGCGCCAGCCAACTGTGTCTTTCACAATCGGATGAATATCTTTGGGATTTCCCTGGTCAAAAGCAACGGCCATACCTGTATTCTTCACATGCAGTGAGGTGAAGTATTGCGCTTCACGCAACTCATTCCAGTAACGGGTCTTTGTTTCAAATCGAGGTAACTGTACAAACAGGAAAGGAATATCTCCCTGCCCCCACGACGCCCTCCACTCCTTTATCATAGCGGGGAACAGTTTACGATATTGTGCCCCACGTGCTGTATTCGACTCTCCCTGATAGAAAATAAATCCTTTCAGAGTATATGGACTGACAACGTTCAACATCGTTTCGGATAAACCGACCGGACGACGAAAATTCCATTTTCCCATAGGCTCCGTAGGTTTACCAATGTATTGTTTCTTTTCTGCTGATAATTTGTTATACTCTGCCAGAGACTTAATATAACGGTCATATATCTTCTCATACTCTCCAGGCTGATAAGCATCAACAATACTATCATAACGCTCTATGATAGGGCGGAAGTCTTTATCAGACAACAGTAACTTCCGGCTCGTCCACGCCTCAACCGTCGTTCCTCCTACGGGTAGTTGAATGATACCGATAGGAATATTCAAATCTTTATGCAGATTCTTCGCAAAGTAGTAAGCAACAGCTGCAAATTCTGGTGCTGTCTCAGGAGTACAAGTCTTCCAGGATGTTTCAGATACTCCGTGTTCCAGATAATATTTTCTCGGTACTTTATAATAACGTATCTGAGGATAATCAGCCAAATCGATTTCCGCCTTCGCATCCTTCACCCTGCGCAAAGCAAACTCCATATTTGACTGACCACCCGCCAGCCATACGTCACCTACGAAAACATCTCTAAAACTAACCTTATTATTACCATTTATGACTTCTAATTTATAAGGTCCTCCAGCTTCTCCGGTCCTTAATGTGACCATCCATTTTCCATCAACAGCCTTACTCTTCCGACTGTGTCCTTCAAACAACACTTCAACCTGCGAACCGTCTGCCGCTTCTCCCCAGATCTTCACGTTTGCATTACGTTGCAACACCATATGATCCGTAAAAACATCGGCAACCGTAAACCCGCCGTCAGCAAAAACAACGATGCTGGCCAGAAATAAAAATAAAGAAAATAAAATGCGTTTCATAGTTCAATTCGGTTTTAAAATGACTCTGCAAAGATGTCCGTTTACCGAGTGAAGACATATAACAATCGTTCTTTTATGAAGCAACTTTGTACAGCCGTATTTAATACTGGCATTTTGCCATCGGATTGGCAACTATCAGAAATCTTATTCTGCATGATCCGGACGCCTCGTACTTAATATTGTTTTCAGTAATATCACCCGACGGTCTCCTTTCAGGGAAACTTTCATTGTATTCTTTATATGCGAGATATCTGTTTCGACACTCAACTGTTGCTTGGGCCGAAGCACATAGTTCCCTATTGTTTTGTCATTGACGGTGATGCTGATGTTAAGAGGCTCGTCCACAGGATTCTCCAATATGGTAATCATGGTTTTCTTCTTCCCGGGCAATGTCATGTAGAAATATCCTTCGCCGCTGGTAGATGATTTACTGATCAACGGGCTTCCTCCTTTTGAAAAAGTGAATGGAGCCATAGGTCTTCTTCCATAAGGTACATATTGCACACCCGGTTTTGAATTCCACCCACCATAAGCACCAGCGTACTGGTAACCATATTCATCAATCTTCACTTCATATCTGGGGTCATGCTCCTGTCCTTTTGGAATGATAGGAACAGTGTTTACCATCAGACCATTACAAGGTGCGTTCACGATTCCCCGTTCGGAAGCATAGTCTCCCCAAATAATTGAGTCAGTCACTTCCACATACGGTTCATGCTGCTTGTCGACAGACATATAACGAAGCATATTGAAAAGGAGTTTATCAGCTACGGGGTCTACTCCGCAATGATTAATCAAATCGAAACCAGACAACAGTATGGAGCCTTTACCCATAAACATCTCCGACAAGGCTGTCGCAGCCAAAGCACGGCTATAGTTGGCAAGGACGGCTACATTCTCCATCCCGGATTCACGAAGATCATATCCTTTGTCCACCGGATAAATGGCAGGAAAGCCTTTCTTCGATTCATCATAGGAGGTATAGTCGGACCAAAGGCGGAACTGCTTAGGGGTTAATCCGTTAAAAACCGGATGATACGGACGTTCGAGATTGATATTCATACCATCCGCATACGCCAGAGACGGTGAAAGATAAACCGGATCATTATTGCTGTCTTTCAGAAACTCCACGGAAGTTGGCAGCCACGATTGATTGAATGTTACAGCATCCTGTTGCAGGCAAATAATGCGCCCACCCTTACTTACATATTCTTTCAACTGCTCTGACTGATTATTCAGTGAATCATCCCATGAATTCTTAGCCAGAATTAAGGTAGAGTTCCGGGGTAATTCCTTAACCATACGTACCGCTTTTACAGGGTAACCGAGTTTTTGCAAACAATTCAAGGTTTGCTCTCCTGCCGAAGAATCGTACACATAAATGGTTTTCTTTATCACCTCTGTACCCCGCCAGTCTTTTCCAGCTATGAACAGTTCACTCTCATTATAGGACACCTTCCTGCCTTTCGACCAAACCTCACCTTTCAGCATATAATCTCCCGAAACCAGATTCTGAGGAATACCTATTGACAAAAGCCTCTTACAAGTGCCATAATAAGGAATAGATGGAAGATCGACCTCTCCCGCCAATACTTTCTCACCTTCCTTTTCAATCCACCACTGTAAATGAACTTCATCCAAATCATTGCCATAATCATCGTCATTGACGACATGGGCTACCACCGCAAGCTTACTCCCTGCATAAATCTGCGACTGCCAATTCTCCCAACTCAGCAATATAGGCTGATAGCTGATCTGATATTGCCAGGCTACAGGTTTCGGTTTCATCTCGGCAAAGGACTTTACCCCATCCCAGTTATGAAATATAATTGTAAAAGGCATGGTACCTGCCAGGCAACTGTTTTGACTTCTCAACCGACGGAACAATTCCGTTGCATTCTTCAGTACAAAAGCCTGATAGCTCATAGCTGCTCCGGCTTGTTCATCATCGGGCAGATGTCCTGTCCAACACTTCTGCGAACCCGGTTGTTTGGTTCTGGAACAGAGGTTGAAACGCCCGTCTATTCCTGTATAGTTTCCTACACATTCGGTAAAAGTAATCGGTTGTACTCTTTCCGGATTTTGCCACATCGCCTTATCACGCATATTGAGATAAGTAAGGAAAGTATTATAATACCATCCCCAATACCTATGTACATCATAGATATCGCCCGAATGTCCCAGTCCATAACCGGTATTGCCTATATACAATCTGGTATCATCCCATTTCTTGAGTTCACGACACATCTTTGTCAGGAACTCCCGATACAGACCGCCCGTTTTACCTTCATAAGGCATTTCATTGGATAAAATATAGATGACTACGGAAGGATGAGGAGTGAACGGTCCCAGATCAATCTCCTTATAGGTTCTGAGTGACAGGTCAAAGTCTGTCGGTGGTGCAGTCTTGGTTGCATGTTTGGGGCGACCATACCGACCAGCAAATATCATCATACCTTCTTCATCACACACATCCATCCAATTCTGGTCATCGGGAATACGGATGATATTTATGTTCAGGCTCTTCATAAAGCGAACATAATCGCGTGCAAAGTCTTTGCTTCTTTCCAGCTGTTCGGGTATTCCCCGCTCAGGCGGATTAATGGCATTACCCCGCAGATAGATAGGTTTATCATTCAAATAAAATACACCATCCCGCATCTCGAACTTTCTGAACCCAATCCGCTTATGAAAAGTTTCAGTACCTGCCTTTACTTCCAAGTCATAAAGTGCAGAATTAACAGGACTCCATAGTTCAGGAGTCAATTGGTCTATTTTCCAGACCACCGTTGTATCCACTTTATTCTTAAAATAAAATTCTCCGGAATGGCTGCACAATATCGCCTTATTCCGGACATGCGTAATTATAGCATCAAGGGACAAACTTTCGTTCGCCTCAACAGACAACATTACTTCAATCCTGATATCCTTATCGGTAGTGATAGGAGTTATCTTATGAACCTTTGCCGCCAACAGAGACAACGGAAAGAATGCACATAAAGCACACAATAATCTTGTTTTCATAGTATCAATTATAATAGTAAACTTATTCTTCTCCTTTCTGATATTGGGCGGGAGTCACCCCGAACAACTCCCTGAAACGTTTTATGAAATAGCTTGGGGAGTTGAAGCCAACTTCATATGCTATCTCCGAAACAGTCTTCGTATCCATCTGTTTCAGTAGCATCTGCGCCTTCTTCAATCTGATATTCAGAATGAAGTCATTGGGTGTCTGCCCTGTGATACCCTTAATCTTCAGGAAGAGTTTGGTACGGCCGGTATTCATGGCCTGGGCAAACATATTCACGTCAAAATCCGGATTATCCAGATTTTGTTCAATACACGCTACACATTGTTCCATGAACTGATGGTCTGCGCTATTCGTTGCCAGTATATCCACATTGTTATCCATTTGTTTTGCATATTTTTTCTGTAACAGCTTTCTACTGTTTACCAGATTGTTACAACGCATAAACAAATGTTTCACATTAAAAGGTTTAGTCACATAGTCATCTGCACCCATTTTTAACCCTTGCATTGTATATTCTTCAGCTGTCTGGGCCGTCAGTAGTATCACTGGGATATGGGATGTTTCAAAATTACTCTTTATCTTCCTGCACATTTCTATACCGGACATCTTGGGCATCATGATATCGCTCAGTACAATATCGGGCTGTATTTCTTTTGTTTTTTCCAGTCCTTCTTCACCATCCTGCGCTTCGCAAACGGAATATACTTTGGAGAACAGACGAACCAGTAAGCCTCTGAGTTCTTCATTGTCTTCAACAATCAGGATTTTACTCTTTGTATCTTCCGATTCATTAGCGGGATTCTCATCATCCATCATATCAATCAGTGCCTTGTCACCATACATGGTCAATTCTGAAATACATGATGAATCGATATCGGGAGTTGCCACTTTCTGTGAATCGGCAATGTGACTATCTCCCAAAGGCAATTCAACCACAAAAGTGGTTCCCTTTCCCTCCATGCTCCGCACACTGATTTTGCCTTTATGGGTTTCAATTATACTTTTAGCAAGTGCCAACCCTATGCCCGTACCTTTCTGGTTGTCTGTGCTGTCGACCTGATAAAAACGATCGAATATCTTATCCAGACTCTTTTCGGCAATACCGATACCCGTATCTGAAATAAGAATAACCACACTATTTTCATATTCCTGTACTGATAAGGAGACTGTACCACCCAGAGATGTATATTTGAAAGCATTGGACAGCAAGTTATAAATCACCTTTTCAAGCTGTACCACATCAAACCAGACTTCCAGATTCCTATCCTTATTAAGAAATTCAAGATTAATCTGTTTACCCCGTGCATACTCTTTGAAAGACAGATAGATTTCATCCAGGAACGCATAAATATCCTGCTTGCTGTATTTGAACTTTTCGAAACCCTGTTCTTGTTTCCTGAAATCAAGAAGCTCGGTTATCAGGCGCTTCATACGTAATGTATTTCGATGGATATTCACCAGTTTATTGTACACTAACGGCTGAATATCATTCCTTTCCATCAGCATCTCCAACTGGCTCACAATCAATGTGAGCGGAGTACGGAATTCATGTGAAATATTGGTAAAGAAACGAAGTTTGGACTGGTTCAGTTCTTCTATCTGTTTCTTCTCTTTCTTTTCGTATTCAAGTGAAGCCCGCAACTTTAATTTGGAAGAATAGAAACTAACCACTATATAGACAGATACAATCACAATAATAACGTAAATACAATATGCCCAGACCGATTTGTAAAAAGGTGGCTTCACCACAATATCGATTTCCTTAAAGATACTTTCCTTACCGGAATATTCCTCAGAGCTCTTTATCTTTAGCTTATACTTACCCGGATTCAGGTTGGTGTAAGTAATGCCTTTACGATAACCTACACTCATCCAGTCTTTATCAAATCCCTCCAATTTATAGTAAATCCGGTTTCTCAGTACCGATACATAATTGGATAATGAGAAATTTATAGTGATGATGGAATGGTTATGATTCAGCGTAATTTGTGGCTGATACAAAATAGACTCAGAGAGAATATTGGAATCATCATTCGGCAATATAACCTGGTTATTCACTTCCAATGAGGTAAAGTTAAGCTGATAGGGCTTTACATAAGAATTCAATTCTTTTTCAAAGAAAGATATCATCATCTTGGGACCGGAAAGGAATATCTCATTATCGCTGGCTACAAACAATCCGTAAGGGTTCAATGCCGTCATCGGAAAACCATTCTGTTTATTATAGTTATAAAAGCGCTGGTTCTCCATATCAAAACGTGAAAAGCCCTGATTACTGGCTATCAGGAGATAGCCGGACAAAGACTCTTTTATATCGAGGATATAATCATTAATCAGGTCCGAATTGTGTGAGTTAAACGGTTTGAATGAATTGATATCCGGCTCATATAGGAATATACCATCTCCCGAAGAACCCGCCCAGATATTACCTTTCTTATCTTCAAAAAGTACATTTATCAGATTACTGCCTATAACCCGCTTCGAACTATTAGGAACGAAATACTCATCTTGTTTCCGGGTTTCAAGATTATATTTAACCAGTCCCAATGAATAGGAGAACCATAAATTATTGTTCCTGTCAAGAAGCATATCAATGATCTGTCTGTTATTGAGTCTACTATCTTTCAGTAACTTTGTGCACTCTCCTGTTTGAGGATCGAATGAACCTATTCCGTTATGGGTTGCCAGCAAAAGATTCCCTTTATACGGAATAATTTTGCGAACTATATCGTTAATCAATGAATTCTCTTTCCCGGGAATATGCCTGTAGTTGGTAAATCGATGCGTTTTCAAATCCAGCTTATCCAGTCCTCCCCGTAGTGTACCTATCCACAGAGTCTGGTTATCTTCATCTAAATGCAGGGATTGTACCGTATTGGATGCAAGAGAGTTCTTATTTATATCATACTTAAACTCTGCGAAGCTTCTTGTTTTTCGATCGAGATAGTTCACTCCACCACCTTCTGTTGCAATCCAGATACCACCTTTGGAATCTTCTCTCATTCGTCCGGCAAAAGGAGAGGTCAGCTTTCCTTGCTGAGATTCATCGGAATAATAATAGGTATAAATCTCATAGTCCGGATTAAACAGATTAACCCCGCCATAATAAGTGCCAATCCAGAAAGTTCCTTGCTGATCCTTCATCATACAGATGATGGAAGAATTACTCAGGCTATAGGGTTTATTATCTTCACTGTAATTGGTGAAAGTATTGGTAGTGACATCCAATTTATCCAAACCTTTAAAAGTCCCCACCCAATAGTTACCTAAGTTATCTTCGACCACACAACGGACGTAATTGCTGGAAAGTCCATTCTTATAAGGTGCATGCACATAGTTTGTTTTTCCACCGTTCCTGTCCAGTCGGAAAAGCCCGTCATCTTTGGTACCTACCCAAATATTCTTTTTGGAGTCTTCATAAATACAGGTTATATCCTTTGTTGGGAGATAATTAAGCCATTTCTTATTACTGTCCAGCATGTACAAGCCATTATTCATGGTTCCTACATATAGGTTTCCTTCATGGTCTTCGGTCACACAGGACATGCGTACATCCTCCAGGTGATAATAATATTCCAACTTATCTTCCGCACGGTTATAGGTGAATAAAGAGTCCCTGGTACAAGTCCACAGCCGAGAGTTACCGTAACTAATGGCCTGAATGTTATTATCGCGAATTGTATGAAAAATATTCTTCTTAATATCATATTCAACTACGGCATACTTGCAACGAATATAAATATGCCCATCCTTATCACCACAAATCGTACCTATATTATTATTATAAAGACTATGTTTATCATTCTCAATCGGGCGGAATATATAAAAATCGGTACCGTTATAACGGTTCAAACCATCTTTAGTACCTATCCAGATTATTCCGAATTCATCCTGATAAATAGATGTAACTGTTGGTTGCGAGATGCCATTTTCTACTCCGAATGTTTGAAAATGGATATCCTGTGCGAACAACAATCCGGGAGTCAAAAATGAGAGCAGTAACAGCATCCGCAACACTATTATTGATAAGGGAGTCTTTTTCATCATCGTACACTTCAGTTATAAGGTTCCTATTTTTATAGAAACAAAAATAGCGGAATCTATGTACAACCTATATAAAAATAGGACTAATCTGTGTCGATATCGTACGAAAGCCCTCCGAATTCACCGATTCATACCCGGAACTCATCGGCTTTTCTACCGGAAATCACCCGGAAGGGCTATACTGGGATGAATAATTCGCTTACCTTTGAGCCATGAATCAATAACAATAGAAATAATGGAAAAGAAACAAAACTTCCCGTCTCATGCGGGTTTATCGGGCAAAGCACTGATAGCTTCGCTCTTCATCATCTCCGGAATATTACTGTTTGCCCGTAACGTAGGTTGGATTACGTATGACTTATTTAGCATAGTGGTATCCTGGCATAGTCTTCTCATTGTATTAGGTATCTACACGATGACGCGACGCCATTATCTGAGCGGTTCTATCCTCATCCTGATAGGTGTTTATTTTTTAGTTGGAGGATTATCGTGGTTACCGGAGAACTCACAAACCATTGTCTGGCCTGTTGCACTGATCATAGCAGGTATCCTGTTCTTTGTAAAAGCCCGCCGTAGAGAACGCTGGATGAAAAGTCATATGAGCGGCCGTTATCAGGACTGGGCTAAAAAAAGAGGTGGACATATACACATGAATATGGAAAACAATGAGCAACAATGCGAATCAGAAAACGGTTATCTGCGTTCCGACAATGCCTTTGGTTCTGTACGCCATGTCGTATTGGATGAATTGTTTAAAGGAGCCAGTATCCGGGCTTCATTCGGAGGGACTGTCATTGATCTGCGCCACACGCATCTTGCACCGGGAGAAACCTATATCGATATCGACTGTACTTGTAGTGGAATAGAGTTGTACATTCCTTCAGACTGGAATGTCGTACCTCAATGTAATGCTTTTGCCGGCGGATGCGAGGATAAGCGTTGGCAGGGAGCAAATATTAATAAAGAAAGTACACTGATAATCCGTGGAAATATTTCTTTCGGTGGATTAGAGATTAAAGACTAATCCTATGAGAGCACATCCAATTATAGATTATCCTTATCGTTGGTTTCCGATGCTTGTGCTTGCATTGGTTCTGGCAATCATCCAGGCAACTCTGTTGTGGGGATATACCGGAACTGACTGGCTACCTGCCATCATCGACGGAATCACAACAATCGGATGGCTTGCGGCACTGGCATACCTGGCTTGGTTTGTAGTAGGCCAAGTATCCATTCTCCAGACAAATGTCATTACGGTTGTATCAGGAATATTGCTCTGGATTGCGGGCAGCTTCATGGTCTGCGACATTATGGTAAGAATTGTAGGAATACCTTATATCTCTTTTGCCTCTACCATACCTTTCAGACTTCTGTTCGGCATACCGACATGGATAGCCATTATATTGTGGTATCACCTGATAGTAGTGAAAGACCCGGAAGCACAAGAAGATGAATTCATTGTACCGCAAGCCGTAAAAGAAGAAAAACCGGAAGAGCAAGAGGAAACCATTGATCGCATTACTGTAAAAGACGGGTCACGAATACATATCATCAAAGTAGATGAACTGCTATATATCCAGGCGTGTGGAGATTATACGACTTTGATCACCCCCACAGGAGAGTACATCAAAGAGCAAACCATGAAGTATTTTGAAGGACATCTGCCAAGTGACAACTTTGTACGTATCCATCGTTCCACCATTGTAAACGTGACACAGATATCGCGGGTAGAACTATTCGGAAAAGAAACCTACCAGGTATTATTGAAAAACGGAACTAAATTACGGGTTAGCCTGACGGGCTACCGGCTATTGAAAGAACGACTGGGAATATAAAGACCTAAACTATTCTATAAAAAAGAAGCGAAGAATCCACCCCATTGTGGATTCTTCGCTTCTTTTTTAGCAGATAAGGTTATCTGATTATTTCTTCTTATCGTCTTTCTTTGGTTCATCCTTTTGGGCTTCCTGCTTATCTTCCTTTCCTTCCGGGTGAATGATTCCCTTTACGGTCTCGCCAATAGGCAGTTTGTCCAGTACACCGAGGCTCGGAGCAACCGTCTTCACCAGCGAACTCAGGAAGTTGCTTGTACCTCCGTTTCCACCATCGAATACAGTAATGTTTCCTAAATTCATGTGTTCGAATGCTTTCACCTGTTCTCCAGCAATTTCTTTCCATTGATCTACCATCTTATACTGGATGGCGATAGCCGGATTAGATTCTGCCGCACGTACCATAGCCTCGAAACCTTCAGCTTCAGCAAGCAATGATTTCTTCTTACCTTCAGCCTCAGCTTCCAACTTCATCTGGATGGCTCTTGCTTCAGCCTCAGCCTGTGCCAGAGTTGCTTTTGCACGAGCTTCAGCCTCACGGGTAATCTTTTCGGCAACAGCATCAGCCTGAAGAATGGCTTCTTGCTTTGCAACTTCAGCAGGTACAATCTTTTCAGCCTTCAAAGAAGATTCCACTTTACGGGCTTTAGCCTCTTCCACTTCTTTTTGAGCTATTTCGCGGGCAGCCTGTACGGCAGCTTCCGAACGTGCTTCAGCTTCACCGGCCTGTTTGTCGGCATTGGCACGTGTTACAGCCAGCTCCGCATCAGATTGTGCCACGGCTTTCTGAGCCTCATTTCGTCCGATGGCAGCTTTCTTTCCTGCTTCCGCCTGCTTAATCTCCATGTCAGAATTCAGTTCAGCAATACGGCTTTCCTTTTCCGTATTAGCCTGCTCAATCCTGATATTTTTTTCAGCTTCAGCCTTTGCCACCTGCGACTCTTTTTCAGCGTTGGCAATAGCAACCTGCGAGATTCGATCCTTATCAGCATTAGCCACAGATATTTCCTGCAATTTTTTAGTCTCGGCAATGGCAATATCCTGGTCTTTACGCGTTTCGGCAACTTTCGTCTCACGTTCCTTTATTTGATTGGCAATCTTGATGGCACCCAGTTTCTCCTGTTCCTCAATGTTTGCCTGAGCCTCATTCAGTGCCTTACTTTCAGCTTCCTTACCTAAGTTGACAATATAATTGGCAGCATCACGGATATCGCTGATGTTGATGTTCATCAAATACAAACCAAACTTGCGAAGTTCCGTATCGATGTTATCCTTTACTTTAGAAAGGAATTTATCGCGGTCGGAATTCAGCTCTTCGATCGTCATATCGGCAATCACCAGACGCATCTGTCCATATACAACATCCGTTATCAGATTCTGCTTATCATCAATCGTCAGCCCTAGCATACGTTCGGCAGCATTCTGCATAACCTCATGATCGGTACTGATAGCCACCGTAATCGTAGTCGGTACATCCACACGGATATTCTGGGCAGACAGCGCACCGGTCAGTTTACAGTCTATCTGCATTGGTTTCATGGACAGGAATTCATACCCCTGAATTATTGGCCACACAAATGCAGCACCACCATGATACAACTTGGCTGACTTCTTATCACCGCCCGTTTTACCATATACTACCAGTACTTCGTCACTTTTACATTTCCGGTAACGGGAAAGAATACCAATGAAGGTAAGTAAGATAACCGCCACGAGTATGGCGGCCATAATCATCATTTCTTGTGTCATAAATCTATGTTTTTGAGTTTTGTTTTATTGAATATATAGAGTTCCGTCCTTATAGCCCGTAATAATAGTTTTATCACCTGTCTGATAAGTCTTATTCGTTTCAGATACTACATCTATCTCACGCATAGCTCCGTCACGACTTGCCTGTACAGTAAATCTGCCATCTCCTTGTCCAAAGTAGATGGTACATTCTCGGCCTACTAATTTTTCCGTCTTTTCCGTCTTATTCACCTGCTGTAACTGATAGGCTTTTTTATAAAGAAACCACACAGCGAAAACGAAAAACAGACCAATCAAAATGGCAATGGAATAACTCTGAATGTCAGTATTTCCAATCAGATACATATACCATCCAAAACCGATACCGAAGTGCGTCAGTCCCTTAAAAGATACCACGCTGCTTATGTCGGCATCCACATCTGTATCCGCATCAATATCTCCGAAGAAAATGGAAAGAATAAACTGTATCACAAAAATACCAGTTGTGACCACGGCGATAATCAGAAATATATTACTGCTCATAGGAATTTGAATTATTGTAGTTTACAATATATTTAGATATATTATTCCAAATATACACATTTGCAGAACATGCACAAAGAAACCGTTCTCTATTTAACAAAATTTTCTTGAGGAGGAAAGCAACATTACACAAAGATATTTGTTATGTTTGCGGACCCTATGATGAAACATCTACACTATATATTTCTGTTTATGTGCCTCTCATTAGGAATGTCTGTCATTCTGCAAGAGGAACAGCCGGCACTTCGGATGATTACCGAAGCCTCGACAGATACTTCCGTCACCCCTACACCAACAGGATGTTTCATTTCAATGTCAGCAGATTGTTACTCAACCATTGCTCACCGCCCGTTCTTTAATGATGAAAACAATGAACGTAAAATCAACGGTATCCTCTTTCAGGAGAACTTTTATAATCAAGCTAATGCTCCATCGAAATTACTGAAACTTAAGATCCATCCGTCTGCAGGACAGATGCAACGTATATTCTCCACTCATTTACCGGTGGAACAAAATGCCAGCCTCTCTTTCACTCCCAGTGCTATCCGTTATTCTTACGGATATTACGTCTACGAGTTGAAGCATATTCTGATTTAAACCACCACTCTACTTGTTACTCCCCTTTTACCGGAGGTATGCCATTGGCATGTCTTTGGTCAACCTATTGTTTATTCACATCTAAATTTAATATAATTACTATGCTCGATTTATTAATAGCCACCCTCGAAATGATGGGGCTTACATTCGTGATCGGCTTCTTCGTGGCTTTCATTATCAAAATGATTGCCGTTGCTGCCGACTCATTCGACTTTTACAGTTCACACCAGAAAGAACTGCTTCGCCTGCGACGCCTGCGCAAGTTGCGCCAAAAGGTGGAACTCATGATACGGGATATCCCTATAGAAGAAAATGAACTCTATAACGATAAACGCGAAGAATTCAGCCGCGGAGTCAACCGTGAACTTTCCGATTATCGTGGATATTACCATGGAGTAAGCACCGGAGTTTCCAACGCTAACCTGATGGATTACTACTATCCCGAAGATACGCACATGATGTATCTGAAACAACAAGAAGAGATGTTATATCATAAGAATAAGAAACAGTCCGGAAAATCTACCGGTAAGACCAAATAAGAAATAGTATGGAAAATATAGATTTCGCGACCCTATTCCAAGGTTTTGGAACAATGATGGAAAGTGGCTACCTGCTTGCATCAGCCCGTGTGTTTTTAATCCTTTTAGGTTTGTTACTCATATATCTGGGCTGGAAAGGAGTGCTTGAGCCTATGGTAATGATTCCGATGGGGCTAGGTATGGTTGCCATCAATTGTGGAACACTTTTCATGCCGGACGGCACATTAGGCAACCTCTTTCTCGATCCGATGCTTTCGGATACGGATGACCTGATGAATACGATGCAGATAGACTTTTTGCAACCTGTCTATACACTCACCTTCAGTAACGGATTGATAGCCTGCTTTGTATTTATGGGTATAGGCACTTTGTTAGATGTAGGCTTTCTGCTACAAAAGCCTTTCGTCAGCCTTTTCCTGGCTTTATGTGCCGAATTGGGTACTTTCCTGACTATCCCCGTAGCTTCCGCCCTTGGACTGACATTGCAAGAAAGTGCTTCTGTAGCTATGGTAGGAGGTGCAGATGGTCCTATGGTTCTGTTTACATCACTGGCTTTGGCCAAACATTTATTTGTACCTATCACAGTAGTGGCTTATCTGTATCTGGGACTAACGTATGGCGGCTACCCGTATCTGGTGAAGTTACTGGTTCCAAAACGCTTGCGTGCCATCAAGATGACTTCGAAGAAAGCACCTAAAAACTACGATGCCAAGGTGAAACTGGCATTCTCGGCTGTGCTGTGTGCAGTGTTGTGCTTCTTGTTCCCGGTGGCTTCACCGTTGTTTTTCTCTCTCTTCCTGGGAGTTGCCGTACGTGAATCAGGTATGAAGCATATTTATGATTTCGTTAGCGGTCCGTTGCTTTATGGCTCTACATTTATGTTGGGCGTATTGCTGGGCGTGCTTTGTGATGCACATTTACTGCTCGATCCGAAGATTCTGAAATTATTAGTATTGGGTATAGTGGCACTGTTGCTTTCGGGTATCGGCGGCATTATGGGAGGATACATCATGTACTTCATTAAGAAAGGAAATTATAATCCGGTAATCGGAATTGCAGCTGTCAGTTGTGTGCCGACTACGGCAAAGGTAGCTCAAAAGCTGGTTAGTAAGGATAATCCTGACTCGTTCATTCTGGGGGATGCCTTGGGAGCAAATATCTCCGGGGTTATCACTTCGGCTATTATTACGGGTATTTATATCACGATCATTCCATATCTCTAAGGTAATTATAAAGTAAAGGTACATTGATTTAGGCGCGAAATCTGCAGATTTCGCGCCTATTATTATTATCTTTGGGCTGAGAAATATCTTGTACATATGAAAAAGCCGAATTTAAACCTAAAGCGAGCATCTTTACTGACCTCATCACTACTGTGCAGTGCCCTTCTGATAGCCGTCCCCCTGCGGAAAGAACTGAATGAAGGATGAAAGTTCAAGCAAGCCAGACTAAGCAACTGGTATCCCGCCACCGTGCCCGGAGTGGTGCACACCGACCTGATGGACAACAAAATCATCGAAGACCCTTTCTTCCGCCTCAACGAGCGCGGCATGCAATGGATTGACAAAGAAGACTGGATATACCAGACCACCTTCCAACTCACTCCCGAAATGATGGGAAGGGAGAACATCGACCTCATCTTCAAAGGACTGGATACGTATGCCGACGTATACCTGAACGAGAAAAAAATACTGGAAGCCAACAACATGTTCCGCGAATGGAAAACCAGCATCAAGCCCGACCTGAACCCCGGTGAAAACATACTGAAAATCTACTTCCACTCCCCCATCAAAGTGGATATTCCCAAGTGGGACGCCCTGCCTTACCAGTATGAAGCCGGTAATGACCAGTCCGAAAACGGCGGAGTATTCAATAAGAAAGTCAGCGTATTCGCCCGCAAAGCAGGCTATCACTACGGATGGGACTGGGGTCCCCGCCTCGTCACCTCCGGCATCTGGCGGCCTGTATATGTGGAAGCTTGGGATAATGCCCGGATCAACGATGTCTTCATCCGCCAGCCAGAAGTCAGCAAAAGCCGCGCATCCCTCATCGGAGAAGTGGAGATACTGGCAGACAAGGAGATAGACCAAGCAAACGTCACCATCACCGAAGCCGCTTCCGGCAGAGTACTGGCAGGGCAAACCGTTTCCCTGCAGAAAGGCATCAACAAGATTTCCCTGCCATTCTCTATCAAGAATCCGAAACTATGGTGGAGCAACGGACTGGGCGAACCACATCTGTACAGTTTCCGCACAGCCCTCACCGTCAATAATCAGACATCCGATGCCCGGACAGAAGAAGTGGGCCTGCGCTCACTCAAAATCATCAACCGTCCCGACAAAGATGGAAAAACCTTCTACGTAGAACTGAATGGCATCCCCGTGTTTGCCAAAGGTGCCAACTACATCCCGCAGGATAACTTTCTTCCGCGCGTCACACCGGAGCAATACAAAAAGACCATCCTCGACGCAGCCAATGCCAACATGAACATGCTCCGCATCTGGGGTGGCGGCACTTACGAGAACGATTTGTTCTATGAACTTTGCGACCGCTACGGCATCCTTGTCTGGCAGGACTTCATGTTTGCATGCAGCCTCTACCCTGCCGAAGGGGAGCTTCTGGAAAACATCCGTCAGGAAGCCATCGACAACGTGAAGCGGCTCCGCAACCACGCCTGCATCGCCCTTTGGTGCGGCAACAACGAATGTAACGATGCCTGGTTCAACTGGGGCTGGCAGAAGCGGTATAAAGCACAGAATCCCGAATACGAACAGAAAATCTGGAAACAGTTTAACGACCAATACAACGTCACACTCCCCCAGGTGGTAGAAGAGTATGCTCCCGAAAGTTTCTACTGGCCTTCTTCCCCCTTCGCCCGCTATGATGGCGGCAGCGACGACCGCAACGGCGACCGCCACTACTGGGAAGTGTGGCACGGCAAGAAGTCGATTGAAATGTATAATAAGGAGAGAAGCCGTTTCTTTAGCGAATACGGCTTCCAGTCCTTCCCCGAATTTGAATCGGTGAAACGCTATGCACCGCGCCAGGAGGATTGGGACATCTATTCGGAAGTCATGATGTCGCACCAGCGAGGAGGCATGCACGCCAACGAGTTGATTGAAACCTATCTGCTGAACGAATACCGCAAGCCCAGAAACTTCGAATCCTTCCTCTATATGAACCATGTGCTGCAAGGCGACGCCATCAAAACCGCCATCGAAGCACACCGCCGGGATATGCCTTACTGCATGGGAACGCTCTTCTGGCAACACAACGATTGCTGGCCTGTGGCTTCTTGGGCAAGTCGCGACTATTACGGCCGCTGGAAAGCGCAGCATTACTTCGCCCGCAAAGCCTACCGGGACATCCTTGTATCTCCCATAGCCGATGAAGACGGGCAGTTGAAAATTCAAATTGTTTCCGACCGTCACAAGGCTTGCAACGGTAGGCTTGAAGTAAAAGTCATGAAACTGACGGGGGAAGTTCTCAACAGCTACAATCGGAATGTGAAAGTGGATGCCAATAGCAGCAAGGCGCTTTTCTCCGTCCCACTTGATGAAGCCCTGAAAGGAGCACGCAAAGAAGACGTTGTCATCCATGCCGTCCTCCTGACGGATAAAGGGAATAGCAGCTACACCAATAACTACTTCCTGGTGAAGCAAAAAGAAGTAAACTATCCCAAAGCCAAACTTGCAACCAGTGTACAACCCATTGAAGGAGGTTTTGAAGTAACGCTTAGCAGTGATAACTTCGCCCGTGCCGTCTTCATTGCTACCGGAGACGCAAACAGCTCGTTCAGCGACAACTATTTCGATATACTTCCCGGAGGTTCTGTTAAGGTGGAAGTTTATACAGACTTACCGTTGGCGACATTTGAAAAACAGTTGAAGGTGATTTCATTAAGCGACGAATACTAAGACACGCAAATAAGTAGTTGGATTTGATTCAAGATTTATTCTTCCTTTTTTCCATGCAAATACACCGAGGGTGAAACACCGAACTGTTGCTTGAAACAACGACTGAAATAAAGTGGATCGCTGATGCCTACTTTATAGGAGATTTCGCTCACATTATAATTACCTTCCGATAGCAATTCAGCAGCCTTCTTCAATCGGAAAAGCCGAAGGTAATCGTTCGGAGTATAGCCTGTCAATCCTCGTACTTTCTTGTAGAAGAGGGTACGCCCCAGCTTCATCCGTGCAGCAAAATCTTCCATGGAAAATTCAGCATTATCCAGTTCCTTGTTTATCACAGCTTGAAGCTTATCAAGGAACTGTTTGTCTTTGTCCGAAGCATAGACAGCAGTATGCTCCGCACCCGGTTCATTGAGGAACTTCTCACGAAGCATTTCACGTTGCTTTATTAACTGGAAGATACGTGCCAGTAGCAGTTTAAGACTGAAAGGTTTAGTGACGTAAGCGTCTGCACCACTCTCTACGCCTTCCAGTTTATTCTCGGTGGTGCCCATCGCTGTCAGTAAGATAATAGGAATATGACTGGTACTGAATTCATTTTTCAGTTTACGGGTTACCTCATAGCCATTCATACCAGGCATCAGGACATCGCAGATAATGAGGTCAGCATCATACGTGCGTGCCCGTTCAAATCCCAATGTACCATCCGCCTCGGCCACGACTTCAAAATAGAGAGAGATTTCACGCTTCAAGAATTCACGGATGTCCGTATCGTCTTCAATGATAAGTATCTTCTTGCGGTTTAGCGGTGCAGAGTTCTGCTCTTCTTGTAAAGTCGGTAATGCTGATGTAACTTTCGTACTCACTTCTTCCATCTCTGTGCTCACTTCTTCTATTAATGAAGTAGTGACTAAGAAATCTTTCTCACTGTACACAGCACAGTCCAAAGGCAGAGTAACAGTAAATACAGAGCCGCCGCCCTCATTCTCCGTATAGCCAATAGTTCCTTTATGAACCTTGACCAATTCGTGCGTAAGATGCAACCCAATGCCCATACTATCATTAGAAAAACTACTCTGCATGAAACGGGAGAAAAGTTGAGAACGTTTCTCTTTGGGAATACCGACACCTGTATCTGCTACAGAGAAAAACAGTTTGCCGATAGCCTGTTCCACTTGTACGATGCAGGTTATCTTACCGCCCGCAGGTGTATATTTAAAAGCATTCGATATCAGATTATAGACAATCTTATCCAGTTTCCCTTTGTCTATGAACATGGAATAAGAGTTGACGGATGAGGTAAATACAAATTCCATCCCTTTAGTCTCCGCCGTTTCACGGAAACTCTGAAAGATGTCGTGCAGGAAGACTACAACATCCGTTTCTTCCAAAGAAAGAGACAGTTTGTTGTTCTGCATCTTTCTGAACTCCAACAATTGATTGACAAGCCTCATCAAGCGCTGCGTACTCTTATCCATGATTTTGATGGGATAAGCTAACTCTTTGGACCTCTTTCCCGAAGATTCGATCTTCTCCAAAGCACCTTGTATCAAAGTGAGTGGAGTGCGAAACTCATGCGAGATGTTGGTGAAAAAGATTAGTTTATATTCAGTCAGTTGTTTTTCGAGCTGAATGCGTGTCCTCAGAGTATTGAAATTACGTACCAACCTGAAAGTGATATACAAAGCAATGCAAACTAAAATAATATAAACCATATATGCCCAAGTAGTCTTCCAGAAAGGGGGAGCAATCACAATTTGCAATACCGTTTCTTCCGTTCCCCACACGCCGGAAGCATTACATGCCTTGACGTGCAATTGATAACTGCCGGGAGGCAGATTCTTGTAGGCTGCAAAATTCAGTGAAGAAGGCGTACTCCAATCTTTATCAAAAGGAGTCAGTTGATAGATGTATTTAGCATCATTACCCATAGAGTAGTCGAAAGTAGAGAATTCGATACTGAACGAATTCTGAAAGTATTGCAACTCAATGCCGTTTGTATAACTCAATGCGGTGGTTAACGGAGAATCCACATCACCTGGACGAACGGAAATACCGTTTATCTTTAAATCGGTCAATACAATCGGTGAAATAATACGCTGCGACTGTATCATCTGTGGATTGATTACTACCAAACCATGATTGGTGCCAAACAGCAGCCTCCCGTCTTTGGTGGTGCAGGCACTACTTTCCAAGTAGACATTGCCGGGCATTACAGCCGAGAAGAAGAAATTATCGAAAGTCCGTGTAGCAGGGTCGAAACAAGACATACCGTACTCAGTGCCAAGCCATATCTTCCCTTCGAGATCTTCTACGATAGATTGCACCACATTATTCACCAACCCATTGTTCGTATCGTAATACTGAAACGAAAGGTTCTTATAATCCTGCCCCGGGGAACATAAGGCAAAACCTGTTCCTGTAGTGCCAATCCACATACAACCTTTACTGTCACAGAAGACATTGCGTATTTCGTTGCTACGCAGTTTGCCGTTATCGAAATTGTAGGTGTAGTAACTCTTGGAGTTTTCAATCAAAGAATCGGGATGGAATACATAGACACCGTTGTTTGTGCCTACCCATATCCAATTGTTTTTATCGGCGGTGATAGTCCGCACTTGCTTCTTGCTGTAGCTACCCGCCAGGAAGTGACGGAAGATATAACTGTTATTTACAGGAATAGCCAGGTCGAGTCCACCTCCGAAAGTACCTATCCACATACGCCCTTTAAAGTCACGGAAAACATCATAGATATGATTATGGGCCAATGAGTTCGCATCTTTGGATTGGTTCGTATACCATTTCCCATCGATACTCAAGCCAGCTCCACGGGTTGCCATCCACAGTTTCCTTTCATGATCTTCGGCTATGTCAAACACGCTCAGATTATAGTTCTTCTTATCAAGTAGTTGCAGATTAGTATCATAATGGAATAATCCGCCGCGACGGTTTCCTACCCAAATATCTCCATTCTCGGTACAAGTAACCATACGTATGGTATTAGAACGGTCTACGAGCGTATCATTCTCAGGATAAATGCGGGTTGCACCTTCATTGAGTACCGATAGCAAGGCAATGCCCGAATATTCGGAACCCAGCCAGATGTTGCCCGTTCTATCTCCCATGATATAAAGAATGAAGTCAGAGTTTATCCGGTTGAATCGTTCAACATGATACGTATAATGGGTCATTTCATCAGTCTTGGGATTATAAACAAACAATCCGTTGCCATAAGTAGATATCCATATCAGTCCGCGTGCATCCTGCACCACCCAGAAACGTTCGTCAGCTACCAATTGCGCTTTCTCATAAGACATTAGCCGGAAGTTCTTTAGTTCCCGTGTACGGATATTTAAATAGCTAACTTCGCCGGTTCCATTCGATATCCAAAGGTTACCGAGGTTATCCCTTATGCATCGTCCCAGAGGTATGTTCAGTGAAGGATCATCTACCAATCGACCTTCGGACATCCGAAAGACAGCTCCGCCTGTCGGAGAAAAGATTACCCAATCGTCCTGAACAAGGCTATGTTCGTAAACTTTGGCAGGAGAGATTCCCCAAGGAAGTTGGGCTACCAAACGGAGACCTTTACCGGGTGTTTTCTCATAAATCTGTCCGTTGGAAGCGAGGAAGAAGTTTTTCTTTTCATAAGTGACGGCCGCTACAAAAGAAAGTTCTTTCTTGAATAGTTGGGTTTGGTTTCCGGCTACCCATACCAGTCCGGCTTGCGTACAAATCCAGACACTGCCCTGTTCATCTTCATGGACGTAGTTGACTGAATCGGAAAAGAGCTTGCCATTCTTTCTATCAAAGATTACCGAACTGAAATGCCCGTCTTTATAAGTTATCTTCCTACAACCGTTTTTCTCGTTGTGCCATAACCAAATATCGCCTGTAGAGGTTTCCAGTTTCCGTTTATACTCTTGCTTGTACTCGCCGCAACCGGTATAATCCACAAAGCAATCGCGCTTCAAGTCATAGCAACTGAATATTTCGGGAGAAGTAAATATCCACAAGAAACCGTTTCTATCTTCTGTGATAACTTTCACATGATGATCTGCCAAAGATATTTCATCGCCTATACCCGGACGAAAAGTAACGAATGAATGTCCGTCATAACGACTCAAGCCATCCAAAGTACCCATCCACACGAATCCTTTACTATCTTGGAACAGATAACGCACCGAGTTATTGGCAAGCCCCTCATTGGTAGTGATGAAAATAGAACGAACGTCTACGGAGGCAAATGCATTCAGTGTCAAGAGAGAAAGGAGGACTATACAAAGGAGAAAGAAACGTGTTTTCATAATGAAGCGGAAATTATTACCACACAAAAGTACGATAAAAAACGGAATCGGGAAATCATTGTTTGGAGAAAACCAAGGCTACCGCACCAAAAGACATTTATTCATAGTCTTCCAGTTTCCATTCATCCTTCCACTCTATCATTGGTACGCCATCTTTCACTACTACTGGCAGAAATACATATGTAGCCTTATATACATCTTGATTAGGATTAACAAGCGTATAAAATCTATCAGCCACTTTCGGTGTTTCAAAATCCTTGGGATAAGGACGGTGGTCCTTATATCGGTTCAAAAACGACTGCCAGTCTTTCTTCGGTATGTCTGTTTTATTAGTATGCGGCTGCCAACGATCAGCCATAACTACATAAAGATTCTTTCCTGGAATCTTTATCACACTTGTAATCTGCGAACAGAAAGAATGTGCATACTCATCGCCAATGTGCGGATCGCCCAACACAGTGTATTTACCATGATAGTCATCGAACACTGCCACCTCCGAAGGATTGGGAGTATAACTTGTTGTCCCTGAGGTATAAATATAATGTTTGCCATTCATTACAAAATGTGCTGCCGCCTCACGCGTAAACGGCGGAACCTTCCCTACAAAATGTTCTGAGTACCGGCCATTTACATTAGTATAGTCATCAGAAAGTTCAGCACATATCTGTTCCCAATGCGGACGCTCAAACCAAACATAACCTTTTCCTGTTTCGGGATCAGCATACATATCAAAATCCCCCACAGCAAAACCGTTAGGCTTCAAGTTACGGACAAAATGATACGGTCCCATAAAACGTTCAGCTTCAAGAATGGTAAAATAGCCATCATTACTTTGCGATTTCAGCCAGCATACATATTTGCCGGTTTTGGCACAATAAAGAATATGCGGCCGTTCCAATTTCTGGCAATGATGCAAAGGCGAATGTGGTTCGGTATCTGGTTCGATTATTCTTCCTTCATCCTTCCAATTATAAAAGTCGGTGGATGAGTAACAACGCACGCCACCAAACATACGGTTAGTTCCAAACAGTGTATGGGTCTTGTCTTCTCCATACCAATAGTATTTACCGTCACGGAAAGTCACCTGAAATCCATGTGCCTGAATAGGTTTACCTTCAGTATCAAGCCACACCTCGCCAGGGCGGATGGATTGATAGTTTACTGGAGCGAGCGGATAAGTCTGCACATTCAGATAGCGGCATTCCCCTCCCGCCTTTTCTATCTTCATCGGACTGTCTGTAGCTACATTGCTGAAGCCGAAAAAAGAGGCGTAATCGCAATTGTCAATGCACATCACGGTGTCGCTACTTTCTACCCTTACATCCTTCATAGAGAATTTCGTGACATCGCACACCCTGCCTATCTGGTTACAGCGTGCCTTGACATTGCCGAAAAAGAAGTTCTTCACAGGTATTTCCGGAAGTCCCGACACATCCACCAATGTGCTGCATCCAGTTATCTCCACATCGTGAATGGAAATATTGGCAAACCACGGCGTAAGCGGCGTTACCGCACGGGCTGGATAGCGCTGTGCCAACTCGCCCACCCAACGGGCAGAGCCGAGCATGTCGCAATATAAAGCCTGCCTTTTCACATTGGCCAGCACTCGTTCCACATAGACATTTTCGACAAATCCTCCTCGCGGGCGACGGGTCTTGAAACGGAAAGCCTGGTCGGTTCCTTCGAAGACGCAATCGCACATATATACGTTTCTCACCCCACCGGCAATTTCGGTGCCGCACACAATGCCGCCCGCACCCCGCAGTGCTATACTTTTACGTATAACGACATTACGGGTGAGGCGATTCACCTTCAATCCGTCTTCGCCCCGACCCGACTTCATAGTGTAGCAATCATCCTGACAATCAAGCGAGCAATATTCTATCAACACATCACTGCTCGAATCAATATCAATGCCATCGGTACGTCCGTGCCCGAAGCTGTTCACCGTAACACCGCGGATGACAACGTGCTCGCAATATTGCGGTACGATATTCCAATACAGACCTTGTTCGAATGTGACACCTTCTAGAAACACGTTTTTACAATGGATGGGAGCAAACGTCTTAGGTAAAAAAACACCTTTACCCTCCTTCCCATTGTAAATACGCCCGACAAGCGGCTTTTTCATTGCCTCTTCGCTAGACATTCCCTCGTTGCATTTGTATATTTCGCAATCTATAGACGGACCGATTACTTTTCCCTTTCCGGTCAATGCGATGTTCTCCTGCCCGTTGGCATAGAAACAAGCTCCCAAAGAATATACCTCCACACCCTCATCACGTGTGAAGACAGCTGGAAGATAGTCTGTTATATAACCGCTGAAATGTAGTTCTGTTCCCTCCGAAAGATGCAGGTTCACGTTGCTCTTCAAAGTAATACGCCCCGTCTGCCATATGCCGGCAGGAATCACTACTGTACCTCCGCCTTGACAGCTTGTCCTGTCAATAGCTTCCTGGATATTTTTAGTGGACATTCCTTCCCGTTCCATACTTACCTGCACAGTACGTTCAGGGAAAACAGGTCGCTGAAATGCAGGCATAGCGAACGGTGCTTCAACAGGTTCTATGGCGTTAGGCATATTTTTCGGTCCAACCTCACCTATTGTCAACAATGCTATACCACAAATGATACTTGTTAATGACATAAACTTAATTCTTTATTTGGTTAATATATTCCAACTTTATCAACCAAACTCGCCCTATGGAGTTTAAACTATCAAAACGAAGGATAGGATGAGAGAACTTTTCTCATGCCTATTCCATAGTAGTCACATCGACCCCAGGGCGAGATGGAAAACAAGAGTTTACAGATAATGGCAGCATTCGATAAGCCTGCTAATCATAGTTTATTCATTATTTTCTCAATAAAAAAACTATTAATTATTCAACTCAATTTATTTATACGCTTCATTCTGCTTATATAATCCTTCTTTCACCTTCATTTGTGCTTCCGGTATAGGATAAATGTACATATTATCTTTCACATTTTGAGCAAACGCTAGGATATCAGCATTAACCTGTCCTGTCTCCTCATTGGTTGCATAACGTGTATACATATCACGTATCGCCTGCAAGTTATTATGACGCACTAAATCGTGCCAGCGAATACCTTCGAAAGCAAGTTCCAGACGACGTTCCCGCTCCACATACTTTTGGAATTCTGCATCCGAACAAGCTGGGATAGCATCCATACCTGCTCTGGTGCGAATACGGTTCACCATATTCAAGCCTTCCGTAGTAGGCCCGACAATCTCGGCATACATCAACATAACATCTTCCAGACGGATAATGGGATGATTGATTGGCCAATCTTTCACATCAACAATAGAATTATCAATGTCACTATAGCCCAATTGTGAACGTTTCATCTTATGTTCCAGGAATTTTATAAAGAAATCATCGCCGGTGTACTTGATAGGAGTAGCTCCATCTGTATTCACAAACTTGGTAGTATCAATGGTTGCCAAGCAACGAGCATCCATCTTTTCATTGTATATCTTTTGAAACTCTTCACTTAACCGGCGCTCGCAATAAATATGATTACCAAAGATACGCACAATTGTATATGCGGAATACAAGCTGGGGCAAGCTTCGAAAAGCATTTGGTTACCCAGGCCGAGACCTCCATTTTGGTATTGTATCTCAAAAATATGATATTTATTGTCATTGTCGCTAATCCAGATACGCTTCCACTCTTCGCTATCTTTTGCCCAATACTTTTTATTTGCATCCGCATAGTCAATAACTTCCTTAAACAAAGATCTTGCCAGGTCCTTCTTCGAACCATCATTCAACGGAAAACCGGCCATCGTTAAGTAAACCCTACCCAATAATGCTTTTGCAGCTATTTGGGTAGCATGCCCTTCAACCGCTTTTCCTAAATAGTTCTTAGGAGAATTATTCAGATTGGCGCATGCAAACTCCAGATCGGGAATAATCACCTGTTCGTAAACCTCTTTAGCTTCGGACTGGGGAAGAGCCAATGCTTCAGCCTGCGAGATAGTCTTTGTAACTATCGGAATATGCTCCCAATAACGAACCAGATCAAAATAAGCCAAAGCACGAAGAAAATGAACTTCAGCCATATACTGCTTCTTGATATCTTCGTTTGCAAAACTGATCTTCTCCACTTTCTCAAGGAAAGTATTAGCGTCGGAAACCAATTTATAATAATCATCCCACGCATTACTCAACACCGACAGATTAGCTATGTTCTTCTCGAATCTGCCGATAGAAGAAAAGTCACGCTGAGCACCGTCATTCTCTTTATAAGTATTGTCGGAACGAACTTCGGACAACATCAGAGAGTATAACGACATGGGAAGAAGGTCATGATAAATACCTGTCAAGGCTTGGTCTGCCTGACCTTCTGTCTTATAAAAAGTATCTGTTGTCTGTGTATTTCTTGATTCCACATCTAGGAAATCGCTACAGGAAGTAAACGACAAAGTCGCTACAATGAAAAGCCCTACTATATATTTAATCATTTTCATAACTGTATCTATTTATCATATTAAAAAGTCAAGTTTACACCCAATGAGAAGGTTCTGGCTTGCGGATAAGCACCATAATCATAATCGCCGCCCGAGCCGCCATTATTAGATTCGGGAGAATAGCCACCATCATATTTGTCCCACATATACACATTCTCAATTGAAACATATACACGAGCGTAACTGAAATATTTACGCACAGGAATCTGATAGCCCAATGTTATATTTTTAATCTTGATAAAGTCAGAATCATAAAGCCAGCGTGTGTCATAAAGCGTACTGGTAGTTGAAGAGAATATGCTCGGCGTCTTGCCATCGCCCGGTTCTGCTTCCGAACGCCACATGTTTCTCCAACAACCCAAAGCATTGGCGCTCACTCCCATTCCCGGACGGTCGATAGCACGACCTAACAAGCCATACACCTGACCACCCGTCTGTCCGGTTACCAAAACGGATAAATCAAAATTCTTATATTTGAATGTGTTCGTCATACCAAAGGTCAAGTCAGGAGAAGGTTTTCCTACATAAGTCCTGTCCCGCTCATCAATCACACCGTTCCTATCGACGTCTTCATAGCGAACGTCGCCCACTTTCTGGCCTTTCATCTTGGCAACTTTAGGATCGTCTATTTCAGACTGCTTCTGATATACCCCGACAGCCTTGTACATATAAAACTCCTTCAACGGATGACCTACTTGCAAGACTTGCGTATTGGAATAACCTGTATACACAGTAGCATTATCAGCACCCAAACTAAGGACTTCATTTTTATTCAAGCCCAAGTTCAAGGAAGTAGACCAGTTGAAACGGCCAACCATATTCTGGGTTGCCAGTTCCACCTCAAAGCCTTTATTCTCAAGGCTACCGATATTTCCCCATGCATTAGAATATCCCAAGATAGAAGGAACTGCTACTTTGTACAATAAGTCCTTCGTACGTTTTACATAATAATCGGCCGACAGATAAATTCGATTATTGAACAGCCCCAAGTCGAGAGCCACGTTCCAGCTATGTGTCTTTTCCCAGCCCAAATCAGGATTTGCAACAGAAGATGGGGAGAATCCTGAACTTAAAGAACCGTTGAATGCATAATTGGCATTGCCCAAAGCACTAAGAGCCGCATTAGACGGAATAGAGTTATTACCATTCATACCCCAGCTTCCACGAAGTTTCAAAGAATTGATTACGAAATCTTCCGGCCAGAATGCCTCATTGGAAACACGCCATGCAGCCGACACTGCCGGGAACCATCCCCAACGATTATTCTGACCAAACTTGGAAGAACCGTCGCGGCGCAAACTGGCAGTAAGCAAATAGCGATCGGCATAGTCGTACTGCACACGTCCGAAGTAAGACAACAAACGGACGGGTGTAGATAAATCGGCTTTAGTACCAGTGATGGTAGTATACGCCATATCGAATACTTCCAACGAGTTATTAGGGAATTGTTTTGCTTTCAATGAAGAAGACGAACCCTTGGATTCTTCCATAGAATAGCCCAACATGGCACCTACCGTATGCTTTCCAAACACTTGATTATAGTGCAGCAAAGCCTGAAACATGATATTGTTCTCTTTCTCATTACTTCTGGCGGCAGTAGTTTGTACACCTTCGCCCTGATTCCAGTTCTTCGTTACGGAACTTGGAACAAAAGAACGGTTTTCTTTATCATAATAGTTCCACGAACCGGTTACTTCGGCTTTGAATCCCTTACCTAAATCGGCCTGCAAGTAAGCGGAAGTGTTAATACGAACCATATCAGTAGCATTGGTCGATTCTTCCATATAAGCCACCGGGCTGACTGCACCACCTGCCCACATGTATTTTTCGTAAGGTTCAGCTCCGGTATAAATTCCCGCTTCAGCCTCAGCAACAGGAGCTGCGGACAGAGTGATATGCGACTGGGAATCTTTTCCGTCTACACGACCACCATTAGCCCAGGAAACAGTAGGGGCAATGATCAAACCAACTTTAATACGATCCGATAATTGCGATTCGATATTGGTACGCAAGTTCAAACGGCTGAAATCAGTTCCGGTAGCAATACCTTGTTGATCTAGGTAGCCCACAGAAAAACGGTAATTGGTCTTATCGGTACCACCCGATACTGAAACCTGATAATCCTGCATCAGAGCCGTACGGTAGAACTCATCCTGCCAGTCAATCAGCCTTAAGCCGCCATAATTAGGTTCCGACCATCTGGGATCAAGCATACTATTATAATCTACGCCTCCAATAAGTGCCTTACGGGTGTTCCAATCATCATTGATCGTAGCACCTTTACCAGCATACTTCTGAACATAGTTCATATTATTATAATATGACTTAAAATCAATCCACTCTTCGGAAGAGAGAATATCCATCTTCCGTTCCATCTGTTGCAGACCTACATTTGCAGAGAATTCAACTTTAACCTTGCCTTCTTTACCCTTCTTAGTGCTAACCAGCACAACTCCATTTGCGCCACGTGAACCATAAATGGCAGATGAAGATGCATCTTTCAAGACTTCAATCGACTCGATATCACTGGGATTCAAGCTGTTCAGATTATCAACGGGAATTCCATCCACTACATAAAGCGGATCAGAGTCAGCATTAATAGAAGCTGCCCCACGTACGCGAATCTGAATATCCTTACCCGGTTCGCCCGAAGTAGTACGGATTTCGACGCCGGCCATCTGCCCTTGCAAGGCCGAAGACACATCTGAAATAGGACGGTTGCCCAATTTCTCAGAGTTCACCTTTGCAATAGAGCCGGTCACGCTTCCTTTCTTCTGAACTCCATAACCGATGGCAACTACTTCGTTCAGAACGATTGATGATTCTTTCAAGGTCACTTTTACCTGATTATTCTGAGGGATAGTAACGATGGCAGTTTCGTAACCGATAAACGAGATTTCCAATGTCTTGGCTGTGTTGGGAACAGATAGGGAAAAGTTCCCGTCAATATCAGTAATCGTTCCATTAGTAGTTCCTTTTGCCATTACATTAGCACCAATGATAGATTCACCTGTAGAATCTAAAACTGTACCGGTGACAGTCTTATTCTGTGCGAATGCACTGAGTGTCGTCGCCAAACTTAAAATAAACAGGAACGCTAACTTAAGCGACATGCAACGAACATTCCTTTCCTTTTCTTCTTTGTTTTTCATTGTTCTAAAATCAAAGTTTAATTATAGTAATACTAAATTCTAATTTCGCTTCGTATCAGATTTCTTTAATGGTTATTTTCAGCTATTACTTTCCGAAGTGACACTGCAAATGTAGAGAGCCTTTCAAACTCCTAAAAGGACAATATTCCGTTTATATGGATTATTTTCCATCAAGGCATTTTACGAATGTCCATACCTTGCGTCCCACTATGCTAAGACATGGATAATTTTCCATTTTCATGGACATTCATCCAATCATCTTGTAGTAAAAAAAATAAGATATAAGTTTGTATCAAACTTAAAAGTTGATAAAGTGAAAGCTGTTAATAATAATAGCGAATCATTACCTATTACTACATCTTAATACATATATACCATGAATTTACGACGTATCTTATCATTCGTCCTACTGATTGCTGCCCTCCGACTATCTGCCCAAGAGCAGATAAGTTTGAACGGCACGTGGGATTTTGCATTAGTCAAGACAGGAGAAGAAGCCCTGCGTTTAAAGAACTTCCATGCTCCCGGGTTTACTAACAATGACTTCAAGCCCATTCCCGTTCCATCAAACTGGGCTGTACTGGGGTACGAAGAACCCGTTTACCGCGGATTCAAAGAAGACACAGCCAGTGAAGGTTTCTACTTGCATACCTTCACCGTTCCCAAAGATTGGAATGAGAAGCGAGTGTTGTTGCACTTCGGCGGAGTATGGTCATCAGCCGAAGTATGGTTGAATGGGCAATACTTGGGTCGTCATGACAGCGGTTATACCTCTTTTTCCTTTAATGCTACGGACAAGTTAAAGACAGACAGTATCAATCGGCTTGCCGTCCGCGTAAGACAAGTGACAAGAGAGTATAAATTCGATGTCTTTGATGACTGGACATTGGGGGGCATCTATCGGGATGTCACACTCGAAGCCATGCCCGCCAAACGTTGGATTGATAACGTAGTGGCACAAACCACCTTCGACAACTACTTCAAAGATGCCGACCTAAAAGTACGTGTGATGGTCAGTGACAAGCATAAGAACACGCTTCCGGGCAATTATCCAAGTCCGGGAGAGCCTTATAATCTCCGTTTCACGCTCTCCGACAAGGAAGGACAAGAAGTTGCCCGCCAGCAGATTACCATTCCTGCACATACTTCGACCGACCGTGAGACTGATTTTACCTTGCGTATACTGTCTCCTCTACACTGGACGGCAGAGACTCCCAATCTCTACAACCTCCGCATCGATCTGTTAGAGAAAGGCCAAGTAGCGCATACACGAACCGAACGAATCGGTTTCCGACAGATTTCAACCATCGGAGGGGTATTCCGCATCAACGGTCAGGCAGTGAAACTCCGTGGCGTAAACCGTCACGATGAGCACCCGGATGTAGGCAGAGCCACCACCCGTGCTCACTGGCTACAGGATATCACACTGATGAAAGCAGCCAATATTAACTATATCCGACTCTCGCATTACACTCCCGCTAAAGGTTTCATCGAACTATGCGATGAAATGGGCATGTATGTAGGCAATGAAATTTCACTGGGAGGTGCAGGTAATCTGATGTACGATCCCTCATTCTCCAATGCCGTGCTGCAACGTTCTTACGAAACCGTTGTACGCGATATCAACAGCCCTTCCGTCATCTACTGGTCTATCGGCAATGAAGACCCGTTGACTACATTGCACATGGCTTCAGTAAAGTCTGTGAAAGCGCTTGACCCTACCCGACCTGTCCTGCTACCCTGGCGTCACGAAGAATGGTTGCCCAAAGAGGTTGATATCCTCGCCCCTCATTACTGGAAAGACCGTGAATACGACCAACTGGCGAGTCATTCCGACCGTCCGATTATCTCTACCGAATACACCCATGCCTATGGTGTAGATGGTTTCGGTGGACTGGAAGCCCGTTGGAAAGCATTGACCAAGCATCCGGCAGGAACCGGAGCCGCCATTTGGATGTGGGCAGACCAAGGGATAAAAACTCCGGTAGCCAAAGCCGAATACTCGGAAGATGACATCAGCCAAGGCGACAAGTATCTGCGCATCGACTATGCCGGATGGGATGGTATCGTAGATTCTTACCGCAATCTGACGAGAGATTATCTGGAAACTAAAGCTGTTTATGCCCAGGTTTATCCGGCTATAGACAAGATATATTTCGTTCCCGGCCAGGATTCTATACGCATTCCCATTCAGAATGACTTTGACTTCACCAATCTTAATACCGTGAAAATTAACTGGTCTATATGGGAAGACGGACAAGAACTATCTTCAGACAACAGTTCTATCAATGGTCAGCCGCATGCTACATCAGCACTTAAACTGCCCATCAGCAAACTGAAAAACATACAGCCGGGAAAAACATACTTCATCCGATTTATCTTCATCCGTGCAGACGGATCGGAGATTACCCGCGAAGCTGTTGAACTTTGTCCTCAGACAGAACAAATAGTACAGGCTGTATCTAACGGGAAATTAATAGTAAGCAAAGACAAAGAATCAGTTATAGTTGCAACCAATGATATACGTTACATATTCAACCCTCGAACCGGGCAATTGGCCTCTGCCGATATTCAAGGGAAGCAAATGATTACAGACTTGCGTCCCGTCATATGGCGTACTCTTGATCGTAGCGAAACTTCCGCTTTCGGAAAAGAGAATGTGCGGAAAGCTGTCGATCTCAATAAATATACCCAGTCTGTAAAATCCTGGAAGATAGAAGAAAGTGAAGGCAACGTAGTAATTAAAACAGAGGTAAATTATACCGTGGATACAAACAATCGCTTCACCACCACCTATCGTTATACCATTGGAGCAGACGGCCGCTTAGATGTCAGCTATCAGATTCTGACTAATGTAGCCATACCCTGGCTACCTATAATAGGTATGGCTGTTCAATCTGCTTCCGAACTCAATCAACTGCATTGGTTAGGACTCGGTCCCTGTGACGCTTATCCCAATAAACAGGCAGCCCCAATTCTCGGGCTATGGGGAGGAAAAGCCGGCAGTACAGAAACAACAGGAATAAAGGCTACCCGTTGGGTAGAACGTACGGGTGCTATAGGCTGTCTGCGCATTGCAAGTATTGGATATATGGAACACAATGCATCAAGGCCCGAAACTATGTATATCCTATCCGGTGTATTCGCCCGTCCGGAAAAGGGACGCAAGGCAGAAGAATCTGTCCCGCAATTGAGCACGGATACAGGTAAGCCTTTCGTTGGCGAGTTCAGTATTACATTAAAAGCTAATCAGAAGTAATTCCTTTACTTCCACCAAGTGCTCTTATTGGAATATCCTGCTTCATTATCATCCCAATACAACAACAAAGATTCAAATAGGATAGGTTGAAAACTATACTCTGCCTTATTGTTTTTATCCTTTTGCCAGTAACAAAACTTCGTCCTCCAATTGCGGGACGTACAGTTTCCACTTGGGGGCTGTACGGCCCGCAACTGGAAACCGGACAGCCCGCAATTGAAAAACGAGGTTTTGCCTATGGCATAACATCATTTTCTTTAAAGCAAAAGGGGAAAAGGAAAGGGACAATGGGGGATTAGTAACGGAGAATTGCCCTCTTTAAACACGCATATCGTAAAAAGTTGCCACTGTTTACTGAGTTTTCGAAGAAGAAAGGGATAAATATCCTCTATTTACTTGAGAAAAAGGGATATTTGCACATAAACTGGCAAGATGCACATAAAGCATCCACAATAGCTGATAATAAAGAAGTTACAGAGTAATCCATGCACTTCAAGGCATGTTTCGGGGTGTAGGCAGAAGATTTCATACATCTGCCTACACCCTTTTACATCTCCGATATCTAATTGACAATCAATAGAAAGCGGGCATTGGTGTAGGATGTAGGCAAAGTATGACAAAAAACGTATTTAGAATTGATAGTTATAACCTGTCATTCATCAAAAGACAATTCATACCTATCGCGTCTCTTTCAAAGCTGCATCCAAATCGATACCCAAAGCTTTGGCTACACCTGTGCCATAGGCCGGGTCTGCCTTGTAGCAGTTGCGAACGTGGCGCTGCTTGATGAAGAGTTCGGCATCACCCATGGCGCGGGCAGTGTTTTCAAACAACAGTTGTTGCTCGTCCGCAGGCATCAGTCGGAACAAGTCGCCCGGCTGGCTGTAGTAATCATCATCATATTCACGCTCGTTGTAATTATAGACGTCACCATGAACTTTCAAAGGCGGCTCTTTCTTCTCAGGAGAATCCTGCCATTCGCCATAACTATTCGGTTCATAACTTTTAGCTGAGCCATAGTTACCGTCTACGCGCATAGAGCCGTCACGATGGTAAGAGTGGAACGGGCAACGGGGTTTGTTCACCGGAATCTGTTCCGAGTTTACCCCCAGACGATAGCGTTGGGCATCGCCATAAGAGAAGAGGCGGCCTTGTAGCATCTTGTCGGGAGAGAAACCGATACCTTCTACGATATTCTGGGGGTTGAAAGCAGCCTGTTCCACTTCGGCGAAGTAGTTCTCGGGGTTACGGTTCAACTCCAGGATGCCTACGTCCTGCAACGGGAAATCTTTATGCGGCCAAACCTTCGTCAAGTCGAACGGATTGATGCGGTAATGATCTGCTTCTTCCTCAGTCATTAATTGAATCTGGAACTTCCACTTCGGGAAATCACCTTTCTCGATGCTCTCGTACAAATCCCGTTGATGCGATTCACGGTCTTTGGCAATGATGGCTTCGGCTTCCTGGTCGGTCAGGTTTTTAATGCCTTGCAGGGTGCGCAGGTGGAACTTCACCCAGATGCGTTTGTTATCCGCATTGATGAAGCTGTAGGTATGACTGCCGAAACCATGCATATGGCGATAAGAATAAGGAATGCCGCGAGGGCTCATGGTGATGGTCACCTGATGGAGAGATTCGGGCAAAAGGGTCCAGAAGTCCCAGTTATTGTTCGGACTACGCATATTGGTGCGCGGATCACGCTTGACAGCGTGGTTCAGGTCAGGGAATTTCAGCGGATCACGCAGGAAGAATACGGGGGTATTGTTTCCTACCAAGTCCCAGTTACCTTCTTCGGTGTAGAACTTCATAGCAAAGCCGCGGATGTCACGTTCGGCATCGGCAGCCCCACGCTCACCGGCTACGGTGGAGAAACGGACAAAGCACTCCGTCTGCTTGCCTACTTCGCTGAAGATGGCGGCACGGGTGTACTTCGTAATGTCATGTGTCACGGTAAACGTACCATAAGCACCGGAGCCTTTGGCATGCATACGTCTTTCGGGGATTACTTCACGGTCAAAGTGGGCAAGTTTCTCAAGAAACCAGGGGTCTTGCATCATGACCGGACCACGTTGCCCGGCTGTCTGGATGTTCTGATTGTCGGCGATGAGGCGACCATTAGCAGCGGTTAGTTTTTTCTCTTCCATGGGGTTTTGTTTAATGAATTATTTATGTAACAAAAGTAGTCCTTCTTAAGTTTATCTCCAACCGACAAAATCTATACACTGATAGATAAAATCTATGTATCCCACAAATATAGGTAATTCCTTGAGAATTCGTATCTTTGCAAACCCTAAAAGAATTGCATGAGACGTCTATTTTATCTTTTAATAACCTTTTGGTTCATCCCCCTTGCAGCGCAACAAAGCCAGACTGCCCACCACATGGAAAGTCTCGGTTTCGTAAACATTGCTGAAGCGGATAGCACCATTGCCATCGACCTAATGTACACTCGTGCCGACAACTTCACCGGGCGGGTGTTATACGAAGATTTATACGAAGCTTATCTGCATCCCGACGCCCTGAAAGGGTTGCTGCGGGCACAACAGGAATTAAAGAAGCGGCATCCCCGCTATAGCCTGATTGTTTACGACGCCGCCCGCCCCATGAGCGTACAGCAAAAGATGTGGAACGTGGTGAAAGGCAGTTCCAAATATATCTACGTCTCCAACCCGGCGCGTGGCGGAGGACTGCATAACTACGGTCTGGCAGTAGACATCAGCATACTGGATGAAGCGGGAGTCCCTCTGCCGATGGGTACGAAAGTAGACCATCTGGGTCCCGAAGCCCATATCACGAACGAAGCCGCCCTAGTCCAAAGCGGGAAAATGACGAAGCAGGAACAAGAAAACCGCCAACTGTTGCGCACCGTCATGCGTACCGCAGGTTTCCGTACCCTGCCCAGCGAATGGTGGCACTTTAACTGGTGCAGCCGTCAGGAAGCCAAACAAAAATACAGGGTTATACCGTAAAATCCCCTATATTCCTTATATTTGTGCGGAGAAACAAGGTAAAAACTCATACCGGAACAACTATGAAACAAGCTCTCAAACTTATACTTTCCACCCTGTTCGGTGCATGCATCGGTTTCGGGGCAGTGATGTTCTGCATCGTCATGTTCACAGGCACTTCCGTCAGTGACTTCTTAGGAAAAATGGGAAATGTACAAATAGCCACCCTATTGATGTCCTGTGTCCTGTCAATGGTTTGCCTCATCCTTGCCGTATTCGTGCAAATCATCCTGCACGAAGCGGGGCATCTGGTCTTCGGACTTGCCACCGGTTACCGGTTCGTATCTTTCCGTGTGGGCAACATCACACTGATAAAGGACAAAGGGCGATTCCGCTTCAAACGCTTCTCCATCTCCGGAACAGGCGGACAATGCCTGCTTTCTCCACCGGATCGGCCTTACAAGCAGATGCCCTACTTCTGGTACAACGCAGGCGGTGTACTGATGAATCTGCTGACGGCTATCATTGCTCTCGTCCTCTGGATAATGTTCCCCGAAGCACCGCTAGCATTACACATGTTTCTGCTGCTCTTCTTTATCTGCGGCTTCTTCCTGGCACTGATGAACGGCATACCAATGAAAATGTCCGGCATCACCAATGATGCTTTTAACCTGATATTGATGTACAAAGACCCGAAGAGCCGGAAGTATCTGACGCAACAATTATCTATCAATGCAGCCCTCATGACAGGCACAAGACTGAAAGACATGCCGGAATCGTGGTTCACGGATGATGAAATAACAGATTATGGTAATACTTTCCAAGTATCCGCCAAAGCCGCTTATGGTTCGTTGTATATCGACCGGGGGGAGTTTGAAGCAGCAGAGAAGACTTTCAGAGAGCTGATGCAGCACGAAGGGGAGATAGCGGGACTATTCGTAAAGGAAATCTCTTGCGAGCTTCTATTCCTCGAACTGATAGGTGCCCGGAGAAAAGAAGAAATAGAAAGGCTTTACACAGACAAACTAAAGGGATATGCCCTTCGATATAAGAATATGATGTCCTCCAAACAACGCCTGTTGTGTGCGCTTGCCCTATATTATGATAACCAACCGGAGAAAGCTAAAGAGATTTACGGGAAAGTTGCCCGCAACCGGGACAGATACTTGCAGCAGGGAGAAGTTACCGCCGATTTGGAAATCATGGAGAAGATGCTCCGGAAGGCGGGAATGCAGCCATAAGGAAAACAATTATTATCTTTGCATTATTACTTTATAATAATTATCTTTGCATAATCACTATAAAGTAAAGAAACCATGCGAATCGTTCGAAACCCCTTCATTACGAACGGATACATATCTCCCGCCTACTTCTGCGACAGGAAGACGGAGAGTGAGATGCTTATCCAGCAAATCATCAACGGCAATAACGTTGCCTTAATCTCAACACGGAGAATGGGCAAGACAGGACTGATACGGCATTGTTTCCAAAGCAAAGAAATCCAAAAGGAATACTATACATTCTTTATTGATATCTATGCAACCAAATCACTGCGCGAATTTGTATTCTCTCTCAGCAAAGAAATTCTTGAAACCCTAAAGCCTTCGGGAAAGAAAGCCATGCAAGCCTTTTGGGAAAGCATGAAATCGCTGCAAGCCAGCATGACGTTCGACTTCAGCGGTAACCCTTCATTTAATATAGGTTTGGGAGACATTCAGTCGCCGGACGTCACGCTGGATGAAATATTCCACTATCTGGAACATGCTGAAAAGCCTTGCATTGTAGCCATCGATGAGTTCCAACAAATCACAAGTTATGCAGAAGACAATGTAGAAGCTATCCTGCGCACCTATGTGCAGCATTGCAACAACGCCCACTTCATCTTTGCCGGAAGCCAAAGGCATATTATGGGAAACATGTTCCTGACAGCATCACGCCCTTTCTATCAGAGTGTATCCATGATGCATCTGGAAAGCATACCCTTGCAAGAGTACATTAAATTTGCCCGGAAGCACTTCAAGGCAGTCGGTAAATCCATATCAACAGAAGCTATAGAAGACATATACCAGTACTTCGACGGCGTTACCTGGTACATGCAGAAAGTGCTGCATACGCTCTATGACATGACACCCTCCGGCGGAAACTCCGATATTCCGATGGTAGAGGAAGCCATTTGCCAAATCATAGATTCATTTCAATACACTTATTCCGAAATCCTCTTCCGGATGCCCGAAAAGCAAAAAGAACTACTCATTGCCATCACTAAAGAAGGAAAAGCAAATTCCATCACTTCCGGAGCATTCATCAAGAAGTATAAATTGCCGTCCGCCAGTTCGGTGCAATCGGCACTAAAAGGACTATTGGAGAAGGATTTCGTCACGCAGGAAGCAAACTCTTACCAGATTTACGACCGCTTCTTTGGATTATGGCTTCAAAGGAATTACTAAAACGGCAAGATTTATGGAACTGAATGACGAAACCCTCCGTTTTATCCGCGAGCACCGCAACGACGATGTACGTAGTCTGGCTTTGCAGGCGCAAAAGTATCCCGATGTGGATATGCCCACAGCACTGATACAGATAGCCGGCAGGCAGGCTGCGGCAGAGAAGATACCGTCATGGCATGCGATGGACGGTATTTTGTATCCCCGCCACCTGTCCTTGGAACAATGTTCCTCGGAGGCAACTGCACAATATAAGGCATCCATCATCCCCGAAGCCTCATCCGGCACACTGACCGACCTCACCGGAGGTTTCGGAATAGACTGCACCTTCCTCTCAACAAAGTTCCGGCAAGCCACTTACGTAGAACGTCAGGAAGCACTGTGCGGGATTGCCGTACACAATTTCCCATTATTGGGGCTGAACCATATTCAAGTAGTAAACGCCGACGGAGTTTCTTATCTGCAAGAGATGTCCCCCGTAGACTGGATATTCATCGACCCCGCCCGCCGTGACGGGCACGGAGGAAAGACCGTCGCCATTGCCGACTGTGAACCGGATGTAGCGGAACTGGAAGCACTATTGCTTGCCAAGGCCCGGCACGTCATGGTGAAGCTCTCTCCTATGCTCGACCTTTCTCTGGCCATTCAAGACTTGAAGCATGTGCAGGAAGCACACATTGTTTCCGTCAATAACGAGTGCAAAGAACTGTTGCTGATACTGGGGCATGGCACTGTTGCACCGGAAAACATTCCCATTCATTGCATCAACCTGACTACTAAAGAAGGAAAGAGCAGACAGGGAAGCGGACAATCGTTCGTCTTTACACGCGGCCAAGAGTTGTCAAGTACGGGTAAATATGCGGATATCCCCGGCAAGTATCTGTACGAACCGAATGCTTCAATCCTCAAAGCGGGTGCTTTCCGCAACATCACCCATATATATAAGGTGGAGAAGTTACACCCCAACAGCCATCTCTACACTTCCGGCGAACTGATAGAGAACTTCCCCGGAAGGAGTTTCCGGATAATAGGGCTATGCACGCTGAACAAGAAAGAAATAAAAGCCGTATTGGGAGACATCAGAAAAGCCAATATTACGGTTCGCAACTTCCCCGCCTCTGTGGCGGAACTGCGAAAACGCCTCAAACTGTCCGAAGGTGGAGAGGTTTACCTGTTTGCCACAACTCTGAACGATGAACAGAAAATACTTATCAGGGGCGAAAAGGCTATTTCCCTCCCGATGTAACCTCAGCGAAAGAAGATGTAACATACAAAAGAAATCTGTAACATAGACTCAACTATCTGAAATAACATTTCTCCCCCGAGTTTCTTTTTCTTCCTATTTTTGTAATCGCCACTCAAGCGGCGAAACAAAAGTCTATTAATAACAATAAAAGCACTAATACGATGAAAAAGAAATTTCAGTTACTTACCGGGATCGGATGCCTTTGCCTATGCTTCCTCTCGTGTTCCCAACCCCCTTACAAGAATCCGGCACTGACGCCGGAAGAGCGTGCCGCCGACCTGGTAGGCCGACTGACGCTGGAAGAGAAAGCCTCATTGATGCAAAACACCTCTCCCGCCATCCCCCGACTGGGCATCAAAGCCTACGACTGGTGGAACGAAGCCCTGCACGGAGTGGGGCGTGCCGGACTGGCTACCGTATTTCCGCAAGCTATCGGTATGGGAGCCTCTTTCAACAACGATTTACTCTACGACGTATTCACGGCAGTCTCCGACGAAGCCCGTGCCAAGACCGCAGAGTTCAGCAAGGAAGGTGGACTGAAACGCTACCAGGGACTCACGATGTGGACTCCCAACGTCAACATCTTCCGCGACCCACGCTGGGGACGGGGACAGGAAACTTACGGTGAAGACCCTTACCTGACCGGACAAATGGGTATGGCAGTCGTACGCGGCCTGCAAGGTCCCGAAGGAGGGAAATATGATAAACTGCATGCCTGCGCCAAACACTTTGCCGTGCACTCCGGTCCCGAATGGAACCGCCACAGCTTCGATGCCGAAAACGTGGACCCTCGCGACTTGTGGGAAACTTATCTACCAGCATTCAAAGACCTCGTTCAGAAAGCGCATGTCAAAGAAGTGATGTGCGCCTACAACCGCTTCGAAGGTGAACCTTGCTGCGGAAGCAACCGCCTGCTGGTGCAGATACTCCGCGACGAATGGGCCTATGACGGCATCATCGTATCCGATTGTTGGGCAATCAACGACTTCTTCAACAAAGGCGCCCACGAAACGGAACCGGATAAAGAACACGCCTCCGCCAAAGCCGTCCTGACCGGAACAGACGTAGAATGTGGAGAAAGCTATGCTTCACTGCCCCAAGCCGTAAAAGCAGGGTTAATTGATGAAAAAAAAATAGACATCTCCCTGAAACGCCTGATGAAAGCACGCTTTGAACTGGGCGAGATGGACAATCCGGAACTGGTATCTTGGGCACAGATTCCTTACAGCGTGGTAGACAGCAAAGAGCACCGCGAACTGGCACTGCGCATGGCACGCGAAAGCCTCGTACTGCTGCAAAACAACCAAAATGTACTACCTTTGAACAAGAGCCTGAAAGTAGCCGTAGTAGGTCCTAATGCCAACGACTCCGTGATGCAATGGGGCAACTATAACGGTTTTCCGGGACATACCGTCACCCTGCTCGAAGGCATCCGCCAATATCTGCCCGAAGCACAACTCATCTACGAACCGGGTTGCGACCTGACTTCCGACGTCACCCTGCAAAGCGTATTCCAGCAATGCAGCATGGACGGCAAGCAAGGTTTCAACGCCAAGTACTGGAACAATACGAAGCAAGAAGGCGAGCCTGATGTTACCACCCAAATCAGCACCCCGTTTCACTTCATCACTACCGGAGCCACTGCTTTTGCAGCAGGCGTCAACCTCACCGACTTCTCCGCCAGCTACGAGTCCGTATTCCGTCCTGAAAAGAGCGAAGACATCGCCTTCCGCTTCCAGACACAGGGCATCACGAAGCTTTCCATCAACGGCGAAGAAGTGGCAAGTGGTGTCAATTTCAAGAACAATGCCAAGATATATACCCTCCAGGCAGAAGCCGGAAAAGAATACCGCATCAAGATTGACTTCATGTTCCGCTTCCGCGACGCTGCCCTTGATTTCGATATGGGACGCGAGATACCGGTTGACCTGAACAAGACCATACAACGTGTAAAGGATGCAGACATCATCGTCTTTGCAGGTGGAATCTCGCCCGCAGTGGAGGGTGAAGAAATGCGCGTCACCATCCCCGGCTTCAAAGGAGGCGACCGAGAAACAATCGAATTGCCGTCCATCCAGAGCCGCCTGCTTGCTGAGTTGAAGAAGGCCGGAAAGAAGGTCGTATTCGTCAACTTCTCCGGTTCCGCCATCGCCCTGACTCCGGAAACGAAGACATGCGACGCCATCTTGCAGGCTTGGTATCCCGGTCAGGCTGGCGGTACGGCTATCGCCAATGTTCTCTTCGGAGATTACAATCCGGCAGGACGTCTTCCGGTTACTTTCTATAAGAGCACAAGTCAACTACCCGACTTTGAAGATTATTCCATGAAGGGACGCACGTACCGTTACATGGCGGAAGCTCCGCTCTTCCCTTTCGGGCACGGTTTGAGCTATACCACGTTCCGTTACGGAGACGCTTCATTGAGTACACAGGAAGTAAAAGAGGGAGAACAGGCTATCCTGACCATCCCCGTGAGCAATACGGGTGAACGTGACGGAGAAGAAGTGGTACAGGTATATCTGCGCCGTCCGGGCGACAAAGAAGGTCCGTCGCATGCACTCCGCGCCTTTAAACGTGTGAATATCGCTAAAGGGACAACCGGTAATGTGACTATATCATTAAGCAAAGAAGATTTTGAATGGTTTGATACAGAGACTAACACGATGCGCCCGATAGAAGGTGATTATGAAATACTTTATGGTGGTACGTCGGAGCTGAAACAGTTGAAGGCGATACCAGTCACTATTAAGTAATCATAAAAATCACATAATATAAAACGTTCTTTTATGAAAAACTTACTCTACCTCCTCCTCTGCCTCATCGCCGGAACATCGTGCAGCCAGGCAGACCCGACGAAGCCTTGGGACAAAGGGGCTTTCGAAACACAAAAGTACCGGAACCTCTTCGCCGAAATGGGGTATAAACAAGCGGATATAGACGCCAAGCTCAAATCCGTCTTCAACGATGTATTCTATGGCCCCAATAAAGTCTACTTTGAAGTAGGCGATTCTATGGCTTACATCAGTGACATCAAAAACCACGACGTACGCACCGAAGGCATGTCCTACGGGCTGATGATTGCCGTCCAATTCAACCGCCAGGACATCTTCGACCGCCTTTGGAGATGGGGCAGTAAGTACATGCAGCATCAGGACGGCCCGTTGAAAGGTTACTTCGCCTGGAGTTGTAAAGTGGACGGAACCCGTAACTCTCAAGGTCCCGCCTCCGATGGGGAGCTTTATTACGTCACCGCTCTCATCTTCGCCTCCAACCTCTGGGGAAACAACACCGGAATCGACTACCTTGCCGAAGCTCAAAACATCCTGAACTGCTCCATGGAGAAAGACGGAACCGACCGCGTGATGCCATTCATCAACCTGGAGCATAAACTCATCACCTTCGTTCCCGACATACGCGGCGGGCTCTTTACCGATCCGTCCTATCACGTCCCTGCCTTCTACGAGGTATGGGCACGCTGGGCCGATGATGGCAGAGCCGACCTCTGGCGGGAGTGTGCCAAACGCAGCCGTGAATATCTGCACAAGAGCATCCACCCCATAACCGGACTAAATCCTGATTACAACAACTACGACGGAACCCTGCTAGACAACAACCGTATCATCGGTGACGCCTTTCGCTTCGACTCTTGGCGCGTGCCCATGAACATGGCTTTAGACTACTCCTGGGCCTGTGCTGATAAAGAATGGCAGCAGGAATATGGAAATAAGATTCAGAATTTCCTCTACAGTCAGGGCATCGACACTTTCGTGGATCAGTATAATGTGAACGGGACACAAGTAAGAGATACCCTCGGAGCCGGAGGGTATAAGGCACTGAGGCACTCATTAGGTCTTGTTGCCACTTCCGCCGCCGCCTCACTGATGTGTACGCACGAGAAGAGTCGGGAGTTTGTAAATAAGTTATGGAATGCCAGACACGAGCCTTATGAGGATGGTTATTTCGATGCATATTATGACGGGCTGCTCCGTCTTTTCGCCTTCATGCATCTGAGTGGGAATTACCGGATTATTTTCCCGGAAGAATAAATAAAGAAAAGGTCACTAAATTAGGTTTATAGATTAGGTTTAAAATTAGTTTTTTAATGAAGAAGAGGCTGTATCAGGATGAGATGTGAATCTCTGTCCCGATACAGCCTCTCTGTTTATTTCAGTTGCGGCATTCCATCCCTCCAGATGACCTTCCGCTGTGACAGGAACCAGGTTCTGCCAAAGTCCTCATTACCTTGATAGAAAAGGTAAGTCTGCCCATCCTTATCCTTGAAGATATGGGGATGGCCGGACTCGCAATAATTCCAGGCACCCGGATCTCCATTCGTCAGGAAAGGCTTGTTCGAAGCTTTCTTCCAATGAATGCCGTCTTGGCTAGTTGCCAGACCTACTTGCTGGGGACGGTTATTATAAGCCCCGGCATAAAACATGTACAGCGTACCATCCATTTCCACTACCGAAGGAGCCTCTATACAGGTTTCCTCCCAAGCCCACTCGGGCACAAGAATAGCCCGGTCGTAAGCTTCTGTCCACGTCTCCCGGTTGAAGTTGGTACCGGCAGGAGCAGTAGCCACGCCCACTATCTGTTTTTCAAAGTCAGGAGTACGAGTGGCATAATAAAGGAAATACTTCCCTTTGACAAACACCACTTCCGCATCAATTGCCCGTCCGCAGTTCCAGTCGCCAGCTTTCGGGGCAAAGATGGGATTGGTGGCATTGCGCGTGAAATGAATTCCGTCCACCGACCATGCATGACAGATGGCGTCTTTCTTTCCATTGCCATATGTCTGATAGAACAGGTGAATCGTATCGTTGCGCAATAATGCACCGGGTGCACATAGTCCCTTAGCTTCATAATCGGCAGCCGGAGACAACGCGCCTATCGGTTGCCAATGTACAAGGTCACGACTTTCGGCTATGCCTATGCCCCAGCCCGAATCACCTTTGGGAGGCACTGAATAATACATCAGATATTTCCCATGAAAGGAAACAACATGCGGATCTTTTGAAAAAGGTATACCTGTTCGAGTACTATCTGCAAACAGCATAGTAGGATTCTCACCTCCAGGCGGTACACCGGGATTTATCGCCCAACAAAAGGGCACAGACATCAATAGGGCCAAAGCAATAACACTCTTTCTCATATAACTTATAGTTTTAAAATCAGTTTTCACAAAGGGATGAAGAAGAAGCTACGAGTGGCAAACTACAAACACAGCACAGCTACTTGTAGCTCCCCCTTACTATAAATAAGACGGTTTTATTTCGCAAAAGTTACTACTGCTCCCGAAGGTTTGTTCAGACGGGTCGACGTAGGAAGTGGAGTTCCGAAGTCAGGGTAGTCATTTTCAAGCCATACAAATTTCTGTGCACGGGGTGAACGGGTATCTCCGGCACCTTCGGGGTCTACCTGCGTATCACGTGCGTGATAAAGAATATAAGCTTCCGTGCCATCGGGAGAGGGGAAGAAGCTATTGTGTCCTGTGCCATACACTCCGTTTTCAGGTGATTGGTGGAATACCGGTTGTTGAGACTTGGACCATGATCTCGGATCAAGCAAATCACTGTCGGTACTTGCCGTCAGCAAGCCCAGCGCATAGTATGGAGTCCATACACCACTTGCCGAGTAAGCCAGATGGATATACTTTCCTTTAGGACTCTTCAAAGGCTGGGGACCTTCGTTCACATAGATGGTATAGCTGGGATTCCAGCCGTTTTCATTCTTGTTATGTCTCTCCCATTCCAATTCCGGCTTGGAGATCAGTACTCTTTCGGAACCAAGCGTCCAAGGATTCTCCATGCGGGCGATGTAGATACATTGGGTTTCGGTATCCACGCGGCGGGTCTGCCAGCCGGACCATACCATATACAGTTCTCCCTTATTCTGAAATACGGAACCGTCGATGGCCCAATTATTATCCTTATCAGTGCTGACGCGCCCTTTCATCACGAACTCACCATCGAACGGGTCTTTGTTTACATTCTCCAGTACATACATCTGGTGGTTGTCTGTATTGCCATCGTCGGCAGCATAGTAGATGTACCATTTCCCGTCGATATTATGTATCTCCGGTGCCCAGAGATGATATTTGTTAGAAGCTTCGGTAGGAATCCAGATTGTCTTCCGAGGAGCATTCTGCACATCGGTAATATCGGTTGTCTTCCAAAGTACCAGACTGTCCTGCATGGTATGCATATAATAGTAAGTACCTTCGTGGAACAAAGCCCAAGGATCGGGCCCCTTTGGGAACAAAGGATTAACATACGTAGTTGCAAGCGAATCACCCCCCACCGATGCATTTTTTTTTACTTTGGTGTTTCCACACGAGGTAACAGAGAATAATGCTGCTGCACCCAGCACTATCGCCAAGTAGTTCTTAATCTTCATATTTTATTGATTAGAGTTAAACATATTATCAAAATTATAATCAACCTGCACCTACCCTGATGTTTGGCATAAGACTATTCAGAGAGGTCCCTCTGGTATTCAGTTCCCGTTTGTAGACTTCTCCATTGTCGCAAAGCACATAAAGCGTATTCATCTCTCTTCCGCCCCACGCTAAAGACACAGGGGTTACATTTCCCGGCAAAGAGAGGATTGCTTCGCACCTTCCGTTATAATCACATAGCTGAACGCCATAGGCAGTAGCCAGATAGATTCTTCCATAATCATCACAGACGGCCGATCTGACTTCGGCACCATCATATTGGTCCGGTACATGGATATAGAAAAATTCTTGTCCATAAAGTAAATCCTTATCACTCCGGCTCACCTTATAGCTATATCCGCGTCTGGTATCATACCCCAAAGCATAGAGCCAATTATTATTCCCACTTAATGCCAGTGAACAAACACGTTTCGGAATATTTTCTTTCTCTGACAATTCATATTCACCAGATAAATGCCAGATGGTAGAGAATTGCTCCCCGGCATGACTCCCAATGATATAATAGCCTCCCTCCCTCAAAGGTGCAGCATCATAGAGTTGCATTCCACATTTCACATGCTTTAAAATATGGCCGAGGCTGTCCGCTATGCTCATTCCTTCCCGAAGAGAATATATCAGCATCTCTGCATTGATTCCCACTGCAACCACTCTCTTATTTAAGAGCGGCTTCTCCTTTCTGTTACCCAGTCGTACTGTTGCCTCATCTGAAGTTAGCAGCACCCCTCCTCTATGATCTGAAACCAACAGGAAATTAGCATCTACACCAGACATCACCAATTCAAAGGTCTTGCCTTCAAGTAAAACCTGATTCAACATAGAATTGCGTGTTTTACCTTTAGTCGAAGGTTTATTTAGTGGATACCCTTTCCAAAGAAAACGCATCGCATCCGGAAATACCTTCACCACATTATCATCACAATGCTCTGCATTTTCAATAAATTGATAAGAGTAATCATATCCTGCAAAGTTCAATGCTCTGACCATTGCCTGGTTTGCACTCCACCAATCGCCAAAAGATGTCCACATATCACGCGTGCCGCTCTGAAGATAGAACCGAATCGGTTTAGGCTCAAATTTCTGAACCAGTATCGCATTCGTAAAACTCCCCCTCAAACCCGTAAACGAACCACAGGCAGTGTAAACACGGGAAAAAGCATCTGTATTCCAGGCAACATTAAAAGCACAGGCGGCTCCGGAGCTACAACCCGTTATCATCCGGTCATTCCTGTCTTGTGAGAAGAAGATGCGCTTTCCATCCGAAGTCTTCAGAGATTCCACAAAAGGTAAAAGCTCTTCCAACAAAAACTGCCCGAAACGTGGCGAAGGAGTATCATACTCATAAGTTCTGTTGGAACGTGGACTGTCAGGATCAAAATCTCCTGTTACCTGCCCGGGAGAAGCTGCTACCAGTATCATCACCGGAATCTCTTTATTCTCTATAAGCTCTGAAACAATCGTATCCGCCCTGTAAAACAAACCATCCTGAAATACACAGACTGGTACAGGAGATTTACCATCATACTGCGCCGGAACATATACGTCAACATCTCTTATGGTACCGGGAAATATTAACGGACTTTCGAACCGGGCATAAATATGTTCCCCATATTCAACCCTTGCCTTCTCTTTATTGCCAGCCCCATTACCTCCATGGCACAGACAAAAAAAGAAAGATAGAAAATACACTAATAATCCTCGTTCCATAAGTTTCATAAAATGATAGTTTCTACCAAGCTCTGTATTTAGCCATCGGATTGGTTACATTCCAACGGAAATATTCATAGGCAGTATGGACAGATGCACGCTGGAAAGCAGGCATCTTGTAGAGGAAACGTCCGCCCTCACCCACCAGTTCCACACCGACCTCTGCCGAACGGTCTATCGCTTTCAGCACTTCGGGAAAGAGGAAGGTACGCGTATCACGTTCTTCTATCGACTTTCCCCCGTCTGCCGCATCTGTATATTCCACTTCTAAAGGAAGCTCAATCGTCTCGTCGTCAAGAATGAAGCGGATGAGGTTCATTTTGAAAGGCTTGTCGGCAGGATACTTATAACTCACCTTAAAGGCGGACTGGATATTATTCTCCTTGGATTCCTGGTTGTAGAAAGCAAGCATCACAGATGCGCCATCCGCTTCATAATTGTAAGGACCATACCATATTTTATGGGACACTCCCGGATAGAAAGTCTCGACTGTGGGGAAGTGGAACAAAGAGTAAAATTCCACTTTACCGGGCAATACTCTCACTGCATAGTCAGGATCAGAATATATTGTAGCTTCTCCCTGCATATAATCAGCTTGTTTGAAGTGTTTCAACAGGTTCTTATGTATATTCTGTTTCACTCCTTCCTGGTCATCATAATATAAAGTGATTCCATACACTACACTATCGCAGAACTGATATGAAACTCCGGAAAACATACTTTGACTATAGAATGAGCGGACAGTGCTTTCAGCTTTATTATCCTCTTGGCGAGCAAGTTCCAGTTCGGAAGTCTGGTTCAACTTGAAGCCGAAAGGTATGACTTCACGCGTTCCATAATCTTCCAAGTTCGGCAAGTTCAGCATCAGACTCTTATCTCCTTTATAAAGGGTAGACAACAGACAATACTCCTTTTCCAACGGTTTACCGACTTCAACAGGTTGCCCGGTTGCTGCCAGATATTCGTCCACTTGTTTCAAACGGGGTTGCTGTGCAAAGGCCTGTACGGCTCCAACCCATAATAGCATTGTTACGATATAGTATCTCATAGTCCGTTCTTTTTTATTCTTTTTCCAAACCTTGTGTACGCGCATAACGCTCTATCATCTCCTGCCGTTTCTTCATCGGCCACTGTTCTATGACGTCGATGTCCCATTCACCGAATGCATCCATGAAGCGGTGCATAGGTTCTAGGATGGAAGCCTGATTCCAGGGAAGCTGCTGGCGCACGCTATGTCCACGGTTGGATTGCGGGTTGAAGCATTCCGTCAGCAAACCTCTGTAACGGTAGCGCATGTCACCATCCAGGTCCATGATGGAGAGGGTGTTGTTCTGGATTATTTTTGCCATTTCAAGGAAATGGGTATCTCTTGTCAGAAGGTACAGGCGGTAGTATTGGAAGGAGGAGAAAGCCAGTCCATTGTCTATGGCTGAATGCCCGGTAGCAATGAGAGTTTGTCCTACAATACTCACGTCTTTAGGAAAATCGGTCAATGTATCGTTGGCAGCCATCGGTACATGGTAGGCAAACATAAAGGTTTCCGTATAGCGGGCAGCCTGTATGGCAGCCTCTTTCCACTTGGCATCACCAGTGGCATCATAAAGTGCCAGGAAGGCGTAAATGGCCATTTGACCGGATTCACGGTCCTTCACGTTGGGGTTATCAATCACTCCGCCTACATAGAGGTAGTCGTGGTGGATAAAGTCATAACTGAATTCACCTGCTTTCAGGGCAGCGTCCAGATATTGTTTATCTTGTGTAGCGGAATAAAGTTCTATGAGGAAGCGAATGATATTGGTTGTGGTATATTTGCTGTCATGGGTGGGCTTTCCGGTTCTCCAGTCATAACGGAGGTAGAAGCTGCCGTCCTTTTCCTGAGTCCGTATCAACCAGCCGGCAAAGTTCTTGCAGTAGGCGAGCCACTCAGGTTTATCAATGCCATGTTTCCGCATGGTGTTCCATGCACCCATCATGCCTTCCATGCCTCCGCCGGTGACACGCATGTAGGCTTCATAGTCGCGCCAGGTTGCCTTCCGATCTACATAAGCATCCGCCCAGGGGCGCACTATGCCGCTTTCGAGTTGGGAGTTGTTCACCCAGAAGTCAACCACTTCCGAGGCTTTGCGGACATACTCTTTATTATCTGTTTCCAGTCCTTTCCGCAACAGGAAGTAAGCATTAGAAATCTGGAAGCCGATGAAGCCCATCTGATAGTTATAGGCACGAGCTATACCGTTGGGCAGGTAGACGGAGAAAGGCCAGCCTGGTGCACCATTCAGGTTCAACAGGTAGGCATCCAGCACTTCGATACTGGCTTCGTAGGCGTCTTTTACGTCTACTTTATGTACAGCAGGGGTATATTTATTCCAAGCTTGCTTCCATACGGTTTCCACCAGGTCGGGGAAGTCCTTTGTCTGGTTGAAGCCAAAAGTCAGGCTATAGACATGTTTTATCCCGGCTTTCACAGGATGGCTGCGATAGGCGAAGCCTTTTCTTTTCTGTTCGGGGAGGCGCCCTACATAAGTGGTTTCTCCCTCAATTCCGGGGAATACAAAGAGAATAGAGTGCGAGTCTGTCTCCGTGAAACCCAGGCTACCGAATTGCATACGTTCATCCACAATTCTGTTTACTCCGTTTTCGCCATAGAAAGTTTCAGGATTAGCATTGAGGTGTATCATATCAATAGCTAATCCGGAAGCCTTCTCACGGGCAGATACCAATGGCAAGGGCAAACGGTCTTCGCGGAAATAGAAGTAATTATCGGTATAGTCGCTGGCAAGTGAGCCGCGTCTGAGGCTTTCGTTGTTCCTGTACCAGATACCCGGAACAAAGAACTCGAAATCGTTTATTTGTGTTTTACGTTGCAGGGTCAGTCCGAAATAAGAGTTGAAGTAATCGTCTCCTTTTCCGGTTTTGTCAATCGTCACCTCCCTATCTATGCGAAAATGGTTCTCTGCATCGGGGGTGAACACATCTTTTACATGAAATACGGTTCCATGAGTTGACTTTAACTTTGCGACACAGACCAGTGATCCTTTTTCTTCCTTCACAGAAGAATAGTAACCGTTCAACGTTTCCGCATTCACTTCCAATGTAACTACATAAGGAGCGTTTAAACTCAAATAATGGGCGTCATCAGTTTGCAAGCTCAGGCGTTTTCCGTCTTTGGCTATGGACAGACCGGTATCGCCACTCTGCAATACATATTCTTTTTCAGCAGCCAGGGAAAGCTGGACGGATAAGAGAAAACTGATTAGTATAAATAGATATTTCATGCTTTAGATATTATCAGAGATATAATAAATAATTGAGTTGAAAAGACTCTGCCGGTACAAACCGACAGAGTCTTCATATCAAAATATAGAGTTTACTCTACCGGCAGGTTTTCTATCTTCTGTATTGTTGAGAAGAGGAAATACTGGTTCATTCCCTCCAGTTCGATAGCTACGCGATAGAAAGCATAAGTACGGTAGTTATCTACGTAGTTTTCCTTCTTACGATACTCAGATAATGGAATATATACTTGCAAGGTAGTATCATCGATGTATTCCACATCGCTACTGCGTGTACACTTGATGCCACTATTCACCAAAGAACTTGTGCTCAGCCAAATACGGGTCTTTACAATCTTCGGAGCTGCCTTCACCGTATTGGTCATCTTTTCGATGTTGAAAGTAGCGACGATGTTGCCGTTCTTCAGTTCAGCCTTCAGGTTCTTCAATTTATAGTACGGACGCACTTCAAAGTCTCTTGTAACATTCGAGTTAAAATGATAGGCAATGGAGTCATAACCTTTACCTGCACCCAGTGATTCAAAATCAGGAAGTTCAAAAGGCAATGTTTCATTTACCAGTGTCATTTTATACTCTGCATCGAAGAAGAGTTGCTGGTAGTGTCCTTGATCATCGACACGTATCCCCGTGCCGCCGCCGTCCACTTTACCATAACCTTTCTGGAAGACTCTTAATAGTCCTTTATTCGAATCAAAAGGGAAGTTCTCACCGTCACATTTCAACTGACCGCTGAAAACATAAGACGGAGCATCATAATTATCATATTCGCAGGATGTCATAACAAAACCCAATACGACAAATGCTGCTGCAATTATAGATTTTAGTTTCATTGTTTTTAAGCTTTAGTTGGTAAATTAATGGTTAGGATTCTTCTCAATATTCGGGTTACCTTCATTCATCGGATATCCATTATAATACATCTTTTTATCGAAATATAAAATAGCATTATTGGCTCTGTTATGAGCTTTCATCTTCCGATAAATCCACTTACCATCTTCGGGCGTGCCCGGAGCATAAATCTTATACGGCCACAACACATAGATAGTAGCATTCTTATTAGCCTGATCATTGTACCACACTTCATCGGCAATTCTCCAACGCTTCAAGTCCTCATAACGATGATCTTCTAGTGCCAATTCCACACGTCTTTCGTTTACGATACGATCGAATGTCAGTTCGTTCTCAGTCAATTTGAACACATCGCCACCTGCACGCTGGCGTACACGGTTGATATAATCCAATGCCAGAGTCTTAGTAGGACGGCCATTGTAGCTAGCTACTCCCAGTTCATTCAGATAGAAGGCAGCCTCAGCAGCATTCAGCAAAGCCTCGCCAAAACGGAATACGATATAAGGAACAGAACTGTTACCGTTCATTTCACTTCCGGTGGCAGTATCAACAAACTTTCTCAACAAGAAACCTGAATGGGAAATATACCAGTTACTACTACCATCGTCTCCACGAAGCGGTCCGTCTTCTCCGGTCACTTTCTGACCTTCATACATCCGGTTGTCAACCTCCAAAATGGTACGCGCAACCTCAAACTTATAACCATCGGCGGTAGGAATAGCCAAACCTGCTTGAAGATCGACAGGAACCCCTCTAAATGAGCTTCCCGGATAAAGTACCGTACCAGCCAAACGAGGATCACGACCTGCAAAAATATCTTCCGGTTTATTGTACAGGTTATATTGGTAAGTAGACGTATACACATCCATGTCCTCTATTACTTCATCACCCACATAGGCATCTATTTCTTTCGCTTCGTGAGTATTGAGCATCTCATAATCATTTACCAGATTTAATACTGGATTAACCTCACAACCTGCCTTATTATTCGAAACACGTATTAACTTACGTGTAAGGGCACGGGTAGTAAAGTTATTCTTCACATTTACTCCGTCATAGGCCTTACAGAGAATTAATTCCGGGTTTTCAGCATGTTTAGCAATAAATGCTTCTGCATAGTTGGTGGCTAAATCCGCCTGTTTCTGATAGAGTTGATAGCCCATAGCTTCCAATTCGGCACAAGCATCCAAACAAGCCTTCAGATAACCTTCAGCTTTGTTTTTCTCAATACCCGTAGCACCACTCGACAAGTTCAAAGTCTTGGTAGCACTCTTATCATAATTGTATGCTAAAGTTCCAGCGTATAAAGCTGCACGACACTTCAGGGCCATAGCGGCACCTTTGGTAGCACGAGTCTTAACCCGGGCAGTTCCGAAATCCTCTTTTACGGCATCCATCTCACTGATGATGAAATCGTAAATTTCCGATTCCTTATTTCTGGATACAGCCAATGGTGTCGGATCGTCCATATATTCTGTTACCTCAGTAACCAAAGGCACACCACCGTACTGGATGACCATCTTAAAATAAGTATAAGCTCTCAGATAACGGGCTTCCGCCTGGAAATACTTCAACTTATCAGCAGCAATCGAACCGGCAGACACCGTATTCAGATTGCGAATATGGAGATTCAACTCACGGATAAAACCATAATCATAATAGTTTCTGTAATCGGTTCCCACATTTCCCGCAAATGCCCAATACTGACTGTTATTAGATGCTTCATCCCAACGGGTAAGATCATAAGTATCGCCATCAGTACCAAAATCCTGCCAGTATTTCATGCGGCTATACAGATTGGAAACAATACTTGTAATACCAACCTCCGATGTATAGGCCTGTTTTTCTGTGAAAGACATCTTGTTCTCCTGTTCCAGCCAACTGTCGCAAGAGGAGAAAAGCAATAAGCCTGATAATAATGCTATTGATAATCTATTTTTTTTCATGTTACGTTCAATTAAAAGGTTACGTTTACTCCAACTGTGTACACTTTGTGCTGCGGATAGTCGAATCCGGTAACAGAAGAGATTTCAGGGTCGAAACCGAAGTCATTCAAGCTATCCCAGCAAAGCAGATTAGAACCTTCAAAGTAAACTCTGAGCTTCTGTATTAAAGCCTTCTTTGTCCACTTAACAGGCAATGTATAGCCTACCACTAAGTTGCGCAGACGCAAATAGTTGATTTCCTTTGCATAAAAGTCGTTCCAGTCTCTGATAGAAGGATTATTGCTGCGAACAGCGGGGAACTTACCGGGTTTCCAAGCAGACTTCGTATCGAAAATGTCCTCATGCTGCCAAGAATCTACCACGTTATATACATATCCCATCTGGTCAGTACCGATACCATACTTCACATGCCAGTCACCGATAAATGTATTCATGAAACCACCGGCAAAGTCGGCTGCAAAGTCGATACCTTTATATTCGAAACCTAAGTTGATACCCATTGAAAGCAAAGGATTCTTGTTGGCATTGCCGTTATCCCAATCATAGTCGGTAGCTGCATAACCCAAAGGACGTTTATCGTAGTCATCAATCAAACCGTCACCATTGACATCCCTGAAGATTAAGTCACCCGGACGCAGGTTCACGTTGTTGGCACCATCAATGTTCACCGGATAGTTATCAATTTCTTCCTGAGTCTGGAACACACCTATAGTTTCCCACATCCATACAGCACCATTCTTCACGTTAGACCAGCGATTAGCTTGTCCCCAACGGTATTGATCCCATCCATTCAGGAACATTTCACCATAGTTATTAATCGTCTTCTGGCGAGCTAAAGTCAAATTCACACCTACAAAGTAGTTGAAATCGTTAACGCGATCGTTCCATTTCACCATACCATCAATACCACTTACCTGATCGGAGTTCAGATTCCGTTTCTGTGCGCCATAACCGGCTTCATACGGATAGATCACATCAATCGGTTCAGCAGGAATGCCACTTCTTTTTCTCTTAAAGAAGTCCACTTCCAGTTTCAGACGGTCGTTCAGGAAGCCCATATCGAAACCAACATTCAGCATGGAAATCTTCATCCAGGAAAGTCCGGTCTGAGGAATTCCATTAGAGGTAGTACCTGTGCTATAGATATCTCCACCATTACCCAGAGGATTACTGCTTATGATAGATCCTGACTTTCCAAATGTATAACCGGGCAGATAAGCAAAGTCTACATAACTACTATTAAAGTTTTTAGCCATGTCATCACCCATCTCACCATAAGAAGCTCTCAGCTTGATACTGGATATCCAATCAGCCACCTTAGAATCTTTGTAGAATTCTTCTTCAGACAGACGCCATGCACCGGAAACTGACGGGAAGAAACCCCATTGATTGCCCGGCAAGAAACGCCAGGAAGCATCATAACGACCAGCAAAGTCAATGATGTATTTTTCTTTATAAGAATAGCCTGCACGGAAAATGAAACTAGCCGTAGTAATGGTACGTAGATATTCTTTCACATCATTATTAGCATTCTTCGTAATTACGTCTACGAATGGATTCTCTACCGGGCTCTGATATACATTTAATTCTTTCCGGTCTTCTTTAAAGAACTCGAAACCGGCAACAGCTGTCACATGATGATTCTTAGCAAAAACATGATCGTAATTCAAAGTAAACTGCCCCATCATTTCAACTTTCTGGTTCGTAATCTTTCCACGATAAGTATCTGTTTTTGTAGAGGCTACTTTGTACTCCTGCGTTGCAGCATCATATCTATATTCATTCCAACTTTTCTCATTATCTTCCTGACGCATGTGTTCATAATAGTAAGACAGCAAACCTTTAGCAGTCAGTCCTGGAAGCGGTGTCTGGTATTCCAAGTTTGCACTGAGCTGAATCGTACGGAAGTCTTTCTGGTGCTTACCAGCATTGTCTATCGTATAAGCAGCCATATTGCGGGCACCATCATGGGTCGGGCTGATGTAATTCAGATAATCCGGATTATCATTAGCATAAGGGCGCATAGTCGGAATCAGGTTGAAGATAGAATTACGCATCTGGAAGTAGTCATCACCACCCGGAAGTGCCGGATTGACATTCTGTTCTATCTTACCCAAGGTCTGAAAACCAACCTTGAATTTATCAGTCAATTGCATATTGAAGTTGGCCTGCAGGTTCGTACGGTTATAGTTATATTCTTTGAATACTGCATCCTGATCGATATGTCCTACTGAAATATAATAATCGGTTTTCTCCGTACCACCGCTAATGTTAGCATTTACATAATACTGGGGAGCAGAATTGCTCACAAAGTTACCTTTCCAGTCGTAGCCTCGGTAGTCTTCACCCGTAGACGGATTATAATATCCTGTTCTCCATTTCTCCAGGTCAGCTTTGGCATTTGCAATGTTATCGGCTCCTGTCAAATTACCATCATTGGCTTGCTTCATGTAGTTACCCCATTTCCATTGATAAGCATTTAGTAGTTCAGGATATTTAGTCCATCCTTGCCAGCCCATGTGTGCATTCAAGTTTATCTGAGGCTTCTGCCCTTTCTTACCGGTCTTCGTAGTAATCAATACAACACCATTGGCAGCCTTCACACCGTAAATAGCAGCAGCACCGTCCTTCAGGATAGATACATTCTCAATATCATGAATATCCAGAGCATTGAATGCTGTCTCATCTTTCATAATACCGTCGATTACATAAAGAGGAGTACCCATGTTACGAATCTCTAGGTTAGTAGAAGTTCCCGGTTGACCGGACTTCTGACGTGCCGTGATACCGGAAACCTTACCTACCAAAGCATTGGCAGCCGAAGTAGACGTAGAGCGGGACAAATCCTTATTGTTCACAGAACTTACTGCCGCAGCCACTGTAGCTTTTTTCTGCGTAGCATATCCCACTACCACAACTTCATCGAGCAGTTCCGTATCTTCCTTCAGTGTAATGTCAAAATTTCGTTTTCCCTTTACGCTGATCTCTTGTGGTGCATAACCCACAAAAGAGACCATCAAAACAGGATTAGTTCCTTTGAGGGAAAGTGTAAACTTACCATCGAGATCAGTAATCGTTCCGTTGGTAGTTCCTTTCTCCATAATGTTTACTCCAGGCAAAGATTCACCTGTAACATCTTTCACTATACCCGACACACTGATATTTTGTGCCTGAAGCATTGCGGAAGACACTAAAGCAACTAATAATAAGAAGAGATTCTTCCTTCTATTACCAGCCGAGATTAACTCATTTAAAAAGTGCTTCATAAGTTATTATTTAAAATTAAACATAAATTGGTTATCTATTTGTATAATATTGAAAACTGAAAAATGAGAACTTATCTGAAAACTTACTATTTTACCTTAATTATGAATATCTTATTATTATACTTGTTTTAATTGCTATACAACTCCCTCCTTTCCTAGTTCTAAAAAAGTGAATACTCATTTATTTTTATAAACTTTAAATGCTTTTTGTTCTCCTGAAACCGAATGCACATTCAATAGATAAAAACCTGAGAAAGCTCCATACATCGGAAATGTGTATTGTTCATCTGTTACCTTTATGTCTTCGGCCCATAACCGTCTACCGGCCAAATCTGTCAATTCTACCTTTGAAATTTCTTCCTTGCCTTTGTTTATCAGAAAAAGCTGATCGCCTGAAATATAGGCTGAAAATGAATTTTTGTCGATTGTTCCGATCCCAGTCTCCGGGTCTTGCCCATAATCGGAAGACTGATACAGCGAGTATCTATTATTCAACTCCTGTACTTTTGATTTAGGCATTGCTTCCACTTCTTCCAAATCATAAGTGCCAAAGGCATCCTTAAAACGAATCATCGGATCTAAGTGAGCAGCAAAATTCCAAGTCAATGCCTCCATGATAGAATTCATCCTTCGTCCTGCACCACCGGTTACTCTCACTTGAAAAGCTTCTTGTTGCAAGCCTTCAGGTTGTCCAGGATAAAGTTCCTGTCCCAGATTCATAGATTGCTTGGTGTTGTGGGCACTGATACGTGCAACATGAAGATAGTGTTCCTTACCCGTCAACAAGTACAAACGATAGTACACGAATGAAGACCAGGCAAAACCTAAATCAGTAGCCGAATGACCGATGGCAATAATATGCTGTCCGACGATGCTTCTATCTTTGGGCCAATCTGTTTTTGCTGTCTGATCTTTTTCTACAGGTACCTCGAACATATAGCTCCAGCTTTCAGTGTAGGTAGCCGCTTGCTCTGCAGCAGCCAGCCACTTGGGGTCCTTTGTTAGATCATAAATAGCAAGGAAACCATTAATGGCTTGCTGGCCGGATTCACTATCGATAGTCTGCGGATTGTCTACTACACAAGCCACATACAGATATTTTTCATGAATGTTGGCATAAGAAAACTCGGCAGCTTTCAAGGCAGCAGTTTTGTAGCGTTCGTCATTGGTAGCGATGTACAGCTCCACTAGGTAACGGACAGCACAAATAGTGAGGAACTTATTCTGATTGCCTGCCGGATGCCTACCGTTCACGACTTTGAAAGGATTGTATTCCAGATAATAGCTGCCGTCAGCATTCTGATTGGTTACCAAGAAGTCACCGAACTTCTTGCTAGCAGCCAGCCATGAAGGAATATCTATTCCGTTACGTTTGGCATAACACCATGCATTCAGCAATCCCACCATTCCGTTGCAAGCTTGGCGCATGGAGGTCAGCGCCCAATCATCCCATGTACCCCACAAAGCGGCATAACGCGTCTTGGGAAGTCCTAATTCTGATAAGCTTTCGGAAGCCCACAAGTTCAGCACATTGGTTCCTCTTACCTTATATTCTTCGTTACCAGTCTCCACCCCCGCACGAAACAATGCATAACCGGCTACTGGCTGCGAACCTACAAAACCTATCTCATAGGTATTCTTATTTAAAGAAAAATCTGTCAGCTTTACGCTCCAAGGGAATCCGGGACCCTTCACATCTTTATCAACCGAAGAGTCCAGATAGTAATGGTTGACAGTTTCAATCAATCCCTGATAAGCAGAAGTCAGGTTGACATCGTAAATCTTCGGATTATATAGATTGAAAGCCAGCTCCCATGCCTCATTTACGGCAGTGGCATAGTCGGAAGTCTTATCTATCTTGAAATATACATTATAAGCATGTTTATCAAACCCCTTCGTTATGGGATGCATGCGTCTACCCAATCCGCCGGTGCGCAAGTCTGACCCCGGATAAGTAACTACAGCAGCAAAAGTATCGGACTTCTTCCAGTTGACAACACCTACACCACCAAACTGATACTCCTCATCAGTTACAACACCACGTGAGTCATTCAGCACAGTTTCACATTTAGAGTCTTTATGTACTAAAGTGAAAGTCAATCCACTTGCTTTTTCGCGCATCATCACTACCGGAAGCGGAATACGGTCTTCTCTATAGAGGAAATTCAAATCGGTAGCTACCGGAATACCGGAAGGGATATTCCCTTCTTTCTCGAAGTTACCTTTGTACCAAACGGCGGGAATGAAGTACTCACTATTTGCCAGAACATCTTTCGGAGCAAACTGCAATCCAAAGGATGAAGAGAAACCTTCATCATAAGAATTAGCTCCCAATTCAACCACCTTCACATTCCGTTTCAGTTCAAATTCTCCATTTCCTTTTGCAGTATATGCATCATTTATTTCGAAAACAGTAGTCCGGGGAGCAGCAACCAGCTTTGCCGTTAACTCTACTTTACCGTCTGCCTTCGTATAGGAGGTATAAGTGGGATAAAAAGTATTCATCTTAACATCAATCATCAGGGCAGGATTCATATCAGTACCTGCATTGAATTCTTTGCCATATGCAGAAAAGGTCACATTATAAGTGTTATCTTTCTGCCGGGTAACATTCAGTGTAACGTCACCGGATGCCAGAGACACTTCTTGTGAGAAAACAAAAGAGCTTTGAAACAAGCAACTTAATAAGAAAAGAAGATTCAGCGTTTTCATAATAGTATTTCGATTACGATGTAACATTCGTTTTTGATGATGCAAATCTAACGTGAAATACGATAATAAACTGTCCCTGCCGTTCCAAAAAATTGCTCTAATTTGTCTATTTGCAAAACAGGCCCGAAACAGTTTCTGAAAGGGGATAAGAGGCAATGCGCTCTATTCTTCCAAAAAAGTGCTGTTTCTATCCAAACAAGGAAATACGGGGATTATATCGGTTTATTCCGAAACAGTTTTGAACCAGGAGAAGTAAGATAGTATTGGTTATCATTGTGATATATAGCACAACCACCTTATCCCCCCTATAATCCTCCCACCTCTTTTCTTCCTTTCCACCCCAGACTTCCCATCTCCCGCCAAATTGGTTAAATGGTGTTGTTTTCTGAAAGACTGGCGTCATCCGAAAAAGAAAGTTTCACCTACATTTGCACCGAACTTAAATATATAATATCATGAATATGCGACGATTATTAATCTGCGTATGCGTGGCACTCACCACCACTATTTCCGCTTTTGCCCAAGGCAAAGTATGGAGCGCAGAACAAGCCCGCCAATGGGGCGAAGAGAATCCATGGTACTGCGGTGTGAATTACATTCCTGCCGACGCCATCAATTACACTGCCATGTGGGATAAAACCTCCTTCTCACCCAAAGTAATAGAGAAAGAGATGAAGTTAATGAAAAGCCTCGGCATGAACTGCGCACGCGTCGTGATGCAATACGCAGTATATGAGGAAGACCCGGCGTACTTCATACGCACTCTCGACCGCTTCCTCAGCATTTGCAGCAAATACGATGTAAAAGTAATGCCTATCTTCTTCGACGACTGTGCTTTCGGCGTCAATACAGATCCCAAAGTGGGCAAACAACCCGAACCGCTGGAAGGCTGGTATGCCTGGGCCTGGTCTCCATCACCCGGCTATTCGATGGTAGTGGACGAACGTACCCACAGCAAACTGGAGAAGTATGTAAAAGAAGTCATGACCCGCTTCAAGGACGACCCACGCATCTTTGTCTGGGATTTATACAACGAACCCACCAATACCACCATGCCCGAAAGAAGCTGGCCTTTACTTCGCAAAGTCTTCACCTGGGCACGTGAGGTTAACCCCACACAACCCATCACATCAGGCTTATGGAACGGCAACAAAGAGTTGAACGACTTCCTGACTGCCAACTCGGACATCATCACCTTCCACTGCTATGCCTCTAAAGAAGAAACTGAGAAAACCATGAAAGAGCATCTCAAAGCAGGCCGTCCCACCATCTGCACGGAATGGATGAATCGCGTGGCGCACTCCACCATTCCGGAAATCCTCCCTATGTTTAAGGAAGCAAATGTAGGCAGTATGATATGGGGACTGGTGAATGGGAAGACACAAACCCACCTGTGCTGGGGACACCGCCCGGAACAGTTGCCCTATACCGGAGCATGGCAACATGACATCTATAAAGGAGACTATACCCCATACTCCACTCAAGAAATAGAAGTAATCAAAAAAACAACAAACCAATAGTATGAAAACACTCCTCTTAACCCTTGCATTAGCAACTTCCGCCCCGTTATGGGCGCAAAACGAGCAAGCTGTCATTACCATTCAGGCCGACCAGCCCCGGCAGACCATCAGTAAACACATCTACGGACACTTTGCCGAGCATTTGGGGCGTTGTATCTACGACGGTTTCTGGGTAGATCCAGCAATGAACGTCAACAAAGACGGGCGCATCCGAATGGATATTGTGGATGCTCTGCGTGATATTAATATACCCAACCTCCGCTGGCCCGGTGGTTGTTATGCCGACGAGTATCAGTGGCGCGACGGCATCGGTGACCCGGCCAAACGCCCCGTAACCCTCAACAGCCATTGGGGTGGAGTTACCGAAGATAACAGCTTCGGTACGGACGAATTCATGAAGCTATGTAATTTACTCGGTTGCGAACCATATCTATCAGCCAATATGGGCACTTCCACTCCTAAGGACCTGCGCGACTGGATTGAATATCTCAACTTCGACGGTAAAACGCACCTGACACAACTTCGTGAGCAAAACGGGCATAAAGAACCTTATGGCGTGAGTTTCTTCGGTATCGGAAACGAGAGCTGGGGATGCGGCGGCAACATGACTCCTGAACACTACTCCGAACAATACCGCATTTTTCAGGAGTATGCCCGCAATTACTCCAACCATCCCATTAAGAAAATAGCTTCCGGACCTAACAGTACAGATTACAACTGGATGGAAGTATGCCTGAAAAAAATTCCCCAATATGCATTATGGGGTATTTCATTGCATTACTATACCATTGCCACAGGCAATTGGGGACAAAAGGGTTCTTCTACCGACTTCGATGAAAAAGAATACTTCGGTGGAGTAAAGAACGCATTATACATGGATACTCTATTGAAGAACTACGCTGCCATGATGAATAAATACGACCCGGCCAAAAAGATAGCATTGGTGGTAGATGAATGGGGTATATGGACTGAAGTTGAGCCCGGCACTAATCCTGGCTTCCTGTACCAGCAAAACACGATGCGTGACGCACTGATAGCCGCTTCCACGCTGAATATTTTCAATAACCACTCCGACCGTGTGCGCATGGCCAACCTGGCACAAGCCATCAACGTATTGCAAGCCTTGATTCTGACGGATAAAGAAAAGATACTGCTAACTCCTACATACCATATTTTCAAAATGTATAAAGTGCATCAGGAAGCTAATCTATTGGAGTCTAGCGTCAGCGTCAACGATTACAAGTACGGCACTGAGAGCATTCCGGGAGTCAATGTATCAGCATCCAAAGGTGAAGACGGCAAAATACATGTTTCCGTGGTAAATTTAAACCCCAACAAAGCCGTGCCTGCCAGCGTCATTCTGAATGGCTACAACGCTAAACAAATAAAGGGAGAGCTCCTGACTTCCGCTTCATATACAGATTATAACTCCTTCGACGAACCCGATAAGATTGTAACGAAGGAGTATAAAGGATTCAAAAAGGAAAATGATGGTAAAATCACGATGAAACTACCTCCATTGAGCATCGTTACATTAGAGATACAATAGATTTTCAGATAATTAAGGATACAAAGATTGTTTTTCAACAGCGCAGGTCATTATAAAGGGAACTTTAAAATGACCTGCGTTTCTTTTCACTATCATTGCTTCACATGGCTCTTGGCAAAGTCCTTCGGAAGCACCCCAAACTGTTTCTGGAAACTCTTTGAGAAGTACGACAGGGAACGTATTCCCACTATCATACAGATTTCATTAATACGATACTCCCCTTCCAGCAACAACTCGGCAGCCTTCTTCAGGCGAATAATACGGATGAAGTCACCCGGAGTCAGTTCCGTAATCACCTTTATCTTGCGGTGCAGACTGGTGCGGCTCATGTTCACCTCCCGTGCCAAGTCATCAATATTAAACGTATCATCATCCAGATTCTGCCTGATTATCTCCGTCAGCTTATTCAGGAAGTCTTCATCCGCCTTATTCTGCGCCATACTATTGGTGGCAATATAAGGACTGTTGGCAAAGTTTTGCCGGAGCTTCATGCGACTTTCCAGCAGATTCTTAATCTGAACCAACAGATGAGGCATGGCAAACGGTTTCTCCATATAAGCATCCGCTCCGCTATTCAGCCCTTCTATCTTGTTGTTCAGCGTCGTCTTGGCCGTTAACAGAATAACCGGAATATGGCAAGTCTCAATATTCGATTTAATCTCATTACATAATTCAAGCCCATTCTTCAGCGGCATCATGATGTCCGAAACAATAAGATTCACAATCTGGTCTTTCAACACCTCCATTGCCTCCATCCCATTGTTGGCAGTGAGCACTTTATAGTACTTGCTCAACTGAACAGTCAGGAACGACTGCAACTCCTCATTATCTTCCACCACCAACACAACATCCTTAGCCGAGAATGAATCTTCGAGCACTACCGTCGATACATTGTCTTCATCAGTTATGGGCTCCTCAATCAAGACATCATCCTCAACCTGTTGTGCATCAGCGGATACATTGGTAGGTATTTCCACTACAAAAGCCGTATCCTCAGCCTCTTCATCCAGATACAGCTTTCCGTTGTGCAACTGCACCAGCGATGATGCCAACGTAAGCCCGATACCCGAACCCGGTTGCGTAGGATGAGCTCCTTTCAACTGGAAGAAAGCCTCAAAGATACGTTCGCGCATATCCGGCGGAATAGGCGTACCGTCATTTTTCACCGTAATCCGAAAATAACGTGAATCCTCACTCACCGAAAGTATGGCTTTGATATACGTGGCCGAATACTTCACGGCATTATTAAAGAGATTACTGCACACCTTGGTTATCGCCTCCTCATCCACCAATGCCATGACGTCACGGTCGGGAGCTTCCAGTATCATTTCCAGCTTCTTCCGTTTACCTGTGGGCACAAAGCGGTTGAAGGTATTAGCTACCAGCACATTGATATTCCGCACCTTCAACGACAGCGTAAAAGCTTTGGATTCTATCTTGCGGAAATCGAGCAACTGATTCACCAGCACCAACAGCCGGTCCGTATTCCTCTCCATGGTTATCAGGTTCTCCTTCGTTTCATGCTCATCCGGCTGGGAAGTCAGGATATAGTCCAGCGGAGCTTTGATAAGCGTAATCGGAGTACGTATCTCGTGCGCCACATTGGTGAAGAAGTCTATCTTGGCTTTATAAATCTCTTCCTTCTTCTCCTGTTCCTGATGAGCCATTCTTTCTTCCACCTGCCTCTTCTTCTTCAAGACATACAGACGGATGGCAAAGAAGAAAATACCCATAATCAGGATGGTATACAGCGCATAAGCCCAGGATGTCCGCCATAAAGGAGGAATGATGCTGATGTTGACCGTTGTATTCGTATCACTCCAATCACGTCCATCCTTCGAGTATTTGATATGGAATACATAATCACCGGGCGGTATGCTGTTATATGATATTCTGAATACGTTGTCCACATAGTTCCACTTCTTGTCAATCCCTTCCAGCATATAGGCATACTTCCCGTTTCCTTCAGTCGAATAATTCAGTGCCGAGAAGCTAAAGCTGAAGGTGGCCTGGTCATAGTTCAGGTTGATGGCATTCGCATAAGGGATCGCCTGGTCCAGCACTTTATCGGTAGCCTCTCCTTTTACCTCCTGATTGAAGATATAAAAGCCTGTCAGCACCACGGAATACCTGTTTTCATTGGGATGGAAGTTCTTGGGATTGAAGGCTACAAATCCGTCTATGCTGCCGAAATAAAGAGTTCCGTCTTCCGTCTTTATACCGGAATTGTAATTAAACTGTTTACTCCGCAACCCATTGGGAAGATTGTATAATGCCTCTACACTCATCGTCTCAGGATTAAAGCTTACCAATCCGTTGCTGGTACTTAACCAGAAGCGTTGGTTATCATCCTCCAGTATCTTATAAACCACATTGCTGGGAAGTCCTTGCTTGGTGGTGATGCGTGTAAAAGTTCCATCGTTCTCATTGTAGCGGCAGAAGCCATTGTCTTCGGAAGCAAACCACAAGCGCTGTTTACTGTCCTGAAACACGCACGTGATGCGGTCGTAACAAAGACTGTTAGGATTCTCCACATCATAGCGGAAACGCTTTATCTCCTTCGTATCAGGGTTATACCTGATGACTCCGATATTGTAGGTCGTGAACCAGATGCACCCGTTTACATCCTCCAGTATATCACTGATGAACGTGCCGCTCATAGGTTCGAACTTCCTGAAACCGTCTATCTCGGGAACGTATGTATAAAGCTCGGTAGTGGAGCTCACCCAGGTCGTATTCCGGCTGTCGGTATAGATGGCAAAGATATCGTTATTGAGTATGGAGTTGGGCATCCCGTCCTTTTCGTAATGTTTGCAACGGTTGGTTTTCAGGTCGAGCACATCCACTCCTTTGGTGAATGTACCGATCCATAGCTTATCTCCTGCCAGATTCAGGCACTGAATATTACTGAAAGAGATATTCACTGGCCTGGTTCTCTCGGAGATATGGGTGAAGAGACCGGTATGCGTATCATAATAATTCAATCCATTGTCTTCAGTAGCAATCCACAAGTTTCCTTTTTTGTCGCTCACAAACTCCCTCACCCTGTATCCGCTGATGGAGTTTTTGTAAGCTATAGGATAGAAGTTCTCAAAATAAGAATATTGCTTAGGGATATAGTCTACACCGCCAAAGTAGCTCCCTATCCAGATTCCACCTTCCTTATCCTTGCAGATGGCATAGATGGCATTGTTGGAAATAGATAAGTCATTGTAGTCTTCATGGATGATGTGTTGCATCGTACCATCCTTCAATACATAAATCCCACTCTCGGCGCCTATCCAATATTCATCCTTTGAAATCTCTTCAATATGGCGCACGTATACGTCGGAGTTCAGCGATTCATCAATCAGTAGCTTCTCCTGATCACCGGTTTCTTTATTAATAAGGAACAAGCCTTTATCCCTGGTTCCAAACAATATATACTTATCCTTATATCCGCAGATAACGGTAGGGAGGTTATTGTTATGAGCCAGATAAGTCGTTTTATCAGCTCCTATATCATACTTGATGACTCCTATATTGGGAAAACCAAGATAAGCCACCCCGTCATCATCCACAAACAGTGCCCAGGGGGAATAATCCGTATAAGGGGCAAACTTCTCCTTCAGGTTATATAGTTTATCCTCCGACGGCTTGTAAAGAAACAATCCTTCGCCCGAAAGTATCCAGACTCTATCTGCCTTATCTATAAAAATCTTATTGATATAGCCTTCCACTTTCTCATTCCTATCCGTCTGCTTATTGAAGTTCGAAAAAGTTTCTGTGAAGGGATTGTAGAGCGAGACTCCCTTATCGGTGGCAATCCACAGCGTTTTCTCCTTGTCCTCAGTAATGCAATATATCATACTGTTCCGGAGCTCGGTGAGCGAGTCTCCACGCTGGTAAATCTTAAATTCGTGCCCGTCGAACCTGTTCAAACCATTCTTGGTTCCTATCCACATAAAACCCTTACTATCCTGAAACAAGCTCATCACCGTATTATGCGACAAGCCCGAATTATTATTATAATGCTTAATCTGTTGTGACCAAAGCCCCCCGGAACAGAATAAGCAGAAGAACAGCATTAGTATTACTTTTCTCATAAGAATATGTTTTTCATTAGTTCTAATCAGTACTATCCATTGCCATTCAAAAATGAATGAATCCTACCAACAGGTAATCGGCACAAATTTATGAATTAAAATCATTTCCCCTATAAATCAAGCTCAGAATAAAGGTTGAAAGGGGTATTCTGGCAGAAAAACACTAAAAATGACAGAATAGTGTCTTTTCATTCCTACCCCAACCCCCTTAGGAATATACAGAATGAATGAAAAGTGTCATTTTTTGGTTTTGTATTGCCAAGGCTTTGAGCTAATCTTCAGTATGTTTGCAATCGGCAGAGTTAGATTTGTTAATCACTAAATTTTATGTAATATGCAAAACAGTAAAACAAAACGGGAAGTCATAAAAATGGTACTGGACGGTCAAAAACCTCCTTATGTGCCCTGGTCTTTTAAATTCACGCAAGAGCCCAAAGAACAATTGCAAAAATATTATGGTGTAGAAGACCTGGATGTGGTGTTGGGCAACCACGTTCTTCAATTAGGCAGCGACATCGGTTTCTTTGAACATCTCGGCGGTGATCTCTATCAAGATGTATTCAAGGTAGTGTGGGACAGAAGCATCGACAAGGACATCGGCGATGTAAAGAGTATTGTGTTGCCCGAACCTACTTTAGAAGGATACACCTTCCCTAATCCGCTGGACCCTCGCTTCTTTGCGAACATAGAGTCTGAAATAGCCGCCAAGCCGGACATGTTCCGCTGCTTCCAGATTGGTTTCTCCCTCTACGAACGCGCATGGACCATGCGTGGTATGGAGAATCTGTTGATGGACTTCATCATCAACCCCGAATTCGTACACCAGCTATTAGATGCCATCTGCGACTACAACCTGGCCCAAGTGGACAAAGCACTGGAATATGACATCGATGCCGTATACTTCGGCGACGACTGGGGACAGCAAAAAGGCCTCATCATGGGATACGACATCTGGAAAGAATTCATATATCCCCGCCTCAAACGTATGTATGGCCACGTGCGTGCCGCCGGAAAATATGTAATGATACATAGCTGCGGTGACGTGGACGAACTCTTCGACGACCTGGTAGACATAGGCCTGAACTCCTTCAACCCCTTCCAGCCGGAAGTAATGGATGTATATGACATCCTGCCCCGCTATCGCGGCCGCCTGGCATTCCATGGAGGTCTGTCCATGCAGAAGATACTTCCCTTCGGAACACGCGAAGAAGTGGTTGCCGAATCGGAACGCCTGCTCGAACTGGGCAAAGAGGGCGGATATATCTTCTCTCCCTCCCACTCGGTAGAGGGCGACACTCCGTTTGAGAATATATTAGCATTTATAGAAGTTGCACAGAAACAATTAAAACAATAATACCATGAACGATTTAACGAATTTGAAAGAGGCCATTGTTGCCGGAAAACTGGAAGATGCCAAAGCCATTGTCAACGAAGCTATCGAGGCAGGAATGGATGCCCAGGATATCATCAACAACTACCTGATAAAAGGAATGGAAGAAATAGGACAACGCTTTGAAGAAGGAAAAGCGTTCGTACCCAACCTGTTGCTGGCCGCACGTGCCATGAAAGGATGTCTTGAAATCCTGAAACCGAGATTGAAGGATGCATCAGGAGCTTCATTAGGCACACTGGTTATCGGAACCGTGAAAGGCGACCTGCACGACATCGGCAAGAACCTGGTGGCTTCCATGCTGGAAGGATGTGGTTTCGAAGTTATTAACCTGGGGGTAGATATCTCCGGTCAGCAGTTTGTAGAAGCGGTCAGAAAGTACAATCCGCAAATTGTATGCCTGTCGGCTCTGCTCACCACAACGATGAGCTACATGAAAGAGGTAATCGATACACTGGATAGCGAAGGCTTGCGCCAAAACGTGAAAGTATTGGTAGGCGGAGCCCCCGTAAGCGAGGAGTTCGCCATGCAAATCGGAGCCGACGGATATAGCTCCAATGCCAATGGCGCAGTGGCATTAGCAAAAAGGGTATTAGGAAGATGTTAAAACAACGGCAAGTAGGGCTACAGGTTTTGAATATCTCCCAAGAGGAAATATATCAGGCTATGGGATACAGGGGAGCTATTCCCGACAGCTATACATGTGAACTTATAGCTGAGACATATTCGGAGATAGCACCTCTGTGCCTCCCCCGCTATATGTTTCGGATATTGGAAGCCCGGCAGGTATCCCGGCAGAAAATAGAAGTCGGAGATACCGGGTTCGCCGCAGGAGAGGGTACCGGGTTCACCACAGGGGGCATTATAGGCTCTTACCTGCAAGGAATGACGCAGGTGTGCCTGTTTGTTGCAACTGCCGGAAAAGAATATGATGCTTACCTACACACTCTTAAAACGCAGGATAACATCGTCAAGGAGTATATAGCCGATTCCATCGGAAGCGTCATTGCCGAAGCCTGTGGCACCTTACTTGCCAAAGAACTGGAAACCGAAAGCGAACTTTTCCATACGCTCCCCTACAGTCCAGGCTATTGCGGGTGGAACATCTGCGAACAACAGAAGCTCTTTTCATTCTTCCCGCCGGAACCTTGCGGAATTGTCCTGTCGGACTCATTCCTCATGTCACCGGTCAAGTCCATCAGTGGATTCATAGGATTAGGCAAAGAGCTGCGCCCCCAGCCCTACCGTTGTGAAATATGCAACAATAAACAATGTTACAAAAGAAAGGAAAAAAGAATATGAGAAACATGAAAGAATGGTGCCGCGAGGTGATGGCCAGCCCCGAAAGAATAGCCATCCCCATTATGACGCACCCCGGTATCGAGTTGTGCGGCAAGACCGTAAAACAGGCCGTCACCAACGGAGAAATACATGCTGAGGCCATCCGGAAACTGAATGAAGCGTATCCGGCAGCAGCCTCCACGGTAATCATGGACCTGACGGTGGAAGCCGAATGTTTTGGTGCGGAAATTGTATTTACCGAAAATGAAGTTCCTAACGTAGTGGGCAGACTGGTGCAGGACCATGCTTCCATCTCCGCCCTGCAAGTGCCTTCCATCCACAGCGGACGCATGCCCGAATATCTGAAAGCCAACAAGCTAGCGGCAGAGTTCATCACGGACAAGCCCGTATTCGGCGGCTGTATCGGCCCCTTCTCCCTCGCCGGACGCCTGTACGACATGTCGGAAATGATGATGGCCCTTTATATGGAACCTGACACTATACGCCTTTTATTAGAGAAATGTACTGAGTTCATCATCTCCTACCTGCGTGCAATGAAGGAAACCGGAGTGAACGGAGTCATCATAGCCGAACCGGCAGCCGGACTGGTATCCAACGAAGACTGTTCCTCCTTCTCTTCCACCTACATCACCCGCATTGTGGAAGAACTGCAAGACGACCACTTCATGATCGTACTGCACAATTGCGGCAACACCGGCCATTGCACCGCCGCCATGATTGAAACCAAGGCAGCCGGACTGCACTTCGGCAACAAGATAGACATGGTAGGTGTCTTGCAGGAATGTCCCGAAGACATCCTGGTGATGGGAAATATAGACCCCGTAGGCATATTCAAGATGGCAAGCCCGGAGAAAATCAAACAAGAAACCCTGAGTTTGCTGCAGAAAACCAGCCAATGGAAGAACTTCATTCTGTCATCAGGATGCGACGTCCCGCCCGAAGTGCCGATGGAGAACATAACCGCTTTCTATGAAGCCCTGAACGAATATAATCACCAATAATAATCCTCACCCACCCGCCATAGCGGGAAAATCTTATACCTGAAATGAAAAATATACCGCTGTTACTTCTTCTGTCACTCACCATTCTTTCCTCAGCCTGCCAGTCGCAGTCCGGAAAGGTAGTGGTGGCCAATAAAGTCTCTATGGAAGCCGAAGCGTTTCCCCTCTCCTACCTCAGATTGCTGCCGGGAAGCCCCTTCAAACATGCAATGGACAAGAACGGGGAGTGGCTGCTGGACCTGAGTCCCGACCGTCTGCTGCACCGTTTCCGCCTCAATGCAGGCCTGACACCTAAAGGCGAAATCTATGGCGGTTGGGAAAGCCGGGGAGTATCCGGCCATACACTGGGACATTACCTCTCGGCCTGTGCCATGATGTACGCCGCCAGTGGCGACAAGCGCTTCAAGGAACGGGTGGACTACATCGTAAAAGAATTGGCAGAGTGTCAGGATGCCCGCAAAACAGGATACGTGGGAGGCATACCCGACGAAGACAAAATATGGGCAGAAGTATCTTCCGGCGATATACGCTCGCAAGGATTCGATTTGAACGGCGGCTGGGTGCCCTGGTACACCTTGCACAAGCTATGGGCAGGCTTAATCGATGCCTATCGGTATGCCGGCAGCGAACAAGCCAAAGAGGTGGGCACTAAGTTGAGCGACTGGGCTGTCCGCAGTTTCGGCGACCTGTCCGAAGAAGACTTTCAGAAAATGTTGGCTTGCGAATTCGGCGGAATGAACGAATCCTTTGCCGATATGTATGCCATCACAGGCAATGAAAGCTATCTGAAATTAGCACGCCAGTTCTATCACAAAGCCATCCTCGACCCACTGAAAGAGCAACGGGACGAACTGGAAGGAAAACACTCCAACACCCAGGTGCCCAAAATCATAGGCGAAGCACGCCTGTATGAGCTGACGGGAGACAAGGATATGCACACCATTGCTACTTTCTACTGGGACCGGATTGTAAACCACCACACATATGTGAATGGAGGTAACAGTAATTATGAGCATTTGGGAAAACCGGATTGCCTGAACGACCGTCTGAGCCCCTTTACTTCCGAAACCTGCAATACTTACAATATGCTGAAACTCACTAAACACCTGTTTAGCTGGGACCCGCAGGCAGCCTATATGGATTACTACGAACAGGCATTGTACAATCACATACTTGCTTCACAGAATCCGGACGACGGCATGGTTTGCTACAGTGTTCCTTTGGAGTCCGGCACGAAGAAAGAGTTCAGCACCCGTTTTGATTCTTTCTGGTGTTGTGTAGCCAGTGGCATTGAGAACCACGTGAAATATGCCGAAAGTGTATTTTTCCAATCCGTCAAAGACGGTGGCTTATTTGTCAACTTATTCATCCCGACCTCACTGAACTGGAAAGAGAAAGGTATGGAAGTGAAACTGGAAACACAGCTCCCGGCAGACAACAAGGTGCAGATTTCTTTCAAGGGAAAATCTAAAGAATTCCCATTGCACATACGCTATCCGCGATGGGCAACCCAAGGAATAAAAGTAACGCTGAACGGAAAAGAAGAAAAAGTAACGGGAACTCCCGGTTCCTACTTCACCCTACAAGGCGAATGGGACACAGATACCCAATTAGTGATTGAAATCCCAATGGAGCTTTACACCGTATCCATGCCCGACAATGCCGACAGGATGGGTATTTTCTACGGTCCGGTACTGTTGGCTGCACCGCTGGGAACAGGAGAGTTACAGGCATATGATATTCCCTGCTTTATCTCCGACACAGAATCTATCGTTCAATCCATCGCTCCCGTCCCGGACAAGCCCCTGACTTTCACAGCCAACACTACCGCAAATGCCCAATTGCTATTGGTGCCTTTCTATACCATCCACGGTCAGAAGCATGCGGTTTACTTCGACCGGTTCCCGGTACAGGAATGGGCGAAGAAAGAAAAAGAATATCAAGCCCTGATTAAAAAGCAGAAAGCACTGGAAGCCCGGACAACAGACCATCTCCGCATTGGAGAAATGCAACCCGAAAGAGACCATGAACTGCAATCGGAGAATTCAAGAACAGGTGATGTGGGTGGAAACAAATACCGCGATGCCTTCAACGGCTGGTTCTCTTTCACCGCCAAGGTAGACCCGGCGCAAGAAATGCATATGCTCTGTGGCTATTGGGGAGAGGACAAAGATAAACGCAGCTTCGACATCCTGATAGACGGCAAGAAGTTCAAAACAGTCCACCTGAACGGTACACACGGTCCAAAGGTATTTGAGGAGGAATATACAATTCCCCTGTCCTTCACCCAAGGGAAAGAGAAGGTGAACGTACGCTTCCAGTCGCATACCGACTGTTATGCAGGAGGTTTATTCGGATTCAGGATGCTGAAAAAGAAGTAAAAGAGAACAATCCGGGCCTTCCCGTATCGCCCTTATACCCTCTTCGTACCTTCCTCGTACCTCCTTTGCTTATCCCGTCCCTCTATAGAAGCGAAGAAGATACGAAGGAGGTAAGGCAGAAGAGATAAATAGAACAAAAGAGTAATCACCTTGCTTGCCGCAGTGCAACAGGGACTAATACTAAATACCATGAACAAAAATATAGAAAAGAACAGTTTCTTTTTTCCGATGGTGGTCATGTCTATCCTATTTTTTATGGTAGGCTTCATCACCACAATGAACAACTCACTGATTGACTTCCTCGCGTCCAGCAAATGGATGCTTTCTTTCTCGGAAAAGCAATTGGTGAACACCGCTTTCTTTGGGGCTTACTTATTCTCCATACCCCTGTCGTATCTCCTGAATAAATTAGGTTATAAAACTTCGGCCGTATTATCTCTTTTCGTGGTGAGTATCGGGTTTGTCCTGACTTATCCGGCGGTAGGCATGGGATATACTGCATTCCTGATGTCCATGTTTCTCATTGCGCTGGGGATAGCATTGTTGCAAATCGTACTGAATCCTTATGTACTGGCGTTAGGCTCACCCAATGAAGCTGCCAGCCGCCTCAATCTGGTAGGGTTCTTTAATTCGGCAGCCACGGTTGCCGCACCTATATTCGTCACCATGCTCATTTCTGCCGAGACTATCAGTGAGTCGGCCCCGATAGAGGTCCGCCCGGATGCTACAAACGTACGGATACCTTTCCTTATGATTGCCGGGATAGCCTTTGTGCTCTGCCTGTTGCTCTATTTCCTCCGTCTGCCGGAAGTGAAGGAACAGGTGGCAGATAAAGTGCAAGGTAGTAGCAGCCCCTACAAATATCCACACCTCATTTTCGGTGCCATTGCCATATTCGTTTATATGGGAGTGGAAATTGGCATTCCGAGTTTCTTGCCCGACCGCATGAGAGCACTGGGCATAGATTCTATCAATCTTTTCGGCTATGAACTGAGAGGTACCGGCATCCTGTCCATCTACTGGGGCGGACTGATGGTGGGACGCTTATTCGGCTCCATTATATTGCGGAAAGTAAAGGTTCGCACGGCAATGGTGTTCTGTGCGGGCATGGCTATGCTTTTCCTCATCATTTCTTTATTGATAAACAGCGAGGTATCCATTATCCTGATGTTGCTCTGCGGTTTCTTCAACTCCATCATGTGGGGAAGTATCTTCAACCTGGCCTCCGAAGACTTGGGAGAGCATACGAAACGGGCCTCCGGCATCATATGCACCTTTGCCATAGGCGGAGCTATCCTGCCTCCGCTAATGGGGGCACTGCAACAGAGTTTCGGAGCGGATGCACTGACCATCGGTACATCGGCAGCATTGAGTTGCCTGGTTCTCTATTACCTGTACCTCATCCTTTTTACGGTAAAGCTCTCCAATATACGCCCGCATCATAAGAAATGAACCTGATTGATAACCTGATAATAAAAACTACAGATTATGAAAATAAAACTATTAACCTTGACTGCCAGTGCTGCATTAGCAATAGCTCCTGTTGCCATGCGTGCACAATATCCCGGGCAGATAGAAGATATGACCAAAGTTAAAGTCAGCGTCCCCCTGAAGGCTTTATCTTTTGATTATTCGGATGTCCGGCTATTGGACGGTCCCTTCAAGCGTGCCATGGAGGTTGACCAGCGCTGGCTGAAAGAAGCGGACGTGAACCGCTTCCTACACGCTTTCCGCGTAACTGCCGGACTGGCTACGGGAGCACAGAACCTGGGTGGCTGGGAATCTCTGGATTGCGAACTCCGCGGACACACCACCGGACATCTTCTCAGTGCCCTCAGCCTCATGTATGCCTCCACCGGAGACGAACAGTACCGCACCAAAGGCGCAGAGTTAGTGAAAGGATTGGCAGAGTGTCAACAGACATTGGGGAAAAACGGCTATCTGAGTGCCTTCCCTGAATATTTCATAGACCGTGCCATCAAGGAAGAGATAGTCTGGGCACCTTTCTACACCTTGCATAAAGTATATGCCGGACTACTCGACCAATACACCCTCTGCGGCAACCAGCAGGCACTCGACGTACTTACAGGCATGTGCGACTGGGCCTACAACAAACTGAAACCCCTGACCCCTACACAACTCCAAGGCATGCTGAACAGTGAATTCGGCGGAATGCCCGAAACGTTCTATAACCTATACGCCCTCACAGGCAACGCCCGACATAAAGAACTGGCCGAAATGTTCTATCACAACAGCATTCTCGACCCTCTGGCCGCCCGTAGGGATAGCCTGGCAGGTATCCATGTCAATACTCAAATCCCGAAAGTCCTCGGTGAAGCACGTGGCTACGAGATGACCGGCAACCCGCAGAGTGCAACGATTGCCAACTTCTTCTGGGAAGCCGTAGTCGGAGATCATACTTACGTAACGGGTGGAAACAGTGATAAAGAAATATTCAGCAAGCCCGGCATCTTGTCCGACCAGCTTAGTGAGAATACAACAGAGACTTGCAACACCTATAACATGCTGAAACTGACACGCCACCTGTTCACCTGGGATGCATCGCCCGCCCGTGCAGATTATTACGAGCGTGCCCTCTACAACCACATTCTCTCTTCACAGAATCCGGAGACAGGTGGCGTCACGTATTACCATACACTTCATCCCGGCAGTTGCAAGAAGTTCCACTACCCCTTCCGCGACAACACCTGTTGCGTAGGCACAGGATACGAGAACCATGCAAAGTATGGTGAAGCCATCTATTACAAGACAGCCGACCAGTCAGGTCTCTACGTCAACCTCTTCATCGCTTCCGTGCTGAACTGGAAGGAGAAAGACCTCACTGTGCGTCAGGAAACCAACTATCCGGATGAAGCTTCCACCCGGATTACCATCGCCGCAGCCCCAGAGGCAGGAATACAGATGCCGTTTATGCTCCGCTACCCCTCATGGGCGGTCGATGGAGTAACGATCAAGGTGAACGGTAAAAAACAGCATGTAAAGAAAGCACCCGGCAGCTACATCCATATAGACCGCACCTGGCGGCAGGGAGACGTCATCACAATGGAAATGCCGATGTCCCTCCACATAGAATACATGCCGGATACTAAAGAAAAAGGCGCCATCCTGTACGGCCCGATTGTATTGGCAGCCGAACTGGGTAAGACGGAAGACCCTGCACAAAATCCTGCTGTCCCCACATTGGCAGGAGATTTCAGGAAAATAGAGCAGTGCATCAAGCCCGTAGACGGAAAGCCACTGACTTTCCGCACGACAGGGATAGGACAGCCGGAAGATGTTATCCTCAGCCCTCTCTTCCGCAATTATAACCAGCATTATACAGTCTATTTCGACTTCACCGGCAAAAAGAAAGAATAAATACACTAAAAAGAATGATATACAAACGTAGCATTATGAGAAAACTATTCCTCCTCCTTTTACTTGCGTGTGCCACCCATACATTTGCGCAGATAAAAGTAAACGACCGGCAGAAATCGGCTACAGACTTCCCATTGCATGCCAATGGTAAAACCTGTAACATACAGATAGATGCTGCCGATTATGAGGTGGTGAACAAAGTATCCCACTTATTCGCCGAAGACCTTGAACGGGTAACGGGAACCAAAGGAATTGTATCCGATTCCAAATCTATCAAAGAAAAAGAGACGGTCATCATCGGAACATTGGGACGCAACAAGTTCATCGACGATTTAGTAAAGAAGAATAAACTGGACGTTTCTTCCATCCGGAACGGCTGGGAGCAATACGTCATCAAAGTAGTGGACCGCCCCTTCAAAGGTGTGGACAGAGCTTTGGTTGTTGCCGGTTGCGACCGTCGCGGAACAGCTTACGGTACATTTGCCCTGTCGGAAGCAATGGGAGTATCCCCCTTATACTGGTGGTCCGACGTACCGGTCAGGAAACAAAAGGCTATCTATCTGGAGACAACCGAATATGTTTCTAAAGCTCCCTCCATCAAGTATCGCGGCATATTCATCAACGACGAAGGCTGGGGTATCACTCCCTGGGCTGCCAAAACCTTTGACCCGGAGCTGGGTGACATTGGTCCCAAGACCTATGCCAAGGTCTGCGAGTTAATTCTTCGCATGAAAGGCAATATGCTGGCTCCCGCCATGCATCCGGGTTCCGGTGCCTTCAACAAGTATCCGCAGAACAAGGAAGTGGCCGATAGCTACGGCATTGTCATGACTTCCTCTCATTGTGAGCCTCTGCTATTTAACAACGTAACGGAGTGGTTCAAAGACCCGATGGGCGACTGGAACTACATCACCAATAAAGACGGCATCAACAAGGTGCTGGATAAACGCATCTCTGAGAACGGACCCTACGAAAACTTCTATACCCTTGCCATGCGCGGCATCCATGACAGTGGTCTGGTAGGCGTAACCAAGGACAATGAAGTCAGCCTGATGGAAGAAGTGCTGAATGACCAACGGAATATATTGGCCAAGCACATCAACCAGGACATTGATTCCATTCCCCAGCAATTTGTCCCTTATAAGGAGGTGATGGACATCTATGAAAAAGGATTGAAAGTGCCCGATTACGTGACTCTGGTATGGCCGGACGATAATTATGGCTACCTGAAAAGACTGAGCAATAAAGATGAACAGAAACGCAAAGGTGGCTCAGGCGTCTACTACCATATCTCCTATTGTGGCGAGCCTCACGATTACCTGTGGATCAACACCACCCCTCCCGCACTGATTTATGAGGAAATGCGCAAAGCCTACGACACGGGCGCTACTCGCTACTGGCTACTGAACGTGGGCGACATCAAACCCGGCGAACTCGGCATGAAATTCTTCCTCGATATGGCATGGGATGTAGAGAGCTTCAACTTTGAAAAAACGTATACTTACGAAGCGGAATTCCTTGCCACCCTCTTTGGCTCCAAGCATAAAGAGGACCTGACCGACATCTTCGACAGCTATTACCTCCTGGCATTCCAGCACAAGCCGGAGTCAATGGGATGGGGCTACGAGTGGAACAACCACCAGGAACGCGAACGAATTATCGATACTGATTTCTCTTTCATCAACTACAACGAAGCGGAGAACCGCATGAAGGAGTATGACCGCATTGCCGACAAAAGCGAAAAGATATGGAAATCGCTTCCCAAAGAATATCAGGCGGCTTACTATGAACTGGTTCATTATCCAGTGAAAGGTGCCGCCCTGATGAATAAGAAAATGTTAGTAGCCCAACAAAATCGTTGGTACGCCCGCCAGGGACGTGCAGCTACGAACATACTTGCCGACCAGGTAAAATCCTATCAAGACAGTCTGGCATACTATACAGATCATTTTAATTCCTTGCTGAACGGCAAATGGAACCACATGATGTCAATCACTCCGGGATGGACGGCAACTTATCAAAATATGCCCCCGGTAGAGAACATAATAGTCCCCACAGAGGCCGATATGCAAATCTTCATTCCGGGACAGGACTGTACTTACGGCATGGGAGCCATGCACGTGCTTCCCTGTGTGAATCCTTACACAAAGAACAGCTCGTTCATCGAACTGTACAACAGAGGCAGCAAGCCTTTCAATTGGAAAGCAACTACCAAGGAGAACTGGATTAAACTCAGCCGCAGCACAGGCAAAGTGACTGCGCAAGACAGAATCACAGTCTCCATCGACTGGACTAAAGTGCCCCAGGGCGATGATATCACCGGAGAAATTGAACTGACATCCGGCAACCGGACGAAGAAAGTGTTCGTGCCTGTTTTTAACCCCGCCAGCCCTACAGTGGAAGAACTGAAAGGGCTCTATGTGGAAGACAACGGATGCGTTTCCATCAATGCGGGCAAGTTCCACCGGAAAGTGGAGAACAACAGCATACAGATTAAAGCCATCAAGGGATTGGGATACGAGAACGACTGCGTGCAGTTGGGAGAAGCCACCCAGTCCGTACCCAATATGTGGTTCACCAACAAGAGTCCCAAGGCTGAGTATGATTTCTACACCTTCAATGGCGGCAATGCAACCGTGCATATTTATGCCTTGCCCCTGTTTCCCATCGACTCCAAGCACGATACGCGCTACGGTGTCATGATTGACAATGGCATGGTGCAGTGGATGACTACTTCATCCAGAGAGTACTCCAGCCAATGGAGACTGAATGTATTCCGCAACAGCGCCATCAGCACGATCAATGTGAATGTGGACAAGCCCGGCAAACATACCCTGAAGCTTATCTGCGCCGATCCGGGCATGATTATCCAGAAGGTAGTCATTGACTTCGGCGGAATGAAGCGCTCTTACTTAGGTCCTAACGTAACATATATAAAATAAGAATTATGGAAATAAAGAAAATCTTGATTGCAGCCTTATTGGCTGCCGGCATGGCATTCCAGGTGAATGCCGCAGATGTTCCACGGAAGGAATATCCCCGCCCACAGTTTGAGCGGGCAACATGGATGAACCTGAACGGCGAATGGGATTACACATTCGACTTTGCCAATTCGGGTATGGAACAGGGCTACCCCAAGGCTACGTCTTTCGACGGAAAGATAACAGTGCCTTTCTGCCCTGAGAGCAGTCTGTCCGGTGTAGAACACAAGGACTTCATCAATCACATCTGGTACCATAGAGAAATCAGTGTTCCGCAGGATTGGAGCGGAAAGAATGTATTGCTGAACTTCGGAGCCGTTTATTTCAATTCGGAAATCTACATCGACGGAACCCTGGCAGGCCGTCATTTTGGTGGCAGTTCCTCGTTCAGCATCGACATCACGAAGTTGGTGACTCCCGGAAAGAAACACCATCTGGTGGTGCGTGCATCCAGCGACCTGCGCTCGGCTATGCAGAGTGCCGGAAAACAAAGTTTGCAATTCGGCTCCTATGGTTGTAACTACACCCGCACCACAGGTATCTGGCAGACGGTATGGATGGAAGCGGTCAATCCTTCCGGCTTGAAGTCCGTACAGGCTATTGCCGACGTGGATCAGGAGCAATTAATAGTATGGCCTGCCTTCTACAGTGACAGCAACAACAAACTGAAAATAATACTGAAAGACGGTAGCAAGGTAGTTGCTTCCACCACCGTGAAAGGCACGAACAGCTCCGTAGCTGTGCTTCCGGTGAAGAAAGCCAAACTCTGGTCGCCAGAGTCTCCTTTCTTATACGACATCACTTATCAGGTCATCGATCCGGCAGGAAAAGTGATTGATGAGGTTTCTTCTTACATCGGTATGCGCAAAGTGCATATCGAAGGAAATAAGATTTATCTGAATAACAAACCCTACTATCAACGCTTGGTACTGGATCAGGGCTTCTATCCCGATGGCATCTGGACAGCTCCTACCGACGAAGCACTAAAACGTGACATCGAGCTATCGATGGCTGCCGGCTTCAACGGTGCACGTCTGCATCAGAAAGCATTCGAAGAACGTTTCTACTATTGGGCGGACAAACTGGGATACATCACCTGGGGCGAAGCTCCAAGCTGGGGTATGGATGCCAACAGCATAGAAGTAGCTCGCAACTTCCTGATGGAATGGTCGGAACTGGTGCTTCGTGACCGCAATCACCCTTCTTTATTGATCTGGACACCGATGAACGAAGAATGGTGGCCGGATAGAGTGCAATATCCCCGCTTTACGACGGATTTATACAATCTGACCAAATCACTCGACCCCACCCGTCCTGTAAACGACGCCAGCGGTGGTTGCCACATCAAAACGGACATATGGACTGTACACAACTATGAACAGGATCCTGCCAAGCTGAAAGACATCATCTACAAGGACGGCAAGTTCTTCCAGGCTCCCAACTATGCCATAGGAGTTCCATCCGCCAATATCGGTTTCAACGGCTTGCGCCAGAATGAGATGTACGACTTCCCGGTATATGATGGCAAAATGCCTTATCTGATAGATGAAGTAGGTGGCATCAAATGGGTGAAAGATCAGGATAAGACCAACTCCAGCACACAGTCATGGGGATACGGCACACCGCCAAAGACAGAAAAAGAATTCCTGGAACGTCTGGAAGGTCAGATGAATGGTATTCTTGAACTGAAAGACCAGGTATGGGGATATTGCTACACCCAGTTGACTGATGTTGAACAGGAACAGAACGGTATCTACTACTATGACCGCACTCCTAAATTTGACACGAAACTGATTCATGACATCTTCAGCAAGAATCCTGAAGATGTGGCAGATACATACACCAATCCGTTGCTCAATTATGGTCCCGATCCCTGGGCACTGTGGCACGATGGTTGCTATTATTACATGCACACCATGGTCGACAGTCTCGTCCTCTGGAAAACGAAGGACGTGACCAACATCCGCAATGCGGAGAAGAAGACCATCTGGATTCCTACCGACCCATCGAACAAACATAATCTTTGGGCACCCGAAATCCATAACATCGACGGAAAATGGTACATCTATTATGCAGCAGATGACGGCAACTCGGACAACCATCAGATGTACGTACTGGAGAATGTAAACAAAGATCCGTTTGAAGGCGAATTTGTAATGAAAGGTCGCATCAGCACCGACAAAGATAACAACTGGGCCATCGACGGTTCGGTATTCGAGAACAAGGGAAAACTGTATATGGTATGGTCCGGTTGGCAGACACGCCGCGTAGATACAGAGACTCAATGTATCTACATTGCCGAGATGAAAAATCCATGGACTCTTGGTTCCGAAAGAGTACTGATTTCCAAGCCGGAACTGGACTGGGAAAGACACTATAAGAATGATAATGGCTGGAATCCCCCGCACAAAGTATTTGTAAACGAAGGGCCTCAACCTCTGAAAAGTCCTAAAGGAAAGTACATCCACGTCGTTTATTCGGCAAGCGGTGTATGGACTCCGTACTATGCTTTGGGTATGTTGACAGCAGACACCAATGCAGATTTGCTGGACCCGGCATCCTGGAAGAAATCGCCTCAGCCCCTATTCCGCCAGTCACCCGAGAATGGCGTGTACGGAACAGGACACAACAGCTTCTTCAAATCTCCCGATGGTAAAGAGCATTACATCCTTTATCATGCACGTGACACCCAGACTGACCCTCCGGGTATGGGCGATACAAGATCTCCACGCACCCAGAAGATAGAATGGAAAGCGGACGATTATCCTGTATTTGGTACTCCTTACCCTAAAAGTACGCGGTTGAAAAAGCCATCGGGTACACAGGTTAAATAATAACTCACTGAAACCTATAAACGATTATGAACAAAGCATTTTTATGGATAGGTTGCCTTATTCTGTTTCTCCTTGCCGGCTGCACAAATGCCGGCAAGAAGGCAGCCAAAGAAGAAACAACCTTCACAAACCCTGTCATCTACTCGGATGTGCCGGATGTGGACGTGATACGCGTAGGTAGTGATTACTACATGATAAGTACCACTGCACACATGTCTCCCGGTGCCCCCATCATGCACTCCAAGGACATGGTGAACTGGAAAATCATCAGTTACGTGTTCGATGAAATCAAAGAAAGCCCCTACAACGATCTGGAAGGCGGCAACATCTATAGCCGCGGACAGTGGGCAGCTTCTTTACGCTATCACGACGGGCTCTTCTATGTATTCTTCGGCACTGGCAACAAGTCCTATATCTATACGGCAAAAGACCCGGCAGGAACGTGGGAACAGAAGTTAGTAATCGACGAATACCTGCACGATGCCTCCATGCTGTTCGATGACGACGGGAAAATCTACCTGGCTTATGGTGCACGCCATATCCGCATTATTGAATTCAACAAAGATCTGTCCGGCATCAATCCCGACGGCTTACAGGTAGAAGTCATCCCCGGTGAGCCGAAAGGTTTGCTGGAAGGCACGCACTTTTATAAGTTCGACGGTAAGTATTATCTCACCCTGATCTGGTGGCCGGAAGGTGGCATACGCACACAGCTTTGCTTCCGCTCTGATAAAGTGGCGGGACCTTACGACATGAAAACAATTCTCTCGGACGACCTTGGATATGCCAACCACGGTGTGGCACAAGGTTGCTTCATCGACACAGAGAAGGGTGAATGGTATGCTATGTTGTTTCAGGATCATGAGGCTGTGGGTCGTGTACCGGTATTGATGCCTTGCCGTTGGGAGGATGGTTGGCCGATACTGGGCGATGAAAACGGCAAAGTGCCTCCGGTAATGAAAACACCTGTACAAGGTTATGATGAAAAGACGGAACTCGTGGTGAGCGATGACTTTGACAAGTCTCCCAAACTGGGTCTGACCTGGCAATGGAACCACAATCCGGATAATTCACTCTGGACACTTACCGAACGTCCGGGATACCTCCGCCTGAAGACCGGAAAGGTAGTGAAGGACATCTTTGAAGCACGCAACACACTGACGCAACGCACGGAAGGTCCGAAGTGCAGCGGTGTCATCTCTCTTGACCTTACATATATGAATGATGGTGACCATACTGGTCTGGCAGCCTTCTGCTCAGAGCCGGGAACTATTTCCGTCATTAAGGAGAATGGTAAAAAGTATTTAGTGATGACCGACCGTAATGTAGAGAAAGCTCGCAAAGAACTGAATCAGGATATCGTATATCTGAAAATGGACTGCGACTTTACTACAGACCATGCCGTGTTCTCTTATAGTCTGGACGATAGTAACTGGACTCAATTGGGAGATAAGTTCCACATGATATTCAGCATGGCACACTTCACGGGTAATAAGTTCGCCATATTCAATTATGCCACCCAAACTGCCGGCGGATATGTGGATGTTGATTTCTTCCGTTATGAGAAACAATCTAATTAAAAGCAATATGAATAAACTGATTCTTTTGGTATGCACAGCCCTGATGGTTGGATGTACCGCAAATATGAAAGAAGACTTAACCGCATCCGGATTAAAGAGAAGCAATTTTCAGACAGAAGTCAATGGTGAAAAGACCGATTTGTTTGTCCTGACAAACAAAAACAATATGGAAGTGTGCATCACCAATTTCGGCGGACGTATCGTGTCGGTTATGGTGCCTGATAAAGACGGTATTATGAAAGATGTCGTATTAGGTTTTGATTCCATACAAGATTACATCAAGTATCCGTCTGACTTCGGAGCAAGCATCGGGCGATACGCCAACCGTATTAACCAGGGGCGTTTCACATTGGACGGAGTGGAATATCAATTGCCGCAGAACAATTACGGACACTGCCTGCACGGTGGTCCGAAAGGTTTCCAGTACCGCATCTTCAATGCCGTTCAGAAGAGCAATCAAGAAGTGCAACTGACTTATTTGGCAAAAGATGGAGAAGAAGGTTTCCCGGGTAATTTTCAATGCACCGTCACCATGAAACTGACGGATGACAACGCCATTGACATACAGTATGAAGCGGAAACGGACAAACCGACCATTGTCAATATGACCAACCACTCTTACTTCAACCTGGATGGCAATCCTTCAAAGGATAATTCAAGTTATCTGTTGACCCTGAACGCCGACCATTATACTCCGGTGGACAGCACTTTTATGACGACCGGCGAAATAGCAACCGTTGAAGGTACTCCTATGGATTTCAGACAACCTACTGCCATCGGTGCCAACATCAATCAGGACTTCGCACAGTTGAAGAATGGAAACGGCATCGACCATAACTGGGTGCTGAATACTCAAGGAGACATAAATAAAGTATGTGCCACACTTGAATCACCCGCCACAGGCATCGTTCTGGATGTTTACACCAATGAGCCCGGCATACAGGTTTATTGCGGTAACTTCCTGGACGGTACATTGACCGGCAAGAAGGGAATTGTCTACAATTTCCGTACAGCCGTTTGCCTGGAAACGCAACACTATCCCGACACTCCTAACAAACCGGAGTGGCCGTCGGCTGTGTTACGGCCGGGAGAGAAATATCAGAGCCAATGCATCTATAAATTCTCGGTACGCTAAATATAAATCAACTACAAATGATAAAAGCCGCAAGCAAGATTAAGTCTTTTGCCTGCGGCTTTATTATTTACTTAACATTAATTGTATCCCGGATTCTGGTAATTCTTTTTATAATCCACATCACCCTCCAGCCTGTCGAGTTGACTTGTAGGAATGGGGCGCAGATACATATATTTCTCAATAAAGCGAGGTACTGTCACCGGATTATCACCACCTTTGCTACTGATTTTGTAAGTGCTTGCAAACTCTTCCCACTTCTGGGTGCGTGCCAGATCATACCAACGGAAACCTTCACCAAAATACTCCCGGCTGCGCTCAGCAAGAATGTAGTCGATATTTATAGTGGCAGGTGTAGCCGCTGTCATTGCAGCACTATTATCCACTACCTTCGGAGCGTTTTCAGCCACACAGAAGCTCCATTTCCCGGCGCGGGCACGAATGACGTTTATCAATTCTCTTGCACCCATACCTGCTTGTGCATTGGCACCTTTCACTACCGCTTCGGCAGCGATGAAATAGAACTCGGAGAACTTTAAGATATTGAATGGACGGGTGCTTGACGCCTTATCGTCGTTGTAATCAGTCCCTTTACGGGCAACACCCAGTTTCCAGAGTCCCGGGAAGACGGCGCGTGAAATCTTAGTTAAAGGCATCACGTAGTCTGCTCTATCCGGCAAAGTTCCAAGTCCCATTTGATTATTGTTGTTACTGTAATCAATATTTCCCGGATCTTCCGGCAGGAAAGAAACAGCCACCTCGCCTGGATATACCGGCAGGTAATTGGCATTATAAACTACCGTCGGTGCAGTGCTTCCAGCCAGATTATATGTAGCAGGATATGCGGAAACAAATGTACCGTCAAAGCGGGAGTCAATCGTCTTATCGGCAAAGGTCGTTTCGAACACATCAATTGAGGGAGCCATGCGGCTCCACATACGGCTGAACGACTGTCCGGCTCTGACACTGCGGAAGAACGTACCTGTTCCGTTCCATGCATCTGCCGTCCGGCTACTTTGTACGGACTGGAAATACCATGTCACCATCCATATAGCCTGATTTTGTGCAGAAGTATCGTCATTTGGCGCTCCGTCCCATCCAACTACATTACCCTCATTGTAAGATGCATTCTCTTCCGTATGGTCAGCATAAAGCATGATTTCCTTATTACGGTCATTGGTGAACACATGCACATCATAGTACGTCGGTTGCAGTCCGTAAATGCCCGGCGCATTGATGGCCGTAAGCGATACATCGTAGGCTTGCTGGAAGTACCATGCTTTGTCTTTCCCATCCGGGTCAGAGCGGTCACAGACCGGATAAGTATCTATATTATTCGGATTTTCCAACCACCAGCCATAAGTGAGGTACGCCTTGGCGAGAACGAGCCGAGCAGTATTCTTGGTTACTGTTCCCGTCAGTCGTGACGTTTCAGGTAAAGCTGAAATAGCTGTAAGCAAGTCCGGGAAAATAGCCTTGGTATAAACCTCGGGCACAGTATTACGCATGGAAACCCGCGTCGGAGTAGAGTTGGCCTTCAGTTCGCCACCACCCAAATCCAAAGGTACGCCGCCAAAAGCTTGCACCAGCTGGAAATAATAGAACGCACGGAAAAAGCGGGCCTCGGCAGTGAGAGCTTCGGGCATACCTGCCTTCGTGCCGTTGTCAATAATGGCGCTGGCATTGTTTATGGCAGAGTAAGCTACATTCCACAACACATCAAAACGACTGTTGGCAGCATCGGGTATTTTGCCCTGGATACTCAGGTCGGCACTCTGAAAGTTTGCATCGGCTTGTGAACCGTAGGTATATTCGTCGGTACCTGTTTCACAAGCATTGTAATAGTAGGGTTGTCCGTAAACTCTGCGTAAGCTGGTGTAGAGGCCTGTTAGTCCACCCACCACGCCCTGTTCGGTTTCAAAGAAACCGGGCTCGTAAATGTTACGTGGATTCTCGTTCAGAATATCCGAACATCCTGTGAGGAAAGATGAGAGAATCATGATTCCCAGAATAAACTTTATATATATACTTTTCATATCTTAATCTTTTTAAAAGGGTTAGAATGATAAATTAAGACCGAACAGGAAGTTCCGCGTTGCCGGAGTATTGTAACCTACAATTGCCAACCCTGAATTAGCGTATTGTGTAGTGATTGCCTGATTCTCGGTAGCAAGAGAATTGGGTTCGGGATCAAGTCCTGTTTCGTTGTTATAGGGTGAGAATAGTACAAACGGGTTCTGCACAGTGGCATAAAGGCGCAAGCCTTTCACACCAAACTGGTTCAGGAATGATTTAGGCACATCATAACCCAATGTAATAGTGCGTATTTTCATATAAGAGCCGGAGAACATAGCCATACTATTGGCATATTTGGCATTGTCGTTTGCAGTAACTCCACCCGGCCTCGGATACTTGGCACCTGTATTTTCAGGTGTCCAGTAATCTACCTTCACGTTGCCATGGCGTCCGCTCAGGAGATTGAGGTAGCTGGTTCCACCGTAAAGTGTTGAAATCAACGTTCCGCCACATTGGAAACCACCTACAACAGTCAGGTCGAAGCCTTTGTAAGCCACACGAGTATTGAAACCACCCTGAAACTTGGGGTCCACTTCGATGACCTGACGGTCGTCAGTTCCGATTTGTCTGACGGGCTTTCCGTTTTCATCATACTTTCCGTTATATTTCACCTTAATCATACCGGCATTTCCTTCCGGCTCCAGAATCTTACGTATTTCTTCTTCACTCTCTTGCCAGATGCCAATCTTCTCATAATCATAAATCACGTTAATGGGTTTTCCCACAAACCACCAGTTACCCTCGTCACGGTCTGCTTGTGAAGTCAGTTTCAGCAACTTGTTCTTGTTGTGATAGAAGTTAATACCTGCTTCCCAAGTCCATCCGTTCAGATTATCCAATATTACACCATTCAGTGAAATCTCGAATCCCCTGTTTTGGGTTTCACCGATATTTGCCATATAAGAGCCTACACCGGAAGTACTGGGCAAGTTCACCTTTAACAGGATGTCTTTTGTATGCTGTGAATAGTATTCGATTGTACCGCTCAGTCGGTTATTGAACATCGAGAAGTTGACACCATAGTTCCACGTAGTAGTATATTCCCATCCCAGGTTTGCATTGGGCAACTCGGACAGTACATAACCGGTTTGATAAAGATCGCCAAAGTTATAAAGGCGTGTGCCCAGCAATCCGAGCGTTTTGTAAGGATCAACTGCCTGATTGGAAGTCTCACCATAACCTACGCGTAATTTCAGTTGGTCGAGCCATGTCAGACTCTCCATAAAACCTTCTTTATGCATGTTCCAGCCAACGGACACGGCAGGATACGTATGCCATTTATGCCCCGGAGCCAGACGAGAAGAAGCATCAGCACGAAACGTGGCACTTGCCATGTACTTGTCATCATACGAATACATCACACGTCCCATCCATGACATCAAACCAGTCTCCGAATAGCCCTGGTTATTTGGACTTATAGTTATTTCACCTTCTGCTTTCGACAGATCGTAATATTGGAAGTGGTCTGCCGGAAAATCTCTCGCAGAAACACCCGAACGGTTATAGCGAGTTTGCTCGGCAGAGTAAAGCGCAACAACATTGATGTTGTGCTTTTCGGCAAAGGTGCGATCATAAGTCACCAGGTTTTCTACCGCCCAGTTGGTAGTCAGTGAGTTACTAATAGAAGCAGATGATGGTGCATTGGGGTCGCTTGGGCTTGTCACGCCAATTCCTGTAAAACCACCACCCGTAGTTGTGCGGACATTCAGACCGAGATTGAAGCGATACTTCAAACCTTGTACCCAGGGAGCGCTTATTTCTCCGTAAAGGCTATTATAGGAAGCCAGAGATTTATTATCGCTCATCCATTTGTCCGATGCTTCTTTCAGCAGGTCTTTGGTCCATACTTTATAGATATCAGTTGGTCCGCTCTGTACCGCTCTTTTCAGACTGCCGTCTTCGTTGTAAGGATTGGCCAACGGCGAACTGGAAAGTACATCACCGGTATTTATCTGACTACCCTCTGATAAACTGTAACTGTTGTTGGACGACAATCCCACCTTAACATATTTGCCGATATTTTGATCTACGGAAGCGCGTAGCGATATACGGCTATATTGCTGTGTAGGAATGGGAGATTGGTCAAGATAGTAGCTTGCGCCAAAGGCATAATTGCCGTCATCGCTACCTTTCGTTACGCTGACATCATGATTGGTAATCACACCGGTGCGATACATCATATCCTGCCAGTTTGTATTTACATCATCCGATTCGTCGCTGGAGTTTGTAACCGGAGCAGTGCTTTTTCCCAAGTCTGCAATAGTTCTTGCTGCATCCGCACGCAGTTGGGCAAATTCGGGTCCGTTCATCATCGGGAATTCAATGGCATTCTTCACACCATAATAACCACTGTAAGTAACTTGCGGTTTCTGTCCCTTATTTCCACGAACAGTCGTTATCAAGATAACACCGTTCGCACCACGCGAACCATAGATAGCAGTTGCCGAAGCATCCTTCAGGATATCGAGGCTCTTGATGCTGTTAGGATCAATATCATTGATGGAGCCCGCAAAAGGAATGCCATCGAGCACTATCAAGGGGTCGTTGCTGGCACTGAGCGAGCGCGTACCACGGATACGGATTTGCATCCCGGCACCGGGCTTAGAGGAGGTCTGTGTCATTTCCACACCAGCCACACGATTTTGCAAGGCATTCGTGATGTTACCGGTTTGTACCGCCCGGAGATCATCACCCCGCATGGAAGCTACCGAACCGGTGACTGCCTCTTTGCGTTGCGTACCATAACCGATAACGACTACTTCATCCAGTAACTTCGTATCATCTTTTAATATAACCGTCAGAGAAGTCTGTCCGTTCAATGGTATTTCCTGAGTCTGATAACCCACAAAAGAGATGACTAATGTTGCATTCTTGGGGACATTGAGAGTAAAGTTACCATCGATATCGCTAATAATACCATTGGTAGTACCTTTTTCGACCACACTGGCACCGATGACCGATTCACCGAGTGCGTCTTTTACTATGCCTTTCACCGTGACATTTTGTGAAAATGCCCACAATGGTATCAGGCACAATAAGAATAATAGCCCTAAGGACTTAAAATAATGATTGGTGCTTTTCATAAAATCATTAATTAAATGAGTGATACAATTTGTTGATTTAAGTTGAATGAATAATTAAATAGATTCTTTTTCATGTCTTCATATTATTAAAATTAAAAGTTAAACAGTCACATACTTATTATAAGGCATAATGCCTATTCCGTTTCGGACTTTACAAAAGTAGATTATATGGAAAAATAAAGGCTCTAATGGGGTTACACAAATATGATATGAAAAGTACATTACCTTTCTCCAGGTTACAAAACCTTATACCAACGTTACATACATGCCATGAAATAGCTTTAGAACAGAGATAGAGGGCATCAGGGTATGCTTGTAAATCGATTATTTTGTGTAAGTTTGCAGTACATTCTCTACTAATCATAATACTATGGATATGAAAACACTCAAGCACACCATCTTTATAATGCTACTTCTGGTTATTCCCTCCAAAAGCATATCACAGACAGGAACTTATTACTCTGCTAACGGGCAACTCAGCAGTAGCCTTATCAATCATTTATATCAAGATCAGAGAGGTTTCATCTGGGCATCCACCGAGTTCGGGCTGAACAAGTTCGATGGTATACATTTTACTCACTACAAACATCTCGACAATGATTCAACTTCTTTAGTAAACAGTCATGTGCGAGCTGTATTCGAAGACAGCTACCAGAATTTATGGATAAGATGCCTGAGAGGACTGATGCTCTATCATCCCGAAACGGATGATTTTGAACTCATAAAAATGAAAGGAATGATGGGGACAGTTCACGTAACGAGCCTCACAGAACTGCACAACGGCGAAGTGTGGGGAACAACAGCCGGTGACACTATCTTTCGCATGAACCTCTCCGACAAAGTAATGGAACCGATGAACGAGATAAACGACAAGCTCCAACTAACAACTTTGAATGCCATCTTTGAAGATGTAGAGAGAAACCTTTGGTTTAGTACGGAGACTGAAGGACTTGTTTGCTATCATCCTAAGTCCGAAGAGATACTGCGTTTCAGTTATCCCGATATTCCGGAAAACAGCATATCAGCCATCGAGGGGGATGATAAAGGGAATTTATTCATCGGTACCCTAACCAAAGGTGTATGCTTGTATGACAAAGACAAAAACAAGTTCATACGTATTCCATACGAAAACACACAAGACTTGCCAATAAAAAGGTTGGCTTTCATAGATGGTAAGCTTCTGATTGGTACAGACGGAAAAGGGGTAAAAACCTACAATCCGGAACTCCACCGGATTGAGAATTTCCCCATCAATGCCATCCCATTTGACCTGAGTACCGGAAAAGTACACAGTATATTGCAAGATAGAGACCAAAATCTGTGGTTGGGTATATTTCAGAAAGGTATTGTTTTCTTGCCTGCACACAGGGAGCGCTTCGAGTATATCGGCCACAAGCTATTATACAACAATCCGATAGGTTCCGGATGTATCATGTCCATCTTTAAGGATGCAGACAATCACTTATGGATAGGAGCGGATAATGAAGGCCTTTTTGAACTGGATGCCAATCATAAACTAATCAGGCACTATCGCCCGGAAGATTTCCCCGGTTCTGTTTCAAATACAATTACGAGTATCTTTCAGGACTCAGACCATAATCTCTGGCTGGGAGCTTATGCCAAAGGATTAGCTATGTTTGACAGGAGAACGGGTAAATGCAACTATGTCCCTCAACTCCTGCATGAAAAGATAATGAATATCATCGAAGACAAACACCGTACTTTGTACATAGCCACACTGGGGAACGGACTATATACTTATAATTTAGATACAAAAGTTCTCCGTCAATACAATGTTATCCGCAATGAGGAAAGCGGGCTGCGAGTCAACGAGCCCAGCAATAACTGGGTGAATGTTCTGCTTTGCGACCGCGATGGGCAGATATGGATAGGTGGATATCAAGGAATTTCCTGCTATGACCCGGCGCAAAACAGTTTTAGCAAAACAGAGCAGATTGTACCGGGCAGTGTAGGTTATAGTCTTCTCGAAGATAAAAAAGGAAACATCTGGGCAGGTACATCAAGCGGACTTTACCGTATTGAAAAAAAGACGCAGGAAGTACAAAGATACACTATGTCAGACGGCCTTCCCAACAATATCATTTGTGCAATCTGCGAAGATAAGAACCAGAATATATGGGTTAGTACTTACAACGGCATAAGTAAGTTCGACAGGAAAAGCCAACGTTTTATCAACTATTACGTGGGAGACGGACTGCAAGGAAATGAATTCACTCACGGTGCTTTCTTCCATGAGAAAGACGGAGGAATCTACTTTGGCGGAAGTGATGGTATCACCTACTTCATTCCGGAGCAAATCATAGAACAACCCCGGAAGAATGACGTCTATATAACCGACTTCCAGGTATTCAACCAGCCTATCAACAAAAACACTTTATCCGGCAACAGACCTATTATAACAACATCAGTAATTGATGCGAATGTTTTTCGCCTCAGTCATCAGGACAATACGTTCAGTATCGTGTTTTCCACTCTCAGGTATGACAATCCTCAACAGATAAAGTACCAATACAAAATAAAAGAGTTAGGAGAAGAATGGCAAAGTACTGAAACTGGCAATAACCGCGTAACTTATAACAAACTTCCTCACGGCAAATATACTTTCCAAGTATGCGCCACCGAGCATGGCAACACCTCAGAAATACGTACTGTCGACATCATCATTACCCCTCCCTGGTATCTGTCCGGTTGGGCATACTTCATATATTCCATATTATGCCTGTTACTGATATCGGCTATCATCATTTATATCCGTAGCCGTATCCGCCAACGGCAGGAGATGACAGAGCGTAAGCATCAGGAAGAAATCAACGAAGCCAAGCTACAGTTCTTCATCAACATCTCCCATGAGATACGTACCCCGATGACGCTAATCATCAATCCAATTGAAAAACTGCTATCGGAGAATAAAACATCGGAACTTAACAAAACCTACCTGATGATTTACCGCAATTCCCAGCGCATCCTGCGGCTGGTGAACCAACTGATGGATATGCGTAAGGTGGACAAAGGGCAAATGTTCATGAAATTCAGAGAAACGGATATAGTAGGCTTCATTGACGACCTGACGCTGACATTTGAATATGCAGCCCGGCAGAAAAATATTCGGCTGGCTTTTATTCATGAAGCCTCTCTACTAAAGGTATGGATAGACTTAAATAACTTCGACAAGATTCTTATGAACCTGCTGTCGAATGCATTTAAGTATACTCCCGAGAACGGAAAAATCAGCATCACACTTACGCAGGGGAGTGATAACACCGATGGCCCACTGAAGAATTACTTTGAAATAACAATAGAGGATACGGGCATCGGACTGGAAGAAGATAAAATAGAGCGTATCTTCGATCGTTTCTATCAGATAAACAACGGTTCGACCTATAATAATATGGGAACCGGAATAGGTCTGCACCTGACTCATTCACTGGTACAACTCCATCATGGCACAATCAGCGCCGAGAACCGTAAAGACTGCAAAGGAAGCCGCTTCATTATACGCATACCGTTGGGAGCCTCTCATCTGAAACCAAATGAGCTTGAGGATCCTGCAAATTTTGAAAATATCCCCCATACTTTGCCCGTCAACGAGAAACTGGAATTTGAAGCAAAAGAAATGCCTGCTGATAACGTGCAAACCAAATCCAAAACCAATTTCCACATATTGGTGGTAGAAGATGAGAAAGATATTCAGGACTATCTGGTGGAACAATTAAAGGACCTCTACAAAATAATCACCTGCAATAATGGAAAAGAGGCTCTCAGTACTATTCTCTCCACTACTCCCGATCTGGTAATCAGTGATATCATGATGCCGGAAATGGATGGCATAACCTTATGCAAGAAAATCAAACAGAACGTAAATATCAACCACATACCGGTAATCCTACTCACAGCCAAAGGAAAACCGGAAGATTATGCAGAAGGTATAGACACCGGAGCCGATGCATACATGGTAAAGCCATTTAATGTTGAAATACTGAGGAAAACAGTTTCCAATCTGATATCCAACCGGAAACTCTTAAAAAACAAATTCAGTGGTATGCAGCAACAGGAAGAGAAACTGGAAATGCTGAATATAAAACCTGCGGACGAAATCCTGATGGAGAAAATAATGAAAGTCATCAACGATAATCTGGCAGAGCCTACACTGGATGTGGAGATGCTGGCCAAAAGTGTGGGACTGAGCCGTGTGCACTTGTATCGCAAATTAAAGGCGTTAACCAACCTCAGCACCCGCGACTTTATCCGGAACATTCGCATACAGCAAGCCGCCAAACTCCTGCAAGATAAGAGGATGAATATATCCGATATTGCCTATTCCGTCGGCTTTAACAATCTGGCACATTTCTCTAACTCTTTCAAGGAGCAGTTTGGTATTTCACCCAAAGAGTATATGCAAAAGTACGGTAATACTCTTTGAAAAATACAAGAGAACGTATATATAAGATTATTGTTCTGTTTTTCCCCATCTCATTACCTGAACCGTACCAAGTCCGTGTCATCTCCGTATCTATACGCATGGACTTGATACGGACCAGGTACGGGCCAGACACGGACCGGATATGGTTCAGACAAGAGAACTGTTCTAAATCTCCGATTATCAATGATAAGAGTTACGGTATTCCTGTGGTGTCAGTCCGGTCGTCTTTTTAAAGAGCCGGTTAAAGTAAGAATAATCATCGAAAGAAAGGGCAAAAGCCACATTCTTCACCGACATCTCATCAGTCACCAGAATGAGCTGTGCTTTCTCTATTTTCTTCTGACTGATATACTTAGAGGGAGTAACACCTGTTTCTTTCTTGAACAGACGAATGAAATGGTCTTTTGACAAACACGAGTTTTCGGCTAACGTTGTCAAGTCTATAGTCTCGTATATATGTTTTCGTATATAAAGAATAGCTTTCTCTATCCGGTCATCTTTTGTTTCCACCTTAACCTGAGCACGTTTCAGAAAATGTGCCAGTAACTGATACACAATGCCACGTGATTCAACCTTATCGCACAATGCTCGTTGCTTGTTTTTCAGAAGATTCTGCATGAGCATTGAGTTATTATCATAACTTGCAGGGTCCGATTTAGGTAAACTCATGTGAGGGTTTATTGCACATAGGCGCTGAAACAAAGCCAGGTCCAGATCGCCGGCAGGTATCTCTACCGGGAATTCCCATTCATCCAATAAATTGGAATCTGATTGGTGTTCTTCATAAATGTGCAGGTAGTAGTGACAGAAATTAGAGTTGCATATATATCCATGAACTGTAAAAGCGGGAATAAAATACAAATAGTTTGGTTTCAGAATTTGTATTCCTCCGGAAAGTTCTATCTGAGCCGTCCCTTCTGTTATATAATACAAACGTGTAAACGGACTATTTACATTCTTCCAATTCCAGTCCGCATTATGCACTGCCAAACCGACATTCAGTACAAGAGGATGTAACTTATCAACCAATGAAGCCATAGTATATAGTATTTAGTAACCTGATAAAGATAAGTGAATTTCTTTATCACTCAAAGTGATTATCGATATTCTCAATATAAAAATCGTTTTTATCCTATAATATCAAATACTTTCCAACAATATCATCGATATTTTCCAATACAAACACTTTTTAATCCTATTACAACTACTTATTAATACATATCTTTGCAATGTACAATAGAAACAAAATTAATACCTATGAAAACTAAAATTTTATTAGCTTCTTTAGCTCTTTCGATAGGAACGTTATCTGCTCAAAACTATCAGGTTCCGGTATCGGAAAAAAACGAACCTATGATGAAAGGTGAATTCCAGCCCACATGGAAATCTTTGGAAAATTACCAAGTGCCCGAATGGTTCAAGAACGCAAAGTTCGGAATATGGGCACATTGGGGTCCTCAGTGTGTAGAAGGCTCAGGCGACTGGATGGCGCGCTCCATGTATATGGAAGGAACATCAGAATATAAGCATCATGTAGAACACTATGGCCATCCTTCTGAAGTGGGTTTCAAAGATATTATCCCTCTATTTAAAGCTGAAAAATGGAATCCGGATGAACTGGTGGCATTCTATAAGAAAATAGGAGCACAGTATTTTTTTGCTTTAGGTAACCATCATGATAATTTTGACCTTTGGGATAGTAAATATCAACCATGGAATTCAAAGAACATGGGTCCGAAACGTGATATCTTGGCAGAATGGGAAAAAGCGGCACGCAAATACGAGCTTCCATTTGGTATCAGTTTCCATGCTGACCATGCCTGGACTTGGTATGAACCCTCCCAACGTTATGACAGACACGGTTCTAAAGCCGGTGTTCCTTACGATGGCACTTTAACCAAAGCTGATGGCAAAGGTAAGTGGTGGGAAGGATATGATCCTCAGGACTTATATGCACAAAATCATCCAATGAGTAAGGGAAGTTGGGCAGACGGCATGATTCACAGCCAATGGGCCTGGGGAAACGGGGCATGTTTGCCAACCCAGGAATACTGCACAAACTTTTATGACCGTACAGTAGATGCCATCAATCGTTATAATCCCGATCTGATTTATTTTGATGTAACTGTAGCTCCATTCTATCCAATCAGTGATGCCGGATTGAAGATTGCGGCTCACTTCTATAACCACAATATGGCAACCCATAAAGGGAAACTGGAAGCCGTCATGTTAAGTAAGATATTGGATGAAAACCAACGCAAAGCCATTGTTTGGGATGTGGAACGCGGTGCACCCAATGAAATTATGGAGCAGCCCTGGCAATCTTGCTCATGCATTGGCGGATGGCATTACAATACATCTATTTATGAGAACAATTGGTATAAATCAGCGTCAGACGTTGCAAAACTGTTGATTGATATCGTAAGTAAGAATGGTAATCTGCTTCTCAGCGTTCCATTGCGAGCCGACGGTACGTTTGATGAAAAAGAAGAAAAGATATTGAATGAATTCGGTGAGTGGATGAATATTAATAAAGAAGCTATCTACAATACACGTCCTTGGGAAATATTCGGTGAAGGTCCGATAGCCGAAGCCGATATCAAAATCAATGCACAGGGATTCAACGAAGGAGCGTATAGCAAAGCTACGGCACAGGAGATCCGTTTCACGCAAACCAAGAAGGATTTATATGCTACGGTTTTGGCATGGCCGGAAAATGGAAACGTAACCATCAAATCATTAGGTGCCGACAGCAAACTATTTCCGCAAAAAATAAGGAAGGTAGAGTTGCTGGGATATGGTACGGTACGGTTCAACCGCACAGCAGAGGGGCTTTCCATTACTTTACCGGAGAAAAAGCTCAATAATATAGCTCCCGTATTCAAGATAAAGAAATAAAATCATTAAGTTGTAATAAGTGAAATAGCATTACAGACCCAATTTTAGTACTCGTCTTACTTACACTAACTTATGAAATAGGAAGTCTGAAAATATCATTTTATAATTGGAAACAAGAATAATCAGATAATTAATATAACTTATGAAAAGGATAGTAACTTTTGTAATTGGGATTTTATTTGTAACACTATCTGCCACTGCCGGTGGAGTACGTGTACTATTCATTGGCGATTCCATAACAGACGGCAATTGGGGAAATAGTTGCGGCACTGCCAAACCCTCTTCCGAACGTACACTTTGGGATATGAACCACATTTATGGCAGTGGCTACATGTATCTATGTGCTACCTATTATCAAGGCAATTATCCAGAAAAAGAATATGAGTTTTTCAACCGAGGCATCAGTGGAAATACACTAGAAGACATGGAAAAGCGTTGGGAAACGGATGCTATCGATATAAAGCCGGATATTCTCTCCATATTAATTGGAACCAACGACATACATTTCTATTTGCAAGGAAACCAAAAACAACCTTTTGATTTTGAGGTATGGAAAAAGCGTTACTGTTCATTGCTCAACCGCTCCCTACAAGCTAATCCGAATCTAAAGATTGTACTATGTGCACCCTTTGTAGCAAACACTGGCAGTATGCGTAAAAGTCCAAATTTTGCAAAGCGTGACAGCCTAGTACGTTGCTGTGCAAAGATTGTTGAACGTATTTCGAGAGATTACAAAGCTGTCTATCTCCCTTATAATACAATGTTTGACGAAATATTGAGAACCATTCCAACATCCAAAGATACATATTGGATTTGGGATGGTATTCACCCTACTCCTGCAGGTCATCAGCATATGGCAGATCTATGGATAAAACATGTAAAATTGTAATTTCAAAGCATCAAATATCTAAACAAAGTATAATTAGGACAGCAATATAGTCTATTGATTAGAATCCCCAAAAGTTCACTTTTCGATATTTTTGTTCTACTATCAAAATAATAGAAGAGGCCATTATAATAAATAATCAACTTTGAAAAGAATGAAAATTATTAAAACAATCTAGCCCATGGTGTGCTACCCTATACACGGATATGGCATTATGCAATCAAAAGAAAGGAAGTATAGGAGAACTAGTCAACACATGGGGAAAAATATATCATAATTAAAACATATATTTATGTCATCAAATCAGGGATATATAGTCAAAGAACATCCAATACCAACCAAAAGGTATTACCAAACATTAAGTTTAAAGGATAATGCTACTCTCATAGCAGAATACCGCAAAGTACACAGTCAATCGGAAGCTTGGCCCGAAATCCGTAAAGGAATCCGCTCCGTAGGAATTATAGAAATGGAAATGTATATATTAGGCTCCCAAGTATTCATGATTGTAGAAACCCCTATCGATTTTGACTGGGAAACAGCCATGAATAAGCTATCTCATTTACCCAGGCAAGAAGAATGGGAAGAGTATGTTTCAAAATTTCAAAAATGCGTACCAGGGAGCACATCTGCCGAAAAATGGAAATTAATGGAACGTATGTTTTATTTATATGACTAAAAATAAGAACAATATGAACAGATTTATCGCATACAATATCTTAAGCCTATTATGTATAGGACTTTACTCCCAGTCTCTGAAATATCAGGGATATCCCTCACGGAACGGAGATATTGACTTAAACTCTAATTTCGCCAATCCCCCCAAAGGATACGGAAACATTCCCTTCTACTGGTGGAATGGAGACTCCTTAAACTATGACCGTTTAATGGATCAACTTTCCATTCTAAGCGATGCATCAACTGATGGGTTATCTGTAAGTTACATCCATACACATCCGGAAGTAGATATCGAACTCAACGCACAAGGATACGGTAGCTTCGGACGGGCCGATGCCGGAATACCTGGATTCTATACAGCAGAATGGTGGAAATTATGGAATCAATTCTCCAGTGAGTGTGCCAAAAGAAATATTGGCTTGGGAGTGGATGATTACGTTGTCGGATGGGCAAAGAACGGGTTTTATGTAGACGAAGTATTACAAACATCCGATTTCAAAAACTATCAAGGGCGGCTGCATTATAGTAGTTATACCATTCGTCCCGGTGAGAAACTAGATATCACTCTTCCTAAACATACCCTTTCCATCACAGCGTATCCAGGAAAGATTGATCTAGGTAGATATACCCAAAACGGACAACTAAAATGGCATCCACAAATAGAAGAAGAGAAGAAGGTATATATCGTTTACACCACCGAGTCTCCTGAACTTCATCCCCAATATGGAGAAAGATTAGTTGAGGTTTATTTCAATCGCTTTGAAAATAAACTGGATGCACAAGGGAAAAAAGGCTTGAACTACTTTTTTCAGGACGAACTACATTATAACTTGAACATCCACTCTTGGTGTGAAGACATGCAGGAGACATTTAAAAGCAGAAAAGGGTATGACATCCTTCCCTATCTACCCGCTTTATGGGAATATATAGGGGAAATAACCCCTAAAATCAGGCTTGATTACGCACAAATAGTCACAGAGTTGGCAGAAGAACGTTACTTCAAACCTGTATTTGACTGGCATAATAACCGCGGACTGATCTATGGATGCGATAATAATGGACGAGGACTTGAGCCATTACAGTATATGGATTATTTTAGAGCTATCAGTTGGTACACAGCTCCCGGCAACGATGCCCCAGCAAGAGGATCGAGTTTTCGGCAGACTAAAGTATCAAGCTCAGTAGCCCATTTATATAAGCGTCCACGTACATGGTTAGAGGCTTTTCACAGCATGGGCTGGGATAGTAACGGAGAATGGCTTACATCGCAATTAGATCAACACATGATTGCCGGAGGCAATTTACTATGCCTACATGGACTTTATTATTCTACTCACGGCGGCTGGTGGGAATGGGCACCACCTTGTTTTCACTTTCGCATGCCCTATTGGCCGCACATGAAATTCTGGCTAAAATATGCAGAAAGAATGAGTTTTATACTCAGTCAAGGCACTCATGTATGTGATATTGCCGTAATGTATCCTACAGAGTCCATGCAAGCATATCCTGAAGCTAATGCCGATATTCTCTGGAAATTGACAGATAATCTTAGTGAATGTGGTTTGGACTACGATTTCATTGATTACCAATCCCTTCAATGTGCAGAAGTTGACTCCAAGCAACTCCATATCTCTGATGAGAAATACAAAGTCCTGATTCTTGCTGATATGAAAGCCCTACACTATGAAACTCTACTCAAAATCTACGAATTCTATAAAAAAGGAGGCATCGTCATAGCAGTAGGAAAGTTGCCCAAAGCAACCACCCGAATCGGAGAAAAGGACAGTCAAGTAGAGACTATATTACATGAAATTTTTAAAAGAAATAGAATTCATGAATCAGATATCAAAAACATATCACAACGAATCACATCTCTGATCACCCCCGATTTCCAAGTCCAAAATCAAAAGGGCAAAGTTCTCCACCGTAAAATCGGCAATCAAGATGTGTATATGGTTATGAATATTCAGAAAGGAAATGAGATTTTCTTCAGGAGTAAAGGAAAAGTAGAATATTGGAATGCTAAGAATGGAGTTATCACAGAAATTCCCATTCTCAGACAAACAGAAGAAGGTACCTGGATAAAATATGATGCTGAATACAACGAATCTAAATTATTTGTATTCACACCGGGTACACCGTCTTACGATAACAATAAGCAAGCTGAACTCCAAATTGTCCAGGAAATTCCTCTTGAAGGAGAATGGGAAATTGAAATAATGCCTACGATGAATAACAAATGGGGGGATTTCCGGTTACCGGCTACAAATGAAATAATCGGACCAGAAGCCAGAAAATTTGCCTACCAATTCATCCCGGCCGGCAATAAATTTACGATTGAAAAAGGATTTCAATTAGCAAATCACGGAGTATATGGATATGCACCCTATATGGAAACCCTTACTCTGCCTAATACAGAAGTGCTGGAAGATATACTTTCCAATGGACTTTCGAACAGAAAATGGGCTCCTTACTGTTACTCATGGCAATACGGGGTTTATGACAACCCCGGAAGCCAGGGCTTTCATGGGCTAAAAGGCAAAGTGGATAATCGTTTTATTATTTTAGATCAAGGAGGCCATCAAGTTTTCAGGACATACGTATATGCACCGGAGACTCGTCTATACCGAATGGTTCAAGAAGGCGAAAGACCTGATTTCTGTTATTTGGATGGAAGCCCTATCAAACAAAAGATCATTGAAATGAAAAAAGGATGGCATCAACTGATATTTGCCTATGCCAACACTCCTAAAGGAAGTTACATACTAGCAGAAAAGAAAAGCAATAGTATAGACAACCGAAAACGTAGTGCTATTGTCTTCTATCCCTCTGATTATCCAGATATCAAAGAAAACTATGCATATGACACCATTATAGCCATGAAATGGTTTCAAACCAAACATCTTTCATATAGCACTCGAAAAGATGATTCGGGTATATGGGTATATCAATTTAAAACAGCCCCCGGTACACAAGTATTAAAGATGCAGTTAAAAGGAAAAATAAACCAATTATGGATAGACGACAAGCCCATCTCAATGAAGAATCTAAAACATATTAGCGCCAATGACTATTCACTATACTTGGGGAAATACTACACATCTGGAATATGTACCATTACAATGAGTGCCGAACCGGAGCCTGGCAACATTGGTCCTGCATTCTTTACAACTCCCGTAAAAATGGAATGTAAAGGAGGAAAGCTGCCTGCCGGAAACTGGACAGATTTCGGAGCATTGCAATTTTACTCCGGAGGTATAAACTATATCAAGAACATCAATTTACCCCAAAATGTCCACACTCAAAAGACATTCTTGGACTTAGGTAAGGTCAATGCTACTTGTCAAGTCAAAATCAACGGAAAAGAAGTAGACATATTGATGCATTCACCCTATAAAGTTGATATTAGCAGTTATATCAAAAGTGGTAGCAACCGGATAGAGGTACTAGTATACAGCACTCTCTCTAATCATTATCAGAGTATCCCATCTGCATATAGAGGAGAGCCTGTATCTGGCTTACTGGGGCCTGTGAAAATAATCAATTACCAATAATCCATAAAAAAGAAACTATGCTCAGAAATTTACTTGCCTTTTGGGGAATATTATTAGTATGTAGCACAGTAACTATAGCCAAGCCGCTACAATCTTTATACTCTCCTGATAAAAAGATACAACTGGTTATAAGTCAAAAACAGGAACATATAATTGCAACAGTCCTATACCAGAAAAAATCAATTATTCCTGAGATCAGATTTGGTATACAAGAGCAAAATCAAACATTTTATAATGATATGAAATGTTTGGGATTCTCAGAAAAGACAGTCATTCAAGAACAGTATCCTGCTATCCATGGAAAAAGAAGTTCTTGCAGTAACATTGGAAATGCATTCACAATATACCTGGAAAATACGCTAAAACAAAAACTGAATATTGAGTTCAGAGTATATAATGATGGGGTCTGTTTTCGCTATGCTTTATCTGAAGAGCAACCCGACTCTCTGCTGTTTACAAATGAATTCACCACTTATCGCATCCATCGGGAAGCCGACCGATGGATGCAGAAGTACATTCCGCACTATGAAGGAGATTTCCCACACGAAAAAGGAAGCATTTCCCAAGGAGAATGGGGATACCCTGCATTAATCCGCCACAATGGATGTTGGGCACTTCTGACAGAAGCCAATATCGACCGAAATTATTGCGCTACACATTTAGCGAACACGACTCATTGTGAGTATTATCAAATAGCTTATCCACACAAGGAAGAAGGAAATGGAGTAGGATCCACCTATCCGACAACCCACGCTCCATGGTCCTCTCCCTGGAGAGTTATCATTTTAGGAGAACTAAAGAATATTGTTGAATCAACTTTAGTAGAAGATGTAAGTACCCCATGCTTGCTAAAAGAAACAGATTGGATTTTACCAGGATCAGCATCATGGATATATTGGGCGTATAACCACGGGACAAAAGATTACAAAAAATGTTGTGAGTATGTTGACCTGGCTGCTTCAATGCAGTGGGAATATGTTTTGTTCGACTGGGAATGGGATCAAATGCAAAATGGCGGCACGCTTGAGGATGCGGCAGCCTACGCAATTTCCAAAGGTGTCAAACCTCTCATCTGGTATAATTCCGGAGGAGCGCACAATCGCGTGTCAAGTACTCCAAGAGACAGATTGATAACTAAAGAAAACAGAAAAAAAGAATTTAGAAAACTCAAAGAAATGGGATTTGCCGGCATTAAGGTCGATTTCTTTGAAAGTGACAAGCAACACATGGTTAATTACTACTTAGATATTCTGGAAGACGCAGCAAAACATAAACTGATGGTTAACTTCCATGGCTGCACCTTACCCAGAGGATGGAGTCGAACCTATCCGCACTTAATGTCAATGGAGGCAGTATACGGAGCAGAACAGTATAATAACAGCCCCTACATGACTACAGCTGCATCACGTCTGAACTGCACTTATTCTTTCACCAGAAACGTAGTAGGTCCCATGGACTATACTCCTGTAGCTTTTACAAATTCACAACATCCTCACCATACGACAAATACTCATGAACTAGCACTATCTATCATTTTCGAGTCCGGCATACAGCACTGGGCAGATAGACCTGAAGGTTTCTACCAATCATCCGATGAAGTCAAATCATTCATGAGCAAAGTACCAACAGCGTGGGATGACACCCGATTTATTGAAGGATACCCGGGAGAATATATCGTACTTGCACGTAGGAAAGGAACAACATGGTATTTAGCAGGAATCAACGGAACAACTTCTCATAAGAAATTAACTGTTGTTTTAGATTTCCTACAAGATGCTAATTATCAGATGGAACTGTTCACAGATGGTAAAAAAGCGACTCAGATATGTACATCTTGCAATCAAGTAAGCAAATACGATAAAATAGAAACTGAATGGCTTCCAGAAGGGGGATTTGTCGCATGTTTTAAATTACAAGAATAATCGAACAAGTAATTTGTTCCAACAATATTAAGTTCCCAGTATATTTATACGAATTATATTGTAATCCATAATTTCAAGCCCTTCATCTGATTATTTAATTGTGCCATGAAAGATTTTTATCCCTTTTATAACCTGTTTGTATACCTTCTTATTGATAGAAAGGCTTTACTTTGTTTTTTCTTAAAATAGATGTAACTAAAAACGATTATAATTATATGAAGAAAAGTCTTTTTACCAGTTTAATGTTAGGGGTTCTGATTTCAGAGCCAATAACAGCGCAGACAGAAGCAAGTAATCCTTTCGGTAATGCCTTGATACCTGATATGATTGCAGATGCAAGCATTCAGGAAATAGACGGAACGTTCTATTGTTATGCTACCACTGACGGATATGGCCGGGGATTGGAAACTTCGGGACCGCCTGTGGTATGGAAATCAAAGGACTTTGTTCATTGGAGCTTTGACGGTACTTATTTCCCTTCTGCCGCGAAAGAAAAGTACTGGGCCCCCAGTAAAGTTGTTCCAGCCAATGACAAATACTACATCTATCCGACAATAAACGGATATATGTATCCCGCAGTAGCGGATAGCCCGGATGGTCCTTTCAGGCTGGCCCGTGGAAAAGATGAGTTTCATAAACCTTTCACGACTTCCACCTTATTACAAACAGAAGATCCCGGAGGCATTGATGCCGAGGTGTTTATTGATGACGACGGTCAGGCTTATGTGTTCTGGGGACGCAGGCATGTGGCTAAACTTAATAAAGACATGATAACGGTGGATTCGGACATTCAAATGATCTCCACTCCCCGCAAAGAATATTCCGAAGGACCCATTTTCTTTAAAAGAAAAGGAATATACTATTATTTATACACCATTGGAGGAGACGAAAAGTATCAGTACGCCTATGTGATGAGCAAGATTTCTCCAATGGGACCGTTTGAATTTCCCAAGCAGGATATCATTTCCACGACTGATTATAAGAAGGGGGTCTTCGGCCCGGGACATGGTTGTGTATTCAGTCCGGAAGGAACGGATGATTATTATTTCGCTTATCTGGAGTTTGGACGGCGTAGTACAAACCGGCAAACTTATGTAAACCGATTGGAGTTTAATGAAGACGGCACAATCAGGCCTGTCGAACTTAGTCTGGAAGGAGTGGGCGCTTTGCGGAAGGTAAAACAGGAGAAGAAAATAAAGGTAGACACCATTTATGCGTCCAGTATAGCAGAGCCTTTACACATCAAACCGATGAAGGATACTTTGTGCCGCCGAACAGAATATTTCGTTCCCGCTTTTGCAGCAGACGGAGCCAATGGCTCGCGGTGGATGGCGGCTGACAGGGATAATCAAAGCTGGATTGTTGCAGATTTGGGAACAACCAGGAAGGTGCGCCGCAGTGAAGTCTACTTTGTGCGTCCCACAGCCGGACATGCCTATCTGCTTGAAGGTTCGAACGATGGAAAGGTATGGAAGGCTTGTGGAGGATATGAAGATATAAGAATACAGTCACCGCATACGGATGCACCAGGCAAGAAATACCGGTATCTCAGGATAAAGATATCAGAGGGCGTAAAAGGAATTTGGGAATGGAATATTTACTAATAAGAAGTTATTATGAAACACCTATTAGCACTAATCTTTTGCGTATATTTTAGCGGCTGCCTGATGGGGCAGCAACAAGCCGAATGGGGGAACTGGAAAAACTGGGGCGACCAGGAAGACGGTACCTACCTGAACCCCATCATTCCGTCAGATTATAGCGATATTGATTGTATCCAGGTTGGTGAAGACTATTACGCAATATCCTCCACCTTCCAGTTCTCTCCGGGAATGACGCTACTGCATTCCAAAGACCTGGTGAACTGGGAAATATGCAGCAATATTATAGATGATCTGACCCAAATAAGTGAATCCCTGAACTGGACCCGCATGGACCGCTATGGCCGTGGCGTGTGGGCCGGAACCCTCCGCCATCATAACGGGCGTTTCTACTTATTCTTCGGTACACCCGACGAAGGGTACTTCATGACCTCTGCCGCTCACCCCGAAGGTCCGTGGAAACCACTGACACCGCTTCTTGCCGAAGCAGGCTGGGACGATTGTACTGCAATGTGGGATGACAACGGGAAAGCCTACTTTGTCGGTACCCATTTTGCCGACGGATATAAGACCTATCTCTTTAAAATGGCTGAAGATGGAAAAAGTATTGACCGGAAATCTGCGGTACTCATCCATTCGGGCAGTGGCAGGGAAGCCAGTAAATTGATTAAGGTGAACGGTTGGTATTATCTGATTTTCAGTGAGCATAAGCCGGGAGTGGGCCGTTACGTCATGGCAAAGCGTTCCAGGAAGTTGGCGGGATCCTATAAAGAGGAGAGACAATTGGCACTGCCCAGTTGTGAAGCCATGGAACCGAATCAGGGAGGCATCATCCCGGGAAAAGATAATAACTGGTATTTCCTTACCCACCACGGCACGGGAGACTGGAGCGGGCGAATTGTCAGTCTGCTACCAGTTACGTGGGTAGATGGCTGGCCCATACCGGGTGAAGTGCTTCCCCAGAACATCGGTGCAATGAAATGGAGTGGAAAGATGCCTTTCAAATATACTGAGAAACTATCTATCAAGCGTAGTGATGATTTCGACGATGAACGGCTTGCCCCGCAGTGGCAGTGGAACTATCAGCCAAGAAAGGAATACTTTTCACTCACCGAACGTCCGGGCTGGTTACGCCTGAAAGCTTACCGCCCCTTAGAGGCCGATAAACTTCTGAAAGCCGGCAATACACTTACGCAGAGGACTTTCAGAAAGCAGGATAATGATGTCGTGATAAAGATAGATATTTCCAATATGAAAGACGGACAAAAGAACGGGCTTTGCCACTTCTCTTCACAACATTCGGCTATTGGCATAGTAAAAGAAGAGAGTGCCTGCTATCTGGAATATAGAAAGAATGATAACATAACGAGAGGAATACCCATCCGGTCGCAATATGTATGGCTTAGGACACAGTGGGGGTTAGATAGTAAATCCCACTATTATTATAGTCTGGACGGGGATAACTTCCTGTCGTTTGGCGAACCTTATCAATTGGTATGGGGAAATTACCGGGGCGACCGCATAGGGATCTACTGTTTTAGTGATAAAAGAGAAGACGGCTTTGTGGATGTAGATTATTGCCATTATAAATAATGGCTAATCTAAGCACAAATCCAAATCGATATACTCCATATAATTATCGACTAAATCCTATAACATTAATTATTTAAAGGATAAATTGTCGATATTTTACTAGATATTCCATATTTTATCCTATTACTATATACTATTAATATCATACATTTGCATATAAGTATAAGTAAAACTAATGCCTATGAGAATCAGAACTTTATTAACCTTATTATTATTCTCGACAGAAACTTCCTAAAAGGAAATTTCTTAGGTTTCCCCAAAAAAGAACATAAATATAGTACTCATTTCCAGACCTAGAACATAACAGTTACACGCAAAGTTGTATTACCGTTTTTCTGGAACAATACAACTATGCCTATTAATCTAATATAAATCAATTATTATGAAACATCGATTAGCCAGCCAACATTATTGGCAATCAACACAAGGATTAAGAAAAACTCTTTTGATCTTGTGCTTTTCAGGAACACCTTTTTTCCCTGTTGTAAATCACATAAATGCAACAGTCTATGCCACTACCATAGTGGACCAACAGAAGAAAGAGGTAAAAGGAATTATCTATGATGAAACAAATGCTCCCGTAGCAGGTGCAACAGTAGTTGTCAAAAATTCGACAAGGGGATGCATCACCGACATTGACGGTAAATTTTCAATTTCCGTCAATATTGGAGATGAATTATTAGTTAGTTTTCTTGGGTATCAAACTAAAAATATTAAGATAACAGTTAGTAACGACTACACTGTATATCTCAAACCTAAAGTTGACGAATTGGATGAAGTAACCGTAGTAGCCTTCGCAAAACAGAAAAAGGAAAGCGTTATCAGTTCCGTTACTACCGTTAAACCGTCAGAATTGAAAGTACCGAGTAGTAACTTGACAACAGCCCTTGCCGGTAGAATGTCAGGAGTCATAGCTTATCAAACCAGCGGTGAACCGGGAAAAGATGATGCAAGTTTCTTTATCCGAGGTGTGACGACGTTTGGATATGCAGCAAGCCCTCTTATCCTAATTGACAATGTAGAACTCACCACTGCTGACCTCGCCCGTCTAAATGTAGATGACATTGCCAGTTTTTCCATAATGAAAGATGCAACGGCCACTGCATTATATGGTGCACGTGGTGCAAACGGAGTAATTCTTGTCACAACCAAAGAAGGTAAAGAAGGTAAAGCAACAGTAAATGTCAGACTTGAGAATTCAATATCAACCCCAGCACGTACAATTGAAACCGCTGATCCAATTACATACATGACACTACATAATGAAGCGGTTAGAACACGTAATCCATTGGGAGTACTGCCATATTCTCAATCGAAGATAGACAACACTATCAAGAATCTGAATCCTTATGCTTTCCCTGCTGTAGATTGGTATGATGAGATGTTTAATAAATATACAATGAATCAACGTGTAACCGCAAATATCAGTGGTGGTGGCAACGTAGCCAGATACTATATAGCAGCATCCTTCTTTAACGATAATGGAGTGCTTAACGTAGATAAACAAAACAATTTCAATAGTAATATTAGTCTTAAAAAATATTCTGTCCGTTCTAACATTAATATCAATCTAACCAAAACAACAGAAGCTATCATTCGAGTAAATGGTTCATTCGATGATTATCGTGGACCTATTGATGGGGGAGATGCTTTGTATAACAAAGTAATGAAAACCAGCCCTGTTTTATTTCCGAAGACTTATCCTAATGTCAGAGAGTATGCAGAAAACACCCATTTAATGTTTGGTAATTATGGAGAAGGTACTTATATCAATCCGTATGCCGATATGGTGAAAGGATACAAAGATTATAGCCGTACTTCCATAGTCGCTCAAGGAGAATTGAAGCAAAATTTAGACTTTATCACAAAAGGATTAAATATACGTGGACTTATCAGTACAACCCGTTATGTCTATTCGGATGTTTCCCGTTTCTACAATCCCTATTATTACGCCCTAGGAGCCTACAATCAGCAAGAAAATTCTTATAGTCTGACTCTTCTCAATCCAGATGGAGGAACTGAATATCTCAATTATACAGAAGGTGCAAAAGATGTCACGACCACTAATTATATGGAGATAGCAGCTAATTATAATCGTGATTTTGATGCACATGGAGTCAGTGGAATGTTGGTGTTTACTCGCCGAACACAACAAAACAGCAATGCCGGTGATCTACAGAAATCATTGCCTTACAAAAATCAAGGTTTATCCGGACGGTTCACTTACTCGTATGATAAACGTTATTTCGCTGAATTCAATTTTGGTTATAACGGTTCAGAACGTTTCGCTGATAACGAACGCTATGGTTTTTTCCCCTCTTTTGGTCTGGGATATTTAATGTCAAACGAAAAATTCTGGAAACCACTAGAAAACACCGTCAATAAATTAAAGTGGAAATTCACCTACGGACTAGTAGGTAATGATGCTATTGGAGATGTCAATGACCGTTTCTTCTATCTGTCAAATGTAAACATGAACGATAGTGGAAAAGGACAAGATTTCGGCACTAACTGGGGTAATCATATTAATGGTATCAGTGTATCTCGTTATGCCAACGAGTTCATTACATGGGAGAAAGCAAAAAAAATGAATATCGGTTTTGAATTGGGATTATTTAACAAGCTGGAGATTCAAGCAGACCTGTTTTATGAGAAAAGAAATAGCATACTGATGACTCGTGAATATATTCCTTCCACTATGGGTTTATCAGCTGCTGTACGTGCAAATGTAGGAGCAGCTTCCGGAAAAGGATTTGATTTATCTGCCGACTATTCACACTCAATCAATAAGGATTTCTGGGTAAGTGGACGTGCCAATTTCACATATGCTACCAGCAAATATGAAAAAGTAGAAGAACCCGACTATGTAGGAGCAGGTACTCCATGGCGAAGTAAGGTAGGACAGAATTTAAGTCAAAGTTGGGGACTCATAGCAGAACGATTATTTGTGGATGAAGCTGATATAGCCAATTCACCGACACAAAACTTCGGAGACCGAGTGATGGCCGGTGACATCAAGTATAAAGATATAAACAATGATGGACAAATAACAGAAGCAGATAAAGTGCCTATAGGATATCCTACAACACCGGAAATTACTTATGGTTTTGGATTGTCAACCGGTTACAAAAATTGGGACCTTTCTGTTTTCTTCCAAGGAAATGCTCGCACATCTTTTTGGATTGATCCGAAGAAAATCTCTCCTTTCATTGACACTGACGATGACAAGAATACACTATCTTCCAACGCTCTATTATCAGTCATTGCAAATGACCATTGGTCCGAAGCAAACAGAAACATTTATGCTTTCTGGCCCCGTTTAGCCAATGAAGTAATAGCTAATAACACACAGAATAGTACTTGGTGGATGCAAGATGGATCTTTTATACGTTTAAAGTCACTGGAATTGGGTTACACCTTACCTGAAAGTTGGACACGTAAAGTCCGTTTAGGAAATGTACGCATCTATCTTAGCGGAACCAATTTATTAACTTTCAGCAAATTCAAATTATGGGATCCGGAAATGGGTGGTAATGGTTTAGGCTACCCCATCCAAAGAGTCTACAATATAGGTTTAAATGTTAACTTTTAAATGATAAGAACATGAAAATTCAAAAAATATTCGGTATAATGGCTATCAGCATATTAACAGGATGTACTGATTTCTTAGATGTTGTGCCCGATAACATAGCTACCATCGAAATGGCTTTTAACAATAGAACAAATGCTGAGAAATACTTAGCAACGTGTTACTCGTATATCCCTCTATATGGTGCACAACGGGATAATCCGGGTCTGACTTCAGGAAACGACATATGGTTCTATACCATGGAAGATGCTAGTTTTAACAATAAATGGTCTTTTGGAATCGCTAACGGACTCCAAAACACAAGCGACCCCTTAAATAATTATTGGGACGGTGGCAATGGAGGAAAACAGCTATACCGGGCAATACGCGACTGTAACATATTCATTGAGAATGTCTCAGATCGAACCAAAGTGGCAGATCTGGACGAAACTGAGAGAAGAAGATGGATCGCTGAAATTAAAGTAATGAAAGCTTTTTATCATTACTATTTATTTCAATTGTATGGTCCTATTCCCATCGTGGATGTAAACCTGCCTATATCCGCACCAGAAGAAGAAGTTCGCGTAAAACGGGATAAAATAGAAACCGTTGCTAATTATATAGTAGGTCTTATTGACGAGGCTGTAACTGACTTACCACTAAAAATATATAATGAGGCTACGGAAATGGGACGTATTACTCAGCCGGCAGCTTTAGCCATCAAAGCCAAGACACTATTATTGGCAGCCAGTCCACTATTTAATGGAAATACAGATTATGCCAATTTCAAAGATAAAGATGGAGAGCCTTTTTTCCCTCAGACTTATGACGCGAATAAATGGAAAACAGCTTCGGATGCCTGTAAGGAAGCCTTGGATGTAGCTTTAAAAGCCGGACATGATCTTTATGATTTTAAAGAAGAAACGTTGGAAAATCTCCCTGAAAATTTAATGTATTCAATGAATGTGAGACAAGCCGTAACAGAACGCTTTAATAAAGAATTAGTATGGGGATGCGGCAAGTCTTATACATACGACCTACAGTGCATGTGCCAACCTAGAATATTATTATTCCATGGAGAAAAACAAAATACTTGTAAAGGAGCATATTCACCGACTTTAGATATTGCAGAGATGTTTTATTCCAATAATGGTGTACCTATAGAAGAAGATAAAGAGTGGGCCACTAGCAATAACTACAATAACCGTTATGAAATTGCTGTAGCCACGGCAACTGATAAATATTTTATCAAAGAAGGATATCAGACTGTTAAGCTTCATTTCAATCGCGAACCACGTTTCTATGGAACATTAGGCTTTGATGGATCAAGCTGGTACGGTCATGGTAAAGAGCATGCGGATGATTTATATTATCTAGAAGCCAAAAAAGGACAAATTACCGGACAAAGCCAACTAGCAAACTATTCAGTAACCGGATATTATGCTAAAAAGCTGGTTTATTACAAAAATATAATATCTGAAAGTTCAGCTGTAATAGAAGAATATCCCTTCCCCATTGTCCGTATGGCTGATCTATATTTAATGTATGCAGAAGCTCTAAATGAGGCAACCGACAACGGCGAGTTTGTACCGAAAGAAGTCTACGATAACATTGACATCATAAGAAAGCGATCGGGTTTAGAAGGAGTCGTAGATTCTTGGAGTAAATACTCGGTTAATCCCGAAAAGCCCTCTACGAAAGAAGGTATGCGTGAAATTATTCGTAAAGAACGTCAAATAGAGCTAGCATTAGAAGGGTCGCGTTTTCATGATTTGCGACGCTGGAAATTAGCTCGAAGTGTTTATAACAATGCATTAGTAAGAGGTTGGAGCATTGACCAAGAAACAACAGAAGACTATTATGTCATTCGTAATATAGCACAAATGAAATATGTGCAAAAGGATTACTTATGGCCACTAAAGTACGACGATATCATAAATAACCCAAATTTAATTCAAAACCCAGGTTGGCAATAATTCGGAGGATATAACATGAAGAAAATATATATTATAATCAGTTTATTTATCTGCTTGTTTATAGGATGCAAGGAAGATAATCTACATATACCCTATGGATATAACGATGGAACCGCCCCTGGCAAAGTAGAAATATTATCTTATATTCCACAAGCAGGGGGAGCAGAAATAAATTTTAAAAGCCCTGACGATGAAGATCTCATGTATATAGTTGCAAAATATACATTAGCTTCCGGAAAAGAAATGGAAAGTCGAGTTTCCGCCTATTCCAACAAGTTGAAAGTAGAAGGATTTGGAGACACTGAAGAAAAAACTATTACTTTTTATGCTGTGGATCGTATGGAAAATGTCGGAGAATCTGTTACGTGTAAAATAGTTCCTCTCACCCCATCTTATATTGAAGCTTACAATACTCTTGAAATGAATGAAACCTTTGGTGGTATCGCCATCACCATGAAAAATCCTTCTGCAAGCGATCTTACAGTAGAAGTAATCACTCCTGATTCATTAAACCAGTGGAGTACTGCACAAACCCAATATACAGCTGCCAAACAAATAAGCGTTACTATACGAGGCTACGAACATAAAGAACGGGTATTTGGAGTAATAGTCAAAGACAGATGGGACAATAGGACTGATACAGCATTTACAACTGTAGTTCCTTGGGAAGAATATGAATTAGATAAAAGCAAATTTCAGGAAGTCAGATTAGATAATGATATCGCCATGAATGCATGGGGACACTGGATGGGAAAAATGTGGAATGGTTCACACAATTATGGTGATGAATGGGATATGGCACATTCACCAGACTTTGCCTCATTTCCAGTTTGGTTTACTTTCGATTTAGGTGTAACTACTGAACTCAGTCGATATATGTACTGGCAACGATTAGGAGATAACTATCTGTATCAACATGGAAATATGAAAGAATGGGAAATCTGGGGACGCGCTGATAAACCAGATCAAAGTGGAAGTTGGGACGGTTGGACATTATTGACTAAATGTGAAAGTTATAAGCCTTCGGGATTACCAGCGGGTCAATTCTCTACAGAAGATAAAGAATATGCTACAGCCGGAGAAGAATTTATGTTCCCCACAGATATCCCCCCTGTACGCTATATTCGATTCAAAGCATTAAACACCTTTGCTGGTGCTCGTTTTATCCATATAATGGAGGTTTCTTTTTTTGGAAAACCTGTTGAAAATAAATAAAATAAATTATGAAAAAGTATATAATTATCATTTTCTGCATTACTTCTGCTATTTGTTCATCCTGTGATGGCATGTTAAGTAATATAGAATCTTATTTAGATGCTGGAGAAACAATTTATGTAGGCAAAGTCGACTCCTTGACTACTTCTTCCGGTAAGAATAGAATTTTAATAGAAGGTCTTTACATGTATGGAGTTACCCAAAAAAAATGTATTATCAAGTGGCAATCTATGGATGGAGAAGATAAATCTTTAGAATTAGATGTTGAACGCAAAGAAGCCGTAGACAAATTTGAAGTAATGATTAGTGAACTGGATGAAGGGCAATATGAATTTTCAATAACAACACTCGATGCGAAGGAAAATTCTTCTATTGAATCTACCATTGATGGATATGTATACGGAGAGCTCTATGAAAGTAATCTCACCAATAGGAAAATAAACCAGCTAAGAATTGAGGAAAAACAGGTCATCATTTCATGGAGGCCTGCCAATAATGCATTAAAATGTGAAATGTATTATACAAATACTGCTGGAGATGAAAAAATGATCGAAATACCAATAGCCGAAACAGAAACTCGCATAGAAGACTGCGATTTATCAAAAGTTCTACGCTGGAGAACTGTTTATCTACCAGAAGAAACAGCTATTGATTATTTCTATTCAGAATTTACAGAACAAATAATATCAGAATAAGATATTCTCAAAATAATAGGGGCTGGCCAAGAAGCATAAAATCGCATTATAAAATACAGATATTAATGGAAACAAATATCTTTGGTCAGTTCCTAATTTCTAAGAAAAGAATATTATACTTAAAACGAAGCCTGCATTATGCCAAATAAAAAAGGCTGTAACCAGAATGTATCATATTTGTTACCGATTCTTAAATTTGCCGCAAAACGTATGAAACGTTATGTCTCTACTTTTGCGGCAAATTAATCAACGAATGACAACAGGTATGAAACACATTGTTAAGGTATTCACGCTCTTATTCTTATTTGCAACAGTCGGCAGTGCAGCAAAAGCCGACGAGAAAGTAAACGTAGTGAAACAGGGCACCGTGCGCGGCCGCATCATAGATGCCACGAAGCAAACCCTCCCGGGTGCCTCCGTTTACATCGAAAAGCTGCATGCCGGAGTGACGAGCGACGTCAACGGCTTCTACACCTTCCCCAACCTCGAACCGGGGACATATACCGTAAAAGTTAGTTATGTGGGCTACTCACCCGTAGAGCTGAAAATAACCATTCCCGAAGGACGCACTTTGGAGAAAGACGTAGTGATGAACGAAGGAGTGGAACTACAGGAAGTTGTGGTAGGCGGTGCTTTCCAGGGACAACGCCGCGCCGTCAATTCGCAGAAGAACAGCCTCGGCATCAAGAATGTAGTGTCTGCCGACCAGGTAGGCAAGTTTCCCGACTCCAACATAGGTGATGCACTGAAACGCATCTCGGGTATCAACGTACAGTACGACCAGGGTGAAGCCCGCTTCGGACAAGTACGCGGAACCTCTGCCGACATGAGTTCCGTCACTATCAACGGCAACCGCGTCCCTTCTGCCGAAGGCGATACGCGCAACGTGCAACTGGACCTTATCCCGGCAGATATGATACAGACCATCGAAGTGAACAAGGTAGTCACCCCGGATATGGATGCCGATGCCATCGGCGGTTCCATCAATCTGATTACAAAGAACTCTCCTTATAAACGCTTCATCAGCGCCACCGCCGGAACAGGTTACAACTGGATTAGCGACAAGGCGCAACTAAACCTGGGTTTCACCTATGGCGACCGCTTCTTCAACGACAAACTGGGACTTATTCTTTCCGCTTCCTATCAGAACTCCCCTTCCGGCTCGGATGACATCGAATTTGTATGGGACAAGGACGTAGAAACCGGAGAACTCTGCATCACCGACTATCAGGTGCGCCAATACTACGTCACCCGCGAACGTCAGAGTTACTCCGCCGCACTGGACTGGGACATCAACGAGAACCACAAACTGACTTTCAAAGGTATCTTCAACAACCGCAACGACTGGGAAAACCGTTACCGCCTCAACGTGAAAGGTATCAACCTGGAAGAAGACGACAATGGCAACGAATATTGCTCCATCAACAACAAAGGCGCTGTACGCGTGCAGACCAAAGGCGGCACACCCGACAACCGCAATGCCCGTCTGGAACGTCAGCGCACGATGGACTTCACTCTTGGCGGCGAGCACCTCTTTGGCAAACTGGACGCGAAGTGGAGCGTCAACTATGCCAAAGCCAGCGAAGAACGTCCCAACGAACGCTACATCGACTATCAACTGAAGAAACAGAAGTTCAATATGGATTTGAGCGATGAACGCAAGCCTTTGCTTACCCCGCAGGAAGGTTCGGCTATGTATCTGAACGACGATTTCAGTCTGAAAGAAGTGACGGAGCAGCAGGAAGATATTCAAGAGAAGGATTTCAAGTTCAAGCTCGATTTCAGCTTGCCGCTCACCAAAGGAAAGTTCGGCAATCATCTGCGCTTCGGAACTAAAGTGGTGCATAAGACTAAAGATAAAGAGATTGACTTCTACGAATACACCCCGCTGGATGAAGACGGTTTCGACAAAGCCAGTCTGGCGGCTGCCGTAGACCAGAACCGGGACGGATACATGCCGGGCAAGCAATATAAAGCCGGTAGTTTCATAAGCAAGGAGTATCTGGGAGAACTTGACTTGAACAATGCAAGTCTGTTTGAGAAGAACCAGGTGCAGGAAGAACTTGCCACCAACTTCAACGCCAAGGAAACCGTTGCGGCAGGTTATCTGCGTTTCGACCAAAAGCTGGGTGAGAAGTGGGACTTGATGCTGGGCCTGCGTCTGGAGAATACACATGTGAAATATTCGGGTAGCCAGTATGATGCGGACGAAGACAAGACCACCCGCACAGCCTACGAGTCGGACAGTTATCTGAATGTGCTTCCTTCCGTTCTTGTGAAGTATGATGTAAATGATGATTTCAAGGTGCGCGCCTCGTTCACCAATACAATTGCCCGCCCCAAGTACTCCGCCCTGGCACCGAACATTACAATTAAGCGCAGCGACAACTCCATCTCTTTGGGTAACCCGGGATTGAAACCGACCATGTCTTATAACTTAGACCTGAGCGGTGAGTATTACTTCAAGAGCATCGGTCTTGTCAGTGCCGGCGTCTTCTACAAGAAAATCAATGATTTCATCGTAGACCAGACTATGCGCAACTACAATTACAACGGAACCACGTATACCAAGTTCAGCCAGCCGCGCAACTCGGGCAACGCCGACCTGCTGGGTGTGGAAGTAGCCTATCAGCGCGACTTCAGTTTCATAGCCCCGGCCTTGAAGTGCATCGGTTTCTACGGAACATACACATACTCTTACTCCCGCGTGGATAACTTCAACTTTGAGGGACGCGAGAATGAAAGCGGTCTGCGCCTGCCGGGTTCTCCGGAGCACACGGCTAATGCTTCGCTCTTCTTCGAGAAATCCGGCGTGAGCCTCCGCCTTTCTTACAACTATGCATCGGCATTTATCGACGAAATGGGAGCGGAGAAGTTCTACGACCGCTATTACGATGCAGTGAATTATATGGATGCCAACGCCAGCTATACCTTCGGAAAAAAACTGAAAACAACGTTCTATGCCGAAGCTACCAATTTGCTGAACCAGCCCTTACGCTACTATCAGGGAACAAAGGAGCGGACGATGCAAAGCGAACATTACGGAGTGAAAGTAAATGCAGGTGTGAAAATCAACTTCTAACAATCAAATCAATATAATAATGAAAAAAGTATTCTTTCTCCTTTTAATTGCCCTCCTCAGCAACTGGGCAACCGCACAGATAACGGATTATTCCATCTTCGACAAGAAATTCAACTTCTACGTCGCCAACGACCTCGGCCGCAATGGCTACTACGACCAGAAGCCCATAGCCGAACTGATGGGAACCATGGCCGAAGAAGTCGGTCCCGAATTCGTAGTCGCCACCGGAGACATCCACCATTTTGAAGGCGTACGCAGCGTGAACGACCCTCTATGGATGACCAACTACGAACTTATCTACTCCCACCCGGAACTAATGATAGACTGGTTTCCCGTACTTGGCAACCACGAATACCGCGGCAACACGCAAGCCGTAATGGACTACACCAACGTCAGTCGTCGCTGGACCATGCCCGCCCGCTACTATACCAAAGTATTTGAAGACGACGGCATCACCCTCCGCATCGTCTGGGTGGACACCGCCCCCATGATGGACAAATACCGCAACGACTCCACCACCTATCCCGACGCCTGCAAGCAGGACTTACAGCAACAACTTGCCTGGATAGACTCCGTACTGACCGCCGCAAAAGAAGACTGGGTCATCGTTGCCGGACACCACCCCATCTACGCTGAAACTCCGAAGGACAACAGCGAACGCCGGGATATGCAAGCCCGCCTCGACCCGATACTCCGCAAGCATAAAGTAGATATGTACGTCTGCGGACATATCCACAACTTCCAGCACATCCGCAAGGCGGGAAGCAATATTGATTACATCGTCAACTCCTCCGGCTCCCTTTCCCGCAAAGTGAAACCCACGAAAGGAACAGTGTTTTGCAGTCCGGAACCGGGTTTCTCCATCGTTTCGGCGGACAAGAAGGAACTGACATTGCGGATGATTGACAAGAAAGGGAATGTGCTACATACCGTGACACGCACCTCACGGTAATTCCTTTTTAACTTTCCGAGGCAAAATACACAGTGAAGAGAAGAAAGTATATCGCTAAAAATAATACCTTTGCATAGTTCAAACATTAAAATGCTATGAAGAAGATATATCTCTTCCTGTTATTCGGTCTGCTGCTTGCGGCCTGTGCAAAAGATGACGACAAACAACCCATCTTAGTAACCGACATCGTGATGCCTGCCGCAGGCACCGTATTCAACCCCGGAGATAAAGTAACCATCAAAGCGCAAGGCTTCCAGACTGACGACGATGTCATGTTCGAAATCTATTGGCCGCTTCCCGACGAGCCTGTACTCAACTATCAGGGCTATGCCCGTGGCGTATTGCCCGTCATGTTGGAGCAGACTGCCACAAGCATCACCTTCCTGGCACCCGGACACTATCCCGCTTCAACTACCAAAATACTTCTACGCCGCGCCGGCGACATAATGACGCTTGGCGAAATCGCAGTCTCCAACGGCCAGGCACCCGAAGAGTTCCAACTCTACGGCATCACCAACTCCCATTCCGACACGGGTCATGATAACTGCATCGAGCACGTAAACCTCACAGATGGCAGCCCTAAGAACATCGTGAAACTGGCAGAAGACCAAAAAGACTTCTCCTGCGTAGTGAACGCCCCCGAAAGCCAACGTCTCTGCGGAATACAAACGAAGGACGGAGTCCGCAAGGTATACTGTTACGACCTCTCCATGCGCTACTGGAAGGATATGGGACTTGAAAACATATTGACCCTTTGCAACAATACCGATGGCTCCATAATAGCCGTGAGACAGATATCTTCCAATGAAGTGATGCTGGCATCCGTCGCACCCTGGATTTACACCCGGGAGCCGAACCTGAGTCACCGCTACGAACTACCCGCAGGCATAAAGCCCGAAGCCTTGACACGCTATCCCGGCATACAGAGCAGTGCCAGCCAGCTATTACTCTCGGCCGATAACGGCAATAACAGCTTTACGCCCGTCGTACTGAATTTGCAAAGTAGCAAAGTACATGTCGGCGAGCAGATACAGGCCACCGCACTCATTCCCTTCTGGACAATAACCGATAAAAAAGATAACGGAACCACCAAGTACGTGCGCACCGGAGGATATGCCATAGTGAAAACCGATGGTCAGACCGAACTGCGCCTGTGGGACCAGGCTACAATGACCCTGAAAGAGCCTTTTGCCACATTCCCCAACCCGGCACGTTCCATAACCATGCTCGCTGAAGATACAGAGACACTGAAGCTCTACGTATTGTTCGACACTTACCGGGGCGGCAGACTGATTTATGCATACGATTTAGTAAGTAAAGACTGGCAATCAGTTCCCGGCATCGGCTATTCCTATTCGGAGATTGTGATGGCACGATAAAGCAAGAAGAGACATCCCTTCTTTACTGAAAAATGATGTCTCTATTGTCGGCTTTCTTCTTGATATGCCTTTCTGTTCGGCATTTGCAACCTTTGCCGGACAACTGAAGTATGGCATCTTGTTGATGCTTACGATTAGTGCTTTTTGATAGTATTTCCAAACCATTCATATATAAGAGTTTGCAGTTTCCTACCGGTAGGAAACTACCGTTCCCGCCCTGAGAAACGAGCGTTCCCATGAAGAGAAACTGTCGTTCCCACGAAGAGAAACGACAGTTCCCACAAAGAGAAACGACAGTTCCCACAAAGGGAAACGCCAGTTCCCACGAAGGGGAACGAGCGTTCCCATGGTAGGGAACGGGACGGGATATAGTGATTCATCTTGTCCGGAAGGCTACGCTATTTACTCAAAAGAGTGTAGTTATCTGCCCAAAAAGGTATAGTTTGGTGGGTTGAAAGGCTGTTTTCAGGTAAAATGAAAGGGGGAATCCGCCTTTGAGAGCTGTTTTATCTGCCATTCACAAGGTCTTTCTCTATTTTCCCATAGGAGCTGTTTGATACGAGTTACCCTCTTTACAAAACAATTTGATTGGTTTTATTAGCACAACACATACAAAGAAATCCATAACCAGGCCAATAGCTTTCTTTCCAAACAATCACGATATCGTTCCTTGCATTCTTTCCTATTATCATCGGGACGGTCGGCAGATTTTCAATTCAGACCGTTCGCCCGTCTTTCCGCATAAAAGCGATCAATGACAATAATATTCATAATAAAGCAATAAGATTAACCGACTTAAATGCATATTTATAGGACAATGATTTCATTTAAATACATTGCAACTACTCAGGCTACCTGCCATTGAAAGAGTACTTATAGTACCGAATTCGGTACAATTAAAAATAGAATCCCGTAAACTGAGATACCCGCCAAACAGATGTTTTATCGAATATACTCGATAAAAAGTCATTCCTATATGGAAGTGGTTGCTGGACGACGACACTATTTCTCCGTTCGATAAGAGAATTACTTCTTTCCCCGCAAATCATCTTTAGGTATCGTCGTCTCACTACCGTCGCGCGTAGCGATGTAGTGCGGCGACATAATCTCAATGCCCTCTTCATTGAAGCGGTCCTGAATATTCTGGTGCAGGTCGGAGTAAACCTGTGCCAACTGGTTGGCATCCTTTATATAAGCATTCACCTGATAAACCGGATAATAATCCTGTAGAGAAGTTTCTAATACAAACGGACGCGGATCGTCCACTACTCCGGGAGTGTTCAGCGCAGCCTCCACCAGCAACTGGTGCGTCTTCCGCCAAGGTATGTCATACCCTACACTGACTTCAGAATGGATAATCAACCCGTAATCGCGTGCCGACTGACTGAAATTCACTGTATGCGAAGACATGATGAAAGAGTTCGGGATAGTCACCACCTCATTCTTCGGCGTACGTATGCGGGTTACCAACGGAGTTTTCTCAATCACATTGCCCGTAGTGTCATTCAGTTTGATGCGGTCGCCCAACTTGAACGGACGCATATACGTAATCACCAATCCCGCTATGATATTACCGATAACCGTACTTGACCCCAGCGAAACAATCAATCCCACAAAGACCGATATTCCCTGAAAAACACCCGACTTGGAACCCGGCAGATAGGGATAAATCATCGCAATCATAAATGCATAAAGCAGGAAACGCACAATGTGGAACGTAGGCATGGCCCAATCGGCATAGAACCCTCCTATTTTCAGCCGCTCCGACTGTATTTCATTGGCAAGGTAACGCACCAGCCTCACCAGATATTTCACGGCAAGCCAGATGACAAAGATGGTAAACAGATTAGGAATATACTCCACTATGCCCAGAAAGATGCTCTTTATCGGGTCCCATATATATGAGAACAACTTGTAAGCAAGGTCTTTTGTCTGAGGAAATATGGAGAAAAGCAGCGGCACCGTCAGCACCAATTGAAGCAACATTACCGCATATCGCAACAGATTCGCCAGGAAAACAAGCAAATTCACCTGCTTCTGCGTATCCAGTAATTCATAATCCTGAATGGAAATCGGTTTCAGTTTGGTATCTTTCAGTCGCTGAATACGGACTTTCAGCTTATTGAACAGCCAAGTGGTGAGTCTAAACAAGAGATACTGACCTATAATGACGAGAACAAAATAGAGAATACGTTTGCCAAGCTGCCACAGACTATGCTCGTCTTTCATCACTTTGAGCTTATCCACTACCACCTTCCGCTTGGCAGCCGCCAGTTCGTCGCGCGTACAACCTTCCCAAAGCCCATCCTGGTCGGTGAACGAAGTCAACACTTTATTGCCATACATCAGGTCGGTGACAATGTCACTACGGTCTATATACACCGAGTCCGGTTGCAGATTAAACTGTTTACCCAGTTCCGTAATGGCTGCCGCATTCATCTCGGCACGTTGCTGGGGAGAATGTCCGCCCCGCTTGGCAAACAAATAATACAGCGTGTCGCCTTCCACCACTACAGGAACACCCGGGGTCATCCTCCGGAGTGAATCAATGCGCAGGCGTTGCTGTGCCAGCTTGAGGGAATCGGCTGCATCATACTTCAGCTTCATTTGCTCTATCTCCATCCTGAGATTAGCTTCATTCAGCCGTGCAACATCCAGCTCCTGCCGCATCCTCAACTTATATACAGAATCAGTATCTGCTTTGAGCGGCGCAACCGCTCCCAACGTATCTTCATTAAAAATATCCATTACCTTCTCTACCAACTGGGCAGATGCCCCACACACGGGCAGAAGCAACAGACAGATGCATAACGCGCTAATTCTTCTCATATATGAAAGTCCTTTAACAGGTTACTCTAGACCTTAAGTTTAATTAACGCGCCAAACATACGGAATGTTTTTCACTTTTCATAAAAAGGAATTAATTATATTTGCATCCAAATCAGTATTTTTATGGATATTCTCTTTCTTATCGGAGGTCTTCTCCTCATTCTTTTAGGAGCCAACGGTCTGACAGACGGAGCGGCGTCCATCGCCAAACGTTTCCGCATTCCGTCCATTGTCATCGGTCTTACCATCGTTGCTTTCGGAACTTCCGCTCCGGAACTGACGGTCAGCGTATCGTCCGCCCTGAAAGGAAGTGCGGACATCGCTATAGGAAACGTGGTGGGCAGCAATATATTCAATACACTGATGATTGTGGGCTGCACGGCGCTCTTCGCACCTATCGTTATTTCCAGGAACACGTTGCGAAAGGAGATTCCCCTCTGCATCCTCTCGTCCATCGTACTGCTGATTTGCGCCAATGATGTGCTGCTGGACCATAGTGCAGATAACGTACTCAGCACCACAGACGGACTGATATTGCTTTGCTTCTTCATTATCTTTCTCGGATATACCTTTGCCATTGCTTTTCAAGGAAAAAAAGAAGACGAAGAGGAAGAAGAAATCAAGCAGATGCCCATGTGGCGTTCTATACTATATATAATAGGTGGACTGGCGGCACTGATTGCCGGTGGTAGTTTCTTTGTGGATGGTGCCAGTGGCATTGCACGAAGTCTGGGAGTGAGTGAATCCGTCATCGGACTGACTCTCGTGGCAGGCGGTACGTCTCTGCCTGAGCTTGCCACCTCCATCGTGGCGGCCTTGAAGAAGAACCCGGAAATTGCCATCGGAAACGTAATCGGAAGTAACCTCTTCAACATATTCTTTGTGTTGGGATGCAGCGCCTCCATCACACCGTTGCATCTGACGGGTATCACCAATCTGGACCTGTTGGTATTGGTAGGTTCCAGCATCCTGTTATGGATATTCGGACTGTTCTTTGCTAAGCGGACTATCACGCGCATCGAAGGCAGCATACTGATACTTTGTTACATAGCTTATACAGTGGTACTTATTTACAATTAGTTTTTATCTCCGTCGCGTGGTATTTTAAAGATTATCATGTATCTTTGCCACTTCATTAGACATAAAATTATGGCAATAACAATCAAAAAAGTTTCCACGACTAAAGAATTGAAACGGTTCATCCGCTTCAATTACCGGCTATACAAAGGCAACCCTTACTCCGTTCCCGATCTTTACGACGATATGCTCAACACTTTCAGTAAGAAAAAGAATGCGGCATTTGAGTTCTGCGAAGCAGAGTATTTCTTAGCATACAAAGACAACCAAATAGTAGGACGCGTAGCTGCCATCATCAACCACAAAGCCAATCAAACCTGGGAAAAGAAGAATGTCCGCTTCGGCTGGATTGATTTTATTGACGACCCCGAAGTCTCCGATGCGCTGATTCGCACTGTGGAAGAATGGGGAAAAGAACGTGGGATGACCCATATACAAGGCCCACTGGGGTTCACAGACTTTGACGCAGAGGGCATGCTCATCGAAGGATACGACCAGCTCAGTACTATGGCAACCATCTACAACTATCCTTACTATCCGCAGCACATGGAGCGCATGGGCTTTGAAAAGGATGCCGACTGGGTGGAATTCAAAATCTACATTCCGGATGCCATACCGGAGAAACATAAACGCATCTCCGACCTTATCCAACGAAAATATAATCTCCGAATCAAGAAATATACTTCTTCAAAGAAAATCGCCCGCGAATACGGACAAGCCATCTTTGAGCTGATGAACGAAGCATATAAGCCTCTGTTCGGATACTCGGCCCTGTCACAGCGGCAGATTGACCAGTACGTGAAGATGTATCTGCCCATCATAGACCTGCGCATGGTGCCACTCATCATAGACGAAAACGACCAGTTGGTTGCCGTAGGGATTTCGATGCCATCCCTGTCCGAAGCTTTACAGAAAGCGCACGGGCGGTTATTACCTTTCGGATGGTATTATTTGCTGAAAGCCCTGTTCATGAAACGACGCGCCAAGATGTTGGACTTATTGCTCATTGCCGTGAAACCGGAGTACCAGAACAAAGGTGTTAACGCATTGTTATTTTCCGATTTAATTCCGGTTTATCAAAAATTAGGTTTTATATTTGCAGAGAGCAACCCTGAACTGGAGCTGAACGGCAAGGTACAAGCGCAATGGGAGTACTTCGAAACCGAACAGCATAAACGGCGCAGGGCGTTTATTAAAGAGATTAATCATTAGTGATTAACGGTTAGTGATTAGTAGTTAACTATCACGCCGCATGGCACTAATCACTAATCACCAATCACTAAACACTATATTAAACTTATGGAAGAAATCAACGGACTGATGCCCGAAGGTAATGTAGAATATACGGAAGACAACATTCGTCATCTTGACGACATGGAGCACATCCGTGTCCGTTCGGGCATGTATATCGGTCGTTTGGGCGACGGTACGCAGAACGACGACGGTATCTATGTATTGCTGAAAGAAGTAATGGACAACAGCATCGATGAATTCAAAATGGGTGCAGGTAAACGGATTGAGATAAACATTGAGGATAACCTTCGTGTTTGCGTGCGCGACTATGGTCGTGGCATTCCGCAAGGAAAGCTGATCGAAGCGGTGAGCAAACTCAATACCGGCGGTAAGTACGACAGCAAGGCTTTCAAGAAGAGCGTCGGACTGAACGGTGTGGGTATCAAAGCCGTGAACGCACTTAGCAGCCGTTTTGAAGTACGTAGCTATCGCGAAGGTAAAGTCCGTATCGCCATTTTCGAAAAAGGCAATCTCCAAAGCGATGTGACGGAAAGCTCCAATGAAGAAAGTGGAACTTACATCTTCTTTGAACCGGACAACACATTATTCCTCAACTATTCCTTCCAGGCTAATTTCGTGGAAATGTTACTGCGTAATTATACGTACCTCAACACAGGACTTTCCATCATCTACAACGGTCAGCGCATCATTTCGCGCCACGGTCTGGAAGATTTGCTGAACGACAACATGACTGCGCAGGGGTTGTACAACATTATCCATCTGAAAGGAGAAGATATTGAAATAGCCTTTACGCATACCAACCAATACGGCGAAGAATATTATTCCTTCGTCAACGGCCAGCATACCACACAGGGTGGAACGCACCAGAGTGCTCTCAAAGAGCACATCGCCCGCACCATCAAGGAGTTCTACAACAAGAACCAAGAGTATGCCGACATCCGCAACGGTATCGTTGCCGCCATCGCCATCAATGTAGAAGAACCTCAGTTCGAGGGGCAGACGAAGACCAAGCTCGGTTCACCCTCCATGTCTCCCGGCGGTGTAAGTGTGAATAAATATGTAGGTGATTTCATCAAGACGGAAGTGGACAACTATCTCCACAAGAACCCGTTGGTTTCGGAAGTCATGCTGCAAAAGATACAAGACTCCGAGAAGGAGCGCAAAGCCATTGCCGGCGTAACCAAACTGGCGCGCGAACGTGCCAAGAAAGCCAACCTACACAACCGCAAGTTGCGCGACTGCCGCTATCACCTCAACGACGGCAAAGGAAAGGATCAGGAAGCAGAATCCTGCATCTTCATCACCGAGGGTGACTCCGCCAGTGGTTCCATCACCAAAAGCCGTGATGTGAATACGCAAGCTGTGTTCAGTCTTCGCGGTAAACCGTTGAACTCATTCGGCCTGACCAAAAAGGTGGTATATGAAAACGAAGAATTCAACCTGCTGCAAGCTGCCCTGAACATTGAGGACGGCATTGAAGGATTGCGTTACAACAAGGTAATTGCCGCCACCGATGCCGATGTAGACGGTATGCATATCCGACTGCTGCTCATCACATTCTTCCTGCAATTCTTCCCGGATTTGATTAAGAAAGGGCATGTATATATATTACAAACCCCGCTGTTCCGCGTGCGTAATAAGAAAAAGACCACTTATTGCTATACGGAAGAAGAACGGCAGAAGGCGATTGAGGAGCTGGGACCGAATCCTGAAATCACCCGCTTTAAAGGTTTGGGAGAAATTTCACCCGATGAATTCAAGCACTTTATCGGCAAAGATATGCGTCTGGAGCAGGTTACCCTGCGCAAGACGGACCTTGTGAAAGAGTTATTGGAATTCTACATGGGTAAGAATACCATGGAACGGCAAAACTTTATTATCAATAATCTGGTTATAGAAGAAGACTTGGCATCATGAGAAGAGCAATCTTTCCGGGAACATTCGACCCTTTCACTATCGGGCACTCCTCGGTAGTGGCCCGCGCGCTGACCTTTATGGATGAAATCATCATTGGAATTGGTATCAACGAAAACAAGAACACCTATTTCCCCATCGAAAAACGCGTGGAAATGATACAGGGGTTCTACCGGAACGAGCCACGCATCAAAGTATATTCTTATGATTGCCTGACAATTGATTTTGCCCAGCAGGTGGATGCTCAATTCATCATCCGCGGCATCCGCACTGTGAAAGATTTCGAATACGAAGAAACTATTGCAGACATCAACCGTAAACTGGCAGGCATCGAAACCATCCTGCTCTTTACCGAGCCCGAACTGACGTGTATCAGCTCGACCACCGTCCGCGAGCTGTTGCAGTTTGGCAAGGACATCAGCCAGTTTATTCCCAAAGGGATGGAGATTTAGTGATAAGTAACAAAGTGATAAGTGATAAACGAAGAGAATAATGAAGAAACTTCTTATCTTAATGATATGTGTAGGTGCCATGACTTCCATGCAGGCACAAAACATGGGCAACGCAGCTGCCCGCAAGTTACAAATGGCAGAGTTTGCTATTGCCAACCTGTATGTAGACTCGGTAGACGAAAATAAGCTGGTGGAAGAAGCTATTATCCGCATGTTGGCACAGCTCGACCCGCACTCCACATACAATGACGCCGAGGAAGTGAAAAAGATGAACGAACCTCTGCAAGGCAATTTCGAAGGTATAGGCGTGCAGTTTCAGATGATAGAAGACACCTTATTAATTATACAGCCCGTCAGCAACGGTCCCTCTGAAAAGGTAGGTATCCTGGCAGGTGACCGTATCGTTGCAGTAAACGACAGCGCCATTGCCGGCGTGAAGATGTCCACAGAAGATATTATGGCACGCTTGCGTGGCCCAAAGGACTCGGAAGTAAAACTGACCATTGTTCGCCGCGGAGTAGACGACCCTTTGCTCTTCACCGTAAAACGTGATAAAATACCTATTCTCAGTCTGGACGCTTCTTATATGATACAGCCTAAAACAGGTTATATCCGCATCAACCGTTTCGGCGCCACTACCGCCGAGGAATTCACGGCAGCCCTCAAAGAACTACAAAAACAGGGAATGAAGGACTTGATACTTGACCTGCAAGGCAACGGTGGCGGTTATCTGAATGCAGCTATCGACCTTGCCAACGAATTCCTGCAACAGAAAGAACTTATTGTATATACCGAAGGAAGGACCTCACAACGCAGCAACTTCTACGCCAGAGGTACAGGTAACTTCAAGAACGGACGCCTTATCGTGTTGGTCGATGAATATTCCGCTTCTGCAAGTGAAATCGTGACCGGTGCCGTACAGGATTGGGACAGAGGTTTAGTTGTAGGCCGCCGCACTTTCGGCAAAGGTTTAGTTCAACGCCCCATCGACCTGCCCGACGGTTCTATGATACGTTTGACTATCGCTCGTTATTATACCCCTTCCGGCCGTTGCATCCAGAAGCCTTACGATCATACCGCTAATCTGGATGGCAGAAGCCTCAGAAAAGATGATGGTCAGGAGAAATACAATATGGATTTGGTAGAACGCTTCAACCGCGGAGAGATGATGCATGCCGACAGCATCCACTTCCCCGACTCACTGAAGAATTCAACCAAGAAGCTGAAACGCACCGTATATGGTGGTGGTGGTATCATGCCCGATTATTTTGTACCGATTGACACCACCCAATACACTGACTACCACCGGAACCTTGTAGCCAAAGGCGTTGTCATCAAAGCAACAACGAAGTACATAGAAAATCACCGGAAAGAGTTACAGGAGAAATACAAGAAGTTCGACTCCTTCAACAATAAGTTCGAGATAGACGAACAAATGCTTGCAGACATACGCGCTGCTGCCGAGAAGGAAAAGATTGAGTTCAACGAAGAGCAATACAACAAGTCACTGCCCTTGATAAAGACACAGTTGAAAGCCTTGATTGCCCGTGACCTCTGGGATATGAATGAATATTTCCAAGTAATAAACACTACGAACAATAGCGTACAACAAGCTTTAGAACTGCTGAATACCAATAAATATCAGGAAATTCTGAATTAATTGCCGAATAACCATTTATTCAGCCAACGATTCACATAGATATTGACTACCGCACATCCGGCTCCGATGACTGCACCCGCCAGTACATCGGACGGATAGTGCACACCTTCATTCATGCGGGATACCCCAACAGAACATGCCCATAAGGCGGAAGGAGCTATCACATACCACTTGGGATACCTCACACAGAGCGAAGTTGCCAATGCAAAAGCTGTTGCCGTATGTCCCGAAGGAAAGGAAGGACTGGTTTCGTGACTATAAGCATGCACCTGATCGGGATAACGGTCGAATGGGCGTTCACGATCTATAAGATATTTCATACCATAAGTCACCACAAAAGCACCGGCAACACTGGTTCCTACGTATATGGCATCTTTCAATAATTCACGGTCTTTTTTTATCCAGGCAGCCAATGCCATCGCTACAGGAACTCCCACGGCAATATAAGGTTCTGTACGAGAAATTATTTTATTATAATTACGAATAAATTTACCATCCCAGCTATTTATTTGATGTAAAGTATTAATATCCCAATTCTGTGCAGAAATACTGAATACAACCAACGATGCAAAAAATACAAAAAAAATAGTCCTTTTCATGCAGTCTTTCTTATAGTTTGCTGCAAAGATAGATGATTTTGTTAGAGTATTCACAAAAAAATTCTATCTTTGTTGCCATAAATTTAGTAATTCGTCCTATATTTCATGACAAAAGACACTCTTTGCACACGGCAAGTAGATTGTAGTCTGTGCCCGAAAGTTTCTGAGGGGACGTTGGCATACCGCCAATATCCTCAGGGGCAGCATTTCTCTGCGGAGAAGTGCACACAAAACTGCATGATTTTTGTGATAAAGGGTGAGTTGCTGATAAATAGCAACGAATACCCTGGAACTACACTCCAAAGTAGACAATGTGTTTTGCAAGCTATCGGTTCAAAAATGGAGTTATTGGCACTAACCGATGTGGAATATATCGCTTATTGGTTTACGGAACTTCCACTTTTATGTGAGGACCGCTATAAAGAGATTCTGGAACGCTCCGAAGCTCCACTGACCTACACGCCATTGATAGCCAACGCAAAACTGGAACGTTTACTGCACGATATCGTCGATTATTTCAAAGAACAACCTTCTGCTTGCGGAAAATACCTTGACCTCAAACGTCAGGAACTGGTTTACATATTAACCTGCTATTATCCGCTACGCCAGATAAGTACTTTCTTCTATCCCATCAGTACTTATACTGAAAGTTTCCATTATTTCATTATGCAGAACTACGACAAGGTGAAGAATGTGGAAGAATTCGCCCATTTAGGAGGATACACCACCACTACATTCCGTCGCTTGTTTAAAAATATGTATAATGTACCTGTATACGAATGGATATTGGACAAGAAGCGTGAAGGTATTCTGAACGACTTGCAATTTACCAAACAACGTGTTTCCGTAATCAGTGCGCGGTATGGTTTCGACTCCTTATCCCACTTTGCCCACTTCTGCAAAGATTCCTTTGGAGACACGCCCCGAGCCCTGCGGAAACGTGCTGCCAGCGGGGAAAAAATCACCATTATCAAAGAAAAAGGGGACGACTCGGCAAGGGAACAAGCTGACAGGGAAGATTAATCCATTCCCTGTCAGTTTGTTCCCTTACCGTCTGTCAACTTCTATCTTTCCCTTGAATTACGGAATTATTTCTTTAATTCCTTGTTTAATCAATGTATTTCATCTATTTTTGCGGGAAATTAGCAGGAAACTCTAAAGAAAAGCAAATTTTCTAACTATTAAATAATTTAAATTCAATCATTTATGTGGTTAAGTAATTCATCTGTAGGAAGGAAAGTGGTGATGAGCGTTACCGGTATCGCCCTTGTCCTGTTTCTGACGTTTCACATGGCGATGAACCTGGTTGCATTAATCTCGGCAGAGGGATACAACATGGTTTGTGAGTTCCTGGGAGCAAACTGGTATGCCTTGGTGGCTACGGTAGGTTTGGCTGCCCTTTTCATCATTCACATCATCTACGCCTTCTGGCTGACGATGCAGAACCGCAAAGCGCGCGGTAACGAACGCTATGCTGTAGTAGATAAACCTAAGACTGTGGAATGGGCTTCTCAGAATATGCTCGTGTTGGGTCTTATCGTAATCGTAGGCTTGGGTCTTCACCTGATTAATTTCTGGGCAAAGATGCAACTTCCCGAGTTGATGCACAACATGGGTATGTATGCCGATGCAACTACGCTGGAATTTGCCGCTAACGGTGTTCATCACATTGAAAACACATTCAGCAATCCGGTATACGTAGTGCTTTACCTCATTTGGCTGGGTGCATTATGGTTCCATCTGACTCACGGTTTCTGGAGCTCCATGCAATCTCTGGGCTGGAACAACAAAGTATGGATTAACCGTTGGAAATGTATTTCTAACATCTACTCCACTATCGTTGTTGTATGCTTCGCCCTGGTAGTTGTCGTATTCTTTGCAAAATCATTGATGTGCGGCGGTGCTTGCTAATTTGTAAATTGTAAACGATTAAAATGTAATAGCATTATGACTAAGATAGATTCAAAAATTCCGGAAGGACCGGTGGCTGAGAAATGGACCAACTACAAAGCTCACCAGAAATTAGTTAACCCCGCCAACAAACGTCGTTTGGATATCATCGTGGTAGGTACGGGATTGGCAGGTGCTTCTGCCGCCGCTTCACTCGGTGAAATGGGTTTCAGAGTATTCAACTTCTGTATTCAGGATTCTCCACGCCGCGCACACTCCATCGCTGCACAGGGTGGTATCAACGCTGCTAAAAATTACCAAAACGACGGTGACTCTGTTTACCGCCTGTTCTATGATACTGTAAAAGGTGGTGACTATCGTGCCCGCGAAGCTAACGTTTATCGCTTGGCAGAAGTATCCAACGCCATCATCGACCAATGTGTGGCACAAGGTGTTCCTTTCGCCCGCGAATACGGCGGCCTGTTGGATAACCGTTCTTTCGGTGGTGCTCAGGTATCACGCACATTCTATGCCAGAGGCCAAACCGGACAGCAATTGTTGCTGGGTGCATACTCTGCACTGAGCCGCCAGGTAAACGCAGGTACTGTAAAACTATACACCCGCTATGAAATGCAGGACGTTGTCCTCATCGACGGACGTGCACGCGGTATCATTGCTAAAGACCTCGTTACCGGTAAACTGGAACGTTTCGCTGCCCACGCAGTAGTTATCGCTACCGGTGGTTACGGAAATGCTTACTTCCTGTCTACCAACGCTATGACTTGTAACTGTACGGCTGCTATATCTTGCTACCGTAAAGGTGCATGGATGGCTAACCCGGCTATGGTACAGATTCACCCCACTTGTATTCCTGTTCACGGTGACAAGCAGTCTAAACTGACTTTGATGTCGGAATCTCTGCGTAACGACGGTCGCATCTGGGTTCCGAAGAAGAAAGAAGATGCTGTAAAACTCCAGAAAGGCGAAATTAAGGGAAGCGATATACCCGAAGAAGACCGCGATTATTACTTGGAACGCCGCTATCCGGCATTCGGTAACTTGGTTCCGCGCGACGTTGCCAGTCGTGCTGCTAAGGAACGTTGCGATGCAGGTTTCGGTGTGAACAATACAGGCTTGGCAGTATTCCTCGATTTCTCTGAGGCTATCAGCCGCTTAGGCATTGATATTGTTCTTCAACGTTATGGCAACCTCTTCGATATGTATGAGGAAATCACTGACGTTAATCCGGGTGAACTGGCAAAAGAAATTGCCGGTGTGAAATATTATAATCCGATGATGATCTATCCGGCTATCCACTACACAATGGGTGGTATCTGGGTTGACTACGAACTGATGACTTCTATCAAGGGTCTGTTCGCTATCGGTGAATGTAACTTCTCTGACCACGGTGCTAACCGTCTCGGTGCTTCTGCATTGATGCAAGGTCTGGCTGACGGTTACTTCGTATTGCCTTATACTATCCAAAACTATTTGGCCGACCAGATTACAGTTCCCCGTTTCTCTACCGACCTGCCTGAATTTGCAGCAGCAGAGAAAGCTATTCAGGAAAAAATCAACTGGATGATGAACATCAAGGGCAAGAAGTCTGTAGACTCTATCCACAAGGAACTGGGTCATGTGATGTGGGAATTTGTAGGTATGGGTCGTACAGCAGAAGGTTTGAAGACCGGCATCGCCAAACTGAAAGAAATCCGCAAGACATTCGAAAAAGACCTGTTTATCCCGGGAGACAAGGAAGGTATGAACGTAGAGTTGGATAAAGCTATCCGCCTGTACGACTTCATCATCATGGGTGAATTGGTTGCTTACGACGCTCTGAACCGTAACGAAAGCTGCGGTGGTCACTTCCGTGAAGAATACCAGACTGAGGAAGGTGAAGCAAAACGTGATGATGAAAATTTCTTCTACGTTGCTTGCTGGGAATATCAAGGCTCCGACGAAAAAGCTCCTGAGTTGCTGAAAGAACCGTTGGTTTACGAAGCAATCAAGGTACAGACTCGTAACTATAAGAGCTAATCGGGAAGTTGAACATTTAAAGAATTAAAGAAAATGGATAAAAATATAAGTTTCACACTGAAAGTATGGCGCCAGAAAGGTCCAAAGGCAAAAGGCGCTTTCGAAACATACCAAATGAAAGATATCCCCGGTGACACTTCATTCCTCGAAATGTTGGATATCTTGAATGAGCAACTGATTGCTGAAGGTAATGAACCAGTTGTATTCGATCATGACTGTCGCGAAGGTATCTGCGGTATGTGTTCGCTCTACATCAACGGACATCCGCATGGCCCTGCAACCGGCGCTACTACCTGTCAGATTTACATGCGTCGTTTCAACGATGGCGATACCATTACTGTTGAGCCGTGGCGTTCTGCCGGTTTCCCGGTAATTAAGGATTTGATAGTAGACCGTACAGCTTATGACAAGATTATGCAAGCCGGTGGTTACGTGAGCATACGTACAGGTTCTCCTCAGGATGCCAACGCTATCCTGATCCCGAAACAGATTGCTGACGAAGCTATGGATGCTGCTGCTTGCATCGGTTGCGGTGCTTGCGTAGCTGCATGTAAGAATGGTTCTGCTATGTTGTTCGTTTCTGCCAAAGTTAGCCAGTTGAACTTGCTGCCGCAAGGTAAACCGGAAGCATTGCGCCGTGCGAAAGCAATGTTGAGCAAGATGGATGAACTCGGATTTGGTAACTGTACTAACACTCGCGCTTGCGAAGCTGAGTGTCCGAAGAATATTTCTATCAGCAACATCGCTCGCTTGAATCGTGACTTCATCATCGCAAAACTGAAAGACTAAACAGCCCTTTCTACATTTGATTAATATCACCAACTCCTCTGCCGGGCAACTGGCAGAGGAGTTTTCATATACTTATAGCCCGAAAGGTAGCGAAGAAGTCTTTTCAGTTATTCTATACCGGATTTGCTAAAGACAGAATTACCGTAAAACAACTACCCCTTCCCACTTCAGACTGCACCTCTATGCGCCCGACCAACCTCTCGATAATAACCTTACAGATAGAAAGTCCCAACCCGCTTCCCTGTTCAAACTCATCAGCTTTATAGAAACGGTCAAAAATCATCATGAGTTCTTTTTCTTCAATGCCTTTGCCAGTATCCTCCACATATATACTAATCTGATTATGGTTTTTATCTGCTTTGCATCCTAATGTTATCGCACCATTCCGGGTAAACTTATTCGCATTATTCAGGAAGTTGAAAATAACCTGACTAAAGCGCAAACGATCTATATTGACAGGCAGAGAGGCCTTTTCATCCAGTTCCAGCCGGAAATGCAGTGAAGGCTGGATCAAGGATTGATAAGTCATATAAATCTCCTTCACAATTTCCACCATGTTCCACTCTTTAATCTCAAAGTTCATATTTCCGGAGTCCAGACGGGATATTTCCACTACGTCATTAATAAGTTTCAGAAGCAGTTCGTTGTTACGATTGATAAGTTCGAGCATAGCTTCCCGCTCTTCCGGTTCAATCTCGTCAGCGCCTTCACCTACCAACAAGTTCGTAAAGCCAACAATAGCATTGAGCGGAGTACGGATTTCATGACTCATATTATTAAGGAAAGACTGTTTCAATTCGGCTTTTTCTGCTATCCGTTTGGCCAGAATAAGCTGCTCCTCACGCTCCACCTGTTCCTGAACATCTTGCATGATACCCGCCAGCATTATCTTTCCTTTAGCATCTTTCAGGCTGCGGCACCGGAGTTCATACCAACGGTAATCATCCTTTTTTTCGCCAAAGCAGAAACGTACACGCTGCACCTGCATATCTGTAGACTGATGCAGTGTTTCATACAATGAATTCAATAACGGCACATCATCCGCATGTGCATACTTCAGGAAATCCATTCTCACAAAGCTCCGCTGCTCCAGTCCCACCAGACGAGTATAATTTTCATCAAATTCAATAATATCACCCCCTTGTATATTCCACAGTGAGACCCGGCCTCCATCTGTAGAAAGAGTCAGGCGCTTATGAGCCTCTTCAAGCATCTCCATATTCTCACGTGCAATCCGGGAATGCCGGCGCATACGCAACAGACTGATTAATACAAGAATAAAAGCAAGAACAAACACCCCGACCAGAAGATAAAGTTCTTCACGATAATGGTCGTAGAGTGGGTAATTGATGATACGCACACCTTTCGGCACATTCTTCATATGGTAGCTGCTATGAGCAGAAAAATAAGTCCAATCGAGTACATATTCTTTCTCCAAATCCCTGATTTTAGGCATGCCCATTTTCTCCTTATTCATCAGGCGGACTGAAAAATCAGCTGCAGACCGGGCGGAAATCTCATCCGTAGCCATGTAGCCACCCACAATCTTAGTACCTTCCCCGAAACCCTCGCGGATACAACTGAAAGAGGGAACATTCATAGCTTTAACTATCGGGAGTGCCATCATATCAAACTTATCCAGCAGGAATACCTGTTTGCCCTGGTCAGTTCTCGACTTCTCCATCATAACGAGCAAGGAAGTCCCCTTAATATATCGGAAAGGGCAAAGGCTTATGGTCAATTTCTCCTTCTTGAAACGTTGCCTTGCCACAGCGGGTTTCAGATTGTAGTACTCAATCATTTCTTGCAATTTCTTGTACTGAAGTTGTGCGGAGAAAGCCGATTCATAACCTAAAACCTGCACATTCCTCCTGTCGATGAACCGAGTAAACAAGTCGAAAGATTTATGTCCAAGAATGGTCAGGTCTACATTGTAGATAATCTCCATGTCTACATTTGGGTGCAATAATGTAATAAAATCCAGGTTACGTTTAAAATCCGGCGTATCCCGTAACACATAGACTCTACTACGTTCATATTCTCCTATCAGTTTTTCATCAGGAAAATGAACGTTACAAGCCACCACAGGAATAGAAGAAAGCAATTGATGACGAGTGGCAAGCAAGGCGAATGTAGACTGGTCACCTACCGTAAGGATAAGGTCTACCTCGTTGTTTCTGACAATCTCAAGATAAGTCCTCATACTTTCTATCTCATCTTTCGTGCTGAGATGATTACAATCCAGATAGAACTTATCAAATACAGGTTCTATTCCCTGTTTTCTGAATTCCTGCTGCAGGAGTTCCTCAAAATTCCCGTAGCCGCCATCATTAGAAGAAAAAGAATAAATAAGTGAAATATGTTTTTCCAACCGATGGTTAATAGTATACCACTGTTTAAAGTTTACTCCGCATAGGAAAGCACATAGCAGAAAAACAAAGGCAAATATATATTTAAGTTTGTCGGTTTTCATTATAGAATTAACACCAAGCAAAAATACTATAAATTCTACGAAAAAAGAACGTTTTCCCTTTATAATAATATTGAATACAACCAAAACTCCCTATTTTTGTGGCTACTTACAATAATACAGAAAAACGTGCACAAATTCTGGACTCTATTACTGCTCTTATTGGTCCCGACTATTCTATTTGCTCAAAAAACAAGAACAGTCAAAGGGCAAGTGTGCACCGTGACAGAGAATAAAGATGGTAAAGAACCTCTGCCCTATGCAAGTGTAGTTATTCTGACCAGCAAAGACTCAACTTTTGTAAAAGGAGCTGCAAGCGATGCGAATGGTCACTTCAATCTTCAATTCATTCCACAAAAAGGAACAGAATACTTATTAAAAACTTCATATACGGGAATGCAATCCGTTTTCCACAAACTGGACGACCAATCTTCCACCATCAATTTCGGTAGCATCCTGCTGAAAGAAGGCATTGAACTGGGAGAAGTTACAGTCAAAGGACAAATTCGTGAGATGGACCAGGTAGGAGACACTACGGTTATCAATGCCACAGCCTACAAAACTCCGGAAGGCTCATACCTCGAAGCACTCGTGAAACGTATCCCCGGAATGGAATACGACAGCGTAAACAAAACGCTGAAATACAACGGACTACCCATCAAAGAAATCAACGTGAATGGTGAGCCCTTCTTTGCCGGAGACAACCGTATGGCATTGGAAAACCTGCCTGCAAACATCATCAGTAAAATAAAAGTGTATGATAAGAAGAGTAAACTGGAAAAACTGACAGGGGTCAAAACCGGAGATGAGAATTATGTGCTCGACCTGCAAACCAAAGAGGAGTTCAACGGCACCCTGCTAGCATCCGGAAAAGCCGGATATGGCAATAACAACAAGAAAGACTTTGACCTGCAAGGCAATTACTTCCAGAAGAACGGAAACAACCTCTCCGTAATGGCCCATTCCGGCAATCTCGACATGAAGACCAGCTACAAAGATAACATACAGGAGAACGTCGCCATGAATTTCATGAAGAAGTTCAGCGAGAAGTTGAGCATCAATGGGAATCTGATGTATTATCATAACAATCAGGGCAGTGAATCCTCCACATACAACGAGCAGTACCTGACGAGTGGAAACAAATACCAATACTCTGCCGGAGACAATGCGAACCGCAGTCGCAATATGAATGCGACAATGGGCCTGAGCTGGCAGATAGACACCATGACTTTCGTGCACGTCTTCGGTAATTTCAGTCTCATCCGCAATAATAGCACCAACAATAGCCGCCAAGCCACGTTCAATGAAAATCCCCATCTGAATATACTGGATCCTTTCAGCGGTATCGACCATGTGCCCGATGACCAGAAAATCAATGATATTGCCATGAATTCACTGATGCAAGGCAATCAGCAGCGCTACTCCTTCCACGCCAACATCATGCGCCGACTAAACAAAAAAGGTAGTTCCATAGGCCTGACAGCCCAGTACAATAGCAACAAGGGTGAAAACGAAAACTATTCCATCTCCTCAACCACCTACTATCAACTGAAGAACAGCGCAGGAAAGGATTCCGTACTTTATCGTAATCAATACTCATCTTCCCTTTCACCCAATCGGGAACAAGGTATCGGACTGATGTTCGTGCACCCATTCACAAAGCAACTGCGCTCACAGCTTTCGTATAACTTCAACTACAGTAAGCAACAAGATGACCGCAATACATACGATCTGTCCACCTTTATGGAAGAGACGGAGGAAAAAGTAGGTTTCCTGCCACCGGGATATGAAGCACACTACATTGACAGCCTTAGCAACCGAAGCCACAGCAGTACTTTGCAACATGCGGTAGATTTCTATCTCAACTACTCCGACACAATATGGAACATAAACCTGGGGCTGTCCGTGCAGCCCGAACGACGCACTTTAGATCAGAAAACCGGTTTGCAGAGAGCTGATACTGCCATTCACTCTGTCGGCTTCCGTCCAACTCTGAGAGTCTCGTGGCAGAAAAGGAAAAACAGGCTAACCCTGAGTTATTTCGGGAACACTTGGCAACCTTCCTTACAGGATTTGATTTCACCAACCAACAACAGTGATCCGCTGAATATCACGCGAAGTAACCCCAACCTGAAACCGACCTACGACCAATATTTCCGATTGGAAGCACAGAACACCGATAAAGGTATCTTTGCCTCGCTGAACCTGCAAAACAGAATCAACAGCCAAACCCGTGCAGTGACCTACAACCAGCAGACGGGTGGGCGCGAAACTTATCCGGTCAATATTAACGGAAACTGGAGTGCAGGCAGCATGCTGCGCTATCAGAAGCGTATCAAAAGTTTCGGCATCAATGCCAATGCCGGAAGCAATCTGTCTCAAAACGTCGGCCTCATCAACGAGAATCAAACCGAGCAACCGGAACGCAGCACCACTCATAACACCGGGCTAAACAGCGAACTACGTTTCTCCTACCAGCCTAAATGGGGCAATTTTGAACTAAATGGGAGATGGAATTTTCAGCAATCCAGCAACTCACTCTTAGAAACAAATACTTACACCCGCAATTACAGCTTCGGGTTAAATACATTTGCCGATCTCCCGGGAAGCATACAACTGAAAACGGATGCTAATTACTCTTTCCGAAACGGTACAAACATCAAAAAGGGAGACGACGACCAGCTTGTCTGGAATGCAAGCGTCACATGGCGTTTCCTGAAAAAGAAACAAGCTGAACTATCAGCCAACTGGGTAGATATACTCAGCCAACAGAAGAATTATTATCGCGGCACAATGGCAGATGGATTGTATGAACGCCACACTCAACAAATAGGGAGCTATTTCATTATTTCAATGAAGTACCGTTTCAATCAGCCGCTCCGCAAATAACGGATACTGTCTTTCTCGCACATTTATGCAGGATGACTCTGCCGTAAACCACGGGGAGAAGAGCCGAAGTTCTTCTTGCAGAAATTGGAGAAGTGGGGCAGAGACTCGAAGCCATATTTATAGCAGATTTCGGAAATGGTGGCTTCTGTGTAACGAAGCTCATAGACGATGCTTTCTTTGCGTTTCTCCATCATCCATTCATAAACAGGTTTGTGGAAAACAGAGTTAAAGATGCGCCGGAAGGTGGTGGTGCTGTATCCTCCCAACTGGGCAAGTTCTTCCACAGTCTTCACTTTGGCATGGTTTTGCAGGACGAAATACTGGAAAGTGGAGGTGTACTTAGAAAGTGGATGCACCAGCATGGAGAGGTCGTAGTCCGAATAAAATTGTCCGAGGATGAAGGCAAGTTCTTTCCTTTTAAAAGAGAGTAGTTCGCGACAAATTCTTTTTTCTGTCAGATAGGACTTCGAAGCTTCCAGAAAGTAGTTCAATTCAGGGATTATCTTTAAAGGGGAGAAGATGAGCGGCGGGGTTACCTCTGCCATAATATGCTTATAACGTTGCTCGCAGAATTGCTCCGGCTGATTGAAGCGGTAACAAACACATTCGGCATCTGTCAGTGCAAGGACTTCATACTTTGAACCAATGGCTTGAAGAATGAATTCTCCGGCATGCAATACGGTTCCGGCATACTCCTGACTGTTGATAAGCACTTCTCCTTTCAATAGGAAAATCATGATGTTTTCTTCGCATTTTTGAGCTGGGAGGTGGAAGCCTCTGGGATGAGAAGCGTATATTATGGAGTTGTCCACAGCCTTCGGACATTCCTGACACGGTATGGTCGCCCCACAGACGGAGTAATCATGCATTGTAGATTGAATGTTTTTGTTTGTTATTGTGCCGCAAAAATATGAATATTTTATTGAGATACAAAAAAATCCCCGAAGACTTTTTTAGGGGAAAGTCTTCAGGGAAAGGAAATATAGCTATAGAATTAGTTTAAGGATTTACAGGGGTATCATCATCTGTATTCCAAGGACCAACCTCAGGAGCAAAGCTGATAGTAGCTCCTTCACTTGACAAAGTTAAGGTATAGCGTACTTTTTTACCTGCTTCCCAAGCTGCTTTGTTATTCAAGCTTATTTCAGCATCAGTAACCGCATCAATTTGAACATCATCAGCATTATAAACATTATAACTAATTTTAATCTTAGAGTCGGCAGTCATAGTCTGTGGCATCAACATTAAAGCACCTTTGGGTTGATCTAAAGTTGCTATTGTAGTACCTGAAACAGGAGCATCTTTAGCAGTAGGATAAACATAGGTTCCTGCTGTTCCTGTAGCATTCCACGCACTATTTGCAAATGAATAAATACCTGTATTGGCAACTCCTTCAATTGATATTGAAGATATCGTATATTTCAAATCAACATTGGAGCCTTTTGCTGAAAAATTCACTTGAGTGAGCGCATGAAGGAATGGAAGCTGTACAGCACTCTCAGTTTTCTCTTGATTATATAATTGTGCTACTACAAAATCTTTCTGTTTAGAAGCATCATTATTTATAGTATAAGTAATAGTTGGATAAATATCACTATCGTTCAACTTATATGTAGCACTTGCATCAGTTGCATATGCAAAGAACTGCACATAACCATTAAAAGGCCAATAATATGGACCACCTGCTAATTCCCACTTTGTAGTATATGTAGCAACTGCACCATCCATAAAAGGAGTTCCCAATCCTTTAGCAACGACACCATTCATTTTTGTTTCACCTGTATTATAAGCATACACAGTAAAACCACTCTTCTGCAAAGAATCAATAGTTGTCACAGCAGCTCTTGTAGTCTTACTTACTATTGTTCCAAAGTTAATCTCCGCTTTGTTACCAACATTCTCAATCTCTTCATTTTGCGTGCAACCTACGATTGCCAAAGCAGCAACGGCTGCCAATAAAATCTTCTTCATAATCGTTTGTATTATAAGTTAATATATTATTTCTTCATTTTCATTCTACGGGCAATTCCACATTCGTCTCATCGTCCCAGTCTCCTACATCGCCTCCGATGCCTCCGCCTCCACCGGGAGGAACTTCCACATCATCCACCTCAATCTCCTCATCAATCGGTATCTCTATATCCGTTTCCGGTTCTTCTTCACCGCCCGAAGGAGGAGTAGGAGGAGCCACAGCTTTTGTAATATCAACCTTAACCTCCTGAACCGTATTATCCACCTTTATCAGCAACAACTTCATCACCACCTCTCCGCCTGAGCGGGTACTCGTGAACGTTGGTGCAGAGAAAGCCGAGAAACTGCCACGCAATACATCATCACCTCTGTTGGCCTCTACATAAATCGGTGCAATGCTGGACGTACAAGTACCATCACTTATACAATAAGAACCATTCATTCCATCTACGTTGCAGACAATGCTTGCCACATTCTTCAGTCCCTTCACCTTTATTTCAAAAGAATAGTGCTTGACTACCAATTTCGGTTGAAACTCCATCAACAACACATCCTCACTCTTTTCTATTCTCATATCATTCATACTTACTACATACAAAGGGTCAGGTGCCCACACCATTTTTTCGCTTGTTTCAAGACCCGAACAACATCCCGTATAAGCCTCAATCGTTTCATACGCTCCATCGCCGCGAATCTGCACACACTCCGTGTTATAATTGTAAATCACCATGTCATAATATCCCGGAGGCACTTTCACTTCACCCCCCTCCACCGACAGGTAACTCTCTACCTTTCTTCCTTCTTCGCTCTTCGGATAGAAGATGACCCGCATACCTTCGGGCAACTCATCCGTCACTCCCTCCCAATTGAACTTTATCTGTACCCCACTGACGGGATAATCATCCAGTATGTCTCTGAAGCTGCATCCTGCCAAGAGTACCGATAGTCCGGATAGAAGCAAAAGAAACATATACATCATATTCCTCATAGCTTTCACCTCCTACGCTTAATGAGCCACACCAAAGAGATTTTGGCTTTTGTGGGACCAATAAAATGATAGCGCCCGCTACTTGTCCAAATCAAATCACCTTCGTAAGTAGTGTACTTGCGGTATTCCGTCTCCAGATAACCAATGCCCACGCTGAACTCAAGAGCCAGATGCCGGGTCAATTGGCGACTATATCCATAAGTCAGACCGGAAGCTGCATAATGATTGCCCCGATACCCTTTATCTTTTTTCAGTTGGAAATCATACACTCCCCCTTCGGCATATACTCCCACGAAATGTCCCGTCAATTGGTCGCGCTTCTTGCGGTTTCCCAGCCACAGGCGAGCCTCAGCGCCTCCCGAAAGAAGCTGATAACAGGAACCGCGCCCATTGTCCGACCACCAGGGACACTTATATTCAACATTCAAAGACCACCGCCGTCCTACCGGCAATTCTACTTCCAAATTTGGAGCCAGTGCCAAATCATACAGCAGATTGTTTTTTATAGCTAATACCGTCCTATTTTTAAATTCTCTCTTTTTCTTATTTTTTATTGCAGCGGAAATAGGCACTGGCTCCATTTTCAGTATCGGCAGACTATCTGCGGGCAACGATAATTTTATTATGAACAAATCACTTTCTATCTCTTCCGCCTTCTCTATCCTCGGAAATATATGTTCCGATAAATAAACCCAGGCTTTACCTTCATTCAATCGGCACAGTAACTTCATCAGTTTCCCGAAGTCTCCGTAATGATACCTTATCAGCGTCAGAACTTCATCCCGGTCCGGAACCTGCGAGTCGTCCGTTATCCATTGATAAACTCTCCCCCATGTTTCGGGTTGTACCATCCGGTCTCGTACTTTGCAAGTATCGGCATTCGCCGCGTATCTTTCGGCGCACGCCTCTTCTTTTCCTAATATCAAAAAAAAGAGTATTAAGAGTATATATGAACCGACGCGAACCCTCATAACTTTGCTTTGTATAGAGGCAAAAATATACTATAAAAATCATACAAAATAAAGATTTCATAACTCTTTTCGGGGGGTGAAAGGTTCTGTGAAACGAATGAAACAGATTTGCAACTTTGCAGTAAACATTCCCGCAATTGTAGTTGCATATACCTCCCTGAATGCAGGATTTACAGATAATAATGAAGCCTTTACAAGTGAATAATTATACTATTTATTTACTCCATTGAAGTATCAGGTACATACCCGAACCGTATCAGGCCCGTACCAAGACCGTACCAAGTCCGTAAAAAGAGGACCCTATACGGAGATGACACGGAGCAGATACGGAGCAAATACAGAAGAAGCACGGACTTCGCACGGACTTGAGCACATCAGCATACTATCAAAAAGACAACTCGTGTGCGAGAACAGTGAATATCCGTGAAAGAATTCTAAAAGAAACGGTAAACATAAGCTATAATTTGGAAGAAATACAGTAAACGGTTACATTTGCAATGTGATTTTTTTCATAGTATTAGATTTAAGGTTAACAAAGGTTGGAGTACAGCGGTACTCCTTTTTTTTGCCCTATTGCCGGATGCGCTGCATAGTCAAAGCAAACGTCCGTTCCCGCTTGCATAAATCCATCCCTTTTCATCGTCCGTAATCTCCTATATATGAAGTGTTTATTCCTAAAGCTTTCAGAACGCATTCCTGAAGCTTTCAGAACACGTTCTACAAACTTACTGAATACGTTCGGCAAGCTTTAGGAATGTGTATGCCATAGCTGCGGAACAAAAGCGACCTTACTATTCGGTTATTTCGGAAATTATTAATAATATTGTAACCTGATTACCATAAGCACCAGGCATACCTTTGAAGCCTAAATCAATAGTATATGATTGAAAACGATGAAATAAATCGATTGCTACAATCACTGACGGAAGGTTCCTTTCCGGCATTCGAGAAGTTATATAATTTGTATAGCGGCAAGCTGTACAACTTCATGATGCGCATTTCCTCCGGCAATCAGTATATGGCAGAAGAGGTGGTGCAGCAGACGTTTATCCGCGTATGGGAGGTGCGGGAGCGGATAGACCCGACTGAAAACTTCATCTCCTACCTCTGCACCATAGCCCGCAATATGTCGATGAATATGTATCAGCACCAGACGGTGGAATACATCTATACCGAATACCTGTTGAAAAGTAGTTCCGACCGCGACCAACAGACGGAAGAAAGCACCGACCTGCGCTTCCTGAACGATTACATCGACTCACTGGCCGAAGAACTACCCCCTTCTCGCAAGAAGATTTTCCTGCTCAGCAAACGCCAAGGCTACACTAACAAGGAGATAGCCGGGATGTTGGGCATTTCAGAGAGCACCGTTGCCACCCAATTGTCGCTGGCCGTGAAGTTCATGCGCGAACAATTCATTAAGCATTACGATAAGCTGATTCTCATCCTATGGGCCTTTTTTGTTAACGAAATGCAATAATAATGGCATCATTGGACAAGAGGATGGAAGTAACTGTATACACATATAGAAATAAGTAAGAGAAGATGGAAAAAGAATATTATAAGAACTTAGCCGAGAAGTACTTCGCAGGAGACATCACAGAAGTGGAAATCAGCGAACTGGCAGGATGGATACGCAACAATGCCCAACTGGCAGGATGGTGGGAGAAAGAATTTGAGAAATCCGCCGCCGACATCAATCCCGCCCTGCGCGATAAGATGTTTGCCAGGATTAAGATGGAAGTCCTCAAAGAATCTTCCGGCATCTCTGAGTCTCGCACACCACAACAGCCCGCCGTGAAGCGCACTCCGGACAAAGCACTGATTCCCGCCTGGGCAAGGTGGGCGGCTATGATTTGCATTCCCATCTGCATCGCCTTCTTCACTTACAATATTCTGAGTATCTCCAATACCGATAAAGCCCGTTCCCCCTTCATTGTGAAAGCCGACAAGGGCGATAAAGCCACTGTAGTTCTACCTGATGGTACAGACGTCATCCTGAACTCTGCCTCCCAACTCAGCTATCTGAGCGACTTCGGAACAAACGAACGCCGGGTGCAACTGGAAGGAGAAGGTTACTTCAAAGTGGCACACGACATCCGCCGCACCTTCATCGTGCAGGTGGGCGAACTGGAAGTTAAAGTAATGGGTACGGTATTCAACGTCTGCGCCTACAGCAACGACCAGGATGTGACTGTCGTCCTGCTGGAAGGAAAAGTCGGTATTCACACACCATCCACTTCTACCACCCTAAGTCCCGGAGAAAAGATAAACTATAACAAGTCCACCCGCAAACTGAGTACTGAGAAAGTCTACCCCGACGACTACGTAAGTTGGACGAAAGGCAACCTCTACTTCCAGAACGAATCTCTGGAGAATATCATGAAAGCCCTTTCCCGGGTCTACGACGTCACGATACGCATCGACTCACCCAAGATATCAGAAGAACGTTTCACCGGCACTATCCCCGGTGGAGGTATACAGAACGCTTTGAACATCGTCATGCTGACTTCTCCATTCCGCTACGAAGTGGAGGATTCAGTCATTATATTAAAGGAGAAATAGCCGTTGGTTTGTTAATGTGAGTTAAAAGAGGACAGCCGCTTGGACAGCGACACAAGGAAGCCTGTATACCTATCAAACCAACTTAATTTATTTGATATGAAAAACAGGAAACCAAAGAATCTAAGAACTATGCGGGCGCTTTGCCTCACCTTGTTCTTGAGTGTATCATTCAATCTCTTCTCGCAGATCACCGTCACTGTGGAAAACACGCCGTTGCGTGCCGCATTGAAAAAGATTGAGCAGGTAAGTGACTACAAGTTCTTCTACAACGAGAAGCTGGCAGGGCTCGATCAGCCTGTCTCCTTCAACGTAAGCAACGCCACCATCGAACAGACTTTGCAGAAAGTGCTGGCAGGAAAGGAGCTTACTTACAGAATGGAGAAAGACAATGTAGTAGTACTGTTGCAGAAGGAGGCTGTAAATCAGAAAACTAAGACGATTACCGGAACGATTGTCGATGAAAAGGGAGAAACGGTGATCGGAGCAAGCATCGCGGTGAAAGGAACCACTCTGGGCACCATCACCAATGTAGACGGCGAGTATACACTGGCCAATGTTCCGGAAGATGCACAAATTACCATTTCATTCATCGGTTACAAGACATTGGAGTTCAAGGCAGGTGACAGGGCTCTATCAAAAGTAACCTTGAAGGAAGATAGCGAGATGCTGGATGAAGTAGTTGTCGTAGGATACGGCGTACAACGCAAACGTGATGTTACGACTTCCATATCTTCAATGAAAGCCAGTGAATTGACTGCTCCGGTTTCCAGTGTCGACCAAGCCCTTGTCGGTAAAATGGCCGGTGTACAGGTGACACAACCCAATGGAATTCCCGGAGGCGGACTATCTATCAAAGTCAGAGGTAGTGGCAGTATTACTGCCGGTACAGACCTATTGTATGTAGTTGATGGTTTCCCGATGTCCAACGAAGCCGGCAGCGGAACAGGACAGAATGTATCCCCTCTAAGTTCAATCAACATGAATGACATTGAGTCTATTGAAGTATTGAAAGATGCTTCGGCGGCGGCAATTTACGGTTCAAGAGGTGCCAATGGCGTTGTTATCATTACCACCAAGCAAGGCAAAGAAGGTAAAAACCTGAAACCAACCGTACAATACGACGGTTATGCAGGCTTCCAGCAACGAACCAAAAAGATAGATATGCTGGATGCCTATGAATATGCATGGCTCTCTTATGACGGGCACAATAATGCTTACCTTGATTTGTTAGCAAGCAAAGGCATTGAAGGCAGTATCGACGACTCCAATGAGGTACGTAACCAGAAATTAGGGAATAAACCGGATGTAATCAATCAGGCATATTTGCTTCCTCCCGAGATTATGCCATATATTAATGGCAAAACCGGACTGACAAATACAGACTGGCAGGACGAAGTTATGAGAACCGGCCTTGTCACAAGCCATAATCTCTCCTTATCCGGAGGAAACAAAGCAGCCAGATATTTCATCTCCGGTAATTACATGAAAGAGCAAGGAATCGTTATCGGATCGGACTTTGAACAGATGGGAGCCAGAGGAAAAGTAGACGCCAACTATAAAAGATTCACATTTGGCACCAACCTTTCTTTTAATTACTCAGTATATAACATTGTTCCGACTGAAGACAGATATAAAGAAGAAACAATTGTGGCTTCAGCTTTAGCCATGTCACCCGTCATGCCGGTATACAATGCCGATGGATCTTATAATTTCGACCAATGGAACTGGCAGTATAGACATCCGCAAATCATTAACCCTGTAGCTCTGGCAAATGAAAAGGAAGATCAGATGAAACGCTACCGGTTCATGGGAAATGTTTACGGTGAGTATGAACTGTATAAGAACCTGAAGTTCAAGACAAGTTTTGGCGTGGACTTCAACAGCTATAGCCGCTCTTATTACAGACCCTCTACTCTACCGACTTCATTAGACAGACTTCCGCCCTCAGTACCTGAAGGTTCAAAACGGGATAAGAATATGTTGAACTGGATATGGGAAAACACACTATCATATACCACAACAATCAAAGGAGTACACAATCTGTCGGCCATAGCCGGATGGAGTGCACAGAAAGAATCCGTCAACACTTCATTAATTGCCGGTAATGGTTATCCCAATGACTTGGTACACACAATGAACGCAGCATCGGCCATCACAAGCTGGAGCGCAACAGCCTATGAATGGTCATTATTATCAGCCTTGGCACGTGTGCAGTATTCTTATAAAGGAAAATATCTACTCTCAGCCGCAATGCGTGCCGACGGTTCTTCCCGTTTCGGGAAAAACAATCGGTGGGGTATGTTCCCTTCAGCTTCTGCCGGATGGTATATCAGTGAAGAGGATTTTATGAAAGACATAAAGTGGCTTTCATCTTTGAAACTGCGGGCAAGCTATGGTATCAGTGGTAATTTTAATATAGGCAATTACGAGTATTACGCTACATTACAGGAAGACAATTATGTATTTGGGAAAGGTGATGGCGCTTTGTCCAGTGGTTTGCGCCCTGCAACAGCCGGAAATCCCGATTTAGGTTGGGAGAAGACAGCTATGTTCAATCTCGGTTTGGAGATAGGGCTGTTCAATATGCTGACATTGGAACTGGACCTGTATAATAGTAACACGACTGATATGTTACTGAATGTACCGGTTGTTGAATTCTCAGGATTTAGCACAGTACCCATGAATATCGGAAAAGTTAATAATAAAGGTGTTGAATTTGCCATTTCTACGACAAATACCTGGGGAGACTTCACATGGAACAACCGCTTTAATATATCTGCCAACCGCAATGAGGTAAAAGACCTCGGTGGTGCCGACGAGATGATTACCACCTCTGAGAGTGTCACTTTCATAACTAAAGTCGGAGAACCCATCGGTAATTACTACACCTTGGTAACAGACGGTGTATTTGCCAATCAGGCAGAAATTGATAATTCCCAGAATCCAGATAAGAGCCAGCGTAAATATGCTCACGTCAATGGTGCAAAACCTGGAGACTTCCGCTTTAAGGATATGGATGGCAATATGGAAATTGATGAAAACGACCGTACCATTACAGGTAATTATATGCCTGATTTCACATATGGCTTTTCCACGGAACTGAAATATAAATGGTTCGATCTTTCAGTTGCTTTACAAGGGGTGCAAGGTAATAAGATTGCCAATATATTCCGCCGTTACATTGACAATATGGAAGGAGGAAACAACTGTCAGGCAGATGCATTGAATCGTTGGCAGTCAGAAAACAATCCGGGTAATGGTCAGGTGATACGTGCAAATAGAAGTGCAACCGGTATGAATGGCACAACTTCTACCTGGCATATTGAAGATGGCTCTTATTTGAGAATTAAAAATATCACTTTTGGATATACTCTGCCAAAGTCATGGCTGACTAATGCAGGCATCAGCCGTGCCAGAGTCTATTTCTCAACTCAAAACCCTTTCACTTTCACTAAATACAGTGGATACAACCCGGAAGTAAATATGAAAGGAAATTCATTAACACCGGGCCTTGATTACGGAACATACCCTCTGTCTAAATCATTCGTATTCGGATTAAACGTAACCTTTTAAATAATCAAAATATGAAAATCAAATATTATATTGTAGCTTTTGCGTCTTTACTGCTCAGTGGATGCAGTGACTTTTTGGACCTGACACCTATATCCGAGGCATCCTCAGCAAATTATTATAAAAACACTTCAGATATAAACTCTGCCCTATCAGCCTGTTATGCTTCGCTACAGGGAACATATCAGTATGGAGAATATTTCATTTCGCTTATGGAATTAAGGTCCGATAATGTGGAAGATATTAATCCCGGCGGAGCAGCAGGCATGTTCTACTTCATAGACAACTTTACCGTCACATCCGGGAATAACGTCGTGCGGTATGCATGGAAAGAATTATATAACCAAATATACAGATGCAACAATGTACTGGCAAATATAGACGTAGTAACTAACGCCGACCTTAAAAAACAATATGAAGGAGAAGCCAGCTTCCTGCGGGCTTTGGCATATTTCAATATCGTCCGTCTTTGGGGAAATGCGCCTTTGATCCTGAAACCAGTGACAGCTGCCGAAGCTAAAGGTTACGGACGCAGTGCAATGTCAGAGATTTACAAAACTATAGAAGAAGATTTAGAAAGAGCATCCGGTATGCTTGTTTCTTCTTATGATGATGACAATCTGGGACGAGCCACCTCTGTAGCTGCCAAAGCATTACTGGCAAAAGTTTATCTGACACAACAGAAATGGCCCTCGGCAGCATCTTTGTTGGACAACATAATCAAAGACTACTCATCTCAATACGGGTTGCAGAATACCGTAGCGGATGTTTTTGATGTAAGCAAGGAAATGAACAAAGAAATCCTGTTTGCTGTCCGCTACTCAAAATCTGTTTTGGGAGAAGGACATGGATATAACGACTATTTTAAAGATAAATCAGTCATTGACAATCAACTTCTGGCATCCTATGGAAACACGGACGAACGCAAAGCAATGATTGAATATAAAAGGGTAGATGCCAATAATAATGTAATTGCCAAGTATTACGATACATTCGACGCTACCACGGCTAAGGTCGGATTTGATTTGCCATTACTCAGATGGGCGGATATACTGCTGATGTGTGCGGAAGCTCATAATGAAATCACTTACGAGGGTTCCGACACCAGCAAAGCACTGAACTGCCTGAATCTGGTTCGCAAACGCGCAAAAGCAGTAGAGTATAAAATAACGGACTTGAAAGACCAAAGTGCCTTTCGCAAGGCAGTATTAGAAGAACGCCGTTTAGAGTTCCCGTTCGAGTTGCATCGTTGGTTCGATTTAATCCGCACCGATACGGCAATAGAGGCCATGGCAAGAGTAGGTTTCACGATAACTAAAAATGAGTATTTATATCCGATACCCAAAACGGAGGTCGACCTGGTGAACAATCCGGAAACATTCCCCCAGAATCCGGGATATAATTAATCTGAGTATTTATCAAGTGAGGTTGTGCCAAAAGTATTGCACTATGTGTAGGCAAATAATCATTCGCCCGAAATGCACAAAGTGGCTTTTGGCACGCCCTTCTCTTTCAAACCTGAAAACATGAAATATATTTGGGGATTACTATTTGCCTTAGTAACCGTATGTGCTTCTTCGCAAGAATTACCTCAATGGAAAGAGGGTTATCTGGATATTCATCACATCAACACCGGAAAGGGAGATTGTACATTCTGCATATTGCCCGATGGAAGTACCATGCTGATTGATGCAGGAGACAATAACAGGACCGGTGAAAGAGTCGTTACCGCGAAACCTGACACCACCCAAAGGGCTGGTGAGTGGATTGCTGATTACATCCGCTTCTTCATCCCTAAGAACAAAGAATCTATTGATTATTATCTTCTGACGCATTATCATGCGGATCATATAGGTAGCTGGTTTCATAAAAAAGAGAATAAAGGCAGGTATTATCTGACCGGTATCTCTGAAGTATACCAGAGTTTTCCGGCCAGCGTCATTGTGGACAGAGGAGATGATTTCATGCCTCCTCCTGCAAAAGACTCTTGCTACGCCAACTATCATCAGTTTATAAACACAGTTATTGACCAAAGCAGACGTGAAACATTCTCAGTAGGCTCCTGCGAGCAGTTCAGATTATGCTATGAGCCGGAAAAGTACCCGTCTTTCTATGTACGAAACATATATGCTAATGGACAGATATGGAACGGAAAAGCAGGAAGCAGTTCATTATTTCCAACCCGGAAGAGCTATCCGCAAAAGGAAATGCCAAGAGAAAACATGTATAGTTGTGTCATAAAACTAAGTTATGGTTCGTTTGATTATTATACGGGAGGAGATATTCCCGGCTTTCCCCGTCCGGGACGTCCGAAGTGGCATGATATAGAAACTCCGGTTACCGATGTTGTAGGCAAAGTAGAAGTGGCTGTCTTAAATCACCATGGATATGAAGACGGAACCAATGAGAACTTTCTTCGGAATTTATCACCCCGGAACATTATTATGTCAACCTGGGATGCTTTACATCCCAACCATACTGTATTGCATCGCCTCTTCTCTAAAGAAATCTACCCGGAAGAACGAAATGTATTTTCCACCAATATGCATCCGGCCACTAAAATCGTCATCGGTGATATAGTCGACAGGATGGCATCACATCAAGGACATATCATGGTACGTGTGTATCCCGGAGGCGATGAATATCGCATGTATGTCTTTAATGACATGGTTCCCATATCGGAAAGCCGCATACTATATAAATCAGAAATATTTAAATGCATAAAATAATAATAACCATGAAAAGGAATGTCTTTTTACTAAGTTGCCTCTTATCATTATACACTGTTGCTTTATTCGGACAACAACCTGTCGATAAGATTTGCCAAGCGTTTCACGAACCTGCAGATAAAGTTGTTTTAGTAGTTTCTCACCGTGCAGACTGGCGGAATGCTCCTGAAAACTCATTGCAAGCTATTCAGAATTGCATCGATATGGGAGTAGATATGGTGGAAATTGATTTGAAACGGACTAAAGATGGATGCCTCATTTTGATGCACGACAAAACAATAGACCGTACCACTACCGGTAAAGGCAAACCCGAAGATTATACTTTAGAGGAACTTCACCAGTTTCAAATGAGAAATGGAGCCGGACATAAGACCCGACATCTGGTACCTACTTTTGAAGAGGTGATGGAATTATGTAAAGGCAAGATTATGGTAAACGTAGATAAAGGCTATGATTACTTCAAAGAAGCATATGCCATTCTTGAGAAAACAGGCACCGTAGAGCAATGTATTATGAAAGCGGAATTACCCTACGAACAAGTGAAAGCCGAACATGGCGAAGTGTTGGATAAGATGATTTTCATGCCTGTTATCCAGTTACACAAAGAGGGAGCAGAAGCTATCATCGACGGGTATCTGAAACACATGAAGCCACAGGCTTTTGAGTTGGTCTTCAACAACGACAGCCCCGAAGTGCAGCGCCTCATCAAGAAGGTTCACGACAGTGGAGCAAAGATATTCATCAATTCCCTCTGGCCCGAGCTTTGTGGCGGACATGATGATGACCGTGCCGTAGAGCTACATCAGCCGGACGAGAGCTGGGGATGGATCATCAACCAAGGAGCAAAACTGATTCAGACGGACCGTCCCGCTATATTGCTGCAATACTTAAAGGATAAAAAACTGCACAACTAAAGAAGGAAAGCATGTTAAAACATATCATTGATTTTTACAAGGTGTCGGCTCCGGCACCTTGTAACGGGGAATCTTTGCCCGAACAGAAGCATCAGTTGAAGCGTCTGCAATGGTCGACTTTCCTTGCGGCAACCCTTGGATATAGTATGTACTATGTATGTCGCCTGAGCCTGAACATCGTTAAGAAGCCGATTGTAGATGAAGGCATCTTCTCCGAAACAGAATTGGGCATCATCGGCTCTGTACTATTCTTCACCTATGCCATAGGTAAGTTCTCCAACGGTTTCTTAGCGGACAGAAGCAACATCAACCGCTTCATGTCAACGGGGTTGCTGGTGACAGCATTGGTAAACCTGTGTCTGGGCTTTGTGAACTCATTCATACTGTTTGCCATATTATGGGGCATCAGCGGTTGGTTTCAGTCTATGGGAGCGGCATCCTGTGTTGTAGGATTATCACGCTGGTTCACAGACAAGGAACGCGGTTCATTTTATGGTTTCTGGAGTGCCAGTCACAACATAGGTGAAGCAATGACGTTCATCATTGTGGCCTCCATCGTGAGTGCGCTCGGATGGCGTTACGGATTTCTGGGTGCAGGCATGGTAGGGTTAGTAGGTACGTTACTTATCTGGCGCTTCTTCCACGATACACCGGAAAGCAAGGGGCTTCCTCCGGTCAACGCACCAAAAGAAAAGAAAGTGATGAGTGCACTGGAGACGAAAGAATTTAATCGTGCGCAGAAAGCCGTATTAAGGAATCCGGCAATCTGGATACTTGCCCTCAGCAGTGCATTCATGTACATCAGCCGTTATGCGGTGAATAGCTGGGGGATATTTTATCTGGAGGCACAGAAAGGTTACTCAACATTGGATGCCAGTTTTATTATCTCTATCAGTTCAGTATGTGGCATCATAGGTACCATGCTTTCCGGGGTAATCTCAGACAAACTGTTTAAGGGGCGGCGCAATGCACCGGCACTTATATTTGGATTAATGAATGTACTGGCGCTTTGCCTGTTTCTACTGGTGCCCGGCGTACATTTCTGGCTGGATGCCCTGGCGATGATACTGTTTGGGATAGGCATCGGTGTACTGATTTGCTTCCTCGGCGGACTAATGGCTGTTGACATAGCCCCGCGCAATGCTTCGGGAGCCGCTTTGGGAGTAGTAGGCATCGCCAGTTACATCGGTGCAGGATTGCAGGATGTAATGAGCGGTGTGCTGATAGAAGGGCATAAGACCGTAGTGAACGGAGTAGATACGTATGACTTCACCTACATCAACTGGTTCTGGATTGGGGCGGCGCTGTTGTCAGTAGTGCTGGCGTTGCTGGTATGGAATGCAAAGTCGGCAGCTACAGAATAAAGATATTCAGAAACAAAAAATAGATATGGAACGTTTACGGACAAAAGGTAGTTTCTTCATTGAAAGTTCCGACTTAACGAATTATCAAGTAGAATATATGGGATTATCCATGGAAGATATGTAAAAGAGGCTGCCCTTCCTCCAAGAGTATCACTTCCGTAAAATTGGTATAACAATCAGTAATCCGTATACAGCCTCCCAACTTTGAATGCCGTAACTTTGTAACCGGAAGAAGGAAACTACCCCCCTTCCTCCGGTTAAGTCTTTTTTAATACCTCAAAGCAATATGGATATGAAGAAGTTAATACCTATTTTTATGGCTGTGGCAATGGCATTGCCCAACTGTTGTAACCAATTAAATGCACAGAACATGGAAAAGAAATCTCCTGAACAAACAAGTGTATTTCCCACAGGTGATAAACTGCCGGAAATGTTTTCACAGTATTTCATAGGGCAGGCCTATCTGGCCCGGCTGACGCAGAACAAGGACCTGAACTGCCCCATCTCTAACGTAACCTTCGAACCGGGTTGCCGCAACAACTGGCATAGCCACACAGGCGGACAAATTCTGATAGCCATAAGTGGCAAAGGATATTATCAGGCACGTGGCGAAGCCGCCCGCCTGCTGTTGCCGGGTGATATAGTGGAAATCCCCGCCAACGTGGAGCACTGGCACGGTGCCGCGCCCGACAGTTGGTTCTCCCACCTCGCCATCGAATGTAATCCGCAAACCAACAAGAACACTTGGCTCGAACCGGTAGACGACAAGCAGTACACTGAGGCGATTCTGAAGTAAATACATTGCCAATGTTTTGCCACCCCTTTGGCAAACTTTTGTCAAGGCTGTGGCAAGACTTTGCCAAAGGGGTGGCAAGGGCTTGCCAAAGCCTTGGCAAAACATTGGCAAAGTATCAGCAAGAACAAGTTTGTACTTCCCAGCCGACTTCTTACTTCTTAGCCAACCTTTTCTTCCTCACCTCGAACGAGTATTTTCCGGATTGAAGTTTCAGCATCATCTTTCCATCCTCTTCCCCCATATATTCTATTCCTCTGCGCATTTTACCAACAAACTTCCCGTTCTCTCTGATGTACTTCGCCGCCGTGGAAGGAAGATAGAGCAAAGCCGTCGTATTGCCGGGAACGGTAAAGTCATAATGAATTACCCCATTCTCCACTCTCCAGCTACTTTCAATGCGTCCGTACATGGAATCATAATAGCCCTTTGCAAACGTCATCTGCCCTGTCGGGTCTATCTCCGGTTTGAGCAGGAAGTGCTTGAAGGCAGGAGTGTTTTCATCTCGCTGTATGCCCAAAGAATAGCCGTACATCCATGCACCCACCGCACCGAAGGAATAATGATTGAAGGAATTCATGCGGTTGTTTCCCCCGAAACCCTCCGTGTGGGTATAAGAGTTCAGACGCTCCCAAATGGTAGTGGCCCCCTGGTCTACGGAATAGAGCCATGAGGGATAACTGGTCTGTTGCAACAGTTTATAAGCCAAATCGGTGTATCCATTATCGGACAGCGCCTTGCTAATCCATGCCGTGCCGATGAATCCGGTCATTAATGAATAGGCAGGACACTGTCTGCCCCTGTCGGTAGTATTCTCGCGGACAACTGTCTTTGCCAGATTCGTCACTACCTTACTCTTATTTTCCTGGTCGATGATGTCAAAAGCCAGTGGCAACACGTAGGAAGTCTGTATATCTACAAATGTTCCTTTCTTCTCGGGACTGAAAGCTGAAAAGACCGTCTTCCCTGTTCCCGGTTGTATATACGTCTTATTGAAGAAATCCTTCCTGGCGGCATGAAGTTCTCTGAACCACTCTGCATCAACAGTCTTGCCCAGAGCAGCGGCCATCTTGCTCATTAGCTCCAGATCATAGATGAAATAAGCTTCCCATACGAGCGACTTATCATTCTTTTCGTCTTCCAGTCCCAGCCAGTCGCACAGGTCTCCCCATGCTCTGTTCTGCACAATCAGGTTCGTTTCCGTCTCAATTGTGTTTTCGAGAATATAAGAGATATAGCGCTTCATGGCGTCGTAGTGTTCGGCCAGCAAAGCCTTGTCGCCGTATTGCTGATAACATTCCCAGGGCACCGTTATCCCCGCACTTCCCCACAACAGGCCGCCAAAGCCGATGCCCAGAGGGGCAATGTCCGGAAAGCGCCCGTCGGCATGCTGCGAGTCGCGTGCCGAGCGCAGATACCTCCTCAGGAACTGCGGCACATCTGCCAGATAGGTTGCCGTGCGGGAGAATACCGAAATATCTCCCATCCATCCCAGACGCTCATTGCGTTGCGGACAGTCGGTGGGGATGGAGACGAAGTTGCCATAGGAAGACCAGATGATGTTCTTCCAGAGTTTATTCACCTTCGCATTAGAGCTTTCGTAGTGGGAGGCCAACTGATGGATAGAGCTGAGCACCACTCCTTTCACAGATTCCAGCGGCAAAGGTTTGTCAATGCCCGTTATCTCCAGAAGGCGATAACCGTGGTAGGTAAAGCGGGGATGAATGGTTTCCTGCCCGCCCCGGGCGATATAAATGTCCTGTGCCATAGCCGCACGGATATTCTCAAGCATCATCATGCCGGTGTTTCCCGCATATTCGGGCAAATCGGGATATTTCACCTCGGCAAAGCGGAGGTTGATTTTCGTTCCCGGCTTTATGCCCAAAAGGTGAATCTTTGGCACGCCCACCATGTTCTGTCCCATATCATAGACAAACACACCGGGGCGGACTTCTTCAACCGAGATAGCTGTCAGTTCATCAATCTCTTTCACAGTCTGCCCGAACTGTCCGAGGAGTGCAAAGCCGGAGTAGTCGTTCACGCCGGGGTATCCTTCCCGGCAGATATTGCTCTCCAGGGCAATCTCCTTGGCCGGTTTCCAGCCCGATGCACGATAGCCGACGGTGCTCCAGCCTTCCACGCTGGTTTCTTTCAGGGCATCGTACACTTCGCCTTGGAAGAAACTACCGTAGGCCACAGGCCCGTTATTGAAATATTGCCAGGTGGAGGGCTCGGTGACTATCACCTTTTCCTGCCCATCGGCATACGTGATGACCAACTTTGCCAACAGTGACTGTCGGTCTCCGAAGAAGTTCCAGTAACCGCCCATGAAGGTGGAGCCACCACTCCACCAACCTTCCGCCAGCAAAGCCCCGAGGGCATTCTTACCGGAATGCAGATACTCCGTCACATCGAACGTCTGATATAAATGAGTTTTATTGTATTGGGTAATTCCGGGGTTGAAGTAGTCGTCTCCCACCCGCTTGCCATTCAGATAGATTTCATAGATGCCGCGTGCGGTGACGTACAGTCGTGCTTTGGCAACTTCCGCACCGGAAGAGGTAAAGACGGTACGAAGCATCGGGGCGGAGTTTCCTTTCGGGGTGAACGTTTCAAAAGCAGCGGAGGCATCGCCAGCCACTCGGTAATCCTTGTCCTTCACCGTTGCTATCACATGCGCAGGACTTCTGAGATTGGCAATCTCCACTTTTGAGAAGGAAGCTGCTTGTCCGGCGGGAACGGCAAAGCCGAGGTCTCCCACTACCGGGAAGGCGATGAAGTCGCCGCCTTGTCCCAGAGGATTCAGATTGACAGAGCCGATTTCAGACTTTGCGTTGTCAGTCTCCGCCTTTGCCTGATTGCTCCCCGCCTGTGCATGGTTAATCTCTCCTTTTGCGCTATTGATATAGAATCTCGTAAAACCCAGTTCGGATGTAAGGCTTATCGTGTGCCGGGCATATTGATTGTCTTTATTAATCAAGTGTTGCGGAATAGGGAAACTCTTGAAAGGGGCATCCTGTTTGTCATCCGGATGATAGCCCACTCTGTAGACGTTCAGCAGGGCTTCTTTGCCCTCAGTCAGTGGGGCGATATCGAGTTCTATCTTGATATAAGATTCATCCGGGCGGTTTTCCAGATGATACAGGTTCTTGTTCTTATCCATCAGGCGTTCGTCATTGGCACCGTAGATAAGAGCTGCACGGGTAGTTGCGGATGCCTCATCCAGTTGAAGGGAAAAGTTCAGCTTAAACACCGGAAGATAATGCGAATACAGCACCATGTCCTCATCTCCCCCGCCAATCCACTTGGCGCCGCTCCATCCCTGATAGGCGGAGTCGCTGCTCATCAGCCCGGTTTCAAACCAGGAGCTTGCTGAGGATTGCTCGCCTCTCTGGTTCCAGACGTTCACCCGCCAGGCATAGCGGGTGGCAGGTTGCAAGGGTTCACCGGCGTATTCGATGTTCAATGAAAGGTCACTCTTTATCTTTCCGCTATCCCACACCAGTTGCCCTTTCTCAGTGGCAACCAGAACCTGATAGTTCGTTTGGAAGTATCCCCTTTCGTGGTCCGCCACTTCCATCTGCCAACTGAAGCGGGGTTTCTCCACATCTATTCCCAATGGGGTTTCGGCATATTCTACTTTCAGTTTGCCGATGGAAACGGGGTTGCCTGCGGCATGCAGCAACACAGGATAACAGACTTTCAAAAAAAAGATAAAAATAAAATAGATTTTTATTTTTCCCATATAATAGATTTATAAAAGACCTTATTTTCGGAATAAAAGTACAACATTTTTGCCAAAAAGAAACATATGATATCAAATAAAAAATCATTCTATCACCTTATTGAACAATGTGACAGGCCCTAACAATCCCGACAGTAGCAAAGAATCACTATTGCTCCACTGTTTCCGCGCTGAAAACACTTTACGAGCAGTTGGACGTTTCTTCCTTTTTAATAACCATTCAGGCCATACCTTCATCGTTCCTTCATTATCATATCCTACATCGTCGGGAAACTGTTCGTCGCCTATCAGTCGATTAGCCCAAAGATTGACTACCTCAATTTCAATCTTATTTTGCCCTTTAACCACCGCTTTTGTAATATCAAAGCAATAAGGAGAACGCCATGCGATACCAAGATCCTTGCCGTTTATCTTCAGACGTGCCATCACTTCCACTCGCCCTAAATCCAATATTAATGGTAATTGGCAAGATAACATCTTTTCATCTACTAAGATTGTTTTTTCATATCGCCCCGTTCCACTAAAATATTTCACTTCATTATCTGCATATTCACTCCATGATATAAGCTCTGGTAATTCTATTTTAGTTGATATATCCCATCCTTTCGGAAAACTCAGTGTCCAAGTACCTTCTAAAACTTTCTTATTTATAGCTTTATATTGTACAGGTAACATAGGTAAATTGCAATCTACAGATGAACGAAAAACAACAAACCAACTTTTTGTTGGAGAAAAAGGCAGTTGTATTTTAGTAGTGCCATCAGTATTAGTAACTACCTCCACAACATATCTTTCCCCTGTTTCTGCATCCCATACTTCAGCTTCTTTACCATTTACACGAAAAGTACATGTAGCAATAAATTCATCATTACTGGTATTAGCAACAAAATAATAATCTTCTTGATTTATGGTATAATGTATGTATTTCAAATTATAATCAGCTGCAAAGTCTGGTACAACTCCTATATGGGATAAAACCTCTTCAATACTCATACCAGAATAAACTGTACCTTTCCCAAAATGATGTTTCTTTGCTCCACTTTCGATAGTCCCCCACAGTTCATCGGCAACTTTCTGTAGTACTTTCTCTTCTTTTTTATAATTTAAAAGCCCAGGTACAGATCTGGGTCTTTTTCCTATTACCGTAGCTCCATTACGAACAAGTTCTCGAATACGTATTAACATATCAACTGTCATTGTTTCAGTATCTGGTAACAAAAGTAATTTATAAAAAGGACGTCCAGGAAATCGACATCCTTTTTCTGTTGCCGATACCTTTTTAAAGGCCTCCGCCCCTATTACATCATAATCATATCCAGCCAATTCTATCTCAGAAAAACGTCGCCCAGGTTCTTCTGATTGGAGAGCTAACACATCAGCACAAAAAGTACCTTTTTGTAGCAAGTATTGACAACGAGAGATGTATTTATGCCATGCCGTAGAAAATTCCCACCAAGTATTTGTACGTTCATATTTAGCGCCCCACATATTCATCTGAATACCAGGACCGTCCACATCAAAATATTGACTAGAATAACGATGAAAGACTAAACGGTTTATTCCTCCACAAAAAGCAGCATCAACCAACGGCTTCATCATAGCAGGATGCCATTGCCACCGTTCAGCACCAGAAGCAGTCAATGCTTCTGCCGCAACTATTGAAGTTCCATTTAAATGAGATGCTGATGCCATTAATTTAATAGTAGGATCAAAATTCGGATGCCACCCCACAGGTATCCAAAATTCAGCCATAGGAATATCGACATACTGCATTACATCCATATCATTTGCAGGAGTAGTATAACTTTCATAAGAAAATTTAAGCTTTTCCTTATGCGCTAATTGCTGAATTTCTTTAATATAGTTTTCAACAAACAGTTCACTAATTGTCCTACGCAAATCAAACATAAAACGTTCAGATTCCTGTAGGGAGTTAATGATACGTCCTGTCAAAACCGGTAACCAAGGTAAAATATCATATCCACGACGCTCCCTAAATAATTCTTCAAAACCAGGTGTCCAATTCTGTCCTCCCCCTTCCCAACTATCAATATGAATAGTTGTAAAAGTATTACTATCAGCACTGCGTTTCAAATCTTTCACAATCTTATTAAAATGAAATCTAGTGGCTTCTTTACTCAATTTATCTGTTTCGGGGCCTATAGCCTCATCTGTTACAGGACCTATACAACTTCCTGTCCATTGATGACCAAAACGAATGATCGTCCATTCACCTTCAGGTACATCCCATTCCAAAATTCCATTACTTTGCATCTTTTCAGTAAGATTGACAACCCTGTTCTGTGGTATAATAGTTTGAGAGGGAGCTACCTCATCCAAAGGAGCACTTTGTGTCCCCCTATACATTAAGTATCGTGGAAATCCCGGCCATCGTAATGCATTATAAGTTGCTTTCGCACAAGAGTATCGTACTGGACCTGCATTACCCGGATTCTGGCAACTTTTCAGAGGAAAATCGAGAATATTATAACGCTTTTCCGGTACAGTATCTATCACACCTACTGCTATAACAGCTATATCACAATAATCCTCACCCAACCCAGGAGATTTCAAGACTCCACTCCATCGACTGCCTCCACGAATATAAGTTTCACTACTTACTACCCACTGCATGGCCATCTCAGGTTTTATCCACGGGCCTCCACTTCCCCAATATCCAGCACCATTATTAGCACCAATTTCCATACCTAATCGCTGTGCCGTAACAATCGTATGGTGAAAAATGTCCTGCCATTTTTCATCGTTATATACAACAGGGCCATTCGGACTATATTGATCTACATCAAGAATAATTGCTCCATTAATACCTACACGGTGCATTGCCTCCAAATCTTTCTCAACTCCTTCTTTGCTAACATTTCCATTTACCCACATCCAATAAACCCACGGTTCCATCTCTTGAAGCGGACTTTTAAATTCCTCAAAACTAATCTGAGCTACACCTTGCAATGGAATTATATGAAATAAAATAGAAACAATGTATTTTAATACAATCTTATTAGTATACTTCTTTTTCATAAATAGATTTTTGTTTCAACATTAATAATGATACAGTAAATCGCATCCGACAATAATTGAGTTATTAATTATAAGAACTAGTTTGAATTTTGCTCATTGTATATCAAATCGTTGTAATTTATCCAGCTATGATTCGATTGCAAAAGTTAAACCTAACATAGACTCAGAACAGCTAACATATTTTAATTGTCTTTATGCCAAGTAGAGAACCAAATTTCTCAATAGTCGTTCCTAAATGTCCTACTCCAATCGCACAGTGGTGAGACGGTCCTGATTCGGACCAAGCATTAATAAACTCTTTGGCTCCTATAGAGAATTTATAACGGCTATTGGTGTTCCCTATATTAAGTACAGGGCCTTTCACTGATTTTCCTTCAGCTACAAGCAGGTAAATATCTTGTGTATCCTCACATACAGAAAGAATAGTCACATCACCATGTTTCACGCTCATCTGAATGGAAAGCCCAGAGCCGGGTTTACCGTGATATATTGGCAACGGAACCAACTCTGCATTTCCCTGAGCAATGCTTATATGTGTAGGTCCATCATGCCCAAGCATTACTACATCATCATTAAAATCCAAACCATAGAACTCACTGAATGAACCTCCGGCACCCATAAGGGAGAATATTTTCATGGCTTGAGCATTTTTTACCTCACATTCTCCGGCTATAGGAATGCCTTTTGACGTCAAAAGAGTATTCCCAGCTATTATCGAAGTAACAATATCCTGATAATCATCTTCCCCCTCATAATAATAGGCCATGGAGCCTATATTATGCTTCTCTACAAGTCTGTCAAGAGCTACAGATGTCTTAGCAGCACGAATAAGCTCATGTTTACTGCAACGGGAATCAATGGTGAACTCATTCTCGAACTGAGCTATTTTGGCTTTAATATCATTCTGATTGACGCCATCCCAGAACTTTTTCAGCTCACACATCTCAACAAGTTCAATATGAGTTCCAAATACACCACATTGACGCGTCAGGTCAGTATAAACATCCAGCATACCGCAATAGTAATGTCCCAAAACAGCCAAGTTGTTATGCCGCATACCATAAACTGCACTCACTGCCATCACCCATTCTTTTATCTCACTCCATACCTCTTTCTGCTCCATATGCCCAGTAATTACACTGAAGGCAACTCCCGTACGTCTGAACACGCTGGCGATTTCAGGCAGAGAACAAACTTGACAATTCGCGAGCCATTCACCAGTCATTTTCCCTCTATCATCCAATGAGTTGATATAATTGTAATTTATAGCAGCGGAAGGTTGAACATTAAGAAGAATAACTCTGCTTTTAATTCCTTTTGCAATAGGTAATACAGTGGAGGAAAGGGCATAAGTAGATATATAGACAAACAAGAGTTCTACTCCATGAAGCATATCGACTGCCAATGAGGCTTTAAAGGGAGTATCTATCATACCTACATCCACAACCTCAGCCCCATATTTCTCTAATTTTTCTTTTATTATACCATTGCCGGACAAGAGTCTGTCCAACAATCCGTCAAATTGTTTCCAGTATGTATCAAGTCCGATACATGCCAATCCTACTTTTACTTTATTCATTTTGTTGTAAATTTATAATTACCTGAACCAATCTTAATATATGCCTTACCATTATCGTATTTGTCAACCTTCACATTTCTACCTGCATCCATTACCTTACCGTCTTTAGGACAAGGGAGCACTACTGTTGCAATGCTTCCCGGCGGAATAGTGACATCCATAGAAAAGCCGTCTGTCTCATCCTTCCATCTACATTCCACTCTGCCATAAGATGTCTCAAGACTAGTTTGAGCACTGTTTATTCCGGAAACAAGGACAGGAGCTATCATAAGTTCCTTGAAAGCGACCGAATTTTTACTTTGTTTAATACCTCCAAGAACCGAGAAAAACCATTCCATAAGATGACCAAGCATGCAGTGATTATTAGACACAAAACCATAATTCTGCCAAGACTCAGTCAAAGCTGTAGCCCCTCCCGCCAACTGCCAGCCATAACCCGGCACGTCATAACGACTGTTCATACGGTAAACGACCTCATTCCTGTTGTTATCATCTAATGCCCGCAACACGTAACGGTAGCCGATATCACCCGCCGTAAGTGCATAGTCACGACCTGCGATATCTGTTATAAGATTTGATAATACAATTTCCTTGTTCTGGTCTTCTACCAATCCCATATAAAGTGCCATCGCGTTTGCGGTTTGGCTGTTACGATCATATGTCTTTGTCTGTTCATTAAAGTATCTTTTATTAAAGGCATTTTTAATCTTAGTACCAAGAGCCCCAAATTTTTCACTATCAGCTTTCTTTCCGAGAAGCTGCGCTATACGCTGCATTATAGTAACATCATAGTAATAAATAGCAGTTGATGTAACTCCGACAGTCGTCAACTGTGCATATCCGGGAGTACCAGGACCAAGATCATACCAGTCGCCAAGTCCATAAGCTACTATATATCCTTTGGATCGTGAGGTCAGATAGTCAACATAACTAGACATCTTATCATAATATTTCTCCAGAAGAGTCTTGTCAGCATACCATTTATAGTAGTACCAAGAACTGATAATAAAGGCACTTCCCCATTCAGGAGTATTCTCAAATCCATCACTGAAATGTACATATTCAGGAGCTATCGTTGGAACCATACCATCAAGATATTGCGCCTTTGCCATATCGTCTATCGTTTTTTTATAGAATGTCGATAGGTCATAGCGGTACTGCATCGAATACTGCATAAGATGAGCAACTTCTAACCATCCGAGCTTTTCCCTATGAGGACAGTCCGTCAAGATAGAAGCAAGATTACTCCTAATTGACCAGTCTATAAGTTCGTATACCTTATTAAACATAGGCGATGAACAACTGAAGCGACCGACTTCCCGAGCTGAATTTGTTGTGTGTAGAGCATTGATCTCTATACTCTCCAGATTTTCTGTTCTGTCCAGTTCTATGTACCTGAAGCCATAGTAAGAAAACTGAGGTCTCCACTCCTGAACAGTATCTCCAGATATCTTATACTCAAAATAATATGGCGCTCCAGATGCGCTTTGATTGGTTGTGCTATCCTTATTAAGCAGTTCGGCAGGATGCATCCTTACTATGGTACCATCCTTTCCTTTTACTTTCAATTCAATTATTCCCGACATATTTTGTCCGAAGTCATATATCGTATTCCCTTTATGGTTTTTATATCTCTTTACCACATTAAATCTGTTACGTACTTTTAATGGCTCACTTTTTTGAGCCGACAGTTCTATATTTAGTTTTGACTCAACAGCGCTTTTCCAATGAGACGCATCAAAATTTGGAGTATTCCATCCTTTCTGTAACAGACTCTTATCATAATCCTCACCTCCATATATACTTGAATAGGTTATCGGCGAATGGGATGCTAACCATTCGGTATCCGTCACAATCCTCTCCTTTGCTCCATCTTCGTAAGTCATTTCCAGCACTCCCACAGCTTTGGGGGCACCAAAGCTTATAAGCTGTTTGTAATACCTCTCACGCGGAACATTATAGAATCCTCCTCCAAGCATTATTCCAAGAGTATTTTTCCCCTTTTGCAGCATATCCGTCACATCAAAACTCTCATAAAGAGCATTTGTAGAATAATCCGTCCAGCCTGGATCAAGAAAGTGATCACCTACTTTGCTGCCATTAGCGAATAATTCAAAGTGGCCAAGTCCACTAAGAGACATAACGGCTCGCTTAACAGGTTTTTCAATATCGAAATCACGTCTTAACAACGGTAGGATATACATTCCTGTTTTACGATCTCTAATCTCGTGCTGAACCAGAGGTGAATGGATTCCAGGCACAACCTTATAATTATCCTTGTCATTTTCTAACCCAATCCACTTTGCCCCATCAAAATTGAGGGCGATTACAAAAGAAGCTATCTGCGACTTAACTTTCCCTACCCTAACTATCCAAGTATAATAACCTCCTGCTTTAAGAGACTTGCCTTCATATTTCACTCCGATAGAGTTGTCACTCTTCACCTTCTTACTATTCCACACGAGATTATTTTGTTCATCCCATACTTCAATCTGATAAGAGGGTTGAATGAAATTTCGTTCTATAGAACTTATTTTCCAACTGAAGACAAGATCCTGATTATCAACGCCAACAGGGTTATTCTTACCATTAACCTTTAAATCATAAATTGCGTACGTCTGAGCAAAGATTAAAGAACAAAAAGATAACATTAAAGCAATTGTATAAATTCTTTTCATTTTTAATGATTAACGTGGATTAAATTATTATCAGATGCTATTTATTGCATCACTAGCACTTCAATATATTAGTTCTCATTATCTTAAATACATTCAAAAATGTAGGAGTAAAAGAAATCATCCAATAGTAGTATCACATAATCTCTTTTACTCTTACCATAAATATTATTGATTAGCCTGTTCCTGTTCTTCTAATGAGCTAATCGGCTCTACATTCATCTCATAACCATTATAACCATAATTCTGGTTAACACGACCATACAAGTTCGCATCAATCGCCGTTTGCGGTATAGGCCAAAATATATTATATTTACCTATTTTATATTCGTCACCATTCAATGTCTTTACTCCTTTATTATAGTAATTATTATAGTTAGTCACCCTATGCCACCAATAGCTATTACTATTTTCATCTGCAATATCTTTAGGAGAGTTATACCCTCCTTCCTGATTAGCCTTTGTATAAGAAACACGTACCAGTTCCACATGTCTAAGTTCTTCAAACATCAATTCTCTTGCTCTCTCGTCCATAATAACATCAAGTCCCTCAATATTCATCAGATCTGTTGCCGTAAACATCTTCGAACAATTAGCACGTTTTCTTATCTTATTCACATCCTCCGCTGCCTTAGCATATTCCTTTTTCCAGTAATAAGCTTCGGCCCTTAGTAGATAGGCTTCAGCCAAACGGTATACATACCAATCACCTGGCCCTCCAACATAGTCCGTGCCTATGTAGCCATTTGCAACCTCTTTTTCTATATCTTCAACCCATAATTTATAATATGGAAAATCAAACCAACAACGAATAGTATCTTTGCACAACAAAGTGCCATCGTCTGCATATTTTCGAATTGGTTGCAAATAATACTCTGCATCCTCCGTTTCCAATAACTTCGGATCATTATATCTCAAATCTTCCATAACAAACCAATTACCACTCTCTCTGCTATGACGAAGATCTGATTTATCATTCCACATACCCTTTTCCGCAAAGTAAGTAGGTCTTGAAAAGGCCTCACCCCGACCATAAATAGCTCTGAGGTCCATAAAATCAGGATATTGGTTTAACATAGATGATGTTGCAGATTGTCTTGTTAGGCCTGAATTTGCTTTACTCGGAGTAATAATTCCCCAATTTTTATCAGTTTGGGACCAAAACGGCGTCATATTATATAAAAAATTTGTATATAAGCGGCTTTCTGAATTATCATACCGATTCACCATCAGCATAATAGTCTCTTTATTTGCAACATCAGCTTTATTCACTGGCCTATGTAAATCCCAAACAACATTACGGGTTATAGGGTGATCTTCCGGATGAGGATTCTCCCATTTACCAAAAGTATTTTCCATCAATTGATACCCCGAAGTATTAATGAGTGCATTAGCTTGTTCAATGGCTTCATCAAACCGACCTGCTGCTATATAAAATTTTATCAATAACATTCTACATGCTCCTCTATTTTCCTTGCCATAATCAGCGTGTTCAGCAATATGCGCCACAGCAAATTCCAGATCTTTAATCATTTGTTCTATAATAACTTCCATTTTTGTAGAACGAAAGTCCAGTTTAGGAGTTGAAACTTCTTTTGATAAAAAAGGTATATCGCCAAACTGAAAAATCAAATGATAGTAACGCCAAGCACGTTGAAAATAGGCACTTGACAACATTTGCTCTTTAGTGGATTGGTCTAAATCAAGTTCCGGGATGCGCGTTATCACAACATTAGCAAAACTAACGCCTTGAGTTCCTATTTCCCAAAACCAGTCTATCATATTCGAACCAAACCAATTATTGTATGAAGTAGGAGTTACATTAAAAAGAATATTCTGACAGCCACTAAGATTTGAAATAGCACTCACCGCAACATCAGAGAACATGAGGTCTGTAGCTAATGCCGGTCCGTTATCATGCATGAAATAATAGCGCATTTGCCTGTGGCAGGTAGTAAGCGCAGATTCCAGTCCTTCTTTAGTCGATAAAGTTATACTGGGTTCATAAAATGATAATGGCTCTGGCTTCAACCAATCATCAGAGCATCCAGCCAATGTTAATGAAGATAACCCAAGAGTTAAATATATTGCTTTTACAAAATTCGTTTTCATGATATTCATTTAATTAAAAAGTTATACTTACACCAAAAGTAAATGTTCTGGGAAGAAGTCCACCTGTTTCCGGGTCCCAATAATCCCATTCTTTATCGAAAGCCCAAACAGCTACATTTCTTACAGTTCCATACACACTGATTTCTTTTGCCATCAACTTCCGTGCAAACTGTTGAGGTACTTTATATGAAACAGAAATATTCTCCAAACGAATAAAACCTTTATTCATCACCTTCTTAGGCTCAATATTCGAAGGACGTGTCGATTTTAAACGAGCATAGGCATTTGATTTATTTTCAGGAGTCCAATACTTACGTTTGTATGTATTCAAATAGTCCCCTTGATGATCAAAAAAGTTCAGATACTCCGTAGTACTTTGTTTATGCCCCATTTGAGAATAAAGACTGAAAGATATGTCCCAATTCTGGAATAGAGTAAATTCATTTCTGAACGACCATCTAAACTTGGGAGTTGTCTGACCTAAAAAAACCTTATCTTCCCGAGTGATTTTATAATCGCCATTCAAATCTCTTGCTTTTGCATCACCTGGTCTCTGCCCATACTTTGCAGCCTCTTCAGCTTCAGCTTCCTGCCAAATACCAATAAATTCATAATCCCAAATAGTAGAAATATCTTTTCCTATAAACCAGCCTTTGTTCACGTCATCCACTTCCTTGCTGCCTATCACTTCTCCAGCCTCATTCAGTACATCTTCATAGCGGTAATACAGATGTTTGATTGTATTCTTATTATGTGAAAGACCGAACGTGGAAGACCAGGTGAAATTCTTATTCCGGATATTAACCGTATTCAGCGAGAATTCGAAACCTTCATTATTGACCTGTCCCAAATTGGTTACAATCTTATCATAACCGGTAAAGTTTGGCAAACTTCTATCCATCAGCAAATCCGTTGTCGGCATGTGATACCATTCGAAGCTACCATTGATACGATCGTTCAGGAAACCGAAATCCAGACCGACATTCCAGGAAGTAGTAGTCTCCCACTTCAAATCAGTATTAGACATCCTTTCAATCTGTAATGAAGACACTTCATACATATTCCCCTGTGAAGTGACATAAGTATATTTACCAGCTGTCCCGCCATATAGTTGAGACAAAGCCTGATAAATACCGATATCACGATTGCCATTTTTGCCCCAAGACAAACGTAGTTTGCCACTACTCATAGGTTCCCATTTAAAAAACTTCTCATTCGTGAAATTCCATGCTGCAGCCAAAGCAGGAAATGTAGCCCAAGGATTAGATCTGCCAAAAGCAGAGAAGCCGTCACGACGTACAGATGCAGTCAGCATATACCGATTGTCATACGAGTAGAATACACGGGCCATCAAAGCAGCGCCCGTATGCTTGGTGTCATCGGCATTTATCTCTTTATTTGCTGCGGTTTTCATATTGTGCCACTCCAATACATCGGAAGGTGTAAAGTTGGAAGCAGCCATTGACTCCGTCCATATCTCGTATTGTTCGGCACTCTGGAGCAAGGTTACATCCAGATTATGCTTCTGTGCAAAGGTATAGTTCCACTTCACCATATTATCCAATGTCCAGTCTACGGAGCGGGCGGTAGACCTGCCGGCGGTTCCGTTATCTTTGTCGAAAACGCTTCGCGCACTGTTCCAGTATCTTGAATGATTCCAGCTATAACGGGGGGCAAAGCTGAACTGGTATGAGACGTTGAAAGGCAACTTAACTTTAGTATAAAAGTTACCCGTCACAGTCTGCGTTCCCGCATCTTTAGAGGACATGGAGTTATTATAAAGACTGTTCACGCCTGTCACCTGATTCTTCTCTCCCATAGGCCAGGGATTCGGTGAACCGTCGCTGTAGTAAGGCGTTGAATAAGGAGAATTGGCAATCTGCCCTCCCCAGTTCACTGTCTGGAAACCTTCTGCACGGCTTTGCAGATTGAGGTTGACACCTGCTTCAAGAAAACTGGTAATCTTTCCATCCAGACGCAAGCTGGTGCGATAGTTCTTAAAGCGATCTCCCACTACCAGACCTTCACTATCCAGATAACCTAAAGACCAGTAGTAATTCAGGTTGGACGTCTTGCCTGACAAACTCACATTGTAGTCTTGTCTCAGCCCGGTCTGGAAAGAAGCATCATACCAGTCGTACGTTTTACCGGCAAAATAGTTTTCACGCTCTATCTCTCCAAGCCCGATACGTTGCAACCAGACGTCCTCCATGTTGGTGGAGCCTTGGCCTATGGCATCATGATTGCGCCATTGCGCCTCGGTCAAGTTATATTTGCTCAGATTCTCTGCCGTGGGCTTAGCGTAATACCCTTGATTTCCAAATCCATTGCTGCTGGCGGCATAGTCTGAACGATACTGCAAATATTCATCGGCACTATATACGTCCCGGTTGGCTCCCATCGTCACAAAGCCTACGCTTGCATCGAACCGGATAGTCGGTTTCTCTTCCGTACCCTTCTTGGTAGTGATAAGAACCACACCGTTAGCCGACTTTGCTCCATAAACTGCCGCTGACGAGGCATCTTTCAATACATCGACAGACTCTATATCCACCGGATTGATTTCAGAAAGGTCACCCTGAAAAATCATACCGTTCAAGACAATCAACGGTCCGGTTCCACCTTTCAGGGAACGCCGGCCGCGCACCAGCAGTTTACCGCCGCCTTTGGCATCGTTGGATATGTCAACGTTTAGTCCCGGGGCTGCGCTACGCAACAGGGCCTGCACAGTAGCCGGTTTCTCTTTCACCATCTTATCGGCCTGTACATGGGTGATGGCGCCTGTCAGGTCTTTCTTCTTCATGCTGCCATAGCCGATTACAACGACTTCATCCAGTAATTTGACGTCTTCCTGCAAGACTACGCGGAGCAACTTCATATCTTTCAGTTTTATCTCCTGCGGAACATATCCGATGTAACTGAATTGAAGCACATCGCCTACTCCGGCCGCTAGGGAGAATTTACCTTCAACATTCGTCACGGTGCCTTGAGTGGCCCCCTTCACCAACACAGTGACGCCAATCAGGGACTCGCCCGATTCATCCGTCACAATACCGGTTACACCTGCCTGGCGCACGCCGGATGTGTCTGTCTTAGTCAAGATTATATGATTTCCCTCCACCTTATAATGAATAGAAGAGTTCTTGAGCAATGTGTTCAATACATCCGACACTTTGGCATTGTCCACACGGATACTTTTGCGCACCTCCACATCCACATCTTTTTTGTAGATAAACAAGTAATCCGTCTGAGCCTCTATTTCATTCAGTATAGCTTCCAGTTGTGCATTCGTCCGCTTTATGGTCACCCGGGCGTTTTGAGAGTGACCACTCTCTGCCATCATACTAAGAACAGAGAAGAATAAAAAGAATATTGATAGTCGCATGATTCTAAATAGTTGTTTTAAGTGCGGATATTTAGGGCAATAAATATCCGACAAAGGAATGTTTTTCATATCTTTGCATATAAGTTATTAATACGATTTATAAAATAAGTTGTGTTAATCGGGGTCGGTGGATGGGGCAAACATCTACCGGCTTTTTTGTTTTTCATCAGTACTGCATCATAGGCTAATCTTCTGTTTTAAGGGATTAATACTTGTTTTCTACTTTATATAAATGACGTCATTATCCTTATCTCTCCTGTATGTGAAGGCCACATCCTTCTGCAACACGCGCAAGGCATAGTCCAGCCCGTCGGATATACGGAACTTTCCGGTCAGTATCACATTCTCTATGCTCTTCTTGTCCAACTGTATTTTCAGGTCGTAATACCGCTCCAGGTCTTCCATAATGCGGGCAAAGGGTTTGTTCTTAAAGCAATACAGACCTTCTTTCCAACGATATACGTTGTAGTCGTCAATTTTGCTCACTACCAGCTTGCCATCCCTCAGGGTTGTTTTATAATGAGGCAAAAGCACCACGGCCGTTTTCTCATTATTGGGCGACTTCACCCTGACTTTTCCCTGCATCAGCGAAGCTTCGAAGATATTCCTCTTTGAATAGGCCTCTACGTTGAACTTGGTTCCCAACACCTCCACATCCATGGCATGTGTGCGCACAATGAACGGGCACTCCGCATTGTGCGCCACTTCAAAGTAAGCCTCTCCGTCCAGTATCACTTCGCGTTTGCCTTTCATGAAGGAAACGGGATACTGCATCCGGGTTCCGGCGTTCAGCCAAACGTTTGAACCATCGGGTAAATCGAGGTTCACACGTTGGCCTGCCGGCACGGTAATGGTTTGCATGGCTACACTCACATCGTCCGTATCTCTTCCTATTGAAAACAATGCAGCCGTTATGCCTACCGTTATCACGACAACAGAAGCTATTTTCAGGAATTCCCTGATGAAATAGTTCTTTCTCTTATTCAGCGTGGTTTGCCTGTCCTTAGGTTCCACGTGTCCGGCCAGAATCATGGCATTGAAGAGCTTCCGCTCACGGCGCAACAGATGGCTGTTCGCCTCCGAGGCCTCAGCCCATTCTTTTACCGATTTCATCTCCTCTACGGAAACGTCTCCTTCGAAAAAGCGATATAATAAGTCTTTATCCATAAATACTCTATTGGTGTATCTACAGTAATAGCGAACCACGGAGGAGAATCCCCAGTGGAAAAACAAACTTTTTTCTAATTAAGATAGAAAAAGAGTAGGGAGACGGGCAGATAATCCTGCAAAGCCAGGCGTAATGCTTTGGTTGACTTGGAGATATGGAATTCTACACCTTTAGGCGTTATGTCCAGCAGGGAGGCAATTTCTTTATGGGACTTGTTCTCATAACGGCTCATGACGAAGATACGCCTGGTTTGTTCGGGCAGGCTGGCGAGGGTTTTGTCCACAATCTCCTGTATTTCCGCCGTAAAGATTTCATAGGGTTCAAAGTCTTCCAAGGTAACGATTCTGCCGGATAACTCCCAGGCATATATCCGGGCTATCTCGTCCGAAGCGTCCTGCCGGATTTGCTGATGACGCAGGTGGTCGATACATTTGTGCTTGATGGCGGTCAGCACGTAGGCGGGGATGTTGGTATCGGCAGGCAGCCGGTCTTTGTTCTCCCAGTAATACATCATGGAGTCGATAACCAGATCTTCGGCAACAGCTTCATCGTGCACATACGTACAGGCAAAGTGGACGAAGCGTTGCTGATAGTCTATAAAAAACTTATTAAAAGCATTTAGATTAGTGGTCATTGGACTGTCAACAGTATTAAAAAAGGTATGATGCCGCAAATGTACGCTTTTTCATGAATAAGAAAAGAAAAGCGGACTTAAAATGTAAAGTACACCCGGTAAATGAACCGTGCGGGGAAATGGGATGTTATTCTGACACTTTGCATTTCCTGTGCATCGAGAATGCTTTCTTTACATCCAGAGGGCGGTGCTACGGGAAAGACGGGAATAAAAGACAGTATTCGGCTTATAAATAAGTAGATACGAAAAAGCATACCACTCTATTAAAGCAAAAGTACCCCTGTTTTCTTCCCGAACAGCCTCATCGCGCTCGAAAAGCCTGCGGAATCCATTCGGAAAGCTTACCCCGTCTATTCGTAAAGCTTAGGTTATTCGGTGGTAAAGCTTACGTTATCCGTCCGGAAGGGCTACACTATCTGCCGAAAGTCTGTGGCTATTGCATAAATGGTGGATAAGGATTGATTATAGCACACATATTCCGCATTTTTATGCACTGTTTCCTACGGCAAGATTCTATTTTGAGATTTCCAACAACTACGGATGTAAGTAAACCGGGCACTTTGATGACATATTGCATCAGTGCCCGGTCCTTTTCTATCAATTAGCCTTTACTCTCAGAATGGTATAAGAGAACGGCGGGAACGTATAACTAAAGTTCTTTCCAAAGCCTTTGAACTCGCTTTCCTGCGGATAAATCTTCTTGGGCTCTTCAAAAGAGTTCTCGTCCATATCGCTGACGGCAGAGAGGGAGATGACTTTACCCGTTTTCTCCACTTGGTTCACTCCGTCCAGCTTCACGCTCAACGGATAGGGCACAGCCTCAGCGTTCACCACTTTCACAATCACCTCGCCTGTGGCTTCATCATAGCCCGAAGAGAAGAACTGGAGCGGAGTCGTTTCGGGCGCATAAGACACTATCAGCTTGCCGTCCATGTAGAGTTCGCTCTTCTGCGGAGCCACCACAAGTTTCACGTCGTACCACCGGTCGTTTTCGAGGCTCTGGGATACCCGCTCGCTAACCACACCTCCCGTACGACCATCCGAAACGCTTTCCACAGCCGTAGTCTGGTTGTTCCAGCCGGCAACGTTGTATACGTAACCCTGCTTTGCGCCCTGCGACAAACCGAAATAGAGGAAGAAGCCTTCGTCGCCACCCACTTTGCGAACTTTACACTCCAGCGTGAAGTGGTTGCTACTGAAACCGTCCACGATATAGCGGGTCGGCGTTTCCGAAGAAGTCTGGCTCAGTACACCGTCTTTCAGCGTCCATGTGCCTTTCTGGTCTGTGGCGTTATTCAAATCAAGGTTGGCGGCTGTGCCGTCTTCCCCGGTCACTTTCATATCCTTAAATTCTACCTGCGTGTTCCAGGAACCAAAGCCTAAGTTGCCGGCACTGTATTCGAGGGAACGGGGTGTGCTCATCGTAATATTGCTCTTTACGTTGTACGTCGGACGGTTTTCGGCCGCCATCTGCTGCACATAATAAGAGCTACGTCCCAACACCTGGTCTGTATCCAGCCAGATAAGATTAACAGCCCAGGAGCGGTCGTTGCGGTTCTCCAGAAGCGGGGCGTAGGAAGCCATCTTCACCAAGTCACCGTTGCGCTCCATGCCGGAGATGAAAGCAGCTTCGGAGAGGGCAGCGCGCATGTTTCCACCGCCCACGTTGGCGTTACAGGCATATTCGCCTACATACGCATCGTATTTGCCGCGCGGATGGTTGTCGAAAATCTTCGTATTCTGGAAGAAGAATTCGGGGTTGACGTACCAGTGCGGGTCAATCATGTCCGTCTTTTCAATCTTGCCCGTTCCGCCCAGACCGTGGTTAGAGATGAGAATCAGCTCGGGATGTTTGGCTTTAATCGCCTTATAGAAGATGTCGAAACGTTTGTCGTACTCGTCGCCCCAGTTCTCATTACCGATTTCTACATATTTCAGTGGGAAAGCCTGCGGATGCCCCTGTTCGGCACGCTTGGCACCCCATTCGGTAGTGACATCGCCGATGGCATACTCTATGGCATCCATGCAGTCGTCCAGATAATAAGCTATCTTGTCTTCGGGTGAAGCGTCGCCCATGCGGTACTGGCAACCCAATCCGACATTGCAGACAAACATGGCATCGGCATTAATATCTTCGCAGAACTGCAACATCTCATGGTAACCGAAGCCATATGAGCAACGGTAGCCCCAAGTGCTGTACTCTCCCGAACGTGCAGCCGGGTCGCCCAACGTCTTTTTCCACTCAAAGCGGTTCGCCAGTGAGATGCCCTCCACCACACAGCCACCGGGCCAGCGGACAAAGGCGGGATGCAAACCTTGCAGCATTTCGGCTACGTCGGTGCGCAAGCCGTTCGGGCGGTCGCAAAAAGTCTTTTCCGGGAAGAGGGATACATAGTCCAAGCTGACCGTGCCCGTACCGTCAAATTCCAGTGCCAGCTTTCCTTTTGCAGCGGTTGCCGAAGGACTCAGCATCTGATGGGTATCAATCCAGACATTGCTTCCGGTCACCTCAACAGGAGCCGAAGCCAGCACTTCGTCTTTATCAGACAGCAACAGGGCGGTTATCTTACCTTTATAATCAGTGGAAGTGCGGAGGATGGTGCGCAAGCGGTAAGAGTCGCCTTTCACCAGATTCATCCCCCAATACCCCTCGTTTATCAGTCGGACAGGGGTGGAGGCGTCCTTAATGGTTACTTTCAGATTGTTCGGAGCCGACTGAAACTTCGGATTCTCTTTCGTCAGTTTCATCCCGGCAGCTGAGGCGTCTTTGGCTTGCAGAGCCCATCCCGGCACGGGTTCGGTGGTCCAGCGGAAGCTGCCGTGACTTACTTTGCCCGTCAGGTGATTGCAAACTTCCTTCGGATGGAGTACATCCCCTTCGGCATAGTAGCCTTCGGGCATTTCAAGTTCTTCAAAACTGCGGTTCTTCACCAGTTCGGCATACAAGCCGCCATCACCAGCGTGGTTGATTTCTTCGAAGAAGATGCCATACATGGAGGGCGCCACTTCGGCACCTTTTTCCTGCAGGTTGATTACGAGTTCTTCTTCCGGCATAACGCCGCTGCATGAGCTCATCAACAATGCGACTGCCGCAAGGCATAAAAGATTTTGCTTCATAAAGTTATTTGTTTGGTATTAGATACAACTGTTCAATTGCAAAGATAGGGCATGACACACAAAGAGATGGGATAGAATCTTGCCAAAATATGCCGCTTTTAAGTCAAAACCAAAGAATTAACAACAAAAAGGGATAGTTCTTCTTTCTCTCCTCTGACGAGAAAGAAGCGCTATCCCTCCTATTAGATTTCCAAGTCAGTTATTTATTCCAGACCGTAAACGTAAACTTCACTCAAAGAGCAATAGCCGTCTCTGAAACTTTCCGTCATCTTTATCTTGACATAACGACCCTTTGTCGGAGTAACGGCGAAAGTCTGGGCTTCAAGTATCTTCTGCATGCTGAAGGTTCCCACCTTTGTCCAGTTTTCCTTATCGGAGCTGATATAGAATTCACCCGCTTTTGTATCTCTGTTGGTATCATGTTGCCGTTGCATCAAAGCAAGCTGGGTGAAAGTATATTCTTTCTTGGTATCGATAATCAACTCATAGGGGAGAGGAATCCTGTTACCGGTCTGCCAGGTGGAATGCCAGAAAGTACCCAGATTATCATCCAACACACAGCCTGCCACACCGTTTCCGGCACCTTCACCCGTCAGTTCTTCCGTATCGGCTTCTGCTGTCCAGCCCGTGCGGTCCAGTTTATTTCCCATGATGCGGATGGCCAGCGGATATACCGCTTTTGCTTCAGCTATTTCAAACTGGGAAACTTCCGCAACCCTGACAGGCAACATATAATCGCCCGGCGTCAATTGGTTGCCGTTTATCGAGATTTCCAGTTCAAGGGTGGTAGTTCCCACAGGCAATGCCGCCGTTTCCGGCACGGTATAAGTACCTTCGGGCAACGCCTTGTAATTCGTGCCATAATCCAAGTTGTATTCCTGAATATAATCATTATCTACCACCAGTTTAGCTTCCAGCTCCCATAAGTTATTCGTATCGAGGCCGAACTTCACCTTCTGCATGATGGTAGAGACAGAGCCGTATTGGAACTGCTGCACCACGAGCGTCGGGTCGGCGAATCCTATGGCAGGTGTAATTACCGCTTTCAGTTTCAGGAAGAGTTCATCCTTATCGGCATTGATAGAATCCGTTTCGCTGGTGACCTTCAGAGGCAACACCCAGACAGCATCCGGATTGCTTTCCATAGCTGCTTTCACAACTTGGGGCTTCAAGGCTATTTCCACCAGTTTATAGCGGTCGGCAGACGAGAAGTCCACACTGGTTGCAGCCAGTGAATAGGCATCCTCACCTATCAGTTTGTAGTTCACCGCTTCCGGTATGCTATATTCCGCATCGAGTTCGGACTGCGTCAATACCCTGATGGTTGCAGCAGCCGTCAGACTGGGATCGCTTCCCGATTTGATGACTGAAAGTGTATACAGGTTGTCTGCATCCGTATCATACAGCGTCACTTCCTGTTTACCGCTATTGTTCACATACAATATTTTATGGTACTCTTCGGGTACCAGTTGGTCCAAATCATATTTTGATTCGCTGCAGGCGCCCAGCAACACCAAGCCTCCTGTCAACAAGATTGTTCTTATTTTCATAACATGTTGTTTTTGTTTAGAGATTGATTAATATCCGGGTGCCTGTATTAACTGCGGGTTGCTATAAAGCTCGTCCATACCACTGCGCGACCACACGGGGAGCAGATACAGTCTGTCTTCCCATTTGAACGGCTGGTTAATCAGTGTCGGCTTATTGAAATCCTCGAAGCTCGGATTCACACGCAGTCCGTCCAGACCGTAGCGGGCACCGGCTTTCAGCATTTCAGGAGCCACCATCCAACGGCGCAGGTCGTAGTAGCGGTGTCCTTCTTCAAAGAGTTCCACGAAGCGCTCGTTGCGTACCCAGTCGGTCAAGGTCATGTCACTTGTAATATCAGCATCGGTCAAATCTTCGAAACCGGCACGGCGGCGAATTTCATTCAGGTTACTGAGGGCTTCGCTTGTATTGTCCAGCGCAGCATAACATTCCGCCAGATTCAGATAAAGCTCTCCCATGCGGATGAATGGACGGCGGATAGCAGTATGGGTACGCGTACCGTCGGCACCATAGTAAATATTGGGATCGATGAACTTCTTCGTCAGATAACCAGTTCCCACACAGTTACGGGTATTACTCGTATTATATCCGTTGGTATTGGTATTCTTCATATTCAGCCACAGCGGTCCGCCATTATTAATCTTCGGACTATACTGTCCACCGTCGAATGCAATCCATGCATAGAAACGGGCTTCGCGCCTGGAGTTCAGCTTGATGATATCATTCTTCACGTCCTCTCCATCCAGACGGTCGGTGGCAAGTGCCGGACTTTGAGTGCCCTCATAGAAGCGGGTGTACCATTGGTCTTCAGGATAGAAATCAGAATCCTTCGCCGGCAGTTTACCGTTCTCTGTATAGAAGTGTTGCACGGAGTACAGTGTCGGGGCATCGCCTGCCCAGCCGCCCGTATATTGTCCGTTACTTCTCTTCACTACTTTATTCGGCAAGCGCCAATCGGTAGCCTCACCGCTATTATTGCCATCTATCGCAATGCGTTGTCCCCAGATCAATTCTTTGTTATTGTCACCTTCGTTAGCCGAAATCAGATACTGGAACATACGCACGCGTTCCTTGAACTCGCGGTTTTCCTCGGTATCCTCTTCACGTCCCGGGATGAAAGGAAGACCCAGATTGTCACGATCGGCTTTCCGGTTGGCAGCCTCTATGTCGAAGAGTTGGTAACCAGCTTCTTTGGCAGCAGTCAGAGCTTCCTGGCAAGCAGTCAGGGCACGTGTCCACTTCTCTCTGCTGTAAGTATTGCTCACCAGTTCATATCCGTATCCCGGAGTTTCGTAATTCTTATTCTTCCATTCCGGATGGGGGAATGAACCGTTCCACAACGGAGAAGCGGCATACAACAGTACGCGGGCTTTCAAAGCCTTGGCTATCGTGGATGTGGCACGTCCCAGGTAATTGGTAGAGCGCGTTGCAGGAAGTACACGGGCAGCATCATCCAGCTTGCCCACAATGTAATCTACACAATAGTCAAAGTGCGAACGTCCCGGAATGCCATCGTTCGTGATGCCCGGATCTACCTTTGTAAGAATCAGGGGACACGGACCAAAAGCCTGCAATACACGGAAGTGATAATAGGCTTCCAGGAAATAGCATTCAGCCTTATACTCTTCTTTATCTTCTGCCGTCACGCCAACCGGCTGTAGTTCGTCAATCAGACTCAGGAAATGGTGTACATAGCCCAAGCTGTTATAGCTGGGAACCCAGATACTCTGGTCGTCACCACCCCAACTACTATAGAATGTTGGAGAAATGGTTCCCCAAGCCACTTGCTGCTGATAGTTGGAGTATTCGTAAGGAGCTGCAGATTCATCCGCCGACAGTTCAAAAGAATGATACTGGAACGGGGTTGAACGCGGAACATTGATATAACAGGAGTACAAGAAGCTCAACGTGGCTTCCTGATCTTTCATAGTGTCTTTAAAATCAGCCTGTGCGGGCGGAATGACATCCAGATAATTACATGATGCCAAGCAACAGGAAGTTATCAGTACCTGTGCTGTTCGGGTTATTTTAGATGTAAGTTTCATATCTCGAAATGGTATTAGATTGTTTTAGAATGTAAATTGAACACCCAGATTGAAAGTACGTGAGAACGGATAAGCATTCCATGCCAGTTCCGGATCCCATAGCTTGAAGGGGCTGAATACCGCCAGGTTATCTCCGCTGAAGTAAATGCGGCAGTAGGGCAGACGATAGCCGATTTCCAGTGTCTTGAAGCGGAGGAAGTTTCCGTTGCGTAGCCAGAAGGTACTGGGTTGTATATTGTTGTTGATATCGGTCTTGCTGATACCCAGACGCGGATAAGCGGCATTGGGATTCGGATTGTCCACCGACCAGTGGTCGTTTGCAATCCACTCCATCAGGTTTCTTTCCAGTGTCTCGCCTTCTTCGCCATCTCCACCGCCTGATAAGAACGGAGCCATACCACTGTTAATCATAATCTTGCGTTTTGCCGAGCCGTTGAAGAATACACCGAAATCAAAGTTCTTGTAGACCACGTTCAGACCGAAACCATACTGGATGCGGGGCACATGGTTGTAGGGTGAAATCATCACCTGGTCTTCGGAAGTAATCTTACCGTCACCGTTGACGTCACGATACTTAAGGTCACCCGGCATGATATTGGCACTCAATTGCGACTGGTCCGGAGAGTTAGCTATTTCCTCTTCGCTGGAAAAAAGACCTTCGGCAATGTATCCTTTGTGAGTATTCAACGGCTTACCGGTATTGGTCTGCCAAACATACGGATAGTCGGGTTCGTCCACATACTTCTGTTCGTTCTGGTTGTAAGTGAAGTTGCCGCGGAAATCTACCGTCAGGTCTTTCCCGAATTGCTTCGTCCAGTTCACACTCAATTCAACACCTTGATTCACTACCTCTCCGATGTTACTCCAGGGAGTTGATCCCCAGTATCCCAACATGACAGGCCAGGATGCACGAGCCATCAGAATACGGTCGCGTACGTCATGGAAATAATCGAACGTAATATTCACCTCATTAAACAGTACCATATCGACACCGATATCGAACTTCTTCACATGCTCCCATCCGGCATTCTCCACAGCCAGCACCCAGAAGGCAGGACCTTTCTTATTAGTTTCGCTTGACGGAAGTCCGGTCCAGAAGTCAAACGCCTTGCCTATACCGATGTTATTCTGATAGAGGAAGTGCGGAGCACCACCGGCAAATGCATCACTACCTACAAGGCCATAGGAACCTCTGATCTTGAAATGGTTGACATATTTGCTGACCGGCTCCCAGAACTTCTCGGAACTCACTACCCAACCGGCGGAAACAGCCGGGAAGAACTCAAAACGCTGACCGGAAGCCAGACGCTCGGAACCGTTGTAACCGAAGTTGAACTCAAGCAGATATTTGTTGGCATAATCATACGTCACACGTCCCGAATAACCTTGGTTACGGTTCGGCAACTGCGTCTGACGATATTCACGCATCATGTACATGGCCATAGCCGACAGATTATGGTCGCCGAAACTACGTCTCCAGTCCAGACGGGCATCAAAATAGAAAGTCTGGTCCGAATTACGGGCAATATCAGACTGGCTAAGGAACTGGTCACCGGTTTGCAACAGTTGCATTTCATAAGTACCTGTCTCCGGATTCCATGAACCGTCCTTCACCTTATACATATTGGATTTGATAGAACGGTTATAAGATGATTCCGACCAGTTTTTGAAGTTCACCAATGCTTTAAAACTCAAACCTTCGGTAATCATCTTCAAATCCTGGTTCAATGCGATGGAAGTATTCAGCGTATTGAAATTGGTTTCTTTGAAAGAACTCATCATATACTCATAGGGGTTTTTGCCAACAACGCCCGGCTTCATTTCCGCTCCACCGAAACGGATGAAACCTTCATCACCATCTTGCTGGGGAAAATAGGCGGGGAATGCCACCGGATTGGTGCGCATCACCATGTTGTACAAGTCTGTAGTCTTATAGTTTGGACCTTGCATATTACCTATCTGAGCCATCATACGCATGTCGATGGTAGTAGTAGTGGTCAGCTTATAAGAGATGTTGTTCTGGAAGTTATATTGCCAGTTGTTGATGTTTGGATTGTAGTAATAATCCGGTGCATCGAGAAGTCCCGTATCGTGGTTGGCCTGAAGACTCATATAGTAAGTCACGCGCGAACCACCACCCGATACATTGACATTGGCACGCTGATTGTAATTACCGTCCCGGTAAATCATATCGAACCAGTCCACATCAGGATACACATAAGGATTGGTACCCAGCTCCGTGTTCAGTATCTGGTCTTCACTGAATTTGGGAGATGTAATCGGAGTCAGACTTCTGGCCTGCGCCGCTTCATTGTAAGTGCGCATGTAAGTGGCACCGTCAGCAAACTTCGTCACCTTTGTCGGTTTGAAGTAAGAGGCTTCCAGAGATACATTGACGGTAGCCTTTGTATTCTCCTGACCTTTCTTGGTGGTCACCAACATTACGCCGTTTGCACCACGGTTACCGTAGATAGCAGTTGCCGAGGCGTCTTTCAGCAAAGAGAAGCTTTCGATGGATTCTGCGGGAATACGGTTCAAATCGGCAGACGAGATTTCAATGCCATCCAGCAGAATCAACGGAGATGCCGAACTGCCGAATGTATTGATACCACGAATATAGAACTCGGAAGTAGAACCCGGCTCACCACTATTCACCATAGACACCACACCCGCCAATTTTCCGGCCAGTGAACCGGTAAGTGAAGAGGAAGGCGCTTTCAAAGTAGCTCCTTTCACGGTAGTGATGGCGCCCGTCACGGATACTTTCTTCTGTGTACCCTGGCCTACAATCACAACTTCATCCAGTACCTCGTTGTCCGATTCCAGTTTCACGGTCATCACACCCAGATCGCCTACCATCAGCGTCTGTGGTTTGTAACCGATATAAGAGAATATCAATTCCGTCTTGCTCGTAACGTCAATCTTGAACCGACCATCAACATCGGTGATGGTGCCCCCTTCCCGACCTTGTACTTTCACATTCACACCAATCAGTGTTTCTCCGGTAGAGGCGTCAACAACTGTTCCTACCAGAGTACGTTTCTGTGGTGTCTGATTTTGAGTAACGATTTGCACTGAGGCGTCAGCCGACTCTGCCATGACAACAGAGGGATAACTACAAACAAAACCAGTGCAAACGAGTAGTCCGGCAAGGACTCTCCGATTGTTTTTCAATAATACTGACTTCATCATCTTATTAGATTAAAGTTAAAAAATAAGTTAGATTCTTTTATTATATATTGGGATATATATCTTGTTTTAAGTTGGAAGTGTATAATAATATAAAGCCGAAAAGACTGCACAGTCCTGCCAAGGCAAGACTGTGCCAAAGCCAGTTCAGCTTTCTATCGGTTATGTCAGAGATTAATGCGTTTCAATTGCAATAGAGGCATCCGGCAGCCCTTCGGCAGATACTTTCACCTGTATCCCGCCCTTTTCTTCCGTGGGCTGAACGATGGCAATGGCTCTGCCACGGAACGTTTTCGGAGTGAGTGAACGGAAACTCTCCATATCATCATAAGCTGCATTACCACCGGCTATGACACGTCCTTCGCCGGAGTATTCTATCTTAACAGGGAAGAAAGCATCGGGAACCACATTTCCATCTTCATCCACCACCTCTATCTTCACGTAAGAAAGGTCGTCTTTGCAGGCTTTAATCCTGCTACGGTCGGCAGTCAGACGAATGGCGGCAGGCGCTCCGGCAGTTTTCAGGATAAATTCTTCCCTACCTTTAGAGTTTACGGCTTTCAGCGTACCCGGTTCGTAAGGAAGTTCGAAAGTAGCGGTGTAGTTTTCCTTACCGGTCTCTTTTTCGCCTACCAGACGGTCGTTCAAGTAGAGCTTTACTTTAGGGGAACGGCTGTAGACATTCACTGTCATAGTCTGCCCTTCACGGCCTTTCCAGTTCCAGCTTACAAGTTCGTTGGGCCAGCCCCAACCGTTTACCACTTCTTGCTTACCGGGAGTGACAGGGGCATGGACAGCCATCGTTATCGGACGCTCACGCCATAGCACGTCACGATAGTAGGATTGGGGCTTCTTATCGCCACAAAGATCAATGTCTCCGCACCAGCCATTATACCAGGGCCAGCCCATGAATTGCGGATTGTGTTCACCGGGAGCAAGCTCGAGGGCATGGGCAAGCCCGGCCTCACCGAGGTAATCAATGGCAGTCCAGACGAAATCGCCTATTATATAAGGATGCTTCTCTACCAGATTCCAGTTCTGCGCAGCTTCTTTAGGATAGGATTCACTGCCGTAGATGACACGGTCGGGGTAGGCGGCATGGTCACTTTCGTATTTGTGCCACACATAATTATAGCCTGCCACATCCAGGTTTCGGAAGATTCGGTAAGAATCTTTATCCCAAGTGAAGTGACGTCTGTCCCAGAAGTCATTCGAGCCTATGGTGGTGAAACGGGAAGTATCGTATTGGCGAATTGTGTTAACCAGCCTTTTGGAAATGAGATCTCCCTCGGGTTCATCGGCACGTTGTTCCACTTCATTCCCGATGCTCCACATAATGATGGAGGGGTGGTTACGGTCGCGACGGACGGATGCAGCCAAGTCACGGTCACTCCATTCATCAAAGAATTGGTGATAGTCTTGTTCGCGCTTCGCCCTCTGCCATTGGTCGAAGGTTTCGTGAATCACCAGAATGCCATGTTTGTCGCAAGCATCAAGGAAATGTTCGGAAACCTGGTTGTGCGAACATCTCACGGCATTGTATCCGTTGGCTTTCAACAATTCCACTTTCCGTTCTTCGGCACGGTCGATGGCTGCGGCCCCCAGCAGTCCGTTGTCATGATGAATACAACCGCCTTTCAGTTTCATGGGTTTACCATTCAACAGGAAGCCTTTCTCAGCAGAGAAGGAGATGGTTCGGATACCAAAAGGAACTGTAATCTTATCGTATTCCTTTTCGTCTGAAAAAAGAGATACTTCCGCCGTATAAAGCAGCGGTGTATCTACTGACCATAATTCGGGCTTTTTGATTGAGAAAGATGCTGCCACCGGAGTCTCATCAGAGAGTTCCACGTCTTGTGAAGTTGAAAACACTTCGTTTCCGGCAGGCGAATATATTTTAATACCTATTTTACCTGATTTATTTTGCAGGCCCTCATTATGTATAACAGTAGAGAACTTTATTACAGCATCCTTCTTTTGCAGTTCGGAAGCATCAACAAAAGTATCCCATTTATCCAGATAAAGTTTATTGGTTTTTATCAGCCATACGTGGCGGAAGATGCCCGAACCGGCATACCAACGGCTATTACGCCCCGCATTCACCACTTTCATGGCAATCGTATTCGGGATACCGGGAACATTCAGATAAGGAGTAATATCTACTTTATAGGACGTATAGCCATAGACATTGAAATTGGCTTTCTTGCCATTTATCCAAAGTTCGGACTGATTGTATACTCCTTCAAAATAGAGAACAATGCGTTTATCGGCATCACTTCCGGAAAGCGTGAATTCTTTCCGGTACCAGCCTTCACCACCTACGGTCTGTCCTGTGTCAACATTTCCTTCGCTCATACGCGAGAAGGGGCCGATGGTGACGCCTTCTTTCTGGAAAGGTAACGGTTCCACACTCCAATCGTGAGGAAGGTCAAGAACTCTCCAGCGGCTGTCATTGTATTCCGGCTGTTCGGCATTGGCAACAATGCCCAAATGAAATTTCCAGTTTTTATCGAAAAGAGTTTTCCTGTCGGATGCATGGAGTAGCGCGTCCGGTGATAATGTGAATAACAACACACAGATAAGAAGCAATTTGCTTACTGTTTTCATAATACTAATCACGATTTAAGTTGAATAATCCGAGGGACAAAATAAGTCCTTTGCAGATTAAGAGAAAGGATAAAAACAGGTTATCGACGGGATACAATTCATTCATGAAACGATTTTATACCCCATTGAAAGGATTTTATACCCTGCTTGAACCAGCCGTTCCCATAGCTTTGCCATCCTTTTGCCAAAGCTTAGGCAATGTCTTGACAAGGCTGTGGCAAAGTCTTGCCAAAGCTTAGGCAAGAACTCTGCACAGTGTGTTCTCTTTAATGCTTCACCGTGAACTTACGCGTAGCCGAACGGTTACCATCTACAAGCCGCAACATGTATAGTCCGGCAGGAAGTTCTGAAACATTCAACGTTGCAACACCAGTCCCGGCTGCCATCCCGGAAGAAAGAACTGAAACGCCCTGCATATTATAAATATGGAACGAGACTTTACCGGACGACGGGACAGAAGTATAAGTCACCTGCAATTCCCGGTCGGCAGGCAAAGGGCCGATAGACCATTCATCTCCGGATATCTGCGGGGTCGGGATGCCTACTGATTCGCCTTGGGCCAGCTTCTTAATCTCTTCCTCCGGCAACTCATAATTATAGACTCTGAAATCATCAATAGCTCCCTTAAACATCGGGTCGGTCGCAAACTGGCTGCGTCCGATGTAGTTCAGACATGGTTTAATATCAATCGGACGGATAGTAATATCTCCGGATGAAACAGCCAATTCTCCATTGACATAAATCCCGGCTTCCGCCTCGCCGACAGTAACAGCCAAGTGCACCCAGTTGCCAACGCGTATGGGAGAAGGCAGGATTGTTTCCAAAGACTGCTCCTCACCACCATTTTTCATTGCCAAACGAAGGGATTGCGTATCAGAACTATAAGTCAGGAACATGTACTGATTCTCTCCGCTGCCAAAGTCGAAGACACGCTGCCAGTCGGCACCGCCCGCCCACTTCACCCAACTGGCAACAGTCAGATTCTGATGGTTGGCAATATCCGTGGGCAATTGCAGGAATTCTGTTGAACCATTCAGTTGGATAGCCTTGCCTGCTTTGCCGGTCGTAAACGATGCCTTTTTCAAGGATGCGCCATGGTTCAGGTTTTCTGTCTCGTCGACCAAATCGCCGTCGAAAGCGTAATGCGCCACCAAGGCATGTACGCCGGTAGTAGCCGTAGTCACTTCCCGGGATTTCGGTGAACTGTTCAGACAGTCATCATTGGCTTTCACGGTATAATAATAGGTCTTTCCCGGCAGAACCTTATGCTCTACAAAGCTAGTGGCCTCCACATGGCGTGCAATAATCTCACAGGCACCACCCGGGGTTTCCGAGCGCAATATGGTATACTCAGTGGCATCCGCCTGCTTGTTCCATTTCAACAGAACAGATGCCGATTGCCCCTCCGCTGTCAGCCCCGTTGGAGCGGTTAAGGATTTGATTTCAATTTTAGATGCCGGAGCAGGTATCAGGCGCCACTGCTGTTGGTTGGAGCCATCTTTGTCTCCTTGCTGCACGTTGTAGCCCACCTCTTCCAGATACAGGGCGCTGTGGCGGCTGCGTATATAGAACCATCCGTCTTCGGCATACTCTAAAACCCACTGTTGGTTGCTGCCATTACCCACACCATAGATGGCAATATTTCCACCATCCTCCATCGACCAGTTCCATACATCAAATGACATTCCAGTGGTATAAGACGTAATATAGAAATAACTGAAGTCGCCGCCGATACGGTTAGAGACCGGACGGACATACCATTGCTGATAGGCTTTGGAGGTACTATATTTTCCGGTCTTTACATTGGCTCCCTGCTCTGTTGAGCCATTGGTTATTTCAACGGCACGCTGGCTGCCTCGGTTGACCAGGACATACAGTCCGTTGACAGCCGGTTGTATATCCTCTCCCCAGGTAATGTTCACAAGGCGTTCGGCATTCTTCTGGTCCTCCGTCTGATAACCGGTTCCTCCGGGCATCTCCAGATAGTATTCCCGTTGCGGCCCGTAGCCATCATAAAATACATCTCTTTCTGTAGAAACAAAACGATATGTGGTGGTCGTGGCCTGACGTTCGGAAACTCCGCCGAAAGCCTGTACTTTTCCATCAGGAGCACGATATACGGAGGCAGCAGTCCAGTTAGGACGATGTTCGGCATATGCCAGGCGTTCGCCACGGCTGGTTCTACAGAATTCGCCACGGGCATACTCTGCGCTGCCCCACCAGATACCCGTCTGCAAGCCATACTCCAGACCTACCATCGCCTCCATGACATTATGCATCTCATCGGCCGTAGCATGTTTCCCGTCTTTACGGACAGCCTCAAAGAAACCTGCATAACCATCGAATTCACCAGCCAACTGGTGGGTGTTTCCTTCATCAAGACGGTCTTTCAGGAAGTTATACCAGGGAAGGGCCTCATCACAGTTCAACGTATTTCCGCCACAAATACGGATATTTGCGAAGCGGGGATTCTTCTTCAGTTCACCGGCAATATTATAGAAATCTTCCCTGGTGCCTTGTCCTGTCCAGACGTAATCCGGTTCATTAAACGGGACAACAGAAACAACCTCTCTTCCTCCTTCCTGGAAATACCGGGTATGAAGGTCGATCATCTCAGCCCAGTTTGCGGCATTGCCCTTATAAAACTCATGCACAGAAGGATGGTCACTGTTCATCGTCAGTTTGGCATCGGGACCGGCAAAATCGGCCAACCTGAGGCGGGTGTTGATATATTCCTTCTGATCCGGATCCAGATCACCGTTCACCACGGGATGCGTAGGACGGAAAGAAACACGCACCACGTCTACCTGTCCCATAAATGCTTTTCCACGTCGTATATTGCCTTCATCAGCCCAGGCGGTATCCAGTCCCCACTCCACGGGGCGGATTACACCTTGTCCGCTAAGAGCAAAAGGCACACTGCGGTCGGCAACAGGTTGTGCTGCGATTGGGTTAGTTGCAGCTTCCGTCTGGGCAGACAAAGAAGATGATTCTGCTCCCAACGCTAATAAGGTAAGTAAGATTACGGATTTACTTTTGGAGAATTTTCCACTACCGATACAAGGGTTCTTCATAACAATGTTTTGATTTAAGTTTGGTTATCTCAAAACAAATCAAGCCATTTTCTATGAGAAGGAGGATACAGTAATCGGTTATCCAACGTGCATAATCCTTTCATGACAGGATCAGGTACCCAAATGAAAGGATTGTGCCCCCTGATTAATTATCTTCACGTAAAAGCTGGCCTCCTCCACTCTGTTTCTGTTGATATTCCGTCGGTGTAATCCCGAATTCATCCTTGAAGCATTTGGTGAAATACTTGGGAGTACTGAAGCCTACGGCATAAGCAATCTCCGATATGTTCTGCGTGCGGGAAAGCAACATCATACAGGCACGTTTCATCTTTATATTCCGCACAAAGTCCAAAGGTGTTAGCCCGGTCATGGACTTTATCTTGCGATATAGGGTAGACTTGGACATATTCATTTCTGTGGCAAGCTGTTCCAGGTCGTACTCCGCTTCTTCAAGATGTTGCTCGATACTGTCGATGATGGATTGCAGGAACTGCTTGTCGGCTGAGGGGAAGGCCAAGCCTTCCAGATTAATATTCTCCTCTTTACGGAAAGCAGCCTGGCGCATCCTTGAAGATTTGATGAGATTATCTACACGGGCAAAGAGTATCTTCAACTCGAACGGTTTGGCTATATACCCGTCAGCCCCCGCCTCGTAACTGGCCACACGGTCATCAATGCCATTCTTTGCCGTAAGTATGATGACAGGTATATGGTTAAAGCGCAAATCACCTTTTATGCGGGTGCAGAGTTCCCAACCATTGGTATCGGGCAACATGATATCACAGATTATCACATCCACTTCATTGTTGTTCAGTTTATCCCAAGCCTGCTGTCCGTCTACGGCTGTCAGCACACTATATCGCTCCCTGAACATCTCCTTCATGACAGACAGTAACTCCGTATTATCATCAATCAGCAGAATAGCAGGCTTATCCGTACCGTCAGACAGAACGCCATCTTCCTTCGCATTGTCGGGAACAACGTACTGATTCAGTGCTTCTTCTACTATCAATTCATCGGATGAATAGCTTTCTTTATCAATAGGAAGCGTCACGGTGAAACACGTACCTTGCCCCAGGATGCTCTCCACAGTAATGTTGCCATGATGCAGATTGACCAGATCTTTGGTCAGGGAAAGCCCGATTCCGTTCGATTCTATTCCCCTATTCCTCTTGCTGCTGTAGAAGCGGGTGAATATATGGGCAATCTCTTTACCAGGAATACCAACGCCCTCATCCTGCACTTTTACCACCAACACCTTATGCTCTGCCTCGTCAACAACTTGCACATCTACACAGATACGCTTATTATCTGGTGTATATTTTATGGCATTCGACAGCAAGTTATGCAATATCTTATCCAATTTATCGAAGTCCACATAGCCTTGCACTGCTTCCGCATTCACATGCGCCTCCAACGTGATATGCTTCTTTTCGGCAAGCGGCATGAAGTTTATCCGGCAGACATTCAGAATAAATTCACGGATGTCGCCTTCCGAAACATTCAGTTTCAGTTTTTCCACATCCATCTTACGGAAATCAAGAACCTGCTGTATCAGTCGCTTCAACTTGTCCACATTAGCTTTCAGCATGACGGACTGCTGGTGCACGGCAGGCGCCTTCTGGTCCAGATAATCAGATATGCAAGAGATGACGGTGAGTGGTGTCAGCAGTTCGTGGGAAACATTGGTAAAGTATGTCAACTTTGTCCGCGTCAGCTCTTCCTGCAACTTCACCTCACTCTTTAACCTGATACGGCGCATATAAAGCCGGATTACGGTATAGAAACACAATGCAACAAAGATGGTATAAATGAAATATGCAAGCCAGGTTTCATAGAAAGCAGGTTCCTTCACAAGGGTCAGCAGCATTTCACTCTCTGTCCATTTGCCCCGTTCATACTCCAGTTTCAAACGGAATTTATAAGTTCCCTTTGACAAGTGATTATAAAAAGCAGAGTATCTTCCGTAATCCGAATAAATCCAATCCTGATCCACCCCTTCCAACCTATATGCCACGCGGTATCTGGCATTTAACGAATAGACAAGCGGGGAGAAAGAGATTTCAATATTCCGGTCATCCGGATTCAGAATTACTTTGCTGATTGTATTTTTTCCCGAATGACCGGCAAAGAAGACACTCTTATCCTCAACCTTGACATCAGTGATATGCAGGCTCGGACGAATCTTGTTCCCTTGCGGCGCACTGCCGGGCCGGATATGTATAAATCCCCGGTGTCCGCCTACATAGAGTCCGCCCCACCCATCGAGACTGATTGCCTTGTATCTGAACACATCTACCATGATGTTTTCATCCGCAGTGGAATAGTTCCGGAAAGTCTGTGAATCGACATTATATTGCAACACCTTCTTATTAGCAATGATCCATACATTATTCTCATCGGAGAGTAAGCCCAGAACGGTACAGTCATCCAATACATTATCCAACGACACATTCTCAAAGGTTTTCATCGCCTCATCCGACCTGAACACCCGTCCCCAAGAAGTATTCAGCCACAGACAGCCTTTTCTGTCAATACAAATGTTATTTATAGCTTCCTTATCTGATATTGCCGAAACTTGCCCTTTCAGTTCACAAACAACCTGCCCGTCAACGCAGCTCAGCCGATAAAACTGCTTATCGCCGGACATACCCCAGATTTCTCCCTGAACATCTTTCGTCAGGATGGCCATTCCGGGAATATCTCCACCTGATACCACCAATGTTCCGTCATCAGGACGCTTTACATTCAGATTTGTCCATGTAGATATCCACAGATTACCGCCTTTATCTTCAATCAGATTGTTTACTCCACCCACATTGATATCTTCTTCAACCTGTACCTTCATGCCTCGTTGTGTCACTCTCATCACATGCGGAGAAAAGCTCGAATTGATCCACACACCGGGTTTATGAAGAGACTTCACCACGAGGTTGACTTCTCCCAGACCGCTATCCGCAAACAAATTCCGTGACAAATCATACAAACACAGCCCGTATCTATCCTGTCTGAACCACATGACACTGTCCTGACTTTGGCAAAGATTCAGAATATTGGCATCCCATCCCATCTCTTCTTTCAGTTGGGGAAGAAGGTAGTTGTCCACATTTGAATTATCAAAAAAGATAGTGTATGCCATATCAAAAGAAGGCAGCCACAGATTGCCTTCCTTATCCTTATGAATCCGGGTATACATCATGTGTGTATCAACCAAGTCGTGTATATCAACCTTCTCCAGGATTCCTCCACTGGCACATCTGAAAGCATGAAGCCCGGCATAAGACAGCATCCAGAGATAACCGAATGTATCATCCTGCTCTAAACTGAAAATAACAGATTCAACTCCACTCTTACCTATATCATGCCTCTTATAGTGTCCTCCCTTCTGAGCATCCGGCAAAAACTGCCACAGTCCTTCTCCCCAGGTTCCTATCCAGTAATTGCCGGAGCTATCTTGGCACATGACATACGCCGAATGCCCGTTCCCGAATGGCGGATAGCGGAAAAAAGAGTCTGTTTCCGGCTCGTATCTGAATATGCCGCACGATCCTACTCCCCAGAGTTGTTTCTCCTTATCTATATAAATATGATTAATTACATATCTGTTTGAAGCACCAAGCTCATACTCCTTCACAACATGGGCAGCAGAATCGCAGCGATACATCTTACCTGCAGCAGCTATCCAGACAGACTCTTCCTTATCAATCGTGATGGCATCGATAACCTTGTCCCGGAAGCGTGCATCGGGAAAGGGAATCACCCGGCAAGTTTGCTTATCATACAGGTTTATTCCCCTCTGTGTACCAATCCATACATACGAGTCATTGTCATTGATAGTAGTGATTGAATTATTCGTCAGCACATTCTGATTCTTATAGTCGGACCGGAATGTATTCAACTGATATCCATCGTAACGGGACAAACCATTTGTGGTGCCAATCCAGAAATAACCCTCCCTGTCCTGATGAATATTAAAAATCTCATTGGACGAAAGTTGATTGAAGAAGGGGAATTGTCTGGAGAGCATGTGTTGAGCACTTGCACACAGCCCTCCCAGCAATAGAAATATACAAAGGAGAAGATATCTCATAGCACAATGATATGGTTACGGGAGCAAAGGTATAAAAAAACAAGACAAGGGCCACATCTTTTAAAGAGAACCTCATTCTTCAACAATGACCAGATCCCAGGGAGCAATCATGATGGAATCTCCTTCGCTTAAGGTTTTATTCTTCAGTAATTCCTTTCCCTTGGATGCATAATTATATGCTACCGTTTGAGATACAGGTGAATAATTAAAGATATAACGGATTGTACGCCCTTTATCATTCGTTCCCTTCTTCACTATTATCGGAAACTTATATTCGCCATCGGAAATGATGCCGGCTTTCACTGCTTCTGTGCGAACTATCTTCTCAAGTAACTCTTGTGTAGGATAAGAGGCAATATACACCAGTGAGCCCTTGCCGTAATTATTCTCAGTTATCACAGGCCACTTTCCAAAGAACGGATGGTCGGCATAGGCCAGAGGACGGGCGGTTTCGGGAATGACGAATTCCATTATCTCCCCAATGGCTCTTTTGTTATCCAATCCAAATGGATTGTCCTTCAACTCCATCCAGCCAATGGTTGAGTTCTCCTGATAATAGAACCCGCATGCTTTGCGCAAAGGACCAGGAGCCAACATAGCCCTGACTGCGGAATGCTCATTGCAGTAGCCGCTTTTATACATCATAATTACTTTACCACCGTTCTTCACAAAAGCATCTATCTTTTCCAGAAGTTCATCAGTAGCAATGTAAAGAGGAGGAATAACCAACATTTTATACCCAGAGAAGTCGCTCACCTTGTCACAATGAACAATATCCGTTTCTATATTCATATTATAGAGCGAAGCATGTATCATCTCGACAGGATAGTTATCACCGTGAGTGTAAGGCATGAATCTTAATCCATAATAAGAGTCATGACTATAAAGGATAGCTACATCATTCTTCTTTTTAAGGTTGACCAGTTTGCTGCCTATGTTTTTCAGCTCTTTTGCGGTAGCTGCAAACTCACGATAAATGCGGTTCGGTTCAAGATCGTGCCCTAAGATACCTTTCCAGTATGTCTCCTGCCCATAATGTATAGAGTGCCAATGCCAATATTCGACCATATTTGCCCCGGATGCCAGATGCGAATATACGTTTTGCCTGAGTTGGTTATCGTAGGGCGGATACTGATATCTTGCATCCCAACCTGTGGTCTGGGCATTGGTTTCAGTAATCAGATAATTGCCTTTGGCAACAGTCCGCATGTGGTCACCGGAGTATGATATAGCCCTGCCATTCTGACCATCCTGCACACTATGATAGGGGTTAATGGCAGGATACTCCATCTGGCGGAAACTCTCCACCTGATCTATTTCATGGAAAGCCGGCATGAAACAATGCGTCACAAACTGGTCTTTCCGCTTGTACTCATTTACAATATCTACCTGCCAATTCAAGAAGTCAGCAATTCTTTTCCGCCCATAACGTTCCCACTCATTCTTATATGAAGGATTGGTGACACCATCTCTCGTATAGAACTCCTCCCAACTGTGGATGTTCATACTCCAGTAATTCAAACCCCATGCCTTATTTAAAGAATCGAGATTATTATCAAACTTCTTTTTGATATAACTTCTGAATCCTACAAAGAAGTCATGGTTATTGGTACCGCGTGCAGTAGCTTCATTATCTACCTGATATCCGATAATAGCAGGATGATTCGCATAGTGTTCCATCATTTTGCGAATGATGCGCTCACTGTAGAACAGGTAGGTAGGATTAGTCAGGTCCATATTCTGGCGTGTGCCATAATAGGCTTTGCCTCCCCGTTCGTAGACAGCCAGCACTTCGGGATGCTTTTCAGCCATCCAGGCAGGTATGGCATAGGTGGGAGTTCCTAAGATTACTTTTATGTTTGCCTGATGCATCTTATCTATTATCCGATCCATCCATTCAAACTCGAATTCACCCTCGCGAGGCTCGAATAGCCCCCATGACGATTCTCCGACACGAACAACGGAGAGTCCGCAGTCTTTCATCATCTGAATATCTTTATCCAACCGGTCCGCCGGCATATATTCATGATAATAAGCAGCACCATACAACACATTATCAAATTTGTATTGTGCGTTGGCAAGCGCAGGAAACAATAAAGATACAATCAATAGAAAAGAGATTACGTGTTTTTCAGTTTTCATATTCTTCTAAGTTTTAGTTCTACTTCCGCTGACAAAGCCCGGAAACTTCATAAGCCTAATTCTCCCTGTAAAAGTAGGCATAATAATTACTTTCAACGGAAGGCTTTTTATTCAAAAAGCCGGTGAAATCCGGTCGCACCCAATAATGACTAAAAGCCCCCTATACTTTGAATCAATTCCCCAATAAATGATATACTCCGCCCACCATTGCCTTTATCACACCTTTCATCTCCAATTCAAAAAGCAGGCTGGTCATACGGTTCACGGGAATATCAGCTTCTACCACCAGCGTATTGATATGCAAGTCGCCCAAGCGGGAAAGAATACGGACGACGGACTCCTCTTCGTCAGTCAGTTCGAGGAAAAGGTTACGTTGAATACCTTCCGGCTTGGCTGACTGCTCCTCGGCGTTCCAGCCCACAGCCTGCACAAACTCTTCGGCAGACTGGATGAGGGCGGCTTTGTTATCGCGTATCAACAAGTTACAACCCTTTGAGGAAGCATCGGTGATGCGCCCGGGAACAGCAAAGCAATCGCGATGATAGTCCACGGCTAAATCTGCTGTAATAAGGGAACCGCCTTTATCGGCAGACTCTACAACGATGGTGGCATCACTCATACCCGCCACAATGCGGTTGCGGCTGACAAAGTTATGGCGGTCAGGATTGGTTTCGGTAAGGAATTCAGTGAGTAGTCCACCATTTTCCAGCATATCAATGGCTGTTTTGCGGTGGACGTATGGATAAATACGGTCCAGCCCGTGGGCAAGAACGGCCACGGTGGAAAGGTTGTTGGCAAGGGCGGCACGATGGGCATGGATGTCTATGCCATAGGCCAGACCGCTGACGACCAGGACATCCGGACAAAGGGCCGATAAATCATGCAGGAAATCGGCACAAAACTGCTTGCCGTATTCCGTGGCATTACGGGTGCCCACCATATCAATTACACGAAGGCGGTTGAAATCGGTATTACCCTTGAAGAAAAGGACTGCCGGAGCATCCTCACATTCGCGCAGGCGGGAGGGGTAGGCTTCGTCTTTCAGGGTGAGACAGGTTAACCGGTTCTTTTCCACGAACTCCATTTCATGTTCGGCACGTAGAAAAGCGGCGGGATTATCGAGAGCTGCAATCACAGCAGAACTTACACAGGAAAGGAGCTCAGGCAGTTCCTGGCGCCGGCTGAAGACTTCGGCGGCACTACCCATACCCTCTATTAAACGCTTTGCCCCGATATGTCCAATACCGGGGCAAAGTGTGAGGGCTATACTGCAAATACGTTCGTCGTTATTCACGATAGTGAGTGATTAGGGGTAAGTGATTAGTGATTAGCAGTGAGGTAGGGTGCAAAGATTCCGTCAAATAGTTCGCTGTCGCTCAAACGTCCGTTCACCAGACAAACTGTTTCGACTACCGCCTTGACTACTATTTTATTGTCACTCTTCCTGAAGATGTCCTGATAGAAAACATACTTGATGCCTTCCTTCTTCATATAGAGTTTGGAAACAAACTCGTCGGCACTCTTCAACGGAGTTTTAAACGCCATATTGATGCGTGCCACCACCGGGTCTACACCCTGCTCGTGCAGCTTGGCAAAACTGACGCCTGTAGAAGAAAGAAACTCATGCCTGGTATGTTCCAGATAATGCTGATAGTTTGCATTATTCACAATACCTTGCAGGTCGCACTCATAGTCGCGCACCTTCATCTCCAATTCATAGATATACTTTTCCATAATAAAACTTAAATGACACACTTATGACACACTTTCTTTGAAAATGACACACTTGTGACACACTCTATCTGAATCATTTTACAGGTATAGCTTTACAATTATAAAGTGTGTCAAAAGTGTGTCATCCCCGTTTTTTTTCAATATCCAGCCCCTTGAACTTCTTCAATTCTTCTGTAGAAACCAGCTTGTACAACTTGTCACTGGGGCGTATTTTGTCCGCTTTCATCGAGAAATGTTGCCCTTTCTTCACCGTTTGCACAGGCTCCAGATTGACGCGGGCCTCATCAAGTGTCATGAATACCGCACCGGTAGTCGGACCCGTAATCAATATCTTGTCTCCCACATTCAGTTCGGCAGCTTCTACCAAGAACTCGGCAACACCGATATTAGAAAAGTACCTGATACCTTTGCCTACGTAGATTTTACGTTCCGTAGCCGCCGAACCGTAATTCTTCGTCCACTCGCCAAGGCGTTGTCCCAGATAGTATCCGTCCCAGAAGCCACGGTTGAAAACCGTCTTCAGGCGTTCATCCCAGACGGCAATCTTTTCATCCGTGAATGTACCGTCCAGATAAGAGCGGATGGCCTCTTTATAGCATTCCACCACCGTGCGAACATACTCAGGTCCGCGGGCACGCCCTTCTATCTTGAACACACGCACGCCTGCGTCCAGCATCTTGTTCATGAAGTGAATGGTTTTCAGGTCTTTGGGCGACATGATATACTGGTTATCCACTTCCAACTCCACGTCCGTCTCCTTATCGCGTACCACGTAAGAGCGGCGGCACACTTGCATGCAAGCGCCGCGGTTGGCCGAGTGGTTCATCTCGTGCAGAGAAAGATAACACTTTCCGGAGACTGCCATGCAGAGTGCACCGTGACAGAACATCTCGATACGGATAGGCTCGCCACTGGGACCACAGATATTCTCTTCGCAGATATGACGGTAAATCTCCGCTACCTGTTCCAAATTCAACTCGCGTGCCAGCACCACCACATCTGCAAACTGTGCATAGAAGCGCAGGGCTTCCACGTTGGAGATATTCAATTGGGTGCTGAGGTGCACTTCCTGACCTATCTGCCGCGCATAGCTCATCACAGCCACGTCTGCCGCAATCACCGCAGAGATGCCGGCAGCCTTTGCGGCGTCTATAATGGTGCGCATCAGTGCAAGGTCCTGGTCGTAAATAATGGTATTGACGGTGAGGTAGCTCTTCATCCCGTGCTCGTCACACGTCTGCGCTATTTCCCGCAAGTCTTCAACGGTGAAGGTATTCGCTGAACGGGCGCGCATATTCAGGTTCTCAATACCGAAATAGATAGAGTCGGCTCCTGCCTGGATAGCTGCTGCGAGTGATTCGCGTGAGCCGACAGGGGCCATGATTTCAAAATCCTTTAAATCCATAAATCAATCATATAGTTTATAACAACCGTATCATCCTCGTATCAACTCCGTACCTGCTCCGTACTCGCTCCGTGTCCCTTTATATGGAGATGATACGGAGGAGGTACGGAGAAGATACGGAGTTCGCATGGAGATTGTACGGAGTTCATACAGAGATGACTACTCATCACTTATTTTCCCTGTGCCTGCAATTCTTGCTGTAGTTCAGTAGCAATTTCCATGCCCAACTGCTGGCCTATTTGCATGCTCTCAGTCATCATGGCAGGGGTAGAAGTACCCAGTTTCTTTCCGACGGGTGATTCATAGAAAGCGACTATTTTTTTCAAATCATCCAGTGTCAGGTATTTCTGATAGATAGGAGCATAAAGTTCCGCCAGTTTAGAACCGAATTTTGATTCCCATTTCTTCTGGAAACCATCCCAGAAAGAAGCTGAAGCCGAGGGTGATTGTTGTTTCAACATAGCAATCATCTGTGGTACCATAGCCTTTGCCGATGCCATAGAACCGGATGCTTCCAGCATTTTTTCCAACGTAGCCTTGTACTCGTTACTCGGAGTTTGTGCCGAAACCGAAGATGTCGCAGCAAACAGCATAGCCACACACATCACAACTAAAACCAAACCTTTTTTCATAATTCCATATTAGTTAAATAAATGAATGATACAAAGGTAGGCTTTTTTCCGTATTTTTGCAGCGAAATAATCATTTAGTTCAATTTGTCCATGAAGATAGGCCACATAGACCTGGGCGAACGCCCCATACTTTTAGCCCCGATGGAGGACGTCACCGACCCTGCATTCCGACTGATGTGCAAGAAGTTCGGTGCAGACATGGTGTACACGGAATTCGTATCGAGTGACGCATTGATACGCTCCGTCAGCAAGACCGAGCAGAAGCTGAATATCAGCGATAAGGAGCGTCCTGTAGCCATACAGATATACGGTAAGGACACGGAAACAATGGTGGAAGCCGCACGCATTGTGGAAGAAGCACGCCCGGATATTCTCGACATCAACTTCGGCTGCCCCGTGAAGCGCGTAGCAGGCAAAGGCGCAGGCGCAGGCATGCTACAGAATATTCCTAAGATGCTCGAAATCACCCGTGCCGTAGTGGATGCAGTAAAAATACCCGTCACCGTAAAGACTCGTCTGGGCTGGGATGCCAACAACAAAATCATTGTAGAACTTGCCGAACAACTACAGGATTGCGGCATTGCCGCCCTCACCATCCACGGTCGCACCCGTGCACAGATGTACACCGGCGAAGCGGACTGGACGCTTATCGGCGAAGTGAAAAAGAACCCGCGAATGCACATCCCCATCATCGGGAACGGAGACGTCACCACCCCCCAGAGGGCAAAAGAGTGCTTCGACCTCTACGGTGTAGATGCCATTATGATAGGACGTGCCAGCTTTGGGCGCCCGTGGATATTCAAGGAGGTACGGCATTATCTGGAAACGGGCGAGGAACTCCCCCCGCTGAGTGCCGAATGGAGACTGGGCGTGCTGCGGCAGGAAGTGGAAGACAGCGTCAATCTGCTGGATGAAAGAAGAGGGATTCTGCATGTACGCCGCCATCTGGCAGCAAGCCCCCTGTTCAAGGGGATACCGAACTTCCGGGATACGCGTATCGCCATGCTGCGTGCGGAAACAAAGGAGGAACTGTTCCGAATATTCGACAGCATCGAAGGTTCCCTGTTCTCTGCATTATAATATGCCATTTATTCTAAAAACCGAAAGCTTATAATCACCTCTGTATATAAACAGCTTATTCATAAAGCTTTCGGAACGCGTTCGTAAAGCTTCCAGAACGTATTCCGAAAGCTTTATGAATACGTTCAATAAGCCTAAGGCACATCCCAATACAACCATAAAAAACAGAACAGGTCCGGTTGAAAACCATACTTTACCTTATTGTTTTTATTCTTTTGCCGGTAACAAAACTTCGCCCTCCAATTGCGGGACGTATAGTTTCCACCTGGGGGCTGTTCATCCTGCAATTGCGGGCTACACAGCCCCCAACTGAAAAACGAAGTTTTGCCGATGGCATAACGGCATTTTCCCTAAAGCAAAAGAGGAAAAGGAAAGGGGCAAATGGCGATTAGTAAGGGGGAGTTTACTCTTTATGCCTGCATATCATAAACGATATTACGGCTTTTTCGAAGAATAAAGTGCTAAATGCCCCAACTTATTGGCAGAAAGAGGCTATTTGTATACAATCGGATAGAGTTTGCACTAGCCACCCCTACACACTGATAATAAGAATGTTATGAAGAAAAATATGCATTTCAAAGCAAATTCCGGGGTGTAGGCAGACACATTCCCTACACCTGCCTACACTCTTTTATACCACGATATACACCTGATAATCAACAAAGAAGAGCCATTGGTGTAGGATGTAGGCAAAGTATGATAAAAATATTGTTTGTATATTACTTGAACATCGGCTGTGCAAACCACCTCTTAAACATCCACGTCACCACAATGTAGAGTCCGAAAGCTGAAACAAAGCCCACAATCGCATCAATAAGGTAATGCGCCTGAATGTACACCGTTGCACCGCAAAGCAACAAATAGAACGGCAACAGGAAAGCAAACAGCCAGCGACTTCCACGCCACGCCATAATCATCAGGATAGTGGAAATACCCACATGCGAACTGGGGAAAGCCGCCGTGGGACGTTCGCCAATCTGTTGCGAACCCTCTACCAGATTGTAGAAGAACCCATGATCGTATCCCGGTCCGGGCAGCAACTCCTGATTATGGTTGAAGTAATCCCCAATGGAAGGGAACACTCCCTGCGCCACATTATCGTCCCCGATAGCCGGAAAATAGAACTGCGGACCTGCCACCGGAACAAAGATATAAACCAGATAATAGATAAAGAAAGAAGTGACCAGCACGAACGACAACTTCTCGAAGTATTGAAACCGATAGATAAAGTACCAGATTACTACAATCAGTATCATCGGATAGTAGAAAAAGTATCCCATATTGAACGGCTCACTCACCCACATATGCGGGAAGCGGAGGCAGAACCACACCGCCGGTTGTCCGCCGAACATCCACTGTTCTGCCGAAGCAAAAATATGGTCCAGGTTAGGGAATATCCGGTTAAACTCAAATGTATCGGGATACCAATAGGAAAGCAAAGACATCTGTATGGCTATGCGCACAAAGGCAGAGAACTTACAGGGTGCCAGCCGGTAAAGATACATCAACAGGAATGTCATACCGGCAATCATGGCACGGTCAATCAACATCTGTCCAGGATGATCCATTTCCTGAAAAAGAAACAAGATCAAAATAGAAGTCAACAAATTGTATATAAGTGTTATCTTCTCTACTGCAAACAACCCCTTCCGGGTTTCTACCTTTTTAAATAAATCTAAAGCCATCCCTCGTTCTTATACCAGGCAATGGTTTCCTTCACGCCTTGCTCCAGATTATACTGGGGCGCGAATCCCAACTCCCGGACAGCCGGGCCGATGTCACATTGCCAATTGCGTTGTTTCATTATGTTATACTTATCCGAATTGAGAGTGCCGGGCTTCTTGCTGCGCATCGCCCAGAAATCAGCGAGCAAAGATACAACTTTCAATATAATTAACGGGCATACCACCCGAATAACAAACGGATTACCCAATTCTTTCCTTATCAGGTCGGAAAAAGCGCGGCTACGGTACACCTGTCCGTCTGCCAGGAAGTAGGCGCGGCGGCATGCCTGCTTCTCGATGCCAAGAAACACAGCCTGCACAATATCTTTCACATAGATAAACGTCAGGTCCTGGCGGCGGAAGCCCACCGCAAAGTCTGTATGCTGCTTGATGGACTTAGCCATCAGGTAGTAATCTTTCTCACGCGGGCCGTAGACTCCCGTGGGGCGATAAATGACGTAGGGGAAGCCGGGGATGCTCTGCAAGTAGAGCTCGGCTTTGAGTTTGCTCAGTCCGTAGGCGGTATTGGGCATGGGAGAATCGTCCTCCGTAATGGGTTGATAGGTTTTCTCCCGGACGGGGCCGAAGACGCTCAGCGTACTGATGTAGATGAATTGTTTCGGTATCATGTTCAGTTCGCGGAGGGTATCGACAAAGTATTTCGTTTGCAGATAGTTCACCCGGTCAAAATCGCGCTTATCCGTGCACTTGGTGACGCCGGCGCAATGGATGATGTAGTCGAACTTATTATAGGTTCCCTTATGACCGGAGAGCTGTGCCCGCAGTTCGTTGGGATGCGCAAAGTCCAGTTCAAGGATGTGTATCTTGCGGTTGCGCAGATATTCGCGGCTGCTGCTGGAGCGGATACCCGCCCACACGCCGAACTTCTGCTTCAACGCTTCTTCTACGATGAAACTTCCGATAAATCCACTGGCTCCTGTAATTAATATACTCTCCATTATTTTCTGGGTTCTACATGAATATTAATCAGCGTTCCTTCGCCAAGCATTTCTTTTAGTTTATATTCAATGGCCGTAGCCGTAGCATGAGCTTCTTCCAGAGTAATCCCTCCATCCATACGCACATGTACCTCGATGGCGCAATAACTGCCGATGCGCCGTGTGCGAAGGTGATGTGGTTCACTGACATCAGGAAAAGAAAGCAGCGCTTGTTCGATATCCTTCTCCACTTCATCCGGCAAAGACTTTTCAAGCAGTTCGTCAACGCACGGGACCAGCAGTTGGACAGCTACCTTCATTATAAAGAGACTGACAATGACGGCAGCTATCGGATCGAGCACCCGCCAATGTTCTCCCAACAAGATTGCGCCTCCGATACCTATAGCCGTTCCTATAGATGAGAAAGCATCACTCCGATGATGCCAGGCATTGGCCACTACTGCCTGCGAATTCAGGCTCTTCCCCTTAATTACCGTATAGCGATATAGTATTTCTTTCAACAAGATAGAAACAAGGGCAGCAATCAATGCTACCATCCCGGGCGCTTCCAGTCGTTCTCCTTTTATAAAGGCATAAATAGTAGAAGAACCATTCCACAAAATACCGAAACCAACAAACAATAATACTACACCGATAATAGCTGTAGCCAACGTTTCATACTTCCCATGTCCATAATCATGACCCTTGTCCTGAGGTTTATTGGAAATACGAACAAATACGACGACAATGACATCCGTCACAAAATCGGATAATGAGTGAACCGCATCAGCCAACATCGCAGCACTATGCCCCAAAACACCTGCCACGAACTTAAAAATAAGTAGCATTAAGTTAACAACACTACCTACAATCGTTACTCTGTATATACCCTTTTCCCGGGAAGAAGCAGTTGCTACACTCATTTCATATTGATTATAAAGCAATAACGTCGCAAAGATATAAAATAAAAGCTATAATAGTATCTTACGGATACGAAAACCTTATCAGAGTTTATTTTAGATCATCTTAAGCAGTCTCAACCTAGTCGAAAACGGACAATAGTTCTTTTTTTTGAAAATAAATATGCTTTTAAGTTTCATATTACGCATATTATAGTATATTTGCATTTATTATTTTCGTATAACGAGAGAGGATAGAAGTTTTTCTTCAACAGAGGTTTCAGCTACCTCAATACTGCTCTCTTGCTTTATGAGCATTATGAACTAAAAACAACTCGCCGGCTGATGTTTTTTAATGGATTCATAAAAACACAAATAGCGCTGTGACGAAACAAAACTAACACAAATCGTTCTTATCTTTCAACCCAACGGCGACAAAGATCTTCTCTTCTTTATTCAGCATTTGTAATGAAAACATTGACAAATCTAAATAAACGGTTATCCCACACAATTATACTTCTTCTTCTCGAATGGAACTTTTATATTTAATGGAGAAGTGTACCTTTAACTTTAATATCAGAAATACATGAAATCAAAACTTTATTATCTCTTATGGTTATTCGCCATTATGCCATTAGCATTCTTCTCTTGTGACGACGACAATGAAATGGAAGAGGCAACTCTTGAAGTTTCTATGGATCCGGTTAACTTTGCCAAAGCCGGAGGTGAACAAACAGTTACTATCACGACCAATATGGATAAGTGGGTGGCAACCTCTCCACTGGAATCATCGTGGTTGACCCTGACACAAAGCGGAAATCAACTCAGCGTGAAAGCAAATATCAACACTGAAGGTGTAGAGCGCAAAGGCTATATCTTGGTAAACGCGGGAAGTGCCGCCGCCAAGATTAGTGTCATGCAAAGTGCAGGAGATGTCATCCTGAATATATCGGCTGAAAAAGTCGCTTTCGCAAAGAAAGGCGGTGAACAGCGCATAGACGTGGTAAGCAACGATGACTTCAAGGTTGAAGTTGACCAAGCTGCAAACACCTGGTTAACGACAACTTTTATGGAAGGTACTAACTACTTTACCATATCTGCCGGCATGAACTCCGGAGCCGATGAACGTACCGGAAAAATCTACATTACCGCCGGCAGTACAACCAAAGAAGTAACAGTATCACAAAATGGCGAAGAACTCATCCTACTCCCATTCTTTGCCAAGGAGCCAACCATCGGAAAGATTGCAGCCTACGAACAAGAACGCGGTAGCGTATTGATCAAAACACCTGATGGACTGTTCAATGCCGACCAATACCATTTCGCTACTGCCAACGAGGAATTCCCGCTAATTATTTATGCATGCGCGGATGCTTACTCCAACTATTCACAAGCGGCCACGGCTACCACGAACGGCGATCTTTGCAAAGGTGATAAATTCGAGAAATATATGACCACGCAAGGATTCGAGAAGAAAGGGGAAGGTCAGTATAATCATAAGGAGTTCCCGTATTCTGTTGCTATCACATTTGAGGATGGCGGTGCAACTATTCTCGCTACCTATGCCCCAAAACAGAGCCAGGATTATCCCACATTCTCCGAAATTCCTCTGAAACAACAGATGGAATGGACAGGCCTCTTTGAAGAAGAAATACATGGTGCGAAATACGCAGTTGTAGAGGATTGGGAAGCAAAAAAAGGTGCCACCCTCAATACTGAAAGCAGTAACCTTCCTGCCTTCGCATGGTTCGACCCAGCCAAGAGTGATGCAAATACCGTTGCACGTGCTTATTGGATAAATACGGAAGAAGATAAAGCTCCAGCCGAGTACATAAGTGAAATAAATGGAGCACGAGTACTTTATGATAAAATAGACTTAGTGATGTGGCAAGACGGCAACACATATCGTATGACCAAAGAGTTTGAGAAGCTGCTGGCCGATGCGGGATTCATCTACTTGAGTACCAGTTCAAAAGGCTATCTCAACTATGTTAAAGGTAATAATGCACTTGTCTTCAAAGTAGTACAATTCAGCGACTTTATGGTAGGAACGAGGCTGGTTGATTTCCAGACGTTCAAGCTAGAAGGTGGCACTTCCGCCGTATCTATATTGACCAATATGGACAAGCGCATCGAGTTCTTCAAACAAATGGAAAAGAAGATGCAGAAGCTGGAGAAAATACAGCCCCTGAAACACATAAAATAAGAAGAGCGTTCACACTGAACATCAATTAAGTTTATCACACTCTCCTTTTCAACTTTTCCCGCATGGGAGACAGAAGTCACCGGGAGAGTGTGATTCTCTTTTATTATCAAAACAGGTTTAACGACATTATGAAACATAGTATATGAAGAAACACCTATTTTATGCTCTTGGATTTATCGCATTGCTGTTGGGTGGATGCAGTCAAGATAACTTTATCGACCTAGAGGCAAACTCCCCAACCTCCGCAATATCAAAATCCAATAAAGAATTGCTGGGAAAAGGCATACCCGGCATTGCCTATATCAAAGTGCAAGATGCACTCCGGGATGAGATACAAAAAATATCCCCAAACGACATTTCACTCAACAGTGCGCCATCACCTATGGCTGCTACGCTGAAAAGCATCAAAGCCAACCATATCGAGCGACTCTTCACACCCGACCCGCGCTTCGAAAAACGTATGCACCGTGAAGGACTGGACCGCTGGTATATCGTCAGCTTTGATGAAAAGCAAGACCTTAAGCAGACTCTTACAGCTCTCGCCTCCAACCCCCAATTCGAAATTGTAGAAGAGGTATATGCACAGACTATCCCCACCACCAAAGCCACTTTCAGTGCATTTTCGCCAATCGTTACCAGAAGCGCCAACGAGATGCCTTTCAATGATCCGGAACTGAACAAACAATGGCATTACCAAAACTTCGGCGTCACGCCGCGCTCGGTGGAAGGAGCCGACATCAACCTTTTTGAAGCATGGAAGCAAACCACGGGAACCCCCAACGTAATCGTCTCTATAGTGGACGGAGGTATTGATGGAAGCCACGAAGACCTGAAAGACAATCTCTGGATAAACACAGGAGAGATTCCCGGAAACGGCATAGATGATGACGGCAATGGATTCATTGATGACGTATATGGATATAACTTCGTCTCGGACAAAGGAGAAATCACTTTGGACGAGGCAGGACACGGAACACACGTTGCAGGTACGGTAGCCGCACGAAACAATAACGGCATCGGTGTCGGCGGTGTTGCAGGTGGCGACGGCACACCCAACTCAGGCGCACGCCTAATGAGCTGCCAGATATTTGAAGGAGCAGGCGGGTCGGGACAAGGTGCCAGAGCTACGGTATATGGCGCCAACAACGGAGCCGTAATCAGCCAAAACTCCTGGGGGTATGACTATCCAGGGCCCGGCAGCATCCCCGCCAGCATACGCGAAGCTATAGACTACTTCATCAAGTATGCCGGCTGCGACAATGAGGGCAAGCAACTGCCCAATTCTCCAATGAAAGGTGGAGTAGTGATATATGCCGCAGGCAATGACGACAAAGATTACCTCAGCTACCCATCTGCCTATCCTCCTGTCATATCCGTCTCAGCCATGGCTCCCAACTGGGAAAAGGCATGGTACACCAACCGCGGAGACTGGGTAGACATCATGGCCCCCGGTGGTGATGAATTCTTCGCCAATGGCATGGTCTACAGCACTGTGCCTGCCGCCATATATAACGGAGAAATGTACGGATACATGCAGGGAACTTCCATGGCTTGCCCGCACGTTTCGGGCATTGCAGCTTTGATTGTCTCCAAACTAGGCGGCCCGGGCTTCACCAATGAAGAATTGAAGAACCGCCTGTTGGGTTCGCTACGTCCTGAGAACATCGACGTTCGCAATCCCAACTACGTAGGGCGTCTGGGCGCAGGTTACATTGACGCTGCCCGCACACTTGCCGAAAACAAGAATCAAAAGCCCGAAAATATATCCGATCTGAAAGCCGAATCGGAATATACGGGTATGACACTGAATTGGACAGCCGTAAAGGACGAAGATGACGGCACTGCCATCAAATACCAACTCTACTTCTCCGATAAACAATTAACGGCATCCAACTACAAGAGCCTCACTCCATTCAACATTAATGCCCAAGGATATAAACCGGGTGAAAAGGTTACTCACAAGATTTCAGACCTGAAGGAAAACACCACCTATTACGCCGCCGTCATTGCAGTGGACCGCTGGGGACTTGAATCGGACTTTGCAGCCAGTGAGTTCAAGACTTTAAAGAATGATCCGCCGGTAATCGGAGATGTGCCTCAAAATGCGATTCGAGTAAGCGGTGCGGAGGTCCAGAGCTTCACCGTGAAGATATCCGACCCGGATGGGCACAAGATATCTTATGACCTGAAAGGTGAAAACCGGGGCGTTTCGGCTGTACGGACAGATGACAATCTTAAGTTTACCATCCGCGCGGTTGCTCCTACGGGCAAGTATGATATCGAACTGGTGGTTACCGACGAGTTAGGAGCATCCACATCCGTAAAAATACCTTTTGAAGTATATGTTTACGAATCTCCGTTCCTCTCCAACAGCATACAAAACATGCTTATCGGCAAAGACGAGGCAGCCCGTGAAATTGACCTGACCCGGCATTTCACCTACCAATCGGGCAGCAAGGTGACTATCAGCGCCAGTTCATCCGACAATAACATCGTTACCGCTACCGTCAACGCATCTATCCTCATCATCAAAGGCAACAAGCCCGGACAAGCCTTCGTCAGCGTCAGCGTCTCCGACGGAAACGAAACGGCACAGACTAAGTTCCAGGTAAGTGTAGTGGCCAGCAGTGGCGACATTGTTTATCAAGTCTATCCGATACCCGCCACCACGGTGCTCAACGTATTGGTTAATCCGGAGATAAAGAAAGCGGAATTTACCATCCGTTCCTTATTCGGTGAGAAAGTATTCAGTAAGAACTACACCATAAACGGCACGGACCCCGTGAAACTCAACATACAGAAGTTATCAGCCGGCACCTATACGCTTGTGATGGAAAGCAACAAGGGTACTTATAAAAAGACTTTTGTCAAACAGTAAATCACTCAGAAATTATGAAAATCAGAAATATAATCATCTCAATGGCATTGCTCACCGCTCCGATGTTCGTCTTCGGACAGAGTCGTGCAGTACCTATGTTAGAAATAAATCCCGATGCCCGCGCAACCGCCATGGGTGGCAATCAATATGGCGAGGCTCAGACTATGATGATTTATTCCAACCCTACTTCTATCCTATACAATGAAGACGTATGGAATTTCTCTGCATCCACCCAAATCTACCCGTCGGCAGATGAGGTGGGACGTCTAATGTTCTACGGGGCTTCGGTATCCCGGCGTTTCGGCATTCACGGGATACATGCCGGTTTCCGCTACCTGGGAGGATACTCCATCCCTATGGATGGAGGGAAAGACCTGAAACCGGCTGACTGGTCTGTAGACGTAGCCTATTCGTTGCGTTTGTTCGACCACTTCTCGGCTTCCGTAGGAGCATCGTTCATACGGAGCAAAGTCTTCGAAGAGGCCAGCACCGTGGCATTCAATGTGGCAGCCTACTATCGCAACAGTTTCAACATGGGTATCAATGCCGACTATGTCATTGGGATAAATGCCGCCAACATGGGCCCCAATCTGGATTATGGCAAAAAATACAAGAAAACGAAACTGCCTGCCAACTTCGGCGGAGGAGGTGAGTTGGGATTGAACCTCAGCGAGAAGAACAAACTGAATATTTCACTGGCCGGACAATATTATTATTTGCCCGAAAAGGCAAAACTATTCACCGGCAACGTAGGTGCAGAATACACTTACGCCAAGATGATTTCTTTACGTGCCGGCTACAACTATGCCCAGCACGACTATAGTCACTTCGCCTTTGGCGCCGGTTTTGCCTACCATATGTTTCGCTTGGACGTAACCCACCAAAGGGGGATGGGCGGCAATGATGTCAACGTGACGCTCATATCGCTTAGTGCGAGCTTTTAAGTAATCGTTCCGACATACATTTAAATCCAAAAGAACGGGAGGTATGGGTATTTTTGCCCATACCTCTCATTCTTTCAGGACTTAAACAAACAACTTAACTAAAAATTTGTTTTCTTTGTAGCAGAGTTTCCGCGAGACAACCTCTCGCTCAACGATATACCATAGTATATGCAATCCAACAAATAACCATCATAATTATGAGCAAGAACAAAGAAAAGAAAGCTGGCAAGCGCATGAAAAAGAAAGAGCTTGTGAGCGCACTAATGGATTTTTTCCATTCAAAACCCGACGAAGTACTGTCCCTGAAATACATATTCGAACAACTTCACCTCACCACACATCCCCTGAAGATGCTGTGCAAGGACATCCTAAGCGACCTGTCACTGGACGACTACATCACCGAAGTGGACAAAAGCAAGTATAAACTGAACAACCACGGTGTAGAGATGGTGGGCACTTTCCAGCGCAAGAGCAACGGAAAGAATTCCTTTATCCCTGAAGGTGGCGGTGACCCGATATTCATTGCCGAACGCAACTCGGCGCACGCCATGAACAACGATAAAGTACGCATCTCCTTCTACGCCAAACGTCGCGGGCGCGAAGCCGAAGGCGAAGTCATCGAAGTACTGGAACGTGCCAACGACACCTTTGTAGGCACACTGGAAGTTGCCAACTCCTACGCCTTCCTGGTGACGGAGAACCGCACACTTGCCAACGACATCTTCATTCCCAAAGAGAAACTGAAAGGTGGAAAAACAGGCGACAAAGCCATTGTGAAAGTAGTGGAGTGGCCCGACAAGGCTAAGAACCCCATCGGACAAGTCATCGACATCCTCGGCAAAGCGGGCGACAACACCACCGAGATGCACGCCATCCTTGCCGAGTTCGGCCTGCCTTACGTCTACCCCGCTTCCGTAGAGAAAGCTGCGGACAAAATCCCTGCTGAAATCTCCGATGAAGAGATTGCCAAGCGCGAGGACTTCCGGGGCGTAACCACCTTCACCATCGACCCGAAGGATGCCAAGGACTTTGACGACGCCCTCTCCATCCGCAAGCTGAAAGAAGGTTTGTGGGAAGTGGGTGTACACATAGCAGACGTCAGTCACTACGTCACCGAAGGCGGCATCATCGACAAAGAAGCCGAGAAGCGCGCCACGTCCGTCTACCTGGTAGACCGCACCATTCCGATGCTGCCCGAACGCCTCTGTAACTTCATCTGCTCCCTGCGTCCCAACGAAGAAAAGCTGGCATACTCCGTCATTTTCGACATCAACGAGAAGGGCGACGTGAAGAATGCACGTGTCGTTCATACCGTCATCAAGTCCGACCGCCGCTTCACCTATGAAGAAGCGCAGCAGATTATCGAGACGAAAGAGGGTGACTTCAAAGAAGAAGTCCTCATGCTGGATACCATTGCCAAGGCACTGAGACAGAAACGCTTCGTGGCGGGAGCCATCAACTTCGACCGCTATGAGGTGAAATTCGAGATAGACGATAAGGGGAAGCCCATCAGTGTTTACTTCAAGGAATCCAAAGATGCCAACAAGCTGGTAGAAGAGTTTATGCTCCTTGCCAACCGCACCGTAGCCGAGAAGATAGGCCGTGTGCCCAAGAACAAGAAGCCCAAAGTATTCCCTTACCGTATCCATGACCTGCCCGACCCGGAGAAACTGGATAATCTGGCGCAATTCATCGCCCGCTTCGGCTACAAGCTGCGCACCAGCGGAACCAAGACGGATGTTTCCAAGTCCATCAACCACTTGCTGGATGATATTCAGGGAAAGAAGGAAGAGAACCTCATCGAGACCGTATCCATCCGTGCCATGCAGAAAGCGCGTTATTCCACGCATAACATCGGTCACTACGGACTGGCATTCGATTACTATACGCACTTCACCTCGCCCATCCGCCGTTTTCCGGACATGATGGTGCATCGCTTGCTGACCAAATATCTGGATGGCGGACGCAGTGTTTCCGAAAAGAAGTACGAGGATCTCTGCGACCATTCCAGCAACATGGAACAGATTGCAGCCAATGCCGAACGTGCTTCCATCAAATACAAACAGGTGGAGTTTATGACGGAGCGTCTGGGACAAGTGTTCGACGGTGTCATCTCCGGCGTAACGGAGTGGGGACTGTATGTTGAACTGAACGAGAACAAGTGCGAAGGTATGATACCTATCCGCGATCTCGATGATGATTACTACGAGTTTGATGAAAAAAACTACTGTCTGCGCGGACGCCGCAAGCACCGCACGTATAGTCTGGGGGATGCAATTACAATTAAAGTGGCACGTGCCAACCTGGAAAAGAAACAGTTGGACTTTGCACTGATGTAAACGAGATTACTTAAACAAATGATAATTTACCAGGATATGCTGGTAAATTATCATTTACTATACTGCACATTCTACTGATGAACCACATTTATCCTCACACACAGATATTCCCCCTGTAAGCCGTAGGTGACATCCCTGTGTGGTGCTTGAAGTACCTGCCCAGATACGACTGGTCCGGGAAGTTAAACTGGTTGGCTATCTCCTGTATGGAAAGCGCCGTGGAGTGAAGCGTCACTTTGAGTTCAAGTATCACATAATCGTCTATCCACTCCTTCGCCGTGCAACCCACCGTTTGCTGAATCGTCTTACTCAGATGCCGGGTGGTGACACAAAGCTTATCCGCATAATAATCCACCGAGCGTTCTTCCCTGAACGATTCTATGACGAGCGCAATAAACCTGTCCTTCAACCGCCAGCGCAGATGGTTCGATTTAGTTTGTTGATAAAGTCTCTCCGACTGGTTGCAGATTTCATAGAACAGCATCCGGCAGCAATAAATAACTAGTTCACGCTGATACACATTTCCGCCGTCTGCCGACTTCTGCTGCAGGAGTTGCAGGTAATGGCTGCGCATCCCGTCCCACGCTTCAGCCTGGAACGAGCTATAGTTATGTTCGCGCAGGAAAGATACTTTGTCCGAAGGCAGCGAGTAGAAAATCTCATGCCTGAATTGACTGGAGAAGGCGAAAACAGCCAGTTCCAAATCGTCCGTGGCATCTTTATAGAACACAATCTGCCCGGGGAAGACAAGAATCACACTCCCGGTAGCCAGTGCATACTTCTGCTGATTGATGTAGAGCTGTACTTCGCCTTGCAGGCAGAACAGGAATTCACCGTTTTCCATTCGGCAGGGATAAGAAAGCAGGTTCGCTCTCCGGCGGGTGTGCAATAGGTATTCTTCAGGCATAAAGTTCCGTTTTTGAAGTACAAATATACTATTCGGGAATCTACAATACAAGAAAATCCCACTTTTTGAACAATCCGTTTCGAATATTGAACCGTGGAGAGGCGGGAAGAAGCAGTAACTTTGCGGCAACAATAGAATGGGGATATTCAGTAAATGATAAGTGATTAGTGATTAGTGATTAGTGATTAGTGGGCTGCGCCATTATTCCGCATGGCGCTTATCACTAATCACTAAACGCTAATCACTAAACAAAGCTCCGCTTCGCTAAATTATCATTTACTGAATGAACCTAATAAAGAAAACAATATGGTAAAAAGAGAACTGACAGCCCGTTATCTATTTTTCATCATGGGCTTATTTGTAAATGCATTCGGTATTAGTTTAATTATTAAAGCAAACCTGGGATCATCGCCCATATCGAGCCTGCCCTATACATTGAGTTTAAAATTCCCCGTCACACTAGGACAATTCACACTCCTGCTGAATGCCCTGCTGATAGCCGGACAAATATGGCTCCTGAAAAAGGACTTCAAGAAAGAACAACTCCTGCAAATACCCGTGGCAATACTTTTCAGCTTCTTCATAGATTGCTCCATGACATTGCTGGGAGACTTTGCTCCTGCGGGATACGCCTCGCAGATACTATCACTGGTGGCCGGCTGCGCAATACTTGGTTTAGGAGTGAGCATAGAAGTGATAGCCAACGTGGTGATGCTCTCCGGCGAAGCCTTTGTGAAAGCCATCACCCTACGCACAGGGAAAGAGTTCGGAATCACCAAAATCGGTTTTGATACAACGTTGGCGCTCCTGGCCTGTGCAGCATCCCTCCTATTAGCAGGCACCATAGAAGGCGTACGCGAAGGCACGATAATCGCCGCACTGATTGTAGGCCTTTTCGCACGCTTCTTCAACCGCCGGCTGGGCTTTATCAATAAAATGATTACCTTTGCGCCGGATAAAACACCCATTCAGCCTTATGAAAACAATCGCAATCACCGAACCGACGGAAATTGAAGCAATCATCCGCAAATGCCCTTACTGCATGGTGGGCATCACCGACCTAGAAGGCAACCCCTACGTGGTTCCCATGAACTTCGCCTACCGCGATGGAGTAATCTATCTGCACTCCGGCCCCGAAGGCAGCAAAGTGGAGATGGTCGAACGCCGTCCGCGCGTCTGCATCACCTTTTGCGAAGGACACGAACTGGTGTACATGCACCGGCAGGTGGCATGCAGCTATAGCATGAAGTCGCGCAGCGTAATGTGTTGGGGCAATGTCCGTTTCATCGAAGACATGGATGAAAAACGGAACATACTCGACATCGTCATGCAGCAATACGTCGATTACGAATTCAAATACAGCGAACCCGCCGTGCGCAACGTGAAAGTATGGGAAGTCAAGGTGGAGAAAATGACGTGCAGATCCTTCGGGCTGCGGCCGAGTGAAGTATAAACCCCTCACCTCCAAATCTTTACATTATCATATTCTTTCTAATGGAGAACTTCACAATCGCCATCGCCTGGATGCACGCAAAGGGGATATCCATCGGCTCGTGGTGTGGATTGTAACTCACCAATTTGATACAACCTGCCACATCCGAACGGTTCACGTACTTCACCACCAGATATTCGTCTCCATCGGTGTTGAATGAAACCAGATACATCTCTCCATAAACCACATTACTAAAGCTACTGATTTCCTTGATACCTATGATATCACCTGATTTCAGAATAGGATACATGCTGTCTCCACTGATGTAGAGCGCACCATCGCACACCGGAATGCCGGGTATTTGTATTTTGGCCACCACATACTGCTGCTTGTCGGCAAGCATAGTTTTCAGATTGGCAGCAGCGGTGATGTCATATAACGATATGCTGCGATTATCTAAAGCCTCAACCGCTTTTGGTTTGTGTATCATCTCCACCTCGCCCTGCATCATCCCACTGTTGCATCTTTTCGCCTGATGCACAGGAGTTCCTTTGCCTACCAACAACCAGTTGTAATCCACATCCTTCATTTTTCCCAGCAACAACGGGAAATCGATACTGTTTCGGGCACACCAATTGCTCAGGGTAGAGCGGGAGACACCAAGGTAGGCAGCCAATGCCGCATCATTCCTCAGGTTCAACACAGTCTTGGCACGTTTCACTATTTCCGAAACATTCAATACTAAGTCCGATTCTTTCTCCATAATATTATTGTATATAAGTCAAAATGTGATAACGGTTCATTTACAAGCCATTACGTATTTTCTGAAAATTAATTGCTAAAACTATTTGGGTTGTATTCGAAAACAATTCTATATTTGCAGTGGCAAAAGTAAGCAAGTTATTTTTATATTGCAAACAAATAGAGAAGAATTATGAAAAACAAACATTTCAGGTTTCGAAACAGAGAACCGACCGCAAGATATATAGATGCAAGGCGTAGCATATATAGATGCAACACCTTGGATATATAGATGCAACACGCTGGATATACAGATGCTACACACAGGATATATAGATGCTACACGACAGATATATATACTCAGTCAACAGGATATACTTACTAAGACCATCTCATTATGGAACAGATACTTACCACTACCCTACACACTTGTAGATATTGCCTGAAGGAACTTCCTGCCGAAGCCTTCTACATGGACAAACGCACCCAGCGACCGGAAAGTTGCTGCAAAGCATGCCGCAGCGCCGCCTATAGAAAACGCTACGTAGATTCACACTTCGTGAATGTCACCTCGCACACTCCCCTCCTAATCACCGACATACAAGATCGGAAGCAGCGTATGACCCTCATCCTGCATGCCCTCCAAGTGGTGAAAGAGAGCGTAATCCGCAAACGAAGAAAGCTCATCGAAGCTGACCTTAACCAAGAATCATTAATTATGCGAATCAGTAGTTGAAACAGATTTATAACTGATAAGAAACGAGGCAAATGATAATTTAGCGCAGCCTAAGGAGACGAATGATGATTTAGCGCAGCCCAAGCCTGAAAGGCTTTCATCTTATAGCCCGGGGCAACGCCCCGGGAATGAATTGTACCCCACAATCTTACGCCCTGTAAGGGCAAAAGCCGTTGTGTGCTGTTATGCCCTTACAGGGCGCAGGGATAAACCCAACTCAATTCCCAGGGCGTTGCCCCGGGCTATAAGATAAAAGGCTTTCAGCCTTGAGCTGCGCAATAATGCCTGCTTAGTTCAAAACCCTATAAAAAGGAGTTAATTTCAACTCTTGATTCGCATTAATTATTAATCATTAAAAACAATCACCATGTCCAGAATCAAAAAACGAGGACTCGATTACTTCCCCGTCGACATCGACTTCATGAACGACCGCCTCGTGCGCCGCATCATGAAGCGCGAAGGCGAAGGCGCCCTCGCCACCTTGATGTGCGCCTTCTCTTGCATCTACGGCGGCGAAGGCTACTATGTCCATGCCGACGAACTCTTCTACGACGACCTCTCCGCCAGCCTCTACAATCAGTCGGCCGCCGACGTGAAACGCATCCTCGGCCTCGCCATTGAGTATGGTATCTTCCACCCCGGCATTTTCAGCCAATACGGCGTGCTCACCAGCAGAGAAATACAAAGCCAATACCTCTTCAGCACCAAACGTCGCAAGTCCAGCGTTATAGACGAGCGATTCCGCATCAGCAACGGAAGAAAGGTGGAGGAAGAGGAGGTGACTGCAGAAAAGACAGAAGAAGAAACCAAGGAAGAGCTCGAAGTTGTTATGACTGAATATCAATACATTACTTCCGGCAAACAAGAAATAGCTTCTTCCGGGAAGAATGAAATGGAAAAGAATAATGTAACATTTAAGTCCCAAAATGAAACATCCGGTACACATAGCATAGCACAGAATAGCATAGCACAGAATAGAAAAGAATATCCCCTCCTCAATAGTTCCCCCGGCAGGGGAACTCAGAACGCGGACCTGAAGTCCGCGGAGGAAAGGGAGGAGGAGATTCTTTTTTCACAAAGAGAAGTGGGCTCAGAAGATGCCGTACCCAGAGAAATGCCTTCAAAAGAAACATCCTGTAGCCGCCCGCCCCGCAAGGAATGGACCGATGACGACATCTCACGCCTGCAACCGCCCCAAGACGGACTAAAACGCAATCTGGACGGACTAGTCTTTAATCTCCGACAGCACCACATCACACAGCAGGAACAGTACGCCATCATCCTCAAGAGCAACTTCGGCATTATCGGACATCCCCTCTGGAAAGGTTTCTTCGACCTGCGCGAAAGCCACGGGAAAATACGCTTCCCGGGAAAGTACCTGCTGAGCTTGTGCGTAAAATAGGGTAGGCTGCACAACGTAAACAATTCAAAAACACTTTCTGATAAAAAACGGATATATTCATTTCTTAGTTCACAAGCAAAGCCTTATCTTTGCAATATGGTTAAGCTTAAGACACAAACAATAAATATTTCATTAACAATTTAAAAACAAATTCAAATTATGCCAGTATTTTATAAACCAGCCCAATCCATTTTGGAAAACAAAGCCGGCAAGAAACTATTTTACCCGCGCATTGTGCTAAAAGGCAACGTAACTACCAATCAGATTGCTCGTGAGATTGCGGAATACTCTTCCCTCTCCAAAGGCGACACTAAGAACACAATCGACAACCTGGTGAGAGTAATGACCACTCATCTGCAATCTTCAGAAAGCGTCACCCTGGATGGCTTCGGCACGTTCCGCATGACCATGAAATCCAACGGTAAGGGCGTGGAAATCGCCGACAAGGTTTCGGCAGCACAAGCCACCCTGACGGTGCGCTTCCTGCCCAGTTACACCAAGAATCCCGACCGCACCGTAGCCACCCGCTCCATGGTGACAGGCGTGAAATGCCTCCCCTACAACTCCAAAGTAACCGGAAGCGGTTCCGGCGGTGGAAGCGGCAGTGGCGGTGACGACGGACTCGAGGATAATCCGCTGGGCTAAAACACCAGGAAAACAGAAGAGACGCGGAGACACAGAGCTTCCCAGGGATAACAGAGCAAAAAGCACTGTACCTCCGCAACTCACCTACGCTCAACAACACGTACACAACGATAATACTACGACTTAACCAAACTATTCACTGTTTTACTAACTAAACTATTTTAATCCAAAAAGAATCATGAGAAGTATCAACTTAATTGTGGTGCATTGCAGCGCCACCCGGGCAGATCATGCCCTTACGACAGAAGAACTGGAAACCATTCATCGCCGTCGTGGCTTCCGTGGCATCGGCTACCACTATTACATCCGCCGGGATGGCACCGTAGTCAACACCCGCCCCCTAGAACTTATCGGGGCACATGCAAAGGGGCACAACGCTCATTCAATCGGTCTTTGCTACGAAGGTGGACTGGACTGCAACGGACAGGCTGCGGATACCCGTACACCGGAACAACGCAGTGCGCTGCGGTTGCTGGTGCACCAGTTACTGAAACGGTTCCGGAACAGCTATGTCTGCGGGCATCGCGACCTCAGTCCGGACTTGAATGGGAACGGGGTGATAGAGCCGGAAGAGTGGGTGAAGGAATGCCCGTGCTTCGAGGTGAAGAAGGAACTATAAACAATTAAAATATTAAACATTATGAAAATAAGTAAGAACACTTGGAAGACCATCCTGAAGGTAATTGTCACCGTGGCTACAGCCATTGCCGGGGTACTGGGAGTGAACGCCATGACACCTTAAGAGGCAATCCGCTACCCCAATGCAATAAGATGCTATGCATTGGGGTAGTCTCCCGACAAGAGAAAGAATAACCAATTATCCAATTCACTTTTATATTTATACAGCAATGACAAATCATAAAATTTACTATCTGCTAATATTTTTCCTGCTCCCGTTTTCTTTTTTAGGAGCACAAAGTGGAGTAGCTGACCAATTACTGAAAGCTACATTCCATCCCAGCCCACAATCTGCCGCCTATGCCCGCTATGGGGAATATCCGGTGGATCATTCTACAGGAGTTCCTAAAATAGAAATTCCGATCTATACACTGAATACCGGAGACTATGAACTCCCTATCTCTGTTTCATACCACGCTTCGGGTATCAAAGTACTGGATGTTTCCGGTCCCGTAGGACTGGGATGGACGTTGAATGCCGGAGGGATGATAGCCCGTACGGTATGCGGAATGCCGGATTTCGAAGGTTATAACTACCGGATGTTCTTCAAAAGTAAGGCAGATGTAGAGAAACGGCTTTCGGAATCAGCCATGGAAACAAGATTGTGGAACCGTGCATTTGCAGGCGTTCCCGAATACGATTCCGAATCAGACCGATACAGCTATAACTTTGCAGGTAAAGCCGGTATATTCCGCTACAATGTTTATAATGAAGTTCCTTTTACCATCCCTCATGAACCGATAAAAATAGAGAGAACAAGCAAGGGATATGAGGTAATTGATACCGATGGCACGACTTATTACTTTGAGGCAAAGGAATCATGCACTTCGCCCCAAATGAACACCTATACCAGTGCCTGGTATCTGACCAAGATAGAAACAGCAGGCCGCAAGAATGTGATTACCCTTTCATACACCACAGGAGATAGTTATATTATAAGATATCGCTCTCAGTTTCTGCACAAGGGGAATGTTATTACCTACAGTGAGGGAGTGGGACAACAATATGTCGCGAATGAAACCACCGGCAATTTTGGCGGAGATGTATCTATGCCAACCTACTCATACCGAGTCCCCATGTTAAGTTCCATCAGTTGGAACAATGTCAATATAACTTTCAGTTATGCCAAAGACAGGCTGGACACGCAGAAAGAGCGTCTAACCTCTATTACGGTAAAAGACAATAATTCAACCGTCAAGCATGTTACTTTCAATAATAATGCATACTTCGGCGACCGTTCCTCCAACTACAGGATGAAACTTAGCAGTCTTTCTATGAAAGGAAACGCAACCAATGCCATAGCCGACAACTATACATTTTCGTATGACACATCGACACCTCCGGAGCATTACAATGCTTCCAACGCAGGAGGCTCTTCAAGTTCCTATTGCCGTGAAGACTATTGGGGATATTATAATGGAACACAGAGTTATAATATGATTCCCAATGGTGTATTTCCTGCCTCAAATCTGGCAAATCGAAGTGCTTCTCCTTCACATATGCAGATGTGTCTTCTTAAGACAATTCAGTACCCGACAAGAGGTAGCACAACCTTCAATTTTGAAACCAACCGGACTGGCACTTATTCATACATAGGTGGATTGCGGGTTGCGGAAATTATAAATAAAGACCACAACGGCACTATCTTAGAGCAGAAAACTTATGAATATGGGCAAGGAGAAGCTACAATGGAAATCTCAAACGAGTTGTTCGCCTATGATGATTATTTCCATTATTTTATACGACAAGGAAATGGAGCATACCAATCCAGGAGCCGCTTGCACCAAATTGCCGTGGCTTCACCCATCCTTCCCCTCACCGGTTGGAGCGGCAGTCCCATCTTTTACAATGAAGTGACAGAATACAAGGGGATAAAATCGTCTAACGTAGGAAAAACAGTTTATAAGTTCACACAAGACTTTGAAAGCAGTTATCCCGGGGCAGAGGAGGAAGATGTGCCTGTCCCCGTACCTTTACGTTTCTACTCCGGTCTTTACAATAATGACGAAGGTACAGTTCCGGCTCTGCTGAAAGAGAAGACTTTCTATAAGAACAATAATGGCACTTACGTCAAGCAGTTGTCGGAAGAATATGAATATACAGAACTCGTACCTCCCAATGATTCCATCTCTATCGGCGTGCGGTTAGGAAGAATGGGAATAGGGGTAATCTATTACGAAGATATAGACTTCAGCTGTGCACCCTATAGTGATTTGGACGAATATTATAGTTCCATCGTATATACTAATGTACGCGGTTACAGGAAACTGCGTAAGCTGACAAGTTTAAAGACAACAGATTATGAACGAAACGTAGTCGCAACCCGTACTTATCAGTACGACCCTCAACTACGCTGCTTGCAGCCGATAACAGAAACCGCAACTAATAGTGACGGGGATAATTATATCACCAAAACCTATTACCCCTTTCAGCAGACCGGAACAGTTTATAGCAATATGATTGCAAAAAATTATGTGGATACTCCTGTAAAGAAAGAAAAGTATTGCAACTCTACCTTGTTATCTACCGACCTTACTACCTACCAGCAAGTGGGCGACAAGTTTCTGCCAGCTAACATCAGCCAGCAGAAAGGCAATAATGCAAACAGGGTGCTGGTACGCTACGAGAAATATGACAGTAAAGGAAATCCGCAATACCTGACTACGTTCGATAACCGGAAAATTGTCATTCTATGGGGATACAACTACCGTTATCCCATAGCACGCATAGAAGGATTGACCTATAGTGAAGTAACGGCGAAAGTAAGCGAAAGCACAATTTCGTCAATAGCTTCCGGCACTGCTCCCACTCAGGCACAACTGGATAACATACGCTCCTCCCTATCCAATGCATTAGTCACTACTTATACTTATGCCCCTTCTGTAGGAATAACCACAGAGACTGCGCCGAATGGACATAAAAAGACCTATTCTTACGACGTAATGGGACGCCTAAGTCAAATAGCCGACACCAATGGGACAGTAGAGACTTATCAATATCAGTATAAACAGTAATACAACAGAATGAATATGAAACGAATTTATTTATTATATCTATTGCTGCTGCTTCAGGCAGCGGCAGGACATGCTCAGGATAATTCTCAAAACTACATCCTGACCCGCACCATGCTTAAATCCGACACAAAGTCTTACTTGAGCAAAGTGGTTTATTATGATGGATTAGGTCGTCCGTTCCAGACAGTGAACAAGGCGATAGAAAACACTGATAAAAGAGGAGTGTCTCTTGCCACCCTGCAAGAATATGACACTGCCGGGCGAGAAACGAAGGCCTGGCTTCCAGCAGTTATAACCTCTGACTATCTTGCTCCGGCCAGTTTCAAGAGTAGTGCGCCCGGCAGTCACAGCAATGACTCTCGTCCTTATCAAGAGGCTGTTTACGAGGCTTCTCCACAAAACCGCATTGTGAAGCAATATGGCGCAGGGGCAGACTGGCACAGCGGACATCCGGTTGCAATGGAGTTTATGGGCAATAGCGCAACTGCACAGTTACGCTGTACCCGATATAAAGTAACTTCGACAGGTGCTTTAGAGGCTTCGGGAGACTATGCTAACGGTACACTGAACGTAACCCGCACAACGGATGAAGATGGAAATGTGTCCTACACGTTTGTGGACAAGATAGGGCGCACACTACTTGAACGCAGAATGAACGGCAGCGAAGCGCTTGATACTTATTATGTATATGATAACTATGGAAATCTGTGTTATGTATTGCCACCGGCTATAAATGGTAATATCAGTACCGATAACCTGAATCTTTATGCGTATCAGTATGGGTACGATGGATTTAACCGCTGTGTTCGGAAGAAACTGCCTGGAGCACAATATATCGAATATGTATATGACAATTCCGACCGCCTGACGTTCTCGCAGGATGGTAACCAACGTACTTTGTCCGCCCACAACTGGACCTATTATAAGTATGACCAATTGAACCGTCTAACCGAACAGGGCTTGTGCACCAACAAACTGACGACCTCCGGAACCACCGTACACATCATGAACTATTATGACAGCTATAGTTTCATTGGGAGTCAAGGTTTTACCAGTAGTAACTTCTCCACAGATACATCCGGCTACGGCAAAGGCGCTTTGACAGGGCAAATGGTGGCAGGCATAAACAGTAATCCCGTCTGGAAAGCTTTCTACTATGATATTCGTGGGCGTGAAGTAAAGCGTGTGGAAAGTAACGGCATGAACGGCTATGATGTGACTACGACTTCCTACAGCTTCACTAACAAACCGCTGACCCTGACCCATGTGCACACTTCAGGAAGCAAAAGTCTGACAGAACTCTATACCTACAGCTATGACTACGCCGATCGACTATCAAAAGTGCAACACAAACTGGACAACAATGCCATCGTCACCCTTGCCGAATATATCTATAATGATCTTGGTCGCATGGAGCAGAAAAAGCTGGGTGGAACTGCGCACAGTTCGACCTATTCCTACAACATCCGTAGTTGGCTGACCCGCATTACGGGTGGCAAGTTCACACAAACGCTAACCTACAACAACGGTACTGCCGGCTACAACGACAACATCACCGCAATGGACTGGACGGCAGACGGTGACAGTCACAGCTATACTTTCACCTACGACGGTTTGAGTCGACTGCTGAATGCCACCCACGGTGCAGGTCGCTTCACTGAAAAAGTGACTTCGTATGACAAGAATGGCAACATCAAAGGATTGCAACGCTATGGGCAAACTTCTTCGTCAGGCTATGGCCTGATCGACAATCTTTCTTATACGTTGAACGGTAATCAGTTGAACCGTGTGGACGATGCAGTGAATGCCTCTGCTTATAATGGAGGTTTTGAATTCAAAGACGGTGTGAAACAGGCAAACGAGTATACCTATGACAATAATGGCAATTTAACTAAAGATTTAAACAAAGGAATCACCGGGATTCAATATAATTGTTTAAATTTGCCAAGTAAGGTCATATTTAGTGACGGGAGTACGGTTACCTATGTTTATGCAGCGGATGGAACGAAGCGACATACGGTACATACGATAGGCAGTGCGACTACCACTACGGATTATTGCGGCAATGTGGTCTATGAAAACAATACAGCAAAACTGTTGTTAACTGAAGAAGGATACGTTTCTTTGAATGATAATAAATACCACTATTACTTAAAAGATCATCTGGGAAATAACCGGGTAGTCGTGGATCAGAATAGTAACGTGGAAGAAACAAATCATTATTACCCGTTTGGCGGTATCTTTGCAAGTACAGGTAATATTCAACCTTACAAGTATAATGGCAAAGAACTTGATACAAAGAAGGGGCTGAATTGGTATGACTATGGGGCGAGAATGTATGATGCAGCACTGGGAAGATGGCATGTTGTGGATCCAATGGCTGAAAAGTATTACTCTCTTTCTCCTTATATCTATTGTAATAACAATCCAGTAAATGCAATTGACTCAAATGGGGAGAAAATAGTTTTTGTTAATGGTTTCTTAGGTTTTGGCTCACCAACTGGAGATGCGGTATATTGGGGAGGCACAAATAGTAGTTTTGTCAGAGGAGCACAGGTTTTTTTACAAGATAAATCTACTTATTTTACAAATATTGAATATAACTATTGGCGTAGTTCTACTTTCTTACGCAATTTGGATGGATATAATTATGCAAAGGAAAATTATTCTCAATTAATAGATGGAATGAACTCAAAGAAGGATGTATTTCATTTTATATCTCATAGTATGGGTGGTGCCTTCTCTGAGGGGATGGTTAGATACCTTGAAGAACAAGGGTGGACTGTCAATACAGTGTTTCATTTAAATGCATGGCAGCCTACTGAATTGTACGGTGTAAAAGGACCTCTTCGCGTTGATGCTACGATAACGAATGATTGGGTACAAGGTTTAAGTCTTCCAATTAGTGGTAATCGTGATATTCCAAATGCGGATTATAAAATAAGAAAAAAGAGTACAAAAGAATGGAAGTCTATACATCGAGACTTAATTGATGATGGAGACCTTTGGAATATCAATAACGAGAAGAGTTGGAACGACGCTATGTCGTTGATACAAAAATGGATACAGCAAAACCCAAATATAAAAGTAAATGGAAACTAAAACCCTTTTCAGAATATTATTAATTATTTTAGGATTCTATGCCTTAGGATTCCAGTTTGTGAATTTCATTTTTGGAACTACGGTTTGTAAATGCTCAAATGATTATATATTATTTTTTTGCTATAAAATTGAAGGTATATTTCATTTATTTTCTATCTTAATTTACATTTGGTTTATTTTCTATCAAATAATTATGATACAAAAGAGAAGCTTAGATTCCATCCATAGAAGGACAACATCCAAATTGAACAAATATTTTATCCAAAAAAATAGATTAAAAAACTTTGTTAGAATACCGTTGATTGTACTTGGAATAGGTGCATTAGGCTTTCAACTTTATCATTTAGTTTTCACGACCATGATTAAAATAAGTACATTTGGGATAAAGGATTGTTTTATAGGAGAATTTGTTCCGCATATCTTATCTATAGTAATTTGTATTTGGTTTATTCTACATAAATGGCAATCTTTAGAATTGAAATAAAGATATTTCCTTAGATAGATAAATTAAAGCCAACTAGTCCATTACGTCCAGATGGATATGTTATCCAGCTGTCATTAAGTATTAGCATTTCCTAATCCGCACTAAATTCAGAATCCTTGCCTGCACAGATGCACATCTGTAAAGGCAAGGATTATTTATTGCTCCCCATACCTTTACACTTATACTCCATCTTTACAATAATGATAAAGGGATAAAAGACTTTCTATAAGAGCGACAATGACACTTACATCAAGCAATTGTCGGGAGAATATGAAAAATACGCCATGAACGGTTACGACCTGACTACGACTTTCTACAGCTTCACTAACAAACCGCTGACCCTGACCCATGTGCACACTTCAGGCAGCAAAAGCCTGACAGAAGTCTACACCTACAGCTATGACTACGCCGACCGACTGTTGAAGTTACAGCACAAACTGGACGGCAATACCATCGTCACCCTTACCGAATATACCTATAATGATCTTGGTCACATGGAGCAGAAAAAGCTGGGTGGAACTGCGCACAGTTCGACCTATTCCTACAACATCCGTAGTTGGCTGACCCGCATTACGGGTGGCAAGTTCA
>NZ_JH992941.1:0-1270106 GCF_000315485.1 Bacteroides oleiciplenus YIT 12058 | reverse complement strand
TATGGGGCGAGAATGTATGATGCAGCACTGGGAAGATGGCATGTTGTGGATCCAATGGCTGAAAAGTCTTGTGCATGGAGTCCATATACATACTGCAAAAACAACCCGATCAATAGGATTGACCCAGATGGTAAAGATGATTATATAATAGAACCCAGAGGACGACTACACAACGTAACTCCTGAGTCACAAAGAGGAAGAAGTGGACCTGACAAGTTATATAATAGCTCGGGAACAAGGAAAATACAGCGTGGTAACAAGTCAATAAAAGTCAATGATACTAAACTCCTTTCTGGTATGTTAGAAATGCAGAGTGATAAATATGAAAATTATGGCACTGCCGGATATACTGAAAACTTGGATGATGCTGCAAGGGTCTTTAAATTTGCTGCAGATAATAGTAATGCAGAATGGAGATTGGATGTTTATGATGATAATGGAACTAAAACTGCTGTAATTGCTACAAAGCAAGATGGAGACCATGTCCAGAATGCAGATGTTGTCAAAAAGGATGTAGGTGCAAAGGGAAACCAACTTGTTAATATGCATTCTCACCCAAATCCCAATGGAACGAAGGGCGGCTCTCCAGATGATATTAGTAATGTTAAACAGAGTCCAACGAAAAATGCTGTGTATTTTAAAGCTAATCAAACATTGTACGAGTACAATGGTAGCCAATCGAAAATAAAAGAAATTCCTGTCGGAACATTAGGTAATGTTTTGAAACAGATGGGACTAAAATAATATTGCAGGATATGAAGATAAAAGGGTTTGTACTATTTAATCTGTTATGGCTACTTTTTGGATGTATGCATAAATCCAATGATATTGATATATATCAAAGAGCTATAGGGTATGTAATGCCTCTTGTGGATAGTGGGTATATTGTTGATAAATACATTCATATATATGAACATGCGGAGAATGATTCCAATATTCTATATTCCTTTTTTGAGGGAGATTCTCCAACCTCAGATATTGCAGAATTTCCATCTAAAATAATCAAATTCAATGACAGGTATTTTTGCTTCATAGAGTTAGATGAGCCAGAATTGTCCATAGAACAAATAAATCAAATAACTAATTGCAACAATGCTACCGTCATGAGCCGTACTGACATAAATGCCGATATATGGTTTATGGGAGTTTCGAAATACAAAAATAGCGGAGCTGTAGTGAAAAGGTCACCGGATGCAGATTATATATTTGATTATACAGAACTATGGCCCTATTTTTCAGGAGGTCAACCGGACAAAACCGATTTTTATATGTGCTTAGATGATAATGATATAGTCTTGTCAGATCCTAGTTACCTGAAGTCAGATAGTCTGAAATTTTATATAAAAAAGATATGTGGAAAAATATATGTGAAGAATAAAACAGATTCTACAGTTGTCTTGTCTCCTAGCATCCTTGGTAAGACTTTCATAGTTGCAAATGGCCCTGATACTCTTAGTTTATCTTTGCATGACTCGTTGCCTATTGAGATTTCCGCTAAGGGTTTTGGAGTTTTTTTCTATGAAAGTAGAGAGAACAGTTCTTTTTTCCAAAATTTACCGTGCAAAAATACATGGATGTCTTTGTATAAAATATTAAGTGACTCTACTTTTAGCCTTTTTAAAATAAATGGCGACACCAAAACAATTCGTTTATTAAATAATGATTCTCCAACTCATTATCTCAGAAATGATTCTGGTAAAATTTTGAAGAAATTTTGGAATGAAGGAGTCTTTGATAAAGAGAAACGGAACTCTAGATTTATTGGTATACTTTCATATAGTTGAATATTTAGCGTTGCCCACCCATCCAGTCATATGTTTTTATCGGACTATTTCGAGTATAAGGCTTTTTAATTCACTCTAATAAATATTCCCTGTCTCATTTTATTTGTGAGACAGGGGTTATTGTTTCTATTATTCCTTTCAGCATATCAAACGGAAAGTATATCTTTGTAATAACAAATAGTGGGGACAAATTTTATATCGGATTGCAAATCCTCACATTCAAAAATGCGGATTACAAAAAATGGGACGAAGACGACCGGGAAAACCTGCTCACGACGAAGTGCCAGCTTGGAAGCGGCGACGGAGTAACCCTTGCGACCTGCACATACGACGACCTGGGACACCTGAAGACGAAGGCGCCACACGGTGATGGCACGAACCGGCTGACATACAGTTACAACCTCCGCGGCTGGTTGACAGGAATCAGCGGCAACAAGTTCTTACAAAGCCTGTACTACACGGACGGCAGCGGCACGCCCCGCTGCAACGGAAACATCAGCAGCATGACGTGGAAGGCGGGAAACGAAACCACCATCCGAGGATACAGGTTCACGTATGACGGCCTGAACCGGATGCTGGACGCTACCTACGGCGAAAGCACAGCCATCGGCACGAATGCCAACCGATTCACGGAGAAGGTGACGGGGTACGACAAGAACGGAAACATACTTGGACTGCAACGATACGGACAGACGGGCGCTTCCTCCTATGGCCTGATTGACAACCTGACTTTCACACTGGACGGTAAAGCTAACGCGTACAGGCGATGCTGTCACAGCTTCAGCTTATAATGGTGGCTTTGAATTCAGGGATGCTGTGAAGCAGGTCGATGAGTATGCCTATGATAAGAATGGAAATATGACAAAAGATTTAACGCAACTATATACTTTATTATACCAAGCATTGTATATAATAACTGCTTGCTCAAAAGTATATAGTTGCATCTATAATATCCTCAACATCAATTGTGCGATATTTTCACTTAATACACTTACTCATTCCGAGTTCTGGCAATAAAGATCCAATAGGTTCTTATTAAAGAAATCATCAAACGCCTTACAACGGATATTCATCAAACGCATACAGCAACGTCGAAAGATAACGTTCGCCTGTATCCGGCAATAAAGCTACTATTGTTTTCCCCGCATTTTCAGGAAGAAGTGCCAGGCGGGTAGCCGCACTGACTGCCGCACCGGAAGATATGCCAACTAACAAACCTTCCTTCTGTGCCAGTTCGCGACCTGCACGGATGGCATCATCATTCGTCACCTGCAATATCTCATCAACTACCGCCGGATTGTAATTTTTAGGAACAAAACCGGCACCAATGCCCTGAATCTTATGTGCACCCGGATCACCTCCCGAAAGAACCGGAGAGTCAGTTGGTTCCACCGCCACCACCTTCACCGACGGATTATGCTTCTTCAAAGCAGCACCAACACCACTCACAGTTCCGCCCGTACCTACACCGGCAACAAAAATATCGACTACTCCATCCGTATCACGCCAGATTTCCTCTCCCGTGGTGCGCTCGTGCATAGCAGGGTTGGCAGGATTATCAAACTGTTGAAGAATCACCGCACCCGGAGTAGCTGCTTTCAACTCTTCGGCACGGGCAATGGCACCCTTCATACCATTGGCACCGGGTGTAAGAACCAGTTCGGCACCAAGGGCTTTCAGCAGGTTGCGGCGTTCCACACTCATGGTGTCGGGCATGGTGAGCGTCAGCTTATAGCCTTTTGCAGCGGCAACGAAGGCAAGTCCTATTCCAGTGTTGCCACTGGTGGGCTCTATAATCGTGGCTCCGGGTTTCAGCAAACCGGAAGTTTCGGCATCTTCAATCATGGCAAGCGCCACACGGTCTTTCACGCTTCCGGCGGGGTTGAACGACTCCAATTTCACTACCAGACGGGCTTTCAGACCCTTCGATTTATTGTAATTACTCAGCTCCAGTAAGGGAGTGTTGCCCACGAGGTCGGTGAGCTGTTTTGCTATCTTTTTCATAACTTATTGGGTTTTAAATTATACTCTTGTTTCTAAATGACAAAGATAGCGGGTTAAGAGTTCACAGGAAATACCATATTTGTGGGATTTTCGTACTATAAATGAGGGATTTTCGCTGAGAATAGTTACCTTTGCCCCACCTTATTATAAAAAGGATATCCCAATGAGTCCATTGAACTTTACTCACATTTTGACACAGGCAGTCGATGAACTATCGGAAAGTTCGTCTTACAAAGGACTGTTTCATCAGCACACGGACGGCACTCCATTGCCTTCGGCCAGAGCACTGCAAGATATTGTAGAGCTATCGCGTGCCATTCTTTTCCCCGGATATTTCGGTAATTCCACAGTCAACAGTCGCACCGTCAAGTACCACATCGGCGTAAACATCGAACGTTTGTTCGATCTGCTGACGGGGCAAGTACTTGCAGGCCTTTGCTTTACAGGAGACGGCGAGTGCACCTGTTGCACCGAACTCCAACGCGAAGAAGCTGCACTCATTGCCGCCAAGTTCATCAGCCACCTACCGGAAATGCGTCGCATGTTGGCCACGGATGTGATGGCCGCCTACAACGGCGACCCTGCGGCACACAGCTTCGGAGAGGTAATCAGTTGTTATCCCGCCATACGCGCCATCAGTAACTACCGCATTGCGCATGAGTTGCTGAAGCTCGGTGTGCCCCTCATTCCACGCATCATCACTGAAATGGCCCATAGCGAAACGGGAATAGACATTCATCCGGGTGCAGTTATCGGCAGCCACTTCACCATAGACCACGGTACGGGTGTGGTGATTGGCGAAACGTGCATCATCGGCAACAATGTGAAGCTCTATCAGGGTGTCACGCTGGGCGCCAAGAGCTTTCCGCTGGATGAAGACGGCAAGCCCATCAAGGGGATACCCCGCCATCCGATACTGGAAGATAATGTCATCGTCTACTCCAACGCCACCATCCTGGGACGCATCACCATCGGGCAGGGCGCCACGGTGGGCGGTAACATCTGGGTGACGGAGAATGTGCCGGCAGGAGCGAGAATTGTACAGACTAAAGCCAAGAAGTAACTGGCAGTCAGCAACAACACCCCGGTTGAAGGACACAAGTATTACACCCGAGAAATACAAGTGCTTCGCACAGGGGGTATTTAGAAAGAGAACAAGTAATCACCAAAGAAACAATAAAAAGAGAAGAAGTTACAGTAACTTCAATCGTTGACATTGTAAATCATAAAATAAAAAAACAAATAGATGGAATCCTTTCAAATGATTGCCAAGACCTTTCAAGGTCTGGAAGAAGTATTAGCACAAGAACTGACTGCATTAGGAGCAAACGACATAGAAATAGGCCGACGCATGGTGTCTTTCAGTGGAGACAAGGAGATGATGTACAAGGCGAACTTCTGCCTGCGCACAGCTATCCGCATCCTGAAACCGATTAAAAACTTCACCGCCAAGAACGCCGACGAAGTTTACGACCAGATCAAAGCCATTCGTTGGGAAGACATCCTGGACGTGGAGAGAACTTTTGCCGTAGATGCTGTTGTGTTCAGCGAGGAGTTCCGTCACTCCAAATTCGTATCCTATAAAGTAAAGGATGCCATCGTGGATTATTTCCGCGATAAATTCAACAAGCGCCCGTCCGTACGCATCAACAAGCCGGATGTGTTGCTGAATATACACATCGCACAGACCACATGTACGCTTTCGCTCGACTCATCAGGTGAATCACTCCACCGTCGCGGGTATCGCCAGGAGGCTGTAGAGGCTCCGCTGAACGAAGTGCTGGCTGCCGGAATGATATTGATGACGGACTGGAAAGGGGAATGTGATTTGATTGACCCGATGTGTGGTTCGGGTACCATACCTATCGAGGCGGCGTTGATAGCACGCAACATTGCTCCGGGAGTGTTCCGCAAGGAGTTCGCCTTTGAAAAGTGGAATGACTTCGACCAGAATTTGTTCGATGCGATTTACAACGACGATAGTCAGGAACGCGAGTTTACACATAAGATATACGGTTACGACAATAATCCGCAGGCCAATGAGATAGCAACGCATAACATTAAGGCGGCGGGTGTATCGAAAGACATTGTATTGAAGTTGCAACCTTTCCAGCAGTTTGAGCAACCGACGGAGAAGTCCATGATTATCACGAACCCGCCTTACGGAGAGCGTATCTCTACCAATAATCTGTTGGGATTATATCAGATGATAGGCGAACGCCTGAAACATGCTTTCATTGGAAACACAGCGTGGGTGCTTTCTTACCGCGAAGAATGCTTCGACCAGATTGGACTGAAACCAACTCAGAAAGTGCCTCTGTTCAATGGTGCGCTGGAGTGCGAGTTCCGCAAATATGAGATTTTCGACGGGAAGTACAAGGAGTTCAAGAAACAGGAAGGTGAGAGCGAAGAAGGAGAAGACAGAAAAGAATCCGGCTTCAAGTCAAGAGAATCGAGAGAATTTAAACCGAGAGAAGGACGGGAAGGACGGGATTTCAAACCGAGAGAACCGCGCAAACCGGGTGAGTTCAAATCGAGAGATGACAGACCGAGAGAGTTCAGACCAAGAGACAGCAAACCACGTGAGTTCGGTTCGAGAGAAGATAAACCCAGAGGTGAGTTCAAGCCGAGGGAATTCCGCAAGGATGGAGACAAGGAACGAAAACCGTTTGACAGGGAACGCCGTCCGGGAGGAAGCGGGGAGTTTAAACCGAACAGGGAGTTCAAGCCGAGAAAAAGGGAAGAGGAATAAAAGAAGAATGGAGCTTATCGCAATTTGCGACAGGTTAATAGGAAATATGGTTCTAAATATTGACTTCTACATCAAGAGACAGAAGGTAACTTACTGAAAAACAGTTTGAGGTTGCAATTTGTCACCTCAAGTTGACAAGACATAAAAGAGATAAGTTACGAGTATCAACTTGAAACTCCAAATTGGCACCTTAAAAACATATACTTAAATGGACGATTTAGTCATCATAGAGAATAAGATATACGAAATCAGAGGGCAGAAAGTGATGCTGGACTTTGATTTGGCGGAGATGTATGAGATAGAAACTAAAAATCTTAATAAAGCTGTCAAACGGAATATTGAGCGCTTTCCTGAGGATTTCATGTTTCAGCTTACTACTCAGGAACTGACCAACTTGAGGTTCCAAATTGGAACCTCAAGTTGGGGCGGTACCCGCTACTCCCCTTTTGCCTTCACCGAACAAGGCGTCGCCATGCTTTCCGGCATCCTCCGGAGTCCCAAAGCCATCGAAGTCAACATCAACGTCATGCGTGCTTTCGTCCACATGCGGCAATATCTTCTCTCTCATGCACCGAAGCAAGAGCTTGAAGAACTAAGAAAACGTATTGAATACCTGGAAGAAGACATCACTTCCGACAGAGACAGTTACGAGAAACAATTTGATGATCTTTTCTCTGCTTTCGCAAAACTGAGTGCTGCGGTACAAGTGAAAAGCTCTCCTTGGGGCAGAGTAGAAGTAAAAGGATTCAGAAAAGAGAATGAATTATAAATGACTATGAACATGAAGATAATCGGTAAATGGATGGGAATAGCGCTACTGGTATTACCCACTCTCTTTGCAACAAACATTATGGCACAAGATTCAAAGAAACCGACGTTGGAAGATTTGCTTCCCGGCGGAGAAACCTATCGCTTTGCTGAAAACCTCTATGGAGTGCAATGGTGGGGAGACACGTGCATCAAGCCCGGAATAGACTCCTTACTGGCAATAAACCCCAAAACCGGAAAAGAAGTTCTGCTCGTGACGCGCGAGAAAATCAACCGGGCTCTGGAACAGGAAAAACTGGGCAAACTGAGACATCTGAGTCAAGTGAGCCTGCCTTGGGCAGACAAAACGCAGATACTCATCAGCCTACCCGGAAACTACGCTGTCTACGACTGGGAAGCAGACAAGATTATCAGCCAACGGGATTTCCCGAAAGAGAGCGCCAACAAAGATTACCATATCGCAAGTGGCAATGTGGCCTACACCATCAAGAATAATCTTTTCGTGAACGGCACCGCCGTAACCAGCGAACCCGACGGCATCGTATGCGGACAAAGCGTACACCGCAACGAGTTCGGCATCAGCAAAGGAACTTACTGGAGCCCGAAAGGTGATTTGCTCGCTTTCTACCGCATGGACGAAAGCATGGTGACCCAATATCCATTGGTAGACATCACCGCACGGGTAGGTGAACTGAACAACGTCCGCTACCCTATGGCAGGCATGACGAGCCACAAGGTAACCATAGGTATCTACAACCCCGAAACGCAGAAGACCATCTATCTGAACGCGGGCGACCCCACGGATCGTTATTTCACCAATATCAGTTGGGCACCGGACGCCAAAAGCCTCTACCTCATTGAGTTGAACCGCGACCAGAACCATGCCGAACTTTGGCAGTACAATGCTGAGACAGGCGAACGGATATGTTGCTGTTACGAAGAAGAACATCCCAAGTATGTGGAGCCTCAGCATCCCATTATCTTCCTGCCCTGGGACAACGGCAAGTTCATTTACCAAAGCCAGCGCGACGGATACAATCACCTGTACCTATTTGATATAGATGTCAAATCAGACGTCTACAAAAAAAACACTACGGCAGGAAGCACCTGTACAGAACGTACCTGGATGAAGCAACTCACTTCCGGCAACTGGCTTGTGCAAGACGTGCTTGGCTTCGATGAGAAGAAGAAAGAAATCATCTTCACCGCCACCAAAGAGTCGCCCCTGCAAAGCAACCTATATAAAGTGAACGTGAGCAACGGAAAGATTACACCGCTGGACAACGGCAAGGGCATACACCGCGGAATACTGAGTGCAACCGGCAGCTACCTCATCGACAACTGGTCCAGCCCCAAAGTGCCGCGCAGCATTAACCTCATGTCCACCCAAAATGGCAAAAGCATCAACCTGCTGACAGCCAAAGACCCGTTCGAAGGCTTCACCATGCCCAGCATCGAAGTAGGCACCATCAAGGCAGCCGACGGAGTGACCGACCTTTACTACCGCCTCGTGAAACCCGCAGACTTCGACCCGGCAAAGAAATACCCCGCCATCATCTACGTCTACGGAGGTCCGCACGCACAGATGGTTACCGGCGGATGGCAGAACAGTGCCCGCGGATGGGACATCTACATGGCAGGCAAAGGCTACATCATGTTCACCCTCGACAATCGCGGCAGTGAAAACCGCGGACTGGAATTTGAGAACGTCACCTTCCGCAACCTCGGTATCGAAGAGGGAAAGGATCAGGTGAAAGGCGCCGAATTCCTAAAATCCCTGCCTTACGTGGATGCCAACCGCATCGGCGTACACGGCTGGAGCTTCGGCGGACACATGACTACGGCACTGATGCTCCGCTACCCGGAGATATTCAAGGTAGGCGTTGCAGGTGGCCCGGTCATCGACTGGAGCTATTATGAAATCATGTACGGAGAACGATATATGGACACGCCGCAGAGCAATCCCGAAGGTTATAAGAATGGTAACCTGAAGAACCTTGCCGGCAACCTGAAAGGACATCTTCTGCTGATTCACGACGACCATGACGATACTTGTGTGCCGCAGCACACGCTCTCGTTCATAAAGGCTTGTGTGGATGCCCGCACGTATCCCGACCTGTTCATCTATCCCGGCCATAAGCACAACGTCATGGGACGTGACCGCGTGCATCTGCATGAGAAGATAACCCGGTATTTTGAAGATAATTTATCGCGCAAAGCGCGATAAGTAGTTAGTAGCAAGTAGTAAAGTAGTAAGTAGGAGATAGTCCGGATTATAACTGTTTTTATAAACAGGACTATTCTACTAACTACTTGCTACTAACTACTACGAAGCTTCGCTAAATTACCATTTACCAAACAAAGTAGGAATCATAATTAAAAGAAATAGTAAAGATGAAAGTATTATTATTAGGAAGCGGCGGTCGCGAGCACGCCCTGGCATGGAAGATTGCCCAAAGCCCGAAAGTAGAGAAACTTTTTATCGCCCCCGGTAATGCCGGCACCAGTGCGGTAGGCGAGAACGTAGCCATAAAGGCAACCGACTTCCCCGCCCTGAAAACCTTCGCCCTGAAACAGAACATAGACATGATTGTGGTAGGCCCTGAAGACCCGTTGGTAGAAGGCATCTACGACAGCTTCACCGAAGACGCCACCACACAACATATCGCCATCATCGGCCCCACCGCCAAAGGTGCCCAACTGGAAGGCAGCAAGGAGTTTGCCAAAGGCTTCATGGAACGCCACGGCATCCCCACCGCCCGCTACAAGAGTATCACTGCCGATAACCTCGAAGAAGGCCTCGCCTTCCTCGAAAGCCTCGAAGCCCCCTACGTGCTGAAAGCCGACGGCCTCTGTGCCGGAAAAGGCGTGCTCATCCTCCCCACCCTCGAAGAGGCCAAGAAGGAACTGAAAGAAATGCTTGGCGGCATGTTCGGCCAGGCCAGCGCCACGGTGGTTATCGAAGAATTCCTTAGTGGCATCGAGTGCTCCGTGTTTGTGCTGACGGACAGCAAGCACTACAAAGTGCTGCCCGTAGCCAAGGACTACAAGCGCATCGGCGAAGGTGACAAAGGCCTGAACACCGGCGGCATGGGAAGCGTTACCCCCGTTCCTTTTGCTGACGAAGAGTTCATGGAAAAAGTACGCACCCGCATCATCGAACCCACCATCAATGGATTGCAAGAAGAAAGAATCCTCTACAAAGGCTTCATCTTCCTCGGACTGATCCGGGTGAAAGGCGAGCCGATGGTGATAGAATACAACGTCCGCATGGGCGACCCGGAAACAGAAAGCGTCATGCTGCGCATACAGAGCGACTTCGCCGAACTGCTGGAAGGTGTACGCGATGTGAACCTCGACACCAAGACTCTGGTGATGGACCCGCGCACAGCCGCCTGCGTCATGCTCGTCAGCGGCGGTTATCCCGAAGCTTACGAAAAAGGCAAGGTGATGACCGGGTTTGAAGCTGCCGCAGCCACGGACAGCATCCTCTTCCACGCCGGAACAGCCATGAAAGACGGAAACGTAGTGACCGCCGGTGGCCGTGTGATAGCCGTATGTTCTTATGGTGCGACCAAGGAAGAAGCCCTTGCCAAGAGCTACAAGGTAGCGGATATGATTGACTTCGACAAGAAGTACTTCCGTCGCGACATAGGATTCGACCTCTGAATTAATAAAGAATAAGGAATTAAGAATTCCCCTGCAACCTAATCGCGCAGCCTAATTCTCAATTTTTAATTCTCAATTCTCAATTTAAATGATACGAAGTAAACGATTACAGAACCGGATTACCGCGGGACGCTTCACGCTTCCCGTCGCCATCCTTTTGTCCTTGTTCTGCTGGGTACTGAGCTCTATCTTGTTACCCGAACTTCCGGTAATGAAAAGCGCTTATCCTTTGTGGGAGACCATCAATAATGGCTTCATCCCGGCATGGGCAAATGCGCCTCTGAGTTTCATCCTCTACAGCATAATCGGCTACTTCCTGATAGAACTGAACAATGCTTTCGCCATCATCCGCATGCGTGCCTCCGTGCAGACAGCCATCTATTTCCTGTTGATCTCCGTCTGTCCCGTCATGCACCAGCTATATGCAGGAGATGTGGGCTCGGTGGCATTCCTCATATCCCTGTTCTTCCTGTTCAAGGGATACCAGCATCCACGCCCGGCGGGCATCCTGTTCTATTCGTTCCTGTTCATCGGAGTGGGCAGCCTGTTCTTCCCGCAACTGACGCTGTTCATTCCGCTTTTCTGGATAGGTGCATACGGTTTCCAGGCACTCACCCCGAAGAGCTTTTTCGGTAGCCTGATAGGCTGGACTCTGCCCTACTGGTTCTTGCTGGGACATGCCTATTTTTACGATGAAATGGGGCTTTTTTATCAGCCCTTCATCGAATTAGTCACTTTCCAGCCCATCGCCTTACTGGACTTTCCGTTGTGGGAGATTGCTACGCTGAGCTATCTGTTTGTGCTGTTCATAGTGAGTTCTGTGCACTGCCTCGTGGCAGGTTACGAAGATAAGATACGTACCCGCAGTTACCTGCATTTCCTTATCTTCCTGAGTTTTTGCATCTTCGGCTATATCCTGTTGCAACCTGCGCTGATGGTTCACCTGCTGCCCCTGCTGCTGATAGGCGTCAGCATACTGACGGGACATTTCGTGGTACTGACGAACAGTCGGACTTCCAATGTGTTTTTTATTTGTGCCCTCGTGGGGCTTGTACTTTTATTCGGATTTAACATATGGACGCTTTTGTAGATTCGCTGATTCAACTTATGATAGACTGGGGTTACCTCGGTCTGTTCATCTCCGCCGTGTTGGCGGGCAGTATCGTTCCGTTCAGTTCGGAGCTGGTGATGATAGCGCTTGTGAAAGTGGGACTCAGTCCGACGATGTGCGTGCTCTTTGCTACGCTGGGCAACACAATTGGCGGCATGACGTGCTACTACATGGGACGTCTGGGCAATGTGGTCTGGATAGAGAAATATTTCAAGGTAAAGAAGGAGAAGATAGACAAGATGCAACGGTTCCTGCAAGGAAAAGGGGCGTTGATGGCTTTCTTCGCATTCCTGCCCTTTGTGGGCGAAGCATTGGCCATTGCACTGGGCTTCATGCGGAGCAACGTGTGGCTGACCACTTCGTCCATGTTCGTCGGGAAGCTGATACGCTACGCCGTGATGTTACTGGCACTGGAAGGGGCCATATCAGTGTTTTCCTGAGGGAACGGCATCGTGTTCCGACCGCTTGTAACGGTCTATGAATAAAGGAGTTATTCCGGAAGCTTTACGAACGCGTTCTGAAAGCTTTGCGAACACAATCGGAAAGCTATATGAACAGATTCCAAAAGCTTTGCGAACGGATATATACATATTATAATAAGAGAATGAAACGGATTATAGAACATACGGAAGACGGAAGCGCCACGCTGTTCGTGCCGGAACTGAATGAACATTATCATTCGGTGAAAGGGGCACGCACGGAGTCGCAGCACATCTTTATAGATATGGGGCTGAAGGCTTCGCCCGCACCGCAACCGCGTGTTCTCGAAATAGGTTTCGGCACCGGGCTGAATGCCCTTCTCACGCTGGAAGCTGCCGAACAGGAGAAACGCCACGTACACTACACGGGCATCGAACTCTATCCCCTCGCCTGGGAAGAAGTCGACGCACTGGGGTATAGCGACAACCCTCTGTTCGAAAAGTTGCACACCGCACCGTGGGAAGAAGACGTGGAAATATCCACGTACTTCACCCTGAGGAAGATAAAAGGAGACGCGAATGTAGTGATTAGTGATGAGCGATTAGTGATAAGCGATAAAGACAGCGCAGCCCACTTATCACTAATCACTAACCACTCATCACTAAACCTCGTTTATTTCGATGCTTTCGCCCCCGAAAAGCAACCCGAAATGTGGAATGAACAATTATTCCGTTCCCTTTACGTTAATATGGATACCGGGGGAATATTGACTACGTATTGCGCCAAAGGTGTCATCCGCCGTCTGTTGCAAGCCGTTGGCTTTCGAGTAGAACGCCTTCCGGGACCTCCGGGTGGAAAGCGGGAGATACTGAGGGCGACGAAAGAGAACGTATTATAAAACTATTTCAACCATAAATATAGTATAATAATGAAACGAACATTCCTGTACATACTCACTGCCCTGATTGCAGTAGGCTGCAAAAACAGCAGTGTCCAGAATAATAAGAGTGATGATGACAAACCTGTCATCACCGTCACCATCGAGCCGTTGCGCTACTTCACGGAGGCCATTGCGGGCGACAATTTCAGTATTGTCAGCATGGTGCCCAAAGGCAGTAGTCCGGAGATGTACGACCCCACCCCGCAGCAGCTCGTGGAGCTTGCCAAGAGCAAGGCCTACTTCCGCATCGGCTACATTGGTTTTGAACAAACCTGGATGGACAAGCTGACGGACAACGCCCCGCACCTGCAATTCTTCGATACCTCCCGTGGCATCGACCTGATTTTTGACTCCTCGCACGCCCATCACCACCACGGTGACGATGAGGCTCATGCTCACGACTCCATCCAGCACGACGAACACCAGCATGCCGTCGGTGTAGAACCGCACGTCTGGAGCTCGGCCTACAATGCCCAAATCATTGCCGGAAACATCCTGAACGCCCTGTGCAGCATCGACAAAGCCAATGAAGAAGTTTATGTGGAACGCTACAAAAACCTCTGCAACCAGATAGAGCATACCGACAGTCTCATCTGCCACATGCTTTCCACCCCCAATGCCGACCGTGCCTTCATGATTTATCATCCGGCACTGTCTTACTTTGCCCGTGACTATGGTTTGCACCAGATTTCCATTGAAGAAGACGGTAAAGAGCCTTCCCCCTCCCACCTCAAGAGTCTGATAGATACTTGCAAGAAAGAGAAAGTCCGCGTCATCTTCGTACAGCCGGAATTCGACCGCCGTAATGCAGAGATTATCGCCAAGCAAACAGGTACGAAGGTAGTGCCCATCAATCCGCTTTCCTACGACTGGGAGCAGGAGATGCTGAACATTGCCAGGGAGTTAGTGGTTAAGAACTGATAGCAAATGAATACACCCCTTATCGAAATAAAGAACCTCAGCGCCGGCTACGAGAGCCGCACCGTGCTGCGCGACGTGAATCTCACCGTTTACGACCGGGACTTTCTGGGCATCATCGGTCCCAATGGCGGTGGAAAAACAACTCTTATCAAATGCATACTCGGCTTGCTGAAACCCACAGCAGGAGAAATCTTATATAGTGATAAGCGGTTAGCGATGAGTGATAAGCAAGAGGGCACAGCGCAGCGCTCATCACTAACCACTAACCGCTCATCACTAAAGATGGGCTATCTGCCGCAGTACAACAGTATCGACCGCAAGTTCCCTATCACTGTGGAAGAAGTCATTCTTTCCGGTCTCAGCTCACAGAAGTCGCTGATTTCCCACTTCACTGCTTCGCACCGGGAGAAAGCCCGCCAAGTCATCGCCCGCATGGGACTGGAGGGACTGGAAGAACGCGCCATCGGTGCACTGAGCGGCGGACAATTGCAACGCGCCCTGCTGGGTCGTGCCATTATCTCCGACCCCGAGCTGGTAGTTCTCGACGAGCCCAGCACCTACATCGATAAGCGTTTCGAAGCCCGCCTTTACGAGCTTCTGGCAGAGATTAACCATGACTGCGCCATCATCCTCGTCAGCCATGACATAGGCACCGTGTTGCAACAAGTGAAGTCCATCGCTTGCGTAAACGAGACGTTGGATTATCATCCCGACACGGGAGTAAGCGAAGAGTGGCTGGAACGGAACTTCAATTGTCCGATAGAATTATTGGGACACGGAGCGCTGCCGCACCGCATACTGGCGGAGCATAAGCACGGCGAGGGATGTGGGTGCTGCCACTGTGAAGAATGAAAGTTCTATGTTAAATCAAAGGCATTATTTGCTTTAATGCTATAAAGTCATTACCTTTGCATAAGAATCATCACCCAAAGGGTGAAGGATATGGCGAGAGACTTGTTCTTCCAACCGCATTGCCTAAAGTTGCGTACCTCACCTGCGAAGTGAGGTTTTTTTATTTTGATATGCTTCATACTCACTCTTAAACCGCCCTTCCTCTGTAGCATCTACACAATATCCAGTCACCAGAAATAAATCCGGTTGTTTCTCTCTTAGAATAACAATATAGCTTTTATCTTGATACCAAAGCAAAATATTATTATTACCATCTTCATCTACTTTCTCAAAGCGCCTTATTAAAGGACTTTTGCTATTTTCAATGATTACTTTCACCCAATGTATTTTATTGGCCCGATCCCTATCGTACTGCCTCTTACCAGAATACTTATTTTCCCGGGTTACAATATGATCAAAAGACTTTTGCTTTTTCATAAAATAGCCATCCCTTTTATCACGTACGAGAACATTATTAACTGTTACTTTTCGCCCTTCAAAATATAAAGTCGAAGAAACAAAATCATTCAGATAAATGCCATACATCTTATATAACTGATCTTTCGTAGGATTGTCGATATCCAAGTATTCAAATAAATCATCTAAATCTTCTAGTTCCATTTCCCTATCATTTAGCTAACTGAAAATCCCAAATCTTAAATTTATTTTCCCAAGGAGGAGTACTCTCTGTTATAGAATATCCGGATTTATATTCTATATACTTAATTATATCATTCTTGATCCCACTCTGTTTCTCTATATCCCCCCTTTGCTTGTATACAATAGCACCTATAAAAAAGTCCGTCAATTGAATAAATTGACTTTCTTCTGAACGTATATTTTGAAAATAAATATACTTATTCATTCCGCATACTCTGCTCAGTACTCTAGAAAGTACATTGAGACGAGCCTTACCCCGATTATCCTTAATATCCATATAAACCTTATAAAGATGGGAACTTTGGAAATCGCGAATCAAATAAAACATAGCCTTATAATAAAGTATGTTATGATCACCACTATTGTAACGTTCATTATTAATGTTTTCTTTATGCTTAATCAACAAAGCACTAAACTTCAAATTCTTCTGCTCAAAGAAAAAATCTATTAACGCTTTATACAAAGGCATACGCGATGAAGAAACTTTATTCCATTTCAATTCAGTAGGTGAATGGTGTTTTAACTTTAGCAGCTTTACTTTAGCTGATAATTCTTTCCAATTCTCCTCCTCTACATACAAGCCGCCCACACACATCACAGGGAAACCATCATTTTCCAAATGACAACTTTCATCTATATAAATCCTCTTCGTATTCGACATAAGTGTACTATCTATTAAAAATTATATGCAAAAATAAAGATTATATCACAAAGAATTACGAGTTTCTCTACAAAAAATCAATGTATATATTTTAACCTATCCTAATAAATACCCTTTACCGCCACAGTTTTAGCAGTTAAATCACTATATTTGCGCCCGTATACGCTAAAATACAGAGCTATAACTTAAAAACATAACGAATTATTTCCGAATGAAACAGTACAGAACCGTAAACAACCTCGTGGGTTGGATTACTTTCATCATTGCAGCCACGGTCTACTGCATGACCATAGAACCGACTGCAAGTTTTTGGGACTGCCCGGAGTTCATCACTACCGGCTATAAATTGGAAGTAGGACACCCGCCCGGAGCACCTTTCTTCATGTTGGTAGCTAACCTGTTCTCACAATTCGCCTCAGATGCCAGCACCGTAGCCAAAATGGTGAACTATATGAGTGCACTGATGAGTGGCGCTTGTATCCTGTTCCTCTTCTGGAGCATCACACATCTGGTGCGCAAACTCGTCATTACGGACGAAAACAATATCACCAAAGGACAATTGATTACCGTTATGGGTAGTGGTCTGGTAGGTGCATTGGCCTATACGTTCAGCGATACATTCTGGTTCAGTGCCGTAGAAGGTGAAGTTTATGCTTTCTCTTCACTGTTCACCGCCGTTGTATTCTGGCTGATACTGAAATGGGAAGATGTGGCGGACGAACCGCACAGCGACCGTTGGCTCATCCTCATTGCTTACCTCACGGGACTCAGTATCGGCGTTCACTTGCTGAACTTGCTTTGTCTGCCCGCCATCGTACTGGTTTACTACTATAAGAAAGTGCCCAATGCAAATGCAAAAGGCTCGTTACTGGCATTGCTGGCTTCCGGTATTCTGGTAGCTGTGGTACTCTACGGCATGGTGCCGGGTATTGTGAAGGTGGGCGGCTGGTTCGAACTGTTCTTCGTGAACACACTGGGAATGTCCTTCAACAGTGGTGTGATGGTATACATCCTCGTACTGGCAGCCTCCATCATCTGGGGTATATACGAGAGCTACACGGAGAAGAACAAAATGCGTATGGCTATCTCCTTCGTGCTGACTATCGCCCTGCTAGGTATCCCGTTCTATGGTCACGGAGCAAGCGCCGTAATGATTGGCATCGTGGTTATCGCTTTCCTGTTCTTCTACCTCAGCCCGAACATGCAGGCAAAGATGAAAGAGAAATACCGCATCTCCGCACGCACCATGAACACGGCCCTGTTGTGCACCATGATGATTGTCATCGGATATTCTTCTTACGCCATCATCGTTATCCGCTCTGTTGCCAACACGCCAATGGACCAGAACTCCCCCGAAGACATCTTCACACTGGGCGAATATCTGGGACGTGAACAATATGGCACCCGCCCGCTCTTCTACGGACAGGCATTCTCTTCCAAAGTTGCCCTCGACGTGAAAGACGGTTATTGCGAACCGCGCATCTCCTACAACGGAACCAAATTCATCCGCAAAGAAAAAGCTACTCCCGACGAAAAGGACAGCTACATCGAAATCCCCGGACGTATCGAATACGAATACGCTCAGAATATGCTTTTCCCGCGTATGTACAGCAGCCAGCATGCCAGGGAATATCAAGCTTGGGTAGATATCGTCGGCAACGACATCCCCTATGACCAGTGTGGACAAATGGTGATGGTGAACATGCCTACGCAATGGGAAAACATCAAGTTCTTCTTCTCCTACCAGCTCAACTGGATGTACTGGCGCTACTTCATGTGGAACTTCGCCGGACGCCAAAACGACCTGCAAGGTAGCGGAGAGATAGAACACGGTAACTGGATTACAGGTATCCCATTCATCGACAACTGGTTGGTAGGCGACCAGAGCTTGTTGCCACAGGAATTACAGAACAACAAGGGACACAACGTCTTCTACTGTCTGCCTCTGCTGCTCGGTATCATCGGTCTGTTGTGGCAGGCATACCGTGGACAGAAGGGTATCCAGCAATTCTGGGTAGTGTTCTTCCTGTTCTTCATGACGGGTATCGCCATCGTGCTCTACCTGAACCAAACCCCAAGTCAGCCGCGCGAACGTGACTATGCATATGCAGGGTCGTTCTATGCCTTCGCCATTTGGATAGGTATGGGTGTGGCAGGCATCATCCGCCTGTTGCAGCACTATGCCAAGATGAAGGAGCTTCCGGCTGCAACCCTTGTGTCGGCTCTATGCCTCCTTGTCCCCATACAAATGGCAAGCCAAACGTGGGACGACCACGACCGCAGCGACCGCTATCTGGCACGCGACTTCGGCCAGAACTACCTGATGTCCCTGCAAGAGACGGGTAATCCGGTTATCTTTACTAATGGTGACAACGATACATTCCCCTTGTGGTACAACCAGGAGACGGAAGGTTTCCGCACCGATGCCCGTACTTGTAACCTCAGTTACCTGCAAACGGACTGGTACATCGACCAGATGAAGCGTCCCGCCTACGACTCTCCGTCGCTGCCCATCACCTGGGACCGTATGGAGTACGTGGAAGGAACAAACGAATACATCGCCATACAGCCCGATTATAAGAAGAGCATCGACGCCCTCTATGCCGAAGCCGAAAAGCAGGCTTTGAACGGCAATCCCGAATCGCTGATTAATGTGAAGAAAGAGTTCGGAGAGAACCCGTATGAGTTGCAGAACATCCTGAAATACTGGGTGCGCAGCAAGAACGAAGACCTCAAGGTGATTCCTACGGACAGCATCGTGATGAAAGTGGATAAGGAAGCCGTACGCCGCAGCGGTATGATGATACCGGGCGACAGCATCCCCGACTACATGCACATCTCACTGAAAGGCAAACGTGCCCTCTACAAGAGTGAACTGATGATGCTTGAAATGCTGGCGGAAGCCAACTGGGAACGTCCCATCTATATGGCTGTCAGCGTAGGTCCGGAGAACCACCTCAACATGGGCAACCACTTTATTCAGGAAGGTCTGACTTACCGCTTCACTCCGTTCGATGCCGAGAAAACCGGTGTCAAACTGGACAGCGAAAAGATGTACGACAACCTGATGAACAAGTTCAAGTTCGGCGGTATCGACAAACCAGGCATCTACATTGATGAAAACGCCATGCGCATGTGTTACTCTCACCGCCGCATCTTCTCGCAACTCGTCGGTCAGTTGATACGCGAAGGCAAGAAGGACAAAGCGAAGGCTGCACTGGACTATGCAGAGAAGATGATTCCTGCCTACAACGTGCCTTATGACTGGCAGAATGGCGCTGTGCAAATGGCAGAATCCTACTATCAGTTGGGTGAGATAGAGAAAGCAGACAGCATCATGACTGCACTCGCCGACAAGGCTGTGGAATACATCACCTGGTATCTGAGTCTGGACGATAAACGCTTTGCCCTGTCCAGCCGTGAAGTCGTAGATTATCATCTGCCTATCCTCAGTTCAGAAGTGAAGCTCATGCAGAAGTATAAATCTGAACTGGCTCCAGTGTATGATGACAAGCTGAACGAATTGTATCAAATGTGTGTTGACCGCATGAAATAAAGTGATTAGCGGTTAGTGATAAGTGATTAACGGTTGTGCCGTAACATCGCACACTAACCGCTAATCGTTTATCACTAACCGCTAACTACTAATCACTTATCACTAATCGTTAATCACTAATAACCGTGTTTATAGAACAGCCTCCCGAGTTTGTCCGAAAGCTATATCCCGGTGCAATCTGGCGAATGGACCCGAATGAGAAAGCCGTTTACCTGACTTTTGACGATGGCCCCATCCCCGAAGTAACACCGTGGGTACTCGAATTATTGGATAAACACAACATTAAAGCCACCTTCTTCATGGTGGGAGACAATATACGCAAGCATCCCGATATATATCAAATGGTAGTAGATGGCGGACACCGCATCGGCAACCACACGTTCAATCATATCCGCGGATTCGAGTATCTGTCCGACAACTACCTTGCCAATACGGACAAGGCGAATGAAGTGATGAAAACCGATCTCTTCCGTCCACCACACGGACACATGCGCTGGGGACAGTATTTCACCCTGAAACGGCATTATAAGATAGTAATGTGGGATTTGGTGACACGTGATTACAGTAAAAAGCTACGGGGTCCGCAGGTACTTGCCAACGTGATGCGATATGCACGAAACGGTTCCATTATCACTTTCCACGACTCGCTGAAGTCCTGGAATAACGGTAACCTGCAATATGCATTGCCACGGGCACTCGATTTCCTGAAAGAGGAAGGATACGAGTTCAAGTTATTGTAAACAATCAGAAGAAGCTACATCCAGAAACGCCGCACGAAAGCGGATAAAATATTTTCGCCCCTACAAGCTCTGTCGTGGAACTTGTAGGGGCGAATCATTATTCGCCCGGATACACCGGGCGAACTATAGTTTATCTAATCGAAGTTTACTTCACCGTAACCGTCAGCGGATTGCGTACCTTCTGAGCATAGTTTGCCATATATTCATTCCATGCTTCCGGAGTCTTGATGTCAGCCTTGTCCCAGGCAGCACCCCAGTAATAAACATACTCTGCACCCGGCTCATAGTCGCTGATAGCCAATACGTGACCATCGGCACCACCGCGCAGTTCGTTCTTTTCCTTTTCAGGGAAGAGCAGAGACTTGGCTTCCTTCACCGTAGCGGGGAAAGCAGCACCTACGAAGATCTTACCATTATTGTTGTTCACATTATCCGTAGGGTCTACGTAAGTGATGTAACCGTTAGCAGCATCAGCCACTACAGCACCATCCGGTTCGTGCAACACGATACCGGCAGCCACCGGAGTAGTCTCTTTCAGATTATCATAAGCCACAACAGTCTTGTTCAGGTGAGAACCTGCATCCAGCGTGATGACACGTGTTTCGATAACCGTAGAGTCACCTTTGATGTTCAACGGATTATAAACCAGCTTCACAGTGAAACGCAACGGGCCATTATCCAGAATATCCTGCGTTGCATAGCAATACGGATAAACGATTTCACCGTCGGGCATTAAAGCAGCAGTACCACCACCCAGTGTAGGACCTACCTTGTAGCAGTCCAGACCGTTTCCGTGGTCTACATGATAAGAAACAGACTTATACAATTCCTGTGCAGCCTTCGGGTCAGTCTTCTTCAATTCAGCAATCTTAGCTTTAGTTTCAGGATTCAATTCGCCTGCATAACGAGCTTCTACAACCGGTTCAGTTGTGTTGTACTTCGTCCATACATCATATCCGAAAGCACGCTCGCCCGTCTTCTGCAAAGCCGGACCATAAGTGCGGAAAGCAACCAGGTCATTCTCCCAAGCCACGTCGTCCACACGTTCAGGATAGTATCTGCCGCAGGTCTTTACCGCAAAAGCCTCAGGAGTGCCTGCCTGGATGGTGTAAGTAGCTGTACCGTTGGCTGCCACGCTCGCAGGGAAGATCACCTTTTCATCGTACGTAATCTGATAAGGAACTTGTTGTCCGTCAGCATTCAGAACCACAATCTGGGCTGTGTCAGCCAGCTTCAGTTGGTTAGCGATGTCGTCCATAGCCACTTCGACTATTTCGTTGGGACGCTCCATTGCCAAAGGATTGCTTACCGTTACGGTAACTACATCCTTCGTGTTAGTGCAGGCAAAACAGAATAAAACTGTTGCCACTAAAAGGAATAACTTTTTCATATTGCTTAATCAATTGATAATTGACATTTTGAGAATGGAGAATATAGAGAGTGGAAAACAGAAAATGGATAACTGATATTCTCAACTATCCATTATCCATTTTCCATTTATTTCTTTATTAAGGCTGTTTACCGATGTAAGCCAGGATACCACCGTCCACGTAGAGCACGTGACCATTAACGAAGTCAGAAGCGTCGGAAGCCAGGAATACGGCAGGGCCCATCAAGTCTTCAGGAGTACCCCAACGTGCAGCCGGAGTCTTGGCAACGATGAATGCATCGAACGGATGGCGAGAACCGTCAGCTTGCGGTTCGCGAAGCGGTGCAGTCTGCGGAGTAGCGATGTAACCCGGGCCGATACCATTACACTGGATGTTATATTCACCATACTCAGAAGCAATGTTACGAGTCAGCATCTTCAATCCACCCTTGGCAGCAGCATAAGCAGATACGGTTTCACGACCCAATTCACTCATCATAGAGCAGATGTTGATAATCTTGCCGTGGCCTTTCTTCATCATAGAAGGAATAACAGCTTTTGATACGATGAACGGAGCGTTCAAGTCAACGTCAATTACCTGACGGAATTCAGAAGCCTTCATTTCGTGCATCGGGATACGTTTGATGATACCTGCATTGTTCACCAGGATGTCAATCACGCCTACTTCTTTCTCAATCTGAGCAACCATAGCGTTCACCTGGTCTTCGTTTGTTACGTCGCATACATAACCCTTAGCTTCGATACCTTCAGCTTTATAAGCAGCCATACCTTTGTCCACCAATTCTTGTTTGATGTCATTGAACACGATTTTTGCACCGGCTTGCGCATAAGCAGTTGCCAAAGCAAAACCAATTCCGTAAGAAGCACCGGTTACGAGTGCTACTTTGCCTTCTAATGAAAAGTTTACCATAAATTTATTTACTTAGGTTTAATAATTACTTGTTTCTTAATTACGATTCAGATTCGCGGTGTACTCAATATTACTTCAGGTCGGTAATCAAAGAGAAGTCCTGATCTCCATAGTCAAGGTTCTCGCCACCCATACCCCAGATGAAAGTATAGTTGTGAGTAGCGGCAGCAGAGTGAATAGACCACTCAGGAGACAACACTGCCTGGTCGCCCTTCATCCAGATGTGGCGGGTTTCGTCAACTTCGCCCATGAAGTGGCAAACAGCCTGGTCTGCGGGCACTTCAAAGTAGAAGTATGCCTCCATACGGCGGCTGTGAACATGTGCCGGCATTGTATTCCATACACTGCCCGGAGCAAGTTCCGTCATACCCATCTGCAACTGGCAGGTAGGCAATACCTGATTTACCAGCATCTTATTTATATTACGGTGATTGGAGCCTTCCAGACTACCCATTTCAGCAACTACAGCATCAGCTTTCGTCACTTTCTTATCAGGATAGTTGCGGTGAGCAGTCAGAGAGTTGAAGTAGAACTTGGCAGGATTCTTTTCGTCCTTGCTCTCAAAAGTCACTTCACGATCGCCCGAACCCAGGTAGAGAGCTTCTTTAAAATCCAATTCGAATACAGCGTCACCGGCTTTCACTACACCAGGACCACCTACATTATAAATACCCATTTCACGACGGGTCAGGAAATAAGGAGCTTTCAACGGATCAATAGCTTCCAGTTTCAACACTTCGCCTACGGGCATTGCACCACCCACAACCATACGGTCGTACATGGAATATACCATATTTACTTCGTTAGCAGAGAAAACTTTTTCGATAAGAAAATCACGACGGATGCGTTTGGTATCATAACTTTTTGCATCTTCGGGATGCGCTGCATAGCGAATTTCATAGTTCGTTTTCATAATCCTATTACGTTTTAAAGTTTATAATAATCGGTTATTGGCATACTTCGTTTACGTACACGATGCAAATGTAGCAAAAGAAAACGTAGAAACATTGTGTTTTTGTCCCAATTATGTAGTATTATTGTTCAAATGGACGAAAAAGAGGGAATCTTTAACAGAAAATAATACAAAAAAGTCCACCCGACATGGGATGGACTTCACTTTTCTTTTTTAGAGTGCAGTATGTTGGGACATAGCCAACAAGGGCACTTTGATGTTGCAAAAGTACGAATTTTATTATTAAGTGCAATGAATCCAGTAAATTAATTACTTTACTTAAATAATTTTATAGCCCGAACATCTGTCAATGATATCATTTACAGGGGGGATACCTTTAGTAGAATCAAGCAGAGTCCTTATTTGCATTTCCATCTCATTGGCCCTATTCTCAGATATCTGCCTCAGGATATATGAGATTATCAACATCGCTCCTTTCAAATTGTTTTTTTGATTATTATCCATTATGCCAGCCGGTCCGTTCTTTATAGAAAGCGGTAGTGATATATCAAATAAAACACCACCATGTGCACAAGTATTCCTAATGACTTTTATCGTCTCCATATAATTTAGAAATACATTAACTGATTTTATCCCGTAATATTTAGCTATCTGACTTTTCACAATTTCTGATTTTAGATTAGAGTATAACTTCAATATACTCCCAAAAGTCATGAACTCAATAGTCTTCCAAGCTGGTGCAAATTTATCATTAATATGATGTTGATGATGCCGCTTGATAATAGGCGTAGCCCTAAAAGTATCATCATATACCTTGGATTCAAAAGAGTTTGCATATTGATTATTCATTATAGCGGGATCAGCAAACCATGTTGGAGAGTCCTTATACTGATTGGACACAAAATAAGTCAGGTAGGTTCGAAAATTAATCTCAATTCTATTTATATACTTCATCAGTAAATTCCTGAGATCATAATCAAAGTAGTAGAGCTCTACTATATTTTCAAATATAGTTCTTTCCTTATAGACATGAGTTCTATTATCTTTTAAAGGATAATCCTTTTCGAATGGAAAACAATAAAACCCTAAACGAAAATAACCTATATCGAGCAAATTCTCTTTTGCTTTTTCTTCATTCGATATTATTATGCCTCGATTTCTCAAGATGGCAATTTGCTCATCAATAGTTGTTGCTCTCTTTAAATACATTCTGTCGCTGTTTTTATACTAAAATCCTGTTTAAAGTTTTTCAGAACTGAACTTAAGCAAAAAGCCCTCTAAAACTAACCATTTTAGAGGGCTTCTACCTTTAAATAAGGGTGAAGTTGTTGTCCTACCAAGATTCGAACTTAGACAAACAGAACCAAAAACTGTTGTGCTACCATTACACCATAGGACAAACTCAATGTGCTTTCTGTTAAAAAGCGGTGCAAAGATAGAATTATGCCTCGAAATATCCAAATATTCCGAGGCATTTTTTCATATTTGCTACTAATTAGCCTTTTATTTAGCTATAATCAGGTAGTAATTCTTCTTTCCACGCTGCACAAGCAGGTACTTTTCGTCCAAAAGGTCAGCAGAGGTAATCACTTGGTCAAAGGCTTCCAGCTTCTCTTTGTTGAGAGAAACACCACCGCCTTGCACCAATTTACGCATCTCGCCTTTAGAAGCGAAGACAGCCGCATTTTCAGTAAACAAGTCAACAGCTTTCACACCGGCAGCTACAACGCCCTTAGATACTTCGAACTGGGGAACACCTTCGAATACAGCCAACAGAGTGTCTTCATCCAACTTCTTCAAAGCATCGGAAGTGGCATTACCGAACAGGATGTTAGATGCATCTACCGCTGCATTGTAATCTTCTTCAGAGTGAACCATGATGGTCACCTCTTTTGCCAGACGCTTCTGAAGCACACGCAAGTGCGGTGCAGCCTCGTGTTCAGCCGTCAGGGCTTCGATTTCCTCTCTTGACAGGGAAGTGAATATCTTGATGTAACGTGCCGCGTCAGCATCGCTCACATTCAACCAGAACTGATAGAACTTATAGGGAGAAGTATAACGGGGGTCAAGCCAGATATTACCAGACTCAGTCTTGCCGAACTTACCACCGTCAGCCTTTGTAATCAGCGGACTGGTCAGTGCAAATACCTCACCGCCATTTGTGCGACGTACCAATTCGGAACCCGTTGTGATGTTACCCCACTGGTCGGAACCACCCATTTGCAATTTGCAACCTTTGGTTTCGTACAGATGCAGGAAGTCGTAGCCTTGCAACAACTGATAAGTGAACTCCGTGAAAGACAAACCGTCACGAGCCTCACCATTCAGGCGCTTCTTCACCGAATCCTTTGACATCATATAGTTTACAGTGATGTGTTTGCCTACTTCGCGGGCAAAGTCCAGAAAGGTGAAGTTCTTCATCCAGTCGTAGTTGTTCACAAGTTCGGCGCGGTTAGGAGCATCGGATTCGAAATCCAGGAACTTGCTCAACTGTTTCTTCATGCCTTCCAGATTGCGTTGAAGGATCTCCTCTGTGAGCAGATTGCGTTCTGCCGACTTACCGGAAGGGTCACCAATCATACCCGTAGCACCGCCAATCAGCGCCATTGGCTTGTGTCCGCAACGTTGGAAATGACGCAGTATCATTACGCTACAAAGGTGTCCGATGTGCAATGAGTCCGCCGTAGGGTCAAAACCGATATATGCGGTCACTTGTTCCTTAGCCAGAAGTTCTTCCGTGCCAGGCATCATATCGTGGAGCATGCCACGCCATCTCAATTCTTCTACAAAATTCATCGAATGATTAACTATTTAAATATTTGATATACTTTGTAATTGCAAAAGTACGACTCTTTATCTGAACATACAACTCTTATTGCCTAAAAAAGATTTCGCCTACATTCCGCCTAATCGTCTCTCTGAGTTCCTCAAGGGGAATTTCACGGATTTCAGCCGCCCGTTCATAAAGCAAACCAACAGGTGTCGTACTCTCATCCGTCTCTATAAACAGCCTTTTCGGCGGTACTATGCGCAGCGCCTCTTCCTGATATTTTTCACCAAAAGAGAGGTAGAAACCATGCCGGAGGTATTCTTCCGCCAGAGCTGCTTTTCCACGGAAGCCGTGAATAATCCACGGCTTCACCGGGCGTATCTTCAGTTTCAGTTTCAGGAGTTCGTCCACAGCTCTCACCAGATGAATAATCAACGGCTTATCTACTTCTTCTGCCAGACGCGCCTGATATTCGAAAACTTCCATCTGTAAAGTCAAAGGGGCCTCAGCCAGTTTATCCAGTCCTGCCTCGCCCACTGCAAGCACCCGGGGATGTCGCAACAGTTCCTCAAAATGCATTGTCCTGTTGTTCAGAACAAAACCAACGGCAGAAGCAACCGATGAAGTGATGTACCACGGATGTATCCCCACCGAATACCAACCTTCTGCTTGCGGAACAAATGTTTCGGGGAAACAGTTCACAATTGCCTCTCCGGGCACTTGCGGCTGTTGGTGCGTATGTATGTCAACAGGAATTCTCATGGAACGGGGTCGTATCCGGAACCTCCCCAGGGATGACAACGCAATATGCGTCTGATTGCCAAATATAACCCTTTGAAAGGTCCGTGTTTCTTTATCGCCTCAACGGCATATTGCGAACAAGTGGGAGTGAAACGGCATGAGGGAGAAGTCAGGGGCGAAATGCACTTCTGATAAAAATAGATGGGAAGTAACAACAGATATGAAAGCAGCTTTTTCATAAGGATACCTGCTCCCTGATACGTGCCAGCGCAGTCTTCATCCGCTCTTCTATTACTACCGAGTCGGTCAGACGGTCGGAAAGGTAGATGAAAGCCACAGCAAACTGCTGTTCTTTATCCTGAAGTGCCTGCAACAGTTCATGCTTATTTTTACGGTACGCCTCACGTATCTGGCGTTTCACGCGATTGCGCTTCACCGCCCGCTTAAAGCGGCGTTTCGACACACTGACAAGAATGGAAACAGGCGCTTCCAATCCTTCTACCGGCAGATACACCACGCGCAGAGGGAAGACGGAAAATGAATGGGAACCACCCGCAAACATCTTCTCGATAACTTTCTTCTTGTCCAGTCGTTCGGACTTGCACAGGGTATTGGGCATGATGGGTCAGTTATTAGTTATTTAGTTATCAGTTATTTACTGTAGATGGAGAAATAATAAATTACGAGCTACAAATGTTTGGGGCATAAAAGCACAACCACTTGTAGCTCGTAATCTATAGCTTTAAAGTTATCGTCACCAAGCCATTAGCAAATAACTAATAACTTAATAACTGATAACTCTATTCTCACTTTCCTTTATTGTTCTCCTTAATGAACATATCCAGCGCTGCCGTCATAGACGGAGCCTGTACACTGGGAGCTTCCAAGTCAAGACGTAGTCCGGCATCACGCACTGCTTGCGCGGTAGTGGAACCAAACGTACCAATCTTGATTTCCTTTTGTTGGAAATCGGGGAAATTCTTCTTCAAAGAAGTCACTCCCGCCGGGCTAAAGAACACCAGCATGTCATAGTCAAACTCTTCTTCTGAAGTAAAGTCGTTACTTACTGTACGATACATGACAGCTTCCGCATGCTGTATCTTGTTTTTTTCCAAGAGATTCTTGATCTCATCTGTGTGCACATCAGACATCGGGACCAAATACTTCTCAGTCTTATGCTTGGTGATGGAAGTCAACAAGTCTTCAAACTTTCCCGTATTTCCAAAGAAGATCTTACGCTTACGGTACTGAACATACTTCTGGATGTACAAGGCAACGGCTTCCGTTACACAGAAATACTTCATAGTTTCCGGTATGGTCACACGCAATTCTGTACACAGGTGGAAGAAATGGTCAATAGCATGACGCGATGTAAAAATGACTGCGGTGTAGTCCAGAATAGAAATTTTCTGCTGTCTGAACTCTTTGGCAGACACACTTTCCACCTTAATGAACGGGCGAAAATCGATTTTCACGCCGTACTTCTCTGCGATGTCGTAGTAAGGAGATTTCTCTGATGCCGGTTTCGGCTGCGACACAAGTACTTTCTTAATTTTCAACGTCCTAAAATTTTATTATCAAATAATCATTTAGTTGTAACACACCCTGATACATGATAAAACAGGGTATGATTTCAAGGGCACAAAAGTACAAAATTAAAAGCAAAATGCCATATAAATCACCACAAAAAAGCTTTATCCACTTATAAAACATCAATATTTTAGTAAAAAACGCCAGAAATAAACCAATTATCACAGTTGATAACAAACTTAAATCAAAGTAAACAAGGAACAAAGCGAAGGGGAAAAGGGCAAATCCGAGGTAATAGAGTAGCGTAGAATAGGACTCCATCCAGAGGCTGGTGCGGCTTGCGTCAAAAAAAATCCAACCCAGGAAAGAATAAGTCACCCACTTCAGGAAAAGATAGAGCAAACACACCGCGAGATACGCTCCAAGCAGGACGTAAGGAGGTATGCATTCGCCCAGTTCCGGCCGGACATCTACGAAGTAATTGAAGGTGCAGACGGAAATCAGTACACAAGTCTGCAAGATGAGCAGCAACATGTAGCGCATATCCGTGGCCGTGGTGGCGGCAAAGATGCTGGTACGCTCACGATTGAGCAGGAAGTCCTTTGCCAGTTGCACCAGAAACTTGCGGCTGCGGGACAGTACATAGGCAGACATGAAGAAACAACACAACAGGAGTATGGTGACCCCGTCGTCCAACTTGGGGGAGTAAGGAATAGGTATCCCCTCGAAGCCCGTTGCCCATGTCAACAACAAGCTAATCATATGGCCGCGAACTTACGTATGGAACTGTCCCAAATGGGGGTGCTGTGTATCAGATCGATGGCCTCCTGCGGCGTCTGCGCCACGTGCCAGATGTCTCCGTGTTGCCGACGCATGAAGTTCTCGTCCATGGCACTCTGCATCATCTCAAGCAAGGGGTCGAAGTAACCACGGGTATTGAGGATGACAATGGGGTTGAGGTAGAGGCCCAACTGTTTCCAGGTGATGATTTCCAGCAGCTCTTCCAGCGTGCCGCATCCACCGGGCAGGGCGATGACGGCATCACTCAAAGCCGCCATCTTCTGTTTGCGCTGGTGCATATCGTCCACTTCTATCATTTCCGTCAATCCCTTGTGGTGCCAGCCTTGCTCCACCATGAAGCGGGGGATGACACCGGTCACTTCTCCGCCCGCAGCCAGCACGGCGTCGGCAGTGGCGCTCATCAGGCCGATGCCGCCCGCACCGTTTATCAGGCGAATGTGGCGTTGCCCCAGCAAAGTGCCCAGTTCGCGGGCATCTTCAAAATAAGCGGAATCTATCTTGGTGCTCGAAGCACAATATACGCATACGGAAGTTATCTTATTCATGGAAATTGCTGTACCTTATATTAGTAATGAGTGCAAAGGTAAAGATTTTCAGCGATATCTTAAAAATATCACTAACTTTGTAATCTGTTCGCAAACTTTTCCACTAACATACTAAAAACAAAGAATTATGATTAAGCAAGATTACCTGATACGAATGATTCAAGAAATCGTTTCTTTAATAGTGAACGCCCTGCTCCGGAAGAAGAAGTACCGTTGGAGCGAGTGGGTAGAGTATGACGACCTGACCCGGCAGATTCTTGGATTTCCTTCGGACCAACTACTGAGTATGAACACCGAGGAGTTGATTGACCGGTATAAAGGCGACCCCAATGAAATGGGAAAGGCGGAGCTTGCCGCCATGACCATGCTGAAGATTTCGGACGAGATGGACGACGACGACCTTCTGCGGAAGTCCAAACTCCGCCAGGACGGGCTCGATTTGCTCAGGTATGTGCAGAAGAACAGCAATAGCTTCTCCATCCAGCGGGTGCAGTTGATTGATATGCTGGAGGCGAACGAATAACCATCTCCAGCCCAAACTCTGGCAGAGCGATACCCTCTGAATGATATAATCGCAGCCGATACTTTGCCAACATCTTGCCAAAGCTGTGGCAAAGTCTTGCCATAGGCTTGGCAAAGTCTTGCCACTGCGATGGCAAAAGTTTGCCAATGCGGTGGCAAAAGATTGGCAATACGGCAGCAAAAGATGACGTCTGCTGCCTCAACAACTTCATACTATAATCCATAGTTCCCCCTTTTCTTCCCGGATGACCGGAAGAGAAGGGGGATTTTTCTTTCCATCAAGTGGATTTATCTTAAAACCAAGAAAAATCCTCTCCAAAAACAAAATAAGAATCTCCTAAAAGACAGCTACCGGATAGCTTTGCGTACGGCAACCGATTGAGCATTCCGGATAGATCAGCTTGCCGGATCTAATACAAACATTTAATCTTAATGCTTATGAAAAACTTTTTTTTAAATGTCAAAAAAGTAAGGACACGACGCATATTATTCACGTTATGCGCCACTCTTTGTTCTCTCTCACTCTCTGCACAGAGTAAAACAATTAAAGGAAAAGTAGTTGACATGACCGGTGAATCGGTAATCGGCGTCAACATTCTGGAAAAAGGAACTACCAACGGAGTCATTACGGACCTGGACGGAAACTTCACACTACAGGTTTCCCCCAATACGACATTACTTTTCACGTACGTGGGATATCTCTCCCAAGAAATTGAAGTCAAGGACCAGACTTTCCTTAATGTCCGGATGGAAGAAGACAGCAAAACCATCGAAGAAGTTGTCGTAGTGGGCTACGGCACGCAGAAAAAGGCCGACCTGACCTCGGCCATCTCCACCCTGAACCCCACGGAAGTACTGAAAGCACCCGGTGGGATAGAAAATGCACTGCAAGGAAATGTGGCGGGAGTCAACGTTTCGGGCGGTAAAATCCGTATTCGCGGTACAAGCTCCATCACCGGAAACACCGACCCGCTTTGGGTAATAGACGGCATCATCGGTTCAGCCAGTGATGTGCCCAACGACGATGAAATAGCCAGCATCCAAGTGCTGAAAGATGCCGCATCGGCCGCCATCTACGGTGTGCGTGGTGCCAACGGCGTCATTGTCGTCACCACGAAACGCGGAAAAGAAGGTGCGCCCCGCATCAGCTTCAATGCCTATGTGGGCACCGGCACCCAACAGAAGAAGCTAAAGATGCTCAACTCTTATGATTACGCCGTATATGCCAACGAACTGTACTACAACGCCGCCACTCCCGAAGCCAGGGCCGACGGCAGTTGGGCTGACCTTGTGCCCGCACGCAATGCCAAGCCCAGCCAGCAGGAATATGACACCGACTGGTGGGATGAATTTTTCTTCGACAATGTATATCAGAAATACGACCTCTCGGTGAGCGGTGCATCTAAACTGCTCAATTACAATTTTGGCGCCACTTATACCTCCGACCAACGCCAGGGAGTGGAACGCGGCAGTGAGGGGCAGAACATCTTTGCCAACATGGAAGGTACTTATGGGCGTCTCACCTACGGCGGACGTATCCGTGTGAATCACAACAGCAGCAAAGGCACAGCCACCGGTTCGCTACAGAACATACTGCAATCCGTACCCAATATCCCGGTGCGCGACCCGGCTTATAACGATATAAACAACGGATACTACAATGCAATGGGCGACCACGACGATGGCATTGATATTCCTAACCAGGCTTTTTTCATCAACGAAGACCGCAACCGGAGAAGATACTGGTCGGGCCAGGCCAATGTATACACGCAAATCCAGATATTCGACTGGCTGAACTTTAAGGTGAATTACAACTATTCGTTCTACAGCGACTTCTACGAACACTTCCGCCCGCGCTTTACGCTGGATAGCGGCGGTGGTGGTGGCGTACAGAACTACAATCTACTGGAAACCAGCAGTAATCGCAACTGGCGCCAACAGGTAGAAGGCTTGCTCAACTACAATAAATCATTCGGAATGCACTCCCTGTCAGGTGTGATAGGTCTTGTGTCCGAACGATACAGTTCCAACGATTCTTCCTTCTCCGGACGCAGCCAGGAACAGACTGACTTCGGTGTAGCGCAAGTATTCCAGGACAACGTAACCGGTAGCGGAAGCCGCTCCGATGAGGCCTACTATTCCGTCCTGGCACGCGTGATGTACAACTATGCGGGCAAGTATATGTTTACCGCCAACTTCCGTGCCGATGAGAGTTCGAAGTTCGCACCCGGCAACCGTTGGGGATACTTTCCCTCCTTCTCTGTGGGCTGGCGTGTCAGCGAAGAGTCATGGATGAAAGAGCATACCTCATCATGGCTGAACGACCTGAAACTGCGTGCTACGTTGGGTTGGATCGGTAGCTCCATCGGAGTGGGTAACTATGCATACCAATCTACAGTAAGCGTATCCGGCTTCACCTATTCGTTTGGTCCGCAATCACTCAATATGGGCGACACTGCCGTTCCCGCCCCCCGCCCGTCGTCAATCGCCAACCGCAATCTGAGCTGGGAGAAAACCCGGGATATGGGTGTAGGTTTCGACTTGACTACATTCGACAATCGCTTGAGCGTCACTTTCGATTATTATAACCGCAAAGTGTCCGACATGTTGCTCAACGTAAACCTGCCTTATTCGGTAGGCATATCCACCTCTGTCATGCAGAATGTGGGCAGCATGACCAACTGGGGACTTGAACTGGCTGCCACCTGGCGCGACCAGAAAGGTGACTTCACGTATTCCATCTCCCCCAACCTTTCATTCTATCGCAATAAGGTGAACGACATGGGCCCGCTGGACGTACTGACAGGTGGATACCTCACATTAGGCGGCACCAACGTCACCCGCACCAGAGTAGGTTATCCCGTTGCCCAATTCTGGGGACTGCAAACAGACGGACTGTTCCAGACCGATGCCGAAGCGGCTGCCTATACCAACAGCAAGGGCGAACGCCTGCAACCGTCTGCCGCTGCCGGAGATTTGAAGTACATTGACCGCGACGGCAATGGCAAGATAGACGAAGATGACAAGACTTGCATCGGCTCGTCCATTCCCGACCTGTCCGTAGGCTTGAACGTCTCATTGGGTTATAAAGGATTCGACTTCTCCATGCTGTTGCAAGGCGACTTGGGTATCGACACATACAACAACTTCAAGCAGACTCTTCTACACGGTAAAGCCCTGCACAACCAGTTGGCCGATATTAAAAATGCATTCCGTGCCGAGGACGTTACCTTTACCACTCGCGGTGGTGAAACCATCACCTTACCCAAGAACACCAATACCAGCATACCACGCATCGTATACGGTGATCCCAACCAGAACTCCATGCGTGCCAGCGACTACTTTGTAGAAAATGCTTCGTACATCCGCTGCAACAACATCACCCTTGGCTACACATTTCCCAAACAGTTGATGCAAAAGGTGACGGTGGACCATCTACGCATCTACGTCGGTATCAAGAACCCGTTCACCATCACCAGCTATTCCATGTTCGATCCCCAAGTACCTAACGGCGGCTCTACCCTCGACCGTGGTGTAGACGGACGCTTTTACGACTTCACAGGTACCTTCTGGAGCCAACGCGAATACTTCGCCGGCATACAATTAACTTTCTAATTAAAAACATGCATCTCAATATGAAAACAAGAAATTTGTTATATAAAAGCATATTGGCAGTGACCTTACTGCCCGCATTCGCAGCATGCGAGCCCAACATGGACTATATCAACCCGACGGCCGAAGTGGAAGATACCTACTATACTACTAAAGAACATCTGATCTATGCCGCCAACGGGTGCTATAACATACCACAAATACTCCAGTTCTGGGGGCGCAACATGCCGTATGCCCTGAACCTCGTGAGTGATGAGGCCATCTATACTCCTCAAGCTGCTGCCGGAGACCCCGACAACGTTGCATGGTCGGGCTATACCACCAGCGGTAATCATGGTATGACCACTGAAATCTTTCAGAACATCTACGTACTGCAATACACCGCCAACCTCGCCATCCAGAAGCTGACGGACGGTGGTGCCGCCGAACTGTTCGGTTCAGACGTCTCCACCTACAACCGCTGTTTGGGCGAAGCCTACTTCTTCCGTGCTTTCAGCCGTTTTCTTGCTACGTTTATGTTTGGCGATGAAATCCCCGACCGAGATTATCCTGCCACAGGTGGTCCGAGCGACAGCTACGAGCCTGCCCGCGAACCCGGTTATATCTACCAACGCATGGTTGAGGACCTGACCAAAGCCGCCGAACTGTTGCCCGGACGTACCGAGCTCTATGAGGGACACCCGGAAAACATGGGACGCATCGGTAAAGGTGCCGCGCAGGCACTGCTTGCTAAAGTCTATATGGGACGTCCCATTTTAGACGGTTCGGCAGGTGCCGGTTCAGCCGAATGGCAGTTGGCCAAAGCGGAACTGGAAAAGATTATCAACTCCAACGACTATGATTTAGTGGATTGTTATCGTGACAATGCTTCCAATGACAATGAGAACAATAAAGAATCACTGTATGAAGTGCAATTTGTGTACAGTGCCGATGCCAATGTCAACATGTCCATCGACAGATTGAACTTCGGACAGAACTCATGGCGGCAGATTGGTTTCACCATCTCTCCGGGAGCCGGCGGCTGGTACAATGTCATGCCTTCCATGTGGCTTTATAATGAATTTGAACGCAATGCCAACGGTGAAATCATCGACCCGCGCGCTTTCCAGGGATTATGGATACCCAATGGCGCCACATTCTTCCACAATGGTCAGCCCAGGAACTACGAAAATACATATAACTATCTGGCTGACTCATGGCTGGGCAAGTTCTTCGGAACCCGCAAATATTGCATAGACGATAATTCGGCCATGCCCGACCTAATGCGCGGCCCGGTGAACGACCGCATCCTGCGTTATGCCGATGTATTGCTGATGTATGCCGAATGTTGCATTGAAACCGGTGACGAAGCTACCGCTCTGGTCTATATTGACAAGATACGTTCACGTGCCAACAATCAGGTGTTGCAAAACTCTCCGTCAGACAAGGGGCTGTTTTATACAAAGGGCAGAGGCACATTGCCTACCGCCCAGGAACTGTTAGCAGATAAACCTGTTGTGGGACGCGTGGTGGACGATGCCGGTAGTGTAATCCTGCCGGGCGTAGAAATCAATACCGCCCGCCGCCTGCTGAAACACGAATATACCTGTGAGCTCTTCCTTGAAGGTTGGCGTTTCTTCAACTTGATGCGCTGGCATAACAATACGGCCGATCCCGACCATACCAATGTCATCGACGGTTTGGTAAACAAATATAAGGTACAAGAGTACCAGACTTCACTGACAGGGCCTGTACCGTTCAATTATGAGAAGAACCGCATTCTTCCGATTCCGAGTAGAGAATTGGAAGTCAATCCGAACATGCACGGAAACAGTGCGAACTAAAAACTCTCATTTATTAAATTATAACCCAAAACAAACTCTCTAAATATTTGAATCATGAAAAATGTATTGAAACTTATTTTCTCCTCTTTACTGGTATTGCCATTGGCAATGAATGCCCAGCAACAAAGTTTTCCCGCGGGAACCATTCCCAACGAGCACAACATTAACGGAGCCGATTATCCGCGCATAGGCGAAGACAGGCGGGTGCACTTTAGGATCCACGCTCCTAATGCCCAAAAAGTAGAAATCAGCTTCCGAGGCGAAATGACCAAGGAAGCAGACGGATACTGGTCGCTCATATCGAAAGAGCCCGAAGTAGTCGGTTTCCACTACTATCAGGTGATTATAGACGGAGTAAGTACCGCCGACCCTAATGGAAAACCGTTCTTCGGCATGGGCAAATGGGTGAGCGGCATTGAAATACCGGAAAAAGGTGTGGACTACTATTCCATAAAAAATGTACCCCACGGATTAATCAGCCAAAGCTGGTACTACTCCGATATCCGCAAGGAATGGCGCAGATGCATCGTCTATACTCCGGCGGAATATGACAAGAACCCCACCAAGAAGTACCCGGTGCTCTACCTGCAGCATGGCATGGGTGAAAATGAAACAAGCTGGGCCAACCAAGGCAAGATGAACTTCATCATGGATAACCTGATTGCCGAAGGCAAAGCCAAACCGATGATCGTGGTAATGGACAATGGCAACATCGAAGTATTCAAGACCAATCCGGGTGAAACACCCGACGAGGCAAGAAGAAGGTTCGGCTCTGATTTTCCTTCCATCTTAGTAAACGAAATCATTCCCCATATCGAGTCCAACTTCCGCACCCTGACCGACAGGGATAACCGTGCAATGGCAGGTCTTTCCTGGGGCGGACTTCTCACCTTCAACACTACCCTGAACAACCTTGACAAGTTTGCCTACATCGGCGGATTCAGCGGGGCAGGCAGTATCGACCTGAAGCAACTCGACAGCGTGTATGGCGGTGCATTCAAAGACCGTAAAGCATTCAACGACAAGGTGCACACCTTCTTTCTGGGCATTGGTTCGGAAGAACGTCCCGAAAGAACCAAAAACCTCAGCGATGGCCTGAAGGCAGCGGGGATCAATAATATCTATTATGAATCGCCGGGCACTGCCCACGAGTTCCTGACTTGGCGCAGATGCTTGAAAGAGTTTGCTCCTTTATTATTCAGAACTAAATAATGTATAACCAATCAAACAGACTATAACAATGAACATCTTTCATCGAAAATCATTGCTGGCAACTTGCCTCGCGGTTATGATGACTCTACCGGGCTATGCGCAGAAGAATGAAGAGTCCCCCCAGTTGTCAGTCTATTTTTCTCCGGCAACCACAGGCGTCATGTCGCCGGACAGTGAGGGCTTCATTCAACGCTGGCTACTGTTGGAACCCATTGACAAGCCCAATCGCTCCAACACGGTTTTTACCGACAGTTACATTCGTGAAGCATTTGCCACCGAATATTTCCCCGGACAATTCACCGTCTTGCCCAAAGACGGTGATAAAGTGAGGGTAGGCAAACAAAAACTAACCTGGCACGCACTCGAAAGCAAACTCTTCAATGTGAAGCTGTTTCGCTTTGCCTCTGGCCTGAAGAAACAAGTATACGGTGTACTGTTCTGGGCTGTCACGGTCATCGAATGTCCCGAAGACATGGAGAACGTCCGGATGTCGGTAGGCTCCAACTCCGCATCCATGTGGTGGCTGAACGGCGAAGAAGCCGTAATTCTTTCGGGCGACCGCCGCATGGTCAAGGACGACTGCCTGTCGCGCCGGCTGACCTTGAAGAAAGGTAAGAACATCGTCCGTGGAGCCCTCATCAACGGTCCCGGAATGAGTGATTTCTGTGTTCGTTTCCTCGATGAGAATGGAACACCTGTTAAAAACATTACTATCAGCTATAAATGACCATGAAAACAAAAGCTATACTTATGGGCGTGGCAGCCCTGATGTCTGTATTGACATCTGAAAAAGCAATTGCACAAATAGGCGCTCCATACATCCACGACCCATCAACCATCATGGAGTGCGATGGTAAATACTACACGTTCGGCACAGGTGGAGGTGGATTGATATCCGAAGACGGCTGGACGTGGAACGGTGGCGGAGTAAGGCCCGGAGGAGGTGCAGCTCCAGATGCAGTGAAGATAGGCGACCGCTATCTGATTGCTTACAGTGCCACCGGAGGAGGACTCGGAGGAGGACACAGTGGTAAGGTATTGACCATATGGAACAAAACCTTAGACCCCAATTCCCCCGACTTCGCATATACGGAACCCATAGAAGTGGCATCTTCAGTGAACGATGAAGATTGCGATGCCATTGATGCCGGCCTCTTGCTCGACCCTACGGACGGGCGCCTGTGGTTGTCTTACGGCACCTATTTCGGATTTATCAGACTTGTAGAGCTCGACCCCGCAACCGGTAAACGGGTGGAAGGCAACGAAGCAATCGACATCGCCATTGATTGTGAAGCGACGGATTTGATATACCGTGACGGATGGTATTATCTTCTGGGAACACACGGCACTTGTTGCGATGGTCCGAACTCTACCTACAACATCGTAGTCGGCCGTTCGCGCAAAGTAACGGGACCATATGTTGACAATATGGGACGAAAGATGCTGGAAGGTGGCGGTAAGATGGTGATTGCCGCAGGGAACCGCCAAACCGGTCCCGGACACTTCGGGCTTTTCAAAGTGGCCGATGGTGTAGAGAAGATGTCATGCCACTTTGAAGCCGATTTCGACTGGGGTGGTCGTAGTGTATTGGGCATACGCCCACTCTTATGGAAGAATGAATGGCCCGTTGCCGGTGAAGTCTTCAAAGAAGGAACTTACGAGATTGAGTCCGAACGCAGAGGTTATGCCCTCGAACTTGCCGTCGACTTCGTGCGCATGGAGTATACCAGACATCGTTTCTGGGAAAAAGATGACACCCCCATCGTACCTTTGAAGTCACAAACACTGGAAGATGTGATCGGGACCTGGCCGCAAGGAAATATCAACGTAAGGATTGGCGATTACATGTTCCGTCCCCATCAGAAGTGGACCATTACCGCTGTGCCCGAAGCCGGCGGATACCTGGGCGGTCCTTATTACAAGATTGTGATTGAAGGAACCAACCGTGCATTGGCTACCACGGCAGATGCGGAGGTGGTGGCAGTTCCTGAGTTTACGGGAGCACCCGAACAGTTATGGAGAATCGATCAGTTGACGGACGGCACCTACCGGATCATGCCCAAAGAAGTGCCGGGAACCGACAAGGAGCTGGTTTTGGTATCCGTAGGCGACAGCACTCCTTCACTCGGCAAGTTCGATATGAACAGCGATAATTCCAAGTGGAACTTCCGCAATCATTAGAAACAATGTGACAATGCTATACCGGGTAATCCCACTCAGATAACAAATCGGCTGAAACAGCCATATGAATCAAAAATTAAGTGAACCGACTAAGAAAATGAATAGTATGAAACTAAAAATAATCATTTTTTGTATAGGAGTAGTGGGATGCCAAGTATTCACCGGATGCGGGAAAGGTACATCCTTCTCCCGCTCCGACTTCAGTTTTATTCTCGGAGGTGCAGTGCCGGGCGTCAGGATATTGAAACCGGACTTCCCCGAGAACAGGGAGGATTATCCTTTCCTATGGAGCGAAAATGAGTACGTAATAGATTTGGCAGCAAGTTACAGAAATACCCTGCCAGCAAGAAAAATCCTCCTAAAAAACAATTTAGTATCCCTCCCCGAAGGTATTACATGCTACATTTGCAGTTAATACCAGTATTTGAGAAGTATTTTTTAAAAGCATAAAAAGAGCTACAACTATGAAGAAATGGTTTCATGTCATACTAACTTTGTTTATTCTTTGTCTGATTGCCTGCACTCAGACAAAGAACACAGAGTTGCAATACACGTTTATCGGTGGCGTAGAAGGGAGCAAAACAGACACTACCTATTTCGACTCTTTGCAAATAAGCGACCCGTTCATTCTTGCAGATGAAGCAACACAAATGTACTATCTGGTTGGAAGCGGTGGCAGTTTATGGAAGAGTGCGGATATGAAGATGTGGACAGGACCCTATCAATACATCACCGTGGACACAACTTCCTGGATAGGAACCGCCCCGAGAATATGGGCACCGGAACTCCATAAGTACAAAGGCAAATATTATTGTTTCGTCACCTTTACCAATCCCCAGATAATCGTGGACACCGTGCCCAACAGGTATAACGTACAACGCCGTGCCACCCATATCCTCGTATCCGACAAGGCAGCAGGCCCTTATCATCCCATCAGCGACAAGAACTATTTGCCGGAGAACTGGTCTACACTCGACGGCAGTTTTTGGGAAGAAGACGGGGTGCCTTATATGGTCTTCTGCCACGAATGGATGCAAACCATCAATGGAATGATTAATTATATCAGGCTTGCCCCTGACTTATCAGAATCTGTGGGAGTCTCCACCACTCTTTTCAGAGCATCCGAAGCCACATGGCCAAGAGATATGAGATCGATAGGTGAACTCACTTTCGGCATGGCATTAGGAGGATATGTGGCAGACGGACCATTCTTGTTCAGGACGGATACAGGTCGTTTAGGAATGCTCTGGTCCAGTTGGAGCGACAATCGCTGTGCCCAGGGAGTGGCCTACTCCGAGTCGAGCAAGCTGGCAGGCCCTTGGGCCCAATACAATATTCCTTTAGTTCCCAACAATTCAGGACATGGTATGCTGTTCCGCACATTCGGAGGAAAGTTACTGATGTGCCTGCACCACCAAAGTCTCGACTCCGACCTCCCCGGCCCACGAAGACCTACTCTACTGGAGGTTGACATTTCGGGAGATCAGATTAAAATACTGGGTAAATATCATCCTTAGCGGTCAAGCAGCAATGAAGTAACTTGTATACAATGAAAAACATATAGTATCATGAGAAAGATAATAGTAGCATGCGGTTTGTTGTTCTCCTTATCGGGGTGGGGACAAACATTGCCGTACCAAAATCCCGAATTAAGTCCGGCAGAAAGAGCTAAAGATTTGGTATCGCGCCTGACTTTGGAAGAGAAGGCACTCTTAATGTGCGATGACTCGGAAGCTATCCCACGTTTGGGAATAAAGAAATTCAATTGGTGGAGTGAAGCCCTTCACGGAGTAGCCAATCAGGGAAATGTAACCGTTTTCCCCGAGCCCGTCGGGATGGCCGCTTCATTCAACGAGAAGCTGGTATTCGAGATTTTCAATGCAACCTCCGATGAAATGCGTGCCAAGCACAACGAGCGTGTACGCAATGGACTGGAAGACACCCGTTTCCACAGCCTTTCCGTTTGGACTCCCAATGTAAACATCTTCCGTGATCCCCGCTGGGGACGTGGCCAGGAAACCTATGGGGAAGATCCGTATCTGACTTCCCAAATGGGTATTGCAGTAGTAAAAGGACTGCAAGGGCCTGAAGATGAAAAGTATCGCAAGCTTCTTGCATGTGCCAAACACTATGCCGTGCATAGCGGTCCCGAATGGAGCCGCCATTCAGCCAACCTGAACAATATCAGCCCCCGCGATTTATGGGAAACCTATCTGCCTGCATTCAAGGCATTGGTGCAGAAAGCCGATGTACGCGAGGTGATGTGTGCCTACCAACGCCTGGACGATGATCCTTGCTGTGGAAGTACCCGTCTGCTCCAACAAATCCTCCGTGACGAATGGGGATTTAAATACCTCGTAGTTTCCGATTGCGGAGCCATTGCCGACTTCTGGACTTCCCACAAAAGCTCCTCCGATGCCGTACATGCCGCCGTTAAAGGAACAATGGCCGGCACGGACGTGGAGTGTGGATATGGATATGCTTACCAGAAACTGCCGGAAGCAGTGTCCAGAGGATTGATTACGGAAGAGGAAATAGACAAGCATGTGCTCCGTTTGCTGGAAGGACGCTTTGAACTCGGAGAAATGGACGACCCCTCATTGGTAAAATGGAGTCAGATACCAATGTCCGTAGTCAACAGTAAAGCTCACAAAGACTTGTCACTGAATATGTCACGCCAGACAATGACGCTTTTGCAGAACAAGAACAATGTATTGCCGTTAAGCAAATCCATCCGCAAAATTGCAGTTATCGGTCCCAATGCCGACGACAAACCCATGTTGTGGGGCAACTATAACGGAACGCCCAATCAGACTATTACCATTCTGGACGGCTTCAAAACCAAGTTGAAGAAGAATCAGATTATTTATATGAAAGGCTGCGACCTGGTGAATGATAAAACACTGGAATCCTATCTCGACCAATGCAGCATAGATGGGAAACCAGGCATCAAAGCTACATTCTGGAACAATCCGGAACGCCAGGGAGAACCGGTTTCTTCTCTCCGAACCACCCAACCCATCAATGTAACCACATACGGATTGCATACTTTCGGCCCGGGAGTGAACCTCGAGAAGTTCTCGGCCAAATACGAAACAGTATTTACCCCCAAAGAGTCAGGCGAAGTCCTCCTCAATCTCGAAGGTTGCAGCTACTTTGAGTTATTAGTAAACGGCCAGGCAATGGCCAAACGGCGCACCTGGAGAACCACCGATACCCGCACCATGTTGCAAGTGGAAAAGGGAAAAGAATATAAAATAGAAATACTCTATGCACAAGTGGAAAACTGGGCCGCAAACCTGAAGTTCAACCTCGGTAAAGAATTGCCGATTAATTACGACGAAAGCATTTCCAAGCTTAAGAACGTAGATATGGTAGTCTTCGTAGGCGGCATCTCACCACAACTGGAAGGAGAAGAAATGCCTCTGAATCTTCCCGGTTTCAAGAACGGCGACCGCACGGATATAGAACTGCCGGCAGTACAGCGTAACTTCCTGAAAGCCTTAAAGGAAGCCAGCAAGCAAGTTGTATTTGTCAATTGTTCCGGATCGTCCATGGCATTGCTACCCGAAACAGAAAGTTGTGACGCCATCCTTCAGGCATGGTATGGAGGAGAATTAGGCGGACAGGCAGTAGCCGATGTATTGTTTGGTGACTATAACCCCTCCGGTAAATTGCCCGTCACTTTCTATAAAAGTACGAAACAACTGCCCGACTATGAGGATTATTCCATGAAAGGACGCACCTACCGATATATGTCCGACCCTCTGTTCCCGTTTGGATTCGGATTAAGCTATACTGATTTCACCGTAGGCACAGCCCAGTGCAGCAAAACCCAACTCCGTACAGAGGAGGCGCTGACCTTGACCGTGCCGATCTCTAACACAGGCAAGCGCTCCGGAACGGAAGTCATACAAGTATACATCCGCAAAACAGATGATACCGGTGGCCCGTTAAAGTCATTGAAAGCCTATGCCCGCGCAGAACTTGCAGCAGGGGCTACTCAGGACATAGAGATACAACTGCCAGCCGAATCATTCGAATGTTTTGATCCTTCAACCAATACAATGCGAGTGGCACCGGGTGAGTACGAATTATTCTACGGAACCAGTTCCGCAGCCAAGGATTTGCAATCCGTCAAAGTAACTTTACTATAAAAAGGAAGTCAGCTCATTCCATGGCTTCATCCTATTTTTATTTATCTTTGTGTCCGGATGGAGAAATAGAGAACCGGTACACTCTAAAAAAAACAACTTATGAAAAACAAAAGACTGTTTTTATTATCCGCATTTCTGGTGATAATAGGTACGCTACAAGCTCAAAATCCAATTATAAAGGATCAGTTCACCGCTGACCCTACTGCAAAAGTATTTGAGGGCAAGATGTTTGTCTATCCTTCACATGACATTCCAAGCCCCATTGACCGGTTGAAAGAATGGTTCTGCATGGCAGACTATCATGTATTCTCGTCAGAAAACTTGGTGGACTGGACAGACCATGGAGTGATTCTAAGCCAGGAGAACGTACCTTGGGTAGCTCCCGATTCCTATTCCATGTGGGCTCCCGAGTGTGTGTACAAGAATGGGAAATATTACTTTTACTTCCCCTCCACCCCTAAAGGCGAGGGTAAGCGTGGTTTCAGTATCGGAGTTGCCATAGCCGACAAGCCTTACGGTCCTTTCACCCCGCAAGCCAATCCTATTGAAGGAGTAAACGGCATCGACCCTTGTGTGCTCATTGATAAAGACGGGCAGGCCTACATCTACTGGTCGGGCCGTGGAATGTCGGTAGCAAAGCTGAAAGAAAACATGCTTGAGCTGGACTCCGAGCCCATCAAAATAGAAGGATTGCCCGAAGGTTTTAAAGAAGGTCCTTTTGCTTTTGAGCGCAACGGGAAATATTACTTCACATTCCCCTGGGTAAAAGAAAAAACAGAAACATTGGCCTATGCTATGGGAGACAGCCCTATGGGGCCTTTTGAATTCAAAGGCATCATCATGGACGAGTCACCGACCGGCTGCTGGACAAACCACCATTCATTAGTGAAATACAAAGACCAGTGGTATCTGTTCTACCACCACAATGACTACTCTCCCGAATTTGATAAAAACAGATCGACACGTATTGATTCCTTGTTCTTCAATCCTGACGGTACTATCCAGAAGGTAACCCCCACCCTACGTGGAGTCGGCATAACAGATGCCCGGAAAGAGATTCAACTCGACCGGTACAGCCGATTAAGCAACCGGGGAGCAGCCATTGACTACCTGAACCTGACAAACAAGTTTGAAGGTTGGAAAACCATATTAAGCAAAAACGGTGCATGGATACAGTACAACCGGGTAGATTTCGGCAACAGCGCTCCCCGGAAAGTAAAAGCAAGAGTTTCCTCGGAAGATGGAGGGATACTACAAATACGTATAAACGGAACAGACGGTCCGGTTATCTCGGAAATCAAAGTTCCCAAGAGTGATAAATGGACGGAAATCGAATCCCCTGTCCGTTCCGGTCAGAGCGGTATCCACGATTTATATGTATCACTAAAAGGAAACGGCAAGGTCGAGACCGACTGGATTACTTTCCAATAATCCCCTTTGAGCAAGCCTCCAGACCGGATATGAAATACATGAAAATAATAGCGCTACTCACAACCCTGCTCTGCATCCTGCAAGGACAGGGTTTAGTCGTTGCCCAAAACAATCCGAACCAATACAATTACCTGTACCTGACTATTCAGAATGGACTGTGTGACAACTCCATCCAGGCTATACACAAAGATCGTAACTCATTCATGTGGTTCGGAACCTCCAACGGGCTCGACCGTTACGACGGCTATGAGCTGAAACACTACTCCACCGCCCCGAGGCAACCTTATCAGTTTATTGAAAGCAACTTCATCAACGACATTGACGAGGACGCCAATAGCTATCTGTGGATAGCCTCCGAATCCGGAATCATGAGCATCGACCTCCTTCACGAAAACCTCAACTTCTACAAAGACTATTCCGGCAAAAACAATAACGTACTCTACTCTCCTGTTCAGGCAATACTTGTCGATGACTTCAATAACCTCTGGATAGGTAAAAGCGACGGCCTCGCCTACATTATCCTGAATGAAGAAAGACAAATAAAAGATATACAAATCTTGAAGAAAGATGTGGATATCAAAGCCATTGTGAACCATGGGGGCAGCATCTGGGCAGGAGGCGATAAGTGCCTGTTGCATTTCGCCCCTTCCGAGAAGGAGGGTTACAACAGTATACCCGTGACCATGAACCTGGATATTTCAAAGCTGACCTTCAACTGCCTGTCCTCTTACGGAGACTATCTGTGGATGGGTACGCAGAGCGGTTTATACTGTTACAACACCCAGAACCAGTTCTGCATGCTCTATCAGCATAATCCCAACGACCCTCACAGCATCTCTTCCAATTTCATCACAGACATTGGTAAGAACTCATCCGGTGACATCATCATAGGCACCCGAAACGGGATAAACATCTATCAAAGAAACAACCAATTTGTAACTTTCAACAAGGGCACTCAGCCCCAGTCGCTGAACGACAATATCATCAACCGGATATTTGTGGACGAGAACGACAATATTTGGGCAGGAGCCAACTTCGGAGGTATTAATATCATGTCTCCGCAACGCATCACTTTCACCTATGCACTGCAAAGGCGTAAACAAGACTCTCCCAATATCATCAGCACCGTTCTCGAAGACAGAGAAGGGAATATCCTTGCCGGCATTGTAGACGGGGGATTAGCCATTAAGAAGAAAGGCAGCCAGTCGTTCTCTTTCTATAAACACAACCTGGAAAACCCACATTCACTGGCCCATAACAATATCTCGGACATCATCCAGGACTTCAACGGAGATTACTGGATATCAACCATTGGCGGAGGACTGGACAAGCTGGCAAAAGCCAACCTCTCCAATCCGATCTTCGAACATTACAACAGCCTCAACTCCGCCTTACCGTCCAATGACATCTACGACATTGCATTGGACTCAGTCAGAAACGCACTATGGATATGCACCAGCAGCCACATTAACACGCTCGACTTCTCGACCGGAGTCATCAACCGGCTGAAGTACTACACCCAGTCCAGAGAACCCGTACACAATATGAGTACCATCTTCATCGACTCAAAGTCCAGATTATGGATAGGTGGCAACGGCGTCTATGTCATCGACCTGGAAGATTCGAGAAACAACTACGAATGCATATACTACCAATATAAGCTGGATAACCCCGAAAGCAAGATCAATGAGAAAATAACCTGCATATTTGAAACCCAGAAGGGAGAAATTTATCTGGGCAGCCTCGGAAACGGCATTTACCTGCTGGAAGACGGAAGCAATGCGGGAAAATACAAGTTCATGAACTATGCCGTACGCTGCGGCCTTTCGGATACCAGCATTTCCAATATACTGGACGACAAGAACGGAAACCTGTGGATCAGCACACTCAAAGGCGTTTACTTCTTCGACATCACCACCAAACGGGCCTTCAAGTTTGATGAAGGAGACGGGTTGTTAGTGCCTCAATTCTACAAGCGGTCAGGATGCAAAGCAGCCAATCATAATATGCTGTTAGGCACTATCGACGGATTTGTCACCTTCAGTCCGTTAGTCAGCCTGCCCAGGCAGAAACAACGGACAGTCACCCTTACCAGTGCCGTCTGCGACGGGAAGCAACTGATTCCTTATCTGGATAGCGACAACCTCCCGACGAGTATATCGACCACCAAAGAGTTGCACCTATATCCGCCGCAGAACTCCTTTGAAATCACCTTCAGTTGTCTGGACTATCTGGAGCAGGAAAAAGTGTTCTACTCCTATCGCATACTCGAACTGAAAGAAAACAGGAACGTAGGTCTCGTGAAGAGAAATGCCAAATACACCAATCTTTCTCCCGGAAAGTACACGCTCGAGATACAATGTACCAATCATGACAATACCTGGTCCAGCAAACTGACCACGCTCAGCATCATTGTGCACCCGCCATTCTATAAAACCACCTGGTTCTACTCGCTGATAGCCATCCTGATTATATCAATCCTGATTTATATCATCTATTCATATAATGCCAGGCAGAAGCACATACAGAAGCTACTGAAAGAAAAGATAGAAGTCATGTCCCGGCAAATGGAAGCCATCAATAAAGAGAAGCTCTCATACTTCACCAATCTTGCACATGAATTCAAAACTCCACTGACCCTGATACAAGGACCGGCAAGCCAGCTTATGAACCAAGTCACCGACCCCGGTGAGAAGGAAGACCTGCAAATCATCAACCGCAACGCGCAATACCTGCTTTCGCTGGTCAACCAACTCATCGACCTACGCAAGATAGACACCAAGAACCTGACTCTCAACTCCGTCCGTTTCAACTTCAGCAAGTTCCTGGACACCACCATCATGGACTTCTCCAACTTAATGAAGGAACGGAATATACAGTTCGAGAAAATATACCGCCTGAAAAGCGACCATATCTATTCGGACAAGGAAAACCTGCATAAGATATTGTTCAACCTCTTATCAAATGCCATTAAGCACACTCCCGACAAAGGGAAAATCACGGTACACGCCAACCAGTTCACCGACAAGTCGAAGAGGCTTATACAGTTCATCTCCGTCACCAATAGCGGCAGCACAATCGCCCCCGATGAGGTGGACAAGATATTCAACCGTTTCTACCGGATTCCCGACCAGAACAAATACACAAGCTACGGGCAAAGCAGTACGGGCATCGGCCTGCACATCGTAAAAGAGATTACCACGCTGCTGGGCGGAACCATAAAAGTAAAGAGTTCGGAAGATGCAGGGGTATCTTTCAGGCTCTACTTCCCCATCACACTGGCCAATGAGTCTGAAAGTGAGGCTCATCCTGAAGAATACAGCAAGCCCGTGCCGGTAGAGGACAAAATAGAGCCTTTCATCCCCATCGACAGGAGCAAACCCACCCTGTTGCTGGTGGAAGACAATCCGGACATGCGCCACTACATCAAGAATATGCTGAAAGAAAAGTATAACATTGCTGAGGCCAACAACGGCGAACAGGGCTACAAGGCGGCACAAAATATTATGCCCGATTTCATCGTGTCCGACTTGATGATGCCCGTCTGCGACGGTGCCGACTTCTGCAAGAGAATACGCGAGGACAAGCTTCTATGCCACATCCCATTCCTGCTTCTTACAGCAAACTCGAGCGAAAATGCCCGGATAGAAAGTTATGAGAATGGGGTGGACGGATATATCACCAAGCCTTTCGAAGAGTCCGTCCTCTTGGCTAATATAGACTCCATACTGAAAAACAGAGACCTGCGCCAGAAGAAATTCGTAGAACAGGACTTAGACCCTATCTTGCTGGAAGTGGGGCAACCGGACCAGCAATTCATGAATGATGTGATGGATATATTGGAGAAGAACTATGCTAACCCCGACTTCGGTGTGAAGGAACTGACAGACAAACTGAACATCAGTTATACGGTCATCTACAAGAAGTTCATCTCGCTCACCGGTCTGCCTCCGGTGCGTTTCCTCCAACTGTACAGGTTGCAGATTGCAAAGAAGATATTGGAGAACAGTACGAACAACGTCATTGTATCCGAGATTGCTTACCGGGTGGGGTTCAACGATCCCAAGTACTTCACCCGCTGCTTTGTGAAGCAATATAAGAAGACACCCAGCTCGTTTTTTAAGTAAAGCTTCGGGAGTGTATTCCGGAAGCTTCACGAACGTGATCATGAAGCTTTAGGAACGCGTTCATAAAGCTTTACGAATAAACGGCTCATTTAATGGTGATTAGATCGCCATCCGTGAAGCCTGCCGTGATGTGCTCCACCCGGAAGAGGGAGATGTCTGCCAGTTCGTCTTTCAGCTCTTTCAGCACTTCCACCAGAGTATTCAGCACTTCCTCCCACGGAAGACGGCTGGAAAGTTGCAGGTTATCGCAGTTCCTTTCTCTTGGCTCGAAGTCTTCCTCACATGCCCAGTCATCATCTTCGGCGTCGTAGTGCCTGGAGCCGGTCAGTTCCAGGGTATAGCAACTATCGCCGTTCTCTTCGGCTGCTTCCCAGAGGTTGAAGTTCAGCGCAACGATATCGGCGGGCACAGTTTCATGCGCGTCAATGTAGAGAAGCCACCGACGCACAATATCCTTCACCTTCGGCTTATCGAAAGTCTCCATGGGAGCAAGCAAAGCCTGCGAGTCCGGAACCTCTTCATTTCCCCCGAAAAGGGAGAACAGTTTCTTTAGCATATTACTCATTCTTAGTCTATTCAAAAAAAACATACCGACAACCACTTTGAATCTGCAAAGGTAATGACAAACCATAAATATATAGTATCTTTGCCCCGATAAATACCGACAACCATGAAGCATCTTGCACTCTTGCTCCTCATTCTCTCATTATCATCATGCAGTCGCTACAAACAGGCAAATGATATAATAGACAAGGCCGAAGCCATTGTCTCCCACCACCCGGACAGCGCCCTCCTCCTTCTGCAATCCATACACGAACCGGAAGCGCTGACCGACTCCCTACGGGCAAAATTCTGGCTGGTCAACGGGCAGGCACACTACAACTGCAACCGCTCCACAGCCGAAGATTCCCTGTTGAAATATGCGCTGGACTACTACAAGGAACACAACGATATTGTACGAACAACTCAGGCATACAAACTGTTCGCGCAACACCTTTGGTGGAAGGGCGACCGGGCAGGAGCAGCGAACCTGTTGCACGAAGGAATGGAAACCGCACGGGCAGCGCAGGATACCGCCTGCACCCTCCAACTACTCCATTCCATCATCACCCAAAGCACGGGAGACGAGAACTTTGAAGATGCCGTGAAGTACCTGAAAGAATTGCTGGCAACAGACAGGAATGCCCCGGACACCTACATAACTTACAATATGCTGGGCATCGCCTATTATTATCTCCAGCAGAAAGATTCCTCTTTATGCTACCTGCAAAAAGCCTACGAAGCAGTCAATCAGCCCGACTACGACCTCAACTCGTGGGGACTTGTGTCACGAAACTATGCGGACATCCTTAGCGACTTCGGCGAACACCGCAAGGCAATCGACATCCAGCGCGAAGTGCTCCGCCGCTACCTTGCGGCAAACGATAAATTCACATCGCTCTCTTACAGCTCCCTGGGCAGGTATTACCTGAATATCCACCAAATGGATTCGGCGAGATACTACATGCAAATGAGCAAGGAAACCTACTCGCCTTACATTGACCAGGACTTGTCATTGAGCAACTACTACCTCATTCAGAATACCCTGATGCAATATATTTCCACCAATCAGTTCCTCATCAAGGACGTCACGCTCTTCTCCAACCGGATGTTCGAGGACTACCTCAACCGGGAGAAAGTGATTGCCGAGAAGAACGAGAGTAAGCGGGTATTGGAACAACGGAATCTCCGCCTGTCCATCGCCAAGCAACAGGAGCAAATGCTACTCATTATCGTGCTGTTAGTTGTCGTTCTGGCTGCGGTACTCGTAGCGTTCTACATCCAGCGAAGAAAGAAACTGCTGGAAGAGAAGGAAGAAGAACTGGAAACGCTGAAACATCTGTGGGCTGATGTAGAGAAAACGAATAATGAGAATGACCAGTTCTTCAAGAAAATCCTGCTCCAGCAAATGGGCATCATACGCATGGTTGCCACCAATCCAACGCCACACAACCAGGAATTCCTGTCGCAAATGAAGCGCATCACCCAGGAAGATATTCCCACGGACGACCTGCTGGTTTGGGAAGACCTTTATAAAGTGATTGATTCCATATACGACAATTTCTACACGCACGTCCTCACCCGCTTCGGCAACGTGCTGAATGAGCGTGAGCTACAACTCTGCTGCCTGCTGAAAGCTAACTTCTCTACGAAAGAAATCAGTGTAGTCACCCAGCAAAGCGTGCGCACGGTCTATCAGCGAAAAACAACTATCCGCCAGAAACTGAATATGGACGAGAAAGAGGACATTGCGGATTTTCTGAGCCGATAAACTACCTTATTTCTTTCCGGACAGAACACCCGTATCCGAGTCACTATTATTAAGCACTTTACCTTTTGAATTATAACTCCTTCCGAAATCGAGCCTGAACGAGACATTCACCATGAATATCGGGCTCAGATTTGTAGAGAAAGCCACCTGCCGGCTGCCTGCCAGATGTGAAACATTCTCTATTTCCTGCTCATACCGCTTGGTGAACGGGTTGAGCACTCCGGCCGAAATGCTCCACTTCTCCTTATTATAACCCAGCATCATGGAGTGCAGCTTTTCTTCTTTAGTGATTGTCTCGCCCCACAACGTATGGTTGCTGGTATTCATTTCCGCCATGAACGTCCAGTTCTTATAAGCCGCCATCAGGCTGCCACGAACACCAAAGTTGGTATGAGTGTGTGTATAAGTATTCCCCTGACTGATATAACGGTTCAAGAACGGTGTCACTCTGATGGCAATGTACTCCTTCCAAGGAAGTATCTGGACAGACGTTTCGAGGTTAATCCTATGGAAGCCTTTATGATTCTCCATAGTGCGGATAAACTTTCCATCCTCAAAGTAAGTACTCTCCATCACAGGTTTGTTGTCATAACTGTAGCGGGCAAAGAAATCGACAGCCACCTTCTTATGCATCCAGCTTGCACTGAAAGTGTTGGAGTAGAAGCGGACGGGCTTTAATCCGGGATTTCCCCGGCGCACTTGCAGCAAGTCTATAGGTTGCGAGATGTCGTTGAGGTCGGACAAGGAAGGGGAATAGCCGGAGATATAGCCGTTATATCTGAAAAACAGATTCTCCTTCGGAGTATAAGACAGCCGGATGGAAGGCTTGAAGATATAAGTTTCGTTATGCTTCCCTTCCTGCGAATTGTAAGTTCTCATACCTCCTATGCCCAGTGTATAAGCGAACTTATTGATATCGCGCTGATATTCTGCAAAGGCGTACGTTTCTGCGGTGTTCATCTCCACCTGTTCTTCCACAGCTCCCGAATATCCGTTGCTGAGATAAGCCTGCGTATGCTTGATGCCTCCGGAAAGTTTTCCGTTCTTAAACTTCTTATCATAAATGCCTTCGGTGATGAGGGAATACTTCTCGCCATCAATGGAAGAATAAACTGTTGACGGAGTTTCGCCCGGCATACTTTCCTGATAGGTACGCATATTCTCACTATTCAGATAAGTGCCTACCACGTTGAAGGTAAGGCTCTGCTGATGCTTCATGCTGCGCTGGTAGTAGACGTCCAGTGAAGGAATCCGCAACTTCGACGAAAGACGGTCGGATATGGAGAGGACATCTTCTCCCTGATACAAGCTGCTCTCGCGGTCGGAAAAGGAGTTGGGGGTATCGTTATAATTATTCCGCAAAGTGACGTTCAGCATTTGCTTGTCATCGTCCTGCAAGTTATAGGTCAGGGAAAAGTTAAGGTCATCGTACTTCACCGGGGTAGGTTTGCCAATCTCCCTGCGCTCCAAGGTGTTATCAGGGAAGCGGAAAGTCTCATAGTTCTCCCGCGTCCACTTTAGGTCTCTCCGTCCCCAATAGGCATAGGCGCTAAACTCAGACTTCCGGTAATTATACTTGGCGGACAGGTTGTTTTCGCCATAACCGTTAGCTGAAAGGGCATTCGATAAATCCGCTGCAATGGTTCCGCCAGAGTCTTTTCTTTTGACGATGTAATCCAGCACCGCCCCTACATTGCCATAGCGCAAACCGGGATTATCGTGATATTCTATCTTAATAATATCCGCAGGACTCAAGGCAATAACTTCCGCCTGAGTTACCTCTACTCCATTTATTCTGAATTGTACACTCTCTCCACCGGACATTTTCACGGAATTATCCACCGGATTAATCAGGATGCGGGACAATTGCAGATTCCGTAAAAGGGACAGCCCATTGGTAGACGCCTTTACCTGTGCCTGTGTGGGAAGGATAATCTGACGGTCGGTTTTCTTCAGGACAGGGTTAGCACGTACAGTAACCCCTTCCAGCATTACGCCGGAGTTCAGTAAGGCAATATCTCCGATAGGCAGGTTCTTTTCCAAATTCCGGATATCAATGCACACTGTTTCATAACCTACATAAGAGGCAGTGATCCTAAAGTTTCCGTTCGCCACATTATCAAAAGAGAAATTCCCTTTGGTATCCGTAACGGTTCCTTTCACAAATAAAGAATCAGAAGTCAGCAACTGCACTGTTACAAATTCCAGTCCGGACTTTGTTTCTTCTTCTACAACCCTGCCTGTTATCTTGTTTTGGGCAACTGACATAAGGGATACAAGCGACGCAATGCATAAAATAATCATGTGTTTCATAAACCTAATTTTTGAATGATTTGATGAGACAAAATTAGGCTGGAAATAGGGTTCCATTGATTTATATCGGCAGGTTTATAAAGTGCAATCACTTTTACAACACACTGATAATCAAAAGAAAGCAAGTGAAGATTTTGGAAAAAGTTTATATTATCCCTCTGGACGTTTATATGCCAATTACAATGGAGAAATCCAACATTAAAAACACAACTTTCCACCCTTGGGAACACTTCTTCTATCGCACTATCCTTTTGACATTCTGTATTTCCTGATCGTTGAGAACAGGCTGTATCCAGATAAGTACTTATAAGTACAGAAACAAGCAAACAGAAATCTGCAAAAAGCAGATTGACTGTATAATATCTGAATCCTTACATTTCTTTTAGAATGAAATATTCCCTGAAAAGCATATATATAGTGTAAATCATGAAGCAAATAAGTCCGTTAGTCGGAAGTAGTAACCCTTTTACCTGGAAGTAGTAACCATAGTATCTATAAGTAGTAACCCATTTGCCCGGAAGTAGTAACCCTTTGCTGCATAAATTGCCTGTAAATATGCAATAATATGCAACAATAGCGCATATTCAATCTCTGTTTATGCACAAGTTACTCTATAATATACTTTTTCACGATAAGGTATGTTACGAAACTGCAACGATTATAATCATATTAAGTAAATACCGGACTATTTGCTATCATTTTGATTCCTATACTTCACACCCCTTATTTATTACCTGCAAATAATCACATATCATGGAAGAAGCATAGCGAAGATTCATTTGCCAGCAACAAATGAAATCGTTTGTCGATAGCAAATAAAATCGTATATCTGTTATCCAATGTAGGCAACCTGGTATCAGCCGGCAAATTGGTGGGCATGTTTGATATAAAGGCTGCATCCACCTTTCTGGATTACTTCTCTTTCTATCAGCAATCTTATCTACTAGAATTTGTCCCCATATTCAGTTATTCGCTGAAAGTACAATCCCGAAACCCCAAGAAAGTATATGCCATGGATCTGGGATTGGTGAATGAAGCCTCCGCAAACTTTTCAGATGCCACGGGCCATAAACTAAAAAATCTCATCTTTTTGCACCTGCGTAGGAAACCGGGCAATATCTACTACTATAAAGAAAAAGGAGAATGTGATTTCATCGTTGCCGAAAAAGGCAAAGTACTCCATGCCATTCAAGTTTGTCACCAAATAACTGACCAAAACTTCACGCGTGAATATAACGGACTACTGGAAGCCATGAAAGCATTCAATTTACAAGAAGGTACTATTGTAACCACTAATCAGACCGATTCTTTTGAAGAAGACGGCAGACACATCCGGCTGATACCTGCTAACCGGTTCTTACTCTCATAAACAACATCCTCACGAACAAAGGCTGTCACTTCCGCACCGAAAATTCAGTGCGAAAGGACAGCCTTCTATGTAAATAGCTTGTAAAGCTACGCTGATTACTAATTGAAGATTATAAACCGAAAGCAGCCTTCACCTTATCCACATAATCCAGCTTCTCCCAGGTGAAGAGTTCTACCTCTACATCCTTATCACCTTCATAGCGGGATTTGAAGTGCTTGGTTATCACCTGCGGTTCACGTCCCAGATGTCCGTAAGCGGCAGTTTCCTGATAGATAGGGTTACGAAGTTTCAAGCGGTCCTCGATAGCCTTCGGACGAAGGTCGAAGAGTTCGTCAATCTTCTTCGCAATCTCACCATCGCTCATGTTTACGTGCCCACGTCCGTAAGTGTTGACGTAAATATTGATGGGGCGTGCAACACCAATCGCATAAGACACCTGTACCAACATTTCGTCGGCTACACCGGCAGCTACCAGGTTCTTGGCAATGTGACGGGCTGCATAAGCAGCACTACGGTCCACCTTCGAGGGGTCTTTACCGGAGAAAGCGCCACCACCATGAGCACCCTTGCCTCCATAAGTATCTACGATAATCTTACGTCCCGTCAGACCTGTATCTCCGTGAGGACCGCCGATAACGAACTTTCCGGTAGGATTAACGTGGTAAGTGATATGGTCGTTGAACAATGCAAGTACTTTCTCTGCATGAATAGAAGCTATCACACGCGGCATCAGGATGTTGATTACATCCCGGCGGATGGTGGCAAGCATCTCTTCATCCGCTTTCAACTGGGCAGCTTCGCTGTCGTCAGCCGGCTGGATGAAGTCATCATGCTGGGTAGAAACTACGATCGTATCGATGCGGACGGGTGTACCGTTATCATCATATTCAATGGTTACCTGACTCTTGGAATCGGGGCGGAGATAAGTCATTTCCTTGCCTTCGCGACGAATGTCGGCCAGCACTTGCAGGATGCGGTGTGACAGGTCGAGAGAAAGAGGCATGTAGTTTTCTGTTTCGTTAGTAGCATAGCCGAACATCATTCCCTGGTCGCCTGCACCCTGTTCCATAGGGTCCTGACGCTCTACACCACGGTTAATGTCGGGACTTTGCTCATGAATAGCGGACAATACACCACACGAGTTACTTTCGAACATGTACTCGCCCTTGGTATAGCCGATTTTCTGAATTACTTCGCGCGCAATGAGTTGTAGGTCAACGTACGCTTTGGTTTTCACTTCTCCAGCCAGCACCACCTGTCCGGTAGTTACCAGAGTTTCGCAAGCTACTTTCGAACTGGGGTCGTAAGCCAACAGTTTGTCAAGCACAGCGTCCGATATTTGATCGGCCACTTTGTCGGGGTGTCCTTCAGACACCGATTCGGATGTGAATAAATATCCCATACTTCTAAATTAAAGAATGAATAATTAAAGAATGAAAAGCGGGGACCAGGTGAGTAGACATGCATATCCCGATGCTCGGAGCATCGTCAGAAAAGGATGTGTTTTAGCATTTTTTTCTGTGGTTGCAAGCTACTCAAATCTTTCCACATTTCATTTTCGGGTGCAAAGATAAAGGTTTTCTTATGAAATAGCATATAAACAGGAAAGCATTAACATTATATTAGCAAAAGAAGTGTACCGATATCCCATCGGCACACTTCCCAATTAGTAGTCTCAATATTGTTAACTTTAAAACTGTGCTTTATTTCAATAAGTTCCGGTAGTAGCTCTCCACATCGCTCCATTTATAGAAAGGAAACTGGTCGGTCTGTACCGGAATGTGTACTTCATGTTCATTATGCAGTATCTTAACCAGAATATCGTCCGCACTTCCTTTTTCATTCCGGAAGAAGACAATCTGCACATTAGCAGCCATAGGGACTACCTTAAAATCGCTCCACACTTTATACACCTCGTAAGGATCATCTACGGCAACATTGCAATTCTCTATCTGCATCAATGCCACCAAAGGAATCACATTGCCATCATGCCCGAAGCGAAGGGTAGCAGCTATGTCTCCTTTCTGAATAGCCTCATCAGCGCTATCCAGAATATTCTGCAACAATGATTTCGCATTGGCTACAACAATCCCTTTCCCGTCGGCATGATTTGCATTGCCCACATAGAAACGATAGTTGATGCACTGCCACAAATCAAACAGTTCCTGGGGCTGAAACAAATCATAGAAAGAAACCTTTGTCTCTGCATTCTGCATATCACTCGCCACCCAGTACATACCCCACATCACTTCCTTCGGATTCACTTTCTTCAGTATGAAACGCTTGTCCTTAAATAAAGAAGCAATCAACCGGCCGGGATTGGTGTGGACATCTTCAAACTTTCTATATTCTTCAGCCCACGGACCGTCAGTGGAAGAAGTAAAGCGGTTGGATTCATCCGTGTGGTAATTCAAGTAGTCCATATACTTATGGCTAGCCTCATAAGAAATGCGCAGATTGGGATTCAGCTCCTTCAAACGATCACCAAAAGCCACCATACTCATCGCACAACGCAGCACAACGGTAGAACGGGCAGAAATAGAAGGGCTGCCCTTAAAAGCTTCGGGAAATGCGGCATACATTCTTTCTGCAATTCCACGGTGCTGACGGACACCTAACGGAGTCAGATCACCTCCATGGCCTTCCGCTTCTTCCCACACCTTCAGTAAACGCTGATAAGCATCTTCTCCCAAGTCGGAAAGTGCACCCTCACGATGCGCTTCTCCAAAAAGGTCGACCAGCCATTTATAATCACGGTCGCCAATCAGATAACGGGAACCATGCCGTCCATAGTGGCTCACATAGAATGGTTTATATCCTTTGGGAGCCCGGGTCTGCGGGGCGAAATCAAGCGGATAGGCCCAATAGACTCCACCCGTTTTCTCAATAGTGGAAAACATCTCTTCTTTGGATGTCTGCGCCCCAAGCGGGACGCAGCACATCCACATCATACTACATAACAGTACTTGTTTCAGTCTCATTCTATTCTTAATTTATTTGTTTATAACCGTCATTTTGCTTCAATGCCGGATTATTCGTCAGTTCACTTTCCGGAATTGGGAACAGCTTATACTTGTCATCCACATCTTCTCCCAGACGGGCACCGTTCTTCCAATCCCAATTATTACCTTTCGTATATTTACCAAAACGAATCAGGTCGGTACGTCTTGTCAGTTCGGATGCCAGTTCTTTCTGGCGCTCGCTCAGAATAAAGTCTAAAGAGAGTTCATTGAGACCGATTTCTCCCGAAACATCAGAACGAACGCCGGTCTTTGCATACTTACCGGACATATATGCCCTCGCCCTGACTTCATTGACATAGCCCAGTGCCTCTACATCCGTGCCATTTGCCCCGCGCAAGATAGCTTCGGCTGCCATCAGGTAGGCGTCGGCCGTACGGAACAATGGAAAGTCAATAGAAGTATATGCATCTCCTGAAGCGCACAACTGGTCGTCTTTAGTCACATTTCTCCATTTGATATAGCCATAACCACACGTAAAGGTACTGGTCATATTCAGCTCCGAATCCCAGGTTTCTTTCACTTGATTGGGAAGGGCAGTCATGAATTGGGCACGCTTATCTTTTTTTCCGTTACCCCAAGTGTCATTCACATTGAAGGCCACATCATCCGCATCAAAAGCATCCACCAGCGTCATCTTGGCACGAACATTACCCCAGCCTCTCGAACCGACACCGGTCTTATACAACTCATCCATCGGACCGTTCACAAAAGCTTTCACATAGAAGTTTGTTCCGGCTGAACTTTGGGCACGTTGTCCATCCTGTACCAAGCCCCAGATGATTTCCTGGCAAGTCTTGTTATCGGCCAGAAAGATTTCACGATAATCGGCAGCCAGCGGATAATGCCCGTCTGTAATGACTTTCTTTGCATAGGTGTAGGCATCCTGGTATCTATTCTCGTTAATCCAGGATTCCGCATTCAGATACATACGGGCGAGCAGGAACCAATCGGCTATGCGGTCAATCCGTCCGTACTCATTTTCCCCCGGAGCTTTCAGTTCGTTCTCAATAGCCAGCAGTTCACTTTCCGCATACTCAAAAATCTGCTTACGGGTATATTGAACAGGAATTTCCTTCACACCGGTATGTTCGTCTACATACGGCACAGAGCCGAACAAGTCGCAAAGCATAGAATAACAATATGCACGTATGAACCGCGCTTCGGCTCTGTAGCTGACATACTCGTCCTTCATCTCTTCCCAAAGACCTCTATCCTGCAATTTCCCTTCCGTACATTCACGCAACAGCTCATTACAATAGGCAATACTCATATAAAGCCGCTGGTAAGTCCAAGTGACAACCGAAGCATTAGAGGCATCCCATTGCAGATTCAGACACTTACGCAAACCGTTAGAAGAAGAAGGCATCAAGAAGTTATCCGTGCTCATCTCCTGCAAATAGAACAACAGACGCACATAACCGGAATATCCCTCATTGGCGCCTTCCAGGTCGCCATTACCACCATCGCCGCCCTGTTGTCCGGTCAGAATCAGAGATGAGTAGCACTTTGCCAGCACGCCTGCATAGCCATCTTTGGTCCTATATACCTGGTCGCTTACCAACTGATTATTATCCAATGGCATGGTATCGAGGTCACCCAGGCACGAAGTCAGACATGTGACCAAGAGAAATAGATTGAATGAATAGATAATTATATTTTTCATATAACATAGTATTTTTAATTCGTTAGAAACTTAAATTAGCACTTAATGAAAATACTCGTGGACGAGGGTATATTTCCTTATCGATACCACTGTAGATTTCCGGGTCAATACCGGAATAACCGGTAAAGGTAGCCACGTTCTGAACACCGAAAGTCAGTCGCAAAGAACTTGAACTATCCCACAATTTCCTGAAAGTATAACCCAGTGAGATGTTATCAATCCGGAAGAAGTTTCCTTTTTCCAGGAAATAGTCTGAATAGAGCTGCTGGTTCTGGAAACCTGTATCTTTGGTTCTGCGCAGAATATTCGAGAAATTACCCTGGTCACTATAAACAGACTGCACGTATTGGTCGGCAGCAATGTAGTTGTAGACATAATTACCGAAAGCACCGTGTCCGCTGATAGCAAAATCCCAGTTCTTATAGCTCAACTGGGTATTGAATCCCAGGTACGATTCGGGAAGTGCGCTCTTATTGGTGGCATACTTGGTTTCCGTTGCCGACACAGAGCCGTCAGGCTGTACATATTGACCTTCTATCGCTTTGCCTTTATCATCATAGGCCTGTTTTGCCAGATAGAAAGTGTAAGGACGTTCGCCCACCATGAATACCTGCACCGTCTTACCCGTGCCTGAAATAGCTCCGGTCTGCACAAAGTTAGCTTCCGAGTCCACTACATTCAGTTTCGTAATTTTCGAATCGTTCCAAGTATAGTTCATACCTACCGTCCACTTCCAGTCCTTCGTATGCACCGGTACTGCGTTGATGGAAAATTCAAATCCTTTATTATCCATCTCGCCGATATTCGTGGTGATTACAGAAGAGTAATTGGTTCCTGAAATAACAGGGATGGTATTCAGCAAATCTTTGGTATGGCGCTGATAATAGTCCACAGAACCATAGATGCGGTTATTAAGGAAACCATAATCCAGTCCGATATTATAAGTTTCGGTAGTTTCCCACTTGATATCAGAGTCGTAACCATTCGGCCGATAGGTATTATACCATTTATCGCCAAACTGATAGCAGGCTTCAGGATAAGATACCGTAAAAGTGGTCATGTAGGGATAGTCGTTCAGGATATCCTGTTGTCCGGTCTGTCCGTAGCTTAAGCGCAACTTCAAGTCGGACAGAACATCCGAATCCCTCAGAAAAGCCTCCTGGCTGATTTTCCATCCCAATGCCACGGAAGGGAACAATCCCCAGCGGTTACCCTTCGCAAAACGGGATGAAGCATCCGAACGAAGCGTGGCAGTTATCATATAGCGATTGTCATACGAGTAATTCAGACGACCGTAGAACGAAAGCAGGTAATACTCCGACTCATAGTGATTGGGAGAGAAGAGTTCTTTTCCTTCCGGAGAGAAGGTAGTAGCGTCGAACTTCTTCCAGAAATGTTGCCAGCCATATCCGCCCATCGCACTGAAATTGTGTTTCTCATTGAACACGTGCGAATAGTTAGCATATAAATCCAACAGATAATTCCGCTTGTTCTGCTTGGAGTCGTACACAAGTCCCGTACCATCTTTCATATTAGAAGTGTACATCATACCAGCCAGTTCAGGCACTTCCTTCGAATATTTACTTGTCAATACATCATACCCCAGATTCATGTTCAGCTGCAAGTCTTCAAGGTGATGCACCTTATAATTGAAAGATGCATTACCGATAGAACGTGTCACTTTGTTACGAATATCCTGCAAGTCAAGCTGTGCCACAGGATTATCCGTCTGGATAGCCATAGGGGAGTTACCATTCATCCAGATAAAATAACCTAACCCGGGGTCGGTAGCCGCCGTGGAACTTCCGGTTTTAACAGGATGGGTGGGATCATAACGAAGCGCATTATTCACTACGCTTTCATCGACTTTCTTATTATTCTCATAAGACACTTTCAGGTTCAGGTCAACCGTGAGGTGTTTATCAAAGAACTTGGGAGAGATGCCACCGTTAAATGTAAATCTCTCATAATTGTTGGTGCGTACAACACCATTCTGGTTGGTATATCCGACAGAGACGCGATAAGGAGCATTTTGTTTCACCTTGCCCGAAACGGAAAAATTGTGCTCTTGCCCGAAAGCAGTCCGGTAAATCTCGTCCTGCCAATCTGTGGATGCAGTGCCCAGAGTCACGGAAGACGGCACTCCGGATACGGTAGGCACAAACTGACGGAATTCGTCGGCGGAGAGAATGTCCAGCGTTTCCGTAACTGTACTCACCGACAGATTGGTTGAATAATTAAAGCGCAAATTGGTATCAGCTCCTTTCTTCGTAGTGATGACAATCACACCATTCGAAGCACGTGAACCGTAAATGGCAGTGGCCGAAGCGTCTTTCAGCACTGTAAACGTCTCTATGTCATCCGGGTTGATACCACCGATAACATTGCCGCCACCTTCGATAGTGGAGTTATCCACAGGCACGCCGTCAATCACAATCAACGGATCGTTAGAAGCGGAAAGAGAAGCACCGCTTCTGATGCGGATGGTAGCACCTGTTCCCGGAGCACCTGAGCTGGATACTACGTTCACTCCCGGCACTTTACCTACCAAAGCATCCTGAGCCGTTGTGCGCAGTCCCTTATTAAAATCATCCGGTTTGATGGCAGTCACCGAACCTGTCGCATCCGATTTCTTCACGCTACCGTAACCGATGACAACCACGTCCTCAAGCATCTCGCTATCTTCCGCCATCACAATTTTCATGTTGGCGGAGGCAGGTTTTTCTACGTTTTTATAACCTATGTATGTAATAAGCAAAACAGCACCAGGGCTCGTGACTGAAAGTGTAAAATTACCGTCCACATCACTAATCGTTCCGTTTGACGTCCCCTTTTCTAAAATATTCGCTCCTATAATAGGCAGATTATCCTTATCGAGGATATTACCTTTCACCACCGTTTTCTGTGCAACAACATTCACACTGAAAACCAAAGCAAACAGTACCCAAACATACCGCCACCTACTTCCAAAAGTTTCCGGATTTTTCTTGTTCTTCATAATAGTTTTTAATTAGTTAATTATACGTGTAACAAAGGTATCATGTGATCCACATCATACATTCAATAAATCCAAGGCTAACTGCGTCTCAAGTGATATGAGAATCAATTATGGAAGCAAAAGTAATTTCAATGACAGTGCAACACAACTACACGATACAAAAAAGTAAGTCAATCAAGAAGAATATAGGAAGTAAGCAACTATCTATCAAAGAATTAATATTTGATAGTAGAAGTTTAAAAGTAAGAACAAAGGAAGTGTAAAACTATAGTTTTTGTACCTGAATAGCCAAATCCTTGCCCGGAACTATGGCTTTATTTCTCATTTTCATCCGGTAATTATAAACTGTCTGAAGTGAATAATGGAGGAAGTTGGCAATCTTCGAATTATCATTTATTCCCAAACGTATGAGAGCATATATACGCAACTCTGGAGTCAACAGTTCACCTTCTTTAACCTGCACTCGCTCTTCCTCTTTTAACAGAGCATTGAACGACTCTATGAAATTAGGGAAGATAGAAAGAAATATCGTATCGAACTTACTGATAAAAAGCTTGAAGTCCTCGGAAGTGGAAGATTGTCCGCGAAGCACTTTCGATATATCGGCCATAGAACCCGTATTGGCTATTTTCAGCAATGCTTTACGGCTATTCTCCTGCTTATAGATGTATTCGGAACAAATATTGAATAACAGTCCGATATATTCTTCCTTGATATGGTTTGACTCCTGAATCTGTTCGTTCATCCGGGTCAGATTCTCAGCCATCTCCTGCAAACGTAGGTTCTGTTCCGCCAACGATTGCTTCACTTTCAGTAGTTTACTGTTTTTCTTACGGATAAAGAAGAAAGCGGAAATCAAGGTGACTACCAGTAGCAACAGCACCATAAGAAATATAAGCACCCTGTTTTCATCAGCCCTGATGCGGGCATCATTGGCAGCCTGGATAATGGGGAGATACCCGGCAATGTCAACAAAGCGATAACGGGCTTTCCCGAAATTCACATCCTCCAGTGAACAGGAGATGTAATTGTAGGCCCTTGCAATATCCCCTTCCTGAAAAAGAAGTATCGCCAGACGCTGCAAAGACATATAGACTTTTTTAGCATTGGCAATATCAGTCAATGACGACAGGATGAGATAATGCCTTGCCTGCAATGTGTCTTGCTTGCCCAAATACAATTCCGCCAAAAGATACTCCATCCTCGCCCTGTCCGGATTGTCTTCCGCGCTTTGGCTGTAATAGTCCTCCAGAAGCCGGATGGCCTCATCCCACTTCCCGGACATACTCAAACGGCCGCACTTATTGGTGACGTAACTGGAAGAATGTGGCTCACTTATGGCAATCAGCGTGTCTTTATAAGCCCTTATCTTTTGCCAGGCCAATTGCTTTCCGGGGTCATCTATTGCTTCGTTATAGCAAGACAAATAAATTGTGTGATACAAATAGTAGAAATAAGTGTCTTTCTTCACATTTTCCGTCCGTTTCACTTTGCCGAGCATGATTAACGCATTTTCATGCTTCCCCATCTTATTCATTACGTCGGCTACATTCATCACCCCCTGATTGATAAGCTCTTCATCTTTCAGCGTTTCCGCCAGTCGCAACCTTTCCTTTGCGATAATCATAGCCGTATCAATGCGGTATGAACGATACTTGGTGAATAAATTACCCAATATATCAAACCTGAGTTTATCATCTTCCGTATAGTCCAGCATCCGACGGAAATCAGCTATTTCTTTCTCTACTTTCTGCTGATAGACCTCACGCTGAGCAATCATCTTATCCAATTTTAAGAGCAGAGCATCATCAGTCTTGCCCGCAGCCGACAGACCGGAACAAAAACAAATACAAAAGCAGATACAGAATAAAGTAGAAACAGAATATCTGAACATTTAGACTACAGGTTAATATACTTTGAAGCAAAGATATAGATTTTTTCTCTACAATAATTCTCTATTATCTTTTTTAGCAAGCCGGGAGCAGCTATTTCTTATTGCCAACCTTAATCAGAGCCATCCCGATAGCTATCCACAGCAACTCACGAAGGCGAGTAATCAGCCCTACATAAACACCCAATGCAGCAGACATATGCAGTCCGTCCACAGCAAGTGCTAAACCACCCTCACGCGCTCCTAACTGCATCGGGAAAAAGAATATCAGATTGCTGAACAGTGAAGAGAAAGCCAGTATCAGCACACAGTCCCACCAGTTGACATCCGGTGTGAAGACACTCAGAATGATATAGATTTCGAGACTGGAAATGATTCGGGCAGAAAGTTCCAGCAGCAACGAACTGTAGAAAGTAATCTTATGCTGGCTGTGCAACAAAGCTATCTGACTGTCTATCTGCTCCAATGTTCCTTTGCGGACAGCAAGGAAACGATGTGCCCATTTCTTTACGAATGGAACCTTTTGCAGAAAAAGAAAGGTCTTCACCGTCATGCCGTTCTTATATCCGCGGGAAAAGAAATAGATGGCTAAGAGGCAGAAAGCGCCTATTGCAGTAAGCAGCACAGCCATGAAAGAATGAATGGGATACAGGGCGATGTAGAGGAAGATGGAAAGGAACCAAAACCAAAAATGAGAAAAGATGTGCATCATCACATACAGAATGACGGAAGAAGTGGCTTTACTGACACCAACGTAAGGAGTCAGTTCCATAATCCTGTATGGTTCGCCACCCATCAGCCCGCCGGGGGTGGCATAGTTAATAGCAAAACCTGTGATAGACAGCTTACAGACCGTCCAGAAGGGAACACAAAACTTACGGTCGTCCCTGATTATCAGATACCAGGAACAGGTGTTTATCAGGTAGACAAAGAACCACAGCAGCATGATTACGGGAAACCAGAAACCTACACGTTTCAGGTTCTTCCAGATGTCGGAATAATCCATCTCCATTGTGCAGAGCATGATGGCAATGGCGAGTATGCCGAAAAGCAGGAATAAGTTGCGGAATTTATTCTTCATTATTACTTCATTTGCAGGATATATAGCTCCAACGTATTGGATATATAGACGCAGGAAACCGGTTACTAATCAAGTAAATCACGATAGATATTTCCCAGTGTTTTCCCCGATACCGGATGCACCACATCGGGCGCTATCTCCGCCAGTGGCTCCATCACAAAGCGTCGTTCCTGCATCAGCGGATGGGGAAGTTTCAGGGTAGGGGTATCAAGGATAAGATTGCCGTAAAGCAACAAGTCAACGTCTATCACACGGTCACCATACACACCATTCACAGATTTATGGGTACGCCCCATCTCCTGTTCGATGGATTGGGTTATGGAAAGTATCTTCAAAGGCGGAAGTGAAGTCTCCGCACAGACAGCAGCATTCAGAAAAGCATTAGCAGAAGTAAAGCCCCATGGGGCAGTAGCATAAAAAGCGGACAGAGAAACAATCTTCCCTATCCGCTCTTCTATATATTGCACGGCAACACGGAGGTTCTGCTCCTTATCACCGAGATTAGTTCCTAAACCGAAATAAACGTTCATAAGTGATTAACGATTAGTGATTAGTGATTAGTGACACTGCAAAGCCTGTTTATCACTAATCACTTACCACTAATCACTCTCTTTACTTGTCCGTAATCAACATCGCATCACCATAAGTACCGAAACGGTAACCTTCCTTCAAAGCCACGTTGTACGCCTCCATCACTTGGTCGTAACCACCGAAAGCGGCAACAATCATCAGTAATGTGGAAAGCGGCATGTGGAAGTTGGAAATCATCGAGTTCGCTACCGTAAAGTCGTAGGGAGGGAAGATGAACTTATTTGTCCAGCCTTCGTATGATTTCAGATGTCCATCTGTGCTCACGGTGCTCTCGATGGCACGCATCACAGTGGTACCCACGGCACAAACCTGTCTATTCATATCTTTGGCACGATTCACTATGCTGACAGCCTCTTCGTTTACAATCATCTGTTCAGAGTCCGTCTTGTGCTTCGTGAGGTCTTCCACATCAATATCGCGGAAATTACCCAAACCGGCATGCAACGTGATATAAGCAAAGTCGATACCCTTGATTTCAAGACGTTTCAGTAACTCGCGGCTGAAGTGCAGACTGGCAGTAGGAGCCGTCACCGCACCTTCGTTGCGGGCAAAGATAGACTGGAAACGTTCTGAATCATCCGGCTCTACAGGGCGATTGATGATGCTATGAGGCAGTGGGGTTTCACCCAGTGCATACAAAGCCTTCTTGAACTCATCGTGCGGACCGTCATAGAGGAAACGAAGCGTACGACCACGAGACGTCGTATTGTCGATAACCTCAGCTACCATAGAGTCGTCGTCACCGAAATACAGTTTGTTGCCGATACGGATTTTACGTGCAGGGTCCACCAATACATCCCACAGACGCAGTTCTTCGTTCAACTCGCGCAAAAGGAATACTTCAATACGGGCACCGGTCTTCTCCTTGTTGCCATACAGACGGGCAGGGAATACCTTCGTGTCGTTGAAGATGAACACATCCTTGTCATCAAAGTAGTTCAGGACATCCTTGAATTCCTTGTGTTCAATCTCGCCTGTCTTTCTGTGCAACACCATTAGGCGCGACTCATCTCTGTACTTTGTAGGGTGCAAGGCAATCTTCTCTTCCGGAAGCTTAAATTTAAATTGCGATAGTTTCATATCTATTCTTTCTTTAAGTTATTCTTCTGTTTCTATCTCCTGAGCGTCTATCCACTCTTTGAAATCCATCGGGTCAAGGCAATCTGCCAGCCGGACATCACCCACGCGGGTACGTTCCAAGGCTGTCAGATGGGCACCGCTCTGTAGCGCCTCACCGATGTCGCGAGCCAGGGCACGGATATACGTACCTTTGCTGCATACCACGCGAACCTTGATTTCCGGCAGGTTGCATTCCAGCAACTCTATCTCGTCAATCACCAGTAACTTCGGTTTCAACTCTACTTCTTCACCCTTGCGTGCCAGGTCGTAGGCGCGCTTGCCATTCACCATACAGGCAGAAAAAGCGGGGGGCACCTGTTGTATCTCACCGATGAATGTTTTCAATGTCTCTTCCACCAACTCCCGGGTGATGTGCTCCGTGGGATAAGTGGCATCTATCTCGTGTTCCAGGTCGTAGGAGGGAGTGGTGGCGCCCAACTGAATGGTGGCAACATACTCCTTCGTATGGTATTGGAACTCTTCAATCCGTTTCGTAGCCTTGCCGGTGCAAACAATCATCACCCCTGTGGCCAGAGGATCGAGCGTGCCGGCATGACCTACTTTCAATTTCTTCACTCCTATCCGCCGGCAGATGTGGTAACGTGCATGTCCCACGACCTTGAACGAGGTCCACTCCAACGGTTTATTGAAATAAAGTACTTCTCCTTCTTTAAATTTCATTCGTTATCCTTGCATTTGTGACAAAACGATGGTTACAATACCGGCAATCGCACAATAGATAGCGAAATATACCAGCTTACCCTTCTTCACAATATTAATCATCCATTTACAAGCCAGGCAACCCGATACAAAAGCGGCAATGAAACCTATCAGCAATGACAGCGTTGAAATGCTACCTGCAATATCTTCACCTTTCATCAACTTCATACCATCCAGCAATCCTTCACCCAATATCGGTGGCATCACCATCAGGAAAGAGAACTGAGCCAGTTTCGCTTTATTATCTCCCAACAACAAACCTGTAGCAATCGTGGTGCCCGAGCGTGAAAGCCCCGGAAGCACTGCACAAGCTTGGGCCAGACCGATAATGAATGCATCTTTCATAGATATATTCTCTTTCTGCTTCGGCTTATAATAATAGGAGAACGACAGCAAAGCAGCCGTCACCAGCAACATGCAGCCCACAATCAGCAAGCCCGAACCAAAGACAGCTTCCACTTCATCTTTAAAGAACACACCTACGATGCCGATGGGTAGCATGGAAATCAGAATATTGATTACATAGCGCGTTTCGTCATTCATCTGCCATTTGAACAGTCCCTTGAATATCCATTCGATTTCCTTCCACAGAACTACCATCGTACTGAATACCGTAGCTACATGCACCACTACCGTGAATGCCAGATTCTCTTCTCCCTCAATGCCAAACAATGCCGAACCGATAGCCAAATGTCCGCTACTGCTTACCGGCAGATATTCCGTCAACCCCTGGATTAATCCCAGGATGAGCGCCTCAAACCATTCCATGTAATCTAATTATGAATTATAAAATATAAATTATGAACTATGCAGGTTGTCATTCTTTCATTCCTTCATTATTCATTTGCTCGCCACGCGGTTTGCGCAATACAGCGTATATCATGAGCAAGAAGCCCACAAGGCAAACCAACGGAGCTACCTTGATACGTCTCGCACTAAAAATATCCGGTTCAAAGTGTGTCGGTGTGGACACCGGACCTGTCATCAGGATAAAACCGATAATCACCACCGCCATTGCAACGGCAAGCAGGATAAAGTTGATCTTATCGAAAGCAAATTTCTGTTTACTCATCTCTTTATATTATAAATAACATTACTATTCTCCTAACTACTTATCATATATAGTACAGCGTGCTCGCCTTCATCCGCAGGAACTTATTGATGGAGAGGTATGCGCAGAACCATGTGATACACACCCCGAACACAAGTACCGAAGCAGAAACCATCAACATGACGTCGGGCGTAATTACACTAATCAACTCAGGCTCGTACACCACCAACCAATATGCAGCAGCCCACAAAATGCCATCAGCAATGACAGCCGCCAACACACCAATCCAGAAATTACGCCACAGGAACGGGCGCCGGATGAAACTCCAACTTGCTCCCACCAGCTTCATCGTATGAATGAGAAAGCGTTTGGAGTAAATGGTCAGCCGGATGGTATTGTTTATCAATGCAAAGGATATGAAAGCCAGCAATACAGCCAGTCCCAATAACATCAGACTGATGTTACGGATATTCTCATTAACCATATTTATCAGGTCTTCCTGATAGCGCACTTCCTGCACATTGGTATTCTTCTTTATTTCTTTTTCTATTTTGGCTATACTGTCCGTATTCGCATAGTCTGAATGCAACTTCACCTCGATGGAAGCATGGAGAGGGTTGTATCCCAGGAAATCCTGCGGGTCTGTTCCCATCGCCTCAATTTGTTCATGGAGTGCCTGTTTCTTGGAAATATACTCTGTGGAACGCACAAAGACTTCCTTGTCCAACCTCTTCTGCAATTTCAGAATATCAGCCTCTTTCATATCATCACTGATGACAATAGAAAAATTGATATTCTCTTTCACATATACGGAAAGATTGTGAGCAGTCAACACGAAAAACACCACTAATCCCAACAACAGCAACACCAACGTCGTACTGATGCTGGACGTGATGAACTGCATATCAAAATAGGATACAGAATTATTTTTGCTTTTCGTCTTCATGCCTTATCACTTTACCACTCTATCACTTATTTTTGTTTTTTCCTGAACACATAAATCATCGAACTACTCCGCTCCTTGCTTCCCAATGCGCTGAACCATGCCAGCGTACCACTAAGCATACCCCGGAAGAAAGTCAGGGAATGGCCCATATATTTCTCGCTCAGCATCGACACATAGAATGCATCGAACGGCATAGGATGGCGCGCAGCCAATATAAGTTCATGCTTAGCTCCCAATCTCTGGATGCTGCCGGGCGTAAAATGCCACAAATGCCGGGGAACATCATAAGCAGCCCAGTGAGCACCGTATTTCTTTGCATCATACGAGGAACAATTGGGCACGGCAATAATCAGCACACCCTTTTCCGTCAGCAGGTTATTTAGTATGTCCCATGTCTCATTCAGGTGTTCCAGATGCTCCATAACATGCCACAACGTGATAACGTCAAAGCTTCCGGGGGCAAAATCCTGCAATGCAGTATGAGGCTTCACATCGAGGTTGAAGTGTTCCTTAGCAAATACACGTGCCTGCTCATTCTTCTCCACGGCCTCCACCTGCCAGCCCCGCCGCTTCATGGCATCGGCAAAGTACCCTGTTCCCGTACCGATGTCCAGCAGACGCCCCGTCTTGCGATGTGCTTCACGAGCCACCAGACGTGCTTTACGACCCAGCATATAACTGCGCACCCAGTGGTAAACTTTATTCATGAGGCCTTTCTTCGTATCGGAATGGGAAATGTAATCGGGAGTTTCATAATATCTGCCTATCTCGGCCTCCACAGGAAAATCCTGCGTAAAGAGAAAACCGCAATCCTGACAACGGCACAGATAAAATGCTTCGCTGGAAGCATAATGGTCTATGCAAGTCATAGCACGCTCTATATGCGCACTACCGCATACCGGACAGACTTTTATGGTGAGTTTATTCATTGAACGTTCTGCAATAATGAAGCGCAGCCCGAACCGGTCGGACCGCACTATACCCGAATTTGGTGCAAAATAACAAATAAAAAGTGACCTATAGGGCTTTCTTTAAGGAGTTTTAATAAAAGAGGAAGACAAAGGCTTGTTTTAAATAAAAAAAACATATATTTGTCGGAACAACAACACTTCAATTCTATTTATATGAAAAACGCTTTACTTTCTCTGCTATTTAGTTTTTGCTGCCTCCAATTATTTGCTGACGGACAAACTATTCTACCGAATTTAAAATTCGGAAAACCTACCATGGAAGAGCTAACCATGACTACTTATGCGCCTGACTCCAATGCCACGGCAGTTGTTCTGTGTAAGCTGACCAACGTCAGCTACAAATGGGGAATAGAAAGTTTCAGACTATTCTATGAGTATAAAGTAAAAATCAAAATACTCAAACCGGAAGGCACTTCTTATGCCAACGTCACTATCCCCTACTACGAACTGCAAAACAACACCATGAAAGAGAACATCATCGGTCTGAATGCCAGTGCTTACAATATGGAAAACGGAAAAATGGTACGCACCAAGATGAAGAAAGACATGGTGTTCAAAGAAAGCGTCAACGAAAACCAGATGCAACTGAAATTTTCCATTCCACAAGTGAAAGTGGGTACTCTGATAGAATACGAATACCGGCTGGAGTCAGACTTCTTCTTTAGCATTGACAGTTGGAAAGCACAAAGTGACATTCCCACCCTGTATACTGAGTATGACGTCACCATTCCCGAATACTTCAAGTTTAACACTGAGATGCATGGCGCAGAAACGCTCAAGTCGACAAACGAAGCCACTTCCTTCAGTTTATCTATCGGCGGACAGCTACTTCAATGCTCCGGGACACACCTGAATTTCCAGGGCGTTCAACTTCCCGCTTTGAAAGATGACAGTTACGTGTGGTGCCTTGATGACTACTGCACACAAGTGAACTTAGAGTTACTGGGAATTGATTTTCCCGGCACCCTCTACCAATCGTTCACAAAAAGCTGGGAACAAATAGACGAATCATTGCTCAAAGATACAGACTTCGGGAGCCGGTTGAAAATGAACAATCCACTCAAAGAAGAGATGGCAGCATTGCATCTTGAACAGATGAAAGAAACGGATGAAAAAATATGCGCCATCTACACCTTACTCAAAAATAAAGTGAGATGGAACGAGAAATACTCTTTATATGGCAAAGCTCCCAAGCAAATACTGAAAGAGGGCACAGGAAGCAATGCTGATATCAACTTTATCCTTATCAGCATGCTGAAAGATGCCGGGATACCTGCTTATCCGGCAGTAATGAGCCGCCGGAATATGGGCATAATCCCCTATTCCCACCCCAGTCTCCAAAAACTGAATACTTTTGTTGTCGCTATTGCCCACACAGACACCACCCTGGTTTATCTGGACGGCTCAATAGAAGACGGATACCTCAGTGTACTGCCCCCCGTACTAATGACTGACCGGGCACGTATCATCGCTCCGGATAACCGAAGCCAATGGGTGAACCTGACAGCTATCGGAACAAACCAACTCAGATCAGTCGTAAAAGCCGACATCTCTCCGGAAGGCGTTATCGCCGGCACACGTGAGACTCTTTATGCAGGTCAATATGCCTCCCGACTGCGAAACAAGTTCCGTACAGCCAAGGATAGCACGGACTTTGTCAGCAAACTGGCTTCCGAAGAAAATGTACAGGTGAAAGCTCTTCGAATGGACGGAAGAAGCCTTTTCTCGCCGCAAGTACGTGAATTTATGGAATTCGAAAAACAGTCCACTGTCAACGACCAGTTCATTTACATCAATCCGCTTATATTCCTGCATGTCTCCGAATCTCCCTTCAAACAGTCGGAACGAAAACTTCCCGTGGAATTTCCTTATGCCGACCAGTTGTCACTAACCGTCAATCTGACCATCCCGGAAGGGTATGCAGTAGACGAGAAACCGGAAAGCCAGAGAATACAAACAGGCGATGAGAAAGTGTTCTGCCGGTACACTATCACTCAACAGGGTAATCAGATTAGCCTCAGGTATCTTTTCCGACTGCAAAAACTATTGTTCCTGCATACGGATTATTCCGAACTGCAACAACTGTGGGAAATGATGGCCAAAAAGAATAATGAAATGATGGTCTTAAAGAAACTATAATCCGGAAAATATGAAAATGAATAGGTTATTTATCGGTTTTTTATTGCAGGTTGTCTTCTACTCCGGCGGTCTGCATGCCCAAACAGATTTGCGTGCCAATGCCTACTCCATCGTGCAGGATGCCGTAACGGATATTGTATGCAGTTCTCCTACCGATGCCGTTCAGAAAGAAAAACGCGTGATACAGATACTCAATGAAAAAGGGAAAGAAGACGCCTCCTTTATCTGCATGTGCGACCGTTTTTCTTCTTTGAAGAAATTCTCCGGAGAAGTCCGGGATGCCTCCGGAAACGTCATCCGAAAAATAAAAAAGAGCGAACTGAAAGTCACTGAATACTCCGATGGACTCGTCAGTGACGACTATTACTATTTCTTTGAATATACCCCATCACGTTATCCCGTAACCATCACCTACGAATGGGAGATAAAGAATAGCGACGGGCTCATCGGCTATCCCGGTTTCTTTCCGCAAAAGAACTATAACCAAGCTGTTGCCCAGGCAAGTTACCGCATCATCACCCCGGCCGATAATCCTTGTCGCTACCGGACCATCCATATGCAGGCGGAAGTCAACCAACAGCAAATGGCTAACGGAAACTGGTTGACCGAAGTCAAAGTTCAATCACTGCCCGCCATCAAGAAGGAGCCCTATAGTCCTTCCCTGTCCGAACTGCTGCCACGCATCTATTTCACTCCCCGGAACTTCTCTTTCGAAGGAACCAAGGGAAACATGGACAGTTGGCAGGCATACGGAGCATGGCAATACCAGTTATTAAACGGCAGAGACCAACTCCCCCCGACACTGAAAGAGGAGCTACAAAAACGAACGGCAAACTGCAATACCGCACATGAAAAGATAGCTGCAGTATATCAATACCTTGCTTCCTCCACGCGCTACGTCAGCATACAACTGGGCATTGGAGGTCTCCAACCCATTGCCGCCGCCGATGTGCACCGCACCGGCTTCGGTGATTGCAAAGGATTATCCAATTACATGCGTGCCATGCTTACAGAACTGGGTATCCCGTCAGTTTATACAGTAATCAGCACTACCAACAAACGCCTGTTAGCCGATTTTGCCAGTGCCAATCAAAACAACCATGTCATCCTGCAAGTACCGTTACCCAACGATACACTCTGGCTGGAATGCACTAATCCGACCTTACCTTTAGGTTATGTACATCACTCCATAGCTGGCCATGATGCGTTACTTGTCGGCCCCAATGGCGGGACTCTTTGCCAACTGCCCACATACGCAGATTCTCTAAATACGCAAGTCAACAACGCCCGTGTTTCCTTGCAACCGGATGGAAGTGCAGGGGTTGAAGTGAAACAAACCTCACGTCTGTTTCAATATGAGGATATGGCATCCATTATCGATCAGGAACCTGCCCGGCAGAAGGACTGGCTACGCTCAGACATTAACCTGATACAAGCCAAAGTCGATGCTGTCCGTTTCAACGAAAGCAAACAGAAAGAACCGCAATTGGGTATTTTCTATACCATCGAAAGCGGACAGTATGGAAACAAAACCGGAAAGCGTCTGTTTATCCCGGCTAATATCTTCCACAAAGACTTTTATAGCCCAAACGGGCAAGGGGAACGCACCCAAGTCATCCAAATCAATTATGGTTATCTTGACATAGATAGCATCAGTATCCGCTTGCCGGAAGAGTATGAAATAGAATCATTGCCCAAGACTGCCGATCTGGAAAGCAAGTTCGGCAAATTCCACTCCTCCATTACTTTGGGAGAAGGAAGAAATGTTTTTATCGTGCACCGTTTACAGGTTTATCAAGGCAATTACCCTAAGGAAGAATATCCTGATTTCCTGAACTTCCGCAAGAATGTTGCCACACAATATGGGGCAAAAATCATACTAAAAAGAACTGAATGATTATTCGCCCCCTACAAGCGTCGCCGCAATGCATGTAGGAGCAAATAGTCATTTGCCCACGTATACGTAACCCTTTTACATCTATACATATATACATAGCACCTTTACATTCCCGTCCAGAATATTAAATAATCTCTCCCCAAAAGCAGTCAGTGTTCGATAATAAGCGGACAACTGTCCGATAATGAACAGCCACAATTCTACAATAATCATTGATATTCAACGATTTATCACTTTGGCACAGGAATTGACTATTATTAAGCGAAAGCGGTCAGCAAAAAAAATAAAGATTATCTGCCACTTTTCAACAAGTAGTTCCGTCTAACAGATAGAGCGAAAGCCCAATAGAAATAGTAACAATTAAAAAATAAAGATTATGAAAACTACAAGTTTATTTAAAGCAGTCGCATTGGTAGCTATAATGATAGCTAGTGTTCTTAACTCCGAAGTGAAAGCTCAGGACGGTTTCATAACTAATCAGGTGATGAACGGCGAATTAGTCGCTTCAAAAACTATCTTCAAGCAGGACGGCTCTTACCTCCGTAACCATATGCAATATACTTTCACCTACGACGACCAGAACCGCCTGGTGAGCAAACAAGCTTCCAAATGGGATGGTGTGAAAGATGCATGGGTACCTTATTTCAAGATGACCTACCAGTACAGTGATAATGAGATAACCATGAATTACGCCCGCTGGAACGAGTCTCACAAAGCTTACGACGAGGCTGTTCAGAAAAGTGTATACGAATTGAATGATGAAAATATGCCGACGGCCTACAAAGCCTACAAGCAAGATAATAGAAATAAATCAGATTGGACTCTGGTTGACCACAAACAAATGGACTTCACGACTAATCTATTGGCAATTGCAAGATAAAAAATACAGAAATTAAAGTTAACGATTAGGTAAAGCACGGGCCGGGAGGCTCGTGCTTTTTTTATGTGGAATCTTATTTAGCGGCTAAAAAAAGTTTTACCGGAATGCAACTTTTCTAATAGATGCTAACGTCTAATAGAAAACAAAGAATAATAACCATTTAAAGATAAAGATTATGAAAACTACAAGTTTATTTAAAGCAGTCGCATTGGTAACTCTAATGATAACAGGTGTTCTAAACGCCGAAGTGAAAGCTCAGGAAGGTTTCATTACGAATAAGGTGATGAACGGCGAATTGGTCGCATCAAAAACAATCTTCAAGCAAGAAGGCTCTTATCTCCACCAATACATGCAATACACTTTTGCATACGATGACCAGAACCGTCTGGTTAGCAAAGAAGCATCCAAATGGGATGGTGCAAAAGGTGCATGGGTTCCTTACTTTAAGATAACCTTCCAGTACAGTGACAATGAAATAACCACGAATTATGCCCGCTGGAACAAGTCTCACAAAGCTTATGATGAAGCCGTTCAGAAAAACGTCTACGAACTGAACGATGAAAACATGCCGACAGTTTACAAAACATACAAACAGATGGATTCCACGACTAATCTACTGGCAATCGCAAAATAGGAATATAGAAATTAAAGTTAGGTAAAGCACGGGCTGAGAAGTTCGTGCTTTTGTATATTACCCGGAATTCAATCATAATGCATCACTTTTACCGATATGGTATCTGCCTGAATTGTATCCTGAGGGGCAATGCTATCCCTGTTATTATGCAAAATCGGAGGATTTATTTTCAATCCATGAGAATTACCCGGTGAAAAAGCCTCTTCCTTCTGAATGAAGAAATAATAACAAGCTCCTCCTCCCATCAGCACACAGGCCACTGAGGCCGCCACCATCCAAATACGAAATGAAGTATTCCACCGTTCTTTTTTTCCAATAGAATGAACCATCAGACGCAACCGACTCAATTCTTCCCTGCATTCTTCACAATTCAGCAAATGCTGTTGAAACTCCGTTTCTTCTTCCTGACTCATCCGGTTTTGTATATATAGCCAGATATCGGAATGCTTATATTCACATTGCTTTTTCATTTTACTGCCTCCTCTCCCACTACAAAGGGCACATAACCTCTACGTTTATATTCAATAATCAGACAGGTCATCCTTTTTTTCAGATACTCCTTGCCACGGCTAACCGACTTGCGCAGGCTATCCAATTTTCGTCCACTAGATACTCCATACAATGTCCAGGCAATTTCTTCATACCTCTTATTCTCCACATAAAGCATTGACATAGCCTGTGCCACATCTTGCATATCCCCCACCAATTCATCATAGACCCTGCCACGCCCATAACTTAAGATATCCGCCAAAGCACAACAGACATCATATTCATTTTTCTCATTCACTTCAAGTAAATAGGCAAACCGACCATCTATCTTTTCCGAACCCGACACAGCGGAAAAAGGCGTGACGCTGCTTTTACTTATCCAATAGTGAGGTTCTGGTAAACCCGAATACAAATAAGTAAAAAACAGTCCACGCCCTATGCTTTAACAAGGGTGTAAACATGCACTATACTTATTATTCCTGTATTCAAAAGAAAATTTACCAGATTTTCATTATCAAGAAATAATAATTATCACATTTGTATAATCATGTCATTGAAAAGTCTTCTCCTTACAGAGCTAGCTTTCAATGTAACAAAATTAATGTATTATTTTTAATATAAGAAAAGGAAAAATATTCAGTTCATGCCTCAGAGCGTTATTTACAAAGCACGCTTTTTATAGAAAAGCGTGCTTTGTAAATAACGTTTTTCTATAAAAAGCGTGTTTTATAAAAAACATTGCGTATCTTTGCTACACAACAAAAATTATATAAATATGGAAATAACAGATGCTTATATTAACTCTACCCGCTTAGTAAACTCCGTCAGCATGGCTCATATCCGTTATTTATATGATACCATTGACTGGTCATCACGCATGGTTTGCATAAAAGGAGCGCGTGGTGTAGGAAAAACAACTATGATGCTACAACGCATGAAGCAATTATTTCCAAAAAGCGAACAAGCCATATATGTATCCTTGGATGATCTTTGGTTTACCGAACACCGGCTGATAGATTTAGCAGAGTACCACTTTCTCCACGGCGGAACTCACCTGTTTGTTGATGAAGTACACCGTTACCCATACAACAACTGGATACAAGAATTAAAGAATATATACGACCGATACCCTGAACTTCATATTGTATTTACTGGCTCTTCTTTATTACAAATAGACTTTTCCCTAGCTGACCTGTCTCGCAGATGTGTTTTTTATACACTCCAAGGACTATCATTCAGAGAATACCTAAGGTTTGAGGAAAAAGGAGAATTTGCAGCTTTAACACTGGATCGTATATTAAAAGAACACATATCCATTACTACCGATATTGTTTCGCAAACTACCATCATCCCACTATTTGAGGAATATTTGCGACATGGCTATTACCCTTTCTATAAAGAAGCTCCGGCTTCCTATTCTCTCCGCCTGCAACAAGTCATTACTACCATTCTTGAAAATGACCTGCCTGCGGTAGAAAAGGTAGAGTATGTTTCTATCAAAAAGATGAAACGCCTATTGATGATTGTTTCACAAATGGTTCCTTTCAGCCCCAACATGACCAAAGTAGGCGAAAGTATAGAAACAACAAGGCAGGCAGTCTCCCGCATGTTCCAGCTATTGGAGCGCGCTGCCCTACTCATTATGCTTTATTCCGAAAAAAATAATATGCAGCAGCTTACCAAACCGGAAAAGGTATATCTGGAAAATACCAACCTGATGTATGCACTCGCTCCAACCTCAGACATAGGCAATATCCGTGAAACCTTTTTTGCCAATCAGCTGAAAGCGAACCATACAATAACCTTCTCCGGACAAGGAGATTTCCGGATAGATGACACTTATACATTTGAGGTAGGGGGAAAAACAAAAAGCTTTGAACAGATAAAGGATATTCCCAATAGCTATCTGGCAATAGACAATGTGGAATATGGAACAGGCAAGCGGATTCCTCTTTGGCTGTTCGGCTTTCTGTATTAATCATATACAATCTTTATATTCTATCAGCTTTTCCATAAACAACATAATTATGCTTCTGAAAATACGGTTTTGATACCTTGATAAAGCTTCAAAGCCACCTATATAGGAGATAGCTGTTAATACTTTTTCCTCCCCCAATAATAATAAATACTACTTTCTGGAAAAACATGCGAAAATGAATATAACTATGCAGTTTTTACAATATTTACTATAAGGAAGTTTCCACAAGCAGATATTGCTCCACACCAGACATGTACAACATCATTAACCGGGATTGGGAAAAAATCTTCATCTCTAAATTTCTCCTGAATCTCTTTTATCTCTTTTGCTTTGAAATATTGCAAATCTAAGTTATTAGCCCATGAGAAAACTGCATCGGTCAAATTATCAGCATCATACTGACTGATATACGTACCACCTTTATACTGAGCTATAAATGTAAACTTGTTCATCATCTATTTCCTCCTTTAGCATTTCTACTATGATTTCCACATCCAAGACAGCCAAACAATATATCCGGCTAGGCAGAAATTATACCGTTTCTACAATATTGAGAAAAAGAGAATTTCCATAAATCGAATAATGGTCAAACCAAACATTATCAATTCCATCAATTGGAGATGGCGGAAATTCTCCTACTTCAATTTGTTCCAAAACCTTCCTTTTCTCTTTTTTCCTTAAAATATTCCAAAGCCAGATTACTACCCCATAAGAATAGAGCCTCTTTCAAATTGTCAGCACTATATTGGCTAATATATGTACCACCCTTATAGTCAGCTAAAAATGTATACTTTTTCATAATCTATTACCTTTAATATCTAGAAATGAGATTATCTAACTTTAAAACGTCCCATTACAAAATACCACCTCTCAGAAGCTGTAGTATCTTCTTTTCTCCAGTTTCCTTCAGTTGATAATACTATTTCCTTAATAAAGAAATAGCCGTATCCAAAGTCATTTTAAAAACAGGTGAAAGAGATTCAACCTCAAAGAATATAGTATTTTTCACTTCTCTTATATCAGGATTTTCATCACTAAAATACATAATATTCTCATTAACAATTTTACCTTGCCCATATAATAATGAGCCTAAAGATAAAAACAAAGGTATTAATAAAACTCTAATAATCATATCCTAATCTTATTAAATTGGATACAGTAAAGATAACATTTATCGATGAAAAAAATCAGAAACAGAAAGATAAAAACAGTATAGAATAACCTGATAAAGTAAAAAAACGTGTTTTATACAATAGCAATTACATTTATCAGACTCAGATCACAAATATTTCTCCCACAGATAGCGCAACGGGCCAAGCAACCTTCCGGTCACACTCCGTTCATCCGTCATAACTTCCGCTATTCCGGTAAGCTCCCCATTAAAATCTAACACCTTACCATAAGATGTACATAAATCCTGTGGTAAACTTACGGTAACAGTATACATACTATCACTATCCGTCAAAAGGGAAACAGATACTACCGTTCCGGTCAGGAAACCGAATTCCATATAAGGATATCCCGTCACGCTGATATTCACCCGTTGTCCGAGTTTTACCTTGCCCGAACCTGTGACGGGCAGTTTTATCTTACCAATGATATCTCCCGTCCGCGAGGCTACAATGGAGAAAACCTTATCTCCGCTGTTCACATTCTGATTCTTCTGCCACACGTTATTATAAGAAAGTATACCATGTGCCGGACTAATGAAAAGATACATCATTTTCCACTCTTCAATGCTCACCTGTAACTCATTATAAGCTGCTTTTAAGGCTGTCATAAGGCTGTTAGCCTCCCGGCTCCGCTCCATCTGGGTTTCCAGAATATTCTGCTGCAACTGTGCCTCCTGTATTTTAGCCGAAGAAAGTGAAGTCATCATCTGCTCTTGTCCCTGCTGCCTGTTCAGAAATACCTGCTTAGCCTCTTCATAATCCGACTGTGCCGTTAGCCCTTCGCCAAAAAGCTTCTTCTCCCGACTATGCACAGTTTCAGCTATTCGCACCTGCTCTTTATCCAGCTCTGCCTGACGCTTCAAGTGCACTATATAGTTGCGATATTCCTGCAATTCTTTACGGGTAGCCTCTATTTTCTGTTCGTAAAGGTCTAAAGAGAGGAAGTTACGATAATCCGTCAAACTCTTGATAAATGTGGCATAAACAGCCTGTATACTACCCAGAGCCAAACGTTCGGAAAATACTGTCCTGTGTATACAACTATCCGTCAGACAGAAATCCTGCAACACCTTCTCCAATAACAATACATCTTTCGTCTCTGCCGGATTTTCCAGTACAGCAATGATTTTGCCTGCTTCTATCCGCTCTCGATCCTTGCCATATACCTCCTTTATTTTCCCACTTCCCCGCGCCACGATCCATACAGGCGGATGCTCCGTAGTAACCGTGATGTCTGCACTCACCACATCCGGATACTTGAAAAAGCATCCTCCGATAAAGAACATAGCCAATACAGCGAAGAATACTGTGATTCCCCACCTCACCAGCGCATGCGGCGGACGTGTCAGTATCTCCTGCACCTCCTCACACCTCAGTTCTATATCTTTTTCTTCTTTCTCCATAACTTTCAGACTTCCGGTTTATCAGAGTTCCAACTGATTTTTCACTAACCTGTAATAGATGCCTTTCCTTGCTGTGAGTTCCTCATGTGTGCCCATCTCTGCTATATGCCCCTGTTCTATTACTACTATCCGGTCTGCATTTCTGACAGTACTCAACCTGTGAGCTACCACTACCGATGTCCTTCCTTCAAAAAACTTCTGCAAATTCTCCATGATGATGCGCTCATTGTTAGCATCCAGTGCATTGGTTGCCTCGTCGAAGAAGATAAATTCCGGATTCTTATACACAGCACGAGCTATGAGGATACGTTGTTTTTGTCCCTGACTCAACCCATGCCCTTCCTGTCCTATTTTGGTGTTGTAACCCAGTGGTAATTCTTCAATGAATCCATGTATGTTTGCCACTTTTGCTGCATGGCGCAGGCATTCTTTATCGATGTGTTCCACTCCCGGCGCAATGTTCCCCGCAATGGTATCGGAAAAGATAAACCCGTCCTGCATCACAACGCCACACTGTTTTCTCCACTCCCGGATACTGTAGTTCTCCAATGGCGTATCTCCCAGCAGTATCTGCCCGCATGCAGGAGGATAGAATCCCAACAACAGTTTTACCAGAGTTGTCTTTCCACTCCCACTCATGCCAACCACGGCTGTCTGCTTTCCTGCCTTTATCTCCAAATTGATGTTATCCAGTGTAGGAAATTCGCTCAACGGGTCGTATTTAAAACTTAGATTCTCTATTCTCAAGTCTTTTCCCACAGGTATTTCCCGTATCAATTGTCTTGTCGGTTCTTCTTCATCCGGCTTATCCCGTACCTCCCCCAAACGATTCATACTGAGGCGTGCATCCTGCATATCACGTGCGAAAGCTATCAGGTCATTTACCGGACTGTTCAACTGCCCAATGATATACTGCACTGACAGCATCATACCCAATGTCATCTCTCCCCGCACCACAAGGCTTGCTACCAGCCCCGTAATTATAATGTTCTTCGTTTGGTTTATCAATACTGCTCCCGAATCCTGATATTGCCGCAGAGCAAGGCTGCGGATATTCACCTTGAACAAACGTGCCTGTATTCGTTCCCATTCCCAGCGCTTCTGCTGCTCACAGGCACTCAACTTTATTTCCTGCATGCCATTCACCAGTTGCACCACTGTGCTCTGATTGGCACTCTGCTGGGCAAAACGTTTGTGATCCAGCTCTGCACGTTTCTTCATAAATAGCCAAACATAAGCAACATAGAGTACACTTCCTCCCATGAAGATAAGGAATATCAGCCAATTATAGAGTAATAGAACAATACCGAACACCACGATATTGAATGTAGAAAACACTACACTCAGACTGCTCCCCGTCAGAAAATTCTGAATACGCGTATGATCATTGATGCGTTGTAGAATATCACCTGTCATCTTAGTATCAAAGTATCCCATAGGAAGCTTCATAAGTTTAATAAGGAAATCTGAGATAAGGGCAATGTTAATACGTGTTCCCAGATGCAACAATATCCAGCCACGGATAAACTCCACGGCACTGCTACTGAAGCTCAACATCAGTTGAGCTATCAGTATCAGATATATAAAGCTAAGGTTCTGGTTATTAATTCCAAAGTCCACAATGGACTGGGTGAGAAATGGAAGCATCAGTTGCATCATGCTACCCAATAGCAGCCCCAATAGTAGTTGCCCCACCAAATTCCGATAGGGGCGAAGATATGAATACAGAAATCCGAAGCCTTTACGATTAATGGGTTCATCTTCGTCCTTCATAGCATAGAAATCGGGAGTAGGCTCCAGCAATAGTGCAACTCCCGTATCTTCCCCGTTCTTTCGCGAACTTATCCAGCAACGGCAAAATTCTTTTTTGGTGTATTTCAGTTTTCCTGCTCCGGGATCGGCAACCCAAACCTGTTTGTCATTGAGCTTATATGCCACGACAAAATGCTGCTGATTCCAATATATGATGCAAGGCAAGGGAGCTTCTTTTAGTTTTTCATAACCCACTTGTACACAAATGCTACGAAAACCAAGTTTATCTGCCGCCTCACTAATGCCTAGCATGGATACACCTTCACGGGTGATGAATGATTTTTCCCTTAACCCTTCCAGTGAATAACGTTTGCCATAGAAAGCGGCTACCATGCGAAGGCAGGTGGGACCGCAATCCATGGTATCGTACTGGATGTAGTGAGGGAAAGATTTCATTGTTTTGTTAAGCTGTCTAAGGTTTGCATGAGTTCATCATCAAGTAAATCCTTCGCAATAATTCTGCAGTTACGGTCTAATAAGAAATTTTTAGGAATTCTTTCTATACCCAATGCTTCTACAGCCTCTACCTTTTTTCGTTCTTGGTCTGAACCGATTACATGGATAAATTCCTGCGTCTTGTCCTGCTCCATTGCTTTTTTCCATGCACTATGATTCGTATCTATAGAAACTGCATATACTTTTAGGTCTTTTTTATATTTTTCCAAAACAGCTTTTAGATATGGAGTTTGCGCTCTACATGGTTTGCACCAGCTCGCCCATATATCCAAAAAAATATATTTGCTTTTTAAGTCACTCAAAGAAATCAGTTCTCCATTTGCATTTGGTAACTTTAAAGACAATTTACCTCCTATTTTAGTATTTACTTTACTTTGCTCATATCTCTTTCGTTGTACAGAAATTTCGTTTAGGCGTTGTTGGGTCTTTAGTGTACGTTCGCTCAATTCATGGGGAACAGATACAGCTACAGTAGGGGGGTAATCGGAGAATTTTTGCGTGACATATTTCTTTAGAATTTGGAGGCTATCGTTACCTATAGAGTCTTTAAAAAACATTCGCAACATAGAGAAACTACTATTTGCAATTTGAGGATATGGACTTTCATGAAGAATCTTATCATAACTGTCCATTAAAAGATGACTGTAATAAGGGACGCTGTCTTTAGACGTTTCTCTCCTCTTCATCCAATAGTAACTGTCGTATAAGGAGTTTTCTGTAGCTATATTGTGATACTCCCCTCTTAAGGCCTTCTTCCAAAGCATCTTCCTGTCTTTTGATGATATGTGTAATTCAATAGTGTCTTTAGGTTGTGCATAAACATACAACTGCATAGGACCATTTTTGGAAAAACAGAGGTATAAATTATAGTCATAAGGAACATAGCCTTGGAGAGTTACAGTTTTCTGCCTTTTTTCAATTCTGGCTGAATCCCAAAATCTTTGTTGGTTGCCGCCATCACAAAATGACCATAGATAGACTGTTTGAGCATCTTCTGTCATGTCTTTGTCTAAGTGTAGAATGATTTCTACGTTCTTTTCCTCCTTTTGGTCTGCTAGAGAAAAGAAGAACATGGGCAAACAGATAAAAGAAAAAAGTGGTAGTAATATTTTCATGGCTCTAATAAATTATTATTTAGGAGCTCTTACAAGTAGTAAGAACTCCTAAAATGATTTTACTTTAAGGTTATGCCAGTTCTTCGCATGTGGCAGTTTCACCAAAAGCTTTGTCTGCGCCTGCTTGTGCTTCGTCCATAGTTGTTGCTTCAAAGTAAGCCTCCTTAGCTGTGTCTGAAACATAGCAATAGATTGTTCCGCCAGCAATAGCACCCATCTGAGCCTTGTTCAGCTTGAATGCTTCAAAACTACTTAAATTCTTCATAATAATAAAAAATTTAAAGGTAAATAAAAACGTTAACTCGGATTTTTTTAAGCTGCCTCCAAAACAGCTATTACTTCTCGAGAATAATATCTTTATGTCAATACATATCTTAAATCTGATAGCGGATACACTTCCGGTATATAATGCTTACTCACTATAACAGAGGGCGTCTTGTTTATTCTCTGTCTCCGGCAATATACCTGTTGCTTCATCCACAAATCTTGTACTTCGGTTGTTATACTGTAATCATCCACTTCTTTGATACATTTTGTTTCATACCACTCTTCCAAAAGTTGCATTGCCTTATCCCATCCATCCATGTAATAAGCTGCAATGACAATTTGCGCAATTTTCTCACCTAGCCTATCATTTGGAAATGTCAGAAATACCAATGATACGGGAATCCTTGAAGCTATCTCTTTTACATGACGATGAATCCTTGCGCAATTCTTACAATTGGGATTAGTTACTATCATCACCTCACTACCTCCTGTATCCTGACTATGCAGCGTAATATCCAGACTTGCCATCTCCTCTATTTGAGGCTTTAGCGCCAATAACATCTGAAAAGTCTCCGAATTAAACAGACTACCAAGATGTTCCTTTAGAGAAACTCTCTCCCTTTCTCTATTCTGGATAGTTCTTATTTGTATTCCAAGAATCAGACAGATACATCCTATAGCAATAAATACGGAAAATGAAGTAAAGGAAAAATCTATATCAAAATAATTTCTCAACATATAAAGAGTCGTCGCATTACCCCATACCGCCAAGTTTACCAGCATGCAAAGCATGCACCCCTTATGAAGAATGAAAACCTGATAAATAATGGAATATAGAGTAAACGCGGTTGCAGCAACACAGCAAATGACAGAAATTCCATAAAAATCATTCCAGCGGATCAAAGAAAACAAAAAGAGAACAGCAAAGTAGAGCAGAGATAATTCCCCTAATCCTACACCTGCTATATTTGCCCCCTTAGAATGAAGCACTTCATTACAGTTCACCACCTTCCCTATATGGCAGAATGACTCCATGAATTGCTCATTCACCCATTCTTTATAGAGGATAGCGATAGACACAAGAATGCCAAAACTCAATGTACATAAATAGGCAATAAAAGCAAATGGTTGATTTTGGGAGAATGCAGCTTGCATCCCCAATATCAAGATAAAAAGTATAGCGATGACAAACTTATAACGCAACAAATAGAAAATAATATTTTTCATTACATAGTAATGCTCATTTAAAGTCTTTTCAGTAGGTTCTCCGAATAAGACAGTACCCGTCCACTGTTGCAAAAACTTGTCCATCGTCATACTGCGTTTTTGTCCATCTCCATCAATGAATTCTACGATGGAATCGCCCTTTTTCGTCACTACACAAAATGGATTTCTGTCCACCTTAAGCATAGTGATGAAAGGAGATTCCAATTGCAAAAAATAATCAGATGACGGAAGTTGATATACTTCATTCTTTACAAGAAGCATATCCAGTGCATCACTGATACCTCGTATGCCATCTCCTAATGGAGTATCGAGCAAACAACGCACAGTACTTCTGCTTACCTTTACAGATAGTGCCCGTAAATAGCAATAGAGTACAATAGCAGTATTATCAACTTCAGCCATGATTACCCTTGTCTATATAGAATATTATAAAGGGAAATATCCTTCTAATGAGATTTTATCAGAAATAATTTCTATCATATAATCTCCAGCATCTTTTCCACTTAAATCAATAGAAAAGCTTGTAGGACTGATAAGTTGTTTAGAGCAAACAGCTTCTCCAGTAGCTTCATTAATAACATTAACCGTAACAGCGGAGAATGCTGCTTGAAAATCGACAGTTATTACCTTATTATATAAGTAAGCACACACAGGTTGAAAAACACTACTGCGAGTTTGAGGAGCACCTTCCGGAGTTATCTCACTATCTTTATCGCCTATTTCTCTGTCGCCATTCTTCTGTGTAAGCATTATCTCCGTATTACCAGAGACAAACTGTGCATTTATCGAAATAGTAAAAGACAAAAATGAAAATAAAATAAATAATACCTTTTTCATATGCGTAGGACTTTTGTTTTATGGTGGCTAAATTACGAAAGTCTACGCAAACAAAGTGTGTCACAAGTGTGCCATCACCTATTTTCTTTGCAAAATTTCTTCAAATTCACAATTTTGCTCAACACCAATCCGTTTAAGTAAAGCATTTTTCTTTCGATAGAGTGTTCTTCTGGAAAGATGCAATAAGTATTCTAAATGGGAGAATGGAAACCCAGCCAAACTTAAACACACCAAATGAAGTTCTTCTTTAGACAATTGGTACTTTGCGCAAAAATCCGTTATGCCATTATTCCATTGCATATCCATTCCGACAACAAATTCTTGCCATTCCCGGTCGCTTATTTCTTCATCTGATTCATCTCTATCCTGACAATCTTTAATAATAACCTGCATCTTTTCGTAAAGTGGTGAGTGCAGGAAAGCCTCTTTGGTTAAAGCACTTCGCTTCAAAATCATTTCGTCCAGTTCTATCTGTATTTTTTTTCTTTGCTCTTCATCAATCTGATGTGAAACCAGTTCTTGTTTCAAGTCTTCAATCTCCAAATCCTTTTGTGCTATATCAGCCTGCAGGCTGGCATAATGTAGACTTAAATCCCGATTCGTCTTTTCTAATTCTTGTTTATCCCTTTGCAATAAGTCATTTTTTCTTTGATATCGTCTATATAGAAAAAGAACAATTGCCACAATCATTATTGTTACCAGCATAAAACCATATAGGTATGTATTTAAACGTCCTTTATAATATAGCTTTTGAAGCATTGTCTGCGCATCAGTTTCCGCTTCAATCACTTTATTAGCAATTACACTCCGGCGAAGTTGGTATAAACTGTCTTTGTATGCAGAACTGCTTCTTTCCAGTTCCAAGGATAGAGCAACATTTCCCTGAATCCTTGCAATGTCTGCTAAACGCATACAGGCATCTACTTTTCTTCGATAATCTTTACCTACCAAACCTTTATTGAGATAGAAAATAGCAGAATCATACTGTCCACATTTATAATAAGCATCCCCCAAAATGAGAAAAGCACGATAAGCCCGTGCTGTATCTCTCCGCAAGGAAAGATTTAGCTTTGCATAATACAAAGCCTTTTCGCCCTCATCCATCCGACTATACAAATTACTGAGTGAAGCTGAAATATTAGCTTTTAGCCCATTATTTCCTGTCTTATCTACTGCTGCAAAAGCATCTGATAACTTCTGTTCAGCAATAGGAAAATATTCCTCTCCTTTTGCTAAGGCAATAGAACCTTGCTTAGACAGGGCTTCAGCCCAAAGGATAGTATCTTTCAACTCTTCGGCAATACTCTCCACTAAGCGATAGATAGAATCTGCTTTTTCATTGAATTCCTGTATAGTATATATATAGCCTATATTATTATATATCAATCCTAATTGCCTTTTTTCTTTAGTTTTTTTCGTCAAAGGCGCCGCAATAAGAAATTCCCGGATTGCTTCTGCCTGCTGATTCATGTCCCTATAAACACATCCCCAATAATAATGCGCCTTTGCCTGCATACGCACATCATTAGCCCCGTCATAATATGCCACAGCATAGCATATCAACGAATCATCTGTCTGCACAATATAATTCTTATCCCTTGCTTGCGTCAACAATAATGCATAATAAGCGCTATCAACCTGTGTAGCTAATTCCCCCATCGAAATACCCCGTAAGATATTCAATGCACTGTCCGGTCGCGATTGCATAAGAGAGTCCGCTAGCACCAACTGCCTGTTATGGTTTTGTTGTCCATTACAAGCTACTAGTAAAAAGAGCATCAAAAAGATTATTAAGATTATATAGTTTTTCATTTTGTTGACTATACTATTGAATTCAATACTACAAAGATAAAATTTTTCATCAGAATATTATCAACTCATTGCTTAAATAAAAAAGTATAGATTCTTTTATAGAATATGCTTTTTACAGCAAATCGTTTTTTCCATATAACATTTTTTATAAAAAACATTGTTTACCTTTACCTCCGAAAATAAAGTAGTATTCGGAATATCAACAAAGTATTTCCGCCATAAATGCATGAAAAGAATAAACATAAATCATCTTATACTAATTACGAACTTGAATACTCAAAAAAAATGAAACGTATTGTTTTTTTAGATTATGTGCGTGTGTTTGCCTGCTTCCTCGTCATGGTTGTCCACGCCAGCGAAAATTTCTACGGTGCCCCCGGAGCTACAGACATGGTGGGACCACAATCCTATTTAGCCAGTGAAACCGATAGGCTGTGGGTAGCTGTGTACGACGGTTTTTCACGCATGGCAGTGCCGCTCTTCATGATTGTCTCCGCCTTTCTTCTGGTACCCATGAAAGAAGAACAGACCTCATGGCAATTCTACCGCCAGCGCTGCCTGCGCATCCTACCGCCATTTTTCATATTCATGATACTATACAGCACCCTGCCACTGCTGTGGGGGCAGATAGATGGAGAAACATCATTCAAAGACATGTCGCGAATATTCTTGAACTTTCCAACATTGGCCGGACACCTGTGGTTCATGTATCCTCTTATCAGCCTCTATTTATTTATACCCATCATATCGCCATGGCTGAAGAAAGCCACAGCAAAAGAAGAACGTTTCTTTATAGGGTTATTCCTGTTATCAACATGCATGCCGTATTTCAACCGATGGTTCGGTGAAGTGTGGGGACAATGTTTCTGGAATGAATATCATATGCTGTGGTACTTCTCAGGCTACTTGGGATACCTCGTACTGGCACATTACATACGCGTGCACCTGACATGGAACCGCTCGAAACGTCTCACTATAGGAACTATTTTAATGATTGTCGGAGCTGCATTGACCATTTACTCATTCTACATCCAAGCCATCCCCGGAGAACTTCATACCACGCCGGTAATAGAAATAGGATGGGCTTTCTGTACAATCAACTGTGTGATTCTCACAGCAGGCACGTTCCTTATGTTCACATGCATAAACCGTCCGAAAGCTCCACAGATTATAACAGAAATGTCGAAACTCAGCTATGGCATGTACCTCATGCACATATTCTGGCTTGGGCTGTGGGTAACAGTGTTCAAACAAACGCTGGAACTGCCCACCGTTGCCGCCATACCATGTATTGCAATAAGTACATTCATCAGTTGCTACATAACGGCAAAGATTATCTCGTTCATACCGGGCAGTAAGTGGATAATAGGATAAATTACACCGGTTAGTTCACCTCTAAACTCAAAAAAACTTACTGCAAGACTTATGTACGTCTTGCGGTAAGTTTACATATCTTCCAATGAATATCCCTGATATTCTATACGATACCGCTTCAATTCACCAAGTAGTTTCTGTGCTTTCTGCTCTAATACATGCAGAGATATTTTTCTGGGATTTATCTTTACTTCTGCAATGCGTGCCTGCCGGTCTATTCTATTAATTGCTACAATATCTATCTCATTTTCCCCTTTACTGTCCCACCAATTGCCTATCAGAGAAAAACGCTCTTCTTCACGGATACGTTGTTGAAAATAACGTTCCAGTACAAAACCCGAATATACACTGTAGCCCTGTTCTATAATTTCTAACAATAAATCAGAGCGTTGACTCTCCACCAAATCCAGGTTAGGATAGATAAAACGAAACCAGAATTGCAAGAAATTATCATTCAATCGATACCGTATCCCCCTGCTTCGTTCCGAAGCAAAAACCGGTCTCACTTTACGAACCAACGAATAATTGATTTCCAGATTGCGCAAGTAGGCACTTGAGGTTGTCTCCAATATAGAGTCAATCTCTCCCGATGTATTCTTACCATCGGCTATCAAGCTCAGAATGGAATAATAGATAGCACTTTCGCGTCGGAACTCCATATTAATAAGGTCGGTACCCTCGGTCAGGAAAGGCATATATGCATTTATGAAACACTCCAGCATTTTCTGTTTGGTAAACGCTTGCTCGTCAATCAACGTCTCTATATACTTGGCAACTCCTCCCGTCAACATATATAAGCAGAGCAAATCTTCATTACGATAGGAAGGAAGATAATGCCGCAATATCTCTTTCATAGTGGCAATGCTGAAAGGCAATAACTCTATGCGCTTCGTCAGACGCCCATACATAGCAGCTTTCTTGTCCTCAAATAATTCCTTCATCAAAGAATAGATAGAACCACAAGTGATAAAGTTAATTTTCATCTCACTCTTGTATTGATCCCACAATTCCTGCATATCCGCAAAAATACTCTTGCGGACATAGAAGAATTCCTGTACTTCATCAATAACCAGATTCAAATGTTCTTTGGTGGCATACGAAAAAAGTATCTCAAAGATATCACGCATGGAACGGATAGTTCCGTAAATAGGAATATTCAGCTCGCGCTGTATCTGTCTTTGCAGGGAAGCACAGAAGGTGGCCTCTGCTTCATTCTTGGCAAGGATATAAAGGCACGGGGTATTCTTGAAACTACGACGTATCAGATATGTTTTTCCAATACGGCGACGTCCCATGATGATAGTGAAACGTGCAGATGTAAGTGATAGTTCTTGCTCCCGAGCTAAAACTTCCAGTTCTTTTTCTCTTCCAAAAAACTCCATAATATATAGATTATCAAAGTAATACAATTTATAATTCAGATTATAATAACCGAGGTTATAAATACAAAGATATGATTTTTTTATAGAATCATCTATATCCTCCCAACTTTTTGCAACCTAATTTCAATGCAGCGTTGACAAGTATCCTACAATTACCTGTAAATACCTCTATTTATATTCTTGCAGAAACGGTCACGAATGCTTGTCAGTTTCCTTTCATGGCTGTCCTTTCATGTGTCAGTTTCATGGGAACGGCAGTTTCTCCTAATGGGAACGACAGTTTCTCTTAATGGAAACAGCAGTTTCTCCTAATGGGAACGCTCATTTCCAAGGCTCGGAAACGACAGCTTCCAATGTAAGAAACGCTCGTTCCCCCTTAAGGAAACGAGCGTTTCCTTGCACAAGGAAACTGCAATACACTGTATATTAGTATTTTGAACTCACGCAATAAAAGCACTGCAAATGCCACCGAAAGAGATGAAATCATAGCCCAATCAGGTCTGGGATTATGTGATGAAACCAAAAGAGCTATTTATGCCTAATTTTGGGAATTCGGCACATAATGCGTATAATCTTTGAAAACCAGCATATTACACAGGAAAATAGGGGAAAAAGAAGAAAAAATCAGTGCTGACAAACCGTTTGTCAGCACTGATCACCACAGTCATCATCACCAGCTAATCACTTATATTTATGCATATTATCTTTAATAGTGCTGAAGTGCTGACAAAGTACTAAAAATCTCTTGTATGCGAACGAAGCGAGTGGTTCAGACTTCTTCACCCTTCAGCGTTGCCGAACTTGCTTCAGTAATCTTCACCATCACAAAATCGCCGACACGGTGTGTACCGCGGTCGAACACCACCACGCGATTCTGCTCCGTACGCCCTACCAACTGTTCGCGGGAACGCTTGGAAACACCCTCCACCAGCACCTCGTACGTCTTGCCAATGCAACGGGCATTCGATTCTGCAGAAAGACGATTCTGTAAAGCAATAATCTCATTCAACCGGCGTATCTTCACCTCTTCAGGCACATCATCCGGCAGATGCTTGGAAGCATATGTGCCCGGACGCTCGGAATATTTAAACATGAAAGCAGAGTCATAGCCACACGCTTCCATCAGAGAAAGGGAAAGTTGATGGTCTTCTTCCGTTTCGGAATGGAAACCGGAGAAAATATCTGTAGACAGACCGCAATCGGGGACGATACGATGGATAGCATCCACACGTTCCAAGTACCATTCGCGGGTATATTTGCGGTTCATCAGTTTCAGGATACGCGAACTTCCGCTCTGCACCGGCAGATGAATATGCTTGCACACATTGGGAACCTGCGCAATCACTTCCAGCGTTTCGTCGCTCATATCCTTGGGGTGCGAAGTAGTGAAACGAACACGCACACCCGGCGCAGCCTCAGCCACAGTGCGGAGCAACATAGGAAAAGTTACCACCTCACCGTCCGGCTTTTCAAAACGGTAGGAGTTGACGTTCTGCCCCAAAAGTGTGACTTCTTTATAACCTTTTGCCACCAGGTCGGACACTTCATTCAGGATACTTTCCACATCACGACTACGCTCCCGCCCACGGGTATAAGGGACGATGCAGTACGTACAGAAGTTATTACACCCGCGCATAATAGATACGAATCCGGAGATGTGATTACCACAGATACGAGAAGGAATGACATCCCGGTAAGTCTCCGTTGTGGAAAGCTCCACATTGATGGCTTTTTCGCCTGCTTCAACGGCAGCAACCAAATCAGGAAGAGTGAGATAAGCATCAGGACCTACTACCAGATCAACATGGTGATTAGTAATCAGATCATCCTTTACGCGTTCGGCCATACATCCCAACACACCTACAATCAGATTGCGTTTCTTCTTCTTGAGCGAGTGGAAAAATTCCAAACGATTCAGAATCTTCTGCTCTGCATTGTCGCGAATGGAACAGGTGTTCATAAACACCGCATCCGCTTCTTCCAGCGTGTCTGCTGCAGAATATCCCGCCATCTGCATCACAGAGGCAATTACTTCACTGTCTGCCACGTTCATCTGGCAGCCATAGGTTTCGATGAACAACTTCTTGTTGTCATCAGCAGTTGCAGATTTAAAGTCTGCTCCCGTTACATTTTCCATAATTTCTTTTTTTACTTTCGGCTGCAAAGATACGTCTTCAGCACTAATTTACAGACGAAATGGGAAAAAAATAACACTCAATAGTTAGAATTTGAAGTGTTTCTGATAATTAATGTTAAGAGACTAAACATTTTCAAGAGAGTTATTTGGCATAGTTGGAATTATTTCACAAATTTGCGTAATGAAAGAAACATTAGATTTTTTCATAGTTAAGGTTTAGGTTAAAAAAATAAGGGGAGCTGTGAAGCTGCCCTTTTTTCATGCCTAAAAATTGGCTGTAATTCAGATAATTTAGTTATCTTTGGCGGTGAAAAACTTAAATGAGCATGGATGACATATTACAGTTTCTGTTAATCGCAGGCATAATCGTTATCGGAATTGTCAAGCAATTCAAGAAAGAAGCAAAAAAGAACGCTGACAACAAACCCGCTATGCCTATACCGGAAGAGGATATGGACGACACCGCAATGCCCATGCCGCAAGGTTGGGGAAAGACTTATGGCGGTTATATTCCCGAAGGACCTGAACAGGAATTGAAACCGGCTCCCATCGCCAAAGAGGAATATCAATTCTCTGCATCGAAGCATATTTTCGGAGGAGACGCTGCGGATGCACATCCCCAGCATGTCGCCGCTCCGCCGAAACAGAAGATTTCTCCCCCTCCATCCACTCCACAAAACCCCGCTATTGACTCCGAATACTCCATTCATTCGGCAGAAGAAGCACGAAAAGCTATTATCTGGTCGGAAATACTACAACGGAAGTATTAATTAATTGAGAATTGAAAATGAGAAATTAAAAAATGAGAGTTACATCTTCAGTAACTTATGAACTGATACACAGAAAAAATAACTAAATATATTATGGCATTCAATTACATCTCGGCAGCGGAAGCTGCAAGCCTGATTAAACATGGCTACAACATCGGCTTGAGCGGATTTACTCCTGCAGGAACAGCCAAAGCCGTTACGGCTGAATTAGCAAAAATAGCAGAAGCAGAACATGCAAAAGGAAACCCTTTCCAGGTAGGTATCTTCACCGGTGCCTCTACAGGTGACTCTTGCGACGGCGTACTTTCACGCGCCAAAGCTATCCGCTACCGTGCTCCTTACACCACCAATTCTGATTTCCGCAAAGCAGTGAACAGCGGAGAAATCGCTTATAACGACATCCACTTGTCTCAGATGGCGCAGGAAGTTCGTTATGGTTTCATGGGCAAAGTGAACGTTGCCATTATTGAAGCTTGCGAAGTGACTCCCGACGGCAAGATTTATCTGACCGCAGCCGGTGGTATCGCTCCTACCGTTTGCCGCCTTGCCGACCAGATTATCGTAGAACTGAATGCTGCCCACAGCAAGAATGCCATGGGGCTGCATGACGTATACGAACCACTTGATCCGCCTTATCGCCGCGAAATTCCTATCTACAAGCCGAGCGACCGCATTGGCCAGCCTTATATCCAGGTAGACCCGAAAAAGATTGTAGGCGTGGTAGAAACAAACTGGCCGGACGAAGCACGTGGCTTTGCCGATGCAGATCCGTTGACCGACAAGATTGGTCAGAATGTAGCCGACTTCCTGGCTGCTGATATGAAGCGTGGCATTATTCCGTCAACCTTCCTGCCTCTGCAATCGGGTGTAGGCAACATTGCCAACGCTGTGCTTGGTGCACTGGGACGTGACAAGACCATTCCAGCATTCGAAATGTACACAGAAGTTATTCAGAACTCCGTTATCGGATTGATTCGCGACGGTCGTGTGAAGTTCGGTAGCGCCTGCTCACTGACTGTAACGAACGACTGTCTGCAAGGCATTTATGACGATATGGATTTCTTCCGCGATAAATTGGTACTCCGCCCGTCGGAAATCTCCAACAATCCGGAAATCGTTCGCCGTTTAGGTATCATCTCTATTAATACGGCTATCGAGGCAGACCTTTACGGAAACGTAAACTCTACCCACATCAGCGGTACAAGAATGATGAACGGTATCGGCGGTTCGGGCGACTTCACGCGTAATGCTTATATTTCCATCTTTACGTGTCCGTCTGTTGCCAAAGAAGGCAAAATCAGCGCTATCGTTCCGATGGTGTCACACGCAGACCACAGTGAGCATGATGTTAACATCATCATCACTGAACAAGGTGTTGCCGACTTACGTGGCAAAAGCCCGAAACAGCGTGCACAAGCCATCATTGAGAACTGTGCACATCCCGACTATAAAAATCTCTTGTGGGATTACCTGAAAATGACTGACGGTAAGTCTCAAACTCCACATGCCCTCCGTGCTGCATTAGGAATGCATGCCGAACTGGCGAAGAGCGGGGATATGAAGAATATAGACTGGGCACAGTATAAGTAAGCTACGAGTGACAAGCTACGAGCTACAAGTATAGATTAGTACGAGCTATAAGAAACGAGCTACGAGAGGTTTGCAATATTACAGCGCAGCCACTCGTAGCTCGTAGCTTATAGCTCGTCACTTAATCGCTTCATCGCACACCGCATCCTGAAAGGCACGCGCCTTAGCTCCTGAAAGTACATTCTGATTCATAATGGCAAAAGCAACCTCATGTCCGTTTGCCGCACGCAGATAACCTGCCAAACAGTTAATTGCCGTGAAAGAGCCTGTCTTGGCATGTACATTCTTATAAGAGAGGCTTCCGGGTTTCATCCGGTATTTCAGTGTACCATCCACACCCCCGATGGGCAAAGCCTTATAGAGCTTTTGAAAAACCTCCGTGCGTGAGTAGGCAAACCGGAGGAAGGAAACCAGCAAATCGGGAGAGATATAGTTATAGTTGGAGAGTCCGCAGCCGTCGGCCAGTTTATAGTAATCCGCATCTTCCCCCAAAGCCTTTATCTGTTTGCGGATAGCGACAAGCCCGTCTTCATCGGAAATACGCTTCTTACCGGTGGCTTGTGCACCCAAACGGCAAAGTAAGGCCTGAGCATTCAGGTTATCACTTTCTTTCATAATCTCATTGACAACGTCCTGAATGGGGGTTTCAAACAGAGCCATTCGCACAGAAACACTATCTTTTTGCAATTCATTAAAAGCATACTCCGCAGGGCATTGGACACCTTTCGCTTGCAAACGCTCAAGGAAAGTATGCATAAAGAAATCCTGTGAAGAATAGATATTAACTGTACCCGTCCGCTTATTTTCCACATTTCCTTTAATAATTACATTGTTACCATTCTGCAACCAATCGCGGGAAACACCGAAACGTCCGGCAGAAGGAGTACGGGATTTCGTTTCATTCGTTACGGTATAATAAGAAGAAACAGGAATACATTCTATATTTGCCGTATCGCCTTTTACACCTGGAGATGCAGTTATAGTAACCAGACCTTTATTCAACATTAACGGCGAAAGATAGGGCTGGTAGGAAGCCGGAGTATCATCCCATGCCCAGCCACTTCCCCAGTAAATGGAGTCCTTCATAGAAACATCGCCATATACATTACCCGCTATCACAGAGAAAGGAAAACGGCTCACCCTGTTTACCAGCGAGTCCAAAGCCTCATCATCAAATTCAGGGTCATAACCACCGACAACATACAGGTCTCCCTTCAACGTATCCTGTTCAATCACTCCCTGGTACCACACTTCTGTCCTGAAAGGCTCATCCGCCTCGGGACGGGCAAGGGCGGTGATGGTAGTCAACAGCTTCATGGTAGAAGCCGGACGGGAGAGTTTATCCGACTGATAGGTGTATAAGGACTTTCCCTCAGTCAGGTCGTATATGGATATGCCGACATTGGAGCCGGCGGGAAGTTTATACTTAATCAGGGTATCCAGACGGGAAGAGAGGCTCTTAACATTCACATTTTGTCCCCACAATGTTGCAGGGACAAACAAGAGGGAAAGAGCAAGCAGCAAAAGATATTTCTTCATGTTCATTTTATTACGAATGCTTTTCAAACTTTTGCCAGATGAGCTTTTGCAACCGGCTTTTCAAACTTGCCTCCACATGCGCGACAGACGTATTCCCAATGATTGTTTCCCGGAGGAGCAGCCGCCAGCATAGAAGCAATGGCCGATATAACAGCCCTTACGCGATGCTCCTTCTTCAACACGAACTTAATATCGGACGAGCCACAGAAAGGACAATATTTCAATTGTTCCGGTATCATCTCATTCTGTTCCAACAACCGGATGGCAGCTTCATAATCTGCTTCGTCAACCAGGATATCCACTCCCGCAATGTTATTGATATATCCCCGCAACAACGTGGACATATTCTCGTTATGAAGAAGGGAAGAGATACCTTCATTCTCCAATGCTCCCTGAATGATATGCGCTTGGGCGGCATCATTACAAGTCATTAGTTTTACAGTCTTCATCGTTATAATGCCTCTTTAAAGATTTCAGAAACCGTGGGATGGGGGAAGATGATTTTCTTCCATTCCGTAGTAGTCAGTTTCAGCTCGATAGCCATGCCTGCCAGGGTGATGATTTCGGAAGCCGGATTGCCCAATACATGTGCACCCAATATGGTTTCATTATCTGATATCAAAAGTTTGCAAACCCCGTTCACGCCTTCATTCTCAGCTACAAAACGACCGGAATAAGCCATAGGCAGCTTCACTATGCGATAGTTGATACCTTTTATCTGCAAAGCTTCTTCCGTCTGCCCTACTCCTGCTATTTCAGGATTGGTATACACCACTCCGGGAATAGCCCAATAACTCATGGCATCTTCCTTTCCAAGGATGGCATGTACGGCTACTTCCGCCTCACGTACGGCTGTATGGGCCAGCAAGGAAAACCCCGTCAGGTCACCACATACATACACACCCGGAACGGAAGCCCGCATTTGCTCGTTCACGCAAATATTCCCCCGTTCTGTTTTCCGTAAATCCAGATTCTCCAGTCCGAAGCCCTTTGTAACCGGACGACGACCTACACTCATCAATAATTTATCGGCAAGTACGGCACCGACTCCTTCGGCATCCTCATAATTAATCTGCACTTGGGCTTGTCCGTCTTCGGAAGAAGCCTCAGCAAGAGACACCACTTTCGTACTCAGCATAAACTTAATTCCCCGTTTGGCATACTCCGCACGCAGCAGGGCGGAAAGTTCCTTATCCATACCTCCCAGGATTTCATCGAGCATCTCGATGACAGTGACCTGCACTCCCAGGCTATTGAAGAAAGAAGCAAACTCTATACCGATAACCCCGCCACCGATGATGGCAAGGGATGCGGGAAGTTCTTTATTGTCCAACGCATCACGGTGGGTCCAGAAAGGCACAGTATCTACTCCGGGAATAAGAGGGATGAAAGTTTCCGAGCCGGTGCAAAGAATCAGATTCTCACATTCGTAAGTTTCGCCACCACACAGCACGGTATTCTTATCAATAACGGTAGCCTCTCCTTGCACGATGTTCACTCCGTGGGTGGTCAGTTTACCCTTTACACCCAGCACCAGCTTACGCACCACTTTTTGTTTGCGAGCAATAATCTTAGGCAAATCAAACGAAACTTCAGGAACATTGACTGCATATTTGGAAGCATGACGCGCAGCATCATACGTTTTTGCCGAATACAATAAAGTCTTGGTAGGGATGCAGCCTTCATTGAGGCAAACTCCACCTAAACTTTGTTTTTCAAACAATACTACACTCAGTCCGGCTTTTCCGGCAACTTCGGCAGCAGTGTATCCTGCAGGACCTCCACCGATAATGGCAACTTGGTATTTCATAGTTTCTATTTATTTATAGGTATATTGCAATTCAAGTCCGGGATTTTTTTCTTTAAGCGCGGCAATCAGTCCTTCCGGGTCGGCAGGCGTAATCGGGAAAAAGCCTTTCTTCAACCCATTCTGATACCTGACCACCATCTGGCGGGTGCGCCATTGCCATCCTTTGGTGGACGGGTTATAGTGGATACTGGTCACTCCGGTTGCCTTCTGGACTACACCAAACATTGTTTTCGCCCAAAGGTCTCCATTCTCTTTAACGATATATTTCCGCTTGTAACTACTGAATATATAGGGAATGGCCACAAAGAATCCACATAAAGCAGATACCTCTTTAACGAACAGGTATATACCGCATATAGTGATAAGAATACATAATGTTCCCCACTTCTCAACAGTAGTCATCCCTTTTGATTTGAATATCTTTTCCATAAATACAAGGTTAATTTGTAAACTGCCTGCAAGTTAATAAAAACCTCCCTTATCTGCACAAAAGAATTACCCTTTCTTTGTCTTTCCCACTAAAATACATACCTTTGTTTGCAGCAATTCTAAACAACTTGCGTCTAATAAACAAAAACTATTCGGAAACGAAAGAAACGAAAGATACATGAAACTAACCAACGCACTCCAAACGCTGTTACTTTCCACTATCATCCTTTTCGGCGGCACAGCCTGCGACAACGAAAACGATGAACGCATATCCTCTACGGGAGAGGTCCTCATAGAAGGTGACCAAAACTCCATAGAAATCCCGATGACCAGAACCAACTGGAAGGTGGCTTCAGTTACTTATCCGGATGGAGGCATCATGTCGGACGAAAACGGTTATCCTGTACAACTGGAGGGTATGGGGACTGTACGGTTCCATTGGGGGTATATTATCCGCGATAAAGCCGACGCACTGACCATACAATTAGAAGATAACTTCGAAGGAAGGGAACGCGGAATGATTATCAATCTGAGCACCTCCAAAGGACTTTATTCGGAGCAAATCCTCGTCCGGCAGAAAGAATGCACCAACTTCTACCAGATAGAATCCTTCGTCTATCATCTGGAAGAAGGCGACGGAGTACAAGATATAGGAACACAACCCTGGGGAATCAACTGGATAGATAAATCTACAGATAAGGAAGAAACCAGAAAGATGTCCCTCTACCCATTCTATAATGCTTATGTGACATATAACTTCGGATATGATGTTTCGGAGCCTTTCCAGAATTGGTTTCCCCAAGAAGAAAACGGCTATGTGGATATGCCTGAAGACATCGTGAACGGAAAGATTATCTTCGAAAAAGAAAAAAGGCCATTCACTTACAGAGGCATTTACTACAGCGAGTTAAGAGAAGTAAGTTTTGAGGTAGATTTGGTTACCCAGAAGAAAAATGCATACCGTGCCGATATCTATTACAAGCGCTTACTGGTGAGCTACACCCTGACCTTGACAAGGTCGGGCAGTGACACAAGGAAAGTCATCCAGGGAAAACTGTTGAAGGAATCTCCCTATGACTGTTCGCCGATACGTCACGAAGTCACTGACCTGACAGGCGATGAATAAACGGCAGTTTTTCCGCAATCTCCTCCCGGCTCACGGTAGGAGGTTACCCCTCCATCAGCTTACGGCACACCAAGCCACCCACCTGCACCGGACGGCAAGCAAACTCTCCGCTACCGGCACTCTTGCGGCCGGAGCAACAAGAAAGGCATACTGCCACGACGGACAGTACACCTAACTTCATAATAAACATCAGCTTCATAAAAACAATATGCAAAAACACTAATCAACCTCTTCCTGTTCATAAGGCAAAAGTTCATAAACATCATCAAAATAGCTGGTTTCCAAAACACCCGTCAGTACAAAACCACGTCTGCTTCGCTCCACGGAGTTAATGGGCGAAGTGGGCTTCAGCAATTCCTATATTAATCTGAAGAATGGTAAAATGCACTATCTGGAAGTCAGTGCAGGGACGAGCTTTCCCATCCGGTATTCTTATCTTTCATTGGGGGCCACGTGGCGGAAACAAATGAATTCACGTAGTAGTCTGATGCAGGACAACCGCTTTAGTGTGAATCTGAATATTACGTTCGGAGAAAGGTTGGCAAAGTCGAAGCTAAGATAGAAAGGGGGGGGACGACTTAGTTTTGGCACTTCACATTCTTTTATGAAGTATAGGCGGGAAGTACTCTTCAGAATAAGGGGGGGGAACTTCAAATCGGAGCGGATTTGAACAAGGCAGGCATTCATTGCGCAGCTCAATGCTGAAAGCCTTAAGTTGTGCTAAATCATCATTTGTTTCTTTTCTCTTCAGTTATAAGTTAAGTGATAATGAATGATCAGCTGCGCTGTGCCTCTGACACAACGATTAAAGCACAGAATAATTGGAAATATAGCTCTTTAGCTTCTTCCGGTAAACATCCCCGATAGGAATACTTCTCTTTTCCAGAGCAATCTTATTGCTTTCTATCGTACGAATACAATCTTTGCGGATAATGAACGAACGGTGTACTCGTATAAATTCATCGGGAGGCAGTTTCTCTTCCATATACTTCATACTGCACAGGCTCAGCACAGGCTTCGACTCATCCTTACTATAAATCTTCACATAGTCACCCAACCCCTCGATATAGCATATCCTGGACATATCCAAACGGATAATCCGACTGTCGGACTTCACATAAAGCACCTTAGGCTGTTCCGTTTGTGCCTTTTCGGGAAGAAGCGTAAACGGCATTCCTGCCTCACCCTTGAGGCTGAACCAGCGCGAAGCCTTGTTCACCGCTTCAAAAAAGACGAGAAAACTGATTTCAGATACCAGATAATCCAGCGCATCCAGGCGGAAGCACTCGGCAGCATAACGGGGAGTATCTGCAATAAATATAACACGGGTGGAAGGAGAAAGCAATCTGCTGAATTCCATTCCGTTGATTCCCTCCATTGCTTCCTGCTGAATCCCTACAAAGTAAAGGCTTACCTTGTTTTCATAGTATCCCTTCAACGCCTCAATGGGATTGCTGTACTCTCCACACAAAGAAAGAAAAGGCGTCTTGGCAATGAACATCTCCAATTGTTCACTCACCTGTCTGTCGGTATGCAAAATAGCACAAGTCAAATTCATCATCATTTCTCTTATTTTTGAAAATTAGACGAACGACTTTCCGGAAGACTGCAAAGCCGGGACCGGGAATTAATATTTCTTCACCGAAAAGGGACTTCTGTTAACAAGGACTTACACCTGCGGCTTTTCCTCGCGTAAACGTTCGGTAAGAGTTTTTATAAACATCTCTTCCTTCACCGGAAGCAGCACGGCGCATTTCCCCTTCGTTCCGTAACGCACCAGCACATAGCGCATCACAGCAAAACGCCCTATCTTCATGGACGAAGCCCGTTCTACGGAAATAATATCTTTCAGGAGAATCTCCTTCGAACGGGTGAAACGCCCGAAATAGAGGATGAGGCGCCCATCCGCCGTCAGCGTGTAGGTGGTATGAATGAGACGCTCTATAGCAATAATGAGCAGCAACATGAAAATGATAGTCAAAACGGCATGCTTCATCCACATTTCATGAATAGTGACTGCCGTTGCTATCAGCAAAAACAAATATTGCCCTGCGGCAATGCGGGCATGGAAGATACGGTTCATTGAGTCTGATTTTGCCGCTAAGATAGGTGTTTTTTATGAATGAGGGGAATTATCTTTCCAATATCTCCCGTAGTTTATCCGCCAGCAACTTCTCTTCTTCCAGTCTCATCTTCCAGCATACTGCCTTGCGAAACATATATATCTGCTCCGCTGACAAACAAAACAATTGCTCAATCTCATCCGCCGACTGCCCCAGGGCAATCAGCATACAAAGCAGTTCTTCATCTTTCGTAATACCGGGAACGTGTTTCTGCACTTCTTTTATGAAGCCCGGATAATGAAAGATAAATATCTCACGGAAAACAGCTCCGCGCGCTCCGCACAACATATCTTTCGAAGCATAAGGCGACTCATCGGAAATCATTTCTATCAAAGCCTTGCTAATCTCTTTCATGCATAATCGTGCCATCTTTTCCACTTTATTTATTGAATTGGTTAGTTGTTTATCACCGTACAAAATTGCAGAAAGTATAAGATTAAACCATGAATTGCCAATATACAATCTGATATACAAAATTGTATCTCCCTCATTATCAACCTCAATAAAATGCAAAAAATAGAAGAACTACCTATTCATATTTAAAAATGGAATCGTATCTTTGCCTGACAAACAAAACAAACTCTCAAACCATGAAAATAAAAATACTTCTGTTATTTCTTATATTATCGGTGGGAGCCTGCACCACAAATTCACATTCTGCGGATAGCCATGATACACAACAGTGGCAACAAACCATCATGCAACTGAATACATTACTAAAAGAAAGGAAACACCAGGCTGCCATCGACGAAGCCAGGCAAAAGATGACCGAGCTGCTAACCCTGACAGGCAGCACCGAACCCAAAGACACACTGGTCAAATATGCCCGCCAGATACTCAGCCTTTCTTATTTCAGCTATCTGGCAAGCAAACAATTCCGTCCCGGTACAGAATATCTGGATAGCCTCAGCAGCAATCCCTTCCTCCAACAATATTGCATGCACGAATTACTGTCCACCAGGGCAGGCCTGCATCAGATGCAGGGAAATAACCGGATAGCCATCCAACTGGCAGATGAGTATATGCAACTGCCCGAATATGACGATGCCAACCGCTACATTCCACAGGCCGAGATAGTCAGTGGCGTATATATCTATTCCGGCAATGACGTTCCTCAAGCCATCCGGTTGCTGGAACGGGCAATGGAATATTACCACAATGGAGGAAAATTCCACAATATGCTCCGCATCATATCCCGCCTGGGCATCTATTACCGCCTTGTAGGAGAGTACGAGAAAGCCGTAGCCACCAATCAGGAAGCCATCAACAGTTATACCGACAGCATAGCCCCGCCTAACATCGTGATAGCCTACGGCGAACAGGCCAACCTCTATGCCGAACTGGGCATGTACGACCGTGCCTTGGAACTAAACGCAAAAGCACAGCACTATTCACTTCTGAAAGACAGCTTCGGCCTGGGCGACCTGTATCGCTATCGGGTGGAAATATTCCGTAAAATCCGGGAAAAGGACTCCGTATTCTATTATCTGGATAAAGCCGGGAAAGTTTCAACCCAACAGAAAAGTTTTAAAGGAGTGTTCGTCAACAAAGTACTCACAATAGATGCTTACTTGGACTATCCGGATTCTGTGCAGAAAGCATTGCAGCTTGCATTAAGCATCTGTCCGGACAGCATCCGCATGCCTCAATGGGCCAAATATGAATTAAACCTCCAGTTGGGACGCGCCCTGTTGGAAACAGGAAAAGCGGCACAAGGAATACCTCTCATAGAAAATGCCGTACAGGGATTTGCCCAAATGGACATGGTTGGAAAGGAACATGGCGCCAACCGAATACTGATGGACTATTACCGGAGCACAAGGATGGACGATGATTTCCTCCGTTGCTACGACCGCCATTACGCCGTTGCCGACTCCCTGCAAATGGATGAAAAGATACGTGCCGTTGCCGCCGCCAACATCCGGTTTGATGCCGAACGCAAAGAGAAAGAGAATAAACTGCTCTCTACACAAGTGGAACTGCAACAGCGTCGGTTATTCTTCAATATATGCATCTCCATCGCATTATTATTGTTACTTATCATTTCCATTGCCTACTTCATCACCAGAAAAAAAGCGAACCGCCTGCTATTGGAAAAGCGTAGACAAGAAATACAGAAACTAATCGTCCGTCAGCAGGAACTGAACCGACACAACGAGGAGTTGTCCAAACAGATAGAACAAATTATGGCAACCAACAATCTGAATACCATCAGTCAACTCACCGGGCAAAGCCTGCTCAGTAAAGAAGATGAGAATAACTTCAGAAAGTCATTTGCCGCCATATATCCGCTCTATTTGCCCAAACTGCGGGAGAAGTACCCACAACTGACACGCAGCGAAGAACTGCTTGCCATGCTCATCTGCATGAATCAGAGCACGGACGAGATAGCTCTGATTATGGGTATCAACCGGAACAGCGTCAATATGATTCGTTCACGCATGCGAAAGAAAATAAACCTGACAAAAGAAGAGTCGCTGGACGAAGTCATCAAGCAATACTTATCATAAATTCGTGAATTAATATACAGGAAAAGTACAAGCAACCCAGTTATTTTGTAGCTTTGCAGTACTTAAACATACGAAATATGATTAAAGAGTTCGACTTTTTAGTAATTGGTTCCGGTATAGCCGGCATGAGTTTCGCTCTGAAAGTGGCTCATAAAGGCAGGGTAGCACTTATCTGCAAGACGGAACTGGAAGAGGCCAACACCTTCTTCGCCCAAGGGGGTATCGCCTCAGTAACCAATACACTGGTAGATAATTTCGACAAGCACATTGAGGACACCATGATTGCGGGTGACTGGATAAGCGACCGTGCCGCCGTGGAGAAAGTGGTGCGTGAAGCGCCCGGACAAATCAAAGAACTGATAGACTGGGGAGTAGAATTCGACAAGAACGACCGAGGAGACTTCGACCTGCACAAAGAAGGCGGACATTCCGAGTTCCGCATTCTGCATCATAAGGATAATACCGGTGCCGAGATACAAGAAAGCCTCATCAGGGCCGTAAAAACGCATCCCAATATCGAGATATTCAACCGTCACTTTGCCGTAGAAATCATCACGCAGCACCACATGGGTATCATCGTAACCCGCCATACTCCGGGCATCAAGTGCTTCGGGGCGTATGTACTGAATGAAGATACGGGCGAAGTGGACACTTTCCTTTCCAAAGTAACACTGATGGCTACAGGTGGCGTGGGTGCTGTTTATCGCAACACTACTAATCCGCTGGTGGCCACAGGAGACGGTATAGCTATGGTATATCGTGCCAAAGGTTTTGTACAGGACATGGAATTCATCCAGTTCCACCCCACTGCACTTTATCATCCGGGCGACCGCCCCTGTTTCCTGATTACAGAAGCGATGCGCGGATACGGTGCCGTATTGCGTAATATGGGGGGAGAAGAGTTCATGCAGAAGTATGACCCTCGTTTATCGCTCGCTCCACGTGATATTGTGGCACGTGCTATCGATAGTGAAATGAAACAGCGCGGTGATGACCACGTTTATCTGGACGTTACGCATAAGAACCCGGAAGAAACCAAAAAGCATTTCCCGAATATCTATGAGAAATGCCTCAGTCTGGGCATTGATATTACCAAAGATTATATCCCTGTGGCTCCTGCCGCCCATTACCTTTGCGGGGGTATCAAGGTGAATTTGAACGGAGAGTCTTCTATCAATCGCTTGTATGCTGTAGGAGAATGCTCCTGTACAGGTTTACATGGAGGAAACCGGTTGGCTTCCAATTCATTGATAGAAGCCGTTGTCTATGCCGATGCCGCTGCTAAACACGCATTAAGCGAGCTCGACCGTTACGAATTCAATCACGAAATACCGGAGTGGAATGCTGAGGGCACGGTGACCAACGAAGAAATGGTGCTTATTACCCAAAGTATGAAAGAGGTGAACCAGATTATGGGTGCGTATGTAGGCATTGTCCGCAGTGACCTGCGTCTGAAACGTGCCTGGGTACGCCTGGATATGATATACGAGGAAACGGAAGACTTATTCAAACGCAGCAAGGCATCCAGGGCTATCTGTGAATTGCGTAATATGGTTAATGTAGGTTATCTGATTACACGTCAGGCAATAGAACGCAAGGAAAGCCGCGGGTTGCACTATACGATTGACTATCCGCACGCAAAGAAATAAGATAAGAGATATTATCTTTACCTACCACCTCCTCCTACGGGGTACTCCTCCTTTTTGAAGGAGGAAAGTTAAGATATTACCGCTTATAATGCAGAACACCCAGATGTTTAATTAAAAACATCCGGGCGTTCTTTATCGTAGAAATAAGAATTTCTTAATAATTTTCCTTCTTTACTTCGAAGTAAGCCTGCGGATGCAAGCAAGCCGGGCAAACTTCAGGAGCTTCCTTACCTGTATAGATGAAACCACAGTTACGGCATTGCCATACCACTTCGCCTTCTTTAGCGAATACAGTAGCGTTCTCAATATTGTTTACGAAAGCCAGGTATCTTTCTTCATGACCCTTTTCGGCAATTGAAATGTTGCGGTACATAGCAGCAATTTCATAGAAACCTTCTTTTTCTGCCACGTCAGCAAAGTGAGGATAATCCAATGACCATTCTTCGTGTTCGCCGGCAGCAGCTTCTTTCAGGTTGTCCAATGTAGTGCTGATGACACCGGCAGGATAGCTTGCAGTGATTTCCACCATACCACCTTCCAGATACTTGAACATACGTTTAGCGTGTTCTTTTTCCTGGTCAGCCGTTTCAGTGAAAATAGCAGCGATTTGTTCGTAACCTTCTTTCTTAGCCACACTTGCAAAGTAAGTGTAACGCATTCTTGCCTGTGATTCTCCTGCAAATGAGGTCAACAGATTCTTTTCTGTTTGAGTTCCCTTAACACTTTTAGCCATAATCTTTTTCTTATTTAGTTAGTAAATTACGTATCAATTGTCGTTAGTCATTCTTATTAACAACACAAAAATAGGGATTTTGTTTGATATTTACACGTTTTTTATTCATCGGATTTGTCTATGCAGGGATAGATAAAATCTATATCTCGTCACTTACCTTGAAATAATCAAAATCGACACATCCTCCCAAGTTCTCCGTAGAGTAATAGAATAAACCGAAACGATAGCCCACAAAATGAGGCCAGTCGTAATACATCTGTAAAGTATCACCTATCTTCGTCCAGTTTTTCCCATCCAGACTATAAAAGAAATAGGCTTTATCCGTTTTATCATAGAAGTCGAAATCTGCTTTCAGATAAACACGTTCCTGCTCCAACGGAACAGTTTCCATTACTTTACCCAATGCATCACCTTTCTGCTGTGCACGCTGCATCACAACATACTTCTTTCCGTTTTCCATCTTCACTCCTACAAAGCCATACTGGTTCTGGAAAGCTGAAAGCCCTGCCACATCGCCGTCATTCATGCATCCCACTTCCAACGCCACATTTGCCGAACAAGTCGGGCCATAAGTGCGCTGTGTCAGCGTATTTCTTGCTTCCTGAATATGATTGGCCAGAATCCCCGACTTCAATCGCAGATATCCTTTCCGTTCTGTCAACGACCAAAGATTATTGTTAAGATTATGATTCCATTGCCATTCCAAATTCAAATTAGAGCCACTGTAACCATATTCATTCTCATCCACAGCCTTCTTTACTTCTTCGGCCGGAGCAGTTTGCACCATTTTCTTCAGCCTCTTATAAGAAATACCGGCTGTAATATTTGTATTCACATTCTTATCCGAATATACCTTACGCGAACGCCCATTATTGAAGTCATCTGAAATGACAATGCCGTTACCAGTATATCCTTTCACCGGTTTCTCCAGAATCTGGTCAACACTTTTCCCTCCATTTCCCAACACAGGCCAGCCATCATTCCATTCCATAGGAATCAATACCGGAATACGACCCACCGAACCATAGTCCTGGAACAGAAAAGCATACCATTTTCCATCTTTTGTATCAACGATACCGCCCTGAGCGATACCAGTGAAAGGCATTACATCTTTCCCGTTTTTATCAACGATGTTACCGGCAAATATACGTTTCACCTCAAAAGAACCCGGTTCCAGTGTCTTTGATCTCCACACAATCTCCTGACGCTGCCAGCCTACACCTTGAATCATAAAGATATAGTAATATTCACCAATCTTATACCCATGATATCCTTCCGCCCTGAGTCCTTCAGCCGGATTTTCAATGTTTGCATGGTCTATTATGATCTTCGGCTTGCCCAGAGTGACGTCATAATTCTGGTCTACCGTGAACTCTCTGATATAAGTTTCATGTTTACCCAAATCATCCGAAGGATTGACTATGTACTTTTTGCATTCAGTACCGGTATCTTCAAACAAGAATCCCGGATCATAACATTTATCAACTACACTCCTGTGCCACGGACCATTCTCAACATCTTCCGTAGAGAATATATAAGACTTATTGGTAGTATTGCAAGTGACAATCACATAATATCTCTTCTCATATTTGTCATAGCGGATATTAGCCGCCCACGATCCGCTTGCATAATCACTCTTTCCATTTTTCAATGCAAATCCATCCGCCTCTTCCAACTGGTCATAGGCATAGTTCACCACTTTCCAGTTCACCAAATCATAAGACTTCATAATGGTGCATCCCGGAGCCATATGCATGGTAGTGCTCACCATATAAAATGCATCATCCACACGTATCACAGAGGGATCGGGCGCATCGGCAAAGATTACCGGATTAGAACAAGTTCCATCTCCATTGTCAGATATCTGAGCCGACACTTGCATATGCCCTCCAAGCAATAGCTGAAGAACAAGCATTCCTACTTTTAAAATTCTCATGTTTCTCATTCTATTAAATTCAATTTTACAAAACTTCTTTTTATTGTTGTTTTTCTAATCGAACTGCCAGGAAGAAAGCGTTAACAAATGATCTCCCTGCCCTCTGAAAACCAGATATAAATCGCGAACACCCACTGCATTCGATACAAGACAGGATTTCTCCACCCAGTTCTGTTTACCACCAGTATTGTTAATTTCAAGACTGCCAACCATCACTCCATCAGGATCACCTAAACGAATTTCAATCTTTCCTCCTTTACCGTCACTCGCCACCTTTGCCATGAAACGCTTTGCTCCATGCATACCGAAGTCGACTCCTTTGATTACTATCCAACTGCTATCCTTTACGTCGCTCAGATAGCGTCCGCCCTTTCCGTCAGCTTCAGTATTAACGCCATGCGCATGAGCCATAACGGTTGCACTGGTCCATTTATAAGGGTCAAAGTTCTTCAGTTGTGGCACACCATCCACTGTAGGAATGACTTGCCTGATTGTTCCATCTGCATTATAATATAAACGATCGATAGCCACATTCCTCATATACTCCCGATATCTGCGTTCCGCCACTTTATTATCACGAGCTACCTGCCGGTTATGATAAGCAATATACCACTCTCCTTTAAACTGAAAAATGGAGTGATGATTATTCATTCCGTCATTTACAGGAGGATTCGACATTATCAGACTCGGACTATCAAAGCCTTCCATCGGCCTGTTACTCACCACATATTCAATATTAGCAGGAGAACTGAAATAATGTCCCGCATAAGAGTAATAATATTTTCCCCGATATTTATGAACATAAGAAGCCTCAAAGAATCCGGGAGTATTTACTTTTACAGCACCCCCATCCGTTTCCACCATATTTTCTTTAAGTTTAATGACACGCGCATTGTCGGGGTGCGCCCCTCCAAAATACATATAAGCCTGCCCGTCATCATCTATCAGCACACTCGGATCAAAACACCACATTCCCCATGCCTCACTTCCCCGCAAAGCACCGGGAGCTTCGGCATTATTCATTTTGGGTTTGTTGTCATCATCCAGCAACAAGACCCCCGGAGTGCCATGATCTACCCCAGGTCCTTTATTACTATCAACAAAAGGTCCCGTAGGACTATCACTGACTGCAACACCAATGCCACGGTCACCATTGCCATAATAAAGATAAAATTTATTATTCCTGCGAACCACACAAGGAGCCCACGAAAGATGAGCCCCCCATTTTGAATCTTTCACATCAAACACCTCTCCATGATCCGTCCAGTTCTTCATATCATCCGTCGAGATACACGTGATACTTTTCATGTAATATCCAGGCTCCGGACCATTCGGTCCGGTTTGCAAAAAATCAGCAGAACAATATAAGTATAAACGTCCGTTATATTCCAATCCCCAAGGGTCGGCTGTATAGCGTTGTGTAAAGATAGGATAATCGGCCAATGCCGATATAGTAATCAGCAGTAAGAGAAATGTTATAAACACTCTTTTTTTCTTTATAAGTATACGAATCATAGTATTATTCTATTTTTAATATATGCCTGACCTTTTCATTTAGTCATTATTTAATTAGGTATATTATAACCCGTTGGTGGAATTGGCCGTTGACCTGGCTTTAGTCAGGCTCATATCAAATAGGGTTCAGGTCCGTACCTTCTCCGTAGCAAATTCGGTTAGAAGTACCTCTAACCGAATTTGCTACGGAGAAGGTACGGAGCAGATACGAGCCAGGTGTGGACAGAACCCGGTCTTGAGTCCTTCCAGACACAAGGAAGAAAATATTAATTCCATCAACGGGTGTATATATACTGTACTATCACGTTTATAAGACTTCTTTAATTTCAGTCCCCTTAGTGATACCTCCTTCATTAAAACTATCAATCGTGAAATAATACGTCTGTTCTGTATTCAGAATATTTATCAACAAGCTATTGCCTGAATAAACCATATAATTTTGGTACAGTTTATCCTTAGCTGATCCAAAACGTATGTTGTATCCTGTTGCTCCATTCACTTCATCCCAAGTCAAATTCACCTTTCTCCGGTCGTTCTGGCTTCGGATAGCAGAAAAATCTTTCACTTCGACCGGCGTTGCCTTATCCACCTTACCAAAAGCCCTCAGTCCCGACAGAGAGAACTTACCGGAGGGACAATACACATTTGTGATACGAAGATATTTTGTTGTAACAGGTTTATCCAGTTGGATATAGTCACTTGGGGCATCCTTATCGTTATCTGATTTATCCACTACCATATTCCAGTTTACTCCATCAACAGAACTTTCTATGTAATACTGGTAGTAAATATTCCCGCTCCTTCCAAACAATCCGGCATCCTGATCACCAAAGTTCACTTGAATGGCATATACCTGGCTCTCCTCTCCCAGGTCTATCGACAGATATTCTCCTTTATCACCGGTCTTCGCACTCCACCAAGTACGGATATCTTCATTGACGGCATTCTTCTCCGGACATCCTTCAAGTGTAGACGACGCTTCTGTTGCCTTCTGATAAGAGAGTAGCATCCAGCCCGGAAACAATTCTTCGGGAGATGAAATTTTCTTCTCCGGCATTATCATCGGATAATCTCCCCAACCCGTATAAGCGTACATTTCACCATCCTCATCAAAGAAGGTAGGGAAAAGTGACAGACGCCTTTCAAACATGTGGCGTACTGAAACAGTAACTGTTCCTATATGCCAGTAATTTCCATAGTTGTCCAGGAAAGTACTGCCATGCCCTGCCCCGTTGGCAAATCCCTCCGGTTTATAGGCAAAAGGGTTATGGTGGGCAAGCGTAAAAGGGCCTAACGGATTATCAGAGATATATACTCCATCACAGTAACTTTTAAACTGTGTGCCGGGTCCGGAGTATTGCAAATAATACTTCCCTGCATGCTTAGTGACAAATGCCCCTTCAATCCACGGACTATCATTGTCCCAGATATTATAGTCTCCCGGAACTTCCCAGCCGTACTTTTTGCGATCACTAACCATCAAAGGTACCATTTCACCGGTAGGTTTCATCGTTTCCTTATCCAGTTCTACCCCCATAATGGGTTGGTCGGGGCTACAACCACTGTAAAGATACACCCGTCCGTCTTCATCGCGGAAGTATGCCGGATCATTCAGGTCATAAGGAAAACTATCCGTAAACAGCTCCCAATTACCTTTTTTGACATCAATAGCTTTATAAACCCTCCGTGTACCAGTTGAAGTTGTGAAAAACAGGTTGCCATCAACTTCTTCCACCGTAGGAGCATACTCCTCTACCGGAAGATTATCCGCAGTTATCAAATCCCAGTTTATCAAATCTACAGAATGAAAATACCCACCCGATTTGGACGGGAAAAGATAATACTCTCCCTGATATACAATCATCGAGGGATCTGCCGCTTCTCTCCTGGACGGTTCATCCAGGCAGAAGCGGTAACTCAAATCAACAGGATTACAAACGGTTCGATAAGAAACCTCTTCTTTTCCGGTTCCACAGCCCACAGCAAGTATTGCCAAGGCAGAGCATAAAAGTAAGCGACACTTCATCATTTTATTCATATATTTATTATACCTATTATCTTAACTATCAATCTATTTTATCAATGCTAATACCGTGCTTTTATCCGCAAAACCGTATAGGAAAATGGTGAAAACTCATAATTAAAGTTCTTTCCAAACTTATCATAGGAAATCACTTCCGGATAAATCTTATAAGGTTCGTCGAAAGAGTTCTCTTCACCCAAACTATTGGCTTTCAGAGAAATTACTTTTCCGGTATTTTCAATTACAGCCGCACCATCCAGTTTAAATTCTGCTACGTACGGTTTACTGTTTGCATTCACTACTTTCACTATTACTTCTCCGGCAGTTTCATCATATCCCGAAGCAAAGAAATGGAGTGGATAAGTCTCGGCAAGAGTTTCCAAAGCCACCTTTCCATCCACGTAAAGAGTTGCCTTCAGCGGCGTCACTTCCACCTTCACATCATACCACTGACCAGTCTGCACACTAATAGGTTTAGTTGTTCCCAGTATGCCTGCCGTAGAACCGTCCATAAAGCATTCAACCCCTACGTTAGTGTTTCCCCATAAACCTACATTGAAAACATAACCATTCATCCCGTCTTCCGTCATTCCGTAGTAAATAAAGAATCCTTCCCGTCCCTCATTCTTGAGCACCTTCAGTTCCAGCGTATATTCATCCGATGAAAAATCTTTCAGAAGAGTACGGGTGGCTGCCTGAATGGCCGTTTGTGATATTACTCCATCAGGTAAAACATTCCATTCTCCCTGCTTGTGTTCAAATTGAGATGGATCAATCGCCCGCACCTCTCCATGCTGTGTCACCTTGATATCCTTGAAATCCACCTTCGTATCCCAAGAACCAATACCAAATGTTCCGGTCTTAATCAGCTTCGTTTGTAGTTCGCCCACAGACTTACTGATACCCAGGTTATAATCCGGTGCATGGTCGGCAAACATTTTCTGTACATAGTAAGAAGCCCTTCCCACCACTTGCTCGTTATTAAACCAAATCAGATTGCACTTCCAGTTGGGTTGATGATCATTACAAAGTAAAGGTGCATAGGAGGTCATAGTCACAAAATCTGAGTTGCGTTCCATCCCCATGATAAAAGCAGCTTCGCTCAAAGCAGCTTCCATATTTCCTTTACCTACGCCATTGTTGCAGGCATACTCACCTACATAAGTGGTGTACTTGCCACGCTGCTTATCATCAAAAAGTCCGTTAGCAGCAAAGAAGAAACCGGGATTTTCATACCAATGCGGGTCTACCATATCCGTCTGCTCCACCATCTCAATTTCCCGTTCTTTCCAAGACATGGTGTTGATGAATGTAAGGTCCGGATACTCCTTTTTCAGGTGAGAGTAAAGATAATTAAAGTGACGGGCGTAGATATCCGTACTATTCTCGTTACCAATTTCTACATACTTCAACGGGAAAGGCTCCGGATGTCCGGCAGCTGCACGTCTGGCTCCCCATTCGCTCTTCACATTCCCGATAGCATATTCAATAGCATCACGAATATCTTGCAGAAAAGGTTCCAGTTCTGCCTCTGAAACATAATCTCCATTGCGAATGGAACATGACATACCGGCATTGGCAACAAACATAGCATCCATATTTAAATCCTCACAGAATTGCAGGAACTCATGATACCCCATTCCCCAACTACTGCGATATCCCCAAAGCACCCATTCACCGCGGCGAGTCATCGGGTCACCTAAGGTTTCTTTCCACTTTACACGGTTCTCCAATGTTGCACCTTCCACAATACATCCACCGGGCCAACGCATAAAAGCTGGTTTCATACCTGCCAGAAACTCAGCGATGTCCTTTCGTAAACCATTGGGTCGATTCTTGAATGTCTCCCGGGGAAACAAAGAGACATAGTCCACGAACAAGTTTCCATTGGCAGTGAACTCCAACCGGAACTCACCTTTATTAATTGTTTTTCCGGCAATCAATTCTGCTTTATACTCCACCCATTTACCGCTATGATTCACCTCAAACGTATGAGACGCCACTACTTCTCCCGAAGCCGTATCGTAAATATTAGCTGTTACCGTCCCTTTATAGTCACGGCTGAACAGATAGAAACGAAGATCATATTTCTCATTTTCTTTCACAGCGATTCCCCAATAACCGGAGTTTATCAATTCGACTTTTCCGCCAGTTTCTATATTGCTTATACCTAGCTTGAATGCATTCGGAGTATTCTTATGCAGGGGTTCTGACGGAGTAATTACATCTTTAGTCACATCACACTTTTCACTGACAACACTCCAAGCCTTAAACTTCAGGGCTTCTTCATCCCAATGGGCATACCAGTTATTCTCATGCCCGCCGTAGTAGCTGGGAGAAGTTGGTGCACATGCTTTATGCTCCCGAAGCATGGTACCGGAAGGTAATTCGTGTTCTTCAAAACCACGATTCTGAATCAACTCGGCATAAAGTCCTCCGTCACCGGCATGGTTTATCTCTTCAAAGAAGATGCCATACATAGAAGAAGCTACTTCTGCTCCTTTATCTTGCAAATTGATTACTATTTCGTCTTGTGGCACCATAGTGCTACAAGCACTCCATAACAAGGCAGATGCCGCAAGGCAAAAAGAAACTCGTTTCATGATTAAATTATTTAGCAGGTTAATATTTGTTTGCCTGCAAAAGTAAGGGGCGCTCCCCCTTTCTGCCTTTCAATTTTAGATATTTGAGTTTTAAGTTTGGATATAAATGCAAGATAGAATGACTTATCTATTATAAATCTTCCAGCAGCAACCACCGATAAACAAAATAAGCAATAATGTTACACCAAATGCCCAATAGTTAACCGTACGGGATTTAACCGCTAATGTGTAGTCGCCCTCTAAAAGGCGGAATGCATCTACTTTCCAGATAAGTGAACCATCTTTTTGCAAAGCAGCGTTGGTAGAAATAACTCTTCCAGGCATGGACAGTTCGAACTGCACGGCATATCCAAAAAGTTCCGCAATCTGTCCTTTCTTCTCAAACAACTCATCCATTGATTTTCCGTTTGACTTATATAAGTCTGAGAAATATTTCGTCTGACTGAATTCATCCAGATAACCGCATACTCCTTCGGGTGCACCATCATCACCGGCATCTTTCCCGGAAAAATACTTCCCATAGATAGGCTCTTTCAAATCCGCCAACTGGCGCACGAAAGCCGTATCCCCTTTCTGAGTTACAAAGTGAAGTATTACCTCATAGCTGAGTTCATATTGGCTACGATTATACCATTTCCAGAACTTCGCTTCAATATCATCCAACATATTATTCTGTTCGATACCATTCAATCCGCTCAAAGCTTCCGTATCACCACGGAACCATATCCGCTGTTCTTCTTTAGTCAGATATTTCTCAAGAGGCACAGGTCCCTTATCTGATAATTCGCTATATGTAGCCGTATATTCGTAGTAGGTATAGAACCAACGGAAACTCTTCCGAAGCTTTTCAACCGGAACCACTAAAGGATGCATATATTCCTTCCCGTCCAAAGTACTGAAAGGCTCTGAACCAACCATAGGATAAGTCCGTCCTGCTTTTACATTCAGCTTCTCTTCATCTCCCCAACAGTTGAATTTAACAACGGAATCAAGCTTATCCAGTTCCCATCCTGAAGTTATCTGGAATAAAAACGGATTGTGTGTCCTGTCCCCCGCAAGAAAAGAGGAGTCGCCATATGCATACACTTCTCTATGCATGCTGCCATCACTATTTACCTGAGAAACCATCCGGTAATAGGTACCACAAGAGGTCATACCGAGCAGCAAGACAATTGCTGCAATCCATTTATTTGTTCTCATAATAATTTTATTTAATAAATTCTCTTTGTTAATTCCATCACTCTGTTTCGCCTTAGTTTCCTGAACTGTATATATTGGCCGGACAGGTAATCGCTTTTCTCAGAAAGCCTCATCTTTTCCCAGCCTTCCGGCAAAGAAAAAGAATAAGTATCATTCACCTGTAAACGATATCCTTCCATCGGCTTCACTTCATAAGGAACCGGAGTAAAAAGAGTCTCACTCACCAATAGAGACAGCAGCAGTCCAGCGGCGATTCCGGAAAGCCAACCGACAATCAACAACTTCTTTTTCTTCCTTCGGGAAGATGTCCGGGCTACCCGTTGCAGAATATTCGCAGCCAGTTCATCCGGATTACTCATCACAGGCTGCCTGCCTCTGATTTCAGCCAGCCATTCTTCATAATGTCTATCATCTTGTTTCATAAGTCTGTATCTATTTGATTCATTTTATCTCTAATATATTTTCGGGCCAGATAAAGAGTACTCTTAATTATCCCGGAGGAAAATCCGGTAATGGCTTGCACTTCCGATACATCCAGTTCTTCAATATCTCTCAGCGTAAAAATCAGCCTTTGTTGAGGAGACAGTTCACTGGTATATTTCAGGATAAGTTCTTTCAATTGCCTGTTGGATACAGTCAATTCTATATTATCATCAGATGAAATAGTTGTGGGGCAAGAATGACCGGCATCATTATCGAGCGGTGAATGGCGCAAGGAGCGCAGGCGGTCATAACAGGTATTACAGGCAATTTTATAAAGCCAGGTAGAAAAGCGGGCCTTAGCATCGTATTTATCCAATGCCAGCCACACCTTTACAAAGGTTTCCTGCACCATATCTTTGGCTTCATCTTCGTTGCACAGCAACCGGAATGCAAGCCGGAATACAAGCGGTTGAAACTCAGAGAGCAGAAGAGAAAATGCATTCATATCTTCTCTTCTGCTCCTGACTATAAGCTCTTGTATCTTTTCTTGGTTCATCATTATAACATCTTCGTTTATTAATGATACGTAAGAAAATGCATCCGGTCGATTGCCACCGCAAATATAACCTACAAAAAGCTTATTTTTCTATTAAATCAAGGGAAACTCAGTTCTTAATAATCTCTTTCTCTACAATTACTTCTTTTTCATCAGCAGATGGATTTACAATTCCGGCTACTTCCGCCGCAGTCTTCGGCTTCACCGTAATCCCTTCTTTGGTTTGTTCAACATATGCCATACGACCATCCGGCAAGTAATATAGATAATCAACACAAACGCTTCTACGGCCTGTGGCTCCTGATTTTCCATTCAGAGTAAGTGTTGCATTATGATAGAACAGATAGCTTTGACCCTTAAATTCAATGATTCCCGGATGTATGGTAAAGCTGTTTTCTGCCATCCCTGTCAAAAGTCCACGGTATGTCCACGGTCCTTTCATACTTGGTGCTGTCGCATAGCTTATCGTCTCACGTCCTTTGCCCATTGATGCATATGTCAGATAGTAGAAATTCCCATGTTTATGAATCCATGGTCCCTCTACAAACTTCGGCATTTTAAGTATCTCTATAGGTCCATCCAGTTCTATCATATTAGGTTTCAGTTTTACCAAAAAACAAGTTCCGTTACCCCAACTCATCCAAGGAGTACCGTCATCATCCACAAAAACTGTCGGATCTATATCGTTCCACCATCCGCGCGCTCCATTAGGAGTCATATCATCCGTCACAAGCGGCGTACCTCGCGGGTCGACAAAAGGTCCTGTCGGACTATCCGAAACGGCAACTCCCACTACTTTACTATTGTACGGCGGTCCCGCTTGTACTGTTGTATAATAATAGAATTTCCCGTCTTTTTCCACAACCTGAGATGCCCATGCCTCGCCTACACCCCATGAGAAATCCGTAGGTTTAAGCACACTTCCATGATCTGTCCACGTCTTCATATCTTTGGTGGAATAGCATAACCACTCCGTTATGTTAAAGTCCTGCCCCTCTTCAGCTTCATCATGGCCCACATAGAGATAAAGCGTACCATTGTGCACCATCGGCGCCGGATCAGCCGTAAATTTATTCAAAACTACCGGATTTCCTTTCGGAGTAAATTTCACTTCATTACTTTTCCCACCCAAACCGGACAAGAGCAGATACAAACTAAAAGCAAAAAGACTATTTTTCATAATAAAATAATTAAGTATACAATTTAATATATTCACTGAACTGGCATAAACTTATAAAGTAATACGCCATGAGCCGGAACATTCAGAGATAATGTTTCCCGTCCGGCATCCAGTGTTTTTATGTCTTTTTGCCTCCAAAGGTCACGGACAGTCTGCTTACCTGTAATACCCAGTTTATCAAAGTCCCGGAAAGAAATATCTGTCTTTTCACGATCAAAATTACAGAATCCCACCGCTTTACTGCCGTCTTCCAACTCCTTCACATAAATACGTAGTTCTCCTATGGCATGTACACACGTAGCTTGTTTGCCCAAAGGATCCTGATTGACAGCAATAACCTCATTATTAGTCAACAAACTGAAAGTGAAGTCATCCATCTTTTCCAAGTCGCAACCTATCAGGAGGGGGGCAGAAAACAAGCTCCAAAGACTAAAGTGAAGATATTGTTCATCGGGTTTAAGCTTGGTTTGGTGAGGATTTCCCCAACCTACAATACCAACCACCAGTATATCCGGATCATTCCAATTACCCGGTTTTGCCCAAGCTGCCGCCTTGTCTTGGGCAAGAGCGATACTTTTTACACTTTCCCAGGTATCAGTGATGTCATTAGTTGTACGCCAACACTGGCTTCCGACAGCATCTCCCCATTCCCAGACATCTCCCATACCATATTGGCACAGGTTATACACAATATCACGGGGTTGTTGGCGTAAATAGTCGCCCATGATTTTAAACGGTTTCCTACCGGCAATCGAATCTCCTCCTCCCTGAAAAGCTAAAGAAGATACGCTATAGGGATCTTTCTTCAAATCACGGTCGAGTACTCCTCCATAACTGCACCAGTCGTATTTCAAATAATCAATTCCCCATTTGGCATACATGTCGGCATCCTGTTTCTCGTAGCCATAGCTACCTACACAGCCTCCGCAAGTCCACGGGCCGGGTGAAGAATAAATACCCACTCTCATTCCAAGTGAATGGATATAGTCAGCCAATCCCTTCATGTCAGGGAATTGGGCATTGGTCAGGATGTTGCCACGGGCATCGCGAAACTTTCCGCTTCTGGTCCGGTCATTGGGGTCCCGGTGATGTTGCCACGAGTCATCTATATTGATATAAGTCCAGCCGTAATTAATCAAACCGCTTTCTACCATGGCTCTTGCCGCCTGCTTCACTTTCTCGGCCGAAACTTCGTGCCCGAAGCAGTTCCAACTATTCCAGCCCATCGGCGGGGTAAGAGCTATTTTGTCGCCACATTCAATGCGGAACTTCTTCTCAGCCATTCCTTTATCGTTTTTAGCCTGCAGAGTCACCTCAAACGTTCCGGGTTCGGTCAATTTACCCGTAATCAAACCCGTTTCCGGATTAATCTCCAACCCTGCCGGTAGGCCTGCTGCAGCAAATGCCATCGGACGATCACCAGTTGCCGCTACCTGAAACAGGAAGGGAGAACCGGGACGTACTCCAAATACAGAAGCGCCATTAATTCTTGGTGTCGCAGGAGCGGGAGGAGTCAGTATATAAGGCTCAGTAGCTATAAACTTCAGTGTGGGGAAACTTTTCTTACCCTTTGAAATAATTTTTGCATTCGCCCAATCCGCATGGTCATAATAAGGACCATCACCGCCATCAGCAACAATCAGTTCAAGTCTTTTCACGCCATCAAGTGAAACAGAGCATTGCTTAGCCGCATCTCCTGCTTTTACAACTCCGCTGGACCATAGCTGTTCCCCGTCTCCGATTACAATAAATTCAGCCGACGGCTTATGCTCCAGAATCTCATCATCCAGACCCACCTGAGCCGTAAATGATGTTGCTTTACCATCCAATTGAATTGCCAGTTCGCTGACAGAGTGGGTACCCACTCCACGTTCAAACGTCTGTCCTCCGATTGTCAGGGTTTTACCGTCAACCGATTTGTTTTTCATACCAACTCCATGTCCCTGGGTCATAGCTGTCAGGTCCAGATCATCAAGCCACACAGTCTGTGGCTGACTACACCCGGTAACAATACCTGCTAATATAAAACCTGCAATTATCAAAATCCTATTATTCTTCATACTCTAAACTTCACTCTTAATTGATTAGAACTATTATAACGAAACCACCATAGATTTCCCTGAATACGTGACAGTTCTATCTGGTGTTGACTGATAAACTCCGGTACCGGATTGTGGTGATACCATTACGACATTAAAGGTTATTTTCTTTTTCATTCCAGTGAATTTTCCCTTTCTATCACTAATGGTCAAAGTTTTCTCCGTATCATTCCAACTTAATTCAAATATGCAGAACTGCCCTTTTTCATAATTATAATTGTTCCCCTCATCTTCATAAATAGAATAAGCACCATTAGCACCCGGATAAATACGGATTTCCCACGGTTGTTCTGTATCTTCAGAAGTAAATTGTTTCGTAGGCCCCAATGTCAATATGGAACCGGCTTTCACAAATAAAGGTATTTTCGCGAGGTCAATATCCACATCCACCATTTGTCCACCTTTATAAGATGTACCATTCCAGAAGTCTATCCAACCTGCCGGACATTCAGGAAGATAAACTTTCATCTGACTAATGCCACCTTCTACAACCGGAGCAACCAGAACAGAAGGGCCAAACATGAACTGATGTTTTTGCTCCAATGCACGGGAGTCTTCCGGAAAATCCATTACTAACGGACGCATCAAAGTAGAACCTTTAAAGGAAATCGCAGCATTTTGAGAATAAATGTAGGGAAGAAGTCTGTAACGCAAATCTAAATAGCGGGCAACTATGCGCTCAACTTTCTCTCCATATCTCCATGGTTCGGTATTACTCATGTAACCATGTACACGCATTAATGGGAAAAATGTTCCTGCCTGCAACCAACGGATAAACTGTTCATGATACCCCGTATTGGTATATTGATTGCCCGGACGAAAGAAACCACCGGCATCATACGTCCACCAAGGCAGACCTGTTGCCATTTGCCCAAGTCCTCCGGCTATTTGCCGACGCAGAGTTTCCCAGTCATGTCCCACATCTCCCGACCATGTAGCTGCTGCGTAACGCTGCATTCCGGAAAAGCCGCTACGGGTAAATATCATAGCCCTCCGGTCAGGATCATCTTTGCGCAAACCTTCATAGATCGTCTTACTGACATACATCGGATAAACATTCCGGTAAACCTCTCCCGGGGTCTGCCTGTTATTTATACGCCGGTTCTGGAGGTCGTCATTCTCAGGCTCAGTGGCATCCTGCCACCAAGCATCAATGCCATATTTCAGCAGTCCGTCACGGAAATTCTGCCAGTAAAAAGCCGCGGCATCAGCATTGAAGAAATCAATCCAGTCACTGCCCGGAATATAATATCCGTTTTCTTTTGCCTGTTTTCCAATTTCAGACTGAGTATCTATTTTAGACCAGACGGAAATCATCAGGCGCATATCCATATCATGAAGTTCCTGAAGCATTTTCCCCGGATCGGGATACCTGTCTTCATCAAACCTCATCGCATTCCAGCCATGTTTTCCCCAATATTGCCAGTCTTGAACAATCATATCTATAGGCAATTTCCGATTACGGAACTCACGGGCATTCTCCAGCAACTCCGCCTGAGTATTGTACCGTTCCCGGCAATGTATATATCCCAAACTCCACAAAGGCATCATGGGAGCAGGTCCGGTCAACTCGCGGTAGCTGGCAATCACTTCATCTCCATTGCCTGCAAAAACAGTATAATCCAATGATTGGGCAACTGGTGAACGAAAAACTGTTTCCTCGGAAACAGGACGCCAATATAGTACAGGCTTATCATTGCGCTCACCCTGCACTTCTATGGTATGTTTACCTGTAGTCAGCTCCACAATAGCAGAAGTAGTAGGAGGCAGCCATAAATTATTGACATCAAACACCTTATCTCCATCAATAGTAAGATAATACTTACGTGCCATCCGTTGCCCGACATCCAACAACAAAGAATAACGCCCGGAATGAGGTACTTCCAATGAGGCTGTGAACGAGTATGTCTGCCGGGTTTCTTTTACATTTCCGCTTGTACTTGTAGCATTAACTGTAACCGCCTCACCGCTCGCGCTCGCAGGAACCAATTCAATAGATTCATCCGCCGGATTGAAATCCGTCAATCCGTAGTTATTCCACAACAGGCCATAACCTTTGTTTGACAGAATAAAAGGAATAGCAATCTGCGTATTGACTTGCGTCAACCTCCTCGACAAGCCTCTGATATTGAGATAACCATCCTGAAATTGACCTGTACCGTATATATACTCATCTTTCGGAGAAACAAAGTGCTGTTCCACCTGGAATGTAGCTTCACCCTGAATAGAAGAAGCCGCCATAAAACGTCCTCCAACTTTCTCCTGAAGAACGATACGCTTATTCGCATCTTTAAAAGTCAGTGCCTCCGTACCTTTATCAAATTCCACAGAAATCCCTTCCAGAGATAAAATCATTGATTTATCATTCTCTGTAACTTTATACTCCGGAACGGAAGACTTTTCTGTATAGATAAGTTCCTGCATAGGCACTGAACCGGATTGGGCGAACTGTACCCGAACAGTATTCCGATTTAGCGGTATCAGTGAGAGTGTACCTTGTTTCAGCTCAAGAACCACACTCTTCCTTTCTTTTGAAATACATGCTGTATTTAGCAAAAAAACAGAGACACACAGAATCGTCATAATGACTCCAACCTGATTCCGCTTTTTCCATACTGTTTTCATAGTATATAATGCTGATTTATTTAGAGAACATCCAATAATCGAAATACATAAGATTAGTAGCCGGTCTTCCCTTTACCACAAAACAAAGATCATGCACTCCGGTCACTTTCGAAATATCAATAGTCCGTAAATCCCAACGGTCACTGCCACCTGTCCGGGGTACTTTAATGGTTCCCACCAGCTCTCCGTCTACACCATCCAGGCGTACTTCAAGTTGCACCGGATCATTGTGTGTCGTGCCTATCCTGGCAGTAAACTTAGTTGCACCGGTTTTTCCAAAATCCACGTCACGGACCCGGATATAACTGCCGTCCTTCATAGCTGTTACAAAAACGCCTACTTGATTATTCTTGAAAGACTTGAAGCCCTCGGAGAAAGCAATCGTTTCCGCTTCGTTTTTTACGTATGGATTCAGGGTAGCAATACCCTTGGTGATTCCTTCCGTCATCTTCACCTCAGGAATTGATCCGTCTTTGTTGAATTTAAGTTCTTCCACACATACCGAACGATTGAAGCCACCACCACCGGGCAACTTTCCGTTATGATAAAAATAGTAGGTCTTGCCTCTGAAGTCGATAACTCCCGGATGGATTGTAAACGCTCCGCCTCCGGCAGCCATTACTGTACCGCCATATTTCCACGGTCCTGTAGGGCTATCGCTGGTAGAATATCCGATATGCTCGGGTAGCGGACCTCCCGGCCAGAACAAGTAATATTTCTTATCCCGTTTATAAAGCCAGGGACCTTCCTCATACAAAGTGGCTCTCTGAGAGTCACCCTCACGCTTTCCGAACGATTCCGCAGTCAAAGGTACACGTACGATATCCCCGCTGTAGGAAATCATATCTTCATTCAGCTTCACATAGTACAGATTCGGATTTCCCCAATACATATAAGCTTGTCCATCGTCATCAATAAAAACTGTCGGGTCAATGTCTCCCCATTCACTCTGAACCAGTGGTTTTCCAAGCGGATCATAGAAGGGACCGTAAGGACTATCGGCCACTGCCACTCCGATAGCCCCCCTATTATTGATTTTTGAAATCATGGGTACATACATATAGAATTTCCCACCTCTTTCGATACATTGCGGAGCCCAAGCGTCCCCTTTGGCCCAGTTGAAATCAGTGTATGACAAAACAGCTCCATGATCGGTCCAGTTCACCATATCGCTCGTGGTATACAATCGCCAGTCGTTCATCGTAAACCAGGTAGAATTATCCTCATCATGGGTAGTATAAAGATATACTTTATCATTATATACCATCGGAGCCGGATCGGCCGTATAATTTGTCTGAATGATCGGATTCTGTGCCAGTCCCGAAGTAGCCACCACCGCTAATAGCGATGAAAAGAATAAAGACTTCATTTTATCCATATTGCTTTTTTAGTTTGATTATTCTACAATTAATATTCCACCATTGCAAGGCATTGTCAATTGCAACTCCTGTTTCTTATTTACCTTTACTTGTTTTACATTTCCTTGCAATTCCTCATTATCACTGAATACACGTACCTGATTGCCAGGCATAAACATCGGTAAGGCAATCTTCAGCTTTACAGTTTCTTTCTGAGCATTAACCCCTGCAATATACCATTTATCTCCATGCCTGCGAGCCATAACTACGTATTTCCCGGGATAGCCATCAATAAAACGTACTTCATCCCATGTGGTAGGAACTTCTTTCATGAAGCCTATCGCCCATTCCGGAGCATCCGTCAGGTTATTCGGAGCCAAGGCAAAATGTTGCACCGGACTTTGAAACAATACTGCAGTAGCCAAAGCAAACACGTCAGAAGTCATACGCCGACTGCCTCGTGGAGCATTATCCGAGTTATAATATTTATTCAGTGCACTACCCCCAAAGTCCATGCTACCCACCGTATTACGGATAAACGGATGCAGGCAGGCATTGAAAGCTTCGCTGTCACAGCTTCCCTGGGAGAAATGCAGGTTTTCACTCGCCAATACTGCTTCACTCGACGCATAGTTAGGATACATACGTTCCCAGCCGCGAGGCAAAGTACATCCGTGGAAAATCACCAGCAACCCGTATTCATTGGCATCAGCAAGAATATCTTCATACAGTTGCATGGTAACTTGCTTATCACCACCAAAGAAGTCAACCTTTATGCCACGTATTCCAATGCTTTGCATCCATTTCATCTCTTTACGCCGAGCTATCGCATTGTCCATAATGCCACGGGGTGATTGTGGAGCATCATTCCAGTATCCGTTAGAGTTATACCACAGATAGAGGCTTACCCCTTTCTGCGCTCCATATTTAGCCAACTGCTCAATCTTATCATATCCAATTTGCCTATCCCACAATGCATCTACCAATACAGACTGATACCCCATTGCCGCCGAGAAATCAATATAGCGCAATTGCTCTTCATAATTCGTACTTCCATCCATACCGATAATCCAGCTCCAGGAACCTCTGCCGTATTCATATTTTCCGGACGCTGCATATAGTGACTTTACAACATCAAAGGAAACCGTTGTTTCAACAATCGGAGCTAAAGTTTCACCTAAAGTTATCGTCCTCCAAGGCGTTTCTCCCGGTAATGCAAGCCCGGGAGCAGTTGTACCGTTTCCATTCATTTCACCTTCTTGGGGAAAGCCAATCGTATACAGTCCATTTTCATGTCCCAGCAAACGGCTTCCGCAATATTTGCTATCTACACCTGTTTCCGAAATAAGTATCCATCCTTTGTCACTGTTACGAAACAGACAAGGAAAGGTATAGCCTTCGCCCCATCCATTCTTGCCCATGGGGTCATCTGCTTTATAGGGTGTTTCGTAGCTGGGTGAGGTGCGGGCAAATCCTCCCATAGGTTTACTTTGCGGACACAAAAAAGTCGTACTTCCGTCAGGTAATACAAAGCCTGTAACCTCCTCCTTCACAATGCAGGATAAGGTCTCTTTTTGCGAATACATTTTATACTTGAAAGCAACATCCCGGTCACTTATGCGAAAAATGACATCATAAATAGCTTTACCTTGCTGGCTAAACTGGTATACAGCCTCTGTAGCCACATAGTGCACATTGCTCTGCTTTATATTAGGCAATGTATAGTTCTCATCAATTCTGTTCGAACGGACATTCTGCCCCAAAGACATCTCCCGGGAAAAATCACCGATATTAGTAACAAGTCCTAAAGGAGAAGAATTGATAAAAGGAGTGCCATTATAGCTGATGCTATAAGTAGGTTGCCCATTCTTATCAGAGATGGTTACCAATATTTTCCCATCCGGGCTTGTAATTTGTTTCTCTTCTGCTTTTATTGCACTGCAAATCAATAGTGCTGCTATAACTAAAAAGTGTTTCATGAATATCCAGATATTATTTATTAATAGTTACTCTATCATTAGCTCTCTCATAGTCAAAGTAATCAACGTCTACGTAACCTCCCAACGATTTCGTTGCATAGTTGAAGATAGCAAATTTACTGCCCATGAAGAGCTTCATATAATCGAAACGCATTTTGAAATCCGTTCCTATCTTTTTCCATTCCTTATTATCCAAACTGTAATAGAAAGTAGCAATATCGCGTTTCGGAGTGAAATCACCTTCTATACGCAGATAAATGACATCCTGATTAAAATCTACCTGTTCTTTTTCTTCTATATCCACACTGGCCACTGCTTTATTGGGAGTATTATCAAAATTGACAACATTGGTAGACATAACCAAGCGCTTTGCATCACCTTCCTTCACCACTGACAAAAGCCCGGAATGTCCGTTGAATGCACTGAATCCGGCTACATCCCCATCCATCATATGAGAAACATCGAGTGAAATGGTAGCGCTGCATTTCGGGCCTTCCATACGTTGCGTAATCGTATTCGGAGCTAAATACAGATTATCAACCACCCGGCTGGTCTTTAATCGCAGATAACCCGGACGCTCTGTCAAAGACCATTTATCATCTACCGGATTATGATTCCATTGCCAGTAGAGTGAAAGTTTCTCGGTGTTGAAGTCATCACTTCCAAGTATTCCTTTCATATTTTCAGCCGGATATATTTCTTTCTCCATCGTCAAGGGTACATGACCGTTTTCATCTCCAAGCATCGGCCATCCGTCCACCCAACGGCAGGGCATCAGAGTAGGCACCCGGCCTATTCCTCCGCGGTCCTGAAAAATAACCCCATACCAGTCTCCTTTTTCCGAGTCAATAATACAGCCTTGGCCTACTCCTCCGTAACCGTCAAAATCATGTTCCAGGATAACCTTTTTCTCATAAGGTCCTGTAATCTTGTCCGCACGGTAACATACTTCCCTACGCACCCGGCCGGGGATGCTCCAGTCCATGGAGATCATCAACAAGTAATACTTCCCGTTATGCTTCACAACCTGGCTTCCTTCCAATAGCCCCTGTTCATCAGCATCCCGCTCGAATATCTTCATACTGACTCCATCGGGTTTCACATCCGATAAGTCACCCTTTAACTCCTTCAAGTCACCGGTTCCATAGAATACATATACCCGTCCGTCATCATCAAAAAACAAAGAGGCATCATGGAAATGCTGTGTTCTCGATAATAGTTCCCACTTTCCGGCGGGATCGTCCGCCGTGAATATATACGACCGGTAAGGTACATCGTTTGGTGAGAACAATACATAAAACTTCCCATTATGATAGCGTATGGACGACGCCCATTGTCCACGTCCATAAACAGTCCCACCAATCAAATCATACTTTGAGTTATCAGTCAGTTTATCGAAGACATAGCTCACTGTTTCCCAATTCACCAGATCTTTTGATCTCATAACAGGCCCGCCGGGCATCAAGTGCATAGTGGTACTTATCATGTAGTAATATTCTCCCGCACGTGTAATGGATATGTCCGGTATATCGGCATAAACCACCGGATTACGAAACGTTCCCTTCACCGACATTTCCGAACCGGAACACCCCATCAGTAATGAAGCAACAGTCAGCCATGCCAACATCATCTTTTTCATGATATAGATATATATTTATTTACGATTTATTTCTAACGTAGTTTCCCAGCCATCTACTTGAATCTCCAATAGTCTATGTTGAACATCTCTCCGTCTCCTCCTCTAAATACAAGGTACAGATCGTGAACTCCACCCACCTTTTCCACATCAGTAACAAAGGTTTTCCACGTATTCCAGCCACCGGTATTGCTGATATCGCATACCCCCAGCAATGTACCGTCAAGGTCATCCAAGCGGATTTCAATCTTTCCTTTGGTTATCGTAGCCGCACGGACTTCAAATGTCTTTGCCCCTTTGCCGAAGTCAACCGCTTTCACTTGAAGGAAATCCCTGTTATGAATGGAAGTAACATACATCCCGCTTTCATCGTCCTTGGCGGTCTTAAGTCCCTGACTCCAGGCCATTGTTTCCGCCTCAGTCCGCTTGTATGGATTCAATGTACCGACAGGTTCAACCCCGACACCGTCATCCCACCAGGGCAGTTCCTTGATTGTGCCATCGGGATTATACTCCAACTCGGCCACACATATAGAACGGCGTTCATGATGCTTGTCGGTTATCATGAAGTTCAAACGGTAGTTAAACCCGAACACATAAGATTTACCTTTATAATCAATGATGCCCGGATGGTTTCCGGAGGACTTCCCATTAGGCTTCATTATATAACCCTTAAATTCCCAAGGGCCTACCGGTCCGGGGCCCATTGCATAACCGATACCTTCCGGACAGCATGTACTTGCATAAGCCATATAATAGTGTCCATTCTTCTTGTATGCCCAAGGACCCTCCTGAAAATGATAAGGGTCCTTCTGATTTTCTACCTTCCGGATTAATTTATCCTTCGTAATTTCTCCCGCACAGGATATCATATCTTCATTCAGTTTCACATACCAGAGATTAGGATTTCCCCAATATAAATACGCCTGTCCATCATCGTCTATCAATACACTCGGGTCAATACTGTCATACTCGGCACCAATCAAAGGTTTTCCGAGAGGATCGGTAAAAGGGCCAAAGGGGTTATCTGCAACCAGCACACCGATTCCTCGCCCCTGTACGGGGCAATACAAATAGAACTTTCCATTACGCTCGATGCACTGAGGCGCCCAGGCACCATTCTCAAATCCTCCCCAACCTGATACGGCAGGGTCAGCCCATTTAAAGTTATATAAATTGGCTATGGTCCCATGATCCGTCCAGTTCACCATGTCGGTGCTGGTATACAACAACCATTCTTTCATGCGGAAGCCTGCCATTCCTTCAGGAGCATAATCTTCGTCATGGGTAGTATAAAGGTATACTGTACCCTTGTGCACCATTGGCGCAGGGTCGGCAGTGAATTTGGTCTGTATAATCGGAGTCTGGGCATTCAGGTGCTCCTGAGGAGAAGCCATAAACAGTATAGCTGCCGTCAATCCGGGTAAAATAAGTTTCTTCATTGTTACTGATATTTAAAGTCAACATTAAAATTTCACACTCACTCTTTTCCCGTTGTAATCAACGACCTTCCGGGTTCCATCCTGAAGTACGACTGTGAACTTTCTATTATTCAACATTCCTTTGTATGCACCCTTCCGCGCTCCTATCGTCAACTGGCGGGAAGCGTTGTTCCATGCGATGGGAATTTCTGTATATGCCCCCAGTTCATAGTTATAATTATCGAACTCATCTTCATACAGAACAAAGGAACCATCGGCACCGACATATACTCTCAATTCAAGATTATCCCACGGTTTCTCCGTTGCATACTGCACTTTAGGCCCCATTGGAATGATGCTGCCTGCCTTGACGTACAACGGAATGACGTCAATAGTCGTTTCCTTTTTTACTTTCTGTCCACCGTCATACTTTTCATTCGTCCAGAAGTCATACCAGGTAGCACCTGCCGGCAAATATACCTCTGCGGACTTAGCTTGCATAAAATCTACCGGGGCTTTATCCTCAAATTTCTGAGCATTATTTCTGTTCCAGCCATCATTCTCATTTACCTTTACTACCTTTTCCGGAGTATACTGCGCACTGACCACCGGCGCTACAAGGAAGGATTTGCCAAACATATACTGGTCTTTTATATCCCATACACTCTTGTCGTCAGCGAAATCCATCACCAAAGCACGCATAAAGCTCGATTGGCGTTCGGTCACTTCCCACGAAGTGGAATATATATAAGGCAGCAACGAATAACGCAGGCTAATCATCTTCTCAATAGCATCATATACTGGTTCGCCTTTTTTCCCGAATTGATAAATTTCTCTCGGCGTATCAGCTCCATGAGAACGCATCATCGGAGTAAACGTCCCGAATTGCAACCAACGTACATATAATTCCTGGAACATCGGATTCTTGGTTGCGCTTCCGTCATTCCAACTCTTGTTATAATGTCCGGCAAAGAAACCACCTATATCAGTGTTGAAATTAGGATTTCCGGTAAGAGTAAAGTTCAAACCCGCCGGAATCTGATTACGCAGTGACTCCCAGGAAGAACCGATATCCCCCGACCATACATTGGCTCCGTAGCGCTGCTGTCCGGCAAAGACGGAACGTGTGAGAATAAAGACGCGTTTATCGGAAGTTACGGCACGCTGGTTATCATAGACTCCACCCACCGCCAACAACGGATAAGCATTGCGCACTTTGCGGAACGAACCCAGATAAGTCTTCGTATTAAAGTCTTCCGGCTTCCAGTCCAAATGGTCGGGCTCCGTAGAATCCATCCACCAGCCATCCATGCCCAATTTGAAGATGCCTTCATTCAGGTATTTCCAATAAATATCACGAGCTTTCGGATTATAGGCATCGTATACGCGTACTCCGGAAGGATATTCCATGTCGGGCGGCCACGTTTCGAGTCCCGACTGGGGCCATGTAGAGAAATTAAACAGCATACCTTTCTTATCCAGTTCTCTGTAAGGTTTGGTCATCGGTCCAAACGAAGACCAGATAGAAATCAACATGTGCGCATTCATTCCGTGTACATCATTAATCATCTTTTGCGGCTCGCTGAACAATGGATTCTTGAAGTCCATGGCATTCCACAAATAGTTGTGTCCCCAGTATTGCCAATCCTGAATGATTCCGTCGAGAGGAACACCCAGTTCGCGGTATTTCCGTACCACACCCACCGTTTCTTCCTGGCTCTTGTAGCGTTCTTTGCTTTGGAAATAACCGTAGGTCCAGAGGGGGAACATGGGAACCTGTCCGGTCAGCGCACGCATCTGTGCAACTACGCCGTCGGCATTTCCGCCATACATGAAGTAATAGTCGATGCAATCTCCCACTTCGGACTGGAAAGAGGTTCCTTCCGGTTTATCAGCAAAATTGGTTGGTGAATAGTTATCCCAGAAAAGACCGTATCCCTTCACCGACTGCACGAATGGGACTACGTCTTCCACATTGCCCTGCACAAGATGCTTAGTTTGGTTACGTTGTGACATTTTCCCATTCTGAAGAATACCTAATCCATAAAGAGGCTCATCCTTATCTAAAAGGAATGTCTGTTTAACAGCGAATGTTTTCGTGCCTGCATCATTGAAATCAGTAAACTCCGGCTTTCCTTTTTCACAAAGCAAAGGCTCTCCTTTAGTATTGAAGAAAGCCACAATGCCTGACTCCAAATTAAGAGTAACCTCCATTTCACTACTTTTCAGTCTAACAGTATTACCTTCCTTGGTAATGGCAGGTTTCACTTTCTGAGGAGCCTCTATTACCGAGAGGCTCTCTTTCACATACTTCCAGCCATCAGGAGATTTCAGAATTCTTACAATTGACGGAGTGTAGAATTGTAACTCCACATCTACAGAATTAACGGTCGCCTTAAGTCCCTCGGGAGTCTGCTGATAATCTTGCCCTATAAGAGAAGTACAACAACACAGCGCCATTAATATCAATACACTTTTAATTGATTTCATGGTTACTTATTATATTTAGTGATTAAAATATTCCATAACTTTATGTGATACAAAAATAGCTGTATGCCACTTGTATCCTTTTTAATTTTAGATATTTGAGTATCAACTTTAGATAAATAAACGACTATCAATCGGAATACTCCATTACATAGCCGTAATAATAGACCTGATTGCCATCAATCGTATATTCATCCAACATTCTTGCACCCCAAGAGTCAACCCCTCCCACACCATGGATATTCAAATCGATATTCACATTCAGATAATCACGTTCGGGTAATTGCTGAGCGTGTACCTGAAACGCAAGACATATCACAGGCAAAAGCCTCAAATATTTTGTTTTCATCATCTTATTACAGCTACAAAACCACCGCGTGGTAAACACTTTATCTCTAAGCCGGTTTCTTCGTCCGACAAGGGAATGTTTTCTTCAATAGCAAAGCTTCTGTCATCGGTGCCATCTTTAAACAAAGACATTTGTTTGCCACTTACTGAAATAGCCGCCAGAGGTGCACGGAGCGTCCTCGGCTCATTGGTGCCATTGATGCCCGCAATATACCATACATCACCTTTACGCCGTGCCATGACAACTTCTACTCCGGGATAACCGGCCAAAAGTTTCGTATCATCCCAGGCAGTGGGTAATTCAGACAGAAGATGTTTTACTGCTTCCGGCAAGTTATCATAAACCGAAGGCCTGTCGGGCATGTGCTGCAAAGCCGATTCGAAAATCACGGGCAGTGCAAGTTCATGCCCGTGCGATGTGATATGCGGATGCTGTGAATCGGAAAAAGTTCCCGGAGTATAGTCCATCGGCCCTACAACGTTTCTTGTGAAAGGCAACGTGGCATTATGTTCGGCCGCCCGGTTGGTCAGTATCGAATTATTGTTATACCACTCGGCACCATACACTCCCTCCACCGACATCAGGTGGGGATATGTGCGTTGCCAGCCGCGAGGGATGGTGGCACCATGGAAGTTAAGCATCAGCTTGTACTTCACCGCATCCTCCAGCAAATCCATATAATAGTTCATGGTGGCAACACTATCGCCCGTGAAGAAGTCTACTTTGATACCGGCAACTCCCATGTCACTCAGCCATTTATATTCCTTCTCCCGGTCTTCTTTCTTATTCAGCCGATATAAAGGGCCGGGACCAAGCCAGCTTGTACTCGAATTATACCATAGCAACGGTTTAATACCCTGTTCCAGAGCATACTTCACGGCATCCTGAAGATTGCCTCCATTGCCCATTTCATCCCATTCCCAGTCAATCAGGTCATAGGGCCACTTCATGCGGGTGGCCAAGTCGATGTATTCTTTCACTATCTGATAATCCTTGGAACCGTGATTGTGCGCCCAGTATATCCACGACACCATGCCGGGGTTTATCCATTCCGTATCCTCCACTTTGGAAGGGTCGGAGACATCGGTCACCAATGTGGACTCCACCACATCGGACAAGTCTCCTATAATAAGCAGCCGCCAGGGAGATTCCCACAGGCCATCGCCAACCGACTGTTTATCGGCCAAGCGCACCTGATAGCTATCGCGCTGCCCCCCATTATACAAAAGAGAGCCGCAATGCCCGCGCCTGATATTTGCTTCTGTTATCAACACAAACACTGAATCCTGCGGTTCTACAAGTGCGGGATATCCCCATAGATCAACCTCCGGACGATTGGTGAGTTTTCCATCTGTCGATAGGGGAAAGAACTTTTCGTAGCCCGGGTCGTACTGCTGCATCCATCTTCTGGCACCTTTCGGAACGGTATATGTGGTATGCTCACGGATGATGTTTTCTTCATCGACAACGGCATTTATTCCGTATTTAAAAGCCAAGCCGTCATTATAGACTCTGAATGTAACTTCCAATGTCTGTCCCACTTCGTTTTCAAAGGAATAGATTCGCTCGGAAGCTTCATTCACACAATGGCTCCGTTTTCCTGTTATCATGTTGTAGTCATCGGTCACACGCTTCACTGCGGAAACGGATTTCAATTTCAGGTTTCCTACCAACTTCTGTGTATCGGTTTCCAACCCTAATTGTGATTGAGAAAGAATACGCCCTCCCTTATAGTCCACTGAAAAGGCAGCTTCACCATAAGCATTTTCTTCGGCGGGTTCCATTGTGACCTTCAGGTCTCCGTCAGGAGAAACAATGTCAAGTGTTTCCGTATGACACGAGCTAATCATAACGGCAACCAGCATCATCCATGTTTTTCTTAGTAAATTCATAATTTCTCTCTTTTATCGTCAGATATTACATGGAGCAAAGATAAGCGGATATCCCTCAAGGGGGTTGCAATTTTAGATAATCCATTTTCAATTTCAGATAATATTAGCCTGCTGGCATACCCAGTCCATTTGTCCCCTTTTCCTATTGAATGTATTCCCGAAGCTTCTGGAACACAATCGGAAAGCTTTCCGAACGCGCTCCGGAAGCTTTATGAACACGTTCAGAAAGCTTTATGAATAAACAGCTCAAATACAACTGATTATAGGGGAAAACCGGAGAACCTGATGTAACATCCCTAAACTACATTTTAACAATGATGTAACAACAGAAAACAAACGTGTAACATAACTATTGGACGGGTAAAAGGGAATGGGGTACATTTGTAATATAAAAATTAATATCATGAAACACATAGCAATTCTCTTAGTATGCGCATTGGCGTACTCTTTAGGAACATGGGCTCAAGGCCCTATCCCCCATTCCCGGACTGGTTTTGATGTTGAAAAGGCAGGAATAGCCACACCTATGTTAGTGGTAATGCTCGATGGCAATATGCCCTCAGCCGGATTTAACAGCGGTGCGCTCAAAGCTTTCGAAGCCGAAAGGATTATCACAGATATATCTGATTTTAAAATTCAAATATCTAATATCAAAAGCCACTCATGCCTCGATAGCTTACTTTTGTCGCACAGTGTCTTATTGAACAAATAATAACATAAATATTTACGTATAAAAAAGATTAGATTGGTTATGAAAAGAATTCAAGTCACTTTATTATTATTTGCTATCGTTCCTATGTTTGCAATAACAAAAGCAATAGCCGGTAATAATAATCAGCCAAAAACGTCCAAGTTTGTTTATCACGGAGCCGGCAATCCTTATCTGCCGTTATGGGAGCATCTGCCGGACGGAGAACCCCGTGTTTTTGAAGATCCCGATAATCCGGGAAAGTTTCGCGCTTACATCATCGGTTCGCACGATGTCCGTTTCGGTAGTTATTGCGGGCCGGACATCAGAATGTGGTCGGCACCCGTGGAAGATTTATCAAGCTGGCGTGACGAAGGGCCCATCTTCACCTATCAGGTAGGAGGACAATGGGATGTGATGTACGCTCCCGACCTTGTTGAAGTGAAAAGAAAGGACGGCACGAAAGAATATTATCTGTTCCCGCACAGCCGCGGCAGAGACAGGGAAGCGATGGTGGCTAAAGGAAGCCGCCCCGACGGACCTTTTACACCCGTCAACCTGACCGCCGACGGCACAAAAACCCTGCCCGGAAGCATTCTGGGATTCGACCCGTCTGTATATATCGAATACATCACAGACCCCAACGACCCTGATTATGAAATCGGATTCAGAGCCTATGGATATTGGGGATTTCAACGTTCATTAGCCGCCCAACTGGATCAGAACACCATGTATTCCGTACGCCCCGGAACAGAGGTTATCCCCTATTTCATGCCGGCAGGCGTCCGCAGAGGCAACAACCGCGGGCCGAAGAATATTTCATATCCGCACATCTTTCCCGGAGAAGACCTTGAAGCATTCAACTTCTTTGAAGCCTCATCCATACGTAAGATTGGAAATAAATATGTGACCATCTATAGCGGACATTCAGGTCCCGACTATGGATTGGGCAGTTCCAACTCCACTTTACGTTACGCTTATGGTGATTCTCCACTGGGTCCGTGGAAAAGCGGCGGCGTTCTGGTCGACTCTCGTGCACCGGTGCTAAACCAGGACGGTTCACAGTTACAAACGACTAATGCAGGGCACAATACGCATGGAAGTATAGAGCTCATCAACGGACAATGGTACGTATTCTATCACCGCCCACCTCGTGGATTCGGAAACGCACGCCAGTCTATGGTAGCTCCGATTCATGTGGAATGGGATAAAAAGCCGGTGTCAGAAGGCGGCAAGGTTTCCATCAGAGCTTACGATCCATATGCAAAAGATAATATCTGGACAGCCAAAGACAGCCAGGGAAATGAATACAAAGGAGCGGAAGTAACTTCGGAAGGATTCCATATATTTGGTCTTGATCCTTATCAGTATTATTCCGCAGGATTTGCATGTTATCTCTCCGACGGACGTATCCAACAGGATTCATGGGACATCTGGGATAACCACGCTCCTATCACAAACGTGAAGAACGGCCATATAATAGGATATAAGTACTTCGGTTTCGGCGGATTGAATAAAGATAAACTGGGCCTGAAAGCTTTCGAAGGAACCAAAAAGGGAAACAAAACAGCCTTCAACCTCTTCCTTGCACCGAAAACATCAAAGACGTTTAAAGTGAACGTTTGGTTAGACGGTCCGTGGGATAACAAAACTTGGAAAGGAACGAAGATAGGTGAAATAGTTATTCCCGCCAATTCGGTACAGGAAACGACACAATTTACAATTGATGTATCGAAGTTTGTTGACCACTTGGACAAAAAACATGCAATTTACCTCGTTGCTGAGAGTGAAGAAGCCGGTAATCTTTTCGATTTGGCCGGATTGGGATTCAGTTCAAACAAGAAGAAGATTATCCGCCCGATTGCCCCCGAAGTAAAAATAGAGGTCAACGGACAAGCTATCGAAATACCGGCAACCCCTGTGCGTTCCACCGAAAGCAATGGTATTACCGGCTATGATATCTATGAGACTACCTACAAGCTTCCGGCCGAAACTACCGGAATCCCTGCTGTGTCGGCATCAGCGACTGATAAGAATGTAAAAGTAGAGATTATCCAGGCAACATCGGTTTCCGGAACTGCTATTGTGAAATTCGACTATAAGGGGTTAATCAAAACATACAAGGTTGCGTTCAGTCCTCTTGTGGCAGAGGTCAAATAATGCTAAAACAAACCTAAAAACAAAAACAGTTTTTTTGCATTTCTGCATGCACTCCTACACCCATCATATAAATCACTGATATATAGCAGACTAATGGGTGTAGGCAAAGTGAAGGCAGGTGTAGGCAAATTGATTGCCTACACCTGCCTTTATTGTTTTCGTAAGCGTCTCCGCAATACTCTACTTCATTGGGGAACTATAACTGATTCTATCAGCATAAAGGTGCTTCCAGTTCTATAATATCATTTCATTGTAATATAGTCACATTGCAGTTTCCTTATAGTAGGAAACGGTCGTTTCTACACTTAGAAACTGTCGTTTCCTAGGCTTGGGAACGATAGTTCCCTCCAATGGGAACTACAGTTTCCTTTAATGGAAACGCTCGTTTCTCCTTATGGGAACGAGCGTTTCTGCTAATGGGAACGGATGCAAAGTTGGCTAGTTGTCATTCGCCCTCTATTAATAGGAAACAACATATCTTTCTTTTTCAACTAAATAAAGATACAATATCAGTTCATAGCATTCCCTTTCAGGTTCGGATTGTTAGCCAATTCTTCTTCGGGGAAGGGATAATACATCGCCTTTTCACTCCATCCCAAAGCCTGAATGGATGACAGCCAACTGGAATCTGCCATACCCCAGCGAAGAAGGTCAAAATAGCGCAAGTACTCACCACAGAACTCTACAAAGCGTTCGTGGACGATGATATTCTTTATACTATTCATAGGCACACCATTGATTATTTTGCCGCTTGCCAATAACTCATCCACAGTAAGAATGTAACCCGGATCATGCTGGTACCACAAATGCGGTTGTTCAGATGGAACCACCTTGTTGGCACGGTCACGTACCTGCTGAATGTAATACTTCGGGCCGGATGGATCTGTTACAGGTTTGCTGTCATTACCCAGTTCACTCAAACATTCGGCGTACATCAGAAGTACATCGGAGTAACGCATCAAGCGGGTATTAATTTCATTATCAGCGTCCGCAATCTGATAGTCGGGACACTCCTTGCGGGTGCCATACAGGTGCTTGTCTGACGACAAATGATTGATCATATAATCCCAGTCCGCCACATTACCACTGATTTCCGTATAATAGGCTCCGCCCGGACACCACAACGTCATAAACTTACGCGGGTCGCCCTCTTCAAATTCATCAAAGGTGCGTTGGTTGGGAGCCAGATTCCACCAGGCACCTCCAGTACCATCAGGTACACCTATTTCCTGCCATCTCCAGGAGTCAGACTTATCACCTCCCATCCAGTCAGGACCGTTGAACATTTGTATTTCAAAGACCGACTCGGCATTGTTCTCATGGTCAGTCCCCCACATGGAGTTTTCGCGGAAGTTGTCCATCAGACGGTACTCATTGCTATCAATCACTTTTTTCAGTGCTTCGGCGGCCTTACTGAACTCGGCAGCCTGTCCACGTTCCAGAATAGGACGGTATAAATATGCTTTTGCCAGATAGGCCTGAGCTGCCCCCTTCGTGGCACGTCCCTTGTTGGCTACATCGGCATAGAGGGTACTACGCAATGGAAGTAGTTCGGCAGCCTTGCTGAAGTCCGAAATAATCAGTGCATAAATCTTCCCGTTCTCCGCATTACCGGGATAATATTCGGCAGCATCAATGATGGAATGATCCCAATAAGGGATAGTCTCACCGAACAACTGTACCAGATGCATGTAGTTCAGTGCACGCAGGAAATAGGCCTCACCCAGCAGGCGGTCTTTCTTGGAGGAATCAATGCTCCCCTCAAATCCTGTTATCTTTTCGATGGCCAGATTGGCAGCAAATACGCCGTTGAACAGATCCTGCCATGAACTTTTCAATAGTGCTTCATTGGCGGGAGTGGTATAAGTGTCCTGATAGAGGTTGGACCACTTGAAGGTTTTGTCGTAGTCATCGCCCGGGGCCATCAGGTTATAGTACAATGCGCGGGCATATCCTCCCTGGTTCTGGCCAATCAGAGCCTCGTAAGCCGGAATGACAGCCGCCTCAAGCTGGGCTTCGGTTTTATAATAAGTATCAACTGAAAGCTGTTCCGGATTATTTAAATCCATATTGGGCATACAACTGCTGACGAAAGGTACAACAGCGAGTGCCACATAAGTCCGTAATATATTCTTTTTTGAAATCATATCTTGCTATTATTTAAAAAGTCAACTGTAAACCCATATAAAACTCACGTGTATTGGGGAAAGTCGGATCCCAAAGAGACATACCGTCCACGCCTCTGGTCAGATTAGTGCCATAACGATTCTGGTCACCTACTTCAGGGTCATATCCGCTATAGGAAGTAAAGGTCAGCAAATTCTTGGCACCCAGATAGAAACGCAGTTTTTCTATGCCATATTTACTCAACAGTGTCTTCTGGAATGTATAACCCAGTGTGATAGCCTTCAGACGCAGATAAGATCCGTCTTCCACGTAACGGTCGGATAAACGGCGGTTCTGGTTGGGGTCGCCAATGACGGCACGCGGCATGTTGGTATCCGTATTCTTCGGGTAGAAAGTAGTGACGCCCGATACAGGATTAACGAAAGTCAAATCTTCAGCACGGAAACGGTTCAGAGTTTCTTTTGTGTTGTTATAATAATGGTGCATGCCTTCATTGTCCACACGACTATAGTTGAAAATATCATTGCCTTGCGAGCCTTGCCAAATCATTGAGAAGTCAATAGTACCGAAACTTCCCTCATAGCTGACGTCGGCACTCAGACCATAGGTGAAATCAGGGATAGGATTACCGATGTAAGTTTTATCTTCATCCGTCAGTTGGCCATTACCATCCAAATCCTTGAAACGGATGTCGCCGGCGGCAGCATTGGGCTGAATCAATTCACCTTTCGAGTTGCGATAAGCCTGCACTTCGGCATCGCTCTGGAACAATCCGTCAGTAACATAACCATAGAACTGACCGATGGAGTGCCCTACGGCAGTCTTTGTCACACTGTTTGATGCAAAGATAGCGTTATTGCTTCCCAGGTCAAGCACCTTGTTCTTCACGGTAGAAAGGTTACCGGACACAGAATAGTCCCAGTTTCCAATGTGGTTGCGATACGTCAAAGCCAATTCAACACCTTGGTTCTCGATACTACCGGCATTCAGCGTCGGGAAAGTCCCCATATAACCGGTTGAATAAGAAATAGGAACTTCAATCAACATGTCCTTTGTCTTCTTATAATAATAGTCAACTGTCAACGACAAGCGGTTATCCAATACCGCAAGGTCGAAACCAAAGTCGGTAGAATACTGAGTTTCCCATTTTACATCCGGATTGGACGGCGTAGTGGGTAGTGCTCCGGATACTCTGCTGTCATTCAGATAATACCAGATATAGTTGAAGTTTACAGTACTCTGGTATTGGTAGGGATTGATGTTGGAATTACCCAGCATACCCCAACTGGCACGGATTTTCAAGTCGCTGATCCAGTCAAGCTTCTTCATGAATTTTTCCTGGTTGATGCGCCATGCGGCAGATACAGAGGGGAAGTTACCATAGCGGTTATTCTTGCTGAAGTTGGAAGAACCATCACGGCGAAAATTGAAAGTCAACATATACTTGCTGTCATAACTATAGTTCACACGTCCCAATATAGAGAACATGGATGAACGGTTGATGGAAGAACCGACTACCTTAGAAGAGTTATCCTGAGTAGAACCCAGAATCAATATGTCCGGACTTGGCATGGCACGTGCTCCGGCGTTCAGTCCCAGTCCCTTGGTCTCTTCGGAGGTGATGCCGACAAGAGCATTAATGCTGTGCTTACCGATTACTTTGTCATAAGTCAGAGTATTCTCGTACAAGTAACGGTTTGTCTTGGTGCTGGACATGGTATATTCATCCGGACTATGAGTTTCATAAGGAATAGTGTAGTCGGCAATATAGTGTTGCTGCATATAACGGTACATGTCCACACCCATATTGAATTTGTATTTTAATCCGGGAATAAATTCGTAAGTGGCCCATATGTTACCATTGATGGTAGTACCTTCACCTTTGTACCAGTTCAGGTAAGATTCAGCCACCGGGTTTCCGCAGTCTGTACCATTGCCTGCACCGGCAAAACCTGTTTCACTGGTCGGATCATAGATAGGCATGGTAGATGACCACTTCTGTGCACCCAGAATCTTACAGTCGCTCCAGTCATGGTCATTACGCTTGATCAGGACGGTTTCTCCCAATTTCAGATTACCTTTCGTAAAGTCGGAAATGAACTGCATACCGTAATTCTTGTATTCCTCACGGATGAATGTCGGTTCATCAGTAGAGTAAGTGGTATTGACACGGAAATTTGCCTTGTCCGATCCGCCGCTCACTGACAGGTTATGCTTTTGGTAGAAAGCCGTTTGCTTCAATTCGTCCAGCATATTATATCCCTCGCCGATAGCTGCCGGATTGGAAAGAGCTTCCAAATAGTCGGTACGGTTAGGATTGCCATTGTACATGGCTTCGTTAATCAACTCTGCCAGTTCCTGGCCATTCAGCATATCCACTTCGTGTGAAAGGGTTTTCCAGCCTACATAACCGTCATAATCCACTGTCACAGCACCGGAAGTACCTCGTTTAGTTGTAATGACGATGACACCATTAGCACCACGGGCACCATAAATGGCACATGAAGCAGCATCCTTCAATACTTGAATACTGGCAATATTACTTTCATCGGGTACCGAACCACCAATCATACCATCAACAACATAGAGTGGGTCTGTATTATTTATAGAACCCACACCGCGAATACGGACTCTACCATTCGTCATCTGCACGCCTGCCACCGAGCTTTGTAAACCGGCAGACAAACCACCAGGCACCTTGCCCAGTTCCTTTGTATTGAGCACAGCAATAGAAGAGGATAAGTCGGCCTTCTTTTGAGTACCGTATCCTATTACCACCACATCATCCAGCATTTGGTTATCTTCTTTCAGAAGCACTTCCACATTTGTCTTGCCGTTGAGGGAAATTTCTTGGGTGATATACCCTACAAATGAGATGACCAATGTAGCATTGGTGTTCGCAGAGAGTTGGAAATTACCGTCGATGTCGGTAATCGTTCCATTAACAGTTCCTTTCACCATGACCGAAGCGCCAATAATCGGTTCATTGTCCGTGGGTGAAGTGACTTTACCTTTGATGGTTTGACCTTGTCCCCATATTGTATAGGTGCAGAAGAGAAAAGCCAACAAAAATAGCAATTTTGTTTTCATACGCATTAAATTTTAAATAATAAGATTCGTTTAACGTGTTGTTTACTATCTCAATTTGATGCGCAAAGTTAACGAGTGTTGAAAGGACACTCTTTAGATTTTAGATATATGATTTTAGATTTTGGATATACACCGGAATAGGAAACAGGGAGAACAATATAAGTAACCTACATGCATAATCTTAAAAAAACTCTCACTATGACCCGAGACGTACTTGCTCCGTACCTGCTCCGTACATTCTCCAGTCAGAGGTACTTCTGAGCGAAGAATGTACGGAGCAAGTACGGTTCAGATACGGTCCGGATACGAAATAGGTATAAATAGTTGCATGATTGCGGTCTGAATAGTTTTCCACAGGACCTCTAATAATTGATTCTATAGAATTCATCAAGCATCTGCATGCAGAAGCGGAACATAATTATTCGAGATTAACCTATAGCTCTACAAATGTAGAGCTTAACCTACTCATAGACTTTCAAAATTAAACATATGATTTTGAAATTAGATATATCTCAGACTTTTTCCTGAGTCCGTAGAATGAACAGGCACCCCATTATTCCACCTTTTTTCCATCTCCGAAACGCTTTTCCAAATACTGTTTCAGATTATGGGTATGAGGAACACTCCGTGATACACTACCATCCTTTTCTATCAACTCATAATGAGGGATACCATTGAAACGGAACAACTGACGAAGATAGTTGTACTCTGCCTGAGGTATCCGGTAACAAGCTTCACCTTTCAAATTCTTTTCCACATACTCATTATAGGTCTTTTCCGGACTTTCACGATCACTTGTGATGTATATGAACTGGAATTCAGGATGATCCTTATACAATTGACGCAAACCGGCAGTATGTTCGATGCCGCTACGACAAGGACCGCAAGAGGTAGCCCAAAAATCAACAAACAGAACTTTACCTGCGTGAGCTTTGATAATATTCTGAAAGATTTCAGTGGCAGGTCCTTCAGGTAAAATATACGTACTATCATTTTGCAGTGGAAAAGCCTCAGCATACAGACGCTCTGCCTCAGCAAACATGAACGGATGACTGATTAGCTGTTTTTCTTTATCCAACAAGCTACGGGCACCTTCTTTATCCAATTGTTGTAAATCAAAAGGAAGACTGCGCAAAGCAATGATCTGCGAAACCAACGGGGTATATCCGACTATGGTATCCAACCGTCCCGATTTCTCTCTTTGATTTTCAAAAAACTGGTTTATTCTCATTCTTTTTTCATCTTCCGCTTTTTGATTTTCATCAACAGATGCAGATACTCTATCCACTGCTTTGTTTTCTTCTCGATAGGCTTCGAACAAGTCCTTGTACTTCTCCATAAGTTCCTCCCATATCTTCGATTCCGCAATGATTTCGCTTATTTCTCTTGTCACAGTCTTACCTGCTCTTTCTTCACCATCCTTCCGCATTTTTTCCTGCTCGGGAGTTAATGTTACACCATGCTCCTTCAAATAGGTAAGAACAGACTTTTCAGGATATTCATAGGTTATCTTTCCCATTTCAACAGTTGTCGTATCGCCCACAGCCCTTGCAAAATTCATATACTCAAGGCGATTGATGAAACCACTAAAATTCCTGTCAGCTACAATAAGACTGTCATTCAGCGGCATCTGTCGCAAGAAGCTGTAATAAGCCGAGTCTTCTTTAATTTTCAAAACCGGATTATCCTTATCTTCCCGTGCCGCATAACTTCTGTACATAACAAAATCCAGCAGTTTATAACCTGCTGCTATCCTTGCCGCATTTCTCACTAATCGCGCTGTATTTCCTATATATTGATTTACATTCACAAGCGAATCAGCAGCATCGGTCCAGTGTCGGAACTTTGGCTCGCACCGCTCTCTAAACTGGACAGGGGTCAACTCTTTTTGCATTTTCGAGAATTCTTCATACGGAAAATCAAAATAATCATCCATATACCTCAGTGCGTGGTTTATATGAGCATTAGCCCCCATATAGTGGAGATTTTTAATAGGATAATGATAATCACGTGCACGACTGCGTGCCATCACTGCCTCCCAATCCAGATAAAGCGTCACCGTCTGTCCCGGTTCTGCATAAAAAGGTATCCAATTATCATTAAAAACAACCGAACTGCATATAGGATAGTTAGCTTCAAATTTACATTCAAACCTTCCGCTGGGTTGCAGGTTAACTACCACCGGATAATCTTCCCTTGTCAGTTCGTTGGCAACATAAATCAGGCCGTTACTAAAACCTAATTTGCGGTTATATCCGGCAATGTAGCCCTGCACACAGATACTGTCGCGGTGGAAAACCGGACTCGCCTCATTTTTCGCCTGTACTGCCTTCATACTCTCCGTAGTTCGGGAAAAGAGACGTGCAGGCTCTTTGTCTTTCCTAATCCGACACAGGCCATCTTTCTGTGGAGTCAATTCCAGTTTCACGAGTTCTCCATCTTCATCTTTCAAAGTCAGCAACATGCTTTTTCCTTTCTGGCGGATATCTTCATATTGATGGAAGCGATTATCCATAACAGCAAGAGAATCGTATATACCGAATGCCCATTCATAATAATCATTCATTCCCATCCAATTGCCGGAGACTTTATCAAAGAACGAGGCTTTGGCCTCCTGTTCTTCCAATGAAATATAATATGTATTCAATTCTTCATGGTCATCGTCATCCAGGAAATGAATCTCTTTTGTTTCCTTGGGAAGCGGCGGGAAGAGAAGTACAAAATCCAACGTACCGGAATCCGGTGTATATACTTCCTTTTCCAACTCAAAGCCCTCACTACCTGTGATATAATATTTCTTACCGGTAGCAACATCTTCCAAATGGGTGTCTTTACCTGTTTTCACCCACCAATGTGGACGGAAAACAACATGAATGGATAATCGGGTTGCATCTGGATTACGCTCAATCCGAGTAATAGTATAGATACTACCGGAGCGGTACTTAAACTTAGGATTATCAATCACATTTTGTGCCTGGAGCATATAAGTAATGCAAAGCAGGAAAAGGAAAATAAGTTTTCTCATGGTATAGTTGTATATAATTAATTTCTACTAAGGTTCAAAGATTGTTCACTCTGACAAATATAAGCAATAAAAAAGAAGAACTTTTATTTTGGATAAATATTTTTCAAAAACGGATATTTAAGAGTAAAGTATCCTTTTGGAAGGGCTACACCCTTTATATGAGAAGGTGTAGCCATGAGAGTAAAAGGGTGTAGCCATGAGAGTAAAAGGGTGTAGCCATCCGGGCAAAAAGGTGTAGCCTTTTCAGAGTAATGCTACAAGTACCTGTAAGCTGGATTACAGCATCCCTATAAATACGTTTTCAAAGAAATTGATTGCTTACTTATGTAAACTAATGATATTCTAACTCAACGAAAAAAAGAAAAAGAGGTAAATTACACCTCCGTAGGAGACTTCCCGAAGTACTTTTTAAATACTGTACTGAAGTAACTGACGCTAGAATAGCCACAAAGTTCGCTAACTTCCGTAATGGTGTATTTGTGAGATTGAAGTAATTCTATAGCATGATTTAAACGAATCGATTTAATAAAGTCGATAGGTGACAAACCTGTCAACGCCTTTATCTTCTTATATAAAAGAGAAGAACTCACATGCATTTCCATAGCAAAACTGTCTTTATCAAAATCCAAGTTCTGTATGTTACTATGAATAACTTCGACTGCTTTCTTCACAAAAAGATCATTGAGTTCATTGGATAAAATAACTTGTTTAGAGTCATTTTCCTGCTTAACCAATTTCAATGCTTTCTCTCTGACTATCTCCCTGTTTCGTACGAGCGACTTCATACGCTGTTCTAAAAGAGAGACATCAAAAGGTTTTGTGATATAATCCTCCGCTCCCAAACCCAAGCCTTCCAATTGATCGCTTTTATCACAAAGTGAAGTTAACAAGATCACAGGAATATGTGAAGTTTCAAAAGTTGATTTAATCAGTTTACACAATTCAAAGCCATCCATGCCGGGCATCATCACATCAGAAATAATTAACTCAGGAGATTCTTTCTGCAATAATTCCCATGCTTCAACTCCATCCTTAGCTTCTAATACACTATATTGATCCTCAAAAGAACATTTCAGGAAATTGCGCAAATCCTTATTATCATCAACTATTAATATAGATTTTTTCTTTTCAGCTTGTTCATCTTCCTTTGTATTATTGGACTTATGATCCGAACACTCTTCTAATACTGTATTTTCTATATTCTCATGCCCGATTAATCCGGATTCAGCTTCTTCTTTATAAGGAATAGTTATTTTAAATGAAGATCCCTCATTCTCTTTACTGTCAAGAGAAACTTTACCACCATGCATCATAACATAGCTCTTTACCAGCAACAAGCCTATCCCGGAACCTACCATACGGGAATTAATCTTGTTATCCCCTCTATAAAATTCCTTGAATAGCTTCTTTTGGGCATTATCTGAAATACCTAATCCATAATCCTTTACCTCCAAGCTCCAATATTCTTCACCACAGTCAAGCATAAGTTCTACCTTACCATTGGCATGAGAATATTTTATAGCATTAGAAATCAAGTTATCAACAACCTTTTCTATTTTTAATTCATCAACTGCGGACATGTAGGACTCTTTATTAGTAGAAAATTCTAATATGATATTCCGTTTTCCGGCTGTCGATTTAAACATTGTTTTCCGTCTATATACTAAATTGACGATATCTGTCATCACCAAAAACAGTTGTCCCTTACCCATATCAACCTTTTGAAAATCCAATAACTGAGTTGCAACATTAGATAAACGTTCAGACTGTTCTGTTGCCAGATTCAGATAATAATGTCCTTTCTCCGACAATTCTTTTTCTTTATTTAATTCCTGAATAGGTGCATTTATTAATGTAATTGACGTACGGAGATCGTGTGCCGTATTCGTAAAAAAGCGAATCTTATCCTCCGCATGACGTTGTTTCAAACGGTTTATATAGAATTTCAGTACAAAAGATATAATACTTATTATTATAATAGATATAATTAAACGAAACCACCATGTTTGCCAATAAAGAGGAATAATGTGTATATCCAATGTACGTTCGTCAACTACCTGAGAAAGTGAATTATCATACATTCTTATTTTCAATCGAAAATTCCCGTTTGGAATATTAGTATAAGTAATTATCTGCTGATTGGATGGATGGGACCACTCGGCATCAAGCCCTTCCATTTTCCACGAAAACTTAATTTCTTTAGAGGAGACGCCGATAGGCAATATTTCAAGTGCCAAGGTATTCTGATCATACCTGAATGAGAGTTCCTTTTGTTCATTTACAGGAATCCCATGCAGTAAATCTGAATTCTCTTTAATAGAACGACCGGAAATATTTATATTCTGGAAAAATATCCGTCCATTAAGTTGAGAGCTATATAATTTATTGGGATCAAACATTACCACTCCATTGTTTGTACCCCACATCAACTCGCCATTGCTCAATTTGCAACCAGCATTTACATTAAATGAGACACTGGAAAGAGCTAAAGTAGAATAGTAAGTATGTACAGTACTATCAGCCGGATTATATCGGCATAATCCACTTTCGGTTCCTAACCATAAATAGCCATTATCATACATGACACTATTTACATAATTAGAAGGAAGTCCTGATTCTGTAGTGATTTTCTGAATTTCACGAGTTTCATAATTACAATGTAAAAGACCATCACCACAAGTTCCCACCCAAATATCGTTACCCAGTACCAAAACATCTTGTGCAAGACATTCGCCCAAATAGTCAATCTTTTCAGTTTCTTTATCTAATAAAAGTAATCCATATGTACAAGCCAATAATATTTTACCGGAAGATAATTCTATGAATGTACGAACTGGTTGTGCTGTATATGAACGAAAGCGCTTTTCCTTTGTTAAATAACAAATCACATCCTGAATTCCCCCAATCCAGATATCACCCTCGCTATCCTTATATATATTCATTATAAATTTACCATCGGACTTCAAATTGGCAGAATGTTGAGGATAATGCGCCAATTCTCTGCCTGTATTTCGATCTAAGACATAAAATCCAGATGAAAAAGATCCAGCCCAAATATTACCTTTGTCATCTTCACACAACGCCAGAAATACCTGAGCCTGTTCTTGTTTATTTTGATAGTAAATATCCCATTTATTGTCAGCTACCCGCCATCTGCTTATACCATTGTTAGTAGCAAACCAGATATCGCCTTTGCTGTCTTCCAATATCTTATTTACATTGTCATTTCCTAAAGAATTGGCATTATTCACCTGATGGGTAATTTGATTGATTAAAGGAGATTTACGATCAAAAAAGGAAAGACCACCTGTATATGTAGTAACCCAGACTCTCTTATCACCATCACAAAATATATCATAAACCCCGTCACCACGAAGAGACAATGGATTATCAACATCCTCTTTAAAAATATTCAAAACAGACTTCTTATGTTTATCTAATTCCCATACCCCTTGTCCGTCAATTCCAATTAATAGAGTTGAATCGGAACCTTGTTCTATAACTTCAATTGGTTGTTTGGGGAAATTATTTATAGGAAATGGTAATAGCTGATTCTTCTTTATATCATAATAAAACAATCCGTTAGTAGAAGTACCTATCCACAGTATATTCATATTTTCGTCATAGAAAATATTATTTATTTGGAGAGTACCATTAATCTTATGCAAGCATTTACGCTCCAACGTATTGATATCTAATAAATCAATATAATTCCGGGTTGCTATGAAAAGATGCGTTTCATCATAAAACGCTATAGACTGCATTTGATTCTCTTCTTTATCTATTTTTTCAATTTTCTCATCTTTATATCTGCACAAGCCAGCAGATGTAGGTATCCACAAAGTTTGCTGATTATCAATGACAATTTTACCAATACTCAAAAAAGTATTATCCAATGTAACCCTAAGATCAGAAAGCAAATCAAATCTATCGTATAACTCATTATAACGAAACAATTGTCCATTATTTGCATAGGCTATTAAAAAAGAATCATTGTATGTGAGTCTGACCGTTAGAATGTTTGCGGTTTTATAAGGTAATGAATAGATTCGATAGTCACTTTCCGTTACCCTCAGCACCCCTGTTTTCGACGAAGACCAAATAAAACCATTTCCATCTTTACAAACAGAAGCCATTTCTCTCATAGAAACTCCATACATAGAATTGATGTTATAAAACTTTACATCTGAAGAATATCCATTCAGAATCCAAATGAAGAGGAATGATATAATTAGTTGTGATTTCATAGAATCAAGAGTTAATGCTTGCAAATATAGTATATTTAGTCAAGAGTATGGTAAATAGCAAAACTTTTCATAGCAAGTTTTGCAATGAAGACATATAAATGTAAAGCATATGTGTTATATGTGCATTATTTTGTCTAATTTTGCACTTCGTTTTAATATTATTCAGATTAAGTAATGAAGGCGTTCGAATTCAAACCAAAGCTATACACAGCTTTGAAAAACTACTCAAAAGAATTATTCATGGCAGACCTGATGGCCGGTATCATTGTGGGTATCGTTGCTCTTCCGCTTGCCATTGCGTTCGGTATCGCATCCGGCGTATCACCCGAAAAAGGTATTATCACGGCTATCATTGCCGGATTCATTATCTCCTTGTTGGGAGGTAGCAAAGTTCAGATAGGAGGTCCGACGGGTGCTTTTATCGTTATTATTTATGGTATTATCCAGCAATACGGAGAGGCGGGACTGATTGTTGCCACTCTGATGGCGGGAGTCATTCTGATTCTGTTAGGGATATTCAAGCTGGGAGCTGTTATCAAGTTTATTCCCTATCCTATCATTGTGGGATTTACCAGTGGAATTGCTGTCACCATCTTCACTACGCAGATTGCCGATATCTTCGGACTTAATTTCGGTGGTGAAAAAGTTCCGGGTGACTTTGTGGGGAAATGTATGATCTATTTCCGGCATTTCGATACCATCAATTGGTGGAATACGATTGTCAGTATTGTCAGTATCGTAATTATTGCCATAACTCCGAAATTCTCGAAGAAGATACCCGGTTCGCTGATTGCTATTATTGTAGTGACGGTGGCGGTGTATCTGATGAAAACATACGGTGGCATTACTTGTATCGATACTATTGGCGACCGTTTCAGCATTAAGGCCGAACTTCCTGATGCAGTGATGCCTTCCCTGAATTGGGAAGCTATCAAGAATCTATTTCCTGTTGCCATCACCATTGCCGTATTGGGAGCTATCGAATCATTGCTTTCTGCCACGGTAGCGGATGGTGTCATCGGTGACAAGCACGATTCCAATACGGAATTGATTGCACAAGGAGCAGCCAATTTGATTACACCTTTATTTGGTGGTATTCCTGCTACAGGAGCTATCGCACGCACGATGGCAAATATCAATAACGGTGGTAAAACCCCTGTTGCAGGTATGGTTCATGCAGTAGTATTGTTACTTATCCTACTGTTCCTTATGCCGCTGGCACAATATATACCGATGGCTTGCCTGGCAGGCGTACTGGTAATAGTTTCCTATAATATGAGTGGATGGCGCACATTCAAGGCTTTATTGAAGAACCCGAAATCAGATGTGACCGTTCTGCTGATTACTTTCTTCCTGACGGTTATCTTCGATTTGACGATTGCCATTGAAGTTGGCCTGGTCATTGCTTGTGTACTCTTTATGCACCGTGTAATGGAAACTACCGAAATCTCCGTTATCAAAGATGAGATAGATTTGAATGCTGAATCTGACATTCATGTAAACGAAGAAAATCTGATTATCCCGGAAGGGGTGGAAGTATATGAAATCAATGGTCCATACTTTTTCGGTATTGCCACTAAGTTTGAAGAAATTATGTCCAGACTGGGTGACCGTCCCAAAGTACGCATTATCCGTATGAGGAAGGTGCCTTTCATTGATTCTACAGGTATTCACAACCTGACAAGCCTTTGTCAGATGGCTCAACGTGAGAAAACAACAATCGTACTTTCCGGAGTAAATGAGAAGGTGCACAAGGTATTGGAGAAGTCCGGTTTCTACGAGCTTTTGGGTGAAAAGAATATTTGTCCGAATATCAATGTAGCACTGGAAAGGGCGAAGGAATTGATTGAATGAGTGTATCAAAATAAAGATTAGCACATAAATTACCCGAACTACACAAATAAAGCGTTTTTATACTTCTGATAATCAGAACTTATCTGATTTATTATTTGCGTAATTCGGGTAATTTACGTGCTTTTATTCAGTTTTAATACATCACCCTTTTATCCATGCTCCGGTAATTTCCGCTACATAAATATGGTGCAAGCCGCCGTGAGCACCACCATACCATTGTTTACATATAGCAGGATCAATAAAGCAATCTTCTTTCATCACATCCGTATAGAGTTTGCGACATTCCAAGCTAAGGCGTCCCTGTTCAAAAAGGATGTTTCCTTTCTCCGTAACAAGAGGTTTCAGCCCTGTTTCTTTCACCTTGTCTACTTCCCTACCCGACTTACTTCCACAAATCTTATGAATAGCTCTGTTTTCTTCTCCCAGGAAGGAAAGTGTGAAGTACTCACTCCGCTCTATAAATTCAAATGTATAACGCTCCGGACGGATAAAGACATAAACCACCGGTTTGTTCCACAGGAAGCCTATGCCGCCCCAACTGGCAGTCATAGTATTAAAACTCTCCTTTGTACCTGCCGTCACCAGCATCCATTCTTTACCGATAACCTCAAAAAAGTTGTCTGAAAGGTCTTTAACTGCAATAGGTTTCATATTACTACACTTGTTTAATAATTGTTATATACTATTCTTTTAGTAGGAAACACTAACCGGAATACCCGTTTCTTTAATTAAAGTAGCAATGCGATCCAGTTCCTCATGGGTGGCTTTACACAAGTCATGGTCGGGCGTTTCACGGTCGATGGTATAAATCATTACCTGGCGGGGATTTATCTCTTTCACTGCTTCCAGCCAGGGAAGAACATATTTGTCAGAAGTATTATCCACATCTTTTCCCTGATAACTGCCTTTCATAAACATAGTCTGAATGATGCAATTACCTTTGAAAGCTTTCATGTGTTCAATGATTTCAGCTAGCGAATAATGTGCGTTAGGACGGTCCACGGTACGGATGTATTCTTCATCCACCGTATCGAGTTTCAGGATGTTGTTATCTATCTTATTCAACGCATCGAATACTGCGGGACGATGAATAAAAGTAGAATTACTCAATACACTGACTTTAGCATTTGGGAAATACTTGTCGCGAAGAGCCAATGTATCTTCTATGATTTCAGGAAAATGCGGATGAGCAGTCGGTTCACCGTTTCCGGCAAAAGTAAGTACATCGGGTTTGGGGCCGTTCTGTTGCATATCCCGAAGTCTGGCTTCAAGGGCAGTGCGAACTTCCTCACGGGTAGGAAGTGGCTTCTTGGCACGATGGTCGGCATTGAAACCACATTCGCAATAAATACAGTCGAAAGAACACACTTTGCCATCTTCCGGCAATAAGTTAATCCCTAAAGAAACTCCCAAACGGCGGGAATGAACAGGACCGAAGATGGGAGATGGATAAATAACAGTCATAATTCTCAAGGTTTATAACGGCAAAGTTAACTAAATCTTTATACGAAGCTGCATCTGTAAGTCAGCTTTTTTATTTCCTTGTATCAGGTCATTACCCGAACCAATGGTTTCACGGTCCTGATAGATGGTTTGCCCGAACTTAACAAGAAGCATAAAAGCTTTGTTCATATCGTAGCGGGCACAGGCTGAAAAGCGAAATCCTTGCCCGTAGAAAGACGGAGTATAAAAGGTGTAAAGCAACCCCTTTTCAGAAGCATAGATGCGGGAATCGTAATCGTCCGTACGGAAATAGGTGCCTTGCACAGAGAGTTTTAACGGAAAGGAAAAAGCGTAGGAACAGGATTGGCTAAACTGATATCCCTGACTCTCCTCCCGCCCCCGGGAATGAAAATGATTGTAATCCACCGTTGTTCGTAACTGAAGGTTATCCGGTGAATAAGTCAGCCGATAACGCAGGCGATGATGATAAGTAGGAAGGATGACTTTCCCATTTGTACCCGCTACGTCTCTTTCTTTCCGTTTATAGCGATAGTTGATGTACATGGATAAATTCCGCTGGGGAGAATAGAGAGACTGAAACAGGGCATCTACTCCCTGAGACGGTTTACTGATACGGTATTTCCACCAGGGAAAGGAGAATAAATCCAGTGAAGCAAAGAATTTCCAATGGGCAAAGGGGGCTGCTTCGGCTGCCAGATACCAACCGTTCTCATTCTGCGGCGTACTGCTCTCGCCAAAGGAACGGGCAAACATAGCCCAGTAATCGTGGGTATAATATCTATGAACAATTGATAGTTGATAACCGGTTAATATGTTATATTTCAATTGATTTAGCAGTGCATAACCTTGCTTTCCCATAGCCGCTTCGCCTGTCAGGGTAAAGCGTTTCAAGCGGTATTTATAATCTATGCCTGCATTATAGAAGTTATTTCCTTGTATATTATACTTGGCATAGGTTCGTAACTCCGGTTGATAAGTATGGCTGAAAAAGTAGTAAATGCCTGTTACTCCTACTTTTAGGCTGTTCATTTCGTAGTTAATATTACCGCCCATCAGTTGTAAAGCGAAAGTGTTTATCTTTTCCGCTTCTTTCTCCGTACGATGCAGACCGGTCTTATAAATAGAGGTGATTTTACCTTGTTCCACCACCCCATCCATGGAACGATGGGAATAGAAACCGGATATTTGAAGCGCAGGAATAATCTCCACCGTTGCCGCAGCTCCCCGGAAATAGTTATATTCATCGGTGGAACTGTGTTTCCGAATACCACTGCTACGGTTATCAACCGTCGAAAGTGAATAAGTCTTTCCCAAACGGAAATCCGTACTGACTACCAGTCCTTGACCGAAACTCAGCTTGTAATTGCCTACGGCCAACGTTTTCAATCTACCCAGATTACGGAGTAGAAAGTAAATGGAATAGTAATCATATCCCTTCCTGTTGTGTAAAGCAAAAAAAGGTTCTCCGGCATCCTTTTCCGCCATGACTCCCATCTGCAAATAGTCTCCATACCGATAACCATATCTCAAGGAATGATACATCGAAGGTCCCAGATAATTCTTTTGATACCCTTTGCGGGTGTAGAAAGGCATATCCAGCCGGGTTAATACTTCCTGTTTGCCGTATTTCAACAGACTTTTCAACCGGGGGAAACCTTTCTTTTCAGTAACAGGAATTACACAAATGAAGGGTAACAGCAAATCAATGGTACGTTTATCCATTTCCTTCACCAGTTGCAGTTCATAGATGGTTTGCATCTGCCCATGTATGTACACATAGGCCAGAATATTCTCAATCTGAATATCCGTAAGGAAAGGAAATTGCTCTAATTCGCGTTTAGTGGTGACGTTGATATTAACAGGTTCTTGCAGACGGTTGGAGAGTTCTTCGAGTTCATCTTCCCAGTTCTTTTCTTCTTCATCCATAGAGAGTTGCTCCATGTTTTCTTCCCAAAGGGACACACTTGTATTTTGAGCTTCAAGTACAGGAGTTATCAACAGCATACTCAGAAAAACTCCCAACTTGAGTAATTTCATTCGTGTAAATAAGTTTAATAGGCACGAAATTACCATAAATAAGTTAACAAGGCAAGGAAAACATCGACAATCGGATAAAATATGAAGATAAACACTTAATTTTGTAGCATGAACGCGCGACTTAACATATTAATAATAACTGTGTTTCTTCTGTTCGGGACCTCCCTCTGCCAGGCGCAGGAAACGAAGACGGAAGGATACCTGGTTCCTATGTGCGTTTACGAAGGTGATACCATTCCTTACGTAAAGATACCTATCGTTTATATTTTCAAACCTCTGAAATTCAAAAACAAGAAGCAACAGAACGAATACAACAGGCTGGTATATAATGTAAAGAAAGTATTGCCTATCTCCAAAGAAATCAACCGGGCGATTATTGAAACCTACGAGTACATGATAACCTTGCCCGATGAAAAGAGCCGCCAGAAACACATGAAGGCGGTAGAGAAAAGCCTGAAAGAACAATATACTCCTCGCATGAAGAAACTTAGTTTCTCCCAAGGCAAACTGTTGATAAAGTTAGTGGACCGCCAAACCAACTCCACAGGCTATGAATTGGTAAAAGCTTTCATGGGACCTTTCAAAGCTGGTTTCTACCAGACTTTTGCTGCGTTGTTCGGCGCCAGTCTGAAAAAGCAATATGATCCCACGGGAGATGATGCGCTTACCGAACGGGTTATCTTATTAGTGGAAAGCGGACAGTTATAAAATAAGCATCTGTTGATAGCTTGTTAAGAACCTGTTATCAATAGAATCTATTATCAGAATAAAGCAATGTATTTCAAGTCATTAAAGTTGTTTATAACTTCTATAAACCATTGTTCATTTCTCTATTGATAAAGGCACAATAATGCCTGTTTGAACAGTGTTCTCACAACTTATCAACAGCCTGTTATTTCAGTTTCTTGAATAAATCCCAGATAACAATACCTGCCGTCACAGATACGTTCAACGAATGTTTGGTGCCATATTGCGGTATTTCGATGCACCCATCAGAATGGTCGATAACTTCCTGCTGAACCCCTTTCACTTCATTTCCCATAACCACAGCATACTTCCCGGCTTTATCCAGTACCAGCTCATCCAGCATGATGCTACCTTCCGCCTGTTCCACCGAATAAATCGTATACCCCTCTTTTTTGAGGTTATCAACCGCTTCAACACAGTTATCAACATACTTCCAGTCCACAGTGAATTCGGCTCCTAAAGCCGTCTTATGCATTTCAGGATGGGGCGGAGTGGCTGTAATGCCACATAAATAGATACATTCTACCCGGAAAGCATCCGAAGTACGGAACACGGAACCTATGTTATGAAGACTGCGGATATTATCCAATACCACCACCAAAGGCAGCTTTTCAGCTTCCTTGAACTCCTCTACACTAATACGGTTCAGTTCGGTTATCTTTAGTTTACGCATAACACAATATATTCAGCACAGTTTATCTATTCATTTATATACCACTCGAAACAACGACTCAAAAAGCTGACTCACAAGCTATTATTCATGAAGCTTTAGGAACGCGTTCTTGAAGCTTCATGAACACACTCATAAAGCTTCAAGAGTGTATTCCTGAAGCTTGCAGAATATTCAGCACAAGTTTCAGGTATGAAATACACTTCCCGTTGCAAAGATACTTCTTTCCGTTAACATACCTGTTAATAACCGTTGAAAAGCTGTCAAAACAGGCGGGAAAGAAATTTAAAAATAATACTTGCAATATTCAAAACAACGTATATGTACCCACCGGAATGAACATTCCAAAAAAGTTAAGGGAAACTTTCCGAGGTTATATAAACACATTTTTCAGCCCTATTACACCGGTTTATAACTATAAAGTTATTAACTTTGCATTTTATCAACAAGCTGTTAATGGAGTTTTATAGATGGCTTATTATCAAGAGATACATCCCTTATTTGCCCGTTGATAACGTACGAATAAAGTTTTATCTCATACTAATAACTTCTCCGGCAAGGAAAATCGTATTTACTTGTCGACACTATTAACAGGCTATCATCACTATCAAAGGATTTTTAAATTAGAAAGAGAAATAAAAAATATAATTATGGATAATCTCATAGAAGCTATCAAGCAACTGAAAAAGGAAAAGAATGCGATTATTCTGGGGCACTACTACCAGAAGGGGGAAATACAAGACATAGCCGATTACGTTGGCGACAGTCTGGCATTGGCGCAATGGGCGGCACGAACGGAAGCAGACATCATTGTGATGTGCGGTGTTCACTTCATGGGCGAAACGGCCAAGGTGCTTTGTCCGGAGAAGAAGGTGCTGGTGCCCGACATGGCTGCCGGTTGTTCGTTAGCGGACAGTTGTCCGGCGGATGAGTTCAGCCAGTTTGTCAAAGAGCATCCCGGATACACGGTGATATCCTATGTGAATACGACGGCTGCCGTGAAAGCGGTGACGGATGTCGTAGTAACTTCCACCAATGCAAAGCAAATAGTGGAAAGCTTCCCCAAAGATGAGAAAATAATCTTTGGTCCGGACAGAAATCTGGGGAATTATATCAACTCTATCACCGGGCGCAATATGTTATTATGGGATGGCGCATGCCATGTACACGAACAATTCTCGGTTGAAAAGATTGTTGAATTAAAGGCGCAGCATCCCGATGCGTTGGTGTTGGCACATCCCGAATGTAAGAGTACGGTTCTGAAGTTGGCCGATGTGGTAGGTTCTACGGCAGCGCTGTTGAAATACGCGGTGAATCATCCCGAAAAGAAGTATATCGTTGCCACCGAATCGGGTATTCTTCATGAGATGCAGAAGAAATGCCCGCAGACAACGTTTATCCCGGCTCCTCCCAACGATAGTACGTGTGCCTGCAATGAATGTAGCTTCATGAGGTTAAATACGCTGGAAAAGCTTTATAATTGCCTGAGAGACGAATCACCGGAAATTACGGTGGACGCAGAGATTGCAGAGAAGGCGGTGAAGCCTATCAAGAGGATGCTGGAGATATCGGCAAAGTTGGGATTATGATTTTAGTTGATAAATAAGATATGAATTCGTTTGGTGTACTCCGGGCGAATTCATTTTTTATCTGACGAATGCAATCTTCGTAACCACACCCTCTTTTCCTTCACTATCCGCAGCAAGTACCATATAGATTCCTGTCGATACTCTTTTACCCTGCTTGTTTCTTCCGTTCCAGGTGAATTGTCCGCCTAAGGAAGTGCCTTGATAGATGAGGTGTCCTGCGGTGTCTACAATCTTTACGTCACTATCATAAACCATACCTGTCACGGTAATCACTCCACTATAGTCCGGTCTTACAGGATTAGGATAAGCGCGTACATTGCTCTCTCTAAAGCTACTTTCAGCCTCTGTCGCGTCACTTTGGTAGGAAACCAGCCCCTTGCTTGTTCCGATGAAGACTTCGCCTGTACGGGGATGTATGGCAATGGACTCAATGCTGTTGGAAAGTAACGGGCTATTCTCTTCCGTGAAGTGATGAACGGTTTCCATTCCGTCCGCACTCAACAGATAAATTCCATTAGTTGCCGTACCTATCCACTTACGGTTGGCGCCATCCACTGCAATGGCATTGATTGCTTCGTTCACTAATAAGAAATCCGCCAGGTCACTCCCATCGTTGCGAGGTATTTTAATCTGTGTGCAATAGAAATTATCGTTGAAATAGCGCGAAGGATTATTCAGCACTAAAGGTCCTTTGTTAGTACCTATCCAAATGATGCCTTCCTTATCCTCGGCAATGCAATAAACTGCCAGTTGTTCTAAAATCGTTCCGTCCTGGTTAGTGAACTGGGTGATGAATTTGTGTTGGTCGTCCGAGGTATCTTCTATCGTTCCATTATAATTCAAACAGAATACTCCTCCCGACTCTATACGCGAAGAGGTGGCCCATAGCCAGCCTCTTTTATCAAAGATGGTGCGTCCGAAGTTACTTGCCTTTACTATTTCCGGGTAACGCAGACTCACCCAGTCACCATTTTTCGTTAAAACGTTTACTGCATGTTGCGCCTCGCAACTTACCATCCAAAGGTTATTTTCTTTGTCATAAATCAGTCCGTTGACGCGTACATAACCATCAGCCCACGGCTCATTAGGTAAAGCGCTTTCCAGTGGACTATTGTGCATACTGTACCAATTAATGAACTTCCCATCCTTAAATTCGTAAATTCCCTCTCCTGCCGATGCGGCAAAATGGTGGGTGGCATCCTGTGGGTCCTGCACTACACAGTTTATATCATCATACCGATGTTTGGTTTGTTCACTGATGCCCTGTTCCTGAAAACTTTTCCAGGTATTGTCTTCAAATGTCATGATGGTTCCGGGACGGTCAAGCCTGTTTGCTATATGCCCGCCTCCGGCAATCAGCAACCTGTCACCGGTGAAGCTCATATAATAGGGATAGTTCCGTACAGGACTATCAGGAGTAATGTTTTCCGGTACTTCTTCTTTGAAAGGAACATCCCGATGTTCAGAAAGAAAGTCAGACGTATCATCCGATACTTTTTTCCAGTTATTAATATCCAATAGATTGTCTGTCAACAGTCCGGCAAATAATCCTTCGGAAGTAGCAGCATAAAGATGATTATCTGAAACATTACAAGCCAGGACATCTTTATTTAAGGGATAGTAATTGCTGATTTCCCGCTTTTTCAGATTAATAGATAGAATGCCTGATGCAGTGGACAGGTAAGCGTATTCTTTATAAAAACAAGTGTGGCGGACTGTCTTATCCTGTGTCATATTCTTGTTCTTATAATCGGGAAGGTTATAGATGTCTTCTTCATTCACCAATAAGTCTATATTTGCATTGGAGTAGACTATAATCAGCGTTTTGTATGTCGACTGATAAGCTATGTGATAGATTTCCGTATCACTTAATGGAAAAGATTTGGAATACGTACGTATGCTGGTATCCTCTTTATCATAAGAATATAAACCTCCATTGGCAAGAATAAAGAGTTTGCTTCCTACAATTTCGCTACGGGTGGAATTGTGATAAGAAAGATAAGTCTGCCACTCTCCTACTGCATTTTGTGCACGGACAGGCAGAAGATAAATGAGACAGAGAAAAAGTATATATGAGAATCGCATGAAATCAGAGTTATATTAGTTTGTAAGCAACACACTTACAAACTAATAACTCTATATTTACGGGTTTATTGTATACTATTGAGGAATTTGCAGAGTTTGTTTGTAGCTATGGCGCGATGACTGATTTTATTTTTCAGTTCATTGCCCATCTCTGCAAAGGTTTGTGAATAGCCTTCGGGAACAAATACCGGGTCGTATCCGAAACCGGAATTCCCTCTGCGGGTCTTGATTATCTCTCCCTTTATAACACCTTCAAACAGATGCTCCTTTCCATCGATAATCAGTGCGAAAACCGTACGGAATTGTGCTTTGCGGTTCTCTATTCCTTCCATAGCGTGCAGGAGTTTCAGCATGTTTGCTTCCGCATTATGGCCGTCTCCGGCATAACGTGCGGAATAAACTCCCGGTTCTCCGTTCAATGCTTCTACTTCTAGTCCGGTATCATCGGCAAAGCAATCCATTTGATAGTTTTCTTGAATGTACTGTGCTTTCAGTAAAGCATTTCCTTCCAGAGTGTCGGCTGTTTCAGGTATGTCCGTGTGGCAATTAATGTCTTTCAGACTAAGAAGTTCAATTCTGTTTCCTAAAATAGCTGTTACCTCTTCCAGCTTGTGTGCATTGTTTGTGGCGAATACAAATTTACGTTTCATATTTTGATTGGTTATTTCACTCTCAGTCGGTCGAATCCTTCCCCATATACTCCGATAACGGAACTTTGAGAAATAAATGCATTGGGATCAATGTCTTTCACCAAACGGAAAATGTCGATTGACTGGCGTTTATAGGCCAGTACAACAAGGACTTTTACGTTATGCTTACTGTACCAGCCTATGCCATCCAGCACCGTTACACCACGGTGTGTCTCTTTGGTAATCCGGTCTGCAATCTTTTCATATTCTTTGGAGAAGATGAAGAACTGTACGGATTGGCGGGCACTGTTGACAATATAATCCAGTACAAAACCGATAACAAACAAAGTTACAAAACCAAATATCACCCGTCTCCAGTCATGGAACACGAAGTAACAAGAGCTGATAATAACTACATCGCAAAGCATCACCATACGTCCCAGCGTAACATCTTTATACTTGTGTATGATAGCGGCAATAATATCCGTTCCTCCCGTGCTTCCGTTGCAATTGAAAACAATTCCAAGACCAGCACCGCACATCACTGCACCTATCAGACAGGCCATAAAGTCCTGTCCCGGTCCCAGAATAAGCGGTGGAACACCATCAGAACCGTTTACAAGTATCTGGAAAAACCATAAAAAGAACGTCAGCCCGAAGATGGCGAATGTAGTTTTAATACTGAACTTGGGACCCAGTATTTTGATAGCAAATGTCATTAAGACAGCATTGATGATGAAGTATGACCACTGGATAGGGAATCCGGTGGCATAATAGATGATGGCGCCAATACCGGTGGTTCCTCCTGTCGTTATCTGATAAGGAATCAGAAACGCGGCCCATCCCAAGGCATAGCTGATAAGACCGATAGTGATGAAGATATAGTCTCTCAACTCCCTCATCACTTCGGCTTTTGTTGGTTTTGTAATTTGCATATATGTTATTTAACAACAATGTTTACAATCTTCTTCGGAACTACGATAACCTTCACTACCGACTTCCCTTCCATCCATTTGGCGGAACGTTCGTCTGCCAATACGGTGCTCTGGATAGCCTCCGATGTTTCATCAGCAGGGAATTCCATGTTGAAGCGTGCCTTACCGTTGAAGGATATGGTGTAGTTGATTGTATCTTCCACCAGATATTCTTCGTTGTAAGTCGGCCACTGAGCATCGCAAACCGAAGTTGAATGTCCCAGAGTATCCCACAACTCCTCACATACATGCGGAGCGAAGGGAGCCAGTGTGATGACAAGCTCATTCAGAATTTCCTTCTTGTTGCATTTCAGGCTGAACAACTCGTTTACACAAATCATGAAAGCACTGACGGAAGTATTGTAAGAGAACTGTTCAATATCGCCCGTTACTTTCTTAATCAGTTTGTGCAAAGCTTTCAATTCTTCCTTGGTTGCAGGTTCGTCCGTAACTATATAGTTTCCATTACGGTCGTAGAACAGTGACCAGAACTTCTTGATGAAGCGATATACACCGTCAATGCCATTTGTATCCCAAGGTTTGGATTGCTCTACAGGGCCAAGGAACATCTCGTACATACGCAATGTATCAGCACCATATTTCTCCACAATCATATCCGGATTAACGACGTTGAACATAGATTTACTCATCTTTTCTACAGCCCATCCGCAGATGTACTTGCCGTCTTCCAGAATGAACTCGGCATTTGCATATTCAGGACGCCATGCCTTGAAAGCTTCCAGATCTAATATATCATTGGATACGATGTTTACATCCACGTGGAGTGGGGTAGTGTCGTACTGATCTCTCAAGTTGAGTGATACAAACTTATTGGTGTCTTTGATGCGATAAACGAAATTGCTTCGTCCCTGTATCATACCTTGGTTAACCAACTTCTGGAACGGTTCTTCCACGGCAGATACACCTACATCGTGCAGGAATTTATTCCAGAAGCGGGAGTAAATCAAGTGACCTGTGGCATGTTCCGTACCACCTACATAGAGGTCTACGCTCTTCCAATATTCATCTATTTTCTTATCGACCAATGCTTTGTGGTTGCGTGGGTCCATATAGCGCAAGTAGTAAGCGCTGGAACCTGCAAAGCCAGGCATGGTATTGAGTTCCAGAGGGAATACGGTTACGTTATCAATCTTTTCGTTTTCTACCACGCATTTGTTCACAGTGTCCCAAGCCCACTTCGTTGCGTGTCCCAACGGTGGTTCTCCGGTTTCGGTAGGAAGGAATTTATCCACTTCCGGTAATTCGAGCGGTAAGCAGCTTTCATCAATAACGTAAGGCATGCCGTCCTTATAGTAAACCGGGAACGGTTCACCCCAATAACGTTGGCGGGAGAAAGTAGCATCACGCAGACGGTAGTTCACCTTTACACGTCCCAGATTATTTTCTTCTACGTATTTCTTGGTAACTTCAATAGCTTCCTTGATGGTCAGTCCGTTCAGTGTAAGGTCGCAATAAGGCTCTACACCGGGTCTTGGCGAGTTGCAAACAATACCTTCTTTGGCATCAAAACTCTCTTCGCTCACGTCGCAACCTTCTACCAACGGGCGGATTTCCAATCCGAAGTGTTTGGCAAAAGCGTAGTCACGGCTATCGTGTGCAGGTACAGCCATGATGGCGCCCGTACCATATCCTGCCAGTACGTAATCACTAATCCAGATGGGCACTGCTTCACCTGTGAAAGGATTGATGGCATAACTTCCGGAGAATACGCCTGTAACGCTACGGTCAACGATACGTTCGCGTTCAGTACGCTTCTTGGTACGTTCCAGATAAGCATTTACTTCATCTTTCTGTTTGGCAGTAGTCAACTGGGCTACCAGTTCACTTTCCGGTGCCAACACCATGAAAGTAACTCCGAACATGGTATCTGCACGAGTTGTGAAGATAGTGAATTCTATGTCACTGTCTTTCACTTTGAACTGTACCTCAGCACCTTCACTACGGCCTATCCAGTTTCTTTGAGTCTCTTTCAGAGAATCTGTCCAGTCGATGGTATCCATTCCGTCCAACAAACGTTGTGAGTAGGCGGATACGCGAAGACACCATTGGCGCATTTTCTTCTGAACTACAGGGAAGCCACCACGTTCGGATACACCGTCGATTACTTCATCGTTGGCAAGTACCGTACCCAACTGTGCGCACCAATTCACCATCGTTTCACCCAGGTAGGCGATACGATAGTTCATCAGGATTTCCTGTTTTTCTTTCTCGCTCTTGGCTTTCCATTCTTCGGCAGTAAAGCTGAGTTCTTCGCTGCAAGCAACGTTCATCCCATTGGTACCTACTTCTTCGAAAGCCTGTATCAGCTCTTCGATGGGGCGGGCCTGCTTTTCGTCATTGCAGTAGTAGCTGTTGAACATCTTAAGGAATGCCCATTGCGTCCAGTGATAATACTCCGGGTCGCAGGTGCGGATTTCACGGCTCCAGTCGAAACAGAATCCTATCTTATCCAACTGTTCGCGATAGCGGTCTATATTGTTGATAGTAGTGATTGCAGGATGTTGTCCCGTCTGTATGGCATATTGCTCGGCGGGAAGTCCATAAGCATCATATCCCATAGGATTCAGTACATTGAAGCCCTGCAGTCGTTTGTAACGAGCGTAAATGTCCGAGGCAATGTATCCCAGCGGGTGTCCTACATGTAAGCCCGCGCCAGAGGGGTAGGGGAACATGTTTAGTACATAGTACTTCTGCTTCGTCTCATCTTCCTTCACTTGGTAGGTTTTCTCTTCCACCCACCTTTGCTGCCACTTCTTTTCAATCTCCCTGAAATTGTACTCCATAATGGTTTTCTTTCGTTTTTTATGGTTGATACTTAGTTATATACTTTATTAAACGGCGCAAATTTACGGGTTTATTTTCAGATTCGTAGCGTAGTACATCAAAAAAGCACCTTACTTATTTACTTTCCTTGTATGATAGTGATAGTTTGGTATAAATATAAAGTATCTTCTAGTGAGCGAAGTTATAAATAAATCAATACCTTTGTAGCTAATCTACACTTTAAAAATAAAACAAAACAATGGAGATTCAGAATAATATCTTTGATTATGCCGCTTTGCTCAAACAGGTCAAAGCACGAGTGATTCTCGCACAAAAAAAAGCTATCTATGCAGCCAATGAAGAAATGCTTCATATGTATTGGGATATTGGCAAATTGTTATCTGAAAGTCAAAAACAAATAGGTTGGGGAAATAATGCACTTGAACAGTTATCCAACGATTTGAAGAATGATTATCCAAAAGTAAAAGGGTTCTCTGTGAGAAACTGTCAGGTAATGGTTCAATTCTATAATGAATATAATCAGCAACTTACAAATACGCAACGGTCCGTTGCGCATTTGCAGACTGATTCTATAACATTGCCGATTAAACAATTAAGTTGGTCACATAATGTTGCTTTGATGCAAAAGGTAAAAGACCTCAAAGCTCGTTATTGGTACATGATACAATGCTTAAAAAGCGGATGGACTCGTGATTTCTTAATCGAAGCCATAAATCAAGACTATTATAATTCTCATGGTGCATTGGCTAACAATTTCGATTCCACTCTTCCCGAAATGCAGGCAAAGCAGGTAAAAGAAACCTTGAAGGATCCCTATATTTTTGATATGCTGACTTTCACTGACGAATATGACGAGCGGGACATAGAGTTAGGCTTGATAAAACATATAGAGAAATTTCTTCTTCAAATGGGAGCAGGTTTTGCTTTTATGGGCAGGCAATATCACATAGAAGTGTCGGAAAAAGATTTTTATATTGACATTCTTATGTATAATACCTTTATGCACAGATATTTGGTTGTAGAACTAAAGATAGGTGAGTTTCAGCCCGAATATATTGGCAAACTGAATTTCTATTGTTCGGCAGTAGACGATATTCTTTGCCGGGAAGGAGATAACCAGACAATCGGCTTACTCCTTTGCCAGAATAAAGACCGTATCATGGCTGAATACGCTTTACGTGATGTGCACAAGCCGATAGGTATTTCCGATTATGAGTTAGGCAGAGCATTACCCAAAGATATTAAATCCAGTCTTCCTTCTATTGAGGAGTTAGAAAACAAACTTAGTCAGGAATTACAGGAAAAAGATAATAGTACAATAATCAAATAGCAAGGACTGATTTTGTAGGAAATCTAAAAGATTTAGAGAAACTCAAATGGATGATCTTCTTAATTAGTAGTATTTTAGAAGAAACTGTAAAAAAAACAGGAGAAATGCTTGACAAATTAATTTTTATTCTTTATATTTGTGATGTGCTTATTAAAACTAATTCAAGTAATGTAATACAAAAAATGGCTAAGTTAATTCAATAGGATTTTACACAAAAGTGTTTTTAGGATATTTCAAGGGATGAAGTCTGAGAAGATTGCATCCCTTTTTGTTTACTTTTATGCCAACCTGCTAAAAAGGGCTGAAATCACGTTCTTAATAAACGCGGTCGAAGTTCTTAAAAAACGTCCCCCTTATTTATTAAAAACGTTTCTGACGTTTATTAAACCGCCTGTTTTATTGTGTAAAAAGAAGAAATGCCATATCTTTGCACTCAATTTATAGGTAGTGTATGAATGAGAAGAAAAATTACACCTATCATCTGATAGCAATCCTCACTGTAGGAATCTGGGGATTGACGTTTATCTCCACCAAAGTTTTAATAGCCAATGGACTTTCTCCGAAAGAAATCTTCTTGCTTCGTTTTTTGATTGCTTATGTGGGAATCTGGTTTATATCTCCCCGCAAGTTGTTTGCAAACTGCTGGAAGGATGAATTATGGCTGTTTTTGGGTGGTATCACAGGAGGCTCCTTTTATTTTCTGACAGAGAATATGGCATTAGGCATCACGCTGGCCACTAATGTTGCATTTATTGTTTGCACGGCTCCGTTGCTCACCACTATCTTTTCTTTGATGATTTATAAGAAGGAGAAGGCCACCCGCAGTTTGATAGGCGGTTCACTGATGGCATTGGTGGGAGTGGCAATGGTGGTTTATAATGGTAGTTTTGTTTTGAAAATCTCTCCGCTAGGCGATTTCTTGACTCTGTTAGCTGCTCTTTCCTGGGCGTTTTATAGTTTGATAATGAAGAAGATGACAGGACGATACAATACTATTTTTATTACCCGCAAGATATTTTTCTATGGGATATTGAGCATACTTCCTGTTTTCTTATTCCAGCCTTGGCAAGCAGAACTTTCCTTGCTTTTGGAACCTTCTATCTTGCTGAATCTGCTATTTCTGGGTGTGCTTGCTTCGCTGGTTTGTTTTGCAGTCTGGAATGTGGTATTGAAAAATCTCGGTACGGTGCGTGCTTCCAATTATATCTATCTCAATCCACTATTTACCTTGGTTGGGTCTGCAATTCTGCTGAATGAACATCTGACGATCATTGCGCTGATTGGTGCAGGTTGCATTATGGGTGGGGTGTATATAGCAGGGAAGAAATAGGAGAAAAATAATCCGTTGAATACTTTGTTAATGGCACAAAAAGAATATTTCATAGATATTGTTTGAGGATTTTGCATATACCATAAAAAGCTCAATATAAAAAGAGCTTTCTATGGTATATTGTACTTTTCATGCATTATACAATGTCTTAATCTTATCTCTTACATTCATTGTATGGTAGTATTAGTATACTTCAAATTCATAGATACGTGTATCTTTTCCTCCTATGCTTTGAGAAGGACGGGTTATTAACAAACGGATATAGCGTACTTCGGCGGAGATATTTATTTCACGTGAAATTGTGTTCCGCCGATTTCCGTCCACACTATCCAATGTTCTCCATTCTTCATTTAAAGTATTCTTCCCCAGCAAAAAGCAGCTACTGGTGATATAGCTATGATTTTCCTGACCAGCATTCAATAGTTTCCATCCATTAATTTTTTTAGTCTCTCCCAAATCAAAATCTACATAATTCGGAGTCTGACTGATGTCACACCATTTAGTGGAAACATCACCATCTATCATAAATTCTGGTTTTTCACGATCACTTATATAGCCTGAGTATGCTATGACTTTAGCCTCTTTTAAATAATTTTCTTCGAGTGTAATTTCAGTGGATTGAGCAGCTATATCCATTTCTTTAATAGCAGTATGAAAAAGCTCTGAAGCTCTGATAGCTTCTTTTTGTTCTTCCTGTACCAGAGTAGCTGCGAACAGAACAATTTTGTTATTCTCAGGAAGTATAAAGTGGGTTGCTCCTTCAGGAATATCGATGCCAAATTTAAACATATAAGTGAATTCATAAGCCTGATCACCGTCAGGAGTGTGACGATGCGTACCTACATAAGCTATTTCTGCATTTTTAAGATAACCTTTTGTATGGCCGGTATGTCCCCATTGTCCAATAAACTCAGAATATGACGGAATCATAAGTTCAGTCTTATTACGTCCACAACGGAAAGTAGCCAAATAGTCTCTATCCATGGAAGCAGCTATGAAATACAAACGATTATACTTTCTTCCCAACGGTAAATCAATTGTGTCTCCTTTACATATCATACCATTGGCTGCATCTTTCTCTCCAAGTTGAAATGGAATCTGGTTCACAGTAAGTGATGCAGGTAAAAGTTCAGCAGCATATGAATAACCGGATTCAAAATCAGCTTCTCCCCGGAATTCATTAAATGACGAGCATTTAAGATTATATGCCAATGGTAAATTAGCATATTGCACATGATAGGTTGGCTGACCGGAAGGTTTCAGACGAATTTTAAAGGTCTTGACAGAATATGGTTTTATATTCACAGATAATTTGTTGTTGGCAAAATCGGCTTCGCCTATTGTCTTTTCTGTACCATCTGCTTCATTGGCACTGATAATATCACCAACAAATGAGAGAGTTGCCCTCTGAGCCTTTTCGCCTCCAACTTCATATACACGTACTATGTATTCATCAGAGTTTTCTGCCTTTTTTAATGCTTTGATGATCACATTTTGATTGTCAGAAGTAACAAAAGAAAACTCCCTTCCTAATATACCTTTATGCTTATCAGTATGGAAAGCTTTCAGTTTTTGATTTAAAAGTTCAGCCTTCTTTATCGTAGATACCTTGTTCAGATTACCTACATGGCCAATCAGACTATATGTAAAACAATGATATCCATAATCTTGTCGGTTTTGATAAACGTAATTTTTATCAGTGGCGGGTGTATGCAATAAAGTTAATCGTAGTGTATTATTATCAGGCTTATCCCAACCATATTTGCTATCGTTAAGAATGGACACGCCATAATGCTCGTCCTGATCTGTCAGGTCCGCCCAATATTGCGCATATACTTCATAAGCAGTTTTTGTATTATTGCCTCGTTTGATACTTCCTATTCCTAAATCATAAGTAGCTTCCTGATTTTCCAGATTAAGGGGGAATTCCGCTTTCAATAAAGCATTGGTTGATTGCCAGTCTATCTCATTATAGAAATCGATACGATCAGCTCTACTTCCTTCATAAAGACGGATATATTGTTTGAATGACGATTCACCGTGCCGCTTCTCAATGCAAAGAGATTTACGCAACTCCCCATTCTCTACTAATGTGATTTTTACATCTTCCGTAATTGATACAGGATTTCTATCTATTGTTTCTTTTAAGATTTCCCAGGCAGGCCATGCATATGATTCATTTTGCGTGAAAAGAGCTAATCTGATGGTTTTGCCGGTCTTCACCAACTCTTTATTATTCTTTTTGTCAAACAGTGAAACGATATCTCCTTTTTTATCTAAAGTTATTTTATAAATAGAATTTTCCAATGTACTGGTACTTGCAGATGTTAAAGCATGATTGACAGGACCTGAGGTACGAACATCGTATACAGCATAACCGGTAGCAGGTACAATGGCTTCTATCAAAAACTTAGCTTTCCCGTTTGCATAAGAGAGTAATTGTGCCGCCACTTTTTTACCATTAGTGTCATATACAGTGATACCTTTAGGAGCATTTGGTAAATTAAGTTCAATTTCTGCAATATCAGTAACCTGAAATCCTAATGCATTGTATAATATTACAGGGATACCTTTTACCCTTGTATCCATATTTCTTGCAACGGCTCCAACAGAAGATGCCAATATGCTTGTGAATTGTTTGAGAGAGATAAACTCATCATTCCATGAGAATTCATAAGCTTGGGGTATACTTGTTCCGGTAAGGTCATCATGGAATTGGTGAAATATGAAACGCTTCCAAGCTTCAGTGAGCGTTTCGCTTGGATATGTTGCCTGATTTAGCCACTCAGCTACTACAGACGATCTTTCTGCCGCATCTCCCAGAAGTTCATTTTGACGGTTATACAATTTCATGGCAGCTTGTGAAGTATAACAGCCTGTTCCATGAACATCCATCAAAAGTTCTCCATTAAATACAGGTAATTCCAGATGATTCTTATATGGCCAGAAATCTTTGAATAACTGATCACTTGTTGCACTTATTATTTCCAGTGAACCATCCCCTTTTATCCCCTTTTCAACAGCACGTACAGATTCTATTGTAGGAGAACCTCCTATATCTCCTGTACCATAATAGCGATAAACCATATTAAGTGGAGTACGCGTAGTCAACTCCAGAAGTTCCCTATTTTTAGATAAATCCTCATCTTTCCAGCGCTGATTATAATCATAACCATGAGCTAACATAACAGAAGCACCATCAATTCCTTGCCACAACCCAATAGTAAACGGGTGCTTACCTGTTTTATAAAATGGGTTTGTACGCCAATCTAATTTTTGTGAAGAAAAGCCGATAAGACCACAGTGCGAGGCGATAGTTGGCAGTGTCCAACCAAAACCAAAACAGTCAGGCAAGAAAATATCCGTACTTTCTACTCCGAATTCTTTCCGGTAGAAGTCTTGTCCAAGCATTATATTTCGAATAGCAGATTCCGTAGAAGGCACAAGTACATCCGTTGCGTCCCAACTGGCTCCACTGACGTGCCAACGTCCTTCCCGTATATATTTTTTCATTTCTTCATATTGGGCAGGATAGTACTCTTTCATCCATGCATATTTTACTCCACCTTCAAAGTTGAAAATATAGTCGGGATATTGTTTTAGTAGAAATAGGTTCTGACTAATGGTATTCCACACATACTCTTTAATCGTAGTTTGGATATCCCAATTCCATTGTGTATCTAAATGCGCATCAGCCACCATATAAGCTTTTGCTCTTTGTGGTGCATCTTGGGTATAAGCATTGCTTCCTAACAGTGAAGCAAATGCCAATACGGTTATGTATCTTTTTGTAATTTTCATTATTTACTATTTTTGTATTAATCTTAATATAAAAAGAAGTACCTCCTTTGTTTTCTAATAATTAATAATCTAATGCCAAATCAGCACTCATTAGAAAGGTATTATAAGGTCCCCACATCGACATGATGAACCAAAGCTTATCATCGTTATCTTTGAGCGGATGCATATAAGCACAGTAAAGGGCAGGATATTTCTCTGCCGTAGCCAATACTTTAGGTGCTCCCCATTTTGTGATGTCATCTGTATCACAATATAGGATAGCATGTTTCTTGGTTAATGGAGCTTTATCGTGATTGGGGTCATAATTATATGTCAGTATCCAGCGCTTAAATTTCTTATGCCACATTAGAGATGCTTCACCTACAGGGCCACGCAAAATAGGTGTAGCGGCTGTTTCATCACCACGTACCCATTCACTACGATTGCTATTCCAATATTCATATGCCTGCATATTCAATATATCTTTTTCATGAAAACGTGCCAGATAAGCTGCATCGCCGCGCCCTGCTTGTGTACCAATCATATAAACCCAGCCATTACGTTTGGCATAGGCTACCTGTGAGAAATGACTTTCAGAAGAGAAAATAACCTCTTTACGCCGTATCCAAGTATGACCATCATCATCAGAAGTATAAAGGGATGAGTAATTTGTAAGCCAACGTCCATGTGGTGCTCCCCAATCATAAATATTCATATAATGGACACAATCCAATTTATCTGCACGAATTGCACTGGTTGGAATTGAAGTCTGGTAAACCTCCGGATTTGCTTTGGCACCATCACACACTTCACGGGCCTTTCCTTCAGCATCCAATAGCATAGAATCTATTTTCAGCCCATCTTCAAGATTGGTATCTGTTGAAAAGGCAAGTACATTAGAACGCCAGTTTGCACCATTACCGCCATTCTTGTTAATAACAAACCCTTCTCCACTGGTATCACCGAAAAAAAGTCCTACTCGATTCCCTTCTATATGCCACATTAATCCCAGATCAGTTCCATAAACATCAAAATCAGTTCCTGTATCATTAGGATTGAATAAGGTTTCACCTGGAAGGGAAGTGCCTGTAAGACGTGCTACCATACGTACATTAGTGGCATTAAGAGTTCTTTTACCTGCTTTTTCTTGCTTATCAAGATTCACGTTACTGGCATATCCCGCAATATTACATAGCATAAAGCCGAATAATAAGCAGTATCTAATTTTCATCTCAACTAATCTAATCATATTCTACTTAATTCTTTCAAGAATGACTAAACTTAATTCAAATTGATCGCTACCCTGATTATTTCTCACATGGAATGTGATAGAATTAGTTTGTTCCGTCAGTTCAATATCTCCTACATATATCCGATCTTTAGATATTTCCTTATCTCCTTTGGTTGATATCCAATCTGATAATTGTTTCTGGCGTTGCCAAACCTGAAAATCTGCTCCATTGGGCTTCTCGAAATAGTTTATTAAGATTCTGTACTTACCTTCGGGAACATCATTCAACATAGCACGTACGGTTCCTTCATGTTGAGTATTCATCCGGAGCCCTCTATCATTTATAATCTGTACACCTCCACCAGGAGTTAACAACATTTGCTGAGGAAAATATATATGTTCCGTAGGTTGATACACTTCCCGAAGTTCATTAGAAGGTTCCATCCTGCTTTGCAAAGGTTGAGCAGCATAAAAGAATGCCAGTGATATGTAATCTACCGGGAAATTATTTTTTACTTCTCCGTGCTCCATTCCGTGATAAATCTCTTTTTCAAAAGACATTTTATCAGCTAGGAAGAAACGATAACCTCCTGTTCTGGCCATGGGAAGCGAGTAGTCCAGACATCCATGAATAGGAAGGCTGTTACCTCTATCCCAACGGTCCAGTACAGCATACCAGCCACCATTATAATAATCTTCGGAACCAGTACCATGCAGTCTCATTTTTTTGTCTACATAAGTACTATCATCTCCTTCGAAAAACAAGGTCATACCAGAACGTAATCCCTGTGCCTGATGTATGGTGCCCACATAATGCCCTTTCCCTTGCTGTTCTGTGAACTTATGGAATTCTCCAAGAGGAGTTTTTTCTCTACGCCACACAGCGTAAAACTTACCTTCTTCTTTTACATCACGTTTGTTGCTATTATAGTAGACCTTCACATTTACAGAGACAGGTGATTGGCGTATCTCATTTCTTTTCTTATAAATCATTTTCACAGAAGCTGACTTATCAAAAGGCATCGGGAGATAACAATAATTGGAAGTTCCCTGTTTACCCATTATCATGCTTCGCATGGCTCCTTTTCCATAAGCATACCCGAAGAAATCAGCAATTGGAGAATATATTGCCTCTACTTTTTCGTCATCCCATTTGGCGGAAAGTATTATATCTTTGTGTAAACCTTCAAATGAATTACCTCCGTCAATCTCCATACCGATAATTCTGCCTGGTTCATTCATTTCAAAGAAAGAAATATCTTCTCCGGGTTTAATTGTGAACATCTTTTCTTCAGTTTTGATTTCGGATGATTTTCCATTTGTATAGTTAGTGATTTTAGGAGATATATCAGCCCACACTTTATTTACTTCGGAAAGCAAATCTTTATCCTGCTGAGAGAAGTTTCCTGTATAGGTTTCAACCTTTTCACCCGGTAAATTCCGATATTGTATCTGAATAAACTCCAATTTTGGTCCATCAAAAATAACCTTACATGACTTTTTATAAGTTATTGGAAAATAGCAATAAAAACCGCCAATTTCATTTCCGCAAACAGGCTTTGTAAATGGAAATACTTTGCCGGAAAACAAGTCCGAGAATTTTATTTTTAATCCAGGCTCCTTCTGGCCATCAAAATAGAAATACAGCATATTATCGGTAGGGGTAGGAGTCCAGATACGGTTGATAACTCCAGGGCCTTCCATTTCTGCAATAACAAGTTTATCGCCTTCTTTCCGGAGATATGAATAAGTACCGTTAAATCCATCATTATTTCCTCCGGTTCTATCATAGCTTGAAAATTGCTCTACGTAAGAGCCTGTGCGATACTCGGGCAATTTATCTATTCGTTTCAATAGTTCTAATTCGTCTATCCATTTATATGTTTTCTGAGACACTACTTGAGGACTGAATAATAGGACAAGAGCTAATAAAAATAGATATTTATTTTTTAGGGTATTCATAACTTTTCATTAATAGATTAATTAGTTGTATATTATTTTATCAAGTTGCAGAGATGTAGTATTTTTATAATACCTATTGAAATTTTAGGTAATATGGCAAGTTTACCGTTTTATGATTGGCAAACTCACCATATTAATCTCTATTCTTTAGAACGTTAATTAAGGCAATAGTAATTCATACCCCTCTGGAGTAATAATCATTGCATTTACCCCGAAGAATTTTGCCCATTGAGTATTATTAGGTCCGGGTTGAAGTTTTATGGTAATTGTACCTTCATCTGTTGGCTCAATATCCTGGATTATTGCAACTCTATTCAAATTATCATCGTTTACCACATAGCCAACACCTTCATTCTTTCCAATAATGTGAAATTCTGTTTCGGTTAATCTATCATTTATATGTCCATAAAAAACAAATGTATACTTCTGATCTCTATTCAGATAACTCATCTTGAAGCTACTTACAGGAATAGTAATTCCATCACTGAAGAACATATCTTCCGAAGCTGTTTTCGGGAAACCTAACAAATTCTCCAAACCTCGCTCCAACACACCGGTAAATCTTTCCTCTACCCCAAGTTGGAACGCGGTGGCATTTCCTTGCTCATCTTTCAAGTTTCCTAACATGGCATCTGTTGGAAATCTGTAATTATTGAATGGAGCAGCAGATTCAATAGGACCAAAGTCAATATAGATAGGACATTCTAACACGAACTCATTCGGCCCCTGTTCCTTATAATCTATCAGGTCTGTTATGTTCTTGGGGGCAATTATTGCACTATGGGCAGCCTCTTTAGCTAAATGAGTGTCAAAATTAGAAAGATTATCCGACTTATAAGAACTTGTAGTTAGGTCTTTGCCAAAAAGTGCCTCAAACCATGTGCATGCCGTTATGAATCGTCCTATGTTCATATTCAGATAAGTGTTATCCCTAAGGATGCTTTCGGCTACATAACTTGTACGCCCATTCTGAATAGCTGTTCCGGAAGGAATCGTAATATCTATCTGAGCAAATTCTTTAGCTCTTGATGTAGCGTTTGCAATAGCATTGAACATTTGAATTTGATCATTATCGTAATCGGCAAAAGCTTCCTCAAGAGCATTCTGCGCATACGCCCACGGCTGATGCAGGATATATTTTACATCCGGATTAGTTGCCTGTTCCTTAATATACTCTAGTATCTGCGGTAAATAGGTCTGATACCCTTCCAGTTTTCCGGATAAAGGCAATGCTTCTTCAATTGCAATATAATCCCAATTCTCACTTTTAATGACTGTTTTCAGTAACTGATTATTTTGCGTATTTAAACCTCCATCAGCGGCAATACGGTTATATTGGTATACTCCTTGGTTTTCAGTAATATTTTTCATGTGATCTTCCAAAGAAGCACCGGCAGAAGATAGGTTTCCAATGACTAGAGGTAGGCCTTCATTCTTAGCGATGTCATGTAGATAGCTTATAGTAGCATCATTGGATATTCCACTACCAATTGTTAATACTTTAACAGACCGTTCTCCTTCGCTAACAGTGAGGTCAGCAAAATACACCAATCGTCCGTCAATAGTTTCTACCTTTATAACAGTAGTTCCTGCTGCAACGGCTGTAATGACACCAGTATTATTATCAGCATCTGTTGCAGTTGCAATATCAGTATCTAGTACACTCCACGTTAGTTTATATGAATCAGCATTAGCCTCATCGGTAGTGGCAGTGACTTTAAATTTTTCTCCAACCACTATAGAAAGTGATGTTTGGTCGATACGCACAAATTTATCGTTGGACGGATATACGTCATTATCATCCGTACAGGATGTAAACGCAAAAATCGCCAACATGATGATACCCAATATGAATGTTATTGATTTCATGGTCATTATTGTATTATTCATTAATATCCGGGAGCCTGCACCAGTTTAGAATTTATATCTATCTGAGTTTGCGGTACAGGCCATAAATACATTCTCTTATTGAAAGTACGAGATTTATAGTAAGTTCTCTTATAGAAGGCATTAGGATTATTTTCATCATCACTCTTTACACTGCCACGATGATTCATGCCATACAGTCTACCGCCAAAATATTTTTCTCCAAGTTTCCAACGACGGACGTCATGGAAACGAATGCCTTCACAGTTGAATTCCACACGACGTTCCTGTTGAATTGCAATACGCATTTGCTCTTGAGTTAAACCCTCTTCCAAATTTGGAATACCGGCTCTTTCTCTGATTAAGTTTACGTATTTATATACTTCATCATTTGGTCTATCTAAAGATTCATTTAGTGCTTCGGCATACCCCAGATAGGCATCTGCCATTCTATATAATATTCCAGGTTGATAATTGTGCCTGCCATCTCTCGGAAATACATCCAAAGAAATTCGTTTCCTGACATTATAACCATTTTGGGGAGAATCAAAAGTTAAGTCTGTATCTCTTCCACCCTGCACATACTCTACTCTGCGGTTATCAACTCCTAGCCATGCTTCATTGAAAATAACGGAAACATAGAAACGGGGTTCACGATTACAATACATATTATAAGTACCTTCCATAGTAACCGGATACATTCCGGTACTCGCATTAGCCAAAGAACTCGGTCCTCCTCCCGGCCATAGCGTATGTCTCAATTCCGCACCAGAAGAGAATCCTTTTTCTACATAACCGGATTCCGGGTTGATGATAGGAGAGCCATCTTCATTATAACCCGTAATCGGCATTTTGCCATTTGCCATATAGAAGGCATCTACAAGTTCTTGAGTAACACCCATGGCAGCATTACCTCCAATGCCCTTGGGTAAGTGATGTGCCTGCCAGAAATTAAGGTCAACGTTTTGTGGTCTACCGAAAATAATCTCTCTGTTTCCATCAGAAAAACGTTTCAATGACATATTATAATAAGACATAAAAGGATCAATAGTGCCATCTGCATTATATTCATAATACAGTCTGTAACCGGCAGCTTCGGCGGCTTCGATTAGCTCTCTATGAGCATTAGCTGCTTTTTGCCATTTTTCAACCTTTACTTCCGGGTCGAATAAATTGACTCCATCCGAGTTTTTCCAATCCTTGAAGTCTGGGTTACCATTAAATAGCGGACTTGCAGCGTAAAGTAATGTTTTAGCTCTAATGGCCAACGCCATGATTGAAGTTGCTCTCCCCCAGTCGTTATTACTTGGATAAACAGCCGGCAAATTCTTAGACACATCCAATAATTCTGCATCAATCCAATCTACAATCTGATCATAAGGCACTTGAGGAGTCATCAATTCGGAAGCAGGTGAGTCTACCGGATAAATAACCCCGGGGGTAAATGGGATAGGTCCGTATATCTCTATCATTAATGAATAGTAATAGGCAATCATAAATCTGACTTCATTTTTCATCTGGTTCACATAAGTCTCCGTCAAGTCAACAGCCGGAATTACTCTCACATTTTCCAGAAATACCAATCCGGTGCGTATCCTTTTGGGAAGTTCTACCCAATAATATGGATCCCATGTTGATATTGGACTCCAGTTCCCTGTCGTATAGGCATACACATTTGCCCAGCCAAACGGACTCCATTCCTGAGGAATAGTGATGTCATCCCCCATGATATTATATCCTTGTTCTTTAAAATATCCCCACATTGGACTGGGTATAGATGAATATACGCTAGCCAACCAATCTTCTGTTCTTACTTTATCAGAGAAGACCATCTCCATGGTTAACTGGTCATCCGGGGACTTATCTAAGAAATCATTACAGCCTGTTGTCAACACCATAGAAAGTGAGACAAGGACACCTGCTACTGTAGATTTATATATTTTCATATCCTTTGTTTTTTAATTGTTGAAGTTGATACTTAATCCAATAGATATTGATTTCATTTGTGGATATCTTAATCCATCAGTTGTTTCCAATTCCGGGTCCCAAAGTTTAAACTTAGAGAACGTCAGTAAGTTAGTACCTCTTGCAAAAATACGGCAATCGCGGATACCAATCTTGTTTGTCCAGATGCGGGGAAGGTTATACCCCAGTTCTACATTTTTCAGTCGCAGAAAACTCATGTCGCGCAGCCACCAAGTTGACTGTTGTTCATTGTTTGCTACAGTTCTATCTCCCATACGGGGCCAGAAAACATTCTGACTTGGATTTTCCGGTGTCCAGCGATCATCTATATTCGAAAATATATTTCCTGCACCAATTGACGAACCCGGCAGCCAAGTTTCACCTCCAAGTAATTGGTAGGTTTTACCAGTTCCTTGAAAGAATACACCTAAATCAAATGATTTGTATCTGACTGATGCTCCGAAGCCATAAACAACTTCTGGAATACGTGTTCCGCCAATGGCCGTTCTGTCTACAGCTGTAATTTCACCGTCACCATTCATATCCCGGTATTTGATATCTCCCGGGCGCAGATTACTCGCATCACTGAAGTTCTGTACAGGGATACCCTCTTTCAACTTACCGTTTTCATCAAAATCATCTTCTGTAAAAAGTCCTTCTGCTACCAAACCGAATAACTGACCAACCGGTTTACCTGTCTGAGAACGATAGGTACCTACAATCGCTTCAGGCTCATCTATCTCTACCACTTCATTACGCGCAAAAGTATAGTTAGCCATAGCTGATATGGACCAATCTTTATTAAGCTGACGATTAATGCTCAACGACATATCAATACCTTTGTTATCTACCTTACCATAATTTGCCCAAATGGAACGGTTAAAGCCTGCAGAACCCGGTACGTTGGTACGCTCCATAAAAATATCTTCTCTTTTCTCTTTGAATAGATCTACAGTATAATTTATCGTATTATTCCATAATCCTAAATCCAGGCCGACATTCATTTTCGTAACAGTTTCCCAAGTTAGATCGGGAACACCAATATCACCTTCTGCACGTCCCAAACGATAAATATTTGCATCTGTACCCCAAGTGTACGAACCTGTATCTACAATTGTGGAAATATAAGCAAACCGGCGACCTTCGATATTACTGTTACCCGCCTGCCCCCAGGTAGCTCTAAGCTTCAGGTTAGATATTACATCTGAAAGAGGTTGCATAAACTTTTCTTGCGATGCAATCCAGCCTACTGCCACTGCAGGAAAAAAACCAAAACGTTTTCCACGTGCAAAATTCTCGGAACCATTATATCCGAAATTAAATTCTGCAATATAACGACTGTCATACGTATACGAGAATCTTCCGGCTATACCTTGGCTACGATAAGGCAGTGTTTCTCCTCTATCATAATTTTTCTGGTTATACATGAACATAGCATTTACGTCATGCTTTTGTTCAAATACACGGTTATATGAAAGCATGCCTTCCAAATAAACACTTTGATCTCCCCATTCTGCACCAGTTGAATAGCCTAAGAATTGCTGTCCGTTTTCCTGTATACTTGTATTTAATTCACCATTCTCTAAACGAGAAGTAGCAGGATTATAATAATCCGGATTTTTAGAACGTGTCACTGAATTTGCCGAGAATTTATCAAACGAGAAAGTTACTTTCGCCTTTAAGCCCGGAGTGATAAACTTCAAGTCTTGTTCAAGAGAGGTCAATGATTCAATTTTGCTATGATTCATCTTTTCATATCCCCGTTGTGTAGCCCATGCCCAAGGATTTTGCTTATACATTACGCGAGGGATGCGTCCATCAGCATAGATAGCCGGATGCACATAGGGAGGAACACGCATTGCCTGATAGAAAATGCCTGTATTCGTTTCATCACTTCCCGGAGGAGCGTTTCTTGTTTGCAGAAATACACCTAAATTGGCGCGGAACAGTGTGGTAGGAGTAACGTTTACGTCTACATTGGAGCGTACTGTATAACGACTTACTTTTAATGAGGAATCCCACTCCTGATTTTTATCGCGTTCAATAATGCCATTTTCATTGTAGTAGCCCACAACCAAGGCATATCGGAGAATATCCGTACCACCATTGACACTTATGTTAGCCTTCGTATTGTCAGCATGATCTTTTGATACCACATCCCACCAGTTAATATCCGGATACAGTTCCGGGTCTGTCTGTTTTCTATAATTCATTAAGGTTGCTTCACTGGCATATGGGGCTCTTCCTGACTCTGTATACATTTCGTTAATCAGTTCCAGATACTTCACACTGCCGATATAATCAGGCACTTTGATTGGTGCCGTAAAAGAGTGCTCAAAACGAACATCTACCTGAGGCTTGCCAATCTTACCACGTTTGGTTTCAATCATTACGACACCATTGGCACCACGTACCCCATAAACAGCACTTGCTGCAGCATCTTTCAATACCGAAAAAGAAGCAATTTCTTCAGGATCAATATCATGAAGTGATCTTTCAATACCGTCCACCAATACTAAAGGATTCGTATTTCCCGTAAAGCTGCTGATACCACGAATCCAGAAGTCGGAATTATTAAACCAAGGATCGCCACTTCTTTGAACGGCAATTACTCCGGAAACCATACCCGCCAAATTATTACTTAACGAACGACTGGGATTCATTGAAAGCTTTGCCGGTTCAACATTAGTAATAGAACCAACAACGGAAGCCTTTTTCTGTGTACCAAAACCTACGACTACTACTTCATCCAGAGCCGCTACGTCTTCTTCCATTGACACATCAATAATCCCTTTCGAACCAATAGATACCACTTTATCTTTGAATCCAATATATGAGAATTTAAGAGCTTTGGCTTTTGAATTTACAGTAATTGTATAGGTACCGTTGACATCTGTTACAACTCCACTAGAAGGATTTTCCGCTTCTGTTACATTTACTCCGATGAGCAATTCACCTTGAGCGTCCATTACACGTCCAGTCACTTTTTTTTGTTCTTGGGCAAAAATACAATGTATGTTCCCAATACATAATAAAGTGATCAGGAGCCACTTCACAAATTGTTTTTTTGGAATGTTTTTCATATTATATGGTTGTTAGTAATTATTATTCATTTCCCCATAGAGTTGCTTTGTTTCCTTTTGATTTACGCCATGCATCTCTCCAGCGATGCATGTCCATATGGTTGATAAATGGCTTGGGAGCTCGTTGAGCCTTGGTTGGGGCAGCAGGCAGTGGTGCAGCCAAATCCTGATACCAATAGGCAACAGTAGCCAAGTCTAAAGTCAGATTATTATTAGAACCATGTTCAATGGTGCCCTTTATGCTCTTTTCAAAGAATATGGGATCCGTTATAAAGAACCTGTAGGCGTGTGTGCGTCCCAGCCAACCTACATCATTGTTTACCCGTGGATAGCCGAAGTATGGATGCGAGAAAGATTCTTTAGGGCACCAAGAAGTATTGAAAAAGTCTTCTGTACCTGTTCCTATTAATGAGGGATTCGTTTCTCCGTCGATGAACCACATATCATCTCCTTCACCATACCACATTGGAGTTGGGCAATGTACATAATAGTTAATACCAACGAAATGTCCTTTTCCTTTCGTTTCAATAAAAACATAATTCCGCTCACCCGTTGTATTTGGGTGTTGTGCTCCGGTTAGCCCCCATTCGGTTTCTCCTTCGGGAAGAGCTTCCGTCAGGTTGTGGTTATACCATGCGTGGAATCTTCCCATATCTTTCGGGAGTTTATCCATTTCCAGATAATCAACATAGAAATAGAAAGCATTAATAGCCTTGTCAGTCTGGTTCTCAATCTCTATCCGCGCTCCTTCGGTATAAGGCATTGTAAAGTAACTCGACATTCCCGTACCATTTTCCGGTCCTGCAGATAGTGGGAGTGATGCATAATTATATCTTTCATCCCAACCTTGTCCAAAGAAAGGACCGATAGGAGATTCCACAGAAGGGTAATCTTTTCCATCCCAGTACATGCGGATAATAATATCATTTCTGCTCAATTCATTAGGAGGAGGAGCAATGGTTATCCAGATATGATTGATGACTCCTGCTCCTTTGATCTCTGCAATAGTCCTTTTCTCTCCCGGTTGAAACGGTTCCAAGTGATCTCTATTACCGCCTGTTGGGTCAGTACTGGAAATGCGCTTGTTCTTTACTCCTGATTTCAATTTAGCCAAATCGAACATCTCATTGTTCATGCTTACTTGCGCAAAAACAATAGGGAAATACAATCCCAATACAAGGGATAGTAGCAAACTAACTTTTGTAATCCTTTTCATAATATTTCAATTGATTTTAATTCATCGTCTTACCTGAAACATTGTAATGTTTTACATCAATGATTCCATACACAACATTCAAAGAAGGCTTTCCATGTTTCCATTCTATTGTACCGAAACCAGTTTCTGTACTGATAAAACTTCTGAAATCACCAATCTTAGAGTCTATATACATGGTCTTACAAACAGCATCATATCTGACCCCGGTAAGTCCCTGCAACATGCCGTAACTTGCCATAGCACGTGCATACCAATGACCACATTCTATTTCATCAAATGGATTTCTCACTCTCCCATCATATCTTTTGCGGCATTCACGAACGATATCCAACCCTTTTGCTACTTCACCTTTCATCATCAAATGACTGGCAACCTGATATTCAATGCCTGTCCAGACTTCATTGCTATACACAAAGGGCAATGACAACATACCACCTTTCGGCCAGGTACAGAGCAGTAATCCTCCCTCCTTGCCACAAGCATAAGCCGGTCTTTGGGGATTAAAGTGATCTACGAGATTATCCTTCAAATTATACTTGTGTACAGATACCAAATGGCTCTTTACTTTTTCGTTATTAAGAACTTCATTCAATCCGCATACAGAAGCCATCCACATTCCTAGAATACCATCGGATAAACAACCACTGCCATACTGATATTTAGGACCTTCCTTTTTGAGCAATTTCATGGCTTCATCCGAATAGCCTCCTCCGAAAGAAATTACATCTACCGGATTAGGTGCCTGAAGTCCCTCCCATTGAATCTTTTGTATGAAATACTCCCCATCAAAAAGAGTATTTTCCATATATTTCTTGCCCTTTGCCAGCAAAATATCGTACTTTTTTGTGGATTGTTTCAGTGCCTTACTCATCTCAACAAATGCAGTTAAGGCACCTAAATAAAAACTGGTACACATGCCATCCGGCCCCCAGAACTCAATGTCATAGGTATTATGATGCGGTTCTTCAAGATAGCCCTTCTGCAAGGGATCCCATGTACGGATACAATAGTCAAGACTTTTCTTTACAGCAGGGAAAAGGTCTTTCATCCATTGGGTGTTTCCACTTATCCGCCATTCACGATAGACTTTCATAATTCCACCCAACTGTCCGTCAGCAGCAGCATGAAAATTATGTGGTGGTGGAGAAATAGGCATGTTTACTCTGAAATTCTGATGCCCTTTCGCATTTTGAGCCACCCTAAACTCCGTTTCACGTAATGTTCTTTCTAAAGATGGGAATAAATGTGGCAGAGCCTGTGCATAGTTCCACACATGCGTACAACTTCCGTGGCAAGAGCCCCAAGAATCTTGGCATCCTTCCCAAGCCCAAAATCTTCCATCCCATTGGCGTAATACTGTTGGAGATTTCAATATGGTCAAATTAGCAGCAATAGCTTCCAAAACTTCATCAGGTAAGGTGGAATCATAGAATGCGTCGCTAAACAATTTGCTATTTTTCTTCAATGTCGCATGGTTTGCATCCCAATAACCAATAACTTCATTCAAATTCTTAAAACGCTTGGAATACCAAGGTCGGTATGTGGTCTCAGTATCCTCTTCATTTACCAGAAATTGCTTTTCTTCTTCAGAAGAATCGATGACTAGCCAGTCTTTCCAGTTATTATCTTCAAAGTCAGCAAGTACTGTTGCCGTAGAAGATAAATCATAAAGATTCTCATTCTCATCATTGGTCAATACAAACTGGTCGGCAAGGATATGTCCCCAAGGATATACATCCAAATCTATGACTTTCAAAATAGCCTTCTTTCCTTGGAAAAGTTTCAAATCCCAAACAACTTCATTCAGAATTTCAGACTGATTACCAGCCGCCGTTTGAACAATCTTTCCATCAATAACCAAATTAACAGAAGTACGGTCAGGCTGATTACCTCCACCTACCAGGAATTTCAAGTATCTCTTTTCAATATTGAACTCAGGAGATTGAATAATGCCTACCAAGCCATCACCTCCTTTATCGAACGAGTTCAACAACTGTTTACCGGCAAAGCCGCTTACAGATTGTTGATTAGGGGCAGTTCCTTTAGAAGGGCTTCCAATGTATGCCTTACCTGCTTTTCTGGCAAAGCCGATAGAAAGATTTGAATCAGGAAAGTACCAGCAGAAGTTTACTCTAACAGTTTTTGTCTCTCCTGGTTGCAATGCTACCGGAACATAAACAGATGCTCCTGGAGCAACTTCTTTAACGGGCTGATTATTGACTATCCTTCCACAACGGATATTATCCCAGACCACAGTTTGGGAATCAAACCAACCACCACGAAACCAACAATAGTCTACCACTGCTTCATCATTGTCTACATAAATAGCCAGGCCACTATCATTTTGGTTAGATTCCAAAACAAACCCATTTTTTACCCCTTGGATAGTCCCCTGACCATCAATAAAATTTTTTGTATTATAAGAAAAAACAGTCTCAAGAACTTCGTCAGAGAGATTCGTAAACTGATATTCCAGTATTCCTACCGGCAAACTGGAATTATCAGGATCCGTTGGAATAAAGGGGCTCCAACCTATAATTTTTGCCTGCAAAGGAAAATCCTTATCTCTTAAATTTACAGTTGCAAAAGGGAAACGTGCCTGGAAAGTTGCTTCTTCAAAACGAGGCAAACCATATGGTTTGTCCCCTCTACCCAAGCCGCTCTGAACGGGTCCGAACAACTTCCAAGTCGGTACCTGACCTTCCAATACTTTTGCTCCCGACTCAAAGCCTTTTACATAAATAGCAGCAAAAGCATATGGCTCGTTCATTACATCCGGATGATGTCTGAGCGACACATGAGAGATAGCGCCGGTTCCCTCCAAACAGAACATGCCAGCGCCAATACCACCAATAGGAAATGCAATCCTGTTCAGATTTTCTCCTCGATATATTCCATTAAACTCTCTTGAAAGAACACCAGATGTCACTTCATTAATCTGAGGTATAGTCTGCGCCAGAGAGAGAGTCATTGTACCCAACAAAACTGATATAGTCAATACTTTTTTTATCATAAGCTTGTATTTTATCTCACTGAAAAATAGAGAACCCCTGTAGAGACTATTCTATTTTAATAATTACACCCTTAGAAGTAACGCTGGAGGTACGTCCGGTTTCCTGAGCATCTCCGGTAAAAGTACCTACCAATTTGACGATATAGCGATATTTTTTTGCTGGATCAATGGTGAAAGCATGGGATGTTTCTTCATTTACCAAGGTTATTCTATCTCTATAGATATCATTTTCCACCACTTGTATCTGCACAGCAATAGGACGTATAAACTCTTCAGGTACTTCGGTAGGAATTTTCCAAGTCAATGTAACTGTGGCATTGTCCTGAGTATATTGTACATTTTCTGCTATCGGCATGAAGTAGTTTAAGCCTTTATCATCAAGTACACTTCTATCATAGCAGCTGGATAGTGACAACACTGCCAGCAGCATTATAAAAACGGTTACTATCTTTTTCATAATTTTCTTCTTAATAGTTAGACATCAATATCCAGGATTCTGTGTATAATTACCCTTTGCGTATTCCATCTGGGGTTGTGAAATTGGAAAGTACTCATCACGACCAGCAGTAAAGCGAGCACTATTGAACCACGGAAAACGAGTTCTTTCGATAGCAAAGTACTCATTCATAGTTTCTGCCAAAGTACCCCAACGCTGCAGATCGAAGAAACGATGACCTTCACAAGCAAATTCTAAACGATTCTCCCACACCAGTGCTTGCCAAGCGTAGTCTCTGGTCCATGTGCAGTTTACGCCTGGTTGATAAGTAGCGACATGATAGTCCATCGTAGGCTGGTTATCGGCTTTTATCAAACGAATTCTACTATTGGCTGCACGAGAACGAATCTGATTGATTAATGGCAGAGCTTCCATCTCTCTATCCAATTGAATCAGGATTTCAGCTTTCCACAACAAGACATCATCATAACGAATCATCTTCTTGTTCATAGAGTTAAACTGCCATCCATCATACATCAAACAGCCACAATCTGGATCCGGCATATCTTTGATGGGCTTCAGAAAACTATAAGTAATCGGATCACGGCTGGCAGATGAGTGGAATATCAAGTCGGGGTTATACTTCCAGGGTTGACCGGGGGCTACGATAGTATGGCTGAAACGCGGATCCCATGTATATTTGTCAAAGTAATCTTTAGCACCACTGTTAACAACATCCAGATTGTACGAACCATCAGGATTCTTGATGTACTGACCATAGTCGTCGTCGTTATAATCTTCGAAACGAGGTAAACCATTTTGATCCGTCTTGAAGGCATTGGTCAGAGTGTAGCTGGCATGATTGAAGTCGCAGCATTGGAATTTGGCATTACCATTTTCATCCTTGGGCCACATATAAGGATGATTCAAACCTTCGGCACGGTTGATTCGGCCACCGGATGAAAGACCGTCGTTGATAGAGAACTGCAACTCCCAAATGGACTCTTTGGTAGCATTGTCGTATTGTAACAGGAAGTTGTTGGCGAAGTCGGGTTCCAAACCTACACGGTCGCCTTCCTGAGCAATAATCTTATCAATATAAGGCAAGGCCTCTTCAAGCATTTGTTTATTAATGCCTACCACTTGATGCCGGTTATCCTGCTCGTATGCCATATTCAGCATTGTTCTGGCAATCATAGCAGTAGCAGCATTGCGACTCACACGACCTTTGTCTCTTTGATCCAAAGGGAGCAGGCTTTCGGCTTTCTTGAAATCGTCGAGAATACGTTGCCATAAATAAAGATCATTATCCTGTCCGGATTCACGATTAGGCACAGCTTCAAAAGCCTCGGACGTACCTGTCACGTTCTCATCAATGTAGGGCACATACTTCCAAAGTTTCTTCAGTCGATACAGTGTAAACGAACGGATAAAGAGCATCTCGCCCATATAGCTGTTTTTCTCCGGTAGTTCTTCTTCCGTGAAGTTTGCCATCCTCTGGATAGCTGTGTTACATCTCTGAATGACTTGATAAGATACATACCAAGTTCCATCCAATCCACCCGTATCAGAGGTCACATTGGTAAAAAGTGACATATTACCGAAAGAACCGATAGCATCTGCAACGCCACCACCACCTTTATAAACGTCATCCGAACGCATGGAACCGGACCACCAATACATGTAAACAGACTCAAACGAACCGATCTCGCACATACGAGCATAAGCAGCCGTTACAAAACCTTCAATATCACTAGGTTTGCTAAGTATATTTTCATCCAGCACTTGCTTGGGATTGACATTCAGGTACGAATCGCAACTGCAAACTCCCAATAATGAAAGTAAAGCGATCGATAAAGAATATATTCTTTTCATAATTTGTTCTTTTTAATTGGTTTAGAAAGTAACGTTAATACCGAAGCTGAAAGTAAACGGTGTCAAATAAGCGTAAGAAGGCCATTCAGGATCAAAACTGGTATACTTATCAGCTCCCCAGAATTTCTTCAACGTAAAAACATTATCAGCAGAAACATACAGACGCAGATTCCTCATATACATCTTCTCAGTAAGGTGAGCTGGGAAAGTATAACCCAGTTCTATATTTCTCAATTTAATGTACGAACCATCTTCTACAAAATAAGAAGAGAAGCGCTGCTCATTGTTAGAGGTATTATTTGTAATGGCTGGAATATCGGAACTTGAGTTGCTGGGTGACCAGGCGCCCAACATACGGGTAGCATGATTCTTCCAAGCCGGATTCGTATAAAGCCAAATGTCGCTTTCCTTCTTCCAGTCACTGTTCACGTCGTTACCAAACAATCCTTCGAAAAACAAATTTAGGTCAAAGCCTTTGTAAACGAAGTCAAAGTTAAGCCCACCGAAGAAATCGGGATCAGAGCAGCCTATCCAGGTTCTATCATATGTTTCGTTGATTACGCCGTCACCGTCCAAGTCTTTATAACGGATACGTCCGATTGCTTTGCCTGGCTGATCGGCATGAGCGTCGACTTCTTCCTGTGTGCGGAAGATACCATCGGCAACCAGACCATACATAGTGTTTGGTGAGCGTCCCAGAATCAAATCATGCACACCGTCACCTGCATATTTGTTGATTACATTGGAGGGGAGTTCAGTCAACTTTGTTTTGTATGTGCCGATGTTAGCCGTAATTGCCCATTGGAAATCATTAGTAGGTTCACTTCTGAAAGTCAAAGCAAATTCCACACCTTGGTTGTTCATACTTGCACCGTTAATCCATGGCTCACCACCTTCACCCATTGCAGCAATGTATGGAGTCTGTACAAGAATGTCTTCGGTCTTCTTGTTGTAGTAATCGAAAGAACCCGTCAAGCGTTGATTGAAAAAACCGAAATCAATGCCAACGTTAGTTTGCTTTGTAGTCTCCCACTTCAAATCAGGATTGCCGAGCCAAGTTCTCCTATAGCCCGATTGTAGATTGCCGGTTTCTTGGCCTTCAATGGGGTAAGCTGTATCAAAATAACTGGTAGTAAACGGAGTCGTTGTATAACCACGAGGTAATCCTTGTACACTACCGTTAGCACCCCAACTGAGGCGTAGCTTCAAATCGGACAGCCAGTCGGCTTCTTCCATAAAAGCTTCATCCTTGATTCTCCAGCCGGCCGAAAATGCAGGAAATACAGCATAACGATTGTTAGCACCGAACAAAGAAGAACCATCACGACGCACCGTAGCAGACAGTAGATACTTACCAGCATATGAGTAGTTAGCTTTAGCGAAAAGAGAGAAGTAGGCATATTCATCAGCCGAGCTACCTAGGGTAATTTCACTACCGGTAGCTACACCAAGATGGGCGAAATCACGGTCTTCCAAATAGAGACCTTCTCTTTTAGCAGAAAATCCTTCCTGTACATACCGGGTGAATTCAGTACCGAACACAGCATCAATATGGTGCTTGCCAAAACTTTGATTATAAGACAAAGTATTGGTCCATACATAGCTCAACGGATGAGATTGACTGTTACTTACGTAGTTTTTGGTATTACCTCTGAAACCTGTCTCCACAAAGGTGCCATCTATCGTTCTGCTGTAGGAGTTACCGTAATCCACACCCAACTGGGTTCTGGCCGAGATACCGTTCCAAATATTTACATCCATAAATATATCGCCGACTATTTTTACGTAGTTGCTGATGTTATCCTTACCCATTGTCATCATACGAACCGGATTATTGATATCATCAAGTCCGGCCGGACCAGCCCAGTTACCATTTACATCGTAAACAGGAACAATGGACGGCATGATCATAGCATTAAAAGTTTGATATTGGTCTTTATACTGCAAATAAGATATAGCTAAGTTTTCACCCACCTTTACGCGGTCTTTAATCAGACTATATTCTGTGTTGGCACGTACAGAATATTTTTTAAAAAAGGAATGTATCTGCGTACCTTGATTGTTGGAGTATCCCAATGAAAATAAGCTCTTAGCCTTTTCAGTGCCATTGGAAATTGTGATTTGGTGATTGGTCAACAAGGCAGTGCGAAATATTTCATCCATCCAATCCGTATCGGCAGCTCTCACCAAATGGTCGTTATCCAAGAAATCTTTTGTCCTCATGCCATCCATCACTAACATACCGTCTTCACCCCTGTGATAGTCATACTCATAGCCATTTGGAAAAAGCAGGGCCGATCCGTAAGCCCATTCATCATAAGCAGCAGCACGGAAAGCAGCGATGCCAAATTGTTCCGTGTTCATCATCTCTGGTTTATTCAGTATCTTGCTGACAGAAACGCTACCGTTATAATCGATGGTAGTCTTGCCAACCTTACCTTTCTTGGTCTGAATTAAGATTACACCGCCAGAAGCTCGTGCACCATAAATAGAAGCAGAAGCAGCATCCTTCAGGACCTGGATGGACTCAATATCACCCGAATTGATATCACGAAGATTCAGGTTTTGCGTCGGCATACCATCCAATACGATCAGAGGGGTCACAGCACCAGATAAAGAAGATAGCCCACGAATCTGGATACCTACACTTTCGGCTGGGTTACCACCATTGGTCGTAATCTTTACACCGGCCATCTTACCTTGCAAAGACTTCATGGCATTGGCAGAAGTATTCTTGATATCTTTTGCATCGGCCATAGATACGGAACCTGTCAGGTCTGCCTTTCTCTGACTCATGTAGCCAGTATATACTACAACTTCAGAAAGCATTGTAGCATCACTCTTCATAACAACATCCAAACTTTTCAGGCCCTTAACAGAATGTTCTTCTGTGCTCTGACCGATATAAGAAAAAACCAATATTGCATCATCAGAAGGTATTCTTATTGAATATCTTCCTTCCGCATCAGTGGTAGTACCTATGGCAGTTCCCTTAACAACGACATTCACTCCAATAAGAGGCTCATTAGTACCTTCTTCTAACACAGTTCCTTGTATTATTCTCGCTTGTTGAATCTCATTGGAAGTATTGGTTCCGTGTTCAGATACCTGAGTAGATTTATTTGCCAACTTAGCAGTTGCAGGAAATACATTATCTCCCGCATACACTGCTAATGATAACATTGATGCCAATGCTATGAAACCATTTCTTTTAAAAGAAATTCTCATAATACTTTGATTTAATAGTTAATAAAAGTTCATTGTGATTGTAGACATCGAGTATACGTTGTTCTTACCATCTTGGAATTTCTAAATCATCTTTGCTTGGCAAGGTTGGAAACTTAACATGTGGCTCAGTCTGATACCAAAAAGAAGTTGATGAAATATCAGATTTTTGATTGTTATAACGCCCATCATGGCGCCAGCCTAAATCCTGTATTGTGACTTTCAAATCTTTATCAAAGCGTATGGGGTCCAAAATATGCCAGCGATAGAGCCCAAAGGCAGTAACTGCACGGTAGAGTCCATCTGGACGGATGACCTGATGCATTCCGGCATAAGGAGTAGTAAACTCTTGGTATTGGCGAGTTTTGGGATTTTCAAAGTTGTATGAGCCGCAGAAATAATCTTCTGCTCCGGTTCCGCAAATAGTAGGATATTCTTTATCACCGTCCATGTAGAATTTTATCTCGCCTTCGCCCCACCAGCAATTATCATTCACACGCCAAGCCAAATAAGTACCTACATACTGGCCTTTGCCTTTTACGCCATCTATCAATGTGTGCAATGAACCTTTAGTGGGATTAGAACGACGGAATTGTGCATGGAAATAAGCTTCATCTTCAGGAACATCGGTTAATGTGTAGTTAATCTGGTAATACAAACGCATTTCTTCAGCAGTATTTATATTTTCCAACGTGATGCGTGCTTTTTTACGGAAAGGCATTTTCCAGTAGCAGTTGAAAGCACTACCCGGATTTACACAAACGGCCAAAGAAGATAATTGTGCATACTCATTATATGCGCTACAAAAGAAATCACCTACCGGACATTCAACAGATGGCTCTTTCTCATCATCCCAATACATCCTGATAATAGAAAAGCGCCAATTACCTGTTGGTGTCATCCAAATTTGTTGAATAGCCCCAGGGCCTTCGATTTCGGCAATTGTCATTGTTTCGCCAGGCTTTACAATAATGAATGGATTTACTTTCCAGCCTTTGCCCAAATCCTTAGCCGCATGATGCGCATTAGCCACATTTCGTTTATCTTTATCATTAATAGGATCAGCCATGCCGCCTTTACCCTTTTCACCTGTATAATTCTCAGGGCTGATGGAACGTGTTTTTGCATCAGACAATCTCGACAGATTCCCCATATTCATATCCAATCCATTGAATGAGTAGTTGTTTTGAGCATAAACGCCCATGGTAGCCATACATAAAGCTACCCAAATAATAAGTTTGATTTTCATGTTTTATAGATTAATGGTTTATAATATTAATGATTTCAGCAAGTTTTTGCCAGTTCAAGGTATTTCTTGTAGAGTATTTCATAAACCCTTGCCCTCCTGGTGTCCGGTTTATATTCCACCTCAATATCCGCCCCCATATACTTCATGGCTTCCATGATGTCCTGATATACTCCCGCGGCCACCGCTGCAAACATAGCCGCTCCGAGTGCGCAAGTCTGCTGCGAGCGCACGATACGAATGGGCATATTCAGCACATCAGCCAAAGTCTGCATGACAAAAGGGGCCTTTTTGCTGATTCCTCCAATGCCGTTGACGGAATCAATATGCAAACCTTGTGCTTTCATGTGCTCTACAATACGCCGGGAGCCGAAGGCGGTGGCTTCGACAAGGGCTTTGAATACTTCCGGGGCAGTGCTTCCCAGTGTCAGTCCTGCAATCATGCCTTTCACATTCTGATCTGCATACGGCGTGCGGCGCCCGTTCATCCAGTCAAGGGCAACGATGTCATTTTCAGAAAGTTTCAAGGCTTGTGCTTCCCGGGTCAATTCAATCAGCATGGTGTCCATGACTTTCTGTTTGGCCTCTCCTTCGGGAATGTTCTTCAAGGGCCATGACATGAATTTCCTGAACCATGCATAGATGTCTCCGAAAGCTGATTGTCCGGCTTCCAGGCCAATGAATCCGGGAAGTACGGAACCGTCTACCTGTCCGCAGATACCTTCTATGCATCGGTCTCCTATTTCATGTTTCTCTGCCACCATGATGTCGCAGGTGGAGGTTCCCATGATGCGTGTAAGTACCCCTGGTGCTACCGAAGCTCCCACGGCTCCCATGTGTGCATCGAGGGCTCCTACGGCTACGGCAATGCCTTGAGGTAAGCCCAGTTTACCGGCCCATTCGGCGGTCAACGTGCCGGCGCGGGTGTCGCTGGTGTAAGTTTGCGTGAAAAGATGGGGGAGGATTCTGTTCAGGGAGGGATTAAGTTCTAAAAGAACTTCGCAGAGAGAAACAATTGATACTTATATCATATAGAATTATGGATATAAAAGAGAAGTAGTAGAAATTGGGTTATATTTCTACTGTATTATTATATTCTCACAGCTTCTGTGCGGATTATGAATATATTTGCGCTATACTTTCTCCTTACCTTCTCCTTACTTACTCCTTACCTACTCCCTACCTACTCCTTCTTATAGCATAAGGAGAAGGTCAGAAGTAGCTAAGAAAAAGATAAAAGTCGAATATGGAACTGAAGCGAACGAGTATGTATTGAAAAAATACAAAATAGCATTTTATGCCTCATTGTTGCATGGTAATATAGCATCAATGCTATAAACCGTCTGAGGTAAGCCCTGTAGTAATTCCTGATATAACCTCTTCCCATGAAAGAGGAGTGATGCCGAATACATAACTCTGTCCGGAACGGAAAGGTTCCGTCAATTCGAAATTTTCATAAGAAATGCCGCCGGGAATAGGGGATTTACTTGCCCAGTAGGTATAACGACCGTTTACTACCCCTTCTAATTCATTACTTGGTTTAGGACAATACCAATATTGAGTAGCCTTTTTTCCTGTATATTTCCAATGTGCATGGGTATCTTCGGCATAAACAGCTTTAGCAGGGTCCTCTTCATCAGGAGAAGCGATGAACCAGGCACCTCCGTTCTTATCTTTTATCATTTCAGATAAAGGAGTATGGTTATGTTCTGTAAAATTGCTTTCCTTATAAGTTGGCCATAACTGACCGGCCTTTTTGTTTTTTCCATTTGCAAGATGCAATGTTCTGAGTCGGGCTTTGTTGCCCATTGTTGCTGTAAGTATAAATCGGCTTAGTTCGTCGGACTCCTCAGTAGTATATCCGGTTATCTCAAATTCATAAGGTTTTCCCGCTGTGAATTTAATTCGTACATAAATATCTGCTCCATTATCAAATGTCTCGCAGAAGAGATATATGGTCAGTGTCTCGACTCCATTTTCATTGGATATGACTCCATGCGCCGGGTAATATTTATCGGGAAAAGAAGGCGCTTCAGGCGTATTGCTACTCCAAAAGCGTTTTCCGCGAACATCATCCAGCTCACTCCATTCCAATTCGGATAGTCCTCTGATGTTTTTTGCTTTGTCTATGGGTTCGAATGCAATAAAGTTAGTTACCACAAAATTATCATGCCCTAAATAAGGAGTATAAATACGTATCAGTCCACGTGGACCGTCAAGCGGGGCAATCCCTATCCGGATGCCATCAGCAAATCCCCATATCGGTTGTGCTTTGGTGTTTTGGGCAGGCTGCACCCATATCCCGTTTTCTTCCGGAACTGCTAAAGTTTTAGGATCAATTTTCAAATCAGTTTGTCCGTAACAAAAATACGTTCCGGTTACAAAAAATAAAATGGCAAATAGAATCTTGGTTTTCATTGTCTTAAAGATTTAAATTAGTTCTTTATATGATGTTTATGGCAGTTTACAGTGATTTCACGCTGCAAATATAAAATTGTTATAACGAATTAGCAAAATAATTTGCTATTTTAATTTTTATGTTTATATTTGCAGCGTAGTAAAGTACTAAGTATTACAATATCAGTAGATAAATGAAAAGCATAGTACTCTATTATAGCAAAAACGTTATATTGAAAAACATATGTCAGCACTAAAAAAAATATCGCTAAAAGACATTGCTGAAGCCGCAGGAGTATCAACAGCACTGGTTTCATTCGTACTAAACGGTAAGAAGAAAGAATATCGTGTGGGCGAAGAAACAGCCAAGCGTATATTGAAAATAGCTCAGGAAATGAACTATCAGCCCAATATTGCCGCTAAGAGCCTTCGTAGTGGGCGGACTAAAACAATTGGCGTAGTGATATCCGACATATCCAACCCTTTTTTCTCACAATTAGCCCGTATACTGGAAGACGAGGCAACGAAGCGTGGATATACCGTTCTTTTCGGTAGTTCCGATGAAGACACAGAGAAAATGAACCGCGTTGTGAGCAACCTTATTAATAAAGGTGTAGATGGATTGATTATTGTTCCCTGTGAAAATTCGGAAAAATCCATTGCTTCATTAGTAGATAATAATGTCCCCATTGTTCTTTTCGACCGCTATTTTCCCGAAATAAATGTCAGCTATGTAGCTTTAAATAATTATAATGCAACTTATACCGCAACTAAATATCTATTGGATTCCGGTTATAATGCCCCATGTATAGTGGCTTATGATATTAACCTGATTCATATGAAGGAGCGTATTCGCGGATATAAGAAAGCAATGGAGGATGCCGGCAAGAAACGATTGGCAAATGTCATTTTCCTGAAACAGGATACTCCAAGAAAATCGGCTGACCGTTTATTGCCCAAAATGATTGAAGGAGGAGCAGATGCATTCCTGTTTGCTACAAATATGATTTCAATAGCCTGTTTATATACCATAAAAGATTTGGGACAGGAGGTTATTAATAAAATAGGATTAGTAGGATTTGACGGTACTCCCGCATTCGACTTTTTCAGTGCGCCTGTGTCCTATGTTCAACAACCCGCAGAAGTATTGGTACAGAAGGCACTTGGAATACTGATAGACAATATTGCTAATGGTAATACTGTGCAGTCGGTACTTGCTGATGGGGTATTTATAGAAATAACCCCTTAACCGGGGCTATTTTTTTTAAACATTTGCTTAATCGATTTAGTTAATTAACAGTATTAATCTATATAAATCTATTTACCCATGACTCATTCAAGACTTATCGGTGGAAAGCCGAAAATTGGTATTCGGCCTATTATTGATGGCCGTCGCGGGGGTATCCGCGAATCACTGGAAGATATGACCATGACTATGGCCCATAAAGTAGCAGAGCTTTATTCTTCATCTTTACGTCACAGCGATGGCACACCTGTGGAATGTATCATAGCAGACACCACTATCGGCGGTGTGGCTGAAGCAGCTATGGCAGCAGAGAAATTCCGTAATAATGGAGTAGGAGTAGTACTCTCCGTTACTCCCTGTTGGTGCTACGGATTTGAGACAATTGACATGGATGGTGAAATGCCGAAAGCCATCTGGGGATTTAACGGAACCGAGCGTCCGGGTGCTGTTTATCTGGCTTCTGCCTTGGCAGGACATACACAGAAGGGATTGCCGGCATTTGGCATTTATGGGCGGGATGTACAGGAAATTGGTAACACGGAGATCCCGGAAGATGTGCAAGAGAAATTAGTACGTTTTGCCCGTGCAGGTCTGGCTGTTGCAACCATGAAAGGTAAATCTTATCTTTCTATAGGAAGCGTATCCATGGGTATTGCCGGCTCTATCCCTAATCCGGATTTCTTTCAGGAATACCTGGGCATGCGTAATGAATATGTAGATGCCAGTGAGATAGAGCGTCGTGTTCAGTTGGGTATTTATGATCACGAGGAATTTGACCGCGCCATGGCATGGACGGAAAAGTATTGCAAAAGCAATGAAGGAAAGGATTTCAATCCGGAACATCTGGTATATTCCCGTGAAGAAAAGGATGCGCGTTGGGAATACGTGGTAAAAATGACTCTTATTTTCCGTGACATGATGATTGGTAATCCTAAATTGGCAGAGATGGGCTTTAAGGAAGAAGCAATGGGACATAATGCCATTGCCGCAGGCTTCCAGGGGCAACGTCAGTGGACGGACTTCAAGCCGGATGGTGACTTCACTGAAGCTATACTGAATAGCTCATTCGACTGGAACGGTATTCGTGAAGCATTTACTTTTGCTACGGAAAATGACACATTGAACGGCACTTCCATGCTTTTTGGACATTTATTATCAAATACGGCACAGATATTTGCTGACGTACGTACCTATTGGAGTCCGAAGGCAGTGGAACGGGTAACTGGCAAAAAATTGGAAGGCAAAGCTGCCAATGGTTTCATTCACCTCATTAACTCAGGTTCTTGCACGCTGGACGGAACAGGACTTCAAACCCGTGACGGAAAACCTGTAATGAAGCCTTTCTGGGAAATATCTGAGGAAGAAGTTGAGGCATGCCTTGCTGCAACCAAATGGTATCCGGCTTCCCGCGAATACATGCGTGGCGGTGGATATTCTTCTCAATTCCTGACCCGTGGTGAAATGCCTGTAACCATGTGCCGGTTGAATCTTGTAAAAGGACAGGGACCTGTACTTCAAATAGCTGAAGGTTGGGCGGTTAATCTGGATGAGGATGTTTTCAAGGCTATCAATGAGCGTACCGACCGTACATGGCCTTCCACTTTCTTTGCTCCACGCCTGACAGGTAAAGGTTGTTTCCGCGATGTATATACCGTAATGAATCGTTGGGGTGCCAATCATGGTGCTATCGGCTATGGTCATACGGGGGCTGATTTGATTACACTGGCTTCCATGCTCCGTATTCCCGTATGCATGCACAATGTTCCTGAGGAAAACATTTTCCGCCCCAGCGCATGGTCTGCTTTCGGTGAAGACGTGGAAGGTAGTGATTATAGAGCTTGCAAAAATTACGGACCTCTCTATAAATGAAAAACATGAGAATTATGTTGCAACTAATCAATTTGAAAAACACTCTGCTTGCAGGTACGGTTATGTTACTCGCATCTTGCAGCGGACAAAAAGAAGTTAAGATGGGAAGTTATGCTTATGATGCCCAATTCCTGAAAGAGAATGGCATAGAATACACTGAACTAGTTTCTGCCGATGGAAATTCTAAAGTCATGATTGTTCCGGCATGGCAGGGGCGGGTGATGACTACTTCGGCTTCCGGTGACGAGGGCGATAGCTACGGATGGATTAACTACCGCTTTATTCGTGAGGGAAAGGTCAGCCCGCAGTTCAATCCTGTAGGAGGTGAAGAACGTTTCTGGCTGGGTCCCGAAGGCGGCCCGTTCTCGCTCTATTTTAAGGAAGGGCAGAAGCAGGTTTATGATAACTGGATAGTTCCCACTGTACTTGATACGGAAGCCTTTACCATTAAGTCACAGGATGATAGCAGTGTTCATTTCGTGAAGGACACCCGTCTGACAAATGCTTCAGGTACTACTTTCGATATGAATATCGACCGTACGGTGTCATTGATGAATACCGATGAAGTGGCTGCGGATTTCGGCATACAACTTTCACCAGGTATGAAAATAGTAGCTTATAAGAGTGAGAATAAAATTACTAATACGGGCGATAGCGCATGGACAAAAGAGGGCGGACTGGTGTCGGTATGGATGCTCGGCTGTTTTAATCCCACACCTACTACCACTGTCTTTATTCCATATAGGGAAGATGCGGAAGGAACGATTGTAAATGATGAGTATTTCGGTAAAATCCCGGCAGACAGGTTAATCAAGGAGGAGGGCATCATCTATTTCAAGATAGATGGAAAATATCGCTCAAAGTTAGGATTGCCGGCTTCACGAGCAACAAATCTGTGCGGAAGTTATGACTCGTCAAAAGGTGTACTGACTATCTTGTGGTGTAGCCTACCCGAAACTTCTTCAGCTTATGTGAATGGACAATGGGGGCCACAGGAAGACCCGTTTGCGGGTGATGTCATCAACTCTTATAATGACGGTCCGGTGGAAGACGGTTCTATCATGGGACCTTTCTATGAGATTGAAACATCTTCTGCGGGAGCGGAACTTGTACCGGGTGCATCGTTGGTGCATACACAGAAAGTAATCCACATACAGGGTGAAGACGGACAGTTGGCTCCTATCGTACAGAAATTATTCGGAGCAGATTTGAATGTAATTAAGACAAAGTTTCAATAGGGTAACTATATAATATCAAAATTCGTATGGAATCGAATCGAATAATACCGAAAGGAATCCTCTTTCCGTTCATTCTGCTCACCACGCTGTTCTTTGCCTGGGCTGTGCCGAATAATCTTACGGATACCATGCTCGCCGCATTCAAGCGAATCATGAGTATCAGTGACTCGAAAACTGCCTGGATACAAGTGGTGTGTTATCTATTGGGCTATGGATGCTGTGCTATTCCGGGTGCATTATTTATCAAGAAATACACTTATAAGTCCGGTGTAATGTTGGGACTTGGTTTGTATGCTTTGGGTGCCTTATTGTTCTATCCGGCAATGCTTTGCTCCGGAATAAACGTTGAGTTTAGTTTCTTCATGTACCTGCTGGCCATTTTTGTTCTTTTTGCCGGACTTTCCGTATTGGAAACATCAACCAATTCGTATGTATTGGCAATTGGTCCTGAGAGTACAGCTACACGCCGCTTAAATCTATCGCAGGCATTCAATCCGTTTGGAGCAATTACGGGAGTGGTGATTAGTCAGATTTTCATTCTTTCGCAATTGAACATGATGACTGCTTCAGAACGCAGTCAACTCCCGGCTAGTGAATTGGCTGCCATCCAAGGTCAGGAATTAAGTGCTGTCACTATGGCTTATGTAGTGCTTGGATTGGTGATGCTGGTACTCTTAGCCGCCATTTGGATTACCAAAATGCCTAATCTTAGTGAAAAGGGAGAAAAGGTTGAATTTGGCGCCACTTTCCGCAGGCTCATGAAAAATAAGAATTATGTGTGGGGCGTAGTTGCGCAATTCTTCTATGTAGGTGCACAGATAGCCGTATGGTCATTTGTCATCCGCTATGCTATGCAGCAGTTGGATTTTGACGGTGTGTTGGCTTCTCTGGGCAATGCGGCTTCTGCCGATGCTGTTGTAGATGCATTGCGCAATGTAGAACCTGTATCTGCTGCATTCTATAATGGTTGCGAATGGCTTGGATTGAATGACTTGTTGCCCCGTACAGCCGAACAGGCTGCTGCAACTTACTACATCATGTCGCTTATCCTCTTTGTCACTATGCGCTTCCTATGTACAGGGATGATGAAGTATGTGAAAGCCTACAAACTTTTGATAGGTCTCGCTATTCTTGCCGTGCTATGCTGCGTAGGTGCTATGTTCGGTAAGGGCAGTTTCGGGGTATATTGCCTAATGGGTATTTCCGGATGTATGTCACTGATGTTCCCAACCATTTATGGCTTTGGGCTTACAGGATTGGGAGAAGATACTAAAATCGGAGGTTCGGGCATGGTAATGGCCATTGCAGGTGCGGCACTCTTGACTCAAATCCAAGGAATTGTGTCTGATCAGACCGGTAGCATTATGGCTGCATATATTGTTCCAGCTGTAGCTTTTGCGGTTATTGCTTATTATGGATATTTCATTGCAAGAAAACAGGAATTAGCAATTAAATAAGAATTCACATGATAGAATCTAATAAGAAATATGTCATTGGACTTGATTTCGGTACAGATTCCTGCCGGGCATTAATAGTGGATGTGCGCAATGGAGAGGAAGTTGCTACGGGGGTAAGTTTCTACCCCCGTTGGAAAGCAGGTCTTTACTGCGATGCACAGAGTAATCGGTATCGCCAGCATCCGCTGGATTATATTGAATCTATGACGGAAGCTGTGCACATTGCTTTATCTCATCTGACAGAAGAGGAGATAGCTTCTATTTGTGGGTTATGTTTTGACACTACCGGCAGTACACCTGCATTGACTGATTGCAATGGGATGCCATTAGCCTTGAATCCTGAATTTGCAGAAGAGCCGGATGCCATGTTTATCCTTTGGAAAGACCATACGGCAGTTCGTGAAGCCGAACAGATAAACGCTCTCATGAAGGAACGTAATCTTGACTATTTACTCTACGAAGGAGGTACTTATTCTTCAGAATGGGTATGGTCAAAAGTCTTACATGTCATTAATACTAATTCTAGAGTAAAAGAGGCTGCTTATTCATGGACAGAGCATTGTGATTGGATGACAGGTTTGGTTACAGGGAACACAATTCCGGAGAAAATGCTCCGTAGCCGCTGTGCAGCAGGGCATAAAGCCATGTGGCACGAACGCTGGTTACTTTCTTCTTCCGAAGTTCTTTTAGAACTTAATCCCTCCCTGAACAGAATCCTCCCCCATCTTTTCACGCAAACTTACACCAGCGACACCCGCGCCGGCACGTTGACCGCCGAATGGGCCGGTAAACTGGGCTTACCTCAAGGCATTGCCGTAGCCGTAGGAGCCCTCGATGCACACATGGGAGCCGTGGGAGCTTCGGTAGCACCAGGGGTACTTACACGCATCATGGGAACCTCCACCTGCGACATCATGGTGGCAGAGAAACATGAAATAGGAGACCGATGCATAGAAGGTATCTGCGGACAGGTAGACGGTTCCGTACTTCCCGGATTCATTGGCCTGGAAGCCGGACAATCAGCTTTCGGAGACATCTATGCATGGTTCAGGAAATTCATGTCATGGCCCTTGAAGAACATTCCCGAAGGAGAGGCCAAACAGAAAGTCATGGACACCATGCTGATTGAATTGACCCGGGAAGCACAAGCCTTGAAACTTTCTGAAAATGACATCGTTGCCCTTGACTGGATGAACGGGCGCCGCACGCCGTATGCAGATCAGAATGTGAAAGGCATGATTGCAGGACTGACACTGGGAAGCACTGCCCCGGAAGTATTCAAAGCCCTTGTCGAAGCCACCGCCTTCGGCTCCCGGCGTATTGTAGAGCACATGAAAGCACAAGGTTTGCATATTGATTCCGTCAACGGCATTGGAGGAATCAGCAAAAAGGCCCCTTTTGTCATGCAGACTTTGGCTGATGTGCTGAATATGCCCATTCGTATCGTGCGCTCGCAGCAGACTTGCGCACTCGGGGCGGCTATGTTTGCAGCGGTGGCCGCGGGAGTATATCAGGACATCATGGAAGCCATGAAGTATATGGGGGCGGATATTGAGGTGGAATATAAACCGGACACCAGGAGGGCAAGGGTTTATGAAATACTCTACAAGAAATACCTTGAACTGGCAAAAAATGCTGAATATATCAATCTATAAACCATTAATCTATTTAATCATGAAAATCAAAGCTTTTATTTTAAGCGCCTTATGTTTAGGTGCAGTGGGCGTTTATGCTCAAAACTTTAATGGACTTGATATGAATATGGGTAATTTGTATCGTTTGTCCGATGCAAAAACCCGCTCTATCAGTCCTGAAAACTTTACCGGCGAAAAAGGTAAAGGTGGTATGGCCGACCCGGTAAGGGATAAAGATAAACCTAATCAAGCTAATGCACATCACGCAGCAAAGACATTGGGACAAGGCTGGAAGGTGAATCCTTATGTGAATATCGGTCCTAATGAGACTTTTACATTGGCTGAAATAGAAGGTCCCGGCGCTATCCAGCAAATCTGGATGACTCCCACAGGTGAGTGGCGGAAAACAATTATCCGATTTTATTGGGATGATGAGAAAGAGCCTTCCGTAGAATGTCCCATTGGTGATTTCTTCTGTAGTGGCTGGGGAGTGTATTCTCCATTATCTTCACTGGCCGTATGCGTGAATCCGGGCAGTGCATTCAATTGTTACTGGCAAATGCCTTTCCGCAAAAAGTGCAGAATCACTATGGAAAACATTGATCCGAACAATGAAATGCGGGTTTACTATCAGATAAACTATACATTGACTGAAGTTCCTGAGGATGCCGCTTACTTCCATGCACAATTCCGCCGTTCAAACCCCAATATGACTTCTGACCATGTATTGGTTGATGGCATCAAGGGCAAGGGCCAATATGTGGGTACTTACATGGCATGGCAGGTCAATAACAGTGGTTGGTGGGGTGAAGGAGAAATCAAATTCTTCATGGATGGTGACAAGAAGTTCCCGACCATCTGCGGTACCGGTACAGAAGACTATTTCTGTGGTTCCTACAACTTTGAGAATAAAACAACCCGCCAATACGAGGAATTCTCTACACCTTATGCAGGACTTCACCAGATTATACGCCCTGATGGAGTATACCGTTCGCAACAACGTTTCGGTATGTATCGCTGGCATATCCTTGATCCTGTTCGCTTTGACAAGGACTTGAAAGTTACTATCCAGGATCTTGGATGGCGCAATGATGGTCGTTATCTTGACCAGAAATCGGATATCTCTTCTGTTGTATTCTGGTATCAGAGCGAGCCGCATGCCAAGTTCCCAGCATTACCTTCGGCTGATGATCTGGAAGTCGTCAGACCTTTTTAGAAAGAAAATCACGAGAGACAAATAACAACTTAAATTTATCAACCTTATTACTTTAAGTCTATGCCTAAGTTTAATCAAGAACGGATTATTTCCGGAACAATGCGGCTGATGGCATTGGTATGTATGCTATGCGCATGCCAGTTTATCGCTGCACAGACAAAGAATTTCCAGGGTGTTGTGAAGGATTCAAAAGGTAACACTCTGCCGGGTGTTACGATTTTGGAGACGGGTACTGCGAACGGTGTTTCGACGGATGTCGATGGACATTTTGAAATTAAGATGACTCCGGGTAACACATTAACGGTGAGTTATGTCGGTTATGTAACGCGCACTATTCAGACGAATGCAAATACCACTTCCCTTAATATAACTCTTGAAGAGGACGTTTTCCTGTTGGATGATGTAGTGGTGGTGGGTTACGGTTCGATGAAGAAGGGAGAAGTAACGAGTGCCATTACTTCGGTGAAAAAGGATAATTTCCTTGCCGGTATGGTGAAGAGCCCCGAACAGTTGCTTCAAGGTAAAGTAGCCGGTTTACAACTTTCTAATTATACCGGTGACCCGGTGTTGGGACTTGAAATGACTATTCGTGGTGTAAATTCATTATCAGGCAATACCAGTCCGCTGATAGTCATTGATGGTATCCCCGGTGGTAGCATGACGGCTATTTCAAGTGAGGATATTGAGTCTATTGATGTGTTGAAAGATGGATCGGCTGCTGCAATCTACGGTACACGTGGTACGAATGGTGTGATTGTTATTACGACCAATCGTGCAAAAGCCACGAAGATGTCGCTGGAATACAATGCATCCGTATCATTTGAAACTATTTCCAAACATGCAGATATGTTGACTGCGGATGATTATCGTAGCTTGAAAGATAATTCTGATTTTCCAGGTATTCAGGATGAAGGAACTACCACTGATTGGGTAGATGCAATCAGCCGTACGGCTATCAGCCAGAATCACTTTCTTTCTTTGAAGGGCGGCAATGCCCAGTCCAATTATGTGGCTTCTATCGATTACCGGAAACGTGAGGGTGTCATTAATAAGACAGACCGTGAATCCATCACTGCAAAAATCGGATTGAATCACAATATGTTTAACGATAAACTGCGTTTCCAGTTAAATATCAATGATAGCTATGTCACTCAGCAACGTGCATGGTATTCTGCCTACCTGAATGCTCTGTTGGAAAATCCAACGCGTCCCATTTATGATGAGAACGGAAACTATACTGAATATAAAGTCAATCTGAAACCTTATAACCCTGTTGCCATGATTAATGAAGAATATGACAAAGAGGGATATAATCAACTGATGATGAGCGGTAAAATGACAGTTACCCCGATTGAAGGGCTTAATTTGAGCGTCATGGGAGCTCTTCAACGCTTTGACCGTATGGAAAACAAGAGCAACTCTTTCAAGCATATGTCTACAGTTGTCAATGGTGATTATGGTAATGTGTGGAACTGGGCTGACAACAGTTTGCAGAAAACGTTGGAATTGGTAGGTGATTACACCAAATCCTTAGGACTCCATAATCTGGGTGCTATGGCGGGCTATAGTTATCAGGATGATGATGCTAAGGGATTATATCAATGGGCGAAAGATTTTCCGACGGATATGTTCGGTCCCTGGAACATTGGTTCTATGAATGATATGAAAGATAACAAAGCAGCTATGACCAGCTATAGAAATACACATAAGCTTATTTCTTTCTTTGGCCGCGTGACTTACAATTATGATGAGAAGTACATGTTCATGGCAAGTTTGCGCCGTGAAGGCTCTTCCCGTTTTGGCGATAACCACAAGTGGGGATGGTTCCCTGCCGTATCAGCCGGTTGGCGCCTTAGTAAAGAGAACTTCCTGAAAGAGGTGAAGTGGCTGGATGATTTAAAATTCCGTGTTGGTTATGGTGTTACGGGTAACGAGGTGAATGCAAACTTGTTGTCAATGTATTTGTTGGGCTATGGTGGCTATGCTTACATTAATGGTAAATGGACACAGGGAGCTGCACCTTATCAGAATCCAAATCCCGATTTGAAGTGGGAAACGAAAAGCGAGCTGAACTTCGGTCTTGATTTCTCTTTCCTGAAGAACAGACTTTCGGGTTCGGTTGACGTTTATCATCGTGAGACTTCAGATTTGCTTTCTACTTACGAAGTTCCTACTCCGCCCTATATTGTATCGAGTATGATGGCAAACGTAGGAAAAATCAGAAATCAGGGTATTGAATTGTTATTGAGTGGTACAGCTATACAAACCAGGGATTTACGTTTTGACATAACAGGAACTTTTTCCTATAACAAGAACAAGATTGTCTCTCTCTCTAACGGGCTTTACCAGAAAGATTACTGGTATGCAGGTGCTACAGGTTCACCGATACAAACGCATACACACATTGTAAGAGAAGGGGACCCGGTAGGTAATTTTCATGGTTTCCAAACGCATAGCCTCACATCTGATGGTCTGTGGATGGTTTATGGAGCTGATGGTGAACCGAAATTGCTGACGGATGCCAATGACGGTGACAAGCGGGTAATCGGCAACGGTATCCCTACAACTTATGGTAGTCTTAACCTGGCATTGAATTATAAGGGCTTTGATGTTTCTGTAATGTTCCGTGGTGCATTCAACTTCCAGGTGCTTAACCGTCAACGCATGCATTGGGAAACAACAGCGCGTATCGGCGAAGGTAATCTGCCACGCTCCGTACTCGAGAAACCATTTGGTAGTAATTCTTATGTAAAGGGTGCTCCTGCCATGCAGAGTTATTATGTAGAAGATGGTGATTATGTGAAACTGGATAATGTAAATATCGGTTATACGTTCAAACTCAAGAACCAGAATGTCATTCAGCGCCTTCGTCTGTATGTAGCGGGTAACAATCTGCTTACTATGACGGGCTACAAAGGACTGGACCCTGAAGTCAGCATTAAAGGGCTTGCACCCGGTGTTGAAGGTTCCGGTGCCGGTGAACTTTATCCGACAACACGTCAGTTTACTGTTGGTTTAAATCTTTTGTTTTAACCTTTAAATTTTATAGCAATGTTTAGAAAACAATATATTATCACTGCATTCCTTGCCCTTACTGCGGTATTCAGTGGTTGCACTAATCTTGATGAGGAAGTTTTCAGTAGCATTCCGGAAAAAGATTTCTATAAGACTGAGTCTGAGTTTTTGGCAGCTATGGTTCCGGTTTACTCAAGTATGCGTGCTATGACCGATTGGCAAAACTGGTGGGATCTGGAAGAAACAACCGATGTATGTGTCACTCCTGTTAAGAATCACGGTTTGTGGTATGATGGCGGCATTTATATTCGCCTGCACCAACATTCATGGACGGAAGAAGATCCGCACCTGAATGCTATCTGGAATGTCTTGTATGCAGGTGTGTCAAGTGCCAATCGCGTACTCTATCAGTTTGAAAACTCTTCCATAGAGATGGCTGGAAAGCAAAATTACATTTCGGAGTTGAAAGTGGCGCGTGCATTCTATTATTATCTGTTGCTTGAGGCTTTTGGAAATGTACCTATCATCGACCGCTTTGATGTACCCGACGGCTATCTTCCTGCTACGGAGCCACGTGCAAAAGTCTTTCAATTTGTGGAAACGGAATTGAAAAACAATATCGATAACCTGAGCGAAGACAGATTGAGTACTTACGGGCGCTTTAATAAGTGGAATGCTAAAATGCTGCTTGCGCGCATGTATCTGAATGCTGAGGCTTGGATAGGTACACCTATGTATAGCGAATGTGAAGCTCTGTGTGATGAAATCATACTTGCCAATAAGTATAGGCTCGATGGCGATTATTCATTGCCATTCTCTACAAACAATGAGTTGAGTAATGAAACAATGTTTGTCATTCCATTTGATGAAACGAAATCCGGCGGGCAGATATATATGTGGGCACGCAAGACGTTGCACTATTCGCAGATGCAAACCTTTAGTCTTCAGGCTACCTGGCTTGATGGAGGTTGCTTAGGTGTTCCCACTTTCTTTGACAATTATGTGGAAGGTGATGAACGTTTGGAAAAGACATGGCGGATGGGGCAGCAATATGCTCTTGACGGAACTCCTCTATGGACAAACGGTTGGTGCGGTGATCCGCAAATGTTGCTTAGTTATACCAGGGAGGTTACTAATATCAGTGGTGACGCTACGATGTATCAGGGTTACCGTTTTGGCAAATATGAAATCAAGGTAGGTGCTACCGGAACTCCGGACAATGATTATGTCATCATGCGCTATGCCGAGGTGCTTATGGCGAAGGCGGAATGTATTCTTCGCACAGGTGGAAATTCACAGGATGCGGCGGACTTGGTGAACGAAGTGCGCAGGAGAAATTTTGATACTACAAATGAGTTGACTGGTGCTGAACTCGAAGCTACCATATCCTGCAATGGAGTACCGGTGAAGTATGGCCGTTTGCTTCAGGAACTGGGTGTCGAATTTGCCCTTGAAGGTTTACGTCGTAGTCAGTTGATTCGCTTTGATGATAACTATACGAAAGGTACCTGGTGGGAACATACACCTACAAATGACACCAAGCGTAATTTAATGTTGATTCCGTTCGACCAATTGCAACGTAACTCTAATTTGGTACAGAACCCGAAATAATCATGTTACTATCCGGTCAGTATGCTCTGTAAAGCGTTCTGACCGGATACTTTAACTTATATATTCATACTAAATATGACAATAAAGAAATTCTATATCCTATGTGCCGCCTTATTCTGTTTCATGGCTGTCTCGGCCCAACAGAACATATCCGTATCATCGCCCGACGGGAAACTCAAGTTTCTGTTGAAGATAACTCCGGAAACCGTTTCTTACGAGGTTAATTACAAAAAACAGTTGTTGGTGGAGAACTCCCTGCTGGGATTCAGTTTCGACAACGGTGAATTTGGCAGTAATCTGAAAACCGGTAAGGTTCGCCGGAAGTCTATTGATGAAACCTATGAATTGGTGGTTGGTAAGGTGAGTAGTGCCCGTAATCATTGCAATGAGATGATAGTTCCTCTGCAGGAAAAAGAAGCTCCGGGAAGGTTAATCAATCTGGTAGTGCGAGCTTTCAATGATGGAGTGGCTTTCCGCTATGAGTTTCCTGAACAGGAAGGATGGAATTCCTATGTGATGTATGATGAGAAGACCCAGTTCAGGCTGAATGGCAATCCGATGGCGCTACTGATGTACCTGCCGGGATATATCAACACGCATGAAGGGGTGTACACTCATACGGAATATGATAAGATAGCCAAGAAACGTCTTATTGAAATGCCTGTGACTCTGGAATTTGATAACGGCATATACATGTCGATCACAGAAGCGGCTGTCCGCGATTATGCAGGTATGTATCTGGTGAAGGAGAAGAATGGCTTTGCAGGTAAACTGTCCCCCCGCCTGGGACAGGAGAAGATAAAAGTGGAAATCAATGAATTTCCGCACCGTACCCCTTGGCGTGTACTTTCTGTAGCCGATCGTGTGGGCGGACTTCTTGAAACAAACATCCTTACCAGTCTGAATGAACCCTGCAAGATTGAGGATACTTCATGGATAAAGCCTTGCCGGACTACATTCACCTGGTGGAACGGCAATGTGGTGCCTGATAGTACTTTCTCTCCCGGAAACAATTTTGAGACAAACAAGTATTATATTGATTTTGCAGCCCGTAACGGTCTGGATGCCCATGGTATTTATGGGTATGCCGAAACTCCCTGGTATTATGACGATAACTTCAACTTCGGCTGGGCAGGTCCGAATGCCGATATCACCCGTCCGATACCTTGCCTGAATATGCCGCGTATCGTAGAGTATGCCAAGAGCAAAGGAGTGGGAATACATTTGTGGGTACATTGGCGACCACTCTATGATAAGCTGGAAGAGGCTTTTGCACTCTATGAAAAGTGGGGTGTAAAGGGCTTGATGGTCGATTTCCTGGATCGTGACGACCAGGAGATGATACGTATTCAGGAAGAAATTCTCCAGGCGGCTGCCAGGCATCGTCTGTTTATCCAGTTTCACGGTTCCAGTAAGCCCTCGGGACTTACCCGCACTTACCCTAATGAATTCACCCGTGAGGGAACGCTCAATTATGAAGTTTGCAAGTGGGATACATTGGTGAATGCCGACCATGATATTTCCGTTCCATTCACCCGTTTGCTGGCCGGACCCACCGATTACCATCTGGGAGGTTTCCGTGCGCTTCCGCGCTCTGAGTTCAAGATTCAGTATGTAAATCCTTATGTGATGAGCACTCGTTGCCACATGATGGCGATGTATGTGGTTCTGGAAAACCATCTAACTTCCTTGTGTGATACGCCTATGGCCTATGAAGGACAACCTGGTTTTGAGGTATTGCGTACAGTTCCCGGTACGTGGGATGAAATGCACGTGCCATTGGCTGAATTCAATAAGTATGTCACCGTAGCCCGCCGCAATGGTACGGACTGGTGGGTAGGTACTTTGAACGATGGCACGGCACGTACATTAAACCTGAAGCTGGACTTTCTGGGTGAAGGAGAATATCGGGCGGAGATATATACGGATGCTCCGGATGCTGAGAGGAATCCTAACCATTTGAGTAAGGAAATACGTACAGTGACCCGTAAGGATAAGATAGAGTTGCCTTTGGCTGTTGACGGAGGTGCTGTGCTGCGTATCTCTAAGTTGTAATATGATAAGGAAATATATAGTATTGCTTGCAAGTCTTCTGATGACGTGGGGACTTGCAAGCTGTGAGAAATCAGATTCGGATGATGGAAATCCAACTCTGAATGTGCGGCTTTCCAAAAGTGAGGTTACGGCTGACAATGGAAAGGCGTCTGTTGAAGTAACGATTGATGGCTTTGCACAATTAGCTTATCTGGAAATCACGAAAACCGGTGATACGAAAGGCACGACTGAGAAATACATGAAGGCCAGCCTCTCAGAGAAGTATATCTACGAGTATACTATGAAAGAAGATGATGGTACTCGGCTTGCTCTTGAGTTTGTAGCTGTAGATAATAGCGGTAAATCATCAGAAGTCGTTCAATTGATGGTGAATAAGGGCATTGTCAATGCATCGAAAGCATTAGCTTTTACCAACCTGAAATGTGTGTCCCGGGTTACTGGTGCAGAAGTAAATGGAGTGAACGGACTGCCCGCTGTGGAGTTTGAGGTGAATAACCGTACCAATGAGCTGTATAATGTAGGCGGCACAGATTTGGGGATTGTCTGGGAGCTTCAACCGGGACGTTATGGCCTTTTCTTTGGTGATACGTTTGGCAGTGATTTCTATCCTAACTTTGTTAATCCGGGACCTAATGGTGGCAGTTGGAGAAGCAATGTGCTGCTTTTCTCTGAGGATACCAATCTTTCTGATGGGCTTGTCATCAATGGTGCGGCTATGGATGAAAGTGGCAAGAGTGCCCGTGAAATCTGTTACGGGGGTAAGGATGGCAGTGGTAATGGAGACTGGACTTCTATTCCTACAGCCGCTATTCGTGCCAATGGTGCCGATTATGTCCATTATATGAATATCCGTAATTGGGCGGGATGGGTGACCAATTATTCAAGCCTTTATAAATCTGTGGATAATGGAGTTACCTGGAAGCGTTGTCAGGATGTAAAGTTCGGTTCAATGAGCAACTTCGGCCAAGTGGGCTATTTTAAGAAAGACGGTTATATCTATATGGTAGGTACTATTACAGGACGTGATAATAAACCTCACCTTGCCCGCTTCCGTGAAGAAGACATTGAAAACCAAGCAGAATATGAGTTCTGGAACGGTGGCGGCTGGGTGAAAGATAATGAGGCAGCGGCTGTCCCGCTTTTCGATGACATAGCCGGGGAGCTTTCCGTGGCTTATCATCCGGAGTTCAATAAGTGGATATTGCTTTATTTTAATGGTCTTCGCTATGAGATTTCTTTCCGTGCGGCCGATCATATTACAGGTCCGTGGAGTGAACCCGCAAAGATAGTGGATGGCTGGCAATATGCCCAGCTTTATGGGTCGTATATTCACCCGCTATCACTTAAAGGCGATACACTCTATTTTATCATGTCTATGTGGCTGCCCTATAATTCATATTTGATGTCTGTGGAGCTATTTAATCAATAAGAATATAGAGGATAACAGTAATATATAAAAAGCGTCAGAATAATTTCTGGCGCTTTTTATGAATAAAGTGGAACAGACAAATTTCTCTTAATGAAATAGTGCGCAAAGGTTCAATATGATATTTTCATACTTTTACTGCTTGAATGCTATTCCTTTCATTACTTTTGCAGGTAAAAAACAAGCAATATGAAATCCCGTTCGGTAATAAACATATCAATTATTGGTCTTTTATTCATTGTCCTGATACAACTGGGCGGTATGGTCTATGCCTATAAAGCCCAGATGAAAGAGGCTGAGCAATCCATTAATAAATACTTCTGGATGGCATTTACTGAAACAGTGGACGATATAGTGAATAATCTGCCTTATCCGGACGGCACCAAAGTAAACATTATACATTATCCCGTGCGGTTAAAATTGGGTAAGAATGAATTTGTCAACCGTGGCATGCAGCAAACCGCACAAGTATTGCAGAAGGTATATAAGCTGAAAGAATTTCCTCTGGCTAAGTTCGACAGCCTGCTGCATAAGAAACTGGAATATGCTGATATCAAGGGAAAAGTTACTGTTGAACGCTTTAATGTAAATACGGGAGAAATATTGGAAAGCACTAATGCCGGCATGCGTACAACTATTGCAGCCATTACTTCCGAGAAAGCGTTTATCTATAAAGATAGGGGGGAAGCTGTGCGTGCTATTGTTGTTTTCCCTTTTGCGAACATCATGCGGAATGTACTGATTCTTTTTGCAGTTACTTTTCTGTTACTGGGGGTAGCTGTATATGCATTGGTGCTACAGATTAAATCCCTTATCAGGCAGCAAAATAATTTGCAGGAGCAACAGCAGGACTTTTATGTGCTGGCCGAACAAATGCGTGAACCCGTCATCGAAATCATATCGGAAATGCCCCGTGAAAAATGGGAGGTAATAGAAGAGAAAAGCACTTCATTACTGGGCATGACAGAGAAAACACTTTCAAAAGCAAAGACGGAAGCATTGCTTAATCCCGCCCGTAAAAGGATTTCATTAAAAACATTCTCCATAATCGGCCTTACAGGTATCTTTTTATTGTTGGCAATATGGTCTGCCTATCTGTACCGGATTAGTTACGAGAGAATGGAATTTAAGGTTCAGGATAACTTTGAAAAGGCGTTTTATGATGAAACCTATTATAACCGTTGTATTTCATTCTTTTCCGTTTATAAAGATAGGAAAGAAGTGATAAAAGTAACGAGAAATACTCCTTATGTTGACAGGTTTCTTGAAAATATACGGAAGCTTAGTGTGGAAAAAGGGTATCACTTTTGGATGAACGGGATTCTGGTATATCATATCTATAATAAATATGATGTGAATTCCCAGTTGCATGCTGCCTACACTATGCAGGATAGTATTAATAATAGTGCCCAGCCTCCTATTGTGTTCTCCACGCAGTTTGCAGATAGTGTCTTTGCCCTGGAATTACATAAAAATGACATATCCAGCGAGAGCGACATACAGAAACTGGCATATCCTTCGGGAGAGTTGCTTGCCCATACCGGAAAACCTCATGTTGGGATTATGGATATGACCACAAAGCTCATCCCGTTGGATAAGGACAGTACAGAGTGTGTGCAAGGCGTTGTGCGTAGCCCTCAAAGCCATATTGTTGCTTCCATCTGGTACATGCTTTTGCCATTGGGCATTACTTTCCTGTTTATTTGTATATGTGTCTGTATCCAGATACATATTGAGCGTTTGCAACGTCGTTTGAAGCAATTCCAGCAAGACTTTACCTACTCTATGATACATGATATGAAATCTCCTTTGAATTCCATTATGATGGGAGCGCATGTACTGATGGGGGGTAAACTGGCTAATAAACCGGAAAAGATAGAGAAGTATAAACAACTGATGCATGATGAGTGCGAGCACTTGCTGACACTTTCCGGGAAGGTGCTGATGCTGACGCAAATAGACAGGGGAGAGTTGCAGCTCCATAAAGAAACAGTTGTTTTGTTACCTTTGCTGAAAGATGTCACGGAGAAGTTTTTGTTGAAAGCAATAAAGAAGGTCCATTTTACACTGGACTGTAAGGAGAACTATTTGGTTTATGCGGATATGTTTTGTTTGAGGGAAGTGATTAATAATCTGATTGACAATGCCATCAAGTATTCCAAAGATGAAGTGGAAATAGCTATTTCCTGTGAAGAATCAGACGGCTTTACTATGATTAAAGTACGCGATAATGGAATCGGAATCCCGTTGAAAGAGCAACAGAAAATATTTGGTAAGTTCGAAAGGCTGCCTGCGGGAAGCCGTAAATCCGGTGTTTCAGGGTTTGGCTTAGGATTGAACTACGTGCAGCAGGTGATGGAGGCGCACAGCGGCACGGTAGCTGTGGAGAGTGTAGAGGGAAGCTATAGTGAGTTTGTTATATGCTTCCCCCTGTGTTGAAGTTATTTCTTTGCAAATAAGGTGATATTCTCAGGGTGCGTGCTGTGTTCTGCTGTCAGGTTCCAGGAATTGTCTTTCTTGTTCCATTTATAGCTTTGGTAATTTGCCCCCATTGCGTTTATCTGATAAACAGTTTTGGCTTTCACATCGGCATAGGCATTCATTTTACTGTTCCATGCTACGTATTCCACGTTTATATCCGTTCCGTCATAAGAGAAGTTCAGGCAATATTGCTTCTCAAAACTTTGGTTCTCCTTGTTCCATTTCAATACCTCTTTGGCTGATACGCGTCCTTCGGCATTGTACGCATAGTTATACTGCAAATGATTATGCAGATACTTCCGGTTCTCTACTTTGAATACAGTTTCCGTCTTTACTCGACCCTCGTTCATTTCCGTGTTATAGGCGAAATCCTTTACATTGTTCCCGCTTACTGCGTTTACTACTGATGTCAATGCGAATACTACTGATAATACTAGAGCTTTCATAATGATTTTATTTTTTAAGTTATACATTCTTGTTTCTTTCGATGTTGCAAAGGTAAGGCAGAGGCGCATGGAAGAATGTTATCACTATGTTATCATTAGGTTAACGTAGAAATACCGATAATTCTATCAACTGCAAATGCAGCTTTGTATCTTATCAAATCCGTACCCGGGATGTACTTGCTCCGTACCAACTCCAGTGTTTCTTCGCTCAGAGGTACTTCTGACCGGAGAATGTACGGAGCAAGTACGTCCCGGGTATATTCAGGGTAGGGTGGTGAAGTGATAAAATGCTCAGTTAGGTTTCACACAAAAGAAAGCGAAATACCGGTAATGAATAATTGGGGGAATTATCAGATGTGTCTTTGCTAAAAAGAAGGTATCTTGCATTTTTGTCTTTTCAGGAGAGAAAGAATCTTTAGGTTAACGTAGAAAAACAGTATCTTTGTCCCCAAAATAATGACAAGATGAAGCTTCGTTCGCTTTACATCCTTTCTATTGTAGGACTGTTTCTCGTTGTGGTGATACAATTGGGAGGGATGATGTATGCCTATGACAACTATAAAAATGAGGCGAAGCGTACGCTGAACGAATGTTTCCGGCAGGCTTTTATAGAGACGGTGGATAATCAAATCAACAACCTGCCTTTTCCCGACTATACCATTCCTTTCTATTCATATATACCCAGAGATGCAAAAAGACCTTATGATGAACGGGTATTTTTGGAATATCAGCAAGCCGCCTCTTTTCTGCAAGATATTTATCAGGTAACGATCCCTCTGGATGAGATGGAAAGGACATTGGAAAAGAAACTGAAATGGAAGAACATAGACCGAACCGTATGGATTGATGTGGCAGAAGACCATAGCCAGTATTCTGCCTACAGGCTTTTCAAAACTGTAATCTCCGATACTGCCTGGCTGAATGAGGAGAAAGGCGAAGCTATAGAAGCAACTATTATCACTCCTTTCCTTCCGCTTGTAAAAGATATATTCTTCCTGTTTCTTCCTACTTTGTTGCTGACCGCTTTCCTGATTTATAGCTGGGCACAGCAGATGAAGTATATCATCAGCCAGCGCCGTGGCATTGAAGAACAACGTTCCGCTTTCTATACTTTGGCAGAGAAAATGAGATTGCCGATAGGGGAGGTGCGCAGCCGGATTCCCGGACAGCGGTGGGAGGAGATAGAAACATCGAGCAGGGATATTCTGGATATGACGGAAGAAACGCTCTCCGCTGCCAAAGAAGAAGAACGGAAAAGGCAGGCACGCAAGCAGCACTCTTTCAAGGTTTTCTTTATGATAAGTTTGCTGGCAAGCTGTTTGCTGATGGTGGCCTGGTTCGTTTATTTGTATCGCACGGCTGCCCGTGAGACGGTTTATCAGGTGAACGACTGTTTTGAAGCTGCCTTTTATGATGAGGTGATGTATAATCGCTACTCATTATTCCTTCTGCAACCTAAAGAAGAAAAAGAACCGGAAGAACAGAGAAAGAAAAGCGAGACACCTTTTGCCAAAGAACAAAAAGAGCTTCTGAAAGGAAAAGATTCGTTGTATCATATAAATAGCATGTATGTGGTGCATATCTATAATACGATTGATCAAAATTATCGTCTTCGTGCGGCTTTGATTGCGCAGAAGCACTTGGAGGGAGTGGAGATGAATTCCCAGTATCTGGATTCTGCCTTTGCCGAACGTCTCAGCCAATTGGGAATGAAATCACGTAGTGGGATCCGTCAGTTCCGCTATCCTTCGGACAGTACGGTTGCACAGGCAGGATATACTTCTGTGAAGTATGGTGACTATATTTCCCGGTTTATTCCGCTGAGGGAAGACAGTACGCTTTGTGTGCAGGGAATAGTGAAGAACCCATACCGCTATGTGGCATCTTCCATCTGGTATTTGTTGATTCCTCTCTGGATCATGTTTCTGGTGATGCTGGATTGTATCTTCGGACAGATAAAGGTGCTCCGTATGCAACGCCGTCTGGAGCAGTTCCAGAAAGACTTCACGTATGCCATGATTCATGATATGAAGTCTCCGCTGAACTCCATACTGATGGCGGCACATGTGCTGGCGGGCGGGAAACTGGCGGATAAACCGGAAAAAGAGGAGAAATACCGCCGGGTGATGACAGAAGAGAGTGAGCATTTGTCAGCCTTGTCAAACAGGGTGTTGATGCTGACGCAACTGGACGAAGGACATTTGGAACTGCATAAGGAAGAAGTCGCCCTGCGCCCCTTGCTCGATGATCTGATTGCGAAGATTTCCTTGAAAGTCAATAAGAAAGTGGAGTTCAATACGGTTTATCACCGTTGTGAGACTGTTTATGCGGATGCTTTCTGCCTGCGCGAAGTGTTGGGCAATCTGATGGACAACGCTATCAAATATTCTCGTGATGAGGTGAAAATAGATATTGTCAGCGTGTCGGAGAAAGGTTTCTGCAAGATAAAGGTGTGTGACGACGGGTTGGGTATTTCTTTGAAAGACCAGTCGCGCATCTTCAACCGCTTTGAGCGCTCTGCGGCAGCCGGACGTAGCGGTAAGGGCGGAGCTGCGGGCTTCGGTTTGGGACTGAACTATGTGCAGCAGGTGATGCTGGCGCATGAGGGCAGGGTAGAGGTGGAAAGCGAAGAAGGTCGTTTCAGTGAGTTCACACTTTATTTTCCGACGAAGTGATTCTGAGGTTAAAGGTTATTTGCGTATTGAAGGTGTGTTCTAATCTTCATTTTGATATACCCTCCATTGTGCCACGTTTTTCACCAGATATGAAACCGCAACTCTTGTGAGCAATCATTGATGAATGCATCCTTCCCGAAGGAGCGCAATTTCCAGAGGATACAGACATCATCAATGCTGCCGATAATCAAGAATGTTCCGAATAAAGCACTGTAATAGTGTCCCGCTATCATGCCGCAAAAGAGCGGGATGATTCCTAATAACAGGATGGGCAGGAAGCAGGCGGTGCGATATTGCCACATCTTTATGGGTTCATTGCAATGGCAGAAACGTATGCCTCCCTTATGCTTCACGAAGGATATGGACCGGAAACCTTTGGGTGAGAATATTCCGAAGAAGAGGGCATGAAGCAATAAGTTCACTGCAAAACCGGCCAGGGCGCACGACCAGAATATCAGATAGGATATGTGAGTCATTTCCTCTCCATGAATTAACCGGAACAGCACCAGTATGGGCAAAGCGAGCAGAATGGCGGCTATGATTCCATTCCGGTTGATTTTGTTTCCCGAAACTACTATTTCGGTACCTTTTCTGCTTTGTATGATTGAAATATCCGCTTTCATAATCTAATCCTTTCTATTAATTGAAAAACAGGTCTGCAATGATGTGTTTTAATTCTATATGATAATTCTATTCCTATTTTCTGAAACTTCTTCATGGTTTCTTTATGTTTTGAGTGATACAATTTGTTTTCTTTCGGTGTTGCAAAGGTAGGGTGGGAGGGGAAGGAAGAATGTTATCGCAATGTTATCTTTACGTTAACGCAGGGTTATAGGCCTGTCGGCTTGTATCCTTTCGAGGTAATTCTATTTACCCCAAATGGTAACTTCATTTACATGCTGAGGTAAAGGCCGTTACATGCCGAGGTAAAGAGCGTTACAATAGGTGGTAAAGGTCGTTACATACTGCGGTAAATGCTTTTACATTAGGCGGTAAATGAATGGTAAATGCTATCTGTTGATAATCTGCAAACTAACTAAATGCCGTGGCAGGGTTAATTCGTTTCTATTAGGTTATGAATCAAACGGACTATCTCCATTCCCCTCCTCCAGTTGGAGGAGGGGTGCCCAAAGGGCGGGGTGGTAGGTGAGAAAAGAAATCCTTAGCTTTGTGATTTATAGGTACTTTATTATTTTACCTACCACCTCCCCCTACGGGTACTCCTCCTCCCAGGAGGAGGAGAATTAAGATAGTACTGCTTTAGTATTTGCTTCTTTCTATACTATCATGAATCCTTCATAATAATCTTAAACTTCGACAGTCTTTAATCAAGGCAAGAACTTTGAATGATGTGGCAGGAATTTCTTGTTTTCTTCTTCTAATGTCCCCCCGTTTCCCTTGTAAATTGAAAATGTCCCCTTGTTCCTTTCCCTTGTTTGAATAATAATATATTGAAATACACACTTTTATAATCAAAAGGCTCTTCTTCATTTGTCCCCCCCTGTTTGTTTTTCGGTTTATGTGTATCTTCCTACTTTTGCTACAATCTCCTTAGCAGATGCGATGCAACTATTATTAATCTATATTAGAAAGTAAAATTATGGAAAACCAGGGAATTCTTCTTTATATCGGGATAGCTCTTGTTGTGCTTCTCATACTTTGGTATATCTGGACCGTCAACAACCTAATCGCTAAACGAAACCGCGTAAAGCAATGCCGAAGCGGCATTTGCGTTGCCCTGAAACAACGCAATGACATGATACCGAATTTAGTGGCCGTCGTGAAGTCCTACATGGGCCATGAGAATGAAACGCTACTACGCATCACCGAACTTCGTTCACGCACTTTCCAGCCTTCCCAGGAAAGCGAACAGATAAGAACCGGTGCCGAATTATCTTCTTTATTATCCAGATTGCAACTCTCCGTTGAAGATTATCCGGAACTCAAGGCAAACGAACAATTCCACCGCCTGCAAACGAGCATTGAAGATATGGAATTGCAGTTGCAAGCCATCCGGCGCACCTACAATGCAGCAGTGACCGACTATAACAACTTCATTGAAATGTTCCCTTCCTCCATCGTTGCCCGCCAACAGAACCATCATCAGGAAGAACTGATTGATATTCCCGAAGCCGAGCAACGCAATGTGGACGTCAGCGAACTTTTAAAACGAGTATGAATATGGCAGCAATTGATTTCAAAGCGCTTTCCGAACGGCTCCGCAATGACTTGTCCCGTGTGAACCGCTGGCGCAAGGTGGTGCGTGGTCTGAGTATTGTGGTTTACCTGTTTGTCTTTTGCTGGATGATGTTCGTCCTATTGGGCGGTTATCTGGCGGGGTATATCGGAGTGGAGAATTATAGTCTGATGACGCAATACATACTGCCTGTTTTCATGGGCTTTGTGGTGCTGAACTTTGCATTCTCGCGTTCCCTTATGAAGTTTCAGCAGCAGGAAAGCGATATTATGCGCAGCGTTATGTCCACCCTGTTTCCGTCGTATGTCTTTTCTTTCTCTTTGCAGATAGACTACCGGATATTGTCCGGCAGCAAGCTCTTCAACACTTCTTTCTCCGATCCGGCATTTGGAGCCACTACTTACGGCTATCTGGAAGTTCCGCATGGCGATCAGTCTCTTTATGTGGCGGATATAGGTGTTTCTTATGGTTTGCTGAATAAGCTGGCGCAAAACTCTGTGACGGGATATTTCGTGATGCTTTACCGTTATGTGCTCCGCCCTTTGTTTGCTTCCCGCTACGAAAGCAGTGCGCATAATTTTCGCGGAATGTTCGGCTGGTGCCGTCTGGAGAAGACTTTCAAGGGAACCACCCTTATCCTGCCCGACCATCTGGAACAGAAAGTCGGTTATCTGGCAAAGAACATTCAGGCATTGAAGAAACGCTATAACGCTCGCTTCATGCATCTGGAAGACCCTGAATTTGAGAACTATTTTGCTGTCTATGCCGATGATGAAGTGGCGGCCCGCATGATACTCACCCCGGCAATGATGCGCCATATCACCCGTTTGCGCGAAGCTTTCGGACATGATATAATGCTTTCTTTCAGCAGGAATACTTTTTATTACGCAGCCGTTATGCCCGAAGGTTTTCTGTGCCTCCGCACGCAGGCGCTGGACAACGAACATTTGCTGGAACAGATATACGACGAGGTAAACCTTGCCTGCCGGGTGGCGGATGAACTGAGACTTAACTAATTAGTAGTACTTATAAAAATAGAAATGCGTATTATGAAACAGACATTAATCTTTATCCCTCCCGTAGTGGACTCCACACAAAGTTCCATACATATAGAGGATTTTGAAAGGAGTGTGGACTTGTACAATCAAGGTGAGTACCTGCAAGCTTTCCATTGTTTACTGGACTATCTGAATGCTGATTTCCGGGCTAAATATGGCAATCCGGAAGGTACAGAATTTCATATTCCGCATGGCTCCATCCTGGTACACATCTATGTGAAAGAGGATGCTTTCCGCATCAATGCCGACTTCCTGACTTTACCTGAGAAGGGTCGTGTAGCCATGTTGCGCCAGGTGGCGGACCTGAACATCAACAAACTGCTGTTGCCTCGTTTTGTGAAGGACGGTGACAGTTTGAGAATGGAATACTCCTGCCCTTTGTCGCAAAGCCATCCGCACAAGATGTATTTCGTCTTACAGAACATCTGCCACATCGGCGATAAATACGATGATGAATTCTGCACAAAGTTTGGTGCCACGCGTTGTTACGAACCTAAAGTCACCCCTTATCCGCAGGAAGAAGTAGACCGCATTTATGAAGGTCTGCAAAAGCTTGGCCGCGAGACGCTGGAAGCCATCAAAGAGTATGATGCCGACCGTAAATACGGTTATTCATGGAATGTGCTCGACACTACTTTCTATCAGATTTCCTACTTTGCCCGTCCGCAAGGCCAGTTGCTGAACGACCTCGACAAGGCAGTGGACGACATGGATGCCGAACTGCCCACCGCCGAAGTGGTAGCAAAAGGAAAAGCCTTTCTTGAAAAGCTGCTTGCCCTGTCCAAAGAAGAACTGGCTGCCGACCTTTATTTCGTCGATACCTTAGTCTCCACCAAGCGCCGTTCATCCTTGAAGAATGTGCAGGAGAACTTTATGAGTGTCTATAAGGAGGCCACCGAAGCCATCCAGACGGAAAACTATGAACGCAGCGCTGTGCGTTTGCTTTATATCTTCTATGAGGCTTATTTCTACAACGATATGCAAGACGACATCAACGTCATCATCTCCCGTGCACTCAGTAAAGCGAGCGGCCAGTCGATGGAAGATGCCTCCGAAATTCTTTATAATGCGATGGATAAGATAATGGAGGGTGACCTGGAACCGGATGATGATGACGATACTCTTGAAGAAATATCCGCTGAAGCTATCGAGCAGATGCAAGGTATGGCCGCTTCCCTGCAAGAAGAGGTCATGAAAGCACAAGCCGACATGCAGGCAGCTATGATGAAAGGAGATATGGCCGAGTATATGCGTCTGGCGCAGGAACTTCAGTTGAAAATGATGCAGCAGGCACTTGGCGGACAAGCGTAACACTTTAAAAAAGCAAATCAATGGAACAGAACAATATATATCAGTTGGTTTTCAAAGTAACCCATGCGGGCGGTTCAGGCAGTTGTTTCTACCTGAAAGACTATGACCTTTTTGTAACGAACTACCATGTAGTCAAAGGTTTTCATTCACTGGCGGTGCACGACAATGACCGGAACCCTTATCTGGCTAAAGTGGTGTTGGTAAATCCTTCTCTGGACATTGCCTTATTGTCTGTGGAAGGTGATTTTTCGTCCCTTCCCTCTTTAAGTCTGGCGGGAGACGATTCTCTTTCTATCGGTGGAAAAGTGTGTGTGGCTGGTTATCCTTACGGTATGCCTTTCACGGTGACCGAGGGTTCCGTTTCCTCGCCCAAACAACTGATGGAGGGAAAATATTATATTCAGACTGATGCAGCCGTCAATCCCGGTAACTCCGGCGGTCCTATCTTCAATGAAAACAATGAAGTGGTGGGTGTGACAGTGAGCAAGTTGACGAATGCCGACAATATGGGATTCGGTGTGCGTGTGGAAGCATTGCGGAAGTTGCTTGAGGCGGTGGAGGAGATTGACCGCTCTATTTTCCAGGTGCAGTGTGACAGTTGTGACGAGTTGATAGCCGATGAAGAGGAATTTTGTCCTTCATGTGGTGAGAAGTTGCCCGAAGGTATCTTTGAGGAGCGTGAACCGTCTTCGTTGAGCATCTTTTGTGAGCGTGCCATCCGTGAGATGGGAATTAATCCTGTGCTTGCACGGGATGGTTACGACTCCTGGACATTCCACAAAGGCAGTTCGGAAATACGCATTTTTGTGTATGGGGACATGTACTTGTTTGCCGTTTCCCCTATCAATCTGTTGCCTAAGAAGGAGGTGGAGAAGGTACTTGACTATATTCTGAGTGAAGATTTCTCTCCGTATAAGTTGGGCATTGAGGGTCGGCAGATTTATATTGCCTACCGTGTGCATCTGTCTGATATCACGGATGTGTCCGAAGATGAAATCTGCCATAATCTCGTCAATCTGGCTCTGAAAGCGGATGAGATGGATAATATGCTGGTAGAGCGCTTCGGTTGCGAGTTCTCAGAATACTCCAAACAGGAAGAATAACTTATAAATACGATGGATGTGCCGGAAGTGGCGGTGCTTGTGGGGTGAATAATTATTCACCTGCACGTAGCACAGCACTTCCGGCACATTGTTTTAAGAGAGAGTATCTATTGTTAGAGTAAAGTTACTTGTTAGCCAGCAAAGCGCCGTTCCAGTGGGTGGCGTTGTGTTCTGTCACCAGATTCCAAGAGTTTTCTTTTTCGTTCCAGTTGTAGCTCATGTAGTTCATGCCTTGTTCATTCATCTGGTAGATGGCTTTTGATTTTATATTGGTGTAGTCACCGTCTTTGCTGTTCCATGCTACGTATTGTACGCCTACTTCATTGTCGGTGTAGCTGAAGTTCAGACAATACTGTTTCTCAAAGCGGCTGTTGTCCTGGTTCCATTTCAGTATTTCTTTGGCAGAAACACGTCCTTTTTCATCATACGTGTAGTTGTATTGCAGGTGGCGTTCCAGATACTTTCCTTTTTTTACTTTATACACCATTTGAGTTTCCACTCCGTTTTCCTGTTTCTCCGTGTTATAGGCAAAATCCTTTACATTGTTCCCGCTTACTGCGTTTACTACTGATGTCAATGCGAATACTACTGATAATACTAAAGCTTTCATAATGATTTTATTTTTTAAGTTATACATTCTTGTTTCTTTCGATGTTGCAAAGATAAGGCAGAGGCATGAGGATGAATGTTATCATAACGTTATCGTTAGGTTAACGAGATAATTTGTTATTTTTGCAGGTAAATGCAAACAATATGAAAGATCGTACTACTATTGGGTTGTTCTGTATGATTGTATTTCCTATTGATTTATAAGAGTACAAAGATTTGGGAGTTTCTTTTTAGATTTCCTTTTTGGATATATAGTACTTTTTTTCTAATATTGTATCGGTTTTCTATATTTAGAACTGCTAATCCCATTAGAATGATGTCACGCAGATTATTGTTTTTCTTTTTGCTGTTGTTGTCCATCCATGATTTGCTGGCACAAAAAGCAACATTTGAGCCGTTGTTTGAAAACATTGACATCACTAAAGGGCTACCTCATAATACAGTTCAGAAAATATTTCAGGATTCTGAAGGCTATATGTGGTTTGCAACCAAGGATGGATTATGCCGCTATGATGGTTATAATTTTATTGTATATTGTGAGTCGTTGGTCAGGGAATCGATCTCTAATAGTAAGGTACGTTGTATAGCTGAAGATGCCTGCAAGAATATATGGGTAGGGACTGATAATGGCCTTAATTGCATTAATCTTCTTAGTCAACATATTTTCTCTTTCTTTCCCAATGAGTTTTCCTTATTAAAAAGTAATAAGATCAATGAACTATATTTTGATCCTTCCACTCATCTGTTGTGGATTGCAACAGATAAGGGAGTTACATGGTACGATACCGATTCCAAAGTCTTTGTGAATCCAGAAAATCACAGGGCATTTAATGAAGAGACTAATACTGTAGGAAAGTATAGTGATAGGGAGATTTATATTGGCACGCATAATGGATTATACATCTATGATACTCATGCGAAAAATGTACGGCGTATCCAGTTAGAACATGGAAGCGGTAATATTAATGTGCTTTCTGTCTGGCAGGATTCAGTAGGGGATACTTGGATTGGAAACAATTTGTCTTTGTTGGCTAAAGTGACTAAAGGTGAGAATGTTATTTCACTCCTCCCTTGTGGGCAGTTACGGATGAATGATGATCTGAATATTTGTTGTATTATAGAGCAGAAAGGGATTTTGTGGTTGATAAGTAAGCGGAGAGGAATCTTCTTTTATGATAAACAGACCGGTCAATTACTCAAAACACGGAATACTTATTCTCTGAACCCGCTCGGGACAGATGTGAAAGAAAGGATAATGCTTACCAGTGGTTATAAAGATAATAATGGAAATATTTGGGTGGGATCATACTATATGGGGCTTTTTCTCCATTCGCGTTATATGAATCATTTCACTCACATCCCAATCGAACGGGCCGGTAAAGCCTCTACCGGGATAATCGGATCAATAGTACCCGATGGACAGGGAATATGGCTTGGAAGTGATGATCTTGGAATCACCTACTACAACCCGATTACGAGGACTCAACAATGTTACGAGTTATATAACGGAGAGACTCCACTGGTGGAATGTAAGCCTCTGTTGATTCATGAGGGTGTGTTGTGGGTTGGCACAGAATCTCATGGCATTCATCTTTTTGATTTGAAAACGAAACAACTCATCGGGCATTATACTGCTACTTCACAAACTGGTCGCATTCCCGGAAATCGGGTAAACTGTGCATTGCAGGATTCCAATGGACACATCTGGATTGGTTTTAACGGTGGTCCGGGCGGCATTTGCCGTTTCAACGAACAGGATGAAAGCTTTACGACTTTCTATCCATCAAACACTCCTCATAAGGTAAGAGACGTGTATTTTATCTATGAGGCTTCTGATAATGAGCTATGGATTGGTACCCGTAATAATGGTCTATTCTGCTATAATATCGCAGAGAATGTTTTCACACCTATTCCTGTTATGGGCAGAGAAGATTTGTCTGTCAGTTACATTTATAAAGATAGGAAAGAGCGTATTTGGATAGGAACATTTGGACAAGGACTGATCTGTATGGACAGTTCGGGTGAAGTGAAACAGGTATTTAACACAAATAGCGATCATATTGGCAACAACATTTGTGGTATACTAGAGGATAATGATGGTCGTATCTGGATTAGCTCATTTTATGAAATAGCTTATTATAATGAAGAAGACCATACATTTATAAAATATGATGCTTACAATGGATTTCCATTGTTGCACGTAAAGTCTATGTCTTGTTTTGTTTCAGAACGCAATTTGCTATACTTTGGGGGTAGCAACGGTTTAGTTGAAGTCGTTCCCAAAGATGTGATGCATGTTAATAAGAAGGCCCCTAAGGTTGTTCTGACGGATTTTCTGGTTCATAACCAGTCAATAGATACTCTATCTCGTAAAAATATACGTACCCACCACAGGGTTGAACTTAAGTATAATCAGGATAATCTGACTTTTGCTTTTGCTGCATTAAGCTATATCTATCCGGATAAAAACCTGTATCGCTACCGATTGCAAGGTATCGATAAAGAGTGGAATTTAGCTGGTACACAAAGGCAGGTGACTTATAGTAATCTGGGGGCAGGCGAATATCAGTTCCTGGTCTGTGCTTGCAACAGTAATGGCACTTGGTCTGAACCTTCTAATCTGCTTTCTGTCATTATTAAAGCTGCACCATGGCGTACATGGTGGGCTTATCTGGCATATACTATTACAATGCTTGCTTTGTTGGCTTTGTTCTTCTACTACTTGCGTATCAAGATGCGGTTGGAACATGACTTGGAGATCAAGAATATAGAAAAGAAGAATTTAGATAAGATGCATAAATTTCGACTTGATCTTTTTACAAACTTTTCCCACGAGATACGTACTCCACTGACACTGATCTCCGGTTCATTGACTGACCTATTGGCATCAAATACTTCTTCACAGATGGAAAAGGGAGTATTACAGGGAGTCCAACGCAATGTCATGAAAATTATGAAGTTAGTAAATCAGTTGATGGATTTTCGCAAGCATGATGAAGGACGTATGGAATTATTAGCATCCAAACAACATCTGATTCCTTTTATTAAGGAGGTGATACTTGCTTTTAGTGAATTGTCCAGAATCCAAAATCATCCATTAAAGATACATTTACCTGAAACAGAGCTAATAGCCTGGTATAATCCTCAGCTACTGGAAAAAGTCTTTTATAATGTCCTGATGAATGCTTTCAAGTATTCCAATGAAGAAAGTGTTATTTCCCTAAACGTTGATGTGATAACTTTGAATGAGTCATCCTATCGGGAACGGGTAGATGAACGAGTAAAGGAAGCTATACTTGTTTCTGTATTCAATGAAGGAGATATTATTCCGGAAGATAAACTTGAAGAAGTTTTCGAACCTTTCTATCGGCTTAAAAACACAAAGAGCCAGCAGGGAACAGGAATCGGTCTAAGTTTCAATCGTATGATCATGCGCCTGCATCATAGCGATATTTGGGTTGAAAATATCGGCGACACAGGTGTTGTATTCAGATTCCTGATTCCAATAGGTAAAGACCATTTGCGAGAAGATGAGTTATGCGATGAAACAGAACAGGAACATCGTTTGATTCTGACTCCTTCAGTCGCTCCTAAAACAGAGCCTGCTATTGAGCGCCCAAAAGTGGAAAAAGAGCTTAGAACTTTGTTAGTTGTAGAGGATAACAATGAGATCAGGCAGTATCTGAAGAGCAAGCTTGCAACTATGTACAATGTATTCGATTGCGATAATGGTCATGAGGCATTAGAAATTATACATCGGAGAGAGATTGACTTGGTCATCAGTGATGTGATGATGCCTGTTATGGACGGAATAGAACTTTGTAAAGCTATAAAAAGTAATATTGAGATTAATCATATTCCAGTAATCTTACTGACAGCACATGTTTCGGATACACACGTAAAAGACGGATTGTCTTCGGGTGCCAATGATTATGTATTCAAACCATTTAATTTTGATTTATTACTGGCGCGTATTCAAAACTTATTAGATAACAATGAACGGTTACGACAGTCTTTCCAGAAAAGAATCAGTCCGAAAGATATGAATGTAGAGGTAACTGACTATGATGAGCAGTTTTTGCAGAAATGCTATGACTTTCTGCGAAAGAATCTTACTAATTCAGAACTAACCATTGAGGATTTCGGGAAAGAGTTAGGAGTAAGCCGTGTACATCTCTATCGTAAGATAAAGTATCTTACGAATTTATCTCCCAGCCGTTTCATTTTAAATGTAAGGCTTAAAGTGGCTGCCGATTTGCTTCGTCAGGAAGGTGTTTCTGTTTCTGATGTCTGTTATCAGGTCGGTTTTAATAACCTTTCTTATTTTACTCGCACTTTTAAGGAAAGCTATGGCGTTTCACCATCCGACTACCAGCATAAATAATTGGATAGATACAGAAAATTCCGATTATTAAGCGGTTATATCATGCTTTTGTATCATTTGTGTTAATATCCGTAACATAGTTTCAAACAAAAAAGTAGTTCTGCGCATACCTTTGTCGGTGAACAATCGGAGTTAAATCCGACTATTCTAAAACTTTAAATGATATGATATGCAAAAGACACTTTTTAGTATTCTGATTTTATTAGTCTGTATAAGTCATCCGTCAAAGGCTGCGTCTTTTATATATAATGTAGCAGACTATGGAGTGAAAGCTAATTCTGGAAAATCCGAGACAGCCTCCTTGCAGAAAATTATTGACTTATGTTCTACGAATGGAGGAGGTACGGTATGTATACCTACAGGTACTTATATCAGTGGAACATTATTTCTGAAAAATAATGTAATGTTCTTCTTAGATCGTGGAGCCGTACTGAGAGGAAGTTCGGACCTGAATGAGTATCCTGAACTCAGAACTCATCGTAAGGGACTTATTCATGCAGAAAATGTCCATAATATAGGTATTTGTGGAAGTGGAGTGATCGATGCGAATGGCAATGATACTGTTTTTCATGGAGGAGCCAAATCCCCCGATCGTATTTATGCCGCTAATTTTGAAGGATGTTCACAAATAGACATTCGTAATGTAAGCCTGATCAATGCCTCTTATTGGACTTTGCGTATCAGCGATTGTGATCATGTGCAAATAAGAGGGATTACGATTCGTTCTACCAGCTATTTTAATAATGATGGAATAGATCTCGATGGGCGCAATATTACTGTATCCGATTGTATAATCGATTGTATTGATGATGCGATATGCCTGAAGAGCTACTATAAAGAACGCCCTTGTGAAAATATTGCCATTTCCAATTGTATTGTTTCCAGCAATTGTAATGCTATAAAATTGGGAACGGCTTCCAGGGGTGGATTCAAGAATATTGCCATATCCAACTGTGTTATAAAGCGCCCGGAACAAAATGATTATTTTGATTATAAAAAGTACACTATACCTGGTGTAACAGCCAATTATACAAACAACTCGGGCATTGCATTGGAAATAGTCGATGGAGGAACAATGGAGCAGATAGTGATTAATAATATCACCATGTTCAATACATTGACCCCTATATTTATTCGTTACGGGCAAAGACATAGTCCGCTGGTTGGTATGATGAAAGGAATAGTAATCAGCAACATTACGGCCACAAGCAATAGCCTGATGAGTTGTTCCATTACAGGTATTCCCAATCAGTATGCAGAAAATATAAAGTTGAGCCATATAATACTGAATTGTCCTGGCGGTGGGCGTAAAGAACATACATTGCGTACTATCCCCGAAGTGGAAAACAGCTATCCGGAAAATAAAATTTTTGGTGCAGACTTACCGGCATATGGCTTTTTTATCCGCCATGTCCGCCATCTGACCTTAGAGGATATACAATTTAATTTAGACTATAAAGATGATAGGCACGCGCTGTATTTTGACGATTGCCGTGATATTACCATAGATAAAGTAAAGACTGTTTCACACCTGAGCGAATCTGCCTATATCAGGACAAATAATGTGGAAAATCTTATGATCAGAGGGTTCTCAACAGAAAATGCTCTACCGTCTTTTCTGGAAAACAGTGGCAGGTCTTCCGGTATAAAATTGATTGGTAATGATTTCAGTGAGGTATCCCAGTTGTACAATGAAGAAATCGGGCAAGAGGTAAAAGAAGTCGGTAATCTATTGGAAAACAAATAAGAACTTAAGTATATATGAAAATTATGAAGTGCTATATTCAAGTTATATTCATTTGCTGGTTATCCATAACTTCCATAACTGAAGTTTACGGAAAGGACCCGATAGGCATATCTTTAGTAAAATGGAGTTTTCGTACACAGACTGCTATATTGTGTGATATGGCAAAAGAAAACGGAGCTGTAGCTATTGATATGGTAGATCCGGAAAAGTGGGACATTGTGAAAGAGAAAGGACTAACTGTCGCCATGGCTGATGGTATAGATATGGGAATCGAACGAGGATTTTGTGACCGGAGGTGGCATTCATCACTAATTGAAAACTATAAGCGCTTCATTCCCTTATTAGCGGAAAAAGGAATTAAGCAAGTGGTATGTTATTCCGGAATAAATACGGACTTATCGGATGAAGAGGCTTTAGAAGCATGTGTGGAAGGATTAAAGCCTCTATTGGATATCGCAGAAAAAGCAAATGTGACTTTGGTAATGGAGTTACTCAGTAGCCGTAACACTGAAGAGATTTTCACTAAACAGCGTTTCTCTTATTACCAGTGTGATAATCCGGAATGGGGAGTAGCACTATGTAAAAAACTAAACTCACCGAATTTCAAACTTTTATATGATGTCTGGCATATGAACGATATGGGACGTGATGTAATGAGTGATATAAAAAAATATTATGCTTACATTTCTCATTATCATATTGCGGGCATTCTAGAACGGAAAGGACTTAACCGGACAGACTCTTTTAATTATAAACAGTTCATGAATTTACTGAAAAAGGTCGGTTACCAAGGTTATGTTGGATTAGAACCCGACCGGATAGAAAAGAAATTGAAAAGTACCATTCAAGAAAGTATAACCCTATTAAAAAATGAATAATGATGAAACAAATCTCTTTAATGATCACATCTGTGGCGTTGACATTTGCTATGAATATCTGCGCCCAGCAATCGCCTTGGGATAAAGCAGATGCCATCGTGCAGAGCTTAGATCCTGTGACATTTCCTGATAAAACTTATATCATCACGGACTTTGGTGCAGTCGGAGATGGAAAAACATTGTGTAAAGAACCCTTTGAAAAGGCTATTACAATTTGTAGCGACAACGGTGGAGGAAAAATCACAGTTCCTGCAGGTACTTACTATATGAATGGCCCTTTGGTCTTCAAAAGCAATGTAAACGTACATCTGGAAAAAGGAGCGATACTTGATTTCAGCACCAATGAAAGTGACTATTTACCGGCTGTCATTACTCGTTGGGAAGGTACCGAGCTGTTCAACTATTCTCCGCTGATATACGCATATCATGTGCAGAATATAGCTCTGACAGGTGAGGGCACCGTAAATGGGAATGGCTCCAAAAAATTCTCACCCTGGAATAATATTCAGACAGTAGAACAGGAAATGCTTCGTAAGATGGGGCGTACCAATGTACCGGTTTATCGTCGCGTATTCGGTGAAGGCTATAAACTTCGTCCCGGCTTTATCGAACCTTTTGGCTGTGCTAATGTAAGAATAGAAGGTGTCACTATCATAGATTCTCCGTTCTGGGTGATTCATCCTATTTTCTGTAGCAATGTAATTGTCCGTAATGTAACAGTTGACAGTCATAATTATAATAATGATGGTTGTGATCCGGAATCTTGCCGGAACGTACTGATTGAAGGTTGCACTTTCTCTACAGGCGATGACGCGATAGCCATCAAATCAGGACGGGATAATGATGCATGGCGCATCGGTCAGCCGACGGAAAATGTTGTGATACGTAATTGTTCTTTCCGCTCTAAAATTAATGGTGTATGTATTGGTAGCGAGATTGCCGGTGGAGTCCGGAATATCTTTATTGAAAATATTACAATTCCGAAGTCCTCCAATGCCATCTATTTCAAATCGAATCTTGACCGTGGAGCTTACATACAGGATGTCTATGTACGTAATGTACAAGCAGATACAGTACGTACTGCCCTGATACGTTTTGAACCGAATTATAAAGGGGAACGCTCAGCTTTTCATCCAACGCTATTTAATTCATTCCTGATTGAGAATGTGACCTGTAAGCAATCCAATGAATGTGGTATTTACATGGCTGGTTTTGCAGAACGACCTCTTCAGAACATTGTATTGAAGAACGTGACAATCGGTAAAGTACCAACTCCATACTGTTTCCAGAACGGAGAAAATATTCGATTTCAAAGTGTAAAGATAAACGGTAAAAAGCTGGATGAAAAACCGACTCCCAAAGAATTGGTAAAGCTTAGAGTACTTTAATCTGTATAACTTTAATCTAATCACATAATGAAACGATTTATAGTAGGACTGTTGATGAGCGGATTAATGATTCCACAGTTGTGGGCGATCATCCCTCCATTTTGTTTTAATGATAGTCATGATATAACTTCATTAACATCCTGGGGACCTTATTCAAAGCGTTATGCAGGAATTTCACATATACCTGACATAAAGAAAGGAATACGCTTTGACTTTTCTGTAATGCCCGGTTATTACCGAAACCGACAGTTGGTTCCGCATGTCCTTTTTGAATCGTCTTATTACCCTTGGAATATAAATCCTTCCATGAATCGCATTACCTATCGCTATGAGTTGGAGTGGAAAGACCGGGTATTTACGGATGTTACTTATTATATATTGGATGAAAGTAGCACACTGGTAGGTATACGTTGTGTAAACAACACGGAGACTTATCAAAATCTGGCCCTGAATCAAATGGCCTATATCGATTATCCGGAAACACAACCACAGGTGAAAGCGTCAGGAGCTTCTCGTTTGCAATGGTATAGTGCGATAGATTACACAGAGAATGAACCTACTTTTAAATCTCCCCAGTATGGATTGGTGTACGACGGGTGGCACAGGAATGAAGAGCGTAGCAGTCTTTCACTGGATGGGTCCGTTTTGGGAAAAGGATTTGGAAAAGATGCAGGCGACCGGGTAAGCTACTGGATAGATATACCTTCGGGCATGGAAGACGGGACTATAGGATTCAGATATAAAGTTGAAAAAGGAAAAACAGCAACTTTACGTTTGAAAGGACTGACTGATGAAGTGGTAAAATTCACCGGAACCGGAGATTTTACAATTCTTCCGATCTCCTATCATGATAGAAAGAGCGGTGAATACATTCTGGAGCTTATTTCCGAAGGAACTGCTGAGATTTGTTTGGATGGATTCTTTATCGGGACTGTTGAAGATATGAGCAAACTGAGGATCACCCCCACCGCAATACCTTTTACACCAATGATTGAAGTGGGAGACAAGAAGCAGGATTTCATATTAAAATATGAAGATTGTGAAAACTTCTATGGAGTAGCTTGGAATTATAAAGAATCGTTTATCCGGGAAGTGCTGAATAGTGAGTTAGAGTCATTTTTCCGAAAGAAAACACACGATCATTTAGCCAGAAAACTGATTGGTGACAAGCAATGGCACTATACAAATGCTTTTTTGCGACCGGTAGTGTTAGCTACCCATTCGGAACAAACACTGTATATGTTGGTATGTACCGGCAGTCGTGAGAAAGTCAGACAAGATTTAGAGCTCTTTCATTCCACTCCTGAAAAGTTTGTTTCCCTGGCTCAGTCTCAGCAATCGGTAAAACCAGAGGAAAACCTGTTACCCGAAGGAAAGAAGTATAGTTTTGGGCATCAGTTATTGCAGGCTGCATTACTTTCCAATGTTGTTTATCCGGTTTACACTCAGAAAGAGTATATTCGGCATTTTACACCCGGGAAGAATTGGAATAGCCTCTATACATGGGACCTTGGTTTCATTGCTTTAGGCATGATTGATGTAGATATAACAAAAGCCTTCGAATGTATCAGAGCTTATACTACACCGGTGGGAAGTGAATCTGCTTTTATTCATCATGGTACCCCGTTGCCTATCCAGATATATGCTTATTATGATTTGTGGAATAATAGCCAATCGCGTAAAGTTCTGAAGTTTCTCTATCCGAGACTGAAACAATACTTTGATTTTATGGTAGGAAACAATCCGAACTCTACCACGCGTATGAAAGGCTCCGGGCTGCTTCGAACTTGGGATTATTTTTATAATTCCGGAGGTTGGGACGACTATCCACCGCAGCAGGCACTACGCAGTGATAAGAGTCAATATCCATTTGTAACCCCTGTAGTAACTTCAGCGTATTATCTTCGTGCCGCCAAAATTTTACGTTTAGTTGCTAAAGAGATGGGGTTGAAAGAGGATATAAAGAGCTACGACCGGATTATCAAGAATCTTTCTAAAGCTCTGCAAACATACGCTTGGGATGAAGAGAGTGGTTATTTCGGATATGTGACTCATGATGCATTCGGAGATGCCAAAGCAATTCTTCGATACAAGGATCAGTCCAACTTCAATAAGGGATTAGACGGGGTAACTCCGCTGGCAGCAGGTATTTGTACACCTGAGCAGACAGACAGGTTGGTGGGGCATTTGTTTTCACCGAAAGAATTGTGGACATCTTCCGGTCTTTCAACTGTCGATCAATCGGCCCCTTATTATCAGGCAGACGGATATTGGAACGGAGCAGTCTGGTTTCCTCATCAATGGGTTATGTGGAAAGCTCTTTTAGATATAGGAAAAGGTGAGCAAGCCTATCAGATAGCACAAACCGCCTTAGACAAATGGGAACAAGAGTGCCAGGAAAGTTATTACACATTCGAACACTTTATAATTTCCTCAGGAAGAGGAGCCGGATGGCATCAATTTTCCGGTCTTTCTTCTCCAATACTAAATTGGTTTGCTGCTTATTATAAGCCTGGTAAGGTGTCAACAGGCTTTGAAATATGGATTATTGAGAATCATTTTAATACAGATTACTCTCAGTATCGCGCCAAGATTTCTTTTGACGATTCTATATTGCCTCATGAGCGTTGTATGATTGTATGTATGAATCCGGATCATACATATGAAGTACAATTCAATGGGAGACCAGTTAAAAGTAAGTCTTATCATACCGGAGTGGTGGAAATCACCCTTCCGAATAGTAATAAAACAGGAGTACTTACCATTAGTGCTCTTAAATGATATCGATGTTAATTTTTAATTTTATGGAGACACAACCTATGAAAAGTAAAAAAATCATTTTAATTCGTAGCCTGTTTACAGTCCTTTTCTGCCTGTCGGCAGTGATGCTGTTTGGTCAGCAAAATAATACAAAACAGCTGAGGACAGAACAGACAACACAAGTTGGAGGGCAGCATGCCGGTCAGAAAGTAGTGACAGGTGTTGTCCGTGATGACAATGGAGATCCTTTGATTGGTGTGAATGTACAAGCGGTTGATACACAAACGGGTGTCATAACCGATGTAAACGGAAAATATTCAATACAGGTATCTTCCGGTGCTAAACTGTCCTTTTCTTATATTGGATTCCAGACACAGACTCTGTCTGTTGGTACGGGTTCGGTACTCAATGTCAGAATGTCCGAAGATGCTCAATCCTTGGAAGAAGTGGTAGTCATCGGTTATGGTCAGGTGACTAAGAAAGATGCAACCGGAGCAGTGGCAACCCTGAAAGCCGGCAACATGAACAAAGGTGCAATCACCACTCCTCAGGATATGCTTACAGGAAAAGTGCCGGGTTTGCTGATTGTTCCGGGCGATGGACAACCGGGGTCCGGTACCACCATCCGCATCCGTAACGGCTCCTCTCTATCTGCCAGCAATTCTCCTTTGATAGTGATTGACGGAGTTACAACATCAGATGATGCCGGAGTGGGTATGTCGAACGTGCTGGGAGCATTAAATCCCGAGGATATAGAATCATTCAGTGTTTTGAAAGATGCTTCCGCAACAGCCATCTATGGTTCCAGAGCCTCTAATGGAGTCATCATCATCACTACGAAAAAAGGAGGAAGTAAAGCGCTGAAAGTAGAATACAGCAGCACATACAGCGCCAACGTAAATTCGGGTAAAGTACCAGTCCTTGATGCTGATGAGTTCCGTGCCTATATTGACGAGTATTATCCGGAAAACACGTTATCCGGGGCAGCAGTTCACAAAGCCATCAATTATACCTATCCGGATGGTACAATCGGATATTATAATACAGACTGGCAAAAGGAAATCTATCGGATAGGTCTGTCTACCGACCAGAATATAGGAATATCCGGAGGAGGTGATAAATATCCTTTCCGTGTATCCCTCGGGTATACCGACCAAAATGGAACTTTGAAAGGTTCCAATTTCCAGCGCTTTACCCAGGCTGTCACATTTACTCCTAAATTCTTTGATAAGCATTTAAGTGTGAGTGTCAATCTAAAAGCTATGGAGAATAAAAATAAATATGTATCTACCGGAGCAATCAACGCTGCTGCTGCATTTGATCCGACAAAGCCGGTACACTTTTATAATGCGGACGGTTCAATTGATTACAATAAATATAATGGTTATTTTCAATGGCTGAATCCGGACGGATCTATCAATCGCAATGGCTCGGAAAATCCTGTATCACGACTTAGTGGCTACTGGGATGAGACACAGGTATTCCGTTCTTTCGGTAATATGCAGCTTGATTATTCATTCCATTTTTTACCGGAATTACATGCCAACCTGAACCTGGGATATGATTACACGAAAAATGATGGTGATAAAGGTAATTATCCCGGATCGTATAGTTCGTATACAGATGCCATTTTACCTCCGGGACAAGGAAGGTATACTGATTCCAAATCTACCCGCGAGAACTATCTCCTGGATTTCTATTTGAATTACGTAAAAGACATAAAAGCAATTCGCAGCAAGATTGACGTCATGACCGGTTATTCATGGCAACATTTTAAAAGAGATGACCAGAGTCAGACTTACTCCAATTCGTTAGAGAATTATGAATCGGTATTTATTTCGGAGAGTGCAGCTCCTAAAGAATATTATTTGATTTCACTCTTTGGACGTTTGAATTATACATTTATGGACAAGTATCTGATTACTCTCACATTGCGTGATGACGGAACGTCCCGTTTCTCTCCTTCTAACCGTTGGGGCCTCTTCCCTTCTGTAGCATTAGCGTGGAGAATGTCCGATGAAGCTTTTTTCAAGAAATTCGATAAGCTGAGTAACTTAAAGTTCCGCGCTAGCTATGGTGTGACGGGACAGCAGAATATTGGTTCAGATTACTATCCTTATATTGCAACCTATAATTTGTCAACCATCACTTCTACTTCACAATATCAGATCGGAGATAAATTCTATCAGATATTGAAACCGGAAGCTTATAATGAAAACATCAAGTGGGAGTCTACCGCCACCTGGAATGTGGCATTGGACTGGGGATTCTTTAATAATCGTTTATCGGGTAGTGTCGACTTGTTCTACAAAGAGACTTCCGATCTATTAAACTCCATTCCCATTCCCGCCGGTTCTAATTTTACGAATAAGATGACCGCCAATATCGGTAATTTGGAGAATAAGGGGGTTGAAATCAATGTCAATGCCACTCCTATCGTAACAAAAGACTTTTCTTGGGATATCGGCGTAAACGCTACCTGGAGCAAATCAAAAATTACTAAACTGACCGCCATCTTCAATCCGGACTACGTGGGAGTACCGACCGGAGGTATCAGTATGGGAACGGGTAATAACATTCAGATACACAGTGTGGGGTATGCTCCTAATACATTCTATGTATATGAACAGGTATATGACGAATATGGTAATCCGGTTCAGGATGCATTTATCGACCAAAACAAGGATGGCATCATCGATGACAAAGACCTTGTACTTAAACACAAATCGCGTCCAGATGTATTCTTCGGATTCAATATGTTGTTCCGTTATAAGAACTGGGACTTCGGTTTTAATGCACATGGAAGTATTGGAAACTGGGTATTCAACGATTACAATTCCGCACGTTGTTCAGCCGACTATACGTTCAGCAACGGACAAACAGTACGCAACATACCTGAGTTTGTCGTGAAAACTTCAAAGTTCCGCAATCCTATTACCGTTACTCAGGCAAAGAGTGATTTATTTCTGGAAAATGCATCTTTCCTGAAGTTGGATAATATCACCCTGGGCTATTCTTTCAAAAAACTATTTAATAGTAAACTTGGAGGACGTGTCTCATTCACTGCCCAAAATCCGTTTGTTATCACAAAATACTCAGGATTAGATCCGGAGGTGAGCAGTGGTATTGACAATAATGCATGGCCACGCCCTCGTATCTTTGTATTAGGTTTGAATCTTAACTACTAAAAAATGATCTGTTATGAAACTGAAATATATTTTACTATCAATACTGTTCTCGGCAATGACGATTTTATTTGTGTCTTGCTTCGACGACCTGAACACTACCCCGCTTGATCCTAAGCTGTATACGGCAGATAAAGCGTATTCTACCCCTGAAAGTTATATGCAGGGATTAGCCAAACTGTATGCAGCACTTGGCCTATCCGGACAAAGTGGACCTGCCAGTGCGGAAATTGCTGATGTGGATGCCGGAACCTCTCCATTCTTGCGTACATTTTGGTATATGCAGGAATTCACTACAGACGAAGTGACATTCACTCAGTCCGACCCGGGATGTCCCGAACTCTCTTACAATACATACAGCACCTTGAACAATCCGATAATTTCAGGTCTCTATTATCGTCTCTTGTTTACTATTACCATGTGCAATGATTATCTGAAACAAACCACAGACGAGCGTTTGAATGACCGTGGAGTAGATGATGATCTCAAGGCTAAAATACAGTATTATCGTTCTGAAACCCGTTTCCTTCGTGCTTTAATGTATTATCACGCTATGGATATGTTTGGAAATACTCCTTTTATTACAGAAAACGATCCAATCGGTACTTATTTGCCTCCACAACGCTCACGTGCCGAACTCTATAGCTTCATTGAGAGCGAACTTCTGGAGTTATCAGACGATCCGTATATGACCGAACCGAAACAGAATGAGTATGGACGTGCCGACAAAGCAGCTGTCTGGATGTTACTGTCACGCTTATATTTGAATGCAGAAGTGTATATCCAGACACCTAAATATGATGAGTGCATGAAATATGCTCGCAACGTGATTAGTGCAGGATATGATTTATGCCCTAACTATGCAGAACTTTTCATGGCTGACAATGGTGAAAATATAGATGCACGTAAAGAGATGATTTTCACGATCAACTTTGACGGACGCTGGACTCAGTCTTATGCGACACAATTCCTGGTAGCAGGCTCACGAGGTCCTAACGATCCTAACTTTACCCAAACGAGCGGTATCTCAAAGAGCTTCAAAGGTTCTCGTGCTACATTGACTTTCGTCCGTCACTTCTACCCGGGAATTGATGATTTCCTCGGAACAATGGATGAGGTGGTTGATGATGGAAACGGATCATTGGGAAAGTATGTAAACACTTTGGATAACCGGGCTATTTTCTTTACCCCGACTTGTCATTTGCCTATGTCCAAAAATGCCGGTTCGAGCACCTTTATTTATGGCTGGCCTTCCTATAAATGGACCAACCTGACACGTGAAGGTATACCGCCCTCATATACGGATGAAAATGGGAATGTAATTTCTTTGACTGAATATCCAAGTCTGGACTATCCTTTGATGCGCCTTGCCGAAGCCTATCTGAACTACGCTGAGGCTGCGGTGAGAAAATCCGGAGGAACATGTACGGATGCATTGGCACTGGAAAAACTTAATGAGTTGAGACATCGCGCAAAAATACAGGCCGAAGACCTGAGCTCTTTCACTCTCGATTATATTTTCGGTGAACGTTCCCGCGAGCTTTATTGGGAAGCATTCCGCCGCACGGACCTGATCCGTTTTGGTAAATATTCCGGGAATGATTATACATGGGAATTCAAGAACGGAACTTTCCCCGGTTCTGCTGTTCCCAAATATAGAGAGCTGTTTCCTATACCCGCTTCAGATATCGGCGCCAATCCTAATCTGACTCAGAATCCGGGCTATGACAATGCCGTTTCCAATCAATAACCTCTTAAAGAAGATTAAATATGAAAAAGTTAGTTTATTCAATAGTTAGCATAATTTCTCTTCTTTGCCTGGCGTCTTGCGCACAAGATGAGAAGCTGATACTGGACCCTGATAATTTTGTTGCCAGTTCCTGGAAACAGACCTTTGACGATGTGTTTGTTCTGGATAAGAATGCTGCCGAGACAGATTTGGCCGTCATAGAATGGACCCCTGCTCAATTTGGCTACGATGCGATTATTTCCTACGCCATTCAGCTGGCTGTAAAAAAGGAAGGAGTAGATATAAATAATCTGACATACACAACGTTTGCAATTACCAATGAAAACAAATATACGGTGAAAGTAAAAGACCTGAATGCCGCCTTATTGTCGGCCGGAGCCATCAAACGCCGGCCTACGGACATTGTAATGCGCGTTGAAGCCACTATCAGCACAGCCTATGCATCATTGACATCCTCCATATCCGAATTCAATGTGACTACGTTTTCCAGTGATCCTGATTTGCTTTATGTAATAGGTGATTATACCGACTTTACAACAAATAACGCAGAAGTATTATATTCTCCCGGCTGGAATGGAGAGTATGAAGGATATGTGTATTTACCCAAGTTGGACCAAGGTATAAAATTGGTTGAAGAACTGGCACCGGAAGTTGAATGGGGAGCGCCGGCTTCATTCACTCCAGGTACAAGCCTTGCTCTGCAGGCGGGAGGAAACGTTATTGCTCCGGGGGCTTTTGCACCGGGTTCCAATAAAGAGGAAATACTCGATGGACCGGGATTCTATAAAATGGTAGTCAAAATCACGGAGAACGCAAAGACTATGACACTTTACAAGTTCTATAAAGAGTTTTTCGTGTGTGGACAGCGTAATATGGGTTATCCTCAATGGGCAAATTCCATGTCAGCTCAAAATCCTGAAGAAGGAACAGGAGCTGTTCTGACATACGATTCGGAAGGAAAAGTATGGACTGCCAAGCATGTGTACGTTCCGGAATATCAAACAGACGGAAGTGGTGTACCCAATACCTCTAAGTTTGAATTCAAATTCAGGGCGAATGCAGTGGGCAAAACCTGGGCAAATGCTGCCAATATGGGAGCTACCGACAATAAGGTGGAAAAAGGTAATCAATCGGGTATCATATCCGGTACAAAGAATATTCCATTTCTTGCAACGGAAGGATATTATGACTTCAATGTGTATTTGCAGGAATATCCTTTCCGGTATGAACTGGTACCCAGTGTTGATGAGTAGTTGTCAGGTTAATTGAGCGATTAGAATCGGGCTGTATCGTATATTTCCGATACAGCTCGTTCTTTTATAGTACTGAATTAAAAATTACATTTTATGAGAGCTTACATATTGTTTATCACACTTCTGTGCACTTTATCCCTAAAAGCACAGATTGTAGATTGTACACCATCTAGGCCAACAGGTGACGATGAAGTTACTGTGACTTTTGATCTGACCAAGTGTTCCTTTCAGAAAGCTTCTTTAGTTGATTTTGAAGGACCGATTTATTCACATATGGGAGTTATCACTTCCGAAAGTCCGAGTGGTACTGAATGGAAATCCAGAATTGCTTTGTGGCCGGATAAAACAACACCCGACAAATGTAATATTGATGCTGTTAAACTCCAGAAGGTCGGGGATAACCTCTGGCAGCTTAAAATTACCCCGTCCGTTAAAGAGTTTTTTATGCAAAACACTCAGATGGAACCGCCTTACGAGTTTAAAGTAGACGAGCAATTACTGAGTGTTGAGTTTGTGTTGCGTAATGCGGATGGCACTATGGACGGAAGAGCTACCAGTGATAAGAAAACGAATATAAAATTACTGCTTTCCCATACAATAGATCCGGGAGAAGAGAGTCCGCGCCCGGAAGGAGTGCAAAGAGGTATTAACTACCACAATGACAAAAGCCTCACTTTAGTGCTGTTCGCTCCGGGAAAGCAATTTGCGTATTTAATGAGCGAACTGAGCAACTGGGAAGTGAAGGAGGATTACCGGATGAAAAGAGATGGTGACTACTTCTGGATCACTCTGGATCATCTCATTCCCGGGAAAGAATATGCTTTTTATTACCTGGTTGATGGCCTTTTGGATATCGCAGACCCTTATGCCAATAAGATACTCGAAAGGAAGTTCGACAAAGGAATATCCCCCATTGCATATCCTAACCTCATGGGATTTCCGGAAAAATGTAAAGCTGATATTGTATCTGTGTGGCAAACGGCAAAACCGGAATATCCATGGGAAGTGACCGATTTTAAAGGCGTACGTCAGGACCGATTGACGATCTACGAACTCCTGCTTCGCGATTTCACACGCAATGGCGAATATAAAGGAAATCTGAAACTAGCCCTTGAGAAATTGGATTATCTGAAATCATTGGGAATCAATGCAATCGAATTAATGCCTTTCTGTAAGATAGATGGAATAACCAATTGGGGATATCACTCCACTTTTTTCTTTGCAACAGAAAAAGTGTATGGAACTGAGGAGGACTATAAGAAATTTATAGACGAGTGTCACAAACGCGGAATAGCAGTGATTATGGACATTGTATTGGATCATGCATATGGTACTTGTTCCTTAGTCAGACTGTATGCTGATCCTCCGGGAAATACCAAAGCACAGCCTGCGGCAGATAATCCCTGGTTCAATATGGTTTCTCCCAATACGAAATATTCATGGGGAGCCGATTTCAACCATGAGAGTAAAGAAACACAAATTCTTTTAGATAGTATTTGTGCTTTCTGGCTAAAAGAGTATAAACTAGACGGCTTCCGCTTTGATTTCTCTAAAGGATTTACCAATACTCCGGGAGATGGTTCTGCATACGATCCGGATCGGATTCGCATTATAAAGAGATTATCGGATGAAATACGGAAACGTAAAAGTGATGCTTACCTCATTTACGAGCATTTGGCTGGTGATCAGGAAGAGAAAGAACTTGCAGAATATGATTTAATGCTGTGGGGAAAGCAATATTCTCCTTTCAGCAATGCTATCAATGGAATTCAGAAAGGTAGTTCGTTTAAGGGAGCTATGGCTTCATCTAAAGGATGGAGTAAAAACAACCGGGTAACTTATATGGAGAGTCATGACGAAGAGCGTGTTGCATACAATGCTTCAGTGAATGGAATAGGAAATATTCGAACGAAGTTGGAGGTACGTATGAAAAGATGCGGAACTGCTGCAGCCTTTTTATTTATGATGCCCGGTCCCAAGATGATGTGGGAATTTGGCGAAATGGGGTACGACATCTCTATTCAGTCAAAAGAAGGTACAGACGAACTTAGTTCCAGCTATGAAGGTGAAACGAAACCTCCCCATTGGGAGTTCCTGGAGATTCCGGAACGAAAGGCTTTATTTGAGACTTATTGTAAACTGCTAAACTTCAGGGAACAGTATGCCCATGTGATATCTGATGGAGAATTCATAGGAAATGTGGATGAGACAGACTGGCCCATCCGCCGTATTGAAGTGATCCATCCAGACCTTCATTTTGTTTTGGTGGGCAATTTTGGTACTGCTGCGAATATTTGCATCCCAAATTTAAGCAGTGGAGAGAATTGGTATGATTTTGTAACGGGTAAATCTGAGATGGGAGGACCTTTTTCTTTACCGGCCGGAGAATTCAGGTTATATATAAATAAGCCTGTAGAGATTACTTCTGTAGACATGTTTCCGGAAGAAAGTCAACAAATGGCTATTACTCCTACAATTGCAAAAGAAGATGTTCAGATATTATTATCTGGAATTGTTAAAGTGCAAATTATTGCAATGAATGGAACTGTAGTAGATGATCAGATTCCTGTGAACCATACTTTCAATGTCAGCAAGTTGAATAAGGGATGCTATCTTGTGCTTCTGACTGGAGAAAAAGGAAAGCAGACGGTAGCTCATCTTATAAAGCGATAGTAAAGTTTCGTTTTATTAGGTTGTTGGTTCCAGTACGCTGAAACTGTTTGTTTCAATAGGTTGAAATCAACAACCCCCTTAATGGGAATTGGATTTGGTAATGGTGAAGCAGAAAATGGATACTAATAAGAGACAGATATAAAAAGCGTACTATCAATCTGTAATCCATAGTAATTTGCTATTTTTGCAGGCAAAACATAATGAACCGGATGAAGTTACGTACTGTTATATCCCTTTCTTTAGTAAGTCTGTTTGCTGTTGTACTGATACAATTAGGCGGAATGCTTTATGCTTTTCATGCGCAGATGCAAGAGGCTGAAAAATCACTGAACAAATGTTTCTGGATGGCTTTTTCGGAAACAGTGGACAACTTGGTGAACAATCTTCCCTATCCTGATAACTCCGTAGCCATTGCTACGTATGGTCCCAATCCCAAATACAAACGGCTGGACGGGAATGAAATGAACAACCGTACTGCACAGCAGGCAGCAACCGCCTTGCAGCGCGTATATGGTGTGAAAGAAATTCCGTTGGCGACCATTGATAGCGTGTTGCATCATAAATTGCAAAGGCTGGACATGGGCGGTGGACTGACCGTGGAGCGCATCAATACCCATACAGGCGAAGTACTGGAAAGTACCAATCCTCAAGTAAACGTAAATAGCTTTGCTGCCGTTACTTCCGAGGCTGCTTCTACTTTTAAACCCCGTGGAGAGGCGGTTCGCGCCATTCTTTCTTTCCCTTCCAAGGAGATGGAAAAGAAGCTTTTATTGCTTTCATTCATCACCTTGCTGCTGTTAAGCACGGCCATCTACGCCCTGATAGTGCAGATGAAATCTGTATTCCGCCAACGAAACAGTTTGCAGGAGCAACAGCAGAATTTCTATGCATTGGCCGAGGAGATGAAGCACCCCGTCAGTCGCATGAAAAACTTGATAGCAACGGAGGGATGGGAAGAGATAGAAACACAGAGCAATCTATTGTTTGAAGAGACCAATGCTACCCTGACGTATGCCAAAACTGAGGCCGGGCAACAGAATACAGGCAGGCGTATTTCTCTGAAAGCGGTTTCCATTGCCAGTCTGGTCGGGGTATTCTTTTTGCTGGCTGTATGGTCGGGATATCTGTACTACACAACGTCCCAGAAGATAAGATATCAGGCGGAAGAGCAGTTGGAAGAGGCTTTCTATCGGGAAGCTGACCGTTATCGTTATCCGCTCTTTAAGAAAGCGAATCCCGATTTCGAGGAGGATCGTTCACCAACTGTCTTTCTTCCCTATGCGGATCGCTTTATGAAAGAGATTATTAAAGTGTATAAGGAGAAAGGATATCGCTACCGGATAGATTTACTTTTCGTGAGGCATATCTACAATAAATTCGATGAAGACTTCCGAATTAAGATGGTCTATGACATACAAGATACTATCAGCCTACGCAGCCGTGTGCCTATTCCGTTTTCACTGCAATTTGCCGATAGCGTTTTTCAGTATCAGCTTTCGGAAACAGGCTTTCCCGATAGGGCGGACATACACTGGATTAAATATCCGTCGGAAGAGTTGATACTCTATACCGGCAGTCCGTCCGTTGGCTTCGGAGATATTACGACGAAATTATTCCCATTGGATAAGGACAGTACAAGTTGCATCCATGCTGTGGTTCGTTCACCGCAGCGCACTATTATGGGGGCTACGTGGTATATGCAGGTGCCGTTGCTTATTGCTTTTCTTTTTGTTTCTTTTTGCGTCTTCTTCCAGATACGCATGTTGCGTGCACAGCGCCGCCTGGAACAGTTTCAGAAAGACTTTACATACTCTATGATACACGATATGAAGTCTCCGTTGCAGTCCGTCATGATGGGAGCGCATGTTCTGGCAAGCGGTAAGTTAGCCGATAAATCGGAGAAAATCTCCCGCTATAAACAGGCGATGGAAGACGAGTGTGAACATCTGCTGACACTCTCCAATCGCGTAGTGATGCTGACACAGATAGACCGTGGAGAACTGGAGCTTCATAAAGAAGAGATACTGTTGAGGCCTTTGTTGCAGGATATTTCCGAGAAGTTCCAACTGAAAGCAGCGAAGAAAGTTCTTTTCGAGATAGATTGTGAGGAAGGATGTACGGTATATGCTGATGCTTTCTGTCTACGTGAGGTGCTTTCCAATCTGGTGGATAACGCCATTAAATATTCTAAAGAAGAAGTTACGATAACTCTTTCGGGCGAGAGGACAAAAGACGGGAGTATTGTTAAGGTGCGTGATAATGGTATCGGCATTCCTCTTCGTGAGCAGCATAAGATATTCGGGAAGTTTGAAAGAGTGGCCTCCGGTAGCCAAAAGACAGGAGCATCCGGTTTTGGTTTAGGGTTGAATTATGTGTTGCAAGTGGTGGATGCACACGATGGCGTGGTAAAAGTGGAAAGTGTGGAGGGAAGTTACAGTGAATTCACGATGCACTTTTGAGTTAAAAAAGCTTGCTGTTAAAGCGAAATGTTGCCAACTGCTTGTTATTCAGCTAGCCTTTTGTTATTTTTGTGTACACTATTCATAAAAGTAAAGGAGGGTATATGCGTATGAAACAAAAAGTCAACATATCGTTGCTCCCAATCCGTTTGGGATTATTCTTACTGCTGATTTCTGCTCCGCAATTGCTTTCTGCACAAGAAGGAGACAGCATAGGCGTTATCCGTGACCATATGCAGGTAAAGCCCAAAGATATTTGGCAACCTCTTCCGCTTAAGCCTCTTCTGGAGCAGGTGCCCACTTCTGCCCCTTCTCCTTTGCCTTTCCAAAATTTATCAGAGAACTTTTCCGATTTTTCTTTGAAAGATGAAATACGCCTGCCTTATCAGGTTAATCCTTCTTTACTTTTCCGGGGTGATTTTAGTACAGGTGGCGTCATGCAGCAATTTTCTCATGGAGAACTGTTCGGTTCCGGATCACAGACAAGTGTGCCGGGAATTGGTCGTTTCAATAATGCTTCGTTAGGATACCGGCATGTTTTCAATGACAGGTGGGCGTTGCAGCTTCGTGCCGATGCTATGAAGATAAACATGTCCCGCATCACCGGACAAGCATTCAGCACCTCAGGCAGACTGACTTATCGTGCTTCCGACCGGCTTGCTTTCAATGTATTCGGTTCTTATGACATTGGAAATTCCTACGGGATGAGTACCGACCGTTATGGTGCCACCATGTCTCTCGATATGTCCGACCGCTTTGGGATGGAAGTGGGGGTGCAACGGTATTACGATGGTACAAGGGGGCGTTGGGAGACGGCACCGGTGGTGATTCCTTATTACCGTTTCGAGAAGTTTAAACTGGGGCTGGATGTTGGCGGAATCTTATACGAGATACTCCGTAACGTCGTCTTCGATAATCGGGGAGTGGGAGACTTTGGTGGTGGACCAACGATTAGACCACCCCGTTTCTCGCTGCCAATCCGATAGAGCGGATTATTTATTTCAGGTAATCATTTACGTGTAGCAATTTGTATTCGGGTGAACACTCAAACAAGTAGTTCAGAATAGTCATGTGTCCTGCGCCGAATATCACCAGTATTCGTTTGCCTGAATCTTTGGGAATGCGTTGGACATTCCGGAATATTCTCAGGTTACGGTTGAACCATCTTCCGGATTCAAAGTCCACTCCGGTATAATCCCCCTCAGCAGATTCGTATTTGAAGTGACCGATAAGATAATTTCCCAGGTCTTTTTGGATTAGTTCGGGTTCGTTCAGATGCATCAATTGGGCGAGTATCCCTTTTTGTTTGAATATGGGCTCATCCCTTTGGTATAATACGGAATCAGGACTATCTGTAAAGCTCTTATCAAACGCTATGAATTTATCACTGTTGTCGTCTTCCAGCAATGCTTCGATGGCTGCGGTATGCGTCCCCCATGCATCTGCACAATACATCTTCGAATGGCACATCTTTGCTACTCTGAAGCCGAGTTGTTGCACTTCATTTCTTGAAAGTTTATGATTTCCGGCAAGATATGCATTAAAAAGGGAATCGGTCTCCTGCTGTTTGTATACCGGCCATTCAACGACAATTGCGTCCGGTTTGAATTTTGCCAGTTTGTTGGCTATCAATTCTATTTCTTTCTGATATTGGGGTGACAGAACATCTATCTGGTCGTCCTCGGCTACTTGTTGCACATCAAGGTTGGGGAATTCGAAGTGGAAGACTCCTAATGTAAGGACGTCTGCCTGTTGTGCGTATCCTTTGGTAAGGAAGATGCTTGCCAGGATTAAAGTTAAAACAACTTTCTTCATCGCTATTATTATTTGTTTGATGCCCAAAGTTAGTTAAACTTATTGATTTGGAATTCTTTACTCTTGATTTATTTGCGTTCAGCCAGTAATGTTCTGTCATTGCCGTTGCTGCTGCACTTTACTGCCAGATTCCAGGAGTTTTCCTTTTCATTCCAGTTGTAGCTCTGATAATTTACTTCTTCTCCATTTGTCTGATAAACAGCCTTTGATTTCACTCTTGTATAAGCATTGTCTGTTGCATTCCACAAAGCATATTTCACGGTTACTTCTCCATCTACATATGTCATTGTCAAGCAGTGATTCTTCTCGAAAACCTGTGCCTTTCCGTTCCATTTCAATACTTCTTTTTGAGAGATACGTCCTTCGGTATCATACGTATAATTATACTTCAAATGATTGTGCAGATACTTTTCATTCTCTACCTTGAATACGGTTTGGCTTTCTATACGTTCTGCACTCATTTCGCTGTTATAGGCAAATTCTTTCAGATTGTTATTACTCATTACGTTTACTACTGATGTCAATGCAAATACTACTGATAATACTAAAACTTTCATAATCGTTTTATTTTTTAAGTTATACATTTCGTTACTTTTGATGTTGCAAAGGTAGGGCAGAGGAAAGAAGATGAATGTTATCGCAATGTTATCTTTAGGTTAACGAATAATTTATTACTTTTGTAGCGTATAGCATTAATTATTAATGAAAACAGAGTTAGACGAATTATTGCGGTCCGATTTCCTTTCCGAAGTAAAGGGAATTATTCGGCAGGCACGTACAAATGCTGTGCGGAGTGTTGATTTCTGTCGGGTACAAATGTACTGGTCGCTTGGAAAGCGCATTCTGGAAGAGGAACAGGATGGAAAGGAGCGTGCTGATTATGGAACTTATCTCCTGAAAAAACTCTCAAGGGAACTTGTACCAGAGTTTGGAAGTGGTTTCTCTTACCGTCAGTTAGCTTTCTGTCGTCAATTTTACAAAACTTATCCAATTGTGAACGCACTGCGTTCACAATTCAATTGGACTCAATATAGGCTTCTCATTCAGATAGATAATTTGGATAAGCGAGAATATTATGAATTGGAGGCTATGAATAATTGTTGGACAGCACGTGAACTGGAACGACAAATTAATTCCGGTCTTTATGAACGTCTTTTATTAAGTAATGATAAGGAAGCTGTTCTATCTGTGGCCCGTAAAGAGCGTATTCCTGAAACACCCCTGGAGATTATTAAAGATCCTATGATTTTAGAGTTTCTCGGATTGAAGAGAGAAGCATCCTATTATGAGAAAGATATAGAACAGGCATTAATTACGCATTTGCAAATGTATGTGAACTATTATGACCGTGAGGAAAAGCTTCCAGAGGAGAATCCTACTATTGGTATATTGCTTTGTGCAAATAAGAATGATACAGTCGTTCGTTATTCTTTGCCCAAAGATAATAGTACGATTTTAGCGAGTAAATACCAGATATATCTGCCTTCGGAAGAACAGCTTGTGAAAGAGTTGAAGAGAGAATTAATAGAACGGTCGTTGATTGAAAATGATAGACAGGGAGATATAAAGTAGATATAACTCATTTCAAAGCATATGGATACAATAAAGTTATTATTAGTCGAAGATGACAACAGCCTGCGCTACATTGTGCAGAGCAGTCTGGAGGATATCATAGAGGGTTATGAAGTATTGGCGGCTGCCAATGGTGAAGAGGGCTTGAAGATGTGGCGGGAACATCAGCCTGACGTTATCCTCTCGGATATAGAGATGCCCGTCATGGACGGTTACGAGATGGTGAGGCGCATCCGTGAGGTAGATAAGGAGACTCCTATCATCTTTTCTTCCGGACTGGTATCTCCCAAGAGCGTACTGAAAGGCTATGAACTGGGGGCTAACAACTACATCAAGAAACCTTTTATTCCTGATGAACTGGATGCTCATATCCGTGCTTTACTAAAGCTTTCTAAAGGTGAGAAGGCCAAAGACGAAAGCGAATGCTTTAAAATAGGAAAAGAATATGTGCTTGACGCTACACACGCCACACTAAAGCATTCTTCCGGTGAGAGCAAAACGCTGACTGTCCGCGAAGCAGGCTTATTGCAAATGCTTTGTGAGAACCGGGGGGATGTAGTGCGCCGCGAAGCCATTCTCGATAAATTCTGGAATACGGAAGATGATTACTTCGCTTCCCGTAGTCTGGATGTATTTGTGACGAAGCTGCGCAAACTTATAGCTGAAGATTCATCCGTTAGCATTAAAACGGTGAAAGGAGTGGGGCTGATGCTGGAAGAAGGTGTGTAGCTGACCATCAGAATATAAATTCCGGGATGATTGAGATGTAAATCTTATCATCCCGTTTTTTTTGAGCTTACTGAAAGAAAAGATTATTCAGTTCGGGAAAGGGATCCCAGACAGTATAATTTATAAAAATATGACTACAAGAATGCAACCATATATTTGAAAGGTGGTACTGTTGTTCTTCTATTGAATTTTTGTGTAAAGCTATTGATGGAATCAGCCTTTATCTGCAAATGTCCCCTGATTTGTCTATCCCATATATAGAGCTATTGTTTGAAATACAGTGACTTATTATATAATATGTCCCCTTCATTTATCCCCCATGATTGTTTCATTGTTTACAGGTTACTTTTTACTTTTGTTTTCATACGATAACCAGGAAAGATGGAACTATTATTAATCATTATAAAAAGTAATATTTATGGAAAATCAAACAAAACTCTACCCAAGCTATATGGGTGAATTCTATGCAGCAAATCCGGTGAAATTTGAAAAAAGAAAGAACAATGTTAAGCCGATGCTTTATTATGGATTGGCTGTAGTCGCTGTTATTATTGTTATTTTTCCTGGTTTTATCCCTGTAGCGGGTTGGTTGGTTCGGACGGTCGGAGTAATTGCTGTATTAATATGCCTGCTTGCAGCGTATTTGAGCAATTTTGATTATTATAATAGCGAGAGTGGGGGTAAGATCAAAGAGGTGGGTTTGAAGAAGTTCAAGCGCGATGAAACCGATATAGACAGAATCCTGGAAGCGTTTCTCAGAAAAGACTTTGAGTATCTGGCAGAGTTGCCCGGAGCATACAGCGCACCGGTTCAGATTCATGTGGAAGAGGATAAATTAGGGCAGGAGATGTATTGCTTACTGACTTCTTATGATTCTGACAGCAATATTATCGGTCTGACCAATGTCCTGACCTTATCAGGAAATGATTATCTCGATCATGCGGATGTAATTAGGCAGATGCTTAAAGATGCGGAAAACGACTGATTCTTATTAATTGTAGGACCTGATGAAAAAGCTGGTTTTGCTTATTGGTCTTCTGCTTTTTGCCTTTCTGAATGTCCGCTCGCTTTTCTGTATTTATGAGTAGAAAGAAATTTAGGCCCAAACAGCAACCGGTTCAGGGCGAAGATGCCTCCCGGCGGCAGCCGAAGAAAAGAATGGCACTATGGAAAATCCTGGTGCCTGTCTTTGTCTTTCTTTTCCTGTTGCATTGCAGGATGTGGTATATGGAAGAGGAAATGCTGATGCATACTGCATTTTCTTCCGGCAGCTATTTAGGATTGAATCGGAAAATCGTTATTCTCCTTATGGCAATAACGATGTGTAGCTGGATGGTTTATATCTATAAGAAAAGCACTGGGAAATGGTATCATTGGAGAAACTTTGTCTATGCTTTTATGTGTGGAGCTACCGTAGTAGGGTTGTGTACCAATATACTGGTGGTTTTTCTGTTCTGGCTGAACAGTTGCTTTACTTCCGGGATACAGACCCGTGAGTATATAATTGTCAATATCGCTCCACACGACCGGACGCGTAAGAGCCACAATCCACGTTCTGCTGCATGGTTGCTGAATACATTTTCTTACGGGGAGATATTTATACAAGGTGACCGTTGCACTCGCATCTACTTGCCCATTGACTCTGCATACCGGCTCAGCGGTGAACGAGGCATCTATCTTAAAATAGAGTTGGAAGACGGCTGGCTGGGATGGGGAGTAATACGGAAGATCAATTCGGTGACCACAACAAAAGTATCGGAAAAAGTAGAAGTTCGTTTTCCTGAAGATGAGCAGGCACAGGCGCCTGATTCTTGTTTGCACGAAAAAAATGAAAAAGCTTTTAAGTATACATGGAGGGATATTCATATCTTTGCCAAACTGAGGAATATTAATTTATCGGATACCACCCACGTCAGTGTAAATCAGTATATAGACGGACAAAAAGGTATTCCGGTATGGGAGATTGATATACACGATTCCATTCGGCCGGATATAGCCAGAGTGATATTGATTCATGGAGAGACTGGAGAAGTGATGATGGATTCGTACGAATAACACGATATTGAAGATGAGATTGAAGAGTTTGATAGGAATAATCCTGTGGGGCGGTGTGTTGGTTTCTTGTGGTCCTGATAATCGCGTGGCCTTGGCGGAGAAGCTGATGGCGGAACAGGAGACGGATAGCGCCATATCCGTAATGAATGAGATTAAAGAACCGTTGCATAACTTATCGAAGCGCGATTATGCCCTTTATGCCTTGCTGATGTCCGAGGCTGTCCACAGGAAGCAACAGTTGAATGCAGCTACAGATACTCTGCTGCTACCGGCAATTAAATATTTCAGCCAATCGGGCGATTCTCTTTATGCCGAACGGGCCCTTTACTGCAAAGCACACTTGGACAGACGGCTTAACCGGATGAGCGATGCCATACAATCTTTTCTGAAAGCTCTGCTTTTCCTGCAAAATAGTGGTAATCATGAGCAGCTCTACCGGGTGAATACCTGGTTGGGAGTTGTCTGCCTGAATCAGGAAGAATATTCCGGTAAGGTGCGTTATTCCAAAGAAGCCTTGAAAGCGGCTTTGGATCTGGGAAATATGTTCTATAAGAATATGGCCTTGTGCGATATTTCTACCGGATATTTGTTTCTCAATCAATTGGATAGCGCCCTTTATTATGCTCAGGCTGCCTATGAGGCGGCTTTAGCCGATTCTGTTCCTCGGCAGCTTCCTTTCATCTATACAAATCTGGGAAGTATTTATTCCCAGAAGGGAGAACCCGCCAAGGCGCTGGACTACATTAATAAGTCTATAAGCCTTCGTCCGGCTAAGGATACTGTGAGAATTCTTTCGCTCTATGGGGTGAAGTTGGAGTTGTTTGGGAAACTGGGACAATATGATTCGGCATATCACTATTTTCAGAAAGTTATCTCTAGCCCAAATCCTTCTTCGGTGGCCGATGCTTATAATAATATGGCGAGAATATATCATAAGATGGGCCGTGCTTCGGATGCCTATCCTATGCTACAACGCTTCATTGAGTTGTCCGATACCATACGAAAGCATCATCATACTGAGGAAGCCATTACATTGCAAGAGCTTTACAAACACGAACAGCTTTCGGTGGAAAACCTGTATTGGCGCACCCGGGCTGTGGAGAGGCAGCGTAATGTGTATTGGATGACTACAATCTCTCTGTTGCTGGTTTGGGTAGCAAGTGCAGTATATTTCATCTATCGCCGTAACCGCAACCATCTGATGGCGCAGCAGCATCAGCTTGTAAAAAAGGAAAAAGAATTGGCGCAGCAACGTGAGATCACTTCCGAAAATCTCCGGCGTATGGTGGAGCTGGAGCAGAAGGAAGCTAAGCTGAAAGAAACTTTCTTCAGGAGACTCAGCCAGAAGGTGGTGCAGGAGATAGAAAGAGGCGGAAATGTGATTCTCTCCGATGAAGACTGGGACGATATTGTGCAGAATGCTGACATCATCTTCAATAACTTCACGAAACGTCTGCAACAGACCTATCCGAGTCTGAATAAAGATGATTTGCGTTATTGTTGTATGGTGAAAATGCAATTATCCCAGTCGGGCATGGCGCAAGTGATGCATCTGGAGAGGGATTCGGTGAAGAAGCGTCTGAAACGTATCCGTATGGAAAAGATGGGGGCGGATAGTGGTATTACATTGGAAGAACTGCTGTATAACTTTTAAAGTAAAAAGGCAGCTGTCTTTCAGGTATCTCATTGATTTACCCAAAAGAAAACTGCCTTTTGAGGCTGATGCCATTACATCCATTTGATAGAATGCCCCAATGCTCGTTTTATTGCTTCCATCTCGGCACTATGCCACATCTCATGCTTGAAGCACCAGGCAAGGGCTTCGTACTTATTATTGGCAACCGGGTGTTTGAAGGGAATAGGCTCTAAATCCTCTAATAAAATACGGTCGTCCAGACGGGAGAGGTTACTGATACATATCTCATGAACAGCGTCCAGTTGTTTTTTTAGCTCTGCCACAGGAATTAAATTCTTTTCGGCGGAGCGATGCAATGTACCCATTCCATTAAAGGCCTTCACGTAATCAATTACCGGAATAAGTTTGCTGACGGCTTCATTACTCCCGGTGATGCAGACGATGGCATGAAAGTTCTGGCTGATAATCAGATGGCCGATTTGCCATGCGAAGTTAGAGTCAGTGCCTTCGGGGATGGTGTACCACAGATTTTCCGGAAGTTCCGATACTAAACGGTTCACAAAATTCCGCGATTCAATAATCTGTTCTTTTAAAAAATCAATCTTGCTCATAATTAGTTTATTTAAGTTATACATAGTAGTTAGTGAGCAAGCTTTCCATTCTGTGACAGCTCAGGAAATAATTTTTTCCCAGTAGTTCTTTCTTGGAAGTTCCTTCTCGAGCCGTTGGTAAACGTCGACGAGGCGGATAATCTTCTTTATGGCGGTATATTCTTTCTCCAGATTGAGCAAGGTGACTTGTTTGCATATCCGGCATTTACAGGTTCCCTGCGGGTTATATAGCGGACAAGTGTCATTCATGAAGTGGGTAATCTTGCGGATAGAACGGGAGGAAATCTGACGGACGCTATCTTCCGTCATGCCCATGATTTCACTGATTTGCTTGTACGGCAGGTTGAGATTTATTTTGAATATGAATATCAGCCGGGCATCGTTCGTCAGACAATGATTCTGGGCTGTCAGACACCAGTCGCAGCATACTTTTATCCATTCCTGTTCGTCCCGGTCCTGCCCGTTATAATCAATGTCAGGAAGGTCGCGGAATTCTCTCAACTCATTCATTGTGGCTATTCTTTCGTTCCGGGCATATCGCAGTATGGTGCGTTTGCATATGGTGTATATCCATGTCGATAACCCGGATTCCCCGTTGAACGAGTCTATGCTTTTGATGATTTCGTACCAGACTTCCTGAGCCGCTTCTTTAGCAATTTCCTTGTTTTGTATCATGCGGTGTGCTATGGAAGATACCATGACGCCATATTGTTCTACGATTTCCTTTAAGTCCGGTTGCATATTCTAAGTATTGAGTTATGTTGAGCTTGCAAATGTAACTAATTTGTTTTATCCTGCTCTTCCTGCGCTTTTTATTCTTGTTCTGTTCGCTTTTGTGCGGACACTTGTCCGTTAATGAACACTCTCTGAAAATGGGTAGACGTTGACAATCAATGCTTTATTGTTTTGGCACGGCAATTGACTATATATTGTCGAAGGCGGTTGACAAAGACTTCCTTTCAAAACTCAAGAAGTAATAACAATAAAAAAATAACGATTATGAAAACGAACTTAATTTCTAAAGCAGTGGTAATGATGGTAGTAGTAATGGCAAGCGTAATGAACTTCTCTGCAAGTGCAAGCAATCCTACCCAGTATGTAAAGAACGAAGAGATGACCGGTGAACTGATGACCGCTAAGACTATCTTTAAGAACGAAGACGGTCGTTTATTCCGTCACCTCCGTTATACTTACACTTACGATAACGAAAACCGCGTAATCAGCAAGGAAGCTTCCAAGTGGGACAGTGTAAAAGAAGCCTGGGTTCCTTACTTCAAAATGAATATGGAGTATAGCAATCATGAAATTGAAGTGAGCTACGCCCGTTGGAACTCTAAGAGCAACGCTTACAACAGCAATATTGAAAAAACTGTTTATGAACTGAATGATGATAATGTTACTTTAATGTTAGCAAGTACAAAATAAAAGCGAATAGTTTTCTCGGGTAAACCGGCTATTGGGAATGAGGCGTTTCCCGATAGCCGGTTTCTTTTGTTATTGGCATTTGTTATGTTATTAAGTCTGAACAGCTTTACTACCCTACGGATAAAAAATATATCTTTGTGAATGAACCTGTTAATTGTCGGACATTAATCAAAACACAGATGAAAAATATGTTTTATTGGGCTGGCATCATAAGTATTCTTATCTGCCTGCCGCTTCGGGTTTCCGCTCAGTTGTACGAACAAATGTGGAAACAGGTTGAAGCTCTGGAACAAAAGCGGTTGCCTGAATCTGCAATCAGAGAATTGCAAAAGATTTACGAGCATGCCAAACAGGAAAAGAACGTGCCTCAGATGATGAAAGCTCATCTGACGAAGGCATCCTTATCTATCGACATCACCCCCGATAGTCTGGACCGTGAATTATCCGGACTGAAAACCTGGGTGGCGGAAGAAAAAGACCCGGTGTATAAAGCTATACTGAATAATCTGCTGGGATACTACACCCTCGATACCGGCAAGAGGGATGAAGCTGCCATAGACGCTGCCATTGCTTATTTTCGCCTTTCACTACAAGATAAAGACCTGCTTTCCCGGAAGTCCGCTATGGATTACCGCCCGATGACTGTCAGCAAAGAACTGAGCGGGAAGTATTGCGGCGACAATATGTATCAGTTGCTTGCCCGGCAGGCCATCTCACGGCTGAGTGGTTATTTCATTGTCAATCCCGTGTTAGCCGAGAAAATACAAACCGAGATATTATCCATTTATGACGGGCTGATTGACTTTTACCAACAGCAAGGCATGACGGATGCCCGCTTATTGCTAATGCTCGATAAACTGAATTATCAGGGAAATGACATCAGTCGCGGCGGTGTGAATGAAAAGCTGAGGCTGACTGACGAACAAGTAATAACCCTCTTGAAACAATGGGCCGACGAGTTCTCCGCTTCCCCGCTTTGCGGAGAGGTATATTGCCAACTGGCAGAGCGCTACGACAGGATGCAGGATTATACCGCCAAACTGCATGCCGCCCAAACCGGACTAAAAAAATACCCCCAATCACCCTCTGCCAATGATTTGAAAGAACAAGTTGCAGAAGTGCTCACTCCCCGGTTGATGGTAGAAATCCCCTTTGCCTACCCAGCGAAAGAAGTGGATTTGAAAGTAAAATACCGCAATCTGACCGGACTGACCGTAGAACTTTACCGGATGAACCTGCCCGTCACAAGTAATATTCTGGAAAGGGAAATAACAGCTTCCACCGTAAGCCAATACGGCAAACTGGTCGGCACCCGCCATTACCAACTGGCAGCCACCCCGGATTATATGGAAACAGATACCTTGTTGCGTTATAAATTCCCCACCGAGGGCATTTACATATTAAAATCTATCCCCGACGGGCATCGTAAGTATACAGCATACGGAAAAGCTTATGTTTCCTCCCTGCAAGCCATATCCTTGGGATTGCCCGGCGGAAAACAGGAAATCAATATCATCGACCGCCTGACGGGACATCCGGTGGCAGGCACGGAAGTAGCTTATTACCGTGTGTCGCAGGGAGAAGGTTATCGTTTGGTCAAAGCATATCCTGCGGACAGTAAAGGAACTGTTACCCTTACCCCGCCCGATGAAAGAAACTGGCTGGGAATAAACGTCCGTAAGCCGGGTGCCGACTATATGGAAATCAGCTATGCTGGTTTCTCGGGTGCGGGATATAATGTGCCCGCCTCCCGGAAGTGGGAAAAGCATGTTTCCCTCTTCACCGACCGGGCTTTATACCGTCCCGGGCAGGTGGTGCATGTTTCGGGGATAGCGTATGAGCAATCAGGTGATTCGATACGTGTCTTCTCAAGAGTCCGCAAGGATGTGGTGCTGCGGGATGCCAACCGGCAGGAGATTGGCAAAATATCCCTCGCTACAGACGAATTCGGGGCTTTTTACGGCGATTTTATGCTTCCTGAAACACTTCTCCCGGGAGAGTTTGAACTGTCGGTACAAGGCGGCGAAAACCGTTATATCCGTGTGGATGAATACAAGCGCCCGACGTTTGATGTAGTCTTCCAGCCCTATCAGGCCACTTATAACGTGGGAGATACCGTATTAGTTAGCGGCGAAGCAAAAACATTTGCAGGCACTCCGGTAGGATTGTGCAGACTCAATTATAAACTCACCCGTTCGGAGAATGAATTCTGGAGGATTTCGGACCAAGAAACTGTTCTGGCAGTAGGTGAGGTGCAGACTGATGCAGCCGGTAACTTCCGCTTCCCGGTCTTTCTGCGCAAACCGGATGATTTCAAGCCCGACCGACCGGGGCGTTACTACACCTATAAAATAACGGCTGAGGTCATCAACCTGACCGGAGAGGTGGAAAGCGGTACTTTGTCGTTACCGGTAGGGCAACAGTCCGTAGCCTTGCAGATTAAAGGTCTGCGCCCAAAGGTGGCTCGCGAGAAACGGGAAACCATACAGGTGTTGGCTATGAATCTAAGCCGACAGCCCGTAACGCTTCAAGCCACTTGCGTGGTGTATGCTTTGGACGAAAAAGGAAACAAAACCAATGAGGTATGCCGCCGCACAGTAGAAACCCGCCGCTCTTTTGTTCCCGATGATATACTGGCCCTTACTCCGGGACGTTACACTATGGAAGTGTCAGCCCTCGACGGGCAGGGAAGAACCTGCACGGCAAGGCAGGATTTCATTCTCTTTTCGTTGGCAGACCGTCACCTGCCGGTACATTCACCGGAGTGGTTCTATCAGGACGGGACAGAGTTTAATGACGGGCATCCCGTCAGCCTGTATGTGGGCAGCAGTGAGAAAGATGTCTATCTGTTGTACGATGTCTTCTGTGGCGACAAGCGCATTGAATCCAAACGGATGGTTCTCAATAATGAAATCCGGCAGTTCACCTATCCCTATAAACCGGAATATGGAGACGGCATCACCGTGAACTTCGCCTTTATGCGCGAGAGCAAATTATACACCAAGCAAGTGCAGATATCCCGTCCCCGCCTGGATAAGAGCCTGCAACTGAAATGGATTACTTTCCGTGATAAGCTGCAACCGGGGGGAAAGGAAGAATGGCAACTCCAAATCACGCATCCCGACAAGAAAGCGGCCGATGCGCAACTACTCGCCACTCTTTATGACGCTTCCCTCGATAAACTGTACGTCAATGACTGGGCTTTCAACCTGAACTTTCCCCGTTCCACTCCCGGTGTCCGTGCAAACCTGATATTCTCAGGTCATTTCATCTGGATGTACAGTAACTTCCCCTATGCGGGCAACACTCTGCGTGGTCTTCGTTGGTGGGATGTGTATAGCACTCTGAATGCTCCGTTTTGGCGGGTTCCGCATCCGGAGAACGGTTTCCGTGTAAAGCAGGATAGCAGGGTGATGAAGCCCGCAGCTATCAGCCTTGATGCTGAAACTCTGTCTGATGACGGTTTTGAAGTAGAAGACGGAAGCTCCATTGAAGCAGTGTTTGAATGCTCTGATGCTGTGGCATTGGATGATGGTTCTCCATACGTCCCTCTCCGGCAGAACTTTGCAGAAACAGCTTTCTTCTATCCCGCCCTCCGTACGGATACGAATGGAGTCGTAAGCCTGTCTTTCACCTTGCCCGAAAGCCTGACCGAATGGAAGTTCATGGGGCTTGCCCATACCCGGGGTATGGATTACGGGCAGATAACAGCCCGGGCAAAAGCTGTCAAGCCGTTTATGGTGCAACCCAATATGCCCCGTTTTATCCGTGTGAACGATAAACCGGTCATCAGTACAGGAATAATCAACCTGTCGGAAGAAAACATCCGGGGAACAGCCCGAATGGAACTGGTTGACCCGCAAACAAACCGGGTTCTGTCAATCCGTGAACACGAATTCAGTGCGGCTGCCGGAGCAACCGTTTCCGTATCGTTTGATCTGGAAACCCCGGATGAAGCTACGGTCTGGATTTGCCGGATTATTGCCGAGGGAGGCAATTTCAGTGATGGCGAGCAGCATTATCTTCCGGTTCTGTCTGATAAACAATGGGTGACTGAGGTAATATCCGTGCAATTGAACGGTGCGGAAAGTAAATCGGTTGCATTGGACGGCTTGTTCAATGACGGAAGTAAAACCGCTACCGACAAACGCCTGACGGTGGAACTGACTGCCAATCCCGATTGGTATGCCATACAGGCTCTGCCCGTCATTGGTAATCCTTTGAATGAAGATGCTTTGTCGTGGGCAAGTGCTTACTATGCCAATTCACTGTCCACAACCATTATCAATACCCATCCCCGCATCCGGCAGGTGTTCGAAAGCTGGAAAGCGCAGGGCGGTTCATCATCAGGCAATCTCAGTGATAAAGAAGACCTGAAAGACCTGTTGCTTAAAGAAACTCCCTGGCTGGCGGATGCCCTCAATGAGACGGAGCAGAAAAGAAGCATAGCGCTTCTGTTCGACCTGAACACAATGGGCAACCGTAATCAGGTTGCAGCATCCCGTCTGGAAGCATTGCAACTCCCCGACGGCTCCTGGAGTTGGTACAAAGGGATGTCGGGCAACCGCTACGTCACCACCCGGATTGCAGAAATGCTGGCACGGCTCCGGACGATGGGCGCATCTGTTGCTCCGCTACAGGGAATGTACGAAAAGGCGGTGAATTATCTCCATACCCAATGGCTGGATGAATACAGACAGATGAAGGAAAGTGAAAAGAAGGGCGATAAGGATAGATTGCCCGGCGAGCAATCCCTGCATTACCTGTATATCTGTGCTTTGGATGCGCAAGTTGCGAAGCGTGCCGATAAAACAGCTTACTCGTATATGATTGGCAAACTGGAGGCAGCCCCTCCGGCTGATGCCATTTATGATAGGGCGCTTATCGCTACCCTACTGCATAAAGCTGGTAAAACGACCAAAGCGAACGAACTTGCCCGCTCCATTCTGGAATATTCCGTTGCCACACCCGGGATGGGACGTTATTTCGATACTCCGAAAGCCCGCTACTTCTGGAACAGTTATAGAATTCCGACGCAAGTGGCCGCCATCGAAGCCTTGTCCGCCATTCTGAAAGAACCGTTGGCGGTTGCCGAAATGAAGCAATGGTTGCTTAAACAGAAGCAAGTGCAGGCTTGGGACAATCCGGTAGCTACTGCCGATGCTGTGTATGCTTTCCTGGGTAGAGATGATAACCGATTGGCAGAGAGCAGCATGCTAAAAGCGGAAATATCCGGAACAGAAGTGGTTACTCCCGATGATGCATTAGGTTATGTCCGCCGTTCTTTCTCTGGTGATGAGGCTGAAACCCAGCAAATAGAAATAGCGCACACGGGTACAGGGATAGGCTGGGGAGCTGTATATGCCCAATATCTGGAAGATATGGATCAATTGCAATCCGCAAAAAGTAACGGTTTGAAAATCACCCGTACTTATTATAGAGATGGCAAGGAACTTTCTTCAAAAACAGATTTGCATGTGGGAGACGAACTTACCGTCCGACTGACTATGAAAGCAGACCGGGATATGGACTTCATTCAGATAAAAGATACACGTGCCGCTTGCATGGAGCCAAAGGAAGCGTTTTCGGGATACCGTCATTCCGATGCTATCGGCTATTATCAGGTGATGCGTGATACTTCTGCCGAATTCTTTATTGATAAACTAAGGAAGGGCATTGTTCAGATAGAATACAAAGTCTATATAGATCGTCCGGGAACTTATCAGACCGGTATTGTTACCGTGCAATCGGCTTATGCACCCGAATTTGGCGGACATACAAAGAGTCTGTCTGTAACGGTACGTTGAAATTATTATTCATTTATTAATCATAAAATGCGCATGAAGCATCTATGTTTACTGATTGCTTTTTTATCTTTCCTTAGTTGTAAGGCTCAGGAGGATAATGGGGATTTGGCAAAAGAGGTGATAATCTCGGGCCGTGTACTGAATAGGGAGGTCTATCCGAAGGAAAAGGAGGTGACGCTTGTGATACCTTATCTGTCTGAAATGGAGACAGTCTACACTTCTCCCATAGCGGATGACGGTACTTTCAGTTTCCGCTTTAGTCCTTACGCTCCCGTTCGCGAAGTTGTTCTTCGTAATTATGCGGAACACTTGTTTGTACATCCGGGCGATAGTCTGTTTGTAGAGATTGACTTCAGTGATTTGCTATCTCCCAAGATTACGGGAACTTCCGGCGATCTGAACCAATATATGGCTCTTTTCACTTTAGGTGGATATTATCGTGGCCCTTATTATTGTAATCCAAGGAGTACTTTCGAAGAATTTGAAAAGGAATTGGGAGAAGAGCATACCAGTCGTTGGGAACGTCGTGCCGACTTCCTGAAGAAATGTTCTCCAGGTGCCGAGGTTGAAGAATATACGGCGGATTTGCTGTGGATAGATTATTACAATGCACTCTTTAGATATGCCATGTCGCAGGCGTCGGAGGGTAAGGACGTCAGTATGTATATGGCATTAATGTTAAAACTTGACCCTCTCTTTTCGGGAAAAACCGTTTTTGCCGGTCTGTTTCCACTTGCTGAAACGGTGAATTTTTTCCTCTATTGCAATCATACCAGAAAAAAATATAGCGATTTTGAGTTAGCAGATCTTATTAAGGATTGCAAGGATAATGCTATCCTGCCCTATTTATACCTCCAACGCGTGGGTGCCCCTTTATGCCACAACGATACGCTTTGTCTGGCTGATTACAGGCTCCAGTTCGACTCTATAGTGCAGGCTCCCCATTTGAGGCAACCCATACTTGAACTATATGAGGATAAAGTGGATTATCTGAAAGCTCCCGGGAAGGTATCCCACCATATGCTCTATGGTAATAATGCGGATGAGGCGGCTGCCAGGAAGGACATGCCGTTTATGATTCCCGTATATAATCTTCTGGAAAAGTATGCAGGCAAGGTGATTTATGTTGATTTTTGGGGAGTGATTTGTCCCCCTTGCCTGGCAGAAATGGAGCCTTTGAAGGAATTGCGGAAACGATATTCTCCCGAAGATGTGGTAATGGTGAGTATTTGCGGAAGCAGAGACCGGGAAGCATATCATAAGATTCTGGAGCGCTTCTCTCTGCAAGGGAAGAATATTGAATGTGTCTATTCGGAAGATTGGGCGACCTCCGATGACTATCACCGCATCATGAAGCACTGGGGCATGAACAGCATACCGCAATTCCTTCTGATTAACCGTGATGGGGTTATAGTGGATTATGGCACTGCATTGCGACCTAGTTATCCGAAGACGGCGGCAAAGATTGATGCTCTATTGAAGTAAGGGGAGAATCGGGTAGGGATAGGTATATCAAGCCGATATGTAGTATGAGGGAAGTCATTGGGGCTTCCCTCACTTTATAATGGATAATTTATTGTTTATAAGACTTATCAGTTAGCGGCATAGTCAGGCTGATTGCTTCTGCATGGGCAGATTGCAGGAAGTCTCTGTCGTACAGAAATGTATATCCGTTTTCATCTTCTGTCAATGTTCCGGCTTTATAATCGCGTAGATAAACTAATGCTTGTTTCATAATTCAGTGTTTTTGGGTATTGGAACAGCGCCTACTTCCATTCCAAAAAGATTTAATACCTGATTTACTTTATCCAATCTTAAGGTCTGTTTGCCCTGCTCTAATTCGCGGATAAAACGGAGACCTACACCGGATTTTTCTGATAAGTCAACTTGTGTAAGTTCATGCTGTTTACGCATCTCTTTTACGTATTTTGCTAAAGTCATATATTCCATATTATACCCGTTTGGGTACAAATATAATAATTATATTGTTATTTATACCATATCGGGTATAAATAGTTCTTTTCTATGCCCTGTTTATACCCTTTAGGGGATAGAATTGATATTCGTAGTCCATTGGTATTTACGTTTTTATAATTTTTATCCTATTGTTTGCTTTTGTGCGGACACATGTTCGGTAATGAACACTGCTTTAATTTGTATGATTGTTGATAATCAGCGTTTTATTGTTTTGGCACAGCAATTGACTATATATAGTCGAAGGCGGTTGACAAAGACTTCCTTTCAAAGATCAAGAAGTAATAACAATAAAAAAATAACGATTATGAAAACGAACTTAATTTCTAAAGCAGTGGTAATGATGGTAGTAGTAATGGCAAGTGTAATGAACTTCTCTGCAAGTGCAAGCAATCCTACCCAGTATGTAAAGAATGAAGAGATGACCGGTGAACTGATGACCGCGAAGACTATCTTTAAGAACGAAGACGGACGTCTTTTCCGCCACCTCCGTTACACCTACACTTATGATAACGAAAACCGCGTAGCCAGCAAGGAAGCTTCCAAGTGGGACAGCGTAAAGGAAGCCTGGGTTCCCTACTTCAAAATGAATGTAGAGTACAGTAACAATGAAATTGCAGTAAACTACGCCCGTTGGAACTCTAAGAGCAATGCTTACGACAGCAACATTCAAAAGAGCGTTTACGCTTTGAACGATGCTAACGCAACTTTGATGCTGGCAAGTACAAAATAAAAATAGTAGTTTTCTTTAGAAATGGGCTATTGGAATATGTGAGATTTCCTAATAGCCTATTTCTTTTTTGTAGTAAATGCCTATAAAATTTATGCTATTTCTTGTTGTCATAATGCACAAACCCGATTGGTTTACAATTATTTTTTTGCGCAATCTGTTTTTGTTTGTCTGCCAATTGTGATAAGGCTAAATAAATATCATCAAGTTCTTTTCGAGTATCTTCGCTGAGGTCATTGATAGCAGCAATTGTATCTTCGTTTCCGTCTTCCAAGACTTTCATGCGCTGCTTTAGTTCTTCTATTTCCTTTGTAGTATTATTGGTGGAAGAAAGATATTGTCGCACAGAAACGAAAGCACGCATAATATTTCTATTTACTTCAATGGCAGTAGAAGAATGTAATACACTGCTTAACATTGCTACGCCTAATTCTGTAAAAGCAAAGGGCAGATATTTAATATTGCTACCTCTTCCTTTGTTCAAGATGCCAATTTGGCATCTTGAAAGTTCTTCTCTTGTGACTTCGAACATGAAATCTTCTCCTTCAAAGCGTTCCATATTGCGCTTAACCGAGCGTTTTAGTTGAGCTGTTTCAACTCCATAAAGTTGAGCCAGATCAAAGTCAAACATTATCTTTTGACCTCTGAACTCGTATATTTTATTTTGAATAACTTGTAATTCCATTATTATAGTAGTTTCAAGCAAAGGTAGAGAAATTTTTACTTTAAACAAAGGCTTTCTCATTTTCTTGTTTGTTTCTTGTAGCGTCCGCTTTTATGCGGACACTTGTCCGTTAATGAACACTACTGAAAAGTGAATAGTCGTTGGTAATCAATGCTTTATTGTTTTGGCACAGCAATTGACTATATATAGTCGAAGGCGGTTGACAAAGACTTCCTTTCAAAGATCAAGAAGTAATAACAATAAAAAAATAACGATTATGAAAACGAACTTAATTTCTAAAGCAGTGGTAATGATGGTAGTAGTAATGGCAAGTGTAATGAACTTCTCTGCAAGTGCAAGCAATCCTACCCAGTATGTAAAGAATGAAGAGATGACCGGTGAACTGATGACCGCAAAGACTATCTTTAAGAACGAAGACGGACGTCTTTTCCGCCACCTCCGTTACACCTACACTTATGATAACGAAAACCGCGTAGCCAGCAAGGAAGCTTCCAAGTGGGACAGCGTAAAGGAAGCCTGGGTTCCCTACTTCAAAATGAATGTAGAGTACAGTAACAATGAAATTGCAGTAAACTACGCCCGTTGGAACTCTAAGAGCAATGCTTACGACAGCAACATTCAAAAGAGCGTTTACGCTTTGAACGATGCTAACGCGACTTTGATGCTGGCAAGTACAAAATAAAAGTATAGGCATTATCGGGAGCCGGATACAGAGAACACATTTCTCTGGTATCCGGCTTTTTTGTTGTCAGGTCGCCGGAATATCCGGTCAGGTTTCGCACCTGCATGTTCCAATATTGTTGGGAGGAGCAGAAGACAAATGCACGGCTATATGTGGTTGTAGCTTTGCTTTCTTGATGGACAGGGGCTTTTCATAGGTTGTATCAGTAGATTCTGCTTGTATTTCTGCCTCGCCCTCCGGTACTTCGGCTATCGAAATCGGTAGGCAAATGCTATTGGCAACACTGTCTCCGTCGGCATTGCGAAAACTGAGATAGGCGACCAGTTCATCATCTTGCCAACTATCCGGGAGAGGAAGTTCTGCATGCTTGCCGGAACGTAATGCGGCCTCGGTATCGTAGACAGCCATTTCTTTATCTTTGTTGTACACCAGCAGCATGGCTATATCGGTGTCCTCCGCATTTCCCGTACCAGAGTTATTCTGCCAGTTGAAACTCATTTTATCCTTCTCTTGTATGGCTGTACCTTCGAATACAGGCATCAGCGTTCCCATAGACACCAGCGTCCGGTTGAAGTCAATCGTAATATCTTTTCCGCTACCCATCACGGCTCTTTTCAGCGTGTAGGACATGGCGGCGTTGAATGCGGATTTATCTTGTGTAAATTCTTTATAACCCATGCGTATGAAAGGTTTCATCGTTTTCAGGAAGTTGAATGCCGTGGCAAACTTGCCCCGTTGCTCTTGTTGCCTGGGTGTGCGCGGGTTGCTGACTTTGGCGGCGCGTGCACGGATATAGTAGTTTGATTTCCAGCGAAAACCGACTATCGGTCCCACTTTGCCGGAGAAACCTCCGAGAATGCCTTGATTGATAATTCCCATACTATCGTGTTTTAAGTTACTTGTTTTTCTGATTGCGCAAATATATGGAAAAAGATTCTTATCAATCCGGTCCACGTGATTTTTGCGTTAATTTGCGTCGTTTTGCGTAGATAATTATTTTGCCTTTTCCGATGGGTTATGTTTTGTCCGCATTATACCCGGGATGCACTTGCTCCGTACCAAGGCCGTGGTTTCTTCGCTTAGAGGTACCTGTGAGTGGAGAAGGTACGGAGCAAGTGCATCCCGGATATTACTCAAATAAGCAGATGTTCCTTGATCTCACGGAAAGGTCTGTAACCCATTCTCAATATAGAAAACTTTCTCTTCTTTTCCTCTGGTCAAATTCCGGAGATGGAGCAGAGCACCTTTGGGAATGTTATCGAAAACGAGTGTATCGGTTTTTGCTTCTTGTTTGGAAATATACTTCCATCCCTCTTCAATATAACTCCCCGTTCGGTGCTGAAGGCAAAGCAACGTATAAAAGGGAAATTGACTTTATCGGCTACGGATTGTTTGGATAAGTATATTCAGCAACATTAATTGTTGTCGGCAAGATCTGGAAAAGCTTTTATCACTTATCTGAATGACTATCGAATAGAGATTGCCTGCCAATTTTTGAAGCAACAGAAAATGTCTGTTTCGGAAATATGCTATTATGACGGATTTAACAATGTTCTGTATTTCAATTGAGTGTTTAAAAACAATAAAGGGATTTCTTTGGGCGAGTATGGCAGGTTATAGTCTATATACCTTTTTTGTGTATTTTCCCTTGTTTTTATTTCATAAAGATAGTACATCCGTTATTTTGCTAACCCATATTTTTATTAATATGTGCAAAGTAGATATTTGATGCATAAATAGTCGAATGATTCGCGCTAATTGCTGCATAATATGCGATATTTATACGATAATTAGGCGGAAAAAGTCAATTTCATGTAAACAGACTCTTAACTCCTTGTTGACAAACTCTTAATTTTCTGTCGGCAAGAAGTTAACTTTATCGTAAACGAATGCTTGCTTGCTCTACGGGAAACCCTTTGAAACTCTACGGTGAACGGAGTCGGTAGACTGAAAGTGCCCTTTTTGGAGTTTTTTTTAGTGCATGTTTCCTGATGAATATGGAACTATTATTTTGAGTGGTAAATTAGCATATTTTGTTTCCTTTTTCTTAAGAATAGGATTTCTTTGTTCTCTTCTGTTGATAGTTCGTATTTCTTCCTTTCCTCTTGCTCTCAGTTTAATGAATTTGGCTGTATTTTTTCTGTTCCCTCTACCTCTTTCCCGGGAATACGGTACTCAGAAACCCTTTAGAAATACAAAATGACAGTTTGTAATTTCATTATGTCAGGCCACTCATTAAATAGGTATAATCAATTGTAACTTTTTATGGCTAATTGTTGAGGGAATAAACTGACTTTTCTTATCTTTGGACAAGATTAAACTGTAGAAAACAATGGATGAAACATTAAGAGGACAGATTGATGCTTGGACGGAGGCTGACGAGCATGATAAAGTTGTTGATGCGTTGCCTTTCAGAAAACGGGTGCAGGACTTCTGGAAATGGTTTACTGACAACGAGGAAGACTTGGCACGGATAGTTGAGAACCGTGGTCAGCTTGAGAGCGGCGATGCAGTTGAGTTTGTTACAGCCGGAACCAATCTGATAAACAAGGATGTGCACTTCAACCTGGGCGGAGATTATGAATTCACTTTCTCGGTGGAGGGTAGCACACACTTATTCTACCTTTATCCGTATGTGGTGTCGCAGTTGCCTGCACAGTTTAAGGAAAAATGGCACTTCTTCCCCTTCAATCAGGGGACGGATGCAAGCTTTAGCTTTGGCATGTACGGGGTGAATGTGGATATGTCCCAGGTGCAGGTGTCTGCTATCTATCAGGAAGACATCAATGCCTTTAATATCTGCTTTTACGAAGAACAGTTGTGCTCGCTGGAAGAAGCCCAGAGCTACAATGCATACTATATCATGATGGAAATCATGCTTGGTGAAGGACTTTCATACCAGTACATCGGTAGTGTGGAACGGGCGGATACTCCGCTTGAAAACAGTATGATGCTTCCCGAACTCAAAGCATACATTACGGATACGCTAAAGGCTCATGATAAGGAAATATTCGATAATCCGCAACAAGTATATACAGGTTATCGTTTTGAACCTCAGGAGAGCGAAGAATTGCGTTTTGACGTTGTTGCAGGCAGTTCCTGCTTTCAGCCTCTGGTTGCCGATTATTATAATGGGTCGGAGGAGTTGTTCAACCGACTGAACCAGTTTGGCGCGCAGGCGGTATTTATCGCTTTCCCGTATGAGAACGATGAAGAAGGAGACGGGAAGAAGGCACTGGATTTCCGATATGAGTTGGAAGACCGCTTGTCGGAAGAACTACTTGCTCCGGAAGGTCTGGGGCTTTTGCTGGGTGGTGCTGTCGGAACAGGTACTTGCTACATAGACCTCTTGTTGTTTGATGAGCCGGCTTTCATGAAGAAGATTATCCCGTTCTTGAAAGATTATCCCCAGTATCGTTTCTATCTTTCTGATTTTCGTCAGGGGAGCGACTTGTGCAGGCTATATGAGACAGAGGATGATGAGACAGAAGAATAAACAATAAATAGCTAACAATTAATATGTCACAACCATGAGTATAGGTTTCAGATTAACAACGAAGTGCAAAAATGTTTCTTCATTCCAGAAGCTGCTGGATGTCGTGGCTGCCCGGCATGAGGTATCTGTTAGTCATACAGAGGATTATTCAGAATTATCTGTTTGCCGTTTAGGAAATATATTCTTCAATTATGAGTCGGCAGAGGATGAAATGGTCATTATAGGCGATTGCCAGACTAACCTGTTAGGAGCAGGTTTTCATAAGGCTGCGATAGATATCGTTGATGAACTAATGGAACTGAGGGACTTCCCCTTCGAGCTGGAAGATGATACGGAATATTATGAGCACAGGGACTTTGAACGGATGCGTTCCGAACATTTCTATCATTGGCTGAATGCGATTGTAGAGCTTTGTCAGGAGCGTATGAGCAAGGATGGCGATATGCAGGCCATCTGCTGGGATTGCAACAAATACATGCCGCAAGAAGTAGCAGGAACAGTGGTATCTCCCTTCGGACGAGTACGCCCCGAAAATCTTGTAGAACGGATAAAGAACAAGGGCATCGAAGCGCTGGCAAATGAATTCCTCATGTGGAACAATAAGGAACGTGATGCATTATTCTACCGGAATACCGCTTTGAGTGCTTTGTGGGAAGATTGCTACTTCATGCCTTCTGCCCGTAGTGATGAAGATGAAGAAATCAATTCGTTCATTATAAAGAATCTGGAGACGGCAGCCGGAATGGATGCGTCTCTTCCTTTCCCGAAAGAAGACTACCTGTTGCTTTGCCGTCTGGCTGAAAAAGAGCCGATAGATGTCTCTGCATTGCCGGATTATGTATGTGAATTTCCGATAGGTTATCGTAAAGGGTGGGTGACGTATACTTTGGGCAACCTGAAGTTTTCTCTTCCAGGCAAGTATCTTTATTTTGAAGAAGACGATTCTCGCGGCTATTATGACGGGGAGGACGAGAACTGGCATATTGTTCGCCTGATGGCATATTCCATGCCCGATGAGGAAGCGGACTATCTGGAAGATGATGCGCCTGTGTTGCTGGAGGAGCTGTTCTTCAAGAATGGGAGATGCAGGCTCTATGACTTGGGTGCAGATGGAGATGAAAAGAGTGACGAATACGTTTGCCAATGTCAGGTGATTACTGAGCATCAGTTCACCCTTTTCACCATTTCGTGTGAAGGGAAGAAGGAGGCGACGGCTTTTTCGACTGGTTTTATAAAGCATTTTTCGGCTATAAAAGAAGATAAACATGATGAGTTGCTCAAAAAGATAGAGAAGTGGAATGAGGAAGATGAAGAACAAAGGATAATAGATGCCATCCTGGAGATTGCCGAAGAGGAGCGGGGTACAGAGTTGACAGGACTTCTGGCACGTGCCTACAATAATCTGGGAAGCTTTCAGGAAGCTCTTGATTGCCTCTTCTCGATAGAAGAAGAGTGCAAGGAAGACGCGCTTTGGTTCTATCGTGTGGGCTATGCCTATTATTATTTAAATCAGTTGGACAAAGCACAGGAGGCTTTTGAGCATTCGTTGGAGCTGGATCCGGACGATGAAGACGCGAAAGAGTACGTTGAGAATTGTAAGAATGGAGTATTGCCCTATAATCCGGAAATATATAAGGGGGAAGAGATAGATACTCTGGAGGCTCATATCGAGAAGTTCTTCGGTCATTCGGATAATGTCTTCCATGAAATAGCTTCGCCGGATGTCCACATAGATATTTATATTATTGAGCCTACGGATGAGAAGAACTATTATACGTTGGTGACCTCGGGAATGGGTGCGCATCGGATGAATGTACCCAGAAAGTTGGCTGAGTATAAGCTGGAGCGTGCCGAATTATTGATATATTTGCCTGCCGATTGGAAAATCCAGAGCCATGACGAAAAGGACTACTGGCCGTTGCGCTGGCTGAAGATACTTGCCCGTCTGCCGATAGAACAGGATACTTGGTTGGGCTGGGGACATACTATTCCGAATGGCGAACCGTTTGCGGAGGATACAAAGCTTTCGGGGGTATTGCTCATTAATCCGGAGAATGTGAAAGAAGGTGCTGCCGTATGCCAGTTGCCCAATGGTGAGGAAGTGAATTTCTATCAGGTGATTCCGCTCTATGAAGAGGAGATGAATTTCAAGATAGCGAAAGGTGCAGAGGCTCTATTGGGAAAAATGGGCGAAATGAGTGCAGTGGTGGATATCAATAGGGTGAATGTCTGTGGTTAATCATTAACCACAGACACAAAAGTAATGACAGAGCGTGCGGGGATTACTGCCAATTGCTTTTTCTTCAATTTATCAATGGGGAGCAAGTCTTCGCCAACTTTATCCGATGTGCGATAGCCTTGCCATGATTTCACCTTCGAATCATTTACATGGAACGTGAAATTTTGCTCCTTGTCGGCGTAGTTGATGACTACCATCACCCATTGCCCGTTTATATTCCGGTAAGCAGAGCACATAAGTCCTTTCTGGTCAGTATCTCCTTCCGGAATTACCTGCCCCTTCCTGTCGGTTGTACGAATAGACATGCGTACAGCTCCCGGGCGGATGAAACGGCTATAGTTACCTAATATCCACATCAGTTTTGAATCTTCCACTCTGCCATTGCGCAAGTCTGGATCAGTATATTCGCGTATTAATCCATCTTTATAATCGCCTCCTATGGCACGCCACCATTGCCAGCTACGGGCTCCTGCATAGACAATGTCATGATGAATGATACGTGCCACATAAAGGGCTGTTTTCATTGTGCAGTCGAATCCATGACCGCCACCTATTTCCTCGTCATTCCCCATAATGCAGGTTTCCGTCTGCCAGAAATCAACCTTGTACTTATCCAACGTATCACGCAACTGGCGGCGATAATCACGCAGCATGTTCAGCGGTGTAGTCGTCCAATAACTATGCCCCGAGATGAGGCGGAGTACCTTAGGAGTGTTTCCCAGATACGTATCTACACTATCGGGAGAGAAGTAAGACTGTATTTCGTATCCCCGTTCATGGTCCGTCATATGTGTAGCGAACATACAGCGATAGTCTGATGCTTCACAGATAGCAATTTTTGTATCAATTCCTTCTTTTACAAACTCTTTACTGATGAGGCGTACGGCACGGGCTATTTCTTTCTTTGTGGCCGGAGTGCCTTCTTGTTTGGGACCTATCCAATTCCAATGACCATCCGGCTCATTAAAAGGGGAGAGGTAGTCGAACTTGATGCCGTCTTTCTTTTCCACTCCTTTAATCATGTTTGCCAGGAAGCGGGCGAAGTCTTCATAATGTTCTTCTTTCAGATTGAGTGTACCGTCACGTCCGGTGTTGGTGGCGAGCCCGTTCTGGGTGTAATAAACAGGAGGCGAGTTCAGGAAAGCAAGGAATTTGTTGACCCCGCGCTCTTTGGCTAGACGGAGAAAGTTGCGTTGCCCTTGTTGTTTGTTCCAGTCATAATTTCCGTCCGGCTGCAAGAAACATTCGGTACGCATCCAGGGAGAACCTATCTGACTTGCTTTGCCCTGCTCCGTGCTCCCTGCACCTACATTGAACCGCCACAGGGAGAGGCCGATACCTTTAGGTTTGCCGTTGGCATCGTTCTCCGTGCTGAATAGCCAGTCTGCCACCTGGTTCTGTTTTTCCTGAGGCCATTTGCCTATGATGTGCATGCTCCAGGCATCCGAAGCGCTGAAGTGCTCCATGACTTGCAAAGGCTGTTCGGCAACTATCTCGAAATGAGTGGTCGGCTGGGCAAAAGCATAACTGCATATACCTGATAGCATAGCTGCAAGAATTGTTTTTTTCATTCGATAAGAGTTTATTTATAAAATGGAGAGGAAGTATCTGTTTGCGGATACTTCCTCTCGTAATTCCTATACTTAAGTTATCCTGTGACTTATTTCAGTGTAACCTTTGTTGATTGTGTGTAGCAAAACTCTCCTGCTTTGTCCGATTGTACCCCTACGCGTGCAAATACGTAGTTGGCACTGGTCAATGAGGATGGGACATCAATCTCAACAGTCATTTCCTGATCCAGAATAACATTGGATAAATCCATGAATTTGTTACCTTCGTTTCTGTTGTTGTCAGTCAATATGCTTTTGCCGATATAGATACCTACACTTTTCAGGTTTGCACTCTCCACAACTTTTTTGATTGTAAATTTGGCAACAACCTTATTCCCATTTTTTAGAAAAGACGGGTTCTTGATAACGAAGTATGGTGTAACGGGAATATCCTGCACTGTATTGCCCTTTACTCTGATTAATATCGTATCGTTCTGGGGTGCTTCCCAAGGTGCTCCGCTAATTCTGACCAGTTTATATTCGCCATCAAACAAAGATACAGAATAAGTTCCATCCTGAGCAATGTGTGCCGGTATTTCTGATTTGAAATCGTAACCATCCTGGAATAGTGCAAATCTTGTTCCGTCAGTACGAACTCCTATTGCTTCTCCTTCGTATACAGCCTTTCCCGACAGTATGGACTTGGGTTCATCATAGTTGTCATATCCGCAACTTGAGAGTATCAGGAGGCAACCTATTGTGATAAAAAGTGCTATTTTTTTCATGACTTATATATATTATTAATGGAACGGGTTTTTAACGATTTTCGGATTGTTATTGATGACATTCTGGTCGATTGATGAATAATAGTTGGCCAGACGGAACAGCCTCGGTCTTTTGAAGCGAGTCAGCGTTGCCTTGTCAAAGATGAACTTGTCTTTGTCATCTGTTCCGGGTTTGGCTACGGCTACTCTGTAAGGATAGAGTCCGTATACCACGGTATTGTCATTGTAAGTACCGTCCCAGGTCTTATCTGCTATTCTCCAACGTTTCATGTCGAAGTACCGGTGATCCTCAAATGCAAGTTCTACACGACGCTCATTCTGGATTTTTTCCAGAGTCAGGTGTTCGATACTGTTGGCCGGGAACCCTGCACGTTCACGCAGTTTATTGATGTAACTTTCCGGCGTAGGAGTTGTTTCACCCAGCTCGAAAGCTGCTTCGGCAGCATTCAGGTAGATTTCTCCCAGGCGGAACCAAGGCCACCAGTTTTCGCAGCCGGTACCGCGTGAGCTGGCTGCTGAAGCCTCGCTGACAAACTTACGGATGTAGAAACCAGTGTTACTTACGTCCGGTGCATTGTCCTTCGGACCATCCAGACCTGTCCATGTTTTTCCATCTTCATAATTGCTGCCCAATGTCGGGTTTACACTGAGGTCATAGGTTCCGGTGGTTGCATTCCAGATGGCAACACCAGCCTGAATATCAACGTCTATACTCCGGAACTTAGTACCTGGATAAACGATAGTACCGTAAAGGCGTGCATCTTTGTTGGCAAAGATAGTAGTTTGATTTTCATATACAATGTAATTGCCGTTGGCATCTTTATAGTGCAATGTTCCTTTGCTCCCATCCAGATAGTCATAGCTTTCAACAAGACTCAGTGACGGGGCGATGGTAGAAGACGACTCGTTATCTTCTGTCAAGTGTCTTACGATGTTATCATATGCGAAGCGGTGCACCTTTGTGGGAGCTAGGTAATCTTTGGCAAAGATGATTTCCTTATTTCCTGTCTTGGTCATGAACAAGTCATAGAAGTTCTTTCCTTTATCCGGATTTGAATTATACAGTTCGTAAGGGCCTGCGATGATTGCTTTGGATGCTTCAAGAGATTTCTTGTAGTAATCGTTAGCCATACTGGCAGAGATGCCTACTTCACCACCATCTGTCTTCACAGCGGGGGTCAGTTCGTTGTTGTATTTAGCAATGGAACCAGCATACAGCATGGCACGGCTCTGCAATGCAAGGGCTGTATAAGTGTTAGCTCTGGTCTGGCTTCCGTTGTTGCTTGCCAACTGGTCTTTGATACTTTGGATTTCAGTATAAATGAAATCATAGATTTCGTGCTCTTTGGCACGTGGATTTTGCAGATAAGACGGGTCACCGCTGAAGTCATATTCCAGCGTAGTGGTGATGAGAGGAACTCCACCCATGCGTCTTACCAATTCAAAATATACATAAGCACGCAAGAAACGGAATTCTGCATTGAACAATGCTTTCTGCTCTGTTCCTAATCCGGTACTGAATTTATCCAGTTTCTCGATGGACATGTTGATGTCGCGAATCAATCCGTAATCCCACCATCTGCCGTAGTCATCACCATACTGAAGCTCATTTCTGTAGTTTTGGTCCATTGTGCCCGAATACATGGCATCATCAACTTCAGTCATACCGCCTGTGTTGAAGTCGCCGTGCAACTGAGGCATTCTGTTATAGATGTTTGCCAACTGCGATTTAATCAAGGCTGGGTCATTCCATACCTGCTCGTCGGTGAGGATGTTCTGAGGATCTTTCTCGAACCAACTATCCCCACAACTGGATAATAGGGAGGTAAACAAAACTCCCACAATGAATAAACTGATATATTTTTTCATAATCATCTTTTTTAATAGGTAATGTTAAATCCAACAAGTATGGTTTTTTGCTGTGGGTATACAACAGCTGCTGCGGCACTGATTTCCGGGTCTATTTCATACTGATGTACATTGTCGAATGAGATCAGGTTTGAAGCATTGACATATACACGTACTTTTTGTGCGCGTATCTTCTGAAGAATGTGTGCAGGAAGACTATATCCTACTTCCAGGTTCTTAACTCTCAGATAGTGTACATTGTGCAACCAGAAGTCACTGTTTTTGCCGTTAGGTCCGGACTCTCCTTTTCTGATAGCGGGATAATATCCTGAAACCCATGCACTGTTCGGATCATATGGGTCTTCGCGATGCCATCTGTCTTCCAGAAGATACTCCGGTGAGTTACCGTTACCGTGAAGAGGGTTTCTCAATTCATAGTTCTGCCCCCATCCTTGCATGGCACCACCTGCAAAGTCGATATTCAGGTCAATACCTTTCCATTCAACGCCAATGTTACCACCGAAAGACAACATTGGAGACCAGCCTTCGGGATAACCGATAGGACGTTCGTCCATTCCGTTGATGATGCCGTCACCGTTGACATCTTTGTAGATAAAGTCACCGGGTAACAGTGAACGGTTGTTCTGGCCGTCTATATTAATCGGATAGTTGTTGATTTCATCCTGAGACTCGAAACGCCCGATTACCTGATATCCCCAATAAATACCACCCCAACGGTCATTGGAACCATTGCGATATTTATTCCAGGAGCTACCGAATCTTTCTTTGTAACGATAAACCATCTTATATCTTGAGAAAGTCATATTACCGCTTACGGTATAGTTCACATCTCCGATATTATCTTTCCAGGTAATCATACCTTCGGCACCTACATAAGCGTCTTTGTTCAGATTTTCGTTGGGTAGGTTGTAACCTACCTCGCTGGGCAAGACAACGTCGTAACGTCCTGTCGGAATACCAGTGATATTCTTTCTGAAGGCATCGAATGTACCTGTCAGTCTGTTGTTGAACAGAGCGATATCAAAACCTATATTAAGTGATGTGTTCTTCACCCATGACAGATTTCTGATGGGCAATCCACGTTGATTGATACCGGTGACTACTTCACCGTCCAGAACAGCGCTACCTTGTTTCCAGTTGTATCCGTCCATGTAACCGAACATGGATACGCCGGCTTCACTACCAGTCTGTCCCACAGAAGCACGAATTTTGAGGTCATTGACTACCCCTTTCAGATTTTCAAAGAAAGATTCTTCTGAAATTCTCCATCCGATTGATGCACCGGGGAAGAAACCCCATCTTTTTCCAGGGGCGTAAAGGTAAGAACCGTCATAGCGTCCCAGTAATTCAATCAGATACTTATCAGCATAGTTGTAGTTGATTCTTCCAATCCAACCAGCTCTGGCTTGATAAGACCAATCGTCGTTGAAGTCGTTAATTTCACTGAATTGCAGTAATGGCAGGTAGTTGTTGGTCGGTACCGTACCGTTTGACTGGTAGTTCTTGTCATAATCAGAAGCTTCGTAAGCAAATACAGCTGATATGTAGTGGCTCTTGATTTGCTTGGTGTAGTTCAGTTGGAGCTGCATATAGCGTGCAGCTACGTCTCTTTCTGTCTGGTATCTCCAGCGGCTGTTCAAGCCACCAGTCTTGTCATATGCACCGCTTTCCTTGTTGTAGGTGTATGCATCATAAGAGTATTGGAAACCATCGAATTTACTGTTGGTATAGTTGTAAGAGAAAGTTGCCTTTGCTGTAAGCCCGAAACCAAAATCATATTGTGCATATGCGTTGATGTTTGCATTGCGCGTCAGGTTGTCTTTATAGCCAGCAACATCTCTTTTAAAGAGTGCTGGGTTATAACCGATTTCGTGAGTGTTATTGATGTAATCAGGATTATCGTTGGCATAGGGACTTTCGATGGGCCACATTTTGAACATAGACAGAATAGACGAAAAATATCCGTCACCGCCGGGGAGACCTACATCCTGACTTTTTTCATATTTACCGCTGATTTGAGTTCCGATAGTCAGACCTTTGGCTATTTTTGTTTCGATGTTGGCCTGGATATTGGTTCTTTGGTAATTGAAATCAGGCATCAATGCATCCTGGCTTGTGTGAGCAATAGAAATGTAGTGGTTGGTCTTTTCGGAACCGCCCGTAACATTGGCATTGATGTGATATTGTGGTACGTTATTTCTCATGATGATATCATAGTAGTCATAGCTCTGATATCCGGGTTCTGTACCTGCCTGCCATTTGGCTAATTCTTCCGGACTATAAAGATTTGCCGGGTTTCTACCGTAGTTCTGTTCAGACTCTACCAATGCTCTTACATATTGTCCGGCATTAGCCAGTTTGGGGAATCTGGTCAGATTCTGCCATCCGTAGTATCCGTTGACGTTGATGGTGGCTTTCTCGTTCTTCTTACCTTTTTTAGTAGTTACCAGCACAACACCGTTGGCAGCACGCAGACCGTAGATAGATGCGGATGCATCTTTCAGGATAGAAATACTTTCGATATCCTCGATGTTGAGGGCATTGAACGCATCATTACCGGATACATTGGAACTTTGCACCCAGTCGCTGCCGGTTTCACCGCCATAAGGAATGCCGTCGATAACGAACAGTGGATTTCCCATGTTACGGATTTCCAGATTGATGCCTTTACCGGGACGTGCATCCATGGCACGGGTCGAAATACCTGCCATCTTACCGGATAAGGCTCCTGCCGTAGTAGTGGAAACCGAACGTGTCAGAGCTTCGGATTTTACGTTACCGATAGCTCCAGTTACATTCCTTTTAGACTGGGAACTGTAACCAACGACGATGACCTCATCCAAGACTTCCGAATCCTCTTCCAGTGTAACCTGAAAGGTCGTTTTTCCATTCATCTTGACTTCTTTGGACTTGTAACCGATGAATGAAATCACCAGTGTACCATTTGTGTCGTTTACATTTAATGTGAAATTTCCATCAATATCGGTGATGGTTCCGTTCATACTCCCTCCACTCGTCACCTCTTTCACTGTGACGTTGGCACCTATGACTGGCTCACCCTTTACATCAGCTACATAACCTTTGATTTGGGTTTGTCCGAATACTGTAGCAGATAACAATAGCATGGCACAAGTGCATAGCAATTTAAAATGCCTCATAAGAATTAGAATTTAGAGATTAAACATATATTATCTTCTGTTCACTTTTTAGCGCTGCAAATGTAAGAGAATAGAACACATATTAGTATTATAAATCATGCAAACAAGGTTCATGAATCTTGCAATGAATGATTTGTATACATCAGATACAGAATTTATTCTTATTTTTGAATCGCTATTCGAGTACATACACAAATTGGCATTATGAGAAATACATGCATACTCTTGTTTCTGTTATTTCCGGTGTGGCTGTCAGCGCAACCTTATTCCGTGAAACGGTTAGGGGCAATCGAAGGATTGTCTAACAATAATGTTCTGAGTATAACTCAGGATAAGCAGGGCTTTTTATGGTTTGCAACGGAGGAGGGGCTGAATAAATTCGATGGTACCCGTTTTATTACCTATTATAAGGGAACCTCGGACAAACTTAGCATTACGGGTAATGAATTGAACTGTGTGCTTGATGATCCAGTGGATTCTATTCTCTGGATTGCTACACAGCGTGCCGGACTGAATGCCTATGACTATGCCAATGATACTTTTACTGTCTATACCTACGAGCAGGGGCAACCGAATAGTCTGACCACCAATGATGTCACAGATATACAACCCGCATCGGACGGCAACTTGTGGATTGCTACTTATTGGAATGGTGTTGACTATCTGGATAAAAAGACCGGAAAGTTTATACATTATAATTGGGAAACGGTGCCGGGGCTGGTCAGTAATCAAATTTGGTCTGTGGTTGATGGTGGAGACGGAAAGCTCTATATCGGGCATGTACATGATGGTTTCAGTATACTCTCTGTAAAGGAGAAGAAGGTGAAGAACTTCAGGCATGATCCGGCCGATTCCAATAGTTTGCCGGCAGACGGGGTGATGTGTGTGTATAAGGATAACAGTGGAAATATCTGGCTGGGTACTTCCAATGGTCTGGCTCTGTTCAATCCGTTGGCGGAGAATTTCATTCATTTTAAAGATAGTCGGGAGGCAGTTCAGCACCGGGTATTCAGCATCAGGCAAATGGATGAAAATAAGCTGTGGATTGCGATGGAGTTTGGCGGAATTGCTATTCTGGACCTGGCACAACATCTGTTCTTATCGCCGGAACAAGTACGTTTTACTTATATAGGCGAAGGCAATGATGAATATGGCTTGTCGAATTCTACGGTGCGTTATCTTTTTCAGGATTCTTATAAGAATGTGTGGGTGGGTACCTGGGGAGGTGGCATTAATTTCTTAAGCCATGAACCTTCTTTGTTTAATACTTATAATTATTCGCCCATTCCGACGGCAGAAAGAAACCTTACCAATAAAATGGTTAACAGTGTCTGTGTAAATCATGAAGGGCAACTGTGGATAGGAACGAATAGTGGAGACATCAATGTCTTTGAAAAAGGAAAGCGGATAGCAGTCTATGGTAAGAACAACGGCGACCTGAATGGCAATCCTGTTCAAGCTTCCCTGTGCGATTCAAGAGGAAACCTATGGTTCGGACTGTTTGCCGGAGGCGTGTGCTATTACGATAAAAGTAAGAAGACTTTCCGGCAGATTTTCCCGAAAGATGAGACCGATACGGATGTGCGTACCATCTATGAGGACAGAAATCATGTGATATGGATTGGAACCAGTACAGGGATGTATAAGGCAGATATTACAGGTCATGTTTCGGGACATTATATAGAAGATATACAGATACGCAGCATCTTCAAGGATGAACAGGAGTGTTTCTGGGTCGGTACCTTCGGCAGTGGTGTTCTTGTCTATGCGCCTGATTTCAGTGTGGTGAAACATTTTCATGTGGGTGAGGGTTTTCCCTCAAACACCATCAATGCTGTGTATGCAGACAGTAAGAAGCGTGTATGGATAGCGACCGGCGAAGGACTGGTATGTTTTCCTTCTTCGAAAGAATGGGAATACAAAGCTTATAAGCGCATACACGGAATGGAAAACATCCATGTACGGGCAATCATGGAAGATGCTTCGGGCAATATCTGGTTCAGTACGAATAAGGGAATCAGCTGCTATGTGGAATCAAAGAACTATATCTACAACTACGGTCGCGAGTATAATATTCCGGCAGACGGATTTATGAGTAACAGTGCAGCATGTGGCAATGATGGGAGGATTTATTTCGGTTCTCTCAACGGATTGTGCTATTTCAATCCGGGTGTTGTGCTGGCAGAACGCAAAGCTCCACCGGTCATTATGACGGAAATGCGCATATTCGAGCCTCTGAATGACTGGGGAAATAAGGAAGAAGTGCTTCCTCTTGACGGATGTTCGTCAGTGGAATTGAACTATGTGCAAAATAACTTTAGTATCACCTTCAATGTACAGAATTACGCATTGGCCAACCAAGTGGAGTATGCCTATATGTTGAAAGGGCTTGAAGACTCTTGGTATACCGTAACGGAACCTAATAATACTACTTTTCGTAATGTGCCTCCCGGCAATTATCAGTTTTTGGTGAAGACGCGTATGAGAAACCAAGACTGGTCGGATCAAATAACGACATTGAATATCCGTATCATACCTCCTTTGTGGCTATCGTGGTGGGCAAAACTGCTCTATATTGTGACAGGTGTATTTATAGTGTTCTCCATGCTCTATGCTTACAAGAAGAAGCTGGATATGGAACTCCTTTACGATTTGGAGAAGAAAAATCATGAGCAGGAACAGGAATTGAACCAGGAACGTCTACGCTTCTATACCAACATTACCCACGAACTCCGTACTCCGTTAACGTTGATACTGGGACCATTGGAGGACATGCAAAAGAGTAATTCACTTTCCAATAAAGATGCCCAGAAGGTATCGGTCATCCATCAAAGTGCCATCAGGTTGCTGAACCTGATTAATCAGATACTGGAATTCCGCAAGACGGAAACACAGAACAAGAAACTCTGTGTGGCTCATGATAATATAGCCAATCTGGTATACGAGATAGGACTCAAGTATAAGGAGCTGAATCGCAAGCCGAGTATTGAATTTCATATTGAGGTAGAGAAAGAAGATATGCCTCTGTATTTCGATAAAGAAATCATGACCATCATATTGGATAATCTGATTTCCAATGCGGTTAAATATACCGAGAAAGGCTCTATACTATTGAGAGTGTACAATGTAGCACGAGATGGTATCGACTATACCGAAATACAGGTGAGCGATACAGGCTATGGGATTACTCCCGCAGCCTTACCTCATATTTTCGACCGTTATTATCAGGAAGGAAGTGAGCATCAGGCATCCGGTACAGGTATTGGTTTGGCTCTGGTGAAGAACCTGGTAGAGTTGCACGAAGGGACTATCAGAGTGGAAAGTACCCTGAATGCAGGAAGCGCGTTCTATATCAGCTTACTGACGGATAATATTTATCCTAATGCGTTGCATGCCGACTCACCGGAAAAGGCTGACGATGAGCCGGAAGAAGAGAAAGAAGACATTCCGGAGTCCGTATCCGGCGGAAAGCGTATTTTGCTGGTAGTGGAGGATAATCCTGACATCTGCAATTACATTGTTGAGTCCTTCTCCGATGATTTTGATGTAAAGACGGCAGCCAATGGTGAGCAGGGAATGGAACAGGCACTCAGTTGCATTCCGGATATAATAGTAAGTGACATTATGATGCCTGTGATGAATGGAATCGTCATGTGCAAGAAACTGAAAGAAGACGTACGTACCAGCCACATTCCTGTCATCCTGCTGACGGCTAAGGATTCTTTGCAAGACAAAGAAGAGGGGTATCAGGTGGGGGCGGACTCTTATCTGACGAAACCTTTCAGTGCTACTTTGCTACATAGCCGCATCAACAATTTGCTTGAATCGCGGAAGCTGTTGGCAGAGCGTTTCAGTGGCTCTACGCCTCATCACAATCTGGATGAGAAACGTGCCCGGTTGGCAGAGTCTATGAACAAGCTGGATAATGAGTTCATTGAGAAGATTAACCAGTTGATAGAAGATCGTTTGTCGTCCGAGAAGGTGGACATCGGATACTTGGCTGACAATATGTTTATGAGTAAATCTACGCTTTACCGCAAGATGAAAGCATTGACGGGACTTTCCACCAATGAGTATGTTCGTAAGATAAAGATGCAGTATGCCGAACGCTTGTTGCTGGAAGGCAGATACAGCATTTCCGAAATTGCTTTTAAAGTGGGAATAAACAGTTTGGTTTACTTCCGCCAGTGCTTTAAAGAGGAGTTCGGCGTGTTGCCTTCGGAGTATCTGAAACAGCCGTAAGCTTTGCCAATTCCTTGCCACCGCGTTGGCAAACTTTTGCCACTGCGATGGCAAAGTTTTGCCAAGCCTATGGCAAGGTCTTGCCAATACGGTGGCAAAAACACACTCTTATATCCCGGTATATCAAGGATTACCATTCGTATCCTTCTACATAAGCATCAAACTCCAGTTTCTGGGTTACTCCGCACTTTTTGAGGATACTCTGTATATCCTTTTGCTCGGCAGGGCTGAGGAGGCGTTCGCCTTTGCGGATGCGGTAATATGTTCTTTGGCTGAATCGCTCTACCAGTAGGGTCATGGCACGTTGCCTTTGTTTGTGTGGCAGATTCTCCAGAATATTCATGCAACCTTTGGCATAGTGCACTTTTTTGCTGGAACGGTAGTGGGGACAGGCGCCTTTCAGCGTAGCTTGGTGTTTGGGACTAACGACTACCCAATACTCAATGCTGCTTGGAATGGCTTGTTCCACCAATTGCCTCAGGCAAGTAGAGGCTTTGGGGCATTGACGGTTGAGGCATAAGGGGTAATTGTGCGGTGCGTCCGGAAAATAATGTTCTTCTTCCATGATTGTGAGTTGTTTGTTGTTGTTTCCAAGGCAGTTATCCTTATTTAAAGAGAATCTCAGTGTTTCTTTTGTGATGACTACGATTGAATTTCATGGCAAAAGTAATCATTATTCAGACACGGTTGCCTGAATAATGACTCTTTTTTATCAATTTATTTCTCTTCAAACGTATTGAACGAATGGGGTTGGAGCTTCACGCTCAGATAGCGGTTGCCTAATTTCACGGTAACTTCTTTGGTTTCATTGTTGAAGTTACCGGCTATCACTACTTTCTTCTTTTGTGGAGTTTCCACAACCATAACAGGTGTTTTGTCTTCTTTCTGTGCTTTGTAGGCTATGATGCGTGAACCGGGAGAGACGAACTGGCTGTAATGCTTCACAGCGTAATACTCGGGCGTCAGAGTTGCCTTGCGGGTTTTTGAATCCACATGTATCAGCGCATTCTGCTTCCATCCCCAGGGACTCTCGCCGTTATCGCAGAGCGTGTTGTTCCAGAAGGTGTATTCTTCGCAACCATTGCCCAGATAGTGGTTAATCAGGTGGAAAGTGTGCTCTCCTGCCTGCCAGTCGAAGCTGCCCCAGCCGCATTCACTTTCGGACTGTACGTATTTGTATTGGGGATACTTTTCGCGGATTTTAGGCAATATCTGTCCGCCTTCCCACTGGAAGCCTATGCCTTCGATGCTTTGTGGCATACGCGGGTCGGAAAGTATCTTGTCGACATAGTCGTAGCGGTTCGTATTGAAAGTACCGAGGTATAGTTTTACATCCGGGTGATGCTTTTTCAGCGTAGGGGCCAGATATTCTACGTTAAAGCGCACGGTGCCTTCGGCAGTCCAGGCACAACCGGGATAAGGGGTGTAGCTGTATGCCTCGTTCTGATACATGACCATATCGACCGGGATTCCCTGTTCCTTATAGGCATCAATGAATTTGCAGAAATAGTTGGCGTACGTCTGTAGATAGCGAGGGTCTTGTATCATGTAGTCGTTCACGGCCAGTTGCTCGGGGAATACGCCTTTACGCTTTTCAGTGTTGTCTTCGTAAAGGGCTATGCTCGACTCCGGAGACATCTTGTTGGTTTTGTCGCTGCGTACCGGATAGTCATGGTTAATTTTCATCCAACTGGGAGGTGACCAGGGGGACACCCAGAATGTCATCTCAGGATTGTACTTTTGTGCCGCACGCACAAAGGGGATGATGGCCAGTTTGTCACGGTTGATATTGAAATACTTTAGCTGGAAGTCGCCCGATACCTCATCACAACTGTACCAGTCGCGTGCATAATCGTTCGCATTCATCGAGATTCGTCCCCGTGTGAAGCGTAAATCTCCCTGTGGAGAGAACATCTTTTCCAGAAGGTCATCCTGCTCGTCGCGGGTAAGCATGTTCAGAGCATCCCAGCACAGTTCGTTGAAGGTGGTGCCCCATGCTTTGAAGGTGGTGCCCTCTTCTGTTCCGTTGACTTCTAAAAGCGGAGTCTGTCCGGTGCTCGATTGTAACTTTACTTTAGATTGTTGCCAGATGTTGGCTTCCGTGCTGCTCACCCAGTTGTAAGTCTGGGCATAGGTTCCGGTGGCAAAGGCAGTTGCCAGGCAATAGAGGAATACTTTTTTCATTTTCTTCTTTTTCATGGTAATAAGTCTTTTGAATGCAAATTAAGCAAAATAGTTATTATTACCAGGTATACAAAAGGCGCAAAAAGGGGGACAAATCAATTCAAGCGAAGATAATATCATTGTGAGACGTCACGTATGGGCATAAAAAAAGGAGTACCGCTGTACTCCAACCTTTGTTAACCTTAAATCTAATACTATGAAAAACACAGTGCAAAGGTACGGACTTTTGGGATATCTCCAAATAAAGCAAATAAAAAAGAGTGTTTTATAACATGTTTTAGCGAAAAGAGCACTTTTGTTAAGGCTTGCTAAGGATTTGAATCCTCTCCACGCTTATTTTCTAAAAAAGAATTATCTTTGTCTCATTAATAATGAACACAAAGGCACAGAGACATAGAGTTCTCTTTTTACACAAGTGAAACACTCTGTACCTCTGTGCCTTTGTGTTTAATAAAGATAAATCCACATGAATGAAGATATTGTGCTCACCCCGATGATGAAGCAGTTTCTGGACTTGAAAGCCAAGCATCCGGATGCCATTATGCTGTTTCGTTGCGGCGACTTCTACGAAACTTATTCTACCGATGCTATTGTTGCGGCCGAAATTCTGGGAATCACCCTCACCAAGCGTGCCAATGGTAAAGGAAAAACCGTTGAAATGGCTGGTTTTCCCCATCATGCGCTGGATACGTATCTGCCTAAACTGGTACGTGCGGGTAAGCGTGTGGCTATCTGCGACCAGTTGGAAGACCCGAAGATGACCAAGAAACTGGTGAAGCGCGGCATTACGGAACTGGTGACTCCCGGCGTTTCCATCAACGACAATATACTGAACTATCGGGAGAATAACTTTCTGGCTGCTGTCCATTTTGGTAAAGGAACCTGCGGTGTGTCATTTCTTGACATCTCTACAGGCGAATTCCTCACAGCAGAAGGCCCTTTCGACTATGTGGATAAACTCTTGAATAACTTCGCCCCCAAAGAAGTGCTTTTTGAGCGTGGAAAGCGCGGCATGTTCGAGGGAAACTTCGGAAGCAAGTTCTTTACTTTTGAATTGGACGACTGGGTATTTACCGAGACTACCGCCCGTGAGAAGCTTTTGAAACACTTCGAGACGAAGAACCTGAAAGGCTTTGGTGTGGAGCATCTCAAGAATGGTATCATTGCTTCGGGGGCTATCCTGCAATATCTCCTCATGACGCAGCACACTCAGATAGGGCATGTCACTTCATTGGCGCGCATTGAGGAGGATAAGTATGTCCGTCTTGATAAGTTCACCGTCCGCAGCCTCGAACTGATAGGCAGCATGAACGATGGCGGCAGTAGCCTGCTGAACGTGATTGATAAGACTATCAGCCCTATGGGAGCCCGTTTGCTGAAACGCTGGCTGGTGTTTCCATTGAAAGATGTATTGCCTATCAACGAACGCCTCAACGTAGTGGAATACTTTTTCCGCCAACCGGACTTCAAAGAACTGATTGAAGAACAATTGCATCTGATAGGCGATTTGGAACGCATCATTTCTAAAGTAGCCGTGGGGCGTGTCTCCCCGCGTGAGGTGGTGGCGCTGAAAGTGGCGTTACTGGCCATTGAACCTATTAAAGCAGCTTGTATGGATGCTGATAATGCCAGTCTGAACCGTATAGGTGAACAATTGAATATCTGCCAATCCATTCGCGACCGCATAGAGAAAGAGATTAATAATGACCCTCCATTGCTGATTAACAAAGGTGGCGTTATCAAATCAGGCGTCAATGCCGAACTGGACGATTTGCGCCAGATAGCCTATTCCGGCAAGGATTACCTGCTACAGATACAGCAACGGGAAAGTGAACTGACGGGAATCCCCAGCCTGAAGATCGGTTACAATAATGTGTTTGGTTACTATATCGAAGTACGTAACCTGCATAAGGATAAAGTGCCGCAGGAGTGGATACGTAAACAAACCCTGGCAAATGCCGAACGCTACATCACGCAGGAACTGAAAGAATATGAAGAGAAGATCCTCGGTGCCGAAGATAAGATATTGATATTGGAAACGCAACTCTACATGGAGCTGGTACAGGCGTTGAGTGAGTTTATACCTGCCATCCAGGTCAATGCAAACCAGATAGCCCGTTTGGATTGTCTGCATTCCTTTGCTAATGTGGCGCGTGAGAATAACTATATCCGCCCTATTATTGAAGATAGTGATGTGCTGGATATTCGGCAGGGACGCCATCCAGTCATTGAGAAACAGCTTCCGATAGGCGAGAAGTACATTGCCAACGATGTGATGCTGGATAGTGGTTCGCAGCAGATTATTATCATTACCGGTCCCAACATGGCGGGTAAGTCTGCATTGCTGAGGCAGACGGCATTGATAACGTTGCTGGCACAGATAGGCAGCTTTGTGCCTGCCGAGAGTGCGCATATCGGATTAGTGGATAAGATATTCACCCGTGTGGGTGCCAGCGATAACATTTCCGTTGGCGAATCTACCTTTATGGTGGAGATGAACGAGGCGGCTGATATCTTGAATAACCTGTCTCCGCGCAGTCTGGTGCTTTTTGATGAGTTGGGAAGGGGTACTTCTACCTACGATGGTATTTCTATCGCCTGGGCGATTGTAGAGCATATCCATGAGCATCCCAGGGCAAAGGCGCGTACATTGTTTGCTACGCACTACCACGAACTGAACGAAATGGAGAAAAGCTTCAAGCGTATCAAGAATTACAATGTTTCCGTTAAGGAGGTGGATAACAAAGTCATCTTCCTGCGTAAGCTGGAGCGTGGCGGCAGTGAACACTCTTTCGGTATCCATGTGGCAAAGATGGCAGGTATGCCGAAAAGTATTGTAAAACGTGCGAATGACATTTTGAAACAATTGGAAACAGACAATCGCCAGCAAGGTATTGCCAATAAGCCGATGGCGGAAGTGGGGGAGACACGCGGGGGCATGCAACTCAGTTTCTTCCAGTTGGACGATCCGATACTCTGTCAGATACGTGACGAGATATTGACGCTGGATGTGAATAATCTGACACCACTAGAGGCGTTGAATAAGCTGAGTGATATCAAGCGGATTGTGAAAGGGAAATAGAACCAACTACTATAAATGAATGAAAGGAAATGAAATTTTAGCCTTATTCCGCCAGTTTGAAGAGGCCGCTTCCGAATACGAAGGTGTAGAGTGCTGGAGTGCAAGAGAGTTACAAGTATTATTGGGCTACTCTAAGTGGGAGAACTTCATCAAGGTGATTGATAAGGCTAAAGAAGCTTGTGAACATGCCTCAGAACATGTTCTCGACCATTTTCCTGACATCAGGAAAATGGTTCAGATAGGCTCTGGCGCGGAAAAAGCTATTGATGACATGATGCTCACCCGCTATGCCTGTTATCTGATTGCCCAAAACGGTGATAGCCGTAAAGAACAAATAGCTTTTGCTCAAAACTACTTTGCTGTACAAACCCGGAGAGCTGAACTGATAGAGCAACGTTTACTTGAATATGAACGTGTGAAAGCTCGTGAGAAACTTAGTCAGACAGAAAAACAGTTGTCGGGTGTTATTTATGAGCGGGGAGTAGATAACAAAGGTTTTGCCTTAATACGTTCTAAAGGTGATCAGGCGTTGTTTCGTTTAAATACCCAGCAATTGAAACGTAAAATGGGAGTTCCTGATAGTCGTCCTGTAGCTGACTTTCTGCCTACTATCAGTATTAAGGCTAAGGATCTGGCTGCTGAAATGACGAGTGTGAATGTGCAGACAAAAGATTTAAGAGGAATTAATCCGATAGGTCAGGAGCATGTCGATAATAATATTGCTGTCAGGAACATGTTATTGCAAAGAGGTATTGTTCCTGAAAATCTGCCGCCTGCTGAAGACGTGAAGAAAGTACAGCGAAAATTAGACGGAACAGAAAAGAAGGTACTCAAAGAGGCAAAGAAAAAATAGTTTCATTTGTTTGATGTGATTTGGGTTGTAGGAGGTGTGCCTTTTATAATCCTATTTTTCATTTTCTTTTTATTCTGAAAGGCTTAAGCATCCGGAGTAAGTTTGTTAATAGACGAAGATAGCTGATTAACGCTATTTTCTGGTAGAATTTTATTATACGAACCAGTAGGTTTCGCCTATCTTTGCATCATATACTTTGTAATTTTATATCAATAATATGATGAAAAGAAATTTGTTACTGGTTCCGTTTCTGTTGTTTTGTTCTTGCTTGTTGTATGCGGGTGAAATAGATGATAAGACCGTTGTCATCAGTAAGCAACCTAAATTGTGGCAAACATTCTGCCTTTCCGAAGTACGCTTGCTGCCCGGTAGTCCTTTCTATCATGCTATGCAGGTATCCCAACAATATCTGCTGGACGCTGATATAGAACGCATGTTGAATGGACGGAGAAAAGAAGTCGGCATCCCCGAAAAGAAAGCCTATCCGGGCTCAAACCAACCGGCGGGGACACGTGCCACCGACTGGCATCACTATATCTCCGGCACCTCCCTTATGTATGCTCAGACAGGTGACAGACGTTTTCTGGACCGTGTAAACTATCTGATAGATGAACTGGCAATGCTGGATAACCGCAAAGACTCTCTTTACCGGGTTCAGGGAAAAAAGCTCGAATTGCCTTATGCTAAACTAATGAAGGGTGAACTGCTTCTTAACAGTCCGGATGAGGCCGGTTATCCGTGGGGAGGGCTGTGCTGGATTCCTTTCTATTGGCAACATAAAGAGTTTGCCGCTTATCGGGATGCCTACCTTTATTGTGATAACCTCAAAGCCTTGAACCTCTGGATTAAGCAGGCAGAACCTGTTACGGAGTTTATTTTGAAAGTCAATCCCGACCTGTTTGAGGGTTTTCTGGATATAGAGAACGGGGGTATTAATGCCGTTTTTGCCGATTTATATGCCCTTACCGGCGATGAACGCTATCTGGCTGTTTCCATGAAACTCAATCATCAGAAGGTTATCTTGAATATAGCAAACGGGAAAGATGTGTTGTATGGGCGACATGCTAACTTCCAGTTACCGGCATTCGAGGGTACAGCCCGACAATACCAACTCACCGGAGATGAAGTATGCCGGAAAGCTACTCAAAACTTTGCCGGGATTTATTATCGGGACCACATGAATTGTATCGGAGGAAACAGTTGTTATGAACGCTTCGGACGTTCGGGTGAGATTACAAAACGCCTCGGTTCTACTTCTAGCGAGACGTGCAACACGTATAACATGATGAAAATTGCCTTGAATACATTTGAATCGACCGGCGATTTGCACCACATGGATTACTTTGAACGGGCACTCTATAATCATATACTAGCATCGCAGGATCCCGAAACGGGAGGTGTGACTTACTATACCATGCTGCTTCCGGGCGGGTTCAAGTCTTATAGCGACCGTTTCAATATAGAGGGTATTTGGTGCTGTGTAGGCACGGGAATGGAGAACCACTCCAAGTATGGTGAATGTATTTACTTCAATAATCACCAATCGCTTTACGTCAATCTTTTCATCCCTTCGGAACTGAACTGGAAAGAAAAGAACCTGCATCTGAAGCAGGAAACCGACTTCCCGCAAGGGGACTGTACTACTCTGACTATCCTCGAGAGCGGCGCTTACAATCATCCTATTTATATCCGTTATCCCCATTGGGCGGGCAGAGAGGTGAGTGTCCGGATTAATGATGAAGAATATCCCTTGCATGCACAGGCAGGGGAATATATCCGCTTGCAACACCCTTGGAAAACGGGCGATCGGATACGGATAGAAATGAAGCAGACTTTCAGGCTGGAAGCGGCACCGGATGATCCGTTCATGAATGTAATCTTCCGTGGTCCCATAGCTTATGCAGCCCAACTTGGAGCCGACCATCTGCCTAATGAGTATATCAAGACCTCCCGCCAGAATAGTTCTTTCCTTCCTTTGGACGATATACCTCTTTTTATCGTGAATAAAATGGATCCGGATAGCTGGCTAAAGGCAGATAATGCTGTTCCCCAGGCATATCGTACCCAAAAGGCGGGTATTCTGAAGGGAAAGCCCAAAGATGTGCTTTTGCGTCCTTATTATCAGACGCATCATCAACGTTATTCGCTTTATCTGAAAATGTATACTCCGGATGAAATGGCTTGCAGAAACCGGGTGGTAAGTGATGAACTGCGTGTTGCTTCGGATGCTGACGAGAAGGCTCACCAATTGTCGGAGGAAAAGAGTGAAAAGGCTCCCCAGGCAGCTTTGTCTAATTTCTGGGAAGCTACCCGTTTAGGACGTATGACGGATACGGACGGTTGGTTTTCTTATCAGGTAAAGGTGAATCAGGAGGCTGCCCGGAACTATCTCGTAGTGACTTATTGGGGGAATGAGAAGGAAAATCATGACTTTGATATCCTGATAAACGGACAAAAAATAGCAGCAGAGCACTTATCCGGCAAGTATCCTTTTACGTTCTATGAAGAAGTCTACAAGATACCTTCCGGCATGGCGGACGGAAAAGGGAAGGTTACCATCCGCTTCCAGTCGCACCCGGGCAAAAAGGCGGGAGCAGTGTTTGCTTTGAAAGTAACGACAGATCCTGAGCTTTTCCCCGATTATTCGTTTTACCTCTAATCGGGGGCTATAGTGCTGATCTCTCTGCCCTTACGTTATCCTTCTGCTGTTCCCTATATAGCCTTGGCGGCATGCCAAAGCGCGAAGTGAACAGCTTGTAGAAGGTGCCGCGATTATTGAATCCTGTCTGATCCATAATCTCTTCAATGGTGAGATTCCTGGTGAGCAGTAAACGTTCCGCCATGGTAAGGCGATACTCTTTGATGATATCGGACGGCGACTTCTCAGTTATTGGTTTCAGTTTCCGGTAGAACTGGCGGGTGCTATAGCCTAAGTCACTGCTCAGTAGTTCCACGGATAAATCAGGATTGGAAATGTTTTTATCTATGGTTTCTATCACTTTATCCAGGAATTCTTGGTCTTCTTTATGGATGCAGTTGCCGTTCTCTACCTTGAAGGAACTGAAAATGGAGCTATAATACTCTTTTAAGTCCGATTTTCGCTTAATCAGCCGGTAGACAATCTTCTCCAGGTATTTCACATTAAAAGGCTTGGTGATGTAAGCTTCCGCGCCTGATTCGATGCCTTTCACCTGCTCATCTTCGTTGTGGAGGGCGGACAATAGAATCAGTGGTATGTGATTCCACAATTTATTCTGCTTTATCTGTTGTGTAAAAGAGAGACCGTCGATTTCGGGCATCATCACATCGGAGATGATTAAGTCCGGCTGTTTCAACTCCAGATTGGCTAAAGCCTCCTTGGCATTGTTGAAAGACAATACATTGTACTCTTCTACGAATATCTCTGAAACAAACCATAACATGGAAGGATCATCGTCGATAATCATAATTGTCTGTTTGGAAACGTCGAAATTTGCGATGGTCTTTTCCAGTTTCATAGGTTCTGTATTGACATTCAAAGGGGGCGCCTTGTATACTTCCTGCTGCATTTCTTGCTCCGTTAAAGCCAGTTCCGGCAAGGTTACTGTGAATGTCGTTATCTCATTAGGCACACTGTCTACGTTGATTTGCCCGTTCAGCAGATTTGTCATGCTCTTGCATATAGCCAGTCCGAGTCCATTCCGGGAGTTTGCTCCGTTCATCTCGAAGGAATCCAGAATCTTGTAACGGTCGAATATCTTCGCAAGGTTCTCTTTGGCTATTCCTTTCCCGGAATTAGAAATGCGAAGGGTGAGAAGCTGGTTCTCTACCTTCAATCCGACAGCGATACTTCCTTTCTCCGGAGTATACTTGAAAGCATTGGATATTAGATTATTGGTAATCTTGTTGAAACAACTGATATCTGTGTTCCACAAAACATCGGGCTGGATGTCTAACTGATAGTTCAAATTGCGGTTTTCCGCCAACTCACCGAATGATTCTGCTATATTCCGTATCTTCTCCGAAACGGACAGGCGCTGTACAGAGAGCGCTTTGTTACCGGTTTCCAATCTGCGGAATTCAAGCAATTCCAGAATCAGACTATTCAGCCTTTCCGTATTCTGCCGTATCATTTGCCCATACCTGCGGATGTATGAATCGGCATTTGCATAGGTTAGTATCTTCTCGCACGGGCCGTAAATCAGCGTTAACGGTGTGCAGAATTCATGCGTGATATTGGTGAAGAAACGCAGCTTCGATTCATAAATTTCTTCTTTCTTCTCCCGGTTCATCTTCTCAATCATACGGTGTTGCTTGCGACGGTATTTTTGGATGAACTGATAAACCAGCAAGACACAGAGGGAGGCAAACAGAATGAAATAAACGCCATATGCCCAATAACTCAGGTACCAAGGGGGAGTGATGTGAATGGTAAGACTCTGGGGCTGGCTTTCTTGCCCGTTGATATTGTTCCTGTATTTCACTAACAGGGTGTATTGTCCGGGTGAGAGGTTGGAGAATATGGCACTGGCTGATGTTCCGCTCTCTATCCAGTGGTCGCTTACTTCCTCCAATTTATAAGAGTAGGAATAGTTATTGCCGTTGATGTAATCGAGCGCCATGAAGTTGATGCAGAAGAAGTTCTGGCTGTAATCCAGTTGCAATACCGGCAAGCCTTTTTTCTCAGAGAGGAAATTATAGATATTATAATCTTTTCCGAAGATACTCAGTCCTTTCAGGTGTATTCGGGGCATGTAATCCTCCATGATATATGCATTGGACTTGACAGTCACAAATCCGTTTGTACCGCCAAAAAACAGCGTCCCCGTCCGTTGGTCTTTGTAAAAGGCTCCGTCACTGAATTCGGTGACGGCAAGTCCGTTTTCCCGATTGTAAGTCTGCCCTGTACTGGTATGGGGATTAAATCTTACCAGTCCCTGGTTGGTGCTGAGCCAAAGGTTGTGTTGCTGGTCTTCCAGGATGCCATGTACGGTGTTATTCAGGAATAAATCGGTTTTGTCATGGTAGTGTGAATCCTCCTGATTGAAGTAGAGCAATCCCGAACTGGTTCCCAGCCAATACCCTTTTTCATTCTTGTAGATAGCGAAAATGTCATTGGCCGTCTGGCTGTTCACTATGCTGTCGAAGCGGTAAGGGGTCAATTCCTCGTTATCGACATTCATCCGGTAAGCGCCATAACCACGATTGCCAAACCATAGTGTGGAGTCGTTTTCCCGGAAAGAGGTGAAGAAGTAGTTGGAGGCCATGCGTCCGTCATCCAATACTATTCGGGTGGCTGATTTTATGGTAGGAGAAGCACTGTTTCCATCCAGAATAACCTTCACAATACCTTCACCTACAGTAGCTACCCATAGGGTGGAATCATTCAACTCATTGATGGAATGTACATATTTCACTTTCTCTCCGTCGGCTATGACGGGGAATTCCCTTATCTGTTTATTTTTATAAGAATAGTAGTTGATACCGTTCTCCGTGCCTATCCATAATCTATCCATGGAACCGGGAGCAAAGCAGTAAACCGCATTGTCGGTCAGGGTACTGTTACCGATGGAAATACGGTCGAAGGATGCTGGAGTACTGTTTCCCGGAGCATAGCCCCTGATGCGTAGTATACCTCCTCCTTTGGTGCCTATCCATAATGTCTGTTCATGGTCATAGTAGAGTGCACGCACAGGGTTGTTTATCTGGTATACGGGAGTATCCAGCAAGGTGTTGGTAACGGAAAATGCATCATTGAAATACATATATACCCCTTGCCCGTCCGTTCCTATCCACACAATGTCCTGATACTTGTCCTTCATCAGGCAGAAAATGCCGGAATGAATATCTGTTGACTGTATCTGGTATTTGATTTTCTGGTCGGACATGTATTTAAGCACAATCAGGCCGCTGCTTTTGAAGCCGATGTAATAGTCGTTCTGCTGTTTGATGATGGAAGAAACCTCTCCATGCGACTCGATTTCCGCTTTGAGGTCGGCAATGAAGTATTGCTGCTGGTTGTTGAAATCGTATTCATAGAGCGAGTAGGTTCCGTCGATGAAATACACCAGACGCTCTTCTGAGAAAGCCCATAACAATTTCTCCGGATGCTTGAAGAGGTTGTTAGGCGTCAAGGTTACGCCTTGGGCTGTTTTGTTTATCTGATAGCTGCGGGTGTCGTTATCGGAAGTGAAGACCCACAATATATTATTCGCATCAATGGTAACAGACAGCACATGTCCGAATGTAATCCGGGGAACTTCCAGCTTCTGAAAGGCTTGTTTCTCCTGCTGATAATAGTAGAGGTATCCGTCGTCTTTTACGATGAACAGGTCATTATTATCACTTTTGGCCATGTAGTTCTTGTCTTTGAATTCGGCAAAACTTTGGCAGGTCTGCTGTTTGGTATCCAGCCGGTCGAGCCCGTAATTGGTTTGAATCCACAGGACGTCTTTTTCGGTTTCCATGATGCTGTTTATCAGGTTGCCGGATAGCAATGCTTTGGAAGTATTGACAGGATTATAGACATGCAGACTGCTACCGTCAAACACGTTCAACCCGTCGCACGAACCAATCCAGATGATGCCTTGATGGTCCTGATAGATAGACAGGATGGCACTGTTGGATAATCCGTCCTTATTGGAGAATTGCCGTAAGCTATATGCATGGGCCTGGTGTGTAAGGCAGCAACATAAGATGCAGGTCAGCAATAACATTCCGAAGAGGTAGTGTCTGTTTTTCATATCTGTATATCGGACTAATTGGGTATTGCAAAGATAGGGAATAATGGCAGGATATGGCAGAGATGCATGAAAAAAGAGTAATACTTTTCTGACTTTTTTGTTCGTTATGATGCCATGACTCTATTGTGGGACTCTTATGTCGCAAATGTGTATATGCTTTTAGGTGAATGCGCTTATTTTTGTAATTGATAGAGCGTTTATATTAATCACAATAAATATCTGACTATGAAATTACCGGTTATTTTATTAGCATCTATGCTGTTTTGTTCAAGCGGTGCGTATGCACAAAATGCGAAACAGGAGAAGCAGGCAAAAGCGTATATGGTGGCAGATGCCCACTTGGATACCCAATGGAATTGGGATATACAAACCACCATTAAGGAGTATGTTTGGAATACCTTGTCGCGCAACCTCTTTTTACTGAAAAAGTACCCCGATTATGTTTTCAATTTTGAAGGCGGCGTCAAGTACGCGTGGATGAAGGAGTATTATCCCGGCGAGTACGAACAACTCAAATCATTTATCACTTCGGGCCGCTGGCACATCAGTGGCAGTAGTTGGGAAGCTTCGGACGTACTGGTTCCTTCCGTAGAGTCTTCTATCCGTAATATCTTGCTTGGACAGGAATACTACCGGCAAGAGTTCGGAGTGGAGAGTACCGATATTTTCCTTCCCGACTGCTTCGGCTTTGGCTGGACATTGCCTACCATTGCCAGTCATTGCGGTCTCATCGGCTTTTCTTCCCAGAAACTGGATTGGCGCGTCAATCCTTTCTATGGTAAAAGCAAACACCCTTTCACGATTGGACTGTGGCAAGGAGTCGATGGTTCTTCTATCATGCTTGCACATGGATATGACTATGGCAAACGCTGGAAAGATGTAGACTTGTCCGGGGATGAAGAGTTGCTGAAACTGGCCGGACGTACTCCGTTGAATACTGTGTACCGCTATTACGGCACGGGTGATACGGGCGGTTCCCCTACTTTGGGTTCAGTCAACTCTGTGGAGAAAGGCATCAAAGGAAACGGGCCGCTGGAAATCATCAGCGCCACCAGTGACCAGTTGTTTAAAGACTATCTCCCCTATGACAAACATCCCGAACTACCCGTTTTCAACGGTGAACTTCTGATGGATGTGCATGGAACGGGATGTTATACTTCACAGGCTGCCATGAAACTCTACAACCGGCAGAATGAACTGCTGGGTGATGCAGCCGAAAGAGCTGCCGTTGCCGCAGATTGGCTGGGTATAGCCGACTATCCGGGCGAGAGCCTGACAGAATCGTGGAAACGTTTCATCTTCCACCAATTCCACGATGACCTTACCGGCACCAGTATTCCCCGTGCTTATGAGTTTTCATGGAATGACGAATTCCTTTCATTGAAACAGTTCTCCGGTATATTGACTACCTCTGTCGGTGCTGTTTCCGAGAAGATGGATACCCGTGTCAAAGGAACCCCTGTGGTATTCTACAATGCACTGGGCTTTCCGGTGACGGATGTGGTGGAAATAGCCGTTGAGGCTCCCAAATTTCCTAAAGGCGTCAGTGCTTATGATGCGGAGGGCAAGAAGGTAGCTTCCCAATTTCTGTCTTATGAAGACGGAAAAGTGCACTTGCTGGTAGAAGCCACGGTGCCTGCCACCGGATATGCCGTTTATGACATCCGTCTTTCCGGAAATCAGCAACAGGCAGCCGCGTCTGCCGCAACCACTGCTATAGAGAACTCCGTATATAAGATTTCACTGAATGAACAAGGGGATATAACCTCTTTGTATGATAAGACGAACAATAAAGAGCTTGTTAAGAACGGTAAGTCAATTCGGCTGGCACTATTTACGGATAATGCCTCTTACAACTGGCCTGCTTGGGAAATAATGAAGAAGACAGTGGACAGTACCCCTGTTTCCATCACGGAAGATGTCAGAATGACTCTGAGCGAAGACGGAGACTTGCGCAAGACCTTATGTGTGGAAAAGCGTCATGGTGAATCTGTATTCCGTCAGTATATCCGTCTTTACGAGGGAGAACTGGCTGAACGTATCGACTTCTACAATGAAATTGACTGGCAATCCACCAATGCCCTCCTGAAAGCGGAATTCCCTTTGAATCTTGATAACGAGAAAGCAACCTATGACCTTGGTGTAGGTACAGTTCAGCGCGGCAACAACGTATTGACCGCTTATGAGGTGTATGCCCAATACTGGGCGGACCTGACTGACCGTGACGGCAGCTATGGCGTTGCCATCATGAATGACAGCAAATATGGCTGGGATAAGCCCGATAACCATACGCTCCGTCTGACTTTGCTCCATACGCCTGCCACAAAGAATAATTATTCTTATCAGGACCGCCAGGATTTAGGCTATCATACGTTTACATACAGCCTGATGCCTCATGCCGGCAATTTGGACAAAGCACAAATTGCGAAAGATGCCGAAGTGTTGAATCAGCGTGTCAAGGCTTTCGAAGTAGAGAAGCATAACGGAACATTAGGAAAAACCTTCTCGTTGGTATCTTCGGACAACTCCAATGTGGTAATTAAGGCTTTGAAGAAAGCGGAAAGCTCTGACGAGTATGTGGTGCGTGTATACGAAACCGGTGGCAAAGCCCCGCAGAATGCCGTGCTGACCTTTGCCGGAAACATCCTGAGCGCCAATGAAGCGGACGGAACGGAAAAGACTACAGGCAGTGCCGCCTTTAATGGCAATCAACTGCAAGTTTCCATACAGCCCAACAGTATTAAGACTTATAAACTCCGCCTGAATGCTGCCGGAAAAGCAGCGTTGAAGTTTGAACAGCTTCCTCTGAACTATGACCGTAAATGCTTTAGCTGGAATGAATTCCGTTGGGAAGCCGATTTTGAGTCAGGCTATTCCTATGCAGCCGAGTTGATTCCTGCTGAATTGGCTGTCAACCGGGTTCCTTTCCGTCTGGAAACCAAAGAAGAACTGAATGGTATGGCATGCACCGGAGATACTTTGCAGTTGCCTGCGGGGCACACTTACAACCGTTTGTATATTCTGGCTGCTGCGGCAACTGCCGAGCAGGACTCTAAAGGTATATTCCGTGCAGGTAAGAGCGTGCAGGAGGTTGTTGTTCCATCTTATACGGGCTTCATAGGACAGTGGGGACACACCGGCCATACGCAAGGCTATCTGAAAGATGTCGAAGTGGCCTACACCGGTACACACCGCCATTCTGCCGAAGGAGACCAGGCTTATGAGTTTACGTATATGTTCAGGTTTGCCATTGATATTCCGGCTAAGGCCACTCAGATTATCCTGCCGGATAATAAAGATATTGTCCTGTTTGCCGCTACGCTTGTGGAAGAACCTTATGCTCCTGTCAAGGCTGTATCTACTTTGTTCCGCACTGCCAATAAGGGTAATGTCGGTCTGCAAGGGGTGACAGAACCCAAGGTCAATCTGCTGAAACCGGAACACATTGTTGCCTGGTCGGGATATATCAACGACAAAGAGAAGCCTGCATTCCTTATCGACGGAAATGAGAGCACCAAATGGTGTGACATCTCCATGCTTCCCAACTACGTGGACTTCGACCTGGGGGCAGAAAAAGAAATCAGTGGCTGGAAGGTGGTGAATGCCGCCCAGGAAAATTTCTCGTACATCACCGGCGGCTGCTTCCTGCAAGGTCGGAGCAGCCAGGATGAGGCATGGCGCACGCTGGACTTTGTTACGGGTAATAAGCAGAATGTAATCAACCGTTCTTTAGGTAAGGCCGAAAAAGTACGCTATCTGCGTTTGTTGGTTACCCAGCCCGTGCAGGCTCCCAATGGGAAAGCTACACGTATTTATGAATTTGCCGTTTACAAGTAGTTGTTGACTACACCCTGTTGATACCAAGCCCGTATCCGGGATGCACTTGCTCCGTATATTCTTCGCTCAGGAGTACTTCTGACCGAAGAATGTACGGCTTTGGTACGGAGCAAGTACAGTGCAGGTATATCCGGGGTATAATTAATTAGGCTGATATACTTAATCTGTTTCATTATCATTTTACTTCTATTACCAAGATGAATATAAGTGTTCTTTTTTTGTGGGCTGTATCTGCAATAGTGTTCGATAGTCCGGGAAAAGTATCTCCGAAGGTTATTAACGAAGAAGTGTGGGCGGCTTATGACGGCTTTAATGCCACCTTCCTCGACCCCGGGAAATGTATCTATAAAACCGACTCTTCTTTTGAGTCCGCCGTAGACCGGCACAACGGTGCGGCCGCCATCTGGTGTCAGCCCATTTACTGGGATATGGCAATGAATGCCTATAAACTGGCGGAAGCGCAGAAAGACAAAGCGAGAAAGAAGACTATGAAAGCGTTGTGCGACGACATCTTTGCAGGCAACAGAGCACACTATGCGAACTTCGATTTTGATGATAATAACGAGAACACCGGATGGTTCATCTATGACGACATCATGTGGTGGACTATCACCCTTGCGCGTGCTTATGAATTGTTTGGCGATAAGGAATACCTGAAACTGTCGGAGGGTAGCTTTAGCCGCGTGTGGTATGGGTCGGACAAAGTGGGAGATTCCGGCTCCTATGACAAGGAGAACGGAGGAATGTTCTGGCAATGGCAACCTATCCGGAATCCGGCTCCCAATAAGTTCGGAGATGGAAAGATGGCTTGTATTAATTTTCCGACCGTAGTGGCTGCCCTTACTCTCTACAACAATGTACCGGAAAGAAGAAAGCAGTCATCTGAAAGCACGCCCAAGTACCAGACCAAGGCGCAATATCTGGAGAAAGGTCGGGAGATATATGCATGGGGAGTGGAGAACCTGATGGACAAGAAGACTGGCCGGATAGCCGATAGCCGTCATGGCAATGGTTCTCCGGCCTGGAAAGCACATGTTTATAATCAGGCTTCGTTTATTGGTGCCTCCGTCTTGCTATATAAAGCTACGGGAGAGAAATTCTATCTGGATAATGCAATTCTGGCGGCCGATTATACTTTCAATACTATGTCTTCCGAACAAAAGATACTACCCTTTGAGAGAGGAATAGAACAAGGCATCTATACCGCCATTTTTGCACAGTACATTGCCATGCTGGTGTACGATTGCGGGCAAACCCAGTATGTTCCTTATCTGGAGCGTACTATCAACTGTGGCTGGGCCAACAGGGACAAAACACGCAATGTTTGTAGCGGTGAATATGATAAGCCTCTGCAACCCGGCATGGTGGTTGACAGTTACTCAGCTTCCGGCATACCGGCATTGATGTTACTGTTCCCTGTTTTCTGAGCTACTCTATAATTGCCGCAAAACCTCCATTGCGTGCCAGGCGGATAGTTAGTTTGTCTCCTTTCCTGAGACTGTGTTCTGTCTTACGGTAATCCATGGCTTGATGATTGGCATTTATGCCATCTTCAAAAGCCGTCATCCGATAAGACCGGCCCTCTTTCAGGAAGTCGAGATTTACTTCCAGTTCTCTCTGTTGCTTCTGATTGTTAGTCATGCCGCCGATGAACCATTTATCCCCTTTCCGTTTGGCAACAAGGGCGTATTCGCCCACCTTTGCTTCCAAGGCTATTGTCTCGTCCCAGGTTTGCGGCACTTGAGTCATGAACCGGGTACATTCATCGTTGCGGTAATAGAGCGTCGGATTGTCAGCCATCATCTGGAGTCCGGTTTCAAAGATGACAAATAAAGCCATCTGATAGGCGCGTGTGCCTATGCTGGCAGAATTGGGGCGGTTGGAACAATACACTTCAGGCTGCATGCTGAGCATGGCTCCCGGGGTGTAATCCATTGGGCCTACTGCATTTCTGATGAATGGCAGGTAGACGCTGTTGTCGGGTCGGCATCCTCCCATTTGTTCCATGCCTCTCACGCCCTCGTAAGAGAGAATATTCGGATACTTGTATTCCAGGCCGGCAGGTTTGAAGGAGCCGTGGAAATCGACGAACAAATGATGCTTTGCAGCCTCCCGGGCCACTCTTTCGTAGTAGTTCACCATCCATTGGTCACTTCTGTCCATAAAGTCGATTTTAACGCCTTTTACGCCCCATTTCTCAAAAGTCTCGAACAGACCGAAATTGTTTTCTACCGTCAGCCACGTCAGCCAGAGTACAATGCCTACATTCTTTTCTTTGCCATAACGGATCAGTTCGTGCACGTCTACCGTTGGGTTGGGGGAGTAGGGATCGCGGGTGCTCTTGGCCCAGCCCTCATCCATAATGATGTAAGAGATTCCGTAGTTGGCGGCAAAGTCAATGAAGTATTTGTAGGTATCCAGATTGCAGCCCGCCACGAAGTTCACGTCCGGACCGTAAGGGGTTGCACCGTTCCACCATTCCCAACTTGCCATTCCCGGCTTGATCCAGGAAGTATCTTCCAATACATTCTTTTCTGCCAGTTTGTAGGTCATTGTGTTTTCAAGCAATTGTCTGTCGTCCCGGCTGATTACGAAGTAGCGCCAGGGAAAGCTGCGTTTGCCGTCTGTCTTGGCTATATAACCCGCTTCTTTCAGTATTTTGACGCTGCGGTCGCCGTCCTCACCAAATTCCAACGGTACTTTAGGGAATGTGGCGGACATTCCGTTTCCTCCGGTACTTTTGAAGAACATAGCTGGATAATCCGTCAGGTCCGATTCGCTGATTAGTATCTTATAATCTTTTTGTGTATCGATCAGAACCGGGAGGTGGATCATAGGGTCGGATGTCTTCCATTCGTGGCTTTGTATATGTCGGTATTCCTCTTCATAAGCCGTTTTAAATCCTCCGGATTGCTGCACGTGAAGCCGGTAATTCTCCGGGAAATTTACCCGGAAAGTTTCGCTGTTCACTTCAATCTGTCCTTTTTGGTTGGTAATGAAGCGGTAGGCAATGCCGTCATTGAACGCACGGAACTCGATGGAATAGTTGCCTTTGAATGCCATCAAGAGCTGATTGTATTGGTTGGGGACTGCTGAATATTTAAGCGGAACGATTGGAGTCAATAGTTCATCAATCCCTTTCCGGCTTATTTTTGCCGGTTTGGGATTGATGCCTAATGACTGATTATTAATCTCCATCCGGAGGTTGCATTGTTTCAACAGTGTATCGTTCAGGCAAACGACATCATAGTAAATCTTGTCAGAGAGATTCACTGACATTTTTAACTTTCCATCCGGAGATGAAAGTTCATATGTCTTTTGTCCGTAGCTGTGCAGGGACATGCAAACTGTTAATAATAATAACAAATGTTTTTTCATGGTATTGTTTTTATGTTTGAGAAGCTGTATGATATTCCCTGTCAGATACTGTTCAGTAAGTCCAGTTTTCCTTCATTCACCAGTTTAAGTATCAACTCTCCGAAGAGTGTGTTCTGCCATGCAAACCAGGCACGGGTGAAGTTGGCAGGATCATCTTTATGGAAAGATTCATGCATGAATCCGGTGCCTGCATCCGTAGCCATCAGCATTTTGATGCATTCCTTGATTTCCTGGTCGTCCTGACTGGTAAAAGCCTTCATCATAATGCTCATGGGCCATACCATATCATATCCGATGTGTGGGCCGCCTATTCCTTCACCGGCTTTGCCTTTGAAGAAATACGGATTGTCTAGGCTCCATACAAAGCGGCGGGTGTTCTGGTAGATAGGATCATTCGCGTCTACATCCCCCAGATAGGGCATGGCAAGAAGGCTGGGTACGTTGGCATCATCCATCAGCATATGATTGCCGAAACCATCTACCTCAAAGGCGTAGATAGTACCGTATTTCGGATGGTTGTAAGTGGCGTATTTCTGTAAAGCAACCTCTACCTCGTCAGCTAGAGCTGTACATTCCTGTGCCAGGGAAGTGTTCTGGTTGACTGATGAAAGAATTTCTGCTGCTTTCCGTAAAGAGGATACGGCAAAGAAGTTGGACGGAACCAGATACTGGAATGTAGTGGCATCGTCTGAGGGGCGGAAACAAGAAACGATGAGCCCCACCGGATTGACGGGAGCACCTAAACCATCGTTGTTCAAAGTGTCGAGCGCACGTTCTGTCTGGCGTTGGAATTTGTAAGGACCGATGCCGTCTTTGCGTTGTTGTTCTTTGAATGTTTTGAGTATGTTTGTGATAGCTTGGAGCCATGCCTCATCGAAAACGCTGGCATCGCCTGTTTCTTTCCAGTATTGGTAAGCCAGGCGGAGAGGATAGCAAAGGGAGTCGATCTCCCATTTCCGTTCATGCAATTCGGGTTTCATGTCTGTCAGGTCGGACATCCAGTGACCGCCTGTGGGGCCATCATTGTATGCATTGGCATAAGGGTCGATGTTGATACACATGAACTGGCGGCGAATGACGCCTTCCAGCATCTTCTTCAGTTCAGGGTCTTTGTGCGCTAGTTGCACATACGGCCAGACTTGTGCGCCGGAGTCGCGCAACCACATGGCATGGATATCACCGGTATAGACAAATGTATCGGGTTTCCCGTTCAGCAAACGATAGTGTACGGTGGTGTCCAGAGTGTTCGGGAAACAGTTCTCGAACATCCATGCCAGCTTCTGGTTGGTCAGTAACTTCTTTACCCGCAGGATTTCGGCTTCTACGGCTTTGGAAACGTAGAGCCTGTCTTTTACGGCAGGACGGTTGGTCTTATAAGCAGCAGCTATCTGAGCATGGTTCACAACGGTGGTGTTGTCCTGCTTCAGGGCTGGTTCCATTGCTTTGGCACTATTGTGCATGCAAAATAAGGCTATGGCGCATAGGCCGATATTTCTTTTCTTCATATGGTGGGTATTAATGTTTTCTTATTTGATAGTTGCAAGGCGGGCATACATCTCAACCATAGCGGCCTGTGTCAACAACCATTTCCGGTTGTCGTGGGTGTTTCCACTGAGGTCTGCGTTGAACAGGCCTTTCTCATCCCGTGCATGTTCCCAGGCGTAGTCCAGACTTTGGTTGAAAGAGTCCAGGTAGGTTTTGTTCCGGTCCGCCTGATACAGTTCGATGAATCCTCTCAGCATGACTGCGGTGAACCAGATATCACCTTTCTTCAATAGTTTGAAGGACTCACCCTGTTCGGGGGTATAGTCCATGAAGAAATAGTTGTGGCAGGCTTGGGCGATGTTCTGGGCATCAACCAAATAGTTCTTGTCGCCGGTTAACTGGTAAAGGAGTGCTGCCGACTGCATCATCTGTCCGCTATTGTAGGCGAATTTGGCTTTACCTATCTTGCCGCTTAGGGAGATATTGTCGAAATAGAGATAATCGGTGGAGTCTTGCAGGTTTGCTTTGGTCCATTCGTAAAGGCGCTGTCCCTTAGTGAAGTATGCGCTGTCTTTGGTGGCTTCGAAGAGTTTCAGTGCAAAGACTGAACCGGGAGCGTTTGAGCAAGTATTCTTGGAACTTTTCTTTTGTTCGCACCAATAAATGCCGCCTCCCAGATTATCATCCGTACCGCTTTCTATAAACTTCCAGATGAGTACCGCTTTCTGGAGATACTTTGCTTCCCGGGTGAGCAGATAAATATCGGTGAAGTCGATGCCTAACCAGACATTATCGTCATAGAAACGGTCGGATTGCGGTGCGCTGTTGATATATGAAGCGTATGCCTCGGGAGTTCTGCGGGTATCGTAATATTCCTCCAGTCCTATCAATACTCTGTTGTCGAGCAATGACTTGTAGTCTGCATCGCCTGTAGCGGCGAATAGAGCATTTACAGCTGAGAAAGTCCCGGAATAGGGCCATAGATAAGAATACTGGTTGGGTATATTCTTTTGTTCTTCGGATGCCAGATAAGTTGCTGTGTAATTATCGATATCTGAAGGATAATTTTCACGCAACAGGGATGTGCCGGAGGCTTCATAATTCTGATATAAGGAATCTAATGTTTGCTTGGCTCGTGTCAGGGCGGGTTCATTGCCTACAGCAGTTTGCTTTTGCGTATCACAACCTGTGATTGCCAGTACGCAGATCAATAGACTGAAAAGTGCTTGTCTCGAATTCATCATTCTTAATTTTAGATTGTTAAAGGTATGTTTTTCTATGTGCAAAGTTATGCGCAAATGGATAAAGAGATATACGGTTTCACGACATAAATGTATCCATGTCATGAATTGATATATATATGTCACAAAAGTATATAAGCATATCAGCCTGGATATTGCCGGAGTTGTGGCTGTTTCTTGTGTGCCGATGGTAAAACTTCTTCTGAACTAAAGTATGTTAAGAGCACATTTCGGAAATGTAGTTTTTCGTATCTTTCTGCGTTTAAGATTCGGTATGATACCTTATTGGTCCTTTTGCTTGCATAAAAATTGAATTCCTGAAATTCTGCTAACGTGGCATTGGAATGAATTACTTCTTTTAGCACGATTCATCATCTCTTTTCGGGAGATAAACCACCTTTTTATCCGCAACACACCATCTGTTTACCTTGAACGGATGGTCTTTTCAGACAAAACAGATGATGTATTCAGGTAAAATACACCATCTGTTTTTCAGTAAGGCTACACCTTTTTTCCAAAAGGGTGTAGCCATTTCCCTGAAAGGGTTATACTATGTGGATGAAAGGGTGTAGCCTTACCGAAAACATGCTTTATTTTCTTCTGGTTGAATGAATAGTCCGAGGCTATTCAATCTACCTTTTGTTAGCGTTTCGCCTAATATCGGGCTTTAAAACACGGAAAGGGGACAAATATTTCCCTCATGTTTTTCTATAAGGGCTTTTGCCTCCTTTCTGCATTTCTGCAAAATGAAATCCTTGCGTTTTTTCTTCTTTTCCTAGTCTTAAGGCGGAAAGGAGGTACTCTCGGGTGCGTAGGATTATCAAATTGTCAGATTGACATTATTTGCTTTTCATCACTTTGCTCTTCCATATATGATATGTCCATTCGGCATGGCTGCTGCCCGAAGGTTGTACATCGGGTGCTGCTTTGCTGACTGTAAAGTAAAAAGTTGGTTCTTCCCAATCCTGCAAGTGTCCGAAGTTATCCCGTAATAAAGTTGCGTTATGATTCCTCGGATAACCCGTATCGTCAGGAGTGATTCGGTATATGGGCGTCCAACTGCCGCTTTGATTCATGAAGTCGGAAAGATTCATGTAGTCTATTTCCAGAGAGCTATTCAGATAAGCAGGGTAATCGCTGGGCATAGGTTGCACGGGACGTATCATGACTATTTTATCCGCATTCTGGTTGATGGCGAATTCGGAATTGCAGGTATAATCTCTCGATTTGTTGTCAATAGCCAGCAAGCCGCTTTGAACGATGGTCATGGGAGTGCTGATGGTATAGTTGTCCATGTTGCTGAAGTCGGCTTCGGCCCATGCTATTCGCGTACCACCAATATCTCCGATGGTGTAAGTCAGCAATACCTTCCCTTTCTTGTCGAGAGATACTACGGATGGCTGGCCTACTCCCCATGATTTTCCGCCGCCGCCGATTTCCTGGTCACCGTCGTCCGACCACGTCTTTTTTATAATCTGTTTCGGATATTTCACCCAACTATCGGCATCTAGGCTGTTGCTGAATGCCACACCGATTTCATTATAATACACTCCGTACATATTGCTCAAGAAGAACATGGCATATTTGTAAGTCGTATTGTTCCAGTAGAAACTGCCCTCGATGACGGAAGGGTCGCAGGTGTGATGATCGTCCCATGTGCCTGCGATGCCCGGTTGGAGCACACTTTTGGGAGCAGTTTGCGAACCGTCCGGATTAATCTTTATATGGAAGATGTTATCAACCATAATCTGATTCTCTGGATTTCCGCAGAAAAACAGATGAACAGTACCGTCCTCTTGCCTCAATGCACTCGGACAGTAGGAATATTTATTTTCTCCTCGGAAACCGAAGATAAACTCCGGTTTGCTGATGGTTATGGTAGGAGTCGGTTCGGGAGGGGTAACGGGCGGTTCTTCTCCCGGTGTGCTGTCCGAACAGGAGCAGAATAGCCATAACCCGATAATATAGAATAGATACTTAGTCATGATATTGATTATTTAGTGAAGTGAGCCGGTTGTTTGCTAACCAGTTTGACAAAATGTTGTTTGATATTCTCAGCCTGGGCGGCATCTACCGTGAGGTAGTAGCGGTTTCCGGTTGCATCGGGAGTAAATTCCGTAGCCCCTTTGTCCGTTACGCTTATCTTGCCTGCGGGCGAAACTGTGAAGTAGGAAGGTCCTTCAACAGAATAGAGTACTGAGGTCAAATCCCATGTCGGACGGTCGTATGGCATTTTTTGATAGCTCTTGTACGCTTCTACCATCGGATGCATCGGTGCCCATTGGAAATCGTTCTCGATGCTGGTAGCAGGATAGTTGATGGCGATACCTACCTCGAAAGGCGAAGTCACCAGCGTAGTGGGCCATTCCGTAAATACTTTCTTTGCTGCCGGAATATCTTTCACAACGTTGTATTCGTACAATTCGGGGTTGTTGAAACATCCTGCCATAGTGCATAGCAGTTTCACTTTTTTGGCAACCAGTTCTTTGCCCGTCAACGACGAGTATTCGTCGGCCGGAGTGTCCAGCAGGCGTGAAAGGTTGGTAGAGAAGCCTACGGAGATGATTGTGACGGAACTGTCCGGTTGCTGTGCCAGCAGCTTGCGATAGAGGGCGGGAGCTTCCGGTAGTTGGTCGTAACCACCTTTCAGCGAACGTTTGAATGTCGGTTTGCTGTTCTCATCCTGTATCAGACATACGGCTTTGGCATAGTTTGTAGCGTCATTTTCGCAGTCCGCTCCATCGTGTATGATGCCGATGGGAATTTGGGGATGACCGTACCAAGTGTTCATGATGTCTGTGTATTCGGCAGGGTAAGTGCCCTCCTTGTTTATCATGATGCCCAATAAGTCGATGTCTCCCGCATCCAGATATTTGTAGAGCATATCCAGTGCCAGGGCATCGTCCACATCATTGCCGATGTCCGTTTCCAGGATAATCTTTTCCGCGCTTGAAGCAACTTCCGTTTTCTGCTGTTTCCCGGAGGAGGTGCAGCTCGACAAGGCCAGTAGAAATAAGCCTAATAGATAAAGTTTGTTCTTGATCATAACATTATGTTTTAGAAGTTAATTATTCGGTGAAATGGAAATATAGAGTTCGGGAATCACTGCTTGAAGTGCTTTCTCGTTCTCATTGGGGTCCGGGCGGTAATATATCTCTTTATTACCGGACGGCTTTCCGGTGTATGAGAACTGAAAACGTCCGTCATTCCTTATTTCATCCAGACGGCAAGGACGCAACTCGTTCTTAATGAGCTGGTCACCTTGTTTTGTCTCCCCTTCTCTATCGAGGCGGTATTTCCCTTCGGGCGTACAGACCACCTCCCTTCCGGTAGCTTTCAGCCAGATGGCGCTTTCCCATACATGAAAAGGTTTAGGGTAGCGGCTGATGTCCATATCTGCCGGATATCCGGCATCCATTGCGCGGAGGAAGTCGTATTGCAGTCTCCGGTTAAAGGCAAAGTCCAGATACCGCTGCAACCGGGGATGCATTTTGCGCGTAAACTCCATATCGGGCAGTTGCCAGTAGGTGTTGTTGCAGTCCTTCACGAAGCCACCGTCTTTGCCTGCGCAGGGATAGATGGCTACCGGAAGGTCTGACTTCAATATTCTTGTGAAAGCAAATACATCCAGCGCTACATTCCATTCTCCACCGGGGATGGCGTTGGCTCCGGCATCGCTTCCCAGTTCGTGGTTCTTGCTTGCTGTGCCTGCACTAAGGTGAATCTTGCGTATCTTCTTTTTCAGTAGTGCGGGGGTGCGGTTGTAGGCAACTGCCAGTATCCTTGCCGAACCGAAAGAGAGGACTTCCACCGGCTCTTTACTTGCTTTCAGCACGTCCGTCAGCAGCCGGATGGCTTCCTGTTCGTAGCCGGGAAGGTATTCCATCTTATCCTCTTCCGATTTCATCATGGACAATGGGCCTATGCCGTAGGGGACTTTCTTGTTGAAGATATAGCTCAATTGCTCCACCGGGATGATACCTGCTTCCCTCGGTCCGCGCGGATCCCGCCATAGGGTAGGGTGATCGGCGGTATCTTTACGGAAAGCGTCGGTGATGTCCAGAAGTACGGCTTTCAGATCTACGTCGGGCAGGCCGAATCCCATAATCAGGTCCATATTATCCCCCGGGTCTTGGTAGGGATGATACAGGTCGGTGATTACTATCACGGGAGTCTTCTGCTGCCCTGCCGCTTGCCCGCAGGGGAGGGCAAGGAGCAGCAGGGCGAGCCATACTGTTTGTAGCGCTGTCTTTCTCATTTGAAGTAACTTTTCAGATTGAACGTAGCCGAATACAGGTCATAAGACCATAACCAGTTCTCTCCTGTCATGGCAGGGGTGAAGTACATCACCAGTTCGTCATCACTGAGCATATAACCTTTCGTGTCCGTCAGGATGCCCGGGTTATGGTTTCGCGGGAATCCTGTTTCTTCCGGTCCGGCATGTCCTATCTCTATCCAGCCGTCCTTGTCTCCGGCCAGGTCTTCGGTTCTCGGTTTGTACGCCAGGCGACATACATCGCCTACCCAGGTGGGTATTTCCTTAATGGGAGATACGCGGGTTTCGGACACCATATAGATGTACTTGTCGGACATAGCGGGATAACTGTTGGCGCTCAGGAAGGGGATTGCCTGTTCCTTGCCCAATACGATGTTATCCAGATCGTTCAGTTTTATCTCGCGCATGCAGAAGGGGCCGTTCTCCGTGGTAGAGTGATAGAACAACTGTATGGTGGCGGAGTCCTTGACGATGGTGGTGCTTTGTCCTACACCCCATTTGGTGGTGTCCTGATAGGCAACCAATGGGTTTTTGTCGAACTTGATATAAGGACCTTCAATGTTCTTGGAGATGGCGAGTCCTATCTGGTTATGGTTACAGTCCCAACGATCTACGCCGAGGTAGGTCATAATCCAGTTGTAAGTTTCCCCTTTATAGGTCGTTTTGAATTCGCGGACGTCGGGGTCGCAGATGTGGCAGTTGTCCCAGCCGCTTTCAGAGGGTTCGATAATCTGTGTGCCGGGTTGCCATACGTAGCCTTTCTCCGTAGGGATGCCTTTATACAGATAAACATAGTCCACTATCTTGAACGGGTCGCGGTTCTCGCAGATGAACCCGTAGCGGATGCCGTATTCGTCCTGAATGATGCTCGGAGCATAATTATAGTGCCCTGCGCCACCGCTGAACTCATACCGGATTTGCGGTATGAGTGTCTGTGGCTTATTGCCGTCCTTGTTTTTGCAGCCTGAAAGGGCGAACAAAGCAAGGCATATATAGGTCTTGTAGCTGTTCATCTTCTTAAAATTAGTTCGTTAATGAATGGGTTACAAATCAATCCTCCACTTGTATGTTTTTGACAGGGCGTATCATGGCTGCACGGGCTTTTTGTCCGTCGCCCCAACCCCATATGTCCCGATAACCGCCTATGTCTCCCAGTGACATTCCGCCATGTGTGGCGCTCAATGAATTGGCACTGCGTACGGCACAGAGCCATGTGCGGTCCATCATTCCGCTTTCACTTCTCCAGCCGCTTTGGGGCAGGAAGAGGCAGCCCAGTTGCTTCAGATTGTCCTTGGTGGCGCGTTTAGCGGTGGTCTCGTCTACTCCGATAATGATTCCGTCAACTTTGAAGCCGGTTTGGGCAGCTGTCACCCATGTTGCTCCTTTTTCCCACAGGGCTGCCATTTCTTGTGTGGTAGGCACACGCCAGCCTTCGGGTGAAGGATCGTTCTCCGTCATCCAGTTGGTGTTGTCGTTCGTATAGTCTGCGGGCCAGTTGGCCGGTGCGGGGTCACCTTGCGGACCGGCGGGGTAACCCACTTTGCGGTTGAACTGATACAACTGTCCTATCTCGTCGGGAGAGTTTACGAATGTTCCGGGAGAGCCTACGTTCTTGGTAGACCATACCATACCGTTTATCAGTATTTCGTCTTCGCCCAGTACCATCGTTTCTTGCAGCACTCTGGACTTCAGCGTCTTGTTGCCGCCGCTTACTTCGATGAGGAGGGAACGGTTTTTTACGAACGAGGTACTCGGCTTTACGGTGAGCGTGATTACCATCTTGCCTGTGCCCGACGTTGCACTCAGTGTACACCAGTCTTGTGCCGAACTGTTGGAGTCGGTTAGTTTGGCTGTCCAGGACTCATTGCCGGTGACTGTCAGTTCGTAGGTTCCGCCATCCGCGCTTACCGGTATGGCTACCGGATTGATGGCAAATTCGTTGGGATTGCTTCCGATCACGTAATCGGAATCGTTGCTGCATCCCCATAAAGTCAGCAGTGATATGACTGCTCCTATCAATAAATATCTTGTTTTAGTCATAACTCAGATGTCTTCGGTTAATATTGGTCATTTTGTTTCAGATTCGGGTTGTTGTCCACTTCGCTTTGCGGTAAAGGCATACGGATGGACTTACCGATGATGAAGTTGTTGAAGTCGCTGTCGCGGGTTTTCAACTCGTTCAGAGTGTTGGTGTCATTGATGCCCCAGCGTTTTAAATCAACCCAACGTACACATTCCATGGCAAGCTCCAGGGCGCGTTCAATCTTCAGATGTTCGCGGAAAGCGTCTTTATTGCCTGTTATCTGGCTGCCATTGTAGAAAGAACTGTCTTCTATGTCGGGCAGGTTTACACGGTTGCGCACGCGGTTGAGGCATTCGATAGCTTTGGCAGACGGGGTGGCTCCCAGCTCGTTGAGTGCTTCGGCATAGAGCAATAGCATATCGGCATATCGCAATGAACGGAAGTTGTTGTCGTTCCAGTAATACAGCGGGGAGGCATCGGTGCTATACTTCTTGATAAACACGCGGTTACCCCAATCGCTGTTCCAAGGCTTGCCATAAATCAGCTGGTTCGGATATTCGGGGAAGTCGGATGCAGCTCCGTCGTACCACAGGGTGTAGAACAGGCGGATGTCATTCTTTCCATCTGTGGTTTGTTCGCGTTTATAGTAGTCCACCAGCCAACGCCTTGCTTCAATGTTGTTCCAACCGATTCCGGTGGGGGCCTGATTCATCTCAATCTGTGTGCCCAACTGTGCGTTCGGGTCCAGGTAGTTGTCTGTTTGGTCGAAGCCTACCCGGTTGGTCAGTGAGAAGTGGATTTCGTATAGCGACTCCTTGTTGTCTTCCGTTTGGTTGCTGAAGTTGTCAGCCCAGTTGGGGACGAGGTCGTAGTACCGCTTTCCTTCACCGTCGATGAGCCATTCGAGGCATCTGCGGGCATCTTCCCATTTATGGTGCTGTGCATAGGCTTTCGCCAGTAGTCCGTAGGCGGCGCCTTTCGTCGGGCGGCCGTAGTTATTGGCGTCGCGGGTGGCGGGCAGTTTGGTGACGGCGTCTTCCAGGTCGGTTTCTATCTGAGTGAGCATTTCGTCTGCATTGGCTTGCATGGGCTTGTCGGCGGCTGAAGAAGTCTTCAGGACGATGGGAATGTTATCCCAGAGAGTGGTCAGATAGAAGTAGTAGAAAGAACGCAGGAACTTGGTTTGGCCTATCAGGTCATTTTTGTGCGTTTCGTCGGCAAACGTAACATTATCAATGTTGTCCAGCACCTGGTTGGCACGGAAGATGGCGGTGTAGTGTTCCCGGTAGATCTTGGTATTTGCCTCTCCGAAGTTATAATCGGTAAAGATGAATTTGGTGTATTCGTTCAGTTCCGTCCATCCGGCATAGCTGACGCCTTCGTCGGCCATGCCTATCATCTGTGTATAGATATTGCGGGTCCATGTTCCCTGGCGGTAGAACATGCCATATACGGATATTACACCGGCCTCAATGTCGGATTCCGTCTTCCAGTATACGCCCGTACTGAGGGTGTTCTCATTTTGCAGGTCGAGCAGGGAAGGGTCGCACGACGTGAACAGCGCTGCTGCGCCGCATAATATATATAGAGCTATCTTTTTCATATCGGCAGTATTTAGAATGTGAATGATAAGGCAAACTGTACGGCACGCGGGTTGGGGAACGAGCAATAGTCTGCTCCCATAGTGAAGATGCCGCTGTCTGCAAATTCAGGGTCAAGTCCGGAATATCCGGTGAAAGTAACCATGTTCTGCAGGGTGACTGACGCACGGAGTCTCTCCAAACCGATTTTCTTGATGTAACGGGTAGGAACCGTATATCCTAAGGTGATGTCGCTCAGACGGAAGAACGAACCGTTCTCTAACCAGCGGTCCTGGTCGCTTCGGCTATTGCGGGAGTCTCCGTATACGATGCGCGGACGGTCGTTCACCGGGTGCTCCTGTGTCCAGGGAACAATGCCGTTGAAGTTGTTCTGGTTGTTGGCGAAGTCACCGGCTGCGGCTGCCGAGCCGTTCCATACTTCCTGTCCGAAGCGGCCGTAACCGCTGATGCTCAGGTCGAAACCTTTATAGGAAGCACCAAGATTTAAGCCGAGTTCGAGCTTAGGCCACGGATTGCCCACTTTCTGGCGGTCTTCGGATGAAATGATTCCATCGCCGTTGTAATCATCGTATTTGATATCACCGGGGCGGGCATTCGGCTGAATGACTTTGCCTTCGGAGTTTACATAGTTCTGTATTTCTTCTTCGGATTGGAAGATGCCGAGCATCTTGTAAAGGTACCACATACCGAGAGGCTGTCCGACTTCGGTTATTGCGAGCGTGGTATATGTAGGAATCTTCTTATTCTGTTTCCCATAGCCCAGATCGATAACTTTGTTCTTCAAGTGGGAGATGTTTAATGATGCTGAGTATTCAAATTCACCGACCTTATCATTCCAGCCTACTTCAAATTCGACTCCTCTGTTTTCCAGACTGCCGGCATTGACAGCCGGTGCACCGCCTTCGTTACCTGAACTCATCAGGATAGGCAGGTAGACAAGTAGGTCTTCGCTTTTGGAGTAGAAATATTCGGCCGTGAAGCGGAGACGGTTGTTGAGGGCGACTAAGTCGAAACCTATGTTGGCGGTTGTCTTCTTCTCCCAGACAAGGTCGTTGTTGCTCAACTGAGATTGCGTCATACCAATCAGGATGTTTTCGGGACTGCCGATCACTGCACGCGGAGCGGTGTTGATGACCGATTGGTAGTCCCAGTAGCCGATACTGCTGTTACCGAGTGTACCGTAGTTGGCACGTATCTTCAAATCGTCAATCCAGGGCACCTGGAAGAACTTCTCTCCACTGATGCGCCAGCCCAGTGAAACGGAGAGGAAGTTTCCCCAACGGTCGTTTTTGGGCAGACGGGAAGTGCCGTCGCGGCGGGCAGTCACCTGTGCCAGATATTTGTCGGCATACGAATAGTTGATTCGTCCGAGGTAGGAAATCAAGGCAGATTCACCATAATTACCGCCTGCGGTGGTGTTGCCGGTAGCGGCATCGAGTGAAGTGATGTATTTGTCACCTATCATCAGTGGGTCTAATTTCGTTATCCAGCGCTTTTCTTCGTGGAACTTGTTGTAGGTGATACCGAACAGAGCATTCACATCGTGCTTACCGAATTTATGCTTGAAGTTATAGGTCTGCTCAATCAGGATGTCGTGATTCTTGGCGCTGTCGTAGCCTAAGCTCGCGGCATCGTCTCCCTGGCCCATCGTCCAGTTACCTTTCTTGCGCAATGAGTTGGTAATACCCATATAACTCTTGTAGGCAACATTCAGTTTGGCATCGAACATCCCGAAGAGTGATATCTGTCCGTAGATGTTTCCTGTCAGATACTCTTCTTCGTTGTTCTGCACATACAGGTTTTGCATGGCTACGGGGTTCAGACCGTATGTGTTCGCGCGGTCTACGTCACCATATCCGTATCCTCCGGGATGTGATTCATCATATACCGGAATTGTTGGTGCTATACCGATAAAGTCACTCCAGGGATTACCATTCAGGTTTTTCCGGTCCGACTTGGTGTAGTAGAAGTTCTCTCCATAGGAGAAGATGCCCTTCTGTCCACTTGTGTTGATGCGGAAACCGTATTTGTCATACTTGGTATTCAATAGGGCGCCGTCGTCGACCATGCGGTTCAGTGAGGCGTAGTACTTCACCGTTTTGGAACCACCGGACAACGAGACGTTGTAGTTTTGTAAAACACCGGTGCTCAGCATTTCATCCTGCCAGTCGGTATTCCCGTCGTAGTGGTTCTGACGTTTGGTAATGCCTGAGACGCCTGCCAGTATAGCTTCGTCATAGGCGCGGTCATTGTAAATTTTATAAGTCTCGGCATCCATCAGGTCGTAACGGGGCAGCCAGCTTAGCGTCAGTTGGGAGTCGAACTTTACTTTCAAGTCACCTTCTTTACCCTGTTTGGTGGTGATGATTACAACACCGTTGGCTGCACGCGATCCGTATATGGCCGCTGATGAGGCATCTTTCAACACTTGGATGGATTCGATATCTTCCACATTGACACCCAAGTCGCTGCCGCCATAGGCACCGTCGATGATGAACAGCGGGTTATTGTTCGTCAGACTGCCTAAACCGCGGATCGTGATGTTGGCATTGGAGCCGGGCTGACCGCTGCTCGTAATCTTTACACCGGAAGTCAGACCGCGCATAGATTCCACTACATTACCCGAAACGCGTTCGGCTAGAGCATCTTCCTTGACGGTAGATATGGAACCCAGCAAATCTTTCTTCTTTACAGTACCATAACCGATGACTACTACTTCGTCCAGTAGTTTGTTTTCGGGCTCCAGAGTGATGTTGATGACGTTGCCGGTGCCCACTTTCACCTTTTGTGTGGCAAAGCCGATGAAACTGAACTCAAGGGTAGTGCCTTGGTTGACTTTAATCTGGTATTTACCATTCATATCGGTGGTGGTGCCGTAGGTACGGTCGCCGTCTTTTGCCAGAATAGATACTCCGGGAAGTGTCTCCCCGGTGTTATCATTTACAATACCTGTGACATTGACTTGTGCGTACAAGTCGAACGAACACATGCATAGACAGAATAATATTGCTTTAATTAGTCTCATGTATTAAAAATTTTAGGTTGAACGAAAATGTATATTTAGTTCAGGCAATTTCCTCTTTCACTCGATGAAGGGTAGAAAAAGAAAGCATTAATTTATGAGATCGAGTGAGAGCCGGATTAATTGGCTCCGGAGATGATAATTGCTCCTAAACCGGATATAAACAGAACGAACATGCAAGCCAGAAGGATATTTACCGTTCGTGAAGAGCCTTTGAACTCCTTCCAGATGAATATGCCCCACAAAGCTGCAATCATAGGTGCTCCCTGTCCCAGTGCATACGAGATGGCCGCGCCGGCTTTCCCTGCTGCAATGTAACTCAGAGCCGTACCTAATCCCCAGATGGCTCCTCCCAGCACTCCGACCATATGTGTGCTGAATTTGCCTTGGAAGTACTCTTTATAGCTTACCGGAGTACCTACAAACGGCTTCTTCATCACGATGGTGTTGATAATGAAATTGCTTATGAAGATACCTATTGCGAATATAAAGAATGCAGAATACGGAGTAGCCATTGTGGGAGTAGGCGACTCAAAGTTATTTAAGTCCATGGCAGCGGCAACGAACCGGTAGAAGAAGGACATCAGTACACCTGCTATGATGGCGATAAGAATTCCTTTCTTATTCGTACTGCTTCCTTTCTTATTCATCTTTCCGGCAGCTATGGCATTGAAAATGATGGCCAGTACCACCAGAGCCACGCCACTGAACAGAATCACCGCATCCCCTTTGGGTTCACCAAAGTAGTTGACGAAAACCCCTAATACCAGTGCTATGCCGACTCCTAGAGGGAATGCTACCGTAAGTCCGGCCATCGAGACGGAAGCTGACAGCAGGATATTGGATAGGTTGAAGATAACCCCTCCTGCAAAAGCGCTTGCATAGTTCTCCATACTGATCTGTTTCAGATCTTCAACGAAACCACGTCCGGCATTTCCCGTACTGCCCAGCGTGAACCCTAGAAGGAGGGAGAAGGCAAGGATACCGATAACGTAATCCCAGTAGAACAATTCGTAACGCCAGGTCTTCCCGGCAAGTTTCTGTGTATTACCCCACGAACCCCAACAGAGCATCGTGATAACGCAGAAAATAACGGCTAATGAGTAACTGTCTACAATAAACATGGTATTAGAATTTAAAGTTATTATTTATAAAACATCTATTTCTTTGCGATAGGGCAGGGCAGACTGTGCTCCCATGCGGGTTACTGTGATGGAGGCGCACTTATTGGCAAACTTCACGGCGTCCAGCACATTCATATCTTCGGATAGGGCTACACACAGGGAGCCGCAGAAGGTGTCTCCAGCAGCCGTGGTATCTACCGCTTTCACTTTGGGGACGGAAACCTCATGGTATGCGTTGTTTTCCTTAATTAGGGCTCCTTTGGACCCCATTGTGATAACGACAATGTCCACTCCTTTGGCACTGATGATATCCGCGGCTTTCCGGGCGCTTTCCCAGTCGGTCACTTTGATTCCCGAAAGGATTTCGGCTTCCGTTTCGTTGGGGATAATCATATACAGGTTTTGCAACAGCTTGTTGGAGAGCGCGCGGGCGGGTGCCGGGTTCAAGATAACCTTGATACCCTGTTCGCTTGCTATCTGGGCTGCGTATTCTACTGTTTCTATGGGAATTTCCAGTTGCATCAGCAAGATATCTCCTTTCTCGATGACGGGCTGTGCTTTCCGGATATCTTCAGGACTCAGTGAGCCATTGGCTCCGGAGGCGACAGCGATACTGTTTTCTCCGTTCACGTCTACCATAATCAGCGCCACTCCGGAAGGGAGGGTAGGGTCTGAATAGATATTTTCAACGTGAATTCCTTCGTCTTCGTACTGCTCTATGGAACGTTTGCCGAATAGATCGTTGCCGGTCTTGGCTATGAAGTACACATTTCCTTTTAATCGGGCAGCGGCTACAGCCTGGTTAGCCCCTTTACCTCCGGGGTTCATCATGAAACTGCCGCCCATTACTGTTTCTCCGGGGACGGGGAGACGGTCGGCCTTGATGACCATATCTGTATTACAACTACCTATTACAATGATATTCTTGCTCATGGCTATTAATTAGTTTAAGATTAAGTAATTCGGAACTGTGCTTTCTTTTTCTACGTCAAAAGTATGCGATAGATAATTCATAAGCAAACAAAAAGTGCACAAATATAATACTGGTAAATTTATATAATATCGTTAATGTTTGTGTTAATCGATTGATATATAGTATTTTCAATGTGTATTTATATGCGGTATTTTAATATTTGTAATATAACCAAAGCCTATATTATTCCGCGAAAAGATTGTTTCCTTTTGTTTTTTTCTCTACCTTGCTTTCGTTATTTCAAAATCTACTAATGCTATGCTAAAGTCCGAATCGCTTATCCAGTTGATAAATAGTCTCACGAAGCAAGAGAAGAAAGAATTCTCTATCTATATATCCAATAAGCCGGAGAAAGACTATATCTTCCTTTTCAGATTGATTGATGATAAGAAGATCAGTGACCCTGAAGAACTGAAACAGTGTTTCCTGAAGGCAAAACCCACTTCTTCTTTCAATACGGTGGTTATTTACCTGTTCGATCTGCTGATAGAGATATTGACGGAGTTGCGTACAGAGCAGGATAGTTATTATCTGCTGTTCAATGAGCTGCTGCATGCCAGAGTATTGTATGAGAAGTCTATGTATCAGGAATGCTTCCAGGTGTTGAAAAAGGTGAAGGAGAAGGCTGTTTATTATGAAAATCATTTTGCGTTGCTTGTGGCACAGAGGTTGGAACTGAATTATCTCCTGACGCTGGATTTTGAGGAAGTGGATGAAAAGAAACTGCTGAATAAACAATATAAAATGAAAAGTACGCTGAAAAGTATCAGTCAGCTGAATGAGCAGTCTTCATTGTATGAGTTATTGAAGCACAGGATGTTGAACAGGGGGGCTTCACGTTCGTTGGAGGAGACTCAGAAACTGGATGACCTGGTGACCAGTGAGATAAGTATTGTGGCAAGTGCAGGCGTCGAGAACTTTGAAATAAAGAAGAATCACCAGCTTTTCCAGGCCAATTACTTTGTGACGGTAGGCGACTATAGAGCTGCGTTCAATTCATTTGTGGAGCTGAATAAACTGTTTGAAGAGAATACCCATCTTTGGAATAATCCTCCGGTATATTATCTGATGACGGTAGAAGGAATGTTAGAGAGTCTTCGCATCATGCACAACTATGAGGGGATGAATTATTTCATTGAGAAGTTGGAAAAGCTATCTTCACCGTCTTCCAGTTTCCAATTGAATGTGGCTTATGTGATATTTACCTACCGGCTGTTTTCGTATATAGATAGGGGAGAGTTTGAACAAGCTGGCCTGTGGATTGCAGAGCATCAGGCAGCTCTGATTGACAAGATGCCTTTGCTGAAAGAGCAACAGCAGGCGGAAATGTCATTGTATATTGCTCTTGTCTATCTTGGAAATGGGGAGTATAGAAAGGCGAGAAAACGTTTGAGTGCTACTATTGGTAGGGGACATCTGTATTCTCTTCCGCTGTTCCGCACCATTCGGATTGTGAATGTGATGATTCATTATGAACTGGGTGATATTGATTATATTCAGTCTGAACTTCGGTCTATTAAGCGGGAAATGTCCAAAAACAAGGGGGATAATTTGAAGGTAGAGTTGTTTTTACTTAAGTTCTTGAACTATTCTTTCGCGAATGCCAATCGGAAAAAGCGGGCGGAGATATGGGAGAGTATGGTAGAGGAGGTGCGTGCTTTGTATGCCGATAAATATGAAAGTCAGATATTGCGTAAGTTTGACTTTGTGGCGTGGGTTGAGGCTAAAATATTTGAAGTGCCATTAAGTGATATATTGAAACGGGAACATGCTTCAAAGAGTAAATGGCAACGTAAATAAAGAAACAGATGGCTGAAGAATCTTACACAAGATTCTTCAGCCATTTGCTTGTTTTCTTTATGCTTCTATGCCTTCTTCTTTCCGTAGAAGAACATAAAATATACCCCTATGATTACAAACGGAACACTCAGCCATTGTCCCATATTCAGCGACATGCTGTTTTCAAAGTCTACCTGGTTTTCTTTTAGGAACTCTACGAAGAAGCGGAATACAAAGATCTCTGTCAGGCAGAGTCCGAAGAAGAAGCCACGGTGCAGCTTTTTGCCGTAGTTCTTATACAGGAAAATCATAATCAGGAAGAAGATGAAATAGGCGATGGCCTCGTAAAGCTGTGCCGGATGGCGGGGCAGCATATCCACTCTTTCAAAAACAAATGCCCAGGGCACATCGGTTGCTTTACCAATGATTTCGGAGTTCATCAGGTTGGCAAGACGGATGAAGCAGGCGCAAATAGGGGTGGATACGGCTATCATGTCCAGCACATCCATGTAGTGCATCTTCATCTTGCGACAGTACATCCAGAGAGCAATAATCAATCCGAGGGTACCGCCGTGACTGGCAAGTCCAGCATAGCCTGTCCACTTCCAGCCACCTTCGGGCGGGAATTGTATAGGCAATATCATTTCCCAGAAATGATGCAGATAATATTCCGGCTGATAGAACAGGCAGTGTCCCAGCCGGGCGCCGATGAGGATACCGAAGAAGCAATAGAAGAACAGCGGTTCGAACTTGGCGTCGCTGATTTTCTTATCTCTATACTGGTAGCGGACTACGAAATAGGAACATGCGATGCCAATTACCCACAACAGACCGTAGTAACGGACGGGTACATGACCGAACAGGTTGAACAGTTCGGGGTTGGGGTTCCAGTTGATGGTTAGTAATGAGAGCATATTTTTAATATATTTGGTTTATAGATGAGTTTATTTACTTTTTATCGCTTGTTTCTTCCCGTAAAAGAGCATGAAGTATATTCCGATGATAACGAACGGAACGCTGAGCCATTGCCCCATGTTGAGAGTCATTGTATTCTCAAAATCCACTTGGTTTTCTTTCAGGAACTCCACAAAGAAACGGAAGACGAATATCTCTGTCAGGCAAAGACCGAAGAAGAAGCCGCGGTGCAGCTTTGTGCCATGGTCTGATTTCTTATATAAGTAAATCATTCCCAGGAAGAAGATGAAGTAGGCGATTGCTTCGTAAAGCTGTGCCGGATGGCGGGGTAGCATATCTACCTGTTCGAAAACAAAAGCCCAGGGCACATCGGTTGGCTTACCGATGATTTCGGAGTTCATCAGGTTGGCAAGGCGGATGAAACAGGCGCAGATGGGGGTGGCTACGGCTATCATGTCCAGTACGTCCATGTAGTGCATCTTGGTTCTGCGGCAATACAGCCACAGGGCGATGATGAGTCCGAGGGTGCCGCCATGACTGGCAAGTCCTCGATAGCCTATCCATTTCCAGCCTTCGTTCGGAAACTGCTTGATGGGAAGTATCATTTCTATGAGATGATTCTGATAATAACTCCAATCGTAGAAGATGCAGTGTCCTAATCTTGCTCCGAGAGTGATGCCTATTACGCAATAGAAAAAGAGCGGGGTGAACTTGTCTTCACTGATTTTCCTGTCACGGTATTGGCGCTGGACTATGATGCAGGCAAGTACGATGCCGATGCCCCACAGTAGCCCATAATAGCGAATGGGGAAACTTCCGAAGAGGTTGAACAGTTCGGGGTCGGGATTCCAGTTGATAGTCAGCAGTGATGGCATAAATATATCTGATTATATGGTTTATTGTTTGAACTTTTCCGCCACCATCCTGTACGTCGGAATATCAATCCCCTGTTCTTCTGCGGCAGCAATCATATCAAAAAGCAATCCTTGTACTTCACTTTCGTGTCCCTTAGCCATATCCTTCTGCATGGAAGCAGTACTTTCCGGGTCCAGTTTGTCTATAACTTTAAGATTATATTCTACAATGTCTTCTTTGAAATCAATGCCGAGTTTAGCGCCCAGTGCGGCACTTTCCTGGGACAGCCCGATAAACGTATCGCGCACCTCTCCGGGCTTCTGCACTTCGCCCATAGGCACATCGTAATAGGCTCCGGTGACAGCCATAGCGGAGATGAAAGACCACTTCACGAAAGTATCCCGGTTGATGTCGGGAGATATTTCGGCTTTGATGCCGCTTTCCTGCAAATCCTGTTGGATAGTTTCCAACGTTCCACGGGGAACAACCGTGCCTTTGTGTGCACCGTAAACCAGACGGAATATCTTGCCCATTTGCGTGATTTCCCCTTTGCCGGACACGAAGCCGACGATATAGATGCAGCCGTCCAGAACCGTCACTCCGGGCACTAGGCGCTGGATGCGGGGACCTGTGCCGTAGACATTGAGAATAGGGATTACGACAGTGTCCTTATGGGCGGAGCGTTTTATCAACTCCGTTATCGAGTCTACGGAATAGCCTTTGACGCATACAAAGATGACGTCGGCTTTACCTGTATATTCTTCAGCAGTATAGGCTTTTATGGGTAGTGTATGTTCGCCTTTCAGGTCGGAGTGCAGACGCAATCCGTGTTCGCGTATGGCAGCCAGGTGCTCACCGCGGGCAATGCAGGTCACATCTTTTCCGGCAAGGGAAAGAAAGGCGGCGATACTGCCTCCCACGCCACCTGTGCCGGCTATAAGGTATTTCATATTATTGTTCTCCATTTTGCAATATACTATTTTACGTAGATTTCTTTTTCCATATAGTAAAGTCCTTCGCCCCGGTCACCGTTTTCCAGGTCTTCCAGCTCTACCTTGAAAACACGGTAAGGAAGTCCTGCCTTCGGATGCTTGGGGAGGTCCACGGTCAGCAGATAGGCATTGGCGTATTCGTTGGCGTCAAAGTACTCTTTTATTTCCTGCTTCATCAATACGGGGACTTCTTCGCCGTCTATCCAGACTGTGACTTTCTGTTGTTCGGGACGGGGTGCCCACTGCGATTCTTTGGCATCCTTGCTTTGGGACTCTTGCTTGATGTCGCCAAGGGCTTCACCGTGCAGTATGGATTCGGGCTTTGTCTTTTCCATCCATTGGTAGAAGCGCGTCAGGCTCATGGGGCGGACGTATATCTGATAGGTGGGCATGGCGCCGGGAATGCGAAAAGCACGCAGGCCGTAAGCTTCCATACGGTTGTAGCGGATGTTGAGCGTAGTGTCACGGTCGGCGATGAAGTCCCAAGCCCAGAACTCCAGACGGTGTTCGGCTTCGGGCAGACCGCTTTTCATGGCCATATGTGCATAAGAGGGGAGATAGATAGCGGATACACTTTGATATTTGCCTTTAGGCACACGGGCGGTGTAGTGCCCGTCTTTACCGGTGATGGCTTCTATGGCAATGTCGAACTGCGGGTTTTGCCACCAAACACTGGCACTGTCTATCGGTTGCCCGTCATAGTCTGTCACACGACCGGAGATGGTCACTGAGTCTTGTTGCTGTGCATAAGCGACACTGCACAGAAGCATGACGAGTAGAGTGGAGAAAAGTTGCTTCATGATTGGTTTGCAGTATTATTCTGTGATTAAATCGTCCGCCATCCGGCGGACGATTTATAATGAGTTCCGTAAATCAGACGTTGAACCGGAAGTGCATGATGTCTCCGTCCTGCACCACGTATTCTTTGCCTTCCACGCCCAGCTTTCCGGCTTCGCGTACGGCGGCCTCGCTACCATACTGGATGAAGTCTTCGTACTTGATAACCTCTGCGCGGATGAACCCTTTTTCAAAGTCGGTGTGGATAACTCCGGCACATTGCGGAGCTTTCCAGCCTTTCTGATAGGTCCATGCTCTCACTTCCATTTCTCCGGCGGTGATGAAGGTTTCCAGATTCAGCAGTTTGTAGGCCGATTTAATCAGGCGGCTTACGCCGGACTCCTTTAATCCTACTTCTTCGAGGAACATCTGGCGGTCTTCGTACGTTTCCAGCTCGGCGATGTCCGCTTCGGTCTTGGCGGCTACAATCAGGATTTCGGCATTTTCGTCCTTCACTGCTTCGCGCACCATTTCCACGTACTTATTGCCGTTCACTGCACTTGCCTCGTCCACGTTGCAAACGTACATCACCGGTTTACTGGTCAGGAGGAAAAGTTCTTTGGCAATCTTTTGTTCATCTTTGGTTTCGAACTGCACGGTGCGTGCGCTTTTGCCTTGTTCCAGTGCTTCTTTATACTGCACCAGTACATCGTAAGCCAGCTTGGCAGCTTTGTCGCCACCCGTCTGTGCTTGTTTCTGCACTTTCTGGATGCGGCTTTCAATGGTTTCCAGGTCTTTCAATTGCAACTCGTAGTCGATGATTTCCTTGTCGCGCACCGGGTTGATGCTTCCGTCTACGTGTGTCACGTTTTCATCGTCGAAACAACGCAGCACGTGAATGATGGCATCCGTTTCACGAATGTTCGCGAGGAATTTGTTACCCAATCCTTCGCCTTTGCTGGCACCCTTTACGAGTCCGGCAATGTCCACGATTTCCACTGTAGTGGGCACGATGCGGCCCGGATGTACCAGTTCGGCGAGCTTCGTCAGGCGCTCATCGGGCACGGTGATTACACCCACATTCGGTTCTATTGTACAAAAAGGAAAGTTTGCCGCCTGCGCTTTTGCGTTGGACAAACAGTTGAAAAGCGTCGACTTGCCTACATTCGGCAGGCCGACAATACCACATTGTAAAGCCATTATCTATTTCGTTATTACTTTGTTTTCTGTCTGCAAAGATAGGTATTCTTCTGTTTATTGCCTTACGGATTGTACATTTTTACCATTGGGGGCATTGGTTTTCGTCTGAGGGTTAGTGGTAAGCGTGGGTGGATTCGGCTTTTTGAAGGGACAGGACAGGGTACATGCATCTTTTGCTGCTATGTTACCAACGTTTTGCCAAGGCTGTGGCAATGTCTTGCCAGTGCGATGGCAAAAGCTTGCCACAGCCTTGGCAAAACGTTGGTAAAGTAATGGTTGCGATTACTTGTTTATAACGACATCTTTCTTTCTTGCTTCCGGAAGGACATCCAGCGCTGTAACGTTATTTCCTGTGCCCTTTGCACGCACCACGGTGTTGTCATAGGCATGTAGCTTGAAGTCTACTTTCCATGATGCCGGGAATGCGGGCAAAATGAGGATTTGCTTGCCTACATTCTGCAAGAGCATGTTTTGCAGGCCGATTGTGAAGGCACCACCGTTGTCAAAGTCCGGAATGTAATCGCTACCCGGTTTCCAGAATGCAGGGAAGCGGACTTCGGGGTCTGTTGCGCGCACATTCTTTAAAAGAAACTCTTTGGTCTCATCGGCTAGCCCCAGCAGGGGTGCCTGTATGGGGTCTTGCGACCAGCAGGTGGTCTGCTTGAATTCGCGGTGAGCGAAGGTATTGAGGGCAACGTCCAGGTCGGGGCGTCCCAGCCCGTAGAGTTTGAACGGGAAGATGGCGTAACATTCGGGGTTCTCGAAATTGCGTCCCTGACCGTATTCTTCGGCGGGAAGCAGCCTTTTGCCATCTCCTGTTTTGGGAAGGGCAGGGAGTGCTTGCAGGCAATCGTTCCATTCTTTAAGCAGGGCGGGCTCAATGATTCCGACGGGCAGTTCGGCCAGTTGGGTGATGTTGTATTTCAATCCGGCGATGTAGTCCATCGGGTTCAGGCAATCCCAGAATTGCTCGATGGCATTTGCCGGAATGAAGCGCAGGGTTTGGTTTATCTGCGGCCAGTGCTGGTTGAAGAAACGGATGACTTGGGTGGCAAAAGGGATAATATATCGGCGGGCAAATGCTTCGTCCTTGGTATAGTTGTAGCTGTCGAGCATTTCGGACAACATCTCCAGTGCACCGGAATAGTGGTAGCGTATCCAGCGTGTTTGCGAGGCTTTTCCTTTGTTGTTCCAGCCCCAGTCGTCCTGGATGTACATGCCGAAGAAGTTCAGGGTTTCGGGGAAGAAAGCACCTTCATGTCCGTAGTAAATGCGGGTGATGTCTGTCTGCAAAGGGAGCATGTTGAGGTACATGTCGAACCAGGGCTTCTTCAGGTCAAAGTCTCCCGATGCGGAGAGCGGCCAGTAGTAAAGGCGGCAGTTCTGGTACCAATAGCCGGGCCCCCATGTACGGTAATCACCGTTTTTGCCTTTGTAGTCGAAGGTGAAATTGCCGCCGTTAAATTTGGCAGGATATGCGCCGCGACTTTGGCAAGCCATCATGAAGCGTTGTAACAGATATGCGCGGGTGACCACTTCGGCATCTTCGTCACCGGAAAGGAATATCCAACTGCGGTTCCAGAAGCGGTCCCACCATTCCTGATGGTGCTTGTAGGATGTTTTCAGAGGTGCGCTGTTGGCGGAGGCGATGAGGGCTTCGAGTTGGGTGTTCCATTCCTGTACGGTGGCTGTTTGTGCCGTGTAGGGGTAGATGGAGAGGGTATGCTTCTTCATTTCTTTTGAGGAGACGAGGGTACTGTCGTTTTGCGGGTGCATGCTCTCACCAATGATGGCAGCTCCGAAGGTACGGTTCATGTACGGGTCGGGATATTTGCCTATCAGTTCCGGAACGTTCTGATGGGTGAGTATGGTCTCGAAGAAAGAGCTTTGGTTGCGGTGATACCACTGGATGCGGTCTGGTTTCCGTTCCAGTACGTCGGCACTTTCGGAAGGACGGACAGGGCTGTCCATCAATCCCCGGAAACTGGATGCCAGAGGGTCATCGCCCCCCGTCATGGTGTAGGGGTGGGGACGCATCAGTTCTGTGGTGCAGCTTACGGAAATATTCTTGTCGGAGGCGGTTTCTATGCGGATGACGGGTTGGTTGGCGTCAATCCATAGTTTGATGCGGGTGGCATTGCCTTTCGGGCCTGCCGTTACGTTGATTTCTCCTTTGTGCAGGTTGAGTTCCTGTGAGAAAAAGGCATCTTCGGTGAAAGGGTTGGGGGTGAATTTCACCCGTATCCTGCCTACTTTCAGGAGCCGTGTGGCTTCGCTCCAGGTGTCCGATTTGCCAATGTAGAGTAGTAAATCGCCTCCCTTTTCAATCCATACATTTGCGGTGATGTCTCCGTTTCCCAAAGGCATGGATTCCATAGAGCCAGTGGTGCTGAGGGTGTTCCACACTACGTTGTATTGATTCAGTTGTTTCAATACGTCGGCTGGCAATTCGTTTTTGGCAGAGGCCTCCTTGGGTCCGCTGATGAATGACAGGAAACAGAGGCATATTCCCAAGCGGAAAAGTTTGTTCTTCATGTTCTTGATAATATTAGGTACATAAATTCTGAGTTGGGGCACAAAGTTAGCGTGCTCCATTAAAGAATGGATTAATATTATCTTAATCGGAAGAGGAAAGATAGAGTAAGGTGAGATTTTATTGCTTTTCCTCGGCAAACAACTGTTGAAAGATATTCTTCAACTGCGCTTCATCTGCGATAATCTTTTGCAGTTCTTTCAGCCGTTCTGCATTCTTTGACTCCGGGAACCAGAGCTTCAGGTATCCTCCTGGTGCGTATTTCTCCATCAGATGCTGGTGGAAACGCTGGTAGTGCCACTCTTCTTCCGCTTCCGGTTTTTGCTTTAACCCGTATTGCACGGTGCGGCGCAGGGTGATGACGGGGTCAATTACGCGGTCTGCTTCTGCCACTATTTTGCCATAAATGCTTCGTGGTTCGTGGTCGGTAGATGCGCGATGGTCTTCCACTGCCTCCTTCATGGTTTCTATCTCTTCCTCGCTGAACCATTGGCGGAGCGTTTTGTCTTGTTTCAGAATCTCACCCGAAAGGAGATGGTGTGTCGCTCTGTCCCGGCAAAGCCCTGTATCGTGGTATGCAGCGATGGTGTATGCCATGTTTTCATTTACGTCATATTTCGCGGCAAGTGAAAGGCTTTCTTCAATCACTGTCTGCACATGCGAAAGATTATGAGCTTTATCAAAATGCTCGTAACGCGGGATAATCTCCGTTTCAATGTAGTGGGTGAGGGTGGCGGGTATCATAGAATTAGTATTGTTTTGGTGGGCAAAGTTATGAAAAAAGCCGGGATACATCACGTATTCCGGCTTCCACTTAGTGTACAAAACTTATAAAGGTTTCGGTTTGTTCGATTTGTTAGAATTTTAAGAGAGTATCTGTCGTTTTTTACAGATTGGGGTTGTCCATTGTAACTGTCATATCAGGAACAAGGACATATGCTTTTTGTTTGCTGTTCCACTTGTAGTAAGTAGTAGTGAGGCTCTTTCCTTGGTAAGCGTAACAAACGCGGAGATCGTTTTCCCAAGCGTTCTTTGTGCTGTTCCACTTCATAGTTTCACTTTCCGTCATGCGTTTCTGGTCGTCGTACTTGTAGCTGTACTTCATATAGTTTGCTAAAGCACCACCGTCCATCTTGTAAACGGTCTGTCCTACCATCACTCCGTCTCTTTCTTCCGAATTGTAAATAAGGTTGTTTTTGTTAGCTGCAGAAGCTGCAATGCTACCAAACAGAATTACTGCTGACAAAGCAACTGTTTTTAAAAATACTTTTGTTTTCATGGTTCCATATGTTTTTAAGTTATCTCTTACTATATTCTATCAATATGTCATTGATTTCGCCGCAAAGGTACGGATTAAATTGACATAAATGTAAATAATAGACTAAATATAGTCAAAATGTCAGAGATGCGTGCTTTGTTACTCTTTCTTTTTGCCAATATTGATGACAAAAAAATACCCGGCAGTGATGTTGCCGGATATTCTGGTGAGCAAACTGTATTTTGAATAGAATGCTTCGCTTGCTTTCTGATTGTAAGTTAAATAAAGTTATAAGGCGATTTAATGAGCCTGTAACCAGTTCTTCCCCCACCCGCAATCGGCTCTCAACGGTACGTGCATGCGATATGCGCGTTCCATCTCTTCGATTACAATTTGTTGCACGAACTCTTTTTCAGCCTCTGGAACACTGAAATTTAGTTCGTCATGAACCTGCAAAATCATCTTTGCTTTCAGATTGTAAGCTTGGAAGCGTTTATAGATGCGTGCCATGGCAACTTTGATGATATCGGCGGCACTTCCTTGAATGGGAGCATTGATGGCATTGCGTTCTGCATACCCACGCACCGTTGCATTTCTTGAGTTGATGTCGGGTAAGAAACGCTTGCGGTGGAAGATGGTTTCCACGTAGCCTTGTTCGCGGGCCACCTGTATGCTCTTGTCCATATATTCGCGTACTTGCGGATAGGTTTCAAAGTATCCGTCAATCAGTTCTTTGGCTTCTTTACGGTCCACATTCATACGCTCTGCCAGTCCGAAGATGGAGATGCCGTAGATAATGCCGAAGTTGGCTGTCTTGGCTTTGCGGCGCATATCGGCGGTGACGTCTTTGATATCTATCTTATATATTTTGGCGGCGGTGGCGGCATGGATATCATATCCGCTAAGGAAAGCATCTATCATGTTCTTGTCTTCGCTCAGATGCGCCATAATGCGCAGTTCTATCTGTGAGTAGTCGGCAGAGAAGAACTCGCAGCCATCGTCCGGGATGAAAGCCTTACGGATTTCCTTGCCGTCTTCGTCGCGGATGGGGATGTTCTGTAAGTTCGGATTGCTGGAACTGAGTCGTCCGGTAGCCGTGACTGCTTGGTTGAAGGAAGTATGGATGCGTCCTGTACGTGGATTGATCAGTAGGGGAAGAGCGTCTACATATGTTCCCAACAGCTTCTTTAGTCCACGGTATTCCAGGATTTTCCCGATGATGTCATGCTTGTTGCGCAGGCTTTCCAGTACTTCTTCGGAGGTGACGTATTGCCCGGTCTTGGTCTTTTTTGCTTTATCAATGATTTTCAGTTTATCGAACAGGACTTCGCCCACTTGCTTGGGCGAAGCGATATTGAATGTCTCTCCTGCCAACTCATAGATTTCTTTCTCAATCTCTTGCAGACGGGCGGTGAAGTGTTCGGACGTTTGTTTTAGTGCCTCAGTGTCTATGCGTACCCCGTTGCTTTCCAAATTGGCAAGCACGCGCACCAGTGGCATTTCTATTTCGTGGAAGAGGTGTTCCACGCCTTGCTCTTTCAGTTCCTTCTCAAGTACGTTCTTCAACTTCAGGGTTACGTCCGCATCTTCGCAGGCATATTTATAAACTTCTTCCGGTGGAAGGTCGCGCATGTTTTTCTGGTTCTTTCCTTTCGGGCCGATAAGCTCGTCGATGTGGATGGTTTGATAATGCAGATAAATCTCCGCCAGATAATCCATGTTATGACGAAGCTCGGGTTGCAGCACGTAGTGTGCGAGCATCGTGTCGAAAAGTTCGCCTTTGACTTCCACTCCGTAATTTTGGAGAACAAGAATATCGTACTTGATATTTTGTCCAACCTTCACCGAATTTTCATTTTCGTAGAGCGGACGGAGTTCATTTACTATTTTTAACGCTTCTTCCCGTTCGGGCGGAACCGGAACATAGTAAGCCTGATTTTCGGTGTCACTGAAACTCATTCCTACCAATTCTGCCTCCATTGGTTCAGCCGAAGTGGTTTCTGTATCTATTGAGAGAATTTTCGTTGTAAGTAACTTTTTAAGAATTTTCGTTCTTTTCTCTTCTGTATCAATGAGTTGATAGTCTGGGTTAAGCGTTTCTAAGCGCGCGAGATTTGAATTTTTCGGCTCTTCTGCCCCGTTGGGCGCAAATTCTTCAAACAAATTGCCTTGAACAGGACCGTTATTTTGGGTAAAAAGCGGACCTGCTGAGAAAAGGTTGGGAGTTTCGGAAGAAGGGGAGGGGGAACTACTTTTTTTGAGTACGCGGTCAATGAGCGTACGAAATTCCATCTCTTCGAAAATTTTCCGGAGTTCTTCCTCATTGGGTTCTTCGCGAACGAGTGCTTTCATATCAAGTTTGATGGGAACATCAATTTTGATAGTTGCGAGGAATTTGGAGAAGGTAATCATTTCGCGGTTGTTTTCCACTTTGGTCTTCAAGGCGCCTTTCAGTTGGTCGGTATGCTCCAGCAGATTTTCGATACTGCCGAATTCGCTGATTAACTTCTGTGCGGTTTTTTCTCCGACGCCCGGGCAACCGGGAATGTTATCGGAAGCGTCGCCCATCAATCCGAGCATGTCGATGACTTGCTGGGTGGACTGGATATCAAACTTGGCTTTCACCTGCTCTATGCCCATGACTTCAAAACCACCCGTGTGCTTGGGGCGGTACATGAATACGTTTTCGGATACCAACTGACCGTAGTCTTTATCAGGCGTCATCATGTAGGTGGTGATGCCTTGTTTCCCTGCCTCGGTGGCAAGCGTGCCGATCACATCGTCGGCTTCATAGCCCGGCACTTCCAGGATGGGGATGCGGTATGCGCGGATAATATCCTTTATAATAGGTACAGAGAGGCGGATGGCCTCCGGGGTTTCTTCCCGTTGTGCCTTATATTGTTCGTATGCTTCATGGCGGAAGGTGGGTCCGGCAGGATCGAAAGCGACGCCGATATGGCTTGGGTTCTCTTTTTTGAGCACCTCCTCAAGTGTATTTACAAAGCCAAGAACGGCAGAAGTATTGAACCCTTTGGAATTAATCCGCGGGTTCTTGATGAACGCGTAATAGGCGCGATATATCAATGCATAGGCATCGAGAAGAAACAGTTTATCGTCAGAATTCATATATTTATCCTTTTTTTCATGGTAAAAGTACAAAAAAATACCGTATTAACTGTTTTATTACTATTTTTGTGGGAAAATAGCGATGCATGGACAACTCATCACTTATAAAATCCCCGATAGCGGCAGAGCTGGATGACTTTAAGAAGCTGTTCGACACTTCACTTACCAGTTCCAACTTTTTACTGAATGAAGTAATCTCACACATTCGGCAAAAGAACGGGAAGATGATGCGTCCGATGCTGCTCTTGCTGATGGCAAAACTGTATGGTACGGTTTGCCCGGAGACTCTTCATGCAGCTGTTTCTCTTGAATTATTACATACGGCCAGTCTGGTTCATGACGATGTGGTGGATGAAAGCACTGAACGTCGTGGGCAGCTATCGGTGAATGCTATTTATAATAATAAGGTAGCAGTGCTGGTAGGCGATTATCTGTTGGCAACCTCGCTTGTTCAGGTGGGGAAGACACATAATTATGCTATTATTGATGTTGTTTCCCGTCTCGGACAGAACTTGTCGGAAGGGGAACTTCTACAACTCTCCAATGTAAGCAATCTCCAGTTCTCCGAAGAAATCTATTTCGACGTAATACGTAAAAAGACGGCTGTGCTCTTTGCTGCTTGCACCAAAGCGGGTGCTCTTTCGGTGGGAGTGACCGATGAACAGGCTGAATTTGCGCGTTTGTTTGGTGAATATATCGGTCTTTGTTTTCAGATTAAAGATGATATTTTCGACTATTATGATAGTAAGGAGATAGGTAAGCCTACGGGTAACGATATGCTTGAAGGCAAGTTGACGCTTCCTGTGCTTTATGCCTTGAATACAACTAAAGATAAAGCTGCGGAAGAAATAGCCATGAAAGTGAAAGAGGGTACTGCTACGTCTGATGAAATAGCCCGATTAATCGAGTTTGCCAAACAGCAAGGCGGTATTGAATATGCTACGCAAGCCATGCTTGCCTATAAGAAAAAAGCACTTTTACTGTTAGCGTCTTTACCTGATTCAGATGTAAAAATCGGGCTTACTGCCTATTTGGATTATGTGATTGATCGCGAAAAGTGATTATGTATTGTGTTTCTCTCTTTTCCCAAAAGAATTATGATGAATGGGAAGAATATACAAAAAGCCTGATAGAACAATGTATGTTTTCTATCAGGCTTTTTGTGTATAGTTTTAGTTCTAAATTTAGAAGAACTTCATTTCCTCCCCTTTAATCTCAGAAAGTAAAAGATTGGCTAATCTGCTGGTACCCAGACGGAACCATTGATTGTTAAGCCATTCTTCACCAAGCACTTCTTTGACGATGGTGTAGTAAATAACCGCGTCGTTCACGGTATTGATACCTCCGGCAGGCTTGAATCCCACTTTATTGCCGGTTTTATCGTAATATTCCTTGATAGCCCGGCACATTACATAAGCAGCTTCCGGTGTTGCGGCAGGTTGCTGTTTCCCGGTAGAGGTCTTGATGAAGTCTGCACCCGAATACATGGATAGGATAGAGGCTTTCATGATGTTGGAAGCCGTCTTCAGGGCACCTGTCTCCAGAATAACCTTCATGTGGTGTTCTTTGCAGACATCTTTCAGTTCCTGTATCTCTTCACACATGCTTTCGTAATCTCCGCTCAGGAATTTGCCTACAGAGATAACAATATCTATCTCATCTGCACCTTCCATCAGTGCCATAGCAGTTTCAGCAACTTTTACTTCCGTGAAGGTCTGTGAAGAAGGGAACCCGGCCGAAACACAGGCTATCTTTACATCTTCCACTTCGAGCGTACTCTTTACGATTTCTGCGAAATTAGGATAGACACAGATGGCTGCCACGTTCTCCAAATCGGGGAATTCATCGTCAAACTGATTCACCTTTTCTGTGAATTTCATCACGCTTTCATCGCTGTCGGTGGTGTTCAGTGTGGTCAGGTCGATGCAGTGGAACAAGAGCTTCTTTACTGCTTCCGTATGGTTTCCGGGCACTTTCTCCGCGATGAGTTTGGCTACTTTTGCAGCAACTTCCGCATCGTCCAGTTGTGTGTTGTACTTCGCCAATGCGGCATCATACTTGTTCTGAGTGGGTTCATTCTTCTCCATGGTCATGCAATTTAGGATTATTGATATGTCGGGTGTTGTCCCGTTTGGTTTTCTTCTCCAGATTGCGGGCAAATGCTTCAGTGACGTTTACGCCTGTCTGATTGGCAATGCAGAGGAGTACCCAGAGGACATCCGCTATTTCGTCATCGATATTGTCTTTTTCTCCTTCCTTGAAGGACTGGTCGCCGTATTTGCGAGACATAACTCTTGCCAGTTCGCCTACCTCCTCGGTAAGAACGGCCATATTGGTGAGTTCGCTGAAGTAGCGCACTCCGTACTTCTTAATCCAGCAATCTACTTGTTGCTGAGCTTCTTCTAATGTCATCATTCCTTATTTTTTGTATCCATACAGATGGTCACAGGGCCATCGTTCAATAATTCTACCTTCATATCGGCGCCAAATTCGCCGGTACCTATTTCTTTACCTAATGAAGAACTCAATTCCCGACAAAACTGTTCATACAGCGGGATGGATATTTCGGGTTTAGCTGCCCGGATGTACGAGGGGCGGTTGCCTTTCTTGGTGGAGGCGTGTAGCGTGAACTGGCTGATTACCAGTATTTCACCGTCAATATCGAGGATGGATTTGTTCATCACTCCGTTCTCGTCATCGAAGACGCGCAGGTTGACAATCTTTTTGCAGAGCCAGTCAATGTCTTCCTGACCGTCTGTTTCCTCAATGCCTACCAATATCAGAAGTCCTTTCCCTATAGCCGATTTGCAAGTTCCATCGATTGTAACGGATGCGTGTCCGGTACGTTGTATGACTATTCTCATGTTCTTTTATCCTAATCTTTTAATCTTTTCCGGGCTGCAAAGTTACGAATAAATTCGTGATTGTCTGTAATTTGAGCGTATGATTATTCACTACTACGTTTACTGATGAAGATTTGTTCATACCTGTATGAATTTGAACCCTTTGCAGAGCCGTTCCTGTGGCTGGAAGTCTTTTGTTTTTGCCACCGTGGTGGCAAAGTTTTGCCATAGGCTTGGCAAACTTTTGCCATCGCAGTGGCAAGACTTTGCCAAAGCTGTGGCAAGGCATTGGCAAACTAATGCCAATGATTGCGCTGTCGTTTATGTATGAAATGACTGGGTATAGTCTGCGGGCTACGAGAGCTTTTCTGTTCCGAAGTGCTCTTTTATTACTCTCGCTTTCGCTTCTCCTGCCACTGCTGCAATGGCTTCCAGTGATGCCTCCTTGATGCGTTTCACGCTCTTAAACTCCTTGAGTAGGGCGGATTTCGTCTTCTCGCCAATACCTTTTATTTCATCAAGTTCCGAGGCAATCTGCCGTTTACTGCGTTTATCGCGATGGAAAGTAATGGCAAAGCGGTGAACTTCGTCCTGTATCTGCGTCAAAAGGCGGAACAGGGGAGTGTTCTGTTTTAATCCGATGGTTTGCGGTGGGAAGCCGTAAAGCAACTCCGATGTGCGGTGCTTGCCGTCTTTGGCAAGCCCGGCAATGGGAATGTTCAGATTCAGTTCGTCCAGGACTTCTTTTACGGCGCTCATTTGTCCCTTTCCACCGTCGGTAATAAGGAGGTCGGGTAGGGGTAGCTTCTCTTCAACAGCGCGCTGATAACGGCGTTTGACGACTTCTTTCATGGAAGCATAGTCGTCCGCGCCTACTACGGTCTTTATATTATACTTCCGATAGTCCTGTTTGGAAGGTTTTGCTTTCTTAAATACCACACAGGCAGCCACAGGGTCGGAACCCTGAATATTAGAGTTATCGAAGCATTCTATTTGTATAGGCAGGTGCTCCAGATGCAGTTCGTCCTGTATTTCTTTCATCAACCGTACGTTGCGTTGTTCCGGATTCAGCTTTTCAGCCTGTTTCAGGCGGTCGGCCTTGTATTGCTTCACATTCAGAATGGAAAGGTCTAGCAGCTTTTTCTTGTCTCCCCGTTGAGGAATGGTGAAGACTACATCTTTCAACTCCATATCCACCTCGAAAGGCACGATGATTTCGCGTGAAAGGCTCTTGTATCGTTCCCGCATTTCAATGATACCCAGTGGAAGGAGTTCCTCCTTGGTTTCGTTCAACCGCTTTTTGTATTCAAACGTAAAAGCTTGGTTGATGGCTCCATTCGTGATATGCAGGTAGTTGATAAAGGCTGATTTCCCGTCGCTGTCCTCCTCTATGCTAAATACGTCGATATTATGCAACACGTTGCTTACTACTTCCGATTTGGCGCGGTAGTTCTCAATCAACATATACTTCTCCTTGATTCTCTGTGCCTCTTCAAACTTCATATCAGCAGCCAGCTCCTGCATCTGCTGATAGAGCATCCGTTCTATTTCCTGTGTGTTCCCTTTGAGAATTTCCTTGATTTCACCGATGTTTTTCATGTAATCATCCAGTGATTGCTTACCAATGCAAGGGCCTGCGCAGTTCTTAATGTGATATTCCAGGCAGACGTTGAACTTGCCTGCATTGATATTCTCGGGTGAAAGGTTGAGGTTGCAGGTGCGCAGCGGATATAAATGTTTGATAAGGTCGAGCAATGCATTCATGGAAGGCGCATGGCTATAAGGACCATAGTATGAAGAGCCATTGCGTATGATTTTGCGCGTTTTGAATATCCGGGGGAAGTACTCATTTTGTACGCAGATAGACGGGTAAGTCTTGTCGTCTTTCAGAAGAACATTGTACCGCGGCTTATACTTCTTGATGAGATTGTTTTCCAGCAACAATGCATCTTCCTCTGAATTAACGACGATGTAGCGTATATCAGCAATCTTGCTGACAAGCACCCTTGTCTTTCCCGGCTCATGGTCTTTATTGAAATAGGAGGAAACCCTTCGCTTTAAGTTTTTAGCTTTGCCTACGTATATGATGACTCCTTCGGTATTCAGATATTGATAAATACCGGGGCTTTCGGGAAGGTTCAATACAATCCCTTTCAGATATTCGCTGGTTTTTAGTTCCGGGTTATTCTCCATGAGGCTCTTGTAATCTGTTTAGGTAATGAGATCTGTTATAAAGAAAGCACCGACTGCACTTCTACGTCTTTATTGAACAAGTCCTTTCCATGCAAATTCTTCAGTTCAATGATGAAGTTCACATAAATCTTCTTCGGATTCATCTTCTGTACTAACTTGCAAGCAGCTTCCATTGTTCCACCTGTTGCAAGCAAATCGTCGTGAAGCAGAACAACGTCATTCTCATTCAATGCATCTTTATGTATTTGAATGGTATCCTTGCCGTATTCCTTATCGTAGCTTTCTTCTATTGTTTCCGCAGGAAGTTTACCGGGTTTGCGGATAGGAATGAAGCCGGCATTCAATCGAGTAGCGAGGATAGGTCCCATGATGAACCCTCTTGACTCAATGCCTACTACTTTGGTGATGCCCTTGTTTTTATACATCTCATACATTGTGTCCGAAAGTTCCTCTAGCCTGGCCGGGTCTTTGAACAATGTAGTTACGTCGTAGAACAGAATTCCCGGAATAGGGAAGTCGGGTATTTCCCGAATGCTTTTTGCAAGAGTTTCTTTGCTCATAATCAGTATTTTTAATGCGTTTATTGAATCCTTTTGTTTCACGTGGAACGTTCCACGTTATCTGCCCGAAAGTACCAGCAGGACGTTTATATCACTTGGAGATACTCCCGGTATTCGGCTCGCCTGAGCTATCGTTTCCGGATCTATCTTTTCTAATTTCTGTCTGGCTTCGGTGGAAAGGGATTGAATGGAATTATAATCGAACTTACCCTTTATCTTGATGCTTTCCAGTCGAGCTAACTTATCGGCGATGATTCGCTCGCGTCCGATGTACCCTTCATACTTGATAAGTATTTCGGCAGCTTCAATGATTTCCTCTTTCCTTTCGGTAATCTTATCCAGTTCCCGACGGAAGGCATCAACATGTTCCGCCATGTTCTCAATGGTAACTTGCGGACGGTTTATTAAATCTATTAATTTGCATCCTTGTCGTAGGGGAGTGGTACCGAGCTTCTCTAATGCCGGATTGATTAATGCCGGTTTCATCGAGTAATTACGGGTGAACTCTACGATACTATTGATAGCTTCACGCTTTCGTTTTAGCAATTCATAACGCTCGCTCTTGACAAGTCCGAGCTTCCAGGCCTTTTCAGTAAGGCGCATGTCGGCGTCATCCATGCGTAATAAAATGCGGTACTCCGCACGTGAAGTGAACATACGATAAGGTTCATCCACTCCTTTTGTCACCAGGTCGTCGATTAATACGCCGATATATGCTTCGTCGCGTGCCAGAGTAAATGGCTCGCCGCCATGGCAATTAATATGTGCATTGATACCGGCAATGATTCCTTGTCCGGCAGCTTCTTCATATCCGGTGGTTCCGTTTACTTGTCCGGCAAAGAATAGATTTTTGATTTTCTTCGATTCCAACGTATGTTTCAGTTGCGTAGGGTCGAAGAAATCATATTCGATGGCATAGCCCGGGCGATAAATTACCAAATCCTTGAATGCTGGTACTTTCTTCAATGCCTCGATTTGTATATTCATCGGGAGCGATGAAGAGAAACCATTTAAATATAGTTCCTGAGTAGTTTCCCCTTCCGGTTCAAGGAAAAGCTGATGTTGTCCCTTATCGGGGAATGTTACTATTTTAGTTTCGATGCTGGGGCAATAGCGGGGACCGATGCTTTGAATTTGTCCGTTGAAAAGGGGAGAGTCTGGTAAGCCTTTGCGCAACACGCGATGCACTTCTTCGTTTGTGAAGCAAGTCCAGCATGGAAGTTGTTTCAGGTGACGGACGCTGGTATCCATGAATGAAAACTTGTGGAAGTCTGATTCGCCGTCCTGTGTCTCCATGTATTCATAGTGTACGCTTCGCCCGTCAATACGGACAGGGGTACCGGTTTTCATGCGCCCATACTCAATGCCATGTCTTGCGATGGATTCGGTTAATTTGTAAGATGCAGGTTCTGCCATGCGTCCGCCGGCAAGTTGGGTACGCCCGACGTGCATTAATCCGTTCAGGAAAGTCCCAGCAGTTAATACTATACACTTGGCACGGAAGGTGACATCCAGTAAGGTAGTCAAACCTACAATCTCTCCATCCTCAATAAGGATTTCGCGTACAGTATCTTGCCAGATATGCAGGTTTGGGATGTTCTCCAGGATTTCGCGCCATGCCCAGATGAATTTATTACGGTCGCATTGCGCGCGCGGGCTCCACATGGCAGGGCCTTTGGAACGGTTCAATATGCGAAACTGGATGGCGGTCTGGTCAGTCACCAGCCCCATGTATCCGCCTAAAGCGTCTATCTCTCGTACAATTTGTCCTTTGGCAATACCACCTACGGCAGGATTGCAACTCATCTGTCCTATCTTATTCATGTCCATGGTGATAAGACAGGTTTTTGAACCCAGATTTGCTGCGGCTGCGGCAGCTTCACAGCCGGCATGTCCGGCGCCAATCACGATAACGTCGTATTTAAACTCCATTCATTCAATGTATTTAAAACTGTGCAAAGTTACGAAAAAAACAGCTACTCCTCTAGCTTTTCTCTTTCTTATCATTGTTTAAGGTAAGGTGGGCTATAGAGAATACATACAGTGGGACTATGTAATGCTGCTGCGGATTACTCTGGATTTTTCTAACATATATGTTGCTATATCTCCTTCTTTTTGTTTTCTTTGCCGTTTAATAATCGAATCATTTTATGTTAACCCGATTGAATAGCTTACTATCTGCCCTTTGTCTCTTTCTGATTCTTGTTTCCTGCAATAAGAATAAAGTAGAAAACAAACAGTTGCTTCGTGCCGAGACTTTAATATCTTCTTCTCCTGACAGTAGTTATCAGATTCTGCAATCCATTTCTCCCGATCCCCTTTCTAAATCCGAACAGATGTATTACGGATTGCTTTTAGCTGAAGCAACGGATAAAAAATATCTTTCTCTCTTAGCATGCGATTCTTTGTTGAATGAGGCTATTCATTACTATGATAGTGGTCTGAACCGTGCGAAAGCTTTGATGTATAAGGGGCGTTTGCAGTCTCAGATGAATATGTATACGGAGGCTATGGAAAACTACTTTGCAGCATTGAAAGAACTCGGAGAGGCGGATAAGAAAGAACTGCGGATAAAAGGAATGCTTTATGAGGATTTGGGTAATCTTTATTCTAATCAGGTGCTAACGGAAAAATCAACCGAAGCATTTCGCCAGGCTGAGGATTGTTTTATGCGATGTGACTGTAAGGAAGGATTGGCTTCTGTTGCTAATGGTATAGGATGGAATTATTTGTTGCAGGGTGATACCCGGCTTGCTCTTGAACATATGAAACGGGGATTGGGGTTTGCTTTGGAGAAGAATGACTCTGCGATTGCTGCAATGATCTATCATAACTTGAGTTGTTCTTATGAGGATATGGACTCTATACTCTTTTACGGAAAACGGTCTTTAGCTTTTAGTAAAAGATTGGCTTCAAAAGCTGCTATTGTGGTAGGATATGCATTCTTAAATCAAGAGCATCTTGATTCAGCAGAATATTATTTTAGACAAGCTTTATGTGATACGTTGATGGAAACAAAGGCTTTGGCTTTGTATGGTCTGAAAGATGTAATGGATGTAGGAGGAGAGCCTCAGCAGGCATTGAAATATTCGGAGGCTTATTCAGGCGTAATGGATTCTATTTATTTTCATAAGCGAAGTTCTGAAACGGAACAAAAAGCTTATGAACACGAAGCAGAAATGAAAGTCTATAAAGATAAAATGAAGATGGAAAAACAGCGACTTTCTTTCATTATTCTTAGTTTGTTTGTGATTGTTTTTGCTGTTTGGTATGTTCAACGGGTGAAACGCCGCAAAAAGATTATGCAATTGGAGCATGAACGAGATGTGGCTTCACTAAAGGCTGATATTGCAGAATCTCAATATCATATAGCTTCATTGCGTATGGAACAAGAACAAGATAAAGAAAGAATATCTCAAAGGGAGAGTGAAATAAGAAGATTGGCCGATGAAAAGGCCGAATTATGTAATATCATCTTTAAGAAAACTCCTATTTATCGAAAAGTGGAGCAACTGAGCCGTCAAGAGAAAACCACGAAAAAGCAGAACCTGCGCATTTTGTTGGAAGATGAACAGAAGCAACTTCGCCTGAGCATTATGAATATCTATAAGGACTATATCGCTTATTTACGCCAAACTTATCCTAAATATACTGAAGACGACTGTATATTCTTATGTCTTTCACTTTGCGGCTGGGATGATTTTACAATCGCTCTCTGCTTTGGCAATGTAAATAAGCAGATAATTGTTCAAAGAAGACATAGGATGAAACAAAAGTCTGATATCCAGTAAGATATGGTTGTAATTGTTATGGCTTAATACCTTAATATGCTGAAATATATGCTTTTATAAAAAAGAGATGTTATCGCTTTTATTCTCTTCTTTGCTTTGATGTGGCTAACTTCGCCCTATTATTAATCTTATAAAAATGCGTGAGATTCATGAAAGCATTATCATTGGTTTTATTAGGAAGTGTGTTCTTATTGCAGTCGACTATGCTATCTATAAATGCATCAGTCATAGCTGACGGAACTTCGTCTGTTCCTACAGAAGAGAAGAGAATCAGAAAGCCTGCCAATATTCATTTATTGAAAGGAGAAACATCTACTCGTTCCATATTACCCGTAGTTCCCGGCTATATTGAGGACAATCAACTCTACATTTGCTTTGGGGCACCTATCGAAGACGAATATTTAGTAGTTAAAGATACCGAATCCGGTGAAATCGTGTATTCTGGCACTTTTATCGGTAATATTCTTGTAATTGCCTTAACTAATTTGGGAGAATCTTATACGATAGAAATTGTATAAGAAAACATTCTTTTTATCTGTTCTTTTAAGGAGCATCTTTCCTCTTTTTCATGTGCAATTTTCCTTTAGACATTAAAATTGTACAATTCTTCACAGCGGTGGCTATAATATAAAAATAGCCACCGTCTGTGAATTCTTTATGTAAAAGCGAGATGAATGCTCACCGTTTTGCTTCTTTATAGATAGTGGAAATCAAACCAGAGTTTCATTCTGAAACCCTCATCGCCCTTATTGATTTTAATATAAGAAGCTTCTCCTCCTGTCCCTTGAGAATTGACAGCAGGAATTTCAAATAAGAATGAGATGTCTCCGGCAGGATATTCCTTTACCGATATTCCACGGCTTTCGCGGTCGCGCTGCTCTTCCGGAGTGAAGACACGAAAGAAAATACCGTCAGTTTCCGAATAGACTGTCATTGGGGTTGTCTGTGATTGGAGTGTCGCCCAATAGAGACCGGCATGATATCCTTTGAATTCGGGATAAACGAGCGAATGATAATATTCTCCCGTCACAGTATTGTTGTAGTCCTTTTGCCAAATGCCATAATTCGTTCCTTCGATACGGTTCTTCCATACCCGGTAAGGGCCTTTACCTAACCAACGCATCCCGCTGACGTTCTTTTCAGGAAAGGAGAATGAAAAACCGAGATTATGAACCGGACGGTCAAAGTATGCACCGTCAAACTTGTTATCTGCCCTGTAATTCAGCACCAATGCATCCATTCCAAGCAATCCGTCAGGCGTCATTCTCCAGACAATGGAGTCGGCTGCACCTTTATATTTTACGGTATAAATGGCCGTGTCACCTTGCATTTTTAGGTTAGCAGAGCTGAAAAGCATCTTCATCCCGACCGGGAGAGGACCATCAGACAATGGTATTATCTTGCTGCCATTTTTCACTTCCACCAAATTGCCATTTGCCTTGTTGAATGTTGCTGCAACTCCATTCGCCATTAGTGTAACTCTATTGCTGGTTGTCTGATATCTGGCGGCGGTTGTTGTTGCTGGTTGTAAGTGCCTGTATTCTGCAAAGTACTTACGATTATTCTTGATGGGGAACGCCCAGTTACATACCGTGTCACCCATCGCATTGTAGGCTTCTAATTCCAGAACGTCGCCATTGAAGAATTTCTCAGGCAGATCGAAGTGGGCTGTACCCTTTTCACCAGGTTGAATTGCAGGTAGCAGTACGCTGCCTTCCGCTAAGCAGATTGGGCTATCGGACACCTGTGGAATAGGTAAACGCATTACCTTCCACTTCATTCGGCATTCGTTTAAGTTGCTGAATAAATAATCATTAGCTATGTAAAAATCTCCTTTGAAGGAAGAAGTTATTTTTAATGGATTTATTTGAATGGGCGACCATACCTCCCGAACAGTATAGAAGCTGCCTTCTTTTTCGCGATTTGCCCCCACGATACCATCGGGAGCATTAGGACCGTAAGTGTCCATTTGTCCGGTATCTGTACGGCGGATAGCTTCATCCACATACGCCCAAAGGAAGCCACCGGCAAAGAGCGGATTCGCCTTAAACTTTGACCATAGTCCTTTGAGGCCTGCCCCCTGTCCACGGTCGTAGAGGCCATGTAGAAACTCCGTCATCATGAAAACCTTATGTCCGCGTTCCAACCGATACATGTTATCCGTACTGTTGGGGTAATGGCGTGTATCCAAGCCATTGAAATCTGCCCACGGATGAATGACGTGGCGTTTCTGCGGGTCGTAGTCGGCAAAACGATTGTCAATGGCAGCATTCCATCCTCCTTCGTTACCATTTGCCCAAATAAAGATGCACGGGTGGTTTATATCACGAAACATCATTTCGGGCAGCAACTTTTCTGCTATTTCAGTACTATAGCTATTCTGCCAACCACACAATTCATTGAGATAAAGAAGCCCTATGGAGTCGCATACTTCTAAGAAATGGCTATCAGGAGGATAATGTGAACGCACGGCATTCATATTCATCTGCTTAATGAGCAAAGCATCCTTCAGGCTGAGTTTCCGGCTGATTGTTCTACCCGTCTCAGAATCAAAGCAATGGCGGTTAGTCCCCTTCACTAAAAGACGTGTACCGTTCAGATATATGCCATCTTCAGGACGGAATTCAATGGTGCGGAATCCAATGCGCTCCGTTATCTCGTGTACAACATCTCCTGTTGTGGAAAGAAGACGCATAGTAAGCTGGTAAAGGTTGGGATGTTCAGGGTCCCATGTCCTGATATTGTTCCAATGTGTGGTAAGTGTTTGTCTCTCTTCCGTCGAAAGTCCACATACCTGTCGTCCTATGGGAAGCTGTGAATCACAGGAAATAAGCGACAGTTCCATTTGTTGTCCTTTGGAAATATTTTTCAGATAGACATCTGTACGCAACGTGCCATCTGCACGGGCATCCACCGCTATATGATCTATTTGCGTGCGAGGTTTTGCCGTCAGATATACGGGGCGGTAGATACCTCCGAAGAGCCACCAGTCAGCACGGCGTTCCGCTGCATTTACTGATTTATCCGCCGATTGCTTCCTCACTGTCACTTCCATTGAATTCTTTTTCCCGAATTTCAGTTTGTCTGTGATATCATAAGAGAAACGATAGAATGCTCCCTGATGAGTGGGACCAACGATAACATCGTTGATTTTCACTTCGGCATCGGTCATGACACCTTCGAATACAATGCTTATCTGTTTGCCTTTCCAACTATCCGGAACGTCAAAACGGTGATGATAAATGCCGTATTCATCGCAAAAATCATGTTCTCTGTAGGCATCATATTGCTTTTCATTTTCACGTTCCTTATAAATGTAGTAGCGTCCGTAGGTATAGCCTCCAAAACCTTGCTGTTCCCAGCAAGACGGAACTTCTATCTTGCTCCACTTTTGGGAATTCATACCTGATGAACACCAGAAATCCCACTTCACAGTATTATCCGGTCCTGTGCCGGAGAGATATCTCACTTCTGTCTGCTGAGCTTTTGCAGAACAAAGACACAGTAAAATAATGAATAATCCAATAATTCTTTTCATATAATTCATGTTATATTAATATGTTGGTTGGACAGGGAATACATAAAACATTCTATCTGGCTTGAAATCAATCATCCATTGATCTATCAATACATGGTCATCCAAAGCTGTGATGGATAAGGTGTGCTTTCCTTTTGCCAATCGATGATGGGTTGCACGGATAGCCTGTCCCCGAAGCACATTCTGCTTCCAGCCCTCCGTGCGGAAACCTTCTTTAAAGGAGCATATCTGAGGTTTTTCACCATCTATGCTGACACTGAAACGAATATCCCCTTTATCATTAGGTTGTGTAGGGATGACGGCGGTGCGCAGTGTCGCTTCTCCATCCCATAAGCAATCAAATTCAAAAGTAATTGATTTTCCCTTCGGTACGGAAACTGCATTCATGCTGTGCCCTAATGATTGAATTGTCATGACACCTTCGGACGCTCTTGCATAATCGCAAGCATTAGAAACGATACAACTATCTTTAACTGCTTCTGCCAAAGGTAATGATTTTGTTCTTTTTAAAGAAGCATACTTCTCTATTTCTTTGTCTGTCAGCCATACAGGGACTTTAGGCGGATAGAACACATATAAATCTCGCGGATTGTGGCACATGGAGTATTTCCATTTGCCACCTGCCAGTTCATTGTTATAGTAGTCCGTCAGGTTGCGTATTTCCTGATAAGCCTTGATGCTTTTGGCACAGGCAGCCATTAATTGGCTCTCTCGGGTCCATAAAGTCGTGTCGCAGCTTCCCGGAGAGATGCAGCGTGCTCTTTGTGCTTCCAATATCTTCGTGCTCATGGCTGCGGCACCAAACACAGGATACTTGATTTGGGCAAAGAAAGCATCTTTGCGTTCCTGGGGAATCATTGGTTCCACTTCTGATAAGATTTCTTTAATGGCTTCATAAGATTCCAGATAACGGTCCAGTTCACCGCCGAATTCAGTTAGGCTAAAGTCTGTATTTTTAACCGGAGACCAGCCTTTGGTATACTTCTTCTTGTCTAGTTCCACTTGATTCCAACCCATAAATTCCGGTTTACGGATGCCGCACAGGCGATAAAACTCTAACATGGCGGGTAATAGTTTTTCTCCTGCTTCTTTTCCGAATTCGCGGCAAAGCCAGTTCTTCTGATGCTCTACAAGCGTAGATGGAGATACGGAGTTGATATTCCATGCCATATCCAGAAAGAGTTCCAAATCGTAAGCCGCTGGTTTCAGGTCGTGCACATTGACCACCCATAGGCGGCGGGCATTACAGTCGTATGCCTGTTTCATTTCGTTATAAATCAACCCTGGCTGGGTAGTACATAGCCACATGTAGTCGTGTGGGCGGCCCCAATAGCTGAGATGATAATACACTCCGGCACCTCCGCTACGCTTTTGCTGTTCCTCGTCGCTCAGACGGGTCATATAGCCATAGTTGTCATCGCACCATATCAATGTGATGTCCTCCGGCAGTTGCAAGCCATTTTCCATTATTTGGAGTACTTCTTTATAGGGGACAAAAGCTTGGGGAATCTTCTCCACATCTTTATTTACATATTTCGACAGTAGCTTGCGCTGGTCGTCAATAACCTGTTGCAGGACATCGGTCTTTTCCTGAAGGGTCTTAACCCCTTCCATTCCACTATCGTGGATACCTCTCATGCCCATGGTGTAGAAATTTTCATAAGGTCCTGCCTCTTTCAGCCGTTCTATCCAATACGATTGCACTCCTTCACGGTTTGTCATGTAATTATAGTCGCCTCGCTCGTTGACTTTCCATTCACCTACATTATTGCGCATCATTGGTTCGCAATGCGAAGTACCAATTAAGATGCCACAACTATCAGCCGCCTCCTTGGCACCCGGCACAAAGTAGAAAGGAGTAGTAATCCCATGCATACCCGGCCAAATGGCATTAGCACGAAGGCGCATCAATAATTTAAAGATTTCTTTATAAGTCCGGGCACCGATACGGCCTTTAATATCAGATGGTTCAAAATTTTTCCAACTCCAAGGCTGTAAACTCCAGTCCTCGTCATTCAAAAAGATACCACGATATTCTACAGATGGGCTTTGAAAAGTTTGGTATTTAGCCGGAAGTATCAGCTTGGTTTTCTTCTCGGGGGTCACATCTCCCCACCAAACCCAGGGAGAAACACCTGCCAGGCGTGAGAGTTCGAGGATGCCGTATGCGGTTCCACGAGCATCTCCTCCAATTACAAGTAACTGACGTTTGGAAACGGTTATATAAAAGGCATCCCGTTTCGAGGCCAGTTTATCAACTGGCACTCCTCGTTTCTGCAAATCTTTTATTGGGATATCAGTGTTATCTAACTGGATGATGCGTATGGTTGCATCATCTATAGATACAGACTGGGGCAATCGTCCTGTTACCTGCTGAATATCTTCCCGGAACATGTCGATGGCAACAGATACCACCGGAGCAAGGGATTCGGGGGCGCAATAGGTAACAGGACGGTTATCGCTGTACCAAACGAAGTCGTTTCCTTTTACAAATTGAAAACAATTGAAAACAAGTATCAATAAGAATAAACGTAAATGCATAACATTGATTTTATAACTTAACTTTTTAGGAACTATTTTATTCATAACACATTTCATTATTGAAGATTATTAAACTATTCTACAAACTTCATCTCTTTTAGCCAATCAATAGATAAATTTGGCCAGACGGCAGCAGAACCTGTACAGTTCCCTATACCTAAACGATGACCACCATAAGGAAATATATGTAAAGATGATTCTACCCCAGCATTTTTAAGAGCCTGATAAAATGCAATACTATTCAGAGGCGATACAACCTTATCATCGTTCGCATGAACTAAAAATGCAGGAGGCGTATCTGGTGTCACATGTTTTTCATTGGAAAAAAACTCAATTAATTCTTCCGAACTGTTATCTCTCAACAGGCGATCCCGGCTTCCTTCGTGAACAATAGGCGATTCAAACGATATAACAGGCGAAAGCAATATCATAAAAGCGGGCGTATATGAAAAACAATCGAGTTCATCACCAATAGCGCTTATATCTTCTTTATGAGTAGCCAAAGTTGAGGCTCCATGTCCTCCCGCTGATCCACCGAAAATACCAATCCGGTTGGAATCAATGCCCCATTTCGCCGCATTAGCGCAAATAATCCGCATGGCCCGTTGAATATCCTGCCAAGGTGCTATTTCAGGAACTTCCAAATCAGGTGATGCTGGCATACGATGACAAACTACAAACGCACTTATTCCCTGTTGCTGATAATAAGAGGCAATAGGGATGTTAGAGTAATCGGCCGTTAAGCGAAGATAGCCTCCCCCGGGAACAATAAGAATTGCAGCACCCGTATTTTTTTCTTTGGCAGCCGGATACACATAGACTCTCGGCTCTCCAACTTGAAACAATCGACCATCAATTATAGTATCAGACACTATCATCCCCTTACTATTCGGCATTTTCCCCTGAGGCCATAACAGAATCTTCTCTTGGGCAACAGAAGTATGAACCCCACATAGAATGAAAACGATATATATAAATATTTTCATAGCATTACCATCCATAAGTTCTCAAATAAGGCTTTTCCGGAACAACTGTCGGAAACATTTTAAATATCGACTTCAAAATAGACGCATCTTCATGGGCATTCTCTGCAAATAAGATAAGAGTCCCTTGGATAGCTACATCCGCTATCGGCAATAACCCGATGGGGGACGTAAATTTAGTACCATACCCGGCAACAATTGCATTTTGAGATATATGTATATTCCCATTTACATTTTCAACACCCATGTTACCATTGCCGCTTAAGAATGCGATGTGCTGTGCTCCATTCGTAATAACACCAACATCAACATTCATTCTGTTTCCGTTGAACCGTATATCATCACGATGCAACTGCCAGATAGCCCGTTCATTATAAGCAGTTTTACCAGGAGTGGATGAATAGGGGCCATCACCTAACCAATCAAATTGATCATATGATTTTCCTAAATCTAAGGTTAGCCCACATTCAAGGAAATTGCCATTCGCATTCGGAGAAGCCTTAAGGTTATAATCAAATTGTACCTTTCCATTAGCCGCTATGAAAACAGTCACTTCGCCTGAAATATATTGTTCGGCCTGCCCATTTCGATTCCAACGGCATTGCAATGTTACATACACGCCATCATCTTTTTTAATTGCTGCAAACTCTTCTACAATGGGTTCTAACAAATAAGGATTCCAATAATATTTATTCTTCAAGCCTTGTGTGAGGAGCATTATTGTTTCCGGACGTCCAACACGGAGGAGTAAAGGTGTCTCTATTGTTTTTCCTTTTTCATTTACAACACTAAATACCCCTTTATGTGAAATATTATAACTGTACTCTCCATAAGTTAATGATGCATTCGTTTTGGTAACTTTAGTTTTTGACTTCTTTGTAGATGCTGCATTTTTAACTAAGCTCATGTAATCTTCGTTACTCCCGTCAAGCTCTATTGGAAGATTACGTTCATACATTCTTTTACCATTAGGAGTTAATACCTCTAGATAAAGGGTCAAGTCGTTAAAGTCGACCATCTGTGGCAGTTGCGTATTCAAATTAATTACACCCTTTTCTCGAGCTGGTATCTGTAACCAAAAACTTCCGGCATCCAGTACTTTTTGTAAATTCTTCACCTGCCATTTCAACTGATAGCCATGAAGAGAAATAAAATCAAAACGATTCTCCAGTTCCACAGAGAACGTATTTTTTGCATTTAACTTTCCATTTAAAAATGAAGTTAATACCACAACTGGTGAATACATTTTTCTGACCAAGTAAAAACTTTCTTTCGGATAACCATCCGCATAAACAATTCCATCTGAACCCCGGTCACCAAATGTGTCAAGAAATCTCTTTGAATCAATCCAAATACCCTGATATTCTTTAGGCAGATCCCGTCTTGCATCACGATTTAGAGCTTTTGGATTTGAGGAATAACCGATTTTCATCTCTCCATTCGTTAAAATAGCCTGATCACTCCAACACCATATAGATCCTCCGATAACCTTTTCTTCCTTCAGTATCCGGGTAAACTTTGATTCAAACTCATTGAATGCATTTCCTTGTGCATGAGCATACTCAGTATGAATGATCGGTAAGCGAGTATCTTTTATAGCTTGGTCAATGCGAGCGTCATTCAAATAATGTCCCATCACAATATCAACGTTCTCACTAGGCTTTTTAGTAAATGCCGTGAAATCACCGGCTTTTTGCGGTAATCCGCGAGGTCGGGTCGGATCTTTTTCTTTTACATATTTAATAACCTCTTCAACTATGGGTGTATAGGGGTTCTCGTTGCCTAATGACCAAATAATAATGGATGGATTGTTCTTATCACGTCGAATTGTTGCTTCAGCTCTTGCTTTTAATTCAGGAATAAACTCTTCTTTAGACAGATTATCTGCCCCCCGGGCTCCAAAAGAGACTTCATTACATACATAGAAGCCCATTTCATTACATAACTTCAGAAAATCAGGAGCAAATGAATAATGTGCCGTACGGATAAAATTAATATTAGCTTCTTTCATCTTTAAAAGTTGTATTCGACGTTCTTCATAGGTTAAAGCACGACCTGATTTCGGATCAATTTCATTGAGGCATACTCCACGCAAAAGGATAGAGCGATGATTAACCTTTAGTTCATACCCATCCATAGTCACACTCCGGATGCCAACATATTCGTTTATACGTTGCTGTATCTGTCCTTTAGCATCAACAATGCAAACTTCTAAACGATATAAATTTGGTGTTTCTGCTGTCCACAACAATGGATGCTCAATAAATCCCTCAAAATTGTATACATTGATATTCTCCGAAATAGCTCGTGTGAAATTTAAAAGGTGATTATTTTGCGGGTCAGACAGGGAAATATTCAACTGTAAACTATTCTTTTCAATCTTATCAAACCTATTCACATCTATACGAAGCCGTATTTCAGCGTCCAATTCAGGATTAACATTCGAAACAAAAGTTACATTTTCCAGATAAGTATTGTTTATAGCAAACAATTCAACATTGCGAGTAATTCCAGCTATCCCCCAACAATCATAAGTATCAAATTCCCAACCCATAGAGCGAGTCATAACTTTGACACTCAAGATATTTTTCTTATCAGAAAAAAGATATGGGGTAATATCAAATTGGCACAAATTATAAGCACTACCCCATTGACCAGCCTTTTGTCCGTTAACAAAAACTTCGTAGCCAAAATGCACACCATCAAATCGCAGAATAACATGTTGCCCTTCCCATGCCGAATCATAATCGAATGATGTACGATAGAGCCCTGTTAATTCTGCAATTTCATTACCATATTCAGGTATTTTAAAACCTTGTGTTTCCCAGTTTCCGGGAACAGTAATATCACCCCACCCGGAAATATCAAAATCGGTAGTATTCCAATTTGATAATTCATTGGGAACCAAAAGTCCTTTAATCAACTTGAATTTCCATGTACCGTTCAAAGATTTGACCATCATCCTTTCACGAACGGGATAAAAATGTCTTTGTCCACTTCCAAAGGATGTAATTGTCGATGCTAGGAGACCATTCAAGCATAACAAAAAGGACACTAGAAGAATCATCTTTATTTTCATACTATAATAAATTTAATTAGCTGGTGGGGTATTATTTTTCTATATTAGATTAATAGCCTGGATTCTGATCTGCACTACTCATTTGGTCGTTTGCATCAATAGCGGCTTGTGGAATAGGGCGAAGTAACTTTTGACCGATAGCCTGTTGAGCCCGACCTTCCAGACGCTTGTTATACAAGTTATTGTATTCCACTAACTTTTTTGTGCGCCGAAGGTCAAACCATCTTGAGCCTTGTCCAAAAAGTTCACAAACGCGCTCTTTAAGTATTGCATCAATATCAATAGAAGCAGCAGCAGCCAATCCAGCACGACGCCGAACTTCATTCAGACGCGCCAACGCCAATTGTTCATTACCCGCTTTCAAATAAGCTTCGGCCGCTACCAAATAGATTTCTGACAAGGTAATAATATGAATATCGCGATAATCATCTTTCTCAGAATATATATTTTTGAGCGTATAGCTATCATCAAATTTCCGACAAGGAGAACCACCGTAATTATAACCTATCATCTGCTCATAGGTAATAACTCCTTCTGTATAATCCTGAGGCTCACGTGTATTCTCGCTCATTGGAATGATCCAGGTATCCTTGCGATTTTCTGGATCAATACTTCTCCATGCCTCTATATCATCTGCTGTCTCATACCAAGCGGGATAATAACGTTTGATTGGCGTACCGATAAAATTTCCTCCGTTTTTGTAGAAAGTCCAATACGAATATACACCATTGAGAAGATCGGGTAGTTCCTTCATGAATGTCGCATCATAGCGGACATCTCCTTTTTCAAAACACTTTAAAGCATGCAGAGTTACAATAAAAGCCGATTTTGAACCTTTACCTCCATCACTCCCAGAACCTATATAGTTTGTGTAGAAGACACTCCAACAGTGACCGCCACCTTGTGGAGTACTGGCAGTAGCATGATCATATTCAACATCCCAAAGGAATTCTTCATTGTCATCCCCGCTGTAATCTCCATTATAATCAGATTTCCAAAGTTCAGCAAAAGGAGTAGTCAGGCTACGACCTGCAATAACGGCATCAGCTGCTTGTGCAGCTTTTGTAAAATATTCGCTTTTATCCAGATCCCAAGCTGCAGCCAAATAAGTTTGGGCCAACAGCGCTTGTGCTGCTTCAATACTAACTCTACCACCTCCTTTTTTCGCGGTTGATGCATCAAGTGCTCCTGCTGCAATTACATCTTCAAGTTCGTCAATCATATACGTGTAAACGTCTGTTGCTGTAGCTCTCGGATATCCGGTTTCAATATTAGACACATATTCTTTTATCAGAGGCACTCCTCCAAATGTATTAACTAAAATGTAATAGAATTGTACTGCAATGACGCGTGCTTCGTCAATACGCTTTTTGCATAATGCTTCACTAACATTTGCATCTGCCGCATAATAGGATACCGCATAAGCCGCACGAATACCTTTATAACAGTTTGTATAAAGAGTTTTCATCGAACTGTTTTCAGGGTTCAAGGTTTCATATTCGTGCAATTCATCGTTAATTTTAAGCCGTGCGTCACCATACATATCTGTACCTGCCTGGAAAAAAGTTGTATAACTGGAAGTTGCATAGATACCACGGAGTTTCTCATAAGCATTGTTCACCAAAGTTTCAAATCCGGCTTCAGTCGAAAAATGATCCTTGTCTGTTACACTTGATTTATTCTCTGTAGTAAGGAAATCGTCACAACTTACTATTGAAATAGAACAAATCAAAATCATGATTGTATATATATATTTCTTCATCTTGTTTATTCTTTCATTTAAATTAGAACTTGATATTTACACCCATCTGATACGTTACGGAAGCAGGACCACCATCAGTCAATTTCGCGCTTGCCCACTCTGGGTCAAAACCTTCGTAATCGGTAAAACAAAAGGGATTAAGAATATTCACATAAAGGCGTAAATGCTGCATTCCAGCTTTTGCAATCCACTGTTTTGGAAACGTATATCCCAAACAAATATTTTTTACTTTCACAAATGAGGCTTTCTGGTATTGAAACCCTTCCCCCTTTGCACTACCGGCACTGGAGTAATACCCTCCTGCCGAAGTATCGGAATTATTAGGATAAGGATACTTTCCATATTTCGTTTCGGTACTTAAAACAATGTCGCCAGTGGCATGGTCAATGACAGGAGTACCTGCCGGAATGTAGAAGTCCATAGCCATCTTCTGCTGACCGCGGCCTACATCCATATATTTATCATGAAAATAACTACGTGTCCATTGTCCTTGTTTAGTATAAATCATCACTGAGAAGTCGAAATTCTTATAATTCAGAGTTGTACTAAGACTTCCTATCCATTTAGGATCTGTACATCCATAGATTTGTTTATCCTCGTCGGTTATCTGTCCATCGTTATTCCAGTCGTTTACAGCCATCTGACCTTCGTACCATTTATATTTCGAACCATATTTAGCATATAATTCTTCCAAGGTATAGTGTATGTTGCCATCTTTTGTTTTCATAGTCACACCTTTGTCGGTAATTATGTCCGTATGAGTATAGTCACGTAATGAATTCAGTGGTTTACCAATGAAACGATTCGAAGCGACCTCATCTACCTTTCCATTACTCAGTTCTATAATTTTGTTCCAGTTGCGAGAGTAGTTAACATTAACGTCCCACGAGAACTCACTGTTCCTGATTACACCAAATTGCAAACCCAGTTCAATACCTCTATTTCTTACAGAACCTACATTGAATGTTGCTTTAGACTCACCCGTCTCAAGCGGAACAATCCGATCCATAATCTGCCCGTCAGACAATCTGTTATAAATATCGGCCGTTAAGTTTATGCGGCTATTCAAGATACTCAAATCAACACCAAAATCAAACTCTTTCACCTTTTCCCAGATAAGGGCTGTATTCACCAATCCGTTCGGATAATATGCTTGTACTTCCGTACCATCCAGCACCACATAATTGGGACCAGATGCTGAATAATGCGTCACATAATCGCTTACGTTATTATTACCTGTAACCCCATAAGACAGACGTAGCTTCAAGTTATCCAACCACTTTGTATCTTTCAGGAAAGCTTCTTCAGACATACGCCATGCCAATGCTGCCGATGGGAACCAGCCCCAACGATTACCTTCAGCAAAGCGAGAAGAACCATCGGCGCGAACAGTAGCCGTTGCCATATATCGACCTTTATATGAATAATTTACACGAAAAGCGCCCGACACCATTGTTGATTCTGTATAAGAAGATTCGATTGTTTTGTCGCTTGACGCTGCTTTTTCCAACGCATGGAACGAAAGCTTATCGTTAGGAATATTAAAGCCTTTCATCTTATAAGCCTCCAGTTGCGAGCGATACATAGAAAAAAGTCCCATACCGCTAAATGAATGATCTCCAATTGTTTTATTATAGTCCAATTGGCTATCCCATGTCCAATTCAAACGCTGTTTGGTTTCTACTTGTGCAGAGTTCATACCCGTGCTAAAATAGTAACTAGAACCCTCTTTATTATTGTCATTCAACCCTGTAGCATTAAAAATTCCCTGACGCGAATATTGGAAGTTTGGCGAAAAAGTTGTAGTAAATTTCATATTTTCCATAATATTAGCACGCAGATAGAAACTGGTTAGTACATTGTATTTCTTTGTTTCATCTGTATAATTTTTATCTGCAAGATCAATAAGCGGACTGATGGTAGATGTAAATCCGGCAGTTGTTTCAAAAGGTGCATTAGAAGCTGGTTGAAGAAGAATTTTTCCATTTTCATCATAAGGAGAAATGAACGGATTAAATAGAAAAGCTGTTTCATAAGGTGAGTAACTACTATTCGTTTGAAAGTCCTCCTTTATACTGTAAGCCATATTAACGGACAAGCCAGCCTCAAGCACTTTAGAAAGCTTTGCATCATATGAACCTTTTATATTGAAACGCGAGTAATCGTTGTACAAGAAAACATTTTCTTCATTTTGATAGCCAAAGCCTAAACGATAGGTTGCTTTCTCGGTTGAACCATCCATACTGATAAAGTGGTTTTGCTGGGCTGCTGTACGTGTTACTAAATCCGTCCAGTCGTATGATTCGCCTGCCATCATCATCTCGTAAACTTTAGAGTCACGGTAATCAGCTCCACCAATACGTTTCATGAAAGCCGTTTCCTGATTAGCCTTTGTAATTGTGTAATGAGGCACACCATTTGCATCGATCCCTGCGCGACCGGACCCATCGTACTTTGTTGTTTCTAATGTAGTAAAACGAGCAAAGCGATAATCTATAAACTCTTCAGCATCCATCAGATCAGGCATACGGGCTATTTTACGTATACCGTAATATCCATCGTAACTGACTGACATTTTTTGGACTTTACTAGCTCCCTTAGAACCTTTGGTAGTAATCATAACCACACCGGCAGAAGCTCGGGAACCATATATGGCTGTAGAAGAAGCATCTTTCAGGACGTCTACACGCTCAATGTCTTCAGGGTTGAGGAAATCCATAGATTCAGATACTACACCATCAATAACATACAGCGGAGAAGCCTGTTTGTTAATAGAAGCTTGTCCACGGATTTGGATATTGAATCCTCCTCCTGCACGGCTATTGGATTGGGTAATATCTACTCCTGGCACCGCCCCCTGTAATGCATCCTCCAAACGGGTAGTACCTCTGGCTGCAAGTTTTTCGGAAGATATGGACCCTACAGCGCCCGTCAAATCCGATTTCTTCATCGTGCCATAACCTACCACAACAACTTCATCCAAGGTTTCGGTATCTTCCAATAAAGTCAGGCTAAAGGAGTTCTGCCCCTTAACTTGCACTTCGAGTGTTTTATACCCAATAAAACTTACCTGGATCATTCCGTTAGAAGGAATATCAGAAAGAGTAAAATTACCGTCAATATCGGTTATCGTACCATTGGAAGTACCTTTCAATACAACACTTGCCCCAATGACGGGTTCCCCATTAACATCGATTACAGTTCCCTTAATCTTACCAGTCTGCTGAGTAGAATACACAGATGCGTGTTCATTAACTGCATAAGTCATCCGGCTGCCGGTAAGCAAAGCCACACAAATAATAATCGCCATCAGCGATCTTTTGTTTCCATAGAAAATAAGTCTCATAGGCCAACTTCTTTTATAATTAGACATTAAAAAATTAACGTCACAAAAGTAATCAGCCATATGTTTTAAGAGGGTGAAGCATCCTCCGGTAAGGTTGAAACATGTTCCTTCTACCTTTTAAGAACATGTTTCAACCTCACTTATGCTGGGGAGATTATGCGTTTTTAGCCGCTTTCATCGCATATTCTGTTGGTTGCATACCAAATTCTTTCTTGAAACAGATGGAAAAGTACTTGGGGTCATTGAAACCTACCTGATAGGCGAGGTCGGAGATACGTATGTTCTTATTCCCATCCATAATGTTGCAGGCGGCCTTCAGGCGAATGCTGCGTACAAAGCCTGTTGTATTCAGCCCCGTCAGTGATTTAAGTTTCTTGTGCAGGGTGGTGCGGCTTGTCGCCATTTCATCGATAAATTGGGGAACGTCAAAGTCAGTATCACTCAGATGCCTGTTCACACAAGCAATGGCATCTTGCAAGAACTTCTCATCGTCCGAAGCGATGTTCGTAAAGAACTGGAATTTGATGTGATGCACCTTGTCTGTTTCCCCTTTTTGCAGATATTTCCGGTTGCGCAACATCAGCCTTCTGCGTATTTCCCACCATATCAATGCCAAGACTGATACGGATATGAATGCATAGATAAGATATGCCCACCAAGTGGCCCAGAAAGGAGGTTTGATGGTTATTCCCATTTTCCGTATTTCTCCCCAATCTCCATTCTCGTTCGTGGCGCGTAGCTCAAAGACATATTCTCCCGGAGGTAGTTTGGAGTAATAGGCATTGCGGTTGGAAGCATTCACATAGTGCCAGTCGGTGTCGAGCCCTTGCAATCTGTAGGCGTAATTATTCTGTTGGGGATGATTGTAAGTGAGGGAAGCAAAGCATATGGTAAAATTGGAATATGCGGCGGGGACAATGAGTTGTTCCGTAAAATCGGCGGTGAAAGGGCTGATTTCTCTTCTTTTATTTTCCGGCATCTGCTCCAATGATTTCCCGTCTATCCATATATCCGTAATGCATAAAGAAACATCAGAGTGATTTTCTTCGGCAATTTTAGAGTTGAACGTAACGATGCCGCGGCTGCAACCGAAATAGAAAGTCCCGTTACGATAGAAGGATGCATTCTGATTGAAGAAGTTATCGGCCAATCCGTCGGCTACCGTAAATATCCGCACCCGCCCTTTCTCTTCTCCGGTAATTGTCAGTTTCACCAATCCCTGGTTAGTGCCCAGCCAAAGGTTTCCGTTATTGTCTTCCTCCATGCTACCAACCATATCTCCCGGCAAATTGTATTCCTGATGAACAGACCGGAAGCAATCATTCTGTGCGTCATACAGGCAAAGTCCGCTTCCTTCCGTTCCCACCCAAACCTTTCCACTCTTATCCAGAAGAAAACAAAGTGGGGTGTTGATCGGTAACAAGCCATTTTCAATGCAGTAATTCTTGCATTGCAAAGACTCGGGCTGTTCCATATTGCCGGTGACGTGGACGATGCCATTATTATTGGTCGCCAGCCACAAAGAGCCGTCATTATCTTCCATTATGCTGGTTATCTCTTTAGAAAGTAATTTATCGGCATCGGGCAATTGATTGAAACTGTATTCGCGACCATTCTGATAACGCACGCTAAGTCCTTTATATGTACCTAACCACCAATTCCCTTTCCGGTCTTCATGTACCCAATAGACTAAATCGTGAGGTATAAAACCGCAATTCGAGGCTTTGTACTGGTGGACAATCTTTCCATTCCGACAAACTATCACCCCTCCATCATGGATAGCAAGCAGCACTTCCCGGGTAGATGGGCTGTAAGAAATATGATAGGGGCGTTTAGAGGGAATTAAGGTTACTTTCTCGTCTTCCGACTGATAATCAATTCCATATCCGAAGCCTACCCAAGAAGCTCCGCTTTCTTCCACATACAAGGTAGAGATAATATCCGTAAAAGATTTCCCGTTGCCACGCGGATAAAAAACTTCGAAAGGACGCGTACGGGTATTCACATGAAAGACTCCGGCACCTTTGGTACCAATCCACATCAAGCCATTTTTATCGCGAAAGACGGTGTTCACTTCACGGACAGGCAGATAGTGTTCTGAACCCGACTCTCGGTAGTTTATAAATTTCCCTTCATCGGTCAAGTCCATGATGCTGACCCCATTCCGTGTACCCAGCCATAACGAATGAGTTTGCAGGTCTTCGTGAATGGAATAAATATAATCGGAAGAGAGGGACAGAGTGTTAAGAGCATCGTGCTTATAGGCTTTTTCGACAGATAATGTCTTCTTATCAGGAGAGAAGTTTACCTTATACAGCCCGGAACCGCTTGTACCTATCCATAATGCACCTTTTGAGTCTTGGAATAAAGCCAATACGGAGTTGCTTTCATCCAACGGAGGATAGTGTATAAACTTATTCTCTTTTATATTATAGTGGAAAAGACCATCTTGCCATGTGCCAATCAATAAATCGCCGTTTTCATCTTCAAGCAAGGTTTGAATGTTGATTTGCTCGGGTACTTCACCTTTGCAATTCTTGCTTGTCATCAACTCTAATGTATCTAGCTCTGCATTATAATAAGCCATTCCACGGATATATCCCAGATAAACTTTATTATCTTTGGTCACATGAATTTCGTTCAAGCGATGCTTGCTTATTCCTTCCAGCTTCATTTTCCTTATTTCGCCTGTTTGCTTATCGAGTACGCAAAGTCCTTCATGCGTCCCAATCCAAAGGCGGTGGGAATAATCTTCTTCTGCACAAATTACATTATTATTAGCTAAAAGTCCGGGAGTGTAAAGGTTGGATTTATACGTACGAACTTCGTAACCGTCGTAACGGAATAATCCATAGAATGTAGAAATCCAGATATATCCATCCCTGTCCTGATAAATCTGGTGAACCATGCTGTTAGGCAGTCCTTCCGGTGTGGAGAATTGCTTGAATTCCAGATCATCGAAGCGGGTTTGTGCTTGTCCGGAAGGAAGTGATAAGGCTATTATCAGAGGTATCAATGCTGCTTTAAGTGTTTTCATTACTGCATGCTATTAGATTTTATTGGGCGAAATTACGAAAATCTTGGAACACATAACTTCTTTCTTAGGCACTTTTATTCTTTTTCCCTGCCAAGGTTTACTCCTCTGCCTACGAATGCTTATTCTTTCCACCATGGAGGTTTTTTCTTTCCACCATGGTGGAAAGAAACTTTCTCAGTGATGGAAAGAAACTTTCCCCACGGTGGAAAGAATAAGTGTCTACTGCGATTTTTCTTAGCCATCGCAGGGAAAAAACATAAAAGTAGCGATCTGAGAACTTAATTCAAACGCTTACTTTATCGCCCTGCCACCTTAGCGCATTTTGTTCATTAGAAAGAAATGAAGGAGACTTTTGATGCGGTTGCCCCTGTAATATTCCTGATTGCTCCATTATTCTGTACTTTTCGGGTATCTTTCTGATTAACACGCTAAAAATGGAAAGATTATTGCATTTATTGAGCCAATCGCGTTATTTTAAAAATGAATTTGTGGCTAACTTTGCTTTCGAACAATTAAAATAGTTATATACCATGAAAAGATTATTCATCTCATTATTCTTAGTAACGTTTTTTATTTTAGAGAGTCTGGCTCAATGGAAACCTGTCGGTGACAAGATAAAGACTAATTGGGCGGAACAAATCAATCCGTCTCAAGTTTTACCGGAGTATCCACGCCCAATCATGCAACGTAATGATTGGAAGAACCTGAATGGCTTGTGGGATTATGCAATTATTGATAAAGGTGGAGCTATACCAACTGATTTTGAAGGTCAGATTCTTGTTCCCTTTGCGATAGAATCCTCCCTGTCCGGAGTAGGAAAAAGGGTGAACGAGAAACAGGAAGTGATTTATCAACGGAGTTTCGATGTACCATCGGCTTGGAAAGGCAAACAAGTTCTGTTGCATTTCGGTGCTGTCGATTGGAAAACAGATGTATGGGTGAATGGTGTTAAAGTTGGAAGTCATACCGGAGGATTTACCCCGTTCTCTTTCGACATAACTCCTGCTTTGGCTGCCAAAGGTAATAATACCCTGGTGGTGAAAGTGTGGGACCCTACGGATAGAGGACCTCAACCTCGTGGCAAGCAGGTGAACAGACCGGAAGGTATTTGGTATACCCCTGTAACCGGTATCTGGCAAACTGTATGGTTGGAACCTGTTGCCGGAAAACATATTGAGAATCTTCGTATCACTCCCGATATCGATCGCAACTTGCTGACGGTAAAGGCTGAATTGAATGCTAATTCTGCATCCGATTTTGTAGAGGTAAACGTGTATGACGGTAACCAGTTGGTAGCTACAGGTAAAAGTATTAACGGAGAAGCTGTAGAAGTGACCATGCCTAAGGCTACTAAGTTATGGAGCCCTGATTCTCCTTTTCTTTATACGTTGAAGGTAACTTTAAAGAGTGATGGAAAGGTTGTAGATAAAGTGGATAGCTATGCAGCTATGCGTAAGTACTCTACCGGCCGGGATGCTAATGGCGTGATGCGTTTGGAACTGAACAATGAAGCCGTATTCCAGTTTGGTCCGCTCGATCAGGGATGGTGGCCTGATGGATTATATACAGCTCCTACGGACGAGGCTTTATTGTATGACATCCAGAAGACGAAAGACTTCGGTTATAATATGATTCGTAAGCACATCAAGGTGGAACCTGCCCGCTGGTATACCTATTGCGACCAACTTGGAATTATTGTATGGCAGGATATGCCAAGTGGAGACCGCAGTCCGCAATGGCAGATGCGCCAGTATTTTAATGGTACTGAGATGAAACGTACCGCAGAGTCTGAGGCTTACTACCGTAAAGAATGGAAAGAGATAATGGATTGTCTTTATTCTTATCCTTGCATCGGTACTTGGGTGCCATTCAATGAGGCGTGGGGACAATTCAAAACGGTTGAAATAGCCGAATGGACAAAACAATATGACCCGACCCGCCTGGTGAATCCGGCAAGTGGTGGCAACCATTATACTTGTGGAGATATGCTCGACCTTCATCATTATCCCGCACCGGAGATGTTCTTATATGACGCTCAACGTGCAACGGTTCTGGGTGAATATGGTGGTATCGGCCTTGTTTTGAAAGATCATCTCTGGGAACCGAATCGCAACTGGGGGTATGTTCAGTTTAATTCTTCCAAAGAGGCTACGGACGAATACGTGAAGTATGCCGATATGCTGTATAAATTGATAGATAGAGGATTCTCCGGCGCAGTTTATACGCAGACCACTGACGTGGAGGTGGAAGTGAACGGTCTGATTACTTATGACCGCAAGGTGATAAAACTGGATGAAAAGCGCGTTAAAGAGATAAACACACGTATCTGTAATTCATTAAAGAAATAAAACTCTCGAAAAGAAGGAGGAAGTTATGAACCGAACATTCATAAAGCTTTTCTTTTGTCTGTGCATAGTGGCGGCATTGCCGTCCTATGCTTATAATGCTGTTCACTATTATTTCAGGACGGTAGACATTAAAAATGGTCTCTCGCAGAATTCTGTGAATCAGATATTCCAGGACAAGAAAGGCTTTATGTGGTTTGGTACTAAAGACGGTTTGAACCGTTATGATGGTTTGTCTTTCCGTGTCTATAACAATGAAAACTCTAATTTAGGAAGGAACTTCATCACGACACTCTATGAAGATACTGACGGGAATATCTGGGTCGGTACTGATGGAGGTGTCTTTATTTATAATCCGGTATTGGATTCTTTTACTTCATTCAATCGAACAAGCGATAAGGGAACGGTGATTCGGGATTTCGTGACTATGATAAGGAGTGACGAACAGAATAATATCTGGATATCAGTCGAATATCAGGGATTATTCTGTTACAATAGCAGTAAACAACAATTGCAGAACTACCTTCATGAGTCGGGAATACCTAATGTTACTCGCTTTTGGCTGAATGGAGATACTTTTTGGCTGGCATTGCATGGCGATAATCTTTATTCCGCAAAGGCTGGTTTTGAAACCTTGCAACCTTTTAAGGATGCAGATGGAAATGAAATATTCAAAGACGATATTATTAATTGCCAGGTCAATGGTCCGCATAACTGCATCTATGTAGCATCATTCAACGGATTGACCGAAATAAACTTTACGAATGGCAAATCCCGTAAGCTTCTGAATGCTTATGTACGTACATTGCAGTTTAAATCTGATGATGAGCTGTGGGCAGGTACGGAAACGGGATTATACATATACAATCTTACCAATGACCATGTCACCCATCTGACAGTGCCCGACCAGGATGATTCCTATGCCCTGTCGGACAATGCCATTTATTCGATTTATCGGGATAGAGAGAATGGCATGTGGGTAGGCTCCTATTTTGGTGGTGTGAACTACTATCCATACCAGTGGACTTATTTTGAGAAATTCTATCCGAGAGATGATATCAAGTATTTCGGTCGCCGGGTGCGTGAAATCTGTGAGAGTAATGACGGTACTTTATGGATAGGCACCGAAGATAAGGGATTATTTAATTTTGATCCCGAGACTGAAAAGATAGTACCGTTTGAGCATCCTTCCATCTATAAGAATATTCATGCCCTCTGCATGGATGGAGATGATTTGTGGGTAGGTACTTTTTCCGGGGGACTGAACAAGGTGAATTTACGCACTGGGCAAGTGAAGCATTACTCCAAAGGCAAAGAGGAGAATTCCATGGTTGCCAATGATGTTTTTACGGTTTGCAAAACAACTACGGGGGACATATGGATAGGGACAACATCCGGTTTGCTGAAATATAACCGTTCTTCCGATGATTTTACCCATATCCCGCAACTGGGCATTCTGTTTATTTATAATATTCTGGAAGATTTTAATGGGAATCTGTGGTTTGCCACTTTCTCAAACGGTGTGTTTTGTTACAATACGCACACCAAACAATGGAAGAGTTACCTTTCGGATGAGAAAGATCCAACTTCTCTCTCCTATAATAAGGTGATTTCTATTTATGAAGACAGCAAAAAGCGCCTGTGGTTTATGACGATGGGAAAGGGCTTTTGCCGTTATAATCCTGAAACGGATGATTTCACCCGTTACGATACTTCGAATGGCCTTCCGAACAATACCGTCTATAAGATGGTAGAAGACAAGCGGGGAAACCTGTGGATTACGAGTAATTATGGTCTGGTCTGCTTCAATCCGCAGACCGAAGCCATGCATGTCTATACCCGGGCCAATGGGTTGCTGAGCAATCAGTTTAATTTCCAGTCCGGATACTGTGATAAGAAAGGGCGTATTTATCTGGGGAGTATTAATGGGTTTATCATATTTGATCCGGAGACTTTTGTCGAGAATACCTTCCTTCCTCCGGTGGTGATTACCGATTTTTATTTGTTTAATAAGCGGTTATCTGTCGATACTCCGGGTTCTCCTTTGCAACAAAGCATCACCTACTCCGACAAGATAGAACTTGCTGCAGACCAGAATTCCTTTGCTTTCCAAGTAGCTGCATTGAGCTATCAGGCGCCGGAAATGAATCTTCTGATGTATAAATTGGAAGGTTTTGATAATGAGTGGTATGTGCTGGGGCGGAATTCTATGATAACTTATTCTAATCTGCCTTATGGAAGCTATACGCTGCACATAAAAGGCTCCAATGGAGACGGTAAATGGAACGATACGGAGCGTATACTCAATGTACGTATCCGACCTCCTTTTTACTTATCGGTATGGGCATATGTTATTTATGTAATGCTGATCTTATGCTCATTGGGCATTGCTGCGTTGTACTTCAGAAGAAGAACCCAACAGAAGCACCGGTTGGCGATGGAGAAGTTTGAACGGAAAAAAGAGCGTGAACTCTATACGGCAAAAATAGATTTCTTTACGAATGTAGCTCATGAGATACGTACACCGTTAACGTTGATAAAGAGCCCGTTAGAGAATGTTTTGGCATCCGGTGCGGTTTCTGATGAAATCAGAGATGACTTGGAGATTATGGATTTGAATACGAACCGCCTGCTCGACTTGGTGAACCAGTTGCTCGATTTTCGGAAAACAGAAACACAAGGATTCCAACTGGACTTTGTAGAATGCAATGTAGCGGATATTCTGCGTAAAACATATAAGCGCTTTAAGCCATTGGCACGCCAAAGTGGGTTGGAGTTTACAATAGATTCTCCCGAAGAACTGTATACCTCGGTCGATAAGGAGGGACTCACTAAAATTATCAGTAATTTGATGACGAATGGCATGAAATATTCGGAAACATATATTCGTATTAAGTTATATGTTGAAGGTGAGCAGATGTATCTTTTGGTATGCAATGATGGGTATATTGTGCCGGCAGAGATGCGCGAAGAGATATTCAAGCCATTTGTTCAGTGTAAAGACGGTGTGCTGCATTCTGTTTCCGGCACAGGTATCGGCTTGCCTCTGGCACGTTCGCTTGCCGAACTTCATGGAGGCACTTTGTCCATGAATGATTCTATGGAAAGCAATCAATTCCTGTTATCGCTTCCGATAAGGCATACCCATGCCAGGGGGCAGAAGGAGCAGGTTGAGTGCGAAAAACCTGTAGAAAAGAATGAAGTCGAAGTAGATTCTAATCCGCAAAACCAATATACTCTCCTTGTGGTGGAAGATAGCTTGGAGATGCAGTCGTTCATTGTGAAACAGCTATCCACTAAATATCAGGTATTGACGGCCTTGAATGGAGTGGAAGCCTTGAAAGTATTGGAAGAACATACTGTCAATCTGGTTATTTCGGACATTATGATGCCCGAAATGGATGGATTGGAGTTATGTGAACATTTGAAATCGGAATTGGACCATAGCCATATACCCATTATATTGCTGACTGCCAAGACCACTCTTCAAGCAAAGATAGAAGGGATGAAGCTTGGAGCGGATGTTTATATAGAGAAACCATTCTCCGTGGAGTACCTGAAGGTGTGTATCTCTAATTTGCTAAGCAACCGGGAGAAATTGCGGGTTGCTTTTGCCCATTCTCCTTTTGTGCAGGCTAACAGTATGGCAATGACTAAGGCAGATGAGACTTTCCTCAGGACGTTGAAGGAAGTGGTGGATGCAAATATGCAGAATCCTGATTTTAACCTGGATGATATGGCAGGACAATTGAATATGAGCCGTTCGAGCCTTAACCGGAAAATAAAAGGTATATTAGACATGACTCCGAACGATTACATTCGTCTGGAACGTTTAAAGAAAGCGGTGCAATTACTCAAAGAGGGAGAATGCCGGATAAATGAAGTTTGTTATATGACCGGTTTCAATACCCCTTCTTACTTTTCCAAATGCTTCCAGAAGCAGTTTGGCGTTCTTCCTAAGGACTTTATAAAGTAAAATAGGGGAGTTTGGAACGATTTTTATATTGTTTGAGTGGATATTTATACTCTATGTTTCAAAATTTCGCTAATTTTGGGGGTTATTTTATGTGGCTATTCCGTCTTGAAAGAAAAGCAGGGGTATAGTCGGTTTTTATTTTAAAGTTCATATTATGAAAAATACATTAATCAGCAGAAGAGAGTTTCTGAAAAATATGGGAGTGCTTGGGGCCGGGGTGCTATTGTCAGCCAGCCCTTGGCTTTCTGCTTTTTCGGAAGTAGTGGAAACGTCTAACGAGAAATGTCGTTTGGCAATTATCGGTCCCGGGTCGAGAGGGCGTTTCCTGATGAGTTTTCTGATTCAGAATCCTAAAGTGGATATTGTGGCATTGTGCGATATCTACCAACCTTCCATTGACGAAGGGTTGAAACTGGCTCCCAAAGCAAAGGTCTATAAAGACTACCGGAAGATACTGGAAGATAAAACAATTGATGCAGTATTGGTAGCTACTCCCCTTAATTCCCATTGTCAGATTGTGCTGGATGCTTTTGATGCCGGCAAACATGTGTTCTGTGAGAAAACAATAGGCTTTACAATGGAAGAGTGTTACCGCATTTATAGTAAGCACATCAGCACGGGCAAGATATTTTTCACCGGACAACAACGCCTTTTCGATCCGCGATATATCAAGACTATGGAGATGATTCATGCAGGTACATTTGGTGAAATAGGTGCCATCCGTACTTTCTGGAACCGGAACGGGGACTGGAGGCGGGAAGTACCTTCGCCTGACTTGGAACGTCAGATTAACTGGCGTCTGTATCGCGAATATTCCAAAGGATTGATGACCGAATTAGCTTGCCATCAATTGCAGATAGGAAGTTGGGCGTTGCAAAAGCTTCCTGAGAAGGTGATGGGACATGGAGCCATCACTTACTGGAAAGACGGTCGCGAAGTATATGACAATGTAAGTTGTATTTATGTATTTGATGACGGAGTGAAAATGACATTCGATTCTGTCATATCTAATAAGTTCTATGGTTTGGAAGAACAAATCATGGGTAGTCTGGGAACAGTAGAACCGGAAAAAGGTAAATATTATTTTGAGAGTGTGCCTCCTGCACCCGGATTCCTGCAGATGATTAACGATTGGGAGAATAAGGTATTTGATTCCCTGCCCTTTGCCGGAACAAGCTGGGCGCCGGAAACTGCCAATGAAAACAAGGGGGAATTTATTTTGGGAGAACGGCCCAAGTCGGACGGTACTTCTTTATTGTTGGAAGCTTTTGTTGAGGCTGTCATAACTCGTAAGCAGCCGAAGCGCATAGCCGAAGAGGGTTATTATGCAAGTATGCTTTGCTTGTTGGGTGATCAGGCTTTGCAGGAAGAGCGGGTACTTTATTTCCCTGATGAATATAAAATAAACTATCTGAACCATCAAGCTAAAACACCTGAAGCCGTATGAAAAACACAATCATTACCGCCCGCCGGAAGAAAATAGAATTGCTTACCTTACTGGCATGCTTTATTATAGGCAATTTGGCAAACCTGTATGCGATAATCTCCTATAAGACTCCTTTCTCGGAAATGCTGACCTCTATTTTCTATGTCCTCGCATTTTCGTGTGTGCTTTATGTTTTTTGGACTGTTCTGCGCATTCTGTTCTATGGAATAAGGAATCTGTTTCTAAAGAAGAAGAACGAAATATAATAATAAATGAAATTCAGTAACTTAATTAATACCCTTGGAATATGACAACACGAAGAGATTTTTTGAAGACCATGACCATGGCTTCCGCCGGACTGGCATTCGGTGCCGGTGACATACTGGGCGCTCCAGCTTTTGCCTCGCAAAGAAAAGTGACAGATAAAGTAAAGATTGCCTATATAGGCATTGGAAACCGTGGCGAACAAATCATTGGTGATTTTGCACGTACCGGTATGGTCGAAGTAGTGGCTCTGTGCGATGTTGATATGGGAGCTCCCCATACTCAGAAAGTAATGAACCTGTATCCTAAGGCAAAGCGTTTTCGCGATTTCCGCCAGATGTTTGACAAGGCAGGCAATGATTTCGATGCGGTAGCCATAGCAACGCCCGACCATTCTCATTTCCCCATCAGCATGCTGGCGCTGGCCTCAGGCAAGCATGTGTATGTGGAAAAACCCTTGGCACGTACCTTCTATGAAGGCGAACTGTTGATGCAGGCTGCGCTGAAACGTCCCAACTTGGCTACACAGGTGGGCAACCAGGGACACTCGGAGGCTAACTACTTCCAGTTCAAGGCATGGATGGACGCCGGCATCATCAAGGATGTGACGGCCGTGACGGCACATATGAACAATCCTCGCCGCTGGCATAAGTGGGATACGAATATCTATAAATTCCCTTCGGGACAACAACTGCCAAAGGATATGGATTGGGATACTTGGTTAGGAGTCACTCCTTACCATGAATATAACAAGGATTATCATCTGGGTCAGTGGCGTTGTTGGTACGACTTCGGAATGGGCTGTCTGGGCGACTGGGGTGCACATATTCTGGATACAGTTCACGAATTCCTTGAGCTGGGATTGCCGTATGAAATAACGATGCAATATGCCAACGGACACAATGATTATTTCTTCCCTTACTCTTCCACCATTCTGTTCCGCTTCCCGCAACGTAAGGGCATGCCGCCGGTTGACATTACCTGGTATGACGGTTTGGACAATCTTCCTCCTATTCCTGCTGGTTATGGCGTATCCGGACTGGATCCTAATATTCCTGCAACGAATCAGGGAGACGCACCGGCTGCTAAGTTGAATCCCGGAAAGATTATTTATACAAAGGACCTGACTTTCAAGGGTGGAACTCATGGCAGCACACTTTCCATCATACCGGAGGAAAGAGCGAAAGAAATGGCCGATAAGTTGCCGGAAGTACCCAAGAGCCCGTCCAACCACTTCGAAAACTTCCTGCTGGCTTGTATGGGACAGGAAAAGACCCGTTCTCCGTTTGAAATAAACGGTGTGTTGGGACAGGTCTTCTCATTGGGAGTAATGGCACAACGCCTCAATACACAATTATTCTTTGATCCCCGCACGAAGCAGATTACCAATAATGCATTTGCCAATGCGATGTTGACTTCGGTGCCTCCACGTAAGGGATGGGATGAGTTCTATAAACTATAATATTACACAATCAATAAAAGAAATATCAATATGAAGAAGAATTATTTATTGCTTTTGCTTCTGTTTTGTGCATCTGTGGTTTCGGCACAGAACTGGGAGCCTCTTTTCAATGGCAAGAACCTGAACGGCTGGAAGAAGCTGAACGGTAAGGCCGAATATAAAGTAGTGGACGGCGCCATTGTAGGCGTTTCTAAGATGAATACTCCTAACACTTTCCTGGCTACAAAGAAAGTGTATGGTGACTTTATCCTGGAGTTCGATTTTAAGATAGATGATGGACTGAACTCAGGCGTACAATTGCGTAGTGAAAGCAAGAAGGACTATCAGAAAGGCCGTGTACATGGCTATCAGTTTGAAATAGACCCTTCAAAGCGTGCATGGTCGGGTGGCATCTATGACGAGGCCCGTCGCAATTGGCTTTATCCTTTGACACAGAATCCGGCTGCTAAAACAGCTTTCAAAAACAATCAGTGGAACAAGGCACGCATCGAAGCTGTAGGTAATTCTATCGCTACTTGGATTAACGGAGTGCCCTGTGCTAACATCTGGGATGATATGACTCCTGTTGGCTTTATCGCCCTGCAAGTGCATGCCATTGGTAATGCTGCCGATGAAGGCAAAACTGTTAGTTGGAAAAACATCCGTATCTGTACTACGGACGTAGAACGTTATCAGACTGCCCAGAAAGCACCGGAAATTAATGTAATAGCTAACACAATCTCTCCGAACGAAGCAAAAGAAGGCTGGGCACTCCTTTGGGATGGCAAGACCTCTGAAGGCTGGAGAGGAGCAAGACTGAATTCTTTCCCTGAAAAAGGCTGGAAGATGGAAGACGGTATTCTGAAAGTGATGAAGAGCGGCGGTGCAGAGGCTGCCAACGGTGGTGACATTGTAACAACTAAGAAATACAAGAACTTCATCCTGAAGGTAGACTTCAAAATCACTGAAGGTGCCAATAGTGGTGTAAAATACTTCGTTAGCCCGGATATGAATAAGGGAGCCGGTTCTGCTATCGGTTGTGAGTTCCAGATTCTTGATGATGACAAGCATCCCGATGCTAAATTGGGTGTGAAGGGCAACCGTAAACTGGGTTCGCTTTACGATCTGATCCCTGCTCCGGCAGACAAACCTTTCAATAAGAAAGATTTCAATACAGCTATGATTGTTGTGAAAGGCAATCATGTAGAGCATTGGCTGAACGGTGTGAAGCTCATTGAGTACACACGCCAGAACGAAATGTGGGATGCACTGGTTGCTTATAGTAAGTACAGAGATTGGCCCAACTTCGGTAATTGGGAATCGGGCAACATCCTTCTGCAAGATCATGGAGATGAAGTTTGGTTTAAGAATATAAAGATCAAAGAATTGTAATTATTATTATGTCTTAGAAAAGGCAAGTTGCAGGTATTTGTAGCTTGCCTTTTCGCTTTTCTCAAAGAAACGCTAACTTAAGAAATGCAGAATGTAATTCAACATCTTTACAAGTTTTCATCTGCCCACGGTGGACTGCTTTACGCATGGTTTCCATCGATGCATACGCGCGTTGATATTGTGCTGTGCGGCAGGCAAGGCGAAGAGGCGTTGATGCTTGTGGTCAATGCTGTTCATGAAATGTTGTGCCGTCTGGAAAAGATGGCCAACTACTACGATGTGGACAGTGAACTGGCCAGACTGAACCGTACTGCCGCTACATGCCCGCAACCGGTCAGCCGGGAACTTTATGATATGCTTACTTTCTGTGTAGACTGTTATACCCGGACCGATGGATGCTTCGATGTTACCATCCATTCGGCTCATCACACATCCGATACCATTCGCAGTATTCAACTGTTACCTCAGGAACGTACCCTCTTTTTCCTGCAATCCGGGATAACCATCAACCTTTCCGGTTTCCTGAAAGGCTATGCTTTAGAAAAGACGCGGCATTTGCTGCAACGCTATGAAGTGGGAGATGCATTGATTAATATGGGAAATAGCTCTGTATTGGCTTTAGGACATCATCCTATGGCTGATGGGTGGAAGGTCGACTTCGGACAAGCCGCCGCCTCGCAGCAGAAAGAACGTCCGGAATTGCTTCTTCACGATGAATGTCTCACGACTTCGGGCAACGATTCACACGAACGTAAACACATCATCAACCCTCAGAATGGAAAGCTGGTAGAAGGGAAAAGAGAAGTGGCAGTCGTCACGGCGGATGGAGCCGTAGGCGAGGTGCTGTCTACCAGTTTATTTATAGCTGACGCCCGTCAGCGAAGTCTTTTGGAAGCGGAGTTCCATCCGCGTCTGATTCTTGCTCTTTAGCATTCTTCTCAAAAATATCTTCATTTCCCGGTTCACCACTTCATTAATCTTTCCCATCTCCCTGTCCATAGGAGATAGCGGGTGAGGGGTGAACTGTGTTTCTGTAATTGCTTATATATGAACAGTTTGTTCTTGAAGCTTTCGGAATACGTCCGGTAAGCTTTATGAATACGTTACTAAAGCTTTATCAATACGTTCCGAAAGCTTCCGGAATTTACTTCTAATATGAGTAGAAAATCTTTCTCCCTGCATATGTTAAATTGTCATTTTAGTTAAGACTGGACTTGTTGGCTTCTTGTTGTGAATGAAGAAATAGGTATAGTTAAAGGAATATGTTTCTACGAAAATTTAGTATTGTCTCGGAAAAAGACATTATTGTATAATAACAGGTCTTTAAACCGCTTTTGACGCGATTATTCCATGCATTGGATGTATTCTTTTACTTGTTATATTACCAATTTTCTACTTTTGCCTCAACATAAAAACACGTAATTTATATGAAAACACATTTCATACTTTTCTTATTAGTTTTTATGTAAAAGATATGTGAAACCTTATTGCTCCTGTACCGACAAGATGTAGATACCGAAGTATAATGAATAACTAAGAAAAACATTTAAATCATGAAACGATTAATGACGCTATTGTTAGGAATTGCTGCTTTGACGGCGTGTACTTCTCCTCAGCCTGAACAGCATGCCAAAAATGAACTACGTGCGCCTGCTTATCCGCTGGTCACCATTGACCCTTATACGAGCGCGTGGGCTTTCCAAGATAACTTATATGATGGCTCAGTGAGACACTGGACCGGTAAGAATTTCCCTCTGATTGGTGTTGCCAAGGTGGACGGACAAACTTACCGTTTCATGGGAGCGGAAGAACTTGAGTTGAGCACCATAGTCCCTAACTCCGAACAGGAAGACTGGGTGGGAAAGTATACAGTGGCACAACCGGCTGAAGGCTGGCAAACGATGGCTTTTGATGATAGTCGTTGGAAAGAAGGCAAAGCAGCTTTCGGAACGATGGAAAATGAGCATACTGCCAAGACGCAGTGGGGCGAGAAGTACATATGGGTACGTCGTACTATAGACCTTCAGGAAGATATGGCCGGCAGAAACATATATCTGGATTACTCACACGATGATGATGTGATTATATATATTAATGGTATCAAGGTTGTGGATACGGGTAACGCCTGCAAGAAGCATGCACAGTTGAAACTTTCCGATGAAGTGGCTGCTTCATTAAAAAAGGGGAAGAACCTGATAGCTGCCTATTGTTACAATCGCGTGGGAAATGCTTTGCTGGATTTTGGGTTGATGGTTGAACAGGAGAATTATCAATTCTTTGAGCAGACTGCTGAACAGATTTCGGTAGATGTGCAAGCTATGCAGACCTATTACACTTTTGCGTGCGGATCGGTCAATCTGAATCTGACCTTTACGGCTCCTCTCTTTATGGATAATCTGGATTTGATGACACGTCCGGTCAATTATCTCTCTTATGAAGTCTCTTCCAGAGATGGCAAGAAGCACCAGGTGGACTTGTATTTTGAAGCCTCTCCGCAATGGGCAATTGATGTGGCTCATCAAAAATCTATGGCTGACAGCTTTGAAGAAGGTGATTTGCTCTTCTTGCGTACCGGAAGCCAAAGTCAGGAGATTCTGAAAAAGAGGGGAGATGATGTCCGGATTGACTGGGGATATTTTTATCTGGCAGGTAAGAAAGATAATACGACATACGGCATTGGTGACGGTAAGGCATTGCGCAATGGATTCCTGAAGGACAATCTGGAAGCTCCGGCCACCGATGGTTATGATAAACTGGTCTTGGTATGCTCGTTGGGTGAAACAAAGAAAGCTGATGGTTACCTGATGCTGGGGTATGATGATATTTATTCCATCCAATATTTCGGTGAAAACCTGCGTCCTTATTGGAATCGTTCCGGTAAAGAGACGATTGCATCCCAGTTCCTGAAAGCTAAGGACGAATATCAGAAACTGATGAAAGACTGCGCTGCTTTTGATAAGAAACTAATGGAAGATGCTACCGCAGTAGGCGGACGCAAGTATGCCGAACTTTGTGCATTGGCTTATCGCCAGTCTATAGCTGCCCATAAACTCGTGGAAGCTCCCAACGGTGAATTGTTGTTCCTTTCCAAGGAGAATTTCAGTAACGGTTCTATCGGAACGGTAGATATCACGTATCCTTCGTCTCCTTTATACTTGCTTTATAATCCGGAACTTGCCAAAGGTTTGCTCAACCATATCTTCTATTATAGTGAAAGTGGGAAATGGACCAAACCTTTTGCTGCCCATGACATCGGTACTTATCCGCAGGGTAACGGACAAACTTATGGTGGCGATATGCCTGTGGAAGAAAGCGGTAATATGCTGATAGTAACTGCTGCCATTGCTGCCGTAGAAGGTAATGCGGATTATGCCAACCGTCATTGGAATACATTGACTACCTGGACAGATTATCTGGTAGAATATGGACTGGACCCGGAAAACCAGCTCTGCACCGATGACTTTGCCGGACATTTCGCTCATAATGCCAACCTCTCCATCAAGGCTATACTGGCTATTGCTTCTTATGGTTATCTGGCTGATATGTTGGGAAAGACTGAGGTTGCTGAAGCCTATACCAATAAGGCCAAAGAGATGGCCGCAAAGTGGATGGAGATGGCAGATGATGGTGACCACTACCGCCTGACATTTGACAAGGCCGGCACTTGGAGCCAGAAGTACAATCTGGTGTGGGATAAGCTGATGAACTGGCAAATCTTCCCGGAAAAGGTGGCTGAAACAGAATTAGCATATTATCAGACAAAACAAAACCGTTATGGCCTGCCGCTCGACAACCGTGAAACATATACTAAAACCGATTGGATTATGTGGACAGCCACCATGGCTAATGATAGGACTACTTTCGAGAGCTTTATCGACCCGGTCTATAGCTTTATGAATGAGACAACCGATCGTATTCCTATGTCCGATTGGGTATTTACCGACAGTCCGAAGCAACGGGGATTCCAGGCCCGTTCGGTGGTGGGTGGATATTTCATCAAGATGCTCGAAGAAAAGCTGCATGCCAAATAGGCATGCATGCTCACCTCTTATGGAAAAAGACAATTCGTTAATTTTAAATCTATAAATAAGCCTATGGTATAAACAAAAGTCAACTTTAATTTAATCCTATCCGCTTGCAGGGGTATTCCTGCAAAGCATAATGTGAAAAATAAATGCGGAACAGCGTTTCCGTAAATTTCTAATCTAATATAACTATAAAAACATGTCTAGGAAAATCTTATTTTTAATTTTGTGTGTGTTCGCACTTACTGCGCATTCCCAGAATGTCGCGATAAAGGGCTCCGTAACAGATGTGAACCAGGAACCTTTGTTAGGTGTGAATGTTATGGTAAAGGGAACCTCTACGGGAACGATTACCGATATTGACGGTAATTTCTCGATAAGTGGACCGAAGGGAGCTACTTTGGTAATTTCCTATATAGGTATGGTGACTCAGGAAGTGACGTACAAAGGAGAACCGCTGAAGGTTGTGTTGAAAGATGATGCTCAAGCTTTGGAAGAAGTGGTGGTAGTAGGTTACGGTTCGATGCGTAAGAAAGACCTTACGGGTTCTGTTGTACAAGTACGTCCCGACAAAATCGCTAATGATAACCCCAAAACAGTACAAGACATCTTGCGTGGTACGCCGGGTTTGACTGTAGGCTACGGTGAAGGTGATGCCGGTGCTAAAGGTGGTGGTTCAATGAACATTCGCGGTCAGCGCTCAGTTTACACCGATGGCGGACACAATGACCCGTTGCTCATTCTTGATGGAATGTTCTTTTATGGTGAACTTTCTGAAATCAATCCGGATGACATCGCACAGATTGACGTGTTGAAGGATGCTTCTGCTGCTGCTGTTTATGGTGCACGTGCTGCTAATGGTGTTGTCATCATATCAACGAAAAAAGGTAAGCAAGGCAAACCGACAGTCAACTTTACAGCCAGTATCGGATTGACTCAAAAGGCTGCTTATCGTGACAGATGGCAGACTCCGGGCGAGTATATGCAACATTTTGTAGACTGGAAAGAAAAGAATACGTATGGTGTAAATGCAGAAACGGGTGAGTATGCTGCTTATTCAAGACCGGGTAATGAATATACTTCAAAGCCGGGTTACTTCCGTAGTCCTAATGATCTTGACGGAGTGTCTCTGGAAGAGTGGAGAGCTTATACTACCAATAGTGAAGGAGAATCGGACTTGAGCATTTGGGCAAGACGTTTGGGCTTTAGACCTAATACAGCTTTGATGGACAATCTTTTGGCAGGTAAAACAGTGGATTGGCAGGACAAAGCATTCCGTTTGGGCTTCAATCAGGATTATAATGCCAGTATCAGTGGTGCCGGTGAGAAGATTGACTACTATATGTCATTGGGCTTCTTGCGTAATGAAGGTGCTTTTGTAGACGATACTTACCGTTCTGTTCGTGCAAACTTTAAATTAAATGCAAAGGTGACGGATTGGTTTGAAATTGGTGCCAATATCAATTTCCAAGACCGTACGGATGGTGAAATCGGCATGAATAAAGGCGGTTTCATGGAAAATAGCCCTTATGCAGTGTTTAAGGATGACGAGGGTAATTATGTACAAGACCCCTTGATGTTTCAGTATGACCGTAATAACCTGACAAACTGGTATTACGAAAAACAGTTCCTGGAATTGCAGAAAGGATATACTACATTCAATACGATTTTCAATGCGAAATTGAAATTGCCGTTTGGCATTACTTATACATTCAATGCGGCTCCGCGCATGCAGTATTTCCACGATCGTTACTTCATGTCTGCCGAACGGCCGAATTCTAATCCGAATGACCGTGGAGCGAACCGTGAGCAAGCTAAACGTTTCGATTGGTCTCTGAACAATACCATCACTTGGGATAAAACTTTTGCTAAAAAGCATCACGTTATTGTGACTTTGGCTCAGGAAGCCGAAGAACTTCAATATTGGAAAGACCGCATTGAAGCTCGTAACATCTTGCCGTCCGACGTACTTGGATTCCATAATACACAAAATGGTGACAAGTCGGTTAGTAAGTTTGAAAGTAACGACACACATCAGACTGCCGACGGTTTAATGGCCCGTGCATTCTACTCTTACGATGACCGTTATATGGCTACGTTCACTATGCGTCGCGATGGTTATTCAGCTTTTGGTTCTTCTAATCCTTACGCTTACTTCCCCTCCGGTGGTTTGGCATGGACTTTCTCCAATGAAAAGTTCTTCCAGCCGTACACTCACATCATGAGTAGTGGTAAGTTGCGTGTATCTTTCGGTAAGAATGGTAACCGTTCGTTGGATAATCCTTATGAAGCTCTTGCTAATCTCTATCCGGGTGGTGGAAAGATGCAGGGTTATATCACATCTTCCGGTGATTTGTATCTGATGCGCTACCTGATGGCTCAACGTATGGAAAATCCGAATCTGCAATGGGAAAAGACACAGTCTTGGAACTTTGCTTTGGACTTTGGCTTCCTGAATGAACGTATAACCGGTACGTTGGAATATTACCGCATGAGTACCAAGGATATGATTATGGGGCAGCGCTTGCCTAACTTTACAGGTTTCGAGAGTATCACAACCAACTTGGGACAAGTTGATAACAACGGTTTTGAAATCGCTTTGAACACGTTGAACATTGATAACAAGAATTTCCAGTGGAGCACAACATTCAGCCTTTCATACAATAAGAATCGTATTAAACATCTGTATGGTGACTACGAAGATGTATTGGATGCTTCAGGCAATGTAATTGGAAAAAAAGAAGCCGATTATGTGGGCAATGGCTGGTTTATTGACAGACCTATCAGTGCCATTTGGGATTATAAAGTGACTGGTATTTGGCAGAAAGATGAAGTGGATGAAGCAAAGAAATATGGTCAAGTTCCGGGTGATCCGAAGGTATGGAACAATCCGGCCAACGATGAGTATGATGCCAACGGAAATGTGACGAAGATTATTTATAATAATGACGACAAGGTGTTCCAAGGACAAACGGCAGCTCCCGTAACCTGGGCTTTGCGTAATGACTTTACTTTGTGGAAAGACTTGACGTTGTCTATCAATATTTACTCTCGTATGGGGCATAAGAGTTTGGAAAGTATGTATCTGAACAATGATGACGATGGTGGTGGTATGACTTACCGTTTAGTGAATAAAGAAGCTAAGGAATATTGGACAGTGGATAATCCAAGCAATAAATATGCACGTATCGAGGCACAAGGTCCTGAAGGTGCTAAGGGAGCCCGCAGACTTTATAACCGTTCTTTTGTACGTTTGGAAAATATCTCAATCGGTTATACTCTGCCCAGACAATGGACAAAAAAGGTGGATGTTGAACGTGCTAAGGTGTATGCCACGGTTCGGAATGCCGCTGTATGGGGTTCAAAGGACTGGGAATACTATGGTGACCCGGAAACAGGTAACTATGCTTCTCGCATCTGGACACTGGGACTTAACTTAACATTCTAAATCTTTTAACTAAGGAATAAATATGAAAAACTATATTCAAAAATATATTTGCAAGGGATTTATCCTGATGGCCGGAGCTTCAATGGTGCTGACCGGTTGTAAAGAAAGTTTTTTGGAACCTGATCCACAGGCTATGTTCAAGCCTAGTGAAGTATTTACTACAGAAGCGGGTCTTAGGTCTGTGTTGGCTATCTGTGACCGTCAATTGAAGAGAAACTATGTGAGCGAAGATTCTCGTGAGATGATGGCGTTGCCTACAGAATACACTTTTTCTGATTTGATGGTGCCTGCTGCAACTGATAAATCAGGATTCCTTGATAATGTAGATAATATGTTGCGTTCGAATAGCGACCAAAGTACAGAAAAAAACTTAGGGCGTACAAACAGTATATATTTCTTTTGGAGACAAGGATATGAAGGAATCCGAAATGCCAATACATTGCTTTCGTTTATAGATGATGTCCCTATGGATGAGACTTTGAAGAAAGAATACATTGGGCGTGCCTATTTCCATCGTGCCTATCGGTATTATGCATTGGTATTCCAGTTTGGGAATGTGCCTTTGCTTACCAAATTGCCATCCTCGCCTAAATTGAGCTACCATTCTACTCACAGGGATGCAATCCTGGAGAAGATGGCGCTTGATATGGAATTTGCCGTTGAGTGGGTACCTGAGCAAAAGAATATGGAATATATCGGTATGGTGAATAAGGGAGCTTGCCGTATGTTGCTTTCTAAATTGTATCTGGCTCTCGGCAGATATGAAGATGCCAAGAAGCAGTTGGATATTCTGATCGATCAGTCCGGCTATTCATTGATGACAAGTAACTTCGGTACCTTCTTTGAAGGTGGTGAGCCTACTTCCTGGCCTATTACACGCAACGTGATTTGGGATTTGCACCGTCCGGAGAACAAATTGATTGGTGCAAACAAGGAAGTTATTATGGGTATGCCTAATCGTGGAGCGTCTGCTGAATCGTTTATCCCGATGTTGAGTATGCGTATCATGTATCCTTTCTTCTTTGATGGTAGAATCAAGATGCCCGACGGCAAACAGGCGTTGTACAACCTTGACCGCACTAACAGCAAATACCGTGTGGAATATGACTATATGCGTGGATTAGGACGTGGTATTGCTACTTTCCGTACCAGTACTTTCTATCAGGATGGATTGTGGGCTGTAAACGGCAAGATGGATGAAACGGATTTGCGCCATAGTTCAGAAGCTGGAAACTGGATGCACATGGAAAATTTGCGTTGCAACAATGTGGACTCTGAGTTTTATGGACAGAACATCATGCTTCATTCCGACAGAGACTTCTACGATAAAGACGGCAAGTTAATTACCGCAAAGGGACAATTATTGTGTTCCGATACAATCCGTCGCTGGTTTGATGTGCCTCATTACATTTTCTGTCTGGATGATGTAATCAATCAAGGTTTGATTAAAAACAATGGTCTTGAAGGTGCTACCGATGGCAGTATTGCCGACTGGTATCTCTATCGTCTGGCAGAAGCTTACTTGCTTCGTGCTGAAGCTAAGTTCTACATCAACCCGAGTGATCCGACTATTAAGGACGACCTGAATATCATCAGACAACGTGCACATTGCTCTGAGCTCTATACCGGCAATGTAACTATCGGTGATATTATGGATGAACGTGGCCGTGAGCTTTTCTATGAAGAGTGGCGTAATGTAGAGTTGACCCGTGTATCTCTCTGTCTGGCCCGCAGCGGAAGACCAGATGAATGGGGCAATACCTATAATGTGGAAACCTTCGACAAACAAACGGGTACAGACTTGGATGGCGGTAGCTATTGGTATCAACGTTGTGTACGTAAAGGTATGTATAACAAGGGAGAAACGATTCGTATTGATGCCACTAAGACGGACATTAATTTCATTATGGGTAAGCATAATATTTATTGGCCGATTCCTTATAATGCTATCGAGGCAAATAAAAATGCCAAGCTGTGGCAGAATGTAGGTTATACGGAATATGATCCTGCTACTCCTATATGGAATACCTGGGAAGAAGCTGTAGCTGATGAAGATCAGATTTAATCAATCACTTCCGCTATAGTTAGCGGGAAGAATATTGGAGGTATATTGGAGCGACAGAGCCAACGTTGTGAGAAATATACCTCCATTTTTTTCTATCATATGAAAGAGTTATTTATAATATCAGTATTATGCTGTTTGGCAGCATGTTCTTCGTCATCGTCAAAGACGGAAGATAATCCGGAAGATCAATCGAAGAATGTATATCATAATCCGGTTATAAACTATAGTTTACCCGACCCTTCCGTAATCAAGGGAGGGGATGGCTACTTCTACTTATATGCTACTGAGAATATCCGTAACCTGCCGATTCACCGTTCTCGGAATCTGGTGGATTGGGAATATGTAGGTACGGCTTTTACTGACCAGACCCGTCCCGACTTTGAAGCAAAGGGAGGTCTGTGGGCTCCGGACATTAATAAAATAGGCGATAAATACGTGCTTTATTATTCCATGTCCGTTTGGGGAGGAGAGTGGACCTGTGGCATCGGATGCGCTACTGCCGATAAGCCCGAAGGCCCTTTCACGGACCATGGAAAAATGTTCCGTAGCAATGAAATCAATGTGCAGAATTCTATTGATCCTTTCTACATAGAGGAAGGGGGACGAAAATATCTCTTTTGGGGCAGTTTCCGGGGTATCTATGCTATCGGGCTGTCAGATGACGGACTTTCCATCAAAGAAGGCTCTAAACCCCAAAAAGTGGCAGGGACAGCCTACGAAGGCACTTATATTCACAAAAAGGATGGTTATTACTACTTTTTTGCTTCAATAGGTACTTGCTGTGAAGGACTGAACAGCACATATACAACGGTAGTAGGACGTTCGAAAAACCTTTTCGGGCCTTATGTTGATAAGAAGGGCGGGAGTATGCTCGACAATAAACATGAAATCCTGATTCATAAGAATAGTGCTTTTGTAGGCACCGGCCATAATTCTGAGATTGTGACGGATAATGCCGGCAACGATTGGTTCTTCTATCATTCGGTGAGCGTCAAGAATCCCGAAGGACGGGTCTTGATGATGGACAAGATTGAATGGAAGGATGGTTGGCCGTCTGTAAAGGGTGCTTCTCCGTCGATAGAGTCAGATAAACCAGTATTCTAACAACTATAAAACAAATGTAACTATGAGACTAAAGAGATTGTTTTTAGGGGTAATGCTTTTAGCAGGCATTGCAAATGCGGGAGCGATGGAGCATTCTCTGGGAGATGTTTCAGCTTCCATTTCCCTGAAAGTTCCGGGGAATGATGCCAAACACTATTCATTAAGCCTTCGTAAAGTACAGGATGGCGTGTATAATTGCCAGCCTTCGGAGCAGCTACCATTGGTCATTACGCGGCAGGTTACGGATAAGAATGGTAAGCAGCGTATCAATGTTGTCATCAAAGCCCTTGATGATGTTTATTTCAACTATGGTGAGCAAATCAAGACAGGCTACAACCATTCCGATTGCCAGTTCTATATGCCCGGCTTCTGGTATCGCCGGAATCTGCGTTCACCCGAGAAGGCTCCTTCCTTCCATACTTCCGATAGCTGGCTGGTGCGCGAAGACCGCCTGAGTACCCCGTTGACGGCGGCTTTCAACCCTGCAACGGGCAAATCAATGTCTGTTATCCGTATTGACAAGTTCGATAAAGAAGCCTTGACCACCCATAAAGAAGGCGAAGTGATTGTGTCCGGTGAGACTTCCATCGGCTATACCGGTTTCGAGAATGTAGACGGTACCACTGTTCTCTCTTACGGATTTCCATATAAGGAAGCTCCTAAAACCTATATCCGCAAATTGACTCTGGCTCCTGCAGTTGAGGCTTTCCAGCTTCTTCGCAAAGGAGACAGCATAACCCTTAGGTGGGAATTATCAGAAATCGATGCTGCCGACTTCTCGGAGTGCGTGCAGCGTACTTGGGAGTATTGCTATGATACAAATCTTCCCCGCCCTGTAAATACTCCTTATACGGTAGACCGTATGAAAGAGGTGATAAGCAATTTCTTTGTAGAAAGTTATGTGAATACTACGCCCACCCACTACTATTCGGGGGTTGAGTTGAAAACCGCCACTTGCGATAATACGGATGTTGCTGAAATCGGTTTTGTAGGCCGTACCCTGCTCAACGCCTTCAATGCTTTGGAATACGGTGCGCAGCAGAACCGCCCTGAACTGGTGAATAGCGCCAACAGCGTCTTTGATACTTATCTTCAAAATGGTTTCTCTCCCGCTGGCTTTTTCAATGAGGTGGTACATTATAATCGTGGTTTTAAAGAGCCTAAACTCAGTATTCGCCGTCAGTCGGAGGGCGTATATGCCATTTTGAACTATCTGAATTACGAGAAACAGCATAAGCGTAAACATCCCGAATGGGAGAAGCGCCTGAAGGTTATTCTGGACAGTTTCCTTCGTCTGCAGAACGAGGATGGCAGCTTCCCGCGCAAATTCAAGGATGACTTCTCTATTGTAGACGGCACCGGAGGCAGTACTCCTTCGGCTACCCTGCCTTTGGTAATGGCTTATAAATACTTCAAGGACAAGCGTTACCTGGAAAGTGCCAAACACACGGTGAACTATCTGGAAAAGGAACTGATTTCCAAGTCCGATTACTTTTCTTCCACCTTGGATGCTAATTGCGAGGACAAGGAAGCCTCCCTTTATGCCGCTACTGCCACTTACTATCTTGCCTTGGTCACCAAAGGTGCCGAGCGTGCCCATTATGCCGAATTATCAAAGAAGGCAGCCTACTTTGCCTTATCCTGGTACTATACGTGGGACGTTCCTTTTGCAGCAGGCCAGATGTTGGGAGACATTGGTTTGCAGACCCGTGGTTGGGGGAATGTCTCGGTAGAGAATAACCATATTGATGTGTTTATCTTCGAGTTTGCCGACGTATTGCATTGGCTTTCGAAGGAATACAATGAACCCCGTTTCTCGGACTTTGCTGAGGTTATTTCTACTTCAATGCGTCAGTTGCTTCCCTATGAAGGTCATATGTGCGGTGTTGCTAAAGTGGGTTATTACCCGGAAGTGGTGCAGCATACCAATTGGGACTACGGTCGCAACGGAAAAGGATATTATAATGATATCTTTGCTCCCGGCTGGACGGTTGCTTCCCTGTGGGAACTCTTCTCACCGGGACGTGCGGAACAATTTTTATTGCAGAAATAAAGCATAAATAGTATAAGCGATATGAATAAAGTTATGATTTTGTTAGCAGGAGTGATGCTATTGGCATCAGCCTGCACAAGCAAGCAGGTGAGTGAAAAGACTGCTTCAGGTTTGAATCCGGCTGATTTCCGTATGGAAGTAGACGGCAAACAGACAAGCCTGTTTGTACTAAAGAATAAAAATGGTATGGAAGTTTGCATTACAAACTTCGGTGGACGTATTGTATCGGTGATGGTACCGGATAAAGAGGGCGTTATGCGTGACGTTGTATTAGGATTCGATTCTATTCAGGATTACGTTAACCTTCCTACAAATTTTGGCGCTACCATCGGACGTTATGGCAATCGTATTAACCAGGGTAAGATTACCGTAGACGGTGTGGAATATCAGTTGCCACAGAATAATTACGGTCACTGCCTGCATGGCGGTTCCAAGGGATTTGATTTCCGGATGTTCGATGCACAGCAGTTGAGCGAGCAAGTTCTGGAATTGACTTATCTGTCGAAAGATGGAGAAGAAGGATTCCCGGGCAATCTGACGTGCAAGGTTACTTTCTCATTGACGGATGACGATGCTCTTGATATCCGTTATAGTGCCGAAACAGACCGTACTACGGTTGTTAACCTGACTAATCACTCTTACTTTAACCTGGATGGCGATCCTTCCAAGGATAATTCGGATTATTTGTTGACTATCGATGCCGATGCATATACTCCTGTGGACAGCACCTTTATGACAACCGGTGAGATTGCCCCTGTGGAAAATACGGATATGGATTTCCGCAAACCCACAGCCATCGGAGCGCGTATCAATAATGATTTCATACAGTTGAAGTATGGCAAAGGTTACGACCATAACTGGGTACTCAACACGAAAGGGGATATTTCACGGAAGTGTGCCACTCTTGAATCTCCCGAAACAGGCATCGTACTTGATGTCTATACCAACGAACCGGGTATTCAGATTTATGCCGGTAACTTCCTGGATGGTACGGTGAAGGGAAAGAAAGGTATCGTATATGGTCATCGTGCTTCCGTTTGCCTGGAAACTCAGAAGTATCCCGATACTCCTAACAAACCGGAGTGGCCGTCGGCACTATTGAAACCGGGCGAGAAATATGATAGCCATTGCATTTATAAATTCTCCGTGAGAAAATGACAAAACAACTGAACCAATCAATTATTCATTTAAAGACTATAAGAATTATGAAGAGAGATTATCGTTTTATTTATCTATTTGTTGTGGGCGTGTTTGTAATGACAAGTACTATCACTGCACAAGATTATTTCAGTAATTTCCCTGTAAGGGCAAATCCCAAAACAGTGGGGAAAAAGGTAAGTAGTCGTCTGATGGAGACCAAACACCAACTTTATGGAGACAGAGGCATACATTATGCTGAAGTCTGCACCTGGTATGGAGCGCTCCGATTCGCCGAAATGACGAACGACCAGGAACTTATCAAGAAGTTGAGAGAACGTTTCGAGTTGCTATTCCATCTGGAGAAAGACTTGCTTCCTCCTCCGATTCATGTAGACCAGAATATGTTCGGTTGCCTACCTTTGAAACTGTATCGCATGACGAAGGACGAGCGTTATAAAGAACTCGGATTGCCGTATGCCGATACGCAATGGATTCTTCCTGAAAAAGCGAATGATGAAGAGCGCAAATGGCACAAGAAGGGATACTCCTGGCAGACCCGCCTCTGGATTGATGATATGTATATGATTACCATCGTACAGGCCGAAGCCTATCACGTGACAGGAGATAAAAAATACATCAACCGCGCTGCTAAGGAAATGGTGCTTTATCTGGATGAGATTCAGCGTGAGAACGGTCTCTTTTATCATGCGCCCGATGTGCCCTTCTATTGGGGGCGTGGCGATGGCTGGATGGCTGTGGGCATGACGGAATTGCTTTTCAACCTTCCGGAAAACGATCCTAACCGCCAGCGCATCCTCAAAGGATATCGCTTGATGATGGAGAACCTGAAGAAATATGTGAATGAAGACGGACTCTGGAACCAGTTGATTGACGAAAAGGACTGCTGGACGGAAACATCCGGGTCGGCCATGTTTACGTATGCCATGATTCAGGGCGTGAAGAACGGATGGCTGGACAAGGATGAATATGGACCGATTGCCCGCCGTGCATGGTTGGGGCTTTGCAACTATCTTGATGATAACAATGACTTGATGGAAGTTTGCATCGGTACAGGCAAGAAGAACAGCCACCAGTATTATCTGGATCGTCCCCGCATTACAGGTGATTATCACGGACAAGCTCCCATTATTTGGTGTGCTTATGCATTGCTGAGCGAATAAAATGTAATATATTAGATACCTGCATACTTCATAACCTCGATTAAGAGGTTATGGGGTATGTGTTTTTTTGTTTAGGGATTAATTAAAAATCAGATAATTATGAATTTCCGAAGGTGTCTTTTCTCAGGAGTACTTCTCCAGGGAGTTGGTCTGTCTCTGTTGGCTCAGACCGATAAACCGAATATCGTAGTAATAATGACCGACCAGCAACGTGCTGACTTGTGCGGACGTGAAGGTTTCCCTATGGAGATCACCCCTTATGTCGATGCTTTGGCCCGGCAGAATGCCTGGTTTGACAAGGCATATACAGTGATGCCTGCCAGTAGTCCTGCGCGTTGTTCCATGTTTACAGGTCGCTTCCCAAGCGCTACTCATGTGCGCACCAACCACAATGTACGTGATATATATTATGCCAAAGACCTGATAACTGTTCTGAAAGAGAACCATTACAAAACCGCATTAGTGGGCAAGAACCATGCCTACTTGAATGCCAAAGATATGGACTTCTGGTCCGAATATTCCCACTGGGGGAAAAACAAACCGGTGACGGAAGGAGAACTTGCCGTGTCCAAATTCTTTAAAGAAGCTGTCGGTCAGTATCTGGAACCTTCGCCCATACCTCTGAAAGACCAGCAGCCTACACGAATTGTAGACCAGGCCATAGAATGGATAGACAGCCAGAAAGACAATCCGTTCTTTGTCTGGGTTTCGTTCCCCGAACCACATAATCCATATCAGGTTTGTGAACCCTATTATTCGATGTTCTCACCGGATAAACTTCCGGCTGTAAAGACTTCACGTCAGGACGCAATAAAGAAGGGAAGCAAGTATCAGATTCTGGGAGAGCTGGAAGATGCTTCCTGCCCTGACCTTGAAAAAGATCTGCCACGATTGAGAGGGAATTATATGGGAATGATTCGCCTGATAGATGACCAGATACAACGGTTAGTCGAGAATCTGAAAGAGAAGGGATTATTTGAGAAAACTATTATCGTAGTTCTTTCCGATCATGGTGATTTTTGCGGTGAATACGGCTTAATTCGCAAGGGAGCGGGTTTATCCGAAGCTTTGACCAGGATACCGATGGTGTGGGCCGGATACCAGATAAAACAACAACCTAAAGCGATAGATGCGCACGTTTCACTGGCTGACCTGTTTCCTACTTTCTGTACGGCAATAGGTGACACCATACCCATAGGCGTACAGGGGCGAAGCTTGTGGCCGATGCTGACGGGCAAGGAGTATCCAAAAGAAGAATTCTCGAGCGTTGTCGTACAGTTGGGCTTTGGCGGAGAAGATGTTCCTCTGGATGATAAACTGACTTTTGAGCAGGAAGGTGCACTGGACCGCAAGAAAGTGGCCGGCTTTGACGAACTGAATACCTGGACCCAGAGTGGAACCTCCAGGATGGTGCGTATGGGCGACTGGAAACTGGTGATGAATAGTTATGGAAAGGGTGAACTGTATAATCTGAAGAAGGACCCTTATGAAGTGAACAATCTGTTTGGGAACTCAAAGTACATCAATCAGCAGAGTGAGTTGCTGACGAAGTTGTTAGCTTGGGAACTACGTTTGCAAGACCCGTTGCCAGTGCCCAGGCATCGTTATCACTTCAAACGGAATCTTTATAATTATCATTTCTCTAATGATTGATGAAAGCGGTATTCGAATAGTTTGCAATTAAGATATTATTAAATATAGAATCGTATGAAGAAGAATCTGGTTTTTATCTGTTTGTTAATCTTGGGAACACTTGTTTCCTGTCAGTCGGCTTCCTCCAAAAAGGATGCCGACAACACTGCTACCAATGACGTGAAAGCACCTGTTCCTTTGGGAGACCCGTTCATTATGTTGTACGATGGGGTATACTATGCTTATGGCACCCATTCCGGCGAAGGAATCGAAGTATATACTTCCGATGACTTGCTGACCTGGAAGTATAAAGGTATCGCCCTGAATAAGAAAGACTCCTGGGCGGACCGTTGGTTCTGGGCCCCCGAAGTCTATGCCGTGAACGGGAAATTCTATATGTACTATTCGGCCGACGAACACATCTGTGTGGCGATTGCCGATTCTCCCGCAGGGCCATTTGTGCAAGAGAAGAAAGAGCCGATGATTACGGATGAAAAGTGCATTGACAACTCTCTGTTTATAGATGATGACGGTACGCCTTACCTCACTTTCGTGCGGTTCAATGACGGCAACAATATCTGGATTGCAGAGTTGGAAAAAGACCTTGTCACTATCAAGAAGGAGACGATGCATCCCTGTCTCCATGTCTCTCAGGAGTGGGAGGAAGTCTGGCCCCGTGTGAACGAAGGTTCCTTTATTGTTAAGCGTAACGGGTTGTATTATATGTCCTATTCTGCCAATAGTTATGAGAGCCCGTTCTATGGAGTAGGTTGTGCCACGGCTACCGACTTGATGGGCACCTGGAGCAAATATGATGAAAATCCATTGTTGCAAAAGCCCGGCGAACTGGTGGGAGTGGGGCATAGCGCCATGTTTACCGATAAGGCAGGCAAGCTCCGCATTGTCTATCATGCCCATAAAGACAAGGAAAAGATTCATCCGCGTGCCATGTATATCGGAGAAGTCTCCTTCGAGAATGCCAATGGAGTGGACCGCATGAGGATTAGTAAAGAGTATATAATTCCTGAATTAGTAAAGTAAGGACTGTTGCTGTACCTTTCAAAGTAGGACTTAGCACCTCTACGTCCCGGACTTAGCCCCCCTGAGTCCGGGACTGATCTATTATAACATCCCCATGTTATCTCCTAAAACATCCGGATGTTTTGGGGTAAAACACCCCCATGTTTTTGGGGAAAACATCCCCATGTTTTAGGGTAAAACATCCGGGTGTTTTCGGTGCTCAGTCCGGGACTGTGCTATGCTCAGTCCTGCGGTGTGCTGTGCTCAGTTATGCAATGAGATAGGCAAAGTATAGGCAATCCGGGTGAAGAGCATGGGTCGAGGGCTCTCCGGGCATACTTCCGCTGTGTTTACAGCTGTGAAAGAGACGATATTTTTATTTATTGAAATATTTCTCTTACCATTTATCGTCAAATTGAGCTATATTTGGCAACGAATCTATAAAAACACAAAGATGGACAAGAGAATCATAGCCCTCATCAGTTTTCTTTGCTATATGGTTTGCTGGACACAAGCGGCAAATGAACATTACTATTTCAGAAATCTTAGTATCAAGGACGGACTGTCCCAGACTACGGTCAATGCAATCATGCAGGATAAGAAAGGATTTATGTGGTTTGGTACTAAAGGCGGACTGAGCCGGTATGACGGATTGTCGTTCCGGAACTTCAAACGTAACATGACCGACAATCACAGTCTGGGGAATAACTTTGTGACTTGCCTCTACGAAGACAATGATGGAGATATCTGGGTAGGTACGGATGCAGGACTGTACATCTACTGCTCGGATAAAGAGACTTTTGTTCCCTTCGACCAGTTGAGCGAGGAAAACACAAAAATAGAGCGCACTGTTTCCGCCATTTCAGGTGATAAGCAAGGGCGGGTGTGGATAGCTGTTGAAACGCAGGGACTATTCTGCTATGACGCTCAAAAGGAAAAACTCCATAATTATATACTGAATGAATTCTCGGCTAACGTAAATAGCTTCTCTTTCGATAATAGCGGAACTATCTGGATAGGTTTTTATGGTAATGGACTGTTCTACTCAAAGGACAATTTGAAGACACTTCACCCTTATCTTTCGCCAAAGGGCGGCAATGAGGTTTTCAAGGACGATGTGGTGATGAATATTGTTCCGGGAGCTTACAATTGCCTTTATATTAGTTCTATACGGCAGGGAGTTCAGGAGTTGAACCTTACTTCCGGCAACCTGCGTAACCTACTGATGATGGACGAAACCGGTGAAATGGTTTTTTGCCGGGATTTGCTGGTCAACTCCGATAATGAGCTGTGGATTGGGGCCGAGTCGGGAGTTTATATCTATAATCTTCGCACGGATAAATATGTGCATCTGCACGGCTCTAAAGATGACCCTTATTCTCTGTCGGATAATGCAGTCTATTCGTTGTGTGAGGACAGGGAAAGGGGTATTTGGGTGGGTTCGTACTTCGGTGGAGTGGATTATTATCCGAAGTCTTATACTTATTTTGAGAAGTATTATCCGAAGGACGGAGAAAATACTTTGCAAGGCAAACGCGTTCGTGAGTTCTGTCAGGATAACAAAGGCATACTGTGGATTGGTACCGAAGATGGCGGCTTGAACCGTTTTGACCCGAAGACAAAGACCTTTTCTTTCTTCGCACCCAGTTCCGGATTTACCAACATCCATGGACTATGCATGGTGGGCGACAAGCTATGGGTGGGAACTTTCTCCAAAGGCTTGAAAATAGTAGATACCAATACAGGCAACATCCTGAAAACTTATCAGAAAACAGATTCCCCACGTTCGTTGATAGACAATAGTATTTTTGCTATTTACAGGACGGTCACAGGTGATATTTATCTGGGAACCATGTTCGGATTGTTGAAGTATAATGAACAAACTGACGACTTTGACAGAATTACGGAACTGGCCGGTAAATTTGTATACGATATAAAAGAAGACTCGGAAGGCAACCTGTGGCTGGCAACTTATGCGAACGGTGCATACTGCTACAACGTCAATGAAAAACGGTGGAAGAACTATGTGCATAATGAAAATAATAAGGAGAGCCTTCCCTATGATAAGGTGCTGAGTATCTTTGAAGATTCTCACCGGCAAATCTGGCTGACTACACAGGGGGGAGGCTTCTGTCTGTTCCATCCTGATACGGAGACATTTACCAGCTACGATTCGTCCAATGGGCTGCCTAATGATGTTGTCTATCAGATTATAGAGGATGCGGAAGGATTATTCTGGCTGACGACGAACAGCGGACTGGCTTGTTTCAACCCTGGTACAAAACAGGTGAAGGTATACACCACGGCCAATGGATTGCTTGGCGATCAGTTCAACTACCGTTCCGGCTATAGGGATGAGGCCGGTGCTATTTATTTGGGCAGTATCGATGGTTTTGTCGTCTTTAACCCCAAGACATTTACTGAAAATAAGAATCTGCCGCCGGTGGTGATTACGGACTTTATGTTGTTCAATAAAGAAGTCCGCGCTGGTGAGAACAATGCTCCTCTTGAGAAGAGTATCACTTTCTCCGACAGGATTACGCTTCAGTCCGACCAAAATTCATTCTCCTTCCGTATTGCCGCCCTCGGCTATCAGCTCCCGAAGATGAATAAATTGATGTACAGGTTGGATGGTTTTGATAAAGACTGGATAACGGTGGGAGAGAGCCCTATCGTCACCTATTCCAACCTGGGATATGGCGATTACCTGTTCCGTGTGAAAGCCTCTAACAGTGATGGAATATGGAATCCTGATGAACACCTGCTGTATATTCATATCCTTCCTCCTTTCTATTTCTCCATCTGGGCTTACTGCATTTATGCATTGCTCATTATGGGTTGCTCCGTATATGCTTTCTGGTATTTTAAGCAACGCAGCAGCAGGCAGCACCGCCGCCAACTGGAGAAGTTTGAACAGGAGAAGGAACGCGAGATTTACAATGCCAAGATAGATTTCTTCACGAATGTGGCGCATGAAATCAGGACTCCGCTGACGTTGATAAAGGGGCCTTTGGAGAACATCATCCTGAAGAAAGACCTGGACCCCGAAACTCACGAAGACCTGAATATCATGCAGCATAATACGGAACGGTTGCTGAACCTCACCAACCAGCTTCTGGATTTCAGGAAAGTGGAGAGCCAGGGCTACCGGCTGAACTTTGCCAAATGCGACATTACGAATGTGCTGAGGGAGACTTATATGCGGTTTACTTCCCTTTCCCGTCAGAAAGGATTTGACCTGACGTTAGAGATGCCGGAAGAGAACTTCTGTGCACATGTCAATCGCGAAGCTTTTACGAAAATTATCAGTAATCTTTTGAATAATGGAATGAAGTATGCTGATACCTATGTGCATATTAAACTGGAAGTGGATGTGGAGAATCAGGCATTCTATGTCACCACTAAGAATGACGGAGTGATTATTCCCGATGAGATGAAGGAAGAGATTTTCCAGCCTTTTGTCCGTTTCAGCCAGAAGGAGGAGGTGAAGGTTACCACAGGAGCAGGTATCGGACTGGCGCTTTCCCGTTCGTTGGCGGAGCTCCATCGTGGTAGTCTGGTTATGCTTCCGGGAGAAGATGCAAATGCTTTCCGTCTGACACTCCCCATTATTCAAGATATGGCCATTTCACTGGATTCGGATGTAATGAACAAGGAGGTAGAGTTGCAGACAGGAACATCAGGTGAGCATTTTTCCGATGACAAGCAGGAAGGGAAGCAGCAGCGGGTAAGTAAACATGTGGTTCTGGTGGTAGAAGATAATCCGGATATGCTCTCTTTTATCGAGCGCCAGTTATCATCCGAATATACTGTGCTGACTGCTACCAACGGGAAAGAGGCTTTGCAGGCTCTGGATAGTAATTTTGTAAATCTGGTGGTAAGTGATGTCGTTATGCCTTTGATGGATGGTTTTGAACTATGTAAGATCATAAAGTCGGAGGTAGGCTACAGTCATATTCCTATTATTTTGTTGACTGCCAAGACTAATATTCAATCCAAGATTGAAGGAATGGAATTAGGGGCGGATTCATATATTGAGAAGCCTTTCTCACCGGAGTATCTTCTGGCTGTGGTTTCCAATCTGATAAACAACCGGGAGAAGCTTCGCCAGAACTTTGCTAAATCTCCTTTTGTGGCGGTCAACACAATGGCACTGACCAAGGCCGATGAGGAATTTATAAAGAAACTGAATGAGATTATTCTCTCTAATCTTTCTAATCAGGAGTTCAGCATGGATGATATAGCGGATAGCCTGAATATGAGCCGTTCCAGCTTCTATCGTAAGATGAAGGGAGTGCTGGACCTTACTCCAAACGAGTATTTACGTTTGGAGCGTCTGAAGCGTGCCGCCCAGTTATTGAAGGAAGGTGAGAGTCGCATCAATGAGATTTGCTACATGGTGGGCTTCAATTCTTCCTCCTATTTCTCCAAGTGTTTTCAGAAGCAATTCGGGGTGCTTCCGAAGGACTTTGTGGGATAAGGTATGCTGCTGTAAGATAAAAGGCTTTCGGCTTTAAGTTGCGCAATAATCACCTGTTCTATTCATAATCGCTACAAGAAAGAATTAATTCCCAACATCAGCGTTATTTGAAATGAATTTGTGACTTCTTATACGATTTTGAGATATTTCTTCTATTTATTGGGATACATATTCCCTTCTGAGTAGATACTGCGCACTATCTTTGTGACCATTGATAGTGATTGTACTATGATAACAATTGTAAGTTTCTTAATGTCTAATAAATAAAGAATTAACCTTATGCGCAAAAAGTCATTATTATTGCTGTTTCTGCTTCCAATTCAATTATTGTTTGGTCAGACAAACCTGCTAAAAGATTTTCCGGAAGGATATAAACCGGAAGAAGTGGGCAAACGTCTGGCATATCATTTTGTAGATGGAAAACATATGCTTCACATTGGGAAGTGGATCAGTTATCCTGAGACTTTCACCTGGAATGGAGGGCTGAAATTCGCAGCACTTACCAACGATCAGGAGCTTGTGAAGTTGTTGCAGAATAGATTTGAACTTCTCTTCACTACGGAAAAGGCTTTATTGCCTATCATGAATCATGTGGATGTAAATATGTTCGGTAGCTTGCCTCTGGAACTGTATAAGATAACGAAAGACCAACGCTATCTGGACTTGGGTCTTCCTTATGCCGACACTCAATGGCAACTCCCCGCAAATGCGAAACCGAAAGAAAAGGAATGGGACCAGAAAGGTTATTCCTGGCAGACGCGTTTATGGATTGACGATATGTATATGATTACCATTGTGCAGACCCAAGCTTATCGGATTACTGGTGACCGCAAATACATAGACCGGGCTGCAAGAGAGATGGTGATGTATCTGGACGAGTTGCAACGTCCGAACGGCCTTTTCTATCATGCTCCGGATGTTCCTTTCTACTGGAGCAGAGGTAATGGTTGGATGGCTGCCGGTATGGCAGAGTTGTTGAGCAGCCTGCCCGAAGACAGTGAATACCGTCCGCGAATCATGCACGGCTACCTCACTATGATGAAAAGCTTGAAGAAGTATCAATCTTCAAACGGCCTGTGGCATCAATTGCTGGATCATTCCGACTGCTGGCTCGAAACCTCCGGTTCTGCCATGTTTACTTTTGCTTTCATCAAGGGAGTGAAGAACGGTTGGCTGGATGCCAAAGAATATGCACCCGCTGCCCGCAAGGCATGGATGGGCATGGTGAAATACATAGATGAGAACAACAATGTGAAATCCGTTTGTGAAGGCACCAATAAGAAGAATGACAAACAGTACTATTATGATCGTAAGCAAAATGTAGGCGATTATCATGGACAAGCTCCTTACCTTTGGTGTGCGGTGGCACTTCTGGAGGAATAAAACTGTGCCACTTTAGTAATCTTGTATCGAAATTCTATTTAATACTTATAAAATGAATATAAGCTGTTGGGCCAAAGCCCTTACCTTGGTTATACTACTGTTTTCCTATTCGACGGCAGTAACCGGACAAAGCAACGTAAATGATGTCAGAAACTCCGGGCGTATCTGGCTTGACTCAGAAATAGCCCATCATGGCGATTATCAGTGGAAAATGATAAAGGCGGGAGATGTGGCGGACTCCGGGGAGAAAGTGTCTTTATTAAGTTATTCTACAGAAAACTGGATGCCTGCCATTGTGCCCGGTACAGTTCTGAATTCACTGGTGCATAATCAGAGATATCCGGAACCTTACTATGGAATCAACAACAAGATAGAATCGAAGTTAATACCGGATATCTCAGAAACCGGGCGTGACTTCTATACCTATTGGTTCCGTACTGAGTTCACTGTTCCCGAATCATTCAAGGGAAAGCATGTATGGCTGCAAGTGGACGGCATTAACTACCGTGCCGAGGTATGGGTGAATGGAAATCTGCTCAGTACCATGAAAGGTATGTTTTTGCAGGATTACATCGACGTGACCAGCTTTGTGGAGATAGGCAAGAATAATGCTTTGGCGATAAAAGTATATCCGGTGGATGTTCCCGGCAGCACCAAGCCGAAATCCTGGGGGGCAGTGGGAGAGTTCCACAATGGAGGAAATGGAAACATCGGACTGAACACCACCATGCTGATGACCGTGGGTTGGGACTTCACCTTCATGGACGGTATCCGTGACCGTAATACCGGTATCTGGAAGAACATCTCTCTTTATGCTACGGGCAAAGTGGCGTTGCGTCATCCTTTCGTGAAGTCGGAGTTGCGTAAGCCCGGCTACGACCAGGCGCGTGAATCCATTTCAGTGGAAGTTGTGAATCCGACTACTGGCTTTAATCCGATCAATTGCACGGTGAAAGGTGAGATTGTGGGTGAGAATATTACTTTCGAGAAGAAACTGAAAGTGATGCGTGGAGAAGAAAAACTATTATCCTTCTCTCCGGACGAGTTCCCCCAGTTAGTGATTGACTCCCCCCGTTTGTGGTGGCCTGTAAACAAAGGTCCTCAGAACCTGTATGAGTTGAAAATGACCGTATCCATCGACGGAGTGGTTTGTGATTCGGTAAAAACGAAGTTCGGTATTCGGGAAATCACTTCCGATACGAACACGCCTGATAAATCACGTGTTTTCTATGTCAATGGCAAGCGTCTCTTTATCCGGGGAACGAACTGGATACCGGAAGCTATGCTGAGAACTTCTGATGAACGTACGTATGCCGAACTGCGGTATAGCCGTCAGTCGGGTGTCAATCTCCTGCGTATGTGGGGAGGTGGCATTGCCGAATCCGATTATTTCTTCCAATTGTGCGATGAAATGGGGCTATTGGTATGGCAGGAGTTCTGGATGACAGGCGATACACGCCATCCGCATGATAAGGGTAACTATATGGACAATGTGGTGTCTACCGTGAAACGCATCCGCAACCATCCCTCTTTGGCTTATTACGTGGCTTCCAATGAAAGTACAGAAGTTACAGGCACGCCTGAACTGCTCAACAAACTGGATGGTACACGAGGTTATCAGATGCAGTCGGAATGTGCCGGAGTGCATGATGGAAGTCCTTACAAACAGGTGAATCCGATGCAACACTATGAAAATACGGCATCTCCCCGTGGAAGCCGCGTAGATGGTTTCAATCCGGAGTATGGTGCACCTACGTTGCCTACGGTGGAAATTCTTCGTGAGATGATGGATGAAAAAGACCTTTGGCCTATCAATAAGGAGGTATGGGATTATCTGGATGGAAATGGTTTCCACTTGATGACTACGATGTATACCGATCTGGTAAACCACTACGGAAAATCATCTTCCATCGATGAATTCGCCCAAAAAGGGCAATTACTGGGTGCTATAAACTCCAAGAGTATTTGGGAAGTATGGAACTATAACAAGCTGGATTATGGTGACCGCTTCTGTTCCGGACTTCTGTTCTGGTATCATAATTGCTCCATGCGTCAGGTGTCTTCCCGCATGTGGGACTGGTCTTTGGAACCTACTGCTTCGCTCTATCATACAGCCAATTCATTGGAGCCGCTACATGCTCAGTTCGATTATCTGAAGAACACCGTATCTGTGGTGAACGATTATTATCGCTCCTTCAATAATTACAAGGTGATAGCGCAGGTGTATGATATCAACAGCCGGAAGGTCTTTGAAGAATCTGCCTCTGTCAATCTTCCGGAAGATGGAGTAGCCAATGATGTACTGACTATCCGTTTCCCCGAAAATATTTCTCAGGTTCATTTCATCAAACTGTTGCTGAAAGATGAGAAAGGCAAGGATGTTTCTTCCAACTTCTATTGGAGATCAAATGATAAGTATGAAGGCAGCAAGACGCTGACCGGGCCTGCATCCTCAGGTTTTGAGGATTTGAGCAAGTTGAAAGCAGCCAATGTGAAGCTCTCCTATAAGACACGTCAGGCAGGCGACCGTTATTTCGTAGATATCACATTGAAGAATACTTCCAATGGCATTGCTTTCTTTAATCAGTTGCAGTTCCTGAATGCAAAGATGAGCCCGATACGCCCGTCGTTCTATTCGGATAACTTCTTCTCCCTGGTTCCGGGTGAAAAGAAAACGGTCACTATAGAAACGGCAGAAGAGAAGTTGGCCGAAGGAGCTGTCTTGGTATTGAAAGGATGGAATGTAACCACTCAGAAATATAAACTAAAATAAATAAAGATAGCGTGAAGAGATTCCATATTCTTACGGTTCTGTTGATGCTTAGTTGGGGTATATCTGCCCAAAGCCATTTTGATATGGTGGTGGTAGGCGGTAATCCCGGCGGCATAATGGCAGCTATTGCGGCGGCCCGGCAAGGAAAGACCTCGGTTATACTGGAACGTACCCGGCACATCGGAGGACTTCCGGTCAACGGGCTGGGGGCAACGGATATTGCTACCCGGGAAGCAACTACCGGTCTGTTCATGGAGTTTACTACTAGAATCAAGCAATACTATGCAGATCGTTATGGAGAGAACTCCCAGCAACTGAAGGATTGCAGTGACGGGTTTCATTTTGAACCGTATGTTGCGGCATCCGTATATCAGGATATGCTGAACGAACATAAGGATAAGATTACCGTACTCCTTATGCGGCAATTCGATGCTGAAAACCAGAATATATCTCTAAGGGATGGACGTATTGAAAGTATCTGCATACTGAATCGTGAGAATGGAGAAAAAGAAACTTACCGGGGCGATATTTTTATAGATGCCACTTATGAAGGAGATCTGGGAGCAGCAGCCGGTGTGCCCTTCCGTGTAGGCAGGGAAAGCAAGGCCGAATTTGGAGAACCCGGAGCGGGAAGAACCTATGAATACTGGAAAAGCCTGCCTGCCAGTGGTAGCACGGGAGAGTCGGATAATGCAGTCCAGGCCTACAACTATCGCCTCTGTCTGACTAATGACCCTGATAACCGGGTACTTTTCCCGAAACCGGCATCTTATAACAGAGACGAATACGTTTCACTGATTGAAGATGTATGGACCGGAAAGAATACCCAGCGAGCCATGTTGAAAGTGACGGATGAAATGATGGAAGAAAACCGCCGTCATATCGCTGCCGGCAATCAGACTAAATTGCCCGGAGACAGTTGGGGAATCAGAAAGCTGAGTAGCATTGTAAAGCTGCCCAACCAGAAAACAGATGGCAATAACCAACATGCTGCGTTTATCTCTACCGATTTGCCTGAAGAGAACTGGCCTTGGCCTACTTCTTCGTGGGAGTGGAGGGATCAGTTTGCCAAACGTCTGAAAGATTATACGTTAGGTTTGTTCTGGTTCGCCCAGAATGACCCCGAACTGCCGGAGCATTTCCGTAAAGCAATGCTGGAATGGGGATTGGCGAAAGACGAGTATCAGGATAATGAGTATTTCCCCCGCCAAGTATATGTGCGCGAAGGAAGACGGTTTGAAGGAGTCTACTTCTTTACTGCCAAGGATGCCCTGCCTGTTGCATCGGACAAGCGTCCGCCGTTGCATGCCAACAGTGTGACGGCCAGTCATTATGCGCTCGACTCGCATGCTGCTCGGAAAAGAGAAACCGGCAGGGCACATCTGGATGGGTTTATCAGTTATCCTACGGCTGTTTATACAGTGCCTTTAGGCGTCATTCTGCCCCGCAATGTAGATAACCTGTTGTTGCCTGTACCGGTATCCGGTTCACATATCGGATTCTCTACTTTACGTATGGAACCATGCTGGATGGCATTGGGACAGGCGGCGGGTATTGCTGCTTCGTTGGCAATTGATGATAAAGTAGCCGTGCAGGATGTGGATATGCCTAAGTTGCAGGAACTGCTGATCGACCAAAAAGCAACGCTGATATACTTCCGTGACCTGAGTCCGGAAGCTCCTGACTTCCGTTTAGCGCAATATATGGGATTACGGGGATACTTGTCCGGATGGAATGCAAATCTGCAAGGTGCGGTCGATGAAGATACATTGCAGGAATGGAGTGCATTATGCGGGTTTAAGCTCCGGGCTGTTCCCGGAAAGACATCCAGATTGGAGGTATTGACCAGCATCTATAAGCGTCTTCGCCAATAAAACAATAACTTTAACCATGTAAAAAAACATAGAAACTAAGATGAAGCTAAAACTCATAGTTGGTCTGATAGGAGTGTTGTCACTGAGTAGTTTTTCTACTTTGCCCTCTTCAGACGATGCAGACAAGAAACAACAGGAGAACTGGGTGGTTGGCCCGTTTATCCGTCCGGAAGGTGTCAATCCCGTGATTGTGCCACAACCTACCTCTTTCCATTGCCCGATGCGAAAGGAACAAGTGAAGTGGGAGGAAAGCGACACTTTTAATCCTGCCGCTACCGTGAAAGACGGAAAGATTGTTGTGCTTTACCGCGCTGAGGATAATTCGGCGCAAGGCATCGGAAAAAGGACTTCACGCATAGGCTATGCCGAAAGTGCGGACGGAGTGACCATGAAGCGCTCAGACAGCCCGATACTTTTCCCCGGTGGAGATGCTTTTGAAAGCATAGAGTGCCCGGGTGGTTGCGAAGACCCGCGGGTGGCTATGACCGAAGACGGATTATACGTAATGATTTATACGGCATGGAACCGGAAGACCCCCCGCCTTGCAGTAGCTACTTCCAAAGATTTGAAGAACTGGACCAAGCACGGTCTTGCCTTTGAAAAAGCGTATGACGGGCGTTTTACCAGAATAGCTACTAAATCAGCCTCCATCCTTACTAAGGTAAAAGGCGGAAAGCTGGTTATAGACAAGGTAGATGGCAAATACTTCATGTATTGGGGAGAATATGCCGTACATGCAGCTACTTCCGACAACCTGACAGATTGGTATCCTGTGCTGGATGGAAACAATGAACTATTGAAGATTGCCAAGCCACGCAACGGCTATTTCGATAGCCAGATGACTGAATGCGGTCCTCCTGCCATTCGTACCAAACAAGGCATTGTACTGATGTATAATGGTAAGAATGATAAAAGGAGAGGCGATGTAAATTATCCGGCAGGCGCTTACTGCGCCGGACAGCTTTTGCTTGATTCTAAAGACCCTTATAAAGTGCTGAATCGTCTGGACAAACCTTTCTTTATGCCTGAAGCCTCTTTCGAAAAGAGTGGGCAGTATAAGGACGGCACCGTATTTATCGAGGGATTGGCCTATTACAAGAAGAAGCTATATCTTTATTACGGTTGTGCAGACTCCAAAGTGGCAGTAGCCGTATGTGATGACACCAAGAAACTATTGAAGGTGAAGTAATGTCACCGGATATTCCAGAAACTGTAAATTATTAGAATGTTTAATAGATAGAATTCAAATTGTTATGTACAAGAAAGTATTCGCATTATTATTTTTATTATCATCCTTTCAGTTGTTAATTGCTCAGACCAGTCTTCTGAAGAATTTCCCCGAAGGGTATACTCCCGATGAAATCGGCAGACGCATTGCCTACCGTTTTGTAACCGAGAAACATGCATTGCATGCCGGAAAATGGATTGGTTATCCTGAAACCTTCTACTGGAACGGTTCTCTTAAATATGCGGCAGCAGCCAAGGATAAAGCACTCATCAAACTTCTGCAAGCCAGATTCGAGCATCTGTTTACTACAGAAAAGGCACTGTTGCCTATCAAGAACCATGTCGATCTGAATATGTTCGGAAGCTTGCCTCTGGAACTCTATTGGGTGACGAAAGATGAACGCTACAAAGAGCTGGGATTGCCTTATGCCGATACTCAATGGGAAGTTCCCGCAGATGCAAAGCCGGAAGAGAAGGAATGGGCAGAGAAAGGCTATTCATGGCAAACACGCCTCTGGATTGACGATATGTACATGATTACCATTGTACAGACGCATGCCTACAAGGTGACCAATGACAGCAAATATATAGACCGTGCAGCCAAAGAGATGGTGATGTATCTGGATGAATTGCAACGTCCCAACGGTCTTTTCTATCATGCACCGGACGTGCCTTTCTACTGGGGACGTGGAAATGGATGGATGGCAGCAGGTATGGCGGAGTTGCTTCGCTATTTGCCTAAGAATCATAAAGACCGTCCCCGCATCATGGAAGGTTACCTGACTATGATGAAGAGTCTGAAAGAATATCAGAATCCGGAAGGTCTGTGGAACCAGTTACTCGATGATCCCGATTGCTGGACTGAAACATCAGGCTCCGCCATGTTTACTTTCGCTTTTATTACGGGTGTAAAGAACGGATGGCTGAATGCTAAAGAGTATGCTCCGGCAGCCCGCAAGGCATGGATGGCTTTGGTGACTTACCTTACCGAAAAGAATCAGGTGAGAGAGATTTGCGTAGGTACTAACAAAAAGAACGACAAACAATACTATTACGACCGTCCGCGCCGTACCGGTGATTTTCATGCACAAGGACCTTACCTCTGGTGTGTGGCTGCGCTGATGGAAAAGTAACATATAAATTATCAATAAATAAACCATGAGTATTTTTAAATCTATTTTATTAGGAGGTATGTTGCTGCTGAGTTCTTCGGCAGTGCTGGCTCAGGTTTCGCTATCGCAGAATAGTAGCGGTTCCAACGTATTCAGTCTCGTAGGCAAGAAGGATAAGGCCTGCGTGTACTATGACACAAAAGACTTTGAAGTTGTAAAAACAACGGCGGGACTATTTGCAAATGACGTGAAAGAGGTGAGCGGACAAATCTTGGGTGTTGCTACTACCAAGGAAGTTCCTCAGAAGAATTGTATCATTGTCGGAACTCTCGGTCACAATGAGTGGATCGACCAAATGGTTGCGAAGAAGAAACTGGATGTGGAACCTTTGAAGAACCGTTGGGAAAGCTATCTGGTGCAACTCGTTCGTAATCCTCTCCCCGGAGTAGAAAAGGCGTTGGTTATTGTGGGCAGCGACCGCAGAGGTGCTGCTTACGGATTATTGTCCGTGTCAAGAACCATTGGTGTGTCTCCCTGGTACTGGTGGGCAGATGCTCCCATTGTGAAGAAAGACCAATTGAATCTGAAGGTAGACAAATATATCTCCAAGGAACCTACTGTGAAGTACAGAGGTATTTTCATCAATGATGAAGACTGGGGGCTTTACCGTTGGTCGAAGAGAAACTTCGAGAAGGAAGTGGGCAACTTCGGTCCCCGTACTTACGCTAAGGTTTGTGAACTGTTGCTTCGTCTTCAAGCCAACTATTTGTGTCCGGCCATGCATGATGCCTCTATGGCGTTCCACCGTATTCCTGAAAACAGACTGGTTGCAGACCGCTTTGCCATCCTCATGGGGGCTTCTCATTGCGAACCTTTATTGTTTAATACGGCAAGTGAATGGAAGCGCGATACAATGGGCGAATGGGACTACATCAACAATAAAAAAGGCGTAGACAGCGTATTGAATGCACGCGTGAAGGAATGTGCTCCTTTTGAAAATGTATATACCCTGGCATTACGCGGACTGCACGATCGTGCCATGAATGCGAGCAATGATATGGGCGACCGGAAAGATATGCTCCAGGAAGCACTGATGGCACAAAGACAGATGTTGATTGATGCCATCGGTAAACCGGGCGAAGAGATTCCCCAGGCATTTACTCCCTATAAGGAAGTGCTGGATGTATATGACGAAGGTTTGGAACTGCCGGATGATGTAACTATCATTTGGCCGGATGATAACTATGGCTATATGAAACGTCTGAGTAGTCCAAAAGAACAGAAACGTTCAGGACGTTCCGGTGTGTACTATCACTCTTCTTATCTTGGAAAGCCTCATGACCACCTTTGGATGAATACGGTTTCTCCGACATTGATGTACGAAGAACTCCGCAAAGCGTATGATGCAACGGCCGACCGTATCTGGTTACTTAATGCAGGTGATATCAAGTCGTGTGAATTTGCTGTTGACTACTTCCTGACAATGGCTTTTGATATTGATTCTTTTAACTTTGAGAGAGCGGCTAACTATCGTACGGAATGGCTGTGCGGCATGTTGGGCGACGAATATCGCAATGAGTACCAGGATGTGGTAAACTCTTTCTATAAGCTGGCTTTTGCCCGCAAACCCGAATTTATGGGATGGGGTTACCAGTGGACCACTGATAAGCACGGAAAAGAACGGAATACGGATACTGACTTCTCACTTACCAACTACCGTGAGGTGGACAATCGCCTGAGTGAATACCGCCGGATTGGAAATGTTGTAGAGAAGATTCTGAACAACATGTCCGACGAAAAGCAAAAAGCCTGTTTCTATCAGTCGTTGTACTATCCAGTGAAAGGATGCGAACTACTGAACAGAATGATACTGGACGGACAGAGAAACCGCTGGTATTCTATCCAGCAAAGAGCCAGTGCCAAAGAACTGGAGAAATCGGCAAAACTTTGTTATGACAGCCTCGAAGTAATCACCAAAGGCTATAACTCATTGCTCGACGGTAAGTGGGATCATGTGATGACCATGAAGCAGGGATTTGCCGCCGCTTACTTTGAACTCCCTAAACTGAGAGACGTTGAACTGGCTCCTGTGGCTTCTCTGGGTGTGATGGCAGAAGGTGAAGATGTGCTGAAAGGACTGAAAAGTTTCCATTCATTGCCCTGTTTCAATACCTATCTGCGTCAGTCTTACTATGTGGATGTATTCAATAAAGGTGCCGCTCCGTTGAAATGGAAAACGGCTGTTACGAATGACTGGATATTGGTGAGCAAGAAGTCAGGAGAGACTGCTACCGAAGACCGTATAGAGGTATCCATCGACTGGGCGAAAGTTCCGGTCGGTGAGCGGATTCTCGGAACTTTGGACATCACGTCCGACCGTGGCGAGAAAGAAAGTGTTTATGTTTCTGTCTTCAATCCTACTTCTCCTTCATTGGCCGAAATGGATACTTTGTATGTTGAGAATAACGGATATGTTTCAATTGATGCCGCTGGTTTCCATCGTAAAGTTGAGAATGACGCTATTAAAGTGAGAGTGATTCCTAATCTGGGATGCGAGAATACAGCCGTTCAGTTGGGTGACCCTCTGGCACCCGCACAACGTACTGCAGGGCGTAATACACCACGTTTGGAATACGATTTCTATACTTTTGAGCAGGGATCGGTAGATGTATATACTTATGTGTTGCCTACCTTCACGATAAGCAAGGACAGGGGATATGCCGGACACGAAGCAACGAATGTAGAAACTAAATACGGCGTATGCATCGATGAGGGTCCTGTGATGACTCCGTCCACTTCTTCTTTTGAGTATGCCCAGATATGGTATGAAAGCGTATTGAAGAATTGCAGAATCAACAAGACCACCCTCCACATAGACAAGCCGGGCAAGCATACGGTGAAAATCATCTGTGGCGATGCCGGAACTGTGGTGCAGAAAATAGTGTTGGACTTCGGAGGCATGAAGCGTTCGTATATGGGGCCGCAGCCTACTAGAAACAAGTAAGCTTACTGTCTAGCGAGCCTCTAGTTTACTGTCTAGTGAGCTTCTAGCTTATCATCTAGCGAGCTTCTAGCTTACCACCCGATAAATGATAAATAGTACTATCTCAATTCTCCTCCTCCCGGGAGGTTGTGTAAAAAGTAAGAATCAAGTGTTCTTTGACATTTTGTATTAAAAAGGAAATGCTCTTTATCTCTTTATTTTGGAATTTCTATTGTTGTCCTTTGGCAAATGACCGCTATTAGGTATACTTAATAGCCCAATAGTGGACTTGTTGCAATAGTACCTGTATGCTTTGAATGTTAGTCACCCTTCTTAGGTTATAGCATGTTGCGTACAAATCTATTTCAGCCTGTACCTTTTCCTTTCCTCTGAGTAGGAGTGGTATTTGCCCCATCCAGTATTTAAGAGTTCCGAAGGGATGTTCTACCAATGTTTTTCGTAAATGTATAAGCGCTTTGTATTTCATCCCCTTACACTTCTTCATATACTGTCTTATGGGTTCGGCATCTGCCCTTCGGTAGATAATCCGACCTTTTTTCGATGTGGTGCAGAACTTTATCAGGGGACAACCCTTGCAGTCTCTTCCCTGATATTTTCTATAAAGCTTTCCATGTTTACGAACTTGCCTGTCTTTAATAGGTAATATCTTTTCTTGGGAGCATATATAATAGTCATTGTCTGCATCATAGGTAAAAAAGATTCCGTGCTCCCGATCTTCTTTAGGAGAATGGTCTCCTTCATTGAAAGGAACGGCAATCACTTTGCCTTCTTCTTCAAGGGCCAGGATCTGTTCTTCATTGGCATAACCGGTGTCGGCAACGGCTTGGGTTACTTCTACCTGAAGGTCTTCCTGCATGGCATGAATCGAAGATTGAAGGTCTTCAAAGTCATTCGGGTGGTCGGTAACCTGCATGGCACCTATCAGATGATGTTGGGAATCTACCACTGATTGGACATTGTAAGCCGGAAGAAAACCGTTGCGGGTCTTCATCAGGCGAGCTTCGCGGTCAGAGGGAAAGCTTCTTTTGGAACCTTCATCCAGCATACGCTGTTTTTCCGCCTGAAGTTCTTCAACCTGTTGGCTCAAACGGGCTATCTTCTCCAGTAGGGAGCTCTCCACACCGAGATCGTCCGAGAGTTCGGATAATTGTTCCTGGGCTGTTTCCACCAGATCATTTTCATTAAGCTGGTGCAGATACTTCTCTAAACGGGTATCCAACAAGGCTAACTGTCGATTAATACCATCTAAAGTAAGACCGTCACGATTGGTATTGGCTTTGATTTTACTGCCGTCAACAGCTACCAATTTGCCTGAAATATAACCGGAACTGACCAGAAAGCGGCGGAAATCAAGGCAACATTCATGAATGCCCGAAGTTTGTTTGGAACGGAAATCGGCAATAGTCTTATGATCGGGATGGAGATTACCCAGAAGCCAGATCAACTCCATATTACGCAGAGTCTCGCGCTCCAGTTTACGGGAAGAACTGATACTGTTTAAATAGCCGTAGACATACAGCTTGAGTAAAGTACCAAAGCTATAAGCCGAACGGCCTGTAGGACTGTTACCTTTATAAGATGAAAAATCAGGGTGCAATTTGATAAACTGATCGACAAAAACATCAATCAGACGAACAGGGTTCTCACAAGAGATATAAGAATCTAAAGACTCGGGAAGAGTCAGTTGATTGCGATCAAAAGGTTGAATATAGCCCATAAAATTAATCCTATTGTTATCAAAGCAAAGATATAAAATCCTTTTTATACAATATGTCAAAGAACACTTGATTCTTACTTTTTACACAACCTCCGACTGGAGGAGGGGAATTGAGATAGTTCATTTCGTTTATGACGAAAGGGAAAAAGAAGAAGATGACAACCTGATTATCAATAAAGAAAATCAGTGATATGAATTTTTATTAATGTAAATTTGGAACCTATAAAATCAATATTACCATGATGAAGAAGTTAACACTTATTCTTTGCATTTTGCAAGGCCTCCTGTTGTCGCTACGAGCGCAGGGTGAACAGCAGAATATTGCTTATGCTGATGACCATGTACGATTTACGGTCATATCGGATGGAACGCTCCGTCTGGAGTATGCTCCGGATGGGAAGTTTGTAGATGACAAGTCCTTTATAGCAGTGGACCGCCTATATCCGCATGTCAATTACAAGGTGAAAGCAAAGGGGACATGGGTTGAAATAACCACTTCCAAAATGAAAATGCGTTATAAAAAAGACAGTGGACAGTTCACAGACAATAACCTAGTAATCGAATCTGTGAAAGGAGCATTCCCGTTCACCTGGAAGCCCGGCATGCAACAGAAAGGTAACCTGAAAGGCACCTACCGCACCCTCGACGGAATGGATGGCGACACACAGACCCAAACCTGGGTGTCTGACACCAAGAAAGGGGATAAACTGAAACTGGAAGACGGTCTGCTGGCAACCGATGGCTGGTCGCTCATTGACGACTCCCGGGGGCTGCTGTTTGACAATGACCCGGACTGGGACTGGGCGAAGGAACGCCCCGCCAATGAAGGACAGGACTGGTACTTCATGGCCTACGGACATGACTATAAACAAGCCCTGAAAGACTATACCCTGTTTGCGGGTAAGATGCCATTACCTCCCCGCTATGCCTTCGGTTATTGGTGGTCACGTTATTGGCTGTACTCCGATAAAGAGTTCCGTAATCTGATTGATAATTTCCATACTTATCAGATTCCTTTGGACGTGTTAGTAGTGGATATGGACTGGCATTATACCGAAAAAGGCAAGGGAGGCTGGACCGGCTGGACCTGGAACCGGGACTTATTTCCCAATCCTCAGGGCTTCCTGAAATACCTGAAACAGAACAATGTGAAAGTGACGCTCAACCTGCATCCGGCAGACGGAGTGGCCGCTTATGAAGAAAAATATCCGGAGATGGCTAAAGACATGGGTGTGGACCCTGCTACAAAGCAAACAATACCCTGGGTAAATTCAGATAAGAAGTTCATGAAGAATATGTTCAAGAACATCCTGGCTCCGATGGAGAAAGACGGAGTGGACTTCTGGTGGCTGGACTGGCAGCAGGGAATGTTCGACTCAAAGATGAAGAACCTGAGCAATACCTGGTGGATCAACTACGCATTCTTTAGTGATATGGAACAACGCCGGGAGACTCGCCCGATGCTCTACCACCGCTGGGGAGGATTGGGGAACCATCGTTATCAGGTGGGATTCTCGGGTGATGCAGTGATTTCATGGAAGTCGTTGGACTTCCAACCTTACTTCAACTCTACTGCTTCTAATGTGTTGTACGGCTATTGGAGCCATGACCTAGGCGGACACATCGGTAGCCAGATAGACCCCGAAATGTACACCCGCTGGCTGCAATTCGGAGCATTGAGCCCGATAATGCGTACCCACTCCCAGAAAGGTGCTGAACTGAATAAGGAACCCTGGGTGTTCAGCAAGGAGTATTGCGATATCATCCGTGAGACAATCCGCCAACGCTATGTGATGGCTCCTTATATCTACACCATGGCCCGCAAAGGATATGATGACGGAATTTCACTCTGCCGCCCCATGTATTATGATTATCCGGAGAATAAGGAAGCTTATGAATTCGCCAATGAGTATATGTTTGGAGATGATGTGATGGTGGCGCCGGTTACGGCTCCGGCAAAGGATGGTTATGCGCAAGTGCGTGTATGGCTACCGGAGGGAGAATGGTACGAGTGGCATACGGGTGCTTTGCTGCAAGGCAACCGCGTTGTGGAACGCTCTTTTGCCATTGATGAATATCCCATCTATGTAAAGGCGGGTGCGATACTGCCTCTGTATCTGGAGAACGTGATGAACCTGAACGGTAACGATGAAGAAATAGCAGTGACGGTGTTTCCCGGTGGAAACGGTACATCGGTATTCAGCCTGTACGAAGATAACGGAAATGATAAGAACTATGCATCCGAGTATGCGGTGACCAAGCTGACTACTACCCGTAGCGGCAATGAGCAAACCGTTGTGATAGGCAAGCGCGAAGGTAGTTATAAAGAGATGCCTCTTGCCCGTGCATTCAAGGTGAAAGTGCTGTCGTCACTCATTCCTCTGTCCGTTACGGTGAATGGGAATCCGGCAGAATACACATATTCGGCCGAAGACTTTGCCCTGCTGGTAGATTTGCCGGAATTGCCCAATCAGGAAAAAGTGATTAAGATAGTCTATCCGGCGGAAAAGGTGGATATGAACGGGCTTTTGGGAGCATCCCGAAGAATGGCCAAATCTATGGAACAACTGAAGTATCGTAATTCGTATATTGTCTTCAAAGAGGAGTTGGGCAAGATGGGAAGTCTGAATGAAGCTGTGATGTATGCTCCGTTAGAAATGCCCGCTTTAATCGACGGTTTCTGGAAGAGTTATCATGAATTACCTTCGGTATTGGAACGCCAGGGCCTGAAGAGCGAGCAGGCAACGTGGTTCTTGCAATCAGTTTGCTGGGACGAAAAGTGATTTTGAATGTTTCTGGAAGGAAGTTACTGAAATAATAGATGAAACGATACTTGATGACATTTCTGGCCGCAACTGTGGCCCTTTACTGTGTAGGAGCTGTTTTTCCTTCACCTTCTTCGGACAATAGCCATGACATAGCTTCCTTGCATGCATGGGGTCCTTACTCAAAACGTTATGCCGGCATCTCGCACATACCCGATATGCGCAAAGGGATACGTTTTGACTTCTCGGTGATGCCCGGATACTACCGGAACCGCCAGTTGGTGCCACACGTCCTGTTCGAGTCGTCCTACTATCCGTGGGAGATAAACCCGGAGATGACCCGCATCACCTACCGCTATGAGCTGGAATGGAAAGATCGGGTCTATACGGATGTCACCTACCACATTCTGGATGATAACCGTACACTGGTCGGGATACATTGTGTCAACAATACAAGTATGCCCCAGAATCTGGTCTTGAATCAGATGGCTTACATCGATTATCCCGAAACGCAACCGCAAGTGGTCGCTACAGGCGCATCCCGCCTGCAATGGTACAATGCCATCGACTATGTGGAGAATGAGCCTGTCCGCCAGTCTCCTCAGTACCGGCTGGTGTATGACGGTTGGCAACGGAATGAAGAGCGGAGTGCCTCGTCGCTCGATGGCTCCATTCTGGGCCGGGGCTTCGGCAGAAACGAGGGCGACCGTCTGGCTTATCTGGTGAATATCCTTCCGGGACACGAGAGAGGCGCCATAGGACTTCGGTTTAAGGTAAAAGAAGGGGAAACCGCTGTTCTGCATTTGAAAGGACTGACGGAACAGCCTGTGGAATTAAGGGGTACGGGAGAATTTTCCTTCCTGTCCGTCCCTTACCATTGTAAAAAGGCGGGGGAGTATAAACTGGAATTTATTTCCGCTTCCACCGTGGGCATCAGCCTGGATGGTTTCTTTGTGGGAGACAGTGATGAGGTAAGCCATGTAAACGTCACTCCTGCACCGGTTCCCTTCACTCCCATGATGGAAGTGGGAGAGGACCGGAAGGACTTCATCCTGAAATACAAGGATTGTGAGAACTTTTATGGTGTGGCCTGGAACTACCAGCATTCGGAGGTGCGCGAGATTCTGAACGGTGAATTGGAGTCTTTTTTTCGTAGACGGGTGCACGATCATGTGTCGTCAAGGCTGGTTGGCGACAGGAAGTGGCATTATGCAAACACCTTTTTGCGCCCCGTCGTGCTGGAACCGAATTCCGAACAGACCATCTATATGCTGGTGTGCAGCGGAGATAAGGAACTGGTGAAACAGGAGCTATCCGGTTTTCACTCTGCTCCGGACAAACTCATCGCACAGATACAGCCTGCAAAAGATGCGAAATTCAAAGACGGGGTACTGCCTGCCGGAGAAAAGTATCTTCTGGGAAACCGTCTGTTGCAAGCCTCGCTTTTGTCGAATATTGTATATCCGGTTTATACTCAGAAAGAGTATATCCGGCACTTCACACCGGGAAAGAACTGGAACAGCCTCTATACCTGGGACTCCGGTTTCATAGCGTTGGGACTGGTGGATGTGGACCCTGCCAAGGCTTTCGAATGTATCAAGGCTTATACCACTCCGGTAGGTAGTGAGTCGGCTTTCATTCATCATGGCACTCCATTGCCTATACAGATGTATGCCTACTTTGATTTATGGAATAACAGTCTGTCACATGAATCATTGGAATTCCTGTATCCCCGCCTGAAACAATATTTTGATTTCATGGTCGGAACCGATCCCTATTCTACCACCCGGATGGAAGGTTCCGGTTTGCTTCGCACCTGGGATTATTTCTATAATTCCGGTGGATGGGACGATTATCCGCCCCAGCATGAGTTGCACCGCACTAAATCGCAAACCCCGTTCGTTACTCCTGTGGTGACTTCTGCTTATTATCTTCGGGCTGCGAAGATTCTGCGCCTGGCAGCCAAGGAACTGGGATTGAAAAAAGACATGAAGGAGTATGAACAGGTCATCAAGCAACTGTCATATGCATTGCAAACCTATGCGTGGGATGAAGAAAGCGGATATTACGGATATGTGGTTCATGACTCTTTGGGCAATGCAAAAGATATTTTCCGGTATAAAGACCACTCTAATTTCAATAAGGGACTGGATGGAGTAACCCCTCTGGCAGCGGGCATCTGTTCTTCCGCTCAGGCGGACAAGCTGGTGAAACATCTGTTTTCTCCTGATGAGTTGTGGACTAAGGTAGGTATATCTACAGTTGATCAATCCGCTTCTTATTATAAGGTGGACGGATATTGGAATGGTGCTGTCTGGTTTCCCCATCAGTGGATGATGTGGAAAGCTCTTTTAGACCTGGGTAAAGGAGAAGAAGCTTACCGGGTGGCGCATACGGCTCTTGATAACTGGGAAAAGGAGTGTGCAGAGAGTTATTTCACGTTCGAGCACTTCATCATTTCCTCGGGAAGAGGGGCGGGGTGGCATCAGTTTTCCGGGCTTTCGTCTCCTATCCTGAACTGGTTTGCGGCTTATTATAAACCGGGTAAGGTCTCCACAGGGTTTGAAGTCTGGATTACGAAAAGCGAATTCACTGGCAACTGTTCTGGATATAAGGCTGAAATCTCTTTTGATGATTCAACGAGACCGCATGAACGTTGCATGATTGTTTGTATGAATGCGGGGTGTCAATATACAGTGCGTTTCAATGGTAAACCTGTTAAGTTCAGGTCCGGACATGCAGGAATGTTGGAAATCACTCTACCTGCAACGAATAAAACAGGAGATCTGGTAGTTCAGGCTCTTGATTGAAGCTGCTTGTTAATAATGTACTACTATCTCAGTTTCTCTCTCTCTTATTTCTCTAACATATATCTGAAGTTTTCTTAATCAGCAACTTTTGCAACTTACAGTATATTAGTAAAATAGCAGTTGCGTCTCATAATTGAAATTATTGTCCCTATTCCCTTTTTAAACCCTTCTGAAGGGTAAATTGAGACGTTTTTTCTTTTTTTAGAGATAACTTTAGCATCAATAATTTAATCTAATCTCTACATTTGTCCTGCTTTAAAGCCAATAAAGACTTTACAATTTTTTTAAAATTTAATATTATGAAGCAGAAGATTTCAAAATTCTTTTCTGATGCAAGGATTAGGATGCTATTACTACTCCTTATCTCTACAATGTCTGTTCAAGCCCAGTCAGGCAGAATCGTTACGGGTGTTGTTAAAGATGCCACGGGCGAAACAGTTATCGGTGTGAACGTAACTGTAAAAGGTAATGCTGCTGTGGGTACTATTACTGATTTGGATGGTAAATATTCACTGAACATTCCCGCACAAAAAACTACCTTAGTATTTTCATTCATTGGCTATCAAACAATGGAAAAAACAATTGATGCCAACACCAGAACCCTGAACGTTATGTTGGTTGAGGATTCTAAGTTGTTGGATGAAGTTGTTGTGGTTGGTTATGGTACAATGAAGAGAAAAGACGTAACGGGTGCTGTGGCACACATCGGCGATGAGGTTACCAAGAACAGAGCTGCAACAAATGCTCTCGACTATTTGGTTGGTACGGTTCCCGGTGTACACATCACTCCTTCTACTGATGCAGGTGGTGGTGCTTCCGGACTTTTGATTCGCGGTAAGCAATCATTGAAAGCCAGTACTTCTCCTTTGATTGTTTTGGACGGCGTAGTATTCTATGGTAATATTGATGACATCAACCCGAACGACATCGAAAGTATGGATATCCTGAAAGATGCCAGTTCTACCGCTATCTACGGTTCTAAAGGTTCGGCCGGTGTTATCCTTATCAATACGAAGAAAGGTTCTTCTGAAAAACCTATCATTAATGTAAGTACAAAAATCGGTGTGTCGCAAGCAACATTTATGCCTGAGATGCCTACTGCTGAACAGTACATGCAGAGACGTTCCGATTACTATAAAACAATCGATTACTTTAAACCGGGTGATCAGCAAAAAGGGTTGGGTTACTATGACAACCCCGATAATCTGCCCGAAGGCGTTTCTCGTGAACAATGGGCTGCCTATGATCCTTCTTTCTCCGGTGACTACACCGAAACCTGGATGCAACGTATGGAGTTTAACCCGATTGAGGTTACTAACTATAAAAATGGCAAGTTCGTTGACTGGATGGACCTTGTTTATCAGAATGGTTTGAGACAAGATTACAGTGCATCAGTTTCTGGAAAGACTGCAAGAACCAACTATTATGTGTCGTTGGGCTATACCAATAATGACGGTATTGTTGTAGGTGACCAGTTCCGTGCTTCAAGATCACGTGTGAACTTAGATACTGAAATCACAAAATGGTTGAATATCGGTTTGAATGCACAGTTCACTCATAAAGGTTCGGATGATATCAAAGCAGATACAGGTGCAGCTAAGGCTGCCAGTCCCTTTGGTGATGTTTACGAAGCTGACGGAAGCATCAAGGTTAGACCTTGGGATGACAACCGTATTGCCAATCCGTTGCTGAACCGTTCTGTGGACGACAAATATTATAGAACACAGACTTTCAATTCAAGTGTTTACGGCAAGTTGACTCTCCCGTTCGGATTCTCCTGGCAGACGACTTTCAACATACGCTATGGTTGGAGAAAGGATTACTATTTTGACTCTGACATCAAACCGGGTGTACCGTCAGGTGGTAAAGCAAAACGCGTAGACTATTCAGACTACGAATGGAGTATCGATAATATGTTGAAGTGGAACCGTACGTTTGCTAAAATACATAACTTTGACTTTACCTTTGTATATACTGCCGAAAAGTACCAGAACTGGCAAAGTACAGGAAACAATGAAGGTTTCCAGCCTAACGGCGCATTGAGCTATCACGGTATTCAGGCAGGTATCACTCCTACGGTCAGCTCCAATGACGAAATGCAGACAGGTAATGGTTTGTTGTGGCGTTTGAACTACTCATTGATGGATCGTTATTTGCTGACCGGCTCTGTACGTCGTGACGGTTTCTCTGCTTTCGGACAGAATAATCCTTTTGGTACGTTCTCTACAGTGGCTGCCGGATGGCGTATGTCAGAAGAAAACTTCTTGAAGGACGTGAAATGGATAGATAACTTGAAACTGCGCCTCTCTTGGGGGCAGACCGGTAACCGTGATATCGGCCGTTATGCCGCCTATTCAAGATTGACCATTACGAACGTTATCCAGAATGGTGTGAACTACAAAGGTGTATATCCTTCAAGTTTGGCTAATAGAGACCTGAAATGGGAAACTACTACCGGTTTCAACCTTGGTGTTGACTTCGGATTGTTCAACAACAGATTGAGCGGTTCGGTAGAACTCTATAAGAACAAGACGAACGACTTGTTGATGGACCGTGCTATGCCCGAAATTTCAGGATATGGTAAGATTGCTTCTAACTTGGGAGAGATTGCCAACCAGGGTGCTGAGTTAACTTTGTCAAGTATAAACGTGAATACCTCTAATGTACGTTGGGCTACTACATTTACTTATTCTACTAACAAGAATGAAATCAAGCACCTGTATGGTGATATAATTGATGTGCTGGATGCAGATGGTAATGTTATTGGTCAGCGTGAGGATGATGACGTACAGAACGGCTGGTATATCGGACATGCCATTGATGAAATTTATGATTATAAGTGGATTGGCGTATGGCAACTGGGTGAAGAATTGGAAGCTGCAAAATATGGTAAACAGCCGGGTGACCCAAGATTGATGGATGTCAATAACGATGGTAAGATCAATGATGAGGACAAACTTTGGTTAGGTAACAAAACTCCGAAGCACCGTATGACACTGAGTAGTGACCTGAACCTCTTCAAATGCATCAACTTCTCTTTTGTGCTGCGTGGAGAATTCGGCTGGATGGATATCGATAATCTGCCCAGAAACGAAACTAACCGTTTCTACAATACTTCAAACTCTGTTTGGACTGAATACTGGACACCTTGGAATCAGAACAGCAAATATGCCCGTCTGGGGGCAAACGTTGACAGTCCGGGTGTGAACATCTACGAAAAGAGAAATTACGTAAGAATGCAGAATATGGCATTGTCTTATACATTCCCGAAGAAGCTGATTAACAAGTTTATGATTGATAACCTGAGATTTAGCATTAATGTGGATAATGCATTCGTTATTTCTAAGTGGAGAACTTCCGATCCTTTGACGAAGGCCATCACTCCGCGTATCTGGACATTTGGTGTAGATATTACCTTATAATCTGATAGAACGAATAATTTTAAATAAAGATATTCAAATGAAAACAAAGAAATATATACTAAAAGGTCTGGCTACTTGCCTGATAGCTGCCAGCCTTTCTGCTTGTGTTGATCTGGAACCGAAGGCTATGTCGTTTCTGACTCCGGAGAATACTTTCGTGGATAAAGCGGGTTTGGAAACCATGCTTCGCCTTTGTCGCAAGCAAATGAATTTTGAATGGTTCGGAGATGCATTCAACTCCAGTAATTGTGAAACTTACTCTGTGTATGAATATGCCTGGTCTGACTTGGCTGTGATGGGTGGTCCTGAAACAAAGGAAATACATAATATGGTGACTCAGTTGACTCCTACCACTAATATGTATTTACACCTTCGTTACTGGGTTTTCGGCTGGAATGGTATCAAGTATGCCAATACGGTCATCACCCGTGCTCCCGAAGCTGATGGTATGGCTTCGGAAGAAGACAGAAACGCTTGTTTGGCTGAAGGATATTTTCACCGTGCTTACTGGTATTATCTGCTGACTAACCAATTCGGTGATGTACCTTGGATTGGGGAAGAGATTACCGGTGCTAAATTAGACTTTAATACCGTTTCTCGTAAGACTATCCTTGCGAATATCAAGAAAGATATGGAATATGCCGTACAATGGTTGCCTAAAGAAGTGATTCGTGGTGCAGTGAGCAGAGCCGCAGGTGAGCACTTACTGGCTAAGATATGTCTGGCTACCGGTGACTTCCAACAGGCAGTGGATGCAACCACCCGTTGTATCAACAACTACGGATTACGTCTGATGACCGAACGTTTCGGTATCAACTCAGACGATAAGAGCAAGGATGTCTACAATGACTTGTTTCAGGAAGAAAATATCAGTATCGTTGAGAACAAAGAAGGTATCATGATCGGTCAGGAAATCTATGGTCTGGATGGATGTTCTTCTCCAGGTGGCTCAAACCGTAAACGTAACTTCGTGCCTCAGTGGCACTCCGGTTCCAAGATGAAAACACCGGACGGAAAGAACGGAACAACGGATGCTTCTGGTATCTATGATGGATACGAACAACTGGAATATCTGGGTAGAGGTCTTGCTAAGATACGTCCTACCAACTATGCGCAATATAGCTTGTGGAGCAACTGCGGTGATGATATGCGTCATAACTCCAACAATTGGTATGATAAGTCACAAATCAAATACAACTTGCCGGCTTCAAAAGGTGGTAGTGCCGCATACTTCGGCCAACCAGTTGATCCTGCTTTTTGTTCGGACACTATGCGTTGTTACTTCTCCTTCCCGATTGTGAAGGTCCTGATAGACAAGGATGATATAAAAGCAGGAGGTAAAGTTCCTGTAGGTGGTTTCACCGACCAGTACATCTTCCGTCTTGCCGAAACTTACCTGAACAGAGCTGAGGCATACTGGTGGTTAGGACAGAACGATTTGGCTACTGCTGATGTGAATACAATCCGCCGTCGTGTGAATGCTCCGGAATTCTCATCTGTTACGTTGGAAGACATTCTGGATGAAAGAGCCAGAGAGTTATTTCTGGAAGACCATCGTAAGACTGAGCTGACACGTATTGCATTCCTGAAAGCAGAAAAGGGTGTAGACGGATATTCTCTCAGCAACTTCTCGGAGAAGAACTGGTACTATGACCGCGTAATGGAAAAGAACAACTTCTTTGCAACAGAATATTATTATTCAACCAATGCCTTCATAATGAAGCCTTATCATGTGTTGTGGCCTGTTCCGCGTAATGCTATAGAATCCAACACGCAAGGTCGCATCAACCAGAACTATGGTTACGATGGCTATGAAGACAATATTCCTGTAGAAGAACTTGAAAAAAGATATAATAATTGATTATGAGAAGTAGATATATATTATTTGCCTTGGCTCTGACAGGAGCCTTGGCATCCTGTTCGGATGATGATAATAAAAAGCCGGTTTATAGTAATCCCTATTCAAATCCGCTGACTGACTACAGTGTGGGTGATCCTACCATCTGGAAAGCAAATGACCATTCATATTACGTATATGCTACCAATACATCTGTCATCCGTAAGTCGGAAGACCTGATTCATTGGACAGACGGAGGCAAGATGTTCGACAAGAAACCTTCATTCGTAACCGAATCGGGTGCAGCAGTGTGGGCTCCGGATATTGAGAAGGTTGGCGACAAATATATCTTGTATTATGCCATGTCTGCCATGGGCAAGCCTGCTACTGCCGGTATTGGTATTGCTTCGGCTGATTCTCCCGAAGGTCCTTTCACATTGGATATATCGGTAGACGGAAAAGGCAAGCTGTTCACTTCTGCTGAAATTGACGTGAGAAATTCCATTGACCCTTGCTTCTATGAGGACAACGGACAGAAGTGGATTGTTTGGGGTAGTTTCAACGGTCTGTATGCTGTGAAGTTGAATGCTGACGGTACCAGAGTGTATCCCGACATCGCAACAGCCAAGAAGGAGAGAGTTCAGGTGGCAGGTACGGCTTTCGAGGCGCCTTACATCCATAAGCGTGGTGATTATTACTATATGTTTGCATCGGTTGGTTCATGCTGTAACTCTATGTTGAGTACTTACACTACGGTTGTAGGTCGTTCCACTTCTTTCTTAGGTCCGTATGTGAATAAGAACGGAGAGTCGATGATGGACAACAAATATGAAGTACTTATCAGAGCCAATGACCGTTTTGTAGGGCCGGGTCACAACTCGGAGATTGTGACGGATAGCGAAGGTAATGAGTGGATGTTATATCATAGTTACGACCGCCACACCCCAAGCAAAGGACGTTATCTGATGATTGACCGTATCGTTTGGGATAATGATTGGCCTATGATTGTAGGCAACGCTCCATCCACTGAGGCAGAAGCCCCGGTTTGTAAATAGTAAAAAGAAACATATGCAAAGAATATTGTTAATAGTAGCTTTTCTCGCCATAAGCTGTGTGCTTATGGCGAAAAAGCCTGGCAAAACTTATCAGAATCCGGTTATAAACTATAGTCTGCCCGATCCTTCCATTATTAAAGGGGAGGATGGCTACTATTACCTCTATGCTACCGAAGATATCAAGCACTTGCCCATTCATCGTTCCAAAGATTTGGTGGAATGGGAATTTGTGGGTACGGCATTTACCAAGGACACTCGTCCGAATTTTGAACCTAAAGGAGGGCTGTGGGCTCCGGACATTAATAAAATAGGCGATAAATACGTACTTTATTATTCCATGTCCGTTTGGGGAGGGGAGGGGACTTGCGGCATCGGATGTGCCACTGCCGATAAACCCGAAGGGCCTTTTACGGATCATGGAAAAATGTTCCGCAGCAATGAAATTAATGTGCAAAATTCCATCGATCCTTTCTATATAGGAGATGGGGGAAAGAAATATCTCTTCTGGGGTAGTTTCCGTGGGATTTATGGCATTGAGCTATCAGACGACGGACTTTCAGTTAAGAAAGGTGCTAAGCTCCGCCAGGTGGCAGGAACAGCTTATGAAGGAACATATATTCACAAGAAAGACGGCTATTATTATTTCTTTGCTTCGATAGGTACTTGTTGCGAAGGGTTGAAGAGTACTTATACCACGGTTGTAGGACGTTCCAAGAAACTTTTTGGACCCTATATAGATAAAAGTGGCAAGAAAATGCTGGACAATCATCATGAAGTGTTGATTCAGAAGAATGAAGCTTTCGTAGGTGTCGGGCATAATTCTGAGATTGTGACGGATAAGGCGGGTAATGACTGGATGTTTTATCATGCAGTGAGTACTAAACGTCCCGAAGGTCGCGTGTTAATGATGGATAAGGTTGAGTGGAAAGGCGGATGGCCTTCAGTAGCTGGAAATTCTCCGTCGACAGAGTCCGCTAGACCGGTGTTCTAACTAATGAATTGAAATAGATTAGATATAATTATGAGAGTAAAAAGATTGTTTTTTGGGATAATACTTTTGATGGGTATTGCCGAAATGTCGGCTATGAGTGCTGCTCCGAAGAATGTCTCGGCTTTTATTTCTTTGAAAGTGCCGGGAAATGAGGCAAAGCAATATTCGCTTATTCTTCAGGAAGCGCAAGATGGAACATATAATTGCCGGACAAATAGTGAACTGCCGTTGATTATTACCCGGAAAGTTACAGAAAGAGATGGAAAACAGCGTGTCAATGTTGTGATTAATGCTTTAGAAAATGTATATTTCAATTATGGGGAACAAGTAAATACTGGTTATAAGCATGCCGAATGCCAGTTTTATATGCCGGGATTCTGGTATCGCCGTAATTTGCGTTCACCGGAAAAGGCACCTTCATTCCATACTTCCGATAGCTGGTTGGTGCGTGAGGATCGTTTGAGTACTCCGCTGACAGCCGTTTTCAATCCTGTAAGTGGGAAGTCAATGTCAGTAATCCGTATCGATAAGTTCGATAAAGATGCATTGGCTACTCACAAAGAAGGGGAAGTCATTCTATCCGGTGAAACATCTATCGGTTATACCGGTTTTGAGAATATAGAAGGTATTAGTGTACTTTCTTTCGGCTTTCCGTATAAAGAAGCTCCAAAAACTTATATTCGTAAGTTGACGTTAGCTCCCTCTGTTGAGGCTTTCCAATTGCTTCGTAAAGGCGATAGCATTTCTCTGACCTGGGAATTGGCAGAAGTAGATGCGACTGACTTTTCGGAATGTGTACAGCGTACCTGGGAATATAGCTATGATACGAATCGTCCGCAGCCTGTTAATACACCCTATACGGTGGATAGAATGAAAGAAGTTATGAGTAACTTCTTTGTGGAAAGTTATGTGGATAATACAGCTACTCACTATTTTTCAGGGGTAGAGTTGGAAACAGCTACTTGTGCCAGTACAGATGTTGCTGAAATTGGTTTTGTAGGACGTACATTGCTCAATGCTTTTAATGCTCTGGAGTATGGAGTGCAGCAGAACCGTGCAGACCTGGTGGATAATGCCAATAGTGTTTTTGATACTTATCTTCAGAATGGCTTCTCTCAAGCCGGTTTCTTCAATGAGGTTGTTCACTACAACCGTGCTTTGAAAGAGCCTGTTCATAGCATTCGCCGCCAGTCGGAAGGCGTATATGCTGTGTTGAACTACCTGAACTACGAGAAGCAGCAGAAGCGTAAACATCCTGAATGGGAGAAGCGTATAAAGAATATGCTGGATACTTTCCTTCGTTTGCAGAATGAGGATGGTAGCTTCCCGCGTAAGTTCAAGGACGACTTTTCTCTTGTAGATGCCAGCGGGGGCAGTACTCCTTCGGCTACTTTGCCTTTAGTAATGGCTTACAAATACTTCAAAGACAAACGTTATCTGGCAAGTGCAAAACGTACGGTCGATTATCTGGAGAAAGAATTGATATCCAAAGCTGATTATTTCTCGTCAACATTGGATGCCAATTGTGAAGATAAGGAAGCCTCTTTGTATGCTGCTACAGCTACATATTATCTGGCTCTGGTTACTAAAGGAGCAGAACGCACCCATTATGCGAACCTGGCAAAGAAAGCTGCTTATTTCGCCTTGTCCTGGTATTATACTTGGGATGTTCCTTTTGCAGAAGGACAGATGTTAGGTGACATTGGGCTGAAAACCCGTGGTTGGGGCAATGTATCAGTTGAGAACAACCACATTGATGTATTTATCTTCGAATTTGCCGATGTGCTGCATTGGCTTTCCAAGCAATATAATGAACCGCGCTTCGCTGACTTTGCCGAAGTAATTTCTACCTCTATGCGCCAGTTGTTGCCCTATGAAGGTCATATGTGTGGCATCGCGAAGGTGGGTTATTATCCTGAAGTGGTACAACATACCAACTGGGACTATGGACGCAATGGTAAAGGATATTATAATAATATCTTCGCCCCGGGCTGGACGGTAGCTTCCTTATGGGAGCTCTTCTCACCGGGACGTGCGGAACAGTTCTTGCTGAAATAATATAAAGATTGCGAAGGATACAAGCAAAATCTCCGTTTAATCAGGTTACTAAACTGATTAAACGGAGATTTTTTCTTAGTACACTGTTTTATGTCAGTAACGCTCCCGTGTGCTTATCTCATTGCCAGCGCTTTATTTTCCGCCTCTTCCATTATTTCCCGCTCTCCCGGTCCCTTATCGTTAATTCCGCAGAGATGCAGGATACCGTGGATAATCACGCGGTGCAATTCCGTTTCATAATCACTGCCGAATTGTTCCGCATTGGTGCGTACAGTATCGAGGCTGATAAAGAGATCACCACTGAGGCGATTACCCTCACAGTAATCAAAAGTAATGATGTCAGTATAATAGTCATGTTGCAGATACTGGCGGTTTACCTCAAGAATTTTCTCGTCGGAACAGAAAATATAGGCGATTTCACCGACTCTTTTTCCGTAAGTGGCGGCAACGGCTTTAATCCATTCCGTTGTTGTGCCTTTTTTGATGGCGGGCATTTCTACGCCGTCTGTCTGATAGGAAACCATATCAATTAAGAATTAGAAATTAAAAATTAAAAGAAAAATATATAGCTGATGATGATGGCGGCGATAATACCTGCCAAATCCGCTATCAGTCCACAGGTAACAGCATTGCGTGTCTTGGTAATGCCCACACTGCCGAAATAAACTGCAAGAATATAGAATGTAGTGTCCGAAGCACCGCGGGCTACGCAACTCATTCGTCCTACAAAGGAGTCTGCACCATATTCTTTCATGGTGTCAATCATCAGTCCGTTAGCACCACTACCGCTCAGTGATTTCATCAATGCGGTGGGTAAGGCACCTACAAAACTGGTGTCTACACCAAACAGTCCTACTACATAACCGATACCACTCACCAGCATATCCATTGCGCCCGAGGTCCTGAATACGGCAATACCCACCAGGAATGCCACCAGATACGGAATGATGCGTACTGCGGTGGTAAATCCCTCTTTGGCACCTTCCACAAAAGCATCATATACATTTATCTTTTTCCACAATCCCCAGACTATGAACAACAGGATGATACTGAATAGAATAATATTGGCAACCAATGTAGAATACGTTCCGATTTCTTCGCGGCCAAGCAATGTAAACATGTAAATGAGTCCTGCAAAGAAAAGGCTGATACAGCCGATAAGGATAAGGATAGGTTTATTAATGAGATTGATGCGCTGGGCAATGCTGACGGCAATTACTCCCACAAGAGTGGAGATGGCCGACGTAATAAGTATCGGGATAAATATATCAGTGGGCTGCGTGGCACCCATTTGTGCACGATACATCATGATGCTGATTGGAATCAGTATCAGCCCGGAAGTATTGAGCACCAGAAACATGACCATCGGATTGGTTGCTGTGTCCTTTTTGGGATTTAGCTCTTGCAATTCCTTCATGGCTTTTAGTCCCATGGGAGTGGCAGCATTGTCCAGTCCCAGCATATTAGCAGAGAGGTTCATAAAGATGGAACCCATGGCGGGATGCCCTTTGGGAATCTCAGGGAAAAGGCGGCAGAACACCGGACTCAACCAACGAGACAATGCATTTATCATGCCGCTTTGTTCGCCAATCTTCATGATACCCAGCCAGAGGGAAAGGATTCCCGTTAATCCCAAGGATATTTCAAATGCTGTTTTCGAGGAGGTAAATGTGGAGTTGACAAGCTCCGTAAAGATTTCAGTGTTGCCCATGAACAGGAGTTTGATGAGTGCCACAATGAAAGCAATTACGAAGAATGCTACCCAAATGTAATTTAAAACCATAAAGTAACCTGTTTATTTTATGGCAAAAGTAGGAATATCTTTCTATTTAGCACGCTAAATGGAAAGATTATTGCATTTATTAGGGCAATAACGCTATTTGGAATACGAATTTCTAATTACCTTTGCTTTCTAATCACTAACCACTAATAACCACGTATATGAAAAACAAGTGTATGTTAGTTGCAGCGTTGCTGATGTTATCTGGAACAATGTCTGCAAAAGTTGTACTGCCACCTATGTTCTCGGACAATATGGTGTTGCAACAACAGGCGGATGCTCCCATCTGGGGCAAAGCCAAACCGATGAAATCGGTGAAAATTACCACTTCCTGGGATGGAATGACGTATGAAACTACAGCCGATAAAGAGGGCAAGTGGAAACTCTCTGTCCGTACCCCCGAGGCTGGCGGACCGTATGAACTGACCCTGACTGACGGACAAAAACTGGTGTTGAAGAATGTAATGATCGGTGAAGTCTGGATATGTTCCGGGCAATCAAATATGGAGATGCCATTGAAAGGATGGGGAAAGATAATGGACTATGAGAAAGAGATAGCTGCCGCTAACCATCCTAATATCCGCTTGTTGCACGTAGAGCATGTGACGAGTACGCAACCGGAGTCGGACATCAGGATTCGCGATAACGGCTGGCAGGTATGCTCACCGCTTACAGTTCCTGATTTCTCTGCTACTGCCTACTTTTTCGGTCGTGAAATCTCCGAAAAGCAAAATGTGCCCATTGGGTTAATCCATACTTCTTGGGGCGGAACGAATGTTGAGTCCTGGATTAGTGGAAAGATACTGAAAGAAATGCCAGATTTCAGTAAAGTAGTGGAAGATATTCAGGTAATGCCTGACAAATCTGCGATGAAAGCGGAGTATTTGAAGGGTTTGGAAGCTTGGAACAATCGTGTTGACGAAGGTTTTGCCACTGGTAAACCGGTGCGGGCAGAAGTTGCTTGGGATGATAGCAACTGGGGGAAAATGAACTTTCCCGGTATGGTAGAAGAACAAGGTCTGGATGGCTTTGATGGTTTGTTATGGCTTCGCCGGACTGTTGAGATACCTTCCTCCTGGGCTGGCAAGAAAGTGCAGTTGGTTTTGGGAGCTATTGATGATAATGATGTTACTTATTGGAATGGGAAAGAGGTAGGACGTACTGATGGTTATTCCATTGCACGTAATTATACAGTTCCCGGTAAAATGGTTAAAGCCGGAACGCTGGTCTTAGCTATCCGTGTCACAGATACAGGCGGTGGCTGCGGTATGCCAGATGAACTTTATCTTCGTTCTGCCAATGGCGAGCAAATCAGCCTTGCCGGCGAATGGAAATATCAGGTGGCGGCAGATGCCCGGAAAGAAGGAATGCCTCCGAAGGATATGTCCGAGAACCCCAACCTGCCGACATCTTTATATAATGCTATGATTCATCCGTTGGTGCCTTACAGTATTCGTGGCGCCATCTGGTATCAGGGAGAGAATAATGCTTCCCGTGCTTATCAATACCGTGAGCTTTTCCCTCTGGTTATCGAAAACTGGCGTCAGAACTGGGGACAGGACTTCCCATTCTACTTTGTGCAGTTAGCCAACTTTATGCAGCAATCTCCGCAACCGGTTGATTCTGAATGGGCGGAACTGCGCGAAGCGCAGACCCGTACACTGTTTGTTGCCAATACAGGTATGGCGGTGATTATTGATAAAGGCGACGCTAATGATATTCATCCGAAAGATAAGCAGACAGTCGGTCACCGGTTAGCTCTGATAGCTCGTGCTAATACGTATGGGGAGCAAATACCGTATTCTGGTCCGATGTACCGTTCCTATCAGGTGAGTGGAAATAAGATAATTCTCTCTTTCGACCATACAAATGGTGGTTTGAAGAGCGGTGATGGTAAAGAATTGCAAGGTTTCTCCATTGCCGGACGCGATCATAAATTCCACTGGGCGAAAGCTGAAATACAAGGCGATAAGATTGTAGTCAGTTCTTCGGAAGTACCTTATCCGGTTGCCGTGCGCTATGCCTGGGCCAATAATCCGGTTTGTAATCTGTATAATGGTGCCGGACTGCCCGCATCACCTTTCCGTACGGATGACTGGAAAGGAGTGACGCAGAAATAATCTCAGAAAAATAGTCCTGAGAATAGAATCCGCTTATTATCAATTGTAAATTATTGATAGTAAGTGGATTTTCTTTTTAGGATGAACAAGTTATAGATGCAGTGCATACGAACAGATACTTGCTTATTTGCTTTGGGAACTCAAAAGACTGTTTATTATATACAATAAAAAGATAAAAAACGTCAATTGTGTTGGTTTGTAAGATGGAACAATATCTTATTTCATATATAAAGCATATCTTTAGAACCCAGTTATTATACAACGAGCAAATAACTTATGATGAAAAAAACGATTCTTGCCTGTATCTTTCTACATTTGGCTATATGGGTTGTCCATGCCCAAAAGGTGGATTCTGCCTATGTTAATCACATGCGTGCTTATTATGATGAGCATTTCAATGACCCGACTAATCCCATTGTACTGACAGCCTCGGACACACTGCTTGACATGGCAATCCGATGCAATGATACCGTAATGGCTAAAATAGCTTTAGGAGCTAAGTTAGATTATTACTATTATGGGCAAGGTGAGAATCGTACGGATAGCATCATAGCCGGAGTAAACCGACTGAAACAATTTGCCCGGAAGGTACAAAACCCTGAACTTTACTATTGGGCATGGGCTGCCCGTCTGGTGAACTATTATATCAAGCAGGGAGAATATAACATTGCTCTTGTTGAAGCTGAAAAGATGCTGCGTGAGGCTGAGAGGGACAATCTTAAGTCGAGTATTGCAGAATGCTATTATGCCTTGGCCAACGTTTATGCAGCCAAAGGTTTAGTGAAAAAGTCTCAAGAGTTCATGCTTAAAGAGATAGAACTTTTTGAGAAGACTAATGTCGTAAGATACAATATATCCTGCCAATACAGCGATGCGGCGAAGATATACATTGATCTGGGCGAAGAAGAAAAGGCTCCCGAATTATTAAAGAAAGCACTTAAGACGGTCAAGTCTCCCTATCATGAGGTGACGGCCAAGCTGGTTTATGTCTCACTCTATCTTGCTCAGGGAGATAAGGAAGCTGCCCGTCAAGTATTGGAAGAATGCAGGCAAATGTACGCGGAGGAACCTTCATTGAAACGTCATATCCACTATTTCTATGACGTAGAACTTGATTACAACTGGAGAGTCGGTAACTATAATGAGGCTCTTGGAATATTGGCTGTACGGGAGGCTGAACTAAAGAAAATAAACGATTTAATGACTTTGGCGGCATTGAGGAAGACAAAGGCCGACATTCTTTGGGAGATGAACCGCAAAAGCGAAGCAGCCGATTTGTATCGCGACTTCCTGCTGGAACAAAAGAAAGAGAAAGAAAAAAGTGAGGAAGTCACTACCGGAGAGTTTGCCACTATATTAAATCTGCAACGGCTCAGTGCAGAAAAGCAGCAGTTGGAAAAGATTTCCCAGGAGAAACAACTCCAAAATACCCGTATCATCCTGTTCTCTGTAGTGGGCATCTTGTGCATTGTTGTTGTCTTCCTGTTGCAACAGAGGAAGCTGAATGGAAAGTTGCATAAATCCAGAGATAAACTGGACGAAAAGAACCGCATACTGATTGAAGCCAAGGAAGAATTGCGCAAGGCCAAGGAAGTTGCTGAACAAAGTAACTGGATGAAAACGGTATTCATCCAAAACATGTCCCATGAAATCCGTACCCCTCTGAACTCTATTGTAGGCTTTTCCGGAGTGCTGGTAGACTTATTTGAGGATCAGGAGGACATCAAGCAGTATGTTTCGCTGATTGAAAGCAACAGTAAACTGCTGTTGAAGCTGGTTGGTGATATTCTTGATATTTCAGCACTCGACAGTAATATTGAAATCAACCATTATGCTGTCGATGTCAATGCCTGTTGCCAGGCTTCGATGGACGCGGCGGGCGAACTGTTTTCTAAAGATATAAAGCTCATTTTTGAGCCGGCTTGCGATGAACTGATTATAGATAGTAACTATAGCTACATAGTGCAGGTGCTCGATAACCTGCTGAGTAACGCATCAAAATTCACCCGGGAAGGTTCTGTTACACTGGCCTACGAGGTGAAAGAGGAGGAGAAGCAATTAATATTCACGGTTACGGATACCGGAATAGGCATTCCTGCTGATGAGCAGGAGCACGTCTTCGAACGTTTTGTCAAGCTGAATGATTTTAGTCAGGGCACAGGTCTTGGTCTGTCCATTTGCCGCACCGTTGCAGAGAAGTTGGGAGGTTACCTGATTATTGATAAAGAATATACTCAGGGCACTCGTTTCATTTTCTGTGTACCGATGCAAAGAATCTGAGAATTTGTTTTTAGCTTTCCATAGTAGCAACCGTATTATTCTATTTGATACAGATGATTTATGCTACTCTTACAATTAGTATGAAACCTTTCTGAAAAATATTTTATTTAAATCAAAAAACGGGTTCTGGTAAAGTTCCCGTTTTTTTTATGTTTCTCATATCTATTATTTTGCAATATATCAATGTTTTACATTTTACATTGTCATGGCAGATATTTGCAAGTGCAATGATATTTAATGATAGACAGATATGCACTTTGCCAGCAATTTACCGGAAAATAACATTATTCTTCTACCTGATATGCAAATCTCTATTTTGGGTAATAAGTGCTAATATCTGGTCGAATAATATTATCAGATGTCATGGGGTATGGCCTATTTTTGTGTCAGAACCAACAAAAACAATATTGTAGATTTATAGTGGTTGATCGTTTTCCGGAGTGTGTCTTTACTTGATAATATTGCTTGTTTAAAGGTGTAATTTAGGGTGAAATAAGATTTGGTATTGGTCAAAATTGTGACGGAATTGGGTAATAAGGGATTGCAGGGATAGCTTCGATATTATGAGGTTGTGTCAGAAGTGTGTAGTATTGGCGGCACAACCTCATTTTTTAGCATAATAAAAGAATGGCACGGGACAGGTTTACTATACTGAGCCATATAAAAAAGTAAATTGAAATATGAATTGCCTGGTTGATAAACTATAATTCAAATTTATGTAAAACTTTAAATCTTAAAAAAATGAGACAAGTTAGAAAAAAGAAAAACATTGTGCAATTGTTTTTGCTGCTGTCCTTTATTTTCTGCTCTTGTAGTTCTAGTGAGGATGATGAGATGACTGCTCCTTATGATGCAAGTAAGCCGATAGAAATCAGGGATTTTACTCCTAAGAAAGGTGGCGGACAAATGCAGATGGTTATTTACGGCAGTAACTTCGGTACAGACCCAAAACTTATTTCGGTAAAAGTAGGTGGGAAAGATGCGGTTGTTATCAGTGCAAAAGGGACGAGTATTTATTGTGTGACACCTAATAAATGTTATGAAGGCACAGTGGAGGTGTCAATACGGGAGTCAAAAGCTTCTGCTAAAGAGAAATTCATTTATGAACGACAAAAAGTGGTGACCACAGTCTATGGGCATAAAGACGAACGTGGACATTATGATGTAGCTGACGGCACTTTTGCAGAATCCTTTGAGAAAAATCATGGGCTTCTGAATCCTACTTGGCTTTCTTTTGATCCCAACAGTGATAATAAGATATTGTATCTGGCTCAAGATGGACAGCCGATGCGTATTATCGACCTTGAGAACAAGAGAATCAGTACGGGCTTGACTAACACAGGTACTACTCTTACGCGTATGCGTACTATTGCATGGACTGCCAAAGGTGATACTATGGTTATAGCCAATGATGGTGGTGGCCCGAATGACAGGGACGAGAATTTTGCAAGTACAGTTTTGGTTACCCGTGAAAATGATTTCAAAAAAGATGTGCAGGTATTAGCTATAGGTAAACAATGTAACGGGGCGGCACTACATCCCGTTAATCAAGAACTATACTACAATAACTTCAGCCGGGGAAATTTGTATCGTTATGATTTTCTCACCTATGGAGCGGGGGTAGAAGCGTCTACCTTGAACCGTGAGTTTATCTGTACTATTCAGGATAGTAACTGGGAGTTTAATATTACCATGCATCCAAGTGGCAATTATGCTTATTTGATTGTGAAGAACCAGCACTATATCATGCGTATGAATTACAATTGGGTATCGAAAACTTTTGGTACACCTTATCTGATTTGTGGTGGAGTATCGCAGTCCGGCTGGTTGGACGGAGTAGGTGCAAGTGCTCGTCTGTCTTCTCCGTACCAGGGAATCTTTGTGAAAAACCCTGACTATGTGGCTGAGGGTAAGGAGGATCAGTATGACTTTTATTTCTGCGATAGAGACAATCATGCAATCCGTGTTTTGACCCCGGAAGGTATTGTAACCACTTTCGCCGGACGCGGTAGTACGAGTGTGGACGGAAAGCCTGAAGGATATATCAATGGAGCTATTCGTGCGGATGCGCGTTTCAATAAACCGGTTTCATTGGCATATGATGAGAAAGAAGACGCTTTCTATATTGGAGAGGTCGGAAATAATCTTCTGCGTAAGATCGCTTTGGAAGAGTTGGAAGAAGAACCGGAAGAAGAGAAATAAATTTAGTTCTGATTAATGTTGATAATATGAAAAACTTTATAATGACGATAGCCCTGCTATTTGTTTTCTCAATAGAAAGCTATGCGCAGAAGACTATGGAGGTAACAGGTATAGTGACGGACTCGAACAAGGAACCGCTGGTCGGTGTGAATGTGGCTGTAAAAGATATGCCCGGGCTGGGTACAATTACCGATGTGAATGGTAGATATAAAATCAAAGTGGAACCTTATCATCGACTGGTATTCTCTTATATTGGTTTTGATAAGGAAGAAGTCTTGATTAAAGAGCAGAATGTGGCTAATGTGGTGATGAAGGAGGCCTCGGACAACGTTCTGGATGAAGTTGTTATTACAGGTACGGGTGCACAGAAGAAGCTGACTGTGACCGGCGCCATCACTACGGTGAATGTGCAGTCATTGCAGCAGACGTCTACCGGTAACCTAACCAATGCATTAGCAGGTAATGTAGCTGGTGTTATGGCGATGCAGACTACCGGACAGCCGGGTAAGAATACCTCTGAGTTCTGGATTCGTGGTATCTCTACGTTTGGTGCCAGTACTTCCGCTTTGGTATTGGTGGATGGTTTTGAACGTGATATGGATGATGTAAACATTGAGGATATTGAATCATTTTCTGTGTTGAAGGATGCTTCTGCAACAGCTATCTATGGTAGCCGTGGTGCAAATGGTGTTGTATTGATTACTACTAAACATGGTAAGGGTGGTAAGATTAATATTGATGCTAAAGTGGAGACTTCTTATAATGCCCGTACGCTTACTCCGAGTTTCGCTGATGGATATACGTATGCGAACATGATGAATGAAGCCCGTACCACCCGTAACCTGGAACCTATCTATGATAGTACAGAGTTGGAAATCTTACGGTTAGGACTGGACCCAGACTTGTATCCTAATGTGGACTGGATGGATGTCTTGATGAAAGATGGTGCTATGACTTATCGTGCTAATCTGAATATGAATGGTGGTGGTTCTACCGCACGTTACTTTATCTCTATGAGTTATGTACAGGAAGGTGGTATGTTCAAGACAGATGATACCTTGAAAAAAGAATATGATACCAACTGTAACGCTAATACATGGAACTACCGTTTGAATACGGATATTGATATAACCCGTAAGACTTTGTTGAAAGTGGGTGTGTCTGGTTCATTAAAGAAGTATAATGAATCCGGTTTCTCAAGCGATGCATGGCAGTCATTGATGTATCAAAGTCCCATTAACATTCCCGTGATGTACTCCAATGGTTATGTCCCCGCTTATGGAACCGGCATTCAGGCGAATCCATGGGTACTTGCTACACAGACTGGCTATAAGGAATTTTGGGAGAATACCATTCAAACTAATATTACGCTGGAGCAGAATCTGGACTTCCTTACGAAAGGTTTAAGGTTTGTGGCCCGTTTCGGTTTTGATACCTGGAATAAGAATAATATTGAACGCATAAAGTGGCCTGAGCAATGGAGAGTACAACGCAGGCGTGATGACAATGGTAATCTAGTATTCGACCGTATTTCTGCTGAGTCACCTATGTTTCAGAAAAGTAGTGCGGAAGGTAACCGTAAGGAAGTTTTTGAAGCTGAGTTGCACTACGACCGTACATTCAAGGGACACCATGTGGGCGGAATCGTGAAGTTGAATCAGGATTCAAGGGTATTTACTGTGAATATTGGAGATGACTTAAAGAATGGTATTGCCCGCCGGCATTTGGGAGTATCTGGACGCATTAATTATAACTGGAACTATCGTTACTTCGTTGATTTTAACTTTGGTTATAATGGATCGGAAAACTTTGCTGACGGACACCGCTTCGGTTTCTTCCCTGCTGCTTCTGTAGCATGGAATATTGCTGAAGAACCTATCATCAAGAAAATTCTACCGTGGTTGAGTATGTTCAAGGTGCGTTATTCTTATGGTAAGGTAGGTAACGATGTCTTGAAGATTGGTAATAATGAATTCCGTTTCCCATATCTCTATACTATCGGTGATTCTGAAGAGGGATATCAATGGGCAGATTTTAACTATGACAAAGCCTATACCAGTAAACTCTATACAGTGCTGGCATCTAATTATGCTACTTGGGAAATTGCTACCAAACATGATTTAGGAGTAGACTTAGCATTATTCAATGATAAGTTCACCGCTAGCATCGACTACTTCCACGAACAACGTGATGGAATATGGCTGGAACGTAAATTCTTACCTTACATGGCGGGAATCACTGCATGGCCTCATGCCAACGTGGGTGCCGTTCTTTCCGAAGGTTTTGATGGCCATTTTGCTTTTAAACATAAATGGAATAAAGTATTTCTAACCGTCCGTGGTAATTTTACATATAGCAAGAATATAATTCAGGAGAAAGATGAAGAATATCATGTTTATCCATATAAGATGGAGAAGGGCTACCGCGTGAATCAGGCAAGAGGTTTGGTATCTCTGGGCTTATTTAAGGATTATGATGATATTCGTAATAGTCCGACACAAACATTCGGTACTGTACAACCGGGTGACATTAAGTATAAGGATGTTAATGGTGATGGTATCATTGATGTGAATGATGAAGTACCTATTGGTGCGACTACCCGCCCTAACCTGATGTATGGTTTCGGTGTTGCTGCTAATTGGAAAGGCTTGGATGTGAATGTACATTTCCAGGGTACAGGTAAGTCTTCATTCTTCGTGGAAGGTGCTACGGTATATGCTTTCAGTCAAGGTGAGTGGGGTAATATTCTCTCTCAGGTGGCTTCTTCCAATCGTTGGATTTCTGCTGATATTTCCGGTGACCCGGCAACGGAAAATCCGAATGCTCCTTATCCTCGTTTGAGTTTCGGAGGAAATGATAATAACTACCGCCATTCTACATATTGGTTGCGTGATGGTTCTTATCTGCGTCTGAAGACAGTGGAACTCGGTTATACTTTGCCCAAGGGGATTGTCAACAAGATTCATTTCAATAACATTCGTGTCTACTTCAGAGGTACCAATTTGCTGACTTTCTCGAAGTTCAAATGGTGGGATCCGGAATTAGCCAGTTCAACCGGTACGCAATATCCATTGACTAAAGCATTCTCCTTAGGATTATCTGTTAACTTATAAATTAAAATCGTATATATGAAAAATAAATATACTTTAATGTCCGCTGTTTGCGTTTTGGCCTTTGTTCTAACTTCTTGTGCGGATACTTTAGATGCTGACCATTATTTTAAAGACCGAATGACGATTGAAGAAGTTTTTACGGACAGAGATTACTCGGAACAATGGCTGGCAAATGCATACTATTATCTGACTATCAACAATACTGATGTGTCCAGTAAGAAATATAATCCGTTCTGTTTTGCAGATGATATGTATTATGGCGACACCGACGACCGTTACAAACGATTGAAGAACGGTGATTATGATGAAAATTTTCTGCAAGGTAGTTGGATTGATGCTTATAAAGGCATCCGGCAGGCTTCCATCTTTATTCTGAATATTGACATGAATGAGCAGATGACTCCCGAAGAACGTGCCGATTATAAGGCTCAAGCCCGCTTTGTACGAGCTTATTTCTACTGGTTACTGTTACGTAAATACGGTCCTGTGCCTTTGATTCCGGATGAAGGAATTGATTATACGAAGGAATATGATGAATTGGGACTTCCCCGTAATTCGTATGATGAATGTGTCGAGTATATTAGTAATGAAATGCTGTTGGCTGCTAAAGATCTTCCGTTATCACGAAGCGCCTTATACATTGCACGTCCAACGCGTGGTGCGGCACTGGCTACTCGTGCCAAAGCGTTGCTGTACGCCGCCAGTCCCATCAACAATCCTCGTCCGGGTGATCAGGAGAAATTTTCTGATTTGGTGAATTGGGATGGCAAACATCTGATTGCGCAAGAATATGACGATAAAAAGTGGGCTATTGCCGCTGCGGCCGCTCGTGATGTGATGGAATTGGGCCGTTATGATTTGTATCATGCAGGATTGCGCCGGCCAGAAAGTGCAATGTCGGGTTTCCCTGCAACGATTACTCCACCGGATGATGGTGACTTCTCTAATAACTTATGGCCGAATGGTTGGAAAGATATCGACCCGTTTGAGTCCTATCGTGCTATCTTCAATGGTTCGTTGGCTGCTTCCGATAATCCGGAACTGATTTTTACCCGTGGACAAAACCTTAAGGAAGAAAGTGTGTCGCAGATGGTATTATATCAGCTACCTCCTCTTGGCAATGGATTCAATACACACGGTATCACACAAAAACAATGTGATGCTTACTATATGAATAATGGTACGGATTGTCCGGGAAAGGATATGGAAATAGGGCGTGGAGATGGCAGTAAACGTGCTGAAGGTTTTGTAACTTGGGAAGAAGAAGCACAAAGGAAATATCCGGAACTGGATGTGCATGAGGAAGGGGTTTCCAAACAGTATGTGCAACGTGAGCCTCGTTTTTATGCATCGGTTGCTTTCAATGGTTCTACTTGGTATTTCCTGAACAGATCCCAGCAGCATGAAAAAAATCTGCAAGTATTTTATTATCGTGGTTCCGGTAATGGCTATACTAATACATCCTATTGGTTGCGCACAGGCATTGGAGTGAAGAAGTTTGTACATCCTAATGACTGCCACTGGGGCAATGACCCGTTGGTTACACAATATATCCAGAAGAAAGTGGACCCGGCAATCCGCTATGCAGACATCTTGTTGATGTATGCCGAAGCGTTGAATGAGGTGGATGGAACTTATAATATAGCTTCTTGGGATGGTGTAACAACCTACACTATTAAGCGTGATATTGATGAAATGAAGAGAGGCACTCGCCCGGTCCGTTGTCGTGCAGGACTTCCTGATTTCAAGGACTACGGAAACAAAGATGTGATGCGAGCCAATATCAAGCGTGAGCGCCAGATTGAATTGATGGGTGAGGGACAACGTTATTACGACTTACGTCGTTGGAAAGATGCGGAAGTAGAAGAATCATTGCCCATTTACGGCTGTAACACGCTGTTGACTGTTGATCAAAGAGAATTGTTCCATATCCCGGTAGAGGTAGCTTCCCTGCCTACTAACTTTTCGCGCAAAATGTACTTTTGGCCTATCAGCCATCAGGAGTTGAAGCGTAATAAAAAGCTGGTACAGAATCCGGGTTGGACGTATAATGAATAAATTTTTAATAAAAGATACATTATGAAGAAAATATATACTTGTATTGTGATGCTTGCCGCTGTTTTGCTGGGAACTTCTTGTAATGACGAGTGGACAGACGAACTGTATCAACAATATATTTCATTTAAATCACCTGTAGGTGATAACGGGGTGACCGATATTTATGTCAGATATAAAGAGAATGGTAAAGTAACTTATAAATTGCCGGTGGTTGTCAGTGGTAATACGGATAATGTAGCTAACCGCGAAGTTCATATTGCAGTAGATCCGGATACGTTGAAAATATTGAATGATGCACGTTTCGGACGTGAGGATCTTTACTTCAAGGAATTACAAAAAAGTAGTTATAGTTTCCCGGAGGTGGTGAATATTCCTAAAGGAGTGAATACTGTTACTGCGGATATTGATTTCTCATTGGGTGGGATTGACTTAGTGGATAAGTGGGTATTACCTTTGACGATTGTGGAGGATCCGTCGTACAATTATAAGAAAAATCCTCGTAAGAATTTCGCAAAAGCGTTGTTGCGTGTATTGCCTTTTAATGATTATTCTGGCAATTACAGTACTACTACGATGCAGGTATTCATAAAGAAATCTGACGGAACCTATGATATTAAAGATGCTATGGTAAAAAGTAATCGTATGGCTTATGTAGTAGATGACAATACGGTATTTTTTTATGCTGGATTGGTAGAAGAAGATCTGATTGACCGTGCGGCCTATAAAGTGTATTTTGAATTTGGAACAGGAAATGATAAGAGTCTGAAGTTGCATGCGGCTAATGAGAAGATTAAGTTTAAACCGGGCAAGGAAGCGTTTTTCTATTCTATCACAGAAAAGATGGACGATGAGAAACCCTACTTACTACATCGCTATGTGACATTTGATCTTGAATATGATTTTGTGGACTATACTTCTGCGCCTGGAGTAGAAATTCCGTATAAGGTAAAAGGTAGTTTGACACTTGAACGTAGAATCAATACTCAGATTCCAGATGAAGATCAGGCTATTGAATGGTAATAGGATATGGTATCGTAAATAGTGTATAAAAGGCTGGAACTTGTCTAAAATCAAATTATTTATGTTTAGACAAGTTATCTATAGGTAGAGCACACAAATTATTTATGTATGAAAAGACTGTATTACATTTCATTTTTTCTATTCCTTTCCATAATTCTTCCGAAAGGGATGGTTGCGCAAGAAAATGGTGCGCAGGCAAACGCCGGTGAAGCCCCCCGGGTAGTTTGCTATACACGCACAAAGGTAGCCACAAAGTTGGGCAATGCACTTCATTTGGGCTATAGCGAAGATGGACGGCATTACGTGGCGTTGAATAACGATGCCTGCGTAATGGCCCTCCGCAAGGTCGATAATGAGCCGGGACTTACGGAGGAACAAAAGATACCAGGAGTGATGAAAACCCTTACAGCCCCCTATTTATTCCGGATGAAAGAGGGCGGATTCGGTGTGGTGGCACTTCGTACTGATCAAAACGGTATATCAGATGTTTCAGCTACCGGCTCTTTCCTTTTCATCAAGAGCCGCGACTTGGTGCATTATGAACCGGAGCAGTTGTGCCGCTTGCCGGTCAGCGAAATGTTGGAGGCGGTCTCTTGCGAATATGATGAGGCAGTGGGAAAATATCGCGTGCGGTGGATGATAAAAGGGAAAGTCTTTCAGAGCCATACGGCAGACTTTCTCCGGTTCTCTCCGGTAAAAGCAGTTCCTAAGCTGGACGGAGTACAGGAAAAGATTACCGGGAATCAGCGCAATTTCCTCAATGCCTGTTTCGGCAATTCGCTCGCACTGACCGTAGAAGAAGGCAAGTATCTGAAAAACAAACTGGGACGGATTGTCAATGTGGGTGTCTTACCGTTGGAGATGTCCGTTCCGGTCTCACCGTCCGTCATTTCTGATATCCGGAAGAAGCGGGCAACCTTGCTCTATAGTGACGGAAGCCGGGCGGAGAAACGGGTGATATGGAATGAAGAGGATCTGAAAAGTCTTACTTCGGCCACTTCCGGCACCTATGCTGTCCGTGGAAAGATATTCCAATATTCATTCAACTATCCGGTATCAATGTCGAATTGCGCTGACCCCAATATCTTGTACTATCAAGGTAAATACTACATGGTATCTACTTACGAGGTAGAGTGGAACCGCATCCCCATCCGCTGCTCGGACACTCTGGATGGTCTGACTGATGCTAACCATCGTTGGAAAGAGGCTGTTCTGATTCAAGGAGAAGGGCCTCATTGGGCACCGGAACTGCACGTCATCGGCTCGCGTCTCTATATGTTGCTTGCCATCATTAAGGGAGACAAAGGTGTTCAGGCCTATATGATGCAGCTAAAGGAGAATGGTGACCCTATGAAACCGGAGGACTGGAGTACCCCCATCCGTGTGGTGAAATCCGACGGAAGTCCTATCTATACGGATGGAAAGACAGAAGGATTATCACTGGACATGACCTACATTGAAGATGGCGGAAAGTCTTATGTCTGCTGGTCGGACCGGAAGAAGTGCTTCGTGAACGGAAAGGACGTAGACCCGGGCCCTGTGCTACGCATCGCCACGGTTGACCCGAAAGAGCCCTGGAAGTTGACAAGCACTCCGTCTGTCATCGGTTCTGAAGCCTATAGCTGGTCGTTCTGCATCAGACCCTTGCAACTAGCTGAAGGTCCTTTTGTGCTGGAAAGTAAAGACGACAATATCTACATGGTATATTCCGGTGGAGGCGTTACCGGAGGCAATTACGAGGTAGGCATGCTCACAGCCCGCAAAGGCAGCAACCTGCTGGATCCAGCATCCTGGAGCAACTCGCCACGTCCCTGGATGAACAACGGTTCACCGGTTTCCCAAGTTGGTCCCGGACATAATTCATTTGTCAGGGATGAGTATGGAGATTTGTACAATGTCTATCACAGTGGGCATCGACCACGTCATACCAGTGTATGTCCCGTTCACTTCCGTTTCGATGGTTCACCTGTCATCGACATGGCACCCTACGAAGAAGTGAATCCTAATCTCCAGCAAGTGGAGATGCGCGTTCGTTTGATTTCACCTTCAAAATGAAATAATAATAGTTTGTCAAGTTTTGAAATCTGACGAAGTTCACGCTTGCTATAGTTTTCCAGATTAATAGTAAATACGTGCTTTGACAACAAACAGGAGGGTATCCGAAAGGATACCCTCTTGTTCTTTTACTTGATTTTTTGCTTACTTTTATTGTTGCGGGGCTTTTCCATGACTCTTTATGAAGTCTTTTGGCAATATTCCGAATTGTCTCTGAAAAGTTTTGGAAAAGTAAGATAGAGAACGGATTCCTATAAGCATACATATTTCGCTGATTTGATAATTGCCTTCTGATAAAAGTTCGGCTGCTCTTTTTAATCGTATGATGCGTATAAAGTCACCGGGAGTCATTTCTGTAATTCCTTTGATTTTTCTATGCAGGTTGGTGCGACTCATATGCATTTCTTCAGCCAGGTTATCTACGTTGAAATTTTCATTTTCTATATTTTGCTTGATGATATCCGTCATCTTGTTCAGAAACTTTTCATCGGCCTTATTTTGTGCCATAGTACTGGTGGCGATGTAGGGGCTATTGGCAAAATTTTGTCTGAGTTTCATTCTACTTTCCAGTAAGTTTTCTATTTGTACCAATAGGTGTGGCATAGCAAAAGGTTTCTCAATGTAGGCGTCAGCACCGATTTTCAGTCCTTCGATCTTATTACCCAGAGTTGTTTTGGCTGTTAGCATGATGAAGGGTATATGGCATGTTTCCAAGTTTGTTTTAATCGTTTTGCATAGTTCTAATCCATCCATCAGAGGCATCATAACGTCTGAAATAATGAGGCTGATGATTTCAGTCTTCAATATATCTAATGCTTCTATTCCATTTCCTGTTTTGAATACCCGGTAGTATTTACTTAATTGGTTACTAAGGAATGTTTGTAGTTCTTCATTGTCTTCCACGATGAGCACGGTTCCTTTAGTAGAGGATGAAGTATCTGACATCAGGAATGATTCCTCTTTTTCTTCCTTGATACTCTCTGCTATCGGTGGAGTGGTGTCAGTGGTCTGTGCATCAGCAGAGATGTTGGTAGGTATCTGTACAACGAATGAAGTGTCTTTAGCCTCTTCGTCAAGATATAGCTTCCCATTGTGCAGTTGCACCAATGAAGTTGCTAGTGTGAGTCCGATTCCTGATCCCGGTTGTACAGGTTGATTAGTATCTCTTATCTGGAAGAAAGCTTCAAAGATACTTTCTCTCATATCTGCCGGAATGGGTTTTCCGTCGTTCTTCACCGTTATCCCAAAACAATGTGTTTCTTCATTAACCGAGAGTATGACTTTGATATAAGTAGAAGAATACTTGATGGCGTTATTAAAAAGATTACTGCATACTTTAGTGATGGCTTCTTCATCGACAAATGCAATAATGGTCTGTTCTGGACATTCTAGCGTCATGTCCAGATGCTTTTGTCTGGCAATTGGCATAAAACGATTATATGTATTAATCACTATGGCATTTATGTTTTTCATTTTTAGCGATAAAGTGAATGCTTTTGACTCTATTTTCCGGAAATCGAGCAGTTGGTTAACCAAAACCAATAGTCGGTCTGTATTTCTTTCCATCGTTGTTAGATTCTCTTTTATTTCCTGTTCGTTAGGTTGAGAGCTCAGAATATAGTCGAGTGGTGCCTTTATCAAAGTAATCGGTGTTCGTATCTCGTGTGCAATATTTGTGAAGAAGTCTATTTTTGCCTTATAAATTTCTTCTTTTCTCATTTGCTCTTGATGTGCCATCTTTTCTTCTACTTGCTTTTTCTTTTTATTTGCATAGAACCGCAGTATGATGAAGAGGATACTGATAATAATGACGGCATACAACGCATAAGCCCAGGTAGTTTGCCATAATGGAGGAATTATGTTAATCTTGATTTGAGTCTCTTCTTTGTTCCATTCATGTCCATCTTTGGAATATTTAATGCGGAAAGTGTAATTACCTGGTGGTATACTGTTGTAAGATATCCGGGTGATATTGTCTACATAGTTCCATTTAGGGTCGATTCCTTCCAACTGGTAAGCATATTTCCCGTTTCTTTCGGTCGAATAGTTTAATGAGGAGAAACTGAAACTGAAAGTGGCTTGGTCATAGTTAAGCCGGATGGCTTCCGCATAAGGCATTGCCTTATCCAGAATAGGTTTAATGCTATCCACCTTGACTTCCTTGTTGAAAATATAAAACCCGGTCAGGACAACAGAATATTTATTCTTGTTAGGGCGGAAGTTTTTAGGATTGAATGCGACGAATCCATTTATACTTCCAAAATAAAGTGTGCCATCCTGAGTCTTGATACCCGAGTTATAGTTAAATTGTTTGCTTTGTAGCCCGTTAGTCAGGTTATACAGGGCTTCGACTGTCATTGTTTTCGGATTAAAGTCTACTAGGCCGTTATTGGTACTTAGCCAGAGATGGTGGTTGTCATCTTCCACAATTGTATAAATAACGTTACTGGGGAGACCATGTTGGGTTGTGACGCGAGTAAAGCTTTCGGTAGTATCATCATACCGGCAGAAACCGCCGTCTTCAGAGCCAAACCACAGATATTGCTTGCTGTCCTCGAAGATACAGGTGATGCGGTCGTAACAGAGGCTATAAGGATTCTCCTCGTCGTACCGGAATTCTTTGATCTTTTCGTCTTTAGGGTTATATCTGATAGCTCCTCTGTTGTAAGTGGTAAACCAAATATATCCGTTCTTATCCTCTAATATATCACTGATAAATGTCCCTCTGATTTTATCAAAGACCTTGAAACCATCAAGCTCAGGCACATAGGTGTATATGCCGCTGCTTGAGCATATCCATATTGTGTTTCTCTTGTCGGTATAGATAGCAAATATATCATTATTATCAATAGAATTGGGTTGGTCGGTTTTTTCGTAATGTTTGTATTGTTTGGTTTTCAAGTCCAATACGTCGATTCCTTTGCTGAAAGTGCCGATCCACAGTTTATCCTGTGATAGATTCAGGCACTGAATATTCGTAAAAGAAATATTCAGTGGCTTGGTATGGGTGGATATGTGAGTGAAAGTGCTGTTGCTTATGTCGTAATAGTTCAGCCCATTATCTTCCGTTGCTATCCATAAATTGCCGCGTTCATCGCTGACAAATTCTCTGACCCGATTGCCGCTGACTGAATTTTTATATGCTATGGGATAGAAATTCTCAAAATAAGAATAATGCGGCGGAATATAGTCTACGCCACCGAAATAACTGCCTATCCATATTCCGCCCTCTCTATCTTTGAAAATAGAATATATGGCATTGTCCGAAAGTGACTGGTTGTTAAAAACTTCATGGGTAATATGTTGTTTGATGTCGCCATTCAGAATGTATATACCGCTTTCTGTCCCAATCCAGTATTCTGATTCGGATATCCGTTTAATGTCCCTTACGAATAAATTCGAATCTATAATCTTTGGATCGATATTCTCGTTGATGCTTACCTTTCTTGAAGTACCGGCAGTTTTATTGATTACATAAAGTCCTCTGTTCATGGTACCTAAAAGGATAGAATCGTTTTTGTAATCGCTGATGGCAGTCGGTGTATCATTGCTTTTATGTATAAAGGTTATCTTTTCTGTTTCGGCATTATAACTGAAAATGCCGGCTCTTGGGAAACCAATATATGCCACTCCATTATTGTCAATGTATAGCGCGGAGGGATTATGTGCATTATGTGCCCCGAACTTGTCACTTATTCGATATAGTTTATCTTCTTTTATCTGATAAAGGAACAAATCCGGTCCTGCCAAAATCCATATTCTGTTATTCTCTTTATCAATAATGATTTTATTGACGCTACCTTCAATTCCTTTTTGGTTTTCGGTTTTCGCATTGAAACTAGAGAAATTCTCAGTGAAGGGATTATAGAGGAAGATTCCTTTGTCGGTGGCAATCCAAAGAGTTTTATCCGAATCTTCGGCAATGGAGTAGATCATACTGTTTTTTTAATCTTTGGATGAACTGCCTCGCTGGTAGACTTTGAAGTCATAACCATCAAACCGGTTTAATCCGTTTTTGGTTCCCAACCAGATAAAACCTTTGCTATCCTGAAAGATGCTCATAACAGTATTCTGGGATAGCTTAGAATTAATGTTATAATGCTTGAAGGAGTAAGTGGTCGAAATGGCATTTTCAAGACAAAGCATTGAGAACAGTAGTAAAAATGTGATGTACTTCATAGATATAAGTTTTTTCGTTACGCAAATTTATAGAAATTGAGCCATATATTTTATGAATCGAATAGAATTAATGCATTGAAATTGTACATATAATGAATTATGAGAGAATAGTGCTAAAAAAGGCAGAATAGAATTGTTGTGAAAGCGAATAACATTGAAAATGAATTTGATAGAATAAAGTAAAAGGATGGAAAAAAGCTATTTTTTGGTGTTAAAGTGTTAATGATTTAGCTAAAAACCTGCATACATTTGCGATATCAACCAGGCAAGATTTTATGGGTTTATTTTTGGGGGTAGTAGGTTTTAGATGAAGTAAAGAAGGTATAGATTGGGAACGTGTGTTTTGATAACTGGAAGAAATGAAAAGCTTATTTGAAGAAATGAAATAATCAATAATAAAAAAATAAAAACCAATGAAAAAATTATGCTTATGGCTGATTTGTACGATGTTGTTTGTTATGACTGGTTGTGCAAATACAAAAAGGAAAGTAGAAGTAAACAAGGAGACAGATACATTTACGAACCCTTTTATTTTTGCTGATGTGCCCGATGTGGATGTGATACGTATAAACAGCGATTACTTCTGCTATGCTAAACAATGTGAGAGGCCATGAAGAAATTAGTTTTTTGGGGGTGTGTAGCCTTAATGGTTGCATGCACTACAGGTCAAAAAGAAGATTTGACGGCATCGGGCCTGAAACGGAGCCACTTTCAGACAGAAGTGAATGGAAAGAAAATAAATCTATTTATTCTGAAAAATAAGAATGGCATGGAGGTATGTGTCACTAACTTCGGAGGGCGTATCGTTTCTGTGCTGGTACCGGACAAGGAGGGTGTGATGCGTGATGTCGTATTGGGATTTGATTCTATACAGGACTATCTGAGATTTCCTTCTGACTTTGGTGCGACCATAGGGCGTTATGCTAATCGTATTAATCAGGGGCGTTTTGTTTTGGATGGCATAGAATACCAGTTGTTGCAGAATAATTACGGGCATTGCCTGCACGGTGGTCCGAGAGGTTTTCAATATCGTATTTTCAATGGTATACAAAAGAATGATAAGGAGTTGGAATTGACTTACCTGTCAAAAGATGGTGAGGAGGGATTCCCTGGTAATCTGAATTGCAAGGTGACCATGAAGCTGACAGATAACAATGCAATTAATATCAGATATGAAGCTGAGACAGATAAACCGACTATTGTTAATATGACTAACCACTCTTACTTCAATCTTGACGGCAATCCCTCTAAGAATAATTCGGATTATTTGTTAACTGTAAATGCTGATTATTATACTCCGGTGGACAGTACGTTTATGACCATTGGTGAACTGGCAATGGTGGACGGAACCCCTATGGATTTCAGGACTCCTGCAACGATTGGCAGCCGCATAAACCAGAATTTCGAACAATTGAAAAAAGGAAATGGTATCGATCATAACTGGGTGCTGAACACAAAGGGAGATATCACTCGCTCCTGCGCTACACTTGAATCTCCCGCAACGGGTATTATATTGGATGTTTATACCAACGAACCGGGTATTCAGGTTTATTGCGGAAACTTTCTGAATGGGACGCTGACCGGAAAGAAAGGCATAGTGTATAATTTCCGTGCCGCAGTTTGTCTGGAGACGGATAAATATCCCGATACTCCCAATAAACCCGAGTGGCCATCGGCTGTGTTGAGGCCGGGTGAGAAGTATAATACAGAATGTATTTATAAATTCTCCGTACGTAAATAAATTACTGTGTACATTTGATAATAAAAGAATTATGAAGAATATAAGATTTATATGTTATATTATTTTGAGCATGCTTGCAGGAGGCTATGTTGCTAAGGCACAGACTACCCGGAATGCTCCGGAAGTAGAACAGGTACTTTTTGCCGATCCTTTCATCTTCTACTACGATGGACTCTATTATGCCTATGGAACTTCTTCCTTTGATGGTATTGAGGCCCTGGTCTCTACCGATCTGGAATATTGGGAAGTTCCGGGAGGAGGTAAACGACACTTGGCTCTGCATAAAGAAGATGTTTATGGTGAGACTTGGTTCTGGGCCCCTGAAGTCTACAAGGTGAATGATAAATTCTACATGTACTATTCGGGTGACGAGCGTATTTGTGTGGCTATGTCCGATTCTCCGTTGGGACCTTTCAGGCAAGTGGAGAAAAAGCCGATGCTGGATGAGAAAGCAATAGACCATACACTTTTCATAGATGACGATGGCAAAGCTTATCTTTTCTTTGTCCGTTTCAATGATGGGTTGAATGTGTGGGTAGCTGAGCTTGAAAAAGACTTGGTAACCTTGAAAGAAAAAACACTGCATCACTGCATTAAAACTTCCCAACCTTGGGAGAATACGTGCGGAGGTGTTAACGAGGGACCTTTCGTTATCAAGCACGAGGGATGCTACTACATGACTTACTCGGCTAACAGCTTTGCATGTCAGGACTATGGAATCGGTTGTGTTACTGCTACTGACATTATGGGAAAATGGATCAAATATGATGAAAACCCCTTGTTGCAGAATGCAAAAGGTCTGGTAGGAATAGGGCATAATGCGCTTTTTACGGATAAAGATGGTAAATTGCGTATTGTTTATCATGCCCATAAGGATAAGAGAAACATTCATCCCCGAGCCATGTATATAGGTGATGTTTACTTTAAAAGAGTAAGAGGGGTAGACCGGATGAGAATAAGTAAGGAGCATATCGTGCCCAGAATATCCCGTACTAACCAGCACCGGAAGTAGAATATTTGTTTTTCCAAAATATGAATTGCACGAATTATGCGAGTCTTCTTCATGTTTTATGAAGTAAAGAGTATCTTTGCGTAATTCGTGTAATTTGTATTCAGTAACTCATGAAAGATAAGCAAAAAGCAAAAGAAATCCAGCAAGAGCTGGAGCAATACATTGACCCTGTGAAGCGGGCATATCTCCCCAATTTCTTTAAAACCGGAAAGGGGCAATACGGTGAAGGTGATAAATTCCTCGGTATTGTGGTCCCCAACACTCGTATCGTGGCAAAGCGCCATAAAGATGCGCCTTTTGAAGTGATGACTGAATTGCTGCAAAGTGAATGGCACGAGTGCCGCCTCTGTGCCTTGCTGATGTTGGTGGAGCGTTTCAAGAAGTGCGATGAAAGCGGAAAAAAAGAAATATTCGATTTCTATCTGACTCAAACCGCCCGTATCAATAACTGGGATCTTGTGGACTTGTCAGCTCCGGGCATTGTGGGCGAATATCTCAAGGATAACCCACGTGATGTTCTCTATTGTCTGGCTGATAGCGATTTGCTTTGGGACCAGCGCATTGCGGTCGTATCTACCTATACATTAATCAAAAACAACGATTTCATCGATATATTGGCTCTGTCCGAACGGTTGCTTTATCATAAGCACGACCTGATGCAAAAGGCCGTGGGCTGGATGCTACGTGAGATGGGAAAGCGGGACAAGGACTTGCTGGTACAATTCCTTGAAAAGTACTGTAAGACGATGCCCCGCACTACGTTGCGCTATGCGATAGAGAAGTTTCCGGAGGATGAACGGAAAGAGTTCATGAAACGGTAAGTGGCAGGCATACACTATTAGCTACGCTTTCGTCAGTTGCGCTGCAAAAGCCCAGGTAGGCAATCAATGTATCGCTCTTCCAGTCTTTAGGCAATTGCAGTTCGGCTTTGCTATCTGTGCGCATGGCAGCAGCTGTATTATAAACTGCCAAATTTTTCTCTCTGTTGTACACCAATAACATGGCTGCATCCGTAGCCATGGCGTTTCCCTGTCCGCTGTTGTCCAGCCAGGTGAAAAGGGCTTTGTCTTCTTCTGCTGTCACTGCTGCGTTAAAAGCTTGTGTCAGGCTTCCGTGCGATACCAATACTTTATTAGGGTCTATCACTAATCCCTGAACGCTGTCCGTCAAGGCGTTTTTCATTACATAGGACATGGCGGCGTTGAAGGCTGTCTGTCTTTCCGCAAATTCCCGGTATCCGATACGTAAAAAAGGAGTAATTGTTCTGAGGAAGTTGAGCGCTACCTGAAATTTACTGCGTTGTCCTTGTTGTTTCTCAGTACGTGGATTGGTCATGTGTGCAGGACGGGTTCTCATGTAAGGCACACCTTTCCAGGTGCAACCTACCAAATTTCCTACTTTTCCAGTGAATTCGCCGAAAGCTCCTTGTTTGATTTTTCCCATGATGGTTCAATTTTTAATTGTTAATACATTGTTGTTTGTGAAGGAGGAGAGAAGCTTTGTTGCGAGCTTTCTTATTCTTCGTGCATTGCTTTTTGAGAAGTGTTGCATCACAAAGATATAAATAAACTTTTTCTTTTCTTTTGATTTGAGAAATTAATTTTCATGAATTTGCGGGTGTACGGAGAGGGGACATTAGATGTGGTGTTTCGTCATAGATATTGCTGACTTCAGTCATGGTTGCACCTTACCTTCTCCTTGTGTATAATAAGGAGTAGGTAGGGACTAAGTAAGGAGTAGGTAGGGAGAAGGTAAGAAGAAGATAGTAAATAAGTCCTTGTTGCTTTAACGGAAAAAAACGGTAATCTTGATGATTTTGGAGAATAATGTGATAGATATAGCTTGTAGTGAGATTTTCCATAGTATATTTGCACTTTATTTTAATTTATTCTCTCTTGAAAGATGAATTAATCTTGTCAATAGAGATGATGTTAATATTACATGTTACGTTTTTTTTGATTATTGGTTAAGATAAAAAGGATAAAAGGTATGGTGAGGACAAAGCTACAGAAAGGCGAAATTTATGAATTTCCGGTGAAGAGGAAACAGACGGAAAATTATAAGACCTATTATATAATCGTTGCCGAAGGAAGAGAATATGCTATCAGACTCTTTGAAGTTCAGAGGGAAGAGCCTCTCCCCAAAACACTCTCTTGTGTGGTGAATGATATTCGTGACGGGGTGCCGGTGATTCAGCAAAATACCGGAGCTCTGATACATAGGCTCTATGAAGTGGGAGAAGTCTATTCGTTTTGGGTGAGAAATGATTACACCAATATGCCTTTGCCTTATTATGAATTGGCAGATTGGAACGGACTGTATTTCAGATTGATGCATTATGGAAATGCCCGTCTGTCCATTCATCAAAGGGTCACTTGTGTCGTAAGGAACCTAAAAGGGCACAAACTTACCTTGGAATTGCTGCAAGATGTGGAAAAGGATATTCCGGAATTTTGGTTACCCGAAGAGTTGCTGGAAGCCATAGATGCATCCGATTACTTTGTACGCTGGGTGAAAAGACTTTTGCAGAAACTTCCGGAATTTGCCGAAACCCGTGAGGCCTTTGCCCATGGAGATAGCGAATGGTTGTTGATGGCTGTGAATGCGCTGGATGCTACCATTTTGGAGTGGCTGAAACCGGAGGGTAAACATGCCCGGATTTTGCTGGATTATTATCGGAGGGCGTGTCTCTATCTGCTTGAGGATTCTGATTATATCAGCGGATGTTTGCAGCGGCGTGAGGCTTATCAGAAACAACTGGTGCAAGCTGTTGAAAACGCTGATGTCTATAAAAAAGCGCTTGATCTCATTGCCGAAAGAGAGCATGTGATGTATATTGACAGGATACTGACAAAGATAAAGAAATCCGGTTTCCTGTATCAGGCAGAGAGTCATTTCCGCATCCTGGTCTGTCTTTTTTCGTTAGACAGGGAACTGATGCATACTAAAATTCGGACTATTCTCAATATTCTGATTGAAGGTGAGCCGAAGGTATGGCAGACCGAGACATTTTGCGGGCCGCTTCTCGACTTATTGGAACTGTACGTCAGCAAATACAAAGACATAACTCAGCGCGTTGCCTTTACCGAACAACCGGAAGCTAGGCAATACGTCAGCAATATGATTATGGCGTTGGCCTTCGAGCAATTACTGGTGACTGATAAGCCTGCTTTCGATCGTCGGTTGAATCGTGCTATGCTCTACCGTTATCTGACATTCGTCAAAGGAGGGGATTCGGCAGTTTTGTTGGAGAAAGCTTTCCGTTGTCTGACGGATGTCCGGCAGGAACAGCTGGAGTATGGATGGAGCGATGTGAGAGACATCACACTGCTGGTTCTTAAATTATCGTGTGCCGGCGGAAGGGATTCGGCAGGGGTTGTTGCTGTGAGTCAGAACTACGAAGGAAGGGATGTGCGGCTCTGCATCATGAACGATGTAGTGCAATTGATGCCTTTGCAGGGTGCGAAGAACCTTAAGAATGTATTGCTCGATCAACTTCTTCCTTGGCGCCAGTTTCGTGTGATGTTGGATAAGGGTATTTTGGGAAACTTTTGTCTGGATAAGAAAGATGTGATTGCTTATCATCAGATGTGGACGGAAATAGAATATTCGCTATTTCATAGTCCGAACGTGATGCCCTCACAGAAGAAGCGGCACAAGGTTCTGCCGGAGCCGGGCGATGAGGTCGTTATTCGCGTCTTGGAGCAGGATATTATCAATGCCGATTATTTCCATTGCCGGATAGAAGATGATACGTACAGGGGGAAGGGAACGCTGTGTTTGCGAAATGTGGTTCGATATGGGCTTCGTGTCGGGGTAGATGCTTTCTGCTCGGACAAGGGTAAGCCCTATTTGCTTAAGGCCGAGGTGCAGGGAGTGAATGAGAAAGGCGAATGTGTTTTCAGCTTGCTGGACACGTTGGCGCAATTTGTCCGTCAGGCGGTTAATGTGGGCGATGGAGTGCTCTGTAAAGTAACCGAATTCATGAACGGCAGCTATTATTGCATCAGTGATTACGGCTATTCTCTATTGGTGGGTCGCACAAAAGATATGCCCGATTTGAAGTCCGGAGATTACATCGAAGTGAAGGTTTCGGAGATAAAGGTAAACGGGACTGTGCAGGCGTATTTTGTGAAGCAGGTGATTGCCAATTTTACCGTGAGTGATGTGTTTGCCGACCTGATAGCCAGCTATGCCGGCGACTGTGTTTATGAAGAAGAAGAGGTTGACAAAGAGGATTCGAGTACGGAGGCGATGTTGGAAGATAGCTACATGATGGAACTGATATATATCATAGATAGTGTGGGCATGCTCGAAAAGGACCGGAAGGATACCTACAATTATCTGGCAATGGCACGCATCATGGCCTTACTCTCGGGACAGGATGACATGGCGGATTATTATGCAGAACATATGAAGTTTATCCGGATGCTGCAGCAATTCGCAATTAACGGCAGGCTGGATATGGAGCAACTGCAGGAACAAGAGAGTGTGGATGAGAATTTGCTGCGTAACTATCCGTTGTTGCAGACCCTGCTTGCCGAGGTCAGAGTGGTCGGTTGTCTGGACAGACCGGAAAAGAATGAATATTTGTGGAATGTCAGTCGGGCGGAGGAGTACAAGCAATTATCCGGATTGGCGCAACTGGTGCTGGCTTATAATATGCTGGAGAATTTTAATCTGAGTGCCCATCAGTCGGAGATTCGTAAGAAAATGATGGAACAGTTGCATTTGGATATTGATGTGCCGGTGGTTTACTCTTTCGGACAGGAAAGCCAGCATGTGGAGTTCAAGACGAGTATCGTTTATCCGCCTAAGAATGGCATGCGGCCCTTTCTGACGAAGCAAACGCAGGAGGTGATGCAGGTTATTTGCGGTTTTCTGAATGCCGAAGGCGGTACCCTCTATCTGGGTGTGAACAACCAGGGGGCGGCCGAAGGACTGAGCGATGATATTGCCTACTTTCAGGATAGCAAGGATAAGTTCGACCTGCATGTGCGAAACAGTATTGTGGCTTCCATGGGATTAGAAGCCAATGCCGGAATCTCAGCTTCCTATCTTCAGGCAGGAGACAGACTGGCCTATGCCCTCAACATCAAACCGTGCCCTCATCCGGTGAAGTGCAATGGCATATACTATCAACGGCAGGGAACGTCTACCTGGGTGCTGCAAGGCGATGCACTCGAAGCGTTTATCGGCAGCAGGTCCGAAGAAGAGAAGGCGGTTGTTCCGGCCGGTTTCCCCATAGCATCCCCGATAGAGCTTCCGGCTGGAACTTCCGTAGAGGAAACTCTGGCTGAGGAGGTTGAACCCATATTTCAGATTGCTACCGATCAGTTGCGTTCCAACGTTGTGCATAGCTATGAAGAGGGGTATGGCGAAAACACAATCGTATATCTGCATTTGCTGGAAAGCAACAATTATATGATAACACACGATGAGAGTTGGCGAAGTGACATCATGTTGTCATTGGCGATACACGATGATGAGAAGGACGGTTATCTGGTGATTGTGTACGAGAGTGGCAGAGTGCTGAAAGTACTTATAAATGAATTGTTGGGCCGTATTGAGAATCACGAATATAAGCGGTTTGCCCAAGAGAAAGTGGCCTTTGCTTGTCCGGTGGCAAAGGGAACAGGGGTGTTGCTGGTGCTCAATGATATGCAAGGGAAACCGGTTTTCCGTCTCGAAGACTTGAGCTGCATAAAGGAGAGCAATATGCTTTCGAAAGGAGAGTTCACTACTCATGTTCAGTTTGCAGGTGTGCTGCAATGCGGGCTTATTCCGGCTGCGGACAGAGAGAAGTTTAAGCGTATTTCAGACCAGAAATCCACTTATCTCGGACCGAATCTGATGACGGAATGGGGTATCCCGGAACGGGAAGAATTCAGGAAGATGGGCTTCAGACTGATGTTTGAATGATCAGGCAGACGACTGAATAAGATGTATGGTGAGCTAACAATAGACTTTATTATGGTGAATTAAATAATATTGGAGAGGGAGTGTAAGGGCAGAAGTGTTTGTGAAAAGAGTTAGCTTATAGGGATTATCTCAAAATAAATTAGTTATTTTGCAGGAGACGAATAAATAAGGATATGAGGCTCATCTGTTCGTTGAATGATGTTGATGATTGGCTGAAATAAGTTATATAATTAGTAATGGAACAAGAAGATTTTGACATACGCGACCAGCAACCGTTGACCAGTAGGGAACGCGATTTTGAGAACGCACTTCGTCCGTTGTCCTTTGAGGACTTCAGTGGACAGGACAAGGTGGTAGACAATCTGCGCATCTTTGTCAAGGCAGCTCGTCTGCGTGGCGAGGCACTGGACCATGTATTGCTGCACGGACCTCCGGGATTGGGAAAGACAACACTTTCAAATATTATTGCTAATGAACTGGGAGTAGGTTTCAAGGTTACTTCTGGTCCGGTGCTTGATAAACCGGGCGACTTGGCGGGGGTGCTTACTAGCCTGGAACCCAATGACGTGCTGTTTATTGATGAAATTCACCGTCTTTCTCCCGTGGTGGAAGAGTATCTGTACTCGGCGATGGAAGATTATCGCATTGACATCATGATAGACAAAGGCCCGTCTGCGCGGAGCATTCAGATAGACTTGAACCCGTTTACAATGGTGGGAGCCACTACCCGTAGCGGCTTGCTGACGGCTCCTTTGCGTGCCCGTTTTGGCATCAATCTGCATTTGGAATATTATGACGATGATGTGCTGAGTGGTATTATCCGCCGTTCGGCAGGGATATTGAACGTGCCTTGCTCTACGAGGGCGGCGGCGGAGATTGCCTCCCGCAGTCGCGGAACGCCGCGTATTGCGAATGCGTTGCTGCGCCGTGTGCGCGATTTTGCACAGGTGAAAGGTTCGGGCAGCATAGATACGGAGATTGCGAATTACGCTCTTGAAGCGCTGAATATAGATAAGTACGGGCTCGACGAAGTTGACAATAAGATACTTTGTACCATAATTGATAAGTTCAAGGGCGGTCCGGTAGGACTTACTACTATTGCTACGGCTTTGGGCGAGGATGCCGGAACCGTAGAAGAAGTATACGAACCGTTCCTGATAAAAGAAGGTTTCCTGAAACGTACTCCGCGCGGACGTGAAGTGACTGAGCTGGCATATAAACACCTGGGACGTAGTCTTTATAATAGTCAGCGTACGTTATTTAGTGATTAGGGCTTAGTGATAAGTGATTAGTATGGAGTACAGAAATGGAATATTGAAAGATAAAAGTAAAGCTTTTGCTATTCGTATTATAAAACTTTATCAATATTTGTCAGAGATTAAGAAAGAATATGTGATATCTAAACAGCTATTGCGCTCTGGAACAGCTGTAGGAGCTATGCAACGTGAGGGGGAATATGCTGAAAGTAAACTTGATTTTATTCATAAATATGCTATTGCACAAAAAGAATGTAGTGAGTCGATTTACTGGTTAGAATTATTGTATGAAACCTCGTATTTAAATATAGAGGAATATAATAGTATTTATGCAAATGCAGAAGAATTAATGAAATTATTAACGACTAGCATAAAGACAGCTAAGTCTCATTGCTAATCACTTATCACTAACCGTTAATCATTAATAAAGTGGCGGGATTAAAATCTTTAGCAAAAGAAACTGCTATTTATGGGGTGAGTAGTATTGTAGGACGTTTCCTCAATTATCTGCTGGTGCCTGTTTACACGATAGCTTTGCCTGCATCGTCGGGCGGCTATGGTGTGGTTACGAATATATATGCCTGGGTGGCATTGGTGTTGGTACTGCTTACGTGCGGTATGGAGACGGGATTCTTCCGTTTTGCTAATAAGGGAGAAGATGATCCGATGAGGGTGTATTCCACAACCTTATTGAGCGTTAGCTTTGGTTCGCTAATTTTTGTTGCTTTGGGATTACTGTTCCTGGAACCTATTGCCGGATGGCTGGAATATGGTGAACATCCTTGGTATATAGGCATGATGATGATTGTGGTGGCTATGGATGCTATTCAAAGTATTCCTTTTGCCTATCTGCGTTATAAGAAGCGTCCTATTAAGTTTGCAGCACTGAAACTGCTGTTTATCTTCCTCAATATTGCACTCAATCTCTTCTACTATGTCATTCTGAAAGGGAATGATGTAGGATATGCCTTCCTGTTCAATCTGATATGTACTTCGGTTGTAATGTTGTGCATGATACCTGAACTGAGAGGCTTTACCTATGTGCTGGACCGGGAACTGCTGAAACGGATGCTTCGTTATTCTCTGCCTTTGGTCATACTGGGTGTAGCCGGTATCCTCAATCAGGTGGCTGATAAGATTATCTTTCCTTTTGTCTACCCTGACGAGGCAGAGGCCACCGTGCAACTTGGCATTTACGGGGCTGCCAGTAAGATAGCCATGATTATGGCTATGTTTACCCAGGCATTCCGCTTTGCTTACGAACCTTTTGTATTTGGTAAGAGCAAGGAAAAAGACAGTCGTGAGATGTATGCTCAGGCGATGAAGTTCTTCATTATCTTTACGCTGCTGGCTTTCCTGGCAGTGATGTTTTATATGGATATTCTGCGCCACGTCATCGGGCGCGATTACTGGGATGGGCTGAGGGTAGTGCCTATCGTGATGGCGGCGGAAATCTTCATGGGCATTTACTTTAATCTCTCCTTCTGGTACAAACTGATTGATGAAACCCGTTGGGGAGCCTACTTCTCATTGACAGGCTGCACCATCCTGATACTGATGAATATCTTCCTGATACCGAAGTACGGTTATATAGCTTGTGCCTGGGCAGGTTTCACTGGCTATGGTGTTGCTATGTTGCTTTCCTACTTTGTCGGTCAGAAAAAGTATCCGATACAGTACGATCTGAAAGCAATCGGGATGTACGTCCTTCTGGCGGCTGTGCTTTATGTGGCAGCCGAGTATGTGCCGATAGACAACATCTACCTGCGCATGGCGTACCGCACCGTACTATTGTTGCTGTTCATTGCTTATGTTGTGAAGCGTGATTTGCCACTTGGGCAGATCCCTGTCTTAAACCGTTTCATCCGAAAATAATAGTGCTTATGGAAACACCTGAACAAAACCGTAATGCTTTTGCCATCAAGAAATTCTTGAATGAATATCTTGATTTACGAAAAGACAAAGACAATGAATTGGAAACTGTAGACTCCATCCGCAAAGGAGTGGAGTTCAAGGGAGCGAATCTGTGGATTCTGATATTTGCCATCTTCATGGCGTCATTAGGCTTGAATGTTAATTCTACTGCCGTGATCATTGGTGCCATGTTGATTTCTCCGCTGATGGGTCCTATCATGGGTGTGGGGCTTTCCGTTGGTTTGAACGATTTTGAGTTGATGAAGCGCTCATTGAAGAGCTTCTTGATAACGACACTGTTCAGTGTGACGACGGCTACCATTTTCTTCCTGGTGAGTCCGGTTGCCGAGGGGCAGTCGGAGTTGCTGGCGCGTACCTCACCTACGATTTATGACGTATTCATCGCACTTATGGGTGGTCTTGCCGGTGTGGTGGCCCTTTCTACCAAAGAAAAAGGGAATGTGATTCCCGGCGTTGCCATTGCCACGGCACTAATGCCGCCACTCTGTACGGCAGGTTACGGGCTGGCAACGGGAAATCTTGTTTATTTCCTTGGTGCTTTCTATCTTTATTTCATTAATTCGGTGTTCATCAGCCTTGCCACCTTTATCGGCGTGCGTGTGATGCACTTCCAGCGCAAGGAGTTTGTGGATAAGAAACGGGAGAAGAAAGTGCGCCAATACATCATACTCATTGCTGTACTGACGATGTGTCCGGCTGTTTATCTTACAGTAGGCATCATCCAGAGTACTTTCTATGAGAGTTCTGCCAACCGGTTTGTTTCGGAGCAGCTTTCTTTTGAGAATACGCAGGTGCTGGATAAGAAAATCCATTATCATGGCACTAAGGACAATGAGATACGTGTGGTTTTGATTGGTCAGGAAGTTCCCGAGGCGTCTATCGCTATTGCCCGGGGAAAGATGAAAGATTATAAGTTGGGTGAAACGAAGTTGACCGTTCTTCAAGGCATGAATAATGAGGCTGTGGATATTTCTTCTATCCGGGCTATGGTGATGGAAGATTTCTATAAGAACAGCGAAGAAAGGCTGGTGGAACAGACAAAGAAGATTTCCGTGCTGGAGCAGAGCCTTGCGAAATATAAATCTTTTGATGAACTGGGAAAGACAATCATTCCGGAGCTGAAAGTGCTGTATCCATCGGTAAAAACGGTTTCTATATCCCATGCAATAGAAATGACGGTTGACTCGATACGAACGGATACCATTACGCTTGCCGTACTGAAATTCGGTAAGCATCCCAATGCGCAGGAAAAAGAGAAGATTGCCGAATGGCTGAAGGCACGGACAGGGGCGAAACAGTTGAGGCTGATTGCAGAATAATACTATTCTAACTCTCCTCCTCCTGGGAGGTTGTGTAAAAAGTAAGAATCAAGTGTTCTTTGACATTTTGTATTAAAAAGGAAATGCTCTTTATCTCTTTATTTTGGAATTTCTATTGTTGTCCTTTGGCAAATGACCGCTATTAGGTATACTTAATACCCCAATAGTGGACTTGTTGCAATAGTACCTGTATGCTTTGAATGTTAGTCACCCTTCTTAGGTTATAGCATGTTGCGTACAAATCTATTTCAGCCTGTACCTTTTCCTTTCCTCTGAGTAGGAGTGGTATTTGCCCCATCCAGTATTTAAGAGTTCCGAAGGGATGTTCTACCAATGTTTTTCGTAAATGTATAAGCGCTTTGTATTTCATCCCCTTACACTTCTTCATATACTGTCTTATGGGTTCGGCATCTGCCCTTCGGTAGATAATCCGACCTTTTTTCGATGTGGTGCAGAACTTTATCAGGGGACAACCCTTGCAGTCTCTTCCCTGATATTTTCTATAAAGCTTTCCATGTTTACGAACTTGCCTGTCTTTAATAGGTAATATCTTTTCTTGGGAGCATATATAATAGTCATTGTCTGCATCATAGGTAAAAAAGATTCCGTGCTCCCGATCTTCTTTAGGAGAATGGTCTCCTTCATTGAAAGGAACGGCAATCACTTTGCCTTCTTCTTCAAGGGCCAGGATCTGTTCTTCATTGGCATAACCGGTGTCGGCAACGGCTTGGGTTACTTCTACCTGAAGGTCTTCCTGCATGGCATGAATCGAAGATTGAAGGTCTTCAAAGTCATTTGGGTGGTCGGTAACCTGCATGGCACCTATCAGATGATGTTGGGAATCTACCACTGATTGGACATTGTAAGCCGGAAGAAAACCGTTGCGGGTCTTCATCAGGCGAGCTTCGCGGTCAGAGGGAAAGCTTCTTTTGGAACCTTCATCCAGCATACGCTGTTTTTCCGCCTGAAGTTCTTCAACCTGTTGGCTCAAATGGGCTATCTTCTCCAGTAGGGAGCTCTCCACACCGAGCTCGTCCGAGAGTTCGGATAATTGTTCCTGGGCTGTTTCCACCAGATCATTTTCATTAAGCTGGTGCAGATACTTCTCTAAACGGGTATCCAACAAGGCTAACTGTCGATTAATACCATCTAAAGTAAGACCGTCACGATTGGTATTGGCTTTGATTTTACTGCCATCAACAGCTACCAATTTGCCTGAAATATAACCGGAACTGACCAGAAAGCGGCGGAAATCAAGGCAACATTCATGAATGCCCGAAGTTTGTTTGGAACGGAAATCGGCAATAGTCTTATGATCGGGATGGAGATTACCCAGAAGCCAGATCAACTCCATATTACGCAGAGTCTCGCGCTCCAGTTTACGGGAAGAACTGATACTGTTTAAATAGCCGTAGACATACAGCTTGAGTAAAGTACCAAAGCTATAAGCCGAACGGCCTGTAGGACTGTTACCTTTATAAGATGAAAAATCAGGGTGCAATTTGATAAACTGATCGACAAAAACATCAATCAGACGAACAGGGTTCTCACAAGAGATATAAGAATCTAAAGACTCGGGAAGAGTCAGTTGATTGCGATCAAAAGGTTGAATATAGCCCATAAAATTAATCCTATTGTTATCAAAGCAAAGATATAAAATCCTTTTTATACAATATGTCAAAGAACACTTGATTCTTACTTTTTACACAACCTCCCTGGAGGAGGGGAATGAAGATACTTTGAGTAATAACTTAATATTAACTATAGAATGAAGCTAAAGTATATCCTAATAACCGTTTGCTGCTTCTTCACCTTGACCGGACAGGCTGATGAAGGTATGTGGATGCTGGGAAACCTGAATAAGCAGACCCGTAAAACCATGAAAGAGCTTGGCTTGCAGATGTCCGCTGATAAACTATACAGTCCTAAACGCCCGTCGTTGAAAGATGCGGTAGTCAGTTTTGGGGGCTTTTGTTCAGGCGTAGTCGTATCTGAGGATGGCCTGGTGTTTACTAATCACCATTGCGGTTTCAGCAGTGTGCAGCAACATTCATCGGTGGAGCATGATTACCTGAAAGATGGTTTTGTGGCACGTAGTCGTGAGGAAGAACTTCCTAATCCGGAGCTTTACGTCCGTTTTCTGTTACGTACAGAAGATGTGACGAAGCGTGTGCTGGGTGCAGTCAAGCCTTCAATGAACGAGATGGAACGCTCCAGTGCAGTAGATTCCATGATGCTGGTGATAGGTGGGGAGGTATCTCACAAAGACTCTACTTTAATCGGTATTGTGGATGCTTATTATGGTGGCAATGAGTTCTGGCTTTCTGTTTATCGCGATTTCAACGATGTCCGGTTGGTGTTTGCACCGCCTTCTTCTATTGGTAAGTTCGGTTGGGATACGGACAACTGGGTATGGCCACGGCATACAGGAGATTTCTGTGTCTTCCGTATCTATGCAGATCGTAATAACCATCCTGCCGAGTATTCTCCTGAGAATGTTCCCTATCATCCTGAATATGTAGCACCGATTTCGCTGGATGGCTATCGGGAAGGTTCCTTCTGCATGACGCTGGGTTATCCCGGCAGTACAGAGCGTTATCTTTCTTCGTTCGGTATAGAAGAAATGATGAATAATTCCAATCAGGCACAGATAGATGTTCGTGGTGTGAAGCAGGCCATCTGGAAGCGTGAGATGGACCGCAATGACAGTATACGCATCAAGTATGCCTCTAAGTATGATGAAAGCTCCAACTATTGGAAGAACAGTATCGGAACAAACCGAGCTATCCGTAAACTGGGGATATTGGAGAAGAAACGTGCAATGGAACAGGAACTTCGTCGATGGATACAGCAAAATCCGGAAGAGAGGGAGAAACTACTGCAACTGTTCACAGACCTGGAACTGAATTACAAGAACCGCCGTGAGGTGAACCGTGCACAGGCTTATTTCATAGAATCTTTCCTGTATGCCCCGGAGCTGGTGCAACTTGCCCTGAAAATTCTGAATTTCGACTTTGAGGGAGAAGAGAAGACCGTTGTAGCCGGTTTAAAGGATATTGTAGAGCAATACTCCAATCTGGATTTGGACATTGATAAAGAAGTGTTTACAGCAGCGTTGAAGGAGTATCGCTCAAAGGTGGATACCACTTTCCTGCCCGCAATCTATCATACCATTGCGCAGGAATACAATGGGGATGAAAAAGCTTATGTGGACAGCCTTTATGCTCATTCCGAACTGACTACTCCTCGTGGCTTGAAGCGTTTCCTCGAGCGGGACACTACTTATCAGATATTTGATGATCCGGCTATTTCCCTGGGTATAGATATGCTGACAATGCTGTTTGATATGAATATGCAGATGCAGGCACCCACTTCGGAGATTATCCGGGGAGAACGTTTGCTGAATGGGGCTATCCGACGGATGTATGCTTCGCGTAATTTCTATCCGGACGCTAATTCCACCATGCGATTGAGCTTTGGTACTGTGGCAGGATATACGCCTTTTGATGGTGCGGAATATGCTTACTACACCACTTCAAAAGGAGTCTTGGAGAAAGTGAAGGCAAATGTGGGAGATGTGGATTTTGCGGTTCAGCCGGAAATCCTTTCACTGCTTTCTTCGGGAGATTTCGGAAGATATGCCGATGAAAAGGGGGAAATGAAAGTGTGCTTTATCTCAAATAATGATATTACGGGCGGAAACTCTGGTAGTGCTATGTTCAATGCGAAAGGTGAGTTGCTGGGCTTAGCGTTTGATGGAAACTGGGAGGCGATGAGCAGTGATATTCTATATGAACCGAAAATGCAGCGCTGTATCGGGGTGGATGTACGGTATATTCTGTTTATTATAGAGAAATATGGTAAGGCAAGTCATTTGGTGCAGGAACTGAAGATTAGTGATTAGTGGTTAGTGGTTAGTGATTAGCGGTTACTAATCACTAACCACTAATCACTAAATCACCCCTCTTATCCTGTCGTCAAAAGCCGAAAGCGCAGCCTTCGCCCCTTCGCCCATTGCAATGACAATCTGTTTATAAGGTACAGTCGACACATCTCCCGCGGCATATACCCCTGGAATATTAGTTCGGCAATGTGCATCAATCTTGATTTCTCCCTGCGGTGTAACATCCAGTTCTTCCCGGAAAGGAATACTGTTCGCCGCTAGTCCTATCTGCACAAATATGCCATCCAACGTGAAATCCCGTTCTTCATTAGTCATTCGGTCCTTAACGCAGATGCCTATTACCTTATCTCCATTTCCCAAGACTTTCGTAGTCTGTGAAGACGTAAAGATTTCAACATTCGGCAGACTCTGAGCTTTCTCTTGCAGCACTTGATCTGCTTTCAGATTATCTGCAAACTCAAATACAGTCACCTTCCGGCAAATACCTGCCAGGTCGATGGCTGCTTCTATACCGGAGTTTCCGCCTCCGATTACGGCTATATCCTTTCCCTGATAGAACGGTCCATCGCAATGCGGACAGAAGGCAACGCCTCTTCCGATATACTCCGTTTCACCTTCTACATTCAGTTTCCGCCAACTGGCACCTGTTGCAATAATCACACTGGAGGAGGTGAAAACCTCACCGCCAACTACCGAAACAGCTTTTTCTTTACCTTGAAGCTCCGCTTTTTCTATCTTCCGGTCTTCAAATAAATCGATAGGATAATGATTGATATGGCTTCTTAAATTATCCGCCAGTTGTGTCCCCGTTGTCTGCGGCACAGAAATCAGATTCTCGATACCTACGGTTTCCTTCACCTGACCACCAATCTTTTCGGCAACAATAGCTACTCTCAACCCCTTGCGAGCTGAATAAATAGATGCTGAGGCTCCTGCCGGTCCACCGCCCAATACAAGGACATCATACGCTCTTGATACAGGTTCTGCATCTGCTAATGGCTCGGAGCCGAACATATCTTCTAATTTCTGCAAAAGTTCCCCCAGCGTGCCACGCCCGACGTGGAGCAACTTACCATTGGCGTAAACAGACGGTACACCCTGTATTTTCAGTGCATCCACTTCTTCCTGGAAGAGGGCTCCGTCTATCATTTCATGTGTAATCTGCCTGTTTAGCAGGGTGATGACATTCAGTGCCTGTACCACATCAGGACAGTTAGTGCACGTCAGCGATACGTACGTTTGTAGGGAAACAGGGCCTTTCAACGCCTGTATGCGTCGTTGTATAGCTTCATCAGGGATGTTTTTGCCTTTACCGTCTGCGTTGAGTACTGCCAAAAGCAAGGAAGTGAATTCATGTCCGTTTGGTATCCCACGGAACTTCACACCGGTTGCTTTTCCATCTTTCAACAGGGAGAACTCCAGTTTCGGCTGTTCAGTTTCCGTTATTTCGCAGGATAGCTTACCGGAACACTCTGCCATATCCTTTAGTAAATCTATCAGTTCCTGTGCACTATCGTGCCGGGGGTGGCAGACAATATGAAAGGTGTACGTCGCTTCCAGATTCTGGAAGATACCGCGTATTTGTTCTTTTAATGCTAAGTCTAACATAATCTATTACTGTTTTTGAGAATAAAAGGAGCCCCCTCCAAAGTGTGTGCAAGATACAGGATAGAGGGGGCTCGCCAATAAAAAAGGGAGATGAACTTAAATTTTACCAACCAAATCAATACTTGGTTTCAGCGTTTCGCCGCCTTTCTTCCATTTTGCGGGACATACTTCGCCGTCGTGCGTAGCTACGAATTGCGCAGCTTCCACCTTGCGGAGGAGCTCGTCGGCGTTGCGTCCGATGTTGTTGTCTTGAATTTCAGCTATTTTGATTTTGCCTTCAGGATTTACGACGAACGTACCGCGGTAAGCCATACCTTCCTCCTCAATCATCACGCCGAATGCACGGGTCAGGACTCCTGTCGGGTCTGCCAACATAGGATACTTAATCTTACGAATGCTTTCGGATGCATCGTGCCATGCTTTGTGCACGAAGTGAGAGTCCGTACTTACTGAATATACTTCTACGCCCATTGCCTGGAACTGCTCGTATTTTTCGGCGATGTCCACCAATTCGGTAGGGCATACGAAAGTAAAGTCTGCCGGATAGAAGAAGAAAATAGCCCACTTGCCTTTTACGTCTTCGTTAGTTACTGTTTTGAAACTTCCGTTTTGGAATGCCTGAACTTTGAATTCAGGAAGCTGAGAATTGATAATTGGTTCCATAATCTTTTTTGTTTTAAAAGGTTTAGTACTTTGTTTTTTCGATGATGCAAAAATATAGCATCTTTTGCCGATAGAACAAAAAAAACGATTGAAAAGATTTATGGACCGATAGAAGAAATCTATACCACTACCTGGGTTGCCCGCAGGGATAGCATCTCACGCGGCACGGACGCTTGAATTTCTTTTGTGAGAACTTCCAGCAAAGTAGTACGGATGAAGTGCTCGCAGGTAATGAGAATGATTTGCCGGGTGGGAGTGGGGATGGCAAACGGGCGCACCAGTTCCTTTTGGGTATCGTTGAGTTGGTCGATGGCAAGTTCAGGAATGAACGTCACGCCTTTCCCGCTTTCCACCATGCGCATGAAAGTTTCCATGCTGCCCAGGCGGTAGGCTATCTGGCTGGCTTGTGCTGCTTTCATGTGGCAGAAGCGGACTAACTGGTCGCGGAAGCAATGCCCTTCGTCCAGCATCCAGAGTTGCTCGTCGTTGAGGTCGGAGGTGCGGATTATCTTATTGTTAAACAGGTCGCTTTCGCGCGCAATATATGCATAGAATTGTTCATAGAACAGGGGCGTTTGCCGAAACTCATCTTTCTCCGGCAGGGTAGCGATGATGCCGGCATCTATATCTCCTTTTATCAGAGCTTGTTTGATGTCTTTGGTCTTCATCTCTGTTACACGGATGTCCAGTTTGGGATATTTCTTCATTAGTTGTGGGAAGAAGCGGGGCAACAGGTAAGGGGCGATGGTGGGCAATATACCCAGCTTGAAGACGCCCGACAGAGAATGCTTTTCTTCTTCTATAATATCCTTTATGCGATTGGCTTGCGACAGCACCACCTGAGCTTGCTCCAGTATGAATCGTCCGACGGGAGTGGGACAGATGGGTTGTTGGCTACGGTCGAATATTTTGGTTTCCAACTCATCTTCCAGTTTCTGTATCATGGCGCTGAGGGTAGGTTGAGTTACCCGGCAATGCTCTGCTGCCTTGGCAAAATGACGGAACTGATCGACGGCTAGGATGTATTCCAATTGTTGTAAAGTCATGATAAATAAAGGATTTGAACGGGTAATATAGATTCTGTCTATGCAAAGATAGAAATTATCTGTTTGACAAGCATTGATTTGCCCCTTATCTTTGTACAAAAAACGAAGAAAGGCTGCATCTCAGCATAATCAAGCAAGCTTGCTTCTGCTTTCGATTTGCACTTTCTTTGCAACAGAAAAAACAAAAACAGTATAAACTTTTAAAACAGTAAAATTATGAAGACTTTAGATTATATCAAATTAAACGAATCGGGAGTAGCTAACGTAGTATCTGCATTACATCAACTTTTGGCAGACTTCCAGGTACATTACACAAACCTGCGCGGTTTCCATTGGAACATCAAGGGGCACGGTTTCTTTATATTGCATGAGAAGTTTGAAAGCATGTATGATGATGCAGCCGAGAAGATAGACGAAATTGCAGAACGTATCCTGATGTTGGGCGGTGTGCCTGAAAACAAATTCAGCGAATACCTGAAAGTTGCAAAAATCAAGGAAGTATCTGATATCTCATGTGGCAGTGATGCTGTTAGCCATATCCTCGAAACATACGGATACCTTATCGGTGAAGAAAGAAAAATCATTGGACTGGCCAATGAAGCCGGTGATGACGTTACTGCCGACCTGATGACAGGTTATCTGAAAGAACAAGAAAAGATGGTTTGGATGTTGACCGCTTTTAGCACAAGATCTTGCACAGACAAATAATTTTATAGGTTTAGGTGATAAATGATGGAAAAGGTGATAGGGTGGTGGAGACACTACTTTGTCATCTTTTTAATATAATCACCGTCACTGCCGAGATAATCAGCGCAATGCCCAAAGCGATACTTTGAGTGAAAGGCTCTCCGAAGATAAGAATACCCACGCAAACGGCAGTAACAGGCTCCATAGCTCCCAACACAGAAGTGAGCGTGGAGCCTATGTTTTTGATGGCACGCACCAGTGCCAGATTGGAAATGACGGTAGGTACTAATGCAAGCATCACAAGGTTGCCCAAAGTAATCCGGTCCGGGATAGCCTGTATGCCGATACCTGCCACTTCTATCCCGATGAAAAGGAGGGTCCCACCAAACAAGAAGACGTAGAATGTCATTTTTAGTCCCTTCATTTCAAGGGATTTCAATTGACTGACGGTGACCAGATAGAGTGCATAACCCAAGGCAGAAAGCAGGACGATAAAGATGCCCGTTAAAGTGACGGTTCCGGTGGTGTCTCCGTGTGAAAGAAAGAAAACGCCGCTCACGGCCAATGCGATTGCTGCTATGCGCCAGACTGACTTCTTCTCGCGAAAGAAAACCATCATGATGAGTGTTGTCAGCACCGGATACATAAAATGAAGGGTAGTGGCTACCCCGCTTGCCATGAACTTATATCCCCAGAAGAGGAAAACTGCAGAACTATCGTACAGCAGTGCCAGTAGCAGAAGCGGAAGTATTTCCGTTCGGCGGATACGGAAAGATTGTTTATCGAGCAACAGGATACCTGCCAGTGCCAACATGGCAAATAGAAAACGGTAGAGCAGAATGGACCAGAACTGCATCCCCTGGTGTATGGCGGGGATGGTGAACAACGGAATAAGTCCGAAGCTCGCCGAAGAGAGAAGGCCGTATAAGAAACCGTTTACTTTATTCACGTTAATAAGTAATTAATGGTTAGTGATGAGTGATTAGTACAACTGCTAATCACTCATCACTAACCACTCATCACTTTAATCATTTCTTCTTCGGAGCCCGTCTTGCCCAGCCTTCTTCACTGAAGTCGGGTTCTTTATCACGGAACTCCTTGTTGTCTCCTTGAAAGAATTGTCTCCAATCATCCTTTTTTCCACGGGCATCGGTGTAACCACGCTCTTCGCGGCTTGGCTTGCTTTTCTTCTTGTCGGCAGGAGTGCTACTCTTTCTGTCAGCCGGAGCACCCTTCCTGTCAGCCGGAGCATTTTCCGATTTGCTTCTGCTCTTTCTGGGGGTATCGCTGCGTTTGTCGTCTTTGAAGCTGCGCTTCTTACCATCAAACTCTTTTCTGCCGTAAGCGCTGCCCTCGCCGCTACTGCGTCTGCCTTTGGGTGCTTCCTTGCCCTCTTCGCCTGCAACCTCTACAGATACTTTGCGGCCGTTCCAGTTGGCGCGGTTCAAAGATTTCACTACGTTGGCGGCCTCTTTTTCGTCTACTTCGAAGAAAGAGAATTTGGGCATGAGGTCAATACGTCCCAACTCTACCCGTCCGCGGGTATTGCTGTTCAGCAGACTTATCAACTCGTTGGGGAAGAAGTTGTCCATCTTGCCCAAGTTAATGAATAAGCGGGTATATCCCGGTTCTGCCTTGCGCGAACCTGTGCTACGTTCGCCACTACGTTCTCCGTTTCTGGAAGTACGTTCACCACGGCTGTCGGTAGGCATTTCTATATCTCCACGGTTGCGATAGTATTCTGAGAAGCGGTTGAACTCATGGGAAACCATACGCTTGATAAGGTCTTCTTTGCTCAGCCAGTCCAGTTTACGGTAAATCTCGGGCATGAAGTCGGCCATATCTTCTTCGTTTACTTTCACCTTCTCCAGGTCGTCAATTACCTTCAGAAGTTGTTTCTCGCAAATTTGTTTGCCGGTAGGCATTTCTCCTACAATGAACTTCTTGCTGATGATACGTTCTATTTCGCGCATCTTACCCTTTTCGCGCAGGTTGATGATGGCGATGGAAGTACCCGTTTTTCCGGCACGTCCCGTACGTCCGCTGCGGTGGGTGTAGCTTTCGGTATCATCGGGCAAACCGTAGTTGATGACGTGCGTCAGGTCGTCTACGTCCAGCCCGCGTGCAGCAACGTCTGTTGCAACCAGGATTTGCAGGTTGCGGATGCGGAACTTCTGCATCACGGTGTCACGTTGTGCCTGACTCAGTTCACCGTGCAGTGAATCGGCGTTATAGCCTTCCTGCATCAGTTTGTCGGCAATCTCCTGCGTCTCTTTACGGGTACGGCAGAAGATGATACCGTATATTTGAGGATAATAGTCTACGATGCGTTTCAGGGCAGCATATTTGTCTTTGGCGTGAACAGTATAAACCACATGTTTCACGTTGCTTGTACTTTCATTCTTCCGTCCGATGGTGATTTCTTTGGCATCACGCAGGTACTTCTTTGAAATGCGTGCTATCTCCGGGCTCATGGTGGCGGAGAATAATAGCGTGTTACGTTCCTGCGGCACATCGGCCAGAATGGCGTTGATGCTGTCTGTGAAACCCATGTTCAGCATTTCGTCAGCCTCGTCCATCACTACGTTCTGGATGTTGGTGAGCGATACCGTCTTGCGCTCCATCAGGTCGAGCAATCGTCCCGGGGTGGCAACAATGATATGCACACCCTGTTTCAGTGCGCGTATCTGGCTGTCGATGGATGAGCCACCATATACGGGCAACACCCGCAAGCCGGTGACGTATTTGGAATAGTCATTTAAATCACCTGCAATCTGCAAGCAAAGTTCACGTGTAGGACAAAGTATAAGGGATTGTGGAATCCGGTTCTTTACATTAATTTTCTGGATAAGTGGCAAGCCGAATGCGGCGGTTTTTCCGGTTCCAGTTTGTGCAAGTGCTACAATATCATTATTTTCTCCTAAAAGGTAAGGAATCACTTCCTCTTGTACCGGCATGGGACACTCATATCCCATTTCTTCAATGGCGCGGCGTATCTCCGGCGACAGACCGAGCTCTTCAAAATTCTTCATTAAATCTTTGTATATCTTTATATTTAGGGCGCAAAGATAAGAGTTTTTTAGTGATAAACGATTAGTTATTAGTGATAAATTGAAGAATAGGCATAAAATATTCCTGTTCTTCACCGATCATTGCTCATCATTCACTAATAAAATCTTTTGCAGCTTTTTGATTTCCTCTTTGCTGAGGCCAATGGCCCTTTGCAGATAAGTATCCACATCGCCGTATCTGCGCTCTATTTCCTCTTTGGCAGCGTTCAGAAAGTCTTCTCGGGCTGAGTAGATGGTGGTGATAGCCTCTTGCGAGCGTGCAGGCAGGTTGTAGGCATAGCTGGAGGCGCTGGGAATGTTGAAGTAGTCGTTGCTGAGGCGGTAATCTTCCATAATGATATCGCTGTTTACACGCAAAGAGGCGAGTATCAGTGCCGAAGCAATACCTGTGCGTCCCTTACCGGATGAACAATGAATAACGATAGGATAATTGGCGCTGTCCAGCAGGATATTAAATATCTGGCGATACTCTTTATGGTAATTCATCACTAATTCGCGGTTCATCCGCTCCACCATGCGGTAGACGGTATCACTCTTTATCTTTTGCTGCTGAATACCTTTCAGTATATCTTCCATATCTCCTGTTTTTATGGGGATATGTACCACGTTAAATCCCGGTTGCAGCGCAGTGTGCCCTTTCAACTCCGATTCTGACCGGAGGTCGACGATTGTCTTTATACCTATATTTTTCAGCTCCCTGCGCGAGTAGCATTCCAGGCTGTCTATCTGTGCCGAACGGTAGAGCATGCCCCAGCGCACCCGTTTCTTGGTGGGATAGGATGGATAGCCGCCCAGGTCGCGGAAGTTCTGTATTCCGAGGATATTGACATTGCGGGTTGCAATCTTCACGCGATATTTATCATTGAATACGAGGGTGTAGTAATAACGTTTGGCAGGGTCTGTGGTGACAATTGTCATTCGCTGGTCGGCAATGTTTGCCATAGCCACAGGCGAGTCTTCGGGAATATTATTCGGGTCGGTCGAAGCATATACCTTCACATTTCCCTTGATAAGAGGAGAGATTTCCCATTTGACGATACTGTTTCCGACATTATTTTCTTCGCAAACAACGGAAATATGAGGAGTAGTACCACTACAAGCCGGTAGCAGCAACACACATGTTAGCAAATTCAACAGATTTCTATACATAGTTTGATTGTCTGAGCATATACTGCAAAGATATGTATTCTGATGACTTTTGTTGCTCTATAGTGCAGAGTTTCACAGAGTTTTTTCTCCTTTAACGGGGATTTAGTTAATGGGAGGCAACTGCCGGGCAAATTCTGCCGATATAGAGTTGTTGAAACTCCGGCATACATCTGCTGCAAACTCGGTGCCACAATGGATGATCTTGTCCCAGGTTGCCTCGCTCACTCGTCCCAGGTCGCGATGCCGCACGTCATACTTCAACAAGCCGTAGATGATGCCAGCATTGAAGTTGTCGCCTGCGCCAATAGTGCTGACAGCTTCCAGCGGGGGAATGGAGTAGTTCTTGGTAACTCCATTCGTACGCAGAGAGATTTCTTCCGCTCCGGCGGTGCAAAGGAAATTGGGGCAATAGAAGTGGATTTTATCTTTATATATCTTGTCCACCTCCCGTTGATTATACATATAGAAGAAATCTTCGATAGAGCCTCGTACAATATCGGCATATTCCAGATTCTCAATAATGGTAGAAGCCAGTTTCAGCGCTTCGTCTTTGTGCGAAGACCGGAAGTTGGGGTCGTAGTAAACAATTGCTTTCTTATCGCGGGCCTGTTCCAATAAATCCAGAACCTTATCACGCAACACCGGATTCAGGGCGAAGTACGACCCGAAAACTACAATGTCATCTTCTTCCAGTTTTGGAAATACTACATCCAGCCGTTGCTTGGGGTAGTCTTTATAAAAAATGTATTCCGCATCACCCCGTTCATTCAGATAGGCCAGTGATACGGGTGATTTGCCATCGGGAAACACATTCACATAGTCGGTAGACATTCCGCTATCCCGCATGGATTGCAGGATGGTGTTGCCTACCCGGTCGTTTCCCGTCTCGCTGATAAAGCTGACGGGAACGCCTGCCCGTGCCAGTGACACGATGCCGTTGAATACTGAACCGCCCGGTACGGCAGCTGTGGGCTGCCCGTTGCGGAAAATGATGTCGAGGATAGTTTCTCCTATGCCGATTACTTTTCGCATAATTTTCTTGATTTTTCACCTAGATAACCACCGTGGTGGCGTTTGGAATAATCTCCGATGGTAAATCCTGTTTGTTCCATTACCTGTACCACAAGAATGTCGCCGATAACGGTCATTACGGTGGTAGAAGTGGTAGGAGTCATGCCCAGGGCACAGACTTCCTTTGGTTTTCCAGTGCTGAGACATACATCGGACTCATGTGCCAACGGACTATCCGGATTTCCGGTGATAACAATAAACTTCAGGTCCGGGTTCAAATTATGAGCCAATTGTGTGAGTTCTACGATTTCACGTGTTTTGCCGGAATTGGAAATCAGCAACAGCAGGTCATTCTCCTGCAAGATGCCCAAGTCGCCGTGTTGTGCTTCGCTGGGGTGCAGAAATACGGAAGGGATGCCGGTAGAACAGAACGTTGTGGCAATGTTCATGGCAATTTGCCCTGCTTTTCCCATACCTGAGGTCACCAGTTTACCTTTCCGTCGGTGAATCTGTTCCACGATAAGTTCTACCGCACGCTCGTAAGCGTCTGTCACAGGGATGTTCAGTACGGCTTGTGCCTCTTTCTGCAGAAGCTCTTGAATGGATTCAATCATTATACTATTTTTGTTAGTAGTTAGGTTATAGCCCACAAATATCTGCAATTTTCCATAAATGGCAATAGGTTTTATTGTATTTTTGCTTTGCGAAGATAGGCAGCACCTCATCAATAAAAACAAGTAAGCTTGTTTTGCACTGATTTCAGTTTGCACTATCTTTGCACCCTAATCAGTTTTAAACGTCAGAATGAAGAAGTTAGCACTTTTCCCCTTACCGGAACATAATCAATATACGCTTGCCAATGGTTTGCGCATCATTCACCAGCCATCGCTCTCAGATGTGGCTTATTGTGGTTTTGCTGTCGATGCAGGAACACGTGATGAGCTTGAAAACGAACAAGGCATGGCACACTTCGTGGAGCATCTCATCTTTAAAGGTACGCAAAAGCGGAAAGCCTGGCATATACTCAATCGTATGGAAAATGTGGGTGGTGATTTGAATGCTTATACTAATAAAGAGGAAACAGTGATTTATTCCGCCTTTCTGACCGAACACTTCGGCAGGGCATTCGAGTTACTGACGGATATTGTATTTCACTCTACTTTCCCGCAACGTGAGATTGAAAAGGAAACGGAAGTGATTATTGATGAAATCCAGTCTTATGAAGATACTCCTTCCGAGCTTATTTTCGATGATTTCGAAGATTTGATATTCCGCGGACACCCGTTGGGGCGCAATATCCTGGGTAATCCTGAACTATTGAAAACTTTCCGCAGTGAAGATGCGGCGGCTTTTACTTCGCGTTTTTATCATCCCGGAAATATGGTTTTCTTTGTTTGGGGAAATATGGACTTTAAGCAAATCGTTCGTTGGGCAGAGAAGCTTCTGACTGATGTGCCTGCGGTGACGGTGGATAACCGCCGTACTCCGCCGCCTCTCTATACTCCGGAGCGCCTCATTATACATAAGGATACCCATCAGGCCCACGTCATGATAGGCAGCCGTGGTTACAATGCTTACGATGATAAGCGCACCGCTCTTTATCTGCTGAATAATATTCTTGGCGGTCCGGGTATGAACAGCCGTCTCAATGTTTCCCTGCGTGAGCGCCGCGGCCTTGTTTATAATGTGGAGTCCAATCTGACTTCTTATACTGATACAGGCGTTTTCTGCACTTATTTTGGTTGCGATCCTGAGGATGTGGATACCTGCACCCGTCTGGTGATGAAAGAGTTGAAGCAAATGCGCGATGTCAAAATGACCACCCAACAGCTTGCTGCTGCAAAAAAACAGTTGATAGGGCAGATAGGTGTAGCCTCGGATAACAATGAGAATAATGCCCTTGGCATGGCGAAGACTTTTCTGCACTACAACAAATATGAAAGCTCCGAAGCGGTTTACCAACGTATTGAGCAACTCACTCCGGAGATTTTATGGGAAGTGGCCAATGAAATGTTTGCGGAAGACTACTTGTCGACACTTATCTATCGCTGATTTTCTTATTTGAACACCTGCTTCATCGGGCGACCTATCCACACCTGCGGTTGTTTTAAACCGAAGATATAGGCGATGGTGGAAGCTACGTCGTATTGCATCATGCTTTCGTGAAATTCGCCGCTCTTCTTCACATTTTTACCGGAAATGATGAAAGGGGTTTGCATCTCATTCATGGTTTTACCGCCATGACCTTTCTCGATACCTCCGTGGTCGGCAGTGATGATGAAGATGGTTTCTTTCAGCATGCCGGCGTCTTTAACGGCTTGAATGATGCGGGCTATGTAAGCATCCAGTTCTTTCAGCTTTGCATAATATTCGGGAGTGTCATGTCCCGCCTGATGTCCTACGTGGTCGGGATTGTCGAAGCAGACGGCGAGTAAAACTGGTCTTTTCTCCTTGATGTATGTTTCTGCCATTGTGCACAGGGCTTCGGGGTGTTTGTTGTAATCGGGAGCTTGTGCGTGATGGCTCAAAGCAAGGGTGTCCACAAGATATTTAATGCCATCCCATTCGTACAGGCAGCCGATTTCAGCTTCCGGCTGTGCATCGCGCAATAGCTGGAAGACGGTTGGGAAGATGCCATGTTCGTTGAGTACACGCGAGGGCAGTTCGGGAGTTTTGGAACCCCATTGCGTGTATCCGTGAAGTTCCGGCCCGGCACCCATGAACATGGACGCCCAGTTGATGGCACTGGAAGAGGGGAGGGCCGAACGTTTTTCAAGCGTGTAGGCTCCGTCTGCCATGAATTGCTTAATAGTAGGTATGTCAGCTTTGGGAACGCTATAGGCGCCCCAGCCATCTAACCCGATTAATACGACATGTTTTGCTTTTCCTTTGGCGCTGCAAGGAGTTGCGGCGAGTAGCACTGCTATTATGGTGAGTGCAAATGTAATTGTAAATTTCTTCATGTTTTTCTGCTTTTTATGTTAACTGCAGGCAAAGTTACGGAAGTTATTCCGTTTGTACCTACTGTTTTGATATTGGAAATATGCCTTTATTGTCCATGTATTGCAAAAAAGAAACTATGTAGTAACTTTATCTGCTTAGAAATGTTTCAAGATGAATTATTATGATTATCATAATAATAATTATTATATTTGCAATAATTTAGAATTGAATAATCATGAAGACTGTGCAAACAAATCCTTTTATAATAGGCACCTATGCCGGTAGCCATTACTTTTGTGACCGCGAAAGAGAAACTAACGAACTGATTCGTGATTTGACAAATGGGCGCAATGTGGTATTGATTGCACAACGGCGTATGGGAAAAACAGGATTAATCCTACATACTTTTCATCAGGAGGAAATCAGCAAAAATTATAATATTCTCTTGATCGATATCTTTGCAACGGCTTCTATCCGTGAATTTGTATATGCTTTCGGCAGCGCTATAATCGACCAGTTGAAACCACGTGGCAGGAAGTTTCTGGATCGTTTCCTGCAAACCATAACTTCCTTGCGTCCTGCTGTGAAAATAGATGCTTTAACCGGTGAACCCACGTTAGAAATTGGTTTAGGAAACGTGTCCTCTGTGGATGCCACTCTGGATGAAATCTTTGCGTATCTGAATACTGCCGATAAACCCTGCATTGTTGCGTTTGATGAGTTTCAGCAAATAAGCCATTATACTGAAAAGAATATGGAAGCTTTGCTGCGCACGCAGATACAGCATTGTCCGAACGCCCGTTTCATTTTTGCCGGTAGCGAACCCAGTTTGTTGGTGGATATGTTCAATAGTGAGAACCGTCCCTTTTATCAAAGTACCTTTACTTTGCATCTTGAAAGCATACCTTCGGATAAGTATATCGAATTTGTGCAGATGCATTTTCGTGAGCATGGCAAAGCCATAGATGTCGCTTTAGTGGAAGTGGCTTATCAAAAATTTGAAGGGATTACTCTTTATCTGCAGATGCTGATGAATGAGGTATTCTTGCTGACGGAGAAAGGAGAAACTGCCACACCGTATTATTTCGAAATGGCTTTAACTTCCCTTATCCGAAAACAAAATTTCATTTATCAGTCCATCTTTGCCGACCTGACGGAACGCCAACGTGAGATACTCCGTGCAATAGCTGCTGAAAATATAGCTGTCAATGTGACTTCTGGTGAGTTTGTGCGAAGATATCATTTGAAATCACCCAGTTCTGTACAGTCTGCTCTGAAAGGACTTTCCGGCAAAGGGGTGGTTGGTAAAACTCTGGATGGTTATGTCATCAACGACCGGTTGTTTAAGTTTTGGATAAAACGAAATTCCATCTGAAAGAGTCCATAAGGCGGAATCCTCTGACTGGGGTACATGTGAGGATGTTTGGACGGTTGTTACGGATAGTCGTACGCTATTGGCAACACTGTCTCCGTCGGCACTGCAAAAACTGAGATAGGCTATCAGTTCATCGCCCTGCCAGTCATCCGGAAGGGGCAATTCACCATGACAGTCGGAGCGCAGGGCGGCTTCTGTGTTATAGAGGGCTGTTTCCTTGTCTTTGTTGTACACCAACAGCATGGCTATATCGGTGTCTTCCGCATTTCCCATACCAGAGTTATTCTGCCAGTTGAAACCCATTTTATCCCTCTCTTGTGTAGCTGTACCTTCGAATACAGGCATCAAGGTTCCCATAGATACCAGCACCCGGTTAAAGTCAATCGTGATATCTTTCCCGCTACCCGTCGCGGCTCTCTTCAGCGTGTAGGACATAGCGGCGTTGAACGCAGATTTATCCTGCGTAAACTCTTTATAACCAATGCGAATGAAAGGTTTTATAGTCTTCAGGAAGCTGAATACCGTGGCAAACTTGCTCCGTTGTTCCTGCTGTTTCGGTGTGCGCGGGTTGCTGACTTTGGCGGCACGTGCACGTATATAGTAGTTTGACTTCCAGCGGAAACCGACTATCGGTCCCACTTTTCCGGAGAATCCTCCGAGAATGCCTTGATTGATAATTCCCATACTATCGTGTTTTAAGTTACTTGTTTTTCTGATTGCGCAAATATATGGAAAAAGATTCTTATCAATCCGGTCCACGTGATTTTTGCGTTAATTTGCGTCGTTTTGCGTAGATGATTCTTTTGTCTTTTCCGATGGGTTATGTTTGGTCCGCATTATACCCGGGATGCACTTGCTCCGTACCAAAGCCATGGTTTCTTCGCTCAGAGGTACCTGTGAGTGGAGAAGGTACGGAGCAAGTGCATCTTGGGTAGGTCTCAGGTACGGTTCTTTTGTTTATAAATAAAGGTGATATATCCATATTCAAACTAGTATCTTCAATTATGTATATGTAATATACGCAGAAACACGCAAATTGAGCGAAAATCGTCTTTTTTTGAAAATTTTCTGAACCACAGAGACTGAGATAGGGGTTACCTTTGCGGTGTTTATAAAAATAAATTTTATCATGAAAAAAAAGAAACTAAGACTAAGTATTATCGGATTATTAATGGGAGGGTGCATGTTTGCACAGCAAAGCCCGGTCCAATTGAACGTAGAAGCAAGTAAGCAGATTGCTACTGTACCCAAGCTATTCAATGGTACAAATATTGAAGATCTCAACAATCAAACCAATGGAGGTATATTCAGCCAATTGCTACATGGAGAAGCATTTGAAGAAAACATTGATGTTGATTTCTTAAATCTGAAACGAGAAGATTATTCTAAAATATATGTTGTTCTGGATGAAAGGAAAATCCCCCATTTAATCACTCAATCCGATATTTACCACCGGATTAGTTGGAACAACCTCACCGAAAAATATGATTTTAATTCTAAAGATATTTATAACTCTCCCAGGTTCAGAGAGCCCCACGTAATTTCTGGTTGGAAATTCCCCGGACGTTTCCTAACATTCGATTCTCTACCAGGTGACATACAAAAAACTATGCTCGAAAAGATTAACGGTAATGAGCAAATATCCAAATATTGGAGTAAACTGGTAGTTGGTAATCCCGGCTATGCTTACGAACTAGTACGCAACGGGAAAGCCTATGTAGGTAGACAAAACCAAGCTATTTCATTTACCGAAGGCAGCGGAGAGGTTGGTTTAACCAACCATGGTCTTTACCGCATGGGAATTCGTTTTGACAAAAATAAGCCATATGATGGTGTACTCCGCATAAAAGCCGATAGTCTGGTTTCCGTATATCTATCATTAAGAGATGAACACGGAAAAGTTCTGGCAGAAAAACCTTATTCTCTCAAAGGGGATGGCACCTATGAAAAAGTAGAATTTGAGTTAATACCACAAAACAATACCATTAACGGAAGTTTTGGCATTTCATTAAAAGCTCCGGGCAAAGTAGAGTTAGGATTTGCTTTTCTGCAACCCGGAGAATGGGGAAGAGTGAAAGGTTATCCCATTCGTAAAACATTTGCCGATGCCTTGAAGAAACAAGGAATCAAGGTATTTCGTTACAATGGTTCAATGGTAGATGTTGGTGCCGATACCTACCTATATCGTTGGAAAAAGATGATAGGCCCAATTGATGAGAGGAGAGTAACATTGCGAAGTGGTTTCAACTTGTATGCCACACACAGTTTTGGCTTTATTGAAATGCTACAGGCTGCCGAGGCCATTGGTGCCGTTGCCATTATTGGTATGAGCATGGATGAAAACTATGAAGATATTCGTGATTTTGTAGAATACGTTAATGGTTCAATTGACACAAAATGGGGAGCATTACGTGCCAGCCATGGTCACCCAGAGCCTTATAATCTGAAATATATCCAAGTAGACAATGAACGTCTTATATCCCGCGGATACGTTGAATGCATGAAGAAATTTGCTGAAGCTGCTTGGGAAGTAGACCCGGAAATGACAATAATGGCTTCACTCAATATTCGTCGTGACCGTTACAAAAAGGGCATACCGGCATATAATCTGGCTGCAGAAATGGCCGGATGGTTCATTTCTAAAGGCAAAGGTGATAAACTTGCATGGGATCCCCACTATAGCGGTGCACGCAACTTTGCCGATGAAACCGAATGGTTTGAGGAGGAAATGGGTATTGTACTTCAAAGGGATTTGGCAGAAGATTATCCTGGATTCAAACTAAACCTACACCCAATGGAAGAGAACGGAAGTCGATGCGACTGGGACCGTGGTCTAGCCCATGCCCACAACTGGAATACACTGCAACGCTACGGTGATTGCTTCCGAATGCTGGGTACAGCAAATACTTTCCAACCCCATGGTTTACATTATATGTGGGACCAAGGCCGTATCCATTACACTGCTGATACGATTTGGTTCCAACCTTCAGCACATATTGATGAAATGATGATGAAAACCTGGAAGCCAAATGTTGTACAAACAACAAGTAGCGACAAAGCACTGGATATAACCGCAAAAGTCAACGACCAGAAAACTGAAATGACAATCTACGTAGCAAATATGAGCAATGAACCACGGCAGGCTATTCTGAATATCCGGGATTTTCGTTTCAATCCGAAAGCGGAAGTTTATACTATAGGTGACTGTGAACTTACTGAATACAACACTTATGAAAATATGAATAATGTTGTATTTAAACCCTCAAAAATTAATGTTGCCAGGAAAAATGCAAAATACACTTTTCCTAAGTATTCATATACAGTTATTACCTTAAAAAAATAATAGTCAAGAGTTTTCCACTCCCTCAAATATAGAGTTATATTTGAGGGAGTGTCTTACTTTGCCTGTTTCTTAGCAAAATCTTTAGGCAATACACCAAATTGTTTGTAAAACACTTTAGAAAAATGCGATATTGAATTCATTCCTATTAGTACACAAATCTCATTTATACGATATTCTCCCGTTTTAAGTAATTCCGCAGCCTTCTTCAATCGTATGATCCGAACAAAATCACCAGGAGTCAACCCTGTGATTCCTCTCAATTTCCTGTGCAAACTGCTTCGGCTCATTGTTACTTCCATAGCAAGATCATCTATACTAAATTTTTCATCACTAAGGTTTTGGCGGATAATATCTGTTATCTTATTAAGAAAATCTTCATCGGCTTTATTATGGGCTATCGAGTCAATAGCGATATACGGATCATTTGCAAAATTCTGACGTAACTTCATTCTGCTTTCCAATAAATTATTAATTTGCACAAGCAGATAAGGCATTGAAAATGGTTTTTCAATATAGGCATCTGCACCACTTTTTAACCCTTCTATTTTATTATCCAATGCTGTTTTGGCAGTTAACAAAATAACAGGTATATGACATGTGGAAAGATCATTTTTTATAGAGTTACATAATTCCAAGCCATCCATAAGAGGCATCATAATATCTGATACAATCAGGTTAATAATTTTCTCGTCAAGTACTGCCAACGCTTCCACACCGTTGCTTACTGCCACTATTTCATAGTATCTACCAAGTTGCCGACTAAGGAAAGAACGTAATTCTTCATTGTCTTCAACAACCAATACTATTTTTCGATCTGAAATCTGTATTTCTGACGACAAAGGTGTATCTTCTTCATACTCCACTTTACTAACGCATTCATCCAACTCAGGTCGAGAATTATCAGCAGACATATTAATGGGTATTTGTACAACAAAACATATATCCTCAGCTTTATCGTCAAGATACAATTTACCATTATGCAATTGTACTAAAGAAGCAGCAAGCGTAAGACCAATACCCGAACCGGGCTGCGTCACATCTTGGTTGCCATCGTTAATTCGGAAAAAAGCCTCAAAAATACGTTGACGCATCTCCACAGGTATAGGTGTGCCATCGTTTCTTACTGTAATGCAGAAATCTTGAGAGTCGTGATCAACGGATAAGGCAATCTTTACATAGCTTGTAGAATACTTAATAGCATTATTGAACAGGTTGCTACATACTTTTGTGATTGCTTCCTCATCAATTAGAGCAAAAAGAGGATCAGATAAAGAGTCGAATGTTATCATTATATCCCGATGTTTGGCTGTAGCAATAAACTGAACATACGTATTGTATACAACAGAACATACATTTTTCACCTGAAAGTTCAAAGTAAACGCTTTCGATTCTACTTTCCTGAAATCAAGCAACTGATTTACCAATACCAATAATCTGTCTGTATTCTTTTCTATTATACCCAGATTTTCATGCATTTCATCCTTACAGAGGTCTTCATGTATAATACAATCTAACGGTGCTTTTATTAATGAAATAGGTGTACGTATCTCATGGGCTATATTCGTAAAGAAATCTATCTTCAATTTATATATTTCATCTTTCTTCTCATGCTCTTGTCTTATTTGCTCCTCCTCCATTCTTTTCTTTCTCCGTTTAATATAATAATGCAACAGCATATAAAAGATAACTATTAGGATAATTGCGTATACGACATAGGCTTCCAGAGTAGACCAGAATGGAGGTATGATATTAATATGCAGCATGGTCTCTTCACCTTCCCAATCATAACCATCAATACTATATTTGATACGGAAAGTGTAACTCCCTGGAGGGATACTATTATATGATACTTGCGTAATATTATCAGCATACATCCATTTCTTGTCAATCCCCTCAAGTTGATACGCATACTTACCCTGCCCATTCATTGAATAATTTAATGCTGAAAAACCGAGACTGAAAGTCGACTGGTCATAATTCAGGTTTATAACATCTGTATACGGCATAGCTCTTTTCAGTATAGAAGTGGTTGTGTCAACTTTTACTTTCTGATTATAAATAAACAAATCCGTCAGTACAACTGAATATCTATTTTTTTTATCCTTTATCGCTTGAGGATTGAATGATATAAACCCATCAATACTACCAAAATAAAGAATACCATCTTTACCCTTGATCCCTGAATTATAATTAAACTGTTCATTCTCAAGACCATTAGACAAATCATATTGTTTTTTCACCGACATGGTTTCAGGGTCGAAATGTACAATCCCATCAAGAGTACTTAGCCATAGTTGCTGATCGTTGTCTTCTAGGATTTTATAAACCACATTACTAGGCAGACCCTCTTTCATTGTTATCCGAGTAAAGGTTTCGTCTTTAGGGTGGTATAGACAAAATCCACCATCTTCGGAAGAAAACCACAAACGTAATTTACTGTCCTGAAAAATACCTGTAATTCTATCATAGCAAATACTATGTGGATCCTTTTCATCATACGTAAACTCTTTAATAGTATCTGTATATGGATTGTATCTGATGACCCCTCTGTTATAAGTTGAGAACCATATATTCCCATTATGATCTTCCAAGATGTCACTGGTAAACGACTGTTTTATCTTTTCGAACTTCTTCACGCCATCAATCTCTGGAACATACGTATATATATCACTTGAAGAACCTATCCAGGTAATGCCGTTTCGGTCAGTATAAATAGCTAGAATATGATTGTTTTGTATCGTAGTGTAATCGTTATCTTTCTTCTCATAATGCTTACTACGTCCAGTTTTTAAATCCAGTACATCAAACCCTTTAGAAAATGTTCCTACCCACAATTTATCATCTACCAGGTTTAAAGACTGAATATTAGAAAAAGTCACAGATAACGGTTTACTACTCTCGGAGATATGAGTAAACTGTTTGGTTTCTGTATTAAAATAATTCAATCCATTATCCTCTGTTGCAATCCATAGATTTCCTTCTTTGTCATTAACAAATTCCCTAACCTTATATCCTTGAATAGAATTTTGATCAACTTTTGGGTAATAATTCCTGAAATAAGTGCTTTCCACCAGAATATAATCCATACCACCAAAATAGCTTCCAACCCATACGTTACCCTCTCTATCCTTAAAAATAGAATATATAGCATTATCCGAAAGAGATAAATTATCATGGGGGTCATGAGCCAAATGATGTATTTGCTCACCCTGCAAAATATAAATGCCACTCTCAGTACCTATCCAATATTCTGTATCGGATATTTTTTCTATTGTTCGTACGTATATATCTGAATTTTGAGGATTATATACAGGTATTTTTTTAGTTGCACCAGTTATTTTATTTACAAGGTAAAGTCCCCTGTTTAAAGTTCCTACCAACATATAAGAATCATTATACCCAGACATAGCCGTAGGAGAGTAAGTGAAGGAGGTTAGTAAATCAACTTCATGGGTAACAAAGTTATACTTCAATATCCCTATTTTCGGGAAGGCAATATAGGCTATACCATTATCATCTACGTAGAAAGCACTGGGGATAGGAGTTCCGACATATGGCCTGAATTTCTCATTTAAGCAAAACAATTTGTTCTCTTCATCGATATAAATATATAAACCCGTATTGCTTCTTATCCACACCCGATCCTGATGATCTATAAAAATTTCGTTTACATACCCGCTAATAGTTTCTTGTTCAGTAGTTTTTATATCAAACGTAGAAAATCTTTCCGTAAAAGGATCATAGAGTGAAATACCTTTATCTGTGGCAATCCATAATCTTTTAGTCTTATCTTCTTTAATCGAAAAAATAACGCTGTTCTTGAGGTCATCAGGCAAGTCCCCTCTCTGATAGATTTTAAAGTTAGATCCGTCAAACCTATTGAGACCATTTTTAGTACCGGCCCATATAAAGCCTTTACTATCCTGATAAATAGACATTACTGTGTTCTGTGAAAGCCCGGAATTTTTCTTATAATGTTTAATATTATAAGAAAGTTCTTGTGAAAGTATAGCTTCTGAATAGAATGCCAAAGACAGGAATAATATCAATACTGTATATTTCATGTTTATATTAGACTAACTTTATTTACTACAAAACCTATACACAAAGATAGTTGAAAAACAGATTAAAAGCCATTAATTATCTGCTAAATAAGGCACTTTACAAATAATCGCTATAAAATGACAGGAAAACGCTTTTATCTAATTTCCACATTAACACACTTGAATCAATAACACTTTTTTTTGACTAAGCAACATCATCCAAATAATAATATTCACGATACATTTGCAGGCATTGCAATCTTTTGTATTTATTTATAAACTTTTAATTTAATATTTTATGAAACATTTTAGCGTACAGACTTTCAGGTCACATCCTCGCTGGTGTATGTTTTTAATTCTCTTTTTCTTTTCCACAGTATCACTATGGGCACAAAAAAGAGAAATTAAAGGGACTGTAGTTGATTCTTCTGAAGAACCCTTGATTGGTGTAAATGTGATTTGTAAAGGAAATGAAACTATTGGTACTATTACGGATTTTGAAGGAAAATTCAGTCTGAATGTAGAAGCCAATGCAACTTTGATTTTTTCATATATAGGCTATACGCAGATAGAGAAAAAACTAGTTGCAAACGAGAACTATCTCACCATTACAATGCAAGATGATTCTGAACTTCTTGATGAAGTCGTAGTAGTAGGTTATGGTACCATGAAAAAGAAAGATTTAACCGGATCTGTATCTCGTGTAGGTAAAGAGGTTTTAGAAAATAAACCGGTTACAAACTTCATTGAATTTCTGCGTGGTAGTGTTGCTGGTTTTAACACCACTATAGGAAATACCTCTGAAGGAGGAGGGCAAATGTTGATTCGTGGTGAGAACTCATTGAAAGCCAACACTCAACCATTGATTGTGTTGGATGGGTCTATTTATTACGGTAGTTTATCAGACATCAATCCGAATGACATTGAATCATTAGATGTATTAAAAGATGCAAGTTCATCGGCCATTTATGGTGCCAGAGGTGCTGCCGGTGTAATAATGGTAAATACCAAAAAAGGGGTTTCGGAAAAACCTGTAATTAATGTCAGCACACGCATAGGTTTCACTGAAGCAACCAACTTGGTAGATATCTTCAGCCCAAGCGAGTATCTGCAGGTACATGCCGATTATTATAAAACTCAAGATTATTTCTCAAGCAGTCCACGCCCGGCCGGCTACTACGATCACCCGGACAATTTGCCATCTGGTATAGATAAAGACCAATGGGGTAACTATGACTCAGGCTTTACCGGTGATTATATTGGTACATGGTTGAACCGAATCGGTTTGCAAGATGTAGAAGTAAAAAACTATAAAGCAGGCAAAATCACGAATTGGCGAGATATGGCTTTGCGTACAGGTTTAAGACAAGACTACAATATCAGCGTTTCAGGAAAGAGTAAACTTACGAACTATTTCCTCTCTATGGGATATGTAGACAATGAAGGATATTTAGTTGGTGACGAATATCAGAATTTCCGTACACGCGTAAATTTGGAAACCGAAATTACCAAATGGCTGACAATTGGTGTGAACAGCCAATTTGCTAATAGAGGAAGAAATAACAATCCTGCAGACCTCACACAGGCTAATAATAACAGCCCGTATGGAGATATGTATGATGAAGAAGGAAAGTTCAAATGGTTTCCACATGATGACGCTACGTTTGTTAATCCTTTCATGTGGAATTATTATACTGAAAAATATGTAAGAGAACAAACATTGATGGCAACTCCATTTGCCAAAGTAAAATTGCCATTTGGTTTTAGCTATCAAGCTAATTTTCAAAACCGTTTCAGTTGGTTGAAAGATTTTTATGCAGATTCACCTGAAGCTCGCGATAGACCCGGTGGTAGAGCTGCCCGTACGGAATACAGCGTTTATGAGTGGATGGTTGACAATATTCTTAACTGGAATATGACTTTTGCTGATATACACAAATTCGACGCGACTTTTGTATACAACGTAGAAAAGTACCAGGAATGGAAAACGTATATGATTAACAATAAGTTCGAACCGGATGCAAGTCTTGGCTTCCATAATATGGGTGCAGGTTCCGAACCACAAATTTCTTCAAATGACCAAGTACATACAGCCAATGCATTTTTGGGTCGTATTAATTACAACTTGATGGACAGATATTACTTGACCGCATCTGTAAGACGTGACGGCTACTCTGCTTTCGGATCAAACAATCCGTATGCAACATTTCCTGCCGTAGCGCTGGCGTGGAGAATATCAGATGAAGATTTTATGCAGAACGACATTCTAAATCACTTGAAACTACGTGCTTCATGGGGACAGAACGGTAACCGTGAATTCGGCCGTTATGCTGCTCTTGCAACTTTAGGTACCCGTAAGAATATTGTCGGTGGTAATCTCGTGAATGGTTTACTACCAAGTGGGCTAGGTAACAGAAATCTTAAATGGGAAAGAACGACTGCATTAAATTTTGGACTTGACTTCGGAATCTTTAAGGACCGCATTACAGGTATTATTGATTTCTATAAGACTAAAACAAACGACTTGTTATTAACACGCCGTTTACCCAATATCATTGGTTATGATGCTGTATCAGCAAATATGGGTGAACTGGGGAATACTGGTGTTGAAGTCACATTAAACAGCCTCAACATGAACATTCCCGGTAAATTCACATGGACCAGTACCCTTATCTATACCCATAACAAAAATAAAATCAAGCATCTGTATGGTGACATGGTTAATGTAGTTGATAACGAAGGAAACGTAATTGGCCAAAGAGAAGCCGATGACGAAACAAACGGTTGGTATATCGGACATGGCCTTGATGAAATTTACGATTATAAATTTATTGGTGTATGGCAATTAGGCGAGGAAGCCGAAGCTGCAAAATATGGTTCTCGTCCAGGTGATGCCAAATTGCTCGATGTAAATGGGGATGGTGTTATTGACTCAAAGAACGATAAAGTATGGTTAGGTAGAAAATCACCTGCACACCGCTTGTCTCTGCGCAATAGCTTTGACCTTTGGAACTGCCTGAATATCTCTTTCTTGTTAAGAAGTGAACTCGGATGGTACGGTTCTGATAACAGACAGCAAAATAATGGTATTCGTTTCTTCCACAGAGGTAATACGGTTAAAAGTGATTACTGGACTCCTGAAAATCCAAGCAATGAATACTGTCGTTTAGCAGCTGCAGCACCGGTAGGATTTAGTAACTGGAAAAGTAGAAACTACTTACGTTTACAAGATTTCTCTATATCATATACCGTTCCAAAACAAGCAATCAGACGCTTTGGTATTCAGGATCTTCGGGTAAATATGATGGTCGATAATGCCTTCGTAATTACTAAGTGGAAGAACTATGACCCGGAAATTAATAACGTAGTACCACGAACATTTACTTTTGGAGTTAATTTTACTTTATAACCTATTAAATATAGAAAATATGAAATACTTATATAGATTATTCCTATTAACAACATTTATAACCGGACTCACATCTTGTAGTGACTGGTTGGAACCAGAACCGTTGTCATTCTACACACCCGAAAATGGAGTTAAGGATGTAAATGGAGTTGAAACAGTTCTGCAGGTTAGTCGTAGACAATTGAAGAACGAATATTATGGTAATCAGGACGAGCAAGTTGCACAAATAGAGTATATACTCTCTGATATGGCAATTTCAGGTGCACCTGAAGATTATGAACTTCATAACTTGGAAACACAGCTGACTCCAACTCTTATAAAAGGTAAACAGCGTGTTTACAAGCATTTCAGTCATGCATGGGGTGGTATTAAATATGCCAACTTAGTAATTAACAGAATACCACAAATTGAAGCTTCACAAGAAAAAAAGGATGAGCTTTTAGCTGAAGGATATTTCCATCTGGCCTACTGGTATTATCGCCTGGTAAATCAGTTTGGAGATGTACCGCTCATTATTGAAGAAATCCAAGAGCCACGTATTGATTTACAAAGTACCTCACGTGAAGCTATTCTAAAATATTTCTGTGAGAAGTTGGAATTTGCTGTAAAACACCTGCCAATGACTGCACCAGCCGGTGCTATTAACCGTGCAGCCGGTGAACATCTGCTTACTAAATACTACTTACAATGCCGTAGATTCGATGATGCAGTAAAATCTGCTACTCGTTGTATTGAAGATTATGGTTTGAAATTAATGAAAAACCGTTTCGGTGTACGTGCAAATGATCAGATACACGATGTTATTAATGACCTATTCAAAGAGGAAAACATTACCGCTAGCGAAAACCTTGAAGGTATTCTTACCGTTCAGGAGCAGTTTGGTAGCGAAGGTAGTGTAAGCCCGAATGAAGGCTCATGTAGAATGAGACTCTACACACCTTACTGGAGTGGTCCACAGGTAAGAACACCAGATGGAATGGGTGGATACAGTAAAGCAAATGCTATTGTACAAATGGACTCATTGGGTCGTGGAATCGGTATTGTACGCCCAACGAACTATTATCAATATGAATTATGGAAAGACTGTGGCAACGATATGAGACATAACTCGCTCAACTGGTATGATGCCAAACACTATACCTATACCAATCCTCAGTCAGCTTATTTCCGGAAGTCCATTCAACCGGAGTATATAACAGGACATGACACAATCAGATGTTATTATTCATGGCCATATTACAAAGTATTTGTTGACAAAGATGAAATTAACAAAGGAAATGAGCCCAAAGGTGGTTTTACTGACTGGTATATTTTCCGGTTAGCCGAGACCTATTTATTGCGTGCTGAAGCCTATTACTGGCAGAACAAACTACCTGAAGCTCTGGCAGATGTTAATGAAATTCGCCAACGTGCAAACGCTCCGTTATATCAAAGTGTTGGATTAGATGAGATCTTTGATGAGCGTGCCCGTGAACTCTATCTTGAAGAGCCACGTAAATGCGAACTTACTCGTGTTGCGTATATCAAGGCTGCATTAGGTCAGGATGGATATACTTTGGACAAGATGCATGAAAAGAATTGGTATTACGACCGTGTTATCGCAAAGAATAATTTCTATCGCAATGAAATTTCACACGGAACAAATTCATATAAGATTAGACCATACCATGTATATTGGCCCATCCCACAAGATGCAATAGATGCTAACAATCTGAATGTTATCAATCAGAATTATGGGTATCAAGGCTCACAAAACAATATACCACCTCTTGAGACTGTGGTAGAGCCTGAAAAGTAGATATTAAATTAATTACAAAGTAAAAGAGTTTTAGGATAACAACCTGCCGGTGATGTTATATTGCCGGCAGGTTTTAATAATTTGCCGCTACAAATAGACTTTATTATGAGAAAATTACTCGCCATTTTACTACTCTGTTATGCGACTTTTAGTTTTGCACAGATTAAAATCAGCAATAAGCTTCATACAGGTAATGAATTTTCAATATACTCCAATAGGAATGTTAGTGAAATATACATAGATAACTCCGACTTTGAAGTAGTTAAAATAGTATCCCAACTTTTAGCAGAAGATATAGAACGGGTAAGCGGTCAAAAAGGTAAGCTGCTCACTACAAAATCTATTAAATCCAAGCAACCTATTATTATAGGAACTCTAGGACATAATAAATGGATCGATAAACTTGTTGCAAGTAATAAAATAGATATATCTGCCATAAGAAACGGTTGGGAACAATATATTATTAAGATAGTAGAAAAGCCTTTTAGTGGTGTAGACAAGGCTTTGATTATTGCAGGATGTGACAGACGTGGAACAGCCTATGGTACCTTCACCCTATCTGAAGCAATGGGAGTATCTCCTTTATATTGGTGGGCTGATGTTCCTGTAAAAAAGCAAAAGGCGATATATCTGGAAACAGCCGAGTATATTTCTAAAGAACCTTCCGTGAAATATCGTGGTATCTTCCTGAATGACGAAGGATGGGGGCTTGTGCCTTGGGCGGCCAAAACATTTGACCCGACATTGGGCGATATCGGTCCTAAAACTTACGCAAAGATATGCGAACTCATTCTTCGAATGAAAGGTAATATGCTGGCACCAGCCATGCATCCGGGATCAGGTGCATTCAATAAATATCCCGATAATAAGATTGTTGCCGACAACTATGCCATTGTCATGACCTCTGCACATTGCGAACCTTTGTTATTTAACAATGCCACAGAATGGTCTAGTGAAACCATGGGAGAATGGAACTATATGACCAATAAAGAGGGTATTAACAAAGTATTGGATAAACGTATATCTGAAAATGGACAATACGAGAACTTCTATACATTAGCTATGCGGGGTATTCACGATGCCGGATTGGTGGGTGTACCCAAAGAAAAAGAAGTAAGTTTAATAGAAGAGGTACTGAGTGATCAAAGAAACATATTAAAAAAATACATTGATAAAGATATAACATCCATTCCGCAACAATTTGTACCCTACAAAGAAGTATTGGACATTTATGAGAAAGGTCTGAAGGTGCCCGATGATGTGACTTTAGTATGGCCTGATGATAACTTCGGCTATATGAAAAGGCTAAGTAACAAGGAAGAACAAAAACGTAAAGGTGCATCAGGTGTATATTATCATATATCCTACTGTGGAGAGCCACACGATTATCTGTGGATTAATACAACTCCTGCTACATTAATCTATGAAGAAATGCGAAAAGCTTATGACACAGGAGCCAATCGTTATTGGTTACTGAATGTAGGAGACATTAAACCGGGAGAACTTGGCATGAAATTTTTCCTTGATATGGCTTGGGATATTGAACAATTCAACTTTGATAATGCCTATACTCACCATACCGATTTTCTGACTTCCATATTCGGAGAGAAATACAGAGATGATATTGTTGATATCATCAATAACTATTATCTGCTAGGGTTCCAACACAAACCTGAAGGAATGGGATGGGGATACCAATGGAATAACTATCTGGAACGCGAAAGAATTATAGATACAGAGTTTTCTTTTACAAATTATGATGAAGCCGAAAAGCGAATGGCTGCGTACGACCGTATTGCAGATAAGAGCGAGAAGATATGGAAGCAATTACCGGAAGAATACAAACCTGCTTATTATGAGCTAGTTCACTATCCGGTAAAAGGAGCTACACTGATGAACAAGAAGATGCTGACAGCTCAAAAAAATCGTTGGTATGCCCGACAGGGACGTGCCACAACCAATGCAGTAGCAAACGAAGCAAAAGTCTATTTTGATAGCCTTGCTATGTATACTGATAAGTTCAATTCGCTGCTCAATGGTAAATGGAAGCACATGATGGCAGTAAGCCCGGGTTGGAATGCCAGTTATCACGAAATGGCGCCTACCGAACAAATAGATATACCCGAAGAGGGAGAAGTCGGAATTTTCATACCCGGCCAAGATTACACCTTTGGGATGCCTAATGTAAATGTACTCCCATCTGTCAATCCATATACAAAAAAAAGCTTCTTCTTTGAAGTCTATAACAAAGGAAAAAAAACATTTATTTGGAAAGCAACTACTCATGCCAATTGGATAAAGCTAAGTAAATTAAGTGGGAAAACAGCTACACAGGAAAGAATCAAAGTTTCAATCGATTGGAATAAGGTACCTCATGGTAACAATATAATTGGAGAGATTGAGATCGTGATAAATGGTAAAACTGATAAGATATTTGTTCCTGTATTCAATCCAGAAACTCCATCGATTGATGAAGTGAGAGGCATGTATATAGAAGATAATGGTTGTGTTTCCATAAATGCCGGCCTTTTCCATCGTAAACACGAAAACGATGATATCAAAATAAAAACAGTAAAAGGGTTAGGTTATGAGAACGATTGTGTACAATTAGGAGAAGCGACCAAACCTTCCCAAAATAAATGGTTCACCAATCGGGCTCCCAAAACCGAATACGACTTTTATACATTCAATGCCGGAAATGCAACAGTATATGTATATGCTTTACCTCTATTCCCGATAGATTCCAAACATGACACCAGCTATGGAGTAATGATTGATGAAGGAATGGTGCAATGGATGTCGACAGCATCAAGGGAATATTCAGGTGAGTGGCGCAGAAATGTAGCCCGTAACAGTGCTATAGGTGTAGCTACGCTTCAGATAGACAAACCGGGTAAGCATACATTCAAATTAATTTGTGCTAACCCCGGGGTGATTATCCAGAAAGTGGTGATTGATTTTGGAGGTATGAAACGTTCTTACCTAGGTCCGGAAGTGACTTATGTAGACAATACGAAAACTACACGATAAGAATTACATTCACTGATAAGTAATTATTCAAAAAAGAGAGGGCCCCGATGAAGGCTGTAGCAACTCTTTTTAATATCACTCTTCAGTCGGTATTGAAAACTCTCTACAGTGAATAAAGAATAAGCTCTCTTTATCCTCTGTAGAGAGTTTGGATAAGTATATACAACAAATGTGATTAGAGCCTGCGTCTACTGAACTCGCAACCGCAATATTGCTGGTTATAGAAGTCATGTTCTTTGAGAAGTTGGTTTCGCCGGTCCTGTAGTCCGCCTTTTCGCCAGTTCTGCTCCCAAAATGTGGTGCCGGGATAGAGGGAAGCGGCACGACGCCCCGCTTCATTTATTTGGTCAAGACTTTTCCAGCGGGAAGAGGCGAGGGTCGTGGTGAATAGAGTGAAACCGCGTTCTGAGGCATAACGTGCTGTCTCTGTCAGACGGTGGATGAAACACTTCAGGCAACGGCTGCCGCGCTCGGGCTCGTTTTCCATACCTTCCATGGAGGTGCGCCAGAGTTGGTAATCGTAGTCGCCATCAATGAAATCGAGCCCGAGACCCTGAACGTAGCGGATGGCTTCGGCTTTTCGGATTTCGTACTCTTCCTGGGGGTAGATGTTGGGGTTATAATAAAACACAGTGGGGCGAATGTCGTTGGCAAGCAGACATTCGATAATGGCAGAAGAACAAGGTGCGCAACAGGAATGAAGCAGCACCTTGTTTTCGTTGTTGGGAGTTTGTAACTTTAACATAAATCTTAAAAGTTATACTTTCAGTTTTATTTTAGCCTTCACCAGCAGTCCGGTCAGTTGGACGATGATGAGGGAGAATATGAGCGAGCGCAATAAGCCCGGGGTGCCGGCATTCAGCACATCGGGATAATGCAAGCCTACTAACTGCTGTATGGAATACCATAGATAAGGAATGATATAGCACGTCAGCGTTGCTGTTCCGGCAGGCTTGATAATATCAAACCAAGGCGTTTTGCCTTTTACATCCGTCAGCCAATAGAACAAACCAAACAGCGGGAAGAATGCGGCAAGGCAATAGAACAACCAGCTTGGAGTGGCTTGTATCTTAGAGATAATCCAGTAAGGATGTGAACAAAGCGCGGCAATGAGCATGATGACGCCCAATACACAAAGAATAGTGATAAACTTGCGTGGATGTTCCCGGTCGGCATACTTCTGCATCAACAGTGAAGTGAGCACGCCCGACATGCCGAATGCATGCAGTGTCCAATCGCTGGGGATGAAAGGCAGCAGGATGATACGTAAACCGTATTCCTGTGGTATCAGGCTGGAATGACTGATTACGGCAAGCAGCACAACGACCAGCCATGCGATTACATTCTTACGCAGATTCTCACGGGTAAACAAGTAAATACCGGCACACACCACATACGTCCAGCCGATAAGTCCCAGTATGCCCCACCAACCTTGGTGGAAAGGTTTCCCGTTTAAATCCTTATATAATATAAGGAATGCCAGCAGTGCCACTCCGACTATCTTCATTGCGATGAATAGGTGCTTTTTTGAACCTTCGGCTTTCGGATAAACTGCCCAGACCAGAAAGAAACCGATGACCATCAGTATAGTGAACCATTGATGGGAGAGCCCACCTTCGATGCCGCCGGAGTTAAGCGAAAACAGCCCCATTGCAATCAGGGCAACTGTACGCCAGAAGACATGTGCGATGACTTGCAAAGTGGTGTCACCTTTCCGGTAGCGGTTTTGGATGGCAAAAGATACGGACATGCCCATGCAGAACAGGAATGCAGGGAAAATAGTGTCGGAGAATCCCATCATGTCTTCATTCATTTCGGCATGTTCGAGCCAGTGGGGGATGTTTTTCAGACCAGGGATGTCATTCACAAAAAGCATGAGGAACATAGTGAGCGCGCGGAATACATCGACCGCCGCCACTCGTTGGGGTGCTAAGTTTTTCATTATCGGATACATTTGGGGGTTAATGCTGCAAATATAGGAAACTAATTTTTTATATTTGTCCCCATGAAGATAAAACTGCTGATATTTTTAGGGTTGGCTTTAGCGGGCATTCGTGGAATGTCGGCTCAGGCTGGTACTCTTCCAATAGATGGGTGGGAGAGCGCTCTTGATGAGGCTATCGGTGCCCATAAAGAATATGTGGCAGTGCGGGAAGTCCGCATTGAGGCATTGAGGCAGCAGTTGGCGCAGACGGATAAGGCAACTACGGATTATTTCCGGTTGAATGCGGAGATGTATCAGGAGTATAAAGCTTATATATGCGACTCGGCCCTCTATTATCTCAGCCGTAACCTGCGCTGGGCGCAGCAGCACGAAGACCGCGAGGCGGCTGATGAAACGCGTATCCGGCGGGCACATCTGATGTCGGCGGCGGGCATGTATAAAGAAGCTTCTGAAGATTTGGAAAAGATAAACCCTGGGGAATTGTCTTCTCGTTTATTGCCCGATTATTATGAATGTTACCGCCATTTGTACGGTGAATTGGGCGTTTATACACAGGATACCTTCCGGCGTGGGCGTTACTATAGTCTGTCTGCTGGTTATGGAGATTCATTGATGCAGGTGCTTTCTCCCACTTCCGCTTTTTATCTGGAGCGCCGGGAAATGGAGGCTTCCGCTTCCAGACAGTTGGAAGAGGCTTTGAAGATTAACGATACCCGCCTGGCGAGTGTGCGTCCCGATACGCCGGAGTATGCGCTGGTAACGTATCACCGTTCTATGCTCTATCGTCTCTTGGGCGACCGGGAGCAGGAAAAGTATTATCTGGCTTTGTCTGCGCTTACCGATATTCGCCTTGCCATAACCGACCATGCTTCCCTATGGACGCTGGCGCAATTGCTTTATGAAGAAGGAGACATTGAACGGGCTTACCGCTATATTCGCTTTTCGTGGAGTGAAACCAACCATTACAATGCCCGTAGCCGCAGTTTGCAGACGGCCGGCATCCTGTCTCTGATAGACCTCACCTATCAGGCCATGCAGGAGAAACAGAACGAGCGCCTCCGTTTTTATCTTTTGCTGATTAGTGTTCTGTCCTTGCTGCTCGTCATAGCCATCGTCTGGATTTACCGGCAAATGAAGCACCTTTCCGTGGCCCGTAGTCACTTGGAGCAGGCTAACGAGCAACTGCAAATGTCTAACCATATTAAGGAAGAATATATCGGTCGCTTCCTGAAGCTCTGTTCTGCCTACATCGACCGTCTGGATGCCTACCGGCGTATGGTCAACAAGAAACTCTCCGGCGGGCAGACGGAAGAGCTCCTGAAAATGGTACGCTCAAGAGATGTGCTTGATACTGACCTGAAAGAACTGTATGAGAACTTTGATACGGCTTTCCTTCATCTTTTCCCGGATTTCGTGGGGAAGTTTAATAAATTGTTACAGCCGGAAGAGCGTATCGTACTCCGTAAGGGTGAATTGCTAAACACAGAATTACGTATTTTCGCCTTAATCCGTCTGGGTATTGACGATAGTTCGCAGATAGCAGAATTTCTCCGCTATTCCGTCAACACCATTTATAACTATCGGGCTAAGGTGAAAAATAAGGCATGTATTTCGCGCGATGACTTTGAAACATGCGTCATGAAGATACGCTAACCATACGTCATGTTCTTCTTTCTTATCCACTTTTTTGCTTTCTCTGCTTAATCTTATTTCGTTGTTTCTTAATGTGTTATCTGTATGAAGACTTTCACTCGTCCACATATTGATAACACTGAGGTACGCAATGCCTTTATCTTGCCTACCTTTGGGGAAGATTAATTAACCCTTGAAAAACATACCATGAACTTGAAACTACCTCTTTTATTAGGATGCTGTCTATTCATTGCTATTACTGCATGTGCCAAGACATCTGCTTCGCTGGGCGAAGATGCAACAGGGAAGAAAGTGGACGTATACATTACGACCGCCGACCGCCAGCAAAGTTTTAATCACACCACTCAGAAACTCTCAAAATCTCCTGCATCTGCGTCTGTCATCACCCTGAACCCCGCAGTGCAATATCAGAAAATGGATGGTTTCGGTGCTGCTGTTACCGGCTCTACCTGCTATAACCTGATGCAGATGGCACCTGCCGACCGTGCTAAGTTTCTCACCGAAACCTTCTCTGATAAAGACGGGCTAGGTTTCAGCTATATTCGCATTTCCATCGGTTGCTCTGACTTTTCGTTGAGTGAGTATACCTGCTGTGACACCGAAGGTATTGAGAACTTTGCCTTGCAGACCGAAGAGAAAGAATACGTGATACCTATTCTGAAGGATATTTTAGCCATTAATCCCACTATCAAGATACTGGGCTCTCCGTGGACTTGTCCCAAATGGATGAAAGTGAATAATCTGGAAGAAAAGAAGTCTTTTGATTCCTGGACGAGCGGACAACTGAATCCGGATTATTATCAGGATTATGCCACTTACTTCGTGAAATGGATAGAGGCATTCCGTGAAGAAGGTATTGAAATTTATTCCGTCACTCCGCAAAATGAACCGTTGAATAGGGGTAATTCTGCTTCTTTGTTCATGGGCTGGAAGGAAGAACTGGCTTTCGTGCGCGATGCCCTTGGCCCTGCTTTCAAAGCTGCCGGGCTGGATGCAAAGATTTATGCTTTCGACCATAACTACAATTACGATAATATGGCCGACCAACAGGGATATCCCGCTAAGATGTACGATGACGAAGTAGCCGCCGCTTTCCTTACCGGAGCTGCTTATCATAACTATGGCGGCAGACGCGAAGAACTGAACAATATTCAGCAGAAACGCCCGGATAAAGAACTGATTTTCACCGAAACTTCCATCGGCATGTGGAATGATGGACGTAATCTTGAAAAACGCTTGATGGAAGACATGCGCGAAGTGGCTCTTGGAACTGTGAACAACTGGTGCAAAGGCGTTATTGTATGGAACCTGATGCTGGATAATGAGCGTGGCCCCTGGCGCGAAGGCGGTTGTAAAACCTGTTACGGTGCTGTGGATATCAGTCGTGAAGACTACAAAACGATGACTTATAATTCTCATTATTATATCATCGGACATCTGTCGTCTGTGGTGAAACCGGGTGCTGTCCGCATAGAAAGCAAGGGTGATGCAGAGGAAGGATTGATGTACTCTGCTTTCGAAAATCCCGATGGAACCGTGGCTTTTGTCCTCTTGAACGAAGGAACCACAGAAGCCCGGCTGACGGTAAAGGATGGAAAGAATTACGTAGATTGTGTAGTGCCTGCCAAGTCGGTAGCCTCTTATCGCTGGAAGAAATAATCTTATATTTATTATACCATGTTGAAATCTATTTTAGTGGGTACATCCCTCTTGGCAGCCTCCCTGATGTTGGGAAGTTGCGGTGAAAAGGCAGAAAAAATACAGAAACCTGCCGCGTTTATTACTGTTCAAGGGCAAGATCTGATAAAGCCCGATGGTACAAAACTCTTTATAATGGGCACCAATCTGGGTAATTGGCTGAACCCAGAGGGATATATGTTCAAGTTCAATAAAACCAACTCTCCCCGTTTCATCAATGAAATGTTCAGTCAACTGGTGGGGCCTGACTTTACTGCTGAATTCTGGAAAGCATTTAAAGACAATTACATTACCCGTGAAGATGTACAGTTCATCAAGAATACAGGTGCAAATACTATTCGCCTTCCGTTTCATTACAAGCTCTTCACAGATGAAGATTTTATGGGACTGACGGCTAACCAGGATGGCTTTGCCCGTGTGGACAGCGTAGTGGAATGGTGCCGTGAAGCGGACCTTTATCTTATTCTTGATATGCACGATGCTCCGGGCGGACAAACGGGCGATAATATCGATGATAGCTACGGATATCCCTGGTTGTTCGAAAGCGAAACCAGCCAGCAATTGTATTGCGACATCTGGCGCAAGATTGCAGACCGTTACAAGAATGAACCGGTTATTCTCGGTTATGAACTTTTTAACGAACCCATTGCTCCGTACTTTCCGAATATGGAGGAACTGAACGGTAAACTGGAAGATATATACAAGAAAGGTGTAGCCGCTATCCGTGAGGTAGATAACAATCATATCATCTTGTTGGGCGGTGCGCAATGGAACGGCAACTTCAAACCGTTTACGGATTCTAAGTTTGACGATAAAATAATGTATACCTGTCACCGTTATGGGGGAGATCCCACAAAAGCGGCTATCCAGAGCATCATCGACTTCCGTGACAGCGTGAACTTGCCAATGTATATGGGCGAAATAGGTCATAATACAGACGAATGGCAGGCTGCCTTCTGCCAGACGATGCGTGAAAATAATATTGGCTACACTTTCTGGCCGTATAAGAAGATGGATGGTTCCAGTTTCGTTGGTATTACTCCGCCGGAGAACTGGGCGAATATTGTTTATTTCTCTGAGGCTCCGCGCACCTCTTATAAGGAAATCCGTGATGCTCGTCCCGACCAGATAATGGTACGCAAGGCAATGATGGATTTTATTGAGGCTTGTAAATTGGAGAATTGCGTGGTGCAGGAAGGGTATATACAATCGTTAGGAATGAAAAATAACAATTAGGGATTAGTGATAAGTGATTAGCAGGCTGCGCTTGCCATTAATCACTTATCATTAATTGCTAATCACTAATCACTAAACATTAATCACTTATTCACATGAAGAAAGTATTATTCGGTTTGGCATTTGCTGTTACTCTCCCGCTTTTTGCACAGCAGAAACCTGTATATCTGGATGCAGCCAAACCTATTGAAGAAAGAGTGGAGGATGCTTTGAAAAGGCTGACCATCGAAGAAAAAGTAGCTATGCTGCATGCGCAAAGTAAATTCAGCAGTCCGGGTGTGCCCCGCCTGGGTATTCCGGAGTTTTGGATGACGGACGGCCCTCATGGCATCCGTCCTGAGGTTCTTTGGGATGAATGGGATCAGGCAGGATGGACTAATGACTCTTGTGTAGCTTTCCCGGCTTTGACCTGTCTGGCTGCCACCTGGAGCCCTGAAATGTCCATGCTTTACGGAAAAAACATCGGTGAAGAGGCACGTTATCGTAACAAAGCCGTTCTTCTGGGACCTGGTGTCAATATCTATCGCACCCCGCTGAATGGACGTAACTTTGAGTATATGGGCGAAGACCCGTATCTGGCTTCCCGTATGGTAGTTCCTTACGTGCAAGGTGTACAACAAAATGGTGTAGCCGCCTGTGTGAAGCATTATGCATTGAACAATCAGGAAATAAACCGCCATACTACGAATGTCATTGTAGACGATCGTGCCCTCTACGAAATCTATCTGCCTGCTTTCAAAGCTGCTGTTCAGGAAGGTAAGGCGTGGTCTATTATGGGCGCTTACAATCTGTACAAAGGTCAGCATGCCTGCCACAACCAGTATTTGCTGAATGATATTCTGAAAGGCGAGTGGGGCTTTGATGGTGTAGTCGTTTCTGACTGGGGAGGTACGCACGATACCGATCAATCCATAACAAACGGCCTTGATATGGAATTTGGTAGCTGGACGGATGGTCTTGCCAATGGCAGTAGCAATGCTTATGATAACTATTATCTGGCCGTGCCCTATTTGGAACGTCTCAGGTCCGGTAAAGTGGGTACCAAGGAACTGGATGATAAAGTGCGTCGCATCTTGCGTCTGGCATTCCGCACTACAATGGATTTGAATCGTCCTTTCGGTTCCATACTGTCCCCCGAGCATTATGAAGCTGCTCGCCGTATTGGTGAAGAGGGCATTGTGTTGTTGCAAAATAAGGGTGCTGTGTTGCCCATCGACCTGAATAAAACGAAGAAGATTGCCGTTATCGGTGAGAATGCCGTGAAGATGATGACCGTAGGCGGTGGTAGTTCTTCTTTAAAAGTTCAGCGTGAACTCTCTCCGCTGGATGGTATCAGAAACCGTGTAGGGGATAAGGCAGAAGTTGTTTATGCCCGTGGCTATGTGGGTGATGCGACAGGTGAATATAATGGTGTGGTAACGGGACAGAATTTGAAGGACGACCGTACGCCCGAAGAATTGATAGCTGAAGCCGTAAAAGTAGCTGCAGATGCTGATTATGTTATCTTCATTGGCGGTCTGAATAAGAGTAACAACCAGGATTGTGAAGATTCCGACCGCAAGGGACTTGCCTTGCCTTATGCACAGGATGATGTCATCTCTGCCTTGGCAAAAGCCAATAAGAATCTGATTGTGGTGAATGTTTCCGGTAATGCTGTGGCAATGCCTTGGATTGCAGAAGTTCCTGCCGTATTGCAAGCCTGGTTCCTGGGCTCAGAGGCTGGAAATTCCCTTGCTGCTATATTGATGGGGGATGTTAATCCTTCCGGAAAATTGCCTTTCACTTTCCCTGCTCGTCTGGAAGATGTGCCGGCTCACAGCGTTGGCGAATACTTTGCCGACCGCAGTAAGAAAGTGGTGGATATGAAATATAACGAAGGTATCTTTGTCGGTTACCGTTGGACGGACAAACAGAAGAAGGTGAAACCATTGTTCCCCTTTGGACACGGATTGTCTTATACAACATTTGCTTACGGTAAACCTGCTACCGATAAGAAAGTGATGTCTGCTGATGATCAGATAACCTTTACTGTAACTGTGAAGAACACAGGTGATTGTGAAGGGCAGGAGGTTGTACAGTTATATATCAGCGATAAGAAATCCTCTTTGCCTCGTCCCGTCAAAGAACTGAAAGGTTTCAAAAAAGTAAAACTGGCTCCGGGCGAAGAGAAGGAAGTTACATTTACTATAGACAAAGAGGCCTTGAGTTTCTTTGATGATGCTCAGCATGCCTGGATAGCTGAACCGGGTAAGTTCGAAGCAATCGTTGCAGCTTCGGCAGCAGATATAAAAGGCGTTGTATCTTTTGAGCTAAAATAAATCTGCTGAAAAGGGTTCTTTTTCATTAGTTATTATCAAAGATTGCGTAGATTGATGGGGCGTGACCGTGAGGTTAACGCCCCATCTTATTTTTATAATAAAGGTAAGAATATAAAGTATATAATGTCGTAATTAATACAATTTTGTTTCCTATGAAATTTTGCGTTTATTCCTTTTAATCGGCTTGAGAAGTATGTGTAGAACCGATTTTGATTATAAACTTGTATATTCGTATTTATGCAACTTGTATATAATGACGATTTGCCCCTCTTTCTTATATTAAATAATTTGAATTTATTTCTCTCATAAGTTTCGAATATTGAAACAATTGTATTTTTAATATTCGTATATCGAAATCATAATTCTTAAAAACTTCTTTGTTCTTGTTTCAGCAATTGTTCTTTCGAAAAACACTTAAATAGTTGTATCCTTACTTTTTTAGTGCCTATAACAGAAATAGATACAATTTACCGTCTCCCTTATTACTCCGATATTTGCATACTGAGATTTTAGGCTGTTTTTGGTACGTTCCGGGCTGGAACACGAATTCGGCCGATAGAATGATTTTAAAATAAAAACAAGAATTGAATGAAGAAAATACTAGTATGCATACTATTCATATTGGGATTATTGCCGGCCGAAAGTAAGGCTCAGAAGATTGCTGTAAAAAGCAATCTTCTTTACGATGCCACTACTACTATGAATCTTGGTTTGGAAGTAGCCTTGGCACGTAAATGGACATTGGATATTCCGGTGAATTATAATCCATGGAAGTTTGATGATACTCGCTTGAAGCACTGGGGTATACAACCGGAACTTCGTTACTGGTTCTGCGAAAGCTTCAATCGTACGTTTATAGGGTTGCATGGTCACTATGCTGACTTCAATGTAGGTGGGTTGCCCGACTGGCCGCTTATCAGTGAGAATATGCAGAATATGCGCTATCAGGGACATCTGTATGGAGGCGGTATTTCGATAGGGCACTCATGGATATTGAAGAAGCGCTGGAGCATTGAGGCTTCCCTTGGACTGGGGTATGCACGCATCGTATATGAGAAGTACCCCTGTGCAACGTGTGGCACTAAACAGAAAGATACCAGTAAGAATTATGTGGGACCAACAAAAGCAAGTGTATCACTTATTTACGTAATTAAATAGAATGAGAATGATGAAAAGAAATATGCCATTCATCGCGTTGGTACTGACTGTCTTGTGCCTGAATGTAAACAGAGTTATGGCTCAGGATCGTTCTTATGAAGGAACCATCACCATAGTACCTGTGCGATTGGAACAATTGGGAGAAACGGTCCATATAGATTTCGATATCCTGATGAAAGATGTGAAAGTGAAATCGGCGCATGGGGTGGACCTCATCCCGCAGTTAGTTTCTCCTACCACTACTTACGAACTTCCTCGGGTTTCTATCAAAGGAAAAAACGAGTATCTGGTTTATGAACGCAGGCTGGCAGTAATGAGTGCTAAAGCGAAGAAGAATTATAAGACACCTTATTGGGTAGAGAAAAATCAGAAGAAGAAGAGTGGCGTTATCCGCTACAGATATACATTGCCTTACGAACTTTGGATGGCGGATGCCGGGCTGAACGTACAGCGTGACGAATGTGGCTGTGGCGAAAGTGCACTGATGAGCGTGGAGCATACCTTTGATAAGGTTACGCTTGAACGTATGCTGGTGCCCTATGTAGTGACTCCTTATCTCTCGTATGTGGAGCCTAAAGTAGAGGAAATAAAGAGTCGTGATATACAGGCGGAATGTTTTCTGGACTTTGAGGTGAACAAGGTGGATATCCGTCCTGAATACATGAACAATCCTCAGGAGTTGGCAAAAATCCGTGCGATGATTGATGACCTGAAGTCAGATGTCAATGTGAACGTGAAGCGTCTGGATATCATAGGTTATGCTTCTCCCGAAGGAACGCTGGCTGCAAACAAACGTTTGTCCGAAGGTCGTGCCATGGCATTGCGCAACTATCTGGCTGCACGGTATGATTTCCCGCGCAATCAATACTATATCATATTCGGTGGTGAAAACTGGGACGGATTGGTAAAAGCGCTCGATACGTTTGAGATGGATTATAAAGCGGAGGTGCTGGATATCATCACGAATATTCCGATTGAAAAAGGAAGAGAAACAAAGTTGATGCAGCTTCGTGGTGGCGTGCCCTATCGGCTTATGTTGAAGGAAATATTCCCAAGTCTGCGTGTAGCTATCTGTAAGGTGAGCTATGATGTCAGAAACTTCAATCTGGAAGAGGCGAAGGAAGTGATAAAGAAACGTCCCCAGAACCTGAGTTTGAATGAGATGTTCATGGTGGCTAACACTTATCCGAAGGGGTCACAGGAGTTTATCGATGTTTTTGAAACAGCGGTCCGCCTCTATCCGGAAAGTGAAATTGCTGCTATGAATGCGGCTACCGCGGCCCTTTCACGCAATGATCTGGTATCTGCGGAACGCTATCTGGAAAGGGTGAAGTCGGATGGCTGCTTACCTGAATATAACAATGCAATGGGAGTATTATCATTAATGAAAGGAGATTATGAATTATCGGAGAAGTATTTGAATGCTGCAAAGCAGTCAGGGCTGGATGCAGCCAAGGAAAATCTGGAAGAATTAGCTAAAAAGAAGGCTAATACTGCCGAAATTGAGAAGAAGAATAAATAAAATCAGTAATGAATAAAAACAGCATTAACTAATGCTGTAACAAAGAGAATAAATATATAAATTAATTTCTAATAAAATGTTTGTATTATGCTAAAGATTAAATCAATTTTAGTATCGTTGCTGGCCATTACGGCATTGGCAAGTTGTTCAAATGACCTCGATGATGATTCTGATGGCGGGGTGACAAAAGGTTATGATGTGGCTTATGTGTCAATCAGTCTGACTAATCCTAAAACTCCGGGAACACGCGCCTCTGGCGAGCAACCGTCTTTGCCGGAAGAAAGTGCAATTAAAGAACTGTATGTGATTACGTTCAACGCAAGTAAAGTAGTAGTCAAAGACGCAGATGCAACTAAGTATGCTACTGTGCTGGGAACAAGTGAATTTGGAACAAACTCTGGAATTACTACTCCGAACACTCCAGTTAAGGTAAGTACGGATACCAAGTATTTACTTGTGGTCGCCAATCCGGGAACTGTGTTACAGGCACGTTTGGATGGTATTGCGGCTGGCGCAACGTTTAATGATATCAACGCTCTGATCACAGTAGCTACAAAGAGCGGTGAAGCTAATAATTCTTATCTTGTAGAGGAGGTTGTGCACAGCAATGGTTGCGCAATGATTAATGCCGGTTTCTATGATGATAGTGATCCGGAGCCTACTAACCATGCATGGAAAGCTGATTGTCTACTCGATGTAGCGGCTAACATCTTTAAGGCCAGTGATTATAAAACTGAACAAGAAGCCTTAAATGCAGCGAAAAGTAAACCGGCTCGACTGGATATAGAACGTCTTGCATCTAAAATGGAGGTTATGGTTGCTGTGACGGAAATCGGACCTTTTGAAGACGTCACTGGTAATTCTCTTGGCCAGTTTGAGTTTGGAAACTGGACTATTGATTATTACAACTCTTTGTTATTTCCTTTTGCACAGAAGACAAAGACAAGGTCATCCCATACTACCGGATTCTATAAGAGCAACTTCTATACGGTTGACCCGAACTTTACGACGGCCGGTGGTACAGAATACCTGACAGGTATTGTAAAGAATGTACTTGATGTAGATCGTGAACCTAAAGTAGATTGGGTTAGTAAAAGTACGATTGCGGGTGAGAATTACAGATATAGTATCGAAAACACAATGGCTGCAGGATATCAGAAATTTGGTGCAGCCACGCGTTTGGTGATTAAAGGCCAGTATGCACCTTGGAAGAATGATGCTGATTTTACTTTAGGTGATGACTGGTATCGTCTTTCCAATGGTACTAACTCTATAAACTTTAAGAACTTTCCTGCATTGCTGGCGGCTTACACGCCTGCTGCTGCTAAACTTGAAGATGATAGAACTGCTTTGGAGAAACTCCTGGTGAATGCATGCGATAAGTTCTATACACAAGTAAAAACTGCACTTGGTGGTGCTGATCCGGGTAGCTTTGCAGGTCTTACTCAGACTATTCTTGACAATATCAGTGCAAACGGTGGTGAATTGACTAAAGAAGATGGCTGTATCTACTGGTATCAGAAGAGTCTCAACTATTACTACTATGAGATTCGTCATGATAACGCAGCTAACGATCATATGGAGTATGGAAAATATGGTATAGTGCGTAATAACTACTACACGTTGACCTTGACGAAAGTAAATGGAAACGGTACACCGTGGTATCCTGGTGATGGTCCTGAAGATCCTAAGGAGGAAGAAGACATCGACAAGCTGGGAGCTTACCTCCACTTCGAGATTAAAGTTGCTCCGTGGGTATACTGGCAAACCAATTTTGAAATTTAATATACTTTTTATATAAAAAGAACAGGGCAGTGCGGACTGCCTGCCCTGCCTTTTTCTTTATAGAACATTTTGTGCGGCACTGGTAGCCGATAAAGATAAAAATAAGCCGGTGACAGGCTTTCCAAAAACAGCACTACCCCTTTGCGCACTCAAAATAGTATGAATATAGAGAAGCGCCCCTAAAAGTGAAAGTAACCGGAGGTCACTAAACATGTCCTCTGACAATATAAACGGCAGTTAAACAATGCTGCCCCCTAAAAAGAAAAAGATATGTTCGGAAAAACTAAGCTGTTCCTTATCGTTGCCTCGATGCTGTGTATGGCCTCGTGTGACACTATACGCGAAGACTTGCCCCGGTGTGAACTTTGGCTGGAATTTACATTCGACTATAATATGGAATATGCGGACGCATTCAACCCGCAGGTCAAATCGGTGGATGTATTCGTGTTCGGCAGCGATGACAAACTGCTCTTTTCTAAAAGAGCCGAGGCTGCCGCGCTGATTGGCGGCAACCGGATGTCGCTGACCAATGAACTCGATTTCGGAAACTACAAGGTGCTGACCGTTGGTAGTTTGTCCGACAATTTCCATACTCTGGACAATGCAGGCCGTGAACTGGTTCCGGGAACAACAACCCTTCAGCAGCTCACTGTAGCCTTGAAGCGTGCATCGGATATTGTAGACTTTGAGTTCCAGCATCTCTACTTCAGCGAAGTAGTGAAGGTGGACCACTTGCCGTCCAATACCGACCATAAGGTTTACCCGGTGAACCTGATACGCAACACCAACCGGTTCAATATCGCGTTGATGAAGTATGGAGAAGGCGAAACAAATGGAACGCAATATACGTTTGAAATTCAGGCACCGGAAAGTGCAACCTATTCTTGGGAGAACGAACCAACAAACCAAGGACCGGTTCATTACGTGCCTCATTATACAGGTCAGGGAGAAACCTCCGATGTGTTTGTATCCGCACGTCTCAACACCATGCGTCTGTTCAATAGAGACGGATGGGATTACCAGTTCATTATAAAGAATGCGGATACTGGAGCCAAAATATGGAGCTACGACCTGATGAAGTTGCTGAGCATTGCCCGGCCTACTTCCCGCCATGACGGAACAGAACTTCCTTTCCAGGAATACCTCGATCGTCAGAGCGAATGGAACCTGATATTCACTGTCACCGAGAAGCCTGGAGGAGGAGAATTTATCCAGATCGGACTTGTTGTGGGCACCTGGATTTACTGGCTTCATGGGATTGAAATTTAAGAATGAGAAAAAGACTATTACATATCATATATCTGGCATTCACAGCCCTTTTATTTTCGTGCAGCAGCGATGTTGTCGACGAACTGACCTTGCCTACTCGGGCGCAGCTCAGCATCAACTTGGTGGACAATGGAGAGGTGGATCAACAGGAGGAGATAAACTCCATGCGGTTTATCGTATTCGGCAGCACGCCCGGTGGCGTGAGGCTGGATGTGAATAAACACATCCTATTGGGCACTCCAGAGACAGCTACCGATATAGATGCGCAGCTTCTCGAAGTGACTTCCAGCAATGATATTTTGGTCGTAGTAATTGCCAACGAACCACAGAGCCTTACGAGTAAGCTCGACGGTATCGCCAGTCTTTGGACATTGCAAGATATGCTCTATGATATCTCTGATATATTGAATAGTGACGGGCAGATAATTTCTACGACCGGCATGCCCATGACAGGAGTGATTCGGGATATATCTATAGCACCTGATGAAACTCAAAAAGTAGAAATGGTTATCGAACGTGCCGTAGCCCGGGTAGATATCTTTCTTGAAGCTATAGATGGTGGAGCGATGACCGGATATACTGCCGGAAGTACCAGTGTTACCCTGCACAACCTTTCTCATGATAGTTATTTTGTGATGGGAAACGAAGCAAATGGTACGCGCGATAATACTGAGCCTTCAAAAAATTATGGAAAAGTGAAGAGCAACGTACCGGACAGTGACTTATTAACAGAAACCTGGACAGCGTCAACCTCGGAAATGTGGGCGTATTCGTCTGCCACCGGGGCTAAGAACCGGAAACTGCTCAGTTCGTTCTATGTTGCCGAGCGTACGTTCAGATCGGATTACTCCGACCGACTGGCCGTCAGCATGACCAATGTCCTGAAGGGACCTCCGGATGTCACCGGAGTAACTGGGAAGGTGATAGAGACAATAACAAAGGTTGATGACAAAGGTACCCCGGTAGCACAGCCTTTTACGGAGATACGGAGAAATAACGTATATCAGATAACGGCCCGGGTAGGGAAAATCGGTATTCAGATACTGACGATAACGGTGGAAGACTGGGGTGAAGTAAAAAACATCGATTTGAGTATAGGTTTGTAATACATTTCACTGGATGTTTTGTTTATATCGGAAAAGAAATAAGATGATGAAGTTTAGAAATAGTATCAAGATGATTGTAATGGCAGCTATCCTTCCGTTCGTCCTCTTTTCGTGTATCGGCGAAGAGATGATACCGTGCGGGGAGTTGATTGTCGTGCAACGTATCGGAGAAGGTGGAAACGCCGGAACCCGTGGTACGGTTATCTCTTCGAATACCGATCTGAAAGGGGAGACTTTCGGCTTTTTTGCTTCCCTGACACCTGCCTCATCTACTCCGGAACAATACTTCAATGCAAGAGCCGGAGTGAACCCCGACCTCACGGCAACGATCTCACCGGAGCAATACTGGCCGGCGTTGCTGGGTGCCAGTATGAAGTTCTTCTCGTGGTACCCGTATAGCGGTACCAATGCGCCCACTGCTAACTTCTCCAACCCGGGGCAAATGGTATTGAATTATACGGCAAATGCCGACGCTGCCAACCACGTTGATGTGCTGGCTGCTCTGTCGGAGCCTGCATGGATGACAGGTGTGAGTATACATTTCTACCACACGCTGACCAAGGTTACCTTTACGTTCAAAAAGGTAGACCCGGTGCCCGATGTAGTAACCATTGAAAAGATAGAGTTCCGAAATGTAGGGAAAAGCGGGAAGCTTACTATTCCTAATATACCAGCTGCCACTACGGAACATAACAAGCCTGATTTTGTGTGGAGTGATGTCACAACGGGGAACATCGCTTCTACTCTCATCGACAACAATACGGTGACCGAAGATGCCGCTCTGATTGGTGGTACGTTTCTCATGTTGCCTACTGATGCCGACGATTTCCCTGCGACGGCCAAGATTGTCATCACTACCAATTATGGCGAACGGGAATTCCTGCTCAAGGATATTATCGATACAAATCCGCACTCTTGGGAGTCAGGTGAGTATATCAACTACAACCTTTCGCTATCGAATGATATCTATCAACTGTCCGCCACCCCTCTTGAGTGGGACGAGAGCCCGGTAAATGTAATTCTGGACGGACAGTACTACCTCAAATTGTCGCAGACTAAGGTTCTGACGGCTGCTAATGCAGCCACGGTCGATATAGAGGTCAAAACGAACTATGACGCCATTCCGAATACGGGCTATCCGGTCGGTGCTGTACTGGATAAGAGTGGTATGGATTCGTGGGCAACGGTCAACATGACCCAGACATCTGTTTCGGGCGGAGTGTATACGTATAATGTGAATGTTGTGATGCCTAAATACAATTCCGGAGTCGGAACTGAGCGGAGTACCGGGTTCTATATCGATGCAGGCAACTTACACCATCGGGTACTTCTGAAACAGTGGGGCGGAGACGGGGTGTGGATGACCTGGAACGTGGAACTGGACAGTAGCGATGCCGGAACGGGAATCATGCAACGCCGCAAGATTATCTTTACTTCAGGCAGTCCGGGCTCATGGGACTGGGAAATTACCGGAGTACAGGATGCGGACAAGATTCTGCTTAATAGTGAAACGATGCTCCATGCAACTGGCGTGAGCGGTGATGCGCTTTATTTCTACTTTAGAGCGGATGCCGTGTCCGGTGATACAGCTACATTGACGCTGACCAATCCGAATGGCGACAATCCCCCTATGACAGTGACATTGACCGCACCATAGTGAACTGTACGTATATAACATGTTTAAGAAAGAAAATCAAAAAATGAAATATAAGACTTCAGTACTCAGAAAAAGCTTACTTCTGCCAATCCTGCTGGTGACAGTGTGGCTCGCTGGATGCACACAAGAGGAGTTTGAATCAATACCTCCCCAAACAGGGAGTGGTGTCCGGTTTACCCTGACGGTTCCTGATGTAGCTACTCCGTCTGTTTCTTCCCGCACAATGACCGGAACAGGTGCAGCCAAGAAAGAAGACGAGATAAAAACAGTGGATATCCTTGTTTTTGATGCGTCGAAAACGCCCGCGATATTTCTGGAATGGGCCGTGGGTACAGGTATTACACAGGACTTGGCCAATAATAATTCCACGGCGAACTTCTCTGCCCCGCTTCCTCCCACTGCCACAACCACCTGTATCGTGGTCGTGGCAAACAAACAACTCAGTGATATAGCACCGGGCTTCAAAAAGGGAGTGACTACCAAAGCCCAGGCGATGGAAGCATTGCTTCACACCCGGGAAGGTAAATGGACAGCAGACGGGTCGACCTCTGGCGGCTATACGCCGATTCCTATGTATGGGGAGACAGAAGTGGCGAAAATTGATGCCTCGATGAATCCGATAACCGGCATCGATATGAAGCGTATGCTGGCGCGTATCGACATCCGCAATTCGGCATCGAACTTCACGGTCGAGGAGGTCTATCTGGCCAATTACAATACAACCGGATTCATCTCTTCTGCATGGAATGCGAACGGGCAGATTATTGACCCGGCTCCGGATGAGCCGAACCTTCCGGGCGACAGTGGCAAAAAGACGGGAGAGGGGAATGCAATCCTCTATTCCGTGAATGGCAACACACCCTATGACGGGGAGATCTATACGTTTGAATCTCTAGCGGCAGAGGATGCCGGTGGTGTGGCCGGAGACAATAATGCGAGCCGTAAGGACGCTACTTGCCTGATAGTGAAAGGTAAGATCGGCAGTGGCAAGTCAAGCTTTTACCGGATTGATTTCACCAAAACCGGACAAACAGGGGAGCAAGTGGAATATCTGGCTTTGAAGCGGAACTACAAATACGTTGTTACCATCACTCAGGCGTTGGGTGCCGGTAGTGCTGATATCCGCGAGGCGTTGGCAACCTACACGGTCATGTCCAACATGAAATACCGGGTGATACACTACAATCGCGATAAGGTGAAAGATGTGGTCTACAACGGACAGCATATGCTTGGTGTGGGCGAACCAGACGTGCAGGTGACCCAGTACCAGAATAATAGTTATGCCATAGATGTCTTTACTGACAGTCCCAACGGTTGGAAAGCCACCGTTACGGCTGGAAGTGACTGGCTCACATTCGAAGGTGGAGTAGCTACGGCATCGGGTGTTGCGAATGATGATACACAACTTAAACTGAAGATTCCTTATTTTAATAATGATATTATCGGTGCCACCCGAACGGCTACCGTTACGTTGGCAGCCGGGCGCCTGACACACGAAATAAAGGTGACTCAGTACACGATAGATCCGGGGATTATCAAATTTGTCGATGCATACGGGAATGTACTGGAGAATGGCCTCTTTTTCCCGATTAGAAATCCTGATGGAGATGGTATCCCCATCGAGCCGCAGACAGTGTATGTGATGTTTTCTGTGGATAGAATAGATGTTCAGCTTCAAGGAAAAAATGATTTGGAAATTATTCAATATGATGCCGGCAATATAACTCCGCAATTGTACAGAAACAGTACGGAATCCTTTCGTGAAAGGGTGCAGGCATTTACCGTGCAACCCAATCCGAGACAAACGGGAGACGGTACTACAGAAGATGGCATCGGCTGGTGGTGGCGTTGGGACAAGATGGATTTTAACTTATATGATAAGGAGGGGCATCTTAAGCAGGTACAACTTCCCATCAATCAAGGTGAACTACAGTTCTCATTCCGACATTACCCTACCACCGTCAATAGCAGCACTTATAAAATTCCTCTGGGAGCGGAGCAATACCTGCAATTGTTTGTCAATAACAACTGGGAGATTATGAATATTGAAAATTTGAATATCGTCAACGATGATGGTACCGGATTGATTCGTACCGACCCGGATAATGATATAGTTGTAGGCCGGAAGAATGCGGACACGAAGATGTACCAAGAGTCTGTCGTAGGTTATGATGATGGTAAAGGAAATGATGTTGTTGGTCACGGATATGATTTCAGATTGAAGCTTAATCCCGGCAAATGGAAAGAGGGGAAAAGCGGAACGATACGAATCACGTTCAGAAATGTGATGCATACCATCCAGGATGAACACTTCCCGTTCTATCGCACGATTGACCTTCAGATGGTGTCCGAAACCAAATCTTATACGACCACTGGGGAACCCCTTTTCTATCTTTATCCGCTCCGGTTTGATAATAGGATATATCAAAACAACAACGTACCATCACAAAGTGTGGGACGTATGGCAAACGCCACTGATGCGGAGAATATATGCGGCAATATAGGCGATGGTTGGCGTTTGCCTACTGCCAGCGAATTGTTGATGTCGTTTGCCTATGTAAACGCTTTGGGTGGCAATGCAGAAGATTACAGGTATAATGAAAGTCAGAATCCATATGGATGGTATCAAAACTGGACTGCTAACTACTGGTCTTCGTCATACTATACAGCTCAAGGCTCCGGCACACGCTATGAGTTAGAGTTTTCGGCAGGTTATCAGAATTCTGTACCTATCAGCAAAAATAATTATTTCCGTTGTGTAAGAAATAATAATAATAGCGGAACGAAGTACCCGTATCTAAAGGTAGAGTCTGCGGGGGTTACTATTGTCTCCCGCGATAATAATGGGGGAACAGACCCCTCGGTGCTTTTAGCTTCAGGTGAGAACCCGGATACAAGTGATGCGATGAATAGGATTGCTCCTCAGCTTCAGATTGAAAACACCAGTACTGGCGGTAAGACTTGGGCAGAGGCAAAGGCGATATGTGAAAATAAAGGAAATGGTTGGCGTCTGCCTACCCAGCGTGAGATGTATTTGGTTCTCAGTATGGGCGGGACGAGTGTCAGTCTCGAAAATCAAGGCTTTGGCAGTTTAACAACTTGGACAGGGAGCGGATTTGAGAAAATAAATGCTGTGCACTGGACATTGACTCAACGTGAGGGTAACTATTGGTTGGTTGGAGCCAATAATAATCTGTTCGACGCTTGGCCTCAAGACGGAGGGGTGGACTGGGCTTGGTTCCGTTGCGTGAGGTCAGTACCCTGAAACTAAATGAGCTGTATCAGAAATAACTCAAATAAGTATTCTGATACAGCTCATTTTTATAGCCCTTCGATGCTACTTCCTTTTATAGCATCTCGATAACACTCCTCTGCTTCTCCAGAAATGCAATCCTCTGTGCCTCCCCACTTCCCGAAATCAATGTGGAATGTCTTTTCAAAGACTGGATCCAGTTCTTTTGCATCTGGCAAATCTGCGGGCTTTGCGAATCCATAGAGTTGATGGAATATACCCTGAAAAGACTGATCTGGAAATCTTTGTTGCTAACATACGTATAAGTCGCTTCAAAATCAATGTTCGACAGGTAGATGTACAACTCATGCCCTTCACTATATTCTCCTTTCATCGACAAATGTTCCAGGTCCACGAGTAACTGTTGCAACTCATTCTTCAGATACATCACGTCCGACGTGGATATTAAGTTCAGCCCTGCAAAATACTTTATTTCTTTTACGAAAGATTGGAAGATGTTGCTATCCCATATGAAAAAAGTCTTCTTGGGTTTCCTTAGTCCTTCGCTCAGCTTCTTGTGGGCGGTAATTATTTTCTCCGGTACATGCATTTCACTCAGAGAATTGGGGGTCTTTACTTTCCCGTTCTGATAAATCCATCGGCACAGACGGAACTTAGACAGATACTCATAAGATGAGTAGAGGGTAAAAGGAATGGTATTGGTAGCCGAATACACTTCGGCATCGCCATCCCCCTTCATAGAACTGAATATCCGCAGATAACGTTCGATGATTTCATGATAACTTTCGAATAGATTGGGCGAATGCAGCAGATTCAGGTCAAAAGTGACCCGGTTGGACAGATGGTTTCCGATAATCTGGTCAATGGAAATGCCCAGGTTATGAGAGATTACGGCTATTTCGTCAAAGGTGAATGCAACCTCTCCGCGCAGTCTGCGGTAAACGGCCTCCTTCCCCATATACAATGTATCTGTCAGATAATTAGCTAAGTTCTGCCCTTGGGGAATCCTTTCTTTCATCTCCTTAATCAACTCTTTTACAATATAATTCTTTGTCATAGCCTCCTCTTTTTTGTTAATAATCAAATGTCATGGGTCTGATTTGTGACATATGCAAATATAAAGCTTGTCGGTGGAACTTTTGTATCTGAAATCATGTGAAGAAAACGAGTGTCTTTTCTATTTGAAAGGAATTGAATATGAAATAATTGAAAGACGAAAAAAACAGATAGAAGGTCTACCTGTTTACGATATTAGAGAATAATTGTGTGAACAATTGCATTATTCGGAAGGAATAGCTACAATGTACCGATAATTTCCCGCTGTTGTTTAAAGAATTGAATACGTTGCATTTCACCACTTTCTGATATCAGCGTAGAGAACTTCTTCAATGATTGAATCCACTCTTTCAGGCCCCGGAACATTTCATGATCCTGTGTGGTAATGGAGTTGATGGAATATATCCGGATCAGGCTGAGCTGTATCGTATCGGTCTCCAGATAACTGTAGGTAGCCTCGAAGTTGATATTCGAAATATAGATTTTGACGTCGTTGCCCGTTTTGCTCTTTCCCCGGTTGGCCAGTTCTTCCAGGTCATCTATCACTGAGAGCAGTTCCTCCTTAAGAAGGTTCTTGTCTTCATCGGATATGAGATGAACGTCGCAGAAGTACTGGATGTCATTGACCAGATGGCTGAAGATCATATTATCCCAGATGTAATCTACCGAACGGATGTGAGCTACCGCACCGGTATACTCCTTTTGCTTATCCACTATCTTCTGCGGGATTTCCATTGCTTCAAAATGCTTGCACTTTATGTTTTCATTCTGATACATCCACTTGAAGAGCCGGAATTTGGAGAGCATATCGTAGTTCAATGAGAGGGTCAGCGGAATGATATTGGATGAAGTCCCGATCTCCGAGTTCTCTTCTTCTTTCACTTTCCGGAATAGCTCCACCTGCTTTTCCAGGATGGAGTAGTAAGTTTCGAGCGGCTGGCTGCTATCCACTATATTCATGTCGAAAACGGCATTGTTCTGGAAGCTCACGCCTATCATCTTATCCAGCGATATACCCAGTTTCCGGGATATAATGGCTGCTTCGGTCAGGGTGAAAGGTACTTCGCCCCGTAGCCGGCGGTAGATAGCTTCTTTGCCTATATAAAGAATATCCATTAAAGTATTGGCAAGATTTTCTTTGGATGGGAGTTTCTCTCTGACGGCATTAACTAATCCTGTGTTTAACTCGTTTGTTATCATAATCTTTTGTCTGAGTTAGAGGTTTGTCTATTATCCATTTAACACTTTTGGGAGCCTACTTGTTTCGATAATCGTAACATTTCTTTTTGGAAGGGGCTTATTTCCGAAAACTGTGTTTGATGAACCGGGCACGGTCAGATATAGAAAGCTGTATTGATTGACATTTCTTGTTACTGCCACGGAAGTGTATGCGTTGTGGTGTAATTTTGTGAAGCAGTTTGATAGACTGTTATTACTAACTAATTGAAGGATATTAAATGATGAAAGATAAGAAAAAAACAGTGGCTGAGTTGCATCACAGGAAGCAGGAGAAGAATGGATTTCCGACGCTTTTCGGAAAGAACGTACCTGTTATCAATGGTGTATACGATCCGCTGACAGGCATGCGCGACGGCACCATTACTCCGAACGCTCCTGTCGTAATCACAGGTGAAAATCTGTGCTTATCTTCACTTGGAACCATATACCTGGGTCTTTCTCCCGTCTCCGATAAGGGCACATTGATACATGTTAAAAGAGTGTTTAAGTATACTGACACAGAGGTGTTAGTCATCCTGCCTAATTTGGAGCCGGGAGAATACTCCCCGGTTATGACATTTCATACAGGAGGGAAGGTGAGTTTCACCTATACCTTACCGGTGTCGTGGAGGGTACTCGACGAAAGATATACTGCTCTTTTTGTCAGGAGGAGCTGTAGCGAACTGATCTGATGTTTTTGAAAGTGTGATTAAAAACAAAGAATATTGGATTTAATATGAGAAAAACGTGAATTACTTAAATTAAGTTGCTGCGTTGCCGTTTTTATTTCTTTTCCTTGCGGAGGCTAAGGAAAATCGCAGCAAGTATTTATTCTTTCCACCATGGGGTTCTTTTCTTTCCACCATGGTGGAAAGAAACTTTCTCCACGGTGGAAAGAAAAGAACCCCATGGTGGAAAGAATTAGCGTTAGTATGAAAAGAACTAAGCATTAGGAAGGAAAAACAATAGGAATAGCCTCTCGGGGGGATAACCGGGCGAATGAGAACTTTTTTCGCCTGTGCATATAGCATAAGACCCGGCAATCTGAGAAGGAGCACCATGAACGGTGCCGCTTTTTCAGACTGCCGGGTCTTCTTTATACTGAGTTGTCAGATGAACGCGTCAGATGGGACAGTGCTGTCTAATGAGAATCAGAAAGAATAGACTTTGCAATACCCATTTCCAGTCCGCGCAATTCTGCCAGTCCGCGCAGGCGGCCGATGCAGGAGTATCCCGGATTGGTTTTCTTCTTCAGGTCATCCACCATTTGATGTCCGTGGTCGGGACGCATGGGGATGGATACCTGACGTCTCTGTTGCAGTTCGAGGAACGCTTTCATGACGTGATACATGTCTACGTCACCTTCCAGATGGTTGGCTTCGTAGAAGTTGCCTTCTGCATCGCGTTGTGTACTGCGGAAGTGGACGAAGTTGATGCGGTCACCAAACTGTTTCATCATGCCTTCCAAGTCGTTGGAGCTGCTCACGCCGAGTGAACCGGTGCAGAGGCAAAGGCCGTTGCTCTTGTTGGGAACAGCGTCAATCAATGCCTGGAAATCGGCAGCGCTGCTCATGATGCGCGGCAGGCCGAGGATGGAGCAGGGGGGATCGTCTGGATGGATGACCAGCTCTACACCTGCTTCGTCGGCAACCGGGGTGATTTCTTGCAGGAAGTAAATCAGGTTGGCGCGCAGCTTCTCCGGGGTGATGTCCTTGTAGCGGTCCAGTTCCTGCTGGAATTGTTCCAGCGTGAAGCTTTCTTCCGAGCCGGGCAGTCCGGCAATCATGTTGCGGATTAGTAATTGCTTGTCCGCATCTGTCATTTGTTCGAAGCGGGCTTTTGCTTTGGCTTTCTCCTCGTCGGTGTAGTCGTTTTCAGCACCGGGGCGCTTTAGCAGGAAGAGGTCGAAAGCGATGAAAGCGGCACGTTCGAAGCGCAGGGCGCGGCTACCGTCAGGCAGTTCGTAGGCAAGGTCGGTACGTGTCCAGTCCAGTACGGGCATGAAGTTGTACGTCACGATGTTCACGCCGCATTGGCCAAGGTTGCGCAGGCTTTCTTTATAGTTATCGATGTATTTCTGGAAATCTCCTGTTTGGGTCTTGATATGTTCGTGCACAGGCACGCTTTCCACTACCGACCAGCGCAGGCCTACGGCTTCAATCATTTCCTTGCGTTTCATGATTTCTTCCACTGTCCACACTTCACCGTTGGGGATGTGGTGCAGGGCGTTCACGATGCCGGTTGCTCCGGCTTGTTTGATGTCCCACAGGCTAACCGGGTCGTTAGGACCATACCAGCGCCAGGTTTGTTCGCATAATACCATACTTGAATTATTAATTATCAATTATTAAATATTAATTGGGTTAGATTGAAAAGGCGTCAAAACCGCCGTCTACTACCGACAAGGCACCTGTCACGAAGCTGGAAGCATCGCTGATGAGGTAGTGGATGGTTCCGAACAACTCTTCCGGTTCAGCGAAACGTCCGCATGGAGTGTGGGCGATGATGGTGCGTGCACGGTCGGTGTAAGAGCCGTCCGGATTGGTCAGCAGTGCACGGTTCTGGTTTGTCAGCAAGAAGCCCGGTACGATGGCATTTACACGAAGTTCGGGGCTGAATTTGCTTGCCAGTTCCGTTGCCATATAGCGGGTATAGTTGGCAATGGCAGCTTTGGCTGAGCCATAGCCTACTACACGGGTCAGCGGGCGCAGGGCGGATTCGGAGCAGAAGTTGACGATAACACCTTTCTTATTCTTAGCCATTACGTCTACAAATACCATTGTGGGCAACACTGTACCGAAAAGGTTCAGGTCCACTACCTTTCTGAAAGCATCTACTTCCAGGTCAAGGATGGTCTTATCCGGGGCGATGGTGGCACCGGGCATATTTCCACCGGCAGCGTTCAGCAATACGTCGATAGTGCCGAAGCGTTCCAGAATGGCTTTTTTGTTTTCTTCCAGCACTTCTTTGTTCAGCACGTCCGTCACTAGGAACAAGGCTTCCGTTTTCTGGTTGAGTTCGGCTTCCAACTCTTTGCCGATTTCTTCCACACGGTCCAGGATAACGATTTTAGCACCTTGTTCAGCAAGGTAGTTAGCAATACTTTTACCTAAGATACCGCAACCGCCGGTTACGATGATAACTTTGTCTTTAATGTCGAATAAGTTTTTCATGTCTTTTTTCTTTTATAAAATGATTCTAATTCTCTGTGCTACAAAAATAGTGGAAAAGTAGTTTGCTTACCATACAAAACGTCTCAAAAAGATGAACTACTGTCTCAAAAAGTATTAATTATTGCTTAAGAGCCTCTTTTCTTGCCAGTGCTTCCAGATAATAATAGTCGGCATAGTTCAGTGGGACATCAATTTCGTCGCCTCCCGGATGGTGCCCGGTGGAGTGGAGTAACAGGAAGCCGTAGTTGGTTTCCGGCTCGGTGCGATAATGTTTGTTGAGGCTGTCCACCATCTTGTCGGCAATGTCCTGGTAGTGCTTGCCATCCTCTGCCGGAACGTAGTTGCGAAGCTCATACAGAGCCGAAGCCATGATGGCGGCAGCCGAGGCGTCGCGGGGAACGTCGGGAATGCCGGGGGCTTTCATGTCCCAGTAGGGGATTAAGTCTTCGGGCAGGTTGGGCAGGCCGAGGAAGAAGTCTGCGATGTGGCGTGCCTGTTGCAGGTAGGCGGGGTCTTTGGTGAAGCGGTAGCATACGGTATATCCGTACAATCCCCATGACTGACCACGGCTCCAAAAGGAATCGTCGGCATATCCCTGTGCAGTTTGCTTGGCGCGTACTTCGCCTGTTTCAGGGTCATAGTCCACGACGTGGTAAGAGGAGTAGTCCGGACGAAAGTGGTTCTTCATCGTTGTGTTGGCATGGTTGACGGCAACTTTCCAGTAGATGGAATCGCCGGTTTCCTGTGTGGCCCAGAACAGCATTTCCAGGTTCATCAGGTTGTCGATGATAACGGGAAACTTCCACTTATCACGGTTGTGGTCCCACGAACGGATGCTCTTTACTTTGTCGCTGTAGCGGGTTATTAGCGTTTTGGCACTTTGCAGCACTACATCTTTGTAAGAGCGTTCGCCGGTCAACTGATAGGCTTTGCCAAAGCTGTTGTTCATCATAAAGCCGAGGTCGTGGGTACCTTTATGCCATTTGGCTTCTTCTATCATCCAGGTGTTGCTGATGGCTTGCTGACGCCAGAAGTCATCATTCGTGTAGGCATACATCTGCCATAATGAACCGGGGAAGAAGCCTGAGCACCAGTCGTGGGGATGTACCATCTTCAGCGAACCGTCTTTGTTGATACTGCGAGGAACGACCCGATGCTTACATTGGTTATCTGCTTCTTTTCTGGCCTTACCTGCACACGCCAGGGCGAACCGGAGCTGTCCGCAAGCGAAAGCATAGGCATTGTCTACGTCGTCAGCCTCTACCCATAGCAGGTTGAAGCGGTCTTTCCAATCGATGACACGGTGGGCTTTGGCTATTTTCAGATAATCTTTCCGCGCCGGATTCAACAAACTGGTGCGATACAAATCTTTGCAGAACTCTTGTTGCTTATAGTCCCATTCGCTGATTTGCTGGTAGGGCCAGTCTTCCACTTCTTTTCCAACGTAGGGAACCAGGAAGTCCATGGCTTTGTAGAAGTTGCGCCCGTCTGCCGAGGTGGCATTATCAATGGAGATTCCAATTTTCCGCCCCATTACAAAGATGTCGATGAGATGAGACAGATTGAACTGTGAGTAGCCAAAGGCGAGGGTGCGGCGCAGTTCGTGCGGTTGTTTTCCGTCGGGTTCTATCTGGGTGAAGATACGCTTCTGGGGAATGGCGTTGATGACTTCCTGCGCTACTTTCATGTTTCCTGCATACAGGGCAAAAGCAATAACTTGTGCATCGTGTGCCGTACTGTGGTTATTGGCTTGTCTGGCCTCTTCCTGTCCCTGCGGACTGTTCAGTATCCAGGTCAGGAGTTTGCCGAACCATGCTTTCAGTTGTTTGGCATCCTTCGGTGTGAAGGCTTTTGAACCCTCCAGCAACTGTACGGCATCCAGCATCTCGACGAAAGAATAGGTGTCGATGACACCGTAGCAACGTCCTTTATTATTGTTGTGTCCCGGAATCATCTGGGCATATTCCAGATTGGGGTTCATGCGCGTATCCTTATTAAAGAACCACACGCGGATAAGTTCCGTAGCCTTTTGGGCATATTTCTCGTCACCGCTGAAATACCAGGCAAGGGCGAGGGTGGTGACGCGTTGGGCGGTTGCTCCGAGACGGTTACGGTCCAGTTTGTTCAGTTCCGGGTTCGACTCACCATCACGGCTGATATAGGGCAGACCGTCCGGTTGGGTGGGATCGGGCCAGTAATAGCGTGCCTGACTCATGTAGTCGTGTTTGTCTCCGCTGCCGGGTGTCTTTTCCTTCATCATGACCGACAAAGGTTGCACGTCCAGCGTCTTGTCGGCATCCGCTATCAGCTCCTGATAAGCAGCCGAAAAGTAAGGATGGTGTAATGATTGTTTTACTTTTTCCAGATGTGCCCTGTCCCAGATGGACTGCGCATTCATACTACTTGCTACGAGCAACAAACTGGTGATGACTAAGCAAATTTTAGCTCTCATGGCGTTTTTATTTTGAAGTTAATAAAGTTTCCTGAGTTTAATACCATTCAGAAGGCTTTTTCCATTCCGAACAGGGAAGTGTATTTCGATTTTATTCCGAAAGTTTGTAATATTGTATCTTTTCCGTAAAGCTTGGAAGTAATCACTTTCGCGGCAAGGAGAAAAGTCTTCTTCAACAACCACATCATTGATGATTATGCTGAAACGGTTTTCACGGCTTTCCGCACCGGAATTCCGGTCCAGCAGATAGACTGCCGCCGCATTTTCACGGAAGATGTCTGTAAAAAGAAATTCTATCTCATAGTCGCCGTTGGGTACATCAAAGCGATAGCCTTCAATACCACTGCGAAGGGTCTGGAACAGAGGTCCGTCATTGGTATTCTGAATCTGTCCCTGGCTGCTTTTACTCTCTCCGCCGATGTATCCCCAGCTACCTTCGGTGTAGGATTGGTCGGGTAGCCAAGTGAGCTGGCTTTCATCGGAAGTATAGAAACAATGGCTGCCTACGTTGACGGCGAGTTCCAGTCCCCGCAAGTTTGTTTCATTCAGCATCATAGGGGTAGGGGTGAAGTTCAGGCGGATGCCGTCTTCTATGATGCGGATACCCGTAGTTGCTTCTTTGTTTTCGGCTTTGGCGGAAACGAAGTGTTCTTTCCGGCTGAACGGTACCTCGAAGGTGGCTGTATAATTCGTGGCTTTCTGTTTACCCAAAGATTTTCCGTCGATGAAGAGTTCTACCTCCGGGAGGTTGGTATATACTTTGACCGGTAACATTACCGGGGCTTCTCCTTGTACTCCGGCACGGTGAGTCCAGTCGCGGCTGGCTATGTGCAACACGGGAATGTCGTGGCGCCAGGCAGCTTTGTAATAGTAGTACACGTCTTTGGGTGTGCGGTCAGCGTATACCAGCCCTTTGTTATTGATGCGCGGCATAGATTCATCACGTAGTGCGGAGGAGAAATCAATGAAATTCCAGTGGGTTCCGCCGCAGATGTAAGGTGTCTCTTCCAGCACAGGCAGGTAGTGTTCCAGATACTTTTGCTGATACTCGATACTGAAATCAAAAGCATGTGGTTGCAGCGAATGCAAACGCCTGTCGGAACCTGCACCGTATTCGCTGACAATCATCGGGTGCGAAGGATACTTTTGGTGTTGTTCTGTCAGGAAGCGTTCGAAGCCTGTGAGATCACCGCCATACCAGCCTTGGTAAAGATTCCAGCCGACAATATCGGTGATGCTGCCTAATCCCACTTCATTGTAACTGTTGCTGCCATGAAATGCCATCGTGCTGACGCGGGTGGTATCTTCTTCTTTCAGGACATCTTCCAGGCGCTTGGCAAGTGCCAGTGTCCGTTCCAGCACAGGTTTCAGTTCTTCCTCCTTTTTGTAGCGACGTTGGGTGACGAGCAATATCTCGTTCATATATCCCCAGGTGATGATGGAAGGATGATTATAGTGCTGACGTATCATTTCCCGCAAGTTGCGTTCACAGTTCTCTGCATATCCGGGAGTATCGGGCACGATATCGATGATGGGGATCTCTTCCCATGCCAGCATGCCGAGTTTGTCGCACATTTCCAGCAAAGCGTCGTCTTGCGGGTAGTGGGAGATGCGGATGAAGTTGGCACCCATTTCTTTCATCAGTTTCATGTCACGACGGTGCATTTCGTCTGTCAGTGCAACCCCGATGGGTTTTTGGTCTTGGTGGCGGCAGATACCACGCAGCTTATAAGGTTTTCCGTTGAGGCAGAAACCTTGCTCCCCGTCGAAGTTGAACCAGCGGAAACCGGTATGATGGTTGCTGTGGTCGAGGATGGTCTTTGTTTTCTTATCGCGCAGAATGCTTTCCACTCTGTAGAGGTGAGGTGTTTCCGGCGTCCATAATTTGGGGGATGGGATGGGGGCTGTTTCGGTGCGGAAAGAGTAGAGTTCTCCGGCTTTTATTTGGATAGACTGTTTCTTGGTGTGGGCGATGCTCCCGTCCGGGTTGTACACGGTGTGTTCCAGTTCAAGCGATGCTTTCTGATTGGCATCATTCTTAACTTCTCCACGGATAAGTATCGTTCCTTTTTCCTGGGATACTTGGGGAGTACTGATGAAAATGCCGTCCGAACCGTGGTTGGTCAGGTGAAAGTGTTGCTTGGGAACAGCCGTCAGCCATACATCCCGGTAGATACCGCCGAAGAACGTGAAGTCGCCGGAGATAGGGGGAATATCCTGACGGGCATTGTCTACGCGGATGGCTAGAGAGTTGGGGGTGCCGAATGTACAGAATGGGGTGATGTCGAATGTGCTGGCGGTATATCCTCCGGCATGTTCACCTACATTCTTTCCGTTGATGTGAATGGTGGCTGCTTTGCTGGCAGCATCCAGTTTCAGGAATATCTGTTTTCCTTTCCAGCTTTGCGGCAACGTCAGCATGCGGCGATACCAGCCTGTTCCCTGATAATATTTTTTTTCTACGTAAGCATCCGTATTCCAGGTATGCGGGAGATGTATGCTGTTCCACGTACTGTCGTCATAAGCCGTAGAAACTGCGGCCTCACACTCACCTTTATGGAATTTCCAACCGTCGTTGATTGTTTTACTTTCGTGCTGTGCGCAAACTGTTTGGGACAAGAACAGAATTATGGGTATCAGTATCCGGAGTTTCCGGGCTGGAAATATTTTCTTTTTACGCATGGTATATTTATTATTGATTTGTTAGCTGAGAAAGAAAGGAGGCAGTAACCAGGCCGGTTATGCCAGTTACTGCCTCCAAACCTTCATTCAATCTTTCTACTTAATCCTTTGAAAACGAATCAAAAAAGTTGTTTTTTCTTTACCAACCATAGTTTTGCGGAATACGTCCTTCGGCCAGTTCTATCACATTCTGATGAATAGGATAGAGATAGAGCTTGTCTGTCCATTGGCGGTTTTCCAGCTTCGTACGCGTATAGTAGGAGGTAGGTTCGCCCGGAGCTTTATCTTTTGCCCCCTTCATATTCATTCCGTAGAAGCGTGTCTGGTCGCAACCTATTCTGCCTTCGTCACCGCAGACCATCCAGCGGCGAACGTCGAAGTAGCGTTGTCCTTCACAATAGAGTTCTACGTAGCGTTCGTGCTGGATGGCATCGAACTGTTTGTCATAATTGCCGATTACACCGGTCTTTATGCCGTTATCGTTCATGGTCTGGTAGCCTGGGATACCAGCACGTTCGCGTACTATGTCGATATACTTGATGATGTCCGCATTGCTCGGGTCTATTTCATTGAGTGCTTCGGCATAGAACAGGTAGAACTCGGCCAAACGGTAGATGATGGAAACACGTTTCCAACTCTGTGTATCACCGCTGGCATGGTTCACGGTACGGTTCTTGAATTTGCCCAGCATATATCCGCCTTTCACGTTGTCACCGTTGGAGAGGTCGTTTCCGCCACCTGCCGAGAAGTCTACGGTGTAGTTAGGGTTACCGTTCATCCATTTCTTGAACCAGCTTCTTCCCTGGTATACCACGCTTGCGTAGAAACGCGGTTCACGGTTGGCGTACATATTGGAGATATTCTGATCCGTCTTCTTATCTTTATAGTCGGGGTCATAGCAACGGTTTTCTACAGCACTGAATCCGGTTTCGTCGTAACCGCTGTTCGGATCATTGATGTCGAGGCCATTGGTCATGAAGAACATGTCTACAGCGTCTTGAGACGGGCCGATGGTACCATAGCATGAGTTTACATCACGCGGGTTGGTACGTTTCTCCATCTTGTACTGGTCGGAGTAGCTGTTGTTGGTACTGCACCACAAGATTTCTTCATTGTACACCTGGAAGAGGTTGTATATCGAACGGTCAGGTTGCTCCACTCCGTTTGCCATCACGCGGTAGAGAGTGTGGTGTTGCGCTTCGGCATAATCTATCAGGTCCTTTACACGGTCTCTGGCAGTCACCCATTTCTGCGGATCCTTACTCTGTGGGAAGATGTATTCGCCTTTGGAGTTTTGCAGTTTTTGCAATCCCTGGTAGTATTCGGAACCATCGCCGCCGTTGAACAACTTGGAAGCAGCATACATCCACAATTTGGCGCGCAATGCCTTGGCCACTACGATAGTGGGGCGTACCACTTCATTGGTATTGAAATTGTATGCATTGTCTGCGTATGATGTGATGACTGATTCGGGCAGCTTGGACTGTGCGGGGTCGCAGAGGGGGGCCAATATGCCGTCGATGTGGTTAACCATTTCGTCTACAGTGGCACGGTCATAGTTCGTCACATGCGGTTCGGCAGCGTCGTCTATCTCCGTCACGATACAGGCTGGGCCGTAAAGCTCGAACATAGAGAAGTAATAATAGGCAATCATGAATCGGCATTCGTCCTTCATGCGGGCTATTTCTTCGGCAGTCAGTTTGTTGGTGCTGGTGGGATCGCCAACGCCTCCGTCGTGGGCGCGTTCAATGAAGATCATAGCCTGGCGTATGTCCTTGTAGAAGGTGGCCCAGCGGTGATAGCTTCCGCTGGCTGCTGTGAAACCCGCCATCATGACATCGCGTGAACTGGCCTTTTCCGAAGCAATTTCACCGCAGAGGTTTGACCATGGGTTTTTGAAAGCACTGACTTCCGAACCGGTTTCCGAATATTCCATCAGATTGCGGTAGATAACCCCGTACCAGTTTCGCGTATAGGTTGCATTGTCCCAAACCTGATCGACTCCCAGGCTGGCGTTGAATTCGCCTGATATGTCAAGATAGTCTGAACAAGATGCTGTGCTGAATGCAAGGACGGCAGAGCCGACGGTTGCGTATAGTAAATTTTTCAGTTTCATATCGTTTATTAATTAGATGTTTAGAATGTAACTTCTGCTCCAAAGGTCCAAGTGCTGGAGATGGGATATTTGGCACCTGAGTTTGCATCACCCAGTTCCGGATCCCAATATTTCACGTCGTCCCAGGTCTTCAGGTTGGTGCCTTGTACGTAGAGGCGCAGGTTGGTGAGACGCAATGACTTCAGTTGCTTCTTGTTGAACTGGTAACCGAATTCCACGTTCTTCAGGCGGAGGAAACTTGCGTCACGATACCACCAACTGCTCGGTTGCAGATTGTGTGCAAAAGTATTGTTGCGCAAGCGTGGGTAGAGCACGTTGTCGTTGTAAGGGTCGGATGCTTTCCAGCGGCTCATAGCCTCCATACGTGCAGAAGAAGCGTCCTTACCTTGGTTGAACGGCATGAAGTTGGATGCCTTGCTCATCAGGTTGATGGAACAGCCCGTCACACCCTGGAAGAAGATGCCGGCAAAGAATCCTTTCCATTCGGCGTTCAGCGAAAGACCATACACGCTACGCGGGGTCTTGTCCAAGTGACCGTTGCGGTAAGTCTTGTCATCGTCATTGATGACACCGTCATTGTTCAAGTCGCGGTACTTGATGTCACCAGGTGCTACTGCTGCTCCCGGATCGGCTACACCGGATTTCAGTTGGTAGTTTTCGGCACCGCTCACAGGGTCTACAGTGATGTTGAAGTCATCGGGTGTATAGAGTCCGTCGGCGATGTAGAGGAAAGGAGTCCACAATGACATGCCCGTGAGATCCTGGTAGCTGTATTTATGTCTGATTTCATCCGTTTCCACAATCTTGTTCTTTGCATACGTGTAGTTGGCGCGGAACGTCAGGTTCAGATTACCTACGTGTTGCTTGAAGGTCAAGCTTCCGTCAATACCCTTGTTACTTACGATACCGTAGTTCTGGGTAGGGTTGGATTGCAGACCGCTCATTGAGGGAACCGTGTTACGGGTAATCAGGATGTCCTTACGACGGTTGGAGAAGTAGTCCATGGAGAGGTCAAGTTGTCCGTTCAGCAGACCGAGATCGAAACCGAAGTTGGTTTTGTCCTCAATCTCCCAGCGTAGGTTGGCGTAGTAGGCGCGGTTTTCGCTCAATCCGCCGAACCAGTTCTGTGCATTACCGTTTGATATGCCTGATATACCCAGGTTGAGGCCACCGGCATCGGTGTTCATCGCTTCCTGATAGGGGAAACGGGTTTCTCCCAACTGGTCGTTACCGGTACGTCCGTAGGATGCACGCAGTTTCAAGGTACTGATTACTTTTTGTATAGGTTCGAAGAACTTCTCGTGACTCACGTACCAGGCTCCACCCACGGCGGGGAAAATACCCCAACGGTGACCCGGGGCGAAGTTCTCACTACCTGTCATACCGAAACTACCTTCGATGGTGTAGCGATTGTCGTAAGTGTAAGAACCACGACCTACGATGCTCTGCTTGCGATAAGGAAGCAGGTTGAGACCACCGACGTTCTGCTTCTGGGTTTCCTTCTGGTTGTACAGCAGCAAACCCGTAACATCGTGTTTGTCGCTAAAATTACGCTTGTAGTTGAAGGATGCCTCAATGTAGATCTTCTTGTTACCGCCGGATGAACCACTTGAGGGGTTGCTCAGTGCCGATCCGGATTCCAGAGCTTTGAATATCAGGTTACCATCGGCGTCGCGTCCGGTAGCTGTAAAGGTCGCAGGCGACATGGTGCGGTTGACATACTGGTTGGAGTTGGCGTCAAAACTGACACTACCTCTTACAGAAAGTCCCTTCGTAATGAAGTCCAGATCTTGTTCCAACAATACCTTGCTTTGGAATGTGGCATCCCAACTCTTGCTGTAACCACTGAAGTAGAGGAAGTTGTAAGGGTTCTGACGAAGACCCGAATTGTCATAGTTGGGGTGCTGTGCTGCTGACCCGTCAGAATAAATCTGCGGATAGAGATGCACAGGTTGCAATGTCATACCACCGAAGATGTCACCGGCCGTTTTGGAGGGAGCCACACGGTTGATGTACTGTCCGGACATGTCCACAGACATACGGGTGGTCTTGCTCAGTTCGAAGTCAATGTTGGAACGCAGGTTGTAACGGTCGAAGCTGATGTTTGAATCGTAGTCGGCGTTCTTCTTTTCTTTGTACACACCGTCTTGCGTAAAGTAAGCACCCGATACGAAGAAGCGTACGCGGTCGCCACCACCACGGAAGTTGATGGTATAGCGTTGGCTGCTGGTGTGGTCGCGTAACATGCTCATCCAGTCTGCATCCGGGTAAAGGTCGGGGTCTACGCCGCTGCGGTATTTTTCCAGGTCAGCATCGCTCACCGGTGCTGTGTAATTGGCGCGCGGGTTGCCGTTGCTGTTCCAGTCTGCTTCGTTGTATAAGCTCAAATAGTCGTAAGAACTCATGAGGTTGGGCAGACGGAGCGGCGTGGAGTAGCCGTATTCGGCTGACATGCTGACAACAGTCTTCTGTGATTTACCACGTTTGGAAGTAATCAATACTACGCCGTTAGCACCTTCGGCACCATATACGGCTGTCGCGGCGGCATCCTTCAGAATAGAGAATGTCTCGATTTCATCTACGTCAATATCATTCATTTTACGGGGCACACCGTCTACCAGTACCAGTGGGTCTGTTCCACCGGCATACGAGCTGATACCGCGGATAAAGAACTGCGCATCGTCCCAACCCGGTTCACCCGAGCGCTGTACGGCAATCAGACCGGACAGCTTACCGGCGATGTTGTTGGTAAGGTTGGCGCTCTTAACACTCAATTGAGCCGGTCCTACGGTTGACATGGAGCTTACTACGCTCTCTTTCTTCTGCTTACCATAACCCACAACCACTACTTCCTCCGTGGCGATGGCATCCATCTCCATTCGGAGGTTAAAAGTGGTTTCGTCGGCTTTCACTCTGTGATCTACACTGACGAATCCGATATAGCTGAATTCCAGCACTTCGCCGGGAGCTGCTTCGATAGAGTATCGTCCCTCGACGTCACTGATGACACCGCGGTTGGTGGTACCTTGCACCCTGACGGTGGCACCGATGATGGGGTCACCATTGGAATCGGTCAGCAAACCGCTGATGCGTTGTTTTTGTTGCTGTACGGTTTCAATACCGTTGGCTTCGTCAGCAGCGCTGGCGCGTAGAGTGGCAGGTTGTGCTACCAAACCAAGGGCAAACATGGCTGCTATATAATATCTTTTTTTCATATATCTATACTTAATTGTTTATCTATACTTTAAGGAAGTTGGTCATTCGCCCATTTCGTACAAGGGGAGTTCGTCTAAGGCCTTTATCCAGAGTCCGTTCGGGTTGGTGCTGGTTTCTACAGTCATTACCATATATTTACCGGACGGCCAGGTATCATTGGCGTTGAAGTTACCGTCACTGGCATACTTGACGTAGTTGCCACCTTCTTTTGTTGTATATACTCCAGGACCTTTCCATTCCGTTCCCCATCCTTTCTGTCCGAAGAACTTAAAGTTGACGCCATTTACGTTTTGCCCTACCAACAGTATCAGTTCATACTTGGTATCGGTGAGTGGAACCAGGTTGAATGCTTTGCCCGTGTTCCAGTTAATGTTGTTCTGGGCGTATGATGGGAATCCTATCTTATCGTTACCAATCACCCACATAGCAGTGGCATTCTGTGTGTTTGATGAAGAAGCGTTTTCCAACTGTTCCATCATGATTGCCTTCATACCTTTATCCAGCGTGAGTTTGTACTTGCCGTCTCTTCCGCGGAAGTGGAGTAGAGTTTCGTCTCCATTTACGAGGTCAAACCAGGTAGGGTTCTTCCAAAGCTCGGCATACTCTTCTTTGATACCGCTGATTTTGATGATATCATCCTTCTTGAATTCGGCCTCGAGGTAGAATACATTACCTGATCCGTCGAATTCCATGAACTTATTCTGTGTGTCGAAGCGGACACCAAATTTCGGGAATGGACTACCTTCGAAAGTCAGGGTGTTGAATGTAATTTCATACTTGCCGTCTTCATCATAACCTGTGGTTTCAAAGCCGATGCCTTTGGTAGCATTAAGGGCAATCTTGCCATTATCCATGCCGAATTGCAATTTGTTGCCTTGCAGGTAGGGGTTGTCTGTTCCATCAGAATAGGCCGGTGCTATGATAGATGCTTCCATGTCGGCCGGGAAAGCTTCACGTGCTTTGTATTCATACTCTTTGCCGGGAACAGGAGTCATGGTGTATTCTTTGCCATTGGCAGCCACCAACTTCAATAATTGGTACTTAGGCCGTTCGATAGCAACGGTCATTTCCTTACTGTCGTTGCTGAAACGCTCGTTCTGGATGCGCAATATAACCTTTGCTTCTCCGTCAGGCGTGTTTTTCTGGTAGGGAGCCAGTACTTTCCCGCTGTACTTTCCGTCGGCCTTCAGACTGTAGAAGGCTTCGGATACCATTTCTTCTCCATAGTAGAGTTGAATCTTGGCCTGGTTGATTTTCACGCCTCCGCTTTTCACCTCGAAGTCGAAGGTGATGCTATCGCCCATGTAAGCTTTTTCACTGCCTACAAAGGATACGATAGTCGAGCTGCCGTGATCATCGAACTGGTCAATCTCATCTTTGCACGATGTCATGCCTATAAGGCTGAGTACCATCATGCCGAGCAAAAATCGATTTCTCATAATCTATAAATTTAAAATTAAAAAAAGTGATGTATTATATTTAAGTCTCTGTTATTTCCATTTGAAAGAGGTTACCGAGTGCGGCTGTAGGGTACAGTTTGCCGAGTGCTTCTTGCCGCTATCGTCAGGGGCGGTAAGTACGATGCTCTTGCCCGAACGACTTTTGTTGATGATGACAAAGGCATAGCTTCCGTCCGTATTCTTGAAAGCACTGTAGGCAATGTCATTGTCGGTGTATCCGCTTGTTCCGATCCGTACGGCACTAGGTTTTACCACTGCTGACAGATGGCAGATCATGTAGTAATGTGAGTTCATGTAGATTGTTTTTAGGTCACTCATGCTCAGATCTACTGCTCCAAAGCAGGTCTGGCATCCACCGGGACGGTTGGGTTGCCCACCGTTGTTGCTGGGTACGGCTCCGTTGAAGTCTGTCTCCAGCATCAGGTTCCAGATGGTCACTGCGCTGCAATAGTTGTTGATGGTGCCTATGCCGATGCTTTCCATATTGGAAAGTAGAGTTTTGGACAAGTCGTGGCCGTTATTCCAAGTACCGATGGATGATTCGGTGAAAATCAGGTCCTTTTCGGGAGCACGCTGATAGACGTTGAGTAATTCGTTACGGTTGCCTCCATAGTCGTGGTAGGCGGCTCCGGTTAGATACTTGGCGGCTTCGGTATCGTTGTATATCTGGTAGGGATAACCATTCTGGTCACCCTTGTTATCATAATTATAGTTGTGGTCGTAAGCGTAGATTTTGGTGGAAAGTCCGGCAGTCTCAAAAGCAGGACCCAAAACTTTCACGAAATCACGCTGTTCTTTCCATTCCATCACCAGTGAGGCTGAGTTCTTATTATTGAGAGGCTCGTTTTGTATGGTGATAGCGTCGATGCGGATACCGGCCGTTTGAAATGCTTGTATCCACTTAACGAAGTAGGTGGCATAGTCGGCATAGTATTCGGGTTTCAGTTGCCCTGCTGTGTATTCCCGGTTTTGGTAGACAGGGTATTTTTGATAGTCTTTCATCCATAGAGGGCAAGTCCAGGGCGAACCTAATATGCGGATGTCCGGATTGATGGCTATGATTTCTTTTAAAATAGGTATCACGTAATTTGTTTCTTCCGAAGTCAAAGCAAAGTTTTCTATACCTGGTGTGTCGCAACAGGTATATTCTTTCAGGGAGAAGTCGGAGCAGCCGATAGCAATGCGTACATAACTGCTTCCATAACCTTCGGTTTGCGAATACGTTTTTTTAAGGAATGCTGTCCGGTCTTCCTGTTTCATCAGTTTTAGGCAAAAAGCTGACGAACCAGTGAGCGCCGCTCCGAATCCCTGCATAGTTTGGTAGGTCTGCTGTGGATTCAGTAGAATATTTTTAGGTGACATGCTGGCCTGGGACTCGAATGCCACGGTGGATTCCTTTAGATCATAGGTGCGGGTGTCAGTGGTGGTAAGCATGTAGGCTTGCAGGCCGACAGGGCTCTCTGGGTTTTCGCCACTGGGCGTTTCTGGCGAATTTGTTTCATCGTTGTCCGATCCACATGCATTGCCGTTGACCAACAGACCGAATAGCAACATATACATGAATAGATAAGATGCTTTTTTCATGTTAGTATGACTTAATAGGTTTAACAAAATGGTTTTATCCGCTGCAAATATATGCGTACGATGAGATCATTCCCTAAAAAAACGCTACTTCAAAACTTTCTCATTGATTAGTTTTGACTACATCATAACTTTCTCTTAACTTAATTATTTTGTTGATAATTAAATGTTTATTATGATAATTTAGTTACATCTAAGAATAATATTTTTATTTGTAAATAAAATATTCTATCTTTGTTTTTATAAGAATAACACATTGACTGCTATGAAACAAAAGATTTCTTGTTTTTATATTCTTCTCTTCTTCATATCTATTCCTGTAAGTGCTGAATGGCAGCGTCCGGTGACAAATTATACCCGCCATACTTATAAAGCAGGCAATCAGAATTGGAATATTCAGCAACACGATAATGGCTGGATATATTCAGCTAATAATAAAGGACTACTGGAGTTTGACGGTGTGGAATGGAATACCTATCCGATTCATAATGCCAAAACACGTGCAGTAAAGGTGGGGCATGATGGACGGATTTATATCGGTGGAATGGAACAATTTGGCTATTTTGCGCCAAATCGTCTTGGTGGGTTGGAGTATACTTGCCTTTCTGATAGTTTATCTCCCAATGTGAATGTGGGAGTCATTTGGAATATTCTATTGGATAGCGATCGGGTATATTTTCAATCGGACCGCCGTTTCTTCTATATGGAGAAAAATGTGGTGAATAGAATAGACTATTCCTCGGAGATATATACTTCATTGATTGTACAGAACAAACTATATATTATTTCTGCTGAAGGGTTGTTAGTACTAAACGGAACAGAATTCAGACGGGTGTCGGGTTCTTCGGCAACAGGTGCCACGGTTAAGATTGGAGGACTATTACCTTATCGGGATAACCTTTTGGTGGTGACTCGGGATAATGGTCTTTTCATTCATGATGGCACTTTCTTTAAGAAATATCCCACAGTAGCTGAAGAGTTCTGTCGTAAGAACCGGATATTCTGTGCGGCGTTGCAAGATTCATTGCTGGCACTGGGTAGCATTCAAGGTGGAGTTTGTCTTTTAAATCTGGAGACGAATGAAATGGAGGTAATATCTACGGAGAATGGCTTGCAAAACAAAACGGTGTTAAGCATGATGTTTGATAAGGCAGGAGATCTTTGGTTAGGCTTGGATAATGGTATCGATTGCATCCATTTGAATGCACGGCTTGCCTCACTCTATGGGGGTAAACCGGTGATCGGTTCGGGTTATGCTTCTTGCAGTTATCGGGGTAAATTCTATTTTGCAACGAATCAAGGTTTGTACTGCTCTACTCTCCCTGAACAATTGAACCAGAGAAATCCTATTGACTTTGTATCAGGTACGGGTGGTCAGATGTGGTCGCTTCACCAATATGACGATAAGCTTTTCTGTTGTTCGGATAATGGTATCTTTATAATAGATGGAGATCGTATGGAGCATCTCAATAATCCTAAAGGTGTATGGGGGATGGTATCAGTAGATGCCCGGAAAGATGTGTTGATTGCGGGAACTTATAGCGGATTGTATTTGCTTGTGAAAAAAGGTACAAATTGGACAGTGGAAAGCTACATAGAAGGTTTCAGCCGCTCATGTAAGGATATGCTGATGGAGAACTCTACCAATATTCTGTGGGTAGGGAATAAGGAGAATGGAGTTTCCCGTTTAACTTTGGCAGAGGACTTACGAAAGGTTGAAAAGATTAAGGATTACAACAGCATAAACTTTCCACGTGGTTATGATGCATGCTTGTTGCGGGTGAAGGATGAAGTAACCATAGCTTCCCATTATGGCTTATGGCACTATAACCAAAGTCGTGATTGTCTGGAAGCATGTACTTGGCTTGAGCAGTTATTAGAAGGTAGAGCGGCTTATACTTATATGAAGATAGATTCATTGCAGAATATCTGGTATATAGTGGATGGCACATTGAAGGTGTTGCATTATGATTCCGCTAAGAGGGAATATCATCGGGTGAATAATGAACTGTTTTTGAAAGGGGCATTGATAGAGAACTTTGAAGATGTGCATCTTTATAAAGCTGATCAGGCAATTGTTGGAACAGAAGAGGGCTTTTCACTGATACAAATGGATAGTTCGCAGACACAGCGTGCACCGCTGACCTTGCAAATCAGAAAAGTGTATCTGACGGGATTGCGTGATTCGCTTATCTATGGTCGCAGTTATTTATATGATACAGCCCCGATAGTGATTCCTTATTCTCAGAATTCGATGAGGATAAAATATAGTGTGAATAATTATAATAAGGGGCGGACAGTTTTATATTCATATCAGTTGAGTATGGGTGGTGAGAAAGGAGTCTGGAGCGAATATAGTGAGAATAATGTAAAAGAATTCACAGGTTTGCATGAAGGTAAGTATGTGTTTAGTGTGAAGTTACTGACTGACGGGGATCAGGAACTGGTGGAGACTTCTTTTGCTTTTGAAATCCTGCCGCCTTGGTATCGTACATGGTGGAGTTATCTGGTATATTTGATAGTTGTAGTGTTGTTGTTGTACTATATGTATTATCGTATTTCAGAAAGTCGTAAGCGTTTGTTGATGCAAAAGGAATTGGAACTTTACCGTCAAGAACAGAAATTCCAGAAGGAGAGTGATTTGAAAGATAAGAAAATTGATATCCTGAAGGAAGAAAACTTGCAGTCAGAATTGCGCCATAAATCAGAGGAATTGATTCGTACTACACTCAATATTGTGCGTAAGAATGAAATCCTGTTGGATATCAAAAAAGAGGTACTGAGCATTTCCCATTCCATTAGTGAGGAGAATCTTGTTTCCCTTCGCCGGAAGACACTCCGATTGTTAGGGCAGATTGATACAAACATTGAGCATGATGACGATTTGCAGGCCTTTCAGAGTACTTTTGACTCGGTACATCACGATTTCTTCAAAAAACTGGAAGAGGCATTCCCCGAACTGAACAATAAAGAAAAGCTACTTTGTGCCTATATCAAGATGAATCTGCTTTCTAAGGAGATTGCCCCGTTACTGAATATCTCTTTGCGCGGAGTTGAAATCAGTCGTTATCGCTTGCGCAAGAAATTAGAAATAGAAGAAGGGGGAAATCTTGCGGAATTTTTGCAAAAGTTCTCAAAGTGATGTCTGAAAGCTCAAATGGTTACTGCTTTATCTGTTACAAATAGATTGTTGCAATACCAGCAAACTCTCCGGACCCATATTGAACAACAAGTCTACAATGCTGAGATTGGGCAGAAAGCCGAGCCGTTCCTGGAAGACCTGATAATAGGGCCGGGCAATGAAGTCGGGATCTTCTTCCCGGCAGTCTTTCTTCGGATGAATGCGTTCGCGGAAATCATCTTCGCCGGGAGTGAAGGTAGTCTTGTATTCTGTAGTACGCTCCATATCCGGCTGTATATCTATCAGCGAACAGATTAGACGGCACAATTCTTCGTTGAAATCGGCTAAAAACTCATATTTCTTCTCATAGAAGGGGCGGAAATCATCCTTATAATATTCAAAGAAGGGGGTATGATTATAAGAGGATGTCAAAGCATTCCAGTGCAGGTGCCGCCAGTTGCCGTGGTCGGAAATGCGGATGTCACGCAACGGACATTTCAAAGTATCGGGCTTGACCGTGGGGATGGAGAGAGCTAACTCACCATCAGGCCCTGCAATGGTGCAACGGTTGCGGTAGGTTTGCTTTACGTAATGGTCATGCTGTTCGATGAAAACTTTATCATAGGCCAGTAGTTTGGCGTAGTATTCCACGGGTGCCAGATAGGCGGAAGAAAGATATACGGTTCTCATTACATTCATTATTTTAGTGATTACCCCCTTACTTTACAGGTTTGAAAAAACGCTTCCAACGGTAACCTTTGAACACCCCGGTTTCCTTTTCCTTGGAAAACCAGATGAGTGAGGCTTTGCCGATGACATGATCTTTCGGTACAAAACCGAATAACCGGGAGTCGGAAAGATTGATGGAGTTATTGGCACCTACCCAATAATAATCTTTGCAGAAATAGCAGTGCTGCACGGGTTGGCCTTCCACGTATAAGGTGTCGTTCTTGATTTCAGCTTGTTTGTTCTCATGTAGTACGAGCGTGTTGCATAGCAATGTCCGGTTCCACGGATATACACGCACCGCTTTGCCTTTGCCAGGGACGATTAACGGGCGGAGTGCCTCTATAGAGTCTTCCTTATTTAGTAGTTCTATCCAGCAATTCCCATTCATGGCCTGTTCCAACAGGTAAAACTCATAACGGCTGAAACTGCGTACGTTCCTTGCGCTGTCTTGTCCCATCAGACGGTTGTCCTGTATGGACAAGAGGTTGAGTAATGAGTCGAGCTGTTTTTCCCTTGCGCGTGGATAGGCGTACAGAAACTTCTGGTCGGGCGCATTCTTTTCAGATGGAATGACGGAAAACAGGGAGTCTATTAATAATGTATCTCCCGGCACGCCAATGCAGCGGCTGATAAAGACCTCGCGCTGGTCTATGACAGGTTCCGAAAGATTGGCAGGATTGTTGAAGACGATGATGTCTTCCTTTTCTACGGGAGTGTCTCCCCACCGATGGTAATTCCATAAAGACATGAAAGGAAGACGCAGTCCGTAACTCCATTTATTTACCAGAATGCGTTCTCCCTGAAACAAGGAATTCTCCATGCCCGAAGAGGGAATCAGGTAGGAAGTCACGACACAGCCACGGAGTAATACTATAACGAGTATTATTCCAATGACTGTTCCCGCTATCTTCCATCCTTTTTTCATCTAAATTCCCAAATTCTTCTAGTCTACCCATTTAAATATGCGGTTCCAACGGATTTTTCCATCAAACCAACCGCGGTCCTTGTCGAGTGAGAGCCAAACGACAATCGGTTTACCTACGACGTGATCTTCCGGTACGAATCCCCACGAACGGGCATCGGCGGAGTTGTGGCGGTTATCACCCATCATCCAGTAATAATCCATTTTGAAAGTGTATTCATCGGTCTTCTTGCCGTTGATGTAGATACCATCTTCTTTTACTTCCAGCTTATTGCCTTCATAAGCCTCGATGGGACGCTGGTAGATGGGCAGATTGTCTTCAGTCAACTTGATGGTGGCACCTTTTTTCGGTATCCAGATGGGGCCGTAATTGTTGCGGTCCCATTTGGTGTAAAGGTTCAACGGATACATCTGTCCGGAGTATATTTCCGGTTCCATAACGATGTGGCTGACGAGCTTCTTATTACCCGACAGGGTTTCGTACATTTTCTTCGTCAGCGGCAAATCGTAGGTAGGAGCGAGGCGTCCTTGTGCATCGCGTTGGGTCAATCCCATTTCCATTAACAGACCTTCGTTGTTTATCAATGCCTGATCGTCCTTGCTGATACCGAGTTCGCGGAACATATCTTCGGTGATGTACGAGCCGTTGGTCTGTACAAGATAGTTGAGCTGCATTTCTTCTGGGTTCTCAATAGGCTTACCGTCAATATACACTTGCGTATCCTTGATTTCCAGTGTGTCACCCGGCAATCCGACGCAACGCTTCACGTAGTTTTCGCGGCGGTCTACGGGACGGACAACGATGTCACCGTACATCTTCGGATTAGAGAGTATCAGGTTCCTGCCGGCATTATAGTACAAGTCGTAAACGGCACGTTGTTGCTTGCGCGTCAGGCTGTCCATATTCACAGGGTTCGGATACATGCGTTGCCCTTCGTTATAGGCAAGGGTGTAGAAGTCCGTTTGCTGAAAGTTGGTAGCCACGGTGTCTCCGGCAGGGAAGTTGAATACTACGATATCATTCCGTTTCACTTTACCCAAACCAGGAACACGTTTGTAGTCCCATTGAGGCCATTCGATGTACGATTTGGTGTTCACCAGTGGCAGGGTGTGCTGGGCCAGCGGCATGGATAGTGGTGTGTTCGGCACGCGCGGACCGTAACTCAGTTTGCTTACGTAGAGATAATCACCTACCAGCAAAGATTTTTCCAGAGAAGAAGAGGGTATCTGATAATTCTGGAATATGTAGATATTGACGAAGTAAACGGCTACCAGTGCGAATACGATAGCATCTACCCAACTCATCACATTGCGTACAGCCGGATTCTCTGATTTTTTCCAAAAGCCCCAGGGGATTTTCTTACTGATGTAGATGTCGAAGATGAAAGGTAAGACAATCAGTCCCAACCAGCTTTTCACCCATACCAGGAAGGCAAGGTAAAGCACGGTGATGATTGCGAATTTAATCCATTGGGCACGAGTTGCTTTTCTCATAATATTTAATGTGTTAGTCTTTTAAGAACGGGAACAAATCGCTCATTCCCAGATAACCTTCCTTATTGGCTGTATATTCGGCAGCAAGAACGGCACCCAGCGAGAAACCTTTGCGGTTCTTGGCGTCATGTGTCAGGATGATGCTGTCGGCTTCCGATTCGTAGCGGATGACATGGATGCCCGGAACTTCGCCTTCGCGGATAGAGCTTACGGGCAGTTCGTTGGCAGCACATTCCGTAGTGCCGGAAACGGTTCCGTCCGGTGCCTGCATGGTGCCTTTCACCCAACGGTCTTTGCGGTCCAGATTTTCCAGAATATCTTCAGCAAGTGTGATGGCTGTGCCGCTCGGTGCATCCAGCTTATGGATGTGGTGCGTTTCGCTCATCGTCACATCGTAGGCAGGAAACTGGTTCATGATCTTTGCCAGATACTTGTTCACAGCGGAGAAGATGGTGACTCCCAGACTGAAATTGGATGCCCAGAACAGAGTCTTTCCTCCTGTAGTGCAGAGCTCTTTAATTTCGTCTCCGTGCTCCTCCATCCAGCCTGTACTGCCGGAAACTACTTTCACGCCGGCTTCGAAAGCCTTCATGTAGTTGCCATATGCCACCATGGGATTGGTGAATTCTATCGCCACATCAGCGCTCTTGAAAGCATCCGATTTAAAATCTTCCTGGTTATTCACATCGATGATGCTTACAATCTCATGTCCGCGGCTGAGGGCAACCTTCTCGATTTCCTTGCCCATCTTTCCGTAGCCGATTAATGCTATTTTCATTGTTTCTTTTGTTTTTTATTCAGTTTATCAACAAACTATAGGTCGCAAAGGTAATGTTTTTCTTACATTTGCGGGCAACATTAACGTCTTGTTAACATGGAACAACTACTACACTACGTTTGGAAACATAAAATATTCCCTTTAAAGATGCTCCAAACCACTACCGGTGAACCGGTGGAAGTGATAGACGCCGGACTACCGAACACAAATGCAGGCCCCGACTTCTTCAATGCCAAACTGAAAATAGGCGGTACCCACTGGGTGGGGAACGTCGAGATACACACGCTGTCATCCGACTGGTTGAAGCACGGACATGATAAGGATGCAGCCTACAACAACGTCATTCTGCATGTGGCGGAAACCATCGATTGCGAAGTATTCAGCGCCAATGGAGAAAAGGTACCGCAGCTGCAACTATCTTGTCCCGAAGCCATCCTCCGGCATTATGAAGAACTGCGTCATGCAGAGATTTATCCCCCTTGTTATTCCATATTATCTTCCCTCCCGAAACTGACCGTTCATTCCTGGCTTTCTGCCTTGCAGGTGGAGCGCTTCGAACAGAAAGCCCATGCTATTGCCGCCCGGTTGGAGCGGCTCAATAACAATTGGGAAGATGTATTCTTCATCACCCTGTCCCGTAACTTCGGCTTCGGGCTGAACGGGGATGCTTTCGAGACATGGGCCGGTCATTTGCCTTTCCGGGCGATAGATAAGCACCGGGATAACCTTTTTCAGGTAGAAGCTTTCTTCTTTGGTCAGGCTGGATTGCTGGATGAAGAGTTGCCGGATGCGGATGAGTATTATCTGAAGTTGCAGAAGGAATTCCGCTATTTGCAGCATAAGTTTGAGTTGCCTGCTCCGATGACTATTACCCAATGGCGTTTCCTGCGTTTACGTCCCGGCAATTTTCCGCATGTCCGGCTGGCGCAGTTGGCGAATCTTTATCATAAGGGGCAGTCGTTGTTATCCCGTGCTATGGAAGCGGACACGTTGGAAGCCGTTCAGAAGCTATTGATCACGACCACTTCCTCTTATTGGAAAGAACACTTCAATTTCAGCAAAGCCTCTCCCTCGCAGGAAAAACAAGTGGGGAAGAATGCTCAGAATCTGATAGTTATCAATACTGTTATTCCTTTTCTTTATGCCTATGGGTTGCACAAGGCGGACGAGGTACTTTGTGATCGTGCTACGCGCTTCCTTGAAAGTCTGAAAGCAGAAGATAATCATATCATCCGACAATGGAGTGGGGCAGGATTGCATGTTTCTACTGCTGCCGACTCTCAGGCTTTGTTGCAACTTCAAAAGGAGTATTGCGATAAGAAAGACTGTCTGCGTTGCCGTTTCGGGTTTGAGTATTTACGGCAGAAATGAGATGCTTCTGCTCTTTCAGCTCCCGACTCATCTCCCTGTTTATCAGTATCCCGGCTGAAACTATTTTCCCGTTTCACCGCTTCACCTTTGCATCCCGCCCGATGCCGTAATATCCCGGCATCGGGCGGTAGATGGGTTGCGTACGCCGTTCGATATTTATCAGCTTGCCTTCTTCCTGAAGCCGTTTCAAGTGTCCGTTGGCAGTGGTGCGGGTCATGCCGCACAGGTTCTGAAAATTGTAGCGAATCAGTATATTATGTTCGGCGAAGTATTCCTTCAAACGCATGTCTATCTCCAAGTTGCTTCATACTGACTTTTCCGTTTAGTAACGGACGGGGATGCAGCCCCCTTTCTTCCGGATCACCCTCAGCATTGGGGGTCTCGTACCAATCATATACTATTGCCATAAACCTTGTTCTTTTCTGCGTTTAATATCTTTGCTTTATTGTACTAAAGATGCTTGTTGATAAATGAACCACTCCAGTCAGTTGAATAAACGACTGGAGTAGTTTAATCAAATTACTCCAGTCATTTATTCGACCGACTAAAGTCGTTCATTTATTAAGCAGTATACAAAAATACATAAAAAAGGGAGTTATGCGCATAAAAGTCCTCTCTTTTTCAGTAAGTACTTTTTTGAAAAAATGTTAGAGAAAAGTTTGCAAAACCCTTCTCACAAGTAGTAACTTCGTGGCATCGAGCTCGACAAAATGATACCATTAACAATTAAAGAAACAAGAAACATCATGAAGAAGAATCAAATGACATTACAACAACACCGCCTCCTGCGCGAGGCAAGCCAACTGCTGACTTTTGCGGAAACGTTGAAAACAGAAAAGACAAAAACAAAGGCAAAAGCATCATCGTCCGCCGCCAACGCAACTCTGATCCTGACCCGCAACGTAAAGGAATTCCTGACATCCCGTTACGACTTCCGCTACAACCTGCTGACGGACGAGACTGAATTCCGCCCCGCCGGACAGCGCTTGACGCCCTTCACCCCCATAGGCAAGCGGGAACTGAACGCCTTATGCATCGAAGCACATGACGAAGGCATCCCTTGCTGGGACAAGGACCTGAGCCGCTACGTCTTTTCCTCTTACATTCCCTCCTATCACCCCTTTCATCTTTACATGGACGAACTGCCCGCCTGGGACGGGTGTGACCGGCTGACCGCACTTGCCCAACGCATTTCCAGCCACCCGCTGTGGGTACATGGTTTCCACACTTGGATGCTGGGTCTTGCTTCACAATGGATGGATCAGTCCGGATTGCATGCCAACAGCGTGGCGCCCATTCTCGTCAGTCGGGAACAGGGACGCCAAAAGAGTACTTTTTGCCGCTCGTTGATGCCCGACGTGCTGATGCGTTACTATACCGACAACCTGAAACTCACCTCGCAGGGACAAGCCGAACGACTCCTTGCTGAAATGGGGTTGCTGAACATGGACGAATTCGACAAATACGCCGAAAGCAAGATGCCACTACTGAAGAACCTGATGCAGATGTCCAGCCTTAACATCCGCAAGGCCTATCAACAGAATTTCCGGCAACTGCCCCGCGTCGCCTCGTTCATCGGTACGAGCAATCGTTTCGACCTGCTCACCGATCCAACGGGTAGCCGCCGCTTCCTCTGCGTGGAAGTGAAGCACAACATTGACTGCACCCATATAGAGCACGACCAGATCTTTGCCCAACTGAAAGCGGAACTGGTTGCCGGGCGGCGTAACTGGTTCACCAAGAAAGAAGAGGAGGAATTACAAAGGCACAACGAAAAGTTCTACCGCACCAGCCTTGTCGAAGAAGTGCTTGCCGCCCGGTTCCGCACCCCGCTTCCCCATGAAAAGAGCCTCGACCTGACCGCCGCCGACATTTTCAGTGAACTGCAAGCGAGTAACCCTGCTGCCATGCGCGGCAGCAATCCCATGCGCTTCGGGCAGGTGCTGCTTCGGGCAGGGCTGAAAAGGAGGCATACAGAATACGGTAATGTGTATGAAGTGGTGAGAAGGTAGGAAGCTTCAGCCGGAAAGCCGATGAACAGGGAGATTTGGGAAGGCTGAAAGAACTGCAAGGAGAAAAGGAGGTTGTGGGAAGGGAATGTGTGGGTAAGTATGCGTGCATGATGCTTACTAGAGAGTATTTTGTTAATAACCAAATATTCAGAAGTATTATAACAGAAACTAAGAATCTTTTTCAATCTCCTCTTCATTCAGGTAGTTCTTTCCAATTTCAACATCTGCCTTGCGAACTTTGTTGGGCAAAGATGTCGATGTCAGTCCCATTTGTGGCAATGCGGCATTGATCTTCAATCGCACCATGCTGAGTGGTTGTTCGGAATTTCCGAACAACCATATTTTCACTCAGTTCTCCTTCTTCAAAGATGTTTTTTATATGTTCACTAATGGTAGATTTTGCCTTCCCAAACAGAGATCCAATCTGCGTTTGCGTCAGCCAAACTGTCTCTTCTGAGAATAATACATCGACTTTTATCGTACCATCCTGAGACTAATATATGATGATTTCATTTTTTTGTTCCATGTATACTTCCAAATGTTAGAATTGTCCTTCTCTCCTTAATTATTATTTATTTTAAAAACTATTTCGAACACACTAAAAAGGAACCACAAACTTAACTTGATATTTCATGTAAAGATATTGATTATTCCCGAAAACGATATAATATTTGGTAAAAAATGATAGCCTAACTTTTATATCCTCCATCATTTCTTTTTTGCAGTTGCAATTGGATTGGTGCTAGTCTATGTATTTAGTATCTCACGCCAAAATCGCTATTCTGCAACCTTCTTTCTGTGTTCTGCTCTTAGTCTCAGTTTTATTTTATATCTTTGCGCCTGATTAATAAACCCTTTGACATTGTTAATAGATGAAGGCAATTCACTTTGTATTTTGTCTTTTTGCGGTACTTATGCTGACGACCATCAGTGGTCATGCTGCCGCAGCTAATGAGGATTTCCAGGCATTCCTCAAGAAATTCACTTCTAGTGCCTCCTTTCAGTATTCCCGTATTCATTTTCCGTTGAAAACTCCCATTGCCCTATTAGAGGAAGATGGCGAGACGGAGAAGATTTTTCCGTTTACACGTGAGAAGTGGGCATTGCTGGGTGAAGATGTATTTAAAGAAGAGCGTATCACGGATGAGGAGGGTGGCGTTTATGTTTCCCGCTTCACGGTGAATAATCCCAAGCACAAAGAATTTGAGGCCGGTTATGACGAATCGGAAGCTTCCCTCCGTGTGGTGTTCGAACTGATTGACGGGAAGTGGTACGTTACCGATTGCTATACGGATTGGTATAACTTCGATCTTCCTATCAGTGAGCTTCCGGAAACTATCAGCACGATAGCGGAAGAAAATAAGGCGTTTGAGGAGATGCATCCTTAATCAGCTACGGAGAAGACGTTTTTCCGCCATCCGATTACTATACTACACTTTTTTTGTACGATTTATGTGTCTTTTTCTCTTAAAAGTGCCGTTTCTTTGCAATGTAGATATATTGTGAACGAAACTAATACCGGAAATGACACATTCATCTTTCATACAAATTCTGTGGAAATTCCTTTTCCTTTTCTTTCCCTGCACCTTGCTGGCGCAGGAACGTGTATCATTGGGACACTGGATAGCCGAAGACCAGTCGGGACTGATGGACTTTACCATCCGTGAAGATACTCTGGAACTCATCGTCCCCGAAGGACTCACTCTATGGTATAAAGACCGCCTGACCGACGATTACGAAATCAGCTACCACATCTGCACTGTAATGAATGGCGGTAAGCACGACCGCCTCAGCGATATGAACTGCTTTTGGGCGGCAAACGACCCGAAGCATCCTGGCAAACTCTTTGCCCGCGCCACTTGGCGCAACGGAATCTTCCGCAACTACAATACTTTGAATCTCTTTTATGTAGGCTATGGTGGCAATGATAATACCACCACCCGCTTCCGCCGCTACTACGGAGAGTTCTATGAAGTAGATGAGGCACGTATCAAACCCCTTATTAAAGAGTATACTGAACCGGCGCATCTGCTGAAGCCTAACCAATGGTATCATATCCAAATACGCGTTCAGAATAATTGTACCTCCTTCAGTGTGGACGGCGAAGAACTTTTCCGCCTCCCCATTGAACCTGGTGCCGGCGACGGGCATTTCGCCCTCCGCCTTCTGCAAAACCATGTCCGTTTTACGGGCTTCCGCATCAAAGACTTAAATTCAACCCATTAATATTTATACCATGATGACGAAACCTAATTTGATGAAACCTATACTTACTGCCGTATGTGCCTTGCTGCTCTCTTTCAGCCTCTCGGCACAAGTCGTGAAGAACGAACGGCTACTTTCTTTTGAAGGACCGGAACTGCCTGCCGGACTGAATGCAACGAAAGGCATCCTCGGCATTAGCGACCAACATTATAAAGACGGCACACACAGTCTGCGCTGGACCTTTGAGCCCGGTTCCGTGCTTGCCCTTCAGCGTGACCTGCAATTTGAACAGAAAGACCCTACCGGAAAAGACACTTACCTTTCCGCTTTTATCGTATGGGTATATAATGCGCAGGCACAGGATGCCACCATCGAATTTGAATTCCTGAAAGACGGTAAGAAATGTACTTCCTTCCCTTTCGGCATTAACTTTACCGGTTGGCGTGCCGCTTGGGTGTGCTACGAGCGTGATATGCAAGGCATCCCTGAAATCGGAATGAACGAACTGCGCATCGTGGCTCCTGATGTGAAAGGAGAATTGTTTATCGATCATCTGATAACCGCCAGCAAAGTGGATGCCCGCCAGCAAACGGCTGACGTGCAGGTACCTTTCGTCAATAAAGGAACTACTAATCACTGGCTTGTGATTTATGAACATTCTTTGTGGAAACCGGAAATCGCCCTGACTCCGGTTACTGAAAAGGACAAGGAGGACATGCAACTGATGGAAAAGCGTTTCCGTGATATGCTCTATACTCCGTCAAAACTTTCGGAAAAGGAACTGGAAACCATCCGTAAGAAGTATGACTTTTATGGAATAACCTACAAGAATGGGGGTGTAAGCGGTTTACCCATCTTCATGGTGCGCCAGGCAGAAGCTTATGAGCGCATGTATCCGAATTGGGATAAAGGTATGTTCACCAAGTTGGGTATGGAGATGAACGAATACTTCAACCTGATGCGCCGGATAGCTTATGCCTACAACAATGCTTCGGACACAGCGGTGAAGGACGAACTAAAACAGAAGTTTTTGGCTATGTACGACCATATCACCGATCAGGGCGTGGCCTATGGCAGTTGCTGGGGAAACATTCATCATTACGGATACAGCATGCGCGGCTTGTATGTGGCATATTTTCTGATGAAAGACGTTCTGCGCGAAACGGGTAAACTGGATGAGGCTGAGAGAACGTTGCGTTGGTATGCCATTACCAATGAAGTTTATCCCGAACCTACGGTCAACGGCATTGATATAGACTCGTTCAATACACAGACGCAAGGCCGTATGGCAAGCATCTTGATTATGGAAGATACTCCCGAAAAGCTGCAATACCTCCGTTCCTTCTCCCGCTGGATAGACTATGGTTGCCGTCCGGCATTGGGACTGGCAGGTTCTTTCAAGAAAGACGGAGCTTGTTTCCACCACCGTAATAACTATCCGGCTTATGCTGTAGGTGGTCTGGATGGTGCTACGAATATGATTTATCTGCTGAGCGGAACGGAATTCAAAGTTTCCGAACTGGCGCACGAGACGGTGAAGAGGGTGTTGCTTACCATGCGTTTCTACTGTAATTTCAAGCAATGGGCCCTTTCCATGTCGGGACGCCATCCTAATGGGAAAGGACAATTGATTCCCGTGCAATACGCTACTTTGGCATTGGCTGGCACCCCTGATGGCACCCAGAAGTATGACCCGGAACTGGCTTCGGCCTATCTGCGCCTTGTTTCACGTACGGAAGCTCCTGATGAGAATGCTCCGGATTATCTGCCGAAGTCGTCTACTGCCCATGAACAGGAGTTAAAGAAACTGTTCGAAGCGCAAGGCTTCCGTCCCGAACCCGACCCACAGGGTAATCTGGCTTTAGGATACGGTTGCGTCTCAGTGCAGCGCCGTGATAATTGGGCGGCTGTGGTGCGTGGACATTCCCGTTACCTTTGGGCTGCGGAACATTACTTGGATGCCAACTTCTATGGTCGTTATCTGGCCCATGGAAGTATGCAGATATTAACCGGAAAACCCGATGAAATGGTGACTTTTTCAACTAGTGGCTGGCAGGAAGCCGGCTTCGACTGGAACCGTTTCCCCGGCACGACAACTATTCATTTGCCTTACGACCAGCTTCGTGCGAAAGTGATGAATGTGGATACTTTCTCCGGAATGGAGGAGATGCTCTATTCTGATGAAGCATTTGCCGGAGGCTTGTCGCAGGCACGGCTGAATGGTAACTTCGGGATGAAACTGCACGAACATGATAAGTACAACGGCTCGCATCGCGCCCGTAAGTCCTATCATTTCTTCAACGGAACGATTGTCTGTCTGGGTACGGACATTGAGAATACGAACGAAGAGTTTCCCACGGAGACTACTGTTTTCCAGTTGGCTGCTGTCACTCCCGAAATGCATGAGTATTGGGATGCTTACAAGAGCGATGGGCAAACGTATATAGACCCTAACGGCGTAGGCTATTATCTCTCGAAAAACTCGATGAAAGCGGCGAAATATGAGAAAAACTTCCCGCAGGTTTCCGTAGGAGAACGTAACCCGAAGCCTACTTCCGGCGACTGGGTTTCATTGGTATTGGAACATGGTAAGGCTCCGAAAGGTGCTTCTTATGAATATGCAGTTCTGCCACATACGGATGAGGCAACTCTGAAAGCATTTGCCCGGAAACCTACTTATAAAGTTTTGCAGCAAGATAGCAATGCTCATATAGTCCGTTCCCTGACGGATAACCTTACGTCTTATGTGCTTTTTGAAACTCCGCAAGTGTTGCCGAAAGAAGGTTTATTGCAGAAAGCCGATACTTCTTGTCTCGTTATGATACGCGAGGATAAAGGCAAGCTCCTGCTGACCGTTTCCCAACCGGACCTGGCTCTTTATCGTGGTCCGAGTGACGAAGCTTTTGATAAAGACGGCAAGCGCAAGGAACGTAGCATCTATTCCCGACCCTGGATTGACAATGATAGTGGTGAGATACCTGTAACAGTTACATTGAAAGGTGAGTGGAAGGTTGCTGAAACCCCTTATTGCAAGGTTGTCTCTAAAGATAAATATCAAACGGTTCTGCGCTTTGCGTGCAAGGATGCTGCCAGTTTTGATGTGGAGTTAAAGAAATAATTTTGTATTTCTTGTTCTGCTTAGCATCTCCCTATTGAAATTATTGGTTTCAATAGGGAGAAGAACTGTATATTTATGATTCGTGATAACTATTAATTATCGTGTTTCCATATTAACTTAACTTGTCTTAGTCCCGAAGGTTCAAGCCTATCATTTGGAGTAGCAATTTGTGGATAAGAGTAAGTAATGCGCTCGCTTTCCTTTAATGAAGCATCATATATCATGCGATTCATCAATGAGTTTGCTACATGGATTTCAATATTATTCTCTCCATCTACCAAATACGGAGTGATTTCTAACTTCCAGGGCGAGCACCAAACAACTCCGGCATCTTGCGAATTAACAAACACCCGTGCAATAAATCCCGGATTATCCAGATCAATATAAACCTTGTTTCCAGTGGTATGTGTGGAAATTGTCTTTTTGTAGATAGCAGTACCTGAATAATATTTAATGCATGGATCCGTATTTGTTGTCCAATCGCTTAGATTATCAAAGGTAACATTGCCTGGTCCTCCGAATTTCTTATCAAAATAAACTTGCCACGGACCTTCAATCCTTTCCGTTTTATCTTTAGAGGTAAACCAGGAGATAGGAGGAAGCTGTTCTTCCTTATCTGTTATTACTACAAAATACGATTCACGAGGATGTAAGTGTAGTTTAATGGATGTACTTTTACTATCTGATTTTAAGATTGGAAGAGAGAATCGCTTGCCTGTTACGGTATTCCACAACTGGGCATATTTACCATGTGAAGCAAAAGTAAAGATGTTATCTTCTTCCTCATCTTTATGATTATCCAGAAAGTAGATATTAGCATCCGTCAGTTCACGATGTGTGAAATAAATCATTGATGCTTTCGTATCACCTTTTTCCATTTGAATATCAGGGATAATGTTAGCCTGTTCAATTGCTTTTGCCAAAGTCATCCCCCAATATACTTCGCCTTTTCCTACTTTGTTAACTCCTGATGACGATGGATTCTCACCCCATAATTCCTTGGTGAGTTTCTGATATTCAGCCTCTCTTTCTAATTCTTTCCCAGAATCAGAACCAGTTGGTTTAGGTCCGTAGATTTTTGCTCCCGCTTTCACCATAGAAGCAATTTTCTGCAAAGCATCTAAAGTAATATCGCCATTTTCCGGCAGAACCATCATCTTGTAATTCACTCCATCGGGTAATGTGATCTTTCTATCGCACACATTCATTCTGGTGAGCAGCGCATCAGTGGTAAAAGCATCAAAATCAAAGCCACCCGGTATGTCCGGAAGTCTATATGTCAGAATCTTTATCGGGGCATTTCCTCCCAAATAAACACACAAATCAATGGAAGATTTACCTTGGCGCATGATAAAAGCATTTCGTGCCTGAAAATCCCAAAAAGGAGCACTGTAATTCCAAAAGGTATTATTTCTATTGATGGCGTAATGGCGTCCCCCCCCTGTGCTTCCAGGTATTTTATCCAACCAAGGCTGATAGGCGGATGCACAGATTACAAATTCATTAATGCCGAAGGCATAGGCATAGTCGGCAAGTGATTTAATAAAGGCTAATGATGCACTGAATTTAACATCAGTATACGCTTCTGCGGAAGCTATTTTCTTTCCGTATAAATGAGCTGACGAAGAACTTTCTTTTATGTCATAATTTCCGGTCGGATGTATGCCCCAGAATTCTCCCTGAGGTTTACTGACTTTGCTTTTTGCCTGAATAGGGTCGCCAACAATGCCTAAAGCGTTCCCAATGGCTTGGGCGGTAAGTATTAACCCATTTTCATTACATAAACGCTCCATGGTTCCAAAATAATTATCGGCCACCATATCTGCAATGTTGCGCCTCACATCAAAAAGAAATCCATTGGATTCCTTCACTCCATCAATAATATACCCCATCATGGCAGGAAGATAAAGGATTGGATCATACCCCTGTCGTTGCTTAAACTCAACCATAAAATCGTCGGTCCAGTTTTGTGCGCCAGCTTCATGACTATCCATTATGATACCCGAAACATGTCCGCTATTTGTGACCTTCAGCGAATCAAGAATCTTCCCTACATAATTATCCCATTGTACTTCGGCTGCTTTTGCAGATAATTTATCACATTCCCTTCCCATTAAATTGGGTCTTCCATGTTTGATAGCTCCTCCGGTTGGTACGTATACAAAACGCATTATCAGCCATTTGCCTGTGGGGACATTCCAGCGCAAAACACCATTCGCATCAATTTTGTCAGTGATGTTTATGATGCTTTTGGAGTCAATAACTTCTGATTTGGAGTAATCCGGAGTCTTATCGCGGTCTATATAGTCGGAATAGAATCCGGCTTTTTTCTCCCATTGATCAAGTTTTGCCGATGAACTCAACACTACCGCTCCAAGCTGAAGATTCGGGTTGGTCATCTTCTCATCCCACCAGTCGTGAAGATTCAGCCGGTAATATTTTCCCTTTACTGCATTGAACGAAATTGTTCTTTGACGCCAACCTTCGAGAGAGTGATAGGTGGGCTTAATATCACAAACCTTTTTGTAATTCACACCATCTTCTGAAACTTCCAATTGACCGAAGTCGGGGAGGACACGATAGCCGGTACCTACGAATGTTTCTCCCGGAGGACCGGGAATATTCGTTGCGCTGGTTCTCACCCTTACTTGTGGGTATGCTTCATAAGTCATACTTCTGGCTGTAAACTCGTCAGAAAACTCCATATTAATATACACATTGCCTTTGGAGGTAACAGGAATTTGTGTCAAAGACTTTGATTTAGGATTAAATATATTATCTACATCTATTTCCGGTATGTTCGATGATACTTTTACTTTTTCTGTGCGGGACGTTCCGGTTTCTTCTTGTACGGGAAAAGCTAAAACGGCCACATCTTTATAAAAGTTATACTGATTTTTGGGTACTTCCAGGTTACCCTCAAAGAAGCGTCCTCCATCAATAAGCAGTTCACTTGCTGCAAGCCTCTTCATGCTTAATTCATCCGTAATCCAGGGACCACCGGCAACAAACCCATTAGAGATATTCAATTCAAAAGTTAGGTCTAGCCGCTTTGCTTCTTCGGCCGAGAATCGAAGCATTTCCCACCATTCTGTTGAAAATGCGGGTAAAGCATTCTCCATTTTCCAGTGGGTCTGGTCGTAGTATACAACGCCTCCTACTCCTGCTTTCTTGTAGGCCTCCAGATCGGCGGTTATCCCTTCTTTGGTGGTTTCTGTTTCTCCGTGGAACCACCAAACCTTCGTGCGGGCACTGTCTTGGATATGCTCAAATCCATAAAGTGCATCAGACAAACTTTCTGTGATATACTGGTTCTGTTTACCACATCCCGGCAGCATTACACTGGATAGGAGCAATAGAGATATAACTCTCATCTGTTTCATAAGGTGTAAAGTAACTTGTTTTTTTTTATTTTTCATAAAACATGGGTTTAAAACGATGGAAAGTCTATATATTAATTTTTCAGTTCAATGAATTCAGGTTCCTGAGGAGCAAGATTGAAACTTCCATTATAATTTTTATTGTGAAGAATACTATATGTTTTTCCTTCTATTTTCACTTCTTTCGTTTCATTGGTTAGATTAAGCATTAATAAATGATTATCGTCAATCTTTCTGGCCATGATACCTTCGGGTACATCCGGTCCTTTCTTGATTGAAAGCTTCTCAATCAATTCATCCACTATCGGATTTAAGACGGTATTGTCTGCTGGAAGACCAACGTAAATGGCCTGGCCCTTTCCGTAAGAATGAGAAGTGATGACTGGATAGTCTTTGTCCAAGCTAACTATTTTTCCGAGTACTTTGGCACCACGTACTTCAAGGATATCATATCTTGCGGACTCTGTTTCTACATTCTGTCCCTGATAGTCTAGCAAAAGTTCTTTCTCTTTATAAGAAAGGCGTGAAATTTCATTCATATTCTTTGTCTCCTCAAAACCTCCTACGCGAATACCAAAGACTTCGTTAAGGTGTCCGGGTAAAGTTGTGGCAAAAACCTGCCCTGTTTCTTCCAAAAGGGCCGAATGGCTGGTCATGATAACCGTTCCTCCGCTTTTTACAAATGCCTCTACTTTATCGGCTGACGCTTTATCCATTACAGCTATTCCCGGTAAAATGAGTAATTTATAATCCAATTGGCTCCGATTTATATCCAGTATCCGGACATCCATGTTTTTCTGTAGGAATAGCTCAAAACAATGTTGAAGTTGAGTATCATGCTTTACGGGATAGCTACTACCCACCATCTGGCTCGGAAATGAGTAGGCAAGACCTATTTCAGCATTTATTTTATAGGGGAAAAAAGTCTCAATTTTCTTAAACTCTTCGGCAATCTGTTTGTATTCATAGTACTTTCGGTTCAATTGACCATCCCAATCCATCATACCCATGAAATACTGTTCTTCTCCTCCGTGCATGCTTTGCCATGTCCATCCACATACCATTTGATTGCCATACATCAGTGTGGCGTAAGCGTATTTCCTCATCGCTTTAGGCACTGAAGTCATGGTAGCAAATTCATTACACCAGAATGGATTGTCACTTTCGAACTGAATCCGTGCTATACCGAACAACGCATCATATAGTGCAGGGTTAGAGAGTAATGAGCCCCCCGGATAAAACCCGGCTCCTTCGCGGGTCATTTTTCCGGAATAAGCCATCGGTACATAGTCGTAATATTTTCTGTCGCAATAATACCAAGCATTTGTATTTGTCAGTGCGCTGGGTGCATTTCTATTGATAACATCAACCATCCTGAAATAAAAGCTGTTTATTTCATCGGAAAGAAAGCGTCTGAAATCGAGCATTCTTTCGGGTTGGCCTGGTATTGAACCGGATTGTGGTAATCCGACTTCATCAAAATCGCTGATTCGCCTTGACCAACGTTGACCAGCCCAGGCTTTATTGAGGTTGTCTGTAGTAACATATTTATTCTTCAACCATGTTTTAAATCGTTGTCTCACTGTTTTCGAATACGATATCCGTCCATCGCCCGGTTCATTATCTATACCGAATGCCAGTAAGGCCGGATGGTTTGCGTATCGTTTGGACATGGCGTCTGTAAAACGTAAAGCATATTGTTGGTACATTGGATCGCCTACATCCTCCATGTATCTGCGGTTAGGATATAGCAAATCTCCATCCGAAGCGGTGATACTAATGGATGGGTATTTCTTGTGCAACCAAATAGGTGCTGGACGAACGGCAATATCAAGTATTACTTTTATTCCTGCTTTGTACATCAGTTCCATCACTTGATCAAACCATTCGAACTCGAACCGTCCATCACTTGGTTCATAACTATCCCAAGCTAAGTGTCCAAGACGGACTGTTGTGAATCCGGCTTCTTTCATTAAGCGGATATCTCGTTCCCATTGTTCCGGGACCACGTCGTGCGGATGATAATTAGTACCGACATAAAGTCCTCGAACATCCTCTGCCAGTCGATATACTTCTGCAGCAGCCAATAGAAAACACCCAACACCAAAGTCTTCAAACTCCGGAATATGATTAGCTAACATAGGCTGTCCATCTTCGGGCTTTGAGCCTGCTCCTTGTACATAGCCCAGTAAACCGTCTTCTTTTCGTACAGCAATTTTGCTAAGGGCATTCCAACCTCTGATTACAGTCGGTAAATATGTTTTCCGATCCAGAATACCTTCATTAATTCCATAAGCCATTCCGGCTACAAATAAAGCTGTGCCAGATGTTTCAGGACCGGGAGAAAGAGAATCGCCTGTGTTGGTTGGAGCAGCTAAACTTACACTCCAAAATCCATCGGTACGCTGACATTGAAGTAAGGATTCGGACATTCGTTTGAAGTCATAAATATATTGATTCCGATGAGTCACGTCTTTCGGTGCATATTGCAATACACGAGCCAAGGCTGCATATGCCCAACCATTTCCTCTCGACCAATAACAAGGTTTATCTGTTTCAATAAGATCCATATAAGGAGGGTCGTAATGGTGGTCTCTGTACCATAGTCCGTCTTGTTCGTTAAATAGGGGGGTACCTCCGCAACGATCTTCTCCCCCTTGTTTATTGCGCGTATACATATACATTTCATACATTCGTTCAAAATAGCGGTTATCTTTTTCAATCGAACCGAGTTGCGCGAATATCGGCATGGCCATGAACAATGCATCTACCCAATCCCAGTCATCTATTTTGTCGGTAGCCAGCATGCTATCGATTAGTTTTTTTATATGGGCTTTGCGTTCTGGTTTTGATTTGTCTAGCATATATAAATCAAGGTAGGCCTGTCCGCAGCATTGAAAATCGGCATGACGAATGGTTTTATTTACACCTGCCATCCAGTGATGAAACTCTGCCCAGTCTGTAGCATATTTCAACCATGTTGGATTAGGGTTTTGTGTATACATAGCCATTAAACCAGCGTAGTATACACCTCGTGTCCAGATTTTGCTGTCTCTTTGCTTGCCTCCTACATTGGAAGGTGCACTCACGTCGGGATATTTTCGCATGAAATAGCTATTGACTAATGTGGCGTAGTTGAGCACTTCTTCCTTTTTTAAAGGTGCCATTTGTTCCTTTTCTGGCAAAGGTGTGTACTCTTTATTACTTGTATAAGAAGTTAAAACAAATAACGGGAAGACAAGTAGTAAATATGTATATCCTGTTTTTACTTTCATATTATATTCATTTATTTAAGTCATAAGGCTGAAGATAGAAAACTATAAGATTGAAGAGTAAACAGGAGATGTAGGTTTCCTAACATCTCCCATTTTACTTCATTTATATATAAACTAATACCCGTAATTTTGTTCCCATGTGGTGTGTATTGCTCTTACAGTTAGGGGAATAGGTAATAGCATGTCGCGTTTATCCGGTTCATTGGCATTCTTACCTACATGGTAGTGGTCTGAGAAGTTCTTTAATGTGGTTATAAAAGAACTTTCCCCCATTCTGACCAAATCAAAATATCGTTTCCCTTCACCTAAGAATTCGCATCTGCGCTCATACATGATATCATCTATGGTCGGATCTGCGGTTAAAGGAGCAAGTCCTGCACGTTCGCGTATAGCATCTACCCATTCTTTGGCTTGACCGGCTTTGCCATTATTGACCAATGCTTCGGCATATAACAAATAAGCATCTGCTGGGCGGAGGATCGGATAGTTTAACGGATAATCATTCCACGCTTTAATCGTGGCATTTGTATTGTCCTTGGTCAGGTATTTGATGAGAAGAGACCTTTTTTGATAATAGTCAATCGTATCTTGTTTGGTATATCCATGGTCAACTATTGTCCAGAAACCATCGGCGACTGTTGTTACCAATCTCTTATCGTTGACTTCTTTCATTTTATTTATCAGAAGCGTATCTACACGGAAATCTTGACCTTGCTGTGTGTATCCTGCATAGGCCCATTCAGGAAAACAGGTTCCAGTTGAACCACTTGCGGTTACAAAACCCGCCATTGAACTTCCCAACCCTTGATTACCAGATGCAAACTGAACGGAAAAAAGATCATATTTATTTTCTTTTTCTACATCGAAGATATAAGCATAATTGGGAGCAAAACGCGCTTTAACATCATTCATTATTCCGCTTAATACAGTTTCTGCTTTTCCATAAGCGGTGTTGTCATTTAGGGGATATCCGGCCATTGTGACATATACTTGTCCTAATAAACATTTGGCGGCTATTGAACCTACACGACCCGCATCGTTTCCTGTATAAAACGGATTAAGATTAGCAGCAGCAAATTCGAGGTCGGAAATGATTTGAGTATAAGCATCTGTGACAGGCTGACGTTCCATTTTCTTTGCATCCGCATTCTCAATCGGGTAATTAAATACCGGCTGAGGTCCATAAGCTCTTACTAGTTCAAAATAAGCCAGTGCGCGAAGAAAACAAGCCTCTGCACGATATCTGGTATAAGTTTCAGGTGCTTTGCTTAGCAAATTGTTTGCTTCCTTAATAATCTGATATAACCGGGCATAGATGGTCTGGTTTAATACTGTAACATCAGTAACATGAAATGTTCTGAAATCCACCTGATCGCGTTGCGCATTGGCTAACGAGGCATAGAACCAGTTATCTGAACGGCCTTCGGATGCTTGCAGATAATAATCGGTAGGAAAGTCAGTGTTAGTGCCATTACGACCTAATCGCGCATACACCCCAATAATGGCTTGATTCATTTCAAATTCTGAAGAATAAAACTGGTCCGCAGTATTATTCTCGACCGGATAAATATTAATATTATTCTCGCATGATGCAAAAGACAATATCACTGCAAATAGAGCTACTATATATATTACTTTTCTCATTGTTCTTACTGTTTAGAAAGTTATATTAACACCAAAAGAAAATGTTCTAGCTTGTGGATATGCACCCCAATCGGCTGCACCACCATCTTGCGTAGCACCTTCAGGTGAGTATCCGGGATCATAGTTATCCCACATATACACATTATCGCAAGAAGCATATACACGAGCTTGGCTTATTATGCCATTTGGTTTGAGTGGAAGAGTGTATCCCAGGGTTATATTTTTAATACGAACATATCCGGCATCATACATCCAGTTCGTATCATATTGCCCGCCAGTTACACTATTAGCAAAGAAAGCCGGTGTTTTGCCATCGCCCGGTTCGTCCTCCGACCAGTATGCATTATACAGCCATCTACTCATGTAGTTGTATCCTGGTGCGCCAGTTGCACGATTCCACCCTCGGGAACCGATAGCTAGAAGATCTCCGCCCACTCTGCCTTGCATTAAGATAGATGCATCGAAATTCCCATATTTGAATGTGTTAGTAAATCCCCACTCAAAATCAGGTTGGTAGCTTCCAACTACATCATAATCATCCGAGGTGATTTTACCGTCTTTTTTTACATCAGCCCACTTTGAGTCTCCGGGTTTTTGACCGGTATATATGGCTATTCCTTCTTTGGGGGTAACGCCATCTGCCTCAAAGTCGGATGCACGTAAGGTACGTTCAACACGCAATAACATGTATGAATTAATAGGGTGTCCTACCTTTTGGATAATCGTATTACCTTGTCCTGAACGGATATCCGAATTATCAGTCCCTAAACTGGTAATTTTATTTCTGTTAAAATATATATTCAATGAACTGTTCCACTTGAACTTACGAGCTGAAATGTTTGCTGTATTTAGCTCAAATTCCATCCCCCAGTTGTCTACATTACCTACGTTATCCATCATATTTGAGTATCCGGTGATTAAAGAGACGGGTGCTTTCAACAGCAAATCCTTTGTCTTCTTTTTATAGTAATCCATAGATAAATAAATTCGGTTGTTGAGAATACCAAAGTCAACCCCTATGTTGTATGAAGTAGTAGTTTCCCAACCAAGTAATGAGTTGGCAATATTACCTACGACATATCCATTAGTTAAAGTTTGTCCTTCACCGGTAGGATAATTTAAGGCAGACATGTTAGACAAGAATTGTGCCGTACCAATACGGTCATTACCTGCTTGTCCCCAACTTAAACGTAATTTTGTAGTTCCTAACCACTCTACATCACGTAGAAAAGGCTCTTCATTTACTTTCCAAGCTCCGGATACGGATGGGAAAAATCCCCAACGGTTTTTAGACCCAAATTTGGACGAACCGTCGCGACGAAGAGAAATCGTAGCAAGATAACGATCCATTAATGCATATTGTACACGACCAAAATAAGATATAATGGCATTTTTATTATAAGTTACTTCATTCTTATCTGTCTTGCCTTTATCTTTATTGAAAATCCACGTTTTATCGTCAGGAAATGCAGATTGACCTTGTTTAGAATATGTTGTACTAGAGCTTTCTTGTGATATACCTAATAATGCATCAATACTATGAATACCCCATTCTTTTGTGTAGGTCAATAACCCTTGAAACAATAATGAGTTCGAAAGTACTGTATTATAAGTAGAACTAGAATATTCACCAGGATATTTTGCTACATCCCATTTTCCATTTGACCATGTAGGGGTATATTCCCGTTCGTTATTTGAGCGATAGTTCCATGCAACCATACCGTGAACATCAAGTCCTTTTAATATGTTGATGGTGGTATTTAAAGATGTGTTGACACGTGTATCGGCTATTTTTCTTTCAGGAGCTGTAGCTCTTATATACGGACTTACATTATTAGGTCCCGGTCCCCATGTGTCATAAAATTTATAAGGCTTTGCACCGGCATTTCGTCCAGCACCTGGAAGCACCCAACCGGGAAGACTTAATGCACCAGATACTGCATTGTCTTTACCATCTACATTTGCGCCTTCGCGGACTCCATAGGAGGGGGCAATATTAACTCCTATTTTGATGCGATCTGTCATTTGCGCTTCGAATCGGGCACGTAAAGAATAACGGTCATAGGATGAACCATGAATGACGCCGTCTTGTGAAAACACACCACCGGAAACTGTATAGTTTAATCTCTCAGTAGCACCCGAAGCATTGAGTTGAATATCGTAAGACGGAGCTGTCCTAAACAGTTCATCTTGCCAGTCAATGGCTTCAAGGTCACTGCTATCCCACCATGGGTCATATATACCATAATTATTCCGAATGCCAGCTAATTCTGCCCGTGATGAGTAAGTCTTTCCATCTTTTTGTTCAGCATAGGCTATCCTGTCGGCTTGACTGACTGATGCCGGTTGGCCAGTTTTGGTTACCCATTGGTGATCGTACCACTTTTTATTGAACGCTATCCATTCTTCCGAGTTCATTACATCTACTTTTCTTTCAATGGTAGAATATGCCGCATACGCATTCAGTGTGATTACGGGTTTGCCTGTTCTACCTTGTTTTGTTGTAATGAGGATAACACCATTTGAACCACGTGCTCCGTAGATAGAAGCCGAAGCTGCATCTTTCAATACATCAAGAGAGGCAATATCATTGGGGTTGATTCCTGAAAGGTTGTCAAGCGGCACACCGTCAACAACGTACAATGGAGTACTTTCTCCATTGATGGAAGCATTTCCACGCACACTGATTGTGATATCACTACCCGGTGAACCGGAAGTGCTTCTTACGGATACCCCTGCTATCTGTCCTTGTAATGCCTGTTCAACACGCGCAATGGGGCGGTCTTCAATAGCATCTGCTTTCATCGTACCAATGGAACCGACTGTATTCGATTTTTTAATGGTACCATAACCTACCACCACCACTTCATCTAACGATTGTGCATCTTCTTTTAAGATGATTTGGAAATTGGTTTTACCTGATACCGGAAAGATTTGCGTAAGGAAACCAATGTAGCTAACTTTAAGTTTGCTATTATCAGTTACACCGGAAAGGCTAAACTTTCCGTCCAGGTCGGATATGGTACCATTGGCGGTACCATCTACTGTTACATTTGCGCCAATAATTGGCTCACCGGTACTATCAAGTATAGTACCCGAAATTGATTTGCTTTGTGAAAATGCAATAGTGGCTATTACTAAAAATAGCACTACAAATGAAGGTCTGAGAAACTTTCTCATAAGGTGTAAGGCACCCTGTCTTTTTCCATTTTCCATAAAATAATATTAGTTTAAAATTAATTAAGGCTCCTATTGAAATGTATCAATTCATCGTAGGAGTTACGCTGCAAACGTACTCAGAGGACGCTTGGAATATATGTACGGGAGTACATTTTTATGTGGTTATTATCAAAATGAAGGGTTCATTTGAAATGTATTGAGGCAAATTTGGGATATTCTCACTTCTTTCTATACTGCAACGGCGATACCCCAAACTGACTTTTAAATATTTTGCTGAAGTGGAATTGATCGTTGAATCCTATCTGATAGGATATTTCACCCACATTCATATCGGTTGTCAGGAGCAATTCCGCAGCTTTCTTCATGCGTATAATCCGTAGATACTCGTTGGGAGAATGTCCTGTGAGCCCCTTTACCTTTTTATAGAAATTTGTACGAGCCATGGAAAGTGCCTGTGCAAAATCTTCAACGGTAAATTCGGAATTGTCTATATTTTTCTCTATGATGTCGTGTAGTTTGTTTAAAAAGACCTTATCCCTATCTGTGAAATTCGTATTCAGTTGTTTTAAACCAGGTTCAGTCATGAACTTCTGTTGTAGCTTTTCGCGTTGTTCGATTAGTTTCAGAATGCGGGTAACCAGATATTCTATACTAAATGGTTTGGTAACATAATCGTCTGCGCCCATTTTCACACCTTCCAACTGGTGTTGTTCCGACGAGTGCGCGGTGAGCAGAACGACGGGGATATGGCTTGTCTCAGCTCCATCTTTAATACGTTTGGTAAGTTCGAAACCATCAATTTCGGGCATCATAACATCGCTGACAATGATGTTGGGTTGCCTTTCTGCTATCTTTTCCAGACCTTCCGCACCATTGGTAGCCGATAATACGGTAAAATATTCACTGAGCTGGTCTACGATGAACTCCCGGACGTCATCATCATCTTCAACCACCATGATATCATATTCCTTATAAGGCTTACCGATGGGTGAATCGAATGATTTTATGTCCTTGATATGGTCTGTAGAAACATTTTCCGGAGTATATAGTATATTTTCGTCTTTCATAATATCTTCTTGGCTATAGGCTGAATCGGATAAAGGTATGGATACTTCAAAACATGCTCCACCCCATTCTGACTCGATGTATTTTATACGACCTTTATGCACCTTTAACAATTCGGAAGTGAAATGCAAACCCACCCCTGTTCCATTGGAAGTATAGTTTATCTGCTGAAAACGTACGAACAGGTGCTCACGCTGTTCTTTGGGTACGCCTTTTCCGTTATCAGCCACATGGATTATAAGAGAATCGTCAGTGGTAGAGAAATGCAGGCTCATGACGATTTTCCCTCCATGAGGAGTATGTTTAAAGGCGTTTGATAATAGATTGTATGCTACCTTGTCCATCTTACTTTTATCGATTAGCATGCGCCATTTTTGTTCGTCCGATACGAATTGGTATTCAATCTTCTTCTTTTCGGCTACCTCATTAAATGTTTGATAAATATCGTAGAAGAAGCTTACGACATTTGTTTTCTCCAACCGTAATTCCATCTTGCTGTTTTGTAACTTGCGGAATTCGAGCAATTGATCTATCAGGCGAAGTAAACGGGAGGAACTTTTGGATAAGGCGTTCACCTGCTTGTCCACAAACCAGGGCAGGTTACCATAATTCAGCAAAGCATCTATCGAACCACGGATAATTGTTAGCGGGGTACGAAACTCATGTGAAATGTTGGTGAAAAAGCGCAACTTGTATTCTGTTAACTGCTTTTCTACTTCGACAGCCGTATTCAAGCGGTGTATTTTGATTAGCATTCGCGATACGAAAAAGGCAATAATGACTGTGGTTATAGTATACAAGAGAAATGCCCAGCCCGATTTCCACCACGGTGCCTTGACTACGATTTCTACCGTAGTTTCCTGAGCACTCCATACACCAAAACTATTTGTTCCTTTTACACGGAAAGTGTAAGTTCCCGGAGGGATATTCCGGTAGGTGGCTACGTTGCTGCGTGATATGTTATTCCAATCTTTTTCATACCCTTCGAGGTAGTAAGTGTATTGGTTATACTCCGGTGCGTGAAAATCAAGCACCGAAAACTCCAGATTAAAAGAGTTCTGGTTATGGTTAAGGATGATTTTAGAGGTGGTAGTAATACTTTCCGTAAGAGGCGAGTGCTCCTCGCCGGGTTTTACTTTATTGCCATTAATGCGTAAATCGGTAATGGTAACCGGAGGAACATAGGTCTTGTATGCAATTTCGGCCGGGTTAAATCTATATATTCCATTATAACTTCCGAACATCAACTCGCCATCACTGTTTTTCCAGCTCGATAACTCACTGAAAATAGTGGGCTGTTTGCTTTCAGAGAAAATGATATTTTCAAAACGTTCGGTGGTGGGATTAAATCTCGAAATGTCATTTTCTGTACTCACCCATATATACCCTTCATTATCCTCCGTAATAGCTTGGATAATCTCGTTCGATAGTCCGTTTTTGCTGGTATAATGCTTAAACCACGAATCACGGAGTGGATTTTCTCTTATCAACAGGTTCAGACCGCCTCCGGTGGTACCTAACCAGATATTTCCTTTACTATCTTCAAAAATCACTTTCACTTCATCGTTGCTCAGCGATTGCGGATTCTTCGTGTCCGACCGGAAGTTCAGGTATTGGGTATTATCCCGCATCAGTTCGTCCGGCTCAAACACAATGGCGCCTTCATTGCTTCCTACCCACATCAGGCCCTCGCGGTCTTGTATCATGGAACGCATCATGTCCTGCTGTTCGTTTGCCATGTTAATCTGAGTAAAAGTGAGTCGGTCACCTTTCCGTTCGCCCAAATGCAGACCTCCACCAAAAGTCGAAATCCACATACGATTTTTGGTATCCCGAAGAACAGTGAAGATATTATTGCTTAAAGAGCTCTGCCTTGCGTGGCTATGCAAATGAAAATTCTGTGGTTTCCCCCCGGTGCTTTTGGGCGGAAAGATGAAAAGTCCTTCCCCTTTCGTTCCCACCCATTTACAGCCCAGCGTATCTTCGGCCATGCTAAAGGGTATGCCTCCATTCATGTGATAATCGTGCAAGGGATTGAATAAGGAATCGCACAGATATAAATGTCCGCCTCGCGTTCCGAACCAATATTGCCGGTTGGAGTCCTCGTATATCAGACGGATAGCATTCCCTCTGTTAATATTGTCATTCGAAACATTGAGTACATTGACCGGATAGTGGGTTAAGGATATTTTGATGGCTCCGGCAAATTCAGTACCTACCCATATTTCACCGGAGCTGTCTTCGGTGACACAGAATAGATAGTTGCTTGTTAATTCTTTATTTGCAGTGTAGTGATGAATCGTTTCATCTGATGTGTCAATGGCAAACAGTCCGTTTCCATAGGTAGTGATCCAGATAATCCCCCTTGAATCGTGGTATACCTTGAATCGCTCATTATATACTAAAGGCAAGATTTCAGGAGGGATCAGATGCAATGCCTCAAACCTATTTCCGGCACGATGTCTCCAGAGCATTCCTGTTCTGTTGTATACCCAAACACCCCCTTTGTTATCAATGATAAAACTGCCATCCACCGGTGGTGTATGTGGGAAGAACGGGTGTGCAGATATAACATTCAGTGTATGGGTATCGAAAGCATGCATTCCTTTTCTTCCGTTGATCAGAATGATACCCCCGTCGATGAGGCAAGAAGAAGTTAATGCTGCGCTGGGATCGGTGACGATACTTACTGCCGGGAGAAATTCACGGTCACGGTCATCGAATATTGCGATACTGCTTTCTGAGATAAAAAATAAACGCTCACCTATTTCGTGTACGCTTTTATAGGTTGTGCCCTTTTCAACAGACGTTAATGTATTACCCGTTAGTCGGAAAAGTTCGTTATCTGTTCCAATCCATACGCTATGCTTCGAGTCTTCAAACAAGACAGATGTGGGGTGATGATTCAAGCGGGAATCATTAAAAGGCTGCGATTGCAATTTCCCGTTTATATGGCGTATTCGCAAGCATCCTTGTTTCCCCCATAACCAGATATCGCCATTGGTTGTTTCCGTAATTTGATTGAAGAGTTTTGATTCGGCGGTATAATCTATGAACGATTCTAATTTGGTATCGTAACAGAAAAAGGTATTCGAGAAGGTGTGTATCCAGATAAAACCGTTTTTATCTTCAAACAGGTTTGTTATTCTGTTGTCCGCCATAGACGAAGAAAGACCGGGGCCGGGTTTAATGGTAAGGAATTCCTTGCCATTAAACCGGTTTACGCCATTAATAGTGCCCATCCACAGAAACCCCTGACTGTCTTGCATCAATGCTCTGACTGTATTCTGGGATAACCCGTTTCGGTTGGTTACGGTATTGATTTGCAATATATCATGGGCAAAAGAAGGTATGATAATAACAGACAGGAACTGAAATAACAACCCAAACAGAATTGTTTTTTGTCTATCGCTGATTATAGATTGATACATGATTTTCCGGTGTTGAATCAAGAGCAAAGGTAAGCAATCGGCAGGAGAAATAATATATTTACTCTAATTTAAATGCAATCCCATTCTGCAAAATGAGTCGGTGGGAGGCTGTCCCTATCCTGATGTCATTGCCATTGTTTCGGAGCACAATACTTGCCGACTGCGTACCTTGTATGTTAACGGCCAATTCATTTCCGGGAATCTCGAACCTGACCTGATCTAATAAGATATTCCGTCCGTCAAGGATGTTAATCTTATTTTCCCGTGCCCGAAAACTTAGGTTGCGTAAAATAAATCCGTCGACATCATTCAACACAGGTATGAGTGATGTAGTGTTGACTTCACCATTTTCAATCAATACATTGTTAACGGGAATTTCCGGAATGCAGTTGGCGCTTATAAAATTGTCTGCCGACTCCACGATGAAGTCTTTTACATGAATGTTTCTCAATATCGGAGTCAGTTCAGTAACCTCTCTTAGCGGCAAACGGTTTGCCAGATCGCCCACCCAACGGCGGCTTCCCAGCATATCCCAGATGAAAGCCACGTTCACATCTATCATGCGGATGCGCTTATACAATACATTTTCCGTACCGCCTCCACGAGGCCGGAATGCTTTGAAACGAATCCCCGACCATGTACCGTTAAAAACGCAATCGTGGGCATAGATATTCTTTATATTCCCTGCCGTTTCGCTTCCACAGGTTATGCCACCATGTCCTTGTTGGGCTAAAGAGTAGCGGATGACTACGTTTTCGGTTGGTCTGCCTATGCGCACTCCTTCTTCTCCCCGGCCCGATTTCAGTGTAAAGCAATCATCGCCGCAATTCAAGGTACAATACTCGATAAGTACATTTTTAGACGATTCCACATCAATGCCGTCGCCACGGGGTATCCCCAACGAATTCACTGTAATTCCACGGATGATAACGTTCTCGCAATATGTGGGTACTACGTTCCAGATAGCACTGCGGTTCATTGTGATGCCTTCGATAAATACGTTGGTGCAATTGATTGGTGCGATTGTTCTCGGTGGTTGGAAATCTCGTCCTTCCATACCGTCGAACACGCGTTTGGCAAGAGGCATGGATGGAGGTACATCTATATCTACGTTGGCTGCAGTGTTCAAACGGGTTCTTACTTCGGAGTCCAACTCAGGACCAAGGATTGTTCCCTTACCGGTCACCGCAATGTTGTGTTGTCCATTGGCATAAATGAATGCACCGGAAGCCAACATCTCAATGCCCTCGTGGCGGGTAAATACGGCGGGAAGATAATCTTCCACCCGTCCGGAAAATTCGATAACTGCCCCTTCGGCAATGTGGAGGTTTACATTGCTCTTCAATGTAATACGCCCGGCAAACCATTTTCCGGCAGGTATCAGTACTGTTCCACCGCCTTTTGCGTTCACTTCATCAATCAGGTTATTTATCACGTCGGTAATAAATGTGTCTTTTTTAGCTCCACGTTCGGTGATGCTGACTGTGAGGTCGGGAAACACCGGTCTCTTGAAATCAGGTAACTCGAAAGGTGCATCGGTGACGGGAGCGATTTCTTCCGGCATCACCAAGGCGCCGACTTGCTCTTCCGTTGGAATCGCAACAGAGGTCGGTTGATTGTTGCAGGAGAACAAGGCGAGCGGCAATGTGAAGGCTACAAACAGGCGATAGATGGGCGTTATGCAACTTCTTTTCATGATTTGTTTTGTAAGTATATATGTAATATGAATACTGTTTTATGTGTTATTGCTCTACGAATGTAGTCTCTCCCGTCTTCATATTTATTGTATAAGGTTGGGGAGTAGGTAGCCACAATTTACCGTTACCAATTTCCAACGGCATTAACACATAGCGGGAGTCCCATTGTGTTTCGGGTTTCCAGATATCAGCCAAAAGCAGGACTGTTGTCTTCTTAGAGCCAACCACTTTAATCAACATCGATGATTGCGCTCCATATGTATTGACTTCCGGTGGAGCGATATCTTTAAATTCCGTCCAGGGTCCTTCGAGTGAAGTAGCGGTTGCGTATTTGTTGGGATTAGGTTTCCAACCGGTCAGCCCCGAACCCACACAATAGTATAAGCCTTCGTAATAGATGATGGCTCCACCTTCTATACGCTCTTTCAGGAGGCATATGTTCTTTTCAACATCCATATAGTCATCAGATAGTTTGGCAATACGGAAACCACCACTTGGGCGGTCCTCAAATATTAAATACGCGGAACCGTCTTCATCAATAAACTGGCCGATATCCCGGCTTTCAAATCCCAACGGATGGAAACGTCGTACATATTCAAACGGACCGGTTGGTTTATTGCTCACTGCAATACCCACTTGTGCCAGCTTATAGTTCACATCAATATGAACATACATGACATATTTCTTCGTCTTCTTATTATAAAAGACTTTGGGGCGTTCCAATACCCAGTTGGCAGCAAGTGTATCAGGATTAGCCATTTCCAACACATTGCCTCTGAACTTCCAGTTCGTCAAATCCTTTGATGAGTAGCAACCCACATAGCGTCGATCGGGGTCTTGACTCTGCGCACGTGCTTCGCCATACCAGTAATAAGTGTCTCCGATTTGCGTAATGCCGCCACCATGAGCCTGTATGTGATTACCATCCGTATCGGGCCATATTTCACCCGGACGAATAACAGTTTGCTTTTGGGCAAACGTATCAGTGAATTGAGTTACTAAAAAGAGTGTGAGGAGAAGGCGTCCCCGTTTCAATAAAATGTTCTTCATGATATATATTATTTAATTAGTGATTGGATGTACAGTTAAGGTTTTCTCTGCCTGTTTCAGACCTGTTGCCGTAACTTTCAATTTTACGGTTCCGGCGATTTGTCCTGATCGTAGAATAGCCATGGCAAAACCGTTGTGGAGAGCTTTTTTATGGCCTGTAAATAAATCATCACTTGTATGATCGCCATTATCCACTGCAATTAACTGTGCGGCTCCACTGACGTGGAAAGTTACTTCGCCGGTTGCCGTCGGCACTATGCGTCCCTTGCTGTCAACGGCATATACCTTGACATATTGAAGATCCATACCGTCGGCTTTCCAGGTGGCATTTTCAGTTTCTATTTTTAGTCGAACGGCTTTTCCGGTAGTTTGTAGCTCGTGTTGGGCTACGACTTTGCCTCCTTTCCGGGCAATTGCTGTAATTTTGCCGGGAGAGAATGGGACGTTTTCCCAATATATGACATTGCGTTTTGTTACTTCAGTCGTATTCTGTTTCACGCCGATAGATTTGCCATTCACCAGTAATTCCACCTCGTCGGCATTGGTGTAAGTATAAAGATTATATGTTTTTCCCTCTTGTCGGTTCCAGTGTGAGGAGATGTATTTTCGTCCCACTATCATGTCGTTCCACAATCGTGTATCACCTTCTCGATCAACGATTCCAATATATACCAATGGTTCATCTTCGAAAATACTTTTAATTAAATAGGCTTGCGGGTTCGGTTCTAAAGAATGATTAAAGAATGAATAGTCCCAGCCCTTTCTCGGCCAGCCAGCGGATTCTCCCCAGTACTCGATGGCTCCCCAATAAGCCAATCCGACCATTTTCTCTCTGTCCATTCCGAAGTAAGGAGCTGCCAACTCATTGGTTACAGCCTCGCTTTGATAAATAATCATGTCGGGAGCATGTTTCAGATACTCTTGGTAATCATCCCAGCAATAGTTGAAACTGGCGACTTCGGTTACGGTTGCTAATTCGGGTGGAACAATGTTTTCTTCAATCCTGAAAGCTGGGTCGTGTTTTACAATGCCTCCGGCACGGGCAGGATACATGCCAACCGTTGTCTTGCGGGTAGGGTCGTAACGTTTGGCTAACAGATTTAGGATTCGGTAGGTAGTTACTCCCCAATCGTTTGTTGGAAATCCGCATCGTTCTTCCTGAAATTGCAGTTCATTTCCAAAGCTCCACATAATGACCGAAGGATGATTGCGGTCCCGTTTAATCCATTCTATAAGATTCTTATACCAGATTTCAGTCCATGGCGCACTTCCTGCCCAGGCAATGGTGTTGCTCCACTTGTCGTATAATTCATCAACGATCAGAATTCCTTTCTCGTCGGCAATTTTCATGAATGCCTTTGAATAAGGATTGTGTGACGTTCGTATATGATTAAAGCCAAAGGCCTTAAGTTTGTCCATCATGCGGGCAATCGATGTTTCGTGAGCGGCTGCCCCCACAGCCCCTAAGTCGTGATGATTGGCAATACCTTTAAGGAAAACCTTTTTACCGTTTAATTTAAATCCGAATTCCTTGGAGAACTCAATGGTACGGATACCAAACTTCTCAGTAAGTTTATCAATCACTTGGCCGTTTAATATCAGTTGAACTTCCGCAGTGTAAAGATGGGGAGTTTCGCAGGACCAAAGCTGCGGATCAGAGATGATGACCTTTGGCAATGGAACTTCTTCTATAGGGCGTCTTGAATTTTGTGGGGCCAACGTTTGAGTTTCGGCTACTTGTTTCCCTTCAGGCGAAAATATTTTTGTTAGGATTTCCAGTTGCTTCTGATTGTTCTTAATCCCCTCCACTTCCACTTGTACACTGACCTCGGCATGCTGATTGGCGATGTTGGGAGTTGTTATAAAAATGCCGTTACGAACAATGGAGATGGTATCTTTTACGATTAAATGCACATCCCGAAAAAGTCCGCCGCCTGTGTACCAACGGGAACCTCCTTCTGTAGAAGCACGAACGGCAATCACATTAGCGGTATCGTATTTAATAATATCCGTTATATCTGATTCAAAACCAAGATAACCATAATCTGTTCCACCAACTTTCTTTCCATTTAACCAAACGTTACCTGTTAGCATGATACCTTCAAAATCAAGTAATATCCGCTTTCCCATCCAGCAGGAATCTGCTTGGAACGTTTTTCGATACCAACCTATACCTGTCGCTTTATATCCGCGCCCTCGACTGGCAGATTCATCCCAGGGTTGTTCAAACTGAAAATCGTGTGGCAAGTCCAGCTTGCGCCAATCACTATCATCAAAAGTCAGATGGTGGGCATTCGTAACCTCACCCCATTTGAATTTCCAACCAAAATTGAAAAGCTGGTTTATTCTAATATGCTCATTGTTGTGCTGAGCAAAAAGAGGCGTTATGCAAAAAAGCCCAATAATAATTAGCAAAATTCTCATATTCTTCATCTTGGTATTGAATAAGTTAATAACTCGTTGTATATTGATTCTAATTTTAACTTCATGCAGAAATTACGCTGCGAAGGTACCAGGAGAGGGAAAATAGTCTATGGATGGAAGTACAATTTTATGTAGTTATTGTCAAAAGTCAAGGTTGCGAGACCCTTTATTGCAAGGTTGTCTCTAAAGATAAATATCAAACGGTTCTGCGCTTTGCGTGCAAGGATGCTGCCAGTTTTGATGTGGAGTTAAAGAAATAATTTTGTGTTTCTTGTTCTGCTTAGCATCTCCCTATTGAAACCAATAGTTTTAATAGGGAGATGTTATTTTTATGTGCATTTGATAAGCGGAGTTACTTTAGCAGGTTGTTTACCGCAGTCTGATAAGTCTCCAGTTTATTGGCTTTATGAATAGCTTTCTTTGCCTTTCGGTCACCATCCGGCATCATGTATTCCCAGAAGCTTTTCATTTTCGTGAGTAACTGCCCGTCTCCTCCTTCCAGGAGATTGCCGTATTGTGCAAATATGTCTGCATGGAACAATCTGAGTTTCTCCTGCATCTCTTTATCAGAGAGCGGATGTCCCTGTTGGTATTCCAATGCCAGCGCCGGGTTGGCAAGCAGTCCGCGTCCTATCATAACCCCTGCCAGGTGCGGGAAACGTCCGGCAATGGTATGTATATCTTCTGTCGTAAGCAAATCTCCGTTATAAATCAGCGGGTGGCGACATTCGTTATAGAAAGCTTCGAAACCTTCCAGATTGACTTCTCCTTTGTATTGCTGCTTTCCCAGTCGTGGGTGCATAATGATGTGTGTCAAGGGAAGTTCGTTCAGCAAGGGGAGCAAAGCCAGACATTCTTCCGTATTCTCCCAGCCCAACCGCATCTTTACGGAGAATTGCATATCGGGATGCTTCTCTATGGCAGTGGTCAGCAAGTTGCGCACTTCTTCCGGATAAGGCAACATTCCCGAACCATTGTGGCGTTTGGCAAGAATGGGGAAAGGACATCCCAGATTGATGTCCACATTTCTATATCCTTTCTCTATGAATAGGGCGATTATCTGCTCCATCTTGTCCACATCCGGTGCAATAAGTTGGGGAATGAGATTCACTCCCCGGTTGTTGTCCGGAGTAATCTCCCGCATATCTTTCCGCCGGATTTCTCCGCGTTCCACACGTACGAAAGGACTGTAATAACTCTCTACACCGCCGAATATACGGGCGTGTGCTTGTCGGTAGATGGCCTCGGTGTAACCTTGCAACGGGGCGAAATGGATGGGGAGAATATTCTGCATATCAATTGTTTGTTCAATTCTCTGCAAAGGTAGCTATTTTAGTGGAATAACCATGTTCCAGGAACGGGTACCATTCTCAAATTCTCCGAGGCCGTCCATGGTTGCAAAGAATATGAATGTAGGTTTACCGTCCTCAAAGAGGATGAAAGGACGTTCCAGTTGGCCTTGTCTGGCAATGGTGCCATCTTCCCATTCTACGGTTTTTGAGTATGCTTTCGGGTCTTTGTCCACCGTCCAGTTGATGCCATCCCGGGAGTGTGCCATCACGCCACCACCTCTTTCACCGGTGTACTTGGCAACATGGTCTTTGAAGATGACGTGGTATTCTTCTTTATCTTTCCAGAGGAAAGGGTCTTCCGCTTCGCCTTGTCCGTCTACCTGAAAGATGGGTTGTTCATCATTTAATACTGTGTATGGTCCTTCGATGGAAGGGGCATAAGCGATGCCTAATGCCATATTTGAGTACTTTTCATTGTCCAGATATTTGCGTCCCTTGAATATCATCAGGACGGAACCGTCTTCTTGCACTATGGGGGAAGGATTGGAGGTCAGGAAGCTGAAAAAGGTATTGGGCTTTGTCTTTAGAATGGGTTCGTCCAGTCGTTTCCAGGGGCCATAAGGTGAATCGGCCACAGCCAGACCTATACGCTTGTTGGAGCGTGCCACAGTACACCAGGGACTATCGAGTGTTAATTGCTCGTAAGTAGGGTCGGTGAAAGGGTGGGTGGAGCCCATATAAATCAAGTAATATTTATGGTTGTACTTCAATATCCGCGGATTGTGTGTGGAGCGCCCGTCCCAGTATTGCGCACCCCGTGCGGGCAGTGCGACTTCACTGAACCGGTAAGGTCCCTGTGGTACGTCCGATACGGCATGGACGATTTCCGAAGCCACCATCCAGCCCGGATGGAAGGGGAGTGACTTCGGAAAGCGGGATACGAACATATGATATTTGCCATCATCTCCTTTTACCACGGAACTGCCCCAACTCCAGTAGCCCTCACTCTCGAATGCCGGAGTATTTATTGCTTTGCCCAATTGGTGGAACAGGCGGTTTTGTGATTGCCGCTTTAGCTCTATCAGGTTGTCAATCTTTTGGGCACGAAGCATGCCGAGGGTGGAGAGACTGAGCAATAGTAAGAGGAAATAATACTTTTTCATGCTTCTTTCGATTTAATGTTATTTTCCTGATTCTGTTGTTTCTTTGGTTAAACTGAATTCTACCGGTTGCCCGTGTTGACAAAGAACAATGATATCGGTATTTGTTCCGTTTTGTATCAGCTTTACCTGCGGGTGAGATGTTCTTAATTCCCATTTCCCTTTCACTTCAAGCCTTTTTTCAAGGATACGACTGGGCTGTTTGGTGGTATATGCCTTTTCCTCAATATTGAGGTTGGGATCGCATACACTCATAATGATATTCCCTTTATCGCTTCTGTACATGACCATCGTTTCTGCCGGGATGAGGCTGAATACATTATCCTGTTGAGATTGATAAGTCTCAAAAACAGCATAAGCAGTGATTCCTGTCAGGAGATCGTGAACGATATGGGCGCTGTCGTTGCGTTGCACTACTTCATAGGTCTGCAAGGCGTCATGTTCTTTCAGTTCCTGATTGGTTGGTTGTATCCATACCAGATATTCGTACGTTCCGTTTTGTGGAGCTCTGCCATGTTCTATCCAGGCAGAGGCAAATGTTCCCTGTGTGTCGGCACGTGTCTTCTCATGAAGGGAACTCTGTTGGGCAATCTGTACCTGTACGTCACCCTCTTTTACGAAATAGTAGTTATTGTAACCATCTATGATAGAAACTAACTTTTGCGTTTCTGCAGAAAGTTTCTTTTGGTATCCGACTTCCTTTTCTTCCTTTCCATTGACGCAGATGGAGCTTTCTCCTTGTTGAAATGTGCTTTGGAACAGCGTTGTTTCAGTAGGGTAGTTACTATTACTGTTGTGGATGCCTGTACCCAGGCATATCATTCGGTTATCAAAACAGAATACTGACTTGCGGGCGATGAAGTCCGGAGTGAAATTCTTCAGTTCTCGTTCCATCAGCTTCATGGCAAACATACCGTTCTTTCCTTCCAGGGAACTGCTGCCGGAGAAGTTTTCTTTGGAGTGTGCCATAGTGGTACCTGACAGTGGACTATCCAGCAATTCGAATGGTAAGTGAATAGTGGTGGTGCCCGGCAGTCGATTCCAATCCCAGCCATTCTCATCGTAGCCGCTGGCAAGACGGGACGGGTACCCCATTATTTGTACAGAACCGTAGCTTTGATAACGTCCATAGCGATTGTCTTTCCGGTAAATCTCCGATCCCCATACGTCAGTGGTGTATCCTTTCAAAGTAACCATCCAGTCATTTCTCCGAAAGATACCTGCAGAACCATAATTATACACGAAGAAACCTTGCGGGGCAGGAGCGGGAGTGATACCTTGTTTTTTGAAGAAACGGGCTTCGGGTGTATCTTTGTCGCAAAGCCTCAGATAGTCTGCTGCCAGATGATGGTCGAAGACATTGCTTTCTCCTGATAAATCTCCCGATAAAGCAAGATAAGCAAAAGCCGCCACATCATCCGCTTTCATAGAGCCGCCGAAAGGATGACGTCCGCTGATGCCGATTCCCCATTCATATTTATTGGAGTAGTTGCGCATGGCGATGAAAGCTGATTTTAATACTTGGCGGGCCTCTTCCGTAGGCTCATAGGCGGTTTGATTGGTCAGAGAAATGAATTGTCCTACCATGGCAAGCACTCCTGTGGTATATGCCGGATAGAAACCACCGTGATGAAAAGTTGTCCCGTCCACTTTAATGCCCCCAATGGTGCCGGGAGTATATTGAAGCGAGGAAGATACCCAGCGGGAAAGTCCTTTTAATGCCCGTGCCCGCTCCCGCTCATCGGTGAACAACAGGGCGGATACGGTCTTTGCCATCAGAAGGGTGTGCCAACTATCCAGTAATTCATCCCTGCCATGCTGATAAGGCTTGCGGGTTTCCTGTAGAGCGGACCAGAAAATGAGGGTAGATAAAATATTATCACGATTGGGAGCTTTCCAGATAGCATCGCGCATGAGCCATGCAGTAGTGTAGATTTTCCGTACCTGATAGCCGTAATGATGATTGGTACCCATTCCACTACCATAGGCAAAGCCTTGGTTGATGGCAAAGTCCCATACAGTGAAGTAATTTTGCAGGGAAGCTTCGGAATGATTGTAATAGGCGTCATAAGCAAATCCGGAGAGCATAGTTTCCAGGTCATTCCAGGATATTTCTCCTTTGGAGCGATCCAGTTCGTCGGGGGTTAAGACCGGAGCACCGGTAAAGCCTGCACCGGAAGGCTGGATGTTAGTTTTCTGAAAGACGCTGTAGGCTTTGTGTATTGCTTCTTTGGGGGCTTTCTGAATGTCGAGAGCGGCTGTCAATCGTTGTTCCACGCTATGTAGTTCGTCTTTTTCTGTCTGACTGAGAATGGTAGGCAGGGGAAGATCGTACTCATATTGTTCCCATTGCCAGACGCGACACCAATGCCATAGGTCGCGATAAGAAAGGGAATTGTTGTAGGGCATTTGCAAATCGGGGGTGGTGCGGTCGTTCATCTTCTCTACGGGGAAGGTCAGGCGATCCAGAAAGATGCTTCCTTTTCGTTCGGGAGCTATTAAGCGGTAACTTGCTATCTCTTTCTCTTGCTTATCTCCCTTCATGTGTTGGAAGCCAATCCAGCAGGCACGCCAGCCGGCTACTGCCAACCGGAAACTGAACCAGTAGGAGACGTGTCCTTGCGGGGAAAGAAACTCAAAGCGGATGGAATCCTGCTGGGGGGCTTCGTTGTAAATCCACAGGGTAATCCCGTATGTATTTTCCATTTGTTCATTGAGGACAAGGGGGTGTTCCAAGGTGATATTTAGCATAGAACCGGAACGGAAATCCCATTCCAAACTTTGTTTGCCTTCTTTATAATACCGGGTGGACAAAGAAACCTTTCCCTTACCGATAGTTCTGAACTGTTCAGGAATTCCTGTCTCGAAACCTATGAACTGGGCGAGGGAAACTTGGCTGCATAGCAACGCAAGAATGAATAGCAAATGTTTTCTGGTCATAAGATATATTGTTTTTGAGGTTTTATAAAAAGGGGAGAGGAACCTCACGGTCACTCTCCCCCACACATATCAAATTGATTAAGGTCTATTTGATTTCATTTTAAGGTTAGAAGCTCTGTGCAACTAAATAATTATTTCCAATACTTGTTTTGTTCCAATTTGGTATTCACACCCAGTTCCTTGGTGGGGATAGGAAGGAATTGGTTCTTTTCTGTTGTATTACTAACGTATTGTGCAGCTCCTTTGGCATTATTGGCAGTGGACCAGCGTGCATCGTTAACTGCTGCTCCCAGGTCTTCTTTGATTGTCTTATAATAGATACCCCAACGTACCAGATCGTACTTGCGGAGAGACTCAAAGCAAAGCTCACGACCACGTTCGTCACGAATCAGTTTCTGAAAGTCAGCATATGACAAATCTTTTACTTCGTCGATTCCTGCACGGTTGCGTACCTCGTTGATGCAGGTATAAGCTAATGCTGTAGGACCTTGGTTGGCTTCATTTTCTGCTTCAGCCAACATAAGCAATACATCAGCATAGCGCAGCAGGCAGTAGTTCTCCTGAGTGTAGTTTTTATGTTTAGGACTGCTGCTTTCCCATTCACGGCGATATTTTCCACAACGACGGTCTACAATCTGATTGTCTTTCCAGGCAACTTCTACGTCTTTGTTGTTGAGTTTGTAAGGAGCCATGGCAAGGTCACGACGAGCATCTTTAGCATCATACAAATCCCACAGAATCAAACTGCCGGCATAGAATGCATAAGTATAACCGGCGCCTGTACCGGCTGAGTTTTCCTGAAGATTACCGATTACGTTACCGATGCGGCTTTCAGTGTAGCTACCATCATCACGTGTACCAACGAATTCTACTTCCCACATGCTTTCGTTGTATGTAGTTTCATACTGGTCGGAAGCTAAGGCTTTCCATGTGGCATATACATCAGGATTCAATTTATGCTTCTTAGAGTCGTACACAGCTTTGGCGTACTTGGCAGCCTTTTCATAAAATGCCTTTCCACCTTTTGAAGGTTCACCTGCGCGCCACAGACATACGCGGGCAAGGATACCTTCTACTACGGTTTTCTTCACATGTGAAGGAGACAGGTCATAGCTGCTGTTATCTACCATATCGAGACAGTCTTCCATCTCCTGAATAATCCAGTCGAGCGCTTCGGCGTGGGGGGTGGCCTCCAGACTGCTGACAGTGATGTCTTTTACTGTTTCTTTACGGATGGGTACTTCATACCAACCTTGCACCAGCAAGAAGTGGTAATAAGCACGCAGGAATTTAGCTTCTCCTTTAATACGCGTTTTCACTTTATCGTCAGAGATGCTGGCTGCATCAATATTATCGAGCAATACATTGGCATTGTTGATACCAGAGTAAAGAGCTTCCCAAGCGTACCACAAATCGGTATTGCCTGTGTTATGTGAATTGGCAACTACTGCATTGGTCTGGTTCGCACGGTAGTAATAGCTCAAATCATCAATGTTGGATAGCATGCACGAGTAACGGTTCCCATATACATGTTCTGCCGCCATTGTCCAGTATATACCGGCTAATGCCATTGTACAGTCACTCTCATTCTTGTAGAATGTTTCGGGCGCTACAAAGTCGTAGGGCTTGGTGTCGAGCATGTCACAACCCGCCATAGAAGCAACTATTGCCAGGATGCAGGTCTTTTTGAAGATATTCTTGATACTTTTCATATTAGTTTCTTGATTTTAGGTAATTAGAAGGTTATGTTAACACCGAGTGAAGCGTTGAATGAACGCGGATAAGCGGACCAGTCGAAACCGGGGGTCAATACACTGTTACGTGTAGAAACTTCAGGGTCGGAACCGGAATAACCTGTAATGGTAGCAATGTTCTCTGCCGAAACAAAGAGTCTGGCTGCACTGATACCCAGAGAACGTAATGTGTTAGGTGTGAAGTTGTAACCCAAAGAAATAGTTTTTAACTTCAGGAATGAACCGTCTTCCACATACAAAGAACTGTAATATTCGGCACCGATAGCTCTTGCACGAGGCATATTGCTGGTTGGATTTTCAGCACTCCAGCGGTTTGTATAAGAAGCGAACATGTTTGTGTTCTTTTTGGATTGCGGGTTTTCAAACACCATACGGTTGGCATTCAAAATGTCGTTGCCGTAACTCCATTGCAGGAAAATGTTAAGATCCCAGTTCTTGTAAATGAAGTTATTGTTGAAACCACCCGTATGCTTGGGCTGTCCGTTACCAATGATAGTGCGGTCGGCATCAGTAATCAGATTACCTTCTTTATCACTCAACTTCTTGTATTTCGGATCACCCGGTTGTGCAGCGTCCGAGATACGAACTACGTCATCTTTCAGTGTGTAGATAGTTTTCCCGTTTGCATCTACCGAAGTGTTGAAATCGTCGTATTTGTAAGTACCGTCATAGATGAAACCATACATACTTCCGGCTGCATCACCTTTCTTACTGATGTAGGCAGGCATTGTTTTGTATTTATTATCCCAGTTGACGAAACTAATCATATCATCCTGTCCATCATTGAGCTCTACAATCTTATTGCTGTTGAAAGCAATGTTGAAGTTAGAGGTCCATGTGAAGTTCTTCTCTTTGATATTGATGGTTTCCAGAGTGAGTTCGAAACCTTTATTGCGCAGTTTACCAACATTCAATGTAGCACTGGAGTAACCGGAACTTGCAGGCACGTCTGCACCCAGCAATAGGTCTTTGGTGGTTTTGATATAGTAGTCCATCGTAACGTTGATACGTCCGTCAAAGAAGCCTAAATCCAAACCTAAGTCATATTGTTCAGTAGTTTCCCATTTCAGTTTCTCGTTGGCCATAGAACCTAATACATAGCCGGGATAGAAAGAACTGTCCCAGGGGTATTTGTACACATTGGAACTGGTAACCAATTGTGCCATGTAGTCGAAGTCACCAATACGGTTGTTACCTGTGAGACCCCAGCTTACGCGCAATTTACCGTTAGATAACCAAGGAAGTGGGTTGGATACGAACTTTTCACGTCCGAATGCCCAAGCCAATGAAGCGGATGGGAAGTAACCCCAACGGTTGTCCGGAGAGAATTTTGAAGAACCGTCAGTACGCATAGATGCCGTAACATAATACTTGGATGCATAATTGTAGTTGATACGTCCCAGATAAGAAATCATGGCGTTTTCTCCTTGCGATGCCGTAACAACGGGTGTTGCAGAACCTTTACCGATACCGGACATGCCGAAGGCCTCGTTTGTAATCTGTTCCTGAGTGATGCTGCTCAGATAGCTGGTGTACTTCTGGAAAGTGGCACCGACCAGAGCGTTCAGATTATGATCGTTCTTTGCATAAACGTATGACAATGTGTTTTCATTCAGGTAGTTTCTTGTTTCCTGTTGTCTCAGGAATGCGTTGATACCTTTGCTTCGCGTATTGGACGGATGCGTATTACCGGTACTGGTCTGGCTTCCGTTGAATTCTTCTCTTTTGATATCACGACCGGTATATCCGGCAGTAGTTTTGAACTTCAGGTTCTTGATGATTTCCCATTCCACGCCTAAGTTAGCTTGCAGATGGTTGGTTGTGGTACGGCGGAACTCATTCCTTGCAGAAAGTACCGGATTGAAGCGGTAGTCATTACTCATGTCTACATCACTATCGTACAGTTCTGCCAGAAGGTCGGAACCGGAAGGAGAAACCGGACGATAACCCCATACGCTATACATCAGTGAGTTGGACACTGTTGTTTCTGCTGTGGAGGGATTTGGACCATTCTGTACGTTGCTTGCAAAGTTTGCATTTGCATTAATCTTTATGCTCTTATTGATTTTCTGGTTGAAGTTGAAACGACCTTGATAACGAGAGAGGTCAGAGTTGATGATAACACCTTGCTGGTTGCTATAAGAGAGTGATGCAGAGTAGTCCATTTTGTCGCTGCCACCGGTTAAGCCTACATAGTGGTTGTGGCTGATAGCTGTGCGATAGACTTCGTCCTGCCAGTCATAGCTCTTGAAGTTTTTATAATCATCGAGGGTTATGCCATCTTTCAGATAGTAATAAGCAAACTCATCCACTTTTTCTCCGTCTACATCTTTTGTGTTTCCTTCCATGATTTCTTTTTGCAGGCTGACAAAGTCGTAGCCATTCATCATATCCATTGTGTTCTTAACCTTGCTTACGCTGACACTACCATTATAAGAAAGAGTGGCTTTTCCAGCTTTACCTTTCTTGGTTGTGATGATAACAACACCATTGGCACCACGCGAACCATAGATTGCAGTTGCAGAGGCATCCTTCAATACGTCGATAGATTCGATATCGTTCGGGTTGAGGGCACTCATACCGGAAGTTTCGCTGGGGAATCCGTCAATTACGTACAGTGGGGCAGTACTCTGAGTCAATGAGCCGGCACCACGGATTACGATATTGAAGTTATCACCCAAACCACCATCTGTAGAAGATACCTGTACACCGGCGATACGTCCGCCTAATGTCTCAGCTACGTTGTTGATAGGAGTTTTTGTCAGGTCACTCATGTTAGCCTTACCGATAGCTCCGGTCAAGTCGCGGCGTTTAACGTCACCATAACCAACGGCCACAACAACGACTTCATCCAGCGCTTGTGCATCTTCTTGCAATGTAACATTGAACGTCTTTTGATTTCCGACTTTGATTTCTTGTGTTTTGTAACCTACAAAAGAGAATTGCAGTACATCAGAGGGTTTAACGTTGTCAATCTTGAAACTACCGTCAAGTGTGGTGATGGTTCCGTTAGTAGTTCCTTTCACAACGACACTAACTCCGGGAAGCTCTCCCATTGTGTCGACAACTTTACCTGTAATTTGGCTTCCTGTCTGTGCTTGTACTCCTAATACACAGCAAAGAAAAGTTGCCAATAGAATTAAGGTTACTTTCTGTTTCATAAATATTAAATTAAATTAGTTATTAAAAGGGTTCTTCTTTCTTACTATAAGACTCGAATCACAATGCAAATGTATGCGATTGGATAGGAGACGACTTTAGTTTTTAGTTCGCAAAAAGTACGAATTTGTACATTCTTGATAAAGAATCGCTGTTCTGTACGATTCTTTACTCTGTTCTCTGGTTATTGCCTGTCTTTACCAGCTCCAGTAGCTCAGAGAGCTCTTTTACCATCTCAGGATGTGCTGCCGCCACGTTGTTTTTCTCCGATGGATCTATGGAAATATTGTACAACTGAGGCTGTGGATTGTTTCCTAACTCCATCTTTGTCCAATGTTCAATGGCAGGCTTGTCACTCGGTTCGATATACTTCCATGCACCTTGAATGATAGAGAGGGTATTGTTCAGATTTTGCTGTACTACGTAGTCACATCCGGTGGTATCTTTGCCTAAGAAAGTACCCAGTTGGTCGCGGCTGTCCGGAGCAACGGTTGCAGGGGTAAGGGGATGATTCAATAAAGCTGCAAGAGAACCATATACATCAATCATCGAGAACAAAGCCTGTTGTTTACAGGGTTGAATGCCCGCAGGCCAGCGTACAATGAACGGAATCCGTGTTCCGGCTTCGTAGGCACTATACTTTCCACCGCGATATTGCTTCATAGGTGTATGACCGTTCAGCAGTTCGAGAGCCTGATCTTGATAACCGTCATCAATCACGGGGCCATTGTCGCTACAGAATACGAAGATGGTATTGTCGGCAAGATGAAGGCTGTCCAGAGTGTTCATGATTTCGCCTACTGTCCAGTCCAGTTGCAGGATGACGTCGCCACGGGTGCCCATGCCGCTCTTTCCGGCAAAACGGGCATGGGGGACGCGGGGAACATGTACGTCTTGTGTACCCATATATAAGAAGAAAGGTTCATTCTTATGATTCACGATAAAATCTTTAGCTTTAGCGGTGATGACGTCGGCAATGTCTTCATCTACCCAAAGGGCGGATTTACCACCGGTCATCCAGCCGATGCGAGGGATACCATTAACAATGGTGTTATTATGTCCCTGGCTCGGTTTCAGTTTTACGAGTTCCGGATTTTCCAGTCCGGTAGGCCAATCGCCCACTTTGTGGTTGTAGTTGACGGTTATGGGGTCGTTAGGGTCGAGACCTACGACGTGACCGTTCTCTACGAATACACAGGGCACGCGGTCTACGGTGGCTGGTATGATGTATTCGTAATCGAACCCAATGTCTTGGGTATTCGGTTTAATGAGATGGTTGAAGTCAGTGCCGCCTTTAGGACCGAGTCCCAGGTGCCATTTGCCGACGGCTCCGGTGGCGTAGCCTTCTGCTTTGAACATATCGGCCATGGTGACACAGGCTGTGTCGATAATCAGTTCTGAATTGCCCGGAGCGATGCCGGTGTTTTCTTGTCGCCATGGATACATACCCGTCAGCAAGCCGAAGCGGGAGGGGGTGCTGGTGGAGGAGGTGGCATAGGCATTGGTGAATTGTACTCCTTGTCCGGCAAGGCGGTCGATGTTGGGGGTACTTATTTTGGTGGCACCGTAGCAACTCAAGTCACCGATGCCAAGGTCGTCGGCAATCAGATATATAACGTTAGGTTTCTGACGGGAATTGTCAGCAGTTTCTTTTTTCGACGGATTTCCACATCCTGCTATCAGGGCTACGCCCGGAAGGAGGGTCCATAAAGAGGAGAATTGTTTCATAGTTCCTTGACTTTAGATTATTATTTCTGAGGTCAAAGGTAGCGGCTTTCTCCGAATTATGTGTATAAAGGAGTACGAGGGAAGGACGAAAAAGTACAAAAGATGCATGGAGTACATACTTGATACTTTGCCAGCCTGTTGCCACCCTTTGGCAAAACTTTGCCAGTTAAGTGGCAAGAAACTTACTCTTCTTCCTCGTCGTCCTTCTCCTCCTTGCACGCGTCTTCCCCCTTGCGGTAGGCAAGTGGACTTACGTGGTACACGTCTTTGAAACACTTCGAGAAGTAGCGCGACGAACTGAAACCTATTTTATCTGATATTTCAGTGATATTCAGTTCCGGATTGTTTCGCAGCATCAGGGCACCCTTTTTCAGACGGATGGTCAGGATGAAGTCGTTCGGCGTCTGTCCCGTGATGGCTTTCAGCTTGGTGAACAGGTTGGTACGTGCCATAGCCATTTCGCGGGCGAAGACGTTGACGTTGAACTCTGTATCGTCCAGATGCTTTTCGATGATGGCGATGGCGCGATCCAGAATGTCCTTGTCTATCGGGTTCGTTGCCAGCATCTGTGCGTATGCCTGTGGTTGCTTGCTGAACTTCTCTTGCAGGAGGATGCGCGAATTCACCAGGTTGTTGCAGCGTGAAATCAATAGGTTTGTATTGAATGGCTTGGTGATGTAATCGTCCGCACCGATGCGCAGCCCCTCGATGTTTTGTTCTACGGCGGTGCGTGCGGTGAGCAGCACTACCGGGATGTGGCAGGTGTTGAAGTCATTCTTTACTTGTTTGCAAAGTTCCGTACCGGACATCTTGGGCATCACTACGTCGCTCACCACGATGTTTGGCATTTCCTTCTGTATCAGTTCCAGACCTTCTTCACCGTCTGCGGCAGTCAGCACCTGGTAGAAGGGGCGGAAGATGTTTGCTAACATTTCGCGGATGGAGTCGTTGTCTTCCACGATGACCATCTTGACGTCCGGCATGCGTTTTATAGGGGCATTCTCTTCCAGTTCGGCTTTGAGGGAAGCATCTGTTTCGGCAGTCTGAGGCTGCTCTATTTGCAACACGGTTTCGGTCTTCTTGCTGATTTCTTCTGCGGTGAACGGGGCATTTCCCAGATGCAGGCGGACGATGAAGCTGCTGCCTTTGCCCAATTCGCTCTCTACCCGGATAGTACCGTGATGCAACTCTACAATACCTTTCGTCAGGGCCAGGCCAATCCCGGTGCCGCCACTGCTGAGGCTGTCCATCTGTTCGGTCTGATAGAAACGGTCGAATATCTTGTCTACCTCATTGGCATCGATGCCGCTACCGGTATCAGTTACGCGGATAACGGCTTCGTTACCTTCCGTGGTGATGCTGAGGGTGATGGTGTCTTCAGCCTGAGTGTGCTTGATGGCGTTGGAGAGGAGGTTGTTGATAACCTTCTGCATCTGTTTCTGGTCGTACCACACTTCGAGGCTGTCGGTGTCCTTTTCGAAGTTGAAGTTGATCTGCTTGCTGCTGGCGTACTCCATGAAAATCAAATAGTTCTCATAGAGGAAGTGCACAATGTTGTGCGGACTGACTTTCACCTTCATATGTCCCTGTTCCTGCTTGCGGAAGTCGAGGAGTTCGGTGATTAGTTCGCGTAGCTGGATGCTGTTCTGGTAGATACTTAATATCTTATTATAGATGGTAGGCGTGAAGTTCTGCAACTGCATCAGTGTCTCCACCTGCGACACGATGAGTGTGAGCGGAGTGCGGAACTCATGCGAGATGTTGGTGAAGAAGCGTAGTTTCGACTGGTTTAGTGCTTCCACATCTTGTATGTGTTTCTGCTCGTACTTCAACGACTCACGCAGTTTAATTCTCGATTTATACGTCCTGACCAGATACCACAGCAGGATGCCCGTCACTATCAGATAAATGAGATAGGCAAGTGTTGTTCTGTAATAAGGAGGCAGCACATGGATGGTCAGGTGTACCTGTGGACAGAGTGATTCTTCTTTGCCTTTGGGCTTTATAAGCAGATTATACGTTCCTGCATTCAGGTTAGTATAAGTAATCATGGGCTGGCCGCGCGTACTGTTCCAGTCGTCGGAGAAGCCTTCCAACTTGTAGATGATTTCATCTTTGTTGGCTGCCACATAGTTGGAAGTGGCGAACTCAATACTGAACATTGTCTGGTTAGCATTCAGGGTAATCTCCTGCGTATGGCATAAGGATTGCGCTAAAATGCCCGTTTCATCGGCAACTTTCACTTCGGAGCCATTCACAATGAGGCGGGAAAGGATAATCTTATAAGGCTTCGGGGTGAAGTTTAGTTCCAGTTCATTGAACGAAAGCATGCCTTGCGTGCCGCCAAGGAATATCTCACCGTCGCGCGTTACGCAAAGGGCGTTCTCGTTGACGGCTGTCAATGGGAAACCGTTTTCTACACTGTAGTTCTGGAATTTCTCTGTCTTCTGGTCGAAGATGGAAAAGCCCTGATTGGTGGTAAGTATCAGCTTGCCGCTTACGGGGGACTCTTGCGTGTCGTAGATGCAATCGCTGACGAGCCCGTTTGAGTCTTTATCGAAGTTCTCGAAGTCATTTGTTGCCGGGCGGTAGAGGTCGAGTCCACTGCCCGAGGTAGAGAACCACAGGCGGCCCTGGCTGTCCTGCATGATGTTGTTTACATTGTTGTTGCTGAGGCTGCGCAACTGTGTCACGTTGTGGCGGTAATTGGTCAGCTTGTTCGTATCGAAGCGATAGGAGAACACCCCTTCGCCTGTGGCAGCAATCCAAAGCGTGCCGTTGCTGTCCATTTCCAGATCAGCCACCATAGCTATCTTGCGCCCTTCTTTGGTATCTTTAAACAGTTGCCGGCACTTTCCATCCCGGGGATTGAACAGACATACGCCATTTTGGGTAGCGATGATTAACTGGTCCTGATAAGGTGCTATGTCCCGGACAATGTTCGATGGGAGGGTTTCCGGATTTCCTTCTTCCATGCGGTAATGAGTGAATATGCCTGTGCGGATATCCAGTTTGTTTAGTCCGCCGAGGTGAGTGCCTATCCAGATGATTTCCTTGTCGGAGTCATAATAGAGAGCCTTCACGTTGCTGTGGGAGATACTGTTGTGTCCTTGTCCGGCAAGATACCACTTGAACTCGCGTGTGCGACGGTTATAGAAGTTCAGTCCGCCGCCTTCCGTGCCAATCCACAGATTACCGTTTTTATCCTCGATGGTACGCCCTACAATGGGGTTACTTAAGCCTTCTTTCTCATGCCTGGAAACTTTGTAACTGGTGTAGATTTCATATTCGGGATTGAAGTAGTTGACACCGCCGAAATAAGTACCCAGCCATAGCGTGCCTTGATTATCTTTTACGATACACCAGATGGAGGAGTGGGTGAGTCCTTCGTTTTGCGTATCGTCTGCAGTATGGTTCTGGAAAATGCCTGTCGATTTATTATAGCGGTTCAGACCGTTGAAAGTCCCTATCCATATATTGCCGAGATTGTCCTCGCAACAGGCTCTCACGAAGTCGGAAGATATGCTGTGCGGATTTGCCGGATCATTGCGCAGGTTCTCGATGCTTCCGTCTGTTTTCACCCGAAAGAGTCCCTTTTCCCAACTGCCTATCCACAGTTCGCCTGCGTTGTCCTGATAAATGCTGGTGATGTTTCCTTTATCAATGGGGTGCGTCAGTTGGTGCCCGTCCAGTTTCAGTTTGAACACTCCCTCGCTGGTGGTACCTATCCACATCTCTCCTTTGTCCTCGAACATACAGGATATTTCGATGTTTTCTCCTGCCATCTGGTAGTAAAGGTCGAAGTTGTCGGTTTGTTCGTTGTAACGGTATATCTCGTTCTTCTTCCCGATGAAAAGGCCGTTTTTGTAGTGTATGCTGTTGATGTTTCCTTGGAGCAGGGTGGTGAATCGTTGAGTGGTCAGGTCGAACTGGGCGACCCCTTCGGTGCAGAGCAGATAGATTTTCCCGTTCTGGTCTCCCGCCATGCGCAGTACGGTGTTGCAGAAAAGGCTGTAAGGGTCATTCTTGCTTAGCTTGTAGGTCTGTATATCGTTACCGTTGTAGCGGTTCAAACCTTCGCGCGTACCAATCCACAAGATACCATTCTCGTCAATGTACAGGCTGTTGACGCTGAACTGTGATAAACCGTCATCGGTGGTCAGATGATTGAAAGTGATATTCTGGCTGTGTAGGTTTGCCGCCACTATGCTCACTAAGACAAGTAACAGCGTTCTGATAAACTTTTGCACTTTTCCTCCGGTATTTTAAGGTTTCAAACACAAATATAAGGTATTTTGCTCAGAGGGATGAAGTTTCCAGCCCTGTTTTTATGGTTATGTCTGCCAAAATGTATATTTTTGGGGGTTTGCCGGACGAATTTAGACTTTTGCATTAATAAGGAAGGCGTATATTTGCATAGCAATTTTAAATCTATTATAAAATATCATGAATAACCTCCAATCTATTGTATCCCATTTCAATACGAAGGGTACAGTCAACGAAATCCAACCTTTGGGCAGCGGACTGATTAACGACACGTACAAAGTGACTACTCTCGAAGCAGATGCCCCCGACTATGTATTACAACGTATCAATCATGCCATCTTTCAGAATGTTGAAATGTTGCAGGCTAATATCGAAGCTGTTACCCGTCACATTCGCAAGAAACTTGTGGAGCAGGGTGCGGAAGATATTGACCGTAAAGTGCTTTCTTTCATTCCCGCCGATACGGGAAAAACATTCTGGTATGATGGTGAGAACTATTGGCGTATCATGACATTCATCCCCAATGCCAAGACTTATGAGACGGTGGATGCCGAATATTCTTATTATGCCGGTGTAGCTTTCGGTAATTTCCAGGCAATGCTTGCGGATATACCTGATACATTGGGTGAGACGATTCCCGATTTCCATAATATGGAGTTCCGGTTGAAACAACTCCGTGATGCGGTGGCGGCAGATGCTGTGGGTCGTGTAAAGGAAGTGCAGTATTATTTGGATGAGATAGAGAAACGTGCGGACGAGATGTGCAAGGGTGAACGTTTGTACCGTGAAGGCAAACTACCTAAGCGGGTGTGTCACTGCGATACGAAGGTCAACAATATGATGTTTGATGAAGACGGCAAGGTGCTTTGTGTGATTGACCTTGATACTGTGATGCCTAACTTCATCTTCTCTGATTTCGGTGATTTCCTCCGTTCTGCAGCCAATACAGGAGCCGAGGATGATGAGAATCTGGATAATGTGAACTTCAATATGGAAATCTTCAAGGCATTTGCAAAGGGCTATCTGGAGTCAGCAAAGGTCTTCTTACTTCCATTGGAGATTGAAAATCTGCCGTATGCTGCTGCATTGTTCCCCTATATGCAGTGTGTCCGTTTTCTGGCGGATTATATTAATGGTGATACGTATTATAAAACTAAATACCCGGAGCATAACCTTGTGCGTACGAAAGCGCAGTTCAAACTGTTACAAAGTGCGGAGGAGCATATGCCGGAGATGCAGGAATTTATCAAGGCTTCATTGGGATGAGCAATTGTGGCTCATAACCGCTCAGAAAGGAAGAAAATCAGTATTAAAGTAATTATGAATAAAAGAACCTTTGCAGCCCCCTTGTGGAAATTTGCAGCCCTGTTGATAGCCCTGCTTTGTATTTCCCCTTTGTCTGCAACTAACCCCCAAAAGAAAGAAATGAAAGAGTTGAATGTAAAGAAAGTAAGTTTGGCAAATATGTCAGTAGAAAATGTTCCTGCATTGCTCGATGAAGAAAAGGTACCTTTTCAACCAATCAACACTGTGAATTGGAAAGCATTTCCTTATCAACCGGAAGTGCAATTCCGCATAGCCCATACGACTGATGCCATTCTGTTGCATTATAAAGTAAGAGAAGCCAGTGTGCGTGCTGTAGCTGCCGGAGACAACGGTGCTGTGTGGGAAGATGCCTGTGTGGAATTCTTTTCCATTCCTGCCGGAGACGGAATTTACTATAATGTGGAGTGCAACTGTGTCGGAACCCTCCTCATTGGTGCCGGTGCCGGACGTAATAACCGTGAGCATGCACCACAGGAAGTGATGGACAAAGTGCAACGTTGGTCTTCTCTGGGTCGCAAAGCCTTTGAAGAACGGGTAGGCGAGTGTAGCTGGGAACTTGCGTTGGTCATTCCTTATTCCGCTTTCTTCAAACATCAGCTCACTAACCTCGATGGAAAGGCGATTCGTGCTAATTTCTATAAATGCGGCGATAAGTTACAGACTCCCCATTTCCTTTCCTGGAACCCCATCGACCTGGAAAAACCGGATTTCCATCGTCCTGAATTCTTCGGAACGCTGAATTTCGAATAACTACGTATTCATTAAAAGGACTCTGACTATTTCCAGTCCTTCAGATTATAGCTTGCTTCTACCGCTCTTTCTATATCATCAGGAAGAGTGGGGAAGAAGTCTATTCCTGTTATCCGCTCCACTTCGTCCACTGTATTCACATAAGCATCCAACGGATTATTTCCCTCATTATTTTTATAGATAAAACCGATGGCTTTCGGCTTTTTATGCAAAGAGAGTATCACCTTGAAAAAGGCATCGGGTACGGCAACCTTGTGCTCGCCTATCGTTTGCGGCTTACGGTTGTAGAAGATGGGCCCGGCTACGATGTACAGGCAACTGTCTTTCTTTACCCATTTTCGGCATTTCTGTTCGAGTTCGTTCCAGTCTCCACGGTTCAGGTTGTGGTGCTGCGGGCAGATATTGGTCATATAGAAACTTTCTATCATGGCTTGGCGACTCCATTTGTTGTCGCCTGCCGGGCAGAGGTGGCCGCGATCCCAGCCACTGCCTTTATAGTCTTGTGTGGTGACGGCTTTCGTTTTAGGCAAGTCAGGGTCAGGATGGAAGTTGTTGATACGCTCGGTATTTTCTTTTAAACGTTCGGGAGTTAATTTCCAGGCTACCCAGTTTGCAATGCGGGTGTTGGAGTTATAGGATACGAGGTATCCGGTGCGTTGCAGAAGGATTTCGGGGGTGCCGGGGGCAGTGGTTTGTTTGATGTAGACGTCGGAGTCTTGGAGGGTATTCTGGGCAACGGCTTCTATCGGTTTGCTGTCTACAGCGTCTTCTTTGGAGGGGATTGTCTGATAGGCGGTGATGATGCCACATACTATCAGGACTATCAGTAGCATTAGTTGGTTCTTACTATTCTTTTGTTTCTTGCTTTTCTTTCTCATAATCTGTGTGGGTAAGATGGCGCAAAGATAACAAAAAAGAAGGTGTATCAAAAACACAAAGCCTTTGATGCACCTTCCTGTTATTAGAAAGTATTTTTTTACCTCACAATACCTTTCGAACCCCGTACAAAGTTGATGATATTGTGTATCTCATCACTCATCGGTACTTGGTCTTCAATTTTTTGTAAAGCATCGTGTATACTGAAGTTACCTTGATAAATCAACCGGTAAGCATTTACAATATGGCGCAAAATGCGGTCGGAAACCTGATGCTGGCTTTGCAGTACTATGGCATTGATGCCATGATACTCTGCTGGATTACCATTCATGATGACATAAGGTGGAACATCCTTCGCGATGCGGCATCCTGATTGTATCAGTACCCAACTTCCGATGTGGCACTTTTGTTGCAGAATGACGTTGCTACTCAAAATCGTGTAGTCATTAACAATGCAATCACCGGCTAAGATAGTCTTGAGTCCTATTACACAGTGGTTACCGATTTGCACGTCATGGCAGAGGTGTACACCGTCCATGAGGAAGTTCTCGTTGCCGATACGCGTAGCATCGCCTTCGTGCGTGGCACGGCTTATGACTACATTTTCGCGAATATCGTTCTTGTCACCGATAATCAGTAGACTCTTTTCACCCGTATAGTGGAAATCTTGCGGAGTAGTACCGAGTACGGCGCCATGATGCACTTTGTTGCCTTGTCCCATACGAGTACCTTCGAGAATGCGTGCACCAGACATGATTATGCAATCATCGCCAATCTCTACATCGCCTTCGATATATGCGAAAGGCTGAACTGTTACATTCTTGCCGAGCTTTGCGGCAGAATCTACAAATGCTAATGGACTTATCATAGTTATTAGTTATTAGTGATTAGTTATTAGTTACCAGTGGTTCGTTTCTTTGATAGCAAATAACTAATCACTAATAACTAATAACTGATATTATTCTCTTCCTCCTCCGAGTGCCTGATACAGACTAATCACAGCCTGCATGCGGTCGAAGGTATCGGATACCTCAGAGGTTTGTGCGCTGAGGTAAGATTGCTCGGCGGACAGCACTTCGAGGTACGTTGACGTGCCTAAGTTAAACAATTCTTTTGTATCTTCTGCAGCTTTGCGGGCAGAATTTACCTGAATATCACGAGAAACAGCTTTTTCTGTGGTCATTTGATATTGATACAAAGCATTGCTTACTTCATTTCCGGCATTCAGAAGAGCATTCTGGAACTGAATTTTGGATTGCTCCTCCTGTGCTTTGGCCTGTTTCAGGCGGGCGATATTGGCACCGCGATAGAACAATGGCTGCGTCAACGAACCTACTGCGGAAGCCAGCAACTTAGCGGGATTTACAATAGCCGAACCGGCACTGTTGGTCCATCCGGCAGAACCGTTTATCGTAATCTGCGGGTAGAAGGCTGCGCGTGCACTGTTAGTATCGTAATAGCTTGCAGCAAGAGCCATTTCGGCTGCTTTCACGTCAGGACGATTGGACAACAACTGTATGGGGACACCGGCGGAGAATTCTGTCGGTAATTGTTGTTCTTCCAATACGCCGCGTTTGATGCTCTGTGCAGGTTGATGTAGCATCAGACACAAAGCATTCTCTGTTTCGCGGATGCTTTGGCGCATGTTGGGCAGGGATGCCAATACTTGTGCATAAGCAGCACGAGTCTGTTCTACTCCGGCGGAAGTGGTGTTGTAGATGCCTGCATCTTTCATGGCCTCTACGGTTTCCACATTCTTTTTCAGGATTTCGGCAGTTTCTTCAGTGATTTGCAACTGGCGGTCGAGCATCAGCAAAGTGTAGTACATGTTGGCTACATTGGCAATCACCTGTGTCTGCACGGCTTGTTCATAGAACTGCGTCTGTTTCAGTGATACCTTTGCTGCGCGTTTCGGGTTCAGTATCTGACCGAAAAGGTCGATTTGCCAGCTTGCTGTTACGGGGAGCGAGTAAGTCTGTGTCGCTTTTCCCTTATCCCAGCTGCTTACGGTTCCTTGCGGAGACAATGCCAGTGTGGGGGCATAAGCCAGACGTGCAGACATGAGGGCAGCTTCAGCCTTTTTTACATTCAGGGCAGCACTGCGCAGATCAGGATTGTTAGCGAGTGCTTGTTCAATAAGTGCTTGCAACTGAGGGTCGGTAAAGACTTCCCTCCAGGGCAGGTTGCCGAAATTGGCAGTATCGGCGGCAAGTGTATCGTTCACGGCTGTCGTGTCACGATACAGTCCGGCAGCCGTAATGTCTTCGGGTCTGTCGTATGATTTGTAGATGTGGCAACTGCTCAGCAAAGCAGTTGCACACATCAAGGTTACTATTTGTTTCTTCATATTCATTTCTAAAGTATCTTCTACTTACTACTTAACTACTTACTACTAACTACTTAGTATATTGTTCTATTTCCGGTTCTGCATCCGAATTGTCCACATCGGCCCATTCCATCGGCTTGAATTTCTCTTGCAGATATTGGAATGCCACGAACAACGCAGGTACAATGAAAATCTGCAATATCATACCGATCAACATACCACCGATAGCCGAGGTACCCAGTGTACGGTTACCGTTAGCTCCCGCACCGGAAGCAATCATCAACGGAATCAAACCGACAATCATAGCCAATGACGTCATCAGAATGGGGCGCAGACGGGCGGCGGCACCCAGTACGGCTGCCCATGTGATACTCATACCCATCTTACGACGGTCGAGGGCAAACTCAATAATCAAGATGGCGTTCTTCGCCAACAGACCCATCAACATAATCAATGCAATCTGCATATAAATGTCGTTCGACATGGACCCCATTATCATCTTCAGGACGGATATGTTACCGATGGCACTCATACCGTTGACGAACAGGAAGCTACCCAACAGACCGAATGGAATAGACAACAACACGGCAAGAGGCAGGATGTAACTTTCGTACTGTGCACTCAGCAACAGGTAAACGAATACGAAGCAGAGCACAAAGATCAAACCGGTGGTACTGCCACTGGTTTCAGCCTCTTCACGTGCCATACCACCCAGCTCATATGCAAAACCAGTAGGCAGGTTCTCTTTGGCAACTTCGGAGATGGCAGCCAGTGCCTGACCGGAAGTATAACCGGAAGCAGGTGCAACCATCACCTTCATAGAAGTGTAGAGGTTGAAACGGCTGATGATGTCCGGGCCATACACCTTCTTAATAGAGACGAACTGGGTAATAGGAGCCATCTCGTCGCCATTGCGCACCTTGATGCTCGACAACGATTCCAGATTCTTCGTTGCTTCGGGTTCTGCCTGAACCATTACGCGGTACATCTTACCGAAACTGTTGAAGTTGGAAGCATACAGACCGCCGAAGTATCCCTGCATCGTGCTGAGGATATCGCTCGGGCTGAGACCTGCTTTTTTACAGGCTGCTGCGTCGATGTCCAGCATATATTGCGGGAAATTAGGGTTGAAGGTCGTCTTGGCGGAGTTGATTTCCGGACGTGCCTGCAGTGCGGCGGTGTAGTTGTTCACTACATCGAAGAAGTGGTTCAGGTCACCACCAGTCTTATCCTGCATGTTCAACTCGATGTCGCTGGATGCAGAGTAACCCGGAATCATAGGAGGAGCGAAGAACAATACTTGCGCTTCCTTGATAATCTTCTGTGCACGCATGAAGAGCGTGATGTAAACAATGTTGGAGTTCTGCATCGTAGAACGTTCTTCCCAGTTTTTCAGCTTGATGATGATAGAACCGTAAGAAGGTCCCTGACCACCGATGAAGCTATAACCGGAGATAACCGTACGGGATGCAACGGCAGGTTCGGCAGCTACCAGGCTGTCCACACGGTGCAGCACTTCTTGTGCACGTTCCTGTGAAGTGCCCGGAGGCAAGGTTACTACACCCATGATGGTACCCGTATCTTCATTGGGCACCATACCCGTCGGAGTAATCTTCATAAAGAATATCAACAGCACGATGGATGCTATCACAAGACCGAAAGACAACCACTTCTTTTGGATGAAGAAGAGTACGTGGTTCTTATATTTCTTCAGCATTTTGTCGTAAGCCACATTGAAACCTGTGTGGAAACGGCTGACGAAAGTAGACTTCTTTTCACCATGTTCATCGTGCGGCTTCAGGAAGATGGCACACAATGCCGGACTCAGTGTCAACGCGTTCAATGCGGAGAAACCGATAGCGATAGCCATCGTCAGACCGAACTGCCGGTAGAACGTACCTGCCGTACCACCCATGAAACTTACCGGGATAAATACGGACATCATCACCAGTGTAATAGAAACGATGGCACCACCCAATTCACTCATGGCGTCGATGGAAGCGGCACGGGCAGACTTATACCCCTGGTCTAACTTCGCATGGACACCCTCGACGACGACTATGGCGTCGTCGACCACTATCGCAATGGCGAGCACCATGGCCGAGAGGGTCAGCAAGTTGATACTGAAACCAATGAGTTTCAGCACGAAGAATGTTGCAATCAAAGCTACCGGAATGGCAATTGCCGGAATCAATGTAGAACGTATATCCTGCAAGAAGATATATACTACGATAAATACCAGGATGAAGGCCTCGATCAGTGTCTTGATAACCTCGTGGATAGAAGCGAACAAGAAGTCGTTGGCACTCTGTGCAATGTTGATCTGCAAACCGGAAGGCAGTTTCTCTGAATAGTCGTTCAGCAGTTCTTCCAGGTCTTTGATGGTCTGCGTAGCATTACTACCTGCCATCTGGAATACGATACAACTAACGGCCTTGTGTCCGTTTACGGTATTGTTGAAGCCATAAGTCAGACGTCCCAACTCAATGTCGGCAATGTCTTTCAGGCGGAGTACTTCTCCGTTTTCTTGTGCTTTGATAACGATGTTTTCAAATTCTTCTGCTTGTTGCAGACGTCCTTTGTAACGTATCGTGTATTGGAATGTCTGATTACCGCGTTCGCCGAATTGTCCCGGGGCAGCTTCAATATTTTGTTCTGCCAGAACTGCGGCTACGTCATTGGGAATCAGTTTGTATTGTGCCATGATGTCGGGTTTCAGCCAGATACGCATGGAGTAGTCTGTACCCAGCACCATAGCATCACCTACACCGGCCACACGTTTCACCTCAGGGATAAGGTTGATGTTGGCATAGTTTTCAAGGAATTCAATGCTGTACTGGTCCGTCTCATCGTAAATAGAGAATACCATCAACATGGAAGTTTGTCTTTTCTGTGTGGTTACACCGATTTTGGTAACTTCGGCAGGCAGCAGACCTTGTGCCATAGACACACGGTTCTGTACGTTGACGGCCGCCATATCCGGGTCGGTTCCTTGTTTGAAGTAAATGGAAATGTCGGCAGAACCGCTGTTGGTGGCATTGGAAGTCATGTACATCATGTTCTCCACACCATTGATCTGGTCTTCCAGCGGTGCGATGACAGAGTTCAATACCGTTTGGGCGTTGGCACCCGTATAGGTGGCACGCACTGATACGGTTGGGGGGGCAATGTCCGGATATTGGGTAATAGGCAGCGTTGCCAAACCAATAAGTCCCAGGATAACTATCAACACGGAGATTACCGTGGATAGCACCGGACGATTAATAAATCTATCTAATTTCATGTTATTTAGTGATTAGGGGTTAGTGATGAGTGATTAATAAGTTGCTAATCATTTATCACTAATCGTTAAACCTTAATTAAACGCCGTCTGGATATTACCGTCTTTTTGGTCTTGCAGCGCTTTCTGATACTCGGCTTCTTTCTCGGCAGGAGTGATAGGGCTGATAGCTGCTCCGTCTCTCAGGTTCTGAACGCCTTCAATTACAACTTTGTCGCCAGCTTTCAAACCTTCGGTCACGTAGTAATACTTGCCGTCGTTCAGTTTGAACACTTGTACTTCGGTATTCTTCAAAGTGTTGTCAGGCTGTACTACAAAGACGAATTTCTTGTCCTGAATTTCCGTGGTAGCCGACTGCGGTATCATAATGACATCTGTCATAGGATTAGGGAATACTATGTTACCCGTACCACCACTACGCAGGATGTTGCGTTGGTTGGGGAAAAGGGCGCGCATATTTACAGAGCCTGTCTTCTGGTCAATAACGCCACTGATGGTCTCTACACGTCCGCTATCGGCGTATATGGTTCCATCGATCAGTTGCAGTTGTACGGCAGGCATTTTCTCCAGAATCTCCTTGATGCTGCCACCTTCGTGTATCAGTGACAACAATTGTCTTTCGGTCATGGAGAAGTAAGCGAACATTTCGGAAATATCGGCAACGGTAGTCAGCGGAGTGGCTACGGAAGGGCTGACCAAGCTACCTACACGGTAGGGGATAGTACCTACTACACCATCACTGGGGCTGGTTACACTGGTATACGACAGATTGTTCTTGGCGTTTACTAATTGTGCTTCAGCTTGTGCCAATTGTGCTCTGGTTTGTGCCAATTGGTTTTCGGCCATTTGCAGATCGTAGTCACTGATGATGTTTTTCTTATTCAGTTCACGCTTATTATTCACGGTGAGTTCCTGCGTGTTCACGGCAGCTTTGGCTGTTTCAACAGCAGCTTTAGCTGAGTTCACAGCAGCCTGATACTGTACGGGGTCGATGCTGAACAGCACCTGTCCCTTACGTACTACGGAGCCCTCGTCCACGTGCAGTTTGGTGATGAAACCGCTTACCATCGGGCGAATTTCTACATCTTGTTTACCTTTAATAGTCGCTGGATAACTATTTGTCAAATTAGCAGTGGTGGTATTCACTGTAATTACTGCGAATTCGGGTGTTTTACCCGTAGTTTTGTCACCTTGTCCACAACTGAACAGTGACAGGCAACAGCATGCCAATAAAATCAATCTACTCTTCATACTCGTAATTATTCTCTGTCTTTTGGTTTATTTTTTCATTTTGATGAATAAAGGCTTTTATGTCTTGTCATAGTTGGATTGCACGGTAGGCAAAGGGAAAACTAAAAGCACTCTCTCGGTTTTCAGAGTGCAAAATTATCTATTTTTGAACAGATTAGTTCTATATTGACGCATTTTTAACTATGTTTCATACATCTATTATATATAGAGGACTTCTTAGGGTTATAGAGATGGTTTGCGTAGTGGGTACTGGTGAATAATTATCCTTCCTTCTTTAGTTCCTATTTTCGTCTGTATATATTTGATAATTCCTTTTAGCAAACTCGGTTCTTTCCCATAAAAAATGATATTTAACCGAATTTGTACCAAGTTTATACCGAATCTGTACCGAATTTGCATAGGACTGATTATATAGACAGACCAATCGTTGGGTTTAATTGGTTATTGGGCGGGTTCTGAATTAAATTCAACGATTGATTACCGTTGACTACCTGTCTGGGAACGAACCTTTCCCTGTTATCATCTGTTTTTAAATACTATATTGCTCTTTTTTGATTAAAATACTGTAAAGCATACTGCTTATTAATGGATAACCTTTATTTTTGCAGGATGTTACGTAACAAATATTCGAATATGAAACCTCTTTTCAATCGTTTGGCGGGTGTTGCCGCCGTTGCTGCTGTACTTTATTCCTGCGCCAGTATCGGGCGTCCGGAGGGTGGTGCTTATGATGAGACTCCTCCACGCTTTGTAAGTAGTACGCCGGCGCCGGGTGCACTCAATAATAACCGGAAGAGAGTTTCGATTGAATTCGACGAGTTCATCAAGCTTGAGAAACCGGGGGAGAAAATCGTGATTTCCCCACCTCAGGTGCAACAGCCGGAGATAAAATCCAACGGGAAGAGGGTTATCATCAACCTGAAAGATTCACTCAAGCCGAACACTACTTATACGATAGACTTCTCAGATGCTATTCAGGATAATAACGAGGGCAATCCGTTGCCTGACTTCGGATTTACTTTTTCCACAGGTACCGCTCTTGACTCGATGGTCGTTTCGGGCACTGTGCTGAATGCGGCAAATCTGGAGCCGGTGAAAGGAATGCTGGTAGGTATGCACTCTAATCTGGCTGACTCCGCCTTTACCACGAAGCCTTTTGAACGGGTAGGGCGTACCGATAGTCGCGGACATTTCACCATCCGGGGGGTAGCTCCGGGCGAATATCGCATTTACGGATTGCAGGATGCCGACCAGAACTTTTATTATAGCCAGCCCAGCGAAATCATAGCTTTCGAGGATTCTCTGATTATTCCATCCATGGATGAACGGGTACGCTTTGATACCCTTTGGAAAGATTCCTTAACGGTAGATACAATTGTGGAGAGGACGTATACCCACTATTCTCCGGATGATGTTATTTTGCGTTGCTTCAAGGAACTGATTTCTTCACAACGTCTCATCAAAAGTGAGCGCCCCGAACCCCGGAAGTTCTCTTTCTACTTCTCGGCCACAGCAGATAGTCTGCCACTGTTGAAGGGGCTGAACTTCGATGAAACCGATGCTTTTATCGTGGAGATGCCTACCGGGCGTATTGATACGCTCAATTATTGGATAAGGGACTCTTTGATTTATCAGATGGATACGCTGAAAATGAGCCTTAGCTATCTGTATACGGATACGCTGAATAAGCTGGTGCCTCGCACGGATACGCTGAAACTTGTATCTAAACTCAGACCAAAATCGGAGAAAGAGTTGGAAAAAGAGCGGGAAAAGAAGGAGAAGGAATTAGAAAAAGCCAAAAAGAAGGCGGAGAAGGAAGGCAAAGAGTATGTGGAACCAACCATTTTCCTTCCTGTTGATGTATATGCTCCGGGCACGATGGATATTTATGATTATATCACTTTCACCTTCACTGAACCGCTGGCAAGTGTTGCCGATAGCGCCATTCATTTAAGGCAGAAGGTGGACAGCTTATGGCGGGATGTTGCTTTCGACTTTGTGCCGGACTCGCTGAACCTGATGCGTTACAATGTTTATGCGGATTGGGAACCCGGCGAGAGTTATACCTTTGAGGTGGACTCTATGGCTTTTCATGGAATATATGGCCTGTTTACCGATAAGATAAAGAAAGAATTCAAGGTAAAGAAGCCCGAAGAATACGGGCAGATTTACTACAATGTGAGCGGGGCGGATTCGGTAGCATTCGTAGAGTTGCTGGACGGACAGGACAAAGTGGTGCGCACGGTGCCTGTTGTCGACGGACGGGCGGATTTCTACTTCCTGAACCCGGGCAAATATGGTGCGCGCCTCATCAATGATACTAATGGAAACGGTGTGTGGGATACCGGAAAATATGAAGATAAACGGCAACCGGAAAAGGTGTACTATTATCCCCAGGTGATAGAGCTAAAGGCCAACTTTGACCTGACGCAGACCTGGAATATACATGAAAAGCCGCTGGATAAACAGAAACCGGTAGAACTCAAAAAACAAAAACCAGATGAAGACAAGAAAAAGAAAAATCAAAATAACCGCAACTCCGGCAATCGCCGGTAAGCGTGGATGGGTATTCTGTCTGTTAGGAGCCCTTTTGCTAACTATTGCTATTCCTGCTCGAGCGCAATGTACGGCGCAAAATACCGCATTCCAGTCCGGTGAGCATGTGATGTATGATTTGTACTTTAATTGGAAGTTTATATGGAAGAAGGTTGGGCTGGCAAGCCTGACGACTTTCTCCACTACTTACCAGTCGCAACCTGCCTACCGCTTCAATTTGCTTTCAGTGGGTAGTAAGAAGACGGATTTCTTCTTTAAGATGCGCGATACGTTGACATGTTATGTCACGGAAAAACTGGAGCCGCTCTACTTCCGTAAGGCGGCAGAAGAAGGAGACCGCTATACGGTGGACGAAGCTTGGTTCTCCTATAAGGACGGATTGTCTCATGTGAAGCAAAAACGTACGTGGCGCGACCATCCACCACAGGAAATGGAGTACAGCGATACCCGTTGTATTTTTGACATGCTGAGCATTCTGGCACAGGCGCGTTCTTACAATCCGGATGATTATAAAGTGGGCGATCGCATAATGTTCCCTATGGCTACCGGCCGTAGGGTAGAAGAACAAACGCTGATTTATCGTGGGAAAGAAGATATAAAGGCGAATAATGACACTATTTATCGTTGCCTTGTCTTCTCTTTTGTGGAATACAAGAAGGGGAAAGAAAAAGAGGTGATTACTTTCTTCATTTCAGATGACAAGAACCACCTCCCCATTCGTTTGGATATGTATCTTAACTTCGGCTCGGCAAAAGCTTTCCTGAAGAGTGTTCAGGGTAATCGCTATCCGATGACTTCGGTGGTTGGGAAGAAGTGAGATAGCTTGTAACTTGTCACTCTCAGACTCTGAATGGTAGCGGGTCTCCTTTTCTGAATACACTGGACTCGAATGTGGCAATCAGTTTGCCGTCCTGATTCGTAACATCTATCTGATAATATCCGGTTGTCCGTCCGATGTACCGTTCGCGTGCTTCGGCATAGAGCGTATCGCCCGGACCGCTGCCACGCAGAAAAGTGATATTGGAAGAAAGGGAGAAAGCCAGTGCGCCGTGCGAATTGGCAGCAGCGGCCAGTGCCAGGTCGGCAAGGGTGAAGATGGCTCCGCCTTGCGTGCGATGTCCGGCATTGAGGTGTTCTTCCGTGATTATGAGCTGTGCTTTGCTATATCCTTCGCGCACTTCCAGCAGTTCTACACCGGTTTGTTCCGCAAAGCGGTCTTTCTTGAAAAATTCTTGTGGGGTCATGTTTTCTATATGATTAAAGAGTTCAATCTATATGATTTATGTGCAAATGTAACAATTTTGCCCTTTTACTGGATAATTTATGAGGGTCTTTTCTGCGAATCTGCGCTACATTTGCTGTCGAAAGAATATGAAACTTTAATAAATAAATCATTATTATGAAAACAATCCTCACAACATTGGGAGTATCTCTCCTTGTTTTGGCAAGTTGCACAGGTCAGAAAAAGCAGCCTGAGAACAACTTTATTCAGGAGAATATTGATAATGCGGTGGCGCAAGAAACTATTCAGACCGACATTATCGAGAAATCAGGGAAAATCTTGAATCCAAGAACCATCAACAAAGACGGTAGCATTGTTTATGTGCCCATTGATGACTGGTGTTCCGGTTTCTTCCCCGGAAATATCTGGTATACGTATGAACTGACAGGCGACAAGAAATGGTTGCCGTTGGCTGAGAAGTATACTGAAGCACTAGACTCTGTGCAATACCTCACCTGGCATCATGATGTAGGCTTTATGATTGGCAGCAGTTACCTGAACGGATATCGTTTTGCCAATAAAGAGGAATATAAACCGGTAATTATCCAGACTGCCAAGTCACTCTCTACTCGTTTCCGTCCGGCAGCAGGAGTGTTGCAATCCTGGGATGCCGATAAAGGCTGGCAGGCCGAACGTGGCTGGAAATGTCCGGTTATCATCGACAATATGATGAATCTGGAACTGTTGTTCGAAGCATCCAAACTTTCGGGTGACTCTACTTATTATAATGTTGCTGTGAAGCATGCCGATACCACCATGGAGCATCACTTCCGCCCCGACAACAGTTGTTACCATGTAGTGGACTATGACCCCGTAACCGGTGAAGTGCGTAAGAGACAGACTGCACAAGGGTATGCTGACGAATCTGCCTGGGCACGCGGACAAGCATGGGCGCTCTACGGATACACCATGTGTTATCGTTATACTCACGACCAGAAGTATCTGGATATGGCAGAAAAGATTTATAACTTTATCTTTAATAACCCGAACCTGCCGGAAGACCTTGTTCCGTATTGGGACTTTGATGCCCCCAATATTCCTAATGAACCGCGTGATGCTTCGGCAGCGGCTTGTACAGCATCTGCTTTGTATGAGCTGAGCACCTATATCCCGGGTAAGAATTATAAAGAAACTGCAGATAAGATAATGGAAAACCTCGGCTCTCCGGCCTATCGTGCTGAAGTAGGGACGAATGGTAACTTCATTCTGATGCACTCCGTAGGCAGTATTCCTCATGGTGCTGAGATTGATGTTCCGTTGAACTATGCAGATTACTACTTCCTGGAAGGAATCATGCGTAAAAGAGACTTGGAGGCTAACAAGAAATTGTTTTAAGGAATAAATATATAAACACAGAGGCACAGAGTTATCTCATTTTACCAATTTACTGAAATCTCTGCGTCTCTATGCCTCTGTGTGCAACAAATAAAAATAGAATGATAAATCGGTTTAGTTTGTTTTTAGGAGGCTTGGGCCTGTTTGCCCTGCAAGGCTGCAAAACTCAGCAGGGAGAGCAGGCACAACTTCCAAATGTTATTTATGTCTTCCCAGACCAGTACCGCAATCAGGCAATGGAATTCTGGGGACAAGACGGGTTTCGCGACAAGGTGAACTTCCGCAACGACCCGGTGCATACACCTAATCTGAACAACTTTGCCCGTGAAGCGCTGGTGTTGAGTTCGGCTCAGAGCAACTGTCCGTTGAGCAGCCCCCACCGGGGAATGTTGCTGACGGGTATGTATCCTAACAAGAGTGGTGTACCTTTGAATTGCAATTCGAGCCGCCCCATCAGCTCTTTGCGTGATGATGTGGACTGTATAGGCGATGTGTTCAGTAAATCGGGCTATGATTGTGCTTACTTTGGTAAACTGCATGCCGATTTCCCTACGCCGAACGATCCGCAACGCCCCGGTCAGTATGTAGAAGACCGTGTGCCTGCATGGGATGCCTATACACCGAAAGAACGCCGTCATGGTTTCAACTACTGGTATTCTTACGGTACATTCGACGAACATAAGAATCCTCATTACTGGGACACAGAAGGAGAACGCCATGAACCGAAGGAATGGTCGCCGTTGCATGAATCCGGCATGGTGGTTTCCTATCTGAAAAACGAAGGGAATGTGCGCGACCCGAAGAAACCATTCTTCATTATGGTAGGTATGAATCCGCCTCATAGCCCGTATCGTTCATTGAACGACTGTATGGAAGAGGATTTCAACCTGTATAAAGACCAGCCTCTGGATAGTCTGCTCATCCGTCCTAATGCTGACAAGAAACGTGAGAAGGCAGAGAGCGTCCGTTACTATTTTGCTTCCGTCACCGGTGTGGACCGTGCATTCGGACAAATACTGGAAACGTTGAAAGCGCAGGGATTGGATAAAAATACAATTGTTATCTTTGCTTCCGACCACGGCGAAACCATGTGCAGTCAGTTTACGGACGACCCGAAGAACTCTCCGTATTCCGAGTCTATGAATATCCCATTCCTGGTGCGCTATCCCGGACATATCCAGCCGCGTGTAGATAATCTTCTGATGTCTGCCCCCGATATCATGCCGACGGTTTTAGGCTTGTGTGGTCTTGGCGATTCTATCCCTACCAATGTGCAGGGACGCAACTGGGCACCTCTCTTCTTCGATGAAAAGGCAGAAATTGAACGTCCCGGCGGTGCTTTGTATATCCAGAACCTGGATGGAGAAAAAGATGCGGAAGGCAAAGTACAGACTTACTTTCCTTCGTCAAGAGGATACAAGACGGCACGTTATACTTTGGCTTTCTATATTGATAAGAAAGACCATAAGTTGAAGAAGAGCCTGTTGTTTGATGATGAAAAAAACCCTTACCAGATGAATAATCTTCCGTTGGAAGAGAATCAGGAGATTGTTGCAGAACTTTGCCGTGAGATGGGTAAAGAGTTGAAAGCAATAGATGACCCCTGGTACAAGGAACGTATTCTTTCTGACATGATACCTTATTAAAACTCTCCTTTTTTAAATGGTGCTGCCTCCCTCGATTTTTAGGAATCGGAGGGAGGCAGCCTTTTTTTTTAGGAAGTCAGGCAGTGGAATTACTTATTCAGTTTCCACTCGCAACCGTCTTTTGTATCTTTAATAGCGAAACCGAGAGCGGTTAGCTCGTCACGTATCTGGTCGGAAGTAGCCCAGTCTTTATTGGCTTTCGCTTTCATGCGTTGCTCCAGCAACATGTCCACTACCTTGCCGAAAGCAACTTCACGCTCTTCGTTCGAGTCGTTTTCTTCTTTCAGTCCCAGGATGTCGAAGCAGAAGAGGTGGAAGGTGTCTTTCAGGTCTTTCAAGTCTTCGGCAGTGATGGTGTCGTTGCCTGCAATGATATTGTTTATCATACGGGCGCCATCGAAGAGGTGGGCGATGACGATAGGAGTGTTCAAATCATCATTCATTGCTTCGTAGCAGTTCTCACGCACCGACTTGACGTCTACACTGGAGGTAGCGGACGGCGTAATCTTCTCCAATCCGTTCACGGCATCCATCAGTCGTGCCAGTCCCTTTTCGGCAGCTTGCAGGGCTTCGTTGCTGAAGTCCACCGTGCTGCGATAGTGTGCCTGCAGGATGAAGAAGCGGATGGTCATCGGGCTGTAAGCCTGTGCCAGCAACTTGTGTGAGCCGTTGAAGAACTCATCCAGATTGATGAAGTTACCATAGGACTTACCCATCTTCTGTCCGTTGATGGTAATCATATTGTTGTGCATCCAGTAGTGCACCATGTCATTGCCTTGTGACGCTACCGATTGTGCGATTTCACATTCGTGATGAGGGAAGATAAGGTCCATGCCGCCACCGTGAATATCGAAATGCTCACCGAGATACTTCTTGCCCATAGCCGTACATTCGCAGTGCCAGCCCGGGAAACCGTCACTCCACGGAGAGGGCCAGCGCATGATGTGTTCCGGCTGGGCACGCTTCCAAAGGGCGAAGTCGGCAGGATTATGTTTCTCTGTTTGTCCGTCCAGTTCGCGGGTGGTATTCAGTACATCATCCAGATTGCGTCCGGACAACTTTCCATAATGGTAATCTTTATTATACTTCTCTACATCAAAGTAGACGGAACCTTCGCTTTCGTAAGCATAGCCGTTGTCCAGGATTTCCTTGACAAGCTGTATCTGTTCGATGATGTGTCCCGAAGCATGCGGCTCGATGCTGGGCGGAAGTACGTTGAGCGCTTCCATAGCTTTGTGGTAGCGGTTTACGTAATATTGCACCACTTCCATCGGTTCCAACTGTTCCAGACGGGCCTTCTTTGCAATCTTATCTTCGCCTTCGTCGGCATCATGTTCCAGATGGCCTACATCGGTAATGTTGCGCACATAACGCACCTTGTAGCCCAGATGGGTAAGGTAGCGGAAAAGTAAATCGAAGGTGATGGCTGGGCGTGCATGTCCCAGATGCGCGTCACCGTAAACGGTAGGACCGCAGACATACATCCCTACGTGTGGAGCGTGCAAAGGCACGAATAACTCCTTTTTCCTATCTAAGGTGTTGTAAATCGTCAGTTGATGTTCCATAACGTTTGATATTTAATTCATTTAAAAGCACAAAGTTACAACAATTTCATAAATAATTAGTTCTTCGGTTCTTTTTCTTAATGTTTGTTCTTTGCAAACCGGATACTCAGTCCCACTCTCAGGTTCAGATAGTTTCCCGGTGTTTCTTTTATATTATATTGTTCTAAAACTTCGTGAGTGTATATATTGCTGCGCTGATAGTGTGCTGCGAACTCTCGTGTGTGCACCGTATAGGAAAGGTCTGCCGTCAGGGACACGATGCGGGCTATTGCTTTGGAGACGTAAATGCCCGGAGAGAGGCAGAACCCGTATTGAAGATTCTTGTTGTTGCCGACGGTGACTTTCACTTGTTCCACTTGATTATTCCCTTCCTCTTTACGGAGATAGTCTATTGTGCTTGCGTGCATATATTGTGCGCAGCCAAGCGCGAGATAAGGCCTGAAGCTCCATGAATGTATGTCCTGACGGTACATGGCTCCTATGGTATAAGTGGCTTGCATAATATTCTCTTTATCCATAGAACCGGTGTAGGTATAGTAATGGGGCGATGGCTGTGCCTCCATCTTACTCATTAACCTTTCTTCCGAATAAGGTGACGAACCATTGGAGTTTAAACTCAGCGAAACTCCCCAATGCTTGTGGAAGAAATACTGGTATCTCATTGTTATACTTGCAAACGCCCGCTGCTTGCCTTGGAAAGCAATTTCTCCAATCGGACTTTTATAAGAAGACGTGTTGAATTCCGCACCGAATGCAAGGTCGACGAAATGCTCGTTTCGGCGTGTTGATTCCTTTTGTGCATGGGCTTGTGTGCTTATGGCAATAAACAGGCTGAAGCATATCAAGGTGTAGTAGATGGCTCTCATGAAAGTATTGGTTTAAAGTGGGACTGATTAGTAAAGGTTGACTTCGGTTTCTTCTGCAAGGATAGCGCCGTCTTCTGTTTCCAGTTCAATGCGAAATTGATAAGTTCCCGGTTGCGGATAAGTTAACAGTACCTTGTAGAAAGCACCCTGGTCTAAGGTGGTGATAGGCTGTCCCTTCTCCAGACAATCACTGCTGAGGCTGTACCCGCTGAGGTTTTCGCCCAGCAACATCGGAGGATATTCTTTGAACAAATTGTATACATCACTTCCCGCAGGATAATCTTTGTTGAAGTCGGTCAGTGTAAGGATGCGGAAAGCTATGATGGGAGACTTTAGTGTATTTATACTATAGTAATAATCGGCAATCGGGGTGATACGTATCAGATAGGCTTCTTTGGGGCATAGCCCGTTTTCAATACTAACGGGATGTGCTCCGGAGTTGTCGTATTGTTCCAACTTGATGCCTGTTAGTTCAATGATACCTTCACTGGCATCTTCGTCGCAGCACATGGCCGAGGTTAACATGAAGAGTGTGCACAGGCCTGCATAGAGTGCGTTTTTAGTTCTCATATTTGTGTGTATTAGCTCAATAATGGCAAAGATATAAAAATAAGGGTTTGATTGTTTTTCTTTTGAAGATTATCTACTTTTGCCAACCTATTCGTATGGAAAAGAAGCGTGTGTTGTTGGGAATGAGTGGTGGCACCGATAGTTCTGTTGCCGCCATGTTATTGCAGGAAGCCGGTTATGAGGTAACCGGGGTCACGTTCCGTTTCTATGATTCCGAGGGCTTTGAAGAGCATCTGGAAGATGCCCGCCGCCTCGCTTCCCGTCTGAACATCCCGCATATCATCTATGATGCACGCCGATTGTTCCGTGAACGTATTGTCAGTTACTTCATCCATGAATACCTTTCCGCCCGTACCCCTGTGCCTTGCACCCTCTGCAATAATGAGTTGAAGTGGCCCTTGTTGGCAAAGATTGCCGATGAAATGGGCATTTATTGGGTTTCGACGGGGCACTATGTGCGTAAAGTCTTCCTGGATGGTTCCTATTTCATAGCCCCGGCTGCCGACCGGGACAAAGACCAGACTTTCTTCCTGTGGGGCCTGAAGCAGGATATTCTGGAACGTATGCTTCTTCCGATGGGCGACTGGACAAAGAGCGAAGTGCGTGCTTATGCCGCTAAAAGAGGCTTCGAGCGGGCGGCAACGAAGAAAGACAGTCTGGGCGTTTGTTTCTGTCCGATGGACTACCGCTCTTTTCTGCTCCGTGAAGTTTCCCCTGAACTACTGCTGGGAAAAGGAAGATTCGTCGATGAAAGCGGGGATTTCTTAGGTTGGCACGAGGGATATCCTTTCTATACAATAGGGCAACGTAGAGGCTTGGGAATTCATCTGAATCGTCCTGTCTTTGTTAAAGAACTCAGAAAGGAAACGAATGAAGTAGTGCTCGCCCCTCTCTCATCCCTGTACAAAAACGAAATGCTGCTGAAAGACTGGAATATAGTAGATGATGCCCGCTTGCTCCATCGTGATGATGTCATCGTCAAGATACGCTATCGTAAACAGGCGAACCGTTGCACAGTCAGCCGGACAGAAGAGAATCATCTCCATGTACAACTCCACGAACCACTCGAATCCATTGCCTCCGGACAGGCAGCCGCATTCTATGACGAAGCGGGACTACTGCTTGGGGGAGGAATCATAGTATAACGTTCTCATCAATTATTCTTTTATTGGTTCTCGAACAAAAAATAGTTTACTCTGTTTGTAATAGAAAGACGTCTTGTTTTTGTGAAACAATTAAATTGAATAACCGTATGAAACGTATATATTTTATGATATTGTTTGCCGCTCTGGCAACAATCGTCTATGCCCAGACGGATGATAAGGGATATAAAGAGGGAGCATGGGTACTGAAAGGTGTGACAGGTGTGAATATGTCGCAAACTGCTATGTCGAACTGGTCAGCCGGCGGTGAGAACTCCGTGGCGGGCAATGCTTACCTGAATGGTTCGTTGACACATAAAAGTGGAAACTGGTTGTGGGTGACGAATCTGGTGCTCGATTATGGTTTGTCGAAGACCAAATCTCAAGGAATGAGGAAAAGTTCCGATAAGATAGGGCTGTCTACCCAGTTAGGATATTCTACTAATAATGTGTGGTTCTATACCGTTATGGCGGACCTGAATACCCAGTTCGCCAAAGGATATAATTATCCCGACAAAAGCCATTATATTTCCAATTTCTTTGCTCCGGCCTACTCCAATGTTGCTTTAGGTATGGAGTACCGCCCGAAGAGCAATTATTCTATCTTCCTTTCTCCCGCATCTACCAAGATGACTTTTGTATGCGATGATTATCTTTCGGATTTAGGTTCTTTCGGTGTCGACCCGGGCGATCACTTCAAGATTGAAGCCGGTGCTTATCTGAAAGCTCGTGCGGAATTGCCCGTCATGGAGAATGTGAATCTGATTACTACTGCTGATTTTTTTACTCCTTATAGCAAAGACTTTGGTAATGTGGATGTTAACTGGGATGTACTTATCAGTATGAAAATCAATAAAGTGCTGTCTGCAACGTTGAATATGACCCTGAAGTATGACAATGATGTGAAGACCTTTGAGGATGATGGCACTCAGAGAGGACCGAAGGTACAGTTCAAGGAGATATTGGGGATAGGGCTGGCTTATAACTTCTGATAGGTGTGGTGAGCTTGCTTGTCACCATAGGATAATCCTCCCCGTTACTTTGCCAATGTTTTGCCACCGTGTTGGCAAACTTTTGCCACAGCCTTGGCAAACTTTTGCCACCGTGTTGGCAAGACTTTGCCACAGCTTTGGCAAAACATTGGCAGTACGGTACCGAAGAATCGGGTGTGCTTCAGGAAACTTTATTCAGTTCCAGCATTTCCTCAATATACTGCCTTGTATTACTCAACCGTGGCACCTTGTGCTGTCCGCCCAGTTTCCCTTTCTGTGCCAGCCAGTCATGGAACAGTTCTTTGCGGGCAATAATCACTTCCAATGGTTGCAAGGCAAGGTTATTCTGGCGTTTAGCCTCGTAGTCAGAGTTTACTTCTTTCAGTGTATCATCCAATATCTTGGCAAACTTTTCTATATTATCCGGCATCTGGGCAAACTCTATCAGCCATTGGTGGCGGCATTTAGCTTTGGCGTCCATGAATACAGGTGCCGCCGAATAATCGGAAATCAGTGCTCCGGTAGATTCGCAGGCTCTTGCCAGACCTCTTTCTGCATTATCCACAATTAGCTCTTCTCCAAAAGCATTGATGAAATGCTTTGTGCGTCCGGTGATGACAAACTTATACGGGTCTTTCTGCGTGAACTTTACAGTATCTCCAATCATGTAGCGCCACAGGCCGGCGGAGGTGGAGATGACCAATGCATAATTCTTTTCCACCTCTATTTCTTCCAGACAGTAGATGCGCGGATTTTCTTTGTCCACATCTTCCAGTGGAATGAATTCATAGAAGATCCCGTAGTCAATCATTAGCAACATGGAGGGGTCATTCGGATCGTTCTGTGTGCCAAAGTAACCTTCGGAAGCATTGTACGTCTCCACATAGTGCATGTTGGATGAACGGATCACTTCTTTATATTGCTCACGATAAGGAGTGAAGGCAACACCACCGTGGAAGAAGACTTCCAGGTTGGGCCATATCTCTTCCAGAGATTGTTTACCTGTCTTTTCAAGAATATGCTTAATGAGTACCAGCATCCATGAGGGGACACCGGACAGATTGGTTACATTTTGAGAAATGGTGCTGTTGGCTATAGCTACCATCTTGCTCTCGAAGTCGCTCATGAGAGCAATCTTTTTGCTTGGGACGCGGACGCAATTCACCAACGGATATACGTTCTGTATCAGGATGGCAGAAAGGTCGCCTACTAAGCTATGTCTGGAATTGAGGTTGGGACTGTGGCTTCCGCCCAGAATCAAGCCTTTTCCAGAGAAGAAACGGCTGTTAGGATTCTGTCCCAGGTAGATGGCAACTGCATCTTTGCCGCCTTGATAATGAGTATCATTCAACGACTCTCTGCTGACGGGCAGGAATTTGCTCTTGTCGTTTGTTGTACCCGAAGACTTGGCAAACCAACGTATCTCCGACGGCCAAAGCAAGTTTTGTTCTCCTGCGCGCAGACGTTCTACATACGGCTTAACCTCTTCATAGGTTTGTATGGGAAGGCGCTTCTTGAAATCTTCATAAGTATGGATGCTCTTATAATCATATTTCTTTCCCCATTCCGTATTTTCGGCCATACACACCAAACGCTCCAGCACCTTGTGCTGTAGTTCTCCTGCGCGGTTAGCATAGAAGTCGATTTTCCTTAGGCGAGGGGCAAAATACACCTTATTCAACAATGTTGTGATATTCATCTCTCTTGGTTAAAACTATTTTGTAGCGCAAAAATAATCTTATTTATCGGCTTCTCTATCTTTTTTCTCTTTTTTTTCTATCTTTACGGACGTAAAGAACAATAATTCAAACAAAAGTGTCATGAGAATCGGTATTTTGACTTCGGGGGGCGATTGTCCCGGCATCAATGCCACCATTCGTGGAGTGTGCAAAACTGCAATCAATCATTACGGGATGGAAGTGGTAGGCATTCATAGTGGCTTTCAGGGGTTGCTGACGAAGGATGTGGAGTCGTTTACCGATAAGTCTTTGTCCGGTTTGTTGAATCTGGGTGGGACGATGCTCGGCACTTCACGCGAGAAGCCTTTCAAGAAGAACGGAGTGATTTCTGATGTTAATAAACCGGCACTGATTGAGCAAAATGTGAAAGAGTTAGGGCTCGATTGTGTGGTTTGTATCGGTGGTAACGGTACGCAGAAGACTGCCGCCAAACTGGCTGCAATGGGGTTGAACATCGTATCTGTGCCTAAGACCATTGATAATGACATTTGGGGAACGGATTTTTCTTTCGGTTTCGACTCTGCCGTCAGCATTGCTACAGATGCCATCGACCGTCTGCACTCTACCGCCAGTTCGCACAAGCGGGTGATGGTGATTGAAGTGATGGGGCATAAGGCCGGCTGGATTGCACTCTATTCCGGTATGGCTGGCGGGGGTGATGTTATTCTGATACCCGAAATCCCTTATAATATCCATAATATAGGAGAGACAATCCTGAACCGTTTAAAGAAAGGAAAGCCTTATTCCATCGTAGTGGTTGCCGAGGGCATACAGACTGACGGGCGGAAACGTGCCGCCGAGTATATTGCTCAGGAAATAGAATACGAGACGGGCATTGAAACCCGTGAAACGGTGCTTGGCTACATCCAGCGCGGTGGTTCGCCTACGCCTTTCGACCGTAATCTTTCTACCCGTATGGGGGGACATGCCACGGAGCTTATTGCTACGGGACAGTTCGGCAGAATGATTACATTAAAAGGAGATGAGATTTCTTCCGCTCCACTGGAAGAGATAGCGGGAAAGCTGAAATTGGTGACAAAAGATAACGATCTGGTTGTTCAGGGACAGCGGATGGGAATTTGCTTTGGATGAGAGAGAACGCGTGTTAAGTGTTGATGTATTCTGTGGGGCTGAAGTGACTTTAGATTCCGGGCGAATGATTATTCGCCCGTTTCGTGTTCAGTGATAGTCAGAACCGTTTCTTTATTTTCTTCTTCAGCTGGAGTCTTCTCTACTATTACTTCTTCTTCCACATTCTCCTGCGGATGATTCTGTGTTTTTGCCGCTTCTATCTCTTCTTTAAATGCAGCATCATTCTTTATTTTTTTCAAAGCAGCCTGTGCGGCATTCTGTTGAGATTCCTTTTTGGAATACCCTGTTCCTTTCCCGGCCGATATACCCTCTATGCGGATTTCGGTATGGAACATAGGGTTATAGTCTTCATCAAGGAACTGTTCGATGAGTTCGAATGAGACTTCGACCTTACTTTTCTGGCTCCATTCAATCAGTTTCGATTTGAAATTTACCTCCTTGCGGGACATCTTGTCGAGGTCGATGTAGTTCTTAAATATCTTTTCCTCCATGAAGTGCTTGCAACGATCATAGCCCTGGTCCAGATAAATGGCACCAATAAAGGCTTCGAATGCATTGCCGTACATGTAACTGTTGTGTGAGGAGGAACGGGCAGAATATTTTACCAGCTTATCCAATCCGATTTCTACAGCCAACTTATTCAGTGTTTCCCGCTGCACGATTTTGGAACGTGTGTTCGTGAGGAAGCCTTCGCGACGGCCTTCAAAATGTTTATAGACAATATCTCCCACGATGGCGTCAAGAATGGCGTCACCCAAAAACTCTAACCGTTCATTATTCAAAGGGCGTCCCTTCTCTGAGCGGATAGAGGTGGATTTGTGCAACAACGCCTGCTGGTAGAGCTGGATGTTGCGGGGATAGAACCCCAGTATCTTATAAAAACAAAGATAAGACTCTCTGTCCTTATGGAATAAGAGCCTTATCTTGTTTATTTGATTACGTAACACGACTGATTATTCTGCGTATTTCTTGAAGATAACACATGCATTATGACCACCGAATCCAAATGTATTGGACAGGGCTACGTTCACTTCACGCTTTTGAGCTTTGTTGAACGTAAGGTTCAGGTCATAGTCGATGTTTTCATCATTATCACCCTCTTCGTGGTTAATAGTCGGAGGCACAATGCCATTTTTGATAGCAAGGATACTTGCAATAGCTTCTACCGCACCAGCAGCGCCCAGCAAGTGGCCGGTCATGGATTTCGTTGAACTGATGTTCAACTTATATGCATGTTGACCAAATACCTCTTTGATTGCTTTAGCTTCCGATATATCACCTACAGGAGTAGAAGTACCGTGAACATTGATATAATCTACTTCATCCGGGGTCATTTCCGCATCTTCCAACGCGTTTCTCATTACCAACTTTGCTCCCAAACCTTCAGGATGGGAAGCAGTCAGGTGGTGAGCGTCGGCAGACATTCCTACACCGGCAACTTCCGCATAAATCTTAGCACCACGTGCTTTGGCATGCTCCAGTTCTTCAAGAACAAGGCAGCCGCCACCTTCACCCATCACGAATCCGTCGCGGCTTGCACTGAACGGACGAGATGCAGTTGTGGGAGATTCATTGCGTGTTGATAATGCATGCATAGCATTGAAGCCACCTACACCGCCAACGGTGATTGCAGCTTCCGAACCACCACTCACAATGACATTAGCCTTGCCCAGACGAATCAGGTTGAAGGCGTCAGCGATAGCATTTGTGGAAGTAGCGCATGCAGAACAAGTTGCGTAGTTGGGACCGTGGAAACCATACATAATAGAAATCTGTCCGGCAGCAATATCCGAAATCATCTTAGGGATGAAGAACGGATTGAACTTAGGACCGTTTTCTTTGCCGGTTAAGGCATAGTTACTTACCTCTTCTTCAAATGTACGGATACCACCGATACCGGCGCCAAAGATGACACCAATTCTGTTTAAGTCCTCATTTTCGACGTCAAGACCGGAATCGTCAACCGCTTCTTTGGCTACAGCGATGGCATATTGTGTATATACGTCCATCTTGCGGGCTTCTTTGCGGTCGATATATTTTGTTGCGTCGAAGTTTTTCACTTCGCAGGCAAATTGAGTCTTGAAAAGGGAAGCATCGAAATGAGTAATAGGTCCTGCTCCACTAACCCCATTCACAATGTTTTCCCAAAATTCGGGAACGCTATTGCCAATGGGAGTAATGGCGCCAAGACCTGTTACTACAACTCTTTTTAATTCCATATTAAATTGATGGATAGAATTACTTAGCGTGTTCTTCGATGTAAGAAACGGCGTTACCTACAGTACCAATCTTTTCAGCTTGGTCATCCGGAATAGAGATACCGAATTCCTTTTCGAATTCCATGATAAGTTCTACAGTGTCAAGAGAATCTGCTCCTAAATCGTTAGTGAAGCTAGCTTCGGTTGTAACTTCTGATTCTTCAACGCCTAATTTGTCGACGATGATCGCTTTCACTCTTGATGCAATTTCAGACATAACTTTAAGTTTTTAATTAATAATTAGTTTTTTTCTTTAAATTTGCGGGGCAAAGGAATAAATATTTATCGTCACTCGCAAATATTTGGGGAATTAAATGCAATGTTTTGCACATTTTTCACGGTTTTGTGCACTAAAAGTAGGTTTTATGAGGAAAAATATCGCAGTTTTAGCATCGGGAAGTGGAACGAATGCAGAGAATATCATTCGTTTTTTCCAGGAAAAAAGTTCGGCCTGTGTGGCTTTGGTTTTGACTAATCGACAGAATGCGTTCGTTTTAGAGCGTGCTCGCGGGCTGGGAGTGCCTTGTCTTTATTTTCCCAAAAGTGATTGGGAGAGCGGAGAGACCATTTTATCGGTACTGCGAGAACATAAGATTGACTTTGTGGTGCTGGCTGGATTTTTGGCGCGTGTGCCTGATCATATTTTGCATGCTTATTCCAATAAAATGATAAATATACATCCTTCGCTGTTGCCTAAGTTCGGTGGAAAAGGGATGTATGGCGATCGTGTGCACGAAGCGGTTATTGCTGCAGGCGAGAAAGAGAGTGGTATTACTATACATTATACTAATGAGCATTATGATGAAGGAGCCATTATCTGCCAGGTGAAATGTCCCGTGTTGCCGGAAGATACTCCGGAAGCACTGGCGCAACGTATTCATGTGCTGGAATACGAGACTTACCCGAAGGTGATAGAAAAACTTATTGAATCCCCAATTTAGGGATTTATATCTGCGCTGTATACGGACCTTGTTAGGACCGTGTCTACTCCGTAGCAGCTACGGAGTAGACACGGAGATGGTGGAGAATGCTGTCTTCTCTCTCCGTAACGGATAGTTTCCTCTCAATTGTTCGAAGTGCTCAGGGTGCATTTTCAAAGCCTCACTATCTTTTCGCGGGTCGTACATCTGCAGGTATGCCTCTGTTGAGGTGGCTGCAGTGATGATTGAATTCTCTGGTTCGGGAGGGGTGATGCAATATTCGGCTTGTATGCCGAAGTGGTCGCAAAGGGAATCCAGGGACATGCGCGTGGCATTGGCTTTTCCGTCCGCCGAGTAGCCGGCGATGTGTGGCGTGCCGATGAACACCTTATTTAATAAGGTAAGATTAATGTCCGGTTCATTCTCCCATACATCAATAACGGCATCGGATATCTGCTTGGTTTTTAGGGCTTCTAATAAAGCATTTGTTTCTATTACTTCGCCACGGGAAGTGTTAACGATGACGGGGCAGCGTTTCAGTGAATGGAAGAATGCACCATCAGCCAGATGGAAAGTCTTGTATTTCCCTTCTTTGTATAAAGGTACGTGGAAAGTGAGTACATCGCACTCTTCGGCAAGGAGTTGTAAGGGGTTGAAATCTGTGTTGCCTTCTTCATCCTCCCGTGGCAGATCGTTCAGCAGCACCCGCATACCCAGTTCGCGTGCTACTTCTGCCACCTTACTGCCCACATTTCCTACACCTACGATGCCGATTGTCATTTCTGATAATTTCTTTCCTTTCAGAAGTTCCAGTAACAAAAGGGTGGATTGCAGATACTGGGCTACGGAAGCAGAGTTACATCCCGGAGCATTCTTCCAAACGATGCCTGCCTGGCGGCAATATTCCGTATCTATATGGTCGAAACCAATTGTTGCTGTAGCAATGAAACGTACCCGGCTTCCTTCCAGTAATTCCCGATTGCAATGGGTGCGTGTGCGAATTATCAGTGCGTCCGCATCTTTCACTATGGCGGGAGTGAAATCTTTTCCGGTAACGTACACGACTTCATCGGCTATCTTCTCGATGGCTTCTTTTATGAAAGGTATTTTATTGTCAACGATGACTTTCATTTTTGTTTTTCTTTCTATGATTGTTGCAGGCAAAGTTAGTCATAAAAGCGGTAAACTGTTTGGTTGTGTGCTAAATAATACATAACTTTGTCAACTTGTACAAATGTTACGGTTTGTAGAATAAAGAAAAAACAGTTATAAGGAATGAAGTGTATCCATATCATTACGCCTGTAAAGGACTCTATAGAGTTAACTTTACAGACGGTCGATGCTATTATGGCATCTGACTTTAGAATTCCCTTTACTTATACTATCTATAATGATTTTAGTACGGAGGAGAATACAGCCAGGTTGCGGGAAGCTTCCCTGAAACTGGGCTTTGAATTAGTGAATCTTTCAGATGTCACGAATCACCCTTCGCCTAATTATCTGCAGATTCTGCAAATGTCGCAAGAACGTGCCATTGCGGAAGAGGCTGGGTTGCTTATAGTGGAATCTGATGTTGTAGTGAAAAAAGATACTTTACAATCTTTGTTTGATGGCGCTTTAGAAAGAAAAGATTGTGGTATTGCTGCTGCTGTCACAGTAGATGAAAAAGGTGATATAAACTATCCTTATTTATTTGCAAAAGGACGTGAGAACCAGGTGCTTCCTGAGAAGAAACATTGTAGTTTCTGTTGCTCTCTCCTGACGTTGGATCTTCTTCGCTCTTTTGATTTTCATCAGTTGGATATGGAAAAGAATTGGTATGATGTGACAATCTCCCATCAGTCATTGAAAGAGGGATTTCAAAATTATTTGTTTACCACACTTCCGGTGTGGCATCGTCCGCATGGCAGTCGCCCATGGAAACAATTGAAGTATAAGAATCCGTTGAAGTATTATTGGTTGAAATATACAAAGGGACTGGATAAAATTTGAATATGCTATGGAATATCAATTAGTTTCTGTTATTATACCTATTTATAACATGGCAAAGTATCTGTGTGAGACTTTGGACTCGGTGCTTGCTTCAGATTATCCTAATTTTGAAGTGATACTGATGGACGACGGCTCAACAGATAATTCTTTGGATATTGCCAAGGAGTATGCGGAAAAAGATCAGCGGATATTCGTATATACTCAGCCGAATGGTGGTCCGTGTGTTGCCCGTAATCATGCCATATCATTGTCTCATGGCGTATACATACTGCCTGTAGATGCAGATAACCGAATCAGCTCAACATTCATAAGCCATGCTGTGGCAGAGTTGGAACGAGATCCGGAAGTAAAAGTAGTCTGTCCGCGAGCTGAGTTTATCGGCGATCGTAGCGGCGAATGGAAGTTGCCGCCCTTTTCCTTGAGACTGCTGGCTCGTAAAAACATGATAGATACCTGTGCGCTTTACAGAAAAACAGAGTGGGAAAGAGTGGGTGGATACTGCGAAGAAATCATAGCGCGCGAAGACTGGGAATTCTGGATATCTGTGTTGAAAGATGGCGGAAAAGTGGTGCGTTTACCCCAGATAGAATTGTATTATCGTGTGCGTGCCGGGTCAAAAAGAATCATAGACCGCTCGTTAAAACCACATGTCACCAAGGTGCTTAACAAGCTTCATGCGGAGTTCTTTGAACGGGAGTTGGGAGGAGTGCTGCGTTCTGTACGTTCCTGGTCCAGGGTTGTCAACTGTATTGAGCGCTTTTTCAAGCCTCGACATGTTGTTGTTTCTCCTGATTATGCAAGCATGAGTGATTTTATAAAAGTGCTTCCGGTTATCTTTGAGCATCGGGGTACTGTTATTTATAAAGGGAGAAATGAATTAAGAGAGTTTGATATAGCAGGGCAAAAGGTGGTTGTTAAATCTTTCCAGATACCTCATTTGCTGAACCGGATTATCTACAACTTTTTTCGGGAGTCTAAAGCGCGGCGTTCATTTCGCTATGCGGCCATGTTGCGTCAGTTTAATATAGGCTCACCTGCACCCATTGGCTTTTGTTCTGTTTCCAGTTGGTTTTTGTTTGGTAAGAGTTATTTTGTTTCTTTAAAATCAGAATGTCCTTATACTTACAGAGATCTTTGGCAGGGAAATTTCTCGAACCAAGAAGAAATCCTTCGTGCTATAGCCCGTGCTACTGCAGCTCTGCACGAGCATGGGATTTTGCATAAAGATTACTCGGCAGGGAATATTTTATTTGCAGAAAAGCCTGAGGGAGTTTCTGTGGAAATCATAGATTTGAACCGGATGCGCTTTGGTAAAGTGTCTATGGAAGAAGGGTGTAAGAATTTTGAGAGACTGCCTGGCACGGATGAAATGTTTGCCATATTGGCCGATGAATATGCCAAATGTCGCGGCTTTGAAGCGGATAAATGCTTGCAGTTGATAGAAAAGGCTCACAAGTCTTCTTTGAACTTTTCATCTAGGGTTTCCTGAGTAGATAACCATAGATTGTATCTTTACCTTCGGGGGTGAGTGTATTGAATTGTTTCTTGTAAGTTAATTTGTGAAATCCATAATTTGCATGGAACTCTTCCATGAGATTTTCGTCAAATGGCATGTTCAGGCATTTAGCCAGATTGCTGATTTTTTGTAAGGGGACACTGTTTATCATCTCTGTAACTGCTGGAATATTCTCATAGGCTATTGCAAAGAGGTAGTCGATGAACAAATAGGTGACGATTCGCTTGTGACTTCTCCAGTAATTATAGAACATATCCAGCATGAAGGCAGGTAGGATGTTGCCTTTACCGCAAGCCATGAAAAAACCTGTCCATCTGCCATTTGCCACATTTGAATTCTTTGCTATGTGGTGACAGCTATAGAAATCCGTATCAGTGGCAATTATAGAGTCTATATTCCTAGTGAAAAGTATGGTACTGTCAGCCCATATTCCTCCATGCTGTTTGAGTAAGCACATTCTTAACAAATCACTGAAGTGAGTGAGGGTTATTTCATGTTTTTTTACTTTTTGTAGGATATAGTCCGGCATTTCAGCATATTCCTGATGATTTTCCTCTGTAATTAATATAACAGGATGTTCTCCTGCATGTCGCTGTACGGAGGCATAGCAGACTTTAATAATGTCCGGCATATTTTCTTCTCCCTGCCACCAGCATATCCAGATGGGGCATGTGCTGCCAATCGGGCTTTTTGCAGTATTTGCTTTTTTATATTTCTTCAAAATATCTTTTGCACCGGCTTTTTGCAGTATTACTGTTTTGAAGTATAGATGTTTGCTGTTATGCAGAATCTTTTTCTCCACTGACTTGAAGAAAGATTTAATAGGACTGGGTGAGTTATTCGGATTTGTAGGATTCATACTTCTGTATTATAAGTTGCTGGTGCAAAGATATAAGTTTGGGGAGAATGTTACCTACTTTTCTAAGAAATCTGTATCTTTTTACTTGCCGGAATACGCAGTTTCTATTTGCTTAATTAGTTCATTCTCTTTGGAGCTGAATTTGCGGGCGAATAGTTTGTCTGAAGCGATTAGTTCATTATAGTCCTGAAATTTCCATGTATAGGGATTTCCTCTATTCCAGTCAGCCAGTCGCATGTTTCCTGCATCATCCTCATTAGCTTTATATATGTTTTCTTTGAAAGGAGAATTCCATAATATAGTTTGAACAAAGATTTCATCGGGACACAATGTATACCTGAAGCGACGAAGGACAAAAGGCTTCTTTTCTATCAGATACTGGCAGAAGCCTTGAGTGATACTACACCAATTGGGCCCTTTTTTGAATTCAACCTCTTGTTTTCTTCGGAACCGAATGAATTTCTGTATGATAAGTGCAATGTTGTGGCATGGTGCAGTTACAATATGCCATTGGCTATTGCTGCGCTTAAGACTTTTCGTGAAAAAGTAGTATCGTGAAATTTTACGCTCCAAATCCTTTTGATGCCTGTCTCCCAACCAATAGCTGACGAACTCCTTACCGGAATTGGCTTGAAAAAAAGAGTGTATATAATCTTGTGTTTGTATGGGCAGGTCTACACCCGACAGCAGATGATAGTAATCATATGTGCTTTGCTTGACGGCAGTTTCAAGTAACAGGTATTCCGTTTCTACTTGGCTGATATCTCCCCAGTAGACCTTATTGCGGTCAGGTAATACAAATAATCGGGCTTTTTGTGTCCGTAAGAGATATGCTTTCTTGTATAGCTCCGCTGAACGACGATCGATATGTAGATAAATATCATTCCGCACATCGTCGAGCAAGGATAAAAGAGCTTTTAACACCGGATATTCGTTATGGGCGATAATCAGATATGCATGCTTCATTACACTATTTATTGAAGTGACATTTGAAGAAATCGGGTATAGTATTGTCTGTTTTGATAAAACCATCGCGTCGCAACTGCTCGTAAGAGTTTGCTCCAATGATTTTGTCATATTCCATTTCCAGTTGTTGGCTCTTGTATAATTGATAAAAATACCTCCAGTGCATGCCGATATGTCTATGGGGGTTCTGCTCCAGTTGTTTACCGCCATTAATCATTTTTTCAAGGAATCGTTCCTTGCCACGGATGGAATAGTGATAAATACAAATATTACTTTTCCTGAGACGCTTAGGAAACATAAGTACCTTGTGATTTCCTGTGGAAATCTGGAGGTATGAGCTAGTGCGATGAAGTACTTTCCCTCTTTGCGGTATGTAAAGAGAGTAACGTGAAAGGTTATAAAAATTGTATTTCAGTGGGTTGATGATTGGAACGATTGCCTGATTCCATTGCCAAAAATGTTGACCAGCTTCCGGATACATATATCTCATAGAGCATTTCAGTACATTGGCTTTGGTGGTAGTTAACTCTGTTTTCAGATTACCCGTAGGTGAATACCATAGCTCGTCGGCATCAGCATTGATAACCCAGTCTGCATGAAGCTGTTTTTTGGCAATCTTTATCATGCGGTCCACCCATACTTTTTGGTTGTAGTTGGTTGCCTTTTCTATGATAGCCTCTTTAATCCAACCTTTCTCCTGGTATTTTCGGATGATTTCAATAGTGTTGTCTGTGGAGTTATTATCGGTGATGATGAATCCATCTACCCCCATAGCTTTATGGAAACAAAGATTCTCCTCCAGTATATCTTCTTCATTTTTGACCAATAATGTCATAATGAGCTTTGGATTGGAGGTACGTCTGAAGGTCTGCGGGACTTCTTCGAGAACATTGACTATTTTGTTTAAAAGAGGCATTAGCATTAACTTTAAATCATTGTTTAGGTTGCTATTTTACAAAGATATACTATATTTCTATACATTGATTTATTCTTGGTGAATAAATCAATAAAAACTCTTAGGGTATTCTAGTTCAGTTATTTAACTTTTATTGTTTTCTTCTTGTTTATTACTTTATATAAAATCTTGCGAAAGAAATAGTGAATGGCATTTTTGCGGGTGATAACATGCCATCCATGCTGTTTGGCAAACTGAATGTATTGATCGCGGAAAGGGCTGTCGCAGTTGTACATCCATGGTTTGCGTTTTCCGGTAAAATGTATGATAGCAGGAGATTTCAAGGCATTATCCCAATCGTTTTTCCTTTCAGGCTGTACTTCAGGACATGCGTACAGGAAGAAGTCCATCAGATTCCAACGAATGGAAATAAATTGTTTTTCTTTATGAAGTAATGCGTTCAGTACATCCTGGTCGTGCAATTTTATGTTGTCATAATTGGATACGATATAACTTTTACATGCCTTTACAAGTTCCTTTTCTCTCCATTTCTGTAGATTTATAAGCATTACTCCCGAGTTGAAGTAAGAATATTCGGCAGGATACTTTAGTACAACAGGAGATTCGGTATCGAATGGGGATCTTTCTTCAACAGCAGCTACGGCAATATCGTCGATATTTTTCTCCCACAATTCTTTAATGGAATCAACTACCATTAGGTCACAATCCAAGTATAGAATCTTGTTGATATGACTAGGAATGAGCTCCGACATGAAAAGTCTTAGGTAGGCAGCAAGAGACAAATGATCCTGTTTCCTTATGGGGAAGTCTTTAATGAGCGAATAGTCTACGTCATAAAAATAAACTTCAGCTTGATGTGCCTCGCAAAACACTTTAAGTTTTTCTTTTCCGGTTTTATCAACTTTGCTGCAAATGATGTGTATGCGAAATTTCTCATGTGGAGTATGCACAAAGAGGCTTGCTAACATTACACCGCAATATTCAATGTAGTTTTCATCTATGCTACAAACAATATCTATCATAGTTCTTTAGGTTATTATAAAAAATGCAAGTTTGCAAAGGTACATATTATAGAAGAAAAAAATGTAGTTTATGGACATATTTTCTCATTAGATAAGAATTTTCTTCTTTATTACGATTGGCGACGCTGGCGTTTTAAATATTTATGGCGATAATAAACAATGAATGCTATCGGAAAATACTTATATAAGAAAGAGTAGCGGCCTTCTCTTTTGGCATGTACAAGAGGGGTCAGTCCGGCTTTTTTCATCTGTTTTACCATTTTCCATTGAGCCCTGCTTTTGATGGCAAAACTATTATTCAGGTTCTCCATCAGTCTTAACGATATATGTTCACTCAGGGCAAACGAGATATCCTCTTCTTTCACGTGTTCCTTTATGAAGCGATTGAGGCTATCCATAGCTTTTATCTTATCGAAGAGCCCATATTCTTTATAATTCTGCATGAATGAAGTTTCATTCTGCACATAATTATAGCACGTCAACGGGAGATGCATGATTTTCTCAGCAAAGTAAAATACGCGGGGAATGAATTCTTCATCTTCGTGCCGTATATTGATGAAAGTGAATTCCATTTTCAGCATATATTCTCTGCGATAGGCAAGCATCCAGACTGCGGCAGGCATATACCCTGTCTTTATGAATGATTTACCGGAAACAATATCTTGCGGACAAAACTTGCGTGCGTCATAATCAAACCCTTTCAATAGTTTATCCTGGCTTCCCCAATGGTTATAGTCGAACAGAAGAATATCTAAATGGTTCTCCTGAACTGCTTCATAGATTTGTGCTAACGAGTTTGTGCAGAAATAGTCGTCGGCATCGGCAAATAAGATAACTTCTCCTCGCGCAATACTCATACCGAGATTTCTAGCAGCACTTACTCCCTGATTGGGGGTCGTGATACTTTTTATGGTGGGATGTTCCTTAGATAGCCCTTGTATAATATCGGCTGTCTGGTCTGTAGAGCCATCATTAATTGTGATAATTTCGTATTCGTCAGGTGCGATGTTTTGTTGCAATGCTGATAGAATACATTTTCTGATGTGCTTTTCCGCATTATATGCAGGAATAATAATAGAAATTTTCATGGCTTTCCGTATTATTTGTTTGAAAATGGGCGATATAAAATGCTATTATATATATCTTCAGCAGGGGTGTGATGAGAAGAAAAGATAGCATTAAGCTTCAGCAACCAACAGACCAGTTTACGTGCTCTTTTCTGGAATTTTTTTGTGTGATTCATAGTTGGTATGATGGCTTTGAACTCCGATTTGTTATATTCCAGTATATCAATGTATGTGGAATAAAGTTGATGCGAAAGGTTTTCCTTAAGCCACTTTAACCGTTCTGTCTGTACATCTATGTAGTTGGAGCTAATGCCTGTTCCGTCACATTCGGCAATAGTTGACGGTATGTGACGGTAGCTGCATCCTTCCATGATGATGGACTGGAAGCTATGTCCCCAATCTGCAATTATCTTATATCGGGTGTCATATAATTTATCGGCAAAAAGAGAATGGTGGATGAAGCATGCCTGATGTGCTAATGCATTGTAGAAAAAGAAAATTAAGTCGGGGTAATCAGGTCCTGTTTCTTTCCTTTGCTCTTGGTTGTTTATTAAGACCATATCTCCATAGATATATTTTGTTCCGTCAAAAGAAATCTTTTTAAGGATATCTCCTTGCAGACAGTCTCCCGAATTTAGGAAATAGAGATATTCTCCTTTGGCTTGCCTGATTCCCTTGTTCATTCCGTCATAGATACCGTTATCTTTCTCAGAAACCCAATAAGTCAGTCGAGTGTTTCTTTCCGAATACTTTTCTATGGTTTCTTTGCTTCCATCGTTAGAATCGGCATCTATGATGATATGTTCATAGCTGGTGTATGATTGCGTTTCGATGCTGCGCAATGTTTTCTTAAGTCCTTCGTTGTTGTTGAAGTTGACTGTAATAATGCTAAGAATCGGGGTTTTCATTTGGCAAACGTTTTGGGGATTAGAGTTTCATTTAAGACCTTTTGATATACCTTCTTTGTTTCCTGAGTTGTTTTTTCCCAAGAGTATAATTGTAACCGTTTCATTCCTGTTGCTACTAAACAGGAACGTTTTTCATTGCTATAAATAACTTCTGTCAGCGTCTGTACCATCGATTCCACAGAGTAAGGATCGAAATAAGCACCGGCATCACCCGCTATTTCGGGAAAGCAACTGGTATTGCTCAAGGCTACAGGACAATGGCAGGCATAAGCTTCCAGAATCGGGATGCCGAACCCTTCATAAAGTGATGGAAATACAAAGAGGAGTGCCCTACTGTATAGTTCGCTCAGATTCCTGTCATCTATTGAAACTTGTATAATCCTGTCTGCAATATTCAGTTTATCTATCAAAGTCTTCTCTTCCCAATTGAGCGGATGCCCCGTACAAAGCAGATACAAGTCCTGGTCTGTTTTGTGGATAATAGCAAAAGCTTCCAGTAGGCGTTGGAAGTTCTTATAAAGAGTTCGGTCTCCCACAAACAGAATATAACGATCGGGAAGTGATAATTGGTCTTTCCCATGATGGGGCTGCATACTTGTCCCATGGTAGATGACGTCTATTTTCCGGGGATCGATATTTAATATATTGATGATGTCCTTTTTGGTATTTTCACTGATTGCAATAATCCGGTCAGCTTTAGTTATTACCTCCTTCTTTTGTGCCGCAACCTCCTTGGCATCATGAAAATACTTGGGAAACAGTTCATGAATCATGTCATGTACTGTTATCACATAGGGATTATGGCCGATACACTCAAGAAAAGACGGGTCATAGTAAGTGGGGTGGAAAAGGTAAGGAGACGATTTCCGGAGCAATCTTCTTGTCAGCTTTTGATTTCCGAGCAGAAGTCTCTGTTTGTAATGTTTGAAAAAGAAATGTGGGACATAAATGCGGTGTTCGGCAAGTTTGGTCTGCACTAAATAGTGGTTCTCTGTAAAACGGACAGAAATATCATACTCCATATCCAGTTTGGATATGATTTCGCAGAAATAACGTGAAATTCCGCCATATTTCTGCAGATCGAATATTTGAGAATCGTAAATGATGTACGGCTGTTTTTCCACCTGATTTTTATATTTTTGTTTTTATAGCTTCTTGCAATAAAGAGCGAAATTCATTTTCAAATCTTTCCAGATTCCATGTGTGTTTTGAATATGATATATTTTCTTTTATCAGCTTATGAAATTTTTCCCGGGGCAACGTCGTTGCCCATTCCATAGCTTCACTTATCGCCTCAACGGATAATTCCGGCAATAGATAACCATAATGTTCTATTTGCTCTACTGCTCCCCATCTGGAGGCTATAGGAACGACCCCCATTTGCATCAAAGCAATAACAGAGCCGGGACATCCTTCACTGCCCGAAGGAAATATATTGAAGGAACAAAGATAAGCTAAATGCATGAATTCTTCGGATGCGGTGCTAAGATAACCATGAAACGTAATATTCCGGCATCCTGCTACGCGATTCTGGTAGTAATCCATGAATTCATCATCAATAGTGCCAACCACATGCAGGTTGTACTGTGGGTGAACAATAAAGTATTCCAAAACCAAATCTAATCCTTTCAGTAAACTACCACTGGAACCGAACCACAGGAAATCTTTTATGGAAACACTCTGAAGCTTATGTTTCAGGTCGCACTCCTGAAAAAAATTGCTGGATTGATTGATTATCTTTATTTTATTTTGTAATTCCGGGGGATATGTCCGGATAGTAAACGAACTACCTATTTGGAAAATAACATCTGCCATTTCACAACTATCATGTGCAATTACTAAGCGGGCATACGGCAGTTGTGTTCCATGTTCCTTATTGAATAAATCAGTTCTGTTAATTACCATTGCGCGTTGATGTTTCCAATAAGACCCTGTTGCGTAGTATATCTTTAGAGCTTGGGGATTCCTTTTGCTCATGGTTAGGAAGTTGGGCTCCAAACCAAAGATAATATCATATTGCCGATTGTCACATTCTTGGGGTTCGCTGCAACATGCCACCTTTACGTTGTAACCTAAAGAGTGGAACGTTTTTCCAATGATTAATGCCTCTCTCCTGTTTTGGTGAGATTGCATAAAGTTTTTATTTTTCCTGTTATAATATACATCGGAAATATATGAAACGTAGACCCATTTCCTATTGAATAGGGAATAGAGAATATGACGGTTTTTATTTTTCTTGAATATTCTAAGTTTCATATATAAGCTAGTTTTTATAAATGTTGTCTAATGGATAAAAATAGAGATATTGTTACCAATAGCATCCCTCTTCTACCTGCCGGGCCTTTTGGGGAGTTTCGGTCTCAGAGGGTTTAACCCAATATTCATTCATTAATTTCGAATAATTATAAGTTGCATTATAGTTACTGTTTTCCCATCTGGCGCCTCTTATCCCGAACAGTAATTGTAAACTGCCACCTATGTGTACAGCCTTTTTCCCGGAACGTTTGACGTGTGCTGCTAATGGCATCCCATACGCTCCACACCCCAATAAACAGACATCATAATCCCTTTTGTCAATTTCGCTTTTCATGAATTCGAGAGCGTCAAACCATGTCTCGAATCTACTGTCGCTTTGATTGCCAATAGTTTGAATAGCCTTGATTGTTTGTAAGTCGAAAGTTGGCAGAGCTCTTGGGTCTTTGTGGATAAGCTCTTTTCGGAGATACTGCTTTTGTATGGTTTCAGCAAAAGGATGTACTACCAAAACCTTTTTACCTTCTAAGGCAGTCGTCCATGGCACATCGCTCCAAAAGGGGTTGTAGGGCTCAAAATCTATTTTGTAGGTATGCTGTAATTCCTTTGAGAAGTATTCTTCTTCGAACCTCCAGGAAGCAAGAATATCAATCAGAGGCATGTCTTCAATCATCATCTCCGAAAAACGTTTTAACAGTTCGGGAGTCGCCGAAAAGAATCCGGCATTATTTCTCATCGGATACATTGTATCTTCTTCCCACCACCAAGGGAATGCTTCTCCTTTTATGTATTTGATAATTTTTCTTTTTTGGCGATAGATGCCTAAGTAGTTCACTACGCATCCTATTTCAACTGCGCCGAATCTTGAGAGCATGCAAGGCTCAGGGGATAGTAATCTCTTTCTGATTTGGTCTGCTATGATATTAGGGTCTGTTTCTCTGCACAGAAGCCTATGTTGCGGTAATCCGTACTTTTGGATATGACGTTGGCGTAGCTTTTTCAGTAGTTTTATAAATTTCTTTTGCATATGGCTAAAAGTTAGTGTATTGTTTGTTGTTATTCAATATTTGGTTGAATTCACGATTAAATAGACCAAAGTATGAGTTCTCTACTTCTTTGGCATCCCACGAATTGTGCCAATGATATGCGAATGCTCCGGGAAAGAACTCTTTATAACTATTGATAGTCTTTTTTTGGTCGAAACCATCGCCAAACTCTTTGAAGAAGTCTGTGAATTTGCTTAAAGGCATTCCTTCGCAATATCCTCCCCACAACGGATCGAAAAAGGTACAAGGATAATTCCTTAGGTTTGCTAATTTCTTATCTTTGTAATCAAATAATACCCATGGCATTGCTGCTTTTCTTTTTTGTAGTTTTTTCGCTAAGTAATTTGTTATGTAGCTATTCTTACGTAGATATAAAATTGCACTGTTTGCATAAGGTTGGTATTCCCATGCATAGACAAATTCGTGTCCTTTTAGCAAAGGAGTAAAGTCTTTCAAAAACATGACATCGAGATCGAAGTATAAGCCTCCATATTTATAGAGAGAAATAATCCGGAAATCATCACCCTTTGCTGCCAAATTCTTGGCTGCATGGATGTATTCCTTGATTTTTAAGAATGGAGTGCCTACTATTTCTTTTTCAACATTCCATGATACTATTTTTATTTTGTCTTTCAGCTCATGCAGATATGGGTTGCTCTCCACCTGTGAATAACCATTTGCTTCATCCAGCCACAGCCACAACTCTGTACTTTCCAAATTTTGTGTACACAGAAAACTTTTAATGGAAAAAGCTTGCTTAAGACCAAAAGTTCCGTGCCAGTAAGCGTGGAAGATAGTTTTCTCTGTAAGTAGTCGGGACGATTGCTCTCTTTGGGAATCAGAGACTTTACTGAGGTATAAGTCTTTGCATTCCAGGATGTCCCAATTCGTGTAAGTTGGTTCTAAGTTTCCGGTGTAAAACTCATTCTTCTTTTTAAAATAATGTTTTAAGCTTCGAATCATACTTTTGATTATGAGTGTGCATCATTGGGGTGCAATTTAATAATTAATTTAATTGTGGCAATAATAAACTTGGATATGGCATTCATATGATTGTTTTATAAATGAATCCAAATTGCATTTTGATTTTAATATGTACAAAGATAAGTATTTGTAGGCGAAATTAATGAATAAAGTTTTAAAAAAGCATTTTAAAGAATCAGATGGATTATTATACAAGTATTGAACAGGTTACTAATTTTATTATAGAGTCGGAACTACCTCAAGTAATACTGTAATAGAATATTTGAATAGTCTGGAATGGGCTAAACTGCTCCGGTTGCTGTATGCGGATTTGTTGTCTGTCAAAAAGATGCAGAAGCCGGATAAGATATATCTGGATAATCCTAATTTGCTCTATGCTTTGGCCTCCCGCCCTGTGAAGATAGGTACGGCACGTGAAACGTTTGTCGTGAATCAGTTAGGCTATATGAATGATGTGGTATATGGCAAGAAAACAGGCGATTTTAAAGTAAACGGACGCTATACGCTGGAAGTTGGCGGTGAAGGAAAAAGTTATGACCAAATTGCGGATTTACCGGATTCATATATATTGGCAGACGGCATAGAAACTCCGTATCGACATAAATTGCCAATCTGGATTGTTGGTTTCTTATATTGAATGAGGAGATGCGTTACTTTCTCCCGAAATAATTAAAATGAATTATCTGGTCGGAAACCTCATAAGCTTCCTTTGCGAAATCCACTTCTTCCGGAGTATAGCCTTCTCCTTCCACATTCATTTGCGATCCTACGGCAAATCCTTTCTTGTCAGGATTAAGAATGCTTTCGCCAAGACCAGTCCAGTAATAATCATCCAGTTGAAGCAGGTTTAGCAGGGTGGGATACATATCTATCTGCCCCATTACCTCGTCATAGCGCATACCTACGGGTGAGTTCACAACAATAAAGGGGGTAAATGGCTTATCGGATACAATGCCTTTACCATAGGGGTTGTCACATAATTCAGTACGGTAAGATGCCAGACCTTCATGGTCTCCTGTGATGACAATCAGTGTTTCCTTATATTGTGGAAGTGTTTTCAGGTATTCTACAAACTTTCCGATGGCTTTATCCGTATAACGGGCAGTAGTCATATAGCTTCCCATTTTCTCCGGAATATCGGCAGAGAATGATACCTCTCTCAGATGTTCCGGTAATATGAACGGGGCATGGCCGGAGTAAGTGATGAATTGTATGTATGCATTTTCCCCTTTCTTCCAGATTTCTCCTTTGGATATCTTCTCCTGACATTGGGCAAAGAATGAACCGTCTCCAGTGCGCTTATGTGTCCCGAAAGCTTCGGTCAGTTTAAAGTCGTGATAAGCAAGGATGGTATCTATGCCAAAACTGTAAGCAATGGGTCCCTGATTCCATGTAGACACTTTATCTATGGTCAGCAAGTAGTTGCGTGATTGCTTTTTCTCCCGCATGGCTTTCTGGAGTGAGGGATAGACATGATTGGGATATTGACTGCTGTAAGTGCCGCTGTTTAAAGGAAGCAGTCCGGTACAGAGCATTAGCTGTGCATCGATGGAACGGCCGCCTTTTACCTGCGTCAGCACATGCGGGGCATAAAGAGTGGTGGAGTCTTTCAGTAGCTTGTTTAGATAAGGAGTGATTTCCTGTCCTTCCACTTCTTTTTCCAGCACCCAGCTTTCCAGTGATTCTGCAAAGATAATGATGCAGTTATTGCGTTGGCTGCCACTACAGCTATCTGGTACGGCAATCTCGTGTTTAGGTTTCTGAGCCAGCCAATCTTCTATTTCTTTTTGTACTTCGGGAGTCAGCTCGGCTTGCTGATTCATGAGGTCGTAGCACAAGCTACCGAAGACGGTGTACATGCTAGCTCCGCTTGAACAGAGATAAGCAGCCTGGCGGACTTTAGCGTTAGCAGCTTTGAATCCGCCTTTTGTCATCGTCACGATGGTAAAGATGCAGATGATTGCTGCCAACACTCCCAAATATGGAAGAACAGGTGCCGGACGTTTCAGATGTGGTGTTTTTTTTGTACGCAGATGAATCAGGACCGCGGCAATGGTAGATAGCGGAAAGAACAGGTCATACCACCGGAGGGAATCTACCACGCTTCCGGTGAAGTCCGCAAGGTTGCCCGATAGTCCGTAACTGTTCAGCGGTATGGCGGTGTAATAGGTACGGAAGTACATCAGGTTGGCTATCAGGAGGGCATCCAGCAGGAACATGATGATGGTTTCCGTTTTCCAGAGCTTGAAGAAAGCGTAGGGGATAAGCAGTATAAGGGTAGCTATGAGCTTTGTAGTATAAAATTCAATGGAAGAGAAAGGGGCGAAAGTAGTGGGGATACACCACAGTACATCAAATAGGATGAATTTAAGAAAAATAGTGATTCCGAATATCAGTACGGACTTATCAATCTTTGTCATAATAAAGAGTTTTTTTTATATCCGGGTGCAAAGGTACAATATATTTTTCCGATTTCATTCTGTAACCTATATAAATGAACTACAGGACCTGTTTGTTTTGGAGGGTATGGATAAATCTCGTTAATAATGGGCATGTCTTCTTTATCTTAAGGAATTTTCTTGTATCTTTGCGCCCTTAATTCGTTAATGACCAAGCAATGAAGGAATTCCTGCAATTAATGCGACGTTTTGTGTCGCCTTATAAGAAGTATATAGGATGGGCAATCGTGCTCAATGTTTTATCGGCTGTTTTCAATGTCTTTTCATTTACCCTGTTAATCCCTATTCTGAATATCCTGTTCAAAACAGGTGAGGGTGCAAAGGTGTATCATTTTATGGAGTGGGGAAGTGACGATTTAAAGGACGTGGTGATAAATAACTTCTATTACTATGTAACCCGTCTGATTGAAATACACGGACCGATAATGACGCTTCTCTTCATGGGGCTTTTCCTTGCCTTCATGACGATGCTGAAAACATCTTGCTATTTCGGTTCTTCCGCCATCATGATTCCTTTGCGTACGGGAGTTGTTCGTGATATTCGTATCATGGTTTATTCTAAAGTGATGCATCTGCCGCTCGGCTTTTTCTCTCAGGAGCGGAAAGGAGATATTATTGCCCGTATGAGCGGTGACGTGGGCGAAATAGAAAACTCCATTACCAGTTCGCTGGACATGTTGCTGAAAAATCCTATTCTTATTCTGCTTTATTTCGCAACGCTTATTATTACCAGTTGGCAACTCACTTTGTTTACCATAGTGGTGCTTCCCGTTATGGGGTGGCTGATGGGTAAAGTAGGCAAGAAGTTGAAACGCCAATCTTTGGAGGCGCAGGGTAAGTGGAGCGATACAATGTCGCAACTGGAAGAGACTCTGGGCGGTTTGCGTATCATCAAGGCTTTCATTGCCGAAGATAAGATGGTGGACCGTTTTACGAAATGTAGCAATGAATTGCGCGATGCGACCAATAAGGTAGCTATTCGCCAGGCATTGGCTCACCCGATGAGTGAGTTCCTGGGAACGCTCCTCATTGTGTTGGTGCTTTGGTTCGGTGGTATGCTGATTCTGGGTGATGAACATTCTTCGCTGGAAGCTCCTACTTTTATTTTCTACATGGTTATCCTTTATAGCATCATCAATCCGTTGAAGGAATTTGCGAAAGCAGGATACAACATCCCGAAAGGTTTGGCTTCCATGGAGCGTGTGGATAAGATATTGAAAGCTGAGAATCCTATCAAGGAACCTGCAAATCCGCTTCCTCTGCATGGAATGAATCATAATATTGAGTTTAAGGACGTTTCTTTCAGTTATGATGGAAAGAGGGACGTGTTGAAACATATAAACCTGGTTGTTCCTAAAGGCCAGACGATTGCCCTAGTCGGACAGTCCGGTTCAGGTAAATCTACATTGGTTGATTTGTTGCCGCGCTACCATGACATACATTTCGGAGAAATCATGATTGATGGTGTCAGCACTAAGAACTTCCGTATTCACGACCTGCGCGGGCTGATAGGAAATGTAAACCAGGAGGCCATCCTGTTCAATGACACCTTCTTCAATAACATTGCTTTCGGTGTGGAGAATGCCACGCTGGAACAAGTGATGGAAGCGGCCAAGATTGCCAATGCCCACGACTTTATCATGGAAACCGAGCATGGTTACAATACGAATATCGGCGACCGCGGCGGCAAGCTTTCCGGCGGACAACGCCAGCGCATCAGTATTGCCCGTGCCATCCTGAAGAATCCGCCTATCCTTATTCTCGATGAGGCTACTTCCGCTCTCGACACCGAATCCGAACGTCTGGTGCAGGAGGCTTTGGAGCGCTTGATGAAAACCCGTACTACGATTGCCATTGCCCACCGCCTTTCTACCATTAAGAATGCAGATGAAATCTGCGTGCTCTATGAAGGAGAAATTGTGGAACGCGGCAAGCATGAGGCTCTGTTGGATAAAGATGGATACTATAAGCGCTTGAATGATATGCAGTCTCTGTCTTAAATAAAAAGCAAATAAAAAAAAGATTTTGTTGATTTTGTCAGCACTCCAGCACTGATGTCTCTCAAACCCTTTGCTGGTCGGGCTTTGAGGGTTGTGCTGATAAGGTGTATGCAAGTGACGACAAGTATTTTGTCAGCACTGCTTTTCTTGACTTGTTTCCGGATGTATTTAAACATGGAAGCACAGAGTATAAGCCAATGTATCTTGTTGGAATCCATTATGTTGCAGTTTCCTTTAGGTAGGAAACGGGTGTTCCCAAGCCTAAGAAACGATAGTTTCTCCTAATGGAAACGCTGGTTTCTCCTAATGGAAACTGTCGTTTCCCTTAATGGGAACGCTCGTTTCCTCTCGTGGGAACGTGAGTTCCCGCTGCTGGGAACGGACACAAAGCTTGTTTCGTTGACTTTAATGAAAGGGAGGAATGCGAATGGAAAGGCTTATTTTCTACCGAAGTCAGCAGGTATTTCTCCCCACTGTTTGGTTTCCCATTTCATGATTTTGGTGGTGTAGGTATTTTCGCGCAGCCACTTTTCGGCGCGCTCTATCAATTTGAAGAGCTCTTCCGTTTTGGGTTCACGTGGCAGTTTTGTCTTGCATTTCTTCTGTTTTATCCAGTTGATGGCATTCACGCTGTCGCTGTAGATGGGCATATCGAACCCTTTCTGTTTCAGTAAAGCAAGTCCGTGAACGATGGCGAGGAACTCGCCGATGTTGTTTGTGCCGTACACCGGGCCGAAGTGAAACACTTCCTGCCGGCTTGCCACGTGTACGCCCCGGTATTCCATCGCCCCGGGATTGCCGCTACAGGCTGCATCTACGGCAAGGCTATTCTCTGTTACACAGGCGGGCAGGGGGGCATTGGCATCCTTTTTGGGAGTGTGAGTGGCGGCGGGTGCCCGTTTGATATATTCATACGGAGAGGATGCAAAGGCCTTTTCCGCTTCTTCGCGCGTCTCGAACGATTTGTACTTCGCTCCTTCGTAACCTTTGGTCTGCAACTGGCAGTCTGTCCAGGAAGTGTAAATACCCGGATTGCCGCCTGCCCATACAACGTAAAATTTCTCCTTTCCCATATCGGGGGACAAAGGTAATGCAAACTGGAGGCAGTACAAAATAAGCCTGCTTAATTTTTAATGTTAAGATGTAGCTTGCCCTATTTTGAAAGTGGAGAAAGAAGATTGTGCAGAGAAAAAAGGGCAAATACTTTGCCGAAAATCGGATAATCCTTATCTTTCGCTGTGTTATTAAGCTAATATTTTAAAATTATGGAAATATATCACGGCGGATACTGCCCGGTAGATACTCCTGAAATAGTTCAAACGTCCTACTCATCAGATAAATTTTTGTACATCAGAGGCTTTGAAATGTCTCACTTTTATTAAGAGCGAGGAGGCTAGAGTATGATAGGAAGAGAAAAGAAAGAGCATAATGATTTGTTTTTTGTTTGTAGTTTGGTTGAATATATCGGCCGGAAAACTAAAAATCATCGGAATGTCGTCGTGAATGCGATAGGGAAAAAAAACTGCTGCGCATTTATGAATTGGCTGACGATTATCATAGCGAAAACATAGATAAAGTAGCAGATGAACTTATTGATGGTTATCGTATTGAAACAGGGGTGTTTGATAATGTTGCCGATGCTAAATATGCAATTCCTACTTATTGGGATATAGGGAAGGTGTACAAACGATTAATCATTGAACTCTGTGATAAGCAGGGTAAAGAACCGGTTGAAACCTTGATTGAAGTGTATAACTCATGGCTTTCACGGAAGATTGAGGATTTTAATAGTAGTCTGTATTTTGAAAATCCCGATTATCTGTATCAGTCATATATAAGAGGGGAAGTTCTTTAACATTTTGGTTCTCCCGAACAACTTACTCCTTTCATTTGTTTCCTTATATGAAACAAAAATGATAAATACCAAAAGAAAGGACTCAATATGATTAGACAACGGACATTTGCTGAGGCATTGGAACATCGCCGCAGCTATTATTCCATCAGTAACGACTCACCGGTTCAGGATGAGGAGATTGTACACATCATTCGTACAGCAGTGAAACATGTGCCTTCGGCATTCAATTCCCAGACTACGAGAGTGGTGTTGTTGCTGGGTGACGAACATCAGAAGTTGTGGAGAATTGTGAAGGACCAACTGGAAGAACGCCTCTCCGAGGAACGTTACCGCCAGTCGGAAAAGAAGATAGACACTTCGTTCTCTTGCGGATATGGTACGATACTTTTCTTTGAAGACCACTCCATAGTAACAGAATTGCAGAAAGCATTCCCCACTTATCAAGATAATTTCCCTACTTGGTCGCAGCATACCTCTGCCATGCACCAATTGGCCATCTGGACTATGCTCGAAGACAAAGGGCTGGGCGCTTCCCTGCAACACTACAACCCGCTGATTGACGAAGAAGTGCGCCGCACCTGGAAGCTACCCGAAAGCTGGCAACTGGTTGCGCAGATGCCTTTCGGCACCCCCGTAGCCGAACCGGGAGAGAAAGAATTCAATGATTTGAGTGAACGCATTAAAATTTTCACCTGATAGTAAATCCTCTCAGAGTAGAATTGCTTACCTTTGTGCGCAAAGGTAAGTGCTTATGATACGTATTTTCTTAACCGGCTACATGGGAGCCGGTAAAACAACTTTAGGAAAGGCTTTTGCCCGCGAACTCGGCGTACCGTTCATTGATTTGGACTGGTACATTGAAGAACGGTTTCACAAATCCATACGTGAACTATTCATCGAGCGGGGAGAGGCCTCTTTTCGTGAACTGGAGCGAACCATGCTGCATGAAGTGGCTGAGTTTGAAGATGTCATTATTTCAACCGGAGGCGGCACGCCTTGTTTCTTCGATAATATGGAGTATATGAACGGGTGTGGACAGACGGTTTTCCTCGATGTGCATCCCGATGTGCTGTTCCGCCGCTTGCGTGTAGCCACCCAGCAACGCCCCATTCTGCAAGGAAAAACGGACGAAGACCTGCGGGCTTTCATCGTGGAAGCCCTGGAGAAGCGCGCCCCCCACTATGGCAAGGCAAGCTACCGTTTTGATGCCGGATTACTGGAAAGTCGTCGGCAAATATCAGAATCCGTACAGAAATTGCGTGCCTTACTGGGTGTTTAACCACTTGTAAATGTGTAATTTTGGGCGGAAAACGCGATAAATCTCAGGAATTATTGTATTTTTGTCGCCCTATTAAAATCAAACAATAAACATTCGAGTAACAAAAAATGAGAAAATGGCGTATTGAAGATTCAGAAGAGCTTTACAATATTACAGGTTGGGGCACTTCGTACTTTGGTATCAATGACAAAGGTCATGTAGTGGTGACACCCCGTAAAGACGAGGTCGGCGTTGATTTAAAAGAATTGGTGGATGAGCTGCAATTGCGAGATGTAGCGGCCCCTATGTTGATACGCTTTCCCGATATTCTGGACAATCGGATTGAGAAGACTTCTTCCTGTTTTAAACAGGCTGCCGAAGAATACGGCTATAAAGCACAAAACTTCATCATCTATCCCATCAAGGTAAATCAGATGCGCCCTGTGGTAGAGGAAATCATCAGCCACGGAAAGAAATTCAATCTCGGACTGGAAGCCGGTTCGAAGCCTGAACTTCATGCCGTGATTGCCATTAACTCAGATTCGGACTCGCTGATTATCTGCAACGGATACAAGGACGAAAGCTATATAGAGTTGGCTTTGCTCGCCCAGAAGATGGGTAAACGAATTTTTCTTGTAGTAGAAAAAATGAACGAGCTTAAGCTGATTGCTAAGATGGCGAAGCAACTGAATGTCATGCCCAATATTGGTATTCGCATTAAGTTGGCTTCTTCCGGAAGTGGCAAATGGGAGGATTCTGGGGGAGATGCAAGCAAATTTGGACTCTCTTCCAGCGAATTGCTTGAAGCACTTGACTTTCTGGAGGCAAAAGGCCTGAAAAATTGTCTGAGATTAATACATTTTCATATCGGAAGCCAGGTGACAAAGATACGTCGTATCAAGACGGCACTTCGCGAAGCATCTCAGTTCTACGTGCAGCTCCACTCTATGGGATTTAAGGTTGAGTTCGTAGATATTGGTGGCGGTCTGGGGGTAGATTATGACGGAACACGCTCGTCCAGTAGCGAAAGTAGTGTCAATTATTCCATTCAGGAATATGTGAACGACTCCATCTCTACGTTGGTAGACGCTAGTGATAAGAATGATATTCCCCATCCCAATATTATTACGGAAAGTGGTCGTGCACTGACTGCCCACCACTCCGTACTCATTTTTGAAGTACTAGAGACAACGACCTTGCCTGAATGGAGCGATGATGAAGAGGTGACGGCGGAAGATCATGAGTTGGTACAGGAACTTTATGGTATTTGGGATACGTTGAATCAGAATAAGATGTTGGAAGCCTGGCACGATGCGCAACAGATTCGTGAAGAAGCACTTGACCTGTTCAGTCACGGCATTGTGGACTTGAAAACGCGTGCGCAGATTGAACGCCTTTACTGGTCTATTATGCGTGAGGTGAACCAAATAGCCGGCGGTCTGAAACATGCTCCAGATGAACTTCGTGGACTGCCGAAGTTGCTGGCAGATAAATATTTCTGTAACTTCTCGCTGTTCCAGTCCTTACCGGACTCCTGGGCCATCGACCAGATATTCCCCATTATGCCTATCCAGCGTCTGGACGAACGTCCCGACCGTGCGGCAACTTTGCAGGACATCACCTGCGACTCGGATGGAAAGATTGCCAACTTCATTTCAACCAAGAATGTGGCGCATTATTTGCCTACCCATTCTTTGAAAAGTAAGGAACCTTATTATATGGGTGTGTTCTTGGTGGGCGCTTATCAGGAGATTTTGGGTGATATGCACAATCTCTTCGGAGATACGAATGCTGTGCATGTATCCGTGAGTGAGAAAGGTTACAGCATCGATCAGGTAATTGATGGTGAAACTGTGGCAGAAGTGCTTGACTATGTACAATATAACCCCAAGAAACTGGTTCGTACTCTGGAGACTTGGGTAACTCAATCAGTAAAAGAGGGACGCATCTCGTTGGAAGAAGGAAAAGAATTCCTTTCCAATTATCGTTCCGGTCTGTACGGATATACTTATTTGGAGTAAGAATATGAGAGAGAAACTGACAGTAATTAAAGTGGGTGGCAAAATCGTGGAGGAAGAAGCCACCCTCCATAAGTTGTTGGATGACTTTGCAGCTATTGAAGGCTACAAAGTGCTGGTGCACGGAGGCGGACGCTCGGCTACGAAACTTGCTACCCAACTGGGTATCGAAAGCCAGATGGTGAACGGACGCCGCATTACGGATGCCGAAACACTGAAAGTAGTGACGATGGTGTACGGCGGATTGGTGAATAAAAACATCGTAGCCGGTCTGCAAGCACGTGGTGTCAATGCGTTGGGACTGACAGGCGCAGATATGGACGTCATCCGTTCCGCAAAACGTCCGGTGAAAGATGTGGACTACGGTTTTGTGGGTGATGTGAAGCAAGTGAATGCAGAATTCCTGGGCGATCTGATTCATAAAGGAGTAGTACCTGTAATGGCTCCGCTGACGCACGACGGTGCGGGTAATCTGCTGAACACGAATGCCGATACCATTGCCGGAGAGACGGCAAAGGCACTTGCCACTTTATTTGACGTGACATTGGTATTCTGCTTTGAGAAGAAAGGTGTGCTCCGTGACGAAAATGATGATGACAGCGTAATACCACAACTCACCCCTGCCGAATTCAAACAATATGTGGCGGAAGGCGTTATTCAAGGAGGCATGATACCGAAGTTAGAGAATTCTTTTGAAGCTTTGAATGCGGGAGTTGGGGAAGTAGTAATTACCTTAGCGTCAGCAATTAATGAGAGTAGCGGAACCCGCATCAAAAAATAATTCAAAAAAAGTAGTGAGTAACTGTAACTTTCCATATACTTAACCGTCATTATTTATAGAGATGCAAGAAATCAGTTTTCGGAATGACATTCTCCCTCTGAAAGACAAACTCTTTCGGTTGGCTCTCCGGATTACTTTCGACAGGGCAGAGGCAGAGGACGTTGTACAAGAAACACTGATAAGAGTCTGGAACAAGCGTGATGAGTGGACGAAGTTCGGTTCTATTGAAGCCTATTGCCTGACAGTAGCAAAGAATCTGGCGATAGACCGCAGCGAGAGAAAAGACGCTCAGACCGTGGAACTGACACCGGAAATGGAACAAGCTCCGGAAGCATCCAGCCCTTATGACCGCCTGGTGGACAAGGAACAAATGACATTGATTCACCGTCTGGTAAATGAGCTTCCCGATAAACAACGGCTGATTATGCAGCTTCGGGACATAGAGGGTAAAAGCTATAAAGAAATTGCAGTCGTCCTGCACTTAACGGAGGAACAGGTAAAAGTGAACCTCTTCAGGGCGAGGCAGAAAGTAAAACAACGGTATTTAGATATAGATGGTTATGGACTTTAAATATATAGAACAACTCTTGGAACGCTACTGGCAGTGCGAGACTTCCCTCGAAGAAGAAGCGCAGTTGCGTACTTTCTTCAACGGAAGCGACGTTCCCGAGCATTTGCTCCGTTACAAAGATTTGTTCGTATATCAGCAACTGCAACAGGAAGTGGGATTGGGTGAAGACTTTGATGCCCGCGTGCTTGCAGAAGTGGAAACTCCGGTGGTGAAGGCGAAACGCCTGACGCTCACTGCACGTTTCGTTCCGCTGTTCAAAGCCGCCGCAGTAGTGGCAGTGGTACTTTCATTAGGGAATGTGATGCAACATTCTTTTTATAGTGATGTGAAAGAAGTAGCCGCTGCCGATACGATTGGCAAACAAATTACCGCACCTTCGGTAGCTCTTTCCGGTGATATAACGATTACCCACGAACAACAGATCCTGGATAGTCTTCAACGGGTAGATAAGAAGGTTGAATTGAAGAAATAACATTTTCATTTGCTTTAAACATAAATATAGTTAGTGTGCTTTATTAAAACAACAAATTGAGGCTGTGAAGTTTCAATTCTCTCAAATTCTTATAAAAACTAACTAAGATAGATGGGGCGCCGCGAGATGCAGCGCCCCTTTTATTTTAAAAATAAAGAGGTGGGATGGTTATTAAGGCAGGAATTTATATCTTTGCCCTGTTCGTAAACGTATGTAAGCATGAAAAAACGATACTTACTCTTTGTAACCTCTTTGCTGCTCTGTTGTCTTCTGCAAGCGCAGGGACAAATAGACTCTTTACTGGTGGTTCTGGACAGGACGATTGCGAATACTGCTCAGTATGAACAGGCCCGGCTGAAACGTATCGAGCAGATAAAGGAGCGTTTCCGGACGAGAAAACGTACTTCTCTTGCAGAGGAATATCGCATCAATCAGCAGCTTTATGATGAGTATGAAGCCTATATTTGCGATTCTGCCAGGCATTATATCAACCGTAATATAGAAATAGCCCTTCAATGCAATGATTCTGGTTGGCTGAATGAAGCCAAAATGAAGAAAGCAAGTATCCTGGGTAAAACAGGCCTATATGCAGAAGGAGTCGCATTACTGAAGTCTATTGACAGCAAACAACTATCCAAAGAACAACTCATTGAATACTACATCACCTTCGAAGATATCTACCTTTATCATGCAGAATATGCGATGGATGACGAATATCAGATAGAATATCTGAACAAGCTGTACACTTATCGCGATTCCGTACTGCAAATAGTAGAGGAGGGGTCCTACCAGTATGTCACTACCTATACCCCCGAACTCTTGCAACAAGGAAGAGGCGACGAAGCCATAGAAATGCTGGAAGCCTATCATCACAAACTTTCGCCGGATACGCGTGATTATGCGGTGGTGACATCTATTCTCGCGTTTATCTATCAGAGTACGGGACATCGGGAGAAGCAAAAAGAATATCTTATAAAGAGCGCGATTGCTGATATTCGCGGCGTAGTGAAGGAAAATAATTCTTTGCGTGCATTGGCGGAATTGCTGTATGAAGAAGGACAGTTGCAACGGGCGGATGTTTATATGAAGCGAAGCATGGAAGATGCTAATTTCTACAATGCCCGTCTGCGGAATGTGCAGGCTTCGCGAATGCTTCCGGTCATAGATCACGCTTATCAGGTAGAGAAGGAAAACCATCAGGCGATATTGCAGATTTTCCTCATTGTGACAAGTCTGTTGACGTTGTTTCTGGCATGTGCTGTGTGGTACGTAATCCGTCAGATGAAGAAGTTGGCCCGTGCCCGACAGGAATTGCTGGATATGAATGAGGAGTTGAAGCGGCTGAATGAGCAGTTGACGGAGGTGAACCGGAAACAGCATGAAACAAATGATTCGTTGACGGAGGCGAACCACATTAAGGAGGAGTACGTCGGGCGGTTTATGGGCTTCTGCTCCGTATATATTGATAAATTGGAAGGTTACCGGCGGATGCTGAATAAACAGGCGGCTTCCGGTAAGGTGGAAGAACTGTACAAAACGTTGAAATCTTCCCGTTTCATCGATGAAGAGCTGAAAGAATTCTATCAGAACTTTGATAACTCGTTCTTGAGTATTTTCCCTGATTTCGTGAAGCACTTCAATGAATTGGTACCGGACGAAGAGCAGATTATTCCTAAACAGGATGAGCGGCTGACTACTGAATTGCGTATTTTCGCCCTTATCCGACTGGGCATTACGGACAGTGCCAAGATTGCAGGGTTCCTGCGCTACTCTATTACTACTATTTATACTTATCGTTCCAAGTTGAAGAACCGTTCCCTCTACCGGGATAATTTTGAGGAAGAGGTGATGAAAATCGGTTCGTTTGCCAGTTAGTAATGATTAAAAAGTAACTTGGGAGATAAATGATAATTTAGCGGCGGTAGACGATTGACAATAGTATCTTCATTCTCCTCCTCCCGGGAGGTTGTGTAAAAAGTAAGAATCAAGTGTTCTTTGACATATTGTATAAAAAGGATTTTATATCTTTGCTTTGATAACAATAGGATTAATTTTATGGGCTATATTCAACCTTTTGATCGTAATCAACTGACTCTTCCCGAGTCTTTAGATTCTTATATCTCTTGTGAGAACCCTGTTCGTCTGATTGATGTTTTTGTCGATCAGTTTATCAAATTGCACCCTGATTTTTCATCTTATAAAGGTAACAGTCCTACAGGCCGTTCGGCTTATAGCTTTGGTACTTTACTCAAGCTGTATGTCTACGGCTATTTAAACAGTATCAGTTCTTCCCGTAAACTGGAGCGCGAGACTCTGCGTAATATGGAGTTGATCTGGCTTCTGGGTAATCTCCATCCCGATCATAAGACTATTGCCGATTTCCGTTCCAAACAAACTTCGGGCATTCATGAATGTTGCCTTGATTTCCGCCGCTTTCTGGTCAGTTCCGGTTATATTTCAGGCAAATTGGTAGCTGTTGACGGCAGTAAAATCAAAGCCAATACCAATCGTGACGGTCTTACTTTAGATGGTATTAATCGACAGTTAGCCTTGTTGGATTCCCGTTTAGAGAAGTATCTGCACCAGCTTAATGAAAATGATCTGGTGGAAACAGCCCAGGAACAATTATCCGAACTCTCGGACGAGCTCGGTGTGGAGAGCTCCCTACTGGAGAAGATAGCCCGTTTGAGCCAACAGGTTGAAGAACTTCAGGCGGAAAAACAGCGTATGCTGGATGAAGGTTCCAAAAGAAGCTTTCCCTCTGACCGCGAAGCTCGCCTGATGAAGACCCGCAACGGTTTTCTTCCGGCTTACAATGTCCAATCAGTGGTAGATTCCCAACATCATCTGATAGGTGCCATGCAGGTTACCGACCACCCGAATGACTTTGAAGACCTTCAATCTTCGATTCATGCCATGCAGGAAGACCTTCAGGTAGAAGTAACCCAAGCCGTTGCCGACACCGGTTATGCCAATGAAGAACAGATCCTGGCCCTTGAAGAAGAAGGCAAAGTGATTGCCGTTCCTTTCAATGAAGGAGACCATTCTCCTAAAGAAGATCGGGAGCACGGAATCTTTTTTACCTATGATGCAGACAATGACTATTATATATGCTCCCAAGAAAAGATATTACCTATTAAAGACAGGCAAGTTCGTAAACATGGAAAGCTTTATAGAAAATATCAGGGAAGAGACTGCAAGGGTTGTCCCCTGATAAAGTTCTGCACCACATCGAAAAAAGGTCGGATTATCTACCGAAGGGCAGATGCCGAACCCATAAGACAGTATATGAAGAAGTGTAAGGGGATGAAATACAAAGCGCTTATACATTTACGAAAAACATTGGTAGAACATCCCTTCGGAACTCTTAAATACTGGATGGGGCAAATACCACTCCTACTCAGAGGAAAGGAAAAGGTACAGGCTGAAATAGATTTGTACGCAACATGCTATAACCTAAGAAGGGTGACTAACATTCAAAGCATACAGGTACTATTGCAACAAGTCCACTATTGGGGTATTAAGTATACCTAATAGCGGTCATTTGCCAAAGGACAACAATAGAAATTCCAAAATAAAGAGATAAAGAGCATTTCCTTTTTAATACAAAATGTCAAAGAACACTTGATTCTTACTTTTTACACAACCTCCCGGGAGGAGGGGAATAAAGTTACTCCGCATATCACGCCGCTAAATTATCATTCTCTTCCCTTCAAAACCATCTGTTTTCTCCTCCTATTCTCTTTGTTTCTATTTAGTTTTTTAATGCTTTTTGTTTACTTTATCTTGCTGATATATAATGTTTTGACCCTTCTAACTATTTAGATTTTCTTTAGTTCCGTTTTTCAACCTTCTTCTTTTTACAGACATTTGCAATGTCGCCTCAAACAGTGTGGGCGTACAGAATGATTGTTAATCTAAAAACTAATAGTATGAATGTAAAAAGAACAAAGTTATGTTTGTGCCGGTCTCTCCTTCTCATGACCGGATTGCTTTTTGCAGTGGCATCCTTTGCCCAGGATTTAACCGTGAAAGGAAGAGTAACGGACACCACGGGTGAAACTGTAATTGGGGCTAACGTAACTGTGAAAGGTACAAGTAATGGTATTATTACCGATATTGACGGTAACTATACTTTGTCGGGCGTGAAGTCCTCTTCCGTCCTTGTCTTCTCCTTCATAGGCTACAAGACACAAGAAATTCCCTGCAACGGACGTACTGAAATCAATGTGGTGCTGGCAGAAGATGCCCAGGCACTGGACGAAGTGGTAGTAGTGGGCTATGGCTCGTTGAGCAAGAAAGAACTTTCCAGTTCCATTGTGCAAGTAGACAGGTCCAAGTTTCTGCAAGGTTCCATGAATAACCCTATGGAGATGCTGACAGGTAAAGTAGCCGGCCTGACCGTAAACAACACAGCGGCAGCCAATCCGAATGCAAGTTCTTCCCTCCAGATTCGCGGTGCAACCTCCATTTCCGCTTCCAATGACCCGTTGGTGGTGATTGACGGTGTGGCAGGCGGTGATATCCGCAATCTGGCAGCACAAGACATCGAATCTATGACCGTACTGAAAGATGCCGCCTCGGCTGCCATCTACGGAACACGTGGGGCCAACGGCGTTATTCTGATTACCACCCGTAAGGGAGCCGGAGAGGCTGGTCGTGCCCAGGTAACTTATGATAGTTGGTTCGGTGTGAATCTGGCAAAGAGTGGTCCGGACATATTGAGCGCCGACGAATTCCGTCGTTCACGCCGTGCTACGGACTATGGCTATTCTACTGATTGGTACGACTTGTTGTTACGTGATTTCTCTTTCGATAACAACCAATACCTTTCTATCGACGGCAGCACGAAGAACGGATACTATGGCGCTTCTTTCAACTATAAGAAAGCAACCGGTCTCGACCTGAACAGCAGCCGCGAAGAATTTGGCGGACGCTTTGTCCTGAACCAACGAATGATGGACGGACTGGTAGAACTGAACGGTTCTCTTAACGCCCGCCGCGTCAACGAGGTATGGGGTGACGACGGTATGTTCGATACCGCTCTGAGCATGAACCCCACCATGCCCCTTTACAATACAGACGGAACTTACTTCCAACCCACTTCCCCCACCGGAGCCCGCAACCCGGTGCAGGAACTGAAAGAAATAGATAACAACGGTCAACGTGTCTACCTGATGGGTACGGCTGAGGTAAAACTCAATCTTATCCGCTCGGAGAAGCAAATGCTGAATACTTCATTGAGCTACTCTTTGCACTACAATGACCTGAAACAACATTATTATACCCCCTCTACAGCCGGCGAATCTTATTGGAACGGTTATAACGGTCGTGCAGAGGTGACTTACCAGAAATGGTACACTTCCCGTTTGGAATGGCTGGGTAACTATTCACTGGACCTGGGGGACCACAGTATCAAGGCAGTGGCAGGCTATAACTACGAGCAAACTACCTGGGAGCGTCTGCAAGCCGGAAACAGTGATTTCAACTTCGATGACATCCTCTGGAATGACCTTGGCAGCGGCGCTTATCTGGCAAAAGGTAAAGCAAGTATGGGTACCGGAAAATCTCTTGCCAAGCTGATTGGCGTTTTCGGTCGTATCAACTACAACTGGAAGAATCTGTTGATTGCTTCCGCCTCTATCCGTTACGAAGGTTCTACAAAATTCGGTGCAGACCATAAGTGGGGTGCTTTTCCCTCCCTCTCTCTTGCCTGGGAAATGGCTAACATGGGCTTTCTGAAAGATCATCAAAAAGTGGTTCAGAGCCTGAAACCTCGTATTTCTTATGGTGTAACCGGACGTTCGGACTTCGATTGCTACCAATCACTCGCCACTTACGGCTCGCACAAAAATGCCCAGTTGAACGTAACAGATACCTATCTGATGGATGGTGCCTGGGTGACAGGTTTTGCTCCTTCGGTGAATGCTAACTCTAAACTGGGTTGGGAGAAGAGTATCAGTATGAACATTGGCGTTGACTTTGCTTTGTGGAACAGATTACGCGGTTCTGCCGAGTGGTTCCATCGTGAATCCCGCGACTTGCTCTATAACTATACTGCCCCGCAGCCTCCTTATATTTACTCTACCATCTTGGTGAACGTGGGAACCACCATCAACCGTGGTTTCGAAGTCTCTCTGGAAGGTGATATCTTTAAGGGAACTCCGGTGGAATGGACTTCCGGCATCAATTACTCATACGGAACCACTAAGCTGGATAAACTCTCCAATAATCTGTACAAGGCTTCGTACGTAGAACTTTATCAGAAGCCGGGTGTAGGTACCAGTGAATACTTCTTCCGGGTTGAAGAAGGTAGCAAAATCGGTCAGTTCTATGGTTACGAATATGCCGGAGTGGAGAATGGAGAAATGATGATTTATACCGATACGAACGAAAAAGTACCGGTTTCAAAGGCCGACGTGAAGTATAAGCGCTACCTCGGTAATGGTACTCCGACCTCTTATCTTTCTTGGAGCAATACCGTTCGTTACAAAAACTTCGATCTGAGCCTGATGTTCAACGGTGCTTTTGGTTTCGAGATTTTCAATATGCGCCGCTACGGTATGGGATTGAAAGGTTGCGGTACGGACAATGTGTTGCGTGATGCTTATATGAAAGATGCAGACATCACTACCGGTGGCGGTGTCATCTCCTCTTTCTTTCTTGAAAAGGGCGATTACTTCAAACTGGATAATCTGACTCTGGGATATACCATCACTCCGAAAGAGAACAAGTTCATCAAGGGAATGCGCGTTTATCTGACAGCCAAGAACCTGTTTACGCTGACCGGTTATTCCGGCAACGACCCTTCGGCTGTTGCCACCAACGGGCTGACTCCGGGTATAGATACAAACAGCGCCTATCCTTCGGCTACACAGTTGAGCGTAGGTGTGAATATCCGCTTCAAATAAAGGCTATCGTTTAATCATTAATACAGAAAAGAATTATGAAATATCTGAAATATAAATGTCTGTTGGCAATCATTCTGGGTTGTTCATTAAGCGGTTGCTTCGACCTTACGGAAGAAGTGTTCGACCGGGTAGACTCCGGCGTCTACTATCAGGACGAGAATAGTGTAAAGAGTGCGGTAGCGACTATTTATTCTACGGGAGCTACCAGCTATGCCGAATATTTCTGGTACTTGCAGGAATTTCCTGCCGACCAAGTGACCTGGCGTGTATGGAATGGCGGTCAATGGGGATATGATGAAGGTGAGAAGTTCGTCTTCTCTATTCAGAACTGGACGCCCGATGCCAAGATTATCCGTTCCGCGTGGGAAAAAGCATGGACGACTATCGGGCTTTGCAACACGTTGTTGGCCGACTTGGGAGAACTGGCTCCTGCCGATCTGAAAATGACTGAAGAAAGTATGAAAGCTTATGAAGGTGAAGTGCGTACACTCCGTGCATGGGCCTATTATAATATCTTCGAAATCTGGGGCGGTGCCCTCCCGTTGAACATCGAACCGGCTACCGTGGACGGTGACCTGCCGCCTACTGCCGACCCGGACTTCGACGTCAGTAGCAAGAAGATATACAACTTCATTGCTACCGAACTGGATGCTTGTTACGAGGGAATGGCAGAGAACCAGGTGAACCGTATGAACAAAGCGGTGAACCGTATGATTAAAGCCCGCCTGCTGTTGAATGCGGAAGTCTTTATCAAGGAAAACCATTATAGCGAATGTGCAGAATTATGCCGCAAGATTATCAGCGGTGAATATGGAAAGTATGAGTTGGCGAAGGACTATCGTGACATTTACTCTATCAATAACACCGAATGCCCCGAAGTCATCATGGCCTTTGCCTGCGAAGACGGCAAGCTGAATATGGGCTGGATGCGCATGACTTTCTATCCTTATAACATCTGGGATTATTTCGGGGGTACTTATAGCCAAAGCGGTTGGAACTGTACTTGTCTGGTACCTTCGTATGACAATCAGGGTACGGTGAATGAGCTGGGAGGTACTCAGGGCGCTACTTGTTTCCTCGATGCGCCTTACAGTGATAAACTGGGTGCAGTGTACGAACGTTTCGACGACCGTGACATCCGCAAGAAGAATTACACTTATGATAAGAAGAATGGTTATAGTGGTATTTTCCTGAAAGGTACCGTGAAGGCTAATTATGGTAAGGGCGAAGCTCTGAAAGCAGATGCTGACCGTGACGGACAAGACTTGGCTTACGTAGACCAAGTGGGTACATTTATGAATCTGGGCCGTAATCTGGAAACTGTCATGTCGCCGCGTTGGGGTGAAACGAACTCCGGTCTCCGTCTTGTGAAGTATCCGGTATATCCTACTTCCGCAGGCATCGACTTTCAGAATATCGACGAGGTGGAGTTCCGGCTGAGCGAAGTTTATTATATGCTGGCAGAATGTGAAATGCGTGCCGGACAAGCTGACAAAGCCAAAGATTTGGTGAATGCAGTGCGCCAGCGCTATTTTACTGCCGGTGATTGGGCGGACGTGAAGGACAGACCGGGACGTGGTTTCACCGCATTTGATATGGACTGGATGCTGAGCCAGTGGGGCGTTGAATTCCTGAATGAAGGTCGCCGTCGCCGCACAGACTTGCGCCGCTTCGACAAATTCACACAAGGGCAGTGGTGGTTCTTCGGGCGTGCTTCGGACGATGGAGGACTTTATCCGGCCAAACGCGACCGTAAATATGAGTGGTATCCATTGCCCGCGTCCGCGCTGCAGGTAAACCAGGGACTGATACAGAATCCGAATTATAAATAACTCTAATACAGAAAATTCATGAAAAAGATAATATATTGGTTATTTATGCTGCCGTTGCTTGCATTGCTCAACGGATGTGACGATAATGACATGATTACGTTTGACGACGAACTGCCTCAGTTCGAAATCAAGGCGAATGCCATATTGCTGGAAGTCATCATGCCGAAAGGCAGTGCCGCCGATGATGAATATTACATTGTGGGCGACTTCAACGGAGGAGCCGAAGTGGCTGTTGGCAATCTGGAATGGCAATTGGAGAAGGCAACCGACAGTGATTCCAAGTGGGGTATCTATCTGATACCTTCCACTTTCAAGAACGGAAAGACGCTGGCCGACGGCTTCTATTTTGTATCGGCTGCGAAGGGGGAAGAGCGTTCTGTGAAGAATGAAGCTGTGGTGCACACACTGGATGTTTCAGTAGGAACCCGTACGAATGTATGGGTGGATCGTTGGAAAGCTTACTTTGATACGGAAGAAGAAGGACATGACGGTTTCGTGGTTTACGTGCAGGATAAATCCGGTTGGGATAATCTCTATTTGTATGGCTGGGCAAATGATGCGCCAGTGACGGATGCATGGCCCGGTTTTAAGGTGAAGGGTACGGAAGTAATCAATGGTGTTACTTATAAGTATTTTGATATGGGCAAATCCCTGGATGGTTTCGAGGGGCTGAACCTGATTTTCAATAATGGTGACGGAGGAGCGCAATTCAACGGTCCTGTAGTGACACTCAATAAGGACTTTTATTTCCGCATTACTGATAAGGGTTTTGAGGAGATTGATCCGGAGGCAAGCTACTGTATCTATGTGGACGACCAGTCCGGTTGGGGCGACCTGGCGCTTTATATTTCCGGGGCAGGTGATAATAATGAAGACTGGCCGGGACTTCAACCTGCCGGAACAAAGGAAATCAATGGCGTTACTTATAAGTATTTCGAAACAGATATAGAGTTGATGAATCAAAGTATCAATCTGGTATTCAACAATAATATGCAAGGTGATGATCCGGGTATCAAGCAATTCTATGTTAAGTCCATTGCTTTCAGCCGCGACTTCTATTTTAGCATTACGCCTGACGAATGCAAGGAGATAGATCCTGAAACACACGGCACGAGTTACTCTATCTATGTGGAGGACAACACTGGTTGGAGTGGACTGGCACTGTATGGTTATGGCGGAGTAGAATTAGGTGGTGGCTGGCCTGGTATTAAGGAGTACGAGGCGAAAGAAATCAACGGTATGGCATACAAGTGCTTCCATTTGTCTCCGGCTGCTACGAATAAATCTGTCAATTTGATATTTAACAATAACAACGGTGGTGACAACAAGCAATTTGACGGTCCATATATCGAATCCATCAACCGCGATTTTTATTTCCGTATTACGGATGGTAGTTGTGAGGAAATCAACGGCTGTACGGTTTATGTGCAGGATAATTCCGGCTGGGATGGACTGGCTATTTATTCTTGGGGTGATGTTGAAGCATGCGGCGGTTGGCCGGGTATGCAACCCACAGGTACGAAAGAAATCGGTGGTATGGTTTATAAGTACTTTGACCTGTCGGCAAGCTTTGGGAAGAATGTCAATCTGATTTTTAATAATAACAATGGAGGTGTTCAGTTCGACGGGCCGTATGTGTCTTTGATAGGTGATCTGTATCTCTCCATTACCGGTACTTCTTGTGAAGTGCTGCCTAAGCCTCAGTGATTTGTATATCACCGCTAAATTCTTTATAAATTAATTATAGAAAGAGTATTTATAATAACAAAAAGAATAAGTATGAGAATGAAAAATATGCTAAAGATTTTGTGCTCCGGTCTGTTGCTATTGTGCCTTGCAGGATGCAGTAGCTCAGATGATGAGCCCGATATTCCGCCTCCCGGAGGCGACGAAACTACGGACGGTATGGTGATTTATGAAGCCAATCCGGCATTGTTCGGTGAAACGCAGGCGTTGAATGCTTTGACGTCCCAGTTGTCCCGCATCAAGAAGTTGGAGACAAATGTCCTTTGGTTGATGCCCATTTTTCAGCAAGGTGAAAAGAATTCAGTAGGATCACCTTATTGCGTAAAAGATTACCGTGGAATCAACCCTGCTTACGGTACATTGGCAGATCTGAAAGCTCTGGTAAGCAAAGCCCACAGCGAAGGTATGTTGGTTATTCTGGACTGGGTAGCCAATCATACTGCCTGGGACCATGCCTGGACCACGGAACACAAGGACTGGTATACGCAAGATGCCAACGGCAATATCATCTCCCCTCCCGGAATGGGATGGGATGATGTAGCCGATTTGAACTACGACAATGCCCAGATGCGTACTGCCATGCAGGAAGCCATGCTTTATTGGCTGGCGGAGGCTGACATCGACGGATTCCGTTGCGACCATGCCGAAGGGGTCCCCAATGATTTCTGGAAAGAAACCATTACGAAGCTCCGTTCAGCAAAAAGTACCTTGCTGATGCTTGCTGAAGGTTCACAAACAGCACTTTATGACGCAGGCTTTGATATGCTGTATGCCTGGAGCTTTGCCTATAAACTACAGGATGTGTATGCTGGAAGTGCTTCTGTTGCCAATCTGTACGAGACACATCGCAGTGAATTCGCTTCAGTGACGGATACCCGGTTGCGCATGCGCTATTCCACCAACCACGATATGGCTTCTGAGAAATCACCCGTACAGGCCTATCAGACCAAGGAAGGTGCTTTTTCCGCTTTTATAGCTTCCATCTCGATGGGTGGTTGCCCCATGATATACAGTTCGCAGGAGATTGCTTATGATAAAGCCCTTTCTTTCTTTGGCCATCAACCGATGGACTGGAATGCAAATGCTGATTATCAGGCAAATTATGTAAAACTGATGCAACTGTACCGTAATTCTCCGGCCTTGCAGCAGGGAGAAATCAAACTTTATCAGACGGGCAAGGCTGTATGTTCCTATCGTACTTCTGCTTCTGAAAAGATACTGGTACTGATAAACACCAGTGGCAACCAAGAACAGATGAATCTGCCTATGGAACGGGTAGGGGATAGTGTGAAGAACCTTTGGACCGGTGAAAGCACTGTATTGCCGAGAACATTTACATTGGAACCTTATCAATATTACATCTGGAAAATAGAAGGATAATATGAAGAAATATGTATGTATCATAAGCCTGTTGTGCCTGTTGGTTGCCTGTGCGGGCAACAAGCAGAATGGAACGGCGAAAAAGCCGGCAGCATTGCCTGCTGTGGAAGATGTCGTGATGTACCAGGTCAATCTGCGCGTGTTTGCACCCGAGAAATCGCTCCGGGCGGTGGAAAGTCGTCTGGACTCCATTCAGGCATTGGGAATAAACGTTGTGTGGTTTATGCCACTCAATGAAGTGGGACAGGAGAAGTCTGTGAATTCTCCCTATTGTGTGAAAGATTACAAGTCTGTGAATCCGGAATTCGGTACGTTGGATGAATTTAAAGGATTGGTCGGTGCCTGCCATCAAAAAGGGATGAGCGTCATTATCGACTGGGTGGCCAATCACACTTCCTGGGACAATGCCTGGATTGCCAATAAAGCATGGTACACGCAGGATGCGGCCGGGAATATAATCTCCCCTGCCGGAACAGGCTGGAATGATGTAGCCGACCTGGATTTTGATAATCAGGAGATGCGCCTTGCCATGATTGATGCTATGAAGTTCTGGGTGACCGAAATCGGTATTGATGGTTTCCGTTGTGATGCGGCAGATTTTGTTCCCTTCGATTTCTGGAAACAAGCGCTCGACTCCCTGCGTGCCATCCCCGAACATCCGTTGCTGATGCTGGCGGAAGGGAAAAGACGCGACCATTTCGATGCCGGTTTCGATATGAATTACTCTTGGGACTTCCTGGAAACCCTTCGCGATGTATTGGTGAAAGAAGCTCCGGCTACAGCACTGTTCCACACGGACAAAGCCGAATACGACACTATTCCTGTGGGGAAAGTGAAACTGCGCTTTACGACCAATCACGATGAGGCGGCAAAGATGTCTCCTGTCAAAGAGTTCGAAGATGCGCGTGGTTCTATGGCAGCCTTTGTGTTGACTACTTATCTGCATGGCGGAGCACTGATTTATGGCTCTCAGGAGGTGGGTTATCCCGAAGCTATCAATTTCTTTACCTATGTTCCGGTAGACTGGACGGCTAACGGCGATTTGTATCAGGAGTATCAGCGTCTGATGGCTCTTTACAATGAATATCCGGCTATCCGGAAGGGGGAAATGAAGCCCTTCGCGAATGCAGATGTGCTGTTGTTTGAGAAACAGGATGGCAAGGGCCGTGTGCTGGTTGCTGTGAATGTGCGCAATCGTGAAGTTAGTGTGGCGCTGCCGCAAGAGTGGAGCGGGCACGTAAGTAAGGATTTATACAGTGGAAGCGAGCAGAAGCTGGAAACAGAACTGAATCTGCCGGCTTATCAGTATCGAATCTTTAAATTCTAATGATTAATGGCACAGATGAATGATAATTTGTCAGGCCCCAAAAACAGATCAGTCATGAAATATTTATTATTTACTACTTTTTTTTTATGTATCGTCTTGTCAGCCTCTGCCCAAAAGTTGACTTCCCCTGACGGAAACCTGTCCTTGGAGTTTATGGAACAGGCAGATGGCATCCCGGCATATCGCTTGGATTATAAAGGTAATCCCGTACTGAAATCCGGTCGTTTAGGCCTTCTCACAGAAGAAGCCGACCTTACCCGAGGCCTTAAGCAAACCAATGTAGAGCGTGATGCCGTTGATAACTATTGGACTCCCGTCTGGGGTGAATATAACCGTGTGCGGAATCATTATAATGAAATGACCGTCAGCCTGGAACAACCGGAGACAGGACGTACAATGAGCATCCGTTTCCGCCTATTCAATGACGGATTGGGCTTTCGCTACGAACTGCCTTTGCAACGCCACATGAACTACCTCACCGTAAAGGACGAAGTAACGGAGTTCAACCTGACAGGAAATCATAAAGCTTTCTGTATTCCAGGCGATTATGATACCAACGAGTTTGCCTACACCACAGCCCCCTTATCAGAAATTGCTGCGGATATGGAGAGAAGAATCGCCAAGAAATCTTACGAGTCGAAAGCGGAAGGCGGCTTGACTGTACAAACTCCGTTAATGCTGAAAAGCGAAGACGGTATCTATCTGAATATTCATGAAGCCGCCTTAGTGGACTATGCCGGTATGCTGCTGAATGTGGACGACAAGCAGTATAAGTTAAGTGCTCATCTGACTCCCGATAAACTCGGCAAGAAAGGTTATCTTCAACTGCCTGTGCTGTCGCCCTGGCGTACAGTCATCGTCAGTGATGATGCCCGTGATATTCTTGCATCCCAGTTGATTTATAACCTGAACGAGCCTTGCCGCTACGAAGATACCTCCTGGATTCGTCCGATGAAGTTCGTTGGCGTATGGTGGGAGATGTTCACAGGTGAAGGAAAAACCTGGGCTTACAGTGACTTCTACCAGGCCAAACCCGGCATCACCAATTATGAGAAACTAAAACCGAATGGTCATCATCCCGCCAATACCGCCCACGTGAAGGAATACATCGACTTCGCCTCCGCCCATGGCATCGACGGCGTACTGGTGGAAGGCTGGAATGAAGGCTGGGAAGACTGGGCGTCTTACCGGAAAGACCGCCAATTCCTTTTTACCAAACCCTATCCTGACTTTGACGTCAAGGAATTGCAACGTTATGCCAAAGAGAAAGGTGTGCAAATGGTTATGCACCATGAAACTGCTGCCAATGCTGCCGATTATGAACGCCAGTTGGATGAAGCTTTCCAGTTTATGGTAGATAACGGCTATCATGCTGTGAAAACAGGTTATGTGGGTTATATCATTCCCCGCAATGAATACCACTCTTCTCAATGGATGAATAACCATTATATTCATGTAGCCCGCCGTGCTGCCGATTATAAAGTTATGATTAACAGTCATGAAGCAGTGCGTCCCACCGGGCTGGGGCGTACATATCCCAACTGGTTGGCTCAGGAGTCGGCAAGGGGCGGAGAGTTTGAAACAATGGGTGGAAATGATCCCGACCATACTTGTATCCTTCCCTTCACCCGCCTGAAAGGTGGCCCGATGGATTATACTCCCGGCATCTTTGAGACAAGATTATCCTACTATAATGGTGAGAAACCCAATGAACGGGTACATACCACTTTGGTAAAGCAGATGGCCCTTTACGTTACTATGCCTTCTCCCATCCAGATGGTAGCCGACCTGCCTTCCAACTATGCCCGTTTCCCGGACGCTTTCCGCTTCATCGAAGATGTGGCTGTAGACTGGGATAACAGTTGGTATCTGGAAGCTGAACCGGGAGACTACATCACCGTAGCCCGCAAGGCAAAAAATAAAAATGAATGGTTCATTGGTGGCATCACCGATGAGAATAGCCGTACAGCAATCATTCCGTTCTCCTGGCTTCCCGAAGGAAAACAATATATCGCCACCATTTACGAAGATGGCAAGAATGCCGACTGGGATACGAATCCCCAGAGCTATCAGATTCGTAAAGTAGTAGTGACCCCCAAAAGTGTCCTGAAACAGAAATTGGCCGCAAGTGGTGGTGTTGCCATCAGCATAAAAGAAGCTGATAAAGCGGAAATGAAAGGCTTGAAAATCGTCCGCTAAGGCATAAAGGCATTGAATGGAGATATACTCTGCATTTAATATTAAAGTTAACAATGCGAATAGGGAGGCCGTGAGGTTTCCCTATTTTTCTTCTTTAGGCTGTTGCCATAAGTATAAAAACAACGAAGGGCTTCCTCCCGGAAACCCTTTCGCTTCATAGTGTGTTAAACTATCCTTCCTATAATAATCTAAGAGAGAATTTTAAAGTTTATACAGGCTCTTCTTTGGATAATCCAGTTCCGGATTACCTTTATAACCTACTTTGCCGCTACCACTGGTGCGTACTTTCAGAAACTCGGTGGCGAAGCATTTGATGCTGCCCGAACCTGCTACACTGGCATTTACGCGTTGGGCTTCATAACCTTCCGTAAAGAGATCGCCCGAACCTGCTACGCTGTAAGAAGCGGTTTGAGTAGTTCCGGTGATGGTTGCTGAGCCTGAGCCTGCAACACTTGCTTCCGTACTTGTAGCAGTCACGTTTTTCAATACCATATCGCCTGAACCTGCAACGGATACTTTCAGGTTGTTGCAACTGATATTGTCAGTGTTGATATCTCCCGATCCGGCTACGGATACCTTCATGTCGTTACATTTGATGCCGCTACCTTTGATGTCTCCAGAACCTGCAACGTTGATTGTCAGGTTATCATCAGTTTGAAGACCATTCTTCAGGAAGATGTCTCCCGAGCCTGCAACGGAAATGCCGTTCAGTGTTTCGGCGGAAACGCGTACTTCAAGTTTCTTATAAGATACATTTACGTCCTTCTTGAAACCTATATATAATGTGTTATCCTTCACTTTGATGTCCAGTAAGTCCACAATGTTATCCGAAGTGTAAACTTCTACATCGGGACGTCCCGATTTCTGGGTGAATATAACGTCAGAACTTCCGGCAACACTGATTTTTTTGAAGTTGTCTACCTTGATGTTTTTCGTTACATAATTATTGCTGGCTACCACTTTCTTGCTGCCCCAATTGCCGGAACTGTAGTTCTTGCTTTGTGAACACGCTGTTGTACTGACGATTAAACAGATGCATGTGATGAGAGTTGCTAACTTTTTCATGACTTCTTTCATTTTATGATTATTCATTAATATTATTCCTGTTTATCTATTAGACGTGTGTTACTTAAAAAAGGTTGCACGCTGCTGCCGCTTTTTTTTAGAAACTTTTTCAGTAACATCCGGTCGTGTATTGTAAGTCAACATCCGTGCCAAATTCGTAAGATGCTGATAACTAAGTTTTGATGTTTTTCGACATGTGTTCATTATCGGACACTTGTCCGTTTTTGGTTGTCCAATCATTTGTGTATTCGGGCGATATTTTGTTCATTTGTCCGTTTATTCATCAAGAGGTTTTATTGCTTTGGAAAAGATATTGGAAGATAAGGAACTTGGACGCTTGTTGATTCGGGCAAATACCCGTGCGCGTCGTCTGACTTTCCGCACGCGGGAAGATGCCATTTACGTGACTGTCCCCCCCGGAACAACGCTTACCGAGGTAAGGAATGCCATAGAGCAGTTGCGTCCACGTCTGAGGGCAGCCCGGCAGAAACATATCCGGCCTTTGATAGATTTGAACTATCGGATTGACACGGAGTTCTTCAAACTGAGTCTTGTTAGTGGAGAGCGCGAACGTTTCTTGTCGCGTTCCGAGTTGGGGGAGATGCAGATAATCTGTCCGCCGGATGCGGACTTTGCCGATGAAGGACTACAGAAGTGGTTGCGTAAAGTTGTTGAAGAGGCCTTGCGACGTAATGCAAAAATCATTCTTCCACCACGTCTCTATATGCTTTCGCAGAAACATAATCTGCCTTACCAGAGTGTAAAAATCAATTCCAGTAACGGCCGTTGGGGCAGTTGCTCGGCACGCCGCAGCATAAACCTGTCTTATTATCTGATACTGCTTCCGAAGCATTTGATAGACTATGTGCTGTTGCACGAACTGACCCATACCCGCGAAATGAATCATGGAGAACGCTTCTGGGCGCTCCTTGATGAACTAACCGAAGGAAAAGCACAAATCTTACGGAACGAACTGAGGCAGTATCGCACGGAATTCTGATGTCAGGCAATGGGTTTGCATTGCACCTTCTCCTTACCTACTCCTTACTTACTCCCTACCTACTCCTTACCTTCTCCTTTCTATAGACAAGGGAGAAGGTGGGGAGTAGATGAGAATTATTTGAAAGTATGGTACGGGGCAGAAGAAAGTTAGTCGCTGTTTTATATAATTATACCCGTTGACGGAATTAGTTCGTAACGAATCAATTCTGTCAACGGGTATGATTATCTTTTTTTAGTATGATGAGTTATATAACTCTGGAATTATTTCTGTGACAACTGTTTCACTTCTCCGTTTTCTTTCTCAAACCGGTAATTGCCGCCTTTTTCGTTTAATTCGAACAGGGATAGTTGTTCCGTTTCATTGTCTACAATGAATAGTGCGCTCTGTTCTGCAAAACGTTTCACATCGATACTGAAAGGTTCTTCGGCTATTTTCTTGTTTACCAGCACACTGTCGTTAATCAGTAGTGACAAGGAGTCTCCTGTAAAGCCTTTCGTCAGGGTGATGGTGTATGTCTCGATAAAGTTGCGGTCTTCATCCTTTTGCTTTTGCAGGCGCAAACTCATATAGATGAAAATAACGACTATGAAGATAACTGCAAAAGCCAGGATGCCATTGCCTATCATGAACTGTTTGTTGGTATTCAGATGATGTGCCATAAAGGTTGAAGTTTTAAGAATGGTACAAATGTAACGAATAAATGCTATATCGGGCAATACTTTCTGTGACTTAATGCCCGAGAAACGGAAAAAAAACTTTATCCGATGAAATATGTCCTTACTCTTTTTACTTTTTAATGGATAGTAATTATTTTACATGATTAGGATGATATTTCTTGTTTTCTGTGTAGTATTTGTCTGTATATTCATATCTTTGGGAGTGATTAGTAAAGGAACTCTTCTCCCCTTACATTTAATACTTACTGATATGAGACTATACATGTTTTTGTTTTTAATTGTAAGTTGTACTTTGTCTTTGAAATCTCAAACCAAAGGTAATGTGATTGATGGGAAAGATAATTATCCATTATCCGGAGTAAATATATATCTGCAAAAGAATTCTGTGGGAATAGGCGTAACAGACGAAGTCGGACATTTTAGCATTACAGATATGGAGAAACTTGTCGGGAATGATACAATTATTTTCTCGTATGTGGGCTATCTTTCTCTTAAGCTTACTCTTAAAGACTTGCAATATTCAGACTATCGGGTGATAATGTATGCTCATTCTCAACAATTGCCGGAAGTAAGTGTAAAGGGAGAGAGTGGGCGTCTCTTTTTAGACTATGAACCTTTGAAGGATCTGCCTGAAGCAGTCTGTTCTTCCGGCTCATTTGTTCACGATGGTAAGATATACGTCATATCCGGAGATGAAATAACTCCTGCTGCCAGTGGGTTGCTTTCAAGGAAAATGTTTATTTATGATATTGCTACTGATACGTGGACAGAAAGTTCGCGGAAGTTTACTCGGCGCACAGGTCATAGAGCACACTACTATAAAGGGAAGGTGTTTGTAGTAGGAGGTAAGTATAATTCTATCAACCATAAACTGGAATATACAGTACCCCAGATGGAAATTTATGATTTGGATAAAGATACGGTGTATGTCGATTGGGTTAATCCTCATAAAGCGGTAGATCCGGCAACATTTATTTATGACGATTGCTTATATGTGATGGGTGGTACTGTGAAAAAAGACGTGTATTCTAGCCAAGTACATACGCTTGACCTTAAATCCGGAGTATGGTATGATACCGGAATCGTTATTCCGAAAGAAAGAAGGGACTTTATGAAGTGTGTGCTGAAAGGACATGTCGTATATTTCTTTGGTGGCCAAAACATGGCTCCAATGTGGAAAGTCAGGAGTTACGATTTACAGACAGATGAATGGAGCGATTTGTGTGACTTGAAGGTAAACGTATGTTGTCCGGGAGTTGCTATTAATGAAGATCTTATTTATATTTATGAAAACGCAATCTTGCAAACTTATAATATCAGAACGCATTTAGTGAATGCTTATTATCTTAAGGAAGGACTGGAAGATTCCGGATTGTTCTATAATGGAGGAAAGCTTTATATTGTAGGTGGCCGTCAGCAATCCTCAATTCCTAAGTATCAGGAATCTTCAGACATAGAGTATCAGGAACCTACTGTGGAACCGGAGAATGTTTTCTCTGTTGATGTAAGTCATATAAGTTCAGAATAAGTATGATACGGATATAGTTTTATGATGATAAGACATGAAAAATAGTCAATAGAGAATATGAAAAAAATACTATTAGTTTGGATTTGCTTTATCTATGGTTTGTTTTTTTCTTGTACTCAAGAAATTGCATCTGATATTTTTGATAGAGTGGAGCGATATATGGAAATATGTCCTGATAGTGCATTATTGTTGTTAAATCGGATACAGCACCCTGAGAAGCTTAGTGGAAAGCAACGGGCAGATTATGCACTATTGTTGACACAGGCGCGTGATAAGAATTATTTGGATAGTTTGCAGTCGGACTCATTGATAGAGCTTGCAGTTGATTTTTATCGAAATAGTAATGATAGAATAAGAGCGGGGAAGGCACTGTTTTATTATGGTAAAGTAGCGGCTCTACAAAAAGATGAAGAGGTGGCTATGCAATCTTTTTTGGGTGCGCAAGAAAAATTAGAACACACAAATGAGTATAGATTGAAAGCATTAATACAGGAATATGTTGGCTATTTGAATGAAGATCGGAACATGTATGATATGGCACTCGAGAATTATAGAAGATCTGTAGACTATTATCAAAAAGTTGGTGATTCATTGGGTATAGCTTATATCTATCGGAATTTAGCTTGGATTTATGAACGTAAAAATAATAATGATAGTGTTACTTGGTATGTGACTGAGGCGATTTCTTTGTTGAGAGGTGATAGCACTTCTCCTGTTTTTCCTTCATTGATGCAGTTATGCGGAGTAATAGAAAGTAATCAAAAGAATTATTTAGAAGCTGCGAATTATTACTTAATAGCTATCAAGCATGAACGAATTGGAGATTTATCGGCTTATTATAAATTGTCGTTGGGAGATACTTATATGACGCTTGAACAGTTGGACAAAGCGGAAGAATGTTTTAATAGTATACTGCTGTCAAAGGATACATTTGCATTATCTACTACTTATAATTGCTTATATCGGTTAGAGAAGTTAAATGCTCGATATGAAAAAGCTCTCTATTATAAAGAGGTTTCGGATTCATTGCTACAAATAGCTCAAAAAGAGGATTTGCGAGGTAAGATTTTGAAATTACAACAAAAGTATGAGACGGAGAAATTACAATTGGAGAAGAAACTGCTTCGACAAGAAATGCTAATACAGTTGCTGGGAGGAGTAGCTCTATTCATTATTTTAGCTTGGAGTAGCATATTTTTCTATCGGAAAATGAAAATGCGTTATAAGAATGCTTATGAAAAGTGCATGCAGGATTATTCTAGAAAAAATAAGGAAATTATTAATGCCAACGAGCAACTAATCGGACAATACATTTGCCAAATAGAAGAATTGAAGCAAAAAAAAATCGAGGCAGCGGATTCTTTTAAAGAGCAGATTGAGAAACTTGAGCAGGAAATGCAATTCTTGATTGATAAGAACCGGGAAATCCGGGAAAATTCTTATGCAGATGGAATAAGTGTTTTGAGGCAATTGAAGGGGGGACTATTGATTGTGGAGAATATGACTTCAGCAGAGAAAATGCAACTCTTTGGTTATATTGATTCATTATTTGGAAGCTTTGTTACTCGACTATGTGAAGAATATGCCTTAAAAGAAGCCAATCTATTATTAGCTATTTTTATAAAATTGGGTTTTTCTTTAGAGGAACTGGTGATTGTCTTTGATAGTGAACCAGAAGCTGTCAGAAAGAGAAAGCAACGGTTAAAAAGTAAAATAGGTTTAGATAGTAAGACTAATTTGGATGTTTTCTTAGCAATCTATCCTCGTAAAATGTCCTGTTGAATACTTGAAATATTGCGTAACTTGCTTATTCCTAGTAGATAATGTTAGGTCGATTGTGTCCCATCGTTTTTTTTGTATTTTGAACTCGTCGCACTACCTTTGATGCAATAAAAACACTAATACATGAAAACAAGATTTATTCTTTATTTTATTTTTTCATTTTATCTATTATCAATAGGTGAAATAAGAGCCAATCCAAATGCTTTTTTAGACAGAATGGAAATAAAGTTGTCTGTTAATGACGTACCTTTTAAACCGAATGGTCCTAAGAAGGGAAACCGTTCAATTTCCATACCAATTCCTATTTCTGCATTTTTGAATGATGTACAAATATTAGGATTAGAGTTCTATGAATCTATAGGGAAAGTAGAGATCGTTATCTCTCAAGATGGAGTAACAGTTTACTCTTCATATGAGAATATTGAGTCTCAGACTTTTAAAAGTATTCAACTTCCACAAAGATTGTCAGGATGTTGTTTACTTGAGATAAAAGGAGAAAATGGGGCTTATGCCTTTGCTTACTTTAAATTATAATAAAGATTATGAGATCTTCATCGTACAATATAGTAGTAAAAGTAGATGATAAGGACGGACGTTATGCCTTATTAAATAGCTATACTCATGCTTTTGACATTGTGAATCAGAATGTGTATCAGTATCTTAAGACGCAAGACGAAAAATGTGGTATTTCTGAAGAAACGAAAGAAAAGCTAGTTAAGCGGGGATATATGACATCTTTATCGAAAGAAGATGAAACTGAATTGATAAAACGACTTTTGAATGAGATATATGATGAAATCCGTTTGAAGAATTTCGGCTTTCATTTTATAATTTCGTATGACTGTAATCTGAGATGTGTTTATTGTTATGAGGATCCTATTTTAAATGGATGTGCATGTTTACCTAAAGATAGGATAACTAAAGAACAAGTGGATAAGGCCTATGAAATTATTATAGAAAAAGATAAGCATAAAACTGGTAGAAAGACTATTCATTTGTATGGTGGAGAACCTTTTTTGGCGGAAAATTATGAAATGCTTGAGTATATTGTGAATAAAGGCAAGGACTTGGGATATGTGTTTTCTGTAACATCCAATGGGTATGATTTAGATAAATATTTGGATTTTATAGAGCAGAATAGAAAGCTTTTTTCTTTTCAAATAACTATAGATGGCGTAGAAGATATACATAATGAAAGAAAACCTCATTTCAAGAATCAGGATTCATTTTCTAAGATAACGTCAAATGTGGATCGTTTGGTGAAAATGGGAGTTTCTGTTTCTATTAGGATTAATACAGATCCATATACGATGGAACGTGTCGATGAATTGTTAGCTTATTTTAAAGAGAGAGACTGGTACCAACATCCAAACTTTAAAGCTTATTGTGCACTCTTGCGAAAGGAAGTTCCTATCAAAGGACAGGATGGAAAGTTGTCTAAGGAGATGTTTACTCAAAGTGGTTTCTATCATACTTTTTTAGAAAAAGGTTTGGAAGAGAAAGGACATGGCAAAGTAATGTGTCAGGATTATAATGTGCAAACTGTATTAGCAGGATTGCTTTTAGGGAAGCATATTTCTTATAAAAGCTGTTTCTGTGGTGCACAGAGTGGTAGTCTTATTTTTGATCCGTTAGGAGATATGTATTCATGTTGGGATGTTGTAGGACAACGAGAGTATAGAGTGGGACGGTATATTCCTGATTTTGAATTAGAAGACAGGTTTGCTAATAGATGGTTTGATTCAAAAATTAGCGAGTGTAATTGTATAAGATGCAAGTATGTATTATTCTGTGGTGGAGGATGTCCTGCAAATGCTATGCGAACTACTGGTAAATTGCAATCGGGTGAGTGCAATGATTATCCTCGTTTATTTAATGCTGCGATTCAACACATCTATAATGAAAAAATAAAAAATGGTATTAATGAAAGCTGATGACGAATTGATGATAAAATACCTGCTGCAAGCTGATGAATGCAGAGAGGGGCAGTTTGCTCCTAAAGAATATTTTTCTATAACTTCCGGTATTTTTAATTTACTGAAAAGCTTGGAAAGTGCTGAGATTAATTTTCGTTTGGGAATAATGGAAGCTGATATTATCTCGTTTTGTGCATTGAATGCCGATAATATATCTTTGAAGTCTTATATATGTGAGTTGAGGGAACTATTGTTGTCTGATTTTACAATGGAAAAGTTGCAGCAATGTGAAATCATATTTGCGGATATGCGGAATATGTATATGAAAGAGTATGCAAAATCTATTATGTTGATGGAGGTCGGATAATGCAAAAAGTGCTATTAAATGAGGTGGTTGATTATTTGCATAAAGCTTATCCTGATGCTTCTATTGGTGTAGGTGGATCTGTTGCTTCTGGAACATATACGGCTGATAGTGACGTTGATATTTTATTTCAACGAGAAGGTTTTCAAAAAGATTTTTTAATGTCTTTTTTCTGTAAAGGAATTAAGGTCAGTATATTTGGAATTAGTAAAAATGGTTTGCTTCAAAGGGAAAGAAATATTCTACTGAACTATAGAAATATGCCAATTTCTTTTATTTCAAGTGTAGCTGTTATATATGATGACAAAGAGCTGATTGTAGACTTAAAGTCTTTTGTTAGAGATATGGTTGAGAGGCGTAAGATATTGAGATATATTCTTATTGATGAGTTGAAAGTAAATATTAGGAATCAATTGCAATTAGCTCCGACTTCGTATCTTGAAACAAAAAAAAGAGTATATGCTATTATAGATAAGATGATTTCTCTATTTTATTTAAAATTTCATGCTGGGAGAATAGTACAGAAGCAAGAAGGGCGCAATCCATATACAGTTATAAAGAATGATGACTATATGTTATATGAAAAGTTAAAAGAGAGTTTACCTTATTGCTCTGAAACTTATTATCAAGTAAAGTGTATTTTTGAGAATTATATACAATATATGTACTAAAAAAGGAGGTGCTATGACAAAGAATGTGGAAATGATTTCTTTGAATTCCACTAAGTTGGAATTTAAGGAAAAGATGGGGCTGGATGAAAGTTTGGAAAGACTGAAATCTAATGAATTAAGATCAATAAAGGCTGGTGAAAACTCTTGTCAGACGATGTGTGGTACACGCTGTGATATGGATGGGTGTATGCCTGTGTGTGCATGGGATAGCTGTGGCTTTCAAGATGGCTGTCAGCATGATTGCTTGATTGAGTGTGGCCAGGAGGAGAATGAATATTGTCGAATTATGGATCTTACATGATACGAATAATTATGGAATAAGAAGAGCAATATAGGAGGGCACTGAAAAAGTTACCTTTTTGAGATATTTCCCCTTCTACAATTAAGTTTTCTTACTACTCTCCTATATTGCTCTTCTTTTTAATTAAATATTACTCACCATATTATAAATTCGCATGAAGTTATATATATTATTGGTTCTTCTTTCCTATGCTTCTTCTCTGAAATCTCAAATAGATGGTCGTGTTATTGATGGCAAAGATAATTCTTTATTAGCTGGTGTGAATATTTATCTACAAAAAGATTCAATGGGAATTGGTGTGACAGATGAATCCGGATATTTCAAAATTCCGTATATAGAGAGATTGGGTGAAAATGATACCATTGTTTTTTCATATGTAGGGTATCTGCCTGTTAATCTAACTCCTAAAGAATTACAGCATTCTGCCTATCAAGTAGTAATGTATGCCTATCCTCAGCAACTGTCAGAAGTGACAGTAAGAGGGGAAAAGGGGCGTATGTTTTTGGATTATGAAATTTTAAAAGATTTACCAAAAGCTGTTTATGCTTTTGGTTCGTTCATACAAGAAGGGAAGATCTACGTTGTATCTGGGGATGAGACATATTTAGCTGAGGCACTTGGTCCTTTTAGAGGAATTGATGCTTGTGAATTCCTTTCAGATAAGATGTTTGTATATGATATTGCTACCGATACTTGGACGGAAAGCTTACAGAAGTTTGCTCCTCGTACTTGTCATTTAGCACATTATTATAAAGAAAAGGTGTTTGTTGTAGGCGGAAAGTTTTTTTCTACCAATCGTAAGTTGGAATATACAGCACCTCAAATTGAAATCTATGATATGGATAGAGATACCGTGTATATTGATAAAGTTAATCCTCACCAGGCAGCTAATCCTATAACATTTATTTATGATGACTGTTTATATATAATGGGAGGTACGGTTAAGGAGAAAGTATTTTCCAATAAAATACATATACTTGACTTGAAAACAGGGGTTTGGTATGATACGGGAATAACGATTCCCAAAGAAAGAGTGGATAATATGAAAGGTGTTCTGGTAGGACATATTGTTTACTTTTTGGGCGGCTATAGTATGGCTCCTATGCGGATGGTCCGGAGTTACAATCTACAAACAGGGGAATGGAAAGATTTATGTGAATTAAAAGAAGAAGTAACTTGTCCAGGAGTAGCTGTTAACGGTAATTTGATTTATATTTATGAAAAGACAGTATTACAGACTTATAATATCAGAACGAATGCTGTAAATGCATATTATTTCACACATGGATATGAATACTCCGGATTATCTTATGCAGATGGTAGGTTGTATATTATAGGTGGTTGTCGGCGTGAAGCTAACTATATATATCCTTCTAAAAATGTTCTTTCTATTGACGTCAGCAGTATAAGTTTGCAATAAATAGAATGAATATCTTTCCACATTATAAGCAGTTAGACAAAATGGATTGTGGTCCTGCGTGTTTACGCATGATTGCGAAGTTTTATGGAAAGAAGTATTCATTACAAACTCTTCGTGAACATTCTTATATTTCAAGAGAAGGTGTTTCATTAATGGGACTTAGTGATGCAGCTGAATCTATTGGATTCCGAACAACTGGTCTGCGTATTACATTGGAACAATTGGAAAAAGATGTTCCGTTGCCTTGTATTTTATATTGGAATCAAAACCATTTTGTAGTATGTTATGGCGTAAAGAAGCGAAGAGGTAGATATTATTTTCAAATAGCAGATCCCGCTAATAGCTTGCTTGTTTATTCAGAAGAGGAACTTAAACGATGTTGGCTGTTTGTAAAATCAGAATCAAGGGAGCTTGGAATTGTATTAGCCTTAGAGCCGGGAACACGGTTTTATGAGTTTGGGGATGAATCTGAAGTTGAAGAAGGACACAAATTGGTTTTCTTTATAAAATATCTCACTCCCTACAAGAAACAATTATTGCAGTTAGTATTGGGAATGCTGACAGGCTCATTATTGCAACTTATCTTTCCCTTTTTAACTCAGTCCTTGGTAGATGTGGGGATTCGTGATGGAAATTTAGGCTTTATAACCTTAATCTTAATAGCACAAATAGTTCTTTTTATCTCTCAACTCTCTGTAGAGTTTATCCGTAGTTGGATATTGCTCCATGTCAATGCGCGTATCTCTATAACTCTGATCTCCGATTTTCTGATAAAACTAATGAGATTGCCACTACATTTTTTTGATACGAAGCTCTTGGGGGATATAATGCAGCGTATCAGAGATCATGGACGTATCAGAGCATTCCTTATGGGATCATCTATTTCTACGGTATTTTCATTCATTACTTTCTTTGTTTTTTCTATTGTGTTAGCTTATTATAATTGGGATATACTGATGATATTTTTTATAGGAAATATTTTGTATGTAGGGTGGGTTCTTTTATTTATGAAATATCGCCGTGAACTAGATGTTAAACGCTTTGAACAGTCAGCAAATGAGGAAAGCAATTTGATACAGATGGTGTCTGCTATGCAGGAAATTAAGTTGAATAATTGTGAAACGCAGAAACGCTGGCAATGGGAGCGTATTCAGGTGAAACTGTTTAAGATTAGTGTAAAAGGTTTGGCTTTAGGACAGGTACAACAAGTGGGATCGGTATTTTTTAATCAAACTACAAATATCATAATTTCATTTATTGCAGCAAAGGCTGTTGTGGAGGGGCAGATGACTTTGGGCATGATGATGTCTCTTACTTATATTATTGGTCAATTAAGTGCTCCGGTTTCTTCTTTTATCGGCTTTGCACAGCAATTTCAGGATGCTAAGATAAGTTTGGAACGACTGAATGAAGTGCATGGAAAGCCGGATGAAGAGCAGGATATTGCTTCTAAACTTTCTATTCTTCCGGAAAAACGTGATTTGAAGGTAGAGAATGTTTCTTTTAGTTACGATGGTGCAAACCGGGATTATGTGTTAGATGGTATTTCCTTGTTTATCCCTGAACGGAAGGTAACTGCTATTGTAGGAGCAAGCGGCAGTGGCAAAACAACATTGATAAAATTGATGCTTGGCTTCTATTTACCGAATAAGGGAGTTATAAAGGTGAATGATACATCACTGGAAAGTATTAATCCGCATCTTTGGCGTGCCAAGACAGGGGCAGTGATGCAAGACGGCTTTATCTTCTCGGAAACTATAGCACAAAATATTGCTGTAGGTGAAGAGCAAGTTGATTTGGAACGACTTCGCCATGCTGTGATGGTGGCTAATATCCGGGATTTTATAGATTCTCTTCCGTTAGGCTACAATACAAAGATAGGCATGGAGGGGAATGGTATCAGCCAAGGACAACGGCAGCGTATTTTGATAGCACGTGCTGTGTATAAGAATCCCGAATATCTTTTCTTCGATGAGGCTACCAATGCGCTGGATGCTAATAATGAGAAAGAAATAATGGAACATTTGCAGGCTTTTTATAAAGGGAAGACAGTGGTGGTCGTGGCACATCGTTTGAGTACGGTGACGAATGCGGATAAGATTGTGGTACTTGACAAAGGGCGTATAGCGGAAGAAGGCACGCATAAGGAGCTAACTGAACGGAGAGGGTTGTATTATCAGTTGGTAAGGAATCAATTGGAGTTAGGAAATTGATGGAGGAGAAGAAATATAAAGATATAGAGTTGCGCAGCGAAGAAGTGCAAGAAGTAATGAATCACATTTCACCTTGGGTGGTAAGGTGGGGGCTTACTGTCTTGTTTTTGATCCTGCTGGCTGTACTGGTAGGGTGCTGGATATTTAAATATCCGGATACTTTGGTGGCAGAGGTAACTCTTGCAACAGAAGAACCCCCTGCTTCTGTTTTGGCTCATGTTGCTGGAAAACTGGATGCACTTTATGTAAAGAATGGAAGTTTAGTCGGTGAGGGTACGAACTTGGGAGTAATTAATAATGCAGCTGTTTTGGAAGATGTACGCTGGTTGTCCGAACAGATGCAAGAATGGGGGAGAACTAATTATGCTTGGAAGAAAGGAATGGAAATCTTTGCGGATAAGCGGTTACAATTGGGAGAGTTACAATCTGCTTTTGCTATTTTTATCACTGCACTTTCTGAGTATGCGCTTTTCATGAAACAGGATTATTATACAAAGAAGTTATGGGTACAAGAAAAACAATTAAAAGGACAACGTACATATCTCCATGTGGCAGAGCAAGAGTATGAGTTGATTAAGAAAGATGTAAATTTAGCACAGAATATGTATAATCGTGATTCTACTTTGTATGCCCGTAATGCAATGATTGTTACCGAGTTCGAAGAATCGGGTAGTAAATATCTGCAAAGTCTTCGTTTAGAAGAAAGTGCACGGATGAGTTTGTTACAAGCCGAAATGCAGTTAGTACAGCATGAAGAGAATTTGATTGATATACGTAAGCAGGCCTATGATGAGGAGCAAACTCATCTTACTAAACTGAAAAATTCAGTAGAACAATTAGCATCTCAGTTGAGCGCCTGGGAGTATTCCTATTTACTAAAGAGTCCTGTTAGTGGTAAAGTTAGTTTTATGAAAGTGTGGAGTCGTAATCAGAATGTAAAATTGGGTGAAACTGTTTTTGTTATTCAACCATCGGATAGTTCGAATGTATTAGGTAAGGCGTTACTTCCTTTACAAGGTTCGGGAAAAGTACATATTGGACAACGGGTACATATACGTTTGAATAATTATCCCGATCAAGAGTTCGGCTATGTCAAAGGTCTGGTGAAAAGTATTTCACCTGCTCCGACTGAAGAAGATGTGTATATAGTAGAAATCTGTTTGCCGGATGGATTAAAGACTAATTATGGTAGGCAACTTCCCGTTTCGCAGGAGCTTAAAGGTACGGTAGATATTATTCTCGCTGATAGGAATTTGTTGGAACGTTTGTTAGCACCGTTAAAAAGGGTAATGGAGTATAATGAGGCTTATAATAAATCGTATGATTAAGTGATAAAACTATCAGTAAGTAGTTGTTCAATTACTTATAAGTAGTTTGTCAACTACTGCGTAGTAGTTGGTCAACAACCTGTAGGTAATTAAGACTGCTCAGATATGTGACGATTAAAATTGAACATACCAATAGATTTTTCAACAACTAAGAAGCGGCCCTTTGGGATTATTTGTCTAATATTGCAACAGAAAAACTTTAGATGAAAAATACCATGAAGAGAAAAGCTACCTTTCTGTTGCTATTATTCTGCATGATTACCTTGCATGCACAGGACTTGTATAAAACAGAAAAAGACCTGCCCTACATTTCCGGCTCCGAGATGGATGCTTACCGGAAAGAATGCTGTAAACTGGATGTTTACTATCCGGCTGACAAGAAAGATTTTCCAACTATTGTCTGGTTTCATGGCGGTGGACTGGAAGGAGGTAATAAGCATATTCCCCAGGAACTCACGAACAGAGGAGTTGCTGTTGTGGCGGTGAACTATCGCCTGAGCCCTAAAGCCAAGAATCCTACTTATATTGAAGATGCCGCTGCTGCTGTGGCATGGGTGTTTAACCATATAGAAGAATATGGCGGTAGTAAAGGCAAGATATTTGTTTCCGGTCATTCTGCTGGAGGTTATCTTTCACTGATGCTGGCTATGGACAAGAAATACATGGAAGTTTACTGTGCAGATGCTGATAAAGTGGCAGCTTACCTCCCGGTGAGCGGACAAACAGTTACTCATTTTACCATTCGTAAGGAGCGCGGATTGCCGAATGGCATTCCTGTTATAGACAAGTATGCTCCGGTGAATCGTGTGCGTAAGGATACGTCTCCTATTATACTGATTACCGGTGACCGCAATCTGGAAATGGCGGACCGTTGGGAAGAGAATGCCCTGCTCGCTTCCGTATTGAAGAATATCGGAAATAAGCAAGTCGTTTTATATGAATTGCAAGGCTTCAATCATGGCACAGTGCTCGAACCTGCTTGTTTCCTGATAATAAATTATATCCGTGAACATTGCCCGGATAAAACGGTGAAGAAATAACATGGCTAATACCTTATAATATATACTATCATGAAAAGATTTACAATTTTAGCTGCCGCTTTGCTGATGTGTGTAGCGACCTTCGCCCAAGAGGCCCTTTGGGGAATCGGGCCACTCGTATCCCCCGAAATATATGACAATAACACTGTTTTATTTCGCTTGAGAGCACCGAAAGCGGTGAAAGTACAAATCACAGGTGATTTCCTGCCGAAACAAAAGGTAAAGACGCCTAACGGGGAATATGAGATTCCGGGAATTGTGGATTTGACTGAAGGCAAGGATGGCGTATGGGAATACACCACACCTGAACCGTTGAAACCCGAACTCTACAGTTACTCTTTTATTGTAGACGGCCTGCGGATGAATGACCCTGCCAATATTTATCTGATACGTGACGTAGCCACCCTTACCAATGTATTTATCATCGGTGGTGACCGTGCCGATTTGTATAAAGTAAACCAAGTGCCTCATGGCACGGTATCCCGCATTTGGTACAATAGCCCGACCCTCGGTATGGAGCGCCGCATGACGGTCTATACTCCCGCTGGTTATGAAACCGACGGTAAACGCTATCCCGTGTTCTATCTTCTGCACGGCATGGGCGGTGACGAGGAGGCTTGGATTTCTCTTGGCCGCACCGCGCAGATACTGGACAACCTGATAGCGCAAGGCAAAGCGAAGCCCATGATTGTGGTGATGACGAATGGCAATGCTTCGCAGGAAGCTGCTCCGGGTGAATCTTCCCTCGGTATGATGCCTCCTTCCATGCAACTACCTAAAACAATGGAAGGTTCTTTTGAGCAAGCATTCCCGGATGTTGTGAAGTTTATCGATAAAAACTACCGTACCATTAAGAATAAATCCGGTCGTGCCATTGCCGGACTGTCTATGGGCGGCTTTCATGCGCTGCACATTTCCAAGCAATATCCCGATATGTTCAATTATATAGGCTTGTTCTCTGCTGCCATTTTGCCGAACAAGAATGTTGTTTCCCCGATATATGAAGACTTGGAAGGTAAGTTGAGAACACAATTTGCCAAGAAGCCGTCTCTTTACTGGATAGCTATCGGAAAGACAGACTTCCTTTATAAAGCGAATGAGGATTTCCGCAAGCTGCTGGATGAGAACGGATATAAATATACCTATTATGAAACAGATGAAGGACATATCTGGAAGAATTGGCGTATCTATCTGAGCGAATTCGCTCCATTACTTTTCAAATAAGAGTACCTTAATCAAATAATACCCCCAAAAATAACACCGCAGATAACAATACAATGCTTTTATCTGCATAAAATCAATATCAAAACCATGAATAAAAAATTAATCTTATCTTTTGCCCTGTCCGGGCTTGTGTTAACCACCACGGCGCAGACTTCTGTAGTGCCTGCCATCCCCAGAGACGAGAAGATAGAACAGAAAGTGGAAGCCTTGCTCAAGAAGATGACCCTTGAAGAGAAAATCGGTCAGATGACGGAGCTTACCATTGACGTTATTACGAAGCGTGATAATCCCTCTAAAGAATTTCAAATAGATGAGGCCCTGCTGGACACCGTCATCGGCAAGTATAAGGTCGGTTCTATCTTGAACGTTCCCCAAGGCGTTGCCCAGTCTAAAGAGAAATGGGAAGAGATTATCAAAAAGATACAAGATAAATCCATGAAGGTGATGGGGATTCCCTGCATCTATGGCGTAGACCAGATACATGGAACCACCTACACACTGGGCGGAACTTTCTTCCCGCAAGGCATCAACATGGCAGCCACCTTCAACCGCGAACTGGTGCGTGAAGGTTCCCGCATTTCCGCCTATGAAACCAAGGCTGGAAGTATCCCCTGGACCTATGCCCCGGTGCTCGACCTGGCCCGTGATGCCCGCTGGCCCCGCCATTGGGAAAACTATGGCGAAGATTGCTTTGTAAATGCTGAAATGGGGCGCGAGTCCGTTCTCGGCTTTCAGGGTGGAGACCCCAATAATATAGGAAAACAGCATGTAGCCGCCTGTATCAAGCATTACATGGGCTATGGCGTTCCGGTTTCGGGCAAAGACCGCACACCTTCCTCTATCACCGTGCAGGACATGCGTGAAAAGCATTTTGCCCCGTTCCTCGAAGGTATCAAGGCGGGGGCTCTATCTGTCATGGTGAACTCTGCCATGAACAACGGACTGCCTTTCCACGCCAACTACGAACTGCTGACGCAATGGTTGAAAGAGGACCTGAATTGGGATGGTCTGATTGTGACCGACTGGGCGGACATCAATAACCTCTATACCCGTGATAAGATTGCTTCCAGCAAAAAGGAAGCAATTAAAATTGCCATCAATGCAGGTATTGACATGTCCATGGTTCCCTACGAGTGGAGTTTCTGCACCTACCTGAAAGAGTTGGTGGATGAAGGTGAAGTGCCAATGAGTCGTATCGACGATGCCGTACGCCGCGTATTGCGCATGAAGTATCGTTTGGGCTTATTTGATACACCTGCTTATAATCATAAAGATTTCCCCCTGTTTGGTGGCAAGGAACATGCTGCTGCCGCTTTGCGGGCTGCCGAAGAGTCTTTGGTATTGCTGAAAAACACAGATGGCATCCTGCCGTTGGTTCCCGGCAAGAAGTTGCTGATTACCGGTCCTAATGCCAACTCCATGCGCACGCTCAACGGTGGCTGGTCTTACTCCTGGCAAGGTGATAAAGCCGACGAATGCGCTGCTGATTATAATACTATTCTCAAATCGTTCACCAACAAGTTCGGCGCTTCCAATATCATCTACGAGCCGGGTGTGAGCTACAAGCAAGATGGTGCCTGGTGGGAAGAAAACACTCCTGAAATAGATAAAGCCGTAGCTGCCGCCGCTAATGCGGATTACATCATCGCCTGTATCGGTGAGAATTCCTACTGCGAAACTCCGGGCAACCTGACAAACCTCTTTCTCTCCAAGAATCAGCTTGACTTGGTGAAAGCATTGGCCACTACCGGAAAACCGATTGTACTTGTCCTGAACGAAGGCCGTCCGCGCATCATCAACGAGATAGAGCCATTGGCAAAAGCTGTTGTTAACGCCATGCTTCCGGGCAACTACGGTGCTGATGCCCTCGCAAACCTTCTGCCCGGCGACGCTAACTTCAGCGGAAAAATGCCGTATACCTACCCGAGAGACATCAACTCGCTGTTCACCTACGACTATAAACCTTGCGAAGACCTCGAAAAGATGCAAGGCGCTTATGATTATGATGCAGTGATGTCCGTGCAGTGGGCATTCGGTTATGGACTGAGCTACACCACTTATGCATACAGCAACCTCAGAGTAGACAAGCCGGAATTCGCTGCCAACGATGTGCTGACCTTTACCGTTGACGTGAAGAATACGGGCAACCGCATCGGCAAAGAGAGTGTCCTGCTGTTCAGCAGCGACCTGATAGCTTCCCTTACCCCCGACGTTCGTCGTCTGCGTGCTTTCGAAAAAGTGGAACTGAGACCGGGTGAAACCAAGACCGTTACTCTGAAAGTGAAAGCCTCCGACCTTGCTTTTGTCGGTTATGACGGTAAGTGGATACTGGAGAAAGGTGATTTCCGCATCCAGACGGGTAACCAGACTTTGAATGTTACTTGCACGGATACGAAGAAATGGAATACTCCGAATAAGTAATTAAGAAAGCGTTAGCGTGAAAAACACCCGGATATTTTACTCCAAAACATTCGGGTGTTTTTGTGTACTCAGTTCGGGACTGTTTGATGCTCGGTGTCTTTATTTGCCTCATAACCGCCGGAAAAGGAAATAATTACGTCAACGAATCGTTAAATGATTCTTTTTTTCTCTAATATTTTGTAGTCGAACAGATTATTTATATCTTTGCAACCGCAATGGATGAAAGGTGGAGGGGCAATTAAGCTCCTTTTTTTGTTCTTATATAGTTAATCAATGATAGAAAAGAAAACTGTTTGTCAAATTGTTGACGAGTGGCTGGACGGAAAAGAGTACTTTCTGGTGGAAGTATCTATCAGCCCGGATGACAAGATTCTGGTGGAAATTGACCACAAAGAAGGTGTTTGGATTGAAGATTGCGTGGAATTGAGCCGATTTATCGAATCCAAGTTGAATCGTGAAGAGGATGATTATGAGTTGGAAGTAGGCTCTGCCGGTATCGGACAGCCATTTAAAGTGTTGCAACAGTACTGCAACCACATCGGGAAAGAAGTGGAAGTGCTGAAAAAAGACGGACGCAAATTGTGCGGCGTACTCAAAGCGGCCGACGAACAGCATTTCACCGTAACCATTGAGAAGAAAGTGAAACCCGAAGGAGCTAAGCGCCCCACGCTGGTGCAAGAGGACGAAACCTTTGCGTATGATGAAATAAAATATACTAAATACTTAATCAGTTTTAAATAAGACTATGGCCAAAAAAGTAGAAACTATCAGCTTGATAGATACATTTTCGGAATTTAAGGAACTGAAAAATATCGATAGAACCACAATGGTGAGCGTACTCGAAGAGTCGTTCCGTAGTGTGATTGCGAAGATGTTCGGTACCGATGAGAACTACGACGTAATCGTGAATCCGGATAAGGGTGACTTCGAAATATGGCGTAACCGTGAGGTGGTGGCGGATGAAAACCTGGAAAATCCGAATTTGCAGATTGGATTGTCGGAAGCACAGAAGATAGATGCTTCATATGAAGTGGGCGAGGAAGTGACGGATGAGGTAATTTTCGCGAACTTTGGACGCCGCGCTATCTTGAACCTGCGTCAGACTTTGGCTTCGAAGATTTTGGAACTGGAAAAGGACAGTATCTATAATAAATATATTGATAAGGTAGGCAACATCATCAATGCGGAAGTATACCAGATATGGAAGAAGGAAATGTTGCTGCTGGATGATGAAGGTAACGAGTTGCTGTTGCCCAAGACGGAACAAATCCCGAGCGACTTCTATCGTAAAGGTGAAACGGCACGTGCCGTAGTGGCCCGTGTGGACAACAAAAACAACAACCCGAAGATCATTCTTTCACGTACATCGCCTGTATTCTTGCAGCGCCTGTTCGAGATGGAAGTGCCCGAAATCATGGACGGACTGATTACCATTAAGAAGATTGCCCGCATCCCCGGTGAGCGCGCCAAGATTGCCGTTGAGTCGTACGATGACCGTATCGACCCGGTAGGTGCCTGCGTAGGTGTGAAGGGTAGCCGTATTCATGGTATCGTTCGTGAGTTGCGCAACGAGAATATTGACGTAATCAACTATACGGGCAATATACAGTTGTTTATTCAGCGTGCCCTCAGCCCCGCAAAAATATCTTCTATCCGACTGAATGAAGAAGAGCGTAAGGCGGAAGTATTCCTGAAACCGGAAGAAGTATCGCTGGCTATTGGTAAAGGCGGTTTGAATATCAAACTTGCCAGTATGTTGACCGAGTACACCATTGACGTGTTCCGTGAGTTGGATCAAGCTGTTGAAGATGAAGACATCTACTTGGATGAGTTCAGAGACGAAATTGACGGTTGGGTGATTGACGCCATCAAAGCGATTGGCATTGATACTGCAAAAGCCGTACTGAACGCTCCGCGTGAGTTGCTGATTGAGAAAACCGACTTGGAAGAAGAAACGGTGGATGAGGTATTGAACATTTTGAAATCGGAGTTTGAAGAAGGCGAACCTGAATTTGAACCGGAACCTGAATTTGAATCAGAGCCCGAGTCAGAATCTGAACCTGAGGCCGAATTAGAGCCTGAGGCTGAATAAACGTCTGCTGGCGTTTGTTTCTGTTTGCACTAACTTCTTTCTCCACATTATTCATTAATTTTTTAGTATGACGATTAGGTTAAATAAAGTAACAAGAGATTTGAATGTAGGAATTTCAACGGTAGTTGAGTTCTTGCAGAAGAAAGGCTTTGCCGTTGAGGCAAATCCCAACACAAAAATTACCGAGGAGCAATACGCTTTGCTCGTGAAAGAGTTCAGTACAGATAAGAACCTTAGACTTGAATCAGAACGTTTCATTCAGGAACGACAGAACAAAGACCGCAACAAAGCGTCGGTATCTATCGATGGTTATGAGGCTGAGACTACGGAGAAACCAAAAGTTGAGGAAATCAAGACGGTAGTTCCCGAAGATGCACGCCCGAAGTTTAAACCTGTCGGAAAAATAGACTTGGATAAGCTGAATAACCGGAAACCGGTAGTGGAGAAAGTGGAAGAGAAGAAAGTAGAAGAAACCGCACCTGTGGTGAAGGAAGAACCTAAACCGCAGCCGAAGCCTGAACCTAAGCCCGAATTCAAGCCGGAGCTTAAACCCGAGCCTAAGGAGGAACCGAAACTTGAACCCAAACCAGCACCTGCTCCCAAACCAGCGCCTGTGGTGAAAGAAGAACCGAAAGTGGCTATGGAAGAAAAACCAGCGCCTGCTCCGGTAGTAATCCAGAAAGAAGAAGTGAAAAAAGAAACACCTGCTCCCGTGGCACAAGCCAAGGAAGAACCGAAGCCCGAAGTGGGCGAAGAAGCACCGGCAAAGACTGGTGGAGATGAAATCTTCACAATCCATAAACCGGAATTTGTTTCCAAGATAAATATCATCGGCCAGATTGACTTGGCCACGCTGAATCAGTCCACACGCCCCAAGAAGAAGACCAAAGAGGAAAAACGTAAGGAGCGCGAAGAGAAGGAGAAAATCCGTCAGGACCAGAAGAAGCAGATGAAGGAGGCGATTATCAAAGAAATTCGCCGCGAAGATAGCAAAATGAAAGATGGCAAGGAAAAAGACACCGATGCCAATGCTAACAAGAAGAAACGTCTCCGTATTAATAATAAGGAGAAAGTAGATATCAACAACGCATCCAACTTCCAGCGTGGAGGTGACAACCGTCCCGGTGGTGGTAAACCCCAGGGTGGCGGTCAAGGCGGTGGTGCTAACAACCATCCGGGAGGAAACCGTAACAACCGTAACAATAATAATAGCAAGGACCGTTTCAAAAAACCGGTCATCAAAGCGGAAGTAAAGGAGGAAGACGTAGCTAAGCAGGTAAAAGAAACCTTGGCACGCCTCACTTCCAAAGGCAAGAATAAGACAGCGAAGTATCGTAAAGATAAACGTGATATGGCGTCCAGCCGTCAGCAGGAACAGGAAGACCGCGAAATGGCGGACAGCAGAGTGCTGAAGATTACGGAATTCGTGACTGCTAACGAATTGGCAAGCATGATGGACGTTTCCGTTACGCAGGTCATTGCTACTTGTATGAGTATCGGTATCATGGTTTCCATCAACCAACGTCTGGATGCCGAAACCATCAATCTGGTGGCAGAAGAATTCGGATATAAGACTGAGTACGTCAGCGCAGAAGTATCACAAGCCATTGTGGAAGAAGAAGATGCTGACGACGACCTGGAACCGCGTGCGCCGATTGTTACCGTCATGGGCCACGTAGACCACGGTAAGACATCGTTGCTCGACTATATCCGTAAAGCGAACGTTATTGCCGGTGAAGCCGGTGGTATCACGCAGCACATCGGTGCCTACAATGTGAAGTTGGAAGACGGACGTGAAATCACGTTCCTCGATACTCCGGGTCATGAGGCATTTACCGCTATGCGTGCCCGTGGTGCGAAGGTAACGGACGTAGTTATCATCATTGTCGCTGCCGATGACAACGTGATGCCGCAGACGAAGGAAGCCATCAACCATGCTATGGCTGCAGGTGTACCTATCGTATTCGCTATTAACAAGATTGATAAGCCGACTTCCAATCCTGATAAGATTAAGGAAGAATTGGCAAGTATGAACTACCTCGTTGAAGAATGGGGTGGCAAGTACCAGTCACAAGATATCTCAGCCAAGAAAGGTATGGGCGTGAAGGAGTTGTTGGAGAAGGTATTGCTGGAAGCTGAAATGCTCGACTTGAAAGCAAATCCGAACCGCAAAGCTACAGGTTCCATCATTGAGTCTTCACTGGACAAGGGACGTGGTTATGTAGCCACTATGTTGGTATCCAACGGTACGCTGCACGTAGGTGACATCGTATTGGCAGGTACAGCTTATGGTAAGGTGAAAGCTATGTTCAACGAACGCAACCAACGCCTGAAAGAGGCCGGACCGTCTGAACCTGTATTAATCCTTGGACTGAATGGTGCACCTGCTGCAGGTGACACGTTCCATGTGATCGATACGGAACAGGAAGCGCGTGAAATCGCTAACAAGCGTGAGCAGCTGCAACGTGAACAGGGCTTGCGTACTCAGAAGATGCTTACTTTGGATGAAGTTGGCCGTCGTCTGGCATTGGGTGACTTCCATGAACTGAATGTTATCGTTAAGGGTGACGTGGATGGTTCTGTTGAAGCATTGAGCGACTCACTGATTAAGCTGTCTACGGCACAGGTACAGGTGAATGTAATCCACAAAGGCGTTGGAGCTATTTCCGAGTCAGATGTTTCACTGGCTGCTGCTTCGGATGCCATTATCATTGGCTTCCAGGTACGTCCGTCGAACGCAGCTGCAAAACTGGCGGAGAACGACGGTGTGGATATTCGCAAGTACTCGGTAATCTACGACGCCATCGAAGAGGTGAAGGCTGCTATGGAAGGTATGTTGGCACCAGAGGTGAAGGAGCAGGTGACTGCAACGATCGAAGTGCGCGAGGTGTTCAATATCACCAAGGTGGGTCTCGTGGCCGGTGCAGTGGTGAAGACCGGAAAGGTGAAACGCAGCGACAAGGCTCGTCTCATACGCGACGGTATCGTAATCTTTACAGGTGCTATCAATGCTTTGAAGCGCTTCAAGGACGACGTGAAGGAAGTAGGTACCAACTTTGAGTGTGGTATCAGTCTGACAAACTGCAACGATATCAAGATAGGTGATATTATCGAATCTTACGAAGAAATTGAAGTAAAACAGACTCTGTAAGCGAAATAATCTTTTAGACACGGATTACACGGATTTCACGGATTGGTTTAAAAGAAGAACCGTGTTTATCCGTGTAATCCGTGTCTTTTTTTAGATATAGCTATGACAATATTAGACATCATCATATTAGTGGTGATCGGTGCCGGAGCGGTCATCGGTTTTATAAAAGGCTTCATCAGGCAGCTGGCATCCATCCTTGGATTGATTGTCGGATTGCTGGCTGCGAAGGCATTGTATGTGTCGGTAGCGGAGAAGGTCTTTTCTAAAATGACGGATTCCATGACGTTTGCGCAGATACTGGCTTTTGTCGTAATCTGGGTGGTGGTTCCATTGTTGTTCCTGTTGGTGGCGGCTCTATTGACAAAGGCTATGGAGGCCGTTTCACTGGGTTGGCTCAATCGCTGGCTCGGAGCGGGACTGGGAGCGTTGAAGTTCCTGTTGCTGACAAGTTTGTTTATCTGTGTTGTCGAGTTTATAGACTCGGATAATACGCTGGTAGACCAAACAATGAAGGAGGAATCAGTGTTATATTATCCTATGGAGTCCTTCGCCGGGATGTTTTTCCCTGCCGCAAAAGAAGTTACAGAACAATATATACTAAATTAAAATAATGCAACCCGAAGATCATAATAAAAAGAACTCAAAGAAGGATGAAGAAGAGAAGGTGGAAAAGAAGCCTTCAAACGAATTTGTCCGTAAGATTGCAGAGGAGAAGTACAAGTACGGCTTCACTACCGACGTGCACACGGAAGTCATTGAGTGTGGGCTGAATGAAGACGTTGTGAGGCTGATTTCTGCAAAGAAGAACGAGCCGGAATGGCTGCTGGAACTTCGCTTGAAAGCGTATCGCCATTGGCTGACGTTGGAAATGCCTACATGGGCACATCTCCGTATTCCTGAGATAGATTATCAGGCTATTTCATATTATGCCGACCCGTTGGCAAAGAAAAAGGATGCTCCGAAGAGCATGGACGAAGTAGACCCTGAACTGATAAAGACCTTCAATAAACTGGGTATCCCATTGGAAGAACAGATGGCGTTGAGTGGCATGGCGGTAGATGCCGTGATGGACTCCGTTTCTGTGAAGACGACATTCAAGGAGACACTGATGGAGAAGGGAATCATCTTTTGTTCCATCAGTGAGGCGATACGTGAGCATCCCGATTTGGTGCAGAAGTACCTGGGCTCCGTAGTGGGATATCGTGATAACTTCTTCGCTGCGTTGAACTCGGCGGTATTCTCCGACGGTTCGTTCGTATATATTCCGAAGGGGGTACGTTGTCCGATGGAGTTGTCTACCTATTTTCGTATCAATGCACGTAACACGGGACAGTTTGAGCGGACACTGATTGTGGCGGATGCCGATTCGTATGTTTCCTATCTGGAAGGTTGTACGGCACCGATGCGTGACGAGAACCAGTTGCATGCCGCTATCGTGGAGATTGTGGTGCATGACCGTGCTGAAGTGAAATATAGTACCGTACAAAATTGGTATCCGGGCGATGCCGAGGGCAAGGGCGGTGTATATAACTTCGTGACGAAGCGTGGCAATTGCAAAGGTGTGAACAGTAAGCTATCCTGGACGCAGGTAGAGACGGGTTCGGCTATCACGTGGAAGTATCCGTCTTGTATTCTGACGGGAGATAATTCTTCGGCTGAATTCTATAGTGTGGCGGTGACAAATAATTACCAGCAGGCAGATACGGGTACAAAGATGATACATCTGGGTAAGAATACCAGTAGTACTATTGTTAGTAAAGGTATTTCTGCAGGGCACAGTGAGAACTCTTACCGTGGTCTGGTGCGTGTGGCTCAGAAAGCTGATAATGCGCGTAATTACAGTCAGTGCGACTCTTTGTTGCTGGGCGATAAGTGCGGTGCGCACACGTTCCCCTATATGGATATCCATAATGAAACGGCAATTGTGGAGCATGAGGCAACCACCAGCAAAATCAACGAAGACCAGATCTTTTATTGCAACCAGCGCGGCATCTCTACGGAAGATGCAGTGGGCTTGATTGTGAATGGCTATGCCAAGGAAGTGCTGAACAAGCTGCCGATGGAGTTTGCCGTAGAAGCTCAGAAGTTGCTGGCTATTTCGCTGGAAGGCAGCGTGGGATAAGTTTTTGGAATTATAAATATAGAACTAAATATCATGTTAGAGATAAAAGACCTGCATGCCAGCGTAAATGGCAAAGAAATATTGAAAGGCATCAACCTGACGGTGAGAGCAGGTGAGGTTCATGCTATTATGGGACCGAACGGTTCCGGTAAGAGTACCCTTTCGGCTGTGTTGGTAGGTAACCCGGCTTTTGAGGTGACAAAGGGTAGTGTGACTTTCTACGGTAAGAACCTGTTGGAGCTTTCGCCCGAAGACCGTAGTCACGAAGGTATCTTCCTCAGTTTCCAGTATCCGGTGGAAATTCCGGGTGTGAGCATGGTGAACTTCATGCGTGCGGCGGTGAATGAGCAACGTAAATATAACCATCTGCCTGCCTTGAGTGCAAGCGAATTCCTTAAACTGATGCGTGAGAAGCGTGCGGTTGTGGAACTGGATAATAAACTGGCAAACCGCTCCGTGAACGAAGGCTTCTCCGGTGGAGAGAAGAAGCGTAACGAAATCTTCCAGATGGCTATGCTGGAACCGCGTTTGAGCATCCTCGACGAAACGGACTCCGGGCTGGATATCGATGCTCTGCGGATTGTTGCCGAAGGTGTAAACAAGTTGAAGACACCGGAAAACAGTACCATCGTTATCACCCACTACCAACGCTTACTGGATTATATCAAACCTGACGTCGTGCATGTGCTATACAAAGGCCGCATTGTAAAGACTGCGGGACCGGAGCTGGCTCTGGAACTGGAAGAGAAGGGGTATGATTGGATTAAGAAGGAGTTGGGAGAATAAATTATGAATGCAGAACAACAATACATAGATCTTTTCTCCCAGGCGGAAGCTATGATATGCCAGCATAGTACCGAGGTGCTGAATGCTCCCCGTGCCACTGCGTTTGCCGACTTCGAGCGGCTTGGCTTTCCTACCCGTAAACAGGAGAAATATAAATATACTGATGTCAGCAAATTCTTTGAACCGGACTATGGACTGAACCTGAACCGTTTGGATATTCCGGTGAATCCCTATGAAGTGTTCAAGTGTGATGTGCCCAATATGAGTACGTCCCTGTACTTTGTAGTGAACGATGCTTTCTATAATAAGGCTTTGCCTACATCTCATCTGCCTGAAGGAGTTATCTTCGGCAGTTTGAAAGAGATGGCAGAAAAGCATCCGGAGTTGGTGAAGAAATACTACGGCAAGCTGGCTGATACTTCAAAAGATGGAGTAACAGCTTTTAATACTGCTTTTGCACAAGACGGTGTATTGCTATATGTACCGAAGAATGTGATAGTCGAACGCCCCATCCAATTGGTGAATATCTTGCGTGGTGATGTGAACTTTCTGGTGAATCGCCGGGTACTGATCGTTCTGGAAGACGGTGCACAGGCACGTATGCTGGTGTGCGATCACGCTATGGATAATGTGAACTTCCTTGCTACGCAAGTGATAGAGGTCTTTGTGGGAGAGAATGCAGTCTTCGACCTTTATGAGTTGGAAGAGACGCATACAAGTACAGTGCGCATCAGTAGCCTGTACGTAAAGCAGGAAGCAAACAGTAACGTATTGCTGAACGGCATGACCTTGTATAACGGCACTACCCGGAATACCACCGAAGTGTTGTTGGCAGGCGAAGGCGCTGAAATCAATCTTTGTGGTATGGCAATTGAGGATAAGAATCAGCATGTAGATAATAATACAAGCATCGATCATTCTGTGCCTAACTGTACCAGCAATGAACTTTTCAAGTATGTTCTCGATGATCAGTCTGTCGGTGCTTTCTCCGGTTTGGTGTTGGTGCGTCCTGATGCGCAACATACCAGTTCTCAGCAAACAAACCGTAACCTTTGTGCTACGCGCGAAGCACATATGTACACCCAACCGCAGTTGGAGATTTATGCCGATGATGTGAAGTGTAGTCATGGTGCCACAGTCGGTCAGTTGGATGAGACTGCTTTGTTCTATATGCGTCAGCGCGGTATTCCGCAACGTGAAGCCCGCCTGTTGTTGATGTTTGCTTTCGTGAACGAAGTGATTGACACTATTCGTCTGGATGCATTGAAAGACCGCTTACATCTGTTAGTGGAGAAACGTTTCCGTGGAGAACTGAATAAGTGCCAGGGGTGCGCTATATGTAAATAGGTATGTAATTATTAGATATTAATTATTAAATATTAATTGGCTGCGCATGATGCCGCTGCATAGAATTACTACCTAATAATTAATATTTTATACTTAAAAGAAACATGTATAACATTCAAAAGATAAGAGCCGATTTCCCGATACTTTCCCGTGAAGTGTATGGCAAGCCGTTGGTTTACCTTGATAATGCAGCAACTACCCAGAAGCCGCGTTGTGTGGTAGAAGCCATTACGGATGAATATTATTCTGTTAATGCGAATGTGCATCGTGGCGTACATTTTCTTTCGCAGCAAGCTACGGAACTGCATGAAGCAAGTCGTGAGACAGTACGGAAGTTCATCAATGCTGGTTCCACGAACGAAATTGTATTTACGCGGGGAACAACGGAAAGCATCAATTTGCTGGCGTCCACCTTTGGTGAAGCGATTATGAGTCCGGGTGATGAAGTGATTGTTTCGGTGATGGAGCATCATAGTAATATTGTACCCTGGCAACTGTTGGCTGAACGGAAGAACATCAAACTCAAAGTTATTCCGATGAACGACCGCGGTGAACTCCTGCTGGATGAATATGAAAAGCTTTTCACGGATCGGACGAAGATTGTCAGCGTTGTGCATGTATCCAATGTATTGGGTACGGTCAATCCTATCAAGGAGATGATTGCTACTGCCCATGCTCACGGAGTGCCTTTTCTGGTGGACGCTGCGCAGTCCATTCCCCACATGGCGGTGGATGTGCAGGACCTTGATGCTGATTTCCTTGTATTCTCAGGACATAAAGTATATGGCCCTACAGGTGTAGGTGTGCTTTATGGCAAAGAGGAATGGCTGAATAAGCTTCCTCCTTATCAGGGTGGGGGCGAGATGATACAGCACGTCTCCTTTGAACGGACTACCTATAATGAACTCCCTTTCAAGTTCGAGGCAGGCACCCCCGACTATATTGGAACTACGGGACTGGCCAAAGCTCTGGATTATGTCTCTGCCATTGGTATGGACAAGATTGCCGCCTATGAGCATGAACTGACGGAATATGCCACGCAGCGTTTGAAGACTATTCCCGGTATGCGCATCTTTGGTGAAGCGGCAGAGAAGGGGAGTGTCATCTCTTTCTTGGTAGACGATATTCATCACTTCGATATGGGTACATTGCTCGATCGCCTCGGCATCGCCGTACGCACAGGACACCATTGTGCCCAGCCGTTGATGCAACGTCTCGGCATTGAAGGTACGGTGCGTGCTTCTTTCGGACTTTATAATACGAGAGAAGAAGTAGATGTCCTGGTGGCAGGTATTGAGCGGGTTAGTAAGATGTTTTAACTTAAAAAATAAAGATTATGTTAGTAACAACAACCCCTGTTATTGAGGGTGCACGTATCACTCGCTATTACGGTATCGTTTCCGGCGAGACGATTATAGGTGCCAATGTATTCCGTGATTTCTTTGCCAGCATCCGTGACGTAGTGGGCGGACGTAGTGGCTCTTACGAAGAAGTGCTGCGCGAAGCGAAAGACATTGCTCTGCGTGAGATGCAGGAGCATGCCAGGGCGCTCGGAGCCAATGCTGTGATTGGTGTGGATCTGGATTATGAAACAGTTGGCGGCAGTGGCAGTATGTTGATGGTAACTGCTTGTGGCACAGCTGTTACTGTAGAATAATAAAACAGACCGTCTGTTCACTCGAAACAGATGGTCTGTTTGCTTGAAATACATGGTCTGTTTATCCTAAACAGACGGTCTGTTCATGGCAAATAGACCGTCTGTTTTTTTATACCCGGAGATTCCCTTGTAGTAGTCTCATTCTTTGGACATTGCGTTATCACGAAAAAACAAATCCCGCTGCAAAGGTAATTCCTGTTTTGTTTGTCTTTCTCGAAGAGAATTAATATATTTAGCCCTCAAATACTTAATTCTTAAAATACTAACACTATGGACAGTTTGCTTTTCTGGCTGATTCCGGCCGCTTCTGTTTTGGCTCTCTGTTTTGCTTATTATTTTCATAAGCAAATGATGAAGGAGAGCGAGGGTACTCCACAAATGATAAAGATTGCTGCCGCTGTACGCAAGGGGGCTATGTCTTATCTGAAGCAACAATACAAGATTGTTGCCTGGGTATTTCTGGGACTGGTTATCCTTTTTGCTATTATGGCTTATGGCTTCAATGTGCAGAACCATTGGGTACCAATTGCTTTCCTGACGGGCGGTTTCTTCTCCGGCCTTTCCGGTTTCCTCGGCATGAAGACGGCTACGTATGCTTCGGCGCGTACGGCAAATGCTGCCCGTAGTTCACTGAACGCAGGATTGCGTGTGGCTTTCCGTAGCGGTGCAGTGATGGGATTGGTTGTAGTAGGCTTGGGTTTGCTCGATATTTCCTTTTGGTATCTTCTACTCAACGCGGTTATTCCCGCAGATGCCCTGACTCCGACTCACAAACTCTGCATCATCACTACCACCATGTTGACTTTCGGTATGGGTGCTTCCACGCAAGCGCTCTTTGCCCGTGTAGGCGGTGGTATCTATACGAAAGCTGCCGATGTGGGTGCCGACCTGGTAGGTAAAGTAGAAGCCGGCATCCCCGAAGATGACCCGCGCAATCCTGCTACGATTGCCGATAACGTAGGCGATAATGTAGGTGACGTAGCCGGTATGGGTGCCGACCTTTACGAAAGTTATTGTGGCTCCATCTTGGCAACTGCCGCTTTGGGTGCTGCGGCATTTATCCATACGGGAGATACCGCCATGCAATTCAAAGCTGTTATTGCTCCGATGCTGATTGCAGCTGTGGGTATTCTTCTTTCCATCATCGGCATTTTCTCCGTGCGTACCAAAGAGAATGCTACCATGAAAGATTTGCTGGGCTCTCTGGCTCTGGGCACTAACTTGAGCTCTGTGCTGATTGTTTTCGCCACTTTCTTTATCCTTTGGCTGCTGGGACTGGAAAACTGGATGTGGATATCCTGTGCCGTAGTAGTAGGATTGGTGGTCGGCATCATTATCGGTCGTTCTACGGAATATTATACTTCGCAATCCTATCGTCCCACTCAGAAACTTAGTGAAAGCGGAAAGACCGGTCCGGCAACGGTGATTATTTCCGGTATCGGTTTGGGTATGCTCTCCACAGCAATCCCTGTGATTGCCGTAGTGGTAGGTATTATTGCCTCTTATCTCTTCGCTTCCGGATTTGAGTTCGCCAATGTGGGTATGGGGCTTTATGGTATTGGTATTGCCGCCGTGGGTATGCTCTCCACTTTAGGCATTACCCTTGCTACAGATGCTTATGGCCCTATTGCCGACAATGCCGGTGGTAATGCCGAAATGGCCGGTTTGGGCGAAGAGGTCCGTAAACGCACGGATGCTCTCGATTCTTTGGGTAACACCACTGCCGCAACCGGAAAGGGTTTTGCAATCGGCTCTGCCGCCCTCACCGGACTGGCTTTGCTTGCTTCTTACATTGAAGAAATCCGTATCGGACTGACTCGCATGGGAACCGTCGATTTAACACTTCCTCATGGTGATTCTGTGCCTCTTCAGGATGCTACATTTTTCGATTTCATGTATCATTATGATGTAACGCTGATGAATCCGAAAGTACTTTCCGGCATGTTTCTGGGTAGTATGATGGCATTCCTTTTCTGCGGACTGACGATGAATGCCGTTGGTCGTGCGGCTGGTCATATGGTGGATGAAGTGCGTCGCCAGTTCCGTGAAATTAAGGGAATTCTTACAGGAGAAACAGAACCGGATTACGAACGCTGCGTGGAGATTTCCACAAAGGGCGCACAGCGTGAAATGGTTGTGCCTTCGCTGATAGCCATTATTGCTCCAATTGCGACAGGTTTAATCTTTGGTGTGCCCGGCGTACTTGGTCTGTTGATTGGTGGTCTGAGCAGTGGTTTCGTTCTTGCCATCTTCATGGCGAACGCAGGCGGTGCATGGGACAATGCCAAGAAATATGTGGAAGAAGGCAATTTCGGCGGTAAAGGTAGCGAGGTGCACAAGGCCACTGTGGTAGGTGACACGGTAGGTGACCCGTTTAAAGATACTTCTGGTCCGAGTCTGAACATTCTTATTAAGCTGATGAGTATGGTGGCTATTGTTATGGCGGGACTTACCGTTGCGTGGAGTCTTTTCCAATAAGCGCAGGCATTTAATTTTATTTCCAACAGGAAGAAACACGAGCTTCTTCCTGTTGGAAATATATTAATTCTTATTTTTACGTTTTACTTTCCGTAGTCATCGTACATCATCAACAGGTGTGATGAACTCCAACTAAAGTGCGGTGCTTTCAGTCGTTCTCCGGTATGCGTGCCGTAGTTCTCATGGATGGGCGCACCTTCTTTCAGTCCGCTCAGGCGGTCGAATACCTGCAAGGTATATTCGTCAGCCAACTTCTGATACCCGTAGTTTCTCAAGCCGCGAATGGCGAAATAAGTCTGGTCCAGCCAGATGGGGCCACGCCAGTAGCCGCGCGGGTTATACTTGGGATTATCTGCGGCAATGGTCGGGAAGGGGATATACGTGGAGAACTTCGCGGTGTCTTGTAGCATGGGCAACATGCTGTCCACCTGCGATTGCGTGGCAATCTGTGTCCATAGCGGAGTATAAGCTTCGCACCCCGGTTCTTCGATGAAGGAGCCATCTTTCAGGCGGCGGTCGAAGAAGAAATTGACTTGCTTGTCGAAGAAGTAATCTGCTACTTTATCGCTATAGTCGGGACCGTCGAAAGCCACGTTCAGCAGTACGGCAAACTTCTTCAGTAGTTTGCACTCCAAGGCCAGATAAGCATTCAGGTCTACGCTTTCCTGATCCATGCTCCAGGCATCATCGGCTCCGTCATTCTTCAGCATTACGGCGTTGTCGAAACGAATGGCATTGTCCATGCCGCTTTCCCATGCGGCAGCTTCCAGTGTGCCATCTGTTGCGCCGTATTCACACATGCCGTTACGGTTGTGGTCACGTTTCTGATACCACCATTTGTAGTAAGAGAGCAGTTGCGGATACATTTCGGCAACGAAAGCGGTGTCATCCGTGTGTGTGAAGATTTCGTCTACTGCCCAACATACCAAAGGCGGTTTGCTGTCGCGGGCATTGTTTTCCGACGGGTCGGTGTAGATGCAGTCGATAACCATGCCGTCCGGTTGCTGGTAATCGAACATGGCGCGGATGTTATTCTTTGCCAGTTCGGGGTCGAACTTGGCAGTTCCGGCACTGAAGCGCCAACTGTCCCATGCCCAGAATCCGACAAAGTAGCCTACGGCATGGCTCGGAACAATACCTTCGTGAAGTAATCCGCCGCGGTGCGTGCGCCAGTTGGAGATAAGAGTGGTTACGGCTTTCACAGCAATGCGGTCGTATTCAGGTTTCATATCCTTGCGCAGAATCTTGGTTAAATACCCCTCCCAGCGTTCGGCATTGGCTTGCAAAGCTTTTCCGGGATTGTTGAGTAGGGTAGGGAGGTTCTGTAATCCGGCGATCATTTCTTTTTCGGAGGTGAAAAAGGAAATGGCTACATGGATAGGATACTTGGGGCTATGGATAAGGGCTGTGTAGTTGTTTTCCGTTTGGGAAAGTGTCACGTCGGGAGTGAATGTTACGGTCACGCTTTCTCCGCTGGGGTGGCGTGCGATAACGGAGTTTTGCTCTATGGCAATGGTTACGTCTTTTCCCCATTGACTGCCTGTCAGAAGCAGGTCTTCCGCTTTACCGGACTCTATGCGCAGAAGGGCGGTTGAGGCGTCGACAAAGTTGAGCCGTTGCGCGATGCTTCCTGCATCGGAGTGGGCGGACATGTAGAGTTCGCCGGGGAAGTAGCAGGTAGAGTCGGGAAGAAAGTTGCCCGAAGCGCTTCCAGCGAAATCTACGGTGACGGCGGACTGTGCCATCCATTGGCGGCGGAACATGTCCAGACTGAACGGGCCGCAGAAGCCGTTCACCCATTGCGCCTTTTCGGGAAGGGTGAAGCCCATCCATGAGCCGGCGTCTGTGAACCAGCCGTAGCAACGGTGCAGGGTGTCGGGAGTATAGGCAATATCCAGTATGTTATTGAAAGTGTACCTTTGCTCCGCGATTTTCTTGCTACCGGAGTTGCAGGCGGTGAGGCCTGCAACTAGTAGTGTAAAATAAATGATGTGTATAAACTTGTGTTTCATATTCCTTATTATTATGAATTTAATGTTAGAACCAGCACTTGTGCGCCTGTTCCGCTGCATTATCCTCCGCTCCAAGTGGTTGCAACGTGAAGCTGTACTTCCATTCATGTGGCGTAATGGTATATTCCGGGTGCACTTGTGCCCCCCACGTATTGTCACCACCTACGCCCATCTGCTTGTGGTCGATGTTCAGCCAAACCATATCTTTCTTCACTATGCTTCCCCCATGGCGGCGTTCCACTTGCGAAGGGCGGTACTCGATATCTTCCATCGGGAAGTTCCAGGCACTGATACTTAGCGGTTCTTCTCCCGTAACGAGCAAACCGTTACCATCAACATTGCGTAGTGCCACCCAACGTACATCGCAATGATTAGCTGTTTCCTGAGCACGTACATACGGATGAAACTGTTCCCAAACCGTCGCACTGTACAATCCTACCAATGCTCCCGTCTTCCGGTCTGCATAGTTTTCCTGCGGTCCGCGTCCCAGCCAGGACATCATTTCATATTCAGCCGGAAGTATCATGCGCATACCCAGACGGGGCATTTCGTTCAACGCCTGTTTGCCGGGAGTGAAGTGCATGCTCACCCTGACGGCACCATCAGGATGAATATCGTATATTGTTTGCAGCTTCGAGTCTTGCGCTTCCATCTTATAGGTAGCGGTAACAGTAACTTTCTGTTGATTTTCCGTTATATCCAGGTTCTCCAGTTTGGCATCCTGTCCGGCAGTCTTCCAGGTGAGACAACGGCACAGATGTCCGTTCGGAATATCATTGTCCGTCAGCGGGCGCCAGAAGTTGGGTTGCAGACCTTCTTTTATCAGATTCTTTCCATTGTAACTCAACTCCGTCATTTCACCGCTTTGAGCCGAGAAAGCTATCTTGAAGCTGTTTCCTGTCAGAGTAATGGTGTCATTATTACGATCTACAGTCAGCTTGCCGTTAGCCGGCTGAATGGCTTTTGCGGCAGGGACGGAAGGTAACACCCATTGTTCGATGGCGGCTTCGTGTCCTTTCGGAATTAATTGCGCTTCGTTTTTGGTGAATGCGCGCAGGGTAAGGAAGTATTCTTTGCCATCGGCAGGCAATGTTTTCAGAGGCAGTTCGATGTTGGCAGAGCTTCCCGGTGCGATTACTGGAAAATCCATTTCGCCGCTTTGTACCGCCTTTCCGTCACATTCCACTGCCCAGCGCAAGGAATATCCTTCCAGACCGATGAAGTCGTGCCAGTTGGTAACCTTTATTCTATTGGGTGTGAAGGCAATCGGTTCAAAATGGATATATTGGAGTACCTTTTTTACCTCATAGATATGTGGGTGCGGAGTACGATCGGCAGCTACCAGACCGTTGGCGCAGAAGTTGGAGTCGTTGACGATGCCTACAAATCCCATATCTCCACCGAAAGCCCAGATGTCGCGGTTATCCTTATCCTTGATGGCGAATGTCTGGTCCACCCAGTCCCAGATGAAGCCGCCTTGCAGTTGGTCATATTTATAAATCAAATCCCAGTAATCCTGAAAGTTTCCTACGCTGTTGCCCATGGCATGAGCATATTCACACATAATCATAGGACGCTTGTCACGTTGATTGATATGACGGCGCAACGACCAGATGCGGGCATACATCGGACAGTAGATGTCACTCTTGGCATCATAACCGCCACCCTCGTATTGCACCGGGCGGGTAGAGTCTATTTTCTTCGTGTAATCGTATAATGTTTCGAAATGCTTGCCATAGCCAGACTCGTTGCCCATAGACCAAGTGACGATAGCTGTACAGTTACGGTCGCGTGCAATCATCCGGCTCATGCGTTGCATGAAGGGAAGTTCCCAATCCGGATAATTGGCCAGCGTGCCGTCCTTGTGATCCTGCATGCCGTGGCTTTCGATGTTAGCTTCATCCACCATATACAGACCGAATTCCGTGCATAGTTCATACCATGCATAGTTATTCGGATAGTGACAGTTACGCACACCGTTCAGATTGAATTGTTTCATCAACTGAATATCGTGTATCATGGAAGCCACGCTGATGGTGCGTCCTTTGTGCGGGTCGTGTTCGTGACGGTTCACTCCCTTAAAGAGTACTGCTTTTCCGTTAATCATCTGCATGCCGTTGCGCATCTCTACCGTGCGGAAACCAAAAAGTTGGGTGAAAGACTCCAACGGTTTTCCTTGTGCATCGAAGGTGCTGACTACCAGTGTATAGGTATTCGGCGTTTCGGCATTCCAGGCACGTGCATTCGGGAAGATGTGTTGCTGGGTAAATAAAGTATCCGTAGGAGAAGAGACGTTTTTTTTCTGGATATAAATCACTTTTCCTGCATCCAGCACTTTTACCTCAACAGTTTCTCCAACCTTCGGCTGATGGAGGATGACATCCAGATTGAGTTCTCCGTCTTTATAATCATTTATTAGTTCGGCGGTCATCCGGAAGTCGCGCACGCGGCTTTGCGGACGGGCATAGAGATAAACATCACGCTCAATGCCGCTGTATTTCCAGTAATCTTGTCCTTCGAGGTAAGAGCCGTCACTGTAACGGAACACCTTGACGGCAAGTTTATTATTGCCTTTCTTCAGAAGCTTCGTGATGTTGAAGTGAGACGGCAGGCGGCTGTCTTCGGCATATCCGGCAAGTTCGCCGTTCACCCATACATAATAGGCGGATTCCACTCCCTCAAAGTCGAGGAAGATATCCATGCCTTCCCAACCGCTGGGAACCGTGAATTCACGGATGTAAGCCCCCACCGGATTATAGTCGGCAGGCACATATGGTGGATTAGCTGGGAACGGATAACGGGTGTCTGTATAAATAGGTGCATCAAACCCTTGTAGTTCCCAGCTTCCGGGAACTTCTATCTTGCTCCACTTCCGAGTGTTGTATCCCGGTTTGTGGAAGTCTTTGGGACAAAGTTCGTTGTTCTTTGAGAACAGGAACTTCCAGGTACCGTCCAGCGAGATGCGGCGTTCCGTGGCAGGATTTACGTTGAAACGTACATCAGCAGGCAGAGAGTGCTGCTTCAGGGCGTTGGCTTCATTCGTAAACGGAATGAAGTGCGCATGCATCGGCTCTCTGTTTATCTCGTTGACTTGCGGGTTCTGCCAAGGCTCATTGTCGGCAAGTATATTGCTGCAAATCAGTAAAGCAGAGATGAAAGAATATAATTTAAGTTTCATGATATCAATCAGATTAAGTGTTTATATCGAACAAAACAGGGTCACAAGAAATGGGACGCTGAAATCGACCACGAACCCGTGGAAGATGGAAACTACAACGAATTGTTGTCCGGATGTGCGTGTAATGATGGGCAGTGTGGTGTCCATGGTAGTTGCTCCTCCGGCTGAGATGGGGGCGAGGTTACCGAACCAGCGCACCAGCAAAGGAGCAGCCAGTAGTGTCAGTATCTCGCGGCTGATATTGGCGAGCAGGGCGATGGTTCCCAATTCGGCTCCTTTGTATTCAGTGATGAAAATGCTGGAGAGTGAATAGTATCCGAAGCCCGAGCCTACAGCCAGGCAGTCCGTCAGTGAGCGGTGTGTCAATATCAGGCTGACTGCGGCAGAACCTGCTAACGTACCCAGAATGGTCATGATAGGCAGGAATATCAACCGTGGATTGAGTGAACGGAAGTTTTTCAACGTTTGCGGGTCGTTGCCTACACTTAGCCCTACACTGAACATCAGTGCGCAAAGTGCATAAAAGCTGACTTTACTATCTATTACGATATCGATAGGTATCAGGTGAAAGACTCCGCAGAGTGTCCCCAGCACAAAAAAGCCGACTATGATGAGACTTCCTTTCATGCACGGCCTCCTTTCCGTTTGTATAAAGCTCTCCACAATGCCCAGGCAGCAATCACGCTTCCCAAAGTCCCGCCAATTGTGAGTATGACGGCTTCGAGCCCGATGGTGTGCAGTCCTTTGATAATCTGCTCGTTTCCTCCCACTTCAATACCCAATATGAAGAGAAGTAGCCAGATGAGCACCGTGATGACTTTATGGATTCCGCTCAGATTTCGTTTCCGTAAGAGGTAGCCCAACAGCATTCCTGTGAGCATTAGTCCGATGATTGTAAACATATCTATGTCGTTTTTGAGGGCAAAGATAGTGCAAACCGAAAGCAGAAGCAAGCTTGCTTGTTTATGCTGAGGTGCAGCCTATTTTCGCAAATGCAAAGATAAAGCTTTAAAGATAAACAAGACGACAGCAGGGCCGTCTTGTTTATCATATTCAGAGAAAAAGGATTACTCGTTAGTCTCCTGCATTAATTTTATTGTTGCTTTGAATTTCCATTAGAGGAATTGGCAAGAAAGAATGTTTGGAACCAACAAAATTAGTTCTGCCTGCCGTGCGCATTGCTTCTTCCAGTTTGCCCCAACGGCGCAAATCGTAGAAGCGATAATTTTCCATAGCAAATTCAACCAGACGTTCATGCTCAATCTGTGCTTTCACAGCTGTATAGTCATTGCCTTTCATGGCTGGCAATTTACCATGTATGCGTCGAATATCGTTAATCAGCGGTATGGCATTTTCCGGATGTTGTTGTTCATTGAAAACCTCAGCCAACATTAATAATACGTTAGAATAACGCATTAATGGAAGATTGGTGCCTATTTCATCTTGGGCATATTCATCCCATGTAGTAGGGAGGTATTTCTTGAAATTATATTTGATATCATCATCAGGACCATAAATATCACTATAATCATATCCTAAGATACGTCCGCCATCTGCATAATAGGGATCATCGAAATACATAGAAGCATAAGCGCGAGCGTCATATTGACTATTTTCGGCAATGCGTCCCTCCTTAAGGAATTCATTATACATCATTGGGCTTATCCGAATTTCATCCCAACCCCACATATTCGGACAAGTGAACCAGTAGTGTAATACATGTTTGTGGTATGTTCCATTATCAGTACTGTTGGTGAATTGTAGTTCGAATATCGACTCTTTACAGTTTCTATTGGTGCCATTGAACATACTTTCATAGTTTGATTCCAGTTCGTAACCTGTCACCTGTTTCAAAGCTTTTTCTGCCAAAGTCAGATATTCGGCCTTTTTACTACTTTCTTCATAGGCACGGGTAAGGTAGGCCCATCCTAAGTAAGCATAAGCAACACTTTTGGTTACTCTGCCTGCTTCGGAAGAGGGACGGTCCTGGGGTAATAATCCGACAGCCTTATCCAATTCTTTGCAAATAAAGTCCCAAGCTTCCATACGGGAGGAAAGAGCTTTGTGTACTTGTTCTTCTCCTGCTTTCCCTGATTGCAGAAATTCATCCCGGATAATAATTTTCTCCCAGTTCAGGATTAACTTAAAATGATAGTAAGCACGTAAGAATAATGTCTCACCGGTAATATTGTCACAAACTTCTGTAGTCATTTTATTTGCAGAACTCTGTACTTTCTCAATTCCATCGAGGACATTGTTCGCATAGTTGATACCATTGTAGTTATTCATCCAATATTCCTTGATACGAGCATTTTCATTGTTGTAGGTGTAGTTGTACATGGCATCCCATTCCGGGTAATTGTTAACATCGGCTCCTGTAATCATTTCATCACTACGGAATGCCTCCACTACAAATTTAATCTCTGCTACGGAGTAAGCATTTGTCCTGTTGTCTAATTGACTGTATACGGCAGATAAGCCAGCTTCTATATCTGTTTGGTCTCTCCAATATTTTTCGGTGGTCAAATCTGGAGACTCTAACGTTAAGAAATCATCGCATCCTGCCATTATAAATGTGCATAAGAAAGATGCTAAATATATTATCTTTTTCATTTTACTTTTAGTTTTTGAGTAATTAGAATGTAACTTGTAAACCTACTACGTAAGAGCGTGTAAATGGATATACGAAAGAGTCGACACCTGTATCCAGAATGCTGGAAGAGAACTCCGGATCAATGCCTGAGTACTTCGTGATAGTGAATAAGTTTTCTCCACTAACATAAAGACGGCATTTTTCCAAGAACAGTTTCTTTGCAAGTGTTTTAGGTAAGCTATATCCTAACTGGAGTTGGCGCAGACGAACAAAGTTTCCATTTTCAAGGAAGCGGTCTGACTCACGGGTGTTTTGATTAGGGTCGCCTAATACAGCTCTCGGAATATCGGTCCTGGTGTTTTGTGGTGTCCATGCATCTAAAGTACTTTTGAAATAATTTCTACCGGCATCCATTCCTTCGTAGTATAAACGGTTGACGTTGTATAGTTTATGTCCCCATGCACTACCTAACTGGAAAGAAAGGTCAAAGCTCTTGTAAGAACCGCTGAATGATAAGTTTGCTTCTACTTTAGGAATACCGGAACCACTATATACTTTGTCGTTGGCATCAATAGCACCATCACTATTCGTATCTACAAAACGGATATCACCTGCTTTTGCATTAGGCTGTAGTTGTTCGCCTTTACTATTTACATAGGAGGCAGCTTCAGCATCGCTTTGGAATATTCCGTTTGTCTGATATAACCAGAAGCTGGCAACCGGATAACCTTCTAATGTTTGAGTTACAAAATGACCAGAACCTTTCCAGGCAGAACCATAAAGCACCTGATTGGCATCTGCTTTCAACATTTCATTATGGATAGTAGAAAGATTGACTCCTATATTATAATCGAAACCGTTAACCGTATCACCATAGTTTAATTCCAATTCAAATCCTCTATTGACCATTTTACCCACATTTACTGTTGGGTTGTAAATACCGGCTGAAGGAGGCATCACTTTTTCAATCAACAGATCTTCGGTTGTGTTATAGTAATAGTTGATAGTACCGTTCAACTTATTATTGAAAAGACCAAAGTCGAAACCAATGTTTTTGGTATCAGTGGTTTCCCAACGTAAATCGTCATTAGTCAAATAAAGATTTGACATTCCTGTCCATGTGTTACCTCCTTGAAGATAACTCATCCATTGAGTATTGGAATTACTCAATACAGGAGTATAATAATATCCCAAGGCACTTTCGCTACCCAATCTTCCCCAACTTGCACGGAACTTCAAATTGCTGATCGGAGTGTTTTTCGGAAAGAATTCTTCCTCGCTGATTCTCCAGCCTACGGCAACAGATGGGAATGTACCCCAACGGTTATTTTTACCAAACTTAGAAGAACCGTCTGTACGCATTGTAACCTGTAATAGATAACGGCTGGCGTATGAGTAATTTAAGCGGCCAAAGAATGAAGCACGGTTATATTCATAATATGTACCTGTACCGGTGTATGTACCACCTTTGCCGGCATTGATTGTTGGAGAAGTCGGATCAAAGAAGCCATTGGGGAGTTCTGATGAACTTAATTGTCCATCAATAACTTCATATTTGGTTCTTTTTCCTTCTACATCTACCGTGCTTTGATCCTTGCGGGTGGCAATGATAGAACTACCGGCCATGACAGTAACAGAATGTTTGCCGAAGTCTTTCATGAATGTCAATGCATTTTCAAAAGTCTGTTGATACCAGTAAGAGTTAGCTTCATAGTTGTAAGGATATAAGCTGGGTTCTTGTGCGCTGGCCACATATTTTGCACGGTGATATTTGGTATTGGCATAATAACCGTCGTATGTATAAGTCGTTTTGAATGTCAGCCAGGGAGCAAATTTCATGGTTAGGCCGATATTACCAGTTATGCTATATCCATTGTCTTTTCTGTTTTTGTAATGGTCGTCTGCCATGACATTGCGGTTCGTTGGAAATTGCATTTTTACATCGCCTACGGACATGTTTGTCAGTCCATAACCGTATTCTTGACTTTCATCATAAACAGGTACTAATGGGGATATGGAATACATTTCCTTCAAAGAATATTGTGGCTGTTTGCTCTGTGTGGCTTTAAAGTTTAAACCGGCATCAAATTCAAAAATATATTTGCGGGCGTTTACTTTTAAGCGTGCATTATCCTGAATGTAGGAGTTTCCTCTGAAAATACCTTTTTCGTCAGCATGACCGTAAGAAATAGAATAGTTCGCATTTTCACTACCGCCATTTACATTCACATAATAGTTTTGTGCAATTCCGGTACGTAACATTTCGTCCTGCCAATCGGTGTTAGCTCCTGTCGGATTCTTTATGCTCCCATCCGAGTTCGTGAATGTTAAATAGCCGGGCTTTTTTCTGTTTGCATTGTCATACATCATATTATGAACTTTTAAATACCCGTCACTATCCAGCATCTCAAACTTTTTAGCAACATTATTAACAGTCATGTAGGTATTGAATGAAATCTTCATCTCACCCGCCTTGCCATTCTTTGTGCTGACAATCACAACACCGTTGGCTGCTACCGAACCATAGATTGCAGCGGCTGCACCGTCTTTCAGGATCTCCATGGATTCGATATCTTGTGGGTTGATGGTGTTGATGTCACCGGGATAACCGTCGATGATATAAAGTGGTTCGTTGTCTCCCATCGTTTTGATACCACGGATTTTTACAGAGATACTTGCACCTGCATTACCACCGGATTTCAATACGCTTACACCGGCAATTTTACCTTGCAGTGCTTCGGTGGCGCTGGTAGTGGCACGTTTCATCAAATCTTCCGATTTTACCGAAGAAATGGCTCCGGTCATATCGCTTTTCTTCATAGTACCATAACCTACTACTACTACTTCATCCAGCATCTCAGTATCATCTTTCAGAGTTACTGTTAATGTTTTCTGTCCTTTCAAAGGAATTTCCTGCGGCACATAGCCCACATAAGAGATTACCATTGTCGCATTGGGTGCAACAGTCAGTGCAAAGTTACCGTCGATGTCGGTAATGCAACCATTGGTTGTACCTTTTTCCAAAACACTGGCGCCAATGAGGGTTTCTCCTTTGGTATCAGTTACTGTACCGGTTAATTGGATGGTTTGTGCTAAAGAACTTAGCGGTACCAAACATACAAAGAGCAAGGACAACAAAGCGGCTCTTTGTATTAAGGAATACTTTTTAATTTTACCCATGTGTGATAGTTTTTAAGGTTAATAACATTTGTTTCTCACATGGCAAAGAAAGAGATATAATTTGGGGTATTCCTATGAAGAATGGTCTGTAAAATATCTACAAAGGTGGTGAAATTACTGACTTTTTGATCTACAATGATAATTGTAAATGCTTGTAATATAATGCTATATGCTGATGACGCATATCTACAAACAGGCTGTTTATTCTAATAGGTGTTTTAGAAGCTCTGCAAGTATTCCACCAGGTCTTTTTCTGTTGGTAAGTTCAAAGACTTACGCAATCTGTAGCGATTCATATTGATTGTTTTGGGACTGTTGCCGCTAATCATTGAGATTTCTTTCGTTGAAAGATTGACGCGCAGCATGGTTGCCAGATATTTTTCTCCTTGTGTCAGGTTCGGGTGTTCTTTTGTTAGCCTTTTAATGAATTCTTTACTTTTTTCTTCGATATTCAACAGTAACGCATTATTGGTTTTGTCTCCGCTTTGGTATTGACTGATATAGGCATTCACTTTTTTCAGATGGGGAATAAGTGCTTGGTTATCCATTTTGTACCCTTCCTTAATCATTTCGCGTATTTTGTCCAGTAATTCATTGCGGCTTCTCAGGAAGACGGCGAAGCTGGTTACTTCTTGCTGGCTACTATCCAATGCATTCTGTATATTCTGTAGTTCCAACTCTTGTTGGTGCAGTTTCAGTTCGGATAATTCGCGTTGAGAAAGTTCCAGTTGATAACGGGTTTCTATCAGTTGAAGGCCTTTTCTGCGCTTATACCATTTATATAAGAAGATGCTGAAAGCTAATCCAAGAACAAGTATGCTGCCCAGAAGCCATAAATTGCGTTTTAGTAGTTCTATCTTATAGGTTTGCTCCTGCATCTCGGTAGCATATTTCTGGTCTTGGTATCTCTTATAGGAGATTTCCTGCTCAATGTTGCGCAGCTTGTTACTGCTTTGCAGTTCTTTACTTAAAGCATACATCTGGCTGAGGCGGGTGTAGGCCTGTTTATAGTCGCCTATGGCGGCATGTACCCACGATGAGTATTCATAATTATCGCAAATCAACTCTTTGGCACCGATGTTATGGGCGTACTCATAGGCTTTCTGCAAAGCATCCAGGGCCTTGGAGTATTGTTCGCTGAAATAATACTGTTTGCCCATATTATTATAGTTCTCACCCAAGGACCATTGCGCATCCAAATTCTTGTTAATGGCGATTGCTTCTTGAATAAGGGAGAGTTTCTTTTCCGTATCCCCTTGATATAGGCATAAATTATTCAGATTGGTAGCTATTTCTTTTAAGTTTCGTTGGGCACGGTTGATTGTCAGTGCTCGTTGAAGAAATCTTTCAGCTACCACAAATTCATCAAGTAAGTAGTGCATGACTCCACGCTCATTATAGCATCCGGCCACCGAAGCCGAATCTCCTAAAGATTTGAAGATGGAAGTGGCTTTGTCATTCAGTTCGATGCCTTTGTTATAATCGCCCAGCTTGCTATAAACGCGCCCCATGAGAGAATAGAGTTGAGCCGTCTGTAGTTTGTTGGCGGGGCTGATATATCTTTGTGTATCGTATAGATTCTTGATACTCAGGTCGAAGTTGCCCAGCAATTGTTCAGCCTGACTGTGCAGAATCATGGCTTGAGTACGAATCTCATTAGGTTGGTCTTCGGGAAACAGGGCGGCAGCCTGACTTGCATAATAAGAGGCTTGCTTAGGATTACTGAACAAAGCATTCCGAGCTTGTTCAAGTAAAGTCTTGGCTTGTTTTATATCTTGGGCTTGTAAAGGTGGCACAGTTAGCGAGAGAACTGCAAGTATTAGATACAGAGCTTTCTTCATGGTATAGTCTTATTTCTGCAAATGTAATTATTTTCCTTCTAAAAGTCAGGTTTGACTTCAAAAAGATTTATCTTTGTATCTCTAAATTAATAATTGATGCTGTTACCTTACTTAAATAAAGACCTCATAGAAGCCGGTTGTGATGAGGCCGGGCGTGGTTGTCTGGCAGGAGCTGTGTATGCCGCTGCCGTTATTCTTCCCAAAGATTTTAAGAACGAACTGCTGAACGACTCCAAGCAACTGACGGAGCACCAGCGTTATGCCTTGCGTGAAGTGATAGAAAAAGAAGCATTGGCCTGGGCTGTCGGCATTGTATCCCCTGAAGAGATTGATAAAATAAATATCCTGAACGCCTCTTTCCTCGCCATGCATCGTGCGGTAGACCAGTTGAAGATGCGTCCGGAGCATCTTCTGATTGACGGTAACCGCTTCAAGAAATATCAGGACCTGCCGCATACAACGGTAATCAAAGGTGATGGCAAATATCTTTCTATCGCTGCTGCTTCTGTTCTTGCCAAAACCTACCGTGATGACTACATGAACCGCCTGCACGAAGAATTTCCTTATTACGACTGGGATCACAACAAAGGTTATCCCACCAAAAAACATCGTGCCGCCATTGCCGAACACGGAACTACGCCCTACCACCGCATGACGTTCAATCTGCTGAGTGACGGGCAGTTGGCACTGGACTTCGGATAATTATTTTATCGCTTCGTCCAAATCAATAAACAGGAATTGGTTCTTGTCATTTAGTAACAGAAGTTTGTTATCAATCACCCGCCCCTTTTTGAAATTTGTTTCCAGATGGGCTACAGGCATTCCCATTTCGTGGATAAACCAGTAGTCTCCACGATTGCCGATGCACAGATAATCTTTCAGCCGGATACTGGGACTATAGATATATTCCCGTTCATAGGTATTTCTGATATTTAAATCCTTGTCTACCTCGTAGATTATTCCTTGGTCATTATATACCAAGCAGTGTTCTCCGTCGAAAGCAAGCGACTGAAAAACCGTCGTATCTTTGTTTGCCATGTAGAGCGTAGTGGGTAGTATGGCTTCCAGTTTTCCGTATTGTTTGGTATCCCAAGGTACAATATTTACGACCGAATCCGTCAGTTCCTGATAAGCCAGCCCATCGTCGAATAACATAAATAGTGCATTATCAGTCCGCAGGGCATCTTCAATCATATCTTTCTTCACGCTGAGTTGGTTGAAGAAAATTTCTTCTCCGTCCAGACCATAGCAGGCTATGAACGGACGACCGTATTTCTTACGGCTTGCACCTTCGCGCAGACCGTAACCGTAATTAAGCATGAACAACTTTCCGTCTTGTACGAAAAGTTGGGAACGGGAGGCCTTTACATCAGGGAATTCCTTCTGCCACACAACGTTGAAGGCTGTGTCCATACATGAAATCTGTTGACGGTCCGCCCAATAATAAAGTGAGTCCTGAGACAGTATATTGGAAGTGAGTCCCGTGATTGTATTGCTGGCGATGGGAACGTAGCTGTAGTAATATCCACCGCCGCTTGCTGCTGCGCCAACTGCTGCCCCAGCCACGGCTACCAGTCCTTGTAGCAGTGCCGCTTTGGTGTCGTGGGCTCCCGGCTTTCCCGGAAAGGTCAGCAGCTCTCCGGTCATGAAGTCCAGTTTGTGCAGTTCATCCGCTACAATCATTCGCTTGTTCTGTTCGAGTTCAAGAACCTCATTCCAACCGTACTGGTGGGGTATCTTGTTTTCCCATAGGGTGTTCCCGAACTTCAGGCTGACAGCGCGGAGTTTGTTGGAGGCGGAAAAGTTATATCCCAGTACCAAGCCCAACGAATCGTCTGTATATACCGGAAACAAGTCTGCCTCCCATCTCTTTTCCCCTGTTTCTTTGCTGAGCAATGAAATCTTACTTCCAATTTCGGTTATTAATACTCCTTCTGAGAGACAGGCTATGCTTGCTCTGCCAAAGTTAATCGGCTGTTTCCATAGCAACTGGCTGCTCTTGGTATCATAAAATCCAATTTCTCCTTTGTTTTTCAGATACTTGCCACTTTTGGTCGTTTCCCGGAAGCTGACACAGAGATAATCTCCCTTACCACTCATGGAAAAGGTTTCTACCCGTTGCGGGAAAGTGTAACACTGTGCTTTCAGATCTGTTCCGTCTGTCTTTTTTCCTACGACGATGGTTGCAGATTGCGCATAAGATACTGATGCCGCGAGGGTCAGGCATACAAGCGTTAGAATCCTGTGTATTTTCATGTTCATTGACTTATTTGGAGCAAAAATATATATTATTTGCGAAATCCGGCCAAAATGTGATGAAAATACTAAGAGGCTGTTAGAACCATCTGATTTTCCTGAACCAGATAAATGTTCCGGCTGATAAAATAACAGAAATCAGAATGATAAATATGAACGCATACGGAAAACCTTCCAGATGAATATCCACGTTCATACCATAGAAACTGGCTATCAGTGTCGGTATCATGAGCGTGATAGAAAGACTCGTCATACGTTTCATGATGGCATTGACGTTATTGGAAATAATGGAGGCAAAGGCGTCCATTGTGCCCGTAAGGATATCACTGTAGATATTCACTGTGTTGTATGCCTGTTTCAGTTCGATAATGACATCTTCCAATAGCTCCATATCCAGATAATTGGTGTCCTGGAAGATATTCTTCAAACGGCCGATCATCACTTCGTTTCCACGGATGGAAGTATTGAAATAAACGAGGGTTTTTTGCAACTTCATCAGGCGGAGCAAGTCCTCATTTCGGATACTCTTCTCCAATTCCTTTTCCGCGTTGGCAACATCATTGTTGATTTGCTTCAGGTATTTCAGGAACCAGACGGCAGAGGAGTAGATCATCCGCAGAATCAAATCCAGTTTATTGTTCACTACGATGCCTTTGCGGCGCGTATGCTGGATGAAATCCGAGATAAGCTCCGTTTTATGGTAACATACCGATACGATAATCTCGTTATTGGTGATGATGCCGATGGGTACGGTGATAAAAGGGATGCCATGCTGACTGCTCTGCATCGGGATACGCAGAATAGTGAGCAACCAGTTGCCTTCTGTTTCTGTACGCGGACGTTCGTCCGCATCGGCGATGTCTTCCAGAAATGATTCGGGAACTTTCAGTTCTTGGGTAAGGAAATCGAAATCATTGTCATCAGGGCATTCAACGTTTACCCAGCTATTGGGCATCCATTGCGGCTTTTCCACAAAGCCGGCCTCACAATAAAGATACGTTCTCATCTTATTGCCTCCTTTCTTTAGTACGAATAGAGGCATTGCGAGCAACGTCTCAGTTCGCTTTAATTGTAAATACTATTGCACGTTCGTGGGTTTGAATCGTCCATATTTCTTCTTTTTTGTTTTTTAAAGCGGGACAAAAGTACATAAATCATTTGAAAGAGTACGCATTAACCGTGCTTTTTCGTACCTTTGCACCCGGAAAATTCATTCTTCTCTAAAGAGAACATTTTTCCTAAGGTTAAGGATTGTACAATTAAAATCAATTAATATTATGAGTAAGAAAGCCCTTTTAATGATTCTTGATGGCTGGGGTATCGGTGATCAAGGCAAAGATGATGTGATTTTCAATACGCCCACTCCGTACTGGGACAGTCTGTTGGCAACATATCCTCACTCACAGCTTCAGGCAAGCGGCGAAAATGTAGGTCTGCCCGACGGACAAATGGGTAACTCAGAAGTGGGACACCTCAATATCGGTGCTGGACGTATCGTGTATCAGGACTTGGTGAAGATTAACCGTGCTTGCGCCGACAATAGTATTATGAAGAATCCGGAAGTCGTTTCTGCTTTCTCTTATGCCAAAGAAAACGGCAAGAACATTCATTTCATGGGATTGACTTCCAATGGTGGTGTACACAGTTCTATGGATCATCTGTTTAAATTGTGCGACATCTCTAAAGAATATGGAATAGAGAATACATTTATCCACTGCTTCATGGACGGTCGTGATACTGACCCAAGGAGTGGTAAAGGCTTTATCGAAGAGCTTTCTGCATATTGCGCTAAATCTGCCGGCAAGATTGCTTCTATTGTAGGTCGTTTTTATGCTATGGACCGCGATAAACGTTGGGAGCGTGTGAAAGTGGCTTATGATTTGTTGGTAAACGGCGAAGGTAAAGTCGCTAAGGATATGGTTCAGGCCATGCAGGAATCTTATGATGAAGGTGTAACGGACGAGTTCATCAAACCGATTGTAAATGGTAACGTAGATGGTACTATCAAGGAAGGTGACGTTGTTATTTTCTTCAACTATCGTAACGACCGTGCTAAAGAATTGACTGTTGTATTAACACAGCAAGATATGCCGGAACAAGGTATGCATACTATTCCGGGTTTGCAGTATTACTGCATGACTCCTTATGATTCTTCATTCAAGGGTGTTCATATCCTTTTCGATAAAGAAAATGTTCAGAATACGTTGGGTGAATATCTGGCTGCTCAGGGCAAGACTCAGTTGCACATCGCTGAAACAGAGAAGTATGCACATGTTACTTTCTTCTTCAACGGTGGCCGCGAAGCTCCGTATGATGCAGAAGAGCGTATCTTGGTTCCATCTCCCAAAGTTGCTACATACGACTTGAAGCCGGAGATGAGTGCTTATGAAGTAAAAGATAAATTGGTAGAAGCTATCAATACTCAGAAGTTCGATTTCATTGTCGTGAACTATGCTAATGGTGATATGGTAGGCCATACCGGTATCTATAGCGCCATTGAAAAAGCAGTAAAAGCTATCGACGAATGCGTGAAAGATACAGTGGAAGCTGCTAAAGCTAACGATTATGAAGTCATCATTATTGCCGACCACGGTAATGCCGACCACGCTTTGAATGAAGATGGCACTCCGAACACAGCTCACTCTCTGAATCCTGTTCCGTTTGTTTATGTAACGGAGAACAAGGCTACTAAAGTTGAAGATGGTGTTTTGGCAGATGTTGCTCCCTCTATCCTGCATATTCTTGGCATGGCGCAGCCGGCTGAGATTACAGGTAAAGATTTAATTAAGTAAACTGTTATAACTATACGGGCAGAGGCGGGGGATTACTCCGCCTTTCTCTTTTCTAATCTTTGAATGAGCGATGATACAGATAGGTGATGTAGTGGTGAGTTTTGATGTGCTGCGTGAGAAGTTTCTTTGCGATTTGGGTGCATGTAAGGGCGCCTGTTGCATTGAAGGGGATGCCGGTGCTCCTGTAGAGTTGGATGAGATAGCGAAACTGGAAGAAGTACTTCCGATAATCTGGGATGAACTTTCGCCTGAGGCACGTACCGTATTAGAAAAGCAAGGAGTTGTTTATACGGATTGCGAAGGCGATCTGGTTACTTCTATTGTTAATAATAAGGATTGTGTCTTTACTTGTTATGATGAGAAGGGTTGCTGTTACTGTGCTATTGAAAAGGCTTATCGGGAAAGTAAAACAGATTTTTATAAACCTGTTTCCTGTCATTTGTATCCGATAAGAGTAGGAAACTACGGAGTTTATAAAGCTGTGAACTATAGCCGTTGGGATGTCTGCAAAGCGGCTGTCTTATTGGGACAGAAAGAGAACCTTCCGGTATATAAATTCCTGAAAGAGCCGTTGATACGCAAGTTTGGTGAAGATTGGTATGCGGAACTGGAACTGGTGGCAGAGGAAATGAAGAAGCAGAATATGTTGTAACACAGCATCCGTTCCATGAGACGAAAAAAATCATCTCGTGAGCTGAAAAAATCCGTTCCGTGGGATGAAAAAATCTGTCCCGTGTGACGGATTTTTCTATCTCATGAGACAAAAAGAAAAGCGCCGGTCAACAGGATTCTCCTGTCCGTCCGGCGCTTCTTCGTTGTAAGATGTGAGGTTGGTTAATAAAAACGAGTTATTCAGTGACTAATCACTAATCGTTAATCATTAATCACTGATTTCTTTACGCATCAATATTTGCATACGTTGCATTCTTCTCAATAAATTCGCGGCGTGGTCCTACGTCTTCACCCATCAGCATGGAGAACACATAATCCACTTCGGCGGCATTTTCAATGCTTATCTGCTTCAACATACGGTTATCCGGATTCATGGTTGTACTCCACAACTGTTCCGGGTTCATTTCACCCAAACCTTTGTAACGTTGTGTATGCACGGCATTTTCTGAACCACCACCATAAGTGTCGATGAACTTCTGACGTTGTTGGTCTGTCCAGCAATATTCTTCCACTTTACCCTTTTTGCAGAGGTAGAGGGGTGGAGTAGCGATATACAGATATCCATTACGAATCACCTGCGGGAAGTAGCGGAAGAAAAGTGTCATGATCAGCGTGTCGATGTGAGAACCATCGACGTCGGCATCGGTCATGATAATCACCTTCTTGTAACGCAACTTATCTATGTTCGCTTCTTTGCTGTCTTCTCCGTCCACACCGAAACGTATACCCAGTGCCTGGATGATGTTGTTTACCTCATCGCTTTCGAATGCCTTGTGCCACATGGCTTTTTCCACATTCAAAATCTTACCGCGAAGTGGCAGGATGGCCTGGAATCTACGGTCACGGCCTTGTTTGGCCGAACCACCTGCCGAGTCACCCTCGACGAGGAACAATTCGCATTCTTCCGGGTCCTTGCTTGAACAGTCGGCCAGTTTACCTGGCATACCACCACCGGACATCGGTGATTTACGTTGTACAGACTCACGCGCTTTACGTGCGGCAACACGTGCCTGTGCGGCCAGAATCACTTTGTCCACCACTAGTTTCGCTTCTTTCGGATGCTCTTCCAAGTAATAGTTCAGAGCTTCGCCCACAGCTTGGTCTACGGCTCCCATAACTTCACTGTTGCCGAGCTTCGTCTTTGTTTGGCCTTCAAACTGCGGTTCCTGCACCTTAATAGAAATAACGGCGGTCAGACCTTCGCGGAAGTCATCACCTGCAATTTCTACTTTAGCTTTTTCCAACATCTTGTTATCTTCGGCATATTTCTTCAGCGTACGGGTCAGTGCGCGGCGGAAACCTGCAAGATGCGTACCACCTTCGATGGTATTGATGTTGTTTACGTAGGAGTGGATATTTTCGTTATAAGACGTATTGTACATGATAGCTACTTCCACCGGCGTACCCTGCTTTTCTGTGTTGATGTAAATTACATCGTTCACCAGGTGTTCGCGGGAAGAGTCGATGTAGCGAACAAATTCCTTCAAGCCTTCTTCCGAATAGAACATTTCCATCTTAGCGTTTCCTTCTTCGTCTTTTACACGAAGATCAGTTAACGTAATCTTGATGCCGGCATTCAGATAGGCCAACTCGCGCATACGGGAAGCGAGGATTTCGTAGTTGTAAACGGTTTCCGTGAAGATAGTATTGTCCGGCCAGAACTGTTGGCGTGTACCTGTGATGTCACTTGTGCCGATTTCTTTTACCGGATATTGCGGGTGACCGCATTCATATTCCTGCTGATAGATTTTTCCGTTACGGAAAACCTGCGTAGTCATGTGGGTGGACAAGGCGTTCACACAAGATACACCTACGCCGTGAAGACCACCGGATACTTTGTAAGAACCTTTATCGAACTTACCACCGGCATGCAATACGGTCATAACAACTTCCAGTGCTGACTTTTGTTCCTTTTCGTGGAAGTCAACCGGAATACCACGGCCATTATCTTGTACAGTGATGGAGTTGTCTTCGTTGATAGTTACTTCAATGTGGTCGCAATAGCCGGCGAGCGCTTCGTCGATAGAGTTATCCACAACTTCATAAACCAGGTGGTGAAGTCCTTTTGTACTAATGTCACCAATATACATCGCGGGACGCTTTCTAACGGCTTCCAAACCTTCCAGAACCTGGATGTTTTCGGCAGAATAGTTCCCGTTATTGGAGTTAATCTGTTCTTCAGTCATAATATAATTTCCTTATTCAAATAACAGAGCAAATATAGTGAAAAATCGTGAGATATGAAACTAAACCAAGTCATAAATTTCATTCGTTTACAGCTTTTTAGCTTCTTTCGAAAGGTGCTGGAATCAGGGTGGGACAGAGGGGTGGAAATGCAGAAAGGCTGGACTGAAAAGTCCAACCTTTCGGTATATCTTTGTGTGTAATATTAATTAGCTTATCCTAGCTTATTAATGTAGAGAGCCAACTTAGACTTTAAGTTGTTAGCCTTATTTTTGTGGATTACATTGGTCTTAGCCAATTTATCCAACATTTTAGTTACGCCCGGATACATTGCAGTAGCTTCTGCTTTGTCGGTTGTAGAGCGAAGCTTTCTAACAGCGTTTCTCATGGTTTTACCATAATATCTGTTGTGAAGTCTTCTTGTCTCTTCTTGTCTGATTCTTTTCAGTGATGATTTGTGATTTGCCATCTCGACTAATCTTTTTTTAATTCGTTTATTTTTTTAATTGTAGCCCGTGGGGGAATCGAACCCCCCTTTCAAGAATGAAAATCTTGCGTCCTAACCGATAGACGAACGGGCCATCCTTAGTGAGCATTTCTGCTCTTGCAGAGAGATTATCTCTCGTTTGCGGTTGCAAATGTAGGGACTATTTTTGAATTGACAAAATAATCACAAGAAAAAAATGAAGGGATTACTAGCGATTCTTTCTGTTTTTACTGTTTATTATCTGAATATCAGTCTGATAAAAGCTTTCATTTTTTCTTCTACTACCTGCTTTTTTTTATTTCTCCTTGTTTTGTTCTCGCTCTTTCCGCCTTTTTTCGTAGTTTTGTTACCGGATTGAAACTAAAACAGTAAACGCGGATGTTACAGAAAACGCTGGGGATTGTGTTGCGCACCCTAAAATATAACGATACGTCTCTTATAGCCGACATCTATACGGAGGTTGCCGGACGTGCTTCGTTCATTGTAAAGATACCACGTTCGCGGAAAGCTACGGTGAAATCGGTGTTGTTTCAGCCGTTGGCTTTGGTGGAGATGGAGGCGGATTTCCCTCCGAATGCAACTCTATATAAGATAAAGGAGGCAAAGTCTTTCTATCCGTTCTCTACGATTCCTTACGATCCGTATAAATCTGCCATTGCGTTGTTTCTGGCTGAGTTCCTTTACCGTGCGGTGCGTGAGGAGGCGGAAAACCGTCCGCTATTTGCTTATCTGCAGCATTCCATTATCTGGCTGGACGAGTGTCGTGATAGTTTCGCTAATTTCCATCTGGTGTTCCTGATGCGTCTTTCCCGCTTCCTGGGGCTATATCCTAATCTGGACGATTATCAAACAGGTGATTACTTCGATTTGCTGAATGCTTGCTTCACCCCTTTGCGTCCGCAACTTCACTCTTCCTATGTGCTTCCTGAGGAATCTTCGCGATTGACAATGCTGATGCGCATGAATTATGAAACGATGCATCTTTTTGCCATGAACCGTGCGGAACGCACACGTTGCCTGACAATTATGAATGAGTATTATCGTCTCCACTTGCCCGATTTTCCTGTACTAAAGTCTCTTGAAGTATTAAAGGAACTCTTTGATGCTGATTGATATCCATGAAGCGTAACTCCGCTATACGAGGTTGAGGTGGTTCCCATCAGGGGAAATTACAGTTCCCATTAGGAGACACTGCAGTTCCCATTAAGGGAAACTCGCGTTTCCGTAAGAGGAAACTGTCGTTCCTATTAGGGGGAACTGTCGTTTCCTGCACCCGGAAACTTGCGTTCCCAAGGCTTGAAACTGTCGTTTCCTACCAGTGGGAAACTGTAAGGTGCTGTTTGTTAATGATATGGGATAAGATATTGTTGGGACTTTGCACTCTCTGAAGAGCTTCTTATCAGCGATGGAAAGTAGGGTACTTGTTGTTGAAACGGAAGCCGATACCCAACATCAGATAGTTTGGATCACTGAAATTTTTCAAATTATAACCCACGTGCAGATAGGAACTGCGGGTCAACTCAACTTTGAGAGACAGTACCTGATAGATACCTTTGAGGTCGCCACCACCGTGCAGAATGTTGGCGCCGATGCCTACACCTACCGTAAAGTATGGCATCACGTATTCGGCGCGTCCGGAGATTCCCAAAGCTAACTGCTTGTGGAAAGCAGGTTTATAGCACTCATTGCCGTTTCCGGGAATAGTATAAACATTGGAACTTGCATCGTAAACGCCGTCCAGTGATACTCCGGTGCGGAACTTATATCCGATATTATACATAGGGGCAAAGTTGAAACCAAGCACTGTATAAGCGTCAGGTGAAGCGATTTGTCCGCTACCCACCCATACGCCTTTTCGCCTCCACGAACCGAATAGGGTCAGGTCATAGCTGACGTGGCGCGGAAATTTGGGTACGGGAGTCCAATATATGGGTTTGGTGAGCGCCTCTTTTGGCCTGTTGAAGTTGTAGACAACTCCTACTTTCAATCCTATGGTATTCAGGCCTGCATTCGGAAATTTCGTGTTACCATTGGAAAAGTGGGTACCTGTCACTCCGGCAATCAGGTCGATTTCCCGCGCAACCATCCAGTTCAGTTGCAATCCGGCATTGATATAGGCATTGGCTTTTGAACCGATGACGCTATTGTGCATGTTTTCGTATTCATCATAAGGTTTCCAGCCAAGGGACAGACCGAAGTTCCACTCATAATTGAGTGATAACCGTGAGGTGATGCGGGCAATGCGTGCACCTTGGTAGAGATAGATGGCAAGTGGGGTTCCCAGTTCTTCTTTGCTGCCGAAGTCATAGTATCCTACGCCTATGCCTTGATAGGCGCTGCCGTAAATGCGGTCGGCGCAGGTATTGGGCTTGAACTGGAATGAATATTTCAGATGGGCGGAATAACCCCATTCGAAAGGTTTCCATTGGGCATTGTCTCCTGCCAGGAAAGAACTGGTTTGGAAAATGTACCCGGGGCGGTATTCTACACCAAGTCTGTGGATGAAACGTTTTGCGAAGGAAGCTGTGTCCGGATTATAGCCCGGCACGTTGTCTTGTATCCGGCTTTTTGCGTTAGCAACGTTAGACAAGAAAAGCATTACTCCTGCGAGAGCCATCAGTTTCCATATCTTTATATTGCTTTTCATATTATTGTGCCAGAGTTCTAGTTTTATTATTATGAGGGATATTCCCTTAAAATGCGTGGCAAATATAATGATAGTATTTGAAAAAGAAATTATGATACTCAAGAAAATACGAAAAGAAGCCGTGTTTTCACAGGAATTTGGTTATTCCTGTGTAAACACGGCTTGCAATAAGAATAAAAACAGGGAGTTATCCCAGTAATTCTTTTACTTTTGCAGAGATGGCACGCCCTTCGGCAAGTCCGGCAAGTTTCTTGGAAGCAACGCCCATTACTTTGCCCATATCCTTACCACCGGTAGCACCGGTTTCAGCAATGATTTCTTTTAGGGCGGCTTCCAGCTCTTCGGCTGACATCTGCTTCGGCAGATAAACCTCGATAACTTTCACCTGCTCCAGTTCTTCGTCTGCCAAGTCCTGGCGGCCTTGCTGTATATAGATTTCGGCAGCATCTTTGCCTTGCTTCATCAACTTCTGCATAATTTTCAATGCAGCGTCGTCGGTCAGGGTATCATTGGCTCCCGGAGCAGTCTTTGCTTCCAGGAATACTTTCTTGATGTTTCTCAATGTGCTGAGAGCCACTTTATCTTTGGCTTTCATTGCGGTTTTAATGTCTTCGCTGACTCTTTCAAATAAATCCATATTTCTCAATTTTCAATTTAAAAAGTGATTACGCCTCCTAAGTCTTCGCCTCCTTGTGCTTCTTCCGTGGCCATCTGTCCCTCAGCGGTAGCTTTGGTTTTGATGGTGCTCAGAGTACTCTTATCACGCAGATATGTAGGTGAGCTTTCCACCATGCTGATGATGTCGGCATTGTCCAAGTCTTCAGGATTGAAGATGTAGATGTGGCGGCGCTTGCGGATATTCTTGCTTCCGATGCCGCTGGCGCTTTCGCCGTATGCTTTGCGGATACGTTCTTTGTTCTTTTCTTTTTCTTCTTCGAGTTGAAGCTGGCGTTCTTCTTCTTCCTGGCTGCGTTTCTCAAGTACGCTGTCCATACCTGGAACGTCTTCCACACCGAAGCCGGTGGCAAGTACGGTAATTTTCACTTTACCTTCCAGTGTATTGTCCATAGCCACACCCCAGATAACTTCTACGCCCTCGCGGAACTTGCTCATGAATTCGTGGATTTCGTTCATTTCCTCCATCATCAGTTCCGAGCTTTCGCAGAACGAAACGTTCAGCATCACCTTCTTGGCATTGAAGATGTCGTTGTTGTTCAGCAACGGGGAGTGCAGGGCATCGTCTATAGCCTTCGTCACACGGCTTTCACCTTCGCCGAAGCCGGTACTCATGATAGCTACGCCACCATCTTTGAGGATGGTCTTCACATCGGCAAAGTCCAGATTCACCGTTCCGCGCATGGTGATGATTTCGGCAATACTCTTGGCAGCGATGGATAAGGTGTCATCGGCCTTGCCGAAAGCATTCATAAATGTAAGGTCGGAATATATTTCGCGCAGGCGTTCGTTGTTGATAACCAGTAAGGCATCCACGTGCTGGGCGATACGTTCCACGCCGTCCAGTGCCTGAATAATCTTCTTTTCACCTTCGAAGATGAAAGGTATGGTGACGATACCAACCGTGAGGATGTCCATCTCCTTGGCGATGCGGGCAATGACAGGAGCGGCTCCCGTACCTGTTCCGCCACCCATTCCGGCGGTGATAAATACCATTTTCGTACCGTCGTTCAGCAGTGCTTTGATTTCTTCGTTGCTTTCTTCGGCGGCTTCGCGGGCACGTTCGGGACGGTTTCCGGCACCCAGTCCCTCGGTGATAGAACGCCCCAGTTGTAGTTTCACGGGGACGGGAGACTCTTTCAACGCTTGGTTGTCTGTGTTGCACAGAACGAACGTCACGTCGTGTATGCCTTCCCGGTACATGTGGTTCACAGCGTTACCACCACCACCACCTACACCAATCACTTTGATGATTTTCGGTGAGTCTGTCGGGAAATCGAATTGTACTATATCGTCCATAGTTCCTTATTTTATTAAGTTTATTTCAAATCGTCATCCGAGAAGATTTCATTGGAAAGTTTGTTGAAGGTCTTTTCAAACCAACCGGGACCTTCTTTCTTCTTTTTCTTCTTCTCTTCTTTTTCTTTACGTTCTTTTTCTTTGCGTTCCCGTTCGCGGCGTTCCTTCTCTTCTCTATCGCGCTGGGCTTTGGCGGCACGGGCGGCAGCTTCCTGTTCTTTCAGGGCTTCGTCGTTGCCGAACATATCAGCAGGCTTGGGAGGAGTAGGGGGAACTACAGGCGTAGGTTTCACTTCTTGCAGGCAGCAATTCTCACTTCCTGAGGCAAGTAGTCCGAGTAAAGTGTTTTGTATTCCGTCTTTCTTCAATACATCGCCAAAGCCATATATGGTGTTATGGATGAACTTCGTCGTTTTCACCTTTTCGGCTTTGCTGCGTTTGCGGAATGCTTCTTCCAGATTCTTCAGGTTGGCGCCGCCACCGGTGAAGATGACACCGGACAATAGCTTGTCTTCGTATCCTGAAAGTTGCAATTGATTCCATACGTTGGCAAGGATTTCTTCGGCACGGGCATCGATGATGTCGTTCAATACGCTGAGCTCGATGCTACGGCCGTCTTCCAGCAAGCAAACGGCAGGAGTTTCAGTCTCTTCTTCCTCATAAAGCATATCGCCGTATTTCAGTTTCAACTGCTCGGCTTCCGATTCTTCCATTTGCAGGGAAGTGATGTCACGGGTGATGTTATTTCCACCCAATGGCAGTACACTAAGGAAGCGGAGTATATTGTTCTTGTATACCGAAATAGTAGTGGTATCTGCACCGAAGTCAACCAATGCACAACCCGAGCGCATCTCGCTTTCTGTCAGTACGGCGTTTGCCAGGGCTATCGGGGCGATGAGCAAATCGGCTATTTCCACTTTGGCCTGTTCAAAGCTGTGTTCCAGGTTCTTCTTGAGGGAGGCACGCGCCACGATGTTCAGGAAGTTTCCCGTAATACGTTTACCTGCCACTCCTACAGGGTCAGCCTGGAGATTATTGTCTATCTTATATTCTTGCGGGGCGACATCCAGCACGCTCATATCCATCAAGGGAACTTCGAGGTTTTCGTCACTGATTGCGTCTACCAACTCTTGCGAGATAATCCCTTCTTCTTCGAGCACACGGCTTACCGCATTCTTTACTGTGCGCAATGACTGTCCGCCGATGCCTACATATACTTTGGCAATGGAGTTGTTCAACTGACTTTCCAGCTTGTTGATGATGGAAGTCAATGCCTGTGCGGTCTTATCAATGTTATAGATGACGCCTTTGTGGATAAAAGAAGCGGCATCCTCACGCGCATAAGCCAGCACTTGTATGCTTCCGTCACTGTTCTTCTTTCCTGCAATGCCGGAAATCTTGGAAGAACTCAACTCAATAGCGGCGATAAATTCTGTTGTTGCCATAGATATATTCCTATTTATTTATTTTTCTCGTTTTGTACAGATAATCTGGTTACTAAATTCAACGCTGATGCGGGAATATTTGTTCCATCCTACCTTATTTAATCCTCTTTCGTAGAAGGCCTTCACCCGGTCGAGCTTACGCTCGAAGCCATCCAGTTTGCCGAGGTAGATGATATGGTCGCCTACGCGCGGCACTAATTCAACATTCCTGTCGGACAGCACATGTATCTGCTCAACCTGTGCGTCCCAGAACTTATTATTCTGCAAAAATACACCAAACTTATATAAATCCCTCATGGCAAACGACTTTTCTACTCTTCCGGTCACGATGGCGAGGTGGGCGACGCACTTTGCATCGGGCGGCATCACCGTTCCTTTGTTGTCCAGATAGTAGTTTTCGCCATTAGCACTCATCACTCGCAGGATGGGGATTCGCTGGCTGACTTCCACGCAAAGTTTTCCGCTGGGGGTCTTATAACATTCCACTTCGTCGATGAGCGGATGTTTGGCAAGTTCCTTTTCCAGTGTTTTGCTGCGAATACGGTCCATTGGTTTGCCGACGGGGTAGATACCTTTTTTTTCCAATATGTCCGTCACTTCCTTCTTGGTGATAAAGCCGGCATAAACTGTATCTTTGATAACCAATTCCATGTCATGACACACCTGACCGGCAGGCTTCCGGTTGAAAGCCGTGATAGCCACCACCAGATAGGCGATGATGAGCAGCAGGACGATGGACAATAGAATTCGTTTGAACATGGGCTATTTATAATTTACATTATTCTTAATTTTCAATACTCAGTTGCTTTGTGATTTCAGGGACGTAGTTGTCTATATCTCCGGCACCTAATGTAATCAACACTTCAATTTGCTTCTGAGAGAGCAGGTTTAGTATCTCTTCTTTTTTGCACATGCATTTCTCGATACCCGGACGCAGATTGTCATATATCAATTGGCTGGTGACGCCGGGAATGGGTTGCTCACGTGCCGGATAAATGTCCACAAGGATAACTTCGTCGAGCAATGACAGGCTAGCGGCAAATTCCTTGTAGAAGTCGCGGGTGCGGGTATAGAGATGCGGCTGGAAGATAGCTGTAATCTTCTTGTCCTGATACAAATCACGGATAGACTTTACACTTTGTGCAATTTCGGCAGGATGGTGGGCATAGTCACTCAGGAATACGACCTTGTCATTCTTTATTTTGAAGTCGAAGCGACGGTCCACACCCCGGAAACTCGCCATGCCACGTTTGATTTCTTCGTCGGTAGCGCCGCTGAGGTGGGCGAGTGCCATAGCTGCCACGCCGTTCTCAATATTGATGCTGACGGGGACACCTAACTGAATATCGTTGATACGTGTATCGGGCGCCACGAAGTCGATGAATATCTCACCGTTTCCGATACGGATATTCTCGGCATGGAAATCACCTTCGGTGCGGGCGTAGGTATAGACCTTTACGCCGGATTGTACATCAGGTTTCAGGGTAATATCCTTATGTATAATCAATGCACCGCCCGGTTGAATAAGGGTAGTGTAGTGACGGAAACTTTCCAGATAAGCCTCTTCTGTGCCGTAGATATCCAGATGGTCGGGGTCGGTAGCAGTAATCACACTCATATAAGGTGATAACCAATGGAACGAACGGTCAAATTCGTCAGCCTCTATAACTGTGTAAGGGCTGGATTGTGACAACAACAGGTTCGTTTCGTAATTTTTGGAGATGCCTCCGAGAAAAGCGGTGCAACCTACGTGCGATTGATGAAGCAGGTGGGCAGCCATTGTGCTGGTAGTAGTCTTCCCATGTGTTCCGGCAACACACAAACCTTTGCTGCTATGGGTGATGGTTCCCAAAACCTGGGCACGCTTCTGTATCTCAAAACCGTTATTGCGGAAGTACGCCAATTCGGCGTGCTCTTGCGGAACGGCCGGGGTATATATCACTAAAGTAGCTTCCTTATCCTTGCAGGCTTCGGGAATAAGATTCACGTTTTCTTCATAGTGTATCTGTGCACCTTCTGCTATGAGGTGCTCGGTCAGTTCGCTCGGAGTACGGTCGTAGCCGGCAACGAGCTTTCCTTTGGATAGGAAATAACGTATCAAGGCGCTCATGCCGATGCCGCCGGCACCAACGAAATATACGGATTTGATGTTTTCTATATTCATGTATTTTAGTGTTTAGCGGTTAGTGATTAGTGATTAGCACTGTGTACGGGGTTAATCACTAAACACTTATCACTTATCGTTATCTATCAGTTTCAATACTTCTTTTGCAATAATAGTCGCTGAGTCAGGTAAAGCCAGCGTGGCAATGTTTTCACTCAGTACTTTCAGCTTTTTGTCATCAATAACAGTTTCAAGTGCCACAGGAACGAGTTGTTCCATTGCATCCACATCTTTCACATAGATAGCTGCTTCCTTATTTACCAATGCCAGTGCATTTTTAGTCTGATGATCTTCTGCCACATTGGGCGAAGGCACCAGGATAACCGGCTTGTTCAGCAGGCAGAACTCCGAAATAGAACCGGCTCCTGCACGTGAAATAACCAGGTCGGCAGCCGCATATGCGCTTGCCATATCCTTGATGAAATCCGTCACATACAGATTCGGTATAGCAGGGATGCGCGGATTGCGTACGGCTTCACCCGTAGCAGTAGTAATGGCATCTTTGATTTGCTGGATATATATTTTCCCTGTCTGCCAGATAAACTGAATATCACTATGTGCCTTAATTGTATCCAGCGCAGCAATCAGCGTTTGGTTGATGGTGCGGGCACCGAGGCTTCCGCCCAATATCAATATCGTTTTCTTCTCCGGATTGAAGCCGAATGAAGCTACAGCTTCTTCGCGCCCCGGTTTATTTGCCACCAAATTCTGGCGTACCGGATTTCCCGTCATAATAATCTTGTCTGCGGGGAAGAATTTCTCCATGCCGTCATATGCCACGCAAATCTTGCATGCCTTTTGTGCAAGCAGTTTATTCGTTACGCCTGCATAAGAATTCTGCTCTTGTATTAAAGTCGGTACTCCCATCATGCCTGCCACTTTCAAAGTCGGACCACTGGCATATCCGCCTACTCCTACTGCTACTTGCGGCTGAAATTCCTTTACTATCCGGCGCGCTTTCCACTGGCTTCGTAGCAACTTCACAATTACTGCGAAGTTCTTCCATAAGCGTTTGCGGTCGAACCCGGCTACTGGTAAACCGATGATTTTGTATCCTGCGTCGGGCACACGTTGCATCTCCATTCGTCCTTCTGCACCTACAAAGAGGATTTCTGCATCAGGGCGGAGTTCCTTAATGGCGTTGGCGATAGATACTGCGGGGAAAATATGTCCCCCTGTACCTCCACCGCTGATAATGACGCGCGGCCCGTTATTTTTTGTTTCCATATTCTTGTTATTATTCAAATTCTGCATCACTGTTTAAGACCTTTGCTGTCGGATCAGCAGCTGTCTGTGCATCACTGTTCCCTTCTTCAATAGGAGCTTCTATTTGCATAGGTATCTGTGCATCATGTTCTTGCAATTCTTCCAGCCTGGCTGTGTAACGGCTCACACTCAGTATCATACCGACGTACGCACAGTTGATAAGCGTAGAAGTACCTCCTTTACTGATGAGTGGAAGCGGTTGTCCGGTGACTGGTGCCAACCCCACTGCCACCATCATATTGAAGACGGCCTGCGACACGAGCAACAGTGCAATCCCTATAATGAGGAAGGCTGGAAATGTTCGGTCACACTTCTTCGCTATACGCCCGACTCGTATCAATAGGCAGATGTAGAGGAATACCACAAAGGCTCCTCCTATCAGCCCCAGTTCTTCTACAATGATAGCAAAGATAAAGTCGGAGAATGCTTGGCTCAGGAAGTCACGTTGCACCGAGTTGCCCGGCCCTTTTCCCACGACGTGGCTCGTAGCTACGGCAATGCGGGCATGGGCTATCTGTGCATCTTTGTCTATATCGAATTTAGCTGCGGGCACTTGCTTGTCGTCCGTAAACTTCTCAATACGGGCACGCCAGGTGTCAAAGCGATGGAGGAATGGTAAATCACTGTTCTTTGTCAATACCAGAAAGGTGACGCCTATGATTGCGACTCCTGCCAATCCACCTGCCAGTATCAGCAGTTTCTTCATGGCCACCCGTCCGATGAACATCATCAGGAAGACAACTCCGAAAAGCAATGCTGCTGTGGAGAGGTTTTCCGGTGCAATCAGCAGGCAGATCACTCCCGTAATAATCATGATGCGCTTGAATGCTTTCGGGCTGGCCCCGTCTTCGTCCTGTCCTTTCGAAAGGATGAATGCAGTGACGATGATGACAGCCATCTTTGCAATCTCCGAAGGTTGGAACTGAATACCCATAAAGGTCATCCAGCGTGCTGCTCCGTTGACGCGCTCCATCAGCATGACGAGTCCCAGCAATACCACCGACAAGGGGAGTAGGAAGACCGGGAATACCTGAAACCACTTATAAGGGATGTTATGCATAAACACCACTACCACGACACCCACCATCAGAATAATGCTGTGCTGTGTAATCGGTCCCCAGTGGTCACCGCTCTTGTACGTCAGTGTAGACGCAGCACTGAACACTTCCGTGATGGAAATGAGACAAAGGAAGAGGAAGATTATCCAGATTACCTTGTCGCCCTTGAATATGCTTCTTAATAAGTCCAATGCTTTGCAAATTAAAAATTAATAATTAAAAAATTAAAGAGCTCTCACACACTCCTTAAACTGGTCGCCACGGTCTTCGTAACTCTTGAAGAGGTCGAAGCTTGCGCAGCAAGGACTCAGTAGCACTGTTTCGCCCTTTTTTGCCAGACGGAAAGCAGCGTCTACCGCATCTTTCATGCCGGTTTGTACATCAGCAACGGGCAATCCCATGCGGTCGAAGAAATCGTGCAACTTTTCATTGTGCAATCCCAGATAAACCAGCGCAGAGCACTTATCGCGTACCAAATCTTCAATTTCCGTATAATCATTGCCCTTATCCTTTCCGCCCAGGATAAGTACGGTTTTAGTCTTCATGCTTTGCAAAGCATACCAACAAGAATTCACGTTTGTTGCTTTCGAGTCATTGATAAATTCCACGCCGCGCACGGTTGCCACCTTTTCCAGACGATGTTCCACCCCCTTGAAGTCGGACAATGCCCGGCGGATATATTCTTTCTCTATTCCGGCAAGGTTGGCGGAGATGCCGGCAGCAAGAGAGTTATATAAGTTATGAGTACCCTGCAAGGCCAGCTTCTCCTGTTCCATGTTAAAGGCGATGGGTTCATTGATTTCCACTTCGCCGTCTTCTACATAAGCGATGGCTCCGTCTTCTTTCACGGCAGAGAATGGATAAAGGTGAGCGCGCAGCCCGTGTTTGTCCAGTTCGCGTTTGATGATGGGATCATCGTTCCAGAAGATGAAAGCGTCTTCCGGGGTCTGGTTCTGTGTAATACGGAACTTGGCGTCCACGTACTTCTGCATGCAATGGTCGTAGCGGTCCAGATGGTCGGGTGTGATATTCATCAACACGGCGATGTTGGCGCGGAAGTTATACATGTTGTCCAGTTGGAAAGAACTAAGTTCAATCACATAATAATCATGTTGTTCCGTTGCTACCTGCAAGGCGAGGCTGTTGCCGATATTACCGGCCAGACCTACATTCAACCCTGCACTCTTGAAGATATGGTAAATGAGTGAGGTGGTGGTGGTCTTACCGTTTGAACCGGTAATACATATCATTTTAGCATGGGTATAGCGTCCCGCAAACTCTATCTCAGAGATGACAGGCGTTCCTTGCTCTTTCAGTTTCAGTATCATCGGAGCGTCGTTGGGGATACCGGGGCTTTTCACTACTTCATCGGCATTCAAAATCAACTCTTCCGTGTGCTGTCCTTCCTCCCAGGCAATGTTGTATTTGCCCAGTAATACCTTGTATTTGTCTTTAATGGCGGACATGTCGGAAACGAACGTGTCGAACCCCTGCACTTTGGCGAGTACGGCAGCACCTGCACCGCTCTCTCCGGCTCCTAATACTACAATTCTACTCATGTTTTCTTTAGTTACGGGCTACCAGCTACGAGCCTACCAGTAGTGGCTGGAGTTGGTAGTTGCTACAAGTTTGTTTCTTATTAGCGACCAGTAGCGAGCACTTGTAGCTTGTAGCTCGTCACTGGTAGCTCTATTATCTGATTTTTAATGTTATAATCGTTATCGCTGCCAGTACAATCGTTACAATCCAGAAGCGGACAGTAATTTTTGATTCGTGGAACAGCTTCGTCGGTTTTGTAAACTTCACCGTGCAACCCGGTTCTATCAGGCTCATGGAAGTGCGGAAATGGTCATGAATAGGTGTTCGCTTGAACAATCTTTGTTTCACTCCCTTCCGTTTTCCGGCTTTATAATAGAAGCGTTGCAGGATAACCGATAAATTCTCCACCAGAAATACACCGCAAAGAATGGGTATCAGCAATTCTTTGTGTATGATGATGGCGAACACAGCAATGATACCGCCAATCGTTAAACTACCTGTATCACCCATAAACACCTGTGCTGGAAACGCATTGTACCACAGGAAACCAATCATGGCACCGATGAAAGCACAGATGAAGATTACCAGTTCTTCCGACCCTGGAATATACATGATATTCAGGTAACCGGCATACTCGATATGGCTCGATACATAAGCCAGTATTCCCAATGCCAGTCCGATGATTGCCGAGTTCCCGGCCGCCATTCCGTCCATTCCATCATTCAGGTTAGCTCCGTTGCTGACGGCAGTTACTACGAAAATGGTGATGATTACAAATAACACCCAGCCTGCCGTCTGTGCATGTTTACCCATGAAACCTACAATGTCGGCATAATCCAGGTTATTGCTCTTGAAGAACGGAATAGTAGTCTGTGTAGACTTGATGTCCTGTCCGGCATGGATTACTTCCATTTCCTGACCGGGCTTCTGCACTTCAATGTTTTCACGGATAACGGCTTGCGGGCTGAGGTAAAGTGTCAGACCTACAATTAGTCCCAAACCTACCTGTCCGATAATCTTGAACTTTCCGTGCAAGCCTTCTTTGTCTTTCTTGAAAATTTTGATATAGTCATCGGCGAATCCCAGCGAACCCAGCCATACCGTGGTAATCAGCATTAATATCATATAGATGTTGCTCAGTTTACCCAGCAACAGACATGGAATGAGAATTGCCACAATAATAATGACACCACCCATACTCGGCACACCTACTTTGTCCACTCCGAACGGGTCGATGCTGGCGTCACGCTGTGTCTCCGTAATTTGTTTCCGTTTCAGTAAGTTAATGAAACGGTCACCCCAGATGCTTGAAATGAGCAATGCCAGAAGAATTGCTATCAGCGCCCGGAAGGATGTATACCCGAACATACCCGCACCGGGAATGTCATATTTATCTAACCATTGAAATAAGTAATATAACATGTTGTTAGTGATAAGTTTTTTAGTGATAAGTGATTAGTGCCTTGCGGTATGACAGCGCAGCCGCTAATCACTTATCACTAACCGTTAAACACTCTATTTAATTCTTCTTTATCGTCAAAGTGATGTTTCACTCCTTTTGTCTCCTGGTAGTTCTCATGGCCTTTTCCGGCTACGAGAATTACATCACCCGGCTGTGCCAGCATGCAAGCCGTTTTGATAGCTTCGCGGCGGTCGGCAATGCTGATGGTCTTTTGCATATCATCTTTGTCCAGACCTGCAAGCATGTCGTTGATGATGTCTTGCGGCTCTTCAAAACGCGGATTGTCCGAGGTGATAATGACGCGGTCGCTTGCTTTGGCAGCTTCCTTTGCCATGATGGGGCGTTTACCCTTGTCGCGATTACCGCCTGCACCTACCACAGTGATGACTTTTCCTTTGCCTTCGAGTACACCATGAATGGCATTCAATACATTGATGAGCGCATCCGGGGTATGTGCATAGTCCACGATGGCGGTGTAGCCTTTAGGTGAACGGACGGCATCAAAACGTCCGGCTACCGGATGCAAGGTGCTGAGGGCAACCAGTACATCTTCCTCCTTCTTGCCAAGCAACACAGCTGCACCAAACACCGCCAGCAAGTTTGAGGCATTGAAACGACCAATGAAACGCACTGCCAGTTCGTGGTTGTTGAAGTCGAGCAACATACCTTCGAAATGCGATTCCAAGATTTTGCCTTTGAAGTCGCAGAGGCTGCGCAAGGAGTAAGTATATACTTTGGAGCGCGTGTTCTGCGTCATGACGAGGCCGTTCTTGTCATCCAGATTCGTTAGACTGAATGCATTCTTGGGCATATCATCGAAGAATTTCTTCTTGGCTTTCAGATAATTCTCCACCGTTTTATGATAATCCAGATGGTCGCGCGTCAGGTTGGTGAAGATGCCACCTGCAAAACGCAGACCGCTGATGCGTTTCTGGGCGATGGAGTGTGAACTCACCTCCATGAAAACATACTTGCATCCGGAATCTGCCATCTGCCCTAATAGTTGGTTCAGGGTGATGGGGTCGGGGGTTGTATGCTCGGTAGGTACGGCCTTATCGTCTATATAGTTGCAAACGGTAGAAATCAATCCCACCTTGTAACCGAAGTAACGGAATGTATCATATAATAAGGTGGCAATAGTGGTTTTCCCGTTCGTTCCAGTCACGCCTACCAGCTCTATCTTGGAAGTCGGGTCATCATAAAAAGTAGTGGCTACCTTGCCTACAGCATCTTCGCTGTCCTTCACCTGAATATAAGTAATACCCTCTTTCCGCTCCTCAGGCACGTCTTCGCAAAGCACGGCCACGGCGCCTTTTTCAATGGCCACGGCAATGTAGGCATGCCCGTCTGTTTGGGTGCCGCGCATAGCCATGAACAGATGTCCGGCTTGCACCAGGCGGGAGTCTATATTTACTCCCGTTATTTCTGTCTCCGTACTTCCGATAATTTGTATCGGTTGTATTGTTTTCAGTAATTCACTTAATACCATACCTTATTATATATAATGTATATTCTATTTTGATAAACTTAATGAAGTGTCAATGCTATCGTTTGCCCCTTCACTACACGGTTTCCGCCCGGTATCGATTGGTTCTTCACCCTACCTACACCGTTCAGTCTGACCTTTAGTCCTTTGCTTTCCAACAAATAGACTGCATCTTTTGCTCCCATTCCGATAACACTGGGAACGGTATTTGAGCCAGATTCTTCTTTACCCTGCAGAATAACAGCATTGGGTGACTCTTGCGTATGTCCCCATGTTTCTTTCCCTTTTTGGGGAGAGAATTGTTTCTGTACCGGTACTTTCAGATTGTTCAATACCAGTAATGCCTCGTTCATTTCTCCGGCTTTTACAGGAGGAATGACATTACTTGTACTGTCTATCGCACTGCGTATGTCAAACCGCAGGTTTTTCGCATATACTCTTTCGGCAATCTTTCCGAATACGCTGCCTGCCATCAAGCCGCCCGAAGCGGGAAGTCCCGGCTTTTGAATAGAGACAATGCAACTATATTTCGGTGCCTCTGCCGGGAAGTAACCGCAGAAACTTACCAGATAATTAACCCGCCCGCTTTTGTAACCTGCTGTGCCTTGAGATACTTGTGCCGTACCTGTTTTACCTGCCACAGAGAACTGTTTGCTTCCGGCTGGTTTTGCCAATCCTTGTGATACGACTTTCTCCAGAATATCGCGTATCTGTGTCAGAGTACGGTCGGAGCATATCTTGGGGTTAATCACCTCCGTTGGGTATTCTTCCACAACTTCACCGTCTTTTACGGCAGCTTTTACAAACTTGGGGCGTACCATTACGCCATTGTTGGCAATCGCATTATAAAAAGTCAGTATGTTGAGCGGCGGAACTTGCGTTTCATATCCGATACTCATCCAAGGCAAGGTAGTCTTGGCAAAATATCTTTCTTTCGGACCTTTTATATTCGGCTCTCCTTCACCGGAAATCTGTAAATGCAACGGCTGGTCGATGCTCATACGCTTCAATCCGTCCACATACTTCTGCGGATTATCTTTGTAATGCTTGTCGATGAGGTAAGAAACACCTACGTTGGACGAAACTTCCAGGATACGCGTTACATTGATCTTTCCATATCCTCCACGATGCCAGTTGTGGTCTCTCATTTTACTGCCGTACATATTCATGATACCGTTTCCGGTGTCTACTTCCGTTTCCGGGGTAATTTTACCGTCTTCGAGGGCCACCATGATAGAGGCGGTCTTGAATGTAGAGCCCGGTTCCATCATGTCACTGATGGCGTTATTCCGCATTTCGTAATAGTTGCCGTCACCCGCTTTCATCATATTGACGATGGCTTTCACTTCACCGGTTTCCACTTCCATCAGTACGGCTACACCTACGGTAGCATTGATTTCTTTCAGTTTGTCCACCAGTGCTTTCTCACAAATGTCCTGCATGCCTACATCAAGGGTGGAGATGATGTCGCAACCATCCACGGGAGCTATATCCACGATGTTCAAGTATTTGTTCATCACCTTCTGGCGGTGGGTGATACCGTCACGCCCTTTCAATAATGTGTCGAATGATAGCTCGATACCGTTCTTTGCTCCTTGTGCGGTGTCGGCGTAAAGATCGCCTAATGTACGGGCGGCCAGTGAACCGAATGGCTTCTTGCGTTGGTTGTATACTTGTTCGTGGAACCCGCCTTTGTACTTGTTCAGATTAAATACAGGCAGACGCTTTGCTTCCTTATATTGGATGTATGAGATGCGTCTCGGGTAAATCAGATAGTTGCGGCTACCTTTTTTACGTCCTTTCTGCAAGTGCGACTTGAATTCGGCGGTGCTTTTATCGGGAAATATCTTATGTAGTCCTTCACAAATCTCATTCATATGATTCACCAGCATGGTGTCTTTGGTGTATCCACCCGCCATAAAGTCCATATATATACGATATTCGGGCAGGGAACTTGCCATCAGTTTGCCGTCGGATGAAAGAATATTACCACGATTAGGCTTTACCGTCACGTTCTCTTTTACAAAACGGTCGGCTACATCCTGCCAGTACTGTCGTTCGGCAAACATGATGATTGTGCCTTTTACGACAATAGCTATCCCCAGCAATCCCATTACAAGGACTACGAAGAAGTAGCGGGTCATGATATTTTTCTTATTTACTGCCATTCTCTTTTCTAAAGTTGTCTCCCTATTTCTTATTTAATCAAATACGGTGGATTAGTCGAAGTCTGCAAGTCACTCTCCTTGGTTGCAATGTATTCCTCGATGCGCGACTGGCGGCTCCGCTCCATCAACTCCGAACTGCGGGTCAGGGCGTCGTATTTAATATCAATCAGTTCTTTTTTCAATTTATCTATCTCTATCATCTGTTGCTGGCAAGCATAGCGGTTGTGTATGTAGAACAGAATCAGCACCATTATCAACACAAGCAATTTAGTCTGACGGCGGAAAAAGTCCGTTGCCAGAATGTCGCCACCAATGATATTTTTCAGGGATGTACGGTTTTTAGCCTTCGTTGCCTTTTCCGCTTTCTCCGTTTTTTCATTTACCTGTTTCTCTTCCATTTCTTTCATCGCTCCATCACTTATCACTAATCACTTAACGCTAATCACTATGCATCACTTTTTCTCTGCAATTCTCAGTTTGGCACTTCTCGACCTCGGATTACGTTCTATCTCCGCTTCGTCCGGTACAATTACTTTATTGTTTACCAACCGGAAGGGTGTCTGCACATTTCCAAAGAAATCTTTTTCCATCTTGCCCTCTACGTTTCCGGTCTTCATCATATTCTTCACCATCCGGTCTTCCAATGAATGGTAAGTAATCACCACCAGTCGTCCGCCCGGTTTCAGAGCTTCAGTTGCCGCATATAGCATTTCTTTCAGTGCTTCCATTTCCTGGTTCACTTCGATGCGCAGTGCCTGAAAAACTTTAGCCAGTTCCTTCTTCTCCCGTTCCCGGCCGAAAAGCGGTTTAATGACTTCCAGGAACTCTCCGATAGTTGTAATCTTCTGTCCGGCACGTGTCTTTACAAGTACGGATGCCAGTTTGCGACTGTTCTTTAACTCGCCATACAGGTAGAAAATGTCTGCCAGCCGCTCTTCATCATAGTTGTTTATGATATCTGCCGCAGTATCCCCCGCACGCTTGTTCATGCGCATATCCAGTGCACCGTCAAAGCGGAATGAGAATCCCCGTTCGCTGTCATCGAAGTGATGGGACGATACTCCCAGGTCGGCAAGTATTGCATCTACCTCTTCAATGTCGTGATAGCGCAGGAAATTGTGCAAATACCGGAAGTTGCTCCGTACAAAGATGAAGTGCGGATTATCTACAATGTTTCGTTCCGCATCCTCGTCCTGGTCGAATCCCAGCAACCGTCCGCCGTCTCCCAGTCGTGACAGTATTTCCCGTGAATGGCCACCACCACCAAAGGTTACGTCCACATACGTCCCATCCGGTTGGATTTCCATTCCGTCTACACTCGGCATCAACAGCACCGGTACATGATATGTCAATTCTTCATTTCCCATTCATCACTAATCGCTAATCGTTAATCACTCATCCTCGTCTTCCTTCCAATCGTCTTCGTCTCCCAGAATATCCTGCAAAGCTTCGCTAAACTCTTCCGGGTTCATGAACGGTTGTTCAGTTTTCTCTTTTGCCCAGATTTCTATCGTATTGTCCACACCGATGAAACGTACATCGCTCTGTATGCCGGCCATTTGCAGGTAACGTTTGGGCAGCAAGATGCGTCCGTTCCCGTCGGGAACCATGATTTCCGCATCGCTCACAAATTGCCGGAAAATTTCTTGGTGTTTTGCGTTCCACTTGTTCAGGCGCTTCCGTAGTTGGTTTTGCGTCTTGAACCAAACGCTTTCTGGATAGAGTACCAGACAGTCTTGGAATACGTCTTTGCGCAGCACGAGTTTCTCTTCGGAAGCAGATTGCAGTTGCCTCCGAAAGCCGGCGGGGATAAATACACGTCCCTTAGCGTCGGTTTTCGCTTCTATATTGCCCAAAAAACGTATCATCGTTACCTTATTATAATAAGCGACGGTAAAAGTACACATTTCCCCACAATTCCCCACAAGTTTTAACTAAAAACTTTTTGAGAAGTTTTCAACACCCTGTTCATTGTTTATTTCGTTGATAATGAACTCTGTGCTGAAAGGCTTTATCAGTGGGGAATCAGTGTAGGATTCGTGTGGTTTTATGGTCCCGGTTTTGTATTCGGACCGTACCTGAGATGTACTTGCTCCGTACCAACTCCGTAGCAAATTCGGTTAAAGGTACCTCTAACCGAATTTGCTACGGAGCAAGTATGGAGTAAGTGCGATTTTGCTGCGAGGTTGGTATGAGGTTGGTGCTCTCTGAAGGAGATATCGTTTTACGCGATGATGAGGTAAGTCAATAGAGGGTACTGACAGATACAATGTTAGTCTATCCGTACTCTTCTTTTTGGGGGGTACGCCTATATTGCCGGTTTATTTCGAATAGCTTTCAGTAAATTATCATTTATGATATTTCGCTGGGAATAATATTAAATTTCTTTTTAAAGCAACTACTAAAATATTTGGGGTCATTATAGCCTACGGTATAAGCCAAATCAGAAATCCGGATATTAGGATTATCCGAGATGATTTTGTGGGCTGTTTGCAAACGTATATCTGAGATGAAAACAGAAGGTGATTCACCTGATAATTTTTTTATTCTCCTGTAAAGAGTTGATTTGCTTACTTTCATGGCATCGGCAAATGCCTGTTGGTCGAACTCGACGTTATCCAGATGCTCGTATACACAGTTGATAGCCTCTTGCAGGAATACTTTGTCGGTAGAATCTATATCAGGTTTCTGCATTTTGAAATAAATGGCATCCGAGTAATCCTTGAAAAGATTCTCTTTATTTTTCAGTAGACTCTTTATTTTGGCTAAAAGCAGAGTCAACTGAAATGGTTTGGTTATATAATCATCAGCTCCGGCTTCGTATCCCTCAATGATGTCTGATTCGCTATTCTTAGCTGTCAGAAGGATGATAGGAATATGTAATAACTCTTCTTGTTTCTTTACGTAATGGCAAAGTTCTATGCCATTCATTACGGGCATCATAACATCTGAAATGACAATTTTGATATCTTTCTCTTTTTCCAGTTGTGCTATGGCCTCTTTACCATTGGTGGCTTTAAGGATATGATATTCCCGGGCTAATGAGTGAGACATGACATTAAGCAAATCTTCGTTGTCTTCAACTAACAGCAATGTTTTTCTGTCTACTTCTTCAAACGTTTCTATATGGGATGCAGCTTTATTACTCTCATTGTCTGTGCTGTCGTTTTCTGCTGTCTCCGGTAGTGATAGAATACTTCTGTCAATTTCTTCTTCGGAGAATGCGTCTTCCGTAATGGGGAGTGTAACACTGAATGTAGTGCCTTGCCCAAGTTTGCTTTTAACTTCAATAGTTCCGTGATGCAGGGTTACAAGGTCTTTGGTCAGGGACAGACCTATTCCATGTCCTGTTGTGTGGTATTTCCGGTAATCTCCTTCATAGAACCGGTTGAATAATTTAGAGAGATTCTCTTCTGAAATTCCTTCTCCATTATCACTTACGGCAATGATAATCTCTTTGGATGATGTACTGTAAGAAATATTGATATGGATTTTCTTACCCTCTTTGTTATATTTGAACGCGTTAGAAAGCAGATTATAGAGTATCTTGTCTATCTTATCCGGATCAAAATATCCTATTATATCTTCCTGCTCAACAGATATTTCCAGTTGCATCTTTTTCTTCTTTACTAAAGGCAGGAAACTGTTGACGCTGTTCATGATGAAAGATGTGATGTTACCTTGTGACACTTTCAGCTTCAAATTACCGGATTCTGCTTTTCTGAATTCCAGAATTTGTTGTAACAGACGCTTCAGTCGATTGATATTATTATCCATTATGGAATAATAATCACTTGGAGCGTAACTTTTGATTTCATTTAGTGTAACAGAAATAACGGTTAACGGAGTAAGTAACTCGTGTGTGATATTTGTAAAGAATTGTAGTTTGGCACGATTTAATTCCTCTTGTTTCTTCTGTTCCAGCTCTTTTATCCGGAGGGCATTTTTTTGCCTGATTTTTTTTCTTCCGATACGTATTGCATTGGCTATGAGGCTGACAATGAATATAGAGTAAAAGAAATACGCCCAGGAGCTACTCCACCAAGGAGGGGTTACAGTAATGGTAATGGCTTCTTTTACCTCACTCCATTTTCCATTTCCATTGCTTCCTTTTATATATAGTGTATAGGTACCACTTTCCAGATTACTGTAGGATATAATGTTGCTTCTGTTGGAAGTGTACTGCCAAGTATGGTCCAGACCTTCTAACTTGTAGGCATACTCATTCTTTTCCGGATTATAGAAGTTTAGTACAGATAGTTTACAACTGAAATCATTTTGCTTATAATTCAGGCGAAGAGTCCGGGTGTATCCGGGAGCAAAGTCAGAAATCGCGGCTCTCTCCGTTGCCGGAAGATTCTTCAGTGATTGGTTTTGTATTTGTATATCAGTAATAAAAATCTCCGGTTGTGATTCGTCGGCAGTCAGTTTCTCAGGATAAAAAGAGTTATATCCTTGAGGACCGCCAAAAAACATTTCTCCATCTTCCGCCTGACAGGCAGCCCCTCTCGCGAATTTATTATCCTGCAATCCATCGGAAGTGGTATAGAGGCGGCATTTGCTTTCTGCAATAGAATCTTTCAGATTTAGTTTTATCAATCCGACGTTGCTTCCCATCCACAGATTTTGTTGTTTGTCTTCCAAAATACTGCATATCATATCGCCGGGGATATTGTATTGGGTATGGATGGAAATGAAAGAATCTTGTTGGGGATCATAAAGATTCAGTCCTCCGCCATCTGTACCTGTCAGAATGTTACCTTCTTTATTTACGAAGATACACTGTATTTCATTTGAATTAATCTTTTGGTTGTTGATGGAATAAGAGAAAAATGTACACTTCCCGTAATCTTGTGGAGGTGGCATACGGAATATTCCACTGTGATCCGTTCCTATCCATATATTGTTGAGGCTGTCTTGGGTTATGGAATAAATGTTATGCGAATATTGCATTTGCGGGGAGAGCAGATTATTGTAGTGGTAAAACTGTCCTTCTTTTGTCAGAATACTTAATCCGGTAGTGGAACCCAGATAAACATTCTGTCGATTATCTTCAAACATACAAAATATGAAATTCGGGAATTGGGGAACTGTGGTTGAACTCATGTTTGACAAAGGCTGTCTATGGTCTTCCGGGCGGTATATGTAAAGCCCATTGCCGAAACTGCCTAACCATAGTTCATCTCTGTTCTGTGGCTTCAGAAAGCTATAGTATGTATCTTCAGAGTTGAGGATGGTTGGGCTAAAAGCCTTTTCCCTTTTACTATTGGAGTGTGTGGTGCGGTCATGGATGATGAAACTATGCTTTTCCAGACCGATCCATAAATCATCTTTATAGATAGTCAGTCCTTGAATATTGTTACAGGCGGTCTGATTGGAGGCATAAGTGGGTTGATGGCGGTTGAATTGCAGATTTTGTGGCTTTACCCAATAGACTCTTCCTCCGAGAAAACCCAGCCACATGGTTCCTGTCCGATCCCTGAAGATCGTTATGATTTCATTGTAGGGTAGTCCGCTGGAAGGGATATTAGGGGCATAGTTTACAAAGTTTTTACCATTAAAGCAACTCAAACCTTCCAGTGTTCCTATCCATAAGGTACCGGTACTTAGGTCTTCGGATATGGAATATATTAGGTTATGTATAAGACTGTTATTATTTCCTTTTTCGTGTACGAATTTCTCGAAATAAGCTTTTTCTGTATCGTAGGGATGATGAAGCTTATATAGTCCGTATCCCCATGTCCCGATCCAGATTTGCTCTTTGCTGTCCTGAAACAGGAAATAGGCAGAATTTAAAGGATTGAAGGCCGGATAAGTTATTAGGCTGTCTGTGGAGACAATGTAACGGTGCAGCCCATTGCTCCATGTACCTATCCATATCTGATTGTTGGGTGCTTCTATAAGAGATTTTACATCCATTTGTTTGACTTTGATAAAGTTTTCGGCGGTATTTGGCTGGTTGGGCTTTTTATCGTTTTTATATAGCCAGCTGCCGGTTCCTATCCAGATGGTACTGTCCTTTGTTATTAATAGGGATTGAACTCTTTCATTATTCAAAACACCAAAATCCTTTTGAATTTTTCCCGTCTTTTTGTCGAGCATATTCAGACCATAACTGGTACCTATCCACAGTCTGTTTTGATAATCCTCTTGTATGACCAGAATGTCGTTGCTGGATAAAGCATTGGGAGTATATAGATTAGATTTGAAGGTTTCCAACTCATACCCATCGAAACGGCATACTCCGTTGCGGGTGGCAAACCAGATAAAACCTTCTCTATCCTGATATATCTGCTGAACATCAGTCGGGATATTGATGTAAGGGGGAAGACTCTTGAACTCACTCTTATATTCTTGCCCCTGCGTGTTCCCGGAAATTAGAGTGATTAGAAAAAAGATCAGATATGATTTCCAAATGTCTTTCATATATTTGTCTTTAGATGCTATTCGCAAAAATACTAAATTAAACTCAAGATAATACATAAAACAGAGGAATTGTAAAGACGCTTGCAAATAGAAGTAAATATAAAAATAAGTAGGTAGAAAAATCAGTCAATATGGTCTGACGCATCATTCTTTTGCCATTTGGAACAGGGCATGAATGATTTCTCGACATGAATGAATGAATTCCCGACAGCGATGAACTTCTTTTTAATCACTTTTGCAGTGTTGCAACAGATATAAATAAAAACCTTTTTAATTTTAATTTAATAGAAAAAGTATGGGACATGAAAAGCATTTAGAAGAAATGAATAACACTGCTAAATCCTGGTTAGTCCGGAAATTAATAGTAGGGTTATTGTGTATATGTTCGTTCACTGCTACTTTCGGTCAGAATGCAACAGTATCGGGTGTTGTGAAGGATGATACGGGAGAACCTGTGATTGGGGCAGGTGTTCTTGTAAAGGGAACCACATCAGGAACCATAACGGATGTTGAAGGACATTTCTCATTTCGGGCCGATGACCTGAAAGGAACTTTGGTCGTATCTTTTGTAGGTATGGAGACTCAGGAAATTCCGATGAAAGGGAAGTCTGTTTTCAATATTGTATTGAAAACCTCCAATACTTTGCTGGACGAAGTGCAAGTAGTTGCCTATGGTGCCCAGAAGAAAGTGACTTTGACCGGTTCGATCAGCTCTATAAATACGGATGAGCTGTTGAAAGTGCCTACAGCCAGTATTGGTAATATGTTGTCCGGTGTGCTTTCGGGAGTTTCTTCCGTGCAGTCATCAGGTCAGCCTGGTGGAGATGACCCGGATGTCTTTATCCGTGGTATCAGTACTTTGAACACAATGAATGCCAAACCGCTATACCTGGTGGATGGTGTGGAACGGAGTTTTTTTCAGATAGATCCTAATGAAGTGGAAAGCATCACAATCCTGAAAGATGCTTCTTCGACGGCGGTATTCGGTGTACGCGGTGCGAATGGCGTCATTATTGTTACCACGAAACGTGGTAAAGAAGGTAAGGCTAAGATTAACGCTTCTTTCTCATACGGCATCCAGGCTCCGACGCGCATGCCGGAATTTGTGAACAGCTATGAATATGCCACTTTCATGAATGAGGCTTATGCGAATGATGGCAAAGACCCTAAGTTTACCCCGGAAGCGGTAGAGGCTTTCCGTACCCATTCCAATCCTATCATATATCCGGATACGGACTGGATGGATATGCTATTCAAGTCGTCTGCTCCCCAAACACAAGGTAACGTAAACATCTCAGGCGGTACGGAGCGAGTTCGTTATTTTGTCTCTATGGGTATGCTGAATCAGAAAGGATTCTTTAAAAACCATGATACCCGTTATGATGCTAACTTCAACTTCAACCGTTATAACTATCGTGCAAACCTGGATGTTGATTTTACAAAGACAACGCTTGTGACTGTTAATATGGGCGGGCGTGTGGAAAAGAGGAATTCTCCACGTTCGGGCGATAATATAAATGAATTGTTCCGCAGAATTTATTGGGCTACTCCGTTTTCCGGTCCCGGAATTGTGGATGGAAAGTGGATTAAAGGTAATAGCCAGTATCTACCGGTAGGCTTGTCGGATGGTTTAGGCAATATTTATGGACGTGGTTATAGCGCTAAAACTACGAATGTCATCAATCTGGATTTGGCTTTAAGTCAGAAACTGGATTTTGTCACCAAAGGATTGCAGTTCAAGATAAAGTTTGCCTATAATAGCGGATATGACCATGTGAAAGAGCGTGCTACTTCTATTGAAAGCTATCAGCCTTGGTATAGAAAAGATGTTACCTGGATGGAGCATCCGGCAAGCTCTGATCCGAACGAAGTCGTTTATATTCAGGATGGTGAGGCCGGTCTGATTGGTTATGGTGAAAGTTTCGGTAAGTCACGTGACTGGTATGCTGAGGCAAGTTTCGACTGGAAGCGCGATTTTGATTTGCATCACCTTTCTGCATTGGTTCTCTATAATCAGAGTAAGGCCTATTATCCTGACAGTGATTATCCGGGCATACCAAGGGGATATGTAGGATTGGTGGGCCGTGTCACTTATGATTATGACAATAAATATCTGATTGAAGGTAACGTGGGGTATAATGGTTCTGAGAATTTTGCTCCCGGCAACCGTTATGGTTTGTTTCCCGCAGTCTCAGGTGGATGGGTACTTACCCAGGAAGAGTTCCTGAAAGATAATCCGGTGGTTGATTTCTTAAAAATACGTGCTTCTTATGGTGTGGTAGGTAATGACAGATACCATCCGTACGGCAATAATTTCATGGATCGTTTCTTATACTTGCCTAACAGCTATTTTATCGGAGGCGGTTATCAGTTTGGTACAGGTACGAGTTGGACACCGGGTGCTTATGAAAAGAGTTTTGGTAATTCGGGACTGAGTTGGGAGAAATCTGCCAAGCAAAATTATGGTATCGACTTCTCTTTGTTTGGGCAGAAACTGAGTGGTAGTATTGATTACTTCTATGAAAGGCGCGAAGACATTCTGGCAAAAGCCTCGACCGACCCGATTATCCACGCAATGAGTCTGCCGGTATTGAACTTAGGTATTGTTTCTAATAAAGGAGTTGAACTGAACTTGAAATGGAATCATAAATTGGAGAAACTCAGATACTGGGCAAATCTGAATGTCTCTTATGCCAAGAATAAGATTGTTTATCAGGATGAAGTTCCTTCGGAATATGAATATACTTTGAAGACCGGCCATCCGGTGGGACAACCTTTCGGTTTGAAGGTGAGAGGATTTTATTATGAAGGAATGGAGAATATAGCAGACCACAGTTATGTCTTGAAAGAAGGTGATGTGGTTTACGAAGATTTGAATAATGACGGTAAGATTGATGATAATGATAAGACTGCACTTGGATATCCGAGTTACCCGTTATTGAATGCAGGGCTCACATTAGGATTCGAGTATAAGGGATTTGACTTTAGCATGTTATGGGTGGGCGCAACCAAAACTTCCCGCGTTCTGCAAGAAACTTTCCGTAAACCTCTTGGAGAAACTAATGACAGATCGTTGATGCTTCACCAGTTTGAAGACCGTTGGACACCTGAAACGGCTGCTACTGCAAAACTACCGCGTGCTACGATTGACGGTGTGAAGAATAACTACCGGGATTCTGAATTATGGGTGAAAGATGCAAGTTACTTACGCTTGAAGAATATTGAAATCGGCTATAATTTCCGCCTTCCGTTTATGCCGAAAATAGGTATGGAGAAAATGCGTGTATTTATGACCGGTTATAATCTGCTGACCTTTGATAAGCTGAAAATATCAGACCCGGAGTCAATGTCCAGTGGTGTGCCGCAATATCCGGTGATGCGTGTAATCAATTTTGGTTTAAATGTAAGCTTCTAAAACAACGACTGACATGAAAAAGATATTAAATGGATTAATCCTTATTCTATTGATAACATTGGGCTCTTGCGTCGATGACTTGAAAGTGGGTGATGCTTTTCTGGAAAAAGCTCCGAGTGTGGATGTGGATAAAGACGTAGTATTCAATGATGCGAACTATGCCCGTGCATTCTTGTGGAATGCTTATACTTCCTTATATTATGGGCGTCCCCTGAACTGGAGTGCGAAAGGAAACAGAATGAATATGGGAGCCGTTGATGCACTGACCGATTGTTTTACCAGCGGTTTGAGCTGGGATGGTGTAAGCGGTCTGTATTATTCCGGCCAGTTCAATGCTACTTCCGATTATTCAGCTGCCGTTTATTCTTATTCTAACGGTGAAGATCAATGGACTGGTATCCGTAAGGCCTGGTTATTTATTGAGAACATCGGTCAGACTCCCAATATAGACGATAAAGAGAAAGAACGTTTGAAGGGTGAAGCTAAGATGATCATAGCTTGTCACTATGCTGATATGTTCAGAAACTATGGTGGTCTTCCTTTAGTAACCAAAGCATTTGATCCGAATGATGATTTTAAATTGCCGCGAGCCACTGCCCGCGGAACGATGGAGTTCATTGCCGACCTTTGTGATCAGGCTTATGCCGTATTACCCTGGGCTTTGCAATCTAATGAACAGGAGCAATGGGCGGGACGCTTTACTGCCGCTGCCGCTCTCGGACTGAAAATTAGAGTCTTGCTGTTCGGTGCAAGTCCCTTGTTCAATGATAATGAACCTTATTATCCGGAAGAAGCCTCAACTCCATCGGTAGCGGAACAGCATGCCTGGTTTGGTGGAAAAGATATGTCGCTTTGGGATGATGTAGTTGATGCCTGTGATTTGTTTATGACGCGCAATCAGCAGGAAGGCAAACCCTGGGACTTGGTTCGTAATGCTTCTAATCCCCGCCAAGCATATCAGGATGCATATTACAGGAGAGCGAATGGTGAGTTGTTGATTGATACACGTGCCCGTGCCACAGTGTCTTGGTATTGGGACGGTGACTGTTATTATCTGCAATCTTACGGCTCGTATGGAGCAATGACTCCTACACTGGAATATGTGAATCTTTTCCCTTATGCGGATGGTACTCCGTTCGATGCTTCTTTTTGGGATAGGCAAAGTAAGGACAACTATATTGCGGAAGACCCTTTTGCCAACAGGGATCCCCGTTTGTATGAGAACTGTCTGGTGAACAATGCCGAATTCGGTTTGGACCATGTGGCGGAGATGTGGATTGGCGGTCGCGAAGGACCAGCCAATGATCTGGCCAGTGATGGTGCGGCATTTACCGGATTTGCCATTTACAAGTATATCTTGGACAAAGAGCATATGGCTGGCAAACAAGATCAATGGCCTTATTTACGTTTACCCGAGATTTACCTGAGCTATGCTGAGGCTTTGAATGAAGTGGGGCGTACAAGCGATGCTTATCAATATGTGAATTACGTGCGTTCACGCGTTAACCTGTCCGGATTGAATCCGGGACTAACCCAAGAGGAGATGCGTCAGGAAATTCTGGACGAACGTGCCAGGGAATTTGGTGCTGAAGAAGTGCGCTACTATGATATGATCAGATGGAAACAGGCTAAGGACTTCCGTAAGATTCTACACGGACTTCGCATTCGTCGTGGAGATAATAATACATATTCTTATGAGAAGTTCTCTGTAAAGAAGAGATTTATTCAGGATGGTGAGAACGGAACTGTATTCTTTACTCCCAAATGGTATCTGTCTCCTTTCCCGTTTGTGGAAATGAATAAGGGATATCTTACTCAGAATCCAGGATGGTAGTCAGCAGCTTGTTAATCACAATAAAAGAATTTAAAGATTATGAGAAATATATATAAATTATCGTGTGCGTTAATGTTCTCTTGTCTGAGTGCATATGCACAACAAGATAGTGCAATTGTTGCTAAGGGGGAAAGACTTCTGAATTTAGGCTATGGCGTGACGGTAAAGGCTAAAGAATCCTCGGCTGCAATATCGGAAGTTACCGGAGATGAAATCATGAAAAGTGCTGCGACGAATCCTTTGAACGCCCTGTATGGTAAAGGATTGGGACTTACGGTACTGCAAAAAGGTGGTACGGTTTGGGAAAGTGTGCCGACCACCATAATTCGTGGCCTGAACTCTACACGTGATAACTCTATCCTGGTGATAATAGATGGTTTTGAAAGAGACTTGAGTATGATTACAAAGGAAGAGATAGAAAGCGTCCAGATACTGAAGGATGCGGCGGCTACCGCATTGTATGGCTTGCGTGGTGCCAATGGAGTGATGTTGGTGACAACCAAGACGGGTTCGAGGAAGAAGATCGATATCCATGTCAATTACGAACACCACTTTAATATGCTGAACCGTTTGCCGAAGTTTGCCGATGGATATACTTATGCGCAGGCAATGAATGAAGCGCTGAAGAATGACGGCTTGAGCCCGATGTATGACCAAACACAGTTGAACGGGATCAAGAACAACGATCCTCATTACGGCAATGTGGACTGGATGGATGAAGTTCTGAACAAATCCGGTTCTACCGACAATGTTTTCGTTACTTTGAGTGGTGGAGGAAAAGTGGCCAGATACTTCTCTTCTATAGACTATTTGTCCTATAAAGGCTTCATCAAACCGGAGAATATCGTTGACGAATATTCGTCACAGCTTAAGTATTCAAAGTTGAGTATAAGAACCAATATCGATGTAGATCTGACTAAATCGACCTTGCTTTCATTCAAGATGAGCGGTATGTTGGCAGAACATAACCGGCCGAACCCTTTGACGGGGGATATTATGAGTATGATTTACAATACTCCGGCGGCGGCTTTCCCAATTAAGACCCCTTATGGCGAGTGGGGTGGAAGTAATGTCTGGACAAAGAATCCGGTGGCGGAAATCGCAGCGAAAGGATACGCCAGAAGCCACCAGCGCCTTCTGTTTGCCGATATGTCTATCAGACAAGACTTGGGTATGTTCCTGAAAGGTCTTTCGGTAGATGCGCGCATTGCATACGATAACTTTTGCGACTATTGGGATAATTATGGTATGAACTATGCGTATTCCGTACCTAATGTTTCCAATCCGTCTTCTTCGGAAGACTACACTTTGAAGGGTGAAAGTACGGCTGCTTCGTTCAGCTCTTCCCTCGGTAATCAGTGGAGTCGCTTCAATCTATGGGGGAGGGTGAACTATGCCAATGCCTGGAATAATCATAAACTGGATGTGACACTTGCCGCTTCGCGCGAGCAGACCATTCTGAACGGGCAGCATAACACCCGTAACCGTATCAACCTGTTGGGACATGTACATTATGTGTATGCTGATAAATACATTGCAGACGTTGCCTTTTCGCGTAACGGCTCCAACTTGTTGGCTCCTGCCCATCGCTTTGGGAATTTCCCGGCTGTTTCGGCTGCATGGGTAGCCTCTAATGAGGATTTCCTGAAAGACGTCGCTTTTCTGGATCTTCTGAAAGTCCGTGCTTCCTGGGGACTGACCGGTACGGATATCATGCCGGAGTCTTTGATGTGGAATCGCAAGTATGGTTGGGCTAACGGATACATTCTGGGGGGTGAATACAATGGTGCCAGCGGATTGGGAGAAGGACGTCTGCCGACTACGAACATGTTGTATGAGAAGGTTGCCAAGGCTAATCTGGGATTGGATATGTCTTTTCTCAAGTCTTTCGACCTGACCGTTGAACTGTTCAAAGAGAAGAGAACGGATATGCTGGTTACTCCCGGTGATGTTTCGGCTGTGTTGGGTGCCACCAACGCTTTTCAGAATATAGGAAAAGTAGAGAATAAGGGTGTTGAAATTGCGGCGAACTATCATAAAGAGATAAAGGATTTCCGGTTTAATGTAGGTGGCAATTTCACTTTTAATCGCAATAAGATTATTGAAATGGGTGAGGAGTATGCTCCTTATGAATGGATGAAAGCTACAGGACGGCCGGTCGGACAAATCTTCGGTTACGAAGCAATCGGTTTCTTTAAGGATGAACAGGACATTGCCGACAGTCCTAAGCAGAACATGTCGACTGTGAAGCCGGGTGATATTAAGTTCAGGGATCTGAATGGTGATAAGATTATTGATGAATTTGATAAGAAAGCTATCGGTTATAGTAGTCAGGTTCCTGAAATTTATTACTCCATCAATCTTGGGATAGAATATAAGGGAATCGGTATCGACGCATTGGTGCAGGGAACAGGCAACTATTCTGCCATAGCTTCTACGTCGAGCTTGTTCCGCCCTCTGACGGGTAATACTTCTATCTCAGAGTATTATTACAACAACCGTTGGACGCCCGAAACGCCGAATGCTAAATTCCCAAGATTATCACAGGGAACAAATGCCAATAACTTCAATGACAATACGGTGTGGTTGACCAATAAATCTTTCCTGAAGTTGCGTCATGCCGAGTTATATTATAAGTTCTCTAAAAAGTTACTGGCTTCTACGCCTTTGCAATCAGCGAAACTCTACGTCAGGGCTTCCGATTTTATCTTGTTTGACCACGTAGATGTGTGTGATCCTGAGGCAATGGGAACCTCCCATCCTATTCCGGCATCTATTCAGGTTGGCTTCTCGGTAGGTTTTTAATGTAATTAAAAGATAGATAGATTATGAAAAAGCATATATTTCTTGCAGGAGTTCTGATGTTGTTGTTCTCCTCATGCGGTGACTTTCTGGATTATAATGAGAATTCGGACTATGACCAGAATAAACTATTCAATACAACCTGGTCCAATACAGACTTCGTAACGGGCATCTATGCCTATCTTCCGGGGGCTTTAAACGATGTAGACGGAGCCTTGCGTTCGGCAGGATGTGATGAAGCGGAATACGTGTGGCCCACTTCGGCCATTCACCGCTATTATGACGGAAGTTGGAGTGCCCTGCGTGCTGTAGATGATAAATGGGGACATTATTACAAAGCTATCCGTGCCTGTAATGATTACCTGGAGCATGGGACAGGTAAGGACTGGAAAGAGTTTGAATTTAAAAAGGACTATGCCAAAATGATGCGCAAATACAGGAACCTGGAATGGGAAGTGAAAGCCCTGCGTGCTTATTACTATTTCGAACTGGTGAAGCGCTATAACAGAATCCCGCTGATAACTAAAGTCCTGACGGAAGAGGAAGTGAACAATCAGGAGCCGGTTGATTACCAGACTGTCATCGATTTTATAGTCAGAGAGTGTGACGAAGTAGCCGAAGATGGAAGACTGCCTGCCATCTATAATGCTGACTATGATAATGAAACCGGCCGTGTGTCCAAAATCTTTGCATTGGCGCTGAAAGCAAGGGCATTATTGTATGCTGCAAGCCCATTGAACAATCCGAATGCTGAAACCAGCCCGGATAAATGGATAGAGGCTGCAAAAGCCGCCAAGAAGATTATGGATGCTTCCGGCAGTTGGAACTTATCTTTGGTTCCATTCAACCAATTGTTGGGCACCGACAACTTCAAGTCCGCAGAGATGATTCTGGTTAAAAGAATAGGTGATACCAACGAACTGGAGAAACTGAACTTCCCCATTGGCTTGGAAGGCGGAAAGAGTGGTAACTGTCCTACACAGAACCTGGTAGACGCGTATGATATGAAAGAAGGACAGGAAATGGACGAGGCGAATCCATACGCCAACAGAGACCCGCGGCTGGCCTATACCGTACTTTATCATGGTGGAAATACAGCTTATGGCAAACAAGTGGATGTGTTGCCGAATGGTCTCAACGGCTTGCCGCAGGAGGGAGCAACAAAGACCGGTTATTATCTGAGTAAGTTTGTCAATATCAATGTGAGCCTGACGGCCAATAATACGACTACTGCCCGCCATTCTATGCCATTGTTCAGATACGCCGAGGTATTGTTGATTTATGCTGAGGCTATGAATGAAGCCTATGGTCCGGAAGGAGTTACGGAAGAACTGAATATTTCAGCCCGGACTGCCATCAATATGGTACGTGGCAGAACCGGTTTGGAAATTGCTGCGCTGACCGTAGAAGATGTTCCGTCGAAGACAGCGTTCCGTCTGGCTTTGCGGAAGGAACGAATGGCCGAGCTGGCTTTCGAAGATCATCGGTTCTGGGATATCCGCAGATGGAAAATAGGTCAGGAGACAACGAAGATTAAACGCGTCTCTATCAGCAAGGCCGGTGAAGGACTCTCTTTTGAGTACAGCGTGACTGCGGACCGTACTTGGGATGATAGTATGTATTTCTACCCGATTCCACAAGCTGAGATATACAAAAACTCTAAACTGGTTCAGAATCCCGGTTGGAAGTAATAGTCTCCGGAGAGGCCTCTAATGCAGGATAAGTACGGGATAAGAGTTACAAAAAGGAACACTTCTGCCGGATTTATAATCCAAAGGATTCAGGAACTCAGTAGATACGAGGTAAAAAGAGGGCCTCTTCGGATTCTTTTTTAGGAAGCAAGATAGGTATAATAAGTAAAATATAGGATTATGACATACAAACGTATTAGTTCGGTTTTATTCTTTTCGATGATGTTGTTGTCGATGCTTTGCCAGCATGCAAGCGGACAAGAGTCTTCGATGAGAGTAGCCCGTATATTCTCAGACAATATGGTGCTTCAACAGGGCATCTATGCTCCTGTTTGGGGATGGGCACCTCCCGGTGTGCAGGTCAGGATCGGGATTGGTGGGAAAGAGTATACTACTGTGGCAGATAAAACAGGTAAATGGTTGGTCAGGATGGAGCCGATGCAGGTGGGCGGCCCTTATACATTGAGCGTGAGTTGCGACGGACATAAAAAGGAATACGGCAATGTGATGGTGGGTGAAGTATGGTTGGCTTCCGGACAATCGAATATGAATTACAGAGTAGGTGCCGTCCTGTCTGCCGGAGAGGTGATTAAGGATGCCAACTATCCTGATATCCGTGAATTTTGCACTCCTGAGGTTGTAAGCAGGACTCCGCATGACGACTTGACCGGAGGTGAATGGAAGGTTTGCACGCCGGAAACAGTAAAAGGCTTCTCAGCCGTGGCTTATTTCTTTGCACGTGCTTTACATTTAGATAAGAAAGTACCTGTAGGCATCATACATACTTCCTGGAGTGGTACGATCTGCGAGGCGTGGATTAGTGCCGAGATGCTCTATACGATTCCGGCTTTTAAGAACAGGGTGATTGAAGAGGTTTATAAGAGTGATGAAGACTGGGCTGCTCTCCATCAGTTGGGGGTTGAGAAAGATAAGGAGCGTGAAAATATAGTTCAGACTACGCAAGCAGGCTTGAAACAGGGTGCTCATAAACTCTCTTTCAACGATAAAAGTTGGAAGGAAGAAGCATATCCTGTATATCCGCCCCGGGTAGGTTTGGGAGGATACCAGTTACTTTGGTTGCGAAAAGAAATCACGCTTCCCAAGGAAGCGACGGGCGAGGATTTGATTCTGCATTTGGGAAAGGTTATGACCGGTGATGTCACTTACTTCAATGGAGTAGAAGTGGGACGTGAGAGATGGGACGGGGTGCGAAGTTACCGTGTTCCTGCCCGATTGCTTCGTAAAGGTAAGAATGTGATTGCTGTAAGGCTGTTGTCGGAATGGGGTAATGGGCGTTTGGGTGATGAGGCGAGTGATCCCTATTTGCATTCGGCTGATAACCGGGTGCGTATTTCCCTGAAAGGTCAGTGGAAGTACAATGGTGAAATCGAACCGAAGTTGCCTGTGGGAAGAGGATATTCCAATAATGTAACCTGTATGTACAATACCAAGATTTCACCTCTTTTGCCATACGGCATTCGTGGTTTCCTTTGGTATCAGGGAGAAGGAAATTCCGGTCAGCCGGAGTTGTATAAGCAGTTGCAGCCGACAATGATTACCGACTGGCGCATACGTTTTGAGCAAGGTTATCTCCCGTTCCTGTTTGTGCAGTTGCCTAATATCAGTGGCGGCAGTTGCCAATATTTCCGTGAAGCTCAGGCCGAGTCTCTCGAATTGCCTAATGTCGGGATGGCTGTTTCGATAGATGTGGGTGATCCTTATGATATTCATCCGAACAATAAGAAGCCGGTGGGCGAACGTTTGTATCTGCGTGCCAAAGAGCTGGTTTATAAAGATAGTGTCGGCGTCTTCCAGGGACCGGTCTATGACTCTTATCAAATAGAAGGGAATAAGATACGCTTGAAATTCAGAAGTACGGGAAGTGGCTTGATGAGTAAGGATGGCAAGGAACTGCGTACGTTTGAAGTAGCCGGTGAAGACCATAAGTATGTTCCTGCAAAAGCAATTATTGATGGCGATGATGTCCTTGTATGGAGTGATACTGTCTTGAAGCCATTGTCGGCAAGGCATGCATGGGATTCTAATCCTGCCGTGAACTTGTATAATAAGGAAGGATTGCCGGCAACCTCTTTTAGAACTCATAAGGAATAACTAAGATATACGATATGAAGATGAAACGATTATTGTTGATGCTCATGATAGGATGCGGACTGACTTTGGGTATCATAGCAGATGCAGAAGCCCAATCGGCCGCAAAGGAAGTATTGAGAATACCTAAAGCCCCTCTGTTCAGAGATCCGATTCATGACGGAGCGGCAGATCCGATGGTGATATATAATGAACAGGAGAAAGCATGGTATATGTTTTATACCAATCGTCGTGCCAACGTTTCTACGCAAGGAACAAATTGGTGTTATGGTACCAGTATCGGTGTGGCGGCCAGTACGGACAACGGGAAGAACTGGGAATATGTTGGTGCATTGGATCTGGAGTTTGAACGTGGGAAAAATACGTTCTGGGCTCCCCATGTAGTGTACGATAAAGGAGTATACCATTTGTTTGTCACTTATATCAGAGGCATACACGAGTCTTGGTCGGGCATTGGCAAGATAGCCCATTATACAAGTAAAAACCTATGGGACTGGAAACTTTGCGGACTGATTCCTCTGGCGAATAATGATGCGTTGCTGGATGCCACGGTTTATAAGAAACCTGACGGAAAGTGGGGAATGTGGTATAAAAACTCCCGTATAGGCTATACGGTAGAGGCTGTGAGCGATGACTTGTATCATTGGAAGAATGTCTCCGGCATTACTATCGGTGACGTTCCGCATGAAGCTCCGTTTGTTTTCTATTACAAACAATATTACTGGATGTTGATTGACCAATGGAATGGCTTCGGGGTATACCGTTCTGCAGATGCGGAGAAGTGGGAAAAGCAAAGCGTCATTTTGGGTAAGAAAGGGGAACGTAAGGATGATAATGTCCGGGCCAGTCATCCGGGAGTCGTAGTCGCCGGAGATAAAGCTTATGTATTCTACTTCACCCATCCGGGCTGGGAGAAAGAAGGTGGATGGGGTGATGAAACGGGTAAACTGGACGAGGCCGGGGTATTGCCTTATATCTATCGCCGCTCTTCCATACAAGTAGCCGAGTTGAAGGTGAACGGGGCGGGAGTGATGACTTGTGATAGAGATACTCCTTTTGATTTCTATCTGCCCAATGCGTCAAACTAAACTAATCTGAAGCAACTATTTAAATAATAAATATGAAAACATTCTTTTTATCGATAGCTATTCTTCTGACCTGTTCAATAATATGGGCAGGCGAACGGAGCGACGGGAAATTACTTACAGAGATACTGAATAAAGGCACTGTGGAAACTTATGGACTTGAAAAGTCATCTCTGGGAAAGGCGTTGCACTGGACGGCTACGCAGAAAGGTGCGGGTGTGGTTTTCCTTTCGGGAAAGGAAACCTGGGACTTTTCTCCTTTTGTGCATCTGGTTTGTGAAGTTCAGAATCTGGCAGACCACGAGTTGTTTGTGGAATGCCATCTGGATGGTGATTATTGGAGTACGGGAGCAGCGTACGTTCCGGCTAAAAGTACACGGAAAGTTGAAACCCTGATTTTACGCAAGGAATATTCCAAACAGCAGTTAGAACTGTTTCCCAAGATGAATGGCTTACCCGGTGGAGCCGCAAGATTGTGGTGCGGTTACCGTCCTGAGTCTATTTATAAGTTCTCATTGGACTTTCCGCGCATACAGCCGGGTGATCAGGTGATAATCCGAAACATCACGCTGGCTATGCCTTACAAAGAATATTCGGGCAAAGAGTATGAAGCCTTGCTTCCGTTCGTAGACGAATTCGGTCAATATATTCCGGCCCGTTATCCGGGAAAGATATCCGGTGTGAACGATATCATAAAAGCGGATAAGAAAGAAGAACTGGATATGAAGAAACATCCGGGTAATAAAAATTGGGATATATATGGTGGTTGGGCCGACGGTCCCAAACTGACAGCCACCGGACATTTCCGCATAGAAAAGTATCAGGGCAAATGGTGGCTGGTTGATCCGCTGGGGCATTTGTTCTGGTCTCATGGCATCACCTGTGTGGCCGGTGGTGATGAAACGAATATCAGGGGACGTGAGAAGTTTTATCGTTCTTTAAATCTTCCTGCCGATGTTGATTCCTCCCTTTTTGTCTCCGAACGGGATGGCAGGAAAGAACTTTCTTATTGGAAACTGAATATGTACCGGAAATGGGGAGCTGACTATAAGACAAAGATGATTGATAAGGCAAACCGCCGTTTGAGAAGTTGGAATATCAATACCATTGCCAACTGGTCGAATGAGGACGTTATCCGTACCCAAAAAACTCCCTACACGGCAGTAATCCATACGCAGTACGGACATTTCATTCAGGATCCCTTCTCACCGGAATTCCAGAAAGGGGTTGAAAAGACTTTGGGCCACTCATCCGCTGCCAAAGATGAATGGTGTATAGGGTATTTTGTGGATAATGAACTTGGTTGGGGAGATAATACGTATCTGGCTACTTTGACATTACAAGGCAGATATCCTTATGCAAAAGAAGAATTTAAAAACCGGCTGGTTGAGAAATATGCGTCGTTGGCGGAACTGAACCGTACTTGGGGAAGTGACTTTGCTACTTGGGATGACTGGATGAAGAGTGACTCTTGCTATGCAGGAGCCAAAGAAGACCTGGTGGATTTCACCGCTCATGTTGCCAATGCTTATTTCCGTTGTATCAAGAATGCATTGAAGGCTAAAGCACCCGACAAATTGTATTTGGGATGTCGTTTCAACTATGGAGATTTTGCCGGTAATCCGGTGCAGCAATGGATTGTGGATATCGCCTCCAAATACTGTGATATCGTGAGCTTCAACAGATATACCTATTCAGCCTATTCCCTTCACCCCTCCAGGAATCTCGATTTCCCGATGATAATCGGAGAGTTCCACTTTGGCGGACTGGACCGTGGACTGCTGCATGGCGGCTTGCGTTATGGGGGAAATCAGGAGAACAGGGCAGACTTGTATAAACACTATGTGCAGGATGCCGTGACCAATCCTTATCTGGTAGGAACACACTGGTTCCAGTATAATGACCAGGCTGTGACCGGACGCGGAGATGGGGAGAATTATCAGATAGGCTTTATCAATGTATATGATGCCCCCAACTGGGAATTGGTACGTGCGGCACGTTCGGTAGGAGAAACAATGTATGAGCTTCGCAGTAAATAAACCAACTAACTAATGTAATATCATGAATATCAAGAAATACTTTTGTGGCGGACTTGTTTTATGCCTGTTTCTGTCTTGTCAGCAAGTGGCAAGACAGGTAGATACTCCGGTTTTGTCGACAAAGCCATTTAAAATGAATGAGGTCGTCATAACTAAGGGGCCTTTTAAACACGCAGAAGAAAAGGAAGCTACATATTTGCTGGAACTGGAACCGGACCGCTTTCTTAGTGGTTTCCGGTCGGAAGCCGGGCTGGTTCCTAAAGCTCCCAAATATGAGGGATGGGAAAGTCTGGGAGTAGCCGGACAGACGCTGGGACATTATATGTCAGCCTGTGCCATGTACTATGCCACTTCGGGAGACGAGCGTTTTTTGCAGAAATTGGAATATATTATTAATGAACTGGATAGTTGTCAACAGGCGAACGGTAATGGCTACCTTGCAGCGACACCGGGTGGAAAGAAAATCTTTGCGGAAGTTTCAGCCGGAAATATCTACTCGCAAGGTTTCGACCTGAATGGTGGATGGGTGCCTCTGTATGTGATGCATAAAGTGCTGGCCGGGTTGATTGACGCTTATCAGTATGCCCGGAGTGAACAGGCATTACGCATAGCTGAGAAGTTGGCTGACTGGATGTATGGCACATTCTACCATCTTACCGAAGATCAAATGCAGAAAGTGCTGGCTTGTGAATTCGGGGGGATGAATGAGGCATTGGCTAACTTATATGCATACACAAAGAATGATAAGTTCCTGCTCCTGGCACAGCGTTTTGACAATCATAAAGCCATTATGGACTCTTTGGCGATAGGAGTTGACGACCTGGAAGGAAAACATGCCAATACCCAGGTTCCTAAAATGATTGGAGCGGCACGCCTGTATGAACTGACCGGAAGTAAACGCGATTCTTCGATAGCTTCTTTTTTCTGGCATACTGTAGTGGATAACCATTCTTATGTGAATGGTGGAAACAGTGATGGTGAACACTTTGGAACTCCCCGGAAGCTGAATGAACGGTTGAGTACCTCCAATACGGAAACCTGTAATACCTATAATATGCTGAAACTGACCCGGCATTTGTTTTCCTGGCAGTCACTGCCCGAATATAGTGCCTATTATGAGAGAGCTGTGTTCAATCACATTCTGGCTTCCCAGAATCCTGATGATGGAATGTGTACCTATTATACTCCCTTAATATCCGGAGGTAAGAAAGGTTATTTGTCTCCTTTCCAGTCATTCTGTTGTTGCAGTGGTTCCGGTATGGAAAACCATGTGAAGTATGGTGACTTTATCTATTCCGAAGGAAGTGATTCCAGTCTTTTTGTGAATCTGTTCATCCCTTCCCGGCTGACCTGGACTGCCCGTGATCTGATTGTTACGCAGGATACGGATATACCTTCTTCCAATAAAACAGTTCTGACGGTAAAGACAGAAATGCCACAGTCCGTCGTATTCCGCTTGCGCTATCCCGAATGGGCGGAATCAATGTCCCTTAAAGTCAACGGGAAATCTGTTTCGTTGAAGGCTTCCGGCAATAATTATGTTTCTATAGAGCGGGAGTGGAAAGATAACGACAAGCTGGAAATAACTTTCGGGATTAAGTTCTATACGGTTGCAATGCCCGATAATGAGAAGCGGGTGGGGCTTTTCTACGGACCTGTTTTACTGGCAGGCGAGTTAGGACAGGAAGAGCCTGATATGGAGAAAGATATTCCCGTGTTGGTGAATAATAATAAACCGGTCAGTGAATGGCTGAAGAAAGTGTCCGATTCTCCTCTGCGCTTCGAGACAAAAGGTGTAGGAGAACCGAAAGATGTGTCATTGATTCCTTTCTATGCGATGCATCATCAGCACTATGTGGTTTATTGGGATTTGTTTACCACAGAAGAGTGGAAAGATATGCAGGAGGCTTACAAGAATGAATTGAAGCGGTTACAGGATTTGGATAAGCTAACGGTTGATTATGTCGTATTGGGTGAAATGCAGCCAGAAAGGGATCATAACCTGCGTGGAAAGGACATAGGTACCGGAATCTCACATCGCAAGAAGTGGCGGGCTGCCTGGATTGGCGGTTGGTTTGAGTTCGACATGAAAGTTTTGCCGGATGTTCCTCAGGACTTACGTGTCACTTATTGGGGGGATGAAACGGCACATTTAGAGTTTGATATCTATGTAGATGGTAAGGTTCTGGCAAGGCAACATCTTTATCGGAACAAACCCGGTCAATTCTTTGAAGCGGTATATCCGTTACCCGAAGATTTCTGGAAAGATAAGGAGAAGATAACCATTCGTTTTAAAGGTGTACCCGGTAACTGGACAGGGGCGGTTTATAATGCACGTGTTGCGAAATGTGAGTAATTATGAGAATGAAAGGATTGAAGGAAGTTATCATAATCAGCTTGTTGCTTGTGTGGAGATGCTCTGCGGGTATGGCTCAGGAATATGATATAAACCCGCCCGGAGTGGTGATACACAATGCACCGGCAATCACCCATGAATATGTCGGCTCACCGAGTATCGTTATTATGCCGGACGGCACTTATATAGCTTCGCATGATTACTTTGGTAAAAAACTGTCAGATACGTATGTCTATATATCCAAAGACCATGGAAACACCTGGGAACGGATAGCGGAGCTAAAACTCCTGACCTGGGCTACGTTGTTTAACCGTGGCGAAGAATTATATCTGATAGGTATCAAGCCCAGGGAAACGATCGGATACGGTGACTTTGTAGTCCGTAAGTCATTGGATTACGGGCGTACATGGACAGACCCCAAAGACGAAAAGTCCGGTCTTATTCGCCGTGGCTTTTATCATTGCGCACCCGTTCCGGTGGTTCGTCATAAAGGGAAGTACTGGCGTGCGATGGAGAATATGGGACAGGCCTGGGGGTGGGGACCTTTTTCTGCGTTGATGACTTCTATCTCCTGCAAGGCTGACTTGCTGGATGCGGCACAGTGGGTTTTTAGTAATGAAATCAAGTATGATTCTTCCTGGAAAGAAGGGGCTACGGCATGGCTGGAAGGCAATGCCGTAGTCACTCCCAAAGGGGAAGTGAAGGATATTCTGCGGGTAGCTTATAACCCGGATGATTTGGCTGCGATGGTTTCGGTTTCAGCAGACGGGAGGACGATGACATTTGATCCTCTAACAGACTTTATAAGATTGCCGGGTGCTTCAAAGAAGTTCACCATTCGTTACGATAAGAAAAGCAGGAAGTACTGGACGTTATCTAACTTTGTATTACAGAAAGATCGTTCCGGGGCAGACAATGGAGGGATACGTAATACACAGGTGCTGATGTACTCAAACGACCTGAAGGAATGGTGCATTAAAGATACTTTACTGACGTGCGGACATCCGGAGCTGTATGGCTTTCAATATGTTGACTGGCAATTTGATGGAGAGGATATCATTTTCGTCTCCCGCACGGCGTGGAGGGATAAAACGGGAAATCCACCGAGACAACATGATGCCAATTACCTGACTTTCCATCGTATTCATGATTTTCGTGCTTTGAAGAGGAAACCGGCAATTCATAGTTCGTATAAGAGTCATATCCCGGATCAATTGGAACCTTTTCGGTTGAGTCAGGTCAGACTGCTTCCAAGCCCTTTTAAACATGCTCAGCAATTAGATGCCAAATGGCTGTTAAGCCTTGACCCTGACCGTTTGTTGCATAGGTTTCATAAGAATGCGGGGTTACCGCCTAAAGGAGAAAATTATGGCGGCTGGGAAGAACATAGGGGAGGTGGAAGAGGCTTAGGGCATTATATGTCTGCATGCGCCATGATGTGGGCATCGACGGGGGAACCAGAGTTCAAACAACGGACAGACTATGTTATCAACGAGCTGGAAAGATGTCAGAAAGCAAGAGGAACCGGTTATATTGGCAGTGTTGAGGATAGCATTTGGACACAAGTCGGCAGGGGAGATATCCGTTCTACCGGATTTGACCTGAACGGGGGAATAGTGCCTTGGTTTATTCTCCATAAGTTATTTGCGGGACTTTATGACATCTATATCTATACGGGAAATGAGAAGGCAAAGACCGTTCTTGTGAATTTGTGCGACTGGGCATATCGCCAGTTCGGAAATCTGAACGATGAGCAATGGCAGAAAATGCTGGCTTGCGAACATGGCGGGATGCTGGAGGTATTGGCTAATGTTTATTCTATTGTTGGTGATAAGAAGTATCTTGATATGAGCCATTGGTTCGACCATAAGCAATTTTTCTCTCCCCTTTCTCATCAAGTGGATTCTTTGGCTGGTTTACATGCCAATACTCAGATTCCGAAGGTCGTAGGGTTGGAAAGGAGACATCAGCTTACTCATAGTGAAGAAGACAAAGTCAAATCCCACTTCTTTTGGGAGACTGTAGTGAAGAATCATACTTACTGCATAGGTGGAAATGGAGATGGTGAACACTTCGGGCCTAAAGGAATACTGTCCAATCGGTTGAGTGACAGGACTGCGGAAACATGTAACACTTATAATATGCTGAAGCTGACCAAGATGCTTCTCGCTGAAACGGGCGATACGAAATACGGGGATTATTATGAGAAAGCTTTGTATAATCACATTCTGGCATCGCAAAACCCGGAAACCGGAATGACTACTTACTATGTTCCGCTGGTGGCAGGTGGTAAGAAGGGGTATAGCAGTGCATTCGAAACATTTACCTGTTGCGTGGGAACGGGTTTTGAGAACCATGCCCGCTATGGAGAAGCTATTTACTTTAAGGGACGGAAAAACAATTTGCTGGTGAATCTCTATATACCGTCAGCCTTGACATGGGAAGAAACTGGGATAACCATCAGGCAGGAGGGAGCTTATGAGAAAAACGGGAAGGTAAAGTTTACAATAAACTCATCCAAGCCTAAGAAGGCATCTTTGTTTTTTAGAATGCCTTACTGGACAACCGCGAAAACGGAAGTGAAAGTAAATGGAAGAAAGATTGATAATCCGGTCATTCCGGGAATGTATCTTGAGATTACCGGAGAATGGAAGAAAAACGACATCATTGAAATCCATTTTGATATGCCTGTATACACTGAACCTACTCCCGATAACCCGAATAGGTTGGCAATAAAGTATGGTCCTTTGGTACTGGCTGGTAAATTGGGAAACAAAAAGATAGATCCGGTGAAAGATATACCGGTTTTGATTGTTGATGATAAGCCGGTGAACGAGTGGGTAAGCAGAATCTCTCAGGACAGTGTCTTGTTCAGAACTCAGAATATAGGAGAATTGTCTGATATTACTTTAGCTCCTTTTTATACTTTGTATAACGAACGATATATCGTATATTTCGATGTTTTTGATACAGCAGGTTGGGAGAAAAGGAAACAGGCATACCGGAACTATCTTCGGGAACAGGAAGAGTTGAAGAAGAGAACGGTTGACTTCATACAGTTAGGTGAAATGGAACCGGAAAGGGAACATAACCTGCGGGGAAAAGATACGGCTGTGGGTGAGCTTATAGGACGTAAATTCCGGCTCAGCTGGAATAACGGTTGGTTTGCTTTCGATATGAAGGTCATAGATAATACTCCTTTGCAATTGGTCTCAACCTATTGCGGAAGTGATGGGGAATCTTGCTCTTTTGACATTTATGTGGACGGCAGGCTTCTGAAAACAATCACTTTGAAAGCTCAGCGTTCGGAAGAGCTTTATGATATGAAAATAGATATTCCTCTTGAATATACTTCGGAAAAAGACAAGGTCAGTGTTTCTTTTCAATCTCATAAGGAAAAGATGATAGGAAGAATCTTTGGTGTCCGAATTGTAAAAACAGAATAATTTGTCGTTAGAGTTATATCAGGTGGAATGTGATCTGTCTGATATAACTGTTTGGGTAGCATTTATTGTATTTCTAAATGATAATTGGATAAAATTGGATTAAAAATAGCGATTATTGTAATCGTGTTTTTCTGTTTTGCCCTATTTTTGCATCGGATGTCGAGGGCTGTTGTCATTGCATCGAGTTATGTAAACCTAAAAATAATACTATCCTTATGAAGAGAATCATTCATTTTATCCTAATCTCCTTATTGCTAATTCCCAGCTGTGTTGTGCAGGCATCTCATCAACCCGAGTTTTCTACTGCCGGTTTCTTCCAACTGCCCAATTCCGGGCGTGAAGTGTTTTCCATGAATCCTGCTTGGCGCTTTTACAAAGGAGCGGTTGAGGGTGCTGAGGCCACGAACTTTGATGATGCGGAATGGACGGTAGTCTCCCTTCCCAATGGCATTGAATATCTGCCTACGGAAGCCAGTGGCTGCATCAACTATCAGGGAGAAGTCTGGTATCGCAAGCACTTCACCCCCGCAGATGCTTTGAAAGGGAAGAAACTCTTCCTGCACTTCGAAGCCATCATGGGAAAGAGTAAGGTATTTGTCAACGGGAAGTTGCTGACCGAACACTTTGGCGGTTATCTGCCTGTGGTGGTCGATATCTCTGACGTATTGAACTGGGGAGAGGACAATGTGATAGCCGTGTGGGCGGATAACAGCGATGATAAGACCTATCCCCCCGGAAAGGCGCAGGATGTGCTCGACTTTACCTATTTCGGCGGTATCTATCGTGATTGCTGGTTGATAGCACATAATCCGGTCTTTATCACTGACCCGAACTTTGAGAACGAAGTAGCAGGCGGTGGCTTGTTTGTGGCCTATGATAAGGTGTCGGATGCCTCAGCCGAAGTGTTACTGAAAGCGCATGTGCGCAATGACAGCCGCAAAGCCTTTACGGGCGTTGTGGAATATGAGTTGCAGCAGCCGGATGGTACACAGGTTGCGTTTCTGAATGATAAGATACAGGTACGTCCGGGGAAAGCCTTTACCTCGAAAGATAAAATCACGGTGAAGAACCCGATGCTGTGGAGTCCGGAAACTCCCACCTTATATAATCTGATAGTACGCATCCGCGACCGCGAAGGCAATGTGGTGGACGGTTATCGCCGCCGTATCGGTATCCGTAGCGTAGAGTTTAAGGGCAAGGATGGTTTCTGGCTGAATGGCAAACCTTATGAAAGCCCGTTGATCGGTGCTAACCGCCATCAGGATTTTGCGGTGGTAGGCAATGCCGTTGCTAACAGTATTCATTGGCGTGATGCGAAGAAACTGCGTGATGCCGGAATGAAAGTAATCCGTAACGCCCATTGTCCGCAAGACCCGGCATTTATGGATGCATGCGACGAGCTTGGGCTGTTTGTAATTGTCAATACGCCGGGCTGGCAGTTTTGGAATGACGCTCCCGAATTTGCGCAACGTGTATATAGCGATATCCGTAATCTTGTGCGGCGCGACCGTAACCATGCTTGTGTGTGGATGTGGGAACCTATCCTCAATGAAACCTGGTATCCGGAAGACTTCGCCAAGAACACCCGTGATATTGTAGACCAGGAATATCCTTACCCATATTGCTATTCCGGTTGCGATAGCGGTGCACGCGGGCGCGAACATTTTCCTATACTTTTCACTCATCCCTCTTACGATGGCAAGTCGTGGGGGGATAAGGATGCTGACCCAAAGATAACCTATTTCACCCGTGAATGGGGTGATAATGTAGACGACTGGAGTTCGCATAACTCTCCCAGCCGCGTAGCCCGCAATTGGGGCGAACAACCTATGCTTATCCAGGCACAACATTATGCAAACCCTACTTATACATTCACCTGTTACGATGCTCTTTATCGTACTCCCCGCCAACATGTGGGCGGCTGTCTGTGGCATTCGTTCGACCATCAGCGTGGCTATCATCCCGATCCATTTTATGGCGGGCTGATGGATGTATTTCGCCAGCCCAAGTATTCTTACTATATGTTCAAGGCCCAGCGTTCGCCCCAGAAAGAGGAACGGCTTTTTGAAACCGGCCCGATGGTTTATATTGCTCATGAGATGACACCATTCTCCAGTAAGGATGTGACTGTTTACTTTAATTGTGACGAAGTGCGCCTCACTTTCCTGAAGGATGGAAAGACTTATACTTATAATAAACCGGTAGTTAAAGAAGGTATGCCTTCGCCTGTTATCACTTTCCCCGATGTCTACGATTTCATGACTGATAAAGCAATGTCACGTAAGAAAAAGCAGGATGAAGTATTCCTGCGGGCAGAAGGCTTGATAGACGGTAAAGTGGTTGCTACGCACGAAGTGCATCCCGCCCGTCGTCCGGAAAAAGTATTGCTTTGGGTTGACAATGAGAATGTGAACCTGAAAGCTGATGGCTCCGATTTTGTCACTGTAGTAGCTGCCATAGCCGATAAGAACGGAAATATCAAACGCCTGAACAACTACTATGTGAAGTTCCATGTGGAAGGTGAAGGGCGTATTCTGGGTGATGCCGGAATATTGGCAAATCCCGCTCCGGTAAGGTGGGGGACGGCTCCGGTGCTGATACAGTCCACTTTGAAGCCGGGGAAGATAAAGATAACGGCGAGCGTGTTGTTCGAAGGTTCGCAAATGCCTGTAAGTGCTGTTTTGGAGTTGGAAAGCTATTCTGCCGCCCATCCGTTGGTTTATTCGGAGAAAGATGCAGCGCTGATCGCCGGTTCATCTTCTTTGCAATCTACCGGAATATCTGCAAAATCGGCTGCGGAGTTGGAACAGGAACAGCTTCTGAAAGAGCAGAATGCTCAAAGACTGAAGGAGGTGGAGCAGCAACAAGAGGATTTCGGTGAGAAGAGTAAGTGACTGAATAATTAATTTAGAAAACATATTAAACATGAAATATATAGGTATGACATTAGGAACAGGCCTGTTGGCTGCTGTTTCTTTGTGTGGTAATGCGGCAAACGAGAATTCCAAACCTAACATAATCTTCATTCTCTGCGATGACATGGGATACGGGGATTTAGGATGTTACGGACAGAAATATATCCAAACACCTAATATAGACCGTATGGCAGCCGAAGGCATGCTGTTTACTCAGGCTTATGCCGGTAGTCCGGTGAGTGCTCCCTCCCGTGCTTCGCTGATGACGGGGCAACATACAGGGCACACTCATGTGCGTGGAAACAAAGAGTATTGGAAGGGAGTTCCTACTGTAAAGTATGGAATTAATGATGAATTTACCGTTGTCGGTCAGGAACCATACGATGCAAATCATATCATTCTTCCTGAGATTATGAAAAAGAACGGTTATACAACGGGAGTATTCGGCAAATGGGCAGGTGGCTATGAAGGCTCTTGTTCCACGCCGGATAATCGGGGGATTGATGAATTCTATGGCTATATATGCCAGTTTCAAGCTCATTTATATTACCCTAACTTTCTGAACAGATACAGTACGCAGGAAGGAGATACAGGAGTTGTACGTATTCTGTTGGAGGATAATATCAACTATCCGATGTTTGGCGATGATTACAGGAAACGTACACAATATTCGGCCGACCTGATTCACCGTAAAGCGCTGGAGTGGCTGGACGAACAGGATGGCAACCAACCTTTCTATGGCTTCTTCACCTATACCTTGCCGCATGCAGAACTTGTACAGCCGAATGATTCCATCTTGAAAGGTTATAAGAAAAAGTTCTTTAGAGATAAAACCTGGGGAGGGGTTGAAGGTGGTCGCTATAATGCCACAGAACATACCCATGCACAGTTTGCCGGTATGATTACCCGTTTGGATTATTACGTGGGCGAAGTTATGGAAAAATTAAAAGAAAAAGGACTGGACAAGAACACCATCGTCATTTTCAGCAGCGACAACGGACCTCACGAAGAGGGCGGAGCAGACCCGGAATTCTTCGGACGGGATGGAAAACTGCGTGGTCTGAAACGACAGTGTTATGAAGGTGGCATCCGGATTCCTTTCATTGTGCGCTGGCCGGAACGTATCTCCGCTGGTTCGGTAAACGACCACCAGTTAGCATTCTATGATGTCATGCCTACATTCTGCGAATTAATGGGTGACAAGGGATTCCCGAAGAAGTATATCAATAAGAAATTAGAGGGGGATTGTTTCGATGGCCTCTCTTTTGCCCCTACCTTATTAGGCAATGCCGGCAAACAGCAGAAACATGATTTCCTATATTGGGAATTCCACGAAACCGACCAGATGGCTGTTCGTATGGGGGACTGGAAATTGGTAGTTAAGAAAGGTAAGCCTCATCTGTACGACCTTGCAAAGGATATTCACGAAGATAACGATATAGCGACGCAACATCCGGATATTGTGAAACAGATGCTCAATGTTATCCGGCAGGAACACAGACCCAATGATATGTTTCCAGTTACATTGCCGGAGTATGCCTCATATTAACACGGAAATTGTAGTGCCTTTATAACTATCTGAAAACCTGATTAATGAGTGATGTAATTACTGCTATTACTTTGCCAATATTTTGCCACCGTGTTGGCAAACTTTTGCCATCGCAGTGGCAAAGTTTTGCCAAGCCTATGGCAAAGTCTTGCCACTGCAATGGCAAGGATAAGGATATGGTGATATCATAATTGTCCCAAAGCCTTTCAAGAATGTTCCTCTTTGTATTGCGTCGGCGAGCATCCCATATATTGTTTGAACACCGTACTGAAATAGCGCGATGTAGAAAAGCCTGTCTGGTCCGCTATTTCATTTATGCTGAGGGCGCTATGCGTAAGTAGCCACGCTGCTCGTTCCACCCGGAGTTTGGTTATGTAATCGTTGGCTCCCATGCCTGTCACTGCTTTCAACTTATTGTAGAGCGAAGCGCGGCTGATGCCCAGTTCCGTACACAGGAAAGGAACTCCCATCTGTGGATTGTCCAGATTCTCGGAGATTGATTTATTCAGTCGTTTCAGGAACTTTTCGTCTGCCGGACTGAACGTGCTTTCTTGTGGCTGAGGCAATGGTCCAGCTTCCGCATAGCGTGTCCGCATCCGTTCGCGATTCTTCAGCTGGCTTTGAATGATGGTGTAAAGTATGCTGACCTCGAAAGGCTTTGTCAGATAGGCATCGGCTCCATTCTTGTAACCGAAAATCTGACTTTCTTCATCATTGCGGGCAGTGAGCAGGATGATAGGGATATGGCTGATTTCCAAGTCTTCTTTGATATGCTTGCATAGCTCATATCCATTCATGCGGGGCATCTGTATGTCGCTGACAACTATATCCGGATATGATTCCCGGCAGATGCGCAGTGCTTCTTCGCCATCGTAAGCCACCCATATCTTCTTGAACTTGGTTTTAAGGGCTTCGGACAGGTAATCTGTCAAGTCCTTATTGTCATCTACTATGAGTAGGGTGTCGTTCATGGTTTCTTCTTTGGTAGATGTTTCTTCCGGAATACTTTCTACTTCCTGGGTGGGAGCTAACAGTTCATTCAGGTAAGGCTGGGGTTGCAGGGTTACTTTTCCGGGCTGTACGTTGCGGGGTAACTCGAACCAGAAGGTAGCTCCGGACACACTTCCGTGGTCATAAGCACCGATGCTTCCGCCGTGTTGTTCGGCAAGAATCTTGGAATAAGAAAGACCGATACCTGTGCCTGGGCGACTGTTGTTGCCTTGATAGAACCGGGTGAAGAGATTGTTTATATCTATGTCTTTTAAGCCGGGACCCTCATCGGCAACAGAGATGCGTACACCGTTCCCGTCCTCCGACAAGCTTACAGATACACTGATTTGTCCATTCTCCGGACTGTATTTCAGTGCGTTGATAAGCAAATTCGTCAGGATGGTGGTGCATTTCTCTTTATCAAAGCAAAGGGTGTTTACTTCCTTGTCCGGACAGTAAACAATGGAAATCCCTTTCATTGTTGCTTCCGGCCGGAAGTCATCAATGAGTTGTTCAACCCACGGGTTCAATTCTACGTTCTCCACATTCAGTGTGCTTTGTCCCACTTCCATTTTCCGCACATTCAGCACCATGTTCAGAAGTGCTTTCATGCGTCCTGACTGCTTGCTGATACTTTGTATGATGGGATATTTCTCATCTTCCGGCGATAAGGTTGCCAAGAGTTGCTTTAGTGGAGCATGTATCAGGGTCAACGGAGTGCGCAACTCATGATTGATATTGATAAGAAAGCGTACTTTTTCTTCGTATACCTGTTGTTCGTGCTCTTTCATTGCCCATTTCAGCTTGTTTTCTTTGCGGCGTAGCAGTGAGAAGAACCCCAATACAATGCCAGAGAATACCAACAGAATGCAACCGGTTGTGAACCATCCGGATTTATACCAGGGCGGAAGCACTATCAGTTCCAGAATCTGGTAATCTTCTGTCCATCCGCCACCGCGGGTGCTGCACGCTGCCAGCACTTGGTACGTCCTTGCCGACAAACCGCTGAGTGTCAGTTCCGGCTGATAAGAGTAGATGACTTGCCCTTCCATCCCTTGCAGGGTGTAGCGGTACATGGGCTTGCGGAAGATGTCCTTATCGTGGGCAATAATCTTTATGGATATAGGTTTGCTTTGTTCCTGTACTCTCAGACTCTGTCTGGTGTTAATCAGGGCGTTCATGCGTTCGCCGCCCACCGATACGTCGGCCAGTTCCAGAGTTGGCGGAGTTGTTGGTTCATCGGGGAGTTGCTTGTTGATGCAAAGTAAGCCATTGACACCACCCATATAAATATCACCTTGAGCGGACAATAGTCGTGGCTTTTCCAGATACTCATTCAGAACCACTCCGTCTGATTCTCCATAGAGGATAAACTCTCCTTCATGAATAAGGTGGGCAAACAGCTTTCCGTCGGCTCCCAGCCATACGCGTCCCCGCTTATCGCAAATCAGCGAGTTGATTTCATTAATCAGATTGTTGGGAATGTCAGTATGCTCGTGCTTTTCGATGGAGTAGCGGCTGAGCCCGTAATTGCTTCCTATCCAGAAAATGCCGCTTTCATCGATGGATATGGAGTTGAATATCGTATCTCCTTTACACTCGAATATGGTTTCCAATTCATTTTTCCGTGAATCTATCCGGTAGATATGTTTAAAGTCGTGCAGGTAGGAAATGGGACCTTTGCTTTCTATCGGCAACATGGTGCCGACTATTTCTTTAGTATGTTTATCCAGTGGGATAGGAGTGAATTCCTTCTTGCTTATGTGATAACTGTAAGGCGATTCGGATAGCAGTAATATGGTTTCCGGTGTATTTTGGAATACATTTACGGTTTTTCCACGTTTGCACATAAGTTCGTTGATGCTATCGTTCACGATAATAAGCGGTTGATAGTTTCCTTTTTTCCTGTCGAAGAAGAAGATGCCTTTGCTGAATAAGGATACTAATAAACGTTCTTTATCCACTCCTGCGATAGAAGATACTTTATCTCCCCACGTAGACATGATATGATGGAATTTCTTGGTTGCGGGATGTAAGCGATTGATTCCACCGCCATCTGTTCCAATCCAGATTTCATCGTCTTTGTCTTGATAGATGCATAAGGTTGATTTCTCACTTAATCCGTATTCCGTACCGGGCAAGGCGTCCGAGTAAATCTTCATCCCTACTTCCTTAATGCTAATCAATCCTCCGCGCACGCTGCCTGCCCACATACTATTGTTAGCGTCAGCGTACAGATAAAGAATGGAATTGACCGGAAAGGAGTAAGGATCGCCGGGGGTATGGGACAGGACGGACATTGTGTCGTCTTCCGGATTTAAGATATAAATACCTGCACCATCTGTTCCAATCCAGATTTTCCCGTCATTCTCGGCCAGTGAGAGCACGACGTTGGTTTGCAAAGGGGAGTTCCCGCTGTGGTAGGAGTGCAGAAGTTTGCCATTCCGGTCGTAGCACTTCACCCCTTGATGATAAGGAGCTATCCATATATTTCCATCCTTGTCTATAAGAATAGAGATTAGTTCGTTACTCTCAAAAGGTACAGGCCGCGTCTGACCGGTAGGTACATCAATGAGTAATGCGTGGTTCCAACGGTTGCTGCATATCAGGGTTCGTTCATCCCATTTCTGTAAGTTGGTAATATTGTATTTATTATTAGGTGTCAGCGGATATAAGAATTTGATTTTGTGGCTGGCATAATCATATTTATATATTCTGCCGTTGCCACCGAACAGCACACCGTCGTTCCACTGGCAGATGGAGGAGGCCGTTACGGGATTATTGTCTTCGTCACGTGCCTGCAGGAATTCATCTTCCTGATAATCGTAACGGAAAAGCCCTTTGGGGCTGATAGCCCAGATAGTATGTTCCTTATCTTCAAAGATGTGTGTGATGTTTCCGAGTAGATATTTTCTCAGTTCGTAGCCGTCAAAGCGTCCGATCCCCAACCTCGTGCCCATCCATACGTACCCTTTCTTTTGGCTCACAACCAGACAACGGACTGAAGAAGACAGACCGTTTTGCGTACTTATCTGCTGAAAAGCGTATTGTTTATTGCCGACTGCTTTATCCGGAAAGAGTAACAATAGGAACAATATCAGTGTGGTTAACATGGTTTTTCTCATGGTGCTGTGCAAAGATTGGAACAAAAATAGGCTTTTGTATCGAGCCACACAAAACAAAAGGCAGGAATCTGATGGGAAAAGACTCCAATTTTGTCTATTTTTAGCTCCAAAATTGACTATACCCTTACAGGGAGGCTGTGGTTAGTCAAATTTGGATTTAGTAATAGTGATTATTGTACCGGTGCTCCTTCTGTTTCGCTTTACATTTGCATCGAAATCAATGTTAACAATAGTCTTTACTAATTTAAATTTAATTCTATGAGACAGAAGCTATTTAATGTATTTCTAACATGTCTGCTCTGCTTGACAACTACTGCTGCCGCTCTTGCACAGCAAACTGTCAAAGTAACAGGTAAAGTGATTGACAACACCAATGAAGGTGTACCCGGTGTCAATGTACAAGTAAAAGGAGGATCGCTTGGGACGATTACCGATATTGACGGTAATTATAAGATAGATGTCCCCAACTCTAAATCAGTATTAGTTTTTTCTTTCATCGGTTATGAGAAGCAAGAGGTTGCGGTCGGTAACAAGACGGTGATAAATGTGACGATGAAGGATGACACGCAGTTGTTGGATGAAGTGGTGGTTGTGGGCTATGGTTCGGCTCGTAAAGGTGACGTTACCGGGGCATTAACCAGCTTACGTCCCGACCCGAATGATGCGGCTAAGGCTAATTCTCTTGATAATTTATTATCAGGTAAAGTAGCGGGTCTGGTGGTTAATTCAACTTCTTCGGCTGTTGGTTCCGCTTCTTCGGTTACTATTCGTGGTGCCAGTTCACTTCGTGGAGACAACCAACCGCTGTATGTGATAGATAATGTGCCGCAGGCTTCCACCGGTGAGTTCTCCTCTTCTGGTATCAGCGGTGATTTTCAGATTAATCAGGATCCACTATCATCTTTGAATCCTGCCGATATTGAGGATATTACTATTCTGAAGGATGCTTCTTCAACTGCTATCTACGGTTCGCGTGGTGCCAATGGTGTTATCTTGATTACTACCAAGAAAGGTAAGTCAGGAAAAGCCAAAGTCAATGCTTCGGCTACGTTTACTATCGCTAATACTACAAACCTGATGAATATGATCAACTTGGAAGAGTATGCCAACTATGCAAACAGCAGAATTCAGGATGATGCAGTGCCATTCCATATTGTGGGCGACCAAGTGAGATATGTATTTAATGGTTCATATGATAAGTACGACCCTAATAATCCCGAAACTTATAACATTGTGAACTACCGTAATTGGCAGAAGGAAATTTATACTTCGGCATTCTCACAAAACTATTCTTTGTCTCTGAATGGTGGTTCGGATAAGGTTACCTATTATATATCTGCCAATTTCAAGGACATTAACGGTACGGTAAAACAAACTTCTATGAAGCAGGGTGATCTGCGTGCTAATCTGAGCGCTGAAATATCAAAGGCTGTAAAGATAGACTTGTCTTTGAGTGGTGCGCTTCGTCAAAACGACATGATGGCAGGAGGTAACACATTGGGTGGCTCTACCGGGGCTATCTCACGTACGGCACTGGATTATGCTCCGTTTGAAATGCCGGAAGGTGACCCGAACTTCAATAATGAGAATAAGACGACCGTCTTCAGTTGGTTGAATGACTATGTGGACGTAACAGATGACAAAACTTTTAAAGCCAGTCTGGATCTGACATGGAAGATTAACAAATTCTTCCGTTATAATCTTCGTACCGGTGGTAATCTGAACATCAATGAGCGCAAACGCTGGTATGGTATGCAACTTTATCAAGGAATGAATAACCAAGGTTTGTTAGCATTGACCGACTTAAACAAAAATAATGTTTCCGTTGAGAATATATTGAATTACAGTACAAAGCTCAAGTCCTTCGCTACTTTGGATGCTACGGTCGGTGTTACTTATGAAGATTATAACTTTTTGAGTAAAAACACTACCGGCAACAACTTCACTTTCTTTGAAATGCGCGAAAACGGTCTTCATATGGCAGGTAACGTAAATAATGCTCAACCTATCCAGAAAGACTATCAGTTGGTTTCCTATCTGGGGCGCGCCAATCTTTCCATTCTCGATAAGTATCTGATTACCGCTTCTCTTCGTGCCGACGGTTCCAGTAAATTTGCTGAGGGTAGCCGTTGGGGATACTTCCCTTCTGCATCACTGGCATGGCGTATGGAACAGGAAGAATTTATGAAAAATATCTCTTGGTTGAGTCAGTTGAAGATTCGTGTGAGCTATGGTGTTACCGGTAACCAAAGTATCGACCCGTATTCCACTTTCTCTATGTATGGTTCTAACTCCAACCTTTATTATGCTGATGGCTCGGGCAATGCCCAGACAGCTTTTACAGTAACTAACCTGTCAAACAACAGCTTGAAGTGGGAAAAGACGGCTTCCTGGAATGGTGGTTTGGACTTTGGCTTGTTTAATTCACGCCTGAGCGGTACTCTTGATGTATATCAGAAGAAGACTACTGATTTATTGATTTCCAGAACTCTGCCGGGTTCAGCAGGCTTTGGTTCTACTTATTACAATCAGGGATCAATGAAGAATAATGGTGTCGAACTCTCTCTGAACGCACAGATTGTGGATAAGAAAGACTGGAAGTGGAGTTTGAGTGGTAACATCGGCTTCAATAAAAGCAAGATTGCCGAATTGGGACTTTTGCCATCTGACTTTGGTTTCTTGGGAGAAAATGTAGGATACTATGGTAACTCGTTAGGTGACCACTTTGGTGTGGGACACATCTTTCTGGAAGGTAAAGCACCGGGATTGTTCTTCGGATATGTGACACAGGGCATTGTACAGCCGGAAGACATCACGGACCAAGGTGTGAAATATACCAAAAAAGATGGTACGGTGGGATACTATAAAACCTTTAATAAGGTTGCTCCGGTAGCTGGTGATATTAAATTTGTAGATAGCGACGGTGATGGTGATGTGAATGTAAATGACCGCGATATTATCGGTGACCCGAATCCAGACTTTACATATGGTTTCTCTACGAGCATTTCCTGGAAAGACCTCAGCTTGTCGGCTGCATTTACTGGTGTACAGGGCAGGGATATTTTGAATACGAATAACCGTTACATCAATACTCCGGGAACCAGATCCAATAACCTGACCCGGAAAGCCTACCAGAATATGTGGACTGAAGCCAACCATTCCAATTTGTATCCGAGTTCTACATATGTTGTGCAGAACTTCGTGATGGATCGCTATGTAGAAGATGCTAGTTATCTGCGTTGTGCCGACATTACTTTAAGCTATATATTACCAAAGGTGTGGATGAAGAAGATTGGCTTCCAGAATGCTTCTGTCTATGCTTCCGTTAAAAATGCATTCACTATAACCAACTACAGCGGTTATGACCCTGATGTGAACTTCTTTGCTTTCGACGGACTTCGTCCAGGTGTAGATATGAGTTCTTATCCGACGCCGCGTTCGTTTATATTCGGCTTAAACTTGACTTTCTAATATTTAAAACATGAAGAATATGAAAAGATATAAATACTATATATTGTCTTTGGTTGCACTATGCAGCTTCTCTGCCTGCGATGCTTTGCTTGACGAAGATCCTTTATACTCTCAAAATAGTAATATTGTTTTTCAAACCGAGGATAATGCAGAATTGGCTTTGCTGGGATGTTACGGTTATATGTCATCTGGAAACGCTTATGGGCAGATGTGGCAGGAAGTTCCCATTGTAGCTTCGGGACTTGCCTGGGCACAACGTCCTGAGGACTTGAACTCACTGAATACGTTGGCTGCCAATGGTTTGATTTCCTCTGCTTGGGGAGGTATGTATAAGGTGATAGCCGAAATCAATGCTTTTCTGGAAAGTATTGATAAGAGTGGTTTGAACGAAGGCGTTAAAATCCAAAAGGGTGGTGAAGCCAAATTTCTGAGAGCACTGGCTTATTATAATCTGGTTTCCACGTTTGGCGATGTACCTTTGAAAACGGTTGCTTCCTCATCTGAAGGTATTTCTATTGCCCGTTCACCCCGTGAAGAGGTATTTGCACAAATCGTACAAGATTTGAAGGATGCCTTATCTATCTCCGAAAAATCGTCAGTGGGACGTGCCAATTCCTGGGCTGTAAAGGCTTTCCTGGGTAAGGTATATTATAAAATGGCTGCTTTGGGTATGGATGCTGCTGCCAATTGGCAGAATGCTAAAGGTATGTTTGATGCAGTGTATGGAAGCCATGTTTATGAATTGGAACCTAAGTTTGCGAACTTATTCGGTGAGTATGTGTCCAACTCTAAGGAGTCCATCTTCCAGATGAACTATTCAACGGGGAATGCAAGTGGATGTTACAACCGTGGCAGTAACCGCTTTGCCCCGCAGGCTTCTACCAGTGGTATCAACTGGAGTACGTATCGTGTGGCTAAGTTTGCTTATGACATGCACGAAGGCACTTATCCGGGAGATCCCCGTATTGATGTTAACTTCTTGACGAAATGGAGAGCCCGCAATGGTAACAATCAGACAAACCCGAAACCACAGGTAGGTTCCGCACTGTGTGCCAACGACTCTATGTATACATATCCTTACTGGAAGATTAAATTTACGGATGTGACGGTACCTGGATCGAATAATGTCAATTTGGAGATTATGGCAAAGTTGCCTTATGCAGACTTTACCAATCCGAAAAACCCAAGTATCAGCGTTCTTGAAAACTATGAGGCCACACATGGGGCATCTCCATATAATTCAACAGTTGCTAAGGCAGCCAGTGACTTTACGAAGGTGGGTAACGGTGAGAAATGGCCCTACTTTGGCAAATTGTACGATCAGGGACAGACAGGAACAATGGCTCACAAGAACTTGATGGTATATCGCTACGCTGAAATGCTACTGTTGATGGCGGATGTTTATAATGAATTGGGTGATACTCCAAAAGCTATCAGTCTGGCCAATGAAGTGCTTGCCCGTGCACGTAAGTCCGGAGTCATGTCTTCTACACAGCCGGCAGACTGGTCATCGTCTCTCACTAAAGAGCAGGTTACGGAGAAGTTGTATTTTGAACGTATCATTGAACTTTGCGGTGAACCTAACATCTATGATATGGTGCGCATCCGTGGTACGGAATACTTTAAAAAATTCTTGGAACTGAACACTACGCATGAACTGACCATACAGGGAGAGCAGAACTATACTACCAGCGTGAATAACTTTGCCGATCGTCTGCTGAACGGTGGCAACCTGACAGATGATTTCCTGAGAAAGAATCTACTACTGCCGATTCCTACCAGTGAAATCGATGCGAATCCAGGACTTTCCAATAGCGATAATAACTTCGGCTATTAATAGCTGTAGGCTTACGACCTTTTTCAATAGGCTGATATAAGCTGACATTCCGGAAGCAGACGGTACATATTGTCTGTTCTGCTTCCGGCTTTGTCTTTGCTGTTTTTAATCGGGTAAATAAACTACTAAAGATTTCCGACCATGAAGAACTTACAATCAGGATTGCTTTATTCCCTGACCGGTGCCGCTGCTGTGGCATCCCTGTCATCCTGTTCTTCCCAGAAGAAGGCTGAAGAACAGAAACAATATAACATCGTATACATCATGACGGATGACCACACAGCCCAGATGATGAGCTGTTATGATCACCGTTATATGGAAACACCGAACCTGGATCGCATTGCTGCCGATGGAGTGCGCTTTACAAACAGTTTTGTTGCCAACTCACTGAGCGGACCCAGCCGTGCCTGCATGATTACCGGCAAGCACAGTTGTGCCAATAAATTCTATGACAATACCACTTGCGTGTTCGACGCTTCACAGCAAACATTCCCCAAACTGTTGCAGAAAGCCGGTTACGAAACAGCCCTCATTGGCAAATGGCATCTCGAAAGCCTACCTACTGGTTTCAACTATTGGGAGATTGTCCCCGGGCAGGGCGACTACTACAACCCGGACTTCATTACCCAGAATAATGATACGATACAGAAACATGGTTATGTAACGAACCTCATCACCGATGATGCCATCAACTGGATGGAAAATCAGCGGGATAAGGACAAACCATTCTGTATCCTGATTCATCACAAGGCCATCCATCGCAACTGGTTGGCAGATACCTGCAATCTGGCACTTTATGAGGATAAAACTTTCCCGTTGCCGGACAACTTCTTTGACGATTATGAAGGACGTCCTGCTGCTGCGGCACAGGAGATGAGCATCGTGAAAGATATGGATATGATTTACGACCTCAAGATGCTGCGCCCGGACAAGCAAAGCCGGTTGAAGTCCATGTACGAGAAATACATCGGCCGCATGGACGAAGGACAGCGTGCCGCATGGGATAAATTCTATGGGCCTATCATTGATGATTTCTATAAGAAGAATCCGCAAGGCAAAGAACTTGCCAACTGGAAGTTCCAGCGCTATATACGCGACTATATGAAAACCGTGAAATCTTTGGACGACAACGTAGGCCGTGTGCTGGATTATCTGAAAGAAAAAGGACTGGAAGACAATACGCTCGTGGTTTACACCTCCGATCAGGGCTTCTATATGGGCGAACATGGCTGGTTCGACAAGCGCTTCATGTACGAAGAGTCCATGCGTACCCCGTTGATTATGCGCCTGCCGAAAGATTTCCAGCGCAAGGGAGATATTGATGAAATGGTACAGAACATTGACTACGCACCCACCTTCCTGGAACTTGCCGGAGTGGAAGTGCCGGAAGATATTCAGGGCGTTTCCCTAGTGCCACTGCTGAAAGGCGAAAAACCAGCCGACTGGCGGAAGGCTTTGTACTATCACTTCTATGAATATCCTGCCGAGCATATGGTGAAACGACATTACGGAGTGCGCACCGACCGTTATAAACTGATTCATTTTTATAATGATATTGATGTATGGGAACTGTATGACTTGCAAGCCGACCCCACCGAGATGCGCAACATTTACGGACAACCGGGAACGGAAGATATAACCAAAGAACTGAAAGTACAACTGAGTGCATTGCAAGAGCAATACAATGACCCTGTACGCTTTTCGCCCGAGAGAGACAAAGAGTGAATTTTAATAGTTAATGAAAAGATCTTATGAGATATATTTATACACTGGTATGTTGCCTGCTTTTGGCAGTGACCGGCATTCAGGCTGATAACTTGACACAACCCGTTTCTTTAGTTCCCTGCCCGGTCAGTATAGTGCCGGGCACGGGTAACTTTCATTTTTCTGCAAAGACAACCTTTGCTGTGGAGAATGAAGCACAGGCGGCAGAAGTGCGTCAGCTTACAGCACTTTTCGCCCGTGCGGCAGGATTTACTCCCCGAATAAAGGTGGGGAATAAGAAAGGAGATATCTGCCTGGTGACGGATACCACTTTGAAGAATGAATCCTATAAACTGGAGATTACATCCAAAAGAATCACAATCCATGCTGCCGACGTGCAAGGCTTCTTCTATGCTTTGCAAAGCATCCGTCAATTGCTGCCCGCCGCCATCGAAGGCGGACAAGTGGTGGCAGACATCGACTGGATAGTTCCGGCAGTCACCATCACCGACCAGCCCCGTTTCGGTTATCGTGGATTGTTGGTGGATGTGGCACGGTTCTTCTCCCCTAAGGAAAACCTGTTGCGTATCATCGACTGCATGGCAATGCTGAAACTGAATAAGCTGCATTTCCATCTGACGGATGATAACGGCTGGCGTATTGAAATCAAGAAATATCCCGAACTTACGGAGATAGGTTCCCGCCGTGTGGACCGTCCCGGAAAGAGTTTCCCCGACCGTCGCAATCCTCGTCAGGGTGAACCTACGGTAGAAAAGGGATACTATACACAGGATGAGATTCGTGAGATAGTGGCCTATGCGCAGGAACGCCACATCGAAGTGATTCCTGAAATAGAAATGCCCGCACACAGCAATGCCGCACTGGCTGCCTATCCCTTACTGGCATGCCCGGTGGTGAATAAGTATATCGGCGTGCTGCCCGGTCTGGGCGGAGAGAATGCTGATGTCATCTTCTGTGCCGGAAATGACAGTGTGTTCACTTTCCTACAAGATGTACTGGATGAAGTGCTCGAACTTTTCCCTTCAAAGTATATCCATTTGGGTGGCGATGAGGCGCGGAAGACACACTGGGAAGTGTGTCCGTTGTGTCAGGCGCGGATGGAGCAGGAGAAACTGGCAAATGAAGAAGAACTGCAAGGCTACTTCATGGGCCGCGTGGCTCGCTATGTGCAGAGCAAAGGCCGTGAGGTGATAGGTTGGGACGAACTGACCAACGCTACTATTCCCGATGATTTCATCATCTTGGGTTGGCAGAAGTATGGCGAGGCTGCGGTGAAGGCTGCCGAACTGGGCCATCGTTTCATCATGACACCTGCGCGGATCATGTATCTTATCCGCTACCAAGGGCCTCAATGGTTTGAGCCGTTGACGTATTTCGGAAACAATACTTTGAAAGACGTGTACGACTACGAACCGGTACAAAAAGACTGGTCGCAGCATACTGTTTCCCTGCTGATGGGCGTGCAGGCCTGCATGTGGACGGAGTTTTGCAACGCTCCTGAGGATGTGGATTATCTGCTCTTCCCCCGCTTGTCCGCATTGGCCGAAGTGGCTTGGACGAAGCCGGAGCGTAAAAATTGGAAGTCTTATCTGACAGCTATGGATCGTTTCAACGAACATCTGGCTGCGAAAGGCATTGTTTATGCCCGTTCCATGTACAACATCCAGCAGACGGTGACACCGAAGAACGGGCGTCTTGAAGTGAAGTTGGATTGCATCCGTCCGGATGTGGAAGTGCGCTACACGATGGATGGCAGTCTGCCGACGGCACAATCTACCCTCTATACCAAGCCATTGATGCTCACAGCTACGAAAACAATTAAAGCCGCCACTTTTGCCGCCGGAAAGCAAATGGGGCAGACGCTGGAACTGCCTGTTGTGTGGAATCCGGCAACGGCAAAAACGATAAAGAGTGTAGGCGCCGACAACATCGGTTTGCTGGTAAACGGCGTGCGTGGAAGTCTGAAATATACCGACTCCGAATGGTGCTCGTGGATGAAGAACGATACCGTTTCCTTCACCCTCGACCTGAAGAAGCCCGAAGCTGTGAACCGACTGACGTTGGGTTCCATCACCAATTACGGTATGGCGGCACATAAACCTGCAAAGATAGAAGTGCTGATTTCGGTAGATAATAAAGACTACCACAAGGTAGGGGAACAAACCTATACGAAGAATGCAATCTTCCGCGAAGGTACTTTCCGCGAGGATATTCCGTTTGAGATAGGAGAGAAGGCACGCTACATCCGCATCGTGGCGTACGGGGCAGGTGATTGTCCTTTCACCCATGTACGTCCGGGGCAGGAAGCCCGTATCTATTTCGACGAAGTCATAGTGGAATAAGGACCGGCAAAGCTATAAGAATAGAACGCATTACTAATAGAAACGCAGTTCAATAAAGCAGTAGTATCTTAATAGAAACGCAGATATGATAAAGAATATACTTTTGAGTTTGATAGCCATCTGTTCCTTTTCTGTTGCCATGATGGCGCAGCCGGAGTGGCAGAGTCAGTACGCCATCGGAAAGAATAAACTGGCACCGCACGCCTACGTATGGCCCTACGAAACGACGGATGCCCTGCGTAGTGGCAACTATGAACAATCACCTTTTTATATGAGCCTGAACGGCAAGTGGAAATTCAATTGGGTGAAGAATCCCGACCGCCGACCGAAAGACTTCTATAAACCCTCCTTCTATACCGGTGGTTGGGCGGACATCGAAGTGCCCGGAAACTGGGAACGTCAGGGATATGGTACGGCTATCTACGTGAACGAAACCTATGAATTCGACGATCCCCTATTCAACTTCAAGAAGAATCCGCCGTTGGTTCCTTACGAAGCGAATGAAGTAGGCTCCTATCGTCGCACCTTCACCCTGCCTGCCGACTGGAAAGACCGTCGCATAGTGATTTGCTGCGAAGGTGTTATCTCTTTCTACTACATCTGGGTGAACGGTCATCAGTTAGGTTACAACCAGGGCTCAAAGACTCCTGCCGAGTGGGACATCACCGACTATGTCAAAGAGGGTGAGAACACTGTGGCGCTCGAAGTGTATCGCTGGAGTGCCGGTTCCTATCTGGAATGTCAGGATATGTGGCGGTTGAGCGGTATTGAGCGCGATGTCTATCTTTACAGTACTCCCCGCCAGTTCATCTCCGATTATAAAGTGATTTCTTCTCTGGATAAACAGACGTATAAAGAAGGAATTTTTGCTCTTGAAGCCACTATTGAGGGGGCGGCAAACGGTGCATCCACTTTGGAATATACGCTGGAAGATGCTTCCGGAAAAACTATATTGAAAAAAGAAACGCCGATAAAGAACCGTGGTTTGAGTAATTTTATTACTTTTGACGAACAGACTCTTCCGGACGTGAAACGTTGGAGTGCAGAGCATCCCGACCTTTACTCACTGACATTAGCCTTGAAGAACGACGCCGGGCAAGTGACGCATCTGACAGGGTGTAACGTCGGCTTCCGCACTTCCGAAATTAAGGACGGACGCTTCTGTATCAACGGTGTGCCCGTGTTGGTGAAAGGTGCCAACCGCCACGAACACTCCCAGTTGGGACGTACAGTCAGTAAAGAATTGATGGAAGAAGATATCCGTCTGATGAAACAACATAACCTGAATACAGTGCGCAATTCGCATTATCCCACCCACCCGTATTGGTATCAGCTTTGCGACCGCTACGGACTTTATGTGATAGATGAAGCAAACATCGAATCGCACGGTATGGGATATGGCCCTGCATCATTGGCAAAGGACAGCACTTGGCTGCCTGCCCACATGGACCGCACCAGGCGCATGTACGAGCGTGCCAAGAATCATCCCGCCATCGTCATTTGGTCATTGGGCAACGAAGCGGGCAACGGAATCAACTTCGAACGGACGTATGACTATATGAAATCCATCGAAACCACTCGCCCCATCCAGTACGAGCGTGCCGAGCAGAACTACAACACTGATATCTACTGCCGTATGTACCGCAGCGTAGAAGAACTCCTTGCTTATGTCCGCCAGACAGAACCGAAAGTATATCGCCCTTTCATCATGACTGAGTACCTGCACGCTATGGGCAATAGTTGTGGCGGCTTGCGCGAATACATGGAAGTCTTCGAAACGGAACCCATCGTTCAGGGCGGTTGCATCTGGGATTGGGTAGATCAGTCTTTCCGCGAAATAGATGCCGATGGTCGCTGGTACTGGACCTATGGCGGCGATTACGGTCCCAAGAACATCCCCAGCTTCGGCAACTTCTGCTGCAATGGATTGGTGAATGCTGTTCGTGAACCGCATCCGCATTTGCTTGAAGTGAAGAAAGCCTATCAATATATTAAAGCGAACTTGGTAGATAGTAAAAAACTAACCCTAAGTATCAAGAACTGGTACGACTTCACCAACCTCAACGTTTACACGCTGCATTGGCAGGTGGTTGGCGACAATGGTAAAGTGATTGCCGACGGCACGCGTCAGGTAGAGGCTGCCCCGCATGCTACGGTGGAAGTGACACTGGGTGCCGTGCATCTCCCTTCCGATGTCCGCGAAGCCTGGCTCAATCTGAGTTGGACACCCGCTGAGGCTGCTCCGTTCATTGGCACGGATTATGAAGTGGCTTATGACCAGTTCGTTCTTACTGGAAACCGGAACTACCGTGCCCCCGAGGCAAAACTCTCCGGTAAAGTGGAGATGGATATTGATCCGGAAACGGGAGCGTTACGCTCCTATATCTATAAAGGTGAAGAAATGCTGGCTTCCCCCGTTGTGCTGAGCCTTTACCGTCCGGTGACGGATAATGACAATCGTGAAAAGGTGGGTGGTGCCAAAGCTTGGAAGAAAGCCGGACTGGATAAACTGACACAACACGCCCTTTCCGTCAAGACTTCCGTCCGTGGTGGACGCAGTGAAGTAGAATTGCTGAATGCCCGTGGTGAGAAAGTAGGTATTGCCTCCTTCATTTATACAATGAAGAAAGACGGCATGCTGGAGGTGCAGACACATTTTGTTCCTGATACTGATGTTATTACCTCGTTGGCACGCGTTGGGCTTGCTTTTGAGATGCCTGATACCTATAGCCGGGTTACCTATCTGGGACGCGGGGAGCATGAAACGTATATCGACCGTAATGAATCGGGGCGCATCGGCATTTATCATACGGATGTAGAGCGCATGTTCCATTATTATGTCCGTCCACAGGCCACGGGAAACCGTACGGATGTTCGCTGGATGCAACTTGCCGATGAAGCGGGCGAGGGGCTGGCTTTCCATTCCGACACTCCATTCCAGTTCAGTGTCATTCCTTTCACGGATGAATGTCTGGATGCGGCGACACATATCAATCAGTTGCGGCGTGAAGGAGTTGTGACCGTGCATCTGGATGCTATGCAGGCAGGTGTGGGTACGGCTACTTGCGGTCCCGGCGTACTGCCTCAGTATCGGGTGCCTGTGCAGGAATACGCATTCCGGTTTGCAATCCGCCCATTGAAGTAATACCAAAATAATAATAACGACTATGAAACAGCTTGCACTACCCTTTTTATTCGCCCTTGCATCCCTCACTGGATTGCACGCGCAGGAAACTTATTATGAAAAGCATGTCGCTTTTCCCGCCAATGCCACTGCCGGAGAAAAGCTGGATATAGCCTCCCGTTTGGTTCCCACTCCCCAGCAGTTGGAGTGGCAACAAATGGAACTGACTGCTTTCCTGCACTTCGGCGTGAATACTTTCACCGGTCGTGAATGGGGTGATGGAACAGAAGATCCCGCCATTTTTAATCCTACGGCATTGGATTGCGAGCAATGGGTGCGCACACTCAAAGAAGCCGGTTTCAAGATGGCTCTCATCACGGCGAAGCATCACGATGGCTTCTGCCTTTGGCCTACGAAGACCACCCGTCACTCCGTAGTCTCTTCTCCTTGGAAGAACGGAAAAGGCGACGTTGTTCGCGAACTGCGTGATGCCTGCAAGAAGTATGGTGTCAAGTTCGGTGTCTACCTTTCCCCCTGGGATCGCAATGCCGACTGTTACGGTGACTCGCCCGCCTACAACCAGTTCTTTATTGAACAACTCACCGAGTTACTGACCAATTACGGTGAAGTGCACGAAGTCTGGTTTGATGGTGCCAATGGCGAAGGTCCCAATGGGAAGAAGCAAATCTACGATTGGGACGCTATACTGAAAACCATCCGCCGTCTGCAACCCAAAGCCGTCACTGCCATTATGGGTGACGATGTCCGCTGGGTAGGTAATGAAAAAGGCATTGGTCGTGAAACCGAGTGGAGCGCCACGGCTCTGACTCCGGGCATCTATCCCCGTTCCGGTGAACAGAACAAAAAACTAGGCATCTACGGAAAGGCTAAGGACTTGGGAGGACGTGATATCGTGGCTCGTGCTACCGAACTGTTCTGGTATCCTTCGGAAGTGGATGTTTCTATCCGTCCGGGCTGGTTTTATCATGCTGATCAGGATAAGCAGGTGAAGTCTTTAAATCATCTGACGGATATTTATTTCAAATCAGTAGGCTATAATTCCGTCCTTTTATTGAATATTCCGCCTGACCTTCGTGGGCTGATTAATGAGAGCGATGTGCAGCGGTTGAAAGAGTTTTCCGCTTATTTGAAGAAGACTTTTGCCCGCAACTATGTAGTAAAGGGAAACGAAGCGTGGCATGGAACTTCCGGTACAGTCCGTCAGTATGATGTGCAGAAAGATGCATTGGTGAATACTTTCATGATTCAGGAAGATATTTCCAAAGGCCAACGTATTGAGAGCTTCCTCGTCGAAGCTTACAAAGATGGCTCCTGGATTCATGTTGCCGAAGGTACTACAGTAGGGTATAAACGTCTTGTCCGTTTCTCCGATACTTGTCCGGAGCGTATCCGTGTGACAATCCGTTCCGCTCGTGGCATGGCTAATGTTTCTGCCGTAGGTCTGTTTTATGCCGAACCTCTTGCTGATAAGAGTGAGGAAGTACAGCTCACTGATATTCCTGTGGACGAATGGCAGGTGGTTGGTGGCAGCGAAGATTCCCGTCAGGCCATTGACGGAGACCGGAAAACTGTTTGGCGTGCTTCTGCTCTTACCCCTCTGGTAATAGACATGGGACATGAAGTTAAAGTGAATGGCTTCAGTTATGCTCCCTCTCTGGAGGAGGATTTAACGGGAACTATCTATAAATATGCCTTTTATGTCAGTCTCGACGGTCGGTCGTGGACTAAATGTGAGGCAAGCGGTGAGTTTAGTAACATCATGCACAACCCTGTACCTTACTTTGTACGGTTTGGCAAGACGTATCCCGCCCGTTACTTCAAACTGGAACCAGTGTCGGAGATTAATAATAAAAATGTTGTAACTATCGGTGAAGTCGGTATTCTGACAAAATAGCAAGTACTGGATTATCATTTATAAAACTTTTTTTTATTGCTAATGATGAAATATCCCCTTGTCTCTATAGCTGCTGCGGCATTGCTTTCTGGCAATGTCGCAGCCCAACAAAAGCCTAATATCATTCTCTTTCTGGTTGATGATATGGGGTGGCAGGATACATCCCTGCCGTTTTGGAAAGACACCACCGAACTGAATTGTACCTATGAGACACCCAATATGGAGCGTCTGGCAAAGAAAGGTGTCAGGTTCACGCACGCTTATGCATGCTCTATCAGCTCCCCTTCGCGCGTCAGTTTATTTACGGGAGCAAACGCCACCCAGCACAAAGTAACGAACTGGACGTTGAAGAAAGATACACCAACCGACCGAAAAAATGAAACGCTGGATTTTGAGGCGTGGAATTATAATGGTCTGTGTCCTGAACCCGGGTTGGAACATTCTTTTTATGCGAAGTGCCTGCCGCAATTGCTTCGTGAAAACGGATATACTACTATGATGGTAGGGAAAGCTCACTTCGGCTCAATGGACACGCCTGCTGCCGATCCTCTGACAATAGGTTTTGATTATAATATTGCCGGTCATGCCGCCGGTGCTATGGGAAGCTATCTGGGGGAAGAAGGTTACGGTGCTTCCGGTAAACCGGAATGGGCAGAGATATGGGCTGTGCCGGATTTGGAAAAGTATCATGGAACAGATACTTTCCTTACTGAGGCTTTGACGTTGGAGGCAAAAGGACTTATGGATAAAGCTCTTGACCAGTCCAAACCTTTTTTTCTGTATATGAGTCATTATGCCGTGCATGCGCCTTTCGGGACAGACAAGCGTTTCTATCAGAAGTATACGGATAAGGGTCTTTCGCATAAAGAGGCACAATATGCTGCCTTGGTGGAAGGCATGGACAAGAGCTTGGGAGATTTGATGGACTATGTAGACCGGAAAGGCATTGCAGATCATACAGTTATTATTTTCATGTCGGATAATGGTGGCTATACAATAGGCCGCGCGGATAAGAATGTCCCATTGAGTGAAGGAAAAGGTTCCTTGAAAGAAGGGGGTATCCGCGAACCGATGATCGTCTATTATCCGAATGTAACGGCTTCCTCAACTATAAATGATACACCGGTTATTATCGAAGATTTCTTTCCGACTTTGTTGGAAATAGCTGGAGTACGTGATTATCAAACCCCACAGCAAATTGACGGACATAGCTTTATGGCGCAGGTGAAGGGACAGACAGGAGAAAAAGAACGTGCTTTATTTTTCCATTATCCGAATAATTGGGGTGAAAGAGTACAGACGATTGGTGCTCCGCAAAGTGCCGTCGTGGAAGGTGACTGGAAATTAATTCATTATTACGAAACCGGCAGCAGTTGCCTGTACAACTTGAACGATGATATTTCCGAAAAGCAGGATTTGTCTGCACGCTATCCGGATAAAGTGAAAGAGTTGGCAAAGGTTTTGAGCGATTATCTGCGAATTCAACACGCCACTATGCCTGTTTTGAAGACTACCGGTAAGTTTGTTCCCTACCCTGATGGAGGGGAAGTAGAGAGAAAATTGCCGAAAGATGATGAAACATTGGTGTATGACAATCCGGGGGATGCACTGTACTTGAAGAAGGGAGATATGCATCCTAAAATGAAAGGATGGTCTTTTTATACAGCACATGAGTTTAATGATAAAGATACGAAAAAGGGACTACCGCTTGGCTTTATTGAGCATAGAGGTTTGCACATGTCACGAACGGCAAAGGTCGATAACCGGAAATGTTCAAAAGTAGAGGATGGAGTTTTGCGCATCTGGAGTGTAGAGGAGAAAGACTCGATAGACAACCGCTTCGGTAAGAAAGTGAAGTATTCCCACGGTTGTTATCGCACTTCACTTCCCGGTAGTAAGGAGTTCTGGTGTAACTTTACTGAAAATATGCGTATTGAGATACGTTTTAAACGTACTCCTTATGTCGGTTTCAATGATGCCCTCTGGTTTATGGGGAACAATAACCGTCCCTGGCCGAAAAATGGTGAAATTGATCTTCTGGAGAATCCCAAGAAGACATTGAATGATTGTGCTCATTTCACGCTTCATTCCGCTAACCACTATGCTGGTGTCGTAGGCGGTGGCGGTAGTGTCACTTCCTCCATCAATCTAGCCGATATGTCTCAATGGAATATCTATTGGCTGGAATGGTATCCCGACCGTATTGTAGGAGGTGTCAACGGACAAGCCTATTTTGAACATCGTAAAGGTGCTGATGGCAATACCGACTGGCCTTGGAGTGATCCGCTGGGCTTCTTCCTGATTTTCAGTACCGGTATCTCTACGAATCCGAATGCCTGGCCCGGCGCTATCATACCTTCCGAATGGAAGAAAGAAACGATGCCTGCCATGTATATTGATTGGATACGTGTCTACGTAAATGATGAGTATAAAGGAGAGAAAGCTCCGGCAGTGAAATACTATTGATTTATAAAAGTTCGCTTCATAAAAACAGATTTGGGCAGATTGGATATTACTCCAATCTGCCCATTTCCTTTCTGACACAACTAAAATCTAAGCTAAATCTACAAAATAGTAGATTATTTCTTATTTGTTTAAACAAAATCCTTCAACTCTTGTTGTAGCTTCTGACGGGTGAAGAAGATGCGGCTTTTCACTGTTCCCAGCGGCAATCCTAACTTCTCGGCGATTTCGCGGTATTTGAAACCGGAAACGTGCATGGAGAACGGAATTTTATATTCGCGGGGAAGTGCGTTAACTATGCGATGCATCTCTTTCAGGTCGTAAGCGCTTTCCGTGCATTCGAAGCCTGATTCTTGCGGCAGATTCAGATGATAGAGATTATCCGTCTGGTCTACAAAAGTTTGGTCACGTATCACCTTGCGGTAATTGTTAATAAAGATATTGCGCATGATGGTGTATGTCCATCCTTTAAAGTTGGTATCGGGTGCATATTTATCTTCGTTATCTAATATCTTTAACGAGGTTTCCTGGAGCAGATCATTGGCTTCTTCACGGTCGGAGGTAAGTTTGTATGCAAAGCGTAATAAATCGTCTTGTACTCCGAGCAAGTCTTTCTGGAATGTAATACTGTTATTGTTCATATCAATCTCCTTTTCTAATTATTCGTTCGTATTGTTTTGGTTTTGCAATTTTACGAAAGTTGTATCACTCTGGCAGACGGATTTCAGGTAATCTTTAGGGGGAAAACTATCAATTGATAGTTTTCGGGTGGTGTTTTGATAGTTTTCGGGTGGTGGCTGAACCCTATTTACTCATAAAAGATGAGGCGGAAAACTTTCTTCAAGCTTCCCGCCCCATTTCAATTACTGGTCTTTTGGAGTCTTAATTAAGAGACATCATTTATATAGTTAAGGAATAGGTTATCTAAAATCTTTCAGCTCTTGCTGCAACTTCTGGCGTGTGAAGAAGATGCGGCTCTTTACTGTTCCCAGTGGCAGTCCCAACTTCTCTGCAATTTCGCGGTACTTGAATCCGGATACGTGCATGGAGAATGGAATCTTATATTCACGTGGTAGTGCATTTACTACACGGTGCATCTCTTTCAGGTCATAAGCGCTTTCTGTGCTTTCGAAGCCTGAGTCCTGTGGCAGGTTCAGGTGATAGAGATTATCCGTCTTGTCAATGAAGGTCTGGTCGCGAACTACTTTGCGGTAGTTGTTGATGAATATATTGCGCATGATGGTATACATCCATCCTTTAAAATTAGTATCGGGTGCATATTTATCTTCGTTATCTAACGCCTTTATAGAGGTTTCCTGGAGCAAGTCGTTTGCTTCTTCACGGTCGGAGGTCAATTTGTATGCAAAGCGTAATAAGTCGTTTTGTACTCCGAGCAAATCTTTTTGAAATGTAATACTGTTCATAATCGTTCTCTCCTTTTTATTATAGTTATTCATTCGTTTTACTTTTGATGTTGCAATTTTACGAAAGTTAGCTCACTCCGACGGACGTATTTCAAGCAATCTTTAGGGCAAAAACTATCAATTGATAGTTTTTGGGCGTCTTTTGTTTGTTTTCGGGTGCAGTTTTCGACTATTTTATTGCGTATAATTAAAAAGATGAGTTAATTTTGCGCAATCATTTCATCTTAAAAAGAATGGCTGACGACTCTTTATTTTTGATTGATATTGATAAAGTGCTCCGGGAAAAGGCTCCGAAGTACTATAAGTATATCCCCAAGTTCGTAGTTTCTTATCTGAAAAGAATCGTTCATCAGGAAGAGCTGAATGTTTTCCTGTACGAGTCGAGAGATAAGATGGGCGTGGATTTCTTGAAAGCTTGTCTGGAATTTCTTGATGCCAACATAGTGGTAAAGGGAGAAGAAAACCTGCCGAAAGAAGGGCTATACACTTTTGTCTCCAATCATCCGTTGGGAGGCCAAGACGGTGTGGCTCTGGGTTATGTGCTGGGGTCTTTCTACAATGGTAAGGTGAAGTATATGGTCAATGACCTGCTGATGAACCTGCAAGGACTGGCTCCGCTTTGTATACCTATTAATAAGACGGGCAAACAGGCAAAAGACTTTCCGAGAATGGTGGAAGCCGGCTTTGCATCAAACGACCAGTTAATTATGTTCCCTGCCGGATTGTGCTCCCGTCGCCAGAATGGAGTGATCCGCGACTTGGACTGGAAAAAGACTTTCATTGTAAAGAGCGTGCAGGCCCAACGTGATGTAGTGCCCATCCATTTCGAAGGTCGTAATTCCAACTTTTTTTATAATTTGGCTAACGTTTGCAAATTCCTGGGCATCAAATTTAACATAGCCATGCTCTATCTTGCGGATGAGATGCTGAAGAACCGCCATAAAACGTTTACTGTCACCATAGGGAAACCCATACCCTGGCAGACTTTCGATAAATCGAAGACTGCTGCCGAATGGGCGGCTTATGTAAAAGACATCGTATATAAGTTATAGGGCGGTAAAGTGACAAGGTGATTAAGTGAATTAAAGAACTACTAACAAAAAAATATGGAAGAGATTATTGAACCTATAAGCAAGGAACTTCTGAAGGCGGAATTGACTGAGGAAAAGCGTCTGCGTATGACGAATAAGAGTCATAATCAGATTTATATCATTACAGCTCAGGACTCTCCGAATATTATGAAAGAAATCGGACGTTTGCGTGAGGTTGCTTTTCGTGCGGCAGGCGGCGGTACTGGGAAACCACTGGATATCGATGAATATGATATCATGGAGAATCCTTATAAACAGCTGATCGTCTGGAATCCGGAAGCGGAGGAAATATTAGGTGGTTACCGTTATATCCTTGGTACGGATGTTCAGTACGACGAACATGGTGCCCCTATACTGGCTACAGCCCATATGTTCAACTTCTCTGAAAAGTTCCTGAAAGAGTATCTTCCTACCACTATTGAGTTAGGGCGTTCGTTTGTTACGGTAGAATATCAGTCTACCCGTGCTGGTAGTAAAGGACTGTTTGCGTTGGATAATCTATGGGATGGTTTAGGTGCGTTGACGGTAGTGATGCCCAATGTAAAGTACTATTTCGGTAAGGTGACTATGTATCCGAGCTATCATCGTCAGGGACGGGACATGATTCTTTATTTTCTGAAGAAGCATTTTGAGGATAAGGATTGCCTGATTACTCCGATGAAACCGCTGGAAATGGAAGCTAATGAGGAAGATTTGGCTGCTTTATTCTGTAAGGATACCTTTAAGGAAGACTATAAGATACTGAATTGCGAGATACGCAAGTTAGGTTATAACATTCCTCCGTTGGTGAATGCTTATATGAGCCTGAGCCCTACGATGCGTATGTTCGGCACCGCCATTAACTATGGTTTTGGTGATGTGGAAGAAACCGGTATCCTGATTGCTGTAGACGAAATTCTGGCAGAAAAGCGTATCCGCCACATCCAGTCGTTTATAGAAAATGAACCGGAGGCTTGCAAACTTACCTCCGGAGCAAATAAGGTTTTCTTTCCGAGTAGATAAAGAAGTGCTGTCTTCGGCGCTACTTATACCGCCGGTAGACTATTCCCATTTATCTTCCTGTAAAGATCGAGTGCGTAGACATCCGTCATACCGGAAATGTAATCCAATACCGCCTGTATTCTTTCGTAGAGTACGGGCGCTTTTATGTTATATTGGTTGGATACCCGGTTGATGAGTAACTGCGAGTAAGTCTTTTCCGGTGAACGGACGGCATCAATCATTAGATCGAGCAAGGTGCTGATGATGCGGAAACCGGCGAGTTCAATGTCCAGCACATCCCGTGAACGGTAGATCTTCTCCAGAGAGATGGCTGCGCAGTGCTTATAAGCGTTGGCGGGTAGTTCGGAGATGTGCTTGATGAGGCTTCCTTCAAACTCCCCTTCCAATATCTGTTCTTCATTGTTTAGAAAGGCTTGGGTGCATTCCTGAATCAGCAGGCCAATGACACAGGAACGCAGATAGGCAATCTGTTCATTGACGTCACTTACGAAGTCCAGAGTTTTGAGCATGTGCGCTTTGCGCTCTTCGGGGAAATAGGAGAGAAGTAAATCCTGTGTCTCCCGGGTGGTAAGTATCTTTAGCTTATGAGCGTCTTCAATATCCATCATCTGATAGCAGATATCGTCTGCTGCTTCTACCAAATAGACGAGCGGGTGACGGGCATATTTCAAGGGATTATCATTCAGCTTCTTCATACCCAGCTCCTCTGCTATCCGGCGGAAGCTTTCTTCTTCGGTCGTGAAGAAGCCGAACTTTGACTTTTTACCTGCTAAACTCGATGAAAAGGGGTATTTTACGATGCTGGCAAGGGTGGAGTAAGTCAAAACGAAGCCCCCTTTGCGCCTTCCTTCAAACTGGTGGGTGAGCAATCTGAATGCATTGGCATTTCCTTCAAAGTGTGTCAAGTCCTCCCATTGCATAGCAGGCAATTGATTTTCCAGTGTCATGCCCTTGCCTTCAGAAAAAAAAGTGGAGATAGCGCGCTCGCCAGAGTGTCCGAAAGGAGGATTTCCTAAATCGTGCGCCAGGCAGGCTGCCGATACGATGGAACCTATTTCCGGCAAATATGAGTTTTGTAATTCGGGTTGGCGGGCAAGTATGGCTTTCGCTACGTCATTCCCTAAAGAGCGCCCCACGCAGGAAACTTCCAGGCTATGCGTCAGGCGATTGTGTACGAAAATGCTACCCGGCAGGGGGAAAACTTGTGTTTTGTTCTGCAAACGGCGGAAAGGGGCTGAAAAAACAAGACGGTCATAGTCACGTTGAAATTCAGAACGGTTTTCGTGACGTTCCTGGTGAAACTCTTCCAGTCCGAAACGTTTGGCAGATATGAGGGTATTCCAATTCATCATGGTTGCTTTGTTATTATTTAACTGCAAATGTATCATTATTTTGCTTCAAATTCCGTATTTTCGCCCGTTAATATAGTAAACGACTTGAATATGAACGTACAAATCATTAATAAATCGAAACATCCGCTTCCGGCTTATGCTACCGAACTGTCCGCAGGAATGGACATCCGTGCTAATCTTTCAGAACCTATTTCGTTAGCTCCGATGCAGCGTTGCCTGGTACCTACGGGACTATATATTGCCCTGCCTCCGGGGTTCGAGGCACAGGTTCGTCCGCGTAGTGGTCTGGCTATCAAGAAAGGTGTCACGGTGCTGAACTCTCCGGGAACCATCGATGCCGATTACCGTGGTGAAGTTTGCATCATTCTTGTAAATCTTTCGTCGGAAACTTTCGTGATAGAAGACGGGGAGCGCATTGCACAGATGGTGATAGCACGCCACGAACAGGCTGCATGGCAGGAAGTGGAGGTGCTGGATGAAACAGTGCGTGGTGCCGGTGGTTTCGGTCATACGGGCGTATAAAAAATGATTGAACACAGAGACACAAAGGCACGGAGTCTTTGTGAAGAGTAATAATTAGAACAATAAGCTCTGTGTCTCAGTGTCTCTGTGTTCTGAATTAAATGAGAATGAAAATGAAATTTAAGATATTATCGCTTTTCGTATTGTGCGCGGTACTCATATCGTGCGGTACTTCCCGCCAAGGAGGGAAGAAGCTGCGAAAAGGAGCCAAGGCGCAGGTTGTACTTACGCCTGAAGAACAGCGTAAATACGATTATTTCTTTCTGGAAGCTTCCCGCTTAAAGATGCAAAAGGATTATGGTGCAGCTTTCGACTTGTTGAAGCATTGCCTGACTATTAATCCGAACGCTTCGTCGGCTCTGTATGAAATCTCGCAATACTACATGTTCCTCAAACAGGTTCCCCAGGGACAGGCAGCTTTGGAAAAGGCTGTGGAGAATGACCCTGGTAATTACTGGTATAGCCAAGGCTTGGCAACTCTTTATCAGCAACAGAATGAAATGCAGAAGGCTACCGATTTGCTGGAAAGCATGGCAACCCGTTTCTCGGATAAGATGGACCCGCTGTACAGCTTGCTTGAGATTTACAACAGTCTGGAAGACTATGCAAAGGTGATTTCTACTCTGAACCGTCTGGAAGAGAAGATGGGAAAGAACGAGCAACTCAGTATGGAGAAATTCCGTATCTATTTGCAGATGAAAGATAACCAGAGCGCTTTTCGTGAGATAGAGAGTCTGGTAGAAGAGTATCCGATGGATGTGCGTTATCAGGTGGTATTGGGTGATGTCTATATGCAGAACGGCAAAAAGGAAGAAGCCTATAATCTGTATAAGAAAGTGCTTGCAGCCGAGCCGGATAATGCCATGGCTATGTATTCGTTGGCTTCCTATTATGAGCAGACCGGACAGAAAGAACTCTATGAACAGCAACTGGACACTCTCTTGCTGAACAAAAAAGTTCCTTCGGACACGAAGCTGAACGTCATGCGACAGTTTGTGATAGAGAGTGAACGGGCAGGCAAAGACAGTACCCGCGTCATTACTCTGTTCGACCGTATTTTGGAACAAGATCAGGACGATGCGCAGATGCCAATGCTCTATGCCCAATACCTTCTTTCTAAGAAGATGAATAAAGAAACGCTTCCGGTATTGGAACAGGTTCTGGATATTGACCCTACCAATACTGCTGCCCGCATGATGCTTCTTGGTGAAGCTGTCAGCAAAGAAGACTATAAAGAAGTTATTCGCTTGTGCGAAGCTGGTGTTGAGTCTAATCCCGAGATGCTGGAATTCTATTTCTATCTTGCCATAGCTTATAATCAGGCAGAACGGACCGACGATGCACTTGCCGTTTGCAAGAAAGCACTGGAGAATATCACAGAGAACAGCAAGAAAGAGGTTGTCTCGGACTTCTATGCCATTATGGGTGATGTTTACCACACGAAAAAGATGAATGCTGAAGCCTATGCCGCCTATGACTCTGCATTGGTTTACAATTCAGCAAACATCGGAGCCATGAACAATTATGCCTACTATCTCTCTTTGGAGCGTCGCGATCTGGACAAAGCGGAGGAAATGAGCTATAAGACGGTGAAAGCCGAGCCGAGCAATTCCACTTATCTGGATACCTATGCCTGGATCTTGTTTGAGAAAGGCAATTATGCCGAAGCCCGCCTCTACATAGACGATGCCATGAAGAATAAGGGCGATGAGAGCGACACCATTGTAGAGCATTGCGGTGACATCTATTATATGACCGGTGATGTGGATGGTGCATTGAAGTACTGGAAGCAAGCCCTGGAAATGGGTAGCAAGTCCAAAATGCTGAAGAAGAAGATTGAGAAAAAGAAATATATACCAGAATGAAAGCATTATACTGCAACTACAAAACTGTGGGGCGTATCCTGCCCCTCCTACTTCTCCTGAGTTTGGTGGTAGGGCTTTCCGGTTGTAAAACGTCCCGGAAAGCAACCTCATCACTGGGAGAATCCCGTTACTTGTCGTCTAAAGTGCAGTTGACCATTCCTACTAAGGATGGTTCAATTACGGTGAGTGGCACCATGAAACTTATTAGCGGTGAGCGGATGCAGCTTTCTTTCCTTATGCCGATTATCCGTAGCGAGATAGCCCGTCTGGAAATCACCCCTGATGATGTGTTGGTGATAGACCGTATGGGAAAGCGTTACGTGCAGGCTTCACGCAAGGAACTGAAAGACATCCTGCCTAAGAAGGCGGACTTCGCTCATTTGGAAAAGATGCTTTTTGATGCTTCCAAACCCGGAGGGAAAACCTCTTTGACGGGTAAAGAACTGGGTATTCCTTCATTGGAGAAAGGGAAAATCGTTCTTTCGGATTTCTCGAATAAAGAGCTATCCCTGACACCTACCCAAGTGTCTTCCCGCTATGCAAAGGTAGAATGGACTGAACTTTTAGAGATGCTGGCGAAGTTATGAAACAGTTTCTTTGTATCTTCATAGGTTGTTTCTGTCTGGCTATGCCGCTTTGTGCCCAATCCAACAAGATGATTAAGGATTTGGAAAGTAAGCGGGGCGCTTTGCAAAAGCAAATAGCCGAGTCGGAAACCCTTTTGAACACTACAAAGAAAGATGTAGGCAGTCAGTTGAACGGACTTGCCGCTCTCACCGGACAGATAGAAGAGCGGAAACGATACATCCTTGCCATCAATAATGACATGGAGACCATCGACCGTGAGCTATCCAAACTGGAGCGCCAGTTGGTCCGCCTCGAAAATGACCTGAAAGATAAGAAAAGGAAGTATGAAGCTTCCGTCCAATACCTATATAAGAATCGTTCCGTTCAGGACAAGCTTCTGTTTATTCTTTCCGCAAAGACTCTCTCTCAAACTTATCGTCGTCTGCGTTATGTGCGCGAATATGCCGACTATCAACGTCTTCAAGGAGAAGATATTCTGAAAAAGCAGGAACAAGTCAACCAAAAGAAAACGGAACTTCAACAGGTAAAGAAGGCTAAAGCCGGTTTGCTGAAAGAGCGTGAAGTTGAAAAGGAAAAGTTGGAAGCCCAGGAAAAGGAAAAGAAGACATTGGTTGCCAACTTACAGAAGAAGCAGCGCGGTTTGCAGAACGAACTGAACAAAAAACGTAAGGAAGCCAACCAACTGAACGCCCGTATCGACCGCCTGATAGCCGAAGAAATAGAAAAAGCCCGCAAACGTGCAGCAGAAGAAGCCCGTAAAGAAGCTGCTGCCCGCAAGAAAGCCGCCTCAAAAGAAACTAAGAGTAAACCGACCACCGCATCTTCCGGAACTGCTACCCAAAAGGCAGCTCCTCTTGAAGCATATACTATGGATAAGGCAGACCGGGAACTATCCGGTAGCTTTGTCAGCAATCGTGGTAAATTGCCAATGCCTATCACTGGACCATATATCATTACGAGCCGTTACGGACAATACTCTGTAGAAGGGCTTCGCAATGTGAAATTGGATAATAAGGGTATCGATATCCAGGGTAAGCCTGGTGCACAGGCGCGTGCCATATTCGACGGAAAGGTGGCTGCCGTCTTCCAATTGAATGGTCTTTTCAATATCCTTATCCGTCACGGAAATTATATTTCCGTTTACTGTAATCTGGCTTCTGCATCTGTCAAGACGGGTGACACGGTGACTACTCGGCAGTCCCTTGGCCAGATATTTTCGGATGGAGCGGACAATGGACGAACGGTGCTGCACTTCCAGTTGAGGAAGGAGAAGGAAAAACTGAATCCGGAGCCGTGGCTGAATCGCTAATTGTAAATTCCCTCTTGAAAGATTATTGCTTTACTTCAACAGGTTCCACGTTGTATCCTTCTTTTTGAAGGAGGAAGAAGTGTTAAACTTTTGTTCTAATATTCAATCTCCTTTGAAATGAATTTCTTAATTTTTTCCTCGCTAGGTAATTGAACCATATATTTCTGTACAAAAATATTAGGGTCTAATCCTGCTGTAGCGTACTTTACTAAAGTTTCCATTTCATAGAAAGCACGCTTGACTGGATTATCAATTGCTGAGATTAAGGTTAAATTAGAGTAAGTGAGTTTGTTGAATAGTTTATCAGCAGGTATCATCCATTTCTGCATATTTATCAATTCGGCGGATGCTATCTGCCGAATTGGTGCAGTGAATTCGGCAGTCAACGAGTGCCGAATCTCCGAACCCGATATGACATAGCCTAAAACCTCTTCTTTTAGCTGTGGATAAACAAGATACAAGCGTCTGAACTCCCGGAACCTGCGTTCGTTTAGTCCTTTGATATTCAATCGTTTTTCTAACTTCTTCAAAAGTTGTTCGCCATAGGCGGCACGATCTTCACCATGCTGCTCAAACTCAACAATATAACACCCCATTAACCAATTACGTGAGGTTAATGCAAGATTGACAGAGTGTGCAGCTTGCGCTTGCAGTGTGTCCTGAATGGTACTGATATGACTGACTAATGATTCAAAGTTCATATTTTGGCGTTTTGTGCAAAGTTACTACTTTTATTATCAAAGTTTTAATTCGGGTAGACTATTAATAGCTTCTTCTTTCAGCTTATCTACTGCACGGGTGTATTTCTCTGTATGAGATGATAACCTAACATACTCTCCTTGAACTCCTGTTCACATATCAACAGGCTCCACTTTGTATCCTTCCTTTTGCAAGAGAGTGATTAGTCCGTTTTCTCCCGGTAGATGTCGCACGCCGACGGCAATAAAGGTAGGCTTATCTTTTATGAGTCCGGTGAGTTTGGCTATCCAGTTCATGTTCCGGGCTTTCAGTAATACTTGTCGTTGATGTATGGCTATTTCCTGTATATAGGGAGAAGTGCTAAGATAGAAAGCATCCATCTGAATCTCATATTCGATTAGGCGCTTCATGCTTTGTGAACGGTATACCTCTACAAGAGTATCGGTTAAAGCCTGAAATTGTGTATATTCTTTGTCTTTCTCTTTTTCTTTCCGGCAGTATTCTGCCAATGCAGTTGCATTTTCTTTTAAATCTCCGGGCATTATCATTTCAAGTTGTTCTGAGACCGTTTCCAACCCGTTGATTGTATATCCTCTTTCTTTGGCTTTCTTCTCTAATACGGCATCCATTAGCTGAGAGTGGATGCTGTCTATCTGTGATTCTGAATATCCTGCTTTCTTTAACTTCATGATGTCATCTATTTGTCCAAAAAGCATAGTCAGATGCCCTGGCTTTAGGTACATCTGATGTAGCGGTACATTCATTTTGTGGCGTAATGTTGAGTCTACGAGCTGATAATCTTCTTCATTTAGTAAATCGTAGTAAGTTGTGTCTACGGGCAACTTGGCATTGGAAAAGAAAGAGGTGGAATCGTTGCTATAGGCTACTTCTCCTACATATTGGCTGCAAGCGTCGAAGGCTTGACGAAATCCCGGAATACTATCCACATATCCATAAAGAATGTGAGGTGAGCCATGATATGTTCCGAATAGATAAGCAGGGTGAGTGAGGCCATTGCCTGATATTTTCCATAACCAGCCGCCTTCTGATTGTGTTTTTACGGAAGAATCATAACTATGAAATATTTTCTCCTGTTGGGCTGATGCTGCTGTGCAGTAAGAGAGGATGATGTATAATAAAAGAAAAGTTTGGTTTTTCATAATAGTAGTAGTTCATGGGGTGATTTTTACAAAAGTAATGAAAATAGGTGATTATTCAGGAAAATCGCATGGAAAGTATTACGGAATAGTTTGGGAGTAGCTACAAGTGATAAGTACCTTATTTACCAATTCCTCCCCCTTCCACGCTCCCGCACTCCTTTATGCATAGGAGTTAGCGGGTGGAAGGGCGGTTTGTCTTTATTGTATGGCCACCTTTTTAGTCTGTAATGATTATTTGTGACAACTTATTTAGTAAGTAGCTACAGAAAGCAACAACCGTTTTCTGTATAAGTCACTTCATGTTGGTTCCCCTTAATAGGAACGCGCGTTTCCTCTAATGGGAACGACGGTTTCTCCTAATAGGAACGCTCGTTTCCTATCGTGGAAACTGCTGTTCCCTACGCTTGGAAACTGTCGTTTCCATTAGAGGAAACGCGCGTTCCCAGCCTTAGAAACTGTCGTTCCTTGGTATGGGGAAACTGTAAGCGGCTTCTGTATAATTGATTAAGTGTTATAAGGTAGCTCCGTCCAACAGCTCAAGATACAGTCCGATTGCCTCTTCTATCTCCTTTATGAAGATGAACTCATCTGCCGTATGGGAGCGGCTACTCTTTCCCGGTCCCATTTTCAAAGAAGGAAATGACATCAAAGCCTGGTCCGAAAGGGTGGGGGAGCCGAAAGGAACACGTCCCATGGCAACGGCACGTTGCACTATCGGGTGCTGCTCTTCTACGTGAGAAGAACTTAAACGGAAAGAACGCGCTTTGGCTTCACAGGAAATGTGTTTTTGTATTTCTGCAAATAGTTCCTGATTGCTATAACACTCGTTACTACGAATATCTACAACGAAGGTGCAGCGGTCGGGAATGACATTATGCTGTGTACCTGCATTGATTTGTGTCACGCTCATCTTTACAGGGCCCAGCAGTGGGGAAACTTTCTCGAATTGGTAGTCGCGAAACCAGGCGATGTCTTCCAATACCTTATATATAGCATTATCTCCTTCGTTTCGTGCGGCATGTCCTGCTTTGCCATAAGCGGTTACATCCAGCACCATTAATCCTTTTTCTGCGATGGCGGGTTGCATCTCGGTCGGTTCGCCGACAATGGCAAAGCTGATAGGAGGTAGTTCGGGCAATACACACTCAATGCCACCTTTCCCGGAAACTTCTTCTTCGCAGGAAGCCAGATAAATGAGATTGTACTTCTGTGACGTGCGGCAGAGTTGCAGAAAAACCTGCAACAAGCTGACTACACTTGCACCTGCATCGTTGCTACCCAGTCCGTATAGCTTTCCGTTACTTTCCATTGTCGGGGTAAACGGGTCTTTTCGCCAGCCATTTACGGCTTTCACTGTGTCGATGTGCGAGTTCAATAATAAAGTCGGTTTATTCAGGTCGAACATCGGGCTAAGGCACCATACATTATTACCTTTTCGTCCGGTTGCCATGCCTTGCAACTCAATATAGTTCTGTAGATAATCCGCCGCTTTTTCTTCATCGCGACTAAGGGAAGGGATAGCAACCAGAGACTTAAGAACTCCGGTTGCCTCAGAAACCATGGTGGGTATATCGTAAGTCATATCTCAATCAGTTAAATTATTGGGATGCAAACTTACGGATAAATACTGAAATCTGCTAAATCGACAGGATAAAAATACCCCTTCCACCCGTTGCTACCGATGAATAAAGGAGCCCGGAGGTGTGGAAGGGGGAAGTGTGGAAAAGAAAAAGGGCGTGATAGGCACTCTTTTTCAAATCATTTTATATTCTTAGAACATATAGCTAAAAGAAAGCATTAGATTGCGATTCTTGTTGTCTATATGATCGGCATTGTCTATTAATCCCCAATCGTACCCGAAGGCAACCTGATATTTTTTGCAGAATTCAACACCGAATTTCAAGCCAAGGCCGAGGTCAAAGCGCTTCATTCCGCCCCCGTCTTCATCGAAAACATTTTCAGATATATTTTTTCCGCTGCCATCACTCTTGGCTTTACCGAAAAGGCCAATGGCTAAATAAGGACCCGCATTACCGAAAACAGCAAAATTTTCATTCACTGCATACTTGTAACCCATGTGTACGGGAACTTCTAAATAACAAGGATTATACTTGATATCGTAAGAACCATAGTTTACTTTTGCACCTTTCAGTGACAACAGTGCCCCAAAATCAAGATATACTCCTTCGGCAATTTGTGGTAATCCCAGTTCGGCCTTGACTCCAGCGTGGAAACCTATTTTACTACTGAAGCCATCACTGGAAAAGTTACTGGAGTTCATACCGAGCGTAGCACCCCATTTGAGATTTTCTTGTGCATTCATACTGGCGAAGCTTATCGCCAATACTGCGAACATTACTAATACTTTTTTCATGTCATTAAGTTTTTATTGGTTTGTATAGTGTAAATACAGAGATATTTAAATTGCTCAAGATATTGAAAACAAAAGATGTAATCAGTAGCTTAAGTGGATGTTTAGAACATATAGACTAAAGAAAGCATCAGATTGCGGTTCTTCAAGTCACTGTTGTCAGCCGTTTCAATAAATCCCCAGTCGTAGCCGATGGTAACCTGGTATTTCTTATTGAACTCAATGCCTGCTTTGAGCCCTAAGCCTAAATCGAAACGTTTCAGGCCATCGCTTCCGAATATATTTTCAGATTCTTCTCCTTTTATTTTGCTGGGATCTATCTCTCCCCATTCTCCCCAATCTATATTTCCACCGGCACCAGATAAATCAACTTTGGCTTTCACTTTACCAAATAGACCGATAGCGGCATAAGGACCTACATTTCCAAAGATGGCAAAGTTTTCATTGATGGCATATTTGTATCCGATGTGTACAGGGATTTCCAGATAATAGGGATTGAACTTGATGTCTACCAATGAGCCGTAACCCCATTTGGCACCTTTCAAGGTCAATAATCCGCCGAACTCAAGGTAAACTCCCTCGGCTACTTGTGGCAATGCCAACTCTGCCTTTACTCCTGCGTGGAAGCCTGTTTTGCTATTCAAAAAATCATTGGAATACTTGCTGTTGTTCATACCTGCCGTAACACCCCATCTGAGGTTCTCTTGTGCGTTGACACTCCCTAAACCTATCGCCAATATGGCGACTAATGCTAGAATCTTTTTCATGTTAGTTGAGTAATTGCGTTGATATTAAATAAATTATCGGTTGCAAATATATACATATATTTCAGTTCCTTTAGAAAAACGAACGGAAATATGGAGTAACTATCTCTTTTTATAGTAAGATAGTACTAATATTACAGAAGTATATACTAAATATTTAATTCTCAATATAGAAATAGTTTCAAATGAAACCACTACCTTTGTACCGTATTTACCAATTAATGAATAATATGATTAATAACCATTTATCTGTCCTTGTGCATCGCCGGGCAGAGAAGTATGGCGACAAAGTGGCTCTGAAATATAGAGATTACGAAACGTCGCAATGGATACCCATCACTTGGAATCAATTCTCACAAACGGTACGACAAGTTGCGAATGCACTCGTAGAGTTAGGAGTGCAAGAAGAAGAAAATATAGGAATATTCTCCCAGAATAAGCCCGAATGTCTGTATGCGGACTTCGGTGCATTTGCTAACCGTGCGGTGACCATACCCCTGTATGCTACCAGTTCACCTGCACAGGCGCAATATATCATTAATGATGCTCAGATACGTTATATCTTTGTAGGTGAGCAGTTTCAATATGATGCCGCATTCAGCGTATTCGGTTTCTGCCAGTCATTGCAGCAACTCATTATCTTCGACCGTGCCGTAGTGCGCGACCCACGCGATATGACTTCCATCTATTTCGATGAGTTTTTGGAAACCGGTAAAGGTTTGCCGAACAACGATATTGTGGAGGAACGCACTTCCCGTGCATCCGATGATGACCTTGCCAATATACTTTATACATCGGGCACAACAGGCGAACCGAAGGGCGTCATGCTGCACCATTCCAACTATATAGAAGCTTTCCGCATTCATGATATTCGTCTAGTAGATATGACCGACCAGGATATTTCCATGAATTTTCTTCCATTGACACACGTATTCGAGAAAGCGTGGACATACCTCTGTATTTACAAAGGTGTGCAGATTTGTATCAATCTTCGTCCGGTAGACATTCAAACAACAATTAAGGAAATACGCCCGACATTGATGTGCAGTGTCCCCCGCTTCTGGGAAAAGGTATATGCCGGAGTACAAGAAAAGATAGCTCAGGAAACTGGTTTGAAGAAGGCTATGATGCTGGATGCAATCAAAGTCGGTAAGATACACAACATCGACTATCTGCGTAAAGGCAAGACTCCGCCGTTGATGCTTCATCTGAAGTATAAATTCTATGAAAAGACCGTCTATGCCTTGTTGAAAAAGACTATCGGTATTGAAAACGGTAATTTCTTCCCCACTGCCGGAGCTGCCGTGCCCGATGAAATCTGTGAATTTGTTCATTCGGTAGGTATCAATATGCTGGTTGGCTATGGCTTGACCGAATCAACAGCTACCGTTTCCTGCTTCCTCAACTCAGGCTACGAGATAGGTTCGGTAGGTACAATAATGCCCGATGTAGAAGTGAAAATCGGTGAGGAGAATGAGATTCTTCTGCGTGGAAAGACCATAACGAAAGGTTATTATAAGAAAGCTGAAGCTACTGCTGCCGCCATTGATAAGGATGGTTGGTTTCATACCGGTGATGCCGGTTACCTGAAAGGCGACCAACTTTATCTGACTGAACGTATCAAAGACCTCTTCAAGACTTCCAACGGGAAGTACGTCAGTCCGCAAGCATTGGAAACCAAGCTGGCTATCGACCGCTACATTGACCAGATTGCCATTATTGCCGACCAGCGTAAGTTTGTGTCTGCCCTTATTGTCCCGGTCTATGGTTACGTTAAGGAATATGCCAAAGAGAAAGGCATTGAATATAAGGATATGGAGGAACTTTTGCAGCATCCTAAAATTCTCGGTTTGTTCCGTGCCCGCATAGACACCTTGCAGCAACAATTCGCCCACTACGAACAGGTGAAACGTTTCACCCTCTTGCCGGAACCGTTCAGCATGGAGCGTGGAGAGCTGACTAATACGTTGAAGTTAAAACGCCCTGTGGTTGCCAAGAACTACAAGGAATTGATAGATAAGATGTACGAAGAATAAAAAAGTACACAAATATAATTGATATTTACCCCTTTCTGAAGTTTTCGTTTCATACTTTTGCAAAGTTCTATTAATTGAGCTTTTAAGTATGAAACGAAAACTTTTTTATCTATTACCATTTCTGCTATTGGCCGGTTGCGGGCAGGCATCGTACAAAAACACATCTTTATCCCCTGAAGAGCGTGCGGAACTTTTAGTGAAAGAACTCACTTTGGAAGAGAAAGCCCGACTCATGATGGATGCTTCCCAGTCGGTGGAACGATTGGGTATAAAACCATATAACTGGTGGAATGAGGCATTGCATGGCGTTGCCCGCGCCGGACTGGCTACGGTCTTTCCCCAGCCGATAGGTATGGCGGCATCGTTCGACCCTGAAATGGTGTATGAAGTGTTCAATGCAGTGTCGGACGAGGTACGTGCGAAGAATACCTATTACACATCCCGGGACAGCCGTGAACGCTATCAGGGCTTGACCATGTGGACTCCTACGGTGAATATCTACCGTGATCCGCGTTGGGGAAGAGGTATTGAAACCTACGGTGAAGACCCTTACCTGACGAGCCGGATGGGAGTAATGGTGGTAAAAGGTTTACAGGGACCTGCCGATGGAAAGTATGACAAGCTGCATGCTTGTGCCAAACATTTTGCCGTCCATTCGGGGCCAGAATGGAACCGCCATTCTTTCAATGCGGAGAATATCAATCCACGTGATTTGTATGAAACCTATCTTCCTCCTTTCGAGGCTTTGGTGAAAGAGGGTGAAGTGAAAGAAGTGATGTGCGCTTACAACCGTTTTGAAGGTGAACCTTGTTGTGGTAGTGACCGTCTGTTGATGCAGATATTACGTGGCGAATGGGGCTTCGATGGTATTGTTGTAGCCGATTGCGGTGCCATAGCCGACTTCTATAATGACCGGGGACATCATACTCATCCTAATGCCGAATCGGCTTCTGCCGCCGCAGTGGTAAGTGGAACAGATCTGGATTGTGGTTCCAGTTACAAGGCATTGGTGGAGAGCGTCAAAAAAGGATTGATTGCTGAGGAAACTGTGGATGTATCCGTGAAACGCCTACTGAAAGCCCGCTTTGAATTGGGTGAAATGGATGAACCGGAAAAAGTATCCTGGACGAAGATACCTTTTTCGGTAGTGGCTTCGGCTGCTCACGACTCTCTGGCACTGGAGATAGCCCGCAAATCCATGACATTACTGATGAACAAAGATAATTTCCTTCCTCTGAAACGTGGCGGACTGACAGTGGCTGTAATGGGGCCGAATGCCAATGATTCGGTAATGCAATGGGGAAATTACAATGGAATGCCGCCGCATACCGTTACCATTCTGGACGGAGTGCGGAATATACTTGGTGCTGAGGACAAACTGATTTATGAACAAGGCTGTCCATGGGTGGAAAGAACTTTGATTCAAAGCGCATTCAGCCAATGTAAGTCAGACGAAGGTCTCGGCTTTACGGCTCGTTACTGGAATAATCTGACACATGAAGGTGATCCGGTTACTACTGCCCAGGTCACCACGCCTTTCCGATTTTGTACTTCGGGTGCCACGGTGTTTGCTCCCGGGGTCAATCTGACGGATTTTTCTGCAACCTATAATAGTGTGTTTACTCCTAAAGAATCTGGTGAAATCGTCCTTGAGGTTTATTGCTATGGCAGTGGAAAACTTCGTGTAGATGGGGAAGAGGTGAAAAGCTTCTCTAATAAGCATGGTGCGAGAAAGACTACTCATACGATGAAGGTTCAAGCCGGTAAATCTTATAATATAGAACTGGATTTTGAATATCTGAGAAGTGATGCGCAACTGAACTTCGATCTGGGATTCAAAAAAGATGTGGATATCAGGAAGTCTGTTGAACGGGTGAAGGATGCGGATGTCGTTATTTTCGCAAGTGGCATATCTCCCAGCCTTGAAGGGGAGGAGATGGGGGTGAATCTTCCCGGTTTCAAGAAAGGTGACCGTACGGATATTGAACTTCCTGCTGTTCAGCGCGAACTGATTGATGCTCTGCATCGTGCAGGTAAGAAGATTATTCTGGTTAACTGTTCAGGATCTCCCATCGGATTAGAACCGGAAACAAAGAAGTGCGAAGCACTTTTGCAGGCATGGTATCCCGGTCAGCAAGGTGGGACAGCGGTTGCTGAAGTTTTGTTCGGTACTTACAATCCGGCCGGAAGATTACCGGTTACTTTCTACCGCAATATATATCAACTTCCCGATTTTGAAGATTATAATATGACTGGGAGAACCTACAGATATATGCAAGATATACCTTTGTTTCCCTTTGGGTATGGCCTTAGTTACACAACTTTCAATTATGGGAAGGTGTCGCTCAATAAAGGGGAGATTACTGACGGACAAACTGTGAAACTAACTGTTTCTGTAACGAATACAGGAGAACGTGGTGGTGAAGAAGTGGTACAGGTTTATCTCAAAAAGCAGGGCGATACAAAAGGACCCGTCAAAACACTGCGTGCTTTTAAACGTATATCCATCCCGTCCGGACAAACTGTTAATGTAGAGTTTGAACTGAAAGATAAAGAGCTGGAATGGTGGGACGAACAGTCCAATACGGTAAGGGTGTGCCCTGGTAACTATGATATCATGGTGGGTGGAAGCTCTAGAGATGGAGATCTGCAACAGATATCAATAATAGTAAGGTAGGAAAACATTTCTTAGGCACAGAATATGCGGATTACACAGATTCTATATTATTATGCAAGTAAAGGGCATAGAACTGTAAAATCCGCATATTTGTGTTCTGTTTACAAAAAAATGAAAGACCGCTTCATTATAATGGGAGGTTAATTTGTTTCTTGACAAAAAAGTAAGGGATAGACCACCTGATCCATCCCTTACTTTTTTTGTTTTCCGGATTCTAATATCCGAATATATCTTCCTGTTTCAGTTCAATCACCGGACCTACTTTCTTTAAAGCATCCATATCCAGCTCTTTCTTATCACCGAGGATGGCGTATGTATAAGTACGTCCCTTAATCCACTTATTCTGGAAATCGATGACATCTTTCAGTGTCATGTTCTGTACATCGTTATACAGTTGGATGCGGCTGTCTACATTCTGTCCCAGATATTGAGCGCTGATGTAATCCCAGATAACATCCATCTTGATGGTACGGTCAGTGCGCATACGGGCAATCATGCCATCTTTAGCCAGCTTGAAAGCAGCTTCCGATTCCGGCATGTTGTTGATGATGTCATTGAATGTATTGATGGCATCTACCATCTTGTCATTCTGCGTGGCAATCTGAGTACGCAGTGTATAAGGATCTGTCAGATAAGTTGGTTTCAGCATACCTGCCCATGCAGAGTAAGCCAAACCGCGACTTTCGCGCATTTCCTGGAATACAATGGAATTCATGCCACCACCGAAGTACTCGTTATACAGTTGGCGTCCCGATTCGGCGGCAGGATCAAATTTCTCTCCTTTATTGGAAATCTGTGACATATAGATTTGCTTGGCATCATAAGGAGCGATGAAAACCTTTGTTTCCGGCGTGAGTAACGGTTCAAAATTATTTCCTGCAGGAATCTCTTTCAAAGTTTCGGGTACTTGATGTTCTTTATTGATGATAGCGAGTAAATCATCCTGGCTGCTCGGGCCGTAGTAAAGAATGCGATGCTTGAAGCTGTTCAACTCTTTGATGCGGTCAATGAGTTCTTGCGGATTCATGTAAGTCAGTTCTGATTCGCTCAGCAAGTTGGTGGCAGGAGACTTCGGACCGTAAGTAGCATAACTTACCAAGCGTGAGAAATTCTGCATCTGGTTCAGTTTAGCATCTTTACGAGCTTTCAATACGTCTTTAGCCATGTTGTCATAAGCCTCTTTGTTCACTTGGGCGTTTGCCATCAGTTTCTCGAAGAGCTCCATAGCGGCAGGCATGTTCTCATTGAGACCTGAAAGTACCACATAAGTGCGCTTGCTGCCCGGTGATACGAAGAATGAACAAGCAAGGCGATAGAATTCGCTCTTCACTTCTTCGGGAGTCATGTCGGCGGTGCCGAGATATTCGAGGTATTGGGCGGCGGTTCCGAGTGCTTTATCATTGTTGCTACCCATGTCAAAGAGATAGATCAACTGGAAGATGTCATTCGTGGTGTTCTGTTTGTAGAGCACGGGGAGGTCTGATTTGGCTTTCAGTTGAGAAAGATCTTTGGAGTAATCCAAGAATACCGGTTCGATGGGCTGCACTACACTTGCCTGTATCTCTTTCAGGAAGCTGCTGACAGTGTCACGATTCATCACAATCGGAGTAATTTCCGGTTTCGACATTTTCTTTTCGTTCGGGTCTTTACCTTGTTTCTTGTAAATGATGGCATAGTTGTCATCTTTCAGATATTTGTTGGCAAAGGCTACAATGTCATTCTTCGTGAGTTTGGACATGCGGTCGAGGGCAGTTACTTCATCTGCCCAGTCACTACCGTTTACGAATGATTCAACGAACATATCGGCACGTGCGTCATTGTTTTCCAACTGCTGCATCTGATACAACTTGAAGTTGTTGATATTGGCTTCCAGCATCTTTTCGTCAAAGTCGCCGTCACGGAGTTTCTTCAATTCACCCAACATCAGGTCTTTCACTTCATCCAGAGTCTGTCCTTGTTTGGGGCGTCCCTGCATCATCAGTGCGCTGTAATCGCTCATAGGCATAGGATAGCAATAAGAACTTAAAGTCTTTTGCTGCTGTGTCAGGTCAAGGTCGAACAAGCCGGCTTGTCCGTTATAAAGTATCTGGGAAACTACTTGCAATGTTTCTACATCTTTGCTGGCAGCTCCGGGGAAACGCCATGCCAAGGCTACGCTTTCTGCGTCCGGGCCGAACACCTCGCGCACAACCGGTGTAGTGATATCCGTTTCTTTCGGCAAATTCAGCTTAGGCAGGTCCGGATTCGGTTTCAGACCACCAAAGTATTTGTCGATAGTGGCAATCATCTGGTCGGGATCGAAATCACCAGAAAGACAGATAGCCATGTTGTTGGGCACATACCATTTCTTATAATATTCCTTGATATTCTTGATGGAAGGATTCTTTAGGTCTTCTTGTGTGCCGAGCACAGTTTGTGTACCATAGGGATGGTGGGGGAAGAGGGAAGAAAGTACTGCTTCATATACCTTACGCGGGTCGCGGGTCAGTGACATGTTCTTTTCTTCATAAACCGTCTCCAATTCGGTATGGAAACCGCGAATCACGCAGTTTTCAAAACGTTCTGCCTGAATCTTTGCCCAGTTGTCAATCTGATTGCTGGGGATATCTTCCGTATAGCAGGTCACGTCGAAACTGGTGTAGGCATTCGTACCGTTGGCACCGATGGCAGCCATCAGCTTGTCATACTCGTTGGGAATGGCATACTTGGAAGCTTCGTAAGAGATGCTGTCTATTCTTGCGTAAATGGCTTTGCGCTCAAGGCTGTCGGTAGTCTTACGATAGATTTCGAATTGTTCTTCGATCTGGTCGAGCAAAGGCCTTTCAATTTCATAATTCTGAGTGCCGAAGTTTGTGGTACCTTTGAACATCAGGTGTTCAAAGTAGTGGGCTAATCCGGTGGTTTCAGCAGGGTCATTCTTGCCACCTACGCGTACGGCGATGTACGTTTGTATGCGCGGGGTTTCCTTATTAACGGTCATGTAAACTTTTAAACCGTTGTCCAGAGTGTAGATGCGCGCTTTTAGCGGATCATTGGGCACTGTTTCGTAATTGTACTTCGAAGTACAACTTCCTAAGCTTATCGCTACCAGTAGGATAAACGTTAAACCAATTTGTCGGAATAGTTTGTTCATAAGCTGACTTATTAGATTGATAACTGCAAAAATATGCGTTTTTTTCATACCTTTGCACTCAAAAAGTAAATTTTTTCAAAACTAACGGCTAATTTCAATCGTAAATAGGAATTATGATTACCATAGAACAACTGAAAGACGTCAAAGAGCGCACCGAAGCACTCTATCGCTATTTGGATATAGAAGGGAAGAAAATCCAGGTGGAAGAAGAACAGTTGCGCACCCAGGCTCCGGGCTTCTGGGACGACCAGAAAGCTGCTGAAGCACAGATGAAAAAGGTGAAAGGTCTGCAACAGTGGATATCCGGCTATAATGAGATAAAGACATTGTCGGAAGAGCTGCAGTTATCCTTCGATTTCTACAAGGACGAGCTTGTAACCGAAGAAGAAGTAGACGAGGCTTTTGCAAAAGCCTCTGCTGCAGTTGAAGCGTTTGAACTAAAGAACATGCTTCGTGACGAGGCTGACCAGATGGACTGCGTATTGAAAATCAATTCCGGTGCAGGCGGCACGGAGAGTCAGGACTGGGCAAGCATGTTGATGCGTATGTATCTGCGTTATGCCGAAACCAACGGATATAAAGCCGTTATCTCTAACTTGCAGGAAGGTGATGAGGCAGGCATCAAAACCTGTACTATTGAGATTTCGGGTGATTATGCCTATGGTTACCTGAAAGGAGAAAACGGTGTGCATCGTCTGGTGCGTGTGTCTCCCTACAATGCACAAGGCAAGCGTATGACTTCTTTTGCTTCCGTTTTCGTAACCCCATTGGTGGATGATACGATTGAAGTGAACATCAATGTTGCCAATATCTCTTGGGATACTTTCCGCTCCAGTGGTGCTGGTGGTCAGAATGTGAACAAGGTGGAGTCTGGTGTTCGTCTGCGCTATCAGTTCAAGGACCCATATACCGGCGAGGAAGAAGAAATTCTGATTGAAAATACCGAAACGCGCGACCAGCCCAAGAATCGTGAGAATGCAATGCGTCAGTTGCGTTCTATCTTATACGATAAGGAATTACAGCACCGCATGGCGGAACAGGCCAAAGTGGAAGCAGGCAAGAAAAAAATCGAGTGGGGCTCGCAGATACGAAGTTACGTATTCGACGACCGCCGTGTGAAGGACCACAGAACCAACTTCCAGACTTCGGACGTAAACGGAGTGATGGACGGAAAACTGGATGGTTTCATCAAGGCGTATCTGATGGAGTTTGCGGGACAAGAAGGATAAACCGTATCTCTGTTTTGAAATAGAGTATAATGGGTGTCACCTGGTTAATGAAAGGTGGCACCCATTATTTTTTTTAGCCAATCCTGTCTCCGTCGTACCTGGGATGCACTTGCTCCGTACCAACTCCGTACTTTCTCCACTCAGAGGTACTTCTGACCGAAGAATGTACGGAGCAAGTACGTCTCAGATACGGTTCGGGTACGAAGAGGATGTTGAGCGAACACAAATAAATTTCCTTCTTTTCTTTTGGAAACTTCCCAAATTTCATGTTACTTTGTTATCAGTTGAACTTTAATACTAAAAGACACCATGGGAAAGAATAAGAAAAAGGTTATGCATAGCCGTAAAGAAGAAGAACAAGCTAAGAAAGTGTTATTGATTATCGGTGTATCCGCATTGATATTGGTGCTGGTTATGCTGATAGGATACTCGTTCTTAGGAAAATAACGAATAGATGTCGCAAGAAATAGAACGGAAATTCCTCGTGACGGGGGAGTACAAATCAAAAGCGTATGAACAAAGCCGCATTGTGCAAGGTTATATCAGTAGTGCAAGAGGGCGGACTGTGCGGGTACGTATCCGTGACGGGAAAGGATACCTGACGATAAAAGGTGCCTCTAATGCTTCGGGCACCAGTCGTTATGAGTGGGAAAAAGAACTTCCACTTGTTGAGGCCGAAGAGTTGATGAAACTCTGCGAGCCGGGTGTTATTGATAAAACCCGTTATCTGGTGCACAGCGGAAAACATACGTTTGAAGTCGATGAGTTCTACGGTGAAAACGAAGGACTGGTCGTTGCCGAAGTGGAACTGGCTTCGGAAGACGAGGCTTTCGAGAAACCCGACTTCATCGGCCAGGAAGTGACAGGCGATGTCCGTTATTATAATTCACAACTGATGAAGCGTCCATATACGGCTTGGTGAGACATTGACTCTCCTTGCAAATGGCTGCTAATCAGATAGGTTTGGAAGAAGGTATGGAGCAACTTTATGAATATCTGCCAAGAGAACTGGTTACCTTTGTATTGGTGACGCTGTTTTCTTTATTAATAGGTCTTTCACAGCGGAAAATCAGTTTGAAGCGTGAAGGGGAAACGACGTTGTTCGGTACGGACCGCACGTTCACTTTCATAGGTATTCTGGGGTATCTGCTTTATATTCTCGATCCGGTGGAATACCGTCTGTTTATGGGCGGTGGTGCCATACTGGGTTTGTTGCTTGGGCTGAACTATTACGTCAAGCAAGCTCAGTTTCATGTATTCGGAGTTACTACCATTATCATTGCACTCATCACTTATTGTATTGCGCCTATTGTAGACACACAACCATCTTGGTTTTATGTCATGGTAGTGGTTACTGTTCTGCTCTTTACGGAGTTGAAGCACACCTTTACGGAACTGGCGCAGCGCATGAAGAATGATGAGATGATTACTCTTGCCAAGTTCTTGGCTATCAGTGGTATCATCCTTCCGATGTTGCCGAATGAAAACCTGATTCCCGATATTAATCTGACGCCTTATACCGTTTGGCTGGCGACGGTAGTGGTATCCGGCATTTCCTACCTTTCTTACCTGCTGAGGCGGTATGTATTCCAAGAATCCGGTATTCTGGTATCCGGCATTATCGGCGGGTTATATAGCAGTACGGCTACTATTTCCGTATTGGCCCGTAAGAGTCGTAAGGCACCTGCACAGGAAGCACCGGAGTATGCAGCGGCAATGTTGTTGGCTGTCAGTATGATGTTCCTCCGTTTTCTTATATTGATAGGTATATTCAGCAGTGCAATTCTTGCTGCAATTTATCCTTATCTACTCATTATGTCCGTGGTTACGGCAGGGGTGGCCTGGTATCTGCACCGGAAGCGTAAACCGGTTCCGGCAGCGGGGGAGGAGACGGAAGAAGAAGATAGCAGTAACCCGTTGGAATTTAAAGTAGCACTGATTTTTGCCGTCCTGTTTGTGATATTTACAATTGTGACGCATTATACGCTGGTTTATACCGGTACAGGCGGTTTGAATGTCTTGTCTTTCATTGCCGGGCTGAGTGACATCACTCCATTTATCTTAAACCTGTTGCAAGGTTCGGGTGTTGCTGTGCTGGTGGTTACGGCCTGTTGCATGCAGGCTATTGTGAGCAATATTGTTGTGAATATGTGTTATGCACTGTTCTTTGCGGGTGGGCGGAGCCCGTTGCGCCGGTGGGTGCTTCGCGGTTTTGGCTGTGTAATTGCGGTTAACGTTTGCTTGCTACTTTTCTTCTATTTGTTATAGATTTCTGCGGGATACTTACAAATATTCTCTATTGTCCCCCTTTCTTTGTGCTTTTTTAACTCCGAAATTCTCGTAGCTAAAGAAAAACAGCCTATTTTTGCCACATTCATTGTGACAAAATAGGTACAAGTAACGTCTAATACAAAAACAGTCAACTAATATTCATCAAACAAACAAAAACAGGAATGAAAATTAAATGCCCTTTGCTGCTCATCATGTTGGTAATATCCTCATTAGTAGCGGCACAGAATGCGGCACCTCTATTCCAGATTAAGGGAGTTCTGCTAGACTCGCTGACTCAGGAGGGAGAACCTTACGCCACAATCAAAATCGTAAAAAAAGAAGCACCTGCCCATGCATTGAAGATGCTGGTGACAGACATGAAAGGTAAGTTCCAGGAGAAGATTCCCGGAACGGGTAATTTTGTAATGACTATCTCTTCTATCGGTAGAAATACCATTGTGAAGGATTTCACAGTGAAAGCAGGAGAAAAAGTCGTTGATTTTGGGACGCTGTATATTACAGATGCCTCCAATGAACTGGGACAAGTAGAAGTGGTAGCCCAAAAACCACTGGTGAAGGCAGATATCGACAAGATAGAGTATAATGTGCAGGATGATCCTGATTCTAAATCCAATTCTGTACTGGAAATGCTTCGCAAAGTACCTTTGGTGACCGTAGATGGCGAAGATAATATTAAAGTGAACGGTAGCAGTAGTTTTAAGGTGTATGTGAACGGTAAGCCTAACAATATGATGAGCAATAACCCTACGGAAGTATTGAAGAGTATGCCTGCTAATTCCATCAAACATATTGAGGTAATTACTAATCCCGGACCTAAATATGATGCTGAAGGTGTGGGTGGTATCCTGAATATCGTTACTATAGGTAGCGGATTGGAAGGTTATACAGCTACATTCAGCGGAAATGTTAGTAACATGGGAGCCGGAGGTGGTTTGTTCGGTACTGTGAAGAGTGGTAAACTGACGGTGAGTGCACGCTACAATTATAATTATAATGACCGTCCACGTAGTTATTCCGGTGGAAATCGCCGTACGGTAGGTGATATTACTGAAGGCTCTTCAGACCTGGACTACGACGGTAGTAGCAAGGGACATGGTAGTTTCCAGTCAGGTAGCATGGAAGCCAGTTATGAAATTGATACCTTGCGTCTGGTTTCTATGTCATTCGGACTCTGGGGTGGTGGAAATAATAGTACCAGCATCAACAATACTCTGGCTACTGTACCCGGCACAAGTAATGAGTTATATCGCTATGTGTCAGACGGCAGAAGTAAGAGCTCATGGTATTCTATCGACGGTGGCGTTGACTATCAACGTATGTTCCATGTGAAAGACCGTATGTTTACCTTATCTTATAAGATCAATACCAGTCCGCAGACCTCGGATTCATACTCCACTTATAATGACATGCATGCAGCTACTGATTGGGAAGACTTCCTGAAGCGTCTGTATGATTTGAATAACGATGGTTCTCAGAATACTACGGAGCATACTTTCCAGGCTGACTATACAACGCCTATCGGCAAGATACATACACTGGAAGCCGGAGCTAAATATATTCTCCGTGACAACTCTTCGGAAGACGACCGTTATGAACGTCAAATAGGAACTACGGGAGATTATGTACTGGATGAAGAGCATAGTTCACATTACAAGCATCAGAACGACATTCTGGCTGCATATATGGGTTATGGGCTGAGGGTGAAGAAGATCTCCGGAAGATTGGGTGTGCGCTATGAACATACCAAGCAGGAAGTGAAATACTTGTTGGGCAGAGGCGATGACTTCAACAAGAACTTTGACGATGTGGTACCTTCTGCAAGTATCGGCTATAAGCTGACGGATATGTCTAACCTGCGTTTCGGTTATAATATGCGTATTTACCGTCCGGGTATCTGGTATCTGAATCCTTATTTGAATGATAGCAATCCTACTAATATCAGTCAGGGAAATTCTCACCTCGACAGTGAAAAGAGCCATTCATTCAATCTGAGTTACAGTAACTTTACTCAGAAGTTCAATATCAATCTTTCGGCGCGTTACAGCTTTACTAACAATAGTATTGAACAAGTAACCGAGCAGGTGAAGGATACGGAAATCGAAGGTTTGCAGAATCCTACTGGTAAAGAGGTACTTTATTCTACTTACCAGAACATCGGTAAGAGCAGAAATGCCAGTCTGAGTGGTTATGTAAACTGGAATGCTACTTCCAATACTCGTATTTATGCTAACCTTTACGGAAACTATACTTATATGGAAGGTGCCAATGGATTGAAGAATGACGGTTGGAATCTGTTTGCCTATGGTGGTGCGCAGCAATCTTTGCCCCATGATTGGCGTATCAGTTTGAATATCTATGGTCAGACACCTTGGATTATGCTGCAAGGAAAGGGTAGCAGTTTCTTTGATTATGGGTTGAGTGTGAACAAGTCATTCCTGAATAAGCGTTTGACATTGTCAGCATTTGCCAGCAACTTCTTTAAGAAATATACGAGTCCTACTTCAAGTATAGAAGGTGTAGGATTTACCCAGGATAGCTGGAATCGGTATACTCGCCAGCGCTTTGGTGTAAGCGTTAGCTATCGTATCGGTGAATTGAAAGCCAGCGTGAAGAAAGCTGCACGTACCATCAGTAATGATGATGTGAAAAGTGGCGGCGGCGAAGGCGGTGGCGGTGGAGAATAATCCATTACTGACATATTCAACAGATTAAAAAAGGGAGCTTAATAGCTCCTTTTTTTAATAGTTTTTCTTGCTTTTGCAAAAAAAATGTATATATTTGCAATTGTAGCCACAAATAAAACTCACAAGCTGCTATTGTCTATGCTAACATGCAGTTTCTGTACATATCTTAGTATACTGAAGCAAGCTGAAAGAAATCATTCTTTTAAAGTTCACATATTGTTAAACTTAAATTCAGGTATTATGAAAACAAAACTGCTGTTTTTGGCACTTGTTGCGATAGCATTGGGTGCATGTACTGATGAAAATGAGGACTTTCCTTCTGATTCTAACGAAGATGTTGTTGTGTTAAAAGAGCGGGATCCAAATTCTCCTCTCATTTTGTTTCAGAGACAATGCACTTCTGCAGAGCCAACAACGAGAGCCACGAGGCTGACTTTTAGCGATTATTTGGGACGTTCATTCAGGGCAACAGCCTATCCTTATGCTGATGCAGAGAACTTGGGCCATGCGGTGATTGATATTAAGAAGCTTGAGGCTGATTATAATGATTACTGTACGGTGAATAGAATAGGGCATAGTGTCATTAATTCCTTTTCCTTTGCCTCTTTTGATAGATATACGGAAAAATCACAAGTTTCCAAGAAGGTGAATAGTGGGTTCTCTATAAATCTTGGCTTATTTAAGATTGGGCATAAAAGAAAAATGACTGAAGTTTTTGGTTCAACAGTAATCAATAATACGCAAAATATATTTGGAGAACTAAATGTTGCGATAGATCAAAACGTCTATGAAATGCAGTACAGCAGTAATATCAGATCGAAAATAATGGAGAACTATCTGACTGCGACTTTTAAGGATGAATTGTATAATACGCCGATGAGTGAGTTCTATAATAATTATGGTGCTTTTGTTCTAAAAAAGTTCATAACCGGTGGGCGGGCTACCGCTTTATATGCAGGTCTTTATAAGCAGGAGGCGACTACTACTGTTAAAGAAAAAGCGTTGGATAATGAGATTAGTGGAAGTTTCAGCTTTAAAAATGTGGGAGCTTCAGCAGACTTAAGCTTTGGTAAGAATTCTTCGGGGTCAGGATCAAGTACAGATAGTGGAGTGACAAATATATCTATGGCTATAGAAACTGTTGGAGGTTCGCCGGCATTTCCTGTTTTTACTATTCCGCAGAAGTTGGAAGATGTGAATATTGACTTGTCTCAATGGATGGCTTCTCTTACGGATACAATGACGCATAGTCTTGTAGATATTGCTGATGAGGGATTGGTGCCTATTTCTGAATTTATTTTGGAGAAGAATATGAAGGATAGAATAGGACTGTATATGAAGGGAGGCAATGGGTTAAAACCTTATTATGAAGAGCCACAAATCATACTTCAATGTGGTAAGAATAGTTGGTGGGATAAGGTGGTAGGATGCTATGCATATTTGTATACTAGAAATCATGAGTTTATTACGTTATCCCATGAGGTTGTTCCTGATGTGGATGTGTGGATTAATACTAAATCGCAACAGCTTAGTCGGTTTTATCGTTTGAAAATTGTATCTAATAAAGGTTCTTCAGACATGGTTGAGCGATATATGAAGGTGTTTGATTATGATGCCCCGCTCATGGAACGTAGTGTCTGCTATAGGGATACAGATGGAGTACTCTACATCTTAGATCGAGAAAATAAAGTTGGTTATTCTGTGCATAGTGATTATCTTTTGGATACTTATGCTATCAGGAATGCAGTTTACGCTCTTCCATCTGTCGATATTTCCTTTGATGAACTGAGTGAATATACTCTTATTGCTCTCTGATATAATTTACATATTAATATGTTGTTTACTGAAGGCAACTGGCTATATATTTGTCAGCTGTCTTCTTGAAAAGAAACTTTGTCTTCTATATAAATATAGAAGAGTTTCTAAAAAGACTACAGGGATTTGTGGAAATACTAGATAGTTTTTGAAAGGAAAATATACTTACCAAGTTCAAGAAGAACTTGGCGCTTGGGGCTTTCTTTTTTATATTAAATGTATATGTATGTGCATATATACAAAGGAAATAAGCCGTCTTATCGCTTGTAACTGATAAATGAACTTTTTAAAATCTCATTTAGGTTACGGTTACAAAGATATACGTTTTTTTGTAAAAACAATACATTTATGTTCTTTTTAACGTAGTAAAAATGAACTTTGGAAGAATGTAATCAAATAAATCAGTTTAGTACTATTAATGCTATCGAATAGAGAGTATTACTTGCAATGTAGACAATACTTATAGTAAAGTGACTTCATTATATAATTCATTTATTCCCATATCTGGTTTTCTACCTATCTATTCTTAGTTTTGAGTCTAATCTTATTCAAGAGCATACAAATTGCTATTATTAAATGAAATTATCTTTTATATGTTATATTGACACACTTTCTTTCTACCCCCTTTTATAACTTATCAAAATATCGTCTCTATAGAGCATAACGACAAGATAAAAAGCATTTAAAAATGTTCTTCTTGAACTAGCTATTTCTAAGACTGGGATGCTGCTTTTATTTACAAAATTAATGTAAGTGAGAAGTTGTATAAAATGTTTTGATGTGACTGGTTGGAAGGATATGTTTAATAGCTTATTCACATTATAAAATAACGAATATGCCAAATGCAAAAAAAACGCTTTCATTGGTGAATTATTGCATTGTATTTCTTGTATGCTACTTTTGCAATAATTCAAAGTCGGAGGGTACTATCAGAGTATCAATCCTCTATAATGATGCCGTTTTTAATGATAATTTCATGCTATCACCTGTTCCTCCCTTTTGAAGGTGTTCGAAAGGAGAGAGGATAATCTTCCCTACTCTTCTATTTAAAGGATAAAATGACAAGTTGTAAATTTAGGCATATAGGAATTATTTGTCTGGAAGTACCTATTATGTCTCGACTCGGGATTTGCATATTTATAATCTTTTGGGGAATTATAGCAGCTTGAAATGGGAACTTATCATTCAACTACTTTTTCGTATGGATTTATTATAGGTTTCATTTATTTATATGTATTGTAGAATTTATTGATTGCATATAGGGATTTCTTTTAGCGAATTGTAGAATATTATGGATTGCTGATTTGTATATTTATTAATTAAATTTGTTTGAATTATGAGAAAATTGTATCGATGTCTATTCCTGCTGAGCGCACTTGTCTTGGCTGGGGGAATGTGGAGTTGTTCTGACGACGATGACGAAACAGAAAGTGTTGTTATAACACAAACAAGTACGGATGAAGCGAGCGAAGTGTATGCGACTTCTGCTACGTTTAAACTGGCTACTATGGGGGTGGAATCTTTTGCCTACCAGGTAGTGGAAGGTGCTGATGCCACTGCACCCGCAGGAGAAGTGATTTATGCTGAAGCACAGGAAAATAATACGATTATTTCTGCGGAAGATGGTGATAACGAGGTTACAGTATATGGCTTGGAGGGGAATAAAACTTATACTGTATTTTTTGCATTGAAAAAGGGCGCAGAGTATATTGTAAAGTCGCAGACGATTACTACGCCTGCTTATACACGCCTTATAACGATTATAGACACAAAACCTTATAGTATAAAAGTGCATATCGAAGTTCCGGAAAGTACTTATTATAAATTTACTTTCGGGCGTCGTGATATGTATCAGGCACAGAAAGATCAATTTGGAATGACTGATGGGGACTATGTGTCATATGGAGAGTTATATAAGGGCTCTAAAACAATATCTTTAGTTGATGGTGAGTATCTGGAGGAAAATCCGGAACCGAATGTAGATATGCCTATTCAAGTGTTGCCGGGTTATCCTTATGTTATATTAGTAGCTGAATGTGATGCGGATGGCAATGTGTTGTGTGAGTATGATTATGGTGGTGGCGGAGATGATTGGGATTTGATGAAAACGACCCGGTCGGCCACTGCTCCTCTTACAGATGGGTATACTGATAAATGTTCTGATGAAGGGGCAACTTTCAATGGAAAATATGCTAAGCAATATCTTTATGGTGGTTCTACTTTGATTGAAAGTAAAATTGCTATTGAAACGACAAAAATAACGGAACGTACGGCTACTTTTACTATTGTACCAGATGAGGACGTTGTCACTTATGTTGTTAATGCAATGCCGTTGGAAGAGTATGAATACTACGTTACTTTATGTGGTGAGAGAGGTATGCCTACATTTATGTTGACTGGTAGTGAAATGTATACGGGTTCTCAGATTATGTCTACAAATCCTGATGCCCTTCCTTTCGAAAAGGGTGGAAAATACAAATTGATAGTTATAGGTACATATAGTGAAGATTATAGCATACAAAGTATGCAAACTATAGATTTCACTCCGTTTGAATCTACGAAGCCAGCAGCAAAACTGGAGATTACTCCTAAAGAAGATCCGGACGGAAGCCCGTGGATGGTATGGTTTAATATCAAAGCTTCGGATAAGAACTGTTCCTATATTAAGTATTTGATGAACTATATGAAAGAATGGTATCCTATGCTGAACTCCGGTACTGATAAAGAACAATTGATGAAGTCTTATGGTAACTATGTTACTGAAGCGGAAATCATTGATGCTATCAATAGTAATGAGGGGTATGATATAGGTTTCACTTCCTGGGAACATATGGAGTCAATGATAATGGTGGCTGCTTTCAATGAAGATGAAAAGATGTCAGTATATGAAGGTAATTCAACATCTTTGGCAGAAAAAAATAAAGAACGGGTGGAATCCTCACTCTTTAATGATCTGAAGGGAGACTGGACTGCTACATGTCAAGCTCAATGGCAGGATTATGCCGGAGATTACGATCAGAAAATATCATTTAAGATTACTCTTGATGGTAAGCCGGAACAGGGGCCTTCTTCTGTTAGTGCTATGGCACCGGAAGATTACAATGCTCTTTTTGATTACTTTAAGAATAGTGCTATGAATAACGGACAGACAGAGACTGAGGCTACGGCATACGCGAAGACAAAAGTTTCCGAGTTGTTTGATGAATATAAGTCGGAAGCTGTGCGCTATGCAGATAAGTATAGAGGCCAGAATCGTTTAGTAGGATTAGGCTTCGATGCGGCTCATGAATATAAGAATTCCTGGGACCTATTCTGTGATCTGGATTATTCGGCCTATGATACGGAAGAATTGTTCTATGATTATGGTCCGAAATTCTTTTTGGAAGTGAGCAAGGATGAGAATGGTAAAGACAAGATTGAGTTGAATGCTGATCAGAGCAGGGTTGCTCCACTTTCGGCATGGCAGGCTTATGAAATTAACTTCTTAGGTTATAATTCTGCTAATTTCAATAATGCTCCTCTAGGTCGTTTCCCGGTAACTATATCTGAGGATAAAAACACAATTACTATTGGTGGGCTTGAAGCTGACGGTGTGTTGTGTTATCCTTCTCCTGCTTACTATGTGATGGCTAATTACTATACTTTTGTTTCACAAATTACTTCTCCAATTACTCTGACAAGAGGTTGGACAGGTGTAAAAGAGAACGGAACTTCTGCTGTGAAGGCTACTAATTTGGCTGCCGACAGTAGCAAAAAAGGCAATACAAACCGTAAGGGTAACCGTTTCATGCGTACCAGTTTGCCTTGGACTAAGGATGGTGTATTACCGTTGATGCCGGAGACTACTATAAAGTCTGCTTCTTTAAAAGAAAAAATCCAAAAGAAAGCGGCTGAGGTACATGCCAAGATGTCTAAGAAATAGCGGCAAACTGTGAAAACTATTTAAAGGATGCACCGGAATTATTCCGGTGTACCTTTTCTGTTATTAATTAAGAAATACTTGATATGATGAAGAAAATCAGTTTCTTAATAGGGGTATTCTTCGTTTTTTCTACCCTTGTGACCTATGCTCAGGTATTGCCTGATGTAAAAGTCGAAAACACTCGAAATGAAATAATTTCTACAAAAATATTAGTGGACGGAAAGCCTTTCATCCTTTCTTTCTGGGGAGTGACTTGCAAGCCTTGTATCACTGAACTCAATACGCTGAATGAACTATTGGAAGAATGGCGTGAAGAAGTAGATTTTAATATTGTTGCCGTATCTATTGATGATAGCCGTTTTACGGCTCGTGCCCGGTCTATGGCCAAGGGATTTGGGTGGGATTTTATCTGTTTGTTCGATAAGAACCAAAATCTGAAGCGAGCTATGAACGTATCTCTTACTCCGCAGACTTATATTGTGGATGGGAATGGTAAAATTGTATATTCACATTCAGGCTATACTCCCGGTAGCGAACTGGAATTACTGGAGAAGCTTAAAGAACTGCAAAAAAAATGAGAAAACTATATGCAATGTGGATGTTGGCCTGTCTTTCTGTGGCTCAACTCAATGCCCAGGAATCTAATAAAGGCCAGTTGACGGGAAGCCTGGAGAGCAACAGTATCTATTATGTGGAAGATACAGGTCTGGATGCCGGTTCTTCCGTAAACCCTGATGATCATTTTGGTTCAAACAACTATTTGAAACTGGACTATAGCTATGGTAAATTCTCTGCCGGTATTCAGTTGGAAGGATTTTTACCTGCTTTGCAAGGGTATGATTATGCTGTTTACAGTAATGGCAAACGTACGCTTTTAGGGGCTAAATATGTGAGTTGGCAAGATGAGAATTTTGGTTTCCGTGCTGGTGATATTTACGATCAATACGGTAGTGGACTTGTGTTTCGTAGTTACGAGGATCGGGCTTTAGGCTTCAATAATTCTATTGAAGGCGTGCAAGGGCGTTATGAATATAAAGAATATGTTCGTTTGAGCGGGCTATATGGACGCCCCCGCCTTTATCTGGATTATGCAGACAGTTACGTCCGCGGATTTGATGCCAGTGTTTCACTTTCTTCACTTCTGGGTTTACAGAATATGAATCTGAACGTAGAAGGTAGTTATGTAAATCGTTATGAGGATTTGAAGGAGAATGCCGATTTAATTGATATTCTTACCACCTCCAATCTTGATATGTTTTCCGGTCGCATTAATTGGGACTGGAACGATTGGACTGTACGTGCTGAATATGTGAGTAAAGGGAAAGACCTGCCTACTTCTGTCAGTGCAAATATGGTGGATGGAAATGCAATCCTGGCGGAATTGGGATATAGTCATAACCGTTTTAGTGTATTGGGCACATTCCGCCGATTGGAACACATGAATACGATGCTTACGTTGATAGGTGAAGGTGCCGGTAATGTGTTGAACTACCTGCCTGCCCTAACTCGTCAATACACCTATATGCTGGCAAACCTTAACCCTTATCAGGTGAATGCCGAAGGTGAAACCGGAGGGCAGATTGATGCCTATTACTCTATCCGTGGTGACAAGCAGCGTAACGATTACTGGAATTTCCATGCTAATTTCTCCACATTCTATTCGGATAAAGATCTGACGGGGGAAAACCGTCTTTTGTGGCGTGATATAAATGTGGATGTAGAACATCAGTGGAACAAACGGTGGAAAACGGCTTTGCTGGTATCCGTGCAGGAATGGAGTCCGAGTCATGGCATGCAGGATGTGACCTATGCTTCAAATATCTTTGTACTGGACAATACGTATAAGTTTAATAAGAAGACGGCCTTACGTGTAGAGGTACAATATCTCTACTCTACAGATTATGAGAAGGACTGGGCGGCAGCTTTAGTGGAATTGAGTCTGGCTCCCCGCTGGAGTTTCGCCGTAAGTGACATGTGGAATCATGGCACTACGGACAAGCATTATTATAATGCTTCTGTCAGCTATACACAACATCGCACCCGCTTGCAACTGAGTTATGGGCGTAACCGTGCCGGATTTGTCTGTTCGGGTGGAGTATGCCGTTACCAGCCTGCCTATACCGGTGCTAACCTGACGTTAACAACCAGTTTTTGATAACAATATGTAATACTAAAAGAATTATAGAACAAATGATACATTTAAGTAAATACTTATATTTGGCAGCTACTATTATAATAGTTGTCTTTTCCGCTTGTAGTGGAAATTCCAATGATGAACCGGAGAACGGTGGAGGTAACGAAACCGGTATTTTGGTACTGCGTACTTCGGTCACTGTGATTGAAGCAAATGGGCAGGATGCGGCCGCCTTTACTGTAATGAAGGGCAACTCCGATGTTACAGACAAAGCTATTATTTATAAAGCTTCGGCTGTTTATGGCAATACTTCCTTTTCTTCCGCTACGGAAGGGAGCTTTCAATTTTTTGCCAGCTATAACGGCGAGATTTCTGATAAGATCACAATACAGGCTGTAAGTGGCATACCTTCTTTGCCATCTGATCCGAGTGCGAGCACTTTTGAAGGATTTAAGCAACGCGTATTGGCTGTGCAGGGCACCAGTACAGGATGTGCTTATTGCCCTTATATGATTTCCGGTATCAATATCTTCTCCGAAACAGAACGGGCAGCCAGCACTGTGTTTGTTGCAGTACATACTAATATTAATGAAACAGATCCGATGACTAATGAGGCTTCTCTAGCCATTATCAGTGCTGCGGGAATGAACAGCTTCCCGGCTATGGTGATAAACATGGATAAGAATATGTCTATCGGTTCCAATTATCCCCAGCAGATATCCAATACTATTTCTACGAATGTGAGGCTGGCTTTGGAAGAGCCTGCCACTTGTGGAATTTCAGCTGCCGTAAGCGGAACAGAAGCTTCCGGTAAAGTGAAAGTGCAGGCTAAAATAAAAATAGGGGCAGATGCCGATTACCGTATTGCTGCCTGGCTGCTGGAAGATGGTATTCAACATGCACAGGCTAATTCTACTGATGTCACTTTGGAATCTCCGATGATCCATAATAAAGCTTTGCGTGCTGCTAATTCTACTTCCCCCGCAGCCGGTGTTTTACTGGGTGGACGCACCGGATGGACGAAGGGTGAAAAAGCGGATTTCTTCTGCGAGTTTAATATTGCGCAGGCAGGCATCAATAATCTGGGTAAATGCCATGTTGTGATTGTTGTTTCCAAACCGAACTCAGCGAACCGTTTTACTGTTGACAATGTTATTGATTGTCCTATCAACGGGAGTGTTGCCTTTGAATACAAATAAAAACTTAATTCACCAGATATGACTAAAATGAAAAATCTCAAATTACTTTTCCTGTTCGCTTTATGCTTACCTTTCGTGGCAGGCTGTAGCGATGATGATGAAGAAGCTCCTTACGTGGAAGTTTCGCAATCCTCGTTTACGGAGCTGGATGCCACGGCTACTACATTAACCTTGAAGATAACATCGAACGCTTCCTGGACAGTGACTTCGGATGCTTCTTGGTGTGTGCCTTTAAAAACTGGTGGTGAAGGAACTGCCGATGTTCAGTTGAACATTGCTGAGAATACAGATAGAGGTGCACGTACAGCCAGAATAACCGTTGCAGCGGCAGGTGGTGTGTCGTCTCAAACTATTACGGTTAGTCAGAAAGTTGTTGTGCCTGATGATAATTATCACTATAAGTTACCTGTTGTTTTTCATGTCATCTATTCCAGTAAAAGTAATACGAAACAGTATGTGAAGACGGGCTGGCTGGAAACGATACTTGCTGATGTAAATAAACTTTGTAAAAGTAGTGGCGTGGACTTGAATATGGAGTTTGTACTGGCTACTGAAGACCCTGATGGCAATAAGATGGAGGAACCTGGCGTACATCGTATACAATGGGCCAATGCCCGGCTTAGCTGTAGGGAATTTATGGGATATACAGCCAATACACCTCAGAAGTATATTGACTTGATGTGGGATCAGGACCGTTATATTAATGTCTGTCTTTATACTTTCACTGAAGAAGGGGTATTGGGAATTTCTACTTTCCCTTACACGATTCAACCGGACCATTTGGAAGGTCTGAGTGTATTGGCATATGAGGTTGATTATACCAATATTCCTTACCCGCATTGTGTCAGTATCAATAATGATTATATTTATGATCATGATGCGTATTATAGCAGTTCTGATATTGTTGCTACATTGACACATGAATTGGGGCATTATTTAGGACTACGTCATGCATTCTCGGAAAATGACGAGGATCAGACGGGAAGTTCAGACTGGTGCATTGACAGTGACTTCTGTGAAGATACTCCGACATATAATAAGGCAGAGTATGATGACTATCTCCTGAAATATTTGGGAAATAGCGGCACAATGACGCAGGCAGACTATAAGGTTCTGGTGATGCGTAATGACTGCAAACATCCGGGTGTGACTTTCCGTTCGACTAACGTAATGGATTATGCCATTTCTGATGCAGACCGGTTTACGGCAGATCAGGCAACGCGTATGCGTTATGTGATGTTGCGCAGCCCGTTCATTCCGGGACCGAAGATTCGCACTCCGGAACAACAGCAACCGTCCAGTCGTACTCCGATTCATTTTGAAATGAAAGCTTATGAGTAAATGAAAAAGTAGTGTCCTTATCAACTAATTCTTGATAATATAGAATTTCCCCTTTCGCTATAAGTGCGAAAGGGGAATTTTTGTTTATAATATCCTGATGGCTTTTAATTATTCCGGATACTTCAGACAACTCACCGTACCATCCATTGTCATAACGATTATCTTTCCTTTTCCAGCATTTGCCAGGGAGGTAATGGCCGAATGAGAAACTTTGTGAGACCACGCGATGCCGCTTCCATTTGTCTTCACAGCATGGAGTACGCCAAACTCAGTTGGAATGAATACCAGCTTTTCCGTTGTTTCCATGCGGGTAGGAATGAAGTTACCCTCGTAGGGCATCAGTATATTCCAAAGAGTGGTATACTCACCATGCGAAATATCCACAGCAGTGATGTTATTCTTGATTCCTTTCACGTACATGGTTTTTCCATCGGGAGAAAAACCGAGAGATTCCCGGCCTTTAGCTTCATCCGAAGCCCAGAGGATTTCTCCGCTTCCGGGTTGAAATGCCCGGATGAAGTAATCGGAACTGAGGACAATGACCTGTTCGGCTTTCTTGCCTTGTTCGGTATAAGGCAGTACTACAGGCCAGCAGGCACCCGGTGAGAAGTATCTGCCCCGTTTAGTATCGAATTCCCAGACTTTTTTTCCGGTCTTCCGGTCGATGGCATAGAACATGGCTCCCCAGGTTCCTATGTATACGCGTTCCTTGTCTATGGCGGGGCGTGCCTCTATATAGCCATGCAAGCCATCACAAGTCCAGTTCACGGTGCCGTCCACCAGCTTTAGTGAGTAGAACTTGCCGTTACTGCTACCGATGTAGATGGTTTCGTCGGCAACAACAGGACAGGCCACAATGGGATAGTTGGTGTTATGTTTCCAACGTACAGTACCTTTTTTCTTGTCCAGCGCATAGATGAAACCGTCACAAGAAGAGACGATTACGAGTTTCGGAGTGATGAAAGGAGCGGAGAAGATTTTGTTTCCGGTGGTGTAGGTCCACAAGGTTTTTCCATTGGTGGCGTTGAGCGCGTGAACCACACCTGCGGTATTGGTGTAGATGTACAGGTTGCCGTCAATGCTGGCTTGTGAGGCTACGTCTGTTACATCTTTGAGTTTCCACACCTCGCTGATCGAAGGATATGCAGTATTGATGGCAAAATCCGGGCGATAGTAAACTGTATCCTTTTTCTCATCCAAAGATGCCAGATGGATGGTGTTCCAAGCCGGTTGGGTTTCGGTCTTGATGATACGTTCGCAGAATTCCAGTTTGCCTCCGCGCAGGGTGACGAGATTATATCCGCCTATCGGGTCCTGTCTTCTCAGTGAGGAACGACCTATGACGGCGGGAATACCTTCTGCATCATAAGCACGGTTCACGTGCAGGTGTCCGCCAAGTATGGCCTGAATATTGCGGGTTTTGAGAATATCCACTACCTCATACCAGTTGCTCAAATCCTGATTGATAGGAAAATGGTTGATGAAAATGACAGGTTGTTCAGGAGGAGTGGCGCGCACAATGGAATCAAGCCACAGGATTTCTTCGCGTGGAATGTGCGGTGGTCCCATACGGAGGCTTGGTCCGGCACCACAACCTATAAAGCGTACTCCTTGCCAGTCATGATAAAAGTGGGATGCCCGGAAAATCTTATCGAACATGGTACAACCATTCTCGCTCCAATTCACATCATGGTTGCCGGGAAGCAGGAAATAGGGCTTACGGAAATTCTTCAGAATCTCCTGCAGCAGATAGAATTCTTTCGTATCGCCGAATTCCGTTACATCGCCACTGAGAATGGTAAAGTCCACATCAGGATTGGCATTGATGTCTTCAATGGATTGCCGCAGGTCATCTTCGGCATAGGCGAAAGAATTGAGATGTACATCGCTGAGCCAGGCGAAAGTAAAGGCTCGCTCCTTGCCGTCTTGTCCGTAGGAGAGGACTGACAGCGCCATCACGCAGATGGCCAATAAAACTCTTTTCATAAATTTGGGGGTATTAGTAAGTGTTACCCCCAAAGATAAAGAGTTTTAGTGGTATAACCAGCGTTCATAATCAACTTTTTCGTAAAGTGGTGCGATGGTGACTTCTGTATTCGCATCTTGCTTCCCAAGTAGGAATTTATCTACAAAAGCTTCTACTTCAGGATATTGGTTGGTGGGTAATTGGCAATGCCCATGTCCGCCTACGATGGAGAAGCCCATTCGGTCGGCGATACCGAAGGTTTCCCATACCTTGCGGGCGGCGCGGCAGGAGACGTAACCCGATTCGTCTGCCAACCATACATAGTCCGGATTGCCGAGAACCAGTAATGCACGTGGGGCTATCATGGCACACAGTTCGTGATGGTCATACGGTAGTTTTGATACATTTTCTTCCTTATATTGGAACATGCTCTCCTTAAACCAGGCATGGCTGGTCCTGCCTAAAGTTTCCACTTCACCCAGAGTTTCGGAGACACGCCAGGCTGCTGCGCCACCGCCCCCCGGTTCCTGAGCGATGGTGAGTGCGATACGTTCGTCGAATGCTCCGGCAAAGAGAGCCATTTTTCCGGCAAAGGAACAACCGGATATTGCTAGTCGTTTAGTATCTATCTTACTCTTTTTCCCTACAATTTCCAATCCGTCGATAATGCGGCTCACTCCCCATGACCAAGCACAATAAGCCCCCATGTCCGTGCGGTCGGGATACAGTTTGTTGATGGGTTCGTTGCCGCGTTTTTGAGTGTGCGACATGACCTGTGTGAAGTTGAATGCAATTTGCGCTATGTTGCGACTTGTGAAGATAGCGGGAGGGAGGCTGCCTGTACCTCTACCTATTCCGATGATAGCCGGGAAGGGGCCTTTGCCTTCAGGATAAGTGATTTTTGCTTTAAGAATGAGTGTTTGTCCGTTCACCGTTACATTTACCCTGAGAGTATCATCCACTATATCGGCAGTAATATCTTTTCTGGATACTACGGGTTTTTCGCCTATTTCATAATGTTCTATTTCGCGGGCTATCTCAGCACGGCGGCGGCTCCAGTCCTTGAAGTTGGTGGAACGGCCGCTTCCGTCGGACCATTGGAAAGGATCGGTCAGTGTTTTGACTACCGGCAATTCATCAATACCCGGCAGCACGGGAGCCGGATTCTTTATTCCTGTGTTTTCCACATTATAAACGAAGGGAATTTTCTGTGCGGATGCAGAAGTGCCCATACCCAGCAGAATAATCAATGCCAATAAATGTGTTTTCCTGTTTTTCATGTTTCTATTTCTTTTAGAGGTTTACTTCTATTGGCAAAGATAGGCGATGTTTCTTTTGCTTGGGCAGGAGGATGTTACAGATACTTTCCGTGGTGTTACATCATTAGAAAGAAGGCATTATTTTTTCTCTAATGTAGAAATGATTCTTGCAGGCATGTTTTATTTCGCCACCTGCCTATCGGGATGTAGTTTATCAGGCACTTTTTCTTCGTTTCACTATAGTATCCCTTGCGTTACACTATAGTTATACGCAAGGGGCACTATAGTTATCCTTGCGTATAACTATAGTGTAACGAACTAAGAACAGGCAATGAGGAAAGTCTTATTGGGCAATGAAAGAAGTCTAAACAGCATCCATAAGATTACTTGAATCCTAACTTTTCTAATCCTACTTGTACGTCCGGATGACTCATGAAGAGCTTCCACAGTAATCCGGTGCGATAGTTTTCTATCATTACGGCGATGGGGCCTTGGTCGATGGCAAGGTAGCGTTGCGGATACCAGTTGTCCGTTTCACTGAAAGCATCGTAAAACCCGTATGGGCCGAATACCTTATCGCCCATTCCGTAAAGATGGCGCATAACTTCCAGTGAGTATTCCGGAGTATACACGATGGACGAAAGGGCGGCGGTGGGAGAGATAACTCCATAGTCACTCTGTTCGTTCGGAGCGTGTGCGGCATATCCTTTGACGGAGTAACTGGCAGTCAAGCCCCAGCAATTGGCGCCGAAACCTTTCCAGCCTTTCGGATTGCGAATGCAATAAGCACGGTTGATTAGGGTCAGATTACGCATTTCGTTGAAATAATCGGTGCAGTATTTATCTTTTAAGTCCGTCGGGTTCAGTCCAAGGAAAGAATAATGTGCCCAGAAGAGAGGACCGGCTTTACAACCTTGGTAGCGCAAGTGGAGTTCGATGTCTTCTACTTTATGTGGTTCTACGATGGCACCATTCTCTGCCCAGCCTTCATGATAGACGGCAGCAGGAACCCCATGTGTGGGGGATGCGGCTGCAAGGATGTACATGATGAGGCACTCGTTGTAACCATGTACGGGGAAGTTCATCTCCCAACCATACTCAGGACTCCAATGCCAGTAGAGAACATTTTGGCCGTTCTGGCGGTAGAAGTTCCAGTCTACATCACGCCAGAGGGTATCGATACGCTTGGCAAGAACTTGTTCCCCGGCAGAACCATTGATATAATACTGGTGTACGGCAAGAAGTCCTTGCATCAGAAAAGCAGTTTCCACCAGATCACCACCATTATCTTTTTGTCCGAAAGGTTTTACTTTACCGGTATCTCCATACCACCAATGCGGATAAGCGCCATAGAAGCGGTCGGCTTTTTCGAGGAATGAAACGATACGTTCCATGCGAGCGAGCCCCTCGGCACGGGTAACGTAACCGCGGTCGATGCCTGCAAGCACTGCCATAATACTGAAACCGCTGCCTCCGGTGGTAATAACATTCTTGTCATTTTCGGGATAGACACCATCCATGTGGATACGTTCGCGTGCCAGTCCGCTGTTGGGCTCGGCACCGTCCCAGAAATAATTGAACGTTCTCCTTTGCACGGTATCCATTAGGGCTTCGTTGCTTATACGATCCGGCTTTACATTCGGACTTTTACATTGCGTAAACCCCAGTAACAGTGAGAGCAACAATAAGCTATATCGTATTTTCATGGGAATGATTGTTAGAAGGTTAGTTTAACGAGTACGGGATAATGGTCGGATAAGAAACCATTGTCCGGCGTATCCTTAATGACACGGTAGCGGTCGATATTTGCTTCATTAGTTGTGAAGACATAGTCCAGCAATACACGCTCTTCCATTGGCAGTCGGCCGAAATCATGGAAAGTCCATGACGGACCATAGGCCACAGTTGCCAGCTTTGCTGCATTCTTCATTTCATTGTCTTCCAGAGTTTGTAAAGGCTCTTCTCCGGGAATACAATTGAAGTCACCTGTAAGAATGGCGGGTGTATGCGGGGCTATTTCCTTCATTTTATTCAGAATTAACCGGATACCTTCATTGCGGGCTACTTTCCCGTCATTATCCAGATGGGTGTTGAAGAAAACAAGTTTCTTACCATTACTTTTCTCTTCCAATATAGCCCAGGTGGCGATGCGGTTATAAGATGCATCCCAGCCTTTTACACCGATGGTTTCGGGATGTTCGCTAAGGGAAAAGTTACCATATTCCACCAGTTTGAACCGTTCGGTATTGAAGAATATCGGACAATATTCTCCGGCTTCTTTTCCGTCGTCACGTCCCACGCCGAGTGCAGTATATTGAGGAAGACCTTGTTTAAGGTCTTCCATCTGGTTGTGACATACTTCCTGCATACCCAACAAGTCCGGCTGATAGTATGCAATCATCTGGCAGACATTATCCTTGCGGTACTTCCAGTTGTTGGCACTGTCCGAAGGTGCATCCAGTCGGATATTGAAGGTCATGACGTCCAATGGTTGTACGCTTGATACGGACGAGTCCTTGCAACCGCAGAGAAATAATAGCAGACTTGCTATGCCGATGTATGTTAGGTTTCTCATATCTTTCTTATTTTAATATCAGACGGGCTGTTTTTACCACTTGGCTATTCCCGCCGACCATCAGGTCGAAATCTCCCGGTTCGGCTACGTAGTTGAGGTCGTAATCATAGAAGTGCAGCAGGTCCGGAGTGATTTTAAAGGATACCGTCTTGCTTTCACCCGCTTTGAGGAAAATCTTCTCGAAGCCTTTCAGTTCTTTGACCGGACGAGTAATGCTTCCTACCAAATCGCGGATATAAAGCTGTACCACTTCCGCGCCGTCACGCTTTCCGGTATTGGTTATCGTAACTTTAGCGGTAACAGAACCATCTTGTCCCATAATTGGTGCACTCAAAGTGATGTCGCTGTACTGGAATGTGGTGTACGACAAACCGTAGCCGAACGGATACAGCGGATCATTGTCTACATCCAGATAGTTGGAACGGAATTTCTCAAACCATTTGCCTGCCGGCAACGGACGACCTGTATTCTTATGAGCATAATAGATAGGTATCTGCCCTACATTCTTCGGGAATGTCATCGTCAACTTACCGCTCGGATTAACATCACCGAACAACACATCGCCAATCGCATAAGCCGCTTCACTACCACCAAACCACACATTTAGGATGGCAGGTACGTTTTCCTGTTCCCAGTTCAACGTCAGCGGGCGACCGGTGAATAGAGTCAGCACTACGGGTTTGCCCGTTTTCAGTAATGCTTCCAGCAGGGTGCGTTGCACGTCAGGAAGATCAAGATTCGTACGGCTTGAACTTTCACCGGTCATCTCGGAAGATTCGCCCAGTGCAGCTACAATCACATCGGCATTGGCAGCTATTTTCAGGGCTTCGTCCAGTAATTCCTTATCCGTACGGTTGTCGCGGTTCAGCGAACGGCCGAACATGGTGGCGCGTTCTTCGTAAGCTGCGTCACTGATAAGATTGCTACCTTTGGCGTAAGTGATGTTTACTTTGCCAGCCATCATTTCTTGCAGGCCCTCGTATACGGAAGGATAATCTTTCAATCGGGCGGCTACGCTCCAGGTGCCCGGCATATTGCTGCGGGTATTTGCTAAAGGACCGACAACGGCAACAGTTCCTTTCTTTGCCAGTGGCAATACGGGGTTCTGACCTGTTCCGGCAGGTTCATTCTTCAAGAGGACAAAGCTTTCGGCAGAAATCTTGCGGGCAACGTCGCGGTGTTCCTTTGTGAAGATGTCGCGTGCAGGACGCTTCAGGTCGCAATATTTGTAAGGGTCATCAAATAATCCCAATTTATATTTTGCTTCGAGGATGCGGCGGCAGGCAGTATCCAGAGTTTCCATGCTTACCTTGCCTTCCTCAAGAGATTTTTTCAGGGTTCCCGAGAAGCCTTCGCTCACCATATCTAAGTCTACCCCTGCGTTGAGAGCACGTGCACTGACGGTTTGCAGGTCACCGATGCCATGCTCTACCATTTCGGCAATGCCGGTGAAGTCGGTTACAACGAAGCCGTTGAAGCCCCATTGCTTACGTAATACATCCGTCATCAGCCAGCGGTTGGCAGTGGCGGGCACACCGTCGACCTCATTGAAGGAAGCCATTACACTACCTACACCGGCTTTTACGGCAGCTTCATAAGGGTACATATATTCGTTGAACATGCGGTTGTGACTCATGTCTACTGTGTTGTAGTCGCGTCCGGCCTCGCTGGCTCCGTACAAGGCAAAGTGCTTGACGCATGCCATAATTTCGTCATTTCGTTTCAGTTGCTCATTTACATCCGTACCCTGAAAGCCTAATACCATTGCACGTGCGATGGCGCCACCTAAGAATGGATCTTCACCGTTTCCTTCACTAACCCGTCCCCAGCGTGGGTCGCGACTGATGTCTACCATCGGACTGAATGTCCACATAATACCATCGGCCGAGGCTTCGGTGGCTGCAATGCGGGCAGATTTTTCGATGGCTGGCATGTCCCAGGTACAAGATAGTCCCAAGGGAATGGGGAATATGGTTTCGTAGCCATGTATCACGTCCATACCGAATAGTAAGGGGATGCTGAGGCGTGAATGTTCTATCGCCAGTTTCTGTACGTCGCGGATTTTTTCTACTCCTTTCAGATTGAGGAGTCCTCCTACAAGTCCTTGTTCTACCTTCTTGGCTACATCACTGTTCTTAGCTTGACCGGTTACAATCTCGCCGGAAACAGGCAGGTTCAACTGTCCTATTTTCTCTTCCACAGTCATCTTCTTCATCAAGGCATCAATGAAGCGATCCATATCCTGCGGAGATTTTTGTGCCTGTACGGCAGCAGTGCTAAGAAACGCTGCTGCCAACAGAACACTTGTCCTTCTGAAAACTTTCTTCATACACTTATATAAATTGAGAATTGAAAATTGAAAATTAAAAAATGGGGAGTTGAGCATCAAGAACCAAAACTTTGAATGCTCGACTCCCCATTTTATTAATAGTTTGGATTCTGTACCAGTACGCCCTTCGACTTATCTATTTCCGTTTGCGGAATAGGCAGATAAGCATTCTTATCCTGATAGGTTTTGCCGGCTGCTGCAAGTACTTCTTTAGCAGTACCCCAACGCACGAGGTCATAGAAACGTCCCGGTTCGAGCGCCAACTCTACGCGGCGTTCGTGCATGATGGCTTTGCGCAGTTCAACTTTATCATTCGTAGTCACCTCAGGCAGAATGTCTGTATCCAGACCGCGGGCATGTGCGCGCACCATTTCCAGATATGTCTTGGCTTCACCCGGCAGATTCTTTTCATTGGCAGCTTCGGCAGCCATCAACAATACATCTGTGTAGCGGATAAGGCGGATATTTACCCAGAAACCACCTTTGGTATATTTCAAACGTAATGACGGTTCGGTGTATGCCTTCTTGTTGAAATAACCACCCATACCCGTAGAAACAGGTGACTCACCGTAAGGCTTGTTGGTATTGGCTTCCGTGATGGGTTCATCAATACTGCGGCGGAAGTAGAGCAAGGTAGCATCCTTGCGCGGGTCGCCCGGTTCAAAAGCTTTGCCCAGTTCGGTGGTAGCCATGTGCCATCCCCAACCTAAGTTCCAGTCACCGGAGCCACGTACGCCCTGAACCTCGCAGAACTGGCTACCAATGGTAAGGCTGTTTTTCAGTGCATCGGTAGATTCGCATTGCAGTTCAAAGATACTGGAACCGCAGTTCTCACCTTCCACTGTAAAAATCTTATCTACCGGAGTATCGAGGTTATAAAGTCCCTTACCGATAACTTCTGTAGAAAGTTTATACATATTGTCCCAATCGTTACGCTGCATGTAAGCACGTGCATGCAGAGAACGCACGGCACCCCATGTGGCGCGGCCAGTATAGTTGGAATCCCATTGCAGTGGCAGGAGTTTTTCAGCTTCAGTCAGGTCACTATCAATCAGTGAGTAGATCTTATCGATGCTGCTCTTAGCTACATTCGCTTCAGCAGAGTCCACTACTTTGAAAGTAATCAGAGGAACTTCACCCCAGGCACGTACCAGATTGAAGTAGCAGTAGGCGCGGAAGAAAAGGGCTTCCCCTTTATTGCGCATCGTCTCGGTATCGGTCTTCCCTTCTTTTTCAATATCATCCAGCACTTCGTTGCATTGGAAGATGATCTTATAGTTCTGAGTCCAGTAGGCACCCATTGTTCCGTTGGAAGGAGTATACTCGAAATCATCGTACATAGCTGCCACATCGGCGCCATCGCCTGCCGAACTACCTTTTTCCGAGTCCTCGCTGCGTGCCATTTCTATCATGAAGGAAGGAATGCCGGCAGTGATGTTATAGCTACGCATCAGGTAGTACACATTATAAATCTTTCCGCCTAAAAGGGCGTTGGGGGCGTCGTCTTCCGTGAATTGTCCCAGTGGATCGCGGTCCAGGAAGTCGTTACATGAACTGAATGAGATGGCTGCAGAGCCAATCAACAGTGACAGGATATATTTTTGTATCTTCATGTTTTCAATGTTTAATGATTAATGTTTAATTCTTCATTTTTCATTTTAGAAAGTAAGGTTGAAACCGAATGTATAGATCACCGGCATCGGATAGCTGCCATCGTCTACACCGAATGCAATAGCCGTACCACCTAATTCAGGAGTATAACCGGTATTATGCTTCCAGGTCTTCAGGTTCTGAACGTTAGCATACAGTTTGAGTGCCTGTACTCCGATTTTGGAGAGCAACGTCTTGTCAAAGTTGTAAGCCAACTGTACGTTACGGATGCGGAAGAAACTGCCGTCCTCGATGTAATATTCAGAATTCAGATTGTTGATGGTATGCTTCATGTTGAGCAACGGTTGGCTGTTGCTGGTGCCTTCGCCGTGCCAACGGTCCAGACGTTGTTTCATGAAGTTGAACTGGCTCCAGTTGTAGTTGTCCCACGTACGATAGATTTCATTACCGGCCTGTCCCATCATGTCGATGCCCAGTTCCCAGTTTTTGTAACCTACGTTGAGGTTGATGCCGTAAGTTACGTCCGGAGTCGGATTACCAATCATGGTACGGTCGGCAGGAGTGATTTCGCCATTGCCATCCACGTCTACGAATTTCAGGTCGCCCGGAGTAACGGTTGCCAGTGTATTCTTCGGGGAGTTGTCTATATCGGCCTGGCTCTGGTAAACACCTTCCACCTTGTAACCATAAAAGTAACCGATCGGGTAGCCGGCCATGGTGTAGCTCTGGCTCTTGTCGCCCGAGATGATGGAGTAACCTTCTTGTACAAGGCTCAATACCTTATTTTTAATAGTGGTCAGGTTGCCGCCTATGCTGTAGTTCCAGTCACCGATCTGGTCGCGCCAGTTGATGGCAAGCTCGATACCCTTATTCTCGATAGAGCCTAGATTACCAATACCCGGCACGGTTCCGGAGATACCCGGTACTTCAGCGAGCAGGTCTTTCGTCGTTTTCTTGTAGTATACACCTTCCAGATGTAAGCGGTTGCGGAAGAAGTTGGCTTCTGCACCTACTTCCCATGCTTCTACCTTTTCCCATCTCAGAGAGGCATTGGGCAGGTAAGAAAGCTGATAACCGGGATAAACGGCAGACGGAGTTCCGAATACAGCAGAGTACGCATTGCTCAGCAGAGGTTCTGCGGGATAAGCTTTGTCCAGATTCTGGTTACCCAGTGTACCCCATGAACCTTTCAGTTTCAACATATCCAGCCAGGTGATATCTTTCATGAAAGCTTCTTCGCTCATCAACCAACCGGCACCTACAGAGTAGAAGTTTTGCCATTGGTTGCCTGTGTAAGAGAAAGCTGAAGAACCGTCACGACGGAACGAACCATTGAACAAGTATCTGCCTTTGTAGTTGTAGAGGATACGTCCCAACATAGATACGGTGGCGCGTTCCCATTGTGTGCTCTCGTTGGTAGCAGTACCTGCATCACCAATGCTAACATACCATTTATCAGAATTATCAGGAATCACCAGACCTACACCTTGTGCGCGGGCAGCTCCCAGTTGTTCCAGTTTATTGAAATAAGTAGTGAAACCTGCGGTAGCCGTCAGACTATGTTCACCCCATGTGTTGCTGTAAGTCAACAGATAATCGCTTTGCGTCTTCATTTCTGTCTGTTTTGCCTGACTGACACCGGTTTTACCATCGCCCAGCGTAACTATGCTTCCTTCTGCACTGGCATCATATACCTGAATGATAGGAGTGTACTTGCGGCTGTTATTCGATGCGTAATCCATAGAGAACATAGCCTTGAACTGGAAATGTTTCAGGAAGTCCCATTCAGCATATACATTACCCGAACCACGATAGTTCTCTGCGCGTGTCGTATTAGCTTTCAGGTCAACATCTACCATCGGATTGTTCATCTGCGCCTTTTGGAATTCGGGCAGGGTAGTGTAGAGACCATACTGGTCGTTGAATACCGTAGCTACCGGAGTGGCACGAACAGCAGTGGTTACAGTCTTGGAATCAGCGGGCAATATACGTGCGCCATTGAACTGGAAGCCAACTCTGAAATTATCAGTCAGTTTATACTCATTGCTGACGCTCAAAGTGATTTTGCTGTATTTCTCATTCTTGATATTACCTTGTTCGTAGGCATAACCTGCACCGAGGTAGAAGCTGTGCTTATCAGAAGCACCTGTAATGCTGACGTTGTTGTTGGTGATAAAGCCTGTCTGGAAGATTTCGTCCTGCCAGTTGGTGTTTCCGTTCCAGCCTTTGAAGTCGAATTCGGGGCTGCCTTCGTTTCTTAACTGCTCGTTATACAGTTCTTTGAAGCCGGCTGCATCCACCATTTCAATCTGGTTGGGCACACTCTTGAAACCGAACGAACCGTTGATGTTTACACGGGTCTGTCCCACTTTAGCCTTTTTGGTGGTGATGATGATAACACCGTTTGCACCACGTACACCGAAGATGGCGAGTGAAGACGGGTCTTTCAGGATTTCCATAGACTCGATGTCTTGCGGGTTCAGGAAGTTGATGTTGTCATTGAACAAACCATCTACTACGTACAAAGGCTTGTAACCATTGATGGAGTTCGTTCCGCGTACACGGATTTCGGGGTCTTCACCAGCCTTACCGGAGTTGATGACTTGTACACCAGCTACTTTCCCTTGCAGGGCGGACAGCGGATTGGCAACCGGTTTGTTGGCAATCTCATCACCTTTAATGTTGGTGATAGAACCGGTCAGGTCACGCTTTTTGGCACTACCGTAACCGATAACTACTGTTTCGGCAAGCATTTGTGAATCATCTTTCAACTGGACGTTGATGACATTCTGACTACCTACTTTGATACTTTGTTTTTCCATGCCTACGTATGAGAATTGGAGGGTAGAACCTGGGGTAGCTTTGATGGAATACTTCCCATCCATATCGGTCACTACGCCGTTACTGGTGCCTTGCACTACGACAGATACTCCGATCAACGGCTCATTAAATGAATCGGTGATTACACCGGTTACAATCTTTTCTTGAGCGAATACAGTGTTGCCGGAAAGTAGGAGGCACACTAATAGAAATAAACTTTTAAGCCATGAGGCTTTCTCCAAGGGAAGAAGTGTTTTTTTCTTCATTGCATTAAATTTTTAGTGGATAACTCAGTTCTGATTTAATCCCTCGCATCTGAATTCTGCGAGAATTAAATCTGTGGGCAAAAGTATGAATGGAAATGAGCCGGGCACAAAAAAGAGGTTCACCACCAATACACATCCCTGTTTTTTAACAAATGAAGGACTACGCTTTTACTACTCAAAACAAAATAAGCCACTCGTTTTGAGTGGCTTATCGTTTTTTGTTAGTCTATGCTTAAGAAGTACTCATTCAGATTTTGAGTAGGTTGAAGATTGAACTTTTTCCGTAATCGGTATCGGTTATTCTCTACAGCCCGCACTGAAAGGTTCATTAGGGCGGCAATATCTTTTGTTTCCATGTTCAGTTTAAGACAAGCACAAAGGCGCAGGTCATTATTGGTGAGCTGCGGGTGCATTTCTTTCAGACGTCTGAAGAAATTGCGATGCTTCTGCTCGAATTTGATGAGGAACATTTTCCAGTCATCCTCTGTGTCGAGATTGTTAGCGAGCAGAGTATTTATCTTTTGATAGAAAGGCATCAATCCCTTTTGCGTATTCCGGGCGCATATTTCGTCAACAATCTCTTTCAGTTTCAGAATCAGTTCGTTTTTGTGGATGATAAAGGAGGTTTGGGTGAAAAGTTCAGCATCCTTTTCCTCAATCTCATTTTGCAGTTGTTCGTTCAGTGAACGCAGATGTGCTGCTTCCTGAGCTTTCATGCGGCGTAGGTGTTTTGTCTGTAAACGCCGTTTCATCAGATAGAAAGTAACAAATAAGGCGATGATAATGAGCCCGCAGCAGGTGAGGTACCACCAGATGGTATTATACCAGGGAGGGAGAACCTCAAATGTCAGAAGGGTATCCGGTGAATAGTTGTTCAATCCGTCTGTGGTGCGAAGCCGTAGCGTATATGTTCCTTTAGGCAGACGAGCATAGGATATGCTGTTCCGTCGCTCGGAGGCACTCCAGGTGCTATCTACTTCTTCCAGCTGGTATTGTACAAAGAGATTTCCGGCAAAGGCGGCATTGACAGAGAAGCCTACGGTGACTGTGTTGTCCTTGTAGGGAACATGGATGGGCTGGTTAAGATCTACATAACCTGTGTAAGCCCCTGTCCCCGTGTGAACGAACTCCAGGTTGGGGGTCGATAGCTCCACCGTCTGACGTTTACTACGGTAAACATTGTGAAGGATGAAACCTGCATCCAGACAGATCAATGACAAAGAGTCGTTAAGTACAGCAGCATTTTCATAGGCGGTGACCAGGGAAAGATTATCAGCTTCTATTTTATATGCTTCCTTGATACGGGCAATGTAACCGTCATAGAAAAAGAGGTAGACGGAAGAACCTGTAGTGGCCCAGCTCTCTTCACTGTTAAAGGGGATAATGCGTTTAAGATTGTGTATATCTTTAAAGCATTGGTTCAGGTGCTGTTCTATCTGTAAGTCATCGTTCCCTTCATTATATATATAGAACTGGTCATCACCTAGGAACAGGATGCGTCCGCCCGATTTGAAGAGTCGCAGATGTTCGGGTAGCGAATTATCTTCCTTTTTACCATAATACGTATAATAACGAAAAGCATTCAGTTCATCATTCAGGCGACATTTATAAACACCCCGGCTGGTAGTCTCCAACCAAATATTTCCTAAATGGTCTACTTCGGCATTGGATATAGGGTCGGATATTTGTCCCATGGAACTCAGTTCTCCGGTGGACTGGTTCAGTATGAGGAGATCCTTATAGGTGATGATGATTTGTATTTGTTTTCCGTTGATGGTTGCTTCCAGGGTACGGAAGACTCCAGTATTGATGTGGTAGGACTGGCGGATGCGCAGGTCGGGGAGGATTTCGAGCAGGCCGTTTGTGTGGCCGCAGAATAATTTTCCACCTATTTGCTGGAAAGACCATACTTGTCCCTGGGTACCTTCTATTAACTTGAGAGAAGAGAACATATCCAGATCGTCGATTTTCTTCTGGGCCGTATAATAGATGCCTTGATTGGTACCGACAAGCAGATTGCCGTGCCAGATGGTGGCATCGTAGACAGCGCCGAACCCGCCGTCGGTGGAACGGTAATAGCTTAGTCCGTCGGTATAGCGGATGTAGGCGAGTCCTCGGTCCATGGCTGCCCAGACGTTATTCTGGTTGTCTTCGTACAAGGACAGGATGGTGTTGTTCTGTAATGAATTGGCGGCAGAAAAGTGGTTCAGGATATTCCCTTGGGTGTCTACTTCATATACGCCACTAAGTTGTGTGCCCAGGTAATAAGTGTTTCGTTTGGAAGAGTAGATGCCACAATTCAACTCTTGCCCTTGTAACCGTCGCGAGAGGGATGGGTTCCAGGGAATGAATTTTTCTTTATCGTAGATGTAGATTTCTCCGGTGGAGGTTCCTATCAGGTAGCGGTCTGTGCCATAGGGCAGAATAACGCGGGTAACGGTACCGTTCAGGAATTCGCTTCCGGGTATCTTGTTGAGTGCCAGGTGGTCCAGTTGGTAGAGTGCGCCGTACATTTCTTGTACCCAGTATTCATCGCGTACCTTCAGTAATAACAGTAGGTCGGTAGGGCCATCTACGAGGGTAAGTGTTTGATGGTCGTACATATAAACATGGCTGAAAGACTGGAAGTAGACTTTATCTCCCACTATCCAGATACGCCAGAAGCTTTGATTGTCCAGTGGGTTGTTTCCTTTAAGCAGTCCTTTCAGAGAGGTGTATTTTAGTTGTCCCGACTGGTCACGGTCCCAGCGTCCCAGGTCTTCGGAGCCACCGCTGTAGATAGTCTGATGATCGACTACGGCTATGGCACGTACAATGTTTGCATCCGGCGTTTGGAAGAGTCTCCATTCCATACCGTCAGATTCCAGCAGACCGATAGCGTTGCCAAAGTACATGATACCTTTTTCATCCTGTCCGATAGACCAGTTTTTATTGGCTCCGTGATATTTGTCACGTGACAGATTGGTAACATATGGTTTTTGATTGGCAGTTATCGTGGTGCAAGTGAAGAGGGACACAAAGGTGATAAATATATACTTTAGGATGTCCATAACAGATTGAATAAAGGTTAGCTAAGGTCACGACCTTACAGTTGTTCTTGGGACAAAGATAATTAATTTCGGGCTTCAATGAAAATAAATTTCTCACTGTAATGAAAAAGTTCTCTTTCTTGGGTGAGAATGGCTTTTTCATTGCAGTGAGAAACTCTCCTTTCTTCATAGAAACCTTATTGGAAGCCTAACTTCTTTAGTCCTGCCTGTACGTCCGGATGATTCATGAAGAGTTTCCATAATAATCCGGTGCGGTAGTTTTCTATCATGACGGCTATCGGGCCTTGGTCGATGGCAAGATAGCGTTTGGGATACCAATTTTCTGTTTCGCTGAAAGCATCGTAAAAACCATAGGGGCCGAAGACTTTGTCACCCATCCCGTAGAGGTGACGCATTACGGCCAGTGACTGTTCCGGAGTATAGACGATAGACGATAGGGCGGCGGTGGGGGAGATGACGCCGTGGTCGTCTTTCTCGTTTGGCATGTGGGCAGCGTAGCCGTTGACGGAGTAGCTGGCGGTCAAGCCCCAGCAGTCAACGCCAAAACCTTTCCAGTGTTTCGGATTGCGGATGCAGTAGGCGCGGTTGACGAGGGTCAGGTTGCGCATTTCATCAAAGTAATTGGCGCAGTATTCGTCTTTTAATCCTGTGGGATTTAGGCCGAGGAAGGAGTAGTGGGCCCAGAAGAGGGGGCCGGCTTCACAACCTTGATAACGCAGATGAAGTTCGATACCTTCCACTTTGTGGGGTTTGACGATGGCGCCGTTTTGTGCCCAACCGTCATGATAGACGGCGGCAGGGACCCCGTGAGTAGGTGAGGCAGCGGCAAGGATGTACATGATGAGGCATTCGTTGTAGCCGTGAACGGGAAAGTTCATGGCCCAGCCGTATTCGGGGCTCCAATGCCAGTAAAGTACATTTTGGTCTCCCTGGCGGTAGAAGTTCCAATCTACATCGCGCCAGAGGGTATCTATGCGCTGGGCAAGGGCTTGCTCTCTTGCTGTTAAAGCAGGGTCTGCCTGAGCTGAATCTTCACTTTTTCCGCTACCATTCACGTAATATTGATGTACGGCAAGCAGCCCTTGCATGAGAAAGGCGGTTTCTACAAGGTCGCCGCCGTTGTCTTTTTGTCCGAAGGGCTTTACTTTTCCGGTATCTCCATACCACCAATGGGGATAGGCACCATGGAAGCGGTCGGCTTTTTCGAGGAAGGAGACTATTTTTTCCATGCGGGCAAGGCCTTCGGTGCGGGTGATGTAGCCGCGGTCGATGCCGGATAGCAGGGCCATGATGCCGAAGCCGCTACCGCCGGAGGTGACCACATTCTGGTCTTTTTCGGGATAGATGCCGTCCATGTGGATACGTTCAGGAGCAAGGCCGCTGTTAGGTTCGGCACCGTCCCAGAAGTAATTGAAGGTGGTCCGTTGGACGGTGTCCATAAGGGCATCGTCGGTGAGCGGGGCGGGGCTTCCGGAGTTGGGGCTCTTGCACGCTCCGAAGAGAAGCAAGAAGAGGAGAAGGTATTGAGGAATATGTTTCATATATAAAAGGGGTTAAGAGTAAATAATAAGATAAAAGCCTTACAGGCTTAAGAAATGCACGCCGCTAAATTATTATTTTAATGTCAGACGAGCCGTCTTCACCGCCTGGCTGCTTCCGCCAATCATAATATCAAAATCGCCCGGTTCTGCCACATAGTTCAGCTCATAATCATAGAAGCGGAGCAGGTCACGGGTTATCTTGAAGGATACCGTCTTGCTTTCTCCGGCACGGAGGAAGATTTTATTGAATCCTTTCAGTTCGCGTACAGGGCGGGTGATGCTTCCTACAAGATCGCGGATGTAAAGTTGCACTACTTCTGCACCGTCATGCTTTCCGGTATTGGTTACGGTGACTACGGCAGTCACGGAACCATCTTTCCCCAGTGTCGGCATGCTCAGGGCAATGTCACTATATTGGAAAGTGGTGTATGACAAACCGTAACCGAAAGGATACAGCGGCTCATTGTCCACATCCAAATAATTACTACGGAATTTCTCGAACCATTTGCCTTCCGCCAACGGGCGTCCGGTGTTCTTATGATTGTAGAACAAAGGTATCTGCCCTACATTCTTCGGGAAAGTCATCGTCAGTTTACCGCTCGGATTTACATCTCCAAACAATACATCACCAATCGCATAAGCCGCTTCACTACCGCCAAACCATACATTCAAGATGGCAGGTACATGCTCTTGTTCCCAGTTCAGCGTCAGCGGTCGGCCGGTGAAGAGCGTCAGCACAACAGGTTTTCCGGTTTTCAACAAAGCTTCCAGCAAGGTGTGCTGCACGTCAGGCAGGCCGAGCTCTGTGCGGCTGGAACTTTCACCGCTCATTTCGGAAGACTCTCCCAGGGCGGCTACAATTACATCGGCACCGGCAGCTACTTTCAGGGCCTCGTCCAGTAACTCCTTATCTGTGCGGTTGTCTCGGTTCAATGACCGACCGAACATTGTGGCGCGTTCTTCGTAGGCGGCATCGCCGACGAGGTTGCTTCCTTTGGCATAAGTGATGTTAACTTTGCCTGCCATCATTTCTTTCAGACCTTCATAGAGCGAAGGATAATCGTTGAGGCGGGCGGCTACGCTCCAGGTACCGGGCATGTTGCTGCGACTATTACCGAGGGGGCCGATGACGGCGACGGTGCCTTGCTTTTTCAGTGGAAGCACACTTGCGTCGTTCTTCAATAATACAAAACTCCCGGCAGCTATCTTGCGTGCCTCGTCGCGATGCTCTTTGGTGAATATATCCCGTTTCGGACGATTTACGTCACAGTATTTATAAGGATTATCAAACAGCCCCAGTTTATATTTCGCTTCCAGTATCCGGCGGCAGGCTGTGTTCAGTGTAGCCATCCGCACTTTACCTTCTTTGATGGATTTCATCAGCGTGCCTACGAAACCTTCGCTGACCATATCCATGTCCACTCCGGCATTCAGAGCGAGAGCACTTACAGTTTGTAAATCACCGACACCATGTTCTATCATTTCGGAAATACCGGTGAAGTCTGTCACTACGAAACCTTGGAAACCCCATTTATCACGGAGCAAGTCGGTCATCAGCCATTTATTTCCGGTGGCAGGTATGCCGTCCACTTCGTTGAAAGAGGCCATCACACTACCCACACCCGCTTCTACGGCTGCCTCATACGGGTACATATATTCGTTGAACATCCGGTTGTGGCTCATATCTACGGTGTTATAGTCTCGTCCGGCCTCTCCGGCGCCATACAGGGCGAAGTGCTTAACACATGCCATGATTTCATCATTGCGACGCAATTGCTCCTCTTGATTCGCTCCCTGGTATCCGTAGACCATTGCTTGGGCAATAGCTCCACCCAGGAAAGGATCTTCTCCCGAACCTTCGGAGACACGTCCCCAACGTGGGTCGCGACTGATATCTACCATCGGACTGAATGTCCAGGAGATGCCATCGGCACTGGCTTCGATGGCTGCGATGCGGGCAGAACGCTGGATGGCTGCCATATCCCATGTACAGGATAACCCCAATGGAATGGGGAAGATGGTCTCGTATCCGTGTATCACGTCCATACCGAACAGCAAGGGAATGCCGAGGCGTGATTTCTCTACTGCTAGTTTTTGGACTTCGAGGATGCGGTCTACTCCTTTCAGGTTGAAGAGCCCACCCACCATTCCTTTTTCAATTTTCGTGGCTACGTCGCTGCTTTTAGCCTGTCCTGTGGTGATGTCACCCGTGACAGGTAGATTCAACTGACCGATTTTCTCTTCTACGGTCATTTTCTTCATCAGTGCATCGATGAAGCGGTCCATGTCCAGTGGAGATTTTTGTGCCTGTGCGGCTGATATGCTCATCAGGGCACCCAGTAGCAACAGGCTTGTTTTTCTGAATATTACTTTCATATACTTTTATTTATATCATTAATAGTCCGGATTCTGTACCAGTACTCCGTTCGATTTATCTATTTCCGTCTGTGGCAATGGCAACAATGCGTTCTTCGGTTGATAATTCTTTCCGGCAGCCTGAAGCACTTCCTGTGCGATGCCCCAACGTACGAGGTCATAGAAGCGGTCGGGCTCCAATGCCAGCTCTACGCGGCGCTCGTGGCGGATGGCTTCGCGCAGTACGTTTTGGTCCAGAGATTCCACTTTGGGCAATACATTCGTCAGTGTGCCGCGGGCATGTGCACGTACCTGTTCCAGATAACCGCTTGCTTCACCCATCAATCCTTTTTCATTGGCTGCTTCGGCTGCCATCAGGAGCACGTCCGGATAACGGATGATGCGGATATTTACCCAGAATCCCATGCGGGTATACTTCCTGCGCAGTGTAGGATCTGTGTAAGCCTTCTTATTGAAGTAAGCACCCATAGCGGTGGATACGGGAGACTCACCGTAAGGCTTGTTCGTATTTTCCGGCGTAATAGGGTCTTCATTGTTGCGGCGGAAGTAGAGCAGACTGGCATCCTTGCGTGGGTCACCTTCTTCAAAAGCCTCTCCCATCAGTTTGGTAGCCATATGCCAACCCCAACCCAAGTCCCAGTCGCCGGCTCCGCGCACACCCTGCACCTGGCAGAACTGGCTGCCGATACTGGCGTCTTCTTTCATAGCGTCGGTGGCTTCGCACTGCAATTCGAAGATGCTTTCGCCGCAGTTTTCACCCTCTACGGTGAAGACTTTGTCCACGGGAGTATTCAGATTGTAGATGCCGGAAGTGATGACTTCGGTGGAAGCTGTGTACATATTCTCCCAATCGTTGCGCATCATGTAAGTGCGTGCGTGCAGTGCACGTGCGGCTCCCCAGGTGAGGCGTCCCGTATAGTCGCTGGTCCATCGCAGTGGCAGACAATCCTCTGCTTCGGTCAGGTCTTTGTCAATCTGTTCGTATATCTTTTCTGCGGTAGTCTTGGGCACGTTGGCATCAGAGGCTTCCACTACTTTAATGGTTACCAACGGCACTTCGCCGAAGGCACGTACCAGGTTGAAGTAGCAGTAGGCACGGAAGAAGAGTGCTTCGCCACGGTTGCGGATGGATTCTGTATCATCTTTATTTTCGCTTTTGGCGATGTCGTCCAGAATCTCGTTACATTGATAGATGATTTTATAGTTCTGGCTCCAGTAGGCACCCAGTGGACCGTTGTTGGCGGCGTATTCAAAGTCATCCCACATGGCTGCTTCGTTTCCACCGTCGCCGGCATCACTACCCTTCTCGGAATCCTCACTTCGCACCATGTGCACCATGAAAGCGGGAATACCTGCGGTGATGTCGTACGAGCGCATCAGGTAGTAAACATTGAATATCTTTCCGCCTACAAGGGCGTTGGGGTCATCGTCTTCCGTGAATTGTCCCAATGGGTCGCGGTCCAGGAAGTCATTACAGGAACTGAATGAGAGGGCGGTTGCGCCAATCAACAGTGACAGGATATATTTCTTTATCTTCATAATCTTTTTTTTTAATCTGAATTTTGTATATGCCGCAAGGAAACCTTGCCGGGGCGCTACGCCCCTTAGAACGTCAGGTTGAAGCCGAATGTATAAATAGCCGGCATCGGATAACTGCCGTCATCTACTCCGAAAGCTATGGCACTTCCGCCCAGTTCCGGTGTATATCCGGTGTTATGTTTCCACGTCTTCAGGTTCTGTATGTTTACGTAGAGCTTCAATGCCTGCATGCCGATTTTAGAAATCAGTGCCTTGTCGAAGTTATAAGCCAGAGATACATTACGGATGCGGAAGAACGAACCATCTTCTACATAATATTCAGAATTCATATTGTTGATGGTGTGCTTCGTGTTCAGCAACGGCTGGGTATTGCTTGTACCCTCTCCGTGCCAACGATCCATGCGCTGCTCCATGAAGTTGAACTGGCTCCAGTTGTAGTTATCCCACGTACGGTAAATCTGATTGCCACCTTGTCCCATCATGTCCACAGCCAATTCCCAATTCTTATAACCTACTCCGAGTGTGATACCGTAAGTGACATCCGGCGTCGGGTTACCAATCATCGTACGGTCTGCCGTAGTGATTTCACCGTCACCGTTCACATCCTTGAACTTCAGGTCACCCGGAGTGACGGTTGCCAGTTTGTTCTTCGGCGAGTTATCAATCTCCTCCTGAGTCTGATAAACACCTTCCACCTTGTAACCGTAGAAGTATCCGATAGGATAACCTGCCATTGTGTAGCTCTGACTCTTATCTCCGGCAATGATGGAGTAACCTTCCTGTACGAGACTCAGTACTTTATTCTTGATAGTCGTCAGATTAGCTCCGATGTTGTAGTCCCAGTCACCAATTTGGTCGCGCCAGTTGAGGGCAAGTTCCACACCCATATTCTCAATGGAGCCCAGGTTGCCGATACCCGGTACTGTTCCCGAAATACCCGGCACTTCTGCCAGCAAATCTTTCGTTTTCTTCTTGTAGTACACCCCTTCAAAGTGCAGGCGATTGCGGAAGAAGTTGGCTTCTGCACCCACTTCCCAGGCTTCTACTTTCTCCCAACGGAGATTAGGGTTAGGTAGATACGCCAACTGATACCCCGGATAGATGGCGGACGGAGTGCCGAATACAGCAGAATAGGCATTCGTCAGCAACGGCTCTGCCGGATAAGCTCTGTCCAAGTTCTGATTACCCAATGTACCCCATGAGCCTTTCAGCTTCAACATATCCAACCACTCGATACCTTTCATCCATTCTTCCTCGCTCATCAACCAGCCCAGACCTACGGAGTAGAAATTCTGCCATTGGTTGCCAGTATAAGAAAATGCGGAAGAACCGTCACGACGGTAAGAACCGTTGAACAGATATTTACCTTTATAATTGTAGAGGATACGTGCCAGCACCGACACGGTGGAGCGCTCCCATTGCGTACTCCCGTTTGTAGCTGTAGCTGCATCGCCGATGCTCACATACCATTTATCCGAATTATCCGGAATAACCAGACCTACACCTTGTGTGCGGGCGCCGTTCAGATTCTCGAGCTTATTATAATAGGTAGTGAAACCGGCTGTAGCCGTCAGACTATGGTCGCCCCATGAGTTGGTATACGTCAACAGATAGTCGCTTTGCACCTTCATTTCTGTTTCTTTTGCCTGGCTCACTCCGGTCTTTCCGGTGCCCAGTGTGGCTATATCCCCTTCGGCGCTGGCATCATACACCTTGATAATGGGTGTGTAAGTCCGCGTACTGTTGGATGCATAATCCAATGAGAACATCGCCTTGAACTGGAAATGTTTCAGGAAGTCCCATTGTCCGTATATATTGCCCGAACCACGGTAGTTTTCCGCTTTCGTGGTATTTGCTTTCAGTGCAACGTCTACCATCGGATTGTTCATCTGTGCTTTCTGGAAACCGGGCAGTGAAGTATATAATCCATATTCTTCATTGTACACCGGAGCTACCGGAGCCGCGCGCAAAGCAGTGGCAACACTCTTTGTGTCAGCCGGCAATATACGTGCGCCATTGAACTGGAAACCTACTTTGAAGTTGTCCGTCACTTTATAATCGTTGCTGATGTTCAACGTGATTTTGCTGTACTTTTCATTCTTGATGTTGCCTTGTTCGTAGGCATAACCTGCGCCGAGGTAGAAGCTGTGCTTTTCAGATGCACCGTTAATGCTGATGTTGTTGTTCGTGATAAATCCGGTCTGGAAGATTTCGTCCTGCCAGTTGGTATTGCCTGTCCAGTCCGAGAAATCATATTCCGGGTTACCTTCGTTTCTCAACTGTTCGTTATACAATAGCTTGAAACCTTCGGCGTCCGTCATCGCAATCTTATTCGTGACAGCCTTGAAGCCGAACGAACCGTTGATGTTTACGCGGGTCTGCCCTTCTTTGGCTTTCTTGGTGGTGATGATGATAACGCCGTTTGCGCCACGTACACCGAAAATGGCGAGTGAGGAAGGGTCTTTCAGGATTTCCATGGATTCAATGTCCTGCGGATTCAGGAAATTGATGTTGTCATTGAACAGCCCATCCACTACATACAGCGGTTTATAACCGTTGATAGAGTTGGTACCACGTACGCGTATTTCCGGGTCGGCTCCAGCCTTACCGGAGTTGATGATTTGTACACCGGCCACTTTGCCTTGCAGGGCGGACAGTGGGTTGGCTACAGGTTTGTTGGCAATCTCATCGCCCTTGATGTTGGTGATGGAGCCTGTGAGGTCACGCTTCTTGGCACTACCGTAACCGATGACCACTGTTTCGGCAAGCATCTGCGAGTCTTCTTTCAGTTGTACATTGATAACGCTCCGGTCGCCTACCTTGATACTCTGTTTCTCCATACCTACGTATGAGAAATCGAGGGTGGCACCTGCTGGTACTTGGATAGAGTAATCTCCATCCAGTCCGGTTACTACGCCGGTATTGGTGCCTTGTACTACTATAGATACACCTATCAGCGGTTCATTGAATGAATCGGTAACGACACCGGTTACGGTCCGTTCCTGAGAAAAAGCGGTGGTACCTATTAATAGGAAACACACCGCCAAGAATAGATTTTTAAGCCTTAGGGCTCTCTTCATAGGAGGGTTTAGGTTTCTCTTCATTGCATTAAATTTTTATGTGAATGATATATTGCATCAGAACAATGAAAATGGAAAAAAGATTTCAAGGGCTTTTAAATCCTGGGTTTTTAACACAATTGGAGGAAGAGAAAAGGGGGAAGGGGATTACTGCACAGATATAATCTAAATTTTTAATTTAACAACGAATTAGCTATCCCGTACTGCTTTAATCAGAGTGCATTATAAGATGTATTTATCAGGTATACTACTACGTTTCTGTAACCTTACGACTCTTCTTTTTTAGCTCCTTACCAAGATTGTACGAGTTGTACAACTCGTACTGCTCCAGTCGTATAACTCATGCTGCACCAGTTGTACAACTCGTACAATCTTGGTAGGCACCATAGCAGACAAAGGTAGTAAGCAGACGAAACTATGGTAGTAAGCCGCGTACTGCATTGCTTAATTTCTTTCCAATAATGAACCAAATGATAAATATTATTAGTGTCTTACATCCTTGGCTGTGAGCATAAAAAATAATATCTTTGCATTATAGTAACGGATATTACGGTAATAGCTGTTACTATAACTGCGTCGGATGTAGTGTGCTTATTGACTAAAAAATAGTGTATTATGAAGTTTTACGATCGTGAAGAAGAGCAAGAATTATTAGATAATATTCGTGAAGCGTCTCTGCAAGAGTCGCAAATGACTGTCCTGTTCGGGCGGAGACGAATTGGAAAAACCCAGTTGGCACTGCAAAGTACAGCAGGAAGTCTGACTCTTTATTTCTTTGTTGCACGTAAAGCGGAAGCCCTGCTCTGCCAAGACTTTGTGGATGAAGCGGAAAATAAGTTAGGATGGCCTATTGGTAATTATACATCCTTTGCCAAGCTGTTTCACCATTTACTTGTCATCTCTCGTGAACGTCCTTTTAATCTTATCATCGATGAATTTCAAGACTTTCAGCGTACCAATCCCTCTGTTTTCAGTGAGATACAGAGAGAGTGGGACTTGAATAAAGGAACGTCGAAAATGAATCTCATAGTCAGTGGCTCTATTTATTCGTTAATGCACCAGATTTTTGAAGACCGGAAAGAACCCCTCTTTTCTCGTGCCGGGCAAATGATACATCTGAAACCATTCAAGGTGGAAGTACTGAAAGAAATATTAGCCGATCACAATCCGTCGTATCAACCGGAAGACCTTTTGGCACTTTATGCCTTTACAGGAGGAGTGGCTTGGTATGTCAGCCTGTTTATGACGAATAAGGCATATACCAAAGATAAAATGATTGGTCTGTTGACACGTTCCAATTCTCCTTTTCTGAATGAAGGGAAGAATTTGCTGATTGAAGAATTTGGACCGGATTATTCTATCTATTTTTCTATATTAGAATGCATAGCCGGCGGAGATTATACTCGTGGAGAGATAGAGAATCGTTTAGGAAAAGCTGAAATAGGTGGCTATTTGGCTAAGTTGGAAAACTATTATTCATTGATCAGTAAGAAGCGTCCTATCTTCGCCAAAGAGAACTCAAAGCAAGTACGATACTGCATAGCCGATAATTTTCTTACTTTCTGGTTCCGTTTTATTTATCGTTATCAAGGGTATATAGAATCCGGTGCATTGAAATTGGTGGAGAATATAATTCGTAGGGATTATAATACTTTTTCAGGAGGTATGCTGGAGCGCTACTTCCGTGATAAGTTTATGCAGTCTGGCCTATATACTAATGTGGGGATGTACTGGAACCGAAAAGGAGAAAATGAGATAGACCTTATTGCATTGAATGATTTGGATAAGACAGTTGCCATTTATGAAATAAAGAAAGATGAGGCCCGATATAGTAGTACTGTACTGGAAGAGAAAGTTGCGAATCTGATGGAGGCGGAAAAAGAGCTGAAGAAATACAACTGTAATTTAGGAAAGCTTTCATTGTTAGATATATAGATAATAGAAAAAGCCTCCGGAAAACTTAATTCCGAAGGCTTTTTTAATTTATGTGCGGGTGATAGGACTCGAACCTACACGCCTCTCGGCACCAGATCCTAAGTCTGGCGCGGCTGCCAATTACGCCACACCCGCAGTGGCTTTTTTGTTAAGCGTCGGCAAAGATAGAAAGATTTTTCTTTCCAGCAAACACTTTGGTGCAGAAAGTAATTATTGGGTAACTTTTAAGAGCTCTCTTGCCCGTTCAATGATAGCATCTTTCTCAAGGTCGGTTTCATCCATATCTATTTTCTCATCCGGGTCAATGCCAAACTCGATATGTTGCTTCTTTGCATCCAGATGCGGACTGGCAGAGAAACGTACTCCCCAACCATTGGGCAACTCTGAAGAGAAAGGCAGTCCCGAACCGCCACCGGTTTTGTCACCTACCAGCGTGACATTAGGGAAATAGCGCATGGCATTCACGAAATCGTTCGTAGCACTATAAGAATGGCGGTTGGTAAGAAGCATCACCTTCTTCTGCCAACGAATACTATTGGACGGCTCCAGGTAAATGGGTTCAGGCTCGGAGAAATCACTGTGCCCTTTTCCGGTCTTATGCTGAATGTATCCCGTCAATACTTTCTCGTTTGTGAAACGGGCGGCTATGCGGGTGGAATAAGTCAGGTTTCCTCCACCATTGTTGCGTACATCAAAAATCAATCCATTGCATGGGGCCAGGTAGGAGAGTGCTTCATCCAGATTACCGTTTCCCACACCATCGGAGAATGACTCATAATAAATATACCCGATATTATCTTCAAGAATCTTGTATTTAAGACCACCGGCAATGCGGTAAGTCTTTCCAAGATATTTCCGCTCGATGATACTTTCGTTGAAATTGCGTGGATAATCCAGATACCAATCCCAGTAACGGGCCATATTTGAGGAACTATAGAGGTTGACATGCCCGTCTTTCAGTTCCGCCAACATACTGTCGAGCACTTGAAATAACCCATCGTTTGGCATATTGGAAGTAATGAGCGGCTGATATTTATCATGGATTGCATTCCAATCCACCTGTTTGTAGTCCAGAAAGCAATATTTTTCGTCGATAATCTTCCACAAAGCTTCGAAGTTGCCTTGTGGGGAATTGTTATACTCTTCTTCCCTGATACAACTCGATAGTAAAGGCAGCAACATGAAAAGTATTCCAAGCCACCCTAATTTAATATGATATATTCCTTTTCTTTTCATCATTCTATCACTTTCTCTCAATAGTCACTTTTTTCTTTTGTCACGAATGAGAAACAGTTCCTTTACGAAACCTACCATGAACACATGCGAATAGGTATGCGTCTTTATGTCATTCACTTTGGATTGTTGTGCATCCCACAGGTAGGCAAGACGCATTTTAGCTCGTCCCACCGGAAAGTCTACGGTTAGCATCTGCCGCAAGGAGGGCTGGTTGTGCAGGGAAGTGAAGTTTATCACTCCGTTCCAATTCCCCAGCGTAAAAATCTCGTAGTACGACTGCCCGTAATTGGGAGAGAACATGACACCCATAAAAGGCAGATTAATCTGGTAGCGCAAAGAAATCGGATAGTTCTTAATCCGCAAATCCCATATTGCCATTCCGGATGCATCCAGGTTGATGTAAGCACGTGCCTGTGCCGGGTTGTTACCGTTGCGCAGGCTGTATGCAAAACCGCCGTTCAGGTCGATAAGTCCTCCGGCAAGTAATTTAAAGTTCGGAGTAATGGGAAAATTGTAATGCAATCCGTAGTTCCAGTTTGCCAGCCCGGAGAACATATTGTTATTGTCCACACGGTTGTGGGTATACCCGATGTCCGCCTGGAAGAAACTTTGCAAGGATACATTGCCATTCATCCACTTGGTCATGCGCATGCTTTCACGGGAAATACGGAAGTCGATACCTTTGTATTCCTGTGGTGACAGATAAGTGTCGAATACATTGGCATAGCCTACGCCGTACATGGTGGCCCGGGTTACAAAGCGTGTTCTTGCCGAAGAGTCAGCCCTCAATTCTTGTAACGCCCGTTCTTCAACGCTTTGCGCTTTTACACTTCCGCCCGTTCCGAGCAGCAGGCATGCGGCTATTATACCTATTCTATATAAACTCATTGATATAGTTGCTTATCACTAATCACTAATCGTTAATCACTTAGAACAGTTTCATCTGCCCCGTTATTTCATCTCGGATATCGTCCTCACTCTTGCCATGATCGGGGTCCAGGATTTCGGGTTCCTCCTCTTCCTGTTCCTCTGTTTCTTCCGGGGTTTCGGGCTGTCGTGTCGGTTCCAGTTCATTAACAGTCTCCAATGTAAAGGTAGTAATACGCTTGCCTTTTGCTTTGAAGCCTTTTACGGCAATAAATTCGTCTGCCTCTATAATCAGCGGTTCACGGAAACTGTCATGGCCGCCGAATATGACTTCCAGACGCGGATAACATTCGTCTGTCAACAAGATTAGCCTGTTGTTCTTATTTTCTCCCAGATAATTCTGCTTACGGTTGGTTGCTTCCATGCAGAAACGCTTGATATAGGGCAGATTCTGTTGGTCCGCATCGTAAAGCACGGCAGTCCATACCTTGTTCGGGTCAAATTTCTCCAGTATGCGGATATTCGCCTCATAGTGGTTACTGAGGTCGAAGTTGGTGATGTAGAAATCGCCGTTGTCATGTACCACCAGGATGCTGTCGTCACTCTGAAATTCTCCCAGATATTCACCGCGTCCGTCGTAGTTGAGGCGAAGCACATCACGGTCGAACCACACTTTACGTCCGCCCAGTGTGGAGCCACCGCGCTGTTTCAAAGCAATCTTATGTACCGGGAGCTTGGTCAGGATATTACCCCTTGCCTGGCGACCCTTGATGCTGACAGTACTGAAGTCTTCTTCAAAGATAATGCGGCGCACGCGAGGATTGGGTTTCAGTGTCACCTTGATGACTTCCGCTTCACCATTGGGATTGGCAGTGAAATACATGATGCGTGAGTCGGGAGTACCTTGCGTCACATCATATTCACGGTCGCGGATAATACTTGTTACGGCAAACCGTTTGATATATTGTGTGCCTTCTTTCCCGTCACGATAAACTACATTGTATATCGTGCGCTTATCGTTCTTCTTGAATACATTGGCATAGAGAATATTCTTTCCCACGAATTTCTTATCGGATACGGGAGTAACCAGATAGCGCCCGTCCCGGAAAAAGATGATGACATCATCTAGGCTTGAACAGTTGCAGAGGAATTCATCTTTCTTCAAAGCAGTGCCGATGAAGCCTTCTTCGCGGTTGATATATAATTTTTCGTTGGCTTCCACTACCTTACTTGCCTCGATGGTATCGAAGCTGCGCAACTCCGTACGGCGTGGAAAATTTTTGCCGTATTTGTTTTTCAGCATCAGATACCAGTCCACCGTATACTCTATGATATTTGCCAAATGGTGGTCTATCTCTTCTATGTCCGTCTTCATGCGGGCAATGAGTTCTTCCGCTTTGTCGGAATTGAATTTAAGGATACGTCCCATCTTTATTTCCATCAGTCTGAGAATATCCTCTTTGTTCACTTCGCGGATGAACAACGGATAGAAAGGTGTCAGGCGTTCATCAATGTGCTCGCAAGCTGCATCCATATTTTTGGCTTGTTCAAACTTCTCGTCCTTATAGATGCGTTCTTCGATGAATATTTTTTCCAATGAAGCAAAGTGCAGGCTTTCCAGTATTTCATCTTTGCGTATTTCCAGTTCCCGGCGCAGCAGAGACAAAGTATTGTCTACTGATTTTCTCAGCACATCGCTCACTGTGAGGAAATGCGGCTTTTGGTCATCGATGACGCAGCAGTTGGGCGATATGCTTACTTCGCAGTCAGTAAAGGCATATAAGGCATCGATTGTTTTATCCGAAGACACACCGGGAGCAAGATGAACCAATATTTCCACGCTGCCGGACGTCAGGTCTTCCACTTTCTTTATCTTGATTTTGCCTTTCTCGCTTGCCTTCACGATGGAATCACAAACACTGGCCACCGTCTTGCCGTAAGGAATTTCCTTGATGGCAAGCGTTTTGTTATCAATCTTTTCTATTTTGGCACGTACGCGTACGGCTCCGCCGCGTTCGCCATCATTGTATTTGGATACGTCGATGCTACCACCCGTCTGGAAATCCGGATAGAGTTTGAATTCCTCTTTGTGCAGATAATTGATGGATGCATCACAAAGTTCATTGAAGTTGTGGGGGAGTATCTTGGATGAAAGACCTACCGCAATACCCTCTACCCCCTGTGCCAACAGCAAAGGGAATTTTACGGGCTGAGTTACCGGTTCTTTGTTTCGTCCGTCATAGGAAAGTTTCCATTCGGTGGTTTTGGGGTTGAACACTACATCGAGGGCAAACTTCGACAGTCGCGCTTCGATGTAACGGGGAGCAGCGGCACCGTCACCTGTAAGTATGTTACCCCAGTTCCCCTGGCAATCTATTAGTAAGTCTTTTTGTCCCAATTGCACCAATGCATCACCAATGGAGGCATCACCGTGCGGGTGAAACTGCATGGTGTGTCCCACGATGTTTGCCACCTTGTTGTAGCGCCCATCTTCCATTCGCCTCATGGAGTGCAGGATACGTCTCTGCACAGGCTTTAAACCATCATTGATGTGGGGTACGGCACGTTCCAGAATAACGTACGACGCATAATCCAGAAACCAATTCTGGTACATACCGCTAAGCTGGTATTTTGCTTTTACGTCCTTCGTGTCAGCGGGTTTATAATCCGAATGTCCATCGCTCCCTGCCGGGAGTTTCTTTTCCAAGTCGTCTTTCGGTGCTTCAAAGTCTTCGCTCATATCTGTTTTGGGAATATCTATTCTGAATAATCACTGCATTTCTCAGTCGAACGCAAAAATACAAATTTTCTCGGTAAATCCTGCAAATGAAGGTCTTTTAATTATTGGGGGCGTGATGATGTGTGCCGGGATGAATGCTACCATTCGGCTTTTTTCCACTGCGTGTAAACTTCCTTAACACCTCTGTTATTACTTGCTTCTGACAATTGATTGATTATTAATATAGTATCGTTTTGGCATGGATTTAGATATACTATTTGCCGAGAAGAGCAATAAAATTCTATCTTTGGGCCGGATAGTCGGCTGTAACCTTAAAAAAGAGCAATTGACCCAATGAAACAATTCATTAGAAACTTCAACAAGCAAAAGGTGGTGGGAACCCTGAATATATGCAGCCTTAGTCTTAGCATAATGGTTTCCATAGTTGTCGGCCTGTGGGCGATAAATGAACTCACTTATGATAATTTCTATCCAGATGGTGACAGGATGTATAGGGTGGTACAGGACTTCGATCTTAACGGCAAACGGATCAGGGCAGCTACCTCTTTTCAACCGCTGGGAGAAATCGCAGAGAAAGAACTTCCCTCCATTGAACAGATGTGCCGGGTGGTGAGACGACCCATGGGAGTGACTTTTCATGATATGGTTCATTTTGGGGTGGCGTCTATTGTGACTGACCACAACTTCTTTTCATTTTTTGGTTTCCCATTGAAAGAAGGGGATCCTGAAACTGCGTTTTCCGGCACCAATAATGCAATTATCACAGAATCTGCTGCTAAGAAATACTTTCCTGGTGAGGACCCTGTCGGCCAGCGAATTGTGTCGCATGGTTCTGACTTTTTTATTTCGGCAGTGATGTATGATATTCCGCGTAATTCGCATATGCTGGCGGAGGTGATATTTCCTTTCTTCGGTTCTTTTAAGCGTGGATGGGATAGTGGGTTTCACTATGATACTTATTTTATTCTATCGCCGGATGCAGATAAGGAACTTATAGGAGAGCGCCTCACCCTAATTAATAAGGCAGGAGCGGGCAAATTTTTGCAGGATGCATATAATGAAGTGAAATTGGAGCCCGTCAGGGAGATACATTTCAGCAAGACGGAGCCGGAATTTGAATATGCGGTGAAAGGTGATAAGGGCTTCTTACAGATATTGGTTTTCACAGCTCTGATTATCCTGATAATAGGCTGTATCAACTTTACTAATCTGTTTATATCCACTGCATTCATACGTGCCAAGAGCATCGGAATAAAAAAATCCCAGGGAGCGGGGAGGAAAACACTGATATTGGAATTTTATAAAGAAACAGCTATCTATGTCCTTATTGCAGTAGCCGGAGGACTGTTGCTGGCGATGCTGACGCTGCCTGTATTCAATAACTATACAGACTCGATGACAGTTATCGATTTTACCAATCCGCAGCTCTATATATTCCTTTTTTGCCTGATAGTTGTCACTGTTCTGGTTGCCGGTTCTTTTCCGGCATTCAGGATGACGCAGTTCGGCATTATTGATACGCTTGGCGGTAAATTCCGGGGAAAGAAAATGTCTGTTTTCCAAAAAGTGCTTGTCATCATACAGTTCACATCTTCCATTAGCCTGTTGATAATCGTCTTTTTCTTCGGTAGGCAGATTGATACTCTTTTATCACAAGACCTGGGATTTAATAATAAAAATGTATTTTATGTGAATGGCTGGGGATGGTTTGGTGCCGATTACAAAGCACTGCGCGATGAATTGAAGAAGAATCCGGCTATTGCAGATGTTGCCATGAAGCAATATGACTTACCTCTGCGGACGGGCAATGGAGTAGGCGTACGCAACATGGATGGCGGTGATGCTATGTTGGTGGATTTTTCGGAAGTGTCGCCCAATTACTTCGACTTCTTCGATATGGAGTTTGTTGAGGGTGAAAATCCTTTATGGTTGGAGACTGCCAGAGATGCCCGTTGGTGCGTAATCAATGAAACGCTGGCACGTGCCCTTGGAGTGGAAGACAATCCGGTCGACGCGCCTTTCATATATATATCCATCGGTCAAAAATTGATAGAGAACGACGGGAAAAGCTATATAATCAAAGGAGTGATACGTGATTCTTATGTGAAGTCTCTTCATGAAATACCCGGTCCGCAGTTATATGTGAACCTGTCGCGTGACGACCACAATCCTATTTTTGTACGGACCATCGGCAATCCGCAGGATGCCCTGCAAGCGATGGAAAAGATGTGGAAAGAGGTGAATCCGAATGTTCCCTTTGAGTATCACTTCCTGGACGAAGCTTACGATGCGCAATACAAAGCCGAGATGAATGCACGCAATGTGCTGGGCTATGCTTTGCTGATAACATTCATTATTTCGGCAGCCGGACTTTTTGCTATTGCATTCTATTCCACCCAGCGGCGGGTGAAGGAAATCGGCATACGTAAAATTAATGGTGCGAAGGTGGCGGACTTATTACTGTTGCTAAATAAAGATGTAGTGGTCTGGGTACTTATTTCATTCCTAATAGCTTGCCCGATAGCTTACATCTTCCTGTATAATTGGCTGGATGGTTTTGTTGTAAAAACGTCTCTGAGTCCCTGGGTGTTTCTAATGGCCGGTGTCATATCAGCGTTAGTTGCGTTGATTACGGTGAGTTATCAGACCTGGAGAACGGCGACGGCAAATCCTATAGAATCATTAAAAACAGAATAGGTACCTGCACCGTACCTGGAACGTATCTGAGACGTACTTGCTCCGTACGTTCTTCGGTCAGGAGTACCTCTGAGCGAAGAAAGTACGGAGTATGTACGGAGCAAGTGCATCCCAGGTACGGCGTGGATAGGGTAAAAACAGGAATTAGCAGTTGCTACCCGATTAATTTTTTATTCTGCCGGAATATTACGATATTTGTTCGTGAGAGCTTGCAGACCGGGACGAAAACCTTTTAAAAGAAATATCCGAATGAAGAAAGGAAACATCCTCATTGTTGATGATAATAAGAATGTGCTCAGTGCCCTGAGGATACTCTTAAGCGATTATTTTGAGAATATCTCTTTGCTTACATCCCCCAATACACTCATTTCCGAATTGAGAGATAAAAGCCCGGATGTGGTGCTGCTCGATATGAATTTCTCGGCAGGCATCAACTCCGGCAATGAAGGGCTGTTCTGGCTTTCTGAAATAAAGAAAACGGATGAAGAACTGCCCGTGGTTCTTTTCACTGCATATGCCGATATCGACCTTGCCGTGAGAGCCCTTAAAGCTGGGGCAACCGACTTTATCGTGAAGCCATGGGATAACGCCAAACTGCTGGCAACCCTGCAATCGGCATTTTCTTTGCGCCAATCGCGTAAAGAAGTGAAAAAGTTGCGTGAGAAACAGAGTGTACTTAACCGTGAGATTCAAAAGGAAGAAGATATCTGCTGGGGGCAATCTCCTGCCATGCAGCGCCTGCTCACTATGATTAAGAAGGTTGCCGTGACTGACGCCAACGTCCTTATCACCGGCGAGAACGGGACCGGTAAAGAGCTTATAGCGAAGATGATACACCGCTATTCGCCCCGGGCGGCAGAGACACTTATCAGTGTAGATATGGGTGCTGTCACCGAAACTCTTTTCGAAAGCGAACTTTTCGGACATGTGAAAGGTGCTTTCACAGATGCTAAAGTGGATAGGGCGGGAAAGTTTGAGGCTGCTGACGGTGGTTCTCTTTTCCTGGATGAAATAGGTAATCTGAGTTATCCTTTACAAGCTAAACTCCTTTCCGCTTTGCAGACGCGCCATATCACACGGGTAGGGAGTAATAAGTCCATTCCGGTAGACATCCGCCTGATTTCGGCTACCAATAAGAATTTGTTCAAGTCCGTGAAGGAAGGAGGGTTCAGGGAAGACTTGCTGTACCGCATCAATACTATTCATCTTGAAGTTCCGCCTTTGCGCGAACGTCGGGAAGATGTTCCGCAACTGGCTGAATTCTTTCTGCGACGCCTTGCGAAAAAATATAATAAAGGCAACCTGAAATTTAGTGAAAAGGCACTCCGGAAGCTGGAAAACTATGTCTGGCCGGGGAATGTGCGGGAATTGGAACATGCGATTGAGAAGGCTGTTATCCTGAGTGATAATGAGGAACTGCAACCTGCCGACTTTTATATGCGTACACCGGATGAGACTTCATTTGTTGTAGAATCCTTCACGTTGGAAGAAATGGAAAAGATATTGATAGAAAAGGCTTTAAGGAAGTATGATAACAATATCTCTGCCGTAGCTGTTGAACTTGGTATTTCGCGCCCTACGCTATATAGCAAGATTAAAAAGTATGAACTTTAACCGGACATCTGCCAAAGAGAAAAGAGAATGTTCAAATCAATAGAATACAAACTGATAACCTATCTTCTGGTGCTGATGGTTGCACTCATGGCGGCGACTTTGCTGTTCGTCCGTGAAGAAATCATTTATGGCGTTGTATGTGCGGCTATTGTGATATTTTCTTTATTCAGGCTATTCAAAAACTACAGAAAATTCAATAAAAACATCCTGTTCCTGCTTAATGCAATGGAGAACGGCGACTATTCTTTCCATTTCTCTACTACCCGGATGTCGCTTCGGGAGAAAGAACTGAACCGGATGCTGAACCGGATTAAAGGGATTTTGGTAAAAGCCCGTCGCGAGATTATAGAGAATGAGGAGTTTCTCGGCACGATTGTGGAAAGTGTATCTACCGGTATTATTATTACTGATGAAGATGGTTTTGTGCGCAATGCCAATCGTTCGGCTATGGAATTGCTGGGCCTGAGTAGTATTTCGCATCTGAACCAGTTGCGCAATGTCGATGAATCGTTTCCCTCCTTATTTCTAAATTTGAAACCGGGTGAGGCGTCTCTCGTAAAGATTGCGAATGAGCGGGAAGAGACGGAACTTAGTCTTCACCTGACTAAAATCGTAATCTCCGGCACTTCTTTCCGTATCATTACGCTTAATAATATCGGTAGTGAATTGGAAGCTAAAGAAATGGAGTCGTGGATACGTCTTATCCGGGTGATGACGCATGAAATCATGAATTCCATTGCGCCGATTACTTCATTGAGTGAGTCGTTGTTGTTTTCGTTTCGCTCGCATAGCGCCGAAGTTTCTGGTAATTCCCTTTATCTGAATACTGTGGATGCTCTTGAAACCATCAATGCCACAACTAAGGGATTGCTGAATTTCGTAGAGTCTTATCGTCAGTTTACGCGTATTCCCCAGCCGCAGATAGCGCTTATTGATACAAGATTATTGCTTGAAAAGGTGGTGGGCCTGTGTTCTGCTAAAATAGAAGAACAAGGGGGTACGGTTCAGATTATTCAGAAAGGTGATATGCCGCCATTGTATGCAGATGAGAGTCAGGTGTTGCAAGTACTCGTTAATCTGGTGAAAAATGCTGCGGAAGCTTTCGGGAGTGGGGAAGGGGAGGCTTATTCCGAAAAGAGCATTGAACTGGCGGTTATCGCATCGTCCCGGCAAACGGTTATCGAAGTGCGTAATAATGGGGCGCCTATTCCGCAAGAGATACTTCCGCATATTTTTGTTCCTTTCTTTACTACCAAGGAGTCCGGTTCAGGCATCGGCCTGAGCCTCTCGCGTTATATCATGCGTCTGCATGGTGGCAATCTGAAACACTATACTGCCGGAGGTTGGACGATATTCGGGATGGTGTTTTGTAAAGTATCTCCTGTGCAAGTGTAAAGCTATCTTACACTCTTGCTAGTCTTGAATATTTCTTAAATGTTTGATATATAGTTTGTTATCGGTTTGGCATACTTCTGGATATATATTACCTGAATATCATTGTAATTTATATCCGGAGGCTTATGAAAAGAGTAGTATGTATTTCCTTTTTTTTGAGTATTACCATTATTCTGCACGGGCAGACTAAGGTCTGGACGCTGGAAGAATGTATGGAATATGCTGTGCAGAATAATACACGGGTTAGCAGTCAGGAAGCCCGGAATAAAATCTATACTCAGAATTATCGGGAGGCCATTGCCCGACTCTTGCCTTCTGTTGGAGCGGAAGTGAATGCTAATTTTAGTTTTGGGCGCGGACTGGATTCTGAAACGAATACATATACTGATGTTAATTCATTCAGTAACACCTATGGCATTTCTTCCAGCCTGGTGTTGTTTGACGGTCTTGCAGGTATTACGAGGGTTAGGATGCAAAAGGTAAGCAGGTTGATGGGAAAACATCAATTACAAGAGGCGGAAGACCTGACTGCTTACGAAACGATGGAGGCTTTTTTTAATACTCTCTATTATTGCGAGATGGTTGATTTGGCACAACAGCAGTGGGAAGAAAGTAGCCGGAACCTTCAACGTACCCGGCGTATGGAAGAACTCGGTCTGAAATCTTCTCCCGATGTGGCCGAGTTGGCAGCCAAAGAAGCTTCGGACAGTTATAGTCTGACCCGGCAAAAGAACTTGCTTAAAATAGGAATTATCCGCCTGAAAGAAAAAATGTATTTTCCCATTGATGAAGACTTGCAGATAGCCGGATATGATACTCTTGAATTGATAGCTAAAACGGAGGATTCTCCTATCGATATATATAAGCATGCGCTGCTGTTTCTGCCCACTGCGCAAGTTGCAGACGCTTCTTTGCGTATCCGGCAACTCTCTTATCGTGCGGCAAAAGGCTCTCTGTTGCCCACACTGATGGCCCAGGGCGGAATATCGACAGGTTTTGCACGCTTTATGGATGGCAGTGAGTATATTCCTTTCTCCGAACAGTTCAGGAATAAACGGGGATATTATGTTGGCTTTTCCCTTTCTTTTCCCCTCTTTGACGGTTTGTCCCGGGTGTCGAATTTGAAAAGGAGCAGGCAGGAACTTATCATTGCCCGGAATGAGTAGGAAGAAGCCCGGCGAACTTTGTACAGCGAGATAGAACAGGCTGTAGCCGATATGAACGGTCAGGCCGATGAATTCTACCAGGCTGACAGGCAGGAGGAAGCCATGAAGATAGCGCACCAGCTTAATCTCCGTAAATATGAGGAAGGACTTGTCAGTGCTATCGATTTGCACACAAGCGCTAACCGGTTGATGCAGGCAAGGGCGGAAAAGCTGAATGCACGCCTGAAGTATAGCCTTAAAAAGCGTCTTGTGAATTATTATAAAGGGGAGCCTTTCATCGGTGAATAAACAGGAGCAGCCAGTAATAAACCAATAAACAGTGAATGAAGCTATGGATACTATTATCGAACAGAAAAAAGGATTGAAAAAAAAGCATATACCGTATATAATTATCGGTTTGTTACTAACTTTAGCAGCCGGATGGCTATTCTTCGGTAATCAGACTCGCAGAGTGCGTGTGAATAGAAATACACTGAACGTCCGGTCGGTAGAAAGAGGATTATTCAATGATTATATGCGTGTCAATGGGCAGGTATTGCCCATCCGCACTGTGCAATTGAGTGCGGCGGAAGGTGGCATGGTTGCCGAAAAGATAGTGGAAGAAGGGACAACGGTGGAACAAGGCAAGGTTATCGTGCGTCTCACTAATCCGATGCTTAACCTTAGCATTCTTGATAGTGAAGCCCAACTGGCCGAGAAGCAGAACTTCCTGCGAAATACCCTGCTTGATATGGAACAGAACAGGCTGAGCCTGAAAAAAGACCAGTTGCAGTTTGATATTGAGGTGGGGCGGCAGAAGCGCCGGTTTGAACAGTATAAACGGTTGTATGAGGAAAAATTGGTGTCGCGGGAAGAATATTTGCAGGCTCAGGAAGAATATGAACTGGCTTTCAATAAGCGCAATCTGGTGGTCGAAAGCCGGAAACAGGATTCTATTTACCGTGAAGTGCAGGTCAGGCAACTTGAAGAGAGCCTTGACAATATGCGGCGTAATCTTGTGCTTGTACGCCAACGGGCGGATAATCTGAATGTGAAAGCTCCGGTGAGCGGACAACTTGGATTGCTTGATGTAGAGATAGGACAATCCATCACTGCCGGCACCCGGATTGGGCAGATTAATATCCTGTCCGATTTCAAGGTGGAAGCTTTTATTGACGAGCACTATATCGACCGTGTCCGCGAGGGGCTTGAGGCTACTTTTGAACGGCAGGACAGGGATTATGCCCTGCGTGTCCGGAAAGTTTATCCGGAAGTGCGCGATAAGCAGTTCAGAACAGACTTCGTATTTGTAGGCGAGCGCCCTGATAATATCCGCACGGGGCAGACTTATTATATCAATCTGCAACTGGGACAGCCGGTAGAGGCGACTCTGATTCCCCGTGGGGCATTCTATCAGAGTACGAGCGGGCAATGGGTATTTGTGATTACTTCGGATGGGAAAAAGGGAGTGCGCCGCAATGTACAGATTAAACGCCAGAATCCGATGTACTATGAGGTGGTGAGCGGACTTGAGCCGGGAGAAAAAGTAGTTATCTCAAGTTATGAAAATTTTGCGGATGCCGGAGAACTGATTTTGAAGGATTGATAAATAGGGTATTGACTTGTAATTGATAAAAAATAAAGAATATGATTAAGATTAAAGGACTGAATAAGGTGTTCCGTACGGAAGAGGTGGAAACGGCAGCAATAAACAGTATTTCCCTGGAAGTGGAGAAGGGGGAATTTGTGGCTATAATGGGGCCTTCGGGCTGTGGTAAATCTACGTTACTCAATATTCTGGGCATGCTCGATAGTCCGACTTCGGGCGAGTACTATCTCGATGGCGTAGAAGTCGGTCACATGAAAGAGAGTGAGCGCACCGATACCCGCAAAGGAAAAATAGGTTTCGTCTTCCAGAGTTTCAACCTTATCGAAGAGATGAATGTATTCGAGAATGTGGAACTGCCGCTTACTTACATGAAAATCAAACCTTCCGAGCGTAAGCGCAGGGTAGAGGAAACTCTGAAGAGGATGAGTATCGACCATCGTGCCGGGCACTTTCCTACCCAGTTATCCGGCGGACAGCAGCAACGCGTAGCCATTGCCCGTGCCGTAGTAATCAATCCTATGCTGATACTTGCTGACGAGCCGACCGGTAACCTCGACTCCCGCAACGGAAAGGATGTCATGGAGCTTCTTCTTGAACTGAACCGTCAGGGAACTACGATTGTCATGGTGACACATTCACGCCACGATGCTTCGTATGCCCACCGGATTATCAATCTGTTCGATGGGCAGGTTGTGACGGAAGTGCAAAGCGAGAGTTTATTACGATAAATGGTGAAACTGTTTATTAGTAATAGAGAAACTTGAATATTGCTAATAATCAAATTTGATTATTAGCAATAAATAAACTATCTTTGCTCTATACAAAATAAATAAACGTATGGTGAAATATTCTGATATCAAAGAGGTTTATAATCAACAGCAGGAATTCTTTAGGCATGATGAATCTCTTTCGCGCGAGTTATTGGCGGCATTGCCTGTAGATAATGCAAATCATGCTTTAGTGATTTCAGGGATACGTCGTTGTGGAAAAAGTACGTTGATGCGGCAGCATGTCGGGCCAACTATCGACGAGGCTTTTTATTTGAATTTTGATACCCCAAAACTGTTTCGTTTTGATATCAAAGACTTTGAATTACTCGACCTTCTGATAGAAGAAACAGGGAAAAGGAATCTCTACTTTGATGAAATTCAAGTGGTAGAAGGTTGGGAATTATATGTAAGACAGAAGCTGGATCAGAGATTCAATGTTTGTATTACCGGTTCCAATGCCTCTCTACTGAGTAAGGAATTAGGTACAAAACTTACCGGGCGACATATCTCGAAAGAACTTTATCCATTCTCATATAAAGAGTTCCTCCGTTTCCGGTCGTTAACGCCTTGTGCCGAATCTTTTATGGAGTATCTTCGGAATGGTGGCTTTCCGGAGTTTGTGCGCACTGGTAATCAGGATGTACTTACAGCATTATTTGATGATATTTTGTATCGGGACATAGCAGTCCGTTATGGGATTCGTGATGTAGTTTCCCTTAAGGCATTATTGCTTTATCTGGCAGCTAATTTCGGAAACCTTGCTTCTGCTAATAAACTGGCTGGAATGGTCGGTATAAAAACCGGTAAGACGGCTTTGGAATACCTGAGCTATTTTGAAGAAGCTTATTTCATCAGTCGTATGCCCAAGTTCTCATGGTCATTGAAAGCACAATATGTCAATCCTCAGAAAATATATTTCATTGATACAGCCCTTTCGCAAGCTGTTACCGTTTCCTTTACCGAAAACACGGGGCATATGCTGGAAAATGTAGTTTATTGGGAGCTGCGCCGTCGTTATCGGCAACTTTATTATTTTAGTGAGAATAATAGTGAATGCGACTTTGTGGTATGTGAGAAGAATGTACCGATACAGCTTATTCAGGTCTGTCTGGAGTTGCATCGGGAAAATGAATCACGTGAAGTGGGAGGATTGCGCGAAGCCATGCGTTTCTTTAAAATGGATAGAGGGATTCTTATAACTCTTAATCAAACAGATAAGATTCGTACGGAAGAGGGTTGGATTGACGTTATTCCTATGCATCAGTTTGTGTAACAACGTGCAATGATAAGATAAATTAATACCCCGCCTGCCCGACTTATGATATAAATCCCTATCTTTGTGGCGCTTTTTAATAAAGAACAGGATTAAAATTAATAGATATAACAAAAAAATGGCACAAGAAGACGTTTTTAAGAAACTCGTATCGCACTGTAAGGAATACGGTTTCGTATTCCCCTCCAGCGACATCTACGACGGATTGGGAGCAGTGTATGACTACGGTCAGATGGGTGTGGAACTGAAAAACAACATAAAACAATACTGGTGGCAGAGCATGGTGTTGCTGCACGAAAACATTGTCGGCATCGACTCCGCTATCTTCATGCACCCCACTATCTGGAAGGCTTCCGGACACGTAGACGCATTCAATGATCCATTGATTGATAACCGTGACTCTAAAAAACGTTATCGTGCCGATGTGCTGATTGAAGACCAACTGGCTAAGTACGATGATAAAATCAATAAGGAAGTAGCCAAAGCTGCTAAACGCTTCGGAGAATCTTTTGACGAAGCACAGTTCCGCAGCACAAACGGCCGCGTACTGGAACACCAGGCTAAACGTGATGCTTTGCACGAACGTTTTGCTAAGGCGCTCAATGATAATAACCTTGATGATCTCCGTCAGATTATTCTGGATGAAGAAATCGTTTGTCCCATCAGCGGTACAAAGAACTGGACGGAAGTTCGTCAGTTCAACCTGATGTTCTCTACAGAGATGGGTTCTACTTCTGATGGTGCCATGAAGATTTATCTGCGTCCTGAAACAGCTCAGGGTATCTTTGTGAACTACTTGAATGTGCAGAAGACCGGCCGTATGAAGATACCTTTCGGTATTGCACAGATTGGTAAGGCATTCCGTAACGAGATTGTTGCCCGTCAGTTCATTTTCCGCATGCGTGAGTTTGAACAGATGGAAATGCAGTTCTTCGTGAAACCGGGCACTGAACTGGACTGGTTCAAAAAGTGGAAAGAAATCCGCCTGAAATGGCATAAGGCACTGGGATTCGGTGATGGTAGCTATCGTTATCATGACCATGACAAGTTGGCTCACTACGCTAATGCTGCTACGGATATCGAGTTCTTGATGCCTTTCGGCTTCAAGGAAGTGGAAGGTATTCATAGCCGTACGAACTTCGACTTGTCTCAGCATGAAAAGTTCTCCGGTAAAAATATTAAGTACTTTGATCCCGAGACGAATGAGAGTTATACTCCGTATGTTATTGAGACTTCTATCGGTGTGGATCGTATGTTCCTCAGTATCATGGCTGCTTCTTATTGTGAAGAACAACTGGAGAATGGAGAAAGCCGTATCGTATTGAAATTACCTGCTGCACTTGCTCCTGTGAAGTTGGCTGTGATGCCGTTGATAAAGAAAGACGGTCTGCCTGAAAAGGCCCGTGAAATCATCGACTCATTGAAGTTCCACTTCCACTGTCAGTATGATGAAAAAGATAGTATCGGTAAGCGTTACCGCCGCCAGGATGCCATCGGTACTCCGTTCTGTGTGACTGTTGACCATCAAACTCTGGAAGATAACTGCGTGACGCTGCGTAACCGTGATACGATGCAGCAGGAACGCGTAGCTATTGCTGAACTGAATAACATCATTGCAGACCGTGTCAGCCTTACGTCATTGCTGAAGACGTTGCAATAAGTAATACAATAAATTAGCAGAATGAAAAAAAGACTCTTAGTATTTTTGCCTTTCCTGTTGCTCACCATGGGTGTGTTCATCTCTTGTGAAGAGGTGGAAGAAGAAGGGAAGTATTCGAATTGGCAAGAACGTAATCAGGCATTCATCGATTCAATCAAAGTGGTTGCAGGAGATAATTATGTCGCTACTTTGGAACAATTGGAGAAGGTTCAGGTAGGTGAGATGTTCTATATAATGAATGAACTTATCAGTACAAATGAAAACCCTCAATACATATATTGCAAAAAACTTGTGAAAGATATGTCTGGGCAACGTCCGCTATATACAGAGTCCGCTTATGCTTATTATTATGGCACTCTGATTACCGGTACTAAGTTTGATGGTAGTTTTACCGGCTATAGCGCAATAGATCAAAATATTCCTATGAAGCCTGAAAAAGAACCTACCCCCTACGATTGGACGGTTAAGTTCACAATAAATTCAACTGCATTGACAAGTGGTTGGAGAGCTTTCTTGCAGTACATGCATACTGGAGAGCGTTGGATGGTTTATATTCCATGGGATTCAGCGTACGGCTCTTCCGGTTCTGGAAGTATTCCTGGATATTCAGTATTGGCTTTTGATGTGATTATGACAAGAGTGGTTCAGTAAAATATTTCTTAAGAATATAAAGAAGGCATATCTATTTTTTAGATATGCCTTCTTTGGTTTTATACTTGGTGATTCTTATATTTTCTTCTTTAACGCTTTCGCCCAAATCTTATACCCTTCTTCATTCAAATGTAATCCGTCACTGGTCAGTTCAGTGCGCAGTACATTTGTCCCTTTCTCCGTGAATAGAGGGAAGAGGTTGATGAATGTAATCTTGTATTCTTTAGCTAAAGCTTCCAGTTGAGCATTGATTTCGGGAACCATATCGGTTTTTCCGGTAAGTTTCTTGTAGCGCCCGAAGCTTTCGTTGAAAGGCAGGAGGCTTTGCAGATAAAGTTTTGTGTCGGGAGATTCGCGCTGGATACGCTCTACAGTCATACGTATCATGCTGACAATGCTGTCGGCAGTCAGGTCATGCGAGATATCGTTGACACCGGCAAGGAGGAACAGTTTTGCGGGTTGCCCCGGGAGTATCTGATGCAGGCGGTCGTAGATGCCCATTACTTCATCGCCGATGATTCCACGGTTGCGGATATTCTTTTTGTTGAGGCGGACGTTCCAATCGCCACCACCTTCTGTAAGGCTGTTACCTACCATGACGATGTCTTTGGATGTGATGGCGGGTTCATCCATGAATTGGAGGAAACGTTTGTAGTAATGCTCCGTATAGATGCGTGGGGCGGGGTAGATAGATGCAGCTACAGCATTGGATACCAGCGAACGCAGGCGTACTACACTGTGTCCGTCTTCGGGATGCACGGCGTTGATGAGCAGAATGACTGAAGTGTCATTGTCCGGGTCTATCACGATGGATGTGCCGGTATAGCCGGTATGACCGTAGGTGTTAGGACCGAAGTAATCTCCATTGTTGGAAGCATAAGCAGTGAAATTGTCCCAACCTAAAGTGCGGCCTAATGAGGCGGTGGCGCGGGGAACGGTACTCAGGGCTTTTACTCCCAGTGGGCTGAGGATACGGTGTCCGTTCCACTCTCCACCGTTTTGCAGGGCGGCACAGAGAAGTGCGATGTCCTCGGCACAGGAGAAAACGCCGGCATTACCGGAGATACCGCCATTCATGATGCGAGCCAGCGGGTCGTGCACTTGTCCGCAGAGGACGCTGCCATCGGGTTGCTTCTCGGTGGGGGCGATGAGACTATGCCAGTCTCCATCGGTGGTGGATGCCCAATGGGCATCTGCTGTATTTACCCATTTTCCATCTTTATCACGTTTGCAGGGCAGGTAATCGGTATGGTTCATACCCAGAACATCAAATAGATTTTCGCGGGCGAAGTCACGCAATGATTGCCCACTGACGGTTTCAATGATACGTTGCAGGGTGATGTAGTTGAGGCAACTGTATTGGAAATCGGTCTGCGGTTTAAAGTCACGGCGGCAGTTGGCAATGTATTCTATTAATCCGTCGGGGCTGGGAGAGCCGTATTGCTTTTCCAATTCAGCGGTGGGGCCGTAAGGAGGAAGACCGGAAGTGTGCGTCAATAGATCGGCGATGCGGATGACCTTCTTGTCTTTGCCGTCTTCGCTTGCCCAGTTCTTGAATCCGGGGATATAGAGACTGACCGGGTCCAGAAGACGGACTTTTCCACGTTCTGCCAGGATGTGAGTACAGGTGGCGGTAGACATGGACTTGCTGCATGAAGCCATATCAAAGATTGTGTTCACGGTCATAGGCTCGGTGTTGGGATACACGCGTTTGTTGCCATAAGCTTTGAGGTAAGCCATTTTTCCATTGCGTACTACAGCGAGCACAGCGCCGGGAATATCCTTGTTGGCTATGGCGGTTTCTATAGCTTCGTCAGCGTACATCAGTTTGCGGGAGTCCATGCCGACTTGTTCGGGGGCTACGCGTTGCAGGGATTGTGCGTTGGTTTGCAGGGCAAGCAACGCAAGGAAAAGAAAAGAGGAGATGAGTTTCATACTATTACTGTATTAAGAGATAAATGATGTTTATTTCCCTCTGTAAGCATCCACTGCTTTTTTCACCGAACCGTGCATCAGCAGCAGTGCTTTCGCCTTGCCATAATCCAGACCGAGCTCTTCTACAATCATACGTGTGCCACGGTCCACCAACTTCTGGTTGCTCAACTGCATATTTACCATCTTGTTACCTTTCACGCGGCCTAATTGTATCATGACAGAAGTGGTAATCATGTTCAGTATCATCTTCTGTCCTGTGCCTGATTTCATGCGTGAGCTTCCTGTCACATATTCCGGACCGACCACCATCTCGATAGGAACATCCGCCTCGGCCGCCATCGGTGAGTCGGGGTTACTGGTGATGCATCCTGTGAGGATGCCATGCTCACGAGCTTTCTGCATGGCGCCGATAACGTAAGGAGTGGTGCCGGAAGCTGCAATGCCGATAACGGTGTCTTTGTCGGTGATGTTGCGCTCGATGAGTTCCTCCCAGCCACGGCGGGTATCATCTTCTGCATTCTCCACTGGGTTGCGTAAGGCAGTGTCACCACCTGCTATCAGACCGATGACAAGTGTCGGAGGCATGCCGAACGTGGGCGGTATCTCCGATGCATCTAATACTCCCAGACGTCCGCTGGTGCCGGCGCCCATATAGAAAATGCGTCCGCCCTGTTTCATGCGAGGAACAATTAGGTTGACCAGTTTCTCAATTTGTGGAATGGCTTTCTGAACGGCCAATGCCACTTTCTGGTCTTCTGTGTTGATGTCTTCCAATATTTCGCGGACAGACTTCTTCTCTAAGTCGTTGTAGAGCGAAGGTTGCTCTGATATCTTTATGAATGCCATGATGATGATTTAAATATTAATTTTTAATTGTCAATAGTGCTGTGATACTTAATCAGGCCTTCCATCGGACTTTTGAGGATGGTGCCTAGTTGAATGCCCATTTCTTGTGCTGCCTCGGCAAGCACTTCTTTGTAATGGAATGCTACGGAACCGATGAAGTGTACTTTGCTATGTTCGTAGTCGTACTGCATTACATTTCTTTTCAGAAAAGCCTTGAAACTGTTCAGTACAAGCGTGCGCACACAAGGTTCGTCCAGATTCTGTGCAAGGAAGGGTGACAGGCTTGCCAGAAAACGGTTGGGGAACGGTTTGCGGTATACACGGTCGATGATGTCCCCCGGTTCCAGATTGAATTGCTTGAGGAACTTCTCTTTTAGTCCCGGAGTCATCTGATTCTTTAGAATATCGCCTACCAACAATTTACCTAAGCAGGCGCCACTACCTTCGTCACCAAGGATAAAACCTAGGGGAGAAACGTTGGCTCCTATGTGTTTTCCGTCATAATAACACGAGTTGGAACCTGTACCCATGATGCAGGCGATGCCCGGCTCATGTCCGCAGAGTCCGCGGGCGGCGGCAAGCATGTCTGTATTTACTTCTACTTCGTCGCCCGAGACCTGGAGATGTCGGGTGATGGCGCGGTGCACCATTGCAATTTTGTCGGGGAAGCCACAACCTGCGCCATAAAAGTACACAGCGTCGAAGGCATTGGTTGTTAACTGGGGCAGCAGCGCTGTCGCTATTTCGTTACTGATTTCCTCTTCCGACTGAAAGAAAGGGTTGGTACCTTTCGTAAAAGCCTGTTGGATGAGTTTACCATTCTCTACAACACACCAATCGGTTTTTGTAGAGCCACTGTCTGCTATTAATATCATATCGTTCAATTTTAATTGTTTACTATGTTGGTAACTCCGCTACTCCTTCTTATATCTTGATGTATATTTTCCGCTTATACAGTTGATAGCCGATGCACCAGTTGATGGCTACGAAGAGCAGTGCGTAAGCCAGTGAGCCACCGGTTTCACCGAATACGGGCATAAGGATAATCTTATATAAGAATCCGTGTATGCTGATGCTGGCTTCGCCCCAAGGGAACCTGATACTACCGAACAGGATACCAAGCACTCCACCCAGAACATACATGAATAGCGGGTTGATGCCGAAAGCTTCGAAGAAGGTGCTCCACTTCTTATATCCTTTCACGTCGATGATCCAGATGAGTAATGCAAGGAAGCTGGAGGCCAGTCCGCAAGTGGTGAGGACGAAAGTGGGAGACCAGATTTTCTTGTTGATGGGGCAGCCGTAACTCAGCAGGAAGCCTGCAAAGGTAAGGATGGTGCCTATCAGGAATAACTTGATGAGATGCGAATTGAGCAACTCCTCACGGCTTTGAGCTTTGTTGCCGTCCAGCATCATCCGACCTACGCAGAAGCCCAGCAAAACATGGGCAATGGAGGGGATGGTGCTTAAAAGTCCTTCGGGGTCGATACCGTTATCCTTATACATGTGAGCGGGGGTAAGGATGGCACGGTCCACTATGGAAAGTACGTTGGTTTCGTTATAGGCAAAGCCGTTGCCGCATATCAAAAGGATAAAGTAACCTATCAGTAAGGTGGCAATGAGGTAGGGGATATGTCGGTGTTTCATGGTCAGGGCAATGATGGCAGTGGCGCCGTAGCAAAGAGCGAGGCGTTGCATGACACCCAGGATGCGGATGCGGTCGAATGTCCACACAGATTCCCAGAGTTGGGCGCCGAAGCCGATACCTTCACTGGGGTTTGTCCAGTAGTAACAGAACTTGGAGAACCAGCCGATGGCAAGGCCGATGAGGAAGATAATAATAGTACGTTTCAGTATCTTCATGGCAGCGGCGTGGCTGAACTCGAAGTTATACTTCTTCAGGGAGATATAGGTGGAGATACCCATAATGAACATGAAGAAGGGGAAGACGAGGTCGGTTGGGGTGAGGCCGTTCCATTCAGCATGGCGCAGAGGGGCATATATATGTCCCCAAGTGCCGGGGTTGTTTACCATTATCATGCCCGCAATGGTGACACCGCGAAGGATGTCGAGGGCAAGAATGCGTTTGTTGGTTTTCATTTGACTGCTCATGATAATAAGTGTGTTAAGTTATTAGTTATAAGTTATCAGTTATTAGTTATCAATTAATGAGGGTTATTCTTTGTTTTCCGCTTTCTCCGTGCATTGGTCTACAAGGTAAGCGATGGAGACGTAAGGAATGCCGGAATTGGTTGTTAGTCCTATTTCGCAGGTACGACTGTTGGAGTAACCGATGGCCACACCGGAGGCTTCTATCTGCGGACGGAGCTTGCGCAGAGCATACGAGTTCAGTTCGGGATAGGTGAAGCCACGGTCACCGGCAAAGCCACAGCAGCCCACTTCTTCGGGGATGATGACATGCGTGGAGCAAAGCTTGGCCAGGGAGATGATGGTGGCTGCCAGTCCCATCTTGCGCATAGAACAGGTGATGTGCAGGGCTACAGGACGGTCGGTCTGGGTAAAGACCAGACGGTCTCGCAGGAAAGTGTAGATGAACTCGGCGGGTTCGTAGAGTTTCATCTTTTTGATGGTTTCGCGCATGCGGTGCAGGCAGGGACTTTGGTCGCAAAGTACGGGATATTTGCCTTGCTCGCTGGCTTCCCAAAGGGAGGCTTCGAGTTCGGCGGCTTTGCGGTCGGCAATGTCGAGCATGCCTTTGCTTTCCCAGATGGTGCCGCAACAGAGCTTGTCCATATCTTTGGGGAAGATGACTTCGTAACCGCCTTTCCGGAGGAGGGAAATCATTTTGTTGACCAGAGGCTGTACCACGGGAGAGCGTTTCGGGAGACCCATGGTTTGGTTGATACAACTGGGGAAGTAGACTACTTTGTTGAATGAGGAATTAGGAGTGAAGAATGAAGAATTACCTTGTGGCACAACAGTGTAGCCTAATTCTTCATTCCCTATTCTATAGGATTTTGGCATAGCAGGCGTCCACAAAGGTATTCCTAACAGGTTATGCATGCCTTTCGTGATGCTGCTCATGGCTTTTGTTCCTAATACGGAATGCCCGAAATTGGCTAATGACAGCACAGGGCGCAACGTACTCTTTACACCTGCAAAATGATTGGCAACGAAATCACCTGCCTTATATCCGAGGCTGCCTTTCGGCAACAATTCTTGGCGGATGATATGAGTCAGGTCGCCCGTATTAATATTCATCGGACAGGACATGGAGCAGAGGCCATCACCGGCACAGGTTTGATTGCCCGGATAGCGATATTGCTTTTCGAGTAATACTAGACGTTCCTGATTTTCTCCGCTTTGTTTCAGACGTGATATTTCCCGTTGCAACACAATACGCTGACGGGAAGAGAGGGTGAATCCGCAAGATAAACAATTTACTTCGCAGAAACCGCATTCGATACATTTATTCACTTTCTCAGCCGGACTGGCTTCATCAACAGGAATAAGAGGCAGTGGTTTAAAATTTTTTATATGACATTGCGGGTCATCATTGAAGATAACACCCGGGTTGAGCAGACATTTCGGGTCGAACAACTGCTTCACGGTCTTCATGGCTTCGAAGGCTGCTTCCCCCCATTCATATTTTACAAAGGGGGCCATATTACGCCCTGTTCCATGTTCGGCTTTCAGTGAACCGTCGTATTTATCGACTACCAGTGATTTTACGTCATTCATCAATTCTTCATACCTCTTCACTTCGGCATCGGTGCTGAAGGACTGGTTGAGGATGAAATGATAGTTTCCTTCCAGGGCATGGCCGTAGATACAGGCGTCATCATAGCCGTGGCGGGCGATGAGTTGCTGCAAGTCGGCGGTAGCTTCGGGCAGGTCTTCGATGTGGAAGGCTACATCTTCAATGAGACAGGTAGTTCCCGGTTGGCGTGTGCCACCTACGGAGGGGAATATGCCCGAGCGGATGGCCCAGTACTTGGAGTATTCTTCCGGCCGGTCAGTGAAGTGCACGGGGATGTAGGTGCTGAAAGCTTCCAGACATGCTTCGATGGCTGATATGTTTTGTTCTAGTTCCTCACGGGTGCGGGCTTTTGTCTCGGTCAGCACGGCGGTGAGGCCGGAAGCGTCGGAGACTTCCTGTTTATATTTCAGGTAGACGGGGTCATCTACGGAAGAAAGGCTTTTGTAGTCCAGCAGTTCCGCACCTTTTACAATGAATGAAGAATCAGGCTGTGCTGTTCCGTCACAAGGTAATCCTTCATTTTTCATTTTTAATTCTTCATTAGAATGAAGTTTTTTCATCGCTACCACAGCTCGGCAGGCGTCCTTTATACTCTTGAAGTAGAGCATTGCACTTGCCTTGTAAGGATAGTCGTACTCTGTACGCATGGTGATTTGAGAGAGGAATGCAAGCGTACCTTCCGAGCCTACCATCAGATGGGCGATTATATCGAACGGGTCGTCGAAGCGGATGAACGGTAACAAGTTCAGTCCGGTGACGTTCTTGATGGAATATTTATAACGGATGCGTGCCGAGAGTTCTTCGTTGGCGCGTATCTCATCACGCAGTTCGCAAATGCGGTTGAGGAAATCGGTATGTGTGGCTTCAAAGGAGGCGCGGGAGATGTCATCCCCTGTGTCCAGCACTGTGCCGTCAGCCAGTACGATGCGGGCGGAGAGCAGCACTTTGTCACTGTTGGCATGTGTGCCGCAATTCATGCCCGAGGCGTTGTTCATGACGATGCCGCCCACCATGGCCGATTTTACCGAGGCAGGGTCCGGAGCAAACTTACGCCCGTAGGGTGCAAGGATTTCATTGACCCGCTGACCGATGATGCCCGGTTGCAGCGTTATCTGCTCGTGGTCGGGAGAGATGCTGTACTTCTCCCAGTTTTTTCCGGCTACTATTAAGATAGAGTCACTAATGGCTTGACCGGACAAACTGGTTCCTGCAGCACGAAACGTCACAGGTAGCCCATAGCGGTTTGCCAATCTCAACAGGTCGGAGATTTCTCCTTCGCTGCTGGAACGAATCACGATTTGAGGAATGAGACGGTAGAAACCCGCATCCGTTCCCCATGCCAACCGGCGCAGTTCGTCGGTATATATCCTTTCTTGCGGGATGACCTGAGAGGCATCGTGCAGAAAGGCCATGTAGTTGCTCTTTGCCATATTGTATATTAATTTAACTTTACTCTATCCCCCGCCAGAATATACTGTGGAAGGGGATGAAATGAGTATACGACTGAACCCCATTAAGTATACGACTGAACCCTATTGAGTATACGACTGAATAGGGCTCAATCCTATCCTTTTTCGGGACTACTTCTTTCTTGTCCTGTTATTTGTATAAGTAGTATTGCTTCGACAGCTTGCGGAAGTCTTCTGCATCCTTATACCAATAATCGCGTACATCTTCCCAACGGTTGCGCTGTGAGAACCTCTTGCGTATCTCCTCCGAACCACTCACCATGTCGAACATCCGGAAACGTCCCTTGTCGGCATGGTCAAATACGGCGCGGTCGGGGTAGAGTGCCGCCACTTCCTGCATCACCAGGAACTGGATGTCGCTCAACGGTGCTTTCTGCACATCCATGATATGCACCTGTACGCCTTGCAACAACTCTCCTTTTCCTACGGAGTAGAAGGGCTTCAGGTACATCGGCCTGAATACAACACCCGGCACGTTCAATGCGTTCAGGTTCCGGGCCAGCTTTTCAGCTTCCACCCATTGGACGGCGAACATCTGGAACGGTATGGTATAACCTACGCCGATGGACATGTATCCCAACTCACCCAAAATACCACTTACGGGATAGAATATCGCCGAGTGCGGATGCGGGATGTGCGGGGAAGAGGGTACCCATTGCAGGCCTGTCTGCACATAGTCCATCTTGCGTTTCCAACCTTTCATTTTTACGACGTGCAGGTTGCATTGTGCCGCCATCATTCTCTCTCCGTTCAGCATCAAAGCCAGCTCGCCGCAAGTGAGCCCGTAAAGGTACGGAATTTTAAACTGGCTGACAAAGGAAATGCAATTGTCTTCTACAAGATTGCCTTCTATCTTCAATCCGCCCACCGGGTTGGGACGGTCCAAAACGATGAATTCTTTACCATTTTCGGCAGCAGCTTCCATAGCCAGCCCCATCGTACTGATATAGGTGAATGAGCGACAACCGATATCCTGAATATCATATACCAATACGTCAATGTCTTTCAGCATTTCCGGCGTGGCTTTACGGGTTTTGCCGTAAAGGGAATATACAGGGAGTCCGGTACTGGCATCCTTGATGTCCGTCACGTGGTCTCCTGCATGTACGTCGCCGCGCACGCCATGTTCCGGTCCGTAGAGGGCTACCAGGTTCACATTGGGAGCCTCGTGCAGGATGTCGATGGTCGATTTCATTTGGTTATCCACTCCCGTAGGGTTGGTGATCAGACCTACGCGTTTGCCTTCCAGACACTTGAAGTTTTGCTCTTTCAGTACTTCAATGCCGGTCTTTATCTTAATCTTTTGCGCCTTCATTGCACCACAGAGAACGCAGAGGACACAGAGGAGAATATACTTTTTCATGATTTATGATTTATAATTTATGATTTCTTGCTTATCACTTATCACTTAACGCTTATCACTTCTTCCCGTATTCCGGGTCAATCTTCCTGTCAGCAAACACTGTGACTACAATGGTGGCGGCACAGCAGACGATTACTATCCAGAAGAAGTTGATGTAGCCGACCGCTTCCTGAAGGTAACCTGCAAACATGCCCGGAATCATCATACTCAAGGCCATGAAAGCGGTGCAGATGGCATAGTGCGACGTCTTGAACTCACCTTCGGAGAAGTACATCATGTAAAGCATATAGGCTGTGAAGCCGAATCCATAGCCGAACTGCTCGATGGCGATGGCTGTGGAGATGGCAAACAGGTTGTCGGGTTGGCCGATGGCCAGATAGACGAATGTCAGGCAAGGCAACGTCATGCACGCTGCCATCCACCAGATGGATTTTTTCAGTCCGATGCGCGATGCAAACAATCCGCCCAGAATGCCGCCTACGGTAAGGAATATCACTCCGATAGTGCCGTATACAATACCTACTTCTGCCGTGGAAAGTTCCAGCCCTCCCGCTTCTTTGGAGGCCACAAGGAAAGGCATGCACATTTTGATAAGGAATGCTTCGGGCAGGCGATAGAGCAGCATGAAGGCGATGGCCAGCCATACTCCGGGTTTAGTGAAGTAGGTGGCAAATGTGCGTCCGAATTCTTTGAATATGGCTTTTGCACTGGCTGTGCCCGGTGTCAGGACAGACTTGTCGGCAGCAGGTTTGGGTATTGCAAAGAGGTGATAGAAAGTCACCAGACTGAAGATGACAGCTGTAACCAACATCGTGATGGTCCACGACAGTGGAATGTTTTTGTACTTCAACTCGATGGCACCGGCAATGGCTACGAGCACCCCTTGCCCGAAGATGGATGCAAGGCGGTAGAAAGTGCTTCGGATGCCGACGAATGCCGCCTGATCGCTTTGCTTTAGTGCCAACATATAGAAGCCGTCAGCGGCAATGTCGTGTGTGGCCGAAGCAAATGCCGTAATGATGAAAAGAAACAATGTGATGGTGAACATGCTGATGGGAGTTGTCCCGGCTGCTATCATTGCTTCATCCGGTTTTGGAATGGACAGTGTCAACAGAATGAATGCTATCGACATTAGGATTTGCATGGAAACAATCCACCATCGTTTTGTCTTGATGATGTCGATGAACGGACTCCAGAAGGGCTTGATAGTCCAGGGTAGGTACAACAAGCTCGTAAACAAGGCCATCTCTCCATTGGGAACACCCATCTTGGCAAACATCAGCACGGAGATGTTGTTTACAATGAAGTATGGAATGCCTTGTGCAAAGTATAGGGTAGGTACCCATGCCCATGGTGATATTCGTTTTGTACTGTTCATGATATTATTGGTTATTATTTTGTTAGATTACTCATATAGTTTGTCAATACTTGCACCTATGTAGTAGTGCAGCAGTATCGCATCATATTTATAGCCTTGTTCACCCATAACGGCTGCTCCTATCTGACATAAGCCCACGCCATGTCCCCAGCCGGCTCCGGTGAGAATGAAGCGTTCCGGGATGCCTTCGGGAGAAATGCCTTCCTTGTCTACTACAAAAGCGGAACTGTACAGATGGGAAGTGGATAGTGTGCGACGTATTTCCAACTCTTTGCCAATAATGAGCGTCTTCTTGGTTCCTACGATTTTTAGTTTCCAGAGGCGTCCTGAGGTGCCGCGGGCTACGGGGATGAGATCGATGATTTGCCCATAGTCCACACCGGAACGTTTCAGTATCAAGGCTGATAGTTCATCTTGGCTGTATTCTACTTTCCAACGGTAGAAGTCGGTAGTCTCCTGGTCGTAGTTATTCAGTACCTGGGAGAGAACTTTCTTGTCTGTTGTGTTACAGAATGCTTCGGGGGAGGTACGTATCCAGCGTACAGCTTCGGGTTCCTGGGTCAGATCAGCTACGGGTGATGAGCTGCTAGCTACCCAGTCGCGCTGTTTGGTGAGATAAGGGTATTTCACATCTTCCCAGCAATACTGAAATTCCTCGAATGCACCGCCGCAGCATTTGGAAAAGCGGGCATCGCATATCTTGCCGTCGGACATCAGAAGCTGTCCGCGGGTGGCGGCAATGGCTTGCTTTACGATTTCGGTAGAAGCGCGGGTTATGCCTTGGTAACGTTGGCAATGATCGTCGGCACAGACATCGAAACGTGTGTGGGCATCGCGTTCATACCACTTGATAAATTCCGCTGTGTTCGCGGGAGAATGATTATTCGCCCCTACAGTGCTATGGGGGCATTGATTGGTTTGCATATTTGCCAGCAACCAACTGCGCGAAATAACCGCATGTGCTTTTAGTAATTCCAATGAAGCCGTCGCACTCATTTCACTGGAGATTACGCTTGTCAGGTAGTCTTCTACATGGATGACGTTGATACCTGTCAGTTTATTATCTTCTACGATAATCTTTAGGGCACCTAGGAAACGTTGGTCTTCCTTGCGTTCCCAGTGGAAATTGATGCCGATGGTGACATCCAACAATTCAAAGGCGTCGGTAACTTCGTTCATTGGTTCGAACAGAAGTTCGTCATAAAGGCGTCCGTTCCACAGTATCTTGCCTTCGTTGTAGGTCACAACTTGTTTACCACTGATTTCCATACCGTTGATGCGGTAAGGGGTCAACAGTATAAATTCTATTTGCGGCTCGAACAATATACCTACGTGTACTTTGGGCTCTTTCATAATCGTTTATATTTGTTCTTTAATTCGTTGCCGTACCCGGTGAAAGCTTTCGTCAGAAAGACATACTTCACTCAGAATCTGTGCGATATCTCCGGCTGTAATCTTCAGAAAATCCTTCTCTACCGGAGTGATGAATACTCCGCCAAGGTCAACGGAAGCGGGACTACTCAATAAATTAGCTTCTCCCTCAGCCGTATAACAAGCCGGACGGTGCTTTTCACGCGGGAATATACATGCTATCCATTTCCCGTCTTCATACCATGCCAGCACATTCATCATCGGTTCATCATCTCCCGGTTTGATGTCCAGTGAATGATAAATAATATCGAACAGCGCAGCAGTATGTTTTTTATTGGCAGACTCGATGACAAGCGTAGCCCGTGGTGTGTCGTTTAGATACCAAAGGGTAGCTTCGCCGTAATCCACTATTTTACCCGCCACTTGTCCGCGCCAGCCCTTTTCAATGGGCATAAACCCTTTGTTGCCGGCCTGGAAGTGTGCATGGTCGGGGGCGGATGCACCGCACTTAGGACCGTTATAGAATATCGTGTAATCCGTCAGCACCTGCGCCAGTGCCAGCATATCATTGAAACGGACGGCTATGCGCTGGTCCACGTGTGCCACTTCTGGTATCGTTAGATGGCGGGGGAAGATGGGAAACGGATTCACCAAAATGCTGTAATGACCTTCGAACGGGATGCCCTTCTGTACCGGCGGCAAATTGGCGGGACAGAGGAAGCACTTGCGTTCCTTAATGGACTTGGTATCTACTTTAGCTCCCGAAGAAACGATACGTGCAGGATTGAACTGTACCTTGTAGGGAATACCGTTTACCTCCAGCTCCTTCACTTGCACACCGGAAAGGGCTGCGTAATTGTTACGTGCCATTTCCCAGGTGCCAAGTTGACTGGTCAGGAGGTTGTTTATCGTTTGGTTCATAGTTATTTCTTCTTATTCATTGCTACACGTGCCTGGAGTTCCCATGTACGGATGCGGTCTTTGTACAGATTATGACCGTTCATCTTCACTATATCCAGTGAAGCATCCGAGTTGTCGTCCCAGCGACGGCACAGATAAACTACGTCGTACACACGACCAATCTGGTATTGACGGGAGAAGTTTAATCCCAGTGCATAGTCTTCACCATAGCTGGTATTCGGAACTTTCACTTCGCGCAGTACCGGGGTGTAGAAAGCACGCGGAGCACCCAGACCGTTGATGCGAAGCGCATTGTTGCGTCCGTTCTCCGGTGTCCATTCTTTATGATCGATGATGCCCGGGGCAATCATATTCATATTGAAGTCTGTCATCATATACGTACCCACTACCATGGCGCAATTCTGTTCATAGAAAGCGCGAACTATGGTTGTCAGTGTATTTTCATCCTTATATACATCGTCACTATCCAGTTGCACGGCAAACTTACCACACTTCGGATGATGCACACCCATGTTCCAGCAACCACCGATACCCAAATCATTGCGTTCAGGGATGATGTGGATGAGGCGTTCGTCGCTCTTGTACTCATCAATAGCTTCCGAGGTTCCGTCCGTTGAGTGGTTATCAATGATAATCAGGTTGAACTTGAAGTCTGTCTTTTGTTTCAAGACTGAATTGATGGCATCGCGGATGGTACGGATACGGTTACGCACGGGGATAATAACTGACGCTTCATATTCAAAGTTTCCGGTAGAGAACTCTATTTGTTTGAATTCGGGAGCCAGATAACCACCGATTTCTTTCAGATGTTCCGTACAAGCCTGTTCCATCTCAATCTGGCGGTCACGATTTCTCGGGTCTACATAGTCGAAAATCTTTTCACCACTCTTGCGGGTATCGTCTTCGATTTCACTGTACAGGTATTCGTTGATGTGTATCAAACTTTCTTTCTGACTCAATTTCAGACGCAAATCATAGAGTCCGGCAAATTTATATTGTCCTTTCTTTATGCGTGCAGCCGCTTCTTTGAAGGCATCCGTACGGAACAGAAGCACAGACCCGAAGTCGAAATCATCACGCAGTGAACCGAACTGGTAATCGATGACCGGTGCATTGGTTTGCTTACCTTCCTTCACTTGGTAACGGTCGGCATAAACCATACCTGCACCACTGTCTTCAGCAATGTGTATCATGCGCTCCAGAGCAAACAACCCCAGTTCAAGTGTCGTATATTTGGTATAAATCAGGGTATATTCTGCATCGGTATGTCCGGCAATCTCCCATATGGCATCACTGGACTGTATTGACTGCGTGTGCAACGTACTGCATCCGGGCAGATTCTCCGTAACGTCCGGCATAGCAAGCAAATAGATATTATTAACTAAACCGGTTTCTTGCAACCCTTTTACTGTCTTTTCTGCCTGAGCAGCTCCCGCAAAGGGAACAAAGCAATTAATCTTATTCATATTCTATCAGTATTATTTTTTAATTTTTAATTTTAATAAGTCCCACTTCCCCACTGGTGGCAGTGAACAATACCTGCCGGGCATTCAGTGGCACCACAGTACTGATAAGCGAGTTGCCTATCTTATGTTTCCACAATACTTTACCAGTCTTGGGTTCTAGAGCGAATATTAGTCCCTCTTTAGTACTGCCAAACATTACACCGTCTTTTTCCACTTGCATGGACGGAGCATGTTCGTAACCGAAACCAACATTGCTTGCCCACAATTCGCGGGGTTGATTGCCTTGCGTTGCGTAACAGACAATGCTGTCGTTCATTGTTTTGCTGTATACTTGTTCACCATCTTCCGATAAACCGATAGTTTCGCGTACTATAGACTGGAATGTGCGCCATACTGTTTCTCCGTTTTCTATGTTGATAGCTGTCATTGCACGCTGCGGGTCGGTGATGAATACTTTGCCGTTTGCGGCTACGGGCCATACGGCAGCAGGAGAGAAGTGCATGCGAGTTAATCCGCCTGTCCATTTCCATAATTCCTTGCCGTCTGCCTTGTTCAGTGCATAGAGAGTATTGTCCCATGCTCCGAAGATGACCTTATCCGCCGTTATCAACGGTTTTGTTTCAATGTATCCTTTCACACCGGTGTATGCCCATATCACTTTACCTGTGTGTATGTCAATAGCACGGAAAGTATGGTCGCTGGCGCCGATATAAGCTATACTGTTCTCAATGGCCACTGCACCTAATACAGGCTCTTCGGCTCTTACGGTCCATAGCAGGCTGCCGTCTTTACTGTTCAAACCGTAAATATTACGGTCGGCAGAACCGAATACAACTATGCCGTCTGCCACTGCCGGGGTGCCTACAATGCGTTTGCCGGATTGGAAGTTCCACAGTTTCTTTCCATTCTTCAAAGCGTAGCAAGTTAGATAGCCCATATCGTCTCCTACAAATACCTTATCTTTCTCTACCGCAGGCGAGCAATAAATACCTGCACCGGTTTGTACTATCCACTGTTCTTTTGCATTAGCGTATTCTTTGTTTACTGAGAAGTCAGGGTACTTCTCTGCTTTTCCATTGCGGTCGTAGTATTGCTTGGTCAGGGAGAAAGAAGCCCATTGTTGTTTGGGTTCGCCGATGCGTTGTGTGTAAACGAGGATAGAGTCTTGGGTGATGTCGTAGATGCCATATCCCGGCTTCCCGTCTTTATCACGCAGGTTGCTGCGCATCAAGATACCCGGAATGCCATCGTAACGTAAATCGCGATTACGGTGATAGTGTCCGCCGATAAACAAACGAATGTTGTAGGGGCGCACTGCGTCAGTCACTTCGTACCAGTTGTCCACATCCCCGTCTATCAACGGATAGTGAGTGACCAGTATTACAGGTTTGTCTTTCCCGAACTTTTCCATCTCTTCCGTCATCCAGCGGATATCCTGCGGAACTACATGTCCGTTAGCCATGCGCATCAGCGGGCCGGAGTTGAAACCGAGGAACAGGATACCTTTGTACTCAAATTCGAAACGTTCGCCACCAAAAATTTCTTCGAAAGCAGTGCAACCGGAATCGCTCCATTTCGTTTCGTGATTGCCGAGGATGATGTAATATCTGGTTTTCAGTAAATCCAGTGTTTCTTTTACTCTCAACATGGTGGCTCGGTCACCTTCTTCGGCGATGTCGCCTGTTACCAGAACGAAGTCTATACTATCTGTTGCATTAATCTGCGCTACGGAGCGCAGTAAGTCTTCTGTCGGATTAGAGTTGTTGGGGCTGAAATGGATGTCTGTTATTTGTGCAAAACGGAATGTACCGTGTTGTGCCTGTACCATAAACGGTAGCAAGCACAACGACAGGAACATTATTAAAAGTCTTCGCTTCATAGATGATGATTGATTTTAGTGTATTATTGGTTTGCTAAGTTCGTTTCATCATTGAAGAATGTCAGGATGGCATTCATCAATGCTTCTCTTTCAGAAGCTGTGCGCAGAGCTTCGAATGGGAAACCCAGTACACAGGTCTTATAGCTACCTTCGTAGGCTACTCCGGCACTTAGGTTATTCTCAGAATAACGCATTACGGTGTACGCATCTTTGGTGGCTGGCTCGATAGCATCTGGCGACTCTACCACGTAACTTTTGGCATTTAGTTCGTTGTGGTATGTATAGTTGCCTGAAAGGGCGGGGAACGGAGAAGCTACACATTTCACCTTACCCTCTGTAGCTGCCTGTCCCACGCGCCATTTATATTTCAGGACTTCGGTTGTAAATTTTTTGTCGGCCTCTTGGACCGGAGCGAGGCGGTTATCCCAAAGATCGGTACCGACATAAGCTCCCGAAACGAAGATATTTCCGCCTTGTTCGCAATAAGCAGCGATGGCTTCCTGCATTGGTTGACTGAATGTCTTGAACTCCAAAGGTTTCACTCCACCACGTCCCATCTTGGTCTGGCATTCTTTACCGAGTATCAGGTCTATGTATTTGTAGTCGTTCAGATTCATCGTTTTGTTCTCCACGCTTTCATCGCTGCAAGATATGAAAGAATATCCGGCTTTCAAAATGGCGGCTCCATGAACAGCAGGATAATCGAATGTATTTCCTGCGATTACTTTGTCTTCATAATTACCGTAGCTGTCGCCGAAACCGGAAGCGTCATCATCCATCCAAGGAATGGAGCGGCGGTATTCTTTCATCTTACCGATGTAGCTGATATCTTTGAGATAAGGCACTCCGTGATCTAAGTCGTCCAGAAAACCTGCAAGCAAAGTATCAGCCGGTGCGGCGGCAGTGAAGTCAGCCGGAGCGCTGATACGGTCGAAGCCATTCACTACCAATACAGTGCCTTTCTCGTTGAATGCACGTCCGGCTGAAAGGATTTCCGATGGGAAGCTTTCGCCACCTTTATTGACGGCAGTCACTTTATAGCTACATACCATTCCGGCAGGGAGAGCAGTGCGGTAAGTGTTCTTATCCACCAGTATGCCATTATCAAAATCACTGTCTCCGATGCGGGTGTAGACGATATATTTCTCAGCATTTGCAGTTGACTCTAACGGATCGGCAACAGGTTGCCAAGTCAGTTCTATTTCATTTTTACCTACCATGCGTAGTGCCATGTTATCTACGGGCAGGGGTTGAACGATATAGTCCATATGGTATTGTGAGCAGATGAATTGTAGCATACCTTTATAGATGGCGCGACTCACCGTGAAGCGGAAGCGGGGATCCAGCCCGTAACGCATGTCTGCGAAGTTTTGATGAGAAAGCAATTCGAGCAACATGGTTGGTACGCGGGGAACACGTGCCTCGTAGTATGATTGGTTCCACATACCACGGCGCGTCCAGTTCGGTTCATATAGAGTGCGGATATCGCGCACGATGTTTGACTGAATCAAATCTGTCATATCGTGGCCAAGGTAGCGGGATGCTCCGTTGGCATATTCTTCATTGTAGGCGTTGGTATAGTAGATACCTAACGTTCCAATGATGGAGTCATTCAGTGTAGTTCCTGCATCGGAGTGGAAAGCGAAAGCCATATCTACCGGGATGTTCAGTCCTTGTTCCGTAGGATTGGCGGAAGAACCTCCAGCCAGGTAATTCACCCAGATACCGCGGCTTTTGTAATCATCGGTATAGTCATTCTTGCCGTGACTGTCAGAATAAATGCTGTCGGGAATTCCTGCCCATTGTAACCAGTAGCGCGCTGCCTCGCAGAAGCGGGGATAACCGCTTACCTCATATGGATAATCCACTTTTGGCATTTCTTTATGTACTATGGCTGTATTGGCATCCGAACTCTTTATATTTTCTGTAGCACCCTCGTCAGATATGCGGCGGGCAATGTTTCCCATACCACCACCAACTTTTACAGCATCAGCAGTAACAATGCGGTCGGCCTTATTGGAACGGTTGCTTAAAACAACTTTGCAAGCATCATTCTTTCCGGCATCGAAACCGAATGTTCCCAGATAAATCCAGGTACCGCCACCCATTTGCTGGTTAACCTTGAATTGGGATACACCGCCTTTATGATAGACGGTGTAAAGTGCATCGTCTGTACTGTTGGGTAATGACTTATAAGAAACGTATACAGCATACTGTCCGATTGCCGGAAATTCTGGTATCCATTCTGCAGTACTTTCCTTTTCTTTTTTTCCTTTGATTGTTTCAATAGCACGGAAAGTTCCTTCACGGAATGGGTTCTCGAAATCAATATATTGATTACGCAAGTGTGCGAAACCTTCACCCGCACCTTGTATCCAGTTCTTATCACCTATCTTTTCCGTATACACGGAACGGCTGTTGAGGCAACCGTCGTTATCCACAATTATTTCAATCGTCTGGCTATCCCGTTCGCGGGGCATCAACACATTGGCACCAGCATTTTCCAGCATAGGAACCAGGAAAGGAAGCACATAGCTTTGTGTATACAAGTCCTCTACTGTTTGGAAGATGCGGGCACGTTGCCATTCCCAGCGTGTTAGTTTCGGTTCATAATAGAAGCCGTGGCTCTGCCACAAAGCGATGTGACGGTTCCTTAGTCCATTAGTGGGGGCATAAGGTGCAGAAAGAACCGTCACTAAAGGCTTTGTTCCGGCAGGATTGAATGTTTTGGCTTTTTTGTCCTTTTTACTGCGTAGCGCCTGGGGAATTAACTCTTCAATGCTACGTTTGTTCGTACAGATTTGCAGGTTGTACTTGGAATATTCTGCTGGAAGCAGTGCTTTCACACCCTGATAAATCTCTGTCACGTTATCTTCCCGAAAAGGAATATAAGCGCAGTTCATGTTAGCAAATAGTTGAAGGGTATTCCCCTCAACAGCAACAGAGTCGATCCGGATGCGCCCTACGGAAACTTCTTTCCGTGCGGCGGCATCCAGAAATCTACCAATTTCCTGGCGGACATCCGTCGGAAGCCCTTGCGCGCCTCCCATCAGGGGGATGAGGGAGGCGGTGAGCAAAGTGAACAAAAAATGAAGTCTTACATTCATGATGATGTATTAAGTTAATTATTACTACTTATCTTTTTTAATCAACAAGCAGAGTCCGATGAATGTGAACAGGGCGTTGAATATCAACAGCTCGTAACTGAACTGATAGCCATTGAACCAGGTTTCCGAATTCTTTTGCAGAATGAAGCAAAAAACAGGAGAGAGGATTGCCACCAGTGGAATATATTTGTCGCGAACTTGCTGTTTCATGAAGATACCGAATGCAAACAAACCGAGTATAGGACCGTAGGTGTAGCTCGCAAGGATATATACGGCATCGATTACGCTTGTGTTATTCAATAGATTGAACACAAATATTGTGATACCCATAATTACTGCCATACCAACGTGCACGCGTTTACGCACTTTTACGATTTCCTCTTCCGTTTTACCCTTTGTACCGAGAATATCCACGGTGAATGAGGTTGTCAAGGCTGTCAATGCTGATCCGGCTGCGGAATAAGCGGAAGATATCAATCCGACGATGAACAGGATACCTACGATAGCCGGAAAATAATCACCGGTAGCTATAAGTGGGAAGAGTTCATCGCTCTTTTCTACCTGAATGCCCTGATTGCTTGCGAAGATGTAAAGTAATACACCCAGCATTAGGAACAACAGGATTACGAAGAATTGGGAGATAACACTCGTAATCATATTTTTCTGTGAGTCCTTGAAGTTCTTACAGCTGAGGTTACGTTGCATCATGTCCTGGTCGAGTCCCGTCATAGCAATCATGGTGAATGCTCCGGCAAAGAATTGTTTGAAAAAATACTGTTTGCTGTTTACATCATCAAAGAAGAAGATGCGCGACATATCACTGTCTGCGATAGTGCTGATCATGTTGCTGAATGATAGGTTCAGATCGGAAGCGATATAGCAGATACAAAGTACTACTGATACCACCAAGCAGAATGTTTTCAAAGAATCTGTCCAAATCAGGGATTTTACTCCACCCCGGAAAGTATAGAGCCATACTAATGCTACTGTAATCGCTACATTCAATATGAAAGGCAATCCGAATGGCTCGAATACCAACAGTTGTAGTGTCAAACACACAAGGAACAGGCGTACTGCGGCACCCAGCATCTTAGAGATGAAGAAGAACCATGCTCCTGTACGGTAAGAAGATATGCCGAAACGGTCTTCCAGATATTCGTAGATGGACACTAGATTCATCCGGTAAAATAGCGGTGTCAGTACGAAAGCAATAATTAATTGTCCAGCAACGAATCCTAACACCATTTGCAGATAACCGAAATTACTGGCAGCTACCATACCCGGTACGGATACATATGTCACTCCGGAGATACTGGAACCAATCATGGCAAATGCTACAACATACCAGGCTGATTTACGGTTGCCGACAAAGAAACCAGCATTGTCGGCTTTCCTGCCGGCGATGTAAGATATGGTGAACAGTATCACGAAGTAAGCAGCAATGGTGATAATTACGGATATCGGGCTCATGTTTATAAATAGATTAATTATTAATGGTGATTTTTTTCAATATTTAATTCTCATCGTAAAGTAGATATGGTTTACGCTGTTCCTTGAATTTTTCTACATCGTCCTTCCACATTGCTTTGATTTCATCGGCACTTTTTCCCTCCTTAATCATTTTCCGTACATAATCTCTTCCTACCAATAACTCAAAAAATGAACGGAAAAAGTGATCGTCCAGATTCAGATTGCGGTATGCGTCGATAACATAGCTCAAATCTACTCCCCGTTTCCAGATTTCTTCATCACTCATGTTGCTCAGGTTTACTCCATGACATAGCTTGTTCAGTTGAGGTGGATTCTTTGCTCCGGGAATACTCCTTGGAGTGAAACTATAACTATATCCGGTCATGTTGGGATGTCCATACACTTGGAACGGGAGTGAAGTACCTCTACCTAGGCTGACGGGAGTTGCTTCGAAAAAACAAGTGGACGGATACAAATATATCGACTTCATGTCTGGTAAGTTGGGAGACGGGGGAATCGGTAGCCGGTACTTGGTTTGGTGGGTATAATTCTTACATTTGATAACAGCCAGATCACACTTGCGTGCACCTGGTAGCCAACCTTCTCCATTCACCATCAATGCGAGCTCTCCTAAAGTCATGCCATGTACAATAGGAATCGGCAGCCAACCTACCCCTGACTTATGTTTCATGTCCAGGATCGGACCGTCTACGTAATGTCCGTTAGGGTTGGGGCGGTCTAATATCAAAACCTTCTTGTTATATTCTGCGCAAGCATCCATCAGCCTGCACATAGATGCATAATAGGTATAGAATCTTAAGCCTACGTCTTGAATATCTACTATAAGAATATCAAACTTTCGCATGGAGGCGGCACTGGGCTTACCCAACTTTCCGTCGTATAGGGAGAGAATAGGTACTCCGGTTTTAGGGTCAACTGAGCTGGACACATGCTCGCCTGCATCTGCATTTCCGCGAAAACCATGCTCCGGCGAGAAAATAGCAACCGCATTGAGTTTATTTTCCAAAAGGATATCTAATAAATGTTTATCTCCTATCATTCCTGTATGATTAGAAAATATCGCAATTCGTTTATCCTTCAGGAGAGGAAAGTACTCGGAGGTTTGTTCGTCACCTAAAATGACACGGTCTTTTTGCGCTTGACACAATAGGGCACTGCATAGTAAAAGAATAAATAGCGGAAGTTTCTTCATAATAGTACTATTGTTAAGGAGGACATTCGTTGCAACAAAGATAGATTTTATTTTAATATCAAAAACACTTATTTTATTATTTTTAGCATTATATTTAATAATTTGCAAATAATAGGTTATTCACCTTATTTATATAGAAGAAATACTATCTTTGTTGAGAACCTAAAAAAATCATCATCATGAAATTTACTTATTTATTTGTAGCACTTGCGTGCTTTTTCAGTTTGGCTGTTCAGCCGTTATCAGCCGGTAAAAAGAAGAAAGTTCAAAACTTGGAACAAAAGATCGCTTTGGGAGTCTGGGACGATGTGGACAAGAATGCTTCGGTCGAATCTCTGATTCTCTGGATGAAACCTTTCGATGAGGCCGGTATCAAAAATTACTATATGTGCGGCTCTCCGGAGGAGGTGTCGCATTATATTGAGGCAGCCAAATCCTATAAGGGAGCGAGGGTGCATGCTTGGATGTTTACGGTGAATGCTCCGGGAGATTCTGTGGCATTAGCACATCCCGAATGGTTTGATGTAAACCGGATAGGCTATAACAGTCATGAATATGACCCTTACGTGAAGCATTATAAATGGCTGAGTCCTTCCGTGCCGGAAGCCCGGCAGTTCATGAAAAATAAGGCGGCTTCTTATGCAACTTTAGACGGACTGGCCTCTGTACATTTGGATTTTATCCGTTATAATGATGCTGTGCTGGGGCGACGTTTGCAACAGCATAAATTCAAGATTCAACAAGATACTTATCGGGCTGAGTATGATTTTGGTTATCATCCGGTGGCAATAGAGAAATTCAAAAAGCTATTTGGTTATTCTCCATTGGATTTGCAGGCACCGTGGATGAGTCCGGAATGGCTACAGTTCCGTTTGAATGAAGTAACTTCTTTGGTAAATGAAATAGTAGAAGCTACCCATGCCAAAGGAAAACTGGTTTCAGCGGCTGTATTCCCTTATCCTACTCGTGCCCGTATGACGGTTTATCAGGACTGGCCTACCTGGAAGATAGATATTGTCTGCCCGATGAATTATCAATCGTTCTATTCAGAAAATCTGGAATGGATACCGTTCAGTATTGAAAACGGTTTGCGCGAAACTTACCACAAAAATAAATATGTATCCGGCTTATTTGTTCCCGATATTACTGCCGAAGAGTTATATAAGGCTGCGAAGCTGTCTATTGAGGCTGGTGCAGATGGGGTGAACTTCTTCAATGCACGCTCCTTGTTGAAAGACGATAAGCTGGAAGTGGTAAGTAAAATTAATCAGGAATATAACTTGTAATTGTCATTGGAGTGGCTTCGTCACTAAACATCCTGTAGAATACGGGGTCCTGTAGTAAGGCTTTCAATGAATATAGTTGGCCGTCTACCAGGACCTCGTTACGAATCAGCCTGACTCCGTGACTGTAATCTACATAACCAATGCCATGCGCTGCGCTCAATGGCTGAATCGGTTGCCCGTTAGGATAATGCCAACCGTAGATGAATAGTCTACCCGGTTCTCCGGCCATCTGGTTGGTGATGACGATATCTTTTTTATGTCCGGCAATAAGTAACCCCGGAGTCTCACCAGCTATTTGACGAGCTGATTCAATAATAGAATCATGGCGGGCAAATATAGGGATAGTCGTCATTGTAGAATCCGGAGTCATAGGATGAGGCTCCAATTTCAACAAGCTATGGTGATGAATTAAATCTGATAATTTCCGTGTAGGCAATGTTGCTTCATATAAGTTTGCCAATTTCTGGGCTGTAAGCGGCAGCATAGGAATACGAAGAAAATCCGTATCTGTACCTATCGCCAGAAAATCCGGTAATATGCAAAGTGTAACTTCGTGCCAGATTCCTTTAGAATCCTGTAAACTATCTGTCAGATATGTGGGTTGTCGGAATAAAGTCGGAATATTTCCTGCTGCAATCTCTTTATAGGCTACTGAATCACGCTCTTCTGCTGTCATGCCTATGACTTGGCGGACAAATTCGTTTCCTGTAACGGCTTCTTTTCTCCTGGGAGGAAACTTAAAAATATGAGGCTTCACTATTGAGTCCTGACGATAGAAGTCGTAGGTCTTTTTCCCCATAAACTGATATCCTATACCTTCATACTTTGTACCGGAAAATATAGATTGGATATAACCGTTGCGCTCCACCAGTATTGTATGGTAGATTTTACGCTCCGGATTCTTTCTGGAATAGAATTGAATTCTCCGGTCGTTTGCAGTAAAATAAATAATGCTATCATTCTCCGTCTTATTCCATACCAGCCGTTTCATGTTCTTTTTCAGGTATCGTTGCATCAGATATGTTCTGTGCCAGGTTCCGCCTTTTCTCGAAACGAATGGTTTTCCATCCAGCAAGGCGTTGGCGTCGTCGTAGCAAGCTACAAATAAACTGTTGTCTGGAGAAGTTTCCAACCACTTTTTTAGTTTGTGTCCATATCGCTCGTTATCCCAATTATAATTACTGTCGATGAATGATATTTTCTTTACATAGCTGGGGATTTCCGAATTAGCATCCATAAAACCGAAGATAAAATTACCTCCTCCACTATGGCTGTTTAGCTCTATATGTGGGTGATATTCGGAGAAAAGAGAAAGGAGGTATTCTACTGTTTCCTTGATTTTCTCGTCTCGCATCGGTTCTGCTTTTCTCCAACTTCCCCAGCTTTTAGTATTGGCTTCCAGGTAAACGGTCACGAAGTTGTATTCTTGGTTTATGGCTCTTATAAACCGTGTTTGTGCTCCTATGTGTTGTATGTGATAATGCCAATCATCACCTTTTGCCGGCATTTTTCCTATGGTCCAGTCCGTACTGTTGCCATTTGGTAAGGCATATAGCACAAGTTTTGTTGGTTTGTTCTTGTCAAATTTTGCTTCTGAAGGGGCATTGATATGAATTTTGATTCCCGGAGTATATACAAAAGACATTTCCTGCTCCTGAAAGTAAGGACTCGTCACGAATCCCAGGTCAGAAAGTGAGGAACACCATACAAAGATTGCGAGAAGAATGTTTTCCATGTTGTTTCAGAATAAGAAATTATATGTGCAACAAAGTTAGATGAAGTTTTGATATTCACAATAAGTACATAAAAAAATGCGTAGTTGAGCGACTCAACTACGCATTTATGAGGATCAGGTTTTAGTTAACATCCCACCATACATTGTTTTGTATGCTGTTATTTCCACCCATGCGACTTTCAGCTTCTTTCACGTTAGTTGCATTCACTGTATACTCTGAAGAAGGATAATATATACGCTTGATATAAGCGTTTGGCGTATTATTAGCTTGGTCGGAAGGATTCATGTTGAATACACTTGAACTTACACTTGCGAATGGCATGAGCGTAGGTTTGTGGAACTGACGATGGTCGGCCCAAGTCTCAAAGGAACATTCTTGGAACTGAGCGATATATTTCTGGGTAAGAATCTTATCCAAGGCTGTATTATTACTTCCTGTAATATCGTCATACTTGGCTGTGGTTCCATAATAGTTCGGAGAAGTTGAAGCCAGATAGTTTGTAATATTACTTTCCGGAACACCGAGCTCTGTCATGCTTGAACGTACGCCTGCTTCATAATCGGTTTTTGCATCACCGCTAACAAGTCCCAGTTCAATAGCAATAGCCTTCAGGAAGCATAGTTCGCTATACTTAAGCAAAGGATACTTTCTATCAATAGTTTCATAATACCAAGGCCCGATTTTAGAGAAATCGCTTACAAACTGACCGTTATCCATAGCAGCGCCTACACCGGAAGCTACATGTCCCGGGTCTGTACCATCCCAATTGCCGTTCATACTTGCCGTTGCAGTAGCTTCAATGATACCTGCAGGTTCAAAATGAATAGGAGCACGAGGGTCAACAATAGCTGGGGCATTTTTGGCGGCAAGAATATTTTCGGTAATGTTTTTGTTAGCCTCACGGTCGGCCGCAGTCGGCCATGCCAGTCCGCCTATGCCTTGCACGAGACGCTTATAAGCTGTTGACATGTGCAGTACGGAAGAACCTTTATGATAATAAATAGGGTTTTGGGCAAATTTATCTTCACCTTGCGTCAGATAAGCAGCATCAGCGTCACTGCTGAATACACCTGCCGAGATGGCGGCGGCAGCTTCCGTTTTTGCCTTAGCGGCATCTACATCAGAGATGCGGACAGCCATGCGCAACCGGATAGAGTTGGCAAACTTCTTCCATTTGGCAGCGTCACCGCCATAAATGAGATCATAAGAGCCCACATTATTAGCGGCTGACTCATCCAATTTGCTTACAGCGTCTTTCAATTCGTCAAATATAGCATAGTAGATATCTTTTTGAGTATCATACTTAGGCTGATCGATGTCGTTGGCAGCTTCAGAGTAAGGCACATCACCCATACAGTTGGTTAAACGCAGCATGGCATAAGCTTTCCAGATACGTGCCATTTGAACGACATTGGTATGAACCGGATTACTCTCATTGGCGCGAATCAGAGAGTTGGCATTGGTCAGTACAGTATAGGTCAACTCCCATATATTGTCCACATAGCGCGAGTCTATGTTATAGTCGGAAGCTGAAAGCCCATCGTTAGCCGAGTATTCACAGAAAGTGCTGATCATCAACTGATCTATCTGTTGCCACTGGTTAGCATAAGGAATACCACGCCCCTGTATGAATATCAATTGGAATTTGGGGTCTACTGAACCCGGAGTAGGATTGTTGGGATCGGTATTCATATCATCAAAATCGCTGACACAGCCCATGAGGGTCATTGAAAGACCGACAATGCTTATAATAGATTTAAATAACTTATTCATATTCTTTCCTTTATTTTAGAATGTAACGTTAAGATTGAAGCCAAATGAACGGGTAGAAGGCAAAGCTGCCGTTTCAACACCCTGTCCGTTACCGGTAGAGTATGTACATTCAGGATCGAATCCCGGAAGGTTATTGTACAAGAAGCATACGTTGTTGGCTACAGCACTTACTTTAATACCGCTGATTATTGTCTTGTTGAACCATCTGTCCGGCAGTGTCCAGGAGAAGTTCAGTTCGCGAAGGCGTACATTGGTTGCGTCGTAAATGTAGTTTCCGATATTTCCATAGAATTGTCCCCAATAAGCGGTAGGACTAAGTTCTACAGTATTAGCAGCTCCTGTGTTCACATTCACACCCTGAGAAATTAATCCTTTACCTGTTGAATAATATTCTTCACGTCCGGCAACGGTTTCTTTTGTCTGACCGTTGGATTGCAGACGCATCATGGATTGCAGATATACATCGCCACCATAACGTACATCAATCAGGAAGCCGAAAGAGAAGTTTTTCCATCTCAATGACGAACCGATACCTGCAGTCCAGTCCGGATTCATATTGCCGGAAACACGGAGGGTAGGATCTACTATGTACTTACCATCATCGCCCACAAGGCGGTTCCCTTTGTTATCATATTTGTAACCATTCGTATATATCTGTCCATAAGGTTCGCCTACCTTGGCCATCACATAGCAGTTTTGTCCCATAGGACGGGCTAATGTAATGGATTCTACTCCTTCGTAAAGTTCTACTACTTCAGAAGAGTTCTTGGCAAAGTTAACCCAAAGATTCCAGTTCCAGTCGCGTGTGCGAACAGGTGTAGCGTTCATCTGAAGTTCCCATCCCCAGTTGTCAACACGTCCGGCATTGATATACTTAGCGCTATATCCTGAGGTAATAGATGACGGCATAGATATAATTTGGTTATATGCACGTTTGTTATAATACGTAACGTCGAATCCTAAGCGGTTATCAAGGAACCGGATGTCAGCACCGAACTCTGTTGATTTGATAATTTCCGGTTTAAGGTTGGCGTTTGCTTTGGTAGAAGGTTCGGCTACTCCCATCTGTCCGCCTGCCATGTTCGAAACTGTAGATAATACAGATAATAGCTGATATGGATCGGTGTCATTTCCTGCTTCTGCATAGGAAGCACGCAGTTTAGCGAATGAAATCCAACTGGGCACATTCACTTTAAATTTGGTCAACATGTCGGTTACTACCCAGCCTAAAGAAAAGGAGGGATAGAAGAAAGAACGGTTGTCTTTCGGCAATGTGGAAGACCAATCGTTGCGTACAGTTACATCAAAGAACAGATAGTTGTCCCATGACAATTGTCCCAATGCGTAGAGAGATTGAACTTCCTTTTCTGATTTATAAGTGGATGTCGTTTTGGACTGTCCGTTCTGGATGGTGTAAAGTTCGGGGATATTCAAGCCTTCGGCTGTGGCATAAAAGCTATTATATTGACGGTTCATTAAGTTACCACCAACGGAGAGCATTCCAGAAAACTTGGAACTTGCGATATTTTCTTTCTGAGCTGTAACCAGGAAGTCGGCATTGTATTCAGCCATGTTGTATTGGCCGGTTGAGAAACGACCATCTTTGTAGCCTGCACTCGAAATCAAATCATGGCGTATCCATTTTTCGGTTTTCTTGCCATAAGTGTCACCACCGAAGCGGATCATGGCTTTCAGCCAACTATTAACCTCATAAGACAGCGATGCGAAACCATTGATACGATTGGTAACGTCCTTATTACCGGTAAGAGAGGTTAGTGCATACGGATTATTAACCACTGTAAGCATGCTGGGATACCAGTCGATTATTTTCCCATCCTTATCAAAGACATCTTTCATTTCATGCAGATTGATGCTACGCGGAGTATAGATGAGAGCAAATATAGGATTGAAGCCAGATGCCGAGAACTCGGGACGACCTTCACCTTTCTGGTAAGTATAATTCAATTTAGCATCAAGAGTCAGGTTTTTAATGATTTCGCCACCCGCACGAACAGAGAAGTTTGTTTTATTCAACTTATTATTTGGAATAACGCCTTTACGTGTCGTATTTGACATACCTACGCGATAGTTCATCTTGCCAGCAGAACTTGTTATGTCAAGAGAATTACTCCAGGATGTACCTGTATCCATGAAATCAGAGAAGTCATTGTTTTTAGCTTCCATAGGGCGAGTCTGACCTGTCCAGTCGGTGACAACGGTACCCATTTTAGGTCCCCAGGAGTTACGGGCGGTGGCAACATAAGCACCGTCGGTACCTTGTCCATATTCATTCTGGAATTCCGGTTGAATCATTACATTTTCGAAAGTCAGATTACTATTGTAAGAAACCTTAGTCTTTCCTCCTTGTCCCTGCTTCGTGGTAACCAAGATTACGCCGTTACCGCCACGTGAACCGTAAAGAGCTGTAGCCGAAGGACCTTTCAATACAGAAATTGATTCAACATCGTCCGGATTCAGCATGGATAATCCGTCACCGGTATCCGAGTATCCTGCTCCCCAAGAGTTTGTATTTACGTCGTCAACGCCTTGTGAGTTATCAAACGGAACTCCATCTACCACAACCAAAGGCATATTATTACCAGATATAGAGTTGTTACCACGAATGACAATACGGTTTGAACCACCAGGAATAGAAGTTGAAGAAATATTCATACCGGCAATCTTACCATTCAAAGATGTAGCAATGTTTGCAGTACGATTTTCAATAAGGGCATCGCCTTTTACATCTTGCACCGAATAACCGAGTGCTTTCTTTTCACGTTTCATTCCTAATGCAGTAACTACTACTTCATCAAGAGCGTAGTCTGTGCCGCTTAATTGTATTTTATAGGTTGTATTATTCGTAACGGGAATTTCTTGTGCATCAAATCCTATAAAGGACACGATAAGAGTTTTCCCGTTGGATGGAATGTCGAGAGAGAATTTTCCGTCAATATCGGTTGCTGTACCAATACCCGTACCTTGCACAAGAACAGTTGCTCCGATAATAGGTTCGCCTTGAGTATCAGTGACAACTCCAGTAATCCTTTTTGAATTTTGTGTACTTGACGAAGTGGTATTTTGTGCACTTACACTCATTCCAGGAAAGTAACCGCCACTCATAAGCATTAGGCCGGTTACTGATAGAATAAAAAGTTTTTTCATTAACATAGATTTAATAAACAATAATGGTTAATAGTCTAGAATTACATCATACTATTGAGTGGTTCACTTTGCAATGTTTCATTTTGAATTGCAACAGTTTAGTTGTCACTCAAAGCAGAGTCAGAGGCTGTTTACACAGCTATCACATTACCAATATCTAGGAACAGTACACTAATTGTTAGTGTGGTGAGGAGCTTATTGTTTTTTAATGCTCGTCTTCTGCGGTCTTCATTCATAAATAGTTGATGATTTTATTGTTAATTTAAATAGTCTTCTCAGAAATAGGAAGTAAGGATAAGCAGTTAGAAATAGCTGAGACTATTTCTCCTGTCAGGTAAGTTTCTGTTCCATAGGCTCTTTTTTATTTTAAGTTTAACTTATATTTTATTTCTCTTACTTTAATTGTATGCTAGCTAAGTTCCAAGAGAACTTGGTAAATTGATCATTAACCAAAAATTAAAATACACTAAAGACTGTTATACTTTAGTTAGTTGTTTTAAGAGATAAACTCGTTATTAACAAAGGTGATGAAACGCTATTTCTTCGTTTCTTCTTAGCAAAGATATATTATAATTTAATATCAAGAACATACCTTTGCATTTATTTAACTTTATATTTATATATTTGCTATTCAAAAGAGAATGTGCTACTTTTGATATGCTTTATATACAAATATTAAGGTTCTTCAATATTTAGTGAGTGGAAGTCAATTAAACCACTCATCGGAGTTTCTTCGATAACATCCAGTTCAATGCCAAATTCACTAGCTACCTCTCTAAGAACCGTAGCATAGCTGTAAGCCAATGAACCAACGAAGCGGATAGGATAACTCATATAATCGTATTGGCACACATTTCTAGTGAAGAAGTTGCGTAAATTGGTCGTTATCAATTCATATACATAATCATCATCCGTATAATCTGCTAAGAAGTAAGAAATGGTGGAGAGGAAACGATTAGGAAATGGGCGGTTATATACTGACTCCATCACTTCATTGGGGCTAATACGGAATTTCTCAAAAAAGTCAGCCATCACCTCTTTGGGAGCTAAACCTTTCAACACATCTGAGAGGAAATGTTTACCTAATACAGCACCACTACCCTCATCCCCTAATATGTACCCACCTGCTCTGACATTTTTTACTATAATCTTTCCGTTGTAAAAACAAGAATTAGATCCGGTACCTAAAATACAGGCAATTCCAGCTTCACATTTAAATAGGCCACGAGCAGCCGCAAGTAAATCACTCTCTACTTGGATTGGGGTTTTAAACTGTGCTACTAATGAGGCACCCAATACATTCTTTTTCTCATAGGAAGTACAACCGGCTCCATAATAATATACTTGTTCCAGTTTTCTTTTGAAAAAAGTTTCGGGTAAACCTAAACGCACACTTCGGCTGATCTCTCTTCGGGTTTGGAAGAAAGGATTAAGGCCCTCAGTAAAAACACGTTGTATCAGATGATTATCTTCAACCAAGGCCCATTCAGTTCTTGTCGAACCACTTTCTGCAATCAGTTTCATACGCAGCTAGATTTAGAATTGGATACAAATATATAGTTTTTTTTAATATATCAAGATAAAAACTCCCAAAACTTCATTTTATAGCTCCTTTCCTGGGTTGAGCTAGTTGCAGAGTTGGATACTGACAAATGCCACTTGTATTCCGACGTGATAAACATCCATTATCTGAGGCTACACCTTTTGCTATAAAGGGTGTAGCTATCACGTCCATATGGTGTAGTCATCTAGGGGAAAGGGGGTAGCCTTGGATAATTGCCTCAAGAAATGCCTTCAGGAAGGATAAAAGTTTTTTTTTCGTATAAAACGAGCTACATTGAGAGTTCGTTCTTACTACTCGAAAAAAGACCCTCTCTCATCATCTGATTTCTACCCGATTCTTACTCGGGCTATACTTGCTCCGTACATTCTCCACTCAGAGGTACTTCTAAGTGGAGAATGTACGGAGAAGCTACGGAGCAAGTGCAGCCCAGGTAAGTTTTAGATAAATCAAGGCTACAGTATAGCTATTTTTTAATCATATCCACACCAAGTCCTCTTGGAACCGTTGATAGATTTGAAGTAGAGATAATATATAAGTTAAACCTGTAAATTGAGAAAACGCCTATGGAACAGAAAGTTATCCTCTAAAAGAAATAGCCTCACCGACTATTTTTTATTTATTACCTTACCATTCTGAATGTTGAAAGCTATTTCAACGAATAATTTAAATCATCATTATTATGAATGAAAATCACGCGAACAAGAAAAATAGTACATAATAAAGTACTCAAACCGTCATGACTAATGCATTCTTCAATAAAACAAGGGAATGCAATAGTTTTATAACTTTATCCAAACAAAAATAATTTAAACAATGAGACTCTTATGAATAGATTTAAGGAAATCTCTATGGGCATAGCTGCTATGCTAATAGTACCTGTTATCAGCATAAATGCCAGTCCTAACGACATTACGGACAAACCAACTTCACCCGCTACTGAAGTAATACAACAACAGAAACAGATAACTGTTAAAGGTAAAGTTACTGATTCTGCTGATGAGCCTCTAGCTGGGGCAAGTGTTCAAATTCTAGGAACTAGCCAAGGCGTAATAACTAACGCTGACGGAAACTATACAATCACTGCTAAACAAGGAGCTACGCTCCAGTTCTCATATATAGGTTGCAAACCACAATCTGTAAAAGTGACCAAGACACAAATTAATGTGCAAATGGAGGAAGATGCCAATATGCTGAACGAAGTCGTCGTTACGGAGTTCGGTTTGAAGCGTGTTCAACGCGGTATCGGTTCATCGGTACAGAAAGTGACTGCAGATGAAATTGCAGAGTCGGGACGAGATAATTTCATCACAGCGTTGCAAGGGCGCGTATCCGGAATGAACGTTGTATCCAGTTCTGGCGCTCCGGGAGCATCAACACAAGTAACACTACGCAGTATCACTTCACTGTCCGGCAGCAACCAGCCACTTTATGTTGTCGATGGTATCCCAATGAACAACTCCTCCTTTTCAGCAAGTAGTGGTATGGCCGTAGAGGATGTTTATAGTAGCCGTACGTTGGATTTCTCGTCACGCGGTAATGACTTCAACCCTGAAGATATCGAAAGTATCACCGTATTGAAAGGAGCAGCCGCCGCAGCACTGTATGGCTCGAATGCTTCTAATGGAGCCATTATTATTACGACAAAGAAAGGTACGGCAGGCAAGGGTAAGGTTTCATATAGTAACCGTTTCCGTTGGGATACATCTTACGGACTGCCCGACCCACAAACCAAATATTCTAATGGCAATTATGGTGTAACTAACTATTTTAATACTGCCCGTTTTGGTGGACTTTATCCTGAAGGTACCAAACTCTACAATAACCTTGATCAAATTCTGCAAACAGGATTCACCCAAGTACACAATGTATCAGTGGAAACCGGTACTGAAAAGTTAACTATGCGTGCTTCCGCTTCATTTACCGATCAAACTGGTACGATTAAGAATACTGATTACCAACGTAGCAACTTCTCTTTGTCCGGTAAGGCAGATATTACTAAATGGATGCGTTTTGAATCATCCATGCAATACGCATCCACCCAGAACAATAAGATGCCTAAAGGTACTAGTGGGCCGCTTTACTATGCACTTCGCTGGCCGCTTGTTGATGATATGAGTAATTATCTTGACCCAGACCTGGTACACATGCGCTATCCATATCCATATGTGGACGGTGATATGTATAATCCGTTGTTTTTGATGAATAAAAATAAATATTATGATGAATCCGACCGAATTATAGGTAATGTGACCGGTATTATTCAACCGAATTCTCACTTCTTCCTGCGGGCACAGTATGGCTGGGATATAGGCACGCAGACATTCGAGACATCTGAACATCCGTTGTGGGCTAAAAATAACTATGATATCCAACCTGGTCGTGGTGGAGTATATAATTTGGTTAAAGAAAACTTCTCAGACCTTTCTATGAATGTGCTTGCAGGTTGGAACGACAAATTCTTTGATGGAAAGCTGAGTGTAACTGCACAAGTTGGCTATCATCAGGTAGAAAACAAAATAACACGTTTGAGTTCTTATGGTAAAAACTATATTGTGTGGGATATGGCCTCTATCAACAACGTGGCTCCAACTACTGTCACTTCTAAAAAGCGTTCTACCATTCGCCGTATTCAGGCTATTTCCGCACAAGCTGAATTTGGTTGGGACAACATGGCATTCCTCACTTTACGTGGACGTAATGACTGGGCTTCAACATTACCTACTAATAATCGGAGTTATTTCTATCCGGCACTGGAAGCATCATTCGTTCTAACTGAATTGCCTATATTTAAAGGAAGTGAGATCGTAAACTACCTGAAATTGAGAGGTGCTGTGGCACAAGTAGGCAAAGATACATCTCCACTTTCTATTAATCCAGAGCTGGAAGCTACGGAGCTTAGAGGTGGCGGCTACAAATATGGATATACAGGTCCGAACTCAAAACTAAAGCCTGAGATGACGACTAGCTATGAAATAGGAGCGGAAGGGCGCTTTCTGAACGACCGAATCGTTGCGGATTTCACCTATTTCCGCACCAACTGCACAGATCAGATTGTAACAGGGTTCCGCTTATCATACGCCACAGGCTTCGTGCTGAACACCCGTAATTTGGGTGACTTTAAAACTTGGGGTTGGGAAGGACATATTGATGGAGATATTATCCATAATTACAATGGATGGCGTTGGAATGTAGGGGTGAACCTTTCACATACTGGCTCAAAAACGATTAGCCTTCCGATGGCAGAATATTATGATACCTATACAAATGGAAATACGAACGGTGTTCGTTTAGGTACGATGGTAGGTGATCCGGTTACTTCTATCCATGGTCTTGACTTTGAACGTAATGACAAAGGTGAAGTTTTAATAGATCCTTCGACAGGAGCTCCACGTGTAAGTTCAGAATGGACACATATAGGCGACCGCGAACCTAAACTGCGTTTCGGCTTTTCAACGGAAGTTACTTTTAAACGCCAATGGCGCCTTTATGCAATGTTCTCGGGTAAGTTTAAATCAACTGTTATCAATGGAACCGGTCGCTATCTGGCGCAAAACGGTATAGACTGGGACTCAGTGAAGAAACGCGAGCAAGGCTCTGTTATAATTCCAGGTGTATTGAAAGATGGTAATGAAAACTCAGAGAATCCGACACCCAATAATATTGCCATTACATATGGTAATTATGGCGGCACGATTTATGCCGGCTCTGCACGTGACTGGGTTCAGGCCAATGTCAACTATCTGCGCATGTCAGAACTACGGCTATCGTATACGTTTACAGAAAAGTTCCTTAAGAAGTTGACCAACGGTCTAATCAGCTATGCCCAGATATACATCTCTGGTAATGATCTATTTACTATTACAAATTACAATGGTCTGGATGCTGTAGGTAACACGATGTCTGCATCAGCTGGTGGTGTAGGTGGTGAAGGTTATGATACATGGAGTCTTCCCAGTCCACGTGGCATCACTTGCGGTTTGAGTGTACAATTCTAAATCATAAATCCTATTAATATGAAGAATATGAAGAAATATATAATTGTTCCATTTCTATCTCTATTGATGTTATTCAATGTCAGTTGTGACGATTATTTAGATGTAAATAAGAATATTGACTCTCCGGATTATGTAGAAGATTATTTATATCTGTCCGGTATCCTACAAACTTACCAAGACGTTACGTGGGATTTGACATATGCTATTCTGCCCATGATTTCCATGTGGAGTACTACGCAGAGTTCGTATGGTTCTAACTATGGTAATCACTATTATCCCCAAAGTAGTGATACGGGAGCCTTGATTTGGCGCACGGTTTACTGGAATCAGGGTATGAATCTTGAAAACTTAATCAATCAAGCCATTGCAGCAGAACATTGGCACCTCGTCGGTATTGGTTATGCTATTAAAGCATACAGCTGGGACATGCTGACCAAAGTTTATGGTGAATTGCCACTTAAACAGGCTTTTGATAACGAACGTGTGCGCTTTGATTATGACTCTCAGGCTGATATTTATGAGGCTGTCCGTGGATGGGCCCGTAAAGCTATCGAATACCTGGAAATGGAGGATAAAACTTCTTATAGTTCAAAGATCTCTGCCAATGACTGGGTTTATAAAGGTGATATCTCTAAATGGATTAAATTTGCTCATGGTGTAGTTGTACGTAATCTGGCATCTTTATCTAACAAATCGGATTTCCTTGAAAAGTATGCCGATGAATTAATTGAGGCTGCCAACAAATCATTACAAACATCCGCAGATGATGCTATGGTGGAAATGGAAGGCGGATCAGGAAGTGTACCTTACTCAGGTTATAACAATTTCTGGGGAACACAACGCGGCAATTTGGGTACTACCTACTACCAACACGATTATATGGTACAGATTATGACAGGAACTATACCTAAATATGGTACAGACGGACAGCGCATTAAGCAAACAACGCCTCCCAATCCATATTACCAGTATGAACTGCTTGAAAAGCAATATATAGCAGATACACTGGTTAACTTACCTGGACACTACGACCCCCGTGTAACAGTGAAACTGAGTACCGATAGCGATCCTGAATACCTGTACATTGATAATCCTGACAGTGTAAAAGCACATCAATATTACGGAGGAAGAAACAATACCTCTCGTACCAATCCTGCTGGTATTAAAACGACTCCACATCTTTATGGACGTACCACAACAGTAAAGAATTCTACTACGTCTTTGCCTAACGATGGTATTGGCCGCTGGTTATTCCGTGATGATGCGCCCTACGTATTGATGACTGCCGCCGAAATCAAGCTCTGCCTTGCTGAAGCATATTGGAAGAAGGGCAACAAGGGAGCTGCTTATATAGCTTTCAAAGAAGGGGTACGCAATGATCTGGATTTCACGGTTACACCACTCTATCCGGGTACTAAGGGAGTCATTAGTGGCGGAGATAAAGTCACCAAGAGTGTATACAATGCTTTGGCAAATGAATATTATGCTGGTCCTTATGTAGAAGGATTGGGGGAAGCGAATCTCACTCTCTCACACATTATGCTACAGAAGTTTATTTCGCTTTATCCTTGGGGAGGCATAGAAGCTTGGACTGATTTGCGTAAATATCACTATGACATTCAGTACACCGGCGATTATCCATCTAAAAATAATGGTTGGGATGCCACACGCTTAATCGAGGTGAAACGTGACGAAGATGATACTAAGGTATTCAAAGGTTACTTTTTAGGTGCTGCCAGAGACATTGAATTCCGAAATGCAGCATACAATCTTTACAATGATGGTTCACCCTGCTATCGCATTCGCCCACGTTATAATTCAGAGTACACATGGAACATCGAATCATTGGAAAAACTGAAACCGATATCCGGCACAGCACCCAATTACCAGTGTTCTATCCCTTGGTTTGCTTACCCAGGTGAATATCCTGCTAACTAATGTTTTATTTAAAAGGAATAAATGATATGAAAAAGATAAAGTATATAAGTATTGCTCTTTTAGCTGCCTTTTCTATGGGGTCATGTGAAAAGATGGAGGTTGATTATGACGCCATTCCGGTCGGAGATGATATGGCTCAGTTCCAAATAGGTCATTATACACCGGTCACTACGTCGGCTGAAAACAATATCTATAAAGTAGAGTTAAATGGGAAATTACTGACCAATAGTACCAATGTATTGGGATACTATAATACCATACCAGGTGCAGGCAGATTTTATTATGCCAAACCAGGTAAGGCCAATCTGAAGTTGTATCAAGGTACAGCTTTAAAACTTGTATTCGACCAAGATGTTACTTTAATCAAGGGAAAACAGAATGTTATCATACATGATTATAATACCAGTCCGATTATTTTGGAACGCGATTTTGATATTCCTTATCCGCTTGATCCATCCAAAGCTACTTTCGATACAGATACCATTGCTCATATCCGCTTCATAAACTTGATGTATGAAGCCGAGGGACATCCTACTACTATGAAGTTGCAATATCAGTATCAATACACTTTGCATCCGCTCTATACAAATGCAGATAAAAATGCCGGTCTCATTCCTGATGGTAAGAATGTGGGGGATGCAACGGGGGATGCAACCAAAAGTGCATGGCTCAATTTGGGTGCACCAGTTGCTTTTGGTGAAAGCACGGGTTTCCAGCCTGTACCTGTTAAAAAAACAACGTACATTGCACAGGGAGCTGCCCGCATAGATTTTCGTATTGTAGTAACGGCTGCAAATGGTGGTGTACCTGGAGAAACGGTTATGGATGATGTAGATTGGTTGTTGAAAGTCAATGGCAAACTTTATACGGATTACTGGAATATTACTACTGGCCGATATACAACTCATAATTTTGCCGGTCTTCGTAACAAAGCAACAGTTGTAAAAGTATACAGTTATACTGAGCATTAGGAAACATGAGCAGTTTTGAATACCCTGTAAAAGGATTCATAATCTCTTAAGAGTAAAGAGATTGCTCCATAAATAAAACTATTATATGAAAAGAAGGTTGGCTGCATATATCAAGCCAACCTTCTTTTTAACCATTAATTCACTAAATGCTACTTCATCAGATTTTCTAATAAAAATCCGTTCTGTATTAAATTATATTCTACAAACTATCTAAGTAAATCTGCTATCCTCTCTGCCAAGACAGTATGACTGATTTTATTCGGATGACGCTTCACTTCTGCAACAATACCATCCTTCTCGAAATCATTCAGTGCAATCAAATCAATCTCATTTTCCCCTTTGGTAGCCCAACAATTACCCACTTGGGTGATATTCATAGTTTCCACAACCCTTTCCCGAAAATACTTCTCAAATATCCATTCGCTATATTGTACGTTATATCGTTGAAAATAGATTGACACATTCAAAATCTTGAGTTTCCCTTCAAGAGATTTATGTAACAAAATGGTCTTTCCTACACGTCGACGTCCCATGATGACTGTGAAACAAGCAGATGAAAGTGACTTTTCTTCTGTCTGCTGAAGTAATCTTAGTCTTTTCTTCTCAATTATAGAATCTCATAATCTATTTATAAAATTACTGATTAAGTCTTATTTTATTAAATGACTATTAATTTAATGGTCATTTAATTATTGCATAGATAAAAAGTGAAAGGCAATAAATAAATGTTCTGCGATAAATATTAATTCAGATACCAATCTATTTTACATGTATACTATTATTACCGATGAGGACTCAGCAATGTTCTCTTGGAACTTGGTAAATGTTTAAAAAGAATAAGAGAGATAAAATATAAGTTAAACCTATAAATAGAGAAAACGCCTATGGAACAGAAACTTGTCTAACAGAAGAAATAGCTAAAGCTATTCCTATACTGACTATCCTTGCCCTAATTTTTAGAGAGAACTATTTAATTAATAACAAAATCATCAATCTTTTTATGAATGAAGATCGCAAAAAACGAGGACTAACCAATAAGTTCCTCATAACAGTAGCAATAAGTGCACTGTTCTTAAGTAGCGGTAACGTAATGGCTGCTCCAACTGACTCGGATAATGTTTTGGAAGTAACAGAGCAGTTACAGTCTATCACCGTTACAGGTTTAGTCGTAGATGTGGCAGGCGAGCCTATTATCGGTGCTAGCGTGGTAGAAAAAGGAACCACTAATGGAATTGTAACCAACCTGGACGGTAAGTTTACTTTGAGTGTTAAACTAGGCGCTACTTTAAAAATATCATTCATCGGTTACCAACCACAAGAAGTGAAAGCAACCTCAACTATGAAAATCATCTTAAAGGAGGATACTGAATTATTAGATGAAGTAGTAGTAGTTGGTTATGGTGTACAGAAAAAAGCCAACTTAACAGGGGCAGTTACTACTGTAGACTTGAATAAGACTATGGCAGGTCGCCCTCAACAAGATGTATCCAAAGCATTGCAAGGTGCGGTTCCCGGTTTGAGCATCACCACGGAAAATGGTGATATCAATGGGAGTGCCTCGATGCGTATTCGTGGTGTTGGTACGTTGAGTAACTCAGAAAAGAGTAATCCGTTGATTGTGGTGGATGGTGTTCCTATGGATGACATATCTTTCTTAAATACACAGGATATTGAAAGTATTTCTGTATTGAAAGATGCCGCTTCTACCTCTATTTATGGTACACGTGCCGCTTTTGGTGTTATCTTGATTAACACGAAGAGTGCCAAACCGACGGAAAAGGTTACCATTAATTATAGCAATAACTTCGCTTGGGATCAGGCAACTTACCTCCCCAACTTCCCGGATGTTCCTACTCAGCTGCTTTCTGCACTGGAAGCCAAAGCTAACGCCAACCAATATGAAGTTGAACTCTTTGGTATGTATTTCGATAAGCTGTTGCCTTATGCTCAAAGATGGGCACAGCAGAACCGTGGAAAACTGAAATATGGCGAAATGAGACCTTATCAGAGTGATAGTAATGTTGGTGATTACGCAATAATCGACGGAACTCCTTACTATTATGCCGACTGGGATGTTCAAGATATCTATTATAGCAAAGCTGCTCCTTCGCAGAGCCACAATATTTCTGTTCAGGGAACTTCAGGAAAGACTAATTACTATCTTTCTTTTGGTTATGACCAGAAAGAAGGTATCATGAAAGTACGCCCCGATGAACTGAAAAAGTACAATGTATCAGTGAATGTAACCACAAACCTGTACGATTGGTTGCAAGTAGGTGCACGTGTCAACTACTCCCGTAAAGCTTATGAGCGTCCTGATGTTTACAGTAGTACCTATCAGACTCTTTGGCGCTGGGGTTCTTTCTTTATTCCTTCAGGTACCGTCGATGGTTATGACACCCGCCTTATGGCTATGCGTAAGCAAGCATCCGACCGTAGGGAAATTACCGACCTCACTCGCATGAATGCATTCCTGAAAGCTGAGATCGTTAAGGGATTAACTCTGAATGCAGATTTTACTTATGCTATTCAGAACTTGAACAGCGGTTCGGAAGACTTCTCGGTTTATGGTGTTGACTGGTCGGGACTGCCTACCCCTAAATACATTGTTACTAAAAGCAACTCGGCAATCTGGCGGGATAATTCCAAGCAGAATACCTGGACGCTGAATGTGTATGCCAACTACGCCAAGACTTTTGCTAAGTCTCACAATCTGAATGTAATGGTTGGTGCCAATGCAGAAGAGGTAGATTACACTTATCTATATGGATACCGCAAAGGACTGTATGACGAAGCGTATCCCGAACTGAACTTGGCTAGTCAGGATGGACAACAAATAAACTGGTCGCATACTTCCCGTGCATCAGCCGGTTACTTCGGACGTATTAACTATGACTACAAGGGTATCTACCTGTTGGAGGTGAACGGACGTTATGACGGTTCTTCCAGATTCCCGCATACTGATCAGTGGGCATTCTTCCCTTCTGCCTCTATCGGTTACCGTTTCTCTGAAGAAGCTTTCTTTGCACCGCTGAAAAAAGTTATCAGCAATGGTAAGTTGCGTGCATCTTATGGTGAAATTGGAAATGAAGCTATCGGCGACTATATGTTCGAAGCAATGATTACCCAACGCGAAAATACATCTGCTTCAGGATATATTTATTGGGTAGATGGTAATGGAGCTAATGCCAATAGACTGACTCAATATAATATGCCTAAACTAGTGTCGAAATCCCTTACCTGGGAACGTATCCGCACCACTGATATTGGTATAGATTTGGGTTTCCTGAACAATGAACTGACCGTAGGATTCGATTGGTATCAACGCGAAAACCGTGATATGCTTGCTCCTGCTCAGGTTTTGCCAAACAGTGTAGGTGCCACTGCGCCTTACGATAACGCCGGTACCCTGCGCACACGCGGATGGGAGTTGAACCTCGACTGGCATCGTAAATTCGGTGAATTCAATGTGTATGCAAACTTCAATCTTAGTGACTCCAAGACAAAAGTGACGAAGTGGAGTGATGACTCTAAACTACTCAGTTCTTATTATTCGGGTAAAAATTATGGTGACATCTGGGGATTTGAAACAGACCGTTACTTTGAAGAATCTGACTTTACCGGTCAGAATGCAGATGGTAGCTGGAACTATAAATCGGGTATTGCCAGTCAGTCAGCACTTGAACGGGCTCCATTCCACTATGGCCCGGGCGATATAAAGTTCAAAGATTTGGATGGCAGTGGAGCGATTGACGGGGGAAAAGGAACCGCCGACGACCATGGTGACTTGAAGATTATCGGTAATTCGCTTCCTCGTTACGAATATAGCTTCCACCTCGGTGGCAGTTGGAAAGGCATTGACTTGGACTTGTTCTTCCAAGGTGTGGGTAAACGTTCCGATTGGACTATTTCTTCTTTGAATTTCCCGATGATGCGTGCAGCCGACTTAGCTATTTATGATAACCAGACAAGTTATAATAGAGTGCTCTATACTGATGATTGGAAAACGATAACCGGTTATGAAATCAACCAGAATAATACCTATCCCCGTTTATATCCGGGTAATGAGGCCAAAGGTACCGTATCGGGTATTGCAAACGGTTCTAACAACTACTATCCGCAAAGCCGTTACTTGACTGATATGTCATATCTTCGTCTAAAGAATGTAACCCTCGGTTATACTTTGCCGAAGGAATGGACCCGCAAAGCTTTCATCGAAAAGGCGCGCATCTACTTTAGCGGTAGCAACCTCTTCCTGCTTTACAAGGGTAGTGACCTCCCCGTTGACCCGGAAATCAGCACTGGTGACGGTCTCTCTTATGGTGGCTGGGGACGTACGACTCCTATCACTCGTACCTTCTCATTCGGTATCCAGGTAACCTTATAATAACCATTAAAACAATAAGAATGATGAAAAAACTATTCATATACGCAACAATAGTACTGACGGGCTTGACGAGTTGTAATGACTTTCTCGACAAGGCACCTCTGGATGCCTTTACCAATACTTCTGCATATTGGAGCAATACAAGTAACCTTGATAACCAATGCAATACGTTCTATAACAATTACTCGGGTTATGGAAATGGTAGCGGTGGCGGCTGGTTCTATTTCAAGACGCTGAGCGATGACCAAGTGGACTATCAGTCAACTGTATGGACTTATACAAGTGTAGTTGCTACTTCTACAAATTGGTCTGCTCCTTTTACTGAGATCCGCCGTGCCAATTATATTATCGAAGGATTGCAAACATCTACGCTTGATGATGCTGTTAAAGCTAATTATGAAGGCTTGGCACGCTTAAACCGGGCATGGCAATATTTTCAATTGGTTCGCATGTATGGTGATGTACAGTGGATAACTACAGTTGTAGATCCGGCAGACAAGGATGTGGTTTACGGACCACGTACGGATCGCGATGTTGTAATGGACAATGTGCTTGAAGACCTGAACTATGCTACCACTACAATTACGGGCACCAACAAGCAACGCTTCACCGCCGATATGGCACTGGCCATGAAAGCTGACATCACGTTGTATGAAGGTACCTATTGTAAATACCGTAATGCCAATGACAATGCCGGTAAAGCTGCCGACAACACCCGTGCTGAGAAATACTTGCGTGAGTGCGTATCGGCTTGTGAAGCATTGATGGCTAAAGGGTATTCATTGAATCCGAGCTATCAGGGAAACTACAATTCTGTATCGCTGGCTTCTAATCCTGAAATGATTTTCTACAAGCCTTATTCACAGAACACCTTTATGCATTCTACCATTGACTACACTATCAATACAAGTGGTACTAGCGGTATGACTAAGAATGCCTTCGACAGTTATCTGTTCCTTGACGGCAAACCTAAAGCAACTACCACAATGGATACCGATGATGCCGCAGTCAAAGATGCAAATGGTAAATATAGTATTGAGAATGTTCTTGCCGTTCGCGACAAGCGATTGGCGGTTACCCTCGACCCTGTATTATGCTTCAAGGGTAGTGCTTATAGCCGTGCTGGAGTTGCAGCGTTTACTTCCACTACCGGTTATGGTATAGCTAAATACGATAATACGACTGAATTGAGCGTAAGCGACCGTAATAGTATTAACAAGCAGTACACAGACTGTCCGCTTTACTGGCTGTCTGTAGTCTATTTGAACTTTGCTGAAGCTAAGGCTGAGCTTGGAACGTTGACACAAGCAGATTTGGACAAATCCATCAATAGATTGCAGGCTCGTGCCGGATTGCCCGATATGACTACTCAACCTGAAGCCGATCCGGCCAATAATATGGGTGTCAGCAATTTGATTTGGGAAATTCGCCGTTGCCGCCGTTGTGAATTGATGTGTGATAATTGGACACGTTACTGGGATTTGATTCGTTGGCATAAGCTCGATTTGCTTGATTCTTCCAAGAATCCTACTATCTATCTTGGAGCTAACATGAAAAATGTAGAAAATCCGGAAATTGATATTAATGCTGATGGATATATGATTGGTTCAAACACTCTTAACCAACCACGTACTTACGAAGCCAAACATTATTTCTATCCGATACCTACAACACAGTTGACTCTTAACCCCAATATGCAACAGAATCCTAACTGGAAATAAACGAAAAGAGGCTGCACTTTAGAAGTGCAGCCTCTTTTTTTATTGCAATATGAATGATTGTTTTTTAAATAGCATTCTCCTTTACCAGATACTCTGCAATCTGCACTGCATTCAGTGCAGCGCCCTTCTTGATTTGGTCACCCACAATCCAGAAAGTCAGTCCATTCTCATTAGTCAGGTCCTTACGGATACGACCAACATAAACGGGATCTTTGCCTGCAAGGAACAACGGCATCGGATATTCCTTTTCTGCCGGATTGTCCTGCAATACCAGACCGTCACCTTTTGCGAAGGCTTCACGAGCTTCTTCTACCGAGATAGGACGTTCTGTTTCTACCCAGATGCTTTCAGAGTGGGAGCGAAGGGCAGGAACACGTACACAAGTGGCACTTACCTTAATATCAGTGTGCATAATCTTGCGTGTTTCGTGATACATCTTCATTTCTTCTTTGGTGTATCCGTTTTCAGTGAACACATCAATTTGAGGAATGAGGTTGAATGCCAATTGGTAAGCAAACTTTTCAACAGTAACAGATTCACCAGCCAATACCTGACGGTACTGTGTGTACAGTTCGTCCATAGCGGCAGCACCGGCACCGCTGGCAGCCTGATACGTAGAAACGTGTACGGTCTTTATATGAGAAAGCTGTTCGATGGCTTTCAGTGCCACTACCATTTGGATAGTAGTACAGTTCGGGTTGGCGATGATACCGCGTGGACGATCTTTAGCGTCGGCTGCGTTTACCTCAGGCACTACCAAAGGTACATCGTTATCCATACGGAAAGCACTGGAGTTGTCAATCATCACGGCACCATGTTTGGTGATGGTCTCGGCATACTCTTTAGAGGTACCAGCGCCTGCGGAAGTGAAAGCGATATCTACCCCTTTAAAGTCATCGTTGTGTTGCAAGAGTTTTACCTCGATCTGTTTACCGCGGAATGTGTATTTTGTTCCGGCACTGCGTTTAGAACCGAACAACACTAACTCATCCAACGGGAAATTCCTTTCATCGAGCACACGCAGGAATTCTTGTCCCACGGCTCCGCTTGCTCCAACAATAGCTACTTTCATTTTCTTTTGTTTTTTATTAAGTTTATAAAAATGTTCTTCCACCTTAAAAAGGATAGAATTGGCTGCAAATTTATAACAATTTGCTGTATGACAACGTATAAAATGAAAAGTTTTTTGTTATTTTGCATCGTAAACCTAAAACTTGAAGCCCATGGACTTATTTGACTTTAGTCTGAAACTTCCAATTACCGACCCTACATGGATATTTCTCCTTGTACTTCTCATCATTCTGTTTGCTCCTATTTTGTTGAACAGGCTCCGTATTCCACACATCATTGGCATGATATTGGCGGGATTGGTGATTGGTGAGCATGGGTTTAATATTCTGGCAAGGGACAGCAGTTTTGAGTTGTTCGGTAAGGTAGGGCTATACTATATTATGTTTCTGGCTGGTCTTGAAATGAATATGTCGGACTTCAAACAGAATCGTGGAAAGGCTGTGGTGCTGGGATTATTGGCATTCATCATTCCGATAGGGATTGGGTTGGTGACTAATATGGCCTATCTGAAATATAGTTTCATAACTTCTGTTCTGCTGGCGAGTATGTACGCGTCGCATACGTTGGTGGCGTATCCTATTGTTATCCGGTATGGTGTGTCCCGACATCGCAGTGTGAGCATTGCGGTAGGCGGTACGGCGGTAACGGATACGCTTACATTGTTGGTACTGGCTGTAGTGGGAGGTATGTTTAAAGGTGAATCTGGTGGACTGTTCTGGCTATGGCTGGTTGTCAAGGTCATCTTCTTGGGCGGTCTGATTATGTATTTCTTTCCCCGTATCGGTCGTTGGTTCTTCCGTCGTTATGATGACAATGTGATGCAGTTTATCTTTGTACTTGCCATGGTGTTTTTGGGAGCGGGGTTGATGGAGTTTGTCGGAATGGAAGGGATTCTCGGTGCTTTCCTTGCCGGTCTGGTATTGAACCGACTTATTCCGCATGTCTCTCCGTTGATGAATCATCTGGAGTTTGTGGGCAATGCGCTTTTCATTCCCTATTTCCTGATTGGGGTGGGGATGATGATTGATATACATGTGATTTTCGGTCATGGCAATGCGTTGAAAGTGGCGGGTGTGATGATTGTGGTTGCACTGACGGGTAAGTGGATTGCTTGCTGGCTGACACAGAAGATATATAAGATGGGAGCCATTGAACGGGAGTTGATGTATGGACTGAGTAATGCACAAGCTGCGGCTACATTGGCTGCGGTGTTGGTGGGTTATAACATTATACTGCCCAATGGCGAACGCTTGCTGAATGACGATGTCTTGAATGGTACGGTGCTATTGATTCTTGTAACCTGTGTGGTGAGTTCGTTCATTACTGAGCGTGCTGCCCGTAAAATAGCCATTGATGAGGCGCATCTGGAGGAAGAGAATCGTCCGGCGGAATTAGAGAAGATTTTGATACCGGTTGCTAATCCGGATACGATTGAAGACCTCATAAACCTGTCGTTGGTGATACGTGACCCGAAGCAAAGAGATAATATGATGGCCCTGAATGTGATTAATGATAATAATGCTTCGGAAGCTTTGGAAATTCGTGGGAAGCGCAATCTGGAGAAGGCGGCGATGATAGCGGCATCGGCGGATGTCCCATTGAAACTGATTAGCCGTTATGACCTGAATATTGCCTCGGGTATTATTCATACGGCTAAAGAACATGAGGTGACGGATGTTATTATCGGTCTGCACCGAAAGGTGAACATCGTGGACTCTTTCTTCGGTATGCTGGCGGAGAATTTGCTGAAAGGTTTGCATCGGGAAGTAATGATTGCCAAGCTCCTGATGCCCATTAATACGATACGAAGGATTAATCTTGCCGTTCCGCCGAAAGCGGAATATGAAGCAGGTTTTCAGAAGTGGGTGGAACATTTCTGCCGTATGGGAAACATGTTAGGGTGCCGGGTACACTTCTTTGCCAATGAGGAAACAACCGGACTTCTGCAGATGCTGGTGAAGAAACGATATAGCACAACTTCAACGGATTTCTCCCGCTTAGATGATTGGGGCGATTTGCTGTTATTGACCGGACAAGTGAATTACGATCACTTATTGGTGATTATAAGTGCCCGTCGTGGTTCTATTTCCTATGACCCTGCGTTTGAAAGACTTCCTGCCCAGCTAGGAAAATATTTTGCCAACAATAGTTTGATAGTGCTTTATCCGGACCAGTTGGGAGAACCGCAGGATATGTTGTCCTTCTCCAACCCACGAGGAAACAATGAGGATCAGCATTACGAAAAAGTGGGCAAGTGGTTCTATAAGTGGTTTAAGAAAAGTAATTAATGATAAAGTGATTAGTGGTTAGCAGGATGGAAGATTGGCGACAAAGGACACAGCTCTTGTTAGGTGAAGAGAAGATGGAGCGGCTGCGGCAAGCACATGTGCTTGTTGTCGGTTTGGGTGGAGTAGGAGCATATGCGGCGGAGATGATTTGCCGTGCCGGGGTAGGACGTATGACAATTGTAGATGCGGATACGGTGCAGCCTACAAATATAAACCGCCAACTTCCGGCTTTGCATTCCACATTAGGACAGAGTAAGGCAGAAATATTGGAGAAGCGTTTTCGGGATATTAATCCGGAGATTGAACTGAAGGTGCTGCCTGTATTCCTGAAAGATGAAAATATTCCCGAACTACTGGATGCGGCGTCTTATGATTTTGTGGTGGATGCCATTGATACATTGGCTCCGAAGTGTCATTTGATAGCAGAAACCTTGCAGCGGCGCATTAAGATAGTTTCCAGCATGGGTGCCGGTGCAAAGAGTGATATCACTCAGGTCCGTTTTGCTGATATATGGGATACTTACCACTGCGGATTGAGTAAAGCCGTGCGGAAACGGTTACAGAAAATGGGGATTAAGCGTAAACTGCCGGTGGTGTTCAGTACGGAACAGGCAGACCCCATGGCGGTGTTGCTGACCGAAGATGAGATGAATAAGAAATCTACGTGCGGAACAGTCAGTTATATGCCGGCGGTATTCGGATGTTATCTTGCAGAGTATGTGTTGAAGAGATTATAAATAAGATGATACAATTAGAAGGAATAACCAAGAGCTTCGGTAACTTGCAAGTTTTGCGAGGCATCGACCTGAATATAGATAAAGGAGAAATTGTCAGCATTGTCGGCCCGAGTGGTGCCGGGAAAACTACTTTGCTCCAGATAATGGGAACACTGGATGCCCCTGACGGCGGAATGGTAATCATTGACGGCACCCTGGTGAGCCGGATGAAGGAAAAAGAACTGTCTGCTTTTCGCAATAAGCATATCGGTTTCGTATTCCAGTTTCACCAACTCTTGCCGGAGTTCACCGCATTGGAAAATGTGATGATTCCTGCCTTCATTGCTGGTGTGGGGCAGAAAGAAGCTACAGCTTCCGCAATGGAATTACTGGAGTTCATGGGATTGTCGGACCGTGCCGAACATAAACCAAATGAACTTTCCGGTGGAGAGAAACAACGTGTGGCCGTAGCCCGTGCCCTTATTAATCATCCGGCTGTGGTGTTGGCCGACGAGCCTTCGGGTAGCCTGGATACGCATAATAAGGAAGAGCTGCATCAACTTTTCTTTGACCTCCGCAACCGTTTCGGACAAACGTTTGTCATTGTCACCCACGATGAAGGACTGGCACAGATTACAGACCGCACGGTGCATATGGTGGACGGGGAAATCAGCAAAGAGATGTAGGAGAGGATTTGCATCCTCTCAGTTCCCCGTACTCATTACTCCCGAATCGTTATCACTGTTATTCACCTTCCTCTATTTCTATTTTTTGTGCAAAAGCTCCCTGTGCCATGCTGCCCAGCAGTATGGCTATTAATAATCTTTTCATTGTGATAGTATGATTTTAGTTCCTTATCTCGGAATGGCCTTTTCTGTTTTCAGGTTGTTTGTTACTAATTAGACGAAGGAGAGGCTGCAAAAGTCGCATTAAAATGTGAAAAAAGTGAATTACGGGAGTTAAGCTGCCGCATCGCCACTTTTATCTCTTTTCGCTACGACGGTTAAGGAAAATCGTAGTAGGCTTTTATTCTTTCCACCATGGAGAAAGTTTCTTTCCATCACGGGGAAAGTTTCTTTCCACCATGGTGGAAAGAAAAAACCTCCATGGTGGAAAGAATAGATGTTCGGATGAAAAAGGCTAACTTGTAGTAGGAAAAAAGCATAGGAGTGCCTGAGAAAGGAGCTAACTATTGGAAGAAACTCATATCTGAAGAGAAATGAATTCTTTCACCCAGAGGACCCAGAGTTTTTATACTTCTAATTCAGAGATAATTATAACCTCTGTGTCCTCTGTGGTGAAAAGATTCATAACCCTACAGAAAGAACGAGTAAATCATGTTATTCCATGCATTACTCAAAGCAAACATAATGACTGATTCTTTCTAAGTCCGCTTCTGTAAATTCCTCGTAGAGGATGAAAGGTTTGAGGCTCGTTAGCGAGCCTTTTTTCTTGCGGTATTCTACGATTGCTTTGGCTTGGTAAAAGTTGATATATGGATGGGAACGTAGTCTATCCACACTGCTGTGGTTCAGGTTGATGTGATGAATGTCCGTCGGTTTGATGCTGAACCATGCTTGTAGTTGCCGGGTGTCGAGGTGTATATCCTTTAACTGCTCTATCTGATAGAACCCACCTAATCGCTGTCTGTAGCCGACAATCAGACGGGCTATGCCGCTCCCGATACCGGGTATCTTCTTTAGTTCGGTGGTGTCGGCAAGGTTCAGGTCGATTACAGTGCCGGATGCGTACTTTATATTTTCTGCCTGTGCAGGTTGGGGAATGTATAACTGCGGTGTATTGCGTGCCGTATCTTCCGGGGCGATATATATATAAGGTGAAAGATTGGAATATTGTTCTTCCGTCATACCATACATCTTCTTGAAATCTTCCGGTTTCCGGAACTTGCCACCTTTGGAACGGTAGTGCAAGATGTTTTTAACCATCCAGGCAGGCAAACCTAAATGTCGGAATGCCATTGAATCTGCCTTATTGGGGTTGAAGGGAATCAGGACTACAGGAATTTCAGCTTCTTTTCGTTCATAAGATGTATGTTTCCACCTGCTTCGGGGTTGTTCCTGCTCTTCCAATGAAGCCATAAATTCGTCGTATTCCTGCCGTGCAGCAGCCTGCTCTGCTATATCAGCCGGAGAGATATTTTCCCTATGCTGCCAGGCAGATATAAGATACCCGGAGAGAAGAACGATACCTGTTGCTGCTATGAGTGTCAGGATGCCTCGCCTTTCTCCCCGGGAGAAGTAAAAGAAATCTCTAAGTGGATTTTGCATCTCCTACAATTTCAGGAAGCCCAGTTCTTTGATGAAGATGAGTGAAATGGCTATCGGAGCTATAAACTTCAATATGAATATCAGCACTTTGTAGAACGTTACTTTCAGCGTTCCGTTGTTGCTGACTTCTTCCCAGACTATCTTCTTATTCAGATACCAGCCGGTGAAGATGGAAATGCATAAACCACCTAACGGCAACATAATCTTAGCCGTGACAAAGTCGAACAGGTTAAACAGGTTCAGACCGAATATGGTGTAGTCTCTGCCCACTCCTAATGAAAGCGAACATAAGATACCCAGAAACATACAACCACCCGTCACGATACTTGCCGCACGCTTCCGGCTCAGATGGAACTCTTCGTGCAGATAGGCTGTTACTACTTCGTGCATGGAGATGGTAGAAGTAAGTGCGGCAACCGCCAGAAGAACATAGAACATTACAGAGAATATATATGCCAGTAGAGGTATACCGCTAAATGCCTGCTGGAATACATTCGGCAATGTAATGAAGATGAGGCTCGGACCTGCATCGGGCTGTATGCCTACCGAGAAGGCCGCCGGGAAGATGATGAGCCCTGCCAATATTGCAACGAATGTATCGATGATGCTGACGCTGAAAGCTGTCTTTGTCAGATTCGTATCTTTTTTGAAGTAAGATGCATAGGTGCAAAGACATCCCATGCCCAGACTTAAAGAGAAAAAGGCTTGTCCCATAGCGCTTAAGAATACGTTCGCATTCACCTTGTCCCACTCCGGTTTCAGAAGAAATTCCAAGCCTGCACCCGAACCCGGCAGTGATATGGAACATGCCGCCAGTATGATTAACAGGATAAACAACATCGGCATCATAATCTTGGCGGATTTCTCAATACCCTTTTCCACTCCTTTCACGATGATGAAGTGAGTGGCAAGAAGGAAGAGTATCAACCAAATAACCGGTCGCCAGGAACTTGAAGAAAATGAATCGAATGTCTGGATGTAATCGGCTGCCGTTTTTCCGGCAAAGTTATCGGTGACGGCTTCGCCAATGAATTCCAATGTCCAGCCGGCTACAACGGAATAATAGCTCAGAATCAGAAATCCCGCCAATACTCCCATGCGTCCTACCCAACGCCAATGTGTACCCGGTGCCAGCTTTTGATAAGCTCCCGCTGTGTTGGCACGTGAGTGACGCCCGATGAGGAATTCGGATACCATGATAGGGATTCCTAAAATAAGTACGCATGCTAAGTAGATGAGAATAAACGCAGCACCGCCGTGATTGCCTGTCTCGTAGGGAAACCGCCATATGTTACCCAGACCGACTGCGGAACCTGCTGAAGCAAGTATGACGCCTAATTTGCTACCAAAGTTGGCTCTGTCATTTTTAGTCATAAAAAAGTAGATTATTCTTTCATTTCGTTATTATTCTCTACTAAAACATGCAAATATAGAAAATGTTCTGTACTTTTGCGCACAAATCGTTCATAAAATTGAAATATGCTATACTATATTAAGAAATATCCGGTGTCGTTGCTGATTATACTGACGGTGATTTATTTGTCGTTCTTTAAGCCGCCGACAACTGAATTGAACAGTATTCCTAATATTGATAAAATTGTACATATTTGTATGTATTTAGGTATGTCCGGCATGTTGTGGCTGGAGTTTCTCAGAGCACACCGAAGAAATGATTCTCCTTTGTGGCATGCATGGATAGGGGCTTTTGTATGCCCTGTGCTATTTAGCGGAATGGTGGAGTTATTGCAGGAGTATTGCACCACTTACCGTGGCGGTGATTGGTTGGACTTTGCAGCGAATACTACAGGAGCGATGATTGCTTCGCTGATAGGTTACTTCGTATTGCGTCCGCGGATGATGAAGAAACAATAAATTATATTATACGGTGATTGATTATAAATAATCAATCACCGTATTCAGTTTAATTCCATTCGAGCCTTTGATAAGGATTGTTTTCTCGTGAGGCTTGTTTTTTTGTAAGACTTCAATGACTGCCTGGGCATCCGGATAAATAGGGAAGTGGTGTTTGGCAGCGGCAAACTGGTCGCCTACCAACATAACGTCCTCAAAACCGCATTCTGTGAGAAAGTTTGCAATTTTTTGATGTTCTTCCGGACCTTCTTTTCCTAATTCCCTCATATCTCCCAATATCAGCATTTTATTTTCAACTTTCATATTATGGAAGTTACTGATTGAAGCCTGCATACTGGTGGGGTTAGCATTGTATGCATCAATAATCAGCGTATTATCTGCGGTTTGTTTCAACTGCGAACGATTATTCTGTGGGGTATATTCCGCTAATGCAAGATCTGTTTTTTCCGGTTCTACATCAAAGAAACGGCCGATAGTGACGGCAGCCAATGCATTCGGGAAGTTATATTCACCAATCAGTTGTGTCTGCACTTCATGGCGATCACCGTCTTTACCTGCTTTCCATTCAAAGGTCAGGTAGGGAGAATTGCCCGTCACATGACCATTGACATACAATTCATCTCCGCTTCCATAAGAAATAAGATTTAATCCTCCGGCAATCTCTTTCAGATATGCGTTGTCGTGATGGATGAATACTATGGAATTGCCCCGTTCGCGGAGGTAATCGTACAGTTCACCTTTAGTCTTGATGACTCCTTCGAAAGAGCCGAAACCTTCCAGATGTGCTTTGCCTACATTGGTAATGATGCCATAATTCGGTTCAGCTATATCTACTAATTCTTTGATGTCTCCCGGATGGCTGGCACCCATTTCTATGATGCCGAGCTCATGTTCCGGTTTCAGGCGCAGCAAAGTGAGAGGGACACCAATATGGTTATTCAGATTCCCCTGTGTGTATAGCACATTGTATTTTTGCAAAAGAACGGCGGCCATCAGTTCTTTGGTGGTGGTTTTTCCATTGGTACCCGTGATGCCGATGAGGCGTGTACCCAGTTGGTGGCGGTGGTAATTGGCAAGTTGTTGCAGCGTATGCAGGCAATTGTCTACCAATATGTAATGTGAATCTCCTGCGGGGGCATGTTCGGCTTCGTCTACTACTGCGTATGCACTTCCTGATTCCAATGCTTTGGCAGCAAAGGCATTCCCATTGAAACTATCGCCTTTCAGGGCAATGAATAAAGAACCTTCAGGACAGTTGCGACTGTCGGTTGTCACGCTGGTGCATGCCAGAAATATTTTGTAAAGGGCGGTGATATCCATAACTATCTCCTTTTTGAAACGTTATTATATTCTGTTGTTTTAAGACGTTGCAAAGATAGATATTCTCTGTTACGGTGGTACGCTTACAGTGAAAATGTTTTTATTCCTTCAAAGGTAAAGTCAGGATAAAGCGGCAACCTGCTGTATAGGTTGAGTCTACAATAAGGGTACCACCCATCTTTTCGGCAATCATCCGACTGATAGACAAACCTAAACCTGTGCCGGGCACAAACGAATCCAGTTTGGTGAAACGCTCAAACACAGCTTCTTGTTTATCTGCCGGAATACCGATGCCTGTGTCTGTTACACTGAACAGAATTATTTTCTCTTCTTCGCGGATATGGTATGTGAGGGTGATACTGCCTTCTTGAGTGAACTTTGCCGCATTTTGCAGAAGATTCATTAATATCTGCGATATGCGGTCGGGATTTGTTTGCATGGTGAAATTCTCACGTTCGGGGATGAATATTAGTTGTACATTCGGTTTAAGTTTGAAGCACACCTGGTCGATGCAAGTCTGGCAGACACCTGTGATGTCTACAATGGTCTGTGTAGGTATATCCCGTTCACCATCCAGATAGGAGAGATCGAGCACATCACTGACTAGTTGCAGGAGGTTGGTACTGTTCTGCTCAATGATATGGGCATATTCTTTCGTATCGTCATTATCGCTGAAGTAGCTACTGAGTATTTGCGAGAAACCTACAATGGAGTTGAGCGGCGTACGTATTTCGTGACTCATGTTCTGTATAAATTCCGACTTCATACGGCTACCTGCTTCTGCCTGTTCTTTGGCGTATTTCAATGCTTCTTGGGAAAGCAGCAGTTCTCTGTTCTTCTCGCTGAGTTGCTTTTGGGATACGCGCAATCGGCTGTTGAGGAGATGTTCGCGGTAGAAAATAATGAAACCGAGGGTCAGTAACGCTATCAGGAAAATGATGATGCGTTGTTTGTTTATCAGGTCGCGTTGTTGCATTTGCTGTTGCAATTCGCTTTTTTCCAGTTTCAACCCTTCCACACCGAGCATGGCAGAGAACTCTCCCGATGTGATGTCTTCATTATGTATCTGAGCCGAGTCATTTAGGAGATAATATTCCATGAAATATTTGGCGGCATTGGCCATGTCGCCCATATTATAATATATTGAAGCACGATTGAGCGTTGCGTCCATATTGTTCTTCATATTCTGCCCAAAAGTAGCGAGGGAATAGTTTAAGGTTTTCAGTGCCTTTTCGTATTGTTTCGTTTGCGTATAATATCTTTTTAAAACTTCATAATATTCCTGAAGATTTTTCCGTACTTCTTTTTTCGTATCGGACAGGTACTTTGCCTTCTCCAGATATTCCCAGGCTTTGGAATACTTTTCGATGACAAGATAATATTGGGCGGCACGGACGTAATGATAAAACTCTTGTGTACTGCTATAGAGGCATGAAGCGCTTTTTTGCAGATTTTCGTAGGCTTTCTCGGTTTCTCCCAATTCACAATAGAGATTGGCCAATACTGAATAGGAAGTGGTCAGGTTGTATGTGTCCAAGCCATATTTCAGAATGATTTCTATCTCTTTCTCTTTATTGTCGGCAGCCAGGTTGAATAATCTCTTGCACTGGTAAATTGTACTGAGAACATTGTATGCGCTGGCTATGCCATCCATATATTTTTCCTGTTCGGCTTCTTTCATCATCTTGTTCGCTTCATACAAGGCGATGTTATATTGGTATTGCTTGATATGGAAGTTAATGAGCCGCTTGCTCCATACGAAATAGTAATATTTGGGTTGGTGGGTTTTTCGGGCAAAGTCCTTTACTACGTCTACGTAGTGACTGATGCTGTCCCCTTGTGTGTTTTGGAAATAGTAGAAATCCAGTTTGTTGCACAATGCTACTGCCTGCATGCGTTGGTCGTTTCTCTGAACTGCCATTTGGAAGAGGGTATCTGACATTTGCATGACAATGGGAGAACTCGTTTCAGCTTTACAACGGAGATAGTAAACATATAATGTACTATCTACATTGTATTCTTTCTGCGTGTCTCTTTGTTGTCCTCGTATTTGGGGGCTGCATAATGTAATGAGGCAAAGCAAAATAGTAAGGATATGCAATGATGTCCTTTTAGTGTTCATAGTCGATTATTAATATGCTTTCTGCAAAGTTAATTTATCTTTTTTGAAACTAAAAGATTTTCTGATATTTTATTTATATCATTTTATAGGTAGGGTTAATATAAAACGGCATCCTTCAGTATATTTACCATCGAGTATAAGGCTGCCGCCCATCTTTTCTATAATGAGGCGTCCAAGTGCTAAGCCCAGTCCGGTTCCTGTAGAAAATGTATCTATTTTAGCAAAACGTTCAAATACAAAATCCTGTTTATCCTGAGGAATACCGATTCCGGTGTCTGTTACGCAAATTGTTAATGACTGTTGTTTAGGAAAGGTATGCCAACTGAGTGTGATGCTACCTTTTTCTGTAAATCGGGCTGAATTGTGAAGCAAGTGTGATACCACTTGTGTGAGACGGCTGGGATTAGTGTGTAAATAGAGTTCTTCCTGCTCCGGTTGGTAGACCAATTCTACTCCCGGTTTGGGCGAACTTTTAGCCTCTTCTATCCATTGGCGGCACAGTGCGTTTATCTCAACTTTAGTGTCGGTGAGGATAGGTGTACCGCTATCAAGGTTTGCCAGTTCGAGCACATTGTCCACCAGTTGAAGCAGATGGTTGCTGCCTTGTTCAATAATGTCGGTATATTCTTTCGACTCTTCATTTTTTTCGGAGATACTGCCAAGTAATTGTGAAAAGCCGACAATCGAGTTCAGCGGAGTGCGTATCTCATGGCTCATATTTTGGATGAACTCTGTTTTCATGCGACTGGCGCTTTGTTCTGCATCTTTAGCCCGGCGCAGAATCTTGTTCAAGCGGACTTCGCGGAAGAACATGAATGCAAAACTTGCTATAATAATACATAAGAGAATAATGAGGCGGCGGCGGTTTTCCAGTAGTATTTCCTGATTCTTCTGTATCAGTTCTTTGTTTTCTTGATTAAGATGTTCCATTCCTAGAATGGTGGCGAATTCTCCTACTGATATATCTTCCTGAGCACTGCTTAGCGAATCGTTGAGTGCAAAAGCATACTCTAAATTGTCAATTGCTTTTAAATACTCTTTTTGGGCAGCATAAATGAGGCCAAGTCTGCGGTATGAGGATGGAGTTGCAAAATCATTTACTTCAAGAATCTCGAGATGAGTGGCCAGAGCCTTGTCATACTCTTTGGTCTTCATATAGTAGTCTGTAGCAACTTCCAGCAGGTTGGTTTTGCGTTTAGTGAGCAACTCGATGTTATTATTGTAATATTGTGTAGCCTCCTCTAATAACTGACGGGCTTTTGTCAGGTCGTTTGTCTGGACATAGTAGCGGAGAGTCCCACACAGGATGTATCCTTGCTGAACTTCATTGAGCACATACTTTTGGGCTTCTTCAAGAGCTTTCCATGCTTTTTCTATTTCGTGAGTTTGAAGATAGCAGTTACTCAATTCAAGATATTTGTTTGTCAGGTTGTACTGGTTCAGATTGTATTTCAGTGTGAGGTCTATCAGCTTTTGACCGTATATGGCAGCCTGCTTATGGAGTTCTTTGGCCTGATAGATGCGCGTCAGTGCCTGATAACAGTTTTGCATGCCATCAATTTCTTCCCGGTCTTCGGCCTCCTGCTGCATTTTATTAGCTTCGTAGAGGGCCAGGTTTAATTTCTTTTGTTTGGTGTAGTAAGTAATGAGACGGTTTGCCCATGCAAAATAGTAATATTGGGGCTGGTTAGTCTTTAAGGCAAACTCTTTGACTTTATTGGTGTAGAAAATCAGGCTGTCTTCTTGCTCTTCGGTAGCGGGACTGAAATAGAAATGGTCTACTTTAGTGGAGAGGGCTACGGCCTGCATCCGTGCATCTCCTTTCTCTGCTGCCATTTGGAAGAGGGTATCTAGCTTTTGCATGACGGAAGGGGAGGTTACTTCTGTCCTGCAACGCTGGTAGTAGACAAATAACGTACTATCTACGTGATATTTTTCTTGTTCGTTTGTTTCTTGTCCGCAAACTCGCCCGGGAGTAAGCAACCAGAAAAATAGTAGGAAAAAAGATGCCGCTCCGGCACTCCTGCATACCTTCATAGTTTACTACTTCTTTCGATTAGTTGTCAATCCCGAGCAAAGTTAATCTGTTTTTTTAGATTTTATGCAATTGTGATAATCTTTTTTGGTTACATTTGCAAAGTATAAACGAAAAAGGACTAACCATGGAAGTATCATCCTCTAAATATATCAATATCAACGGTTCTTTGCTCGACCTTTCCACTCCCCGTGTCATGGGGATATTAAATGTGACGCCCGACTCTTTTTATGCCAGTTCCCGTATGCAGACCGAGGCTGACATAGCCGAACGGGCGCAACAGATATTGGATGAAGGTGCCACCATCATAGATATTGGTGCATACTCTTCCCGCCCGAATGCAGAAAACGTTTCTCCCCGTGAAGAGATGGAGCGCCTGCGCATGGGATTGGAAATTCTGAGCAAAACACATCCCGAAGCTGTTGTGTCTGTCGATACTTTCCGGGCGGACGTGGCACGGATGTGTGTGGAAGAGTATGGGGTGGCAATCATCAATGATATTGCTGCCGGAGAGATGGACACGGATATGTTTCGTACAGTGGCAGAACTGAATGTGCCTTATATCATGATGCACATGCAGGGCACTCCGCAAAGTATGCAGCAACACCCGCATTATGATAATCTTCTGAAAGAAGTTTTTCTATATTTCGCAGAGAGGGTGCAACAATTGCGCGATTTGGGTGTAAAGGATATTATCCTCGACCCCGGTTTCGGTTTTGGGAAAACAGTGGAACATAATTACGAACTTCTGGCACATCTGGAAGAATTTCGTATTTTTGAGTTACCTTTGCTGGTGGGTGTTTCCCGTAAATCCATGATATACCGTCTGCTGGGCAATACTCCGCAGGATGCACTGAACGGAACAACGGTACTTGATACTATCTGCCTGCTGAAAGGGGCTGATATCCTCCGGGTACACGATGTACGTGAAGCCGTGGAAACGGTGAAGATTGTGGAAGCGATGCGGGGATATAGTGATGAGGTGATAGAGTGATAAAGGGAAGTCACTTCGTTCATAGATTTATAATTAATAGTTAATAATTAATAGCTGACTACCGTGTTTTTTGATATTGGCGTAAAAGATATTATCGACGTTCTGTTGGTTGCATTCCTGCTTTACTATACGTATAAGCTGATGAAGGCTTCCGGTTCCATCAATGTGTTTACGGGTATTTTGATATTCATATTGATATGGTTGGTGGTATCTCAGGTATTGGAGATGAAGTTGCTCGGTTCCATCTTTGACAAGTTGGTGAGCGTGGGAGTGGTTGCACTGATTATTCTATTCCAGGATGAAATACGGCGTTTCCTGTTGACGCTTGGTTCGCACCAGCATGCCAGTGCGTTGATAAGGTTCTTTACTGGGAATAAGAAAGAGAGTATGCAACATGATGAGATAATGCCGGTAGTTATGGCGTGTATCAGCATGGGCAAACAGAAAGTAGGGGCTTTGATTGTCATTGAACATAACTTTCCGTTGGACGATGTAGTGCGTACGGGTGAGGTTATCAATGCTGATATTAATCAACGCCTGATAGAGAACATTTTCTTCAAAAATAGTCCTTTGCATGACGGAGCAATGGTTATCAGTAAAGGCCGCATTAAAGCTGCGGGATGTATATTGCCGGTATCGCATAATCTGGATATACCGAAAGAATTGGGATTACGCCATCGTGCGGCAATGGGAATTTCTCAAGAGTCTGATGCAATGGCCATTATCGTTTCTGAGGAAACCGGCTCTATTTCCGTAGCTCACAAAGGACAATTCTACCTGCGCTTGAATGCGGAAGAACTGGAAAGCCTGTTGACGAAAGAAAATTAATGCCCGGTGTGACAAAATGGTAGTAAATTGCGTCTGATAAACTGAATACATAACTGATATAAGAAACATACACTTGATTATTAGCAATCTTAAAGAATAAAAAAGATGGATAGACGGAATTTCTTACGGATGGGGAGTCTGGCGGTATTAGGTTCGCTGGCTGCTCCGTCGCTTGCCCTGCCGGATACGGTTCGGGGAGCTTTGGGAGGAATGGATAATAAATCTGCCGTAGATGCGGCAATGAACCATTTCGGTGTGACGGAAGCTGACTTGAAGAAAGTGCTGACAGTTGCCCTTGAAAAAGGTGGAGATTATGCTGACCTCTATTTTGAGCACTCTTTCAATAACAACGTTAGTCTGATGGACGGCAAGGTAAATAATTGCAGTTCGAATATTGACTTTGGTATGGGAGTACGTGTATTGGCAGGTGACCAGAGTGGTTATGCTTATGTAGAAGGCGTGACTCTGGAAGAAATGCTGCGTGCAGCGCGTACTGCTGCCCGTATTGCCTCTTCGGGTAAGGCCGGCAAACCGGTGGCATTCAAGGAGAAGACGATTGAAAGAGACCGTTACTCTGTAGTGACTCCCTGGGAAGAAGTGAATCTGAAAGCTAAGATGCCTTATTTGCAGAAACTGAATGACAAAGTGTTCTCATTGGATAAACGCGTTCGTAAAGTGCAGGCGGGTTTGAGTGATAACACCACCCATGTATTGTTTTGTAATTCCGAAGGTGTTACGTATTATGATTATCGCCCGATGGTATCCTATATGGCTTTCTGCGTGATGGAAGAAGATGGACGTATGGAAAACAACTATGCCACCCGCTCTTACCGTAAAGGGTTTGAATTCCTGTCGGATGATATTATCGAAGTGCTGGCCCGTGAAGTGGTAGACCATACGGCAATCATGTTCAAGGCCATTAAGCCTAAAGGTGGTGAACTGCCTGTGGTGATGGCTGCCGGTGGTTCGGGTATTTTGTTGCACGAAGCTATAGGACATGCCTTCGAAGCTGATTTCAATCGCAAGAATACTTCTATCTTTGCCGACCAACTGAATAAGAAGGTATGCAACGAGCATATCAGTGTGGTAGATGACGGTACCATTCCTTTCAATCGCGGTTCTGTGAACTTCGATGACGAAGGTGTGGAAGGCCAGAAGACGTATATCGTGAAAGAAGGTGTACTGACCAGTTATCTGCACGACCGCATCAGTTCTAAACATTATGGCGTGGCCCCCACCGGAAACGGTCGCCGCGATACTTTCCGCAATGTGCCTATTCCGCGTATGCGTGCCACTTATATGGAAGCCGGAAACATGAAAGAGGAAGATATTATCTCTACTGTAAAGAATGGTATCTATGCCTATCAGTTCACCAACGGACAGGTACAAATCGGTGCGGGCGACTTTACTTTCTTCGTGAAGTTCGGTTATCTTATCGAAGATGGCAAGTTGACGCAACCCATCAAAGACATCAATATTATTGGTAACGGACCGAAGGCATTGGCAGACATCACTATGGTGGCAAGCAACGACCAGATAGATAACGGTACGTGGACATGTGGCAAGGATGGACAGTCTTGTCCTGTAACCTGCGGCATGCCGTCGGCCTTAGTAAGTAAATTAACGGTAGGAGGAGAAAACTGATGATCACAGACGATAATAAGAAATTGGCTCAATGGGCGATGGACTTCGCTCTGAAGAACGGTTGCCAGGCAGCCAAAGTAATATTGTATGCCAACTCAAATACTTCTTTCGAACTGCGCGATGCTAAGATGGATCGTTTGCAGCAAGCTTCCGAAAGCGGGTTGGGAATAAACCTGTATGTTGACGGACGTTATGGTAATTACTCTACCAACCGTCTGGATAAGAAGGAACTCGAAAGCTTCATTAAGAATGGTATCGAGTCTACCCGTTATCTGGCTGAGGATGAATTTCGCGTGTTGGCAGACCCTGCCCGTTACTATAGAGGTGGTAAGCCCGACCTGAAGATGTTTGATGATAAAATCTTCGGTATCAATCCGGATGATAAGGTTGCCCGTGCCCGTGCTGCCGCAGAAGAAGCATTGGGTAAGAATGACCGCATTATCTCTGTGGAGACTTCTTACAGTGATGGTGAAAATGCTTCTTACCGCTTGATGAGCAATGGCTTTGAAGGAGAGTCCAAATCAACATGGTATTCGGTAAGCGCCAGTGTGGCAGTCAGAGGTGAGGGTGAAGCCCGCCCGTCAGACTATTGGTATGCGAGCACGCTGTTCTATGATGCATTGCCGAAGACGGATATTGGTGCCAAGGCATTGGAACGGGTTTTGCGTAAGTTGGGACAGAAGAAGGCGAAGTCGGGCAAATACACCATGGTGGTTGATCCGATGAGTTCCGGAAGCATGTTGAGTCCTCTGCTTAGTGCACTCTACGGTTCTTCTTTGCAGCAGAAAAATTCTTTCCTGATAGATAAACTGGACCAGAAAGTCGCTTCCGATAAGCTGACGCTGATGGATGATCCGCATGTTATCGGTGCCAATGGTTCGCGTTACTTCGACGGTGAAGGTGTGGCTACGGAACGTCGTCCGATATTTGAGAATGGTGTGCTGAAGACTTACTTCTTCGATACATATAATGCCAAGAAGATGGGGGTAGCTCCCACTATCAGCGGTCCCTCACGCCTGGTGCTGACACCGGGGGATAAAGACCTTAACGGGTTGATTGCTGATGTGAGTAATGGTATTCTTGTAACCGGATTGAATGGTGGTAACAGTAATAGTAATACCGGTGATTTCTCTTATGGTATCGAAGGTTTCCTTATTGAGAACGGTAAATTGACACAGCCTGTCAATGAGATGAACGTTACCGGAAACTTCCTCACGTTGTGGAATTCGCTGGTAGCTATCGGAAATGATGCCCGTAAAGACCGTAGCTGGCTGGTTCCTTCATTAGTGTTTGAAGGAGTAGATTTCAGCGGCCTCTAAAGAAATAGCCTTTGAAGGTTAACATCCCGTTCTTCCTGACCTCAATCATGGAAGAACGGGATTTGGTTTATTGCTCAATAATATAAGTATACTTCCAGCTTATTGAACGTATTCCGGAAGCTTTTGGAACACGTTCGGTAAGCTTTACGAATACGTTCCGAAAGCTTTCTGAATAAACAACCATTCACCTTTTTCATAGTCTCTTTTTAAATGCTTTATTAATAGAAAGATACGGTGAACTCTAATCACTAAAATAATTGCATTCGGGGATTCATCCCTTTCACCTGAAATATCATTGCTTATTCCTGATGGTTACAAGTGATGTAATCATCAGGAACATTGCTTGCTTCAGGGCATAACTGTACCTGTTATAAATTGAAAGAGGTGAACCCGGGAAGAGGATACTTTTCTTGTTCTCCTTCACCCGCTATTGCCTATGAACAGGGCGATGCGGAGAACTGGTGAAACGATGAACCGGGAAATAAGACATTTGTGTAGCAAGATTCTCAATAGAGATTAATTCAGCATCAAACTCATATATGCTTTTTCGCCAGAGAAAATTTTCTCTGTCAATTGCCCGATAGTCAGTCGCTCGTGAGCTCCCGGAATGCGCCTGTGACTATACATGCACTTTCCTTTGTTCAGATAGTAATAACCGTTATTGGCAGACAGTTGCTCGTCCACGAGGTCGATATTCATTTCTTCTTCCGGATGTGTGGCTGCATAGAGCTGAAGGACGGGTTTGGCTTGAATGATGCGTATCATACCCAGATTGAAAGCTGACTGGTCCTTCATGAGAGGCTGAGTGATATGGAGAGTTTCTGCTTGCATTCTCCGGCAAATATGAGTCAGTAGCAGATGCTCCGCTTCGGGAGTATCAGAAAGTAATTCACCAATATGCAAGACGGAAAGGTTCTCATCCGGATAAGCAATGGCAAGAGCGGAAATACCTAACTCATTTGAGAGGGTGAATATGTATCCTTCACTTAAGTTCAGGTCGGCAAGGATGACACGAAAATCGCCCTCTGTATGTTGCAGGCAGCAGGGGCGTTCCTGCATTTTACGATTCAGATACTGGTAGGCGTCTTCGCTATAGTCAGTAAATGTTTGGAATTGCCAGGCAATACCGGTAGGTGGGAAGGTGTCTTTTCCGTCGGCAGGTAAGTGGAACGTACGTTGGCCGTAGTGGAAAGCCGTTACATAGCCCATGCGGGCATAATAATCGAATAACCACGGTTCAGCAGGAATCAGAGTGCTGAAGGCGACATCATTGCGATACATACGTCCGAATGCTTGTGATAGCAGTTCGCGCATTACGCCCCGGCTGCGATAGTCGGGATGGGTACAGGCACCTGAAACGTAGGCTGTAGGCACCTCACTTCCGCAAAAAGTCATAGGATAAGGGAGCATTTGCAAAGCAGCAATGACTTCATCGCCGCTTTCGATAGCGACGTTGACTTCACTGTTGTAACGGAGATGAAAATACATATCCACAAACTCTTTGCTGTCACTGAAACAAAGTTTCCACAGTTTCCTTACTTTCTCACGCATTTCTCTACTTACTACTTTTCATTTATTAATCACTGATTTACCATTTCACGGGTTTTACAGGAGTCTCTTTCAGGCAGGCTACATACTTCTCCAGGATGATGACCGGTTGATAGGACAATTTGGCTTTGCGCAGTCCTTCGATACCCAGGTCTTCTTCGCGGTTGATATAAATATATTGTTCGGGGATATGGTTAGCAAACTCATTGTTTATCATGGCATAAGCACCGTCGATACTGGTGTCGGCCTTTTCCACATGTACGCCAAAGGTGTCCTGGTTGATGGGCATGCCGAATGTGAAAGCTACAATCTTGCCGTCTACATGGAGGATACCGCCTGTCAGACCGAGAGCCTCGAAGTTGTGCAATGCGTAGATAAGTGCGCGGCGTTCGTTGCCGGTACCTTCGTGCTGGTCGCAGTTGTTCACTTTGCACCATTCGGCTTCCAGGTCAAGACACTCCTGTATGCGGTCGGGGGTGAGGGGGACGTATTCATAATTGTAAGTCCGCCGGAATTTGTTGAGATGGTTTCGTTTAGCCTGGAATTTCTTACCTGCCAATGTGGCAAGATCAGTGCGCAGATACAGGTAATCAGCATAATCCCTATCTGCCTCAAAATGAAACTTGTCCGGCATAATGGCTTCCAGGTCTGCACGCATACCTGCGCATACGCCAAGCATACAGAAACGCTCGCCTTCTTGCGTAGCGTCTTCTATCATGTTCTCCAACACTTTCTTTAAATCGCCGTTTCCTACAGGCATCATATATACCAGTTTCTCTCCCGCCCAGAATTTCAGAATGAGGAAACCGTCTTGCACGGCAAACTGGGTGTCGTAAAGAAAGCGCCAGCTACAGAGATTGGAGAATGAAAGGTCACAGTTACGCCGGGGGCTGTTCTGTGTATAGGATGTGATAACTTCTTTGTCTTTAAGTTCGATGTCTTTAAATGAGATCATATAGTCGTTTTCGTTAAGTTGATTACTTAGAATAACAAAGATAAGGAGAAATTGTTATAGCAAACCTAATAATCGCAAAATAGTTGGCGTGAGCAGGGCGGTAAAGATACCGTTCAGAGTCAGACCGAGACTGGCGTACGCTCCGTATTTGCTGCTGATGTCCATTGCAGTGGAAGTTCCTACGGCATGGGCTGCGGCTCCCAGAGATAATCCCTGGGCAATAGGACTGCCTACGCGGGTCAGTTTCAATGTTTTTACGCCAACAATGCTACCCAGTAAACCTACGCAGACCACTACTGCAGCAGTCAGTGATGGAATGCCGCCTAATGTCTTGGCTACCTCCATAGCGATGGGAGTGGTGACGGATTTAGGAGCGAGTGAGTAAATGATTTCTTGCGGTGCTCCCATCAACTTGGCAATCACCACTACTGAAATTACTCCGATGATGCAACCTGCCAGTTGGGAAAGCAGGATAGGAACCAGTTGTTTCTTGATAGCCTCCAACTGTAGATAGAGAGGCACTCCAAGGGCCACCACTGCCGGTTTTAGCCAGAACTCTATGAGATGTCCGCCTTTATTATAGGTTTCATAACTGATATGCGCCATTTTCAGGAAGATAATCAGAATGGCAATGGTCAGCAGAATGGGGTTGAGCAACAGGATGCCCGTTTTCTTCTGCAACACTTTAGAAAAGAAAAACACGCCGAAGGTGACGGCTAACAGGAAAAACTCATTGTCTAAGTAACTCATTTGATTTTACGTGCTAGTTGATGAACCCATCCTGTCACTACCAATACCAACAGGGTGCTGACTAAAGAAGCAATGACTATCGGCCAGAACTGGGCGGCGATAACGTCGAAATAGAGCATGAGAGCTACGCCGGGCGGGATAAAGAAAAATCCCAGATTAGCAACCAGAAAGTCGGATAATCCCTGCACCCATTGCAGCTTAATCCAACCTAATTTTAGGAAAAGGGTGAGCAACAGCATTCCTACGATGCTGGACGGAAGTTTGATATCCGTAAGGAAAACAACCAATTCACCCAAGGCCAGGCATCCGAAAAGGATGGCGCATTGACGGATCATAATACTATTACCTATTTTTATTATTATTAAATTCAACTTCCTTCTGACCGAAAAGGAGCTGTCATTTCATAGAAAGCCTCTCTAATAACTTATCGAAAGCTGAATTGTTTACTGAAAACGCTGCAAAGTTAGGTATTTTGTAGTTTGGTTATCACTGTTCGCTGTGATATATGTCCGAAAATCATTCGTTAGTGTTAAATATTATAATAATTGTGCTTTAGGATATAAAAATACCCCGAATTGCAATGTTGATATTGCAAAATTGTGTACTTTTGCGGCGTGAATAACACGTCTACCGGATATTTATACACAATTTATATATATGCAGAGATTAATTAATGAAATCGTTGAGCGCGCGAAAGCCGACCGCCAACGTATTGTTCTTCCTGAAGGTACGGAAGAACGTACTTTGAAAGCTGCCAATCAAATTTTGACAGACGGAGTTGCTGACTTGATTCTTCTGGGTAATCCGGATGAAATCAATGCTTGTGCAACAGAGTGGGGACTTGGAAACATCAGCAAGGCTACAATCATCAACCCGGAAGATCATCCGAAGAAAGAAGAGTATGCACAATTGCTGTGTGAACTCCGCAAGAAGAAGGGAATGACTATTGAGGAAGCCCGTAAGCTGGTGGTTAATCCGCTTTATCTGGGTTGTCTGATTATAAAGAATGGCGATGCTGACGGTCAGTTGGCTGGTGCACGCAACACAACAGGCGATGTACTTCGTCCGGCTTTGCAAATTATTAAGACGACTCCGGGCATCACTTGTGTATCCGGCGCAATGTTGCTGTTGACACATGCTCCCGAATATGGAAAGAACGGTATTTTGGTAATGGGCGACGTTGCTGTTACTCCGGTTCCTGATGCAGAACAGTTGGCGCAGATTGCTGTTTGCACGGCTCGTACAGCTAAAGCTGTGGTGGGTATGGATCCCAAAGTGGCAATGCTCAGCTTCTCAACCAAAGGCTCTGCTAAACATGAAGTTGTGGATAAAGTTGTTGAGGCTTTGAGAATTGCTAAGGAAATGGATCCGGATTTGGCTATCGATGGTGAATTGCAGGCTGACGCCGCATTGGTTCCGGAAGTAGGAGCCAGCAAAGCACCGGGTTCTGCTATTGCAGGTAATGCGAATGTGCTGATTGTGCCGAGTCTTGAAGTAGGTAATATCTCTTATAAACTGGTACAACGTTTAGGTCATGCTGATGCGGTAGGTCCGATTTTGCAGGGTATTGCCCGTCCGGTGAACGACTTGTCACGCGGTTGCTCCATCGAAGACATTTATCGCATGATTGCCATAACTGCTAACCAAGCTATTGGAGCAAAAAAATAACCATTAAATCTGATATATAAAAATGAAAGTCTTAGTTCTGAATTGCGGTAGCTCGTCCATTAAGTATAAGTTGTTTGATATGGACCATAAGGAAGTTATCGCACAAGGTGGTATTGAAAAAATCGGTCTGCAAGGTTCTTTCCTGAAACTAACTTTGCCTAACGGTGAAAAGAAAGTTCTGGAAAAAGATATTCCTGAACATACAGTAGGCGTGGAGTTTATTTTGGATGCATTGACCAGTCCTGAATATGGTGCCATCAAATCTTTGAATGAAATAAACGCAGTGGGTCACCGTATGGTGCATGGCGGCGAGAAGTTCAGTGAATCTGTGTTACTGACACAAGAAGTTCTGGATGCTTTCACGGCTTGCAATGACTTGGCTCCGCTTCACAATCCTGCTAACCTGAAAGGTGTGAATGCTATCTCTGCCATCCTGCCGAATGTACCGCAGATTGGTGTGTTCGATACAGCATTCCATCAGACTATGCCGGACTATGCCTATTTATATGCTATCCCTTATGAACTTTATAAGAAATACGGTGTACGCCGTTATGGTTTCCACGGAACCTCTCACCGTTACGTTTCACAACGTGTATGTGAGTATTTGGGTGTGAATCCGGAAGGAAAGAAAATCATTACCTGCCATATTGGTAACGGCGGTTCTATCACTGCTGTCAAAGATGGCAAGAGCATGGATACCAGCATGGGGTTGACTCCGTTGGAAGGTCTGATGATGGGTACCCGTAGTGGTGACATCGATGCTGGTGCCGTGACTTTCATCATGGAAAAAGAGAACCTAACTGCTGCCGGTGTATCCGACCTGCTGAACAAGAAGAGCGGTGTAATGGGTATCTTCGGTGTATCCAGTGATATGCGTGAGTTGGAGTCTGCTGTAGCTGCGGGTACCAATGATATGGCTATCCTTACTGAGAAAATGTATTTCTATCGCATCAAGAAGTATATCGGCGCTTATGCTGCTGCTTTGGGTGGCGTAGATATCATTGTATTTACCGGTGGTGTAGGCGAGAACCAGGCTTCCTGTCGTTCAGGTGCTTGCGAAGGTTTGGAATTCATGGGTGTGAAACTGGACTTGGAAAAGAATAAGGTTCGTGGTGAAGAAGCTGTGATTTCTGCCGAAGACTCCAAGGTGAAGGTTGTGGTTATTCCGACTGACGAAGAGTTGATGATTGCCTCGGATACCATGGACATTCTGAACAAGAAATAATCCTTGAAAAGTAGATAACATCGCAATGATGATGTAACAATAATGCCGGAAGCAATGTAGATTGCCTTCCGGCTTTATTTTTTTTACACTATCTGCTCCGTCAGTGGTTTAAATTCCTTATCTTTGGAGGAGAATAAGAGAAAGCGACGTTTATTCAAACTACTTTAAATATACTAACTTATGAAACGATTCATGTATTTATTACTCTTTGTTTTGTTGACAGGCATGACGTATGCACAACAGGCAAAGTATGTATTTTATTTCATCGGTGATGGAATGGGAGTTAATCAGGTAAATGGTACGGAGATGTACTTGGCTGAACAAGAAGGACGCATTGGCGTGACGCCGTTATTGTTTACACAGTTTCCGGCTGTAGGTGTTGCTACCACTTTCTCTGCCACCAACTCTGTAACAGACTCCTCTGCTGCCGGAACCGCTCTTGCCACCGGAGTAAAAACTTATAATGGTGCTATCGGCATGGACGACCAGAAGAATGTAATTCAGTCTGTTGCCGAAAAAGCAAAAAAAGCCGGAAAGAAAGTCGGTGTAACCACCAGTGTTAGTGTAGATCATGCCACTCCTGCAGCGTTCTATGCACATCAACCTGATCGTAACATGTACTATGAAATAGCTCTTGACTTGCCGAAAGCAGGTTTCGATTTCTATGCGGGCGGCGGTTTCCTGAAACCGACTACTACTGCCAATAAGAAAGAGGCTCCGAGTATTTTCCCTATCATTGAGGAGGCTGGTTATACTATCGCGAAAGGCGTAAATGATTTCAAATCTAAGGCTGCCCAAGCTGATAAGATGGTCCTGATTCAGGAAGATGGCGCCACTCCCTCTTGTTTGCCATACTCTATTGACCGCAAAGCCGGTGACCTGACGCTTGCTGAAATCACTGAAAGTGCTATCTCCTTCCTCACCAAAGGTAAGAACAAAGGGTTCTTCCTGATGGTAGAAGGTGGAAAGATTGATTGGTCTTGCCACTCCAACGACCCTGCCACTACTTTCGAAGAGGTGATTGATATGGATAATGCTATCAAAGTAGCTTATGAATTCTATAAGAAACATCCGAAAGAAACCCTGATTGTAGTAACTGCTGACCATGAAACAGGTGGTTTGGGTTTGGGTACAGGTAGATATGAATTGCACCTGAAAGCTTTGAAGAACCAAAAGCAGTCTCAGGATTTACTCTCTATTGCCATCACTGACTTGCGTAAAGCGAAGGGACATGATGTGACTTGGGAAGATGCCAAGGCTTTATTGACTGAGAAGATGGGCTTCTGGAAAGAACTGCCTTTGACTTGGGAACAGGAAAAGATGTTGCGTGATGAATTTGAACAGTCGTTCGTAAAGAATAAAGTGGTATTTGAAGAAACGCTCTATTCGAAGACTGAACCGCTGGCTGCTTCTGCAAGAAAAGTCATGAGCCAGATTGCCATGGTAGGCTGGACAAGTGGTAGCCATACTGCGGGATATGTTCCGGTATATGCAGTGGGAGCAGGTTCCAAAGAATTTGCAGGCAAGTATGATAATACGGAAATCCCGAAACGTATAGCTAAGGTGGCGGGATACAAATAATGTAGTTACAAGCTACGGGCTATAAGCTACAAGTCCCATGCAGTGTAATTGCACAACCACTTGTAGCTTATGGCCCGTAGTAGCTTGTAACTCCTTTCACTTTAGGTCTTCTTTAATCACTTCATCTATTTCCTCTAGGCGTTCTTTTCGGTCCTTTTTAGATTTCACCTTTTGGTTTTTGTATCCGAGGTCTGTATGCTCAGAAACTTCCTCACTGAACTCTTCAAATTTATCCTTCGCCGGACGACCATGCGGGTCAATATTTTCCTCGGCAATCGCATCATTTCTGTAAATCATATCATCCATAACAATTAAGCTTTAATGGTTTATGATGTTATTACAAGATTGCTCGCAGAAAAGTTCCGAAGAACCATACTTTCCCATATCTATTTACAGAAGATTAAATCGGCGAAGTATCTGTTTACAGTGCCGGAAGCAGGTGTTTCCGAATCAAATACGGTTTGGTTTGTCCGTCTTCGGTTCGTGTCGTTACTGCAATTACAGCATCTTTTTCAGGAATAACAAGAATATATTGCCCATTTCTTCCGTCGGCACAGCAAGCTGATGCTTTGGCAATCCATTCTTCCGGGAGCATTTGCTGACCGTTCCATTTCCCTTTTTGCAAGAAGAGTTGCCCCAGCTTGGCAAAATCTTCCGTCTTGAAGAACAATCTCCAGCCGCTGCTATTGATGCTTTGTGGGCTTTTCTGACACTTCACATTGACAATGCCCAACGGACGGAACAAACGCGGATATAAAAAGTCCATGAGTTTCTCTTCATTCGCTTTTGATATGGTGGCGGAGTCCACCCATATGTAGTTTGTGGATTCTGTATCTTGTCCGCCAAACCATTCTTCGGCAATGACCTTGCCATGCTGTACAATCATGATGCTGTGCAGCTCTTGATTGGCTTTCTGCATTGCATCCAGATATTTCTGCATCGCTTTTGCCAGTTTCCCGGGAGTGGTGGCATGGGGAAGACCTTTCGTTAGCTGATTGATAGAAATCAGCTTGATGCCTTTATCTTCAATGGCTTGCTTCACCCGCGGGCTGGTGAGTAAGTCTGTCACCCCTTGTCGATCGAGTGCCACATTCTCATAACCGATATGGAAGACAGGACGCATTTCTTCATTGTCCAATGCCGGATGGTCAAGAAACAGATAGCGTTTACCTGCCTCCAACTTGTTTAGTGAACGAATAAAGCTTTCCTCCTTTTCGGCGCTTGTCCGGTTGGGACCGTCGTAACCAATATAGGTGAACTGGTAATCTTCCGGTGAGTTCATACGGTCGATAGAGGGAAGATGATATTCTTTAGCCAGGCGCAGCACCATTTCATTTACTTCTTTAGTGAAACCGGTAGACAGCATATGCCCTGTCAGATGACTGAGCTGCGGGATATTCTTCAATGCCATCTCTATCTGTGCACGAAATTCCTGCTCCACTTCTTTCAAGTCCCATTTATTCTCCATAACCGACTGTCCGGGATATGCAGGATTGGGCCCCATCATCGGATAAAAGTATCCGTTCTCATCGGTCAGACTGGGGCAGTGTGTCAATGGACGCCACTTCACATTCTCCCATTCGCTGGTAATGACTAAGTGTAATCCGGCATCCAACCCCGGGTTTTCTTTCAGCAGGCGGACGGCTTCCGGATACCAACTGGCTACGGGCATTACTTCTACGGAACGGGCTATTCCGGACTGATACGTTTGGATACAGGCTTCGTTGACAGAGTGAAAAGCGCCGAGGTCATCGATGCGGACGGCGAGGGTAGGGGCGGATTGTCCCCATGCCTGCAGAATACTTGTGGCAAACAGGCATATGCTGAAAAGATACTTCAGTTTTGAGAAGTTCATATAGACTACATTTTGGTTTCTCCTTCGATAAAGTTTTCTAGGAAGAAATTTTCGCCATCGAAGACAGCATACGAGAAGAAATTTATCCAGTCTCCCAGTATTGTTATGCGGGCTGTGGCGCTCAACATCAGGTCCAGTTCGATGTGGCGGTGGCCGTAGATGAAGAAATTGATGTTTGGGTGACTTTTCAGATACTCTTTTGTGTAGAGTATCAGGAATTCTTTGTCTTCGCCCATATAATCGGGCTCTTTGCCGTCGACACGTTTCTGGCGGCTGTGCTTTGCCCAGTTCAGTCCCCACTCCATACTCCAACGGGGGTGAATGGCAGAGAATAGAACTTGCAGGAATTCGCTGTGAAACATGGAGCGCAGCAGTTTGAACTTCTTGTCCGGGTCGCCTAAACCATCACCGTGTGCAAGGTAGAATTCCTTGCCGTATATTTCTGTAGTGAGTGGTTCGCGGTGCATGATGACACCGCACTCTGTGGTCAGATAGTCGGCACACCAGATGTCATGGTTGCCTGTGAAGAAGTGTACCTCCACTCCCATATCTGTCAGCTCGGATAGTTTGCCCAGAAAGCGGGTATATCCTTTGGGTACAACGGTCTTGAATTCATACCAGAAGTCGAACATATCTCCCAGCAAATACACGGCGGATGCTTTGTGCTTGATGCTGTCGAGGAAATTCACAAGGCGTCGTTCCTGGGTGCGTCCGTGCTCAATGGCGCGTGAGCCGAGGTGTGCGTCCGAAAGGAAATATACGTTCTTCATACTTCTGAGTTTTAAATTTGTTTTGAACACAGAAACACAGAGGTACAGAAGGGACGCTTTCTTTCCGAGGCTTCTTTATCTGTGCCTTTGTGTTTAAAGTTTACATTATAAGAAGCCTAATTCCAGTTTGGCTTCTTCGCTCATCATGTCCTTGTCCCATTCCGGCTCGAACACCAGATTGATGGTAGCGGCAGTGACACCGTCAACCGATTCAACTCTCTGGCGCACATCTTCCATGATGAAGTCGGCAGCCGGACAATTGGGAGCTGTTAAAGTCATGTCAATACTTACTTCCCCATTGTCGGCGAGGTCTATCTTGTAGATAAGTCCCAGATCGTATACGTTTACCGGGATTTCCGGATCAAATACGGTCTTGAGCATCTCTACTATTTTTTCTTCTATTTCAAACTTGGTCATATTCGTATGGTTTAGTTAGGCAAAGCTAAAGAAATTAATTGAAACTACAAAAGAACGGGTTTTGAAAAAGCCGCTAGATCATTCCTTCATCATTGAAACTGTAGTACTTTCCGTCTGTTACAATAACGTGGTCGATGAGGCGGATGTTCATAGTCTGTGTCCCTTTTTGCACGAGTTGCGTCAGGCGTTGGTCGTCTGTGCTTGGACGGGGACTGCCCGAAGGATGGTTGTGTATCAGGGCTATCTGTGTGGCACGCTGTATCAGGGCTTCGCGCAGGATGCTGCGTACATCGGCGGTGGTTTGGTCGATGCCGCCGCGGCTGATGCGGGTTTTGTCGATGATGCGGGAAGATTGGTTGAGTAGCAATACCCAGAATTCTTCGTAGGCAAGATCGCAGAGCAGAGGGTGGAAAAGTTCGTAGATGTCTTTAGAGCAACGGACCGTGGCGCGTTCCGGGCGTTCTTGTAGTTTGCGGCGTTTGCCCAGTTCCAATGCTGCCATGATAGTGATGCTTTTGGCCGGGCCAAAGCCTTTGAAGCGGGAGAAATCCCGCACTTCCCATTTTCCTAATTGATTCAGATCATTGCCACATTCGGAGAGCACCCGTTGCATCAGAGTTACTGCGCTTTCCTCTGTGTTTCCTGAACCGATAAGGATGGCAAGAAGTTCGGCGTCGCTCAGAGCCTCTGAGCCTTTCAGCATCATCTTCTCCCGTGGACGGTCTTCTTCCGCCCACTGGTTGATATTTAGTTTTTCCATGCTAATCACTAAACACTAATCGTTCATCACTTATAAAAGTTCTTTTTAAATGCTTCAAATTCATCTTTTCCCCGTATGCAACGGTTCCACCATGCCCGCCAGAAACCGGTCCCGTATCCGATGAGTTGGATGAAAGAAGCGGCGATGGAGTAAATACCGATAAGCAAACTCCGGTTTTGGATGGTGGAGTCAACACATACCAATAGTGCATATAGTGCAATGGGCGTCAGGCTATAAAGACAGAAAGGAGCACCGAGCAACAATATTGCCACTCCGAGCGTGAATGCTGCTGGTAAGAGGTGAACAATCTTCAATGATTCCGGGTACTTCTTATACAGGTTGATACGTGCAATCCCCGAATTGTGCACTTGCTTGAAGAATTTCTTCAGGTCCGTGCGCCGCTTATGATATACCCACGCATCTGGGAACAGCCTGCACTGATAACCGCCTTTGAATATCCGGATACTAAAGTCGATATCTTCTCCGAACCGCATTTTGGAGAAGCCTCCAAGTGCAGTGTATACATCTTGTCTGACTCCCATATTGAAGCTTCGCGGATAGAATTTATCCATTTTCTTTTTTCCACCGCGGATGCCACCGGTGGTAAAGAAAGAAGTCATGGAGTAATTAATAGCTTTCTGTATATCCGTAAAAGATTCATGTGCCCGGTCCGGTCCGCCGAAGGCATCGGCAGGGGAGATTTGGAGTTCTTTCTCGATGGCGGTAAGGTAACCTTCGGGCAGTATGCAGTCGGAATCTAGTATAATCAGATATTCCCCGGTACTTCGTTCGGCGCCATAGTTCCGGCTTTGTCCGGGGCCGGAATTGGGCTTGTTATAATAGTGTATATCCAGTTTTTTCTGATAGTATTCCACTACTTCTTTGCAGGGAACGGATGAACCGTCTTCCACAACCACGACCTCAAAATCGTTGAAGCTTTGCCCGGCCAGGCTGCATAACAGTTCGTCTAACTCGTCGGGACGGTTGTATACGGGGATGATGACGGAGTATTTCATAAATGCATTAATCTTTTAATTCGTCACCAACTTGGTGACTGTTATATTCGTTGTCTGTCTTTATCTGTTTACTCATGGTTGCAATTGGGTTGCTTGTTGCTTACAAAGATAAACCATTATTTTTCGATAATTACTCCGATTGTATATTCTTTTACTGACTATATAAAAAAAACTGCCCGCCGGAAGTGTTTGATTCTCCTGGCAGACAGCTTATATATGTATGAAATGATCCGTCTTATACTTTCACGCGGCTTACGTAAGAACCATCACGGGTATCGATTTCGATAGTTTCGCCTTCGCTGATGAATAAAGGAACCCGTACCGTAGCACCTGACTCAACAGTTGCAGGTTTCAGAGTGTTGGTAGCTGTATCACCTTTTACACCCGGTTCAGTATAAGTAATCTTCTGCTGAACCTTGATAGGCATGTCAGCGTAAAGAACAGTTTCGGTAGAAGCGTCCGATACAACTTCCAAAACTGAACCTTCCATCAGGAAGTCAACACCGTTGATGAGGTCGTGAGCAATAGGATGTTGGTCAAAAGTTTCCTGATTCATGAAGATATAGTCTTCACCTTCTTTATATAAGTACTGATAAGGACGACGCTCTACACGTACATCTTCCAGCTTTTCGCCGATATTGAAGCGACGTTCGAGTACATAGCCGTTTACTACGTCTTTCAGTTTGACACGCATAAAAGTGTTACCTTTTCCCGGTTTTACATGCAGGAATTCGATACAGAAATACAGCTTGCCATCCATGCGGATGCAAGTTCCATTTTTAATGTCTTGGGCATTAATCATACTAATATTTTTTATTTTAGATGTTATATAATTTGTCTCCAGTGAGCTTTGCGGGTACAAAAGTAATGGAAATCAGTAAAAAACGCAAAAAGTTTTGAGAGAAAAAGACTTAACTCTTGGTTATTTTGAAAAAAGTCCCTATTTTTGCAGCCCGATTACGTGAAATAATAACATAAAACAATATACAGTAATGAAAAGAACATTTCAACCCTCTAACAGAAAGAGAAAAAACAAACACGGTTTCCGTGAAAGAATGGCTTCCGCTAACGGTCGCAGAGTATTGGCTTCACGTCGTGCAAAAGGCCGCAAGAAACTGACTGTTTCTGACGAATACAACGGAGTGAAAGGATAATTCACTCTTTGTTTAAAGAGATAAGAAAGCCGCAAAGGACTGATAACAGTGCTTTGCGGCTTTTCTCTTTTTTATATGAACGTAGTGCAAAACTATCTTATTTCTCTGTTTCCTTGCCGGCTTTCTTCCAGCCTTCGAAACCTTCATCAAGGTCGTAGACTACATATCCTTTTGCGCTGAGTATAGCGGCTGCCTTTTTGCTGCGCTTGCCACTTCGGCAGTAAAGAGCTACAGGCTTTTCTTTTTGCAGTGTGGAGTCGGCCATTGCCGGAAACTCTTTATCCAGCACATTAATATTGATGCTGCCCGGTATGTGGTCCTCAGAATATTCAGCAACGGTACGTACATCTAGGCGCTGAACATCCGGATTAGCAATAATCGAAGAGAACTCTTCGGCTGAAACGGACTTGAAATCTCCTTTTTGCTGACAGGAAAAAAGGGAAGTGAAGAACAGGCAAATGCCTGTGATAACGGAATTTATTTTCATCTGGATTGTTTTATTGGGGATTATATTCAAATTCATAACTCTTTTCTTCACCGGAGTAGGTTTGCAGTGAAAAACGTACTGTTACTTTTTCTACCCCTTCTGTAGCATATTGCCGCAGGGGAATGGAAAGATAGGCACGTTTATTATAAGCTTGTACATCTCCGTCACTATGATACAATGAGAGGTACACAAACCGGTGTCCGGTCTCTTCGTCCGTACTGACGTCCTCTTCCACAAAGTGGAATAAATGTTTTCCGTTTTGTGCTTTGATGTCCAGTATCATATTCAGATAATCAAGTCCCATCCAGATGCTGGTCACATCGGCCGGATCGCGTTTCACTCCATCTTTGAACTCCGATGCAGGTCTCGGCACAGGAGATACAGCATTTAACGAGGCATACAATTTCACTCCGGATGTGCCATCAGTAGTCACTGCCGTGCCATAATTACTGACTATGCGGACTGACGCATTCGCATCTATACGCGTATTCGATGCGTCTTCCACTACTGCGTAGGTTTTTCCTTCATCCGTCAAAACGGATTTTAAACTGCCATTGGCATCTGCCTGTGCAGTCAGAAATTCCAGTTTCACGGGTGGGTAATGATACTCGTCATCATCGCCACAGGAAACCAATACACATAGCAGTATGGGCAAGAGCCAGCGTAAAGAAGCGGAGAATTGTAGCTTACCTTTCATATCTTACTTTATTTCGGAGTCTCAGTTTTTGCAACCAGATAATTCGTCAGAGGATTGGCATACATCAACAGTATCTTTTCGCGTAGGAACGGTACGTCTTTGTTTGCCAGTTCTATGCGGTCGAGTTGCTGGTCGATGTATTTCAGGAAACGTTGTTTTTCTTCGGCGGTGTAATGGGTGGAGAAAGATTTGGTACCCGACAAGCAATCGTGAGCTATATAATTACCGGGATATATGCGATAGTTCGCATGGATTTTCCGGTCTATGAGGGCGGAAATCTGTGAGAAGAGTTCGGGCTTGGGTAGAGAATGGTCTAGCTTTGCCAGTTCTTCATTGATGCAGGGCGACACCTGGAAGTGTACATACCCTTTGAATCCGAACAATCCGGTCTGCATATTCTTCAGGTCGTCTGCCTGCGTTTTCTTGTAGTCCGGTATGTCACGTTTCAACTGGAACTCTTGTGCTTTCAAGTAGTCGCAAGGGTCATATTCATACGAGATGGCCAGCGGAGCGATGTTCATTTCCGTTAGCCGGTCTATGATGTCGCCTTCTCCACCCATGGCAAGCATTTTGAGAACGCTTTCCTGTGTACGGTCGTTCGAGTCTTTCGCACGTCCTTCGCGTTGGGCTATCCAGATGGATTGATTCTTGTCCTTGATGGTGTGGTGCATATAGCGCGACATGCGTGCCGAAGATTCCAGCATCTGCCGCATGGTCAGGGCACGTTGCACGATGAATGATTTGTTGACGCGCACGAATTTCTTAATCCAGGGATAGATTAATAAGTTGTCTCCGATGGCAATCTCTACTGTGTCTATGTCCTGGTCTATCAATTCTACGGACAGGAAACCTGAGTCGAGGATAATGTCGCGGTGGTTGGATATATAGGTATAAGCGGACTCCTTATCCGATAGCGCCGTGCGGTCCAGAGTCACCCCCAGAGTGGTGTCCTTGGCAAACTTTCTCAGAATTACGTAACAGAATGCTTTCTGAAACTCCAACTTCGTCTTGCATGAACGCATTTTTTGCGCAAGTGCCTCAAAAGGAACTTCCGGAAAAACAGCAGTCGCCACCTGCCGGAAAGCCGGATCGGCAATCAGTTCCTCAAAAATCTGAGGAAGTTCCTCGTCATGATAAGGGCGGATTTCATCAAATTCCATGTTCATAATGATTAACGTTTAGTGATTAGCGATTAGTTGGTTGTGAATAGTGAATTGCCTGGATGCTAATCACTAATCACTAACCTTTCATCACTAAAATTGGTTCTCGATAATATCTGTCATTACATCTTTGATATCCAGTCCCGCAGCACGCACTTGCTGGGGTATGAAACTGGTAGTCGTCATTCCGGGCGTGGTGTTTACTTCCAGCAGGTTGACTTTGTCTCCGGCTGTAATGATATAATCCACACGGATGATGCCGGAGGCACCCAGAATATCATAGATGGCGGAAGTCAATGCCTGTACTCGGCGAGTCAGGTCGTCGGAGATGCGGGCGGGAGTGATTTCGGAAACCTGTCCGTTGTACTTGGCGTCGTAGTCGAAGAACTCATTATCCGTCACCACTTCTGTGATGGGGAACACTACCGACTTCTCTTTGGTCTTGTAGCAACCGCAGGTGATTTCCGTTCCTTCCATGAAGGCTTCCACCAGGACTTCTTTCGCTTCGTTGAATGCCTTAACAATGGCAGGTTGTATTTGTTCTTTCGTCTTAACCTTTGTTACACCGAAACTTGAACCACCTAGACTGGGCTTGATGAAGCAAGGCAAGCCAATCTTCTCTATCACGTCTTCGTCGGAAATGGACTGTCCCTGCCGGAGCACTAAAGACTCTGAAATGCGGACACCAAATACTTTCAGGTATTGGTTGCAGGCAAACTTATCGTAAGTAAGTGCGGCTGCCAGCACTCCGCAACAGGAGTAGGGGATGTGGAGCAGGTCGAAGTAACCTTGCAAACGTCCGTCTTCGCCCGGGGTGCCATGGATGGTGATGTAGGCAAAGTCGAAGGTGACCTTCTTGCCATTCAGTTGGAAACTGAAGTCATTCCGGTCGATGGGGGCTTTGCCGCCGTCGGGGAGTTGCGCATGCCAGTCCAGCCCTTGCATTTCCACAATATATAATGTATACTTTTCCTTATCGATAAAGGAATAGATGCCCTGTGCACTGCGCAGGGAAACCTGGAATTCGGAGGTGTCACCTCCGCAAACGATAGCAATCGTGCGTTTCATTCTAAATCTCTGTTACTGATGTAGCCTCTCCATTTGTCTATCAGCTGGGTCATGTCGTCGGGCATTTCCGAGGTAAAATACATCTCTTCGCCGGTGGCGGGATGCACAAACCCCAGCGTCATGGCGTGCAGCGCCTGCCGCGGACAAGTATCGAAGCAATTGTTTACAAATTGTTTGTATTTACTAAAATGAGTACCTTTCAGAATCTCATGACCACCGTAGCGCTCATCATTAAAGAGCACGTGCCCGATGTGTTTCATGTGCACACGTATCTGATGGGTACGTCCTGTTTCGAGGATGCACTCTACAAGGGTGACATAACCCAAGCGTTCCAGTACCCGGTAATGGGTTACGGCATGTTTTCCCTGGTCGTCGGGCAGGACGGTCATTTGCATACGGTCTCTGGGATTCCGGCCGATGTTGCCTGTGACGGTTCCTTCATCCTGTTCCATCACTCCCCACACCAGCGCACGGTAGCGGCGTTTGGTGGTTTTGTTGAAGAACTGTATGCCGAGGTTGGTTTTGGCATCCGGTGTTTTTGCTATGACGAGCAGACCGGATGTGTCTTTATCGATACGGTGTACTAGTCCCACGTGAGGGTCGTTGGCATCGTAATCGGGATTATCTTTCATGTGCCAGGCAATGGCATTCACTAAAGTACCGTGATAGTTTCCATGTCCCGGATGGACAACCAGTCCGGCAGGCTTGTTCACTATCATGAGGTATTTATCCTCATAAACGATATTAAGTGGAATATCTTCGGGAATGACTTCGTTTTCATAACGTGGGCGGTCCATCATGATGGTGATGACGTCCATTGGCTTCACCTTGTAGCTGCTTTTGACGGGTTTGTTGTTGGCCATCACGAAGCCATCTTGCGCCGCTTTCTGAATGCGGTTGCGCGAAGCGTTCGTCAGGCGGTCGAACAGGTATTTGTCTACGCGCATCATCTCCTGTCCCTTGTCCACTACCACACGGAAGTGTTCATAGAGTTGCGCCTCATCGCCGACGGGTTCCACATCGTCCAGGTCGTCATCAATCGTTATGTCGTCCGGCAATTCTTCTATCATCCCTTGTTTTTTCTATGTGTTATTATAATGAAAATTCCCCGTGTATATCTATTCGATTAGAACCAGGATTCATCCGCAGCAGAGTCTCCGGAAGAAACGGGTGTACCGGCATCTGTTCCTGTAGAATCTCCTTCTTGGGGCAATTCTCCGCCATCTCCCACAATTAGGGTCAGCGTAGCACCTACGGGCACTTTCTCTCCGTTAGTCAGTGTATGTCCTTTATATTTCACACCGTATACCCAATCTTTCTCACCGGGTATGTACTGGTTTTCGGCCAGTTTGAAACCGGATGCTAACAGACGTGCCTGTGCCTGACGCATAGAACTGTTGTCCGCTACGTTGGGAACGACTTGCAGGGGGGTACTAAGCGTGTTTATTGTCAGATAGATGGTGCGTCCTTCTTTCACCTTCTGTCCGGCAGAAGGATTGTAGTCGAGGATGCATCCGGCAGGTAAGTTTTTTACATAGCTGGAGTCGGAAACAATGCAGCTCAGGCCCTGGTTGCGGAATAGCTTTTCAGCTTCTGCAACTCCCATGCCTTTCACATTGGGCACCACTACAGCTTCGCCGTGACGGGTATATATATCCAGTCCCTTCAATACTCCGAACAGTGCAAGGGCAACCACAATAATCATTGCAATCAGGTTTGCCCAGAAGTATTTATTCTGTCGGAAAGAAAAAAACTCTTTTATAGTCATAATCCTTAGCGTTGTTTGGGGCAAAGATAATGCAAACCGAGAGCAGTACAAAATAAGCTCGCTTATTTTTAACGTTGAGATGTTGCTTATCTTCGCTTTTGGAGTAAAGGGAAGGTATGTCAGAAGTCATTTTGCATATTCCGGGCGCATATTGATTCGTCCGGAATACACAAAGACTTTCTCTTTCTTAGAGTGATTGGAGCAGTCTCTTCAATACTACCGTAGCCGATATTTCGCGGTTAGCGGCTTCGGGAATTACGATAGACTGGGGGCTTTCGATAACGTCGTCCGTTACAATCATGTTGCGGCGTACGGGCAGGCAGTGCATGAAACGGGCATTGTTGGTCACAGCCATCTGGCGGGCGCTGACAGTCCATTCGCGGTCTTTACTCAGAATCTGTCCGTAATTATCGCCAGCATAAGCTGCCCAGTTCTTGGCGTAGATAAAATCGGCACCTTCAAAGGCTTTTATCTGGTCGTATTCAACGCGTGCATTTCCCACGAATTGCGGGGCAAGTTCGTAGCCTTCGGGATGGGTGATGACGAAATCATAATCTGTAGCGTTCATCCACTCTGCGAATGAGTTAGGCACGGCTTGAGGCAACGGACGCGGATGGGGGGCCCAGGTCATTACGACTTTGGGGCGTGCCGTCTTTTTGTATTCCTCAATGGTGATGAGGTCGGCAAAACTCTGCAACGGGTGGCGTGTGGCAGCTTCCATTGAGAACACCGGACGTCCGGAATGTTGGATGAATTGGTTTATGATGATTTCGTTGTAATCATCTTCCTTACTCTCGAAGCGGGCGAAGGAGCGTACACCGATGATGTCGCAGTAGCAACCCATCACGGGAATGGCTTCCAGCAGGTGTTCGGGTTTGTCGCCGTCCATGATGACGCCGCGTTCTGTTTCCAGTTTCCATGCACCCTGGTTGATATCGAGTACGATGACGTTCATACCCAGATTCGTAGCAGCTTTCTGGGTGCTGAGGCGGGTACGCAAGCTGGAGTTGAAGAAAATCATCATCAACGTCTTGTTACGTCCCAACTCTACATATTTAAAACGGTCTTTCTTGATCTCAAATGCTTCATCCAGTGCAGCCTTCAGATTGCCGATGTCCTGCACACAAGTAAACTTCTTCATGATTATATTTATGATTTATAATTTATGATTTATGATTTATGAATGGAGATACTTTTACTAATCACTTATCACTCTACCACTTATCACTCCCTCACCTGTCCTTCTCCTTCGATAATCCACTTGTAGGTGGTGAGCTCTTCCAATGCCATGGGGCCACGGGCATGCAGCTTCTGGGTGCTGATACCAATTTCAGCGCCCAGTCCGAACTGCGCTCCGTCTGTAAAGGAAGTCGGTACGTTGACGTATATGCAGGCGGCGTCCACATCACGGCAGAACCATTCGGCACGGGACTCATCTTCGGTCACGATACATTCGCTATGTTTGGAGCCATATTTCTGGATATGGGCGATGGCTTCGCGGATGGATTGAACGGTTTTGACGGACATCTTGTAGTCCAGGAATTCGGTGCCGAAGTCCTCTTCTGTGGCTTCTTTCAACAGCTCGTCGGGATAGCTGCCTTTCAGGACATTGTAGGCATAAGGGTCTGCATAGATTACCACATGGCTTTGGGGCAACGGCCGGCAAAGGGCGGGGAGGTCGCTGAGGCGGTCTCCGTCAATCAGTACGCAGTCCAAAGCATTGCAGACGCTGACGCGGCGGGTTTTGGCATTGTTGATGATGGCGGCACCTTTCTTTACGTCACCATATCGGTCGAAGAAGGTGTGGCAGATGCCTGCGCCGGTTTCAATTACCGGGATGGTGGCGTTCTGGCGCACAAAGTTGATGAGGTTGCTGCTGCCACGGGGGATGAGCAAATCCACGTAGCCTCGGGCATTCAGCAGTTCGGCGGTTGCTTCACGGTCGGCGGGCAGCAACTCTACGATATGTGGATTGACGTTGAAACGTTCCAGTACTTCGTGTATCACGCTGATGATGGCACGATTGGAATAGTCGGCATCGCTGCCACCCTTCAGGATACAGGCGTTTCCGCTTTTCAGGCAGAGGGAGAACACATCGAAACTAACGTTCGGGCGTGCTTCGTATATGATGCCGATGACGCCAAAGGGAACGCTTACTTTTTTGATTCTCATTCCTTTCGGGTGTGTGCTGTCCTTCAATATGCGTCCCAGTGGAGAGGGGAGGGTTGCTACATTGCGTGTGTCGGCAGCAATGCCTTGCAGACGCTCTGCGGTTAGTTTCAAACGGTCGTATTTCGGGTCTTTAGGGTCCATCCTTTCCAGGTCCTTCTTGTTCTCTGCAAGGATAAAGTCCGATTTTGCCAGGGCGGCATCTGCTACAGCCAGCAAAATCCGGTTGATTTCCTGGTCGCTCAGCGATAATAATTCGCGGCTGGCTTCCTGCACAGTGGCAAATACTTTGTTTAAGTTCATCTTTATTGTACTTTTTAGTGTTGATTACACTGCAAATGTACTAATTATATTGAGAATGCATGCTTTATCTCTTTGAAAAAGGATTTGCAAATCTTCTGCTAATACTTTGCCAATCTTCTGCCAAGGCTTTGGCAATCTTTTGCCACCGCATTGGCAAACTTTTGCCACTGCCTTGGCAAGACTTTGCCAAAGCTTTGGCAAGACGTTGGCAAAGTAGCAACTACGTAAACCGGCTTCTGACTCTGAAAATAACCTCATGTTAATCTCATTTCTTCCCTCAAAAAGAGCATTATTTTCGTCAATCCTTTCTATTAATCTTATTTTAAGTGGATATTAAGGCTTTTTCGTTGACTTTATTAATGGGTTCCGCTTTTCTTTGCATTCGGAAAACATAAACTTAATAATCATGAAAAACCGTTTGATAGGTCTATTCTTTATATGCGCGTGTTGCGTAATGGCCAAAGCTGATGATTTGAAGCTGTGGTACAGTCAGCCGGCTAAGGTATGGACCGAAGCGTTACCTTTAGGAAATTCGCGTTTGGGCGCCATGCTCTATGGCGGAGTAGTTAATGAACAAATACAGTTGAATGAAGAGACTGTCTGGGGTGGTGGACCGCATCGCAATGACAGTCCGAAGGCACTCGGCGTGTTGCCCCAGGTCAGAGAACTGCTTTTCACCGGGCGTGAGAAAGAAGCAGAAAAGATGATTGCCGATAACTTCTTCACCGGACAACATGGTATGCCATTCCAGACCATCGGTAGCCTGATGCTGGAATTTGATGGACATGCCGATTACTCCGATTATCGTAGAGAACTGGACTTGGAAAAGGCGATAGCATCCGTGCGATACAAAATAGGTGAAGTGAACTATACCCGCACCGTGTTTACCTCGTTGGCAGATAATGCGCTGATTGTGCGTATTGAAGCCGATAAACCGGGCGCAGTCAGTTTCACCACCCGATACAGCACCCCGTATAAGGAATACGCGGTAAAGAAAAGCGGTAAGAGTCTGCTCTTGTCCGGTCACGGCTCTGCACACGAGGGCATCCCCGGAGCCATCCGTTTTGAAACCCGCACCCAGATAAAGGCTGAAAAGGGCAAGGTGAGTGTTACCAATGACTGCATCGAAGTGAAAGGTGCAGATGCCGCCGTGATTTATGTGACGGCTGCCACCAACTTCGTCAATTATAAAGACGTGAGTGCCAATGAAACCCGGCGTGCGACGGAGTTCCTTGCGAAAGCCATGAAACGCCCGTATGCCCAGGCGCTGTCCGCCCATGAGGAAGCTTATCAAAAGCTTTTCGGTCGTGTATCACTCAACGTGGGAGCTTCCGCCAAAGAAGAGACATCCTACCGCATCAAGCATTTCAATGAAGGCAAAGACCCCGGTCTGGTAGCATTGATGTTCCAGTTCGGTCGCTACCTGCTCATCTCTTCTTCACAGCCCGGCGGACAACCGGCAGGCTTGCAAGGCATCTGGAACCATGAGCTCTTCGCCCCGTGGGATGGAAAGTATACCATCAACATCAATACCGAGATGAACTATTGGCCGGCAGAAGTGACCAACCTTACGGAAATGCACGAGCCTCTCTTCCAGATGGTAAAAGAGCTCTCCGAATCGGCACAAGGCACAGCCCACACCCTGTATGATTGTCGCGGCTGGACAGTACATCATAATACGGATTTGTGGCGTATGGCCGGCCCTGTAGATGGTGCTTCGTATGTCTGGCCATTGGGCGGTGCCTGGTTGAGCCAGCACTTGTGGCAACACTATCTTTATACAGGCGACCAGGCATTCCTGCAAACTGCTTATCCGGCTCTGAAAGGAGCTGCCGACTTCTTCCTCGACTTCCTGGTGGAACATCCTAAATATGGCTGGATGGTTTGTGCACCCTCCATGTCGCCTGAACAAGGCCCTCCGGGAACAGGCACGATGCTTACCGCCGGATGCACCATGGACACACAGATTGTGCTGGATGCACTGACTTCCGTCCTGTCGGCTACGAAACTGCTGTATCCCGACCATACATCCTATTGCGACAGTCTGCAAAGTATGATTAAGCGCCTGCCCCCTATGCAGATAGGCAAGCACAATCAGTTGCAGGAATGGCTGGCCGATGTGGATGACCCGCGTAACGACCACCGTCATGTCTCCCACTTGTATGGTCTTTATCCGAGTAATCAGATTTCCCCGTATGCGCATCCGCAGCTTTTTCAGGCAGCTAAACGTTCGCTCCTGTATCGCGGTGACATGGCTACCGGTTGGTCTATCGGCTGGAAGATAAACCTGTGGGCACGTCTGCTCGATGGCGACCATGCCTATAAGATAATCAAGAATATGCTGAATCTGGTGGAAGATGGAAACCCCAACGGACGCACTTACCCGAATATGTTCGATGCACATCCGCCTTTCCAGATTGATGGTAACTTCGGCTTTACGGCCGGTGTAGCCGAGATGCTGCTTCAAAGTCATGATGAAGCATTGCACTTACTGCCTGCCCTGCCCGGAGATTGGAGCAAAGGCAGCGTAAAAGGTCTGGTGGCCCGTGGAGCTTTCGAGGTAGATATGGACTGGGATGGCGGTGAGCTGACTACGGCTACCGTAACTTCCCGCATCGGTGGCAACCTGCGCATCCGTTCGTACGTGCCACTGGAAGGTGCAGGACTGAAAGAAGCCAAGGGCGATAATCCCAATCCGTTGATGAAACGCGGAGATATTAAAGAGCCTCTGGTAGCTGCCGGACTGAGGGCACAGTATCCTCTTCTGTATAAGATTTATGAGTATGATATTCAGACTCAACCGGGAGAAAAGTACACCTTGCAAAGAGCATTTTAGTGAATTGGTATTAAGATAATAAAGATATAAAATAGGTTATGGTAAGAAGACTAAATTGGTTTATTGTATACTTGTTGTTTTCAGTAGGTATTATGGCACAGACTGCCGGAAAGCAGTATAACTCGTACAAAGGATTGGTGATGGCCGGTTATCAGGGGTGGTTCAACGCCCCTGATGATGGTGCCGGCCGGGGATGGTATCACTACACCGGACACGATGGTTTTCGCCCCGGTTCCTGTACGATTGACTTTTGGCCGGAAGTATCGGAGTATAAGCAACTGTATAAGACGGAGTTCAAGTTTGCTGACGGCACGCCGGCTTACACTTTCTCTTCGCACGATGCCTCTACGGTGGATACCCATTTCAGATGGATGAAAGAGTATGGACTGGATGGCGTGTTTATGCAACGCTTTGTAGGGGAAATTAGCAATAAAAGCGGACTGAACCACTTCAATAAGGTACTGAACTCGGCCATGCAGGCTGCCAATAAGTATGAGCGGGCTATCTGTGTGATGTACGACCTGAGCGGTATGCGCCCCGGAGGTGAAGATGCGTTACTGAAAGATATTGCTGATATAGCCAAGCGCCATTCCTTGAAAGACCATGCCAAGAATCCTTCCTATCTGTATCACAACGGCAAACCGTTGGTTACTGTTTGGGGAGTGGGATTTAATGATCGCCGCCGTTATGGTCTGAATGAGGCTGAGAAGATTATTAATGGTCTGAAAGCACAAGGGTTCAGTGTAATGCTGGGTGTGCCTACGCATTGGCGCGAATTGAGTGGCGATACGGAATCGGACCCTCGTCTGCATGAACTGATTAAGAAGTGTGATGTAGTGATGCCTTGGTTCGTGGGGCGTTATAATGAAGATTCATATCCCCGCTATCAGAAACTGGTTGGTGAGGATATCAAGTGGGCCAAGAAGAATAAAGTGGACTATGCTCCTTTGTGTTTTCCAGGTTTTTCGTGGCGTAATATGAAAGGGCGCGAAAATAGTGTGCAGATACCACGCAATAAAGGTTCGTTCCTTTGGAAACAGTTGTCAGGGGCCATAAAGGAAGGAGCTGAAATGATTTATGTAGCTATGTTTGACGAAATAGATGAAGGCACGGCAATCTTCAAATGTGCTAAAAAGGTTCCTGTAGGTGCCAGTACATTTGTTCCTATCGAAGAAGGAATTGAAAGCGACCATTACTTGTGGTTGGTAGGGCAGGCAGGTAAGATGCTGCGCAAAGAGAAGCCGTTGGAAATGAAGCAGCCCAAACGAAAATGATTTAGTTACGGGCTACGAGTTACAGGTGATAAGTACCTTTCGGCATGCTCGCCGAAGGTGTATCAAAATTCTGATAAGCGTATCATTTTGTCATTGATAGTGATTTTTACTTTTGACACTCTCACAACACAGTAGCTTGTAGCTTGTTACTCGTTACTACTCGATAATCTCCATTAGAGAATATTTGTATTCTGTTCCCAATGAAGCTGCATATTCTTTGCAGAAAGTATCATAAACAGTTTTGGCAAGTCCCTTCTTTCCTTGCTGGCAGAGGATGCGGCATTTCACACAAAGCGCTTCTTCATTGATATAATCATGCTGGAAGAGGGTGTCTGCAATCTTCAGTTTCAGTGTATCCGAAAGGTCTTCCTGCTTTAATAATCTGCAAAGCAGATCAATAGTATCATTGGAGAAATCATTCTTGAATGCATCAATCCAATCATTCTCTACGTTAGGGAGCATCATACCACGCAATAATAGCTCAAGCAGTTTCTCCAGGTCTTGTCCGTTATTTCCTCTGTATAAATGGAGCGCTTCCAGATAGTCGCAGATAGTGCCTTCTTCAAACTGTATACTCCAGAATCCATTCTGATTTAGTATCTTGATATCACCCACTTTATCCAGTAAACCGCGCAGTTTACTCATGTATACATTACGGTTGTTTTTAGCAGACTCTTCTGCTTTATCGTACCATAACAGTTGGATCAGCTTGTGCCCGATGATTCCTTTTGAATCTTTGCCTGTATAAAGAATAAGTAATATTAGTAAAGCCTTAAGAGTAGGGGTGAATAAGGCTGTACAGTCATTCCCCTCTTTGTCTACAACATGGAAGCCACCAAAGAAGCAAACGCATTTCTTGGAAAAGTCATAGTTATGGAATGTCAGATCAGGTGTACTAATCGGCATCTCTATCTTTATTTCGGGCATCTCTTTGGTCAGTAGGGTATTTGCTCCTTCTGCTTGGGAGGTGTTTGTTGTCGGGCTTTTTTCTTCTTTGGCAGAAGACTTTATCCGGTCTATTTCCTCTTTTCTTTTCTTGTAATAAAGAGCTCCTATACCGCTAATGACTAATAATCCGCTTACGATGTATAGCCATAGATAGGTGTGCTTGCTCTGATCTGTTTTGCCCTCAACTACATCCGGCTGTTTGAAAGACAGAATGGGGATTGGGGGAAAATTCAATTCATATATATCCAAATCAGCCTTTCCGCTAACTTCAGCCTGATGAATGGCTACGTATAGTTTCTTTTGTTTAGGTGAATAGTATAGGTTGCTATATAGGTATTGCGATTCTAACTTCAATCCCATAGGTAGCGACATTAGTTCAAAATGTGGCGTTTGTGTATCAATTCTCATCAGAGTGCCGCCTTGCTGTGTGCTGAAAAGGTAGAAGCAATCTTTTTCCGCATCATAAACCATGTTTTCGCAGGGTTGGAAGTCTCCACCTACCGGGGTTTGCGGAGCTTCCCACAGCTTATTGACCTGCTGGGTGAGCAGGTTGACTGAATATAAGTCATAATAATTGCGGGGAGATAATTCCTGTCGTCCGGATGGGCAACCACGACCGCCAAAGATGTAGAGTGTACTGTCGACAATAACAGAACTACAAGAATACCGGGGATGGATACTTGTCAGACTGAGTTGACGTTGCGGTGTGTCTTCATAAGGATAACTGATGACTAATTTATTATTATAGTGATAATGTCCGTATCCGCCGAAACTAATTAATGAAGAATTGGCAGGATTATAAACGAGTGTATTGTTCCAGTAATCATGCTCTTGTACGGGCGCTTGCGTCCCCTTCCAGCACTGCGTAACGGGGTCGAAAGCAGAAAAGAGATTCTCATTCAGATTATAGGAAAGTAGCTGCTGGCGTTGCGGTATGTATATCAACTGGTTTGGATAGTTGGCGGCAAACTCTCCACCTTTTATCCGGATGGTGTCCGTCACTCTTTCATCAGTATGAAAGACGTATAATTTCTTTTTATTTGTGGCTACATAGAAGGTTCCGACAAGAGGATCGAATGCTACGGAAGGAGAAGACACAAAATGCTGTGAATAGATTTTCTTCCAGGTGATATATTGGTCGATAACCCAACGGGTGTTTTTACCGGTAGCCGGAATGTGGGATATCTCATCGTAACAAACGTCCCCGTTGTGACGTGCCATCTTCCATTGACGTATTTCTTCTGCTCCACGTTTTATACTGATATCTCTAATATTGACGGAAGCTACATCGGCCAGAGAGAAATTCTCAAATGGACAATAGCCAAAGGCTATGCGTATTCCCTCTACGCCTTTCAGGTCGGCATATTTAACCTTGATTTCCGTACTATCATATGATACGGTAATATCACCCTCTTTGAAGTCAAGGGTTACATTGGCGGAAGTCCACATCTCACGTCTCACTTCCTTTTGAATAGGATGTACGGCATCTCCGGTAACCAGGATTGGAAAACGTCTGTCGTTATCACTTACACTGTACATCAGGTCGATGTTCTTATTATTATCAGTGATGATGCGGAATACAGTCCCGAACACATTATCAGGTCTGACCCAGAGGTTGAAACTCAGAGTTATTTTTTCTCTTTTGGTCTCTATGTACTTTCCATCTTCTAATGCCATGCTGGTGAATTCGGAATTTTGAAGTGGATAAGACTGGATATGCAAACCATATTCAGGAAGCTGAGACATTGAATGCATACATATAAGCAGGAGGAAGATTATAGATAGTGTCTTTTTCATTTTGTATGTCCTTAATGAAGTATTAGCTTGGACAAAAGTAATGCTTTTTAGCGAAAAGCAATTACTTATTCATGCAATTCTTCTGACCGAGCTTCTCTTTTTTAAGAAAAGATATCCATTAAGTGGATTTTAATGTTTCATTAATTATGATGTTATCATTTTATTAAGCGGTTGCGCTTTACTTTGCATCATCAAATTAAAATCTGATAATATGAATTTAAAGAGGCACTTGTTTCTATTTGCAGGTATATTGTCCTGCACTTTTCTAATGGCTCAGCAGCCAAGTGATATTTTATCTGTTTCGGCATCGACTAATATGGAAAAAGCTTCGTTGGCTTTTGATAAAGATTCGAAGACGATGTGGGAAGTTAATGGCCGGGACTTGAAGACGGACCAATGGTTGATGTTTACTATTCAGACTCCCGGTGATGTATGCGAACTTAATCTTCAGGTGCAAGGTGTGGCGAAAGACGACTTGAGACAACTGATGAATGTATTTGTTACCTACGACCCGATGAACCTCGGGGTACCTGTGGACTATCAGGTGCAAGGTAGTGCAAAAGAAATGAAGGTGAAGTTTTCGCCCAAATATGGAGCACATGTCAGACTGGCTTTCAAAGGAAGTGACCGTGTGAAACCTTTTGCCGTAAAGGAAGTTTCAGTTCTTTTGGCTGATAAAGTATTGAAAGACCGGAAAGGTGAAAAGACTGCACTTCGTTATATGGACCCAACGCTTCCGGTGGAAGAACGTGTGGAAAGTCTGTTGTCTGTGATGACGCCGGAAGATAAAATGGAATTGATTCGTGAAGGATGGGGCATTCCCGGTATCCCTCATTTATATGTGCCGCCTATCACGAAAGTAGAGGCTGTGCATGGTTTCTCTTATGGTAGTGGCGCAACCATTTTCCCGCAAGCATTGGCGATGGGAGCAACCTGGAATAAGAAACTGACAGAGGAAATAGCAATGGCTGTCGGTGATGAGACTCTTGCAGCAGGCACTATGCAGGCATGGTCTCCGGTGCTGGATGTAGCACAGGATGCCCGTTGGGGACGTTGTGAAGAAACATTTGGTGAAGACCCGGTTTTGGTATCACAGATTGGTGGAGCCTGGATTAAGGGGTATCAGTCCAAAGGTTTATTTACTACTCCTAAACATTTTGGGGGACATGGTGCTCCATTGGGTGGTCGCGATTCTCATGATATAGGATTGTCCGAGCGGGAAATGCGTGAGGTACATCTGGTGCCGTTCCGTCACGTTATTCGTAATTATGATTGCCAGTCTTTGATGATGGCTTACTCAGACTTTCTGGGAGTGCCGGTTGCAAAAAGTAAAGAGTTGTTGCATAATATCTTGCGCGAAGAATGGGGCTTTGACGGTTTTATAGTTAGTGACTGTGGCGCTATAGGTAACTTGACGGCGCGCAAACACTATACGGCAAAAGATAAGATTGAAGCAGCTAACCAGGCATTGGCAGCAGGTATTGCTACAAACTGTGGTGATACTTATAATGATAAAGAGGTGATACAAGCTGCAAAGGATGGACGTCTCAATATGGAAAATCTGGATAATGTTTGTCGCACTATGTTACGCATGATGTTCCGTAATGAACTATTTGAAAAAGCTCCCAATAAACCTTTGGACTGGAATAAAATATATCCGGGTTGGAACTCAGACAATCATAAAGAAATGGCACGTCAGGCAGCCCGGGAGTCTATCGTAATGTTGGAGAATAAGGAAAATATATTGCCTTTAGATAAAGGAATCCGTTCGATTGCTGTATTAGGTCCCGGAGCAGATGATCTTCAGCCGGGTGACTATACTCCGAAATTGCTGCCCGGTCAGTTGAAATCCGTATTGACGGGTATCAAACAAGCTGTGGGCAAACAGACGAAAGTAATTTATGAGCAAGGTTGCGACTTTACAAACTTGAGTGAGACGAATATTCCTAAAGCAGTCAAAGCGGCTTCTCAATCAGATGTGGTAGTTATGGTTTTGGGAGATTGCTCAACCAGTGAAGCTACGACAGATGTTTACAAGACATCCGGTGAAAATCATGACTATGCAACTTTGATTCTGCCGGGAAAACAACAAGAGTTGCTGGAAGCTGTTTGTGCTACAGGGAAGCCGGTTATATTAGTGCTTCAGGCTGGTCGCCCTTATAATCTGACAAAAGCATCAAAGTTGTGTAAAGCTATTATTGTTAATTGGTTACCGGGACAAGAAGGTGGACCGGCTACAGCAGATGTGTTATTCGGAGATTATAATCCTGCCGGCCGTTTGCCGATGACTTTCCCACAGCACGTTGGTCAGTTGCCTCTCTACTATAACTTTAAAACTTCCGGTCGCCGTTATGAATATTCTGATTTGGAATATTATCCTCTCTACTATTTTGGATATGGTTTGAGTTATACTTCTTTTGAATATTCAGGTCTGAAAGTGCAGGAGAAAGACAATGGCAATATTACCGTGCAGGCAACTGTGAAAAACGTAGGCCAACGTGCTGGTGATGAAGTTGTCCAATTGTATGTCACTGATATGTATGCCAGTGTAAAGACACGTATTACGGAATTGAAGGACTTCACTCGTATCAATCTGAAGCCAGGTGAATCAAAGACAGTTTCTTTTGAATTGACACCTTATGATTTATCATTGCTCAATGACCATATGGATAGAGTGGTAGAGAAGGGAGAGTTCAAGATATTAGTCGGTGGTGTTAGTCCTCAATATGTGGCTAAAGACCGTATTAAAGATAGTGTAGGCTATACAGATGCCAGAAAGGGCGTGTCCGGTATGCTTGAATATACCCATGAATTTGCTGCAGATTTCGGTCTGACGTTGTTCAAAGTTGAAGAAAATTTGGTGAAGAACCAGAAAACAGTTTGGGTATCTGTTAAGAACAATGGTACTTTAATGGATACCGGTAAGATTGATATGTATGTTGGTGGCCAGAAAACAGGAGATAATGTTCATTATGAACTGGCTCCGGGAGAAGAGAAATTGATACCTTTCCATGTGGATAAAGACAGTGATGCGCCTGTTGTATTTACCACTAAATATAAAGTGCTATCTCTTTAACCATTGTCACTGACATTATGAAAAAACTTCTAGCATTCTTATGTATTTGTATGCAGCTTGTCCCATTATGGGGACAGGCTGTATCGCGTATCTCCAATGGAGTGAAAGTAGAGGCCGGAACTGTCTGTGTGGAACTGGAATGCTTTTCTCCTTCTATCATACGCGTGAAGAAATATCCTTCAGGAAAAATACCGGAGAAACATTCTCTTTCGGTTGTCAAGCGACCGGAAAATGTGAAATATAAATTGCAGGAAAAGGATAACCGGATAACACTTATTACTTCCGAATTGTCTGTTTCTCTGGATATCGCAAAGGATCAGGTCTGTTTTACGGATAAGGACGGAAAAGTCCTGTTAGCGGAAAAACCTTCTTCTGTTGGTTTTACTCCATTCGATGATGCAGGAATGTCTACATATAAGGTTCGCCAGAGTTTCCGTCTGGATGCTGATGAGGCTATTTATGGGTTGGGACAGCACCAGCAGGGACGGATGAATCAGCGGAATCAGACAATGGTTATGCGGCAGGTCAATATGGAGATTTATATTCCATTGATTCACTCTGTCAAAGGATACGCTTTGTTTTGGGATAACTATTCTGCTACTACTTTCACGGACAATGAGCAGGGAATGACTTTTGAGTCGGAAGTCGGAGATTTGTGTGATTATTACTTTGTATATGGCGGAGGTGCTGATGGAGTCGTGGCAGGATTGCGCGACCTCACCGGACAGGCTCCCATGTTCCCGCTTTGGTCATTTGGTTTCAACCAGTCCAGAGAACGTTATGTCAGCCAGGATGAGTTGGTCGGGGTAGTGAAGAAGTATCGTGATCTGCAAATTCCTCTGGATGGCATTGTACAGGATTGGCGCTATTGGGGAGAAGACCATGCAGACTGGAATGCGATAGAGTTCCGCAACCCTCTGTTTCCCAATCCTAAAAAGATGTTGGATGAGGTGCATAGTCTGAATGCCCATGCAATGATTTCTGTTTGGCCTTCCTTTGGTCCGGCTACTAATCCGTATAAAGATTTTGAACGACATAACAAACTGATGTCACACGAGACTTTTCCGCAGAACTCCGGCGTCAAGGTATATGATGCTTACGATCCTGTGGCAAGAGATATTTACTGGAAGCACTTGAACGAGCAGATGTTCAGCATCGGCATGGACAGTTGGTGGCTGGATGCTACTGAACCGGAACATAATCCGATTAAAGAAGAAGATTACGATTATCAAACTTATCTGGGATCTTTCCGCAAGGTGCGTAATGCCTTTCCATTAGTCAGTGTAGGTGGTGTCTACGATCATCAACGGACAGTGGCTTCTGATAAACGTGTTTTTATTCTGACGCGTTCCGCCTTTGCCGGACAGCAGCGTTACGGCGCTCAGTCGTGGTCGGGGGATGTTGTTGCTGCCTGGGATGTGCTACGTAACCAGATTTCTGCTGCCCTGAACTTCTCACTTTCGGGCATACCTTACTGGAACTCGGATATCGGTGGATTCTATACAGCCAATCATTTCCCTGGTGGTGTGAAGAATCCGGCTTATCAGGAATTGTATGTACGCTGGATGCAGTTTTCCGTTTTTACCGGTATGATGCGTTCACACGGTACGAATACTCCACGTGAGATTTTTCAGTTTGGGAATCGGGGTGATTGGGCTTTCGATGCGCAAGAGAAGATGATTAATCTCCGCTATCGTTTACTTCCTTACATTTATTCTGCATCATGGGATGTTACTTCCAAGGGCGGAAGTCTGATGCGTGCCTTGTTTTCTGATTTTCCGACAGACAAAAAGGTGCTGGACTTAGGTGATGAATATATGTTTGGTAAGTCTATTTTGGTAGCTCCGGTTACAAGTACAAGCCGAAGTCGTTCTTTATATTTGCCTGAGGGAACCCGTTGGATTGATTTCTGGACAGGTGAAATGCAAGATGGCGGACGTGAGATTACTCGCAATGCTCCTATTGATATAATTCCGTTGTATGTGAAAGTCGGTTCCATCATCCCTGTAGGACCTTCCGTACAGTATGCAACCGAGAAACCGTGGAATAATCTGCAAATCCGTATCTATCCCGGTGCTGATGGGGAATTTATCTTATATGAGGATGAAGGTGATAATTATAATTATGAAAAAGGAAAGTACACCACTATCCGTATGACATGGAATGACAGAAAGAAACAGTTTACTATCTATCCTTGTGAAGGAGGTTATGATGGGATGCTGCAAGAACGTAATTTCCGCATTACCCTTGTGGACGGACAGGATGGGCTTGGTCTGGATAATGAATCGCAGACTGTAAACGTAGTATACAAAGGAAAGAAACTTAATATAAAACTATTATGAAAAACATTGCCAAATTAATGAGCATAGCTTTGGTCTCAGGACTGATCGTAAGTTGTGCATCAACAGAACAGAAAATAGTTCAGAATGAAAGGATTGTTACCAATCCTATAGACTTGAACTATCGTTTCCAACCGAACGAGGAGTCACGGCGCGAAGCTGCCGATCCGGTACTGGAATATTTCAAGGGATATTATTACATGTTTGCTTCCAAATCCGGTGGTTACTGGCGTTCCGAAGATCTGGCCAAATGGGAGTATATTCCCTGTACTACTATTCCGACCTTGGAAGATTATGCTCCTACCATTCTTGTTTATGGTGATACACTTTACTTTACTGCATCCAGCGGAAATACCCGAATTTTCAAGAATGCCCATCCTGAGACGGATACTTGGGAGGAAGTGGATACAAAGTTGACTTACCGTCAGCATGATCCGGCTTTCTTTAAAGATGATGATGGAAAGGTCTATTTATATTGGGGATGTTCTGACGTAGATCCGATTGTGGGTGTAGAAGTAGATCCGAAGAATGGTTTCTGTGCTATCGGAGAACCTAAATCGCTGATTGAACATAATGGTGATAAATATGGTTGGGAAGTTCCCGGAAAGAATAATGAAGAACCACGTCAAGGCTGGAATGAAGGTCCCTGTGTACTGAAACATAATGGGCGTTATTACTTGCAATATGCTGCCCCTGGTACCCAATATCGTATTTATGGTGATGGTAATTATGTGGGTGATAATCCGTTAGGCCCCTTTGAATATGTAGAAGATAATCCTTTTTCTTTCAAACCCGGTGGCTTTATCGGTGGTGCAGGACATGGCCATACATTCAAAGATAAGTATGGCAATTATTGGCATGTAGCCTCTATGACAATTTCCGTGCGCCATTGGTTTGAACGCCGTTTAGGTATATTCCCGGTAGTTGTTTCTGATAAATACGGTATGTATGCGCTTACCACTTTTGCTGATTATCCTTTCTGCATTCCCGATAGGAAAGTAGACTTTGAAAAAGAAGATATCAACATGGGTTGGAACTTACTTTCGTATAAGAAAAAGGTATCTGCATCTTCCTCTCTTGAAGGTTATGAACCTGAGTTAGCGAATGATGAGCAGGTAGAAACCTGGTGGGCTGCCCAAACAGGTAATAAGGGCGAGTGGTTGCAAATGGACCTCGGCAAACTAATGGAGATAAATGCTATCCAAGTCAATTTTGCCGATCACAACTTCAATGTTCATGCTCCTCATGGACCAGTGGTTTACCAATATTATATTGAAGGTTCAACTGATGGGAAGAATTGGACTCGTCTGATTGATGAAGAAAAGAACGAGAAAGATGCTCCTCATAAACTGCATACTTTGAGTGCTCCTGCAAAAATGCAATACCTGAGAATTTGCAATACGAAAGATATGGAAGGTTGTTTCTCTTTGTTCGATTTACGTGTTTTCGGTCAGGGTGGTGGTAAAGTTCCTGCTGTAGTAACAGGCTTCCAGGCTTCACGTGATGAAAATGATAAACGTATCTACCGTTTTAGTTGGGAACCGCAGGATAATGTGACTGGCTATATTTTGCGTTGGGGAACGCAGAAAGAGAAACTTACCCACTCCATGGTAGTTTACAACAACCATTATGAAGCTCGTTATTTCAATAGAGATTCGGAATATTATTTTTCTGTCACTGCTTTCAATGAGAATGGAGTCGGGAAGTAATTAGTAGGATAAGAATTTATTAGTTGTGGCTTGCAGCTTTATGACCTGTTTGGGTTATAAAACTGCAAGCCTTATTTTTATGAGGTGTTATCCTGCAATAGCTACGTAGTAGTTTCTCATCTACCCATAAGTAGTTGCCTGACTACTACGTAGTGATTGCACAACTACTTATGGGTAGTTTAAACATCACTTGAATATCGTTTAAACTTCACCCGAAACATTCCTTATTTCTTCAATTAATCTATTTATATATTCTTTTTTAAGGTGCATCTGTTAAAATGCATCTAAGACTCTATTTTACGGCAAAAAAAGTGCTCCGATTAATGTCTTTTTAAGGATAATATTAACGCCAACCCCATACTTTTGCCCTCATAGAATTTTAAAACATCAAATTAATAAATATGAAAAATGCACAAGTATACATAAAGTATCCTCCCCCTGAATAGGCTTCTTTTTGCTAATGGAAAGATAAGGTTTTTAAGTGACCTATATTTATATATTTACCAACTTTTAATTTAATTATTATGAACAAACGATTTTTAAATGCGCTCCTGTTTGGAGCGGTGGTTCTTTCAACAGGAGCCTTTACTTCATGTAATAATGATGATGTTGATGATCTGAAATCAAGAGTATCAGTAATCGAAGTGGCAATTGACGACATCAAAGCCCAATTGGGAAAAGCACTGATGACTGGTGCAAGTATTACTAATGTGAAAGAAGAGAATGGCACTTATACATTGACATTGAGTGACGGACAAAAAATTGTAATTAAGCCGGGTGGAGGAAATATCTCTATAGTAGTTACTGATACGGAGGCTACCATTACAATAGAAGGTGAAAAGTATGTCCTTCCGTTGGGATCTTTAGTGAATTCTCTGATTTATAGTCCGGAAACGGTAGATGGTATTGTAGAAATCGGTAGTGCTGGTGTTACTGTTAGTTTCTTGGCAAGACCGGCTCTCAAGAGTTTGGATGGTGCCGAATTTACAATAGCTGAGTCTCATGTACTTACCCGTGCTGCTGATGGTGAACAGTTTAAAGTGAGCGGAGATGCTACATTGGAAGGTGATTTTATTAAAGTTCCTATTAAAGCCCTTGGTGAAGCAGAAGCTGGAAAAACTTATGCTGTATCTCTTCAATTGAATTTGAAAGGAACAATTATTGGCTCCAATTATTTCAATGTGAAAGTATCTGATGATTTCTCGTCTGTTGCCGAAGATTTGGGTGGTGTTACGATCAAAGCGGATTATAGTCCTAAAGATCTTGCAGACGGTTTTAAAGAAATGACAATTAAAGGATCTAATCTTTTGGATGCTCTTAATTTCAAGGATTTATTTAGTGAACTTCCGGCTAATGCAGAATTTGCAGTTGCAAGTAGTAGCAAACAGCCGGCTGGCAAAGCACAGGAAAAGCAAGAACTTCTTAGTAAGAGTTTGAAGAAAGATGGTACATGGGCATTTAGTGAAAGACCAGGAACCAGCTTCAATGAAAATGCAGATCGTAAAGGTTTCTTGATTAATGTGTTGGCTGATGATGTCGTAAAGGCTAAGATTTATGTTTGTATTAATGATGAATTAGCTGACATTGATTTTGCTGGTACATTTAACGAAGAGTATGAAGGCGAGTGGGGCGGACGTACAAAAAGTTTGCCTTTAGGTGCTCAGGTGATTGATATTCAGAACACATTTACAAATTGGGAAGAAGATTATGCTGAAATTACTCACCGTGGAAAGAGCTTCTTGGAAAATTGGGCTAATGCTAATTATCAGATTCAAACAGCTGATGGTGAAACAGTTTTGTTTTGCGATGGAAACACTATTGTAATGGATAATATTGCAAAGAAATATGCACAATTCTCTCGTGGCATATACTGGTATTTCCGTGGTATCTCCATTTTGGTGCCAGAAGCATATGGAAAATGGCTGAATCCGGCTACAGGTAAGGAAGTTAATGGAGGAGACGAAATTTTAGGTGGTTTTAATGATGATAGAGAACACCCTGAATTATATGAAGCAACATTTGCGAAATATGGCGGTGTGACAATGGATCAAAAGACTGGTAAGATTACGCTCAATGATACTTATACAGGTTATGGTTTCCGTTTTGCCATTGCTGCTATTTATGAGTATGCTTATGGTTGGAAGAAACTTCACAAAGCTGATCAATTTGGTTTCTTCTTCTTTAATCGTCGTGTAATGCCGGAAGGTACTACAATACCAGAATAATCTGTAAATGAAGATTTCTTTAATAAATAGAAAATCTAAACATGAAACATTATAATTCTAATATCAAAAAAAGCGCATCCTTTTCATTGAAAGCGATGATGGTTGCGCTTTTATGTCTCCTGACGGCATTACCTATGTCGGCACAGAACCGCATTGTTCGCGGTACTGTAGTTGACCAAACGGGTGAAACTGTCATTGGAGCCAATGTTCGGGTGAATGGTACCACTCGAGGTGTCATTACCGATATTAATGGTGAGTTTGAAATAGCTGCTGATGCAAAAGAAAAATTGACTATTTCTTTTATCGGCTATATTGATGCTGTTGTTACGGCTGACAAAACCAGCTTGAAAATTACATTGAAGGAAGATAGTCAAACTTTGGAAGAAGTAGTTGTTGTTGGTTATGGTACACAAAAGAAAGCTACATTAACAGGTGCGGTTTCTGCTATCAATAATAAAGAAATAGCTGTTACTAAGAATGAAAATGTGGTGAACATGCTTTCTGGTAAAGTTCCTGGTGTGCGTATCTCTCAGAAAAGTTCACAGCCTGGTGAATTTGACAACGCTATTGATATTCGTGGTATGGGTGAACCCTTGATTGTGGTCGATGGTATTCCTCGTGATAAAGCCTATTTCTCTCGTATGGATGCTAACGAAATTGATAATGTATCTGTATTGAAAGATGCTTCCGCAGCTATTTATGGTGTACGTGCTGCCAATGGTGTAATTTTGGTTACTACCAAGCATGGTGAAGCTTCTAATGGCAAGTTCGACATTACATTCTCTGCCAATTACGGTTGGCAGCAGTTCCTCTATGTGCCACAAACAGCAAGTGCAGCAGATCATATGTTGCTTATTAATGAGAAATATTATAATGCTTTTGGGGACAATACTTATCCTAACCGTACTCCTGCCAAATATACTTGGGAGCAAATGATGGAGTACAGTACAGGAAGGAAAAAGAGTACAAACTGGACAAAAGAATTGTTCGATGACAATGTTCCGCAGCAACAATATAATGTTAGCGTGAATGGTGGCTCTGAGAAAGTGAACTATTTCTTTAATCTCGGTTATCAGAAACAGGAAGGTTCTTATAAGAGTGGTTCATTGAATTACGATCGCTGGAACTTCCGTAGTAATATCGATGCTAAGATTACCAACCGCTTGAAGGCTACTATACAAACCAGCGGTTATATGGACGAAAAGAATCAGCCGTTTACCGATATATGGTCCGTGTATAAGAAGGCTTGGACTTACCGTCCAACTTCAGAAGCATATGTAGACGGCGATCATAACTATCCTGCTTGGGATAGTGAAATGGGCGAACCTGAAAATCCTGTAGCTGCCATCAATAGCGACCTTACCGGTTATCGCCGTGAGAAACGCTACAACTTCAATGGTGCTTTGGCGTTGACTTATGACATTCCGGGAGTAAAGGGCTTGAGTGCAAAGGCTTTCTATAGCTACGATTATTACACTACCAATAATACAAGCTATAAGCGTGCTTATAAACTATATAATAAGCGTGAAGATGGTACAATGGAAAGTTTCGATCGCAATGCCGATAGCAATTTAAGACGTACTACCGATCCGAACTACGGGACGGTGATGCAACTTTCTTTGAACTATGCCAATAAGTTTGGCGATCATAATGTGAGTGCTATGGTGTTGTTTGAAGAACAGTACAACAATTGGGACAACTTTTATGCACAACGTGTTATGCAGTTGGATGGTGAATACCTGATTTATGGTGAAGAAAAGGATCAAATAGGTTCAATGGGTGGTGCCGGTGACAAAACCCGCCAATCTGTTGTGGGTAAAGTAAACTACGACTATAAAGGACGCTATATGGTGGATTTCGCTTTCCGTTATGATGGTTCTTCCAGCTTTCCGAAAGGTTCGCGTTGGGGATTCTTCCCGTCCGTATCTGCCGGCTGGCGTATAAGTGAAGAGGCCTTTATGAAAGAATTGGTACCTTTCCTCACCAACTTGAAGATTCGTGGTTCTTACGGTAAGATGGGAGATGATGGCGGTGCCAGCAATTATCCTCAAACTGTGATAGCCTATAATATTGAAAAAGATAAAATCGGCTGGTTCTACAATGGTGCGTTAATGGCAGGTGTTGCTGCAACTGCTATTCCTAATCCTGATTTGACATGGTTCACTGCCGAAACTTATAACCTTGGTTTGGACTTTGACCTTTGGAATCAAATGTTGAGTGGTACGTTCGAAGTCTTCAAACGTAAACGTAGTGGTTTGCTTGCTACTTCTTCAACTGTTATCCCGGGTACAGTCGGTGCTTCTTTGCCTCAGGAGAATATGAATAGTGATCAGACTTTTGGTTGGGAAATAAGTTTGAATCACCGCAACAGAGTGGGCAAAGTGAACTATTGGGTAGGCGGACAGATTTCTGCTACAAAGAATCGTTGGGATTATCGTTTGGACAGCCCAGCCAGTAATTCTATGGATGCTTGGCGTCGTAGAGATGTATCAGGGCGTAATAAAGACATCTGGTTTTCTTATGAAGAAGGTGGACGCTTCTCCAGTTATGAGGAAATCCGTTATCACAATGTTACCGGTGGTGGATATGGCCAAGGAACCTTGCCGGGTGACTATTACTATAAAGACTGGAACGGTGATGGTATAATCAATGGTGAGGACAATCATCCGATGGCAACCTATAACCTGCCGGTATTTAACTATGGCTTTGTAATGGGAGCTGAATGGAAAGGCATTGATATTTCTATGAACTGGCAAGGTGCAGCGGGTGTGTACAATTCTTATGATGAGGTGTTTACGGAAGTTGGTCCATTTAACGGTGGTGCTGTGTTGGACATTTACCTTGATCGCTGGCACACAGCCAATGCAAGTGATGACCCTTTCAATCCAAATACAAAATGGGTATCGGGTCTGTATCCAGCCACAGGACATAGTTTCAGCAATGCGGGAACGGGTATTAAGAATACTTCTTATCTGCGTCTGAAAACTTTGGAAATCGGTTATACATTACCTAAAACTTGGATAGCTAAGGCAGGCGTTAGAGACCTTCGAATTTATTTCAATGCTTACAACCTTTTAACCTTTACAGGCTTGGATAATATAGATCCGGAACGTCCCGGTCGTCAGGGTGGAGCTAATAATAATGCCGACAGTGGAATTTTGTTCTATAACTACCCTGTGAACCGTACATTTAATATTGGTGCAACAATCAAATTCTAAAGACAAAAAGATAGAATATGAAAACATTAAAATATATATTTGTAGCAGCAGCATTGGGACTTACGGCGACTTCCTGCTATGACCTGGATCTGGAGCCAAAAGGACTTATCTACGAAAATGTGCTGTTTCAATCGGACAATGGTATTAAGAAGTATCTTGCTTTGATGTATCAGGATCTTCCTATTGAAGATTTTAATTATTGTCAGAATGGTGACGATAAGGGGTATGCTACAGTCAATCAAAGTGGTTGGCATAGCGGTAATAGATGGCAGGCCCAGAAAGGTAGCCCGGCATCTTGTGCTGCTGAGGCAACAGGCCGTGGCACTTCTTACGGCGATGGTTGGGGATACTGGCCTTATGATCGCATTCGCGACCTCAACAATATGTTGGAAAAATTGCCTGATTACCGCAGCAATTATAAAGAAAACGATTATAATGCCTATTTGGGTGAGGCTCGTTTCTTGCGTGCATTCTACTATTTCGGAATCGTGAAACGTTATGGTGGCATACCTATCGTAGATAAGGTGCTCGACCCTAAAGCTCCACTGGAGGAATTGCAGCAGCCCCGTAATACAGAGTATGACTGCTGGAAGTTCATTTATGAGGATTTGAAATTTGCCATGGAGAATGCAACTGCTTCTAAAGACGAAGTAGGACGTGCTAATCGTTATGCTGCTGCGGCATTGATGTCTCGTGCCATGTTGTATGCTGGTTCTATTGCCAAATATACTCAATACACAGCTGTTACTGGTCCGGCTGTTTCTGCTGGTCTGATGGGTATGCCCGAAGACAAGGCACAGGAATTTTTCCAATATGCTTATGATGCGTGTAAGTTCTTACAAAAAGCCGGATTTAAACTCCATACCGGGGCAGATAAAGAAAAGGCTTATACGGAAGTTTTCCTGAATCCGAATACGGAAGAAGATATCATGGTTAAGCAATATGGACCTAATACTAGTACTCCTACCAATACCAGCTTATTCCACTGCTGGGATTGTATGGTGTTGCCGAAGGGTGAAGGGCTTTCAGGTGACGTAGGTGTTGCGCTTCAGCCAGCATGGGAACTTATGGGGCTTTATGAGATGCCTGCCATCACTGATGAAGAAACCGGTGAGCCGATACGTTTTGACAAGGTGACTGACCTTTGGGATACAGATAAAATGGAACCGAGATGCCGTGCCAATTTCTACTTTACCGGTATGACTGAATCCATGTCCGGCACAGTATTGGACTTTCAGGGTGGTGTATATAAAAGCTATCCGGGTACTGCTGCTGATGGTACTGCAGAGACACAGGGAAGTGTTAACGATTATACCAATCAGTTCCGTGTAAGAGCTTCTCAACCGGGTGAATACAAGGACGTTAATGGCGTTAAGATAAAAATTAACGGTATTCACGGTTTGGCAGAAGGCACAGGTGATGAGGGGTATTCGCGTATGGGTGCTTGTATTCGTAAGTATGTACAGGCTGACGGAAGCAATGCCCGCGTATTCTTTACCAATTATCAACCTTGGAAGGTATTCCGTTATGGCGAAATCTTGTTGAACTGGGCGGAAGCTGCTTATGAATTAGGCTTGATTACCGGTAACGAAGATTTAAAAGCAGAAGCTTTCGAACATATCAATGAGATACGTGATCGTGCAGGTGCCAGCCGACATGAAATGGTTGCTAATCCGGCAGATGTAGGTTCCGAGATCTATGGTTTTGTGATTGATGAAAACCTGCAATACATTCGTGATGAGCGTGCCCGTGAACTCTGTTTCGAAAATCATCGTTTGTTTGATATTCGTCGTTGGAGGGTGGCCGACATCATGTTCCAAGATGGTGTGTATACTCATACATTGCTTCCGTATCTGGTTCTCGATGAAAACAAATGGATATTCTTGAATGAAGTGGAACGCGAAGGTCGTAGAGTAACATTTGACAAACGTCATTATTATGAACAGATTCCGGGTGGTGAAATCAATAAGAACCCGTTGCTGATTCGTAATGATGGTTATTAAATGGAATAATTTTTAGAAAAAGTATTGATATGAAAAAGTTAATATATAGTTTAATGTATGGTGCTTCGGCATTGCTGATGGCATCCTGCATGGAGGTGGATAACTTCGATGCTCCCGATTGCCATTTCTATGGGAAGATTATAGATTCCACTACCGGAGAAGGCATTGTATCTGATCGGGGAGATTGCCACATTCGTATCTGGGAGGTGAGTTATAAAGTCAATCCCGGAAGTCAGGATCTTGCCATCAAAGAGGATGGTACGTTTAATAATACTAAACTCTTTGCCGGAACGTATGATATGGTGCCGGAAGGGTCTTGGTGGCCTTCTGATACTATCCGTTTGGGTATCGGTAACAAGACTACTCAGAATTTTGAAGTAACTCCTTATCTGAAACTTTTCGATTTTAAAACGAAACTTGAAGGAACTACACTTACTATGTCCTGCCGTTTGGATGCTCCGATCACAGAAGGGCTTCCGCAGATTATGGATGTTTGTCCGTTTCTCAGCTTGAATCATTTCTGTGGCGCTTCCAACCATATTGGTTATTATGATAAGCCTGGCAAAATTAACGTCATGAAGACTTGGGACAAGATTCCTAAAGAGGAGGATGGCAAAAGTATAGCGTATGAAGTATCTCTGCAGGTAAAGCCCGGCTATATCTATTTCGTACGTATGGGTGCTAAGGTGAAGGATAAATTTGAAAAGTACAACTATACGGAAATTGTAAAGATAGAAGTTCCTAGCGAATAGTTTTATTGAAGGTGATAAGATTGTGATAATTGGCCGGAAGGGAGACGTATGTTTGTTCTTCCGGCCTTTATCTTAACCATTAAAAATTGAAAAATGAAATTGAATAGAATGTATTATTTGCTATTGTGTATCTTTCTGGCATGTACAACTTCTTGTGGCGGTAGCGATGATGACATCATTCCCCCTGCCATTGAACCCGAAAATCCCGACAATCCGAACCCGACTGAAATATACAATGAACCTGACTTCACTCCTCACAAAGATGGTGAGCCTTTTGATACTTATCGTGGTTTGGTAATGACTGGTTATCAAGGTTGGTTTGGTGCGCCTGGCGACGGATGTTCGCACAGCCAGCATTCAAATACTGCGTGGTATCATTATCGTGAAAACGATATGTTTGAACCGGGGGTATTGCGGAACTCTATCGACTTCTGGCCTGATATGCGTGAATATGAGAAACAATACACACCAGGAAAATTTATTCTTCCTAATGGTGAGAAGGCTACGGTTTATAGCGCCTATGACAAATCCAGTGTACTGCTTCACTTCAAGTGGATGAAGGATTATGGTATTGATGGTGCATTTATGCAGCGTTTCGTGGGCGAAGTGATTGATAATCCAGATGGCAAGGATCATTTTGATAAAGTACTTGAATCGGCTATGGAAGGTTCAAACACTCATCAACGTGCTATTTGTGTGATGTATGATTTAGGTGGTTTCATGTCCAATAACAAAAGAGGGACAGATGCTGTCTTGGCAGACGCACAAGCCATCATGGATAAATATCAGTTGAAGGACCGTACTAAGCAGAAGTTTTATCTTTATCAGAATGGTAAACCCATGATTGTACTTTGGGGTGTAGGCTTCAATGACAACCGTCCTTATTCCCTTACGGATATAGAAGACTTGATGAATGGCTTGAAGGAGAAAGGTTTCAGCATTATGCTCGGTGTTCCCACTTATTGGCGTGAAAGACGTAACGATGCACTGCCGGATGCCAAGTTGCACGACTTGATAAAGGCTGCTGATGTCATTATGCCGTGGTTTGTGGGGCGTTATGGTGATGATAATTATTCTAATTTCCATAGTCTGATAGAAAATGACATAAAGTGGTGTAAGGATAATAAGGTAGAGTATGCTCCGCTTTGCTTCCCCGGTTCTTGCGACCGCAATATGCATCCCAATAATGGTATAAATCCACGTCTGGGTGGCAAGTTCCTTTGGAATCAGATGTACCATTGCATCAAATCGGGTGCACAGTTGCTCTACATTGCTATGTTCGATGAGATAGACGAAGGTACAGCCATTTATAAATGCCTGAATCAGAGTGATGTACCGAGTAACGAATCTGCTGTAGATTATTATGTCGTATATCAAAACGGAGGATACAGGATTAGCAATAAAATGGTTGAAGGGCTGACTGGCAATGACTGGTGCCAGCGTGCCAAGGATCTGAATATTACTTTTATGGGTATTGAAGACGGACTACCCACCGACCATTATTTATGGCTTGTAGGGCAGGGCAAAAAGATGCTTCGGGGGGAGATACCTTTAAAATCCACATGGCCTTCCAGATGACATAGCTAATTATATATCCGAATCGTACCCGAGACGTACTTGCTCCGTACCTTCTCCAGTGTTTCTCCACTCAGAGGTACTTCTGAGCGGAGAACGTACGGAGCAAGTACGTTTCAGATACAGTCCGGGTACGGTTCGGATATGCCTTTTATTACACGTAGAAACCTTTGATTAATGAATTTTTCCCATACAAAAAGCGAAAGATGAAAAAAATACTATGTTGCATTCTGTCACTGCTTTGCTCCGTGCACATGTTGCACAGTCAGCAAAAAGAATACAAAGCGTATCTGGTAGCAACGGCCCATTTCGATACGCAATGGAACTGGGATGTACGCGAGTCCATAGATGATTATCTGCACCGCACGATGGTACAGAACTTTTGGCTCTTCGAACGTTTCCCGAACTACATCTTTAACTTTGAGAGCGCTCAAAAGTATGCCTGGATGAAGGAGTATTATCCTCATGAATATGAACTTGTAAAGAAGTACATAAAAGCGGGACGCTGGAATGTAGTGGGAAGCGCGTGGGAAGCGGCAGACCCTAATATCCCTTCTTCTGAGTCCTTCTTCAGGAATGTCCTGATGGGGCAGGAATTTTATAAAAAAGAGTTTGGTGTCAAATCAAACGATATTTATTTGCCGGACTGCTTTGGTTTCGGCTATACACTACCTACCATTGCCGCACACTGTGGACTGATAGGATTCTCTACCCAGAAACTCCAATGGCGGAAGAATCCGTATTTTGGAGAAAAAGAAAAAATGCCGTTCAAGATAGGCCTTTGGCAAGGTCTGGATGGCGCCAGAATTATGGCAGTACTGGATGCCGGAGGATATGGTACATCCTACTACTATGATGATATCAGTACGAACCGCCGCATTCTGGAGAGGGCCAAGTTGGGTCCTGATAATACAGCTTATAGCTATTACGGAGTAGGAGACCGTGGTGGGTCGCCTACACTCCCTTCCGTCTATTCATTAGAAAAAAGTTTGAAGGCAGATGGACCCTTAGAAATTATCAGTGCCAAAGCCGGACAGATATATGAAGATTATTATCCTTTTGAAAAACATCCTGAACTTCCTGTTTATGATGGTGAACTGTTGATGGATGTGCATGGAGTGGGATGCTACACTTCACAGGCGGCAATGAAGCACTTCAATCGTCGAAACGAACACTTGGCAGATGCGGCCGAAAGAGCATCCGTGGTAGCAGAAATATTGGGAGGTATGGAGTATCCTTCCGAAGCTCTGCGTGAGAACTGGCAACGTTTTTTGTGGCATCAGTTCCATGATGACTTGACGGGTACCAGCATTCCGCAATCGTATACTTTCTCCTGGAATGATGAACTGATTGCTCAAACACGTTTTTCAGAAACCATAACTACGGCAGTAGGTGCAGTGAGCCGGGCTTTGGATACCAAGGTGAAAGGGCTTCCGGTTGTTGTTTACAACCCTGTTGCTTCCAGTCGCAGAGATATAGTGAAGGCTACTATCAGGATGGACAAACGTCCGTCGGGAGTGAAAGTGACCTCCCAAAAAGGAGAGAGTATGCCTGCCCAGTTGATTTCCTGGGAGAATGGGATGGCTGAGGTTTTGTTTGTAGCTCAGGTAGACCCGCTTAGCTTTTCGGTATATAATATTCAACCGGGAGGAACAGCATCTTCCGGGAATTTACGGGTGAAGGACCAAACCATTGAAAACTCTATTTACAGGATAGCATTGGACGAGCATGGTGACATCGCTTCCATTTTTGATAAGAAGAATAACCGTGAACTGGTACAAGCCGATAGGCCATTCCGCCTGATGATGTTTACTGAAAACCTTTCTACCGATTATCCGGCTTGGGAAATTTATAAGAAAGTATTTGATGGGCCGAGCACTTCCATCACGGATAACGTTAAAATCTCCGTAGCAGAGAACGGTCCGCTAAGAGCGTCTTTGCGCGTGGAACGTACTCATGAAGACTCCAGATTTGTACAATATATCACTTTGACGGACGGAGCTGAGGACGATAGAATAGAAATCAGTAACGAGTTTGACTGGCAGGGAAAGAAAGCTTTGTTGAAAGCGGAATTTCCAACCACAGTATCTAATGAAAAAGCCACTTATGACCTGGGCTTAGGTTATGTGAAGCGTGGCAACAATGTTGAGAATTCCTTTGAAGTACTGGGGCATCAGTGGGCCGACCTGACTGCCAATGATTCGTCTTATGGCATCTCCATCTTGAATGAATCCAAATATGGATGGGATAAGCCGGATGATAATACTATCCGCCTGACTTTACTTCATACGCCTCAGCCGGGTAAGCACTATACGTATCAGGACCACCAGGATCACGGGCACCATGCTTTCCGCTATGCCATTGTAGGGCATAAGGCGGATGTAACTCAGGCAGACATTGCTTGGAAAGCCGAAAACTTCAACCAGCCTTTACTGGCTTTTGCCACCACTAAGCATGCGGGTAAATTGGGACGTTCTTACTCTTTTGCCAGTACGGACCGCCCTCAGATTGCTGTGAAGGCTATCAAGAAAGCGGAAGATGGAAACGGATACATTGTTCGTATCAATGAAATCTATGGTAGTTCTTACGAACAGGGCTATGTGGAGTTTGCATCTGATATTGAAAGTGCCAAAGAGGTAAACGGAATAGAGGAAGAAACAGGAGAAGCCACCTTCTCCGGTAATAAACTGATGGTTAGCGGTAAAGCTTTCCAGCCCCGTACATTCAAGGTTACGTTCAAGCAAAAGCCTTTGTTGACTGTTCCTGAGAGTCAGCCGTTGAAACTGGCCTATAATGCAGTAGCCCTGACATCCGATGAATTTAACCGTGCGGGTGATTTCGACCGGCAAGGTAACTCACTGGCAGCCGAACTTATGCCTGAAAAGATTCTTTCGGATGGTGTTGAATTTAGGATGCAGAATGATCCTGCTATCTTCAATTACATTCGGGCGAATGGAGATACCATTCTTTTGCCTGAGCATCATGGTGCGGATAAACTCTTCCTGCTGGTAACTTCTGTCAAAGATGACCGTCAGGCCACTTTCCTGGTGGATGATAAACCTTATCAGGTAAATGTGCCTTATTATTCCGGTTTCTATGGGCAGTGGGGCTGGAAGGGTGAAAGTGAGGGCTATATCAAAGATGCTTCTATCGGGTATATTGCCAACCATAAGCATAGTGCACGCAAAGGAAATGATTCGTATAACTTTGCTTACCTGTACAAGGTATGTCTGGATATTCCGGCAAATGCCCGTATGCTGATTTTACCCAAAGATGCAGGTATTGCGTTGTTCGCTGCAACGTTGACTGGGAATCAAAACTATGATACCAAGTCAGTTACGGAAATGCGTGTATTACCTTATCAGACCAAATCAATAGAATATACATCCGAACCGGTACCTTTTTATCGAGAACGAAGTGCCTGGTAAACTTATCAATTGATTATCATGAAAAACATTATATATTACCTTGTTATATTGTTCCCCCTCCTTCCTTGTTCTCTGTGGGGACAGGGAAAGGAGTACCATTTCAATGAGAAAGGTATCTCCCGGCAGGTGTTGGAAAATTATCTGGACCGTTCCATCACAATGGTCTATCTGCTGATGCCTGACAAACCGGAAGGGCGGAGAGTGTATTCCTATCATGCCGATGATATGCGTATGGTCAAGAATATTGGGGCTAAGTTTATCGGCCGTTCCATTTATCGGTGGGGAGGCGAAAGCTTGCTGAACAAACCGGAATTCTGGAGTAAAGCGAAAGCTTTTGCCGATGAATTGCATGCCTATGACGCTGATATAATCCTTCAGGGATGCCTGTTCGAGATCGTTACCGAGGAAGTAAATCAGGTGAAGATACCCGATTGGGTGTTCACGGGTTACGGATTGCCGGTTGAATCACGAAATTTCTCTTATGCCGATATGCTGAATAAAGAGGGACGACTGGTAGACCATTGGCATAAGGGCAGTAGTGTGCCGGATATTAGCCGGCAGGAAACTCAACTTTGGTTCTATTATCTGGCTTGTTCTTATATCAATGTCGGTTGCGAGGCATTTCATCTCGGACAGATTGAGTTGATTGGTATGAATGACCCGGCACGTGATTCTTGGGCCCGGATCATCGGAAAGATACGTGAATATGCGCGTACCCATGCCCGACGTCACTGGGTATTGCTGGATGCTCATACTCCCTATGGAGGAATGGTAAGGAATGGGGTGAGTCTGCTTGACTTCAATTCTTTCCCGCTTCGCATAAAAGAAATACCTTCCGAACCTTATAAAGCCGAACTTGCTGTGAATCATCTGGATGCTCTCTATAAAAAGAGCAAAGGATGCATATCACCCAGCGGATGGAAATGTAAACATCTGCCATATCTCGTGGAGTTTGATAACTATGGCAGGGGAAAAGAGCCGAATGTAGCGGATCTGAACTCACACTTTGTATGGGGATGGGACGAAATCTCTTGGCTATCTCTACAACCGGAAGATTACCGGAATGAGTGGTTGACGTATGCTTATCACTGGATACGTCGTACCGACCCGAATGGACATCTGGAAATGCCCGGCTGCCGGATGATAACCTGCCCGAATGAAACTGAAGGTAACTATCGCGCCAATATGAAAAGTGAAGCATGTCCTTTCGGCTATTCTCAGGAAGAAACTATCAAAAAACTTTGGAACAAACAGTAACAACAGAAATATTAATACCCACTTAAATTATTGCTACCATGAAGAAATGCTTTTTACTATTATTCGTTTTTTTCTTGTTCGGGGGGCTGAATGCAGCGCCCAAACACTCTAAGAATACTAAATATCCTTCTTATAAAGGTCTGGTTATGGCGGGGTACCAGGGCTGGTTTCATCAACCGAGGAAAGGGGTAATGTACCCGGATGAGAATAGTGTCCGCATTGATATGTGGCCGGATGTAAGCGAGTATGAGAAAACGTATCCCACAGGGCAGAAACTGGCGGATGGCTCTACTGCCCGTTTCTTCTGTTCTACGGATGAGAGCACGGTCGACCTGCATTTCAAATGGATGAAAGAGTATGGACTGGACGGCGTATTTATGCAACGTTTCTTTGGAGCTGCCCGACCGGAAGCACGTAAACGAAGCACAGTGCTGGAACATGCCATGAAAGCGGCTTCCAAGTATGGACGCGCTATCGGGGTAATGTATGATTTGTCTGGGCTGGCGGCTAAAGGTGAAGATTGCTCCATGCTGATTGACGACTGGAAATACCTGGTTGATTCGTTGCGTGTAACTAATCAGGCAGGGGAACAGACTTATGTCTTTTATAATGGCAAACCGTTGGTTACCATCTGGGGAGTCGGTTTTCCCGACCGTCCGTACGATATTCGTAATATCGGCTTGGAACGTTTCATTGATTTCCTCAAGAATGATCCGGAATATGGAGGCTGTAGCGTAATGTTGGGTGTACCTACTTTCTGGAGAGACCTGAATGCCGATTGCATACACGACCCTTACCTGCACGAACTTATCAAACAGGCGGATATTGTTCTGCCATGGATGGTGCAGCGTTTTACTCCGTTGCTCCACAATGATATGGACCGTTATCGGGACGTTATCCTCGATGATATTGCTTGGTGTAAAGAGAATAACATTGGTTATGTGCCTTGTGTAACCCCGGGGTTTAGTTGGCATAATCTGAGCCGCCATGCATTTAAGGATGATGTGAAACCTTCCGGTTCTATTCCCCGTCAAGGTGGCCGTTTCTATTGGCAACAGATTTCCACTGCCATCAATGCAGGTGCTACAATGTTGTATGTAGCCATGTTCGATGAAGTAAACGAAGGTACTGCAATCTTCAAGTGTACGGACAATCCTCCGGTGGGCAAGGAAGTCAAGTTTGTGGGTATGGATGGAATGCCGTCCGACCATTACCTGTGGCTGACGGGTGAGGCGGCAAAGATGCTTCGTCATGAAAAACCGCTGAGCTTTGAAATGCCCCGGCGGGATATGAAATAAGAAGACGGCACTAAAATTTTATATTATGCGGCATATCGGTCGCTTATTTCTATCAAAAGAAAAAAACAGCGAATTATTAAGTTGAAATTAAGAGCTTTGTTAATCATGCGACTTTAATTTTGCTCGTATTAAATATTAAAACTATAAAAATGCGTATGAAAAATTATTTGATTACTTTGGCTGTCTCGTCGTTGACATTGATGAGTTGTAACAGCCAAAAGCAAGCTAAAACAGTTACTTTAGGACCGAATCCTTTCGTTACTCACATGTATACAGCCGATCCTTCAGCTCATGTATGGGAAGACGGACGTCTGTATGTCTATGCTTCTCATGATATCGATCCTCCGCGTGGGTGTGATTTGATGGACCGCTATCATGTATTCTCTACGGATGACATGGTGAACTGGACGGATCATGGGGAAATTCTGAATTCTTCGCAGGTATCCTGGGGACGTAAAGATGGAGGTTTCATGTGGGCACCCGATTGTGCTTATAAGAATGGTACTTACTACTTTTACTTTCCGCACCCGAGTGGCGATGACTGGAACAATACCTGGAGAGTGGGCATAGCTACCAGCAAACATCCTGCCAAGGACTTCACTGTACAAGATAAGTATATAGACATGATAGGAATGGAAGACGATTGTTTTGCTATGATAGATCCCTGTGTCTTTGTAGATGATGATGGACAAGCTTACTTCTATTATGGTGGCGGAGGCCGTTGTGTAGGTGCCAAAATGAAAGACAACATGATGGAATTGGCTGAACCACTGCATGCAATGGAAGGTTTGAAGGATTTCCATGAGGCTGCCTGGATACATAAAAAAGACGGTATGTATTATTTATCCTATGCTGACAACCATGCAGAGAATGGCAAGGGAGCTAATCGCCTGAACTATGCAACAAGTAACTCTCCGTTGGGACCATGGACCTATCAGGGTATTTATCTGGAGCCTACAGGTTGTGATACAAGTCATGGCTCTATTGCGGAATATAATGGAGAATGGTATGCTTTCTATCATAATTGTTCTATTTCAGGTAGAGGTAATCTTCGCTCTATTTGTGTAGATAAACTCTATTATAATCCGGATGGCACCATACAAGTGGTGAAACAAACTAAATAATCTCTTATGCAATTGCCTACCTACTTATTTCGATTTGGCTTAGGATTCGTATTGCTTGCTTTTGTGGCTTGCGGCGATAATGATACCCCTCCGGAAGTTGATTCCCCGGAGGTTGAGCCTCCGGTAGTAACTCCTCCGGAAGGTCCCTATGAATATGATGATGATTTGGATTATGACTCCGAAGCATTTCTCAAAGCATATAAGGGAACACCTTATAAGGGACCGCATCATGTTCCCGGAACTTTGGAGGCGGAAGACTTTGATGAAGGGGCACAGAATGTGGCTTATTATGAAAGTGATACCAAACCTGCTGATGTAGGTTATAGAGGTGCTCATGCGGTCGATGTACGTGCGGACGGCAATGCTTCCGGAGGTTATTATATTGGTGATGTGCAACCGGGCGAATGGATGTGCTATACGATTGAAGTAGATGAAGATGGTGCTTACTCCATTGATACTTACTGTGTGAAGGGAGACGGTTCCGAAGGCAGCTTCTACTTTGAGGTGGACGGACGTGGTGCAAGCCGTGGCATCGCTATGCCTCTTGGGGGCTGGACTGATTTCATCCATAAGGCAACTGTCGGGAACATCCAGTTGACCAAAGGCAAGCATGTCCTGAAATACTTTGGCAGTACGCCGGGAAATATAGATAAGTTTGTATTTAGGCGTACGGGAAAACTGGAAGATCTTTCCAATTCCTTCACTTACCCGGTCACTAAGTCTATGAGTAACCCTCTTTTCACGGGTTTCGATTCACCGATGTACAATAGTTGGCTGAAAGGCCCTCTCTATACGGCTGATGCTTCGGCACATGTATGGAATATCGATGGAAAAGAGGTGCTTTACGTATATGCTTCGCATGATATGGAACCCGCACTTGGTTGCGACCGCATGGACCGCTATCACGTTTTCTCTACTGAAGATATGGTGAACTGGACGGATCATGGTGAAATAATGAATGCGGCTACTGTGCGGAAACATGCAGGTTGGGGCTGTGATGGTTTCATGTGGGCTCCTGATTGCGTTTACAATCCTGCGAACCAGACCTATTACTTTTACTTCCCGCACCCCTCCAATGCTGCCAACTGGAATAGTACTTGGCGTGTGGGTGTGGCCACCAGCAAATATCCGAATAAAGAATTTCGCGTAGTATCTTATGTGGAAGGTATGCCTGCCGAAATTGATCCTTGCGTGTTTATAGATGATGACGGGCAACCCTATATCTATAACGGCGGCGGTGGCAAGTGTTATGGTGGTAAACTACGGAAAGACGACTGGACAAAACTAGACGGTGCGGTAAAACCGATGACCGGTCTGAACGATTTCCATGAGGCTGCCTGGGTACACAAAAGAAATGGAGTTTATTATCTCTCGTATGCTGATAATAATCCGGGTGCCAACCGCTTGAACTATGCTACCAGTGATTCTCCACTGGGACCGTGGAAGTATCAGGGCATTTATCTGGGACCTACCACCTGTGATACCAGTCACGGCTCCATCGTTGAGTATAAAGGTGAATGGTATGCTTTCTATCACACTTCCGATGTTTCGGGACAGGGAAATCTTCGTTCGGTTTGCGTAGACAAGTTATACTATAATCCGGATGGCACCATACAGATGGTAAAACAGACCCGGGGACAGAAATGATTATTTGAAAGGCTAAGCTCCTCGTAGAGGGGTTAATGAAAAAAACAACAGTGAGATGAAAAATATATGTCTTTTTTTCTTTCTTTTTCTTGCAACCGTACAACTTAAGGCTCAGACCTTTACCGGTGAGAAAACGAACTGGCATGGCTTCGACCGCTATGATTTTGTAATGAGTGAAACAACATTTCAGATTCAGCCGATAAAGGCTACAGAACGTGAGGGGGCTGGCGTTGCAGGACCGGAAAAGGGGATGCGCAGATGTATAGTCGTTGTTCCGAAACAGGCTGCTGAAGGTAATCCCTGGTCGTGGCGTGGCTGTTATTGGGACCATCAGCCACAAGCTGAAATAGAACTGTTGAAGCGTGGCTTCCATATTGCTTATATCACTACCGACCCTGACCAGACATGGGAAGTATGGTATAATTTTTTGGTCAATGAACATGGTCTCTCGCCTAAACCTGCATTTATCGGCATGAGCCGTGGCGGAGCCAATTCTTTTACCTGGGGAACTGAGCATCCCGACAAAGTATTGGCTATTTGCGCCGACAATCCCGGACTTTCGCAGAAGAGCCTGATGAGTATGGACAAGCTTGCCCGGCAGGATGTTCCTATCCTGAATATTTGTGGCAGTATTGATCCTATACTCAATAATACTTATGCTATTCAGGGTGTTTATCAGGGTAATGGCGGACGCATGTCGGTACTGATTAAGGATGGTACGGCGCATCATCCGCACAGTTTGCAAGATCCGAATGTTATTGCCGATTTTATCGAACAGGCTTACAAGGCGAAGCCTGCTGCAAAACCTGGATTTCTGCCCGATAAGTATAAGAAAAGTAATTTCTACAGTACAGATCCTGTTTACTCATATGCCAAACATGATAAACTTTGGGTAACTTCATGGGGACCTTATTTTGCGGGTAATTACAATAAATATCAGTTCTCACTGGAAGGGGTGGAAGGATTGGTTACAGTCATTACTCCTGAGAAACCTGCTACCGGAAATCCCTGGATCTTCCGCTGTGATCAGCCGGATGGCAGTTCTGTTGTTGATTTGGGATTACTTGCACGTGGTTTTCACATAGTGGTTGCTCCTATAGCTTATAATGCTGACGGGCCTTTGTTCGACCAGTGGAACATTACGTATAACTATCTTGTGAATAAGGGATTTGCTCCACATCCTGTGATGGCCGGACGTGGAGGTGCAACAGGTGAAGTCTATGCCTGGGCAATTGAAAATCCGGATAAGATTGCCGGAATTTATGGAGAGAATCCTATTTTGCGTTCGTCTTTGGCAAAGATGCAGCCTTTGGATAATCTGAAACCACTTAGCAAGGCTAAAGTTCCTATTCTACATGCTTGTGGCAGTCTGGACCCCAACCTGAAAACCCAGACAGGTGAAGTTAAGAAACGCTATACCGGTAAGATGACAGTAATTATAGATGCTGGACGCGGACATTATCCGATTGCTCCCCAAAAACCGGAGAAAATAATAGAATTGATTGAAAATATGGTTAAATAGTAGACAAATTAGCTGCTTTACTTAATATTAATCGGCTATTAAGTCTTTTTTAATCGAAAGGGGAAGTGTCAATCCTTATATTTGCCTTCGAGAATAAATATAAACTAAAACTGTTATATTATGAAATTTACACATTGCTTAGCCTCTGTAGCTTTAGTTTCCGTGTTGGGTGCTTGTGGAGGAGTACAAAACCAAGTAGCCACCGTCAAAGGTCCGGTTGACTACGTAAATCCCTACATGGGAAATATCAGCCATTTGCTGGTTCCTACTTTCCCCACTATTCATTTGCCGAACAGCATGCTTCGTGTTTACCCGGAACGGGCGGATTATACAACGGATATGTTGAATGGACTTCCCTTGATTGTGACCAGTCACCGTGGTAGTTCTGCTTTTAATCTGAGTCCGTATCAGGGAGATAATCTGCGTCCGGTTGTAGCTTATAGCTATGACGATGAGAAACTGAAACCCTATTATTATGAGGTGATCCTGGATGATGAGGAAATCAACGTGAAATATGCGCCTTCCCACCAGTCGGCTCTCTATCAGATAGAGTATGGACAACAAGGCAAGCCGGTGTATATGATGATTAACTCACGTAACGGTGCCATCAAGGCAGGCGACGGATTTGTGAGCGGTTATCAGCAGTTGGAGAATAATACACGCGTGTATTTGTACATCGAGTCGGACATTGCTCCCATAGAGACCGGTATTCTGGTTGATGGCAAGATAGATGCTTCTCAGAAGGACGCCGAAGGACGCAATGCTTGTGCCGTTTTGCACTTTGCTGATGGAACTAAGACGGTAAATCTGCGCTATGGTATTTCATTTATAAGTGAAGAGCAGGCAAAGAAGAATCTGCAACGTGAATTGCCTGACTATAATCTGCAAGCACTGGCAGAGAAGGGACGCCAGACGTGGGATAAAGCCTTGGGTGATATTCAGGTAGAAGGCGGTAGTGAGTCCGATAAACAGATTTTTTATACATCACTTTATCGCGTGTTCGAACGTCCGGTTTGCATCAGTGAAGACGGTCGTTATTTCAGTGCATTCGACGGAAAGATACACGAAGATAATGGCGAACCTTTCTATACGGACGATTGGATTTGGGATACTTATCGTGCTGCCCACCCTTTGCGTCTGCTGATTGACGAAGGAACAGAAAAGAATGTGATTGATTCTTATCTGCGCATGGCAGAACAAATGGGCGATATGTGGATGCCTACTTTCCCCGAGATTACAGGTGATTCCCGCCGTATGAACTCCAACCATGCCGTAGCAACTGTGGCCGATGCAGCCGCCAAAGGATTGAAATTTGATTTGGAAAAAGCTTATGAAGCCTGCCGTAAAGGTATAGAAGAAAAGACATTGGCTCCGTGGTCGGGTGCTGCTGCCGGTTGGATTGATGATTTCTATAAGAAAAACGGATATATCCCGGCGCTCCAGGCAGGAGAGAAGGAAACAGACCCGAATGTGCATCCGTTTGAGAAACGCCAGCCGATTGCCGTTACATTGGGAACTTCGTATGACCAATGGTGCTTATCGAGAATTGCCGATATGCTGGGTAAGAAGGATGATGCTGCCCACTATCTGAAGTGTGCTCATAATTATCGCAATGTATATAATGCCGAAACAGCTTTCTTCCATCCGAAAGATAAAGACGGCAAATGGATTGAACCGTTCGATTACCGCTTCTCCGGAGGTATGGGTGCCCGTGAATATTATGGCGAAAACAATGGTTGGGTATATCGTTGGGATGTTCCTCATAATGTAGCCGACTTGATTAATCTGATGGGAGGCGACAAACAATTCATCACTAATCTGGACCAGACTTTCCGTGAACCGCTGGGACGTGGCAAGTATGCTTTCTATGCACAGATACCCGACCATACCGGTAATGTAGGCCAATTCTCTATGGCTAATGAGCCGAGTTTGCATATCCCTTATCTCTACAACTATGCCGGACAGCCCTGGAAGACACAAAAGCGTATCCGCCAATTATTGAAGACCTGGTTCCGTAATGACCTGATGGGATTGCCGGGAGATGAAGACGGTGGCGGTATGTCTGCATTTGTTGTATTCTCTTCTTTAGGTTTCTATCCGGTGACTCCGGGCTCCCCGTCTTATAACATCGGCAGCCCCTTGTTTACTAAAGCTAAAGTGATGCTGAGCAATGGAAAAGTATTTGAGGTAGAGGCACAAGGTACATCAGACGAAAACAAATATATCCAGTCTGCAACGTTGAATGGCAAAGAATGGAATAAGCCCTGGTTCAGCCATGACGATATAAAAGACGGAGGAAAATTGGTATTGGTAATGGGTAACAGGCCCAATAAGGCATGGGGTAGTGCAGGTGATGCAGTGCCGCCGTCTGCTGATAAATTGTAAGGTATATAGTCAATAGGAAAAACACCATGAGAACACTTAAAAAGATTGTTTTTACAGGATTATTGGCTCTTATGGCCTGTGCCACCCGAACGGCACAGGCTCAGGAGCTTTATAAAAATGAGAATGCTCCCACCCACGAACGTATCATGGACTTGTTGTCACGTTTGACGGTTGAGGAAAAGATTAGTTTACTGCGCGCTACGTCACCGGGTATTTCCCGTCTGGACATTCCTAAATATTATCATGGCAACGAAGCGCTTCACGGAGTGGTTCGTCCGGGACGGTTCACTGTGTTTCCGCAGGCCATCGGACTGGCGGCTACCTGGAACCCTGTATTGCAGGAACAAGTGGCTACGGTTATCTCTGATGAGGCCCGTGCCCGTTGGAACGAACTGGACCAGGGACGTGAACAGAAAAGTCAGTTCAGTGATTTGCTGACCTTTTGGTCTCCTACGGTGAATATGGCACGCGACCCGCGTTGGGGACGTACCCCTGAGACATACGGTGAAGACCCGTATCTGAGTGGCATCATGGGTACCGCTTTTGTGAAAGGCTTGCAGGGCAATGATAGCCGTTATTTGAAGATTGTGTCGACTCCCAAACATTTTGCAGCTAATAATGAAGAACACAATCGCTTTGTATGTAATCCGCAAATATCAGAGAAACAACTTCGTGAATACTATCTTCCGGCCTTCGAGGCATGTGTGAAAGATGGGAAGTCAGCATCTATCATGTCGGCTTATAATGCACTGAATGATGTGCCTTGTACACTGAATGCCTGGCTGTTGACCAAAGTATTGCGTAATGACTGGGGATTCAAGGGGTATGTGGTTTCCGATTGCGGAGGCCCTTCCTTGCTGGTCAATGCGCATAAGTATGTGAAGACTAAAGAAGCTGCGGCTACCCTCTCCATAAAGGCAGGTTTGGACTTGGAATGTGGCGACGATGTATATGATGAGCCTTTGCTGAGTGCCTACCGCCAATACATGGTTACGGATGCCGATATAGATTCGGCTGCCTATCGTGTGTTGCGGGCTCGTATGCAGTTAGGTTTGTTCGATAGCGGGGAAAAGAATCCGTATACAAAAATATCTCCTGCTGTGATAGGTTCCAAAGAGCATCAGGAAGTGGCGCTGAATGCAGCCCGCGAATGTATTGTATTGCTCAAGAACCAGAAAAAGATGTTGCCGCTCAATGCTAAGAAGATCAAATCCATTGCAGTGGTAGGTATCAATGCGGGCAGTAGTGAGTTCGGCGATTATAGCGGATTGCCGGTGATAGCTCCGGTTTCTGTTTTGCAAGGCATCAAAGACAGAGTAGGTGAGGACGTGAAAGTGGTATATGCTCCGTGGAAGTCGGCAGTGGATGGCATGGAACTTATACAAGGGGCAAGCTTTCCGGAAGGATTGCAAGCCGAGTACTTTGATAACACGAAGTTGCAAGGCACTCCGAAAGTCAGAAAAGAAGAATGGATAAACTTCGAACCGGGCAATCAGGCGCCGGATCCTTTCTTGCCTAAGTCTCCTTTATCCGTTCGTTGGACAGGTAAGTTGCGCCCCACGGTTACCGGACAATATACTCTCAGTTTCACATCCGATGACGGATGCCGCCTGAGCATTGATGGCAAAATGTTGATTGATGCGTGGCCGGGACATGCGGTCCGTACAGATACGGCTGCTATTTATCTGGAAGCCGGAAAAGACTATCAGTTGAAGGCTGAATATTATGACAATCGCGACTATGCCATCGCTAAATTGCAATGGCGGGTTCCCCAGGTTGGAAAAGTCACCCGTCTGGATTTATATGGCGAAGCCGGAAAAGCGGTGCGCGAATGCGAAACGGTGGTTGCCGTATTAGGTATCAATAAGTCGATAGAGCGTGAAGGACAAGACAGATATGACATTCAACTTCCGGCAGACCAGCGGGAATTCCTACAGGAAATATATAAGGTAAACCCGAATATCGTAGTCGTATTGGTTGCCGGCAGTTCACTGGCTGTCAACTGGATGGACGAACATGTACCTGCCATTGTTAATGCATGGTATCCCGGAGAAAGTGGAGGCAAAGCTGTGGCGGAAGTACTATTTGGTGATTATAATCCGGGTGGCCGCTTGCCATTGACTTATTACAGAAGTCTGGATGAACTTCCTCCGTTTGATGATTATGACATTACTAAGGGACGTACTTATAAATATTTCAAAGGCGATGTACTTTATCCTTTCGGTTATGGTTTGAGCTATACTTCATTTAAGTATTCCAATCTGCAGGTAGCGGATGGTGAGGAAGAAGTGAGTGTTTCATTCCAATTGAAGAATACAGGTAGATATGCAGGTGATGAGGTTGCTCAGGTTTACGTGAAACTTCCCGAAAGAGAGGAAGTGATGCCTGTGAAAGAATTGAAAGGCTTTGAACGCGTCTCACTGAAAAGTGGCGAAAGCAAGAAGGTGACTATAAAATTACGGAAAGACTTGTTACGCTATTGGGACGAGGCGAAAGGAAAGTTTATATATCCTTCCGGTAACTATAACATAATGGTAGGTGCATCTTCTGCTGATATTCGCTTGCAAAAGGCGGTCTCTGTCCTGCAAAAGACAAAAGTGGTTTGTGTAGGAGCCAGCATCACTGCCGGAGCTACGACTGCTAATCCGGCAACAGATGCTTATCCGGCGCAGTTGGGCCGTATGCTGGGTGATGATTATAAGGTGATAAATTATGGTGTAAGTAGCTGCACTATGCTTCGTCACGGTGACTTCCCTTATTGGAAAACGAAAGAATATCAGAAAGCGTTGGCATCCAATCCGGATGTGGTGTTCATTGATTTGGGTGGAAATGACAGTAAAGGCGTTAACCGTCCTTATATGCGTGAGTTTGATAAAGACTGCCGCGATATGATTGACGCTTTTGCGCAACTTCCCTCTAAACCCCGTATCATTCTGCTTACCCCGATTGTTTCTTTCGTAAAAGACTCGAACGGCATTTATGATGAGGTGATTGTGAAAGATGTAACTCCTGCTACTATCAGTGCCGCGCAAAAAAAGAATGTAGAAGTCATTAATATGCATCCGGTGCTCGACAAACACCCGGAACTGATGAAAGATGGCATTCATCCCGATGCGGAAGGTTCGGGAATGATGGCTAAGGCTATGTACGATTATCTGATTTCCCATCCTGAAAAATAAGTAAGACATGGAACGGAACATTAAATTTCAATGGATACTCTGTCTCTTGCTGGGCTGTACTTCTTCTTTATTAGCCCAGAATGTAGCAAACTGGGGATTGACTCATCCCCAGCCTAAAGAGACTTTACCAAAATCAAAAGCACAAATCATTATGTCCACTCCCAAGATACAGGTACCTGTAGAAGCGGTTGCTGAAAAAGTGGGTGCAAATGATTTCCTGTTAAACAAGGGTTGGAGACTGGCGGATAACAGCAATGTCATGTCTTCAAAGAAATCCATCTTTGAAGTTGGATACCATGCTGATGGCTGGTATAATGCAACTGTTCCGGGCACGGTGCTGACTACTTTGGTAGCCCAAGGAGTCTATCCCGACCCTTATTATGGACTGAACAATCTGGTGATTCCCGATACTCTTTGTCGGACAGACTGGTGGTATCGCCTGGAATTTTCGTCTCCTATAGAGAAGAAGGGCAAAGAAGCCTGGCTGGTGTTCAAGGGCATTAATTATCAAGCTGAAATATGGCTGAATGGCATATGTCTGGGTACAATGAAAGGCGCTTTTATCCGGGGCGAATTCAATGCAACGGATCACTTGGTGGATGGTAAGAATGTATTGGCTGTTCACATTCTTCCGCCACCCAACCCGGGGATTCCTCACGAACAATCTCCCTTGGCAGGCAATGGCATGAACGGAGGACAGTTGTGTCTGGATGGCCCTACTTTTATATCTTCCGAAGGCTGGGACTGGGTGCCGGGCATCAGAGATCGGAACATAGGTATCTGGCAGGATGTGCATCTGCGTTTTACGCAAGGCGTTCGTCTGCACGATACGCAAGTCATTACCCACCTGGCACTGCCGGATACGACGAGTGCAGAAATAACAGTGCATACTGAAGTGGAGAATCTGTTGCCGGTGGCTAAGCAGGTATCCGTCGATTTGTCTCTTGAAGGTAAGATAATCAGTAAACAGGTGGAGCTGGCACCGAAAGAACGGAAGGAAGTGACATTCACTCCGGAAGAATATCAGGCATTGGTACTGAAAGCTCCCCGGCTTTGGTGGCCGAATAATTACGGTCCGCAGGAGTTGTATACAATGAATGTGGCGGTAGCTGAAAAGGGAGTGGCTTCGGATGAAAAGGCAGTAAGCTTCGGAGTCCGGGAGTTGTCTTATGAACTGGAAGTCTGCTTACCCAATGACTCTATCCGCAGAATGGAATACCGGCCTACGGTGCTGGGTAAGGGCGAACCTATCTTCGACAATATCAATCGCAAATATATCGAAGGAGGCATGTGCATGCCCCGGTTGAAAAAGAATGTTTCTTCTGATGTTCTCATTCCGGCACCCGATGAGGCTATGCAGCACTATATGGTAGTCAAAGTCAACGGAAAGCGCATCTTCTGTAAAGGTGGAAACTGGGGAATGGATGATGGAATGAAACGCGTATCGCGTGAACATCTTGAACCGTATTTCCGCCTGCATAAAGAAGCAAACTTCAATATGATTCGTAACTGGACGGGTGAGAGCACGGAAGAAAGTTTCTACGAATTGTGCGATGAATACGGAATGTTGGTGTTCAATGATTTCTGGCTAAGTACGCAAGGCTATAATATGACCGTAAACGATGACGACTTGTTCCTGCGGAATGCGGAAGACGTAGTGGTACGTTTCCGTAATCATCCTTCCATTGCCATCTGGAACCCGAGAAATGAAGGATTCGCCCCTGCATACATTGAAGAGAATCTGGCAAAGATGATTGCTGAAAAAGACGGTACCCGTTATTATAGTCCGAACTCGACGCATTGCAACCTGAGGCCAAGCGGACCGTGGAACTATCATAAGAATCCGGTGGACTACTATCGTAACCGGGCACACGGATTTAATACGGAACAGGGCTCTACTTCCATCCCTACGGAAGAATCTATTCTGGCGATGATGGATGAAAAGGATGCGTGGCCTATCAGTGATGTCTGGTACTACCATGACCTGCATGGCGGTCAAAGAGAGTTTATGGAAGACATCGACCGAAAATATGGAAAGCCGTCGGACCTGAAAGATTTCAGCCGGAAAGCGCAGCTTGTCAATTATGACAGCCATCGCGCCATGATGGAAGCATGGAACAGCAAGATATGGAATAGTACAAGCGGCCTGTTGCTGTGGATGAGCCACCCGGCATGGCCCAGCATGGTCTGGCAGGTATATTCTTGGGATTACGAAACTTTTGGTTCTTTCTATGGTTGCCGCAAGGCATGTGAACCTGTTCATATTCAGAAGAATCTGGATGACCAAAAGGTAATAGTAGTGAATACTACTTTAAAAGAGATGAAAGGGGCCAAAGCTATCTATGAAGCTTATTCTCTGGAAGGTAAATCCCTGTTCAGACGGGTGTCGAAAGTGAATGTATCGGCCAATGGGGCAACAGAATGTTTTGTACAGGACAAACCTCTTGGCATTACCGGGATATATCTGGAACGTCTGATGTTGATAGATAAACGTGGAAGGACGGTTTCTGTCAATGATTATTGGCAGGACAACGGTAAAGGAAACTTTCTGGAGTTTAATTCATTGGCAGAAGCTTCGGTAGCCTGCAAGCTAATCAGGCAAAAGAATAACTGGGTGCAGATAGAATTACGGAACACGGGTGCAGAGCCTGCTATTGCTCTGAAACTGAATGTACGTGAACCGGATACTGACAAACGTATTCTGCCGGCTTATGCCTCGGACGGTTATTTCAATTTGCTGCCGGGAGAAAAGAGAATTATCACAATAGAATATGTACCGCAAGGAGAGGCTGCGATTTCTGTAGAAGGATACAATTTGAAGCGCAGCAGATTGTTAACCCTGAAATAAGAAAGTAAAAATATGTGGAATAAGAAGATACTATACTCCGCTCTGGTTTGTATAGCATCGTTGGGAGCATATGCCCAACCGGTTATACGTCAGGCTCATTCCAACCGTTTTCCCACAACTTACACTAAGTGGCAGGAAGCCTTGCTGGCCGGCAATGGCAAGATGGGAATCATGGTTTTCGGAAACCCTTTGCACGAAACGGTGGTCTTTACCGACCGTTCTTTCAACTTCCCCGGTGCGAAGCCGCGCACGTTTGCCGAGGTGCCCCGTGACACACTTGATTTAATAAAGAAATATTGCGCTACCGGAAAATTCAAAGAAGCGAACGACTTGGCTGTACGCACTTCTCATTGGCATGATGGAGGCGAAGGCGGCAGGCATCCGGGCTTTGCGCTCAAGATTGATATGGATGCGAGCGGGGAGATAAAAGACTACAGCCGCATCAGTAATTATGAAACCGGAGAAATAACAGTCCGGTGGAGTGATGCCCGCGGAGAATGGGAGCGCCGGTCGTTTGTTTCACGGGATGCCAATGTTTCGGTATTCGAACTGCAAGCACCTTCTGCCGGTAAGCTGAACTGCGCAGTCAGCCTGCAAATGCCTGCGGAGATGAACTTTCCGAAAGGAATGAAAATGAATTGCCTGCATGCGAAGGATTATCTGAATATCCGTGTGAACTATGCTCCGCCAATGGATGCGGAAGGTTATGAAGGAGGTATCCGGGTAAAGCAATCAGGCGGTTCCTGTTTCTTGCGTAATGATACGTTGTATATACAGGATGCTTCGAAAGTACTCTTGCTGGCACGCACTGAAAAGTATGCCCCGGATTGTGCGGCAGAGTGGGATAAAGGCCTGCTGAAAGAAGCATTGAATAAGATAAAGCCGGATTATAAAGCTCTCGTAAAGGCTCATAAGGCTATACATGCCGCAATCTTCAACCGTGTGAAGATGGACTTGGGTGCATCCCCTGCCGAACGGTTACTATCCAACGAAGAATTACTGGAAAAACAGAAACAAACGGACTCACCCGTATTGGCATTGTGGGAACGGATTTTTGATGCAGGAAGGTATCACTTCCTGTCTTCCGGCAACGAACTGACGCCTCCTGATTTGTTGGGAATCTGGACAGGCGACTGTAATGCCGGCTGGGGAGGTTACTATCATTTGGATGCGAACCTGAACTTACAGGTCAGCGGTGGAAATACCGGTGCCATGCCCGAAGTGATGGAGGGATATTTTCATCTGAATGAAGTCTGGCGGAAAGACTTTGAAACGAATGCATTTAAACTGTTGGGCTGCCGTGGCATGCTGGCTTGTGGCAATACTCCCGGACTTTCTTCCGGACTGATGGCTTCTATCAACGATTTCTATCCGTATCATTATGCTACGGGCGAAGAGGCTTGGTTGCTCTATCCTTTCTGGGAGCATTATCTCATTACGGAGGATAAGGCGTTTCTTCAAAACCGCCTGTATCCTTTGTTGAAATGCATGGGCGAATTCTATGAGGATTTCCTGAAGTATAAGGATGATGAAGGCTACTATATTATTGCCGGTTCCGTTTCACCGGAGAACCAACCTTCCAACTTGCGGGTATCTTTGTTGAATAACTCCGCTTTCGATCTTTCCGGTGCCCGTTTCATACTGTCCACCTTGGTGAAGGTGTGCGACTTATTGGGTGAGGAGCAAGGCACCGGTGGAGGCAAACAGCGTTGGAAACACCTCTTGGATTCATTGCCGCCTTACCGGATTAATGAAGACGGAGCAATAAAGGAATGGGGCTGGCCGGGCTTGGCTGAGAGCTATAACCATCGGCATTCCAGCCATTTGATGATGGTGTGGCCTTACCGTGAATTCTCGGAAGATAAGACTCCCGAACTTTACAAGGCAGCCCATAGGGCTTTGCAGATGCGCGACCGCCACAACTATGAGAATGCAGGACATGGATATCTGCATGCCGCTTTGATTGCCGCCGGATTACATGATACTTCTTCCTTAAAGAATAAGTTGCTGACGCTGACTCAAAAAGACTTTTACTATAACAGCTTGTCTACGGCACACTATCCGAACTTCGGAACTTTCTGTACGGATGTCTGTCATGCCGTGCCCGGTGTGCTGATTGAGATGCTGGTGGGTTCTGACGAAGAAGGCATCGAACTGTTGCCCGCTTTGGTGGCTGGCATTGAGCGAGGTAGCATTAGCGGAATAAAAGCCCGTTGCGGAGTGACGGTTGAACAGCTCTCGTGGAACCTTTCCGATAATAAGGTGTATGCCACTCTCTACTCTGCGAAAGACCGGAAGATAAAATTGAAACTCGGGCAGTCGTATGATGAAATCATCTCATTGCGAGGAGGCAAGGCAAAGAAAGTTATAATCAATTATCAATAGAGAAATAGCTATTAATTACTAATATCAAAACACATTACTTATGAAAAAGAGTTTTTATCTGATTTTTACTTTGTTCCTGGCGGGATTTATGCTCTCCTGCCAATCTCCTAAAAGCAATTCGGCAAAAGAAGAGACTGCCGGGATTGACAGTATGGCTCCGAACCCGTTTATCACACACATGTACACAGCCGACCCTTCGGCTCATGTATGGGCTGACGGGCGTCTGTATGTATATGCTTCGCATGACATCGACCCGCCGCGCGGTTGCGACTTGATGGACCGCTATCATGTCTTTTCTACAGATGACATGGTGCACTGGACGGATCATGGTGAAATCCTGAACTCCTCGCAAGTACCCTGGGGGCGTAAAGAAGGCGGATTTATGTGGGCGCCCGATTGCGCCTACAAGGATGGTACTTACTATTTTTATTTTCCGCATCCCAGCGATACGAAATGGAATAACAGTTGGAAAATCGGTGTAGCCACCAGTAAAGAACCGGCGGCCAACTTCACTGTGCAGGGATATATAGAAGGAATGGATCCGTTGATTGACCCTTGTGTGTTTGTGGATGATGACGGTCAGGCTTACATCTACAATGGCGGCGGACAGATCTGTAAAGGTGGTAAACTGAAAGACAATATGGTGGAACTGGATGGCGAAATGCAGGTTATGGAGGGTTTGGAAGACTTCCACGAAGCTACCTGGATACACAAGTACAACGGAAAATACTATTTATCTTATTCCGATAACCATGATGAAAACTGGAACGACGGCGTGAAGGGTGATAACCGCATGCGTTATGCCATCAGTGACAGTCCGCTCGGTCCTTGGAAATCCATGGGTATTTATATGGAACCCACTGATAGTTACACCAATCACGGTTCCATCGTGGAATATAAAGGTGAGTGGTTTGCTTTCTACCACAACAGTGCTTTGTCCAACCATGACTGGCTGCGTTCCATCTGCGTAGATAAACTCTATTACAATGAGGATGGCACCATTCAGATGGTAAAACAGCGGAAATAAGATGACCTATGCGACTTATTAGTCTGATTTTGTTACTACTTTTGTGCGGAAGCATATCCGCACAGAAAGTTGAGTGGTACTCCACTACCCAGGCAGCTCCTTGGGCAAAACAGAAAGTGAAACCGGAACGGAATGATGCGGGAAGTGAGATTGTTCTTGATGCCGCTAAACGTTTGCAGGTGATTACGGGCATAGGCGGATGTTTCAACGAAATGGGTTGGGATGCACTGAACCTTTTGTCCACCACGGAACGTGAAACCGTTCTTCAAGCCATCTTCGGAAAAGAAGGCGCTTGCTTTGAGTACTGCCGCCTTCCGCTGGGTGCGAATGATTTCGCCATGAGTTTTTATTCTTCGGCCGATGTTGCAGGAGATTTCGACTTGGTGAACTTCAATATCGACCGTGACCGCTATATCCTGATTCCCTATATCAAGGCTGCCCGTCAGATAAATCCCAATTTGCGCATCTGGGCTTCCCCCTGGTGTCCGCCGGCATGGATGAAGACGAACAATCATTATGCTTCGGCCATCCGTCCTTCGGGCGAAAAAGATGTGAACGGACTTGCGCCTGCGGAGGCTATCGCTGAATTCAGCACCGGTTTCCGGATGGAAGAAGGTTATTTGAAAACTTATGCCAATTACTTTGCACGTTTCGTTAAAGCTTACGAGGCTGAAGGGCTACCGCTGGAATGTATCCATGTACAGAATGAACCTTGCTCCAATCAAGTGTTTCCCAGTTGCAAATGGCGCACGGAAGATCTGACTTTCTTTCTGGGGCATTATCTGGGGCCGACGTTCGAAAGAGAAAATATCAAGACGGATATCTATTTCGGAACCATCAACACGGCTAATCCGGAGTATGTACGCGTAGCTTTACGCGATAAGGAAGCATCGAAGTACATCAAAGGTGTTGGTTTCCAGTGGGACGGTAAGAAAGCTATCTCGACCATTCATCGTGAATACCCTGAGCTGAGACTAATGCAAACGGAAACGGAGTGTGGCAACGGGGCGAATTCATGGGATTATGCCGAATACACCTGGAACCTGATGAAACATTATTTCAGTAATGGTATCAATTCATATCATTATTGGAATATGATTCTTCCCTCTCCGGGCGTCAGTCCTTGGGGATGGAACCAGAACTCTATGGTTTCTATCGACAAGAAAACCCGTACCGTGACGTATAATCCGGAATTCTACCTGATGAAACATCTGGGGCATTTTGTACAAACAGGTGCTTACAGACTGGAAACTCCGTTGGATAAGAATATGCTGGCTTTTGTCAATCCGGACGGCACAATCACGGCTATTGTTGCCAATGTAACTGATGCTGATGAAACGATAAGTATTGCGGTTGGGAAGCAAAAGGTGACTCTTGCTTTACCTCCTCACTCATTTCATACTGTAAATTGGAAACAATAGTTTCTTCATCTGAAGCGATAACATAATTTGCTTTTTTAGTTATGCTAAGAGGGTATGTCGGAGAAAAGACATCCCCTCTTTTTTGCATCTTTCATAACAAGCGATCTCTGTCAGGAAATTCACTGACAGACAGAAATACTTGCCCCTCAATCCCTGTTTATTCCCGAAGCTTTGGGAGCGTGATAGTAAAGCTTTAGGAATACGTTCGTAAAGCTTTGGGAATATATCCATAAAGCTTACGGAAACCGCCGGCCCACCAGTCGAAACTGTAACATTTAAACCTGAAAATGCTACAAATATCCCTGAAAATGTAACTCTGAGTACACATAGCATAGAATAGCATAGCATAGCATAGCACAGAATAGCATAGCAAAGAATAACCCCCTCATGACTCCCCCACAGGGGGACCGGAAGGAGAGGAGGATAAAAAGGAGGAGGGAAATTAACGCTTACCCCGAAATCGGTAGGTGAATTATGAAAAGAGCCTTATCTTTGCATGGTCGTTAAGCTTAGGACACAAACAAAACTATTAATTGAAAAATTAAAAGCTCACCTTTAAAACAGAATAGTCTGTTTTATTTACTAAACTATTAATTCACATAACATGAGAAGTAACAATTTAATTGTGGTGCGTTTTGGCACCACCCGGGCGAACTGTGCCCTTACGAAAAAGATTTTAGCAGCACTTATTCTGTGCATATTATGCACGACAACTGTATGGGGGCAGTCGGCTAATGCGCCCTCTTTGCCTCAACTGGCCACTCCGTCGCCCAAGGCAACTATGGTAGACCGCTTCGGATATTATCCGACGAACCTGTATACCGGACTTGTGGATATTACAATTCCCATCCATACCATCGAAGTGAAAGACATCAAGATTCCTATCGAATTCAAATATCATGCTTCGGGGCTAAAGTATGACGATCTGCCAATGGAAGTGGGATATGGCTGGACACTGATGGCGGGAGGAACGGTAAGTTATAGTGCAAGGGGAACGGGAATATCTCGCCCCATTGGCACTGAATTATCTCCGTTTGTAAAGAAAGCATCTGATATTGTTGTCAATGACAAGACGGGCCTGTCTGATTCTGACCAATTGCAACTGGAGTATGTAGAGAACGGGAATAAAGGCTCCAACCAGACAGTGGATTACTTTCGTGATTCGGAATATGATGTTTCTAATTTCTCTTTCCCAGGGCATAGCGGACAGTATTATGAAATGAGTAACGGGGACAAGTTCAGTATACCCTCTACATTAACCCTCGAAGGAGGTTATTACCCCACTGCCAGAGACGAGCAGGGTAATGCGTACTATTTTGAGTATGGTGATGGAGATGATTACGACAGAAACCGTACATACTACCTTACCCGGATTGTTTCTGCCGATGGCAAAGAGACTGTAAACTTTACATATAAGTATTTTGGTGTAAGTGAAGCAAACGATGTAAGCCGTCCCATCCTGAACTATTCCTACATCATAAAAGAGATAAGCCATTATCTCAGTACAGTTACTACGGAAATCGCTTATGGAGGGGGAATGCCCGGCATCTCTTATAAGAAATTCAGAACACCTGTGCTTTCAGAAATCAGTAGCAGCGCCGGAAAAGTAAAGTTTTACTATTCTTCCCAGAGGTCACATTCTCTGGTGAAGATGGAGATTACCAACGTCAGTGATGTCATATTGAAGACCGTTACTCTTAATAAGACCAACGATGCTTATCTGAATGCAGTTAATTTCTGCACTCCTACAGGTAGTTCTGTCTATTCCTACCAGTTTGAATACAATGGTACCAAACCGGAGGGTAATGTCAGTATCGACTATTGGGGATACTATAATGCTTCATCTGCTTCTTCCGCCAATCAACTTTATGTTCCCGATTTCACAGTGCCCCGCTATGGATATAACGATGGACAGAAGATTCCCGGAATGAACCGCACACCTAATGCATCCACTATGCAATTGGGTATTCTAAAGAAGATAACTTATCCAACCCGAGGCTACTCCGAGTTTACTTATGAGCCTCATCGAGCCAATGGACAGATGTATGGGGGACTGCGTATTGCAGAGATAAAAAGCTATGATTCGGACGGCAACTTGCAAGAGAGTAAATGGTATAAGTACGGTTACAACGGGGATGGGAACGGCCGTGCCATCCGTCTGGTGAATTTCAATGATTACATGGTTCCGTCCCTCGTCGTGGAAAGGCGTTATAATAGACCGGGCGAACCTGTAGACGATGCTGGTGACAGAACCCTTTCCAAGGCATACTATCCTTTTCCAAAATGCAGTTATTTCAGCCAAGGAAGTTCAGTCGTCTATCCCTATATCACGGAATACGTGGGCTCTTCCTCCGGTGTTTATGGAAAGACTGAATATGTATATACCGACTTTCCGGACTATGTTAATAATTGGAGCTGGAGAGGATATACAACAGAGTTTCCCTTATGGTCGTACACCTGGAAATCCGGAAAACTGCTTCGGAAAACGATAAAGAACAGCAATGGTAATGTGGTGTATTCATTGGAGAATGTGTATGAAGAGATGAACCGGAAGGATCATATGAACTTGAGAGTTTCCCGTTTTGCCCACTTGGTAGATGGTTCTGCTATGCTGACAGGCATAGAAAAACTTTTCAGCGCTCCGGGATATAGCAACTGGGGAGTTGCCATAGGTGGTTCCTTGCACGACTACTACAACTATTACATCACTAGCGGCGAATATGCAGTGAAAGAATCTGCTGAATTAAAAGACGGGGCAACCCGGACTACCCGTTACAAGTATAACGCCATCGGACAGGTAACCGAAGAAACACTGACGGTTTCGGATGGTGGTACGCTTACTACCCGCTACCAATATCCTTATGATGTATGGAAGGATGGTACAGATACCCCGGTACAATACGCCATGTTCCAGAAGTATATGTTTGCTCCAATGCTGACAAAGAGGGTGTATAAGAATGATTTGCTTGTGGATGAAATAGTGAACGGATATAAGGACTGGGGAGGATATATTGCACTAGAAAATGTGAAGCAACTAAAGTATTATGAACCTCGTATCAAATATCAGGGCTATGATAACTATGGGAACCCTACAGGTATTTCTAAAGACGGTGAATTTGAACAGACATCTTATATATGGGGACATAAAGGGCAGCGTGTCATTGCCGAAATAAAAGGCGGTTCTTTCAGTGCATTAGGGAAAACGCTGATAGACAGGGTTACAAGTGCGGTTTCTCCTTCTTCGGCAGATATGGCTGCAATAGAGGCTCTTAGAAACAACCATTCACTTGAGGGTAGCCGAATAACGACTTACTATTATGATTCCGGCCTGAATCTGGAAAAACTCATCATGCCTAATGGTACCACGACCAACTACGAATATGATGCCTTCGGACGCTTGTTGTACGTGAAAGACCATAACGGAAAGATCATAGAGGCCTATCAATATAATTACAAACAATAAAACCCGCAATGATTATGAAACGAAATTTATTATTCATATTACTACTCTGCACTTTTTTACATCATCCGAAAGCGCAGACCAGAAGCAACAACTACGTGAAGACCAGCATTCCAACCGTTGCCACCACTTCTACAACCAGTTTTTCGGTATCCAACAGTATTACTTCCTGCCAATACTTCGATGACCTAGGACGTCCCTGGCAGACTGTCCAAGTGGGAATGAATCCTAGTCAACTCGATCTGGTGACTTATCAGGAATATGATGCCGCAGGTCGTAATTCAGCTTCCTGGCTTCCTGTAAATGCGGCTTCGGGCAACAATGGAAATCCGCTTTCCTTGAGTACCATTCAGTCCCGATCCTCTTCTTTGTATGGCGATAGCAAGGCTTACTCAAAACCTGTTTACGAGGCTTCTCCTTTGAATCGTGTATTGGAACAGTATGGTCCGGGGCAGAACTGGCATAATAACAGTAAACGTGTGAAGACCGAGTACCTCATCAACGCAGCCAGTGGAGAATTGTCTTGCAGGTGGTATCGGACGACGGATACCCGTGACGCTATACAGATTAGCATTCAGTCCGGGAAAGTGAATTATCCGGCTAATGAACTGTACGTTACCCGTGCTACGGATGAGGATGGTACAGGAGTAAGTCTGGAATTTAAAAATAAGCAAGGTCAAGTGCTCCTTACCCGTCAAAAGAATGGAACAGACTATCATGATACCTATTATGTATATGACTCTTATGGCAACTTGCGCGCCGTGCTTCCCCCTCTGGCCGCCGATGCGCTCGCAATAGCGGGTTCATGGACTCAGAATGCAGCAAGTACGGATGCACTTTCCCTTTATGCTTATTTATATAAGTATGACGACCGTAATCGTTGTATCTGGAAAAAGCTTCCCGGTGCGGGTTGGATAAGATACGAGTACGACCGTGGCGACCGTCTGATTGCCAGTCAGGATGCCGAACAGGCAGCCCAAAGTCCCGCACTTTGTACCTTTCACCTGTATGACATTGATAACCGTCCGGTGATTCAGGGGATTTGTGAATTCAGAGGTTCTATCGCTTCTTTGAGTTCGACGGCGGTGTTGACTTCACTAAAGCGGTCGTATGATGGTAAAGTCATTTCTTCCGGTCTGGAAAATAGTGGATATAATCATAATATGGCTCTCTATTCTCCTGTAGTGCATACCATTAACTACTATGACGACTATGGTTTCCGCAGTCTGGCAGGTTTCGATAATGAGTCATACTTCCCTCAGGAAAGTCATCCGGCAGGCGGTCTATTGACGGGTACGGTAACCTGTTTGCTTGACGGCAGTGGTAAGAAACTATACGCTGTTTACTATTACGATGAAAAGGGGCGGCTGGAGAAAGTCGTTTCTTCCAATCATTTGGGAGGATATGACAAAACGACTACGACCTATACATTTACAGGTAAACCTCAAACCATGACACATGTTCATACTGCAACAGGAAAGAGTACGCAAACGCAGGTTTATACCTATACTTATGATCATGCGGACCGCTTGAAAACTATTACTCATAAGTTGAATTCACAAAGTGCTGTTACGTTGGTGAGCAACACGTATGATGATCTGGGACGGTTGAAAAAGAACAGCCGCAACGGGCAATCTTCATTGTCCGATACGTATGAGTACAATGTACGTTCGTGGATCACTTCTATCACTGGCTCCCAGCATGCGGAGGACTTAACTTATGATTATAATGGCAATATCTCTTCCATGCAGTGGAGGCTTGACGGAAGGACTCGTAAATATACTTATAGTTATGATCCGCTGTCACGCCTTAGGAGCGCTACCTTTTCCGGTGGAAAAGATGCTGAGCGATATAATACTGCCTATTCGTATGACAAGCATGGCAATATCACAGCCTTGCAGCGCTACGGTAACACAGCTAAGAGTGATCTCGGCGTTTACGGACTTGTGGATAACCTGACAATGACCTACAACGGCAACCAACTGATAAACGTAGATGATGCGGCAGTAACTGTCACGCTGCCCGAGTCCAATGACTTTAAGAAAGGATCGGCTGTTATCCCTGGTTATGCCTATGATAAAAATGGTAGTCTTACGAAAGATTTGAATAAGAAGATTACCAACATATCTTATAATTCATTACATTTGCCTCAACAGTTGGCCATTGATGGAGTGACACATAAATATATTTATGCCGCTGATGGAAGAAAACTTAAGGTCGTGCAAGGGAGTACCAATCGTGACTATGTAGGTAACCTTATCTATGAGAATGGTTCTTTGAAAAAGATATTGGTTGAAGGTGGCTATATTGAGGGTGGTACGTATTACTTTTACTTCAATGATCATCTTGGTAATGTCCGTGCGGTGATTGATATGAACAACTATCATATCCAGTATAACCATTATTATCCTTTCGGGCTTCCAATGGCAGAGACTACAGATGGGAAGCAAAACGAGCAACCCTATAAGTATAATGGCAAGGAATTTGAAAGAAAGGATGGGCTGAACTGGATGGATTATGGAGCAAGACATTATGATGCGGCACTGGGGAGGTTTACAACGATGGACCCGTTGGCGGAAAAATATTATGCACTGAGCCCGTATGCGTATTGTGGGAATAATCCGATAAATAGAATAGACCCGGATGGATGCCAAGTACGTAATATACGTCCTCCAGTGAGAAGAGGATACAGAAATGCTGGTAGAGCTAATCCTTATGCTTTTTATCCCGGAGAAACCAGACCCCAATCTTATAGGGAAACTACAAGCTTTTCTTATCGGGAAGTCGGATTACGCAAGCAGATGTCTTTGGAAGAACAGCGTTATTTACTGGTAATGAATACACCTGGAGGGAATAAAGTACAGATGAGCCGAAATAATACATTGGGAAATCGTCTTTCGGCTATAGGCGAGCTTGGAGATAATCATAGGGAATTTAGAAATAAATTGATTGAGCTTTCTACCACAGTTATTTATAATGAAAATGGGCATGTTAGCAAAAGTCTAGATATTACAATAAAAGACCCCAAAATAGCTTTGCAACAAATGGAGTATGAATCAAAAGCAAACAGTATTAATAACCGTTTAGGAGAACTAAATTTCGAAGGGAAATCATTAAGTGAAATCATTGAAATTGCTACTGAAAGAAATGCTATTATTCAAAATGAGATAGGTTTATCACCTAAAGATATTATTCAAAATAAACTTTTGAATAATCCCGAAAACTTCCAAGTTGAAGATGAAAGGAAAGCGGAATTATTTGAATTTAGACAAGGAAACTGAAAAATGAAAAAAAGGAAGAAACCTACGAGAAAGATTTACATTCCTAAAAAAAAGGTAGAAAGAGAAGAAAAAGAACCTCGCATATATAGGATTATCTGGACTATTATCGTAATAGGTATAGTTATATCATTTCTAATATTAATGGCGACAAGTACTCATGTGGTTGGTTATGACCATTTTATTGGTATTCCCAGTGAATGGGTAAGATCTTTATTTGATTAGAAATGCTATCTTCCGTCCTGGAAGATTAAAGATATTCTCTAATTTTCTATTTACACAAAATTTTGGGCAGTGCCATGAAAACAAAAAGATTTATAGCATTCATTATTGATATCATAGTCGGCTTTTTATTCTTTTATCTTTCTTTTTTTGTATTATGTTTTATACATGCAAGTGTAGATTTAATATCCAGTATCCCTATATCATTACTATATACGTTTATGTGTTCTAAAGATTGCATTAATGGTATGAGCTTTGGAAAATATATAGTAGGGATTCAGACAATTGACAGTAGAACACTAAAAGTTGCTACTCCAGTTCAATGTATGCTTCGTAATCTATTTTGTATTATTTGGCCTATAGAATTCTTTGTTATGCTTTTTAATTCCACAGGATTGCGTATAGGGGACCAAGTAGCACATACAAAAGTGGTAAAAAGAAATATTTCTTACTGATATTATTCAAATCTCTTTTAGAGTCTGTTAAGCTGGATAACATATTTGCAGCTTTGAATGTTGAAATTCTAGTTCACAAATCTAAGTGTTCCCTGTCTTCGAATAAAAAAACTATTCACTAAGACAGGGAATCTTTATTTGATGTAGTTGTTTCTACTTTCATGCTACTATAACTTTGTGAATTCCATGACTTCATGAAAAGGTTCTACGACTAATCCTAATCATATGTATGATAAAAATGGTAGTCTCATGAAAGATTTGAATAAGAAGATTGCTAACATATCTTATAATTCATTACATTTGCCTCAACAGTTGACCATTAATGGAGTGACACATAAATATACTTATGTTGCTGATGAAAGAAATACTATAATTCAAAATGAGACTATATACATTTATAATAATAGGTTTCCTAATGCAAGCCTGCCAGCAGAAATCTCAAGAAGAACTTCTGTCTATTATAGTCACTAGTCCAAGTGAAAATTGGAATGGGCGTAATGGACAAGATTATATAAAACTTTGGTTAAATGATAGTTTGATATTTAGTGGTACGTATTTTACACAATTTAATGACACTTTGCCAGATGTTCCTAAATCTTTCGATGAAATAAAAGATTTCTGGGGGATGAATGTTGCTTTACTTAGTAAAAAAGATATGAAGTACCAAGATAGTCTAAAAATTAGGTTAAGATTAGTAACACTTGATGGTATGCCAAATGAAGATCCTATTTCAATAGACTCTACTTTCTATTTTTATCCTATTGATAGTATCTTTGATATAATGTTTTTAGTAGATAGATATAAGAAAGAGTTTCGTGGATATGATTATTATCATAATTCAGAGAGGTGGGAACCCTGAATTACCTGTTCTGCCAATCCGCTAATATAAATTTTCCCTGTCCCTCTGAGATATCTGTAGAGACAGGGATTATTTGTTTCCTTTTTTATTCTATATACAGATAATCATAGTGCACCACCGGCTTTTTCCCATGCTTTCCCATCGCTTCCCTTGCCTGTGCAGAGTCGCAATTCGCTTTTCCTACGCCTACGGGGGTACCTTCAAAATCAATAATTCGCACGATGTCATCTTTTTCAAACTCTCCTTCGATAGCGGTAATGCCAACGGGTAGGATACTGATTGCTTTATCGGAATTCAAGACCTCTGTGGCGCATTGGTTGATATGCAGTTCGCCTTTGGCGAAACCTTCACTATGGGCAATCCATTTCTTTATACTGGACACAGGTTCGGCAGAGGGAATAAAACGTGTACAAAGAGTACTCTCTGGGCGCTGTATCAAATCAACGAGAATATTATCGAGCTTACCGTTGGCAATGATAACCGTGATACCTTCGTCAGCGACCTTGCGGGCAATGTTGGTTTTAGTCAACATACCACCACGTCCAAAGCTGGACTTGGAAGCCTGGATGTAGGATGACAGGTCCTTGCCTTGGCCAATTTCCCGTATCACTTCCGAGGTAGGGTCGGCTGGGGAGCCATTGTAAATCCCGTTAATATTGCTGAGTATAATCAGCGCTTGTGCGTCCATCATGGACGCTATCAGGCCGGACAATTCATCATTGTCCGTAAACATCAGTTCGCTTACGGAAATAGTGTCGTTTTCATTCACGATAGGGATGACACCGTTCTCCAGCATTACCGTCATGCAGTTCTTCTGGTTGAGGTAGTGCCGGCGGGTGGCGAAGTTTTCCTTCATAGTCAACACTTGCCCTACGGCAATGCCATGTTCGCGGAATAACTCGTAATAGCGGTTGATTAGTTTGGCTTGCCCTACGGCAGAGAAGAGCTGGCGCTGGTCTACACTGTCCAGCTTCTTGGCCGGGTGCACTTCGCTACGTCCGGAAGCCACGGCTCCGGATGAAACGAGGATGATTTCTACTCCTGCCTTGTGCAGTTCAGCTATCTGGTCGACCAGTGCGGACATACGCGTAACGTCCAGAGTGCCGTCGCGGCGCGTCAGGACATTGCTGCCTACTTTTACGGCAATTCTCGAAAATTGTTGATTCATGTGTCGTTATATTGTTCTTATGTGGTTTTTAGAGACTGCACTTAGTCTTCATCTTCACCTTTGCCACGCTCCCGGATGATCTCCATGGCGTCTTCGTATCTTTCCTCACTTACGAGAATTGTTATATCGGATGTTATATAAGGTGCAATGGTACTCATAAGTCCGTCTTTTAAAATAGTTGCTATACCATTGTTCTCGAGTAAACCTTTAACAAGTTCTGCTTCCCACGGTGATCCTTTGAACACCTCCACTGTGCGGCTATTGTCTGTTGATTTCATAATGGTAAATATTAATGGGTTTATATACTACAAATATAACAAGTATTTCGAAGAAAAGATTTCTTTTATCGGTAAATGTTTGGCGATTATAGTTCTATTCGCTGCACAGTTACCTCCTTGTTCAGAAAAGTGGATGCTGATTCAATGAACTTTTCTTCCGCTTCCGTAGTGTAGTAGGCACAGTTTCCTGTTTTGGTGCATTTATTATCCATTTCCGGATGACGCCGCAAGTAGTCTTTCAGACTGTCAGCTACCAATTCTCCTTGCGCTACGGTAGTAATGCCGGCGGGCATATACTTCTGTATCTTGGGAAGCAACAGAGGATAATGTGTACAACCCAGGATTACTGTGTCAATATATTCATCTTTCGAAAGAAGTTCGTCAATGTATTTGCGGATGAAATAGTCCGTTCCATCTCCTTCCGCCTCATTGTTTTCTACGAGTGGCACCCATAAAGGACAGGCTTCACCTTGTACTTGAATATCCGGAAAAAGCTTATGGATTTCTAAAGGGTAAGATTCGGATTTGATAGTTCCTGCAGTAGCGAGGATACCTACATGACGGCTATGCGTAATACTACCAATACACTCCACAGTGGGGCGTATGACACCCAACACCCGGCGAGCCGGATCCATTCCGGGTAAATCATTCATTTGTATGCTGCGAAGTGCTTTGGCAGAAGCGGTATTGCAAGCCAGGATAACGAGGTGGCAACCCATCTCAAATAGTTTGGTGACCGCTTGCAGCGTGAATTCATATACTATTTCGAAAGACCGCGTGCCGTAAGGAGTGCGTGCATTGTCTCCCAAGTAGATGTAGTCGTATTGGGGCAGGGCTTCCCGTATCTTGCTTAGGATAGTCAATCCGCCGTATCCGGAATCGAATACGCCGATGGGGCCGGGAATAGTGGATAATTCTTGTTTCATGATAGAGTATAGAGTGCAAAGATAGAAAAAAGGCGTAGACTGTATGCAGTCCACGCCTTTTTTCTATCTTTAGATAAGATAATTCTTTCTTATTTGATACCCAACTGAGCTTTCACTTTAGCTGTAACATCCACACTTGTAGCGCTTACGTAAGGTATGGAAGTACGGGCCAAATCGAAGATATAGATAGCGCCTTCTGCTTTACCTACAGCCTGGATAGCTTCGTCCAACTTCTTATAGATAGGTACCAACGCTTCTTGTTGTGCTTTCTGCATATTTTGGTAAGCTTCTTGTTGGAACTCTTCTTGTCTTTGAGCCATGTCCTGCAATTCTTTCTGACGTCTTTCTGCGATATTCTTCGGCAAAGAGTCAGCTTGTGCCTGGAACTCCTGTACTTTCTTGTTGAACTCAGTCTGAGAGCGTTGCATCTCTTCTGAGTATTGTTTAGACATAGCTTCCAAGTCAGCTTGTGCCTTTGTATATTCCGGCATAAGTGAAATGACTTCCTGAGAGTTCATGTGAGCAAATTTTTGTGCCATTGCTCCTAACGGAAGAGCAAACACAATTACGAGTAGTGCGATTTTTTTAAGCATAATGTTTATTGTTTATTTAAATAATTGTTCATTGTATCAATGCAAATATAGCACTTTAGCTTATATTCATTGGGCAAATTTATGAAATTAATTTGAATATCCTAACTTTGCAAGCACTTCATTGCTGATATCTATTTGCGGAGAGGCAAAAATGATGCTTGTTGCAGAAGCGCGATCAACAACTACAGAATAGCCTTTCTGTTCTGATATTTCTTTAACAGCATTGTATATTTCATCTTGAATAGGTTGCATCAGACTCTCACGCTTCTTGAACAATTCTCCTTCAGGACCAAAATAGGTGCGGCGCAGTTCTGCTGCTTCCCTCTCTTTAGCGACAATCGCTTCCTCCTTCTTTCCCTTTTGTTCTTCGGAAAGGAAGACGGCTTCGGATTGATAGTTCTTGTACAACGTTTTAGCTTCTTCGGCAACTTTCTCTACTTCGCTTTGCCATTTCTTAGAAGCTTGGTTCAACTGTTCGTTAGCACGCTCGTAAGCCGGAATGTTCTTCAGGATATATTCCATGTCAATCAAGGCGAACTTTTGTGCACTGGCTGTCATGCCTACGGCAAACAGCAAGATCATTAATAAAACAGACTTTCTCATAACGTTTGGTTTTTGTGATACAATTAGAATTCTTGTCCTAAGATAAAGTGGAATTGACTGCCACCATATTGTGTAGAACCACGTACTTTATCGAAACCATAAGCCCAGTCAATACCCATCATACCAATCATCGGCAGGAAGATACGGACACCGACACCTGCAGAACGTTTCAACTCAAACGGGTTGAAGTTCTTCACATCTTGCCAGGCATTACCGGCTTCTACAAAACCTAACGCATAAATACTGGTACTTGTTTCCAGCATCAGCGGATATCTTAACTCAAGACCGAGGCGGGTATAAGCGTAGCCTTCATATCCGTAAGGAGTCAATGAGCTATTTTCATAACCACGGAGAGCAATACTTTCCGTAGCGTAACTGGAGTAACCGGTCATACCGTCACCACCTACGTCGAATGTTTCGAACGGAGATTTCTTATACTTGTTATAGTGTCCCAGCAAACCAAATTCTACGCGGCCCATCAATACCGGAGTGCGTTTTACAGCTACAGGGTCCATCAACGGGATGTATACTTTGGATTTGAATTTCCATTTGTGGTATTCAATCCATTTGTGCATCTTGTTCATGTCGTCCTGATTGCTGGTGCTGTATTTACTATAGTCTTTGCCATCGAACAATGAATACGGCGGAGTTAACTGCACTGATAATGAGAACTCAGAACCTGAACGGGGATAAATCGGGTTGTCGATAGAACTACGAGATAATGTCAGGTTGATGCTGAGGTTGTTACACTTACCGTTTGTGACGGGGAAGTATTGCCAGTCGCTCAGGATATAGCGTTGGTAAGACAGCTCTGCAGTAAACTGGAAGTAGTCATCCGGCCATTTCAAACGCTTACCGAACATGGCAGCTACGCCGAACATCTTGATAGACTTATCGGGGTCATAATAGTTTTCGTAGCTGTTGTAGTTACCGTAGTTGTACATACCGTAACCATACATACCGCTATACATGCTGTTATAATAGCTATTCATGTACGCCGAGTTGTAGTAACGGCTACTGATGTCTGTCTGTACGGAATAGAAAGCCGACAGAGAGAACGCATTCGGGCGCTTACCACCGAACCACGGATCGTAGAATGAAATGCTGTATGACTGGTAATACTTAGCATTGGTTTGTCCGCTGACAGTCAATGTCTGACCATCACCCTGCGGCAGGATGCCGCGGTAGTTTTCACCCGGATGCAACAAGTTGGCAAGTGAGAAGTTGGTGAACTTCAAACTCAGTTTACCGATGATACCTGTCTGTCCCCAACCGGCGGAGAATTCCACCTGGTCATTAGCTTTGGATACCAGGTCGTAACCTATATCCACCGTTCCGTCTTCCGGTCTCGGCTGGATATCCGGCTTGATTTGTTCCGGGTCGAAGTGTCCCATTTGCTGAATTTCACGCATAGAACGCATCAGGTCTTCACGACTGAACAAGTCACCCGGACGGGTACGAAGCTCACGGCGTACTACGTTTTCATACAAACGGTCGTTACCATTGATGCTGATCTTATTGATAGTAGCCTGACGGCCTTCGAAAATACGCATTTCCAGGTCGATGGAGTCTCCTACAATGTTTACTTCCACCGGTTCGAGGCTGTAGAACAGGTAACCGTTGTTGTAGTAGAGGTTACCGATAGCATCTTCGTCTGACATAGTACGTTCTTCCAGCAACTTCTGGTTATATACGTCACCTTTCTTCATACGAAGCATGAAGTTCAATTGTTCTGAAGGATACAGCGTGTTACCTACCCACGTTACATTACGCAGATAGTATTTGTCCCCTTCTTCAATTTTCATGAAAATGTCTACCGTGCGGTCATCGTATGGCTTGATGCTGTCTTCTACAATCATAGCATCACGATAGCCCAGCTCGTTATACTTGTCAAGAATCAACTGCTTGTCCGCTTCAAAGTTTTCTTCTACGAACTTCTTGGTGCGGAACAGATTGATTAACTTATTCTTTTCATTGGTTTTCTTCATGATGCGCTTTAACTTTTTAGTTGCTAAAGCCTCATTACCAACGATGGTGATCTCGTGTACTTTTACCTTCTCCTTCTTGTCGATGTCGATATCCACGATAACCTGGTTCTCGTTGGATACATCATCTTTCTGTGAGATGATAACCTCTGCATTCTTGAAGCCCTTATCATCAAAGTAGCGCTTAATCAGAGTCTTGGCACGATCAATGACGTTCGGGGTCACCTGACCGCCTTTTATCATACCGACTCTGCTCTCTATGTCTTCCCGTTCGGACTTCTTCACGCCATGATAGCGGATATCGGATACACGTGGACGCTGGGTCAGATGGATGGTCAACCATATTTTGTCGCCTTCTATCTTGTCAGCCGTGATTTGAACATTAGAGAACAAGCCATGACGCCAGTAACGCTTACAAGCCTGAGTGACTTCTTCACCCGGGATAGTAATCGTTTGACCTACAGACAGACCGGATAATCCGATCAGTACATAGTCCTCATAGTTCTTAACTCCTTCTACTTTAATTTCTGCAATCTCATACTTCTTGGGTGTTCCTGAGTAGAGAATGACTGGTTTTTCCGCATCATCGGTGCCGTTGGCATCTTGAGCGGCGCTTGTCAATACACAACCAAAGAGGCAGATAAACGCTGTGAGTATAGAGAAAATACGATAGTGCATTTATGTTTTGGATTAAATATGTTTGGGTTTAACTGATTTGTTCACTGATTTTTCCGAATCTGCGTTCCCGTTTCTGGTAATCGCAGATGGCTTTGCAAAGTTCCTCTTCCCGGAAGTCGGGCCAATAGGTTTCACAAAAATAAAGTTCCGAATACGCACATTGCCAAAGCAGGTAATTGCTCAGACGAATTTCTCCGCCGGTACGTATCAACAGATCGGGATCAGGCATGAAGTTGGTCGTCAGGTGTTTTGACATTAAATCACAATTGATTTCTTCAAGTGCCAATTCTCCTTTCTGCACCAATGCGGCTATCTGTCGGCTGGCTTCTGTTATTTCCCAACGTGAAGAGTAACTGAGGGCAAGTACCAGGCACATGCCTGTATTCTTAGAAGTATTTTCTACGCAATTGTATAAACGGTCTTGTACATTTGCGGGTAACTTTTTAATATCTCCAATAATCCGGAAACTGATATTGTTCTTCATGAATGTATCTTCTTCGATGGAATCGAAAAGAAGGCTCATCAAGGCTGCCACTTCATCCGAAGGGCGGTTCCAGTTTTCGGTTGAGAACGTATATAGGGTCAGATATCTGATTCCCAGCCTGGCGGCTTCTTCTGCAATGATATGCACGGTTTCAGCACCGACCTGATGTCCGTAGCTGCGTTCGTGTCCACGCTGCTTCGCCCATCGTCCGTTGCCGTCCATGATAATCGCCACATGCTGGGGTATCCGGCTCAAATCAATTTGTTCTTTATATTGCATCTTTTTTAGTTGTTACAATCCTTGCATCTTGGGAAGAGGTCGTAGGTGACGAAAAAGACGGTAAATGCATAACTGTCTTTGTTTTTCCAACCTTTTCCTTTTATCTGGTACGGGTCTTCCAGTTGTAAACCTTCTCGTTGAGTAACGTCCAACTGGTCGCTAAGGCTGAACCGCATCGTAAATTCGCATCCTATGTTGATGCGTGGCGTTGCTTTGTACTTCACACCCACCCCTATAGGGATGTTCATTGTGAAAATAGTCTTAGCGGGTTTTGGTGCAAACGTAAATCCTAATCCACCTAATATATAAGGTGTGAATCGGCGGTCGCCCCGGTACGTATTACCGATACCATATCCCAAAAAGTTATATTCAAACTGTGCTCCTAAATCGAAAATCGTCCGCTTGAAAGTGGCGTATTCTCCATTTGGATACACATTCTTGAAATCTCTCGTATCACCGGAAATTCTGCCGGCGGTCAGGTTGCCTTTTATTGCCATATGCGGATTCAGTAAATACCGGGCTATGAAACCTCCCGCTATTCCTGTGTCCTTAAACGGGGTACTGTTATTAGCATCTCCCATATAAAAACTTCCTCCAATGGCTCCTCCTAATTCCCATGTGTATTCTTCCTGTGCTGTAACACAGCAGAAAGGGAATACAAGCAGGCAAAACACTATCTTTATACTTCTTGTAATAGTCATACCGTTTTCTTGTTACTCCTTATTTATATTAAGGAAACGGAAAATAGACTATTTTATTATTGTATTGCGAAACCCAATTTGTTCAGACGACCACGCCAAACAGAACCGTCGCTGTTCCATACAATCCAAATATAATGATTCTCGTCAATAGCCAGAGAGTAATCTCCCTTGCCTTCGAACAAGCTTTTGTATTCAATTGTCTCTTCGTCATCCTCGTCTTCTCCTGGAGTGACCACTTTCTCTGATGGATAACGGAATTTAGTTGCAGCTTCCTCCCAAGCTATTCCTACACGGGAAGAGCGGATAATACTGAAGTCTCCACCCATCATGTGGAACAGACCTCCGTAATACATAATTGATGGATTCTTCATAACTGGACAGAAGAAATCTGATGGCGTACTCATATCGGCCCAAGTGAGTCCATCCATCGTAAACCAAGGCATTGTAGCCTCAACAGTTGCTTCTGTATTACCTACTATTACTGTTTGCTTGATGCCACTTGCGTTAGTGAAAACAGTAGAATATATGTCTTCCAGAGGGAAATCAGCGGGGATTGCTTCTTTTCCTTCATTCATTTTCCAATTTGCCTCTTCGATGTTTTTTGCGCAGAAGATATTCTTACCTTCAAAAGAACAGATACCGGTAAGTATCTTCTTACTTCCTGTAACATCATCTGCCGGAATACCTGCTATGAATGTCACCATCTTCATCCCTTGTGTATCCATTTTCTGCCAACTTGTACCGTTGTCTGAATAGAGCGCTTCTCCGCTAGTTGTAGTTATGTACAATAGGTCATTGAAACTAACAATTGAATTCAATTTCGCATCAGCAGGAAGTCCACTGACTGTAATCGGACTCCATTGAAGAGTGCCGGGATTGGATATGGAACTACGATAGCCGGTTGTAGAAGAAGTGTAAACGAATAAATTCTCCTTTAGAATGGCAGACTTTTTCTTGCCGGCAGCAGGTGAAACAGGGAGTGCTGCCATCTCTCTCCAGATTAGTGAATCTGGATCTTGCTTATGAACATTAACCTTGATTGTGTATTCACGGGTTGTTATCATATCAGCTGCATGTACCTTCAGTTTGATAGGCTCTCTCAAGTCAACAGAATCGCTCATAATGAATACAGTGTCGGCAAGCCCGGAAGTCACCCAGCCTGTAACGGTTAGTGTATCAATCAATATCTTGTCTATGATGGTGTCAGCCCAAACAGGGAGGGAGTCAACGTTGTAAATTTCTCTTTTCAGTTGGTCAATCGTAAACTTATAATATATGCCTTTTCCTATAGTGTCAATACCAAAGGCGCGTATTGTAGCATCGGAACTTAATTCATAATTATCATCTGAGTCAAGACATGAACTTATGGCTATTGACATAAGAAGAAAACTCAGGATTACGGATAAAAACTTTATTCTCATTTTCTAAAGATAGTGTTTATTTACAAGTTGCAAAAATAGGAACATTTTTTTCTATAATCAGCATTGCAGGGAAGATTTATATAAAATTATAGATAATAAGCCCGTTTTTCTCGATAAAAAAGCATCAAAATGAGGCATTTCGGACTATTTTGTCGTTGTGTAATGCCGTATACTTCTACCGAAAGATTGTTCACGGACATAACTAATTTTATCCCTCATTTTAGGTGCTTTAACACCGGACACCAACAGTGTAGGGCTTTCTTCAACGAATATTTCATCCCAAAGGTCGACATCGATGAAAGATTGCAGCAAGATACTGCCCCCTTCTACCAGGAGGGATTGTTGTCCGCGCTCATACAAAGTTTGCATGATTTGAGGCAATATGTCCTGTTGGAAATCTATCGGAATATATTCTACGTTGTGAAGGTCGGCATGAGGTTGTTCTGTGAAGACGAATGTCAGTGCGCTCCCGTCAAATAGGTGGAGGGTAGGTGATAGACGCTGCTTCCTATCCAAAACGAGGCGCACGGGGGGACGCCCGTACCAATTGCGTACAGTCAAAGAGGGATTGTCCAATTCAGCAGTGCGGGTACCTACAAAAATGGCAGCATATTCCGCACGTTTTTTATGTACCAGCATAGAGGTCAAAGGGGTGGAAAGGATAATAGGATTGCCGCTATCCCGGCATACATCAATAAAACCGTCTGCAGACTCAGCCCATTTCAGGGTGATATATGGGCGATGTAATTTGTGGAAAGTGATGAAGCGCCTGATTAAATGCCGGCATTCATCTTCCAGCACTCCGACAATGACTTCCCGGCCTGCATCTTTCAACTTCTGTATACCTCGTCCTGCAACTTTAGCGAAGGGGTCCTGGCAGCCGATAACAATACGGGGAATTTGTTTCTCGATAATTAAATCAGCGCAAGGCGGCGTTTTCCCATAGTGTGAACACGGTTCCAGACTCACGTAGATTGTAGAACGTTTCAATAAAGAGGTGTCTTTTACGGAACGGATGGCATTCACCTCAGCATGTGCTTCTCCACAGCGTATGTGGTAGCCTTCGCCGATGATTTTTCCGTCACATACGATGACCGCTCCTACCATTGGATTGGGAGCTGCATTGCAAAGCCCGTTCTGAGCCAGTTGAATACAGCGACGCATATATTTTTCTTCTTCCATCTGTGCTTCTTTTCTCGGATAATTCTTACTTTTGCACTCCAAAATATCCATATATGAATATTACTGCTTCTTATATTCGCCAGAGACTGCAAGGAGATTATACTTCGCAGGAATCCGGTAATCTGTCCAGACTTATCTGTTGCGAGATATTAGGGCAGAAAGCAGTGGATTATTATTTGGGCAAAGATATAACTTTATCTGTAAAAGCGGAACAGGAATTAGAAAGCATTCTCACTCGTTTGCATCATTTTGAACCAATACAATATATTTTAGGTGAAGCTCGTTTTCTGGGAAGGACATTTTATGTGGCGCCCGGTGTGCTTATACCTCGTCCGGAAACGGAAGAATTAGTCGAGTTGATGTTAAAAGAGCTTTCTCCCATTTCCCGCATTTTGGATATCGGAACGGGGAGTGGCTGCATAGCTGTCTCTTTGGCAAAGGAATTGCCGGAATCTCAGGTCACAGCCTGGGATGTGTCCGAAGATGCTTTATCTATAGCTGCCTCTAATAGTAAATCCTTGCAGGTGGCTGTCCGGTTCGAACAGCGTGATGTGTTGACTTATTCCCCCGATGCAACAGAACGTTATGATGTGATTGTGAGCAATCCGCCTTATGTTATTGAAGCGGAGAAACAAGAGATGGAGCAGAATGTATTGGATTGGGAACCTTCACTGGCATTGTTTGTGCCCGATACGGATCCTTTACGCTTTTATCGTCGTATTGCCATGTTGGGGCTTGAAATGCTTGTACCCGGCGGAAAACTTTATTTTGAAATTAATCGTGCTTTTGGAGAGGACATCGTATCTATGTTGCGTGAATCGGGATATCACGCTATCCGTCTTCAAAAGGACATTTCCCATAATGATAGATTTGTAATAGCCGAAAAATGACAAATATTACTGAAACGGAGGCGTTGAGCAAAGTTGCTGCCTATTGTTCCACGGCGGAACACTGTCGCGCCGAAATTGCCGAGAAACTACAACGTTGGGGATTACCGTATGATGCTATTGATCGCATTCTCAAACGTTTGGAAGATGAAAAGTATATTGATGAAGAGCGGTTTTGCCGTGCTTTTGTCAATGACAAGTACCGCTTTGCCAAGTGGGGAAAAGTAAAGATAGCCCAGGCACTCCAATTGAAGAAGGTCTCTTATAATGTATGCCGGCGTTTTCTGAATGAAATAGATGAGGAAGAATATCTGTCTATTTTAGACGGACTATTGGTGGCGAAGCGAAAAAGTGTTCATGCCGAGAATGAATTTGAGTTGAATGGGAAATTGATGCGTTTTGCCCTGAGTCGCGGTTTCGAAATGAAAGATATTCGTCATTGTATACAACTTTCTGACGAAAATGATGCTTTTGAGTGAAAAATCTCTTTATTCTTTTTTTTATTCTCGTTCTGTTTCCGTATTTTTGTGCCATATTTACTATAAATAGCTAATTTAGTTATGAGAACTTTAGAAAAACTATTCGCAGAGAAGTTGCTGAAGATAAAAGCGATTAAACTACAACCGGCAAATCCCTTTACATGGGCTTCCGGATGGAAATCTCCTTTTTACTGTGATAACCGCAAAACGCTTTCTTATCCTTCTTTGCGTAATTTTGTAAAGATTGAAATTACCCGTTTGATATTGGAACGTTTCGGGCAGGTGGATGCAATAGCCGGCGTAGCAACAGGCGCTATCCCTCAGGGAGCTTTGGTTGCCGATGCGCTGAATTTGCCGTTTGTGTATGTACGTTCTACCCCGAAAGACCACGGATTGGAAAATCTGATTGAAGGTGAACTTCGTCCGGGTATGAAAGTCGTGGTTGTTGAAGATTTGATTTCCACTGGTGGAAGTAGCTTGAAAGCCGTAGAAGCTATCCGTCGTGACGGATGCGAGGTAATCGGTATGGTAGCTGCGTATACCTATGGTTTTCCTGTTGCGGAAAAAGCATTTAAAGATGCCAAAGTTCCTTTGGTGACGCTGACTAACTATGAGGCAGTCCTGGATGTTGCACTTCGCACGGGTTACATCGAAGAAGAAGATATCGAGACGCTGAACGAATGGCGTAAGGACCCTGCACATTGGGATGCTGGAAAATAACAGCGGTTATACTATAAAATAATTATATGACAAAAGGGCCATTCGGATAAATTCTGTCCGGATAGTTCTTTTTTGTCTTTTAAGGAGAATCGGAATATGACAAAATTTGAAAGTAGTGTAAAGACAATACCCGCCTCACAGGAACTTGTTTATGAGAAACTATCTGATTTAAATAATCTGGAAAAGTTTAAGGACAGCCTGCCGGAGGATAAAGTAAAGAACTTGAGTTTTGACTCGGAGAGTATGATGATAGAAGTGGCTCCAGTAGGTAAGATAGCGTTGAGTATTGTAGAAAAAGAACCGTGCAAATGCATCAAGTTTGCTACAACTACTTCACCCCTGCCTTTCAATCTCTGGATACAGATAGTGCCTGTATCGGAGGTTGAATGTAAAATGAAGTTAACCATTGGCATGGAACTGAATCCCTTCATGAAAGGTATGGTTCAGAAACCTTTGCAGGAGGGATTGGAAAAGATGGCCGATATGTTGTCGATAATACCATATTAATATAAGTGATTAGTGTTTAGTGATTAGGGATTAAGTAAAGTCACTACCGCTACACACTAATCACTAATCACTAATCATTAATCACTAAATAAATGGCTCAGAAACTTTGGGAGAAATCCGTTCAGGTAAATAAAGATATAGAACGTTTCACAGTAGGACGTGATCGCGAGATGGATCTTTATCTGGCAAAGCACGATGTATTAGGTTCTATGGCTCATATCACCATGCTCGAAAGCATCGGTCTGCTGACAAAAGACGAATTGAACCTTTTACTTGATGAACTGAAGAATATTTATGCAACTGCCGAAAAAGGTGAGTTTGTGATAGAAGACGGAGTGGAGGATGTGCATTCGCAGGTAGAACTGATGCTGACTCGCAAACTGGGTGATGTAGGTAAGAAGATACACAGTGGCCGTTCCCGCAACGATCAGGTGTTGCTCGACCTGAAACTTTTCACACGTACGCAGATAAGAGATATTGCTGAGGCAGTGGAACAATTGTTCCATGTTTTGATATGCCAGAGCGAGCGTTTCAAAAATATATTGATGCCGGGTTATACTCATTTGCAGATAGCCATGCCGTCTTCTTTCGGTTTGTGGTTTGGAGCTTATGCAGAGAGTCTGGTAGATGATATGCTTTTCTTGCAAGCGGCATTTAAGATGTGTAACCGCAATCCATTAGGTTCGGCTGCCGGATATGGTTCTTCGTTTCCGCTGGACCGCACGATGACAACCCGTCTGTTAGGATTCGACTCTTTAAATTATAACGTGGTTTATGCGCAGATGGGACGTGGAAAGATGGAGCGTAACGTTGCATTTGCTTTGGCGAGCATTGCCGGTACTATCTCTAAACTGGCTTTTGATGCCTGTATGTTCAACAGTCAGAATTTTAATTTCGTAAAATTACCCGACGATTGCACAACAGGTTCCAGTATCATGCCTCATAAGAAAAATCCTGATGTATTCGAGCTGACGCGTGCCAAATGCAACAAGCTGCAATCATTGCCGCAACAGATTATGATGATTGCCAATAACCTGCCATCCGGTTATTTCCGTGATTTGCAGATTATCAAGGAGGTCTTTCTGCCTGCTTTCCAGGAATTGAAGGACTGCTTGCAGATGACGACTTATATCATGAATGAAATCAAGGTGAACGAACATATCCTCGATGATGATAAGTATTTGCTTATTTTCAGTGTGGAAGAAGTGAACCGGCTGGCACGTGAAGGTATGCCTTTCCGCGATGCCTATAAGAAAGTCGGACTGGATATTGAAGCCGGAAAGTTCTCTCATAGCAAACAAGTGCACCATACGCATGAGGGAAGCATCGGTAATCTCTGTAATGATGAAATCTCTGCACTGATGCAAGAAGTGGTGGATGGTTTCAACTTTCATGGAATGGAAGAGGCTGAAAAGGACCTGCTCGGACGATAAATACAATGTTGTATGCGGAAACTCTGTATAATGATAGGAATGCTTTGGTTGTGTGTCACCAGTTGTGGTGATTCTTACGAGTCGAGCATTCCTTCCGTTACTTTTAATTTCTCATGCAGTCTTTCACAATCTCCTTATTATAAGATTACGACTCCCGGTCAGTTTCTGAAGATAGAGAAGAATGTAAATGGATTACCCGTAGGTTATGCGGGATTGATTATCGGGCAAAGTGTTTTCTCGGACGGGAATACTTATGTTGCATATGATGCAGCTTGTCCGGTAGAAGCCAATCGCAGTATTTCGGTAGAGTTGCTGGAAGATGGATTAGGGACGGCAAAATGTCCCAAGTGTCATACCGAATATAATTTAAGTAGTGGTGGATTTCCTACAGGAGAAGGTACAGAGTATCTGAAACATTATAAAGTCTCTATGTCCGGCACTACTTTGCAAGTGCGCAACTGATAAAATAACAATATTTTTCATGTGAAAAATTTGGCTGTAACGGGGAAACTCCTTATCTTTGCACCCGTTCCTCAAAAAAGACCTGCGGAAATAGCTCAGTTGGTAGAGCATAACCTTGCCAAGGTTAGGGTCGCGAGTTCGAGTCTCGTTTTCCGCTCTCCACAGGATGCTCGAATGGTGGAATGGTAGACACGAAGGACTTAAAATCCTTTGGCCATTGCGGCTGTGCGGGTTCAAGTCCCGCTTCGAGTACTTGATTAAGCTCCATGAGTCATTGATTTATGGAGCTTTTTTCTTTTAGGCATCTCCTTTGTTTTCTACACTAGATAGAAGTCCGAATCAGATACCCCTCGCTACTATACATTTAAAGTTAGAATACTATGAGAACATTTAGGTTATTGGGACTGGTTTTAATCACTATGCTTGTTAGTATAAATTTTGCAGCTTGCAGTGACGGTAATGAACAGGATGATCTTAGTCCTGATAAAAATCCTACAATTACTATTGATTCAAGTATTATCACAAATGGCTTGGCTTTTGCAGCAGAGGGAAGTATAAAATCTGTTAGCTTCACCACTAATACTGATTGGACACTGAATATAGCCTCCACTACGGGCGGTTCAACATGGTGTACGGCATCGGTTACGAGCGGTAAAAAAGGTGAGGCGTCAGTTGAGTTTACTACTCTTGATAATTCGGATTATGACGACCGAAGTGTGTCTGTAACCATTAAGGCAGAAACAGCAAGCCAAACTTTCACTATTACACAAAAATGCAAAGAGGCGATACTTCTGACCGCAGATAAATTTGAAATCGTCCAAGAAGGTGGTTCCATCACTGTAGAAGTAAAGTCAAATATTGATTATCAAATGGAAATTTCAGAATCGGCAAAAAGTTGGATTACTGAAACTACCACACGCGCTCTAACTACTCATAACCACACTTTCTCTGTTGCAGCAAATGAAGAATATGAGAAACGTGAAGGTGAGATTTTCTTTAAAAAGGGAGAGCACATAGAAACCGTAAGGGTTTATCAAGCAGGTGGCGCAGTTATAGTATTGACAAAAGAAAAATATGAAGTAAGCGATAAAGGAGAAACCATTACCGTAGAAATAAAAAGCAATGTAGAGTACGGAATAAAAATGCCACAGGTCGATTGGATTTATGATGAGGCTTCCGTGCGTGGTGCTTCCAGCCATACCCTGAAATATGTTATCAATCCTAATGAGACTTATGACAGCCGTTCTGCGCAAATTATCTATTTCGATAAGAATAATACTGCAAGTGCCGATACATTAACCATCATGCAAGTACAAAAAGATGCTATCGTTATTGCAAATAATGAATATACAATTGATGCAAAGGGACAAACGATAGAAGTAGAGTTAAGTTCTAACATTGATTATACGATCTCTATTGCTGATGATGGGAAGGATTGGATTTCACGTGTGGAGAATACGAGAGCCTTGACCACCAAGAAAGTTAAGTTCAATATTGCAGAGAATACTTCTGATGATAGCAGAATAAGCCATATTACTTTTGCTTCTGGTAATGGAGTTAGCCAGAATATTAAAATCATTCAGCAGGGAGCACTTCCTGTTATACATGTAGAAACAGCAGGCACATTATCAGGATTGATTGACAGTTCTGTGAAAGATGAAATCACAAAACTAAAGATTACAGGAAATCTAAACTCTACTGATATGGAATTCTTGCGTAAAATGAAGGAAATACAGGTTTTGGATTTGTCCGAGGTGAATATGACAAGCCCTTGGGAAAGCGCCTTTCAGAATTGCAAGAGTCTTGTTTCTATTACTCTTCCTGATAGTATGACGAGCCTTGGGAACTATGCTTTTGATGGTTGCAAAGGCCTTATTGCTATTAACGCAAGTAAAAATAATTCTAACTACACATCTATAGATGGAGTTCTATATGATAAAAATGGGACGACATTAATACAGTGTCCTGAAGGTAAAGCATCAATTACTATTCCCGAACAGGTATCAAGCATTGCAGATGCTGCATTCTCGAGGTGTACAAATCTGACTTCTATGATTATTCCTAACGGTGTTACGAATATTGGCAGTGGCGCATTCTCTAATTGTATAAGTCTAACTTCTATTACGATTCCTAACAGTGTGACGAGTATTGGAGATTATATATTTCAATGGTGCGTAGAACTGAAATCTATCACTATACCTACGAATTTGAAAAGTATTAGCAGATTTGCATTTTTAAGTTGTTGGAAACTTTCTTCTGTTACAATCTCTGATGGTGTAACAAGGATTAACGAAGGTGCATTTGCTGCTTGTAAAAGTCTTGTTTCTATTACTATTCCTGGTAGTGTGACAAATATCAGTGAAAATGCGATGTCTGGCAACCAGAATCTTACTTCTATTAATGTCGATAAAGACAATTCTAAGTACTTGTCAATAGATGGAGTATTATATGATAAAGATGCATCGATATTAATGCAATGTCCGGGAGGTAAAACATCAATCACTATTCCTAACACTGTGGAAGCTATTGGAGGTGGTGCATTCTTTGGATGTATAAACCTTACCTCTATTACTATTCCTAACAGTGTGACAAGTATTGGGGAAGGTGCTTTTCAAGGGTGTCGAAACCTTACATCTATGGTAATTCCTAGTAGTGTGATAAATATTAGTGGTAATGCATTCAGTACTTGTGAAAGTCTTGTTTCTATCACTATCCCTAACAGCGTGACATGTATTGAGAGTCATTTATTCGACGGTTGTACAAGTCTTACTACTTTAACTATTCCTAATAATGTGATATCTATTAAGGAATGTGCGTTTTGGAATTGTTCAGGCCTTGTTTCTATCACAATTCCTAATAGTGTAACACGTATTGAAAGGCAGGCATTCGAAGCTTGTACAAATCTTACTTCTGTCACAATTCCTAATAGTGTGAGGTATTGGGGAGGTTATGTATTCTGGGAATGTTCAAATATATCTGAGATTCATCTCGGATATGAATATGTATCAGGTATGGATCCATATCTTTTCAGTTCTGTAGATAAAAGAACATGCGTTCTATATGTCCCTAGAGGATGTGAATATGATTATAGGTATGCAGATGGGTGGAAGAATTTTAAAAATATAGTGGAAGAATAAATAAAAAAGCATTAATCTTAAAGCTCTGTGAACTATCTGTTTATGGAGCTTTATTCTTTTAGATATCTTCTTGCTTCTCTACTCTCTACATCCCACACCGCTACTTTTTAAACTCTTTATTGATAGGTGCTCCGGGTGGTATAGGCAGCAATGCGAGGTGTAGAACGTAGATAAACTTGCATTTGCCCTATTCTTTTTGTTGATTTGCTTAAAGGAAAATGCCCGGATGCCCGATTCAAAACTTCGTTTTCCAATTGCGGGCTGTCTGTTTTCCAACTGCGGGCTGCCGGGCCTCCATATGGAAACTATCGGGCCTGCAATTGGAGGACGAAGATTTGTCGGCACTAAAATGGGAAAATGCATCAGGCAAAAGCATGTTTTGCCTTGGGTATTACTTCATTTTCTCCTTTATTCCGGGCGAATGATTAAGCAGCTTTCTGTAAAAGCCTTATATTTGCAGTATAAATCATCATCATCTATGTATTTAAAGAAAATTATGGCTGCAACCCTTGCCCTTACTGCGCTTGCCGGGCAGGCACAGGAGAAACCTTTCAACATCATTCCCGAACCGGTGGAAACTACCGTGACCGGACAGGGAGAGTTTCAAATCCAACGTAATACGACGATTCGTGTGTCGGAGCCTGCATTGGCATCCTCGGCTACGTATCTGGCGGATTATATGGACCGTTATCTCGGCATACCGCTGCAAACGGAAATTCCCAAGACGGGTAAATCCCGGAGGAAAGGGAATCCTGCGGTAGAAACAATCACTCTGAAACCTGGTGAACCAGCTTGTATCGTTCTAATTAATCGGAAGAACGGAGAGGTTTCCGGTGGCTATCAGTTGGAGATTATTCCGGCGGAGGGCATACGCATTGAAGGAAATGACGAAGCAGGCGTTTTCTACGGTGTGCAGACACTGATACAATTACTGCCTACCCGTGCCGGGGTGTTGCCTATCCTTCCGGCTGTGAAGGTGAACGACTATCCCCGCTTTGCCTATCGGGGCATGCATCTCGATGTAGTGCGCCATTTCTTTCCGGTATCATTCATTAAGAAGTATATCGATTATCTTGCACTGCATAAACTCAACTACTTCCACTGGCATCTGACGGACGACCAAGCCTGGCGTGTTGAAATGAAATGCCGTCCGGAACTGACAGAGAAAGGTTCCGTCCGCGAAGGGGAAATCTTCGGACTTTATCCGGGAAAATACCAACCGTTGCCTTATGGCGGATATTATACCCATGAAGATGTGCGCGAGATAGTGCGCTATGCTGCCGAACGTTATATCACGGTGATACCCGAAATAGATATTCCCGGTCATTGCATGGCAGTGCTTGCTACCTATCCGCAATTCAGTACTACGCCGAATGAGCCAAAGAAGGCGGCACTGACGTGGGGTATCTTCAATAAATTCAATAACGTGCTGGCACCTAAACCGGAAGTTTTCGACTTCCTAAAAGATGTGTTTTCCGAATTGTGTGACTTATTCCCTGGTCAATACATCCATGTGGGCGGTGACGAATGTGCCAAACGCTGGTGGCAGGAGTCCGAAGAAACGCAGCAATTCATGCGTGAACATGGACTGAAAGATGAGAAGGCATTGCAAAGTTACTTCGTTCATTATGTGCAAGATGTGGTGAACGGTAAAGGAAAGACGCTTATCGGTTGGGATGAAATCCTTGAAGGAGGTATTTCGGAAGATTGCATCGTGATGAACTGGCGCCGTCCGGAATTTGGAAAGAAGGCGTTGAAGACGAACCATCGTACCATATTTACCTGCTCTGCCTGGTCGTACTTCAATCTGAAAGAAAGCCGTACCCAAGCGGAAATCGGTCCGCGTGGTCCGTTGCCTCTGGAGAAAGTATATGGTTTTCAGATTGTGCCCGATTCGCTGACTGCGCAACAACAGAAACTTGTCTGGGGAGCACAGGGATGCTTGTGGACTGAATACATCCCTACTACCTGGAAAGCGGAGTTTGCCGTTTTCCCACGTATGTCGGCACTGGCAGAAAATGTCTGGTCGCCTTTGGAGAAGAAGAACTGGGAAAACTTTGCTCGTAAAGTAGAGACGCAGTGTGAGCGTTATGAACTTTGGGGCGCGCGCTATTCCGAAGCATTCTTCCGTACGCAGGATGTGGAACGAAAAAGATAACAGAAAAAGCTGTCGGTGTGCAGTACTTTTCATTTTTTTGCATTTAATAGAAAAAACGCTATACAAATCATTATGAAGTACTTGCTTTGTTTCCTTGTAGGGGTATTGTTAACTACCTCTCTGTACGCCCAAAGTGCAGGTGATAAAAGGTCCTCTTTTTCAGTTCATGCCGGACCGTCATGGTATTTGGGACAATTGATGGGAATCACCGACAGATCGGATGCCTATCGCAGTGATTTACGAAAAGGAGTGGCTTGGGATGTCAGCTATCTGGCACAAGTTGCCGGTCGGAAGTTGAAGTTCGGGGTGGGAGCTCTGTATCAGGGAAGTTCCTATAAGAATACGCACGAAGCCGGGTCAGATAAGATTCTGATGCACTACATGGCTCCGCAGGTATCCTTGACGATGGTGAAGAAGCACTATCAGCTTCAGTTAGCAGGTGGAATAGGCTATCAGTTCTATAAGGATAAGAGTAAGGTGTATGGCAAGCCGCGGGACGTTTCGATGGATAAACTTGCCGGTAATCTGGCCCTTTCGGGTGAGTATTTCCTGACGAGCCACTGGGGAGCTTCGGCTCGCCTGAATTGGCTGGCATCCAGCACGGAAACTTACTCGGTGAAGTATCACGATGAGAAGTGGAATGTGGAAAATCCGAAAACCGGTACCGGTTATTTCGGTCAGTTATCTTTAGTCTTCGGTTTAAATTATCATTTTTGAACACTATGAAAAAGTTATTATTTCTGTTCCTGCTGGTTCTTTGTTGTGCCTGCGAGGAAGATAAGTCGGTGGACCCGACACTGATGCCCGAAGCTACGACATCGGGGCAAAACACGTTAGGTTGTTTGATAGACGGCTGGGTACATACTTCCGGGCGATTTGGAAAGCCGTATGTCAGTACTTACGATGAGGAAGGTAACCATTATGTTACGATTGGTGCGGACGCCGGTGTTTTCAGTTCTTTGCATTTTACGCTTGTGAATCCACGGCAGGGAGCTGTCTGTACTTATATCAATGCCAGTTTTGATGGTGTAAAACTGGAAGATGGCGAGGCCTATATCACCCGTATGAACGGAACGATTATCAGTGGAACGTTCAGTGGCGGGAATGTAACAGAGGGACGCTTTGATATAAGATATAGTGAAGAGTCCGAAGGAGGAGAAGTAATCTATTAATAAAAAACTGCCCGTTCGGAATTCTCTTCCGGCGGGCAGTCCTTTTTCACTTCGTCTTCTCTTTAGTCTTATGAAACCTTTCGGTTACTGATAACCCGTACAGCAGCGGTGTACTGTTGACAGGGAACAGACACATGAATGCCGTTGCCTTTGTCTTCAGTTGAAGCGTTGATGTAAGCTGACTTTAACAGCTGCTTCACACTTTCCACTTCCCAGGGACTACCTGCGAAAACGTTAATCTGAGAAATCTTTCTACTTGTAATCATGTGCTTAAAACTTATTAGTTGTACTTTCCGGTCGCAAATGTAAGCGCTTTGCTCGAAAAGCAATAGCTCTAATCGGTCAAAAAGTAACATAAAAAGTGCAAACGATGTAGAAGTAGCTTATTCTGCGTTATTTCTCCTTTACTTTGTGTCGTTCTCCCGGATTTCCACGCGGCGGATTTTTCCGCTGATGGTTTTCGGCAGTTCGTCCACGAATTCGATAACGCGCGGATACTTGTAGGGAGCAGTCACTTTCTTCACGTGGTTCTGCAACTCTTTAATGAGTTCTTCGCCTTCTTTGCCTTTATATTCCTTAGCCAGCACGATGGTGGCTTTCACTACCTGACCACGTATATCATCGGGCACACCGGTAATGGCACATTCTATTACGGCGGGGTGAGTCATCAGAGCACTTTCCACTTCGAACGGGCCGATGCGGTAACCGGAGCTTTTGATTACATCGTCGGCGCGACCTACGAACCAAAGGTAACCGTCTTCATCTTTCCAGGCGACGTCTCCGGTGTAATAGATACCATTGTTCCAGGCTTCGCGTGTACGTTCCGCGTCACGATAATACTCCTTGAATAATCCCAGTGGTTTGCCTTTGTCCGTACGGATTACGATTTGTCCCTGTTCACCGGCTTCTACCGAGCGGCCGTCGTTGTCTATCAGGTCTACATCATATTGTGGATTGGGCAATCCCATGCTTCCCGGTTTCGGCTCCATCCAAGGCATGGTGGCGATGGTCAGGGTGGTTTCTGTTTGTCCGAAGCCTTCCATCAGTTTGATGCCTGTCAGTTTCTTGAAGGTTTCAAATACGGCAGGGTTCAGAGCCTCTCCGGCAATGGTGCAGTATTTCAGTGAAGAGAGGTTGTACTTCGTCAAGTCTTCGTGGATGAGGAAACGGAAGATGGTGGGAGGTGCACAGAGGGAAGTCACATGATAATCCTGTATTTTCTCCAGAATGGCGGCAGGAGTGAACTTCTCATGGTCATATACAAAGATGTTGGCTCCGGCAATCCATTGTCCGTAGAGTTTTCCCCATACAGCTTTCCCCCAGCCTGTATCGGCGATGGTGAGGTGTAAACTGTCTTCTGTCAGGTTGTGCCAGAAACTACCGGTAACGATGTGTCCCAGCGGATAGGTGAAGTCGTGGGCAACCATTTTCGGCTGACCGGTGGTTCCGCTGGTGAAGTACATCAGTGAGATGTCTTCATTCGTATTCGGGTGTTCCGGTTTTACGAAAGGTGCGGCGTTCTCGATGCCTTTATGAAAGTCGTCGAAACCTTCGGCCACTTCGGGACCTACGCTGACGAGCTTCTTCACGCTGGGAGAATCCGGCATTGCGGCGGTGATGTGGTCGGTGATGACCGATTCGCCTGCACAGACAATCATTTTGATGTCCGCAGCATTGCAACGATATACGATGTCTTTCTTTGTCAGCAGGTGTGTAGCGGGAATGACGACTGCGCCGAGTTTGTGCAACGCTATGATGCTGAACCAGAACTCAAAACGGCGTTTCAATACCAACATCACCATGTCGCCATGTCCGATGCCGAGGCTTTGAAAATAAGAAGCCGTCTTATCGGTATAGTACTTCATATCGGCGAATGTGTATTGTCGGAATTCTCCTTTGTCATTGGTCCATAACAAAGCGCGTTTGTCGGGCTGTTCCTCAGCCCAGGCGTCTACTACGTCGTAGCCGAAGTTGAAGTTCTCCGGTACGTTTATTTTCAGGTTTTTGATAAAGTCCTCTTGTGAAGTGAAAGAGGTTTGCGATAAAAATCTTTCTACCATGATTACATTATTATTGCCAGGAATCGTACCGTCTTTCCATCCAGCGCTTTCATGCCATGTGGCAGCTTGGAGTTGAAGTAAAGGCTGTCCCCTTCGTTTAGTATAAGTTCTTTGCCGTCGATGTTGACCATCATGCGCCCTTCCAGTACGAGGCTGAATTCTTGTCCGGCGTGGCTGTTATAGTGTATCGGCTCATCGTCCGGTTTGGGCTCAACGGTTACGATGAACGGATCTACGCTGCGGTTTATGAAACCTGCGGCGAGCGACTGGTACTTGTAGGCTTTGGTACGTTCGATGCTGGTTCCTTTTCCGGCACGGGTCAGGAAGTAACTGCTCATTTTGGGTTCTTCGCCAAACATCAGTGCGTCCAGTGACACGCCGTATCTGCGCGCAATCTTTTGCAGCATGCTTACGGAGATATCAAAATCTCCCGTTTCGGCAAGGCGGTAGTCGTAAGGAGAGATATCGCATTCGCGGGCGATGTCCTCGGCTGTCAGTTCAAGTACATCACGGAGTCCGCGAAGACGTTCTGCTATTTGCTTAATTTGTTCGTCCATGTGGTTGTTATTTAATGAATTAATTATGAGTCCTTAATCTGGTGTGATGGTCTGCATCACACGCTTTTCTTTATGGCGTTGATGATGGTTGAGGTGTAGCCTCCATGTTCCAGCTCGTTGATGCCTTTGATGGTGATGCCGCCGGGGGTGCATACTTTGTCAATTTCTACGCTGGGGTGCGTGTCGTTGTTCAGTATCAGTTCGGCTGCTCCTTTCATGGTTTGTGCCACCATGCGCATGCCATCTTGGGGATAGATACCCATTTCGATGCCGGCTTGCATGGCTGCCTGGATGTATTTCAATACATAAGCGATGCCACATGACGTCATGGAAGTGGCGGCTGAGAACTTTTCTTCGGGGATGAGCAAGGCAAGGCCCATCTGGTTGAAGATGTCCAGCATCAGTTGTTCCTGCTCTTTGCTGGCGTTGCGGCTGGCGATGAGTGTCATGCTCTCCATTTCGCTGATGGCAGTGTTGGGGATGATGCGGAACATGGTCATTTCCTTTTCGGCAACGTTCTGTGCCAATTCTTCGAAAGAGATGCCGGCGGCAACGGATATAAGTATTTGCTTACTTTTCAACTTCAGCTCGCGCAGCACGGGCTTGATGAGCCAGGGCTTCACGGCGAGTATGATAAATTCGGCGCCGGTGACGGCTTCCTGATTGTCATGAGTAGTCTGCAAAGCGGGGAATTCTGCTTTCAGTGCATCCAACTTTCCTTGCGAGGGATTAGAAACTATAATATCCGAGGCGGGGATAATGCTTCCCTTTGCCAATCCACGGGCGATAGAGCCACCCATATTTCCTGCTCCGATGATTGCTGTTTTCATATCATTCTGTTATTAAAAGGGTTGACGATGGGCAAAGGTAGATATTTTTTAGTCGATATATGAAACAGTTCGAACGTTTTTTCTTTGTTCTTATGCAAAAAGAAAGCCTAAATTGTTTAGTATAGAAGATAATACCTATATTTGTTCGACTAAAAAATAGAGCTATGCCTGAAAGAGAAATGAATTCCTATCGTTTGACGAGTATGGAGGAGCCCACTGATGAAATGTTATCCCAGCTTATGAAAGAAGTGGCTGAAGAAGCGAAGTCTAAATCGGAAGAGGCCCATAAAAACTTCTTTAATGAAATCCGGACCGCTGTCCGGGCACAACGTAGGGTTGCTGTCCGCAAGCAACAACGAATGGAACAGTTGAGAAAAAGTAAAACGGATATTGGAGATGAATGATTGGTGTCATAAACCGGTGCTTATTGTTTTACATCAATCCGGATATTGTGGCACAGGAGCGTTTTGGTGATTGGAACTCCAAGGAGGCAGTTATGCAAGCAATAAAATATTGTGAAGACTTGAGGGAGCAATGTTTGAGAGAACGTAAAAGCTTGATATTTGAAACCGTCTTGTCTGTTCAAGATAAGGTTGATTATATTAGCAAAGCGATTGAGATGGGTTTCTTTGTTCGGCTATTTTTTGTTTGCACAGAGTCCCCCACAATCAATGCTGCCCGCATTGCAAATCGGGTTATGGAAGGTGGACATGATGTACCAATCACTAAAATAATTTCTCGCTATCAGAAATCTCTCCTTAATTGCTATGTTGTTGCAAAAATGGTAGATAGAGCGTATATTTATGATAATTCAATAGATGATGTTGATGCGAGGCTCTTGTTTCGTTTGACCGAAGGGAACTTAGCAAAGCAGTATGTGGATGATATTCCTGAGTGGGCGCAATTGATTTGTGAGGATACGTTATAAAAGAAAAAAGCAACCACTTGTTTTTTCATTCCAAAGTGGTTGCTTTTTTATTGCTGATTATCTCAAATATCAAAGTACTTTCTTGAAGCGCTCGAGGAACTCCTTCGCTTCCTCCATGCTGAGGCAGAGAGGCGGCAACAGACGGATGACATTGGTTCCGCTCACACCGGTAAATACATGCTGTTCTTTCAATAGTTTCAAACGTAATTCCTTGATCGGCTCTTCAAATTCAAGGCCAATCATCAGGCCGCGTCCGCGAACTTCCTTGATTTGCGGGAACTTTTTCAGTTCCGTCATCAGGTAGTCACCTACCTTGGCGGTATTCTCTATCAGGTTCTCTTGTTCTATCACATCCAGTACGGCGAGTGCTGCGCTACATGCCAGGTGGTTGCCACCGAAAGTAGTGCCAAGCTGTCCGTAAACAGGAGTGAACATCGGACTGATTAGTGCGCCTGCCATCGGGAAACCGTTGCCGATGCCTTTGGCTACGGTGATGATGTCAGCTTTGATGCCGTTATGTTGATGAGCAAAGAACTTACCGCTACGTCCGTAGCCACTTTGTATTTCATCAAGAACCAGCACTGTATTATGTTCCGTACAGGCTTCACGCAGGGCATGCATAAATTCATCCGTCGGCAATTGGATACCACCTACACCTTGAATACCTTCGATGATTACTGCACAGACATCCCCCTTAGCCAGTTCGGCTTTCATGGCTTCTATATCATTCAGAGGCAGATACGTTACGTGTCCGCAATCGTTGATAGGAGCGATGATTTTGGGGTTATTGGTTACTTCTACTGCCAGTGAAGTACGTCCGTGGAAAGCTTTGTTGAAAGAAACCACTCGCGTACGTCCGTTATAGAATGAAGCCAACTTCAAAGCGTTTTCGTTAGCTTCGGCACCACTGTTGATAAGGAATAAGGAGTAGTCATCATAACCACATGCTTTTCCCAAACGTTCGGCAACTTCTTGTTGTAGCTTGTTGATGACTGAGTTGGAATAGAATCCCAACGTAGCAACTTGTTTGCTTATCATCTCCACATAATGCGGGTGTGCATGTCCGATGGAAATAACTGCATGACCGCCATAAAGGTCGAGATACTCCGTACCGTTTTCGTCCCATACGTGGCAGCCTTTCCCTTTGACGATGTTGATGTCAAAAAGAGGATATACGTCGAATAAGTTCATGTCTTTAATTCTAAATTACAAAATACGAATTACTTAGAAAGCACTTGGCTTCAATCGTAAGCCGACAGTTTCTTCTAAATTGAACATCAGGTTCATGTTATGTACCGCCTGTCCGCTGGCACCTTTCAGCAGGTTGTCGATGCAGGAGATGATGAGCAACTTATCACCGTGCTTCTCCAGATGTAGAAGACACTTGTTGGTGTTCACCACTTGTTTCAGGTCAATGTTCTTATCTACGATATGTACAAAGGAATCTTTCGCATAATATTCTTCGTACATACGGGTGATTTCGTCCAGCGCAACCTTGGTCTTTACTACAATGGTAGTGAAGATGCCACGAGGAAAATCTCCACGGTAAGGAATAAAGTCTATCTCTGAATCAAAACTGTTCTGCAACTGTTTGAGCGATTGCTTGATTTCGGGTACATGTTGATGGTCGAAAGCTTTGTAAACGCTCATGTTGTTGTTGCGCCAACTGAAATGGCTCGTTGCACCCGGTTTTACGCCTGCACCGGTGCTGCCGGTAATGGCGTTTACCATGATGTCATCGTTCAGCATCAGATGCTTGGCGAGAGGCAATAATCCCAGTTGGATGCAAGTGGCAAAGCAGCCGGGATTGGCCACATATTTCGCTTTACAGGTGGCGCGGCGATTTAGTTCCGGCAGGCCGTAGATGAATTCATGCTCTGGAGAGGCAATGCGATAATCCATAGAAAGGTCGATAACTTTCAATTCTTCAGGGAGATTATGGCTTTCCATAAATTTCTTCGTATCGCCGTGGGCAGTACAGAAGAATAATACATCAATTTCATTCAAAGGTAACTCGTCGGTGAAGACAAGGTCCGTTTCGCCGTACAATCCTTCATGTACGTCGGTAATTTTGTTTCCGGCGTTACTTGAGCTGTTGATGAATACGATTTCCGCTTCCGGATGGTTAATCAGCAAGCGTATCAATTCACCTGCCGTATATCCTGCTCCGCCGATGATTCCTACTTTAATCATTGTATGTTCTTTATCTGTTATATAAGTTTTTCTCTTCAGGGACAATCAACCACATAATAAGGTATACAGGGATACCGGCAAATACGGTGAAAAATGTCAGCAGTGCATAACCGATGCGTACGAGAGACGGGTCGAGCCCGAAGTAATTTGCCAGTCCTCCGCAAACGCCGGCAAGCATTCTGTCGCTGCGTGAGCGGGTAAGTTTCCTATTGTTATTATTGTCCATAAGATTTAAATCTCTTCATCCTTATGATTGTTATAGTACACTCTCAGCGGGGTAGAAGTCACTTTGATAAAGCCTTTTGCATCTTCTGCTGTCCAGCCTTTCTGCATTTCTCCGTATTCGCCGAACTTGGTCTTTACCAAATCGTCCTTACTTTCTACACCTACGGTTGAGAAACCTAACGGGCGGAGTTCCAGGATAGCCGTACCGTTCACGTTGCGTTGTGAAGATTCCAGCATGGCTTCGATGTCACGCATCACCGGTTCCAGATACTGGCTTTCGTGCAGGAACATACCGTACCAGTTGGCAACCTGGTCTTTCCAGTATTGCTGCCATTTGCTCAATGTATATTTTTCCAAGAACTTGTGTGCACCGATAATCAGCATTGGAGCAGCAGCCTCGAAACCTACGCGTCCTTTGATGCCGATAATCGTATCACCTACGTGCATATCGCGACCGATACCATAAGCAGCACCGATTTCTTCCACTTTCTGGATAGCCTTGATGGGGTCGTCGAAGGTCTCATCATTTACGGCTTTCAGTTCGCCTTTCTCAAAAGTGAGACGCAATTGTTCGCTACCTTCTTTGGTGCAGTGTTTCAGATAAGCTGTTTCGGGTAGACCTTGTGCAGAGTCCAGAATTTCACCGCCACAGATAGAAGTACCCCACAGACCTACGTTATAAGAATATTTCAGTTTGGTGAAGTCGGCTGAGAAACCGTGTTTGTTCAGGTAGTCTATTTCTTCCTGGCGGCTCAAAGCCATGTCGCGGGTCAGCGTGATGATTTCTACGCCGGGAGCCAATACAAGGAACGTCATGTCGAAACGAATCTGGTCGTTGCCTGCGCCGGTAGAACCGTGAGCGATGGCATCCGCACCGATTTCGTTGGCATAGCGGGCGATGGCAAGCGCCTGGAAGATACGTTCGGAACTTACGGAAACAGGGTAGGTACCATTACGCAGTACGTTGCCGAATACCATGTATTTCAGGCTCTTCTCGTAATATTCCTGTGTTACGTCGATGGTAACATATTCTTTTGCACCCAGTTTGTAGGCGTTTTCTTCGTTTGTTTTCAGTTGTTCGGGGCTGAAACCGCCGGTATTGGCACAAGCTGCATATACTTCGTATCCTTTTTCTTTGGCAAGGTACATTACCGTAAATGAGGTATCAAGACCGCCGCTGAATGCGACTACTACTTTTTTCTTCTTTTCCATATCCTTGTATTTTAAATTTTATCTTCTTCATGTAAGTCCGGGTCATAGAGCATTGCAGTGCAGATGCAGAACTTACGGTTCTTGGCTACTAATATATCATGGTTGATACATCCTTCGCAACCTTTCCAGAAAGATTCGTCGTCAGTCAGTTCATTGAAGGTGACGGGGACATATCCCAGTTCCGTATTCATTTTCATGACAGCAGCTCCACTGGTGAGACTGAATACTTTGGCGTTAGGCCATCGCAGGCGTGCCAGACGGAAAGAGGCCATTTTGATTCGCTTAGCCAGTCCTATGCCGCGAAAGTCGGGATGCACAATCAAACCGGAAGTGGCGACGTATTGCTTGTTTCCCCAGCTCTCGATGTAGCTGAATCCTGCAAATACATCTCCGCACAAGGCGATGATTGCTTTTCCTTCTTTCATTTTTGTCGCCACATATTCGTGTGTGCGTTCTGCGATGCCCGTTCCACGTACTTTGGCCGCTTCTCTGATGGTATCCAAAATCTTATCCACATAAATTTCGTGAGAGGCGTCAGCCACCATCACATCCACTTTTTTGGTATCCATTTCTTTATGTTCAGTTCTGATTATATATGTTGTTAGTGTAAATTAGGGATGATTTGTGACAAGAAGTCGCGTACTTCACTGTGCGAAGCGGCTTCGTGCACTACCAGCATAATGGTGTCATCTCCGGCGATGGTGCCCAAAATAGCGGGACATTCGCGGTTGTCAATGTCGTAAGCCATACTACTGGCATAGCCTGGTCGGGTACGGATAACGGCGATATTACCTGAAAAATGCAGGGAAACGAATCCGCTATTCATCAGCATTTCGCTGGCACTTTGGTCGTTGGTTCGTTTGTACATGATGTTGTTGGGCAATACATATACGTATTTCCCGTTCATATTCGCCGCTTTGGCAACTTTCAGTTGTTTCAAGTCGCGGGAGAGAGTGGCTTGTGTCAATTCAAAGCCTTCCTTACCTAAAGCTTGCAGCAGTTCTTCCTGTGAACTGACGTCCTTGCTTGAGATAATCATCTTGATAGCGTCTAACCGATTGGCTTTTTTCTTCATCTTTTTGTATAATTATTCTTAGAACGGTGCAAAAGTAGGGATTATTTTGGAAAGAATATGCAAAAATGGGAGGCTTTTTATACTTTTTATACTATGAATGCTGCATTTTATGCATAAAACGAGAAATCCTGTCTAAAATATATTCATAACCTATAGGCATTCTTTATTTTGCTGCATGCCTATCAAGATATATTTTGTTAGGCAATGTTTTTGCGTTCCACTATAGTTATCCTTGCGTTCCACTATAGTTATCCGCAAGGGACACTATAGTTACCCTTGCGTTCCACTATAGTGGAACGAATAAAAAGTAGGCAATGAAGAAGGTCTTATTAGGCAATGAAAGAAGTTGGAATGGCATCCTGACGGAGAAACTTAGTTAAGCATTGGTTGTAACTTTCTTGAAACGACAAAAGCAATAAGAAAACTATCAAAATATAGAGAAGGGATTTCGGAGGAAACCCCTATTTTTGTGCCGTACAGATTGTGACATATTCTGTTTCTATAATTAATCTATGTGAATCTATAAACTATTAAAGGCACATGAAAAAACTCTTTTGGTTTTCTATTTTCCTTCTTTGGGGTTTGGTTGCTTCTCTCACGGCAGAAGCAAAGGTGACACTTCCTGCTATTTTCTCAGATAACATGGTGTTACAGCAAAATACACAGGTAAACGTGTGGGGTAAAGCCGCACCAGGAGAACGCGTAACGGTTAAGGCATCTTGGATGGATAAGGTGGTTACGGCAAAGGCGGCTGCCAATGGTAAATGGTTGGTGAAATTGAAAACGCCGGAGGCAACGACTAACCAGTCTATTACGGTGAGTGGTGAGAATACGATTACTATTAATAATGTATTAATAGGTGAAGTATGGCTTTGCACCGGACAGAGTAATATGGAATTTCCCGTGTCGCGCAACCCCGATGTGAAGTGGAAAACCGGAATGCTGAATGAAGCAGAGGAAATGAAGGATGCTGATTATCCCGAAATTCGTTTGTTTCATGTAGAGCATCAGTTGGCACCTGAAGGTGAAATGGATGAATGTGAAGGGCAGTGGCTGGTTTGCAATCCGAAGAACCTATCTGACTTTTCGGCCGTGGGCTTTGTTTTCGGGCGTAAACTGCATAAGGAACTGAAGATGCCTGTGGGGCTGATTCAATCGACCTGGGGCGGGACACATGCGGAGTCGTGGACAAAACTGGAGGTGATGAAGAAGAATCCGCTTTATGCAGATGTACTGAAGGATTTTGCTTCGAAAGATGCAAAGCAAAAGAATAAGATACCTGCAACTTTATGGAATGGTATGATACATCCTATTCTGGGTTATACCATAAAAGGCAATATCTGGTATCAGGGAGAATCGAACGCCATTCGTGCCGATAAATACCAGCAGGTCTTTACTAATATGATAAATAGCTGGCGCAAGGAGTGGAAGCAACCGGATATGCCGTTCTACTTTGTGCAGATAGCTCCGCAGTATGGACAGCCGGCAACGATTCGTGAAGCGCAACTCAAGACGTGGCAAAGCGGGTTGAAGAACGTAGGTATGGCGGTAATTACTGATGCAGGCGACTCGCTCGATATCCATCCGCGCAATAAAACCGTGACAGGCGAACGCCTGGCAGCATGGGCACTGGCGAAGCAATATGATAGGGATGTGGCTTATTCCGGTCCGTTATTCAAGGCTATGAAGGTGGAAGGTAATAAAGCTGTACTGAGCTTCGACTATGTTGAGGACGGGTTGATGACACCGGATAATGAACCGGTGAAAGGAGTTATTATTGCCGGTGCCGACCGTCGTTTCTATCCGGCTACGGCTGTGATAAAAGGCAATACATTGGAAGTTTCAGCTCCGCAGGTTGCCGATCCTGTGGCTGTACGCTATGCATATTGCAATTTCTTCCGTGTGAATCTTTATAATAAGGCTGGTTTCCCTGCTACTCCTTTCCGTACGGACGCATGGGAGCCGGATTCCTATGCGCGCTGGTTTGCCGATTCGGAAATGGTGCGATTCCCCAAGGCTTATCAGTTGGATCATGGCAAGCGCCTTTTCTTCGGCTATGCGCAGGGAGTGGGCTGCTGTGCAATGCTGCAAATGTGGAAGAAAACGGGGGAACGCCGCTACTTCGACTATGTGGAGCAATGGGCGGACTCGCTGATTAACGATAAAGGGGAAATCCACTTGTATCATGTGGAGACTTATAATCTGGATTATATAAACTCCGGCAAAGTCTTGTTCGACTTGTATCGTGAGACGGGTAAGGAGAAATATAAAACAGCGATGGATGCTCTTATTAAGCAACTCAAAAATCATCCTCGCACATTGGAAGGTGCCTATTGGCATAAACTGATTTATCAGCATCAGATATGGCTGGATGGCCTGTATATGGCTTCACCTTTTATGGCGCAATATGGTGCGGAGTTCAATAAACCCGAATGGATTGATGAAGCAGTGAAACAATTCACACTTTGCCAGAAGCATACGTATGATGCCAAAACAGGACTTTATCATCATGCCTGGGATGAAAGCAAGAGCCAACGTTGGGCAAATCCGGAAACCGGGCACTCTCCTAACTTCTGGGGACGTAGCATCGGTTGGTGGCTCATGGCGATGGTGGATGTGCTGGATTTTATCCCGGAAAATCACGAAGGACGCGCCCGGATAATAGGTTGGATACAGGGGCTGGCGGAAGTGTTGCCGAAGTATCAGGATAAGAATGGTTTGTGGTATCAGGTGCTCGACCAGCCTACGCGGAAAGGGAATTTCCCGGAAGCCTCAGTGACTACGCAATTTATGAATGCATATGCAAAAGCGGTGAATAAGGGATATATTGATGAGAAGTATCGTGCCGTAGCCGAGAAAGCTTTCAACGGGTTGAAGAATAAACTGATGGTAGAACGTCAGGACGGTACGTTGACGCTGACACGTTGTTGCCAGGTAGGCGGTTTGGGCGGACACCCGTATCGCGACGGCAGCTTTGAATATTATATAGGTGAGAAGATGAGGGATAACGACGCGAAGGCGACGGGACCGTTTATTATGGGGTGTCTTGAACTGGGAAAGTAATTTAAATGAAGAATGATACAATATTTGTCATGAAAAAGAATTTATTGGTAATGCTTTTTGCTTCTTTTTGTGCCGGTACTCTTTCCGCACAAAGTGTTTCGTGGCCCGAAGTAACTACTGAGGCTAAACCGGCCGCCCGTTGGTGGTGGATGGGGAGTGCGGTGGATGCTGCGAATCTGACTCATAATCTGGAAGCGTATTCGAAAGCCGGAATGGGGACGATGGAGATTACTCCTATCTATGGAGTGCAGGGAAATGATGCGAATGATATCCAGTTTCTCTCCCCGCAGTGGATGCAGATGTTGCGCCATACAGAAAGCGAGGCTGCACGTCTGGGCATGAAAATAGATATGAATACAGGCACTGGATGGCCTTTTGGTGGTCCGGAAGTGAGTATAAAAGATGCTGCTTGCAAGTTGTTGATTGAAGAATACACATTGAAAGGCGGCGAACGCCTGAAAACAAAAATAGAAGTCACGGACGAAAAACAGCGTCCTTATGCGAAACTGTGCCGACTGATGGCTTTCAATGGGGAGCGTTGCTATGATCTGACTTCAAAGATTACAGATGGAAAACTAAACTGGAAGGCTCCCAAAGGAGAGTGGCGACTGATTGCTGCCTTTGTCGGAAAAACATTTCAGAAAGTGAAGCGTTCTGCCCCCGGTGGAGAAGGGTATGTGATGAATCATTTCTCAGCAAACGCTGTCTCTAACTATCTGGGCCGTTTTGAACGCGCTTTTGCCGGACAGATGGCTGATGGTTCTGCCGGAATTCCTACCGGATATCCCCATAATTTCTTTAATGATTCTTACGAAGTATATGGTGCCGACTGGACGGACGACTTATTAGAGCAATTCGCTCGTCGCCGCGGCTACAAATTAGAAGAATATTTTCCTGAGTTCCTTTCACAAGAACGTACGGAGACTACTCGCCGTCTCATTTCCGATTACCGGGAAACTCTTGCCGAATTGCTTCAGGAGAACTTCACCCGCCAATGGACGGATTGGGCTCATAAACATGGTTCGCGTACCCGCAACCAGGCTCATGGCTCTCCTGGTAATCTGATAGATCTTTATGCAACGGTTGACGTACCGGAATGCGAAGGCTTTGGATTATCCGATTTCGGTATCCGTGGATTGCGTAAAGATTCCTTGACGCGTCCCAATGATTCGGATCTTTCCATGTTGAAGTATGCTTCTTCGGCAGCGCACATAGCCGGGAAACCTTTCACTACTTCGGAAACCTTTACATGGTTGACGGAGCATTTCCGCACTTCGCTTTCGCAATGCAAGCCTGATATAGACTTGATGTTCATTTCGGGCGTAAACCATACCTATTTCCACGGTACTACTTATTCTCCTGTTGAGGCTGCATGGCCGGGATGGAAGTTCTATGCTTCCATTGATATGAGCCCTACGAACAATATCTGGCGGGATGCACCTGCGTTCTTCGATTATATCACCCGTTGCCAGAGTTTTCTGCAAATGGGGCAACCGGACAACGATTTTTTGGTATATCTGCCTGTGTATGACATGTGGGATGAACAGGATGGGCGTTTGTTACTGTTTGACATCCATAAGATGGCACAACGTGCGCCGCGTTTTATCGAAGCGGTGCACCGCATCTATGGTGCAGGCTATGATATGGATTACATCTCTGATAATTTCATTCGTAACGCTATGTGCCAGAATGGCAAGATTTTGACTTCCGGTGGTGTTTCCTATAAAGCTCTGGTAGTTCCCGGTGCCCGCCTGATGCCTGCTGATGTGTTGGAAAAATTGCTTCGTCTGGCGGATGAAGGTGCTATGATTGTTTTTCTGGAACAATATCCGGAAGATGTGCCGGGACTTACTTCTTTGTCCGGACGCCGTGCGGAGTTTAATAAAGCTCTTGCACAAATAAAGGAGCGTGAAGGAAAAGGAAATGTGATTTTCGGGACAGACTATGCTCGCACACTGGCTGCTACTGCCGCTGTGCCTGAAGACATGAAAACAACTTTCGGCTTAAGCAGTATTCGTCGTTCACATTCTGAAGGACATCATTATTTCATTTCCGCTCTGAAAGCGGAAGATACTGAAGGTTGGGTTTCATTGGCAGTGCAGGCACGTTCTGCGATGCTTTATAATCCAATGAATGGTACATCAGGCAAAGCGCGTTTGCGTCAGAATAATGATAAGACAGAAGTGTTCCTGCAACTGGCATCCGGTGAATCTGTGATATTGAAGACATTCGATAATCAGGATGTCGTTGCGCCGGAATATGGATATTGGAAACCTGCAACAGAGGAGAGTCCGCTTTCCGTTACTATTGAAGGTCAGTGGGCTTTCCGCTTTGTTGAATCCACTCCGGCAGTAGGTGCCACTCCGGATAGTGTATCTCTTGGCTCTTGGACGGAACTTGCCGCCGAAGGTGTGAAGAATACAATGGGTGCCGCTTGCTACACCACTACGTTTACTGTGAAGAACCCTGCTGAAGCTGAAGAGTGGATGTTGGATCTCGGCGATGTTCGTGAAAGTGCCCGTGTCCGTATCAACGGTCAGGAGGTGGTTACGCTTTTTGCTGTGCCTTATCGTTGCCTGATAGGTGAGTATCTTCGTGCAGGATCGAATACCCTTGAAGTGGAAGTCACCAATCTGCCTGCTAATCGTATTGCTGATATGGATCGTAATAATGTTCCTTGGCGTATCTATAAAGATGCCAATATTGTGAATATCCATTATAAAAAAGATAATTATGGAAAGTGGGAGCCTGTTCCAAGTGGTTTGCTGGGCCCTGTGAGTCTTATTCCAATGGAAGCTTTAAAGTGAAAATCCTCGTACAGAAATGAGCCAACTATTGCTACTGATTAAAAATAACATAAGAATGACGAAACAATTGTATATGGCTGTGGCCATTTGTTTATGGGTGCTCAGTGCCTGCCAATCTTCAACATATAAGTATGAAGCTATATATCGTGACCTGCCTTTTGACATGCCACGAGTGGAAGCGCCGAAGTTTCCCGACCGTAAAGTGAATCTTGCTGACTTCGGTGCGGTGGGTAATGGTGAGGAACTCTGTACCGAAGCCTTTGCCAAAGCTATTGATGCACTGGCTGAAAAGGGTGGCGGACATTTGATTGTTCCTGCCGGAGTCTGGTTTACCGGACCTATCGTGTTGAAAAGTAACATAGACTTACATCTGGAAAAAGGTGCTATCATTCTCTTTTCGCCAAATGTGGATTTATACCCGTTGGTAGAAACTGTTTTTGAAGGATTGGATACCCGTCGTTGCCAGTCGCCTGTTTCAGGGCGTAATTTGGAGAATGTGGCAATTACCGGTGAAGGCGCTATCGACGGTAACGGACATTATTGGCGTCCTCTGAAGCGGGAGAAAGTGACAGAAAGTGTCTGGAAACAGACCATTGCCCGCGGTGGGGTTTATAAACGTCCTACTTACTGGTTCCCTTATCCACAGACACTGAAAGGGGATACCATCAGTAATATGAATGTACCTCAGAATCTGAAAAGTGAAGAAGAATGGCAAAGCGTCCGCCATTTCCTCCGTCCGGTGATGGTGAGCCTGATAGAGTGCAAAAATGTATGGTTGCAAGGTGTTATCTTTCAGAATTCACCGGCATGGAATCTGCATCCGTTGATGTGCGAGAATGTATTGATAGAAGAAGTACAGGTACGCAATCCGAGTTATGCACAGAATGGTGATGGACTGGATCTGGAATCTTGTAAGAATACGCTGATAGTGAACTCTACCTTTGATGTGGGTGATGACGGCATTTGCCTGAAGAGTGGTAAGGATGAGGATGGTCGTATCCGTGGCCGGGTTTGTGAGAATGTGGTGGTTGATGGCTGCACGGTGTTTAAAGGACACGGAGGTTTTGTGGTAGGCAGTGAAATGAGCGGTGGTGTGCGTAATGTATCTGTCAGCAATTGCCAGTTCCTCGGTACAGATGTAGGTTTGCGTTTCAAGAGCAAACGCGGGCGCGGCGGAGTAGTAGAGAATATCTGGATACGCAATATCTCTATGATAGATATTCCGACAGAGCCGATAACATTCAATCTTTATTATGGAGGAAAGTCGGCAGTTGAGGTACTGGAAAGCGGCGAAGTGGTGCCTGCCAAGGTAGAACCGATGCCGGTGGACGAAACGACGCCTTGTTTCCGAAATATCCATGTTGAGAATCTGGTTTGTGCCGGTGCCCGTCGTGCTTTATTCTTCAATGGCATTCCGGAAATGCCAATTGACGGCATTACATTGAAGAATGTGGATATCTCCTCGAAGCTGGGAGCGGAATTTGTATATAGCAAAAATATTGTAATGGAGAATGTGAATATCCGTCATGAAGAAGGTGAGAAGATTGTGACTCGTGATTGTGAGAATGTGAAATGATTCAATATTTTTGAAATCTGTCAGAAACAATATCTTTTCAGTCAAAACTGATATAGAGTATAGGGGAGCAATCCCCTATTTTTGTATCGTCAAAAATCTATTTAATATCATGAAACATTGCTTTTTTGCGGTCGATTTGGGAGCTACCAGCGGTCGTACTATCTTAGGAACATTCACTTCGCAAGGGTTGGAATTGCAGGATGTGAACCGTTTCCCTAATCATCTGATTGAAGTCGGAGGACATTACTACTGGGATATTTATGAGTTGTACCGTCATATTGTGGAAGGCTTGAAACTGGCTGCCCGCATGGAGGATGTACAGATAACTTCTATTGGAATTGATACCTGGGGGGTGGATTTCGTATGTGTGGGCAAAGACGGAGGATTGCTTCGCCAGCCCTATTCCTATCGCGATCCTCATACAATGGGAGCCCCTGAGGCATTCTTCGCCCGTATTCCCCGTAAACAGGTTTATGAATGGACAGGCATTCAGGTCATGAATTTTAATTCACTTTTCCAATTAGATACATTGCGTCGTAATAATGACAGTGCACTGGCTGCTGCTGATAAGTTGCTTTTTATGCCGGATGCACTCAGCTATCTGCTGACGGGTGAGATGGTGACGGAATATACCATTGCCAGCACTGCGCAACTGGTGAATGCTGAAACGCGCCGTTTGGAACCTGCTTTACTCGCAGCACTCGGACTGACAGAAGATAATTTTGGCCGTTTCGTGTATCCGGGTGAGAAAGTGGGTGTACTGACCAAAGAAATGCAAAACATTACCGGACTGGGTGCTATACCAGTGATTGCTGTTGCCGGACATGATACCGCTTCGGCCGTTGCCGCTGTACCTGCTTTGGACCGTAACTTTGCTTATCTGAGTAGCGGCACATGGTCGCTGATGGGAGTAGAGACAGATGCACCGGTCATCAATGAGGAAACCGAAGCGTTGAACTTCACCAACGAAGGAGGAATAGACGGAACGATTCGCTTATTGAAGAATATTTGTGGAATGTGGCTGCTGGAACGTTGCCGTTGCAGCTGGGAGGAAATCTCTTATCCCGAATTGATTGCCGAGGCACAGATGTGCGAACCATTCCGTAGTTTGATAAATCCGGATGATGCTTTGTTTAATAATCCTGCGAACATGGAGCAAGCCATCCGTACCTATTGTGCTGACCATAGTCAACCGGTACCGGAAACTCGTGGTCAAGTGGTACGTTGCATCTTTGAAAGTCTGGCACTGCGCTACCGTCAGGTGTTAGAGAATCTTCGCGTTCTTTCTCCTCGTCCGGTGGAAGTGCTGCACGTCATTGGTGGTGGAAGTCGCAATGATCTGTTGAATCAATGGACTGCCAATGCAGTGGGCGTACCTGTGGTTGCCGGACCGTCGGAAGCGACAGCCATCGGCAATGTAATGATACAAGCCCTGGCGGCAGGCACGGCAAGCGATGTCGTTTCCATGCGTCAGCTCATCAATCGCTCTATACCATTGAAAACCTTCAAGCCGGAAGACGTGAAAGTATGGAATAATGCCTATCAGCAATTTTTGCAGTTGGCATAGCCCCCTGTCTCGCCTCGTAATTAATAATTTATAATTAATAATTTATATTTTATATTTAAATTTAGTACCATCATGAAAGAAGAATTAATCCAGAAAGCCTATGAAGTGGCAAAAGAACGTTACGCAGCTATTGGCGTAGATGTAGAAAAAGCAATGGACGCTTTGCAAAAGATTTCCCTCTCCCTGCACTGCTGGCAGGCAGATGATGTAGCCGGATTTGAAGCACAGGGTGCGTTAACCGGAGGTATCCAGGCTACGGGAAACTATCCTGGCAAAGCTCGCAATATGGAAGAACTGAGACAAGATGTGTTGAAAGCAGCCAGCTATATTCCTGGAACCCATCGCCTGAACTTGCATGAAATCTATGGTGATTTCGGTGGTAAGTTCGTTGACCGCGACCAGGTGGAACCGGCTCATTTTGAAAGCTGGATGCAGTGGGCAACCGAAAATAATATGAAGCTGGACTTTAACTCTACTTCTTTCTCTCATCCGAAGAGTGGTAACCTCTCTCTCTCAAACCCGGATAAGGGTATCCGCGATTTCTGGGTAGAACACACCAAGCGTTGCCGTGCCATTGCCGAAGAGATGGGACGTCGTCAGGGTGATCCTTGTATTATGAACTTGTGGGTGCATGACGGTAGCAAGGATATTACCGTGAACCGTATGTTGTATCGCGACTTATTGAAGGATTCTCTCGATCGTATCTTCGAAGTAGAATATAAGAATATGAAAGATTGCGTTGAGTCTAAAGTATTCGGTATCGGTCTGGAGAGCTATACAGTAGGTTCTAATGATTTTTATATCGGTTATGGTGTAAGCCGCAACAAGATTGTTACGTTGGATACCGGTCACTTCCATCCGACGGAAAGTGTTGCCGACAAGTTGTCTTCACTGCTGTTGTTTATTCCTGAAATCATGTTGCACGTGAGCCGTCCGGTGCGTTGGGATTCTGATCACGTAACGATTATGAACGATGAAACAATGGATCTCTGCAAAGAAATCGTACGTTGCAATGCTCTTGATCGTGTACATATCGGTCTGGACTATTTTGATGCTTCTATTAACCGTATCGGTGCTTATGTGATTGGCAGCCGTGCCACTCAGAAGTGTGTGCTGCAAGCCCTGCTGGAGCCGCTGGATACATTGCGCAAATATGAAGCAAACGACCAGTTGTTCGAACGTCTTGCCCTGCTCGAAGAAGGTAAATCTCTGCCTTGGAATGCCGTTTGGGATATGTTCTGCCTGAAAAATGGTGTACCTGTAGGTGAAGAGTTTATCGCTGAGATACAGAAATACGAAACGGACGTTACTTCAAAACGTAACTAAGTGATTAACGGTTAGTGGTAAGTGTTTAGCGGGAAAACGGTATCTTTGTGCGTTTTCTTGTGCTAAACACTCATCATTAATCACTAAACGTTATTATCATGAATACACTGATAGGATTGTTGATTATAGCTATCGGAAGCTTTGGACAGAGTAGTTCGTATGTACCTATCAACAAGGTGAAAAACTGGTCGTGGGAAAGTTTTTGGTTGGTGCAGGGTATCTTTGCCTGGTTGATATTTCCATTGTTGGGTGCACTGCTTGCCATTCCGGCAGGAAGTTCCTTACTGGAACTTTGGGGTGCAGGTGGGGCTTTACCTGCTATGGTCTACGGCGTTCTGTGGGGCGTGGGCGGACTAACTTTCGGGTTGAGTATGCGCTATCTGGGTGTGGCACTCGGACAGAGTATCGCTCTCGGCACATGCGCGGGTTTCGGAACACTCTTCCCGGCTTTGTTTGCCGGAAAAGACTTACTGCATGGTGAGGGGCTGATGTTGCTCATCGGCGTGTGTATCACGTTGGCGGGTATTGCTATTATCGGATATGCGGGTAGTCTTCGCTCCAAGAATATGACGGAAGAAGAAAAACGTGCAGCTGTTAAAGATTTCGCATTGACCAAAGGTTTGCTCGTGGCTCTGCTGGCAGGTGTGATGAGTGCTTGTTTTGCTCTCGGATTGGATGCTGGAACACCGATTAAGCAGGCTGCACTTGATGGTGGAGTAGAGGCTCTGTATGCTGGACTGCCCGTTATCTTCCTGGTGACTCTCGGTGGTTTTCTCACAAATGCTGTTTACTGCATTTGGCAGAATATAAAGAATAAGACAGGTAAAGAATATCTTTCTGTGAAAGGTTCGGTATTGACAAATAACCTGTTGTTTTGTGCTCTTGCTGGTGTATTGTGGTATTCACAATTCTTCGGTCTTGAGATGGGCAAGAGCTTTCTGACAGATAGTCCTGTACTGTTGGCTTTTTCCTGGAGCATTCTGATGTCGTTGAATGTTACGTTCAGTAATGTTTGGGGCATTTTGCTGAAAGAGTGGAAAGGGGTTAGCAATACTACAATCACAGTGCTTGTGCTTGGTTTGGTAGCACTGATATCTTCTATCATCGTGGTAGCTATGGCACAGGCATAATAGCTTGTAATTAAATTATATTATATATGAAATCAATTCTCGAAAATCGCCCGGCATTGACTTGTGCAGTCAATCAAGTGGCAGAAGTAGCCGGATATCTCTGGCAAAAAGGGTGGGCTGAACGTAATGGCGGTAACATCACCCTGAACATCACTGAGTTTGTGGACGATGAAATAAAGGCATTGCCTGCCATCAGCGAAGTAAAACAAATAGGCGCTACTCTTCCTTATTTGAAAGGTTGTTACTTCTATTGCAAAGGTACTAATAAACGTATGCGCGATTTGGCCCGTTGGCCGATGGATCATGGTTCTGTCATCCGTATTCAGGACGACTGCGCCAGCTATGTCATCATTGCAGATCATCCAGTGATGCCTACCTCCGAGTTGCCTGCCCACCTCAGTGTGCACAATCGCTTGATAGAGAAAGGCTCCCCTTACAAGGCTTCCTTGCATACTCATCCTATCGAACTGATTGCTATGACTCATTGCAAGAAGTTCCTTGAGAAAGACGTGGCTACTAATTTACTCTGGAGTATGATTCCTGAAACGAAGGCTTTCTGTCCGCGTGGTTTGGGTATCATCCCTTACGAATTGCCAAGTTCTGTGAAGCTGGCAGAGGCTACCATTGAGCAACTTGAAGACTATGATGTAGCTATGTGGGAAAAGCATGGAGTCTTTGCTGTAGATGTGGATGTCATGTCGGCTTTTGACCAAGTGGATGTATTGAATAAGTCTGCTCTGATTTATATTGCTGCTAAGAATATGGGTTTTGAACCTGATGGCATGAGTCTGGAACAAATGCAGGAGATGACTCGTGCGTTCAACCTGCCTAAATGATTTTACTAGTATTTAGAAAATAGATGATGAAGCGAACATTCTTTTCCCTCGCCCTGCTGTTGGCAGCGGCAACCCTTACCGCCCAAACTCAAATGACGGCAAGAGAAGCTGCCGTAAAGATTGCAGACCGCATTCTGGCCAGCACCACGTACGAGTTCAAGAATACGAAGACTGGCGAAACATATAAGTCCGTCAAGAAGTTACCTCTTGATATGGATGTGAAGGTGGCATGTAAGTATAATAACTGGCATTATACCAACGGAGTAACAAATATTGGCTTAATGGAACTGGGTGAGAAGCTTGGCGACAAAAAGTATGATAAATATGTCTTGAAGAACATGAACTTTGTGTTCAACGAAGGCAATCTGGAATTCTTCCGCAAACAGTATGACGAAGCCTTCAGGCAAGGTGGTTGGAATGCTATCCGCAAACTGAGCTGGCACATGATTTTCCGCAGCAAGCGTTTAGATGATAACGGTCCGATGGGAGCCAGTCTGATAGAATTGCAGATGAAGCACCCTAACGATGCTTTTTTGAGTTACATCAATGAAACTGCTGAACATCTGAATTATGGTGAGCCTCGTTTGGTTGATGGTACTATTGCTCGTATCTGGCCTCATGTCAATACTATTTGGGCAGATGATGCCTTTATGGCTATTTCTTTTCTAGCCCGTATGGGAAAAATGACTGGTGATGAAAAGTATTTCAATGATGCCGCCAATCAGGTACTGAATTATACTCGTTATCTCTGGTGTCCTGAGAAACAGATTTATTATCACTGTTATCATACGGATAATAAGGAACATGGAGTAGCTCATTGGAGTCGTGCCAACGGTTGGGTGTTCATGGCGCAGGCTGATTTGCTCAGCATGATGCCGAAAGATCATCCGATGCGTGGAGCAGTTATCGAGAACTTCCGTCAGCAAGCCAGTGGGGTAGCCCGTTATCAGGGTAAGAACGGACTTTGGCATCAACTTCTTGATAAAGAAGATTCTTATGAAGAAATCACAGGTACGGCAATGTTTGTATTCGGTATTGCTCGTGGTGTAAAGGAGGGCTGGCTGCATCCTGATTTCATCTATGTGGCTGAGCAAGGTCTAAAAGGTATGATGAAAAAGATTTCTGATAATGGAGATGTAACTTCTATTTGTGTGGGAACCGGTATTATGCCTTCCGTAGTATACTATTATAATCGTCCTACTCAGGAGAACGATCCTATGGGGGAAGGTCCTGTGCTCCGTGCACTTGTCGAAATGATTGATGCTCCAAAGTATACGGAAATCAAGGCTGAGCAACAATATGATAAGATTGTTGTGAAGAAATAGTATTTCTTTTCTTTAATAATATTTATGGGTCCGTTTCGGGGTATTTTACAATTAACCCGGAACGGACGCTTTTTTATTCACAAATAATTCCTATTTTTGCCTGAGTCTATCATGCAAAACACGTATTATGACTAAGAATTATAATGATTTAGGAGTTGAGTTCAAGTATTTGATCGTGAATGATATGGACCAGAAATTTGGTCTGTGGGTAAATACTGTAGGATTTCAGTCTATACAGCCGAACTCTCCTTATCCTTTGAAGGACCATCCTTCCGGCTATTTCTTCAATGCTCAGAAAGGGCGCGTCTTGCGTGAGTACCAATTGGTTTATATTACTAAAGGACGAGGATTATTTACATCTGAGACTACCCCTGAAAAACAAGTTTGCAAAGGACGTCTCATGGTGCTCTTCCCAGGGCAATGGCATACATATCATCCTTATCAGCAGACAGGATGGAATGAATATTATATTGGATTTGAAGGTCCGGTCATTGATGATATGTTGCGAGGTGGTTTCCTCTCTAAAGATAATCAGGTCTTGGAAGTTGGTTTGAATGAGGAACTAGTCACGCTTTTTTCTCGTGCTTTGGAAATAGCTGAGGCAGATAAGATTTCTTCCCAACAGTATCTTTCAGGCATTGTTTTGCACATGATAGGAATGATTCTTTCTATTTCTAAGAATAAGATTTTTGAAGTAGGCGATGTAGACCAAAAGATTGAACAGGCGAAAATCATCATGAATGAGAATGTATTTAAGGATGTTGACCCGGAAGAACTTGCCATGAAACTGAATATTAGTTATTCATGGTTTCGCAAGGTTTTCAAGGATTATACAGGATATGCGCCTGCTAAATATTTCCAGGAATTAAAACTGCGTAAGGCTAAGCAATTGCTGGTGGGAACTTCTCAATCCGTCAAAGAAATCTCTTTTATGCTCGATTATAAATCTACCGAACATTTTTTCTCTCTTTTCAAGAAACGTACCGGCTTTACTCCATTGGAATATAGGTCTTTTGGGCGCGAAACGAATGTAGAAGAAGAGGAGTTATTGTAAAATCAAAACGTGTAGTTTAAAATCAAATTAATTAGTAAACCCTTGTGAATCTGTTAATTTTGGGTTGAAAATGCTTTTGACTTTATGAAGAAAGTCAAAAAGAAAAGTATTTCAGTCAAAAGTCACATCTTCTACGTCTAGTTGAATTAATAATTTTGTCCGCGCAAGCTCTGTGTTCGATAACGGATGCTTGTTTTGTTAAACTTGGATTTATTTATTAATCAATTATATTAATAATCTATGAGAATCTTACACAAAAATCTGTGCTTATTAATGCTTTTATTAATGAGCTTTCCTCTAAGTGTCTTTGCTCAGAACAAGACGATTTCCGGTACGGTCCGTGATGCGATCGACGTAGTAATCGGTGCTTCTGTAACTGTGAAAGGTGATAATTCTATCGGTACGATTACCGATATGGATGGTAACTTTAAACTCTCTGTGCCAGCTTCTGCCAAAGAACTGGTAGTGTCCTTTATTGGTTATGATAATCAGACGGTGTCGATTGGTAGTAAAACTCATTTCGACATTACGTTGAAAGAGTCTTCTGTGATGTTGGAAGAAGTGGTTGCTATTGGCTATGCGAAAGTAAAACGTAAAGATTTGACGGGATCTTCTGTATCCGTAGGTAATAAAGAACTGGCAATGGCTCCTGTAACCACAGCTGCTCAGGCTTTGGCTGGTAAAGCTGCTGGTGTGCAAGTAATCCAGCAGAGTGGTGCTCCGGGGGCTGATATCCAAATTACAGTGCGTGGTGGTACTTCTATTACGCAAGGTACTGAACCTTTGTATATTGTGGATGGTTTCCAAATGGAGAATGGTTTGCAGAATGTAGACATCAATGATATTGAGAGTATTGATGTCATGAAAGATGCTTCTGCAACAGCTATTTATGGAGCTCGTGGCTCTAATGGCGTAATTCTTATTACCACTAAATCCGGTAAGTCCGGTAAGACTGAAGTTTCTTATAATGGTTTTGTAAGTTTCGACCGTTTGGGTAAGAAATTAGATTTACTGGGTGTTGAGGATTATGTGAAGTATCAGTATGAGTTTCAATCCTTGCGTGGTGACCAAGATAATTGGGCTAGTTTATTCGGTGGTGATATTAACTCGGCTGACTTCTACACAGGTGCTTACAGTCGTATTGCACAAGAATATGGAAATCGCGCTGGCATCGATTGGCAAGATTTAGTATTTGGCGATACTGGTATTACGCAAAATCATAATATAAACATCAGCGGTGGTAGCGATAAGACTAAGTATATGTTAAGCTACAATTATACGGGTGAAGATGGCATAATGGATAAATTCGGTTATCAGAAGAATAGTATCCGTGCGAAGATTAACCATGAGTTGTGGAAAGGTGTCCGTTTTGACTTCTCTTCAAGCATGCAAATGACAAAAGTAGATGGTGGCGGTTCATTGGGCGGCAAATTGAAGCAAACTATTTTGCAGCCGGTTACAGGTGGTGAAAAATGGACTAATGAACAGTTGATAGGTTCAGACTTGGCCGACCTTTTCTCTGAAATGTATGGTGGCGATAATTACGATGCTAACAACCCGATTATAAATAATGCTGCTGTATCCAATGAAAAATATACGCGGATGGTGACTGTTAATGCCGGATTGGAGATTGATATTTTGAAAGATCTCACATTCCGTACTTCGGGCAGTTACCTGTGGCAACAAGTTCGTCAGGATTATTGGGACGATGGTAGAACCAAAACGGCTTCAACCAATCAGAGCCCTTATGGCTATGGATACCGTAATAACAGTGAGAAATTCTCATGGCAGATTACGAATACGCTGAGTTACGCTTTTAAACTGACTGATAAGCACCGTTTTAATGTGTTGTTGGGTCAGGAAACTTATTATGCGGAATCAATGAAGTTGGATAATGAATATCGTAAATTTTCTGATGGTAATTTCGGTTTGAATGATGTGAGTATGGGTACTCCCGATACTTGGAAATCTAACAAAGAAAGGTTAGGATTAGTTTCCGTATTCGGTCGTCTTTCTTACAATTTCAATGAGCGTTATTTGTTTACCGGTACATTGCGTGCTGACGGTTCTTCTAAGTTTGCCCGGGGCAATCAGTGGGGATATTTTCCGTCAGCTTCTGCTGCATGGCGTATTTCGGAAGAAGCCTTCATGGAAGATTTGAATTTCTTGCAGAATCTGAAGTTGCGTGTAGGTTATGGTACTTCCGGTAATAACAATATCGACAATAATATGTATGCTACCGACTACGGTTCCGGTCACTATGGCTACAATGGCACTGATTTCATTACGTATGTTCCGGGCACTACGCTGGGTAACCCTGACTTGAAATGGGAGAAAACAACTACAGCTAATGTCGGTTTGGATCTATCTATATTGAACAGCCGCGTAAACCTGTCGTTAGACTGGTATAACAATGAGTCATCCAACCTATTGATTAAGAATAAGATTCCAACTTCAACCGGATATGTGGATCAGTATCAAAATTTAGGTTCTATTCGTAACCGTGGTCTGGAAATCGTTTTGAATACTGTAAATATTCGTACTAAAGACTTTACTTGGACAACCGATTTCAATATTGCTTTCAATCGTTCAAAAGTATTGGATATCTATGGTGAAGGTGAAAGCAACAACTTCATACAGGATTATTCATCACGTATGGGCTTTAAAGTAGAAGTGGGAAAACCATTGGGACAATTCTACGGACTGATTTATGATGGTGTTTATACTACGGATGATTTTACACAGAATGCGGATGGTACGTATGCTTTGAAAGACGGTGTTCCTTCATTGAAAGGTTTCAACCGTAAAAGCGTTAAGCCGGGTGATGCAAAATACAAACCTACTGCCGGAGATGTTGATGATGACGGCAATCCGATTTGGTCTACCAATGATAAAACGGTTATTGGCAATGCACAACCTAAGTTTACCGGTGGTATGAGTAATACCTTTACCTATAAAGGTTTCGACCTGACCCTTTTCTTTAATTTCGTAGTAGGTAATGATGTCTTCAATATGAGTACACAGCGTTTCATCGGCCCGTATCTGGCCAACCAGAATACTTTGGATAAGATGAAGAACCGCTTTACGCTGATTGATCCTTCAACCGGTAAGGAGAGCAAGGATCTGGCACGTCTGGCGGAATTGAACCCCGGACAATATGGTGGTTCAGCCATGTGGAATATATCTTCCAATAATAAGACTGCCATCAGTGATTATAGTAGTTATTATATTGAAGATGGTTCTTACTTGCGTCTGAATACGATTACACTGGGCTACACTTTGCCGAAGAAGTTGGTACAGAAAGCTAAGATCAGCAATGCACGTGTTTACTGCACGCTGAACAACATTCATACATTTACTGGATATTCCGGTTATGACCCGGAAGTTTCGGCTACCAGCAGTGCGCTGACTCCGGGTATTGATAACTCATCCTATCCTCGCTCTAAAAGCTGGGTACTGGGCGTAAACTTAACTTTCTAAAATTGAATAACGAATATGAAAAAGATAATTAGTATTATAGGGATTTCAGCCATGTTGCTGGCTTTCACGTCATGTGAAGACTGGTTGGACATGCCTTCCGAATCAAAAGCTGATAGTTCGTCCGTGTTTGAAACAATCAATAGAGCGGAAATGGCAGTGGTTGGAGCTTATGCTTCACTGCACACACAAGAACTCGGGTATCAATTACTGATGGGTACGGATGAAGCCAGTTCTACTGAAAGCAATTCTAAATATAATGTGGCCAATTATGATTATCTGGCTACCTCAACGATGCTGAATTCTACTTATACCACTATGTATAAGGCTATTGAATATGCCAACGTATGTATAAAGAATTTGCCTTCCATGAGTGCTTCTTCTGATAGTGAGCAAAAGAAAATAGATGCACTGTTGGGTGAATCTTTGGCTGTCAGAGCCTATGCTTATTGGAATATTGTACGTTTCTATGGTGATGTACCTTATTCTGCAGTACCGACGGCCGATTTGACTACTTTCTCTTCCTCACGTGTCAGTCGTGATACGATATGGGATCATTGCATCTCTGATTTGCAACGGGCTACGGAACTGCTCCCCTGGAAGAGCGAAGGGATGGTAGCTACCCCTGAGCGCTTCACCAAGAATGCGGCTTATGGCATATTGGCTCGTGTAGCACTGTATGCTGCTGGTTATTCTTTACGTTGGGACCTGAATACAGTGCCTTACGATAAATCTACGGTGGCTATTGCTCAACGCAGTGATGCCAATCGTATTAAAGAATTGTATCAGATTGCAGCCAATGCTTGTAAAGCGGTAATCACTCAGAATGAAAATAAATTGTTGGATGAGTACGATCAGATCTTCCGCGACCTGAGCATGCAGCAATACAATGAGGAAACTATGTTGGAATATGGCTGGTACAGCACCAACGGTCCGGACGTGCGTACCGGTTATACCAATGGTATTCCTACGAATGGTACAAGCACTACCCTCGGAAAGGGCGGATGCCAGATGGTAGCTATGCCGACTCTCTACTTTGAATTTAATGATGGCGATCAGCGTCGTGATGTTTCTGTCTGCAATTACGGTCTTGTGCTCAGCACGAAAGAAGATGCTTATCAGATGAATACCTACATAGGCAATGGTGTGGGTAAGTATCGCATTAACTGGAAGAAAGTGAGAGGTTCATCAGATAGTAAGCGTGATATCAATTTCCCTCTGTTGCGCTACTCGGACGTATTGCTGATGTATGCTGAGGCTTTGAATGAGTTGAACAACGGTCCCACTGCCGAAGCTATTGACGCATTGAAATCGGTTCGCTTGCGTGCATTCCATAAAGATGCTTCAAAAATTGGTTCTATTCCGGAGAGCTATGCTGCCTTCAAGGAAGCCATTATTCTGGAACGTAAACTGGAATTATCTAATGAAGGTTTGCGCAAAAGTGACCTGGCTCGTTGGGGAATATTGGTTGATCATCTGACAGCAGAGAAAGACAAATTGATTCAACTGGCTAAGCGCGAAGGTCAATATGCCGATGTAGATGTGTATCGTGCTTATAAACTCACAGCTAAACCTGCTTTTGAAGATCCTACAATTTCGCTTTCTTATATTTCGATGAGTGCGGAAGACATTGCTTCTTTGGGGCTTAAACAAGATGATGTGGATGCCTTAAATGTCTTGAACTCTTCTACCAAAGGATTTTTGGATGTGAAGTTTTATGAAGATAAAGAAGGAAATGTGTATTTCACTGAGAGCTCTGTGCCGGCAGGTAAGAGTGTGACTGAAGTGGATTATACTATTTTGAATATGTTTGGTTGTCATAGCGTGAAGCAGAGAGGCGGTCTTTCTGTAGAAGATGTAGAAGGATTTGCATCCGAAAATACATGGATTGTAGGAAGTACGGGAATGTTCTACGGTATGAAGAAGAATATGGTAGAAATCCTGCCATTCAATACGACGAGCATCATTGATGTCAATCCCGGTCTTGCCGGACAACAACATCCTTGCTATTAATATTTAGGGTTAATAAGATTGTAGGTTAGTGAATAAAAGAGGCGGACACTCATTATGAGTGTGCCGCCTCTTTTTTATAAAGAACTATGAAAAACGTTTCTCAGAAATTCAATATACCTATAAATAGCGATTGCGGCGTATTACACTATCGAATATCCTTCTAAATTATTTACCTGCATATAGCGATTGTTTTGCTTTCCGTTTATAGAGACCTTTGCAGCGATTTATTAACGGCATAAAATTCTTTGTAAATTGAAAGCAAATATAAAAAAACTCTCCTTCCTTCTTGTCTTGTTATTTTCCTCATTAGCAATGTATTCACAAGGCAGAGCAATGATTTCCGGCAAGATACTGTCTACCGAGAAAGAAATTGTTGATTTCGCGACTGTTTACCTTAAAGGAACCAACTATGGAGGTACCACCAATCAGGAAGGTATTTATCATATAAAGGCTCCGGCAGGTGACTATACACTGGTTGTTTCAGCTGTTGGCTATAAGACGGTAGAGAAACAAGTGAAGTTGGTGGCAGGAGAAAGAGCGAAACAGAATCTTACGATTACTCCGGAGACACAGCAGCTGGATGAAGTGACCATTGTATCAACAGGAGTAACCCGCTTGAAGCGCTCAGCCTTCAATGCGGTGGCAGTCGATACAAAAGAATTGCAGAACACTACGAAGAACCTGAGCGATGCCCTGACTAAGGCGCCGGGTATGAAACTCCGTGAGTCGGGTGGTGTAGGCTCCGATATGCAACTCATGCTGGATGGATTCAGTGGAAAGCATGTGAAAGTGTTTATTGACGGTGTTCCGCAGGAAGGTGTGGGAAGCTCGTTCGGACTGAACAATATCCCCGTGAACTTTGCTGACCGGATTGAGATATATAAAGGTGTGGTACCTGTAGGATTCGGTACGGATGCTATTGGTGGGGTCATTAACATTGTCACTAACAAGAAGCGTCGTCGCTGGTTCCTGGATGCGTCCTACTCTTATGGCTCATTCAATACGCATAAGTCGTATGTCAACTTCGGACAAACCTTCAAGAATGGCTTTACGTATGAGATTAATGCTTTCCAGAACTATTCGGATAATGATTATCACATAGAGGCTCCGGTGGAAGATTTCGAAACGGGAAGAATCGATAAGGATAAAAAAGTACGCGTGAAGCGTTTTAACGATACGTACCATAACGAAGCTGTCATTGGAAAGCTGGGTGTAGTGGATAAGTCATGGGCAGACCGGTTGATGTTCGGTTTCACCTATTCGAACATGTATAAGGATATACAGACGGGTGTACGCCAAGAAATTGTGTACGGACAAAAGCATCGCAAAGGTCATTCGCTGATGCCATCAATGGAGTATTACAAGCGTGACTTGTTTACTAAAGGTTTGGATGTAGCGCTGACCGCTAACTATAATAAGAATGAGACTACCAATGTGGATACCGCATCCTATAAATACAATTGGTATGGAGAAAAAGCCCGCCTGAACTCGCCCGGCGAACAATCGTATCAGTATTCACGGGCGGATAATGATAACTGGAATGGTACACTGACCATTAACTACCGTATTGATAAAGTGCAGATGTTGACCTTCAACCATGTGCTGAATGCTTTTACCCGTTCCAACACTTCATTGCTTGCCAAGGAGGCGCAAACAGAAGCCATTGATAAGGAAACCCGCAAGAATATTTCTGGCTTGTCCTATCGCCTGATGCCGTCCGAAGATTGGAACTTCTCTGTATTCGGCAAATACTATCACCAGTTTGTGGCAGGGCCGATTGCCACAAACACCAATCAGAGTGAATATGTGCGTACAACCCGCGACGTCAGTTCTTTTGGCTATGGTGCAGCAGGTACCTATTTCATATTACCCGGCTTGCAAGTGAAACTCTCTTACGAAAAAGCCTATCGCCTGCCTACTATCGAAGAGATGTTCGGCGACGAAGACCTGGAAATGGGAGACATTGGCATCGAACCGGAAAGCAGTGACAACGTAAACCTCAACCTCAGCTACAATAGGACCTTTGGGATACATTCCCTATATGTGGAAGGTGGGCTGATATATCGAAATACGAAAGATTATATCCAACGTAACATTGCGGACCTGAGCGGAGGCAAATCGGCAGCCACTTACATCAACTATGGCAAGGTGCTGACAAAAGGATATAACATCTCCGCCCGTTATGGCTTCGGAAGATGGCTGAGTATTGGTGGAAACTTTACGAAGATGAACGTGCGTGACAATATGAAAACCTCCATTTCCAGTAGTGCGGCGAACCTTGCTTATAAAGAACGTATGCCGAACCTGCCCTATATGTTCGCCGACTCGGACGTGACATTCTACTGGCGCAACTTATGGAAGAAGGGCAATACGCTGACGGTGTCTTACGATAACCAGTACCTGCATAGCTTTACCTATTATTCATCCAACATCGGTTCGAATAAAGGAGACTATGTAGTGCCCAGCCAGTTCTCTCACAATCTGGCTTTTTCCTACAGTCTTCAGAACGGGCGTTACAATCTGTCATTTGAGTGCCGCAACTTCACGGACGAGAAGCTGTATGATAACTTCAGCCTTCAGCGGGCCGGCCGGGCTTTTTATGGAAAGGTGCGTGTATACTTCGGAAATTAGAGATAATTGATTAGATAAATAGTATAAATTTAGTTTAATATGAAAGGTAAAAACAACATGAAGAAGAATTACTTTCTGACCGGACTCTTTGTAACCGCAATGACCGGACTGGCATTGACAGCATGTACAGATGATGAGCCGAGCCTCGGTGGCGGCACTGTAGAAAAGGGTGAATATGTTATCGCATCCTCTGTCACAGCTTCGGGAAATACAACTAACGTTTTGGTATCTTCCAAAACACTGGATAATGGAACGGTTTCTACCATCAACAATGGTTTGGTGAACGATGGCGCAACGCAGTGGGTGTTCTATAAGAACCAATACTTGTATGGGCTGACCTATAATCAGGGAAACGCCGGTACCACCCGTTCGTTCTATATGAACGCTAACTATGATGTAGTGGCGCGTTCGGGCGAATATGCCGTGAAGCGATTTACTACTTATGGCATCTTTGATAAATACATCATTACAGCTTCTACCGGTGACGGCTATACCGGATATGCAGACGAGAACGGTTATCTGCCGAAAACCTTCTTGTTCTCTTATCTGGATGTACCTGCCGAAACATATACGACCAATGATACTCAAGAAAAAGCATACTTGTCCGAGAACTTCCTGGGTAATGGTGAGTTTGTGACGCTGGCGGGTATCCTGGAGCACAACAACAAGATTTACAGCGCAGCTGTTCCGATGGGGCTGAGCCAGTATGGTTCTAAAGCCGATAACGGCAAATGGATACTGCCGGGCAATGAAGATTTGGTCAAGACCGAAGACGGTGGTTCTAACAGTAGTAGCTACAAAAAAGGTGAGCTGCAATGGACGCAGTATCCTAATGAATGTTGGGTAGCTATCTTTGATAATGAGAAGTTCACAGCAAAGACGCTCATCAAGACAGATAAAATCAGCTATGCCTGCGGACGTAATAAGTCTCAATACTATCAGACCATCTGGGCGGCAGACAATGGCGATATTTATGTATTCTCTCCAAGTTATGCTAAAACGATGGACGATCCGCGCCAGCAGACTACTTTGCCGGCAGGCGTAGTGCGCATCCCCAGCGGAACGCAGGACTTTGATGATTACTATTGCGACCTGGAAGCACAGTCGGGCGGAAAATCTTTCCTTCGTTGCTGGCACATCACGGGCGACTACTTCCTGATGCTGATGTACGACCGTCCTTTGACTGAAGAAGATTTCGTTGCTAATCAATTGGCCATCTTCAAAGCAGACAGCAAGAAACTGACCTACGTAACCGGTCTGCCTTCTGCTGAGTTGATTTCCGGTTTCGGAAATGCGCCTTATGCTGAGAGTGGCGTTGTTTACATGACAGTGACAACTACCGATGGCAATCCTGCCATCTATAAGATTGATCCGGCAAGTGCGGTTGCTACTAAGGGACTTACTATAGAAGCAACTCAGGTTAGTGGTGTTGGCAGATTGAGTCCTCGATGAGAAAGATATTCCGTAACATACATTTGTGGCTTTCCATTCCTTTCGGACTGCTCATCACGCTGATCTGTTTTTCGGGTGCTGCGTTGGTCTTCGAGAAGGAAGTAATGGAGTTATGTCATCGCGACCTCTACTTTGTGAAGAAGGTTGAAGCTGCACCTCTGCCCATGGATCAGTTGATGACCCGGGTGGCTGCCACCTTGCCGGATAGCATATCGGTGACGGGCGTCAACATATCATCTGATCCCGAAAGGGCCTATCAGGTCACGCTTTCCAAACCCCGCCGTGCGTCTATGTATGTCGACCAGTACACGGGTGAGGTTACGGGGAAGTATGAGCGTGCACCGTTCTTTAACGTCATGTTTAGGATGCACCGCTGGATGCTGGATTCGATGAAGCCTGACGGAGGCATCTTCTGGGGCAAGATTATTGTGGGAACCAGTACGTTGATGCTCGTGTTCGTGCTGATTTCGGGAATTGTCATCTGGTGGCCGCGTACACGCAAGGCACTGAAGAATAGTCTGAAGATAGTAGCTAACAAAGGCTGGCGCCGTTTCTGGTACGACCTGCATGTGGCTGGCGGAATGTATACGCTCATCTTCCTTCTGGCAATGTCGCTTACAGGACTGACGTGGTCTTTTCAATGGTATAGAACTGGATTCTATAAAGTGTTTGGAGTAGAAGTGCAGCCCAGCATGGGGCATGGTAATGCTGCCGCCAATGCTACTGCCAGGAGCGGCAAACCGGAGGGTAGGGAAGACGGTGCTGAAACCCATGACGGCAAGTCAGAAAGCAGAAAAGGCAGAGGGGGCAGACCCGAAGGCCGTGGCGGACATCGACATTCGCCTTATGCAAACTGGGAACGCGTGTACGAACAGTTGGCTCAGGCAAACCCCGACTACCGGCAAATCAGCGTATCCGACGGTTCCGCCAGTGTTGCCACAGACCGTTTCGGCAATCAGCGTGCAACGGACCGCTATAAGTTTAATCCCCGTAACGGTGAGATAACCGAGACTACCCTATACAGTGATTTGGAGAACTCCGGCAAGATTCGTGGCTGGATTTATTCCGTGCATGTAGGTAGCTGGGGTGGCATGCTGACACGTATATTGGCCTTCATTGCAGCTCTGATAGGTGCAAGCTTGCCTCTGACCGGCTATTATCTGTGGATACGTAAGAAGGTGAAACGGAAGCGTGCAACGGGAGTGAATGCATCACACCTTAGTACCGAGCGCGTTGCATCTTAGGACTGAGCATACCACACTCCGGGACTGAATACCGAAAACACCCGGATGTTTTGCTCCAAAACATGGGGATGTTTTACCCTATAACACCCGGATGTTTTACCCCAAAACATCCGGGTGTTTTCAAATATAAGATGGGGATGTTTTGACCTCTCAGTCCGCGACTGAAAAGTACTCAGTCCTATACTTAGATTTGCTAAGTCTGTAGGAGAGGCTTATTCATAACTGTAGAATAGAACTAGTGGCTATTGCGCAGCTTAAGGCTTTCAGCCTTGAACTGCGCTAAATTATCATTTGATTCTTTTCTTTTCCTTTATGTGTTTGCTGCCTTCAAATACGCTTCCTGTCATTTTGTACAGGCAGAAAATCATTCTGTTCATTTATAGTTTGCCGGGGAATGTCTTTCTTTGTAAACTCGAATAATAAAGGCGAATACTATGAGTAGAAAGCACTTTCTTGGAACCATTCTTATTTTGCTTGCAGCCCTGGGCGTGCAGGCACAGCAAACAGAACGTCAATATCTTTCCGGCACCGGGCTGGGCAACACGGTGACGTGGCAGTTCCGCGTCTCCGAAGGACGGGGTAGCGGGCGTTGGAGTAAAATAGAAGTCCCCTCGCAATGGGAACTGCAAGGCTTTGGTGAATATACCTACGGTCGTTGGTATAAGAAGCCGGGTGTGAAGAATCCCAGTATGGAAGAAGGAACCTACAAGCGCTCCTTCCGTGTTCCGCGAGACTGGCAGGGGCAGAATGTCCGCCTGTGGTTTGACGGCGTAATGACGGATACGGAAGTGTTTGTCAATGGACAATCGGCCGGCGAAGTACATCGTGGTGGATTCTACCGTTTTTCCTACGACATCACGGATTTGCTGAAATACGGTAGTTCCAATCAGATAGAAGTGCACGTCAAGAAGCACTCCGACAACCGCTCGGTGAATGCTGCCGAACGCAAAGCGGACTGGTGGTTGTTCGGTGGCATTTATCGCCCGGTGTGGCTGGAGGCTAAACCTGCCGTGCACATCGAGCGTCTGGCGGTGGCGACCTCAGAAGATGGAACTGTCAAGGCAGAAGTCTATCTGCAAGGTGTTACCGGCGAAGAAAGCCTGATGGCGGAACTTACACCCCTCGCTATAGAAACCACTTCTTTTTCACGTGTAGGGGATACCACCCCCGTGCGGGTAGTGAAGGATGCACCGATGCAAACCCTGACTGCCAGTTGGGACGGCATTCGTCCCTGGACACCGGAGACTCCCAATCTTTATAACCTTACCGTCTCCCTGATGGATAAAGAAGGAACCCGCACCATTCATTCTATGACCACCCGCATCGGTTTCCGCACCATCGACTTCCGCCCTCGCGACGGGCTCTATCTGAATGGTACGAAGCTTGTCATGAAGGGCATCAACCGCCACTCCTTCCACCCCGATGGCGGACGAACCACGAATAAGGAACTCAGCATACAGGACGTGAAGCTCATCAAAGAAATGAACATGAACGCGGTGCGTTCCCATTATCCACCCGATACACACTTCCTCGATGCCTGCGACTCTCTGGGGCTGCTCTACATTGACGAACTGGCAGGCTGGCAGAATGCTTACGATACTCCGACCGGGACAAATCTTGTCCGCGAAATGCTGACACGCGACGTCAATCATCCGTGCATCGTGCTCTGGAGCAATGGCAATGAAGGCGGATGGAACGTCGAACTTGATAGCCTTTTCCGCACTTACGACCCGCAACGTCGCCACGTAATTCATCCCTGGGCTGATTTCGATGAACTGGACACTCACCATTATCCCGCCTACCTGACAGGTGTAGGACGTTTCACGAACGGCTATAAGGTTTTCATGCCAGCCGAGTTCATGCACGGTCAGTACGACCAGGGACATGGTGCCGGACTTGAAGATTTCTGGGCACGCTATACGGCGCATCCCCTCTTTGCCGGTGGTTTCATGTGGGCATACAGCGATGAGGCCGTGCGTCGTGCCGACCGCAACGGAGAACTGGATAGTGAAGACTACAATGCGCCGGACGGTATTCTCGGTCCCTTCCGGGAAAAGGAAGGCAGCTACTATTCCGTCCGTGAAGTATGGTCGCCGATATATGTGGAACCGTTGATGATTACACCTTCCTTCCGGGGAGAGTTCCGGGTATCGAACAGATACTTATTCACGAACCTGAAAGACTGCTCGATGCGCTGGCGGGTGCTCCGTTGTGCTTCGCCGCTGCATGGCACCAATGAAGGAGAGGTCATCCCCGTAGCCGATGGAGGTGCACAAGCATGGCGCCAGGTGGTAGATAGCGGAATGGTACAGTTGCCGGCATTATCTCCCGGAGAAACAGGATTTGCACGTATGGCATCCTCCGGTCTCTTTGACGGTGATATTTTGGAACTTGAAGCCTACGGTGCGAATGGTGAAAGCATCTGTACCCGTACTTTCCCGATACATTATGCTAAAGACTATCTGCAACGCGAAAAGGCTGCGCTATTGGGGAAAGCGAATAATGCCTTGCAAACATCCGCTTCTTCCATATCGGAAAATGATACATTAATCATCTTGCATTCTCCTGCTGTCACCGTTTCTTTCCGGAAGAGTGATGCAACCATTTCATCCATTACGAGGAATGCCGACGGACAGCTTATCCCTCTGAAAGACGGCCCTGTTGCTGTAGGTATGAAGATGGTGCTGAACACACTTTCCGCCCGTACCGAAGAAGGCGCTGCCATCCTCTGTGCCCGCTATCGTGGTGCTGCCGACTCCATCGTCTGGCGTCTCACCCCCGACGGTCTTCTCTCTATGGATGCCGTGCTCCTGAACCGTGCTTCCGGCGGCGGTGGCTTTGATGATGCTTTCACTGATACGGAAGTCCTGAACCTTGGTTTCACCTTCTCCTATCCCGAAGCGGAATGTTCCGGTATGCGTTGGATGGGGCGTGGTCCTTACCGTGTATGGAAGAACCGCATCCCCGGTGCAAACTATGGCGTCTGGCAGAAAGACTATAACAACACTATCACCGGAGAAAGTAAGGACCGCCTGGTTTATCCTGAGTTCAAGGGACACCATGCCAATCTTTACTGGGCAACCCTGCAAAGTCCTACAGCCCCGTTCACCGTTTATGCGGCGAGCGACGGAATATTTATGAGAGTCTTCACGCCCGAAGAACCGCACGGACGCCAGGACGGCATCAACACCATGCCCGACTTCCCCGCCGGAGACATCTCCTTCCTGCTCGATATTCCCGGTATCCGTTGCTTCAAGCCCATCAGCCAGCACGGACCGCAGAGCCAGCCGGGAATCATCCGTATCAAGCAAGGGGACGAAGGGTTGCGCCTCAACCTGATGTTTGATTTCAGATGAACAAATAAATCCGACAACCGATAAATAAATACTATAATCGTATGAAAAACTTCCTTTTTGCCACCAGCATGTTGCTGGTGGCACTGTCACATGTACAAGCACAAACCGTCGCCTTTCCCGGGGCCGAGGGATATGGCAAGTACACGCAGGGCGGTCGTGGCGGTCATGTTTTCGTCGTAACGAACCTGAACGACGACGGACCGGGCAGTCTTCGCGAAGCCGTCGAAGCCACAGGAGCCCGCATCGTTACCTTTGCTGTAGACGGTACCATCGAACTGAAATCCCACCTGCGCATCAAGAACGACAGCATCACCATTGCCGGACAGTCCGCTCCGGGGCAAGGGATTTGCCTGAAAGACTATCCGCTCATCGTTGATGCCAGCCAAGTCATCATCCGATACCTGCGTGTGCGTGTGGGCGACCGTCATCAGTTGGATAGCGATGGTCTGGGCGGCGGACGCTATGGACAGAAGCATGTTATCCTCGACCATCTCTCTGTCAGTTGGAGCATCGACGAATGCCTCTCTATCTATAAAACAGAAAACCTGACCGTGCAATGGTGTCTTGTGGCCCATAGCCTGAATACATCCGTACATACCAAAGGTAGCCATGGCTTTGGCGGTATCTGGGGCGGCTATAAAGCTACCTTCCACCATAATCTTCTGGCCAACCATGCCAGCCGCAACCCCCGCTTCTCGTCCGTGGACGGGACTAAATGGGTGGACTATCGCAATAACGTGGTCTACAACTGGGGCTTCAAGGCAGCCTATGGTGGCGGACATCATGGAGAAATCAATATGGTGAAGAACTATTATAAGCCGGGGCCGGCATCCCAGCATCATCGTTTGCTCGATGTGGCGGAAGATGGCACAGGACGCTACTATGTGCAGGGCAATGTAATGGCAGGTGATAAAGACGTCACCCGTGACAACCGCCTCGGAGTGCGCGATTGTGCCGGAAAGCCTTATGTGCTTCACCAGAAGAGTGCCGGACCTGACTCCGGCATATCGCCCGAAGCACGCCCGGAAAGGGGAGAGGAGGCAGAAACGTGTTTGGTTGGGCAACCGTTCCCTTATGAAGCAATCCCGGAAGATGAACCTGAGGTGGCTTACCGTCGGGTGCTGAAATCCGTCGGATGCAGTTTCCGCCGCGATGCTTACGACAAGGAAGTACTGCGGCAGATGAAGAAAGGAATAGGCACATTCGGTGTAAACGGCATTATCAATTCGCAGGAAGACGTAGGCGGGTGGCCTACACTGAAAGTTGTCAAAGCGTCGCTCGACAGTGATGGGGATGGCATGCCGGATGCCTGGGAACGTCGCCATGGACTGAATCCGGATGATTCTTCGGATGCGTCGGCTTATACTTTGGATAAAGACTATACGAATATCGAAGTCTATCTCAATAGCCTTGTGAAGAACAAGTAGATAAATGACTATTATTATCATTTACCTTATCATTTCTGCCAAACCATGCAGAATGCGGTTAGCCGGGAACCGCTATTTTTGTCCCAGCTATTAATCTAACTATCTGTTATAAAGAATACCATGAAGAAAGTATTTTATTCCCTTTTTGCTGCTTTGCTGCTTACGGCTTGTGGTTCGGAGAAGCAAACTCCGATAGACCGTGAAGCACTGGTGGCCCGTAATAATCCTCAAGTATCTGAATTTGATTCGCTGGCTTCGCTCAGTGTCGGCAACGGTGAGTTTGCGTTCACGGTAGATGCTACCGGTTTGCAGACATTCCCGACTATGTATAGTAAAGGTGTACCCCTGGGCACACAAAGCCAATGGGGTTGGCATAGTTTTGCCAATCCGAAGAATTATAAGCACGAAGAGACGTTGAAAGCCTTCGACTTTGGCCGTGGACACGAGGAACTCTACGCCTGCCAGTTCAAGGAGCCGGGGCGCCAGAAAGAGGCTTCCGATTGGTTTCGTGTGAATCCTCATCGCTTACATCTGGGCACTGTCGGTCTGGAACTGGGCGAGGAGGTGAAAGCTTCCGATATTACAGACATCCGACAAACGCTGAACATGTGGAAAGGTGAAATTACCAGTCACTTTACATTGAATGGTAATGCCTACGACGTGCAAACCGTCTGCCATCCCAATAAGGATATGATTTCCGCTTGCGTCACCAGTCGTGCACATGGCGGTGTAAATCTGCGTTTCCCTTATCCCACAGGCGGACATGCGGATGATGCCTGCAACTGGGATGCCAATGATAAACATTCCACGGTTATTGTTCGTCAGGATGCCCAAAGCGCTGTGCTGAAACGTGTGCTCGATGAAACAACTTACTACGTAACCCTCCGCTGGGAAGGCAAAGCAGCACTGGCTGAGAAGTCGAAGAACTACTTTGTGCTGACTCCCGAAGAAGATATGCTGGCATTCTCCTGCCTCTTTACCGATGCAGAACCTGCTACCGACATGGCATTGCCCGCTTTCACTGAAACCTCTGCCGCCAGTGCTGCCTACTGGACGGATTTTTGGAAAAATGGCGCTGCTGTCGATTTCTCCCATTGCACTGATCCGCGTGCCAAAGAACTGGAACGCCGTGTGTTGCTTTCGCAATATCTCCTCGCTATCCAGTCGGCAGGCAGTGTGCCTCCGCAGGAAACCGGTCTGACTTATAACTCCTGGTTTGGTAAGTTCCACCTCGAAATGATCTGGTGGCATCAGTCCTGGCAGGCACTTTGGGGACATGAAAATCTGCTGGACCGCACTTTGGGCTGGTATGAAACCGTTGAACCTGTGGCTCGTGAAATTGCCCGCCGTCAAGGCTTCCCCGGTGTGCGCTGGATGAAGATGACTGATCCCAGCGGTACGGAAGCCCCCTCCAATGTAGGTTCTTTCCTTATCTGGCAACAACCGCATTTCATCTATCTGGCAGAGCTTGTTTACCGTGCCAATCCTTCGGACGAAGTTATTAAGAAGTACAACCGCTTGGTGCAGGAGACTGCCGAGTTCATGTATGCCTTTGCCACTTATGATGAATTCCACGGTCGCTTCATTCTGAAAGGTGCCATCCCGGCACAGGAAACGCTGCGTGCAGCCACTACCATCAACTCACCTTTCGAGCTTTCTTACTGGCACTATGCCATGCAGACAGCGCAGCAGTGGCGTGAGCGTGCCGGAGAAAAGCGTAATCTGGAATGGGATGAGCTGATAGATAAACTGTCTCCGCTTGCTTATAATGAAGACCATCTTTATCTGGCTTCCGAAGACGCTGTGGATACTTATAAAGATATTCGCTTCACCAGCGACCACATGGCCGTGTTGGGTTCTGTCGGTATTTTGCCGATGAATAAACTTATCCGTGACGATTATATGAAGAATACCCTGCACTGGGTATGGGACAACTGGAACTGGGGCAAAACCTGGGGATGGGATTATCCAATGACTGCCATGAATGCCACCCGTCTGGGTGAACCGGAAAAAGCAGTTGGTGCCTTGTTGATGGATAAGCGTACGAATACTTATCTGCTGAACGGACATAATTATCAGGATGGTCGCTTACGTTGCTATCTGCCGGGTAATGGTGGTTTGCTGACTGCCGTAGCACTGATGTGTGCCGGCTGGGATGGTTGCCAGGTGAAGAATCCGGGCTTCCCGCAAGATGGTACGTGGGATGTTCGTTGGGAAGGATTGAAGCCAATGCCATAAAAGAAGGTGATTAGTGATTAGGGGTTAGTGATTAGTGATAAGTATTCCTTGCGGCATATACGTCTTTGTAATATATAAGCAGCCTGCTAATCACTAACCCCTAATCACTAAATACTTATCACTAATCACTAAACACTAATCACTATGAAACGTTCTTTTCTCTATACCCTGTTTTCCTTACTGCCCGCTTTTGCCTGTGCGCAGTATACCACTGGCAATAAACCCCAAGGCGCAGGAGACCGTATTGAATCTACCTCCTTCAACGACCATAAGCGCGGCTCTGCCCGCACTCTCCAATATCATCCCGATGGTGAAGACTTTGTCCGCATCAATGGTCAGAACCGATATACCCGTGCCCTTTATGGTAGCCATACCGCCTTTCGTTTGGAAACGAGCGACCGTCCTGTTTTTGCTGTTTATGATAAGCGTAACAGTAAGAACATCAGTTTCCGTCTCCAACTGCCGGATGGTTCGGTCACCCCATTGGAAGAAACCGCCTGGTGCGAATCCCGTTATACTCCCGGCCGACGTTCCTATCGCCTGACACATCCCACTTGGGGAGTGAATGCTGAACTGCAAATCTCGGCTCTCGCCCTGTCCGATGAAGATGCCGCTATCTGGAAGGTTACCCCTGTCAACATCCCCGAAGGTGCAGTATTGCGTTCTTCGCTATGTGAGATTCGCCTTCCTAAACTAAGCCGTAACGGCGATATGGGAGCCGATCCTCCAGGTTGCTTCGATGCGCCTGAGCATCCTGAACATTTACAGACGGTAGATGTGGCACTCAATGCTCCTTTATATATTCTTGTTCGTGATTATTCCTTAGTGATTCCCTCACTGGAAGAAGGCGCTGCCCTTTACGATAAGTCTGAACAGGCCCGTGCCGAACTCGCTTCACGCATCCGGATAACCACTCCCGATCCGTTCTTCAACACTCTTGGCGGCGCGCTTGCCGTAGCTGCCGATGGCATTTGGGATGGTGAAGTCTGGTTGCACGGTGCCATTGGCTGGCGCATGCCTCTCAGCGGTTGGCGTGCAGCTTATACCGGCGATGTTCTCGGATGGCACGACCGTGCCCGTACGCACTTCGATGCTTATGCCGCCAGTCAGGTAACTGATGTGCCGAACACGATCCCGCATCCCGCCCAGGATTCTGCGCTTGCGTTAGCCCGTTCCGTGAAAAAGTGGGGAACGCCCCAATATAGTAATGGTTACATTTGCCGCAATCCCCGTCGCAATGATCAGATGCATCATTATGACATGAATCTTTGTTATATCGACGAACTGTTGTGGCACTTCAACTGGACTGGTGACCTGGATTATGCCCGCCGTATGTGGCCTGTTCTCACGCGTCACCTCGCATGGGAAAAGCTCAATTATGACCCTGATAATGATGGCCTTTACGATGCTTATGCCTGTATCTGGGCGAGTGATGCTCTTTATTATAACAGTGGTGCGGTCACTCACTCCTCAGCTTATAATTATCGTGCCAACCGTCTTGCAGCCATGATTGCTGAAAAGATTGGAGAAGATGCCACGCCTTACCGTGCAGAGGCTGATAAAATACTGAATGCCCTGAATGCCCGCCTTTGGATGCCTGAACGGGGACATTGGGCTGAGTTCCAGGATTTCATGGGACATAAGCGCCTGCACACCAGTCCGGGAGTCTGGACCATCTACCATGCTCTTGATAGTGACGTTGCCGATCCCTTCCAGGCTTATCTTGCCACCAGCTATGTGGATCGTGAGATTCCTCACATCCCTGTTCGTGGTGAGGGGCTGAAAGATGAAGGTTATGCCACCATTTCCACTACCAACTGGTTGCCTTATTCCTGGAGTATCAATAACGTCGCCTTTGCCGAAGTGATGCACACCGCTCTTGCCTATTTTCAGGCAGGTCGTGCTGATGCTGGTTTCAAGTTGCTGAAAAGTTCTATTCTGGATGGCATGTATCTAGGCGAAAGCCCCGGAAACTTCGGGCAAGTCAGCTTTTACGATGCTGCCCGTGGCGAGTGTTATCGTGACTTCGGCGACCCTATCGGTGTAGCTTCCCGTGTGTTGATACAGGGACTTTATGGTATTCTTCCTGATGCTATGAACGGGCGCTTGCTGGTGAAGCCCGGTCTGCCGTCTGACTGGACGTCCGCATCCTTGCACACGCCGGATATTGATTTTGATTATCACAATGCTTCCTATACCATTACCCATCGTCTGCCTGCTGTACACACGCTGGAACTCCAGTTTCCTGCACAGCGCTCGAAAGTGGCAAAACTGACAGTCAACGGAACTCCCACTGCCTGGAAGTTGGTGGAGAACTCAATAAGCCGCCCGATGCTTTCTGTTGTCGTGCCCGCTTCTTCCGGCGAAAAGATGGAAATCAAGATTGAATGGGGCGGGGAGGAACTCAATGCCCCTACGGTCGTTCAGATAGAAGATATATCTGCCGAAGCTCCCGTCGGTTTCGTCCCGATGCAACAAGGGGATATGAAGTGGTGGTATCCCGTAGATAAATCGAAAAATAAAGAAAAACATAGCCTTGCACAGTCTGAAGCCTTTACTAATGTCAACTCCGCTAAATGTGAAACAGTGGTGATGGATGCGCAATTCAATTCCTCGGTAACAGATATTTTCCGTAATGAGTATCTTTCGCCCCGTTCTCCCTATACTACTTTGCAACTGCCGAAGCAAGGTATAGGAGAGTGGTGTCATCCTCTGCATACGGTAGATATCAATGATTCCGGTCTGCGTTCTTCCGTTCGGGAAGGTGTACTGAATACTAAACCGGGAGTTCCTTTCCGCACTCCTGCCGAGGGCCGTAACATTGCTTTCACTTCTTTGTGGGATAATTATCCTGATAGCTTGACTGTTCCACTCAAGGGGAAAGCCTCCCGTGCTTATTTGCTTATGGCGGGCAGCACTAATCATATGCAGTGCCACATCGACAATGGACTTATCCGTGTATATTATAAAGACGGCACCTGCGATGTTATGCCTTTGCGCAATCCGGATAACTGGCCTCCCATTGAGCATATCTTCTTTGAAGATGGTCTGGCCTTTAATCGCCATGCCCCGGCTCTCTACCGTTTGCGTCTCAAGACCGGTGAAGTCAGTAATAACTTCGGTGAAGAATTGGGCTTTCCCGGTGCTTCCCGTGAGTTGGATGGCGGTGCTGCCGTATTGCTCGAAATGCCTCTGAATCCAGATAAGAAGCTCTCACATCTTGTTCTTGAAACGCTTTCCAATGATGTGGTAATCGGATTGATGAGCATTACGCTACAACGATAGCCTTTACAAAGCACCATATAAAATATCCGCAAATCACGACTTTGAATACTGTTCCTATCAGGAAACCCATTAGTGCACCGATGCCCGATTTCAGGGCATCCTTTGCACTTCTGTCTCCCAGCAGTTCTCCGATGAAAGCGCCCCCGAACGGGCCGATGATAATGCCCCACGGACTGAAGAAGACAATCCCGACGATTGATCCTATCAGGCAGCCCCAACTGCCCCATTTAGTTCCTCCACTGTATTTGCTTCCTATGATGGGAGTGAAGTAGTCCAGTACTTGCACAACTACCACTAAAAGCAGCCAGAACAGTAATTGTGATGCCGAAAACTGCACTTTATCCGTAATGTGAAGCAATAATAAGCCTGCGTATGAAACAGGTGGTCCGGGAATCATTGGGATAATGCATCCTAGCAGTCCTATGATGAGGCATATTCCTCCCAATGTGATAAGTATGATGTCAATCATGCTATAATGAAATTAAGTAAATGTTGTTCATTGAAAGCCGATATAACAAAAAAGGTCTAACTCCTTTTGAGAATCAGACCCTTTTTGTGTCGGAATGAGGCGACTCGAACGCCCGACCCCTACGTCCCGAACGTAGTGCGCTACCAACTGCGCTACATTCCGATACTTGCCGACGGAGGGGGAAAGTGGTGCCACCAGGAATCGAACCGGGGACACAAGGATTTTCAGTCCTTTGCTCTACCAACTGAGCTATGGCACCTTCTCCGTTTGCGGGTGCAAAGATAAATAGTTTTTTTTATACAGCCAAAGGATTCCTGAAAAAATAAAAGAAAAATCCCTCTTGCATTCGGTTTCTGCTGACGCAAGAGGGAATCTCTGGTTAGGAGTTGTGGGGGGATACCCCGTTTATATGGATTTAGTCAATGTTCGGGTTGATGCTCTTCCAGTCTTTGATGGCAGGGAGCACTCCCATTTCAATCACTTCGTCGCGCAACTTGCAGAGGTGGGCATAGCTTTCTTTTAGTTTAGCTTCTTCTTCCGGAGTACCTTTCAGTTCTTTGTAGTGCACGCCGTCTTTATTGATTTCCGTTTCCATAGCCATCATGATGTGGTCGAAACCATGACTGTGCACATATGTGCCGGCAGGCCAGCGGAAAGGTTTACCTCCCATAGCGGCAGCAATCATTTCGATAGAAACATAAGCCGGGCTTTGGAAAGAAGAACGTCCGCGAAGGTTGATGATGTTCGCACCACCTTTGGTTACCTTGGTCTGGATTTCAGCCCATTGCTCGGCAGTCAGGGCAGGTGTGCCGATGATTTCCAACAACGGTTTGCCGTCCACTTTTGCAGTAGAGGCATAAACTGCCATCTGCTCTCCATGTCCACCATACGTACGGCAGTTTTCTACTTTATCAGGAGAGATGTGGAAGTGTTTGGCAAGTTCGCTGCGCAGGCGGGTGCTGTCGAGAGCGGCGAGTGTGGTCACCTGTGAAGGTTTCAGTCCGGCATACAGCAAAGTAATCAGTCCGGTGATGTCGGCAGGGTTGAAAATAACGACCACATGTTTCACGTCCGGGCAGTAAGCCTTTACGTTCTTACCGAATTCTTCGGCAATGGCAGCATTACCTTTCAGCAGGTCTTCACGCGTCATGCCGGCTTTGCGGGCGGCACCGCCAGAAGACACGATGTACTTGGCACCGGTCAACGCTTCTTTGATATCAGAAGTGTAAGTGAGGTTCAATCCCTCAAAACCGCAGTGGAACATTTCTTCGGCCACACCTTCCAGTCCCGGACCGTAAGGGTCGTACAGACAGATGTTGGGGGTCAGATGCATCATGATGGCAGTTTGTGCCATGTTTGAGCCGATCATTCCGGCTGCTCCTACAATCGTAAGCTTTTCGTTTGTTAGAAATTCCATAACTTTTATCTATTTAAAGGTGAATAGTATTTTCTTGTTTTTGATTTCCCACTACAAAAATAACTGTTTTCCAGGAGATTTGTTCATAGAAAAAAGTTATGGGTTAGATTGAAAAGTTATTCCTTATACTAATCTTTGCTTAAAAGCGAGGATAAGCTGCATGTCTGCGTTAAAAATAAGCAAGCTTATTTTGTACTGCTTTCGGTTTGCATTATCTTTGCTCAAAAGCGAAGATAAGCTGCACCTTAGCATTAAAAATAAGCAAGCTTATTTTGTACTGCCTTCGGTTTGCATTATCTTTGTCCCAAACGAAAGAAGTTATGAGCATCGAATTAGGAAGATTCAATACCTTAAAGGTAGTCAAAGAAGTGGAGTTCGGCATGTATCTGGATGGGGGTGAGGATGGAGAAATCCTGCTTCCTCTGCGCTATGTGCCCGAAGGTTGCCAACCGGGAGATGAACTGAACGTATTCATCTATCTGGATAGCGAGGAGCGTCTGGTTGCCACCACATTGACGCCGCTGGTACAGGTGGGCGAGTTCGCCTGTCTGGAAGTGGCATGGGTGAACGAGTACGGCGCATTCCTGAACTGGGGGTTGATGAAAGACCTCTTCGTCCCCTTCCGTGAACAGAAGATGAAGATGCAAGTGGGGAATAAGTACGTCATTTATGCCCATCTGGATGATGAAAGCTACCGCATTGTGGCTTCTGCCAAAGTGGACCGCTATCTTTCTAAAGAGACAGCCCCCTATGAGGCGGGAGATGAAGTGAACATCCTTATCTGGCAGAAGACGGATTTGGGCTTCAAGGCTATCATTGAGAATAAGTATAGCGGTTTGCTCTACGATAGTGAAATATTCCAGTCGCTCCGCACGGGTGATAGGCTGAAAGCTTTCATCAAGCAAGTGCGCGAGGATGGTAAGATTGACCTGGTGCTTCAGAAACCGGGATTCGAGAAAGTGGACGACTTCTCCAAAGTCCTGCTGCAATATATAAAGGATAACGGCGGACGGATTTATCTGAATGATAAAAGTCCGGCAGATGAAATCTACTCTACCTTCGGGGTCAGCAAGAAGACCTTCAAGAAAGGGGTGGGTGATCTTTATAAAAGACATCTCATCCTCTTGCAAGAAGATGGAATCATGTTGGCAAAGCCCCTGAATTCCTAAATAGATTAGGGAAATCCCTATATAAGAATAGAGAGAAACAAGCGGATAGGGGATAATCTTCCCCTATTTTTGTTTCCAACAAAGAATAGATATTCATCAACTAAGTAAAAAAACGCTATCATGAAACGAATATTATTTATCCTGCTTGCCACCTTGAGTACTGCTGTTTGCAGCGCTGGCACGGACGCTATGAGTAATAGCAAAGTACGTAAGGAAACCCGTTTCCTCACTGATAAAATGGCTTACGAGCTGAACCTGAGCACCGAGCAATACAATGATGTATACGAAATCAATTATGACTTCATCTCCGGTGTACGCTATGTGATGGATGATGTGTTGCGCGGCGAAGAATGGGCGCTCAATCGTTACTACGACTATCTGGATGTACGCAATGACGATCTCCGCTGGGTATTGAACAGTGGGCAGTATGGGCGTTTCATACAGGCTGAGTACTTCTACCGGCCCATCTATACCAGTGGAAGCCGTTGGTACTTCCGTGTTTACGTCACGTATACCAATCATAACCATTTCTACTTCCCCCGTCCCTATCACTACCGCACGTATGTGGGTGGACACTATCGCACACACTATAATAATGTAAGCTATTACCGTGGACGCTACAAACAACCGTACTATAATGGCTCTTACCGCATCCGCGACCATAAATCCTACACTACGCACCGCCGTTCAGATTTTGGCTCTGTAACCGTACGCCCAGGCTCCAACCGTGCGCCGGCAAGGGATGATGTATACACCACCCGTCGCAGTAGTTCGAGCACTAACCGATCCGGTACTACAGGTACCACCCGCCGCGAAAGTACGAATACGAATGCTACCACTAACGGCAATAACAGTTCACGCGGCAGCAGTAGTAGTTCACGTAATAACAATAACAGTTCTTCCCGTCGCAGCACTACCACTACCAAACCGAGCACGGAGCGCAAAGAGAACAGCTCTTCCAGTGTGCGGAGTTCCTCAGGAAGCAGTACTCGCAGCAGTGGTTCTTCTTCTACAAGAAGCAGTAGCTCCGGCAGTTCCAGCCGTTCCTCAGGCGACCGCCGCTAAGCAAAAAATGAGCGAATTGTTTGTGTATCTGCCGAATAATTCGTTACTTTGCACCGCTTTCGCGCAATCGCTGTCAGGACATAGAGAGAAGCCTGGTATGTTGCGTTGTAACGATCAAACATTTTAAGAATAATAACAATGGATTTAATTAAAATTGCAGAAGAAGCATTTGCTACCGGTAAACAACACCCGAGCTTCAAAGCAGGTGACACTGTTACAGTAGCATATCGTATTGTCGAAGGTAACAAAGAACGTGTACAGTTGTACCGTGGTGTTGTTATCAAGATTGCCGGTCACGGAGAAAAGAAGCGTTTCACTGTACGCAAGATGTCCGGTACTGTAGGTGTAGAACGTATTTTCCCGATTGAGTCACCGGCTATCGATAGCATTGAGGTGAACAAGGTAGGTAAGGTTCGTCGCGCTAAATTGTACTACCTGCGTGCTCTTACCGGTAAGAAAGCAAGAATTAAAGAAAAAAGAGTTAACAAGTAATCTGTTAATCTCTAATTTCGAGATAAAAAAGGGAGGCCGATTCGTTGGTTTCCCTTTTTTATTGCAATATATGGTAACTGACATTCAGTGCCTTACAAGAAGTTAACTTCCTGTCAGCAAGGAGTTGACTTCTTGTCGACAGGGAGTTAACTCCTTGTATGCAGGGAGTTGAGAGGTTGAGATTTGAGTAGTGGGAGATGGGGTTCATTTCCATTTCTACCTCGTCTTCCGATGCGAGAATTACGGAGACCGGCAGACAGACGCTGTTGGCTACACAGCTTCCGTCGGCACTGCGAAAGCAGAGGTAGGCTACCAGTTCGTCATCCTGCCAATTATCCGGAAGTGCCAGTTCTGCGTGCTTGTCGGAGCGCAAGGTGGCTTCGGCATTGTAGACGGCTGTTTCCTTATCTTTGTTGTACACCAGTAGCATGGCTATGTCTGTGTCTTCTGCATTTCCTGTGCCGCTATTATCGTGCCAGTTGAAGGTCATTTTACTTCTATCCTGCGTGGCTGTACCTTCGAATACGGGCATCAGGGTTCCCATAGAGACCAGTGCCCGGTTGAAGTCAATCGTAATATCTTTTCCACTGCCCGTCACGGCTCTTTTCAGGGTGTAGGACATGGCGGCATTGAACGCGGATTTATCCTGCGTAAACTCTTTATAACCTATGCGTATAAATGGTTTTATTGTTTTCAGGAAGTTGAATGCTGTGGCAAACTTGCCCCGTTGCTCTTGTTGTTTAGGTGTACGTGGATTGCTGACTTTGGCGGCACGTGCACGTATGTAGTAATTTGATTTCCAACGGAAACCGACTATCGGTCCCACTTTGCCAGAGAACCCTCCGAGAATGCCTTGATTGATAATTCCCATGTTATCGTGTTTTTAAGTTACTTGTTTTTCTGATTTCGCAAATATATGGAAAAAGATTCTTATCAATCCTATCCATGTGATTTTTGCGTTAATTTGCGTTGTTTTGCGTAGTTGGTAAATTTGCTTTTTCTGGTGTATGATGGTTTATCCGCATTGTACCCGGGATGCACTTGCTCCGTACCAAGGCCGTAGTTTCTTCGCTTAGGGGTACCTGTGAGTGGAGAAGGTACGGAGCAAGTGCATCTAGGGTAATATGGAATTATAATCCAAATTAATAAAACAATCGTCTAAATCTTTTTTTTTAATCATGTTGTTAGATGTTTTTCTCGTTCTTATGGGTTATTTTTGCATCCTGTAAAAAGGAAGTAAATCAGTATGTTTTGCTAATAGAGGTTATTTGTTATATGTCATATTCTTTGTGTTGCGGATGTAGAAGATAATCTCTATTCTTATGATGTATCGGATTTATAATGAAAGCTTTCTGTAGTGCTTTGTCTTTAAAAATGTTTGTGTACTTTTGCAGAATGAATAACTTATTTGTATAATGAAATACTATCGACAAATATTATATGTATTGGGGGGAATATTGCTTCTCGCAATAGGAATGCTTGCTTTTCAGGTGTATGAGAGCGGAGTGGAAGGACGTAGGATATGTAAGCAAAAAGCAGAATCTTCATTGAAATCTACTGCAGAGCTTTGGGTGAACCAAGAATTTGAAAAACTTGGAATACCATACTCTTATGGTGGAGGTCAGCCAGACGAGAAAGATACAAAGCGTCGTATAGTAGTGGCTAAAGGGCCGATCATAGTGGAGGTTGACTCGGTGAAAGAATCAAGGCGCTTATTTACTTGGATGCTGAGTGGAAAAGTACAGTGTTTGTTCTCAATAAGTACTCCTTCTATAGATCTGTTGAATGAATTGTGGCAGGAGAGCCTGAATGGTATGCAGTTACATTATAATGCGGCTCTTGATTTATTGTCTGAAATGCCAGGTGATAATGAAGGAAAAAGGTTTATAGCTGGTGACTCAACATTTATAGCTGATGAATATAAGCTTGGTGCTTACTACCTGGATGACATGTATTTTCTTGAATTTATGGCTTATATTGCAGTTCCATCTCCATGGTTTTGTGCTGATTGGGGAGAGAATGGAATTGTGTCTTGTCTTATTATAGTCGTGCTTTGTTTATGTGCACTTATCTTGCTCTTTTTGAATAATCAGAAAAAAGGTAATGAAGTAGATAGTTCGGATTATTCTGTGTTACATATCTCCAAGAAGAAATACCCAATAGGTGGAGTTCTATTTGATGAAGAAGCAAGTACACTTACTTTTGAAGATAAGAGTGTGGAGAAATGCTCAATGCAACTTTATAAATTGCTTTCGGCATTTGTTCACGCAGAAAACCATTTTTTATCGAATGATCGGATTATTGAGATTTGTGATTGGAATTTGGGAGATATTGGTGTTAATGTGAAAAGAAGAGTGACCATAAGTCAATTGAGGAAGTTACTTGACTGCAAAAGGTCTCATGTGAAAATAGAATCTGGCAAAAATGAGCAAAAAGAGTTCGGCTTTTATTTGCTCGTTGAAAAATGATAAGTGCTTTATTTTGAGATAGAAAAGGGGGAGTAAAAATTATTTTACTCCCTTATTTTACTCCCGTAAATAGAATTCAGGTCTATTTATTTTCTACATTTGCCTGCATAATCATTGATGAAAAACATAATGGTAAAATGAAAAATAAGATGAAAAAAAATCTGGTATTTATGGGGGCTATAGTTATTGCTATGGTTGGGTATGTTTGTAGTAAACAGTCATCGACAAAAATGTCTTCTTTAGTGTTGGAGAATATAGAAGCGTTGGCGGATCCTGAAACTGATCGTGTTTTCTGCTTTGGTATAGGTTCTGTTGATTGTCCAATAAATCACACTAAGGTACATTATTATCATGCTCCGTATAGCTTATATTATTAGTATTGTATCTGTCCTTCTATTCGTTTCTTGTACTTCAAAGTCAGTTCCTTCCGGTAAAGAAGTATATACTGATTTCCCTCAGGAGCAAGAACTGAAAGGAAGAACAATACTATTGGATACTGCTTTATTCCGCTATCCTTTCCGGCTACATAGTGGAGATGGTAAAGTTGTGGTACTTGATTTGCATGGAACAGACTATTTCTTTCATGCATTCAGTTATCCTGATTTTCGTTACTTGTCTTCTTTTGGAAAGCGTGGAGATGCACCGCAGGATATGCTTTCTGCCGAAAACTTCCGATGGAATGGGACTTTTTTGTGGATATTGGATGCTAATAAGTCTGAATTAACAAGGTTTGAGTTTGCTTTATCCGGCGATTCACTGCTTCGTAAGGAAGCGGTGAATCTGGATAAAGATATTCTCAGGGCACTCGATTTTGTGATGTGTGAGGACTCTACTTTTATCATTCCCGATTATTCGGGTGATAGTCGCTTTTGCAAAGTATGCAGAGGTGGAAAATTGATGCATAAGTTTGGTGCTATTCCCACTGTTAATGACGATGCCTTGCAGAATGCCCGTCCGGCTTTGGCGCAAGCATGGCGTAGCTTTATAGATTACAATCCCCGAAATGGAATACTCGCTGCTGTCACTCAGTTGGGTGAGGTGCTCGAAATTTATAATCTGAAAGACAATACGCATGTTGTGTGCATGGGGCCACATGGTGAGCCGGAATTTCAGCTATCCGAGGGGTATGGTATCCCAACAGGCATTATGGGATTTAGTGATGTGCAGGTGACGGATAAAGCTATATATGCAGTCTTTCAAGGGCACTCATTCAAGGATATAGCACAGGATGCGCAGAATGGTGTTAATCACTTGGATGGTGGGCAATATATCTATGTATTTAGTCTGACAGGGAAACCGTTAAAGAAATATGTATTGGACCATTATATTTGTGGCATAATGGTAGATGAGCAACGTGGAGTTATTTATGCTACGGATGTGAATCGGGATGAACCTATATTAGAGTATAGCATAAAAATTATATAGAGTGATATAGCTTATTAAAAGGAACAGACAGTAAACGACTTGTTGCTGCAATTAGGATACCGAATGCTCCGTAACCTCTAAAATTTAGAAGCCTGGCGAAGATACAAATTTTTAATGAAAAACGGAAACTGATTTCTGCTGTTACGATAGTGCAGTATGAAATATGCTCTAATGAGATACTCTGTATCTTAATATTCGACTGTACAATATATGTGTACTTGATGTTGGTAATTGAATATATTTTCATTTTAAATAATATAAGGATGAAAAAGTTTATGAAAATAGCTTTTGTTGCAGCTTTTGCAGCAATTGCAGGTTATGGTGTCTATGCTAATCAGAAAGTAGATACTATGTCAGATTTGATGTTGGCTAATGTGGAAGCATTGGCTGGTGGTGAAGGCGGTGGCAACAGAGCTTGCTTTACGAAATGGAGAAAAGCTCCTAATGATGATTCGTTAGCAATTTGGGATTGGATCTGTAGTGAGTGTGAGGCATATTGGTTATTAGAAGGAAGTATTAGAGGGCATTGTTAATAATGAAGCGTATTTATATACTTTTAGCGTCTCTCTTCATTCTTTTTTTTCTATTGGAGGGATGTACGTATAGTGGAAAACTGGCGGAAAAATTCCCTCCACTAGAAGAATTGAAAGCAGATAGTATTTCTATTCCTCCGATTTTATTATCTGTGACCCGATTATTTGTTACAGATAATATGTTGGTGGCTTATCAACAGAGAAGTGATACTATGTTCTCTTTTTGGAAATTGCCTGAATGTCGTTACTTGTTTAGGGCTGGTAGTAGAGGGGAAGGACCTGATGATTTCTTGATGCTTGATAGGACATTTCAAGAAATGTCAGGTGGTTTTAAAGCATTTGAAATAGCTTCGAATAAAGTGAAAGAAGTAGCTGTAGATTCAGTAGGTACTTTTAAAGTGGTTTCTGCCAAACAACTGGAAGTAGAACAAAGAGGATTGAATCGTTTCCTTTTTTTAAAGAATGATAGTTATTGCTTTATTTCTGATAAGGAAGAGTATGAGTATGCTTTGCTTGACAAAGATGGAACAGTACAATATTTTGGTGATTATCCGGAAGGTTTGTTAGAGAAAAAAGAGGAGGAATTGAACCGTTTTGTCTATAATAAGTTGACGGTTACTAATCCTCAGGGTGATAAATTTGCTGCATTTTATGCTTATATAAAACTTTGCAGAATCTATAATTCTAAAGGAGAACTTTTGAAAGAGACCATGCTTGAATCGTCGCAAAAGGATACATCAGAAGAAAAAACTATATATTATTCCTCCTATCCTTATGCGGATGAGAATTATATCTATGTTTTAACAGATAAAGAAGAAGGAAAGGTTTTGGAAATTTGGGATTGGGAAGGTATTCCAAGGGCTCATTATTTACTAGATAAGCCTGTAAATTGTCTGGCAAGAGCTTCTACAGATGGTAAATTATATGCTGTATGTCAAGACAGGGAAGATGTTGTATACATCTATAATATTCCTTGAAAATAAATCAGGAATTGCATGATATATTTGCTCTTTCAACAGATATTTTTAATGAAAAACGGAAACTGATTTCTGCAGTTACGATAGTGCGCAGTTCCTAATGCTCCAGACAAGAAAGCAGGTAATTGTCAATAATTAATTGGTTGTATGTTAGAGGAATAGATGATATAAGATATCTATTCCTCTACTGAAGAAAGGAATTTTATGAAGATAAGTACTTTATATCTATTGTTATTTATTTTTCTTTTTGGTTGCACAACAAAAGGGCAATATATTGATTTTCAACAGAAGGAAAGAAATTTTGATACTGTGATTGAATTACAGGTATTGGATTCTATGAAAATAGAAGATGCCTTTTCTTTACAGGGATGGAAGATTAATGCTAATAATATCAGTTTTATAACCTATAAAGTAACGGATAATTTTTTGTCGGTTTACTCTTATCCGAATTGCCGAAAACTATATGGTTATGGAAAAATTGGGCAAGGCCCTGATGAGTTTGTAAGTGCATTTAGTGGGGATGCTGTATCAGAGGATGTATTATTGTATGATTTGATGAGTAGAAAGCTTGTGCAATTGACGATAGGAGAGGATTCATTATGGATTTCTAAAAAGCTTCCTTTATATAATGGTGAAGATGGTGTATGCAAACTTTTTACGTTTATTAGTCAAATAGAAGGCGATAAATACTTAATGAAAATAAATGAGTATGAATCCTCATCATGGGAAATAGCTGATTTGGGTAAAAATGAAATATTAGATTCGTACAAAAATCCTATTCGAAAGGCAGAAGCGTCGTATACTCCTTTTGATTTTGTTCAATGCATATATGATTCAGCCTTTATTGTTGCTTATAAATATATGGATAGAATAGAGTTATATTCTATTGTTAATGATAAAATAAAGCCTATGGTTGTTTTGGGGAATGATAAGGATCAATCTGAACTGGAAAGTTATAATGATTTGCTTCATTATTATGTTGCTGTTGCTTCTTATGAGGGTTTATTCTATTGTTTAAAGTCGAGAAATAGAGAGAATTTTGGTAATATTGTTGAGGTATATGATTGCCATGGAGAGTGCCGAGTAAAGTATACATTGGGGAAAATAGTTGATTCTATCAATATTGATACCGAAGGGTGTCTTGTCGGATATGTTTCTGATGTTGATGAGACTATTATTTATAGATTTAAACAGTAACTCTTAGTCATATCATGAAACATTTCTATTTATTATTGATATTGTTTTGTTTTTTTTCTTGCAAGGAGAATAAAAAGAATAATATCATTCAGTTAATTCAGGAATGGAAAAATAAAGAAATTCTTTTCCCAAATCATCTTGTTTTTACTGTTTTGGGAGAAGATACAGTAAACTTTTCATTTTCGAATACTCAATATAGGGTTCTATCTTACATGGATTCTATTGGTTGTACAAGCTGTAAATTACAGTTGTCACAATGGAAAAATTTTATTTCAGAAGTTGACAGTTTAACTGGACCTAAAACAGCATTTGTGTTCTATTTTTCTCCAAAGAATGTGGACGAATTACATTATATAATTCGTCGTGAAGCGTTTAAGTATCCGGTTTGTTTTGATATGAATGATTCGTTAAATAAATTGAACCATTTTCCTGCTGATATAGATTTTCAGACTTTCTTATTAGACAAGAATAATGAAGTAATTGCCATTGGTAATCCCATTCGTAATCCTAAAATAAAGGAACTTTATATGAAAATTCTTTTGGGAAGGGAAACTGTATCGAAAAATGAAATTACTATTTTAGAAACAGAAGTGAGTCTTAATAATACCTCTTTACCCTTGGGGAACTTTAGTTGGGAAAAAGAACAAAAAGTAGTTTTCACAATGAAAAATACTGGTAATAATACATTGGTGATTGACGCAGTTGCAACGTCTTGTGGTTGCACGAAGGTAGAATACGATAAAGAGCCTGTACGTCCGGGTGGTTCTGTTGATCTCCATGTGAGTTATAAGGCAGAGCATCCTGAGCATTTCAATAAAACAATAACTGTGTATTGCAATGCAAAAGTTTCTCCTTTACTTTTAAAGATAATGGGAAATGCAGAATGAACATGAAAAACAACTTCTATTTTCTTTTCTTCTTGTGTATGTATCTGGGAAGTTGTGCTTCTGACAAGGAATATCGTCTGGAGGAAACATTGATTTTAGCCGGAGAGAATCGTACGGAATTAGAAAAGGTATTGTTGCACTATCAGGATGATTCATTGAAACTGGAAGCTGCCCGATTCCTTCTTATTCACATGAAAGACCGTCATTCTTATCGGGGTGCTGGAATAGACAGCGTGCGGCAAGCTTTGATTGAAACCAGCCGTCAACAGGGTTTTATGGAACGTGGACGGCGGGATAAATGGCGCAGCTATTCTTATGCAGGCTCACCAAAGGTGTATGATGCGCAGGTGATAAAAGCGGATTATTTGATAGAGAATATAGATTTGGCTTTTGAAGCCTGGCAACAGCGTGGATGGGATAAATATTGTCCGTTTGATGATTTTTGTAATTACTTGCTTCCTTATTGGGTGGGTGACGAAATTCCAGACTGTTGGCGGCGTATATATCGGGAGCGTTTTCAGCCAGTGCTGGATTCTCTCTATCAGGGGACAGATATTGTGGTTGCTGTAGATAGTTTACAATCTTATTTGCAGCGTAATATGAACTTTTGTTATAACAATGATTTCAGTTTTCCACATGCCGGGGGAATTTTTATTCTTGAACATTGCATCGGGACATGTCGGGAAGAGACGGATTTTTTAGTCTATCTGTTAAGGGCGTTGGGCATACCGGTTGCTGTAGATCGCTATATTTATTCGCCGGACACTTTTTTAGCTCATAGCTGGAATGTGTTCCGCGATACGACCGGGCATTTTATCCCTACTGAACTGCAGCGGACAGGAGTGACGCGTGAATGGGTGAATTATCGTTCTAAAGGGAAGGTTTATCGTGCTTTTTCTGTACCGCAAGAACAATCTTCAATTTTTGGCACTTTGCTTAAAGATGTAACTACAGACTATTATCCTGCAAATGAAATACGGATTGCAGGAATTCAGGGTAGTGCCGGAGAGGGATTGATTGGCGTTTTTTCAATGAATGGTTGGATTCCTATCGGTGGGTATAGATGGCATGACGGAGAGACTTTAGCGGAAAATATTGAAATAGAGCAGATTTATCAGCCATTGGTGCAGACTGTAGCTGGCTGGAAGGAGAGCGGATACCCCTTTATACCGCAAGCAGACGGTACGGTGCTCTCTCTTGTACCGGATACGACGCAGTGGGAAAGTATCCGGTTGGTGAGAAAACACCCGTTGACGCAATATTGGGTAAGGCAAATGCGGGAAATGGACGGTGTGTGCTTCTTTGGGAATAATACTCCAGACTTTAAAAATGCAGAATTGTTAGCAGTCTCGGTTTGTGACAGTATTTATAGTCGGGAATGTCGGTTAGTAGTTTCTGCAAAGCGGAAATACCGCTACTTGTGGGTATGCCCGCCTGTGGGGAAACGGTTGAATATAGCAGAAGTAGCCATTTATGCAGATAGTAGTTGCAACAGGAAGCTGGATTGCCGGGTAGAGGCATGCGCTCCACCTGTGTATAACTTAAAGGAATATTCGATAGATAAAGCTTTTGACGGGCGAAATCTGACACGTTATGAGTCAGGAAAAGAGGATGTCCCTTGCATGCTTGACCTAAAAACTCCAACACAAATTGGTGGAATTATCTATGTGCCACGTAATGATGACAACTATGTTAGTCCGGGTGACTATTATGAACTCTTTTATCAGAATGGGACGAAAGGTTGGATTTCATTAGGGGCGAAAATTGCTGAGTTTGATTATTTGGAATATAATCATGTACCTGCTGGTGCTTTACTCTGGTTGCATAATCGGACAAAGGGAGTAGAAGAACAAGTTTTTTATTGGAAAGAAGGAAAACAGGTATTTAATTATAGGCTAAAGTAAATAGAAACCATAAAGAAATTACAGATGGAAAAGAAGTATTACAGGCTTTCATTCTTTATAGATAAAGTGTTCAGGTTGGTTATAATTGCTTGTATACTCTTTGTACTCTATTTGTTGCTGGGAGTCACAACCTTTGCTACTTTTAAGGTTCCTACAGATTCTATGGAACCTGCTTTGCTGCCGGAAGATTGTATTCTGGTCAATAAGTGGGTAATGGGGGGACGTATTTTTAATGTATGGGATGCTTTGGAGGGGAAAGAGGTGGAGATAACCCGTCTCCCGGGCTTTGGAAAAGTGGAACGGGATGATGTATTGGTTTTTAATTTCCCATATCCGGGGCGTTGGGATAGCATAAGGTTAGATGTAATGAAATACTATGTAAAGCGCTGCGTTGCTTTGCCGGGTGACACATTTGAAATAAGAGATGCACGCTATTATGTACGTGGTTATGATGGGGTGCTGGGGAATATCCGACAGCAAGATTACCTGCGTTTACAACTAAATGGGATAGCTGATGACCACTCTGCCCGTGAGCGGGGAATATGCTTTAATGCATATCCGTTTAATGATATTGTAAATTGGAATATAGTAGAATTTGGACCGTTTTTTATTCCTGCTAAAGGTGCGGAAGTATTGATGACTCCATTGAATAAAGTCCTTTATCGGAATGCGATAGAATGGGAGCAAAAGAAACCTCTTACTCTGAAAGGTGATACCGTATTGTTAGGCGATAGTGTAATACGGAAGTACTCTTTCCGGCAAGATTATTATTTTGTTGCAGGAGACTTGGCTATAAATTCTCAGGATTCCCGTTACTGGGGGCTGTTGCCGGAGCCTTTTATTGTTGGAAAGGCTGTCAGGATATGGAAATCAGTGGATAAGAGGACGGATAGAGTGCGGTGGAATAGGATATTCAAAAAGATAGAATGATGATAGGATGGACACATAAAATAAGAGAGATTACAGTTGTTTTGCTACAGTTTGTAGCTGTTTGTTCCTTGCTGAGTATGGTATGTGCGACAACTCCTGAACTGCCTGTAGGAGAAACCATCGGTCAGTGGGTGTGGTTTGGGAAAGCCGCACTGGTTTCGGCCGGATGTATCACTGTTTCTTGCCTGATACAGCTTCTGGGAAAAGATTCTTGGACAGATGTTTTGTGTTTCCGGCATTTCTTTGTTCATGTGGCTTGGAGTTTGGTATTATTAGGGACTATTGAAGCGGTTTGGGGCTTGCGGCAATTATATGGATTTTCTGTTTCCGGGTATTCACAGTATGCACTTACAGGCTCTTTCTTCAATCCCGGTCCGTATGGGGGATATTTAGCGATGATATTACCTGTCTGCTTGCATTTGTATTTACGTGTTTGCAAACGGAAGAGCACAGATGTTCTTCATAAAATAGAGAAAGTGGCGGCAGGACTTGCCGGTATTCTTATTTTATGTGTATTACCGGCCACGATGAGCCGTTCTGCCTGGATTGCTGCTGCAATAAGCTGTGCATGGGTGGCATATATGCATCGTGACAGACGTAAGTGGGGCGTTTTATGGCGGAGATATAAGAAACGTTACCTTACATGGGGAGTGGCCGGGCTTTTGGTTCTGATATTGGGAGGTGCCGGCATTTTCTTTTTGAAGCCTGACTCTGCTATGGGACGTCTGTTTATGTGGAAAATTACTTGTAAAGCTATCGTGGAGCATCCTTGGGGATGTAGTGAAGGATTTGCTTATGCATACGGCGAAGCACAAGAAAATTATTTTGGTAGCGGAGACTATGCTGCTTGGGAAGAACGTGTGGCCGGAAGTCCGGAATACGCTTTCAATGAATATCTGGAACTGGCGTTAACAGCAGGAATAATGCTTTGTGGAATGTTACTGGTGACTATTGGGGGCTGCCTGTGGTTAGGGGCGAAATGGGGGCGTTATGAAATTTGCGGAGCACTCATATCCTTGCTTATTTTCTCTTTTTCTTCTTATCCCATGCATTTTCCGGTATTTGCAGTAACCGGTATCTGCCTGCTGTTTGCTTGTGGCACTGGAGATGTGGCAGGGAAATTTCTAATTTGGGGCACTTGTGCACTGATATGGATAGTGGGGCTTGGCGGTAAATGGCAACAGGAGGAAGATGCCTGCCGGGATTGGGCGAATGCGAGGATGCTTTATCATCTGGGAAATTATACTGCTGCCAATGAGGCTTACTATAAACTCTATCCGCAGTTGGGAGAAAGAGGAACTTTTTTATTTGAATATGGGCATAGTTTGCATAAGTCCGGTCGTTATGATCAATCTAATCTCTTTCTGGAGCAGGCTGTTATATATAGTACTGACCCAATGATACTGAATATAACAGGTAAGAATTATCAGGAAATGCAATACTATGAAAGGGCTGAAACTTATTATCTGGCTTCAATCCACCGTTTGCCGGGACGGATTTATCCCTACTACCTGCTGGCAAAACTCTATGCGGAGCCGGACTATCGGAATAGAGAGAAGTTTGAGAAGATGCAACGGATTGTATTGACTAAAGAACCGAAAGTTTATTCCACCGCTATCAGGGAAATGAGGGGCGAAGTGGAAAAGATAGGAGATGACTGGTGCAATACGAAGATTGATAAGTGAATATGATATAATATGGTGGATATGGATACGTATAAGGATAGTTGGAATGCTTGTCTGCTGTACCGCAATAAACAGTTGACAAAACAATTGAAGGATTACCAGAAGGCATCGGCATTAGCAGGATGTTCTTCTTCTTTGATAGTGGCAATGGGGCAGTTATTGTGTCTTCATCAAAAACCTGCTTATGGTATAGTCAAGGATGAGGCCGAATGGAGGGATCTGTTTATCGTCATAGACTTGTTTTACGGTGGGTGCCTGTCGGAAGAATTGGTGCCATTTAGTTTAAGTGTCCAGGAGTTGAGGTTATGCTATATGGTACGTGCTCACTTGGATAATAAGACAATTGCTCTTCTTTTTAATATAGTTCCCCGGTCTGTATTGAAAGCTAAACAGCGTATAAAAAATAAGTTGACTTTATCAGCTACGGATAGTTTGGATAAGTATATACAACAATGCTGATTGCCACTAATATAGATATTTCTGATGATTATGATGAGAAAGTGTTTGATGGTATTTGTAAGCGGGGCTTTATTGTGCCTTTTGGTGTCATGCAATAAATATAGTAAAGGTGTGGAAGAAGTTTTATCTCTTGCTGGTGAGAACAGGGGAGAACTTGAAAAGGTCTTGCTGCATTATCAGGATGATGGTTCTAAATTGAAGGCTGCCGAGTTTCTGATTCTGAATATGGTGGGGCACTCTGTGCCGACCTCAACGTCTGTGGAAAGATATAAGGCGTTTTATCAGAGATGTGATTCAATCAGGGATGAGTATAAGTCTACCCATAGAAGCCGATGGATAGCGCTGATAGATAGTCTGTGGGATGTATCTCAGGCTGGTAAAACATTCGGAACCGTGCATTATGTTCCCTTGCAGAAAGCGATAACTGCTAATCAGATGATAGTTGAAATAGATCAGGCATTCGAATCATGGAAAGAGAATGCATCTACAGATAAATGTTCGTTTGAGCACTTCTGTGAGTACATTTTACCTTTCTATCGCGGCAGTAGCTTTGTATTGGATGACTCTCGTTCACGGTTTTATCAATTATACAAACGTCGATACTTTCAAGATAGGGCAAAGCTGCTGACTGATGAAGCTGATTCTGTATTGGCCCTTTATAAGAATATTGATTTTACTTCTTTCAATGGTTCGGGTATCCCTGCTTTGAGCACTGAGGCTCTGATGCAGATGGGAGGCGGAAGCTGTACGGAGCGGGGAGTTTTTAATTCATTATTATTCTCAGCCCTCGGTATGCCGGTTACTGTGGATTTTGTTCCGGCATGGGGGAGCCAGAATGGTTCTCATTCTTGGAATGTGTTGGTAGTGGGTGATAAACATTATGCTTTTGACCCATTTTGGGGGCATAATAAATGGGAACACTATAATAGATTGTACAGTAATACAGGAATGTATGACTTTAACGGGCAAGGGGAGTTTCGTGTTCCGAAGGTATACAGAAAAACATATTCCACTCATTTGGAGAGCTCTTTGTTGGGTAAAGGTGTGGAAATGGAGGATATCCCTCCTTTATTCCGTAATTTTAAGAAAAAGGATGTTTCTTCTGATTATTTTAAAACAACTGATGTGGAGGTGCTTTTAACCGAAAATGCTCCGGAGAATACAACATATGCTTATCTGTGTGTATTTAATGTTGAAGGTTGGATACCTGTACAATTTGGGGAGATAGCAGACGGGAAAGCACTATTTCGGGAAATGGGGAGAAATATTGTATATCTGCCCGTTTATTATAAAAAGGGAAGTTTATTACCGGCTGCTCCTCCCTTGTGCCTGAAAGAGGACGGCAGTGTGTTAGTCTTGGATGGGATGGGTGTACAAGAAGATAGTTTGGTGACGAGAAATGTTGTGATACAATCATTTAGAAATAGGGAGTATCTGAAATGTATGAGCGGGACAAGCATTGTAAGTTTGAATAAGAATAGGGTAGAAGATACCTTGTGCGCGATATCGGGAATATTGCCGGTTAGACGTACTGCCTATAAGGTGAATGTGGGAAGAGTCAGTCGCTTCGTGAGAATTAATTTGCCTTCGGATAGTATTGCTTTGGGAGAGTTGGGCTTTTATAATTCGCAGGGTAAAATAGAGGATATTGAAATCATATCTCCTTTGCAATCTTTGTCTGAGCATGAATCGGTAGAGGTTCTTTTTGATGGTTTTACTTCTACAGGTTATCGCGGTAAATCAAAAAAGAAGTATGTAGATATTGACTTGGGAGGAGATTATGAAGTGGAACATATTGTTGTGGTACCCTATGTTATGTCGCAGATTCTCAGGAATAGTACTTATGAATTGTTTTACTGGAAAAATGGTGATTGGGAATCACTGGGAGAACAAAAAAGAAGTGGAACGGATTTGTTGTTTGAAAACGTTCCGGGAGATGCTTTGTTTAGATTGAAGCAAAAGACGGAGAAAGATGAAAAAATAAAGGAAAGGATTTTCCTTTATAAGAATGGGGAGGTGATTTGGATGTAGATTCATAATTTGATTTTTACATTAAAACATAGTCCGAACATAGTGCTATAAAAAATCCTCCTTTCCCGTTTTACCGGCAAAAGGAGGATTTCACTTAAAATTATGATGGACTATTTTATTTCAAGTCTCTCAGTTCCCAGCCCAGTGCACTGGCACCTAAAACGGCTGCATCGGAGTCTTTCAACTCAGACATCAACAATTTGGCTTTACCTTTATAGATATTCAGCACATTGTCATCAATAGCTTTCTGGATAGGTTTGAAGATATAATCTCCGGATTTGGCCAATCCGCCAAACAGGATGATAGCTTCGGGGCTTGAGAAAGCGATAGCATCAGCAATAGCTTCACCCAGAATATTGCCTGTGAAGTCGAAAATATCTTGTGCCAGCTTGTCACCTTGAACTGCCGCATCGTATACGTCCTTAGAAGTAATATTCTCAGCAGGGATAGAGCGAAGCAAACTTGGTTCGGTACGTGCAGTCAGGAATTCGCGGGCTGTACGTGCTACACCGGTAGCTGAACAGTAAGTTTCCAGACAGCCATGACGTCCGCATCCGCAAAGACGACCGTTTTCGCGGCGTATGATAACGTGGCCCAGTTCTCCAGCAAAACCGTCGTGGCCATAAACCATCTGACCGTTGATAACGATACCGCTACCTACACCTGTACCCAGAGTGATCATGATAAAATCTTTCATACCACGTGCAGCACCATAAGTCATTTCACCGATAGCTGCGGCGTTAGCGTCATTAGTCAATGCGGTAGGTATACCCAGACGCTCCTCGAACATAGCTGCCAAAGGTATCACACCTTTCCACGGCAAGTTGGGGGCAAATTCGATAGTACCGCTGTAGTAGTTACCATTGGGAGCACCGATACCGATACCTTTGATTTTATCTACACCGCCATTAGCGATAATCAAAGGCAACAGATTCTTGCAGACTGCATCTACATAAGCATCTGCTTGATCGTGAGCGCCGGTTTTGATGGAGCCGCTTGCAATAATAGTTCCGCGTGCATCCACAATACCAAAGACGGTGTTTGTTCCGCCTATGTCAATACCTACTACGTAGGGTTTTTCCATGCTTGAATTCATGATATTAATGTTTTGTTTAAAGGGTTAGTTAATTAGTATTATGGTTACAAATTACACAAAGAAAAACGACACTTCAAAATCTTTTTGAAAAAAAGTTCACCCTCTTTGCAACTTTTCGTAACATAGCTGCGTCTAATAGTGAAAATTAATAAGAAAACAGACTAAAACAGAGGTATACGTGATACAGCTAAAAGACATTAACAAGACCTACAACAATGGAGCACCCCTACATGTGCTCAAAGGCATCAACCTCGATATCAAGCGGGGTGAGTTTGTTTCCATCATGGGAGCTTCGGGTTCCGGTAAATCCACCTTGCTTAATATATTGGGTATTTTGGATAATTATGATACCGGTGAGTACTATCTGAACGGCACGCTGATCAAAAACCTCAGTGAGACTAAAGCGGCTGAATATCGGAACCGTATGATTGGATTCATCTTCCAGTCGTTTAACTTGATTTCCTTTAAAGATGCAGTAGAGAATGTGGCGCTTCCGCTTTTCTATCAGGGAGTGAGCCGCCGTAAACGCAATGCCATGGCGCTGGAGTACTTGGATCGTCTGGGATTGAAAGATTGGGCACACCACATGCCGAATGAGATGTCCGGCGGACAGAAACAACGTGTTGCCATTGCCCGTGCTCTTATCACGCAGCCTCAGATTATTCTGGCTGATGAGCCTACTGGTGCTCTGGATAGTAAGACTTCTGTGGAAGTTATGCAGATCCTTAAAGATTTGCACAGGACGGGTATGACGATTGTAGTTGTTACTCACGAGAGTGGTGTAGCCAACCAGACGGATAAGATTATCCACATCAAGGATGGTATTATCGGCAGTATTGAAGAAAATCTGAATCATGACGCTTCTCCGTTTGGAAAAGACGGAATCATGAAATGACAAGCCGATAAAAGAGTGAATCATGAAAGGATGAAAACTCCGGCATGACAGTCGGCTTTCAGCTCTTTAATTTTTAATTATTAATTCTTAATTCAGAATGTTTGATATTTGGCAAGAGATATACGGAACCATCAAGCGGAATAAGTTGCGTACATTCCTCACTGGGTTTGCCGTGGCATGGGGCATCTTTATGCTGATAGTGCTGCTGGGTGCCGGAAACGGTATCATCCATGCTTTCGATCAGTCGTCCTCAGAACGTGCATTGAACTCTATCCGCATTTTCCCGGGATGGACTTCCAAGCCTTATGCAGGATTGAAAGAGGGACGCCGTGTCCGTTTGGAGAATAATGATCTGGAGGCTACTGAAAAGTATTTTCCGGATTATGTAATCAGTGCCGGCGCTACTGTGCGGCAGGGCAATGTAAACGTTAGTTTCGGACAAGAGTATGTGAATATCTCCCTGATGGGGGTGCATCCTAACTATACGGAGGTGGAAACCGTGAAAACTGCGGACGGGCGTTTTATTAATCAAAATGACTTAAAAGAACGGCGGAAAGTCATAGTTATACATAAGAAGACTGCTGAAATCCTATTTGGCAAGACTCATACCGAACCTATCGGGCAGTTTGTCAATGCAAGTGGCGTGGCTTATCAGGTAGTTGGTATCTATAACGATCAGGGAGACCGCGAAGCCAGTGAGGCTTACATCCCGTTTTCCACTTTACAGACTATCTATAATAAAGGCGAACAGCTGAATAATATCATTTTCACTACTAAGAATCTGGAAACAATAGAGAGCAATGAACTCTTTGAGGCCAACTATCGTAGGGTGATTGGTGCCAGCCGTCGTTTTGATCCTCAGGATAACAGTGCTATCTGGATATGGAACCGCTTCACTGATTATATGCGGACGCAAAATGCCATGGGAATGCTTCGTACAGCTATCTGGGTGATTGGCATTTTTACTTTATTGAGTGGAATAGTCGGGGTTTCGAACATCATGCTGATTACGGTGAAAGAACGTACTCGCGAGTTTGGTATCCGTAAGGCACTTGGAGCGAAGCCATTATCTATTCTTTGGCTGATTATTGTGGAGAGTGTTACTATCACTACTTTGTTTGGATACATAGGTATGGTGGCCGGCATTGCCGTCACGGAGTGGATGAATTCGGCTTTCGGCAATCAGACTATGGATGCGGGTATGTTCCAGCAGACCATGTTCTCGAATCCGACCGTAGATTTGGGGATTGCCATTCAGGCTACGCTTACCTTGATTATCGCAGGCACACTGGCAGGATTCTTCCCTGCAAAGAAGGCGGTGAGTATCAGTCCGATAGAAGCGTTGAGAAGTGATTAACGACTAACGATGAACGTAGAAGTATTAATCACTAATCATTAAACATTAATCACTATATAACATGAGAATAGATATAGACTCTTGTGAGGAAATCCTCATCACGATTACAAGAAACAAGACGCGAAGCTTGCTGACGGCATTCGGTGTATTCTGGGGTATCTTCATGTTGGTGGCACTAATCGGTGGCGGACAGGGGATGCAGCAGGCTATGAGTTCCCAGTTTGAAGGCTTTGCCACGAACTCGGCTTTCCTGGTTTCGCAGAAGACGGGAGAAGCGTATAAAGGTTTCCGGAAAGGACGCTGGTGGGACTTGGAACTTTCAGATATAGAGCGCCTGCGCCATGGAGTGAATGAGATAGATGTCATTACCCCTTCCATCGCTTATTGGGGAAGAACAGCTATACACGGAGATAAAAAATATGATTGTAGTGTAAAGGGATTGTATCCTGAGTATGAGCATATAGAACATCAGGAAATGGCTTATGGACGCTTCATCAATGATGTGGATATTAAGGAAGCACGCAAAGTTTGCGTAATCGGTAAGCGTGTGTATGAAAGTTTATTCCGTCCGGGAGAGGATCCTTGTGGAAAGTATATCCGGGTAGATGGGATTTACTATCAGGTTATCGGCATGTGCTCGTCCGAGGGTAACATGAATATCCAGGGACAAGCCTCGGAGGCTGTTACTTTGCCTTATACTACCATGAAGCAGGCCTATAATCTGGGTAACCGGATACATGTGGTGTGTTTCACGGTGAAGCCGGGTATCAAGGTAACGGATATTCAGGATAAGGTGGAACGTATTGTGAAAGCGGCTCATTACATATCTCCGGATGACAAACAGGCAGTGATGATGCTGAATGCGGAAGCGATGTTTTCCATGGTGGATAACCTGATGGCAGGAGTTCGCATTTTAATTTGGATGGTAGGTTTGGGAACTTTGTTTGCAGGCGCTATCGGTGTATCGAATATTATGATGGTGACGGTGCGTGAACGTACTACGGAAATTGGTATTCGCCGTGCCATTGGTGCACGCCCGAGGGACATTTTGCAGCAGATTCTTTCGGAGAGTATGGTGCTGACGACCATTGCAGGTATGGCAGGTATTTCTTTTGCCGTGCTCGTGTTGCAAGTGCTGGAGGTGGCTGCTAATGATCCGGGGCATATAACTACTCATTATCAGGTCTCATTCGGACTGGCTATAGGTACATGTGCATTACTGATTGCTTTAGGAGTGCTTGCCGGTCTGGCTCCGGCTTATCGTGCTATGGCAATCAAACCTATTGAGGCAATCAGGGACGAATAAATTAAAAATTGAAAATTAAAAGGGGCCTGCGGGTGTGGGCGGGATATAAAATAGAAATAAGAAAAACAATAATATAATAATAGTATGAAAAAGTATCTGAAAATCGCATTATTGGTAGTTGTAGCTGCCATTTTCATCTTTACGTTTGTGTTCCTTTATCAGAAGTCAAAGCCGAAGATTACGGTGTATGAAACGATAACTCCGGCAGTAGCTGACCTGGAAAAGACAACGGTGGCAACCGGAAAGGTGGAGCCGAGAGACGAGATTCTTATCAAGCCCCAGATATCGGGTATCATTGACGAGTTGTATAAAGAAGCGGGACAGAGTATACGTAAGGGAGAAGTGATTGCTAAGGTGAAGGTGATTCCCGAACTGGGGACGCTGAACTCTGCCGAAAGCCGTGTGCGTCTGGCAGAACTTAATGCAAAACAGGGGGAAACGGACTTTGCCCGTATAGAGAAATTGTTTGAAGATAAGCTGGTTAGTCGTGAAGACTACGAAAAGGCTGAGGTAAGTGTGAAACAGGTACGTGAAGAGTTGCAGACAGCTAAGGATAATCTGGAAATTGTGAAGGAAGGTATTACAAAGAGTAGTGCTTCTTTCTCAAGTACACTGATCCGTTCTACTATCGACGGTTTGATACTGGATGTTCCTGTAAAAGCCGGTAACTCGGTGATTATGAGTAATACATTCAATGATGGTACTACGATTGCTACAGTTGCCAACATGAACGATTTGATTTTTAAAGGTAAGATTGATGAAACTGAAGTTGGACGTGTTCACGAAGGAATGCCGGTGAAGCTGACAATCGGTGCGTTGCAGAATCTTTCATTCGAGGCTATACTGGAATATATCTCTCCGAAGGGAGTAGAAGAAAACGGTGCCAATCAGTTTGAAATCAAGGCAGCTATTCAAGTGCCGGATACAGTGATGATTCGTTCGGGATATTCTGCCAATGCGGAGATTGTACTGGAGCGTGCAGAGAAAGCGCTCACTTTACCGGAGAGTACTATTGAGTTCAGCGGAGACAGTACATTCGTCTATGTTATGACGGATAGTGTACCTGCCCAGAAGTTTGAACGCAAACAGGTGAAGGTAGGCATGAGCGATGGTATCAAGATTGTCATCAAAGACGGTGTGGACGGTAAGGCTAAGGTACGTGGTGCTGAAAAGAAAGATAAATAGCCTTTAATGAATCATTTATTATAACTCAATATTATCATTGGAATATGAAAAATAAACTAATCATAGCATGTCTTATGTTGGGAGGTCTTTCGGCTCAAGCTCAGGAAGGCTGGACTTTACGCCAATGTATTGATTACGCTATCGAACATAATATAGATATACGCCGGACAGCCAATACGGCGGAACAGAGCGAGGTTAGCGTGAATACAGCTAAATGGGCACGCTTGCCGAATCTGAATGGTAGCGCGGGACAGAGTTGGAACTGGGGACGTACACAGACTGCTATAAAAGATGAGACTACCGGTGACTATTCTACGGTTTATGTCAATACGAATAGTAATAGCACAAGTATGTCTGTGTCTACCAGTATTCCCATATTTACGGGATTGGAAATTCCTAATCAGTATGCGTTGACGAAGTTGAATCTTAAAGCGGCTATGGCAGATTTGGAAAAAGCGAAAGAAGATATTTCCATAAATATTGCTTCTGCTTATTTGCAGGTGCTGTTCAATAAGGAATTGCATCAGGTTGCCCTTGGGCAGGTAGAACTGAGCAAAGAGCAGTTGGCCCGTATCTCCCGGCTTGCCGAATTGGGCAAGGCATCTCCTGCTGAAGTTGCTGAAGCTCAGGCACGTGTGGCCCAGGATGAGTTGAAAGCTGTGCAGGCTGATAATAATTATCAACTGGCTTTGCTTGACCTTAGCCAGCTTATTGAGTTGGAGACGCCGGAAGGATTCACGTTGTCAGCTCCTGCTGTGACATTGGATTTGCTTCCTCTTACCCCGCCGGATGAAGTATATCAGACTGCTGTAACGACTAAGGCTGCGGTTCAGGCTGCGCAATATCGTCTGGAAGGCAGTAAACACAATATCCGCATTGCCCAGAGTGATTTCTATCCTCAACTGAATTTGAACGGTAGTCTCGGAACGAACTATTATTCTACTCTTGACCGCAATTTCAGCCAGCAACTACGGGACAACTTCAGTAAATATGTAGGTTTCAGTCTTAGTGTGCCGATTTTTAATAGATTTTCTACCCGCAACCGTGTGCGGACAGCCCGTTTGCAAAAGGAGAATTATTCTTTGCAGTTGGACAATGTAAAAAAGACGCTTTATAAGGAAATTCAACAGGCATGGTACACTGCACTTGCTTCTGAAAGTAAATATACCAGCAGTAGCACTGCTTCCAATGCCAGCGCTGAAGCTTTCAGACTGATGAGTGAAAAGTACGACAATGGTAAAGCTACTGCGGTGGAATATAATGAAGCGAAACAGAACTTGATGAAAGCCCAATCCGATGAATTGCAGGCTAAATATGAATATCTGTTCCGCACAAAGATATTGGACTTCTATAAAGGAGTGCCTATCGAATAATTTTTCAGTGTGTTTCTCTCTAAAAATCCTTCCTTGGCTGTGAGGCTGAGGGAGGATTTTTTCATATATTTGCCACATGACTCCTTTTATCAGCATAATTATTCCTTTTTACGGTACGGCAGACCCGACGTTGCTGGAACGCTGCCTTGACTCTATTCATGGGCAGGGGATGGAGGAGGAGAGCTATGAGATTATTGTAGCGGATGACGTGAACCGGACAACGGGAGGTGCGCGTAATAAGGGTATGCAGCAAGCGCATGGCGAATATATACTTTTTATTGATGCGGATGATGTTATGTTGCCGAATACCCTTCTTCCTTGCTTTTCTTTGTTGAAGCAATATTCACCGGATATATTGAGATTTGGTTTTCAGGAATTATCATGCAATTCTTTTTTGGAAAAGAAAGACTTGCCGAATCAACCATTATCGTATACAGAATACTTGTCGGGTGCTGACTTTATGCTCTTGAATAACTTTACAGGAGTGGTTTGGACACATTTCTTCCGTAGGGGAATGTTGAAAACGGTTTCTCTTTATTTTAGTGAAACAAGTTTTTTTGAAGATGAAGAGTTTGTAGCCAAAGCCTATTTTTATGCTCGGAAAATGCTGGTGACCCCATATAAGGTATATGGCTATTTCTGTTTGCCAACCTCTTTGACTCGGGTTTTTGCCGAAGACAAATGCCGGGAGAGAGTGGATGCTTTTAAAGATATGCTTTTCCGGTTGAGAGAGTTTTCTTTGGCGTCTCAATCGGATACTTTGCCTGCTAAGGCATTGAATAGGAGAGTGTGTTTTCTGACTATTGACTATATTCGTCAGATGCGACGTAATAAATGTAGCATTAAAGAGATAAACCGCCAATTGGCTGCCTTGAAACAAGAAGGATTATTACCTTTGCCCCGTAAAGGATACAGTTGGAAATACCGTTTGGTGGTTCCTGTTATCAATGCCTATACCTATTTGTTTATATGAAAATACTGTTACTTGGAGAGTTTAGCGGGTTGCATTGGAACCTTGCCGAGGGGCTTCGGGCTTTAGGACACCATGTATGCGTTGCTTCCGACGGTTGCGGCTGGAGGAACTATCCGCGTAATATTGCCCTTGACCGTCCTACAGATAGCCTGCGTGATGGTATTTCTTGCCTTCTCCGCATCCTGCGTCATTTGCCAAGTTTCCGGGGATATGATGTAGTGCAAATCATCAGTCCCTACTTCTTGCGTTTACGCAGTGAGCGTACATTGCCTGTATACCGCTATTTACAACGGTATAATGGCAAAGTTTTCCTGGGGGCTTTCGGAACTGATTATTATTATATCCGCGCCTGTATGGAAACTGATGTCTTCCATTATTCCGATTTTAAGATTGGTGACCGGTATCGAGACACACCTTTCAATGAAATTACTCTTCAGGATTGGTATTATGGAGGAGCTGCCCGTGCTACTCGTGCCATTGCCGAAACCTGTAATGGTATCATCGCCTGTCTTTGGGAGTACTATGCTTCTTATCAGCCTTACTTCCCTGAGAAAACAGCTTTTATCCCTCTGGCAATTGACTTGCGGGAAATAACTTCCCGGGTTCGTAGCGTGCCGGAGGTACTGAATTTCTTTATTGGCGTGCAGACTGCACGTAGCAATTTGAAGGGAACTGATGTTATGCTCCCCGTTCTGCAGGAAGTACAACGCAAGTATCCCGATCTTTGCCGCATCACCGAAGTGCACGATGTGCCCTATGCACGTTATCAACAATTGATGGATGACGCTGACGTCCAGTTAGACCAACTCTATTCATATACTCCCTCCATGAACTCATTGCTTGCTATGGCAAAGGGAGTGATTGTAGTGGGTGGCGGTGAACCGGAGAACTATGAAATTATAAACGAAACACAACTTCGTCCCATCATCAACGTGTTGCCGGACGAGCAGGATATTTATCGGAAACTGGAAGATATTGTCCTTCACAAGGAACGTATTCCGGAACTGTCAGCACAGAGTATCGAATATGTAATTAAGCATCACGACCACGTCAAAGTTGCCCACCAATATCTTGATTTCTGGGAAAAACATTAATCATCTCTTCTTGTAATATTGCCTTGCAATAATCAATTATTGCAAGGTAATAAATTTGTTTGGTAAGGAAGTCATTTCTCTTTGCCGAGGATATCTATTTCCTGTCTCAGAGGTACTTTATGAGCCTGATGTAACATGAGCGAAAGAAAATGAAATAGCTGAAGGCAAAGATGTAATACCAGTGAAAGAATGTGTAAAATGATTGTATGCGTCTCTTGAATCCTTGCTGTATATTTGTTGCCGGGAGATTCTGTCTTAGATACCGGAGCGGAAAACCTGTATGAAGAATACTGCCCACCAAGAAGAACTCTAATAAAAAAGGATATAACTATGCGAAAACGTTTTTGTATTTTTCTGCTGGCAATTGTTGCCTATAGTTGCGCAACTTTTGCGCAAACCGGTTCGGCCAAGAATCCGGTGATTTATGCCGATGTACCGGATATGTCGATGATCCGCGTGGGAGACACTTATTATATGAGTAGCACTACTATGCATATGGCTCCCGGAGTGCCTATCATGAAATCTAAAGACCTTGTGAACTGGGAAATTGTGAACTATTGCTACGATGTCCTGGAAGACATGGACGAGTTGAATCTGACTAATGGTAAAAGTACGTATGGGCGCGGTACGTGGGCCAGTTGCATCCGCTATCATAATAATATGTATTACGTAACGACGTTTGCCCAGACCACTGGAAAGACTTATATATTCAGCACCAAGGATATAGAGAAAGGCCCCTGGAAGGTGAACACTTTCAAGCCTGCCTATCACGATCATACGGTGTTTTTTGATGATGATGGTCGTATTTATATGATTTGGGGTGGTGGCAAGCTGCATATTGTTGAACTGAAAGAAGACTTGTCGGGTATCAAGGAGGGCACGGAACGGGTATTTATAGAAAATGCCAGCGCTCCATCCGGAGATAATATAGGTTTGCCGGCTGAAGGCTCCCAATTGTTTAAGGTGAATGGAAAGTATTATTTATTCAATATCACCTGGCCCAAGGGAGGAATGCGTACGGTGGTCATCCATCGCTCCGACAGCATGGACGGACCTTGGGAAGGCAGAGTTGCCCTGCAGGATAAGGGTGTTGCTCAGGGAGGTTTGATAGATACTCCCGACGGCAAATGGTTTGCTTATCTTTTCCGGGACAATGGTTCGGTAGGACGTATCCCTTATCTGGTTCCTATGAAGTGGGAAGATGGCTGGCCGGTGATCGGCATTGACGGGAAAGTGCCGGAAACACTGGAACTGCCTGCTGGTAAAGGCTTAATATCGGGCATTGTAGCTTCGGATGAGTTCACGCGTAAGAAGAAAGAAGCGGCTTTGCCACTGGTTTGGCAGTGGAACCACCAACCGGATAATTCCCTTTGGTCGGTCAGTGAGCGTAAAGGTTATCTGCGCCTGAAAACCGGACGGGTGGACAATGATTTTCTGTTGGCCCGCAACACATTGACACAACGGACAATCGGTCCGGTATGTTCGGGAATAACTTCTATAGATGTATCAGGCATGAAAGAAGGAGATTTTGCAGGACTTGCACTTCTCCAGAAGAAATATGGATTAGTAGGTGTGAAGTTTGAAAGCGGGGTAAAGAAGGTGGTTATGGTAAGTGCGCAGACTGATAAGCCGGAAGAGGTGGAAAGTCTGCCACTGAACCAGAATACAGTATTTCTGAAAGCCGAATGCGACTTCACAGATATGAAAGACAAAGCTGATTTCTATTATAGTCTGGATGGCAAGAAGTGGATGAAGATTGGCAGTCAGCTTAAAATGGCTTATACGCTTCCGCACTTTATGGGTTATCGTTTCGGACTCTTCAATTATGCAACGGAGACCCCTGGAGGTTATGTGGACTTCGATTATTTCCGTATCAGCGACAAATAAATAATTAGTAATTATAAATCTGAAATTTGCATTAGAAATGAAAAAGGTAAACTCAGCGCTTTCAATGGGTAAGCGGATTGTTCTGTGCTCTCTTTGTGTGGCAATGTTTTCAACGGTAGGATTTGCTCAGGGCAGTAAAGGTAAGAAAGTAAAGAATGCTCCGGTGTTCTCACAGGTTGTTTATCAGGGTGACGACAAAGTGTACAACGAGAATCCGTTGAAGGCTGGTGAGTTTTATAACCCTATTCTGCAAGGATGTTATCCCGATCCGGCGATAACCCGGAAAGGAGACGATTATTTCCTGGTATGCTCATCATTTGCCATGTTTCCCGGTGTGCCTATTTTCCATTCAAAAGATTTGGTGAATTGGACGCAGATTGGTCATGTGCTGGATCGTACTTCGCAACTGAAGGTACAGGATACGGGTATCAGTGCCGGTGTATATGCTCCGGCCATTAAGTATAATCCCAATAATGATACTTTCTATATGATTACCACACAGTTTGCCGGTGGTTTCGGAAATATCATTGTGAAGACAAAAGACCCTTTCAAAGGTTGGAGTGATCCTATCAAGTTGAAGTTTGACGGAATAGACCCATCTATCTTCTTCGATGATAACGGAAAAGCATATGTAGTTCATAACGATGCACCGAATAAGGGTGAGGAGCTTTATAACGGACATCGCGTCATCAAGATCTGGGAGTATGATGTGGAAAATGACCAAGTGATTTCCGGAACAGATCAGATTATCGTAAATGGTGGGGTGGACTTGTCCAAGAAGCCCATTTGGATTGAGGCACCGCATATTTATAAAAAGGGTGGGCGTTATTACCTGATGTGTGCCGAAGGCGGTACAGGTGACTGGCATAGTGAGGTCATCTTTGTGAGTGACAGTCCTAAAGGACCTTATATTCCAGCTCCGAGTAATCCTATCCTGAGCCAGAGATACTTGAATCATAATAGAAAAAACATGATAGACTGGGCCGGACATGCTGATTTGGTGGAAGGTCCTGACGGTAAATATTATGGTGTATTTCTGGCTATTCGCCCGAATGAGAAGGGGAGAGTGAATATCGGTCGTGAGACTTTTATTCTGCCGGTTGACTGGTCGGGTGAATTTCCGGTTTTTGAAAATGGGCTTATTCCGATGGAACCGAAGTTGAAGACCCCCAAAGGTGTTGAGAACAAAACAGGTAAAGATGGTTACTTCCCCAATGGAAATTTTACATTCACAGAGAATTTTACATCTCCACAGTTGGATTACCGTTGGATTGGTTTACGGGGGCCTCGTGAAGAGTTCATAACTGTGTTGAAAGACGGAGGATTACAGATAACTCCGTTCCCTGTGAATATAAAAGAGGTGAAGCCCACTTCAACGCTTTTCCACAGACAACAGCATAGTAACTTTTCGTTTACTACGACATTGAAATATATCCCGAAGTCAGAAAAAGACTTGGCGGGCATCACTTGTGTACAAAGCGAGCGGTTCAATTACGTCTTTGGGGTGACCAAAAAGGATAAGGATTTCTATCTGGTATTGGAAAGAACAGAAAGAGGAAGGTCTAAAGTACTTGCAAGTACAAAGATAGATGTCAAGAACCCAATTCAACTGCAAGTGAAAGGTGAAGGAGATAATTATGACTTCAGTTACTCCACGGATGGAACTAACTTCTTACAGTTGGGTAATACCGTATCTGGAGACATCCTTTCAACCAACGTTGCCGGCGGCTTTACCGGTTGTTTGATTGGTTTGTATGCTACTTCTGAAAATGACATTCTTGTCGAATAAAAACTATTAATAACCAACAAACGAATTAAAGTTATGAAGACATTGTTAAAAACAATCAGTTGTCTGGGCATGTTGGCGGTAGTCACCGGTTGCAGCCAGGAGCAGAAAAAGCCAGATAACCTGAAAGATGCGTATGCCGATTATTTCACTATCGGCTGTGCCGTGAATATGCCGAACCTGAATTCGCCTGAACAGGTATCGTTGATTACGGCTAATTTCAATAGTATTACTGCGGAGAACGACATGAAGCCTCAGTCTACACAACCGGTAGAGGGAGAATGGAACTGGGAGAATGCCGATAAGATTGCAAATTTTGCTCGTGAGAATAAGATTCCCCTTCGTGGTCATTGTCTTGTGTGGCATAACCAGACGGCTGACTGGATGTATCATGATGAAAAGGGTGAATTAGTTTCGAAGGAAGTGTTGTTTGAAAGGATGAGAGAGCATATCCATACGATAGTTAATCGTTATAAAGATGTTATCTATGCATGGGATGTGGTGAACGAGGCTATCACGGATAATCCTGATGCAGATGTTCCTTACCGTCAGTCTACTTATTACAAGATTGCGGGAGATGAGTTCATCAAAAAAGCATTTGAGTATGCTCATGAAGCTGACCCTGCCGCATTACTTTTCTACAATGATTATAATGAAACTAATCCTGTCAAGCGTGACCGTATTTACAATATGGTGAAGAGCATGAAGGCAGAAGGAGTTCCTATCCATGGAATTGGTATGCAGGGACATTATAATATCTCATCTCCTACGGAAGATGAGTTCAGAGAAGCTATTGAACTTTATTCTCAAGTAGTTGATAATATTCATATCACTGAACTTGATGTTCGTATCAACACGGGAGAACAAGGCGGTCAGCTCAATGTGGACCAAACAGATAAGGAACTGGAACTGACGGCTGAGGCTGATTCCGCACAGGTTGCCCAATATGATATGCTGTTCCGTGTGATGCGCGACCATAAGAATGTGGTTCGCAATGTTACCTTCTGGAATGTTTATGATGGTGATTCATGGCTGGATCGTCGTCATGGCAATCGTCTGCGCAATTATCCGCTGTTGTTTGATGATAACTTACAGCCGAAATCGTCTTATGATAAAGTGATTTCGTTTTAAACGAAAGAGTTTATACAATCAATGACTTGACCTACCTCTTCATTCGTCAGTAATGGAGAAATAGGCAGACTTAACTCCTCATTGTGGATATGTTCCGTGATGGGGAGTTGTTGCATCCCGTATTCCTGTATCAATGCTTTCTGACGATGGGGGGGGATAGGGTAATGGATTTGGCTATGGATATTGTGCGCTGTCAGGTAGTGTTGTAATTCATCCCGACGGGGAGAAAAAACGGGGAAGATGTGGAAGACGTTAGACTCTTTTATATCTTCGGTACTGACGGTACACTGTAACTTTGGATATTTCCAGTGGATATTTTCTTTATATAACTGTGCTATTTCTCTTCTCCGGACATTGTCTTTATCCAGGCGGGGAAGTTTCACAGAAAGAACAGCTGCCTGCAATTCGTCCAGGCGGCTGTTTATACCTTGATACAAATGAACGTATTTCTCCGTAGAACCGTAGTTGGCAATGAAACGGACGATAGCGGCTAGACTTGTATCATGCGTTGTTATGGCGCCTCCGTCTCCTAATGCACCAAGATTCTTGGCGGGATAGAAACTGAAAGCTGCAGCATCACTTAGATTTCCGGCACGTAAAAGCTGTTTTTCCTTTCCTGGTAAAACTTTATCATAGATGGCACCATGTGCCTGTGCTGCATCTTCTACTATTTTTAATCCATAGCGGGCGGCTAAATCATATACCCCTTGCATATCTGCTAAACGACCGTATAAATGGACAGGCAGTATGGCGCGTGTACGCTGGGTAATTAATGTTTCGGCATGGATAACATCTATATTGCATGTTTCGGGTAAGGGTTCGCAAAGCACTGGCTTTAATCCGGCATGCAGAATGGAAAGTATGGTGGCAATATAGGTATTGGCTGGAACGATCACCTCATCTCCTGCATTCATCACTCCCAATTCCCGGTAAGCCAGGAATATCAGGGTAAGGGCATCCAGACCATTTCCTGTACCGATGCAATGAGCCGTACCACAGAAATCGGCAAATTCCTGCTCGAAACGGGCCGTAGCTTCACCATGCAGATACCATCCGGAACGGGAGACGCGCAGCAAAGCATCCGAGAGTGCCGGCTCGAAGGAAGCATTGATTTTTTGCAGGTCTAAATACTTTATCATAGTTTCAATTCGTAAAGGTCATTATAGCTTTAGTTTATAGACGTCGTACATGATTGCCCTTGCCCCGAAGCCTTCTTTTTGGAAAAGTAATCCTTCATTCAGCACCTGTCCTCCGTGTTCGGTGGAAATACCAAAGTCGAAGTAACGCTTTTGGGCATAACGGTCGTATATCAGTTGGTGGAATAGCAAATCGAGTGCACCACACTTTTTCCCGCGCGATGAGGCGGCAATGTATTGCACATGAGCTACTTCATCGGTTTCATACACTACGCATCCGCCCAGTGTTTCTGCCTCATTGCATATCCGGAAGAGGGAGATTTGGCGAGGGAAGTTTCTGTGCAACCGGAGAATTTCTTCCAAAGAATGTACCGGGTTCACGCTATATCGCTCGTGGAGGTTTTCTTCCAGTATTTTCCAGAAGGATGTGAAGTCTTCATCTTCTATGACCTTCAAGGCACATGCTCTTGCCTTTTTCAATTGGCGGCAGCGGAGAGTACGGAAAGGCAGGCGGTCGTCTAATGGTATGACGGATGAGATGCTGCGGGCCGTAAGTGTGGCTCCCAGGCGGGTGAGTATATACAGGTCTTCTTCTGCCGGATAGCGGTGGTAGATATGGGGAATGGCCCGGTAGACCAGGGACTTAACATTGCATTCTGCCTGTAAATAATTCAGTGCAGTACGAAATACGTTTTCTGTTTGTTGTAATGTGATAGAAGGAGAGAGAAGTATGCCACCGTAGGTCAACCCCTGGTGGGAGTAGAAACAATCACCGGAAAGGTTTCCTGGAAACAAAGCTATTAGCTTTTGGTTGCAGAAGATCAGTAAAGAGCAGTCCTGAAAGCGGTCGGCATGATAATCCATATAATCGCGCTGCAATAGGAAAGTGCCGTTTTTAGAGCGGCGCACGAAGCGATCCCAGCGTTCTTTATCTTCTGCCGAGTAGCGGACTAAATTCCACTTTTGGTCGGTTGCTGTGCTAACTCCCATGTATTTATCTGTCTTTTTATAACTTTCTGAATTCAAATGTAGATATATTAATCAGATAAATAACGTAAGTTTCACAGGTTTATTATTTGTTCGGAGATATTCGGTAGTGAAGTGGCTCATACCTGCCTGTATATGAACGGTTTGTTCCGTAAGCTTTCTGAACGTATTCGGAAAGCTTACGGAACACGCTCGGAAAGCTTTCCGAATGCGTTCAATAAGCTGTAAGTACATCTTTACCTCTTCTCTGCATCGAAATGAAGGAACTTTCCTTTTTTTCTTTCCGTCAGGGCGTGACAAAGAAAGACTATTTGTTATATTTGTAGCAATTTAAAAACCCGAACAAAATGAAAAGAATGATTTTGAAATTTACTCCCGGTGTACTTTTGGCGGCTGCATTCCTGTTAAGTTCTTGTCACCCTGTATATGAGGTGACAAAAACAGAGGGAACAATGATAGCGATAGATTCCACCTGGGATGCTAAACCCAATGCGGAAGCGGTGGCACTGCTTGCTCCGTATAAGGCAAAAGTTGATAGTATTATGTATCGCGTGGTGGGTACTGCGGAAATGAGTATGGATAAGGGAGCCCCTGAGAGTCTACTCTCCAATTTGGTGGCTGATGTGCTGCGCAATGCTGCCGGGCAAGTGCTGGGTAAGCCTGCCGATATGGGCCTGGTAAATATGGGAGGTCTGCGTAATGTGCTGACAGAGGGACCTATTACCTGCGAAAACATTTATGAGATATTGCCTTTTGAGAATTCCCTTTGTGTGTTGACCATGAAAGGCGTTTACCTGAAAGAATTGTTCAACAATATTGCAGTGCGCCATGGTGAAGGTGTCAGTGGGGTGCAACTTTTGATAACGAAAGACGGAAAGCTGCTGCAAGGTACGGTTGGTGGTCGTCCGGTAGAAGACGAGCAACTCTACACGATTGCTACCATTGATTATCTGGCCGATGGCAATGATGGCATGGTAGCCTTGCCGCAAGCAGAAAAACGGGATTGTCCGGACGGAGCTACCTTGCGTGGTTTGTTCATGGACTATGTGGAGCAGCAGACTGCTGCCGGAAAGAAGATTACTTCCCGCCTGGAAGGCAGGATAACTGTGAAAGATGAGTAATCATCAATTGTTTTTTTCAAATTTATCATTCATAACTCTTAATTTATCATTCATGAAACGTATATATACTCTTTTTATGCTGGCTGTCTGCTGCCTTCTTCCGGTATCGGCCCAAAAAACAGACAGGGAAGTTCATGTGGAGCAGCTTTGTCTGATTTCCCCCGAGTCAGCCCAAGACACCAAACAATTAGTTATTTTGCAGACAAGCGATACGCACAGCCGCATTGAACCCATTGCAGCACATGCTGCCGACCGTTATGCCGGTATGGGGGGAACGGTGCGCCGGTCTACTCTCATTAAGGAAGCGCGCGAGGTTAACCCTGGCCTATTGCTGTTCGACTGTGGGGACATCTCCCAGGGAACACCTTATTACAATCTGTTTCAGGGCGAAGTGGAAGTCAAAATGATGAACCTTATGGGGTATGATGCTATGACAATTGGGAATCATGAATTTGATTTTGGTCTGGAGAATATGGCACGTTTGTTCCGCATGGCAAACTTCCCTGTAGTATGTGCCAACTATGATGTGACGGGCACGGTGTTGGAAGGTTTAGTGAAACCTTACATTACTCTTGACCGCAACGGATTGAAAATTGGTGTATTCGGTCTTTCACCGAAGATGGAAGGACTGGTACAGGCGGATAAATGCGAAGGTGTGGTTTATAATGACCCAATAGAAGTAGCGCAGAAAACGGTGGATGTACTGAAGAATCAGGAGAATTGTGATGTCATAATCTGTTTGTCTCACCTCGGCTATCAACTGAAGGATGCTCCTTGCGATGAGGAACTGGCACAGAAAACGAATCATATTGATGCCATTCTGGGTGGACATACACACACCTTTATGAAAGAACCAGCTATCTATTTAAATAAAGACGGTAAGAATGTCCCCGTGTTGCACACAGGAAAGAGCGGGATCTATGTCGGTATGTTGAAACTGACGCTTGCCAAAAACGAGGTATCTCAATCATCATCTAAGTAATAAATAAAATGAAGAGAACTATTCTCTTAATGTTGGTTGTCCTTTTAGGAGGCAATGCATCATTGCTTTGCGCACAGACGGAAACCTCTTTTCTTCCTTCAGCGGCAGATGCCCGTTGCAAACAGTGGGTAGACTCCGTATATTCCGGATTGAATCTGCAAGAGAAAGTAGGACAGTTGATTGTCACCACCTTTCCTGCCAGGGCGGACAAGAAGAAAAAGAAGCAAATACGTGATTTGGTCAGGAAGTATAAGATTGGCGGATTACTGTTTGCCGAAGGTACTCCGGAAGAACAGGCCATACTGACGAATGTTGCACAGAAGAATTCCAAGGTTCCCGTATTGATTACCTTTGACGGTGAGTGGGGACTTTCCATGCGTCTGAAAGGCACGCCTTATTTTCCGAAGAATGCCGCTCTGGGTTGCATTGAAGATAATAGTTTGATTTATGAATATGGGCGTGAAGTGGCACGTGAGTTCCGTGAACTGGGGGTGCATGTTAACTTCGCACCGGATGCGGACGTCAATACAAATCCTTTGAATCCGGTGATTCATGTACGCTCCTTCGGTGAAGACGCGAAGAAGGTGGCGGAAAAAATCGTGGCTTACAGCCGGGGATTGGAAAGCGGTGGCGTGTTGTCCGTCAGCAAACATTTTCCCGGACACGGTGATACGGATGTGGATTCGCATAAGGGATTGCCGGTACTCTATTACAATCGTGAGCGTCTGGATAGTGTAGAACTATACCCTTTCAAGGAGATGATACATGCCGGATTGGGTGGTGTAATGGTAGGACATTTGCAGGTGCCTGCTCTGGAACCGGATAATATAACGCCCTCTTCGCTCTCTAAAAAGATTGTGACGGGACTGTTGAAGGATGAGATGGGTTTTCGGGGACTGGTGTTTACAGATGCACTGGATATGAAAGGTGTTTCGTCTGTGCCTCGGCTTACGACAAAGGCATTGCTTGCCGGAAACGATATGGTGCTGGTGCAATATAACACAGAAAATGCGGTAGAGGAAGTGCTGGAGGCCGTAAAAGAAGGGTTGCTTCCTGAATCGGAGGTTGAGGCAAAATGCCGCAAAATACTTACCTATAAGTATTTGTTGGGATTGCGTCAGCCACGCCCGCAGCTACAAGTCAGCGGAATGAGCTATCGGATTAATACGGATGAAGCACAGGCATTGGTTACTAAGCTGCGCCAGTCTGCTGTTACGGTGCTGGGTAATCATTTTGGAATATTACCTTTGACACCTGTGGGTGATGCTCCGATAGCAGTGTTGAGTGTAGGTGAGGGTAAAGATAGTATTTTCATTAATGAGATGAAGAAATTATCTCCCGTTCCTATGGATCATTTCCGTTTGACGAAAGAAATGACTGCTGATGCTCGCGGTGAACTGGCACGTAAGTTAGCGGACTATCGCCGTATTGTGGTCAGCGTATCAGGAAGTGATGCCGGGGTGGTTGCCTTTGACGACTTCCTGGCAAATCTGAGCCTGCCCGCACCGATAGTCTATGCTTTCTTTACGTCCTATCGTGGTATGCAACCGCTGGAACCCGCTCTGAGCAAGGCCAGTGCTGTGGTTCTAGGACATTCCTCCGAAACGGATATTCAACAATATGTGGCTGGGGTGATATTTGCCAAGGTTCCTGCACAAGGCAAGCTGTCCATGAGTATCGGAAAGCTTTACCGCGCAGGCGAAGGGAGTGTCATTGTTCCGGGTATGAAACCGGGGAACATTATTCCCGAAGATTTGGGTATGAAATCTTATGAACTACATCGGATTGATGAGATCGTCAAGGCAGGGCTGGCTGCCAAAGCCTATCCCGGCTGTCAGGTGCTGGTATTGAAAGATGGTCAACCTGTATATGACAAGTGTTTTGGTACTCATTCTGATAAAGACACCACTGCCGTGCGTCCTACGGATATGTTCGACCTTGCTTCGCTGACCAAAACAACTGCTACGTTGCTTGCCGTTATGAAGCTTTATGATGAAGGTAAGTTGAGATTGACGGATAAGGCATCCCAATATCTGCCTTTCCTGAGGAATACTAATAAGAAAAATATTACTATCAGGGATTTGCTTCTTCACGAATCCGGTTTGCCACCTTATATCCGTTTCTATCTGGAAGCCATCGATCCGAACTCTGTGCAAGGTCCTTATGCCCAAAGCTGGGTAGATAAATGGCACCGCACGCAGGTGAGCGAGCATAGCTACTATTGTTCGGATTTCAAGTTTAAGAAAGGACTGGTATCTGCGAAAGAATCATCTGTCTATACTCTGCATGTGGCCGATGATATGTGGTTGAATAAGAGCTTCAAGAACACTATCCTGCAAAAGATTGCCCGTTGCGATGTGGATGGTAAACGGTATGTGTATAGTGATCTTGGTTTTATTCTACTGCAACAGGTGGTAGAAGCGGTTGCCAAACTTCCGATGGATCTCTATGTGGCTAAGGAATTTTATGCACCTATGGGCTTGCAACGTACCATGTATCTGCCCTTGCTGAGATATTCCAAACAAGAAATAATGCCTACGGCTGCTAACGATTTTCTGCGCCGTCAGGACTTATGTGGTTATGTGCACGATGAGGCGGCCGCCTGTATGGGCGGTATTTCCGGTAATGCGGGTTTATTCTCTACGGCTACGGAAGTTGCGAAAGTCTATCAGATGCTGCTGAACGGTGGTGAACTGAATGGCAAACGCTATTTGAGTGAAGCTACCTGCCGGTTGTTCACAACGGAAACTTCCGCCATCAGCCGCCGGGGATTAGGTTTTGATAAGCCTTATTTAAGCGACTTGAGGAATAGTCCTTGCGCTCCATCGGCTACGGCTGCCGTTTATGGGCATACCGGGTTCACCGGTACTTGCACTTGGGTGGACCCTGAAAACCGGACGGTATATGTATTTCTCAGTAACCGCCTGTGTCCCAATGTCTGGAACACGAAACTGGGAGAGATGAATATCCGGACAAACATACAGGAAGCGATTTATAAAAGCCTGAAATAGCCTGAGCATAAAACAATAGGAGGCACGGTAAATACAGTATTTTTTACTAATTAGTCAAAAAAACTCTGTATTTACCGTGCCTTTGTGTTTGAAATGATATAACTTTGGTAGCCTTAATGTATAGATGATAATGAAAAAACTACTCCTATCCTTCCTTATGATTTGCAGTTGCTGTGCCCACTTCGATGCTCAGGCGCATCGTCTGCCCGTACAGCAATCTCCCATAGCTCCTGTTGAACCAATAATAATTCGCCAGCTTTCCGGTGATGAGCAATGCAGGCAATGGGTGGACTCTGTAATCGACAGGATGAATCTGAAAGAACGTATCGGACAACTCTTCATTTATACGATTGCTCCACAACAAAATAAAGCCAACCGCGACCTGCTGCGCAAAGTGGTGGACAACTACAAAGTGGGTGGCTTGCTCTTTTCCGGTGGTCTGATAGAAAACCAGGTGGCTCTGACGAATGAAGCGCAGAAAATGGCGGATGTCCCGTTGATGATAACCTTCGATGGCGAATGGGGGCTTTCCATGCGATTGCGTGGCACGCCGGTGTTTCCCCGTAACATGGTTCTGGGTTGTATACAAGACGATAAACTTTTGTATGAATATGGACGCGAGATGGCACGGCAATGTCGCGAGCTCGGTGTGCAGGTAAACTTTGCTCCGGTGGCGGATGTGAATATCAATCCCAAAAACCCGGTCATCAATACCCGCTCTTTTGGAGAAAGTCCTGCGAATGTGGCAGATAAGGTAATAGCCTACTCCCGTGGTCTGGAAGAGGGCGGTGTGCTTTCTGTAAGTAAACACTTCCCCGGTCATGGCGATACGGATGTGGATTCGCACCATTCATTGCCGATATTATCCTTTTCGCGTGCACGCTTGGATAGTGTGGAACTATATCCGTTCAGGAAAGCCATTCAGGCAGGATTGTCCGGAATGATGGTGGGACATCTGGAAGTGCCGGTACTTGAACCGAAGCGGGGAGTGCCGTCTTCACTCTCCCGCAAAGTGGTGCACGATTTGCTGACGCAGGAAATGAAGTTTCAGGGATTGGTGTTTACGGATGCGCTTGCCATGAAAGGTGTTTCTACTACTGACCAGACAGTTTGCTTACAGGCCTTGAAGGCAGGACATGATTTGTTGCTTGTCCCTCGGCGGATTAAGGAAGAAGTAGATGCTGTGCTAGATGCTGTGAAAAGTGGTGAATTGACGGAGGCTGAGATTGAGGCAAAGTGTCGGAAGGTGCTTACCTATAAGTATGCTCTCGGATTATCGAAGAAACCTGTTGTTCGTCTCTCCGGTTTGGGAAATCGTATCAATACGGCGCATACCCGTGACTTGATACATCGTCTGAATCAGGCAGCAATCACCGTGTTGAAGAATAAAGATAATGTGCTTCCGTTGGATGCGGATACCCGGGAGGTGGCTGTGCTCAATGTGGGTGATGCAAAAGAAATACAACCTTTCCTGAAAGAACTTTCCGGATATATCAATGCCTCTACTGCCGGTAATACCTCCTCTGTTGGGGCGAATAATCATTCGCCCGGGATGCACAACACCATGCCCGCCGTCTTCCAACTTCAAAAGGAATTGCCGGAGGCTGCACGCAAGCAATTGCGCGACTCTCTGTTGCAATACAAACGTATTCTTGTTTGTGTTACGGAACATCGCCTGGTGCCCTATCAGGCTTTCTTTAATGAATTTGCTCCGGATGTACCGGTGGTCTATCTGCTTTTCATTCCCGGTAAACAAGTGTTGCAGATACGCCGGGGAGTATCGACGGCTGATGCTGTAATACTGGCTCATTCTTCGATTGATGATGTACAAACCCAGGTGGCTGGAATACTTTATGCCGATGCCACGGCTGATGGACGCCTTTCGGCAAGTATCGGCAATCTGTTTGCAACGGGTGACGGACTGGCTATCACTCCAAAAACACCGCGCCACTTTGTTCCCGATGAATATGGGGTGAATTCCCGTTTGCTGGCGCGTATCGATGAAATAGCAAAAGAAGGTATCAAAGAAGGTGCCTATCCCGGTTGTCAGGTCGTGGTACTGAAAGATGGAAAGGAGATGTATAACAAAGCATTTGGAACACATACTTGGGGAGGGGCTGTCGGCATCTCCACCCATAAACTTCCTGCGGCGGTGAATATTCCCGGTGCTGGTCTTTCCGTGTCTCCGACGGATGTTTACGACCTGGCTTCTCTGACAAAGACCACAGCGACGCTGCTTGCCGTGATGAAATTGTATGATAAGGGCCGTCTGAGTCTTACTGACCGGGCTTCGGATTATTTGCCTTGGTTGCAGGATACGGATAAGAAAGATATTACTATTCGCCAGTTACTGCTACATGAGTCTGGGCTGCCTTCTACATTACTTTTTTATCAGGAGGCCATAGATGAGGATAGTTATGGCGGAACTCTTTTCAAGGCGAAACCCGATGCTGCGCATTCAGTGCAGATAGGTAGCCGTACATGGGCGAATCCGAAATTCAAGTTCCGGAAAGGACTGATGTCTAAAGTGCGTACAGCAGAACATACGTTGCAGGTTAGTGATAGCTTGTGGCTGAACCGTTCCTTTAAAAAAGAATATCAACAGAAGATTGTGAAAGCACCTTTGCGCGACCGTCGCTATCGCTATAGTTGCGTGGGTTTCATCTTGTTGCAACAGGTGGTTGAGGCACGAACGGGTATGTCGATGGATGCTTTTCTTGAGCAGGAATTCTATGCACCGATGGGTCTGAAGCGTACGGGGTACTTGCCTTTAAATGGTGCTGCTACTGCCGGCGCCGCTTATGCCGGTATTGTTTCCGGCAATCATGCGCCTATACCGAAAGCTGAAATTATACCTTCTTCCGTTGACCCGTTCTTGCGGAAAACAGTTCTTCAAGGTTTTGTGCATGATGAGTCTGCAGCCTTTTTGGGTGGTGTGTCGGGCAACGCCGGACTATTCTCCAATGCTACGGAAGTGGCTCGTATCTATCAGATGCTGCTGAATGGCGGTGAACTAGATGGCAAACGCTATCTGAGTCCTGAAACTTGCCGTGTATTTACTACTACCGTTTCACGTATCAGCCGTCGCGGTCTTGGCTTTGATAAGCCCGACCGCCAGAATCCGGCAAAGAGTCCGTGTGCAGTTGCCGCTCCGGCTACGGTCTATGGGCATACCGGCTTTACGGGCACTTGTGCTTGGGTAGATCCGACGAATGGACTCGTTTATGTTTTCCTTTGCAACCGCATTTATCCCGATGTGTGGAATACGAAGCTGATGAAGTTGGATATTCGGACACGGATACAGGAAGTAATCTATCAGGCGTTGAAATAGCTTGTCACTTAAACCAACTAAGGGAATAGCCCCCCGCTCACGCGGCCGGTTATTCCCTTTTTTCACGTCTTGAAACAATCAATTAATACCAGTCAAACTTATTATCTGTGTTGCAATGCAAATTATGTTAGAATGCAATACCCAGACGCAGACCGAAGTTGCTCAAACCGTCTACACTGTAAGTGAACAAGTCACCTTTGTTAGTGCCGTAGCTGTAGTAAGCTGCGATGTGCAGACCCGGTCCGTAAGCCCATGGGTAGATGTTGAGACCGATTTCCGGTGAAACGTAGAAACCCCAAGTGCTCTTGTTAGCCTCGTAAACATTGAAAGTAGATTTGATCTCAGCGTATTGAGGGCCTACTTTCAAGCCAACGTAAGGTTGGAAAGCACTGCCACGGTCGAAGGTGTAACGTCCGGCAAGACCGAAAGGCAACTGGAACAGCGTGTGCTGCTGGTCGGTATTGATGCTACCGCCTTCACCTACGGGCAATGTCTGGCGTCCGAAGTATTCGTGGTTGCTGTGGTAAGCTAAGAAAGCACCGAGTGCAATGTTCGGGGTTACGTAATAACCACCTTCAAAACTCATACCCCATCCGCTGGCTTTGTCAGCGAAGTGGTTGCTCAGGGGGAAGTTGAACTGCCAATCGATATTGGCATAACCGTTATCGGTCAATTGTGCCTTTGCCGGCATGGCGAAGACGAGAGCCAAGGCAGCAACTGCCAGTACTCTCATGGAAATATATTTTATTGTTTTCATACTTGTTATTGTTTTTAAGTTCCGGGATAGCCCGCTTCCGGACTATCTTCTACTGACTACTTAACTACTAATTATTTATTAGTAAGATATGAGGATTGAGTGAAAGCCTGGTTTACACCTTCAACCGCCAGCTTCGCGTTGACTGAGCTGGAGCCGCTGAGCAATCCGCTCATATAGCTTGTCCAGAGTACAGGCAGTTTTTCTTTTTCGCCTTGGGTAGCTTCCAGATTGAGAAGTTCGGTGATGAATGAACCGGTGCTATAAGTATAAGTCACAGCATACGGGTAGTACCATCCACCCCAGTTACCCCAGTAAGGTGCATCCCAGTAGCCCGGGTAGTTCCACCACCATTCGGGGCGTCCATAGTCATTAAAGTAGTAAGTGCTCTTGATGTAGCTGACCTGCAAACCAAGGTTGGCTTCGTCACGATCGTCTACGCGGACATAACCACGATTGCTCATGTTGGTTGCATAAGCTTGCAGAATTTCCTGAGCGTTATCATCTTTCCAATATTCAGCTTCTTTCTTGTCGCCGATGATGAGGATGCTGTCCGGCATGTAGTACGTTTGGAAAGCTTTAAAGTCAGCTTTCGCATCATAATTGGTATAAACCAGATACTTGTTGTCCAGCTTATCCGTGTCAGGGTCTTTTTCGCAGGCTGCGAAAGTCAAGACCACCAATAATAGGGGAATTAATTTCTTCATACTTCTTATAATGTTTAGGTTAAATATAAAAATCCTGCCCTGGTACCTCAGGCTTTTGGTACATGAACAAGATAAAAAATAAAAGGTTCAGAAAGGGGTATGTTAAATTTGTATTCTTTTGTCGGAAAGTGTTGCTGTGTTGTGGCTCAGGCGTAGGGTAAATCGGGGACTCAGGTACCTGAGCCTTGCCTTAGTGGAATGTTTCTGATGAAAGATAGGTGCGTATCTGATTGATAAGTAGTTCGTTGTAGTTTCCTATAGGTAGGGAACTGCAGTTTCTTGCCTTGGGAACTGTAGTTTCCTAAGCTTGGAAATTACAATTTCCCCTAATGGAAACTCGAGTTTCCTTTAATGGTAACGAGCGTTCCCTTTCGTGGAAACGCTCGTGACTCCTCATGGAAATAAATTAGCCTGACCTGATGGAAGAAGTATCTCCTTAATGGCTCTACTTCTGATTATATATCAGATTCATCTTTTCTATCTCTTCTGCTGTAAAGGTAGTGTTCTTTATTGCTTTCAGATTGTCGTCCAGTTGGGCTACGGAGCTTGCGCCTATGATGACGGAAGTCACCATTTCATCTTTCAACACCCACGCTAATGCCATTTCGGCAAGTGTCTGTCCGCGGAGGGTGGCAAGTTCGTTGAGGGCTTTAATCTTGTTCAGGACTTCTTCCGTCAGTGCTTCTTTCTTCAGGAAACCGCCTTTGGCGATACGTGAGTCTTCGGGAATGCCTTTCAGATAACGGTTCGTTAGCAGTCCTTGCGCCAACGGCGAGAAGGCGATGAAACCTGTTCCATTCTCTTTGGCCTGTTGCAGAATGCCTTCTTCCTCCGGCTCCCGATTGAACATATTATATCTTCCCTGATAAAGCAAACAATGCACATCTCTTTCTGCCAGATAGCGATAAGCAAATTCGGCGGCTTCTTTCGGGTATTTGGAGATGCCCACGTAGATGGCTTTGCCTTGGCGGACAATGTCGACGAGGGTTTGCAGTGTTTCTTCCAATGGAGTTTCCGGGTCGTAGCGGTGAGAATAGAAGATGTCTACATAGTCCAGATTCATCCGTTTCAGACTTTGGTTGAGGCTGTTCATCAGATACTTTCTAGACCCCCATTCGCCATAGGGGCCGGGCCACATGTCATGTCCTGCTTTGGTTGAGATGAACAGTTCGTCCCGGTAGGGGAGGAATGATTTCTTCATAATCATTCCGAAGGTTTCTTCGGCCGAGCCGTAGGATGGACCGTAGTTATTGGCAAGGTCGAAATGGGTGATACCTTGGTCGAAAGCGTAATGCGCCATCGCCTGAGAATTGGCAAACGTGTTTACGTCACCGAAGTTATGCCATAAGCCTAAGGAAATTTCGGGCAACAGGATGCCGCTTCGTCCGCACCGGCGGTACTTCATACCATTGTCATACCGGTTGCTGTCGGGAGAGTAAATGGGGTTTATCATGTTATTGAGTTTAAGAGATTGTTCGGATACAAAAGTATATAATTTTATCGTGTAGATCAGTGTATCTGCTTTTTATATTTCTCACCGACATACCAATAAGTTAATAGAGCAAATAAAAGTAAGTCTAAATACATCAGATTGAAAAGAATGATTATATTTGCCGAGTGATACTTTTTTAACTAATACTATATGGAGAACCAAAACTACATTATGAGGGAAATTACCCCCTTGTCCGACCGCGATTGTTTCTATATCGCCGACCGTCGTAAAACAGAGTTTACTTATCCCATCCATTGTCATGCCGAGTTTGAATTGAACTTTACGGAACATGCTGCCGGGGTTCGCCGGGTGGTGGGGGATTCTGCCGAAGTTATTGGAGACTATGATCTGGTACTGATAACCGGTAAGGAACTGGAACACGTGTGGGAACAATATGAATGTGATTCAAAGGAAATACGCGAAATAACGATTCAGTTCTCTCCTGATCTGTTTTTCAAGAATTTCATGAATAAGAACCAGTTCGACAGTATCCGTCATATGTTGGAGAAAGCACAGTGTGGCATCAGCTTTCCGATGCAGGCCATCATGAAAGTATATAACTGGCTGGACAGGCTGGCTTCCGAAGAACAGGGATTCTATGCAGTGATGAACTTTCTGCGCATCTTGTATGAGTTGTCTCAATATGACAATGCGAAAGTCCTGTCCAGTTCCTCGTTTGCCAAGATTGAAGTCTTCTCGGATAGTCGACGGGTACAACGGGTTCAGAAGTACATTGCCGATCATTATCAGGAAGATATTCGTCTGAATACTTTGGCAGATATGGTAGGTATGACCCCTGTCTCGTTCAGTCGTTTCTTCCGGCTGCGCACAGGCAGAACGCTTTCCGATTATATTATTGACATTCGTTTGGGGTCTGCCATACGTTTGTTGGTAGACTCGGCACATACCATTGCAGAAATCTGTTATGATTGCGGTTTCAATAACCTTTCTAATTTTAATAGGATATTCAAACGCAAGAAAGGCTGTTCGCCGAAGGAATTCCGGGAGAATTACAGGAAGAAGAAGATTGTGATATAATAGTATGTGTCCTGCTAAGCACGGGAAAAGGTAGTACTGACTGAATAACTATTCTTTATTTTGTTGAGTTTACATAGCTAGCATACTCTGTTAGTTGTTAGAAAGTTGAGCTTATTTGTGATAAAAATGAATAGTGTATGCTTTGGATAAAATAGTATCAAAGTATATGCTCGAATGTCCCTAATTTTGCACTATCACTTTTTAACGTTAATCTAATTGAATTATGAAACAGAGTAATAGTCTTTTTTTTATTGCGGTTTTGTTAAGTTTGGTAAGTTGTGCCAAAATGGAAGAAAAAAGGTATATGCCGGTTAATAAGAATGCAATGCCCGAAGTTGTGCAGCTACTGGATTTTTTATATTCCATACAAGGGAAGTATACACTGACGGGGATACATAATTTTGCTAGTGACATCAACCGTTACGATCAGGTGGTGGATTCTTTAACCGGAAAGACTCCTGTTATCTGGGGTTCCGATTTTAGCTTTAATGCTTTAGGAGAAAATCAATGTGATTTTCGTCATTGCGGACCTTTGAATCTGACTGTTCCGGGAAATAGAACTGTTCCTTGTGAAGTGCTCAACTTATCGACTACCCAGCAAAGACAGTTAATAGTGGATGCGGCAATTAAAAAATATCATGAAGGCCGTATTATTACTTTGATGTGGCATTGCTGCTGGCCTACCAATGGTGATGACTGCAATGGTGACGATATTTGGCGATGGGCCGATAATCTTCCAAGCCAGGAAGAGTGGGATGAACTGACAACTGATGGTACGGAACTCAATAACCTCTGGAAAAAACAAATGGATGGAATTGCAGTGTATCTGAAGCAACTTCAGGCTGCTGGTGTTCCTGTTTTGTGGCGTCCTTTTCATGAGATGAATGGTGTTTGGTTCTGGTGGTGTAACAAACCGGGTGAAAATGGCTTTAAGAAACTGTGGATTTCAATGTATAACTATCTGACTGATTATCATAAACTAAACAATCTGCTTTGGGTGTGGAATACGAATGCTCCCCGTAATAATCCCGGTGATGAGGCCGGTCCGTATGCCGATTATTATCCCGGCTCGGATTATGTGGACGTCTTGGCTGCTGACGTTTACCATGCCGATTGGAAACAATCGCACCACGACGAACTTGTTGCTTTGGGCAAGGGGAAGATTATATCTCTAGGTGAAGTGGGAGCTTTGCCTTCAACCGAAGTGTATGAAAATCAACCACAATGGTCTTGGTTTATGCCTTGGGGATATTTCATCCTGAATAGCGATAACGTGAAAATAGCCAAAGATATCTATAATCATCCGCGTAGTGTCAATCTTGACATGATAGATTTTTCTGACCAAACATATAAGTTGAAAAAATAGCCGTTTTGCTTTTCAATATGAGACTGTTGTTTATTAGCATATTGCTTTTACTTCCTGTTTTCTTTCATCTTGGGGAAATAAAAAGTCAGGATTATCCTTCCCACTCCATTTCTAATGGGATAATAACGGCTGGAATCTACTTGCCGGATAATGAGAATGGATTTTATAGGGCTTCAAGATTTGATTGGTCCGGCATTATATATGAATTGAAATATAAAGGATGTGATTATCTGGGACCATGGTATTCGAAACATAATCCTAGTGTTAATGATGCCATATGTGGACCGGCTGAAGAATTTGAAGAAATAGGATGGTATGATGAGGATAATGCGGATTTCCTGAAAATAGGTGTAGGTGGGCTTCGTAAACTTCAGGCAGAGAAATATGATAAATTTAAACTTTATGAGATGACCAATCCGGGAAAGTGGACTATAAACCGGTTGGATTGTAAGGTTCAGTTTATACATGAAGTTGAGGATGTGTCCGGCTATTCGTATCGATATACAAAATGTATTGAATTAGTTAACGGCAGTCCTAAATTGCTTATAAAGCATACATTGGAAAATACCGGAAAGAAATTGATCCGGACGAATGTCTACAACCACAATTTCTTTACGATAGGACATCTGCCCACTAATGCTGATGTAACAGTGAAGTTTCCGGAAGATGCGGTGAGAAGTATTGCTTATGACAAAAGCAATATTCTGAATATCGATAAAAACGAGATTGGATTTAGAAGACAACTTGCTGCTAATGAAAACGTAATGTTGTATAGCATATTGGGGGATAGTGTAACAAACGGACCTATCATTATAGAGAATCGGAAGCTAAAAGCAGGAGTACGTATCGTTTCTGATACCGGATATTCCACGGTTCACTTCTGGGCTTCGGAAAGAACATATTGCCCGGAGCCTTACATCCATATTGAAGTATTGCCTCAAAATAAAATATCCTGGGAATTTGAATATACTTTTTACGTAAAATGAAAAACAGTAGAGTCTATAACGCTAACAGATTTGCCTATGGAACATGAGTGATTGATAATTTTTTTGGAATATAATAAATTAAACTCTTTAAATAAGAACCTAAAAAATGAAAAACATGCAGAAACATTATGTAAAAGGAATAGATGCAAGGTCTTTGATAGCAAAGATACCTTTGTTTATGAAATTATGCTCTTTTTTGTTATTGATGAGTGTGAGCGTTACTTTCGCTAACGCTTACAGTGGTATGGGAAGTCTATCTTCTAATGAGATAATGCAATCTGGCATCACTGTTACCGGAACAGTGGTCGATACGGATGGTTTGACAATACCGGGGGTAAATATTCTTGTAAAAGGAACAACTATCGGAGTCATTACTGATATTGATGGTAATTTTAAAATTTCGGTACCTGATAAAGATGCAATTCTTACTTTTTCATTCGTTGGATTTATATCTCAGGATATCGTAGTTGGGAATCAAACAAACATTAAGGTCATTTTACAAATGAATGCACTGGAACTTGATGATGTGGTAGTTGTGGGATATGGTGTGCAAAAGAAGAAACTGGTGACAGGTGCAACTTCACAGGTGAAGGGCGAAGACATTACAAAGCTGAATACGGTAAATGCTTTAGGCGCATTGGCCAGTCAAACACCAGGTGTCAATATTACATCGTTGTCGGGTATGCCGGGCGAGGGCTTTAAAGTAGCTGTTCGTGGTTTGGGCACTGTGGGTAACTCAGAACCGCTATATATTATTGATGGCGTAACGGGAGGAGATATCAATTCCTTGAATCCTTCAGATATTGAGTCTATTGATATTTTGAAAGATGCTGCTTCAGCTGCTATCTATGGTGCACGTGCTGCAAACGGTGTTGTTTTGGTAACAACAAAACAGGGACGTACAGGTAAGTTGGATGTTACATTGGATACTTATATCGGTTGGCAGAATGTATATAAGAAACCGGAACTTCTGAATGCCCAACAATATGTGGAAATAATGAATGAGGCATACGCCAATGATAACAGAACCATAGATTGGGCTAATCTTGTGCCAGATTGGAATAGAATTCAGAGTGGTTGGGAAGGTCCGCAGTGGTTTGAAAGTGCATTGAATAAGAATGCTTTTATCAGAAATCATTCGCTGAATATCAGTGGCGGTAGCGAGCGTTCTGTATTCTCAGTAGGTATCTCAAATACAAGTCAGGAAGGTACTATCGGCAAACCGGTTGCTCCGGTTTATGAAAGAACAACTGTTCGTATCAATTCAGAGCATACCTTATATAAATATAATAATTTAGAGGTATTGAAATTTGGGGAGAACATCAATTTCAATGCTGGCAGCAAGAATGGAATTGCTATTGGCAACATGGATTCTAACAGTATATATAGACTGATGAATACTTATCCGGTTTTTGATGTGTATGATGCTGACGGTAACTATACAACTGCTATTCCTCTTAATAGTAGTAGAGCCAATCCTATCGGTATCATGGATTATGAACATGGACAAAATGAAACCAAAACTTATGGTCTTCATGCAAATGCTTATCTTGTATTGCAACCCATTAAGAATTTGAAGTTCAGAAGCAGCTTTGGTGTACGTTACTCACAAAACAACTATAGAAAGTTTGCTCCTGTATATAATCTGTCAAGTGACAATTTCAGAAATGAAAATGAAGTACAGCAGAGAATGGCCACGCGAATGAACTGGATGATTGAAAACACAGTCAACTATGTCTTCTCGGCAGGTCGTAATAATTTTGATGTATTACTAGGACAATCTGTGGAAAATAATGGTTTGGGCATGAGTATGAATGGTTCAAATAAGAATTCTCTATTTAATGATTTTGAACACGCTTATTTGGATAATACGAAAGTGATTCTTCCCGGTTCAACAACTCTTGGTGGTGCCCCGATAGCTCCTCATAAGATGGCGTCATTTTTTGGTAGGGTTAACTATGATTATAATGAAAAATACATGTTGACCTTTGTAATGAGAGCCGACGGTTCATCTAATTTCAAGCGTGGGAAACGTTGGGGATATTTTCCTTCGATATCAGCCGGATGGGTACTTACCAATGAATCGTTTATGGAAAGAGTAACCTCATTTATGGATTTCTTTAAATTAAGAGCAAGCTGGGGACAAAACGGTAATCAATCTATTGATGGGTTCCAATATTTATCTACCATTGATTTTAATGCCCGCTATTTCTTCGGTACTGATAAGGGCTCTATTTCTACTGGCGCTTATCCTGATATTCTGGCAAATGAAGACGTTACTTGGGAAACGTCAGAACAGATTAATGTTGGTTTTGACGCTCGTTTTCTGAGAAGTCGTTTAGGGGTTGCATTTGATTATTATGTAAAAAACACTAAGGACTGGCTGTTGAGGGCTCCGGCATTAACAAGTTACGGTTCGGGAGCACCTTATGTAAATGGTGGTGATGTGCAAAATAAAGGTATTGAACTGGGGTTGACTTGGAGAGATCAGGTAGGTGACTTTTCTTATGGTTTGAGCTATAATATTGCGCATAACAAGAATGAAGTAACCAAGATTAATAACAGTGAACAGATAATCTATGGTAGCACAGGTACCTTGTTCAGAAATAGTGATGAGATGTATCGTGCACAAGTGGGCTATCCCATTGGCTTTTTCTATGGCTACAAAACTGCCGGAGTTTTTCAGAGCCAAGCCCAGATAGATGCTTATCAGGGAGCTAAATATGACAATGTACAACCTGGTGACTTGATTTTTGTCGATACTAATAAAGACAACAAGATTGACTCTAAAGACCGTACTATGATTGGAAATCCTTATCCTAAGGTTAATATGGGTTTTAATGTTAATATGGAATATAAAGGATTTGACTTGAATATTGCAACCGTTGCTGTTTTGGGTAATCAGATTGCACAATCATATAGGAATTATAAAGATGAGCCATTGGATAATTATACAACGGAAATATACGGACGCTGGCATGGCGAAGGAACATCCAATACATTGCCAAGATTAACGAGTACTTCTCATCTGAATTGGCAAAATATCTCTGACATATATATTAAGGATGGTGATTACTTTCGTATTCAGAATCTTGCTGTCGGATATGATTTTAAAAAACTCTTCCCACAGATGTTTCTTGAAAAAGCACGTTTGTACTTTGCTGTGCAGAACCTCTTGACAATTACCGGTTATTCAGGCATGGATCCGGAAGTTGGTTATGGCGATGGTCATAGCTGGGCATCAGGCATTGATATCGGCTCTTATCCTTCTCCGCGTACTATAATTGTAGGTTTCAATCTTAAATTTTAATTAGTCATGAAAAAGATACTATTATTATGCTTTTCTGTATGTATGTTTATGAGTTGCGAAAGCTTCCTGGATACAGATAACCTGACGAAGAAGGACTCTTCGAACTTCCCGAAGACGGAAGCTGACGTTGATATGCTGATAGCAGCGACTTATCAGACAATTGTCCAAATAGCTCCTCTGAATAATCCGTTTTATATGAGTGATTTAGCTTCTGATGACCGTTTTGGAGGTGCCGGACAGAGTGATAGGGATAATCGTGCTATCGGTCGTTTAAAACGCAATGGCGAGGAGCAGTATAAGAATCCCTGGCAGCAAATGTATGCTGCTATATTCAGAGTAAATACTATTTTGAAGGGTATGGATATGGTAACCTGGAGTAGTCAGGCAAATAGAGATGCTGTTGAAGGAGAAAGTCTGTTTCTTAGGGCTTATGCATATATGAATCTTTGCCGTACTTATGGAACAGTTCCTTTGGTGTTGACTACGGAGCAGGTTAATTTGCCTCGTGCGACTCCGGAAGAACTATGGGGACAAATTGCTTCGGATTTTAAAGCTGCCATTGAAAAAATGCCGGCTGTGAAATACCAGAGTATGGATAAGGCACGTTTAGGACATGCAACAAAGTGGGCTGCCGAATCTATAATGGCGCGGGCTTGGCTATTCTATACCGGTTATTATGAAAAGGAGAATATGCCTCTTGCTGAGGGTGGAAGTATTTCCAAAGATCAGGTCATTACATGGTTAGAAGATGTTGTTACTAATAGCGGACATGGACTTTTACCTAATTTTTGGTCATTATGGCCTTATAGTAATGAGGAAACATCCAAGGACTATAAGTATATGCAAAAAATAAAGACTGAATATGCTCAGGAATATGGCAATATTACTTGGATTAAAGAGGAAGGTGCCAATATCGAAAATATATTTGGTTACAAATATTCATCGTTGGCCGATACTTATGGCGAAAACCATGCTAATCAGCTTGTATTATATAGCTCTATTCGTGGCTGGGGAGTGTCTAATGCCGGTGCAGAGATGTTTCCTTTAGGCTTAGGCTGGGGAGGCGGAACGGTCAATTCTCAGTTGTGGGATGAATGGAAAGAGAATGAACCTGAAGACATTCGTCGTCAGGCATCCATTATGGACGTCAGAGATCCGAATGAAATGGAGAAATATACCTGGGGTGGAGATGGACAAATGGAAGAAACCGGCTATTGGAATAAGAAGTATATTGCTATGAATGCTAAAAGAAAAAATGCAGAGGGCGGTACTGATTTTGTGAATTATAGTTGTATTTTATTCAATGCTCCGGATGATTACAGAAAGAATAATACTCAGGATACATATATTATGCGTTTCTCAGATGTACTCTTAATGTTAGCCGAACTTACGAAAGATGTATCTTATATAAATCAGGTAAGAGATAGGGCTGGTTTGCCTGGATTGCAAGCATATACGGATGAAGCATTGCGTAATGAACGCAGACATGAATTATGCTTTGAAGGCATTCGCTACTATGATTTGCTGCGTTGGCATATTGCCGGTACACAGTTGAACAAGAAGAACGGAGTACCTATTTGCAATGCTGGTGTATGGACTACAGCAAACTTTGGCGATATGCAGAAAAGAGTTGAAGAAACAGGTGGATTCTTTCCTATACCTGTAAGCCAGGTTAATCTCTCGGCAGGTGTCTTAGTACAGGATCAGGCGTGGGAAGGTGCCGGTGCAATTTATACGGACTAAAATATAGAAAGAACATGAAAAATAGAATATTCTTTTTTATCTGTCTGTTGAGCATGAGTATCTCTATATACGGGCAAATAATAAAAAGTAGCATACATACCACTCAGCCAGAGCAATATAGTAAAGTTGAAGTTGATATTGAACTGATGCAGAAGTTTAATAATCCCTATATGCAGGAAGAGGCTGCCTTGGATATGTTGATTGTTACTCCTTCGGGGAAAGAACAAGTATTGCCTTGTTATTTTGTATCGGAGAAGGAACGTAATATCTCTTGTTGGAAGGCAAGGTATGCTCCCCAAGAGAGCGGGCTATATCAATACAAAATTCAATTGACGAAGAAAGGAAAGAAGAAAACGACTTCAAAGGCATTGAACTTTGAAGTGGTTAAATCGAAGAACCCCGGCTTCTTACATGCAAAATCAGATTGGATATTAGAATTTGACAATGGTTGTCCTTTCCGGGGGATTGGAGAAAATATATGTTGGGAATCGAGGGATGAGGATGACTCGAAGTTCTTTAAACAACTTCATGAAAAGGCAGAACTCTATAATTATGATTATCTGTTGACTGAGTTTGCGAAGAATGGTGGAAACTTTTTCCGTACATGGATGTGTTCCTGGAATTTGCCAATTGATTATAAAAGTTCGTTCAATAATGTACGCTATACCCCAAGTGACGAATATTATAATCCGAGTGCACTTGCACGTATGGATTATCTGGTGGAGTTATCGGAAAGTCTGGACTTATATATTATGCTGACATTAGGGCAAGGCGGCTATTTAACAAGAGATCGTGGTGTTGTGGATAATGCCGAAGACTTCTTTGTCAGTAAAAAGGCACGTGCCTGGTATAAGAACCGGTTACGCTATATTGTAGCCCGTTGGGGATATAGTACCTCTATTGCTATGTGGGAATTCTTTAATGAAGTTGACAATGTGCAATTCCAAAATAAGAATAATCCTATCGATGGAAAAGTGATTGCTGACTGGCATGATGAAATGAGTACTTATATGAAGCAGATAGATCTTTATCGTCACATTGTTACTACCAGCATTTCACATCGGGATATTGAAGGCTTAAACTCTATCAAGAATATAGATATTAACCAAAAGCATATATATAATAATACATCGAGTATACCTGCCGAAATTGAACGGTATGTTCAGGAGTTTGGCAAACCCTACATAATCGGAGAATTTAGCAGGGAATGGGATTGGTCAAAGAACTTTGATGATTTCTCTCACGAAATGGATGTCGATTTCAAACGCGGTGTATGGTATGGACTGTTTTCTCCAACCCCGGTTACACCAATGAGTTGGTGGTGGGAGTATTTTGATGCTCGTGGTTTGACACCATATTATCGGAAAGTTAGAGAAGTTAGTGATAGAATGCTTGCTGCCGGTAGGGGCTCTTTCGAATCCTTAACCGTAAAAGCAGGAACGTCCCATGCCTTTGGCGTAAAATGCGGAGAAGAGATATTTGTGTATTTGTTTAATCCTGAGCATGCGACCCTTATTACTAATGTCATTATACCGGTTTCTGGGGGACGGAAATATAAAGTGCAGGCTATTGATCCAACAATGTTGGTTACTAAAGATATTCTGGATATCAATTATACATCTTCTTCTGTGAACTTGAAGGAAATAATCTTAGGTGCCGAGAAAGAAGTGATATATATCTTAACTCCACTGACTGAATAGAATAAAGATTAATATGAAAACTTTAATTGTTGATATAATGAAGAATAACTATTTGAAGGCTTTTGCTATAATGTCGTTTATGGCATGTGGTGTAGGGGCATTGAGTGCCCAGGAAATAGAAGCATGGGTTACGAACGCCGATCGTTCTATGCTTTTCCAGCAACAACCGGAAAAAATAACTTTAGGGGCTGAAGAGGGGAAAGGATTACCTATTATTATAGATGATCGTCAGGAGTTTCAAACGATAGATGGATTTGGATTTGCATTGACAGAAGGAAGTGCATTTCATCTTCATCATATGAGTGCTCCTGCCCGTGAGCAGATATTAAAAGAAATGTTTGCAACTGATGGAAACAGTGTTGGCTTTAGCTATATACGATTAACTTTGGGAGCATCGGACTTGAATAATTTTGTTTATTCCTATAATGATTTGCCAGAGGGAAAAAAGGATGTAGAAATGAAGAAATTCAGTTTGGGACATGATTATGATGATGTAATCCCGGTAATGAAAGAAATTCTGAAAATTGTTCCGGATATTAAGATTATGGCATCACCTTGGTCTGCTCCTGCATGGATGAAGGAAAGCTTTAATGTGCGAGGTGGCGCACTTAAAAATGAATACTACAATGCTTATGCCCGCTATTTTACAAAATATGTTCAGGCTATGGAGAAAGAAGGGATAAACATTGATGTGGTTACCGTGCAAAATGAACCCCTTAATTCACGCAATACTCCAAGTATGCCTTGGTACTGGCAACAGCAGAATGAATTTGTAAGAGACCATTTAGGTCCGGCCTTTAAAGCTGCCGGTTTAAAAACTAAGATTGTTATTTTTGACCACAACTGTGATCGTCCGGATTATCCATTGGCTATATTAAGCGATCCTGTTACTAGTCAATATGTAGATGGATCTGCCTTTCATCACTATCGTGGTTATATGAGTGGCATGAGCATTGTGCATAGAGCACGTCCGGATAAAAATATCTATTTTACCGAGCAGATGCTGACAGAGCGTCCTGACAGCAAATCAATCAATATAGCGTCGTCCGTAAGGCGTTTGGTGGTTGATGTAACCCGCAATTGGAGTAAGAACTCTATTTTGTGGAATTACGCTGCCGATCCACAGAATGACCCACATACGGATAACGGTGGCTGCTCTATGTGTCAGGGTGCGATTACTATCGACGGAGATAAAGTTACTCGTAATATCGCATATTATGCGATGGCACATGCCTCCAAATTTGTTCGTCCCGGCTCGGTACGTATATCATCTACCGATGCTTTCGATCCGGGAGTGGATATCACAGAAGATGAAGAACGTGCTGAAGTGCGTCGTGCGACAGTTGTGGAACATAGCAATGTTTTGCCTAATGTTGCTTTCAAAACTCCTGATGGAAAGATAGTTTTGATTGTTGCTAATGATAGTTGGTCACAACAGGCTGTTAAGATACAATACAATGGTCGTTTTGCCAATTTACGTTTGGCTCCCGGGTCTGTAGGAACATTCATTTGGTAAATATAGGACGTTATATTTATGAGTATTGATAGAAGAAAATTTATCAAAAGCATAGGACTGGGCACCATTATGCTGGGTGCCCATCCTTTCGCTGCATTGTCTTCGGGGATTGTTTTGCCCGATGAGGGTGGTTCGTTAGATAAGGATGCTTATACGGATGATGGTTCTCAGGTACAGATAGGTGATAATATCGCTATTGCTGAAACGGAGTATGGAAAGGTGAAAGGATACATTATGCGTGGTATCTATACTTTTCTGGGCATTCCCTATGCTGCTGAAACATCCGGTAAAAACCGCTTTATGCCGCCTCGTAAACATGAACCGTGGACGGGTATCCGGCCTGCTGTCTTTTATGGCAATACTGCTCCTCAAGATGTGTATAGCCGTGCTTCTACTTCTTATGATATGTTTGTAGATCACTGGAATTATGATGAAATCAGCGAAAACTGTCTCTGCCTTAATATTTGGACACAAGATATTACTGACGGTAAGAAACGTCCGGTAATTGTTTGGCTGCATGGTGGTGGTTTTACACGAGGCAACGGCATAGAACAAGATGGATATAACGGAGAGAATATTACACGATATGGTGATGTTGTCTATTGCTCTGTCAATCATCGTTTGGGCGTTTTTGGATTTACTGATTTGTCTGCTTTTGGAGAGAAATATAAAGACTCGGGTAATGCTGGCTTATTGGATATGGCTGCTGCTATACGATGGATACATGACAATATCTCCAATTTTGGTGGTGATCCTGATAATATAACTGTTATAGGGCAGTCAGGTGGTGGTGCTAAGGTTTGTTTGTTAGCTACCATGCCCGAGATGCGTGGTCTAATTCATAAAGGGGTGTCATTGAGCGGGTCGGCAGTCCGTGCTAATCAGCCAAAGTATTCGCGGTTATTAGGTGAGTATATCGTAAAAGAAGCAGGGCTTTCCGCAGCAGAAATGGATAAACTTCAGGATATGCCTTGGAGAGATTATATGACATTGGCCTACCGTGCTGCTGCCCGAATGGAGAAAGAAGAAGGAGGTTCCGGGATGGTTAGAGGTAGCTTTGGACCGGTAGGAGATGGAGTGCATCTTCCCGAAGGAGAGTTTTTTAGTAATGCTTCTTCTCCTGATATACCAATGATATTCTGTACTACATTTCATGAATGGGGAGTGAATCGTGCAGACTCCAGTCAGGAAGGAATAACGGCTGTACAGGCTATCGAACAATTATCCGACCCTTATGGCGAAAAGGCTGAAGAAATTTATAATGCATATGCCCGTAATTTTCCGGAAGCAAAGCCGATAGAAGTTCTGATATTAGTCCGTTCAAGCCGTTTGTCGGTTATTGAGGCTGCAACGGCGAAGAAAAAACAGAAATCTCCTGTCTATATGGCATGGTTTGGCTTTTGCCCATCTTTGTTTGATGGACGTATGCGTGCATTTCATTGTTTGGATATAAGTTTCTGGTTGTTGAATACAGATTTAATGATAACGCATTCCGGTGGAGGCGCCCGCCCACGTAAACTATCGTATAAAATGGCAGATGCCTTATTGAACTTTGCTCGGACAGGTAATCCAAATTGTTCATCTTTACCGAAGTGGCCGGAGTTTTCAATAAAAGGTGGTGAAACTATGGTACTGAATGATATATGCGAAGTGAAAAATGATCCTGACAGGGAAGGGCGCACTGTTTTGTTGAATAGTTTAAAGCAGTAAATGCTTCTAGAAATAATGCTTATGTACGGATTAAATTTTTAAATGATGAAAATAAAGGTATTAGTTATTATAATATGGGCTACCGTTATAAATGGTATGACGCAGGTTGTCAGGGCTCAGCAGAAGGAAAATACATTTAGCACTGAAGGTTGGTGGAAACCTGCCGAACCGCCCTTTTCTCCGGTAGTTAATGATGATAATAGTATCACTTTCAGAGTGAAAGCGCCGGATGCACAAAAGGTTATCCTGCATTTTGATGAATGGGATATATTGTCAAAACCAATGGTAAAAGATGGGCAGGGAGTCTGGTCGATCACCATTGAACCTGTGGCTCCACGCTTATACCAATATCTCTTTGAAATTGATGGTATCCGTACCATTGATTTTGCCAACCCTGTGGTAAAAGTCGGTACTTCTGTTTATGGTAGTGTGGTGGAAGTACATGGCACTCCATCCCGTTATGATGAGTTACAGAACGTACAACATGGAGAAGTACATATTGTGAAATACACATCAACTCCCTTGAAGAAGCCTCGTGAGATGTATGTATATGTTCCGGCTGAATATCGAAAAGAGCGAAAGAAAACTTTTCCGGTTCTTTATTTGCGTCATGGTGGGGGAGATAATGAAAGTAGCTGGGTGAAGGATGGACGGGCTGCCATTATTTTAGATAATCTGATAGCTTCGGGCAAGGCTATACCTATGCTGATTGTGATGTCCAACGGTTTGACTGATGGGTCTTGGGCAGGTGGAAGTACTGTTGAAGGAATGGATACATTGGAGGAGGAACTTTTGATGGATATAATTCCCATCATAGAACAGAACTATAAAGTTGAAAAAAACAAGAAATATAGGGCTATTGCCGGTCTTTCTATGGGTGGCGGTCAGGCTTATGTGCTTGGTTTGCGCAATCTGGATAAGTTCTCTTATATTGGTCAGTTTAGTGCGGGAATAATAGGAGATGGTAAGTTTAGTCATGATACTTACACTCCCGGAGTAATGGATACTCCGGCAAACATCAATAAACAACTTCAACTACTGTGGATTAGCTGCGGAACAAAAGACCCTCGTTATGATGGACACGTCGCTTTTGTAGAGGAACTTAAGCAACAGGGAGTGAATTGTGAGTTTCATGATGCCGTTTACGGACATGAGTGGGAGTTCTGGCGGCAGCAATTACGCGACTTTTTACAGAGATTGTTCATGTAGGTGATTTTAATAACAAATAATTATAAATATAGATGGAAACTTTTAAAGATAAGGTATCAAAGCTTTTTCAGGAACATGAAGCATTGATTACAAGAAAGAATATACCTGTAGAAAATGGTAATGGCATATTTACGCGCTATAAATATCCGGTAGTGACAGCGGCGCATACTCCCGTGTTCTGGCGTTACGATTTGGATGAGAATAACAATCCTTATTTAATGGAGCGCATAGGGATCAATGCTGCGATGAATTCCGGTGCTATCAAGTGGAATAGTAAATATCTGATGGTTGTGCGTGTGGAAGGTGCAGACCGTAAATCATTCTTTGCCATAGCCGAAAGTCCTAATGGGATAGATAACTTTCGTTTTTGGGACTACCCCATCACTATGCCCGAAGATATGGTCCCGGCTACTAATATTTATGATATGCGCCTCACAGCTCATGAGGACGGTTGGATTTATGGCGTCTTCTGTGCAGAGCGTCACGACAACAATGCGTCTTTGGGGGATTTATCTTCGGCCACAGCTACGGCCGGCATTGCACGTACTAAAGATTTAAAGCACTGGGAACGCCTGCCGGACCTGAAGACGAAGAGCCAACAGCGCAATGTGGTGCTTCATCCTGAATTCGTTGACGGTAAGTATGCACTTTATACCCGTCCGCAAGATGGATTTATTGATGCCGGTAGCGGCGGTGGCATCGGTTGGGCTCTGGTAGATGACATGACACATGCAGAAGTGAAAGAGGAAAAAATCATCGACCAGCGTTACTATCACACCATTAAAGAAGTGAAGAACGGTGAGGGTCCCCATCCTATAAAGACACCTAAAGGCTGGCTGCACTTGGCCCACGGTGTACGTGCTTGTGCAGCCGGATTACGTTATGTGCTCTACATGTATATGACCGCTTTGGATGATCCTACCCAACTAATAGCTGCTCCCGGTGGCTATTTTATGGCTCCCGAAGGAGACGAACGCATTGGCGATGTGAGCAATGTGCTTTTCTCCAATGGCTGGATTGCTGATGAAGATGGTAAGGTTTTCATCTACTATGCTTCTTCGGATACGCGGATGCATGTGGCTACTTCTACGGTTGATAAACTGGTGGACTATTGTATGAATACTCCGGTTGATGGCTTGTCTTCTTCTGCTTCTGTGGAGACGTTGAAGAGGCTAATTGACAAGAACCTTAAACAAAATCTTAATTTATTTAGATATTAAATATTAGCTGACAGCGTTCTGCACAGAATTAATATTTTATATTTGATACCTAATATTTAGTATCATGGCAACACTGAAAGAGAAAATTGGTTATGGTTTTGGCGATATGTCTTCTTCTATGTTCTGGAAGATATTCTCCTATTATCTGCCTATATTTTATTCAAATATATATGGTTTGAGTCTGGCGGATACCGGTGTCCTGTTGCTGGTGACGCGCATTTGGGATGCCGTCTCTGATCCGATGATGGGGATAATAGCTGACAGGACGCATACACGTTGGGGGAAATACCGTCCTTATCTGTTATGGATTTCCCTTCCGTTTGCCGTTTGTGGTGTATTGATGTTTACCACTCCGGATTTTGGGGCGACGGGTAAGCTGGTCTGGGCATATGTCACGTATATCATGATGATGACGGTCTATACGGCTATCAATGTGCCTTATGGCGCTATGCTTGGAGTAATGACAGATGACTCGGATACGAAAACCGTGTTTTCTTCTTACCGGATGTTTTTTGCCTATGGAGGCAGTTTTATTGCGTTGTTTGCCTGGGAGCCGTTGTGTACATGGTTTAAGGATATGACTGGTTCAGTGCATATCAGTTGGCAATATTCTATGATAGTGATTGCTACTCTATGCTTCCTCTGTTTCCTGCTTTGTTTCCGGATGACACGCGAATATGTGAAAACCGTGTCTACTGCTTCTATCGGGAAAGACTTCAAGTCTTTGCTGGCTAATGTTCCCTGGTGGCTGCTTATCGGGGCGGCACTGTGTTCCAATCTCTTTTGTACGGTGCGGGGTGCTACGGCTGCTTATTTCTTTAAAGATTATATTGGTGACAGTATATTCCTGAACTTGGGTGATTTCACAATTTTGTTCTATGCCGGATTGTTCCTTGGTGTGGGCGAAGTGTCGAATATGATAGGAGTAGTGCTGGCTGTACCTCTTTCACGCGGATTGGGTAAGAAATCCACTTATATCCTGACGATGGCTGTACTGGCTGTATTGAGCATTTTGTTCTTCTATCTGCCTTGTACGCCGGTGGGCTTCTGGCTGATGCTGGTGATGCAGGTCATCATTTCAATCTGTACGGGCATTGTGTCTCCGCTTGTCTGGAGTATGTATGCCGACGTTTCTGATTATGCCGAGTTAAAAGACGGTACAGCGTCCACGGGACTGATATTCTCTTCTTCGTCGATGGCGCAGAAGTTTGGCGGTGCCTTCGGAGGGGCGGCTGTGATGTGGATACTTGCGGCGTTCGGCTATAACACTGCAGAGGGAGTGGTGCAGACAGAGGAGGCGTTGACGGGGTTAAACTTGCTGATGAGTTGGATTCCTGCTGCTGTGGCTGTGCTGGCAATAGTGGTTGTATACTTTTATCCGCTGACGAAGGACCGGGTGGCAGAGATTAATGAGAAACTGAAACCTATCAGAAATTCTCTTTAATGGTGTGTAGTTTGATTCTATATTGTAAATGGCTAAATTATAGACTATGGATGTTAGGAATATAAAGAAAGAGATGGAGGAAGAGTTGGTAGCCGATATTCTTCCCTTCTGGATGAAACGAATGACGGATGAAGCAAACGGCGGTTTCTATGGGCGTATCACCGGAACCGGAGAACTGATGCCGGAAGCAGAGAAAGGTGCTATTCTGAATGCTCGTATCCTTTGGACCTTTTCAGCTGCCTACCGTCTGCTGAAGAAAGAAGAATATCTTGTGACGGCAGCTCGTGCCAAACGGGTGATTGTAGAAAATTTCTATGATAAAGAGTTCGGAGGCATCTATTGGTCACTCGATTATAAAGGTTGTCCGCTGGATACGAAAAAACAGATATATGCCATCGGTTTTGCCATCTACGGACTGAGCGAGTATCACCGTGCCACGGGAGATGCTGAGGCATTGGAGTATGCGATTCGTCTTTTTGAAGATATTGAGAAGCATAGCTTCGATCCCGTGAAGAACGGATATTGCGAGGCACTTACCCGTCAGTGGGGCGAGATTGCCGATATGCGGCTCAGTGATAAAGATGAGAACGAGCGCAAAACGATGAATACGCATCTGCATATATTGGAACCCTACACTAATCTTTACCGTGTATGGAAAGACGAACGTCTGAAACGACAGTTGCGCAATCTGATAGAACTATTTACGGATAAGATTCTTAATATCGAAACAGGCCATCTGGAACTCTTTTTCGACGATGACTGGCACAGCAAATACCACATTATTTCTTACGGGCATGACATCGAAGCTTCCTGGCTGATACATGAAGCCGCCTTGGTGCTGGGAGATGAGGCGTTGCTGGAAAAAGTGGAACCGCTGGTTGAGTTTATCGCCGCCGCAGCCGATGAAGGGCTGACTCCTGACGGCTCCATGATTTATGAAACCTTTCCGGATAAGCAAAAGACCGATACCGACCGCCATTGGTGGGTGCAGGCGGAGAATGTAGTGGGGCACGTCAATCTCTATCAGCATTTTGATGATGAAGTGGCACTGAGGAAAGCTTTTTGTTGCTGGGACTTCATCAGGAAGAACCTGATAGATGAAAAGAATGGTGAATGGCATTGGAGTGTGCGTGCCGATGGTACGGTAAATACCGAAGATGATAAAGCCGGATTCTGGAAATGTCCGTACCATAACGGGCGTATGTGTTTAGAAGTAATGGAACGCTTGCCTTTTTAGCAAGCCTTCCTGAAACATACCGTTTTAAACAACTTCTCATCAAGCAGACGGAGCGCTTCCGCCTTGTCTGCCGTCCTGATGACGAGTGACACATCATTCTCGTCGCTGCCGTATGAAATCATCCTTAACGGAATATCCTTCAGTGCGTCCATAATGCGGGCTTCGAACTCTATGCCCGAAGACTTCCTGTTTCCTATGACGGAGATAATACTCATTCGGTCCTCCACCCATATCCGGGCATACCGGTTGAGTTCCCGCAGGATGAGCGACAGATGTTCTTTATTGTCCGTGGCTATCGACAGGTTATCGTTGGACGAAGTGAGGAGACAGGGCATCGTCTTATATTTGGAGAAGGTGTCGAGAATTTTGCTGATAAACATATAAGGTCTCAATATATCGTTCGATTCAAAGCGTATGTAGGTGATACCGTCTTTGGCGGCTATCGCTTTTGCGGTTTTAGTTTTCTGTTGATTGTTTGATATATAAGTTCCTTCCGCTTTGGGAGCTGTGGGGTTGAGCAGACGGATGGGGACATCCCCTTTCCATGCTGTGGTCAGACAAAGCGGATGCAGGATACGGGTATTGAAGTAAGTGAGCCGTTCGGCTTCACTGAAACTCAGTTCTCTAATGATGTCGGCATCTTTCACGACCAGCGTATCATTGCTACGGATATGAGTGTCCGTCCATATTTGTATTTCTTCTGCTTGTAGGGCCGTGCCGATAAGGGCGGCGGTATAATCGCTGCCACCTTGCTTCAGATAGTCGGTTTCGCCGAAAGCATTCCTGCAAATACTTCCCTGGGTGATGAATAAGCGTGTGCCGGGGTAGGGGGCGCAAATCTCTTTCAGCTTATCGGTGATGTACTCTTGGTCGGGTTCGCCGTCCAGTCCTGTGCGTATGAAGTCGAAAGCACAGATGACGCGGTTGTCCACTCCTTGCTCCCGCAAGTAAAATCCCATTAGGGTGGATATCAGTAAGTCGCCCTGTGCCAGTATTTCCTTTTCATCGGTAGAATAGAATGGTTCCAGACTGTATTTCCAGATAGCCTGAAAACAGTCGAGGATGCTTTTCACCGCTTCGTGCTTGATGTTGTCGTCCGAAAGCAGTTCGTTGGCGAAGTCGATGAATTGGAACTCCAGTTTGGTTATTTTCTCATGGGCTTCTTCGATGTTGCGGCTGAAGAAGCAGGCAGGTATTTCGTCCAGATGTTTGGTGACGTTTTCCGCTGCGGACAATACGACGATTTTGGGTTCGTTGTTGCGGATCAGTTCTGCTACGTGTTGCATCCCTTTTACGGATGCGGTGGAATTTCCATCGAATTTGTAGATTTTCATATTCTTTTATTTTTAGTCGTTTATATAAATCAGTTCAGGCTTCTTATCCTTTCCCTTTCATTTCGGAGTGATTTTATCAAAATGAAACAGAGGTGAAGAAAGTCGTTTATTTCTCCAGAAGCCTTTATCTCCTTGTATCCGTGCGGTTAAGCTGCTGAAGACGTTGCGGGGAGATTTGCTTCTCTATCATAAAAGTTCAAAAGATGTGCCGTGGCATTTCAGGAAAAGCTTTATATTTGCACACCCTGTTTTTTACCATTATCAGTTTAAAACTTATCTGAAGAGATATGAGTAAGATTTTAATCGTTGACGACGAGGTACAAATCCGTACCCTGCTGGCACGTATGATGGAGTTGGAAGGATACGAAGTCTGCCAGGCCGGTGATTGCAGGGCTGCTCTACGACAGTTGGAAGTCCAGAGCCCCGATGTAGCTTTGTGTGATGTGTTTCTGCCCGACGGGAACGGGGTGGACCTGGTGCTGTCCATCAAAAAGGCGGCTCCCAATGTGGAAGTCATTCTGCTGACTGCCCACGGCAATATCCCCGACGGGGTGCAGGCCATCAAGAATGGGGCTTTCGATTATATCACCAAAGGAGATGACAATAACAAGATTATTCCCCTTATCAGCCGTGCGGTAGAGAAGGCCGCGATGAATGTCCGCCTGGAGAAGTTGGAGAAGAAGGTGGGACGGACGTACTCTTTCGATTCTATATTGGGAGAGTCCAAGTCTCTGAAAGATGCTGTGTCGTTGGCGCAGAAAGTAGCGGTGACCGATGTGCCTGTGTTGCTGACCGGAGAGACGGGAACTGGCAAGGAGGTGTTTGCGCAAGCCATTCATTACAGTAGTAAGCGTGCCCGACAGAATTTCGTTGCGGTGAACTGTTCCTCATTCAGCAAGGAATTGCTGGAGAGCGAGATGTTCGGACACAAGGCAGGTTCGTTTACCGGAGCATTGAAAGATAAGAAGGGATTGTTTGAAGAGGCGAACAACGGAACTATCTTCCTGGATGAAATCGGAGAGATGGCCTTTGAACTGCAAGCGAAGTTGTTGCGCATCCTCGAAACAGGCGAATATATCAAGATAGGCGATACCAAGCCGACACGCGTCAATGTGCGTATCATTGCGGCAACTAACCGCAATCTGCCGGAAGAAATAGCCAAAGGGCGTTTCCGTGAAGATTTGTTCTATCGCCTTTCGGTGTTCCAGGTGCATCTGCCACCGTTGCGTGAGCGTGCGGGAGACATCCGCCTGCTGGCAAAGGCTTTCGTGAAGAACTTCTCTGCACAACTGGCTCGTTCGATAACCGAGATCACTCCTGATTTTCTCACTACGCTTGAACTGCAACCGTGGAAGGGGAATATCCGTGAACTCCGCAACGTGATAGAGCGCAGCCTCATCGTCTGCGAAGGGGCACGACTGGATATTACCGACCTTCCTCTCGATATTCAGAATGCCCATTATGAACAGTCGGATGAGGAAACTCCCGGTAGTTTCGAACTTTCGGCAATGGAGAGGCGGCACATCGCCCGCGTGCTGGAATACACGAAGGGCAACAAGACGGAAGCAGCGCGATTGCTGAAAATCGGGTTGACGACGTTGTACAGGAAGATAGAGGAATATAAGATTTGAGCTGCATTTCGGGGTATGTAGAGATGGGCTTTTCGGAAAACATTGCTATCTTTGTGTTGTTCAACTGAAAGAGATAAGAGATTATAATTACGAATAGGAGGAAAGCTAATGAAACGACCTGATATTGTCCGTCGTATTGCAGAAGTGATACATCATATTGCTCCCGATGCGAAGACCATTCTTTATGGTTCCGAGGCCCGTGGTGATGCTCGTCACGACTCAGACATCGACTTGCTTATCTTGCTTGATGATAGCGAAGAACTCACTCCCGATAGGGAACTTGAACTTCGTCGCCCTCTCTCTGAACTGGAAGCACAGACAGGAGTAGCCATTAATGCATTAGTGCTTCTCCGCCATGCTTGGGAACAACTTGTCAGTCCATTTACTATAAATGTTAGTCGGGAGGGCATCGTGTTATGAAGCAACAATTAGATGCCGAAACTCGTGCGGCAATGGTTGATTACCGCCTGGAACGTGCTCACAGCACTCTTGGAGAAGCGGATTTACTATACGGTGGCGGATATTTCAATGCTGCTGTTAATCGGTTATATTATGCTTGCTATTATGCGGCTACTGCTCTTTTATTAAGTCATCACATAGAAGCGGCTACGCACAATGGCGTGAAAACACAACTTTCCATGCACTTTGTTCGTAACGGGCGTCTTAGTCTGGAACATAGCACTACTTTTGGTTTACTTTTCGATAAGCGGCACAGTAGTGATTACAGTGATTTCGCTTATTGTGATGCGCCATTAGTAAATATGCTTCGTCCTCGTGCAGAAGCTTTTATTGTCGCAGTTGAAGCTTTGATTAAAGGAAACGATTAAATTCGTTTAATCTGCTATCTATCTTCTTTTACCATTTATTTTTATATGTATCCGTATTCTATCTGAACTGTACTTCGGATAGAATGCAGGATAAAACTCATCTCGCCCTATTTTGATAAATACCCTTTCATTTTGAAAGGGTATTTCTGTTTTATACTTTTCTGTTTGTAACCCTCACAATCTTGGATATTAGACTGTTATGTACTTTTCTGCATGTATGGCACGCAATTGGCATACCTTAGCATGATGAAATAATAGTATCAATTTTAAAAAGGTAAAAGACATGGGAATAACGATTTCATTTATTTTCTGCCTGTTGAGCGGGTTGCTCGCTTTCGGGCTGTTCTGGAAATGTGTGGATTGGTTTGAAAAGATTTAAGAAGGAGAGAGAATTATGTACACAACATTATTTGTATTAGGTATTGCGGTTTTCGGGTATTTGATGTATGTACTCGTAAAACCGGAGAAGTTTTAGTCAATTGGCAATTAAGGTATCATTCTATTAATGAATTAGAGAAATGAACACAGAAATTTTAGGTGTAGTCCTGCAAATTGTCCTGATGGTGGTGCTGGCTTACCCACTGGGAAAATATATTGCAAAAGTCTATAAAGGACAAAAAACATGGTCGGACTTCATGAAGCCGATTGAGAGACTTATTTTTAAAGTGTGTGGCATCAACCCCGCTGAGGAAATGAACTGGAAACAGTTCCTGAAAGCACTTTTGATATTAAACGCTTTCTGGTTTGTATGGGGCATGGTGCTGTTGGTCAGTCAGGGCTGGCTACCGTTGAACCCGGATGGCAACGGCCCGCAGACGCCGGACCAGGCATTCAACACCTGCATCAGTTTCATGGTGAACTGTAACTTGCAGCACTATTCCGGTGAGAGCGGGCTGACTTACTTCACGCAGTTATTTGTCATCATGCTTTTCCAGTTTATTACGGCTGCAACGGGTATGGCGGCTATGGCAGGTATCATGAAGTCCATTTCCGTGAAGACGACCAAGACGATAGGTAACTTCTGGAACTTTCTGGTGCTGAGTTGCACCCGTATCCTGTTACCGCTTTCGCTGATTGTGGGTTTCATCCTTATTATAGAAGGTACCCCGATGGGCTTTGACGGAAAGATGGAGGTGACCACGCTCGAAGGGCAGGAACAGATGGTTTCACAAGGTCCTGCGGCTGCCATTGTGCCCATCAAACAATTGGGTACTAATGGCGGCGGTTATTTCGGTGTGAACTCATCGCATCCATTGGAGAATCCGTCGTATCTGACAAATATGGCAGAGTGCTGGTCTATCCTCATAATCCCGATGGCAATGGTCTTCGCACTTGGTTTCTACTCCAAACGCAAGAAGCTGGCTTATAGCATCTTCGGTGTGATGCTCTTTGCTTATCTGACAGGTGTGGGCATTAATGTGTATCAAGAGATGAATGGCAATCCGCGCATCGACGACATGGGCATTGCGCAGACAGGCGGAGCGATGGAAGGTAAGGAAGTGCGTCTTGGTTCAGGTGCCACTGCTCTGTGGAGCATTACGACTACGGTGACTTCCAACGGCTCTGTCAACGGTATGCATGACTCTACAATGCCCCTCAGCGGACTGATGGAGATGTTGAATATGCAGATTAATACCTGGTTCGGCGGTGTCGGCGTAGGATGGATGAACTATTATACTTTCATCATTATCGCAGTGTTCATCAGCGGGCTGATGGTGGGACGTACACCGGAGTTCCTTGGCAAGAAGGTGGAGGCACGCGAAATGAAGATTGCTACCATTGTGGCATTACTCCATCCGTTTGTGATTTTGGTGGGCACGGCATTGTCCGGTTATCTCTTTGCCCATCATCCCGACTTTGTGGCAAGTGAGGGAGGTTGGCTGAATAACCCTGGTTTCCATGGTTTGAGCGAGCAACTGTATGAGTTTACGTCGTGCGCGGCAAATAACGGTTCCGGCTTTGAAGGACTAGGTGATAATACGTATTTCTGGAATTATTCATGCGGTTGGGTACTTATTTTGAGTCGATTCCTTCCTATCATAGGGCAGGTTGCCATTGCCGGTTTGTTAGCGCAGAAGAAGTTTATTCCGGAGAGCGCCGGTACGCTGAAGACGGATACACTGACATTCGGCGTGATGACTTTTGCAGTAATCTTCATTGTGGCTGCATTGTCATTCTTCCCGGTACATGCGTTGAGTACGATTGCTGAACATTTTAGTTTGTAAGTAGAAGAAAAAGAAGATTATGAAAGATAAGAAATCAGCTTCTCTGTTTCAGAAGGAGCAAGTAATGGAAAGCTTGAAGCAATCATTCGTGAAGCTGAACCCGCGAATGATGATAAAGAACCCGATAATGTTCACGGTGGAGCTTGTGACACTGGTGATGCTGGTGGTGTGCCTCCTCTCGCTGGGCACCCCGGAATACGGAACGTTCGGATATAACTTCCTCGTGTTCGTCATCCTGTTCGTCACCCTGTTGTTTGCCAACTTTGCCGAGGCCATTGCCGAAGCACGCGGCAAGGCACAGGCCGACAGCTTACGCAAGACGCGTGAGGAGACTCCCGCCAAGATATTGATTGACGGTAAAGTGCGTACCATCAGCAGCTCACGGTTGAAGAAGGGAGATTACTTCGTTTGTGAAGCCGGAGACACCATTCCCGCCGACGGCGAGATTGTAGAAGGTCTGGCATCTATCGACGAGAGTGCCATTACGGGCGAATCCGCTCCGGTAATCCGTGAGGCGGGTGGCGATAAAAGTTCTGTAACAGGTGGTACGAAAGTACTGTCTGATAAAATTAAGGTACTGGTGACCCAGCAACCGGGTGAGAGCTTCCTCGACAAAATGATTGCATTGGTGGAAGGTGCCACACGTAAGAAAACGCCGAATGAGATTGCACTGACCATCCTTCTGGCAGGTTTTACTCTGGTGTTCGTGATTGTCTGCGTGACACTGATTCCGATGGCGGACTATACGAACATCGACCATCCGGGAACGTATATTTCCATCGCTGCCATCCTCTCTCTGTTTGTCTGCCTGATACCGACTACTATCGGCGGTTTGCTTTCTGCCATCGGCATTGCAGGTATGGACCGTGCGCTCCGTGCCAATGTAATCACTAAATCGGGTAAGGCGGTGGAGACTGCCGGAGACATCGACACGCTGCTGCTGGACAAGACGGGCACCATCACTATCGGTAACCGCAAGGCGACGAAGTTCTATGCTGCTCCCGGAGTGAACGAAGCCGATTTTGTGGAAGCCTGTCTGCTCTCCTCTCTTTCTGATGAAACGCCGGAAGGCAAGTCCATCATCGAACTGGGACGTGAAACAGGCCGCCGCATGCGCGATTTGAGTGTTACGGGTGCCCGCATGATTAAGTTTACAGCCGAAACCAAATGCTCCGGTGTAGATTTGCAGGACGGCACCGAGATACGTAAAGGTGCTTTTGATGCTATTCGTAAAATAGTGGAGGGTGATGGGAATCACTTTCCAAAAGAAATAGAAGATACGATAGCTGCAATCTCAAGTAATGGCGGAACTCCGCTGGTGGTGTGTGTCAACCGGAAGGTGGCCGGTGTTATTGAGTTGCAGGATATTATCAAACCGGGTATTCAGGAACGTTTCGAGCGTCTGCGTAAAATGGGTGTGAAGACGGTTATGGTGACCGGTGACAATCCGCTGACTGCTAAGTATATTGCCGAAAAAGCCGGGGTGGATGACTTTATTGCTGAAGCTAAGCCGGAAGATAAGATGGAGTATATTAAAAAAGAACAAGAATCCGGTAAACTGGTGGCTATGATGGGCGATGGTACGAACGATGCTCCGGCATTGGCGCAGGCCAACGTGGGAGTCGCCATGAACAGCGGTACACAGGCCGCTAAGGAAGCCGGTAACATGGTGGATCTGGACAATGACCCGACTAAGTTGATTGAAATTGTAGAAATCGGCAAGCAATTGTTGATGACACGCGGCACGCTGACTACTTTTTCTATTGCGAATGATGTAGCCAAGTACTTTGCCATTATTCCGGCCTTGTTTATGGTTGCCATACCGCAGTTGGCACCGCTGAACGTTATGGGATTGCATAGCCCGGAGACGGCTATCCTTTCGGCAATCATCTTTAATGCAATCATTATTCCTATCCTGATTCCGTTGGCGCTGCGCGGTGTGCAATACAAGCCGATAGGTGCCAGTGCATTGCTTCGCCGTAACCTGTTCGTTTATGGTTTGGGTGGTGTCATTGCTCCGTTCGTTGGTATCAAGTTGATAGATATGATTGTCAGTCTATTCTTGTAATATATTAATTAAATAATAACAGTAATGAAAACTTTATTGAAATCCCTCAAAATAACACTTGCTTTTTGCGTGTTCTTCTCAGTGTTCTATATACTTGTCCTGTGGATATTCGCCCAAGTGGCAGGACCGAATGGCGGTAATGCGGAAGTCGCTACCCTGAACGGTAAGGTGGTGGGTGCTGCCAATGTGGGGCAGATGTTTACAAAGGATATTTATTTCTGGGGACGTCCCTCGGCTGCCGGCGATGGTTATGATGCTTCCAGTTCGTCTGGCAGCAACAAAGGTCCTACGAATGAGGAGTATCTGGCGGAAGTCGAAGCACGCATCGACACTTTCCTGGTGCACCATCCTTATCTGCAACGCAAGGATGTTCCGGCTGAAATGGTGACGGCCAGTGCCTCCGGTCTCGATCCGGATATCACTCCTGCATGTGCTTATGTGCAGGTGAAGCGTGTGGCCCGGGCTCGTGGCATGGATGAGGCGAAGGTGAAAAGTATTGTAGACGAGGCGGTGCAGAAACCGTTGCTCGGCCTTTTCGGGACAGAGAAGGTGAATGTGTTGAAGCTGAATATTGCACTCGAAGAGACAGACAAATAGATACTTTGATATCATTTATATAATCAATTATTTTAATAATCAGAACATAACTTTAGGTTGGTAGAAGAGAGGCGGGAGGCTCCGTTCATATTTTGCCATGGTGATGTCTAAAAACAGGGTGAACGGAGACACGCCTCTCTTTTCTTAAGAGCATTGTTTTTAAAAGATTGAATGAATTATGAAACAAGTAAAAAGAAAGTTTTTTGTAATAGCAGCCATTGTTGCTGCATGTATTTTCGGGACAAACGATGTAAAGGCACAGGAATTCACTGTGCAAGGTGATTTAGTAAGTTCTTACGTCTGGCGCGGCGTATACCAGACAGGAGCCAGCTTCCAGCCTACACTGGGTTTCGGCATCGGAGGCTTCTCTCTGACTGCCTGGGGTTCCACAGACTTCGATGGTTATAAATCTACCGAAGGCCGGGCAAACAAAGAGATAGACCTGACGGCAGCTTACGCATTCGGCGAGTCCGGTCTGTCGCTGTCCGTGGCAAGCCTCTGGTGGGCGGGACAGGGTGCCCGTCAGTATTTCAACTTCACGAGTCATGAGACGGCGCACTTCTTCGAAGCCGGTCTGGCCTATGCCCTGCCTTGTGAGAAGTTCCCCCTGTCCATAGCTTGGTACACTATGTTTGCCGGTGCCGATAAGAATGAGGAAGGCGCGCAAAACTATTCTTCCTATTGTGAAGTGAACTATCCGTTCAGCGTGAAGTCGGTAGGTTTGAATGCAACCGTAGGATTCGTTCCTTATGAAACTTATACGGTAGGATATGGAAACTCCGGTTTTGCCTTTACCAATGTAGCATTGAAAGCTACTACGGCTATCAGGATAACAGACTCGTTTTCATTGCCTATATTTGCACAGGCTATCTGGAATCCTTGTTTGGAAGATACCCACTTAGTCTTTGGCATAACCTTAAAGCCTTAATGTAAGTGACAGAGGTATCTTGTCTCTATGACTTAGCCTATCATCAATGGCATTGATGATAGGCATCATTGGCATTGATGATACCCATCATCGGCATTGATGATATGCCAACTCACTTACTAATCCCAGCTAACCCATAATGATAACTACTTAAAGGTATGGACAGAGAACAAAACGTGCAACACTTCCTCGACCTGATAAAGAAATCCCGTCGTGGCAAGTTCAAGATTTACATCGGCATGATAGCCGGTGTGGGCAAGTCTTACCGGATGCTCCAGGAAGCCCACGACCTGCTGGACAACGGCGTAGACGTGCAAATCGGCTACATCGAAACCCACGGACGTGCCGGGACGGAAGCTCTCCTTGCAGGCCTGCCCGTCATCCCCCGCCGCCGGATATTCTACAAAGGCAAGGAACTGGAAGAAATGGATTTGGAGGGTATCATCCGCATCCATCCCGAAATAGTCATCGTGGACGAACTGGCGCATACCAACGTAGAAGGTAGTCGCAACGAAAAGCGCTGGCAGGACGTGATGGACCTTTTGGACGAAGGCATCAACGTGATTTCCGCCGTCAACATCCAGCACATCGAGAGCGTGAACGAAGAGGTACAAGGCATCTCCGGCATCGAAGTCAAAGAGCGCATCCCCGACAGTGTCCTTCAGGAAGCGGACGAGGTGGTGAACATCGACCTGACTGCCGAAGAACTGATAACCCGTCTGAAAGCCGGCAAGATTTATCGCCCGGAGAAGGTGCAGACGGCACTGACCAACTTCTTCCGGACCGAGAACATCCTCCAACTCCGTGAACTGGCCTTGAAGGAAGTAGCCCTGCGAGTGGAGAAGAAGGTGGAGAACGAAGTCGTCATTTCGAGCGTAGGTGTCCGGCACGAGAAGTTTCTGGCATGCATCAGCAGTCATGAGAAGACGCCACGGCGCATCATCCGTAAGGCGGCACGGCTGGCTACCCGCTACAATACTTCTTTCATTGCCCTGTATGTGCAGACGCCCCGCGAGAGTGCCGACCGCATCGACCTGGCAAGCCAGCGTTATCTGCTGAACCACTTCAAACTGGTCACAGAGTTGGATGGTGAAGTCCTCCAGGTACAGTCCCGGGACGTGCTGGATGCCGTGGTACGGGCCTGTAAAGAGCGGCAAATTACGACGGTTTGCATGGGCAGTCCTGCTTTCCGCTTTCCGCAATCCTTGTTCATGGTGTTGAAATACAGAAAATTTGTGAGCGAATTGGCGCAAGCAAACATAGATTTGATTATACTTGCATAAAATTTAATTCATCAGTGCATTATGAATATTCGTACTAAATTAATACTCAGTGTAGGCATCCTCTCCGGCATGATTATCCTGCTGGTTGCTCTTTCGGTCGTTAACCTCCAGATTTTGACGGCCACCGAACCGGACAGTCCCGCCGCCATGCCGGGGTTGCAGCGTGCTTTGCTGTGGATTTCCGTTACAGGAGGCGTTTGCATTCTTGCCAGCATCGTGTTGCTTGTTTGGTTGCCCCGTTCCATCAGTAAGCCTATTCAGGAACTGACGCACGGCATATTTGAAATAGCCAATCACAATTACGAGAAACGCCTCGACATGAGCGGGCACGAAGAATTCAGCGCAGTGGCCGACAGCTTCAACCGCATGGCGGAACGGCTGACGGAATACCGTGCCAGCACGCTGAATGATATTCTCTCCGCCAAAAAGTTTCTGGAAGCCATCGTGAACAGTATCCATGAGCCTATCATCGGCCTGAACCGGGAGCATGAAATACTTTTCATCAACAAAGAGGCGCTCACCGTGCTGAACTTGAAGCGGGAAGATGTAATCCGCCATTCCGCCGAAGAGCTCTCGCTGAAGAACGACCTGCTCCGCCGTCTGGTGCGCGAACTCATCACTCCCAGTGAAAAGAAGGAACCGCTGAAAATCTATGCTGACAACAAGGAGAGTTATTTCCAAGCGTCCTATATCACGATTATGAACACGGAAACCGATACGGACGAACCGCAAAACCTGGGTGACGTCATCCTGTTGAAGAATATCACCGAGTTCAAGGAACTGGATTCTGCCAAGACTACCTTTATCTCCACCATCTCCCATGAACTGAAAACGCCTATTTCTGCCATTCTTATGAGTCTGCAACTGTTGGAAGATAAACGCGTGGGTGCCTTGAATGATGAACAGGAACAATTATCAAAGAGCATCAGGGAGAATGCCGACCGTCTGTTGGGCATTACCGGTGAACTTCTGAATATGACACAAGTGGAAGCCGGGAAGCTCCAAATGATGCCGAAGATAACGAAGCCTATCGAGCTTATTGAGTATGCCATCAAGGCCAACCAGGTGCAGGCTGATAAATTCGGTATCCAGATAGAAGTGGAATATCCTGATGAAAAGATGCCGAAACTGTTTGTGGACAGTGAAAAGATAGCCTGGGTGCTGACAAATCTTCTGAGCAACGCCATCCGTTATTCCAAAGAAAACGGGCGTGTGGTGATTGGTGCCAAGCATGAAAACGAAATCATTGAGATGTATGTGCAGGACTTTGGCAAGGGTATCGACCCACGCTATCATCAAAGCATTTTCGACCGTTATTTCCGTGTACCGGGAACGAAGGTGCAAGGCAGTGGCTTGGGCTTATCCATCTCAAAGGATTTTGTAGAAGCTCATGGCGGAACGTTGACGGTGGAAAGTGAATTGGGAAAAGGGAGCAGGTTCATTATCCGGTTGAAGGCGTAGGGGAGTGATAAAGTGATAAGTATCACTTATCACTTTATCACTCTACTATTTCTTATCCTCCTCTCACTCTGCCTTATATAGCCAGATTGCATATGTGAAAGCATCAGCGTTCTTCTGCGGTTTCACTCCATCTGGGCGGAACCATTGTCCGATATTGGCAAACGGGGTGAGCACTACGTCCACTTCGCTGCCTTTATAAAGAGCTTTAGCCTGATATACCGGACCTAACATGTCTTTGCGCGGTTTGTTAATTGCTGTGGGTTTAGATGTTACATTCATACGCATATCCTGTTCCATATCCACGTCATCATTGCAAAGCTGCTTATTCCACACCATATCCAGCGAATAGACGATAGGACCGCGTACGAAAGCATAAGGTATTTTGTCCGCAGGTTCTTCCTTATACATGACTTCGCCGCCTGGCAATCTGTAAGAAATGTATTTGCTGTGATGACTGCGTGATATCCATTTTTCTTCCATAGGGAAGATGATATTTATTTTATCTCCTTTGCCCCATTTGCGCGATAGTTTCAGATAAGTACCCGGTTTTATGTCTGCAACAGCTTCTCCATTTACGGATACTTTGGGATTCTCGCACCAGGAAGGGATACGCAAATTTATTGTTTTATTTTTAGCTTTTTCCGACTCAATAACCAGCTCCATGTTTTCCGATTCCGGATAGTTGCCGGTGATGCTGAAAGCGAAATCCTTTCCGTTGTATTGTGAGGGCATGTACTGATTGACGTAGAATTCCTTCCCTTTTTCTGCATAAATGAAGGTGGGCAACATCGAAATAATGCGGTGCCCGCTTGCCGTGCAACAGTCAGGTCCGTGGAAGTAGCCGTCGGGCTTGCTTCCGTTGGGGGCTGTATGATAGCGGCATACTCCGTTCTCGCAGTCCTGGGCTGCAAATACATGGTTAATCATCAGGCGTTCCATGGCATCGGCATATTTGGACTCTCCGGTCAGTTCCAGTAATTGTTGGGTCAGTTGCATCCAGGACATGGTGGCACAGGTTTCCACGATATTACCGGAAAGAGGCTTCACATAATCGTGTTCGTAATGCTCGGCAACGCTGACTCCACCGGTGATGTACATCTGGCGTTCGTGAATATCATCCCAGGCACCTGCCACTTTGCGCAACAGGGATTTATCTCCGGTGATGCGGTACAGGCGGAGAAAACCCATAAAGTTCATATGGAAAGTGTGGGAGTGTACATAAGGCTGGAGTTTGTCTACTCCTAACGTGCCGTCGGCAACAGAGTCCAGGCGTGAGAAAGCATCCCAACCGCTCCATTTATCAATGTTGCTAACCACCCACTGGCTCCAGTCCAGATACTTTTTCTTTCCGGTCAGTTCATACAGTCTTGTTACAGGGTCACAGAGTAGGGTACCTTCCCAGGAATAGTGCACGCTGTGACCTGCAAATTCTGACTGACCGTCCAAATGCTTTTGCTTGTTTTCGGGTGCCCTCAGTTTGGAAGGCCAGAACTCCAGTTTGCCTGGTCCAAAGTATTGCAGGAAGTAGTCTGCCAGCTTTTCTGCGGCAGCCAGGGCTTTCTTATCTCCTGTCTCCTCGTACACTGTGATGAAAGCATGAAAAACAAAATACAGCTCGTAAGCATCCATTCCTCTTACCGGTCTTTCGGGAGAACGGAAACTCTTGGCTGTGGCTCCCACGTAACCGCTTTCTTCCTGTGAGCCGATGATGCGGTTCAGTACTGCTTCTGCTTTAGCCAATAGTTCCTGGTCTCCGCTTTGCACAGCCGACAAATAGGCTGATTCTATCCACTTACCGTGTTGTTCCGCCTGAGTCCAGTCCCATGCGGTGTGCTGTCTGTTCACAACAAAATCCACATACTTTTCTATCGGGAAGTGCTTCAGATAAGCATCGCGGTTCACTTCCATACGATGTCCGAAGAATCCCGTAATGTTTTTTACGGATGAGACGGGTACCGGCTTTTCCAGTAATCCTACTTTGTCATGATTCTGGGCATTAAGACTTGTTGTCAAATTGGCAAATAATAAAATAGCAATAATTTTTGTTCTCATACTTTATTGTTGATAATGAATTAATTCTGACTCTTTTAATTGGCATAATCCGGATTCTGTGTTAATTTCGGATTAGCGTCCACAGCTCTTTGAGGAATTGGGAATACAATGCGATGGTCTCCTTGCGGTTTATGCGACAACCAGCTTTTCTTACAGAATATGCCAAAGCGTATCATATCCCTTCGGGTATATCCTTCCCATACAAACTCCCAACATCTTTCATCAAATAGTCGTCCGAATTCTATCGGGTCTTGGTTACCGCGATCTGTGATCTGGTAATTTTCAACTACTCCCCATTGGTAACTGGAATTCTCTTTCAATTCATCATCTGTTACGGTTGCCTTGGATGGGTCTGCTTTAAAAGCTCGTTTTCTTACCTCAGTTACTAATTCACCCGCTCCGGACTGGTTGGTTCTTAATAAGCATTCGGCTTTCATTAATAACACTTCCGAATAACGTAAAAGCGGGATATCCGTACTGCAACTCCATTCAGAACCGGCCGGAACTTCTTGTTTATTATACCTGTATCCTTCCATCTCGTTTGTAAAATTCCCGTCGGGAAGTTCTTTGGAGAATATTAATAGTTCTCCTTTCTTGTCATAGGCACCATATAATGGATTTCCTTCTGCATCAAACTGCTGTCCCATTAACCAGGAGTCCTCAAGCCTGGAGTCGCCGTCCTGATAGGTATCAATGAATTGGGTTGTACCTTTCGGCCCACCGGCTGCATTGGGCACTGCATTCAACAGGAATTTCTTTTGTAATTCACTATGCCATGAATTCATGAAAAGGTAGTTTCCTACTATTCCCCGATTGTAGTCGTAAGGGATTGTAAACAACACTTCCTTTGAAGATTCCACCCCTTGAGCCCTGAAGGAGTCTTTAAATTCAGGTGACAGATCGCATTTTCCGCTATTAATGATATCGTTGCATTGTGACAGGCATTCATTCCAGCGGGCGGTACCCGTGTAGACTTCAGCGTTCAGATATACATTGGCTAATATGGCTTTTCCTGCCCATTTGTTGATGCGTCCATACATGCTGCCTCCTTGTTCTTCGTTCAGGGCGGGTATCACTTCATTCAATTCCCTTACAACGAAATCGTAAACATCCGCTCTCGATGTCTTTTCCGGAAGGTCCTGAGACATGGTCGTTACCAATGGTATATCACCAAAATTATCAAAGAGAATCCAATAATAATAAGCTCTCAATGCCCTTAATTCTGCCAGCCCGGACTGCCTTTCTGCATCTGACGGAGCAGGAATCAATCCCCGTTCAATTTTGTCGATAGCACTATTACACAAGATTACACCAGTATAATAGTTGTTCCACAAGTCTAAAATCTGTCCCAGTTCAGAATTCCAGTTATGGAATTGCAGGCGTTTATAGATACCTCCGTCATCCCAACCGCTTGCATTGGCAGGTATTGATATACAACATCCCGTTAATTCCTGAGTTTGCCAATACGTGCCTACATAACCATAATTCAATGCGGCATAAGCTCCTGCAATATTAGGACCGAAATCATTGACAGTATAGTTGTATGTTTCTTCCGTAACAGATGAAAATACTTTTTCGTCCAGATTGGTACAACTTGTAATACCTATTGTCAATAAGAATAAAAATATATATTCAGTGAAAGTTCTTTTTTTCATAATAGCTCATTTTAATAAATTAGAAACTCAGGTTTACTCCTAAAGAGAATGTACGGGCAGAAGGGTATCTGTACCTGTCATCTATACCGGGAGTCTGACCGGTAATGCCGACTTCCGGGTCAATTCCACTGTAACCGGTTATGGTGGCAAGATTTGATATACTACCGTAAATTCTAAAGTTTTTTACCCATTTATTTTTTCCAATCTTTGGCGTATATCCTATTGTGATATTGTCAATTTTCCAATAATCACCATCTTGAACGAAATAGCTTACATATTGTAAGGACTGGTCGTAAGCTAATGGACGCTTACCATACACATTATCAAAGGCTTTTTCCATCACATTATCTCCTCCCAATAATGAAACCGGAGCGGCATAATGCATCTCTGCCATATTTAATATCTGAAAACCAAAGGCTCCCCGCATAGTGACAGACAGGTCAACCTGCTTGTATCTGATTGTATTATTCCAGTTCAGGTAAAACTTAGGAAGACCGTTACCCAAAACTTTCTTGTCGGATTCCTGTTGCTCTGAAATCGGTTTGGGTTTACCATCTGCACCTTCTATGATCCAGTGACCGTCTTCGTCTATATCAATACTTTTGTAGCCGTAGAAATTACCAATCGGTTCTCCTTCCTCTATTCTATGGGTTGGTTGCTGAATAGGGGCAAGCGTGTTTCCTACATTCTGGTAAGAGTCAGAGAAATACTTGTCACTGGACAAGGATAGGAGCTTATTCTTATTCGTTGAGAAGTTGATACCTGAATCCCAGGTGAAATTCTTATTCTGGACGGGAACCACATTCAATGATACTTCAAGACCGGTATTTCGTATCGAACCGGCATTTGCTGTAATCCATGCACTATAATAAGGCGGTACAGGAACCTGATAGCTTCCTATAAGGTCTTTCGTCTCCCGATTATAGAAATCAATGCTTCCGGATATTCTGTCATTAAGGAAGCCGAAGTCAAGACCGATATTCAATTCTTCTTTTTTCTCCCATCGTAAATCGGGGTTGGGGTTTCCGCCTGGCCGTAGAAGATTAGTCCATTGTCCGTTGTAGTAACCATAACCTCCCAAATTTAGTGAATTTAAAGAGATATAGGCTGAACCTGGTTCTGTTCCTGTTATACCAAAACCGGCTCTTAGCTTGAGTGTACTAATTGCTTGAATATTATTAAGGAATTGTTCTCCCTTTATGTTCCATGCTAAAGACATTGCCGGGAAATTACCCCATTTGTGGTCTTTACCGAATTTAGAAGAGCCTTCGTGCCTCATGCTGGCAGAAATGAAATATTTGCCTTTATAGTTGTAGTTTACCCTTGCGAAGAATCCTATGAGCTTATTCTCACCTTGATAGGACGATTGGTTGGCTTTTCCTTCTTTCAGCGCATTGCCTAAACCTATATTGTTATACGAATAGTCGTCGGACGGAAAGTCATAGTTATCCATAGAAGCGGATTGATAATTCCATTTGTTCCAGCTATATCCAGCTAATGCATTCAGGTTGTGTGAATTGTTGAATTGCTTGTTATATTGAGCAGTCAACTCCATCATGGTATTTTCATTGCGGGCTGTTGAACGTGAAGCATACCCGTTCTTTTTACTGATTGTGGTTGATTTATGCTTTTTAGTCTCATAATACCCAGAAAAGTTGTTGTATGTCTCATTCGAGATGAGGAATTTAATATCCAGACCTTCAACAGGAATAAGAGTTATAGCCGAATAGGCTCTTAAGTTCGTTGATTTATTTTCTCCTTTTGTTTCGTTCAGAAGGGCAACCGGATTAAAAATCATATCACGTGCAATCTCGGTCCAATTACCATTTTCATCTTTCACAGGACTTGTTGGGTTGAAAATCAATGCACTCTGATATACATCATTACTGTATCCGATGTCGTACTTCCTTTGATAGCCATTCAGATTTGCCTCAATTTTAAGTTTGTTGTCGAACATACGGTGGACAACGTTGATGCGAGGATAAATCATATCTACTTTTGAGCGTTTTACAATTCCCTCATTTGAGGTATAATCGAAACTGGCTATGTAGCTGGTATTTGCTGATCCACCCTTAAGGTTAATACTGTATGTTTGATTGAATGGAGTTTGTAGTATTTCGTCCATCCAATCTACTCTGGCTCCGTTATCCATTGCTCCGGGGATTCCTTGCTGGACTTTATCCAGATATTGAGCAGCATTCATCATAGGGAGCTTCTTATTTATCTTCTGAAACGAAATATAGCTGTTAACTTCGATTGATGGCTTCATTTCCGTTTTTCCACTTTTGGTGGTTATCAGTATTACACCGTTGGTGCCTCTGGTTCCATAGATAGCGGCGGCCGAACCATCCTTCAGTACATCAATTTGTGCAATATCATTCGGAGAGACACTGTTGAGATCTCCTTGCACGCCATCGATAATTACCAAGGGGAAAGTCCCCAGATTAAGCGTAGCAACCCCACGTAACGAAACTTGTGAAGTGGACAATGGATTGGCGTCAGGCGAAATGACGGCCAGACCTGCAACCTTACCTCTGATCAACCCTGCTACATCCGGTTTGGTTGCTTGTACGAATTCGCTGGATTTCACGCTCATCACGGAACTACTCAGTTCCTCTTTGCGCTGTGTTCCATAACCGACAACTACCACTTCATCCAGTCGCTTGGTATCTTCTTTTAATACTACGTTGACAGAACCTTGACCATTAGTTTGTACTTCCTCTGTGATGTAACCTATATAAGAGATTACCAATATGCCTTTTGAAGCGTTTTCCAGAGTGAAGTTACCGTTGAGGTCTGTGATTGCTCCTTTCGATGTGCCTTTTAGCATGACGGTTGCCCCGATAATGGGCTCTCCGTTTTCATCCACTATCTGGCCTTTTACAGTGCTGGATTGCAGGATTACTTGTACTTCATTCACTGTTGCAAAAACAGCTTGCGGGCAACCTGCGTAAAGTGCGGAAGCCATCATCACGGAGAGAAAAGTTTTCTTTGATGATTTTCTTAAATGATAGTTCTTCATGAAATTGAATTTAAAATTAACGGTTTCTTTTTCTTTTGATAGAGATGAGCTCATCCATCTTTCTGTGGCAAAGGAAAACAAATAAGGATAAAACTGTTAATGCTTATAAATCAAACCATAGGGGATAATTAATCAAGGTAAAATTGACTAATTATCCCCTATGGTTTGAGCAAAATCACCCAAAAGGAGAGGTGCTTTTTGTTGTTCAGCGAGATGAATCGGCAGACTCTTCTGCTTTTTCTTTTATCTGTTTCTGGTATTCACTGGGAGTCATACCAAATGCTTCTTTAAAAGATTGCGTAAAATTCTTATAGTCACTGTAGCCCAATGCTGTGATAACATCCGCTATAGTAGCGGTTTTATTTTCCAGCATCCGGCAGGCATGTTGCATCTTTATATCTTTTATGAAGTCTAATGGGGTTTTCCCGGTAATCACCTTTATTTTCCGTGAAAGGGTAGAGCGGGACATGTTCATGGCCTCTGCCAGAGACACCACATTGAATTCTGCTTCACCCAGATGTTCTTCCACTGCCTTTGTGGCTCTGTTCAGCAATAATTTGTCTATTTCGGCAAATTCAGGAACGGACAGGCTCTCTTTTGTATCCAGATACTGGTGCATTTTTACCAGTTCGGCGCTATCCGCCCACTTTTCATCGTTTTTACGTTTCATGCGCTTCAGGTAGATATAGATACAATATGACAAAAAGCCTGCACAAAGAAGGACGTAAATGAGATATGCCCACCAGGTTTCATACCATGCAGGCAGGCGGTGAATAACCACTTCGGTGATTTCATTGCTCCATAATCCGTTCTTATCCGTAGCTTTCACCTGGAATATGTATTTTCCTTTATCCAGCCTGTTGTAGAATGCGGAGTTTTTTCTGTCGTCCAGATAAATCCAGTCAAGATCTACGCCTACCATCCGATAGGCATAACGTATCTGGTCTAGATTGTGGAAGTCTAAGGAAGAGAATTCTATTTCCAGATTCTGGTCGTTGGGCGATACGCATACAGAAGTAGTGATGGGATTCTGTTTGAGCTTATTCTCCCAGATACTTTTCCCCATGATTTTGATGTCGGTGATATGCGTTTTAACTTGTTCGGGAATACTTTCCAGTTGCTGGGTTGGCGAAATGGATACTATGCCTGAAATTCCTCCGAAATATATTTCTCCTTTCTTATCATAGTAAACGGCATGGGATAATAGGCGGGTAAGTAAAAAGTTCTTGTCTTTGGTACTATAACTGCGATAGGCACCATTGCGTGGATTAAACTCTTTAATCATTTGATTGGTGGTAATCCATACATGGTTGTAGATGTCTACTGTGATATTATTGATGATATCTCCTTTCATTCCGCAATTGAAACTGTAATCCGTCAGTTTCTCCTTGAACCGGTGGTCGAACATCAACACTTCTCCTTCGGCAGTTCCTATCCAGAGATTTCCGTCACTGGTAGCATCCACACAAATAAAATCTTTGTTGAATGAGTAATGTTCTATGTGTTTGTTTTGCCCGACTTGATAAATCCCTTTATTCTTGACTACTGCCCATATCCGGCCATCGGCTGTTTGCGTGATACCGGCGACATGTCCCGATACCTCCGGAATGCTTTCAAGAGTTGAGGCTTTTATTCTGTATACGAATAGGCCTGTCGTGGTGCCTATCCATAAATTATCATTGGAGTCTTCAAACAAAGATGTATTAGTTCCCGGATTCTTTGTGATCTGGCTGATGTCAACCCGGAGTTCCTCTTTCATCTCCAGGTTTTGTTGGCTTAATCCAAAGACTGTGGAACCATAAGGCATCGCCCATATCCTGTTGTGACTATGAGAACGGACTAAATCGTATACATCTCCGAAGGGTAGATGCCTGGTTCCCGGACATTCTGAATAGTGTTTAAGCTTATCTTTTTGGCTATCATAAATACATAGCCCATACCGGTCTTGCGAAAACCAGAAGATATCCTCCTCCTCTTTACATAATGAATTGATAGCCGGATTAGCCTTTAAGCGGTTTCTTAAGTCCGGTAAGGGATACTTTTTGACGATGTAATCGCGGATATCAATAATGAAACTTTCTACATCAAAAGAAGATACCCATAATTTACCCTCTTTATCTTTGTATATCTCATAAAGTATTTTGTTGCCGGGAGTAAGGAAGGAAGAAGTGTCTACTTGTTTCAGCATTCCTTTTTCTGTAATGCGAAAAGCGAATAAGTCCTTCCAGGAAGTGACCCATATATAATGGAATATATCATCCTGCACCATGTGGTAAATAGCTCCTGTGGGATTTCCTGTGATGTCGACGGGAAGTGGCTGTGGAATATACTGCTCTTCCTTAGTTTTGCCGTCCGGATTGAAACGTACAATTCCTTTTCCCCAAGTTCCTAGCCAATAATATCCGTTTGTTTCATCCCAGATGATCCGTTCGATATCCATATAATCCTCATTATGGAAATAAGCTTCAAAATCGTCCGTTTCCTTATTGAGCTTATACATGCCGCCTCTGGTGATGGATATCAGTAAATCACCTGCTTTATCTTCATAGACTATGTACACAAATTCGGGAGAATGATTATACTCTGTCTTATACCGTTTCACCAGAGTCCCGTCTGCTCTGAACCGGAATAGCACTCCCCGCATGCTCACCCATATATTTCCGTCTTTGGTCACATTTATGGTAAATACATTCTGATCAGAGAACTCTTGTAAATCCATCGGAGTAATTTGGGAGGTGGCCTTATCCAGTATATATCCCCCTTTCATTGTTCCGAACCAGATTTTCTTTTCATAATCTTCGGAAATGTAGGTTATATAATTGTCGGATAAGAGTCCCGGATGATATAAGTCAGAGCGGAACACACGAATATTATACCCGTCATTCCGGCACAGACCATTGAAGGTACCATACCATATATATCCGTCGCTGTCCTGAAAGATGCGGTGGATGGCGTTGACCGGAAGTTTATCCAATGATGGAATTTCCCTTACCACTATGTCCTGGGCATGGACTAAGGGACTGAACATAAGTAAGAAAAAGAGGATTACTACGTAAACTCTCCGTCTATAGATAATATGTTTCTGTATGTTTATCATTGTATCTTTGAGTAACTCATTACATGTGTTTTCTCACGTATTGATACACAAAGGTAGAAATAAAACTCATAATCATATAAAAAAAGTAGAGTTCAATTGAAATTTGAACTCTACTTTTGAAGGTGAATACTTTATTGTTTTTTTATCTCATCCCACTTTGGCGGGTTTCCCCCCATCAGATGTCTTACAAAGAAATCATATCGCTTATGCTCTCCGAAATCTTCGCCCATCGTGTGGTGTGCGCCAGGGATGACTACCAGTTCAAAATCCTTGTTCGCCTTAATCAAAGCATTTACTACCTGCATGGTTGAGGCAGGGTCTACATTGTCGTCCAGTTCACCGACTACCAGCATCAGGGGACGACTCAACAAATGGGCATTCTCCACGTTCGAACCTTCTTTGTATTGATCTCCTACAGGATATCCCAGCCAAAGTTCATTCCACCAAATCTTATCCATGCGGTTGTCATGGCAGCCACAAGCGGAGTAGGCCGCTTTGTAAAAGTCAGGATGCAGCAATACGGCATTCGTTGACTCCTGTCCGCCAGCGGAACAGCCGTAGATGCCAACGCGTTCGATATCCATATAGGAATACTTTTGCGCTGCTGCCTTTATCCAGGCTATATGGTCAGGCAGTCCGGCATCTTTCAGATTCTTATAACATACATTTTCAAATTCGCGTGAACGGAAAGAAGTTCCCATTCCATCCACCATGACAACGATGAAACCAAGTTCTGCCAGTGAAGTCATATACCAGTTGTACGGAATGAAATTTTTGGGTACATACTGGTCGCCGGGACCTTGGTAAATGTATTCGATAACCGGATACTTCTTGTTCGGGTCGAAGTTAGTGGGACGGACAATCAGTCCCCACATATCCGTTTTGCCGTCACGTCCTTTGGCGGTAAATACTTCCGGTGCTTTCCAGCCTTCGGCTATCAGGCGGCTGATGTCGGCAGTTTCTAATGGCATTACTACTTGGCCATCCTTGGCGCTGCGCAGCACGGCTACAGGAGCTTTGTCTACCATAGAGTAAACGTCTACCAGATAATTCATATCTCCCGAGAACTAGGCACGGTGCATTCCTTCTTCCGGAGTAAGGCAAACCAAGTCTTTTCCGTCGAAGCCGATGCGGTAATAGCGGATGAGATAAGGGTCTTCACCGGGTTGTACACCATTTGCGGAGAAGTAAATCTGCTGGTTGTCTTCATCTACACGAAGCACTTCGCGCACATACCATTCGCCTTTGGTGATTTGGTGGACGGGCTGCGCAGTGGTGCGGTCGTACATATACAGATGGTTCCAGTTGTCGCGTTCGCTCATCCAGATGATATGCTTGTTGTCCCTCAGGTCATGGCGGAAATGGCGGGTGTAATTTACGTATTTATCACTGCCTTCCTCTATCAGTGGACGTACCTTGCCGGTTTCTGCCGAAAGTTCCAATACCCTGTACACCTGATGCCCGCGCTGATTGTATTCGAAGGTTACGGCACGGCTGTCGTTGTTCCATTCGGGGCCGTATATCTCATACTGTTGGGCAAACAAATCAGTGGAAGGAATAATACTTTTTCCTGTCTCCACTTCGTAGATGCAAGGCACCTTAAATGGGAGTTCATCTCCCGGTTTGGCATACTCCTGTTTGTGGAGCTTAGGTTGCAGTTGATCCGTTGGAGAAGACTCCACGTAATATACATAACGCTTCTCAACCGGACGTATTTTGCAGGAAGCCACCTTCTTACTGTCCGGTGACCAACGGATATAGGCTGAATAATAATTGCTCAGTGTGCCGTCTATACTCAACTGTTTTTCTTTTCCTGTGGCAACTTCTTTCACATATATATTATGATTCTTGATGAATGCCGTGTACTTGCCATCAGGCGAGGGAATAGGATTGGCAGTCTTTTCATCATCCCGTTCCATCCAGTGTTTCTGCTTTTGGGGAGTGGGGAGGCTGCCTTCGTTTGCCAACTGGTTTTTCCGGGTGGCATACATCCATCGCTGGTTATTGAAAACAAAGCGGAGTGTATCCAGACTCTTGTTAACATGCAATCGCTCCAGATTGATGGCGGAAGATTTCACTTCTTTGCCGGATGCTTTGGTAAGTGCGTCAGCTAGGCGGCTATGGTCGAACAACTCTTTTCTCCCTTTCTTGTCTGCGTTCACCGATACATACATACGTCCTTCCGGTGTATTGCGCACATACCAGAACTGATGTGTACCCTCTATCCACGTCGGCGTGACATTGGAGTAGAATACCTTGTTTGCACTGAACTTTTCTCTCAATGAATAGGCACGGTTGTAATCCTCTACCGTACCTTGGGCAATAGCCATGCCCCCGCAAAGGAGCATGGCTACTGACAAACCTAATCTAACCATTTTCATATACCTAACCTTTACTTAACTTCCCATTCAAATAAGCCTGATGAATATTTATCCGGCTGTCTGATTTCCAGTTTAACAGTTTTTGTTTTTACCGGGTCAAAGTTAACTACATTTCCTGTACCTTTTTCAACTCCGTATTTGTCGGCACCGGTAACGGATTGCCATTCGCCTTGTGCATCTTTATAATAAATCTTCCAGCTCTTCGGTACGCGGCAACCACCCCAGGGAGCATCGTCAAACCAATATACGGTAGCACTGCTGACGGTTGCTTCTACCGGGAATTCATAAGAAATCCATTCGGTGCTTCCTTGTTTCGGCCACCAGTGATAGTAAGGCATGGAGCGGTCGTTCTCATCTTTCGGCACCAGGCGGTCGTTGATGGCTGAGATAGATTTTACTTTGTGTGAAGCATCAATCTTGCTTTCCGAAGCCAGTGTTGCAGGCATGGTGGGGCGGGATGCGCTTAATTCCTGCGGCAACCATACTCCCATGGCTCCCGAACCACGGTGTGCCCATGCATAATAAGGAATCATGGTCAAATCCACGTCAGTGGTAGTCAAGCGCCCCTGGTCATCGTATCCAAGAATCTGCGCCCCTGTCTTCAGTTGGTTGATGCCATACAGTAAATAGGGCTTTTCCACTACTTCAAACTTCGGGTTGCGGTTCATGAATACACTGAAAATATCGAAGTTATTATCCGGCCATTCAGCACAATATACAATCGGGCCGCGTTCCACGGCAATGCGTCCACGGTCGGCTTCCACTTTATTGTTTGCTTTGACAGTCCGTGGTTCCATGTCGAAGTGTATTTCTATTTTGTCGCCCTTCTTCCAACGGCGGTCGATGCAGAAGTAGCCGTCTTTCAGTTCGCTTTGTGCGGGTTCTCCGTTCACGGCTACCGTATATTTCAGACGCTTGCCGTCGCTGTAGGTGTAAAGGTCACTCGGAACTACCTGCCCCCGTACCCATCCCGGGATACGTACTTTCATAGTGAACTGCCCGGCATTGTTCTTCTTAATGCCGATGGCGATGTCTCCGTTCCAGGGATACTTTGTTGTTTGTTCGATAGAAACAGCCTTACCGCCTACTTTTAGGTCTGAAGTATTGGACATAAAGAGGTTAACATAGACGTCTTTGTCTTTTACCGCATAGATATATCCCGGCAATGACGGAATGAAACGGCAGATATTAGAGGGGCAGCAAGCGCAGCCGAACCAAGGCTGGCGTTGATGTTGTCCCATACTTTCCAGCGGATTCGGGTAGAAGAAACCGCCGCCGTCCAGTGATACGCCCGAAATCAAACCGTTATATAAAGTGCGTTCCAGTACATCATAATACTTTGATTCGCCGTGTAACAGGAAAAGACGGTAGTTGACATATACATTACCGATAGCTGCACAAGTCTCGCAATAAGCTGACATATTGGGCAACTCGTAGTTTTTACCGAAAGCCTCTCCGGCAGCCGTGGCTCCGATACCTCCGGTGATGTAATACTTCTTACCGACGATATTGTTCCAGATACGGTCGATGGCATGAATGTAGGCGGTGTCTCCGGTGAGAGCTGCCACGTCGGCCATCCCTGCGTACATATAAGCGGCGCGAACGGCATGTCCCACTGCTTCATCCTGCTGGACAACGGGCTTGTGTGCCTGGCTGTATTCGTCCGTGCGGCTGGTGTATCCGCGCTGGTCGAGGAAGAATTTAGCCTGGTCGAGGTACTTTTGCTGACCGGTGACCAGATATAGTTTAGCCAGTGCCATTTCTGCAATCTGATGTCCGGGAACACGGATTTGCTGTCCTTCGCCTGTGCCTATCTCACGGCATACGCAATCGGCATATTTAATGGCGATATCAAGGAAATTCTTTTTCCCGGTTGCCTGATAGTGTGCTATTGCACCTTCCACCATGTGTCCCAGATTATAGAACTCGTGGCTCAAGTCTTCTACTTTTTCCCAGCGTTTGCTTCCCGCCCATTCGTGCGGATGCTTCGGATTCATGGTGCGACTGGTGTAAAGGTATCCGTCCGGTTCCTGTGCGGCGGCTACAATCACCAGTACGCTGTCGATGTACTTAGCCAGTTTCTTGTCCGGATAAGTTTGCAACAGGTAACTGGCACCCTCAATGGTTTTATAGACATCCGTATCGTCAAAGGCCAGTCCGCCGACTTTTATCGTATCGTTGGGATGCGCTGCGTTGACGAAGTTCTGATACCTTCCTGTTTCCTCGCATTTGCTGAAAGCAAGAGGAATGGTTACTTCACGGCTTGCGTTGAGGCGCTGCCCCCAAAAGGAGTCGGTTACTTTCACCGAAGTGAAGGGCACAGGGTCAATGGGGTATCCGTGCGACTGATTTTTCACTTGTGCCTGACCGCCTATTGCAGTGGCAAGCATCAGAGTGCTTACTAAAAGTTTCTTCATGGTTATCATTCTATTTATGGTGTTATTTTTTCATCGGAATATATTCGTCCCAGAGTTTCAGCGAATGCAGATTACCAGTGAACGGCCAGTTGCGTTCTGCATTCTGCCCCAAAGTTACGTATTGTGACGGTTTTATCAGTAATTGGATATCTTTTTCGCTGATTAGTTGTCCATTTATATATACCTGCTCCATCCGACCGTCAAAGCAGATATAGACGTGTTGCCATTTGCCTTCCAGCGTTTTCATATCCTTATAACTGGCATCCTCATACCAACCGTAGTGGTTGATAACTCCACAGCGCGGTTCTATTCCGTTTACCAGCATAATCTTTTCCAGTTCGTCATGCGATGTCGTGAAATCGGCCACACATTCGTTTTCTGCGATGGAATCGTTCAATATCCAGGCTTCCAATGTATAGGGAGCATTGTCCAGCAAAGTCGCAGGGAGGGAGAAACTGGAACGGAATACCTGATGTCCTTCAAAGTGGAAGCTTTTCTTTCCTTGCACTTCCCGGATGACAGAAGGCGCTTTCTGAGCTTCGAAGTATCCGTCTACTCCATGATTGGAGAAGTAGTGCACAGTGTCTCCGGCTTCAAAGTCATCGGCGGTAATGCTCACTACCAGGCCGCGCTTTTGCTGGTTGGCTGCCGGCAGACGAACAATGTCCGTGGTGGCATCGTAGGCTTGTTCGGCAGGTTCCTGTTTCCAGTTATAATAACGGATATTAGTGATTATCAAAGGTTCGGTTCCGCTTTGAAGCGAAATCACACCCGATGAAAGGGCGGACTCCGCTTCGTAGCTTTGCCACCTACCTAATCTATAAACTAACCCACTAATTGTATGTTCTTTGGAAGGAGAAATCAGCGGATGACGGAATTCCAACGTAGTGCCCGGTTCAAGTATCAAAGCATCACGTCCGTCCATACGGCCGGTGCGGGCTGCGCCTTCTTTGAGGGTGAAAGCTCCTCCCAACATCCCTTCGTTGTTTTGCCATTCGCGACCATTCCAGTCGGCGGCAGTCAGTCCGAGCCATTGCTGCGGGGCGGAGGCTTCGATGCCGGAGAATACTTTGATGTTCCAGATGGCACCACCGAAACCATTCTTTTGCCCACCGGTACAGGTGAGGCGGACGTAGCGGGCTTTGGTCTTTCCGAAGTCCACCATCGGGCTGCCTGCCAGGTGGTTGTTCCGTTTATCGGCAAAGATATTCCAGCGTTTTCCATCGGTGGAAGTCTCTATCAGATATTGATAGAACTGCGTGCCGTATTCAAATTGTGTCCAGATGGTTTGTATCGGTTGGGTACGTCCCAGGTCTATTTCAATCCATTCCTGTCCCATGCCGCGTGGACGCCACAAGGTTCCGTTGTTATCATCTACGGCATATTCGGGACGGAAATTATCGTCATAAAAAGAAGAGGCGAGGACGCTCTTGCCAAAGGCCAGATTAGTTGACTTGACTACAGCGGGAGCCAGTGCGCCTACACCGTCGTGGGTGGGAGTAATCTTTCGGATGCTTCCGTCTTCGGCAAACTCCATGCGGTCGATGCAAAGCTGGCGGTGGAAGCCACGGTTGGAGTGCGGATTATCGTGACGGTGGTAGACGATATAGTAGTTGTCACCCTCCTGTAAGATGCTGTGGTGTCCGGGACCGTGAATGGTTCCGTCAGTATTGGTTTCGAGGATGCAGCCGCCATATTTATAAGGGCCTAGAGGTTGGTCCGAAGTGGCATATTGCACACGGTAGGTATGGTCGTGGCAGGAACCGGAAGAATACATGAAGTAGTAAGTTCCATTCCGTTTGATGACGAAGGGAGCTTCGAAGAAATCCGTAGCTTCGGTATTGGGGATGAGGCGGGTTTCGGTGAAACTTTTCAAGTCAGAGGCCAGCTTTCCGGCACCGCAGCCGAAGCCTTTGTATATTCCCCAAGTGCCCCAGTACATATATACCGAGCCGTCGTCATCTACAAAAGTCTGCCCGTCCAGTGTGATGGCATTTGTTACAAAACGATCTGGAATGAGGACTGCTTCGCTTTCTCCCAGAATGTTCTTCCACGGGCCGCGCGGGGTTTCTCCTACACCGCAATGGATGATGCAGGGTTGGCAATAGAAATAGTAATACTTGCCATCGGTGTGCTGCATCACGTCGGGAGCCCATATCCAGTGGCTGTCGGGCCAGTTCATGGGCATCAAGGTCCAGTTTACGAAGTCTTTGCTCGTCCACACTTGGGCAGGACCGAAGCCGGCACCGCTACCATCAGTTGTGGCATACATATAATAAGTGTTACCGAACTTTTTTATAGTAGGGTCTGCAAAATATCCGGGGATGATGGGATTACCTGCGCCCGGGGTATTGAAATCGGTCTGCGCAAAGGCAGAGGCAACTCCTATTAAAAGGGAAGTGATTAAAAGGATGATTCTATTCATATTGTTACTTTATTGTCTGAAAGAATTGTTATTAATTGGTATCTCTATTTCATAAAAGTATTCTTTCAACAACTTATACATATCCGGATCATATGCTTTCAGTTTCACACGTCGGTTCATGGAATTATGTACTCCATCGGCAGGCTCGGCATGGCGATTACAGTTAAAGAAAGACTGTACACATTCGGCAAAATATTCCTCTTTATTGCTTAAGGCATAAGTATTTGCCCATAATCCTTTTTCGCCTGCGTTTTTCCATAAAGTCTCCAGTCGGTCATTGAAATCAGGTTCTATACCAACTATCCCTACCAGATGTATCAAGTGCGCAAATTCATGAATCAGGATATTCTCACCCGTATACTTATCCTGAGGCAAACCCAACAGGTTCTCCTCTCCGCAACTGGCGGAGAATTCATCTTCCGGTGCACCTCCGAAACCGCGGGCGCGCCAGTTCCAGTAAGCAATGCTATCGGGGGAATTACAGATATGGGCAAACTCCGGCAAGTCGCAAGTTGCTTCATCTTTCCCTATTACCATTACGTGGCAACCCTTCTTCACCATGTGTGCTTTCACGTCAGGCCGTTTGGCCAGCATCAGACTGATAATATCACAGGCTTTTAGCAATGCCTCGTCGCTCACCCGCTCGGATGAAGTGACATATAAACCTTCCGTTTCAATGTATTTCTTATAGAAAGAAGGAATATCCTTGCCTTCGGGTATTGTTGTCACCGTTCCGCGTACCGGACAGGCTTCGAGCTTCATTGCAAATCCTCCACCTGAAGCTAAATGTAATTTCATCCGCTTGTTTTTATCTATTGTGAGCGTTTCTGTACGGTAATCTTCCGCCTGTTTGTTGGCGTTGATGCCGTCAGTGAATAACGTGGTGGTGTAACAGGCACCTGTTGGCAGGAAAGAGAAGTCTATTTCCACATCCCGTTCGTCCCAGTTCGTCATTCCACCGATGTACCAGTTGATGTCTTTCTTACGGACGGTCACAATGTATTCTCCTAATTTGCCTGCGGCGATAAAAGTAGAATCAGTTTCTACAGGAATGGAGGTGATGAAATCCACACATTCCTGTTCATTCAGATAATTTGTCGGTGCATCACATAGCATGGTGAGGGGGGAATCATGCACGATATAGGCAGCCAGTTGATGGCAACGGGTTCCCATACTTATTGGCGTATAGTAAACGGCACGCCAGTCAGCTTTTGTGGCATTACGCATAGCTCCCGGTGTGTAGTCTACCGGACCTGCCATCATACGGATGTAGGGGAAAGTGACATCATAAAGCGGCATATTATTTTTTATATCCGTCCATTTCACTTCTTCCATGCTAAACAGACTTTCGAAGTTGATGATGTTCGGATAAGTACGGTTGATGTCTGTCGGTTTATAGATGCCGTGCAGGTCGAGCGTCAGTTTATGCTTGGCAGTGGCTTCGGCAATACGGTATACCATTTCAACGGCTGTCTGGTCGTCGCGGTCAAGGAAGTCGACTTTAAAACCTTTGATGCCCATGTCGGAGTACTTCTTGCAAGCAGTTTCCAGTTGGTTGTCGAGTACGTTGAATACTGTCCAGAGTATGAGTTCCACTCCCTTCTCCTTTCCGTAAGCAACCAGCTCCGGGAGGTTCAGTTCGGGAATGACGGTCAGCATATCACCGCTTTTGGGGTCGTACCAGCCTTCGTCGAGCACAATAAACTCGATGCCGTTGCGGCTGGCGAAATCTATATAATATTTGTAGGTATCCATATTGATGCCTGCCTTGAAGGGAACGCCTTTCAGGTTCCAGTCATTCCACCAGTCCCAGGCCACTTTCCCGGTTTTTATCCAGGAAGTGTCACCTATGCGGTTGGGGGACGCCAGCGCATAAACCAGATTGTTAACGGGCATATCCGTATCTTTTTCCGTCACAGCCAGCACACGCCAGGGATAAGGACGGGCACCTTTACTGCGGGCTATGAAATCGGTTGTCTCTGTCACATATTCCTGTCTGCGCCAGGGATAGAAATCTGTCTTGGTGGGGTAGGGAGCAAATGCTCCTTTTAAACTATATTTTTCGCCTTGTGATTGTACAAACATACCTGGATAAGCTTCGAGGTCAGACTCCAATATCGTCAGCTTGGCTTTACCACAGTCTACGGTTACGGGCAGGAAAGCCAGCTTCGGCTGTGCTTTCGATAGTGGAGTAACGTCGTAGACATTCTGGAAAGCCATTGCCATTGGCTTCTTATCGTTGGTTGTATAAGGAAGATAGGCTGTGTAATCCTGGTTGAAGTTAAATTCTGCCACTTCTTCTTTGATGGTTACTTCTGTCTTTTGTGTTGTGTAAAAACGATAAGCCACTCCTTCATTATAGGCGCGGAAGGTAACGCCGAAATCACCTTTCAGCTTCAAGTTGAGTTCATTGCATGTGGCTATGAACTCCTTGAAGCGATAGAAAGGAGACTCTACATTATCCCTGACCTTTTTCCTTTTAATACCTGTCACCTGAGAATTGTTTCCTATTGTAGTTCCGTCTGCCAGAACTAATCCTATGTTAGAATGAGAGAGAATTGTATCGTTTTCGTGCATCACCTGATAAGACAGTTCATTTCCGGCAGTCACCTCCACTTTCAACTTTCCATCGGGAGAGGAGAGTGCATATTTCTTTCCGGGGGATGCTCCGAGTGAATTATTTCCGAAGTATAAAAATAAGGAAATAACGACTAATTTGAGAGATGTGCAGTTTTTCATAATCGATTAGCTCTTTATTTGGTTCGTGTGCAAAGTAAGTGAAAAAGGAGTGAGTGGAAGGACTGAATAATATAATGTAATAAAAGAATAGTCCAAGAATCGCCCGTTTGTGGTATTCTTGGACTGTGTTTGGATTATTTTTTTAGTCTTTGGATTATTTTTGCATAGGCACCGGGACGGAGGCTACACCTCTTCGCACACCCGCATTTCCATTCCTTTATATACCACCACAATCTTATGTAATTCTGTGGCGCCGATGGCACACTTCACCGTGTCTGTCTCTGCATAACGGTTGGCCTGTTCGATGGCTTCCCGGCGAAGTTCCTCCACTCGGGTTTCGGGGTCTTTGTATTTGGCATATTTCAGTTCCACGATGTAACTGTGCTTCATGTCAGAGTAAATCTCCAGCATCGGACAAAGAAAGATATCTACATAGCCGGCCTGCGTGTCCTGCTCGGAGATGGGACGGTAGAAGCGGTTCTGAGCCGTCATGGCAAGGGTAAAGCCGTGGACGAAGAATTCGCCTTTCTGCTTGTCGCGCTGGGAGGCGTAACGTTTCAGGCAATCAGCGATGTAACCGAAGTAAGCTTGCCAGTCGCCACGATAAGCCAAGGCACTTGCCAGTTCACTCTTTTCGTAACTGTCAAAACTGAGGTCGGCATCGTTGTAGGTGTTCAGCAGATAGGTGTATAACTGTTCGCGGACTACCATGTTGGGGATGGTGAGCTTCGTCTTTCCTTCGTGCGTGCCGCTGATGGTAAGCATCCCAAAATAATAGAGCAGGCTCACGAAGTTGTTGGGATTGGTTATGTTGACAGCCGGAAAACCTTTTTTCAATTCTCCAGTGATGAAGCCTTGGCTTACCAAGGTTTGGATAATGGAAGCATCGTGTGCAAACTCCTTGTCCTTGCGGATGAGCATGCGCAGCTTCTCGTAGTCGATACGAATGTTATCTTCTAACATACTCCGCGGAGCTTTTCCATTTTGAATATAGTTCTTGACGAAATAGAGCACCATGTTGGAATTGTACATCGTAGTTCCGCCATAGCATTCCTCGGCAAAGCAATAATTGTCATACCATGGTTTTATTATCTCTATCAATTCGTCCACGCTGTGATGGAATGGGCTGTTCGTGGAATAGTATGTCAGCATTTCGCGCACTTCTTCTTCCGTAAAGCCCATCATTGCGTTAAATTCCGGCGTAAGGAATAGTTTGTCCCGATATTGAAACCGCTGGTCAGGTCATCCATCGTCACGGGACTGACTCCGGTGATGAAGCAGCGTTTGATGCAAGAGTCGGTTCCAGCTTTCACCTTATTGAAGAAAGCGCGCAGATAACCTTCCTTATGTGTCTCGTCTGTGTAACGGTGCAAATTTCCGGCATCCGAAAGGATGGTATTGGTAAAATGATCGTATTCATCAATGAAGAGGTAAATCTTCTGATTCGTCTTTTGACATTCTGTATATAGATATTCAAGCTGCTCTACCGCACCATCTTTTTCATCCAGCTTTTCCTTGATGCCCTGTGGTAGATAGTCGGCATAAATATCACAAAAATAGTCGAACATGGTCTGGCAGTGCGCATCCAGTCCTTGGCGGTAATTGTTCTGCTCACCGATGATGCCGGAGAAGTTGAGCTTCAGTACCAGATAGCTGTTGCGGTCGTGCGTAGGATGCTGCCCAATGTAGAGGTCGCCGAACAGCGTGTCAAACTTGTCCTTGGCACGCACGTCATAGTAGTGTTGTAGCAAGTTCAGCGTCAGGCTCTTGCCGAAGCGGCGGGGACGGATAAAGAAAAAGAAGCGGTCTGCCTGCTCAATCATGGGAATAAAGGCGGTCTTGTCTACATAATAATAGTTTTCGAGGCGGATATCCTCGAAGTTCATCATACCATAAGGTAAACGTTTTCTGTTCGCAGGTGCCATATACATCACAATCAGTTCCTCCTTTAAGCAATGTTTCTGAATGACAAAGATAGATGATTTCCATTAGATTAAGAAACTATTCTTGAGAAACTATGCCTCCGCGCTGTATCAGAAACGCCCCTGCGTCGTACCTGTACCGTACTTGCTCCGTACCTTCTCCGTACTTTCTCCGTGTAGAGGTACTTCTGAGCGAAGAATGTACGGAGCAAGTGCATCCCGGGTACGGTTCGGGTATAATATCTGCAGCCATGAAAGAATAATCCAAACCAATGAAATAATAATCTAAATATCCTCCAGAACCTTTCTAACCCGACTATTTTGGCATTCATATGGACTTTCGTTTTATTCAGTTTAAGATAAATCCTTTTCCTTTGCCGTACACTTTTGGTAACGAACTAAAAATACATATATGATATTATGAAGAAACGAATCCAATTCCTTTTCGGTAGCATCGCCCTTCTGAGCATGAGTGCTTGTAGCGAACTTTACGTTCAGCCTGATGCTCCGATTAAAGAAGTCCCTTTTACACAAGTTCACCTGAACGATAACTTCTGGACTCCGCGTATTGAAACCAATCGCACAGTCTCCATACCTTCCGCATTTAAAGAATGTGAGAAGAACGGGCGCTTCGATAACTTTGCCATTGCCGGAGGATTAATGAAAGGCGAACACCGTGGTGATTTCTCTTTTGACGATACCGATCCTTATAAGATAATAGAAGGAGCCTCTTACTCGCTGGCTGTGAAGTATGACAAAGCACTGGATGCTTATCTGGATAGTGTCATCTCCCTTATCGCAGCCGCTCAGGAACCGGACGGCTATCTCACTACGTGCGTAACTAATAAATGTTACCGCCTTTCCGGTTGGTGGGGAACGCATCGTTGGGAAAAAATCAATAGTCACGAACTTTATAATAGCGGTCACTTGTACGAAGCTGCCGTTGCTCACTATCGTGCGACAGGTAAACGCTCCTTGCTCGATGTAGCTATCAAAAACGCCGACCTTGTTTGTCAGGTATTTGGTCCGGGTGAAGGACAAAAGCATGTTCCTTCGGGGCATCCCATCGCTGAAATGGCGCTTGCTAAATTATATAAAGTGACAGGTGACGAGAAATATCTGAAAATGGCTAAATATTTCGTGGAGGAAACCGGACGCGGAACAGACGGTCATCGCCTCAGCGAATACAGTCAGGATCATAAACCCATTTTGCAGCAAGATGAAATCGTAGGGCATGCCGTGCGTGCCGGATACCTTTATTCGGGTGTTGCCGATGTAGCTGCCCTGACTCAGGACACAGCTTACTTCAACGCACTGAGTCGTATTTGGGAGAATATGGCAAGCAAGAAACTCTTTATTACCGGAGGTATAGGTTCCCGTCCGCAGGGTGAAGGCTTTGGACCTAACTATGAACTGAACAATCATACCGCATATTGCGAAACTTGTGCAGCTATCGCCAATGTTTATTGGAATCACCGCATGTTTTTGGCTACGGGAAACGCCAAATATGCCGATGTACTGGAACGTGCACTTTATAATGGTGTGATTTCGGGTGTTTCCCTTAGCGGTGACAAGTTCTTCTATGATAATCCGCTCGAATCTATGGGGCAGCACGAACGCCAGCATTGGTTTGGTTGTGCTTGTTGCCCGGGTAATGTAACCCGCTTCATGGCTTCCGTACCTTATTATATGTACGCCACTCAGGGCAATGATATTTATGTCAATCTTTATATCCAGAGTAAAGCTGACCTTAATACGGACAGCAATAATGTAGCTTTGGAACAGACTACTGAGTATCCTTGGGAAGGAAAGGTTTCCATCTTAGTTACTCCTGAGAAAGAGCAGGAATTTGCTTTACGTTTCCGTATCCCGGGTTGGGCGCAGGATGCTCCCGTACCGACGGATCTTTATTCATTTACTGATAAGGCAGGTGCTTACAGCATCTCTGTTAACGGTAAGAAAGTAAATGCTAAACAATATGATGGCTACGCTACTATTTCACGTACCTGGAAAGCGGGTGATGTAGTAGAAATCAGTCTTCCGATGGATGTGCGCCGTATTAAAGCCAATGATAATGTAGAAGACGACCGTGGCAAACTGGCTATCGAACGTGGCCCTATCATGTTCTGCCTGGAAGGCAAAGATCAGGCTGACAGCACTGTTTTCAACAAGTTTATTCCTGATGCCACTCCAATGGAAGCAGCTTATGACGCTAATCTGTTGAACGGTGTTGTGGTGCTGACCGGTAATGCAAAAGAAGTGGGTAAAGATGGTAGTGTGAAAGAGGTTCCTTTTAAAGCCATTCCTTATTCAACCTGGAATAATCGCGGTGCAGACCAGATGGCGGTTTGGATTCCTGAAGCTGCCGAATATGCCCGTCCTATTCCCGAACCGACAATTGCCAGCAAGGCACGGACTCTGATGATACAGGCTCCTATCCAGAAAGATGCTCCTGAATCAGCCTCTGTAGAAAGCTGGGCATGGGGTGTGAATGACCAATGGGAACCGAAACGTTCGTCGGATATTTCTAAGCCTTACCACTATTGGTGGTTGAGAAACGGAACACAGGAAACTCTGGCTTACCAATTCGATCAGCCTTACACCGTTTCAAACGTACAGGTTTATTGGCTGGACTTCGATCATTATGATGGAAACTTCCGTGTGCCGGAAAGCTGGAAACTCTACTATAAAGATGGTAAAAATTGGAAAGAAGTAGAGGCGTTGAATGAGTATGTGGTGAAGAAGGACTGCTATAATAGCCTTGATTTTAAACCGGTAAAAACGACAGGATTAAAAATTGCCGCTCAGTTGCAGAAAGGTGCTTCGGGCGGGGTGATTGAATGGAAAGTAAACTAAATTAATCTCTTTTTAAAAAATTAGAAATTTGTAACTTGTATATTGAATATTAACCTTTTAATTAAAGATGTAATATGAAAACACATGAAAACCAGCCTTTGGTAAGCAAAGCTTTACTCAAGGCGACAGCTTGTCTTTTCCTTGCGGCAGGTATCGGTATTAGTCCGGTATTTGCAACTCCGGGAACGATAGCATCAATGACAACCGAGATGGTGCAGCAACAGACTGTTATAATTACCGGTGTAGTAAAAGACAAGAGTGGTGAACCTGTTATCGGTGCCAATATTCTTGAAAAAGGAACATCGAACGGTGTTATCACTAATATCGATGGTGAGTATACACTGAAAGTGAAAGGAGCAAACTCTGTTTTGCTAATTTCTTACATTGGTTATAAGAGCCAGGAAATAGCAGTAGGTTCTCAACGGAAGGTCAATGTTACTTTGGCTGATGATACCGAATTGTTGGATGAAGTTGTAGTTATCGGTTATGGAACGCAAAAGAAAGGGGATGTAACGAGCGCCATTAGCAGCGTGAAAAAAGATGACTTTATTCAAGGTAAAGTGAGTGATGCAGCTGACTTGATTAAAGGTAAAGTGGCCGGTCTTGTTATATCGAAAGGTAGTGGTGATCCGAACTCCGGATCAAGTATTCGTTTGCGTGGTGTCATTACGCTAACTGGTAGCAATAGCCCGTTGGTGTTGATTGATGGTATTCCTGGTGATATGAGTACAGTGTCTCCCGAGAACATTGCATCAGTAGATGTCTTGAAAGATGCTTCTGCAGCCGCTATCTACGGTACACGTGGTGCCAATGGTGTAATCCTTATTACTACAGTTGATGGAAAACGTGAACAGAAAACTTCTATCAACTATTCTGGTTACATGTCATTGTCTCAATTCGGTAAAAAGCATGACTTTATGGGGCCCGAAGAGATCCGTAAGGGTTATACCGACTTTACAGACGAAGGTTATGATACCGACTGGTTGGATGCCATTACACGTACCAGTTTCTCTCATAATCATAACCTCAGTGTTCGCGGGGGTACGCAGAAAACGACTTATTCTGCCGATGTAACCTATCGTGATGACCAAGGTGTGATTCTGAATACTTACAGCAAAGACCTTACGCTGAACATGAACTTGACACATTGGTTCTTGGACGATATGTTGAAAGTAAGTATAAACCTGTTAAAAGGAGAGCATACCAACAGTGCCAATAACGCTACTTACCAATATCGTCAGGCTATTATCCATAACCCTACTGAGCCTATTAAAGATGTAGACGGTAACTGGTACGAGAACTTTGGCCGTAGTGAGTATTCCAATCCGTTGGCTATGAACGAAGAACGTATAGGTGATTACAAAACCGATTGGACTCGTATGACAGGTACATTGACATTTGAGCCTATCAAGGGTTGGCAAAATAACCTTCGGGCTTCACGTCGTACTTGGGGCGCACATGATAAAGGTTATTATACTGCTGATTATCCAGATCAACGCAGTTCCGGACATACAGGTTATGCGTACCAATCGTATGCTACCAGTTATACTAACGAATTAGAATTTACTTCAAACTATCAAATGACGATTGGTCAGCACCGTTTTGATGCATTGGCAGGTTATAGTTACCAATACACGCAGAACTCAGGTTTCAATGCCAATAATACCGATTTTCCCAACGATTTCTTCCAATACAATAATCTGGGTTTAGGTGCTTACTTGAAGGATGGTAAAGCAGGTATGGGCAGTTATAAAAATGACAATAAATTGATAGGTTTCTTCGGGCGTATAAGTTATGGATTTGCCGATAAGTACAATATTCTTGCCAGTATTCGCCGCGAAGGTTCTTCCCGCTTCGGTACCAATCATAAATGGGGAACATTCCCGTCAATATCTTTGGGTTGGACTATCAGTAAAGAAGAATTTATGAAGGATATTACCTGGCTCAATAATTTAAAACTGCGTGCCGGTATGGGTACTACGGGTGTTATTCCTAATGATAACTATCTTTCGTTACTGAAATATAGCTTTGGTAGCGAGTATTTCTATGATAAGGGAGAATGGAAACCTGGTCTGATAGCAACTTCAAATCCTAACCCGGATTTGAAATGGGAGAAATCAACTGAATATAATATTGGTCTTGATTTCAGTACGCTGAATGATCGATTAGGCGGTTCAATTGATGTTTATCAGAAGAATACAACAGATATGTTGTGGAATTATACTGTTCCGGTACCGCCTAACTTGTATAATCAAACGTTGGCCAATGTAGGTAAAATGCGCAATACAGGTATTGAAATAGCCATCAATGCTGTTCCGGTGCGTACAAAAGACTTTGAATGGAAGACAACATTGACCGCTTCACATAACAAGAATAAATTGGTAAGTCTTTCGAATGATCTTTACGAAACAGCAAACTTCCGTATTACAGGAGGATTGGATGCCCCTATATCTCAAGGAACACACTACATGGAAGTAGGAAAAGAGTTAGGTCATTTTTATATGATTAAATCGGTGGGCGTTGCAGAACGTGGAGTATTCCTAGTTGAAAATCCCAATACCGGAGAAATAGAAGAAATGAGCGATGCTATGTTGGCTGACGAAAGCTATCGCCAGGACATGGGAACAGGTATGCCACAGCTATTTGCAGGTTGGAGTAATCAGTTGCGTTACAAAAACTTCGATTTGTCTGCACAGTTCACCGGGCAGTTTTTCTTTAAGATACTCAACTCTCCACGCGCTTTCTATGAGAATAACGCAGTGTTCCTGAATAAACTCAAGAGTGTGCTCAATGCTCCTTATGGTGGAGAATATACTTTGTCGAGAGCACAAAAGCAGGCAGTGGTAAGTTATTATCTGGAAGATGGCGATTTTGTTAAATTGAGTAACCTGACTATTGGTTACACTCTTCCGATACGCAATAACAAATACATGAAGAGTCTTCGCGTATATGTATCGGGTAATAATTTGTTCTGTATAACCGGTTACTCGGGTTTAGATCCGGAACTTGACATTAACAATGTACAGGCTCCTGGTATTGAATATCGCGATACTTATCCTACTACTCGTTCTTTTACTTTTGGTGTTAACATTGGATTCTAAAATAATACTAAATATGAAAACAAAAATAAAAACATATGTTGGAACTGCACTTATTGCATGTTCACTCTCGTTCAACAGTTGTACTGACTTAACCGAGAAGATTTATGATACCATGTCTCCCGACATTTATCAATTTACTCCCGAAGATGCACAGGCTTTGTTTATTCCTGTATACAATAGTTTGCGTGATGTCCTTTGGGGATGGTATAGTTATTCTGATATATCAGGGCTTTCAGGCGACCTTTGGTGTATTCCGAATCGTATCGGTATTGGTTGGGGTGACCTTTATATCCCGTTGCACAAGCATGAATTTAATCCTACGATATGGCATTTTGGCGCTTTTTGGACACGTGCTTTTGCTGGTGTTACCGCTTGTAATCGGTTATTAGCCGATCCTGCCGTACAATCAGTAGAGACTACTGTGTCACAACTTAGAGCATACCGCGCACTATATTACTATATGTTGTTTGATGCATATCGTAATGTTCCGTTGGACACGGAGGCTGACCATGAAGCAGGATGGTTGCCAGAACAAGCTACCCCTCAGGAAATGTGGAATTTTATTATCTCTGAACTAAATGATGTAAAAGGCAAGTGCGGAAATGAGAAGATCATGGGACGTATCAATAACTATAGCGTAAATATGCTACTTGCCAATATGTATATAAACCACAATGCATGGTTTAATGATGATTCCGACAAGTCATGGTATGGTAAGTGTATCGATGAGCTGAATGAAATTATTGAGAGTGGCCTTTATTCTTTGGCTCCCAACTATCTGGATAATTTCAAGGAAGATATATCCGGTAATCCGGAAATTATCTTTGGAATACCTTATACAGAAAAATATGGAGGTGGTAACTATTATGCCAGTATGTGGCTTGCTGTTATCAGTAAGAAGACTTATGGCTTTAATACATGGGCTACTAGCGGTGCTAACGTATTGTCACAGTTTCTTGATTCGTATGATGCTGCGGATGGGCGCTACAAAGATTGTTGGAATGTAGATACGCCTCAATATGCAATGGATGGAACGCCTCTTATAGCTAATGGTGTGCAGGTAGTTTACACCAAAGAAATACGTAGTATCGACCAACCTGGTTGTTACGAATATGAAGGCGGGCGTTTAGTAAAATATGAGATTCTTCCCGGTGATATGGCTACAAATTACGATGATGTACCCTTCTACCGTTATGCCGATGTGCTGTTGAAAAAAGCCGAATGTTTGCTCAGATTGGGTGGATACAAAGGAGAAACAGAACAAGATGCTGCCGACTTGGTAACACAAGTTCGTGCACGTAATTTTAAATCCAATCCAGCAAAGGCTGTTCGTACCGTAGCGCAACTTAAAGGTGGCAGTAACTATCCGTATGGGCATCGTGAAAACCGCAATGAAATGGGGAAAAATGATCCTGCAAAGATCTTTAATGAAATAGAAGGTGGTGCTGACATTGAATTGGGCGGTTTGCTTGATGAACGTGCTTGGGAATTTGTGGGAGAATATGTTCGTCGTCAGGATCTTATTCGTTTCAAAATGACAAATGGTCAAAATGTATACAATGGTAAATCATGGTTCTGTAAGCCTCGGGTGACGGATGTTTCGGATAATCATCTTAATATCTTCCCCATTCCGAAGGAAGCGATGGAAGGTAATGTGAATTTAAAACAAAATCCCGGGTATTAATAGCTAAATATGTAAACAATGAAAAAGAATATACTTTATGTACTATTGGGAGGATTACTCCTCTCTTTGACAGCATGCAGCGAAAACTGGGAAGATGCCACAAGCAAGCATGCGTATGGCGAGAATGAAAATCCTTATTTGCGTGCTGATGCAGAAGCAACAGTAACGAAAAAGATACAATTTGGTGCTGGTCAAACTCAAATCATCAATTTGGCTGATTATGCTGAATTGTTTCAAACGAAATTGGGGATGACGGTAGATGAAACCATTGCCGGAATATCAAGCGGTAAAGTAGTGTTTCGTAGTATAAATGCCGCCCGTAATACTTGGGATAGAACGGTTCCGAACAAGGGAACAGCAGGATGGTATTTTGATGTGATGGGCAATATCTCCAGCCAAGCTGATGCCAATTTTACCGTAGAGCTAAATACTTCGGACAAAACAATCATGATAAATGCATTGGAAAATGTTGTGGCAGGTTCGACACTTAGTATTAATGTAGGGTTTGCAATCAATGGAACTGACTTCGATCAATATGTACGTATTCTCAGTGAAATTGTAATTATAGACGTCCCGATTGAAGTATCTATCAATATTCCGGATGGCGAGTATTCGGCTGCTTCTATTGAATTTAATGATTATGCAGACAAGATACAGGAACGTTTTGGGATGACTGTTGCAGAATTCTGTGAAGGGCTTGATGGTGACGGAAAAGGTGATATTCATATGTATTCTGTTAACCTTGAATCCTTGAAATGGGATGAAGAAAGCTCATATACAGCAAATGCTCCCGGCTATTGGATGATGAAAGACGGTACGGTTACCAATTGGGGAGTGGCAGGGTATTCTCTTTTCGCAGAATGTAGCATAAGTGATGAAGCTTTGAACATTGGTCGTTCAGCTACACCGGTTGCAGGTGATAAATATACTATCAGCATTGGTTTCCGCGACAAAACAAATAAGGCAAATCTATTGCGTTTTGTAATTAGTATTACAATGGAATAAACTTATGAATAAAGAATGATATTCTTTTGTTATTCAGAATGAGGTGGGGATCTCTATATTATAAAGTAGGGATCCTCATTTTTCATTCAGAAAGCAATTGTATAATATATATTTCCATGAATAGAAGAAGAAACTATAATAACGGGATGATTGGCTTCATGTTTATTGTTGCTGCTTTGTTTTTTTTGAGTTGTCAGGATGACCCTGAAGGAGTTAAGCAGCCCGATGTACTTAAACCTTCAGACATATCAGACTATGAGAAATATTACAAACCCTCAGAGTTTGCAACAATGGATATGTTTTCGAAGGATGCTAAATGGTCCTTCTATCGCTATCAGCAGAGTGAACATTTTATTGTGTTCTGGGAAGCAGGATTCGGAAAAAAACCTAATGCTAAAAGTGTTTCGGAGTCTATGCGGGTTGATGTAGATGACCTACTGGCAAAAGCTGAACAATTTTATCAGACGAATATTGAGACGTTGAAGTTTGCCGAAGTAGGGCAGGGTAAATCTTATTTGGATCGGTACAAGATGCAAATTTATTTGCTTTATCAAGAGGAGTGGTTGGCTACAGGTTCTGGTTATGACGATGTAATCGGTGCTTTATGGGTAAATCCGAGTACTTGCAAACCGGTAGGCTCTACGATTGCACATGAAATAGGGCATAGTTTCCAATATCAAGTGTATTGTGACAAGCTGTTGAATGGAGCTGCCAAAGACTTTCATCAAGGTTTTCGTTATGGCTTTGGACCGAATGGTGAAGGAGGCAATGTTTTTTGGGAACAGTGTGCGCAATGGCAATCTCTTCAAACTTATCCTCAGGAACTATTTGGATATCATGTGGATGTTTGGAAAGCCAACTACCACCGTCATTTCAATCACGAATGGATGCGTTATGCCAGTTACTGGTTACCTTATTACTGGGCACAGAAACATGGTGTTAGTGTAGTAGGAGAGATATGGAAATTATCGAGATTTCCTGAAGATCCGCTTATGACTTATCAGCGGTTGTATTGCGATGGTAAGGTGACCGCTCTTTATGAAGTACTCTATGACTATGCTACACGAATGGCTACTTATGACATTGATATTGTGCGCAAATATGTTACTGAGAGCGCAAAAAAATATTCTACCAAACTATATATTAGTGGTGGATATTATCAAGTAGGTTATTCCAGTTGTCCGGGGAGTACGGGATTTAATGTTATATCATTAGATGTTCGGGAGGCGGGCAGCACTGTTAAGGTTGATTTTGTAGGATTGGACACAGGCAGTAGTTTGGCATCGGAAGATCCGGGAACTATTGTTAATGCAGATGGCGAAAAAGTCGGTGTTGTTACTAATTATAACAGAAATAATGTTGCTGCTGGATGGAGGTACGGATTGGTGGCTGTCGTCAATGGTGTAGCTCAATATACTCCGATGAATAAAGACAAAGAGAGTACAGTATTTTATACAATTTTGGAAGGGACTAATAAACTCTTTTTTGTAGTGATGGGAGCTCCTGAACAATATATGTCTCATGCTTGGAACGAAGACGAGATAGATGATGTTCAATGTCCTTATAAAGTGAAATTTGAAGGGACAGACTTATTAAATTAGTAATTTAAATATAAGAGTGAAATGAGAGCAAAGTATATAATAATATTTACCATCTTTCTTCTTGTAAGTCAGGTGGTATTGGCACAGGAATATGAACCCGTAGTAAAGGATGTTATTGCTCCTAAAACAAAGTATTTTGGTATTCAGGATGTCCGTCTTCTTGAAAGTCCCTTTTTGCATGCCATGAATCAGAATGAACAATGGATGAAAGAGCTAGACTTAGATCGACTACTTTCTAACTTCCGCAAGAATGCGAATTTGAGGCCGAAGGCGGAACCTTACGATAGCTGGGAGTCAATGGGCATTGCCGGACATACGTTGGGACATTTGCTTACTGCCATGTCACAGCATTATGCCGCTACGGGTGACGAGACTTTTAAAACTAAGATAGACTATGTGGTCAATGAACTGGATTCTTGCCAAATGAACTTTGTTAACGGTTTCATTGGCGGAATGCCCGGAGGTGATAAAGTGTTCAAGGAAGTAAAGAAAGGCATTATTCGTTCTATGGGCTTTGACTTGAACGGCATTTGGGTACCTTGGTACAATGAGCACAAGACAATGATGGGCCTGAACGATGCTTATTTGCTGGCAGGAAACGAAACAGCAAAGAAAGTATTGATCAACTTGTCCGATTATCTGGCAGATGTTATTGCTCCTCTGAATGAAGAACAGATGCAGACCATGCTGAATTGTGAATATGGTGGTATGAATGAAGCCTTCGCGCAAGTGTATGCGTTGACCGGAGATGAAAAATACCTTGATGCCTCCTACGCTTTCTATCATAAGCGTTTGCAGGATAAATTAGCGGAGGGGATAGATGCTTTGCAAGGTTTGCACTCCAATACCCAGATACCTAAACTGATCGGTAGTGCTCGTCAATATGAATTAACAGGAAATCAACGCGATGAGAAAATTGCTCGTTTCTCTTGGGAAACTATTGTTCTTCATCATTCTTATGCTAATGGTGGAAATAGTATGGGCGAATATCTTTCTGTACCCGACAAACTAAGTGACCGTTTGGGGAGTAATACCTGTGAAACTTGTAACACCTACAATATGTTGAAACTGACCGGACACCTTTATGAGTGGACGAACGACGTGCAATACCTCGACTATTACGAACGGGCATTATACAATCATATTCTAGCTTCACAGCATCCCGAAACCGGAAATGTCTGCTATTTCCTTTCATTAGGGATGGGCACACATAAAGGTTTCGGTAGCCGGCACAATAATTTCAGTTGTTGCATGGGTAGTGGCTTCGAGAACCACTCCAAGTATGGTGGAACCATCTATAGCTATGTGCCTGGAAAAGAAATGATAAATATAAATCTTTACATACCTTCTGTGTTAACTTGGAAAGAGAAAAGTCTAAAGCTTCGTATGACTACCGATTATCCCGAACATGGTAAAATAGTGATAAAACTGGAAGAAACTTCGAAACAATCACTTACCATCAACTTGCGTCGTCCAGCTTGGGCTACGGGAGATGTTGTTGTTCGTATAAACGGCAGTAAGCAAAAAGTAGGAAATACTCCCGGTTCATTTATCAGTCTACATCACAGATGGAAAAAGAATGATGTGATAGAACTGATATTACCTATGCCACTTTACACGGTGTCTATGCCTGATAATGCTGACCGCCGTGCTGTCTTCTACGGGCCTACTATTTTGGCGGGAACCTTTGGTACGGAAAAACGAAAGATGGGAGATATCCCTGTATTTGTATCCGAAGAGAAGAGTCTGACAAACTACATAAAAAAGATTAGTGATACTCCAATCAATTTTGTAACTACATTACCCGGAGGCCCGGATAACGTGAAAATGTTGCCTTTCTACAAAGTAGCAGATGATAACCAGACCGTTTATTGGGATGTATATTCACCTGCTGAATGGCAGGTCGTTGAGGAAAAACGTAAAGCAGAATTAGAGCGCATTGCTGAACTGGATAAAATGACAACGGATTATATTGTTCTTGGTGAAATGCAACCCGAGCGGGATCATAACCTTAAAGGCGAAAATACTCGTAACGGCGAAGGCTATCTGCGCAAATATCGTTTTGCTTACGAGAATGGCTGGTTTGCTTTTGATATGAAATGTGGTTACGATCAACCCATGGAACTTTTATTGACTTATTACGGAGGGGATAGCCGGAAATATACGTTCGATGTTCTAATTGACGATTGGGTACAGCCGGTTAGTCTCACAGATGCCACACAAGGGTTTGTAGAACATGTAGTCAACATCCCGCTGAAAGTAACGAAAGGTAAAGACAAAGTAAGAGTTATGTTCCGTGCTAATGATAAAACTCGTGTGAGCAATATTTATAATTGTAGATTAATGAAGAAGTAAAAATAGACTCAATACTAATGAAGCTACATATTTTCATATTTCTTTTAATCGGACTGGTAGCCGGAAACTCTCTTTCGGCTCAACAGCCCGTTCTTCCTGAAGGTAAAGCAATCTATATTCCGAAAGATTTGCAGAGTATGAACCTCAATGATCCTGAAAGCAGATGGAGTTATCATCGTATGGCTTGTACAGAGAACTTTGTCATCTTCTGGGAGAAAGGGTTTGGGAATGATTTATCCAATCCGCCTCAGCTGGAAGGGCACAATATGCAGGTCGATTTACCGAATCTGATGGATAAGTTGGAGAGCTTTTACCGTTTCTTCCGTGATACACTGGAGTTCTCACGTCCCGGTTCCAAGTGCGACAAGTATCGTATGATGGTCATGCTGAACTACTCTTTGGAAGGCACAGCCTATGGTGGAGATTATGACGGAGAAATCGGTGCATTATGGATTGCTCCCAACCGTGTGCAAGATAAGAAACTGAACTGCATCGCCCATGAATTGGGACATAGTTTTCAGGCACAGATCAGTTGTGACGGGCAAGGCGAAGCCTGGGGAGGATGCGGTTTCTTTGAGATGACTTCGCAATGGATGCTGTGGCAGGTTAATCCCGAATGGATTACTGATGAAAAATATCATTGGGATGCTTTCATGAAGTTGACTCACAAGGCTTATCTCCACATGGAGAACATTTATCATTCACCTTACGTATTGGAATACTGGGGCATGAAACGGGGACTTCCCATCATAGCCGAACTTTACCGTCAGGGAAAGCGGGGAGAAGACCCAGTTATCACCTACAAACGTTTGGCTGCTTTGAATCAGAGACAATTCTGTGACGAGATGTTTGATACTTACCGGCACTTTATTAACTGGGATTTTCCGCGCGTCTGGAAAGAAACACGCCCGTATGCCAATAAATATACTTATCAGCTAATAGCTCAGCCGGATGGTTGGTATAGGATAGCACCGGAGAATTGTCCTGAGAATTATGGTTTCAATGCGATTCCTTTGGCTGTTCCTCGACCGGGAGAGAAGGTGAAAGTGGATTTCTGCGGAGAAGCGGGAAAGGAAGGATATACTGCAATTCATACAGATAAGGCAGGTTGGCGTTATGGTTTTGTTGCCGTAACGGCAGAAGGTGAATCTATTTATGGGGAAATGGGCGATAATAGCGGGAAAAGTATTATTTTTACAGCTCCAAAAGATCAAACTCTGACTTATTTGTGGCTGGTTGTGATGGGAGCGCCGACGGAGCATTGGATGAATCCTACTCCGGGAGAGAAAGATGCTCAATGGCCATACCGCATCAGGGTTACGGGAAGCAATCCTTTATAAACATACAGATAAATACTATGTCTGCAAAAGAAACGTATATAAACCGATGAAAAACAGTACAAGTGCCGTTGTTTATGCCTGCATTGCAGTGCTTAGTTGGTCTACTGTAGCCACTGCTTTTAAGATAGCTTTGACGCATCTTACTCATTTTGAGATGCTGCTGATAGCCAGTTGTACTTCATTAATCATATTTGCCCTTTTGCTGACTTTCCAGAAAAAGTGGAAATTAGTGTCGGAACTTTCCGGTCGCCAATGGGGATATTTTGCATTGTTAGGATTACTGAATCCTGTCGCTTATTATCTGGTGTTGTTCAAAGCTTATGATCTGCTACCTGCACAAGTGGCTCAACCCATTAACTATGCATGGCCTATTGTGCTGCTCATTCTGTTGGCTTTGTTCGCCCATCAGCCCATACCACCGAAGAAATATATCGGCATGTTCATTTCTCTGGGTGGAGTGGTGCTTATATCTGTAGGTACGGGGCAGTCGGGAGGTATGGACATACCTGTGCATGGTTTGTTGTTAGCGGCATTGAGTGCGTTGTTGTGGGCTATGTATTGGATGATAAACAATAAGTTCAAAGATAAAACAGACGGCAGTATTGCGCTGTTTATGAGTTTCCTGTTTGGCACGGCCTATTTGCTGATAGGAGCTGTGGGGGTAGGCGTACATCTTGATACGTTGCCCGGTATTTTGTCGGGTATGTATGTCGGCGGGTTCGAAATGGGTATTCCTTTTATCTTTTTTAGTCTTGCCATGCGGAAAACATCCAATCCGGCACTAGTCAACCAGCTTTGTTACTTATCTCCCTTCTTGTCTTTATTCTTTATTGCAATGATATTGGGTGAGCAGATTGTATTTACAACTTACATCGGCCTTGCATTGATTGTAATGGGAATTATGTTCAATCAATATCTGGTGAAGAAATGAAAAAGATTGTCCTTGCTATAATAGCCGGTATTATTCCGTTGATTCTTCCGGCGGCTTCTACTGACTTCTGGTTCCGCCATTTTTCTGTGGAAGATGGATTATCATCCAACTCAGTGCGTGCTATTATGCAGGATAAACATGGTTTTATGTGGCTTGGTACGGATGACGGATTGAACCGTTATGATGGTACTACTATAAAGGTTTATAATCTGAATCCGCAAGGTTCTAATAATTATATATCCTCTCTTTACGACACAACAGATGAAATCTGGGTAGGGACAGAAGACGGCATTTATATTTTTGATTATGAAACAGAAAGCTTTGAGCGGTTCAAAGTCTTGACAGCCCAAGGTGATAGCATTAAGAGCAATGTGAATCATATCGTAGAAGACAGAGACGGTAACTTGTGGCTTTCGACGGTAGGACAAGGTATTTTCAAGTATAATATATCCAAACACTATCTGGAACATTATGAATTTAAAGATGCCAATGGATTAATGGCCAGTGTGCTGATTGATAGTGAAAATCAGATATGGGCAGTCACTAATTGGGGAAGTCCCACTGTTTCCAAATTGAATAAGGCGGAGAATAAGTTCGATCCTTTCCCTATCACTTACGAAACAGGCAAATATGACTCAAACTCTCTGGTCATGTTGGAGGACTCTGAACATGCACTGTGGTTGGGAACCTGGGAATGCGGTTTGCAGAAAATAGACAGATACACAGGCAAGGCAACCACTTATTTGCACCCGTCGGATGGTAAGGGGGCTACACATATCCACTCTTTGATGGAATATGCTCCCCACCAATTATTGATAGGTTCGGATGACGGGCTTTTGTTGTTTAATACCCTTACGTGTGAACACCAACTGTTCACGGAAGATGAAACGAACCCTTATTCATTATCCAATCGTTTTGTTTATCCTATCGTAAAAGACCGTGAAGGAGGAATATGGGTAGGAACTTATTACGGTGGGGTAAATTATCTTTCGCCTAATACTGGGCAGTTTGAATGTTTTTCTCATTCGCGCTTTTATAACTCTGTAAATGGAACTGTTATCGGACGCTTTTGTGAAGATTCTTACGGGCAGATTTGGATAGCTTCTGACGATGGTGGTTTGAGCCGTTTCTCTCCCCAAGATAAACAATTCACTCATTATATGCCCGATGAACATAGAAACAGTCTTTCTTATCATAATGTGCATGCACTTTGTCTGGATGACGACTATTTATGGATTGGCACTTATACAGGAGGAGTCAATGTGCTGAATTTAAAAACAGGATTGTTTAAAGCCTATACATCTTATACGGATAACTTGAACACCCTTGATGGCACCAGTTCTTATGCTATCTTCCGTGACCGGGAGAAGCAAATATGGGTGACTTCTATGGCAGGAGTAAACCTGTATAACCGCAAGGAAGACAACTTTATTCGAGTCAAAGGCTTTGAATCGCTGACCATCGATATAGATCAGGATGCCGATGGCAACATCTGGTTTTCTACGCAGGGGAAAGGCTTGTTTAAGTATAATCCGGATAAAAAGAGCTGGAAGAACTACGTGCACAGTGATGTTCCCGGTGCATTGGTTAACGATCAGGTGAATTGTGTGTTGATAGATGGCAACGGAAATATGTGGGTGGGAACGATGAACGGGCTTTGTAAGTATAACGCTGAAGAAGACCTGTTTGAAGAGATACCTCTGGATATTCCCAGCCGTAACATTTGCGGCATAGTTGAAGATCAGCATGTGCTGTGGCTGACCACGACGAAAGGACTGGTTCGTTACGCCCCCGGCGAGAGTTGCCAGGTTTTTACGCGCAGCGATGGATTGCAGAGTGAACAATTCCTGCCTAATGCTGCTTTGAAGGCTTCCGACGGTAAGATATATGTCGGCTCGGTCAATGGCTTCAATGCCTTTTATCCTTATCAGATAAAAACGAATAAGGTGCTTCCACCAGTCATTATCACAGGACTGGAAATCTTCAACAAGGAAATCCGGATAGGAGATAAGAAGTTGCCAAAAGCCCTGAACCGGATGGCGGAACTGGATTTGTCTTATAAAGACCATGTTTTCAGTCTGCTCTATGCTTCATTGAGCTATTGCACACCCGAAAAGAACCAGTACGCCTATAAGCTGGAAGGTTTCGATAAAGACTGGAATTATGTAGGTTCCCAGAATAAAGCTACTTATACCAATCTGCCTGCCGGAACATATGTTTTTAAGGTGAAAGCCACGAATAATGACGGGATTTGGAGCGATCAGGAAGCAAATTTGAAGATAACCATTCATCCTCCTTTCTATTGGAGTACGGCTTCCAAGATTCTTTATTTCATATTGGTATGCATAGCGCTGACCTTCTTTATCCGTTTCCTGTTGAAGCGGACGGAGAAGAAGCATACTGCGGAAATCAATCAGTTGAATGTGAGCAAAGAGAAGGAAGTGCATGAAGCTAAGATTAAGTTCTTCACGATGATAGCTCACGAAATCCGCACCCCGGTTTCGCTTATCATTGGTCCTTTGGAGAAAATTATGAAATCATCCATACCGATGCCGGCAGTACTGCGGGACGATCTGAATATTATCGACCGCAATAGTCAGCGACTGCTGTTCCTAGTCAATCAATTGCTGGACTTTCGTAAAGTGGAGCAGGAAGGTATAACCATGAGATATGCTTCGCAGAATATTCGCCAGTTGCTACAGGCGGTTTGCGAGCGGTTCAAACCGTTTATCACCCAGCATGGTGCGCATCTGGAAGTGGAATATCCCGATGCCGATTTTACGGCTATGGTGGATAGTGAGGCGATCACCAAGCTGATAAGCAATCTGCTGACGAATGCAAGCAAATATACTAAGGATAAAGTTGTCCTCTCATGTGTTGTTCAGCCGGAACAACATACGTTTGTGGTGAAAGTAACTGATAACGGAATCGGTATCAGCAAAGAAGATCGGAAGAAAATCTTCAAGCCTTTCTATCAGGCGATGGATAATAAACCCGGTACGGGTATCGGACTCAGTATTGTGAAGAGTATTGTGGAGTCGCATAACGGTTGCATAGAGGTTGAGTCCGAAATCAATAAAGGTTCCTCTTTCATAGTGACGTTGCCCATTGAACAAGTCGGGGCGGCGGTTCAGGAAGGGGAGGTAAGCGTCCTCAATCCGGCAATACCCGAAGATATCTTGTCGGAAAGCCTGCCGGTGGTGTCTTCTAAGGACAAACCGCTGATGCTGATTGTGGATGATAACGAAGAGATGCTGAACTTCCTTTCAAGCAGTTTCTCCGCTCAATATTCCATTCTGACGGCAGAAGACGGAATGGAAGCATTGGAAAAACTGAAGGAACATGAGGTCACTCTGATTGTGAGCGACTGGATGATGCCACGCATGGACGGGGTGGAGTTTTGCAAGGTTTTGCGGGCGGACCAGGCTATCAGTCATATCCCGTTCATATTGCTGACGGCAAAAACTGATACGAACTCTAAAATAGAAGGTATGGACTGCGGTGCGGATGCTTATATCGAGAAACCTTTCTCTGTACAATATCTGGAGGCATGTATCAAGAATCTTCTTGACTTGCGTAATCTGTTACGCCAGAAGTTTTCTAAAATGCCGATGGTTCCTTTGAACAGCATAGCCAGCAACTCGGTGGACAATAAGTTCCTGACCCGTATCAATGAGATTATCGAACAAAACTTCTCTGAACCGGAACTGACAATTGATTTTCTGGCTGAACAGCTTGGTATCAGCCGTTCCAGTTTGTTTTCCAAAATAAAGACACTGGCTAATGTCACTCCGAATGAATTGATACAGATAGTAAGGTTGAAGAAAGCGGCAGCCCTGCTTGCGGAAAATAAATACCGTATTAATGAAATATGCTATATGGTAGGTTTTAACAGTCCGTCGTATTTTGCAAAGTGTTTCCAGAAACAATTTGGCATAAAGCCGGGGGAGTTTGTTAATAATGCGAGCATTGGTTGAATTTAATTCATAACTGTGCAGAAAGGAAGGAAATAATTCAGTAGTACTATCTCAATTCTCCTCCTCTTGGGAGGAGGAGTACCCCAACGGGGGGAGGTGGTAGGTGAAACAATAAAATACCTATTAATCATAAGAATAAGGTATTCTTTCTCACCTACCACCCCGCCCTACGGGCACCCCTCCTCCAACTGGAGGAGGGGAATGAAGATACCCAGTATATCATTTCATTCAAAACCGCGTAGATGAGAATTGGCAGAATTGATTTGTTTTTTTGCATACTTTTCGTGTAATTATTCTTATTCTTTTCTTACTTTTGTAAGTTGACTAAATTCAAATAGCATGAATAAGAAATTACTTTTATCCTTATTCGTTCTGATCGGTGCATCTGCATGGCTTTCTGCGGCAGATGAAGCGCGTTTGTTGCGCTTTCCGGCCACGAACGGTAGTGAGATTGTCTTCTCGTATGCAGGCGATCTTTACAAAGTGCCTGTCACAGGAGGAGAGGCGCAGCGCCTGACTTCACATGTGGGATACGAAATGTTTCCCCGTTTCTCACCGGACGGTAAGACAATTGCCTTTACAGGCCAGTATGATGGAAATACGGAAGTGTATACCATCCCCTCCATAGGCGGCGAACCGCAGCGCCTTACTTACACTGCAACCAATGCCCGTGATGACTTGGGCGACCGTATGGGGCCTAATAATATCGTAATGGCATGGAGCCCCGACGGCAAACAAATCGTATATCGTAACCGCATCAGCAGTGGTTTTTCCGGCAAACTCTATACTGTTAACCAAGAAGGCGGCTTGCCCGAAATCATTCCTCTGCCCGAAGGTGGCTTTTGTAGCTACTCTCCCGACGGGAAACAACTGGCCTATAACCGCACCATGCGCGAATTCCGCACCTGGAAGTACTACAAGGGCGGTATGGCAGATGACATTTGGATATACAATCCCGCCAAGAAGTCGGTGGAGAATATCACGAATAACGTGGCTCAGGACATCTTCCCCATGTGGATTGGCGACGATATCTTTTTCCTTTCCGACCGCGACCGCACAATGAATATCTTCGTCTACAACACAAAGACGAAACAAACGGAGAAGGTGACTGATTTTACCGAATATGATGTCAAGTTCCCGAGTGCTTCCGGCAATACCCTTGTCTTTGAGAATGGCGGATACATCTATAAGATGGATGCCTCTACCCGTAAACCCGAGAAGGTGAATATCAGCCTTGCTTCCGATAACATCTATGCCCGTGGCGATATTAAGAAGGGTGCCAAGTATATTACATCCATCAGCACCTCTCCGGATGGAGAACGGGTGGCAATCACGGCTCGTGGCGAAGTATTCAACCTTCCGGCAACCAAGGGAGTGACCAAGAATATCACCCGTACTCCCGGTGCTCACGAGCGCAGTGCCCAGTGGTCGCCCGATGGGAAGTTCATCGCTTATATCTCCGATACTACGGGAGAAACAGAACTCTATCTGCAAGATGCCATCGAAGGCAACCCGGTGCAACTGACCAAAGGTAACGATACATATATCCGCACTTTTGAGTGGAGCCCGGATAGTAAAACAATAGTTTATACCGACCGTAAGAACCGCATCAATCTGTTGGATGTAGCCTCACGCCGGGTGACCATGCTGTTGCAGGACCCGGTGAGCGAACCGGATGATGTCACCTTCTCACCGGACAGTAAGTGGCTGACCTACACCCGGGATGCGGATAATGAAATCACCATTGTGTACGTCTATAACATTGCTGATAAAAAAGAGTATCCAGTAACGGACAAATGGTATAATTCCTCTTCACCTGTATTCAGTACCGATGGTAAATATCTGATATTCTCGTCTGCCCGCGACTTCAATCCGACTTATGGTTGGTTGGAGTGGAACCATGTTTACAATAATATGTACGGAGTTTATATTGCCTTGTTGGCAGAAGATACCCCGTCGCCTTTCTTGCAGAAAGATGCGGGAGTAAGCAACAGCACAAAGGGCGAAACCCCGAAGGACTCCCTCGTGAAATTCAGTCCGAAAGGTATCGCCGAACGCATCATCAAACTGCCTGTGGCTGCTTCTTATTACGGCAATTTCTATTCCGACGGAAAGAAAGTCTACTACTGGGGACGTGGCGGTACAAAAGTCTTCGATCTGGGAGAACAGAAAGAAGAAACGGTGGTCGATGGTGCTATGATGTTTGTTACTCCGGGCAGCAAGAAAGCTACGTTCTACAAAGACGAGCAAGTCTACGTAACGGATATTCCCGCAGGACAGGCTAACCTAAGCACTGCTGTTAATCTTGATAATATGTCCATCCCTGTGGACTATCCCAAAGAATGGGCGCAGATATTTGATGAGGCTTGGCGTGCCTACCGTGACGGCTTCTATCTGGAAAACATGCATGGGGTGGACTGGAAGGCTATCAAACAGAAATATGCCGTCCTGTTACCTTATGCAAAGACGCGTCTCGATTTGAACTATATCATTGGTGAAATGATTGGTGAATTGAATTGCGGTCATGCATACGTCAATCCGGGTGAGGCGGAAAAGCCTAAACGCATAAAGACCGGTCTGCTGGGTGCTGAAGTATCTGCTGATAAGAGTGGTTTTTTCCGTTTGGAGAAGATACTGACCGGAGCTTCCTGGAGCAAGGAACTGTGTTCGCCGCTGACGGAGCCGGGCATTGAAGCCAAAGTGGGAGACTATATTGTTGCCATTGACGGTGTGCCGACGAATACCGTGAAGAACCTGTATGCATTGCTGGTGGGCAAAGCCGGTGTGCCGACAGAGATTTCGCTGAACGGCAAACCCCAGTTGGCAGGTGCCACAAAGATTGTCATCAGTCCGATTGAAGATGAATATCCTCTTTATCATTATAATTGGGTGCAGAATAATCTGAAGAAGGTGGATGAGGCTTCAAAAGGCCGTATCGGTTATATTTATATACCTGATATGGGACCGGAAGGATTGAATGAGTTTGCCCGTTATTTCTATCCCCAACTCGATAAGGAAGGTTTGATAATTGACGACCGTGCCAATGGTGGCGGTAATGTTTCACCGATGATTCTGGAACGTTTGTCCCGCGAACCTTATCGTGTGACGATGCGTCGTGGTTCTACTAAAACGGGTACTGTGCCTGATGCTGTGCAGGTAGGTCCGAAGGTTTGTCTGATAAATAAATACTCCGCTTCCGATGGCGACCTCTTCCCGTGGGGCTTCCGTGCACTGGGACTTGGAAAGCTGATTGGAACACGTACTTGGGGAGGAATTGTCGGCATCAGTGGCCCACTTCCTTATATGGACGGCACGGATATCCGTGTGCCCTTCTTCACCAGCTATGACCCGAAGACGGGGCAGTGGATTATTGAAAATCATGGTGTAGATCCGGATATCCTGATTGATAATGATCCGTTGAAGGAATGGAACGGAGAGGATGAACAGCTCAATAAGGCTATTGAGGAGGTGATGAAAGAATTACAGAATCGCAAGCCGTTGCCTCCTGTTCCGGCTCCGAGAGATTTCAGTAAGTAGTGAGAATTGCTTGCTGTACAAAGAAGAGTTTTATGCCTTTTTGCATGCACTCCTACACCCGATGCGTAAGTTGCAGATATGTAGCTGATTAACGGGGTGTAGGCACGGTGTAGGTAAGTGTTGATAAATCACTTACCTACACCGTTTTCGTTCTGTTTCTTTACATTTATAGAGCCTAATTCCTTTATTACCAGCCCATATAAGCATTTTATGCGAATGTTGTTGAATTGTGTGCGAAGGCCTTGCCTTTATTTGTATTCTGTAGGGCTTCATTGTTTATATACCGTTTGCATTTTCTTTTCATTCCTATAGGGTGAAATCAGTCCAGCAATGCGAGTGTCAGTTTCCCTTGATGGGAACGCCCGTTCCCCTTGATGGAAACTGCAGTTTCTCCTAATGGAAACGACAGTTTCCTTTAATGGGAACGCTCGTGTCTAAGGCTTGGAAACGACAGTTTCCTGCTGTTAGAAACAGTCGTTTCCGCCAATAGAAACGATCGTTTCCTACCTGTCGGAAACTTCAATGTCTTGATTATTAATGAGATGTTTCGTAAGTGGAAAAATGTCTGTTTAGCCCTCTGTCCGGTTTGCGGTTTGGTGGTTAGTCGGAGAAGGGTTATGCGATGCGCATTATTCTCTCTGACACATTATTGTTAATTAACAATATACCATGCAGTCTTTTCCCCCATATTTCATTTCTATAACGTAGAGAAATTATTTAAAATGTTTAATAGGAGGAACCACACTATGAAAATTAATTCAGTATTTAGTAAAGCACTTTTATTTGCGGGGACTATGTTTTTTACTTTGGGTTTTCAGTCCTGTCTGGACGATGACGATAACAATTATTCCCTGAGGTACCCGAATGCTCTTGTAACGGTGAAGAGCGATGCGGACGGTTCATTGTTTTTACAATTGGATGATAAAACAACATTATTGCCGACTAATGTGAAGAAATCTCCTTTTGGCGATAAAGAAGTCAGAGCTTTGGTGAATTACGATGAAGTGGACGAGTCAAGCGGTGATTATAGTAAAGCTATTCATATCAATTGGATAGATAGTATCCTTACAAAACCCATCGCACCGGATTTGGGAGAGGAAAATGATAAGATATACGGTACTGATCCTGTAGAGATTATAAATGACTGGGTGACTATTGCGGAAGACGGTTATCTGACACTTCGTTTCAGGACTGTATGGGGAGGTCGTAATAAGCATTTTGTGAATCTGCTGTTGGGGCAGAATCCTGAGAATCCTTATGAAGTAGAGTTCCGACATAATGCGTATGAGGATACTTATGGAACAACAGAAGACCGTCTGGTAGCCTTTAAATTGGATGGGCTGCCCGATACGGAAGGTAAAACGGTTAAACTGAAACTGAAATGGAAGTCGTTTACTGGCGAAAAGTCGGCAGAGTTCGATTATTGCACCAATAAGTCTCTTACACCGGCTAATCCGGAAGTTGCGGCGGTAAGAAGTAAACAGGATTTGAAATAGTTTTTTTGTGAGACTGTGATTGATAACTGGAAGGATGTCTGTAGTTTGGACATCCTTCCTTTTTTTATACTCAATTTCATTTGAAATGAAACTTTAGAGAATCAATGCATTGCTGCGTTTTTTTTAATCTTTATATTTGCGGATGAATTGAAAGTAAAGTCAAACTATTAACAATATAAAAACTAAAAAAGGAATCAGATGAAACAGGACATGATTGTTATCCTTGACTTGGGTAGTCATGAGAATACGGTATTGGCGCGCGCCATCCGTGCATTAGGAGTGTATAGTGAGATTTATCCTCACGACATCACAGTGGAAGAATTGAAAGCATTACCCAACGTAAAGGGTATCATTATCAATGGTGGGCCGAACAATGTGATTGATGGCGTTGCTATCGACGTAAATCCGGCTATCTATTCGCTGGGTATTCCTGTTATGGCTGCCGGTCATGATAAGGCTACTTGTGCAGTGAAACTGGCTGAATTTGCAGACGATATCGAAGCTATTAAGGCAGCCGTGAAATCTTTCGTTTTCGATACTTGCAAAGCTGAAGCTAACTGGAATATGACGAACTTTGTCAACGATCAGATCGAGTTGATTAAGCGTCAGGTGGGTGATAAGAAAGTATTACTGGCTCTGTCGGGTGGTGTTGACAGTTCTGTGGTAGCCGCTTTGTTGCTGAAAGCAATTGGCGATAACCTGGTATGCGTGCATGTCAATCATGGTCTGATGCGTAAAGGTGAATCGGAAGATGTGGTCGAAGTATTCAGTAATCAACTGAAAGCAAACCTTGTTTATGTAGATGTTACCGACCGCTTCCTAAATAAACTGGCAGGTGTGGAAGATCCGGAACAAAAACGTAAGATTATCGGTGGTGAGTTTATCCGTGTGTTCGAAGAAGAAGCACGTAAACTGAATGGTATCGACTTCTTAGGTCAGGGCACTATTTATCCGGATATTGTGGAAAGCGGAACGAAGACTGCTAAAATGGTGAAATCCCATCATAACGTAGGCGGACTGCCCGAAGACCTCAAGTTCCAGTTGGTAGAACCTTTGCGTCAATTATTCAAAGATGAAGTCCGTGCCTGTGGCTTGGAATTGGGCTTGCCTTATGAGATGGTTTATCGCCAGCCCTTCCCCGGTCCCGGTTTAGGTGTACGTTGTTTGGGAGCTATCACGCGCGACCGTTTGGAGGCTGTACGTGAATCCGATGCCATTCTTCGTGAGGAATTCCAGATTGCCGGATTGGATAAGAAGGTATGGCAATACTTTACGGTAGTACCTGACTTCAAGTCTGTGGGTGTACGCGATAACGCCCGTTCTTTCGACTGGCCGGTTATTATTCGTGCCGTCAATACGGTAGATGCCATGACGGCTACCATTGAACCGGTGGAGTGGCCCATCCTGATGAAAATCACCGACCGTATTCTGAAAGAAGTGAAGAATGTAAATCGTGTTTGCTACGATATGTCGCCGAAACCGAATGCGACGATAGAGTGGGAATAAAAGAATAGAATAAACTTTTAAGTAACGATAAAACAATAACTTGGTAGATACTCTTAAGAAACATTTACCAAGTTATTTTTTTATCGTTACTAAATCAATCTGAAATTAAACAATTATGAAATTTAGCAATGTAAGATTACTAGTCAAAGACTATGAAAAGTGTTTCAAGTTCTATACCGAAAAACTTGGTTTAGAAGAAGTTTTTAATATTGAAGGTTGCTATGGAAGTTTCAAGGTAGCCGAAGGTATCGAAGGATTGGCGATATTTACGTCCGACCTTATGGCACCTGCTGTTGGTAATGTGGACAAAAATCAGCCGACTGATTGCAGGGAAAAAATGATGGTATCATTTGAAGTGGATAGTGTTGATGAAACCTTTAAAACCCTTTCTGAAAAGGGTGTTGAGCTTATTAATCAGCCAACCGATATGCCTGATTGGGGGATGAGGGTTGTTTACCTGAGAGATCCTGAGGAAAATCTAATTGAACTTTTCACACCTTTGAAAGTGGAATAGATAGATTTTTGTTGACGAGGCTTTCTCTAATGATAGCCGTGAACTTTATCGGAAATCCGTAATGCCACCTGCTATTGAGAACGGTCTGAAAACAAAAAAGACCGCCAAGAGTGGAAGCCTCTCAACAGTCTAAATCTTCATCAGTAGCGGGACCCGGGATTGAACCGGGGACCTCATGATTATGAATCATGCGCTCTAACCAGCTGAGCTATCCCGCCATCGTTTCTCGATTGCGGGTGCAAAGATATAGCTTTTCTTTAAATCTCCAAAACTTTTGCATCTTTTTCTGTACTTTTCTTCTCTCTTCTTGGTTCTGATGCGATGTCTTCTCCCTTTTCCCTCTTCCTACTTGTCAGATTAATTGTAGATTAGTGTGCTTATCGGCTTTTTTATACTAATTTTGCAGAATAAAATGTTTGACGGGCTATGAATAAAAAGGCAAGACTATGGAATCCGGTAGATTAATATGTTTGTGGATAGGAGCTTTCATCTGTACTATGGTTACAGGGATATATGTCTATATCTTCTATAATAGCTATAAGGAACAGATACTGGAATGGGACGCATTGGCGGAGGAAACATTTGTGGAGGCGTTAAAGCTGGAGGTACAGAAACGGGGGGATGTTGCTGTGTTATGTATACTTGCTGATTCTCCTGAAGTACAAACATTGGAAACTCCGTTTCGAAGTTCTGTGACTTTGACAAGCAAGTATGGAACGCGCAACTATGATATACCGCGTGTGAAATTTGATAATAGTCTTGTTCAATATACTGAAAAGAGAATGATGCTCAGCTATGTGCTTGAGAAACATCCTTTGAATGTTGATATACTGAATATATCTTGGGATAGTTTATTGGTTGGGAAATCTGTTGCGGCTACTACCGGTATTCGTCTTTCAACTACTGATTTATTGAAAAATACTTCCGCTGTTTATTCTTCCGACAGTGTAAAAGTGCTACGGGGAGATAGCTTGTTGTCTCGTTATATAGGATTTCGTTGTGAAGTGGAGGCAACGGGTTTTGTTTCTTATAACTGGTGGCAGGTGTTAAAGGTAGGGCCGCCCATCATGATATTATTTTTACTTTGGCTTTGTTTTTTCCTTCTTCTTTTATATTATAGGCAGATAACTTCCTTCTTGCGACGAAAGCTGGTGAAAAAGGAAACGGTTGTCTGTATTCATGAGAAAAAGATAATTGTTGAAAGAAAAATGCATTTGGAAGAAGAAGTAGGACAAACCGGATTATATGAATTGGCTGACGGGACTATTTTGGATTCGGAAAAAGGTATCTTGTTGAATGGGGAAAAAATACAGCAAGTGCAGCCGCAAGCAATTATCTTGTTGAAACTTTTTTTACGGACAAAAGATTATCGACTGACTGCAGTGGAAATAGACAAGGAACTATGGGGAGGGGAAGGAAATCCCAACCAACTTTATGCTGCTATCCGTCGTTTACGTGAAATGTTGAAAGATGTCTCTTCTCTTATTGTAGAATACAAGGATGGATTCTATTGTTTGAAAATGCCCCATTCCATCGAGGAAAATGCTAATGACGAATAGGAAAGAAAGAATTACCAATGCTTACCAAAAGGTGCTTGATAAAGGTTGGTAAGTCGTTGTAAGGCAAAATAGTTGGTTTGATGCAGGAACTCATCTACCTTTACAGGCAATTTATGAGCAATACTACTTGTTTGCCTCATACAAATATCTAATATAAAATAGTGGAATATGAAAAACAAGATTAAAATTGTTGTTATCAGCTTGTGTGCAGTTGTCTCAATAACTGTGTTTTGCAGTCGGAAGTCCAGTAAACAAATGGATGATTTGCTATTGAAAAACATAGAAGCTTTAGCTCGGGGTGAAGGAGATGGATATACTTATTGTTTAGGTGTAGGCAGTGTAGATTGCCCTATTACTCAATATAAAGTTGAATATGTAATGAGCGGTTACAGCCTTGAAGACCTCTATTAACATATTATTAGTATTTCTCTTCGCAGCTTGCACTTCCGTGTCTGATGAGAGAACTATGTCCTACGTTGATTTTCCTGAAACAAGAGAATTGACAGCCCGGACTTTGTCATTGGATACAGCTTTGTTTCGTTATCCTTATAGGGTACGTGTACAGGACGACAAGGCTGTAGTGCTTGATTTGCATGGAACGGAATATTTCTTCCATGCCTTTCACTATCCCGACTTTCATTACTTGTCCTCTTTCGGCAAACGAGGCGATGCTCCCGAAGAGATGCTTTCAGCCGAAAATCTTCGATGGAATGGGAGTTTTTTGTGGACACTTGATTCTAATAAGTCTGAATTAACTCGATTAGGTTTTGCTTCATCCGGCGATTCTTTGCTTCGTTTGGAAGCCGTGAGCCTGGATGAAGAACTACTTCGGACACTGGACTTTGTACAATATGATGATTCCACTTTTATCACTCCCGATTATTCCGGCGACAGTCGCTTCTGTTTGGTAAGTCGGCAGGATAGGTTACTTCGTAAAATAGGGACTATTCCTACTGCCAATGAGGATGCTTTGAAGAATGCCCGTCCTGCTTTAGCGCAGGCATGGCGAAGCTTTATTGATTACAATCCTCGCAATGGAATACTTGTAGCAGCTACTCAACTGGGGGAGGTGCTTGAAATCTATAATTTGAAAGACAGCACGCATCTTGCCTGTATCGGGCCTAATGGCGAACCGGAGTTTCAGATATCCCAAGGCTATGGCATACCGACCGGTATCATGGGATTCAGTGATATACAAGTGACGGATAATGTTATTTATGTTGTCTTTCAAGGACATGCATTTAAAGATATTATGCAGAAAGCGCAGCAAGGTATTAACTTACCGAATGGTGGACAAAATATTTATGTATTTAGTCTGGAGGGTAAACCACTTCGGAAGTACGCGTTGGATCACTATATTCATGGAATTTCGGTAGATGAGCAGAAGGGCATTATGATAGCTACGGATGTGAATAAGGATGAGCCGATAATAGAATATAAATTAATTTAGTTTTTTTAGAGATAATACAATTAGAAGGAACAAACGGCGGACGTTTTGTTGGTGCATTGTGTACCGTTTGTTCCATAACCCCAAAAAAGAAAGGAGGTCTTGGCAAAGGTAGTGATTAAAACTGAGATGGAAGTGTTTTTTCTGTCATTACGATAGGATGGCATGAAAAAGTTCTCACAAGATTTATAATCTTGACTAAGATAAACGAGCATTGTGCTTGTGGTAAATGATGAAAAAAGAATAATCTTATACTAATAAAAATGAAGAATAGTATGAAGAAAATGATTAAGATAGCATTTGTTGCAGCATTTGCGGCGATTGCAGGATATGGTATTTATGCAAATCAGAGAGTAGATACCATGTCGGATTTGATGTTGGCTAATGTAGAAGCATTAGCGAGGTATGAGGTGAACCCTGATTGTCCGAATGGATGTACTAGCAGTCTTAATTCGTATTGTCATTGCTTTAAAATATACCCAGACATGAGAGAGGTACATTGGCAGTAATCATTCTTGTATTTTTGCTCAATAGAGTATTTTTAGAAACATAAGGGAAAGAGGTTACATTTTTCATGTGCCTCTTCCTTTATGCAGTATTAAGATTTCATGTAACTTAAAATTGTTTTTATGAAATACCTTTTGTTTTTTATTCTGTTTACCTTATTGTGGGGATGTTCTAATAATTCAGGCGTTGACAAACACTTGCGTCATTCCGGTAATATAATGAATGTAAAAGAATTAGTTAGAGAAATAGTGATAGATACTCCTCTTATTGGCGGAGGAGCAAGACCTTATATCTTAGACAAATATTTTATTTTATCCGATGGCTATTCTGAAGATAACCAAATTTTTCTTTTTGATAAAAAGAATTTTTCATATATAGCAGGAATAGGACATTCTGGAGAAGGTCCTGATGAGATAACAAGATTAGGGGAGCTTATGCCGGACGTGCTACATCAACGTATATATGTTGCTGATTACGGTAAGATGCAAATATCTGGTTATGATTTAGATAGCGTTTTGTTAAATCCTTTGCCTAAATATCGATTAGATATGAATAAAGCAGCTACACCAGTCATGCTTTCCTATGGCAATGATACCCTTTGTTATGCTTGTTGTGTTACGGCAGAACCGGGCAAACATTTTCAAGAGTCTTTAGTTACGTGGAATATGAGAACTGGAGATATACATCCATTGATAAATGGACATCCGGAGGTTGAAAGAAAAAGAATTCGATATGCAGTTTCTTTGGAAAAGAACCTGATAGCAGTGAGCTATGACCATCACGATTTATTAGCCACTTATGACCTTCAAGGAAATCTTAAACATTATATTTATGGTCCTGATTGGGACAATGCGACGAGTAATGCTATGATTTATTATTATGGAAGCATTGCTATTTGTAAAAATCATATTATTGTAGGCTATTCGGGTGAGAGGAGTCCTGATGTGGGTAATATATATGTTTCTAAACTTTTGGTCTATGATTTGGATGGTAACTATATAAAGACGTTAAATGTGGGTTATAATATTATTATATTCTGTTATGATTCAGAATATAACCGGATTATAATGGTGTTAGATGATGAGATACAGTTTGCTTATCTTGACTTAGATGACCTTTTGGAATAATATGTAAAAAAGAAAGAATGAAAGAAAATTAGAAAAAGAACACCATTAATATCTTGGATCATACTTTTACATAAAACGATTATGATTAATTTTAGATTATATAATAGCTTATGAAATTAGTGTTATATCTTTTGGTGGTTTTAGTCTGCGGTGCATGTACTTCAAAGGAAATAAATGAGAAACGACAGAACCGGAGGGCGAATATCGTTAATGTAAAAGACGATGTGAAGGAAATAGATACGGAGGATGTTCTGATAGGTGCTGTGGCACAACCATATATGTGTGGTGAATATTTGGCTGTCATCGATTACAAGTCGGTTGATAATCTCGTACATGTGTTTGATAAACATACGTTTAAACATATATTGAGTCTTGGAGACAGAGGTCAAGGACCAACAGAAATAGCCGTTATTGGATCTATTGCATGGAATGAGAAGGAGCATGATTTATATGTTACAGACAATGGACAGCGGAAAATCCTTAGGTATAATTTAGATAGCCTTTTAAATGACTCTCTATATGCTCCAACTGTTAAATTGAAATTTGGAAATGTGCCTTTTCCTGATGACTATTATTATATTAATGATACATTGTCGTATGGTTCGTTCGTAGAGACTTCCATTTCTTCTTTTAAACAAACCAGTGGAAAATGGAATATGATAACAGGAGAAGCAGAACTGATCGATTATGTTCATCCTGCAGATAAAAAGAAACGGGTGACTTTTGCTGTTTCACCCCGATATAATACATTGGTGGAGTGTAACCGGCGATATGATTTGATAAGCTTGTACAATCTGGATGGAGAATTACAATGCAATGTTTATGGTCCTAATTGGGATGAAAATGGTGATGGAAAGGAGCATTTTGTAGATGCAGCTATCTGTGGTGATAAGATAGTTGTTTCATACATAGGAGAAGATTGGAATCATAATGATGGGGCGAGGATACTTCATGTGTTTAATATCACGGGAGATTATTTAAAGACATTAGATATAGGACGTAGAATTAATGATTTATGTTATGATGAGGAGAATAAGCGAATTATTATGAATTTGGACGACGAATATCAATTTGCTTATCTTGATCTTGAAAAATACATTAGTAATTAGAAAATTAGGATATGGTTAATTTTGATTGGTATGAACTTTAGAAACTTTATAACCATCTTTATTCTCTTTTCTCTATTTTCTTGTGGCGATCAGAAGAAAGAGGATGTTGCAGCATTGTTGAAGATATGGAGTGGGAAAGAAATTTTGTTTCCCACAAATCCTGTATTTACAGTACAGGATAAAGATACTATTGACTTTTCAATGTCAGGAAAATACAAAATCCTAACTTATGTGGATTCTATTGGTTGCATAAGTTGTAAATTGCAATTGGAGAAATGGAAAACTTTTATGGAAGAAGTGGATAGCTTAGGGATGAATTCTGTGAAGTTTCTATTTTTTTTCTCTCCTGAGAAAAGAAGAGATCTTTTGATTACATTAAAATCGGAGAGATTTACTTATCCTATTTGCATTGATAAAGAGAATAGGTTAAATGAATTGAACCATTTTCCTGTATCAGATATGAACTTCCATACATTTTTGTTGGATAAGGATGATAAAGTTTTGGCAATCGGTAATCCTATCCATAATCCTAAAGTGAAAGAATTGTACTTAAAGATTATTCAAGGAGAAGTAGTGGAACAGAAAGATGAAAGCAAGGTAATAAGAACGAAAGTGGATATCGGCAAAACCTCTGTTTCATTGGGTAACTTTGATTGGGAAAAGGAACAAAAATCGGCTTTTGTTTTAAAGAACACAGGCAATAAACCATTAGTTGTTGAATACGTCAATACGTCCTGTGGCTGTACTTCTGTAGATTATTCCAAAGAGCCTGTGCAGCCGGGAAAGGAGATGATATTGAATGTCACCTATAAAGCTGAGCACCCTGAATATTTTGATAAGACAATAACCGTATATTGCAATGTGGAAACTTCTCCGATAGTTTTGAAAATAACGGGAAATGCAGAATAGCAATGATTCCCATACGAAAAGAAGCTTAGATTGGTATCTTGATAAGATTATTAATCTATTCTTAATAATCTGTGGAGTGGTATTGATCTGCATAGTCCTTCAAGTGATCTGTATTGCCACATTCAAAATTCCTTCTGATTCTATGGAACCTGCTCTGCTTGCAGGAGATAACATCTTGGTGAATAAAGGTGTAATGGGAGGACGTTTGTTCAATGTATGGGATGCTTTGGAAGGAAAGGACACACATATATATCGTTTGCCGGGATTAGGGAAGATAAAAAGAAATGATGTAATAGTCTTTAATTTTCCCTATTCTAAACAGCGTTGGGATAGCATTGCCTTTGATATAATGAAGTATTATGTAAAGCGCTGTGTTGCATTGCCGGGAGATACATTTGAAATAAAGGATGCACGATATAAGGTGCGAGGAAAGGATACGTATTTAGGTAATGTGGAGACACAAGAAACTTTGATGGGTTTAGTGAAGAGGGGGGAAGCGGAAGAGCTGGGAATTGTAATGAAGGGGTATCCCTATAATTCGGCATTTACTTGGGACATAGTAAACTTTGGACCTCTTTATATTCCTGCTAAAGGTGATAACTTGAAGATGGATTCTATGCATGTTATTCTATATAAGAACATAATAGAATGGGAACAAAAAAAGAAATTGTTTGTACGTGGAGATACTGTTTCGCTGAATGATAGTGTGATACAAACCTACAGCTTTATAGAAAATTATTATTTTGTAGCGGGGGATAAGGTCATGAACTCTCAAGATTCCCGTTATTGGGGATTATTGCCTGAACCTTTTATTGTGGGAAAAGCCGTCAGGGTATGGAAGTCGGTAGATAATAATACAAATAAAATAAGGTGGAACCGGATATTTAAAAAGATAAAGTGATAAGGCTATGGATAAATAGAGTAAAAGAGGTGGTAGTAGTGTTGCTGCTTGCTACCGTCTGCTCTTTGTTGAGTGTGGTAGGGGTGGTTACACTCGAACTTCCTGTGGGAGAAAATGTAGGACAATGGATATGGCTTGGTAAATCTACTCTGTTTTCAGCCGCCTGTATTATTATAACCTGCCTGTTACAACTTGTGAAGAGAGACTCCTTGAAAAAAGTGATATGTTTCTTTCGTTTTTCTGTCTATGTTTCATGGAGTTTGGTGCTTTGGGGGAGTGTCGAAGCGGTTTGGGGCTTGCGGCAATTGTATGGCTTTTCCGCTTCAGGTCACTCCCGCTATGCACTAACAGGGTCTTTCTTCAATCCGGGACCCTATGCAGGGTATTTGGCTATGGTGTTGCCTGTCTGCTTGCATTTATATTTACGTGCCCGTACTTGTAAGGAACGCTCTGTTCGCTATAAAATAGAGAAAGTCGTAGTTGCCATAGCAGGTATCTTGATTCTTTGTGTGTTGCCCGCTACAATGAGCCGCTCTGCCTGGGTGGCTGCGGCGGTTGGTTGCGGTTGGGTAGCATATATGCATCGCGATAAAAGCAAATGGAATGTGTTGTGGCAGAGGTATAAGAAACGATCTATTTTGTTGGGAATGAGTGCACTTTTTATCCTGATATTGGGAGGTGTCGGGGCGTTTCTTCTGAAACCTGATTCTGCATTGGGCCGCCTGTTTCTATGGAAAATAACTTGTCAGGCTATTGTTAACTACCCATCGGGGTGTGACAAGGGATTTGCTTTTGCGTATGGTGAGGCACAGGAAGATTATTTTGTTCGGGGTGATTATGAAGAGTGGGAAGAACGTGTGGTCGGAAGTCCGGAATATGTGTTCAATGAATATTTGTCGCTGGCTTTGACGGAAGGAGTTGTCGTCTGTGTAATAGTGCTGGTTGCTATTGGGACATGTTTATGGATGGGGGCGAAGCGTGGGCGCTACGGCATCTGCGGTGCAATCCTGTCTTTGCTTATCTTCTCCTTTTCTTCCTATCCTATGTATTTTCCGGCTTTTGTGGTAGCAGGGATATTGCTGCTTCTTGCTTGCGGGGTGGGAGATTTTATCTATAAACCACTAATCTTGTGTATTTGCCTCATTTTGTGGATAGGCGGCTATACGGAGAAGTGGAAGCAAGAAGAAGATGCCTGCCGAAAGTGGGTGTATGCAAAAATGTTCTATAATTCGGGAGCTTATAAAGTTGCCAATAAATCTTATGGAGAACTTTATCCGGTATTGAAGGAGAAAGGGGCGTTTCTGTTTGAGTACGGGCATAGCCTGTATAAGTCGGGCTTTTATAATGAGTCCAATAAATATTTGAAAGAGGCTTGCCTATATTCTACCGATCCAATGGTTCTGAATATTATAGGTAAGAACTATCAGGAACTGCATCGTTATGAACAGGCGGAAGCTTTTTTCCTACGGTCGGTTCATCGCCTGCCGGGCAGGATTTATCCCTATTATTTATTAGCAAATCTTTATGCCGAACCGGAGTTTTATCGGCCCGATAAATTGAAAGAAGTTGCTGATGTTGTGTTGACTAAAAAGCCTAAGGTACATTCGACGGCAATCGAAGAGATGCGTAAGGAAATAAAGAAAATAGTAAATAAACTGGAGTGATTTATATGAGGTGTATTTATATATTTGTATGCGTGTGTGCTCTGACTTTTTTATCTGCTTGCATTGAACAACAAGATAGCCGTTTAGAAAGTGCATTGAATATGGCAGGTGCCAATAAAGGTGAGTTATTGAAGGTGTTAAGCCATTATCGGGAAAGTGATAATCAAAAATACCATGCTGCATGTTTTCTTATAAAGAACATGCCCTATTATGGTTTCTATGAAGGGAAAGAATTGCAGAAATATCTTCGTTATTTTGAGGCTCATTCCACTAATATAAAAGGAGCTCAATTTATTGTAGATTCACTGAAAAAGGCGGATGGAGAGTTTTCAATAGATATGCTTAGCCGTAAAAAGGATATTGAAGTGGTAGACTCCGCTTTCTTAGTTGAACATATAGAATGGGCATTCAAGGTTTGGAAAGAACAGCCATGGGGAGGAAATGTAAATTTTGGGGATTTCTGTGAGTATATATTGCCTTATAGGATTGGGGATGAGCCTCTTTCGTTATGGCGTAAGGAGTTGTATGATAAATATAATCCTCTGCTCGATAAATTTCGCAAATCAGCTGATAGCAATGATATAACAAAAGCGGCTCAGATTTTAATGGATACTTTAAGACAAGGGAAGTATCGCTATACAAGTCTTTTCCCAAAAGGACCTCATATAGGTCCGGTAGCATTGAAATGGAAAACAGGAAGTTGTCGTGAATTTGCTGATGCAATGATATATGTGATGCGTGCTCTTGGCTTTCCATGTGGTATGGATAGGGTAATACAGCGTGGCGATACTAATGCTTCGCATTTTTGGAATTTTATATTGGATAAGGACCGTAATACATATATGGCGGAATTTCCTGATCAAAAAATGTGGAAAAAGGCATCGGAATATGATATGACTAAAGGAAAAGTATATCGCGTGACTTATAGCCTGAATGAGGAATTGACAAAAGAATTGAAAGATGTGCTGTCTGTTCATCCTATTTTCAGATATCCTTTTTTTCATGATGTAACGGCTACTTATCTGGGGCAACAGAATAGACAGATAACTATTCCTCAAAAAGAACTGTATGATTGCCCTCGTACTGGTGAATTGGTATACTTGTGTTTTGCAAACAAACAAGAATGGATTCCTGTCGCTTATACTTCTTTTAATAGGAAGGCTGCTTGTTTTGATAATGTAGAAGGAGGGATAGTGGCTATTCTGGCAACATATAATGAAAATGGTCTTCAAGCATTATCCAATCCTTTTACGCTAAATCATAATACAGGGGAAATTCATTATCTTAATCCATTGCAAGAATGTCATAAGATTAGTGTTTATAAGAAGTTCTATTTTGCAGTTAGGAATTATTTTAATACTCGTATGATTGGTGGAGTAATAGAGGGCAGCAATCAGAAGGACTTTCAGAATGTGGATACGCTATTGTTAATAAAAGAGGCTCCCTATCGGCTGTATACTGTCGCTTATCTGGATCCGGATAGGGCATATAGGTATGTTCGCTATCGTGGTGGAAAAGGTAGTTATTGTAATATAGCAGAACTTTCTTTCTATGAAAACAGTTTGGATACATTGCCTTTGAAGGGGCAGGTCATAGGTACTCCGGGATGTTATGGAGACGACGGTAGGCGTGAATATACAAATGTCTTTGATGGTAATCCAGATACATCTTTTGATTATAAATTTCCCGATACCGGTTGGGCTGGTTTAGATTTAGGAAAATCTTATCGGGTAAGTAAAGCAATATATACCCCCCGGAATGATGTGAGTTTTATTTATAAGGATCATGTCTATGAACTATTTTACTGGGATAAAGGGAACTGGAATTCTCTTGGCAGACAAACAGCTGTTGCTGATTCGTTAGTATATACTGTACCTCGGAATGCTTTGTTATATCTGAAGAATCATACAACAGGCAATGACGAAAGAATTTTTGAGTATGAGGGTCGAAGACAAATATTTTGGTGATATTAACGTCGATAAAAGTTCCTCCAGAGAGATTATGGATACTTATAAGGATAATTGGAGTGCTTGCTTATTATATCGTAATAAACAATTGACAAGGCAACTGAAGGACTATCAAAAAGTTACAGCATTAGTTGAATGTTCTTCTTCTCTTATGGTTGCAATGGGACAGTTATTGTGTCTGCATCAAAAACCGGCTTATGGAATTGTTCGGGATGAGGCAGAGTGGCATAGTTTGTTTATTGTCATTGATTTGTTTTATGGAGGTTGTTTGTTAGAAACTTTGGCATCATTCCACTTGAGTGCTCAGGAATTGAGATTGTGCTATCTGATACGTGCTCGATTGCCTAATAAGACTATTGCCTTGCTTTTTAATATTACACCCAGGTCTGTATTGAAGTCAAAACAGCGTATCAAGGCTAAACTGTCTTTATCGGGTACAGATAGTTTTGATAGGTATATACAACAATGCTAACTTATTCGAAATGGATGTTTTATATAAAGAATGGAGAACAGCCTTTTGTAGGATATGAATAAAAAAGACGTATTCCTTTTTGTAATTAGAAAAAAGTCTCTATCTTGGCACCGCAATAGAAAAGCAAATATGAACTATGGAAAGACAGAAAATTCATCGGGAATACCTCTTGAATGCAACTTCTAAAAGCATTCTTTGGTCCGCGATAAGTACCCCCACCGGTTTGGAGGGCTGGTTTGCAGACAGGGTGCAGTCGGACGATAAAACCGTTACTTTCTTCTGGGGAAAGACAGAACATCGTGACGCAGAGATAATTGCCGTGCGGGCATTCTCTTTTATTCGATTCCGTTGGCTGGATGATGAATATGAGCGGGAATATTTTGAATTAAAGATGACAAACAATGAGCTGACAAACGACTTCGTGCTGGAAGTAACTGACTTTGCGGCAGTAGACGAGGTGAACGATTTGCGCGAATTGTGGGACTCTCAGGTGGATACTTTGCGGAGAACGTGCGGTTTTTAGTTAACTTTGATATAAAAATTTTCCACACTCCCTTTTTTATGCTAATTTTGTGTCTTCATTGCATGAAACGAGTAAAATGCTGCGCATAAAAAAGTTAGATATATTTATATTAAAGAGCTTCTGTACGCTCTTTATGGGCACTTTTTTCATTTGCCTTTTCATCTTCATGATGCAGTTCCTATGGAAGTATGTAGATGAGATGGTGGGAAAAGGACTGGAAATGAGTGTCCTTGCACAATTTTTCTTTTATTCCGCACTCACATTGGTGCCGGCTTCATTGCCGTTGGCTATTCTGCTGGCGGCACTTATCACTTTCGGTAATTTTGGTGAACGTTTTGAACTGCTTGCTATGAAAGCGGCAGGTATATCACTACTCAAAATCATGCGCCCGTTGATTGTGTTCATCATTTTCATCTGTGGCGTTTCTTTTTATTTTCAAAATGTGATTGGTCCGGAGGCACAGACTAAACTGTGGACGTTGCTCATTTCCATGAAGCAGAAATCACCGGAACTGGATATACCGGAAGGGGTTTTCTATGATGAGATAGAAGGATACAACCTGTACGTGAAGCATAAAAATCGTAAGACGGGTATGCTTTATGATGTGCTGATTTATAATTTTGAGAAGGGTTTCGAGAATGCCCAAATCATCAAGTCGGATTCAGGACGGCTGGAAATGACCGCGGATAAGCAGCATTTATATCTGCACCTCTATGATGGTGAGCAGTTTGAGAACTTGAAATCGCAGAATATGAACCAAAAGAATGTGCCTTATCGTCGGGAAGCATTCCGAGAAAAGCATGCCATTATTGAGTTCAACTCTGACTTCAACATGGTGGATGCCGGTATTATGAGCAATCAGTCCAATAGCAAGAACATGAAGATGCTGCAAGCCGGCATCGACTCCATGAAAGTGCAGAACGATAGTGTAGGACGTGGTTACTTTAAGGAAGCCATGAATGGCACATACAAGATTACAGCAGACTTAAAGAAAGCTGATACGCTGAAAATAGAACAAGCGCATTTGGGTGAATACAATGTAGATAGTCTTTTTAATGTAGCTACCCTGTCGCAAAAACAGAAGATTATTTCAACTGCCGTGAACCGTGCTGAGAGTGCGGGGAGCGATTGGAGTTTCAAGAGCTACAATATTTCGCAGACAGATACCAGTCTGCGCCGCCATATGACGTCCTGGCATGAGAAGCTGACGCTTTCAGTGGCATGTCTCATCTTTTTCTTTATTGGTGCGCCGTTGGGTGGAATTATACGTAAAGGTGGTTTAGGCATGCCGGTTGTAGTGTCCGTGCTTATCTTTATTATCTATTATATCATCAATAATACGGGTTATAAGATGGCACGTGACGGACAGTGGATTGTCTGGATGGGTATGTGGACAAGTACAGCTATCCTGGCTCCACTGGGTGCATTCCTTACTTATAAGTCGAATAATGACTCGGTGGTGCTGAATGCTGATGCTTACGTCAATTGGTTCAAGAGGATTCTGGGCATTCGCAGTATGCGTCATTTGTTCCGTAAGGAAGTAATCATACATGATCCTGACTACACGCACTTGCCTGCCGACTTGCAGGCGTTGTCGGCCGACTGTCGCGCGTATGCCGAGAAGAAAGCATTGAGGCGTGCTCCCAATTACTTTAAATTGTGGATGGCAGGGGCGAATGATGAAGAGATAGAAGGAATTAACGAACGTCTTGAAAGTTTGGTAGACGAAATGTCCAATACCAAATCCATTCATCTGCTGAATGCATTGAATAACTATCCTATTATTCCAGTTTCTGCCCACTTGCGGCCTTTCCGCAATTACTGGCTGAATCTGGCCTGTGGATTGTTAGTACCCATAGGACTGTTCTTCTACTTCCGCATCTGGGCTTTCCGCATCCGGCTGAATAAGGACATGGAGCGGATTATTAAAACCAATGAAGACGTTCAAAAGATAATAGAAACTAATCTGAAATAACCTAAATAATAAGGAGAATCCAGAATGGAAAAAGTGAAATTAAATACAATAGAAGAGGCGATTGAAGACTTCAAGGCCGGTAACTTTGTGATTGTGGTGGACGATGAAGATCGTGAAAACGAGGGTGACCTAATTATCGCTGCGGAGATGATAACTCCGGAGAAAGTGAACTTCATGTTGAAACATGCGCGTGGTGTGCTTTGTGCACCGGTTACCGTATCCCGTTGCAAGGAGCTGGACTTACCCCATCAGGTGAGTGACAACACTTCTGTGCTGGGCACCCCTTTCACAGTGACTATTGACAAGCTGGAAGGCTGCTCAACTGGTGTTTCTGCTGCCGACCGCGCCGCTACTATTCAGGCACTTGCCGATCCTGCTTCTACTCCGGCTACTTTTGGGCGCCCGGGACACATCAACCCGTTGTATGCCCAGGAAAAAGGTGTTTTGCGTCGTGCCGGACATACGGAAGCTACGATTGATATGGCCCGCATGGCAGGTTTATATCCCGCAGGTGCGCTTATGGAAATCATGAACGAAGACGGTACCATGGCACGTCTGCCAGAGTTGAGAAAGATGGCTGATGAGTTTAATCTGAAACTGATTTCTATCCGCGACATGATTGCTTATCGCCTGAAACAAGAATCTATTGTAGAGAAAGGTGTAGAAGTAGATATGCCTACTGAGCACGGGCACTTCCGCCTGATTCCGTTCCGCCAGAAATCTAACGGCCTGGAACATGTGGCTTTGTTTAGAGGAACGTGGGAACAGGATGAACCGATTCTGGTGCGTGTACATTCTTCTTGCGCAACGGGAGATATTTTCGGTTCCAGACGTTGCGATTGTGGCGACCAACTGCACAAAGCGATGGAGATGATTGATAAAGCCGGCAAGGGAGTAGTGGTTTATCTGAACCAGGAAGGTCGTGGAATTGGTTTGATGGAGAAGATGAAAGCATATAAGTTGCAGGAAGACGGACTGGATACGGTGGATGCCAATATCTGCCTGGGACACTTGGCGGACGAACGCGACTATGGTGTAGGCGCTCAGATTTTGCGAGAACTGAGTGTGCACAAGATGAGACTAATGACGAATAATCCTGTAAAGCGTGTCGGTCTGGAAGCCTATGGATTGGAGATTACGGAAATTGTCCCTATCGAGACAACTCCCAACCCATACAATGAACGTTACCTGCGTACAAAAAAAGAGCGCATGGGACATACGTTACATTTTAATAAGTAATTTGCTGTTTTGTTTTCTAATATCAAAGAAAATAGCTTAATTTGTAGCCAAATTTATGCAACAACCATAAAATAGATAGAAAAATGAATCAATTATCAGATCGTTTGAACAGTTTGTCGCCGTCAGCGACGCTGGCTATGTCGCAAAAGAGCGCTGAGCTGAAAGCTCAAGGCGTTGACGTAATTAACCTGAGTGTGGGAGAACCCGACTTCAATACTCCTGACCACATCAAAGAGGCTGCGAAAAAAGCGATAGACGACAACTTCTCTCGCTATTCTCCGGTTCCGGGATACCCGGCTTTGCGCAATGCAATCGTGGAGAAATTGAAAAAGGAAAACGGTCTGGAATATACAGCCGCACAAATCTCATGTGCTAACGGTGCCAAACAATCGGTTTGTAATGCTGTATTGGTATTAGTGAATCCGGGTGATGAAGTAATTGTACCTGCTCCTTACTGGGTAAGCTATCCGGAAATGGTGAAGCTGGCTGAGGGCACTCCGGTGATTGTTACTGCAGGTATCGAACAAGATTTTAAGATTACCCCTACACAACTGGAAGCTGCCATTACTCCGAAGACCAAGGCGCTGATTCTTTGTTCACCTTCCAATCCGACCGGGTCTGTTTATTCTCAGGAAGAACTGAAAGGTCTGGCTGACGTATTGGCAAAACATCCGCAGGTAATCGTCATTGCTGATGAGATTTACGAGCATATCAACTATATCGGCAAACATCAGAGCATTGCTCAGTTCCCCGAAATGAAAGACCGTACGGTAATCGTAAATGGTGTTTCTAAGGCGTATGCTATGACAGGCTGGCGTATTGGTTTCATTGCTGGACCGGAATGGCTTGTGAAGGCTTGCAACAAACTGCAAGGTCAGTATACTTCAGGTCCTTGTTCTGTATCTCAGAAGGCTGCTGAAGCTGCGTATACAGGAACACAGGCACCGGTAGAAGAAATGCGTAAGGCTTTCGAGCGTCGCCGTGACCTGATTGTGAAGTTGGCTAAAGAAGTACCGGGCTTTGAGGTGAATGTTCCGCAGGGCGCTTTCTATCTTTTCCCGAAATGTGATTCTTTCTTTGGCAAGGCTGTTGGTGATCGTAAGATTGAGAACTCTGACGACCTGGCAATGTACTTGTTGGAAGTAGCTCACGTGGCTTGTGTGGGTGGTGCTTCATTCGGTGCACCTGAGTGCATCCGTATGAGTTATGCTACCAGCGACGAGAATATCGTTGAGTCTATCCGCCGCATAAAGGAAGCATTGGCTGAACTGAAATAAGAGACGGTATATAAAAATGAGAAAGCCCGGTTTCATAATTGAAACCGGGCTTTTCTTTTTTCTGAGTGTTGTTATTATTCTGCCGGGTGAATTGCTTCAGACGGACAAACATCAGCACAAGTACCACAATCTGTGCAAGTTTCGGGGTCGATAGCATAGATATCACCTTCAGAGATAGCTCCTACCGGACATTCGTCAATACAAGTACCACAAGCAACACAACTGTCATTAATTACGTAAGCCATTTTCTTAAAAATTTAAATTATTAGTACTAATTAGTTCGACAAAAATAACGGTTTTCTTGATTAGTTGTTATCAATCCTGTTTAAATTCCCTTAATTTGTACCTCGTCTAAATAATAGAAGGGAGAAAACTAGGGATAAATGCAATAAAATGTCACTTTTACCGTTTTAGGGTTGTGAAGCGCATTAGTCTGATAATCCTTACTTTACTACTTGCTTTCGGTGTCTCGGCACAGAAACGTAAGGTGCAAAACCGCCCGTATATCGACCAGCGGAAATGGCACTATGGTTTTTTAGCAGGCATCCATGTACAGGATTATAAATTGGTGAATACCGGCTATGTGACTGAAGACGGGCAAACTTGGTTTGCTGACGTTCCTGAATATTCTCCCGGATTTACGGTTGGTGTGTTGGGTGAACTTTACCTGAACCAGTTCCTTTCCCTGCGTCTTGTGCCGACACTGCATTTTGGAGATAAGAGAGTGATATTCCGTGAGCAAGAGAGTGGTGAAGAGCATTCACAATCTATGAAGTCGGCTTATCTTTCTGTGCCGATAGATGTGAAGTTTGCTGCTGAGCGCTTTAATAACTACCGTCCCTATATGATGGCGGGTATTGCCCCTACATATGATTTCAGTGTGAAAAAACAGGGCGCTTTATTGGTAAAACCTTTTGATTGCTATGTGGAAGTAGGATTGGGATGCGATTTTTATTTACCTTATTTCAAGTTGATACCCGAACTGAAATTCTGCTTCGGACTGGCAAACCTGATTAAGAAAGATCGTAAAGACCTTACGGATCAGTCATTATTGAAGTTCACACAATCAGTCGACAAAATTACTTCCCGTATGATTGTGCTCACCTTCTATTTTGAATAGACTTATCTTTCTTTGTAAGAGATTGTGAAAGTAATAGGATACCCGTCCTCGGCGCTATCACTTACCATGAAACTGCCGCCGAAGTGCTCGAATAACAACTGGTTGATTTTAAGACGTATGGAAACTTTCTGAGAAGCAAATGCCGGATCAGCCAGCGGACTATTGATGATATGGAATATCAATAATTCATTTCTTTCGTCCTTACTCAATTTCATCCTTACTTCACGGTCAGTGCTATTGGATACCGGATAAATCAGCATACTTAGTACAGCTTGATTGAAACGGTTGGCATCCATTCTGAGCATCTGATGCTCCATATCGCTTTCCAGTTCGGCATGAATGTGTCCCTCACTATCTCTCCGGGCCATATATATCAGGTCGTTGCATATTTCACGCATCTCGCAATCAAGTATCTGGAATTTCATCATTTTAGCTTCCAACCGTGAGAGGTCGAGCACATCGTTCACCAGTTGGATAAGTTCGGTGGAGTTAGCCTGGATAATTTCGGAATACTCCAGCTTCTCTTTATCATCCAATTCAGTATCGGTAGAGAGTAGTTGTGAAAAACCTACTACATTGTTCAGGGGGATACGGATATTATAACTCATGTTCGCGAGGAAGCGACTTTTCACTTCATTGGCTTCTTCGGCAATCTTGCTCAACCGGGCTACTTCCTTTTCATCTTTCTGCAACCTTTTCCGGCTGATATACATACGGCCCACAAAAAAAATGAGTGCCAGCAGGGCTATTCCGATTACAGCCAGAATAAAGTAATGTATCTTTTCCTGTTGCTGTTCTCTTTTCAGCACCAACTTGTCCATATTATACAGGCTTTGTATCTGTTCCATTTGTGAATTTGACAGACCTCTGTATAGTGAGTCTTTGTCATGCATCACCTTCTTATAGATGCCGATAGCCACATCCGACCGTCCCATATCTACCAATATATCCGCTTTCATAGCCATATACAATATAGCATCGGGAAAAGACATCTGAAGCGTTAGGGTAATGGCTTCATCCAGACACTGCAAAGCTTTATCATGCTCCTTCTTTGCACGATAGTATTCTGCATAAGCTTGCAGGCGTGACACCTTATAAGGCAGGAAGGTATTGGGAGTATAATATTCATCTACCTTTAGCAGATGTTCCCAGGCTTTCTGTAGGTCCTCCGTACGAACATAATAAAGGGCATACTGGGTTTCCATTCCCATGTATAAAGCTGAGTATGCATTTTTGAGTGTCGGGGCGGCGGCGATTAGTTCTTGTGTGGCCACTTTCATTTGTTCCAGCGAGGCATACATCTTCTCATTTTTATGTAAGAATGAATAAGCCAGGACTGCTTTCGATAACAAGTTAATTTTATCCATCGGGCTATCTTGCGGACTCATTAGCTGGAATGCTTCTTCCAGTGCTTGTGCTCCGTCTTCGTAGCGTAGTGTTGCAATGTAGCTGGTCATCAGGCACAGGCGTGCTTCTCGCATACCGTTGCGGTTGTTCAGCTTCTTTGCTTTCTCGTACATAATGTGTGCTTCGTGGATGGCAAGCTCTATCTGCTGGTTGATGGTGTACAATTCAATTTGTAGCTTTTTGGCTTTGAAATAATCATTATAATAATTGTTTTTCTCAGCCAAAGTTTCCATCCTGCCCATCCAGTACGTTGCGCGTTTCAGATCCAGTTTGTTGAAAAAGTAAATGATATGCTCGTAAGTGGCAAGACTCTGATAACGTATGTTGTTCTGTGCCGTAGCCTCTTCCAACATTTTGTTTTCATAATAGAGGAACACCGGTGTTTGCTGGTCCAGGCGGGCAATGTCATGCAATACAGCCAACCGGGCAGAATCGTGCGGTGCATTAACATAGATGCGCAACAAACTATCTTTCACGGCACTACTTTGGGCACTGACTGAGAGGCAACCGAGACTTAAAATCAGATATATAGTAAATAAATGCTTCATCATGACCGGGCCTCCTTCTTTTGTTTGCTCCGTGTCTGGTTGATGGGATGGGTAAACATAAAGCGAGACCCTTCCGTGTAATCCGGATCAATCCATATTCTGCCACCTATATGTTCTATGATTAGTTGACAGATAGATAAGCCGAGACCGCTTCCCTGTGCGTTTTCATCCAGTTTCTCGAAACGTTGGAATATACTCGCTTGTTTTTCTTTCGGGATGCCGCAACCGGTATCTGTGACGGAAAACGAGGCTGTTTCGTCCGACTCTTTTTCAAGTTTCAGTGTAATGCTACCGTCTGGTGTAAACTTGGTGGCATTGATCAGTAAATTAATCAATACTTGCTGTAACCGTGAAGCATCTGTCTCTATGTATAGTTCTTCCAGTGACGAGTCGAACAATAATTCCGCTTGTGTCTGTTTTACTTTTCCTACAGTGTCTGTTACATTTTTACAGATTGCTACGGCGTCATGTTTGCCTATGCTGAACTGCATTTTTCCGAATTCCAGGCTCGATAAGTCAATTACATCATTAATCAGCTTCAGTAAAAGCTCTGAGTTCTGCTGTATAATCTCGGTACATTGTCTGCGGGTTGCTTCATCCAGTCCCTCCTCTGTCAACAGGGATGAAAAACCGGACAAGGCATTGAGCGGTGTTCGTATCTCGTGGCTCATGTTTGACAGGAAGACACTTTTAGCACGTGTCGCATTCTCTGCATTCCATCTCGATTCTTCCAATGTCTCTTTAGATATTGTCACTATCCGTTTCTGTCTTCTGATCCAGACGGCAAGTATTGAAATAAAAGTCAGCAGACCGAGACCAATGAATATGAAATAAACTATCATCCTGTTCTGTTGTGCTCTGTTTTCCAATTCCAGTTCATCTATCTGGTACGTAGCTTTCAGTGCATTTATTTGCCGGATATAGCTTTTCGAAGCAAGGGTATCGGTGACAGTGTATAATTCCTGATAGATTTTGCATGCTTCATCAAAACGTCCCAGTAACTTGTATAAGTAGATTTTCTCCGCACAAATCCAACGGTATTCCAGAGAACGTTTATTGTTGGATACCACTTCCAGTAGTTTGTTATAAAGCGCCAGAGCTTCGTCTGCCTTCTGCTTATCGTTATGATCGGCGGCCAATGCCCTGTAGCAGGCAGCTGTATAATAGTTGATAGAAAACTCATGGGCAAGCTCATGGGTGTGATTTTTATAGATTGAGTCTGCCCGTTGCAGATATTTGAGTGCGGTGTCCTGATCACCCGATGAAATATAATAGGTGGCGTTCTCTATAAGTATAGGAACGGCAAGTGGGTGCTCTGGCTGCTGTTCGAGAAGCGGGTTCAATTTGGATACGTATATCATCGCTTCATCCAGACGGTTCATTTGCTGTAAAAGTGTAGAGATCTTCACCAGCAACCGATAAGTTTGCGGATTGTTTTCGGGTAGATAGCGCAGAGCGTCAAGATAAGAACTCAATGCCTTTTCTTGGATATAAGAGGCGGTATAAGCCTGTCCGATAGCCTGATTAGCGAGAGCGATACCAAAAGTCGAATTCATTTTTTTGGCATTCTCGTACATCAAACGTGCACGGTCTATTGCCAGACTGAGGTCACCTCGCATGATGTATGCGCTCACCTGCCATAATAGCATCGTAAAGTATGTTTCTTCTGTTTTATGGGATTTCAGTGTAGGGGCTAATTCATTGCTCCATGCAATGACGCTATCTACCGGTATGTTAGCATCATAGGGTACCTCCCGAGCTATGAGCGATTGCATGGCAGCCAGATGTTTCTGGTCTGTGTTGTTGGCACATATTCCCGTCGCGAAGGATAAGAGTAAAAGGCCAGCCATTGCCGATATAATAGCAATCTTTCTCAAAGTAGAAGATATTTTATTAGTTTCTTCGCAAATGTAATGATAAAACTAAAAAAATAAAATTTTTTGTTGGATAAATGTTTTATTTAGTTGTCAATAGAGCTCAAGACCGAACTCTTCCTTTAGCTGTAATAGTGCATTATTCTTTTGTGCCATCAACTGGAACTTCTCTACGCGGCTGTAGGCACGCACTTTTTCGGTGGGGGCGCTGACGCGGACAGTCATAGTAGCTTTACTGTTTTTAAGCCGTTTACGCAAGTATCCTTGCAGGGTAGGAATCAGGTCGGTGAACTCTTTGGCTGCGATGTCATTTTCTACTACAGCTTCGAAAGTTGTAGCATCCAGCATCGTCAGACGGATTACTTGCATACGTTTGGCAAGAGCGGTCTGTTCCTGAGGCAGACGTCCGGCATATTCCTGCCAGTAGTAATTCACATCTTTCTCATTGAAGATGAAGTCTTCTTCAGGTTGTGCGTTTTGCCGGGCAGTAACGGTTTCAGCAGCCTGCTTCTTATCTTCTTCAGCCTGTGAACGCTTGATGGAGACACCCAGGCCGGACATTTTCATTACAGGTATCTTCTTTTCTTCTTTTCCTTGTGCCATCAATACGGCGGTAGGAGTGGGGCGCATGGCAGCCTGTGAACCAAAGGGCTGTTGAGATTGCGGTGATGCAGGGGCAGCCTGGGCTGCGGGGGCTTGCTGTGTCGGCTGGGGATGAGCCGGAGCGGCATTAGTTGTTGCTTGTGGTTGGGGCATAGCAGATACAGCCTGTGGCTGCTGAGCAGCGGCAGGTTGCGAGAATATGGGTTTTATAGCTTGTTTAGGGCGGCGCCCACCGCTCACGTCGTCCCCCTCGGCGGTAAGCTGAGCAACCTGTATCAAGGTTAGTTCCACCAGCAATCGCTTGTTCTTGCTGGCACGGTAATTCAGGTCGCAATCATTGCAGAGTTTCATCGCCCGATAGAGGAAAGGCAACGGACACTTTTGTGCCTGAGCCTGATAGCGTTCGCGGATGCTGGCACCCACTTCGAGCAATGCCAATGTGGCAGGGTCTTTACTTACCAGCAGGTCGCGGAAGTGCGAAGACAGACCAGTTACAAAATGGCTGGCATCGAATCCCTTGTTCAGTACATCATTCAGCAATAACAAGGCATTGCCGACTTGGTTTGCCAGAAAATGGTCTGTCAGCCGGAAGTAGTATTCATAATCCAGCACATTCAGATTCTCGATTACACTCTTATAGCTGATGTGTCCGCCGGTGAAGCTGACTACCTGGTCGAAGATGGACAAGGCATCGCGCATACCGCCGTCGGCTTTCAGGGCAATGACGTTCAGAGCTTCCGGCTCTGCGGTAATCCCTTCTTTGGAGGCAACGTATGCCAGATGAGCGACCGTATCGTCCACATTGATGCGGTTGAAGTCGTATATTTGGCAGCGTGACAGGATGGTCGGCAGAATCTTGTGCTTCTCCGTGGTGGCGAGGATAAAGATGGCATGACGGGGCGGTTCTTCCAGAGTTTTCAGGAAAGCGTTGAAAGCTGATGCTGACAACATATGTACCTCGTCAATGATGTATACTTTGTATTTTCCTATCTGGGGCGGAATGCGCACCTGTTCCACCAGTTGGCGGATGTCATCCACGGAGTTGTTGGATGCGGCATCCAGTTCATGGATGTTGTATGACCGCTGCTCGTTGAAAGCTGTGCATGACTCACATTGGTTGCAGGCCTCTCCGTCTGCTGTGGGGCTCATGCAGTTGATGGTCTTGGCGAAGATGCGGGCACAGGTTGTTTTCCCTACACCGCGTGGTCCGCAGAACAGGTAGGCATGAGCCAGTTTACCGGTGGCGATGGCATTCTTCAGCGTAGTGGTCAGGGCACGTTGTCCCACTACCGACTCAAAGGTGGCAGGGCGGTATTTTCGTGCCGATACGATATAGTTTTCCATGATTCGGGATATTCTTGTCCGTTACAATTTGTGCAAATGTACACAAAAAAAAGGAATTTCTCAGTTATTCCTCTTATCTTTGTAGGCGAAGAAACTGTCCCCGGCTTCTTTTTAATTATTAATTCTTTCATTATTAATTTGTTTATCAATGGATAAATTAGCGACGCTTTGGATATTTGTCCGCAAGCATAAATACCTGATTACGTTTGTGGCGTTTGTGGTGATTGTCGGCTTTCTGGACGAGAACAGCATTGTGCGCCGTATGGGGTATGCGAATGAAATCAGCCGCCTGAACTCTGAAATAGAGAAATACCGGGTGGAGTATGAAGATAACACGGAACGGCTGAACGAGTTGGCTGTGGATTCCGGTGCCATCGAGCGCATTGCGCGCGAGAAGTACCTGATGAAGAAACCGAATGAAGATATTTACGTATTTGAAGAAGACATCGAAGAATGAAATCCCTGATACCTGCTTTGTTTACTGTAGGCGCTGTGATGGCGCTGTTTGGTGCTGCCGTGTACATCACCGGCTGGGAATTTGCACCTTATATATATACGATTGGCGCTACTATGGTGGCGCTGGCCCAGATTAATTCCCCTTCCAAGAGTAATAAACCTAATGTGAAACGTCTTCGCCGTCAACAGATTTTCGGTGCGTTGCTATTGGTACTTACAGGCGCATTCATGCTCTTCACTCGTGGCAATGAGTGGATTGTCTGCCTGACGGTTGCGGCTGTGCTGGAGTTGTACACATCGATACGCATTCCGCAGGAAGAGGCGAAAGAGTAATTTTAAAATGTAAATCCAATCCCGATATAATATCCCAGCTTCTTTGATTGGTTAGAATAATTCAGTTCTGCCTCAATCGGTCCGATGATACTATTGTAGCAGTAGCCTATGCTGCCGCCTGCCAGTGCATGAGTATTTGTTCCGCCGAATAGGTTCTCTATTTTATCCGCCGCCCGTCCGTAACTGCCACGGACAACGATGTATTGATTCTTGTAAGTTCTTGCCCTCACTCCCAGCATTCCCGTCAACAAAGCGTCCGGGCTCATTTCTATATGATTGATACCGGTGAAAGGAATCTGTTGCTCCATATACCGTCCCGGCACATTTCCGCCTACAAAGTTTGATATTGCCAGAGATTGCGTATTCTTTCCGACTACCCTGCCATACACTGACGGCATAATGGTGAAAATCTTGTTCGGAGAGAAATACCCGCTCCAATGTGTCTGAAATACTGATACGGGACTATCTGAGCCATAGGTTACCATATTATCCGTGTAAAGCCTGTACGCCGCTTCCCATTCCATACCACTTGTAGAGAATCGCTGATTATTCAGGCTGTTGTACATGATGCTGGCCTGATAACTGAGCAAGGCCTTGTCGCTCGATTTCGTCAGAACGACATCCGGTCCCGATGGCCAATCATGATAATTATATTTCTCGAAATGGATACCTGCATTTACGAGTAGCTTATACCAACTCTTCGTAAATCCCATCCAGAGTGAGTGATGCACGTAAGTCAGGTTCATCAACCGCTTTCCTTCTCCGTAGAGATTGAAGTCATTGTACCCTATCTGATACCCCGTGTTTATATTCCAGTTTTCACGTGGTGAATATATGTATTCCAGCCGTCCGAACGTCCGCTTTCCCAGTCGAGTAGTGGCGCTTAATTGCGATTTCTTTTGCTTTCCGAGATATGCCCTTGCATTCAGCAATAGCACTGCCAATTCTTCATTATCGAATCTGCCTCCTATATTTATGGTATTCACAGGCTTCACATGCGGAGCAATCTGTGCTACGGACGGTATCGTATCCAGCATTGCAGGTGCCGGTATCTTGAACGGGCCGGGATATTCCGCCCGATAGTTCGTACTGATGCCTATTTCCTTTTTCAGGGCAATCAGTTTATCCCAGTCCTTCATCGCCGCCTCTTTTCCCCGGCGCATCAAGGTGTCTATTGCCGCGTGATTGAAACTTGCCGCTGAGTATCCGTCTACATCTACTTGTATATGTATATTGCTGTCCTTCACATTCTTCCGGTAACTTTCTTCTCCCACCAGATTAATAATCTGTCCCAGCACACTCGACAAACTTGTCAGTTCATCTGCCTTCATCAGTGGATTTTGCACATCAACGCCGATAATGATTTCCGCTCCCATTTCTCGGGCGATGTCTACGGGATAATTGTCCGTCAGCCCGCCGTCCACCAGCACCATGCCATCGAGATAGACAGGTGCAAACACCCCCGGAATGGACATACTGGCACGCATGGCAGTTGCCAGGATTCCTTTATGGAAAACGACTTTACTGCCATTCACGATGTTATCTGATACGCAAGCGAACGGAATAGGCAGGCGGTTGAAGGAGATGGAGTCATGATAACCCACTGTCAACTCTGAAAGTAACCGTGATATGTTCCTTCCTTTTATAATCCCTGCATCCGATACATGTGCTGATTTTCCTGCAATCGGCACAGACAGCAGATAATGCTCTTCCCTCAGTTTCTCGCTCAGCAATGTGGTTTCCGGATTGGAGGCATCGGACAATAAATATTTCCAGTCCTGCACATTGACCATACTGTCCAGTTGCTGCGGGGTATATCCGATGGCGTATAACCCACCCACAATGGCACCCATGCTTGTTCCCACTATATAATCAATCGGAATACCTGCTTCTTCTATCACCTTCAAAGCTCCGATGTGTGCTACTCCTTTGGCACCACCGCCACTCAATACGACTCCTACTTTCTTGCGGTTTTGCGCTCCGAGCGTGAAGCTGGAAAGTAGTGCTATTATTAATAAGAATAAAGATTTGGATTTCATAATCGGGGTTTTGTTACTGTTCGTTTAGAATAGTAACAAATAAAGAAGCTGATGGATTTGCTGAAATGCAATATTCTTCTCCATATCACTCCTCTTTAGTATTCCTGTAGTTTATCGGCGATGTTCCCAGATGCACCTTTACGTATTTCCCGAAGAAAGATTGATTGGGGAAATTGAACTCTTCCGCAATTTCCTTGATGGACTTATCCGAACGCTTCAGCCGATACTTGATATGTTCTATGGCCGTTTCATTAATTAAATCCAGCGGATTTCTGCCGCACGCCTGTTTAATGACTTTCGAGAAATGCTTAGGCGTATAGCAAAGTGCGTCAGCAAAATAAGTCACTGAACGATGCATGCCATTGTCTTTCGACAGCAATTCCATGAATTTCCACAGGATGTAATCAGACTGTTTGATGCCTTCTTTCGGACGGACTGGTGTATCGGAGGAGGTAATTTCCTTGTTGAGTTGTCCCAGCATTTCACAAAAGAGGGCGGCAAAGATATGTTGTATCACTTCCCTATGATAACAATGCGGTTCATCATTTATTTTTGCAACGATTAAATCGCGATAGAATGTGAAAATGGGCGAATCCCTATCTTCGCCAATAGACTTCACCGGATTGTTGTGAATGTGGACGGCGGTGTCCCATATATCCTTTTCCATTTTGATGATGCGTTGCAGGAATCGGGTAGAGAACCCTGCAAGTCTTATCTTATGTTTAGGACTCAGCAGCATATGGTTGATGATGGTATTGGGAAGGCCGAGTAGCAAGTCTCCCGCCTGTAACTTGTATGTCCGGCAGTTGATGTCCAGTTGAATGCACCCTTCTATGCAAACGGCAATGAGGAAGCATCCCAATCTTACCGTATCCTCACTATAAGGAATCCCATCCAGACTGTTGACTATTGCAAAGTCATCGTCTACATAGTCAAGGACATGTTGACTGGTCTTAAAATCTTCTATATCCACAGTTTTAATGTTCTGTTTTTCCATATTCTTTTCTTTTTTACTTTTTGCAAAGTTGGTGAATAATGGGGAAAACAGGATGTTCTATTCTCCTTCATAATTGTTTGATATGTCGTTTGTTGACAAATAGTTAGCTATAAAAATCATAAATGGCGAAAATGGGACATTCATGGAGGGAAATTGGTCACTGTTGCTTTGTTCCTTTCTCCTACTTTTGTCCAGGATTTAACAAAAGATAAAAAGAGTAAGTATGATTACAGTGAACAAAAAATGGATACGGCTGATAGGGATTGTCGGTTGTACAGTGTGGATGGCATCTTGCAAGCAAGCACCGGATGCAGAAGTGAAATCTTCTTCTTATGCAGTAATGCAGGTAGAGGCGGCGGATAAGGAACTTTCTTCTTCCTATTCGGCGAGCATACGCGGGCGGCAGGATATTGATATCTATCCGCAGGTATCGGGTACAATTGAGAAACTTTGTGTAACTGAGGGCCAGAAGGTGCGCCGGGGACAGCCGCTTTTCATCATCGACCAGGTTCCTTACAGGGCTGCACTCAAAACCGCCACTGCTAATGTGGAGGCTGCACGCGCTGCATTGGCAACTGCCGAGTTGACCTACAAGAGCAACCGGGAATTGTATGCACAGAAAGTGGTTTCGGAATTCAGCCTGAAGACAGCTGAGAATTCTTATCTCACTGCCAAAGCCCAACTGGCACAAGCTGAGGCCCAGGAAATAAGCGCCCGCAACAACTTTTCCTATACCGAGGTGAAAAGTCCCTGTGACGGAGTAGTAGGCGCATTGCCCTATCGTGTAGGCGCGTTGGTAAGTGCCGGCATGCCCTATCCGCTCACTACGGTCAGTGATAACTCGGATATGTATGTCTATTTCTCCATGACCGAGAATCAGTTGCTTGCTCTGACCCGCCAGTATGGCGACATGGACGAAGCTTTGAAAAACATGCCGGAAGTGGAACTTATACTGAATGACAATTCAGTATATAATAAGAAAGGTATTATCGAATCCATCAGTGGGGTCATCGACCGACAGACGGGTACTGTAGTGGCACGCGTGGTGTTTCCCAACGGATCTCGTTTGCTTCATAGCGGAGCATCGGGCACGGTAGTAGTGCCGAGCATCTATAAAGATTGTATTGCCATTCCGCAGACAGCCACTGTGCGGATGCAGGATAAGACTATTGTATATAAGGTAGTGGATGGTAAAGCTGTCTCCACCCTGATTACCGTAGCCGGAATCAGCAACGGACGCGAATATGTAGTGCTGGACGGATTGAAAGCCGGTGATGAGATTGTATCACAAGGTGCCGGACTGGTGCGCGAGGGTACACAAGTTAAATAAGAAGGAGACTGATTATGAAAGGAAATATGTTTATTAAACGGCCGGTGATGGCTATCTCCATCTCCGTACTGATTCTGGTCATAGGGCTTATTTCGCTCTTCACCCTGCCGGTGGAGCAGTATCCCGACATTGCACCTCCCACGGTATACGTGTCCGCCAGCTATACGGGTGCCGATGCCGAGGCAGTAATGAACAGTGTCATTATGCCGTTGGAAGAGAGCATCAATGGTGTGGAAGATATGATGTACATCACTTCCAGCGCCTCTAATGCGGGCTTGGCCATTATACAAGTTTACTTCAAGCAGGGCACGGACCCCGATATGGCGGCAGTCAATGTGCAGAACCGTGTGGCTAAAGCGCAGGGATTACTTCCGGCAGAAGTTACGAAAGTAGGTGTAAGCACGATGAAACGCCAGACCAGTTTCTTGCAGATTGGCGCTTTGGTTTGTACCGATGGTCGCTACGACCAGACTTTTCTTGCCAATTATCTGGACATTAACGTCATTCCCCAGATAAAACGTATCGAGGGAGTGGGAGATGTTATGGAGTTGGGCGATACGTATAGTATGCGTATCTGGCTGAAACCGGAACGGATGGCACAATATGGGCTGGTGCCCTCGGATATAACCGGCGTGTTAGGCGAGCAGAACATTGAAGCCCCCACCGGTTCACTGGGCGAGAGCTCGAAAAATGTCTTCCAGTTTACGATGAAATATCGCGGACGCCTGAAGAGTGTGGAAGAATTCCAGAACACCGTTGTCCGTTCGCGTGAAGACGGTTCTGTACTTCGCCTGAAAGATGTGGCAGACGTGGAACTGGGCACAATGACTTATAGTTTCCGTAGTGAGATGGACAGTAAGCCTGCCGTTCTCTATATGATATTCCAGACGGCAGGTTCCAATGCTACTGCTGTCAACAAAGAGATTACCGCCCAGATAGAGCGGATGGAGAAAAACCTTCCGGAAGGAACTGAGTTCGTCACGATGATGAGCTCGAACGACTTCCTCTTCGCCTCCATACACAATGTGGTGGAGACGCTGGTTATTGCCATCATTCTGGTAATCTTGGTGGTATACTTCTTCTTGCAGGACTTCAAGAGTACACTTATCCCGTCCATCTCCATCATCGTGTCGTTGGTGGGTACGTTTGCCTGCCTGGTGGCTGCGGGATTCAGTTTGAACATCCTGACGCTGTTTGCCTTGGTACTTGCCATCGGTACGGTGGTGGACGACGCCATTGTAGTGGTGGAAGCCGTGCAATCTAAGTTTGATGCCGGGTATAAATCACCTTATCTCGCCACTAAAGATGCTATGGGCGATGTAACGATGGCTATTGTCTCCTGTACCTGTGTGTTCATGGCTGTGTTTATTCCCGTAACATTCATGGGAGGTACCTCGGGTGTGTTCTATACGCAATTCGGCATCACAATGGCAACTGCCGTGGGTATCTCCATGATTTCGGCTCTGACGCTGTGTCCCGCTTTGTGCGCCATCATGATGCGTCCATCGGACGGGACCAAGAGTGCTAAAAGCATTAACGGACGAGTGCGTGCTGCCTACAATGCTTCGTTCAACGCCGTGCTGGGTAAATATAAGAAAGGTGTGATGTTCTTTATCCGCCACCGCTGGATGGTATGGACTTCACTAGTTGCTGCCGTTGCATTGCTGATTTATTTGATGAGCACCACCAAGACAGGGCTTGTGCCGCAGGAAGACCAGGGTGTCATCATGGTGAATGTCAGCATTTCACCGGGAAGTACGCTTGATGAAACCACGAAAGTGATGGACCGGTTGGAAAATATCTTGCAGGATACACCCGAAATTGAGCACTATGCCCGCGTAGCCGGATACGGACTTATATCCGGCCAGGGAACTTCTTATGGTACGATTATTGTCCGCCTGAAAGACTGGAACGAACGAAAAGGTAAGGAGCATAACTCGGATGCTGTGGTTTCGCGCCTCAATGCGCAATTCCAGAATATAAAAGAAGCACAGATATTCAGTTTCCAGCCCGCCATGATTCCGGGTTACGGTATGGGTAACTCCCTTGAACTGAACCTTCAGGATATGACGGGTGGAGATTTGGCTACATTCTATGATGCAGCCATACAGTTCCTTAGTGCGCTGAACCAACGTCCGGAGGTGGCTATGGCTTATACATCTTATGCTATCAACTTCCCGCAGGTGTCGGTAGAAGTGGATGCGGCCAAGTGTAAGCGTGCAGGAGTTTCGCCAAGTGCGGTGCTCGATGCGTTGGGTAGTTATTGCGGTGGTGCATATATTTCCAACTACAACCAGTACGGTAAGGTATATCGTGTGATGATGCAAGCCTCGCCCGAATACCGTCTGGATGAACAGTCACTTAACAATATGTTTGTGCGCAATGGTACGGAGATGGCTCCGGTGAGTCAATTTGTGACGCTGACGCAAGTACTGGGACCAGAAACTGCGAACCGTTTCAATCTCTACAGCACCATCACAGCCAATGTGAATCCGGCAGATGGTTATTCTTCCGGTGAAGTGCAGAAAGTAATTGAAGAGGTAGCGGCTCAATCCTTGCCGGCAGGCTACGGATACGAATATGGTGGTATGGCGCGTGAAGAAGCAAGTAGCGGTGGAGCACAGACGGTTTTCATCTATGCCATTTGTATATTCCTTATCTATTTGATTCTGGCATGTCTTTATGAGAGTTTCCTCATACCGTTTGCTGTTATCTTCTCCGTACCGTTCGGATTGATGGGGTCATTCCTTTTCGCAAAAATACTCGGACTGGAAAACAACATCTACCTACAAACAGGTGTGATTATGTTGATTGGCTTGCTTGCTAAGACGGCTATTCTGATTACGGAGTACGCCATAGAGCGTCGCCGCAAAGGAATGGGTATTGTGGAATCTGCTTACTCTGCTGCACAGGTTCGTTTGCGTCCCATCCTGATGACGGTGTTGACCATGATTTTCGGTATGCTTCCGCTGATGTTCTCTTCCGGTGCAGGTGCCAATGGCAACAGTTCTCTGGGTACGGGTGTCGTAGGTGGTATGGTTGTAGGTACATTGGCATTACTTTTTGTTGTCCCGGTCTTCTACATCATATTTGAATTCTTGCAGGAAAAAATCCGTCCGCCGATGGAGGAGGAACCAGATGTGCAAGTGCTTTTGGAGAAAGAAAAGAGCGAAGCTGAACGCGAACGTAAATAAATGAAAGGAGGAATGAATGATGTATCAAGGTGATATATTTTGGTTAGAGCAGGTGATAGCTTATTGCATTGCCGGTCTTCTGGTGTACATTATAGATAAAATCAATTCCAAGAAACATATTAAAGATATTGAAGAATGAAGAAAAATATAATCATGTTAGTTGCTATTAGTCTGTCGCTGAGTGGCTGTGGCATCTATACTAAATACGAGCCTGCTGCTTCTGTCCCCGATGACCTTTACGGTGGGGAAGTGGTGGCCGAAGATACTGCCAGCCTGGGCAATATGGACTGGCAGGAACTCTTCACCGATCCGCATTTACAATCCCTCATTGAGCAGGGATTGCAAAACAATACCGACTATCAGTCTGCCCAGCTTCGTGTGGAAGAAGCTCAGGCAACACTGATGTCTGCCAAACTTGCCTTTCTTCCCGCATTTGCTCTTTCCCCGCAGGGAACAGTGAGTAGTTTCGATACGCACAAGGCCACGCAGACGTATTCGTTGCCTGTCACTGCCAGTTGGGAGTTGGACGTCTTCGGTCGTATGCGCAATGCCAAGAAGCAAGCGAAGGCACTTTATGCTCAAAGTGAGGACTACCGTCAGGCCGTTCGTACTCAGTTGATAGCAGGGATAGCCAATACTTATTATACATTGTTGATGCTGGATGAGCAACTCGATATCTCCCGGCAGACGGAGGAGGCATGGAAAGAAACTGTAGCATCCACCCGTGCTTTGATGAATGCCGGAATGGCGAATGAATCGGCTGTATCGCAGATGGAAGCCGCCTATTATCAGGTGCAGAGTTCCGTTCTCGATTTACAACAACAGATAAATCAGGTGGAGAATAGCCTTGCCTTATTGTTGGCAGAGACACCCCGCAACTACAAGCGCGGCACGCTGGCAGGGCAACAGTTCCCCGCAGACTTTTCTATAGGGATTCCTGTTCGGATGCTTTCCTGTCGTCCCGATGTCCGCTCAGCCGAGCGGACGCTGGAGACGGCGTTTTATGGCACCAACATGGCACGTTCTGCTTTCTATCCTTCCATTACGCTGAGTGGGAGTGCCGGATGGACGAATTCTGCCGGTTCCATGATTCTCAATCCGGGCAAGTTCCTGGCATCGGCGGTAGGTTCGCTGACGCAACCGCTCTTCAACCGCGGACAGGTGGCTGCCCAGTATCGCATTGCCCGTGCACAGCAGGAGGAAGCCGCACTTGGTTTCCAGCAAACATTGCTCAATGCAGGCAGCGAGGTGAATGACGCTTTGATTGCTTATCAGACCAGTCAAGGAAAAAGCCTCTTACTGGATAAACAGATTACTTCTCTGCAAACAGCTCTGCGAAGCACTTCTTTGTTGATGGAGCATGGCAATACAACCTATCTGGAAGTACTCACCGCCCGGCAGTCGTTGCTCAGTGCACAACTGTCACAGACGGCCAACCGCTTTACTGAGATACAAAGTTTAATTAACCTATACCGTGCTTTGGGGGGAGGTCAGGAATAAACTACATCATACTCTCTCTCTGTTTTTTTTACTTCGATGAAGAGGGGCTGCCGGGGAAGTGATTCTGTGGCAGCCCGCTTTTGTTTTTACAAGTTCTCCGAACTGCATGCTTACCGTTTTTTTTGAGACGTTTTTTGTTTATTAGTCGAAGTGTTGTATATCGTAACTTTTCTTTTCTGTGCATACGCCATTCCATAGGCATTCGCTGTTCGATACGCACATTCTCTCTTCATTTTCTAAAGCTATGTATATTGTGAGATCCTCTTTCTGCCACTCTTCTGGTAGGGGGAGTTCGCAATAACCGTCGCTGCGTTGTGCGCTGTGGATCTGATAAACAGCCTGCCCTTTCATCCTGTTGTACGCTAATGTCATCACGTTGTCTTCCGGCTGTGCGTCACCCCGACCGCTATTGTCCTTCCATGTGAAGATGGCTTTGCTTTTTTCCAACTCCACTTTGGGATCTGTTGCAGTGGTCAGTGTGCCTTGTGCAATTTTCACCTTTTCATAATCAATGCTTGCTCCTTGTTCGCCTTGGTTTATGGCATTCGCCATGACGTATGACATTGCAGCAGTGAAGCCCGAACGTTTTCCGTCACAATTCCGGTATCCGACGCGCAACAATGGAGTGAAGTTTTTCAATAGTTCATTGGCCAGCATGAATTTACTTCGCTGCCGCATTTGTCCTTTGCTTTTTGCATCCCTGTATTTTTCGGGTCTTGTACGGAGGTAATATCCGTTTTTTCCTTTGCATCCTACCACGTTTCCCAATTTTCCTGAAAAGCCGCTGAAAATATCTTCTTTTATTTTTGCCATAGTGCTTTGTATTTTATTTCTGATTGCAAAGCTATTATAAATAACCGGGAGAATACATCTTTTTCTTTTTTTTCTTCTTCTCTTGCCATTTCTTTCTTATCTTTTTCTTCCATACCTTTTCCTTTCTAAATTCTAACTTTCTATGTAGCAAATTCGGTTTAAACTATTAAAATAGTAGTCTTAACCGAATTTGAACCGAATCTGTACCGAGTTTATACCGAATTTGTTATATACCATATCCGATTATGCTTATACCTGCATATCTTCAGGAGTTTTTTCCTTTTTAAGGGGCACAGAACGAATTGTATGTAAACAACGAAGGAATGAAACTATATTGAAACTCCGATGTATAAAGGGCTTGAGGGGGATTAATCTATAACGCCAGATACAAATCGACTTGTTACATTATGGGACATGAGTGGTACACTTGAATGGAATATGATGAGCTTTTAAACGGTTAAATGTTACATCGGGATAAGACGAGGGCTGAATTGATGCTATTTGAGGCGCAATTCAGCCCCTTTTCTTTGTAGAATGGGTAGGTTACTCCTGTGTACTACGAATAAGATGAGATTGCCTAATAATGGCTCTGCGGGTGGCTTTGATGCCACCATCGTATAGACCGGCATGGAGCAACGAACTTTGTTTTATGCCTATTTGAGCTTCGTTTAGGACAGTATAGATGGCACTGATACTGCCGAAATAATAGTCTTTCTTCTCAAATATGAGATGGACGTGAATTACTTTAGTCATATTGTTGCTATTTAGAAGTTTCTAATGCAAAGATATTCCAAATAAGTATTATATAGAAGTATTTTCTATAAAATGATATGCTGTTTAGAGCGTTTAAAGAGAACTCTTGTTTGCATGATCTAGAATAGATAAACAAAGAAATCTATATTGGTGATTTAGAAATGAGAAAGAGTTAAAAGACAGAATGGGCTTACCAATGGACTTACTTAAATGGACTTACGATAATGTCCATATCGTTTACTTTAGCCTTAAATGGACTTACGATTTCACCTCAAAAAAAAGTGTGTTTTTGGCATGATGTTTCTTTTGAAGTAGTGTTTTATGGCGTTTTAATAAATATTTATAGGGGGATAGTATAGTGTATTTGGGAGGTATTAAAGTTGTGACGTTTGTATAAGTGATTGATTTGTAGTATCTATTAGCGGAATAAGTGATATCTTAGCGGTATAAACGTGTGCGCGGCGCTAAATATCGCAGGATAGAGCAGTAGGTAGCTCGCATGGTTCATACCCATGAGGTCACAAGTTCGAGCCTTGTTCCTGCCACAAAGTTTATTGAAGGTGTTGGTAACGTTCCCGTTAATCAGGACTCCGACTGAGGGATAAAACGGACGGAGATTAAGGTTGTTGATTGATTGTTGATGGAAACAAACGCTCCCGGTGATTGTGCCGGGAGCATTACTAAAGAACAAACTTATGATAGGTTTGAAAAGGATGACTATAGAAGAACTTCGCAAGTGTTATATCGTGGTGTATACACAAGAAGAAGTAGACCAATTTAGTAAGCTTGGAGTTAACGCTATCATAACCTATATAAATGGGGCTATTGACATCGGAAAGAAGGTTGATAATTCTGTAATAGAAGCAACACTTTTGACTACATTGAAATCTGTACTCTCTGTACAACAAACAGGGAATGTTAAATTAAGATATACAGTTGCCGAACTCAAAATGTATCTGGCTGATTAATCTTGATAAGCTGTAACTATTCCATCTTCAATATAAATATACTTATTGTTCTTAGTGTTTGAAATGGAGTGCAAAGTGAAGCCAATAGTATAGTAGTGGGTGACTACATCACCATAACACCATTGTTCACTGACATGATCTGCAGTAACTGTCCGATTAACATCCAATGGATTTCCAATAGATGCTTGTAACTCATATTTGTTCATACCTATAACTACAGAGCTTTCTGCTACGTATTTTTTATATTCACTTCTGATATTAGGATCGATTGATATCATGAGAGACTTGTCAACTACAACATCCTTGTGAATATATCCGACTTTATTTTTATATTGCACTTTATAAAAGATATACTTTATTGTATCTAATGCCAGAACCTGTATTTCTTTGTTTTTGGGGATATAGCCAATTTTTGTATCGCCAACAGTAACTTTGTCTGATCTACTTAAATCCATATCAGGAGATAGTAGATAACATTTAAATTTTGTTATTACAGTCTGTGCTTGTGTAAACTCACTTATAGCACATAATAGTAAGATAGTAATTAAAATCTTTTTCATTTGTATATTATTTAAGTAGCTATTAATTGTCGTTTGAATATTATTTGCTGGGCAACTCGATTAGTAATACGATTACATTTTCTCAGCCGATGATCTCTTAGAAGTAGTGGCATAATCATTTGACTACATTGATGCTTTTAACAATCTGAGCCATTTGACGTTTTATGACATCCATATCATCTTCTAATTGGTTCACTTTGTCGTAATATGTTTCGTTGAGATTGGGCATTTTAGCACTGAAATACCATTCTGCATGGAGGATTGAGTTTATTTCTTGCTCTTCCAAGTTAAAGTTTGGATAATTAACCTTATCTATATTATCCGACATGCATACAATGAAGCCGTTTTTGTTGAACCTGTTTTTAATCCGCTTAATATATGAACGTCCATCACGATCACTTACAACGTAAACATGCCGGTCAGGCATATCTTGCCACTCAGAACGTTCCAAGAGCCTGACAACAACATAAGAACTATCCAATAATGTAGGAGACATACTTTCTCCTTTGATATGGACACAAAAATATTTGTGACCATCGTGTACCATGGATGAGGGCATCTTTATTCTGTCTACTACTTCTATGTAGTCAGGATTATCACATCCGGAACACCCTGCTGCAACCGAAATATCTACTAATGGTATAGCGATAAAGTCATCATCTTGCGTAATAATCTGATTCTCGTTAGAAGCAATCGACTGTTTTTTCTCCATAGAGCCTCGCCCTGTTAGGAGCCAGTCTAAATTTACATCGATATTTCTTGCGATTTTTTCCAAGAAATCAAATTTGGGCATTGTAGACGTTCTATATCCACGTACATTTGCCTCGTTACTCCCTATTAATGAGGCGAATACTGTATTTTTCCCATTCCCGTATTTATTAACAAGTTGAGTTATTCTCTCGTGGATAGTTTCGTTTTTAGGCATAGCTTAATTATGTAAATCGTGAAATAATTCGATTTTTATTTGTTTATCTCGAAACATCTTTCGATATTTGCAAAGTCTTCCAATATGAAAGACGCCCCAAATATAACGAATTAACTCAAAAAACAGAAATACAATGGCAGAAAAGAAAAGATTCATTGAAGCAAGCACTGAGTTGCAAGAAGAGATCGCAACAAAGTTTGAAGTGACTACACGAACGGTACGTTCGGCTTTGAATTATGAAACCAATAGCCCTTCGGCTAAGATCATCCGGGCTTATGCCCTGAATCATGGTGGAAAGTTATATGAGGTTAAACTGGTGGAGAATCCGTATGAGAAAGTAGTAACCTTATAAATGGTATGGATATGATGACAAAGACAATTGAGCCGATAATATCGGGCTGCGCAAATTTAGTGGGCAATAATCCTGTGATTGGTACCAAAGTAGAATACCGTTTATTCGGTATTCTACTTTACAAAAAACTCTTCTATAACCCAAGTAAGTATGGTTTGGAATGCTGGGACAATTATCAGATCGTAATCTGATTAATGATTTTCATTGCTTCCTTTTTGAATTAACAATTAAAGAATTAAGGTGATATGGATAGAAAATTAACGGAAAAAGAAGTAGCCTTTCTGCAGGAATTACGGGAACTGATGGCGAACCACAACGCTCTTCTGAGCGTGGAAAATGACAAGGTGTGTATAGACGTGGCCTATGACGAGGATTCACAGGAATCCATCCTGTTGCCTACAGACATCACTGCTTTCTATGACTTAGACGAACTGATTTTAAAGAACTCTTAAACTAAAAACAAATATGAAAACTTGGAGACGAATTCAGAAAATAGCCATTGTCGTAGGTCTGATTTACGGGCTTTGGCTGGGAAGTAACGTGGACGCTACGGATGCGGATACACGCAGTGCGTTTGTGATTGTAGTGTTGGCATGCGTGGTGGCGATATCCATGTTTACACCGGATAAGAAAGACACGGAAGCAGTGTAGAAGTTGCGATAGCAGGTCTGGAACTTCCTAATATAAATTAGCTCTTGGAAAAGGAAGTGGCTGGCTCCCCGGTTTGATGCCGGGGCTTGCACAAATTGATAAATAAAGTTTCTGATTATGGAAATGTTTGGAAAGACACTGTGTGTGACACGTAATGAGTTGGTTCTTGGCGGAATCGTCAGTCCGGCTACTTATGACAAATATGTCAACAATGGGAAATTTGTCGTTGCAAGGCGTGGATGTAGGAGCCGGGAAGCATTGATTATTTACGAGAAGTTGCCGGAACCTATTCGCAATAACTATGACACTAAGAATCCCAAGGCTAAAGACAAGATTAAAAAACACCAAGTAGTACCTATGGACAGCCGATTAAAAAGCGACAGCAAAGCTGTTGATTTCTACAAAAGATATACTCCGAAGATTTCTCTGGACCGCCAGGCGGAATACGTATTGAACGCCAAGGTATTGAATGCCATGATGGCACTGGAGGTGAGCATGCGTGATTCGCAAGGTAAATGTGGCTTTCAAGACAACAAGGAGATACGCAAAAAAGTCATAGCCTTGTGCGAAAGCCTGCGTGAACGGTATCAACACACGCTTCCGAAAGCCCGCCTGATGGAGAAGTATGCCGCTTACAAGAAATACGGGTACCAGGTGCTTATCAATGGCAATGCCGGTAACCAGTCCGCCCGCAAGGTTGGGCCGAAGGAAGGTCGTTTGTTGTTGAAACTCAAACGGAGCAAGTTCCCGGTATATACCGACCAGCAGATATTCGATAAATTTAATGAGATTGTAGCTGAACGGAACGAACGTGCTACCTGCGAAGAGGATAAACTGAAACCAATCGCATCTCCTCAGACAGTCATTAATTATCTGTATAAGACCAGTATCAAACTGTGGTGGTATGGCGTTGTTCAAGGTGAGATTGCCTTCAAAAACGAGTTTATGCCCCAGTTCGACACCAAGCTTCCGGATATGCCGAACACGTTGTGGTATGGTGACGGAACGAAGTTGAATCTCTATTACAAGGATTACGATAAGAAACAGAAACGCATGGTGGCGCGTACCATCGACGTGTATGAAGTGATGGATGCTTGTACGGAAGTCTTTCTGGGATATTCTTTCGGCGTTGAAAACTTCCTCACCCAGTATAATGCCTACCGTATGGCACTGGAAACATGGAAGGTGAAACCTTACGAGATTGTGACCGATAACCAAGGCGGGCATAAGAAGCCGGAAGCGCAATACTTCTTTAAGAGAATCTGCCACCTGCACAAGACTACCATGCCGCACAACGGCCAGTCTAAAACCATTGAAAGCGCTTTCGGACGCTTCCAGATGCAGGTGATGCACAAGCTCTATAACTACACCGGGCAGAACATCACCGCAACCAAGGAGAACAGCCACGTGAACGTGGACCTGATAATGAAGAACATCGCCCAGCTTCCCACCTTGGAAGAAATGAAGGAACAATACCTGGCGTGTCGCCGGGAATGGAACGAGATGCTGCACCCCACTTCTGAAACAGGCATGACCCGTATGGAGATGTACACCACACTCAGCAGTCCGAAAGCCGAACCGTTGGACGACTTCGGGGTGCAGGAACTCTTCATGCTCCTGAGCAAGGATAGCGTGAAGTATAACAAGCACGGCTTCATCTTCGAGCGTAACAAGCAGGAATACCGCTACATGGTATACGGTGAAGACGGGCTGGTAGACATGAACTTCCACATGCAGAACATCGGCAACAGTTTCCGTTACCGTTACGACCCCCAAGATATGACTGCCGTGGAACTGTGGGAAGTGGGCGCCAAAGGTGCATTGAAATATGCTGCCACCGCCACGCCGAAGGTTGTCATCCATCGCGCCACGGCAGACCGTACGGAAGAAGAAAGTACCCGACTTTTCGCCCAGATACATGCCAACAAGCGTGCCCTCGTTGGACATTACATCGCCTGTGAAGAGCTTCTACTCGAAGAGTGCATGAACGAAGCCTATATGAAACTTGTGATGCCTATTCCGGTGGGTGAATCCCAGAAAAGCATGGAGCGTCAACGTGAAGAATATGCCAATGAAGAACTGGCCGCTCCGGTGCAGTACCCCGAAGGTGTGGGACCGGGAACCTACAGGGACGAACCGGAAGAAGAGCCTGCCGGACTTGCTTCTGTTGGCGAATATACCAAACAGACTTCCGGCATGACCGATGTGGAGATGTATCAATCCTTCTTCGGCACCAATTAACCAGTATTCAATAATCAATTAAATACCCTTCAAATAATGAAAGAACTAAGTAAACAAGACAAGGATGCCATTCGTGATGCACTGATGGAGTATTGCAGCAACTACCCTTCGCAGAACCGCGCCAGCGAGAGCCTGAACGGTGTTAGTGCTGCCACAGTTTCGCAGATATGTAACTCCAAGTATACCAGTATCAGTGACGATATGTTCAGCCGTATAGCCGCACAAATCGGCTACAGTCTGGAACGCTGGACGCTGACCGAGAGCGATGCTTTCAATCGTATCACCTTCGCCATGACGGACGCACAGGCTTACAAAAACACCACTTGGGTGGTGGGCGATGCTGGTTGTGGTAAGACCACCGCTGCTATCGAATACCGCCGCACGCATCGGAACGTGTTCTATATCCTTTGCTCGGAGGATATGAAGAAGAGTGACTTCGTGCGCGAAATCGCCAAGCAGGTGGGCGCTCCTGTGGACGGGACGAACCTGCGGGATATTCTGGAATATGCCATTTCTATGATTGCCTTCCTTCAGAACCCGCTCATCATCTTTGATGAAGGCGACAAGCTGACGGACAGTGTGTTCAGCTACTTCATCAGCATTTATAATCGTCTGGAGAATAAGGCAGGCATCGTGTTCCTCTCTACCGATTATATCAAACGCCGTGTAGAGAATGGCCTTCGCTACAATAAGAAGGGTTATAAAGAGATTAACAGCCGTATCGGCCGTAAGTTCTTCGACGTGAATGTAGCTACCGAACAGGATGTATATGCCATCTGCCAGGCAAACGGACTGACGGACATGGCGGAAATAAAGCGGGTGCAGCGCGAAGCGGCACAGGGCGAGTACGACCTTCGCCGTGTGAAGCGCGTGGTGCATGCCTGCAAGCGTATTCTGGAAGCCAAGAGGATGAAAGGAGAACAGGCATGAGCGAGACAGTGAATGATGCAAAGACTTTCCAGCGCAACGCTAAAGGGGTGCGGGAACTGTTGAGTATGAAGTTCGAGACGCTGGCTTTCGAAGGTGCCTGGCAGGAAGCTTTCGGCACACCGGAACGCCGGGGTGTGTGGATGGTATGGGGTAACACAGGGAACGGGAAAACCTCTTTCGTGATGCAGCTTTGCAAGGAGTTGTGCCGTTTCGGGCGCGTGGCCTATGACAGTCTGGAAGAGGGTGCCTGCCTGACGATGCAGAACACGTTGAAGCGCTTCAACATGCAGGAAGTGAACCGCCGCTTCCTGCTGCTGGATGCGGAACCGCTGGATCAGTTAAGCCTTCGCCTGAAACGTCAGAAAGCTCCCGATTTCGTCGTGATAGACAGTTTCCAATATACGCAGATGACCTATGCACAGTATATCAGGTTCAAGGAACAGCACCGCAACAAGTTGCTTATCTTCATCAGTCATGCCAGCGGTAAGAATCCGGACGGGCGTAGTGCGAAGAAAGTAGCGTTTGATGCTTCGCTGAAGATATACGTTGAGGGGTATCGGGCGTTCTCCAAGGGACGGTTTATCGGACCGAAGGGATACTATGATATCTGGCCGAAAGAGGCGGCGAAGTGCCGTGGAGAGGAATACGATGATTAATGGTTAGTGATAAGTGATTAGCGATGAAGACAATCAAGGATAAACTCATTACGCCGGGGCAAATGAAAGCCCTGCATGCCACGTTCCGGACGCTCCGCATGAATGATGAAGCCCGCCATGACTGCATCTATTCTTTCACCGGTGGACGGACACAGAGCAGTAAGGATTTGACGCTACGGGAAGCACAGCAGTTGCTGGAGAAGTTGAACCCGATGGATGACAAAGCCAGGGAGATGCAACGCAGGGAAGCGCAAATGGTATTCCGCGATATCTACCGCCTCTCGTTCCTGATACCTCAGTTGAATCAGGGCTTCACCAGTGACAATGAAGAGGAATACCAGATGAACGTGGCGAAACTCAACGTCTGGGCACGGAAATATACCAAGGCCCGCAAGGACGTGACGCGGATGGCGCTCTGGGAGCTACAGGAAACGAAGAAGCAACTGGAGGCATTTATGAGACGTGAAGAACGAAAAACAAAAAAATAATCAGATCATGAGAAAACAAGAAGAAATCAACCGTGCCGCAACCATTCTCCGCAAGAAGGGCGACCGGATCAGTGTGGCCCAGGCGGAAGTACTGGAGAAGAGACGCACGGAAACGCAACTCTTCAAAGAGTTCGTATTATCGGTGGGAGAGGAGAAGAAGGACGAACAGTACTTCTATGCCCTGCGTGATGCCGCACGCTATGCCGCAGGCGGAATGGAATTGAAGGATTTGATACCGGATGCGGACAAATACCCGGTAGAACTGGCGCCCGTACAGAAGAAGGAACGGCAAACGGTGTCTTATCAGGAATATCGGGCATTGATGCGGCGGATGAACCTGCTGGAGGGGATTGTGGACGAGCTTTGCAAGGAACGCCGCCAGCGTGCCGAATACCAGAAGAAACCGGACACGAACCGGGCGGACTTCATCAGCCAGGAAGAGACTGCAAAATGGGTCGGTTGCAGCCGTGAGACGCTGAACTCCTGGCGGCGCAAGGGATTTATTACCGGCTATCGCAAGGCGGGGCGGGTGTATTACAGCAAGAGCGAACTTGAAAGCAGTCCGAAGGTGCAGAACTTCCGTAATCTGAAATGAAAGGAGGTATCATCATGAGAGACTATATCCGCACTATTACAGAGGTTCCCGACCGCCGTCAGGAACTTGCCAGCCAACTGGAAGCCAGTGCCGACCGTATCTGCGACCTTCAGGAACGCCTGATGGACGGTACCGACAAGCTGAAACCTGCCGAATACGACCGTCTGCTGGATGCCTACCGGGCGGAACTGGTGCGCTATGACCGTCTGGACCGGGAGATGGAAACGCTGGAAGAACCGAAGAAAGCGAAAAGGTACAAGGAGATGCAGCAGCGCCAAAACAGGGAAAACAGAGAGAAGATTAATTATTAACCAATAAATTAAAAGGAATTATGGCAAGAACCAAGAAAACAGTAGTCAGCGGCATCAACCGCGAACAGGCAGAACAGGCATTCGCAGACTTTGCGGCAGCCGATGCCAAAGTACAGAACCTTACCTCAAAGATGGATATTGAGATGACGCGTATCCGTGAAAAGTATGCCGAGCAATTGGCGGAACTGGAGACAAAGAAGAGCGAGGCTTTCGACCTGATGCAGGCGTATGCGGTGGAGAACAAGGATGAACTATTCTCTAAGAAGAAGAGCGTAGAGAGTGCCCATGGCGTGTTCGGTTTCCGCACCGGCACACCGAAGTTGAAGAACCTGAAGGGCTTCACCTGGGCGGCGGTAACCAACCTTTGCAAAGAACTTCTCCCTTCGTATATCCGCACATCGGAAGAACTGGACAAGCAGGGACTGCTGGCCGATCGTGACAATGAAGACGTTGCAGGCATGTTCCCGAAGATTGGCGTACAAGTGGTGCAGGAAGAGTCCTTTTTCGTGGAGCCGAAAAAAGAAAGCGATGCAGTTGCGCAGTGACATGAAAGCGATACACCAGCAGTACACTTACCGTCCGCTAAGATGGCGCTGGGCGGTGTATCACGAAACCATGTACCGTCAAGGCGACAGCTATCCCCCAAAGCTATCAACCATCGGTACCAAAGTCTGCGAGTACCAGACCCGGGAAGAGGCACGGCGAGAAGTGTACAGGTTGAATGGTTGGACTTATAGGGAGAAGAAAGTATGAGTGAGAAATGGAACGGGGTGCAAATTATGGCACCCCAATTCGGAACAGGAAAAGAGACGGTTGGGTATTACACCGGATATGCTTGTGGATATTGCAAGGGTAACGGGTATTATCTTGATCCGGATATTATTAATGAACGGGTGAAAATGCCTTGTCCAAAATGTGGGGGAACCGGACAAGTGAAAGGGATTGTCACCGTGGAATGGGTGCCTGATGGCGAAGTTAAACCTTATTTCAGGGAGGATGTGCAGCCATGATATACCGCGAACCGAAAGCCTTGATAATACAGGTGGAAGACAGTTATCTGGGGCAAGTGCAATACTATTGGACCTATTACGGCAAGCCGTGTGAACTTACCGAAATCGGTGCCAAGACAATGGGGCTGACTGCCATATTGGTCAGTATGAATAATCCCGATGCCGGATCATTTGTCTACATTTTGTGCGAACGGCTGAAAGCCCGGATGTACGAGCAGAAGACGAATAAACCGCTGACGGTGGAGGATGTATTTTTGTTTTAACCTTTAATATGAGAAGCCAAAACTTTAATGAGAAAGAAACGGGGCGGGTTAAACGGTGTCATTGCCCGCATTAAGAGGATACCTTGTGTGCCTGCACCAGTGTTAAGGTTTTCACAAAACCAAAGGATGACAGCCGGGAAAGACCGGCATTTATAATACTCAAAATAAATAGCAAACGGTAGCAATCTGTATTAGGCGGTCATTGTGGCAGGACGTATTCCAGTCTTGATACAGAAAGATTGAATGCAAGAAGCCGCCACCGTTTTGCTTAAAACTAAACAGAAATGAGTGAAATAAACCTATTATATATTGACTTATTCTGTGGAGCCGGGGGAACATCTACCGGCGTAGAATCTGCAAAAATAAACGGAGAACAATGCGCCAAAGTAATTGCCTGTGTTAACCACGATGCAAATGCCATCGCCAGCCATGCAGCCAATCACCCGGATGCACTACACTTCACAGAAGATATACGCACTCTGGAACTTTCTGGGCTTGTGGCGCATATTGGTAAATGCAAGAAGCAATACCCAGATGCACTTATAGTTCTCTGGGCATCGTTGGAGTGTACTAACTTCTCGAAGGCAAAAGGCGGTCAGTCAAGGGATGCCGACAGCCGGACGCTGGCTGAACATCTTTTCCGGTATATTGAGGCTATTTGCCCTGATTACATTCAGATTGAAAACGTTGAGGAATTTATGTCATGGGGACCAATGGATGAAAACGGAAAACCTATTTCCATGCATAAAGGAGAAGATTATACCCGTTGGACACGCAGCGTGAAATCTTATGGTTATGACTTCGAACACCGCATATTGAATGCTGCTGACTATGGAGCCTACACCTCTCGTAAACGATTTTTCGGCATCTTTGCCAAGCAGGGCCTTCCAATTGTATTTCCTGAACCTACCCATTGCAAAGAAGGTAAGCAAGACATGTTCGGGAGTCTTCTAAAGTGGAAACCTGTAAAAGATGTGCTGGACTTTGAGGATGAAGGTACAAGTATCTTCACTCGAAAGAAACCTCTTTCCGAAAAGACGCTTGAACGTATATATGCCGGGCTAATTAAGTTTGTTGCAGGTGGTAAAGATAAATGGCTGCTGAAATATAACTCCATAAACGGAAAGACTGGAAAACATATTCCTCCTGGAATTGATGCCCCCTGTCCAACAGTTAGCTGCCAAGGTCGGTTAGGCATGGTACAGGCAAACTTCCTTTCGAGATATAATACTTGTCGGCCAGAAGATACTTGTAAGTCAATGGATGATCCATGTGGAGTACTTACTACCAATAACCGATTTGCAAAAGTTGGCTGCCGATTTATCTCTAAGTATTTCAGTGGACATCCGGAAAGTAAGAATATTCCTGTTGATGGTCCGGCACATACTATCAAATGCAAGGATAATCACTCTTTAGTAAATGCAAAGTTCCTCGCTGCATATTACGGGAATGGTGACAATGTGAGTCAGGTAGATAAGCCATGCCCAACAGTGCCAACGAAAGACAGGTTTAATTACGTGAATCCGAAGTTTCTTTGCTCGTATAATTTCAACGATGCAGGGAAGGATATAGAAGCTCCATGCCCGACATTATTAACCAAGGATAGATTATCACTTGTCAGTCCATTCTTTATGAATTACTATTCTGGTGGTGGGCAACATTCAGATATAAATAATCCTGCACCGGCTATACTGGCTAATCCCAAACAGCGTCTTGTTTCCTGCCAATTTATGGATCAGCAGTTTGGGCAGAGTAGACCCGCAGGAATGAACCGACCTTTAAGTGCATTGACTTCTAACCCGAAATATAACCTTGTTAGTTGTCGTCCGTGGGTCATGAACACTAACTTTGGAAATATTGGTAGCCATGTTGAAGAACCTGCTCCAGTAATCACCGCTAATCGGAAGTGGCACTACCTAATGAACCCGCAGTTTACTTCTTCGGGTAGTTCGGTTAATGATCCATGTTTCACCCTTATTGCCCGAATGGATAAACGTCCGCCAAGCATCGTGAGCTTGAACACGATTATCAGCCTCAATACACCACCTGATTTCTTGGTGATTGACCCATATGGAAACATATATATTGAGGTGTACGAAACGGATAGCCCAATGACTAAAAAGATAAAGGAGTTCATGGCCATCTATCAGATAACAGACGTACTGATGCGGATGTTAAAGATAGTCGAACTGAAGCGAATCATGGGGTTCCCAGAAGATTACAAGTTAATCGGTACACAAGCGGACCAGAAGAAGTTCATAGGGAATGCAGTAGAAGTGACAATGGCACGAGTTCTCTGCGAAGCTGTCAGCAGAAAGCTACGTGAATTAAGAAAAGTGGCAGCATAAATTAGAGTAATACAAGAAAGAAATGAACATTGGAATATTAGCAGTTGACAGCAATTATCCTAATCTGGCATTAATGAAGATAAGTAGCTATCATAAGGAAAGAGATGACAATGTGGAATGGTATAATCCGTTGTGCCATTACAATAAAGTCTATGCTGCCAAAGTATTTAGCTTCACTTCTAATTACGGATATTACATCAATACTGACGAACTGGAGACAGGAGGAACCGGCATCGATGTAGATAAAACACTCCCTATTGAGATAGACCGGTTACAGCCCGACTATTCGCTTTACAATCTTGATGACAAGACGGCTTACGGCTTTCTCACTCGTGGATGCCCCAATAAATGTAAATGGTGTGTGGTTCCAAAAAAGGAAGGACCAATTGCTCCTTACATGGACATTGAAGAGGTAGCCATCGACGGAAGAAAAAACATTATCCTGATGGATAACAACGTACTTGCATCCGAGTACGGGTTACAGCAGATTGAAAAAATAATCTCCATGGGCGTGCGGGTTGACTTTAATCAGGGATTAGACGCCCGGCTGGTAACGGATGATATAGCCCTGTTGCTTGCAAAGGTGAAATGGATAAAGCGCATACGATTCGGTTGTGATACACCGGGACAAATCGCAGAATGTGAACGGGCTACGGCTTTGATTGATAAGCATGGTTATAAGGGCGAATACTTCTTTTATTGTATTCTATTGAATGACTTTAAAGAATCATTCGAGCGTGTCAATCATTGGAGAATAAAAGGCGGGCGGTTCTTGCCACATTGCCAGCCTTACCGGGATTTAAATAATCCGCATCAAATTGTCCCTCAATGGCAAAAGGATTTAGCCGGATGGGCTGATAAGAAGTGGATTTTTAGAAGTTGTGAATTTAGAGACTTTACCCCGCGAAAAGGGTTTGTTTGTAGTGAGTATTTTTATTAATAACTATGAAGACATGAAGAAAAGATATAAATATCATATACTGTTTTCTATATATTTAATCTGCACTATACCCGTGCTTCCTATCATTTTCATCACTTACCTATTTGATAGAATTAGCGATTGGATAAGTCATAAGTATGAATTTGTCAAAGGCGAGATAATTAGAAAGTATAAACCCTTATAACAAATAAAAAAATTAATCATAAATGTGCTAACTTAGAATTAATTGTTACATTTGGGAATTATTTACGAATTGAACGAATTATGATCAGCGATCAAGATTTTAAATTACTAAAACATGAATGCAAGGGATATGATGTTTTCTTGCAGGGAGAAGATGCAGAGAGTGGATATCGTCCAGATTATGTGCTCAAAAGAGACAATGAATATATAATATTGGAATCGGAAAACGCAACAAGTAGAAAAACATTTATTGGAGGTATGCTAAAAGCAGCTCATTTCCTGACAGGAAGCAACTTCGGAATATTGATTTATGTAATGACTCCTAAGAAAAACACCAAAGTATCATCAATAAAATACCAGATAGAGACATACTTTGATTACATTAGAGAAATAACCAATTTGCGGAAAATATATGTGATTGAAGCTGATAAATATATAATGAATGGAGACGCTATCTCAATAGATTCAGAAGAATTTAAAAAATTATCTGTATGTATTGAATAGGCAGAAAGCAACTTAAAAAAGAAATTAAGTAATAATGAATAGCGGTGATTAAAAAATAAGGCATTCCATCATGGAATGCCTTATTTTTTAATCATTGAGAGGTTTCCCTGGTTTAGGTTGAGTGTCAGGAAGAAGTGGTTTAGTAGGTTTGGGTTGAGGAATAGGTTTCGGATTTGGTTCAGGATTTGAACCATTTCTCTCTTTTTGTTCATTTGTTGCCATAATATATTTTTTTTAAGTTTATGATTGACAAATATACTAATATTATTAATGTCAAAATAAAAATGTGTCCCGTTTTTATTAGTATTTTTTATGGGTGAAAAAGTTGTTTATTTTTGGGGATTTTAACACGGTAGTGTTTTTTTTTTGAGCGAAAGCGATTATATATGATTTTGAGAATATTTATTAGAGCATCTATTCCCCCAATGATGGCACTTACTGAAGCTATAAAATCCAAATTTTCCATAATAGTTTGTTATTTATTTACATAAAGATAAATAATCATGTTAAGTGAAACAACGTTTGCTCTTGAATTAACATAAGTAATGAATGGCAAAAGCCGCTGTACAGTGGTTGTACAGTGGCTTTTGTATTGGGGTGTGTCTTATGAATATCTCCTTATCGTCTTCCCGGCATCAGGAAAACGATCCGGTCATTCCCCCGGCTCTCCCAGGCAATCAATCACCGCCTCATGTTGCAGCGGTGTCAACGCCCTTTGCCGAGGTTTATAATAAAGTTCTTCCAGCCGTCTGGTCAGTTCCGTATTCAGCGCAATCCAGCGGTGCAACTGGCTCACCGCACTTCGCGGCGTACTGTCCGGAAAGTATTGCTGTGCCAGGTCGCTCAGGTAGATTACTCCGGGATGTTTCTTTTCTTCATTCATTGTGCATTTTCCTTTCTTCTTTTAATGGTCAAAAAAAATACCCGGTAGTAATTTTATAACTACTACCGGGTGGTTCATTCACTACTACTGGGTAGAGGGCTAACTACCTATAGGTAGTTTTTTAGCCCAGCGGGTCTTCTTCCAGACCGCCCTCTCCACTGCCCGAACCACCATTGTCGTCCGGATCGGCAGGCAACGGCGCTTCGCCTTTCTTGGCGACGCGTTTAAACGTCAGCCCTCCGTCGCCCGCACGGGTCGCCGCCTTGATGGGTTTGCCCGGTCGGAACTGGATGGTGGCACCGGTGATGTTGGAGGCGGTAAAGCCTTTCACCGTTTCGGCACCTTCGCTACATAGCTGTATCTGGAAACTGCCGAAAGTTTCCAGACGGACAATCTTGCCCGCCGCCAGATTTTTGTTCACCTGTTTAATCAGGGCGCGGATGGCATTCAGCACATCACCGTCCGTCAATGAAGTGGCATAGGAGATTTCCTCCGCCATTTCGTCCATGGTGACTTCGCCGCTGGCTTGTGCCTTGGCGTAGAATAGTTTCGGGGCGGCATCGTCGCCCGGTTTGGAGCTCATGTGAGCCAGGGAATAGTTTACACTCATACTTCGTGAATTTAAAATTAAAATTACTGCGTCGTTTCGCGAAAAAGACGGGGGCAAAGGTGGTGTAAACTCGTTATCCGCTGTGGTAGTACACGCTTTTTGATGTTATTTGTTGCATTAATATGTTATTACGATTACTTTTGTATCAGGGTAATCAATCAGTTTTCAGGGGTATGAAAAAGAATCGAATAAAAATAGTAGGTCGGAGTTATGCGCATAAGGTTGGCGAAATACTCCGCATTTATGAAGAGCATGAGCGCAGCGGACTCAGCAACCGGGAGATACTTCGCCGGTACATCTGGCCCGTATATCCCATCTGCGAAAAGACTTTCTATAACATTATCAACGCCTCGGCCGATCCGCGCGTCATCCGGCAACAGGAAGACCTGAAGCGTCAACTTTCGTTGTTCTGACTTTCATCGGCTTCGGTAGTCGTATATTCCATTTCGTAGACTTTGATGCCACCCGGCAGAGAGAACTGGCGGCTGGCACGGCGTACTAATACGGTGGCGCAGCCATCGAACTGCCATCCGTGCAACGCTCTGTTCAGGCGTGCGGCCAGATGCATGCGTTCGGCGGCATGCTGTTCCTGGGTGCTGCCGTAGTGGGTGTCGTCGTAACAGTCGAAGGCAAGGCGGACGGTGACGGTGGTCTTGCCATGCTGGAGATTACCCTTCAGGTTCTCCCAGATGGTTTCGGGGATACTGATAAGGACACAAGGGAAAGTTACCGGATACTGGTCTTCGCCGTTGATGAGCGCTTCCAATTGGCCGTAGTCTTCGTCGGTGAGGGAGACGGTGTCGCCCATTTTTTCGGCGATTTGCTTCTGGATGTCGTTAAATAGTTGTTCCATATTCGTTTAATTATTGATTTATGAATTGATAATCTTTCCTATTTCCTGTTCAAACTTGCCACTTACTTTCTTTGTGAGCTCAGGTCCGGGCGTGGCGGGCATGAACTGGCGTTGCGGGATGGTGACGGTGAGTTTCTCCTTCTTCGTTAACGCCAGGCGTTTCCAAAAGGTATCTTTCTTCTTGTCTTTTCCGGCTTCCCGATAATGCTGTGCCCAGGCGAATTTTCTCATCTTTGGTGTGACAGAGGGATGCAATACGCCGCCCCGGTTGTGTATTGCCGCATAAGGAACCCGGGTGAAGACAGTGACTTGCGCATCTCCCGGTGCATATTCAATGCTTCCGGAAAGATATTTCCTGCCAGAGAGCAGCGGGCCATATCGGGAACCGGCACCCTTTCCTCCGCTTTTCTGCCTCTTGGTTTCCTGCCATTTGTGGAATCCGTTGTGGGTGAATCCGCCCTTACGGAAGTCTTCTTCTATATGCCGTTTGGCGAGGTTGCCTGCCAGTACGGGCATCTTGCGGTGCATCAGGTCGGACAGTTGCTTCTGCTTTTTCAAGATGATACGGTTAAATTCCTGAATGTTCATGGCTTCTTATCTTTAAAAAACAGTTTCACTGCGTCCTTTGCATCCTCATACGCATTGGCTATATACGGATGTGTATCACTGAACAGTTTGCCGTCCACTCCCGGATTATTATCCAGTCCCGGCGCTGGTTGGTCTTTCGGGGCGGTACTTCTTTGCGGTGCCCCTGTGGGCGGTTCGTCGGTGGCGGAGAGGGAACATTTGCAGTTCCAGCGGTCACCCGGGCGGTGGACACTCCAGAAGGGGTGGTTTATCGGCAGAATGGTTCCCCAGAAATCGATGTGGTCAAGGCCGGGATTGGCACTGGTGCTGGGCATCCATTCCAGATTTGGCAGGATGTCGGCGTATTGCTCGAAACGTTGCCAGTCGGCCGCCTGGCGTGCACGGATGACGGCGGTGTCGTATTCTGTTTTCAGCCAGTGCCCCACGTGGTGGTCCAGCATCGGGTGCACGTCTTCTTTCCACTGTTTAAACGGTTTTAAATCACCGTTTGAATCATACATCCGGGTGGCGATATCGTTCTGCATGCGATGCACCTTGAAAGCGGAGAAGACGGCGTTGCTCTGGTCTATCTTCCGGCGGAACTCTACGGGGATTTCGGCGGATGATGTGCTGATACCTTCGTCGGTGGCTTCGCTGAAAATGCGGAAAGTCTCGTTGAAAAGGTTTTCTTCAATCTCCGTCATGGGGTGGAAATCTTTCTCATAGATGTGCTTCAAGGCTCGTTGCAGGGCTTTGTCATCAAAGATGAGGGCGGAGATGCTGTCATTGTCGTCGGCTTTGCATTGCAAGGGTGTGGCGGTACCGGACATGTAATCAATCTCATCCGGATCAGGGAGCTGCTGGTTTTCATAATAGAGATTGTTGACTACCAGTCTAAAGCCCCGTTGTTGTGCGGGGCGTCCGCGAAAAAAGAGTTGGCACGGTTCTGAGGTTGCTGCGGGTCCTTGCCTTTGTCAAATGGAACATCCTTACCGGTAGAAGATTGCATCATTTGAGCGAATGGATTATCCGCTTTCTTTTTCTCTTCCATTTCCGCCTTCAGTTGCTCGTAGTTGTCAGGACGTTCGATGTTCAGTTGTTCGTACAGGTAGTCGTCATCCAGCGGAAGGTTGAATACATTGACGGCTTTCTCCAGCAGTTCCGCTTTTACCTTTACCTGTTCCAGGTCCGCTTCTTCCACATAGACGAATTCTCCCCCTTGGGTGTTTACACCCAATGCTGCGAACTGGTCGGTCATGTCATAGTTCAGCAAGTTCAGGATGCCGAGTGCGTCTTGTTCTACAAGCTCCTGTTCTACTTTATTATGTACGGTGCCCAGTGCTTGCGTACCTGTTTCGCTGGCTTCGGTGGTAAGGGTGTTGCCCAGTACGGCCTTGCTCAATTCTGCGTTGCAACGGTCTACGAAAGTGCTGTATAATTCACTGCTTCCGGTTGTGTTTCCGGTTTCCACAAAGTCCAGGTTGGAACCTTCAGGGCAGAAATAGGTGGAGCCGCCTCCTTGATTCCTGGCAGCGTCCATCGTGGCAGTCAGTGCTTCCGGGTCGGCAGCATCGTAGATGTATTTACGTACCGGCATACCGAATATCTCAGAGAATTGCGCCCAGTCTCCTATGGTGCCACGCTTGTAGATGACGTAGGGCGCAGTGCGTGCCAGGATACCCAGCGGCTCCTTGCCCTGTATCATCAACAGGTCGGGATATTCATCAAAGTTTTCGCCGTTAATGTCGTTCTGACGGGTTTTGATAATGCGCAGCACAGGGTCTACATGTTTGCGGGGTACGAGATAATAATCTATCCAACCTTTCTTATTGATATAGAACTGTACCAACGTGAAACCCCAGTATTCGGCATCCAGTGCGTCGCCGAGGAAGCGGAGGAACCAGGGTGAGGAAATCTGTTCGTTCACCTTGTCGTCGGGTATGCCGTTACGCCTGAATTCAATCTTGCGGCCCAGTACGCCGCTTTTTCGTTTCTGCACCACTGAGAACAGGTGCGGGTCCATCAGACTCTCGCTGTAGATGTCGTAGATTTTAACACGCTGGGTGAAGTCTACGTTCTCCATGCTCCGGATGCCTTGCATGTAATCGTCCAGTCCGATGCCGAAACGTTGGGCCTGGGTCAGTATGATGGTTGCACCCGGACGGGTAACATTGCTGCCTTCGGTGATACGCTGCTTGCCTTTGGAGGCTTTGTTCCTGAATGAAGGGAACTTACTGAATATACTCATAAGTGATTGGTGCGTTTAGGGTTACTACTCATCAGCCAGGGGCTGTTTTGCTTCTGTATATCTTCCGGCAGTTTCGGTGCGCCGTCTATGGTGACCTTGAAAGCCGCTACTTGTTTCAGCCATTCCACCGCCCTGTCGTAGCGGTCTTTACGTATCTGCGACATCTTCTGCGGATTGTGGATGCAGAACAGGTGATATACGGCAATATCTATCGCCATCATCAGGATAAGCTGGTTTCGCTCTTTGCCTTCGGCAGAGAATATAGCGTCCACATCGTATCGGGCACTGAGATATCCGCGCATCTCGGCGATGGCACGGTCTTCACAGATTTCGACAACGGCATCGTCGTCACGGGTCAGCCTGCCCAGTATCTCGCTGTGAATGCTGGCGTCGTAATCTTCGGATTGAATAAACTGGCTCATTTTAATTATTAATTTTTAATTATTAATTTGCTTGTCACAGTCGTTTAGGGTTCCGGCGAGCATTGTAGTGCATCACGGTCACCGGTTCCAGTTGTTGTACTTTCTTTTTCAGGATACGCAGGCCGCCTTCCACACAGTCCGGCCCGTCGGCGGGGAATTTCAGACGCAGGGTGAAGAGCCGGAACTGGTCGTCCAGACGCTTCATGTGCGGATTGTTTTTCTCGGCTTCGTTGAGGATAAGATTGCCTTCCCGGTTCAGTGGTTCGAGGTTGGCTTCTATGCGGGTGCCTTTATCCGTTTTGCGGGCTTCGTCGGGCTGGATATACAGCTGGATATTTCGTTCGCGGCGTACTTTGCCTACCAGAGGCTTGAATACCTGTTGGAAGAATGGGTCTTGCAACTTGTTGTTTTCCATGTAGCAATACACGGGTACTTTGCCGCCCACATACTCCAGCAACTGCACATACCAATCAATGAAGTCAGCATTCAGACCATGATCCAGGCGAACATTAATGACATAAACTTTCTGCCCGATTAATCCCATGAGGATACAGCTTTTTGTGCTGCTGTTTTTATTCTTGCTTTCACCGGGGGCAGGGTCTCCGTAAATCACGAGAAACTGAAATTTCTTCAGGTCAGGTACTTTGCCGTAGGTCAGTTCCTTGAAGACTTCCCCTTCCGTCACCGGGTTATTGAAATATTCCGTCTGCTGGGCGGCGGTGCTGATATTACTTAAAGCGATATCAATAAGTTCCTCCGTATTCTTTGAGGGCCAAGTGCTATGCCCGTTTTCATCGCGTATGTTCACTATATCCCAGTGCTTTGCCATCTGCCCGGCACGTACTACACAACAATCACGTGCAATGATGTTGCCGCAGAATATGACAAGTGTCTTAACCGCCGTATCACGTGTTCCGTACAATGCACTTTCCCACCATCTCCAGTTCTTGTCTATAGTGTCCGGATTGCGCACGGCTTCGTCCGTGTCGAAGTCATCCACTAGCAACACGTCCGGACGAATGGCGCCGTTCCTGCTACCACGGGGCGCATTACCCGCCCCCACGGCACGAAACGAGCAGCCACATTTGGCTATGAATTCCTCGGCACACCAGTTACCCAGGTTGACCTGAACTCCGTAATAGGCACGTATTAAGGCATTTTCCTCGAATTGCTTCTTGTATGGGTCGAGCAGGCGTGTGGCACTGTCCTGCGTGGCAGAAGCCATCATCACGTTGAACTTCTTTTTTGTGAGTGCCAGGTACATGATGATGAACATTACCGTTGTGCTCTTTGCCAAACCACGTGCCCACGAAAGTACCTCAAACCATTCCTCGTGCTTAATACAACGGCGAATGGCCTTTATATGGAAGTCAGCAAACTCGAACTTGCAGTAATCCGAAAAGAAGAACTTTATCCATTCTATCGGATCGGCTTCCAAGCGTGCACGGTCTTTTGCTATCTGCGCCTGCGTCAGGTTCACGTCCGAATTCTGGCGGCGAAGTCCGGCTTCATAGAACACCGCCCATTCGCGGAGCGCGTCCCTGTCTTTCTGTGTCTGTGTCATAAGCTATCCTTTATAAAAGCGTCCCACAAACGAAGAAACTCTTTGCTTTTATCCAGGTCGAACGGGCGCAGCCAGTTGATGAACTTCATGCCTACGCTAATGATATCCGCAATACCGATATCCGTTTCCATTTTTTTAATGGCTGTTGCCAGTTTGTTCAGGGTGTCTGCCTCGGCAGCCGTGGCATAGCGCTGGCCTTCCGGGCGTTCACTGATGACGCGGTTGATTTCCGCCACCTGCCGGTGCAGGCTGGCTACCTGTTGTTCGCGAGTCAGCGTCATGCCCACCTTCATCTCTTCCCATTTCTCCGCAGCAATCCAGCGGTTAACGGTTTTGCGGGCTACACCTACTTTGTCCGCTATTTCCTGTTGCGTCAGGTTATCTTTCAAATAGAGCGTACGGGCGTAGTCTTTTTTCTGTTGCGTGGTTAAATCTGCCATAACTATCAGTAATTAGAATTTACGCAAAGTTCATCATCCCGTGTGTGACCGGGAAAAAATCGCGGAGTGCTTACCAAGAACGGCACAGCCTCTATACACTTGTCCGTAAGGGTTACACACTTTTTTGTGTGGCTATCCTTATAGACATAGCTTTGCGGCAAATAAAGCAAGAAACCGCATGACTGTTTTTAAATCCATACTGAACGAACAGACCGCCTGCCTGCTGCTCTACGGAGAAATCAGTGACGAAGGTGGCGAGGGCAAGATAGCCAGCCGGGACATCGTGAACGAACTGATGTACCTGGATGGCGCCTATGAGAACCTGAATATCCGCATCAATTCCATTGGCGGCGATGTTTATCCCGGCATTGCCATCTTCAACGCCATCCGCCAATGCAAGAGCAATGTCACTATCTATATTGACGGCATCGCCGCCAGCATAGCCGGTGTCATAGCCTTGTGTGGTCGGCGTGTGGAAATGAGCCGGTATGCCCGCATGATGCTGCACAATGTCTCCGGCGGTTGCTACGGCAACAAGAAGGACTTGCAGGACATGATATCCACCATCGAAAGCCTTGAAGACACCATTGCCGAAATCATCAGCGAACGCTGTGGCAAGGACAAGGAAGAGGTGAAGAGTGCCTATTTCGACGGCACGGACCATTGGCTGAAAGCCGACGAAGCCCTCGGGCTGGGACTTATTAACGCTATCTATGATGTGGAAGCCGTGCCCGCAGAGAGCACCACGGACGATATATACCGCATATTTACTAATCGGCTGGAGCTGGAGCAACAGCCACAAAACCCTGATAAAATGAAACTGGAAGATTTTAAAAAGATTCCCCGCTTCGCCAACTGTGCCGACGAGGCGGCGGTGATGGCCATGCTTGGCGAAACAGCCGGGAAAGCCGACAAAGCCGATGACCTGGAAAAGGAGAACAGCGAGTTGAAACAGCAATTGCAACAGCAGGAGGAAGAACGGATTGAAGCCACCGTATCGGATGCCGTGACGGATGGACGTATCGGTGCCGACCAGAAGGACACCTACAAGAACATTCTGAAAGCAAATTTTACAGACGGAATGAGCGCCTTGAAAGCACTAAAACCAAAGGTGCTGCTGAAGGACAAATTGGGCAAACCGGAACCGCAAAGCGGTGAAAGTGAATGGGAGAAAAGACAGCGTGAAATCCGCGAGAACCGTAAAAAGTAATGCGTATGGTACCGGTGAAAAATCCCAAGAACGCCAAACTGGGCGGTTCTTCCTACTTCGGCAAGAATGTAGGAAGCAGCGTGCGCAGTGCAGGCAGTGCCCCGCAGATACGCGGACGGCAGAAGATTAAAATGTAGTGCGCGGTGCGCAAATTAATATTTAACAATTAAAGAATTAAAAGACAATGGCACTTTTAGGATTGAATACCACCAAATATGGTGGCGAAGTACAGGAACATGTATTAACCATCGCCACTACCGGCAACGAACTGGTAGGCAGAGGGCTTATCATGGTCATCCCCGGCATCAACAGTTCCACCAGCATTCCCCGTGTGAAGACGGGCAGTATGTTGCAAAAACGAAAGGAAGACCCTACCAAGGAAGACAGTAAGGGTGACTTTACCTACAGCGAACAGACGCTTGTTCCAAAAGACATGATGGCTTTCACCCTCTTCAACCCCCGTGCTTTTGAGCACATCTGGAGGGTTTACCAGCCTACGGACGACCTTGTGTTCCGCCAGCTCCCTCCGAACATCCAGAACTTGTTGCTGGATGAACTGCTGAAGCAAGTGGGAAACGAACTGGGTTACCAGTACATCAACGGCGAATACAAGGAAGGTTCGGATGACGCTTACCTTATGAACGGTATCCTGACGCAAGCCGCCAAGAATCCGGACGTGGTGAAAGTGAAAACCGTCGGCACCACCATGCTGCAACGTCTGAAGGAACTGCGCACACAAATCCCCGTGACTATGCGTAACAATGCGAACCTGCGCATCTTGATGAGCGTGGAAGACTTTGACCAGTATGATGACGAATTGACGCAGCTCGCCAACAAGGGAGCTGCCCCTACGGACATCAACCAGGAACGATATAAAGGCATTCCGTTCGAGGTGCTGACCCAATGGCCGCAAGGCTTGATTGTGGCTACCCTCTGCGACAGTGGCATGAACGGCAACCTGTTTGCCGCCGTCAACCTTCAGAATGACGAAAATGTGATCCAGATTGACAAGTGGGCGAACGCCAGTGAACTCTACTTCTTCAAAATGCTGATGAAAGCAGATACACAGATTGGTTTCGGCGAAGAGTTCATCGCGCTGGATTGGCGTGCTGACGGTGCGTTCAAATCGGTAGTGGAAGGATAATGAGCCGGGGACTGATAAATAACAATCCGGGCAACATCCGCCTGTCACGTACCTTGTGGCAGGGGGAGGTCCGCCCCTCGCAGGATAAATCATTCTGTCAGTTCAAAACTATGGCCTATGGCTATCGGGCTTTGATAAAGCTGCTACAGAATTACCGCAGGGTAAACGGATGCCGTACGATTGCCGACTTCATCAATCGTTGGGCACCACCTATTGAGAACAACACGTCAGGATATATCCGGCGGGTATGTACGGAAATGCAAGTACCCACCAACCATGTTCCTGACGTCAGGGAAAAGGCCACGATGTGCGCTTTTGCAGCCGCCATCTCCCAAGTAGAAAACGGAGAACCTGCCGTCATGGAGGACGTAGTCGCAGGCTGGAATCTGCTTTGACAGGCAAATTAATAATTAATAGTTAATAATTAAAAGACGAATGGACTTTTTGATGCAGATATTAGGCAGCCTCTTTCCAGCAGGACTGGGTGCAGCAATTGGAACAGCCGTCGGTTGGTTCTTCAATCGCCGACTTTCAAAAGCCCGCAACGGTGGAGATATTGATGCTGCCTACATGGATAACATTCAGAACCTCCGTTCGGACCTATTAAATTCTATCAATGAAAACAGAAAACTCTACAGGGCTATCGCCCGACTTGATCGCACGGTGGCTCGCGCTACTACTTGTCGTCACTGGAACGATTGCCCTATCCGTAACGAGTTGCAAAAGTCCGGTGCCGACGGTGACAACCACCCGTTTTCTAAACGACAGCCTGCAAAACGTCCGGCGATCCGTTCTGACCCTCCTCCCGGTTCCGGCCAGCGAAGCGCGGACGAAGTTGCCGATGGCTCAACTGGCCGCACTGCCGGAGGGCGCGGGATATAGCGCCAGCAGCGGACAAGCCACCGCAAGCGTGATGCGTGGAAAGGGAGATACATTGATAATCACTTCCACCTGCGACAGCCTGGCACGGCAAGTGATATCGCTAACGGAAGAACTGACCCGCATCCGCAACGAAACAGGTGAAGAAGTGGAAGAACCTCCTCCGCAGGTGGTGCATGAGCCCACCGGATGGCAATGGTTTCAAATATGGATAGGACGGCTGGCCGTTGCCACCCTTATTCTAATAGTAATTAAACGGCGATTAAAACGTACTTAAATAATATAGAGATTATGGCAAAACAAGGATATGTAAACGGTAGTGACCTGTTGATGTCAATTACCGGCAAGGCGTGCGGACATTGTACCAGTCACACCACAACTTATAATAGTGAGACAAAAGATCGTGCGGTGAAGCCCGTTTCAACCGAATCGGCTGCTAATGCCGGATTGTTCAAGGAAAAGACCGTGACCGGACTCAGTGTCCAGGTTAAGTGTGAAGGACTCCGCTTTTACGGCGAAGAGGAGAGCGGTATGAAAGACCTGCTCGCCAAATGGAAAGTAGGCGGAACAGTAGAGCTGAAAGGCTTTGCCCGTGGCGGTGATGCTGCACCTTACATGAGTGGTAACTTCATTATTTCTTCATTGGAAGAATCCGCCCCGGCAGGAGATGACACCACTTACAGTGTGACTTTTGATAATACCGGAGCAGTGACTATCACCGAAGACAAAGTGGACGGTTCAACTGTGGAGGGCTGACGCGATGAAGAAGATTACCGTATATAACAAAGAGTACCCCATGCGCATGACCATGGGGGCTATGCGCCGCTTCAAGCAAGAAACGGGCATGGAGGTAAGCGAGATGACTACAGAAGTAAGCCTGATGGTGGTCTTCCTGTACTGTTGCGTGGCGAGCGCCTGCAATGCAGACAATATCCCTTTCGACCTGGACATCGACAAGTTTGCCGACGGTTTGGAAATGGATAAACTGACGGATTTCGTAGAAACCATGCAGCAGGATGCCGGAGACTCAAAAAAAAAGAAGGTAGCCCCGCGGACATCAACGAACTGACGGGTATAGCCGTGGGGAGTATAGGGATGAGTCTGACGGATTTCTGCCACTGTACTCCCCACGAATTTTATAGTATATACCGCAACTGGGAACGTACGCAGATGCGTGAACCTTGGGAACGTACCCGGTTCCTGGCGTGCTGCGTATTGCAGCCGTATAGCAAGAAGACATTGAAGGTGACGGATGTGTGCAGGTTTGAATGGGATGCAGAGCGGAAAGCTACGGTATCGGCGGCGGAAAGTACGAGGGAGAGGTTTGAGGAACTGAAAAACAGGGCAGGGCTGAAGTAAACAGACAGAGATTATATGACTCCTAAAGGACGCATAACCAGCTTACCTCCATAATATAGGGCAATCCAGAAACAGAATCCTCCAAGGAGCCTGATTATGAACCATGCATTTTCTCCCTGATAGAAAATCAGGAAAGATAGGATAGCTGCGATTAAAAAACGGATAAAATCTCTTTTCATGCAAGTGATGATTTCTTAATGCAAAGATATAAAAAAAATGGCAAACGAGGTAGAGTTTAAGTTAAAAATAACGACTGACGGTAAAGATACGTTCCATAATCTGACGGTCGACGCTCAGACATTTGACGATGCGGTGAAGCGTGTGACGCAAACCGCCAAAGAAGCATCGGACGAAATACAGAAGATGGCCATGCAAAATTTGAACTGGGATATGCTGGTCAACGGCATTGAACAGCTCAGCAACGGTATTCAAGGATTGGCCGGCCGTTATGACAGCTTCAACAAATCCATGCGTGCAGTCAACACCATGGCCGGGCAAGACGAGGCCGGCTTCAGGGAGCTAACCGCCCAGGTGAAAGAACTGAGTATGGTCATCCCCCTGGCGCGCGAAGAGCTTGCCGGAGGTCTCTACCAAGTCATATCCAACGGTGTGCCCGAAGATAATTGGATAGCTTTCCTGGAACAGAGCAGCAAAGCTGCTGTGGGTGGCCTTGCTGACCTGGGGCAGACTGTCACCGTCACCTCCACCATTATCAAGAACTATGGTCTGGAGTGGGAAACTGCCGGAGACATTCAGGACAAAATACAGAAAACAGCCAAAAATGGTGTGACCTCGTTTGAACAACTGGCCGCAGCTCTTCCCCGCGTCAGCGGCAGTGCTTCTCAATTGGGCATCAGCATTGACGAACTGATGGCCGTATTTGCCACCACAACCGGCGTAACCGGTAATACCGCCGAAGTAAGTACCCAGCTTGCTGCCGTACTTACATCACTCATCAAGCCCAGCAGCGAAGCCGGCAAAGCAGCCGAAGCCATGGGAATCAGTTTCAATGCCGCCAGCATCAAGCAGGCAGGCGGACTGGAAAACTTTCTTCGTACGCTCGACACTACCATCACAGAATACTCCGCACGTACAGGGCAACTGAAAGAAACCATCTATGGCAACCTCTTCGGCAGTGCCGAAGCATTGCGCCTGCTTACTTCACTGACGGGAGAGCAAAAAGAGAAGTTCAGCCAGAATATCAGAGAAATGGCCGACAGCACCGGTACCATAGAGCAGGCATTTGGAGAGATGAACAGCTCGGGAGACGCCACAAACCAGAGACTTCGTAACCTGATGGCCTCATTTACCGACCTTGCCGGAGGTGTGGCCAGCAGCGCGGGTCCCTTCGTCTCTTTAGCGGCAGATATGGGTATTGCTACAACAAACGGCATCCGGTTTTACCAGACAATGAAGGTCATGAAGGACAGTATCCTGAAGTGTACGTTCGTCAGCCGAGCAGCCTCTGCCACTACTATGGCTTTCAGCACCTCTCTCACCACTGCTCGCCGGTCACTCTACATCTACCAGATGCAAGTGTTGACGGCTCGTGCCGCCATAAGCAGTACGACTGGTGCTGCCCGTTTGCTTAATATCGCCATTGCCGCCAGTCCGTATCTGATAGCTGCTTCTGCCGCAGCCGCATTGGCTGTAGGATTATACAAAATATTCTCATCTTCCGGTAAGGCTGCCGAATCACAGAAGCGTCTGAATGACACGCTGGGTGAGATGAATACCGAAGTAGCCAAAGAGCGCCTGTCGTTGGATGCTTTGTTTGAACCTCTGAACCGTGCTAAGGCCGGTTCGGAAGAATGGCAAAAGGCAAAGAATGACATCCTCGCAAAATATGGTACTTACCTGAAACAAATAGGGGTAGAAATCAACAGTGTAGAAACAGCGCAGGTAGCCTACAACAAGCTGAGCGAAGCCATACTGAACACCGCCCGCGCCCGTGCCATGGAGAAAGCCACCTCCGGCGCAGCCGAAACCTATGCCGGCACCGAAGGGGAAGCACTGAAGAACATCCGCGAACGCCTGTACGGCGGCATTGGCGAAGGTGCCGGAAAGATTACCGCCGCCCAGGCCGGTAAAGCATGGGCGCAGATACGTGCCGCCGTACGCAGCGGCAAAGACATCCCGCAGGAAGCACGGGAGATAATGAAACAGACCGATACCATCTATCGCGACCAGTTCGGTTCCCACACCATGAGCCCCATCGCCGAATACATTTATCGGCAGGTGCGTGAAGTACGCCGGGCAAACGATGACTATAAAAAAGAAATAGCGGATGCACAGACCATGTTCGGCGGCGGTAAAGGAGTTTTGCCGGCAGATGGCGGAAGCAGTGCGGTCGGAAGCGGCAGTTCCTCCACAGGCCATGTGGCTAAAGCTATGGATATAGCTAAAATGTCATATAACGAGTTGGGTGCTGCCATCGAAGAAGCAGAAAGTAAACTAAAATCACTGGCTTCAACAGAAACGGCTGAAATCAATCGTCTGTCGGAATATAACAAACAATTGAAAGCACGCAAGGATGCGTTAGGAAAATCACTGGGGCTGGGGAACGGCGGCGGTAAGGGAGGAGATACCAAAAACGATATCGCTATTTCTTCAGGAAGCCTGAAAGCTTTGGAACAACAACTGAGTGAACTGAAGGAGCGGCAAGAAAAAGCTCCGATTGAGAAACAGTTGACGTTCACTTCCGATATCGTTGCATTGGAAGACCAGATTTCCGAAATCAAGGAACGCCTGAAACATGCAAACTTCGAGGCACGCTATACACTGAAACCGGTGGAGGCAGGAGGAGCTGCCACATCACCTATACAGGATGCTATGAAATCATCCATCGGAAAAGGTGGTGCGATGGACGGATTTAAAATTCCGAAAATGGACATGAATAAGCCTCTTTCGGATATGGAGGCTTGGAATAACGCCTTGGATACTGCCCGGCAAAAGAATGCTGCGACTATTGAATCACTGAGTGCAATGGGTGGTGCAATGGGGGCTTTGGGTAATGCGGTAGGAGGTGCAGCCGGACAATGGTTGGAATGGGGAGCCAATTGCATGCAGGCCATTGCAACAGCCATTCCCCAAATCATGGCATTGATTGGTACACAAGCAGGACAAGCAACTACTAATACAGCTGTGGCAGCTACTGGTGCGGCAGCAGCTGTATCGAGCATTCCTATTGTAGGTCCTGTATTAGCTATTGCTGCCGTGGCGAGCGTCTTGGCAGCACTGGCCAGCATTCCCAAATTCGCCAATGGCGGTCTTGCCTATGGTCCCACATTAGGTCTGTTCGGCGAATACGCCGGAGCGAGCAACAATCCGGAAGTGGTGGCGCCACTTAACAAACTGAAGCAACTGATACAACCTGTCGATGGGATGAGTGGTGGACGTGTAGAGTTTGTCATCGATGGCCGTACATTGAAGGGAATATTGAATAAAGTGGATAACTTTAACAGTCGTACAAGATGAAAATAGGTATACAGAAAAGCGTTCAGGAAACGCGTGCTCTTCGATATCAAGGCGAATTTCTCAGCCGTGACGGTGTGCGTTGGAAAGTCCGGTTATTGCAGGAAACAGATATGCCCTATCCTGCGGTGGGTGAGTTCCATTTTCCTGCGGAAAAACCGTTGGTGATAGAGTGGAAGGAAGTGGATAAACAGGAACCCGTACAGGCGAGTTGTGCTACACTGACGGTGGTGAGCAAAGTTGACCGGCAATATATAGACCTGTATACCATGGAAGTGGGCAGTGTACTGCTTGAAGTGTATCGCAACGGGGTATTGTACTGGTGCGGTACCATGGATACCGAATTATACGAAGAACCTTTCTCTTATGAAAAGGAATATGAAGTGAGCATGACCTTCAGCGATTTCGCCATGCTGGAACGCATCAACTTTTCAGGAACAGGCGCCCGCACGCTGGAAGACTTGCTGACAGATTGTATAAAAAGTGCCCGTCTTTCTGCGGCTTACATGACCGGAGGCATATCTTGTTACGTTTCAACGTCGATGCCTGATATTCCGTCAGACAGCAATACCTTCAGGGAACTGTGTCTTTATAGTGATAATTTCTACGATGAGGAAGAGGAACCCATGACGCAACGTGAAGTGCTGGATGAAATATTACGCCCGTTCGCTCTGCGATTGTTACAGCGTTGTGGCGGTCTCTATCTGTATGATTTGAATGCTTTTCAAACAGTGTTTGAACCTCAATTAATAGAGTGGCAGGGAACAGATGCGGTTTTGGGCGTGGATAATGTATATAAGAATGTAGACGTGAGTTTCAGCCCTTATGAGCGTACTGACTTGTTTAAAAAGGACATAGATATCAGATCGTTTACAAAGGAATCCACCGGAGTGGTGTATGAGAGCACTTATGACGCTTTATTCGGACCGGATTTAAGTTTTAGCTTTGGACTTTATACGAATAATGAAGTCGCTTCTGGGCTTACCTTAAATGCTAATGCCAGGATTTATAAGATAAATCCCTTGGCTTCCGGAGATGAAAGTCTGGGGATTGCCTGGCGTGCCCAGACCGATACGAAAGAAGAGAGTGTCTGTATCTTGCAAAACGGTTTGGGCATAGGAACCGATCTGATGACTTTTAGCAAAAAGATAAAGATACTGATACCAACCACTTGCGGGATTGCAGTGCCATCAATGAACTACCGTTCCAATTTGTCATTGAAAATAAAGCTGTCATTAATGTTGGATGGACGCTACAACCCGTTTAAGGATGCCGGAACCTATAATAGCAAGGAAGAATATGAATACTGGCAGAATAATGTACGTGCTTTGTATGTGCCTGTGGAAATACGCTTGTTGGACCGGGATGGAAAAATCGCATATTCTTATGTCAATGTCTGGGGAACCAATCCTTGCGGAGGAAATTGGTGGAAAGAAGACTATGGTGTGAATGAAGTTACAGGAAAGCCCGGGAGGTGTGTAATCTCTTTTTTAAATACAGGCGATGCAACGCAAGGCTGGGATGGAGGCTGGAAAGATTGTTGTACACATGACGCAGTAATGACTATGGGAGTGACAGGTGACATACACTTGGAGAATATAATGACGGCAACAAAGACAGGCGCCATGTATATGGATCTTCCTCCTAATTTATTCGGTCACACGCTGGAAATAAAAATCAAGTCGGGAATATATAAAGACGCGGGGGTAGGCTCACTGGGCTTAAAAGACGATTATTCTCCGCTGTCTGCTGAAGACGAGCGGCATGCCCGTTGGTTGCTTTACCAGATGCCGGAAATTGAACTTCTGGATGGGTATAAAAACAACATTGATTCGAAAGACATCAGTTATACATCCTGGTTGAACCGTTCGGCGCGTGAAAAACTGGAGCTGAATACGGTAATCGGATGCGGTCTCCGAGAAACCAATGACAGGGGGCTTGGCGTGTTACTGCGGAGTTCCACGCTTGCACCTGTATATGAGTTCACCCGGCAAGATACGACAATGTCTCTGGAAAAGTTGCTGATTGGAACGATATACAGTAATTACCATCGCCGTATGAATGTGCTGTCCGGTACTGTGAAACTGTTGTCAGACATAAGCACTTATACGGATCGCAGCGAACCGGGTACTTATGTCTTACTGAGTGATGTACAAAACTTAATAGCTGGGGAAAGCGAGATGAAGATGGTGGAAGTGGAACCTGATAATTATGAAGGAGTAGAGTATGAAGAAACAGTATAACGTAGTTGTAACAGAACGGAAAAGCGTAGCGAGAAGCAAGCGTTTGCGCGAATCCGGGCAGTCTTCTTCCGGCACGGTTATTAGTGTTTTGGGAGGTGGTGGTTCTACTGGTGTTACTGGTAGTGCGGTTCTGGAAACAAATATAACGTCCAATGCCGCCAAGACCGGACACATCGAAACCGGACAACGGTTGCCTATGGGCATGACATTTACTCAGTTTGTCAAAACGTTGTTGTTTAAGCCTGTCCCAGCAACATTTGAAGGGCAATCGTCCACCGGCAATAAAGTGGAATATGGCACAACGAAGGGGCAATTGACCTACACTGCAACCAGGAACGGAAATGGAGCAATGATAAAGGCATTTTTTGAGAACGACGAAAAAAAGCCTCTTGAATTCTCCGCAGAGGCGAATGGCGTGCAAACGGCTGTCCGCAAGCTAACTGGTAATTATACACAAACAGAGACCTATCAGGCTACTGTTGTCTATGCGGCGAGTGATGACGAGTCAATCCCGGAAACGACATTAAAAAACTCTCTTACTGTGGATGTATACCGTAAATGGTTTGCAGGAGTGGTTAGTGCAATACCCACAACGTCAGAACAAGTACGGGCATTGAAATACAGTGGTCTTTACACTGGCGCCGGAAATTATAGCTTCGAGGCTACCGACTGGAAGCTTCTTGCAATCTGTTTCCCGGAGGGTGCTAATCTTTCAAGGATTAAAATAGAAGGATATATTGCCGATCTGATACCGGGAGATGGTACGTTGAAAGCTGCGGACCCCGTAATGGTTAAAGGAGCTAATGGAAGTACAGCAAAAAAATATAATGTGTGGTATATCAAGTCGGCAATTGTGAACGATGTAACTAATAACGGAACTATAACTATATCTTGATATGGGAGTAATCAATACAGGAAGCCCGTATACCGGGTCAATCAAACGGACAAATCCTAAGCCTCTGGACTCATCCAGTGCAATAGATTTATACGAAAACGCAAAGGTGTACGCTGCAAATGCCAAGGGCGAAGATGTGCCATATCCGGGGCAGATAATAGCAACAGAAGGAAAGGCGTACATTCTGAAAGTCGATCCCGATATGCCTGACGAAAGTGCCAATGAAATCTATCATTGTAAACTGGATGAGCTTGGCGGTACTTCAACGCTCGATAAGCGATATCTCCTTCGAGATGTGGCTGAAACGGTTGAAAAGTTGATGACCTTCCTCGAAGGTATCAACGTTAAAGGAATGGCTACGCTTGAAGAAATTACCCTGCTACGTGATATAGTGTCTCAGAATTTTGCAAAGGGTTCCACCGGCTTCGGCATCTATAAAGATGAAGCCGGAAATTATCATCTGGATATTGACTTCGTAAACATTCGCCGCAAGTTGACAGCCGACGAGATACAAGTACAACGCTCTTACTATGTGGGAGGCAAGCAGTGGGTAACACCGGGTGGCGGAATCTATTGTACATCGGTGGAAGATATTGGTTCTGCATACCGATGCCATTTCAAGTCGACAGACGCGGACGGTCGTGAAGTGAAATGTTTATTCCAAGCAGATGACCGAGCGATCTGCGAGACTTTCAATCTTGATAAAAAAGTCGGAGGAGTATTAGGAAATCACTACTATTGGAGACTTGTAGTAGGCGTAGGAACGGATTATATTGATTTGAGCAAGTCCAATTGTGGTGCTGGTAGTGATGCTCCTCTGGCCGGTGACGAGATTGTACACCTGGGCAACAAGTCTGACAAAAGTAGACAGGGCGCCATCTGTAGTGATGCCATAACCACCGGAGGCCCTTATATACGAGTATACGAAGGAATCAGCGATTATCATCTGCCGCAGCCTAATATAGACCTGAATCCGGAAGAAAGTATCATCAAGGCGAAACTTATCTCCATAGCAACAGGCAAGGACATTGATACGGTATTGGAGGATATGCAAGATCGTATTAATCTTGTTAAAGAGCAGACGGATAAGGAATATACCTTGTGGTTTTTCGATTATGCTCCGACGCTAAGTAATATACCGGCCTCGGAATGGAATACACCTGAGTTAAAGGCTATGCATGACCAGGATATGTTTTATAATCGTCTTACCGGTAAGGGATATAGGTTTGAATCAGGCGCCTGGAATGAAATTACTGACCACCTGACGTTGAAAGCTCTGGAAGATGCAGCCAAGGCCCAGGATACAGCAGACGGGAAACGCCGGGTATTTGTGGAGCGACCGACAAAAGATTCGGAATATGATATCGGTGACCTCTGGGTAAATGCCACTTATAACGATGGTACCACCATTTATAAGAATGATTCTCTTGTCTGCAAGACGGCTAAGGCTAAGGGAGCGGCATTCAGTATTTCTCATTGGGGGCCTTCATCGAGTGCCACGACGGCTTATCTTGAGAACTTGGGCGATCAGATTGTAATAGCCGTAACCGACTCTAATGAGGGAATAAAAAAGGCAAAAGACCTTGCGCAACAGGGTATAAATGATGCTTCTAATGCAGCTAAATCAGCAGCGGAAGCATTGGGTATTGCACAGGGTGCTAAGAGTGCGGCAACTGAGAATACGACAGTCATTCAGGCGACGAAGGAATCTCTAACCTTATTGGCTCAAGGAATACATTTTGATGCATCTGGTGAAAAAATCACTAATATCAATACCTCCGGATTAATAACCACAGCAGACTTCTCGGCATTGTACGGAAAGGAAATCGTGTATGATAAAGATGGGCATGTAGACATGACAAAGATGTCCGGTATTATCACAAAGGATGGCTTAACAGAGATGTTTTCAAGTTTGGCTGACAATAATGGTTATGTGAGGAAAGCCTATATAGATTTGTTCGTGACACAGCTTCCGGATAAGAGTTTTCAAAGTAATGCGGTCATAAATGCTGACCAGATTCGGTTCAATGGTAATATTGTTGCGAATGATACGTTTGTGGTGGATACTGAGGGCAACCTGACGCTAAATAAGATTACCGCCACTAATGGTGTATTCAATGGAACATTGAGTGGTGTCAGTGGTACATTTTCGGAATTATCAGCGCAGTTTACCGATGGGGAATATGTGCTATCTACGAGTATTACTCCTCGCGAAATTGAAATAGGAAAAAATGAATCGTTAGGAGCTTTATTAAACCTTAGAGCAGAATTTGTAAGTAACACATGGGGAGGCGTAATGGTATTAAAGGGAAATGTTCGCGGTATAAAATCGGAGATAAGTATTGGATATGAACATATATTTATTACTTCACAAGACATGGAGGCTCCCCCGAAGTCCGTGGAAATATCTCCGGATGGAATTAAATTTTATTATAACGGGGTTTTAACGAAAAGTTATTCAGCAACATAATTTATAAGAATATGAAAATCAATTTTAGACAAATCGAAGCTCAGACTTCATTCGAAGGTGGAAAGCAAACTTTTGATGCAGCCGAAACAGTCGGCAATGAAATGATGTACAACGGCAGCATCCTTCTGGATATTGGGTTTGAAGACTTAGCAAAAACTATCTACTATTCGGAAGATGCAGTGGAAGTTCCGGAACGCTACTGCAAGGCTCTTGAACTTGTAGTGAAGAACTCGCGGCTTATAGCTGCTGTGAAGCGTGAAATTATTAATCAGTTGAATTGTAACTAATGGGGTATATCAAGTTTGTTTTGAGCCGTACAACGGATGAGCAAGGTAATACTACTCGCGCTGTTATCAGCCGTATCGAAAGTGATATGGCTGATACAAGTATGCTTGAAACAAACTTGATAATGCACGCGCTTTCCGCTCCAGGTGGAAAGGTTGAACAGGAAAGTAAGGGATTCCCTTATGCGTTTTCTTTAATATTTGGAGAATAAACTATGGAACTGAATATAGGCACTAAAGTTGAGAATGAAGGTAAGAACTCCCAAGGACGTTTGTCGGCGAAAGAGTTTAACCAGATGGTTAGCGTCATCCAGCAATTGATTGGCGAGAGTAAAACATTGAAGACTTTTTTCGGACTTCTTGCCGGGATGGTGACATCTGTCGAAGAAGGTGGTTTTCATTTTTCCGATTCAACTGGAAAGGATGTGATGAATTATACTGCTGAGGGCTTGGATGCTGCCAAGGTTTCCCGGCATCTGGTTTCTCTCATTTTGAGTGCCGGTTCTGTTACTGTTGATGTGTTGGCTAAGGATATTGTAGGAAAGATTTCTACTCTTGTCTCTGTCGAGGAAGATGGATATCATTTCCCGGACTTGACCGGAAAGGATGTGATGAATTACACATCCTCAGGGCTGGATGCAGCACAAGTCTCAAAGCATTTTGTTTCTCTTATTCTGAAGAACGGTTCTGTAACAACCAACATGTTGGCCAGTGAAATAGTCAACAAGATAGCAAGTCTTATCTCAGTAGAAGAGGATGGATTTCACTTTCCCGATTCAACTGGCGATGATGTGATGAATTACACAACCGACGGGTTTGATGTCGCTAAAGTTTCCGACCACTTCGTCCAGGTATTGAATCAGGCAGGAGTAACCGGCAGTCTTGAATATGATGTAATAAATGATAATGTATATAACTTTTAAAGCTAAATAATATGTCTGGTATAGCAATCTACGCGTCGTCCAATTTGGGTGAGCATTTATCCGTAAAGCCTACACCGATTGAAACAGTCGGAGTGGTAGGTCTTAATATTAATGGTGATCTTACGCCTTATGGCATATCCTCCGTTTACACTGTTACTTATCTGCCAGTCTCCACAACTCAGAGGGATGTGACGTGGAGTATCCAGTCCGGTAATGAGTATGCAGATATCAGTACTGCCGGTATTCTGAGTATAAAGGAAAATGCAAATCAGTCTCCGATTGTCATTCGTGCAACTTCAACCTATGACACATCTGTTTTTGCTGAAATTACCGTTTCTGCAACATATTATTCCGGTGGTGTGTCACGTGTTATTCAGGAGTATTGCGACAGGGTGGTTGCTGATGGCGGTGTTATATTGAAGGGTACTGCTTCGGCCACCCAAGATGAATACGATGCTCACGTTGCTTTGTTGGGCACTACCCCGAAATTGGATTTCTTGGGATATAAATTAGGTGACGGCGGAGTGGTGGCTAAATTATATTCGCTTGATGAAATGTTTGACTGTGATAACTTGACGAACGTCATAGTGCAGAATGGCGTTATAACGACTGAAGTTGCCGGAGTACTAAATTATTCTTCTAATTTAGCGCAGGGCGGAAATCTTACATTAACGAAGATGTACTACGAAGGAAATGTAGTACAGTATGGAGGAAAGGAATCTGTTTTTGTAGGAAATCTTTTGAAAGCTAATTATTCGCCTATCGTACCAGTTATATTCTTTATGAGCAACTACATCAGTGTGCAATATAGCGTTAAAAAATCGTGCTGTAAATCATTCCCGGTATCTAAGGTGTCTAAGCTGTTGATCGAGGTGGATGGTACTGTCTACATGGATAATGTGGATTATGTGACGAAACTGATTGTAGACGATAAGGATATTATTTCAACGAAACAGGAAGGTATTGACTATTGGAATGTCGGCATTAGCGACAGGAGCTTTCTTAAGATTTACAATGGTTTTAAACTCTGTATAGCTGGGTAATTATGAACAAGAAGATAGTGCAATTAAAGGATGAGAAGAACAGCATCATGCCACTGCCTGTGACGGTGTCGGATGCTGTTTATCTGGCGAATGTAGGTCCGTTACGTGAAGCTGTGGGGATGATTCCGGCAAATGCGGATGTGAACGGCATGACGTTAACTCAATTTATTAATCAAGCGTATGGTAGTGGTGGTACATTTACCTTTCTGCATATATCAGATACGCATAAGTTCAACCCTGGAATAACTAAGTGTATCGAATTGATGGGCCAGGATGCCGATATTCCCTTTACTATTATAACCGGCGACTTGCAGCTTACCGGTGAAATGAAATCTACCATTCTTGCGAGTGATAAACCCTTCTTGCTGATGCTGGGTAATCATGATGTAGCTGATGACTTCGGGGGTGACCAGATTGGTGCCAGGAATACATATATTGCTCCATTCTGCGAAAAGTATGTGACTATGGGTTCGCAGACCTCAAGCTATTGGTATAAGGATGTAACGATGCCGTATGCTACCATTCGAATAATAGCATTTGACGAATACGAGTACGTGACTGTTGGCTCTCCGGCCACATCGCGGTATTCGGTTGTATATTCACAGCAGCAGATAGATTGGTTTGTTGATTTGCTAAAGAGTACTCCGCCAAGCTACTATCTTATTCTTGCGCACCATCAACCGGCATCTGCTTTTCGTAATAATGGAACCGGAAAATTTATTTCGGAAAAAGCGCCTAATTGGTATGAACATGAAGGTGCTTTAACTGCTATACCAGAATTTGCTTGTCTGCCGCATTTGTTGCCAATGATACTTGATGCCTATTTGAATGGCGGTACTGTTTCAGGAGAATATTATTGCGGTGATACTCTTGGCACAAAGATGACACTGGATGTGGATTTCTCTGGAATATCTCCCTGCAAGTTCCTATTTCATATTGGGGGGCATACACATTGGGATGTGTGTGAGTATTTACCACTTTATCCGAGTCAATTGCAGCTCATCATTGATGAGGACCGACCGGCTCAATATGTCCGGTCGGACTTACCGCGAAGTGAAGCCGATGAAACGGCTTACTGTATAAATAAGGTAATGGTTGATTTTGAAAATAAAAAGACTGTTGTTGAACGTATCGGTGCGCATATTACCGATTCTGGTACGGATAGAAATGTGATTGAATATCCGTTTGTGAAGTAAAACGTTCTACTATTACTGTGGTGAACCTAAATAATGAAGATTATTTCCAAAATTATAGTAGATTGAATGTATTTGTGTGTAAATTTGAAGCGATACTAATCATTTAACTTATGACAAATACACAGTTACCTGGAGAAAGTAAGTATGAGAATGCTTGTAAAAATGGAAAAGTGAGTGCAAAAGAATCTGAAGATTCTTTTGCTTTAGCATTCCAAAAGGCTGAAAAATCAAATTTAGAAGGAGATTTTAATAATGCACAGGTACATATAGATAAAGCTATTTCTCGTTTCGAAACTCGTAAGCAATGTATTAATTCGGCTGAAGATTTATTGAATGATGACGGTCTATTAGGCCATTCGGAAATTTCTCACATGTATAGATTGGCTGGAGAAATATATGCTAAATGTAAAGATTATGACAAGTCTTTATTGTATTATCAAAAGAGCCAATATTATTTATCTCAGCTTAGCTCTGGATTTAATAATATAGAGAATGGAGGAATTGTTTACTCCTTTCGGCGTGTAAGCGTATATGCCCTATCTGATCTTATAGCAAACTCTATTACAGTTACTCATCCATCACAAATGAATGACCCATTTGATAGCTTATTTACGCTATGGGCATCGGAAGAAAATTTGAAAAACACATGTAAAGGAGAAAGTCATATACCTACATTTTCTGAGTCCTTCAATTTTTATAGAATACGCTCATTCGTTGGAAATAATATGCTCACTTCAGATAATAAGCTGGTTCGTAATATTATTATGTGGTCTCATTATGCTGATGACCATAAAGGATATTGTATTAAATACAGATTGTCTAAACACTTTATTAAAAAGTCAGACGATGGAACATTCAAACATCATTATTTAAGAAGAATATGCTATGTTCCTCAAAAAGAAATAGTGAGTGTGAATCGTTCAAATATGACTACTAACGAGCTTTTCACCACTAAATCAAATCAATGGTCAGGAGAACATGAAATTAGGTTAGTTAGTTATGATAGTTCCCATAACGGAGATTTTCTTCAGCTTAAATTAGATGACTGTTCGAAAATAGAAGCCATCTATTTTGGATATAGATGCTCTGATAGTGACCAAAGAAACATAATGAGTATTGTGGGAGAAAAAGTAGATTATTATAAAATGGTTCTCAATTCTAAAAATGTATATTCAATGATTATTAAAAAGATTCAGTATAATCCTTCTAATAAATAGTAAAAGATGGTGTATAACAAGTATAGGAATGGAAGAGTAATACTCTATTAAACAGAAATTATTATCTGATACCTTCTTATTGTGTACAAAATACTCCTAAGATTTATACAAAGTTAGAAATTCTGTATTAAATAGGACAGTTTTAAAAGCCTTTTGAATACTGTTTAGAGATTACTTAAAAATGAATGAAAAATCACATTTCGTTTTGTGTTAACCCGTGCAAAATTCCTGCAATTTGATTTGTAGAAGTGGTGCAGAATGTTTTGCGGTTTTAAGCCTTTTGAATACTGTTTAGAGATTACTTAAAAATGAATGAAAAATCACATTTCGTTTTGTGTTAACCCGTGCAAAATTCCTGCAATTTGATTTGTAGAAGTGGTGCAGAATGTTTTGCGGTTTTAAGCCTTTTGAATACTGTTTAGAGATTACTTAAAAATGAATGAAAAATCACATTTCGTTTTGTGTTAACCCGTGCAAAATTCCTGCAATTTGATTTGTAGAAGTGGTGCAGAATGTTTTGCGGTTTTAAGCCTTTTGAATACTGTTTAGAGATTACTTAAAAATGAATGAAAAATCACATTTCGTTTTGTGTTAACCCGTGCAAAATTCCTGCAATTTGATTTGTAGAAGTGGTGCAGAATGTTTTGCGGTTTTAAGCCTTTTGAATACTGTTTAGAGATTACTTAAAAATGAATGAAAAATCACATTTCGTTTTGTGTTAACCCGTGCAAAATTCCTGCAATTTGATTTGTAGAAGTGGTGCAGAATGTTTTGCGGTTTTAAGCCTTTTGAATACTGTTTAGAGATTACTTAAAAATGAATGAAAAATCACATTTCGTTTTGTGTTAACCCGTGCAAAATTCCTGCAATTTGATTTGTAGAAGTGGTGCAGAATGTTTTGCGGTTTTAAGCCTTTTGAATACTGTTTAGAGATTACTTAAAAATGAATGAAAAATCACATTTCGTTTTGTGTTAACCCGTGCAAAATTCCTGCAATTTGATTTGTAGAAGTGGTGCAGAATGTTTTGCGGTTTTAAGCCTTTTGAATACTGTTTAGAGATTACTTAAAAATGAATGAAAAATCACATTTCGTTTTGTGTTAACCCGTGCAAAATTCCTGCAATTTGATTTGTAGAAGTGGTGCAGAATGTTTTGCGGTTTTAAGCCTTTTGAATACTGTTTAGAGATTACTTAAAAATGAATGAAAAATCACATTTCGTTTTGTGTTAACCCGTGCAAAATTCCTGCAATTTGATTTGTAGAAGTGGTGCAGAATGTTTTGCGGTTTTAAGCCTTTTGAATACTGTTTAGAGATTACTTAAAAATGAATGAAAAATCACATTTCGTTTTGTGTTAACCCGTGCAAAATTCCTGCAATTTGATTTGTAGAAGTGGTGCAGAATGTTTTGCGGTTTTAAGCCTTTTGAATACTGTTTAGAGATTACTTAAAAATGAATGAAAAATCACATTTCGTTTTGTGTTAACCCGTGCAAAATTCCTGCAATTTGATTTGTAGAAGTGGTGCAGAATGTTTTGCGGTTTTAAGCCTTTTGAATACTGTTTAGAGATTACTTAAAAATGAATGAAAAATCACATTTCGTTTTGTGTTAACCCGTGCAAAATTCCTGCAATTTGATTTGTAGAAGTGGTGCAGAATGTTTTGCGGTTTTAAGCCTTTTGAATACTGTTTAGAGATTACTTAAAAATGAATGAAAAATCACATTTCGTTTTGTGTTAACCCGTGCAAAATTCCTGCAATTTGATTTGTAGAAGTGGTGCAGAATGTTTTGCGGTTTTAAGCCTTTTGAATACTGTTTAGAGATTACTTAAAAATGAATGAAAAATCACATTTCGTTTTGTGTTAACCCGTGCAAAATTCCTGCAATTTGATTTGTAGAAGTGGTGCAGAATGTTTTGCGGTTTTAAGCCTTTTGAATACTGTTTAGAGATTACTTAAAAATGAATGAAAAATCACATTTCGTTTTGTGTTAACCCGTGCAAAATTCCTGCAATTTGATTTGTAGAAGTGGTGCAGAATGTTTTGCGGTTTTAAGCCTTTTGAATACTGTTTAGAGATTACTTAAAAATGAATGAAAAATCACATTTCGTTTTGTGTTAACCCGTGCAAAATTCCTGCAATTTGATTTGTAGAAGTGGTGCAGAATGTTTTGCGGTTTTAAGCCTTTTGAATACTGTTTAGAGATTACTTAAAAATGAATGAAAAATCACATTTCGTTTTGTGTTAACCCGTGCAAAATTCCTGCAATTTGATTTGTAGAAGTGGTGCAGAATGTTTTGCGGTTTTAAGCCTTTTGAATACTGTTTAGAGATTACTTAAAAATGAATGAAAAATCACATTTCGTTTTGTGTTAACCCGTGCAAAATTCCTGCAATTTGATTTGTAGAAGTGGTGCAGAATGTTTTGCGGTTTTAAGCCTTTTGAATACTGTTTAGAGATTACTTAAAAATGAATGAAAAATCACATTTCGTTTTGTGTTAACCCGTGCAAAATTCCTGCAATTTGATTTGTAGAAGTGGTGCAGAATGTTTTGCGGTTTTAAGCCTTTTGAATACTGTTTAGAGATTACTTAAAAATGAATGAAAAATCACATTTCGTTTTGTGTTAACCCGTGCAAAATTCCTGCAATTTGATTTGTAGAAGTGGTGCAGAATGTTTTGCGGTTTTAAGCCTTTTGAATACTGTTTAGAGATTACTTAAAAATGAATGAAAAATCACATTTCGTTTTGTGTTAACCCGTGCAAAATTCCTGCAATTTGATTTGTAGAAGTGGTGCAGAATGTTTTGCGGTTTTAAGCCTTTTGAATACTGTTTAGAGATTACTTAAAAATGAATGAAAAATCACATTTCGTTTTGTGTTAACCCGTGCAAAATTCCTGCAATTTGATTTGTAGAAGTGGTGCAGAATGTTTTGCGGTTTTAAGCCTTTTGAATACTGTTTAGAGATTACTTAAAAATGAATGAAAAATCACATTTCGTTTTGTGTTAACCCGTGCAAAATTCCTGCAATTTGATTTGTAGAAGTGGTGCAGAATGTTTTGCGGTTTTAAGCCTTTTGAATACTGTTTAGAGATTACTTAAAAATGAATGAAAAATCACATTTCGTTTTGTGTTAACCCGTGCAAAATTCCTGCAATTTGATTTGTAGAAGTGGTGCAGAATGTTTTGCGGTTTTAAGCCTTTTGAATACTGTTTAGAGATTACTTAAAAATGAATGAAAAATCACATTTCGTTTTGTGTTAACCCGTGCAAAATTCCTGCAATTTGATTTGTAGAAGTGGTGCAGAATGTTTTGCGGTTTTAAGCCTTTTGAATACTGTTTAGAGATTACTTAAAAATGAATGAAAAATCACATTTCGTTTTGTGTTAACCCGTGCAAAATTCCTGCAATTTGATTTGTAGAAGTGGTGCAGAATGTTTTGCGGTTTTAAGCCTTTTGAATACTGTTTAGAGATTACTTAAAAATGAATGAAAAATCACATTTCGTTTTGTGTTAACCCGTGCAAAATTCCTGCAATTTGATTTGTAGAAGTGGTGCAGAATGTTTTGCGGTTTTAAGCCTTTTGAATACTGTTTAGAGATTACTTAAAAATGAATGAAAAATCACATTTCGTTTTGTGTTAACCCGTGCAAAATTCCTGCAATTTGATTTGTAGAAGTGGTGCAGAATGTTTTGCGGTTTTAAGCCTTTTGAATACTGTTTAGAGATTACTTAAAAATGAATGAAAAATCACATTTCGTTTTGTGTTAACCCGTGCAAAATTCCTGCAATTTGATTTGTAGAAGTGGTGCAGAATGTTTTGCGGTTTTAAGCCTTTTGAATACTGTTTAGAGATTACTTAAAAATGAATGAAAAATCACATTTCGTTTTGTGTTAACCCGTGCAAAATTCCTGCAATTTGATTTGTAGAAGTGGTGCAGAATGTTTTGCGGTTTTAAGCCTTTTGAATACTGTTTAGAGATTACTTAAAAATGAATGAAAAATCACATTTCGTTTTGTGTTAACCCGTGCAAAATTCCTGCAATTTGATTTGTAGAAGTGGTGCAGAATGTTTTGCGGTTTTAAGCCTTTTGAATACTGTTTAGAGATTACTTAAAAATGAATGAAAAATCACATTTCGTTTTGTGTTAACCCGTGCAAAATTCCTGCAATTTGATTTGTAGAAGTGGTGCAGAATGTTTTGCGGTTTTAAGCCTTTTGAATACTGTTTAGAGATTACTTAAAAATGAATGAAAAATCACATTTCGTTTTGTGTTAACCCGTGCAAAATTCCTGCAATTTGATTTGTAGAAGTGGTGCAGAATGTTTTGCGGTTTTAAGCCTTTTGAATACTGTTTAGAGATTACTTAAAAATGAATGAAAAATCACATTTCGTTTTGTGTTAACCCGTGCAAAATTCCTGCAATTTGATTTGTAGAAGTGGTGCAGAATGTTTTGCGGTTTTAAGCCTTTTGAATACTGTTTAGAGATTACTTAAAAATGAATGAAAAATCACATTTCGTTTTGTGTTAACCCGTGCAAAATTCCTGCAATTTGATTTGTAGAAGTGGTGCAGAATGTTTTGCGGTTTTAAGCCTTTTGAATACTGTTTAGAGATTACTTAAAAATGAATGAAAAATCACATTTCGTTTTGTGTTAACCCGTGCAAAATTCCTGCAATTTGATTTGTAGAAGTGGTGCAGAATGTTTTGCGGTTTTAAGCCTTTTGAATACTGTTTAGAGATTACTTAAAAATGAATGAAAAATCACATTTCGTTTTGTGTTAACCCGTGCAAAATTCCTGCAATTTGATTTGTAGAAGTGGTGCAGAATGTTTTGCGGTTTTAAGCCTTTTGAATACTGTTTAGAGATTACTTAAAAATGAATGAAAAATCACATTTCGTTTTGTGTTAACCCGTGCAAAATTCCTGCAATTTGATTTGTAGAAGTGGTGCAGAATGTTTTGCGGTTTTAAGCCTTTTGAATACTGTTTAGAGATTACTTAAAAATGAATGAAAAATCACATTTCGTTTTGTGTTAACCCGTGCAAAATTCCTGCAATTTGATTTGTAGAAGTGGTGCAGAATGTTTTGCGGTTTTAAGCCTTTTGAATACTGTTTAGAGATTACTTAAAAATGAATGAAAAATCACATTTCGTTTTGTGTTAACCCGTGCAAAATTCCTGCAATTTGATTTGTAGAAGTGGTGCAGAATGTTTTGCGGTTTTAAGCCTTTTGAATACTGTTTAGAGATTACTTAAAAATGAATGAAAAATCACATTTCGTTTTGTGTTAACCCGTGCAAAATTCCTGCAATTTGATTTGTAGAAGTGGTGCAGAATGTTTTGCGGTTTTAAGCCTTTTGAATACTGTTTAGAGATTACTTAAAAATGAATGAAAAATCACATTTCGTTTTGTGTTAACCCGTGCAAAATTCCTGCAATTTGATTTGTAGAAGTGGTGCAGAATGTTTTGCGGTTTTAAGCCTTTTGAATACTGTTTAGAGATTACTTAAAAATGAATGAAAAATCACATTTCGTTTTGTGTTAACCCGTGCAAAATTCCTGCAATTTGATTTGTAGAAGTGGTGCAGAATGTTTTGCGGTTTTAAGCCTTTTGAATACTGTTTAGAGATTACTTAAAAATGAATGAAAAATCACATTTCGTTTTGTGTTAACCCGTGCAAAATTCCTGCAATTTGATTTGTAGAAGTGGTGCAGAATGTTTTGCGGTTTTAAGCCTTTTGAATACTGTTTAGAGATTACTTAAAAATGAATGAAAAATCACATTTCGTTTTGTGTTAACCCGTGCAAAATTCCTGCAATTTGATTTGTAGAAGTGGTGCAGAATGTTTTGCGGTTTTAAGCCTTTTGAATACTGTTTAGAGATTACTTAAAAATGAATGAAAAATCACATTTCGTTTTGTGTTAACCCGTGCAAAATTCCTGCAATTTGATTTGTAGAAGTGGTGCAGAATGTTTTGCGGTTTTAAGCCTTTTGAATACTGTTTAGAGATTACTTAAAAATGAATGAAAAATCACATTTCGTTTTGTGTTAACCCGTGCAAAATTCCTGCAATTTGATTTGTAGAAGTGGTGCAGAATGTTTTGCGGTTTTAAGCCTTTTGAATACTGTTTAGAGATTACTTAAAAATGAATGAAAAATCACATTTCGTTTTGTGTTAACCCGTGCAAAATTCCTGCAATTTGATTTGTAGAAGTGGTGCAGAATGTTTTGCGGTTTTAAGCCTTTTGAATACTGTTTAGAGATTACTTAAAAATGAATGAAAAATCACATTTCGTTTTGTGTTAACCCGTGCAAAATTCCTGCAATTTGATTTGTAGAAGTGGTGCAGAATGTTTTGCGGTTTTAAGCCTTTTGAATACTGTTTAGAGATTACTTAAAAATGAATGAAAAATCACATTTCGTTTTGTGTTAACCCGTGCAAAATTCCTGCAATTTGATTTGTAGAAGTGGTGCAGAATGTTTTGCGGTTTTAAGCCTTTTGAATACTGTTTAGAGATTACTTAAAAATGAATGAAAAATCACATTTCGTTTTGTGTTAACCCGTGCAAAATTCCTGCAATTTGATTTGTAGAAGTGGTGCAGAATGTTTTGCGGTTTTAATTTTCTACGCGCGCATGTATATATATAATGTGTAGTGTCTTGTGCCCGCCCACGTTCCTCCTTAAAATTATGTTCTACAACATCCTTATCACTCAGCGTATTACAAATTAGTTTCCGAAATATAGTGAAAAAATGGTAGATATATTTGGAGCGAATCATAATATCGACTACTTTTGCATCCGCTTTCCAAGAGATGGTAAGCCTTGCAATTGACATTCTGACAGAAACGGCGTAAGAACTCTAACGTTTTTCTTTCCTTTTGCTGCTCTTTTAACCAAGAGTTACGCTTTCGGAAAAGAAAAAAGAAAAAAAACTTCCGGAAACATTTGGAAGTTATGCAATAAAGTTCTTACCTTTGCACCCGCTTTCCGAAAGGACTGCAATCGATGATTGACTTTTTGATTAAGAAACCGGTGCTGTTAAGAACTCCTTTCTCTTTTCCTTTTACCTCCCTTTCGCAAAGAGAGACGACGAGCAAAAGAAAAAAGAAAAAAACTTCCGAAAATATTTGGAGGATATACTTAAAAGTTCTTACCTTTGCATCCGCTTTCTGAAAAGAAAAGCAATTCCAAAAGAAGCGATCTTTGAATAATTTACATAAACAATACAAGTAGTACAAGAGCAAGATTACTCAGTCAAATGATTAATCTTGGGTATAAAAAAA
>NZ_JH992940.1:1500815-1947083 GCF_000315485.1 Bacteroides oleiciplenus YIT 12058 | reverse complement strand
TAGAAATATTGAGTTGCTTGAGCCGTATGAGGGGAAACTCTCACGTACGGTTCTTAGGGGAGAAGGGGGCAGTAATGCCCTTGACTTACCCGATATCAGCAAGCAGGGCGACTTCTTTGTTGAATCACCTATCATCTTGTTAGCCAGCATTATATGGTATTTGAGAATCTACAAGAACGGCAAATATTGCACCTTCCCCCATGCGATAGAATTTCTGAACCGGAAGTATGCCGATATTTTCCCTATCCTGACAAGTTACCCGGAACTGGAGAACTATCTTTCCCCGTTCATGGATGCTTGGGAAAGCTCGGCGGTGGAGCAGTTGCAGGGGCAGATAGCCAGTGCCAAAATCCCGCTTTCCCGCATGATTTCCCCGGCTCTCTACTGGGTGATGACGGCGGATGATTTCACACTCGACATCAACAACCCCGAAGAACCGAAAGTGCTTGTAGTAGGTAACAATCCCGACAGGCAGGGCATATACGGCGCAGCATTGGGACTGTATAACTCTCGTATTGTCAAGCTGATAAACAAAAAGAAACGGCTCAAATCCGCCGTTATCATTGACGAGTTACCAACCATCTACATGCGTGGACTGGATAACCTGATTGCCACCGCCCGAAGCAACAAAGTAGCCGTCATGTTGGGTTTTCAGGACTTTTCGCAGTTGAAGCGTGACTACGGTGATAAAGAGTCCGCCGTGATCTGCAATACAGTCGGCAATGTCTTTGCAGGTCAGGTCGTTGCCGAAACCGCCAAAACGTTAAGTGAACGTTTCGGCAAGGTCTTGCAGAAACGGCAGAACATGACCATCAACCGCAACGAGACTTCCGTTTCCATCAATACCCAGATGGATAGCCTGATTCCGGCATCCAAAATCAGCAACCTGACGCAGGGTATGTTTGTCGGTGCAGTCGCCGATAACTTCGACGAGCGTATCGAACAGAAGATTTTCCATGCCGAGATTGTCGTGGATAACGAGCAGGTCAAGCGGGAAACCGCCCGTTACGTGAAGATACCGCAGATTATCGACTTCACCGACAAGGACGGCAACGACACCATGCAGCAGCAGATTGATGCGAACTACTACCGCATCAAGAACGAGGTCAAGCAGATTGTTGCCGACGAAATCGAGCGTATCAAGGCTGATCCCGAACTCTCGCACCTGATTAAGAACGTGTGATAAAAGAAAAACGGATATTCCGGCCAGACAGATTGCTGGCGGAATATACGTTTTAATAATAATTTATCTCACATTTCCATATATAGTACACTGTTTTGATTGTTAATGTTGAGCGGGGAACGCTGTAAGCGTTATCACGCTTTGTTAACGATTTCTTTTGTCAATTTTAGCTCAAGTAAATCACCAAAAATTTCTTTCATATAACCAATGATACGTTTATTCAATTTTATATTGCTTATATCTACAGTTATAAGGCTATCACTAACTTCTATTTCAAACTTGCCATTAGTCATAATGATTTTTTTTACTTGATTATAACATTGGTCGCCATTACATTCTGCATATAGACCATTTATATCTGCATCAGGGTCATCATCTGTTCTTAATGTGATAGGCTTCTGAAACAGAATATAATTATCTACATCGTATTTGTCGTTTGCAAATCCTACCATGTAATAGTTATCTTTTGAATTTTTGGATGCGTGAGATACATTTGCTTTGAAATTGACTTTTGCCATATTCTTTTTTTGTTATCGTTAATGTGATGCAGCTTGCCGCCGTTAGGTGGCACAGGTGCTTGTTATCAATATTTTCTTCAGTGAGTTACAAATCAACTGTAAAGATGACTGAACAACCTTCTTTTTGAGCATTTTCATAGAAAGATAGAATATCTTCACTCCAACCTAAAAGATAGTTTAAAGTATCATCATTTTTAGGTAATGTGTATTCTTGTTCATCTATTAGTGGACAATTCTTTCGTACAATTTCTTGCAGATTATTTTGATGCAAATAGCTAACTATTTGTATTACATCAGAATGTTTTTTTAGAGTGATGATTTCATCGTCTGTTTCAACTAAGAACTCTCCACCAAATACAATGTTTGTTGGAATAGTATTTTCCTCATTCCACACACCACCACCAAGACAATATTGGATACCTTCCCATGCTTTATCCAACTCACAACCACGAGGCGTTTCCAATAAAGATTCCTCTATTTCTTCTAACATATAATTATATCTTTCTTCCTGTGGCAAGGAACGAAGTTTGTTCAGTTCATCTTCTTTCAAAGCATATAAAACACCTAATCTTGACATAATTTATTCTCCTATTATTTAATTTATTGATAATGGTTAGAAAGGAGCATCGTCAGATGCTATCTTTCGTTGTTAGATACTAAATTTATGGTTTCAAGGACATTGCCCGATACAATATTTTGAACACCACTGAATATATCACTGCCATAATAATAAACAAGATTATCATAATCAGCCCACACTTGTTCTCGTTCATCTAACCATACAGTTAAATAACCGGGATGAATGTCTGCTAAATAGATAACCTTATTGACCTTTAACTTCACAGCCACTTTCTGCATAGCTTCCGGGCTGTATTTCTTTATTTTCTTGACATCAAAATAAAGAATATTAGATTGGTTCAGCTCTAATTTCATGTTATAGAATAGAGCAATCTTGCTTATAATACCGTCATTCAAAGGATAATCAAACTTTGAATAGGATTGTTTCAACTTATCAGCGTAACAATCCGACATCATTTGAAAGTTAAATTCATCCCAATGGTTATGAACAAGTATTTCCTTTATTGCAGTAGGTATATTCATATCTAATTGTATCTAATGGTTTGACAAGAGGCTGCGTTTAGCAGCTATCTTGGCTCGTTAATACTTAGTTATATTTTGCGAAAATCGTTTTTTATATTATTCTAAGAAACAATCTTCAACATTTCCTTTATTATTGAGGTAGCAACATACAGAGTAATCCGGATATAACTTCTCGGATTTGAATGAAATTTTAATCAAAGGCTTACATTCAAAATCAATCAAATCAATGCGCAAGTCCTCATATAAAGATTGGAAGTGTGTTCTTATTTCCTCTTTTGTAATGTTGTCTGCTTGTGAGAATGTAGCTTTGATTATTTTCTCTGATATAGCTTTTTTTATCTCAGAAACTTTTTTCTCTGTCAATTTTGCAATCCATTCATTTATGTAAGAATGGATTTTATCATCTTCGTTTATCTCAATATTTATCAACTGACTATGTAATGCTACTTTTCCTGTTACTATGTTTCCTAAAAGTTGTCCACCTATTATGACATCCAATTTATACGGAACACCTTGTTCTTTCGTATTTATGATATTTAGTTTCTTGAAAATATCGTCCAATACAATTTGGCTTTTAGCAATGAAGAAAAGTGACACATCATCTTTCATAAAAGTGATTGCATCATAATGCTTACTTAACCGTAACGTATAGAGAGGGAACTCCTTTACTCTTATCAATTCAGGAAACATTTCTCTAACAGTATAATAATTCAGTCCAAATAATTTAGTTTTATAAACATATTTACACTGAACAGACATCCATTTCACCAGTTCAATTAATAAAAGGAAAGATGAATTTGCATAACAAATATCGTCTGCTATATATATAGGCGGTTCTTCTTTTTGCTCATCTTCCTTTTTTATCAGATAGATAACCTCATTATCCAATGAAAAAGAAAATTCAAATCCGATTTCTGTTTGTTTCATATTCATAAAATCTTTAAGATGAAGATTATTTATCATCCAAAGATTTTTAGGATTATGCAGATGTATATCTGATACTGCTTTTATCCCAATTATGTGAATCAAACGATTTATAATGTTCGCAAAATTGTTCATTTCCATGCTTAAATATTGTCGAGCAGGGAACGGTTTGCCGTTATCCTGCGTTGTTAATAATCTGTTATCCCATTCTCTCAAACTCTCCGATTGATTGGGCAATGATTTCAATGTACGGTACGGTTTTTAGAATTTGGATATTATCATCAGTTTCAGTGCCGCCTAATACCAATGCTGGGACATATCCCAAACATTCATCTAATTGTGGCAGACCAACTTTATCTTTAATTTCAGCATAACGTTCCACCTTAAACCATGCTTTTAAAGTACTTTCATTGAATACACATTTATTGAGAAGCAGTGCAATGTTGCTGCTCAGGTTTTTGAATGTTCCGTATCTGACATTTATATAAATGACGTAATCCCCGATAATGGAATGATTCACGAAGGCGAAAATATCCCCGAAAGCTGTTACCATAAATGGCAAAGCGGTCTTATAGAATGAATCCGAGTTATATTCATCTGCAAAGTCCTGAAATTCTTCGGGGTTGATAATTCGGAACAGTCCGTCACAAAACATTCCTAAACCAGCCTCTTTCCAAAGGGCAATCAGGTTTTCCGGAGCAATATCAGCATATTTTGCAATGAAAGCATCATCAACTGTCTGTCTGATGCAATCTGTATTTCTTTCTAAAAATTTTTCGTACATATCGTTGTAGTTTTATGACTATTAATGGTTTGACAAGGAGCTGCGTTTAGCAGCTAACTTGGCTTGTTACCAATATAATTTATAGGGAAACAGATAGCCATTTTTGCTTCCATGAAGAATATCTTTTCTTAGAATCCAAAAGCCATTTGCCTTTTTTAAACAAGAATATGTATTGCTTCTTTTCCTGCATAGGCACTTCTCTGTATGTGTGAACTACAATTCTGTCCTTTCCTTCTTCTACAATATCGGTTATTTTCTCTTCATCAATATCATATTCATAAGAACCTTCATTGCCATAAGATATAGTAGTAGGTCTGCTATTCTTGCGTTCACGAGAAGTGCAGTAGTTCAAAAAGATTTTTGATACCAATTCTTTTTGCTTGTTAAATTGTTCTTCAAATGAAAGTTCATTCTGCTTTGCAATATCATTACACATCACTTCCCACTCGTGCATATTCTGCATGAATTGAAGCAATAAATTCTGTATAGTTTCTTTTAGTTCTGTTTCCATATCTGTTCTATATTATTGGTAATGGGGTTCAGCTAACTGCGTTTAGCAGTTTAGGTGATTGTTACCTGCTATTCGTATTTCCAACAGGTTATTTTTTTAGGATTTTCTATGTTGTAGCTTAAAGCAACTCCTTTATCATCAAAGAGTTCTATAATTTGTTCTCCCTTGTTTATATTCAACGTATCAATAATTCTCTTTTCTTTTAGTAAGTAAATTGATATTTGATTTCTTTTCATAAAATTGACATTATTAAGATACATTAATTCCTCATTTTCAGAAATCCAAAATTTACGATATTCGGCGTCAAGTATGATCTCATTCGTGAGATTCGGTTGATTCGCTGAAATTGTAATAATCTTATTTGTTGGCACAATGTGTTCATGCGTATTTGACGTTGCTTCTACAATTTTGCCCAAATGAAAATAAAATGTACCGGAGTTACCTTTCCATGCTGAATAATATATATCTGTTCTGATAATTTCCTCTAATTTATTTTCCATCAAATAATACTTCAAGACCGTTCCCGTTTTGGGACAAAAAATCAGGAAAGTATCGGGAGTTTCTCCTTGAATGATACCTTTACAGGATTTAAGTTTTTTCTTTATTCCTTTTTCTGTCAGATAATTATACACACATAGATAATCACTATTGTAATTCATCAACAAAAGAGAATCTTTATTATTTGAGGAAATATAATCACTGTACCGCTGTATGCCTTTATCAAACTTTTTTATAATGGATAAGTTTATTCTGTCTATTTGAAATATTTTGTTGTCGGATACGGCAAACATATTCCTTCCATCAGAATTAAAATACAGACACCTTACAATATTTTTTATTGATACAGAATTTAATTCTTTTCTGTCAGAGAAAGAGAGTTGGCGCAATTTTATGGAAAGGAAAGCCGATCCCCAGCCATCGGAAAGATAAAATCTATTTTTGTCAAAAGGATCAATAATAGGCTTTAATCCACCATAGGCTCCATTTTTCAGTTCAATCGTCCAAGCTTCTTTTATTTTCATTTCTTCTAATATTTTTAATTGCAGGTAATGGCACGGAAATATGCACCGTTTAGGTGCTTTATTTTCATGTTAGTAATATTTATTCATCCTTTTGCTCCTCTAAGAAATCATTTATCCATTCTTTAACTCCCTCGTCAATATCCTTTTGCAAGGCTTCTTCTAATATCATAATGCCTTCTGCCTTTTCAGTATTATCAAGCGTATTCAAGTATCTGTTCACCATCCAGACATTATATTCTGTTGGTTCTCTACGAACCGAATCGTATAAAAGAGGAACATAAACTTCATTGGCAAACCTCTCTAAATAACGTACAATATTGCCCGGATTACCAAAGTTGAAAAAAGGGAACCTTTCAAGCAACTTGAACAATGGTTCTATTAAGGTATTGTCCTGTATTATCAGGTCTGACTCAACCTTTTGCAAATCCTCTTGCGATTGCAGGTTTGCATTATTGATTTTTGAAATGATTTCGTTCGTATTCATAACTTTAATTCTACTAATCTATTACTAATGGGATGCAGCTTGCCACCGTTAGGTGGCACAGGTGCTTGTTAGCATCATATTTAACTATTAGCAGAAAGCGACATCACCCGTTCCCACCTCAATAATATCGTATTTGCCATCGTTGACCTTTATCTTAATGCCACAACCATGTTCAACATCAAATTCAACTCTGAAACCCAGTCCAAATAGTTCGTCTGCATTTTGTTCAAATAAGACAAAAATGCACATCAATTCTATGTCTTGTAAGTGTGCATCAATCTTATAGGTATCTTTAGACCATGATATGATTGAATTGCAAACTGCACTATACCACTGCGAAATATTGTTGACAAAATAGGCTATTTTTTCTTTATACTCATCGGTCAGTTTTTCTACTGACGCTTCCAAATCGTCTAAAATACAGAGCCTGATTTCTTTATTAAGGTATTCTGAAAATACCCCCATTTCAAAATTATCATCAAATTTTATTTCAGTCGCTTTCATATATTTATTGTTTTTTAGTTTCGTTGATGCTAATGGTTTAGCGGGGAACGCTGTAAGCGTTAGCCCGGTTCGTTATCATCATTTTTATTATCACTATGTTGTTGGCTGTATATACTTATATTCGTTACAAATCCAAAATGCAACAGGATATCAAGTATATTCACTGGCTTTGAGTCGAAATTTATTTTCCATTGGTACATGTAATCAGTGATTAAGTCACTTTCGTCCCATAAATTATGCCCCTTACATTTGACATGAATTGTGCTGTTTTCGTATGTACAGTTATCAATTAAGAATTGTTTTCCGGGTTCAGGATAAACCAAAGAGAAATAATTTCTATATTTATTATAGCTTACAACGATTCGTTTGCCTGTCAATTCATTTTCCAACGATAGGTGCAGTTCATTTCTTTCTGCAAGAAAATCAAAACTATCGTATTCATTATTGAAAACTACTCCATATTCATTTATATATTTAATATAGTTAGCGATAAGCATAGCAATATCAAAAGAAGAATAATGCACTTCAAAGTGGGTATCTTGATTTTTATAAAAAGAATCAAACGAGAAACATTTTTCGTTTATGGCTATATTCTTTATAGGCACTAAATGTTCGTCAGAATATGGAGTTTCGTCTATCATAATTTGACCTTGTAGCAGACGAAAAACAACACTGCCAAAATTTATGTCAATCCATTTCCGTTTAGAATTGTATTTGACACCTAAAACTGATATTTTCTTCTTTATGACTTTCATTTTCAAGAAAATTGATGATAATGGTTTGGTGAGGAACAGCGTTTAGCTGTTATCTCGACCTTGTTACCGATTGTTTAACTTTTTTGTATATATCTCTATCATATCTATCTTTATAAATCAGACCTTTCTTGTGAATAATAAATTTGTAAACTATTCTTCTTTTAATAGCCTTTTGCTTATCATCTTCCCAACCTCCACCAACAAAATGCAACACTTGTCCGGGATAGCGTTCTTGAACACTTGGCGGATATAATGTTGGGACAGTTTCACAAACGATTGTATCCTGTTTGATTTCCCATTTTCCTGTATGATAAGTAACACTATTAATATCCCATTCATCTCGTATTTCCATAAATTCAAATGTACCATCTGTTTTTAATTTTAGAGTTGCATCGGATGTTACATAAAAATCATAATACGATTTTTTCTTTCTATGTTTATAAATGCCTGCCAAACCAGAACGGTTTATTCCATATTTGATTGGCAGATGAGTTGTTTTATATTGCTGCTCAAAGTACCATTCTTTACATGATTTTGGAAAGCTCCATACATGTATATGCTGTTGTGTAGTATCTTTTGCAACGAACTCAACAGAGTAGCTGTAAGGAGAAGCCAAAGTTTCCAATACCAAAGTATCACCACGCATACATCGGATAAAGAACTCCGGACGGTCCAGTCCTACAATATGGCTACCGGAGTTAGGATTATTCTTTACATGGAGAATAAACCCAATATTGTGTAATATTCCGTCATTTACGATTTTCCCATGAAAGACAATAGAATCAGGCATTGCTTGTCCCATTATTGTCTGAAATAAGAACATCAGTATTATGGTATAAAATATCTTCATCACTATGCTATTATCGGTAATGGTTTGGTGAGGAACAGCGTTTAGCTGTTATCTTGACCTTGTTAGCAATATTATTATCAAATTACTGATATATATTTAATATCAATTCCTTTTAGTTCTTCTATATTGACTTTTCGACACGCTTCCAAATTCAACTGCTCTAAATTATACAAATGTAAAATTGTTGGTTTTAGCTTTGTGAGAGCTGTACATCTTTGCAAAAAAAGCGTTTTTAGATTAACACAATTTTCCAAACCTTCGATTGAAGTAAAGGAAGCTCCAATAATACGTAAATACTGTAGACTAATTGTATTTTCTAAAAATGTAAGATTATCTGTCTTTACTCCGCTTAATAGAAGCCTCTTTAATTGATGAAGCATTTCCCAGCCATAGATTTTTGTATCATAGCCAATATTGATATTCTCTAATAATGGGAAGAAAGATAAATCAAAATCAAAATTATTACTCACTTTCCAACGGAAGTCTTTCAACTTTGATAGATGATAAATTCCTGTAACATCCGACTTTTTGGAAAGAGAAACAATCCAATGAAACGTTTGTATAAAATCTCGTTTCTCCAAAAAATCAAAGTTTACAACTCTTTTTTCATCTTTCTCAGAGCGGACAAAAACATTTTTAATATTATTTTTTTGAGCATAGTCAAGACCTTCTTCCAGATAGTCAAAATCTATCGTTATGCCCTTAAAATTGGCAAAATCACTATAATCTACTTTGTATTTTTCCATAAATATAATTTTTCAATATTGCTAATGGTTTGCAGCTAATCGACATTTTGGCGATTGAGGTGCGTGTTAGATACATAATTCATAATCAAAAGGAAGATTATCAATTAAGTTTTCATTTATTTTTGATAGTTCATTTTTCAATTTGGCTTTATCTTCATTTGTGTACCTATCTGATTTTTCATACTGTCTAAAAAGAAAAGCTAATTGTAGCCATTGTGAAAAATCAATTTCCATACATTTGAAATTTTCTTCACACATACACTCTTTATCATGGTCGTAGAAGAAAACTTTTCCTTTAGTATCGAACAACCATAAATCTCCTTGTCCGTCAGTACCCAATATCCACCACTCGCTAATTTCGCTATCACTTGTCCCTTGTACCCAATAACTAATATCTGAAAACTCTTTATTTTCTTGATATGCTTCTTGCATGTTATAAAGAATATAATCAGCACTAATTTCGGTTGTTTGAATGCCGGTTACAATATCCTTGTACAACTCTTGAAACACAAATGATACAGATTTAGGAATACCATACTTATTGTTTGAACGAGGTAAAGCTGTTCTTATCTGTTTGATTGTTTTTATTTCAAATGAACTATCTTTTTTCATATTCACATTGTATCTAATGGCACGGAAATATGCACCGTTTAGGTGCTTAATTTAATGGCACGGAAATATGCACCGTTTAGGTGCTTAATTTAATGGCACGGAAATATGCACCGTTTAGGTGCTTAATTTTCATGTTCAAGACAGTTTTATCCGTCTTGCCTTGTTACATATTATATAGAACTTCAATTTTTAACTGCTGTTTCCGGCAGAAAGAGGTGTAAAGTTCACGCTTACACCTTCCTTGTTTTATTACTGCTCTTATCTGTATTTCATTCATTTTTTGTTCTCCTTTCTTCTGTTTTATGGGATTTTTCTGTATTTGTTCACGGCAGGGCATAGCTATCCCATGTTGCTATCATGCCGCTTTTCGTCTGTGTATGTCGCAATGCTCCAATACAACCGTATATGTTGTGCCGCCACTTGCTACCGTTGTGTGACTGTAAACTCTCATTTGTCCGCAGCACTCGCAGAAATACGGGTTTTCATACTCGCTTTCTTCCTGCTGCAATTTGGCTTCCTCAATCTCGCTTTCATCCCGTCCGAAGTATTCTTCCGGCAAATTACCTTTGTTGGAGTAGAAGCCGTAATACCTCACGATGCGGAAGTAACGCAAGGGAACGTGTTGCAACAATCGGGGGAAGAACTCACGATAGTGCAATGTCAGTTCCTTTTCTACCGGATTTCTTCTGTCGGGTGAGTTCAGGTAGTCACGATAGCGGAATGAAATGTTTTCACCATCCATTGCCGTAATTTTATACTCGCTCAAACACGCTCTTTTGGAATATCTGCCTACATATTGTATCACCTGCTCCGGCATTTGTATCGGCGGCTCCAAATGCACAATCCAATCCTTTTTGTTCGCCACCTTTTTGATGAAGCCCATAAACTCCATGCGGTCACGGAAATCATGTTCCAGTCTGCCCGCATCGAACAGTTCTATCAACGCATTTTCAAACTTGTAGCGGAACACCTTGCAGATAGATGGGATATGTACATAGTCACGTTCGGGAATGACAATCTTTCCGTTGCTGTCAATACCGCCCCACGACATAATCATGTGCGTGTGTACATGAAGCTGCTTTGTTTCCCCATAGGTATGCAGCACGGCAATCACTCCGGTTTTCAAGCCGAACTTGTGCTGCATCCAGTCCTTAACGGTTTCTGCCGATGTGCGCATCAGGATATTCAATATTTCTTTCTTGTTGTGCTTCACCAAATCCAGTAATATATGCGGCAAGGTCATAACCACATGGCGGTGTGGCACTCGCAGCAATTTGTCTTTCATCCGTCCCGCCCATTTCAGCGTATCACGCCAACCGCATGACGGACAGAAACGGTTTTTGCAGCTATGGTAGATTTCCCGTACTTCGCCACATTCGGGACAAGCATAAGTATCTATGCCTAAAGCTGCTGTACGGCATACACGGATAGCGTTCACCGCCTTGTACTGTTCGGGGGTGATATACTCCGCCGGGTGCTGTGCATACTCGTCCCACCACTGATTGAAGAAGTCGGATAAACGGTGCTTTTTCGCTTGGCAACCGTCTGTGTATATGTCGTTTAACAAATCTATCATACTCGTGTCGTTATTTCCGTTGTTTTTGCTACTTCGCTGTAAACTACTGATTCATAGTTGTTTTAATTGTCTTGAATTATTCAATAACCACACCCTATGGTGTAGTTCCTAATCTCTAATAACCACACCTACGAATGTTGTTTCCCCAAAGATAAAATAAAGCTATGGAAAAACGAACGACTGTTCGATTTTTATTTTCAAAATCAGTAAAAAATGAAAAAAAATGCTTTTAATAGTCAGGAAACAGATGTAATTCAGATTTTGCCAAATATCAACTACGACAAACCTGCGAACCGGATGACAAGTAGCGACACCCCACCACAAACTTGCTAATTATCAATGCTTTCCCCTATATATTTACGTCCGGTTTCCACTGAAACCGTTAGTATTCACTATTAAAAATTTAAGTTTATGGACGAAAGACCGGACAACAGCGAACAACTGATGGATATTCTTCTTGTCATGGATCAGGAGAAAAAGACCATCCAAGCCGTCAGCGGAGTAAAGGACGGAGAGTTACAAACCAAGAACCCGTTAGAGGACAACAACGACCTGCTACGGGTAGATCGCCACGGAGATATGTTCTCCAACTTCTTTTCCAATCTTTGGAACCAGTTGAAAGATCCCACCCGTTTCCATTTCTTCCGTGTGCCGGAAGAAGATGTGCAACGGGTAGCGGCAGATTTCCAGCAGACCGTGCAGAACCCCACGCCCGAAGGACAGGCACGCATGGCACAGTACGAGGTACAACATCCCGCACAGGCACAACAACAGGGCGAGCAACAGGCGCAGCCTGCCGCCGGGCAGCAGCAACAACAGCCGACAGACGCACCGCAGCAAGGGCAGGCACAGCAACAGCCGCAGTACAAGTACGACGTGGAAAAGATAGATTGGAACTCGCTCGCCAATCTCGGCATCAAACGTGAACAGATCGAGCAGAACGGTATGCTCGACCAGATGCTACGGGGCTTCCAGACCGACAAGACCGTCCGGGTATATTTCAATCTTGATTCGATCTCCCATGCCAACGACAGCCAGCTTTCCTTGCGTGAAGCTCCCGACGGCAGGGTAGTCGTTTGCAGCCACGGTATTCTCGATCCCCAAAAGTTGCAGCAGCAATTCTTCGGGCATACCTTCACGAAGGAAGATAGCGACGCTATCAAGACCGCCGGGAACGTGGGGCGCATTGTCGAACTCACCAACCGGGCAGGCGAGAAAGTCCCGTCCCTCGTCAGCCGTAACCAGAAAACGAACGAACTGGCATCCTTCCCGGCTGACAAGGTGCGCATCCCGGCGGAAAAGAACGGGCATACCTTCACCCCCGACGAGGTGGCACGGCTGAAAAAGGGCGAAGCTGTGATATGTAAATTCCAGACCAAAGCCAAAGAAGGGCAGAAGCCCAAAACCTACGAAGCCCCCGTCCAGTTCAACGCCGCCAAGATGCAACTCGAACTACTCTTCAACGACCGGGCTAAACTGGCGATGGACGCACACAAGGAGTTACAGAAACAGACCGCCAATCAGGAAGTCCCCAAGACCTTCCGCAAACAGGAACTCACCGAAAAGTCGCAAACGGAACTTGCGGGCGGCGGCACGGTCAAAGTTTCCGGCTTGAAAGACAAGAACGGCAAACCTTATCAGGGGTACATCACATGGCAGCCCGGACAGAAATACCCCGCCTTCATGTTCCCCAAGGATTACAAGACCGCACTCGAAGAGGGACGTGTCAAACCCGCCGTCGAGAACGAGGTACAGGTAGCCGTCAATTCCGAGGGCAAGACCAACGAAGCCACCAAGAGCCTGAAAGAAGCCTTGCAGTCCGCACAAACCCGCCCCACCGGAGAGCAGAAGGAGCAGCAAGACCGCAAGCAGGAACAGAAAGAGGGCAAGAAAGAAGATAAGAAACAGGAGCAGCAACAGGACAAGCCCAAACCCCGGCAGCGCAAAAGTCCCCGCCTCTGATACCCGTCTTATCCGGTAAGATGATCACAAGTAACTATCCGAGGTGTCCCGTCCCCAAGTGACGGGACACTTTTTGTCAAACCATTAAAAACTAAAGAAATATGATTACAGCAATTATTGCCGAGAAACCTTCCGTTGCGAAGGACATAGCAAACGTGTTGAATGTTCGCCAGCGTCACGATGGCTACCTTTCAGGCAACGACTACCTCGTTACCTGGGCGTTCGGCCATCTCGTCCAGCTTGCCATGCCCGATGCTTACGGGTTCTCCGGCTTCCGCCGTGAAAACCTTCCCATCATCCCGCAGGAGTTCAAGTTCATACCCCGCCAGATACGGGAAGGCAAAGAGTACAAATCCGATCCCGGCGTACTCAAACAACTAAAGGTCATTAACGAAGTTTTCGCCCAGTCCGACCGGATCATCGTGGCAACCGATGCGGGTCGTGAAGGCGAAGGAATCTTCCGCTATATTTACAACTACCTCGGTTGCCGCAAGCCTTTCGTCCGCTTGTGGATTTCCTCGCTGACCGACCGTGCCATCCGTGACGGGCTGGATAAGCTCAAACCCGGCAGCGATTACGATAACCTCTACCGTGCCGCTGAAGCCCGTGCCATCGCCGATTATTTAGTCGGCATCAACAGCACACAGGCACTTTCCATCGCCGCCGGACAGGGAATTTTCTCACTCGGACGGGTGCAGACACCCACCTTGATGATGATTTGCTCCCGGTATCTGGAGAACAGGAATTTCACTCCGCAGACCTACTACCAGCTAAAGGTCACGGCGGAAAAGGACGGCACGCCCTTCTCCGCCATCTCCGAACACAAGTACGAAACCCTTCCGGCAGCAACCACCGCCCTTAGTGCCGTTACCGCCACAGGCACGGTCACCGTTGCCGATGTGCAGCGCAAGGAAGTGAACCAAGAACCGCCGCTGCTCTACGACCTCACCACGTTACAGAAGGAAGCCAACAGCAAGCTCGGCTTTTCAGCGGACAAAACCCTTTCCATAGCGCAGTCGCTATACGAGAAAAAGGTACTTAGCTACCCCCGTACCGGCTCCCGCTTTATCTCCGACGATGTTTTCGACGAAATCCCGTCCCGCATCGCCCTTTTGGAGCAATACCCCGCTTTCTCCGCCTGCGCCGCCACCCTGAAAGGGACGGCACTCAACCGCCGCAGCGTGGATGCTGGGAAAGTCACCGATCACCATGCCCTGATTATCACCGAATGTCTGCCCGGCGAACTGCCGGAGGACGAACGCAAGGTGTACGATATGGTCGCCGCCCGCCTGCTCGAATCCTTCTCCGCCCGTTGCGTAAAGGACGTTACCACCGTCCGTTTCACCGCAGCGGGTAGCGACTTTAGCACCAAAGGGACAGTTATCAAGTCCGCCGGATGGCGTGCCGTCCGTGGCGAGAAGGACGAGGAAGAAGAATCCGCCGCCCTTCCGCCTTTGCAGCCCGGCGAAACCTTCCCCCTGCAATCGGCGGAGAACGTGGAGAAACAGACCAAGCCCCGTCCCCTGCACACCGAGAGCAGCCTGCTTTCGGCTATGGAGAGTTGCGGCAGGGAGTTGCAGGAAACCGAACTGCGGGACAGCCTGAAAGACATCGGTATCGGCACGCCCGCCACCCGTGCGTCCATTATCGAAACCCTGTTTTCCCGTGACTACGTGCGCCGTGACAAGAAGAACCTTGTCCCGACCGAGAAAGGTCTGGCGGTGTACCATACCGTAAAGGGCAAACGCATTGCCGATGTCGAAATGACCGGGCAATGGGAAACCGCCCTTGCCCGCATCGAAACGGGCGAAATGGACGCAGCCACGTTCCGCAAGGGAATCGAAGTCTATACCGCCCAGATTACCGAAGAACTTTTGCAGGTGCAGGTATCGGTTACGGACGGTGAACGCATCCCTTGCCCCAAATGCCAGTCCGGGCGCATCCTCTTCTATCCGAAAGTCGCCAAGTGCAGCAACGTCGATTGTGGCGTTACCATCTTCCGCAACAAGGGCGGGAAAGAGCTTACCGACAATCAGATTACCGACCTTGTAACCAAAGGCAAAACGTCCCTAATCAAAGGCTTTAAGAACAAGGACGGCAAAACCTTCGATGCGCACGTTACCTTTGATAAGGATTTCCACACCGTGTACGAGTTCCCGCCCCGCACGGACAAGGCAAAAGGAAAGGGCGGCAGACGATGAACGGCTGGTTATCCGTGGAAGAAGCCGCCCGTATCTGTGGAACGGACGTGCAGCGCATCACCCTCTGGATGAACGGCAACCACATCGCTTTTGCCCGTTTCGATACCGTCCTGATGATAGACAGCGCATCCCTTTTCGCCCTTTTCGAGCGTAACCGGGTAGATACCATCTATGACGATGTACAGCAGAAGAAAAAGAGGGGCAGACCGGGTAAGCACAGTGAGTTGCTGAATACCCCGTTGGATAGGCTCGGCTTCTCGCAGCGTGTCGTCAAGGCTTGTCGGGAACTTAGCATTTTTACAACTGAACATTTGCTGATCCACCTGAAAAGGTATCGCCTTTCCCGGCTGTACTGTGTTCGTAATTTCGGCAGTCAGTCCGGCACTGAAATTCTCCGTTGGCTGCACCGTAACGAACTCATAGACGACGGCGGATCACGGGATTTCCGGGTATTATACCCTTAATCCCATATTACACCTTTGCCAGTCGGTCACTCCGAAAGGACGGTTTTCCCCTTTTCCGTGACCGGATGGCAGACGTTCAGGGCAGCAATACCCCGAACGCCTTTAATCTCAAATAAAAAAGAATAAAATGGAAATTCAGAACAATATCTTTAGCTATGCAACCTTGCTTAAACAAGTCAAGGCACGTGTAGCACTCGCCCAGAAAAAGGCTATCTACGCAGCCAATGAAGAAATGCTTACCATGTATTGGGACATTGGCAAACTGCTATCCGAAAGTCAGAAGCAAATCGGTTGGGGCAACAATGCCCTCGAACGGTTATCCAAAGATTTAAAGAATGATTATCCGAAGGTAAAAGGCTTTTCATCACGTAATTGCAGGTGTATGATTCAGTTCTATAAAGAATATAATCAGGAACTTACAATTTGGCAACGAGCCGTTGCCAAATTAGAAACACCGGATATTATTCTTCCGATCAAGCAACTAAGCTGGTCGCACAATATCGCTTTGGTACAAAAGGTAAAAGACCATAAAGCCCGGTATTGGTACATGATACAGTGTATAAGAAACGGGTGGACTCGTGATTTCTTAGTCGAAGCCATCAATCAGGACTACTACAATATTCACGGCGCACTGGCAAACAATTTCGATGCCACCCTTCCCGAAATACAAGCCAAGCAGGTGAAAGAAACCTTGAAAGATCCTTATATTTTCGATATGCTGACTTTTACCGACGAGTACGACGAACGGGACGTGGAATTAGGTTTGATTAAACATATAGAGAAGTTCCTTCTCCAGATGGGGGCAGGTTTCGCTTTCATGGGCAGGCAGTACCACATCGAAGTTTCGGAAAAGGATTTTTATATCGACATCCTCATGTACAATGCCTTTATGCACCGATATTTAGTTGTGGAGTTGAAGCGGGGGGAGTTCCAGCCCGAATATATCGGCAAGCTGAATTTTTACTGTTCGGCAGTGGACGATATTCTTTGCCGGGAAGGGGATAACCAGACAATAGGCTTGCTGCTTTGTCAGAACAAAGACCGCATTATGGCTGAATACGCTTTGCGTGATGTACACAAGCCTATCGGTATTTCAGACTACGAATTAGGCAGGGCATTACCTAAAGATATTAAATCCGGGTTGCCTTCCATTGAAGAATTGGAGAATAAACTTAGTCGGGAGTTACAGGATAGTGAAGATACGATTTGAATTTAGGCAACAGTGATGCCTAAATTCAACAAGAAAAGTGCGACACTGTTGCACTTTTCTTTCGTATATCTGAATTTGTGCATCACTGATGCACAAATTACACCCTTCCATACACCGTCCTTACCTTCTCGCCGTCCAGTACCTTACAAGACCGTACCACCCATGCCGCACCGTCCTTCACCGTACCCGGCAAAGCCTTTTCATCACCGCCCGTAATTTCCGGCAATGTAATCACCACGATTTCATCTGCCAGCCCGCTATTCAGCAGCACAGCCGCAATTCCTTCGCCGTAGGCGACCATCGCCCCGTCACCCGCAGCTTTCATCCGTGAGAGTTCCGCTACGGCATCCCCCGTGATGAACTGCACATTTTGTTTTTCCGTCAGGTTACAATCAGCTTGCGCCACTACAAAAGTTTCTTTTTCCGTCAGCGGCCAGCCGAGGTGATTCATAAATACATCCAGATAAGTTTCTTCATCCAAGAGCAGGCAATCGGCTTTCAGAACAGCATCGTCCACCTGTTTGTCGGCACGGGCGGCGCACCCATCAATGGTTTGGTACACATACAAAGTAATCTGTTTCATAACACTTTTCTTTTTATTGGTTATGCCCGCCAACTACCATAAAAAACAGCGTGAATTACGCTATTCCGGTACGAGGTACTGGCATACCTAAGAAACGAAACAGGCAAGACACGCTGTATGTGCATACAACATGTGCATTGCGCCGTAATCCCGTTTCTTAGTGAAAAGTGCCAGTTTTCGTACCGAGACGTTCAGCGAACGTACAATCTATATAATCAAAACCCGCTTGCGTTCAAGCCGGGCAATGAACTTTCATATTTTCATCTGCAAATATAGTGCAAACCTGCCGAACTACAAAAGAATAGCCCTGCCTTATCTCACGACAAAGCAGGGCAACCGTTCACTCTTCGCTTACGCCTAAGTGCAGGGTGAACGTGGGGTTATAGTCTGTTTATACTTTCATCCGCTTGTTTTTCTTTCCGGTTTTTTCCTTTCCATCACTGCATCGAATCGGTTACGGATAAACTCATGTACATCTTTTGCCCGGTAGAATACCTTCCCGCTGATCGTGAAGTAGGGCAACAGTCCCATAGCCCGGTATCGCTGCAACGTCCGTATGCCGACTTTCAGCAGCAGGCACAAGTCCTGATTATCCAGCACCTCTTCACCGTCCAGTTGGCTGTTCTTTTTCAGCACCCTTTCCAGCAGCTTTTCGGTCGTGTCGAACCGCTGCATGATCCGCTGCATCCAGCCTTCAAACTCTTCCCTGTCCGTGTACATAGTAATCCCCTTCCTTTTCGACGATTTCCTTCTCACGCATATAGCGGATATATCCCTTTGCCGTCCGTTCCTTCACTTCCAGCATTTCCTGTATCAGTTCGCACAGTTCGATGTAGCCGTACTTCTCCTGCCGGGTGAACGCTTCCCGTGCCATTTCCGCCAGTTCCTTCTCCTTGCGCTTCTCCTTCTCCGCACGGGGCTTTTCGCCCACGTACACGGGCATACCCATCTGTTTGTCCCAGCGGAACTGCATGATAGGAATATCCAGCGGGCTGCCGTCACGCACTTTCAATGCTTTCACTACCGAGATTTCCGGGTTATCGTCCTTCTCTATCGAGAGGATAGCCGCCGATTTGCGCTGTAACTCGCTGCCCAAGTGCCCCCTTAACTTCAACCCGTTCGGGACAAAATGCACCACGGCGGCGATGCACGTGCGGTAAATCCCTGCCAGTCGGTAAATCTCGTCTATCAACGCCACGCTTTCCCCCTCGTCATTGGCGCAGCGTATCAAGTCCGCCACCCCGTCAATCACCACCAGATGAATACCCCCGTGCAGGTAATGGTACTTATCCATGCTCTGCATGATAGCCGTCAGCCGCTCGCTCCGTGACATTCCCGTCAGGCAGTACACGTGCAGGTAGGGCGGCATCTTCTCCCGTCCGGCACGCCGCAACAGCCGCCCCGTGTTCTTGTACAGTTGTTGCTCGCTCTGCTCCGTATCGTAGAGCAGCACCGCACGCCCTTTCCGGTTCGGCTCTACCCGAACCCCTAACAGGTCAGTATCCGTTTCCTTCTCCTGAATCGCCCCGGCGACCAATGCCACCGTATAATTACTCTTTCCCGTGCCTTCCCCGCCCGTGATGCAGAGGATGTTCTCTTCCGAACCCAGCGGCACGTCCCCGGCGGTCACGATGGCGACCGCCTGCTGTGGCGGGTGGTCGTAGTCGATCTCACAGGATTTCAGCACCGCCATTGTGTCACCGTACAGGCTATCCAGCATTTTAAGGAACAGCTTCACGAACTCGTCCCGTGTTCGTCCCGCCTTGAAGTAGTCCGACACGTCCTTGTCCGTCTTTTCACCCGTCAGCGGCAGCACCAGCCGTTTCACCCCGTACTCCGTTAGCTGCTGTCGGTGCTTCTCGGAGCTTTCCAGCCCTATCTTATCCACATCGTACAGCAGAACGATATGTTTGAACCGATACACCAGCTTCCGTATGATCTTTGCAGGTATCACCGATGTTTCCGAATTGAAACAGATCGCATGGAATCCGTGCGCCGCCAGCGTCAGCACGTCCTTTTCCCCGCCCGTCAGGAACAGCGTGTCACCTTTGGGCGGCAACTCTTCCAGCCCGAAACAATAGTTGTCACCCGTATGACCGCCGTACACGAACCGTACTTCCGATTTCGGGCGGTACACCTTCACGCCCCATTTCCCTACGTACCCGAACATCGGTTCTATGGTTGTGGACGTGAAACCAAACGCTTTCCCGTCTTTCGTTTCGCTCCGGTACTCCTTCAACGACTGCACCCCGCATCGGTTCAGCACCGCTTCCGTGATCCCGTACCCAGCCCAATACTCCAGTTCTTTTTCCGTGAACGGCTGCTGCACCGTCCGGTACGGGCGTGGCTTGTGTTCCGGCTCTGCCACCTGTTCTTCCGTCCCGGTCGGCTCTGCCGTTCCGTTTCCTTTCATCCCGTTTCCTTCCGCCAACGGAACAACCCGCATGGCAGCCTGCCGTTCCCGTACCGTTTCCGGCGGCACATCCTCGCTGATACCCAGACACAGCTCACGGTCTATGGTTTCCAGTATCTCCACGAAGTCGGCGGCGTTCTTGCAGTCCAGCCCCTTGATTTTCGCCACGATAAAGAAACAGTCGCCCGAAAAGTCCCCGTTCCCGAAGTCCTTCATCCTGTACGTCCCGCTACGGCGGTCATAATACACGTTGCACGAAGCCTTGCTGTCCTCGTACAGCGGGTTCAGGAAATTCCTGCCTACCCGCCACTTCACGGGCAGGTAGTGGCGGAACACGTCCAGCCCGTTACTCGTCCTTGCCAGTATTTCCTCTTTTCTTACCATACAGCTTGTATTTACGTTCATGCAAAGGGTGTTGTTCAATCATCCGGTCGATCTGCTTGTCGGGTGTTTCCCGCATCCACCGTTCCCGGAACTGTTCCACGTCCGTGCGGCGGTAGCGGATTTTCTTCCCGCAGATGGAGAAGGCGATAATCCGGTTCGTGCGGTAACGTTGCAAGGTGCGGGGACTGATTTCGAGATATTCGCACACCTCGCTGCCCGTCATCCACTTGCCCGTCGTCCGGCTGTTCTTCTCTTCCTGTCCCTGCTGCCCGTCCAGTTCCCTTTGCCGGGACTCTTCCACGTATGCCGCTATCCCGTCTATCTTCTCCACGAGGGCGGCAAACGCTTTGCTTTCGATTGTTATTACTTCCATAATCTGTTGAATTTTAGATTTATGGTCGCAAATGTCCGCCTATTCGATTATTTTTCTTTTCACGTCCGTACCACCTTGCCAAAGATTTTTTCCGGCACGAAAAAAGCCGCCGGAGAGCCTTTTCTTCGCTTCTTCCGGCGGCTGCAAGCCGCTTGTCACTGGTTAGGGTTCGATAAAGTCGCTTTTAGCAGCTTGCTACGAACTTGGTAATCCTATCATTGGTTTCTAATAAGTTAGCTATCCGTTTCGTCCATCCGTTTCAGCAGTTGTTCGATTATTTGGTCAAGATACACCGTCCGGCTGTTCTTCCGGTTACGCATGGCGATAAACGTGTGGTACACGTCGCCCAGATCAATATGGAACGTCCGTTCAAATGCCGTCACGATGTCGATAATGTCCGCTTTCCCGTTATCCACGCTTCCCACCGCATGGATGCCGTATATCAGTTCCACCGCCGCCGCTTTCTTGTCCGTCCAGTACAGTTTCTTTCCCGATAGCGGCTCGCCGTCCGCAGGCTCACGCATCCGCCTTGTCAGGAAGGCTAACAGCAGTTCCACCGCAATCAGCCGGGCGACCAGTCGGTCATACCCTGTGGAGAACTCCGCTTCCGGCTCGAACAGAAAAGTGTCCGTTTCCGGGCTTATCTCTGTTTGTCCCCGTTTGAAGTAGAAACTGTCCCGGTACGTAGCCCCGCTACGGTAATACTGGAAAAAGGAAAGGCTGCGTTCAAAGACCGTTTTCAGTTTCTCAATCTCACCTTGGTAATAACCTACGGCAAGTTCATAGTTTGGCGGTCGGTTACTTTCAATCTGGTATAGCTTGTAGAAGTACAGCAACCGTCCGAGTATCAGCGGTTTTTGGTACTTAAAAAATCGGATTTCCTCTGCGTCGTCCTTAAACTCACGGGACAACGCAAAGTTTTTCAGTTCAATCATTTTGCCTTTCAGGTAATTCATCATTTCACGGCAGCCCGGAATAATGTTTTCCCCTTCCAGATTGACCGTCCCCGTATAACGGTCAATCTCCTGTAATAATGTACTGAAGTACGTTTCGATCATAAATTATGCCTTTTTGTTAATCGGGCGCAAAGTTACAGGGTATATCTCGCAGCCTTTTACTTGATGCTGCAACTTCTATTCTTCATGGTGAACATTCCGTTGTTTTTGCAGGTTTTTACGCAATGCGCCGGGAGTTCCGAGCATATACTTCACGCAGAAGTCGTTTAAGTTGGCGGGAGAAGAAAATCCGGTTTCGTCCGCAATCTCCAGTAACCTCTTGTTAGTATATTCCAGCAGGTAGGTTATCTCCTTTACCCGCTGTTCACGTATCCACTGGCACAACGTTCTTCCAAATTCCGCCCTGAACCTGCGGCGGAACGAACGATATTCCATACCGCAACATTCGGCAAGGGCAGTCGGCGAATATACTTTATAGCCTTTTATCTGCACCATTTCCCGGAATGACCGCTGCCGCAGGTATTTCAGGTTTCGTTCGGCACGCCGAAACTGTGCATCGGTGATGTGGCTGCCTTTCCCATGATAGACTTCCCGCCGTGCCTGAAAGAAGTAGTCGCACACCCAGTTATAGACACCCGACAAGTATCTGTGATTGTTGAAAACCTGCCGGAGCATATCGGTAAAGAACAACAGTTCATCCAGCTTGTTTTGTTCGATATAAGGTACTACAAGGTTTTCTTTAAGATAGAAGAAAGCGAAATCTTCGGGGCAATATGCCAAGAGGAAAATATAGGTTTTATAATCCTTTTGTCCCAATGTCGGCAGTTCTCCGCTTTCTTTCAGGCTGTCGGTGACAAAGCGCAGCAGTTCACTGTTTCCGGCAAACTGTTCTAAGGTTTCCAACTCTTTCAGCGAACGGCTGTTATTCACCAGCCATTGTATCTTGTCCGCCAATTCTTGCACAAGGGGCAATATCTCCGGACGCTCCGCCGCTTTGGATAGTAAAAATCCGGTAATTGTTTTCATTTTCGCTTTTGAATCAATAAGTTATTGTTTTTACTTATTGGAAATTCATAATATTTATATCCTGTATTACTTCCCAATTTTTCATTTTCATTGTTATATATAAAAGCAATATAAATCGCTTTTAAGTTCAGAGTATCTTTACATATGCTATTTCTAATATGCGACGCATAATATCTTGCTTCTTTTTCAGATTGGGCTTCAAAAAATGCTTTGTTGGATGTTGATAATTCCATATAATAGGAATATTTCTCTGATAAATTTAATGGATAATTGAGTATGATATTTCCAATACTATCTTCATTTGAATACATACGATTTATCTCTTCCCATTGACTCTTCTCTTTTAGCTGACTAAAATACAGTTTCTCTTGTGTAGATAAATCAGGCTGTTTAGGCAATGAAGTCCCCATAAAAAAAGCAGGATAAGGGAAAAAATATATTATTGCCAAAATTGCTATCCCTAAAATTAAAAAGATATATTTTTTTAAAGTCCACTTCATATTTAATCAATTCTAAACTTTTGAGTAAAATTATCAAAATACGAATCTATCCGTTTATTATGTACATAAGCCAGTAACGGTATTCGGATAACTGCAAATGCAGGCTATCCGACATTCCCGTTCATCATATCATTCCAGTCCTGCACCGCTTTTATGGCGCATTGGTAGTAGCAGATACCCCACACGATTAACCAATATACCAACACGGCAGTTATCTTGAACAACCGTCTTTTCCATATATCATTCACTTGTTTTCCGATGAAGTGGAAAAGGAATAGCATAATCCCCCATAATACAAATGTCAGCACTTTGCATTTTATCGTTATGAATATATCGTTAGCCGCTATGTCGAAGTCGGGCAAGGCAGATGTATAGTAAGAAGTGATACGCCATCCCACCAGTAGAGAAATAATAGCAAACAGAGCGTTTTCAATTCTTTTATATGACATTGTTGTTTTCATGTTTTTATATAATGGTTAGAAAGGAGCATCGTTAGATGCTATCTTTCGTTATAAATGCTATTCTTTAATTTGAAATAGTTTGTTGTATGGTATTACTATCTCGTTTGTTTCATAAGTAGGAGCAAACATTCGTATCAGAAACACCTTACAATATATATTCTCATTGATATTTCTGCCATTAGATTGCCTTGTAATAAACAATGTTTTATACAAGAATTTATCATTGACTTTTCTTACAAACTCTGCTTCATAAGAGGTAAACACACTCAAACTATCGTTATTAATAAAGTCATTATAACTTAAATTCTTAATAGAACTACCTTTCATAACAATTAGGTTATAATCATTTAGTGTCTTATCAGATATAAATTCTATTATGCCACTATAAATCGTACTGTCTTGACAAGTATTTTCAGGCACTTCTTTAATTTGTACCAGCTCTATAAAGGGCATTTTTTTTAATCCCCATTGTACTGGTAGTAATGTGAATAGCCATACATATATTCCTATAAGAATGATAATCGGAAATGCAAATATCATGGAATGTCTTAAATCCTTTCGGATAAGGCAATCCAATAATGCTATAATTAGCATAAGAAGCAATATAATGACTATCATTCTATTTTCAAATCTAATTGTTTATAATTATAAAATCACCTTGCTTCAAAACGTTCAAATTCACCGATGAATTGAGCCGCCATGTCAATGTATGGAAAGATTTTAACTACTTGTATGTGTTCGTCTGTTTCTTCCCCACCTGCTGACAGGACGGGAACATAACCAAAACATTCATCGCCTTGCAGCGCACCCAGTTTTTCTTTTATTCGAGGATATAGCCCTAACTTATATCTGAACTCCAAAGAATCATTCTTGAATAAAAGAATGTTGAACAGCAGATTAAAGTTATCCGTGAATATTTGGAATGTTCCATACCGTATATTCAAAAAAACGATGTGATTGCCAAGTTGCTTTTGGCTACTTTTGATATATACGAACAAATCCCCGAAAGCCGTTACCATGAAAGGGATTGCTGCTTCATTATACTCCCGTTGGTAATATTGGTTCACGAACTCTTGATAATCTGCCGGATTCATTATCCGGAACAGACCATTACAAAAGATACCCAATCCGACTTCTTGCCACAAAGTAATCAACTCTTTAGGAGCTATATCGACATACTTTGCAATAAAAGCATCATCCGCTACCTGCCTTTTGCAGTCTATGTTCTGATTTAAAAATCTCTCGTACATAATGTTTATGCTTTAATAGTTACTAATGTCTAAGTGAAAAACAGCATTTGGCTGTTTTCACACTCTGTTAGTAATTTTGTTATCATGCAAATTCAAAATCCCCCAATGACTGACATATTAAATCAATATACGGCACATATTTGACACGTTCTACTTTATCTATGTCATTATCTCCACCTAATGCCAATGCAGGAACATAACCGTAACATTCATCTTCTGCAAGCCGTCCTAATTTGCTGACTAAAGCAGGAAACATTTCCAAGTCAAACATTTTAATACAAGTGTTCGATAAAATACGAACATTAATCAATATTTTGATATTGCTCGCTCCTATCTTCCATGTTCCTTTTCTGATATTTATATAGGCTACATAACTCTCATTGAGACATGTGTCATAAACCCATACGAATATATCACCGAAAGCCGTTATCATAAATGGTATTTGCGGCTTGATTTGTCCCGATTCTCCAATATAAGCGTCATTCCAAAAGATAAATTCTTCGGGTGGCAGCAACCGAAACAGACCATTATAAAATGTTCCGAAACCAACTTCTTGCCATAGGGTAATCAACTCTTTAGGGGCTGTGTTGGCATACTTTGCAAGAAAAGCATCATCCGCTACCTGCCTCTCACATTCCATATTCTGACTTAAAAATTTCTCGTACATAATGTTTATCCTTTAATACTTACTAATGGTTAGACAAGAAGCTGCATTAGCGGCTATCTTGGCTTGTTAGCAACATTCTATTTTACTCACTGATATTTTGAATTTTGAATAATTATATCTTTCAATAGGCTAAAATCAATCAAATTATTTTCGTTATATCCGTTTCTTTCTAAATCCTTATCTATTTGCTTCAAGAGCTTTAGCCATTCATTTATGAAAGTGTCTATTTGAATTGTCACTTCATCAGAAACATAACTCAATTGTTTTAGAATTTCAGCTCCACCCCTTAGTGCTTGTAATTTGGACTTAATTTTGACTTCGTTATTGTCACAAAAACATTCCCAAGTTCCAAAAAAGATGTTGCTTCCCCAATTTACGTCAAATTGTTCCACATTCTCTAAAGAATTGATTAAAAAGAAAATATCTTGGATTATATCTGATATTTCAGCACAAAAATAGAGCTCCAATATATAACCATTCCAATACATATATACAGATGCTTCTTTTGTATATGGATATATCGTTTGCAATGCTTCACTAATTGTAGTGTCTTGTTTGTCATGACGCAGGAAGTGATTTGTTTTACTAACTAATAAGCTAAAATTCATAATGATATAATTTCTTATTTTATGATTGTTGTTAATGGTTAGAAAGAAACATCGTCAGATGTTATCTTTCATTGTTACTGATGAATTTTATTTCATACTTATTTCTTTCAAGTTTATAAACTTCAATTTCTCTACCAACATATTCGGTATCATCTTTATTTTTTACAACAACAGGCTTTAATATTTCCTTTTGTTTTCCAAGATATACGATACGGGGAAACGTAAAATTGTTGCCAATGAATAATCGTGCGTCTATATTATCCTCTGCAAAACGATAAGAGATAGATAAATAATCCTTTTGCTGATTACCTGAAACGAATATTGTTTCTTTCTTCAACTCTCTATTTGCAAAACTAACGGCTTTCATTACTGCTAAAGGATATGCAGTCGCTATTTGACTTGTTCCCGAAAGCAGGTAATATCTTTTATCCGATGCTTGAATGGAATAAATAGTATCATAGCATACCCCCATATCATTATCATTATTTATATTGAAGAAATACGTGTGTTCTTTATCCTTATATTGAATATAAGAGGCAAACAATGGCATCGAACCACCGAAATAAGTATTCCGGGAAAATACCCTCATATCCCCGTCTGTTGATACAGCCATAATAAATTGCCGTTCTTTTTTTCTCAATTCTCTAAAGTCGTATTTCATTCCTTTATCGGCTGTACAAAGTTCTTCCAGCAGGATAGAGAATCTATTTTGTAAAGAATCGCAATAATCATCATTCGTATATGGATAATTCTGCCGTAGCGTATATAAAGTATCTTGAATAAAGCAAAGCTGTTTTTCCAAAGAAGGCAAGTTATTGTCACTTTGTGCTATTGTAACTTCCACTGCTCCAAAACACAAGACGATACAAAATATGTATTTAATCTTCTTCATTTTTATCTGCTATTATCAGTAATGGGTTGGAAAGAAACGTTGCAAGTATTTTGTATCATTCCTGTTTTAAAAAATCAAGATCGAAGAAGTAATCCTCTTCATCCTTTGGATTTATATAGATAACTCCGTTTTTTTGCAAAGCAAGAAAAACACCTAAACTACTTCTATCCATAATAATTGGTTCGCTGACAAACTGCGTCTGTTTTCCTCTATAGTCTAAAGTAACTTTTACTATACAATGACAACGTTCATAAGAAAGCGGTTCATTCATTCGGTCGGGATTTGTCAATGCTTCGCAGGCGTTAATTTCCTGACTATGCAAAGATTGGTGGGGCAAATCCGGTTCCTCTAACGAAGTAGGTGAATATAAACGTGTTTTGAACGAGTAAGCAGGTACATCCATTTGGGTGTAATGGATATTTTGTTTGCTTTCACATATTTCGCAACTGTTTAAATCCACTTTCAAAGTAATACCTTTGGAGCGGAGAAATGCCTTGTGTTTCTCTTTGATTTTCTTTTCTTGTAACTTCTTTCTTCTCATTACCCAGACAATAATAGCAATCGGAACTATCGCAAGGCTTCCAGTCACCAGCATATAGCCAAATTTCCCTTTTTCCATGAATATATGTGTTTGCAATAATAGCAAACCTTCAATGGCTATGCCTAAAAAGAGAAAAGCATCATGAAATATCGCTTTTAGTTTCATATCTATATAATTTCTAATTATTACAGCTAATGGTTAGAAAGGAGCATCGTCAGATGCTATCTTTCGTTGTTATAAACTTAATTATTCTTGCTCACTTACATTTTCGCTTATTAGTCTGCACATATATTCTTGCAGGCAGCAATGATATTTTTCAGTAGTAAGCAATGACTTTATATAGTTCATATTTTCATATATGTATTTCATTTTATAAGCTAATATTTCAAAGGGCATATCTTCGTTATTATAAGTAGCTATTATCTGCCATAAGTTTGAAATCGTTTGGCTTATGTCATTATCTTGGGGCTTTTTATTAGCTTCCATATTCTGATATTTATAGATGTAATACTCTGTGTATGCAGGTATGCGGTATGTTTCATGTGTGAAGCCAGTTCCACCCCCGGCGATACATCTCAACATATCGTTTACACAATAGAATATTTTGTTTAACGTCTTACGTTCGCTACGATAGTGTTTCCTATTATTGGCATTAAATTGTGCATATCACATACAATATAAGTCAAATCCGGTTTCTCCATAAAAGTAACCTTGCAATGAAGTGTATTGTTGGCAGTATAATGTATCGGGATAAACCGTTGCCGAATTTACAAACAATCTTTCAGCATCTTCTTTTATATAGCGGTACTCTTTCTTACTTTGCTTACGAAGTTTATCAACATTGAGTATTTCATCTTGTATGTTACGTTCACACAGAGTTTTGCTGCAAGAACAACCCATTATCACGAAAATGGCAAGAACAAATAATACTATGTTTGCAATACGATACATATTGTTTATAATGGTTTGGTGAGAAACAGCGTTAAACTGTTGGCTCGACCTTGTTACTAATATAGTTCTTATAAATCACCTTTTTAAGACTTTGTGCCGTTTGAGATAATTCGTACTTTTCTTGCATTAGAAAAGGTATAGATTTCTTTATCATTCTGTTTTTTACGAAACTAATAGTTTTTCCTCTAATCACTCGTAACCGTAAGAAAGCCCATATTTCAACGGGTATAAAACGCCAAGCCCGACTGTAAAACTCACGTTGGTAAGTATCATTCCGGCATTGCATAAGGTGATAATCGACCATTTCATCTATCGCAAGATCAATGGAATCTTCATCGTCAGAATCTATTAATTGCAAAAAGTTTTTATAGACAGAGTGCATAGGTGTATCTCCAATGTATTTGTTCAATAATGCAGACGAATTATTATCAGTGAGTAAGTCATATAATATAAATACCTCAGGAAATAAGGTATTCTTATAACGAACCCCATTGCCCATTTCAATTTCATCTTCTATTACATTTAAGAAACATTCAAACGCAATTTTAGCATCTTGTGGTGATAAACAAGTAAGAATACCTAATATACGATGGCACATATCTAAACTTGTGAAAAGCAATCGAGCTTTATCCTCTTTATCTTTAGGAATTACTGAAAATGCTATAAAATCATATAAGAATGCGTCTGCAAGACCTGTAAAACTTTCTTTACTCGGTTTTGTTATACACGCTAAATAACTTTTTAGCATTGTCATTTCCGCATAATAAGTTAACTCGATTGAAGAACAAGAATGATATGTTTGATTTAAGAAGTAGCCTTTTATTCTCATTCCTAATTCCTCATAAAAGGAATTATTTTCCCGTTCTTGATAAGCAACAGCTTTTTTCAAATTCTTAAAGAGAGTTTCTATTGTCATAAGTTCTTGTTTTTAGCTGAATTATTAGTAATGGTTCAGCAGGGAACGGTTTTCCGTTATCCTGCGTTATTAACGTCATTTTTATTCTCATTCCAGTGTACCACATCAATACACCATAATTACAAGATCTTTTTGCGCTTCAATGGCTTCATCGAAAATGAAATTCAAGTCGTCCATTTCCTGCTCATAGTCATAATCCCCGATGCCGTTACCCTCTTGTAACGAAGTGTATTCCGTTCGCTTGCTCTCCAATTCAGAAACGGATATGCTGATAATGTAGGGAAAATCATCACTCAACGGAATAGGGAAAAATGTACTTTGACTATCCAACTGCCATAGGTTTTCTGCATTGTAGATTAATGTCCCGTAATGGCTGCAAATCTTTTCATATACATATCCGTACATGAAAGCAATTTCAGGATAACGGATTTTTCCGTTCACTATGTCAGTCAATACTGCATAAGCATCTTTATCCGTGTTCAGGCTATCGCTGAAATAATCGTTCAGCCTGTCAAGTTCTTGTTTTAATGAAGCCTTTAGCTGGTTTATCAGCAGATTATCGCAAGTCCCATAAACGGATTTTACCTTATCGGCTTCTGTCAAATAAGCATAAACATAGTAACTCATACTTTATCTTTATTTAATGCCGTTCCAATGTACCATATCGTAAGGATAGTAGGGCAACCCTTTCAGGCTGCTGTCGTCCAACCCCAAGACCTTGACTAATGCACCACTTTCAAAACTCCAATAGCCAGAGTGCGCAAATACGTTTATCTTATGAATGTTATGCCAACCACAATCTGAATGACCTCTGTACCATTCTTGTGAAAGATATTTTTTTAATCTCTTTACACTTGACATCTTATCTTTTTCAGCAAACAAGATAATTTCCTTTGTTACTGCATAAGGTCGAGGGAACAAAAAATTATCGGTATTTGGTGAAACATCAATTTTGCATATGTGATGAAGAAGATAATTTATTAAGAAATCGTTTGGTTTATCCTTTTGGACAATCATTGCTAATTTATTGAATATAGTATCTTCCACATCTAATAATATACCAATAGAAAGCATATTTACCATTAGAATATATCCATTGTCTTTTTTCCATGCAATATCCATGAATGAAACGATTTCTTTATATAATGGCAATATCTTATCTATGTTTTCTCCCATAGAATAAGTTGCAAGTAAATTATCATATTCATACATTAAAATTGTTTCATACTTATTCTGAATAACTTCTATGTTTGGCAAACTGTATAATTGAATACCTTTCCCTTCACTGTCTTTCAAATTCTGTATGTTTTTTTTACAATCGTCAACAAATTCAGTTTGCAACCCAATAAGGGATAAAAAATTTTCTTTTGTACTCAACTTATCTCTTGCTTCCATGTATGGTACACTATTTTGATGTTAATGGGATGTGAAAAATGGTATTTAGCCGTTATCTCAACCTCGTTACTAACTTTATTAATTCGTAACCAGTGAGTTTAATTCTAATCCAAAATATTTTCCGGAATATTATAATCGGTGTCTAATTCTCCTATGATTGAATATCCCATACTTTCTTCTTGCATTTGCAAAATATTATCTGGATAATTAGAGCGTGTAGCATTTTCTACCATATTGTCCCAATTAACGCCAAGTTTGCTTTCAAAGACACGATAAACGAATTGTGAGGGATGTAATATATTGAATTTATGATCTGTTTGAGGAATTTCTCCAGTAATGTAACTACCATTCTCATCAGATGTATATGTTAAGGTGAGATATGGAATAAATTCCGCTTTACTGTCTTTTGTTGTTTTTTCGACACATAAACTATAAGCCCCATAGCCATAAGGCTTTTCGTACAAGGTATGGTGCATATCGTTCATTTGGAAAGCATAGAAATTTCGTGCTTCATTATTTATCAGGAATAGAGTGATACCCATTTTCAGGAAAGGATGATTGCTTTCCGTGATATGGCAGGCTACATAAGAATCGGTTATCTTTATACTTACTGTTTCGGATTCACGAGTTATATTATCTGTGATTTTTATAGTTGTTTCTCCTTTGCTCTTCCCTTCCACAAGAATTACACCTTTTTGTTGGTCTGCAAAGAGTTCTCCGTTGTATGTGGCACTCACAATTTCTTCGTCTTCAACGAACACATTTACATCTCCGCTTCCATTCACTATTGGTATGCTATTGTAACCTCTTAAAGCTACTTCATAATAGTGTTTTTTCAAATGGAACGGTATCGCTTCCTGAACATTTTCATTTTTGTCATCGCAGCTTGTAATGCTGCAAATACTAACGAATAGCAATATTAGTCCGAATATTTTTTCAACTTTCATTTCTTTAGTTATTAAATTGTTAGTAATGGTTAGAAAGCAACATCGTCAGATGTTATTTTTCGTTGTTATAAACTCTATTAGCCGGGAAATATTTGTTTATCACACTTTTAACTTCCTTGAACCAGTCCGCTCGCTGTTCAGCCGAACTGTTAGCCACCACACGAAACATTCTCCGGTCAAACACAGCAACCCCGCAAAAATCAAAAATGCAATCCTTCCAAATGCGTTGCAAGGGATCACCGAATATTTCATTTTCCCGTATTTCGGGAGTGTTCGATGTGTTGAATACAATGCCTGCTTTCGCCTTTAGCAATCCGATTGGCAATCCGCCACCATTATCACCGACCGGGAAGGTATAGGCTACATTTTCACGTAACACCCTGTCGATCCATCCCTTTAGTATGGCTGGCGGTTGTCCCCACCAGTTAGGGTGAATGATTATTATTCCGTCCGCTTCCCTTATTTCCCGTTGGTGTAATGTCACCAATTCATCATCCGAAACGTCGCAAACCAATTCTTTTGGGGGAATGGAAGGGTTAAACTTTTCATTATATAAATCATGGAACATAACTGTATGTCCGTTACTCTCCAATGTTTCTGTTACGATATAAGCAATAGCAGCATTAAAACTGCCCTTGTATGGATGTCCTAATATTACTGACACTTTCATTCTGTTTCTTTTTTATTTTATCAATTGTAATGGTTTGACAAGGAGCTGCGTTAGCAGTTATCTTGGCTTGTTACTAACTCAATTTTAACACAGTCAGCTAAGACTTCGATAAAACTATCATATCCCCAAAAAAGAAAGTGCTTGAAATTTTGATAATTCAATGAATCAAATGGTTGCTGTTTGAGCCAGTCTGAATTAAGAACTTCAAAACAGAAACTTTCCTTTGATAAAGTATTCTCTATCTCAAAATCTGAATAATACATTTCTTCAAAGTTGAAGTTATGCAGTCGAACTTCTATCACTCTATCAAACAATAGAAGAATATCTCTTTCTCTGTCTGTTACAGAGCTATATGCAGATGTTCGTAATGCCAAACTTTCTGTTCGATTCTTTGGATAAGTGATTATATCAAAATCATAATTTCCAATTCGCCAATCAAATGGAATATGTTTTAGTTTTATCTTAACTGTCATATTGCACTATTGTTAGTAATTATTCAATAGCCACACCTTATGGTGTAGTTCCTGATCTCTAATGAATCATACTTTTGGCAATATATATTCACGTTTAGGATGCCGTATATATACCCGACTGTAATCAATATAAGAATGGGGAGAATAGCGGTCATAAAATGCTGAAAGCCGGAAAGTGGATGCTGACATATAGGCACAACTGTTTGCATCTACCTTTATTTCGGTATCTTGGGCAAACAGCAAAGCAATAGTCTGACTGTTTGAATGTTCTATTCGTATGCAGTTCTGCCCGTCCCTTTTTTCCTTGTGCAAGACGACATTTTCCCGTTGTTTCTGTACATTATCCATATTGCTGAAAATAGATTCATGCTCCAAAGATAAGAAAAACAACGAAAAGCGAACACTCATTCGGTTTTTATTTTGCCGAAAACATTAAAAAATGAAAATCAGGCTTTTAGCAGGGAATAAATATAGCGAAAATTACTTGCCAGTTCTTCCACATCAAGCCCGTTTAAGTAAGATTGCTCGTATGATAAGCCGAAGTACATTTGCCTGAACATGGTAGCAGCCCTTTTAACATCCGTATCAGGTCGTATTTCTCCGTTATCCTTTGCTTTCTGTATAATATTCATCCACAACTCATAATCCTGTGCAAAGAAATGCACAGTCTTTTCTTTTATATTGGGGTAGTACATTCTAACTTGTGCAAAGAAGTGATAATAATAAAAATTAGGACTGCATCCATAAGGATTGTTACCATCATCCATAAGTTCACACAACCGCTTCATAGTAACAATTATCCCCTGTATGTACTGTTCGATAAACTCCGCCAGTGTACATTCGGTCTTGTTAAACTTGTTTTTCGGGTGATGTGTTTGAAATATGAACTTATCAACCACAGCCACAAACAAGTCTTGTTTGTGGGGGAAGTAATGAACAATGCCAGTCCTTGCCAACCCGCAGGCTTTGGCAATTTCCGTAAAGCTCGCTTTCTCATAGTTCATCTTCACAAAAACTTTAAATGCGTTTTCCAGCACTTCATCCCGGTTAGTTATCATATCACATACAGATTTTATATTTCAATTACGAAGATACACTTTTTCTCCCGTTTAATTATCCGCATAACAACACATTCCACAAAGCTATTTTAGGACAAGTGATAGGGCAGGTGCAAGGTGCAGCTATATCTATATATATAGCTGCACCTTGCACCTGTAAAATACACACTGAATATCAGCAACTTACAACATCGCAAAAATACACTGTGCAACCCTCTTTTTTGCACCTTTCATTTCCAGCCCATCCGTTCACCCTCAAAAATCCCCCCAATAAAAAAACACCGCATTTATTTCCTATTTTCAGTCTATTTTTGTACATTTGTACCAAGTTATCAGCGCAGAGCGAAGAAACGCAAAGAACCCCGCACCGTTACTAATTCGTTACCTGTTACCTAACTTTCTACTCTTTACGTCTTGACAATTAGTTAATTAAACTTTTCCCGCAGTTTTTTATAGAAAAAAGTGACGGCTCAATCTATTTCACAAATAGCGTTCTCTTTCATTAGGGCAAACTCTTCTAAAGAAGATGGGGTTATGTTTATCATTCCGGATTTTAATTGTTTGTGTAATCTAGCTAATGTGAAATATTCATCGTCCAATACATCCTGTATTCCCCAGATATTATTTTCTTCATCTTTTATATATGACTCTATAGCTGTGCCATTCATATAACGCACATAGTAAATCATATCTTCGTAACGATCATAGAAACTAAGGTAAGTCTCTACGGAATGAAGATATTTATCTTCTATACTTCTCAGAAAATTCCCTATAAGCAAGAGCTGGGATTTAGATATGAGTTTGTCTGCTTCGCAGCTTATAGAACAATCCCAAATGTCATTGAATAAAGAATTTTGGTGGAGTAGTATGGTATCTTTATATTCCGGATGTTCAGCGATGAATGATTGTATCTCTTTGAAAATTTTGTGGTGTATTTCTTCATAAGAATCGCTGATTAATATAAAATTCATTAAGAATAGGATGTGGCACTTTTGTTGGGGTGATATTGAGAACCAGTAGTCGACTGATGAAGTTTGAAACTTGAAATCAGTTGTCTTTCCGAGTGGTGGGGTTGTTAGACTGTTCTTTCGGTTGGCCTTTAAAAGTTCAAAGATTTGCCTGGTGGTGTCTTCTGCTGATTTTCTTTTTAGAAAATCCCAATACATGAATCCAGAGAGAATTGATGCGCCTACAATGAGAGAGGCTGGTTTACCAAAGAATCTTTCTGTTAAACCGATACTGCCTCCTGTTATGAGAATAAGGATCATCCAAATAGCAGTATTTTTTAATAATCTTGCAGTTTCACGTTCCATGTTTGTATTATTCAAGATTTATTTTATTATATGATAGTAAATTAGTGACGAAGGTACATATATAAAACAATGGAAGCAAGATTTGTTGACGTATTCTTTCATTTCTTTTGGGGTTTGCGCTATCTTTGCGCCCGGAAAATGAAAGCAAAAGAGTATGCAACGGTATTTTATTTATTTAGCTTACGACGGAACCGCCTACCACGGCTGGCAGATACAACCCAACGGAGACAGTGTACAAGAGTGTCTGATGCGTGCGCTTGCCATACTGATGCGCCGTGAAGTAGAGGTTATTGGTGCCGGGCGTACCGATGCCGGGGTGCATGCTTCCCTGATGGTAGCCCACTTTGATAGTGACGAGCCGCTTGATACCGCCTTTTTTACCGATAAGCTGAATCGTCTTTTGCCACCAGACATTTCTATCTACCGTATTCGTGCAGTGAAGCCTGATGCCCATGCCCGCTTTGACGCAATAGCCCGCATGTATAAATACTACGTGACTACAGCCAAGTCTCCCTTCAACCGCCAATATCGTTGCCGTCTTTTTCAGGCGCCGGACTTTGAGCGAATGAACGAAGCTGCCCGTATTTTGTTTGATTATACGGATTTCACCAGTTTCAGCAAGTTGCATACGGACGTAAAAACAAATAATTGCCGCATCATGCACGCTGCCTGGACACAGGTAGATGATGTAACCTGGGTGTTCACCATTCAGGCCGATCGTTTCCTGCGCAATATGGTTCGCGCAGTAGTAGGTACTTTACTTGAAGTGGGGCGTGGCAAGCTCACTATTGATGGTTTTCGCCGTGTCATCGAACAGAAAGACCGCTGCAAAGCCGGTACCTCCGTCCCCGGCAATGCCCTGTTTCTGGTAGACGTCACCTATCCGGAAGAACTGTTTATCACCAGTTAATTCCCCAAAGTAGTAAACCGGAATAGTCTTATTACCCCAAGCCCTTTTTTAATTTTTAATTTTCAATTTTTATTTAATATGTGGTTATTACTCGCCTTCGTCTCAGCCACCTTGCTGGGATTTTATGATGCTTTCAAGAAGAAGTCATTGCGCGACAATGCCGTGCTTCCCGTCCTGTTCCTGAATACGGTGTTTTCCAGTATGATATTTCTTCCTTTCATACTTATTTCCGCTTTTACCCCTGCACTTAGCGGAACGATGTTTGACGTACCCATCGTAGGCTGGGAAGTTCATAAGTTTATAGTTATCAAGTCCTTTATCGTTCTTTCCTCCTGGATATTCGGCTATTTCGGCATGAAACATTTACCACTGACTATCGTAGGACCAATAAATGCTACCCGTCCTGTAATGGTGCTGGTGGGTGCTATGTTGATATTCGGCGAACGATTGAACCTGTACCAGTGGATTGGAGTCATGCTTGCCGTGCTTTCTTTCTTTATGTTGAGCCGTTCCGGCAAGAAAGAGGGTATCGACTTCAAGCATAACAAATGGATACTCTTCATTGTGCTTGCCGCCATCACCGGTGCCATCAGCGGATTGTATGACAAATATCTGATGAAGCAGTTCAACCCTATGGTTGTGCAGTCGTGGTACAATGTCTATCAGGTGTTTATCATGTGCCCCATCATTCTTTTGCTATGGTATCCCAAGCGGAAAGAAAGCACGCCTTTCCGTTGGGACTGGACTATTATCTTAATATCCGTCTTCCTTAGTGCCGCCGACTTTGCCTATTTCTATGCCCTGAGTTATGAAGACTCCATGATTTCCATAGTCTCAATGGTTCGCCGTGGCAGTGTAGTGGTATCCTTCCTTTTCGGAGCGCTCTTCTTCCGTGAAAAGAATTTGAAAAGTAAGGCTGTCGACCTCATTTTGGTATTGATTGGAATGTTCTTCCTGTATTTGGGAAGCAAATAGTACTGATTACTATTGAAAAAAGGAAGATTTAGAGAAAAAGTAAGAAGCATCTTATATTAATAGTTTTGAAAGATAATAAAATATTTTGTTTTTCAAAATTAAACATATACCTTTGTGCAAATCGTGCGAGTAATGAGAATAATTGCTAAAAGTAAAATAGTTGAATATTATACCGAAAATCCTGATGCTGAAACTGCTCTTGAAGATTGGTATCAGAAAGTAAAGAAAGCAGAATGGACATGTTTTGCTGATATGAAAAAGACCTTTAATAGTGTTGATAATGTAGGCAATCAACACTATGTATTCAATATTAGAGGCAATAATTATAGATTGATTGTAGTGATTAAATTTACTATTAAGACAGTCTTAATTCGTTTTATTGGTACTCATACGGATTATGATAATATAGATGCTAAAAATGTTTAGGTATGGCAAAGATTCAGAGTGAAATAGCCTATAAGGCGGCAATGGAGAGAATAGAAGAACTTCTTCCATTAGTTGATGATGATACTCCTTTGACTGATAAAAATCTTATTGAGCTGGATTTATTGTCAGGGCTTGTAGAAGAGTATGAGGACGAACATTATCCAATCAAAGTTCCCTCTTTGGTTGATGTGATAAAATTGCGTATGTATGAGATGGGAATCAATCAGGCTAAGTTGTCTGAATTACTTGGAGTGAGCACTTCACGGGTTAGTGACTATCTTACTGGAAGGAGTGAGCCTACTTTGAAGGTGGCTCGTGAGATGAGCAGAAAACTGAATATTGATGCTCATATCGTATTAGGAGTATAATCATGGCAGAAGATTTATCCGTCAGCAACGGTAACAAGGCCGAAAAGTATCAAACTTTGCTTCCCCAGATAAAGAGCCTGATTGAGGGTGAGGATGACCTCATTGCCAATCTGGCGAATGTTTCGGCTGCGCTGAAAGAGACGTTCGGATTCTTTTGGACAGGTTTCTATCTGGTGAAAGGAGAAGAATTGGTGCTTGGCCCTTTTCAGGGGCCGATAGCTTGCACACGCATCAGGAAAGGACGGGGTGTTTGCGGCACGGCATGGGCTAAGGCGGAAACACTTGTTGTGTCCGATGTCGATGCATTTCCCGGACATATAGCGTGCAGTTCCTTGTCCCGTTCGGAGATAGTGGTTCCGCTGGTTCGTGGAAACGGAGAGGTGTGGGGTGTGCTTGATATAGACAGTGAGAATTTGAATACCTTTGACGCAACAGATGCACGCTTTCTTGAAGAAGTGTGCTCCTGGCTTTGATGCGTGAAGTTGAAATGACAGAATATAGAATGTGAAATAACAGAAAAATAATATGATGAAGAAATTGACAATGTTCCTATGTTTGGCTTGTGCCTGGATGTGCTCTTTGCAAGCTCAGGAAGCTAAAACTTATTTCAAAAATATGCCCGATAGCCTCAGTTCGTTACTCACTTCCGTGAATCGTGCCGATTGCATCGACTTCCTGGAAAGTAAAATGAAAGCGGAAGTAACCAACCGTTTCGGGGGTAAATCGGAAATGACGGAACTTTCTCCCGATTATATTAACGTACAGATGACACCCCAGAGTTCCTGGCAGATGAAGTTGCTGGCAATGAATGACACCACGAAGCTGATTTGTGTTGTAGCTACAGCTTGCGCCCCAGCATGCGACAGTGATGTGCATTTCTATACAACAAACTGGGAAGAACTGCCGGCTTCTTCTTATCTGGCGCTTCCGGTAATGAAAGACTTCCTGTCATTGCCCGATACTTTATTGGACTATGAGGTGAGAGATGCAGGCGAAAAGGCGGATATGCTGCTGATGAAAGCCAATCTTTCTGCAAAGGATAATACATTGACTTTCACTTTTACTACACCGGATTATATGGATAAAGAAACGGCAGAGAAACTGAAACCGTATCTCCGCCGTCCTGTTGTTTATGTGTGGAAAGAAGATAAATTCGTTTCTGCTGAATAGTTTGTTTATTGAAGATAAGAATTACTTCACCTTTATTCTGTCAAATCCTTCCCCGTATACCCCGATAACCGCACTCTGCGATACAAAGGCATTCGGGTCTATATCTTTTATCAACCGGAAAATGATGGTCGATTCCCGCTTCTTGGCGAGTACGAACAACATTTTCTGTTCCTTGCCGCTATAGAATCCTGAAGCGTTGATTACGGTAGCTCCCCGGTGCGGATATACATTGATGTGCCGGGCTATTTCTTCATATTTCTCACTGATTATGAAAAACTGGACCGATTGCCGTGCACTGTTCACCACCTGGTCGAGCACAAAACTACAAATGTAGAGGGTTACATAACCATAAACCACCTTTTCCCAATCCTTCAATGCAAAGTAGCTGGAAGAGATGATAATCAGGTCACAGACCAGCATCACCCGCCCCAGCGTGATGTCACGGTATTTGTTGATGATGGCAGCGATGATATCCGTTCCGCCCGTACTTCCGTTAGAGGAGAAAGCGATGCCGATACCGCCTCCGCAGAGGGATGCGCCGATGACACACGCCATGAAAGGCTGGTCGTGCAACAACACCACTCCGTCTGCCAGTTTCTGTATCACGGACAGGAAGAATGTCAGCGTGAACACCGCAAATACAGTTTTGATACTGAACTTCCATCCCAAAATACGGATAGAGAGCAGCAGTAAAACTAAGTTGATGCTGAAATAAGTATATTGCACAGGAAAACCTGTAGCAAAATAAACAATAGAGGCAATGCCCGGTACTCCTCCGGTGGTTATGTCATTGGGCAATAGGAATACCGTCCAGCCGATACCATAAAGAATCAATCCCAGGGCAATCATCACATAATCTCTCGTTTCCCGGAGAAGGCTTTGCTTTGACGGGACATTTACAATCTTTTTCATCTGACTTTATACGCAAGTATGGGTTATAACTAATTTGACAAGCTTTCTCATGATAAATGTGTTTTGGCCGTAAAATCGGCGCAAAGATAAATCTAATTTTTTGAATACTTGTTCAAAAGGTTATTGTTCGTGAGGGATGGACTTAAAATTTATTTGCTGAGAAGATTCTTGTAAACTACTGTTTGTAGTAACTCTTCCCGCCTTTGTGCTGAGAGGGGAAGGTCCTTCCCGTTGATGAACACTCTTCCTTTGGCGATGGAGTCGATATGCGACAGGTTTACCAGAAAGGATTTGTGTATTCTGAAAAAAGAACTTTGTGGCAGCATCTCTTCCAGTGAAGTCATGGTCTGGTGAATGATGAGAGTTTTGGTTTTGAAGTGTAGTTTCAGATAATTCTGCATTCCTTCCACGTACAATATATCTTTCCAGAATATTTGAGTGAAAGCGTCTCCTTGCCTGATGTACATCTCTTTGGTGGCTTCCGTTAGGTTGCTGTTTTGCAATAACAATTGGGTCTTGAAAGCATGGGCAGCTTTAGTGGTTGCCTGAAAGAAGCGTTGGAAAGAGATGGGCTTTAACAGATAATCGACAACATTCAGTTGGTAGCCTTCCAAGGCATATTCGGAATAAGCAGTGGTTAGTATGGTCAGAGGCGCTTCTTCCTGTGATTTCAAGAAATCAATACCGGAAAGATAGGGCATGTTGATGTCCAGAAACATGAGGTCAATGGACTGGCTTTCTAATATCTCCCTTGCTTCCAACGCGGAGGCACAGGTGGCGGTCACTGTGAGGAAGTCCAGTTTGCCAATGTGGTTTGCAATACCTTTGATGGCGATTTGTTCATCGTCTACGATGAGGCATTTCAGAGGCTGCGGTTCAAGGGGTTCTTTCATAGCTCAATGTTCAGTAAAGTTTGATATTTTGTTTCTGTTTCGTTGACGGACAATTGATATTTCTTGTGAAAGAGGATATCCAGTCGTTTGGTTGTATTTGCCAAGCCCAGCCCTGTGCCTGCCCGGCTGGAATAGGGAGATTTGGAATTGGTGACTTCAAGATGGATATGACGGTTACATTGTTCAAGTCGTATGTATATTTGTCCTTTCTCTGTTGGCGTGTGCGATACGTGCTTAAAGGCATTCTCTATGAATGTCAGCAATAATAGGGGGGGGAATTCGATAGTACCGTCTTCTACCTGCCATTCGGTGCCGACGGTCAGTTTGTCTTCCCAGCGTATGTTTTCTATTGCGATATAGTTTTGCAGGAACTGTATTTCCTGTTCCAGGCTGATGTATTCTTTTTGACTGTTGTATAGCTGATAGCGCAGGATATCCGAATATTTTTCTAACAGTGAAGAAGCCAATGGCACATTATCCTGCATTAGTATGTTTATGTGGTTCAGTACGTTGAACATGAAGTGTGGTGTGATTTGCTGCCGTAATGTCTGAAATATGAATTGTGATTTCTCTTTCTCCAGTTGAAGGTTTTCCGAGTAGAAGCGCAAGCCGCAAAAGGCGAGGTTGATTACCAATGTGCCGGGAAGTAAGAGGGTGGCATTTTCCAGAAGACTTTCTTTTCCTTCTATGAAAATATCGGATGGAGGGAATACGCTTATATGTTCAAGATACTGGAACAGGACGAAGTAAGAAGCCACTGCCAAACTTGTAGGAATACAAAGCGCTATGAATAGTAGCCAGAAACGTTTCATCTGTTTGGTGCGTATTGCTTTTTTCAGCAAATGATTGCATAGATAGTGGTTCATCAGTATGTAGCTGCCACAAATGCAGGCGGCGAGAAGTGTCGCTTCATATACATTGGCGGACATATTGAGAAACTGTATCCAGAATGTGCCGGCAATGAGTGACCAGAAAACAGTGGGAAGTTGCCGTGGCTTTAATGTCATATCCTTTTTCATGTTGCAAAGATAAAGGATAAAAAGTTTGTCGCCTATTCATTTCGTCACAGGCAAACCGGTGGTTCGTCAAAAAGATTTCTTTGTTCGCCTTGGTATTGCCAATCTTTGTGGCGTAAAATCATTAAAAAGAAGAATGAAAATGAAATTGATATCTATTACAACAATCTTGTTGCTACTGGTTTCTGTGGAAAGCATAGCGCAGATTTCTTTTACAACAGAGTATTTCGGGACATCGAGCTATCGGGATGAACATAATCAGAAAGTGGGCAGCAGCAAAGGTTCCGCTTTGACTTATCAGGGAACCGCTAATCTCCCCTTATCCATGAGGGTGAATGAGAATAACCAACCGACGGTATGGGGCATCGGACTTTCGGGCGCTTATGTATCTCTTGACAATAAGAACTTTACGGAACCTCTGGTATTATCTGAAATCATGAACTTGCAAATGGCATTGTTTCACATCCGCCCTTTAAGTCAAAGGTGGTCGATGATGGCAACTGTGGGAGTAGGAGTGTACACGGATGATACCCGGTTTTCGCACCTGAGATTCAGAAATGTATTGGGTAGTGCGGGAGTCGTCTTTATCAGACGTATGCTTCCCAATCTGGAATTGGGTGCCGGTGTGGCATTGAACAATGCATTTGGATATCCTATGGCGTTTCCTGCTTTATATGTTAATTGGAATTATGGGCGTAAGCTGACCTGTAACTTCTCAGCGATGGATGGGGTTAATCTGTCAGTGGGGTATAATGTGAACGAGGTGTTCAATATCAGTCTCATCACAGAAATGGGTGGGCAAATGGCTTTGACTGAGCTGGATGGAGATGATAAAATCTTTACGCATCAATACATTGTTGTTGGCTTCCGCCCTGAACTCAAAATTGCTAAGCGCATTTCTGTTCCCATCACGATAGGTTTTAATGCTATACGTACTGCATACTACGATGGTAGAAGCCTGTCGGCATTCTTTAAAGCGATGGGAAGGGAAAATGACCCTTGTTTCCAGATTTCCCCCTATCTTTCGGCAAGTATTGTGCTTCGATTGAGGTAAATGGTTGAAACAAGGGTTGTGAGTACAGCTTTATAAAGTAAGATATACCACCTCATGCGCCTCCGTCAACTGTGGAATTTCCAGTCTGCCGAGCATTGCATCCAGTACAGGCTCGGGAACCATGAATTCCCGTTCACGGTTTTGCTTGCGCCACACTTCATAGGGCTTTTCGATATAAACAATCTTCACTTTGGCTCCATAGGTGATGAATAAATCAATCAGTTGGGAGCGCATTTGTTGTGAGATGTTGGTCGCATTCCATACGAAGCTCTGCCCTTTACGCAAGTAATTGCGTGCCTCTTCTTTAGCTTCCTGAACAACCCTGCCATTGGCGGATTTATCCGTCGGGCTGACTTTGCATTTCCGACGGATAGCATCGAGGCTGATGACCGGAATATCCTGTGACAAGGTGCTGAGATAATAATCTTTCCCCATCCCCGGAAGACCGGAGAGCAAAGTTACTTCACATTTGAAGTCGTCATGCGGGACGTAGTTTATATAACTGTTTTCCGTCCGGAAGTAATGGAAGCGGGCATGATTGGTTGCAAAATCACGTGTTTTTCCCCAGCAATCCTGTTCACGGCAAAGCATTTCAAAGAGTTCGGCTGATTCCATCAGACTTGCCTTATCTCTGCAGATGCGTCCCTGAATATCCGACACAGAAAGCATTTTCAGCATACGTGTATTCACTCTGAGGGATGCTTCGCATACCTTCTTCGCAGGATTCTCCCGTTCCATAACCCAAATCGGCAAACCGTGATAGCGCACCAGGGCGGCTATCGTTTCTCGAATATGGAATGGGGCGGGGACATCCTTGTAAAGTATGGTGCGTACTGTATATTCACCACGTCTGGCATGGCCTTTGGAGGTGATTTGCCCTTCCCCTTCATCCACGGATGTGGAGCGTTTCTCCACATCGTGCATCAGTGCGGCAGTCCATAAGACTTCCTGTTCGGTCATGGATAAAGCTTGATAATCCGGTTGCTGCTGTAAAGCTTCCAATACCATGCGGGTATGTATGGCTACATCACCTTCTTCATGGTGTAAGCGATGTTGCGCTACATTGTTCATATCTTGCACCCACCGGAACTGCTGTTCCAGTGAGAGCCAATCTTTATTATCTGTCAGTTTCCAACTCATTTTGTTTCTCCTTTCCTGATTCCCAAATGAGACGGGCGCGTTTCCAGTTGCGCGTCCAGTGCTCATCGGTTTTTACGTGCCCTTTGCGTACATACTTGAATACGTTGCGGGCAAATTCACTAACGGGATATTCACTAATATTACGGGTGACAACACCTTCACGGGTACAATCCATTCCGGTTTGCGGGTCGCGTGAACCGAATACGCTCGGTTCTTGTGCCAGACTGATGACCTGTTGTTGAAGTGATGCCTGTGTAAAATCTTTCACAGAATCTATTTTTAACTCAGGCACCGTTGGCAAATCAAACAACGCGGCATAGAATTTTACTTCTTCCCATGACAGCCACTTATCCAGATAGCGCACGGCAAATACATAGAAATGTGTTTCCAGTTTGCGATACTCTATTGAATGTACGGCATACAGGTTCTCGCCGAATATCTCGATATCTCCCAAATCATTTTTCATTAGTTCCCAGCGCTCGCGCAGTTCCCGGGTCCACGGTGAGGTGGTGGGTGCTGCATGCGAGCGTGCAAATACACCATGGCAGCTCAGACAATTATTTTCTCCGTCCAGCTTTTCGGTGTGTGTCAGGGTTCCTATTTGTTGGATATCTTCCCAATACGTATGATTGATGCGGTCGTCACTGGTCGTTCCGGGAGAAAACGGATAGTGATAAGTGCGGCCATATTTTTCTGATAACATAAGTTGCTCCTTTCTTATTCTTTGTTCATTCTTACGATGCTGGGCGTAAATCTGCCTTGCACCTTTACTAATGTTTCTTGGGTTTGCATCACCCGTTCGATGTTCTTATAAGCCAATGGCATTTCTTCAATGCTGCCGCCAATCAGGGTTACTCCAGCTTGTGAAAGGAATTTCTTCATAGCCGATTGTGTAAAACTATCTTTTGCCTTTTGGCGGGACATGGCTCTTCCGGCACCGTGCGAGGCGGAATGCAAAGCTTCTTCCACCCCTTTGCCCACTACCAGATAACCGGGAGTTGCCATGCTGCCGGGGATAAGTCCCGGTTGTCCTGCCTGTGCGGGAGTTGCCCCTTTACGATGCACGATAGCAGTGCGTCCGGGAGCAATTTCCTCTTTCCAGGCAAAGTTGTGATGGTTGTTCACATTTGCTATCGGCTTCAGACCTAATGCCTTTGCCAGATTCAGATGTATTTGTTCGTGGCAGGCACGGGCATAGTCTCCTGCCAGGTTCATGCTCATCCAATATTCCTGCCCTTCTTCTGAGTCTAGATCCAGCCAGGCGAAATGCTGTGCTTCGCGTGGAAGCTTGCAAACTTCACGTGCTATCTGACTATAGTGCATCGCTATAGCTGCTCCCAATCCGCGTGAGCCGGAGTGCGACAACAATGCCGCATAATTACCTTCGGGCACTCCCAACGCATTACTTTCCTGCAAAAGAAGCTCTCCGAATTCCACGAAATGGTTTCCGCCGCCGGAACTTCCCAATTGCCGGATGGCTTTGCCACGCAAATCCCTTAAAAGCGGCGTCATCTGAAATTCTTCCCGTTCCGTCACTTCATGTTCCTGCATAAAAGGCAGACCGCCATCCATGCCGAAATGAGTATAAGCTTTCAACGCCTCCTTTATCTGGTGCGAGTATCTTTTCAAATAGTCGGCTTTGGCATCAAATACTGTCAGGCTCATTCGGCAGCCGATATCCATTCCCACAGCATAAGGGATAACTGCGTTGTCCGTAGCCAGTACGCCACCGATAGGTAATCCGTATCCGGCATGTGCATCGGGCATCAATGCTCCGGCTATGGTGACAGGCAGCCTCATTGCCAGGTTCATTTGTTGTTTGGCAAGTGTCTCTATGAACTTCCCGCCATAGGTTTTGTAAGGCAGAGGCTCATCGAGCAAATCATATGCCGTGAACTTCTTTTCTATGAGAGTAGGGGAGAGGTGTTCGGCCAGCTTGCTCCATATCTCATTATCTTTATAAGTATCGGGGTTTTCGAATAGGTCGCTCAGAGTGGTTATAATTTGCTCTTTACTGTCATGCTTGCAATGCTTGCTGACGATGGCAACTGCCAGGCTGCGCGCTACATTGTCTCTATATCCCAGCTTACTTAAATCTTTTAATCGTATTCCCATATTGTTTTTTTTATGTATGCATACGGCATTGGCTGTCCGTCAAACAACGGATAGATGCAATATGCGTGTATTCAATGCTTTGGGATAATGGATATAACTGTATCCGTCCACTGCATTGAAGTGAATAATAATAAAATTATAAATGTGATTTAGGGCTAATCAAGAATATTGCAAAGCCCCATCATCCCGATGAGTCAACTTAGTCCTGGCTGAGATATTATAGTTTCAACATAAATTAATCCCTTTCTTTCAGTTTTAAAGGGGTAAGTATTGTATTTATCGGTGACAAAAGTAATGCAACTTTTTTAATTATGCAAGGAAAAAGAACGTATTTTTACAGAAATAAACAATTATCCCTCCCATGCCCCACGCGTAAAGTCGGGTATCTCTACCGGACGACTGCCGTTCAGTACGGATTGTTCGCTGAGCTCGGTGATGCACGACCATTCGGCAGCATCGTAAACATCCATATCCAGCGGAAGGCCGTGATGCAGGCAGTAGATGAGGCGGTAATCCATGATATAATTCATTTCATTCGGTACACCTTTGCGGAGTCCTTCTTTACCGATAGTGGTAGTAAAAGGGTGTTGGTAGCGTTGCAAAAGAGCTTCGGTGGTTTCGTTTATTGCTTCTCCGGTGAGAGGGTTTTCCAGATTGATGGTAGCTACCGGATACTTCTGGGCAAATCCTTGCGTACCGCAGATGGTGTGCGAGCGGCTGTAAGGGCGTGGGTGCACGGTGCAGTATTGCAACTGGATGGTTTTCCCTTTGACTGTATGAATAAGGGTGGTGTTCACGTCTCCCAGCGAATAAGTTTGTTGCGCTTCACGGGAGTCTTTTCCGAAAGTACGGCGGGCATACTCCGTCATTCCTGCCTGTTGGGTGGACATGGATACGAGGTAGTTCATACGGTCTCCCCGATGAATATTCAATATCTGGCATACAGGGCCTAAACCGTGAGTGGGATAAGGGTTTCCGGTATGTTCCATGCAATAAACCTTGTTCCAGTGATTGTGGAAGCCGCCTTGGTTTTCATTGCTGAAATACATGGCACGCAGGTCATGGATATAGGCACCCTCCACATGCATGATTTCACCGAAGAGACCTTTTCTTGCCATATTCAATGTGGCTAGTGCAAAGGCATCATAGCAACAGTTTTCCAGCATGATGCAGTGGCGGCGGGTACGTTCGGCGGTATCGACCAATTGCCAGCATTCGGCTACGGTCATGGCAGCAGGTACTTCTATGGCGACGTGCTTGCCTTGTTCCATGGCATAAACGGCCATGGGAGTATGTGTCAGCCAGTCTGTACATATAATGATGAGGTCGATGTCGGGGGTGCAGCACATCTTTTGCCAGCCGTCTTCTCCGGTATAACCGATAGCCGCAGGGTGTCCGCCTTTTGTCAATGTGGCTTGTCCTTTAGCCAGATTGCCGGGACGTATTTCACACAATGCTTTGATTTCTACATGTTCTATGAGCATGTAGCGTCCCAACGTTAGTAGTCCGCGGTTGCCTAACCCTATGAGTCCGATGCGTACAATAGGAATAGGGGAATGGGTTAGTCCTAAAACATGAGTGTGGTGTTCGTTTCTGTTGTTTAGTCGACTCCATTCTTTTTGCATAGTATTTATATATTATAGGTTATACAGATTATTGATTGCAAATATACATACAAAAACAATTATAGTTCATTCCTGTACAAAAAAAGCAGCAAATCTATGGAAAACGTTTTTCATCAATATTGCCTACATCATACACCAGTGAGCTTTTTCTGCTGATTAGTAATTGGATATCGAGTGTATGGAAGGTGTATGGAAGATGTAGGCAAATAAACCTTTTGCTGCAATCATAATCATTATTTGCTCCTTTCCTTTTCTTCTTTTGCATTTGGGAAAATGTCATTATGCCACTGGTAAAACTATGTTTTTCAATTGGGGGCTGTGCAGACCGCAATTGGAGGCTCCATAGCCTCCAGTTGGAAACTGTCGGGCACGCAATTGCAGGACGAAGATTTGTTGCTGATAAAAGCACAAAAACAATAGAGGAAAGGAACGTTTTCAAACGGCTGTTGTTCTATTTTTCTTATTGTGGTATGAGGATTAAGTAGGGGATGGGACAAAACAGTATTAAATAAGGAGACTATAAAAACAAAAATCAGATAGAAATCTTTCGATAACTATCTGATTTTCTTAAGAGCGGAAGACGGGGCTCAAACCCGCGACCCTCAGCTTGGAAGGCTAATGCTCTTCTGCGGCTGCCAAAGGCTTCGCCTTCGTCAGCTACCAACTGAGCTACTGCCGTTTAGCTGCTCTTAATGAGAATCCTCTTTCAGTTATCTTCTGCTTCGGTTTACATATTGGTTTACATCTATCGTGCAAAGCAAGATAAGTTAGTTATTCAATTAATTATCTCTATTTCTTAATCTTATTTGCGTGTCAATGAAGTATAAATCTCCGTCTATGCCATAAAGCACATTATTGGGAACTGCATCAAACACTTCATAATCCGAATTATGATATTCGTCGTAATAGTCCATTTCAAAGCCTAATGCTTGCATATAGGCAGCTATCTCGTCTTCCGTAGCTTCTCGTTCAGCTAATATATAAGGTTGTACGAGAACTGCGCAAAATTCTTGCTGACTGTTATAAGCGAAGCCTATCATTTGATAAGGCACATTGCCAAAGAACTTGTTATGTGCAGCAATGCGGATGAAGAAGTTCTCTAAATCATCCCCTGCGTACTCAAAGTTATTTAATTTTACAACAGACACATTACCATCATGGAACACTTCATTCTCACCACCTCTATCCATATAAGTAATATTGAGGTGTGATAAGTCAATCCATAGACCATTGTCATTGGCAAACTTTATCAGTTCTTCTGTTTGTCTTCTCTTATAGCCCTCTGTTGATTCAGTTTCTCCTGCTGCTTCCTTACTTCTTCTGGCGATGCAGGTCGCTTGCTCCAAGAGGCTATTGATTGACGAGTGCGTTCTATCCATTCTTTGTGAAATTCGTTGATGTATTCCATAATTTGTTTGATTATGAGTTTAAGACAAAGGTAATCATTCCTCTTTTAATAGCAATGCTTTGGTTGTTATATTCTTGCGAATGGGGTGTTGTGGAACATTCTATAAAAGAGAAGCAGCATAAGAGTTCCCTCAAATGCTGCTCTGTTTTAAATTAGTTTGGGAATTAGTCAATCTTCTTGTAAGTGGTTGTTGTAATGTCGTCCAATTCCTCGCTACCATCGTCCAGATTGTCCCAATCCTCAAAGGCAAGTACCAACTTAGTAGCTGTAAGTTCATTGATAGTAAGGACATCAGAATAGCCATCACTGTAAGAGAGGGTTAGTTTATTGTCTTTCAAAGACCAGCGGCTTGTTTCTGTATATCCACCTTCAACGCGGCTCTCTATGCAAGTACCATCAGCTTTGAACTCTAATAGGGCATTGGTATATGCTTCATCAGAAGTTACTACTTCTTTACCATTCTCCACTTTGTGAATCTTCTCCCAAGTGGACTGCCATTTACCTATAAGGTTAGCTTGTTCAATGATAGTCTGTTCTTCTTCTTCATCACTACATGCTGTAAAGTTTACAGCCAAGATGACCATTAATAAGGTCATTCCAATTAATCTAAATGTTCTCATTTTGAATTAAAATATTTATTGTAAGTAATAATATATTCTGTAATCTGCCTAAACACATCACCTGCTATCAATCCACCACTTACAGGAAGTCTCTCTTTATGGATGGAAACAATGATAGAATATTGGGGAGCATTGGCAGGAAAGTAACCGCAGAACTCTACAATATAACTTCCATCTTCAAACTGTATTGTCCCTGTCTCACCTGCAACTTGTATCTTATTTGACTTGGCAGGTTGTCCCAATCCATCAGTTACCACATATTCCAATGCCTGTTTCAGACTGTCAATGTTGGCTTGACTTGCTATCTGTGGATTGATAACTGTTGTACTGTCTTTGTAAAGTTGAGGTTGTACCATCTTTCCACTATTAGCAATAGCATTATAAAAGGTTAGTGTTTGTATGGGGGTAATAGTCTGATTATATCCGATGCAGAACCATGCAAAAGCTGTATCACTCCAACCGCTATCTTTAGGAGTAACAAAGTATGCAGGTTTCAGATTAGCTATTCCTGCGATGCAGTCTGGTTTACCATAATTCATTCTATCTATCAGATTGAAGTATGCTTGTGCATCATCTCTAAATGCTTTCTCCATTGTTTTATAAACAGCAATGTTTGAACTTGAAGCTAAACCTTGCTTGATAGAGATTTCACCATATCCACCTCTATGCCAATTATGGTCTTTCAGTTCTCTGTCTTGTATAGAATAGATTCCATTGCCTACATCTACCATATCAGATAGTTTCACCTTTCTTGTTTCCAATGCTGCCAATATGGATATAGGGTGCATCAGTGCTGATTCGTGTGCTTGGGAGAAGTTCTCACAAGGTAGGTAGTTAGCACCATCTTTCCTTTCAAGTCCAACCATAGCCTTTATATGTCCTGTCTGAACTTTCATAATGATAACTTGCCCAGATAAGGCATTAAGTTCAGTTAGTTTATTTTCTAAGATAGAAGTAGCTTTGACTTGTAAAGTACTGTCTATGGTGGTAGAAGTTTGAGTGTCCTTTTGCTTTGTAGAGTTACAAGCTATCATTGTAATCATGCAACTTAATAATATGCTTATCCGTATCATTTGAATTAATCTATTTGCGGTTTACTTGTACTTATATTGACACAAATGTAAATTCACATAGTTACCATCATGGTATTCTTTACATTCTATCCAATTGTTATGACTGTCATATTGGTATTCAAACTCTTTCTTTATTCTCTTTCCGTTCCACCAAGCATCGCATAAGACTATATGCTCTAAATCATTATATTTAATGATAGTCTGTTTCTTTATGCCCTTATCGTCCTCCCAATTAGAAATTATCGTTCTTCCAGCTAATTGCCCTTTATTTTCTTCTGGTTCAATATAAGGAGCGACATTCTTCGTTGCAGAACCGCTAAACTCTACTTGATTTCTGTATTCTTTAATGTGGGTATATGTAGAATCGAACTCTCTGACTAATAGTTTAGATAAGTTGTTCCCATAGTAAGATATAGTATCGCACTTTATCATTCTCCCATTAGAAAGAAGAAGCTTGTGCTCAAGCTTTATGGTTCTTGTTTCCTCCATTGCTTTATTAGAAGAGTACCATTTACTAATTTCTTTTCTACCAATAGTAAATGTCTGTGCAATTAATCCTTGAATAAGTTCTTTATTGTGCAAACTGTTGAACAATCTACTGATATGTATTGAGTATATGTCTATAATGTCCCACATGATAAATTATTCTAATGAAAAACCTCCCAATTGTGTATAACTCTTTAAACTATATTGAGTCTCTTTTTTAGAGTGCTTCCCACCTACCAAAAGAGTGTCAAATCCCAAAGTCATTAGCTGCCTAATAAAAGGCTTGTTTGACAATATATATTGAGAAATTTCTCTAATTTCAGAATCTTTTAAATTATTATCATTCTCTATTGATATTCTAAATCCACTTCTTAAAAAGAATGCACTCATTTCATGTGCATAGTTTACATCTCCAATTGTTACAGATACCTTGCAGAATCTATCTAATTCACCACAACAATAGCTATCTTTAAAATTCTGATTCATGGTATTTATTAACTTCATCCGTTCCAATGAAGTACCTACTAAAGAATTGAGTAAGTTTTTAAAGAAATCGACAATGTTCATATTAAGCTAATTTATCATTTACTATATCCTTAATCTTTAAGAGTTCTCTGTAATTGAATCTGTTGTTGTTAATCATAGCTGTTAGCTCCTCTGCTACATCTTTATTGTTGGGATGCTTATCTGGGTGAGCTTGTTTGATAAGCTCTTTATATAGCTGTTTTGCTTTAGCTATGCTCTCAACAACATTGTATGCTTCATCATCTGTTGAATGATTCTTGGAACAGAATAATCTGGTAAACATATTCATAGTATGTCTTTTAATTGTTAGGAGAATAGCCATGCAGCTATTCCAATTACTACCAGAACTATAAGGATAACAAAAAACTCTGATAATTTAGGGTCTTCCCCATTATATTGCATTTTAGTCATAATTAGGATATTTACGCTCACCTGCTTCCTATGATGAATTATAAATAAAAAAGGTGTGGAAGCTATATTTGTCTTATCCTGTTTCTTGGGCTTCTCGCATTGCCTTTTGGTACGGATAAAACAATAGCCCCACACCAAAAGGTATATAGTTCACCTAAGCGATGAATATATATCAAATGTGTGGGTGCTATTGCTATCATCTTCGTACCGTTTTTAAATTTTGCGAGAATCTAAGAAACAGAAGATAATTTCAATAACACCTTTCGTTAAATATGTCCTTCCAACTCCCTATCTCATTAGTTCATTGGAATTGGTGCAAAGATAATGAAAGGTTCTAAATTAATAGGTATGAAGTGTGGATTAATAGTAAATTCTATGCTCTCAAACATAGTCTGAATGGGATATTTAATAAGAGTTGAGATAGTTATAAACTCTGTAAACTTATGGAATTGACTTACTTCTATAAGACTGAAATGCCAAACTGCCAAGATTGGACTTTAAATGTATCTAAGCTCAATATTTTATAGATTTGGGACAGAACCATTCAGACCACTATAAAGATGTATCTTAATAATCCTGTCCCAATTATTAGAAGCTCAAACAGTCATAAGTCTGTAAGATTTCTTCCTGCCTTAACCCCAAGTATCTTTTAGTAATGGCAACAGAACTATGGTTGAACAGTTCCATCAGCTTTACTAAAGCAAGTTCAGCATTATCGCTGTTCATATTATAGACCTGTCTACCAAAAGTCTTTCTAAGAGAATGGCAGCTAAAGTTCTTAATCTTTAGCCTGTACTTCTTCTTCACCTCTTTAAGAATGATATTGATTCTCTGAATTGTGAAGATAGTGCCTTTCTGACTGATAAGGATTGGCGCATTGATTCCAACTGGATTTATATGCTCGTAGCACTCTTTAATATGATGTTGTAATTGTGGGTTTAGTCTGATAGTCCTTACCTTGCCTGTCTTTTGCTCAATTACTGTAAACTCGTCAGTACCTAATATCTGCTTCCACCTTAGAGATAGAATATCAGATATTCTTAATCCTGTGAAGCATCCCAAAGCTATAAGAAGTGAGATTTTATAATTCTCGTCTTTGGCTAACTTTCTAATGAGGTTCATAGCATCAGACCATATAAGATAGTCTGCCGTTGTGCTTGAATATTTAAGTGACATAATGTTCTGTTTTATAATAAAACGAATAGAAGTGAATATTAATTCTGAGTTGGATTTACTAACTCACTGATTACTAAAGGAACATTCACTAATAGCAGAAGTGAATATGATAAGGACACCCAACTTAAAAATTGAGTGCCTTCTACCTTATTATAATTCTCCCTCGTCAGCAAAACTGTAATATCCTGTATCTGTTAATATGAGGTGGTCTAAAACTGTAATTCTCATTAGTCTTGCAGCTTCTTTGACCTGCTTAGTAATCTCCATATCCTGCCTGCTTGGTTTCAGATTACCGCTTGGGTGATTATGTGCAAGAATGATAGCTACTGAATTGGTGAGCAATGCAGCTTGTAGGATAACTCTGACATCAGCACAAGTTTCAGTAATTCCACCCTCTGATATGAGAGTGTAGCCTAAAACTTGGCTGGATTGGTTTAGAAACAGAACTTTGAAGTATTCTTTGTAACAGATAGTTCCCTCCTTATATGTAGGAAGTAAATATTTATATGCGTCCTCAGAACTGCCTACCTTATATATATTCTTGAATTTTGGTTTGTAGGACAGTTCCACTTCTCCAACAGTATAATCTATATCCATAATATCAAGTATTAAAATGGTTTATCGCCATATTCATAAACAAGAATTGAATTGCATACTCTATCGTAGAATGAGAATCCACAGCAAGTATGAAAATAGCTCTCATAAACTGCTGCATACTCTCCATGCTGCCTACTGTTCCTATCCAAAAATGAATCAAACTTGTGCAGCCAATATTTAAGTGCTTGCAAGTGTTTGATGTATTGCAGATTGTTCTCACAGTAGCATAATTTCTCTTGTAAAGAAGTGATATGATTGATAGCATTTTCAATTTTAGATTTATCCATAATGTCATAGAATTTGTAAAGTGTATAAATAGAAAAGGACACCTAACAAAATAGCTGTCCTTTTGAATATTACCGTCTGTCCTCTTAGATAAAAGGCAGATATGTATCATCCAATGCACCACTGTCAATAATATTTTTGCATAATTCATGTGATGCTTGATTTCTGAGGTCTGTGCCATAATTATCATCGCCTACCATTTTAATGATTGCAACAATGGTTCTCATCAACTCTTGTTGTAGGGTGCGGTGATAGTGACTTACACCTTCAGCAAATCTTTTTGGATTCCAACTCATATCATTAAGCGCACGTTCTAATTCTTGTGCAGCTTTGTATTCACGAGAATTTTGTAATTCCATAATTTATGTAGTTTTAAATAGTTCATAAAATAAAGAAAGGACAACTAACTGAATAGCTGCCCTTTCCTCTGTCAATCAACAATCCACTCAGCCCAAGAACCAAGCGTATTCACTATCTCCTAATTTGGCACGTTGGATGCCTTGTACGAACTCTGTGCAGTTAAGATTCCTCTCCAAGAAGTTATCTATGTAACTTGACTTTACAGAACCATTGAGCAGGTTTAAGAGCTGCCAGCCTGTAATGCTGTCCCCTGTACTCTTGAAATTCACATCAGAAACGAATGCTCTGCAAGCCGCATTAATTTGACTGTCTCCCAACAATAGACGAGGTAAGCGTTTCTGTTGGTTGGGTGTAAGAGCTTGATATAATCTCATCCTGCCTATTATCTGGCAGAACTCGCTTGTAGAGATTGACATCTGCCCAAGTGTCCTTAACAGATGCAGGTCTTTGGATGGGTTGTAAGCATGGAACAGATTCAATGCTGCTGCATATAGTTCCTGTACGCTTAGAACTTCTACCTTATCCTGTAAACCGTCAGTAGTGAGCATTAAATTCGAGCACACACGATTCCTAAAACCTATGAAGATTTTAAATCTCTCAACAGACTTCTTACTGTACAAGTTAATCTCGTTATATGCTCTCACTCCACCAATGGATAATGCTAAACGATTACCGTATTCATCATGTACAATGGATGGAATTTCAAAGCAGAAACACATTCTCTGATAGAACAAAGTTTTCTCTTCATCAGTCAGTTCAGAAGCCTTCTTACCTAATGCACTTGGTATTCTACCATTGATAGGGTGTGAAATTCTAATCTCTGGCATATCAAACTGTTCTCCATGAAAGTAATCCTTAGCTGCATCCACTACTGCACCTATAAAGGATTGGTGGCTGATGGTTTCTTCCATTGATGCAAAACTTGGAATGATGCAGTCTTGTTGTAGGTGCTGCAAGGTTACTTCCTGCGTGTTGGCTTCAATGAAATGGTTTACTCTCTTGGGTGCTGCAACTTCTTCTACAATGATTGCTTCTTCTGCAAACTCACCCATGTTTAATGATTCTCTACGCTGTGCCATAGCTGGCATAATTACTAAATCTCTCATAATGAAATTGAATTAAATGGTTATTGATTGAATGGATTTAATAGGAACAGACCTAAAACACAAATGAATTTCTTCACCTGTATCTTAGGCTGTCCTATGTCTTTCCCTAAAGATTCTTTCAAAGGAAATGAGGAGCATTAGTAAATTATTGGTAGGCTGTGGCAATAGTACATCGTGCCTGTTCTTGGATTAAAAAGAATGCTTATTCCTGTCAGCTATCAGACTGTATTTCTAAAGCATTCTTTTTATTTAAGAGCCATGAGGGGGGATAAAATAGTAGTATGGTTGTCCGCTTATATTATATTCTTCTTTTGTAGTTAGCAATTTTCCACTTATAATGGCATGAAGGGCACTCTGTATGCGTATCGTCAAACTCTGTTCCACATTTGGGACAAAATAATGTGTGTAGGTCTTTATGTCCTTTTCCTAATCTATTATTAATCCATTGAGGAACAAGTCTGTTAGAGGATAGGTATTTATTAGCCATTCTGTCAAAAAAATCATTAGAGCAGCAGGTTAAACATTCTGGGCAAATGCACAATCCATTGGGACATCTTTTACTTTCTCTGGAATCAATAATTCCATCTTTGCAATTAAAGCAATGATTAATGTAGATTTCTTGATGGTATTCCTTACATTGTACATTTTCACAATGATAATATGTGTATTCGTTAGAATCGTTTCCTTTACTACGTTTGGCAGGGAATAGAATATGACCACATTCTTTGCATTGGAGCCTATCTACAATCTTTTGAGCTTTAAGCATTATATCAACGAATTTATTATATTCTCCATTTGCTATAAAGCCACACCCTTTATCTTCTATGATATTATGTCCTAAAATATTTAGCATATCTGTTAGTTTGTAATCCTTCCATGATTGCTTATGTTCAATAGCGGTTCTAAAACATGGTTGGTGTTTACACCAGACAAAATTTTTGTTAGTGATGTGGTGCTTCTTCTCAGACAGATTACCATAGCAAATATCAGTAGGTCTGAGTAAATTGTTTTTGAGATTGTTGTAAATATCCTTCCAATCAGTAAAGAATGGTTGGCTGCTCTCACCTGTGTTGTGGACATAAAAACCCTTTAAGATTCTATTGATAAGTTCTTTGTTTTGAATAGAAATTATCCATTCTTCTTTACTGTCAGAATCAGTCCATTCGTTTAGGGTATTAATGATATTTTCTTTTATTTCCTCTTTATTGGAGAAAGTTTCAATAGAGGAGTTTAAGGTAAATCTTGCCTTGTTTATAGTTAGAAGTTCTGGTATGAGGCATTTGCTTATTTCATCTGCATCTTTTATGCTCCAAGAATTGGCAGGGTATTTATCTTTTAAGAAAAGTAGCAGCTTGGGTAAGTCTTCTTTGCTATCATTTAGTTCGTTAATTAAATATCCTGCATAATCAATATCATCATAGGATAAGTCCTTTAGACTTTTCATTCTATTGATTGCAATATCTATGCGTTCTCTGAAATTATCTAAAGCTAATGTGCTATTTGTTGCTATTTGGTATTCAACGAGAAGAAAACCGTTAAACTTTGGATTAACTCGCAACCCTCCATTGCAGGTGTCAAACACTCGCTTAGAATCTAAATTTATTTTTATCTTTTGACTGCCAGATTGCTGTATAGCTATGTCAATAACTCCATTAAGGGTTAGAAATGTCTTTTTATCTGCATAGCTTTTTATGGCATCTAATAGTATTTCTAATGATAGATTTAATTCTGGTCTTAAACCAAATAATGTAATTTGATAGTCTGCTAATAATTTGCGTTTGGAGTTTAATAGGGTTTCCAACCAACCAATGTTTATTGAGTGGTTATTATTTCTATGTTCTTCAAATAGCTTTCTTATTATAAGCGTTCTGACATTTATTCCTAAATAGTAGAAGTATTTCTCAATAATGCTCATGTTTACCATCGAATGCAAATCATTGAGCCATAGTATTAGTTGGATGATTTCATTATGTGCTTGTGAAGTTATATTTATCAGACGATAATCATTCTCTTTCTTCCATTGCTGAATTTTGCTATATATAAGTCTGAATTGGTTGAAGATTCCTAATTCCCTACAAGTAAAAGATTCACCAATGATTTCCATTGCATCAGTGAGTAATCGTGGCTCTATTACTTTAAAGTCATAGCCAAACTCATTCAATATAGGAAGGATAAGCTCTTGTTTATTTAGAGATGCGAATGAGACGTATTTATATAGGTCTTTTATGAACCATTCCTGTATAGTAGGGTAGTCTGTTAGCTGTTTGTGAATGGCTCTCTTAAATGCTTCTGATTGAAATTTGGATGTATTTATTGCATTCAGTATTCTTAAAAGGTATAGATAGTAAAACTTGTCTGTAACCTTATCGTGGAATATATATTCTTGGAACAAACTATTCCAATCTTGTTCACTGTAGCTAAATAATCTGAACCGTTGAGTTTGTATATTATAAAATCCTGTGGCTGTTTTCCCTTTAGATTTTGATATAACTTCTGGCAAGTGTTTAACCTGTAATCCCTTATCTGTAGCCCAATAACCTTCTTGGGTTTTATGATTAAGAAGCTCAAAGTGTATGTAGCAGAGTTGTTCCATGAATATTCTTTTTATGTATCTACAAATGTAGGGCTAAATAAAGAAAAAACAAATTGATTCTCTAACATCTATTCTCTTAATATGCTTCTTGTTATTAAAGAATTTGGGCATTAGGTGTTTGTCAAGTTTAAGGTTGGTTGGGGATTATTCGTACCATCTAATAAACAGTATAAACAATCCCAACTACCTGTTATTGGAACATTATTCGTTATAATTGTGAATTTTTCTCTCTGCAATATCTTCATCAGTGAGAATATTGGAATAGACATTCTTTACAAATGCAAATGTTGATTCAGAGGTAATGATGAATATCTTTCTGTCTTTAAGGTGTATTCCTTTATCATTCCTTTTTATATATCCGCAATCTTCTGCCTGTTTTAAATATCTTGAAATGGAACTTGGGCTTATGTTCAGTTCTTTGGCTAATTCACTTTGGGTATATTGACAGGTATTTGTAGCGTTCAAACACTTGCACTTTAGTAAGACAAGAAATCCTTTTAATTGGCGGGATATGGGTTCACTGTACAACTTCTTGCTTATAAGGACATAGTGCTCAGTATTCAATGTATATTTGCATCTGTCAAAACTTCCATATTTACCTTTAATTGGGTGTTTGTCTATCTGAATCAAATTCAAGTTCTCAAACTTGTGTAACCATTGCCTTATCTGTTCTTCTTTCTTTATTCCATAGAACTCTGTCAATGCCTCTTGCTTGACATTTGAAACCATTGTGTAGCAGTCAGAGCATAGAGCCAAACAATAGAATAAGTATGCTTCCAACAAGTCAAGTTTTCCAGCAATGTTCTCAGTTATTTTCCTGTATGATAAATCTTCTTTTCCTGTCATTAGCAACTGGTTTATTATAGTCAGTAAAATAAATCTTGTTCTCTTTTACCAATCTCCTGTATCTGTGGTTGCCAAAATAAGACTTGGCTTCCTTTTGCGTTATGAATTTCATTCCTGTAGATAAATGGATTATCATATAATTAAATTGGATTTATAAACTTGTCTCATCTTTATAAGTTCCAATCCATGCGGCTTGCGGAGCAAGACGAATGGTAGGTAGAGTATTTATCTGCAATAGGTGTTTATATATAGGTATTTATAAGTAGCCTACCTGTATGAAAGTTCCACCCTACCTATTTGAAAGAGCCGCCCTACCTGTTTGAAATCTCAATATTTCAAACTTTAGATATGTGTCAGCTTAAATATTACTGAGTTAATAAGCCAACTTCTGCAATGAGATATAATAAGTAGAAACCTTTCCATTCTTCTTTCTCCTTGTCTTTAGATAGTTGTTAAGGTTAGCCCACAATCCAATGTGAACCTTGTTATCTTTTATTCCTTGTTTAAGAGCCTTAGTCCTTATCTGTTCATAAGTAAATTCTTCCATTTTAGATATTCTGAATAGTTTGTAAGTCCGTCAATCTGTGTGGTGGGATTATCTGTCTGTGGTACTGTAAAGATAGTAATTTCATGAGTGGGGAACTAATGGTAAGACCACAATTCAGAAGTATTAAGTAGGCAGGGAAACCTCTCACATTTCCCTGCTTCTTGTCAATCCTCCTTGTCATGTTCAAAACATAGGACTAAGTGTATAATTCCATTCTCATTCTTGAAAGCTATTCTTGGATTATCAACTTCCTTATATGTAATGGAAGTTATAATAATGGGGAACAGTTCATTCTCATTATAAAGTTTGAGGCTATTTGCAATATATTCATTAGAACTATATTCTGGGAGAATGAAACTGAACAGATAGAGCTTGACATCATTGTATTGTTGCATTTTAGCTCTTAGTATTTCTTGCTTAGCAATTATTGCTTCGTAGATAGTGCTTAGATATAAGCTGGATTGTATGATATATGGATTCATTGTTTTATTATTTAATTGGTTAAGAATTAAGCCCACCTGTCACATGGGCTTTGCTGTTAGTGGCTTATGCAACCTGTTCTTCTTTAATCACTCCATGATTCTTTAGATATTGGGTAAGCATCTCAGAATAAATGGTATTCACATGGTCTGACTTTACTGCATTTATAATTTTGATGCTACTCTCATTCAATGTCTTTATGGTACTTAAAGTTTCATCCAACCCAATCTTCTTGTCTTCTCCGTTCGGTGCGTAATTGGCAAGTTGGGTAATTGCATCAATCATGTAGCGATGTCTGATAGTGTCCTTAGAAATCTTCATGTCATTTAAAGTCTTGATAATTGTATCTCCTATTGTCAAGTCATATTCTTCAAGTTTGGCTTCACAAACTCCCTGCATGGCACTATTCCAGACTTTCAAACTTAGTGTCTTACCAAAATTATAGTATTTGGTGATTACGCTGATGTTTGCTTTCAATTCCAATGCCTTTTGGAACACTCTGTTAAAGAACTCCTGTTGAGTGGCTAATGCTGCATTACCAGCCTTCTCCAATCCATTGAAACCTCTGCTCAACACATTGTTCACTCCTCTGTACTTGCCAAACTCCTGTAAAGAATCAAACTTTTTAATTCTTACATTCTCTATGGTCAGTTTGGTGTCGTCCTTGACTATGGCATTAAGGTTGTGTTCATGGTAGCTTGCCCATTGCCAATATCCGTTTGCTGTATCAACAGGTACGTAAACATTGGGAGTGCCTTTAGGTACAATGTTTCCGTTAAGGTCTTTCAGCTCAATGTCTGCATTGTAAAACAGGGCGGCTTCTGTAATGTAGAGAGGAACTTTATCAAAATGTTCATTGGTTATCAAATCCTTACCACATTCAAGGTTTACCTTACTTACTGCCATGCTATAAACAGATGTAGCGATGATGATTTCCTTTTCCTCTTTAGTAAAGACTACCTGCTTGTTTGTGTTCTTGCTTTCATTCCACAATTCTACTTTAGCAGTTGGTAGTTCTACCTTTTTAAGTGCTTCAAGATATGCCGTTTCAGCCTTGCCTACATTGACCAGTGCAGATTTCTTAATATTGGCTTCTGCATCCTTATTGGCTTCAAGCACGCTCTTGGCTTTCATCAAATTCTGACGGGCTTCTTCTACTGCTTGTAACTTAGTCTCTGCGGTTGTCATTTTTACTTCTTCCATGATTTCATTCTGATTTAAAGATTCAATTTCATTATTAATTTTCTCAGCTTTTACATTTACTAATTCGTTCATAGTTTTAATCTTTTAAGTTGTTGTTATTCATTTAGTGTAACCCTCAAACCTATGTACACTTGGTTATCTGATTACGTTGCAAAACTACTTGCTTCTGGGCTGATTAAAAGAGAGAAATTAATGAGTGTTTTTACTTTCCCTCTTAATTGGTAGCTCGTCCGCTATCGTTTTTGACGCTGCAAAGATGGGATATAATGGCAGGATTAAAAGAGAGAAAAAAAGTCCTGCTTTCATGTACCCTCTTAATGGTATGAAGCAGGACTGTATTAATTATCAGATGTTTATTAGAAATATATGCTGTTCGCAGTATCAATTCTCTTGTCTTTATATTGCTTGATGTAGCCTTTTAAAACATCTTCATCATCTGAGAATTTACTATGTTTAGATAGCTTGGTGAAGTAGATAAGCCTTGATATGAGCAATGTCTTACTAAGTGATATGGTGCTTCCTTTCTTTTGTCTGACATTAAACTGCTTATTATATGGAGATAGATTGAAGAAGTCGTTAAACATTTTATAAAATAGGTATATCTGAATGGATTCCTTTTCTTCTGCATGGGTACTTATGCTGACTTGTTGGCTCTGCATCCAAGGGTGTTCCTCTATCTCCTTTAGGTTATTGATGATGGTAGTAGCCAAGTAGCCTATTGCATTGGCATTGTCAATTACAATCTGATGCTTGCCCTCTACCTTTACAGAGATAGTGATAGGTTTCTTAAAACTTACTCCAAATTGGTTAATCTCCTTATGGTTGTCAGCTATGGCTTGGGCAAATTTGGTGAGTTGTTCTATTCCAATGCCTGTAGCTTTCATTCCATCCAAGCACGTTCCACAAGTATAGTCAAAGATGAACAGAAGTAGAAACCAGAACTTATCTATATCAATTCCTAAACCTTTTAGTGTATTCTGTATGTCCTCATTGGCTATATAATCTTCGTATGTGAAGTTACCATATAGTTTATTCTGATAGCATCTTCTTATAAATATGGGTAAGGCGGTAGTGCCACAGATATATTGCTCTCCTGTTTCAAGGTCTATATCTACATCTGGAACATATTCAACGGCTATGGCTTCCATGTATTCCAAACGAGTATCAATGCTTATATAATCTTCCTTTAGCTTCTCCATAATTATTAGTTTAGGACAAAATTAAAAAATAATCCTCACCTGTATTGCTACAAGTGAGGAATTATTGGCTTAGAGTAAATTCTTCATGGCATTATCTATCTGTTCATTATCAAAACTATCAAGATAGATTTGAGTAGTCGTTAGGTCTGAATGTCCTAACGCTTCACTAATCAATGCAATGTTTACACCAGACTTCTTTAAGACGCTTGCGAATGAATGTCTTGCAACATAGGTTGTAAGATTGGCTTCAACTCCAAGCTGTGCGGCAAGTAGTTTTAGATTCTTATTGACCTTTCCCAGCATCTTATGTATTCTGTTCTGCTTTTGCAATGGTGTCTTATGCAACTGAGCATTGAGAATGGGGAACAGATAGCCTTTACTCTCTACTGCATATCGCTTAATGATTTTTAAGGCTTCTTCTGACAATCCCAACTTGATGAGTTTACCTGTCTTTTGACGAATGTAGTGTAGTCTCTTCCCCTCTATGATATTATCCTTAGTTAGATTGGCTATGTCAGTGAAGTTTATGCCACCACACAGATAACTGAAAATAAATATGTCTTTGCTTAGTTGAACATATTGCTGCTTGCCAATGGAATGAACATCTGTTGAGAATTTCAGTACGTCAGCTTTAGCGATGGCTCGCTTCTCAGTACTGACATCAAATTTACTTATCCTGTAATCATTGAAGGGGTAGTCAGACTTACGTGCACATTTGCTTTCAATAGCTTTGTTGTATGCACTACGCAGGGTACGAAACATTAAACTCATAGTAGTTTCTTTGTTTCCTTTGGAGCGTAGCCACTTCTCGTACTTGTTGAGCCATGCAACATCTATTGCACTAAATGGAATCTCTAAATTACCATTGGTAAAGACATTGATAGAGTTGTAGGAGCTTTTATAAATAAGCCTGTTCCCACATTTCTCATTAGCCTTGTACTGCTCAATCAATTCTTGGTAGAACTGTTTGACTGTTTTGAGTTCAAACTTCCTATGCTCGTCATGAAGTAGGGTGGTAGTGGTGTACTCCTTTTGTTCTGCATTCAGTTCAAGCATCCGCTGTTGAAGTTCCGCTTGCTTGTTAAGGATAAGTTTTAAGATATATTCCCTATTAGGACAGTTGGACTTAGGTTTATTCTTACTGAAATCCCAGAATTTAGGATTTACAGACACACCTAAACTTTGGTATTGGCGTTTACCTCCTTTGGAAACTTGTAGCATTAATGGACTTTCGCCATTAGATAGTCTTTTAGACTTGTAGCAAACTACTGATAATGAAGCATTCATGTACCATTTCTTGGTTTACATCTTGGTTTACATGATGATGCTCAAACCACCTGTATCCGCCTTAATCAGATAGTACTAAAAGAAGAAATCCTGAATGCCAATTGCTTGACTTTCAGGATTCTCTTAAGAGCGGAAGACGGGGCTCAAACCCGCGACCCTCAGCTTGGAAGGCTAATGCTCTATCAACTGAGCTACTTCCGCAAATTTTGTGGGCAAAGATGGATTCGAACCACCGAAGTCGAAAGACAGCAGATTTACAGTCTGCCCCATTTGGCCACTCTGGTATTTGCCCTTTTGCTTTTGAGTTAACTTAGTTAAGCACCTTGTTTTCTCAATTGCGGTGCAAAGATACGACTATTTTTGTAAACTCCAAGCGAAATCGATCATTTTTATTGCAGTAATTGCACATTCGTCACCTTTGTTACCCAGTTTGCCACCGGCGCGGTCCTCGGCTTGCTCCATTGTATTGGTAGTAATTAATCCGTAAATTACTGGAACATTGCCAGTTGCGTTCAGTTGGGCTATTCCTTGAGTAGCTCCCATACAAACATAGTCAAAATGTGGCGTATCTCCTCTTACTACGCAACCAATTGCAATAACTGCATCGACATTGCTATATTCTATGAACTGATTGGCACCAAAAGTCAGTTCAAAACTTCCCGGAACAGTTTTCACCAGAATATTTTCGTCTCTGGCACCATGTTTTTTTAATGTATTTATTGCTCCCTCCAAAAGTTTTCCGGTGATGTCGAAGTTCCACTCGGAAACAACAATACCGAACTTCATTTCTTTCGCATCGGGAACAGAATTAAAATCGTATTCTGAAAGGTTATGATAAGCTGTTGCCATAATAAATTGAGAGTTGAGAATTAAAAAATAAGAAATAGGGAAAAAAGAAACGGATTACACGGATTACACGGTTGTTTCTTCTATCCGCGTAAAATCTGTGTAACCCGTGTCTTGATATACTATATATAAATAAGGTATATTACTTCTTCAGCAATTTGGCTTGTTCGATGTACTTATCGATATCCATTGCCTGGTAAGAACGGAAATATTTGTCCTTAATCTTGGTATATGCCTTGATAGCATCGTCATACTTACCTTGCTTCACGAGGATTTCTCCGGCTTGTTGCAAGTAGATGGGGCTGAGTGAATTGTTATCAGCTTCATCTGCAGCACTCATCAGCATGGAAGCTGCTTTATCCAACTGGCCTAATTGTGCGTAGCAGTTACCCATAGCACCTTTCATTGCAGGAGCTATCATCTGGTCTTTTCCACTGAAGCTATCCAGCGCTTTCACAGCAGCTTCATATTGTCCCAGGTGAGCGTAGCAAATACCCATGTATGCTTTTGCCAGATTAGCGGCTTTTGTTCCGCTGTATTCGTTGGCAATTTTGGCAAAGCCTACAAATCCGATACTGTCACCATTCAAAGCCTGTTCGTAAAGATCGGCTTCAAAGTACTCTTGTCCTTTGAACAATGCAGCCTGTGCTTTTTCTTCGCGCGGTTCAGCATAAAGGTTCTTGTACATAACTATACCGGCCACAATAATAATTACCGCTACTACGGCGCCGATAATTGCTTTTTTGTTTTTAACGAGAAATGCCTCCGACTGCGTCAGTGCTTCTTCCACATTCAAGGCTTCATTAGCTTTCTTTTGTTCTGCCATTTTTATATATTCTTTTTGTTATTATTCTTATTTAGCCATTTCGACCCGCAAAAGTAACTTTTTTATAGGTATCAACGAAATTTAGCGGCATCTTTTTTTCTTTTACGTTGGAAAAGCCCGAAAATCTTCCCACTTTTGGATAAGATAAATCGAAAGCATTATCTTTGTAACTGAATTTACTGCTGTAATATGATACTAAAACGTATATCCATACTTAACTATAAGAACTTGGAGCAGGTAGAGCTCTCTTTTTCACCTAAGTTGAACTGCTTTTTCGGGCAGAACGGCATGGGGAAAACGAATTTGCTCGATGCTATTTACTTTCTTTCGTTCTGCAAGAGTTCGGGTAATCCTATTGACTCCCAAAATATCCGCCACGACCAGGACTTTTTCGTAATTCAAGGCTTTTATGAGGCTCCTGACGGTACACCGGAGGAAATCTATTGCGGCATGAAGCGCAGGCAGAAGAAGCAATTCAAGCGGAATAAGAAAGAATATACACGTTTATCCGATCATATAGGGTTTCTACCTTTGGTAATGGTGTCTCCTGCCGACTCGGAATTGATTGCCGGAGGCAGTGATGAACGACGCCGTTTCATGGATGTTGTAATCTCGCAGTATGATAAGGAATATCTGGAAGCTCTGATACGTTACAACAAGGCATTGGCTCAACGGAATACCTTGTTAAAGAGCGAAGTTCCGGTAGAGGAGGAGCTATTTCTCATCTGGGAAGAAATGATGGCGCAGGCAGGCGAAGTCGTCTTCCGCAAGCGTGAAGCCTTTATCAGTGAATTTATTCCTATCTTCCAGTCCTTTTATTCCTTTATATCTCAGGATAAGGAACAAGTGGGACTGACGTATGACTCGCACGCCCGTGATGCATCCCTGCTGGAAGTGATAAAGGAAAGCCGTGTACGCGACCAGATTATGGGATTCTCTTTGCGTGGCATTCATAAGGATGAACTGAATATGCTTCTGGGTGATTTTCCTATTAAACGGGAAGGCTCTCAAGGACAAAATAAAACTTATCTTGTAGCCTTGAAGCTGGCACAATTCGATTTCCTGAAACGTACCGGTACTGCTATTCCTTTACTCTTGTTGGATGATATATTCGATAAACTGGATGCTTCTCGCGTGGAGCAGATTATCAAGTTAGTGGCTGGTGATAATTTCGGGCAGATATTTATAACGGATACCAATCGGGAACATCTGGACCGTATTCTTCATAAAGTAGGCAGTGATTACAAGATGTTTCAGGTAGACCAGGGTGTCATCACAGAACGGCAGGAGGATGAAGCATGAAGCGTAATGATGCAGAACAGATAGGCACACTTATCCGTAATTTCCTACGCCAGGAAAGTTTGGAGTCGCCGCTCAATGAGCAACGGCTCATCAGTTCGTGGGCGGAAGTGCTGGGACCCACTATCGCATCTTATACCCGTGAACTCTATATTCGCAATCAGATTTTATATGTACACCTAACGTCTGCCGCCCTGCGTCAGGAATTGATGATGGGGCGTGACTTGTTGGTGCGCAACCTGAACCGCCATGTGGGGGCGCAAGTAATCACAAATATCATTTTCCGGTAGAAGAATCAGGCGGGTACTTCCTGGTAGATTTTGCCTCTATCGGCAACCTCACTTCAAATATTCATACAATGGTTTTGTTCGGATTGAGAATCATTATGCCAAGTGGTCATACGTCAAGCAGATGTTGAGAAACTGCGTTCCCTACTCGTATGTCCTTCGCTGTCTTGCTGCGTAAGTATAGGTACCAAAGTGCTGCACACGAAATAAGTATAAAAGCAGATAGTATTGCAATAATCATTAGTAAACGATTGTACCCCATAACCCAATTATATTCATAAATATTTTAAGGTTGTGTCGGAAGAAACAAAGATCGCATTAATCTCCCCTCTTGACAACGAATTGCTTCTGAGATAATATTCCATTATAACTTTATAGTATTCCATTATGTGCAGATTGGTCACTTTTAACAACGCCTGAATCGATTATAGGGTAGAATTAACAAGCATTTAACTAAAAAACGTATTGATATCGTGACTTTTGTAACCAAAAAGAGATATTAGCGTTTATAGCAATAAAAAAAACATGCTTATTCCAGAATTACATATACCTACTGATTTTATAACTGATGACCACATCGGCAGAGAGAAACTCCTGGCATATTTTGCAAATCTAAAAAAGACGAAGACCCTCATTTTTGCTCTTTGTATTCAGGGACGTATCAAGGTGACAATTAATCTGGTGCAATATAATATAGGTTCCGGTACAGTGATAGCCATTCCCACAAATAGTTTCATTCAAGTGGTAAAGGCATCAGAGGATATACAAATGCGCGCCATTCTCTTTTCATTGCGGTTTATTCACGAAGCCCATCTGGATAAATCGATCATTGATACATTTTATATCATCAACGAACACCCTTTACTTCCGTTACCCGGGAAGATTTTCAATATCTATACCGATACTTTTTCGCTGTTGGGGAAAATATATAGAGATGCACCATTCTTGTTCAGCCGCGCTACGTTGAAGTCAATATTGGAAGCACTCTTACAGGGGTTTACGGAACTTAGCCAGCGAAAAGCATTGCTGAAAGTGGCGCCTCCCGACAAACAATCCTTTATATTCCGACAGTTCGTCCGCTTGGTGCAAGAACATCACGTTCAGCAGCATCAGGTACAATTTTATGCTGCGGTAATGGGGCTGAAGCCAACCCAGCTATGTCACATTGTGAAGAAAAAATCGGAGGGGCAGACGGCGATGGAAATTATAAACAACGTCTTGATTCTGAATGCCCGGACGCTGTTACGCGCCACGTCTACCCCAGTAAAGGATATTGCACTGAATCTGGGATTCAATAATGCATCATTCTTCAATAAATTCTTCAAAAAACATGTAGGCATGACGCCGCAGCAGTTCCGTAATGCAGAGAAGTGAGTGTATCCACTCTCTTTATCTTCAATGCTTTCAATTCTTCTACCGCACGATTGTAATATACCGAAGTTTCCAAATCTTTATTGTCATGTGCATCCAGTCCGATGATGGCTGTGCAACCTTCGTTAGCAGCGATATGCCAAAAGTCCGGGCATGGATAAGTCTGTAAACCGTGTGCTTCATTGTAAGCGACGAATCCTACGTTGTATTCCAATGGGATATTGAGTCGTGCGGCTGTGCGGCAGATGTGGCGGCTCACCAACTTGCAATGCCGGTCGAACCGGGGATAAGAACGCATGAATAAATCCGGGTGTGCCAGACAGCAGAACAAACCGCTTTCCATGCCCTCAATGGCGCTCTCCTCATATAATTCCAGCATATCAAGGTTCTCTGTATGGTGTCCGAAGTAAGGGAACTTTTCATCTGTATGGTAGTGATGATTTCCGAACAGGATATAGTCCAGCTGGTACTTTTTGATTTGTTCTTTCAGCCAGTGTGTGTAAGCAGGGAAGTACTCGCATTCCAGTCCTATTTTGATACTTATCTGGTTACGATACTTTTCGCGGAGCGAGTGCAGGCTTTCTACGTACTCCGATAGTTCTTCAGGAAGCATACGCATATCGGCTACATAATCAGTGTGATACTTCCATGGGGTGTGGTCTGAAAATCCAAGCTCCTGATAACCGCCTTTGATGGCGCTGAGTACGTAGTCTTCGTCACTGCCCGTGGCGTGCATGCAACGGGTAGTATGAGTGTGATAATTTGTTTTCATTTGATTGTTATAATCGTATCCATGCGGATGTCGAACGGCTCCGCAGGCACTTCTTCCACTAATTGAAAAGGAAAACAGATGCCGACTTTGAATGCTGTGAGTTGAGGGAGTAGTCGGTCATAGTAACCTTTACCCCGACCCAGCCGGTTGCCTGCAACGTCGAAAGCTACGCCGGGAATGGCGGCAAAGTCTATGGTTGCATAGTCGGTGAAGAGTTCTCCGGTAGGTTCTTCGATGCCATAAGCCCCTGTTGCCAAGTCTTCGGGACCGGTGTAGGCACGCAATTCCAGATTGTCACCTACGACAACCGGAAGCAATATCCGCTTTTCGCGGCTCCACTTCCGGACAAATTCGTGTGTATCAACTTCGTCCTTTAGTGAGTAATAGAGCAGGACGATATGTGCCGCCCTGAAAGCCGGATGGGCTTCCAGGGCGGTAAGTATTTCAGCAGACTGGGATTGATGCGTAGTGGAAAGCCCGTGCCGGGTCTTTAACAATGCCATACGCTTCCGCAGTTCTTTTTTTCTTTCCTTCATCTTTCTTTTCTTCCTTCAAACCTTCTTCCGGGGCTTTAGGGAATGCTTCCCCATTCTCCAGAATTTCTAATGCTTTTTGTACGGTAGGATCACCCTGATTGATATACTTGATGTAGGGTTCTCTGCCTAATATGTTATAGATAATGTTTCCATACAAGTTTCTTTCCATCAACTTGTGCGACTTGTGGATGAGAATATTGCGTCTCTTCACTCCCTTACTGTCGGCAAAGCGTATGAACTGTTCCACAATGCCTTGCTGACGAAGATACTTCAACATATCTTCTTCATTATCAAACTCATTCAGTTTAGCCCGGTTGCGGTCGGAATATTGGAAACTGAACTGCAAGGTCAATCCTTTGTTGAGCACCTCAATCAGATAAGATGAAGTGCCTGTTGTGTCTTGCGGCACGAAAAAGTCGGGCATGATACCGCCGCCACCGTAAACAGGGCGTCCCAGACGGGTGGAGTAACGTAGGTTCTCATCCAGCTTGATGCTATCCTTAGAGAAGAATTCACCATGCTCATAACGGGTCAGCCAGTCCATTTCATACTTGGAATCTTTACCATTCTTATACGGGCGCTGGATGCAACGACCGGAAGGAGTATAGTAGCGGGCGATTGTCAGACGGATGGCAGAACCATCACTGAAATCAATCGGCTGTTGCACCAATCCTTTACCAAAGGAACGGCGTCCTACAATAGTGCCACGGTCATTATCCTGAATGGCTCCTGCGAAAATCTCGCTGGCAGAAGCGGAACCTTCATTGGTCAGTACCACCAAAGGCATTTTCTGGCAACTGCCTGTTCCGTTGGCATAATCTTCCGTGCGGGGATATTTGCGGCCCTGTGCGTAGACAATGAGTTGACCTTCCGGCAAGAATTCATTTACCATGCGTACAGCTGCTTCCATGTAGCCGCCGGTATTGTCGCGCAGGTCGATGATGATTCCCTTGCAATTGTGGTGACTGAGTTGGGCAATCGCATTCAGCAGTTCCACATGGGTGGTACGTCCGAATTTGCTGATTTGTATATAACCGTATTCATTGCTGAGCATATATGCCGCGTCAATGGTGTTCTGTGGGATGTCACCACGTGTAATGACGAAGTCCAGCAAATCTTTTTCGGTTGCGCGCTTAACGCTAAGTTTCACTTTAGTGCCTTTAGGTCCTTTAAGGGTGCGCATTGCTTTTTCATTCGTCAGAGGTTTGCCCACGAATAGGCTGTCATCTACCTTGACAATGCGGTCGCCTGCCATCAGTCCAACCTTCTCGGACGGGCCACCCTGAATGACACTGTTCACATGAATGGTGTCTTCCTGAATGGTGAATTGAATACCGATGCCACTGAAACTACCTTCCAACTCAGAATTTACTTCTTCCAGATTCTGGGCGGGAATATAAGTGGAGTGGGGATCTAACTCTGCCAGTATCTGCGGCATCGCTTTTTCCACGAGGTCCGTCATGTTGACAGTGTCCACGTATTGGTCTTCAATAACCCGCAGCAAAGCATTCAGCTTGTTCGACGAGCCGTTGATGATGCCCAGCGTATTTCCGGCGAAATGTCTGGCATAAAATGTTCCAATCAGAATTCCCATTACTACGCTGATGGCAATGATAAGCGGAGTGAAACGGGAAGAGTTTTTTGTACTCATTGTATAGTTCCTGTTTATAAGTTTTCAATATATACTACTTCGATACCTGCACGCTTCAGCAACTCGATTCCATCTTCCAAACGGTATTTCTCTGAGTAAACCACTCGTTTGATACCTGCCTGGATAATCAGTTTTGAACATTCAATGCATGGCGAAGCAGTGACATACATGGTAGCGCCGTCGCTGCTATTATTGGAACGGGCTATCTTGGTGATGGCGTTCGCCTCGGCATGCAGCACATAGGGTTTGGTTATGTTGTCATCATCTTCGCATACGTTTTCAAAACCGGCAGGTGTACCATTATACCCGTCGGAAATTATCATTTTGTCTTTGACAATAAGTGCGCCTACCTGGCGGCGTATGCAATATGAATTTTCCGCCCAGATGCTTGCCATACGTATATAACGTTTGTCCAGCGCTTCTTGTTTCTCTTTAGCTGAAATGTCCATAAATCTCTTTTTAATTACCAGAATTACGTTGAGGAGCGAAAGAAATGAACTTTACAGTCTGCCCTTCCTCGTAATAGATATACAGGTTTTTGTTATCTCCGCCATATCTGACTGCTTTTTTCAGTCCTTCTATGAACGCTTTACCTAAATATTTATCGGTATCGGTACCTGCATTTTTAATGTCTAATGTAAGTTTTCGGCTTTCTCCGCTTGCATTCCATTGTCCGCTTATGCTAGCAGAGGTCGCTCTTCCACTGAAAGTCCCGCCAGCAGTCGAGTTACCCAGGTCGGCTCCATCAAATGTCAAAGTGTAGTTGTCCCCTGTAATGGTTTTAAAACTTTGTATCCGCGCGTCTTCATTTCCCTGCCAGAAGTCATACATCTTATTCTGTCCTTCCACCGCAATGTAAGTCATGTACCAGGTTTTTCCAGTGAAGATATCAACAACATCGTCTTCTTGGTCACAGGCACTCAAAACGGGAGTGAGTAAAGCTACTAATAGCAACTGTATATATATCTTTATCTTTTTCATTTTTTTATTCCGTTTCTGATTAATAATGCATCAATAGTTGGTTCCTGTCCGCGGAAGCGTTTGTAAAGTACCATTGGATGCTCTGTTCCTCCTTTGGAAAGGATGTTCTCGCGGAATGAGGCGGCTACTTCTGGATTGAAAATACCTTTCTGCTTGAATAGTGAGAAAGCATCTGCATCCAGCACCTCTGCCCATTTGTAGCTGTAATATCCGGCTGAGTACCCTCCTGCAAAGATATGTGAGAATTGGGTACTCATGCAGGTTTCTTCTATCACAGGAAGAATTTGTGCTTTCGCCCATGCTTCTTTTTCGTAAACTTTCACATCACCGTCAAATGGAGTTGTACGGGTGTACCATGCCATGTCCAACAGTCCGAAGCTAACCTGGCGTAGACAGGCATATGCAGCATCAAAATTGGAAGAGTCCACAATGCGCTGTATCAGTTCGTCAGGAATCAATTTCCCGGTCTGGTAATGTCGGGCAAAGGTGTGGAGAAATTCTTTTTCGATGGCAAAGTTTTCCATAAACTGGGAGGGAAGTTCCACAAAATCCCAATATACATTTGTACCGCTCAAACTCTCATAGGTAGAATTGGCAAACATACCATGCAGGCTGTGTCCGAATTCGTGCAGGAATGTTTCCAATTCACCAAATGTCAGTAAAGCCGGTTTGTCTTTGGTCGGCTTAGTGAAGTTCATTACAATGGATATATGCGGGCGGCTGTTCTCTCCCGTTGCTCCATCAATCCATTGCTCTTTATAGGAAGTCATCCATGCACCCGAACGTTTGCCATCTCTGGGATGGAAATCGGTGTAGAGCACAGAAAGAAACTTGCCGTCTTTGTCGAATACCTCATACGCATCCACATCTTTATGATAAACAGGAATATCGTCGTTCTTCTTGAACGTGATGCCATATAAGCGGGTAGCCAGCCCGAATACGCCTTCTTTCACTTTACTCAGTTCAAAGTAGGGGCGAAGCATTTCGTCGTCTATCTGGAATTTCTGGTCTTTCAACTTATGGGAATAGTATGCCCAATCCCAGGGCATAACTGTGAAATCATCGCCATTCAGTTGGCGTGCCAATGCTTCCACTTCTGCATATTCCTGTTTGGCAGTCGGAGTATAGGCATCCAGCAACTGGTTCAGTAATTTATATACAGCATTGCTGTTTTCTGCCATTCGCTCTTTCAGATTATATTCAGCAAAACTATTGTATCCCAGAAGTTTCGCAATAGCCAGGCGGGTATTGACCAACTTCTTTACAATCTCCAGATTATTAGTTTCATTGTCATGGCTACACTTTGTGTTGTATGCCATGTAGAGCTCGCAACGCAAATCGCGATTGTTGGCATACATCATGAACGGGCTGTAGCTGGGAGCTTGCAAAGTGAACACCCATCCTTCCACACCTTTTTCTTTGGCTGTTTCGGCGGCTGCATCAACAGCGCTTTGTGGCAGGCCGGACAGTTGTGACATGTCCGTCAGTACCAGTTTGTAGTCATTGGTTTCTTTCAGGTTATTTTCTCCGAATTGCAGGGTCAGCAGGCTGAGTTTTTTGCTCAGAGCACGATACTGTTCTTTAGCTTCTCCTTCCAGATTGGCACCACTACGGACAAAACTATTGTATACCTCTTCCAGCAACTTGTTTTGCTCAGGAGTGAGATTAGCTTGGGCTTTTTGGTCATATACCGCCTTGATGCGTGCAAATAACTTTTCGTTCAGAGTGATGTTATTGCTGTGTTCGCTCAGTAGCGGCATCATGGTTTTGGCCAGTTCCTGCATATCGTCATTTGTCTCCGCACTGAGCAGGTTGCCAAACACGGTGCTGACCTGACTTAATAATTGCCCGGACTTCTCATAGGCTGCCACGGTATTGGCAAAAGTGGGTGCCTCCGTATTGTTTATAATCGCATCGATCTCCGCATCGTGGCGGCTGATGCCTTCACGGATGGCAGGTTCATAATGTTCGGTCTTTATTTTATCAAACGGAATGGTTCCGTGTGGGGTAGAATACTTTTCGAAAAAAGGGTTTTGAGCCTGTATTATGTTCATAAGGCAAAGCAATGTTAGAGTTAGTTTTAATTTTATCATACGATGAATGTATCGGTAAAAATAATCTAACTGCAAAATTGCAAAAAAATAGCTGATTTGACGAAGAACCAACTATATTTTAACAAAGTATATTATTCAACTTAAGGCGGTTATATAAAAGAAACAGGCAACCTCAATGAGGCTGCCTGTTTATAGGGTATTTGGATACTCTATTGATTACTTGTTAACTGATGCCATGTGAGCAACCAAGTCAAGAACCTTGTTAGAATAACCGATTTCGTTGTCATACCAAGATACAACCTTAACGAAAGTATCAGTCAAAGCGATACCAGCTTTAGCGTCGAAGATAGAAGTGCGAGCGTCACCCAAGAAGTCAGAAGAAACAACTGCATCTTCAGTGTAACCCAGGATACCCTTCAATTCGCCTTCAGAAGCAGCCTTCATAGCAGCACAGATTTCAGCGTAAGTAGCCGGTTTAGCCAAGTTAACTGTCAAGTCAACTACAGATACGTCCAAAGTCGGAACGCGCATAGACATACCAGTCAATTTACCATTCAAAGCAGGGATAACTTTACCTACAGCCTTAGCAGCACCAGTAGAAGACGGGATGATGTTGCCAGAAGCAGCACGACCACCTCTCCAGTCTTTCATAGAAGGACCGTCAACTGTTTTCTGAGTAGCAGTTGTAGAGTGAACAGTAGTCATCAAACCGTCAGTGATACCGAAGTTGTCGTTCAATACCTTAGCGATAGGAGCCAAACAGTTAGTAGTACAAGAAGCGTTAGAAACGAACTGAGTACCTTTCACGTAAGTCTTTTCGTTAACACCGCATACGAACATCGGGGTATCGTCCTTAGAAGGAGCAGACATTACAACGTATTTTGCGCCAGCTTCGATGTGAGCTTGAGCTTTATCTTTAGAAAGGAACAAACCTGTAGATTCAACTACATATTCTGCACCTACTTCATTCCACTTCAAGTCAGCAGGATTTCTTTCTGCAGTAATACGGATAGCGTTACCATTTACAATCAGCTTGCTGTTTTCAACATCAGCTTCGATTGTTCCGTCGAACTGACCGTGCATAGTGTCATACTTCAGCATATAAGCCAAGTAGTCAACCGGGCAAAGGTCGTTAATACCAACGATTTGAATATCGTTTCTTGTCTGAGCAGCGCGGAATACGAAACGTCCGATACGTCCGAATCCATTAATACCTACTTTAATCATTTTGTTTAAACTTTTAAGGGTTTTATAATATTTGTTCAAATATCTCTCTTCTCTTGAGCATTTATTTCCGAAATGCGGTGCAAAAGTAAGAAAATGTTTTTATATTCGCACTTAATTTTATAATTAAATAATGGAAAAGATGGGAAAAAGTTCATTTTTACAAGATTTTAAATCATTTGCCATGAAAGGCAATGTGATAGACATGGCTGTCGGTGTAATTATTGGTGGCGCGTTTGGTAAAATTGTGTCCTCTGTAGTAGCAGATGTCATTATGCCTCCTCTCGGTTTATTGGTGGGCGGTGTGAACTTTACGGACCTGAAGTGGGTGATGAAACCTGCCGAAATGGTAGATGGCAAGGAGATTGCAGCTGTTACCTTAAATTATGGTAATTTCCTGCAAGCGACGTTTGATTTTCTCATTATTGCTTTCTCCATTTTTCTGTTCATCAAGTTGCTGACAAAACTGACAACCAAGAAAGAAGCAGAGGTTCCTGCAGCACCTCCTGCTCCTCCTGCACCGACAAAAGAAGAAGTGTTGCTGACGGAAATCAGGGATTTATTGAAAGAAAAACGATAAAAAGAACAATCTCAGGACTCTCACCATACCCGGTCCGTATCTGAGCCGTGTCAAGGCCGTATCAAGTCTAAGCGTATAGATACGGAGAAAGTACGGCCTTGACACGGATCGGGTGCGGAGAGGTCGGAAAAATAGAACAATTCTTAAAGGTTTTCAATACCCTGTCAACAAGGAGTTAAGAGTTTGTTGACAAGAAGTTAACTCCTTGTCAACAAACTCTTAACTCCTTGTAAGGGACTGATAATCAGTATAGCTTTATTTTGCCTTAAATGAGCTTTGCTTTACTTGGATGGAGTTATATGATATTTTAATTTTTGATATTCCTGGATCGCTTCTCTCTGTAGATTTTCCAATAGTCTGATTTCTACGGATAATTGATTGAGGGCAGCATTGGAGTTGAGGATATTTTCGCGCTCTTTGTAATCTATGATGCCATTTGGCGCCACTTCCTGTTTATTTCTGCTTTCTTCCAGCATATAGCGTGCTGCGGCTATATAGTAGCTCCTAAGTGCTTTCTGTTCTTTATCGCGCATGGGACGGTAGTTTTTGTTCTCGTCGGATAAACGGCGATAAAAATTATTCATGGCTACATTAATTTCTTTACGTGTTTCCTCTTTAGCGGTATTCCGGTAGGCAGAGTCTAATTGCACATATTCGGAATAAGTATTCAACATCTTTTTCAGTTCGTCTTTAGCTGTCTCATAGGTTTCCTTGGAAGCTGCGAGTTCTTTGGGTTTTAATTCGAAAATGATATAAGTCAGTTTGGGTTCATTCTTGATGTTTACTAACTTGTTGGATGCACTGCAAGCATCCAGATACTTCTCCATGAGCGTCCAACTGAACAATAGTTTCTTTTGCTGCAGATCGGTACGCATGATTTCGAGTGATTTTTCTAATTCAGCAATTCTGTTTTCCTGTGCTTGCAGACATACAATATTGCATAAAAGCAATAGTAGTAAAGAACTGATTTTTTTTATGTTTTCCTATGTATTAAATGATTTATTTATTCGCAAATATAGATTTTCCGTTCTATAATTCCTATTATTCCCTCAGTTTTTCATACTTTTGCAGCTCATTTTAAACTAAATCCATACAGATTATATGCAGGAAAAGATTATCATTCTTGATTTCGGTTCGCAGACTACACAGCTCATTGGCCGTCGTGTCCGTGAATTGAGTACGTATTGCGAGATTGTTCCTTACAATAAGTTCCCGAAAGGAGATAAGAGTGTAAAGGGAGTTATCCTCTCAGGCAGCCCATTCTCTGTATACGATGAAAGTGCATTCAAGGTTGATTTGAGTGAAATTCGTGGAAAGTATCCTATTCTGGGTATTTGCTATGGTGCGCAATTCATTGCTTATACGAATGGTGGTAAAGTGGAACCCGCCGGAAGTCGCGAATATGGACGTGCACATTTGAGTTCTTTTGATAAGGATAATGTACTGTTCAAGGGCGTGAAAGAAGGTTCACAAGTGTGGATGAGCCACGGTGATACAATCACAGCCATCCCTTCCGACTTCAAGAAAATTGCTTCAACGGATAAGGTAGCGATTGCTGCTTACCAGATAGAGAATGAGCAGGTATGGGGCGTACAGTTCCATCCCGAAGTGTTCCATTCGGAAGACGGCACGCAGATGCTGAAAAATTTCGTAGTGGATGTTTGCGGTTGCAAACAGGACTGGAGTGCGGCTTCTTTTATTGAAACGACTGTTGCTGAATTGAAAGAACAGTTGGGTGATGATAAAGTGGTTCTTGGTTTGAGTGGTGGCGTGGATTCTTCTGTGGCTGCTGTGCTGCTGAACCGTGCTATTGGTAAGAATCTGACTTGTATCTTCGTAGACCACGGTATGCTCCGCAAGAATGAGTTCAAGAATGTGATGCACGATTATGAATGCCTCGGTCTGAACGTAATCGGTGTAGATGCCAGTGCTAAGTTTTTTGCTGAATTGGCCGGAGTAGCGGAACCGGAAAAGAAACGTAAGATTATAGGTAAGGGCTTTATTGACGTATTCGATGAAGAAGCCCATAAGATTAAAGATGTGAAGTGGCTGGCACAAGGTACTATTTATCCTGATTGCATTGAGTCTCTTTCTATCACCGGAACGGTTATTAAGAGTCATCATAATGTAGGCGGTCTGCCCGAAAAGATGCACTTGAAACTTTGTGAACCACTTCGTTTGCTGTTCAAGGATGAAGTTCGCCGTGTAGGTCGTGAGTTGGGCATGCCCGAACATCTGATTACCCGCCATCCTTTCCCCGGACCGGGTCTGGCAGTGCGTATTTTGGGCGATATTACTCCTGAAAAGGTAGCTATCCTGCAAAATGCGGATGATATTTATATCCAAGGTTTACGTGACTGGAAAGTGAAAGATGCTGATGGCAACGAGACTTCCCTTTACCATCAGGTGTGGCAGGCAGGTGTTATTCTGCTTCCCGTACAGTCGGTAGGTGTGATGGGGGACGAACGTACATATGAACGTGCGATTGCGTTGCGTGCAGTGACTTCTACGGATGCCATGACGGCAGACTGGGCACATTTACCGTATGAATTTTTGGGTAAAGTATCCAACGACATAATTAATAAGGTGAAAGGGGTAAACCGTGTAACCTATGATATTTCGTCAAAACCACCTGCAACAATAGAGTGGGAATAAAACACAGGTAGCCTCAACTCAGAAGTTGAGGCTATTTTGTTGATATATAGTTTTAACCTCTATAGTTGGAGGCTTTTGTTTTATGAACCAACTTTTTTACATACTTTTTTATAAATAATTCACAAAATAAGACCTTTTGCCAAAAAACTATGTATCTTTGCATCGTTGTAGAGAGCAACACACACATATAAGGAAGTGTTTAGTCTTATTCCCAAACGATAAAACTCAACTTTTTATTTAAGTGAATTGAACTGATAGGTTCACACATTCTTTAATGTGCCTATATTTTATTTCTTATTATAAGAGCATCAATGAACCTACGATGCATATTTTAGTAAAATGAAAAGATTTTTTATTAGCACATTGGCGTGTCTTATGGCGGTATGTGCAAGTGCTCAGATGATGCGTGCTGAAGAACTTGAGAAGTATGCAGTTGAAAAGTATGGTGATAAATGGACTGAAGCTGCTGAAAATCTGGGAACAGAAGTTTCATTGGATAAAAACAATTCATTGACTTATGTTCAGGTCATTGAATGTGGAGAACAAACAAAAGAGCAACTTTATGTTGCACTTAATTATTGGTTTACTGCTACATTTAATGATGCTGATGCAGTTATTCAGCTTAATGATAAAGAATCTGGTGTGATTATTGGCAAAGGATTTATAAGTGGCATTGCATCTCATACAGGTGGCATGAATTCCTACGTTATTAGTATACACCCTATTATTAGAGTAGATATTAAAGATGGTAAAATTCGTGTTACTTACACAGTCCAAAATTATGATGTTAATAAGTATGTCGGTGGTGGTATAATGGGAGCTATTGGAGGTACACAAGCAACTAAATCTGTTGAAATGTGGGCTATTGAGAAATGTTTTCCATTTCAAAAGAAAGACGAGTACAAGGCTAAAAAAAGTTCTTCTAAAGCACTTGTTATGACACATGCTTATTCAAATGTTATCATGGATAAAATAGAAGAAGCAGCAAAGAATGGTCTTGTTGGAAATGAAAATAATGATTGGTAATTACTTTGGTTAACAATGTATATAACGAGAATGCCAGAAAAGAAATTTTCTGGCATTCTCGTTATATAGTTATCATTTTTCTGCTGTCTCTTCCTTTCCTTCTTCCGCATCATTCTTCCCCCGCAGATATACTGATGGCGAATGCCCAAACTGCTTCTTGAAGCATTTGCTGAAATAGAATGGGTCTTCAATACCCACTTTATAGGATACTTCCGCCACTGTATAACGGTTTTCGAGTAACAGTTCCGCAGCTTTCTTCATTCGGATGATACGCATGTATTCATTGGGAGAATAGCCGGTCACTCCCCGCACTTTGCGATAGAATGTAGAGCGTCCCAATCCCATAATCGAAGCCAGATCATCTACTGCAAATTCACTATTACCAATCTGTTGTTCCAGAATGGATTGAAGCTTATCTGCAAACTGCTTATCCTTTTCTGATGTACAGATAGTGGGAGTTATCATACCAGGTTCGTCCGAGAACTTCTTCCGTAACTTCTCCCGCTGTTTTATCAACTGAAAAGCTCTTGCCAGCAATAACTTGGGACTGAAAGGCTTGGTGATATATGCATCTGCTCCGCTTTCTACGCCTTTCAGGTGATTCTCTGCCGAACTCATTGCGGTTAATAATATGATGGGTATATGACTAGTATCGAAATCGCTTTTGAGTTTGCGGGTTACTTCAAAACCAGTCAGTCCCGGCATCAATACATCGCAAATGATGAGGTCGGCATCATATGTTCGTGCACGTTCCAGACCTGAGAGTCCGTCTGCTTCGGTCACTACTTCAAAGTAAGGCTTGAATTCGTCTTTCAGGAACTCCCGTACATCATTGTCATCCTCTATGATTAGCAACCTGTATGGATTGGAAGGCTCTCTTGCCTCTATTTCGTTAACCTCCGGAATCTCTGTTTCTTCTTCGCTTCCTTTCTTGTAGGATTTCTCTTCCAGGAAAGCATTGTGTGGTATCAGGAAGTCTTTCTCTTCGTATACGCTTGTTGCTGTAGGAAGTAAGACAGTAAAGATGGAACCACCTCCTTGATTTTCATCATAAGTGATAGTACCTTTATGCACGTTTACTAATTCATGTGTCAGGTGCAGACCTATCCCGGTGCTATTACTGGAAAAATTGCTTTGCATAAAACGCTTGAATAGTTCTCCCCGCTTTTCTTTGGCAATGCCGATACCGGTATCTGATACGGAGATTTCCAGACATTGCTTTTCTTCATCAACAATAGCCGACAGGGTGACTTTACCATTACTCGGGGTGTATTTGAAAGCATTTGAAAGCAAGTTATAAACCACTTTATCCAGATTCCCTTTATCAATGAACATCTTGTAGGAAGCCACTGAAGGCTGAAAACGGAAATCCATATTTTTGGATGCTGCTGTATCTTTGAAGCTCAGGAAGATTTCATGAAGAAAGCCCATAACGTCCGTTTCTTCCAGAGAAAGTGCTAGCTTATTATTCTGCATCTTCCGAAATTCCAGCAACTGGTTAATCAGACGCAACATACGTTGGGTGCTTTTATTCATCACTTTCAGAGAATTAGCCATTTCTTTGGGAACCTTCTCCATACCTTGTATCTTCTCCAAGGCCCCTTGTATCAACGTCAGAGGTGTACGGAATTCATGTGAGATATTAGTGAAGAATACCAACTTGTATTCCGTCAGTTGCTTTTCTACTTGTACTTTGTTCCGTAGGAGATTGAAATTCAGTACCAATCTATATGCAATGTAGAGTATAATTAAAAACAATAAGGTGTACGTAAGGAATGCCCAGTTTGTTTTCCAGAAAGGAGGGGTTACTATTATTTTTAGAATAGCTTCCTGATCTCCTGAAATACCGGTAGCATTACAAACTTTTACGTGTAGGTTGTATGTGCCCGGCGGCAAATTTTTGTAAGAAGCAAAACTTAATGGAGAAGGCTTACTCCATTCCTTGTCATAGTTCTCTAAACGGTAAGTATAGGTATAGCTATTACTTTCTGAATAGTCAAATGTGGTGAAGTCTATTACAAAGGAGTTTTGGAAATACTTCAATTTGATTTCATCTGTGTACATCATTGCATTAACCAGCGGCGAATCGATGTCTCTTGGGCGCATGGATATTCCGTTTACTTGCAGGTTGGTGAACGTGACAACTGAATTAGGAACAGTGCCTTTTCCTATTTGTTCGGGGTTGATAACCAATAGCCCGTAGTTAGTGCCGAACAATAATCTGCCGTCCTTGCTGACGCAGGAACTGTTGTCACTATAGACATCTCCTAAAGTATAAGGAGAGAAGAAGAAGTTATCAAAAGTTTGCGTTTCGAGATTGAAGCGCGAGATGCCATATTCTGTTGAAACCCACAGTTTTCCTTGTTTGTCTTCTGCAATGGCTTGAACCATATTGTTCACTAATCCGTTGTTGGTGCTGTAATGCTTGAAACTTAGGTTTTTGTAATCATTCTCCGGGGTACACATGCTTAATCCACCTCCCGATGTACCAATCCAGATGTGCCCCTGAGTATCCTGATAGATACATTTTATTTCATTACTGCGCAGTTTTCCATTATTGTAATTGTATATCAGATAGTTGTTTGAGTCGGCTATCAGAGAGTCAGGCTGGAATATATATACTCCGTCACTGTTACCTACCCACATCCATCCATTCTTATCTTCCATAATGGCACGTGTCCGCTGCTGCCCGAAACCTTTATTCAGAAAATGCCGGAAGGTATACCCATGCTCACCCTTGATGGCTAAATCAAGTCCGCCGCCGAAAGTTCCTACCCACATTCGCCCTTTCCGGTCGCAATATAGGGTGAAGATGTGATTGTTAGAGATGGATGAAGCATCATCGTTCTTGTTTACATACCATTTACCGTCTATGCAGAGTCCGTCTCCACGGCTGCCCATCCATACTGTTCCGTTATTGTCTTCGGCTATCGCGTATATGTTGGAAGTGAAATGATATTGCTTTTTTTGCGTTTCCATTTGCACATCATAGGTATACACCCCTCCGCCCCGCGTACCGATGCAGATTTCATCGTTTTTCAGTCGGGTTATCATTCGTATGGTATTTGAACGGTCTGACAAGGAAACGGCTTCCGGATAGATACGCTGTATACCTTCGTTCAGAATGGTTAGGCGGGTAACTCCGGCATATTCGGAACTGACCCATATGGCACCGGAACTGTCTTCCATGATATATTGCAGATAATTGGAACTAATGTGGCTGAAACCATCAATCTGAAAATCGAAATGCTGGAGTTCCTCCGTAAAGGTGTTGTAGGCAAAAAGTCCGTTCCCGTACGTTGATATCCAGATAATTCCCCGAGAGTCGTGCACCACGTGATAGCGTTCCATATCCACGTAGTTAAGTTTATCCGGAGTGCTCAGTTGGAGAGTCTTGATGGCCCGCGTCTTGGCATTCACGTACCATACTTTGCCTGTATGGTTGTAAATCCAATAATTACCGAGGTTGTCGGTCAGGACATTGCCATTCCGGATATCCAGTTCCGGTTGGCGGCTGACCTGGCATGTTTTCATGTCGAATATGTATCCGCCGGTAGAGGTAAATATCACCCAATCATTTTGCAGGCAAAGTGTTCCGTATATGGTGATATTGTTTCTTTCCTTTGGAAGTTGGGCGACTGTTGTTGTCGGATTACTTCCTTCCTTTTTAGAGATGATGCCGCCGTTTGACAGGAAGAAGATGCTTTTCTCGAAAGACTGGGCTGCGAAAGCATTGTGCTTTTCAACGATGACGCTTTTGTCACCTACAATTTGGGATACACCGTAATTTGTTCCTACCCAGATACCCCCTTGTTTGTCTTGGTATACATAGGCAACACTGTCCGATGGTAAGTTCCCTTTATTCTTTTTATAGGTTACGGAAGTAAACGTATTGTTCTGGTATGTAACCCGCCGACAACCATTTCTGTTTTGCCACAGCCAGATATCCCCGTTGTCCGCTTCTATTTTGCGGTCGTAATTCTGGCGGTATTCGTTACAACCGGTGAAGTCAACAAAACAGTCTTTCTTTAAATCGTAGCAATTGAAGAACTCACCGGAGGTTTCTATCCATAGAAGCCCGTTTTTATCTTCACTGATAGTTCTGGCATGGTTGGTAGACAATGCTATCCGTCCTTTTCTTGATTCGCTTTCGGGCAAGAAGGTGACAAATGAATTACCGTCGTAGCGGCTGAGTCCATTCAAAGTGCCCATCCAGATGAATCCTTTGCTGTCCTGAAACATGTAACAGACAGAGTTGTTGGGTAGCCCGTCTGAAGTCGTCATATGGTTGGAACGTACTTCGACAGATGCGGAAGAATTTAAAATAAGGCAAAACAGGGATGTGCACAATAATAGAAAGTGCTTTTTCATATTTCATAGATTATTAGTACGTAACAAAAATACGGAAAAAAGTGCATTGAAACAGATCTTCAATGCACTTTTGTTTTTTTAATCCATATGGAAAACTTCCGGCAATGGTATGGTTACCGGAGAGTTGTCAGGATTTACCTCCATTATATCCGCCATATAATCCCACCATTTTTGAACAATGGGATTGGTACCCATATCCTGTGACGACTCTTCACCTTTCGTCTTTTGACAAGCAAAGAGGATATTCGTATCTTTGTCCCAGTAGATGGAGTAGTCGTATACTCCGCCGTCGGACAACATCTTTTTTAATTCTGGCCAGATGGCTGCATGTCTTTTTTCATATTCCTTTTCGAAGCCGGGTTTCAGGAACATTTTGAATGCTTCTCTTTTCATGATACATTGTTATTAAGGGTTATTTGGATTCGCTTACACTGAAAATAGGTGCTGTTGTTTTCTGCTCGGTAGAGTAGTATTGTATGGCGCTGTCATTCATTTTAGGGTGTTGCTTGTTCAGCAGATTAATCATTTCGGCTCCTGCCCATATCACGGGGCCATAGCCATGGGCGGCATATACATTGACCGGACGATAATAGTAGAATGCCGGGTCGAAAGCCATACCAGTGCCTACGCAAGTGCCTTCTACCTGTCCTTCTGCATTGATTTGCGTGGAAACAGCATGCCAGCCCAATTGGGCTACAGGCCCGTAAGCCAGTGCATCCAGCCACCCTTTGTTGATTCCGTGAGCCATGCAATATACATAAATAGCGGTTGCCGAAGTTTCTAGATAGGAGTCATTGCGGTCGAGTAGCTGATGCCAGAAACCTTCTCCGCTTTGACAGGCTGCCAATCCGCGGACATGCTCACGGAAAAGTTCCATTAGTTTGGCACGTTGGGGATGATTTTCGGGCATCACGTCCAGTACTTCGGTCATGGTGAGCAAAGCCCAGCCATTGGCGCGTCCCCAATGAAAAGCAGGATGGTCTTGCATACTCTCTACCCAACCATGGCGGAACAATTTCTTCTCAGGAACCCACATCCGTTCGGCAAACTGGAATATCTGACGGATAGCTTCGGCAAGATACTTTTGCTGGTTGTCTTTAGCTAATTGCGAGTACCAGGCAACAGGGGGAATTCCCATAAACATATCGTCCAGCCACAGTGTATTGAGTTGCGGACGGGTGCGTGCAAATGTTCCATCGGCAAGACGGTATTCTTTGTTCAAGATGAAGTCGAGGTAGTTCTCTATCAGCGGATAGAGGTTGAGAGATTTATCTTGTAACTGTGCTTTTATCATGGCAGCACAAACGGCTCCGGCATCATCAAGAGCATGTGGAGTCAGAATTTGTTTCATTTGTGGGTCTGTAGTACCATTCTTCTCAAGCATTTCGCGGAAGCGCGGGGCTACTTCGGCCAGGAAGTTGAAACGGTCCGTCACATATTTCTTGTAGTCGGCGTCTCCGGTAGCTTCGGCAGCAGCCAGCATGGCGGAGTAAGTAACTCCCCATTCATAACTTGCAAGGCGGAAAGCGCCGCGTTCCAGTTGAGCATCGGCAGGCAAATTATTGTAATCGGTGATTACCTTCCCTGTTTTTTCGCTTACTACACGGGTAGGTGTGGTCTTTTCCAGGTAGCGGAGTATGCGGTCGAGATCTGTTTTCACTTCGCTGGTCGTGAGTGCTTTATAAGGAACTTTATAAGCCGGTTGCAGAAGGTGCAACGGGGTATTTGAGTCATTGATGACTTCTTTCTTTTTCTGGGCATAAACGCTGATGCCGGTTAGTAACAAGGCACCTGTGATGCAAAGTGTCTTAATATTCATAATTCTTATTGTTTAGGGATGTTGGTTTATCGTTTAGCATCCTGGTTATTATTTAAATTCATACCCTCTGAACTTCCCTTTCAAATCCGGACCAAAATAGAATCCGGGCTGGCTAGGTTGGTTATAAGCCACATTTTGTGTCGCAATACTGATTCGATAAACGGGATCTTCCAGGAAGGTATGGAAACGGTAATCGGTTGCTATCGGAGACACATAGAGGCGGAGGGATTTATTATCTTCCGAACGGAGAAGAACTTCTTCGCGCCAGTCACCCGTGATGTCACCTTGCAGACAGGGATTTGCTTTGGTACCATTGTTTGATACGGCTCCGGTGAAGGTTATCAAAGGTTTGCAGATGCCGGCTTCCCAATCATATTTGGAAACTACATTCTTGTCCAGTAATTCACGAAGCAAATCGCCATCCCACCATACAGCCATATTAACGGAGAAGGTCTTGATATTCGGATTGACCACTTCACCCTTGATGTTGCGTAATCCTTTTGATTCCCATGACCACATTTCCACGCCGGGGTTCGTTGGGTCGATATCCGCTGCCATACAACGGCCTACATCTATACCACTCTTTACTTGGAAGAAGACCTCGCCTGTGGCTGCATTGCGGAAACTTGAACCATCTCTTTTGTTTTCGTGGCAATCCCATACTTGTAACCCTTTCATGTTGGGAGAGAATTTAGTCAGATGCATGGCATCTCCATGTCCCATTCGGGTGGAGTAGAGACCTTTTCCATTATTATCAATGGCACAGGAACCGTAAATGATTTCGTCGCACCCGTCCCCATCAACATCGGCTACACGGAGGTTGTGGTTTCCCTGGCCTGCATAAGCTCCATTACCTGGAGTATTGCTGTCGAATATCCAACGCTGTTTCAGGTCTTTTCCATCCCAGTCGAAAGCAGCAAGTACTGTGCGGGTGTAATAACCGCGGCACATGACTGCACTTGGCCGAATGCCATCCAGATAAGCCACTGCTGCAAGAAAACGGTCGCTTCGGTTGGCACGGTTATCTCCCCAATCTTCCAGATTCCCACGTTCAGGGACATAATCTATGGTTTTCATTGCTGCACCCGTTAGACCGTTGAATATAGTGAGATATTCATTCCCAGTCAGGATGCGGCCCTGATTGCGGCGTGGGTCACCCGGTTCGCGATAGTCGGCAGAAGCATCGCCGATTACATTTCCTTGTCCATCGACGGTTCCGTCGGAAGTTTTCATAATGATTTCGGCACGTCCGTCGCCATCGAAGTCGTAAACCATGAACTGGGTATAGTGGGCGCCTGCACGAACATTATGTCCCATGTCAATACGCCATAGTTTCTCACCAGTCAGTCGGTAACAATCAAAGAGTACGTTGCCCGTGTAGCCGTCATGGGCGTTATCATGCGCATTCGATGGGTCCCATTTCAGGATGATTTCATATTCTCCGTCACCGTCAACATCACCGATAGAAGCGTCATTAGGCATATAAGTATACTTTTCTCCTGAGGGAGTTACACCGTCTGCAGGTGTGTCGAGGGGGATATTGATGTATCCTATCGGTGCCTTGGCAGGTAGGGTGTAAGTCCCTTCGATGTGTCCTGTTTCTGCCCCGTTCACTATCGGTTTTACTGTATAAGTTGCTGCTTTCTTGCTTTTATAGGTATCGCGATAGAATGTTCCGGTACTGGCAGATACTTCCGCGATCTTCTTTCCGTCACGGTAGAGGTTGAAAGCAGTGTTTTCCGGATCGGAAGAAAGATAACGCCAGGAAACCGCCACTTCCGAAGGATTTTCCCGGATGGCAACTACACCTCTTCCTAATTTTTCTTTTTGTAGTTTAGAGTAATCGTAAGCTGGAGCATTGGCAGCATTACGGAAGCGGTCGTAAGTCATGTTCTCTTCCACTACATTTTCAACGTTCTGTACATTCTTTATGAATTTGGTGACTTCACCAGCATGTACATTCTTGATGAACACATTCTTTGCAGGTAATTTGGCATCGCCTTTCAGATCATAAATGGCTTCGGTACGTTCACAGGATATATTGTTCATGTACAAGCCATCGATACGTGTAATCCGCTCTTCATAGGTCGGCACCAGATTGCGCCATTGGTAAAGTACATCCGTATCTATTTCCAGTATACGCTGCATCTTTCCTGCTTTCACATTTTCCATGTGAATGTTTTCAATGAAACCTCCTCTGCGGTGATTAGTTTTGGCAAAGAACAAGCGGAATACAGAGTCCGGCGCAGCACAATCATGCATATATACATTGCGGATTCCGCCTGACATTTCACTGCCGATACCCAACAAAGTATGTCCCTTTATGATATCGCAGTTTCGGATAACAATATTCTCACATGGGGTATCCAGCCGCCATGCATCCTGATTACGTCCGGCCTTGATAACTACCGCATCATCCCCCTGGTCGAATTTACAATTTTCTACTAAAAAGTTGCGGCTCATTTCTAAATCGACGCCATCATTATTATGTCCGTGGGCGCGCACATCCAGATTGCGAACAATGCCGCCATCGCACAAATAAAGATGAATAGTCCAGAAAGGGCTTTCACGAATCTTGAACTGGTCGAGCAATACGTTCTGGCATCTGTTGAAGTGTATCAGGTGCGGTCGTAGGTGATTCTCTCCTTTGGCCATTTGTCTTTCTTTCACAGGAACATCCGTTGAGGCCATTGTGTATAGTTCTGCAAGTGCGTCCATATGAGGTTGGGGGCGTTTGAACCATTTACGCCAGGTGTCCATGATAGGTTGAAGCGTTCCGGTTCCGGTAATGGCAATGTTCTCACAGTCGAAGGCATAAACCAGTGGAGAGTAATTATAACATTCCATACCTTCCCATGAAGTCATTACGGCAGGTAGGTAGTCGTCAGGATTATCAGTAAACCGCAATACAGCGTTTTCTGATAGATGCAGATTGACATTACTCTTGAAATGAATCGGTCCGGTAAGCCATTCTCCGGCAGGAACGACTACACGTCCACCACCGGCACGACTACAAGCAGCAATGGCACGGGCAATAGCTTTCGTGTTGTTAGTTTTTCCATCGGCTATGGCGCCATACTTGTTTATGGGGAAATCACGATTAGGGAATATAAATTCCTTAATCGGTTCCATCGGGAAAGGTGCATTGACAATTACTGTCTTGTATTTTGGAGCAGGCATAGCCCCTGATAGTCCAAGGGCAATTATTGTAATAGCTGCAATACTCCCCAAAGATTTCAAAAAAGGTTTTTTCATGATATAAGTTGTTTCATCGATTGCAAAAATAGGGCAAAATAGGTTACTTTTCCATAGAATAATATACAATATTCATGGAAATTCGTACAATTTACTCGTCCATCGGGATAACTTCCTGCATGTAAATGGCATCAAGACTCCATAAAGCTGCATCATTAGTGCTAATGCTTTTGCACTCGTCCAACGGAGCCGGAACTACCGGTGGAAGCAAAGTTGTGATGCTGAAAGGAGGAGCAGGGGTATGTTCCAATCTGGTAAATAAATCCGTCCAGGCTTCCTTTGCCATCTCTTGGTTGCGGGTGTGGTAGGCCGCATATCCCATCAGGCGTGAAATGCGGAAACGGCTACGATTCAACTCCCATGCTTTTTGTTTATAACGGGTTGCAAGGTCCAGCCAGGCATCGTTCCATTCGGGCAGGTCTATCATCCGGAGCATTTCATTCATGATTTCAAATCCACCCATAATAGTCATTAGATGGTTAGTGCTTTCCAGTTTCGGATCACATTCAGAGGTGATTATGCCTGTTGCCGGATCAAAGCCGAGTGCTTTGGGACCTGTAAAAATACGATTAGGTAATGCTGCAATGCTTTTCATTCCTGCTATGATTTTATCACGATATGCAGTGTTTCCGGTACGTTCCCATTCTGTCATCCAGTTGCCTGCATAAGCCAGCCAGTCGGGGCCAATGCGTAAACGGGCAGGGGCGGTACAAGGGTATTCGCTTCGAGGTTGAGCCAAGCGCATTGGGTCCAGGGTATAGAGTTTCTGTTCCGCATCCTTCACTTCAGTCATCAGATCACCACAACGTTCATCGGTAGTGAGATAATAATAGAAACGGTTCCAGGCAGCCTGACTGATGCGAGCTTCTTTGGCACCGCATCCCCAGTGGCTGACGTTATGACGACTGCCTAATCCGGCATTGGGACCTATATGGTAGACATCTACTTCGGCTGTATGGCGGGTCATGGCTTCAGCCATACGCCAAATATCGGTACGCCCTGTGCGCAGAAAATTATACCAAAGCCACATGTTGGAAGCTAATTCCGTATTGTCCCAGGCAAAACCTCCGATATCATAACGCCAGGTGTGACGAACAGGGTCATAAGCGTGCATAACATCACCATAATTCCAGAAGCCATACCATTTATTCTGTTCGATAGCCTTATTGTAGAAATCAATATAGGCATCCAGGCGGTCTTCTACACGAGCGCGGAAGGGTGTGCTGCGGTCGGGAAGACTCCAAACACCAAACGCCTGTTGTGCATGCAGATAATCGGGCGTGGGCATTAATATACCTGGTTCGGAAAGCTGCTTGGCACAATCTGCGAAAGTTTCCTTTCCGGTATATCCCCCTTGTGGAATCAGAGTAAGCGTAGTAGTGCGAGCTATGCCATAGGGAGTACTCATTCCTTCCTGGACATCTTCATAGCTGGCATTTAAGTCGTGTGCCACATTATCATAGTGTCGCAGATCCATCGGTTCGGCATCAGGACTCCATAGCCAGGCCGTAAGAGTGGCTGTAGGAGTTTTCGTTCCGGACATTTCGATAGAAGAGGGATAAGATTGCCAGAAATCATGCAGACAGAGTCCGAGTCCACCGGTAATGTCGCCGGCAAAGGCATAGCCACTACTGCGTGTGCCGGAAAAAGTACCTATCCAGGGGTTGTCATCATTGGCGCGCTTACGGATGGAGAAAGCATCCGCAGTGAGCTGAGACAAACGATAGCTGTCCCATGATGCCCAGTTATCAAGCAAGGAACGGTTCTTTTCGTCAAATGTTTCATAAGGAGGAATACGTTTACCTTCCATCTGTTGCTGTTGCAGGGAGGGTTCTTTATCTTGTGGTTTTCCGAGTGTCAGAATGCGACGCCCAACCAGTGGTTGTACCGGTTCGCTCCATACTCCGCCATCAGCGCACGAAAAGGCTATGTGACGGTTGTAGAGTGCTTCGCGCATAGGAATATCGAAACGGATGCCTAAAGCACGGATAAAATCTTTATCCTGATTGCCATCAAACACAAAGCTATGTACCATCTTTACTTGTTCGCTTCCACCATAGAAGTAGAGGCGTACTACAAAAGGCAGCCATTCGCGTCCATCCTTACTTTTATGCACACCGTCCAGTTTGACAAGAGTGCGTACTGCACCTGAACGTTCCACAATAGCTGATTTCAATTCGCTGGTGTAGTTAGTGAAAGATATCTGCGAGGTGCTTTCAAGAATGGGCTCACTTTGGGTGTTGCATATCAGACGGGCTTTCTCACCTATTTTCACACCTTTATATAATAGGCTGTCTATCAGAAATTCACCTTGCCGGGGAATATAAGCAGAAAGCATTCCTGTTTCTATTTTGATACCTTTGTGTGTCTCAGTTACAGAGACGGATGTTTCATCATTCGATTTTCCAGCCTTTGATTTTTTCTTTGACTTTTCAAGCATTAACTTTTCTGTTCCGGCAGGAATAACGCCGGCTACTCCGCTCCATTTCACAGAACCATCCGGCCAATAAGCCAATGGCCAAGTATCAACCGGAATATTCTCACCATTGGCACTTCTTAATTGCAAAAGGCTTTCTGGAAAAACCTCTCCTTTATCAAAGGGGACACCAAAACTTACAGGCTTATCCAGTTCAGGGGGATTACCAATCCATTGTAAAGGAACGGCGGTAGTTTCCTGTGATGAGCATTCATAATGAAAATTGGTAATGCGGGTACGTGATAAGGTGGAGCGGAAACCGAACCAACCTTCTGTCAGAGGTTCGGCATCCCTGAAATCCACCAGACGTTTTCCGTCTATATAATAACTAACCCTGTTATTTTCATTTGTAATTTTAATATGGTACCAGTGGTTTGCTTTCAACAGATGTTCCGCATCTGTATATTCTTTTAAGATGGCAGGCCGGGCCTGAGGATCAGTAATACCTGTTTCATTACCATCATATCGACGAAACCGTGTAGTGGAATTATGATTTCCGCCATACCCCAGATAATAAAGTTGTAAGGAATAACAATTCAGGAATATTCCGTTGCGCCACTTTTCACGTTTCCATAAGTTATCGGGATATTTAGGGTCAGAAGCCATCCAGAAGCAATTTAAATCACTTAGACGATCCTCTTTGGTCTCATTGACTACGCAAGCATCGTACTCAATGGTTACTTTACCACTCATTTTTTCCTTTCTCCAGAGAGTTAGCCCTTTGGGAGATACAATTTCCGCCGTATCCCCTCGGAACGTTACTTTAAAATCGGGAGATTCCGATTCTACTTTCCAATACTTATTAAACTCGCGGGCGTTTAAACCGGAAGCCTGGTTGTTCTGTGCCTTTAATGATATTAAAGGCAAGAACAAAAGACATAAATAAATATAGAGTCTGTTTCTTTTCATCATGACTAAAAATTGGTATGTGGCGGTTGATTATATCCTACATTTTGCCAGGCAATGGCCAGGCGATATTGACGGTCATTCATTAAAGTTGGACGCCTGTCGGTAGCAGGTATTGTAGTTGTATAGATGCGCAATTCCGTTTGATCTTTTGAAGCCCAGATAACTTCTTCACGCCAGTCCCCCAAGATGTCTCCTGATAAGCAGGGATTTCCTTTGGTTCCATTGTTAGAGACTACTCCTTCGGCTTTCAGCAACAAATCCGTTTCCTCTGTTTGCCAGTTCCATTTACTGATAGAAACGTGATCCAGCAATTCTGCCAGAGAATCGGCATCCCAATAAATGGTGAAGTTACAGGAGTTTGGCTTCTTATTACTGATAAATTCTCCGGTATCTCCTCTCCTTAGTCCGCCAATATTGCACCAGCATTCTGCTCCTTCATAGCGCGGATCAATATCGGCTGCAACTCCACGTCCGGCATCTTTGCCTAAACCATCCTGCCAGATAATTTCCCCGGTAGCTCCATCAAACATAGCTACAGCAGGAGTCCGATTTACAATCTCGTTATCTCCCTCATTCTCATGTACGCCAAATACCTGCATACCAGGGCGTGAAGGTATCAGACGACCGGCATGCAGAGCGTCTCCATGTCTCAGACCAGTTGTGAAGAGTCCTTTTCCATCATGATCTACCGTCATAGCTCCCACACAAACTTCATCATAACCGTCACCATCAAAATCTGCTATTGTCACACTGTGGTTTCCCATGCCGGAGTACTTCTCTAAACCAGGGTTGGCACTATCGAAGGTCCATATATTTTTCAGCGTGGCGTTGGTAAAAGTCCATGCGGCGACTACGGTGCGCCCATACCATCCTCTGACCATTACAGGCGAGGGGTTTTTACCATCCAAAAAAGCAACTCCTGCGGTAAAACGATCAGAACGTCCTCCGGTATTGTCATTACCGCAATTGCCGCCAATACCTCCCCATCCGTCTATAGGATAGCGAGTAGGTATGTATTCTTTTGAATCTAATTTCCTTCCGGTTTTGCCTTCAAAGACAGTTAAATATTCCGGTCCGTTAACAATCTTTCCGTACGTTGGACTTTCTTTATCCCAGGTCCTCCAGTCGTTCTTGCTGTCACCTATCACATGTCCAATTCCGTCTATAGTTCCGTCACCTGTCTTACAACATACTTCGGCACATCCGTCTCCGTCGAAATCGAAAACAAGAAAGTTGGTTGTAGCTGCTCCCGAACGGATATTGGGTCCTAAATCAATACGCCAGAGCATAGTTTCATCCATTTTATATGCGTCTAGATAAGTATTTCCTGTAAATCCACGTTGTGGTGGCCGTTTAGAGTTAGAGGGTGTCCACTTCAATATGACTTCATATTCACCGTCACCATCTAAATCGCCTACACTGCAATCATTGGCTGTATAAAAGAAGTGTTCACCTGCAATTTCCCCGTCTTCCGGCTTCTTGATAGGGATACTTAAATAAGGGGTCAGTTCTTCTTCTTTTGTGCGAATCCAGGTTGCAACAATCTGGTTATCTGCTTTCAATATCCAGATGTTGTCAGCTTTTAAGTCCACTGTTTCATCCAAAAAATCACTCGTTTGGCTGATGGGGGCTTTATTCAGCTTTGTCTCTGTACCACCATTGGTGCTTCGGTATAAGTCAAATTGCAAGTCGGGCGCATCATTCAGCGTTATGCGCCAACTGAAGTACATTCCTTTCTCTGTAGGAATTCCGACTAAACCTCTTGACAACTTTTCTCCCTTGTAAGGTTGTGAAAAAGCATATATGCTGCCACAAAGCAAGAGTATATTTACAATAATCCAGTGTTTCATTTCATAATTATAAAACCTTGTTATTACAAATCTTTCACTCACCTAAATAATAAGAAGGAACCGGTGCTTGCGGATAGCCCATGGAACGGTGTGCTACATAGTTTCTATATATTCCATCCTGCATTAGGGTAACGCGACGATCTTTAGCCGGAATATTTGTTGAATAAATACGGATTTCACCCGGCAAGGCAGTGATAATCTCTTCACGCCAGTCACCATATAAATCGGCAATCATCAGAATATTCCCTTCAATGCCCTCCGTGAGCGTTTCCCCTTTCCATTTTACGATACTCAATGAACGACCGTTTGAAGAAGAACTGGCTCCCCAACGGTTATCGTCTCCTTTGAATGTCTCGCGTAGTAAATCTCCATCCCACCATGCCCAGTTACGGCAAGATGGAACATCTTCATTCTTACCTAAATGCTGGCCATCAGCTGAAAGCAAGTATTTGTCCGTACTTCCTCCTTTGCGGTCTTCACTTGCAAAGCATTCCAGTCCTTTGTGGGCAGGGTCGAAGTCTGTAACCATGCCATCTCCCACATGAAAAGTTTTATGGCCGATATTCCAAACCGGTTGCCCTGTTTTAGCATCTACCATACAGACTCCACGCCCATTGTCGTGCCAAGGCTCCAAACATAAAAACACTTCCATTCCCGGACGATTCGGATCAATATCGGTCAAATAGGCCTTATCCGGGTGTCCTAATCCGGTAGACCACAATAATGTACCATTATCATCAAGCATGCATGACCCCAACAAGATTTCATCTTTTCCGTCACCATCCACGTCACCGCAAATCATATTATGCGCCCCCATACTTCTCACTATAGGATTTTCCTCATCACTATCCCATCTCCAGGCACGTTCCAGTTTATCACCGTTCAATTGCCAGGCATCTACAACCATCAATTTATAAGTTCCGCGGCATGCCAATATATAAGGAGTCTTTCCATCCAGATAGGCCATACCAATCTGGTTGCGATTCTGGCGGACAAGATTACCATATCGGTCATTACGTTCGGGCCAATCCACACGGGCTATTTCTTTTCCTGTCATGCCATTCAGTACACTCAAATACTCTTCACCTGAATCTATGCGACCTTTCTCGTTACGTTTAGCATCATCGGGTGCCGTTTTTAAGGCTATCTCTGCTTTGCCATCTCCATTAAAGTCGTAAGCGATGAAAGGAGAATACCATACGCCCGGTTCTATTCCCTGTCCCAGATCTTTTGACCACAAGAAAGTTCCATCACTCAGATAGGCTTCAATCTGATAAGTTTCTCCACCTAAAGTACCCGGCATTCCCGGGTCTACATTTTTATCCGGCGTACGAATGATATAATCATAAATTCCGTCTCCATTCAGGTCGGCAACAGCTATTTTGCCGGCTTTTATATTCCGGTTCAGCTTGATTGATTGATAATTCTTCAATAGAGGAGCTTCCACTTCTATCTTGGCGGATGTATCGGTTACTTTTTTCTTCTTGTCCAGAGCGCATACCCAGTAGGATGCTTTTTCGTTTACCGGAGCTTTGTCAATAAAATCACAAGTAGATTTTATCGGAGATTTGGTTAAACGCTGCGTTTTTCCATTGACAGAGCGATAAATATGAAATGAAACATCTGCGTTGTCCTGTTCCAATAATCTCCAACTCAGATATATACCCTTTCCGTCAGTGGCCGGAACAGCTATTAATCCTCTATCCAACTGTTCTTTTATCTTTTCTGTAGCAAAGCCGTTTACTTCCGGCTTTGGTTCATGCCGTGGTTCCAGAATTTCATAATAGTAAGTACGTTCGCGCAAGTCTTGAGCTTGTAAACTGCCTGCTGCGCTGAGCAGCAAGACACAAAGGGATAAATATGTATTTTTCATCGTTTTATTTTTTTATTTGTCGAATGAGGTAATATCAACCATCATCAGATTTAAACGCTTACCGTTTGTAAAGTGCCCTGACTGGAAAAGAACTTTGGTTCCGTCAGGACTAAAACTCGGGTGTGCATGATCCGGTTTCATTTTGGTATCGGACACTAACCAATGACGCTCGCCGGTCTGTACATTGATTAACCAGACATTTCCTCCGAAAGTATCACCTGCTGCCCAACGGTTATCCCGGCTTGCATTACAGTGCCAGAATCCTCGTCCGGTCAATTGTCCTTCCATGGCTTTACGGTCTTTTTCCATTTCTACCTGTCCAATCAACTCTACATCATCAGTGCGCAGATTAATCCGGGCAATACCGCTTACTTGTTTGCGGAGACGAGGCTGGAAACCTAAAATATTGAAATAGACATAATCCTTTGTCGCAAAAGTTTCATGAGTGACCCAATCCAGCGGTGTTTCTTTATAGAGAGGCTTAAAGACTGAGCCGTCTGCGGTACAGAACCACATACGCTGATGGGCGTCTCCTCCTGTTTCATTGCAGAATACTATTTCTCCCGGAGTGAACCGGCTGGCCTGTATATGTCCTGTCTTAAATTCAGTATCAATCACCTTGGTAACTTCACCGGTGGTAAGATTCATTTTACGAATACCACAAAGAGATGGCTTTATTTTTACCGGTTGATTGTTTTCCGGCAAGAATGCATTCTTCATCATGCGTTCTTTCTCTTCTTCTGTTCCTTCGCGTTCCACTGTGATGTATGCGTAGTCGTCATTACAGTCTACAGCATATCCTCCGGGACGTCCCATTGCTGTAGGGAAAGTGCCGATGAAAGTTTCATAACCGGCGGGCTTACCTACCTTTCCTTTCTTTACATCTGCAAAGAATTTATCTAAATCCATCACATACATGTTCCAGCCCTCTTTTTCTTTACGACTGATGAACATGCGATTACTTTTGTTGGCTAAGAATGCACTGCCCAGATTGGGACCTTCCGTAGCTTGAATGATTTTGCCGGTAGCCATTTCTATAAAGTAAATCTGTGTCTTTTTATCGTTTCCGCGAGAGGAAGACCTGAACAGCACATATTTACTATCGGATGTCCACATCGGGTCTGTCTGATAAAGGAAGCGGTCGTTTCTGAGGGTATCGGTAAGCATGGTAATGGTATTCCCGGTTGTACTGTCTATATAAGTCTGCATTTCGGACGCAGTACAATTTCCAAACTGGGCAAACAGGGCCTTACTAAAGCCTGATAATAAGGCAATGGTCAAGAAGAGCTTTCTCATAGTATGTCATTTTTAATTTGATGTCGCAAAATTATGCGTCGTGAGTGCTATACGAAATAGAAATTTATCCATTTAGATGGTTATTTGTACATAAATAGAGTGGGGACCCATTATCCCCACTCTAAAAGTACATTTATTAATAACCGTAATTTTGGTAAGCTTTCTTGGCAGAATCATCCAAAGGATTACCATTCTCATCAGTCAATAGGTCGAGCATTGATTGAGTAAACGGTTTAAGGGTGTAGTGAGGTTCGAACATACCCATACCGTTGCCGGTTTGTCCGATACCGTTAATCAGGTTGTCAGAAGAATCCCATAAGCCTTTTTCAGAAGATGCCAACTGATCGTGATAGATGATGCGGTCTGCTTGCCAACCCGAATGATGTAAGTTCTCGTAGTAAACCATTTCCTGGTTCAGTTCGCGTGCCAATTCATTCAGTATAAAGTTGGCAAAGCGGTCTTCTGTTGAAGTTGCTGTCTTCGGATACATCTCTGCATTTGAATAAGCGGAAGCTCCGTCCCAATAAGATTCATTTACCAACATGGCGGATGTCATATCTACTGCAACTTCATAGGGCCATTGTTGCTCTGTTTGAGATAGCTTTTCATGTCCCGGCTGTAAAAGTGCAATTACTTCTGCACGCTTTTCGCCGGTCTTGTAGGCTGCACGTGCGCGCACTGTATTAATATCGGCAATCGCTGCACTATAGTTTCCTTTACGACCGTAAGCTTCTGCACGGAGTAAATAGGTTTCGGCCAAACGGAATAAAGGTACATCGCGGCCTGATTCGTAGTGCGTATAGTTACTACGGTTTGGTTCGTCATATTTCAATGTTGCCGGGCATGCGGTAGACCCCATCTTGTCCAGACCCGAATAACTTTTATCATTATAAGCGTAGCTGCTTCCTTCCGCCTTGGTCGGGATACGGTAATAATATTTATCTCCATCTTTTATCCAACGGGCCATTAGGACAAACGGTTGTGCTAAAGCTTCATTTATATCAATAGCCGTCTCTTTGGTATTCTCTACGTAAGCGAAAGCCAAATCGCCTTTACCCATTTTATGTTCGCCCGCCACAGCCTTCCTGCCATTCCAGGAAGCCCGGGTATACATAGGAAGAATATGTTCGTTGAAATAGCTTGCCATGGCATCAGTCCACACATAAGTCTTGTTATTATCATTATCATAGGTATAATAGTCGAGGTTGGCGGCAGGCGATGAATTGGAGTCTCCTCCTTTTAGAGCTGTGATATATTCCACGTGGAATGATTTCTCATAGCGAGAGTCTGCTTGCTTATTTACATACAAGTCAAACCCGAAATCATTGGTGAAACCAACACGGGCAGAAGATTTTGTCGGATACTCCCAGCAGAAATCAGGAATTCCCCAGGATGCATTCGAATAATCCCCCCCAAAGAAATAAGGCAAGCGGTTGCCGTAACGTCCATTATCGGCACCTCCCATCGGGCCATATACGCAAGAAAGAATCAATTCACGGCTGCTCTCATTAGAATAATCTCCTAATGGATGGCTGAACAGTTTTCCATAGTCAGATTCCAGTGCATAATAGCCATGCTCTATTACTTTAGAGGAATAATAGATACAAGAGTCCAGGTCGGCGGTACCTTCACCTTTGTATAGCATACCCAAATAAGATTTCGAATTACTGGTATCTACATGGCCATCGGCTTTTACACCATATTCTGAGCTGCCATATTTAGCGCCTTGTGCACGTTGCAAATAGAGCTTTGCCAGAAAGTGCGCGGCAGCCCCTTTGGTTGCACGACCAAAATCTGTAGTCAGGTTCTGCTCATTTACATCCGGCAGATGATCGTAAGCATAGCGCAAATCACTAATCAGCAGACTATAAATATTAGGTACACTTTCGCGGACATAATTATAGTTGGAAGGCAATTCGGCAGTGTATCCTTGGGGGACAAATATTTCACCATACATTGTACTCATAATATAGAGTGAATAAGCACGATTGAATAAAGCCTCCGACAAAGCTTTGGCGGCATAGTTCGCATCGCTTGCAAATTTGCCGAGAGCCTTACCCTCACGAATGGATAATATGGCACGGTTACAGTTGTTAATGATAGGATAGAAGCCTAATAATGATTTAGCATTCTCACCACATAACCCATTGGCATAAGCTGCCAATTTGCTGGTAGCATTCCATTCGCTTGCAGAGTACATGCCGCGGGCTGCCGTCTTAGCAGAGTAATTGTCTACCCCTGACATCAGGCTGTTAGGTCCCTGTTCATACTGTTTTGTTACGCGCAGGGCATCGTAAGTGCCGACAATCAACTGTTCTAAACCTTGTTCTGTCTCAAAGTAATCCTGCGTAATGGTGGACACCATCTTTTCTTCCAGAAAGCTATCTGTACAAGATACACTTCCCAATGCAATCATAGAAAGTAATATATATTTTTTCATATTGTTTTTTTTAATAATCATTCAATTAAAAGCCAAGTCTCAAACCTATCACGTAACTGCGGGTTAATACTGTATTATTGGTTTGTCCACCAATGAAATTAGTAGCATTAGTACTTTCACTCCATCCGGTGGTATCGTCAGGGTTAATACCTGATTTAACCAACTCACCACCAAAGATAAATGGATTCAATACCTGGGCATAAATCGAGCAACTTGTTGCACCAATCTTATTCAATAGTTTTTCGGGCAATGTATATGACAAGGCAATATTGCGAATTGCAATCATATTACCTTTGGTATAGTTCATATAAGCACTGTAATCAGTAAACGTTTCACCTCCTGCGCGTGGTTGTGGAAACTTAGCACCTGTATTATCCGGGCTCCAGGTGTCTTTTTCAACGCGACGTCCATAGGTCTGCATCAATCCATAATACGTATTGCCAAAGCGACCATAGACGAATGCGTTCAACTGCCAATTCTTATAAATGAAAGTAGTGGTAAAACCACCTTCCCATTTGGGAGTAAATGAACCTAAGAAATGATTGTCATCATTATTGAATTTACCAAAACCGTTGTCCATATAGGTGATTTCTTGCTTCTGTCCGTTGATGTCAACAGTTTTAGTTATCGCTCCGTCTGTGCCCTTAGGTACCTCAATAAATTCCTGGTCAACTAATTTGGCCATTCCCGGGAACATCGTAATGCCGTTTGCTTTATAAACAGCCAATAGCTTCTGGTCTTCGGGAGTATTCTGCCACAAACGGTCATATTTGTAAGTCCACACCTCGTTAATCGGCTTTCCGATAAACCAGCCATTCGCTGTGTCATCATTTTTACCGTCGGCTAATTCTACAATTTTCTCTTTGTTGGTAGAGAAGGTGAAATCAGTTTTCCAGGTAAAGTTCTTGGTCTGTATATTGGTAGTGGACAATGTCAATTCAAAGCCTTTATTCTGGGTTTTACCGATATTTGATAAAATCTGGGTATATCCGGTCATGATAGGAATGGAACGGTTCAGCAATAAGTCAGAAGTATTGGCTACGTAGTATTCAATGCTACCGCTGATTCTATTGTTCAACAATCCAAAATCGATACCCACATTGGTGGAAGCAGTTTTTTCCCAGCCAAGCATCCTGTTGGGCAATACAGAAGCTTTAGCACCAGTTGTATTGGTAGTCACGGCACCTTGTCCGAATGGCTTATTAGCCCATTGAGAAACCATTGAACCTCCTGTTTGATAAGGACTTACAGAGGCGTTTCCGGTGACGCCATAACCAACACGTACTTTTAAAGAGTTGATCCAGTTAATATCTTTCATGAAGTTCTCTTCATTCATTTTCCATGCCAATGCTGCCGAAGGGAAGAAATCCCATTTGTTACCCACAGCCAGCATAGAGGCACCATCCCAACGACCTGTCAGGGTAACCAGATAACGATCCATCAGTGAATAGTTGACACGAGCCATATACGAAGCGCGCTGTTGTTCACTGAATGAAGAACCTATACCTGCCTTTGAAGTGTTAGAGTCGCCCACGCTATACCACAAAGCTGTGGGGAACTTACATTCATAAGCACGCACATCTATGCCCTCAGTGCGATAATACTCAGCAGATTGCATCAATGTCAAGCCCAGAGAATGAATCTTATTAAAGGTCTTGTTTATGAAAATCATATTCTCTAGTGTCCATGCCAGTTTCTGACTTTGATTATTGTATGCAACATTCGGTTCTGTTGAAGCATAGCCCAACGGGTTGGTAAAGTCATTTCCATAATAACTGCCTTCACGGGAGTTGCGATATTGAGTACCCAGATTAGTACGCCATCTTATCCCTTCCAGAGGAGCCCAGATTTTTCCAAAATCAAGTTCTGCAAAAGAGCTTAACATGACACCGTAATAACGTGTTTCATTTTGTGCCTGATCGATATTAAGCAAAGCATTGTGCTGTGAAGGTCCATCCGACGGATGTAACAATTCTCCATTTTCATCATAAGCCGGTGCATAAGGCATCAGATTTGTAGCTAAGCCGTAAGAGTCTTTTGCGGTTGTATTTGAAAAATTGCTCACAATACCATAATTCTTGATAGAATGGCTGATATTGATACCCATGCCAACTTTTAAGAAGTCAGTGGCTTGAATTTCACCATTCAGGTTTACCGTGTAGCGCTTGTAGTCCTGGTCTTTCATCGGAGATTGCTGATCCAGATATGCCAATGACATATATAATTTAGACTTCTCGGTACCGGCAGACAGTGATAATTGGTGATTATGGGTAACAGCTGTGCGGGTTACATAATCAGTCCAGGGAGTTGTTGGTATATTTGAGGAATCATATACCGGTACTTTTGCAGCATATCCCAATACTTTCTGTTCATATTCAGTAGCGTCACGCAGCACGGGAGTACCATCGGCATTGAACTGAAAGGCTGAATTAAAGACCGGACGTAAGTAAGGATACTTGGTTACACCGCCAAAATAAGCGTCACCATCAATGTCTGGGTCCGGGGCATTACCGTACTTTCCTGTATAGGCACCTGCATTGATATTAGATTGGCGATTCCAGTCAATCAATTCTCCTGAATTCATCCAATCAGTCATTGAGTCCATCTTTGAGAATGAAACTGAACCGTCATAATTGATGGTCACCTTGCCTGTTTTACCTTTCTTGGTAGAAATCAGGACGACTCCATTCGCACCACGTGAACCATAAATTGCGGTGGCAGATGCATCTTTCAGAATTTCCATAGACTCAATGTCATTAGGATTGACGTCAGCCATAGAACCGGCGGTCATAGGAATTCCGTCAATTACATACAGTGGGTCATTGCTTGCATTGATAGAGCGGTTACCACGGATGCGGACATCCCCCAACTCACCGGGACGGTTGTTTGAAGTAATTTGCACGCCGGCAGCTTTACCCTGCATTGCCTGCAATGCATTCTGAACCGGTCGCTCTCTAATGGTTTTTGCTGTCACCTGGGTCAGTGCTCCGGTCACATCACTTTTCTTTGCAACACCATAACCTACAACAACTACCTCATCCAGTATTTCAGCATCTTCTTCTAACGTTATTTGTAAAGTAGAATGCCCTTTTGCCGGAATATCCAAGGTCTTATATCCAACGAAACTTACTTGAATAGTCCCATTGTCGGGAACATTGGAAATTGTAAATTTGCCATCGATATCTGTGATTGTTCCGTTAGTAGTTCCTTTTACTACTACACTGGCACCGATTACGGATTCACCAGTTTTGTCGAGGACGGTACCTGAAATAGTTTTGCTTTGCGCAAAGGCTCCTATAGCCAATACTGAAAACAAAGCAACGAAGAATAGCCGCTGGATTCTACCCAAGCAGCCGGATAAGCTTGTTTTTTTGTCGCTTTTCATACTTTAATTATTAAGTTAAACAAAAGTTAACTTGATAATTAAGGATTAAGCTGCCTGAGGTATAACTCCAAAGGGCTTTTGAAATTACCCGATACAATAAAATGGTTTTAAACTGGATTGGAAATTCCTTTCTCTCTATTTTCTTTTATATATATATGATATTCTCTCTGTGCAAATTCGGTTATTTCTTGCAAAATAGCATATTTAACCGAATTTATACCGAATCTGTACCAAGTCTATACCGAATTTGTACTGAATAGATAATATACTTTCATCGGGAGAGCACATAATGAAATGGGGATTTGGTCCATTCCCCTACAATTTAAATTCAACTACTGATTCACATGATACATAAATTTTGGAGGAACCCTGTTAAAACTGCGAATGGTATAACATCGTTTGCTACTTAATTAGCTGATCGAGGATAGCCCTGAACACTTTATCTGCATGCTCTTGCATGATTCGTATATAGTTGAATATAGGCCGATTATTTTTCATACTATGTCCTATACAATACTCTATTTTTTCTATTTCAATTCCCATATCGTATCCATGTTGGGCAAATGTCTTTCTGGCAGAGTAATATGATACTTTCCTATTAATTCCTGCCAGACTTACCACCTTATATATATGCCTAAAAACTAAGCTATATACTTTTTCATAAGACGAGTATCTTCCAAAAACTAATTTTCCGTTATCTGACATATACTTATTGATGATTTCCTGTGCCTCCGGCTGAATAGTGAAAGCAATTTCGTTCTCACTCTTTTTGCTGTTCCGAGTTTTATGGCGTACATATCGCATATGGTTCCGGTCTTTGAAATCATATTCCATCAAATCCCTTAGATTGATGCCGCCTAAATAATAAGTAAGCATAAATATATCCCGAACCATCACTTGTGTAGTCTTGAATAGCTTTACATCACGTATTTTTTTTAATTCTTCTACGGTTAGGTCCAGTTCCCTGACATTGCTAACCGGCATTTTGAAAAGGACAAAAGGGTGAACCAGATAATTAACGTAGTTCATTTTGCCTGCATAGTTGAGTATAACCTTTATTAGAGTGAGGTAGATTCTAATAGATGTTTCAGATAAACCTTCTTCTTTCATTGCATTGGCAAAACCTTGTATCTGCAATGGGCTTAGTTGTATTAACGGAAAGTCTCCTTTCATGTATTTTTGGATTTTCCTGCAAGCTATGCTATATAGTTTATAAGATTTCTTTTGTTCTTCGGTCCTCATGTAAGAAAGATATTCATTTGCCACGGCATTAAAAGTAATACCCTTCTTCTGCTGTTCGCGAGTGATAAGGTGTATTAACTCTGTACACGATAAAGTTGGTAGGTAGTGAATAGAAGATAAAATTTCTTCGTATTCATATATTATCTTGCGTAGGCAAGCATTAATATTTGCTGCGTTTTCATGTCTTACTACTTTTCCGTTTCTCAATTGGTTTGCAGAGTCCAATATAAATTGAGTTGAAATATATCTGGTTTGCGAACGGTGCGCTACTGCAATTCTTATTCGATGTTTTCCATTGGAGAACTTTTTTGTTGGTACTATTACTATTGAAAGATTAGCCATATTGATTTTTTGGATTTATATGTTTCATGATACAATATTAAAGTAACAAATCATAGATTAAAAAGCCTGCCATAATCAAAATGATACTGGGACTATTCGTTTTGATTTTATTCACAGACGTTGATACTATTTTTCAGTTAGAAAGACTGAATTTTCCATGTTTTGACACAATCCTACATTCTCTTTTTGGCGCTTTGCTCATATATTTGCAACACTTTTTCACAGACAGGAGAGCAAAAATCTCCTGAGAGAATAGAAAACTAACTTTTGTTTAACTTAATAATTAAAGTATGAAAAACAGCAAAGATTTAAGTCTGTTGGGTTGTCTGAACAATATTCAGCGGCTATTCTTCATTACTTTGTTCGCAGTAATCTCTATAGGAGCTTATGCGCAAAGTAAAACAGTATCGGGTACTGTGATTGACCAGACCGGAGAACCGGTTATTGGTGCCAATGTTATCGTAAAAGGCACTACTAATGGCGTTATCACTGACTTGGACGGTAAATTTACTCTCACTAATGTACCGGATAAAGGTACGATTTCTGTTTCTTTTATAGGTTATAAGGACCAGGTGATTCCTGTTGCAGGGAAAACGAGTTTGCAGGTAACGTTGCAGGAAGATAATGCAATGCTGGATGAAGTTGTGGTAGTTGGTTATGGTGTGCAAAAGAAGAGCGATGTGACCGGTGCTATGGCTCGTGTTGGTTCGGAAGAATTGAATGTGAAACCTGTATCAAATGCTTTTGAAGCATTGCAAGGTAAAGCTGCCGGTGTAGATATCACAAGTAGTGAACGTCCGGGTACGATTGGTTCTATTCGTATTCGTGGTAACCGTTCATTAAACGCAAAGAATGACCCTTTGTATGTGGTTGACGGTGTGCCCTTAAATTCTGGTGGTATTGAAACTCTCAATCCGAGAGACATCGAATCTATTGATATCTTGAAAGATGCTTCTTCAACAGCTATCTATGGTTCTCGCGGTGCCAATGGTGTTATTCTGGTTACTACCAAACGTGGTAAAACTGGTGCCATGTCGTTGAACTATTCTGGTTCTGTGACTTTGGAAACTTTGCAAGATAAATCTCCCGCCATGAGTGCCAGCGATTATATCACTTGGCGTCGTTGGGCATATTATAACTCAAATCCAACAGCTAATCCTATGGGAAATCAGCCTAACTATGATAAAGACCAAGCTTATTTCTCTGGTGATAACTATGCTTTGGCAAATGTGAATAAAGGCTGGGAGAATGGATCTTGGGATGGTTCTAAAGTTACTGATACGGACTGGGCAGGTATGGTTACCCGTACAGGTGTTACTCATGAACATACTATAAGCGGTAGTGGTGGTACTGAAATGATGCAAGGATTCTTCTCTTTCGGTTATTTGAATAATGAAGGTACTCAGAAAGGTCAGGAGTACGAACGCTATAACTTCTCTATGTCTTTGGACTTGCAACCTACTCCATGGTTCAAATTGGGTGGTTCTATCAATGGTTCTTATGCAGTTCAGGATTATGGTTACTCTCGTACAGGACAATCTTCTAACTCTGGTCCTACTGATATATATAGTGCTGCGAAGGCCATTCCGCGTTATGCAGTGCCTTATGATGACAAAGGTGATATCATTTTACAACCTGCAGGTTCCGTAACGAATGTGTATACAGTGATAGACGAATGGAATAAGTCTACAGATAATCGTCAGAATTTCCGTGCGCTGGGTAGCTTCTATGCTCAAATGGATTTTGGCAAGATATGGCAACCGTTGGAAGGCTTAAGCTATAAGATTGCTTTTGGGCCTGATTTCCGTTATAATCGTCAGGGAATCTTTATTGATAGTAGTTCGGCAGTTCGTGCAGGTAGCAAAAACTATGCTAAGTGGGCTTCTACCCGTAACTTCTCGTGGACGCTGGATAATATGGTTACTTATAATAAGAAGATTGGTGAGCATCGTTTCGATGTAACTTTGCTTCAGAGTGCTTCTAAAGTCAACACTGAAACTGCTAACATGAGTGAACAAGGTGTATTGATGCCAACATTCATGTGGAACAATATGGGAGCTATAGATATAACCAACAGCGATTATAAAGCTGGTATGGGCACAGGGCTTACTGAACAGCAATTGGCTTCTTATATGGCTCGTATTAACTATTCGTACAAAGACCGTTATTTGTTGACTGTATCAGGTCGTTATGATGGCTCTTCTGTATTGGCAGAGGGCAATAAATGGGATTTCTTCCCTTCTGCAGCTTTAGGCTGGCGTATAGATCAGGAAGCCTTTATGGCAGATATTACCTGGATTAATCAGTTGAAACTTCGTGCTGGTATGGGTACCACGGGTAACTCTTCTGTTGATCCTTATGGAACTTTAGGAGTGATCGGTGCTTATTGGATGCCATTCAGTACAGGTAATACTTTGATTCTGACTACTAATGAACCTTACTATGTGAAGGACCAGAATCTGATGTCTAATAGGAATTTGGGTTGGGAGAAGACTACTCAGTTTAACTATGGTGTTGATTTTAGTTTCCTGAATGGCCGTATTGGTGGTACAGTTGACGTTTACCATTCCAGAACTAAAGACTTGCTGATGTCTATGAAACTTCCTTCACTGACGGGTTATCCTTCGGTAATGTCAAACGTAGGAGAAACAAAGAACTTTGGTGTTGATCTATCAGTGAATGCTGTTCCGGTACGTTATAAGGATTTTGAATGGAATTCAACGCTGAATGTAGCTTATCAAAAAGATGAAATTGTGGAACTTGCTAATGGTAAGCAGGATATGATTGATAACTCATGGTTTATTGGTGAGTCAATCAATATATATTATGGAGTAGCAGCTAATGGAATATGGCAGGAGTCAGAAGCCGCCGAAATGGCTAAGTTTAATGAGAAAGGACATAAATTCTCAGCCGGTATGGTGAAACCTGTTGACCAGAATGGTGACTATGTAATTGATAACAATGACCGTGTTATTCTGGGCAGTAAAAATCCACGCTGGACAATGGGATGGTCTAACAGCTTCACTTATAAAGGCATTGACCTTTCGATTGAACTTTACGGACGTTTCGGTTACATGATTAATACAGGTGGCGAGGGTCAGTTTGGTATGTACAATCAACGTGAAATTGATTATTGGACTCCGGATAATCCAGGTGCAGAATGGCAGAAACCTATTTACAGTACGGCAGGTGGAGATCCTTATTCCAGCTTGTTAGGTTTCAAAGATGCTTCTTTTATAAAGGTACGTAATATCTCTTTGGGATATAATTTTGATAAGAAATTATGTAAGAGCATCGGTCTTAATTCATTGAAACTTTATGCTCAAGCCAAAAACTTAGGCAACCTTTATTCTTCTGTAGATTTCATTGATTTGGATCTTGGTACAACATATTATAACAGAGGCTTTACATTTGGTATTCAAGTAGGTTTCTAAAGTCAAGAATAATAAATATAAAATGGCATATATCATGAAAAATATAAGAAAAAAAGTTTTATTCGGTACGATGGTGCTTGTATTAGCAACCGGTACCTCTTCATGCGGCGATAGTTTTCTGAAAGAAGACGCAGGGCACATGTATACTGATGGAATTCTTGAAACAGAAGAAGGAGTACTTGCTATGGCGGCATCTCTTTATGGCAATCTCCGTTGGCACTTTGGTTATGAATGGGCTTATGGCATCACTCTTTACGGAACGGACGAATTTACGAATGGTGCCGACTTGACCAGTGAACCATGGAATACTTATGATAATCGTTTGAATCCATTGGACTGTAAGAAAGCGAGTGGTGCTGCAAACGATAACTGTCCTGGTGTTTCTGCATTGTGGGATGAAATGTATTATGGCATTTCTACTGCCAATTTGTTGATTTCCAGGGCAAGTACACTGAGTAGTGAAACAACGCGTAATAAAGCGATGGGAGAGGCTTACTTCCTTCGTGGTTATAACTATTATCGTTTGTTTGCCCAATATGGTGGTGTGGTTATCCAGACGACTCCTCCTGACGGCGTTGTGAGAAACTTTAATCGTTCAAGTGCTGAAGAGACACTTAATCAGGTCATTGCAGACTTGGAAGAAGCTTACAACTTGTTGCCGACAGATAAATGGCGTGGTAATGGAACATGGACGAAGTACACTGCGGCACATTTTCTGGCTAAGGCATTACTGTATCGTCAGTCAGAGCGTTGTGCTGACTGGAACTCAGCATATCCCGCAAAAACAGATCTTGACAAATGTATCAAGCTTTGTGATGAGGTAATAGCAGCATGTCCGTTGGCAAAAGATTATAATACACTTTATTCTGAATGGACCGGTGTGGATTGTAAGAATGAAGGTGATGCTGAAATCTTGATGGCAGCGTTGCACAATGATGATAGTTCAACAGTGGGACGTTATGGTAACCGTACTTATAACTACTTTAATCCACAGTTCTCTAACTTCTCCGGTGGTTGGACGCAGCGTGGACAATACATTGGTGGTATGGACTTTCAACGTTGTCGTCCTACAGAATATGCTTATTCTATATTCGACAATGTGAACGATGCCCGTATGTGGAAGACGTTCAAGACTATTTACGGTTTGAACAGCATTGCTAAGAAAGCAGCAAATGTAATGAGCGAAAATGGAATTACTGCCGATCAGGTACCTACTTTGGGTGATGAAGGCATTATCTTTATCTTGAATAAGAAAAGTGATACAACGTTTGATAATGCTCCTTACGGAACGTATGGACGTGGTGCTCAACCGCATTCCTTCGTAAATCCTGAAACTGGTAAATGGGTTCCTAATGTATTCCCGTTGTTCCTGAATGGTAAATATGTACTGAATACTTATGGTGTAAGTGGTGACCCCAGCCAGTCTAACGTTTTCTGTGGCATCAACAAAACAGATGATGGCTCTCGTACGGGCGAAAAAGGTGATGCACACCGTGATGTTATCATGGCGCGTAGTGGCGAAACTTATTTAGTTAAGGCAGAGGCACAGGTTAGATTGGGTGATTACCAAGATGCAATTTCTACTGTGAACGTACTGCGTAAACGTGCTGAATGGAAAGATGGTGAAGATCGTGAATATTATACAGATGGTTCTATGGCTTTCACATCCAATTCTACAGCTACTGCTACATTAGGTAAATGTGTAGATGAGAATGGGGCTAAGTTGACAAATGCACAAGCTTTCAATGCATCATTCATTCAAAAGAATACTTATTTCTTGTCGACTGGTGTTGACCGTTCTGTAAATAAGACGTCTTCAAGTCTGCAAATTACCAGCTACCAGCAGTTGCCCGAGGAAGATGAAGCTGTACTGGCAGAATTGGGGTGTACTGATGTAAAAGATCGTTTGATTAACTTTATATTAAACGAACGTACCCGTGAGTGTTTGGGGGAATGGAATCGCTGGGATGAATTAAGCCGTACTAAAACTTTGTTAAAACGCGCTAAATTGTACAATCCTGAGGCAGCTCCTAATGTTGCTGAAAAGCATTTGCTCCGTCCAATTCCACAGACTTTCATTGACGCTTTGACAAATGAAAGTGGTAAGAATCTGACAGCAGCAGAGAAAAAAGCCTTGCAAAATCCGGGATATGAAGCTGAATAAAAATATTCAATAATAAATTTGACCTTGGAGAAGGAAACTTTTCCAAGGTTTTTTATTTCAAAACCGAACGTAGTTGTGCAGGCGGTGGCAAAAGTCTGTATTTTGAACCTATACGGTTGGTTTCGCAGAGTGTTGTTTTCCATTGGGATATGTTAGGGGCCACCTCATAGTGAATTCATCTATTCAAGCGGAAAATGCTGAGGTGTCGGTGGTAGACGGGCAAAACCTTATGTGATGTCTCGGGTGAAAACTTGCAAATAGAATATTCGGGAGAATTATCTCGCCCTGTCACGTATAATCACTAAACTTGAACTGGAATGATTAATAAATCTAAAGATATACTCCGAATTGGTATTAGTCCTATATATATTATCTATTTTTAGACAATAAAGTTCCTTTTAATCCAAATACTCCATGAATATTCGAAAAACACACTTGCTCATTCTGCTATGCACATTCTGTATTCTTACTCCGGTGTATACACAGCAACCACTTTTTGAGGAATTCAAAAAGACGGCAGGGGATTATGCTGCTCTTTATACCAATAAAGTAGAAGTTGGCTATAGCCCTTATTTTTATATTAACCATCCTTACTGGGATACGGATGAATTTCAGAAAGGTGCAGTTTGCTATAATGGGCTATTGTATACTGATATACAGCTCCGCTATGATACCTATAAGAAACAGTTGATTGTGATTACTCCCGAAAAGCGGATACTTCTTCAGGTGGATATGAGGAAAGTGGATTACTTCATTATTGGTGAGAAGAAGTTTATGCCTCATAAGGATACTTACTCTGCGTTGCTGTATAATAGTCCGCAGATGAGGCTGACGCAATACGTTTTGTGTAGGTTGGGAGCGTCTGTTGAGAAAAATAGGATTAGCTATAGGAAATTCGAGAAGAATGCGCGCTTTGTGTTGTCTAAAGATGATACGGAATATATAGTAACCTCCCGTTCCAGCTTTCTTAAACTCTTTCCGGTCTATAAGAAACAGTTAAAGAGATACGCAAGAGAACAAGACTTGAACTTTAGCATTTCTCATCGTGCTGAGACTTTGACTGCATTGACAAAATATGCTGATTCTCTGATTAATAAGAAATAGCTATGAAAGTACATTCTATAAAATATATAGCAGTTGTTCTATTTATTATGTCTCCTTTTGCTGTATGGGCACAACAGCTGACGACAGATAGTATTTCTATTTTTGAACTGATAGATGCTGTTGAAAAAAGTACCTCTTGCCGTATCTATACGACAATTGCAGAACCTTTTAAAGTGAAAAGGAGTGAGACTGTAAAACCTACTGCTGAGAGTTTGCGACAGGCATTGACTCCCACACGCTACAAAGTCACTGTTTATGGGAATCAGATATTTATTCTTCCGGATGCGTATTTGTCTACAACCCTTACTCCGGTTCTGAAAGGTGAAAAGAACACAGATGATGAGCAATCTTCTTCTTTTATCCCTATAGTGAAATCTTCTTCTGAGAATAAAGTGTATGAAATAGGAAATAAGTATAAGCCCTCCTCTGAAGAGATGGTGACGTTGACTGGAAGAGTGACGGATTTTAAATCTGGGCAGAATTTGGAAGGCATTAATATTGTACACAGGGAACCGTGGGTTGCCACTGCTACTGATCGTCAGGGAAATTTCACGATTAAGCTGCCTGTAGGATATAACACCATTGAAATCAATGGATTGAATATAAAAGGAACTCGTCGGCAGTTTATGGTCTATGGAGATGGAACTGCCCATATAGAGTTGGAAGAGGAGAATCATCTGCTGGATGAGGTAGTAATTGTTTCCGGACGTGTGCAAAATGTAAGAAGTACCCAGTTGGGTATGGAAAAGTTCCAGCCCAGCTTACTAAAGAATATCCCTACAGCTATGGGGGAAGTGGATCTCTTAAAAATGCTTCAGACTCTTCCGGGTATCAAAACTGTAGGTGAAGCGTCCAGTGGCTACAATGTTCGCGGAAGTGCTGCGGATCAGAATTTGTTATTACTGAACAACGGAACGATTTATAACCCTAACCATCTGTTCGGCTTCTTCACTGCTTTTAATTCGGATATGATAAAGGATGCAGAACTCTATAAAAGTAGTATCCCCAGCCAGTATGGAGGACGCATAGCTTCTGTGCTGAATATCACCAGTAAAGAAGCCAGTAAGGAGAAGTTTACAGGTTCGGCAGGCATCGGGCTTGTGACCAGTAAACTCAATCTTGAAATACCCATCATTAAAGAGAAAACATCGCTTCTTCTGAGCGGACGTACCACTTACTCGGATTGGATTATGAAGTTGCTACCTGAGAAGAGTGGGTACCGTGATGGAAAAGCCGGATTTTATGATTTGGGGGGTGTGTTCTCGCATACACTGAATGAACGGAATAAGCTGAATGTATACGGTTATTACAGTCACGACCGTTTTGCTTTTAACGATAACCAGAAGTATGCTTATAACAATATGAACCTCTCAGCGAATTGGAGAAGCATCTTTTCCGAGAAGTTGACCGGGAATTTTTCTTTCGGTTATGACCATTATGATTATCTGAATGATGAGAGTGTAGAGGAGACAGCTGCTGTCCGGTTGTCATTCGCCATTAACCAATGGTTTGGGAAAGCGGATTTCACTTACAAGCTCAATGATGCCCATACGTTGAATTTCGGACTTATGAGCCAGTTTTATAATATAAATTCGGGAACTTATGAACCGTTGCATGAAAGTTCATTAGTAAAACGGGATCAGCTTCAGAAGGATAAAGCTATGGAAAGTGCCATTTATATCGGTGACCAATGGGAAGTAACTCCTAAACTATCTGTAAATGCAGGCATACGCTACTCCATGTTCAACCTCTTGGGGCCGCGTACCTATTATACTTATCAGGATGGCATGCTTCCCTCTTCTGCTACCCTTGTCGATTCCGTATCAGTGGGTAGTGGAAAAGTCGTTAAAACTTATCAAGGACCTGAATTCAGACTATCTGCCCGGTATGCTTTCAATGATGACTTCTCGGTAAAGGCGGGTTTCAACACAATGCGGCAATATATTCATAAGGTGTCGAACACTACGATTATGTCGCCCACGGATACTTGGAAACTGAGTGATGCTAACATAAAACCTCAAAATGGCTGGCAGTTGGCAGCAGGAGCCTACTATAACACTCCCGGGCAGGTACTGGAATTATCAGTGGAAGGATACTACAAGAAACTCAATGATTATCTGGATTATCGCAGTTCTGCCAAGTTAGTGATGAATCATCATTTGGAAACGGATGTGATAAACACGGAAGGTTATGCCTATGGCGTTGAGGTCCAGGTGAAGAAACCGTCAGGTAAGTTGAACGGATGGGCAAGCTACACTTATTCCCGCACGTTCCTGCGCCAGAATGACCCGCGTATAGCCCGCCCCGTCAATAATGGTGAATGGTATCCGACGGAATATGACAAACCGCATGACTTCAAGCTGGTAGGAAACTATAAGTTCACCCGCCGATACAGTGTATCTTTCAATATGGATTACAGTACAGGACGCCCTACCACTATCCCTGCCGGACAATACTATGACCAAGGCTTGAAGTCTATGCAAGTATATTACACGGACCGTAATAGTTACCGGGTTCCAGATTACTTCCGCCTTGACCTTGCTTTCAATGTGGAGCCGAGCCACCATCTGACTCTGTTGACGCATAGTTCTATTTCTTTCGGTATCTATAACCTGACCGGAAGAAAGAATGTTTACTCCATTTATTACGTATCTGAAAAAGGGAAAATACAAGGATATAGGATGTCCATTTTTGGTGCTCCCATTCCCTTTATTACTTATAACATTAAATTCTAAAGCGGTATGAAGAAGAGAATGAATATATTAGTCCTGGCAGGTTTACTATTGTTTACTCTGAGCAACTGTATTGATGAATTTAATGCGAAACTTCCGGATGACGGTGTAGGGTTATTAGTGATTGAGGGCAATATCATTTCGGATAGTACCGTGGTGTTTGCATTGAGCCGCACCTTTTCTTTGAATGAGGAAGACTTGCCCGAAGGGTATAACCAGATTGTTGCCGATGTCAGTGTGGTAGGGGATGACGGGACGCGCATCATAGGAACTTCTATTGGCGATGGCCGGTATCAAGTGCGGATTGGAACATTGAATAAGCAGGTTCGTTATGGACTGGAAGTGAAGTATGAAGGGGATACTTATAATTCTGAACTTCAATATCCGATAGAAACCCCCGCAGTTGCAGATGTCACCTTTGAGCAGCCGGAGAATTACGGCACTATATATATACGCCTTTCTACACAGAAAGCGGACGGCACGGTATATTATATCTGGACTTATGAAGAAGACTGGGAAGTGAGAGCGGCATTTTATTCCAAGTGGATTTACGACCCGTTGACAGAAAAGGTTCAGATTTTCGAAAAAGCTCCTTATGCACAAGGTTGGGGGCATTCCGAATCCAGTAAAACGCTTGTAGGTTCTACAGAATCGAATGTAGAGAATCTGTTGAAGAATAAAAAGATGTATTCTATTGCTTCCGACAATATTAGGGTTTCGTATTATTATAGTACGCTGATTAAGCAGAGGGCTTTGTCGAAAGGAGAATTTGAGTATTATGAGAATAAGGCGAAACTGAGTGAGAGTATGGGTGGGTTGTTTACTCCCCAACCGTCGGAACTACCTACCAATATCACTTGCAGTAATCCGGATAAACAAGCGATAGGCTATGTGGGAGTCAATATGAATGTAAGTGAATATCGACTTTATATTTCGACTAATGATATACAATATGATAATCCGTATGATTGTAGCTGTCTGACGGATGAAGAGATAGGTGGCAGGTCTAACCATGATTTGTATTTGGATGGGTATCGTATTGCTTATCCTGATATACTAAGTTACCAGTGGGCCCCCAAAGAATGCACAGACGTTCGCACTTTGGGTGCGACTCTCAATAAACCTTCTTTCTGGCCGTTACCGGACAGAGAATATTAATATCAGAAGTATCATGAAGAAAATAATATCCATCATCATTTGTTTAATTTCAGTAGTGGCTTTGCAGGCTCAGACTACTGAGTGCATGAGAATATATACTGATAAGGACAATTATCTGGCAGGGGAAGATTTGTGGATAAAGGTTTGTGTAACCGACTCCGCATTTGGTGAAAGTCTGACAAGTAAAGTGGCCTATGTGGAAATTAGTGATATGCGCCAGATGTATGTACAAGGTAAGATAGCCCTGCAAAATGGTGTAGGGTGGGGGCATGTCCGCTTTCCTCAGACGATGCATTCGGGCACTTATCAGCTTACGGCATATACCCGTTATATGAGGAATCAGTCAGCAGATAGTTTTCCAAAGAAATACATTGCTGTGTTGAATACCAATCAGGCTATGGAGGAAGATAATGTGGAAGTCCTGACGGATTCAGCGGCCTTGATTTCTGATAATATGATTACTTCTCCGTTGCGTTTGTCAACAGATAAATCCGTATACGGTAACCGTAACAGGGTGATTTTGAAATTACCCCAGTTGTCGCCTAATATGAAAGAACTCTCTTTATCTGTAGTGAGGAAAGACTGTGTGATGCCTGCTTTTCCAACTTCCGGTTATTTATTAAAATCGGACAATGATCCTGATAATCATCTTATTGCCGAATGTGAGGGACATATCGTAGTCGGGAGGTTGATAGGAGCATCTGCTGATTCTGTGGATGCACGGTTGTCTTGTGTGGGTAAGGATATCCGGATTTTTGACGGACAATCACAACCTGACGGCACTTATGCCTTTTATACTTCGGGAATAACGGATATGCAGGATATTGTTTTGTCGGCTTTGCCGGGAAGCGGGCGTCAGGCTCGATTGGAAATAGCTTCCCCTTTTGCCGGGATACTACCCGCAAAACTTCCGAAACTCCGCATAGCATATAATGAGGAAGCATTGGTAGAACGTAGTATCGGAGCGCAACTACACCACATCTTGCCGGTTGACTCTACCCATAACAAGAGTATCTTGGAACAATTGCATGATTTTTATCCATCAATCAGTTACAATCTGGATGAATATGTTCGTTTCAATACAGTGCGTGAAGCATTCATTGAGTTTGTGATGGGAATACGCGTAAGTAAATCGGAAGGCAAAACGATTATCAGGCTATTGCAAGAGGATATGAAACGCTTTAGTAGCTTGAAAGCATTAGTATTGATAGATGGAGTTCCTATTGAAAATCATGAGACAGTGCTGGACTATAATGCGCGCCTATTGCACTTTATTCATCAATATAGTGGCAGATATACATTTGGCGGCAAACTGTATGATGGGATTGTTTCGTTGATAACACATAAGGGTTCACTTCCCGGATTGCGTCTGGACGAGAATTCCCAACTGTTTGCTTATGAGTTTCCGCAAAACAGGCCTGCCTTTGTGACTCCGGTGTATGCTTTGGAGGAGCAAATAAAATCTCGTATTCCTGACTTTCGCCATACGCTTTACTGGAATCCGGAAATTACGCCTGCAACGGATACCGTTAGTTTCTATACGTCGGATATGAAAGGGCGGTACGTGGTTACTTTGCAAGGGATTACCGCTACAGGTGAAGCGGTTAGAACCCAGTGCGAGTTTGTTGTGCAGTAATTCTAATCAGCCAGCATTCGTCTTCTATACTCGGTCGGGGTAAAACCGGTATTCCTCTTGAAAGATTTGTTGAAATGGGATATTGTATCGAAACCACATTCGGTGCTGATTTGGGAGATATTCATATTGTCTAAGGAGAGTAGCTTGCAGGCATATCCAATGCGCATGTCCAGTATGTAGTTTTTCAGGGTTTTGCCTGTCTTACTTTTAAAGAAACGGCAGAAGGAGGCAGGAGACATGGCAGCCAGACAAGAGATTTCATTTAAATCCATATGGCGCGTATAGTGTTGGTTCAGATAGGCAAGGATTTTGTCTATCCGGGAGTTGCCGTGTATCTGGTCCATTTGCTCCGAGGGAGGAAGAATGACTTTGGAACTTATATCGGACATCTCTTTGAACAGTTGCAGGATAGATAGAATCTGATCCATGCCGGACTCCAAAGGAATATTTTCAAGTAAGTCGATTGCTTTACCGGAACATCCGGCAGGAAAGTATATGCCTCTCTGTGAATCATCCAACAGCTTTTTTATTTTGGTAAACTGGATGTAGTGCCGTATGGAATACTGCATAAAGTCCTGTTCAAACTGTATGATGGTGCCTTTGGTCCGGAGATTGCTGTCGGCGGCATGATAGATGTCGTCGCTCTTCATGTAGTGGGGGAGGTTGGAACCAATCAGGATGAAATCCCCGTCTCTAAAGTTTTCCATGCTGTTTCCGATGAAGCTGGTTCCCGTGCCTTCTTTGAAATAGATGATTTCATATTCGGCATGAAAATGCCATGGGTATGTAAAGTGAGCATAATCATAGAAACGGGCTTTGATGGGCGATGACTCTGAGATAGGGAGTTGCTCATTTATCATTCTTCGGGTGGCTGACTTCATAAGTGGCAAATTTAGAGTTATTCTTTGCAAATATAGGAAAAAAAGTCCGTGAATCAATTCGCTATTTTTGCAAAAGAATAATCAAATATACAGAAGCTCTAACGTATAATTAGTAGTAACTTCATTCTCCTCCTTCTTGAAGGAGGAGAGTTAGGATACTTTTATTACGTTGAACATTAATGAATAAATAAAGAACGAAAATGGAAAAGACTTGGAGATGGTTTGGCAAGAAGGATAAGATTACGCTGGATATGCTGAGGCAGATAGGCGTAGAAGGTATTGTAACCGCTTTGCACGATGTGCCGAATGGTGAAATCTGGACAGAGGAAGCTATTAATGATTTGAAGAAATACATTGAATCCTATGGCTTGCGCTGGTCTGTGGTGGAGAGTTTGCCGGTTTGCGAGGCAATCAAATATGCTGGGCCGGAGCGTGACCAACTGATAGAAAACTATAAAGTCAGTCTGGCAAACTTGGGAAAATGTGGCGTGAAGACTATCTGCTATAACTTTATGCCAGTTATCGACTGGATACGTACGGACTTGCAGCATCCCTGGGCTGACGGTACGTCATCCCTCTATTTTGACCGCGTTCGTTTCGCTTACTTCGACCTCCGCATCCTCGGACGCAAAGGAGCTGAGAAAGACTATTCTCCCGAAGAACTGGCGAAAGTGGCGGAACTGGACAAGACAATCACCGAAGCCGAGAAAGACGACCTCATCGACACGATTATTGTGAAGACGCAAGGTTTCGTAAACGGTAATATTAAGGAAGGAGATAAGAATCCGGTGAATATCTTCAAGAAATTGCTGGCTTTGTACGAAGGCATCGACCGTGATGCACTTCGTGAAAACATGCGCTATTTCCTTTCTGCCATCATGCCTGTATGTGAAGAGTATGGTGTGAATATGTGTGTGCATCCTGATGACCCACCGTTTCAGGTATTGGGCTTGCCTCGCATTGTGACGAATGAAGAAGATACCGCTTGGTTCCTGAATGCAGTGGATAACCCGCACAATGGATTAACTTTCTGCGCAGGTTCACTCAGCGCAGGCGAGCATAACGATACCCGTGATTTGGCGAAGAAGTTTGCAAAGCGTACTCATTTTGTGCATCTGCGCAGTACGGCTGCCATGCCTGGCGGCAACTTCATAGAAAGCTCCCACCTGGAAGGACGCGGACACTTGATTGACCTTATCCGTACCTTCGAGAAAGAAAACCCGGGACTCCCCATGCGTGTAGACCATGGTCGGATGATGCTGGGTGATGAAGACAAAGGTTACAATCCCGGATACTCATTCCACGGCCGCATGCTGGCACTGGCACAGGTGGAGGGAATGATGGCAGTGATACAGGATGAAATTAATAATTAAAAATTAAAAAAAGACATTATGAACGAACAATTCAGTATTGCAGGCAAAGTGGCAGTGATCACTGGTGCCGGTGGTGTATTGGGTGGCAGTATTGCCAAATGTTTTATGGAACAAGGTGCTAAAGTTGTAGCGGTCGATATTCGTCAGGAACAACTGGACAAGCGCGTGGAAGAACTGAAGACTTACGGTGAAGACATTATCGGCATCGTAGGTAATGTGCTGGACATTGCCAGCCTCGAAAAGTTGGCCGACGATATCGTTGCTAAATGGGGACGTGTTGACATCCTGCTGAACATTGCCGGCGGCAACATGCCGGGTGCTACCCTTGCTCCCGACCAGAACTTCTTTGATATGGACATCGCGTGCTGGGATAAAGTGACCAGTCTGAATATGAACGGAACCGTTTACCCGTCTCTGGTATTCAGCAAAGTGATGGCTAAACAAGGCAAAGGATGCATTGTGAATGTATCTTCTATGGCAGCTTACAGTGCCATCACTCGTGTTCCGGGCTATTCGGCAGCGAAAACAGCCGTTGCCAACTTCACTCAGTGGCTGGCAAGCGAACTTGCATTGAAGTATGGAGACGGTATTCGGGTGAATGCCATTGCTCCGGGCTTCTTCATCGGCGACCAGAACCGTGCAGTCCTCATCAATCCCGATGGCTCACTGACGGACCGCAGTAAGAAAGTACTGGCTAAGACCCCGATGAAACGTTTCGGTGATATCAACGAGTTGAACGGTGCCGTACAATTCCTGTGCAGCGATGCCGCCAGCTTCGTGACGGGAGCGTTACTGCCGATTGATGGTGGTTTCAGTGCATTCAGCGGAGTATAAGAACTGTTGCCGGAATACACCGGAGAACGGGCTATTATAAAAACAGGCAGATGAAGTTGAATCTTTATCTGCCTGTTTAAGTATCTACCCTATGTATGGTCAATACTGAAGTATGAAGCTTTCCGCCACTTTCAGAAAACGTTCATGCCCTTTCTTATTCAGATGTGCCGTATCCTTGTTTCCCTGGAAATATATTTTCCTGAAAGTATCGTTATCGGCATAGATACTCCCTTTCCTGGCACAGTCGAAAATGGGAATACTGTAATTGCCGCAGACTTCAATCATTGCATCTACTATTTTCTCCGAATTACTTCCTTTGAAGTCCCTGCAGTTCCACCGGGTGAAAAAGAATATCTTGGCTGTGGGATATTTCTCAACAAGTCCTTCACAAAGTATTCCCAGCCTGTCTTTAAAGTTGCCTATGCCTCCGATGGAGTCCAGCTTGAAGGAATCATTGTGCCCGCCAATTACGATGACATAGTCTAAACTGTCCGGCATTTCCTTATACCTTAAATACATGGCTTCTCCCCAGCGGGGACTGGAATAGGCTATGCTGCTTCCGTTTCTTCCGTAATTGAAATACTCCATGCCATGTTTCCGGGCGAAAGCATAGTGCCAGGTATTTTCTACGGGTTCTTTATGGTTTCTGACATAGCTGTCTCCAATGACACCTATGCGTTTGCCTTTAAGTTCATCTGATGACGAATCGGTAGTTGCCGGCTGTGCATGGCTGACGATGGCAGACAGACAACAGCCCGTAAATAGTAGTTTCTTCAGGATTGATTTCATTCTCATACTTATCGGATTTTTATGGTTAGTATTGTAGGTTTCTTGCCACAGGACTGGCAAGACTTTGCCACTGCATTGGCAGTAGCTTGCCAGTCCTGTGGCAAAAGTTTGCCAATGCAGTGGCAAAGACTTGGCAATGTATCTGCAACAATAAGGCCTGCCTATTGCTTCAGTGCGAATACCAATACCCCTGCCGTAGGAATATCTGTTGTCCCTATCAGAGCTTTCGCCCCTGCCGGAAGCGTAAACGAGTAAGGCTTGTCACTGTAATTAAGTACGATGCCCAATCCGTTGCGATACTCCATTGTCACGCCATAGGGCAAGTCCATGACGGGGATGTTCAGTTCAGCATACAGCTTTTTCAATACATCCTTTTCCAGAGCGCCGTCCGTGCTATCGATGCCTACATACGTGATGCTGCCTTTGCCGAGTTTTCGGGTGCTGATTGCAGGTTTTCCTTCATAGAATTCTTCGATATACTTGCCCCATGTATGGCAGTCCTTGCCCGGTTTCAGTATCTCACCCCAAGTATTCCAGGTGTATTCCTTACCGTCCATGACGTACTTTCCCGGTTCTTCGGGAAGGAGGAGGTCGTAGAATTCCATCTCATTGCCCGTCAGCTCGTCAATCATGGAGCCGAAGGGAGCTTCGGGCAGACGGCCGTAACGGTCTTTTTGTGCAGTGCGGCAGGTCAGCACCAGGTTTCCGCCTTGCTTTACGTATTCGGTCCAGCGGTCCACCAGTGCTTTGTCCGCCATCTGATAGGCAGGGGCAATCACTACAGGGTATTGCGACAAGTCTTTGCTTTCGTTGATGATGTCCACTGGGGCGCCGAAGCTTTTCAGGGTGCGATAGTACTTCTCGACGTGGGCCATTGTGTTCCAGGTGCGGTTCTGTTTCTGCCGCTCGATGCTCCATGCGTTCTCGTGGTTGAAGAGGATGGCGGTGCGGCGTGCCCGGTAATCGGCAGGCTTCACCTCACGGGCTTTTGCCTGGGTGCGTAGTTGCTTGATTTCTTTCATGAATTGTTCAAACTCCCGTCCGCCGGGGGTGATGGTGGTGCCGTCTGTGTTTACAATGCCGTAGTGGTATTGCTCTGTTCCGTAGAGTGGCTGGCGGTAGCGGTAGGTACATGTGAAGTCGCTTCCACCGGCAAAAACACTCCACAGCCACAAGCGTACGGCACCGGGCAGGGGTTGCGGGTTGATGCTTCCCCAGTTCACTTGGCCCGGCTGGAGTTCCATTACTCCGTAGGTGCCTTGCACGGGGCGGAAGAAGTCGTTGGCAAAGGCGATGCGCAACGGGTTGCCCACACGGTATCCGCGACGGCCGATGCCTTCGTTGTCGCCGTATACCATGTAGCGGGTATAGCTCACAAAGTCAAGGTCGGGGCTGCCACCGATATGTCCTTCATCATAATTAGGGATGTAGTTTGTGGTCACCCATTGGTTGCGGGCATGCTTCTTGATGAGCAGGCATTGCTCGTTCAGGAAGTCATTCGTCTGCCCGGCGGCAAAGCGGCGATAATCCAGAATCTGGTGATGATTCATGAACATCTGGGCGGTTTTGGGAAGGGTAATCTCATCGAAAGACGAGTAAACCTCGCTCCAGAAGGCTGTGCCCCAGGCATCGTTCACTTCCTTAATATTGTTGTGGTACTTATTTCTCAGGAACTGGCGGAAAGCTACTTCGGCAGCAGGATTATAATCGAACTGCACGGCAGGTTCGTTGTCGAGCTGCCAACCGATGATGCGCGGGTCGTTGCCGTAATGCTGTGCCAGCTTCTCTATCATCTTATAAGATAGTTCCCGGTAAACGGGAGAAGCAAACGAGGCATGCTGGCGTGCGCCGTGGTCGAGGATAGTTCCGTCTTCCTGCTTAATCAGGATTTCCGGATACTTGCGGCTCAACCAGACGGGTGGGGTGGCGGTAGAAGTGCACATGATAACCTTCAACTGGTACTTATCGGCCAGGGCAACCGCTTTGTCCAGCCAGGTGAAGTCATACTTCCCCTCTTCCGGTTCCAGTTGTGCCCAGGCAAACTCGGCGAAGTGCGTGAACTCGAAGCCCAGTTCGTGCATTTGTTTGAAATCGCGTTCCCACTGGCTCTCGTCCCAGTGTTCGGGATAATAGTAAGCACCGGTCAGGGTGAGGTCTTTGTCATTGAACCATGCAGGTTGTGCAAAGAGCATTCCGGTCGTCAGACAGGCGCAGAGTAAGGTGAAAATCAGTTTCTTCATGGGTATTTTACTTGATAGGTTTATATATAGGCAAAGGTACGCGACGGGGCGAAAACAGGCTATGGAAAATAGTACAAATCTATGCAATATAGAGCCTTTTTAGATGAATTTCCATGTAAATGTACATGTTTCCATTCGTTGGGATAGTGAAAAGGCCTATTTTCGCAGCATGATTAATAAGCGGAATATAATGGATACTATGAAGAGAAATCTTACTATCATATTATTGTTGCTTCTTGTGCTGGCAGAGATGAAAGCGCAGGCACTTCCTTTCCGTTTATCTAAAGGGGCGGGCACTTTCCGCCTGGGCATAGTGGCGGGCGACAAGAGCCGTTGGCTGGACGAATGTGAACTGGAAAAAACGGGAGACCGGACATACATAATAAAGGATGCATTGTTAGGAATAGGTAAAATTAGGTTAATGATATGCCCTCTCACGGATACTAAAGGGTTGTTAGTGGAGGTTTCCGGCTCCCGTTTACCAGAAAATCTGTCCTTGTGCTGGGCCTTTGGGGCTTGCAACGAAGACGAAGCGCTCTCAGGACAAGGCGCTGTAATCTTTCCCGAAGCCTGCCGGGACAATGTATTCAGCGATGAAGAAAATGCTTTCACGGTGTACTATGGTGCAAGTATGGCCCTGCGCGTCACGCAGGGGATAGCGCCTATCGGCTCGGAGCTTCGCCTGTCGGATGCCCGCCGGCAAACGTCGCCACTCGAGTTGTATCACTCCGGAAAGAAAACGGATGCTCCTGTCATTTCCTCTCTTTATTCCTGGAATGCGAAGGAGAAATGCTACTTCTGTTTCTATAAACAGAATGCTGGGGCGGATTATAATTACTTCATGTTGCCGCAACTGTTTGAAAAGGAGAGTAAGAGATGAGACGTTTAGCTTTATTCATATCGGCCTGTTGCTGGATGCTTGTGATGCAGGCAGCCATCCATAATGTGAAAGATTATGGTGCCCGGGCTGACGGGGTGACTATCGACTCGCCCGCCATCAACCGTGCCATTTCTGCGGCTTCTGCCGGAGGCGGCGGAACGGTGTATGTTCCTGCGGGTGAATATGCCTGTTACTCCATCCGTCTTGCCAGCCATGTTCATTTATATCTGGAACAAGGTGCGCGCATCATTGCCGCTTCACCCACTCCCGACGGAGGATATGATGAGGCGGAACCCAACGAGCACAACCGTTATCAGGACTTCGGCCACAGCCATTGGAAGAACTCCCTCATCTGGGGAATCGGCCTAGAAGACGTAACCATCAGCGGACCGGGACTCATCTACGGCCGTGGACTGACCCGTGAAGAGAGCCGTCTGCCGGGAGTGGGGAATAAGGCCATCAGCCTGAAACTTTGCAAGAATATCACACTGAAAGACTTCTCAATGTTGCGTTGCGGGCATTTCGCTCTGTTAGCTACGGGAGTGGATAATCTGAGTATCATCAACCTGAAAGTGGATACTAACCGTGATGGGTTTGATATAGATTGTTGCAAGAATGTACGTATCACCGGATGCAGCGTTAATTCTCCCTGGGATGATGCCATCGTATTGAAAGCCTCTTATGCCCTCGGTAGTTTCAGGGATACGGAGAATGTGATTATTTCCGACTGTTACGTCAGCGGCTACGACCGCAGCGCCATGCTGGATGCCACCTGGCAACGCGATGAGCCTCAGGCTCCCGACCATGGCTATGTGACGGGACGCATCAAGCTCGGCACAGAATCCAGCGGCGGTTTTAAGAATATCGCCATTACAAACTGCATATTCGAGCGTTGCCGTGGCCTTGCCCTTGAAACGGTGGACGGCGGACAGCTGGAAGATATTGTCATCAGTAACATTACGATGCGGGATATTGTGAATGCTCCTTTCTTCCTGCGCCTCGGCAAGCGTATGCGCAGCCCCGAAGGTACTCCGGTGGGGGCAATGAAACGCATTCTTATCAGTAACGTCAATGTGTTTAATGCCGATTCTCGCTATTCCTCCATAATCAGCGGCGTGCCGGGAGCGTTGATTGAAGATGTGACATTCAGCAATATCCATATTTACCATCAGGGAGGATATAGTGCGGAAGACGGTCAACGCATCCCGCCCGAGAATGAAAAGACTTATCCGGAGCCGTGGATGTTTGGTACTATTCCGGCAAAGGGTTTTTATATCCGTCATGCCCGTGGCGTGACTTTGAACGATGTACACTTCCATTACAAGCAGGCGGACGGCCGTCCTTTGTTGGTGACGGATGATGCCGATGGGTTGGTATATCGGAATATAACAGTGGACGGTAAAGAGTATAAGAATTAATAAATTTATAACCACACCATGAAAAAGAAACTATTAGGAGTTTTCCTCTTTATGAGCCTCATATGCGGGAGCGCTGTTGCCCAAGAGCTACCCGACAAGAAAGAGACGCTCAAGAATCTGGTAAAAGTGAATGATTACTTTATGAAGAAGTATGCGGACTATCGTACTCCGTCTTACAATGGCATCATACGTCCCAGTAATATCTGGACACGTGCCGTGTATTATGAGGGATTGATGGCGTTGTACTCCATCTTTCCCCGTGAAGAATATTACGATTACACCTATCAATGGGCTGACTATCACAAATGGGGAATGCGCAACGGAAACACCACGCGCAATGCGGACGACCAGTGCTGCGGACAGGTTTATATAGATTTGTATAACATGTCTTCCGATCCGGAGAAAATCAGGAAAATCAAGGCCAGCATCGATATGGTGGTCAATGCTCCTCAGGTGAATGACTGGACGTGGGTGGACGCCATACAAATGGCAATGCCCATCTATGCCAAGCTGGGTAAGTTGACAGGAGAGCAGAAATATAATGATAAGATGTGGGAAATGTACAGCTATTCCCGCAACGTGCATGGCAAGAACGGACTCTTCAATCCGAAAGACGGATTGTGGTGGAGAGACGCCGACTTTGTGCCTCCTTATAAGGAACCGAATGGAGAGGATTGTTATTGGAGCCGTGGGAACGGTTGGGCATACGCTGCATTAGTGCGCGTTCTGGAAGAAATTCCGGCAGACGAACTGCATCGTGCGGATTACATTAATGACTTCCTTGCAATGAGCAAGGCTTTGAAGAAGTGCCAGCGTACGGATGGCTTCTGGAATGTGAGCCTGCATGACGAAACGAACTTCGGTGGAAAAGAGACAAGCGGCACGGCGCTGTTTGTTTACGGTATGGCTTGGGGCGTACGCAAGGGATTGCTGGATAAGAAAGAATATCTGCCGGTATTGCTGAAAGCCTGGAATGCAATGGTTCAGGATGCTGTTCATCCAAATGGTTGCCTGGGATATGTGCAAGGAACAGGGAAAGAACCGAAAGACGGCCAGCCGGTGACCTATGATAAAGTACCTGATTTTGAGGATTACGGTGTAGGTTGCTTTCTGTTGGCAGGAGCAGAAGTTTATAAATTGAATTAATTAGTAACAGATTTCATAGATTATAGTATAATTGATCGGATGAATCAATTAGGGGGAAGGAGGGACTGTGAAGTCGTTCCTTTTCTTTTTCTTTGCGAGATAAACGATAACTAACATAAAATGACAGAGTATATGAGACAGATTGCAGTATTAATGATTTGGGGTGTGTTGATTGCATTTAGTGCGAACGCACAAAGCTATAAATTCGACTTCACACCTGGTAAGAAAGTAAAAGATGGATATGTCAAAGTGATACCTACTGACCGGTATGACGAAGAAAAAGGCTATGGATACGATTTATCCGCCTCTCCCGATGGCAAGAGCAAGGCTCCTTTCTTCTTCTCTGTTGCCGTGCCCGATGGAAACTATCACGTCACAGCCATTGTCGGTAGCAAACGCAGTGCAGGAGAAACCACTCTGCGAGGAGAGTCCCGCCGCCTCTTCTTCGAGAATGTAAAGACAAAAAAGGGAGAATTATCTTCCTGCTCCTTTACAATCAACAAACGTAATATACATATCTCGGAAACAGAAGATGTACGCATCAAGCCCCGTGAACGCAGCAAACTGAACTGGGATGATAAACTGACTTTGGAATTCAACGGAGATGCTCCTCAACTGACCGAATTAATCATCAACCGCGTGGAAAACGTTCCTACTATTTTCCTATGCGGTAACTCCACCGTAGTGGATCAGGATAATGAGCCTTGGGCCAGTTGGGGACAAATGGTTACCCGTTTCTTCACTGATAGTATCTGTTTTGCTAATTATGCTGAATCCGGCGAGTCGGCCAATACCTTTATAGGTGCCGGTCGCCTGAAGAAAGCCTTGACGCAAATGAAGCCAGGCGATTACATCTTTATGGAATTTGGTCATAATGACCAGAAGCAGAAGGGACCTGGCAAAGGTGCTTTCTATTCCTTTATGACAAGTCTGAAAACTTTTGTAGATGAGGCACGTGTCCGTGGTGTACAGCCGGTATTGGTAACACCTACCCAACGTCGCAGTTTCGATGAGAATGGCAAGATAAAGGATACCCATCTAGACTTCCCCGATGCAGTGCGTTGGCTGGCAGAAAAAGAGAATATCCCTTTGGTAGATTTGCATGCTATGACCCGTATCTTATATGAAGCAATGGGAGTAGACGAATCTAAACACGCTTTCGTGCACTATCCTGCCAATACCTATCCGGGACAGAATAAACCTTTGGCAGATAATACCCATTTTAACCCGTATGGTGCTTATCAGATAGCTAAATGTGTAATTGAAGGAATGAAGAAAGCAGAGCTACCCTTTGTGAAATTTCTGCGTACAGATTATGAAGGATATAACCCTGCCCAACCGGATGCCCGCGAAAGCTTTAAATGGAATGATTGTCCATTTACGGAAATTGAGAAGCCAGACGGTAATTAGGAGAGAATAGAATACAAATTACGCGAATTACGCAAATGTTTCTCTGAGTTTTAAAGAAACTATATTTGCGTAATTCGCGTAATTTGTGTTCAGCTACTCTGCTTTCGAACTGTTTTTTTTAATCTTTCACTATATCAGCTTTTCCGCATCCGGTATTATAATTTCCCCTCTATGGAGTGTCAGTAGTCCCTCTTCCTGCATACCGTTCAAAGCTTTCGATACGCTCAACCGTGTATCATTGATAGCATCGGCAAGCTCTTCCATCTTAATTTTCAATATCTTTTCTCCCGAAGGGCGTTCAATGTGCGAAAGAATAAAATCCACAATACGCGCTTCAAGTTTATCAGGCACTTTTGTCCACAAACGGTTATAGCAGGTTTGTGCCCGGTTGCTGATGATATTCATATAGTTAAGGCGGAAGATTTCATATCTGAACAAATCATTCATAACAAATGCTTTACTGATAGTTACGGTACGTACTTCTGTGCGTGCTACGTGAGTAGATACATAGGAAGTATTCATACCGAATAAAGATTGCGGTTCTATCAGGTAAGGTGCCTGGAAGAACTCTGTAAAGGTGTAAGAGTTATCTGTAGATGAAGTAGATGAAGCGATTTCTCCATTCAAGATAAATACCAGTTGCCCACATGCCGCACCTTTTTTTACTAAAACTTCTCCAGCTTTGTGCTTGGTGAAATGTAATTTAACTTTTCCTAATATACTGGTGAAGTCCTCGTGAGCGAGGCCTTGAAATAGTGGTAATTGGAGCAGGGTGTCATACATCGTTTCCATATCTTTATCAACTTCTTGTTTGAAAACAAATGTAGGCATAATAGCTATCTGGCGTAAACACTTAGCCTTTCTTTTTGTTTTTTTTATTATTTCTTAAACGTGCTATTCATTCAAGTAATTAAATCTTGCGGAATGCATAAAAATCGATTATCTTTGCAAAAAAAAGGAGGAACGTATGTTTGCAGCATTCAATTTACAACAAATGATAAGTGCTTTTATCGTACTATTCGCAGTTATCGACATTATTGGTTCTATTCCTATCATCATCAATCTGAAGGAAAAAGGAAAGGATGTGAACGCATTGAAAGCGACGTTGATATCCTTTGCATTGTTGATCGGCTTCTTTTATGCCGGAGATATGATGTTAAAGTTATTTCATGTGGACATTGAGTCGTTTGCCGTTGCCGGTGCATTCGTTATCTTCCTGATGTCTCTGGAAATGATTCTGGATGTGGAAATATTCAAGAATCAAGGGCCTATCAAGGAAGCTACTTTAGTACCTCTGGTCTTTCCGTTGCTGGCTGGTGCCGGTGCATTCACCACTTTGCTATCCCTTCGCGCGGAGTATGCCAGTGTCAACATTATCATTGCTTTGGTGCTGAACATGTTATGGGTGTACTTTGTGGTCAGTATGACTGGACGTGTGGAGCGTTTCCTGGGCAAAGGCGGCATTTATATCATCCGTAAGTTCTTCGGTATCATTCTGCTGGCTATATCCGTGAGATTGTTCATGGCGAACATTACGTTGCTGGTGGAGGCGCTACATAAGTAGCGCCTGCCGAGCTTTTATTTTTAATAACTGTTTATTAATCCGTTATTGTCACTTTTACTTTCTTATCCTTCACAAGGATGTAATATTCACCATTATCCAGGAAACGTTCTCCATTGGAGTTGACGAAGCTCAAATCACGCATCGGGTCTACTTCAAAGCGGAATGTATGTGTCTCACCTGCCTTAATCAGTTGCTTGTCGAAATGTTTCAGTTCCTTGACCGGGCGTGTGATCAGACAGAACGGGTCGGAAATATACCAGTGTACCACTTCCGCACCACCACGTTTCCCGGTATTGCTAACCGGAATTTCTACTGTGAATTTCTCATTACGCTTGATATCAGCTTTTGAAATTTTGATGTCACCGTAACTGAAAGTTGTATAGCTCAGACCGTATCCGAATTTATATAATGGAGTAGAAGGGATGTCCTGATACTTGCCACTATTGGGGCGTGCACTTTTACGCTGGTTGTAATAGAGGGGAATTTGTCCGGTGGAACGGGGGAAAGTGATGGATAGCTTGCCCGAAGGATTGACACGCCCTGATAATACACCGGCCAGAGGCTTGCCACCCGGTACACCCGGTTGCCACATTTCGACGATAGCATCACAAAGAGGCTCAACTTTGGCAAGTCCCAGTGGACGCCCGTTTGACAATACCAATACAATGGGTTTTCCGGCTTTCTTCATTTCAGCGATGAATTGTTCCTGTATGGCGGGCAGTTCTATGATGGAACGTGAAGTATTTTCGCCGCTCCATCCTCTCTTTTCACCCATGCACAACAGGACGATGTCGGCTTTCCGTGCTGTTTCCAGAGCTTCGCTGAACTTGGAAGTATCTTCACTGTCGAAATCGCAGCCATCAGCATACACTAAATTGGCTTTACCGGCAAATTCCTCGTCCAGAGCTTCGTTGATGCCGAGAACATTCTCAACGCGTCCGTGACCGGACCAGGAACCTAAGAGTTCCGTGTTATTCTTAACCATAGGCCCCATAACGGCAATTGTTTGTTTGCTGTCGGTGGCAATGGGCAGAATGTTGCCTTCATTTTTTAATAAAACGATAGTCTCTTCTGCCAATTGCTCGGCAGTAGCCAGACTTTGAGGTAACAGAAAACGCTCTTGCTCTGTGGTTTCTTTTATATAAGGAGTGTCGAACAGACCGAGACGGAACTTGACACGGAGCACGCGTTTCACGGCATCGTCAATCTGTTCCATGGTTATTTTACCTTCCTTTACCAGTTCAGCCATATGTCTGTCGTAACAATGTCCCATCATGTCCATTTCTACTCCGGCACTGAAAGCTTGGCAGGCAGCTTCCTTACGGTTGGCAGCAGAACCCTGGTCGATCAATTGCGGCACGGCCCCCCAGTCGGATACGACGAAACCGTCATGTTTCCACTGTTTCTTCAGGATGTCGGTCAAGGTATAATAGTTGGCACTTCCGGGAACGCCGCTGATGTCATTGAAAGAGCTCATCAGGGTGGCGGCACCGGCTTTTACTCCGGCTTCATATGTGAGGAATGTAGGTGTCCCATAAAGTCTGATTGGATATTTCGCTATAAACATAATCCCGTCCGGCTTCAAATGCACCGTAACCGATGTAGTGCTTCAAACAGGAAGCCACTCGTTTGCTGTCGGACATATCTTCGCCCTGATAACCTTTGACGGAAGCTACACCGAACACGGCATTGGTATATGGGTCTTCGCCATATCCTTCGGCTACACGTCCCCAGCGTCCGTCGCGTGCAACGTCAATCATGGGAGAGAAGGTCCAATCCACACCGGACATCCGGGCTTCTTGGGCGGCGATGGCGCAGGCATCTTCCACTAAATTCAAATTCCAGGAACAAGCCTGTGCCAGCGAAATGGGATAAACGGTGCGAAAACCGTGAATGACGTCGTAGCCGAAAATAATGGGAATGCCGAGACGCGACTCTTCCATGGCTTTTTTTTGTGCGGCATTGCGCAGTTGGGCATCTGCGTCGAAGTAGATGACCGAGCCTATTTCTGCCGGAATACCTTTGACCTCTTCTCCTACATTGTTCGCATTGTTATTTCGCCCTAATGTATATTGGTTCAATTGCTGGATTTTCTCTTCCAGAGTCATTTTGCCAACCAGGTCATTCACGCGCTCTTCAATGGGAGCTTTAGCACTTTTATAGACGGGTTGTGTCTTATCGGCAGCCATTGCTCCGCTTAGCCAGCCACCCAGAAGGATACAACTGATGAATGTAAGTTTCTTCATATTATTATTATTAGATCGGCGTGAAATTACCACTTTTTGCGTAAATATCCAAACTTCTCAGGCAAAGGGGGAACGCTTGTCATATCCATCGGTTGAATTTCCTTTTCTCTCTATATTCTTCTCTATATACTTGATGTTTTTTCGTAGCAAATTCGGTTATTTCTCGTAAAATGGTATATTTAACCGAATTTGAACCGAATATGTACCGAGTTTATATCGAGTTTGCATTGAACTTATAATATGCTTTCTCTCTATTTTTATTGTATTTTGGATATATATTTGGAAAATATGCAAAAAGACTATATCTTTGCACCCAAATTAAGAACAATGATGAAATATTTATGTACATATAATCCTCTGATACGATTGCCGCAGAATGAACAAAACTGCTGCTGTAGCATCGTGCATGTACATTGGTTTAGTGGTTTTATCTAAATGCTTCTATAAAACTTTTTCTATTTTTAGCCGGATGTTTTGATACCGGCGGTCTGTTTTTCAGTTACTCATATTTTGTAATTGCGGTTGTTGTTGCGTTCTTGCCGGGAGATAAGCTTTTCTGGCAAGGCAGGCAAGTGTTCCGCGCATTATCTAAACTAGAATTGATATGTTTAAAATAGTTGGCCTGATGTTCTTGGGCATGGTTATCGGTTATGGTTTTCGCCGCATTTCGCTTTTGCGTAAAGTGGAGGTGTCTATATCTTATACGGTATTTTTGCTGTTGTTTGTTTTGGGTGTTACCATAGGTTCCAATAAACTGATTGTGGACAACCTCTTTTCTTTTGGTTGGCAAGCGGTATTGCTGGCTTTGTCTGCTACGGTAGGCAGCATTTTGGCTTCATGGATTGTATTAAAGTTGTTTTTCACTTCTAAAAAGAAAAAGGTATGAAAGATAGTTTGATTGTATTGGGAGTTTTTGTGGGCGGATGCCTGCTGGGAGTCTTGGGATATTTTCCGGTGGATCTGAAGACAGGTAATATGTCTATATATATATTGTATGCGTTGATGTTTCAGATAGGCATCAGCATTGGTTCGAACAAGGAGTTGAAGAGTATGATTTCTCAGCTCCGGCTGAAGTTCCTGCTGATACCGTTGGCAACTATCAGCGGAACGTTGATTTTTTCCGCACTTGCCAGTCTGCTGCTCAGTCGTTGGAGCATCTTTGACTGTATGGCGGTGGGAAGCGGTTTCGCTTATTATTCTCTGTCGTCTGTGCTGATTACGCAATTCAAAGAAGCTTCAATCGGGCTTCAACTGGCAACGGAATTGGGCACTATTGCTTTGCTGGCAAATATATTCAGAGAAATGATGGCTCTGTTGGGGGCGCCGCTGCTGGCACGATACTTCGGGCGACTGGCGCCTATCTCGGCGGCAGGCGTCAATTCGATGGATGTGATATTGCCTGTCATTACCCGTTATTCGGGGAAGGATATGGTTCCCGTAGCCATATTTCATGGCTTGCTCATTGATATGAGTGTACCGTTTTTTGTTTCTATGTTTTGCAAATTATGATGGTTGCTCTTCTTTCGTTTGATTGCAGTCTGTCTCTGCAATCTTATAGGCTTCTTCCGCATTGTTGCAATCATCACATGTTTCATCCTCTTCGCCGGGCTCTTCATCAGACGTTTCTTCTTCGTCTGCAAACGGGTCCGGTCGTTGAGGTCCGTATCCCATGAATGCCAGGGAACAGATGGTGCCGGCTATGGCTCCGCTGAGATGGCCTTCCCACGAGGTCGTTTCTTTGGCAAAGAATGGGAACATATTCCATATCAGTCCGCCATAGAGGAAGGTTACCAATAAGGATATGGCAATCAGTGGTACATGTTTCCGCAAGATACCGCTGAAAAATAGAAAGAATGCAAGGCCGTATATGATTCCACTGGCCCCGATGTGCCACCCAGGTTTGCCTATAAGAAAGGTAAGAGCTCCACAACCTATCCAGATAGCAAAGAATATATAGGAAGCTATGTGCCGATAAAAGTAGAACAGGCACCACGACAAGAAGAATAGTGGCAATGAGTTTGCCAGCAAGTGTCTCCAGCTGCCATGTACCAATGGGTGTGCAAAAATGCCAAATACTCCTCTCTGCTCCATGGGATACACACCCAATTTTCTGAAATCCCAATCCATGCCCACTTCCAGGAACTTCAGTAGGTAAAGAATAAAAAGAAGGAATAACGGTATAACCGCTGCCAGAGCTATCCGGCGTATATCATGCTTCATATTTTCGTATAGTCTTCTTTAATTATTGTACAATGCTACAAATAATTTAAGTAAAAATGAAAATAAATGAACTTTTTATTTTGCGTATTGTCTTTAATTTGTATTTTTGGGCATCACTACCATACTTGGGAGCGTTCTATCGCAGGTATGGAGCATGATGCCTGAACAATTAACCTTTAAATAATGCACAACTATGAGTTATTTACGATTTGACAAGACTCTGATGATCAATCTGGAAGAATCTTTACCAAGGGAGATACTCCGGACCAATAAGTCAGGGGCCTATCATTGTACAACAATTGTAGATTGTAACACACGCAAATATCACGGACTATTGGTGATTCCCGTCCCCAATCTTGACGATGAGAACCATGTGCTGCTATCTTCTTTGGACGAAACGGTAATTCAGCACGGTGCGGAGTTCAATCTGGGCTTGCATAAATATCAGGGAGATCACTTCAGTCCTAATGGACATAAGTATATCCGTGAATTCGACTGCGAACATATTCCGGCGACGACTTACCGTGTAGGAGGCGTTATCCTCCGTAAAGAAAAGATTTTTGTACATCACGAGAATAGGATTTTGATTCGCTATACCTTGGTGGATGCCCACTCGGCTACCACACTCCGGTTTCGCCCTTTTCTGGCATTCCGCAGTGTGCGCGAGTATACGCACGAAAATCCGCAGGCAAACCGCGACTACCAGTTGGTGGAGAATGGTATAAAGACCTGTATGTATCCCGGCTATCCCGAACTCTTCATGCAACTTAATAAGAAGAATGAGTTCCACTATCAGCCGGACTGGTATCGTGGTATCGAGTACCCCAAAGAACAAGAACGTGGATACGACTTCAATGAAGATTTGTATGTTCCCGGTTATTTCGAAGTGGATATAAAGAAAGGAGAAAGCATTGTATTTTCTGCCGGTATCTCCGAAATATCTCCGCGTAAGTTGAAGCAGACCTTTGAGGCGGAAGTGGAAGACCGTACGCCGCGTGATAGTTTCTATCACTGTCTGGTGAACTCGGCACATCAATTCCATAACAAGCAGGGGAATGAACATTATGTGTTGGCAGGATACCCCTGGTTTAAGTGCCGTGCCCGTGACTTATTTATTTCTTTGCCGGGTTTAACGCTGGCAGTAGATGAGCAAGACGAGTTTGAAGACGTAATGCTGACTGCTGAAAAGGCTATTCGTGAGTTTATCAATGGAGAGCCTGCCACTTACAAGGTATATGAAATGAACGACCCGGATGTGCTGTTATGGGCAATCTGGGCTTTGCAACAATACGCCAAGGAAACTTCGCGTGAGCAGTGCCGTCAGAAGTACGGCAAATTGCTGGAGGATATCATGGACTATATCCGTAGCCGCAAGCATGATAATCTCTTCCTGCACGAAAATGGCTTGCTTTATGCCAATGGAACAGAGAAAGCCATCACCTGGATGAATTCTACAGCTAATGGTCGTCCTGTCACTCCACGTACGGGATACATTGTAGAAGTGAACTCTTTATGGTATAATGCACTTCGTTTTATTGCCGATTTGGTTCGTGAGGATGGCAATGTCCATCTGGCAGACGAACTGGATGCACAGGCCGAAGTGACAGGAAAGTCCTTTGTAGAAGTATTCCGTAATGAGTGTGGTTATCTGTTCGACTATGTGGATGGATATATGATGGACTGGAGCGTTCGCCCCAATATGATATTTACCGTTGCTTTCGATTATTCCCCGTTGGACAGGGCACAGAAGAAACAAGTGCTCGATATTGTGACGAAAGAATTGCTTACGCCGAAAGGGCTGCGCACTCTTAGTCCGAAGAGCGGAGGATATAATCCGAATTATGTCGGTCCTCAAACTCAGCGAGATTATGCTTATCACCAGGGCACGGCTTGGCCGTGGCCCATGGGCTTCTATATGGAGGCATATTTGCGCATCTATAAGATGAGCGGTGTGTCGTTCGTAGAACGTTATCTGATAGGCTTTGAAGATGAGATGACGAGTCATTGTATTGGTTCGCTGCCCGAACTCTTTGATGGTAATCCACCGTTCCGAGGTCGTGGTGCAGTTTCTTTTGCCATGAACGTGGCCGAAATACTGCGCATCTTGAAGTTGTTGTCTAAGTATAATTTATAAGAGGAGGAACGAAAATGAAAGTTTTAATGTTTGGATGGGAGTTCCCCCCGCATATCCTAGGTGGTTTGGGAACTGCCAGCTACGGTCTGACGAAAGGAATGTCCCAACAACAGGACATGGAGATTACTTTCTGTATTCCGAGACCGTGGGGCGATGAAGACCAGAGCTTTTTGCGCATCATAGGTATGAACAGCACTCCGGTAGTGTGGCGCGATGTCGATTGGGAGTATGTGAAGGGGCGCGTAGGTTCTTATATGGACCCTCAACTTTATTATGATTTGCGCGATCATATTTATGCCGATTTCAATTATCTGAATGCCAATGATCTTGGATGCATTGAATTCTCCGGACGTTATCCGGCCAATCTGCACGAAGAGATAAATAACTATTCCATTGTGGCAGGTGTCATAGCCCGGCAGCAGGAATTTGAAATCATTCATTCACACGACTGGTTGACGTATCCTGCGGGTATCCATGCTAAGCAAGTGTCCGGCAAGCCGTTGGTAATCCATGTACATGCCACCGACTTCGACCGTAGCCGTGGTAATGTGAATCCTACTGTTTATGCCATTGAGAAAAACGGTATGGATCATGCCGATCACATCATGTGTGTGAGTGAACTGACGCGCCAGACGGTTATCAATAAGTATTTTCAGGATCCTCGTAAGGTATCTACCGTACACAATGCCGTTTCTCCGCTTCCGCAAGAGATACAGGACATTGTGCCGCAAAAGAAACCGAATGAAAAGGTGGTGACTTTCCTGGGACGTATCACTATGCAGAAAGGACCTGAGTACTTCGTAGAGGCTGCTGCTATGGTATTGCACCGTACGCGTAACATTCGGTTTGTGATGGCTGGTAACGGTGATATGATGAATCAGATGATTCGCCTGGTGGCTGAGCGTGGCATTGCCGACCGATTCCATTTCCCCGGATTCATGAAGGGGAGTCAGGTATACGAAATGCTGAAAGCGAGTGATGTGTACATCATGCCCTCTGTTTCGGAACCATTCGGTATATCTCCGTTGGAAGCTATGCAATGTAGTGTGCCCACCATCATTTCCAAGCAGTCCGGTTGTGCCGAGATCTTGGAGAAGTGTATCAAAACCGACTATTGGGACATTCACGCTATGGCAGATGCTATCTATGCTATCTGTACTTACCCTGCGCTCTACGAGTATTTGCGCGATGAGGGAAAGAAAGAAGTGGATGGCATCAAGTGGGAAGATGTAGGCTTGAAAGTACGCCGTATCTACGAAGAGGTTATTAAACAATATAATAGATAACAATTAAACAATATAGATATGAGAACCATCTGTCTTTATTTTGAGATTCATCAAATCATTCACCTGAAACGTTACCGTTTCTTTGATATAGGCACTAATCACTATTATTATGATGATTATGCCAACGAGTTCAGCATTAATGAAGTTGCTGAACGTTCTTACATTCCTGCATTGAGTGCACTCATTGAAATGGCTAAAAACTCTGGTGGCGCATTCAAAGTAGCCTTGTCCGTTTCTGGTGTGGCTTTGGAACAATTGGAGATCCACGCGCCGGCGGTCATTGATTTGCTGCATCAGCTGAATGATACCGGTTGCTGTGAATTCCTGGCCGAGCCTTATTCTCACGGTCTTTCTTCTTTGGCAAACGAAGATTGCTTTAAGGAAGAAGTGAAGCGTCAGAGTGCCAAGATGAAGCAAATGTTCGGGAAAGCGCCGAAGGTGTTCCGCAATTCCAGTTTGATTTATTCCGATGAGATTGGCGGACTGGTTGCAAGCATGGGCTTTAAAGGCATGTTGACTGAAGGTGCCAAACATATTCTGGGTTGGAAGAGTCCGCACTATGTATATCATTGTAGTCACAATCAGAACCTGAAACTGTTGTTACGTGATTTCAAACTCTCGGATGATATCAGTTTGCGTTTTTCTAATTCGGAATGGAATGAGTATCCGTTGTTTGCCGATAAATATATTAGTTGGATCGATGCTTTGCCACAGGAAGAGCAGGTTATCAATATTTTCATGGAACTAAGTGCATTGGGTATGGCTCAGCCGCTTTCTTCCAATATTCTGGAATTCCTGAAAGCTTTGCCTGTTTGTGCTAAGGAAAAAGGTATTGCATTCTCTACGCCAACCGAGGTTATCACTAAGTTGAAGTCAGTATCTCAACTGGATGTTCCATATCCGATGTCCTGGGTGGATGAGGAGAGAGACACCAGTTGTTGGTTGGGTAACAGCATGCAGCGTGAAGCATTCAATAAATTGTATAGCATTGCCGAACGTGTTCATCTCTCTGATGACCGCCGTATCAAGCAAGACTGGGATTATTTGCAGGCAAGTAATAACTTCCGCTTTATGACGACAAAGAACAGTACTGTAGGCTTGAACCGGGGGATCTATGAGTCTCCTTATGATGCATTCACTAATTATATGAATGTATTGGGTGATTTCATTAAACGAGTAGAGTCTCTTTATCCGATGGATATAGATAATGAAGAATTGAATGCTTTGTTGACGACCATCAAGAATCAGGGTGGTGAGATTGATGAATTAAACAAAGAAGTGGAGAAGTTGCAAGCAAAACTGGAAAAAGAGAAATCTGTAGAGAAGCCGGTAAAGGCCAAAGAAACTGTTGCAACAAAGGCTAAAGCTCCGTCTGCAAAGAAGAAACCTGCTGCAAAGAAAACGACCAAGAAAGAAGCTGCTAAGTAATTTTCTTGAAAGTATATCACAATAAAAAAGCCTTCCGCTCAACTGAACGGAAGGCTTTTTTTATTCCTTTACTTATTTATTGGAAAAAGAGTTTATTTATTGAATGTGGTATAAGTTACTTCCAACTTCAATGGTGTGATTACTTCGTCGCCATTCTTAGCCGGACCACCTTTTAATTTGGCATATCCCGGTTGCAAATCGTTCTGGATACTTGTCATTGTCTTTTGGTTACTACTACTTGTATCGTACGTGATGGCAACGGGAATCAAGTATACCGTACTCCAGTCTTCTTCCCATGCTTTTTCTTTTTCTTCATTCCATGCAGCACCTGCTTCTTCCTGAGCCTTCTTCTTGGCAGCACCTTTTTCTTTGATACAAGTACTAACTAAGCGGGCAATATTACTGAATGTGTACTGATTAGTAGCCACACTATTATGCTCTACAGAAAATGACGTAATATTATCCGGCAACTTGTTCTCTTCAAAGAAGCTCTTAAAGTCCATTTTACGTAACAACAACGCATACCTTGGGGCACTCATACTGAATTCATACTTACTTTCTTCATTGTAATTGGTGAAAGTCAATTTCACAGCGTTAAGTGTATCACCAGCCAAGTTTTTGCTGATTGAATCGTAAGGTAAAACTGCTTTTGTGAAAATTCCGGCAGGAGATTTGATATAAGTATGCTTGTCTTCTTCAGCAAGTTTCTGAATTTTATCAGAGTTGAAGAACTTATTAGCCTGTATTACTTCTTTAGTAGAAGCAAACTCAGTTCTCCATCTGTAAGCAGTAGAGTCTTCATTCTCAAAGCCATACTGTTTCCGTTTATAGGGGGCATTGGTTATAGTATCTATCACGTAATAATGATATTTCATTTGTAAATCTACGCGGTCTACGTATAGCACAGTTCCATCGCCATAGTCACTTTTTATATATACGCCTTTGAATATATTCTCTATAAAAGCATTAGAGTTCTTAAACAAGTCCGGATTTTCCCTGCAGCGCTTAAGCCATTCATTTCCATATGTCTCTTTGTTGAGTTCAAAAGTAACACTGGGATAATAAGTTTTATTGCCATTACTATCTGTAGCATTTCTTTCTTCGTCAGTAATACTTGTGTCATAAGCTGTATAAGCCTTACGATTTAATAATATGGGTAACTTACCATTCGGCTGGTAATAATCTGACGGATCAATATTAGTATAACGATTACGGTCTAATTTAGCTTGTAGTTCATATGCACTCATGCGGCAAGGATTTAAGGAATCTCCGAACCAAGTGGAGTAATAAACAACTAAGCGTACACCTGATACTGTATCCCCTACCAGAATTCCTGTTTTCTTATCAAAATCATATTTTTCAGGAAATTTGAAGTTATCTATACAGTTCAACTCCGTCAGGAAACTGGCTTCATAATACCCGAATATAGGATCGGTGAAACGCCCTACATAGCCAGTGCTAGTCTTAGCAAATACAGAATCGGCAAGAACAGAGCTTGTAGTTACATTGAACGTTGTTGTATGTGCAGACATGCCATCAGAACCGGGCAACATACCCATCCCTAATGTACCTGTATTATCATCACAACCAAAGAAAGTGAGAGTTGCCGTCAAAAGCAGAGCTCCTAAATACTTAACTTTCATAGTTTTCTTTGTTATCTTGTTTATTTTTGTTCTGTTTCCCACACTTTATCGTAGAACTCGTTACAAGCATCGGCAAAGGTTTCGGGAGTTTGATATTCTAAAATCGGTTTTCCGGATTGGCGGGCATGTTCCAGCACCTCTTCGTTAATGTTTTCACTTTGCTGGATAACACCGTCTGAATAGTCGATGGCAAGCTTGCACAACGTAGCATAGTCCACCGGAGTTTTTAAGTTGGCTACATCCTTCTTTGCAACACCTTTCAACATCAATCTGTTCACAAAATCAGCACTGAATGATTCTTTGAAGTCATCTTCAAAGACAGAGAATACCACTTTGGCATCACGGAATGAGGGTTCGTCCTTATATGCTTTCTTAATATACAAAGGAGCTAAGGCAGCCATCCATCCCTGGCAATGGATGATATCCGGGCACCAGCGTAACTTCTTCACTGTTTCCAGTACACCACGTGCATAAAATATAGCACGACTGTCATTATCATCATACTCTACGCCATTTTCATCAGCAGCTTGCAGGCGGTTCTGGAAATAATCATCGTTGTCGATGAAATAGACCTGCATGCGGGCAGATTGAATGGAAGCAACTTTGATAATAAGGGGGTGGTCGGTATCGTCAATTATCAGATTCATACCGGAGAGACGTATCACTTCATGCAATTGGTTTCTGCGTTCATTGATATTCCCCCATTTAGGCATGAATGTTCTGATTTCTCTGCCTTTTTCCTGGATTGCTTGAGGTAGGTGTCTGCCTACAAGGGACATTTCGGATTCTGGTACGTAAGGAGTAATCTCTTGTGTAATAAATAAAACCTTGTTCGCCTTTGTCATAATAACAATGTTCTCAATTATTCTGCAAAGATATAAAAAAAATCGGGCACTTGGGCAAATAAGTCAGCTCTATAATTCCTTATGAATTGTTAACTGCTTGTTTTTCAGTGCAACATTGCCTTGGAAGGGCTTCTTGGGCGGACATAACTTTTGCATTAATTTGCGATATTTCTTCTTTATATGCTAAATAATAGTTTATTTTGCACCGTTTTTGCGAACAACTAAGTTATTATATAACCTATAAAGATGAAAATAGTACATACTATCAAGGACTTGCAGGCCGGACTGTCGGCTTTACGGGCCCAAGGTAAAAAGGTAGGATTAGTGCCTACAATGGGCGCCTTGCATGCCGGTCATGCGTCATTGGTGAAGCGTTGTGTTGCAGAGAATGGCGCTGCGGTAGTGAGTGTTTTTGTAAACCCGACACAGTTCAACGACAAGAACGATTTAGAGAAATATCCCCGTACATTGGAAGCCGATTGTGCTTTGTTGGAAGCATGCGGTGCGGCCTTTGTGTTCGCCCCTTCGGTTGCGGAGATGTATCCTGAACCTGATACACGCCAGTTTAGCTATGCACCATTGGATACAGTGATGGAGGGGGCTTTCCGTCCGGGACATTTTAATGGTGTCTGCCAGATTGTGAGCAAACTGTTTGATGCTGTGAAACCGGACCGTGCTTATTTCGGAGAAAAAGATTTCCAGCAGTTGGCTATTATCCGTGAGATGGTTCGTCAGATGAATTATCCGTTGGAAATAGTGGGATGCCCCATTGTACGTGAGGAAGATGGGTTGGCTCTGAGTAGTCGTAACGCACGTTTATCTGCCGGAGAACGCAAAAATGCTTTAAAAATCTCGCAAACATTATTTGAAAGTCGTACCTTTGCAGCCTCTCACACGGTTGCTGAGACTCAGAAGTTTGTGGAAGATGCCATTGCAGCTGCTCCCGGTCTGCGTCTGGAATATTTCGAACTGGTGGACGGCAACACGTTGCAGAGAATTGCCAATTGGGAAGAAACGGCATATGCCGTAGGTTGCATCACGGTATTCTGTGGTGAAGTCCGGCTGATTGACAATGTTAAATATAAAGAGTAATAAACCTAAAAAGAGAGATCAGGCCTTATGATGATTGAAGTGCTGAAGTCGAAAATCCATTGTGCCCGCGTCACGGAAGCTAACCTCAATTATATGGGGAGCATTACGATTGACGAGGATTTGTTGGATGCGGCCAATATGATTGCCGGTGAAAAAGTATACATTGCCGACAACAATAATGGCGAGCGTTTTGAAACTTACATTATTAAAGGTGAACGTGGTTCGGGTAAGATTTGTCTGAACGGTGCGGCAGCCCGTAAGGTGCAGCCGGACGATATCATCATTATTATGTCGTATGCCTTGATGGACTTTGAAGAAGCCAAGTTGTTCAAACCGTCGGTGATTTTCCCCGATCCGGCAACGAACAAGGTGGTGAAGTAATCAGTCCTTTGCAAAATACCAATAAGAAGAAGCCCCGTTTGCATCATGCAAACGGGGCTTCTTCTTATTAGAGAATATTATTATTTCTTCAACTGTTCATTCATGGCAGCAGCAGCCTTTCGTCCGTCGCCCATAGCAAGAATAACGGTAGCACCACCACGAACAATGTCACCACCGGCGTAAATGGTTGGGATGGACGATTGCATATTCTCGTTCACGGCAATCGTGCCCTTGCGTCCCATTTCCAGACCCGGAATAGATGAGGGTACAATAGGATTGGGAGATACGCCTACGCTGACGATAGCCAGGTCGATATCAATCGTTTCTGTTGCTCCCGGAATGGGGACAGGGCTACGACGTCCGGAAGCGTCCGGTTCACCAAGCTCCATCTTTTGTAGAATGACTTGTTTTACCTTTCCTTGTTCGTCGGCGATGTATTCTATTGGATTATGCAGTGTGAGGAATTCAACGCCTTCTTCTTTGGCATGTTTTACCTCTTCGATACGTGCGGGCATTTCTTCTTCGGAACGACGATAGATGATTATGGCACGTTCGGCACCCAGACGGCGTGCGGTGCGTACCGAGTCCATCGCTGTGTTTCCACCGCCAATGACAGCTACATTTTTTCCGAATGGTACTGGTGTGTCAGAGTCTTCGCTCGCTGCATCCATCAGGTTGACACGCGTCAGGTATTCATTGGATGACAGAATATTAATGGAGTTTTCTCCCGGAATATTCATAAAGTTAGGTAATCCGGCACCGGATGCAACGAATACTCCTTTGAAACCTTCTTCTTCCAACTGTTCCACACTGATAGTCTTACCGATGATACAGTCTTTTACAAAGTTAACCCCCATCTTGGCGAGGTTATCAATCTCTACATCTACTACTTTGTTTGGTAGACGGAATTCGGGAATACCGTATTTCAATACACCACCGATTTCATGCAGGGCCTCGAAAACAGTAACTTCATAACCATATTTCGCCATATCTCCTGCAAAGGAAAGTCCGGCGGGGCCAGAACCAATGACAGCAATCTTGATGCCGTTCTTTTCCTTGATTTCCGGAACAGAGATTTGTCCGCTTTCGCGCTCATAGTCGGCAGCGAAGCGTTCCAGATAACCGATAGCTACTGGCTGTTCCTTCATTTTCAAGTGGATACATTTAGCTTCGCACTGCTTCTCTTGCGGACATACACGGCCGCAAACAGCAGGCAAGGCACTGGTTTCTTTCAGCGTCTTGGCAGCTTCAAGAATTTCTCCGCGTTCTATGTTCTTGATGAAGCGGGGGATATCGATACCTACGGGGCAACCTTCCATACAGCCTGGGTTGGCACAGTCCAGACAGCGTTTTGCTTCTGTCAATGCTTGTTCTTCTGTCAGTCCCTGGTTCACTTCTTCCTTGCGGCTATGTGAGCGGTATTCCGCATCGAGCTCGTTCATTTCAACGCGTGGAATAGCCGTGCGTTCTTTCGGCTTCATGGCTTTGCGAAGTTCCAAACGCCATGCAGCATTGCGGCTTTTCTCATCCACTATCTCTGTGGCTTCCGGCATGGCTTTGCAGGATTCTCCTTCTTCGAGCTTGTGCATTTCTTCGCGTTCGATGCTTTTGAAAGCACCCATACGTTTCAGCATCTCGTCAAAGTCTACCTGATGGCCGTCAAACTCCGGCCCATCTACACAGACAAACTTGGTTTTTCCGCCGATAGTGATGCGGCAGGCACCGCACATACCGGTACCGTCCACCATAATAGTGTTCAGTGAAACGTCTGTCGGGATGTTATATTTCTTAGTCAGCAAACAAACAAATTTCATCATGATAGCAGGGCCGATGGCAAAGCACTTGTCCACTTTCTCCCGTTTGATAACTTCTTCTACCCCTTCTGTAACCAATCCTTTTCGTCCGTAAGAGCCGTCATCGGTCATAATGATGACCTCGTCTGCACTTTCGCGCATTTCTTTTTCAAGGATAATCAGTTCTTTGCTGCGTCCGGCAAGCACGGCAATAACGCGGTTCCCGGCAGCTTTCAATGCTTGTACGATAGGAAGCATGGGGGCTACACCTACGCCGCCACCTGCGCAGACCACCGTTCCGAAGTTCTCAATGTGAGTAGCTTGTCCCAACGGGCCCACTACATCGGTGATGTAGTCGCCTTCATTCAGTTCGCAAAGGCGGGTAGAGGAGAGGCCTACTTCCTGTACTACCAAAGTGATAGTACCGCGCACAGTGTCTGCCCCGGCAATTGTCAGCGGCATACGTTCGCCTTTCTCGCCTACACGTACAATGACGAAGTGTCCTGCCTTGCGTGAACGGGCAATCAAAGGTGCCTCAATCTCCAATTTAAAAACCTTTTCAGAAAAATGTTCTTTGCTAATGATTTTGTTCATTATCTTATAATTTTGTTGGTATAATTACGTAATTACTTTCAGATTGTTACGGTTTGCAAAGATACGGGTTATTTGGGAAAAACAAAGAAAGTTATGGGTAAAAAAGATACGGGTAGAGGTCAAAGTGACCTGTACCTCAAAAGTTAGACAAAAAACTTTTGGAGTGTAGTTTAAAAGGCTGGAAGCCTTTTATCTTATAGCCCAGGGCAGTGCCCTGGGTAATGGGGTGTATCACTATCTTACGCCCTGTAAGGGCATAAGCGGGTGATGGAGCGAGGATAACCTATGTCCATAAATACTCTTCATTATATTCTACATGATAACTTTTAAGAAAGTCAATCAACTCTTCTCTAAAACTTTTCTTTTGATGATGTTCCTGCTGTTTACAAATATAGTGTGTTACTGCAGCTACTTTTGATTGGCTGACTGAGAATGCTGCATAGCCGTTTTGCCAAGCAAAATACTGAAGTTTCGGATATTCATTTTTAATCCATTTGGAAGAACTTCTTTTAATCTCTTGTAACAGCATGGCAATAGACACGGTACTTGCTAATTCACAAAGTATATGTATATGATTGGCTGTACCACCTACAATAATGCTTTTACAGAGGTTTCGATTGATTATTCCTTCTATATATCGGTGTATGTTGTCTAAATTTGTTAAGGGAAGTATATCTTCACGGTTTTTAGTAGAAAAGATGATGTGTGTGTAGATTTTATTTAGGGATTGTGACATAGTAGTTTGGTTTTGCCCTTTCAGGACGTAAGTATAGGTATGAAGAAACCCGGGGCGGTGCCCCGGGCTATATGATGCAAGGCTTTCAGCCTTTGGAAAGCATTGCATCAGAGTACTTTTATGATACAATGTTTTCCGGATAAGTACATTTTAGTAGTATATTATAAGTGTATATATTATATTTACATAATGTAATTATATAACATTGAAGATTAGTCAATCATCTCAAATCCCGTATACGGCACCAATGCTTTCGGGATGCGGATACCTTCCGGTGTCTGATTGTTTTCCAGCAGAGCGGCAACGATGCGCGGCAATGCCAGGGCAGAACCATTCAGGGTATGGCAGAGTTCAGTTTTCTTTTCTCCACTGCGATAGCGGCATTTCAGGCGGTTGGCCTGATATGTGTCGAAGTTGGATACGGAGCTTACTTCCAGCCAGCGTTTCTGTGCTTCGGAATATACCTCGAAGTCGAAACAAAGCGCAGCTGTAAAACTCATATCACCACCACAGAGGCGAAGAATACGATAGGGTAATTCCAGTTTTTGCAACAAACCTTCCACGTGGTCCAGCATCTCCTTGTGAGATTGTTTAGAGTGTTCCGGCTTGTCAATGCGAACGAGTTCTACTTTAGAGAACTCGTGCAAACGGTTCAAACCGCGTACATCCTTACCATAAGAACCTGCTTCACGACGGAAACATTGTGTATATGCGCAATTCTTGATGGGAAGTTGCTTCTCTTCCAGAATTACATCGCGGTAGATGTTCGTAACTGGTACTTCAGCTGTCGGGATAAGATATAAATCGTCTACTTCGCAGTGATACATCTGACCTTCTTTATCAGGTAACTGGCCTGTTCCGTAACCGGAAGCAGCATTTACCACTGTCGGTGGCATGATTTCCAGATACCCCGATTTACGGGCTTCGTCCAGGAAGAAATTAATCAGAGCGCGTTGCAGCTGTGCGCCTTTTCCTTTATAAACTGGGAATCCGGCTCCTGTAATCTTTACGCCTAAGTCGAAATCAATCAAATCATATTTCTTTGTTAATTCCCAGTGAGGCAATGCATCTTTGGGAAGCTCAGTTTCCATGCCTCCCATTTTCTCAACTACATTGTCTTCGGCACCTACACCTTCGGGCACTTCATCATAAGGTACATTCGGAATGGTATAGAGCAGGTTCTGCATATCTTCGGCAGCCTGGTCCATTTCGGCCTGCAACGTCTTGTTGGTTTCCTTCAGCTCGGCTACACGACTCTTGGCCACTTCGGCTTCCTCTTTCTTTCCTTCTTTCATCAGTTGCCCGACGGATTTGGAGATTGAGTTCACTTCAGAGAGGTTATTATCTAATACAGACTGTGTACTACGTCTTTTGTCGTTGAAGGCAATTACCTGGTCTATTGTCTCTTTAGCATTTTTGAAATGCTTTTTCTCCAGTCCGCGGATCACCGCGTCGGTGTTTTCTGTAATTTGTTTAATGGTAAGCATATCTTGATACTTGTTTTTGATGTTTCTCTTCTATATGAGTGTGCAAAGATAAATAAAAAACAAATAATGTGCGATGTTTCGCACAAAAAGAAGAGGGATGTAATCCATACGGATCACATCCCTCTTCTTTATTTCTTGTTCCGAAACTTATGCTTCTGTAGTTTCAGCAGGGATTACAGATACATAGCGTCTGTCACCCTTGGTTACTTTGAACTGTACAGTTCCGTCTACTAAAGCGAAAAGAGTGTGGTCTCTACCCATGCCCATGTTATTGCCCGGGTGGAATTCAGTACCTCTTTGACGAATGATGATGTTGCCTGCTTTGCAAACTTCGCCACCAAATATCTTAACGCCTAATCTCTTGCTCTGTGATTCGCGGCCGTTCTTAGAACTACCGACACCTTTTTTATGTGCCATTTCTTCTTACTGTTTTAAATTGATTAAGCTACTACTTCTGTAATTGTTAACTCTGTGAATTGCTGACGGTGACCGTTCAACTTACGATGACCTTTTCTTCTTTTCTTGTGGAAAACAAGAACTTTGTCACCCTTTACCATGCTTGATACAATCTGGCAAACTACTTTTGCACCTTCTACAGTAGGAACACCTACAGTGATTGCGCCATCTTTGTCTACCAAAAGAACCTTGTCAAATTCTACTGTTGTACCATTTTCTGCATTCTGAATGTGGTGTACAAACAGTTTCTTGCCAGCTTCTGCTTTAAATTGCTGACCGTTGATTTCTACAATTGCGTACATTTCTTATATATAATGTATAAGTTAGCTCCGTCGGGTGGTCTCTAATCACTTAGAAAACGCTTTGTCGAACCCGGTGCGGAATAATCGGGCACAAAAGTACCTCTTTTCTTCGGAACAGACAAATGTTTTTTCTTCTTTTTTTGTGGATTTCGAAATTCTCCTTCTTGAAAATGAGGAGGATGTCCGGAAGAGGATTTATGGCGTTGCAACTAACTAATCCTCAGCATGCGATGAACTAATCTTAAACATGCAAGGAACTAATATTTTTCTTGCATCTTATTATTCATACAATATCTGTGAAAGTTTCCTACAATAATTATAGAAGTTTCTTACAACAGTTGTTGTAGTAAACTTGTATAATTGTTGTATAAAAAATTAGATGCAAGAAAAATATTAGTTCCTTGCAGTGCCGGGATTAGTTTCTTGCAAGCATGAGAATAGTTTGCAGGCACCCCCGGTTAAAGAGTTCATAAAGTTCGTTTTGCTTTTTTAGGAATATCCTTGTTTCGTATGATTAATAATCTCTATATTTGTCCCCGGATTCAAGAATCCGGCTTTCGGGTGCTTCGCGATATATCTTATCGAACGAGGTGAAAAGGGAATCAGGTGTAAATCCTGAACAGACCCACTGCTGTAAGCTTCATTAAACTTTCCGGATAAATTCTACAGTTGTCCACTGTCCGTAATGGATGGGAAGGACTTCCGGAAAGGAAGCGAGTCAGAAGACCTGCCTGCAAAGTCTGTAATCTACGGTTTCGGGGATAAAGAAACGTAGGAGATTAACATCGTTTTCAGCTCATACAGTTGTAGGTATGAGATGTGACTGCTGCTCGGACTTTACTCCTCGGGACATAATGGAAAATAAAATTGCGTATGCAGAAAAAACGTGTTTTGGGACTGTTTTGTGCAGTGTTGATGCTTTCATTATCCGGCTGTGAGTATGAAGATGATTTCCCTGCCGGAGTAGGCGAAGGTAATATTGAAGCGATTGTGTTGAACGAAGGACGAATAGGTACCAATATGGGAGCCATATCCGTGTTATATCGTAATGGAATGGTGAGTCCCGACGTTTTCCGTGTTGTGAACAACCGTCCGTTGGGAGATGTGGCACAATCCATTACGATGATTAACGGGAAGTACTTCGTGGCTTTGAACAACTCTAAGAAAATAGAGATCGTAGACTCCCAAACATTCAAATCCGAAGGTACGATACTCTATACACAGGCTGGGCTGCCACGTCAGATAGTGTCCGTATCGGATACCACAGCTATCGTTTCCGATCTTTTGAGTAACAATGTGTCCGGCACTGACTTGCCCAGTCAGTTGGTGCGAATCCGTACCGTGCCACCTTACGGCACTCCATTAGAGTATATTGTTATCAGGAAATGGGTGGAATATATGGAAGTGGCAGACAATAAACTGTTTGGCATGACAGCGAAAGGGCTTTATGTGTTCGACTTGGACAATATAACCCAGGAAGGCAGCCGCATGATAGAAGACGTTTATAATGAAGAAACCACCAAAACCTGTAAAATGCTAAAAGATAAGAATGGCAGGATATGGGCTTTGATGAACGAGCGGGATAAAAGCAAACTCACTGCCGTTCTGCTGAAATGTATTGATCCTGAGACGGAAAAGGTGATAACTACTTATCGGCTTCCTTTTGTCGACAAGAATGAGGCCAAAGAGGGAGATGTTGTCGGAACTGTCAGTTACAATCGTACGGATATGGATGCTGCTAAAACGCTGATTTACTTTAGTGTGCGAACCTGTAAACCGGGACGGCCGAACGATTCACAACAAAGTATCTATACACTGAATACGGATAACGGTACTTTCAGGTTACACCGTCATGTGCCGGGAGTGGACATGATGTATGGTTGCGGTGTAAGTCCGCAAGGTGAAGTTTACATCTGCGATTGCCTGGATTACTCGGCACAGCGGGGTTATATCCGCCATTATAAAGAGAGCGGAAATATTGAAAGTTACCGTGTGGGTGTCTATCCCAGTCAAGTCTATTTTCCTGAATCTGTTGAAGTACAATAATCTATGTATATGAGAAATCTATTTCTCTTGATGACTGCCTCTCTTTGTTTGCTGGCTACCGATGTCGTAGCCCAGAAGAAGGATACGGTTGCATTTCGTCTGAATCTCGACGAGGTGGAGATTGTAGCTCGCCGCATAAATCATGCCAACGAAGCGAATGCCGGTGCAAAGGTGGCGCGCATTGACCCTGAAATGCTGCAAATCAATAAAACGCGTTCATTCTCCGAATTACTGACTGATAATTCTGCTACCTACATCAAAAGCCTTGGTACGGGAGCATTGTCCACGGCCTCTTTTCGTGGAGGGAGCGCTGCGCAAACACGGGTCAACTGGAACGGAATCAACATCACGCCTCCTATGTCCGGAGTATTCGACTTTTCGCAATTTCCTGTCTTTTTTGCCGACAATGTGAACCTTTACTATGGGAGTAGCCACGTGAAGAGTGGTACCGGTGCTGTGGGGGGGAGCGTAAACATATTCAATGATCCGGAGTGGGGCAAGGGGCTCTCAGGAAAGTTCTTCGGTGAGTATGGTTCTTATAACACTTATACCGGAGGAGCGCAGATTAATGCAGGCGGCAGGCGTGTTGTTTCAAAAACGCGTTTATTTTATCAGCATTCCGATAATGACTATACTTATATAAATAAGGTGCTCACTAACGAGCCTTTCAAAGAGAAGCGTCAGGATGCTGACTATTCACAATGGGGAGCCATGCAGGAAGGTTATTTCAAACTGAACCGGTATGCACAACTTGTCGCTATCGGCTGGTTGCAACAAGGAAAGCGTATGTTGCCCCAGCCGTTGGGCATTGTGGGAAGGACACATGAGCGGCAACATGAGACGAATGTTCGCGGATATATGGGCTTCGACTACGTGCGTGGCATACACAAATTGCACGTAAAGGGCGCATGGCTCTATTATCGCCTGAAGTACGATAAATGGTTTGACGGCGGATTGTTTGATCCGGAAGGGAATATCAACTCTTCACATACCTGGCAGGGGGTTGCTGACTATTCGTGCGCACCTATTGACGAGTTGGTGCTGAATACTACGCTTACCTATACGCACGATTTGGTCAATGTGAGCAGTTATATCGATGTGGATTCGGCAAAGTATCTGATAGACGGCACTTATTATAGTATACCGGTAGCCGAGCCGCCGCTGAAACATCATCGTAATGTGTTGTCGTGGCAAGCTTCAGCAAATTGGACTCCGCTGTCATGGTTGCAATTGCATGCCCAGTATATGTTCGAACAGAACAATAGCCGGAATGTTTCTACCTGGTCGGCAGGTTTTGCCACCAATTTCTTTGAAAAGACTTTCTACGTAAAAGGAAGCATGTCATACAATTACCGCTTTCCCAGCATGAACGATCTTTATTGGCGTCCCGGTGGTAATCCTGACGTGAAGCCCGAAGACGGTTATTCTTATGATGCAGCCATTGGTTATAGGAATGACCTGACTTCCTGGATGACGCTGAATGCCGAAGTATCCGGTTATCTGATGCATATCGACAACTGGATTCTATGGCTTCCCAAAGATGGTAACCAGTGGATATGGACGCCTCAGAACAAACGTAATGTGCTTTCTACGGGGGCGGAGTTTACGGGCAAGATGCTACTGAGTTTCGGTGATTTCAAAACTACACTTTCCGGCAATTTCAGTTGGGCGCGTTCGCGCACGCGAAAGAAGCAGCATGAAGATGATAACTCTTATATGAGGCAGATTCCCTATGTACCCGAACTGAAATGGAATGCGCGCCTGGCCTTTGATTATAAAAATGCTTTCTGCTCGTGGCAGACTACTTATATAGGTAAGCGCTATGTTACGACCGATGAGTCCTATTCCACTCGTCCCTATACGATTCATAACTTGTTGGCGGGCTATCTGTGGAAGCTGAAGAATGGCAGGCAGATTACTTCTCAGGTGCGTGTGGATAACATTCTGAATACTTATTATGAATCGACACAATACTATCCGATGCCTTTGCGCAATGTGTTGTGCTCGTTGATGTTTGAATTTTAATCCCTAATTTTTAATTTTATATACAGTAACAATGAAGAAGAACATTATTTATTTTTTGTCGTGTTTGGTCCTCGCAGTAGGACTGGTGTCTTGTAGTGATGATGATGAGCCATTGCCGCTGCTGTCGGTTTTGATAGAAGGCGGTGAGACGCAGGAGGTTGTGCAGGGAGGTACACTTAGTCTGAAAGCAGAGGTCGAAGGAAGTACAGAAGTGGAATATGTCTGGAAGTTGAATGGGAAGGATGTTTCTACAGCTTCTACTTATGATTTTACTTCTACAGAACTTGGAAGTTATGACGTTCAGTTGATTGTCTCGAGTGCCGGGCAGGGCGAGGCTTCAGCCAAAGTGACTGTCAATGTATATGGAAAGTATAAATACGGAACCTTTATCCTGAACGAAGGAGCATCTCTGAGAGGAGATAAAGGCGGCTCTCTGATATTTATAAATCCTGAAGGAGAACTTACGGAGATGGCTTTCCAGAAAGAAAATAATGGAGCGTGGTTAGGAAGTGTTCCTCAGGATTTGTTTATTGCTAACAATAAAATGTATATTGTCTCTCAGAATGGGGGCAACGAAGGTGGTTTCCTGACGATTGTTAATGCGGAAACATTAAAGCTGGAAGTTGCCTATGGCGATGACTTGAAAGGCAAGGTAAGCTGGCCTACGCATGTAGCTGTATTGGGTGATGATAATATTTATCTGCGCGATAATGCGGGAATCAAGTTGTTTCATCCTTCTACCGGAGAAGCCACACTTATCGAAGGTACGAAAAGTGCCAGAAAAAATACGATGGCGGTTGTTGAAGGAAAAGTATTTGCTTCTCAAAGCAAAAATCTTCTTGTGATAGAAGCCGGAAAAGAGGAGGTATCGGCAACGGTTGAGTTTGATGCTAATATCTCAGGTGTGTTAAAGTCGTCGGACAATAATATTTGGGTATCGGTATCATCCGGTAAGATTGCTAAAGTTAGCGCCAAGGATTATTCTATTATAAAAGAGAACGATTTGTCGGCCAATGCTGATGCTACGAAAACGTTGTCGGCTTCGTTTGCGGCCGCGCCCAGTATAACAGCTAAGGGTGATACATTGTACATGAGCGGTCTTGCTACGAAAATTTATCGTCATATTTTTAGCACTAATGAAACTAAGTTGATGGTAGATGCTAAAGAGATGGTGGAAAACGCTAATATCGTTTATAATACGGTTGCCGTTGATCCTGTGACGGAGGGAGTTTACCTCAATACAATAAAAGGGTACGGAGACGGAGTAAGTACTAATCAGATTAGCATTTTTGATTTTAGTGGTGCCGCACCCACATTTAAGGCTACTTATTCCGACTGTACAAGATATCCGGCCGGGACATTCTTCACTTCTAACTTTAAATAAGAATGAAAAAGAGACTTGTTTATTTATTATCATGCCTGGTCCTTATGGCCGGACTGGTATCTTGTAGTGACGATGATTCCGATGACAATGCTTTGCCGTTGTCCGTATCTATTGTCAATGGTGACAAACAGGACGTCGTACTTGGAAAATCTCTCACTCTGGAGGCGAAAGTTGAAAATGGTGAAAATGCCCGTTATGAGTGGACATTGAATGGTGAAAAGATATCAACTGAGCTAACGTATATTTTTGCTCCGGAAAAGACGGGTGCCTATGAAGTGAAGTTCGCGGCTTATACAGATAAGGATGAAGCTTCCGCTTCTGTTATGGTGAATGTATATGTGGCTTATTCGGCAGTGAAGTCTATGGACGATATCCAGTTCTGGACGGGAGAAGGTGAATGCCGGTCAGCGTTGGCCGTTCAATGGATTAGCGGTGATGATTGGGAAAGTCCAGTGCAGGATAATGTTCATTTGCTGAGTTGGGGATATCGTTGGAAAGCGAGCGACGAGTCTACCGGACATCAGATGATATTGGCGATAGCTAAAGCGGACCCTCGTTTCTTTGTGTTGGTAGGTCCCGGATTTAGTGGTGTAGACAGCCCATCTATCCGTGGTTTTGGTTATGATGCCAATGGTGACGGTCGTTTCTCGATAAAGAATGGAACCACATCCGTGACGTATAATGCGTCGGATTTTGTGGATGGAGTCATTGTTTTGAGCGGTGACGATTCGGGAGATGGATATGTATCGACCGATTCCGGCGACTACTGGGAAGGTGGCTGGTATGAGGGGTATTGCTCATACTATCTGGGAGAGGATGGAAAAAATGTTCCTGAATTATTTGATTATTCCCCGTATATGGCCAATTTACGGCAGTTGACTCCAAACAGTTGGGATGCCTGGACGTATTCTTCAATCAATTCCGGAGGAGTGAATACTTATCCTTTTGCCGAATGGATGGTAAGTGCTATTGCAAATCCGAATTGATAAACAGAAACTGATTCATAACCTTTTGTAATAAATAAAAGTTCTCTCTATCTATGTGGATACGAGAGAACTTTTTGTGTTTTTAAAACGCCTCGAAGGACAAGGGGATGTTGAGCCGCCCGGTGTTATAGAAAGGGTTTCAATATATAGACTGCCGCAACCACTAATCCTACTACTATAATAGCAAAGAGTACAACCAATATCAAACTGTAGAAGAACATGAGTAGCGTAGTCCAGAAACTTCTCCACCAGGAGTAGTTATACAATTGTTTGTAGTCTAGACAAAAGAGTGCGAAGATTACTAATAGCGGTAATTCGTATAAATCACTAACCGCAGCACTCCCATTGAAGGGAAGCACTATGATACTGAGCAAGAGTATCTGGCAAGCGATGTAGGCCTGTATAAATACGTGTTCGGTAAGATTATAACGTATCTTGTTGTTGTTCTTCTTGCGGCGGAAAGCCATAAGTGTTGCCAAGGCAAAAAGAGGCAATGTGGCTATGATGCGAAATGCTTTGTTCCCATGTCCCCAACCTTGCAGCAGATTCCACACTTTCTGAAGGAAGGGTGTGTTATGAACCATCTTCTTAAGCTTATTGCCCACCGACTGACTACTTTCCACGAATTCGTCAATGAGGTCTTCATTGTCGTCATCACCTGTCTTGATAACAATATTGTGTTTCTTTGTGGTGTTTTCCGCTTCCAGTTTTTCCAGACTCTGATTAATGCTTTCTATAGTCTGGGCCAGGACTTCCTTTTGTACGGGGTCCTTGGTCTTTTTCATTTGCTTTTGCAGTTGTTCGAGGGTAATTGTGTAATCCTTCTTTCGGATTTCTGTAGAATCTTCCGCTTCCAGCTCCTTTAACTGGTCATTCAGTTTCTCTATGGTTAGGTTGAGGACTTCCTTTGTTGCAGGGTCCTCTGTATTTTCTATCCGCCGTTGCAATTGCTCACGCGCAGCAATGATTTCTTGCCGCTGCACTTCCGGGGAGTCTTTCTCTTTCTTTATCAAAGCGTCCGGGTCCACCAGTTGCACAGCCATGATGTAGAGGGCAGCCAATACAAATAATGTCTGGAAGGGACGGAAGTATAGTATTCGTTTTCCGGCAATGAAGTCTTTTATCATATATCCCGGGCGATAGAGCAAGTCCAGCAGAGTACGGCCAAAGCCGTTGTCGATGTTGGTGAATCCTCCCAGGATATTCCTGAAAGCATTGCTGAGGCGGTATCGGGGGGTATTGCGACTTTGTCCGCAGCGGTTGCAATAACTGCCGGCATAGACGGTTCCGCAGTTCAGGCACGTGTTGCTTTCTTCACTGGCAACCGGTACTTGCTTTCCGCGTATTATCTTGATGTGGAAGGCACGAAAGCGTATCTTGCAGGGAGTCCACCAGGGAGAGATGAAATCTGCCACACGGTCGGGGATGACCCGGCGTATGGTAAGCATGTACCAGAGGACCAGTATGAAAGACCACATAAAGACATTGCTGTCTTCTCCCTCTTCAAAAGATAGCCATAGCAATATTGCCAGAATTAATATCTGCCAGATATTTATCATCTTTCTTCTGCGCGGAGCGGGAGGAGTGGGAATAGGAGATGGGGTGGCATCCGAACGTGAAGCACTCGCTTTATCGGCAACCGGATGCTTTTCATCGGTCGACTGTTTACTGTTATCGGGGCGTTCGTCGTCTTCCAGCAATTCTTCCAGCGAACTCATTATTTTCCAGTGTGGATATTTGCTTAATTCTTCGGCAGTGGTCACTCCATGGGTTACTCCGGCAAAGCTTACTCCGGCAGCTTTGGCTGTGGCGGCATCTACTGTGCTGTCTCCTATATAAAGGGTTTCCGCTTTGGTGACATGCAACTCTTTTATGGCAAATAGCAGACCTTCGGGCGAGGGTTTGGCTGCCTTTACGTCTTCTCCGCCGACAATGATATTGAAAAAGTTGCCGGGGAAATGCTGGTCGAGTAGTTCCTTTATCCGGAAACGGTATTTGGTGGAGATGATGCCGATGAATGCGCCTGCATCTTTCAGTGCGAGCAGTACGGACTTGGTTTCAAGAAAGAGCACGGTGTTTATCGTCATATGTGTATCCGCTTCTTTTCTATACTCGTTTCTGAAGCCGTCCAGTTGGTCAGCGTCTGTTACGCCTGTCAGGATAGAAAAAGATTCTTCCAGAGTTTTTCCGATAGTGCGTTTGATAGCTTCATCGGTCACGTCGGTATAACCATGTTGATTGAGCACATTGCGGAAGCAAGTGACGATGCCGCGCGAGGAATCTGCGAGCGTGTAATCAAAGTCGAAGAGATAAGTTGTATAACTCATTGTCGCTTTTTGTGGCAAAGATAATGCAAACCGAGAACAGAATAAAATGAACTTGTTCATTTTTTATGTTGAGGTTTACCTTATCTTCGTTTTACGACAAAGATAAGGTAAACCGGAGGTAGAAACAAATTTATTTAAGGAATGATGAAGTGTAGGTTATTTTCGGGGAACAAAGTTGTGTGTTTATCGGATTTTTGTATTATTTTTGTTTGCCAAAGTTTTTTGCCGGCGCACTAAGTGTTTTTTTGCATTGAGTTGTTTTATGAGCACGTTAACTAATTATATTATGAAATTACTGAAATCCTGTTGCTTAGTTGCAGTTCTTTTCTCTTTTTCAGCGTGTGTATCCCGACAGCTTAATGCCGGAAGTGATTCTTATGCAGAGTATGTAAACCCTTTTATTGGTACTGACTTTACAGGAAATACCTATCCCGGTGCTCAGGCTCCGTTTGGCATGGTGCAACTTAGTCCTGATAACGGCCTTCCGGGCTGGGATCGCATATCCGGCTATTTCTATCCGGATAGCACTATTGCTGGTTTCAGTCATACACATCTCTCGGGTACGGGGGCCGGTGATTTATATGACATCTCTTTTATGCCTGTGACTTTACCTTATAAAGAGGCAGAGGCTCCGTTGGGCATTCATTCCCTGTTTTCTCATTCCGAAGAATCAGCAAGTGCCGGATATTATCAGGTTCGGCTGAAAGACTATGATATTAATGTTGAACTCACGGCAACCGAACGTTGCGGTATTCAGCGTTATACCTTCCCCGAAGCGGATGCTGCTATATTCCTCAATTTACGAAAAGCCATGAACTGGGACTTTACGAACGATACACGTATCGAAGTCGTCGATTCCGTCACCATTCAGGGATACCGTTTCTCTGACGGCTGGGCGCGCGACCAGCATATTTATTTCCGTACCCGTTTCTCTAAGCCGTTTGCTGCTGTGCAACTCGACACTGCCGCTGTTATCAAAGAGGGCGAACGGATCGGAACATCCGCCATTGCCCGGTTTGATTTCCATACCGCTGCGGGTGAACAAATTCTTATCACTACTGCCATCTCCGGTGTAAGCATGGAGGGAGCGGCACGTAATTTGGCTGCTGAGGCGCCGGATGATGATTTTGATAAGTATCTGGCAGCTACCCGTAAGAACTGGAACGAGCAGCTTTCAAGAGTGGAAATCAAATGTGACAATCGTGATGAGAAAGTTAAATTCTATACAGCCCTCTATCATTCTATGCTGGCTCCCACTATCTATAGTGATGTAGACGGTGCTTATTACGGTCCTGATAAGAAAGTGCATCAGGCAGACGGGTGGGCAAACTACAGCACATTCTCGCTATGGGACACCTATCGCGCAGCCCATCCCCTCTATACCTATATAGAACCTGACCGTGTCAATGATATGGTGAAATCCTTCATTGCTTTCTATGAACAGAACGGACGCCTTCCGGTGTGGAACTTCTACGGCAGCGAAACGGATATGATGATAGGTTATCATGCCGTGCCCGTCATTGTAGATGCTTATTTAAAAGGAATAGGGAACTTCGACCCTAAGAAAGCTCTGGAGGCTTGTGTGGCTACTGCCAATATGGATGAATATCGTGGCATAGGGTTGTATAAGAAGTATGGCTATGTACCTTATGATGTGACGGATCACTATAATTTAGAAAACTGGTCATTGTCTAAAACGCTGGAATATGCCTATGATGATTATTGCATCGCCCGTATGGCAGAAAAGTTGGGTGAGAAAGAGACTACGGATGAATTTTACAAACGTTCCCGGAACTATAGGAATGTGTATAATCCTCAGACTTCTTTTATGCAACCGCGTAATAATAAAGGGGATTTCATAGCAGGTTTCAGTCCGGACGATTATACTCCGCATATTTGTGAAAGTAACGGCTGGCAGTATTTCTGGTCTGTGCAGCAAGATATTGACGGTTTGATAGAATTGACGGGAGGCAAGGAGAGGTTTGCGCAGAAACTGGATAGTATGTTTACCTATAATCCGTCTGCCGATGAAGATTTGCCTATCTTCAGTACGGGAATGATCGGGCAGTATGCGCATGGAAATGAACCGAGCCATCATGTCATCTATCTCTACAACGCTGTAGGGCAACCTTGGAAAACTCAGAGATATGCAGCCGAGGTGATGCATGAACTTTATAAGAATACGCCTGCCGGCTTATGCGGGAATGAGGATTGTGGTCAGATGTCTGCCTGGTATGTGTTCAGCGCAATGGGGTTCTATCCGGTGGACCCGGTTGGCGGCAAGTATGAAATAGGCACTCCCATGTATCCCGAGATGAAGATGCATTTGGCTAACGGTAAAACGTTTACGGTACTGGCATCGGCAGTCAGCAAGGAGAATTTTTATATCCAGTCGGTGAAACTCGACGGGAAACCTTATGATAAAAGCTATATCACACATGAGCAAATAATGAACGGTAGCATCCTTGAATTTGAAATGGGGGACAAGCCGGGAAAGGTGTGGTATTAAAAAGATAACTGTGGGATTATGGGTGATAACTTTGACCTGACTTATAAACTGCTTTTCCGTCAGTACTATGCTAATCTTCTCTTTTACGCTACACGCATTGTGGGCGAAGAAGAAGCGGAGGACGTAGTGCAAGATGTATTTGTAGAGTTGTGGCGGCGGCAAGACATGGTGACGGTGGGAGAACAGATACAGGCATTCCTGTATCGGGCAGTGTATACCCGTGCTTTAAATGTATTGAAGCACCGGGAGGTCAAGAATAGTTATGAAGCTGTTGTGACGGAGATTAACAAGAAGAGGATTGAGTTCTATCAGCCGGATAGCAATGAAGTTGTGAAGAGGATAGAAGACCGGGAACTCAGAAGGGAACTCTCTGAGGCGATTAATGAACTGCCGGACAAATGTAAGATGGTCTTTAAACTCAGTTATCTACATGATATGAAGAACAAGGATATTGCAGAAACGATGGGTATATCGTTGCGAACAGTGGAAGCCCATATGTATAAGGCTTTGAAGTTTCTGCGCGAAAGATTGGGCTACCTGAACTTCATGTTGGTCCTCTTTTTATTAGGTAAGGTATAAGTGTTTTTATTGAAACGGTTGTTTTATTAGTATGATGAAGGAAGGAATAAATAAGTTGGATGAAGAATTGATGGCCAGATTCCTTATGGGCGAATGTTCTGAAGAAGAACTCCATAAGGTGAATGCTTGGCTGAACGAGTCAGACGGTAACGCGCGTGAATTGTTCAAGATAGAGCAAATATATCATCTCGGAAAAAACGAAAATTTTGCAGATGAAAAGGAAATAGAGAGAGCGGAGAAACAATTATTCAGACGGTTGAAACAGGAAGAGATGAAGCGGCATAAGGTGCGCAGAATGAATACCTGGATGCGATATGCTGCTATGTTTATAGGTATCTTTCTCATATCCGGTTTGAGTTATCATATTTATCAGTCGCAAAGCGGGACGAGTTCATTGGTGGCTGTCACGGCAAGAGACGAAGTCAAAGAATTGATGCTACCCGACGGTACCAAAGTTTGGCTGAACAAACATACTACCTTGAAGTATCCGAGCGAATTTTCAGAAAAGGGAAGGAATGTATATATAGAAGGTGAAGCCTATTTTGAAGTAAAGAGAAATGTGGAGAAACCTTTTATTGTACGAAGTGAAGCTATGCAGGTCAGAGTCTTGGGAACAGTCTTTAATTTGAAGAGTGACAAGGCTAGCCGTTCGGCAGTAGCCACACTGATAAAAGGAGAAATTGAAGTTAAAGGGAATCATGAAGAAGGGATGATTGTTCTGTCTCCGGGACAGAAAGCGGAGCTGAATGGCATGACCCGCCGCCTGGTAGTGAAACAAGTGGATACAGGTATTGAAAACTGGCATAATAACCAATTTGTATTTGAGAAGGCGGATATTTTCACCATTGCACGAACTTTGGAGAATTCCTATGGGGTGAAAATTATTCTGGCTCCTGAAATGGATGTGACAAAAACTTATACCGGTGCACTGAAAAAGAAGAGTACTGTGGAAGAGGTGTTGAACTCTGTTAAGAATGTGATACCTATTGAATATAAAATAGTGGGAAATAGTGTATTTTTGTCTTCGAAGAAATAAATAGTTTTAGATGACGCATTATATATAAAACCTGATAACCAAATAATTATTGTAATATCATGAAGAACCTTTTTTTATCGATTAGTTTTTTGTGCTGCGCTCTTTGGGGGCAGGCTAAAGATTTTACACAATACGTCAATCCATTGATGGGTACGTTGTCCACCTTCGAACTTTCTACCGGTAATACTTATCCGGCTATTGCGCGTCCCTGGGGTATGAACTTCTGGACACCGCAGACAGGGAAGATGGGAGATGGCTGGCAATATGTGTACACTGCCAATAAAATCCGTGGTTTCAAGCAAACCCATCAACCCAGTCCCTGGATTAATGACTATGGTCAGTTTTCTATCATGCCGGTGGTAGGTAAACCGGAGTTCAATGAAGATAAACGTGCCAGTTGGTTCTCACATAAAGGAGAAATAGCATTACCTCATTATTATAAGGTATATCTCGCTGAGCATGATGTTGTAACGGAATTCACTCCTACCGAGCGTGCCGTCCTGTTCCGTTTCACCTTCCCTGAGAATGATCATTCTTATGTGGTGGTAGACGCTTTTGATAAAGGTTCTTATATCAAGATTATTCCTGAACAAAACAAGATTATCGGATATACTACTCGCAATAGCGGTGGAGTTCCTGATAACTTTAAGAACTATTTCGTTATAGAATTCGATAAACCTTTCACTTACAGGGCTTCCGTTGCCGACGGCAAGCTGGCTGAAAACCAGAATGAACAGTCTGCCGGACATGCAGGTGCCATTATCGGTTTTAAAACCCGTAAAGGCGAAATCGTTCATGCACGTGTTGCTTCTTCTTTTATCAGCTTTGAACAAGCTGACAGAAACCTGAAAGAATTGGGTAATGACAGCTTTGATACTTTGGTTCAGAAGGGTCAGGATGCCTGGAATCAGGTCTTGGGAAAAATAGAAGTGGACGGTGGTAATCTTGACCAGTATCGCACTTTCTATTCTTGCCTGTACCGCTCGGTGCTTTTCCCCCGTTCTTTCTATGAATTCGACGAAACCGGAGCTCCTGTGCATTACAGTCCTTACAACGGACAAGTTCTTTCTGGCTATATGTATACCGATACCGGCTTCTGGGATACTTTCCGTTGCCTATTCCCTTTCCTCAACCTGATGTATCCGTCAGTGAACAAGCAAATTCAGGAAGGTCTCGTCAATACGTATAAAGAAAGCGGTTTCTTCCCCGAATGGGCCAGCCCGGGACATCGTGGTTGTATGATTGGTAATAACTCGGCTTCCGTACTTGCCGATGCTTATCTGAAAGGCGTCAAAGTGGATGATGTAACTACTTTGTATGAAGGACTTATCCATGGAACCAAGAATGTGCACCCGGAAGTTTCGTCCACCGGTCGCCTGGGTTACGAATATTACAATGAACTGGGTTATGTTCCCTACGATGTGAAAATCAATGAAAATACTGCCCGCACGCTGGAATATGCTTATGATGACTGGTGCATCTACCAAATGGCCAAGGCTCTGAATCGCCCGAAGAAAGAACTGAAACTTTTTGCAGAACGTGCCATGAACTATAAGAATGTATTCGACAAAGAGAGCCTGTTGATGCGTGGCCGCAACAAGGATGGCCAGTTCCAGGCTCCTTTCTCACCGCTGAAGTGGGGTGATGCCTTTACGGAAGGAAACAGTTGGCACTATTCCTGGTCTGTATTCCATGACCCGCAAGGATTAATAGACTTGATGGGGGGCGAAAAAGTGTTCGTTGGTATGCTGGATTCTGTATTTACTGTTCCTCCTGTATTCGATGACAGTTATTATGGTCAGGTGATCCATGAAATACGTGAAATGACGGTGATGAACATGGGTAACTATGCTCATGGCAATCAACCGATACAACATATGATTTACATGTACAATTATGCCGGACAACCCTGGAAAGCACAATATTGGTTGCGCGAGGTGATGAACCGCATGTACACTCCCGGTCCCGACGGCTATTGTGGAGATGAAGACAATGGGCAAACTTCCGCTTGGTATGTATTCTCTGCACTGGGCTTCTATCCTGTTTGTCCGGGTACTGATGAATATGTTTTGGGAGCTCCTTTATTCAAGAAAACTACTCTGCATTTTGAGAACGGTAATTCGTTGGTGATTGATGCTGCGAATAACAACTCTGAAAATATATATATCGAGTCACTCCGTTTGGATGGAAATACGTATACTAAGAATTATCTGAAACACGGAGATCTGATAAAAGGAGGTGTCCTGAAATTTGATATGGGCAGCAAACCCAATCTACAGAGAGGAACACAGCCGGAAGACTATCCTTACTCTTTCTCCAATGAACTAAAGAAGAAGTAAGAGAAAACGTTAATGATGTGTTGAATAAGGGGATAGCGAATAAAACTATCCCCTTTTTTATTTTAATGAAAAAAAATATCATTTTGTAGTAAGTGTATTTTGAGTGCCTGTTGTTTTATATATGAAAGCTGGGAGAAATACTCCCTTAGCTGATTAAAATTAACCAATGTGTAACCTTTAAACTTTGTTTATGAACAACAATCATGCTTTTCAAAGTTCGAAATTTCTGCGGACTTTATTAGTTTTGTTCTTCATGGCTGTATCAGTTCAGTGGACTTTCGCCCAACTGAATTTGAACGTGTCCCGCACAACGTTAGGAACAGTCATCGAACAGATTAAATCTCAATCCAAGTATCAATTTTTCTATGACGACAAACTCGCCACAGTGACAGTTGAGAACGTTAAGGTAAAGAATGCATCCATTGAAGATGCCTTGAACGCTATTCTTAAAGGAAAGGACATTTCTTTTAAAGTAGAAGATAACATCGTTTATCTTTCTGAAAAGTCGGCTACGCCGCAAGAGGGGAATCAACAAGGTAAAGAACGCACGATCACCGGAGTGGTATCGGATGATATGGGGCCCCTTATCGGTGTGAATGTATTGGTGAAAGGTACCAGTGTCGGCTGTATTACCGATTTTGATGGTAACTTTACGCTGACTACCACCGAAGCTAATCCTGTTATCCAGTTCTCCTATATTGGTTATAAGCCACAGGAAATTGCTGTTAAAGGCTCAGGACCTATTAACTTACTGATGGAGACAGACTCACAGTTGATAGAAGAGGTAGTAGTGACGGCTTTGGGTATCAAGCGTGCGGAGAAAGCATTGAGTTACAATGTAACTCAAGTAGATGCAGAGTCTGCCTTGGCTGTGAAAGATGCTAATTTTATCAATTCGCTGAATGGTAAGGTTGCAGGTTTGAATATTAACGCTTCTTCTTCCGGTGTCGGCGGTGCAAGTAAAGTGGTGATGCGTGGTTCCAGAGGTATCGAACAGTCTTCTAATGCACTTTATGTTATCGATGGTATTATCGGGTAAGTCAAGGGCATTACTGCCCCCTTCTCCCCTAAGAACCGTACGTGAGAGTTTCCCCTCATACGGCTCAAGCAACTCAATATTTCTATTTGTTGTTAGAAATCGGCTCATACTTTCAACAGTTTCGTTTATTTCGCTTGTAGCAGTTGTTATGGACAAGTTGCCGTACAATTGAACCACCAACAGATATTTCATTGACGTTCCATGCTTTTGTACAATCTATCTCCTTGCCGCATAACGGACAAGTCCGCTTCTGCTTGTTCCATAAATATAAGAGTGACTTACGTCCTTTGAGAGATTCCAGCATTTGTTGCTCCTTTCGCTGAAAGAAATAATCATCATATTCCGGGTCGAAAGGGTTTGCCTCCCCCTTGACTTGCTTGTACGGAGTATAATGTATATCCGACAACCTTTTAAGGGTCAGGTAGTTCACTTTCTTGCTTTTTGTTTCATATTTCCATGCAAACGTCCATTTACGCCCCCGAATTTCATGCCAATACTTATCTGCAACCCAAGACTTGCGTTTCTTTGGGTGGCGACGTAAAGCCCATTTCTTTGTGAGGTTGTAAATGTGATTGTCGCAACCGTGAAAAGCATTGGTTGATGCACCATATCGGTAATAGTTTCCCCAACCTGTTATCACAGGATTGAGCATTCGTATCAGCGATTCCTGCTTACACATTTTATGTCCTTTAACGATGTCACTGATTTTTGCCCTAAAGCGTTTCTGTGCATCTTTGGACGGAGATGTGTACAGCCTTTTGCCGAACTTCCTTACATTGAAACCTAAGAAATCAAATCCATCGTATATGTTCGTAATGGTAGTTTTCTCTTCGGATAAGGTAAGACCCCTTTCTTTGAGAAATTCTATCACCATTGGTTTGACCTCGTTTTCCAATAATTCCTTATCTCGACCTGTGATTATAAAGTCGTCCGCATACCTGATAAGATTCACTTTGTAGTGGAATGTCTTATAGTTGATGAAACGTCTTTTGAATCTTTCAGCCAAGAGTGGTTGAAGTCCGTCAAGTGCCATATTTGCAAGTGTCGGTGATATGATACCTCCTTGTGGTGTACCCTCTTCTGTCGGGAACAGTTTACCATTGAATACAGCTCCACATTTCAGCCATTTTCTGAGTATTGTTTTATCCATAGGGATATTTTCAATAAGCCAGCCGTGACTGATGTGGTCGAAGCAACCCTTAATATCTCCCTCCAAAATCCATTCGGGGGAATGCTGGCGATTTAGAACCGTATCAATCTGACGAATTGCGTCCATTGTCCTGCGCTTCTTTCGGAAGCCGTAAGAAAAACGGTCGCCTGTCGTTTCGGCTATCGGTTCCAATGCCATGAGATATAATGCTTGCATCGCCCTGTCTTTCATGGTCGGTATTCCCAACGGTCGGAGTTTACCGTTCTTTTTCTTGATGTGAACCCTACGGAGCGGCTGTGGATGGTAGCCACGACGTCTAAGTTCACCGATTGCTTTGTACTTGCGCTTGGGAGAGTCCCAAAGCTGTTTATCTACTCCAGACGTATTCTTCCCTTTGTTGGAAGTAACCCTCTTTACTGCCAATGCCTTGGCGTAAAAAGAGTGGGTAAGCATCCACTGCAAGGTTTTCACCTTGTTATGTCTGCCTTCTTTCTGAGCCTTTACAATACGCGCTTGTAGCTTTCGGACATAGGTTTCACACTTAGACCAGTTCATACCGTCCCAAGTCAGATTCCTGCTGTCAGCAGGCGCACACGATGTTTTAATCTCGTTCATTTGCTTTCCTCCTTTTGAAAGTTCTAAAAGTTATCTTGTAAAGAGTTACCATATACGGAAGTCTGCCCACTTTCGTGTCGGATGATGTTACCCTCATTAACTCGTGATGTTGGTTCAATCCGTATCCTCCCCATTACAGGGCGGCATTCGCTTTCTCCGTTATCTCATACCTGCACCCCATTCGGCTTGCCTTGCGGTTCGCTTACTCGCATTATTACGAGAGAGATACAGGCTTGCCCTGTTCCACGCAATTGACAAACGGATAGTTTAGGTTCTGCCAAGTCCGCCGGCAGTGCTATGTCCGTGTAACCCCAACATGGGCGAGGGTTATCCGACTGCTTACCTTTTGGTGAGAGCTAAAGTATCTTGCGCTCCTTCAAACCTTACGACGGCTAAAGTCAGTTCACATTACGTTAACCATGCTATCCAGCCTCGCCACTCGACGGTATGATACTAACCGCCCTTGACGTTCCCTCACGGTTCAGTCTTGTCCTTTCGGAAAGTGTACTTTGTCCTATAAGCTTAGCACAACCCATCACTGGAGATGCACCTTATAGTAGGCTACCGCTGACGGAACAGCGGGTTAAATCTTGCAATATACATTGCTGTTTAACAATCAATTACGTGACTTTTCAGGTCACACATCGGGTAAGTCAAGGGCATTACTGCCCCCTTCTCCCCTAAGAACCGTACGTGAGAGTTTCCCCTCATACGGCTCAAGCAACTCAATATTTCTATTTGTTGTTAGAAATCGGCTCATACTTTCAACAGTTTCGTTTATTTCGCTTGTAGCAGTTGTTATGGACAAGTTGCCGTACAATTGAACCACCAACAGATATTTCATTGACGTTCCATGCTTTTGTACAATCTATCTCCTTGCCGCATAACGGACAAGTCCGCTTCTGCTTGTTCCATAAATATAAGAGTGACTTACGTCCTTTGAGAGATTCCAGCATTTGTTGCTCCTTTCGCTGAAAGAAATAATCATCATATTCCGGGTCGAAAGGGTTTGCCTCCCCCTTGACTTGCTTGTACGGAGTATAATGTATATCCGACAACCTTTTAAGGGTCAGGTAGTTCACTTTCTTGCTTTTTGTTTCATATTTCCATGCAAACGTCCATTTACGCCCCCGAATTTCATGCCAATACTTATCTGCAACCCAAGACTTGCGTTTCTTTGGGTGGCGACGTAAAGCCCATTTCTTTGTGAGGTTGTAAATGTGATTGTCGCAACCGTGAAAAGCATTGGTTGATGCACCATATCGGTAATAGTTTCCCCAACCTGTTATCACAGGATTGAGCATTCGTATCAGCGATTCCTGCTTACACATTTTATGTCCTTTAACGATGTCACTGATTTTTGCCCTAAAGCGTTTCTGTGCATCTTTGGACGGAGATGTGTACAGCCTTTTGCCGAACTTCCTTACATTGAAACCTAAGAAATCAAATCCATCGTATATGTTCGTAATGGTAGTTTTCTCTTCGGATAAGGTAAGACCCCTTTCTTTGAGAAATTCTATCACCATTGGTTTGACCTCGTTTTCCAATAATTCCTTATCTCGACCTGTGATTATAAAGTCGTCCGCATACCTGATAAGATTCACTTTGTAGTGGAATGTCTTATAGTTGATGAAACGTCTTTTGAATCTTTCAGCCAAGAGTGGTTGAAGTCCGTCAAGTGCCATATTTGCAAGTGTCGGTGATATGATACCTCCTTGTGGTGTACCCTCTTCTGTCGGGAACAGTTTACCATTGAATACAGCTCCACATTTCAGCCATTTTCTGAGTATTGTTTTATCCATAGGGATATTTTCAATAAGCCAGCCGTGACTGATGTGGTCGAAGCAACCCTTAATATCTCCCTCCAAAATCCATTCGGGGGAATGCTGGCGATTTAGAACCGTATCAATCTGACGAATTGCGTCCATTGTCCTGCGCTTCTTTCGGAAGCCGTAAGAAAAACGGTCGCCTGTCGTTTCGGCTATCGGTTCCAATGCCATGAGATATAATGCTTGCATCGCCCTGTCTTTCATGGTCGGTATTCCCAACGGTCGGAGTTTACCGTTCTTTTTCTTGATGTGAACCCTACGGAGCGGCTGTGGATGGTAGCCACGACGTCTAAGTTCACCGATTGCTTTGTACTTGCGCTTGGGAGAGTCCCAAAGCTGTTTATCTACTCCAGACGTATTCTTCCCTTTGTTGGAAGTAACCCTCTTTACTGCCAATGCCTTGGCGTAAAAAGAGTGGGTAAGCATCCACTGCAAGGTTTTCACCTTGTTATGTCTGCCTTCTTTCTGAGCCTTTACAATACGCGCTTGTAGCTTTCGGACATAGGTTTCACACTTAGACCAGTTCATACCGTCCCAAGTCAGATTCCTGCTGTCAGCAGGCGCACACGATGTTTTAATCTCGTTCATTTGCTTTCCTCCTTTTGAAAGTTCTAAAAGTTATCTTGTAAAGAGTTACCATATACGGAAGTCTGCCCACTTTCGTGTCGGATGATGTTACCCTCATTAACTCGTGATGTTGGTTCAATCCGTATCCTCCCCATTACAGGGCGGCATTCGCTTTCTCCGTTATCTCATACCTGCACCCCATTCGGCTTGCCTTGCGGTTCGCTTACTCGCATTATTACGAGAGAGATACAGGCTTGCCCTGTTCCACGCAATTGACAAACGGATAGTTTAGGTTCTGCCAAGTCCGCCGGCAGTGCTATGTCCGTGTAACCCCAACATGGGCGAGGGTTATCCGACTGCTTACCTTTTGGTGAGAGCTAAAGTATCTTGCGCTCCTTCAAACCTTACGACGGCTAAAGTCAGTTCACATTACGTTAACCATGCTATCCAGCCTCGCCACTCGACGGTATGATACTAACCGCCCTTGACGTTCCCTCACGGTTCAGTCTTGTCCTTTCGGAAAGTGTACTTTGTCCTATAAGCTTAGCACAACCCATCACTGGAGATGCACCTTATAGTAGGCTACCGCTGACGGAACAGCGGGTTAAATCTTGCAATATACATTGCTGTTTAACAATCAATTACGTGACTTTTCAGGTCACACCCTATGTACAGCTTAAGTTCAGCAGGTGGTTCAAGTGAGTTTGATTCACAAGGTACTACTGAAGCCATCGCTGATATCAATCCGGACGACATCGAATCAATGTCTGTATTGTCTGGTGCCGCTGCTGCTGCCTTATATGGTAGTAACGCTTCCAATGGTGCCATTGTTATTACTACTAAGAAAGGTGCGGCAGGACGTGTGTCTTTGTCTGTGTCCAGCAACACTGAGATGTTGAATCCTTTTATAATGCCTAAATTTCAGGATTGGTATGGTACATCGGGTACTGACGGAAGTTGGGGAACTCGCTTAAACTCAAGTAATCGCTATGGTTATAATCCCAAAGATGATTATTTTCAGACCGGCATTATTGGTACGGAAACAGTTTCACTTTCTACTGGGTCGGAACATAATCAGACTTATTTGTCAGCTGCTGCTGTTAACTCCCGCGGTATTGTGCCCAATAACAAATACGAACGTTATAACTTTACGTTCCGTAATACTACCCAGTTCTTGAATGATAAGATGAAATTGGATGTAGGTGCGCAATATATTATGCAGAAAGACCGTAATATGACGAACCAAGGTATTTATGCAAATCCGGTAGCTTCCGCTTATTTATTTCCACGTGGTAATGATTGGGAAGAATATAAAATGTTTGAACGATATGATCCTGTTCGTAAACTATATACGCAATATTGGCCGCAAGGTGGCGGCTCATACCGTTTGCAAAATCCTTACTGGATTAACTATCGCAATTTGCGTGAGAACGATAAAGACCGTTATATGCTGAGTGCTTCTCTGTCTTATGATATCTTGGATTGGTTGAACATAGCTGGGCGTGTACGTATTGACAACTCAATGAATACTTATACTCAGAAATATTATGCTTCAACAGAGCCGACTATTGCTGAAGGTTCTGACAACGGTTATTATGGTGTGACTAATACACGTGACAAGCAAGCATATGCCGATTTTCTGATTAATATTAATAAACGTTTTGGTGAAGATTGGGGACTGACCGCTAATATTGGTGCTTCCTACTCAGACACCCATTCTGAAGCGATGGGAGTAAAAGGTCCTATTCCTGCTGATGGTTTGGCTAACTACTTCTCAATAACTCAGTTGGACAAACAGACTACCAAACGTGAAGAAACAGGTTATCGTGAACAAACGCAGTCAATTTTTGCTTCTGCGGAAGTCGGTTATAAGAATGCTTACTACCTGACATTAACCGGACGTAATGACTGGCCTTCACAATTGGCAGGTCCTAAGTCGGTACAAAAGTCTTTCTTTTATCCTTCAGTGGGGGCTTCTATACTTTTATCTGAGATATTCACTTTGCCGGAAAGTATTTCTTATCTTAAATTGCGTGCTTCATGGGCATCTGTAGGTTTGCCATTCAAACGTTTTCTGGCTTATCCTACTTTCGAATGGGATAGTTCTACAGGTAAGTATAGTACAAAATCAGCTTATCCTTTGTACGATTTGAAACCTGAGCGTACCGATTCTTGGGAGGTAGGTCTTACGGCTCGTTTCTTAGGACACTTTAACTTGGATATTTCATTTTACAATACCAAGACTTATAACCAGACTATGGATACACAGGAACTACCTACCGGAGGCTATAGTACTTTCTATGCACAGACTGGTAACGTGCGTAACCGTGGTGTTGAACTTTCTTTAGGTTATAAGAATACTTGGAATAAATTTACTTGGAATTCGAATTATACGTTCAGTGCCAATAAGAATAAAATCCTCAGCTTGATTGACGGGTATGTACATCCGGTGACTGGTGAGGTTATTTCTAAGACGCAATTGGATATGAAAGGATTGTCAAATGCTCACTTTATATTAAAGGAAGGTGGTTCTTTGGGCGATCTCTATTCTATGTCTGATTTGAAGCGTGATGCGAACAATAATATTTATGTGGATGCCAATGGCTCTGTTAAGACTGAGAGTCTGAAAGATGGAATTAAGCTTGGTTCTGTATTCCCGAAAGCAAATATGGCATGGCGTAATGATTTTCAATATAAGAACTTTGGTTTTGGTTTCTTGCTGACGGCTCGTTTGGGTGGTATCGTTTACTCGGCTACACAGGCTACTCTTGATGCTAATGGTGTATCTGAAGCTTCGGCTCTGGCACGTGACAATGGTGGCGTGATGATCAATGGTGGAGACGTTGTTGATGCGGAAAAGTGGTATACGGCAGTAGGTGGTGACAGTGGTATTCCGCAAATGTATACCTATAGTGCAACCAACTTACGTTTGCAAGAAGCATCCATTAGTTATACTATCCCCAGAGCGAAATTGAAGAATGTGATGGATATCACCCTCTCATTGGTAGGGCGCAATTTGTGGATGATTTATAGCAAGGCTCCTTTCGATCCGGAAGCAGTAGCTTCTACAAGTAATAATTATTATCAAGGAGTTGATTATTTCATGATGCCGAGTTTGCGTAGCGTGGGATTCAATTTGAAACTTAAATTCTAAAAGCTTGAAAAGTATGAAAATAAATAGTACAATAGCGAAATTCGTAGCTGCGGGAACAATATTGTTCGGTAGCGTGGCTTGTACCGGAGATTATATAGATTATAATAAAAATCCTCATGAACCGGATTTGGATCAGATGTTGCCGGACGATTACTTGTTTAGTGCACTTTTACTGAATATGCAGGATGTGATGATGCCTGAACAGGAAAATTTCTCCCAATATGTAGATTGTTTGATGCCAGGCGGATTTTCCGGTTACGTGGCAGATTCTAACTTAGGTACCGGCTGGTCGGGACGTTTTGCAACTTACAATCCGTCTGAGGCTTGGTTAAGAATTCCTTTTGCTGATTTTTACGATAAATTCTATCCTAACTACTTTCAGTTGAAAGAGCAATGTGAGGATGAAGTATATCTCTCATTAGCAGAGTTATACCGCATTTGCACTATGCTACGTGTGACTGATACATATGGACCAATTCCCTATTCTCAGGTGGGTGTAAACGATGCTTTGAAATCAGGCTACGATTCTCAGGAACAGGTTTACAAGAAAATGTTTGAAGATTTGGATAACATTATAGATGTACTTACTACTTATTCTGCTCAGAATTTCAATTCCAGTGGCGACCGTATCTATGGTGGTAATACCAAAGCATGGGCTAAGTTTGCTAATTCCGTGAAACTTCGTATGGCTATGCGTATTGTATACGTTAACGAGAGTCTGGCAAAGCAGAAAGCTGAAGAAGCGGTTAATTCGGAAATCGGTGTAATGACTGCAAGTACAGATGGTGCTTACCATAAAGTTGTGGATCACAATCCATGGGAACGTTTTATGCCAAACTGGGGTGATGCTCGTATTTCTGCTGATTTGGTTTGCTACATGAATGGCTATAGTGATCCTCGTCGTGAAGTCTACTATGATAAGTCTACGTTTGCTACGAAAGGACCTTATAAAGGTACGGAAGACTATGTTGGTTTGCGTCGTGGTATCAGACAAGGACAGTATAATTCATGGTCTCAAGGTTATTCTTGTATGAAGGTGACGGTGAGTGATAATATGCTTATCTTCCCGGCTTCAGAAGTCACTTTCTTGCGGGCAGAAGGTGCTCTTCGTGGGTGGAATATGGGAGGAACGGCTAAAGCGCTGTATGAAGAAGCTGTTAGTCTTTCTTTTGATGAACGTGGTGTATCTGGTGCTTCTACTTATCTGACTAATTCTACAGGATTACCAACTGTCTATAAAGATCCTTTGAAGGGAGAAGATGGTCAGAAATATGATTACTCAGGTTCTACTAATTCTACGATAACTGTTGCTTGGGATGATGCGGCAGATTTTGAAACAAAGCTGGAAAGAATCATTACTCAGAAGTGGATTGCTATCTTTCCGAGTACTATGGAAGCATGGTCGGAATATCGTCGTACAGGATATCCTAAGTTGATGCCTGCGATGCACAATCTAAGTGATGGGGTAGTGGATGATGCCGAGGGAGCGCGTCGTTTATCTTATCCTGCTGATGAGTATCGTGAGAATGGAGAAAATTTGGATGCCGCTGTTTCTATACTGACTAAGGAATCAAGTAATAAGAAAGGTGATACAATGGCAACCCGAATCTGGTGGGATTGTAAGCCTGCTAAATAATTACTCAAAACAATCATTGAATAGTATGAAAAGAAATAAAAGTAATAAGATATTCGGAGCGTTGCTTCCCATATTGACTATGGCTTTGTTGGTATCATGTACTGATGTTGAAAGTATTGATATCAATCGCCCGGGACTCGAAGAACAGAGTCCGGAACTTTATGCCAAATATTTGGAGAACTTGAATGCATATAAAAGTTCTGACGATCATAAGGTGGCATATGCATGGTTTGACAATAGTGTAAAAGCACCTTACAGTCGTGCTCATCACATTTCAGATATTCCCGACAGCTTGGATGTTGTTTCGATGATGTATCCGGCGGATTTGGCTGAATTTGAGTTGGCAGATATGGCTGCTGTACGTAGAAAAGGTACAAAAGTGGTTTATACAATCAGTTTTGACCGGATACAGAAAGAATATACGGATAAAGTGAAGGAGGGTGTAGAGACAGGTGTCTTTAGTACTTATCTGAAAGCAGAAGTAGACAGACTGATAAGTTATGAATCTTCTTTTGACGGTATAATTGCGGAATATAAAGGAAAAAATCCTATTTATATGTCTGCGGCTGATAAGGAAGAAGCCAAGGCGAATCAAGATATTTTCTGGGGAGCTGTTATGGCATGGAAACAAGCCAATACAACTAAGTTTTTGACTTTCCAGGGCTATCCGGAGAATCTGATAGGCCAGTCTGTACTGACAGAATGCCGCCACATCATTCTGGCGACGGATGATGTAGATGCTGTTGAAAAGTTATCAGTAGTGGCACGTCAGGCTATGCTTTCAGCAAGTACTCCGACAGACCGTTTCGTAGTGGCGGTTTCGACTGTCTCTATGGATGCTGCCGACACCAAAACCGGATTTTATGATAAGGCAAGAGCTATTAAAGAAGCTGCCTATTGGATTACGGAATCCTCTGCTGACTATACCAAAGCTGGTATTGCGATATATAACATTCAGAATGACTATTATAATGCCGATGCTATATATCCATATGTGAAAGAGGCTATTAATATTATGAATCCTTCTCCTCGTAAATAAAAGAATAATATTATGAAACTGAAAAACTTATATTTAGTATCAATAGCATTATTAGCTGGGATGTTTGTAGCTTGCAGTGATGATACTGAGAATTTCGATAATCGTGTGTATATAAGCACTTCTGTCAAGGCTAGCACTGTATTGCTGAAGACAGAAACGGCGGAAGGTCAATTCCAATTAGCTTTGGCTAAACCTGAAGAAAAGGATATAAACGTGTCTTTAAAGGCCGATATGTCTTTGGTTGAAATGTATAATGCCGCTTATTATGATAAGGCTCAGGGCTTACCGGCGGAATACTATTCTTTGGAGAATACGGAACTTGTTATTCCGGCAGGTACTGTTACCTCGGAAGCTGTAATGGTTAAATTCAAGAATCTGTTAAATCTGGATAGCGAACAGATATATGTGTTGCCCGTAACCATTGAACAGGCAGGTATTGATGTTTTGCAAAGTGCACGTACCATGTATTATGTTTTGAAGGGGGCTGCATTGATTAATGTAGTGGGTAACATTACCAAAAATTCTATTCATGTAGATTGGAAGAAACCGGAAGTGGCTAATAATCTGAGACAGTTGACAGCTGAAGCTCTGATTCGTGTCAGTAAGTTCGACAAGATGCTTACAACGATTATGGGTATTGAAGGAGGCTTCTTGATTCGTATCGGAGATGCCGGTATTCCGCAGAATCAGTTACAGATTGCTAACCCGGATCACAACGTAACCTCTGCCGATTTGTCTATTCCTACGGGAGAGTGGGTACATATTGCCGTAACTTATGATGCAGATGCCAAGAAGATGATAGTTTATATTAATGGTAAAAATAAGTTGGAAGATACAGTAGATTGTGGTGCTGTAAACTGGGGACAAACTATGACTGATGAAGGTAATGGTTTCTGGATTGGCCATTCTTATAACCGTGACCGTTGGTTGGAAGGTGAAATTTCAGAATGCCGCATCTGGAACAGAGTATTGACTGCGGACGAAATCAATGCGAAAAACCATTTTTATTTGGTGGAACCGGATTCGGAAGGACTGGCGGCTTACTGGAAGTTTGATGAAGGAACAGGTCAGACAGTTACTGACTACACCGGTAACGGAAATAATGGAATGGCTTTAGACCCGATTTCCTGGGTTGAAGTGGCATTACCTGAGAAATAAATCATTTTTCTTTAAATAAAAAAACAGATGCTTATTATGAAATATCTGAATAATATAAAATTAAGTTTGGTGGCTGCCACGTTTGTATGCACCGGAACAGTCTTTATCGGCTGTGAAGATGACCTTACAATAAGTGGACCTACTGACAAGTTAGAGACTGTAGACGGCGTATATGGCTATGTAAGATCTGCAGCCGGAGCGCGTGAACTTACTCCGATTTCTTTATTTGGAGATAAAGCGGGAACGGGACATCTTTTCTTTGAATTGACTAAAGCTGCGGAACAGGATGTTACGGTGACCTTTAAAATAGATAAAGATGCTTTGGTAGCATATAATGAAGCCAATAATACATCTTACGAAATGTATCCGGTTGATAAATTAAACTTGGCTAATGGTGGCAAGGTAACGGTGAAAGCCGGTGAAAAGAAGTCTGCTTCAGTGGAATTGAATATCAATGCGGGCGGTACAATAGGTTCAACTTACGCTGTGGCTATTTCGGCTACGGCAGACGGTGGTGCAACTGTTTCTACTAACAATCAGACTTATATTTATTTAGTAAAACCGCAACCGGCATATCCTGTACGCACAACCGAACGAGACATTAAAACTCTTTGTTTTGTAGAGGTGAATAATGAAAATATCCTGAATTGTGGTGAATATACGATGGCTAAGGATGGAACCGCTTTCTTCGATATCGTCAGCATCTTTGCGGCTAACATCAATGTCGATTCTAAAACCGGGCGTGTGCATGTCTTTTGCAATGAACAAGTGTCTTATCTTTTGCAGAATGCCGATAAGATTATTCGCCCTTTGCAGGCTAAAGGTATTAAGGTGAATATGACGATTTTGGGCAACCATGACGAGGCTGGTATGGGAAATCTTTCTCAGGCTGCGGCTGCTGATTTTGCCAAAGAGTTGAAAGCTTACATGGACATTTACGGTTTGGACGGAGTGGACTTTGATGATGAATACACTGATTACCAAACTAATCCGAGCCCGGGATTTGAGAAGCGTTCACGCGAAAACTATGCCCGTCTGATTTACGAGTGCCGCCAGGCGATGCCTGATAAATTACTTGGCATCTACGAATACCTGGGTAGCTTTAAAGATTCTCCCAATGGAACCGTGGAAGGTAAAAAGATTGGTGAATTGGTAGATTATATGACGTATGGATACTATCAGAATCAAGCAAGCTATCCGAACACAAAAGGTCGTGAGGCTAACTTTGATGGGCTGCCTAAAGCGAAGTATTGCCCTACTCCTTTGAGAATAGGGACAGAGTTAAATGGAGGATGGGCTCGATTTAATGAAGATTATATACGGGATATGAAAGACTCAGGCTATGGTCTGCAAGTATTCTATGATATCAAATCTCAAGATTATGATTACAGTCCTTACTTTACGGCGATAGGTAATATTCTGTATGAAGATAAAGTAGAGTGGAGTGGTTATTGTTATTCCCGTACAGGTCTGTCTCCGATAGAAGGAATGAGATCAATTTATGAGTCTTATCTGGGTGAATGGGATGCCACTTCCAGCAACTCACTCTATGTATACATAGATGAAGAAAACAATCCCAGATGGTGGGATTGGGGAGGCTCTCAGACGTTTGATATCCGCATTGAAGAGAAAGAGGCAGGAAAGAGCTTCTATGTATATGGTTGGGGTACATATCCTGAAATCACAGATAAATACCCGCTGGTAATGGAGTATAATGACTATGACGGTTCTATTTCTATTCCCGTTCCGCAGACAATCCACGAAGCAGATGAAGCAGACCCAATTACATGGAGAATGCTTTGGGGAACCTATGGAAAGATAAATGTATGGAACTTCTATGATGGTGATGATTATGCTATTCCTATGAAAGGTAGCATCAGTTCAAGAAAACTCCAGATAAATGGTGCGGGTAACCGTTGGGCTATCGACCCATGCTATGAAGAAGATGGCAAACTGGTTCCTCCCCACATGGAGGTGAAGTATCATGTTTCAGAGAACTATACTTTAACTAAGAGGTAAAAGCACAGAGAGAGCCTCGTCTTGGCATCAGGGTGAGGCTCTTTTAATTATATCACCAAGTTTAAAAGACCCCCAACGTATGAAACGATATCTTATATACACAATACTATCTTTTTTAATCCTGGCAAGTTGCACGGCTCCCAAGCCCACAGAGGTTGCTTCGCCCGACGGACATATCCGGCTGGTATTCGTTCTGGATGAGAATAGCCGTATGGCTTATCGGGTGGATGTGAACGACACGACCTTCATTGACCCTTCTCTTTTGGGGTTTCTTGCAGAAAATGGTGTAAACTTATCCGAGAACTTTCACTTGACCGGCACCGATTTCACTACTCAGGACGAAGTCTGGACACAACCTTGGGGCGAAAACAAAACCATTCGTAATCATTACAACGAAATGGCTGTTCATTTGTCCGATACGGCAAAGACAAAATTAACCCTGCGCTTCCGTGTTTTCGATGATGGATTAGGATTCCGCTACGAGTATGAAGTACCCGGAGCAGACAGTATTCTTGTGACGGACGAACTGACTGCGTTCAATATAGCACAGGATGGCACTTCATGGTCCATACCTGCCAATTACGAAACCTATGAATTGCTATATCGTACACAGCCTGTCAGCCGGATAGAGAATGCTAATACTCCTATGACCTTTAAGGCAGGAGGCGTGTATGCCAGTATTCACGAAGCTGCGTTGACGGACTTCCCGGAGATGACGCTGAAGAATGCCGGAGATTGTAACTTCAAATCCGAACTGGCTCCCTGGCCGGATGGTATAAAAGTCCGCATAGCCGGTGGAAGTTTTAAAACTCCCTGGCGCACTATACAGATTGCTCCGAAAGCTGTAGGACTGATAAATTCAGGTCTTATACTGAACCTGAATGAACCTTGTGTACTGGAAACTACGGACTGGATACGTCCGATGAAATATGTAGGTATCTGGTGGGGAATGCACTTGGGCGTGGAAAGTTGGGTAATCAACGACCGCCACGGCGCTACCACCGAGAATGCCAAACGATATATTGACTTTGCTGCCGCCAATAACATAGAAGCAGTGATGTACGAAGGCTGGAATGAAGGCTGGGAAAACTGGGGCGGAACACAGGCATTCGATTATACCAAACCCTATGCTGATTTCGATATGGATGAGATAGCTCGTTATGCCAAAGAAAAAGGTATTGAGATTATCGGACACCATGAAACCGGAGGGAATATCGTGAACTACGAGAAGCAACTGGATAAAGCTTATAAATGGTATGCTGACCTGGGCATTCATTCAGTGAAAACCGGTTACGCCGGCGGACTTCCCAATGGGTATAATCATCATGGACAATATAACGTGCGTCATTACCGCAAAGTGGTGGAGACTGCCGCAAAATATCATACCACTCTCGATGTGCACGAACCCATTAAAGATACAGGTATCCGCCGCACTTATCCCAACATGATGACCCGCGAAGGCGCCCGTGGTATGGAATGGAATGCTTGGAGCGAAGGTAATCCGCCCGAACATCATGTGATGTTGCCTTTCACCCGTTTACTGGCAGGTCCGATGGATTATACTCCGGGTATATTCGATATCATGTACGAGCGTGCTAAAAAATCTCCCTACCGTAAGAAATGGAATATGATGGATAGCAAGGACTGCCGCATCAATACTACGCTGGCAAAGCAGATTGCTAATTGGGTGATACTGTATTCGCCTTTGCAGATGGCGGCCGATATGATAGAGAATTACGAAGGACATCCTGCATTCCAGTTCTTCCGCGACTTTGATGCCGATTGTGACTGGTCCGAAGCACTTGCGGGCGAACCGGGAGAGTTTGTGGTAATTGTCCGTAAGGCGAAAGCCAAGTATTTCTTGGGTGCCGCAACGAATGAAGAGGCGCGTGAGGTAGATGTCAAATTGGATTTTTTGGAAAAGGATAGAGTATATCGTGCTGTAATCTATGCCGATGGGACCGATACAGACTGGGAGCTTAATCCTACGGCTTATGAAATTATTGAGAAACTGGTGACTGCTAACGATACTCTGACTATTAACATGGCAAGAGGTGGCGGACAAGCCATTAGTTTTGAGCCTGCTTAAAAATTAAAACGTAATACGATCAAAATATGAGGAAAAACATGAAAATCAATTCTATGCTGGTGAGCGGTCTTTTGTTGCTGGGCATGTACAGTTGTACACCGATGGCACAGGATTATTCATCCTACGTCAATCCGTTCATCGGTACGGGGGGGCATGGGCATACTTATCTCGGGGCAGTAGTGCCCAATGGCATGATTCAGCCTAGCCCCGACACACGCATTTATCAATGGGACGCTTGTTCCGGCTATTATTATGCAGATTCCACCATCAATGGTTTTTCGCATACTCACCTCAGTGGTACGGGGTGCGGTGATTATGGTGACGTGTTGCTGATGCCTACCGTGGGTAAACAAGATTACCACCCGATGGGAGAGGAGAGCCAGCAAATGGCTTATGCTTCGGCATTTTCCCATGATAATGAAACGGCTCAGCCCGGTTATTATTCGGTCTTTCTGGACCGCTACAAGGTGAAGGCCGAACTGACTGCTACCCAACGGGCAGCCCTTCATCGCTATACTTTCCCGAAAGCGGAAGATGCCGGATTTATCCTTGACCTGGATTATAGCCTACAACGCCAAAAAAACGAAGAGATGGAGCTGGAAATTATCAGCGACACAGAGATACGCGGTCGTAAGAAAACCGTATATTGGGCTTTCGACCAGTATATCAACTTCTATGCTAAGTTTTCAAAGCCATTTACCTATACGTTGGTCACCGATTCCATGGCACTCGATGAAGGTGGTCCGCTTCTGCCCACAGCCAAAGCATTACTGCAATTCCAGACTGCGGATAATGAACAAGTCCTTGTGAAAGTAGGCATTTCTGCTGTAGACATGGACGGGGCACGTAAAAATGTGGAAGCTGAAATCCCTGCGTGGGACTTTGACGGTGTGCGTAGTGCCGCCCGCGAATCATGGAACAATTATCTTTCAAAAATAGATATTGAGACAACTGATGCCGATCAACGGACAATGTTCTACACGGCACTCTACCACACAGGTGTACAACCCAATCTGTTTACAGATGCCGACGGTCGTTATCTGGGTATGGATTTGAAACCTCACCAAGGTAGTGTGGACAATCCTGTCTATACCGTATTCTCCTTATGGGATACTTTCCGTGCCTATCATCCGTTGATGACGATTATTGACCCGGATCTGAATCAGGCTTTCATTCGTTCACTCATTCTGAAACAGCGTGAAGGAGGCATATTCCCTATGTGGGAACTCGCAGGGAATTATACCGGAACCATGATTGGTTATCATGCTGCTTCTGTCATTGCCGACGCCTATACAAAGGGGTATCGCAACTTTGATGTGGAAGATGGTTATAGAGCCTGTATCCGTGCTGCTGAATATGACACGACCGGTATCCTGTGTCCTCCATTGGTGTTGCCCCATCTGATGCCGCAAGCTAAATACTGGAAGAACAAAATTGGTTATGTGCCTTGCGACAAAGATAATGAGTCGGTGGCAAAGGCCTTGGAATATGCTTATGACGACTGGTGTATCTCTGTAATGGCAGAGGCTCTGGGCGATGAAGCCAATCAAGAAAAATATGCCGCGTTTGCTAAAGGCTATCAGGTTTATTTTGACGCCTCCACCCGCTTCATGCGTGGTCTGGATAGTGAGGGTAACTGGCGTACACCCTTCAATCCCCGTTCTTCCAATCACCGTAACGATGATTATTGCGAAGGTACTGCCTGGCAATGGACCTGGTTCGTGCCCCATGATGTAGACGGACTGGTGAAGTTGATGGGAGGCCGTGATGCTTTTATTGGCAAGCTGGACTCTTTGTTCATCGCTCCCTCGGCCATGGAAGGTGAATCAGTGTCGGTTGATATTTCCGGTCTGATAGGGCAATATGCACATGGCAACGAACCGAGTCACCACATTGCACACTTGTATAATTATGTGGACCAACCTTGGAGAACGCAAGAACTGGTAGATGAAGTGCTTCATACGCTTTACTTCAATGACCCGGACGGATTGTCGGGTAACGAAGATTGCGGGCAGATGTCAGCATGGTTCATACTCAATTCAATGGGCTTTTATCAGGTATGTCCCGGCAAACCGGTGTATTCCATCGGCCGCCCGTTGTTCAATAAGGCAACTGTTAAACTGAAAGACGGAAAGAGTTTCACTATTGTTGCACACAATAATAGTCGTGAGAATAAGTATGTACAGAAGATGGTGCTGAATGGAAAAGAACTGGCAACACCATTCTTCTCACATAAAGATATTGTAGACGGGGGTACGCTGGAACTGACGATGGGGGCGAACCGTCCTGCCCAGGATGGTCATCTGAATTAATCAAACGGAAATAGGTATGAGTCGAAATAATCGTAGCCCCATTTCCTGGGTACCCACCGTCTACTTTGCCATGGGATTGCCCTTTGTGGTACTGAATATGGTATCTGTGCTGATGTTCAAAGGACTTGGCATCAGCGATGCGCAGATTGCTTTGTGGACGTCGCTGATAATGCTTCCCTGGACGTTGAAGTTCCTTTGGAGCCCGTTTCTGGAGATGTTCAAAACGAAGAAATTCTTTGTAGTGCTGACGCAAATGGTTACTGGGGCAGGTTTTGCCCTGGTAGCATTGGCGCTGCATCTTCCGGCTTTCTTTGCCGTATGTATAGCTGTGCTGGCAGTTATAGCTTTCAGTGGAGCCACACACGACATTGCTACGGACGGTGTTTATATGTCGGAGTTGAACAAGCAGGATCAGGCAAAATATATCGGTTGGCAGGGTGCTTTCTACAACATTGCAAAGATTGTGGCATCCGGCGGGCTAGTATGGGTGGCGGGTTGGCTGCTGAAACACTTCGGTGGAGTGGATGGAGCTACGGAAGCGGTACGACACGAAGCAACCGTACAAGCCTGGATGGTGGTAATGCTGATGATGGCGGCTATTATGGTATTTCTGGGATTTTATCACATGCGCATGTTGCCATCGGGCGGGGCTGCGGTAACTACCGCAGTATCAGGTAGAGAGACTTGGAATCGCCTGGTGGAAGTGATACGGGACTTTTTCCGGAAGAAACACATTTTTTATTATGTTGCTTTTATAATTATTTATCGTCTTGCCGAAGGTTTTGTGATGAAAATTGTACCTTTGTTCCTGAAGGCGGAACGTTCGGCGGGTGGCTTAGGACTGAATGAACAGGAAATTGGGCTATATTATGGTACTTATGGAGCGGCGGCCTTTGTTTTAGGTTCACTTCTGGCAGGATATTATATCTCTCACAGAGGGCTGAGCAAGACTTTATTCTCTTTATGCTGTATCTTCAACCTGCCGTTCATTGCTTATACTTTGCTTGCTGTTTACCAGCCGGAAAACGGTATGTTGATAGGTGGTGCCATTGTATTGGAATATTTTGGATATGGATTTGGATTTGTGGGACTTACCTTGTTCATGATGCAACAAGTAGCTCCGGGGAAGCATCAAATGGCTCATTATGCTTTTGCTTCGGGAATCATGAATCTGGGTGTGATGTTGCCGGGAAGTATCAGTGGCTTTGTCAGCGATGCGATGGGATATAAATCTTTCTTTATTTTCACGTTGTTTGCTACAATTCCGGCTTTTCTTATCACCTACTTTGTGCCATTCACGTATCCTGATGAGAAAAAGAGTAAATGAAATATATAACTAACTAATAAATAGAACAATAATGAAACTGACAACAAATATGCCTTGGGAAGAACGTCCGGAAGGCTGCACAGATGTAATGTGGCGCTATTCTAAGAATCCGGTTATCGGCCGCTATCATATCCCGACTTCCAATAGTATTTTCAACAGTGCGGTAGTTCCGTTTGAGGATGGGTTTGCCGGCGTGTTCCGTTGTGACAACAAGGCTGTACAGATGAATATCTTTGCAGGCTTCAGCAAAGACGGAATCAATTGGGAGATTACCCATGAACCTATCTGCTTTAAAGCCGGAAATACGGAGATGATAGAGTCCGAATATAAGTATGACCCGCGTGTGACCTGGATTGAAGACCGCTACTGGATTACTTGGTGCAACGGCTATCATGGTCCCACAATCGGTATCGGCTATACTTTTGATTTTAAAGAATTCTTCCAGTGCGAGAATGCTTTCCTGCCCTTCAACCGCAACGGGGTACTGTTCCCACAAAAGATAGATGGAAAATATGCCATGCTGAGTCGTCCGAGCGATAACGGCCATACGCCCTTTGGCGATATTTACATCAGTTATAGTCCGGATATGAAGTATTGGGGCGAACATCGCTGTGTGATGAAAGTTACCCCGTTCCCTGAGAGTGCATGGCAGTGCACAAAGATAGGGGCAGGCTCCGTACCGTTCCTGACTGACGAGGGCTGGCTGATATTCTATCACGGGGTTATCACCACCTGCAACGGTTTCCGCTATTCCATGGGCGCTGCTATTCTTGATAAAGAGAATCCGGCCAAGGTATTGTACCGTACGCGCCCGTACCTGCTTGCTCCTGCTGCTCCTTATGAATTACAGGGAGATGTGCCTAATGTAGTATTCCCTTGTGCATCCTTGCAGGATGGTGATAAAGTTGCGGTATATTATGGCGCGGCGGACACAGTGGTGGGGATGGCTTTCGGTTATATTTCAGAAATCATGGAGTTCACGAAGAAAAACAGTATTGTATAGTTGAAGAGCTCACTAAAGAAACAGTAAACTATGAAACGTATATTATTGACTTACACACTTTCAGTCCTCTTTTTGCTTCCGGCATTTGCCGGAGGTAAAGAGGGGACTTCGCTTTTAAAATACGTCAATCCTTTTATCGGGACTACCAATTTCGGGACTACCAATCCGGGGGCTATCTGTCCTAACGGAATGATGTCCGTAGTTCCTTTCAATGTTATGGGATCGGAAGATAATAAGTATGATAAAGACGCTCGCTGGTGGTCTACCCCTTATGAGTATCATAATTGTTTCTTTACGGGCTATTCGCATGTGAATCTGAGTGGTGTCGGCTGTCCCGAACTGGGCTCATTGTTGCTGATGCCTACTACAGGTGATTTGTCTGTGGATTACAAAGAATATGGTAGCCGTTATAAGGACGAGCAGGCGTCGCCCGGTTATTACAGCAACTTCCTGACCCGCTATAATGTGAAGACTGAGGTTACTGCAACTTCCCGCACAGGCGTTTCCCGCTTTACTTTCCCCGCCGGACAGAGCCATGTACTGCTCAATCTGGGTGAGGGACTGACCAATGAAACAGGTGCGTTCCTGCGGCAGGTGAGTGACACTGAGTTTGAGGGTATGAAAGTCCTGGGGACATTCTGTTATAATCCCCAAGCTGTATTTCCCATCTATTTTGTGATGCGCGTCAATAAACAGCCTTCTGCCAGTGGTTATTGGAAAAAACAACGTCCCATGACCGGAGTGGAAGCCGAATGGGATCTGGATAACGGACGTTACAAACTCTATACCCGTTATCACAAAGAAATTGCCGGAGACGATATTGGTGCCTTCCTTACATTCGATACGGAAGAAGGTGAGCAAATAGAGGTCCAGATGGGCGTTTCTTTTGTGAGCATGGAGAATGCCCGTCTCAATCTGGATAAAGAACAGGGGGGGAAGAATTTCAATCAGGTACTTGCTGAGGCTCGTACCCGCTGGGAGGATGACCTTTCACGTATTCTGGTCGAAGGTGGTACGGAAGAACAGAAAACAGTGTTCTACACTGCTCTGTATCATACCCTGATACATCCTAATATTTTGCAGGATGTAAACGGCCAGTATCCGGCTATGGAGAGTAACGAAATACTAACGACTCAGGGAGAGCGCTATACTGTCTTTTCTTTATGGGATACCTATCGCAACGTTCACCAGCTCCTTACGTTGGTTTATCCGGAACGCCAGTTGCAAATGGTCCGTTCTATGCTCGATATGTATCGTGAACATGGCTGGTTGCCTAAGTGGGAACTTTACGGGCGCGAAACTTTAACGATGGAGGGTGACCCTTCTATCCCTGTTATAGTGGATACCTGGCTGAAAGGTCTGCGTGATTTCGATATTGACTTGGCTTATGAAGCTATGTATAAATCTGCCACTTTGCCCGGTGCTAAGAATCTGTTGCGTCCGGATAATGATGACTATCTTTCATTGGGGTATGTTCCTTTGTGCGAACAGTATGATAACTCCGTGTCTCATGCGTTGGAGTATTACATTGCTGATTACTCTCTCTCTTTACTGGCTGATGCTTTGGGAAAGAAAGAGGATGCGCGCCTTTTTTATAATCGTTCTTTGGGCTATAAGCACTATTATAGCAAAGAGTTCGGTACTTTCCGCCCTATTCTGCCTGACGGTCAGTTTTATTCTCCTTTTAATCCACGTCAGGGAGAGAATTTTGAGCCGAATCCCGGTTTTCATGAAGGTTGCGCCTGGAACTATACTTTCTATGTTCCTCATGATGTGAAGGGACTGGCACGTCTGATGGGTGGTCAGAAGCTTTTCATTGAAAAGTTGCAGCGTGTCTTCGATGATGGTCTTTATGATCCTGCTAATGAACCTGATATAGCCTATGCTCATCTTTTCTCTTATTTCAAAGGTGAAGAATGGCGTACTCAGAAAGAGATACAACGTCTTTTGCAGAAGTACTTTAAAAATGCTCCTGATGGTATTCCGGGTAACGATGATACCGGAACAATGTCTACCTGGGCCATCTTCAATATGATGGGCTTCTATCCCGACTGTCCCGGTGCTCCGTATTATACTCTTTCCACGCCTGTGTTCGACCGTGTGGTTATCCGCTTGGATGCTAAGACCTGGGGACGTGACCGGTTGGTGATTGAAACGGAACGCCCTTCTTCGGAGTCTTTGTACATTCGTCAAATGGAATTGGGCGGAAAGAAATTATCCCGCTATCGCATCAGTCACGAAGAATTGGTGAAAGGGGGGACGCTGAAGTTTATTCTTCGTTAGTGTATTTGATGTAATGAAAGCATAGTATCAATACCCTGTCGACAAGGAGTTAAGAGTTTGTCAACAAGAAGTTAATTCTTTGTCGACAAACTCCTAACTTTTTGTAAGATGTTGATAATCAATATCTGTTTTTGCTCTTCATTCTGCGTCTTTTTTATCCCTGTTTTCGTGTCTTGTTCAGTGCACCGATGATGTATTTTCCATTGTTGAGCACTACGCTCCATCTGGTGTTATGAATTATTTTCCAGACCCCATTTCCTAGGCGACCGTAATCGGACAGCTTCAATATTGCCTTTATATCGTCCGGATCATTGATGTGCAATTCGTCCAATGAGAGTAGTAGGCATTCCAGATTATGCGTGCTCTTGTTGTAAGCGTATCCCGGAAACTCAATAAAAGAATATCTCCTCCATACATCAACGTCCTCCCCCGGCGGGGGAGTTAGAGGGGGAAGTCCTTTATTTTCGTCTGCTTTGTTTTGTTCTGTTTTGCTTTGTCCGGAATTGTCAGCAATTTCGGGTAAACTGTCTGCATCCTGCACGCTATTTTCGGGATTTTGCATACCATCAGCCTCCCTACTATCCTTATTATCTTTATCACTTTTGCCATCCTGATCGCCTTTTTTATCTTCTTCGGGTTTTACCAGCATGTAGGGTAGGGACGCTAAGTCCCTTCTCCTACGTTTAGTGGCATCCAGCCACACTTTCTGTATATTGACTGAAGTCAGTATACAGTGCTCTTCGTAACTTCCCTTGTCGAAGAATCCTTTTTCTATCAGGATGTCCACGATTCCCTGCATCTCGTCTGCCGCAATCTCCTTTCCCGCCTTATTGCTGAACAGTACGCACTGCTCGTCATTCCAGTGCAGGTAATATCCGTTCTCCTTATAGATTTTGCATATCAGTTTCATTACCGCCGTTTCCGCTTTCATTCCATATTTAGCCTCAATCAGCTCCATCGATACCTCTTCGAACAGGTTTACCTGTGTCGGAAAATAAGGTATACTGTTATATATCATTGCCATAGTTTTTTATTTTTCAATTAATTGGTCTCCATTCCAGAAAGTTCTCCAATTGGAAGCTTCTCCATGCTTGCAGTTCTACATCCCAATATACAATGTGTCCTTCTATGCGCTGTATATCGTATTCTTGATGGAAGTATCCTTCATAGGGCAGGAGTGTTGCTTTTACGAATTGGAAGGTTCCGTCTTGTTTGTAGTATGCTATGAGTGCATATCCATACTGCATGTAGTCGATGAGGCTTTCTATTCTGTCTGCCATCCATAGTACTGCGTCCTCCGTATAGTCCTTTTCGAGCATAATACGTATTTCCCACTTCTTTTTAAGTGCTTCGTGAAACGAAGCTGGTTTCTTCTTCTTTTTCATAACCTTTTAATTTTTATTTCTTTAATTTTTAATTGCTTAGTAGGTGTTTATGTCGGGCATAAAAAAGAGAAGATGTCGCTTCATAGCAAAAGCGGCATCTTCTCATGCGGGGCTTAATCTTTGCTAAAGTGGGGACAAAGATATAACGATTTGTAGATAGGGTGTAAGTATTTAATTATTGTCGGTTTATTTCTTCTATCTAGGCATTTTATTTTTTCTTTTGTTTTGTTGTTTTGGTGGATACTCTTCTCTCTGTATTTCTCCCATTTCTTCTTCTATTGTCTTTTCTGCCAATGGATTACCTTGGTTGGATAGGAAGAACTCTCCTTTTGCTGCCCAGTTTGCCAAAGCTTTTATCGTTATTATGTTTTTATTACCAAAGCATCCTTCTTCTCTCAATTTAAGCAAGAGTTTCATTCCCTTTCTCTTGTCTTTATAGAGTATGCCTTTTACTACCTGACTTTTGGGGTGTCCGGGTTTTCGCTTAGTTTCTGATACAGTGCTTTTTGTAGCTAAATCTTTTGTCTGCTTCGAGTCTTTTTTTCAAGGCTTTCAGCCATCTTTACTTGTTTCATTTTTCTTTGTTTTTAGTTAAATATTTAAATACGTATAAAATGTAAAAAAATGACAAAAGTACTGCATTCTTTTTGAAAATGAATAGGTTTGACAGGAAAAATGATTTTGGAAGTTTTTAAATGTGATGTATGTGGTTAATATTTAGATGGATAGTGCGGTGGAAAGGGGGCGTTTAAAAAACGTTCGTTTAATGGGCACAAAGGTAATGGGTATTTTTGGAACTTGCAAGGTGTTCAATAAAAATATTTCTAAATGAATCTTTTGTTACCGCCAAGTGCTTAGTAGTCAGAGATATATCATTAACTGTAAAGAGATTTAATATCCTTTCATTTTTATGCTTTCTAATCTTCTCTTTTTTTGTAAATCTTTACGCATATTAAACGAACGATTAAAAGTCATTTTTTTCATTTTAATAGCTTCGTTTACAATATATTAAGCTGGAATATCAGTTTGTACGGTTTGGAAGAGAATATGTCTCATTCAAACCGCGAAGCGCACCCAAAACAATTGTAAAATTCTCCTTTTTGTTTTTATAAGTGGTTGAAAATCAGAAATATTGGTTTGCGGCTCGTACTCGTGACAAGCAAGAATTTGCAGTCCGAAAATTCTTAGATAAACTTAAATCTGAGGAGAATTTGGATATTGATTACTATCTTCCTACACGAATTGTCATATCACAATTGAAATATCGTCGTAAGCGTAGTGAAGTTCCTGTTATTCGAAATTTGATCTTCATTCGTGCTACCAAACAGGTTGCTTGTGATATTTCTAATGTTTATAGTGCCCAGCTTTTTTATATGAAGGATCTTTCTACCCATTCTATGCTGATTGTTCCCAATAAGCAAATGGAAGACTTTATGTTTGTCATGGATCTGAATCCTGATGGGGTTAGCTTTGATACTGAACCTTTCGCTGTAGGAAACAAAGTGAAAGTCATTAAAGGAGATTTTTGTGGAATCGAAGGTGAAATTGCTACAGAATCCAATAAGACTTATGTTGTTATTCGTATCAAAGGTGTTTTGGTTGCCAGTGTCAAAGTACCCAAATCTTATCTAAAGATGATACAGTAGTTTTATCTTAATTGAGATTAATCATATTTTAATCATATACCAAATGAATTCTTTACTTTCTCGTGCTCTTGAGCTTCAACATGCTGCTCATGAGTTGATGTATCTTGGTATGGACGGTGAACCTATCTATTCTGATACTTTTTGTCGGCTAAATAAGGAACTTCTCGTCAAGGCCGATTCCCTTTTTTCCTCTCGGAGTTCCAATATTGAGGAAGAAGCCAACTTGTGTCTGGCTCTTCTGATGGGCTATAATGCTACCATTTATGATTATGGAGATAAAGGGCAGAAAAAGCAAGCTGTTTTAGATCGGATCTATAATGTTCTGGAAGAACTTCCTGATTCTTTGCTTAAGGTTCGTTTACTGACTTATACTTATGGGGAAGTTTATGAGGAATCTATGCTTCAGGAGGCTCATAGCATTATGGACGATTGGAATAAGTCGGTTTTGACTGCTGAGCAAATGGAAGTAATGGAGGAGTTGAAAAATATAGAGGAAAATCCTTATCCTTTCGAGGTGATTTAAAAAAATGACAAATGGATTGCTTCATTTGACAAATATTCCGATATGATTATTGAATCTTTGCTTACAAAAAATAATCCATTCAATTCCACAAATAGAGATTAAATCTTGGATTGAACAACGCAACAGTGAAGTTGATGTTAAGGTTGAAGAAATACCTTTTGATTAACTTGGAATGTGGCACTCGGCCCCCCCGATGGTAGTATACATCATGATTCAGGCCGCCTTTTCTCTATTGTAGGTATTGATGTAAATACCGATTACGAGACAAATGAAGACAATGGTATATTCAACCTTGGCGCTAGCCTATTATTTTGCAACCGGAGGTAGGATATCTTGGTATTTTGACCAAAGATATAGATGGCGTGCTCTATTGCTTGATGCAGGCGAAAATTGAGCCCGGAAATGTAAATTGTATCCAGATTTCGCCTACACTTCAAGCAATAAAAAGCAATTATTCTTGTGTTCATTCTGGTAAGTTGCCTAATTACTTGAAGTATTTTGTGAATGAAAGTCTGAGAATATTATACTCGATCAGCTTCAGTCTGAACAGGGAGCATGCTTTATGCGCAAACGCAATCGGAATATAATCATTAAGGTTGATAAGGATGTTCCTGTTCTTGAGAATTTTCGCTGGATGACACTTGGGCAGATTAAGGAACTCATGCAATATGACAATCTTGTCAATATGGATACTCGTACAGTACTCTCTGGGCTTAAAATTTCTGATTATGTCACTCCACTGGACGGTTTCAATGGTATGTCTCAATTTGATAAAGACATGATTTTATCTTCTCAAACTAATCATGCTTTTATTAGCCCTAGGGACCATCTTTCATGGTTAACTGGACTCAAAGCAAAGTATGATCTGTTTGTAAACTTTTATCTGATTAATGAAATGCTAGGATGGAAGAATATCGAAACAGAGATTGTGTGTGAGGATGAAAAGTATTTCAAGATTATTGGCGTAAATGTAACCATCTCAAATTCTTATAGGGTAGTACGAGGCTACAAAATGTTGAATTTACAACATCAATAGATTGTATATCAATTGATTAAATATTATAAAAGCTTGTGGTTTCAGCTTTATTTACTATCTTTGAAGTATGCAAGAGCAAGATACTATCAACTATTAATCTCCCAATGACTATCTAAAGGTGACGAGAATCTTCGTCTTGGTAAAAACAGCGATTGTCTTCTTTCCGAGCAGCGTGAAGGTGAACGTCAAATTATGGAGCAGTTGGATAAAGTTTTTGATGAACTTAAAAGGATATGTAAAGGCAATGAACATCTTGCTAATCAACTTTTCAAGGCTCTGGAAGATAAATCTCAGGCTGAAAAGTAGTCCGAACTTCTTTCCAGTACCTTGGAGAAGTTGAAAAATCTCCGTGCCACTGAACTCTTCGAGCTGGAGAAGCAAAAATGCTGGCTAACGGTTGTAAGTGTGAAAAATTTTCCTCCTTGAGCAAGGGTGCTGATAAAGACCTGAAAAAAGGCAAAGATGATTTTGACGGGAATATTCCTCCAGTTGTATTCGGTGATGAATCACCTACTGCCGCAACATCCAATATAAATATCGATTCGCCTTGCTCTGTCGGTTCTAAATCAGGATGTAGAATTTAATAGTGATTTCCCCTGAAGTATTTTTCGGGTGTCCTTATAGAAAGGATATGTGTATTGTGGGTAATAACAATTTGTAATTATATAAGGAATGAATATACTTATAACAGGCGCTAAAGGTTTTATTGGAAAGAATCTCTGTGCGCAATTGAATAATATCGCTACTAATAGAGCTCGTTGGTATAAAGTAGATCCTAATATCACCATAATGGAGTATGATATTGATTCAGGACTTGAACAACTTGAAGCCTATTGCCAAAAAGCGGATTTTGTGTTTAATTTGGCCGGAACTAATAGACCGAAAGATGTTAGTGAGTTCATGAAAGGGAATTTTGATTTCACTTTCACACTTCTTAATACATTGAAAAAATATGGAAATAAATGCCCTGTTATGATTTCGTCGTCAAGTCAAGCTGCATTAGATAATCCGTACGGACAGTCGAAAAAAGCTGGAGAAGATTTGATGTTTCAATATGCAGAAGAAACAGGTGCAAAAGTGTTAATATATCGTTTCCCGAATCTTTTTGGTAAATGGTGCCGACCAAATTATAATTCTGTTATAGCAACATTTTGTAATAACATAGCCAATGATTTGCCTATTCAGGTAAATGATCCTAATGTGATGTTGAATCTTGTTTATATAGATGATGTAGTAGATGAGTTAATTAACGCGTTGACTGGTGACGAATATAGAGAAGGGCGATTCTGCTATGTGCCTAACGTGCATAGGGTGAGATTGGGAGATGTTGTTGATTTGTTGAATTCTTTTGAAAGAGGAAGAGCTTCTCTTCAAGTGCCTTATGTAAGTGATTCTTTTAAGAAAGCTCTCTACTCAACATTTGTATCTTATCTACCGGAATCCAAAATATCTTTTGCTCTGAATATGAATATAGATACAAGGGGGAGTTTTACAGAGTTTATAAAAACAGAAAATCATGGGCAGATATCTATTAATATTTCAAAACCTGGCATAACTAAGGGACAACACTGGCATAATAATAGTGTTGAACGTTTTTTAGTAGTAAGTGGCTGCGGTCTTATTCAGTTGCGAAAAGTTGGTGTAGATGAGAACGGTAATAAATATCCAGTTATCAGTTATAGTGTGGATGGTAGTAATTTAAGAGTAATAGAGATGCTCCCGGGATACACTCACAACTTAATTAATCTTTCTGAAACAGAAGATATGGTTACTATTATTTGGAGTAATGATTGCTTTGATCCCAATCGTCCTGATACATATTTTGAACCTGTAGAATAAAATAAATATGCTGAATGGTAAATCTATACTTATAACTGGAGGTACAGGCTTTTTTGGACAAAAGTTTGTAGAAACGGTTTTTCGGGATTATCCCGGTGTAAAAAAGATTATTGTTTATTCTCGGGGAGAATCTGCTCAATATACTATGCAGCAGCAATATCCCCACAAACAATATCCTCAGTTGCGTTTCTTTATAGGGGATGTAAGAGATAAGGATCGTTTGTTAAGGGCGTGTGATGGGGTTGATATTTTAATTCATGCCGCATCTATATCCCAACCTGATACGGCAGAATATAATCCGGAAGAGTGTGTAAAGACGAATGTTATCGGAGCACAAAATGTGATAGATGTAGCTCTTATTTGTAATATAAAAAATATAATTTCATTATCATCAGATAAAGCATGTGCACCGATCAATTTATATGGAGCATCTCAGTTGTTAGCCGATAAGCTTTTTGTGGCTGCCAATAATATAAAAGGAAGAAAAGATGTTAAGTTCTCTGTGGTCCGCTATGGCAATGTAATGGGGGCAAGAGGTTCTGTTATTCCATATTTTATTGTACGTAGGAATATGGGGGCAAAGGAGCTTCCCATTACGGATAAACGTATGACCCGTTTTAATGTTACACAGCAATCTGCAGTAGATATGGTAATGTTCGCTATACAAAATCATTTAGGAGGAGAAATTTTTATTCCGAAGTGTCCGTCATATCGTATTACTGATGTGGCTATAGCAATAGCTCCTAATCTTTTGCAAAATGAAGTAGGTGTTCGTCCAAGCGAAAAGTTGCACGAACAGATGATAACGAAAGATGATGCAATAAATACGATTGATTTAGGTAATTCGTATGCAATCCTTCCTGCAATAGCATTTACCGATAACCGCAACAAGGAGACTTATCTTGCTCATTACAATGCTGAATTAGTTTCAGAAGGTTTTGTTTATGGTTCAGATACGAATACAGAGTGGGAGACTGTTGAATCATTGAGAGATAAGATACGTAAATATGTAAATTCAAGTTTTAAAGTAAAATAATGATATGATAGACCATATTATTTCTTATGGTCGCCAGTATATTACTGACGAGGATATTCAGGCTGTTGTAGAGGCCCTTAAATCTGATTATCTTACTCAGGGGCCAAAAATTAATAAATTTGAGAGTGTATTTGCTCAATTCTGTAATAGTAAATATGCTTGTGTGGTGAGTAATGGTACCGCAGCTTTGCATTTGTGTGCTATGGCTTTGGGCATTAAGCCCGGTGATAAGATTATTACTACCCCAAATACTTTTGTAGCTAGTGCCAATGGTTTTCGCTATCAAGGAGCGGAAATTACTTTTTGTGATATCCATCCTCAAACCTTCTTGATGGATTTAGATAAATTGGAAACTATTCTGAAAGCTTCGCCTAAAGGAACGTATAAAGCTGTAGTTCCTGTAGATTTTGCTGGATATCCGATTGATGGGGAGAGAATGAGGCAACTTGCAGACCAATATGGTTTTGCTATTGTGGAAGATGCTTGCCATGCTCCGGGAGCCACCTTTACTGATAGTAAGGGGATAGTAAACCGAGTTGGTAATAGTTCATATGCGGATCTTACAGTCTTTTCTTTCCATCCGGTAAAGCATATTGCTACGGGTGAAGGGGGAGCTGTTACAACTAACAATAGAGAACTGTACGAAAAAGTATGTCTTTATAGAACTCATGGTATTACTCGTGATTCGGAAAAGTTAACAAGGCATGATGGCGGATGGTATTATGAAATGCAAGAGCTTGGTTATAACTACCGTTTTACCGAATTTCAAGCAGCATTGGGAATCTCTCAGTTAGGGAGGATGGATTGGAGTATTTTTCGTCGTGGGGAGATTGCAAAGAAGTATGATAAAGCTTTTGAAGGAACCGTTATTAAAACTCCTTTTAGAGCAGATAATGTCCTTCATGCGTTTCACTTATATATTATTTTGGTTGATAATAGAAAAGCCTTGTATGACTTTTTGCGTGAGAATAACATCTTTGCCCAAGTTCTTTATGCACCGGCACACTTGATGCCATATTATAAACAATTTGGATGGAAAGAAGGAGATTGTCCTGTTGCTGAGGAATACTACACTAAGTGTTTGGCATTACCAATGTTTCCTTCACTTACTAATGAAGAACAGGACTGGGTAATTGAAAAGGTTTTAGAATTTGTAAGGTGATGAGGAACATAGCAATTATACCTGCTCGTGGTGGTAGCAAACGTATTCCTCATAAAAATGTCAAGCCTTTTATGGGTAAACCTATCATTGCCTACTCCATTGAAACAGCTCTTTCAACGCATCTCTTTGATGAAGTAATGGTATCAACGGATGATTTAGAAATAGCAGAAGTGGCACGACAATATGGAGCCTCAGTTCCTTTCTTGAGAACAGAAGAAACGGCAAATGATTATGCTACATTAGCAGATGTTATTCGAGAAGTATTGGATAGGTATAAAGAACAAGGAGATTTTTTTGATAATATGTGTTGTATTCTGGCAACTTCTCCACTACTTCTGAATGAGGATATTGTTGTTGGCTATGAAAGATTGATTCACTCGGATTTTTCGTCTATAGTACCTATTGTACAGTTCTCATATCCTATATTGCGTTCATATGGTATGAACAGTGAGGGGGAAATTTATTTCAATTGGCCGGAATATGCTAAAACTCGTAGTCAGGATTTGGAATCTGCCTATCATGATTCAGGCACATTTTATTGGCATAAGATTGACCGTTGGCTCTCTGGTGACATTAAAAGGGGAGGGATAGTGGTTGACGAAGATCGAGTGCAAGATATTGATACAGAACAGGATTGGAAGATGGCAGAAATTAAGTACAAAATGCTGTATGTTCGCGGGTAAATACCTGAAATATTAATTCATATTACTGCTATATAATAAAAGATTGAAGAAAAGAATATTATTTAGAGCAGATGCTAATGTTCAAATAGGTTATGGTCATTTTGTTCGTACATTGGCTTTAGCAGATATGCTAAAAGATGATTTTGAGTGTGTATTTTATACTCAAGAACCGACAGAATATCAAAAGCAAGCAGTTGGTGAAGTTTGTGATCTTGTAGCTCTTCCGTCTGATGAAACTAAATTTGATGTATTTCTTTCCTGTCTTTCCGGTAATGAAATAGTTTTTTTGGATAATTATTTCTTTACATCTGAATATGAGAGACAAATAAAGAGAAAGGGATGTAAATTGGTTTGTTTGGCTCCATATAATATGCATCACTATTCAGATGTTCTAATTAATTATGTAGAAGAGGATTTTTCAAAGTATTCTGTTGAACCATATACTAAAATATTATGTGGGTTTGAGTGGGTTATTCTTCGTGCACCATTTAGGAAATATAAATCAGAAAAAAAAATATCATCTAATATCATCACAATATGTTTTGGAGGTACAGATCAATATTTACTGACGGAGAAAACATTTAGGTATTTGAAAAACTGTAAACTTCAATATGAAATTCATCTCATAGCTTCTAGTGTTATTGGTACTGAAAGAATTCGTGAGTTTTTGTCAGAAGGGTTAGCAGTCCACATAGATGCTTCCGCACAAGAAATAGCTAACCTTTTTGACGTATCAAAATTTGCTATATTATCAAGTAGTATGATTTGTTATGAGGCGTTATCAAGAGGGACAAAGGTTCTTTCTGGATATTATGTTGATAACCAGTTAGGTGTGTATAATGCTTTATTGAAGACTAATTCCATTGTACCATTAGGAAATCTACTTGATGAAAATTATCTAAACTCGTTGGCTGCAGCTTTAACATGTGATAATTTGAACGTAGCATCTTTTATTGATTATTCAAAACAAAAAGAAAAATATATCTCAATCTTTCATTTGTTATGAATATAGATCGAAATAAAATTTATCAAATAAATGACTATACGTATAAAAACTTTGTAGGTCTTACTCTTGAAGAAGTGAAGTTAGTTTGGGAGTGGAGAAATCATGAGGATATACGTAAGTGGATGATAACAAAGGATATTATTCCGTTTGAAAATCATTGTACTTTTGTGCGTAATTTGTCAGAAAGGAATGATGCATATTATTGGCTATTTTATAGGGATAATATACCAATAGGGGTGTTGAGTATCATAAACGTAGATTATGAACATAAAGAAGGAGAACCTGGATACTACCTTTCACCGTATATGGCAAATTCTGGTATAGGTATAGAGATGCAGTATTACTATAAAAAGTTGTTTTTTGACGAATTAGGATTTGAAAATCTTTTTGGGCATCTTTTGTGGGGTAATACTAATGCATATCAATTATCCAGATTCTTTGGAGCAATAGAGGATAAGATTATAGAAATTGATGGTAGGAAATATGTGAAAATGCATACGCCTGCAATTGAGTTTCGAAAACTATCAGGAGATAAATTGATAAATCAGTTTGTTAAATTCAACAAACAAAATCCCGTTAAATGGTGATTTTATGAAACTAAAAGAGAATAGAGTTTATATTATTGCAGAATTGTCAGCCAACCATAATCATGATTTTGATTTAGCTGTAAAAACTATTGAAGCAATGGCGGCTTCAGGCGCTGATGCAGTTAAAGTACAAACATACAAGCCGGATTCGCTTGTTATGGATATAAATAACGAACATTTCGGTATGATAAAGTCGGGTCTTTGGAAAGGAGTTACCCGTTATCAATTATATGCTGATGCTTATATGCCTTATGAATGGCAACCGGAATTAAAGAATATATCAGAACGGTTAGGTTTGGATTTCTTTTCTACACCATTTGATTTAGAAGGGGTGGCTTTTTTGCAAAAGATGGAAATTCCTATCTATAAAATTGCTTCTTTTGAGATAAATGATATACCTCTTATCAAGCAGGTGGCCAAAGTAGGCAAACCTATAATTATGTCTACAGGTGTTGCCGATTACAATGATATAAAGATCGCTCTTGATGCTTGTTATGAAATGGGGAATAAAGATGTTTCATTGTTGAAATGTACGTCAGAATATCCTGCATCGTTAGAACAGGCCAATCTTCTGACAATTCCTGATATGATTGCTACTTTTAAGACTGTAGTTGGGGTTTCAGATCATACGATGGGGAGTGTGGTTCCAATGACTTCTGTTGCATTAGGTGCAAGAATTGTAGAAAAGCATTTCATTTTAGATAGATCGTTGGGTGGGCCAGATTCTTCTTTTTCGATGGAACCTCAAGAATTTAGGAAAATGGTGGATGATGTAAGAGATGTGGAAAGTGCATTAGGGGGGATAAAAAGAGAAATCTCGGATAGAGAACGGGCTAAAAGAAGAGCCATTTATGCCATTGTGGATATTAATCCAGGTGATATTTTTACCGTTGAGAATACAAAATCATTTAGACCTGCTGATGGCTTATCGCCTGTTTATTATGAACAGATGTTAGGACAAATAGCAAAGAGATACATTCCTATGGGAGAACCTTTGCAGTTAAGTGATATTGATATTAATAATAAAATAATTTAAGAATATGGAATTACAAGATTTTATTCAAAACATAGTGAATTTGTTTGATGACATTGACACTAGTAACTTTTCAGCATTGACTGATTTTAAAGATAATGATGAGTGGAATTCGTTATTGGCACTATCTGTAATAGCTATGGTGGATGAGGAATATGGTGTTATTATCACAAGTGATGAAATTAAGCAGGCAAAGACTATTGAAGAGTTATATATGATCCTTAAATCTAAGTAATGAGCTATAATCCATTTTCTTTAGAAGGAAAAACGATACTTGTTACGGGAGCTTCATCTGGTATTGGAAGAGCTACTGCTATAGAATGTTCAAAACTTGGAGCAAATTTGATTTTGACTGGTAGGAAGGAGTTGTCTTTGCAAGAGACCAAAGAACAATTAACTATTCAAAATGAAGAACATACTATAATTGTTGCTGATTTGACAAATGAAGAGGCTTGTGAATATTTGGTAGCTCAATTACCGTTGTTAGATGGATGTGTTAGTAATGCAGGGGTGAGTAAAATGTTACCGTTGCAATATTATTCTTCAAATGTTTTAAATGAAGTATTTCAAATTAATTGTTTTTCCCCTATGCTACTGTTGAAGTACTTAGTGAAGAAAAAAAAACTTAGAAATCCCTCTTCTGTAGTATTTACTGCATCAATCTCTGGATATAATAATATAGCTCTTGCTAATGGTATTTATGGAACTTCAAAGAGTGCGTTGAGTGCTTATATGAAATTTGCAGCTTTAGAATTAGCAGGAAAGGGCATTCGATGTAACGCTGTACATCCGGGTAGGGTTAATACCCCTTTAATTTCAAGTTCTTGGTTAACAAAAGAAGATGTAATTAAAGATATAGAACAATATCCTTTAAGACGTTATGGCAATCCGGAAGAGATTGCTTATGCTATCATTTATTTACTTTCGGATGCGTCAGCTTGGGTTACAGGTACCAATTTAGTGATTGACGGCGGACGTAATTTAAAGTGAAATAATTACCTAAAAAAACGAACAGGAAAAACATGTAAATGGAAGGTGAAAATATTATCATAACAGGGGCTAACCGTGGCATTGGGAAGGAGCTTGTAAAGGTATTCGCAGAAGCTGGTGCTAATATTTGGGCTTGTATGCGAAAAGAAAATGAGGATTTTGTTTCGTGGAAATCAGAGCTGGAACAAAAACACAATGTTTGGATAAAAACGGTCTGTTTTGATATAACTGATAGTGAGTCATTTGATATTGGAATCAAAAGTATACTTGATGAGAATATAAAAATTGATGTACTTATTAATAATGCTGGTATCTCTACTGTGAAATTATTAAATAAAAGTAAACTGGAGGAGGTTAAAGCGTTGTTTAATATTAATTATTTTTCAATGCTTAATATGATTCAGAAAATATCAAAAAAAATGGTCAGACAAAAGAGTGGGGTAATAATTAATATGGGCTCTATTGCAGGTATCGAACCACAGCCAGGTAAGATTGCGTATGGAAGTAGTAAGGCTGCCGTATTATTTATGACCCAATGTTTGGCGAAAGAATTGGGGCCTCTTGGAATTAGGGTAAATGCCATAGCTCCTGGACCGATAGAAACTGAAATGATTCAACAATATAATACTGAGCAATTAAAACAGTTATCAGTAGAGTCGTCGTTAAGACGTTTGGGTAAAACAGAAGAAATTGCTCAAGTAGCTTTATTCTTGGCATCGGAACGAGCTTCATATATCAATGGTGCGATTATTAAAGTTGATGGAGGACGATAATTATGGAAAGTGGTAAGTTAGATTCTAAAGAACTCATAAATCTTTGTAGAAAAATGCGCCTTCATGCTTTGGATATGGCGTTGGCTGCTGGAAGACGAGGAGCCCATTTGAGTGGTAGCTTGTCCTGTATTGAAATCTATGCGGTACTTTATGGTTCTATTTTAAAGTATAATGTTTCAAATCCAAGATGGGAAGGACGTGATCGTTTTATTGCAGGTAAAGAGCATGCTCGATTGGCTGAATTTCCTGTAATGGCAGAAATGGGGTTTTTCCCAATTGAAGAGTTAAACTCATATGAAGAAGACAATGGTTTGTTAGTTGGTCATCAAAGGAATTTGGATTTAGGCTTAGAGTATGCTTCCTTAAGTCTGGGTATGGAGCTTTCCTTTGCGGTAGGTAAATCTATTTATGCTAAACAAAATAATCTTCCATATCATGTATATGTTCTTTTGGGAGATGCAGAATGTAATGAAGGTTCTATTTGGGAAGCTGTCCTTACAGCCGGACATTATAAATTGGATAATCTAACTGTGATTGTTGATAGGAACTATATGGCAGTAGATGGCAATACAGAAGATTGGATGGCACAAATGGATATGGAACTTAAGTTTAAATCTTTTGGTTGGGAATCTAAAACGGTGAATGGACATAGTGTCGAGCAGTTGATAGACTCATTACAATATAGGCCAATTGATAAGCCTTATGCTTTGATAGCTGAAACGGTTAAAGGAAAAGGCGTTTCGTTTATGGAGAATAATAAATTATGGCATCAGGCTGTATTGTCAGAAGAGCAATATAAAACAGCTTACGCAGAAATTTTAAATTCATAGAGTATATGGTTATTAGTACTCCACTTATAAAAGCTTATGCTAGATTAGGGCAAAAAGGAGCAGCTGCCGGTATTGGTATGCTTGAAGTAGCTAAAAGCGATCCTAATTTGAGAGTTGTGGTTGCAGATAGTATTGCTATTGCAAGCTTGGATAGATTTTATGCAAACTACCCGGATAAGGTCATTAATGTGGGCATTGCCGAGCAAAATATGATAGGTATTGCGGCTGGTATAGCATCTGAATCTGGTAGTAATGTGTTTGCTTGTACTTATGCTGAATTTATTATTGCAAGAACAGTTGAGATGATACGTCAAAATCTCTCTTATCATCAATTTAATGTTAAGTTAATAGGAAATTCTGCTGGTTTTGCAATGGAGACCTTAGCTGTGTCTCATTGGGCTACAGAAGATATTGCACTTGTAAGAGCTTTGCCTAATATAATTATTCTTTCAGCTTCTGACTGTTTGGCTGCAATTAAGTTAGTTATTGCTGCTTCTTTGATTAAAGGTCCGGTCTATTTACGGCTGTCTGGTGGATTAAATTGCCCTATTGTTTATGAAAAAGATTGTGATTTTACCATTGGTAAATCTAATATAATCAAAAAAGGTGAAGATGTTGCAATCCTTGCAACTGGTTTAATGGTTCGAGAGGCTATGGATGCTGCTGAAATGTTAAAAGAAAAGAATGTTAATGCTGCTGTGGTGGATATGTATACTATTAAACCTTTAGATACGGGGCTTTTAGATACTATCTTCTCTACTCATCGTTTGGTTGTTACTGTTGAAGAGCATAATATTATTGGAGGATTGGGTAGTTCCATTGCTGAATATAAGTGTGATAATAATTTACATGCTAGATTAGTAAGAATAGGTGTAAATGATCGATTCGGTGAACTTGGCTCTTTGAGATATATTTGGAAACAGCATGGATTAACAGCTGAGCAGATAGCTAGTAAAATTGAGTTTTTGTTAAAATAATCAGTTATGACAAATTTAGAGAAATATCAAAATGCGTTTGTGGAAGGTTTGGAACTTCCATGTGAAAGTGTGGAAAGTGCAACGATGGATACTGTTGAACGTTGGGATTCTATTGGACAAATGAGTTTGATGGCAATTATTGAGGATGAGTTTCAAATAGAATTTGAACCTGATGAAATCATTGCTTTTACTTCTTATCAGGCAGGTTTGGACATTTTGAGGAAGCGTAATATCGAATTTTAGTTTATATGATTTTTGATATAGACAAAAAAAACAAGCTATCAACCGCTATTATTGATGATAGTGGGAATAGATTGACATATGGAGACTTAACAATCTTTTGTGATGCTTTGAAAAGGAAAATTCCTGAAAGAAAACTAGTGTTTTGTTTATGTAAAAACACTGCACCATCATTGGCGGGATTTTTGGCTTTGTATGACAATAAAGATGTTGCTTTACTACTTAATGCTAGTATAGAGAAAGGATTGCTTGATAATCTTTATAATATATATAAGCCTGAGTATATATGGTGTCCTTCAAATATGGAAGGGATTGGGGAAACGGAGATTATTGAAGAATATTTAGGCTATGTACTATATAGAACAACTAATGATACACCTGCTTTAAATCCTGATTTATCTTTGTTATTAACCACCTCAGGTACTACTGGAAGTCCTAAATTAGTACGTCATAAATATGGCAACATAGAAATTAATGCTCAAAATGTTGCAAATGTATTTGGATGGAATACTACTGAAAGGGGGATCTGTGATTTGCCAATGCAATATACTATGGGGCTGAATGTTATCAATAGTCATTTATATGCTGGCGCAACAGTTTTGCTTCTTTCTAATCATCTCTTAAGTCCGCTCTTTTGGAATTTTATTAAGGAACAAAGGGGAACTAATTTCACAGGAGTTCCATATAGCTATGAAATCCTGAAGAAAATGAAATTTACTCAAATGGATTTGCCATATCTCAAGACAATGGCTGAGGGCGGGGGGAAACTTTCAAATTCTCTATTTGAGTATTTTTCAGAATATGCCTCTGATAATGGTAAGCGGTTCATTGCAACTTTTGGTACTACAGAAACATCTGCTAGATTAGCTTATCTTCCAGCTGAGTTGGCAACTAAAAAATGTGCTAGTATAGGTTTCGCAATTCCAGGAGGAACTATTGTATTAAAAGATGACCAAGGTAAAGTTGTAGCCAATTCTAATGTAGAGGGAGAATTGTGTTATCAAGGTCCTAATGTGACAATGGGATATGCGGAGTCTGTAGAGGATTTGGTGAAGGGCGATGAGTTTAAAGGTGAATATTGTACTGGTGATATAGCCTTTAGGGATGAGGACGGTTGCTATTTTATTATTGGTAGGAAAAAACGTTTCTTAAAGTTATTCGGCTTGCGAGTTAGTTTGGATCAATGTGAGAAAATAGTAGCAGATGGATTATTTATTGATTGTGCATGTAGTGGAAATGATAATAGAATGTTTGTGTATGTAACAGAGGTAGGAAAAGAAGAACAAGTTAAAAAACTCATTTCAATAAAAACAGGGCTCCCTTTAACATCCTTTACTGTAAAATGTGTAGATGAAATTTATCGAAATGAGTCTGGCAAGATCAATTATCGGAAATTAGATAACGAATATGGCATTTTTTAAGATAGATAATGTAAAAATAGCAGGAATCTCCGCTTGCGTGCCTCCGAAGCAAGTTGAGAATATAGATTCTATTCTCATAGAAGATAAAAAAGAATTAGAGAAATACATAGAAACCACCGGAGTCAAAAGAAGGTATATTGCCGAAGAGGGAATTTGTTCTTCTGATTTGTGTTTAGAGGCAGCAGAAAGATTAATTGAGAAATTGGATTGGGAAAAGGAAGAGATTGAGTGCTTGATATTTGTCTCTCAAACTCCGGATTATATTTTTCCAGCTACAGCATGTGTCCTTCAAGACAGATTAAAGCTTTCTTCTAACTGTATGAGTTTTGATATCACGATGAGTTGTCCTGGTTGGATTTACGGACTTTCCGCAATTTCTGCAATTTTGAGTGCTGGGAAAATTAAGAAAGGGCTATTGCTTGTAGGGGAAACATCTACCAAAGCTAAATCTCCTTATGACAGAGTAAATTTGTTGGCTGGTGATGCTGGAACAGCTACGGCTCTTGAATTTAATACATCAGCTTCACCGATCATCTTTGATATGCATACTGATGGAAGTAATTTTAAATCATTAATTATTCCTGATGGTGGATATAGAAACCCTGTAACTAAAGAATCTTTTGAGTATGTAATGTGTAAGGATGATATTTTGAGAAATAGACTTCAAGCGAATATGGAAGGAGATAGTATTTTTTCTTTTGCAGTAAATACTGCTCCTAAAGAGATTAATGCACTTTTATCTAAACTAGCAGTAGATAAGGCTGATGTAGACTATTTCTTGATTCATCAGGCAAATCAAATGATTAATAAGTTTATTCAAAAGCGGCTGAAAGTTGATGATTCTAAGTGTATATATAATATCACAGATTTTGGTAATACATCATCTACATCCATACCATTAATGATCATTAGTAAACTTAGAGAAAAGTTTAATGGGAAGAAAATTGTGTGTAGTGCCTTTGGTACAGGTTTGGCATGGGGAACTATGGTTATGGATACGTCTACGGACGGGGTTTTTCCTGAGTTGATAAGATATGCTGGCGATAAAACAGATAATTAACTCTGTTTACAATTCCAATACATTCCTGCTTTACACGAAGAATAGTAGTGAATGCTGGCTTGTTGATGCGGGAGATGCGGATAAAGTGATAGACGCTATTCCCGAAGGAAAAAAGTTAGTTGGTGTATTGTTTACTCATACTCATTATGACCATATTTATGGTATTAATGAACTGTTGAGGCAATATCCTGAGTTGATTCTCTATACAAATGAATTTGGAAAAATAGCTTTATTGTCACCTAAATTGAATTGTTCACGTTATCACATGGAGGCAGAAGATATCGTTTGCTGTCGGCCGGAGAATATTATTACTATTAATGAAGGGGAAAAATTGAGGCTCTTTTCTGGCAATGATAGTTTTGTGTCGGTTTATGCGACTCCGGGGCATGACAAAAGCTGTTTATGCTATATAGTAAGTGGCTGTTTCTTCAGTGGTGATTCATATATACCAGGCTTGAAAGTGATTGCTTCTTTTCCTAATAGTAATCGAGTTGATGCAGAAATCTCTCAGCAACGAATAATACAATTGTCTCGTAACTTAAGTTTATATCCTGGTCATGGAAGCGTAGAATATGCTAGAGAATAACATGGTAAGATTCCTTTTGTTATTGATGATTGTTTTGAATTCTGAGAGTATTAGTGCTGGGAAAGATTCTTCCCCATACATAATTTCCACAAAAAAAATATATACGGGAAAACCCTATGCTTCATTTACATCATTGATTAATTATAAAGGACGCTTTTATTGTGCATTTCGGGAGGCAAAAAAACATTATGATCCTAGCGGAGAAGATGTTGGGATTATTAGAATTTTGCATTCAAAAAACGGGAAACGTTGGCAGCCTTTTTTAACGTATAGTGTAGATGGTATAGATTTACGGGATCCAAAACTTACAGTAACGCCGGAAGGAAAAGCTATGCTGTTGGTAGAAGAAGTAAAATATGAGAATAAAGTGGCTGTTTTAAGAAAATCATGTGTCAGCTTTTTCTCTTCCAATAAATCACGTACAGAGTTGATCCCTATAAGTTTTAAACCTAATATGGATTGGAATTGGTTATGGGATGTGTCATGGATAGATGGAATAGCTTATGGTTATATTTATGCACCTTATTTTGCTTTTGTAAAATCTTCTAATGGTATTAACTATAAACTTGTAGATAAACCTGTAATTGATAATTCTCCGACAGAGGCATCGGTGGTGAAGTTGGGGGATAAATTATTCTCCGTTGTACGACGAAAACAGAATGCTTATGTGGGAATAAGTAATGATGGTGATCAATGGCAATGGAAAGATGGAGGTATGCGGATCGGATGTCCTAAACTATTTACTTATAAGGATAACGTTTATACAGTTGGGCGTGCCTATAATGGTAAAATGAATTGCACAGCTCTATTTAAGGTTGATCAAACTAGTGGTAAGTTAGTGATGTTGCTTGAATTATCATCAGATATGGATAGTGCGTATCCTGGCGCAGTTGTAAAAGACGGAATACTTTATATTTCATATTATCAAGGAGATTTAATGAAAAGTTCTATCTATTTTTCACGGATAAAATTGTAAAACAATGAATTCTATTTATTCACAAGTGGTCAATCCAAACCAAGAATTTTCTATTGTTGGTGGATTACGTAGTCATGGTGAGCGCATACGGATATTGATTTTGGGAGCTTTTGGGTTTATTGGTACAAATATTTTAAAATTTATTGATGATTATCTTTCTGGACAGTATGAAGTTGTAGTGTTTGATAGGACAAATAAGCATCCTAAGGGAGTGAAAATAAATTCTATTTCAAAGGTTTATACTGGCGATATAACATCTACTTTGGACATAGAAAATATATTTAAAAATGAAGCTGAGTTTGATGTTGTTTTGCATTTAGTTACCACAACAGTTCCTGCTGCATCAAATGACTATAGATATGACATAGAAACAAATTTGATTTCTACTATTCAATTATTAGAAATGTGCAAGAAATATAAGGCACATAAAATAATCTATTTATCTTCTGGAGGGGCTATCTATGGTGACATGGCAGATGCTCATTCGGAAAATCAGGTAGCTAAGCCGATATCTTCATATGGAATAACCAAATTGGCTGTTGAAAATTATATGTATCTTTATAAAAGACTCTTTGACTTAGATTATCTAATTGTCAGGTTGTCAAATCCATATGGTCCATATCATTATTCAACGAAGCAGGGAGTTATAAATATTGCTATACAAAAAGCTTTGAGAGGTGAAAAACTGTCTATATGGGGAGATGGGACAGGGTGTAAAGATTATATCTATATTGAAGATTTTTGCAGAATACTATTCATTTTAATAAGTAAGAATTACAAGAATGAGATTGTTAATATTGGCTCTGGGTCTGTATATTCTTTAAATGATATAGTTGAAACCATTCATAAACAATTGCCTTCTTTTGGATGGGAATATACATGTTGTCACCAAAACGATGTAGTCGATTTTACATTGGATATAAGTAAATTGTTATCTATAATAGGAGATGTGAGATTTGTAGCGTTAGCAGAAGGTATTTCTAAAACTTTGGCTTGGCATAAAGACAATAAATTTGTTCTGTAGGTATTATATTAAAAATATTGATTAATGAAAATACTTCATTTAATTATAGATCATCAAGTGATTGAGAGGATGCTTGGGGTATATGAGAATGTTTTTCCATATCATAATGATGTTGTTATATTTAGTTTGACTACTAATTTCAAACATTTGCATAAGTATAAAGAATGTCCAGTGATTCTGCGAAATCAAGGTGGAAAAGAAGGAAAAGTCTTTGATTTCTCTAGCTATACTCATATCATTGCTCATTATTTAACAATGGATATGATTGACTTTATCAAGTCAGCACCAATAGATGTTCATCTTTGTTGGGAGGTGTATGGCGCTGATTTATATAATCAATTTTTGGAGCCAAATGGTTTTAAGTTATACTATACAAATCCTGTGAGATATGACAAATATAAAGTCTTCAGGAAATATTTGCCATATTTATTTAAACTGGCTCTTGAAGTTAAAGGATATGAGTATCAATTTAACTTTCAAATCAATAAACAATTTAAATATATTTCTCATCGAATAAATAGTATTCAACATTGTTGTTATTATGATGCAGCGCTTATAGAACAGTATGCTTCAAGAAAGATCCATTCTTATGAAGTTTTTAATTATTCATTATCAGAAGTCCTAGGAAAGTTGAAAGATACTCCTTTCTTTGACGGTGATACGATTATGGTAGGTAACTCAGCTTCTTACTCAAATAATCATTTGTACGTACTGAATTTCCTAAAAAGAATGGATTTGAAAGATGAGTTAAGATTTACTCTTGTTTTGTCTTATGGTGGTAGCAAACAATATGTGAGTGAAGTTGAAAATGCTTATAATTCCTCTTTTCCTCAAAAAGTTGAAGTACTTACAAATTATCTTCCACTCCAAGTTTATAATCAGATTTTTCTTAAAGTACGCTCTATGATAATGTCTGCCTGGAGACAGGAGTCTATAGGAACGATAATTATGGGGCTTTATCTAGGTATTAAGGTTTTTATGTCAGAAAGAAGTCCTTTATATAAGTGGTTTGTGGATTGCGGATTTAATATTTTTGCAATAGAGACAGCGAAAGGAGAAGACTTGGATACTCCGTTGTGCACTAAAGATAAGCAACGAAATAGGGAGATTGTTTTGGCACGTTATAATGAGGAAAGGATAGCGCGATCTCTTAAAGAAAATATAGTGGACTAATGGCAGAAACTGCTAAGTCATTTGTTAAGAAGTTTGTAGGTTTCTCTGTTGTAACCTGGGTTTCTTTTATTATAAGTTTTTTATCTGCACCTATATCTACGCGACTATTTGATCCTTCTGTGTTAGGTAAGATAAATATATTTAATACATATACCAATCTTTGGGGAATTTTAATTTTAGTAGGATTAGATCAGGCTTATGCACGATTCTATTATGAGCGGCCTAATAACAGGACTGTTGGCTATCTTTTCACATTTTGTTTTACAGTGACTTATTCCTTGATTTTACTGTTTGTTATTCTTGCAATACCATTTAGAGATTTTTTGTCTCAAGTGATGTTTCAGGAGAAAGACAATTTGCTGTTGTGGCTATTTTTCTTAAGTATTTTTTGTACTGCTACATTGAGATACTTGAACTTGACATATCGGATGGAGAAAGATATTAAGTTGTATACTATACAAGGTATCTTAATGGCTTTGATTTCTAAGGTTCTTTATATTGGGGTGGGTTTTTGGGATTCTTCTTATAAACCAGCTTTAGTAGTGTTGACGGTATCTCATCTTATTCTTGCGTTAGTATTTTTATTGATACAGAAAGAACGTTTTGAGAAAATAAGAAAGTATGATAAGGAGGCCACAAAAGAAATATTTTCTTTTGCCATCCCACTGATACCGGTTTCTGTCTTAATGTGGGCTAATTCTTCTATTCCACAGATTGTAATGCAAAATACCATGGATTATCATAGTGTCGGCATATTTACTTCTGCTGTAGCATTGGCAAACATAATACTACTTGTGCAAGCTGGATTTAATACTTTTTGGGTGCCTTATACTTATGAAAATTATAAAACACAAACAGGTCAATTTTTTAAGGTTCATCGTTATTTAGTTTGTGTTTTAACCCTATTTGGTTTATTTGTTGTTCTTTCTCAAGATATTATTTTTTTATTGCTTGGTGAGAAGTATAGGGCTGCCAAGGTGTTTTTTCCTTTCTTGATTTTGGCTCCGGTTTGTTATATTATTGGTGAGACGACGGGGATGGGTATTGGCATCTCGAAGAAAACTTATTTAAATATAACAGTGTTTATTGTTTCTGTTGTTGTCAATCTCTTTTTCTGTATGTTACTACGTATTCCGATGGGAATTCCTGGAATTGCTATTGCTACATCAATGGCGGCAATAGTCTCTATGATTCTAAAAACATACCTTGGTGAAAAACACTATCATGTGGTGGACTCGTATAAGTATATGTTTTTTTCGGTGACAGTTATTGTTGCTAGTGCTATCATAACCTTATTGGTAGGAAATATGCTTACGAAATATTTTCTTTTGTTGGGTGCTATGTTTGCTGCAGCGTTGTTTTTCAGACACGAGGTGAATGACTTATTCAGGTACACAAAAAGCTTTGTTAGATAGCCAATGTTATATACCTTTTCTCTACTTTTTTGTCTTTTTATCGCGATATGGTATGACATTTTAGACCAATCAAAGTATAAAAATACTTGGTATCATATTTTATTATTTTGGTTCATTGCCATATCAGCATTGCAGTTTCAAGTTGGTACTGATATTCCTCATTATATGAAAGAATATAAACTGTTTGATGTCGATAATTTTAGATTTTCCGATTTGTTTGAAGGAGGAGAAGATAGACGACAGCCAGGTTGGATTCTTTTGATGTATGTGTGCAGATTCTTCACTGGGGAGTTTGTGTTTTTTAAAATAATCCAAGCAATGTTCCTAAATATAGCTGTTTTTTCGTTTTTTAGGAGGGAAACTAAAAATGTGTTTTTTTGTATATTTCTATATGCACTTATCAGCTATTTGGTATTAAACTTTAATTTGTTGCGTCAGTCTTTTGCTTTAGGTTTTGCTTTATATGGTTATTCTTATTTAAAGAATAAACAAATAGCTAAGTATTTATTGTGTGTGTGTGCTGCGTTTATGTTTCATAATTCAGCTTTTATATTGATATTTCCATTGCTTGTTGAATTTTTGAGATTTAATAAAATCACACTGTGGATTACCTTAAGTCTGGTAATTATATTTATTTATTTTCTCTCTACGGTGGATATAGGTATACTTTTGGGCGACTTCTTTAAATCTGGATTTGTTAATTCGAATATCTCTTCTATTGGTTTAGGATATATGCAAAGTGAAGATTTGGGAGTAAGAGATGAATTTTCTATTTTTTCGATAAGACGTTTGTGTATAGCTTTTGTATTGATATATTTTCTTTTTAGATCAAAAGATATGCCATTAGCCTATATGGGATTTGCATATTTGATAATTAATATTTTAGTGAGTATTTTCCCTATAATTTGGCGTTTTAGGATTTATTTTGATATTAGTTATCTGATTATACTTGCTACATTTATTAAGGATTTTGAAATTCCTAAATTAAAATGCTTTTCCAAATGGATGTCAATAGTTGTCATTTGCATAATTTCTTATTTTTTCTTAAGCGATTATCTTATTCCTTATGAGGGATCCTCAATGAGGTATATTGATCAATATTATCCTTATCATTCTGTATTTGATCCTATAATAGAGTACAAGCGGTTGAATTATTTTTAATTTACTTTGAATGTACTTTAAATGAATAATTGTTGCTTTTGTGAATGTGTTGAAACGAATATATATTTAGTAAATCATATATAATGAATATGTTGAATATTTTAAAAAACAAAAAAACAGTTGATTTTATTAATTCACATCCAATAAAATTGTACATTGACCACTATGCAAATATAATTGCCTATATTAATAAGAAAAAAAACAGAAATCTAGATTTCTTTTATAGTAGAATTCCCAAGAATTTTCAATTTGTATTTAATAATAGGTATTCACAATGCATTTTTTGGAAATTGGCAATTATCATTGAACCAATACTATCACTTATCATTGTAACGATTCTGCTTCTTCCTTTTATAGTGTTGTCTATTATTATTCGTAAAAGGAGGATTTCCAATAAACTGTATTTGTCATATGCTATTCTTCTAAGGAAAAGAGTTGAAATAGCAGGCTTGTATTCATCATCTACCGATTGGCTATATCCATTGTTTATTCCTACATCGATGGAAAAGGTTGTGGGTAAAAATGTACATAATGTATTTGAAGGTATAAATGTGTTCGATGTCTTTAAGGCCTACTTGTATTCTATATTCACCATATTAATATCTGTCTTTTTTTTGCGATTTAAATATTTATTTAGAAATTATGTTTGTTTTGAGTACTACCTAACAGCTGGCTTTTTAAAAAAGTTATCTAATGATGTGGAGATATCATTTGCAAATCAAATAGATCGTTGGGCAATTCTTTTTGATCATGCACCTCAAAAAAGAAAAGTTCTTTTTCAACATGGAATTGAAATGCCTGAATCTGATTGGCCTATTAAACTTAAAAATATAACTCTTTTATATGCATTGTCAAAAAACGAAGCAAAGTTATTAATAAAGGCCACTATTCTTTCAAAACCGATTGTGAGGATATTACCTCCAACGATTCAACTGACAAATTATAATGTGGAAAATAAATCTAATGTGTTGATAGTTGGATACCCAGCTTATGGATTGTTTGATAAGGAAAGAGATCTAATATATGGAATAAATTTGGACAAGGTGAATCTTTTTTTGAAACTCCATCCTGGGGCGCAAGATATTTCGAAGTATAAAGAATTACAAAGGAAAAGAAATTATATTTTAATAGAAAACGATACTTTTCCGAATGTTGATTTCGTGATTTCATATAGATCAACTCTTGCGGTAGAATATGAGGTTTATAATAAACATATTTTATTCTATAATGATTATTCGATTGAAGAAATTTGTAAAATAGTAAATAAATAGTGAAATGTCTATTTTTAAAGGTAAAATTCTTTTAATTACTGGAGGTACAGGTTCTTTCGGTAATGCAGTTTTACGTCGTTTTCTTGATTCAGATATTAAGGAGATACGTATATTTTCACGAGATGAAAAGAAACAGGATGATATGCGTCATGCTTTACAAAATCCTAAAGTGAAATTTTATATTGGTAATGTACGTGATAAGGCTTCTGTTGATGTGGCTATGCGTGGTGTAGATTATGTGTTTGCTGCTGCTGCTTTAAAACAAGTGCCAAGTTGTGAATTTTTTCCAATGGAGGCAACAATGACCAATGTCATAGGCACTGGTAATGTGCTTGCATCAGCAATTGAACATGGTGTGAAGAATGTGGTTGTGCTTTCAACAGATAAGGCTGCATATCCTATTAATGCTATGGGCATCAGCAAGGCACTGATGGAGAAAATTGCGATGGCCAAAGGACGTGAATTGGGGGAAAATGCGCAAACGACTATTTGCTGTACACGTTATGGAAATGTAATGGCAAGTCGTGGTTCGGTGATTCCATTGTGGGTAGAGCAAATAGAACAGGGAAACCCTATAACTATAACCGATCCCAATATGACACGTTTCATGATGACATTGGATGATGCAGTTGATTTAGTTATTTATGCATTTATGCATGGGAAGAATGGAGATCTTTTTGTCCAAAAAGCTCCAGCAGCTACTCTTGAAACACTTGCAGAAGCTTTAAAGCAAGTTTATGCAGAAATTAATCCTAAGTATGGTGACACCGAAGTGAAAGTTATTGGTACTCGTCATGGAGAAAAACTTTATGAGACACTTGTTACTCGTGAAGAAATGGCTAAGGCTATAGATATGGGGGATTATTATCGTATTCCTTGTGATAATCGTGATTTGAACTATGATAAATTTTTTAATGAAGGAAATAAAGAAATTGCTAAAATAGAAGATTATCATAGTCATAACACTCGTCGTCTTGATATAGCGGGCATGAAAGAGTTACTTCTAAAACTTCGATTTATTCGTGAAGATTTAGGTCTTCAGCAACGTTCTAAAGCGAAAGAAATACGTTCAGAGTAAAGTTTATATATTCTCAGTAGAGATCATTTTCTCATGTCAGATTTTAATTGTTTTTTATCTACCTCTCGCTTATCTGACATCTTCAGTTATAATTTGTTTTAATAGATTAACTAGAATAACTACCTAATTTAAATTTAGGTAGATGATGATTATTTGTACTAATTTATACTTAATAAATTGAACATAAAATTAGATTATTCAGATATTGAGTTTCAGGAGAATGGTAAACTGAAACTCTTGATTATTGTGGGTACACGTCCAGAAATTATTCGTTTGGCGGCTGTCATAAATAAATGTCGTAAATATTTTGATTGTATACTGGCGCATACAGGACAGAATTATGATTATAACTTGAATGGGATTTTTTTTCGTGACTTGAAATTGAAAGCACCAGAAGTGTATATGGATGCTGTGGGAGATGACTTGGGCGCCACAATGGGAAATATTATTAATGCCAGTTATAAACTGATGCTTCAAGTGAAGCCTGATGCCGTATTAGTACTGGGAGATACAAATTCTTGTCTCAGTGTAATAAGTGCCAAACGATTGCATATTCCTATTTTTCACATGGAAGCTGGTAACCGTTGTTTTGACGAATGTTTGCCAGAAGAAACTAACCGTCGTATTGTAGACATTATCTCCGATATGAATCTTTGTTATTCGGAACATGCTCGCAGATATTTGAATGTTTCAGGAGTCGCAAAAGAGCGTACTTATGTGACTGGTTCGCCTATGGCAGAAGTACTCCATGAGAATCTACAGGAAATAGAGTCTTCAGATATCCACAGAAGATTGAATTTGCAAAAAGGGAAATACATTTTGCTGTCAGCTCATAGAGAAGAGAATATTGATACAGAAAGGAATTTTTGTTCTTTGTTTAATGCCATTAATGCTATGGCAGAAAAGTATGATATGCCGATTCTTTATAGTTGCCATCCTCGTAGTCGTAATCGGTTGATTACAAGTGGATTCAAACTTGATTCTCGTGTGATACAGCACGAACCTCTTGGATTTCATGATTACAATTGTCTACAGATGAATGCATATGCTGTAGTGAGTGATAGTGGGACTTTGCCGGAGGAAAGCAGTTTTTTTACTTCGGTGGGTTATCCTTTTCCTGCTATTTGTATTCGTACAAGTACGGAACGTCCGGAGGCGTTAGATAAAGGCGGATTTGTATTGGCTGGCATTGATGAAAAGTCATTATTGCAGGCTGTAGATACGGCTGTTGAAATGAATAATAATGGAGATAATGGCGTTCCTGTTCCTGACTATATGGATGAGAATGTATCGTCTAAAGTTGTGAAGCTAATTCAGAGTTATACTGGAGTAGTGAACAAGATGGTTTGGAGAAAGTAGAGAAGGATTATGACAACTCTTGAAAAGTTTAAAGATATAAAAGTTCTGGAAGTAACAGATGATTATTTCTTAGGTTCTAAAGGTTACCAAATTTTTAAATATGATTTTTTGCAAAAGAAATATGATTTTTTTGCTAGTGTCATAGACAAATATAGTTTTTTTTCTAAATATTCTTTACTTCGGAGATTTTTACGTGCTGAGATAAATGGCTTATATTCACTAAAAAATGGAGGGTATTTGGTAATTGCAAAGAAAGGTATATTCTATAAAAATAATCATTCTTCTGTTTTTAGAAAGGTGTTTTCTATACCAAGAGGATCTAGACCTTTAAATTTGTGTGAGTTGCCTAATGGGCATATTTATTGGGGTGAATACTTTGCCAATATTGGAAAAGAAGCTGTTCATGTATATGTATCTATCGATGGTGGCTTGACTTGGAAAATAGCCTACACTTTTTCTGAAGGCAATATAAATCATATTCATGGCTTATTTTGGGATGAATTTACAAATCGGTTATGGTTTTGCACAGGAGATAGAAAGAATGAGTGTATTATTGGCTATACTGAGGATGAATTTGAGACAATAGTTGAGGTATTTAGGGGAAACCAAGAATATCGTTCGTGTCAGTTGTTTTTTTATGAACATTTTGTTGTTTTTGCTACAGATTCTCAATATGTGCAGAATGAAATCAAAATGTTTGCTAGGGATTCTATGCAAATTAAATCATTGGTAAAAATACAAGGAACTGCCATAAAGGGAGGACAGTTAGGGAATATATCTTTTCTTTCAACGACAGTAGAGCCATCTAAAATAAATAAAGATAGATACTCACATTTATGGATTACGAATGATGGCATAAATTGGCGTGAAATCTTCAAAGAGAAGAAAGATATATGGCCGTTTATATTTCAATTTGGTAGTATAGAATTTCCTATATATAAATGTGGTAGAGTATTGCAAAGAATATTCTTTAATGGAAGGGCATTGAAGAATATAGATGGATGTTCGTTCTCAATATCTATTGAATAGCAATGAAGGTTTTATTAATAACACAGTATTTTTATCCTGAAAATTTTAAAAGTAATGATATTGCTTTTGAGTTGGTGAAGAGAGGATATGAAGTAGATGCATTAGTAGGTATCCCTAATTATCCGGAAGGTAAAATTTATAGTGGATATGGTCTCTTTAAGAAACGTCGGGAGAATATAAAGGGAGTGAATGTATACCGTTCCTTTCAAATACCACGGGGTAAAGGAGGTGGGTTAAAGTTAATGATAAACTATTTGAGCTTTGTCTTTTCTTCGTGTTTTAATGTGCTTTTTTATTTTGTTTGGAGAAATTATGATGCAATAATTGTACATGAAGTCTCTCCAATATTTCAAGCATATCCTGCTATTCTTCTGCGAAAGCTAAGAAAAGTTCCGGTTTACTTATGGGTATTAGATATATGGCCTGATGCCATGATGTCTGGTGGCGGAATTAAAAATAAGAAAATCTTATCGTTTGTAAATAGATTAGTGATAAATATCTATAGTCAATGTGACAGAATCTTAATTAGTAGTAAGCGTTTTACCGAATCTATTTTATCTAAAGGAGATTTTATTGATAAAATAAGGTATTTTCCGAATTGGAGTGATGATTTATTGAAAGCGGACTCGGAATATCCTATTCCTCAATTACCAGATGGTTTTAAAATAATACTTGCTGGAAATTTAGGGCATTCCCAAAATTTAGATGCAGTTGTTCAGTTGATTCTATCTTTAAGAGATATAAAGGACTTGAAATGGATATTTATAGGTAATGGGAGTGAAAAGGAATGGCTTGATAATTTTATAGAAGCTAATAAGCTGCGTGATGTAGCATTTACATTAGGGCGTTTTCCACTTGAAGCAATGCCGGGATTCTTTAAAAAGGCTGATGCTTTGCTTGTTACTTTACGATCGGGTTTCCCTCATTTGGGAATGGTAGTTCCTGCACGTTTGCAGGCATATATGTCTGCTGGAAGGCCCGTTTTAGCAATGATTGGTAATGGTGGAGCAGACGTGATAAAGGAAGCTAATTGTGGTTATGCTGTTTCTGCGGGAGATTACGAGGCTTTGGCTGCTATAATTCGAAATAGTGTACTAGTAGATAAAGAGGCTTTTGAGACTTTGGGATATAATGGTCGTTGTTATTTTGAAAGAGAATTCCAAAAAGATATCTGTATAGATAATCTGTGTCGAATACTCAAAGAGGATTTTAATTAACTATGATGAAAAAATTAAGTTTGACATACCGTTTCCTTCGTTTTATAGGGTTAAATTATTCAGAAGAAGAATATGGTGATATCAGCCTATTTAAAGTTATTGGGAAGTTTTTTGGAAACATATATCATGCTCTTTTATTGAGTATGATGAATTGGGTTATTTTAGAGCCAATAAATCCGAGAATGTTACGTCCTTTTCTATTGAGGAGACTTGGCTGTAAGGTAGGCAAGGGGGTATTTATTGGAGATCATGTTATTGTAGATGAGAATCACGCAGATCATATAATATTAGAAGATCATGTGCATGTAGCTAGCGGTACCCGTTTGTTATGTCATCAAAGAGATCTGTCTAATTATTGTGTTGGAGATGATTATGCGAAGCTTGGTTATAAACTAGGTATAATCCATATGAAAAAGGGTAGTTTAGTTGGTATGGAATCATTTATTATGCCTGGTGTTACTATTGGTGAAGGGGCAATAGTTGGTGCTGGTTCTTTGGTTACAAAAGATATTCCTGCGTGGACAGTTGCTGCTGGTAGGCCTGCTAAGGTCGTGAAAGAAATTCCTCAGAGATTTTCTGTAAAATAATCTGGTAAATTATTGTTGTTTTGAATATACTAACCTTCGACATTGAAGACTGGTATAATTGCGACTTCATCTCAGGCGATTTCAATTGGGATAAACATGAAGTGCGTATATATCAGGGAGTAGACCGTATTCTCACAGAATTGGAGAAACGGAATCAAAAGGGAACATTCTTTTGTCTTGGCTGGATTGCGGAAAGACATCCGGATGTGATTCGTTCTATTCAAAAGCAGGGGCATCATATAGGTTGTCATTCCTATCAGCATGAGTTGTCTTTCCGTTTTGATGAGAAGGCATTTAAAGCAGATACATTGAAAGCAAAACACTTGATAGAGGACGTAACGGGAGAGAAAGTGAATGCTTTTCGTGCTCCGGGTTTTTCTATTACCAAGAATAATACTTGGGCACTTCGTTGTTTAGCTGAAATGGGATTCATATATGATTGCTCGATGTTTCCTGCTCCTCATGATTATGGTGGTATGCCAAGTTATGGAGAAGGTGTTCCGAAGCGTATTGATATTGGCGATGGAAGGATTATCAAAGAGTTCCCTATAAATATCCATCAGATAATGGGTAAGCATATTGTTTTTTCCGGTGGTGGTTTCTTTCGGTTGTTTCCTTATTGGCTGATTAATCGTTGGGGAAAACATAGTGATTATATGATGACTTATTTTCATCCGAGAGATTTTGATGAAGGGCAACCTGTCATGAAGAACTTACCTGCCGTACGTCATTTTAAAAGTTATGTAGGTATAAAAGGTGCGTTTACTAAGTTTCAACGACTATTGGACCACTATGAATTCTATAATGTGGAACAGGCGGATGAACTGATAAATTGGGATACTATTCCTATAATACAATTAGATAGTTTAAAATAAGAGAATCATGAATATATTAATTACAGGTATTCACGGTTTTGTAGGCTCCAATCTTGTTATTGCCTTAAAAGGACATCATTCCCTTTATGGCCTTGATATTGTTGCTCCTGAAAAGGAGGGGGTGGTGAAAACTTTTTCTTGGAAAGATATTGAAACAACTTCTTTTCCGATGCAGTTTTTACCCAAGTTTGATGCTATCATCCATTTGGCAGGCAAAGCGCATGATACAAAGAATCACTCTGCTTCTCAGGTATATTTTGATATCAATACAGGGCTGACACAGAAGATATTTGATTTCTTTTTAGAATCTTCTGCGAAGAAGTTTATCTTTTTCAGTTCTGTGAAAGCTGCCGCAGACAGTGTAGTGGGGGATATGCTGACAGAAGATGTGATACCTACTCCGGTTGGTCCTTATGGAGAAAGTAAGATTGCAGCTGAAGAATATATTCTTAGTAAGTTGAGAAGTGAGCATGGAGAATTGAAAGTTGCTATGCAGCGTGATAAGCAGGTGTATATTTTGCGTCCTTGTATGATTCACGGTCCTGGTAATAAGGGTAATCTGAACTTACTTTATAATGTGGTGAAGAAAGGTATTCCCTGGCCTTTAGGTGATTTTGAGAATAAGCGTTCGTTTACTTCTATAGATAATCTTTGCTATGTAGTGGAAGGTTTATTGACAAAAGACGTAGCGAGTGGCATTTATCACATGGGTGATGATGAAGCCTTGTCTACGAATGAACTGATTGCCCTTATGTGTGAAGCTATGGGTAAGGAGCCTCACATCTGGAAAATGAACAGGAAAATGATGGAGAGTTGCGCAGGACTGGGTACGCTGCTTCATCTGCCTTTGAATACAGAACGGCTGAGAAAGCTGACTGAGAATTACGTGGTGAGTAATGAGAAAATAAAATCTGCTCTTGGTATTGACAGGATGCCTATCCGTGCGGCGGATGGAATAATGAAAACGATCCGCAGTTTCACCGCGGAGAGCACAGAGTAATACGGAGTTTCTAACCTACTTATAACTTGTAAATCGTGTATTATATCATTATATTAGTTCTGCTCTTTGTAGCAGAACTTTTTTATTTTAGAGTGGCTGATAAGTGCAATATCATTGATAAACCCAATGAGCGTAGTTCTCATTCACGGATAACTTTGCGTGGTGGTGGGATTATATTCTATTTTGGAGCTTTGGCCTATTTCCTGAGTAACCATTGGGAGTATCCATGGTTTATGTTAGCATTAACTCTAATCACTTTTATCAGTTTTGTAGATGATATCCGTTCTACTTCCCAAGGGCTGAGGTTGGTGTTTCACTTTACTGCTATGGTTTTAATGTTTTACCAGTGGGGCTTGTTCTCACTTTCCTGGTGGTGGATTATCATAGCTTTGATTATCTGTACAGGTATCATCAATGCCTATAATTTTATGGATGGCATCAACGGCATCACAGGTGGTTATTCATTGGTTATCCTTGGTGCATTAACTTATACCAATGCAGAAATAGTAGCCTTTGTTGAACCAGCTTTGATTAATACCGTTCTTTGTTCAGTCTTGGTCTTTTGTTTCTTCAATTTCCGTAAAAAAGCAAAGTGTTTTGCCGGTGATGTCGGTTCTGTGAGTATTGCTTTTATCCTTCTTTTCTTAATAGGTAAACTTATAATTAAGACTGAGGATTTCAGCTGGATTATCCTGTTGTCTGTTTATGGTGTTGACAGTGTTCTTACTATTATCCATCGTTTGATGCTTCATGAAAACATTGGTTTATCTCATCGCAAACATATGTATCAGTTGATGGCGAACGAATTGAAGATGCCTCATGTTGTGGTTTCGTTGATTTATATGGCGGTACAGGCAATAATAATAATTGGATATATAGGATGTCTGAACTATGGTTATATATGCTTGCTGGGTGTAATTTTATTGCTTAGTCTTGTCTATATATGGTTTATGAAGAACTATTTTTGTTTACATCAAAAGCTTTAATATCAACTAATTATATATTAATGTCAGAAAACAGCTCTCCATGGGCTATTTTTTTTGTTTATCCCTGGATATATCTTCATCTTTGCATCGTTGATCAACACAAAAATAAATTGATGTTGAATTTAAAAGTAAAAGGAGAAAGATTATGCCTTTATTGTATTATGCGAGACAATCGCAGTTGAAAACGAAAGATGGTGTGAACCAATGGCACCTGACCTTGAAGAAAGTAGGACGGGCTGTAAGTTTGCAGCAGTTGGGTGAGATGGTGGCTGAGAAGTGCTCGGCAACGCCGGGTGATGTGCACAATGTAATCAGAAACTTGGTGTCGGTGATGCGGTTGCAATTACTGAATAGCCGTACTGTTCGCCTGGATGGTTTGGGAACATTTACTGTGATGGCACGAACACGTGGAAAGGGAGTGGATAATGAGAAAGATGTAACTCCGAATCAGGTGACATCTTTGCATTTCATGTTTACTCCCGAATATACACGTCCGGCAGCTTTGGGTACTACTCGTGCGCTATGGCAAGGTGTTGAATTTGAGAAATGGACGGGTAAGGATGCTACTGGCGATGATGATTCGGGTAATGGTGGCGGAGGAAACTCCGGTGGCGAAGGAGGACTTGGAGAAGATCCACTGGGATAGGGTCTGAAGCCGGAGGCTTCAGAAATTAAAAATTAAAGAATTAAAAATTAAAGGCTGCGCAGTCTATTGGTAATTAAAACATTGGATAGTATGAAAAAAACGGTTTGGGATAGGATTTTGAAAATTGTAATAGCTGTGGCATCGGCGGTGTTAGGAGTTTTGGGAGCCAATGCTATGAATATGTAGTGAAACTTATATAATGATGAATGAGGGTATGTTAGGTATGAATCCTGATGTACCCTTTTTTAATATAAAATCGGGTGACTGCAATCACTTGCAATCACCCGGTATCTTACATTGTTTCGTGTTTATAAAATGTTAGTAAAGAGAGAATTTATAGTTTTATTTCATAGGTTCCACGCTATAACCTGCCTGTTTCAACAGGTTTAATACGCCATTGTTTCCCGGCAGGTGGCCGGCGCCAACCACAAAAAGAGTAGGAGCATCCTTCATGATGGCGGGCATTTTTTCAATCCATGCTTTGTTGCGGTTGTCTAACAAAGCTTCCATCTCACCCGGTAGCGGATCACAAGAGTTACCATCACGCTCTTCCATCAACTTCAGCATATCGTCCAGTTTCTGGGCTTTATATGCTTCATTCAGACGTTTGGTCTGGTCCATAGCCTTGTCAATGTCGCTTACAAGACAATAGAGTAAATTGGCCTGGCGTTGCAAAGTCTGGCTATTGAAGAGTACGTTTATTTGGGATTGAAGAGTTTCTAAACCACCTACTTTTTTACCATTCTGTATGGCTTGTTGCTGGAAGTAAGTATCCAGTTGCTCTTGCGGATTGAACCCACCTAAATGTTTCATGCACAATATCACGGTAAGCTGTTGAGTGATAGCCGCCGGTTTCAATTTTGCCAGCATGGCAATGTCAGCCATCATATTTTCTTTTACTACCTTGCCTACTACCTCATACTGTTCAGGAGTGAAAAGAGCCTGAAGAGTGGTATCTCCTGCTATCATCATGCTCTGCTGCATTGTTTGCATGAATTCGGGAGACATTGCTTCGGACATGACAACTTCTCCATATACTTGGGCAGTTCCGTCTATAGCTTGTGGCAGTCCGGCGATGCTATCTTTGATACTTAATGGCACCAAATGGTGTGTACCCAAAATATAGGAAGGCTTTTCCTGACCGTTGCCGGAGATTTTCCACAATAATTGTGCATTGGCATTCAGCGCAATGCCGATAAAGAGGAGAATACCTAAAATTTTTTTCATTCTTTTTTCTTTTTGAAGTTTAAACTATCATTTCACCCTTCCCCCGCAAAGCCAGTATTGCGTATAGTACTTCTCATTGAGAGCACTGACAATTACTCCTTTGCTGGTGCTGGCATGGATGAATTTTCCATTTTTGAGGTAGATACCCACGTGCGCCACTTTCTTTTTGGAGGCACGGCTGGTGAAAAAGACTAGGTCTCCCTCACGCAGGTTGCGGCGGGAGACTTTGTTGCTTTCTTTAAGCTGGTCGTTAGTACTTCGGGCCAGACGGATGTTATATACTCTTGTATAGAGTTGCGATACCAGACCGGAACAGTCGGTACCCTGTTTGCTGTCACCGCCTGCGCGGTAGGGAACACCTAACCACTCCGCAGAGGCGATGTACAGCTTATGGTTATCTTCCTTATTTATATCTACTCCTAAGCGGACAGAAGCTTTAGCCAGTGCCTTGTAGTCGAGGCGCGGCGCCGAGCTACGACAAGAACTTAAACTAAATGTCAGTCCGACAAGTGCAACTATATATAAGAAGTATTTCCTCATTCCTGTCCTTCTTTCTTTTCCGGTTGAACTACAGTTTCTTCAACAATGGTTTCTTCAACGATTGTTTCTGGAGCAGGTGTTTCTTCGATCACTGCTTCCGCCAGTTCTTCTTCAATTTCTTCTTCTACTCTGATATTGAAGTAGTCTTCAAGCTCTTTCTCTGCCGAATTGTTTTCATTCTGGATATCACGGATAATCACACCGTTCTCCAACAGAGCAATACGGGGACATACATCTACCGTATGATTCAGGTTGTGGCTTGAAATGATTACCGTGGCATGATGCTCTTCATTATACTTTTTCAGCAAGTGCTTGATGATGGACTGTGAACTCGGATCGAGGAAGTTGAACGGTTCGTCCAGAATAAGTAATTGAGGATGATGCAACATAGCGGAGATGATACCGATTTTCTGCTTATTTCCGGCAGAGAAGTTACGGATAAACTTTTTCTGACCAATCACTTCATTATTCATGAAGCGTTCAAACGGAAGCAACCGCTCGTCTACTTCTTCTTTTTTCAGACCATACATCTTACCGATGAAGTAGAAATACTCTTCCGGAGTGAGATAATCGATCAGGAAACCATCATCAATGAAAGCACCGGTGAATTGTTTCCAGTCTTCGTTTTTGCATACGTCGATGTCGTTGATGGTCACATTACCCTGATCTGCCTGCAAAAGGTCCAGTATCAAACGGAAAAGGGTAGTCTTACCGGCTCCGTTGTTACCTACTAAACCCAGCATGTCACCCTGATTAATGGTATATTTCTCAATATCTACGGCTTTCTTTTGTCCGAAGTTTTTTTGGAGATTATTTATGTTTATCATATTGTTACTATTTAATCATTATTTTCTTACTGTCTGCTATCTCTGAACCCTTCCATATTCTTGTATCTACGTTTCATGAAACGCAGGTAGACGTTCTTCAACCATAGGTTGGAGGTGAGGATAAAACCGGCTCCTATAGCAAGCAGTATCCATGAAGTTGTTTCCTGGCCTATAACTGTAGTCAGAATATAGTTCAATATAAGAGGTACACCGAAAGCGGCACCGGCAATTAGATTTTGCAATCCGGTTCCCACATTCTGGCGACTGCTCATTTTGGCATTCAGGTCAACGGTTTTGTTGTTGAATACAGCTAACTGGAACAGGAAGAAATAGATGCATCCTACACTAAACACAGCCCATGAAATACAAGTCAACAGAGCCAGTTTTCCGGTAGCAATAGCAGGTATCATCAAGATAAAAGGTACAAGGATGGCAATGCTGTAAACCGTATATTTGGCACGGAGTAGATTGTAAATAGACTCCTTGCGGCTCATCAGACCGTCTATGTAATTTCCTTCGTAGCTCATCAGACTGGATAAGAAAAGAATACCGAAAATGACGAAATTGTATATGACAATAAAGTTCTTCATACCCGTGCCGTCATATACTTCGGTAAAACTAAGCACTAGACTGAAAGCAACCACTACAAGGATAACGGTACGCAGAGAGTTCTTGCAAACCTTGTTTCGTAACAGTAGTTTTAGCTCTAGGCGCATGTATTCGCCTACTTCACCATAGCGGTCCAGGAACTTGTATTCGGACACGTGCTTGACTTTAGTGTCTTCTACTTTATTGAGCTCATTGTAAATCAATCCGCGCATCATCGTTCGGTTGATGAACCATATCAAGGCGATGGCAGCGATTACTCCGATGAATGCCAGTAAGTTTCCTGTGATAAAGCCTTCTCCCAAATTTATGAATAAGTCGAAGACCGGACTATTATCCGGAATGAATAAAGCAGCAGCAATTCCACCATATACCACCAGAGGAAGTGCAACCCACCAGAGACGTTCTCCTATAAGTGTACGGCACAACAAGAACCAGTAATTATTGAATATGATAAGTAGCCAAATGCCAATACAATACGTTAATACGCCGATAATACCGTAGAATTTGGTAATAGTGATGATGGCGAATGGAACGAACAGGAACAGCCAGATGAAGTTAAATCCGCTCAATCCGGAACGTATCAGCAGAAAGTCGATAAGCCGATTTCGCTTTACGGGCAGCAACAAGTAAGGTTTCACTTCCTGAGTTGGTGTTTTCTGGAAAGGAAAACGCATGATGAAGTCCAAAGCGAGTACAAATATCAGTCCGCTGTTCATTACATGATAGGCTTCTGTGGCTCCACCATCAAACGCAAATGCGAATGTTGTACCGAAAAAAATGAGATAACCTGCCCAGAACACAGCCATGAAGTACATCCAGAACTTTCCGAATTTACTCTTTTCGTACATCGGATTTCGCTTTTCTGCTAACTTTCCGTGCTTGCGCAGTTCGAGAAATAAGTTCATGTTATTTAGTGATTAGTTATTAGTGATTAATGATAAACGTAGGAGAGGGATGGTGATTAGTTATTAGTGATTAGTGATTAGTGATAAGTTGCTTATAGCGCTAGCCTGCTTATCACTAATCACTAATACTCTAATCACTTATTCACCGTCATTGTTACTTCAATTTCGTTTCCTTGTTTCAGTAAGTCTGCTGCGAACTTCTGGAGTTCTTTGGCAGTGATACCATTTACAAGGTCTGTATAGTCTTTAGTCATATCCATACCATAGAAGAAGTAATCATTCAGGTTGTTCAGCCAGTATGCGTTTTCCTTTTGGTTGTCGGCATACTTCTTCAACAGATACTCTTTTACTTTCTGCAGATGTACCTCGGAAGGACCTTCGGCTGCCAGTTTCTTCAATTCGTCTACTACAATACCAGCCAGTTTGTCTTTCTTTTCCGGATCGGTCTGGAAGATGATCTGCATCAGCAGTTGTTCTTTCGGATACTTCTGTAAATTGCCTATACAGTTCACGCCGTATGTACCACCTTCTTTCTCACGTACCTCTTCGGTATAAACCATATCGAGAACCTGAGTCATACAGCTCAACAGGATGTTGTTTTTCAATGTATAAGGAGCTTTTCCGCTATACAGGAATACGATGGTTGCTGTAGGAGTTTGTTGTTCCTTAGCAAATTCATTCTTATATACACCCTTACGGATATCCATCTTGGTATCTTTAAAGGTCTCCTTGCGGTTGATGGCAGGCAGTGCACCCAGATATTCTGCAATCAGCGGTTTGGCTGTTTCCAGGTCGATGTTACCGACAAAGTAGAATGTAAAGTCGCTGGCATCTTTGAAACGGTCGTTGTACATTTCCAGAACGCGGTCATAATTGATTTGATCTACCATTTCCGGTTTGAGCAATACTAAGCGCGGATGGTTGCCATACATAGCTCTCTGTAAAGAGTCTCCAATGGAAGAAAGCGGATTTGCTTGTGCACTTTCCAACTGTGCTTTCGTGCGGCTTTTGTAAGATTCGAATGCTTCCATATCCTTACGCGGAGCCGTGAATGTGAGATATGTCAACTGCATCATGGTCTCGAAGTCTTTCGGAGAGCAGGTTCCGAATACGTTTTCAGTTGTTGCACCCAGACCGGCCTGAACAGATACTTTCTTACCAGCCAATACTTTTGTCAGGTCTACTTTGCTGAAATTGCCCAGACCACCTGCGGCAACCACATTGTCCATAACTGCGAAGTTGAGCGCATCTTTGTCGGGGAAAATGGATTTACCACCCAGACTAGTACCCTTCATGCGAATTTCGTCAGCTTTAAAGTCGGTCTTTTTGATGTAAACCGTTACACCGTTAGAGAGGACGAGTTTTGTGCTGCCATAAATTTCACCTTCTTTCTCTGAAACGATTTTACCACCTTTCGGCGCTTCTTTCATCAGAGGTTCGTCAGATACCTTATCTACATATGCTTGCAGGTCGAGATTCTTCATGCCTTTCAGCAAAGCGACAACTTCTTCTTTTGTCGGGTATTTCAATCCTTCTTTTTCAGGACCGGCGATAATAACCACCTGGTTGCTGTCTGGAACGAGTTGCTGTATTACCATATTTATGGCTTGTACAGGGATGTTCGGAGCCAGTTGATTCATCATGGCATATTCTGTTTCGATGCCCGGAATAGGTTCTGCGTCCAGGAAGTTACGTACATATTCGCGTACATAAGAACCGTGTTTGGTTTTCTCACGTTCGTTATAAGCAGACTCCAAACGTTGCAGATAGTTGGCGCGTGCACGGGTATATTCTGAATCGGTGAAGCCGAAACGACGTGCACGTTCTGTTTCTTGTAATAAGGTTTTCATAGCTCCTTCAATGCCGTCAGCCTTGCTTGAAGCGTAAATATTGAGAGCTTCTTTTGTTTTAGACAGGAAGAAATTACCGTAAGTGCTGGCTGCACGGTTAAATGGCGGGTTAGCGCTCTGGGTAATTTCACTCAGGCGGGCATTCAGCATGCTGGTAATCATGTTTACCATATATTGGGAAGCCAGATAACCTACATTATTCTTTTCAGAATCAGGTGTTGCATCCTGTTTGAAATAGAGTTCGATAGACGGATCGTCCACCTCTTTATCCGTACCGATGGCTACGATAGGTTCTTTATTGTCTGCCACAGGGAAATAAGTACGTTCTGCCGGATTTTCCGGTTTTTTCACATCAGCGAATACTGCTTTCAGTTTGGCTTCTACGGCATCTACATCGATATCACCTACGATAACGATACCTTGCAAGTCGGGACGATACCATTTGTGATAGTAATCGCGGATATCCTTATAAGGGAAGTTGTTGATTACATCAATGGAACCGATAGGCATGCAGTCTGCATACTTGTCACCCGGATAAATAACAGGAGACAGATCGGTGTAAACGCGCAACATGCCGCTGTTACGACTACGCCATTCTTCGCGGATAACACCACGTTCCTTATCGATTTCGTCATCTTTCAACAAGATGAAGTTGGACCAGTCGTGCAGGATAAGTAAACAGGAATCCAGTACATTGGGACGGTCGATAGGAGCGTTACTGATGTTGTAAACAGTTTCGTCGACGCTGGTATAAGCGTTCAGGTTTGTACCGAACTTGATACCTACAGTCTCACACCAAGGGATGATGCCAAGACCTTTGTCATCACCGGGAAAGTTTTTTGTGCCATTGAAGGCCATGTGTTCCAGGAAGTGGGCAAGTCCACGTTGTTGCGGCTCTTCGAGGATGGAGCCTACTTTCTGGGCGATATAGAACTCCGCCCGGTTTTCGGGTAATTTGTTGTGACGGATGTAATAAGTCAGGCCGTTGTCCAAATGACCGATACGGACATTCTTGTCAACGGGGAGGGGCGGGAACTGCATTTGTTGTGCTACCGCTTGTTGGAAACTGGCGCATAACACTAATGCTACAACCAGTAAACTGCGAAATAAATGTTTCATATTGATGTAGATTAAAATTGTTTCTTGCTCTATTTGTCGGAGGGAGTGGAAGGAAATCACAGAGGAAGGGAAAGATTTTTGGAGAAGACTGTGCAGAAAGGAGTAAAAGTGATTAGCGTTTAGTGATTAGTGATAAGCAGTACTATCTGTCATCCTGAGCGTAGTCGAAGGATCTACTCTCTTGGCATAAGGCTGCGCTATACAGTAGGGGAAGAGATTCTTCGACTACGCTCAGAATGACAGATAGTCTGCAAATCATTCTTTTATCGCCTCACGAATACGTACCAGCTTCGTCAATAATCCTTCCAGCAGGTCCAGCTTCAACATATTGGCACCATCGCTCTTGGCAACTTCAGGATGTTCATGTGTTTCTATAAATAATCCGTCAACACCTACGGCAATGCCGGCTTTGGCTACTGTTTCAATGAGTTGAGGCATGCCGCCTGTCACTCCGCTTGTTTGATTGGGTTGTTGCAAAGAATGAGTGACGTCCAGAACGACCGGGTATCCGAAAGTTTGCATTTCAGGTATGCCACGGTAATCTACAACCAGGTCCTGATACCCGAAAGTAGTCCCGCGTTCAGTAATCATGACTTCCTTATTTCCTGCTTCTACCACCTTTTCCGCTGCAAAACGCATGGCGAAAGGAGAGAGGAATTGCCCTTTCTTGATATTAACTACTTTTCCCGTCTTTGCGGCAGCTATCAGGATGTCTGTTTGCCGGCAAAGAAATGCCGGTATTTGCAGTACATCCACGTATTCGGCAGCCATTACAGCTTCTTCTGCAGAATGGATGTCAGTAACAGTAGGTACTCCGAAAGTGTTGTGTACTTTCTCCAGTACCTTCAATGCTTTTTCATCGCCTATACCCATAAATGAGTCCAGACGCGAACGATTAGCTTTACGGTAAGAACCTTTAAATACATAGGGAATTTGTAATTTCTCGGTGATGGTCACAACACGTTCGGCAATCCGCATCGCCATCTCTTCCCCTTCGATAACACAAGGACCTGCCAATAAGAAGAAATTCCCAGCAGGGTTATTTTTCAGTTCAATCATAAGTATTTAGTGTTTAGTGTTTAGTGATAAGTGATTAGTAGGCTGCGCCGTTATTCCGCATAGTACTAATCATTTATCACTAAACGTTAATCGTTAATTTCAGTTTGGTATAATCAGTGTGATAGCCTCATGCATAATCCCGATATCCAATGGGAAATGCCTGTCGAGGATACGGCCGTCCAAGTCTACGGAGGCATTTTGTGCACGTAGCACTTTCACTTTTTGTGTCCGGTAAGGCATTACGACTTTATGATTTAAAATGCGTCCCTGAATAAGCATCCATAGCCCTGATACAAGTTGTAATAACTCCGGACGATAAATGACAGATACATCGAGCCATCCATTATAGGGGACTGCGCTTGGCGCTTGTCCATACCCCCATGCGCTACCAATACAGACTGTCATGATACGTCCGCGGATATGTTCTCCGTTTATCTTGAGGTGCATCCGGTAGAGTTTTCGTTCAAAGATAATTGAGATGAGTGCCATGAGATAAGATAGAAATTTCACTCCCCAGAAACGTTTGGTCTGATCGGATATTTTCACGATACGAGCTCCCAAACCAATATTGATGGCATTAAGAAAATAGCGGGTAATGTGTTTCTCACCATCATAATAGTTACAAAACCCTACGTCTATTTTACGGCGGCGGTTGTTGATGATGCAATCTACTGCGTCTTTGTATTCTGATGTCATTTCCCAGTATTTGGCAAAATCATTACCGATACCGTTCGGGATGATACCTATAGCAATTTCTCTTTTAGCTTCTGCATTAGACGACATAATGCCATTGATGGCATCATTCAGTGCACCATCGCCACCCACAACCACGATAGTGCGGTAGCCGTTGTTAGCGAGAATACCGGCCAGGCGCTCCACAGACCCGAACCCTTCGGACTGGACGTAATCATAAGACACGCCTTTGCTGTCCATGTATTCTTTGATTTCTTTCCACCGTTTCTGTACTTTCCGGGTACCGGCTTTGGGGTTGTATATCACCCCCCACTTTTCGGGCTCTACACTCATGACGCTAATTTATGAATTATGAATCCTCAACTCTTAATTTTCAATCTTCGACTCTCAAATTACAAAAATACTAATTCTCTTTGAGTTTCGCTTGTACAAAAGCAATCTTTTCTTCCATCGGTAGTCCGGCATCCACCCAATGGATGGTGAAACCACGACGCTCCATACCCCGGAACCAGGTCATCTGGCGTTTGGCAAATTGGTGAATGGCGGTTTCCAGTTCCTTGTACATCTCTTCGTAAGTCAACTTGCCGATGGCGTAAAGCGTCAGATACTTGTATTCCAAACCGTAATAGATGAGGTCATCCGGCTGGATACCCGAGTCTATCAGACGACGTACTTCATCTACCATTCCCTCGTCCAAGCGTTGGCGCAGGCGGCGGGATATCTTTTCACGACGCAACTCCCGGTCTATGTTCACACCAATGATGAGACTGTTCAATTTGGGAAATGCCCGTTCGTCTACCGGAGTATGTGCATAATACTCTTCTATTTCAATGGCACGAATGGCACGCTTAGTAGTATCTACGTCCGTGGTATTATGCAGGGATTTATACTGTTTTAGCATTTCGGTCAACTCTTCCAGAGATTTATCGGCAAGTTGCGTGCGCAATTCCGGGTTTTCGGGAACAGGTAACAACTTATATCCTTTCAACACAGCCTCCAGATACATACCCGTACCTCCACACAAAACGGGAAGTTTCCCTTTTTGTTCAATACTCTCGTAAGCTGTCAGAAAATCACGTTGATATTCGAAAACATTGTATTTATAGCCCGGGTCGGCAATGTCAATCAAGTGATAAGGAATTTGTTTACCATTCACAGTATAATCTACGAGGTCTTTCCCCGTACCAAGGTCCATGCCACGGTAGATTTGTCTGGAATCTGCACTGATGATTTCGGTGTCGAGGACATCTGCCAGTGCTGCGGCAAAAGGAGTTTTTCCGGAGGCGGTAGGACCTAATATAGCTATCAAATCATAGTCAGGCATAAGTCGTTTTGATTATTTTCCTACAAAGATAATGTAAACCGAAAGCAATACAAAAAAAGCAAGCTTATTTTTAATGTTAAGATGCAGCTTATCTTAGATATGAAAAAGGACGTGAAAAAAGGAGTACATTCTCTTAAATGGTGTTATAAAGGCGTTGTTCCCGCACACGGAACTTGCTATTCTCAAAAAAATGCGTACCTTTGTACTGTGTTTTTCATAGTATTAGATTTAAGGTTAACAAAGGTTGGAGTACAGCGGTGCTCCTTTTTTTATGCCCATATTCCATATATTCCTTTAAACAGGTCTGATATATTAAATTTCAATATTCCACCCCATTATCCGTAATAACTCTATTTCTTTAGAAACGGCCTCTGATGTAATAGCGTAGCCTTGATGGGCCGGATTATCATTATAAAGTTTTTGCAGCTTTTCAGATTCCATTTCTGGAATCACTTCCCAGGCAATTGCTTTGCCAAAATCATAAGAGAAAAGCGGAGTACCTTTCAGGACTAGGTCCATATTCTGTTTTATTCTGTCGATGGGAAACATTTTCAGGTATTCATTCTTCTGTCGGGCGGTGCGTACCAAGATGTGCGTTTCGCCATTTTCAATGGTGGCGAATATCAGATGCGAATCCCTGTTCACGCCGTTTTTATAAATATAATCACGTTTCTTCTGTAATAATATTTTTAGTGGAACACGGTTTACATAGCCATTTTCATAGCAAAGGAGCAGGGCACCACCGGTTTCTTCTTTATTGATTGCCAGTGTGAGTATCGCATTGTCCATGTGCGAGGGCTCATCTTTCAATACATATCCACCATTATCGAGCAGAGATAAGTAAGTTACCACTTGTACGTCGTGTCCCTCTTTTACTGTATAGGGGTTAGGGCGTATCAGGGACGTTTTTATCGCAGCTTTCCCGATTCCGGCTTCCACTTTTTTCTTCTTCTTTTCCAGACTGGCCACAAAAGCGGCGGCAACTGCCGTCTGTGCTTCTCCGGTTTGCAACAGATTTTCGCTGATTAACTCCATGTCTTTTTCTGCAATCTGGCTGAGTTCTGCTTGTAATGTGTCATTTTTCCTCTTCTGCTGCTTGGCTAGGGCATTGCCGTCGAGCATTACCGTTGAGTTGCCTTGCCGCTGCCATATCACTCCTTTTAGCTCAATTAGTTTGCCATAGCAGGGCACCGTAATGCAGCATATTTCACGGTTGCCATACCGGGGAAATTCCATTTTAATGATGCTGTTGATATCCTTTCCCATAGTAGTTATGATGCGTTGGCGGATGAAGCGCTCATAAGCATCCGAATCACATACCATGTAGGTATAATCTTCCTTCAGTCCGATTATGGCTCCGGCATCGGATACGCCGACATACAGTGTGCCGCCGGATGCATTCAGGAGTCCCGCAATGGTGCGCAGTATGATCTCCGATTGTTGCTTCATGTTGGGGACGGTGCGCCCAGCCGGATATACTATGGATGATTTAAACTCTACTTTATCACTCTCCCTCCCCATGCAGGGAATGTCTTCCTTGGATTCTGTTGCAACTGCAGACTTCGACTTCTGTTCATCGGTTGATACAAATTCCCCAGCGCCAATGCGTTGCAAGAGTTCGTTTCGCAAAGGGGCTAATGCTGCCGTCGGTAGGGAATTGAGCAAAAGTGTATGGCTCAGCACCAGCCGGACTATATGTTCCTTATTTTCGTCTTTAGTGGTTGCAATGCCAACTGCAAGCTCTGGGTCAAAGTTGTGGGTATAGAACAAATTGATAATTTGTAGCAGTTCTTTTTTAGACCGGAGTGAGGGATAACGGGAAACCGCCGCGTCGTCTATACGCGAAAAGTGTGTCCATCGCGCCGGTCCATTGTGGGTGGCAAAACTATAGATGTTCTCCTCATAATTCATTTGCAGCGACAAGTATTCGCTCAGGGGCGAATCATTAAGCATCCCCGCCAATAGCCGGGCTGTTCCCAACAGGTTGTAGCGCTTTACCAGTAACTTCTCGGCCGATGCCGTTACTGCCAGTAACCAAGGTAATTCGCACATCAGGGGAAGTGACAACTGCTCTCCGGTTAGCATTGCATCTTCGTCTGTGAATACTTGTCCGAAATTGCCTTCTTCCTCTTCCTTTTCATCCTGCGGGGAACAGAAGTCGATATATTCGCTGACTAATTTAGCCAGAGCCTCGGTTTCTTCTATGTTCTTATCTGATTCTTCTATATAGGTGGCATTGATATACCCTGCGTCATTGATTCCTCTTACTTCCAGCAAGGCCGTCGTGCCGACTTCCGGATAAGGCGCTGCGCCCGGTGTGAAAAGCGTGTACCCTTCTTCGCATATCCAGATGCCGGTTCCCTTGGATACCCGTATAAGCCTTGCATATACCCGATGACCGTATTTCACCGTTCCCGTTACAAATTCAAATAACTCCCGGAGGATGCTGAATGTCAGACGACCGTTCTGCCCGACCTTCGATACGGTGGCTTCAAACGTATCCCCTTCATAGAAAATGCCATCCAGACTGCGGATATGGCTACGGGTGACTTCATTGGCGAGAATCGCACCGTTTCCTTCGTATCCCGGTTCCGTCACTTCGGCAAACATCATTAGTGGGAAGCGTGGATTAAATGCTTTCAGGGTAATCCTGACGCGCATTCCCTCTGAAAGTGGTATCTTTTCCGATGTCTTTTTGGTAGAAGTCGCCACGTGTCCGGTTAATTGTCCGGACAGTTCTTCCCAAAGATTCTTTAATACAAAGACGTTCTGCACTTCGCTTACTTTCGGTTTGATATCTTTCTTTGCATATATGCTGATTCTGCCGTCGAATACAGACATCATTTCCGTCACCTTTTGATGCTCGGGCAGCAGTGCACCGGGATTGCAGCCGGCATAAAGCCCGAATGTCCCGTTACGTAGAAGTATCCGCCCCCCTTGCGTAATGTGCTGGGCTATCAGTTTATCTTTATCATCAGAGGCATCCGTCATGAATGAGCGTAGTTTGGTTATAAAAGCTTCAGGTTTGAAGCGCACGACATCCTCCCAAGTGAATTCCGGACGGTAAGACTGGCTTGCCCGTGTCAATACATCATACGCTTTGTCTGTCAGAATCCCGATGGAAGAGGGGCTTGCCTGGGCTGCGTAACGATAAAGCATGATGCGATAGAGGGAGGTGTGTACTTCACGGTTATAGCAAAGCAGCAGGTAGACGGCCAGCAAATGTATGATTTTTGTAGGGGAGATATCAGGCGCCACTCTGCTTTTCTCTATTATTTTTCTGATTAATTCGGTAACTGATGTCAGGGCCGAAGATTCCGTAGCTGAAGTGTTGCATGCTATATATTGGCAAAACTCCGTCAAGGTAAACATGTTTTTGTCAACCAACGTATCGTCCAGCCGGAACAGTGCGGTGAGCAGTTCTGTCTTTCGGTTCCTATCGGATAAATAGCCCGAAATACGTATTTTAGTAAAAATCTGTTTAAGGAAATCATCCATAGTATTGGTACGGATGAGTTCTATGGCTTTCTGTATTGCTTCGCAGGCAAACATTTCCCGTTCTCCCTTTTCGCGCAGAGACTGGACTACGGATGGTGAATAGAATGTGAGGAACAGGGAGTCTTCAAGTATCCATTCGGTGATGAGGAGCTGATAGCGTATTAACTCGCAAACTCCTTCCCAATCTTTATTCTCAATTTTTTCTTCTCTTCTGGTGAGTAGGATGTTCAGGAATGACAGTAACCATTCCCCCTCGTGGTTGTCATATTGCTTCAGCATCTGTTGCACTTTCGGGTCTATGACCGAGTCGGTGCGCAAAGTTTCCAGCTGGATGCAGAGGGGGAATTGTTCGGTATGGATGTTATGCATCAGTTGCTCGATAGTGAGGAAATTGGTTTCATAGTCTATTTCCTGATTGACGGGAACGGTGACAAGGATACCATCCGGATTGATATGCTTGACTGTGCAGCGGACATTTCTTCCTATGGTCAGTTCTTTCCCTATCCCCACTTGGATAAATGCCCGGATGCCATTCATGTCATATCCATAGTAGACATTGCGGTGTCCGGATTGGTAGCCTGGCTTTTGTTGTACGACAAAAGGGTAAGTACTTCCGACCGTATAAAGTTTGCGTGATATTTCACCTTTGTGCTGTGCAAAGAGAGGAGTATCGTCGGCATCATAGCCATAAACAATACACTTCACTTCTTCGGGAACCGGCAGTTTGTGCTGGAATTTCAGCATTTTCACTTTGTACTTGATTCCTTCATTTTCTATCAGATAATAATGACAATCATTTGTGATCATGGTCCCTGTAACTTTCAGGGAATAAATTACATCTTTCTCATACTGCATAGTTCCATCTTTAGTTTTATAATAATATAGTCTGTCTGTTTTGTAAGACGTGGCAATTTATGTATTTTTTATCGAATGACAAAGATAATTCGTAAAAACATGTAAAAAAGCTTAGAGGTAAAAAAACGGACAATCTGTTGGACTCTTATTTTGTTCGTAGGCTGACCAACTCTATCCACTTGTGGAGGCTCAGGTCGAATCCTCCTTTTTCTAACAGGTGGGGAATGCCTTTATAATGTAGTATTGTGTTTTCCCACTCATCATTTAATTTATAGGATAACTCTCCGAGATGGTATTTGAGGCGTGCTGTTTGGATATAATCCAGTTGAGTGTATTCTTCATTCACAGATAAGTCGATTAATTGTTTTATCAGTTCGTAGGCTTGCAGGCATTCCGGGTCGCTTAAGGCGGAGATAGGTTTACTCATAATGGGATGTTGCATTAACCGGATGATACATTCTTTAAAGTCTTCGTACATGGTTTATTTCGGTTGCCGCATCATTCCCCAGTGATGCGTGGTTTATAAAAAAAGAGCGTGGGAAACTATCTACTCATGTTCCCTAAAGGCTCCGCTAGGACCTTACAACAACATAAGTGATAGCCCCACGCCCCATATGGATATATAACAAGCTATATATACAAATGTGCGTGAGACCTGTCACTTATTGTCATCCGTTGTAAATTTTAGCGGAATTTATAGGGGAATGCAATAAATAACCGTTCTCAAATTAAAATTTCTAAAGCTACTTTCTACGCATGAAAGTAAACTGTTACAAAAGTAGTAATAAATATTTGTAATGCAAATATTATTGTTTCATAATTATGTCAAGGACTCATTCCAATTGTATCCTATTCAATGTTTGCTTGTCGTTAGAATCAAAAGAGAATAGTAATTTGCACATTAATCACATTAGCACATTCGCTTCATAACCGCTCCGGAATGAATCAACCTCACCAATACGCCTACTTAGTTGTCTGATTATCAATAGATAGTATTTACATACAATTTACCTCACGATGTAAAAGCATTTACCGCCGTATGTAACGACCTTTACCACCTATTGTAACGCTCTTTACCTCGGCATGTAACGGCCTTTACCTCGGCGTGTAAATGAAGTTACCATTTGGAGTAAATAGAATCACCACGGGAGGAAACAACCATCTACTTATAAGGTGAAGATAAATCACCCGTTGGCGGAATTAGTTTATATCTGAAAAAAAATAAATGAAATGCTAATTTAGCGCAGCCTAAGCCTAAAAGGCTTTCAACCTTGAGCTGCGCAATGCTTCTATGCCGATAGAACCTTGTTCCCTTGTCAACTTGTATCCTCGTCAACTAATTCATAACCTAACAAATTTAATATGAATTCGTTCCACTAACAGAGTATGAAACATAAAAAAGGCTGCACCATGCTTTAATAGCAGTGCAGCCTTTTCAATTGCATTATTCTATTTTCTCTTATTCCTTTTCCGGACTAATCATTGAAACTTCCACTTCATTCTTTTGCTTGAACAAGTCATCGGCAAACTTCTGAATATCTTTAGCAGTGATACTGTTGACAATCTGTTCGTAGTCCTTTATTGGGTTCATTCCGGTGAACAGATACTCGTCGATGCTTCCCATCCAGTAGCTGTTTTCTTTCAGGTCTTCAATATGTTTCTTCAACATGAACTCTTTCACCTTATTAAGATTGGCTTCTGACGGTCCCTCTTTAGATATGTGCTCTATTTCAGCAAAGATGATTTTCATCAGTTTCTCTCTTTTGGAAGGTGCTGTATCGAAAATGATTTGTATCCCGGCTATTTCCTTCGGATATTTGGAGAGATTGCCACCCACATATACACCATAAGTGCCACCTTCATCTTCGCGTACTTTCTCGGTGTAAACTAGATCCATAATCTGACAAGTCATGTCCTGCAGAATGGAATTCTTTAAATCATACTTGCACGTACCGATGAAACTGACAAAGTTAGAGGCTTTAGCTGTTTCCTGTTCGCGGATGAACTCATTCTTATATACGCCTTTACGGTATTCAATCTTATTATCTTTGAATGATTCCTTACGGTTGATGGCAGGCAAAGCTCCAAGATACTTGGCAATAAGCGGTTTCATCTCTTCAACGTCTACATTACCTACGAAGATAAAGGTGAAGTCGCTGGCATCTTTGAAACGGTCCTGATACATAGCCATGATCTTGTCATAATCCATCTTATCAATCATATCGGACTTTATACGGACAGTACGGGGATGTCCCATTTGCAGGGCATAGGTGATGCTGTCTCCGAAGGCTGTGTTCGGATTCATTTCCTGATTTAGCAATGCTGCTTTGTTACGATTCTTATAGGATGCAAAAGCGTCATCATCCCGGCGTGGTGCAGTAAATGTCAGATAGGTGAGTTGCATCATCGTTTCAAAGTCCTTCGGAGAACAGTAGCCATTGACTGTTTCGGTTTTATCACCGATACCGTAACTTACGGAAGCTCTTTTGCCTGCTAATACCTTTTCAAGATCTACAACGCTGAAATTGCCTAAACCGCCTGCTGAAACGGCATCCAAACCATTAATGTTGATGATTTCAGAGTTGGGGAATAGTGAACTACCGCCCAGGCTTACACCTTTCATGGTAATTTCATCTGCTTTGAAGTCAGTTTTCTTGATGATAACTTTTACTCCGTTGGATAACGTCAGCATGGTAGTACCGAATACGTCATCTTTTTGTTCGGAGATGATTTTTCCACCTTTTGGAACTTCTTTCATTAAAGGTTCGTCTGATACTTTATCTACATACGGAGTCAGTTTCTCGGCTTTTACGTCTTGCAGAATCTTCTTGATAGCTTCTTCCGTAGGCATTTTCAGATTCTCTTTTTCGGGACCGAAAATGGCGACTACCTGGTTGGTATCTGTTACCAACGTTTGCATCATCTGGTTCAGAGCTTGTACAGGAATGGCCGGAGCTATCTGGTTGATGATGGCATACTCGTTTTCAATACCCGGTATGGGTTCGTTATCAAGGAAGTGTCGTACATATTCATCAATATATTGCTCGTTCTTAAGTTTGTCTCGTTCGTTGTAGTTGGATTCCATAGTGCGCAGATATTCGGCACGGGCGCGTTGGAATTCGCTTTCGGTAAAGCCGAACTGGCGTGCACGTTCCATTTCGCGCATCAGGGTAGCGATGCCACTTTCCACTGCATCTTCTTTGCAAACAACGATACCGGTAAAGGCTTGTTTGGTTTTTGCAACGAAGAAATCTCCATCATAGGTTCCTGCGTAGATATACGGAGGGTTGGCAGCCTGAAGCAGCTCATTCAGTCGGGCATTCAGCATGTTATTGATGAGGTCGGTAGCATAGTTTTGTACCAGATAACCCATATTGCCTTTTTCCGAGTCGGGAGTGGCTTCATGTTTGTTAAAGATGATAGCCTGGATATGGGGTTGTTCTTTATCCTGAGCAATCAGCACAATCGGTTCTTTATTATCATTTACCGGATAATATTCACGTTTGGCAGCATTGGGTTGTGCGGGAACATCAGCGAATAGTTTTTTAATCTGTGCTTCGATGGCATCTACATCTACATCTCCTACTACAACGATGCCTTGCAAGTCGGGGCGATACCATTTCTCATAGTAATCTCTTAGTGTCTGCGGTTTGAAGTTCATCACTACATCCATGGTTCCGATGGGGAAACAAGTGGCATACTTGGTGCCGGCAAACATGGCAGGAAGTAACTTTTCCTGGAAACGTTGCACTGCACTCATGCGTGTGCGCCATTCTTCGTTAATCACGCCGCGTTCTTTATCAATCTCTTTCGGATCCAGAGTCAGGTCATTGCTCCAATCGTGCAGAATTAACAAACAAGAATCAATGGCACCCGGAGTATTGACGGGAACGTTGGAAATGTTGTAAACGGTTTCGTCTACTGAGGTGTAAGCGTTCAGATTCTCACCAAACTTAACTCCGATACGTTCCAGATATTGTTTCAAAGCATCTCCCGGGAAGTGAGTGGTTCCGTTGAAACACATATGTTCGAGGAAGTGGGCGAGGCCGCGCTGGTTTTCTTCTTCCTGTATGGAACCTACCTTTTGGGCGATATAGAAGTCAGCCCGGTCGGCAGGGAGACTGTTTTTGCGGATGTAATAAGTTAAACCGTTATCCAACTTTCCAATACGTACATTGGGATCAACGGGGATAGGAGGCATTTGCTGGGCAAGAGCCTGTTGTAGGTTACAGCATATGACGAATACTATAACTAATAGACTACGGAATAAATGTTTCATATAATATGAAGATTAAAATTGTATATTGTCCTATTTGTCTGAAAGGAGAGAAATAAATCACAGAAAGGAACGTTTTTTTGTAATAATGGTTGTTTGCCGGGCAAATGTTACATGAATAAAAGTTTATGTAACATGAAAATCCCAAGTGTAACATTGGCTGTAGTAAGTGGAAACATGGAAGATAGGACAATATTTCGTAATAACCTATCTTTGTACAAAACAGAAATTAATCAAAAGGTATCATACCATGAAAACAAAATTTAGTTGGATTTTCTATTGCTTAGTAAGTTTGTTGCTATCTCAATCTTTATCCGCAGCGGAACGCTTTGTGGTAAATGAAGGTAGCGGCTTTGTCTGGATACAGCAGGGCAAGTCTTATCCGATATTGATAGACTTGCAGGAAGACAAAGGAGTAGTACGGGCTGTGACCAATTTGCAGACAGATGCGGGTAAAGTAACGGGCATTACTCCGGAAGTTATTCACTCTGTAGCTGGTAATCGTATGTTGATAATCGGTTCTATGGAGAATAGCTCCTGGATTAAACAACTGGTGAAAGCCGGAAAAATCAATGTTGCCGATTTACAGGGAAAACGTGAGAAATACATCCTCCAGACGGTGAAGCAACCGATGGAAGGCGTAGATGAGGCGGTAGTTATAGCAGGTAGTGACAAGCGGGGTACTATTTACGGTATCTATGAATTGTCACAGCAAATGGGGGTATCACCCTGGTATTTCTGGGCGGATGTTCCGGTGGAAAAGCACGATATTATATCTATTAAAGAAGGTATATATACAGATGGTGAACCGGCAGTGAAATACCGTGGCATTTTTCTGAATGATGAATGGCCCTGTTTAGGAAATTGGGCGGGCGATACTTTTGGTGGATTTAACAGCAAATTCTATGAGACTGTTTTTGAGCTGGTACTTCGTCTGAAAGGAAACTTCATGTGGCCGGCAATGTGGAACAGTGCTTTCTATGATGATGATCCAATGAATGGCCCGTTGGCTGATGAAATGGGAATTGTGATGGGAACTTCCCACCATGAACCTATGGGACAGGCTCAGAAGGACTGGAAACGCCGTGGAACCGGAGAATGGAATTACACTACGAATGGCGCCGTGCTGCGTGATTTCTGGCAACAGGGTATGGAACGTTGCAAGGATTGGGAAGCGGTGATTACTCTGGCTATGCGCGGTGATGGTGACGAACCGATGAGTGAGGATGCCAATATCTCTTTATTACAGAATATAGTAAAGGACCAGCGGAAGATTATAGAGAAGGTGACCGGTAAGAAAGCGAAAGAAACTCCGCAAGTGTGGGCGCTCTATAAAGAAGTGCAGGATTATTATGATAAAGGTATGCGTGTACCTGACGACGTAACTCTCCTGTTGTGTGATGATAACTGGGGCAATGTACGCAAGTTGCCCGATTTGAAAGCCAAACCCCGTAAGGGCGGTTATGGTATGTATTATCACTTTGACTATGTAGGAGCTCCCCGTAACACCAAGTGGATTAATATTACTCAGATACAGCGCACTTGGGAACAGATGATGCTGACGTATGAATATGGTGTCCGTGAACTGTGGGTAGTCAACGTAGGTGACCTGAAACCTATGGAATATCCGATAACCTTCTTTCTGGATATGGCTTGGAACCCCGAACGTTTCAATGAAAACAATCTTTTCCAGCATACGGTGGACTTCTGTAAGCAGCAGTTTGGTGGCAATTATGCGGAAGAGGCAGCGCGTCTTATCGATACATATACCAAATATAACCGCAGAGTGACTCCTGAAATGCTGAACGACAGGACATACAGTCTGGAAAACTATGATGAGTGGCAACGCGTGAAAGATGATTATGCGGCTTTGAGCCTAGATGCCCTGAAATTCTACTATCTGATGCCTGCCGATTACCGGGATACTTTCGACCAACTGGTACTCTTCCCGATACAGGCATGTGCCAATCTGTATGATATGTACTATGCTGTAGCTATGAACCGCAAACTGGCGGAAGCTGGCGATGTGAAAACCAATAAATGGGCAGGTAAAGTGCGCGAATACTTTGAACGCGATTCTGTATTGACCTATCATTATAATCATGTGATGAGCAGTGGCAAATGGAATCATATCATGGATCAGACGCACATAGGCTATAGATCCTGGAATGATCCGAAGCATAACATTATGCCTAAGGTCACTCTGGTTCCCGAAGCCCGTATAGCTCCTGCACCTCCTGTCTTTATTGAGAAAGACGGATATGTGTCTATCGAAGCGGAACATTACACCCGTTCTGTTGACTGTACTTCTGCCAAGTGGATTACAATCCCTAATCTGGGACGTACCCTGTCAGCAGTCACCACCTCACCCTGTACTGCTACTCCGGAGGAAGATATGTATCTGGAATATGATTTTGAAACGGAAAAGAGTGGTGAGGCAACTGTTATCGTACGTTTCTCTTCGACTCTGAACTTCAATGATTATAAAGGATTGCGTTATGCGGTCAGTCTGGATGGAGGTGAAGAACAAATTGTCAATATCAACGGTGATTATAAAGGTGAACTCGGCAGATTACAAGCAGAGCATATTATCACGACTCAGACGAAACATCAGTGTGATAAGAAAGCGAAACATACTTTGCGCATCCGTCCGCTCGACCCGGCGCTCGTCATTCAGAAGATTATGATTGATTTCGGAGGGTTGAAACCTTCATTCCTGGGTGCTCCTGAGAGTTCTATTAAATAGTGACAGATATGAATGGAAGTTGTACTCCGGCATTACGCCGGGAATTAAAAAACATTTCTTAGATATATGAATTACAAGTCTGTTTTATTAGTAACGGTGGCCTGCCTGTGCTCTATGCTGGCCGAGGCTAAAGTTAAACTCCCATCTGTTCTTTCGGATGGAATGGTATTGCAACGCGAACGTCCCATCAAAATATGGGGTACTGCCGATGCCAATGAAGATGTAGTGGTGACATTCAAAAAAAAGAAGTACACGACGAAAGCTGGTGAAAATGGCAAATGGCAGGTGGAACTTCCGGCTATGAAGGCAGGTGGTCCTTATGAGATGGCTGTGAACGACATGCTTGTGAAGGATATTCTGATAGGTGATGTCTGGTTGTGCTCGGGACAGTCTAATATGGAACTGACTGTGGCGCGGGTAGCAGATATGTTCGGCAAAGAGACTGCTGTTTATGAAAATCCGATGATTCGCTACGTCAAAACTCCTTATGGTAATGATTTGCATGGACCGAAAGAGGATATTTCGCAAATGAACTGGACCTCTCTGGCACCGGAAGTTGCGCAGTCGTATGCTGCGTTGCCCTATTTCTTTGCCATAGAGATGTATAATGAGACGAAAGTTCCCGTAGGAATCATTAATTCGAGTTGGGGAGGAAGCGCTATCGAGGCGTGGATGAGTGAGGATGCTTTGCAGGCATTTCCGAAATATCTGCGTGAGAGGGATTTGTATAATTCTGATGAATACAAGGCCTTGGTGAATAAGGCGGGTGGAATGATGTCGAGGTTCTGGAATCTCTCTTTATATAAAGGTGATGAAGGGCTTCATGCTCCGGTAAAGTGGTATGAACCCGGTTTGGATGATTCTGATTGGGAGACCGTAAACATGTTCTCTTATCAGTTGGGGGACAGGAATGGCTATCCGGTTAGCGGGTCGCATTGGTTCCGCCAACATATCCGTCTGACATCCGCACAGGCCGATAAAGATGCCATATTACGTTTGGGATGCATGGTTAATGCGGATTCGGTATATGTGAATGGTGTGTTTGTGGGTACTACGTCCTATCAATATCCGCCTCGTATCTATAAAGTTCCGGCATCAGTGTTGAGAAGCGGTGAGAATTTGGTTACGGTTCGCCTCATTAATTCCGGTGGCCGCCCTAGCTTTGTGAAAGATAAACCCTATTGCTTGGCGATAGATGGAGATACGGTACGTTTGACTGAACAATGGAAATATAAGTTGGGTTGTGAAATGCCTGCGGGGAGAGGTGGGGTGTCTTTTCAGAACATTCCGACAGGTATGTACAATTCGATGATTTCCCCTTTACGGAATCTTACTTTCAAGGGCGCTTTATGGTATCAGGGCGAATCGAATGCAGGCAGACCTAATGAGTATGAAGCATTATTAAGCGCCATGCTTAAAGATTGGCGTGAGAAACTGACTGATGAAAATCTTCCTTTCTTCATCATGCAGTTGCCTAATTTCATGCAGACCCATCAACAGCCGGTGGAAAGTGGCTGGGCAGGTATGCGTGAGGCTCAACGGCAGGTTACTTTGAAGCTACCCGAAACTTCTTTGGTGGTAGCTATAGATTTGGGAGAATGGAATGACATTCATCCACTTAATAAGAAGGAGCTGGCAAGAAGGATAGCTCTTCAGGTAAAGAAGAAAGTATATGGTCATGAAGAGATTGTTCATAGTGGTCCGTTGTGCACTGCTGCATCAGTGGAAGATGGAAAAGTCATTCTTTCTTTTGAAAAAGGTACGGACGATCTGATGCCGGTAAATGAGTTGAAGGGCTTTGCACTGGCTGGAAAAGACGGGCGTTTCAGATGGGCTGAGGCTACCATAGAAGGTCATAAAGTGATTGTCCGGAGCAAAGATATTCCTCAGCCGGTAAAAGTGCGCTATGCCTGGGATGATAATCCGCGGGAGGCAAATTTGAAAAATAAGGCAGGACTTCCGGCTTCACCGTTCCAGATGGTTTTGAATTAGCTACAAGCTAAACCATATTTTCAGCTTATTGAACGTATTCTGAAAGCTTTGGGAATACGTTCGGTAAGCTTTCGGAACGCGCTCTGAAAGCTTACCGAATAAACACATCATATCTAACCGGTTACAACGTTCCTATTTATCGTTTGAATCGGATTATCTCATAGTCTTGCCATAAGGCGATGGCAGGTGAGGAGACTCTACTACAATGAATCAAATGATAATTTACGCAGCCTAAGCCTTTCAGCCTTGAGCTGCGCAATAATCACCTGTTCTATTCATAACCGCTCCGTAATGAATTAAATTCAACTCCTCTTTGCATATTATGATATCGTTTCTCTTTGTTGCAACGTAGTGCTTAGGATTAGCCTTTTGTTTAAAGTGTTAATGAATGTATTTGTTCGATAAGAGGGTAATAAGTTTTTTTAGGCTCTAACAGATGGGTTACATATCTTTTGTAGTACGTTACCACCTCATATTTTCCTGTATTTAAATGGTATTTTGAGGCTCTTTTTTCTTCTACTTTTTTCTTCTCAAATAGACTGCTGTTGCTGAAAATACTTCTTGAATTTCTGATGTTTTATGTGTATGTAATTCTTTTATATACAGTGTGTTATTGGAGAATCTGTAATACCATCAAAGAAAAATGTAACATCGAAAATAAAGATGTAATGCCATCAAAAAACTGTGTAGCATGATCGTGTCAATTGTTCCATTTTAGTTGGATACATTTGTTGCCAGGAAGAAGCCTGTTCTAATGACTGGAAAGACGCAATATGGAAAACACTTTCCTCTTATGAATAATTTCAAACGTGAATAAATGTAACAATAATATAAACGCTAATAATTTATCTATTAATCTTAAAGGCTAATTAATTATGAAATGCAAGTATGATGACAGTTAAAGCTATCCTTAATAGCTAATGAAAAGAGAATGTAGTTATTAATATCTTAAACTAATGGTAATGAAAAATGTAACAAAAAAAAACCAAAAGCTCCCTTATTTATTGCTTTTGTTGCTACTAAGTTGTTTGCCAACTTTAGCGCAAAATGGGGTAACGGTCAAAGGAACAGTTCTTGATGGCACCGGTGAAACGGTTATCGGTGCTTCCATCGTTGTGAAAGGCAACACTTCAATAGGTACGATATCAGATATAGATGGGAATTTTACGTTGGCTGTTCCTAATGATAATGTAACTCTTGTTATTTCATTTATCGGAATGAAGGCACAAGAAGTAAAAGCAACGGCTCAGAAACCGATAAGAGTGATGTTGGAAGATGATAGCCAACAATTGGATGAAGTAGTGGTGGTAGGTTTCGGTCAGCAGAAGAAGGCTTCAGTGGTGGGTGCTATTGCACAGACCAGTTCGAAGACTCTGGAACGTACAGGTGGTGTGACAAGTTTAGGTCAGGCCCTGACTGGTAACCTTCCCGGTGTGGTCACCATGACTACTACTGGTAAGCCGGGTGACGAAGATCCGAAAATCACTATTCGTGGTGTGACATCGTGGAACTCAAGCGAACCGCTTGTATTAGTGGATGGTGTAGAACGCCCTATGGCTTCGGTGGACATCAATTCTGTGGCATCCATCTCTGTATTGAAGGATGCATCGGCAACAGCCGTGTTCGGCGTACGTGGTGCCAACGGTGTAATTTTGATTACTACCAAGCGTGGTGAAGAAGGTAAGGCTGTAATCAACATCAATGCCAGTACAACATTGAAAACTTATTCAAAATTGCCCGACATGATGGACTCGTATGATGCGCTTGCACTTCGTAATCAGGTTATAGAAAGTGAACTGGCTTATCATCCTGATTCCTGGAGTTATTATCTGTCGCAGGACAGGCTGAACAAATATCGCTATCCGGCCAATCAAGCTGAAGCCGAACGCTACCCGAATGTAGACTGGGTGGACTACCTGCTGAAAGATGTGGCTACATCGTATAATGCTAACGTAAACATCAGTGGTGGTACAAAGTTCGTGAAATATTTTGCTTCTGCCGACTTTGCGCACGAGGGTGATATATATAAGAAGGTAACTAACACAAAAGGCTATGACCCTGGATTTAGTTATGACCGTATCAACGTGCGCAGTAACCTCGACTTTAACCTGACAAAGACCACCAAACTACACCTCAACCTTTCAGGATCGCATGCAGTGAAGAAGGCTACGCAGGGACAATACGAAAATCTGGTTTGGAGTGCTTTCTATGGTATTTCTCCCGATTCTTTTGTGCCGGTGTATAGCGATGGTACCTTTGGTTATTACTATCCTAATCCTACACAAGCTGCTACAAACAGTTATGAGAATCTTAGTGTAAACGGTATTGGCTATACTACCGACGACCGTTTGAACACCGACTTCACTTTGGAACAAGACCTTGGCTTTGTGCTGAAAGGACTGAACGTGCAGGCCAAACTGGCATTTGACAACGCTTTCCGCGAAACAGGTCGTGGTGTGGATGATACGACCGACTGGGAGGCAGAAGCTCACAAGTGGATTGACCCCGATACAGGTCTGGAATATACTGACATTACGCCCGATGCACTGTATAAGTTTGACTTTAAGAACAACAATGCCTGGAAGACCGGCGCCGGTTCTGTTCAAAACAATGCTACATATCGTCGTATGAACTACTCTGTACAGTTGAACTATTCCAATAAGTTTGGCAATCATACTGTAGGCGGCATGGGTAACTTCAGCCGCGAACAATATGCCACTGGTAGCGAACAACCCCACTATCGTGAAAACTGGGTGTTCCGTGCGACTTATGACTATGCCAGCCGCTATATGGTGGAATATAATGGTGCATACAATGGTTCTGAAATCTTTGCTAAGGAAAACCGCTTTGCTTTCTTTAACTCGGGTGCTATCGGATGGATGGTTTCGGAAGAACCCCTTGTGAAGAAACTTAATCTGAAGTGGTTGGATATGTTTAAATTACGTGCCTCTTACGGCCAGATTGGCGATGACAATGTAAGCGGACGTTGGCTTTATATGGACACTTGGAGCAATGGTGGCAGCCCCATAGGTAGCTTTCGCCAGTCATTGACGGGAGTAGACCCGGCCAAGAGTCCTTACACTTGGTGGCGACAAAGCCAATTGGGTAACAAAAACCTGCAATGGGAGGTGGCTACCAAACTTGACATTGCTGCTGATTTTGCTTTCTTTGGCGGAGTTATTTCCGGTTCGTTCGACTACTTCAAGGAGAAACGGTCCGACATTTTAATTACCGGTGCCAACCGTGCTGTTCCCTCATATTTCGGTGCTTCTGCTCCCGTAGCTAATCTCGGTAAGGTGGATAGCGAAGGTTTTGAACTTGATATACGCTGGACTAAGCAATTGGGCAGCAACTGGCGTCTTTGGGGGAACGCTTCTCTAACCCATGCTACCAGCAAAATTAAGGAAGCGGATGATCCTAAACTGAAACCTGAATATCAAAAAAAAGCTGATAAATCCATCGGACAGACTTACTCGTATGTGGATCATGGTTATTACAATAGTTGGGATGAACTGTATGGTAGTACGGCGCACGATGAATATGATAGTGGTCGTAAGCCTGGTAACTATGTCATTCTTGACTACGATGCCGATGGAATCATTTCCGTAAACGACAATATTCCTTATGGCTTTACCGATACCCCGCAGAACACCATGAACCTTCAAGTAGGTGTTGACTATAAAGGCTGGAGTTTCTTTGTCCAGTTCTATGGTGTGAACAATGTGAACCGTTCTGTGGGACTTACCAGTTTGGGTGGTACACGCAATACCGCCTTCTATGAGGGTAGCTATTGGAGTCCGAGCAACCAAAATGCCGATGTACCTCTGCCTCGCTGGTTGAATCAGACAAGTAAGTATACGGATGGTACCCGTTTCCTCTTCGACGGTTCCTACACTCGTTTGAAGTATGCCGAACTCTCGTATACCTTTTCTAAAGAGAAGTGGCTGAAAACATCGGGATTGAGCAGTTTGAAGTTGTTTATTAATGGTAACAACCTCTTCCTCTGGACTGATATGCCAGACGACCGTGAGTCCAACACTGGCGGATGGAGTGCGTATCCTACTCAACGTCGTTTCAATTTAGGTTTTAAAATCACACTTTAATCTGAAAGCAAAATGAAAAATAAGATTATTCATATACTTTTCGCACTCTTTTCTGCCGGTTTCATATTTACTTCATGTACCGACTATTTGGACAGAGACTCTGATTCTGTACTTTCTGAAGAAGATGCGTTTAAGAACTTCAATAACTTCCAGGGATTTGTCGAAGTAATGTACAATGTTATCCCCGATGTAGCCAAGCACAACTGGGTAAGTTCTTTCAACTGGGGTGATGACGAGGTTATTACTACCGGAAACGGTGAGTACCTGATGGGGTATGCCATCGATGGTGGAAACTATCGCAGCTATATCGGCAAGGGTGACTGTTTCCTGGATAGAAGTTGGACAGTAGAAGGCGACCGTTTCGCTAAGTCTTTGTGGGGCGGTGGCTGGTATGCTATCCGTCAGGTCAATGTTGGCCTCGAGGCCCTGCAGAATGGCCTGTTGAAAGATGCTACACAAGAAGAACGTAACTTCCTCGAAGGCCAGCTCTATTTCTTCCGTGCCTGGTTTTACTTCCAGCTTACTTCCTATTGGGGTGGTTTACCCTATATGGAGAGTGTGCTTGCTCCCGATGCACAGTTCAACTTGCCGCGCGAAAGCTATCAGGAGAATGCCGAGAAGATGGCAGCTGACTTCCAACGTGCTGCTGATTTACTTCCGGTTGATTGGGATAACACCACTACAGGTAGCCGTACTAAAGGTAACAATGCTTTCCGTCCCAATAAGATTTGGGCACTTTCTTACTTAGGTAAGTGTCTGCTTTATGCAGGTAGCCCCTTGATGGAGAATGGTGGTGAAAACAGTAATCGTTCGTACAATGCAGACTACTGCAAGCGTGCAGCTGATGTCTTAGGCAAGGTGCTTGCTATGGTCGAGGGTGGTCAAACTCAATATGCTTTGGTGGACTTCGATAAGTACAGCTCCCTGTTTTACACTAAAGAGCAGAACTGGCTGATGCCAGGTGGTACGGAAGCCATTATGCGTAGTCCTACTTATGGTGCCGACTCTTATTGGCGTCAGATGAACTCCTATCAACTTGCAGCCATTTGCGAGGGAGACGGTATCATTCTCTGTCCGGCTGCCAATTATGTGAACTATTTTGGTATGGCGAATGGCCTGCCTCTTGATGATTCCAATTCCGGTTTCAGTAAGTCTCAACCTTGGAAAGATCGCGACCCGCGCTTCTATAACAATTTTATTTATGATGGTGTGAAGATGATTAAGGCTCCGTCGGAAGAACGTAAAATATATCAGTATGCCAACCTCTACGACGGCGGTAACTGCTGCGATGACCCTCGCAAGAGCAGCCGCACGGGTTATTTCAACTATAAGTTCATTCCGTTGGGTGCCAATAGGGATGATAGTGACTATGGATATGGTAAGGCCACTCACTTTCACTTAGCATGGTTGCGCTTGGCAGAAGTATATTTACTGTATGCCGAAGCTGCTGCACAAGGTTATGGTTCACCCACGGGTAAATCTTCTACTTTTACGAAGAATGCCGTGGAAGCAGTCAACGTTATCCGCAGACGTGCGGGGGTGGCTGATGTGGCCAGTAGCTACACCGGTGATTTGGAAAAATTCATGGGTGAGGTTCGCCGTGAACGTGCTGTTGAGTTGGCTTATGAAGGACATCGCTTCAACGACCTGCGCCGCTGGAAATTACTGACTGAGTATCCTTATAATATTAAGACTGTGCAGAAGTTTGACCGTGCAGAGGCATTTGACCCCGAAGCTGATGCTAAAGAACGCAAGGTTATCAACTTCCGTGAAGAGATTGTGACACAGCGTAAACTCTCGGGTAAGCACTATTGGCTGCCGTTCAAGACAGACGATGTGACGATGTATCCGGAGTTCTACCAAAATCCCGGTTGGTAATGGTTTTATTAACGTAAAAACTATAATAAGATGAAACATATATATAAAGGACTTGTATTTTGTGCGGCGTTGGCTTTCGCTCACACACATGTTGCCGCTCAAGAGACGCTGGTTGACTTGGTGGAAGCTGCCCAAACTGATACGCTCCAAAAGGTACAAGTGGCATTCCGTTCCATAGATCGAAGCGACCTGTTGGGCGGAGTATCGGTCATTGATATGAAGGAAATGTCAGAAAAAGCATATACAAACAATAGTTTGAGCCTTGTTGACAATGTGGTGGGTGGTTTCAACGGTAACATCTGGGGAAACAGCGAATACCTCGTTATAGTAGACGGGATGGTGCGTGATGCAAACAATGTGCTCCCTCACGAGATAGATCAGATTACCCTCTTAAAGGGAGCTTCGGCTGTAGTACTCTATGGTCCGCGTGCCGCCAAAGGTGTTCTTTCCATCACTACCAAACGTGGTGAAGTGGGTGATCTCCGAATAAATGTTCATGCCAATACCGGTTTCTATACTCCCAAGTCTTATCCCAAATATTTGGGTTCGGCAGAGTACATGACCCTCTACAACGAGGCTCGTGCGAACGATGGTCTGGCTGCAAACTACTCGCAGGGGGCTATTTATAATCATGCATCCGGCCTGAATCCCTATCGCTATCCCAACTTCGATATGTATTCTTCTGATTATTTGAAGAAAGCATACAACCGCTCTGAAGCGGTAGCCGAAATCTCAGGCGGTAGCGAGAAGGTGAAATATTACACCTCTACAGGTTACTATCGTGAGTCATCCCTCCTTAAAGTAGGCAACACGGAGGATAATTATGTCAGCCGTTTCTTTGTACGCGGAAATGTAGATATGCAGTTACATAAACTTATCACGGCACAGGCTGATGCCAATGTCACTTTCTATGATTCTTATGCAGCCAATGTAGACTGGTGGGGGCAAGCCGCCACGTTACGCCCGTACTTGGTGTCTCCGTTCATCCCTCTGAGTTATATCGAAGGGACTGACCAGAACTCATTGAATACCGTACTTAATAGTAGTTATATCAAAGATGGCAAATACTTCTTTGGCGGTACGCAGCAGAATCCTACTAATCCGGTGGCCGACGCATATGCAGCTGGCGACAACAAGTTTGTGAGCCGTCAGTTCCAGTTTAATACACGCTTTGACATCAATCTGTCCCCGTTACTCAAAGGTCTTTACTTCCGTGCCAAATATGGTATAGACTACGCTTCTACCTATAATCAGGGTTATAGCAGCAGTTATGCCACTTTTTCACCTGTGTGGACCAATTACAATGGAAAAGATGCTATTGCAAGTATTACGCAGTATGGAAAGGATGAGAAGAGTGGCAATGAGAATATCAGCAATTCAGCTTATCGATACACCTATAATGTGTCCGGTCAGTTCGATTATCAGCGCACTATCAATGCCGACCATAATCTTTTTGCCATGGTTTTGGCCAATGCTTGGCAGACACAACAGAGTGGACGCTATCATCGCACTACCAATGCTAATTTAGGTTTCCAGGCATCGTATAACTACCAGCACAAATATTATGCTGACTTCAGTGCTGCAATGCCTTATTCGACTAAGTTGCCCGAAGGTAAACGCGCAGCTTTTTCGCCTACAGTTACTTTGGGCTGGAACCTCGCCAAAGAGTCGTTTATGGAAAATTCTATTTTTGATGACCTAATGGTGACAGCTTCGGCAGGTATTATCAATCAGGATCTCGATATTACCGCTTCCGATAACGAAGACGGTTACTTCCTCTATAAGGCAGTGATACAATCGGGCGGTTGGTACAGTTGGGGGGACAACGGTGGTTTGTCTGCCACAGAGTTCCAGCGTGGTGACAACCTCGACATGAGCTACGTGAAGCGTAAAGAGTTTACCGCAGGTTTGCGTGGTTCTATGTGGAACAGGTTAATTAGTTTCGATGTCAATTTCTTCACCAGCAAAATGGATGGTGGATTGGCTCGTACCAATTCGTTGTATCCCAACTATTTCACGCAGATTGGCTATCCGTCATCATCTATCATTCCTTATGTGAACTTCAATGTGGATAAGCGTACAGGGGTTGATTTCAGTGTATATGCCAACAAGAAGGTGGGTGAAGTGGATCTTACTCTTGGTGTAAGTGGTATGTACTACAAGAGCACTGCCGAGAAGCGGGATGAGAATATAGAGTTCGACTATCTGTCGGCTGTAGGTCGTGCTTTGAACGGGCACTGGGGCTTGCAGAACGAAGGTTTTTTCCAGACCCAGGCTGAAATCGATGCTGCTCCTACACAGACATTTGGAGATGTGAAACCTGGAGATATCCGTTATAAAGACCAAAATAACGACGGTAAGATTGATGACAATGACCGCGTATTTCTGGGGCGTTGGGATTCTCCCTTCATGAGCGGTATTAATCTTACTGTTAAATGGCGCAACTTTACCCTTTATGCCATGGGTAACCTCTATCTGGGTGGCTACGGTATGAAAGATAACTCATACTACTGGGTAAAGGGTGATGGTAAATACTCTGAAGTGGTGCGCAACCGTTGGACTCCCGAGACGGCAGCTACGGCCACTTATCCGCGACTGACCACAACCGACGGTGCCAACAACTTCCGTACTTCCGACTTCTGGATGTATAAGAACGACCGCTTCAACCTTACTCAGATTCAGCTTACTTACAAGATGCCTGAGAAAGTGTTGAGAGGAACTTTCATCAAGGGTTTGAGTTTCTTTGCCAACGCAAACAACCTGCTCACCATTGCGAAAGAGCGCAAAGCTTTGGAACTGAACGTAGGCAGCGCACCTCAGACGCGCTTCTACCAACTTGGTTTTAAGGGCACTTTCTGAGAAAATGATAAATTTAATAATGAAGATTGAAAAAATAAGAAGTTATGAAACTAAAAAATATCATCTTATCAGCGGCATTATTGGTGGCATTCTCCGCTTGCGACGATTTGTTTGAGCCGACAATAGAGAACCACAAAGATGCGGCAGACTTGGAAAACATGCCTTCGTGGGCTGTCGGTTTGTTGGGACATGCCTATATTAGTAATCCGCTAGGTGAAAATGCCAACTCTTGGAAGTTTACTGACGTAGCTACCGACGATGCCGTATCCAATGATATAGGAAATTCTTATCTGAAGATGGCAACTGGTTCCTGGCGTGCTGATAACAATGCCATGGACAATTGGCAATATTTGCGTGCGTCGTGGCAATACCTTAATCAGTTTCTGGAAATTTCTGAGAATGTGGAGTGGGCTAGAGATAAGGTAGCTTCCGACCTTTTCAAAGTACGTTTCCAAGGCGATGCTTATGGTATGCGTGCCCTCTACATGTATCATCTGTTGATGAGCTGTGCCGGATGGAGTGCTGATGGGCAATTGCTGGGTATCCCCATCCTGACAGAATCGGAGGATATCAATTCAGACTTTAATAAGCCGCGTAACACATTCCGTGAGTGTTTGGATCAACTGAACAGGGATGTGGAGAAAGCTATTGAGATGCTTCCCGAAGAGTATGGTGATGTGAATGGTGCAGGCGATGTACCCTCCAAATATACTCAGATGGGTGCCGACCTCAGTCAGTACAACCGTGTGTTTGGAGACCATGCCAAGAATCGTATGAGTGCCCGCGTGGCTCGCGCCATCCGTGCCCAGGCTGCCCTGCTTGCAGCCAGCCCTGCCTATAGCGAAGGCTCTGGAGTTACTTGGGAACAGGCTGCTAACAGTATGGCTGAGATACTGGCTAATCTTGGTGGTAATCCTATAGCTAACATCGATCCTACAGGTAACAAGTGGTACGAAGATGCCAATGGCATCAAGAACCTGGTGGCAGGCTACAACCGCCCCGAATTTTTGTGGCGTAGCAACAAGAACGAGAGTGCCGATCTTGAAAAGGATCAATATCCTCCTTCTCTTTTCGGCAAGGGGCGTGTCAATCCTTCTCAGAACTTGGTAGATGCATTTCCTTCGTTGACCGGTTATCCTATCAGCGACTCTCGAAGTGGGTATGATGCTCAGAATCCATATGCTAATCGTGATCCCCGCTTGGCCCTGTACATCATTTATAATGGTTGCAAGGCTGGTGCATCAAGCAGTGTTATCACTACTGCCGCAGATGGCACCAATAACGATGCCATGAATAAGTTCGACGGAGCTTCTACACGTACCGGTTACTACTTACGTAAATTCTTGGATATGAACGTGAATGCTAATCCAAGCAACACCACTAATGGCTATCACATCAAACCTTGGATTCGTTATACTGAAATTTTCCTAGGGTATGCTGAAGCTGCCAATGAGGCTTGGGGACCGCAAGGTAAAGGAGCCAACAGTTACTCAGCCTATGATGTGATTAAGGCTATCCGTCAACGTGCCGGTATCGGTGAGAATGGTGGCGATCCTTATCTGGAGTCGATAAAAGGCGACAAAGACAAAATGCGTGAACTCATCCGCAACGAACGTCGTCTGGAACTCTGCTTCGAAGGTTTCCGTTTCTGGGATTTACGTCGCTGGAAGGTGGATCTCAGCAAGCTGAATGAAACCGTGAAGGGTATGAAGATTACGGGAACTAACCATGAAGTGGTAGACGTAGAGAAACGCGACTATAAGGATTACATGTACTACGGTCCTGTGCCTTATAGTGAAATGTTGAAGTTTGATGCTCTCATCCAGAATAAAGGATGGTAAGTGACAGTCTGCGTGTAAACGAATTTATATAAACTGAATAAATGAAAATAGCAATGAAAAAATCATTCCTGATAATAGCCGCTATGGCGGGAGCTTTGTTCACAGCATGTGAGAACAACGACTGGGACTTCCCCGACTACAAATATTCTGCGGTTTACTTTGCCTATCAAAGTCCCATCCGCACCATTACACTGGGCGAGGATGAATCGGTGGATAACTCATTGGACAAAGAGCATAAGTGCCAGATTATGGCTACCATAGGCGGTGTATACGAGAATAAGAAAGACGTGGAAATCGGCATCCGGGTAGACAACTCGTTGTGCGATGGCTACGCTTTTGGAAGTTCTGAAGGTGATGTAGAGCCTCTGCCTTCTTCACATTACACATTGAGTTCTGAGAAGATTGTCATCAAAAAAGGCCAAGTATTGGGTGGCGTTACTGTGAACCTGACGGACGCATTCTTTAATGATCCTAAGTCCACCGGGTTGAACTATGTTATCCCTGTAGTGATGACCGGTGTGCAGAATGCCGACTCTATCTTGGAGGGAAAGCCTTCAGTTGATACTCCCCATCGTATGAACAAGGATAACTGGGAGATACAGCCTAAAGACTATATTCTCTATGCTGTGAAGTATATCAGCAAGTACGATTCGCACTACCTGCGTCGGGGCGTTGATACTTATAGCGGTGGCAAGACCGGTACGGAGGTTCGCCATGCTGCCAATGTGGAGAAGGATGAAACTATTGACGGATTCAGTACTGTAGGTCTGAATAAGGTGCAGTGGGTTCGTCCCACCCGTAACGCAGCCGGAGAGATCATTGACAGTAAATTGTTGCTCGCTTTCGATGAGAGTGGTAACTGTACCATTACTTCCAACTCCGAAGGCGTAGCGGCTACTGGTAGCGGCAAGTTCGTAGCCAAAGGTGACAAGAAAAGCTGGGGCAATAAAGACCGTGATGTGCTCTATCTGGATTATACCATGGACTATGCCGGCATTCATTGTGTCACCAAAGACACTTTAGTGGTGCACTACCGTGGCGTGAAGGCTGAATGGTTCACTCCCGTGAAGAAATAATGATAGGATTTCTTATTAAAAAAGTATTTATATGAAACATATAAAAAATATATTAGGAACAATGCTTTTAACGGCTGCGGCTGTTGTTGCCACCTCTTGTGTGGACGATACCAAGTTGTTGTTTGATGTTGAGAAGCCTGCCTCTATTGCAGGTATGGAGTATCTCAATCAGTATGATGCATTGAAAACTTATATAAACAGTAGTGCCAATCCCGACTTTAAGTTGGGAATCGCACTGGCTGCAAGCGATTATATTGCAGGTGGTCAGGTGACACGCCTGGCTAACTCTAATTTCCATGAAATGACGGCAGGTAATGCCATGAAGTATGCTTCGTGTGTATCTGACGATGGTACAATGAATTTTGGAACCGTAGAAAACTTCGTTTCTGCGGCCAAAGCCGGAGGAATTACTATTTATGGACACACATTGGCTTGGCATGCGCAGCAGAATAATAAGTATTTGAATTCGTTGCTGAAAGATAAGGAGATGGATGGAGATCCTGATGAAAAAATTGATGTTGAAGATTATGTAGTAGATTACTCTAAAGATCCATATACTTTCTGGAAGCAAGCGCCGGAAGGTGTAACTATTGATGTGAATACTTCTGAGGGTTGTCTTGAAGTTATAAATCCTACTCCCGCTGAACAGAATTACCTTGTTCAGTATCATACAGCTGACGGTCTTCCTACCCTTGTAGGTAAGGAGTATAAGTTGAAAATGATGATTAAGGGTTCTGGTAAAGGTCGACTTTCAGTCGGTGTAGGTCCTTGGTCAGGTAGAGCCGAAGGGGGATTTGATTTCGACACTGAGTGGAAAGAGTATGAGTTTGCTTTTAAAGCTGTGGCTGATGGTGGTCACGTGATGACTCAATCAGGTCTTTTTGCCGGAACTATTCAAATTAAGTATGTTAAGATTACTCACTCTGAAAGTCCTGCTGTAGAGGTTGAACAAGAGAAAGTGATGCGGACTTGTCAGGATGGTCCATTTCCATTCTATGTAATGGGTTGTGAACCTCCTGTTATAGATGGCTGTATACATTTTGTGCCTACAGGTGATTGGTCACAATTCTTTATTCTTCCTGGTGGTGAAAATTCACTTGAAGAAGGAAATTATGTCATGTATCTCGATCTGAAGTCTTCTAAGGATGGTGATGGTGTACAATTGACCATGCAGAATGGCTGGGGAGGGGATGCTCAAAGTATTACGGTTTCTGTGCCTATTAAGGCGGGTAGTCAGATGGTAAGATTGAATCTTCCTAATGTTGCGGGTGGCAATTATGATGTCATTCTTAAACCACAGACTTGTGACGCAACACTTGATCTTAAGTCGGTTAGGATTTGTAAGGTTGTGAAGATGAATTCGATTCCTCTTACTCCCGAAGAAAAGAAAGACACCCTAACCTGGGCCATGAATAACTGGGTAGAGGGTATGATGAAAGCTACTACGGGTTATGTAACTGCATGGGATGTAGTGAACGAAGCTATTTCCGGTGGTGGTGATGACGGGGAAGGTTTCTATCCTTTACAGTCATCTGCTAGTGCTAGCGCAGAGGATGCCAAGAATAATTTCTACTGGCAAGACTATTTAGGTAGCGTGGATTATGTGCGTATTACTGTGGCTGCTGCCCGTAAGTACTATGCTGAGAATGATGGAATCAATCCTTTGAAACTCTTCGTCAACGACTATAATCTGGAATCAGACTGGGATGACAACAAAAAGGTCAAGAGTTTGGTACATTGGATTAAGAAGTGGGAAGCTGACGGCGTGACGAAGATTGACGGTATTGGTACGCAGATGCATGTGAGTTGCTATGCCAATGCTGCTATACAGAAGAGCAAGGAAGATCATATTGTGAAGATGTTCGAAATCATGGCTAAGAGCGGTAAGCTGGTGAAGATTTCCGAGCTCGATATGGGCTACATAGATGAGAACGGTAATAGTGTGAAGACAGAGAATATGACTGAAGTTCAGCATAAGGCGATGTCCGAATACTATAATTTCATCGTGAAGAAGTTCTTTGAAATAATTCCTGCTGCCCAGCAGTATGGTATTACCCAATGGTGTGCTACCGATAGTCCCAATAGTTCCAGTTGGCGCGGTGGTGAACCGGTAGGTCTGTGGGATGCTAATTATAACCGCAAGCATGTCTATGCAGGATTTGCAGAAGGCTTGTCCGGTAAATAAGAGTTCTCTATAATTAACGCCCATACAGGAAATCCTTGTATGGGCGTTAATTTATCTTTTCTGTTAGTATATGCAAGTGACAGAAAGGACGATGGAATGTTTCTGCAAGAAATTGTAACATAGACATTAAAGATGTAACATCAGTGAATAACTATGTAGCATGAAAATACAGCTTGTTTTATTTCTATCTGTTACATTTGAAACCGGAAAGATAGCTGAAATTATAGTTAAAGATAAAATAGAAAATAATATGAAAAACAAGAATATTTTGTTTGTATTATTAATGGGATTTGCTTTAAATTCCTGGGGAGGTAATCCTGTAAGGAGCGATGAACCTTCTCTGAAAAAAGTAGTGGGTGATAAGTTCCACATTGGTGTTGCCATTAACACGGCGCAATCATCAGGACGTGATGCGAAGTCGGTACAATTGATAAAAAAACATTTTAATTCTGTTGTAGCTGAAAACTGCATGAAGAGTGCGGTTATTCACCCGGAAGAAAATCGATACAATTTCTCTCAGGCAGACGAGTTCGTAAAGTTTGGAGAAGACAATGATATGTTTATTATCGGACACTGCCTGATGTGGCATTCTCAACTACCACGATGGTTTTGTACAGATTCCGAAGGGAAGAATGTATCACCGGAAGTATTGAAGCAACGGATGAAAGACCATATTTATACGGTTGTTGGGCGGTATAAAGGACGTGTTAAGGGATGGGATGTTGTGAATGAAGCTATTATAGAAGATGGCTCTTATCGCAAGACGAAATTCTATGAAATCTTAGGTGAAGAATTTATCCCTCTGGCATTTCAATATGCCCATGAAGCAGACCCGGATGCTGAACTTTATTACAATGATTATGGCATGAATGTAGAAGGCCGCCGCAATACAGTAGTGAAGATAGTGAAAGATATGAAGGAAAAAGGTCTGCGGGTAGATGCCATCGGTATGCAGGGACATATGGGAATGGATTATCCGGATATGAAAGAGTTTGAAGAAAGTATTCTTGCTTTTGCCTCAACAGGTGCTAAAGTGATGATTACCGAGTGGGATATGAGTGCATTGCCAACAGCAAAGCGGAGTGCAAACATTTCTGATACTGTAGCTTATCGGAAAATGTTGAATCCGTATCCGGAAGCTCTGCCGGATAATGTCTCTGAGGAGTGGAACGCAAGAATGACTGATTTCTTAAACTTGTTCATGAAGCATTCGGATGTTATTACCCGCGTAACGGCATGGGGAGTAATTGATGGTGATTCCTGGAAGAATGATTTTCCGGTGAGAGGTCGCCGCGATTATCCGTTACTTTTCGATCGTAATTATCAACCGAAGCCTTTTGTGAAAGAATTGATAGAAAAGAAATAATATCAGAGATATATCGGTTCTCTTCTTTCCGAGAACCTGATATAATTGTGCATTTTATAAAATCTTCCTGCATCCTCTGTGAAGAGTGCGCAGGAGCACAAATGAAAGAATTGTTTTACAATATATTAATTACTCAAAGAAATACTATGAATAGAAAAAGAGCTTTATCAGTGTTGTTTTGCCTTGTTTCATTTCTTGCAAGTACGCTTGCTCAGGACAAATTGTATACGAATACTTTTCCATTAGGGCAGGTGAAATTGCTGGAGGGCCCCTTTAAGCATGCGTGCGATTTGAATGTGCAGATACTGCTGCAATATGATGTTGATCGTTTATTAGCTCCTTTTCTGAAAGAGGCCGGACTACAGCCTAAGGGTGAAAGTTTTCCGAATTGGGAAGGCCTTGACGGTCATGTAGGCGGACATTATCTGTCTGCATTAGCTATCCATTATGCAGCTACGGGTAATGTGGACTGTAAGAAACGTATGGAGTACATGATTTCTGAACTGAAACGTTGCCAGCAAAAGCATGCTGACGGATATGTAGGCGGTGTTCCTGATGGAATGAAAGTCTGGAATGAGATTAAAAAAGGAAATGTCGGAATAGTATGGAAATACTGGGTACCCTGGTATAATCTGCACAAAATTTATGCAGGGTTGCGTGATGCCTGGATATACGGTGGCAATGAAGAGGCACGGATGATGTTTCTTGAACTTTGTGATTGGGGGATGACGATTATTGCTCCTTTGAATGATGAGCAGATGGAGCAAATGTTGGCTAATGAATTTGGTGGTATGGACGAAGTATATGCTGATGCATACCAGATGACAGGTGACATGAAGTATCTGAATACAGCCAAGCGTTTTTCTCATAAGTGGCTGCTTGACAGCATGGCGGCACAGGTCGATAATCTTGATAATAAACATGCCAATACGCAAGTCCCTAAAGTGGTAGGTTATCAGCGGATTGCCGAACTGGGACATGATAAGAAATATGAGGTTGCTACTGAATACTTCTGGAATACGGTGGTTTATAACCGTTCTCTTTCTTTAGGCGGTAACAGTCGTCGTGAGCATTTTGCAGCAGCGGATGATTGCAAAAGTTATGTGGAGGACCGTGAAGGACCTGAGTCATGCAACACGAATAATATGTTGAAACTTACCGAAGGCTTGTTCCGCATGCACCCGGAAGCCCGTTATGCTGATTTTTACGAACGGGCAATGTATAATCATATCCTTTCTACCCAGCATCCGGAGCATGGAGGTTATGTCTATTTTACTTCTGCGCGTCCTGCGCATTACCGGGTCTATTCTGCTCCCAATAGCGCTATGTGGTGTTGTGTGGGAACGGGTATGGAAAATCATGGTAAGTATGGTGAATTCATTTATACCCATGCTCATGATTCGTTGTTCGTTAACCTTTTTGTAGCCTCGGAACTTAACTGGAAGGAGAAAGGAATTACTCTGATACAGGAAACCCGCTTCCCTGACGAAGAAAGCAGCCGTTTGACTATTCGGGTTAAGAAACCGACTAAGTTTAAATTATTGGTTCGCCATCCGTGGTGGGCTGATGGGAATGATATGAAGGTATTGTGTAAGGGTAAGGATTATGCCTCCGGTTCTTCTCCTTCTTCCTATATTGTGATAGAAAGAACATGGAAGAATGGTGATGTTGTTGACATCACTACTCCTATGAAAGTTCATATTGAAGCGTTGCCGAATGTCTCTGAGTATATCTCTATCATGCGTGGTCCTATTTTGTTGGGAGCACGGATGGGAACAGACCACTTGGATGGGCTAATTGCGGATGATGGTCGTTGGGCACATATTGCGCATGGACCGTTAGTTTCTGCTTTTGATACTCCTTTTATTATCGGCAGTCGGGAAGAAATACAGTCGAAACTTGATAATATGAAACCGGTAGCCGGAAAAGCTTTCTGCTATACTGTGCCCGGATTGTTTACTGAGAAATATAAAGATCTGGTTCTTGAACCTTTCTTTCGTATTCATGATAGTCGCTACATAATGTATTGGCTTGCAATGACTCATGAAAAATATGCGGAGTTCCAGAAAGCAGAACAAGAGAAAGAACAACTTAAATTATTACTGGATAAACGGACTGTTGACGCGGTTGCTACGGCAGAACAACAACCGGAAGTGGACCATTTGATGAAATATGAAAATTCAACTACTGGAACTTTTGAGGGTGAAACTTGGCGTGATGCCCGTAATGGTGGCTATTTCCAGTATAACATGATGACGGGAGATGAGAGCGATTTGTCGCTGATGGTTCGTTATTGGGGGGATGAAACCAGAAACCGCACTTTTGATATTTTAATTGACGACGAGTTGTTGGTAACCGAGAATCTGGTTGGTAAATGGAAACGTAAAGAACTGGTAAATGTGGAATATCCTATTCCGGCAACAATGATTAATGGCAAGAAGTCTGTTACTGTAACTTTCCGTAGTAAACCGGGAAATATAGCCGGTGGAGTCTTTTATATCAGATTATTGAAGAAAGAATAGGATAATGGCGGATAATATATTTAGATGAACATGAAAAGAATAATAAAAGAACTTTTCTTCCTGGGTTTTATACTGTTACTGACGTCTTGTTCTGATGATCCAATACAAGAAGTAGCGCCGCCGGAAGAACCGGTGGGACCCGTTGAGCCTGAACCTGAACCAGGGGATGATAATAACTCGTTGCCTCTTTTAAGTGTAGTGGGGCGTTATCTTAAGAATACGAAAGGAGAGATTGTAAATTTGCACGGCTTTACGCAGACTTACAGTCCTTATTTCAATAATGGTGCGTGGTCCAACTATGATGTGCAGGCCTGCCTGAATTATAATAAGCGCATGGTAGACGGAATATTGACTGCGGGTTGGAAATTTAATTTTGTCCGTTTGCATTTGGATCCTTATTGGAGTGATGATACTTCCATGCCATATGTGCGCTATGAAGGGCATGAACGTTTCTCGGAAGCACGTTTCCGGAAATATCTGGATGAATTATTTGTGCCAATGGCGGAATATTTCATTTCTAAAGGGATGTATGTAGTGATGCGCCCGCCTGGCGTGTGCCCTAATCGGGAACCTGCGGATAAATATCAGGGAATAGAAGTGGGAGATACTTATCAACAGTTTCTGTTGAAAGTCTGGGATATTGTATCACAACATGCAAAGTTGAAAAACAATTCCGGAATTATGTTTGAATTGGCTAATGAGCCGGTCAATATAAAAGGAACGGATGGGGGTTATGGAAGTACGGGCGACGCTTGTTTCGCTAACACGAAAATCTATTTCCAAGCGATTGTCGATAAAATACGAAGTCATTGCAATAATATTATCTGGGTACCCGGACTGGCATATCAGTCTTCCTATGCAGGTTATGCCACTCACCGTATTGAAGGTGAAAATATTGGTTTTGCTGTTCATTGCTATCCGGGTTGGTATGGTAGTGATGCGGAACAGGATAGTGGTGAAGGAATCGGTTCATCTACTGGAGGAGGATATGAAGCCTTTCAGCGTGGATGGGATGCGCAGGTAGGACCTGTAGCAGCTTTTGCCCCTATCATGGTGACGGAGATAGACTGGGCACCGAAGAAATATGATGCTACTTGGGGTAAAAGTGTTACAGGTACGGCAGGGGGCGAAGGTTTTGGTGCCAACTTCAAGTACATAGCTGATAACTCGGGCAACGTCTCTTGGCTGTTTTTCACCACGAGGTCTCATGAACTGGCGGCGTTTAAGGATGTACCGGGTGAACCGGGCAACTATACTTTTCTCAACGATCCTGAAGCTTGTCCATGGGCAATGTATCATTGGTTCAAGGAGTATGCTGAAGGTATGGTAGTGAACGGAGAGTTGGAAAAACTGGAACTGGTGGGACAGGAAGGTGAACTTCGTCTGCAAATGGGAGGTACAAATTATCTCAAAGTAAAAGCAACCTATTCGGACGAAACATCACGGATGGTGACTGCGGAAGCGGATATCAATAGTTCGAACACAGCTGTGCTGAAAGTGGAACGCGCTGGTAAACTGGTGGCTGTGGCACCGGGCGAAGCTACGATAACTGTTACTTATCAATCCGCTACCGGAGTCAGTAAACAGTTATCACTGAAGGTTACAGTAATTTCTCCTTTCTCGCTAACAGCAGATGTATTTAATCCTTCTATTTGGGAAAATGGCACTTTTGATGAGGCTACCCGTACTTTGGTGACGGGACAGTATGGGTTTGGCGGTTGGCAATATGCTGACGGGCTTGATTTGTCAGGATATAAAACACTGACTGTAGAACTGGGTAATGATAGTGAGAGCAGTGTTTCGTTCCGTTTGTTTGATAAAACCAGCTATTGGACAAAACCTGCCACCTATAATTTCGGTTCGTCGCGTAAAGTAGTTGTCGAGTTGAATCGGATGATTGATGAGGATGGGGTGAAGATTGATTCTTCACATCTCTATATTGTAGGTTTCTGGTCTATGGGTGGCAAACCGATTATAATAGCCAATATTGCTTTGGCAAATTGAGTATTATCTAATATTGATATTGAAATATCTGAAATTATAAAGCTGTGATCAGATTCATGCCTTATTTTTGCAGATGCACATAAATAATTTAAAATATAATGAAGAAGATAATTGTATGGTTAGTTGTAGTAATGTGTACACTGGCTGGTTATGCACAAAATGCCCCTTGGAATTTTCAGAGTAAAGTAGTTACGGATACTCTTTTTAGTAAAGTGTTGAATGCCAAACGGGCCTATACTGTTTTTCTACCCAAAAGCTTTGAACAGAATAAAGAGAAAAAATATCCTGTTCTCTATCTTTTGCATGGAATGTGGGAGACAAATCCGGTTTGGACCGAACGTGGTCATGTAAAAGATGTCATGGATAGGCTTGTGGCCAGTGGCGAGGCGTGTGAGATGATCATTGTTACTCCGAATGCCGGTGGCAATATCCATATGGAGTGGAACGGATATTTTGATATGCCGGGTTGGAAATATGAGACTTTTTTTTATACGGAATTCTTACCTCATATAGAGAAGAAATACCGGGTGATAGGTGATAAGCAGCATCGTGCCATTGCCGGTTTGTCGATGGGAGGTGGCGGAGCTACTAATTATGGTCAGCGCCATAGTGATATGTTCTGTGCAGTTTATGCGATGAGCGCTCTGATGTCTATTCCTGAACAGGGAGCAGTGTCTGCTGATGACCCAAATTCGAAAATAGCGATACTTACCCGTAGTGTTATTGAAAATAGCTGTGTGAAATATGTGATGGAGGCTGACGAGAATCGTAAGGCTGATTTACGTAGTGTTGCTTGGTTTGTAGATTGTGGGGATGATGATTTCCTGCTTGATCGTAATATAGAGTTTTATCAAGCTATGCGTAATACTGGCATACCCTGCCAGTTCAGGGTGCGTGATGGAGGGCATGACTGGGAATATTGGCACTCGGCTCTTTATCAGTGTTTGCCTTTCGTAACCCGAATATTTGGTAAAGAATGAGTATGTATATAGAAAAATAAATAATAGACAGATTATGAGAACATTTGTATTTACATGCTTACTTCTTTTAGGCATGACGACATTTGCACAAGATGCGAATTTTCATATCTATCTGTGTTTGGGGCAATCGAACATGGAGGGAAATGCAAAGGTGGAAGAACAGGACACAGTGGCTATTGACAGCCGTTTTCAGGTATTAGCGGCTGTCGATTGTCCTAATTTGGGGAGGACCAAAGGGAATTGGTATAAGGCGGTTCCTCCTTTGGCACGTTGCTATACAGGCCTGACCCCGGGAGATTATTTTGGACGGGCTATGGTGGCTAACCTGCCATCCAATGTGCGGGTAGGTATTATCAATGTTGCCGTAGGTGGTTGCAGGATAGAATTGTTTGACAAGGATAACTATCAGTCGTACGTAGAAACTTCTCCGGACTGGTTGAAGAATATGGTAAAAGAATATGGCGGCAATCCTTATGCGCGTTTGGTTGAGCTGGCAAAGCTTGCTCAAAAAGACGGAGTGATTAAAGGTATTCTGTTACATCAGGGAGAGTCGAATACAAATGATAAAGACTGGCCCTTAAAAGTAAAGGGAGTGTATGATAATCTTCTGAAAGATTTGGGATTATCTGCTGCTAATGTGCCTTTACTGGCGGGTGAGGTGGTACATGCAGATCAGAATGGAATTTGTGCCAGCATGAATACAATCATCGACAGTTTGCCACAGGTAATTCCTACTGCACACGTCATATCCTCTGCCGGTTGTCCGGCTGCATTCGATAAGCTTCATTTTACAGCCGAAGGATACTGGATGATGGGAGCACGCTATGCTGCTAAGATGCTTTCTATTTTGGGATATGGAGATTGGACATCTGCCCAGAATATGAAGTTGTGGTATGGTCGTCCGGCACAAGACTGGCTGGAAGCTCTGCCACTGGGCAATTCCCGTTTGGGAGCTATGGTATTTGGTGGAACTGCCCGTGAAGAACTGCAACTCAATGAAGAGACTTTCTGGGCCGGCGGACCTTACAATAATAACAATCCCAGAGGATTGCAGGTATTGCCTGAAATACGCCGTCTTATTTTTGAAGGCAAAACTCTGGAGGCACAGAAACTCATTGATGAGAATTATATGACACCTCAGCATGGCATGCGCTACTTGACGATGGGGAGTCTTTTCCTGAATTTCCCCGGACATGAGAATCCTTCTGAATATTACCGGGACCTGAATTTGGAGAATGCTACTGCTACCATCCGTTATGAAGTGGATGGAGTGAAGTTTGTCCGTACGGCGTTTGCCTCTTTGAGTGATGATGTGATTATTGTCCGTATTCAGGCGGATAAGGCAAAGGCTTTGAATTTCGCCATATCATACAACAGTCCGCTGAAATCGAATGTACAAGTAAAGGGTGGCAAACTGATTATCTCCTGTCAGGGAGCTGAACATGAAGGAGTCCCTGCTGCTATGCGTGCCGAATGTCAGGTGCAGGTGAAAACAGATGGTAAAGTGAGTAAGGAAGAAAGCTCACTTGCCGTGAATGGGGCTACCGAGGCTACTTTGTACATATCGGCAGCTACCAATTTTGTGAATTACCATGATGTCAGTGCGAACGAGTCAAAGCGTGCGGCTACTTATTTACAGAAAGCCACCCGTATTCCTTACGAACAGGCTCTGAAGAGTCATATCGCTTCTTACCGTAAACAATATGACCGTGTGGCCCTGACTTTGGAAAGCACTAAAGTTTCTGCTTTGGAAACACCTGTCCGTGTGCAACGTTTTATGGAAGGGAATGATATGGCGATGGCGGCTTTGATGTTCCAATATGGTCGTTATTTGTTGATTTCTTCTTCGCAACCCGGTGGTCAGCCTGCTAATCTTCAGGGGATCTGGAATCACAGTCCATATGCTCCCTGGGATAGTAAATATACGATTAATATCAATGCGGAGATGAATTATTGGCCTGCTGAAGTTACCAACCTGAGTGAGACGCATGAACCTCTCTTTGACATGGTGGCCGATCTGGCGGTTGCAGGTAGCGAGACTGCTAAAGTTCTTTATGATGCTAAAGGTTGGGTGGCACATCATAATACGGATATATGGCGTGCCTGCGGACCGGTGGATGCTGCATACTTCGGCATGTGGCCTAATGGAGGTGCCTGGCTGGCACAACATCTGTGGCAGCACTATCTGTTTACCGGCGACAAGGAGTTTCTGAAGAAATATTATCCGGTACTGAAAGGAACTGCTGATTTTTATTTAAGTCATTTAGTGGAACATCCGAAATATAAGTGGATGGTTACGGTGCCTTCCATGTCTCCGGAACATGGTTACCGGGGTTCACAAACAACGATTACGGCAGGTTGCACAATGGATAATCAGATTGCTTTTGATGCTCTTTACAGTACACTCCAGGCAAGCCGTATTCTGGATGGTGATAAACAGTATGAAGATTCTTTGCAGACCATGTTGGACAAGTTGCCGCCAATGCAGATTGGCAAACATAACCAATTGCAAGAGTGGCTGATTGATGCTGATAATCCGTTGGATGACCATCGGCATATTTCGCACTTATATGGTTTATATCCCGGTAATCAGATTTCTCCGACTACGAATCCTGAGCTATTCCAGGCGGCCCGCAATACTTTGATACAGCGTGGAGACATGGCTACCGGTTGGAGTATAGGTTGGAAGATTAATTTCTGGGCACGTATGCTGGATGGCAATCACGCTTATAAGATCATACAGAATATGCTTCATCTTTTGCCTAATGACAAAGTGCAGAAAGAATACCCCGAGGGGCGTACTTATCCTAATTTGTTTGATGCCCATCCGCCTTTTCAGATTGATGGTAACTTCGGTTATACGGCAGGAGTGGCAGAGATGTTGTTGCAAAGCCATGACGGGGCGGTACAATTGTTGCCCGCATTGCCCGAAGCATGGAAGAAAGGAAGTGTGAAAGGACTTGTTGCCCGTGGCGGTTTTGTGGTGGATATGGAATGGGATGGTGCTCAGTTGAATAAGACGAAGATACATTCTCGTCTGGGTGGAGTATTGCGCATCCGTTCTTATGTTCCTTTGAAAGGAAAAGGGGCGCAAATGGCTGACGGTGCTTGTCCGAATCCTTTGTATGCACCGGCAGTTATAAAAGAGCCAATCGTTTCAAAACAGATAAATCCTCAATCTCCGATTCTCTATCGTACTTATGAATATGATATTGTTACTCAGCCGGGAGAAGATTATTATTTGGAACGTGCAATGTAATAAAAGTAAAGCTTTATATTAATTGAACGCCGTCTACAAAGTATCATTGTCAGATACTTGTAGACGGCGATCTTTTTTTATTGCTGTTCTTCTTCAGACTGGGTGGAGTCTAAACGCTTTTCCATATAGCTTGTCGGAGATACACCGTACAACTCTTTGAATGCCGTAGAAAAATAGGCTATGTTTGTAAAGCCTGTGAGTCTTGCTACTTCGGTGATACTATGGTATTTATCACCCAACAACGATGCCGCTTGCTTTAGTCTTACATTACGTATCAAGTCACGAGTCGACTGGTTGGTGAGTTCCTTTAATTTTCGGTGAAGATGTACACGGCTGATACCAACTACGGTTGCTATCATCTCGACATTCAAATCAGGATTACTCAAGTTTTCATTGATAACTTTCATTACCTTATTCAATAACTTGTCGTCAGGTGACTGTACATTTAGCTTATGCAATTTATCTTCCCGTATCTGGTTACCACTGAAACTGTTGCGTAGCACTTCCCGGCTTTTGATAAGGTTCAGTACGGTCTTTCTCAATATTTCAATATTGAATGGCTTTACGAGATATGCATCTGCGCCAGTCTCCAAACCTTCCAATTTATCTTCTTCTCTCGACTTGGCTGTCAATAGAATAACAGGTATATGGTTCACTGTCACATTCTGCTTTATTTTCCGGCAAAGGGTCAACCCATCCATTTCCGACATCATAATGTCACTGATAATGAGGTCCGGTGCTTTCTTCAGAATCATAGAAAGTGCCTCTTTACCGTTGGCGCATTCATGCATATGAAAATCGCTTGCCAGTTCCCGGCATATATATTTGCGTATTTCTTCATCATCCTCTACGACTAAAACGTGACGTTTGGTTTTGGAACGTACCTTTACGTCTTCTTCATCCGTAGGTGAGGGTGTAGGCAATGCTGTAGTGATATGTACGGGATTATAGTTATTGGAAGAAGCCTCATCAATCTCTTCTGCTGTTAAGTGTTCTTTGCCTAAAGGGAGGCGGATAATGAAGCGCGAACCCGGTTTTCCCTCGTTACTCTCAGCCAATATTGTGCCATGATGCAATTCTATTAATGAGCGGCTCAGATGCAAGCCAATGCCGGTACCTATATTAGAGTTGTTGTGGCTGTTGCGAATCTGATAAAAGCGTTCAAAAATCCGTCCCATCTCTGCAGGATCGATGCCAATACCGCTATCTGCCACTACAATTTCAAAATAATGTTGCAGAGCTTTAGAAGCCTTCGGACTTTCACCCATGCGTAGATAAATATTGATTTCACCATTTTCTGGTGTAAACTTGAAAGCATTGGAAAGTATGTTCAGAATTACTTTATCGAAGTTCTTCGGATCTATCCAAACCTGTAGTTTTTCTATTTCCGGTTGGAAATTCAGGGTGATATGTTTAGTTTTTGCCTGGTATTCAAATGTGTTATACAAGTCATGGATAAATCCTACGATATCCATCTCCTGAAATTTCAAGGCCATCTGTCCTTTGTCGATTTTGCGGATGTCCATCAACTGGTTTACTAACCGGAGTATACGTTCTGCATTCCGGTAGATAGTGTAATAGTTCTTCTGCCGTTCTCCATCCTTATCTATAGCTATCAATTTCTGTAGCGGACTTATGATGAGGGACATCGGAGTACGGATTTCATGGGAAATGTTGATAAAGAATTGTAGCTTTGCTTCATTGATCTGTTCCGCATGTATATGCTCCATTATTTCCTGACGGGCACGATAGCGATGGCGCACTTGTATGATGATAATATAAATGATGCCCAGTGCTAAGATTATATATATTAGTTTAGCCCAGCCGGATGCATACCAGGCTGGGAAAATGGTAATTGTTATTTCCTTTGTATCGGAGTAGTAATTATAATCTTTGGCTTTTATTTGGAACGTATAGTTGCCTGGGGCTAAGTTACTGAATGAAACTCGATTTATGCCTTGTTGCAGGCTGACCCAATTTGAATTGTTGAGGGAATACATGTAAGTAATCCGTTCCGGACTATAAAATTCCATAGCAGAAAACTCAATACTGAAAGAATTGTCTTTGTGAGATAATTGAAAGAGCTCCGCATCCATAATTGCTGTATTGACAATCTCATAATTTCCGGATTTCATTCCTTTCTTGATGGTCTTTTCATGAATATTAAAATCTGTAATCCGTATTTCCGGTTTTTTATTGGGATTGGTAATCACCAGTGGATTGAAGTAGGTGATACCACCGGTTCCTCCGAATATGATTTCTCCTGTCGGATCGGTAAAACCTACCCCTTTGCTAAATTCATTGCCTTGCAATCCATCATTGGCATAAAAGTTTATGAAACTAGGATTCCTGGTGTTATAACGGCTGATTCCGTAGCCTGTACTAATCCAGAGATATCCGTTATCATCACCTTGGATGGAGCAAATAAGGTTGCTGGGTAAGCCATCTTCCATGGTGTATTCGTGAGTAGACATTGTTTTGGGATCCAAATAATTTAACCCTCTGGACGTACCGATCCAAATGCCGCCGTTCTGATCTTGGTATAGGGCATAGACAACATCACCGGGTAATATCCTTTTAGTTTTAAGAGGGCTATTGAAATTCATTGTTTTTATATCCAGACAAGCTAGGCCATCATAAGTGCCTATGTATAATTTGTCATCGGCGGTGTGTAGCAGGCAATTGATCCATGAATTATGTAGCATTTCCGGCTTTCCCCATTCTGCTATGGTTTCATACGTGTGGCATCGGTTTATTTTGCCTGTATTTATGTCCATATAAAAAATGCCAGCCCCCATGGTTCCTATCCATAGATTCTTGTCGTTATCCTCGGCAAAACAATAGACACTTTGTACCAGATTTGATCGGTCGTCTACAAGATTCAAATAGGTACATTTTCCTGTTTTGGTATCCATTTTCGCCATACCATTCAAGTAGGAACCTATCCATAGGTTATGATTGGAATCTTCGTAGATACTCATTATGGTAGAAGGAACAGAGTGGGGACTTTCTGAAGTTGTGAAATGTACATTCTGTGTGCCATCGGGAGAAATACCATAGATTCCATCGTTATCAGTACCTACCCATAAAGTTCCGATGTGATCTTTAAAAACAGACATAACACAACTTGAACCGATTGTGTTGTTAACGGCTGATTTGAAGCCAATGTATTTGAATTCATTGGTTGTTGCAGGAATAATCATGACCCCTTTCTGGAAGAATCCCAGCCAGAGATTTCCTAATCTGTCTTTTTGGATAGAGTGAACTTTAGCTTTATTCAGATTAAAGGTAGTGACATTGAGGTTGCTATCCTGCATTTTCTTTTTCTGAATATCGTAAATTTTAATACCATTTCCGTCTGTTCCAATATAGATTTCATCCTGATCTGTTGGATATAAGATTTTGATAGGAAGGTTAGAATCAGGACTATATACAATAGGAGTAAATGTCTCTGTCTGGTAGTTATATTGAAATAATCCCTTTTGCAGACTTCCCATATATAGATTCCCATATCTATCTTCGCAAATGCTTGAGATCGTATTCCATGCTATTCCCTTTTCGCTTAAATATTGCTTTTGCTGCTTGTTATTGTCTATTCGGAATATGCCATTGTCTCCTGTTGTTACCCATAAGAATCCTTGCTTGTCTTCATATAAACAAGTTATCAGTCTACTTGGGATGGTCTTATCTATTTGTTGTACTACCATGTTGTCACCTTGCGTTTCTAATGAAAACAGGTTGTGTCCCGATGTGCCGACGAGTATTTCTCCGTTTTTACGTTCGATTATGGAAGATATATTAGCCTCTGCTTTGCCTCCATTGATAAACTTCATAGGAATAGTAGTGAACATATCGGTTTCCCGATCATAGATCTGCAGTCCCTTCAGGCTACCGACGAAAAGACGTTTCCGGCTATCTTCATAAAGCACGCGAACATAATTGTTCAATAGAGAATTAGGATTCCTTTTATCGTGTTTATATACGGTAAATTTAGCTCCGTCATATCGATTCAGGCCGTCCTCCGTTGCAATCCAGATAATTCCATCCTGGTCTTGATAGACTTTATTTATCATACTGCTTGACAGCTCTTTGTCAACAGTAAACATTCTGCCCTCTTGAGCATAACACAAGTTGCTGAATAAGAATAAGCAGATTAGATATAATATTGTATTTTTCATATCTTATTAATTTTCTGCCCACAAATATAGTTAATATCAGCTATACTTTCTTTTAAAAAGAAAACTAATATTCTTTTAATATACTTATTCTAGGATTTTTCTGTTGAGCAAATACGAAAAGATGTAATTGCTATTAAAGAATAGTGCGACAATCTGTTTAATTTCATCCTCTCCGTTATGGGTGCAATATTATTTAGATGATTTGTTGAAATTTATTAATGGTTGCGTAGTCTTTTGTAACTGTTTGACTATCAATGTGCTTTGGTTGTGCTGTATTCAGTTGTATACTGAACCCTATTCACTATACGACTGAATTAGGTTCAGTATACGGCTATTTCTTGAGTAGATGTTATTTGTAAAAAGAATTGGTGAGTGCATCGAGTGTAAGCGGGCTTTGAGAGAACGATTCCGGCAGAATACCTGCGAATCGTTCATCTCTCAAATTCAACCCATTTTGTTTACGAGCAGGAAGATTTGAAGAAGCTTCGTGATACTTTCTGCCGTTTCATTATCTCCTTTCATTCAGCATCTCCCTTGTAGGACATTCGTGGTTGTCAATCGGAAGTTTCACCTGTTTCAAGTCATCCAATTCATGTATCGGGCGTTCGATGTCGTAAGGAATCCGCATACCTGAATATTCCATGAAGTAGAGCAGGCAGGCATCTTTCCACCATGTGGCATCACGCGCCTGTATTTTCAGGCGTGACTGCACGTCTTTGAAACGTTCCATGTCGATATAATTCTCTGTTAGGTCCCATTTTCTTTGAAAACTTCTGACTTGCTGCACACCTCTGTCGTAGCGGAAGCAGAGTTCATCCCAGAGTGTACGTCCGCTTTGCATGGTGTGATTCCATGGAGCATGGTGGAACCAAAGCAGGTATTCATCCGGACAAGTATTGATGTCATCGTAGAGATGGCAAAGCGAGTCGGGATACTGGGCGGTGGCATTACTTCCGGTATGGCTGCGGTCGAAGCCGATTCCAGCTTTATCAGCTTTGTGATAATAAGAGGGCATCCAGTCGGGGCGTGCACCGGGAATATCACACCAGGGCTCGGGACCGTAATGATGTCCCCAGGCAAAAAGATGGTGGAGGCCGAGGGGCATCATGTAGTCTACTACAGCTTCACGGCTTTGCATCATCATTTGCCATACTTCATGGGCAATGGGGGCGTGCTGAGGGTTGTGCGCATCAAAGAATGTCTGTTTCAACCATTCTTCCGCTATTGCTCCGGAAGATAGCTCAGGATTCCAGGCGAGGCGGCCGAAAGCATACCAGTTGGACTGTGCAAAGGGATGTCCGCACCAGTTGGCATCTGTTCCGATATTGGCAACGCCTGCCATTGCTTTCAATGAAGAAGGTTGTACGAAATCGAAAAATTCCTTCCACATCGGAGCAAGATAGGCAAGATGATTGGAGAAGCCCAGATATTCTTGTGTAATCTGGAATTCGACCATCTGTGCGGTCTTGGGCATGGCACCGAACAGGGGACTGTATGGTTCGCGCGGTTGGAAATCCACCGGACCGTTCTTTATCTGTACGATGACGTTATTGCGGAATTGCCCGTCCAGCGGCTGGAATTCCAGATAAGCCTGTTTGGCGCGATCGGCATCGCTGGGGCTATAAACGAAGGCACGCCACATGATAATGCCTTTGTAAGGTTTCACGGCATCCGCCAGCATGTTGGCACCTTCGGCATGGGTGCGGTTAAAGTCGCACGGGCCGGGTTGCCCTTCGGAATTGGCTTTCACGAGGAAGCCGCCGAAGTCGGGGATGAGGCGGTAGATTTCTTTTGTTTTGTTCTTCCACCAGGCGATGACTTCTTTATCCAGCGGGTCGGCGGTGGAAAGACCTCCTAATTGCATAGGGGAAGCGAAGTTAATGGAGAGATACACGCGAATGCCGTACGGGCGGAATACATCTGCCAGTGCTTTTACTTTCTCCAGATATTCGGTGGAAAGGATTTGTGAGGAGGCATTTACGTTGTTGATGACTGTGCCGTTGATGCCGATGGAAGCGTTGGCGCGGGCATAGTCCGCATAGCGGTCGGAGAGGGTGGAAGGCAGGGCTTCCCAGTCCCATAAAGACCGTCCGGCATAACCCCGTTCAATGCTGCGGTCCAGATTATCCCAGTGGTTGAGGATGCGCAGGTCGTAAGTGGGACTTTCTTTGATATTCAGTTTAGAGAAGTTTTCTGCACCGGTATCTTGCAGCCTCAGCAGGTGGAAGGCTCCGTAAAGCAGACCGCGCTCTCCGGCGGAGGTGATGGTTATCTTTTGGCCGTTATCTGAAGTGAGGAGGCAATATCCTTCTTCACCTAAAGCACGTGTTTCTTTGTTGCGCTGGAGGATTAATGTAACGGGCATGCCTTTCCAGGCTTTGCGCAACTCGGTGGTGGCGATGTCCAGCATGGGCGATTGCTTGTTGCAGGATATGGTTGCATTCCCGTCTGTGGAGTATCGGAGCCACAGGCGACTGCCGTTCTCGGCTGAAACGGGAAGCAGAAAGCATATCATAAAGAGTAGGGAAAGTACTTTCTTCATAAATAAGAATTGTTGATTGGTTATTCATTCATTCGTCAGAGGGGTAGCGTACACCCCATTCTTTACGCAGGTTATCCATCAGGCGCATGATGCGCAAGGTTTCGGCATGAGGCATGAAAGGCGATTCGAGCCACCTGTTCTTCAGGGCATCTATAGAAGCATATACCTGATATTCATATCCGGTGATTTGTGGAGGGCAGTTGTAGACGGCTATGGTTTGGTAATCTTCCGTCACTACCGTAACCCGTTGCGGATTATTGATGTTCTCTACAATTATGTGTCCTTTTTCTCCGGAGATAATACCCTGGCGGTCGGTCATGCTCAGCATGGTGCTATGCAGTACGGCGATTTTTCCATCTTTGAAGATGAGGGTTATGCTGTTTTGGGCATCCACTCCTGTGTCAGTCTTAATGCAGGTTGAAGCGATATTCTCAATCTCGGTGCCGAATATCATGGAGGCGAAGTTCAGCGTATATACTCCCAGGTCGAGTAAAGCTCCGCCTGAAAGAGCGGGTTGCCGGAGCCGTTCGCGGTTGCCGATAGGATAACCCAGATTGGCAGATAATGTCATGGGGCGCCCAATGATGTCGCTTGCTATGATTTCGTTGATGGTTTGAGACAAAGGCATGTAGCGTGTCCAGATGGCTTCGGTGATGAAGAGATTCTTTTCTTTGGCAAGATTCAGTAATTCTTCTGCCTGGCGGGCATTGGAGGTAAATGCTTTCTCGCACAATACCGCTTTGTCATGTAGCAAACTCATGCGTGCATGTTCATAGTGATGTGAATGAGGAGTGGCAATGTATACCAACTCCACCTTTTCATCAGCAAGCATCTCTTCATAGGAACCGTAGGCACGGGTGAATCCCCACTTTTCGGCAAAGTCGCGGGCGGTTTGTAACTGGCGGGAAGCAACTGCGTAAGCTTCCACACCTTTCATTCCCATGAGGGTGATTGCCATCTTCTCAGCAATCCATCCGGTACCTATGATTCCTATTTTTACTGTATCCATATGGTTGATTGTCGGTTAATCAAGTCCTTCGATGGTAATGATACGTCCGTCGGCATCGTATTCCAGTTCACAAACTTTCAGGCTGCGTAACCAGGTGCGTCCGCCGGAAGGCACACTGTCGTGGTGGAACAGATACCATTTGCCTTTGTATTCCACAATGGCATGATGGGTGGTCCAGCCTACTACCGGGGTGAGGATGACGCCCTGATAGGTGAATGGACCGTATGGGTTGTCGCCGATGGCATAGCACAAGCGATGGGTATCTCCGGTGGAGTAGGAGAAGTAATACTTGCCGTTGTACTTGTGCATCCAGGAGGCTTCAAAGAAACGTCGGTCGTTATCTCCGGCAGTCAGCGGTTTGCCGTTTTCGTCCAGAATAACTACAGCTTTAGGCTCTTCGGCGAATTGCAGCATGTCTGCACTGAGTTTGGCAACGCGTGCAGGGATGGACGGTTCATTGTCTGCAGGGAAAGTAGCACCGCTTTCCAGGGCTTTGTTGTCACGGTAACGTTGCAGTTGTCCGCCCCAGAGACCGCCGAAGTACATATAATAGTTGCCGTCGCCGTCATTCAGTATGGCAGGGTCCATGCTGTAGCTTCCGCGCATCGGGTCAGGCTGGGGAGTGAACGGACCTTCGGGACAGTCGCTGATGGCAACGCCGATACGGAAGATGTCGTTTTGGTCTTTCAGAGGGAAGTACATATAGTATTTGCTATCTTTCTCTGCTACGTCACAGTCCCAGAGTTGGCGTCCGGCCCAAGGAATATCTTCGGTGGTGAGTACAAGACCATGGTCTGTGATTTCTCCGTGCATCGGATCGTCGGTAGAGAAGACGTGATAGTCTTTCATATTGAAGTGGTCGCCGTTGTCATTCTCGGGGATACCACTTTCCCAGTCGTGCGACGGATAGATGTAAAGGCGGTCGTTGAATACGTGAACGGCAGGGTCTGCCATATAATCTCCGGGTACTAAGTATCTTTTTTCTTTCTTCATGATTGTATAATTTTAAGGGTTCTTCTTGTTTGTTAATTATGATAGTTTCCTGTTGCGTAAATGCCCACCATCGTACCGGTGAAACCGCCGGCAGTCTGTGTGCTTATCAGGTCGGCGGAAACAGGTTCGCCTACTTGTGTCCAATTGCCTTTGGGGCTGGTGGCATAACTGAAAGTATAATTCACGGCATCGTTTCCTTCTACTTTCAGATATATCTTTCCATTGGGCTGGGGCAGGGTAGCGCTTGCCTGATTGCAGAGCTTTCCACGGCTGTATGCTTCCAGTGATAGCATAGGCTTACCTTCCTTATCCAATGTTTTTCCAAAGCGAATATAGCAATAATCATCGTGAAAACAGGTGATACCTGCAAAATCTCCTTGTTGCCCGGGTGTGAAGTTGAGGGCAGTTTGGGCAGTGAATGTCCAGTTATTTATCCAACGGCCAATGGCGGCGGGTTGTCGTTTGTCGTTGAGGTCACTGCTGCTGGCGGTCAGTGTGAGTTGGCCTTTACCACTTATTGCATAGCAAGACACCAGCGGGGTACGGATGAAGAAGGCTTCCGGAGCCAATCCGTCGGTCGTCCAGAGTGGGGTAGGACCGTAAGGGCGGTCTGTCGTATAGGTGATGGTTTCACCTTCAGGCAGAATAACAGGTTGATTATCTTTCCAGGTAACAGGCAACAAGAATGTTTCGCGCCCCATTACATCGTGCTCGCCGTTGTAGGGACGAACGCCGAGGAAGACAGCATACCAATCGCCTTCGGGTGCCTGCACGAGGTCGGCATGGCCGACGCAGGTGATGGGATTAGGACGGTTGTCCGGCAGCCCGCGTTGCGTCAGTATCGGGTTGATGGAACAGGGTTTGAAAGGACCGAATGGCGATTCGGAGGTAAAGACTACTTCCGAATGGTTAGGTCCTGTTCCACCTTCGGCGGCCATCAGATAATAAGTACCGTTGATGTGGTAAAGGTGCGGACCTTCTATCCAGACGGGATGTTGCGATTTATCTACACCTCCGTCGATAATCATCTTCTGTTTTCCCACGATGCAGCCGTTTTTCCAGTCGAATTCACGTATCCAGATGGCACGATGACCGCTGTATTCCGGCTTTCCGGCTGGGGCGTCGTTGTTTACGATGTATGCTTTTCCATCTTCGTCAAAGAGGAAACCGGGGTCGATGCCACCCACTTCGGGTAAGAATGTGGGATCGCTCCAATTGCATTTCTTCGGATCATTGGTAGTGACGAAGAAATTGCCTCCGCCATCTACGGCAGTGGTTATCATGTAGAATAACCCATTGTGCGGATTATACTTGATGTCCGGGGCATAGATACCGCCGCTGATGCGCAGACCGTCATACATGGGCAGTTGCGACGGACGGTTGAGGACATAGCCCAGTTGTTTCCAGTTTATCAGGTCCGTACTGTGCCAGATAGGCACGCCGGGGAAAAAGGCGAAAGAGGAATTGACCATATAATAATCATTTCCTACGCGACAGATACTGGGGTCGGGGTAGCAGCCCGGTAAGATAGGATTCAGCATACCGGGGATGTTTGGCTTTTCGGCTACTTTATCCGCACCTTTAGAAGTCACAGTATAGATAAACTCATCGAATACAGCTTTCTTAGGCTGCAATATCTCCTTCAGAAAAGGTTTGGGCTGGTATGAGCGGTCGAAAAGCAACGGATACTCGCGTCTTCCGACCATAGGCCAATTATTCTTCCAGGAATCAGAGTCTGATACTCCCCATGCTGTTACGCGCGTAATAACATCTGAGTGCTTTATGAAAAGTTCCATGAACGACTTCATGCGGGCATTCCATAGGTGCGATACACTGTCCGGAAGAGCTTCCGGATAAGGATTCAGAGCTTTCTCAAAAGCTACTTTGTCAGCGATGTTCGCTCCGCGGTTCAGTGTAGGGAGGGCGCTCATATCCCATTCTGTTATCATTATCTTGGCACCTGTTGCAGCGAAAGCCAGGATGCTGGTCTCATAATCGCCAATGCTTGGATAGTCCAGTCCCATGTGTCCCTGCATGCCGATGGCATCTACACGTAGCCCCTTCTCTTTCAGTGCACGGATCATACGTACAACGCCGTCACGTCGCCCAGGTTCATGCATGCCGTAGTCATTGTAATATAGTTCCGCATCCGGATCGGCTTCATGAGCAAATTGGAAAGCCAGCGGAATGTATTCTTCGCCCAATATTTCATAGAACTTACTTTTACGGTAACTTCCATCTCCTTCGATTGCTTCGTTCACTACATCCCAGCCTTTGACGCGACCTTTATAGCGTCCTACGATGGTGTAGATGTGGTCTTTTATCCGTTGTTTCAGTACTTCGGGTGATACATTCTTCCCATCAGCGTCCACACAGAGCCACGGCGATAATTGCGAGTGCCATATCAAGCAGTGTCCGATGATAAACATCCCATTCTCTTCACCGAACTTGACGAACTCGTCCGCCAGGGTAAAGTCATAACGATCTTCTTCGGGATGAATAACTTCGCTTTTCATGCAGTTTTCTGCCACGATGGAATTAAAGTGGCGCTGCACGATACGGACTGCACTGGTGTCGCGCCCAGCTGCTTGTTCGGAGTTGAGGGCGACACCAACGAGGAATTTATCGCCGAGGATGCCTTTCAGTGTCGGATCGACAGCTACGGGCTGATTGCCTCCGCTACAGGCAGACAAGGCGATGAGGGCGAATAGTACAGGTATTATGTTTCTAAAATTCATTATTGTTATACTTTGATTAATTTGATATTTGCCATATAGCTCGCTTTTAGCTTACCATTGCGCAATGGCGCTAATAGTCTGCCTTTTCCCTGCGCTCTGTCAGTTCCGCCTGTATCTGTTCATTATACTTCTTTGTGATGGGGTAGAACCATAGTGCGATAACACCAATCAGGAACGTCACTGCTGGGATGATGCTGGATGAAAGTACAATACCATGAATAGCCAAATCGCTTTGTGCCACACCTGCACCCGATACGTATCCAAAGCCGGAAAGCAGGAAACCCAGAATAGCACCACCTATGCCCAAACCGGCCTTCAATGCAAATACTACGCCGGCAAACACGAATCCTGTCGCCCGACGATGGTTCACGTATTCCGAGTGGTCCGCCACGTCGGCAATCATTGCCCAAAGCAACGGAACGGTAGGTGCATACGCCAGACTCTTCAGGAAGTTTAGCACAAACATCGTTTCCACATCCGTTTCGTTGGGGAAGTAGAAAAATGCCGTGAACAATGCCGTCAATGCCAGACAAATAATAAACACCGATTTCTTTCCGAAGCGGTTGGCGAGAAAACCAGACAGGAAGATTACGCCGAAGAACTGTACGATAGCTCCCAGCATATTGAATACACCGAAGCCTACTTCATAGGCTTTTTCAGGACTACTGACAATGAGCCCGAACGCGTTCAATATCGTATATCCTACACTGTCACTAGCCTGCGTAGCTACCAGTCCGAGTTTATCGAGGAATGCATACAGTGCACCGGCATCTACATAATTCTCAAAATAGTAGTTCATGGCGCTCCCCCACATGGCAAGGGTGGTGAAAAGGAAGAGGGTCAGGATAAACATGGCTCTCCAGGGGATATTCTTGAATACATCCTTGATGTCTTTCTTGGTATCGGTTTTCTGATTTGCCGGTGGCGTGATGCGTTCGCGACTGGAGAAGAAAGTAATGACCAGAAATACGAAACCGATTACTGCAAACAAGGAAATGGTGCATAACCAGCCATGTCCTTTGTCACCGCTTTCGCCTGCAAACTTGCTTACTAACGGCAGCGTCAGACCTTGTACGACGAATTGTGCGATGGTAGCGGCCACAAAGCGGATGGAAGTAATGCTTGTGCGCTCCTTGATGTCGCTCGACATTACACCACCCAGCGATGCATACGGCGTATTATTAAAGGAATACAGTGTCATTAATAAGGTATAAGAGATAGTTGCATATACTGCTACCAGTCCCTTATCTTCGATGCCCGGATTGTAGAATGCCAGTACATAGAATACCATAAACGGTAGTGCTGTCCAAAGTACCCACGGACGGTATTTTCCCCATTTACTCCGTGTCCGGTCGGACAGTATACCTACGGTTGGGTCGACAAAAGCGTCTACAATGCGGGCAATCAGCATGACCGACCCGGCAATGGCACCTTCCAGACCGAAGACATCGGTATAGAACTTGGTTTGGTAAATCATCATCATCTGGAACACGAGGTTCGCAGAGCAATCTCCTAAACTATAACCGATTTTTTCGGCCATAGACACTTTCTGACTTAGTGCATTCATGATTATATTTTCAGTTATTAATTATCAGTTGTTAATGATCGTTTCGGTCACCCGTGCCTGCTCCCTGCGCATCTCAGCCCAAGCCTGACGACCACCTATATCATCTTTCGGCAGGAAGTCTGCCAGTTCAACGATATGGAAAGGTAGTCCCGGATTGTTGAATGTGCGGTGCCAGTCGGCAATCATGGCATTGTACAGGCATATCGGCTTATAGCAGAAGAACATCATTCCCAGAGCGGGAGGCGGCCCCCAACCTGTATTTCCATTCTCCCAGCAGGCTCGCTTCTTCGTTTCCGCAGATAATCTTATACGGTTTCTCTTGCACGAAGTGGGGATATCCGCTGTTGCTGATTAGGCGTGTGGTCACTGTGTTTTTTCCTGCATCTGCCATGCCCCATACTTTGATGGATTGCTCGCGTTGCAGTACCATTCTGTCAGAAATCAAGGCAGGCAGCTTTACCTTTGCATCCACCATGGAAATGGTACAAAGACAAAGCAGCACTGCCAGACTCAACCTAACTTTATTGTAACTAACCTTATTCATATCTTAAAATCTATCTACTACTTATACTCATATAATTTCACGTGCAGGATGCGAAAGTCTCCCACGGAGATGCGTACATGGCGTCCTTGATGGTCTTGGTCACCGTTCAGGCGGCGGATATAAGAGAAAGTGCTGTCTTTGTTCACTTTCACCTCGTCTACCGAGCCGATGCCGCAACGTGCTCCCTTCCATACCTGCTTATCACTTACCACTCCATCACTAATCACCTTTTCCCCCTTTCTTCCTGCTTGAGCGAAACCGTCTTCCCCCAAAGCCTGTACCTTGGTTTGATTTTCAGTAGCCTTTTCAAACTCAATGACGATGCCACTGCCTGCCACGATATATTCATTCGGAGCAAGTTTCAGCAAGATACCGCCGCCTTCGGGCCATGTGCTGCCATCTCTGGCGCGCGGATCCCAGGGAAGGGTAAAGAAGTGGCGGCAGATTATTTTTAAATCATCCTGATAGAGGACACTTTCTTTGTTTTCCTGATCGAAGAGCAGTCCTTTCGTTGCCCCTTTACCTTGAAATTTGCTCAGGAGTGGCATTAACTCTTTCAATGTTTTATAGCTTTTCACCAACGGAGTGTTAGGGGAGTCGGAACCATCTTCAATGGAAAACGGACTAATGCCGATGGCGTCGTGTTCACCGAAGATGTAGAAGGCTCTTACACCGTTATTATCTGTTAGTTTTATTTCGGGGATGAACAACGGGTTGTTGTGCAGTTTATATTTGGCCACCCACTCTGTGAAACCATTATCGTACAGGTCGGGTGCTAGTAAATCAATGCTAGGGGCTCCGCAATGCCATATATCGACAAGGTGTGCCAACGGACCGGCAGAGGGGTATTCACCAGGTTTACGGTTGCGGCTGTTCATGGCAGCATTCACATAAAGCGGAACATTATAAATAGACCGGGCTTCCTGTGCCATTCTCTCCACGTAGCGGGCATAGTGCCAAGCCATAAAAAGTTCGTCGGTATAGATATCAGCTCCGAAGACTTCCTGCCAAGTGCCTTGTTTCTTGCATCCTTGGTTTTCCCATTTTTGAAGCATCTCAGGATGGAGCGTTTTTTTGTTCTTTTGCAGGAAATTCATTAGTTCCGCGGGTACCGGAGCATTGAACTGCGCGTTGGCTTCCTTGGAGTAATCCCTTGCATCTTCCAACATACCTATCTCATTCTCTATCTGTATCATGATGACGGTGCCTTCCTCTTTATCAATGGATGCAATGTGTCTCATCCATTGAGAAAAAGCGCGGCTGTCTGCCTGATAAACATTTTCGGAGAATGCGCTGGCTATTTCAAGTGGCTTTCCGCTTTGCGTATAGGCGCGCGGATATTTCTTATAGTTTTCTTTGAACCAAAGGGGAGCGTAGCAACTCATGGAGTTCTTCCAAGCTCCGAACCAGAGGAAGATTACTTTCAGACCGTTTAGCCGTGCTTGGTCGATGATTTTGTCCGTGAGAGTGAAGTCAAATTGACCTTCTTGAGGCTCGGTCAAATCCCAGTATGCCGGAACGAGTACCGTGTTCAGTCCCATACGTTGTAGTTTCGGGAAGATTCGTTCGATATCTTCTGTGCAGGCAGCAGATGAATTTCCTAATTCACCGCCTAAAATAAGAAAAGGTTTACCGTCTACCACCAATTGCGTAGCAGTACCTTGCTTTTGCAATATACTTTTCTGAGCATTTGCATGTCCGAATGTAATGAGACTGATTGCCAAAAATAGAATCCAATTCTTCATTGTTTGCTGATATTGGTTTTATATGTTTTCCATAGCAACAAAGATAGTAAGCTATAATTTAGAAAGCTTTCCGTGGTGTTGCAGAAAAATTCATTTCGGTTACATTATCCCTGCCGTATGTTACATAATTTTTCGTTTATCGTACATCTTCTTGTTTCAGAGGGTAAAAAGGGGCTTTGTTACATAGTTTAAAGGAGAATCTGGTAAGGCCGGAGCCTTACCAGATTTTCTGTCTTCACTCATTATTTAGCCGGAGTTTCCTCCTCTGTTTCATACGCATTCTTCCAGTCGTCACCGCTGAAGTCTTCACTTATATCTTTTCCGGCAATGCCGTCGCATACACCTTTATAGGCATGTTTGCGTCCGTAGTTTGCATCGAATAAGTTAGGTGCATCTTCCGATAACCAGTATTCATGTTCTTTCTTGCTGTCAGTCAGCGTCCAGATGGTGATACCTGATTGTTGTGCTTGCGGTACATTTTCTCTGTAAGAGTCGAAAATCATCTGATAAACTTCTGCCTGTGTTGCCAGTTGTTCGGCAGATGGGGTAGTAGTGCCTACTTGTACATCCAGTTCAGTTACGCGAACCAACTTACCGGTTGCTGCCATTGTCTTGAACATAGCGTCTACCTGGGCTTTCGTGATGCTGGATGATACGTGCATCTGAGTTCCGATACCATCTACTTTCTGGCCGTTCTCTTCAATGTAGTTTACGAAGTCAATCAAGGCGGTCAGTTTGTTTGGGCTTGATTCGAGATTGTAATCATTTACATAGAGCTTGGCATCAGTTGCTGCATATTTGCGGGCATATTCGAAAGCCTTCACTGCATATTCTTTGCCGATGTAGTAACCCCAGTAGAAATGGTCGGCTGCCCAGTTCAGGTTCAGACCGCTTTCTTCGTCTTCTACAGGTGCTGTATCAGGAGCTTCATCACCATTACTCATAAAGTTTCCGCCGATACCACGCCATTGTCCATTATCTGTAATAGGTTCGTTGATTACGTCCCATTCCTTGATGCGGTTGCCGGTATGCTCCAGCATTCCCTTAATCCAGGATTCCATGGCACCAAGCAAGGCAGCTTTCTTTTCTTCCGGAGTCTTGAACTTGTATGTAATACCACCGGCACGAGTAACTGCACGATTAGCAGGAGTTGCTGAATTGAATGGATCGGTAGATACTATTACGTCGTCAATCAAATATGTACCAGCTTTTAAACCTAAATCAAAATTGATGCCTGTAATGTCGGCTGAGGCTTCAAGCTCCCATTCTACACGCTGCCATTCAGATGCGACTACTTGATTTCCCTGATAATTAGTATCACCGGTTCCAGTGGCAGTTGATGTTGAGATACGTGCAGAGCCTGTACCTGAAGCCATCTTAATATAATATGATATATATAGTTTGGTACCTTTGGCAATAGTTTGAAGCAGGTTGCTATGAATCTGGACTTTCCACTCGCCATTTTCATTATCGGCTGCATTGACTACTTGCAAGCAACCTTTTGCTTTGTTGCCTTCCGAATCGTTCCAGGTATTACATCCATCATCACCATTCCATTTACTCCAGTCCTGTATGTCTTCTGTGAAGTTCCCGTTAGTTAGTAAATTGGTTCTATTAGCATCAGGGTCTTCTATTTTCTTTCCGAATTTAAAGTCGTCTACCCATACATTGCTTCCCGGAGTTCCACCGAACTGGATACCTATGCGTTCAATATCTTTAGTATCACTTTCTGTATAGGTAAATTCACCTGTACATCGAATCCAGTCGCTTGGTGCGGTAAATGTATCTTTATAGATACCCTCGTAAGATGCATTCTGACCAATAAACTGAACCTTAATTCCGACATCTGATTTTACCCAAAATGAGTAAGCGTAAGTAACCCCGGTTTTAAGCATTCCGGTAGGCCAGAATAGCTGACAATCATAGTTTGCACTTGTCTCGTTGGTCATGGTGAAGTGGATGGCGTAGTCGCTGTCATGTCCCGGTTGCTCTACAGCATAAGTATATTTACCCCATAGACCGGTCCATCCATTTGCGTTGCCTCCTTCAAAGTCGTAATTGTTAACGATATTCTCGCATACATCGTCATCGCCTGATTCAACAATTATCTCCGGAGCGATCAGTGATTTCAGATACGTTTGTTTTTGTTGCGTATGCCAGAGAAAATTATGTCCATATATCTGGATGTCTGCCGGAACAAGACTCAGGAACGCATCAATGGTTGTGAAGTCTAACTCACCGTTTGTTTTCACCACAGACGCATGTTTCATAGCATTTCCGGTGGTGAACAACTGGAAATTCTCGTCAGCTACCTGTTTGTATTGTGTGTCGTTGATATAAAGGTCGGCTCCCAAACCGAGACCGATGGTCATGTGTGGAGCATACTGTTTTGCATACGCTTTGATATAATCATAGTTCGCTAATTTCTCTTTTAGCGCAAGGGGAATATCGGAGATATTGACGTCACCATGTCCGTCAGGTTTGCCCCATTCCATCTTTTCGTCGTAGCAACTGCCAAATGTTAATGCGCAAGCCACTACCGGGAGAATGATTTTATTTAGTTTCATAATCTATACTCTTTTATTTGATTGATAAACTTATTCAGCACTCTCTTCGTCGTTGAAGTCTGAAATCGTAACACTTGCACAAGGCACCACGCGCCAGTTATCCAGATAAACTTTGGTCTTGAAGATGGTAGAAATAATATCTACTCCGCCAAAAGTAAAGTCTGTATTAACAAAGCCGACGCCGAAGTTCTGATACTTGGCAGCCAAGCGGTCCTCAACTACAGTCTTGAAAGTAGGTGTGGTGGTTCCCTCTTCCAGTTCCTTTTTGTAATAACCGAATTCGCTGAAAGGGATTGTCACTGTTTGCCAGCCTTCCGTGGTGAAAGGAACAACTGCTCCATTCTGGATATAAGGCACATAGAATGCAGTGCGTTGGCCGTCGTCATCAGAACCTATTCCTGCGAAGTTGAAATTATTGAAGAGACAAATCTGAAGGTGTCCGGTTCCAATCCATGTTTCGGGAACATAAATGTCGAACTGGAAGGCAACATCTGTCAGAGGCGTAGTTTCCGGGATATAAGAATACATACGTGTCCAGTCCACGCTTTCATCTTCACCGGTGCCCACGGTCCAGCATTCTGTAACACGAGGTTTCCCCGCAGCTACACCACTGCCGCTCAATAAACGATCCGGCACAATCTGTAAACACTTGCCACGTCCTGATTCTTTAGGGTCGTTCACAAGGTCTTCATCATTAATCATAGAACCTGTCTCACTCCAACTCCAGAAACCTTGTTTACCTTTACCGTCGAAATCAAGTATCATGCAGTTGCTGTCATTGAAGTAGGCGGGAGTAGCGGCAGTACCGTTAGCTCCTTCTGAATAGATGGAACCGCTTGCTGTAACTCCTGGAGGCATTTTGAATGAATACCATTCACCGTCTTCATCACTCTCTATATTGGTGACTTCTATTCCGCCGGGCAAGGTCACTTTACTTGTTTCGTGCAGTCCGGTTCCATATACAGTTACCTTTTCCTCTGCTTGCGGCAGTGTATTGCTGATATATGAGACACTTGGGGCGGCAGAGCGGATTTCAAAGTCATGCCATAAGTCGGCACCGGATTTTACCAGATGTATTTTGTTACGTACATCTTCTGTTGCATCAACAACAGGTGTCTTACTATCAATAGTAATCAGCATGGAGTTATCGGCTACATAAGCCACGTTGAAAAATGTATTGTATCCATTGATATATACTTTTTTCATTCCTAAAAAGCCACTGCCTTCAATACGGATTAATTGCCCCAGACGGGCAAATTCAATCGGGCGGTCGGGCACTGCGGACTTATAATCTTCCAGATAAATCTGTGTAATTTTGATAGGTTTGCTATCCTGAGCGTCATCGTCATCGCAAGATACGAAGCAGACAGTAGTCAGCGCAAGACACAAAAGCCATATATATTTCAAGTTTTTCATATCCGTTTTGTTTTTTAATTATTTGTATAAATCTGCTGTAGACACTTCTCTTTCGCCGAAAGAGTAAGGCACGGTTTCGATGTTTCCACGGAGGTAGTGGTTCTTGTTCTGGTCAACATCTGATACCGGAAGCGTCAGACTATTGGCGGTTGCTGTAGCCACCCCTGTTCCGGGGGCAACGTAATCTTCGCTGATTTCATATACTCCGGTGGTTTCATTATAGTCATAGCTGGCGTTGCGGTTCTGATTATTCATGTAGTTCACTACTTCCTGCTGTTTGTAGTAGGAGCGGCGTATCAGGTCGTACCAATACTGTCCTTCAAAGGCCAGTTCGATGCGACGTTCATAACGCAGGTCTTCGAAGGTAATGGAGGTCTTGGAGGGCATGCCGGCACGTGTACGCACTTTGTTGAAAAAGAACAAGGCTGTTTCGTCATTAGTTGATGCATTGTTGCCTAAGATAGCTTCAGCCAGATTCAGATAAATCTCAGCCAGTCTGAGCATGTGAGTGTTCAAACCACTGCTTTGTTGGTAACTTACACCATTGTCGGCGTTCGTGCCAATCACATACTTTTTGATGTTTGCACCTTGGCTTCCTCGGTTTTCTGTTATGCCATACGTGTATCCTCCACCGCGTACATTCATGTCCGGATAGAATTCGCCATACGAAGCCACAGTATAGTGGCGACGAATCACGTCCTTAGGATCATATTCGTCCCACAAGTCCCAGGAACAGTAAGTGGCTCCACCCCAGTTGGTGGCATCTGTCACCATAGTAGACCAACCGAAGAAGGTGGTGATGGACTGCATGCTTCCCCAGGGGAGAACATCTTTAGAACCGGCAAGCCATTGCAACTGGAACAGAGCTTCTTTGCAATTGTTGTTTGCATAAGTGAAGAGGTCACCATAGTTATCCATCAGACCATAAGAAGAAGTACCCGTAACTTTCAGAGCGGCTTTCTGGGCTAAATCCAGATAATATGTGTTGCGCGTGCCCCGGTTCGGGTCGGTGGCTACGTTGCTCCCATTGTATTCGCCATTCTCAGTCAGACCCGCCATGGAGAGATATACGCGGGACAACATACCGAAAGCGCTATACTTCGTGACACGCCCGCTTTGTGCAGGTGTATCCGAAAGATACTTGGCAGCATATTCCAGATCGCGGATTGCAAATTCCATAACGTCGACACGGTTGTTGGCAGGAACCACATAGTTGTTTACCAGGTCTGCCGTATTCTCGTAGATGATGGCGAGTCCCCAGAGGGAAGCCAGATACCAGTAGGCTGTTCCACGCATGAAGCGTGCTTCGGCTATACCTTGCGTCTTGGCAGTTTCGCTTACATTGGCGGAGGCATGATTCTTAATATTATTAATCGTATTATTAGCTTGCGCCACTACCGAATAGAACGCGCCCCAGGCATCATCAAGACCTGCTGCGAGTGATGTTTCGTTCAGGTTAGTGTATGGGTAGATGTAATCGGAATATTGTGCAGTGATGTTGTTGGCACGACCGTCGCCCATAGAGTAGTAGGCTTTCTCGTTGAAGCTGGACCATACGTAATTGTAAAGAGGAGCAGTTGCAGCCGTGATAGCCGCATCGCTGTCGAAGAAAGTTTCCTGATTGAGGTTGGTAGTATTTTCTTGTTCCAGGAAGTCTTCGCAACTTACCAGTGACATTCCACCGGCCAAAGCTATTATGAGAATTAATTTGCTTTTCATTGTTTTCTCGTTTTTAGGTTAGAAAGAAACGTTTAAACCGAATGTATAAATACGCGGTGAGGGATAACGGCCATAGTCCAGACCATTCATCAGAGCATCGCCATACATGCAACCCACCTCGGGGTCGTAACCGGAATAGTTGGTCCAGGTGTATACGTTCTGCAAGTTGGCATATATCTTCACGTTCTGTAAGTTCAACTTGCTGACCCATTGTTTAGGTAGAGTATAACCCAGTGAGATGTTTTGGATGCGCAGGTAAGAGCCATCTTCTATGTAGAGGTCGCTGACGCGGTTATTGGCATTCGTGGTAGAAGCTGATATACGTGGCAGGAATGTGCTTCCGTTTACAACATGCAGGTTGCGGAAATCATCCGGGCCATTCGGGTCTATTCTCTCTACTCGGGCATAGTTGGCTGCGCTCTTCAGCAGGTTACTGTTCACTCGCGGATTCTCTATGTAGCGGCTGTTGTAGTTCAGCACGTCATTGCCATAGGAGCCGGAGAGGAAGATGGTGAGGTCGAAACCTTTCCAAGAGAAGGTATTGCCGATACCGTAGGTGAACTTAGGTTCAGGATTACCGATGAAGGTACAGTCGTTATTGTCGATTACACCGTCATTGTTGAGGTCGGCAAAGATATAGTCGCCAATCCAGGTCTTCCCTTCTTCGATGGAAGAGCCCGCGGGTAGGGCAACCGGTTTCACGGCACCGTTTTTATCCTTATAATAGAAGTCTTCGGCTTTGTCGAAACGGCCAATCACCTTGTAACCCCAGAATTGTCCGATCGGTTGTCCTACAACGGTACGTGTCACTACGCTGGTTTCACTGCCCACGCTGTAGGTCTTTTCGATGGAAGCACTTTCCGTATCCAGCTTGAGCACTTTGTTGCGATTCAGTGAGAACACGAAGTTGGAGCGCCATTGGAAACCTTTCTTGTCAATGTTCACGGTGTTCAGGGTCAACTCTATACCTTTATTCTCCAGTGAACCTACGTTTGCCCACGGGTTACTGGCCGAACCGGCTCCTGCCGAACCCAGATAAGACGGTAAAGGGAGTTGAAGCAGTAAGTCTTTGGTTTTCTTGTAGTAAACATCGGCTATGAACTCGATGCGGTTTTGGAAAAGACTGAGATCCAGACCAATGTTGGTAGAGTAGGTAGTTTCCCATTTCAGTTCGGGGTTGGCAGTATTTCCTGTCAGCACACCTACACCCCACGGGGTAGTCTTTGATGAAAGCATGGCCATGTAAGCCCAGTTTTCCACATTCTGGTTACCTGTTGCACCCCAACCGAAGCGGAGTTTCAGGTTGTTGATTATGTCGTTGTCTTTCAGGAAAGATTCATTGGAAAGTTTCCAGCCCAAGGCGGCAGAAGGGAACCAGCCCCAACGGTTGCCTTTGGCAAATTTGGAAGAACCGTCACGACGTATGGTAGCGGTGAGTAAGTAGCGGTCGTCATACGAATAGAAGCCACGACCGAAGAAAGAGGCGATGGAATTGTCGCTTTGCGAACCGGTACCGCTCGATTTGGAGATGTCGCCTGCACTCGGGTCTTTTGTTGAGTTGCTCAGATAGCCTGTTGCATTGCTCACCTGTGTTTCCCAGTGCGACTGTGACATTTCCTGTCCCACCATGACGTTGATATTGTGTACATTGGCGAAAGTCTTGCTATAAGTAAGGATGTTCCTCCATGACCAGTACTTGGTGTCGGTTTTGGTCCAACGACCGCTACGGGTTTCGTTGGTGATGACGCCAAACTTATAGTCCGGTTCATAATAATAGAACTTATTCAGGTTATAGTCGGCGGATAGTTCTGTTTTGAAAGACAACCCGTCCATCAGTGTAGCTTCCAGATAAGTGCTCATGCGAAAGTTCATCTTCTTGTTGTAGTTGTCGCGGATAGTGGCATAAGCTACCGGGTTGACCGGCATCCATACATCGTCCGGTCCGTCGAAACCTCCGTCGGCATTGGTTACTGCTACGGAGGGTTGTTGCTGCAACGCATTCATGATGATATTGTTGTCGCTGCCTACCTTTTGTTTAGAATCGGACAGTGAGAAGTTGATTCCTGCTTTCAGCCACTTCTTCACTTGTGCATCTACGTTTCCACGCAAGGAGAGGCGTTTGAAGCCTGAACCCAGCGCTATGCCGTCCTGATCCAGATAACCGGCACTGATGGCATAAGTCACTTTATCGCTGCCACCTGTCATCGAGAGGTTGTGGCTGGTCATCATTGCATTCTGGAAAAGTTCGTCCTGCCAGTCGGTTCCTTCACCCAGCATGTCAGGGCGTACGAAAGCGCTGCTTTGAGTTACGATGCCTGCTGCTGCACGGGCGTTGTGGTGCTCGGCATATTCGCGCAGGTTCATCATATCCAAGTGTTTGGGCATGCTCTGCCAACCGATGTAGCCATCATAAGTGATGGTAGACTCGCCTGCTTGCCCGCGTTTGGTAGTAATCATGATGACACCGTTGGAGGCACGCGCACCGTAGATGGCAGTAGCGGAGGCATCTTTCAGTACGTCCATTGAAACGATGTCCGAAGGGTTGATGCTCGACAACGGGTTGTTGGTTTCATCGTCTGTGGCAGCATCCACTACTACACCGTCAATCACAAAGATGGGTTGGTTCGTTGCATTCAGTGAGTTGATACCACGGATGCGGATGGCGGAACTTGCGCCCGGAGTACCGGAGTTGGCTTGAATCTGCACACCGGCAGCGCGGCCTTGCAGCACCTGATCGATAGAAGTCGGCACTGATTTCTTGATAGCCGCATCGTTCACCGATACCACGGAACCTGTCAGGTCCGAACGCTTCATCTGTCCGTAACCCACTACCACTACTTCGTCCAGCATCTCAGTATCTTCTTTCAGCGTAATATTGAATTGTGTCTTCCCGGCTACGGCGATTTCCTGCGTCTTGTAGCCCACAAATGAAATTACGATGGTACTGTTGGATGGAACATTCAGTGTGAAGTTACCGTCGATATCTGTAATGATACCGTTGCTGGTGCCTTTCTGCACTACACTTGCACCGATAACCGGTTCTCCTGTGGCGTCGTTCACCACACCTTTCACAGTGATGTTCTGTGAAAATGCCCATATAGGTATCAGGCATAATAAGAATAGAAGCCCCAAAGGCTTAAAATAATAATTTGTGCATTTCATAATGAAATTAATTTAGTTGGATAACAATAATATTCTCTTTCCTTAATAAAGATGTAAAGACATGCTTTTCATTCTCAGGTTTCCATATATACACTCATTCAATTAAAGGGTTAAACTTTGCTTTTCGTTTGAGACAAAGGTATTTGATTAATTGGAGATGCGGGCGATAAATTGTAGCCTGTGTTACATTTAAATGTAACATGACTTTTCTCTGTGTTACAAAATCATTTGCTGGTGTTACGTCGAATGGGTGCATGATACATATTCATTGCGTCACCCATAGAAACCGAGCACTTTTCAGTCCTATACTGAAAGGTAAAAACATCCCCATCTTATCAACGAAAACACCCGGATGTTTTACCACAAAACATCCGGATGTTATAGTGTAAAACATCCCCATGTTTTGGGTGAAAACATCCGGGTGTTTTGAGTACTCAGTCCGGGAGTGTTATGTGCTCACTCACGTAGTGTGATTGGCAGTACTATCTTAATTCATCCGATAGTCGGGTACATCTCGAAAGTTTTTCTTATCTTTGCTTACCTTTAAGTTTAAAATGCGATGAGAACATCCCATAACAGAATCCTTTTTATATTATTATTGCTGTGTTTGGTTGGCTTGCCTCTGGCAGCACAGACCGGTAAATTCTACTCTACCAATAACGAATTATCCAGCAGTCTTATCAATCAGATATTTCAGGATAAGAGGGGATTTATCTGGATTGCTACAGAATATGGACTGAACAGGTTCGATGGGCTTCGCTTCTCGAACTATAAACACCTTTCCGGTGATTCCACTTCCATTAAAAACAACTATGTGCGCACACTTTTCGAAGACAACCGGCAGAATTTGCTGGTGGGCTGTATCGACGGACTGATGAAGTATGACCCGGAGACGGATACTTTTCGGGAAATACCAATGATGCGTGCTGGTAAGCAGGTCTTTCCGCATGTCACGCAGATGCAGAAGTTGCATAATGGGGAAATCTGGATAGTGACCACCGGACAGGGAATCTTCCGTCTTGATGAACAACGGCAGCAAGCTCTCTCCATTGATGAAATCATGAGGCAAGTGAACTATAACTTTCAGTCCAACCTCTATGAAGACTCTCATTATAATATATGGATAGGCACCGAGGGGCATGGACTGATTTGCTATCTGCCTGCAACGAAAGAAGTGCGCATCTACAGATATCCGGTGATTAATGATAATTATGTATCTGCCATTACTGAGGATAAGTACGGAAACCTGTTTGTGGGAACTCAAAAACAAGGAATGTCACGCTATGACCGTGAGCGGAATTGTTTTGTGCCTGTGCCCTGTAAAGGTGGGGGAGCATTATCCATCTATTGCCTTACGGTGGTGGACGACCGTTTGCTGATAGGTACCGACGGGCAGGGGCTGAAAACGTATAACCGGATGACCGGGACGATAGAAGATTACAGCATTAATTCCGCTCCGCTGGACTTTTCAGAAGGGAAGATACATGCTATACTGGAAGACCGGGACAAGAATCTGTGGTTGGGCTTGTTTCAACGCGGGATTGCTTTGATACCGAGACAGGAAAACCCGTTTGAATATTACGGTAATAAGTCTATCTACTATAATCCCATCGGACAGGGGTGTGTGATGTCCATCTATCAGGACAGCAACCACCATCTGTGGGTGGGAGCAGATAATGAGGGAGTGTATGAACTGGATGCGGAAGGAAACAGGTTGCGGCATTACCAGCCGGGCAATAGTTTGCGGTCGGTTGCCAACACCATCATGTGCATGTATGAAGATACGAATGGTGACTTCTGGTTAGGCTCTTATACACGGGGACTGGCGAAGCTGAACAGGCGGACGGGAGAATGTGAGTATCCGTTATCAATTGACAATGAGAAGATATTCTCCATTACGGAAGACCGGCACAAGAATCTGTATATCGCTACTTTCGGTTCTGGTTTCTATCAATATAATCTGGTGACAAAGGCTTTGAAACATTACGAATCGTCCAAAGACGAAACGGGTGACCTGACGCGGAATGAATTGGCCAACGACTGGGTGAATTATATCTTTTGTGACAGTGAGGGATTGATTTGGCTGGGACATTACAAAGGCATCAGTTGTTTCAATCCAGAGAATGAGAGTTTCATCAACTATCGTGAGGTGAACTCTTTGATTGAAGACCGGGTGGGATATGTATTGCAGGAAGACCATGCCGGGAACATCTGGGCAGGTACGACCGACGGATTGTATCGTTTCGACAAGAATACCGAGGAGCTGAAATGTTTTACGATAGCGGACGGCTTACCGAACAATGTGATTTGCGGACTTTGTGAGGACGAGAAGCATAATATATGGATTAGTACCTATATGGGCATCTGCAAATATGATGTGGCGAACAACCGTTTTATCAATTACTATGCGGGCGACGGTTTGCAGGGCAATGAGTTTACGCATGGGGCATTCTATAAGGACCGCACTGGGAAAATATATTTCGGTGGCATTAATGGTATCACCTGTTTTCTGCCTTCTTCCATAGGCAGTGTACTGAAGAATACCCGGGTATGGATTACGGACTTCTCTATCTTCAACCAACCTGTTCGTAAGAATACGCGTTCGGGAAGGCATACCGTTATTTATACTTCCGTGCTGGATGCAAATATGTTCCACCTGGCTCATCATGACAATACGTTCAGCATCGTCTTCTCTACGTTGCAGTATAACAATCCGGAACAGATATCTTATCAGTATAAGATTGAAGAATTGAGTAACCAATGGCTCACTACCGAGCCGGGTGTGAACAGGGTGACTTACAATAATCTTCCACCGGGCAAGTATACTTTCCAGGTGAGGGCGTTGAGCCACGGTAACCTTTCGGAAGTACGCACAGTCAAGATTCTGATTACCCCGCCCTGGTATGAAATGTGGTGGGCGTACTGCATTTATACCTTCTTGGCCGGCTTGCTGGTGGTGGGCATTGTCAACTATATATTATCGCGTATGCGCCATCGCCGCGAAATCATGAAGCGTGAGCATGCCGAGCAATTGAATGAGGCAAAGTTGCAGTTCTTTATCAATATATCACATGAGATACGCACCCCGATGACGCTTATCATCAATCCGCTGGAGAAACTGCTGGCGGAAAAGAAAGGCGGAGAGGTGCAGAAGACGTACCTGATGATTTACCGGAATGCACAGCGCATTCTTCGTCTGATAAACCAATTGATGGATATTCGTAAGCTGGATAAAGGGCAGATGTTCATGAAGTTCAGGGAGACGGATATAGTGGGCTTCATTGACGATGTGATGCTCACCTTCGGTTATCTGGCACAAAAGAAGAAGATACATTTCATCTTTGAACATTCCATGCCGCAACTGAAAGTGTGGGTGGATATGAATAACTTCGATAAGATATTGATGAATATCTTTTCCAATGCTTTCAAGTATACGCCGGAGCAGGGAGAAATTACAGTGACGCTCTCTACCGGACGCGATTCCACTCGCAAAGACCCGTTAAGGGAATATTTTCAGATAACGGTGACTGATAGCGGCATCGGGCTCGACCGGGAAAAGATAGAGCGCATCTTTGAGCGTTTCTATCAAATAGATAATGATGTGACGAAGTCTAACTTTGGTACGGGCATTGGTTTGCATCTGTCCCGTTCGTTAGTGGAATTGCATCATGGGCTTATTCTGGCAGAGAACCGGGAGGATGCTCCGGGAAGCCGTTTCATCATTCGTATTCCGATGGGATCCGCTCATCTCCGGACGGATGAACTGGAAGATGTGGAACTGGCGACCACACCTCATGCAGTGTTGGTGAAGCCGGAGAAACCGGATTTTGAGGAAACCTTTGAAGAAGAGGAAGAAGATGCAGAAGGCAGAAAGACGGGTAAAGCGAAGAATCGCATGCGTATATTGATAGTGGAAGATGAGGAGGAAATTCTCTCTTATCTGAAGGAGGAACTGGAGGAAGACTACAGGATTATGACGTGCAAGAATGGTAAAGAAGCATATGATACCATTCTTGCGGATACTCCTGATTTGGTAATCAGTGATATTATGATGCCGGAAATGGATGGATTATCCCTTTGTCGGAAAATGAAGCAGAACACGAATGTCAATCACGTACCTGTTATTCTGTTGACAGCTAAATCTAAACCGGAAGATACAATGGAAGGTATGGCAACCGGCGCGGATGCTTATATGGTGAAGCCTTTCAATACGGAGTTGCTGAAAGGTACGATTGCCAATCTGATAGCTAACCGTAAGCTGCTGAAGAGTAAATTCAGTGGGGCACAACAACAAGAGGACAAGGTGCAGAAGCTATCCATGAAGTCCGCGGACGAGATATTGATGGGCAAGATAATGAAGGTTATCAATGAGAATCTTTCCAATACGGAATTGAATGTGGAGATGCTGGCGGCCAATGTTGGTCTGAGCCGTGTGCATGTGCACCGGAAGTTGAAAGAGCTGACGAATCTCTCGGCACGCGACTTTATTAAGAATATTCGCCTTCAGCAAGCTGCCGCCTTGTTGAAAGAGAAGAAGCTGACGGTGTCAGAAGTAGCGTATGCAACAGGATATACGAATTTGTCGCATTTCTCCAGTTCTTTTAAAGAAGTTCATGGAATGTCACCTAAGGAGTATATGCAGGCGCATCAGGGGTAATATCTAAAAGTCTTCACTTACAAAACTTGCTTTAGCTACCCCTTTCAGTACGAGGTTGTTAATGTTTACTTGTGCCGCCTGTTCTTCGGTGATGACCCCTTTCTTCACCAACCTTTCAGCAATCAGGCGGAAGTAACCTTCCTGGCTCTCCTGCAACCTTCCGTCTGCTGTGAATGAGTTCTTGAAGTGTTTTGGTTTAGGGACGATGGAGGCGAGGAAGATGGATTCTTCTATACTTAATTGTGAAGGGCGTTTCTTGAAGTAGAAATCTGCGGCCTCACGGATACCATAAACCATAGGTCCCCATTCGGCTATGTTCAGATAGACTTCGTACATACGGGCTTTCGGAGTAAGATGTTCGGTTTCAATAAGCCAGACGATAAGTGCTTCTTCCAGTTTACGGGCAATATTCTTACTGCGGTTCAGGAAGACATTCTTCACTAATTGCATGGAGATGGTGCTGCCGCCACGAGCAAATTTACGGACTTCCAGATCATGAATCAGTGCTTCACGCATAGCATCCGGCAGGAAGCCCTGATGATAGAAGAAAGCTCCGTCCTCACTTTGCATCACCGACATTTGCAATAGTGGGGAGATGCTGTCGAGTGGCGTGAAATACTCCCATGACGAGCCTACAGGGAAAGTATATACCGGTTGTCCGTTCTCGTAGGCCGTATAGGTGAATTCACCGGACATCTTGCTCAAATCCGTCTTTCCATAATGGAGGATGCGGAAGTCTTTCTCTTTCAGTTCCGATTCAAACTTCAGACTATCCAATCGGGAGAAATCCACGTCCAACAGAAAATGATAGGCTAATTGTCCTGTAGTGCTGAGTCCTTCCAGATTCTCAAAGAGTCCTTTAGGCAATGAGCCGAATAGTTCTTCCGAAGGAAACCAGGGTTTGCGGACAGAAGCTGTAAAATGCCACTCCTTTCTGCTTGCAGTATTTCCAGCCCGCTCTGCCTTTAAGTAAGGATGAAAAGTCAATGCATTGAAACGTACCAGACTGGCACTATCCAGTTCTACAGCTTGCGGGCTGACGTTTATATGGAAATCGAGTTGTCCCTGGTCCAGATTGATAATTTCGGGGGATAGGCGTTTGTGATATATATTCAACCCTCGTACTTCCGACTGACCGACGAGGCAAGTAACTCTACCCTCTAGCTTCTTTTGTGAGAAGCTGCATGTCAGACTGTCGAATTGTACTTCTGCTCCAAAGCGGCGGTTGATATAGGGTACTGTCAATTGTGGGGCGTAGAGGATGGCCCGCAGATGCCTTTCAGAAGGATTGAATTCCCCTTCGGTATTCCAATTTTGGTTGAGACTGTCTTCCTGTACGGCTATTTGAGAATGGAAACAGTAATGGTCAATAAGGAAACGGGGGATGCGGAAACTTACAAAATTACTGTCCTTTCGCTCGGTGATGGTAAGGTGGGTAAGCTCTCCATTGCCGGGTAGTAAGCCGAAGAGAAGATTGAGTGTTGTATTTATGCGACGGGTATAGTCGGCGTTACTTTTTGAGGTAGGAGTGGACTTTTCGCTCTCACTGTGAGGCAGAAAGAGGAAGTCATAGTTGGCAACAGGACCTTGTTTGATGAAATTCAGCGAAAGTCCGTCCATCCGGACATCTTTGATGTTGATGTCTCCCCATAGTAGTTTCCACAGGTTGATGCGGACATTGAGTGATTGCAGGGCAAGCAGTGTATCTCTTTCCTCCGGCACTACATTCAGTCCGCTGACGGAAATCGTGTTCAGACCTTTCATCCGGAGCTGGTTGTAGCTGATGTCCAGTCCATAACGTTGTTCCAGTCGGGCAATACGTTTGTCTGCTACATGACGCAATAAACTTCCCCGAGAGATGAAAGCTGTTGCTAATAAAAGAAATAGCAGCATGAGGCATGCTACTATTATTCTTTTTATTCTTTGTTTTATCATAACCTTTGCAGCAATTATTTATTGCCTTTCCAGATAGAGAGAACTTTCTTGCGTATCAGGAGTATATTCAGGGTGGATACCACTATGAATAAGATACTTCCGGCAAGTATACAGGGTAGGAGAGAACCCGTTTCCAGTTGTGGAAGCAGAGTTTGCAGAACTCCTATATAGTAACTTCTCAGCCACGCCACGCCACCGATAGCGAGGAATAATACGAAAAGATTTAGTCCTACGGTCAGCACATGATAAGGTAGTGCCACTTTGGAAGGACTGTAACCTATTAATAACAGGTTCTCCAACTTTGCCGTATTCTTTTGAAGCAGCAGGAATACACTCAGCATCAGGATATAGAAAGACAGGATGCTGATAAACAGTCCTATACCCGAGACAATACCTGTGGTGAGACGCAGGAAGTAGGTAGTCTTTCCGGCATCCAGGTTGTCTCCTTCGGTTTCATAATTCTTCTGTTGAAAATAGTCGGTGATGGCTGTATCCGTAGGATTCTTCACTTCTACAATGAGGCGGGACGACTGTGCATCTCGTTCGGGGGCAAACGTTTTATTTGCCCATTCCATAAACGATTGCGGAACGAGAATCGTATTCAGGCGGTTGGAGAAACCGACGATATTTCCTTTATATTGTTCCATACGTCCATTGCCGCGCATGACGATGTCCATTTGTATCAGCCCCATCACACCTTCCGACAACTTCGGCAGGTTGCGGCTTTGTGCAAAACCGAAGTTATAAAGATTCAGGTAATTGCGGGGAATGATGATAGGTATGGTTTGTGTATCCTCGTCGAAGTGCCACTTGTCCAGACTGACATCGACAAAGGCATCGGGAACAGACTCGAAAAACATATCAGTAGAGATACGGATACCGGCTTGTTGCATCCCTAGTCCTGCTGATACTTTGAAAAGTGTAGGGGTAAAGGCACCTACGCTACGTGTGAAAGGTTGTGCTTCCAGTTCCTTAATTTCTTCTTTGGAGAAAGTGTTGCTTTGTCCGGTGAGGCTGCCGAGAGCACTGATTTTCTTGGTAGCGATGATATAATCCTTTTTCATGAAACTGTCTCCCTGCGTGAAAACGGGAAGGACATCCTTATAAAATTGCACGCTCAGTAGTACAATCAGCATTCCGAAGATATTGGCGAGAAAAAAGCCGCTCAGTTGCCCGATGCTGATGTGTTGACGGAGAAGTTTCCAAACAAGTCTGTTCATGTATGATTTGACAATTTACGATTTGACGATTGAAATTACAGTCTGTAGATGTGGGTGTAAGGGAGTTCGATATGCTTTCCGATGGAAGTAACGATTACTCCTGCACCTTGCTTTTCGGCTTCCTCGGTCAGCATTTGTCCCATCAGTGCACCGTTATCATCGTCCAGATGACTAATAGGCTCATCCAGGAAGATGAAATCGAATGGCTGGCAGAGTGCGCGAATGAACGCTACGCGTTGCTGTTGTCCGAAAGATAGCTTTCCGGCTTTCTCATTTACTTTATCGGTAATACCGAGTGTCTCAAAAAAGGCAAGTATTTCTTTTTTCTTTTTATAATTGGTGAGCCGATTCTTCAACTGGACATTTTCTAATGCTGTCAGTTCCGGAAAGATGCGTAGTTCCTGAAACAACATACTCAGCGAATGTTTCCGTAATTCTATCCATTCATGAATGGAGAGCGAACGGATATTTCGTTCATCGAAATTGATAATACCCTGATAGTCGCGACGATATCCGTAGAGATAGCTACATAGGGAAGATTTACCTGTGCCGGACGCGGCTTCAATCAAATACCGCTCTCCTTTCCGTAGCACAAGATCTTGATGCCACACGTCGGATGTGATGGCATCCCGGTCGGCAAACACTTGGGGAAGTGTTTGCCGCAGATGAATGATTTCCATTATTTATCGGGATTAGATGCCTGCAAACTCTTTGATGAAGTTTACAATCTGTTTCAATGCATTTACATTCTTGTCTTTCAACTGAATGACCATTTCTGCATTATTGTTCGGGTCGCCTACAGCTTCCATGTAAGCTACTTTGTCAACCAGGGCAATAGCGGTTGCGTATTGCGTTCCGCCGTATTCGCCCAACATCTTCACTACCGGTAGTCCCAGAATAGCTTCCGCATTGATGACGAAAGCACTATGCTTGCCTTTGATATTTGATGCGAACTCGGTATCTTTGATTGACGGATTAACGGCTTTGTCTATGCTTTTATACAGCATTTCGTCGTTCGTTGCATACAAATTATTGTCGCGTACACCGAAGAATACATTCAGCATGCTGGACTTGTATACATATTCGTTTTCACCCAGTTTCAAGATGTCTTCGCCACGTTTCAGACCCAGTTCACCCTTTTTCTCGTATAGCATCTGCACGGGTGCAGCACTCTTCACATTAGCATAAAGTAGGAAGGTAGGGGCGTTGTTCATGGTGACATTAATCAGACCTACTGCAACATCTTTCTGGAATGTTCCGAATAATTCTTTCACTTCATTTGCCTTGGAAATGGAGAAGTTTTTCTGGAATTCCTGATTTTCGAGCAGCAGATTGTAGAATTCCTCTCCATTGATACCCATGCTGAGGTACATCAGTGTAGATTTTGGGAAGTATTTCAGGAAACTATTCTCTATAGCGCAGGTCGCTTTCTTCTGTTTGTCGAACATGGCTTGCAGTTCAGGGTTCTCAGTGAAGTTTTCATACTTCATGCTGATTTTCCCTTTGTCGAAAGAGAGGCTTCCCAGTATCTGCATGTCTTTCAGATTGATGTTCTGAGGCAGACCGAAATTGAGTTGGCTGGTGTATGCTCCCAAAAAGCTTGCCGGAGAGAAAAGTACGTCAATATCTCCACCCATCTTCTGCATCTTCTTGAAAGCAGATGTCGAAACAACACTGTTCTCGCTGGTCTGCTTCAGCAGTGTGGGGATAGCTTGTTTGATTTTATCGAGTTGCGTAGTACCGCTGTAATTGGTCAGCATAAGCACAGAAGGGGTATAAGCCAGGAGTACCTGGTTGTTCATCTGTGTAAACTGGAAACCGTCGCCACTTGCCAGAGGTTGGCAAATTTTCTCTTTTTCCAGTGTTTCCAGTAGTGCATGTAAGTCGTCCTCATTGCTTACTTTCGCAACTACGGTGGTGTAAGGGAATGCTTCCGCACTGAAAACGTACATTGGAGCTGATACATCGATACCCGATTTTTTTGGGTCTTTCATAATCATTTCCACTTGCTGGAATGTTGCGGCGTTCATACCACTCTTCAAAGCATCTATCAGCTTTTGTTGTGCTTCTTTGTTCTCCTTGTCGTTGAGGCCTGCTTTGTCAACCAGAGACTTCACGTTGATGCTGACTACCGTGCTAACATTGGCAGGAATCACATTCGTGTACTCCTGTTTCTCGGAACATGCGCTGACAAAAGCCATCAATACAGCCATCAACGCCAAGCGGGGAAACAAACTTTTCTTCATATCATTCTTGGTTTTAGTGTGATTATCATTGATTTTGTAAATTCAAAATGTGGCAGGCTACCAAGGCAGCTGTCTCTGTGCGTAGTCTCGACCTACCCAAGCTGATAGGCATAAAGCCATACTCTATAGCCTTTTGCACTTCTTCTTCACTGAAATCCCCTTCCGGGCCTATCAATACCAGAGCATCTTCTCCTTTTCGAAGCACTTCTTTCAGCAAAGGTTTCTCACCTTCATAACAATGTGCAATGAATTTCTGCCCTTCGAAAGGCTGCACGATGAACTTATCAAAGTCGATCATTTCATTCAGTTGCGGCAGACGCGCCTTGAGAGATTGTTTGATGGCAGAAACGAGTATCTTGCTGATACGTTCCGTCTTGATAACCTTTCGCTCGGAGAAACGGCAGTTCAGGAAGGTCAGCTCGTCGAAACCTATCTCGGTGGCTTTCTCTGCAAACCATTCCGTGCGGTCCATATTCTTGGTAGGTGCCATGGCGATATGCAGATGACCATTCCATAAAGGTTCCTGATAGGTAGTTTCCAGAATGTTTACCATACAACGTTTATTGGTGGCAACACTGATTTCTGCGCGGTAGAAGTTACCTTTACCGTCAGTTAGTGTTATTTGGTCGCCGATGTTGAGGCGCAGTACACGGACACAGTGTTGTGCTTCCTCTTCTGGAAGTTCGGCATGGGTTTGTATGTCAGGTGTATAAAATACATGCATAAGTTATTGCTGATTTTTTCGTTTGGCTATTTCGTCCCTGATGTGGGCGGCGCGTTCGTAATTCTCATTGGTGATGGCCTCTTGCAAAGCCTTTTGTAGCATTTCCATTGTATCTCCATGGAAAAACTCGTCATCATGTGGAGTGGGATTTTCTCCCATAGGGGATATGCTCGTGGTTTCGTTCTCTGTTCCGGTTTTAAGTTGCTCTGATTCCAGTATCTCTTCATAGATGAAAATCGGGGCTTTCATCCGCAAGGCCATAGCCACTGCGTCCGAGGTGCGTGCATCCATGCGGATGATGGCATCATCCGCTTTCAGATAGATATAAGAATAGAACACACCGTTGTCCACTCTATATATAAGAGCGCGCATCATGTTTACCCCTAATACTTCCAGGCATGAAGCGAAAAGGTTGTGCGTCAACGGGCGTGGCGGGACAATCCCTTTCAGACCGATTAACATCGCCTGTGCTTCCGCCGCACCGATAATCACCGGTAATTGGCGTGTGCCATCTACTTCTCCCAGTACCAGGGCATAAGCTCCTGCCTGTTCCTGACTATTGGAGATGTTTAGTACTTCTAGCTCTACTTTTTTCTTTTTATCCATAAGGACTCTTTTTTCAGTAGTTAGTAGTAAGTAGTTAGTAGTAAGTAGGAGATACCCGGATTATAACAGCTTTTATAAATAAGACTATCCCCTACTTACTACTTAGTACTATCTACTTACTACTAATTCGTTTCTTCCGGCCGATGCTTGTACTTGAACACCAAAGCAAACAAAATGCCGATAACTAGTGCGTAGGCAGCAAAGATAAACCAGATTTCGGGCCATTCACGACTTATCAGTTTGCCATCGGTATATACTGAGAAAGCATCTACTACGGCACCGCTGGCGTATCCTCCAATAATGGCACCCAAACCATTAGTCATCATAAAGAATAATCCCTGGGCACTGGCACGAATATTGGAACTAGTTTCTTGTTCAACAAACAACGAACCCGAAATGTTGAAGAAATCGAATGCCATGCCATAAACGATCATGGATAGGATTAACATCCACAGACCGGAACCCGGATCTCCGAAGCCGAACAATGCAAACCGAAATACCCATGCAAACATACTGATTAGCATAACCTGCTTGATTCCGAAATGCCTCAGGAAGAAAGGTATGGCGAGAATAAATAATGTTTCGGACATCTGCGAAATTGATAGCAGGATAACCGAATGTTTCACGCCGAAAGAATCTGCATACTCAGGAATACTGGCAAAACTACCCAGGAAAAGGTCACCATACGTATTGGTAATCTGCAACGCTGCTCCCAGAAGCATGGAGAACAAGAAAAAAATGGCCATTTTCTTTCTTTTGAATAATACAAATGCATCCAGCCCTAAAGAAGAAAGCAACGATTTGTTTCCGGTTTTGGCGGGTCTACATGCCGGTAGGGTGAAAGAGTATAGTCCCAGCATTAATGCGGATACACCACCTACATAAAGTTGAGCGCTTGAGTTCTTGAATCCGGTAAGATCCACTGCCCACATTGCACAGATAAAACCAATTGTTCCCCATACGCGAATGGGAGGGAAATCTTTGATTAAATCACACTTATATTGTTCTAGCGAATTGTATGAAACTGTATTGGCTAGTGATAAAGTCGGCATATATACCAATAGATTGAGTAACATTGCCCAATACATTTGGTCATATCCCGTAGCGGTAGAGGCATAGAAAAGACAGGCAGCTCCTATAATATGGCAAAGTCCGTATAAACGTTCTGCATTGAACCATTTATCGGCAATGATACCAATGATGCCGGGCATAATTAGAGAGGCAATGCCCATGGTTGCGAATATTGCGCCGATTTGGCCTCCTTCGAAGTGGAGTTCTCTACCCATGTAACCTCCTAATGAAATTAACCATGACCCCCATACAAAGAATTGCAGGAAGTTCATGATAATCAAACGAACTTTTATACTCATGACTTTTCTAAATTTGTGTTTCTCTTTTCACATTAATAATAGATGCAAATATAATATTTTCGTTGATTGGGTGAGCAAGTTAATTAATAAAAAGCGCATAAAAGTGAAGAAAGGTGAAGAATCGATAGTAAAAAACGTAACTGTTAGGGGTATATAAAAAAAGAAGGCTATCTATCCCAGACAGCCAATCTTTATTAACCTTAAATCTAATACCATGAAAAACACAGTGCAAATGTAGATGTTTTATGTTATATAACATGGTCTTTTGCGAATTTTCTGCTTTTATTTAACATGTTTTAGACTTTGGAAGGCTTTAATCCCATTTTGGGGAGATTGAAGTATGAGTTTATTACGATTTAGTTATTCAACATACAGCACTAATCCTTTCAAGTATTCCCCTTCAGGATGATAAATGTTCACTGGATGGTCTGCGGGTTGCGTCAATTGATGCAGTATGCGCACGCTACGTCCGGACATGGCGGCAGCTGTAAAAACAGCCGTACGGAAATTTTCTTTGCTGACGGCTTGTGAACAGGAGAAAGTGAATAAGATGCCCCCCGGTTTGATTTTCTCGAAAGCCTTCACATTCAGCTTACGATAACCTTGCAGGGCATTGCGCAAAGCATCCCGGTGTTTGGCGAAGGCGGGTGGGTCGAGGACAATCAGGTCGTATTGGTCGCCCATGCGATCCAGATATTTGAAGGCATCCTCGGCAAAAGCAGCGTGACGGCTATCGCTAGGGAAGTTTAACTCTATATTCTTATTGGTAAGGTCGATTGCTTTGGCGGAACTGTCTACCGAATGTACCAGTTTGGCATTGCCACGCATGGCATAAACAGAGAAGCCTCCTGTGTAGCAGAACATGTTCAATACAGAACGGCCATTGGCGTAGCGTTCCAGCAGAGAGCGGTTTTCGCGCTGGTCTATGAAGAAGCCTGTCTTCTGGCCTTTCAGCCAGTCGATATGGAAATTCAATCCATACTCCATAGCTACATTGTCCGTGCTACCTCCTTTCAGAAAACCATTTTCCGGGTAGAGATCGGCTTTGAAAGGCAAGGTCGTTTCAGATTTATAGTAGATATTCTCTATTTTATCTCCCATCACTTCGCTGAGAGCTCCTGCTATTTCCATGCGGTCGAGGTGCATGCCGGCGGAATGTGCCTGCATCACAGCGGTGCGGGCATAGATGTCTATTATCAGTCCGGGCAGGTTGTCCCCTTCGCCATGTACCAGTCTGTAGGTATTGTTAGTTGGGTTTTCGGCAATGCCGATGCTGCGGCGCATCTCGTAGGCAATACTGAGCTTGCGTTTCCAGAAATCAGAGTCGATGTTTTCGTCCTGATGGAAAGATAGTACGCGCACAGCTATGCTGCCAATCTGGAAATGTCCTTTGGCGATGAATTCTTTCTTGGAAGTGTAGATTTCAACTACCTCGCCTTCTTCGGGTTCACCGTCGAAGTGGGCAATAGCACCGGAAAATACCCAAGGATGAAAACGCTTTAATGACTCTTCTTTACCTGATTTTAGATATACTTTGTACATGCGATTAGTGATTAGCAATTATGGGTTAGTGATTAATGACTCGTGGTTGGCGAGCGGTTCGTCCGGTGCCAGTTCATAATCACCGGTTGTTTTTAATTCCTGTAATCTGTTATAGATGTTGAGACATGCCCATGCATCTGTGGCTGCGTATTGTTTCTGAGGCTCGGTCAGGTGCTCAGCTTCCCAGTTGGAAAGGCGTTGTGACTTGGAAATCTTTTCTCCGAACAGGATACCGTAAATTTTCTGCAAACTTTTGTCCTGTATGCCGAACATACGGACATACTCTTGCAGTTCGATGCAGGCGCGTTGTTCGAAAGGGGCGCGTTTGTGCAGCATCATAAAATCGTCCCGCAATGAGAGGCCAATTTTGGTAACTGACGGACTTTCCAGCAATGAAATGATAGGCAGTGTCAGCCCTGTCTGGTTCAGTCGGAACAGAAAGCAATCTTCTTCTGAGGATACTTGCAGCAGGGCTACTTTATGCGATTGCCCTTTGGTGAATGACGGGCGCGTTTCGCTGTCAATTCCCAGTAAGGGGTATTGCTTGAGGTAGGTGACAGCCTTTTCGGCTTCCCAGGGGGTCTGGACAACGTGTATCCGCCCCGGGAAGAGTACTTTTGGCATGTCTTTGATAATTTCTTTATTGATAGTTTTCTTGATGACCATAATTAAATTCTTTATTCGTGATGATGGTGTCCGTGACAGTGGCAATCATCATCGTCGCAATCGCATTCATCTTCCATTTCGTCTTCTTCGTCAGATTGGTAGTACTTCACGTCGTGCAAGGCGCGAAGGGTGTTCACCAATCTTTGTCCCCAATATTCCTTGAACTGTTCCTGGCAAATGGCCAGAGAGTCGTTCATCGTTTCGTTCAGTCCCAATTGGAAAACGAAAATAAAATCTTTGATGGCCTGGTAAATATCCGCCAGGTCTTCGGAAATATTCTTTTTGATAGGCTGGTCGCTGTAGACCATATCTTGTATGAATACATCCAGATAGTCATCTTTCTCGGCAAGAATGTCGCTAAGGTTGATGCGGAGCACTTCATACGTTTCTTCTGTCACAAAACTTTCAGGTGCTTCATCACCAATCATTTCAGTTTCGGGCAACATGGCTGCTTTGAGGTAGAGCAGCGGAAGTATTTTTAATGAGGTATCGACAAATGTATCACGTCTCATCGTCTCCGCCTGTTCCAAAAACTTGCAGAACTCAGCAGCTACGGTGACGAATTCCACTACATTACGGTCGAATATCACTTGGCTTTCTTTTTTCATATCTACTTGATTTGAAGCGCAAAGATAGTGTAAACCGAAAGCAGAAGCAAATTTATTTGCATTTTACTGAGGTGCCGTTTCATTTATTATCACATGATATTCATTTCCCCTGTTTCTTCTCCGGCTGCTGATCCCGAGCTTGTGGAGTGCGCGCCCGAAGTGAGCTGCTTTGTTGATAAACAGTTGGTATTTCGCCTTTTTCTGAAGGAAAGAGATAATTTCCATAGGTGTCATCCATTACTCTTTCCTCTTCTTCTTTACCCATTGCAGGTAGTTTTTGTCTAATATGTCGATAGATTTGCTCATATTTTGCTCCTTTATTTTCATGCCTCTTACAAAAGTAAGGTTTCTCTTTTTGTCAACAAATTACTTCTCTTAATTTATTTTTAGGTTATTCCATTAGTTGGAAGCAGCCGCCTTGTCAAAAGATAGAGGACAAGGCGGCTGTTCAGGTAGCTATTATAGACTATTATATAATTGACCTAATCTTCAAACTTTTGTTAGAACATGAAAGTAAATGTGGCCTGTATCTTTTTGTTTTGGTAGATTTTGTAAGAATCATCATCCGACTGATTCAATAGCCCTTTAGATACAGAAACACTCAGCATGAAACGGTCAACCTGAACACCTGCACCATAAGTCAGACTGTAATTGAATCTTTTCATATTACCCCACTCATCGTCATCATATATATTAGTGAATGTCTCACTCTGTTGATTTTCACTCACCTTGACCCGCGAATACAAACCTATGTCAGCCGAAAGACCGCAAGTGATATAACATCCGATATGTTTTGAAAAGTCCAGTCTGTATATTCCTTGTAAGGGGATTGAGAGAGCCACTTCGTTAAAAGACAGTTTTCGGTCTGTTTCCGAATCCGGTTTACTTTTTTGTGCGTAATATTCTACAAACATTCCGGTAGTAATACCCAGTCCGAAGAAGTCTGGGGCGAAATATTTGTCATAACGGAATCCAAGCTGGCCACCGGAAATCGGTCCTTCACCAAAATAACTACGCTTTTCTGTTATTCCCGTACTCAGATATTCCCACTCCCATTCTTGTTGCAAGTAAGCAAAGGATACGCCACAATTGGTATGACCCATCTTTATCCGGAAAGGGTTCGTAGGACTCTTTGTATCAGGGCAGCCCACATCTTTCTTCTGCTTTTTGACTTCCTTTCTAACGGACTGCGGATCCTTTGAAAATATAGCTGCTGCTTCGCGTGCCGCAAGGTTGAGGTATGGCATACATTTGATTTGTCCCTGCCCTTGTTTCTCTATTCTGGCAGTGGTTGCATTGATCTGCTTGCAATAAATGCGATAAAAACCGTCCGCATGATGCACCACTTCGGTGAGAATCAGTTTCTGGACGCCCAATAGCTCTCCGGCCTCCAGACAAGCCTCTTTTTTAAAGCCTGGACCGTGGGTAGCGATTATAGTGGAAATAATCACATCAATTTGTTCCCAGGCTAAAAGAGTATATTCTTCATTGTCACCTAAAATAAAACTGATTTCTTCTCTGACACGCACCTGATCCTGAGGAGAAAGTTTAAAGTTAGCTCCAAGAGGTGTTGTAGGGCTAATTACGGCCACCAGATCTTCTGCCTGTAAAGACATAGCAGACACAAACAACAGAACGAATAATAAATTTAATTTTTTCATGGCATTCTTTTTTTGGATTGTTAATTCATATATAGTTTCTCAGTTACTTTCTTGCTGACCGTTATTCTGTACAGACGGGCACGACCTCCTCTTTATAGTATTTATCGGCAAGCTCCATCATAGCATTCATCCGGTGCATTTCAAGGTTCATCCGCATTTGCGCACCTTCCTTCTGAGCAATGGCATCTTCTCTTTTCTTATCTGCTATTTTCCTTTCAAGCCGGTCTACCAGTGCGTTGGCTTCCTGTGCACATTGCGTTGTCCGTATCTTCGAGTAGGCAAGGAACTCCAGGGCTTCCTGATAGTTTTGCCCGGCATCTAAGATTCGAGCCTGTCGGATGGCTTCCGTGCAATTGGAAGACAAATACAGTTGATAATATGCTTCCGATTGTTTGATGGCCTCTTCATAGCAAGATGCCTGTTCCGGTATGGACATCAGGAGGGCGATTGCTGGTTCGTATTGACTTTTTTGTGCCATAAGCGCTGCTCTTTGGAAGATATGCTGTGAGTTGTTTTCATAATAGTTCTGAATGATATGTTGCCCATTCTTCAGAAAGTCATTGTAATCTTTATCAGAAGTGGAGATGGCAACCAATGCATTATTGATGGCTGCCCGTCTGTTTCTGCCTGTACCCCGGTATCGTTTGGAAATAGAAGTGAAGATATGACCGCTTTCCACATTCCTTAGATTCAGAGACAGCTTTGCGTTGACCATATATAGATTGTTCGCTCCGCTTTGCAACACGCTTTCTTCTTCAATGATGAACGAGGGAACCATGACGAGCCCAAACACTTTGTATGCCGACATATGACCGGAATGGGTCATGATGTCCGTTACAATACTTTCCAGATTCTGCCTTTGCGGTCCATCCAGTTCGGTCTGTGCAGGGATGGTTATGGCGATGATATTGTTGCCCGCCTGCCCGAAGCTATGCTGACAGAAGAAAACCATTGCGATTAGAAAGAAGATTCTTTTAAAATCGTATATGGGCTCTATGATTAGGGTCAACTGCCCGTTGTCATCAGTATATCCCCTGAAGTCATCCTCAAAGGCGTACTCTTCTCCCAGTTGCAGTTTAGAATTATACTGACTTGGAAACTGATAATCCAGCGTTATGCTTATCTTGTTTTTCCGGTCGGTGAATTCAATATAGGGCCAGGTGTCCGAACCGATCTTGGGGTTGATCCGGTAGGTGAAACTTTCCATACCATAGAAGTCAATACAATTGCCCGTATGGTCATCGTTGAAGGTGATGGCGGTATGCGGACCCACATGCTTTCTTTCGCTATCGGAAGGAATGATAGCCCATCGTCCCCTGATTTTGGAACGTGCAATTTGTATTGCTTTGCGGTGGTAATGAAGCAGAAGAGTGGCAATCAAGATGTTTAATGTTAATATGATATAAAGTAATATCATAACGCATAGATAGAAGATGCCGCCCCTGCCGGTTTGGATATTCAACTGCGCCACCACTTGAAAGGATGCGAGGGCAGTGGAATAAAGTGCATACCAGACCGGATTATCGAGCGCACTGAATACAATCAATAAGAAATAGCTTATTGATAACAGATAGACGTAGAATTCCGGTTCGGTTTCATTTAGATAGATGTTTGCTATAAATCCCAGAAATATAGCAGGAAAGGTGAAAGTGTTTCTTTGCATAACTGTTCGATTTTAGGGTTTGACTTTTCATTTTTGCTCTCTCGGTATAGTGCAAAGATGAAAGGTTTTTTCCCTAAAAAAGAAAGGTAATCAAGGTATAGTCAAATTACTTTTTTTACCTGCCTGTATGCTGTTTAAAGCAAAGAATAGGGGAGGTTCGAAGATACTAGGGTATATCAGAAAAATGTGTTTTACCTGATATTTTTGTAAATAAAAGAGTGAAAACTGACTATTTAAACGCACTGAACAACTCTTTCCACAGCGCTAAGATTTCCTTTTTAACCGGATGCCTGTTTTCTCCCGAAAGAATTCTCGGGAGTCTTTTATTCTTGCCTTTATCTTTATAGTCGGATACATTGGCATTGTTGACGAGCTTTCTTTCTTTAGACTCTTCTTCGGGATAGTAGGACAACGTCAATATCTGCTGAGGGGTTAACTTCAGGTTGACTCCCGACATGCAGACAAAGGCTACTTTCTCATATATCTTGTTATTGGGACATTCGGTCTGCACCACTTCATTGAAGAATACTTTATCGTGGATGTCCAAAATGATTTGCCGCAGGGCGCTCACTTCTTCAAGATGATCAGGTTTTAATGCATTAGCTATTTTTTCCGCTAATCTATCATAAACGTTTTTTCTTACTGCTTCGAAAAGGGTATGTACTTCATTCTTTTCATTTTCATACCCAGCGGCATCTGTTTTCAACCGTTCTTCATCTATATCAGATGAAAAATAACGTTCTGTTTTCTCCCGTAATTTTTGCAGATTGCTTGTGTCACAGTTCAGTTGGTGTGCTTCGATAATCTGGCACCAGCCTTCGGCGGCTTTTCTCATCCACATCCTTTGTGTGTTGAGTGCTGCAATTCCGGCTTGAATGTTTTCGTCTATTTCCTGCTCACATTCGTTTAAGAAAGCATATTTGGTTTCTTCGTTTTCGGGAATTTCTTTGAATTTATCGAATTTCAGATAATGATAAACAGTAAGACGGGACTCCAGCGATTTTATATAACTGGCCTTTTCCTGCTTTCTGGCTACTTCTATTTCGTGTTTTTTCCGCTTCTCGGCCTCTTCTTCTTTCTTTTTCTCTTCAATAATTCTTTGACTTTCTTCCGCTTTCTTTTTCTGCTCGTTCAGTTCCTTCTCTTTTTCTTCTCTTTTTTTGTTCAGGTCATCAATCTGTTTTTTTAACCTCACAGTAATCTCGTCCTTCTGCTTATGTGTCTTTTCAATCTGGCTTTTATATCTTATTGCTAAAACAATGAAGATGATGAAAAGAACAAATGCACCGGCGACAGAGAGCCATTCTGTGGCGCTTAATACCGTTCCTTCATCATAATTCGTGATCCACACAGGAGGGACTCCATTCTCTATCAGGCAAACGCCTATGTCGGAAGAACAGACATAGAAATCGTTGTTCATTTTGAAAGAAGAATGAGGGTGGAAGGGGATGTCTGAAAAATAGGACAGGTGCGGTTGATATGAATTGGTTTTAAGCGTATACCATGCTATTCCTTTCGGGGGTAGTAGATACAGATTGCAGCCCCGGTCATTTTCCAGAACAGCCAGGCTTTTAGCATAAGCGGGAATTGAATATTTCCGCTCAACAGTATTAGAACGATAATTATAAATATAAACATGGTCGCCGGAGGAAATAGCCCAAGTGTTATTACAGGCAGAGACAGACAATATATTTGTAGGACTCTCTACATCGGGTCGGTTTGAGATTTCGCTTTTAACTGAATTTCTTCCTTCAAACAGGCCAAAATTCAATACGCCTACCTTGTAGCCCTGTGCACTTGCATCGATGGTTGATATATATCCGGCCTCATTGATGTCGTCCAGCAGCTGCCCGTTCCATCTTAATTTTATCTCTTCCGGCTCTTGTGTGCGGGATATGTACCACAAATGATTTCGTGTTCCCAACAGTAAAGAGTCTTTCTTAAAGACTTTCATTGAGGTGACTTCATCGTCGTCTAATATGGCTTTATGCTTCCAGTCGGTCAGTTGGATGGTGGAGTTGATGAGGAAGATTGTCTTTTTAGGGGGAGAACAAACCTGTAAGCCGCTTTCGGTCAGGAAATACAATTGTTCATGGGCATAAGCCATCATGCGCACCCTCTGATGACGGGAAAGTTGTCCCAGCCGATGGGCAATCCTGTCGTTCATACCCAGCATGTAAAGGTTGTACTGATTGTCGAGAATGAAAATTTCGTTGTCATTTTTGCGGCAGGCCGCCATAATTGTTTTTCGGGTTGAAGAGATATTCTGGTGCGGATAGACTTTAATCAGCTTGTCGTAGCTGACGAAGTAGTATCCGGTCCGGGTTTTCAGGAAAGAATTTTTGTTTTGCAAGCTGGCTGGTATAATGCAGCGTTCGCCGTCTACTATTGCTTTTGATTTTTCAAAGATGCGATATTCATAACAGGGGTCTTCACTCCAGAAGAGAAGTTTTGCCATGCCTTCATTATCTGATAATTGCATTGCGCTGTGATTATCGGTTTTTCCTTTCAGCATGGAGTTTTTGCCCAGTACATACAGTGTGTCATGGTTGTCGATGGTGGAATAGAAATAGTTTCCTTTGTACAGGCGCGTATGGCTGTTTTGGTTGATATCCAAATGATAAAAACCGTCGCGTGCGGTATAATAAAGTGAACCGTCGCAATCGGGATTTAATGTGATAGAGCGTATCGGGTATTCCGGCATACCCTGTATGGCATTCCTGTCGGACGATAATTCCATTGCCACATCTCCTGAGTTTTTGTCAGAGAGCATTTTCTCTGTTATTTTCCAAAGTCCGTTGCTGGTAGCGATATAGCGGGCTTTATCCTTTGGAGAATAAATCCAGTCGTAAGCAGAATAACGGTTGAGTTTTTTAGGTGAAATATTTGTGGTGTCGCACAAGAAGGTTTTTATAACCTGGGCTTCCAATAGGTCTGTTCTTATCTCTACAAGTCTGATACCTTTATTGCGCACACTGACCAACAACTGTATTTTTTGTCTGTCGGTATGGCCGAGTGATTCGATTTTGTATATTTTGTCACCGCCTTCGGCCACTTTTACCGCACGAATCAGGGAGTCGGGAATAAAAAAATAGATGCTTCCGTTGTCTGCACTGCCCAGCAATAGCGTATCGCCTGTAGCAGTGGCGTTTATGGATGACAGTGTGGTGCTGAATGTCCAACTGTCATGCTTCAATTCAGGAAATGATACCGTTGGCTCAGTGCAGCTACATAGCAGCAAAATGAGTAGAAATAGATAAAATTTCGCCTTAAGAGGTGTTTTCATGGCACTTTCACAAATGTATATTTACTGACTTGACTGATAAACAGTGGCAAGTTATGGAAAAAATGTTAGAAAACAAAGAGGGGAAGCGAAAACATTCCTTTCGTCTATAAGTGCATACATTTTCTGTTCAGTACTATCTTCATTCCTATTGAAAAGGTAATGCTGATTATTAGTGCTTTACAAGGAGTTAAGAGTTTGTCGACAGGGAGTTAACTCTTTGTTGACAAACTCTTAACTCCTTGGCGACAGGGTATTTACTTCCTTGATATAGGGAAGTGCACCATCAGGAAAAGATGGATGGTGCTACAGGGAAAAGTATCTGAATATAGCGCTTACTTGAATTAATTATGTACATTTGCCAGTGAAAAGAGCAAGTGTAGGTAAACAGTGAATATAAATCCTAAATATAGCAATTGAACCTTTGTTTTCAAACTAATTATTATAATCTATGACAAAACTCTTATTCCTGGGAACTCTTTTGTTCTCCACAGTGTGTCTGAATGCCCAAACATCCGGGTATTATCAGGAAGCCCCCAATCCTATAGCCGCTAATCCGGCTTTGTGGTCTGAAGTGAAAATCCCTCAAGTCAGTTGGGGAAGTACGGATATGCGGTACAAGAAAGAAGAACCCGCTGCCATTCGTAGAATACAGAAGACAATCAATCTTACGGCCTGGAAAGGAGAAAAAGTATCTGCTCAACTGGTAGTATGGACTCCCGAAACACTGAACAATCTGACTTTAATGGCCAGTGACCTGACTTCCGAGTGTGAGAGCATCAGTAAAGACAATATTCAGGCCAGTTTTGTGCGCTACGTCCTGACCGATGAACTGAATAAAGATGGTTTAGGTGCATGCGGTTACCGCAACAGTGCGGACTTCGACTCCACCCTGGTAGCGGATGTGCTCGACCATCTCGCCCCCTCCCTGATGGTTCCTGCCAACTCTACCCAAGGAGGTTGGATTAGCATCCGTGTGCCGCAACAAGCCAAAGTCGGAAAATATATAGGAACGGTCACAGTGAAGAACGGAGACGTTGCCTTGTCTGAACTGAAACTGATGGTTACAGTGAAGAACCGCACCCTTCCTGCCCCTACCGAATGGGCTTTCCATCTGGATTTGTGGCAGAATCCTTATGCCGTGGCACGCTACTATAAAGTAGAGCCGTTCAGCGAAGAACATTTCGACCTGATGCGCCCGTTGATGAAACTATATGCTGATGCGGGTGGAAAAGTGATTACCGCTTCCATCATGCACAAGCCTTGGAACGGGCAGACTTATGACGCATTCGAAAGTATGGTGACCTGGTTGAAAAAAGCCGATGGTAGCTGGTATTTTGATTACACCGTGTTTGATAAGTGGGTGGAATTTATGATGAGCGTAGGCGTCAGGAAGCAAATCAGTTGTTTCTCCATGGTGCCTTGGCGTCTTTCCTTTCAATACTTCGACCAGGCGAGCAATTCCTTTAAGTTCCTCAACGCCAAACCGGGAGAAGCTGCTTACGAGGAATTTTGGATCACCATGCTGAAATCGTTTGCCCAGCATCTGCGGACAAAAGGATGGTTTGAAATTACTCATATTGCTATGGATGAGCGTCCCATGAAAGACATGCAGGAAACCTTGAAAGTGATTCGCAAAGCTGATAAGGATTTCAAGGTTTCATTAGCAGGAACTTATCATGCTGAACTGGTGGACGAGTTGGATGACTATTGCATCACGATTGCCGAAAGATTTCCGGTTGCAACAATCCACTCACGCCGTGAAGCCGGAAAAGTAACCACCTATTACACCTGCTGCACGGAACCCCGTCCCAATACCTTTACTTTCAGCCCACCAGCCGAAGCCGAATGGTTGGCATGGCATAGTGCGCGTGAGAACTTGGATGGTTACCTTCGTTGGGCGTTGAATAGCTGGGTGAAGAACCCGTTGCAGGATAGTCGTTTTACGGCGTGGGCGGCAGGTGACACTTATCTGATTTATCCCGATGCTCGTTCGTCCATCCGCATGGAGCGTTTGACCGAGGGTGTGCAGGCTTTTGAAAAAGTACGTATTCTGAAGAAGGAATTCAGGAAGAAGGGCGATAAGGGTGCCATTAAGAATCTTGATAAAGTATTGCAAATGTTTGATGAACGGAACTTGGGGGAAGTGCCGGCTGCTATTGCTGTCAACAAGGCTAAAGAGGTAATCAACAGATACTGAGAAGTATTCGGCGGAAAGGGTTGTTGATGCCTCCTCTTTATTTGAAGAATATTTAGAAGACAAGGTTGGGGGGAGAGCAATATTTTTATTACTTTTGCACCAATCTATCATTCTACGTAAGAGACTTTATTTATGGCAAAGAAAAATTCAACAAAAGATACGGAACAATCCCTTTCCCTGTTTGGTAAAATAAGGGCGATTTTAAAAAACGAAACCATCCACTTTGTTGTCGGGCTGATACTGGTGATTTTCTCAGTCTACCTGCTGCTCGCCTTTTCATCTTTCTTCTTCACGGGAGCGGCGGATCAGAGTATTATCGATTCCGGCAATACTCAGGAATTGGCTTCCGTCAATAACGGTGTGAAGAACTATGCCGGTTCGCGCGGTGCGCAGTTAGCAAGTTATCTGATAAATGACTGTTTCGGCATTTCATCTTTTTTTATTCTGGTCTTCCTCGCTGTGGCGGGATTGAAGTTGATGCGCGTTCGTATTGTTCGCCTTTGGAAGTGGTTCATCGGTTGCTCGCTGCTGCTGATTTGGTTCTCCGTTTTTTTCGGTTTCGCATTTGTGGAACAGTATCAGAATTCCTTCCTGTATCTGGGTGGTATGCATGGATACAACATCAGCAACTGGTTGACATCGCAAGTTGGTGTGCCGGGTGTTTGGATGATTCTGTTGGTGACTGCCATCTGTTTTCTCATCTATCTCAGTGCGCGTACTGTTGTCTGGTTGCGCCGGTTGTTCAGCCTCAGTTTCCTGAAGCGGAAGCAGAAAGCGGAGGAAGAGGAAGAGGGTAAAGCCCCGGAAGAATTTACGGATTCATGGACGGCAAAGGGAAAGAAAAAGCCTGTTTCCGCTCCTGATGTGGTAGAACCTGATACGGAGGAGGAGGCTTTCGTTGCAACTCCTGAACCTGCGGAAGAACCGGAGAATGAAATAACGTTGGACTTGGGCGGTATTACTGAAAAAGAGCCTGCCAAACCATCGCATGAGGAAGTATCTATGATTATAGAGACTCCTGCCCCGGAACCTGCGTCTTCCCTTTCGGATAAGCCTGCGGTTGCCGAACCTACTTTTGAAGTGGAAACTGTGGAAGAAGATGAATATAAAGGTCCTGAAAAGGAACCATATAATCCCCGCCTTGATTTGGAGAACTATCGTTTCCCATCTATTGACCTTATGAAGCATTATGAGAATGCCGAACCGACTATCGACATGGCGGAGCAGAATGCCAATAAAGATAAGATTATAAATACGTTGCGCAGTTTCGGTATTGAAATCAGTACGATAAAAGCAACCGTAGGTCCTACGGTTACGTTGTATGAGATTACTCCGGAACAAGGGGTGCGTATCTCCAAAATCCGTGGTCTGGAAGATGATATTGCCCTTAGCCTTTCAGCGTTGGGTATCCGTATCATTGCGCCTATCCCCGGAAAAGGAACCATCGGTATCGAAGTGCCGAACTCTAATCCGAAGATTGTTTCGGGACAGAGTATCATCGGTAGTAAAAAGTTCCAAGAGTCTACTTACGATTTGCCGGTTGCCCTGGGTAAGACGATTACCAATGAGGTGTTCATGGTAGACCTGTGCAAGATGCCGCACATGCTGGTTGCCGGTGCTACTGGCCAGGGTAAATCTGTCGGACTGAATGCCATCATCACCTCCTTGCTTTATAAGAAGCATCCGGCGGAATTGAAGTTTGTGCTGGTAGACCCGAAGAAAGTAGAGTTCAGTATTTATTCGGTAATCGAACATCATTTCCTCGCTAAATTGCCCGATGGAGAAGATGCCATCATTACGGATGTAACCAAGGTGGTGCAGACATTGAACTCCATCTGTGTGGAAATGGATACCCGTTACGATTTGCTGAAAGCTGCACATGTGCGCAACATCAAGGAATATAATGAGAAGTTCATCAATCGCACGCTGAACCCCGAAAAGGGACATAAATTCATGCCGTATATCGTGGTGGTGATTGATGAGTTCGGTGATTTGATTATGACAGCAGGTAAGGAAGTTGAGTTGCCTATTGCCCGTATTGCCCAGTTGGCGCGTGCAGTAGGTATCCACATGATTATTGCCACTCAACGCCCGACTACGAATATCATTACAGGTACGATTAAGGCGAACTTCCCTGCCCGTGTTGCCTTCCGTGTGTCTGCCATGATAGACTCACGTACTATCCTCGACCGTCCGGGAGCTAACCAGTTGATTGGTCGCGGTGATATGTTGTTCTTGCAGGGGGCTGACCCGGTGCGTGTGCAATGTGCCTTTATCGATACGCCGGAAGTGGCGGATATTACTAAATTCATTGCTAAGCAGCAAGGATATCCTACTGCATTCTATCTGCCTGAATATGTAGGTGAAGATGGTGGAAGTGATTTGGGGGATGTGGATATGGGACGTCTTGATCCTTTGTTTGAAGATGCGGCCCGTTTGATTGTCATTCATCAGCAAGGGTCAACCTCGCTTATCCAGCGTAAATTTGCCATCGGCTATAACCGCGCAGGACGTATCATGGACCAATTGGAGAAAGCCGGCATTGTGGGACCAACACAAGGTAGCAAGGCGCGTGAAGTGCTCTGTGTGGATGAAAATGACCTGCAAATGCGCCTGAACAATTTACTATAATTGCTGTTAAATAAATGATGAAGAATGTTCTCTTAGTTTATATCTGTTTGTTCGGTCTGTTGCTGCCGGCTTCTGCACAGCGATTGGATGCAAGGGAGATATTGGACCGTACAACCGATGCTTTCCGCCAGTCGGGAGGTATACAGGCGGATTTTACTGTTCAAACTTATTCAAAAGGTACGTTGGAAAGTACTTCTACCGGACTTATCCGTTTGCAAGGAGAAAAGTTCCTGCTGGATGCTGACGGGGTGAAAACCTGGTTTGATGGTCGTACACAGTGGAGCTATCTTGCCGGTAGTGACGAGGTGAATGTTTCTGAACCTACTCCGGAAGAGTTACAAAGTATCAATCCTTATGCTTTATTGTCCATATATAAACAAGGATATCACATGAAGTTGGGTAAAACCAGTACTTACAGTGGAAAACCTGCCTATGAGGTGGTGTTGACGGCTTCCAGCAAAAAGCAGGATTTGCAATGTGTCATTCTCTATGTTTCAAAAGATAGCTTCCAGCCTTTGTGTATCAGTATGAGCCAAAAGGGGGGAGGTAGTGTGGCTATCCGCATAACGTCCTATAAAACGGGACAGTCTTACAATGACAGCTTCTTTACTTTTGATAAGAAGGCGTATCCGACGGCGGAAGTGATTGATTTAAGATAAGAAGCCTTGTCAACTGAAATTCAAATTTATGATATAAGTGTTGAAATACTAAATAATAGAATGATTATGGAAACAGAAAAAGTAAAATGTCTGATTATAGGTTCTGGTCCTGCCGGCTATACAGCTGCGATTTATGCGGGGCGTGCCAACCTTTGCCCGGTGCTTTATGAAGGATTGCAGCCCGGTGGTCAGTTGACAACTACTACAGATGTGGAGAACTTCCCCGGTTATCCGGAAGGTATCGGCGGTCAGCAATTGATGGATGATTTGCGTAAGCAAGCGGAACGTTTCGGTGCTGATATGCGTTTTGGAATTGCAACAGCTTCCGATTTGAGTGTAGCACCCTATAAAGTGACGATTGACGAAGAGAAGGTGATTGAAACTGATACGTTGATAATAGCGACAGGTGCTACAGCCAAATATTTGGGATTGGAAGATGAAAAGAAATATGCTGGTATGGGTGTCAGCGCTTGTGCCACTTGTGATGGGTTCTTCTATCGTAAGAAAGTGGTGGCAGTTGTCGGTGGTGGTGATACGGCTTGTGAAGAGGCTGTTTACCTTGCCGGATTGGCTAGTAAGGTTTATCTGATTGTACGTAAACCCTTCTTGCGTGCTTCTAAAATTATGCAGGAGCGTGTGATGAAGCATGAGAAAATAGAGGTGCTGTTTGAGCATAATGCTGTAGGCCTGTTCGGAGAGAACGGCGTAGAAGGTGTTCATTTGGTGAAACGTATGGGTGAACCGGATGAAGAACGCTACGATCTGGCTATTGATGGTTTCTTTCTGGCTATTGGTCACCAGCCGAACTCAGAAATCTTTAAGGAATATCTGGATACGGACGAAACAGGCTATATTATTACAGAAGGTGATAGTCCCCGTACAAAGGTGCCGGGCGTATTTGCTGCAGGTGATATTGCAGACCCGCATTACCGTCAGGCTATTACGGCGGCAGGCAGTGGATGTAAAGCTGCACTTGAGGCGGAGAGGTATCTTTCGTCCAAATGCCTTATTTAATAATACCTTATATTTAATAAAGAAGTCCCGGATTGACATTGCAATCCGGGACTTTTTCTATTAATATACTTCTATTTCATCCACATACAAATCCGAAGGGATAACATCTCCCGGTGTATCCTTGCGGCAGTCTATGCCATTGCGCAATGTTCCGCCACTTTTTAAGATTACTTTGATATAACGGGCCTCGGTTGGTATACATTCCAGTGTATCAGTGAACGTTTTCTTGCCACGTTCGGGATATTCACGGGTGTAGGAAGCCTGTCCTATCTCTTTAAACTCTTTTCCATCAGTTGATACTTCTACGCGAGCTGCACTTGCGGGTAGTACACGGAAAGCCGGATTATAAAGCGTTCCGAAAGTCACTTTGCTGACGGTGACCGGTTTTTCCATATCAACGGAGAATACAAGCTCATTATTATTTTTCTCGTTCAAGCCAAATGTCACCCATGGTATGTAGGAAGCGGTATTTCCGCGTTTTCCATTCGTCAATCCTAAAGCGGTGGTGTCTGCACCCAGCACATCATTCTCTCCGAATATATCACCGTTCATCCAGCCACAGTGCGGAGTCGTAGTATATTGTTTTCCGGCTATCAGGTTTGCATACAACTTCTTGCTGTTTACTTTTCCCAGCATCTTGCCATTCTTGAAAGCTGCTGCTTGCAAGTCAATGCTCCCTTCCCATATAAATGGTTCGGCGTAAAGTTCAGACTTAGCAGTCGGTGCACTTCCATCCGTTGTATATCTGATTTCAGTGCCCGGATAGAATGTTTCCAATACGGCTTTCAGCGTACCATCGTAAACATGAGTATTGATGTTCACATCAAAGAAGTTGCGGCAAGCTTTCACATTCATAGCATCCATACGTTCAAAGTCTTCCACCATGCGGCTCCGGAAGCAGTCCCAGTTTTTTCTGCTGTTCTGCGTCCAGCCTGTTTCTGCCAAAGCTATGGCGCGGGGGAATGCTTGATAGTCACGACGTTCGTCATTCTGCATATATTCATTCCATATATTACCTTGTACGCCGATGATATGTTTCTTAACCAACTCTTCCGAGTTGTCGGGAACAGGGTTGTAACTATATGTTTTCTTCAATGTATGATACCCTCCGATAGTGGTTGGCGCTATTTCCGGTTCTTCCTGATATTGGTCCAGATAGGCATAACCATGCGGTGTCATGATGGCATCGTGTCCGGCTTTGGCTGCATTTATACCACCTTGTACGCCATGCCAGGACATGACGGTTGCATTCGGGGCAAGTCCACCTTCCAGTATTTCGTCCCAACCAATGATATTTCGCCCTTTGCTGTTCAGGTATTTCTCCATACGGGTTATGAAGTAGCTTTGCAGTTTTTCCTCTTTCGTATGCTTCTTGCCATCCACGGCATTTGGAGTCGTGTCGGCTTTTAAACCTAATTTTTTGATTAATGCCTGACAGTGTGCGCAATTTATCCATGCATCTTTGGGACATTCATCACCACCGATGTGAATATACGAACTGGGGAATAGTTCTATAACTTCATCCAATACATTCTCCAGGAATTGAAAAGTTTCTTCTTTAGGGCAGAATACTTCCTCGAATACTCCCCATGTGCCGGTCACTTCATAGGTTTTATCCGGGTTGCAGGATAATTCGGGATAAGAAGCTAAAGCGGCTAAAGCATGTCCCGGCATTTCTATTTCGGGGATGACAGTGATATATTTACTTGCCGCATAAGCTACTATGTCTTTGATTTCCTCTTGTGTGTAATATCCTCCATGTTCTTTACCATCAAAAATCTGAGGCCAGTTGACGTAGTAATAGTCTATCAAAGTCTCTTTCCGCTTTGAGCCTATTTCTTGCAATTTCGGATATTTTTTGATTTCTATCCGCCATCCCTGGTCGTCTGTCAGATGCCAGTGGAAGGTGTTCATCTTGTGCATGGCGAGCATGTCGATGAATTTATAAATATAATCAGTTGTAGAGAAGTGACGGCAAACGTCGAGCATCAGTCCGCGATAGGGGAAACGGGGTGCATCCTCTATTTCTACGGCAGGTAGAGACCAGTTGGCGTTTTTCACAGTTTCTTTTCCATAAATGGCAGGCGGTAATAGTTGGTACATGGTCTGCACACCATAGAAGAAACCGTTGGGGTGTGATGCTGAGAGGGTGATTCCATTCGGAGCGATGGATAATTTGTATCCTTCCTTGGGCATTCCTTCTGTTGTAACAAAATGGATATTGGACGCTTCCGGATTTTCCTGTGTGCTGGTTTGCAGGGAAATACCGGAAATCAACTGAATGCGGGCTGTCAGGCTGTCTGCAATGGCTTGCACTTCCGGAGTGCAATCAGTAGTAACGACAAAAACTTTGTTACTCAGTTGGAAACGCCCTTCCTGAGGGATCATTTGATTGGGCATCGGAACGATATTATATTCGTTCACTACCTCTTTTGGGGATTGCTGACAACCGGAGGAAGTCAGCAGCAGACTTGCTAAAAGCAAGGAGCTTAGTCCTTTTTTCATGGCATTAATGTGTGTTAAGTTTATAAATCGGGTAAAAAGAGGAAAGAAGCCGGTGATTGTCATCAGGGGGGGAGACAAGACCCTTCTTTAACCTATTTTACTTATTTTCTTCAGCTTTTCTTCATCAATGATCTTTATTTTCCGTCCGTCGATGGTGATTAACCGTTCTGTGGAAAATTGTGATAAAGTGCGAATGGCATTGGAGGTTGTCATGTTCGACAAATTGGCCAAGTCTTCGCGTGATAGATAAATACTGAGGGTAGAGCCATCTTCTTCCAGTCCATAGCTTTCTTTAAGGAAAAGGAGTGATTCGGCCAATCTTCCGCGAATATGCTTCTGCGTCAGGTTGACGGTGCGTTCGTCGGCAATACCCAAGTCGATGGATAATTGCTTGATAAAGAAAAGGGCAAGGTCATTGTTTTGTGCTACCAATGTAGTGATGGCACTCATTGGTATGAGACAAATGAGAGAAGGCTCGAAAGCAGCAGCAGCGGTGACGTAGTCTTCTTTAGCGAAATAGGCACGGTAACCGAAGTATTCAACAGGTTTAATCATACGGATAATCTGGCTTCTTCCACCAACACCGTCCTTGTAGATTTTCACCTTCCCGTTCAGAAGGCACATGAGATATTTCGGAGTTTCACCCTCGCAATGAATGACTTCATTTTTCTTATAATTCTGGAGCGTGAAATGGTTAGCGAGAAATTCTCGCTGTTCTTCATTCAGAGGCTCCCACATATCGGCTATCAGCTCCGGAACATTCACGTCTGACAAATTCATTTTTACCATAACTGCTGCAAAACTGTGTTATACAGCACAAATGTAAAAAGAAAAAATTAAATATTGCACAAAAGTGAGGAAAAGATGCAGTATGGGGAAGGAAAATGATAATTTATCGCGCAAAGCGCAATAAGTAGTTAGTAGTAAAGTAGTAAGTAGTAAGTAGGAGATACTCCGAATTATAACAGCCTTTATTAATAGGACTATTCTACTTACTACTAACTACTAACTACTTACTACTAACTACTTGCTACTAACTACTGCAAAGCTTCGCTTTGCTAAATTATCATTTAGTAAACAGCAGTTCCCTGTATTTGGGTAACGGCCATATTTCATCATCGACTTCCATTTCGAGGTGATCGATGTGATCGCGTATACTATCCAGATATGGGCGTACATTTTCTTCATAAGCAAAAGCCCTGTCTTTGTAGTTGTCCATGTGGTTAGCCACTTTGCGGGCTTCCGTCATTTCTCGTACCAGAACCTTGATAGCAGTTACTCGCTTGGATATTTCGCGTATCAGTTCTTTGCGGTCGGCGCTCAATATCTCGTATTCTTCGGGAGAGAAGATTTCCTTGAGCCCGCGCAGATTTTCTAACAGACGGTTTTGGTAGCTGACTGCAATGGGTACGATGTGGTTGATAGCCAAATCGCCTAATACACGACTCTCAATTTGCACTTTCATGGTGTATTTTTCCAATTCCACCTCTAGACGGCAAGCAAGTTCTGTTTCGTTGAAGATGCGTTCGCCTATCAGTACAGAACGAGATTGGTCGTCCATATAGTGCATCAGAGCTTCGGGTACATGGCAGATATTGGTCAGTCCACGGCGGGCAGCTTCCTCTTTCCATTGGTCTGAATAACCGTCACCCTCGAAGCGGATATCTTCGGAAGCGATGATGGTCTCTTTCAGGATGCGGAAGATGGCTTCGTCTTTACCGATTCCTTCTTCCATTAGCTTGTCGACGGATGCCTTGAATTCATTTAACTGGTTTGCCATTGCAGCGTTGATAGCAATCATGGCGGCAGCACAGTTGGAAGAAGAACCGGCAGCACGGAATTCAAAGCGGTTACCTGTGAAAGCGAACGGAGAAGTGCGGTTGCGGTCGGTTGTATCGAGAAGGATTTCGGGGATACGTCCGATTCCTAATTTAAGAGTCGTTTTTTCTTCTGCCGTCATCTTGTCATCGCCTACCTGGCGTACTATATCATCCAGAGTGGCAGATAATTGCCTGCCCAGAAATATAGATAAGATGGCAGGTGGTGCTTCATTGGCACCCAGACGGTGACTATTGCCGGCACTCATAATGGAGGCCCGCAGCAAGTTCTGGTTCTTGTAAACCATCATCAGTGCGTTTACCAGGAAAGTGAGGAAAAGCATATTCCCTTTCGGGTTCTTACCGGGTGCGAAAAGATTGATACCTGTATCGGTGCAGAGCGACCAATTGTTGTGTTTTCCCGAACCGTTGACACCGCTGTAAGGCTTTTCGTGCAGCAATACTGCGAAGTTATGCTTGCGGGCGATACGTTTCATCAGGTCCATAACCAATTGGTTGTGGTCGTTGGCAAGATTGGCATTTTCAAAGATGGGAGCTAACTCGAATTGATTGGGAGCTACCTCATTGTGGCGTGTTTTTGCCGGAATTCCCAATTTGTGGCATTCTATTTCCAGTTCCTTCATGAAGGCTGTCACCCGTGGGGGAATGGAGCCGAAATAGTGGTCTTCCAGTTGTTGGTCTTTTGCAGATGAATGCCCCATGAGCGTACGTCCGGTTAAGCAAAGGTCGGGACGGGCGTTGTACAAGGCGGAGTCTACCAGAAAGTATTCCTGTTCCCAACCCAGGTTAGTATATACGCGGGTTATATTTTTATCGAATAGCTGACATATTTCCGTGGCGGCTTTGTCTACGGCTGCAAGTGCTTTCAGCAGTGGTGTTTTGTAGTCTAGTGCCTCACCGGTATAAGAAATGAAGATTGTAGGGATACATAAGGTGCTATCTACTACGAAAGCAGGAGATGAAACATCCCATGCTGTATATCCGCGTGCTTCAAAAGTATTACGGATACCGCCGTTGGGAAAAGAAGATGCATCGGGCTCTTGCTGAATGAGCAGCTTGCCGGAGAAACGTTCGATTACGTTTGAGTTTTCTCCAAATTCAATAAATCCATCATGCTTTTCGGCTGTACCGTCCGTCAGTGGTTGAAACCAGTGGGTGTAATGAGTAACATTCAAGGATTTGGCCCAACTTTTCATACCGTTTGCAATCAGGTCTGCTATTTCTCGGCTGATGGGGGTACCTTTTTCAATGGCGTCTGTCACAGCTTTGTAGGCTTCTCTGGGCAGATATTCCTGCATTTTTTTACGGTCGAACACATGACTTCCGTAGTAATCGGATAATTTGTTCGAAGGGGGAGTCACTTCAAGAGGGCGCCGGTTGGCAAGCTCTTGCAAGGCATAGAATCTCATTTTTGACATATCAGTCTTCCTTTTGTTGATTGTTGGCGCAAAATTATATGTTTTTTCTGAAAGTACCCCTATTTTTTAGGGGGTAATCTTTGGAAAATAGTTGTTTTTCTGTGAGTAGCCCCTGAAAATGTGTATCTATATCGAGAAAAAGATGTTTTTGGGATTTGTTAGCCTGCTGCTTCAACCACCTATCCACTTTATATCAACTTCTATATAGAACTTTACCTACTCCGGACCTTCTCCTTATACATAGGAAGAAGTATATAAGGAGTAGGTAAGGAGTAGGTAGGGAGTAAGTAAGGAGTAAGTAAGGAGAAAGTACGGTGCATGCACAGGAAAGGAATCTGAATATATAAAAGGTCATATTGAGAAAAGTATCTTTAAAAAAACTACTATACCTCCGTTTTACAACCTTTTTTTTTATATTTGTCCCAACTTATTAGAGGAATTACGATTGAAGCATTTAATATATATATGTATTGGGCTCGGGTTGTTATTTTCCGTCCTTCAAGAGGCCGGTGCAGAGAATGTGCACAACTCACGGGATAAACAGCTACAGCATTCGGCGGACTCCATTATGGAACGCGTTTTTTTCTTTGCTCCTTTTTATGAAAGTATCATAGAAAGCTACAATGCGGAACTTTACATCAAAGGGAAGGTAAACGTCAAGAAGAAGAATTTCATTATTCATTATTTGCCTACCATGTTCCGCACCAGGAAAGGTATGCATGAATATATGATGGAGACTTACAGTGAACTTCACTTTAATGCGCCCAATCGTTACGAGCAGGAGGTCAAGGCAAGTATGGGCACCACTAAGGGTTTTTGGGAGGCTGACGGACGTCTGATGGAGCATTTTCATATTAATCTTTACTCTTCTACATTGCTATATGATAAGTTGCTTTCTCCTTTAGCTTCAGATGCCAGAAAGTACTATACCTATTTTGTGGATTCCATCATAGGAGATTCTCATAACCGCCAGTATAAGATTCGGTTTATGCCTAAGAACAGGAGCTATCAGTTGGTTGGTGGATATATGATTGTCAGTGCCGATGTGTGGAGTATACGTGAGATTCGTTTCTCGGGTCGTTCGGAAACGTTCCGGTTTACTAATCTGTTGAAAATGGGGGAAGTGGGTGAACCAGATGAATTTTTACCCGTAGAATATGATGTGACAGGCAATTTCCGTTTTCTGGGAAATGTGATTGACGGAAGCTACGTGGCAACGCTCGACTATCGGGACATCCGCCAGCGAAAACCGGCACATATGATACGACGGACAGGATCTAAATATGATTTGTCGGGAATTTATAAGATGAGTGCAGTTCCCGATGCGTATCGATATGACACGGCTTACTTTAATCGTTTGCGCCCCATTCCTTTGACTCCTCACGAGCAGGAACTTTACCATAATTATTCCCAACTTCGTGATTCTGTACCTACTAAGAAACGTAAGGTGATTTGGGGACAGTTTGGGGATGCACTGATAGACTACTACACAGTGGACTTAAATAATTACGGAAGGCTGCGTTGTTCTCCGCTTATCAATCCTTTCATGTTTGGTTATAGTGCATTGAATGGACTCTCTTATCGTCAACAGTTGAGGTATAACCGGCTGTTTTCGGGCGACCGCCGTTTGCAGATTGCTCCGGGGGCAGGTTATAATTTTAAACAGAAAGAATTCTATTGGCAGGTGAGGTCGAGCTTCGACTACTACCCTCGTAAAGGCGCTTCTTTATCTCTGGAGTTTGGTAATGGTAATCGTGTTTATAATAGCGCCATACTGGATGAACTAAAAGATATTCCGGATAGTATTTTTGATGTAAGCAAGCTTCGGCTGAACTATTACAAGGACCTTTTTCTGACCATGCGCCATCGCTGGGAAATCGTAAATGGTTTGACGTTGGACCTCAACCTTTCCATGCATCGCCGCACGGATACAGCGAAGGGAAAGTTCACGGTGATTGATTCCGGTACGTCTCCCACCTCTGAACCCGGAGAGCCTTCCACATCACCTGAAGTCGATACGGATGTGTTGGATAAGTTGCCCCATGTTTATAATAGTTTTGCTCCGGGAATACGTCTGTCATGGACTCCGGGACAGTATTACTATATGAGTGGTAATCGGAAGGTGAATCTTCCTTCCAAGTATCCTACAATATCTTTGGACTGGGAGCGGGGTATTACGGGAGTGTTGCCCAACTCCAATAAATATGAGCGTTTTGAAGTAGACTTTCAGCATACTATCTCTTTGGGATTGATGCGTGATTTCTATTATCGACTGGGGTGGGGTGCTTTTACCGAACAGGATGGAATTTATTTCATTGACTTTGCAAATTTCCGGCGTACTAACCTTCCGACAGGCTGGAACGACGATTTTGGTGGTGTCTTTCAGTTGCTCGACAGATATTGGTATAACTCTTCACGCAAATATTTTAGAGGGCATATCACTTATGAAGCCCCTTTTCTGCTTATTCCTCATTTAAATAAAATCAGCCAGTATGTGCTGAATGAGCGTCTGTATTTCGGTGCGTTGTTTGTTCCCAGGCTTAAACCTTATATTGAATTGGGCTATGGCATCGGTACTCACATCTTTGATTTTGGTTTCTTTGCAGGCTTTGAGAATTGGAAATATAAAGAGGTGGGTGTGAAGTTTACGTTCGAATTATTCAATCGGTAATCGGAGTAAACAAACAGGATGGAATAGGAGGGCAATAGGGATTATGTAAGAAAAAGATAGGAATCTTATCAACAATAAAAAAGTTTTTTATTGTTTCTGCTGATTATTTAATATAATGTTTATATTTGCACATCTTTTATTTTTAGGAATAAAAGACTTATGAGCGGAAAAATACTTTTTATATTTATCTGAGCGTGTGATGAGTTTTATTTTTAATCTTATATCTGCACTGCTGTGGGGAGGGATTCTTTCCGTAGTATTTGTTGTGCTTTTGTACTTGCTGATGCGTGCCCTCTATTCTTCCTATCGATTTACTCTATGGAATGTACTGCTGCTGCTTGTATTGTGGATACTTTTGTTTGCTCAGAGTACTATGATGGTCGGGGCGATGTATGCTAAAGGGTATGTGGACGATGTTCAGGAATTGGTGAGCAGTATTGCCAATCAGGCTAATGGAACATTTGGTCAACTTTCATCTGCCGAGCAGGTGGAACAGGTGAAGCAGGCTATCCATGATGAACTTCCTGCTGTGTCATCTTACATAGACAAGATTGATGTAAAATCTATTGCAGATGGTAGTACCGGTTTTGCTGTCGGAATAGCCCAAGTCATGAAAGAAACAATAAACTATTATATTTTGAGGCGTATACTTTGGATAACCGGAGTTATAATAGGAGGTGGAATACTGTTGGTATGGATGAGGCCACGGATGAGGTTCTCTATTCCGACAGATATGGAAACATACTACTAATAATAAACAATATATAACTTAGAAATTTATGGAAAATCACATTCTCATTGGCTTAGGAGGAACAGGTGGAAAAGTACTGAAAGCTTTCCGCAAAAGACTGTTTGAAGAGTTCACTCCGGAAGAAAGAGCGAATCTCCCCATTTCATTTTTATATGTAGATTCAAGCACTGAAATGATGCAGGCGGGTGATATCACCTGGAAAGTGTTGGGCGAAGATGCACAGTTCAATCAGAATGAATTTCTTTTCGTTAAAGGAATTGATTTGAATACGGTGTTCAGCAATCCAAGCGGATTCCCGGGATTAAAAGGCTTCATTGGCGATCCGGAAGTGATGAAGAGAACATTAGGTGAAGTCGGTGCTGCTGCTGCACAGAAACGTCGTGCCGGTAGAATCTTGTTTGGTTCTAATATAGATTCTTACAAACAAGCTTTGAGAGCTCAATATAGAATAGCAAATTCACGTAGTGGAGCAGCTCGTACCAACATTCATATCTTTACTGGTTTGGCCGGCGGTACGGGTTCCGGAGCTATTATAGATGTGATTGCACAAACACGTATGATGCCGGAATTTCAAGCTGGTTTAAGTCCTGACGGAAAAACCGGTACGGGCATTACTGCGTTTGCCATGTTGCCCGAAATAACTCCTCCGGGAACATGTGATGCCGGACGTTACCACGCTAACGGTTTTGCCGCACTGACGGAGTTGAATGCTCTGCAGATAAAGAACTATCAACCTTTGGATGTGTCGGGACAATATGAACGCCTGAATTTGGATGCTGTAGATAAGGTGGCTGATTCCTGTTTTGTTTATTCTAACATCAATGAGCATGGAAAGATCGTTGATTCATTGAAGCATTTGCCCAAAATGGTTTCCGACTTTGCATTCAATCGCATATTCTTGGAGCAGAACGATAATACAGAAGAGTATAACCGTACCTATAGTTTGGAAAATATCAATGATTGGGATAAAGAACGTTATGAAAAATCAAAAACCGAACCTGCTGACATTGTTCGTTCTAAACGTTTCAGTTCTTTCGGTATCAAACGTATAGTTATTCCTGAACAAGAGATAAAAGAATATTTTGCTTACCAGTTTGGTATGCAGGCATTGCTCCAACTTCGTTTCAACAACTGGAACGATGATTTGGGATTCCGTGACACTCCTGCCAATATTGATTTCCATTCTTTCGTAAAAGAAGCACAGCAATGGGAAGCATGGCGCATGACCGATAAACATCTTGTTTTGGATAAACCGATTTTAGAGTCAGATAAAGGAAAATTCCCTCCTTTCTCCGAATATTGGGGAGCTGTGATTCCTGTGTGGACTGAGCAGGCTCGTAGTGCCAGATTGCCTTTGGCTGAGTTGTCAAAATTGTGTGCGCAAGGGTATGACCAGTTTTTCCGCAAAGTGGGAGTCAACAGTTTCTTTGAAGGAAAAAATGCTGCCCGCGAACAACATGCTCTGGAAATCTGCAGTTTGATAGAAAAGTATATGTTCGACAAATGGAGTACGGGAGACTATTCTTTGTATAATCTTTGCGAACTGTGTGACTGTTTGCTGATGATGATGGATGCTCGTCGCAAAGAGATGGAAGAACGGATTACAAAAATTAATCAAGTTATTGATGCTCAAGAGAAAGAGAAGGCACGGGTGGAAGCCGAATGGCAAAATCTGGGCTTGTTGGGCGGACTGATTCGTAAGAACAACCTGATACAGGGCTACGCTTCTATCATGAATATGCTTTGCATGAAGCGTACAGAATTGCAAGGTACTCAATTTGCTGTTTCCATGATGGGAGTGCTTATTGTTAAGATGAATGCTTTGCGCGGACGTGTGGAGAGGTTTGTAGATATCATAAATGATGCTTTGAATTATGCAGAACAGCAGATAGGTACGCGTTGTGGTGATAATGGAACCGTTAGTTTGCAAGAGGATATTGTACGTTTCTACAATCAGCAAGGAGTACTTAATTTTACCGAAACTGTTATCAAGGATAAAACTCGTCAGAAAGGTATCTGTGATGAGTTCCGCGGAGAATTGCTGAAAATAATAGGAACAGAACGTACATTTGCACGTGCAAATGCCAGTATTTCCAGTGAAGAAATATCTAAACTGCTTGATACGGTAGTGATGCGTAAAGCGATTATCATTCATGATGAAGTGTTACTGGAAAATAGTGAGAAACTGATTAACCGGAATATTCTGGAACAGTTGAGTGAAAAGTATAATACACCGGAGGCTTTGAAACAATTTGCTTCGGATGTGATAGAAAACAGTGGTGTATATACCACTTTTGATGCTACTCAAATCAGTTTGGCTGTAAACAACAATCCTATTCCGCAGAAAGGACAGAATATTTATCGTCGCATTGTGCTGGTGAACTTGCCGGAAGTGGAAGGAAGTGAACAAGTGCAGAAGTTTGCCAACAAATTGAAAGCTGCTATGATTGCGGCTGTAAATTCTGACATCCAGGTGTATGTAGACATGAATGGAGCCCGTAAGAACGAGATGACCGTGAGCAGCATCACTTATTGCTTCCCGCTTCGTATTGTCAATGATTTGAAATTCTTCAAGGAACGCTACAACCAATTGGCTAATAGTCCTACAAACAGTAAGGAAAACCGTACGGTGCTTCACACTGAAGGTACGGGTGAACAATTCCCGACTTTGTTTATGACTGCAGAAAAACTGCCGTCAGAAGTGCGTAAAATATATACTCCCTATCTGATATTAGGTTATGCGTTAGGGTTCGTGAAGAAAGCACCGAAGAATGATGGCACCGGACTGGACGCTTATGGTACGATAGAAAAAGACGCGCTGGATATGGAAGTGTTGAAGCCAATGGCAGATAGCTTTACCGGCGTAAGTTATTCTACTGAATTTACCGAAGATTTTGGTGAAGAACTGAAGACTAAATTTGATAAGGCTATGCGTGGTGACTATCTGCACGTCAATAAACGTCAGGAGCTGAAGACGGAAGTACAGACCTTGATAAAGGAGGTTATTTTACCTGAATGTGGAGGAAATACTGGTAGTGAGAAGTTTTTGGAATTCCGTACTGCTGCATTGACTGCGCTGGAATTAATTGCTAATTTTAAATAAGTAAAAGCTAAAAGTTATGGCTAAAAAAAATCCGAATGTAAAATATGGGCGGTGTAATAACATTGGAAACTGCTCAAAAGCAAATGCGAAAGAAATAATTGAAATCCCTCTGGGAGAAGATTTTGTATGTCCCGAATGTGGAGGAGCGCTGTCGGAAGTAGTGGGAGATCCGGGGACAAAAAGCAAAATGGTTATTATCGGAGTAGCAGCAGTTGTGGTGCTAGGCGGTATTGGTCTGTATTTGGGCTTGTCAGGAGGAGGCACTACTGCTAAACCTGTAGAAACGGAGCAAACAGATCCCGTAACACCTCCTGGTGGTTCTCCAACAGGAAATGGGGTAGTAGAACCGGTGGTTGCAGTTGAAGCTATTGTGATTAAAGAAACTGAAAAAGACCTGCAACTGGCAGCAGGAGATGAAGCGCAATTGACGGTGGAACTTTCACCGATAGGTGCAAGCGATAAGCTCTCTTGGACATCTTCTGATGATGCTGTTGCTACAGTTTCTGAATCTGGGCTAGTTACAGCTGTAAAAGCTGGCAGAGCAACGGTTAAGGTTTCTACATCGGAAAGTGCAAAGTCTGCCAGTGTTGATGTTACTGTGAAAAAAGATGCTCCTGCACGTATAAATCTGCCTTATGGCTATTTTGAAGGACCAACGAATGACGGTGGAAAACCCAATGGCTTTGGTATTGCTTATGTTACGAAAAGCTATTCATTGGATCTGAAGAACAGAGATAAAGAAACTTTGGATTTGAAGCCGGGTGATAAAATTATGAATGCTAAGTTTAAAGATGGAAACCTGCAACAAGGTGAACTCCAACGTAAGGACGGAACGCGTAAGACAATTCAGATTGGTGGTTGATAAACATTAATTGTTATGAAGACCATATTCTGCTTATTATTCATGGTATTTACCCTTTCGGGGGTAAATACCTTATCGTTGATGGCTCAGAACAGCTATCAAACCGATTTATTGGCTGATATGGCAGAATCATTGAAACTGGCAAATCAGTTAAACACTTTGGAAGATGGTCGTCATTGTACAGAATTTTTTTACAAAAAGCGTCCGTTGAATGTAACAGTAGAAAATGGGCGTGTGAGCCATATCGGTTACCTTTTCTTTTCTAAAGAACAGCGCCGATTGATGCAAGTTCCTGCTGTATATAATTTTTTGGAACGCTATGTTTTGGCTCTTGATTTGCCGTTGAAGCGTGAGAAGCCTGTAGAGAAACAATTGGCAGAAGATAATATTAATTTTACAGTCGGAGAAATGTCCGATTTGCGTAAGCAGGTCGGTGACACAACTTTGAATCTGAAAATTGAGAATCTGTCCGACAGACGCTATAAAATCAGTTGGTACCGGGAGGATAAACTTACTTGTTCGGTTGATTTCCCTATTAGCTATGATTTGCTTCATGGCACCGAGATGGTAGAAAATGAGCGGCGTATAGTGGAGGCAATAAAACGTGCTGCATCGTTGCCGGCAGATACTACAAAGATCAATCCTAAGTCCTTGGTCATGACTTGGCAACCAAATTACTTTGTTCTTCCCGGTGATACTTGTTACACGGCTGAACTGAGTACAACCCGCTATTATGAGAAATCAGGAGACGGAAAATATCAGTTACTCTTCAATCGACAACATCCTTTAGAGAGTTTGGCAAATCTGCTGACAACAGTTAATCTGAAAAGTGATTTCAGGATAAATGTTCGTCTGAGAAAATACGATGCTCCCGATGAGAACTTTGAAGTGCCTTTGTTACAGTTCATCAGTTATTTTTTGAGGCAAGGGTGTACCCCTTATTTTGGAGTAATTAGTTTTGAGGGAACACTTGCTGTTTGTGAATTATTAATGCGCAATGCCAATGAGGGCTATTGCCATGTAATGAAAGTAACTTGCGATGTAGAGCAGTTATTAGATAAAAAAGGAAATATAACGGCCCGTTTGACAAGTTATGTTCCCACTTTTAAAATTAAAAATTTGTTTAAAGAAGATGAATATTGAAAGTATGAAACAACGAATTCTGGTGCTGCTATTAGGCTGCTTTTCGGTTATGGGGGCTTTAGCGCAAAATTCGGGTATTACGAAGCAAATAAACGACATTAAGCGCGACGGAAGATATTTCTATGCCGAATCTACTATGGAAACTGAAGAAGAGGCCCGTGAAGCTGCCACTTTGATGTTGACCAACTATATTAATGACTATATTAATGACAAAAAGCTGCCTCCTGAAAGTAAAGTTACGGAACAGGGATTGACGAAGGCACAATATATTAAAGGAAAGCGTGGCACTAATATGCGTGTTTTTGTTTACGTAAATAAAGCGGATTATGTTCCGTTTGAACCTGTAGGGGAAGCTGCGCCATTGGAGTCGAAGGTGGAGCCGATTGCAGCACCTGAACCAGTCGAAACTTCTGAACCTGTTGCAACTCCTGCAGTATCTGAACCCGTTGTGACAGAATCAACTGTGGCATCGGAATCTTCTTCTGACGCTTCGATACCCCTTTTGGTAGAATGGCAGCAGGAAGCTGTGAATGAGATGTTGACGAAGCCTAATTTGCAGGGAGTGATAAGTGTGCTTAACCGCATGAAGGTAGATTATAAAGTGAAACGTTTTGGTACATATAATGAGTGCAAGAATATAGCAGAGTGTTTCTGGGTTATACTTGAAAATGATGCAGATAAAAGCTTAGTGACTATTCTGGGACCGGGTACCAGTGATCGGGTTAATTTCAGAACCCGCCAGTACGATTCATTGGATAATTATTTTGGTAAAGGCAAAGGTGCAGTATGGTTTGAATTTTCTAAATAAGGTAATATTGGGTTTAGGAAATAATGCTGCTTGAATATATATAAATAGTAATGTTATAGTAATATGAGAAAAATAGTATTCGCTTTTTGGATGTTGAGTTGTTGCATGTTTTTGCACGCACAGGATGAGGTACTTTTTGAATTTTCTGATGGTATTTCGACTGGTGCTTTAAAAACGAAGATGGAACAACAAGTGGTGAGTTTGTTGACTGCTATTAATGCTGCTGAGTCTGGTAATTCCGACATCAATTATAGTGGAATTGATATAGACAATCTGGCTTCGCAGAGTATCGGGATGACTTGGAACAATGTTCATTTCCGTACGATGGATAGTGATATTGTAGAGCATTGTGTTCGTTTGGAGCGGAGCAATGGAAGTTTGCGTGGTTTTCAGGTAAGAAATATTGGTGTGGAGATGAAACCGCTGGATGCTGCTTTTGATACTCAAAAGTCTAAGTATCAGGAAATTTGTATTGACTTTAATACCTCTGGACGGATTATTGACTTTAATTTTGCTATGGAAACTCGGCAGTACCAGCAATTGTTGAAAGAAGGCGTTCGGTTGAATGATGTGGATCGTCGCCTGCAAATTATTCACTGGTGCGAACAGTTCAGAAAGGCCTATAATGATAAAAATCTTAAATTCATGGAAGATATCTTCAGTGATGACGCATTGATTATTACTGGTAAGGTGGTTATGCAAAGGCAAAAAAGTGAAGTAGGGTTGGCAGATGCAACAAAAGTGGAATATGTCCAGAAGAACAAACAACAGTATTTGGCAAGTCTGCGCCGTGTTTTTGATCGTGAAAAATATAAAGGCTATATCAATGTGGAGTTCGATGATTATGAGATTAAACGTAATGGTGCAAAACCTCAGTATTATGCAGTGACATTGCGGCAGAACTGGTATTCATCGACTTATCATGATGAGGGTATGGTTGTTTTGATTTGGGATTTCACAAATGAAGAACAGCCTAAAATACAGGTAAGAACCTGGCAACCTATGGGAGAAAATGTGTTCGGATTTTCAGACGTTAAACTACCATAATAATAGAAACCAATTTATATGAAAAAGATTTTTTTTGCAGCAATTTTGCTGTGCTTTTCGTTTTGCTCGCTCTATGCACAAGAGTTGACTATGAGCGATTTTCATGTTGATTCATCAGATTTAGCTGCTCAGGTACATCAGGTTCCTGACTTGAATGGAGACCCTTGTGCTTTGATTAAAGTGGGACTGGCTGTGCAGGATGCCAAATTTGAGGGTGATGTTGTAAAGTTTGAGTATAAGGAAGGAGAATATTGGGTATATCTGCCCGCAGGCTCTAACTGGCTTACTATTAAGACAACGGAATTCACCCCTTTACGTTGCGATTTTGAGAGTGTGAAGTCAAAGTCTACGTATATCATGACAGTGACAAAGCCGGGTGAGAACTATTTGAAGCCAAGAATTACCGTAGAACTTAAACCACAGGCGAATATTATTGGAGTGCAAACTAAAAAGCCCGTGAATTTTGACTTGCTGCTCGTGAAGGCGGGTATGTTTAAAATGGGAGCTACTCCCGAACAACAGAATGCGGACAAAGATGAGCAACCTGTTCATTGGGTAAAGATTACGAAAGACTTTTATATGGGCGAAACGGAAGTAACACAGGCACTGTGGGAGTATGTTATGGATAGCAATCCTTCTACCTTCCAAGATCCTAATAAGCCCGTAGAAATGGTAAGTTGGGATGAATGTCAGGTTTTCATTAAGAAACTGAATGAATTGACAGGAGTACGTTTCCGTTTGCCGACAGAGGCGGAATGGGAATATGTAGCCCGTGGTGGAAACAAAACTCAGCTTACACAATATAGTGGAAGTGCTAATGCGGACGAAGTGGGCTGGTATTATGCTAATAGCCAAAATACTACACATGCTGTAAAAACGAAGAAACCCAATGAGCTTGGATTTTATGATATGAGTGGTAATGTGTGGGAATTCTGTATGGATTATAAAAATGACTATCCTAAGGGAGATGTTTCTGATCCTATCGGCTCTAAACAGGATAAGAACCGCGTGCGTCGTGGTGGTGCCTGGGATAGTGAATCGGTTGATAACCTCCGCGTAGCTTTCCGTCGTAGAGTGGAGCAGGATACACGTGAGAGGAGCTTAGGGTTACGATTGGTGCTGGATCTTAGTATGTAACAATGAAACATATTACTATTTGTATCCTATTTCTGTGCATGGCTTTTGTTGGTCATGCACAAAAACCTACTCTTCATTTTTCTTCCGATGGAGAGTTTAAAATTGTGCAGTTTACAGATCTCCACTATAAGTGGGGAAAAAAGGCCTCAAATAAGGCTATAGAATGCATGGAGGAAGTGCTGGATGCTGAAAAACCGGACTTTGTAATGATAACAGGAGATTTGGTTTATTCAGCTTCAGTAGCAAAAATCTTACCGATATTATTTGCTTGCATTTCGGAACGTCAGATTCCGTTTGCTGTCGTATTTGGTAATCACGATGAACAGTTTGATTGTACATTGAGTGAAATCTACGATATCATCAGTGCTATGCCTTATAATATACAGCCCGATCGCAATGGTGTCTTTAGTCCAGATTATGCTTTACCGGTAATGTCCAGTGATGGATATCGAACAGCAGCAGTCTTTTACTGTATGGACTCTCATGCTCGTCCTAAATTAGAGGGAATCGGTGGATATGATTGGTTCCGTTTTGATCAAATCAATTGGTATCGTGAGCAGAGTAAGAGCTTTACTAAGAATAATGGTGGAACTCCTCTTCCATCTCTTGCTTTCTTTCATATTCCTTTGCCTGAATATGCATTGGCTGAGGCTGACGGGAAGAGTCCGTTGCTGGGTTCGAAAGGAGAGGAAGTGAGCTGTCCAAGGCTTAATTCCGGTATGTTTACTGCCATAAAGGAGCAAGGAGATGTGATAGCTGCTTTCTGTGGACACGATCACGATAATGACTTTGCAGTGATGTACAAAGACATATTATTGGCTTATGGACGCTTCTCCGGAGGCAATACCATCTATAACCATCTGCGCCCAAATGGTGCACGCGTGATTGTACTGAAAGAGAATCAAAAGACTTTTGATACTTGGGTACGGTTACGTGGCGGAGAGATTATCAACCAGATAACATTCCCGGATAGTTTCCAAAAAGGAAAAAAGAAAGCTAAATAGATACTTATATTAATAATGATAAGAAGTTCTCTCTATCTACTGATGATATGAGAGAACTTTTTTTATTGATATACCTTCTGAAATTATTGTAAACACACTTTTCTGGTATTAACTTCCTTTGTATTTTCGTTTATTTATATGTTACTGTAGTATTGAAAAATAGTGTTTTATGCTTTATAACATGTGATGACGTATTGGATGAAAGTATTCTAATTCTTTTGATTTACAGCGGTTTATTCGTTGCTGACGTATTGATAACGTATTCTGATTTTTGAATTGACGTATTTAAGAATGGATACTTCAGGTTACTTTTCTATTCATTTATCATATGTTTGCAGTGTTCGAATGAGAACGAAACCGAGAATTGTTAATCTTAATTTAGTGAAACTTATGAAAAAGTTATTATCAGTTTTATTTTTACTAAGCTTTACCTTATTAGCTTCTGTATATGCTCAGAATATACAGGTAAAAGGTACGGTGGTAAGCGGTACGGATAACGAACCCTTACCTGGAGTAAATGTGGTGGTGAAGGGTAATGCCGCTACAGGAACAATCACCGGTATAGACGGTGAATTTACCTTGTCGGTTCCTTCCGACGCAATCCTCTCTATTTCTTATATAGGATTTAAATCACAGGAGATTTCGGTAAATGGTAAACATGAGTTGAAAATCGTGTTGCAGGAAGATGCGGAAGCGTTGGATGAGGTAGTAGTAGTAGGTTACGGGGTACAAAAGAAGAGTGTGGTTACGGCTTCTATTGCCAAGGTAAGTAGCGAAGACTTGGCCGGAAAGTCTCCCGTCCGCATGGATAATGCATTGAAGGGGTTGGCTGCTGGTGTGGATGTCACTTCTTCTTCTGGTCAGCCCGGCGAAAGTCCTCGTGTACGTGTTCGTGGTATCGGCACTATTAATAATAGTGACCCGCTTTACATTGTGGATGGTATGCCTATTGGAGGTGGCCTTGACTTTGTGAATCCGAACGATATAGAATCTATAGAAGTGCTGAAGGATGCCGCTTCCGGTGCTATCTATGGCGCACGTGCTGCCAATGGTGTCATCCTTGTGACTACCAAAAAAGGTAAAATGGGCAAAGCTCAAATCAATTACAACTTCTCTTATGGTTGGCAGAGTGCATGGAAAAAACGCGATGTGACAAGTGCTACAGACTATGCCATCTTGCAGAACGAGAAGTATGTGAATGGTGGCCAGGCTCCTCTTTATGCTGACCCTTACAATCTGAAAGATGCTATGGGAAATGAGATAAAAGGTTTTGGTACGAACTGGCAGGATCTTGTTTTTAATGATAATGCCCCAGTTGTAAACCATGATGTGACCATTAGTGGTGCATCTGAAAAAGTGAACTATTATTTGTCATTGGGATATTTTTCACAAGATGGTATTGTTGGAGGTAACTACGGTCAGTCTAATTATGATCGTCTGACAATTCGTTCGAATACTCAGTACAATTTGATCGATGCTTCTAAAGAGCGTAGTTTCCTTAATAAATTGGATTTGGGTGTGAACATTGCTTATATGCGTACGCACTCCACTGGAATCAATGCCAACTCTGAATTTGGTTCGGTTTTGGGATCTGCTCTTTATCTGTCTCCCATTCTGACTCCTACTTTGACGGGTGATGCTGCTAAAAAGCAAATAGCTGCTTACCCCACTTATGAATTGCCTTGTGATGAAAATGGTAATGTGTACACTGTTCCTGGTGGCTCTTATGCTGAAATGAACAATCCATTGGCTATGATGACGTTGAATCCCAAGAAGAATTGGTCACATAAGTTTGTTCCTAAATTTTCTCTTGATCTGCAGTTGTGGGATAATTTGAAGTATCACTTCAGTTACAGTGCCGACATGGGTTTCTGGGGTAATGACGAGGCAACAAAGACTCTTTACTATCTTTCCGGTAACAATAATGCATCGCATACCAGTGCTGCTTCATTTAAGGCACAGAATGTTACCTGGCAGATTGAAAATACGTTGACTTATGACAAAACAATAGGCAAACACAGTTTCGGCATTGTACTCGGGCAGTCCGCTTTTAAGTATAAGGGCGAACAACTTGGTGGAAGCCGTTGGAATCTGGTAAATTCTGATAAACCTTCTATAGATTATGCTACGGGAAGCATTGTTATTGTTACAGATCCTGAATCGGGTAAGTTTGTCAGTTCTACTGTTCAGCATGGTGTTTACGGTGGTCCTTACACGGAGCATAGAATGTCTTCACTTTTTGCCCGTCTCAGTTACAACTATGCAGAACGCTATATGTTCCAAGCGACTGTACGTCGTGACGGTTCCAGTCGCTTTGGTGCAAACAATCTATATGGTATATTTCCGTCCCTATCTTTAGGCTGGAACGTGATGAACGAGGCGTTTATGGAAGGCACACGTGATTGGTTGTCTAATTTTAAGATTCGTGCCAGTTGGGGTAAGAACGGTAATGACAATATTGAAGACTTCGGCTACACCTCATTGACAGCTATGGGCAACAATGTGCTTTTCGGACAAACAGCCACCAAGTTTAATGGTTCTAAGGCTCAGCGTCTGGCAAACCCCGACTTGAAGTGGGAAGAGAGTGAACAGACTGACTTGGGTATCGACTTGGCTTTCTTTAACAGTGCCTTGACATTCAGTGCCGACTATTATATAAAGAAAACCAATGGTATGATTATCACAATGCCTATTCCGAGTTATGTGGGTGAAACCAAGCCTCTGGGTAACGTGGGCGACATGCAGAACAGCGGTTTTGAATTTGAACTTGGTTATAAATGGAATGTGTCTGACGCTAAGTTTGCGATTAAAGGTAATGCCACCTATCTTAAGAATGAGCTGAAGAATTTGGGTAATGATACCGGTTACATTGATCTGGATGGTATTCAGGGATTCTCCGGTGGTGGAACACGTGGCTCTAATGGTGAGGCTTTTCCTTACTTCTTTGGTTATAAAACTGATGGTGTTTTCCAGAATATAGACGAGGTTCGCGCTTATGTGAATAAGGATGGCAAGATGATTATGCCGAATGCTGTTCCCGGTGACGTTCGTTTTGTTGACGTAAATAAGGATGGTCAGATTTCTTCTGATGACCGCACTAATATAGGCAATGGTACTCCCGACTGGACCTATGGTTTGAACTTCAATGCTGACTGGAGGGGTTTTGACTTCAACATCTTCTTCCAAGGCGTGGCAGGTGCCGATGTATTCGATGGTACTTATCGTTCTGACATTTCCGCCGGAAACTATCCTACATGGATGTTGGATCGTTGGACCGGTGAGGGAACTTCCAATAAGTATCCTCGCCTGGCTCTCGGTGATTCTCAGAACTGGCTGGTATCCGACCTTTATGTATGCGACGGCTCTTATCTTCGCCTTAAGAACATCACTTTGGGGTATACATTACCTAGGACTCTTACTCGTAAGCTTACTATCGAACGTCTGCGTGTGTATGTGCAGGCTGAGAATCTCATGACTTGGACCAAGTATTGGGGCTTCGATCCTGAAATCGCTTCAGGTCCTGAAGGTATAAAATCTCTTGGCATCGATCGCGGTGTCTATCCACAAGCTCGTACATTTACTGTGGGTGTAAACGTTTCATTCTAATCTTAAAAAAATACTAGAGTATATGAAAACAAGAAAAATATTAGCAATAGGCTTTATGGCTGCCGCTACAGTGTTTACCGTAGGCTGTAGTGATGATTTCCTTAAGGTGGACAATCCTAAAGGTGAACCATTGGAAGAGTACTATACAACGGATGCTCACATTCAGGAAGCTCTGATTGCAGCTTATGATCCTATCCATTGGCCAGACTGGGGATTGAATCAATACAATGCTCTAAACATTGATGCCGAAATCATGGGCGACGATTTCTGGGTAGGTGGTGCCAATAAGGCAGATATGCAGAACTGGCACAAACTGTTTAATTATGAAGGTGATGAGAACAATACGCTCAGTTCACTGTGGACAATCGACTACTCGGGCGTGAAGCGTTGTAATGATGTGTTGAAATATCTTGATTGGGCTACAGACGTTACGGCGGAAAATCGCATGAGCTATGAGATGCAGGCCCGCTGTCTGCGCGTGTTCTATTATAATATGCTGTGGCATTATTTCGGCAATGTACCTTTTTATCTTGAGAATCTTTCGAAGCCTCCTTATACGGCCCCGCAGTTCACAGCTGATGAGGTTTACGGTCAGTTGATTGCCGAGCTGGAAGCAGTGATTGACTCTAAAGCATTGCCGATGAAGTATTACAAGAAGAAAGATGCAGCAGGCAATGACGTAGATGATCCGGGGCAGTTTGGGCGTGTCACACAAGCTATGGCCTATATGATGTATGCTGAAATGGTGATGTATCAGAATGACAATAGTCGTTTCTCGAAAGCTCTTGACTATATGAAAGAGATTATTGCTGACCCTCGTTTTCACTTGAATCCTGATTTTGCTAATATCTGGGAGACGAGTGGCGAATGGTGCAACGAATCTATTTGGGAAATCAATTACGAACATTCTATTTCAGAACGTGACTGGGGAGAAGCTGCATTGAATATTGGTGGTACGGTACTTCCGACTCTGATTTCTCCTAAAGATTGGCCCGGTGGTGATGGCTGGGGAAAAGGTCAGGATGGCTGGGGATTCATGCCTGTACGTCTTGAAACTTACGGGATGTTTGCGGCGACAGATAAGCGTCGTGATGCTACTTGCTGGGATGTTCGTGGAGTAGAATACACAGAACGTTATCAAGATACTCATATCTGGTTGGCAAAATACCGTCCGTTTGATAAAAACAATGAAAACGGTACTACCAGTAAGAATCTGAATTATAATAATAACTATCGCTATTATCGCTATGCAGAAGTTCTACTTAATGCAGCAGAGTTGTCTCTTCGCACGGGTGGTAGCGGAAGCGGTGAGGCAAAAGGATGGCTTAATGAAGTACGTATTCGCGCTGGCTTGACGGGACTTGACAATATTTCTGTCAACGATGTCCTCAATGAACGTCACCTTGAATTTGTGGGAGAAGGTAAACGCTATTGGGATCTTGTACGTGCCGAAGGTATCAGCGAAGCATTGGATAAGAATAAGGCTTCTAAGGCACTTGTTCCCGATCAATATGGTTATCGTACCAATTCTTGGACTCTGAAAAAGAAGTATATTCCTATCGCACAGGGTGAGTTGGATTCCGACCCGGCTTTGGTCCAGAACAATTATAAATAGTTTCCCTTAACTCTTTTAAAGAATAAACGATATGAAAAATATTTTTAAATATATAGCAGGGGTGTTGGTTGCAAGTTTTGCAATGACTGCATGTTCGCCCGAAGAATTTACGGGGGCCAATGGTAATATCCCTCAGGCATCGGATTATGCCGATAACTTTAAAGTGACTGTAGATCAGACCACCAATTATGCCAATTTTGAATTCACTTCCGCTCCCGGAGTTACTCCGGTTTGGATCATTGACGGTGTATCTTATTCGTCGGCATTTAACTTCTCAAAATATTATCGTAAAAAAGGCTCATATACGGTAGAATGTAAAGTGAAGAATGCGAATGGATTTAGCGATGGTGCTGTTGCGAAAACTTTTATTGTGGAAAAGACCAAGATGAATGGTTTCAGTGGCTTCGTAGAAGATAGTAACTATAATTTGTTCAAAGGACTGGAACTTCCGAATAACCCCGGTAATAATGATAATCCGGCACATAATCCTGCATTCTGGTATGCTCCGGGATGGAATATGATAGCTGCTCCTCAATGTGTTTTATCTAAGGGAACTTATACTATTACTCTCCCAACCGCTACGACTGAACAGTGGCAGGCTCAGATGGCAATCAATACCGGTCTGGTTATTCCTGCCGACAAGCACTATGACTTCTCTGTTATCATGACATCTACCACAGCGCATAATAATGTGAAGGTGAAGATTTGTAAGGCTGATGATGACAATGTTATTCTTATGGATAAGAATTTTGCACTTGAAGCCGGGGAGCCGAAGGCCTTGTATGGATCTGATTTGGAAATTTATACCACAGATGCTAAGGAGCATCCGATAACTGACTTTAGCAATACTAAGATTGTATTTGACTTTGGAGGTAATGTGGCGAATACGGAAATCAGCATCGAAAGTTTTGTTCTCAAGGATCATGCCAATGATGATGGAACCGAAATCCCCAAAGAAGTAGCAACTCCGTTTGATTATAATGATGCCGGCAATATCTGGAAAGCGGTAGACGAGAGTCAGGCCTTCACTGACGAGACCTTTTGGGGTGATGATAGTTGGGCTCCAATAGACTGCAATCCGGAAATCACTCACGAAGGTAACAAGCACACGATTGTGGTTCCTGTAGAAACGTCTGCTGACGAGATATGGCGTGCTCAGTGGCATCTTCATACAGAGCTTTCGGCTACGGCTGATGATGTTGTGGATTTCTCCGTGAAGATTAAAACGAGTGTCAAGTTACCGGGTATGATTGTCAAACTGACACAAGATGGTAACGATGATAATTACTTCTTCGCTGTACAAGAAACAATTCCTGCCGGAGATTTTGTCTTCAAAGCAGAAAATAAGCAACTCTCCGGTGGGCTGGATGCTCCGAAATTGAAGTTGACTTTCGGTTTTGGTGGAGCTCCTGTAGATGCAGTTATCACGATTAGTGAAGTCACAATCATTAAGAAATAAGGTTGAACAACCTGTTTCAGAAGTTGAATAATATTAAAAAACAGATTTTCTTCTCTGTAAATGGAAGGGGGAGGGTGTTATCTTATGAATTTTGAGATTTCATTCTACCTCTTTCATTGCAGAAAGAAATTTTATAGTTCAGTCTATTCAACAATTGAGTATTATTGTAGTAAAAAATACCAGTAATGAAGTATAATTATATTTTGTCTTTACTATTTTTAGCATTAATTGCTTGTGGAAACAGCGATAATGATCCGCAACCTGATAATGTTACATTGACATGTTCGCCTGAAAAAGTGGAAGCAGGTGCAGCAGAAGGGGAGTATACGTTGAATGTTACTTGCAACAGTGGCGAATGGACAGCTTTTGCCAGTGATGATTGTAGCTTCTGGGTGACTGCTAAGGTGTTGGATTCTTCTTTGACTAAGGGACAGGTTATTGTTTCTGTGAAAGCAAATAAGGAAACGACTAATCGTAATGGTTCTGTTGTTGTAAAGTCAGGAACAAAACGTATCATGATACCCGTGACGCAGGAGGCTCCAATGTCTGTTTCACAACGTGAGATCTACTCTAATTCCAGTGGCGAGAACATTACATTATCTGTTGTGGCTACGGGAGACTGGAGCGTGAAATCTAATGATAGCTGGATAAAGGCTGAAAAGACGGATAGCAAAACTGTGACCGTTAAGACAGAACCGAATGACAACAAGACTTCCCGGAATGGAACATTGGATATTGTGTCGGGCATAGAGAAGATAACGATAAGCGTGACTCAAGAATCGGCTGAAGACCGTGATATCAATACTCCCGAAGGTTACCGTCTGGTTTGGCACGATGAGTTTAACGAAGGTACGACTCTTGGTAGTGACTGGACACACGAAGTGCAAAAGCCCGGTTGGGTGAACAATGAACTACAAGAATATGTGAATGGTTCGGCTGGCGGCAAGCGTGTGACGGAATTGGTAGATGGCAAATTGAGTATAAACTGCTTTAAGGGTTCCGACGATAAGATTTATTCAGGACGTGTTTATGCCAAAGTGAATGAAGGATGGCTTTACGGATATTTTGAAGCTCGCATCATGCTTCCAAAGGGTAAGGGCACATGGCCTGCTTTCTGGATGATGCCGGTGAATAACAATTACTCCACCAATCCTTGGCCGGGCTGTGGTGAGATTGACATTATGGAGGAAGTCGGTGCTGACCCGAATATCGTATCTTCTTCCATTCATTGTGCAGCTTACAACCATACAATCAATACTCAAAAAACAGCATCCCGTAATATTGGTACTGCAGAATCGGAATATCACGTTTATGCTTGTGAGTGGACACCCGATTATCTGAAATTCTTTGTCGACGGAACAGAATTGATGACGTTTAGAAATGAAGGAACGGGTAAAAATGTGTGGCCGTTCACCTACAATTTCTATCCTATTCTCAACCTTGCATGGGGTGGTGATTGGGGCGGATACAAAGGTGTGGATGAGAGCGCATTACCTATAACCATGAAGGTGGATTATGTGCGCGTATTCCAAAAAAAGTAAACTAAGTAATTAGTGATATGAATAAAAAATTTATAATGAAATAGGTAATAATACATATAATTAGGTTTATCCATGAAAACACTAAAGATTTTTTCAGCTTGCTTGCTTCTGTTGCCTTTTGTCTCTTGTACGCAGGTGACAACTAACAAAGGTGATGCAGCAATCGAGAAAAAAGTAGAATCTCTGTTATCTAAGATGACTCTTGAGGAAAAGATTGGTCAGATGAACCAAATATCCTCTTACGGTAACATTGAGGATATGAGCGGATTGATTAAAAAAGGTGAAGTCGGTTCTATTTTAAATGAGATAGAGCCGATGCGCATCAATGCGTTGCAACGCGTGGCGATAGAGGAATCCCGGTTGGGTATTCCTTTGTTGATAGCACGTGATGTCATTCACGGGTTCAAAACCATTTTCCCTATTCCGTTGGGACAGGCGGCTTCGTTCAATCCGCAGGTTGCAAAGGACGGTGCACGGGTGGCGGCTATCGAAGCTTCTTCTGTGGGGATCCGTTGGACATTTGCACCGATGATTGACATTGCCCGTGACCCTCGCTGGGGGCGTATTGCCGAAGGATGTGGTGAAGATACTTATCTGACCGCTGTGATGGGTGCCGCCATGGTAGAAGGATTTCAGGGTGACTCTTTGAATAATCCTACATCAATAGCTGCATGTCCCAAACATTTTGTGGGATACGGTGCGGCCGAAGGCGGACGTGACTATAATTCCACATTTATCCCGGAACGTCGTCTGCGCAATGTCTATCTGCCACCGTTCGAAGCTGCTACCAAGGCAGGTGCAGCTACGTTTATGACTTCATTCAATGATAACGATGGAGTACCTTCTACAGGAAATGCATTTATCCTGAAAGATGTGCTCCGTGGTGAGTGGGGATTTGATGGTTTGGTAGTGACGGACTGGGCTTCCGCCAGCGAAATGATAAGTCATGGTTTTGCGGCTGACTCTAAAGAAGCAGCTATGAAGTCGGTTAATGCAGGAGTTGATATGGAGATGGTGAGCTATACTTTTGTGAAAGAACTGCCTACATTGGTGAAAGAAGGAAAGGTGAAAGAAAGCACTATCAATGAGGCTGTACGCAATATCCTGCGCATTAAGTATCGTTTGGGATTGTTTGACAATCCTTATGTGGATGAGAAACAGCCATCCGTCATGTATGCTCCTTCTCACTTGGAGGCAGCTAAGCAGGCGGCTATAGAATCTGCTATCCTGTTGAAGAATGATAAGGAGGTATTACCGATACAGTCATCAGTGAAAACTGTTGCTGTGGTAGGTCCTATGGCTGATGCACCTTATGAGCAGATGGGTACATGGGTGTTTGATGGTGAAAAGGCTCATACGCAAACTCCGCTGAATGCTATTAAGAAAATGGTGGGCGATAAGGTGCAGGTGATTTATGAACCGGGATTGGCATATAGCCGCGAGAAGAATCCGGCAGGCGTGGCAAAGGCAGCCGCGGCCGCTTCACGTGCAGATGTCATCTTGGCCTTTGTAGGTGAAGAATCCATCCTTTCAGGTGAAGCTCATTGCCTTGCCGACCTTGATTTGCAAGGAGACCAGAAAGCCTTGATTGCAGCTTTGGCTAAGACTGGCAAACCTGTAGTGACTGTCGTGATGGCAGGCCGTCCGTTGACTATCGGTAAAGAAGTGGAAGAATCTGCTGCTGTTCTCTACTCATTCCATCCGGGTACAATGGGTGGACCTGCGCTGGCTGATTTGCTTTGGGGCAAAGCTGTTCCGAGTGGAAAAACACCGGTGACCTTCCCTAAAATGGTAGGACAAATTCCTGTATATTATGCTCATAACAATACTGGTCGTCCGGCTACACGCAATGAAGTTTTGCTGAATGACATTGCTGTTGAGGCAGGACAAACATCATTGGGATGCACTTCCTTCTATATGGATGCTGGTTTTGATCCTTTATTCCCGTTTGGTTACGGTTTGTCGTACACCACATTCAAGTATAGCAATGTCAAACTCTCCTCTGCTGCATTGAAGAAGAATGATGTGTTGACAGTGACATTTGATTTGGAGAATACAGGTAAATATGAAGGAACGGAAGTAGCTCAATTGTACGTACAAGATAAAGTTGGTTCCGTGACCCGTCCGGTGAAAGAACTGAAACGTTTTACTCGTGTAACATTGAAACCGGGTGAAAAGAAAAATGTTTCGTTCGAACTTCCCATTAGTGAACTTGCATTTTGGAACATTGATATGGCTAAGGTTGCAGAACCTGGAGACTTCGGTCTTTGGGTAGCTCCCGATAGCCAATCCGGAGAGGAAGTTTTCTTTAAGGTAATAGATTGATTGGTGATTCTAAGGTTAAAGAAGAAGAGGGGCGGACCGTGATGGTTCGCCCCTCTTGCTGTTGATACAATAATTATTCTACTAACAATTTTGGGTGGTTCATTTGATACGTTTGTAACCGTAAACTGCATTTGCACCCAGTTCTTCTTCAATACGGAGCAACTGGTTGTATTTTGCCATGCGGTCGGAACGGCTCAATGAACCGGTCTTGATTTGTCCGCTGTTAGTAGCAACGGCAATGTCGGCAATGGTTGTATCTTCCGTTTCACCCGAACGGTGGGAAGTTACGGTAGTGTATCCATGACGGTGAGCCATTTCTATGGCATTCAAAGTTTCGGTTAGGGAGCCGATTTGGTTTACTTTAATCAGGATGGAGTTGGCACAACCTTTCTCGATGCCCATAGCCAGGAAATCGACATTGGTAACGAAGAGATCATCACCTACCAATTGGCAGCGGTTACCGATGCGGTCGGTCAGTTTTTTCCAGCCTTCCCAGTCATTCTCGCTCATACCATCTTCAATGGAGTCGATGGGGAACTGGTTGATGAGTTGTTCCAGATAGTCAATCTGTTCATCTGCTGTACGTTTTTTACCTTTCTCGCCTTCAAACTTGGTATAGTCGTAGATACCGTCTTTATAGAATTCGGAAGAGGCACAGTCCATGGCAATCATGACGTCCTTGCCCGGTTCGTATCCGGCAACTTTGATGGCGGCGATAATGCTGTTCAAAGCATCTTCTGTACCTTCCAGATTAGGAGCGAAACCACCTTCGTCACCTACGGCAGTGCTCAGACCACGATCTTTCAATACTTTCTTCAAAGCATGGAACACTTCGGCACCCATACGCAAACCTTCGCGGAAGGAGGTTGCACCTACAGGGCGTATCATAAATTCTTGGAAAGCAATGGGAGCGTCACTGTGAGAACCGCCATTGATGATGTTCATCATCGGTACGGGCATCACATATGTATTAGTACCACCAATGTAGCGGTACAGAGGTATATCGAGATAGGCTGCTGCTGCCTTGGCTACGGCAAGGGATACGCCGAGAATGGCATTAGCACCTAAATTAGATTTAGTTTTAGTTCCGTCCAGTGCCAACATGGTATGGTCTATACCCATCTGGTCGAGGGCAGACATTCCAATGAGTTTCGGAGCGATGACGTCGTTGATGTTTTCTACAGCTTTCAATACGCCTTTACCACCATAACGCTGTTTGTCGCCATCACGGAGTTCCAAAGCTTCGTGTTCACCGGTAGAGGCACCGGAGGGGACAGAGGCACGTCCCATAAAGCCTGATTCCAGCATTACATCTACTTCCACTGTGGGATTTCCTCTTGAATCGAGGATTTCACGTCCGATAATCTTTTCTATTTTCATAATTGTGATATTGTTTGTAATTATTTTAAATAGGGAACAAGAAACAATCGGCTTTTGTTCAGAAGTAATTTATATTATTTGTAAGCTGAGGGCTACAAAACTGCAAGCTACAAGTTGTAGCGTTATCATACCGAAAGGTACTTGTTACTAGTAGATTGTCACTCATCACTTAGCAATCATTCCTCCTATCAGTGCCGCCAGCACTCCCAGTGTAATGCTTATTAAAGTATATAATAGGAATGTACCGTAAAATCCGCTCTTTAATAAAGTCAGTCCATCATTGGAAAAGGTAGAGAAAGTGGTGAATCCGCCACAGAAACCGGCAGTCAATAGCAAACGCAGTTCAGCAGAGATGTTGAAGCGTGCGGAGAGGGCGTAAAACAATCCTATCAGGAAACTCCCAAGGATATTGACTGTGAACGTCGCCCATGGAAAAGAGTAGGGGATGATTCGTTCGTGCAGAAGCTCCTGCACATAGTAGCGGAGTACGCTGCCCGTTCCGCCACCGAGAAAAACGTATATCAATTCTTTCATTTTATCTATCAATTCTGCTTCTAATGTCCGCAAAGGTACAATTTTTCATTTATATGGGGTTTATATTCCTATTTTTCTCCTTTGTGCTTAAAAATCAGAAAGTAAACCTGTTATGCAAACGTTTGCCGGTAAAACATCTATATTTTCATTTTATTCCTTCTTTTGCATACCTTTTCCTCCTTATATTTGCATCACGATTATCATTCTAAAATAATTCAAATCATGAAAAACATGAAAGTAATTAAAATGTTTTGTCTCTTGCTCTTTTTGCTTGTGAGCAATTGGGCAATGGCTGAGAGCATTACCTCTCCAAACGGACAACTGCAACTGAACTTTTCAGTGAATGCACAAGGTGAACCGATCTATGAACTTTCCTACAAAGGCAAAGCTGTTATCAAACCCTCTAAACTCGGTTTGGAGCTGAAAGATGATCCAGGACTGATGAATGGATTTACACTGGCAGATACCAAGACTTCCACTTTCGATGAAACCTGGGAACCGGTATGGGGTGAAGTGAAACAAATCCGCAATCATTATAACGAAATGGCTGTGACGCTGAATCAAAAGGCGCAAGACCGCAATATGATTATCCGTTTTCGTCTTTATGATGACGGTTTGGGCTTCCGTTACGAATTTCCGCTATCCAAGAATATGAACTATCTCGTTGTCAAGGAAGAACATACCCAGTTTGCCATGACTGGCGACCATACCGCTTTCTGGATACCGGGCGATTATGATACGCAGGAATATGACTATACAGAGTCTAAACTCTCTGAAATCCGTGGTCTGATGGATGGAGCCATAACTCCTAACTCTTCACAAACCACTTTCTCTCCGACAGGCGTACAGACTTCCTTGCAAATGAAGACCGCCGATGGTCTTTATATCAATCTGCATGAAGCAGCTTTAATTGATTACTCATGTATGCATCTTAATCTGGATGATAAGAATTTTATCTTCGAATCTTGGCTGACTCCCGATGCGCAGGGATACAAAGGCTACCTGCAAGCTCCCTGCAAATCCCCGTGGCGTACGGTTATGGTAAGTGATGACGCTCGTGATATTTTGGCTTCCAAGTTGACACTGAACCTGAACGAACCTTGTGCTTACGAAGATGTTTCCTGGATTAAACCGGTGAAATATGTAGGCGTATGGTGGGAAATGATTGCCGGTAAGAGCACTTGGGCTTATACGGATGATCTTCCTTCCGTAAAACTGGGTGAAACGGATTACAACAAGACCAAACCCAATGGTAAGCATGGTGCTACTAATGAAAATGTGAAACGTTACATTGACTTTGCTGCCGAGAATGGTCTTGACCAAGTATTGGTGGAAGGCTGGAACGAAGGTTGGGAAGACTGGTTCGGCCACTCCAAAGATTATGTATTCGACTTTGTGACTCCGTATCCTGACTTTGATGTGAAGATGCTGAATGACTATGCCAAGAGCAAAGGCGTGAAACTGATGATGCACCATGAAACTTCCGCTTCCGTGCGCAACTACGAACGCCACATGGATAAAGCTTACCAGTTTATGGTAGACAACGGCTACAATGCTGTGAAGAGTGGTTATGTAGGCAATATGATTCCCCGTGGCGAACATCATTACGGTCAGTGGATGAATAACCACTACCTTTATGCTGTGACCAAAGCTGCCGATTATAAGATTTGCGTCAATGCTCATGAAGCAGTACGCCCTACGGGACTTTGTCGCACTTATCCTAACCTGATTGGTAACGAGTCTGCTCGTGGAACGGAATATGAAGCATTCGGCGGTAGCAAACCTTTCCACACAACTTTGCTTCCGTTCAACCGTCTGATTGGTGGTCCGATGGATTATACTCCGGGTATTTTCGATACAAAACTGGAATTCATGGGAGATAAACCTCACGGACAAGTACAGACTACTCTTTGTAAGCAGTTGGCTCTTTATGTAACGTTGTATAGCCCGTTGCAAATGGCTGCCGATTTGGTTGAGAACTACGAGAAGCATATGGATGCTTTCCAATTCATCAAGGATGTAGCTGTGGATTGGGACGACAGTAAGTATCTGGAAGCAGAACCGGGTGATTATATTACGGCGGCTCGTAAGGCAAAGGGTACAAATAACTGGTTTGTAGGCGGCATTACCGATGAGAATGCTCGTACTTCCAACTTTACTCTGGACTTTCTGGAACCGGGCAAACAATATGTAGCTACTCTTTATGCTGATGGTAATGATGCTGATTACAAAGAGAATCCTACTTCTTATCAGATAAAGAAAGGTATTGTGACAAGCAAGACTAAGATGTCAGTGAAGCTAGCTCGTAGTGGCGGTTTTGCTCTCAGTCTGATTGAAGCTACACAGGCAGACAAGAAGGCTGTGAAGAAATGGAGATAAGAAATATAGTCTCAGATTGAGAAAATCCCTAAAATTAGGGTAGAAAGAGTTTTTTTATTAGGTATTAGATATGCTCCGCAGGGTTCTTGCGGGGCATTTTTTTTACTCTCAATACCTTGTCAACAGGGAGTTAAGAGTTTGTTGACAAGGAATTAAGAGTTTGTCGACAAGCTGTTAAGAGTTTGTAGATGGCTGATTTGTCACATTTATAACTTGAATTCAGGCCATTAACATCGCTCTCTACGGTGTAAACATCTGCTTTATGGGGATGTATTTAGGAATTCTTTATGAAAACATTTTGTTCTTTCGAAAATCCCTCTTATCTTTGCGCACGTTAAATGAACGATTGGTATGCAATTTGATACTTAAGTTGTTCTTTTACAGCATATAAGAAGTCGAAAACTGTGTCTTTCCTGTTAAATCAGCTTTTTCAGTCTTCAAGAGCGTCTGTTTGCACTTCCTGCGATAGGGAGATCAAATCTTGGCCATTGAACGTATTAAATTCGCCATCACGAATTGACGTTTTAACCGGAAGGGGTATCTTTCCCCCGGTGTCCCCAAGGAATATCCTTTTCTGAACACCTTTAAAGTGAACAAATCAAATAACGAAGAAATATATTGGTACGCTTTGCGTATTACCTATAGCCGGGAGCTTGCTTTGAAAGAGTTTCTGGACCGGAATAATATCGAAAACTTCATTCCGATGCGTTATGAGTATGTGATGCGAAGGGAGCAGAGGATTCGTAAGCTTGTTCCTGCGATACATAATTTGATATTCATCCGTGCCACGCGAAAGAAGATCGATGAAATAAAAGAAGAGAATGCTATTCTTCTTCCTCTTCGTTACATCATGGATCGTGAAACCAGGCAACCTATCGTTATTCCCGAAGTTCAGATGCGCCATTTTATAGCCATTGCCGGTTCTTACGACCAGCAAGTCATTTATTTGCCGCCAACAGAATACTCTATGCAGAAGGGGGATCGTGTTCGCATCACCGGTGGTGTTTTTGAAGGCGTTGAAGGCGTATTTGTCAGAGTAAAAGGCGATCGTCGTGTCGTCGTATCTATCCAGGGAGTTATGGCAGTAGCCACTACCTTTATTCATCCCTCCCTTATTGTTCCTATATCCGAAGAATAATTCATAGTTTTTAATTTATAATTCATAACTATATGAAGTCTCAAATCGATGCTTTGCGTCAACTCACGCATGAGCTTCTTTATCTTGGTATGGATGGTGAACCCATTTATGCCGATCGTTTATATCTATTAAATTCAGAAGTATATAGTCAGGCGGAAGCTTTGCACGGTGAAAAAACCGGGAATGATGATGAAGAAGCCGCCCTTTGTGTCACTCTTCTGAAAGCTTATAGTGCTACGATCTATAATCATGGAGATAAAGAAGAGAAAGTTCAGGAGATATTGGACCGTAGCGGGAAAGTTCTTGGAAAAATTTCGGATTCTTTATTGAAATGTCAACTATTAGTGGCTTGCTATGGGGAGACATTTGATGAGGAATTGGCGCAAGAAGCTCATCAGATTATGAACGGCTGGGGTGATTCGTTAACTACTGAACAACAAAATATTTCCGATGAATTGCAGAATGTTGAAAATGATTCATATCTGCATGCAAACACAGAGTTGTAGACTGATAAGTCTATAGCTGATCTCTTTGTTGTGTTTGTTCTTTCATACTTATCCTTAATTTAATATGAAATTTCTTGTTACGGGGGCTGCTGGTTTCATTGGCTCTTATGTTTGTAGACGCCTGCTCTCTCGCGGAGATGAGGTGGTGGGGCTTGATAATATCAATAACTACTATGACGTCAATCTGAAGTACGGGCGTTTGGGGACTTTAGGCATTGATAAAAGTGCTGTTGACTGGTATAGGTTTGTTCAAAGTAATACATATGAGCAATTCCGGTTTATCCGCATGAGTTTGGAGGACAAACAGGCGATGCAGATGCTTTTTGCCAATGAACATTTTGGCATGGTTGTGAATTTGGCGGCCCAGGCAGGAGTGCGTTATTCTATAGAAAATCCCTATGCTTATGTGGAAAGTAATATAGATGGCTTTTTGAATATACTGGAAGGATGCCGCCATTATGGAATTAAGCATTTGATTTACGCTAGTTCCAGTAGTGTTTATGGTCTGAACGGAAAAGTTCCTTTTTCGGAAAAAGACAGTATAGCGCATCCTGTGAGTCTTTATGCAGCGACAAAGAAATCAAATGAATTAATGGCTCATACTTACAGCCATTTATATGGTATTCCTTCTACCGGTTTGCGTTTCTTTACGGTTTATGGTCCTTGGGGGCGTCCGGATATGTCACCTTTCCTTTTTGCCGATGCCATGTTGCACGGGAGGTCGATAAAGGTTTTCAATAATGGTGATATGTTGCGTGATTTTACTTATATTGATGATATTGTTGAAGGGGTTCTTCGTGTAATAGACCATATTCCTGCTCCTGATATTGATTGGAGTGCTCAGGCTCCTGATCCCAGTTCTTCTACCGCTCCTTACAAAATATATAATATCGGTAATTCGCATCCGGTGAAACTTATGGATTTTATCCAGGCTATAGAAGAAGCGATCGGTCATCCGGCAGAAAAAATATATCTTCCGATGCAACCGGGAGACGTTTATCAAACGAATGCGGATACTTCGGCTTTGCAAAATGAGTTAGGATTTAAGCCTGACAAGCCGATTAAAGAGGGAGTTCAGGAAACGATAGACTGGTATCGTTCTTTTTATCAATTGTAATCAATAGTAACTAAGATAATATGAAAATAGCAATAGTTGGTACTGGCTATGTTGGCTTGGTGACAGGTACCTGTTTCTCAGAGATGGGCATTGACGTGACTTGTGTGGATGTGCAGGAAAGTAAGATAGAAAATCTGAAGAAAGGCATTATTCCCATTTATGAGCCGGGCTTGGAGGATATGGTGCATCGCAATTATACTGCTGGTCGTCTGAAATTTACGACAGACTTGAAGGAATGTCTGGATGAAGTGGAAGTTGTATTCAGTGCGGTCGGTACTCCTCCTGATGAGGATGGCAGTGCTGATTTGAAATATGTGTTGGAGGTTGCGCGTACCATTGGGCGTAATATGAATAAGTATGTGCTGGTTGTGACTAAGAGTACGGTTCCGGTGGGTACTGCACAAAAGGTAAAGTCGGCCATTCAGGAAGAACTTGATAAGCGTAATGTAAAGATCGAATTTGATGTGGCTTCCAATCCTGAGTTCCTGAAAGAAGGTGATGCAGTGGATGATTTCATGAAGCCTGACCGTGTGGTGGTAGGTGTGGAATCGGAAAAGGCCAAGGCTATTATGGAACGTCTTTACAAGCCTTTTATGATGAATAATTATCGGCTGATATTTACTGATATTCCGAGTGCGGAAATGATAAAGTATGCTGCTAATTCTATGCTGGCTACACGGATTAGCTTTATGAATGATATTGCTAACCTCTGTGAATTGGTTGGTGCTGATGTGAATATGGTTCGTAAAGGTATTGGTGCGGATAGTCGTATTGGCAGTAAGTTTCTGTATCCCGGTTGTGGATATGGTGGCTCTTGTTTTCCGAAGGATGTGAAGGCATTGATAAAGACTGCTGAAAAGAATGGTTATCCGATGCGTGTGTTGAAAGCTGTGGAAGAGGTGAATGAGAGGCAAAAGAGCATTCTTTTTGAGAAGTTATTGAAGCATTATAATGGGGATTTGAAAGGTAAACAGATTGCTTTATGGGGTTTGGCTTTCAAGCCTGAAACGGATGATATGAGAGAGGCTCCGGCGTTGGTGTTGATTGATAAGTTGATAGGGGCTGGCGCAAACGTGAAGGTTTATGATCCGATTGCGATGGATGAATGTAGACGTAGGATAGGGGATAAGGTTGTTTATGCTACGGATATGTATGATGCGGTGTTGGATGCGGATGCGTTGTTGCTGGTGACGGAGTGGAAGGAGTTTAGGATGCCGAGTTGGGGGGTAGTGAAGAAGACGATGAAAAAGGCTGTGGTAGTTGATGGAAGAAATATATATGAGAAGAAAGAACTGATAGAGGCGGGGATAGAATATAGTTGTATAGGAAAATGAAAAATAGAACCTATGAAAGTTTCAGATGCTAAAGTTATTGATTTGCCTAAATTCTTAGATAAGCGAGGTAACCTGTCTTTTGCAGAAGAATTTAGGCAGATATCTTTTGAAAGGTAGCAACGGAGATTTTAGGAAATTACTAATTGATAATTTTCATGAAGCGGTATGTGGAAATCGATGATTGGGAAGAGGGGATACTTGTAGATATTTGTGTTGAGAGGTGTACGTTGTGCTTGGAACATTTAGCTAATATGGAATAATTTAAGCGATGTCTATTAATAGAAGATCGGTATTTTCATCTTTTATTTGGAAGTTTTTAGAACGATCTAGCGTGCAGGTAGTATCTTTCGTAGTTACTATTGTTTTAGCAAGATTGTTGACTCCAGAAGATTACGGCAGCATTGCTTTGGTTTTAGTATTTACAAATTTGGCTGCTGTGTTTGTTGAAGGAGGGTTAAACAGTGCTTTGATTCAGAAGAAAGATTGTGATGCAGTAGATTATTCAACAATATTGTATTTCAGCCTATTTGTTTCATTTATTGCGTATTTAATTTTGTTCTTTTCTGCAACAGCTTTAGCTAATTATTATGATAGACCAGAATTGTGCCCAGTGATGAGGGTAATTGGTGTAAGCCTTTTTTTTAATGCCGTCAATTCTGTGCAAAATGCTTATTTGTCGAAAAATCTTCTTTTTAAACTGCTTTTTAAAAGCAGTTTTCTAGGTGTGTGTATGTCCGCTTTTGTTGGTATATCAATGGCATACTTAGGTTGTGGGGTATGGGCGCTTGTTGCACAGCATGTCGTTTCGTCTTTTTCAATTATGATGGTTATGTGGTTTACAGTAAAGTGGAGGCCTGTATTATCTTTTTCTGGTGAAAGATTTAAGGTACTCTTTAATTTTGGATGGAAAATCTTTATTTCTAATTTTACTATAGCATTATTTGACAATATACGGAGTTTGATAATAGGAAAAATGTATACCCCCAGTTTATTGGCATTCTTTGACAAAGGAAGGCAATTTCCTTCATTAATTATGAATAATATTAATTCATCCATTCAATCTGTAATGTTTCCTGTCCTGTCTATTGAACAAGATAATCAAGAAGCGGTCAAGTCAATGATGCGTCGCTCTACGAAAGTAAGTTCATATGTTATTTTTCCTTTATTAGTTGGAATGATAGTTATTGCAAAACCTATGATTATTCTGTTAATGACAGAAAAGTGGATAGATGCTGTTCCATTCATTCAAATCTTTTGTGTTGCTTTTATGTTAATGCCTATTCAAAATGTGAATTTGGTAGCTATAAAAGCTTTAGGGTATAGTGATATAAGTTTAAAATTGGAATTGTATAAAAAAGGGGTAGGCACTATAATATTAATTATAAGTATTTTCTTGGGAATTTATGCTATTGCTTGGGGGATAGTTGTGTATAATTTCATATGTATAATTATTAATTTGTATCCATGCAGAAAGCTATTAAATTATAGTTATAGAGAACAGATTTTAGATGTATTGCCTTCATTGGCTATATCATTGGTTATGGGAGTTGCTATATATGGTTTTAGTTGTTTTACTCTAAATTCCATTACATATTTGAGCTTGGAAATTATTTGCGGAGCAATAGTGTATCTCTTTCTTTCAAAAATATTCAAGCTGGAACCATTTCTATATTTATTAGAATTATCTATTAGCGAAAAAGAAAGAAGGGGTAAGTAACAATTACAATATGAAAACTAAGAATATTTATATATATGGTGTGAGTGATTCAGACAATATTGGCGATAATGTAATATGTGATACATTTACCTCAATTGTTAAAGAACTTAATCCCAATTCGAGAGTACAACTAAGAAGTATCACTTTTGAACCTTTTATCTATTGTTATCTGCGGAAGCTTTTTAAAATAACAGGTATGGCTGACTGGTTATTGATGTTATTAAATAAATGGAGAGGACTTTATAATTGTCTATGGGGTAAAGATAAATCTTTAGTAATTTTTGCAGGCGGTCAATTATTCTATGAATGTTTTATTAGTAACATCTCAAGCATAGTGAAAGTTGCTGAAGAAAAAGGGTGTGATGTGAGTTTTTATGGTTGCGGCTCTGGAGTAATGTCATTAGATAAACAAAAACAATTATCTATGATTCTAGGCAATAAAGCGATTAGTCATATATTTCTAAGGGATGATTATATTGGATTACGAGAAGAATTTTCTAAGATAAAAATTGTTCCAGATGTTGCGATTTGTTGTGATAAATTAGTGAAAGGAGTCGGCGGAGAAAAGTATAATTTAGTTGGTGTTGGGACAATTTCTATACATAATTACAATAAACAAAACACTATCCAAATCACGCAAGAGCAATATTGCAGATATATTTCAGACCTCATTAATATTGTGAGAAAATTAGGATATAAAGTTGAAATATTTACTAATGGTAATAAAAGAGATTACGAAGTAGCAAATATTATTTATAGTAGTTATCTCTCAGATAATGAAGTGCAAATAGCAAAATGCCCAAGTACATCCCAAGATTTAATATCCTTAATTTCTCGATATGATTATACCATTGCATCAAGGCTTCACGCTTTGATTATTTCTTATGCTTTTAATGTTCCGTTCTATGGGCTAAGTTGGGATTTGAAAATTCCTTCTTTTTGTAATATGATAGGTGTTCCCAATAATTTTTCAGATATAGGTGAATTTGATGTATCAAAGATGATAAATGTCTTTACAACAAAATATGATGAAAAAGAGAGAATGAGACTCAGAGAAGAGGTAGTAAAAAATATTCAAATAATTACATTGTAAGATGAAAACTGTAATGCTCGTTTTCGGTACTCGTCCCGAAGCGATTAAGATGTGTCCTTTGGTGAAAGAATTTCAAAAGTACACAGAAGATTTTAAGACCATAGTTTGTGTAACCGGACAACACAGAGAGATGCTTGATCAGGTTCTCAGAATTTTTGAAGTGAAACCTAATTACGACTTAAATATCATGAAGCAGGGGCAGGACCTTTATGATGTGACAGCTCGTGTACTTACTGGAATGCGTGATATATTGAAAGAGGTAAAACCTGATGTAGTTCTTGTTCATGGTGATACCACCACTTCTACAGCCGCTGCACTTGCGGCATTCTATCAGCAGATTCCTGTGGGACATGTAGAAGCAGGTCTTCGCACTCATAATATTTATAGTCCGTGGCCAGAGGAAATGAATCGTCAGATTACAGGTCGTATCGCTACATATAACTTCTCTCCGACACCGCTTTCTGAAAACAATCTCAAAGATGAGAAAGTTATGGGCAAGATCTATGTGACTGGTAACACAGTAATTGATGCTCTCTATAAGGTAATAGAGAAGTTTAAGACTGACACAGACTTGAATGATGAACAGAAGGGAATTTTGCGGGAAGCTGGTTACGATGTGGAACGTTTGACAAATGGTAGGAAGCTTGTTCTTATCACGGGGCATCGTAGAGAGAATTTTGGTGATGGCTTTATTAATATGTGCTCTGCCATTAAAGACCTTACTCGGAAATATCCGGATGTAGATTTTGTGTATCCAATGCACTTGAATCCCAATGTTCGTAAACCAATTCATGAGGTGTTTGGTCAAAATTTGGAGAATTTTAGCAACATGTTCTTTGTAGAGCCGTTGGAGTACTTGAGCTTCGTGTATTTGATGGAGAAATCTGCTATTGTTCTTACTGATTCGGGTGGTATTCAAGAAGAAGCTCCAGGGTTAGGAAAACCTGTATTGGTAATGCGAAACACTACAGAACGTCCCGAAGCACTCTCATCAGGAACCGTTCATTTAGTAGGTACAGACTACAAAAAAATTATGAATGAAGTTAGTACTCTCATTGACGATCCCATTGTATATGATAGCATGAGTAAGGCTGTTAACCCCTACGGGGATGGATTAGCTTGTAGTAGGATAGTTGAAACATTTAAATCGTAAATTTCATCCTATAATAAAGCATTTTTCCTATAACTTGAATATTTGGTGTTATATATAACATGTCTGGGGGATACTTTTTAATTTTCGCTATCACTTGTTTAAAAAATATTTATGTGAATGTTGCTAGCCTGCCCTCTATTAAGGTTATATATTTACCTAATAAGTGCTAATGATAATTATATCTAATAGCAAAGACAGATGATTTATCTATCATAGTAAGAAAAATATTATGACATATTTAAAGAAGAAAAATTCTATCCCTTTAATTTTGTTATGTATATTGTCGTCAATAACAGTATTTGCTCCAGTCCCGGATTCTGCTTCTTTTAGAGATGTTATAATAGTATTCATTCCTATAATTTTGTATTGTATATTACAAAAAAAATGTTTGGTTAAAAGTTTATATATATATATATTATTAAGTTTTGAAGCAATTTTAGCATCTGCATTTTCGATATATGCGGAATTTGAAAGAACTGTATTAACCTATTTTCTATTTGCTTTATTAACTGTACTTTTCGCAAGTATAAAATTTTCCAGGTTTCAACTGCATTCATTTATAAAGTATTATAAGTTCCTATCTATATTGTGTTCTTCTCTGATAATACTAAGTTGGTTTTATGGAGTGGAGCATGGGTGGAATCGCTATTCAATTGGTATTATTGGAATAGAAAGAAATCCCAACTACATAAATGCAGTATTGTTATTAGCAATAGCTTTTATTTTACATGAATTTATATGCTCTCCAAAAAATAAAGTGATATTGGTTGGGGAAATATTCTATCTCATGTTTGCCTGTGCATTAACAGGAACAAGGGCTGCAGTTCTTACTGCTTGTATTGCAGTTGTATTTGCTTTTTTATATCGAATTGTGAAGGATCTGAAATTTTATTATTTAATAGTTGGAGGTATGCTTGTTTTGCTAATAGGTATAATAGTAATAAATTATGTTCCTGAAGAGATTTCAGCAAGATTCATGGGAGAAGATTCTTTTGAGGATAAAACACGGATGATTATGTGGACTTCTAATTTTATTCCGTTTATGGATCACTGGTTTTGGGGTATGGGGATTGGAGCTACAACTATATACACGTCTCATTTAGGCTTGAAGGTTGACAATATGCATAATGTTATGTTACAATTTTTATATGAGCAAGGTGTCGTGGGCTTAGTCTTGTTTTTCTTAATAATAAAATCTATTTTAAAGAGAATTGATAAAATGGATGTTTTGCTGTTTCTCCTGATGTTTATAACACTTTATATTCCGATATGTTTTCAAAATGGTCTGGTCGGTTTAACCTTCTGGTGGCCGCTTATTATTCTTGAGATATTTTCACGTACTAGCACTAAGGAATCATTATCAATATATGAAACCTGATATTTCTATAGTAATGAGTATTTATAATGAGTCAAAGTTTGAAATAGAATTAGCTATAAATTCTATACTTTCTCAAAGTTTCTCGAATTATGAATTTATTATTGTAAATGATAATTGTAGAAGGTCTTTAAATAAAGAAATTCTTGATAGTTATGCTTCTTTGGATAGACGAATTGAAGTTATTCATAATATACATAATGCTGGTCTTGCAGAATCATTAAACACAGCTATCAGAAGATCAAAGGGTAAATATATCGCTCGAATGGATGCCGATGATATCAGTATGCCAGAGAGACTTCAGAAACAATATGATGTGATTTGCCAAAAACAATATGATGTAGTTTGTACAAGATTTTCTCGTATAGGTGAAGATGATAGAGAAAAGACCTCTGAAAGTAAGGACTCTTCATTCTTTTCAAGTTACCAGTTAGAGCATGATTTACCTATCACTTCTCATATTCATCATCCTACTGTTATGATGACAAGGGAGATTGTAGAAAGAGTTGGATTGTACAGGGGGTTTAGAAGATCTCAGGATTTTGATTTGTGGTTGAGAATCTTATATGCCAAAGGGAAATTTTATATGATAGATGAAGTATTATTGCTTTATCGAATTAGAAGTTCGAGTATTTCTTCAGTTCAGAAAGTCAAACAAAAGTATACATTAGAATATATAAGGAAATTATATATTGAAAGGTTGCTAAATGGGACGGATTCTTTTTCAAATGAACGATATAACAACTTTCTACTTTCAATGATTTATGATGAATCCAAAATGGACATACTTATTAGGAAAGGAGATGCAATATTAGATTCTGCAAATGAGTATATTCAAAAAAAAAAGCTGAAGGGATACTTTAAAAAGATATATGTATTCATTAGTAATCCAGTGTATCGACATATTTATTTTAGCCTAATTGTTGATTCGTTTAAAATTTGGATTCTAAACAAAATAAAATGATGTCAAATTTATGAGTAAAAAATTATATATTCTTTGTCAAAGATATTATGATGAAGATAAGAGAAATATATCAATAGGTGGCATTCAAACTTACATATTAAATTTGCTTGATGTCGCAAAATATGTTGGAGTTTCTGTTTCTATTATACAATATGCAAAGAGTAATTTCATTTTAGATTATGCAGATGGCATTAGAATAATAGGTGTGGATGTATCTAAAACAAAAAGTGTTAGTATAAAGAATAGAAGATTGTATAAGGTATTTCTTGAATATGCTACAATTGAGGATGTGTTATTATATGCTACAGAAGCTATAGCTCTACAAAAGAGTAAATGTTATTCTATTGCTATACAACATGGAATAAGTTGGGATATAGAATCACAAGAACAATGCTCAAGATTCTCTAATATATGTAATATTTTTAGGAAATCACTTGAGGCTATCTTGCTAACATATTATATAAAAAATGTAGATAAAGTTATTGCGGTTGATTATAACTATTTGAACTGGTATAGAACGCAAATCAAACACAAGGAAGCAGAGATAAAAGTTATTCCTAATTTTACGAAAATTCCTGCTAAAAATAAAAAAATAAAGATTGATGAAAGTGTTACAATTTTGTTTGCAAGGCGCCTGCAGCCATATAGGGGTACTAGACTTTTTGCGGAAGCAATTCGAAATATTTTGATTAAATATGATAATTTGAATGTTGTTATTGCTGGAGAGGGGCCTGATGAGGAATATTTGAAAGCTATGTTTGCGGATAATGCTCATGTTACTTTTATTAAATATCATGTATCAGAATCATTAGAGATACATAAAGACGTTGATATCGCTGTCATCCCAACAGTAGGTTCAGAAGGTACTTCTTTTTCTTTGTTGGAAGCTATGGCTTCGTATTGTGCTGTCATATGTACAAATGTTGGAGGGATGACTAATATTATTATTAATGGATATAATGGTATAATGATCAATCCATCAGTGAAAGAGTTGACCAATGCATTAGATTTGCTAGTTAGTGATGAAGCAACTAGGTTGTACTTAGCCAATAATGCTTATGATGTTGCTAAAAAGTCATTTTCTTATGATAGATGGAAGGATTCTTGGATTTCTATACTTCAAAATGCCTTTAATATTTAGTATTATAAATAAAATTGCAAAAAATATAACTACTCGTTTTATTATGATGTTATGTGATATTTTTGATAAGACAAAGAGCAAGATTAATCAGTGGTTACGTGAATATATTTTATACAATAGAGTCCTAAAAAGCAATATACGGGAAGGTAAAAGTGTGATATGTAATAATTGTACAGGAGCTATGATGCTCCATGACTTAGGATTTCGCTTTGACACTCCTACAGTTAATCTTTGGATGAATACTACGGATTATATGCTGTTTGTAAAATCGTTGCCTAATATTCTATTTGATAAGATTGAAGAGATTACGACACCTAATGATAAATACCCCGTGGGGCTATTAGCAGGAAAAGTTAAACTGAATTTTATGCACTATAGCACTTTTGATGAGGCTGTGAGATGTTGGCGTAGAAGATCCCAAAGAGTTAATCTGGATAATGTGTATCTAATTTGTGTTGATACTGGAGACGATGGAAAAAGGTTGGATTTGTCAGAGTTTGAAATGCTGCAATATGAAAAGAAAGTGGCTTTTACACGCAAAACTTATGATGAATACTTGTCATCATATAGAATAAAGGGATTTGATGAGAGTCAAATAATGAGGATTACTGATTTTTCTGGATGGACAGGGCATAGGTATTATGATCAATTTGATTTTCGTAACTTCTTCTTGTAGTTATAATTTTTAAATAGGAATTACAATGAAAATAAATTTCATATTAAGTTCACTTAATGATAGTCATTTTTTAAAGCGAGTTCAAGAGTTTATAGACCATGGATATGATGTAAAGGTTTTTGGCTTTCGTAGAAAAGGTTTACCTTCTCCAAATGTATTGTTTCCTATGCAAGAGTTAGGTGAGATAGCTTGTGGAAATTATTTAGGAAGACTTGTACTTTTCAGAAGAACCATCAAACAAATAGCAGAAAAGAGGTTAGAAGGTCTCTTTTTTTATAGTAGTCTTGATATTGCTTTATTTGCAACAAGGTATATTAAATCTCCTTATATTTATGAGGTTTGTGATTTGACGGAACTGAGAATCCCAAACTTACTAGTAAGAAATTGGCTTTTAATTCAAAATAAACGAGTTATAAAACACTCATTGCAAACTATTATTACTTCTGAAGGGTATATTGATTTTTTTAAGTCTATAAAAGGAGATAAATTTTCATTGATTCCGAACAAGGTTTCTGCTTACTGTCCTCAATCACTTCCGCGAGAAAGACGATTTGACAAACATAAGATTAACATCGGTTTTGTTGGTGTTATTCGCTTTCAGACGATTTACAATTTTATAAAAATAGCAGCAGGTAAAACTAATATCATTATGCATCTTTTTGGATTTTATGCAGAAGGTGATCTTGCTTCAGAAGATATGAAAAAGATTGTAGAAATTAATGACAATGTGATATTTCATGGCCCATTCAAAAACCCAGAAACTTTGCCTGCGATTTACAAGCAATTAGATATAGTTCTTTGTGCCTATCCTCCAACTCCAGGGATAATTTATGCAGAACCCAATAAACTATATGAAGCTATTTATTTCAGATGTCCGATTATTGTCAGTAAGGGTACATTTTTGGGAAGAAAGGTGGCACAACTGAATGTTGGTTATGTAATTGATGCTATGGATGAAAAAGACATAGAACAATACATTTCTTCTATCAATGAAGAAGATTATAATCAGAAAGTTGAATCTTGTGAGAAAATACCTCAAAGTGAATGCTTAAATATGAATGATGGGTTCTTTGAAAAGTTAAGAACGTTATATTAATCTTTGTAGGTATAGAACTATTGTAATTTTGATATAAATGGATGTATTTTGTTATCTATGTGGAGATTAGGAAACAACATTTTTTGCATTATTTCAGAAAATAGAGGCTATTTTGAATGGCGACTTGACTATTTGAATGGACTTTTATGGAACGACGAAAATCACAAAAAGCGATTGTAAATAGAAAGCAAATCACGATTGAGAAATATGATGAGCTATCCATCTACTAATATAAAATTGTTAGCAGTTTTTTCCAGACGTTAATTATTGACATAATAATAGTTTGCTATGTTTCATCCTACATTAAGTAAATCTGGTCGATTTTTCTTTTGGCCTTTGATTAAGTTTACAGAGTTCATGGGAAACCATTTTCCTGAGACCCTTCTGAGAATTCGTTATAGGTATGTTTTTAAAAAAAAACTTAATTTGAATACTCCACAGGATTTGAACGAGAAGATACTATGGGCAAAGTTGTATGCTGACTCTACTTGTTGGACGCTACTTGCTGATAAATATAGAGTTAGAGAATATATTATGGACTTAGGGCTCACGGATATTTTAGTACCTCTTTATGCTGTATGGTACAAGGTTTCAGATGTCAATTTTGATGTACTCCCCGAAACTTTCATTATTAAAGCCAACAATGGAGATGGAAAAGGGACAAATAAGATTATTAAGAAATCTGAACTGACTGAGGATAGGAAGAACGGAGTACTGAAAATGATAGATAGATGGCTGCATAGAAAAAATATCGGTGCTTTGCATGCTGAACCTCATTATAAAAATATGGTACCTTGTGTGATTGCTGAAGAACTTCTTCCTTTAGATTTAGACTCTTCTTCTCTTACTGACTATAAAATATGGTGTTTCAATGGAAAGGCATATTATATTTGGGTGTGTAATGATAGATGTGACGGTGGTAATAGTGCCCACGTAATGACCTACGATTTGGATTGGAAGGCTCATCCTGAGTTTTCTATCTTCAATTCGGATTATTTAGAGGGGGAGATTGTTCCTAAACCGCAGAATTTTGATAGAATGATTGAAGTTGCAGAAAAACTTTCAACAGGATTTCCTGAACTTAGAGTAGATCTTTATAATGTAAATGGTAAAATTTACTTTGGAGAACTTACCTTTACTTCCCAAGGTGGTTTCATGGATTTTTATACGCCGGAATTTAACAAGAAGTTAGGTTCTAAATTTAGTATCGAAGATTTTCCTCGTAAGAAATAATATGCAAGACTACGGATTAGTATCGATTATTACCCCCACGTGGGCTTGTGCCGGTTTAATTTGTGAAACTATAAAAAGTGTTCAAGCACAGACTTATACGGATTGGGAATTATTGATTCAAGATGATTGCTCAATAGATGGAACGGACAAAGTAGTCGCTCCATTGGCGGAGTTAGATTCTCGTATCAAGTACGCCTGTAATCAAGGAAATAGTGGTGCTGCCATAACTCGTAATAATGCACTTCGTAGAGCGAAAGGAAGGTGGATTGCATTTTTGGATAGCGATGACTTATGGCTACCGGAAAAATTAGAGAAGCAGTTAAAGTTTATGGTGGAGAACGGGCATGCATTCACTTATCATGAATATACGGAAATGTATGAGGACGGAAAAGATATTGGAGTGTATGTAAGTGGTATCAGAAAGGTAAATGTATTCGATATGTTTGTTTGCTGTTGGCCAGGGTGTCTGACTGTAATGTATGATGTGGAGAAGGTAGGACTGATACAGATTAAGAATGTGCAGAAAAATAATGATACGGCAATGTGGCTGAAAGTTGTAAGAAAAGCTCCGTGTTATTTACTGCAGGAAAACTTAGCTCGCTATCGTAGACGCAAGGGAAGTATCACTTCCCCAAGCTTAAGTAAACGAATTTTGGCACACTATCCACTGTTCCGTGTGGCTTCAGAGATGAATCCTGCTACTGCAACTTTTTGGACGTTGATGAATGTTTTGGGTAGCGGTTTTAAGAAGGTTTTTTATGTAAAGAAATACAACGTTAAATAATAAGTAAGTGCTTCAACGTAGAATCTTATGTGCAACCTTCAATCATTATACTTTTACCTAATAATTTATTGATTATGTGCAGTAATAGTAATTAAAAAATTTAGTTCTTCTACAGGACAAGGGATCATCTTAAGGCTTTCGTGTTATACTTTTATGCGAATTATAGTGTGTTCTAATATATTCAGTTTAATGCTTAAGCTTGTAAAGTTTAGAAGATAATTATTTTGGCTCAGCTCAGGTTGCAATTTATCTCAGTCGGATGACTTTGTTGATGGTGAAGCTTAAATAAATAGTAGTGTTTTTTCTTATTATAGATGATTTTACAAAAGTAAAAGAAATTGTTATAAAAGAATGAAGAAAATTATTAATAACCGCTTCGTGATAAATAATGCTCTTCATTATATCTAGTTCACTTACGTCTTCTTGTTTTTGATGTTTATAATTGCGTTTATACTATTTCTTTGTTATTGAAAAGACTTTTATATAAAAATGTGTGTTTTTTACTTAATATATTACTTTACTTAGATCATGAAAATTCCATTTTCGCCCCCTTATATTGACGAGGCGGTTATCAACGAAGTAGTTGATTCGTTACGTTCCGGCTGGATTACTTCCGGTCCTAAAGTAAAAGCATTGGAAGAAGAAATCAAAGTCTTTTCTAATGCAAAAGAAGTGCTTTGTGTAAACTCATGGACTTCGGGAGCTATTATGATGCTCCGTTGGCTGGGAGTGACGGCAGAAGATGAAGTAATCGTGCCGGCATATACATATAGCGCTACAGCCTTGGCAGTGCTTCATGCAGGTGCAAAACCTGTCATGGTAGATTCTGGGGAAGATTTTAATATTTCTGTAGAAGCTATCCGTAAAGCAATTACGCCCAAGACTAAAGCAATTATTCCGGTAGATATTGCGGGTTTTCCTTGTGATTATGACCGTATCATGAAACTTGTTAATGAGCCGGAAATACGGAATCTATTTCATGCAACTTCGCCAACGCAGGAGAAATTAGGACGCATTCTTGTAATGAATGATGCTGCCCACTCTTTGGGCGCTTATTATAGTAAGAACCAGCGTACAGGATGTGAAACAGATATTGCCATCTTTTCTCTTCATGCTGTAAAGAATGTGACGACTGCGGAAGGAGGAGCTATCTGCTTGAATCTGCCTGAACCATTTGATAATGCGGAACTTTATAAAGAACTCCGTATGATGAGCCTGAATTGCCAGACTAAGGATGCTTTTTCTAAATCAAAAGCCGGTGGGTGGCGTTATGACATCGTTGGTCTGGGAATGAAAATAAATATGGCTGATGTAAATGCGGCTATCGGTCTGGCTCAGATACGGGAATATCCGGAACTGCTGAAAGAGCGTAAAAGAGTGTTCAACACTTATTCGAAAGGATTTGCGGATTGTGATTGGGCTGTTCTGCCACCCTCTGTAGACGGGGAAAAGGAGAGTTCATACCACATCTATGCGTTGCGTATCAAGGGATTTACAGAAGAACAGCGTGATCGTATGATTGATGAGATAGCCAAAAGTGAAGTTGCTGTGAATGTTCATTTTATTCCGATGCCGATGCTCTCTTTCTTTAACTCATTAGGGTATGATATAAAGAACTATCCGCAAGCTTATGAGAATTTTAAGGGAGAGATTTCCTTGCCTATTTATCCGCAACTGGATGTGGAACAACTAGCCTTCATTATTAAGACCGTAAAGGCTGCATATGATAAAGTGATCGGTGATAAATGATGATTCGCTTTTTTGATATACTTTTCTCCTTTTTAGGAATCCTGTTCCTGTCTCCTGTTTTCTTGTTTTTGTATATTGCTATTCGTCTTGAAAGTAAAGGCGGTGGCTTTTATAAGCAATTGCGTGTCGGACTTAATGGTAAGGATTTTTATGTCTATAAATTTCGTTCGATGCGTATTGGGGCAGATAAGCAAGGTTTGATAACGGTAGGTGGGCGCGATTCTCGAATTACCCGTATTGGCTACTTTATCCGCAAATATAAGTTGGATGAATTGCCTCAGTTATTTAATGTCCTGAAAGGGGATATGAGTTTGGTGGGTCCTCGTCCGGAAGTTCGAAAGTATGTAGATTTATATACGGAAGCACAGAGGAAGGTGCTGTCCGTACGCCCTGGTATTACCGATTATGCATCTATAGAATATGTAGATGAGAATACTATATTAGGACAGGCTGAGGATGCAGATAAAGCATATGTAGAGCTGATACTTCCGGATAAGATACGCTACAATATGAAATATATTGAGCATCGGTCAGTCACGGAATATTTTAAGATTATATTTCTGACTATATGGAGTATTGTTCGTTGATAAGACGTGCCATTAAGATAATGAGATGGCTATTTGTTCCACATTATGTCTGGAAGAAATAACTATAATGATATTGCAGTGAAAAGGTCGAAGCTATGAGTTTCGACCTTTTCTCTTTTTATTCTTTAAGCACCGACGGCTGTGATAACCTCAAACTACTCACAATCGCCGCTATCAGTGCGAACACACTTCCTGTAATCAAACATACCTCCGTACTCTTACTTCCCACCACCCAACTAAATAGAAGAGCCACAAGAGTCGTCCCCAAAGTCTGTCCCATTAACCGTGCCATACCTAACATTCCACTGGCTCCACCCGAACGCTTCGTAGGTGCAGACGCGATAATAGTGCTGTTATTGGGTGTCTGGAAAAGCCCGAAACCAATGCCGCAGACGGCCAATCGCAGACAAATACTAAGGATGGACGATTCTGCATCCAACGTAGAGAGCGAATAAAGTCCGATGCAAAATATTCCCATACCGATGCTCCCCAGTATGCCCGGATGGATACGCTCCACCAGATAACCGGCAGCCGGTGCTGCAAATAGCGTAGCAAGAGGCCAGGGAGTCAGTAACAATCCGGTCATTACTTCACTATGTCCCAAAGTATTTTGCAAAAAGAAGGGTAATGAAATCATCGCCAGCATCTGTGCTGTGAACGAACAGATGGAGGTTAATATCGAAAGTCTGAATATGGGGATTCTCAGTAAATCCAATGGAAGTAGTGGGGATGCCTGACCTAATTGACGGCGTACATAATATGTACCGACAACAATTAATATCACTAATTGAATAATCAGATAATCATACCGCTCGTGATGGGCAAAACCATCCAGTGTATAAATCAGTAATCCGAAAGTAATAGCATTGGCAATGGCGCTGATGATGTCGAATTTCCGTTTGGAGAGTTCTTCCCGTCGGGGCAGATATTTGATACCTAATACCAATGCAATGATACCTAACGGCAGATTGATAGCAAACAGCCAATGCCAGGAAGCTATCGACAAAATACCGCTGGCAACGGATGGTCCTGCCGCAGCCGAAATAGCAACTACCATCGCATTGATTCCCATGCCCCGTCCAATCTGTTTTTTAGGATAAATAAGGCGTAACTGAGCCGTATTCACGCTCGTTATGGCCGACGCACTGAATCCCTGGAAAACGCGGGCAACTGTCAGTGTCCAGAAAGAGTCGGAAAGTGCGCACATTAGAGACGTTACGCAAAAACAGGCGATACCGGAGAGAAATATTTTGCGATATCCGAATATCTCACCCAAAGCGGAAAATGAAAGTAGAGACACGACGATTGCTAATTGATAACCATTGACAATCCACGTGATTACAGAAGGGGAAGTGCCGAAGTCGTGTGAAAGGGTAGGGAGGATTACGGTGCTGATGTTAATGTCGAGTACTGACATGCAGAGAGCAAAGCCAACAGCAACTACAGCCCATATACGCCGTGGAAATGGTAATCCGTCTGTTTCCTCTATTTTCTGAGATTTTCCATCTTGAATCATATAAATTATTTTATCTGCGAACTAAACAAAATGTCTAATCCGGTGTTCGGAAATGTGCATAAAAATAAGTTTTTTTAGAAATTGTCTCGTCGGAAAGTAACGTGGAGAAGAAACTTCTTTGTACCTTTGTGCCCGTCAATACTAAAATCAATAATAAATATAAGGAATTTATGGGAGGATTTTTCGGGACAGTCTCCAAAGCGAGCTGTGTGACGGACTTATTTTACGGTACAGATTATAATTCACATTTAGGAACTAAGAGGGGCGGGCTTGCCACGTATGATGCAGAAGAAGACATGTTTGCCCGATCCATTCACAATCTGGAAAGCACGTATTTCCGAACCAAGTTTGAAGACGAACTGGACAAATTCAAAGGAAACGCAGGCATAGGAATCATCAGTGACACGGACCCTCAACCTATCATTATCAACTCCCACCTCGGACGCTTCGCCATCGCTACGGTAGCCAAAATAGTAAATCTGGAAGAAATAGAAGCGGAACTACTCTCTCAAAACATGCACTTCGCCGAACTCAGTTCCGGCAATACCAATCAAACTGAACTTATCTCATTACTTATTATACAAGGCAGAAACTTTGTAGAAGGTATAGAAAATGTTTTCCACCGTGTCAAAGGGTCTTGTTCTATGCTGTTGTTGTTGGAAGATGGTAGCATTATTGCAGCCCGTGATAAATGGGGGCGTACTCCAATCGTCATCGGACGGAAAAACGGTGCATATGCTGCAACCAGCGAATCAAGCAGTTTTCCGAATCTGGATTATGAAATAGACCGTTATCTCGGTCCGGGTGAAATTGTTCGCTTGACTGCTGATGGGGTGGAACAACTGAGGAAACCAGAGGAGAAAATGCAGATTTGCTCGTTCCTGTGGGTGTATTACGGTTTCCCTACTTCTTGCTATGAAGGTCGCAATGTGGAAGATGTGCGTTTTACCAGTGGTTTGAAGATGGGGCAACGGGATGATTCCGAGGTAGATTGTGCCTGTGGCATTCCCGATTCCGGTGTAGGTATGGCACTGGGATATGCCGAAGGAAAAGGGGTGCCTTATCATCGTGCTATTTCTAAATATACGCCGACATGGCCGCGTAGCTTTACTCCCAGCAAGCAGGAAATGCGCTCGTTGGTGGCAAAGATGAAACTGATACCGAACCGCGCTATGCTGGAAGGCAAGCGGGTGTTGTTCTGCGATGACTCGATTGTGCGTGGTACGCAGCTTCGTGATAATGTGAAAGTGCTATATGAATATGGTGCAAAAGAAGTACATATTCGTATTGCTTGTCCTCCGTTGATTTATGCATGTCCGTTTGTTGGCTTTACGGCTTCCAAGAGTCCGCTGGAACTGATTACCCGGCGTATTATTGAAGAATTGGAAGGAGATGCGGATAAGAATCTGGAAAAGTATGCCACCACCGGTTCTCCGGAATATGAGAAGATGGTCAGCATCATTGCCGAACGTTTCGGGCTTACTACTCTGAAGTTTAATACACTAGAAACTTTGGTTGAAGCCATTGGGTTGCCTAAATGTAAGGTTTGTACGCATTGTTTTGATGGTAGCAGTTGCTTCTAAGTAACTCCAAATACTAACATTTTGTAAAAAGGGGCGTGAATTGCTTGGCTATTCACGCCCCTTTTTCTACCTTTACGGCAGAACATGATGTGCTGATGTGAACATATTGGCACATTATCACATTAAAACATTATTAATATGGCTTTAGTAGAACGTTTTTTGAAGTATGTAAGCTTTGACACCCAGTCCAGTGAAGAGACTGAGGTGACTCCAAGTACTCCGGGGCAAATGGTATTTGCCAGGTATCTGAAAGAAGAATTAGAATCTTTAGGTCTGGAAGACATAACGTTGGATGAACATGGCTATTTGTTTGCCACACTTCCGGCCAATATTGATAAACCGGTACCTTCCATTGGCTTTATCGCACACATGGATACCAGTCCCGATATGAGTGGCAAGGATGTGTCACCCCGCATCGTTCAAAACTATGACGGTTCGGACATCGTGCTTTGCGAAGAAGAGAAGGTCGTTCTTTCTCCCGAGCAGTTTCCCGAATTATTGGATCATAAAGGTGAAGATCTTATTGTGACAAATGGCAAAACATTGCTGGGGGCAGATGATAAAGCCGGTATCGCAGAGATTGTTTCTGCAATCGTATATCTGAAAGAGCATCCCGAAATCAAGCATGGCAAAATTCGTATCGGCTTTAATCCGGATGAGGAAATCGGATTGGGAGCGCATAAATTTATTGTAGAGAAGTTCGGTTGCGACTGGGCTTATACAATGGATGGCGGTGAAGCCGGTGAATTAGAGTTTGAGAACTTCAATGCAGCGTCTGCCAAGATAACTTTTAAAGGCCGCAACGTGCATCCGGGTTATGCTAAGAATAAGATGATTAATTCTATTCGTGTGGCTAACCGTTTCTGTGCTATGCTACCCGGTCATGAAACGCCGGAGCATACCGAGGGGTATGAAGGTTTCTATCATCTCATCAGCTTTAACGGTGATGTGGAGCAGACTACGGTTGCCTATATCATTCGTGACCATGACCGTGCTCGTTTTGAAACTCGTAAGAAAGAGATGGAACAGTTTGTTCAGAAAATCAATGCTGAATATGGTGAAGGTACTGCCAAGCTTGAGCTTCGCGACCAATACTATAATATGCGTGAGAAGATTGAGCCCGTGATGCATATCATCGATACTGCTTTTGCCGCAATGGAAGCTGTAGGCGTGAAGCCGAACGTAAAACCAATTCGTGGTGGTACGGATGGTGCGCAACTATCTTTTAAGGGTTTGCCCTGTCCCAATATTTTTGCGGGTGGTCTGAACTTCCACGGACGGTATGAGTTCATTCCTATCCAGAACATGGAGAAAGCGATGAACGTTATCGTGAAGATTGCCGAACTTGTTGCTGCTAAATAATAATTCAATACCTTAAAACATGAAAACCACTCCGTTTACTGAAAACCATATCTCGCTGGGTGCTAAGATGCATGAGTTTGCGGGATACAATATGCCGATAGAATATTCCGGTATCATTGATGAACATCTGACAGTTTGTAATGCTGTCGGTGTATTTGATGTGTCCCACATGGGAGAGTTCTGGGTGAAAGGTCCGAATGCGCTGGCTTTTCTTCAGAAAGTGACTTCTAACAATGTAGCTGCCCTGACTCCGGGTAAGGTGCAATACACCTGTTTCCCAAATGAGGATGGCGGCATTGTGGATGACTTGCTGGTCTATCATTATGAGCCGGAGAAATACCTGTTGGTAGTGAACGCCTCGAACATAGAGAAAGACTGGAACTGGTGCGTTTCGCATAATACTGAAGGTGCCGAGCTGGAGAATGCTTCCGAACATATGGCTCAGCTTGCTGTGCAGGGACCGAAAGCCATTCTTGCATTGCAGAAACTGACAAGTATTGATTTATCGTCACTTCCCTATTACACCTTCACTCATGGTGAGTTTGCCGGTGAGAAAGACGTGATTATTTCCAATACAGGCTATACCGGTGCAGGCGGTTTTGAACTTTACTTCTACCCTGAAGCTGCCAGGAAGATTTGGGATGCCGTGTTTGAGGCAGGTGAAGAATTTGGTATAAAGCCAATCGGTCTGGGTGCACGCGATACGCTTCGTTTGGAAATGGGTTTCTGCCTGTACGGTAATGATCTGGATGATACGACATCGCCCATTGAAGCTGGATTAGGTTGGATTACCAAGTTTGTGGAAAATAAGAACTTTACCAATCGCCCGGTATTGGAGAAGCAAAAGACAGAAGGCACTGTCCGTAAGCTGGTAGGTTTTGAAATGGTGGACCGTGGTATTCCGCGTCATGGATACGAATTATTCAGTGCAGATGGTGAAGCTATAGGTGTGGTTACTTCGGGCACCATGTCGCCAACCCGTAAGATTGGCATCGGCATGGGATACGTAAAACCGGAATATAGCAAAGTAGGTACGGAGATTTGTATTGATATGCGCGGGCGTAAGCTGAAAGCTGTGGTGGTTCGTCCGCCATTCCGCAAGTAAATAATAGAATCGTATTAAAGTATAAGGGCATCTGGATTGGTAATCCGGGTGCCCTTGTTATATTCTATAGTCTACTGATTTTGTTTAATAATTGATTTGCCCAATTAATTTCTTTGTTTGCCCACTCTTCGTCTTCTGCTTGCACACCCTGTTTTTGATAGCGGGAAAGCAGACCTAAATATTCTTTCAGTGTACTGGCGGCTTTTGCTTGTTTATTCATGCGCATAAGCAATAGGATTTCCTGTTTATATATGTCGAGATTGGGATTATCTCCTGCCAGTTCTCTGGCTTGCCAAAGCAGGGTAGCACATTCTTCATTCACTTCTTCCGTATTATAAAGCGCCATTTGAGATTTTACCAGGATAATATAATCATGATCTGAAACGAGGTTGTTGTTAATGTTCTTCTGGACTAGCCGTATTGCGTCATCATAGCGCTGGTCTGCCATATTCATGGCAGCATTGAAAGTCACGACATCCGACATGGTCCTGAGGTAAGGACGGCTGCTCTGACTCTCTGCTTCACCAGACTTTTCTATTCGTTTTCTCAGGTTGTCGACACTGCCATACCGGAGCAGGTTATCGCTACGGTTCTGCATACTATAGAATCCGATAATTTTGGCAAGCGCGGAAGATAAACCGTCTGGATTCATTCCTTTGAATGCCAGCAATTCACGGGCAACCCTGTCGGCTGCATATTCCTGATTATTCTTGTATTTCATTCCCAAACGGTTAATCACATTGACATTCAATAGAGCGGCAATACTTCCGATGCTGGCTACGGCACTTACACCTAAAGCAGTGTCGTCATCGTCCCAATATGCAACATCCAGAGCTACTTCGGCCGTAACGGCAAGTACTGTGCCCCAGAATGCTGCTCGTTTGGCACGGCGCTCGGCACGATAAATATTATTAATCTGATGGTCCAATACAAAGTGAGCCATTTCACTGGCAATGACTGCGGCGAGTTCATCTTCCGAATCAAGAGTACAGAGCAAGCCGGTGCTGATGAGCATGGTCCCGTTGGGCAGCATATAAGCATCCGGCTCGGGAGATTGGATGACACGTACATTCAATCGTTCGTTGCGATTAGGATCAATGCCCGTGGCGGTTAGTTTCGCGAAGATATTCTGCACGTATGAGGTGGTGAAGTCGTCTTCATAGCCGATGTCTTCTAACTTGTACAGATAATCCCGACATTCCTCGTCCACTTCCTGGCGTAGTTTAGTGTGGTATCCATATTGATGAAAGTATTCATACAGATGCTGCTTCAGATACATTTGTTGCCAAAACTCCTGATTGGTTTCGGGAGGCAGGAAGGTAACGGTTTTCATGCTTTCCGCTGGAATTGCTATCTGTATACCATTGATTTCGGCTGCATAAAAGATGTCGGAACCGACTTTATCGGTTGCTTTCATTTTTACCACTCTACGAATAACTACTGGAGTACCTGCCGGATAGTTTTCATATGTTTGTTTTAATTCGCCTTTTATGGCAATCTGGCCACTCAAATCGTTTTGTTTGGCAGCAAATCCTGCCGTAGAGAGGACTACAGCAAGGATGGCAAAAGTGATAAAACGTTTCATATTGATTTTTTATGGTTCGCACTATTGATCGGTAATCAAAATTACTGATACAAAAATAGGAAAGAGTTTTCTCTCTTTCCTATTCTTTTCCCTAAGAAGTGATAGGGATTTTCCTATTCCATTCCTTAGTCTGATGGTAACAAAAAAGGGAATCTTTTCTGAAGATTCCCTTTTTTAGCTTCTTTTGAAAGCCTATTATTTCTTTTTGCGGTCACCGTAGCGGCTCATGAACTTATCAACGCGACCTGCTGTATCTACCAATGTAGACTTACCAGTGTAGAACGGGTGAGAAGTGTTAGAGATTTCCATCTTTACCAACGGATAAGTTTCACCTTCAAACTCGATGGTTTCTTTTGTATTTACAGTTGAACGAGACAAAAACATGTCACCATTAGACATATCTTTGAATACTACCGGGCGGTAATTTTCAGGATGAATACCTTTTTTCATTTCAATATTTGTTTTTTAATTATTATATTCGGTTACTATTTTGGTAATAAATAGTGTAATGGTCTTATTTTTCAGAGCGCAAAGATAGTGTAAGTCGCAGATAATACAAAATAAATTCAGATTTATTTTTGTTTAAATCGCAGTCTATCCTGTTTAGAGGCAATGCTTTTCTGTGAATCAGAAAAAAGTTTCCTGAAAAAATAGGTTTATCGCTTTTTATTTCAGATTTTTGCATGGTATTTAAATTTATATCCAGCATGAAGAAGCTACTTTTCTTATTTTCCTTATGGCTCTGTGTTACGACGGCAGGAGCTCAGCAGAACGAACGGAATTTGTATAGCGTCGCGTTCTATAATCTTGAGAACTTGTTTGATACGATTCATGATGCAGGCAAGAATGATCTTGAATTTCTACCTACCGGTAGTTACACCTGGACGGCTGAAAAGTATGAAGCCAAGTTGAAGAACCTTGCCAAAGTGTTGAGTGAGGTTTCACGTGACAGGGTTTCCGAAGGTCCTGCCGTGATTGGGGTGGCGGAAGCTGAAAATAACCGGGTATTGACGGATTTGGTAAGTCAGCCGGCTATTTCCAATTATAAATTTGTGCATTATGAGGGACCGGACAAACGGGGGATTGATTGTGCTCTGCTATACGACCCGGCACAGTTCACTGTAACCAACTCCAAACTGGTGCTTTCCACTCCCTTTGAAGGCGATACGGTACATTTGACGCGTGGTTTCCTCATTGTGGACGGACAGATGGCAGGTGAGCGTATCTGTTTTATTGTGAATCACTGGCCTTCCCGTGGTGCCAAGTCTCCGGTGCGTGTGCATGCTGCTAAGCAGGTAAAGGCGTTGACGGACTCTTTGATGCGTGAAGATAAGAAGTTGAAACTGGTAGTTATGGGTGATATGAATGATGATCCTATGGACGAAAGTATGGAAGCATTGGGTGCGCGCAAATATCCCAAACAGGTGAAGAAAGGCGAATTTTATAATCCCTGGTGGGAAACTCTTGAAGATAAAGGGGTGGGAACCCTGCTCTATCGTGGTAAATGGAACTTGTTTGACCAGATCGTAATTTCCAAACCTTTGCTGAAAGCTAAGAAAGGCTTGAAGTACGATCATAATGAAGTGTTCATCCGCGAATATCTTATTCAGCAGGATGGCAAATATAAAGGTTCTCCGTTGCGTACGCATGGTGGACGTGAATGGCTGAATGGCTACAGTGACCATCTGCCTACCATCATTTATTTGAAAAAGTAGTATATATAATAATGTGTAAATGATGACCGGAAAGCCAAACTTGCTTTCCGGTTTTTTTGTTATATAAAATAGAGATGCAAAAGGGGCGGATGAGAGCGACAGATGAAAAGAGTTTGTAATATAGAGATTACAATATTCTGTTAAAATCATCCAATAGCTTTAAAAGAGAATTGTTTTGACGGGTAGGAAGCGATAATTTATTCCCGACCTGTTCTTTCTTTTGGAAGATAATGACTACTTTTGCGTAGAATTTTCATTCACTAACAATAAACTTTAAACAAAATGGTTAATTACAAAGATTTGGGTCTCGTAAATACAAGAGAAATGTTTGCGAAGGCTATCAAGGGTGGATATGCAATCCCTGCATTCAACTTCAACAACATGGAACAGATGCAGGCTATCATCAAAGCTGCAGTTGAGACAAAGTCTCCGGTAATCCTTCAGGTATCTAAGGGTGCTCGTCAGTATGCTAACGCTACACTGTTGCGTTACATGGCTCAGGGTGCTGTGGAATATGCTAAAGAATTAGGCTGCAAACATCCTGAAATCGTTCTTCACCTTGACCATGGAGATACTTTCGAGACTTGCAAAAGCTGTATCGACTCAGGTTTCTCTTCAGTTATGATCGATGGTTCTCACCTGCCTTACGAAGAAAACGTTGCTTTGACAAAGAAGGTAGTTGAATATGCTCATCAGTTTGATGTAACTGTAGAAGGCGAGCTTGGCGTTTTGGCTGGTGTAGAAGATGAAGTTTCTGCTGAACACCATACTTATACTGACCCTGAAGAAGTAATCGACTTTGCTACTCGCACAGGTTGTGACTCTTTGGCTATCTCAATCGGTACTTCTCATGGTGCTTACAAGTTCAAACCCGAACAGTGTCACGTTGATCCGGCTACAGGTCGTTTAGTTCCTCCTCCTTTGGCATTCGAAGTATTGGATGCTGTAATGGAGAAACTTCCGGGATTCCCCATCGTGCTGCACGGTTCTTCTTCAGTTCCTCAGGAAGAAGTTGAAACTATCAACAAATATGGTGGCAAACTGGAAGCAGCTATCGGTATTCCTGAAGATGAACTGCGTAAAGCAGCTAAATCTGCAGTTTGCAAGATCAACATCGACTCAGACTCTCGCTTGGCTATGACTGCTGCAGTTCGTAAGGTATTTGCTGAAAAACCGGGAGAATTCGACCCTCGTAAGTATCTTGGTCCGGCTCGTGACAACATGGAGAAACTGTACATGCATAAAATCCTTAACGTGCTGGGTTCAGACAATAAATTGGCTGAATAATCTACAGGTCTGTTAGAATATAAATGGAAGGCTGCCCTTGAAAAAGGGCAGCCTTTTTTGATACTCGTTTAGTAATCAAGTCTGTTTTTTGCCGGAATATGCTAAATTCATTATAACTTTTGATTAATAGTATTTTTCAATTCTGCCAAATCCTGCTATCAATTTATTTTATTTTTTTGTTTCTGTAAAAGTAAAGGTGAGGTAATTGAACAGGTGAAGTAACTACTAGGTTGAAAAACTACCTATAGGTAGTGGCTTTACTACTTAGTGATAGTGAATGAACTATCCAGTAGTAATTGCTTGATTACTACCGGGTAATATTTTGTCTGAAAAGAGTTGGTTTATCAAAAAATGACTATATTTGTGGTAAATGTAATTAAGTTGTATGAAAGAGTGTAAGCAATATAATGCATTACCTTCCAGAATTATTCAGGTTAAACGTCAAAGAGGAAATCTGAGATTTGTAGATAATCGTTCCTGTAACAACGTGAGTTTACAATTCGCAAGGGTTGATGTGCGAGGTGTAGGCAAATTTGAGACAACACAATTTGATGAAAAAAGGAAGTCTTATTGTTGTGGTCTTCGTAGCTACATTAAGGGTGTTGATATGAACTTAACATTCACGCCAACTGCAGTAGTAGGAGGAATCCCTGAAAAGATTGGCTTTATTCAGATTGTCCACAGAATGGATCCTGGAGAGGTTAAGCCTGTTCACCGTTTAAGAATGGATTCAAACGGAAATTTCTTAGACAGAGCACGCCCCTATACTAACCCCTTATATGGGACTAAAAACTTGATAGCAGGGCAAACACTGGATAATAGTACACCTGTAAGTGGAGCTGTATCAGTTGGAGCAGCACCTATAACATTAACAACTTTGGGAGATACGACTACATTGACACCCGCGACCATGATTGATACTCCACGATCCTGTAGAGGAATGATGTTTCAAACATCTGCTGTTGGTTTAGTAAGCAAGCACTATTACGGTACAGTGAAATGGGGATTTAATAGAAGTCACAGTTACGATATACTACCTGGCGATACTGCAGCGGTAGTAACAAGTGTCAATAAATGGAATAGTGTGGGGCGTGCTGAAGGAGGATTTGTACTAAACAGTAGCTATAGGAAAGGATTTCATTCATATCCGGCAGGGTCAGTTATAACAGATGTAACATTTGGTAGCACATATATAAGAGGAAAAATTGGCGGTACTGCTCTTTCTCATATTCCCTTTACCAAAGTTAATGATGATAGTTCAGGAACATCGGTTACTCCTTTTTAATAATTCATTTATATAGAAGTACAAAAAACTTTCAAGTTTAGTTTGCTGTTAGCATTTCTTCTTGAAGGCAGAAAGTATTGTGCCGTTTATTTCTTTTCAACTTTTAACTTTTTCAACAAGCTTCTGATATTTTGTAGATAAGACTTTTTATCTGCCGCTTATAAGTTTTATACCATATCATCTCCCGTCTTCACCACAGCCACCTTCAGTGTCTTATGGAACGGGATGAAAGCGGAAACTATTGCGATGACCAGAGCTGTGATTAACAAATACCCGATAATGGTTTTTATTCCCAACAATAAGCTTTGTTGTTGCAGGATGGTGTAGAGGCTATTGGTGGCTATCTGGCTGGCTTCGTTATATCCATGTCCCTGTGTCAATGCGTTGTTTAGTGCCTGAGTGTAGCGTGTTGAAGTCACTGGATTAGTCAGTACCATGTTCTCCGAGAGGGTATTTATTCCCTTCATTTGCAAATGATAAAGTGCATTGCTGAAGAATGAGGCGGATATGGCAGGAGCCAGTACCGAGCGGAAAGAAATCAGGAAGAAAGCATTCGATAGCATCAGTTTAGGGTCTAAATCCTCTACTACATATACACCAAAAGCGATGAAGAGGCTCATCATTGCCAGCCCGCGCAGGAATACCGGGAGGTAAAGCATCTCATAAGTAGAGTAGGGGGTGACGCCAAAATAGAGTATCGCCAAATAAATGACGTAGCAGAACATTCCTCCTGAAATGAGGAAGCGGAACCGCCATCGTTGCCAACGGAACCACCAGAAACAAATGATGGCTCCCATTATGAAACCGGGTATGAGCAACAGGCTCAGTGAGTTGGCGTGTACGCTATCTACTTTGATAATACTGTTCAGATAGTTGGTAATCAGTGAACTGCTGGCACTGAAAAACATTACCAATACCATGAAAGTATATCCGATGATGGACTTATGATGGTGGAGAGGCTTTAGACTGACGTAAGGCTTTTCTTGTGTGCGCTGCCGCTGTACAAAGAGATAAATCAGTAGCGGAATGGCGAAAACGTACACTTTAATTTTTGTAGAATCAAACCAGTCCAGTGTCTTTCCGTAAGTAAATACATAAATGCTGAATAGCAGTGCCGCTGCTATGATGAACATGCTTCGTCCGTCTATGTCTTTATATGGAATACGCATAGGGCGCTTGGCGTACCGGAAAAATAATAAGATGAAAATAATGGCAATGAGCATCAGCAGAATGGTGAAGTAGTACATGTATTGCCATTGATAATAGTAGGCCAGTTGTGCCGTCAGCGCCATTGAAATCTGTCCGCCGGAGAAAACGATGGGGTAGAAGTAGGCGTAGAATTCGCTACGTACATTCTTTGGGCTGAAGAACGGGCGAATCTGAATGATGAATTCCAGCATGATGAAAGCTTTTAGAAAGCCGATGAAGAAGCTGCAAATAATCGTAATATCCATGTTGCCGACCTGGGCGCAGACGAAACTGAGAATGATTTGCAGTAACAAATCGGTCAGTAGCAAGGTCTTTGGGGTGGCTATAGCACGTATTTTAGGAATAATGGGATAGGCTACTGCCATGCCTGCCGCAGCGGCGTAGTACCCCATTGTGAGGTCTTCGCTGAGTATTCCGAGGGTGTTGCTGACCTCCAGCATGCTGCCCGTGTACGTTCCATTGAGCATAATAATGGGAAGCATCACCACAAACATAGTGACAACGCCCAACCATTGTGGTACCCAAGGCCGCAGGGGAAGATTCAGTTTTACCATCAGTGTGTTGCTTTATTTTCTTAATGCTTCTGTTTCTACCATCATGCCCGCCCGGAGGTGTGCCATTTCTTCGGGAGTGGTGTCGTTCAGCTCAATACGTACAGGGATTCGCTGTTGCACTTTGACAAAGTTGCCTGCGGAATTGTCGGTGGGGACTAAAGCGTATTTCGAACCGGTAGCTTCGGAAATAGCCGTCACGGTACCATGAAAGATATGTCCCTGGAGGGCATCTACCTTGATGCGCACTTTCTGCCCGATATAGATGTGGGCAATTTGTGTTTCTTTATAATTGGCGGTGATCCATTTGTCATTGCCTCGCACAAGGTAGGACATCGTTTGTCCTGCCTGCACGAATTGTCCTGGTTCGAGGGTGCGGCGTCCCATGTAGCCATCGTAAGGCGCGGTGATTATCGTATACGAAAGGTTGAGCTGGGCCATTTCCAGGTCTGCTTCTTTACGGAGGATATTGGCTTCGGCGCCTGTAGACTTTTTATTCGTTTCGGAGTATTGTGATTTGGCAGCTTCCTTTTGTTGCAACAGTGCCTGGTAACGTGCCTTGGTAGCTTCGTAGTTCGTTCTCACCTGTTCGTACTGCTGCTGACTGACGGATTCTTCGGCAAGCAGATTGGCGTAACGACGGTAATCTTGTTCCTGTTGCCAAAGTTTTGCTTTGGTTTCTGCAATGTTGGCTTCTTGGATGGCTACATTGGTCTGCGAAGTCTGGATGCCGGAACTTAATACCTCTTTTGCTCCTTTTGCATCCATCAGGGCGGCTTGCGCATCTTTGACTTTGATGCGGTATTCCCGGTCGTCGAGGATGAGGAGTGTATCTCCTGCATGCACCGGCTGGTGCTCAGTGAAGCGCACTTCCTTGATATATCCCGACACACGGATATTCAGTGGGGCGATATATTGGTCTACCATTGCATCATTGGTGATTTCGTAATTGAGGTATTTCCAGAAATAATTGACGGTCCACGAAATGCCGGCTAATGCCAGTAGAATGCAAACGGTGTTAAGGGTGATATTCCTTATTTTTAATCTTCTCAGTTGCTTATGTTTTTTTTGTAAATCGGACATAGAATAATTCTAAATTCTAAATTAATAATTAAAAATTAAAGGTTGCCGCAGGCGCGTTGCAGTTCATAGTAGGTGTAGATGGTTTGGGTGCGGGCTACAGTGAGTTGCAGTTCGGCATCAAGACGCACGCTGCTTGCATCGAGCAGGTCGGTCAGGATGGAAAGTTGGTTTAAGTAACGGTTCTGCACAATCCGGTAGTTCTCTTCCGCTTGCCGGACGGAGAGTTTTAGGGCTTCCACCCGCTCCATGGCTTCTTTGTGGCGGGTATAGGCGGTTCGGATGCTGATTCGGATGTCCTGCATCAACAACTCTTCGGCATACTTTTGCAGTTGCACGCTTTGCCGGGCTTCGTGCATCTTATACTTGTTCTGATAGAGGGAAGACAGGTTGTAGGTGAGGCTGAGGCCGATATTCCAGTTATTGTTGTATAAATCGGCCATTGTGCTGCTGAGCGGGCGGGCGAGGGTATTGCCTGCGTGTAATGAGAGACTGGGGAGATAGTCTGCTTTGACAAGCTTTATGTCATTTTCCACAAGAAGGATTTGTTGCCGGGCTATCTGCATGCCGGGGTAGTTGTTGTACGCCAGTTGTACATAGGTATCATAGTCAAGTAAGTTGATGGCGGTATATAATAGTGTGGTATCTGGGGTAATTAACAGCGATTCGTCCAGTCCCAATAAAATATCGAGCTGTTGCGAGGCGATGGCTATGCTGTTTTCTGCTTCCTGATAAGCTAGGCGATCATTGGTTAGTTGCAGTTCGCTGCGGATTTCATCATTGCGGGTGACGATGCCTTCCCGTTTCATCCGGCGGATATCTTTCAGGCGATGTTCGGATTCTTCGATATTGCGTGACAGAACCTCCTGCTGTTTGTAATAACTGAAAAGCGTCATGTACTGTTGCAATAACACTAACTTGATGTCTGCTTCATTATCAGCATTACTCAAAGCGGCTATTTGCTTTTGGAGTTTGGCTGCCCGTATTTTACCTTGCAACTTTCCTCCTTGGTAGAGTGGCTGTGTCAGGTTGATATTATAATTCTGTGACCAGTCGGGTGTTTCGGGACGTACCGGATGGGACATTCCCCGTTGAAAAATAATCGGTTGGCCAATCACTCCGGCACTGGCACCGACCTGGATGTCCGGCAACAGGTTTGTACGGGCCGACTTTTCCCGTTCACCTGAAATGGCTTCCTGTATTTTGTTTTTTTTAAGCTGGAGACTGTTTTCTGTGCCTAGACGGAAAAGTTCATCTACCGATAGCAGGCGGGCGGATTGTTGGGCAACTGTCCACAACGGAACTACAAGAAGGATATTGGCAAGCAATAAGCGGTGGATGTTAAAACTGGCTAAGTATCTCATAGAGTGTCTGTAATTGATTGGAACATGCGTTGAGGTTTTCTATTCCCATTTGTTTGCCCGTCTGGGTATAGAAGTCTTGGATTAACGGGCGAATCCGGTTGGATATTTCTTCTCCTGCGGGGGTGAGATATACAAGCCGGTTACGCCGGTCGGTAAGATCTTCCTGACGCATTATCCAGTTTTTCTTTTCGAGATTTGCCAGCAGATTGGTCATACAGGCTTTATCTTTGGCTATCTTTTCGGCCAATATCTGCTGACTGACTCCTTGTTCTTGCCACAGGCAACTTAGTACTTGCAGCATTTCAAAGGTCATATCTATATTATTGCGCTTCAAAACACGTTGTAGGGCTTGGCGGAATGCCATGCGGGTCTTTAGCATTTGTAATATTAGCGCACGCGATGAATTGTAATTCTCCATTGTTGTGTTGCTTTAGTTTCTTTTTCGGGTGCAAAGGTAGAGCTTTTTATCGGGATTAGTCAAATATTTGACTAATATTTATGTTGAACACTTGAAAGACTCCGATGATGTGGACAGCGTTCTTCGGGTAAGATAAAAAAAATGAAAAGGTTTTTGAAGAATTCTTACTGTGCTAATGAATTTTTATTAGTTTTGTGAATGTTTATTTATTTATAAAAAAGAAATTGGGGGAGTAAAAAGATATGAATAACCTATACCGTATACTCGTATTTATATGGCTGATTATAATAGCCGAGTTTAACGTAACATATGTACATGCAGTAAATAACTCTTTGCCGGATAGTCTGATAACCGACGACTATGTTTATGAATACACCTTTTCGGATTTTGACAAGGCAGTGCAGATTATGCAGGAATTGCGCAAGCGGAATGCCTACTCACAATTTCGTATGGATGTGACCGAAGGCGATTTGTATTTTAATACAGGCCGCTACCTGCAAGCACTGAAATATTATAAACGGGTGCTGGAAAGTGATTCTGTACGCAGCAACGACAAGGAATATATGGAGCAGGTACACCGCATGGTTTCCTGCTATGACTGCCTGCATGATGAAGCAAAGAAAGCCAATTATGTACGGCGGCTGTTGCAGAAGGCGGAGCGGTGTGGTAACATGGAAATGAAATCCATTGCCCTTTTCAATATGGGGAAAATGGTCTATTATCAGGAGGACAAGCCACGGGGCTACGAGATGATAAAAGAAGCTATCTCCCTGATGAAGCGGACGAACTATAAATATAAGTATGACAACCTGCGGTATAATTATAACTCGCTGCTTATTATGCAGCAACGGGACAGACGTTACGAGGATGCGCTGCAAACGCTGGAAGAACTTGAAGAGGTGGTGACCGAAACTACCAACGAGGAACCCGGTATTGGAAACCTGGCGGAAAAGGAGAAAAAAACTATGTATGCACAACGGGCGGTTGTCCTGTCCCGGTTGGGGCGAATACGGGAAGCGGATGAAGCATACCAGGAATGGAAAGCCATTGGGGAGGCATACATCAAAGATGATTATTTGATTATCCCTTATCTGATGGACAGAAAACGGTATGACAAGGTGATTGAGATGTACACACCGCGTGAAGCGTTCCTATATGCAAACAAGGATACTATCAATTACCACATGGTGGCGGTGAAACGTTCGCTCGCCAAAGCCTATGAGGGCAAAGGAGACTACAAGTTAGCATCACGATATTATGAGGCACTTGCTATCCTGACAGACAGTCTGAAGGTGCGGGAACAAAAAAGTTCCGCTATCGAACTCGCCACGGTATATGAAACGCATGAACGGGAAGCGGAATTGCACGAACAGACAGAACGGGTGAGGATGCGCAATGTGATGCTACTCTCTTTTGGGGGAGTCTTTGTTATCTTGCTGATACTGTTCGTGAGGAACGTGCAATATACCCGCACCGTCCGCGAAAAGAATGTCGTCATGTCGGCCACCATACGGGAATTGCTTGCTTATCGTGACAATCTCTATAAGACAGAGGAAGAATTGGCGGTTCAGAAAGCAGAGCATGCACGCTTACTCAGAGCGCCCCTGGTAAGTGTTCCGGTTACGGGTGAACAAGATAGCTCGGGAACCTCCTTTGTTACTGATAAAGAAATGGAAGAGAATGTAGTCCTGTTCCGCAAGCTCGACCGTATCGTTACGACAGAAAAACTGTTTACCCAACAGGATTTCTCGCGTGAAGGCTTAATGAAATGTATCGGTGTGAGCAAAAACCGGATGATAAGAATTCTGAAACAGAATGTAGATGCCGATTCAACGGAGTATATCAATGGCAAACGTTTGGAGTATGCCGTCGAATTGTTGAAAGAACATCCCGAATATAACATTGCTATTGTGGCGGAACGGTGCGGAATCAGCGTTTCCACCTTTAACAGGACGTTCAAAAATAAGTATAAGATGACTCCGAACGACTATAGACGTACTTTGTAAAGCATTGATTTCTAGCTTCGGTGACAATATGACCGAAATTAAGGACAATATGACCGAACAAGAACCTTTTAAAATATTGTTCTCTCAATCCATTTCCGTATTTTCGCCTGTAATAATAAAAAAACGGAACAGTTTATGATAAAGAAAATTATGACATATTATGTCTCATATCTGGACGAGTATCTTCGCCGTAAGTTCCTGCAGCCCGAAGGTGTGGCAGAAGTAGGAGCCATTGGCAGTAGTGCTGATGAAAAACCTTGTAAACTGATTGTTTCGCTTGTTAACATTGAACGCGAAACGGCAGGAGGCATCTCGGTAGGCCTCAGCCGTGGTGGCTCGGGATATGCGCGAACTTATCCGCCGTTGTTGCTGAACCTGGATATGATGCTTGCCGTCGTATATGACGAGAAACGGTATGCCGAATCGTTATCCGTACTGCATGAAGCGTTGCTTTTTGTCCAGTCACATCCTTTTTTTGATCTGGACGGACAGAGATATACGGTAGAAGTTGTAACGCTGTCGGCACAGGACATTAATAACATCTGGACCACACTGGGTGGGCAGTATTATCCGTCGGTAATGTGCAAGTTACGCCGCCTGACTATTGATGCGCAAGAAGTGAAAGATAGCGGGGCAACGATGAAACAGCCGGATATAAAAATATGAAATAAAAAAACATGGGACGATTTATTACATTCATTGATATAAAGGTAGTACATGGTTACTATGGTGGTATGTCGGGTTGTTTCCGCTTTCGACCTACGGCAAAAACAGAAAGGTTGATGCGTAGTAGGGAAGTGCTGGTTCGGTATACAAGTAGCGGTTGCCAATTTCTGATAGAAGACGGTTGTGCAGGATTTTTAAGTGGTGACGAATTGGAGTTGACTTTGCAGATGCAAGATAATGATTTTGCTCTTGTAACGCAATTGGACGATTATCGTCCACAAACGTTTTACCGATTGGATTTACCCGAAGATAGCCGGGAGATAGATGTAGTTTCTGCCCTTGTGCCTACGGAAGGGCAAAAGGAGATATCTTATTTTTGCTACATTACTATTAAACTGGCGGACAAGATGCTGGAAAAAGCAAAAGCTGGAATGCCGCAGGAATATCTGCTCAGGTTCCGTGAGGCGACTTACCGATGGGAATTCTTGCTTGTACCTCGTCGCGAAAGTATGGACGAATCAAAGACATTTCTACTGGAAGATATACAAGGAAAGTTTTTTTTTACTCTCCCTGAGAAATATATGAATCCCTCTTTCGGTGGAATGATGTGGCGAATTTTTTCTACATCTCCCATTGTGTGCCGAAAATATCAGGATTGCGACCTGCAACTGTCTGAGGTGCTGACAAAGGAATTTTCCAAACTACTTTCCGATGCATTCTCCAGAGATATACAGCCAGAGGAATTCTTTAGCTTGCCACCTGAATCACTGCCCGGGGTACTTCCTAAGATTCTTGTTGATAGATCGCTGAAAAAAAGGATTGTAAGTCGATTCATTTCCTGTCCGCAACCGGGAAAATTCCAGACGAACCAACGGGACTGTATACGGGAAATCTGTTATATCTAATAGATATTGGCTATACTGGTTTAATCTTACTAAAATAAAATTGTATGGGAAACATGAAAACACCCGGCGTTTATATCGTAGAGAAGAACGCCTTTCCGAACTCGGTGGTGGAAGCGCCGACCGCTATTCCGGCTTTTATCGGCATTACGGAAAAGGCTCAGAATGGGAATGATGATCTGACTGGCATTCCTTGGAAAATATCGTCGATGACGGAGTATTTACAGTATTTTGGCGGAGTGCCGGAGCTGAAGTTCAATGTGGATATAAAAAAGTATTTTTATCTGTCGAAAGAACAGAAAAAGGCTGATCCTAAGAAGACACTGGTGGAAGCTTTGGTAGAACCTGTATCCAAAATATTTAAGTATTGTGTATGCCCTGCAGGAGAAACCGGAGAGGTGACATTTAATAAAGACGGTGTTGGTACGGAAACAAAAACAGGGGAAAATGGAGAAACCACACCTGTCGGATATGCTTTCTGTGTAGATGGAGAAAACAAATATACTTTGTACTATAACATGATGCTATTCTTTGCTAATGGCGGCAGTACTTGCTATGTAGTATCCATGGGAGGCTATGGCGATAGCAAAAATACGCTGGTTGACAAGAAAGTGGAGACAGCTTTGAATGCCTTGAAGAAAATACAGGAAGTGACCCTGATTATAGTGCCGGAAGCAGTAGAAACTGATGCGTGTGCCAAAATTCAGCAATTAATGCTGAAACATTGCGGAGAAATGGCCAACCGTTTTACTATTTTGGATATGCCACCTAAGTATCCTGGCAACAGCCCATTGGATACCCATGTAGAAACTTTTCAGGGAAATATCGGCAGCAATTACCTCTCCTATGGGGCGGCTTACTTTCCGTGGTTGAACACTTCGGTTTTGGGTGACAGGGATTTGGATGGTGGAATGTTCTCATGGACTATGAATGCGGATGTATACGCCAAGATAGCGAAATTCTCGCAGACTGACAGCCAGTTGCAGAAAATAGTGGATTTCTTTCTGAAAACGACTATCCTATTTGAAGAGGATAAAAGCAAAGAAAATGAAACAGTGTCAATCGGAGGAAAGAAATATAAATATGAAGAGGTGAAAGAAAAGGATTTGAAGAAGGATTTGGGTGAAAAGTTCACTGTGACAGTAAAGGAAGATTTAGCGGCAACTCCCCATAAGAAAACCATTACTCTCTTATCGCCTGATGCAGTTGATAAGAATGATTTCCATCAAGCATTGGTAAGCGGTTCCATCCTTTATCAGCAAGCTATGAAAGCTGTGAAAAAATATCTAAACCTGCTTCCTCCTTCTGCCGCAATGGCGGGTATTTACACTATGGTGGACAACAGCCGCGGTGTATGGAAGGCTCCGGCAAACGTGACATTGAACTATGTGGACAGTACGACAGAAGATATTGATGATGAACAGCAGGCAGGCCTGAATGCGCCGATGAATGGCAAAGCCATCAACGTGATACGTCCTTTCCGGGGTGAGGGTGTCAAAGTATGGGGAGCACGCACACTGGACGGAAACTCGTTGGATTGGCGCTACATCAATGTACGTCGCACCCTGCTCTTCCTCGAAGAATCCGTGAAGAATGCTTCCCGTGCCTACGTGTTTGAACCGAACGATGCGGGCACATGGATTAACATGAAGTGTATGATAGAGAGTTTCTTGCGCAGCGTATGGAAGCGCGGCGGACTGGCAGGTGCGACACCTGAGGATGCCTTCAGTGTACATGTGGGGCTGGGTGATACAATGACGGCTGATGACATATTGGAAGGTATCATGCGCATCACTGTGTTGGTAGCCGTTACACATCCGGCAGAATTCATCGAAATCACTTTCCAGCAGCACATGCAGAAAAGCTGATAACCTATTGTTAAACTAAAAGATTAAAAATCATGGGAGAATACAAAACTCCGGGCGTTTACATTAAAGAGAAGAACGCTTTTCCTAATTCCGTGGTAGAGGCAGAAACTGCTATCCCGGCATTTATCGGGCTGACTGAAAAAGCCGAAAACGGAACGGAATCGTTGCTGAACAAGCCGGTAAAGATTTCATCAATGATGGAATACAACATGTATTTCGGTGGTGCACCAATACTGAAGTTTATGCTGTCGGTTGAAAGCGGAGTCGTTAACGAAGATGAAAAGACTTTGTTGGTCTGTAATAAAGGTAAAAATGTCAGTCTAAAGGCTGTGCGGCAAGGTGATTTATACACTTTGTACTATAACCTAGTTATGTTCTTCGCCAATGGCGGTGGTACTTGTTACATTGTGTCGGTAGGTGATTACAACACTGGCGTATTGGACAAAAATGTCATAAAGAATACGGTGCTTCCCGGGTTGAAGAAAGTGCAGGATATTACCATGCTGGTAGTTCCTGAAGCTGTGAACACGAAGGATTGTATGAACATTTACACGGATATATTAGCACATTGTGAAGAACAAAATCGTTTTGCAATAGTGGATATCCCATCGCTCGGTGATAAGGCAGTCGATACGTTTCGTGATACCATCGGTGGTAACCATCTTTCGTATGCAGCGGCTTACTATCCTTGGCTGGAAACATCTGTGTTATCTGACAATGACATTAACGGTGAGATGTTGATATGGAATTATACGTCGGTTCCCGACTTGAGCTCATTTGTAGACAAGGCAAATTTGAAGTCTGGAGAAGATACTCCGATGGAAAAGTATGTAAATATATGCTTTGGTAAGATCATCACAAAGAAAGACGGTGAAACAAAACTGAGTGATGACGATGTCAACCGGACAAAGAACGACTTGCATAACGCTCTGTTACAAAACTGGCCGGAATATAAGTTGTTGACAAAGAAAGTGAAAGACTATCTGAACCTGCTTCCACCTTCGGCTGCCATGGCAGGTATTTATACGATGGTAGACAACACACGCGGTGTCTGGAAAGCTCCGGCCAATGTTTCTGTTAACTATGTGAACAAACCTTCGATGGTAATTGACAACAAGGCACAGGAAGAACTGAATATGCCGATGAACGGCAAAGCCGTCAATGCCATCCGCTCTTTTGTAGGTGAAGGCGTCAAGGTATGGGGCGCCCGCACATTGAATGGCAATTCTCAGGACTGGCGCTACATCAATGTGCGCCGCACAATGAGTTTTCTGGAACATTCTGTGCAGAATGCTGCCCGTGCCTACGTATTCGAACCGAATGATGCTAACACATGGATTAACATGAAGTGCATGATAGAGAACTTCCTGCGTAGCGTGTGGAAACGCGGCGGACTGCCCGGCGCTGTCCCCGAAGATGCATACAGCGTGCATGTCGGACTAGGCGATACTATGACGCCGGAAGATATATTGGAAGGCATCATGCGCATCACAGTGCTGGTGGCTATATCACGTCCGGCTGAGTTCATTGAAATCACATTCCAGCAGCAAATGCAAAAAAGCTGAGATTTAGCAGGAATTAAATAATTAATAATTTAAAAATAGAATATTATGGCAGAAGATGGAGCAGCACAGAGTGCGAGTACACAAGCGTGGCCGTTACCGAGTTTTTATTTCAAGGTATCAGTTACCGATGTAGGGGATATTTCGTGTAGTGAAGTATCGGGGCTTGAAACGGAATATGATATGATAGAGTATCGTGCAGGAGATAGCCCAATTTTTACCAAACAGAAAATGCCGGGAATGAGGAAGGCCAGCGATGTAACCTTGAAGAAAGGTGTTTTCAAAGATGACAAGGCGATGTGGGATTGGATTAACGGCATCAAGTTGAATACGATTAAACGTGCAACGGTTACGATCAGCTTGCTGGACGAATCGGGTAAACCTGTGAAGACTTGGGAACTGACCAATGCGTGGCCCAAGAAAATCACAGTGGAAGGTTTTAAGTCAGACGGTAATACGGCGGCAATAGAAACCTTGATTTTGGCACACGAAGGAGTAAACGTCAAGTAGTATGACAGATAATGCTGTATCAGATTGGATGCTTCCTGTGAGTTTCTACTTTTTGGTGGAATTTCAGAGTAGGTTTGATCGCTTTCAAACCTCATTCACAGAAGTGTCCGGTTTAAATATGCAGTTGAGTACGGAAGAAAAACCCAGTGATGCAGGAATGTGGATTAAAATGCCTGGTGGAACCAAATATGGAAACATAACACTCAAACGCCCTGTTCCGCTGTCAAGCGATGATACTTTTACCCAATGGGTTGACAAATGCTTGCAGGCAGACAAGGGTAAGAGAATGATTCCTTACGACATGATTGTGAAGTTGTTAGGCAAAGACGGAAATCCCTTGATGGGATGGAAATGTTCGTATACATATCCCACACAGTGGAGTCTGGATGCTCTGAATGCGGAAAAAAGTGAGCTGGCCACAGAATTGGTCATTATGAGTTGTAACCGGATAGATCGTATAAAAATCTAAAATTTGATATTATGGCTGTCATCATCAAGGAAATGCATATTCGTACCGTGGTAGAGAAACGTATCGTCACGGAAGCGGAACTTCCGGAAGAAATTATCCGGAAGATAGAGAACCGTGTATTGGACAGGTTGTCTGAAGAAGAAAGAATCGGTCAGTCTGTCAGACAGCGACGGAAAAAGAATAGACGGTAACAATGGATGGGAGTAATCATTAAAAAGGAGTAACATGGGAAAGATGACCATTACAGCCTATACGGACAGCGATTTCAACAGTGAATGTAAATCTGCGTTGGAGTTGCCCGTCAACCCGGCTAAGGTAAAGCTCACCAAAGGGATCTGTTATGCGGAGGATAAACAGTTGGGTAGCCTGAATGGGTCGAATATCTATGTGCGCTACCAGCCCGAAATTTTTAGTTTCGACTGTCTGTTCGACATGACGAACGCCATGGAGGATGATGATGAGAAAAAGCCCGTGCACGATGCGGTGGATGAACTTGAAGAACGGCTGTACGATTATAACACCGAAGGCCATCGCCCCTCGTTTGTCAAGGTGCAATACGGTGATATCACTTTTTTTGGTCAGCTCAAGACACTGGAAACAGAATATACTCAGTTCGCTCCGGATGGCATTCCGCTCCGTGCCGAACTGAAAGTAACGTTGACAGGCTATTGCAGCCAGAAGGAAGAGAAGAAGCATTTCTCTAAACGCTCGCCCGACGTGTCGAGGTTGGTTACACTAAAAGAGGGACAGACATTGGCTGCCCTTTGCTACGAAGTTTACGGCGACCCGCTCTTGGTGGGGCAAGTCGCAAGATTTAATAATTTGAACGGTTATAGGAGTATACCAGCAGGTATGGAAATTCTGTTGCCGATGTTAAAAAAAGAATAAAAATATGGCAGAATCACCTTCTGTAAACAAAGATCGCGTATTGTCTTGCTCCGTCTATTGTAATGGGACGAAGCTGAAAGATACTTATTCGTTAGTGTCCGCCACCGTGCGATTGGAACTGAATCGCATCGGTAAGGCGACACTGAAGTTCAATGCCGGAGATATGGACAAGCAGACTTTCGACGAGAGTGACAACAGTCTGTTTAAGCCCGGCAATACTATCCGTCTGGATGCAGGTAGCACAGACAAGGAAGAAACACTGTTTGACGGTGTAATCATCGGGCTACGCATCATGACAAGCAAGGACTCCCGTTCCTATATGGTAGTAGAATGCCGTGACCATGCCTATCCCGCCACGCAGGGACGCAAAAATTGTATTTTTGAGAAGAAAAAGGACAGCGACATTATCAAGGAAGTACTCTCCACTTATGGTAGCGTGGAGGTGGACGGAACAGATTACCAGCACCCTACGCTTGTACAGTATTATTGTTCGGACTGGGACTTTGCCCTTTCGCGTGCTGATGCCTGCGGACTGTTTGTCTTCACCGAAGGCAGTAATATAAAAGTGAAGAACCCGGAAGTAGGCGGCTCGCCCGTATTGACAATAACTTATGGCACGGACATCACCGCCTTTGACCTCGAACTCACTGCTGATGATCAGTTTACGCAGTACGAGGCGGTGTCATGGTGCCCCAAAACGCAGCGAGTGGTCAAGGTATCTGCCACCACACCCTCGCTTAATAAACAAGGCGACCTCCAGCCGAAAAACATTGCCACCGGCGACAGCCTATTGCTTCAGACCGATGCGCCGACAGATGAAAAGGCATTGAAACAATGGGCGGACGGTATGGCGCTGAAAGCGGGACTAGCACGCTATCGAGGCTCGTGCAGTTTCTACGGCTCCGCAAAAGTGAAGCCCGGTTGCATCATCGAACTGAAAGGTTTGGGTAGGCGATTCAATGGAAATCTGTTTGTAGGCTCGGTAACACATACCATTGAGAACAACGAATGGATGACCGAAACGGGTGCAGGTGTATCCCCTCTGAACATTACCGACGAAACAGACGTGGTATCTCCTTCTGCTTCTGGTTTTCTGCCCGGTTTGCAGGGACTTCATACAGCGGTGGTGAAAAAACTGGACGGCGACCCTTTGAAAGAATGTCGCATACAGGTGGAACTGCCATGGATGGACGGGCGGAATAAGCTGCTTTGGGCACGCTTCTCTACAATGTATGCCACCGGTAATATGGGTACGTTCTTCCTGCCTGAACCGGGCGACGAAGTAGTGGTAGGTTTCATGAATCAGAATCCCGGACACCCCGTGATACTCGGCTCGCTGTATGGCGAGAAGCACAAGCCACCTTACGAATACGAAGGAAGGAACAATACGAAAGCCATTGTCACTCGCGAAAAGATGCAGATAGAGTTCAATGAGGAAAAGAAAATCATAACGGTTTCTACCCCTGGAAAGAATAGGGTGGAAATCAATGACGACGGAAAATACATCAAGCTAGTCGATCAGCACAAGAACGAAATTGTGATGGATAGCAACGGCATTTCTCTTTCGTCCTCAAAAGATATAAGGTTGAAAGCGAAGAGCGGTATCACGATAGATGCTACTTCCAAAATAAGCGGCACCGCCAAATCGGACATCAGCTTGGAAGGAATGAATGTGAAAGTACAGGCAAAGGTAGGTGCATCTGTCAAAGGTAATGCTACGGCAGAACTATCGGCCAGTGGTCAGACTACGGTCAAGGGAGCATTGGTAATGATAAACTAAAAATGAAGAATTCTTTAATAAAAAAAGGAGTAAATTATGCCACTGGCAGCGAGAATAACTGATATGCACACCTGCCCCATGCAGACCCCGGCGTTTCCCACGCCGATACCTCATGTGGGCGGACCGATAACCGGCCCGTGTGTGCCGAACGTATTGATAGGGAAACAACCGGCGGCCGTTGTAGGCGACATGTGCGTCTGCGTGGGACCGCCGGATGTGATAGTGAAAGGGTCGTCCACTGTGCTGATAGGCGGTAGGCCTGCCGCTCGGATGGGTGACAGTACTGCACATGGCGGCACGATAGTCGCCGGATGTCCTACTGTGCAGATTGGAGGATAAATTGAACCCCCAATAAGTAAAATATGGATGATCTGAAAGACCTTATGGACTCCAATACCTTTCTGGGCAGAGGCTGGAACTTTCCTCCCACGCTGACGGAGGATGGGGTGGAGATGGTGACTTACGAGCAAGACATCGAGCAGAGTCTGCACGTATTGTTCAGCACCTCTCCGGGCGAGCGTGTGAATCGTTACGAGTACGGCTGTCCGCTGCGCCGCTATGCTTTCGAACCGATAACTGCGGAGACCACTATCAGGATGCGTAACGATATTACACGTGCGGTTACACTCTTCGAACCACGCATTCTGCTGGAGGAAGTGTCGTTTGAAGAACGCGTGGATGAGGGATTACTATTGATACGGCTCACCTATACTGTTATTCGTACGAATAACCGCAATAATATGGTTTATCCGTTTTATTTGAATGAAGGGACAAATGTATAATGACATAGCTCTATATCTGCCGTAAAACCAATTGTTCTACTGTATTGGCAGAAAACTTCTTTCAGGACAACGGGGAGGATGTAGTTTTCTTGCTCTCTGAAGCAGGTAAACAGTGTGTTGCAGACATTATAGTGGAAGAGGTTTTGAAGTATTTGAGAGAATGATTGTCTATCCAATTGAATGAACGAGCTCGTTTCGATTGTGTAAAAGGTAAAGATACGAGATATAAATAATTAAAAAAAGATAAGGCGATGGCGACCTCCATTAAAACAAACGGCACCCTCCGCACAGACTACGAAGCTGACCTTGCTAGGTTGGATGACTTTTGCGTCATAGAAAGCGACTGGGCCAAGCTGCTGCATCGGTTAGTGAAGGCAAGCAGTGGTATTCGCTACCGTAATACGGATGGGCGGGAAGGTACACTTTGTTCCTTGTTGGAAAATCAGGTGCTGACCGTGCTTGCCGATATTTCACGGAAAAAGTTGTCCGGTTACGGCGATACCTTTGCCGATGCGCAGGGAACAGAACTGCAGACTTTCTATGCTGATAAACTGCGAAAGGATATTGTGGACTGGATAGCCCGATTAGACAATTATATCCACCAAAGTTGGAAGAAAGGAGGTAGTGAAAGTACTGCTGTGCAGACCGCCCGGAAGCTAATGGGGAGTTTGGAGCAGTCGTTGCAGAATGGGAACACTACGGAGAAGAATGGCTATTACCGGATGCTGCGAACTGTGACTACCATACAGGAGCAGGAGGACTATCATCGGCAACAGATAGATGTAAGCGGCGATATGGAACCGACATTGTCCTTACTTGTCGCCCAACAAAAGAACTACAGTGACATTGCTGAAGCATTCAATCACCTCCTTGCCACGTTGCCTGAACTCTACCACCGTGACATCCTGCATGCCATGCCACAAGCGGTAGTACAGGACAATGTCTATCTCATTATTACTCCGGCAGAAGGCTTTGCTGGCTTTATCCTGCCCAAAGGTGAATCGTTTCTAGCTGGGCAAAATGCTGCAGGCGAAGAACTTATCTACCAAACTACGAAAGAAGAATACATTAGTCCGATGCAATGCGTGGCGGTGGAGGCGGTAAATATTTCTCAAAAAAGAGATTCGAGACTGTACAAGCAATCCATACCCCTTGAGGGGATGGATGAAATGCTGTTTATGCACGGCGAGGAACTGCATATCGGCTGGCAAATAGAATCTCCCATGCTTGTTTTGAATGAGGGAGAGCGAAAAGTAAATGTCTGTTTTCGTTTGACTGCCGATAGCCTTGTGCCGGACAGCATATCTGATGGTTGTTTCACTCTGCGATTGAGCGGTGCCGAAGGCTGGATAGAACAATCTTGTAATTGCTTCATTGAAGCTGGTCGACTTTGCTTCGACTTCACCCTGGAATTTGGTGAAGTTGCTCTCGCCCCCTGTGAGGAAGAAACACATAGCATGATAACGGAATATCCCGTTCTCCGTATACTGACGGACAACAGAATCGCCCCCTATGGATGGGCAAGTCGTCTGCAATTTGACAGTGTGAAAATAGAGGTAGAAGTGACCGGTATCCGCAACTTTACTTTCTGCAATGAATTAGGAGAAGTGGATACCTCTCAATTGTTCCAGCCTTTCGGCATTCAGGCTCATAGAGGCACGTGGTTCATCTTTGGTTATGACGAGATGGGGCTGAAGTCTTTGCAGGAGGTCTGCTTGAAAGGCATATGGAAAAAACTGCCTGAAACCAAAGAGGAATTTGATAAGATATACGGAGGCTATGGTACGAATGCTGACGCTTTCCAGATTACTGCAGAATGGCAACAGAAAGGCAGATGGATAACCTGTCATTCGGAGAACCAAGACCTGTTTACATTTGATGATCTTGGCAAGCTTAAACTTGCCGAGATGCGTTTTAACTGCACGGAACCGGGACATAACGGATTCTTTCGCGTTACACTGAATGCCCCTACCATCGGTTTCGGAACAGATGTTTATCGCACACAGTTCACTGATGTGATGATACACAACAGTCGCTGCAAGAAAAAGGAGCGTAAACCAATCCCTACAGAGCCGCCAGTACCACAACTTGCGGAGGTGGAACTTTCATATATTGCCATGGAGGAAATGGTATTGACGAAAATCGGGCAATCATCTATCCGACTGAGCTGCATCACAGAATTGTCCGAACAGAATGCTTGTCCCATTTGCTGTAAACAGGAGCATTCCTTCCTCCCAGCTTTCCCGGCAGACCATCTGCTTTACTTTGCTTTTCGTAATGCCGGGGGAGAAAAAAGTGTACGGATGTATATAGATATGACATTGCCGAAAGAAAAAATACCGTTCTATAACCCGCAATCGGATAAGCGTGTGAAGTCATCCTGGGAACTGTGGAACGGAAACGCTTGGAAAACTGTTATGGACGAGTCCGTCCATATTGAAGAAACTTGCGGACTGACGCAAAGCGGTTTCATCGAAATAAATCTACCAGAGAGGATTAGCGACAAACATGAAGATCAACAAGGCAGGATGTGGCTTCGCGCCGCATTGACAGGTGATGTGTCGGCATGTCTTATCATTCGTGGAATCTGGATAAACTGTATTCGGCTGGAGGCACAGAACGGCGATGGATTACCACTAGAAGTAGGAACGATACAGGGGATGCCGGAAGCGGATGAACGGATTGAAAGTATAGCCCAGCCTCTGCCCGGCTTCGGGAGCAGGCCTGCCGAAACGGAAATGCTATGTGTTGCGCACCAAAATGCACGCATCCAGAATCGGCACCGTGCCCTCACAATAAAGGACTACGAGCAATTGGTGATGGAGCATTTCCCTGAAGTGGACAAGGCTCAATGTATTCCCATTCCGCAAGACAAAGGAGCTTCGGAAATCTGTCTCGTGGTATTTAGTCGTGTGGAGGACGGCCGCTACTACCTCTCCCCAGCATGGAAACTGGCGGAAATACAGCAGCTCGTCAGGCAATATATACCCCCTTTCGTCATCCTGCGTGTGATGAATCCCGTGTATGAGCAGGTGAAAGTGCATTGTAAGGCGGTGCTATGGGATAGTGTGCAGGATGAGGGTAAGGCAATCCGGCAGCTTGTGGTGTTGGCACAGAATTATATTGTACCGTGGTATCGGAATAAAGAAATTCCCTCGCTTTGTCAGTCTTTTTCTTACAAGGAATTGCATGCCCGGATGGTGAATCATGAAAACCTGATGAAATTGGTCGCTCTGGAAGTGAATGGAAAAAGCCTGCCACAAGTAGATATCGGCACCAAAGATATGGTATTTAAAGGCAGCTACCCGTGGAGCGTACTGCTTCCGAAAATAGAAATCGAATTACTTTCTCCCCACAATGGCATCAATTCAGCCGAAATCGGGGGTAATTTCATAATAGGATAGCTTATGGAACGGAATAACCGAAAAGACAGAAATGCACTGAAGGAATACTTCAGAAAAGGCAAAACGCCGACAGAGGAACAGTTTGCCCAACTGATAGACTCCATGTCAAATCTCGTGGAAGACGGGCAAATGGTGAGAACTGCCACCGGGTGGGCGTTTTACCCGTCACAGGCAGGCAGTATGGACATCGGACTCTATACAGAGGAAAACAAACCGCCTGTATGGACACTTTCCGTTACGTCTGAAAAGCATCTGCTGATAAAGAACGAAAAAGGTGAAACGGTGTTTGATGCGGCACAGGACAAATCAATTGTACTGCCTGGAAGCCTGACAGTGGAAGGCGGTGGTGAAGAACCTGTTCCCGGTGGGGAGGATTACCTGAGCATTCCCGCTGACAAGCAGTGGCACCCCCTGCCGCTGAATGCGTCGCGCGAAGGTTTCGGTTGTCGCGTGTATCTTATCTATGCTTCCTTCCGGGAACAGGGTACAGGGCTTTGTAAACTGACACGTGCCACCGCCATCTGGCTGAACCGGATGGAACAACGGATAGAATCGCCTCAGAAGCATTGGTGGGGTTGGGCGGGTGGTATCCGTTTTCGTTGGCTGGATACAAAAGGCGATCCCTGCCTGCAAATGTGCAGCAAGAGACATCTGCCATCTGGTGAGGTGCATTGCCGGATTGTGGAGATATACAAGGGGTAATTGAATATTAAAAAATGGGAATTAGAAATTAAAAATAAGAGCGGGTGGAGATGGAGAGAGATGGGAAGCAACCTTATATCAAGCAGCAGGCGGAAAGTAAAAACCTTTATGCTCGACTGCAAAGACAGACGCTGAAGAAGGTGCAGCGGCTTTCGGGAAAGGTGTGGACAGACTACAATGTCCATGACCCTGGTGTGACGCTGGCAGATATTGCCAACTATACGCTGGCGGAAATGGACTACAAGCTCAGTTTCAGTCTTGCGAACTATCTGACTGCGGAAGACGGGATATTCAATCCGGAACGTTTTGGGCTCTTTCTTCCCAATGAGGTCTATACTACTGCACCCGTCACAGCGGAGGACTACCGCAAGTTGTTCTTCGCCCACGTCCCCGGACTGGATAATGTGTGGGTAGAATGTGATGCAGTAACCGGTAGCTATACCATCAAAATTGTTCTTCCGCCATTTGGCGAAAATGACGAAAATACGTTGATGAAGCAGATCAAGGCGGTGTACAATAGCCATCGAAATCTGTGCGAACACCTTCGAGAGATCATTGTAGTGCAGCCCGAAGAACTAGAGTTCCATGCGGAATTCGAGATAGAGCCGGGAAAGGATGCTTCCGTGGTGTTGGCAAAAATCTATTGGACTATTCTGCATTACCTTTCCGGTGCAGTAAATATCTCCACACCGAAAGAACAGATTGCTTCCGGTATGTCGTCCGAAGACGAGTTGTTGAGGATTGTGCCAGAGAAATGGCTGGAAGGGTCGGAAGATGCTGTACGCGTCATCATCCCCCGACAGCAGAACACCGAATATGAACTGTACAAAAAACTTTGGCAGGTAGAAGGTATCCAGTCGTTCAGCACTTGCTACCTGATGAAGGACGGAGAACCGCTGACTGACTTTTCCGGAGGGTTCAGCTTGAAAATCCCAAAGAAAGAAAAGGAACTGAAGGTACACATCCGCTGTGGACGCTCCACAGAAAAAGTGGAGATAAGGAGGTTCAGGGAATATCTGAAAGCCTTTTACTATACCGGGCTCCGCACCAGAGAGCAGAAGAGCGAACAGAAAGAGTATGACTGGGGTGTCCCTGAAAGCACATACCGCGATGTTTTTTTCCATACACCCATCGCCGGAGAATTCCCTGCGTGCTATCGCCTCTCTCCGAACAGGGAAATACCTACTTCCTTCGAGGCGTACCTGAAACTGTATGACAAGGTGATAGTAGATGGCTTGAAAGAAGTGGAGGACCTGCCATGTCTACTTTCCCTGCTTGCCAAAGACTTTGTCACCCTCATGGAGAAGAGTGACAGAAAACGTGACATTCTTGCACTGAAAAGTCGCTATCTGGATTTTCTTGACCAACTGTACGGTGTGGAGAGCCATCCGGCATGGTTGTCTGAGCAGAACAGTTATGGCGAAACAGAGGAAGGTACATTACTGCGTCGCATGAATTTCTTGCGCCATATAGCCGATTTGACTAAAAACAGGGCGAGGGCAAGGAATATCATTGTCTCCGGCGGTGAAGGTAACGCCCCCACGGTGAAGGAGTGGTTCTGCCTGCTGCTGGGTATCAATGGAAGCGATGAGCATACTGTAAGTAATGTGCTCCCCAGCTACAATTTGCAGTTGATAGAGAAAAAGCCGGATAAGCCTTTGCTCGACAGGATAGACTCCTTGCTTATCGACGAGCGGATACTGGAACTGGATAATGTGATGGAGGTGGATTATGAGGAACTATCAGCAGATGAAGCGGAAAAACGTAAGGAATACAACCGGATGCGGCAGGAACTACCGATATTTAACGAAAACCGGATTAGTGGCGACTTGTTCCGTGGCGGTACCCGTCTGGACAACTACAAGATAGTGAAGGCAGGGAAAGACGAATACATGCTGGTGTTCCAGAATCAAGAACGGAGTGGATGGACCAATCTGGGACGAGCCGATAGCTGGGAACGACTGAACACTCTTGCAAATATATTGCGGAGAACCTTGTGTGACCTGAACCGGGAATGCGAAACCATCTACGTGGTAGAGCCTGTATTGACGGATCCGGAACGCCCCTTCCGTCTGCTGGTGGTACTCCCGATATGGACACAGCGTTTCCATACGCCACGTTTCAGGGAGAAGTGTGGGGAGTTGCTACGGACCATTATTCCCGCCCATTTGACCGGAAACATATACTGGCTGGATGAAGGAGCTATGAGAAAGTTTGAGGGGTGTTACCGGCAATTGATGCGGACTTTGGCCGACAGTGATCTCCGGGATTACGGCAAACAGTTGTTGGATGCCATGTACGAACTGCTGAAAATGGCAATAGAAATACAGAAATTAGATGATAACTATTGATCGCATATCATTTGAGTTTGCTGCTATCGGCGAAGATTTCGTACACGGGTTGTATGCAGACTGGGAAGACTTCTGCCGTAACTGTTTTGAAAAGGTGGTGGAAGAATGTTTCTCGGCTTACGACAAGGATAAGGTTTGGCATGAGATAACACAACTTGACTTGGACCTGGGTGGTATTTCGGAAGATGATTTCTATCAGGAATTTCCACGCCGACTCAGGGAGGAACTACTGAGAGTCATGCCTTCATGGTGTATGCAGACAGCGGATGAAAAGAAAAGGACGGATGCCTCCCGATTGGCTAATCTGCTGTTCTATCTGGAACATGGCTATCTGAAGGTGGAATGGGCGGACAGTGATTTCAGTTTGACGGAAGAATTGGACTGGGCGGTTTCACAACCTATATCATATACAGATGAGATTGTAAAGCTCTGCCTTAAGAAGGAGTATGTGCTCCGTCGTCTGCTGTGGTATATGAATGATGAGAAGGCTCTTGTCAACCTCTGTACTGTCGTACTCCCTGGACTTACCTTCGGCTTGCACGAGAAACGCCGCTTTCTGGAAATAATGTTGGAAATGAAACCCGGCATTCCCGTGCGTTTTATCCACGAGACTGCCGATAGTGCAGGGTTACACAACATGGCGGAACTGCTCAATACCTTATCCGTCCGCCGGATTATGGAAACGGAAGCCGAAGAACATGCTGAGGTAGATTTGCCTCCATACTGGCATTATCTGTATGAATGGCTTGTTAAATATTATCCTTTCAATGGGCTTGCTGTTTTTGGCGGCAAGGGCAATTTTATTCACCATCTGAACCACCGACTGCTCACGTTTATTTATAAACGGAACTACTCCTTTTATCTCTCTAAAGCGGAACTGACAACGGGCTTCTTGCTCGAAGTGTTCGGTTCGGCTTATTATATAGAAGTCTTGAATGCTATTTATGACCTTCAGCCGCACCATGCAGATGGTTCACCTGTGTATGACGGATATTTGAATAGGGAGTTGTATGGTATTTTTTTGCAACTTTCACTACTCAAAATGCCGGCAATGGAAGATGAGAAGAAAAAAGAAACTGTTTCTGGAAAAGAAAAGATAGTCTATCCGGCATCTGCAGAAATACTGACAGCTTATCTGGAAGATACCCAGCGCAGTAATGCGAACAAGTGGATGCTGCTCAGGCTGCTGGTAAAGGAAAAACCGGAAATAACAGTGAATTGGCTGAAAACAGAGATTATCAAGGGGGATGCTGCTGTTTCTGCTTTGGTTTCTGTAATAACTGAAATGGCTGATGACGCTATTATAAACCGTCTGCTTGCTTCCGTTTCTTTCAGAATTGTGGAAGTTGTGGGGCAGGTAAGAGACTATCTGCGAAGCCATGCGTCGGAAATCAGTTGGCTAAGCGGAATAAGCGAATCCTGGTTGAACTTTGTTCTTCGCAAATCAATTCTGCTATGGATAGGAAACGGACACGTTGCCCGGTCGGAATCGGAAAGTATCAGGCAGTTACTGTGTCTGATCTATCAAGAGATGACGGGTGGCGATAAGGAGGAGGATTTTGAAAGATTATCAATGGAATTCTATTTGTTGGAAGAAGACTGGAACGAATTGATCGGGAAGAAGGAAACGTCTTCATTTGCCTCACATATAAAAAGATTAAAAACGCTATTGGCGGATAAAGACGTACCTGAACCGATAAAGCGCAGGATACTCGCTTCATTTTTGGAACAATATAAGGAAAATTATGCTGATGTGGTACTGTCGCTACATGAGCAGGGGGTGTTAGAGGATATGCTCAATTTGATTGGCCAACCCGCATTGGAAGAAATCATTAGGCAGTTACTTATACGAGTCAGTGGCACATATAGGATTACAGAACTGTTGTCATTGCTTTATTGGCTGGTCATTCATGAATCTGATATTTCCACCTATCTGCGGGATACTACATCGGGACTAAAAGTGCAACTGCTTGTATGGTTGACAAGAGTAGCCCAATTGCAAATAGAAGCAAAAAGAACGGTAACCCAAATGCTTCCTGTTCTTCTTGCTGAGTTATTCAGCGAAGAAAATATCCCCTCTGTAATCAGCCTAATTTTGCGGGAACAAGCAGGGGCAACCGAAAATGCGTTATATTATGATATGGAAACGGCATTAGGCTTATTGCTGGATACCGGGCTATCACAATCAAGCAAAGAATATCCTCCCAGACGGGATTTAAAAAAGTGGCTACATCAGTCGGAGGACATTTTGAACGTTGTTCAAACACTGCTGGAAAGCCGTTGGAACACTGATGAAGGCTTTACTGATTGGCTGGAAGACACTGCTGTTTCTGAAGATGTCAAACGGAAATTGTTGCAGAAACTGGCTGTTGAGAAACCACGGGAGTGGATTCGCTTGCTTCGTAAGCAATCCCAAGAGAGCAAAGCGATACTTCTCTCAACTACTTGTTTATCTGCCTCCCAGCTCTTGCAGGGAATGGTACGGGTAGATTTCCACCAGGCATCAATTCTATCGAAAACGGTTGAATGGCTGCAACGCAAGGTGGACAAGCTTACATTCCTGAGCGGAAACAATATGCTACTTTCAACCGCCTTGTCTAAGGCTTTGCTACTCTATATACAGGATGAGGGTACATTAAGCGAAAGGACTTTGACGGAAAACGAAACGCTCTCTAAATTTCTGTCGTATCTGCATCTTGTCTATACGGGAAAACCGGATTATCGGGACGATGCAAAATGGGTAGACTTATCTGGCAGAATAGCAACTGAACAGGAACCCCTTGTTGCTATCATGGAAAGGCAGCCGGAGCAGATGGAGGATTATTTTATTTCTCGTCTGTTCGTTAGAGATCCTATCTATTTGCCTATAGGAAGGATTACAGATACTACTTTGCCGGAAAGTATCAGGAGAAGATTGCTTCACGGTTATATTCGCTTCCAGCCGAAGGAGTTGTCTGATTATATCCGTCGATCGGTGGAACGCAATATTTGGCCTTTGGACAAGTGGCTGGAGTGGATGGACATCAGTGAGTGGATGCGGATATTGGCAAACTTTTCTCTATCACGGGCAGAACTGTTGCAACAGATTATGACTTGGTTATCTGATAATAACCAGATAAAGGAGTCAGAACTGTCAACTGCATTGGCAACTTGTCTTATAAATAACCGTGCAGAAGAATGGATTTATAATAGCAGAGAAGAAACGATATATTCTTTTATACACTCGCTTCCCTTCCTGCAAGCAAAAACAAAAATAGAAAAAGAAATTATGGAAAAGAACATTAAGGAAGAATTGAAAATTACAAAAGTAGAGGATTGTTCATCGGCAGAAGAACAGATGGAATCTCCCGAAGTCCTCTTTATTGGTAATGCCGGATTGTGCCTGCTCTCGCCTTGGCTTCCGCGACTGTTCGTCATGCTTGGGTATTTAGACGGAGAGAAAAGGAATTTCAAGGACACTGTATCGAGAATTCGTGCCGTATTCCTGCTGCAATATCTGGTATGTCCGGAAGAAAAGGAGTATCGTGAGCCTGAACTGGCTTTCAACCGTCTGCTTGTGGCCCTGCCTGCGCATATCCCATTACCGAAACGGATAGAGCTGACTAATGAAGAAAAGCAAGCGGCTGACAGTCTGATGGAAGGCGTGAAAGCCAATTGGTCCAAAATGAACGGTACTTCGGTTAATGGATTCAGACTGAGTTTCATCGTGCGCGACGGACGGCTGGAACAACAGGATGAGAAATGGCTGCTGACGGTTGAAAAACGTGCGTATGACATATTGCTTGATTCCGTTCCTTGGTCATTCAGACAGATACGTTTTCCGTGGCTACAGAAATATGTACAGGCTTTTTGGCATGAAATGTAGGAGTCTTAAGAGTTTTTTATTACTGCGATGAAATGTATAATAATAAACAGAATAAGGTATGGAAACAGAGAAACTATATCAGGAAAAGACAGCCCGTATCATCCAGCAAAAGCAGGACGGAAGTGGTGCTTTGCAATTTGTGGACAACCGTCCGGTGAATCAACTGTTGCAGCGGATTAGCGATGACGAAGGAGATACCTTGCAAGGAAAGTTCGAGCCCCCTATGCAACGCGTGGAGGAAGACGAGGACGAAGCCTCACAGATGAAGGCGGACACCACCATGCAGCAGAAACCGAATGATACCGGATTGCCGGATAACCTCAAAACAGGCGTGGAAGAACTGTCCGGATTTTCAATGGATGATGTAAAGGTTCATTATAATTCATCCCAGCCGGCAACCGTGCAGGCTCTTGCCTATACACAAGGAACTGACATCCATGTAGCACCGGGGCAGGAAAGGTACTTGCCGCATGAGGCATGGCATGTTGCCCAACAAATGTCGGGACGCGTGGAGCCAACTACGGAAGTGGGTGGTATGCCGGTAAATGACAATGTTGGTTTGGAACATGAGGCGGATGTAATGGGTGCAAGGGCTAACAGTCTATAAATAAAAAGGGATGAACGAATATATCGCTTGGTTCAATCAGGCTCTGACTACTTCCATCCAGCTTTACTTCCAGCAGGAATGTGAATATTCCTCGCTGGAAGAAGTGGCGCCACCTTCAAACAGATGGTTGGAAAGGGTGACCGGTATCTCAGACATAGCATTTGGTGAGCGGATAGTCACTATGTTGGCTTTGATGCCCCATGTCTGTCCGCAGATATTGGATATCTTCTTCGTGCAGAATAAGAACTTCGACCGGCAATATACTGAGTTCGGGGGATGGAAAGGGCTGTCACATGGCGGTTTCTTGCCTACCGGAGAAACGGTTGCTTTTATCCTCGCCGGAGAAGATATGGAAAAGCGGAAAGAGGTAATCAAACTCTTCCAGAAAGACCATTGGTTCTACGCGAAGAACGTCATCCGTCTGGAAGGTGCGGGAGAAGGAGAACCATTTCTTAGCGGGCAATTGCGGGTATCGGAAGAGTTTCTGAGTTGCGTCCTGCTGGATAAAGATTATAAGCCCGATTATAACATCAGCTTCCCTGCCAAACGCATCACCACGGAACTGGACTGGGAGGATATGGTGCTGGACTATCAGGTGGCGGCCGAACTTGAAGAGATAAATACCTGGATTTCCTCGGGAGAGATCATTATGGAAGACTGGGGACTGTCCCGGTTCCTGAAAGTCGGGTATCGTTCACTGTTTTACGGGCCTCCCGGCACGGGAAAGACACTGGCGGCAACGTTACTTGGCAAGAAGAACAATATGGATGTGTATCGGATAGACTTGTCCATGATTGTATCTAAGTATATCGGGGAAACGGAAAAGAATCTGGCCCGGGTGTTTGACCTCGCTGAAAACCGGAATTGGATTCTCTTCTTTGATGAGGCGGATGCATTGTTCGGAAAACGTACCTCCACCAATACTTCCAATGACCGTCATGCCAATCAGGAAGTAGCTTACCTGCTTCAACGGATCGAGGATTTCCCTGGTATGGTAATCCTGGCAACGAACCTGCGTTCCAACATTGATGAAGCTTTCTCCCGCCGTTTTCAATCGGCTGTCTATTTTTCGATGCCGACAATGGATCTACGTGCGGATCTGTGGCGAAAGATGCTTCCCAGAATGTGGCTGGGTGAAGATGCGGATGAATTAATCGCTATGGCGGCTGAAACCGAACTTTCCGGCGGCTCTATTGCGAACGTGGTGCGACGATGCGCATTGTATATAATTAAATCAAGGGAAAAAGTATTGAATCAAAGGATATTGAAAGAGGCTTTGCAGAAAGAAAAGCTGAAAGGGTGACCGTACAAAAGGAAAGGCATAAGAAAGGGCGTAGAGTTTAGGTTACCTCTCTACGCCCTTTTATTATCGGTAATAAATGATTTATAACTCAATCACCAGTGATTCTCTCGGTCCCATAGTCAACGATTCGCCGAATGAAACAGCTTTTCCGCTGAGAATATCTTTTCCTTGTTTTGTATCTTTCAGTACTTCTTTGTAGTATTTCAAAGGAACGGTGGTTTCAGCATCTGTACCGTTCAGCATTACGAACACAGTCTTTCCTTCGTGCTGGCGGGCATAGGCGTAAACGCCATTCTGTACCATGAATTGTACCATGCTACCTTTGGCTATGACATCGTTTCCTTTACGCCAGTTCAGCAAAGTTTTATAGAAGTTATAGCAATCGTTCTGGATTTGGCTACGTCCTTCTGCGGTCAGTGCAGTTGCTTTGTCGTCAGACCATCCGCCGGGGAAGTCTTTGCGAACATAACCATCGCTTTTGCTCTTAACACCGTTCATCATGATTTCCGTGCCATAGTAAAGTTGAGGGATGCGACGAGTGGTAAGCAACAGGGTAGAAGCTTGTTTTAGCATCGGCAGATTGTCACCTTCACCCAGATAGCGGTCAGTATCATGATTTTCGATGAATGCCAATACGGAAGCCGGGTTAGGGTAGAGGAAGTCGTACACGAAACTGTTGTATACGCGGTCTAGACCTTTGAACCATGTTTCTGTTTGTTCGGTTTTGGCAATATTGATCTTATCGTAGAAACTGAAGTCCATAACGGTTTTCAGGTTACTGTTCTTTGGTGCAGAGAGCTTGGAATCCATTTGCCACCAGGCGGTATAAGCTGGTTCGGTCACCCAGGTTTCACCTACAGTGTTGTAGTTGGGGTATTCTTCATTCAACTCTTTCATCCAGTTGCTCATGGCGTCATAGTCAGCATACGGATAAGTGTCCATGCGGATGCCATCAATGTTGGCGTACTCAATCCACCAGAAACTGTTCTGAACCAAGTAGCGATATACGTGCGGATTCTTTTGGTTAAGGTCCGGCATAGCAGTAACGAACCATCCGTCGTTCATTTGTTCAAAATCGTATTGGGAAGTATACGGGTCAACGTGCGGAGTCAGTTTGAAAGAAGTCTGCACAAAGTTCTTTTCATGATCGGGATTGTTGAACCAGTCTTTAGACGGCATATCTTTAATCCATGGATGTTCTACACCGCAGTGGTTGAAGATCATATCCATTACTACCTTGATGTCGCGATCATGGCATTTGGAAATCAGTTGTCGGTATTCTTCGTTAGTGCCGAAACGTGGGTCTACTTTATAATAGTCGGTGGTGGCATAGCCGTGGTAAGAACCGCCGGTCATGTTATTTTCCAGTACCGGAGTGAACCAAAGGGCAGTCACACCGAGGTCGGAGAAATAATCCAGATGTTGCTCGATACCTGCAAGATCACCACCATGCCGGGCGTTCGGATCATTTCGGTCTACCTTATATTCGGCCATACCGGGAATCTGGTCATTCTCTGGATTACCATTGGCAAAACGGTCGGGCATCAACAGGTAGAGAGCGTCGGAAGCATCGAAACCTTTGTGTTCGCAACTCTTTTTGCCGCGTGCTTTCAGTTCATACTCTTTTACGATTTTCTTTTTGCCTTGTGCGAAGGTAAGAGTTACTTTGCCGGGTTTCACATCTTTCTCCAGTCTCAGGTAGACAATCAGGTAGTTGGGGCTTTCCAACTTGACAGTGCTGCTCAGTGAAATGCCGGGGTAATCGACAGCAACAGCAGAGTTGCCGATGTCTTCACCGTAGACCATAAGCTGAAGTTCGGGATTCTGCATTCCGGTGTACCAAAACGGAGGATCGATTTTGTTTACGTTCATAGCTGCATACGTACTTAGGGAAAGTAAAAACGTTCCCAGGATAAGGAATAATCTTTTCATGATATTAGTTTTACGTTATTATATCCGTATTTCTGTGCTAATATACGCAAATAGCGGAGAAAGCTGTTGCCCCTCCGCTACTATATACTTTATTATGTTATGCAAACGTTTTCAGTAAGTTGTCATTTTCCTTGCGTTCCTGAGCCTTTCCCCTGAAAGAAATCATTCACTTTCTTCTTTTCCTGAATATCTTTCAGCCAGGCTTCGGCAGCATTATATCTGTTGTTCTCCCCGATGATAGGTACACCGTCTGCGTCTACTTCTTGCAGTTTATCATTATTCTTCGGCCGGGTTTTCAGGTAGGCTTTCAGACACTGCTCGGCTTTGGGAGTGTTTTTCAGGCTATAATAGTAAACGTAAGCAGCATCATATAGCAGTTTATGTTTATTCTTATCATACCTTTCATATTGTTCTAATAGAATATCGGCTTGCTCTTTATACATGTTTGCCATCTTGTAGCAGTCGGCCAGGCCAGTGTAAAGTGGTACTATAGTGCTATCACTGGGAATGGTCAGATTGATGGCGGTTTCCAGATGCAATACGCCCTCTTTCGTCCAAGGGGTTTTAGAGCAGGCGCGTCCCAGGTAATAGTGCGCATTTACATTCGAACCGTCCTCTTTCACCGCCTTCTTCAGCAAATCCCTTGCTACGTAAAAGTCTTCGGTAGCATAGTGGCTGATTCCTGCATACAAGCAAGTCAGGAATGTACTGTCACCGTTTTGCAGGAGATAATTGTATCGCTCTATGGCCTCCGGATAATACTTATTCATACAATAAGCCTGTGCGTTGACTCGGTTTACGAGAATGTTGGTGCTATCTAAACAACGGTATTTCTCGGTAGTTCCTATAGCTTCATCAAACTGGCGGGCGGCTATGTATATATTTCCTAATATGGCGGGTGCCATGTAGTCTTTGGGATACCTCTCCTGTATGTCCTGATAGGCTTCTATGACAAGGTGTACATCAGAATTGTCGCAGACGCGCGACATACTCTCCGCCCTCAGATGCAGTACAAAAGCAGAACTGTCTTGTGCTGCCAGCAAATTGCTTTCCCTCAGGGCATCACGATCTCTTTTCATGTTCAGCAGCAGGCTGATGTACTGTATTCGCACATATTTATTGTCCGGATTAAGATTGAGCGCACTCTGGTAGTAATCCAGCGCCTCCCTTTGTTTGGCGATGGACTTGCAGCACTCGGCGGCTTCAATATAAGCGCGCGGGGTGAGTGAATCTTGCTCTATAATTTCCTGGAATACAAGCAAGGCTTTGTCATTGTATCCCAATCCTTTCAATGCCCTCCCTTTCTGGTAGAGTAGTGGAACTGTTGGCGTTTCCTGTTCCATAAGCTTCAAGGCTGTTTCGTAATCGTAGTTTGCCATCGCCTCCTGAATAGGATTTGTATTCTGTGCCATCAGCAATGAAGAAGCACTGAAAAAGAGTAGAATGAAGAGTTTTCGCATAGTCTTTTTATCTTTTAAGTATTGCTTAACCGGGTGCAAGTTACTAAAAAGATTTACTTTACGAAATATTCGTAGTGGCTTTTAGATAGATTAACTAATAAAAGTAGCGCCCCTTCTTTCGAAGGAGCGCTACAATAAACTGAGTAAAATGAGCCGCAGAGATGCAACTCAAAATACATACATATCTTTTACATCAAGAATCCCAGCAAGATACCGGCAGCTACTGCTGAACCGATTACACCTGCAACGTTCGGACCCATGGCGTGCATCAGCAGGTAGTTAGTAGGATCATATTCCAGACCTACTACCTGAGAGATACGTGCCGAGTCAGGTACGGCAGATACACCTGCGTTACCGATCAACGGGTTAATCTTATTGTCTTTCTTCAGGAAGCAGTTGAATATCTTCACGAAGATTACACCGGAAGCGGTAGCAATGACGAATGACAACGCACCCAGACCGAAGATTTTGATTGAGTCAAGCGTCAGGAACTCAGAAGCCTGAGTAGATGCACCTACCGTCAAACCTAACAGAATAGTAATTGTATCAATTAGCGGACCACGGGCAGTTTCAGCCAAACGACGGGTTACACCACTTTCCTTCAACAGGTTACCAAAGAATAGCATACCCAACAGAGGCAAACCTGACGGAACGAGGAAACAAGTCAGCAACAAACCGATAATCGGGAAAATCACTTTCTCCGTGTGAGAAACTACGCGCGGCGGTTTCATACGGATCAAGCGTTCGTGCTTATTAGTCAACAGACGCATGATAGGCGGCTGTATTACCGGTACCAATGCCATATATGAATAGGCTGATACCGCAATCGCACCCATCAGGTTAGGAGCCAGCTTGGATGAAAGGAAGATGGCGGTCGGACCGTCAGCACCACCGATAATACCGATGGCACCAGCTTGCATGGGGTCGAAACCAATTTCCAAAGCAATCATATAAGCACCGAAGATACCAAACTGAGCAGCAGCACCGATTAGTAACAACTTAGGATTGGATATCAGAGACGAGAAGTCCGTCATAGCACCAATGCCTAAGAAGATGAGCGGCGGATACCAACCGGAGGTCACTCCCTGATATAAGATGTTGAGTACAGAACCTTCCTCATAGATACCAACTTTCAGTCCGGCTTCCATGTTGAAAGGAATATTACCGATCAGCATACCGAATCCGATAGGAATCAGCAGCATTGGTTCAAATTCCTTGGCTACCGCCAAGTATATGAAGAACAAACCTACCAAGATCATAACGACGTGGCCCACCGTTGCATTGGCAAAGCCCGTGTACGTCCAGAAGTCGGCAAGGTTGTTTCCTATAAATGTGATAAATTCTCCCATATTATTCAATAATTACAAGGTCATTACCTTCGAGAACGGAATCTCCCTTACTTACGTTGATTGCAGTGATTTTACCGTCTTTGTCGGCATTGATATTGTTCTCCATTTTCATAGCCTCAAGGATAATAATGGTCTGTCCCCTCTTCACAGTATCCCCCACATTGACTTTGATGTCGAGGATAACACCGGGAAGCGGTGATTTAACACCCGACTTGCCGGTAGAAGCGGCAGCCGGTTTCACTACCGGAGTTGCCGGAGCCGGAGCCGGAGTGGTAGGACGTGTTACCGGTTTAACAACCACTTTCGGTGCCTTTTCCATCTCTACCTTATAAGGGGTACCGTTCACTTCTACATGAGCGATATTTTCGTCGATATCTCCAATGGTAACTTTATATGTATTACCGTTGATTTTATATTTATATTCTTTCATCGTTTTATCAATTTATAGGTGATTACTTTTTCAGAGGAGTTTCACGCAATGTGTAAATCTTCGAACTCCATGGTGAATAGCTGCGTTTCACACGGGTGATAGTAAGAACGGTGTCTTCCACATCGTGTACATCGCTTTGCATCTCGTGCATAGCCATGGCAATAGCAGCAAATATCTCTCCCGGAGCTTCGCCCAGTTTCTTTTCTTTAGCTTCCTGTTTGTCAGTAATACCTTTAGCCTTCATTGCATTACGTTTGCTGAGGTTAACGGACACTCTACCGACAATTTTGAAGGAAATATAAAGTAGGATCAACCCGCAAAATACTACACTCATGGCAGAAATAGACATACCGATACCGTTGCTATCATGCTCTTCGAATTTCTCCATCTTAGCATTGCTGTCGATAGTTTTGTTGTTGGTACTCGGAGTTACGTATTTTTCTGCACTACCGTCTTTAACTTCCCATTTTTCGGCCGCATCACTTACGCGGGCATAAGACTGGTTAGCTTGTAATGCGCCTGCCGGTATGGTTATCTGATCCAATAAATTGCGTCCTGAATCATATAAACCAATCCAGTTCTGTGTTTCCGGATTCAGTGTGAAGTTCGTGTGGAATGTACCACGTCTTGCTTCTCCATCGGCCCAAAATAATGAATGCTGACGAGGTTTTACCAAAGTCAGGACATCACCTTTAGGGATAAAATAGCTGGCAGTATCTCCCGGTTGACTACTGGCTTTCAGATAGCAACCTGCGAGGTCAGCACTACCATATGATCTGTTGAATATTTCAATCCATGCGCTGTGCAAGCCGTAGTCGTCCTGATAATTACCTTCGTTGGTAATCAGCACTTCATTCAGCACCAGCTTATTGTTCGATTTCTTCTCTCCGCAGGAAGAGCATACACCTAACACCAGCAGCAAGGTAAAGAATATTCCGATTTTTGTTTTATTCATAATCGTTCTTGTTTTTAGTGTTAAAAGCCTGATTACAAAGGAATATTACCATGCTTCTTAGCCGGGTTAGTCAATTTCTTAGTCTGCAACTGTTGCAAGGCGCGGATAATGCGGAAACGTGTGTTACGTGGTTCAATCACATCATCGATGTAGCCATACTTGGCTGCATTGTAAGGATTAGCAAACAGCTTGGTGTATTCAGCTTCTTTTTCTGCCAGGAATTGAGCAGGATTTTCCTGTTCCTTAGCTTCGCGGGCATACAATACCTCAACGGCACCGGCGCCACCCATTACAGCGATTTCAGCAGTAGGCCATGCGTAGTTCATGTCACCGCGGAGTTGCTTACAGCTCATTACGATGTGTGAACCACCGTAAGACTTACGCAATGTAACTGTTACCTTAGGTACAGTAGCCTCACCGTAAGCGTACAGCAACTTGGCACCGTGCAGAATTACGCCATTGTATTCCTGGCCTGTTCCCGGAAGGAATCCTGGAACGTCTACCAATGAAACGATAGGAATATTGAAAGCATCGCAGAAACGAACGAAGCGACCACCCTTACGGGATGCGTTGCTATCGAGCACACCTGCCAGATACTTCGGCTGGTTGGCAACGATACCTACGGACTGTCCGTTGAAACGTGCGAAACCGATAATAATATTTTTTGAGTAATCTTTCTGAACTTCGAGGAACTCACCGTTGTCAACGATAGCAGCAATTACTTCGTACATGTCGTACGGCTTGTTCGGGCTATCGGGGATGATTTCATTCAGAGAATCTTCCAGACGGTCGATAGGATCAGTGCAATCTACGTAAGGAGCTTCCTCCAGGTTGTTCTGAGGAATGTAGCTCAACAGTTTACGCAGCAAAGCCAAACCTTCTTCTTCAGTCTTGGCAGTGAAGTGAGTTACACCTGATTTGGTAGAGTGAACACTTGCGCCACCCAGGTTTTCCTGAGTTACGTCTTCACCCGTTACAGTCTTAACCACCTTCGGACCGGTAAGGAACATATAAGAAGTACCTTCCATCATCAACGTGAAGTCAGTCAGTGCAGGAGAATAAACAGCACCACCGGCACAAGGACCGAAGATACCCGAAATCTGCGGGATAACACCTGATGCCAGGATATTGCGCTGGAAGATTTCAGCATAACCTGCCAAAGCATTGATACCTTCCTGGATACGTGCACCACCCGAGTCGTTGATACCGATACAAGGAGCACCCATTTTCATTGCCTGATCCATAATCTTACAGATCTTCAGAGACATCGTTTCAGACAAAGAACCGGCAGAAACTGTAAAGTCCTGTGCGAACAGATAAACCAAACGACCGTCGATAGTACCACAACCGGTAACAACACCATCACCAGGATAGTGTTTCTTTTCCATACCGAAGTTGGTACATCTGTGCTCTACAAACATATCCATTTCTTCGAAACTACCTTCGTCGAGAAGCATGGCTATGCGCTCACGAGCTGTATATTTACCTTTCTCATGCTGTTTGGCAATCGCTTTTTCACCACCACCCAGACGTGCAGCTGTGCGGCGATCTATAAGCTCTTTAATCTTTTCAAGTTGATTACTCATTTTATTAAATATAATGGGTTAATACTATTTTTTTATTGTGAATTATGAATCACAAATGACGAACTGCCTGTAAAATAAGTAATCCGTCATTCCTAATTTCGTAATTAATGCATATTATTCCGGCTTTTCGCAAAGTTCTGTCAATACGCCCAGTGTTGATTTCGGGTGTAAGAAAGCAATGTTCAGACCTTCAGCACCTTTGCGCGGAGCCTTGTCGATTAAGCGAACGCCTGCAGCTTCTACTTCAGCTAATGCGTTTGCTACACCATCTTCGATAGCAAATGCCACGTGATGAACGCCTGCACCTTTGTTCTCGATGAACTTAGCAATAGTACTTTCGGGAGAGGTCGGTTCGAGAAGTTCGATTTTAGTGTCACCAACTTTCAGGAAAGCGGTTTTAACTTTCTGGTCTTCTACAGTTTCGATGTTGTAGCACTTCAGACCTAATACGTTCTCGTAATACGGCAGGGCTTCTTCAATGCTCTTAACAGCAATGCCCAGATGCTCAATGTGTGAAATCTTCATAACTATATTTATTAATGTTGGTATAATGTCTTAATCAAAGGCATAAAACAGCACAAAGAAAGAGATTTCTTCCTTAATAGAGAAATTTTTCGTCAATTAATTATTGGATATTTGAAGTTTAGAAAGGTTTTTTTAGACTTCTGTTCAGAAGTCGAGCAACAGTCGGACATTAATCTGACGAGATGTCAGGTAATTGGGTACTGCAAACTGGTTATTTCGGGTATCTGTTACCCAATAATAGGAGTTGACGTTGCTGATATTTAGCAAATTGAAAATATCAATGCCCAACCAGAGGCTGCGGATACCGCGTGGATTTTCCCGTTCGCTACGGTCGATAAGGCAGCGGGACATACCTATATCTACGCGGCGATAGGGCGATGTGCGGAACACAGCGGCTTCGCGCCCGCTATGTGGAGGACCGAAGGGAAGACCTCCCGCAAGGGTACCTTTCAGATTCATTTTCCACTTGCGACTGCCCGGAAAATAGTCCGTAAAATAGAGTGAAAGACGGTAGCGCTGGTCGGTGGGACGGGGGAGCCATTGTCCGTTTATTTTCTCTTCAGTTTTCATCAGGGAGAAAGTCAGCCAAGAGTCTGTTCCGGGGACGAACTCGCCGAACAGTTTCATATCGATGCCTGTGGCGTAACCTTTGGAAATATTGCATCCATAATAACTGATGCGCACATTGTCTATATTATAGGGAATGAGATTGCTAAGAGCTTTATAATACATTTCCATCGAAAAGCGGAACGGGCGGTTCATGGCACGGAAGTTATAGTCTCCACCTGCTACGAAGTGCAGGGAGCGCTGCGAACGAATATCACGGTTCAGCGACACGGTGGCTACGCCATCTATCTGGGTGGTGTCGCGGAACTCTTTATAGAAGGGCGCCTGATAATAAACTCCTGCCGCAACTCTCAAGGTGAAGTTTTCGTTGAATGACGGGATGAGTGCCAGGGAAGCGCGGGGACTAAAAATGAACTCCTTGTTCCAGTCCCAGTAACTACCGCGCACACCGGCGGTCAGAGTAAATAGTCCGGCGGTGGAGCGGAAGCGGTAGGTGTCTTGCAAATAGAAACTATATCTTTTGCTGTCCGTTTCATTGCGGGAGCGGAGAGTGTAGAAAAGTTCCGGCCCTTCGGGGGTGTGAGGCATGGAGTATCCGGCAGAGTCGCGCATTTCCCATTCGCGCATCCGGTCTTTGATGCGTTCCCGCTTGAACTCTGCGCCCCATTGCAGGGAGTGGCTTTTCAGCCGGTGCCGTCCGATGAGTGAATAACTTTGTACGTCTGCAGTGAGATAATTGCGGGCATGCTCCATATAGGTGCCTACGCCGATGGTTTCGGAAGTTTCATCTTCGCTGGTGTTTCCGTCTGTCTGGAGGCCGCCGTCCAAGGCGTTCAACCAATATTGCCCGGTGATGTCGTACGTTTCCTGTTCTTTGGTGTGGAAAGCAGAAGCTTGCAGGGTGATGCTGTTCTGTTCGTTCAGATGATAGGTGGTATATGCAGTGCCGAACAGAGTGCGGAACAAATCTTTCTCCTGTCCCTCAAAATAAACTTTAAACTCCCGTACGTTGCTCAGTGTCCCGAAACGGGTGTAGCGGTCTTCCGGCTGGAAATTGTAGCGATTCTCCGAGATGTTTCCGATGACACCTACTTCCCAACGCTTCGAGGGTGTCCAGTTCAGATAGGTCTGATAGTCGATGTAGCGCGGGTCATATTCTCCTTTCGTATCCAGTGTTCCGAGCAGGTATTGGTTGGTTTTGTAGCGGATACCATTGGTCCAGGTTAATTTCTTCCCGGCAATTCCTACATAGGCTGAAGCTCCCAGCAAACTGACGGAAGCACTGCCTTCCAGACGTTCGGGTTTCTTATAAGTGATATCAAGCACGGACGACATTTTATCTCCGTACTTCGCTTCATATCCTCCTGTTGAGAAACCTACGGACTGCATCATATCGGGGTTGATGAAACTCAATCCTTCCTGTTGACCAGAACGGATGAGGAGCGGGCGGTATATTTCAATTCCATTCACATACACCATGTTCTCGTCGAAACTACCGCCACGCACGTTGTACTGCGAACTGAGTTCGTTGTTGCTACTCACTCCGGCTTGCGTGGCAATCACGGATTCTATGCTCCCACCCGAGGCATCCGGTGCCAGGCGGTTCTGTTTGGTTTCTATCTGTTGGATGGTTCCTGTTTGCCGTCGCCGTTCCGTTACGCTTACTTCACCCAGTTCAAAATTCATCGGTGGCAAGATTATGTTCAGGCTGATGTTACCTTTCGGACTTACCAGTTTCCGTTTCCGGGTCTGATATCCCAGCATGGAGAAGATAACCGTTACACTATCCCTGCTTTCAAACTTCAGTGAATACCGTCCTTTCAGGTTGCTGACTGTGCCAATAGCGGTCCCCTCCAATCGTATTGTTGCCAATTCAATCGGATTGCCGTTTTCGTCTGTAATCGTTCCGCCTATCTTTACCGTGTTTTGAGCAAAGACAGGCGCAGAGGACATCAGGATAATAGCTGTCAGTAACCAAAAATGCTTCATAACTTATCTATTAACGTAGAAATATTCCGAAACGTATATCGGGGGATAAAAAAGAGCTTTTAACGATGATTCTTTATTTTTATTGATCGGTGTCACATATGTTACAATTCCGTTCTGCCTGTTGCGTTATCTTTGCAGAAAAAATAGATTATGGAACAGTTACATGCTCATGAAGTCCTTCACATGATGGAAGGCAACAGTTATTCGGAGTCATCATTGAAAGAGGCAATCATTCAGAAATTCGGTGAGCATCAACACTTCTACACTTGTTCGGCAGAAGATATGGATGCAGATGCGCTGATAGAGTTTCTGAAAGCGAAAGGCAAATTTATGCCTGCCGATAGTGGATTTACTGTAGATATCACTAAGGTTTGTAACCATTGATGTTGCCGGACAATATCAGATGAAATACTTTTTTGTATCCGAGAAATGGAACAAAATACTCTTCATCATATCCGGTTCGTATCTCCTTCTTACCTTCCTCGTACCCGCTTCGCTGTTTCCGTCCCCGTATAGGAGCGAAGGAATAGCGAACTTGATGGGGTGCGGAAGAGTTCCTGACCAAAACGTGTTTCTCCTGTGGGGGTATGCAACAAAAAATGTCTGAATATACATCAGCTATAAAACAATTTGTACCTTTGCAGGCGGATACAATATTGGAACTATGGGAATTGTAATAGGAATAGACGTTGGAGGAAGCACTACAAAGATTGTCGGAATAAACGGAGAACAGATACAGTCACCGATGTTTATCACTGCGACTGATCCGGTGACTTCTTTATTCGGAGCTTTCGGTAAGTATATTTATGACAATGGTATTCAGCTTTCGGATATAGAGCAGGTGATGCTGACGGGAGTGGGTAGTGCATTTGTTGACAGTCCGTTGTATGGTCTACCCACCAGTAAGGTCGATGAGTTTTTAGCGAATGGATTGGGTGCCCGTCATGCCACAGACATTGACCAACTGATTGTTGTCAGCATGGGTACGGGTACTTCTTTCGTAAGGATTGACGGGGAGAAGATAGAACATATCGGCGGAATGGCAATTGGTGGAGGTACGTTGCAGGGACTTTCCCGTTTGTTGCTGAAGACGCATGACTTCAGGCAGATTGCAGCCATTGCTGAGAAAGGTGACGTTACTCGTGTAAACTTGCAGATCGGAGATATTTGTAACCGCCCTTTGCCGGATCTTCCGGTGCATGCCACTGCTTCTTTGTTTGGAAAAGCGGATAGTAATGCTTCGCAGGAAGATATTGCAAAAGGTATTATTTATATGGTGTTGCAGACGATAGGTGGTGCGGCGGTGCTGTCTGCTTTCAATAGTCCTATTAAAGATTTCGTATTGATAGGTAATCTGACCAAATTTCCACAATGCCATGAAGTCTTTCCGAATATGGAAAAGATATACGGGGTTCGCTTTCATATTCCACAATATGCAGAATATAGGACGGCGATAGGGGCGGCGCTGGCGTATATAAAAAAAGAAAAGTAACGTTCTGTATACAGAGTGTTTTTACTCTATTTTTGTTTTCTATATGAAACACTTTAGGCAAAATTTCCAATTGTTTTATACGAACCGGATGTAAAAATACCGAGAAATAACGGATAGAACTTTTTGTTCTTCAAGAAAATACTCCTATCTTTGCGCCCGAATTTATGAGCTAATATAATGTCTCACTCAATTAATTATTAAACAACTTATTTTATTTAATGGAAAATTTAAAGAATGTAGCTCCTGTTGAAGACTTCAACTGGGATGCTTATGAAAATGGCGAAACCTTCGGTGGTGCCAGCCACGAAGAGTTGGAAAAAGCTTACGACAGTACGCTTAACAAAGTTAACGACCGTGAGGTAGTTGACGGAACTGTAATCGCGATGAACAAACGTGAAGTTGTTGTGAACATCGGTTACAAATCAGACGGTATCATTCCTTTGAATGAATTCCGCTACAATCCTGACTTGAAGATTGGTGATACTGTAGAAGTATACATCGAAAACCAGGAAGACAAAAAAGGACAGTTGGTTCTGTCTCACCGTAAAGCTCGCGCTACTCGCTCTTGGGACCGTGTGAACGCTGCTTTGGAAAACGAAGAAATTATCAAGGGTTACATTAAGTGCCGCACAAAGGGTGGTATGATCGTAGACGTATTCGGTATCGAAGCTTTCTTGCCGGGTTCTCAGATCGACGTGAAACCTATCCGCGACTACGATGTATTCGTTGGCAAAACTATGGAATTCAAGGTTGTTAAGATCAACCAGGAATTCAAGAACGTGGTTGTTTCTCACAAGGCTCTTATCGAAGCTGAACTGGAACAACAGAAGAAAGAAATTATCGGTAAGCTCGAAAAAGGACAAGTTCTTGAGGGTACCGTTAAGAATATCACATCTTATGGTGTATTCATCGACCTGGGTGGCGTAGATGGTTTGATTCACATCACTGACCTGTCTTGGGGCCGCGTAAGCGATCCGAAGGAAGTGGTTGAACTCGACCAGAAGCTCAACGTTGTTATCCTCGATTTCGACGACGAGAAGAAGCGTATCGCTCTCGGTTTGAAACAACTCACTCCGCATCCTTGGGATGCTCTTAACGCTGAACTGAAAGTTGGTGATAAGGTGAAGGGTAAAGTGGTCGTTATGGCTGACTATGGTGCATTCATCGAAATCGCTCCGGGTGTTGAAGGTTTGATTCACGTATCTGAAATGTCTTGGTCACAGCACTTGCGTTCTGCACAAGACTTTATGAAGGTAGGTGACGAAGTTGAAGCAGTAGTTTTGACTCTGGACCGCGAAGAACGTAAGATGTCTTTGGGTATCAAACAACTGAAACAAGATCCGTGGGAAACTATCGAAGAGAAGTATCCTGTAGGCTCTAAGCACACTGCTAAAGTTCGCAACTTCACTAACTTCGGTGTATTCGTTGAAATCGAAGAAGGCGTTGACGGCTTGATTCATATCTCTGACCTGTCTTGGACTAAGAAGGTAAAACATCCGTCTGAATTCACTCAGATTGGTGCTGACATCGAAGTTCAGGTACTGGAAATCGACAAAGAAAACCGTCGCTTGAGTCTTGGCCACAAGCAACTTGAAGAAAATCCTTGGGATGTATTCGAAACAGTATTTACTGTAGGTTCTGTACACGAAGGTACTATCATCGAAATGTTGGATAAGGGTGCTGTTGTTGCTCTACCTTATGGTGTAGAAGGTTTCGCTACTCCGAAACACCTCGTTAAGGAAGATGGTTCTCAGGCTCAGATGGATGAGAAACTGTCATTCAAGGTTATCGAGTTCAATAAGGACGCTAAGCGTATCATCCTTTCTCACAGCCGTATCTTCGAAGATGCTGCAAAGGCAGAAGAAAGAGCTGAAAAGAAAGCTGCTAACAAGAAGGTGACCGGTAACAAGAGAGAAGACGCTCCGTCTATCCAGAACCAAGCTGCTTCTACTACTTTGGGCGACATCGACGCTTTGGCTGCTTTGAAAGAGCAAATGGAAGCTGGAAAGAAGTAATCACTTCTATATATAAATAAGGTAAAGGGTGCTTGTGAAAACAGGCACCCTTTCTTTTTTTTCCGTATCTTTGCAGCATCATGGAGAAATTTGAACTACATATACTCGGTTGCGGTTCCGCGTTGCCTACCACCCGTCACTTTGCCTCTTCGCAAGTAGTGAATGTGCGTGATAAACTTTATATGATAGATTGCGGGGAAGGAGCGCAATTGCAGTTTCGTAAATCCAGGCTGAAGTTTTCTCGCCTGAATCATATCTTTATTTCCCATTTGCATGGTGATCATTGTTTTGGTTTATGGGGGCTGATTTCTACGCTTAATCTGCTGGGACGTACTGCAGAGTTGCATATTCATTCACCGAAGGGATTGGAAGCTTTGTTGACTCCGATGTTGGACTTCTTTTGTCGGCAGATGATGTATAAAGTTCTTTTTCATGAGTTTGAAACAAAGGAGTCTGGAGTGATATATGAAGATCGCTCCCTGACGGTTACTACCATTCCATTGCGTCACCGTATGCCCTGTTGTGGCTTTCTGTTTGCAGAAAAACAGCGTCCTAATCATATAATCCGGGAAATGATTGACTTTTATGAAGTGCCGGTGTATGAATTGAACAAGATAAAGAATGGGGCAGACTATGTGACTCCCGAAGGTAAAACGGTTGCTAACTCTGTATTAACCCGCCCGTCGGACTTGCCACGAAGTTATGCTTATTGTTCGGATACCATTTATATGCCTGAGATAGCAGAGCAGATTAAAGGAGTGGATTTACTGTTCCATGAAGCTACTTTTGCAAGTGCGGATTTGCCTCGTGCAAGGGAGACTTTTCATACCACAGCCGTTCAGGCAGGAGAGATAGCCAAAGCGGCAGGAGTGAAGAAGTTGCTGATTGGACATTTCTCCGCTCGTTATGAAGATGAGAATGTGCTGCTTCATGAGGCTTCGGCAATCTTTCCTGAGACAGTGTTGGCGAAGGAGACATTATGTTTGAGTATATAAACGCTAATTTAGCGAGATGATTTTTGTTTTATCGAATCGAATACCGTATATTTGTACGGAATAATTTGAAAACATAGGCTTATAGATGAGAAAGTTACTCTATTGTTTTTTCTTTTTGTTGACTTTTTCGTCGCAGTCCGTAGCATGGGCGCAGGACGGTCGGAAGCAGGAAACGGCGCAGAAAGAGCAGCCGTCTTCTACAATTGTACTGACTGTTTCGGCGGATAACCAGGTACGTGTGCAGAATGCGGTCCCCGGTTCCCAAATGGAAGTCTACAATATTGTAGGCGTGAAACTTACCACTATACGCATTGACTCTACGGATGCCACGGTTCAGGTGAATTTGCCTAAGGGTTATTACATCTTTAAGATTGGAAATGTCGTGCGGAAAGTGGTAATCAAATAAACAAAACGGAATAGATACTTATGAATCCTTCCTATAATGAACGCGAAGTACTGGAGCTTCTACAAGAGGAAAGTACACAAAAGCGAGGATTTGAGTTGATTGTTGCGCAATATAGCGAACAATTATACTGGCAAATCCGTCGTATGGTGCTTTTGCATGAAGATGCCAATGATTTACTTCAGAATACCTTCATCAAGGCATGGACGAATATTGATTATTTCCGCGGAGATGCGAAGCTTTCTACGTGGCTCTATCGCATTGCCTTGAATGAATGTTTGACTTTTCTGAATAAACAGCGTGCTGTGTCCACTGTCTCTATTGATGATGAAGATGCTTCCGTGCTTCAAAAGTTAGAGAGTGATCCTTACTTTTCCGGTGACCGGGCACAGAGATCCTTGCAAAAAGCATTGCTTACTTTACCGGAGAAACAGCGTATGGTATTCAATCTAAAGTATTATCAGGAAATGAAATACGAGGAGATGTCCAACATCTTCGGCACATCTGTCGGTGCTCTGAAAGCCTCATATCATCATGCAGTTAAAAAAATCGAGAAGTTTTTAGAGGGAGAGGTTTAAACCTTTACTAAAAAACGTAGTCTAACCTAACAGAAAGGAAAAAAGCTTATGAAAGAAGAAGATAACATCTTGAAGAAGGTAGGAAAGGAAAATGTTTTTCGTGTTCCTGACGGATACTTTGAAAATCTGACTTCAGAGGTGATGAGCCGGCTTCCGGAAAAGGAGACCCCTGTATTTATTAAAAAAGAACCTACGAAGTGGGAGAGAATTAAGCCGTGGTTATATATGACTGCCATGTTTGCCGGTGCAGCATTGATTATCCGCGTTGCTTCTGCTGACCGTACACCTGCGACTGATCAAATAGCGATGGATGATACTGAAACGGAAGTCGTTTCTGATGAATATATCAGTACGGTATTGGATAACTCCATGCTGGATGATTATTCGTTGTATGTCTATCTCACGGATGCCAGTGTAGAATGATGTGAGTGCGAACAACTTAATTGTATTGAGAAGAAAATGAAAAAACTGATTGTTTTATTTATTGTAATGTGCAGTTTCACACCCTTGTTGTGGGCCATGGACGGATGCAACCAACATTTGTCTCCGGATGAATTCCGTGCTAAGCAGAAAGCGTATATCACGGAAAAAGCGGAACTGACCAAGGAGGAAGCTGCTAAATTCTTTCCTGTTTATTTTGAGTTGCAGGATCGCAAGAAACAGTTGAATGATGAAGCATGGAACTTACTTCGCAAAGGAAAGGACGAAAAGACCACCGAGGCGCAATATAATGAGATTTTAGAGGGCGTATATGATGCCCGTATTGCTACCAATCGTCTGGAGAAAACTTATTTTGAGAAGTTCAAGAAAATCATTCCGAGTAGAAAGATATATTTGGTGCAGCGTGCTGAAATGCGCTTTAATCGCGAGTTGCTGAAGGGAATGCATAATAAAAAAGGTGGAGAACCTCAGAAACCGCAAGGAAAGAAGAAATAGGATATATCAGTTGACAAGAGGATAAGGAAACAAGGGGACAAGGACCATGTGTTATGATAACGCAGCTCCTTGTCCCCTTGTTGCTTTGGCGCTCAATCCTTTAATCAGCTTGTTTTTCTTGCTTTTTAGCCTCGTTCCAAATGGCATCCATCTCTTCTAAGGTCATTTCGTGCAGGTTCTTGCCTTCTTTGATGGTGTGTGCTTCCAGATAGTTGAAACGATTGATAAACTTCTGGTTGGTACGTTCTAATGCATTGTCCGGATTGATTTTGTAGAGGCGGGCAGCATTGATGAGACTGAATAGTACATCCCCGAATTCGGCTTCTGCCTTATCCTTATTCATATGGGCTACTTCTTCCTGGAATTCATGAATTTCTTCTTTTACCTTGTCCCAGACTTGTTCGCGCTCTTCCCAGTCGAAACCGACATTGCGGGCTTTATCCTGAATACGGTAGGCTTTGATTAGTGAGGGAAGGGCAGAGGGTACACCACTTAGGACGCTCTTGTTTCCACCTTTTTCTCTCAGTTTCAGTTGTTCCCAGTTTTCAGAAACTTGTCCGGCGGTATCGGCTTTTACATCACCGAATACATGGGGATGACGGAAGATCAGCTTTTCGCATAGGCGGTCACACACGTCTTTCATGTCGAAATCGCCTTTCTCCGAACCTATTTTGGCATAGAAGGCCACGTGGAGCAATACATCGCCCAGTTCCTTACAGATGTCGTCTTTATCATTGCGTATCAAGGCATCGCAAAGTTCATAGGTTTCTTCAATGGTATTGGGACGCAGACTTTCGTTAGTCTGTTTGCGGTCCCAGGGACATTTCTCGCGAAGTTCGTCGAGTATGTCGAGGAAGCGTCCGAAGGCTTCCATCTGTTCTTTTCTTGTATGTGACATGAGTTTTAATTATTAATTTTTAATTATTATTTTTTTTTCCAGGCTTCGTAGGAAATAAGTAATCCCACTACTTCGGAATAGTTCTTACGCCCACTTTGTATTTTGTTCCCTTTCAGATACAGGTCATATATCCAGTCTTGTATGTCTCCAATAAGGGGGCTGTATTTTTCCATCCAGTATTTATGGTTCTTTTGAGACAGTTCTATGATTTCAGGGCGTATCTTGTTGAAAAGTTCTTTGTACTGTTCTTCATTCATCAGTCGGCGAGCGTTGACAAGTACGTGTCCCAATACGGAGAAGTATCCGCAAAAACGGATACCTCGTGCCTGCGAACGAGTACATACCTGATAAGCATAGAAGTTGGCCTCCGCTTCACTGGAGATACCTAATAAGTGTGCCAGTTCATGGGCGTATGTGGCAGGGTATTGTGAAGGGAGCAAATCTCCGTTCAAGGTGAATTCACAGAAGAATGGCCCCATGCTTCCGGTGACTCCGACCATGGATATCAACGGGGTGAAGAGCATTGTCTTTACCCGGGGAGATTTGTGGAAAGGACGGTGTACGCCCAATGTGTCGCTAATCTGATTGTAGCCGCTAACAGTTTCCCGGCGGATGAGGTCTTTGTTGATTGTAGTCACATCTACGTAGGATGCATTCAGCTTTTCAACATAATCATCAACAAACTCCTGAAAGTTATCCGGCGTGTATGCAGTGTAGGGGATGCTTGTGCGCTGGTAGAAATTGGGTTGGGAGTAATTCAATCCCCATGCAAGGTAGAACCAAACGTATATCCATAACAGATATTCGATATCATTCAGCAGAATCCGCTTCCATTTCTTCTTTTGAAAGCAGCGGGCATAAATAGGGTAGAGAAGTACGCCTGCGATGCTGAGGGCTATGAATAAATCTCCGATGGCAAAGGGAATCAGTCGTGAGAAGGAGGATAGGCAGTATGCAATGACCGGATATATATTATGGGCATATACTTTTCCCATAGCCGGGATGAGTTGCGTGCCCCAAATAGTCAATAACAGCACACATAATGCTATATAACGAATCTTTTGCTTGTATTCCATTCTCAAATCATATTTGAAAGGCAAAAATATACATTTATTAAATGTCACGCAGGAAAATAGCTTTATATTTGCACAAAAACTATTAATTAAGTGACAACATTAGACACTGTGGTTATGACTGAGCAGAATGACATTGAACGCTATTGCCGTAATTGCGTTTCACGCGATTTCGTAAATGGAAGAGGACTGGTTTGCAAACGTACAGGAGCTATCCCTGCTTTTCAGGGCGAATGCGAGAGCTATCAGAAAGACGAAGAGTTAGAAAAGATGGCACCCACTCCGAAACCGGAAGACTATTCAGCACATGTGGATAGGGAACAACTCCTGGCTGGAGAGAATTTATCGAAAGCAGTATTGCTGGGAGTGCTGGCATGTATTGTGGGGGCTGTGGCGTGGGCTTTGGTATCTATTTCTACCGGGTATCAAATAGGGTATATGGCCATTGGTGTAGGTTTTCTGGTAGGAATAGCGATGCGCCAGGGAAAAGGAGTACGTCCTATATTCGGTATCATTGGTGCAGCATTGGCATTGGTGAGTTGCGTTATGGGCGATTTCTTCTCTATCGTAGGCTGGGTGGCAAAGGACAATGATGTTTCCTTTATGGAAGTTCTCCTGAATGCCGATTATGGTGAGGTAATGTCAGTGGTAGTGGAGAACATAGCCTCTATGACAATCGTATTTTATGGAATAGCCCTTTATGAAGGATATAAATTATCGTTCTCTGCACAGAAAGGGCCGGAGGGTGGTAAGATTTGAATTTAATTTAGTAATTTTGCGCCCGTTATTCACGATACACTAATTATATACAGATTTAAAGATATGGAATTAGCAAGTAAGTACAACCCTGCTGACGTAGAGGGAAAGTGGTACCAATATTGGTTAGACCACAAATTATTCAGTTCAAAACCCGATGGTCGTGAGCCTTATACCATCGTCATCCCACCTCCTAACGTCACCGGTGTGTTGCACATGGGACACATGCTTAATAATACCATTCAAGATATTCTGGTACGCCGTGCCCGTATGGAAGGCAAGAATGCCTGCTGGGTGCCGGGTACCGACCATGCTTCTATTGCTACTGAGGCTAAAGTGGTGAATAAGCTTGCTGCGCAAGGCATCAAGAAAACTGACCTTACCCGTGAGGAATTCTTGAAACATGCCTGGGAGTGGACTGATGAACATGGCGGCATTATCCTAAAGCAACTTCGTAAACTGGGTGCTTCCTGTGACTGGGACCGTACTGCCTTTACTATGGATGAAAAACGTAGTGAAAGCGTGCTGAAGGTATTTGTAGACCTCTACAATAAAGGCTTGATTTACCGTGGTGTGCGTATGGTAAACTGGGATCCGAAAGCTTTGACCGCTCTCTCTGATGAGGAAGTTATCTATAAGGAAGAACATGGTAAGTTATATTATCTGCGCTATAAAGTAGAAGGTGATTCGGAAGGACGCTATGCTGTAGTGGCTACTACCCGTCCTGAAACGATTATGGGTGATACTGCTATGTGTATCAATCCGAACGATCCGAAAAACGAATGGCTAAAAGGCAAAAACGTAATTGTGCCTTTGGTGAATCGTGTTATTCCGGTGATTGAAGATGAGTATGTAGATATTGAATTCGGTACCGGTTGTTTGAAGGTTACTCCTGCCCATGATGTGAACGACTACATGCTGGGTGAGAAGTACAACTTGCCAAGCATCGATATTTTCAATGATAATGGAACGTTGAGCGAAGCTGCCGGTCTTTATATCGGCATGGATCGTTTTGACGTACGTAAGCAGATAGAGAAGGACCTCGAAGCTGCCGGTCTGTTGGACAAGGTGGAGGCTTATACTAACAAGGTAGGCTACTCTGAACGTACTAATGTAGTTATCGAGCCGAAACTCTCCATGCAATGGTTCCTGAAAATGCAGCATTTCGCAGATATGGCCTTGCCGCCGGTAATGAATGATGATTTGAAATTCTATCCCGCCAAATATAAGAATACGTATCGCTACTGGATGGAGAACATCAAGGACTGGTGTATCAGCCGTCAGTTGTGGTGGGGACATCGTATTCCGGCATATTTCCTTCCGGAAGGAGGTTACGTGGTGGCTGCTACGGAAGAAGAAGCTCTGAAGTTGGCGAAAGAAAAATCGGGTAATTCTGCTTTGACGATGGAAGATCTTCGTCAAGATGAAGACTGCCTGGATACTTGGTTTTCTTCGTGGTTGTGGCCTATCTCTTTGTTTGATGGCATTAACAATCCGGGCAATGAAGAAATTGATTATTACTATCCCACAAGTGACCTTGTGACGGGTCCGGATATTATATTCTTCTGGGTAGCCCGCATGATTATGGCAGGATATGAATATGAAGGAAAAATGCCATTCAAGAACGTATATTTTACAGGTATTGTTCGTGATAAGCAGGGACGCAAAATGTCCAAGTCTCTTGGTAACTCGCCCGATCCACTGGAGTTGATTGAGAAGTTTGGTGCCGATGGTGTGCGTATGGGTATGATGTTGGCGGCTCCTGCCGGGAATGACATATTGTTTGATGATGCACTTTGCGAGCAGGGACGTAACTTCTGTAATAAGATATGGAATGCTTTCCGTTTGGTAAGCGGTTGGACAATCGATGACAATCAGCCTGTACCCGAAGCTGCAAGACTGGCGGCATCATGGTTTGAATCCAAACAGAATGAGGTTGCTGCTGAGGTAGCTGACTTGTTTAGTAAATATCGCTTGAGCGAAGCTCTTATGGCTGTTTATAAATTGTTCTGGGATGAATTCTCTTCCTGGTACCTCGAAATTATTAAGCCGGCTTATGGGCAAGGTATCAACAGTTCAATTCATGGTGCTACGATTGGTTATTTCGATAACCTGCTTCACTTGCTTCATCCGTTCATGCCGTTCATTACCGAAGAACTCTGGCAACAGATGTATGAGCGCGAAGAAGGTGAAAGCCTCATGGTATGTCCTTTGACTATAAATACCCATGTAGACGGTGAGACTATTCGGCAATTCGAAGTGGTGAAAGAGGTGATCAGTAATGTTCGCTCTATCCGTCTGCAGAAGAATATCGCTCAGAAGGAAGCACTGGAACTGCAGGTAGTGGGTGAGAGCCCGGTTGCTGCATTCAACGCAGTTATTGCAAAGATGTGTAACCTTTCAGCTATCGAAGTGGTGGATGCCAAAGCAGATGGGGCAGCTTCATTCATGGTAGGGACAACAGAATATGCTGTGCCTTTGGGTAACATGATTGATGTGGAAGCTGAAATCATCCGTATGGAAGCCGAGCTGAAACATAAAGAAGGCTTCCTGCAAGGTGTGATGAAGAAGTTGAGCAACGAGAAGTTCGTGAATAATGCTCCTGCTGCTGTTCTTGAGATGGAACGCAAGAAGCAGGCAGATGCAGAAAGTATCATCAATTCTTTGAAAGAGAGTATTGCTGCATTGAAGAAAGCGTAAAACAACTTAGCTTATACAAGAAACAATTAGCCCTTGCAATAATTAATTATTGCAAGGGCTAACTATTTTATGCCAGGAGTAAATCTCCGGTTACTATTTATAGAATTATTTTTCCAATAAATCTTTCAGAAAATCGTCCAACTCCTCATCCAGTCCTTTCAGCAGTTCCTCATTCACGAGCAGTGTATCGTCATCCATTAGTAATAACTCGGCGACTGTTTCTTTTTCGTCATCTACCAGTACGAATGAGTAAGGTTTCAGAATCGTCAGTCTGTCGAAGTCACCGCTATTCTTCAGATTATTGAGTAAGTTGACAAGAGTGCGTTCCACACTTTCATAGAAGTCGTCTCCGTCATAAGTCAGCCATTCTTCAATGGTTATGTTTGCCAATTCTTCGTCTTCATCATCAAATACAGTCAATTCACCGGAATTTTGGTTTGCTTGCAGATGGATGTCGGTCACAATGGTTTGCTCACAGCCGCAAGTGTACTTGTCGACTGCTTGTTTAATAGTCGTTTCGAGGAGCGATAAGGATGCTTGGCTCAGTTTCATAATAGATATTCTTTCTTAATGGATGTTCAAAGGTATAAAAAAAACAATTACTCCCGCATCATTTGATTAAAAATCGTTGTTAAATCGTTGCATTTGGGCATTCAGACGGGTCATCCCTTCCTTTCGTTCCTGCAATGCATTCAAATAACGGGTCACTGTAAAGTAGTTGGGGACATCGCTGAAATCTACATTGACTTGATTTTTCTTCTCTTCTATTTTATCGATGTCATATGCCTCCTTCTGTGCTTTCAATGCCCATTCTTCGGCTTTGTAGAGGCTGTCCTGCATTTCATACCCTAAAGCTACGTTGTAGGCGGCATACATTTTCTGCTTTCCTTTTTTCTTTTTTTCATAAGTCTGCTTCCAAAGCTCGATTGCTTTTTCCCAATTGTCCTCGCGAACAAAAACGGCAGCATCGCGCATATTCACAGAACCACCCGTAAACAGATAGCGGGAAGCTGTGGTCCAGTATGGCAGTATGTGCTTGACAGGAACAGTACCTGCAAATTCAGACGCCTCTTTCAGCATATCTTCATCGGTAATGAGACCTGAGCCTGCTAAAGCCATATTAGCGCTCGTGTGTTCCCAGAATATACTGTCATTGGCGTTGACGGTTACCATCGGGCCGCTTCGCTTGGGCAGATACACTTTTACAGTAGGATACACTTTAACGTCGAGGGTGCCTACATATGCTCCCCACTCCGGCAAATACTCAATTTTGCGAAGAGAACGTATCTGTACATTTTCCAGGGCTATCAGGAAGTCCACATCCAGGCTTTCGGTAAGTTTTTCCACTTCGTTTTTGCTAAGTGTACTTTCGCGTGGAATCATGTCATTGGCGCGCAGGACGGAGTCGCAAATGACGACTTCATCGAAGTAATTCTCATGAGCAAGTGCTTCGGCCAGTGATTCTGTGGCGGTTTTGGAATCCCCGTTGAAGTAGGTCGTCTTACGTGCTACTTCTGTCTTGTCTTTTGTCTTCTCATCAGCTTCTTCTACAATCAACTGATTGTCCGGGATAGGTGGCATATTATTTACCACAGCTACACGTTTCAGGCTGGCCGGGAAACTGACTTCCGCCGGCAACATATAGTCAATGGACAGTTGCTCTATGCTTTGGCAACCACCAAAGAGTATAGCGCAGCAGACTAATAGGGAGTATGAATATTTGGTCATAAGCTTCTTCTTTATCTAAGAATAACAAAAATACGCTTTTGTATGGATATATAAAAGCCTCAAACAGTTTTTAACCGTTTGAGGCTTTTATTAGTGATTAGCGTTTAGTGATTAGCATACTTATCACTAATCACTAAGACTTAATCACTGATTACACATTCTTTCCATGACAGTTCTTGAACTTCTTACCGCTTCCGCAAGGACAAAGGTCATTACGTCCTACGGTCTTTTCCGCACGCATCGGTTCACGCTTTACTTCGCGCGTGTCGTGCTGGGCGGCTTCCTGTTGATTCGGGTCACTCAGGTCTGCTTTCTGTTCGCGATACTTGCTCATATCCTGTTTTTGTTCGGGAGCAGCTTGGCGTATTTCCTGCGGCTCCTGCACCGGAATCTGTCCGCGCATCAGGATAGAGATAGTCTGATTATTGATTTTGTTGACCATTGCGTCGAACAGATTTACAGACTCCAGTTTGTAAATCAACAACGGGTCTTTCTGCTCGTAACTTGCATTCTGCACAGAATGTTTCAGCTCATCGAGTTCACGAAGGTTTTCTTTCCATGATTCGTCGATGACGTGCAGCAGGATTGACTTTTCAAAAGCTTTCACCACTTCCTTACACTGGCTCTCATAAGCGGCTTTCAGGCTACAGGAGATATTATACATGCGCTTACCGTCCGTAATGGGGATAAGGATATTCTCATACATATGTCCTTGAGTCTCATAAACCTGCTTGATGACCGGATAAGCAATTTGTGCCATGCGGTCCGTCTTCTGTTTAAACAGTTCCATTGCCGCATTAAAGGCATTGTCTGTAAGCTTCTCTTTCTTTTCATTGCGGAATTGTTCCTCGCTGAAAGGAACCTCCATGGCAAGTGTCTGAAGGAAGTCCATTTTGCAGTTTTCGTAGTCGGGTGCTTCAACGGCAGCGGCAACGCGGTCCCAAATCATGTTGACGATATCCATACCGATACGTTCACCCATCAGGGCATGACGGCGTTTGGTGTACACAACGGTACGCTGCTTGTTCATCACGTCATCATATTCCAGCAAGCGTTTACGTACACCGAAGTTGTTTTCTTCCACCTTCTTCTGTGCACGTTCGATGGAATTGGAAATCATCTTGTGCTCAATCATTTCGCCTTCCTTGAAGCCGAGGCGGTCCATAACACCTGCGATGCGGTCGGAAGAGAACAGACGCATCAGGTCGTCTTCCAGTGACACGAAGAACACGGAAGAACCCGGGTCACCCTGACGTCCAGCACGTCCGCGCAACTGGCGGTCTACACGACGGGATTCATGACGCTCGGTACCGATGATGGCCAAACCACCCGCAGCTTTCACTTCCGGGCTCAGCTTGATATCAGTACCACGACCTGCCATGTTGGTAGCAATGGTTACTGTTCCGCTGAAACCGGCTTTCGCTACGATGTCTGCTTCCTTCTGGTGCAATTTGGCATTCAAGACGTTGTGCTCAATCTTGCGCATAGTCAACATCTTGCTCAGCATTTCGGAGATTTCTACTGATGTAGTACCTACCAGAACGGGACGTCCGGCTTGCACCAACTGTTCGATTTCTTCGATAACTGCTTTATATTTCTCGCGTTTCGTCTTGTAAACGCGGTCGTTCATGTCTTTACGGGCAATGGGGCGGTTGGTGGGGATTACCACTACGTCCAACTTGTAGATGTCCCACAACTCACCTGCTTCCGTTTCGGCAGTACCGGTCATACCCGAGAGTTTGTGATACATACGGAAGTAATTCTGCAATGTAATAGTGGCAAATGTCTGCGTGGCAGCTTCCACTTTTACGTTTTCCTTGGCTTCGATGGCCTGGTGCAAACCGTCGGAGTAGCGGCGACCTTCCATGATACGTCCGGTCTGCTCGTCCACAATCTTCACTTGACCGTCGAGAACAACGTACTCATCATTAATCTCGAACATGGTGTATGCTTTCAGCAACTGGTTGATGGTGTGCACACGCTCTGACTTGATGGCATAGTTGGTCATCAGTTCGTCCTTCTTAGCCAAACGTTCTTCGTCAGTCAGATGTGTTTCATTTTCCAGTTCGGAGAGTTGTGCGGCGATGTCGGGCAATACGAAGAGGGTAGGGTCTTCCGAGTCACCGGTGATCAAGTCCACACCTTTATCTGTCAGGTCTACACTGTTCAGTTTTTCTTCGATGACGAAGTACAACGGGTCGGTTGCTTCGTGCATACGTTTGTTGTTCTGCTCCATGTAGATTTCCTCAGTCTTCAGCATACCGGCTTTGATGCCTTGCTCACTCAGGTATTTAATCAAAGGCTTGTTTTTAGGCAATGCCTTATGACTGCGGAACAGGGCGAGAAAACCCTCTTCCTGGTCTTTCTTGTCATTAGAAGCAATGAGACGCTTGGCATCGGCCAGATATTGGGTAGCCAGTTTTTTCTGAGCTTCCACCAGGCGCTCTACGAGCGGGCGGAGTTGTTCGAACAACTGATCTTCACCTTTCGGCACAGGACCGGAAATAATCAACGGCGTACGGGCATCGTCAATCAATACGGAGTCCACCTCATCGACGATGGCATAGTTGTGCTGGCGCTGTACGAGGTCTTTCGGGCTGATGGCCATATTGTCACGCAGGTAGTCGAAACCGAATTCGTTGTTCGTACCGAACGTGATGTCTGCCAGATATGCCTGACGGCGTGCGTCAGAGTTGGGTTGGTGCTTGTCGATGCAATCCACGCTCAAGCCGTGGAACATATACAACGGTCCCATCCATTCGGAGTCACGTTTTGACAGGTAGTCGTTCACGGTCACCACATGCACACCGTTTCCGGTCAGGGCGTTGAGGAATACCGGGAGGGTAGCCACTAAGGTCTTACCTTCACCCGTTGCCATTTCGGCAATCTTACCTTTATGCAATACCACACCACCGAAGAGCTGCACGTCATAGTGCACCATGTTCCAGGTGACTTCCGTGCCGCCTGCCATCCAGTGGTTTTGATAGATTGCTTTGTCGCCCTCGATGCGTACGAAGTCTTTCGTGGCAGCCAGGTGGCGGTCGAACTCGGTAGCTGTAACTACGATTTCCTCATTTTCTGAGAAACGCTTGGCAGTCTCTTTCACAATAGAGAAGGCTACGGGTAACACTTCGTCGAGTGCTTTCTCGTAGGTTTCCAGAATGTCCTTTTCTATCTTATCTATCTGCGTGAAAACCTCTTCACGGTTTTCCAGTTCGATTTCCTCGATACCTGCTTTCAGCTCTTCTACTTTGGCGCGCTGTTCGGTGGCGGAGTTGTAGATGTAGGTTTTCAGTTCTTCTGTCTTGGCGCGTAGGGCGTCGTTATCGAGTTTGGCAACTTCCGGGTAAGCGGCTTTGATTTTGTCTACCCACGGTTGAATTTCCTTCATGTCGCGTGTGGATTTGTTGCCGAAAATCGAGCTTAATAATTCATTAAATCCCATTATATATCTGTTTTTATTATTATTTACTAAATTGATTCAGGTATAACTTTATCCCGAATACGGGGACAAAGTTACATTAAAATGCTGATTTACGAGAAGTTTGCGAATTGTTTTTGAGTAAAACACTCAACTTTCAGCTCTTAGCTCTCTAATCAGAAGTTTAGCGGAGTAGCTGTGCAAGCATTCGGGGCGCGGATGCGCATCGCACTTGACAGGGTAGGAGCTATGCGGGTAATATTGACAGGAACCCGTATGGTTTCGGGTTTCACTCCACCACCCAGGAAGATGAGCGGAGCGGGGACATCGGCATGTCGCACTACGCGATTGTCGGTGACATTTTCTTCTACAATAGTCCAGCCCGGCAATACGTCTACCAGCAGGTCGCCGGAGCGTTTGCGATGGAAAGCATTTCGTACAAGTTCAATTTGGGGCGACCAGGGACCCAGCAACAGGCGATGGGCGGAATACGCTTCATTCACCCCACTGAATTGTATCAGGAAATCGGCGGATTTGTCTTGTATCTCCGCTAAATCCAGCTGCTTGTTCTCTATGAGTTTATGGTTAAGATAAATCTGCTGGTTATGATAAGTCTCTACGTACTGCCCTTCGCCATACGTAGCCATGAGGTACATGTTCAGCAACGTGGCACAGCGGTTCAGGTGGAACTCTCCGCCCGGGATGCGGTAGAGGGCAAGGTCGGGAGCTTCGGCGTCGGCATACCCGGTGGAAGTGATGCAGAACAGCACGTTGTGCAGGCCTACTTTGCGGTCGATGAGGTCGAGTAGGGAAGCGATGCTGTTGTCCAGGCGTACATAGGTATCCTGCATCTCCATGGCACATTCCTGCGTGCTCCTATGGTTATAGTTTCCAGCATAATAGGTCAGCGCCAGCAAATCCGGAATTTCGTCTTTTGCAATAGTGCCTTTATCCAGCAGCTCTTCTGCCAGCAGATTCACCTCGTCGTTGATGAAGGGGCTGGTAATGAGCCGGCGGAATTTATTAATCCGTTCGCTGTCGAATTTATATTTGAAAGCTTGGTCCCGCCATTCCGGCAGGAAAGTATATCGAGTGATTGGGTGTACGGGTTCCCACACCATGTCGCGGATGCGGTAATCGGGTGACTTCTTTTCATTATATTGGCTCACCCACCACGGGAACTCGCTGTAATATGTAGTGCTGCACCACTTGCCTGTGTTTTCGTTCAGCCAGAAAGCGCCGTTTCCGGAGTGTCCGGCAGCCAGCACGGCTGCGTCGCGTGAAGGGGCGATGGCGTATACCAGACCTTTGTTTCGGGTGGCTATCTTCAGTTCATCGGCAATAGTGGAAGTCAGTAGTTGTGAGGGAGAGGAGTTTTCGTCGGTGAAGTTGCCCATAAAAGCGGCGTCGTCCACGCAGTTCACCGGGCGCAGCGTATTGATGTCCATCCAATGTCGGGATATAATGCCGTTCATTGAGGGCGTTGTGCCGCTGTAGATGGCAGCAATGGCGGAAGCGCGGTCTGCTCCGTTGAAGGGGAATTCGGTCTGGTAGAACACCTTTCCTTCGCGCATCAGCCTCTTGAAACCTTTCTCTCCGTATAAGGACGAAAATGCTTCCATATAATCGGTGCGCAACTGGTCAATCGTCAGCGTCACCACCAGTTTCGGGGCGGTGGGCAACGGTTGCGCTTGCAGACCGGTGAATGTTAGTGCGAGTATGGAAGTAATCAGTCCCTTTTTCATTTATCTCTTTTCTCTCTTTTTCGATGTCAAAACAAGATTGCTTGCTGAACGTACCAGCAAACAAAGTGCCAAAGGTAATACAGCTAAGTCAAATCTTTGCGGTATTATCGCCCAAAGCAGTATAAAAAGTGTTAAAACGATAAAATTAGCTACCATGTACCTGCTTTTCTGCCGTTTTCTCACCTTGTTTATCATCCACGGGAGGCAAAACAAGTGCAGAGGATGAAATACAAATAGCAGGTAATTGGGACTTACTGCCGGGTGTTGGGAGAACAAAGCGAGGAAAGCAAGGATGCATCCGGCCACTCCTGCGCAGAAAAACAAGAGTAAGTCCACTCCCCAAAGAGTCTTCTGGTGCCGTATGCCATAAATGGTGACGGCTGTCACCACGATGAACAGCAGTAGGGAAGCCTGCATCGGGGTGATGCCTCCGGAGCGGTGGTCGGCATCTGTCAGTCCGGTCACTACTATTTTCTCTTCGGCGGATACCAGCGGACGGGCCTGTCCTTCCTTATTTACGATTTGGGCTGTATTGAAGTACTCCTGCACGTAGAAAGGGATGAACATCATCAGTCTCCGGTTGATGGGCTTGTCGGCTTCGCTGCCCATGCACATGTCCATGCCGAAGCGCGACCAAGGGTGGCCTTCGCTATATTTATGCAGCAAGTCACGGAAAGAGACTCCCGTGTTGTTTTCGGTCATATTGTCAGTATATTGCAGGGAGCCGTCGATGGCGCTCTCAATTTGGTCGCGTGGGCGGGTGGCACAGTTGTCGTAGAAGAAGTTGTAGCGGTACACGCGGTTCTCCGGGCGGTAGTTCTCCTGGAGCAGGCGAACCAGATGTTCCTTTTCGTCTTGGGTGAAGTTGAGTGTCTGCTGCCAGACGTCCCGTCCCAGATAGTCGTATTCTTCGGCAAAGCGTTCGTAGCTTGTCACTCCCAATTGGTAATCCGTTTCTCCCAGGGCGAAGCGGAAGATGAAGTTGGGGGCATTGAAATTGAACATACCGTAATTGAAAACTGCATCGATGCCTTGCGTATAGTTTTCGTAGCGGATGGCGGTATGTCCGAAAAGGGAATATATCTCTCCGCCCGATGCGCACGTCAGCAGGCTGATGCGGATGGAATCGGCGCGTTGGGCTTTCAGACCGATGGCACAAAACGCGCTTATAATCAGTAAAAGGATGGTTCGTTTCATTTCGGTGCAAAGATAATGCAAACTGAAAGTAGTACAAAATAAGCTTGCCTATTTTTTGTGTCGAAGCGTTGCTTCGTTTTGTTTTCTTTAGTAAAGATCAGCCATCCACCCTGAAAATCCTACAAAATGTCGGCATTTAGAAATGATTAACGTAAGGTAATTGCATATTTATTAACTGTTTACTACATTTGCAACACTCTCTTCTCATGCAACCTATAAGAACGATTGGGGTCATCCCTGTGCTGATGAGTATCTGGAGAAAGGCAGAACTACTGATTATTAACCTGTTAAACTAAAATGAAGAGCCTCAAAATCGTATCTTATGTTTACTCCTTTGACCAACGCCATCTTCAGTGGTGCATTGTCCCCTTCCAGTTTGGAGGGGCAGCATTACATTTCTGCGCGGCTTCAGCAAGCCACGTGGAAGCTGGAAGATTTGCCGGGGGCGTCGGACGAGTTGACGGAGCGGTTGAGGGAAATATTATCCGATTGGCACGTTGACCTGCCTTACCCTTCTTTTGATTTCCTACCGTCGGCATCCCATTTCCCGGATTTCAATGCCACTGCTGCCCTCTGCCGCTTGAGGGTGGAAGAGATGGAGTATACCCTGAATGTACTTTATTGCGAGGAGCAACCCACTGTTTGCTATCGTTTCTACAGTGCCCTTCTTCGTGCCGAGGCCCGGTGGTTGAAATTGTTGCTGAAAGAGAGAATCAGCCAGTTGCGTTCCGACACTGATGCGCGTCTGTTGCTGTGCGAAGTGCTCGAAGAGGTGTACGACACCGGGGTATGGGTGGACGAAGCCTCTCGCAGAGGGCTTTCGGCTGAGTTGTGCGGACAGTTGAAGGGGGCATTGGCTTCACTATATCTGGAACTGACTATAAATTTCGGGCATTTGTTGCAGAGTGCTGATTATATGGGTTATCGGTATCTGTTCAACGATGCCCGTTACTTTCATCCTGTCCACGAGTGTGAGGTACTGAAGTATGATATTCTGCAGGCCGGAAATCGGGTGAAGCGTTTGGTCAGTATGGATATCACAGAAAAGTGTGAGGCAGATGCTATGCAACTTTATGATGATTTGGTGGCACTGCTTGCCGGGAACAAGCTGTATTCGCATACCGAAGCCTGTCTGTGGCAGGGTGTTGTGGCGCTTGAGAATTTCCTTTTCCTTCTTCGCAGCAGTTGCCGGTCCGATGATAGGATTCCTTACAGTCAGCTTGTTGACGAGCAATGGATGAGGACTTGTCTGAACGACCTGTGCAACGATCAGTATGCCGGTCATTTGCATTACAACGAGGGTCGGGGGGCTTCGCAGTGGACTTTCAGAAAGCTGAATGAGCCCTGTCTGGGATTCCTGAGTCCACTTGTTGCGTACGAGGCAAGTCTTCCCCGCATGCTACGCAGCTACCTACAGAGCAGGCAGGAGCTTTACGAACAGAACTATTCGCGTCCGTTCATATCTATTTCGTCCGACGAGAAACTTTCAATTCCGCTTTCGCGTCCGTTGGCAGTCCAGTTGCCCGATATGGGCGAAGTACATACACTCCTGGCATTTCTGTACAAAGTACCCGGCCCCAGAGGGGGCTATCTGATGAGTTCCGAACATGTTCAGTGGCTGGAAAATGATTTCCTGTCTTTTTTGCAGAGCGGCCAGATTTCACTGGCTCACAAGAACCAGGTGAAAATCCTGAAAGGGTATGTAGAGGTGCTTTACGGTCTTTTCTTTCATTATCAAAAGCACAGGGGTGGCGATAAGAAGGAATATGCGATTTTCCTTGCCTCGATGCTGGATGTGGATGCACAGCCCGAAAATCTGGTGAGTAACTATAAGAGGTATATAGAAGCCTATGAAGCATTTGTCAATAAAGAGAAGCTTCGCCTCATTTCCTGACGAGTCGTTGACGAAATCAGTTCGTCAACGATTTTTTTTATCACAAAGTAATTTATTAGGGAATTCATTCAAAACTGCTCAGAAATGAAGCTAATGATAAGTAGTACTATCTCAATTCTCCTCCTCCCGGGAGGTTGTGTAAAAAGTAAGAATCAAGTGTTCTTTGACATTTTGTATTAAAAAGGAAATGCTCTTTATCTCTTTATTTTGGAATTTCTATTGTTGTCCTTTGGCAAATGACCGCTATTA
>NZ_JH992940.1:1495418-1498875 GCF_000315485.1 Bacteroides oleiciplenus YIT 12058 | reverse complement strand
ATGTCAAAGAACACTTGATTCTTACTTTTTACACAACCTCCCGGGAGGAGGAGTACCCCAACGGGGGGAGGTGGTAGGTGAAACAATAAAGTACCTATAAATCACAAGACTAAGGATTTCTTTCTCACCTACCACCCCGCCCTAAAGGGCACCCCTCCTCCAACTGGAGGAGGGGAGTTGAGATAGTCCGCCTTATTTATGAAGATACTCAGTAAATCATCATTTGATTCATACCCCCTACAGTTTTGAAATGAACCTCCCGGCAGCTTACTCTACTTTCAACTCTGACGATATTTTTCGTCAAGCTCACGTCATTTCAAACTCTTTTTTCTTTGCCTCCGAACCAAAGGAAAAAAGATATGATACAGAATCTACTATTTTCAGAGCAACTGGAGCAGGTGCGCGATCATCTGCTCAGTCTGGCGCGTTTGCTGGAGCGTGCCGGAGTGAAAGCCCGTCCAGAGATTGCCCGGGGCTGGGTGGACGGACAAGAGGTGATGGACGCGTTACACATCAGCCAGCGTACCCTGCAAAACTTGCGTGACAACGGAACCTTGGGGTACACCGTTTTGGGTAAGAAATACTTCTATCGCATTCAGGAGATTGATGACCTGTTGCGAAACAACTATGTGATGTACAAGCTCAGTGCATGGGGCAAGGAGGACGAGCATCCTGCCACCGATGACAGGGAAGGGGGTGACAGATGAAACGCTTCAGCTTCTTTCTGGCTCCCGTCAGTAATGTCGTACCCCATAAGACGGTGGGGATAGAGCAAATCTACAATGTCATCCGGGGCGACTATTATCGTGCCGCTACCGAAGAGCTGCGCCGCCTGATACAAGAAGAACGAGTCACGCAGCGCGATGTGCAACGCTTCAAGTCGAGAAACTTCGATTATGCCACCTTTAGCGGAGAGTTCAGCCGTCGGCGCGAAGATGCCCTGTTGGCGCATAGCGGACTGCTCTGCCTTGACTTCGACCATATCAGTCAGTGGCAGGGTGGCGGGCATTTGCAAGGTGTTTACGGGTTGCGCTATGCTTTGGCGCACGATGCTTCGGTAGATACGGCCCTGCTTTTCCGGAGTCCGGGTGGTGACGGTCTGAAGTGGGTGGTTCCCATCGACCTGGGGCAGGGCACGCATGCCGACTGGTTCGAAGTCTTGTCCTACTACGTGTCGCGCAATTATGGGGTGGAAACCGACCCTTCAGGGCGCGACATTGCACGTGCCTGCTATCTGCCTTGGGATCCGGATGTGCTGATGTACTGAATTATAAATCATAAACAATAAATTTTCTCATGTCAAAACAGAAATTTAACCTGGGTGAGTGGCGTCGTGACACCACCCTCACTCCCCGTGACGAGGTGGAAATCGTCATTTCACGCATTGAAACAGCAAGTCTCGATCTCACTTCAACTTATAATGACTGGCGCGACCTGGGCTTTGCGCTGGCTCAGGGGCTGGGCGAGGAGGGGCGTACCTTCTATCATCGCCTGAGCCGTTTTTATAGCGGATACCAGTCCGCTGAAACCGACAAACAGTACACAGCTTGCCTGCACTCGCGCGGACATGGCATCACGCTGAACACCTTCTTCCACCAGGCAAAGCTGGCGGGAGTGGATATCAATACCCGTCCGTTGCCAAATTGCCATATTGCCACATTGCCAAAAGCGAAGGACGTGGCAATATCCCCTGTTGCCGGAGCGGATCGGACGCCTCCGGGCGATGATTTCCCCACTTTCCCCGATGAAATCTACGCCTCCATGCCCCGCCTGCTCTCCGATGTCTGCTCTTACGGCATTTCGGCCGAAGACACGGACATGCTGTTGCTGGGTGCCCTCACGGTGCTTTCCTCTTGCCTGACGCAAATTTCGGGCATCTATGGGCAGCGGCAAGTCTACCCCAACCTCTACCTGTTTGTCGGGGCACAGGCCTCGGCGGGTAAGGGGCGGCTGACGCTGTGCCGTCATCTGGTGGATGTGGTGCATGCCGACCTGCGCCGGCAGAACGTCCGCGAGTGGGAGGAATATCGCCGTGAGAAGTCCCTCTACGAAAAGAGCAAACGCAAGGAGGGCGGTGACGAACCCTGCCAACCGCCCGTCAGGATGCTTTTTATTCCTGCCAACAGTAGCGCCACAGCCCTCTTCCAGACGTTGAACGACAACGAAGGACAAGCCCTGATGTTTGAGACTGAAGGCGACACGCTGACCACCACTTTCCGCAGCGAGCACGGCAACTACAGTGACGGCCTGCGCAAGGCCTTCCATCACGAGACCATCGCCTACAATCGCCGGAAGGATCGCGAATATGTAGAAATCTCCATGCCCCGCCTTTCGGTGCTGCTCAGCGGAACGCCTCGCCAGATAGGGGCGCTCATCCCTGATGCCGAGAACGGGCTTTTTTCCCGCTTCCTCTTCTACAGCCTGCCCCTGCGCCCGGTATGGAACGATGTGTTTGCCTGCAACGGGGAGGATACGCTGGACAGTTGTTTCCTTCGGTTGGGAGGCCGTTTCTTTCAATTCTATTTACGTTTGAAGAAAACAGCCCCCCTGCGCTTCACGCTCACCGCCACACAACAGGTGGAGTTCAACCGTTTTTTCAACTCTATGCAGCAGCAGGGACTCCAGTGTTTTGGTTCCGACATGCTGGCTTCTGTACGTCGCCTGGGACTGACGGCTTACCGCATCTGCATGGTGTTCTCTTCACTGCGACTGATGGACTATGAGGGAGACACCCCGTTGCCGGCCACTCTTTGTTGCCGTGATGATGATTTTCACACCACGCTCCTGATGATGGAGGTGTTGCTGCATCATACGGGACTGGCATATGAAGGATTGCAGGCCGATACCAAGTCTGCACCCCGCCGGGCCACCGTCGCCGAAGGCGATCAGCGCGAACGTCGGTTGCTTCAGTTATTTGAGGGATTGCCGGAGTCTTTCAATCGCGCGGGTTACCAGAACGTGGCGCGCACCGAGGGAATCCCTGCCCGTACGGCCGACCGCTACATCATTGAACTGTGCAATCAGGGGCGTTTGCAGAAGTTGGACCATGATGCGTATGGAAAAACGGGAAAGTGATTCGGTCTGAATAGTGTCCGCTCCGTATCTGGACCGTGTCCGGTCCGTACCAGGTCCGTAGTATCTCCGTAGTCTATAGGCACGGAGCTGCTACGGACTTGCTACGGAGTTGGTACGGAGATGCTACGGAGATACTATGGAGGCGTTACGAAGGTGCTATGGAAATGCTACGCACCGGATACACAGCAGGGTGACCGTACCTAATTCTTACTCATTTCTGCAGGGTTTTGAATGAAATGATGATTTACTGAGTATCTCAATTAATTAGGCGGACTATCTTAATTCCCCTCCTCCTCCCGGGAGGTTGTGTAAAAAGTAAGAATCAAGTGTTCTTTGACATATTGTATAAAAAGGATTTTATATCTTTGCTTTGATAACAATA
>NZ_JH992940.1:1485707-1494778 GCF_000315485.1 Bacteroides oleiciplenus YIT 12058 | reverse complement strand
ATACCTAATAGCGGTCATTTGCCAAAGGACAACAATAGAAATTCCAAAATAAAGAGATAAAGAGCATTTCCTTTTTAATACAAAATGTCAAAGAACACTTGATTCTTACTTTTTACACAACCTCCCGGGAGGAGGAGAATTGAGATAGTGCTGTTTATCATTTGCCTCATTACTAATCACTAATCACTAATCACTAATCACTTTTGTTCCTTTCTGCACAGATATGAATAGTAATTAGTGTGCGCTTGTCCTGAATACACGGTACTTGTCTTGTAATATAAAAATAATGTTCTTACCTTTGTCTGTTAATATTGGGGTTTTCAGGCAAATAATACTATGAAGGAACTACTATTACAAGCTACGCTTGATTCCGGTCATCCCGACGCTACGCCGTCCGATCTCTGCCGGTGGCTGGTATCCCTTACGGGGGAGCTTGCCACAGAAGCGGGGAGTCTTGCCCCGATGCTCTATCATACACCCTGTCCCGGAGTACTTGAAGTGTGGCTGAAAGATGCTCCGGAGCAAACGGAAAGAAACGTTTTCCGTTACAGGCGTCTCTCTTTCCGTCCGCTTCCCCCGGTATCCGCCTCTTCCCCTTCCGCCTCTGCCGACTGTAGGATTGCAGTGGAAGTGCTGCCTGCGAAACAACTATACATCGGTTTTCCTGTGTCTGAAATGGGACTTGTGGGTGCTTCGCCCGCTCTGGTAGCTACAGACGGATGGGTGGTACCTTATGAGGCGCTCAGTTCGGTGCAGATAGGCCATCTGGACACTGTTTATGCGGTGCTTACCCCTGCTTTGTCTGCCCGCCTGGATTGTTCCGGCGGTATGGAACAGCAAATGTCCGCCCTGTCCGGCCCTTATGAAGCTTTGTGGCAGGAGGTGGAAGGACTGTTGGCGCGTTGCTTCCCTTCGGGTGGGGCAGTCTCCGGCTGTCCCCTTCACTTGTCACTCCATCCGGCCGATGTGCCTGCCCACCGTTTGCGGTGTATCGGGGCGGAATATAGCCTGTTGCAGTTCGGTAAGTCGGCCGTAGAAACCGATCCCCGCACCGGCCTTTGCCGTTACGGTGCCTGTCTGCCCGGGCGGTGCCGTTCTCTTACCCTCACCATGCTCTATCCGAGGGGGCAACTGGATGCTGCCCGCCGCCTTTTCGGCCTTTTCTCCCCATTGGCTTCTCTTATAGCCGTGATGCCTGTGGGCAGCATGGACCAGTGGATAGCTTATGATGCGGATGAGCGTGCCGCAGACCAACTGACGCAGGCACTCTACACGCAGCCTGCCACGGATGTTCCTGCCGCTTTTAGGCTCTATTGCCTGATGGTCCCTTCGGGAGAGGCGGCTACTGCACTGACGGGGCGGCAACTATCGGTTCGCCTGCGCAGATTGGTGCTTTCCTTGGGGGCGCTCTATGTGGGAGCCATTCCGTTGCATGCCGTCAGTTCCGGGGGCTTCGGCAGATACCTGCCCTCTGTGGCCTCGCGCTTGCTGGTGCAGATGGGTGGTGTGCCGTGGATGCCCCGCCATTTTGCTTCGCAGGACACCGACCTCATTGCCGGATTCTCTTGCTCACGTCCCTTGCAATGTTTCGAGCCTTTCAGTGCGGTCACTTTCTACAACCATCCTGCCCGGGGCTGCTGCTTCGACCTCTGCAAGGCTGAAGAGAAGTTCTCGCTGTTCTTTTCTTCGCGCTTCAGGAGGGCTTACGAACAGTTCTTGACCGACCACCGTGATAGCCCTCCCCAGCGGTTGGTGGTTTATTGCCACCGGGAGCTTCCGACGGCTGCTCTGCTGTCTCTGGTGCGCTGGATGGTTCCGTATTCGGAAGCTGTGCCGGTGGTGCTGGCGCAAGTGCGGCGCACGTCGAGGGCTATGCTCCGTCACTATGCCCCCGATGCTCCCGGCTGTATGCCTCCTGCGGGAACCGTTCTGGGCTGCACTGATGACACTTTCCTTCTTTTCTGCCGCGATTTCAGACCGGCGTCCGATTCCTCTCGCGCTTCTTATCCTTATCCGTTGGAGGTCAGGCTCAACCGCCTTTGTGCCGATGGCAGCCTGCAACCGTTGCCATCTGCCGAGGCGGACGATGTGCTGGTGCAAGCCTTCCAGCTTGTCAAGGCCAATCCGGCGTGTGTGGACGGCAGTCCTTTGCCTCTCGTACTGTCGCACACCGACCGCTTGTTGCGCCATCGTTGTCAGGAGTGGCAGCTTGAAATGGCGGACCGCATTGCCATGGACTGAGTTCGTGGCAACGTGGCAACGTTGGCAATTTGGCAACCAACTGTGCAAAACGACGCAAAACGACGCAAGAATCACGCGCTTTTAAAATCACCTTTCTTTACCGCTTACCTTTGTTTCAGGCTGAACGACAAAAGCTCCTGCATCGCCGTGCTGCTGCAGAGGTATCGTGCCTGCTTGCTGCTGTCTGCCTTCTTCAGCCCTTGAGACTTGGTCGCATTGACCGGTCCTGATCCCTATAAAATATACGATAATGGGAGAAATTAAAAGAGGAATCCTCGGCGGATTCAGTGGAAAAGTGGGTACCGTAGTGGGTAGTACCTGGAAAGATGTGAGTTATATGCGTGCGCTGGCCATCAGTGTCAGTAACCCCCGCACTCCGAAACAACAGACGCAACGCGGCAAGTTTGCCATGAGCATGACCTTCCTGCGCGCTATCATTCCCTATGTTCGCGTAGGTTATCATACTTATGCCAAAGGGCGCACGGCTTTCAATGCGGCGATGTCCTACATCCTGCGCCATGCCATCACCGGTTCGGCACCCCAGCTTGCTGTAGATTATGAGCGTGTACTGGTGGCCCGTGGCACCCTGATGCCCGTCTTCAATGCTTCGGCTGCCTTGACCGATGGCAAGATGACCCTGACGTGGAAGGATAACAGTAAACTGGGCGACGCCCTCGCTACCGACCAGGCTATGCCGCTGGTGTACAACAAGGAACGCGGTGAGGCCTACTACGACCTGGAAGCTGCCACCCGTGCCGACGGCACTGTACAGTTGACGTTGCCCGATAACTGGGAAGACGAGGCGCTGGCCGTTTACCTTGCTTTTCGTAGCGAAGACGGCAGCCGTGTCACCAACAGCGTCTGCCTGAAAGATGATGCCTACGAGGGCAGCGGTTCGGGCGGCAATGCCGGAGGCGGCGACAAGCCGGGAGAAGGTGAAGGCGGTCTGGAGGAAGATCCGCTGGGATAGAATCTGAAGCCGGAGGCGTCAGAAATTTAAAAGTAAGAATTAGAAATTAAAGGCTGCGCAGCTACTTATCATTCATTATTTAATCAGCAATTTATTATGCGAAAGATAAACTATATCGTGGTGCATTGCAGCGCCACCCGTGAGGGCTTTCCTCTTACGGTAGAGGCTCTCCGTGCGGAGCATCTCCGTCGCGGTTTCCGGGATATCGGCTATCACTATTACGTCCGTCGTGACGGCACGGTAGCAAATACCCGCCCCATCGCCCTTGCAGGGGCGCATGTGAAGGGATACAATGCCCATTCCATCGGCATCTGCTATGAAGGCGGACTGGATGCGCAGGGCAATCCGAAGGATACCCGTACGCCGGAACAGCGAAGTGTGCTGCGTCTGCTGGTACATCAGTTACTGCGCCGCTTTCGGGGCGATGTGCGCGTCTGCGGTCATCGCGACCTCAGCCCGGACCTGAACGGGAACGGGATGGTGGAACCGGAAGAGTGGATAAAGGAATGTCCTTGCTTCGACGTGGCCCATGAACTCTAATTTTTCAATTCTCAATTTTCAATTTAATCGAGGGGAGGTGTGGAAGTATGGCAATCAAGAAATCCGTGTGGAGTATGATCTTGAAAGTAGCTGTTGCGGTGGTAACGGCGATAGCGGGTGTGCTGGGTGTGAATGCAATGACACCGTAAAATGCATTGCATAACTGGAGGCTCCTCTGTTCGCCGTTTTTTGACATTCCGGAGACAGGGCGGGCCTCTTTTTTTCTATAGGATATTCATTAAAACCAAGAAATGATGAAAAACAAATTGATATTTATTTTTATCGCTTTATTTATGATGTCTGCTGCTGCGGCATCACAAAATATAAATTATACGTATGATGATGCGGGCAATCGCGTATTCCGCATGCAAACAAAGAGTAGTTCGTTTACTCGCGCTCTGGACGCAGAACGCTCTGCTGTGAATTCCGGTAGTATCGGAAATCTGGTGTATGCCACTTCCGGTAATTATGCGCTTGATGAAAGTCGGCCGGTGGGAAACATACCTTATACTTTCAAGGTGAATTCTAACGGTTCTTCTGCTTTTACTATACCTCTGTCGTTGCCTCAAGGGCAGGCGGGGATGACGCCTGAACTGAATATCGTTTATAACAGTCTGGCGGGTGAGGATATTCTGGGGTATGGGATGAACTTGTCGTGTGTCTCTTCTATTACAAGGTACGGGAAACGAAACTTTTATGATGGTTCAAACAGTGGTGTATCTTTCGATGACGCCCTATTTGAACTGGATGGCCTGCGGTTGATAAAGAACGGTAGCACCAGTAATTATCTGAAAGAAGTAGATGACTTCTCACGTATCACTTTACATGGTGGTACGGCAGGGAATCCTCAGTATTTTGCAGTGCAGCAAAAGGATGGCACCAAGTTTTATTACGGTAATTATAATGCTACGAATGCTTTTCAGAAGTCTTCTGCTAATTCTTCCTATATAGCTTGGTATCTTGCTGCACAGGAAGATGTGCATGGAAATTACATCAGTTACCAATATGAACAAGATTTAGCTAACGGAGATGTTTGGCTGGCTTCCATCACTTATACGCTTCATACCCATCATAACTTTGTGCATGAAAACAAGGTGCTGTTCAGCTATCAGCGATATGTGGATGCCCAAGGCGGATACATTTGCGGTTGCCCGGTGAAGCGTGACAAAATTCTTAAAGAAATAACGGTGAAGACGGATGCAACTGTCATGCGCCGCTATACGTTCGATTATCTGAAGCCGACAGATGAATACAGCAATCAGTATCCACGGCTCTATACCATAACGGAATATGGCGAGGGAGGAACCACAGCGCTGAATCCTATGCGCATTGAGTGGGGAGATGTCGGCGAACGCCTGTTTAATGCTTCTTATACTTATTCGCAAAACTCTGAGTTTGTGCAGGGCGATTTTAATGGCGACGGTTGTACGGACTTGCTCACTATTTATGATCTTTCCACAGAGAATAAGTCAGCGGGGGCTCCCAGGGATTATCTGGCAGTCTATCGCTATGGCAATCCTAATGGGTTCTCCAATGAACTTACCATAGCTACTTTTGCCAACCAATACAAGCCGCTGAAAGCTGTTGCGGGTGACTTTAATGGCGATGGGCTTGACGATGTTTTTTTCGATACTTCGTCGGGATATGAATACTGGCAGGCTTCTTTGGACAATAATAATGTTCCCAAATTTACCAAACAGAGTTATAAGCCATCTGTCAGCACTGTCGGTACTGCCAATATTGTGGCTATGGCAGATATAAACGGTGATGGCAAAGATGAACTGGTGGTGGACAATGTCTACTTTAAACAGGGATATACCGGCGGGACGAGGTACACATTATCTCAATTCGATAGATTCTATACTTATATGATAGGTGATGTGGATGGCGACGGGTGTCAGGACATCATTGTCTGCAACGATGTGGGCGGGGTTAAGGTCAACAGTCCGGCAAAGGATGCCGTGATATTGGAACGCAGTTTTGCCCGAAACTATATGCTTGCGCCTCATTGCGTGCTGCTATGCGGCTATTTTAATGACGACCGCTATCTGGATTTCCTTATGTTGGAAGGATATAATGAAGTTGTACCTAACAATGAACAGGCGACTGTTTATTATAATACAGGTGATGGGACGAATTTTACATCAGAATTCTTATCCCATAGTTTTACTAACAACAGATATAATAGTTTCAGAACGGGGGATTTTAATGGTGACGGTCTGACGGATGTGGTATGCGTGGGAAGCAACAATATAGTGTCATGCATGGAAAGCCAGTCGGGGTATGTATCGGGAGGCGACTGGGTGTATATAAATTATGCCCCCGGTTTCAAGACACGGAGTACCAGTCTGGAATATGATCTTTATCTTTCACAAGAGACCGGCGGGACGCCCGGAAAGGAAGGAGTATATACCCGCGACGGAAAGTATTACATTTATCCGTCGTACTTTTATCCCATTGCCGCCGACTTCTCGGGTGATGGCAAGTGCGACCTGGTGAATGTTTGTGAGTTCCGCTCTCATCCCTTTGATTCCAGTCATCCTTCCTGGCTGACAGGATCTACTTCTCTGAAGTCGCTGTGTCTTAGCCATCAGGGCACTTCGGATGTAGTGACCGGGATAAAGAATGGGGATGGCACGAAGCGGGACATCAATTATCAGTTGGTGACCACTGCTGCACGAGACCCGAAATTCTATAATGGAAGCTATGCAAGCTGGAATAAGGATATTCCTACTTTTAATACAGTAAAGTCTGTTACGCTGGGCAATCTTTTCAATAATCAGTTGGCGGAAAACAAGAGTTATATGTATACATCTCCGATTTATGCATATAAGTCCGGTAGGGAATTTCAAGGGTTCCAGACCATTGTTTGCCAGGACGCCATTTCCGGAAATAAGATAACCGATGGATATAGTTTGATTTCTTATTCGGGGTATCCGTATTATTATCAGTCATCTGGTCAGCGCGAATCAGAGACTGTGTATTTAAGTCATGGCTATTGGCCGTCATTCAAAAACACATATGGGAAATACGGCTTTTTTTATATCACAGTTTGTAGTGTGACGGATAGATTGAAGGGGATAGATACGAATATAAGTTATGTTTATGACGCATCGGGCAACCTGACTAGTCGTTCTACCTCTTATCGTGGAGGAACGGAAGCTTCTCGCGATGTTTCCGAAACCATGAGCTATGTGTCGTGCGCCAATGTTTCTTCATTTCCTTGCCGCATGAGTGGTTACAAGAAAACCTTCAGTTGCTCCGGCGTCTCTATTGTGGGTGAAGAGAAAACCTTTGGCTACAGCAGTTATGGCGATTTGCTGACCGAAACCGAGCACGGTATGACGAAACGATATACCTATGATGCCACGCTGGGTATCCCGACTTCCGAAACCGTATCAGCCGACGGGAAAGCGCGTACCCATAACTATGAATATGATGATGCCCGCTATGTGAAAAAGGATACCGATCCCGCAGGACTGGTGACGCAGGTTGTGCAGGATTTCTATGGAAATCCGCTTTCGGAAACAACTCCCGACGGACGAACCACTACTTATCAGTACGACACGTTCGGCCGGCTGAAGAAATCCCTTTCCCACGAACAGGTGCCCACGGAATACCGGTATTCATGGACTAATCATTCCTTGACGGGAACAGCCGCCAGTTTATATCGGCAGCAAAAGCTCTATGACGGGGTACTGACTTCTGAAACTACGGCAGACTGTTACGGGCGTACATTGCTACAGAGCGAATTACAACCCGGAAGCAAGTGGCAGCATCTGCGCAGCAGCTACAACGCAATGGGGCTGCCGGTGAAAGAGGAAACACTGTGCGGCAACGGTACTTTGAGCCTTCTTGCCACCGTAGATTATACGTACGACGGCTACCAACGCCTGACGCAAGAAAATCATCATTCGGCAGACGGGACAGCTTTGAACAAACAGGTGTATTACACCTACAACAAGCAGACCGAGACCTGCCGGACTGTAACGGACAAGGAGAGCACGGAAACGTTTGTACACGATGCCCAATGGAATATTGTGTCGCAGAGCGACGCCACAGGCACCACAACTTATACTTATGATGCAGCCGGTCGTGTGGTAAAGGTAAGCTCGCCCGGTTATCCGATGACTTCCACCTACAATGCTTATGGCTTGTGCACCAGTGTCAGCAACGCTGCTTCGGGCACTACGACTTATACCTATAACGGCTTTGACGAACTGGCCACGAAGACGGATGCCAATCATAACGTTATCACCTATGCTTACGACTTGGCAGGACGCCTCACCAGCGTGGCGGATGGCGACCGCTCTTTGTCTTACACCTATAATAATAAGGGACAGTTGGCAAGTGACGGAGTTTCCGGTCATCAATCTGTTTATACGTATACAACTGCGGGGCTGTTGCAGAAGGAAGTGAAGACCATTAAGGATCAGACTCTCACTAAAAGCTATACCTATGATGGCAAAGGGCGTTTGCTCACCTATACCAGCCCGTCGGGTCTTGTGCAGAAGTCTGCTTACGATGCTTCCCACAACCTTGTCTCCATCACCGATAATGCTACTTCCGTGAAGTTGTGGGAGGCTAAAAGTTATAACGAACAGGGTTTGTTGAGCAGTGATGTGAATTGTGGAAGTAAGCAGACCACTTATACTTACGACCAGATGGGAAGGTATCAGGGGATCAGTAACTCTTTGGCAGCTTTCAGTTACCAATACAACCGGGGTGGTTTGCTGACGCAACGCATCGAAAAGTTCGGTGGTAGCGGGCTTACTGAAACTTTCGCTTACGATGCGGAAGGATGTCTGTTGAGTTCCACTCTTTCGGGAAAGACTCCGGTTACGGTATCTTATAATAGTGGACGTACCATCAAGGCAAAGTCGGATATTGGAAGTTATACGTACAATGCATCCGGTGCTCCTTTGTCGAAAATAGCTTCGGTGTCGGGATATTCTGTTGCCCTTCAGCAGTTGAATTACTATAAGAATAATCTTCCTTCTTCGATAGTGCATACCGATTGCACCCGCTACTATGAGTATGGTGCCGACAACTTGCGCGATTATAGTGCACTGACTGTTTCTTCTTCCACGCTTCCTTTTGCAGCGGGTAAGCGTTACTATTTTGATGATTTTGAGCGAAATATTAACACAGGAAATGGTGCAGTTACCGATTTAGATTATATCTTTGCCGATGGACGTTTGGTTGCTTTAGTCCGTACTTCCGGTGGTAGTAAAACCAGTTACGGAGTGCTGACCGATCGTCTGGGTTCTTTGATGTCGCTTTACAACAGTGGAGGTATCGTTCAGAAATTCTCTTATGA
>NZ_JH992940.1:1357193-1485607 GCF_000315485.1 Bacteroides oleiciplenus YIT 12058 | reverse complement strand
TTATCCGGGCACGTATCCTTATACTTACTGCGGGGGAGACCCGATGAATAGGGTGGATCCGACGGGGGAAGATTATTGGAGTACGAGTGATCCGAATGCCATTTATGAGTTCTGGAAGCATTATAACGAGAACAAGGGTATAAGCGGATATGGCTTTGATGGCTGGTACCAAATGTCGAACAAGGAGTTTCTTGCAGCTTATGAGGCGTATGGGGCAGATGCTCTGACTTACAATGACCAGACTGCTACACTGTATTCTTATGAAGGTAAGGTTGAGAATGGGCAGGTTGTGATTTATGGAAGCCATATAAAGCTGAAGCAATCTTTCTATCTCCCTGTTGAAAATAATGAGTACCTGATTACCGGAGAGCCTCCTTTGCCGGGACTTAGTGCATTTAAATGGGCTTCGTTGTGGAAATCAGTTAAGAGCTTGTTTAAGTTTGCCTCTGGAGCAAAAAATGCTGCGCCGGTTGTAAAAGCCTATACGAAATCTAGTTTGCAATTGGGACAAAAGATGCATAGTGCTTATCATGCTGGACAATATGGAAAGGAGTTTGTATTGCCAAGTGGTAAACGGATAGATTATTTGGATATTCAGAATGGTATTATATATGAATTGAAACCATATAATCCTCGTTCTGTAAAGCAAGGTTTGAGGCAACTTCAAATGTACTTGAATGAATTACAGACTCCTGCTGTTATTCAAAGACATCCAGAATTCAAAAATATTCAATGGAAAACTGTTCTAGATACTTATTAATTATGGATAGTAAAGAATTTAAGAAGAGATTTGGTAAAATAGCTAAATCTTATGGCTTTAAAAGTGCCTATGGAGGTTGGTATAAAGAAAACGACGAGTGCATATCTTTATTTTGGCTTCAAAAGTCAAGCTATGTTAATGAGTTTTATTTAAATTTGCGAGCTTATATCCAGGGGGCTTTTGACCGGCATTATTCTATTAATAAGGAAATAATGAAAAGCTCATTTGGGCATGTAATAGATCAGATTACGGGAAATTCAATATTTGATTTAGAGGATGTTACAATGAGTGATGAAGAAAGAACCAAGAGGTTAGAAGCTACTTTTAGTGATGTTATCGTTCCTTTTACTACACAAACTTTATCGAAGGTAGGCATCATAAAGATGTTTGAAGAAAAAAGGATATATTTGACTCCTGCAGTTCGAGAAGAACTGGGGATTGAGTAATTGTTCATTTCTCCGTTCAGTCGGATGTGTTGTCCGACTGAACGGAATATTGGTATTTTTAATCCTTCGTATTATCAAGTGATAAACGAATAAATTATTGGGATATTATTAATAAAAAAAATTATGAGCTAAAGCCATATAATCCTCGATCTATGAAGTAAGGACAAAAACAACTTCAGATGTATTTGCATGAATTACAAACAATGCCGGAGTTTCAAGGTTGGCAATGGACAACAGTTTTAGATACTTATTAATTATGGACAGTAAAGAATTTCGGAAAAGATTTGGTGAAATGGCTAAATCTTATGGCTTTAAGAGTGCCTTTGGTGGATGTTATAAAGAAAGTTCTGAATGCATATTCGTACTTCAACTACAAAAATCTAATTTTGGAGATTATTACGAATTGAATATAAAGACATACATACAAGGTACTTTTGGGAAAAAATATGCTCCTGACAAAGATACGATAAAGAAGTATATGGGGAATGTTTTCGATAGGCAGCCTAAGGAGTATTGTTCTCTTTTCAACTTTGATACTACCATGTCTGATGAGGACAGAATGCAGACATTAAAGAAGTTCTTTGATGATTTTGTTATCCCATACGAAGAGAAAGCTTTGTCTGTATCTGGTGTAAGAGAATTGGCCGATGAAGGACGTATTTTTTTAATTTCGACAGTTAAGGATGAATTGGATCGACTATATCCGGTAGGTTGATATTCTTGATCCATTGACCTTTAATACGCTAATCTAAATTTTTCCCTGTCTCTACAAAGAGGATTATTTGTAGTGACAGGGATTCAGATGATTGACCGTGACTTTAAGGTCTCAGATATTTTGGTAATTGTTAGAGGAGGAGCACTGACCGAGCTATAGGGAGATATGGATCGCAGATAAGGTATAGGAATAGGCTCTGTAAATTAATTTTGGTAATTGTGAAAACGAAAATAGAAATGATAAATCAGATTTTAGTGGAATGGGATCCTATTGGAGTTGGACCAGAATTAGCAATTGATGAATATCAAGGGTATATTCCAACAATTCTTCAATTTTGTTATGATAAGAAAAAACTAATGGCTTGTTTGCGTAATATCGCAATAAATGAAATGGGGTTAGAATGTGACTTAAATAATAAAAAATATAATAGTGATATTCAATTAATTTGTGATAGAATAATTCAAACGTATAATATATACCTTTGAAATAAATTTGTCTGTCCGTTCAGTTAGGATGTGTTGTCCGATTGCATCGAGTATTCTGATTTTTTTAATCTATTTAATCTGAAACTTCCTAGTCTTGGATATAATATTATAACAACAAGCTGGAATTTAGAACAAGAATATGGACCTTTTGCGTTATATCAGAAATATCAATGAAAAATGAAAATATAATATTATTGAGGGAATTTATAGAGAGTCAAGGAATAATGTGTGAAAGCTATCTAAGAGAGACAACTTTGTTAGAGCGTGACTTGAGAATTACGGGAAATGATGCTGTTGAATTTATTTTAGCTTTTGGTAAGAAATTTAATGTAGATGTTTCTAAGTTTAGATTAGACGAATATTTTGAAGCAGAAGGTATTTTAGGCCTTTTTTTCCCTTTTTTCTATAAATACATTAATTCTCCTTCAAAGAAAAAAATAACAATAAAGGAATTATTAGATGCAATGGAAAGTCATGTGTTGAATCCTAACGGCATGATGTGAAAAACGATGCTCTGTAAAATATCAGTAGAGGCAGGGATTATTTATTCTTTATGTATCTATAAATATGGGGGCGACCACTTGCACGATTACGGGCACTAACTGTTTCTTCTTCTGCTTCTTCTTCTGCTGCTGCTCTTCTTTTTACTTCAAGTAAGCGTTACTATTTTGATGATTTTGAGCGAAATATTAACACAGGAAATGGTGCAGTTACCGATTTAGATTATATCTTTGCCGATGGACGTTTGGTTGCTTTAGTCCGTACTTCCGGTGGTAGTAAAACCAGTTACGGAGTGCTGACCGACCGTCTGGGTTCTTTGATGTCGCTTTACAACAGTGGAGGTATCGTTCAGAAATTCTCTTATGATGCTTGGGGCAATCGCCGCCATTCGCTGACGGGAGTTGCTCTGAGTAGTGCGGAGCTTGCGGATGCTAATAGTATCACCAGTTGCGGATATACGGGTCACGAGCATATCGACGAGTTCGGGCTAATCAACATGAATGCCCGCATTTATGACTCTAAGATAGGCATGTTCATCAGCGTCGACCCTCAGGCTGGTAATTATCCGGGCACGTATCCTTATACTTACTGCGGGGGAGACCCGATGAATAGGGTGGATCCGACGGGGGAAGATTATTGGAGTACGAGTGATCCGAATGTCATTTATGAGTTCTGGAAGCATTATAACGAGAACAAGGGTATAAGCGGATATGGCTTTGATGGTTGGTACCAAATGTCGAACAAGGAGTTCCTTGCAGCTTATGAGGCGTATGGGGCAGATGCTCTGACTTACAATGACCAGACTGCTACGCTGTATTCTTATGAAGGTAAGGTTGAGAATGGGCAGGTTGTGATTTATGGGCATAAAATAGAGTTGTATAAAACTCTTTATCAGCCTATTGGGGAAAATGAACTTCAATCTACCGGAGAGCCTCCTTTGCCTGGACTTAGTGCGTTTAAATGGGTGTCACTATGGAAATCAGCAAAGAACTTGTTTAAAGCAAAAAGTGCAATTAGAAGTTTTAGAAGCATTATTACTTTTGGACAAAATGAAAACCAAGTATATCATACTTTTAGGCACATAGATCAACTCGGTTTGTCAAGAGATGTTGTTACTAAAACTATAATGAAAGATATTGCAAAAAAAACTACAGAAATAGTAGAGGGTAAACCTTTTAATCAAAGAATAGAGATCATGGGGCATAGGTTGCAATATACTGCTTATAAATTAGGTAATGGGAAAATTAATATAGGAAGAATCCATCAAATAGAATAAAATGAGGTGTCCAACAGCATTAGAAATCCAATTATTAGAAGAATTAGTATGTAGATCACATAATACTTTTCCTCTTAACTGGAAAAGTAATTTGTTAGTATCAGACTTGTCAGATGGAGGAATGGGAAGCCTTGCTTTGCATCCTCATGGAATAGATGATTACAAAGAACGTCATTATGGATCTCAAGCTAGCGATTGCTTATTTGATGACATTGATGGGATTGCAGTTGTAGCATCTTTATACTTAGACGAAAAAGGAGAGCTATATGAGCTTGATATATGGAAAACCAATTGGAATCCATTAATTGAAATTCCTATAACTTATAGGGATGTCTAGCCCATCTCGCTTAGTCGGATATGTTATCCAACTGTATTGACTATTCGGATTTTCAATCCGCTCATTTGAAATATCCCTGTCTCTTGCTATAAAATATCAGTAGAGGCAGGGATTATTTATTCTTCTTTTTAAGTAATTTTCTACTTGGGAGCTCGTATCTATTTCTTCGGTATCGGGTATTTTGATAATACAGCAAAGTTACATTCACTTACTATATCAAAACGATTGATATTAAGATAGTCGATAATATGATTATTATTGATAGCAAGGTGATAAATAAGACTTTTGCTGTTTTGGGCCTTTTTATAATATTAAAGATTACAGTGGATAGCAAAAGGGCAATTATGCTACCAATCAATGTCAGATAAAGTATGTATATTATACCTAAAATAGTCATGAGTTACGTATTATATGCACAATAAAGATAATTCTTTTTTTCTTATCGCAATAAATAAACTGCGGATATATACATAAAAAGAATCAAAGTGGTCCTTGTTTCAAAGAAAAATAGTATTTTTGAACAGAGTAAACAACTCTATAACTTTCAATAAAAAACCGACTATTATGATGGAAAAAACACTGGTTATTCTGAAACCATGTACTTTGCAGAGGGGACTGGTAGGTGAGATTACAAATAGGTTCGAACGCAAAGGCCTGCGTTTAGCAGGAATGAAGATGGTTCAATTGACGGACGAAGTACTCAATGAACATTATGCTCATTTAAGTGCAAAGCCATTCTTTCAGCGAGTGAAGGACTCGATGATGGCATGTCCGGTCATTGTGTGCTGCTTTGAAGGGGTAGATGCTGTTGAAGCGGTGAGGGCTTTGACTGGCGCTACCAATGGCAGAAAAGCAGCACCCGGAACCATTCGCGGAGATTACAGTATGAGTTTCCAGGAAAATATTGTCCATGCATCCGATTCGCCTGAAGCTGCCGAAGTGGAGCTGAAAAGATTCTTTGCCCCTGAAGAAATATTCGAGTATGAACAAGCCACTTTCGGTTTCCTTTACGCTAACGATGAATATTGATAGAAAAAAAACGTATTACTGAAAAAGTCTTTAATCCTTGTAGATTCGCCGGATAATGAAAGCGTTCGTCGATAATTTTTTCTTCTTCTTAGATAAAATGTTGCCGGAAACTATATAAATAGTATCTTTGCGCCGCAAATTTAATTAGTAATGCTGTGAATCTGGTTGTCGATATAGGAAATACAACGGCAAAGTTGGCGCTTTTTGATGGAACATTGCCGTTGGAAGTGGTGTATGATTCAAATAGCACATTAGAGCGTTTGCCTGATATTTGTAGTCGGTATGCTGTTGAAAAAGCGATTGTAGCAAGCGTCATAGATTTGAGTGAACGTGCCTTGGCGCAACTATCAAAACTCCCTGTGCCTGTGCTCTGGCTGAATGAAAAAACGCCTCTTCCGGTGGAAAATTTGTATGAAACTCCTGAAACGCTGGGATACGACCGTATGGCGGCAGTGGTAGGGGCAAATGAACAATTTCCCGACAGAGATATTCTGGTGATTGATGCCGGTACCTGCATTACGTATGAATTTGTTGATGCTTCAGGACGCTATCATGGCGGGAATATATCTCCCGGCATGCAGATGCGTTTCCGGGCACTTCACCAGTTTACAGGGCGATTGCCGCTGGTGCTGCGTGAAGGGCGTGAACTCCCCATGGGGAGGGATACTGACACTGCTATCCGTGCGGGAGTATTAAAAGGAATGGAATATGAAATTTCGGGTTACATAGTGGCTATGAAACATAAATATCCTGAACTTTTGGTTTTTTTAACGGGCGGGGATGATTTTTCTTTTGATACGAACTTAAAAAGTATCATCTTTGCAGACAGATTTTTAGTGTTGAAAGGATTAAATCGAATTTTAAACTATAATAATGACAAGATTTAGACAAACACTTTTGGTGCTTTTGCTCACGATATTATCTGGGGCGATGGTCGCTCAAAATAATACAAATTCTCCCTATACAAGATACGGATACGGACAGCTGGCAGACCAAGGGTCGGGTAATAGTAAGGCAATGGGCGGCATTGCTTATGGCTTACGTGATAAGTATCAGACCAACTTCGCGAATCCGGCATCCTATACAGCGGTCGATTCGTTGACCTTTATGTTTGACGGGGGTATTTCTATGCAGAACACCAACTTTAGTGATGGAGGCGTCAAGATGAATGCCAAAAACTCAAGTTTTGACTACATTACGATGCAGTTCCGTCTTTCCAAGTGGGGGGCTATGAGTATAGGATTGTTGCCTTATTCCAATATCGGATATAGCATGGGTAGCTATGTTGAAAATGAGAAGATTCCCGAGAAATCTTATATAAATACTTATTCCGGAGAAGGAGGGTTACACCAACTTTATTTAGGCGCAGGTTTTAAAATTCTTAAAAATCTTTCCGTTGGTGCGAATATTTCGTATCTTTGGGGGGATATCTCACATAGCCGTTACCAGACATTTCCGTCTGATGCGACTGTAATGCCGTTGACAACGGTTACCGGAATAGAGATTACAAGCTATAAACTTGATTTTGGCGCACAATATACACACCAATTTGGTAAGAAACATGCTGCCACTTTGGGGGTTGTCTTCTCGCCAGGACATAATTTGAGTAATGACTCATATGTACAGGAACAGCTTGGTAATCAGAATACTGGCTATAGCACAACGCAACGGGATACGGTATTGACGATGGGTATTCCTATGACTTTGGGGGCCGGTGTGACGTATGTATATGATGATCGACTGACGGTAGGTATGGATGTGATGTTCCAGAAATGGAATAGTGTGACATTCATGAATGATCCGGCTGCTTTCTGTAATCGTGCGAAGATTGCTTTGGGTGCGGAATATATACCTAACCAATTGGGTAGAAGTTATCTTGCACATATAAAATATCGTTTGGGGGCTTATTATTCCAAACCTTATTATAAAATAGACGGTGTGCGCGCTTCGAATGAATACGGGGTGACTGCCGGTTTCGGATTGCCTCTTCCACGTAGCCGTTCTGTGTTGAGCATCTCAGCACAATATGTGAGAACACAAGGCACAGAAGCCCGGTTTGTGAATGAGAATACATTGCGTGTCTGTATTGGCGTGACATTCAATGAACGTTGGTTCTGGAAGCGTAAGGTTGAATAAAAGAAGAATAGACAATATAACAACTAAAATTTAAATACAATGAAGATTAAAACGCTTGTAGCTGTCTTGCTCCTTTCGGGTGGAGTAACCAGCGCTTTCGCACAGACTGAAGATTGTAATAAGAACAGTAGTATTTCTCATGAAGCAGTAAGAGCAGGTAACTTTAAGGACGCTTATTTGCCGTGGAAAGAAGTACTTAAAAATTGTCCGACATTGAAGTTTTATACTTTTAATGATGGCATAAAGATATTAACAGCTTTCTTGGGTGATATAAAAGACCGTAATTCTGCCGACTATAAGAAGTACTTCGACGAATTGATGGAAGTATATGACTTGAGAATGCAATATACACCTAATTTCCAGCATTTGAAAGGTACACCTTCTGTGGGGGATACGAAAGGAAGTAAGGCTATCAGTTATATTGCATATGCTCCGAATATTGATGTGAATCTGGCTTATACTTGGTTGAAGGAATCTTTGGAATCTGAAAAAGAAGGTTCTAAAAGCCCTATTTTACACTACTTCTTAGATATGTCTTTGAACAAGTTGAAAGCTGACCCCAACCACAAAGAACAATTTATTCAGGATTATCTGACTGACTCTGAATATGCAGATGCTGCTATTGCTGCAGAAAATGATCCTGCAAAAAAGAAGGCCTTGCAACAAGTGAAAGATAATATTGTAGCAATGTTTATCAACAGCGGTACTGCTGACTGTGAATCTTTGCAAGGTATTTATGGTCCTAAAATTGAAGCTAATCAGTCGGACTCTACTTATTTGAAGAAAGCTATCTCTATTCTGAAGATGATGAAGTGTACTGAAAGCGAAGCATATTTCCAAGCTTCTTATTATATGTATAAGATTAACCCGACTGCGGATGCAGCAACAGGTTGTGGATATATGTCTTATAAGAAAGGTGACTTTGATACAGCAGTCAAATACTTTGATGAAGCATTGAATCTTGAAAGTGATCCGGAAAAGAAAGCGCAGTTAGCTTATGTTGTTGCTGCCTCTTTGTTCAATGCGAAGAAGTTGTCACAAGCCAGAAGCTATTTACAGAAAGCTATCAGCTTTAAGGAAAATTATGGTGATGCATATATTCTGCTTGCACAGCTTTATGCTTCCAGCCCGAACTGGAATGATGAGCCTGCGTTGAATAAGTGTACATACTTTGTTGTTATCGATAAATTGCAACGTGCTAAAGCTGTAGATCCGACTGTGGCAGATAAAGCAAATGAGTTGATTTCAACATATGCACGTTATACACCGAAAGCTGAAGACCTCTTTATGTTGGGTATTAAAGCTGGCGACCGCGTTACAGTAGGTGGCTGGATCGGTGAAAGCACAACGGTTCGATAAGAAATATAAATATGTTACCACAACGAAGTAACGTCCTATTTTGTAGAAGTTTGAGCATAACCATTGCCTTTGGGGCAGTGGTTATGCTTCTTTTATTTTCTGCCTGTTCCGGGCGTCATAAAGATTTAGGAGACGCCATCACTGAGCGTGATTCATTGCCTGTGATGGATACGAAAGGGGTGATGACTCTGATTTCTGACTCCGGTGTCACCCGCTATCGCATCAATACCGAAGAATGGCTGGTTTTTGATAAGAAGAATCCATCCTACTGGGCATTCGAAAAAGGCGTTTTTCTGGAGAAGTTTGATTCGGTATTCAATGTGGAAGCAAGTGTAAAGTCGGATACCGCTTATTATTATGATAAGCAAAAACTATGGAAGTTGATGAGCAATGTAGATATTCGGAATCTGAAAGGTGAGAGGTTTGAAACCGATCTGCTCTATTGGGACCAGAATAAGCATACAATCTATTCCGATAGGTTTATCCGCATTGAACAGCCGGACCGTATCATTACGGGACATGGATTCGACTCCAACGAACAAATGACTGTTTATACAATAAGAAAACCAGAGGGCATCTTTTACGTAGATGATGATTCCACAGCACCTACTGACAGTTTGCAAACTGACAGTGTGCAGATTGACAGTATCAAACCATAAATTATGGATACCTATATTTATTTATTGATTACTATGGCTTTTTCTGCCTTCTTTTCGGGCATGGAGATTGCTTTTGTTTCCGTAGATAAACTGCGTTTTGAAATGGAACGTAAGGAGGGTTTGACTTCTCGCATCCTTTCCTATTTCTTTCGTAATTCCAATAGCTTCATTTCTACCATGCTGGTAGGTAATAATATTGCGCTGGTTATTTATGGTATCCTCATGGCGCAAATTATTAAGGTTCATTTGCTGGGTGATTTGATTTCCAATGATTTTGTGGAAGTACTGTTGCAGACGATAATCTCTACACTTATTATTCTGGTGACAGGTGAATTTCTCCCCAAAACTTTATTCAAGATTAATCCTAATCTTGTATTGAAAGTATGTGCTTTCCCCTTGATTATCTGTTATGTCATCTTGTATCCGGTGTCTCAATTGGCTTCCGGACTGTCATACCTCTTCTTGCGCCTGTTTGGAATGAAGATAAACAAAGAGGCGCAAGAAAGAGCTTTTGGAAAAGTAGATTTGGATTATTTCGTCCAGTCCAGCATTGATAATGCTGAAGATGAAGAAGAACTTGACACTGAGGTGAAGATATTTCAGAATGCACTTGATTTTTCCAGCATTAAAATACGTGATTGTATTGTGCCTCGCACGGAAGTTGTAGCCGTTGACCTGACTGCTTCGTTGGAAGATTTGAAGAGTCTTTTTGTAGAGTCCGGCATCTCTAAAATTATTGTATATGACGGAAATATAGATAATGTGGTAGGTTATATCCACTCGTCTGAAATGTTCCGCAATCCTGCCGACTGGCGGAATAATGTGAAAGAAGTTCCCATTGTGCCCGAAACGATGGCAGCACATAAGCTGATGAAGCTGTTTATGCAGCAGAAGAAAACTATTGCAGTTGTGGTAGATGAGTTTGGCGGTACGTCGGGTATTGTTTCACTGGAAGATTTGGTAGAAGAGATATTTGGTGATATTGAAGATGAGCATGACAATACTTCGTATATCTGCAAGCAGATTGGTGAGGGTGAGTATGTGCTTTCCGGTCGTTTGGAAATAGAGAAGGTGAATGAGACATTCAACCTTGATTTACCGGAAGAAGATGATTATATGACCGTAGGCGGATTGATTTTGAACCGTTATCAGAGTTTTCCGAAATTGCATGAGGTAGTGACTATTGATAAATTTCAGTTTAAAATAATTAAGGTTACTGCCACAAAAATTGAGCTGGTACGTCTTAAAGTGGTCGAATAATGGTGGAATGGTATATTTTTTTAGAGAATAAATAGATGCGTATTAGCATTTTTTGTATCTTCGTGCGCTAAAATGAAGTTTGGAGAAAATAATAATAAACAAATAAATCATATTAACTAAAATGGCAACATTACAAAACATTCGGTCTAAAGGACCCTTATTGGTGATTGTAATTGGTTTGGCACTGTTCGCTTTCATTGCAGGAGATGCATGGAAGGTACTGCAGCCGCACCAATCACATGATGTAGGAGAGGTTAACGGAGAGTCACTTTCCGCTCAGGATTATCAGAGCTTGGTAGAAGAATATACTGAAGTTGTGAAATTCTCCAGCGGTTCAAACGCACTTAACGATGAACAAACCAACCAGATTAAAGATGAAGTTTGGAGAAATTACGTCAACAATAAGCTGATTGAAAACGAAGCTAAGAAGCTTGGCTTGTCAGTATCTAAAGCAGAAATCCAGGCAATCATTGATGCAGGTGTACATCCGATGCTGCAACAGACTCCGTTCCGCAATCCGCAGACTGGTGCTTTCGACAAAGATATGCTGAAGAAATTCTTGGTGGATTATTCTAAGATGAATATGGCACAGATGCCGGCACAGTATGCTGAATACTATCAGTCTATGTACAAGTTCTGGTCTTTCTTGGAAAAACAACTGATACAGACTCGTCTGGCAGAAAAATATCAGGCTTTGGTATCGAAGTCTCTTTTCTCTAATCCGGTAGAAGCTCAGGATGCTTTCAATGCAAGAGTAGATCAGGCAGACTTGTTGCTGGCCGCTATTCCTTATTCTTCTATCGTTGACTCTACCGTAACTATTACGGAGGCCGACTTGAAGGATGCTTATGGAAAGAAGAAAGAACAATTCAAGCAATATGTAGAAACTCGCAACATCAAGTTCATTGATGTACAGGTGACTGCAAGCCCCGAAGATAGAGAAGCTATTCAGAGCGAAGTAATGGAATATACAGAACAACTTGCGGGTACTCCGGGTGATTATTCAACTCTGGTTCGTGCTGCCGGCTCTGAAGTTCCTTATATCGATTTGTATTATACATCTAAGGCGTTGCCTACTGATGTGGCAGCTCGTTTGGATTCAGTGTCTGTAGGTGGTGTATATGGCCCTTACTACAATGCAACTGACAACACTATCAACTCATTCAAGAAGTTGGCTACTGCTTCAATGGCGGACTCTATTCAATATCGTCAGATACAGGTGGTTGCTGAAGATGCTACAAAAACAAAGGCTTTGGCTGACAGTATCTATACTGCCATTAAGGGTGGAGCCGACTTTGCAGAGATTGCTAAGAAATACGGCCAGACCGGTGAGGCAACCTGGATTTCTTCTGCTAACTATGAAGGTGCGCAGTTGGATGGTGATAACCTGAAATATGTAAGCACTATCAACACTTTGGATAAGAATGCTCTGACTAACTTGAGTCTGGCACAAGCAAATATCATTTTGCAGGTGATGGATAAGAAGGCTGTTAAGGATAAATATAAAGTAGCAGTCATCAAACGTCCGGTAGAATTTAGCAAGGAGACTTATAGCAAAGCATACAATGAATTCAGCCAGTTTATTGCTTCTAATCCGACTTTGGATAAATTGGTAGCTAATGCTGAAGATGCAGGTTACAAATTGCTGGACAGAAACGATCTGTACAGTTCTGAACATACTATCGGTGGTATCAGAGGTACAAAAGAAGCTCTGAGATGGGCTTTCTCTGCAAAACCGGGTGAAGTTTCAGGTTTGTATGAATGTGGCGAAAGTGACCGTATGTTGGTGGTAGGTGTTTCTGCTGTTATTCCGGCAGGCTACCGTCCGTTGGCTTTGGTGAAAGACCAGTTGAGACTGGAATTGCTTCGCGACAAGAAAGCTGAGAAAATCATGGCTGATATGAAAGCTGCCGGTGCAACTTCGTTCGACCAGTACAAAGCTATGGCAGATGCGGTTAGCGACTCTGTGAAACACGTAACTTTTGCAGCTCCGGCTTATGTACCTGCATTGCGTGCCAGCGAACCGTTGGTAGGTGCTTATGCATCTGTTGCTGAACTGAACCAACTGAGTGCTCCGATTAAGGGTAATGGTGGTGTATTTGTTCTCCAGCCGTATGCAAAAGAGAAGATGAATGAGACCTTCAATCAGGAAACTGAAGAAACGACGTTGCAGAATATGCATGCCCGTATGGCAAGCCAGTTCCTTAACGATTTGTATCTGAAAGCTGATGTGAAAGATTCACGTTATCTGTTCTTCTAAGGAATTATAGAATAATTCGAGATATGAAAGCCGCTTGATGTTATGTCAGGCGGCTTTTTCTTTCTGCCTTTCTGTCATTTTCTGTGCCTGCCATTGCCTTTGTGCAACTTTATTCCTACCTTTGCAAAGATAAACTGGAAAGATTGATAGATAATTATGCCGAAACAAACTCTTTTAGGATTAACACTCGCTGAATTGCAGGAGGTGGTGAAGAGACTGGGAATGCCCGGGTTTGCCGCCAAGCAGATTGCTTCATGGCTGTATGACAAGAAAGTGAACTCTATAGACGACATGACGAACTTGTCGTTAAAACACCGGGATCTCTTGAAAGATGTCTGTGAAGTAGGAGCGGATGCGCCTGTGGATGCGATGCGTTCGGTGGACGGTACAGTGAAATACCTGTATCGGGCAGGTGAGAAGCATTTTGTAGAGGCGGTTTATATTCCTGATGAAGAACGTGCCACACTTTGTGTATCTTCGCAGGTGGGCTGCAAGATGAATTGTAAGTTCTGTATGACCGGTAAGCAGGGCTTTATTGCTAACCTGACTGCCAACCAGATTATCAATCAGATTAATTCCTTTCCGGAACGTGACAAGCTGACTAACATTGTGATGATGGGTATGGGAGAGCCTTTGGACAATTTGGACGAGGTGCTGAAAGCTCTGGAGATAATGACATCCTCTTATGGCTATGGGTGGAGCCCCAAGCGAATCACTCTTTCTACTGTTGGTTTACGTAAAGGTTTCCAGCGCTTTATAGAGGAGTCTGAATGCCATCTGGCGGTCAGTCTGCATTCTCCTGTCGCTATGCAACGCCGCGAACTGATGCCGGCAGAGAAAGCTTTCTCTATCACAGAAATGGTAGACTTGTTAAAAAACTATGATTTTAGTAAACAGCGCAGACTATCTTTTGAATATATTGTTTTCAAAGGTGTGAATGATTCGTTGCTCTATGCTAAAGAATTGTTGAAACTCTTGCGCGGACTGGATTGTCGTGTCAACCTCATCCGGTTTCATGCCATACCAGGCGTAGATTTGGAAGGTGCGGATATGGAAACAATGAATAAACTCCGTGATTATCTGACTTCTCACGGTTTGTTTACCACAATACGTGCTTCCCGGGGGGAAGATATATTTGCCGCTTGCGGCATGCTTTCCACTGCCAAACAGGAAGAGAATAAACAAGAATTAATATAAATTATTAACTTTGGCTCGGATGATATACGTATTCTTCGTAGTTTTGTAAAAACATTAACTAGTAAGTATATGAGAAAGCACCTGTTTTTTTTGAGTTTAGCTCTTGTAGCGATTGCTTTTTCCGCTTGTAGTGGCGGTAAGAAAGGCGTATTTGGTGCGACCTCCAGCGGTCGTGCATATGAGATTTTGGTAGTGGTTGACCCCGCTATGTGGGAGCGTCCTGCCGGCAGGGCCCTTTTTGACGTACTTGATACGGATGTACCGGGGCTTCCCCAATCCGAACGTTCTTTCCGTATGATGTACACTTCTCCGTCAAATTATGATGCTACGTTAAAGCTGATTCGTAACATTATCATTGCTGATGTACAGGACATTTATACCCAGCCTAAATTTAAGTATGCAAGGGATGTATATGCAGCCCCGCAGACCATTCTGACTATTCAGGCTCCCGATGAAGCTTCTTTCGAGAAATTTGTGTCGGAAAACAAGCAGACTATTATCGACTTCTTCACCCGTGCGGAAATGAATCGCCAGATTTCGCAGTTGGAAAAGAAGCATAATGACTATGTGTCTACGAAAGTGAAGAGTATGTTTGATTGTGATGTATGGGTACCTGCAGAGCTTGCTTCTACCAAACAAGGTGAAAATTTCTTCTGGGCAGGTACGAATGCAGCTACCGGCGATCAGAACTTTGTTATTTACTCTTTCCCTTATACGGATAAGAATACGTTTACCAAAGAATATTTTGTGCAAATGCGCGACTCTGTCATGAAAGCTAATATTCCGGGATCTAAGGAAGGCGTGTATATGATGACCGACTCATTGATGACTGATGTGCGTCCTCTCACTGTACAAGGCGAATATGCTTTGGAGGCACGTGGGTTGTGGCGTATGAAGGGTGACTTCATGGGTGGCCCGTATGTTTCGCATATGCGCCTGGATCCGGTAAACCAACGCATTATCGTTGTAGAAGCGTTTATCTATTCACCCGATAAGCTGAAACGTAATCTAATGCGCCAGATGGAAGCTTCTCTTTATACATTGAGAGTTCCGGGTGATAAACAGACGGGAGCAGAAATACCGTTGGGGGTTACAAAAGAGCAGGCTGCTGATCAGGAAAAATAATACTGCTTTGAATACGGAATCACGGCTTTCTATGTCTTTGATATTGAAACTCCGTGATTCTGTGTTCAAAGAATCTAATGTGATATATATATTAAAAAATGGAAGATAATAAAATAAAAGTCGGCATTACCCAGGGAGATATAAACGGCGTGGGTTACGAGGTTATTCTGAAAACATTTTCAGACCCCGTTATGCTGGAACTGTGTACGCCTATTATTTATGGCTCACCCAAGGTAGCAGCTTATCATCGTAAGTCACTTGATTTGCCGACAAACTTCAGTATCGTGAACTCTGCTGCGGAAGCAGCTCACAATCGTCTGAGTGTAGTGAACTGCACGGATGATGAAGTGAAAGTGGAATTCTCGAAAGCTGACCCGGAAGCCGGAAAGGCTGCACTTGGTGCATTGGAAAGGGCAATTGAGGAGTACAGGGAAGGGCTGATTGATGTGATTGTGACAGCGCCTATCAATAAGCATACTATTCAGTCGGAGACTTTTTCTTTCCCCGGTCATACGGAATATATAGAAGAAAGATTGGGAAATGGTGCCAAGTCGTTGATGATATTAATGAAAGATGATTTCCGGGTGGCACTGGTGACGGGACATATTCCTGTCAGCCAGATTGCATCCACTATAACGAAGGAACTGATACAGGAAAAATTGGCTATCTTCAATCAGTCATTGAAGCAGGACTTTGCTATTGGTGCACCGCGTATTGCCGTACTCTCTCTGAATCCACATGCAGGAGATGAAGGGTTGCTGGGCAAAGAAGAGGAAGAAATCATCATTCCGGCATTGAAAGAAATGGCTGCAAGAGGAATTTTGTGCTATGGTCCATATCCGGCTGATGGCTTCATGGGTTCAGGCAATTTCACTCATTTCGATGGTGTACTTGCCATGTATCATGATCAGGGACTGGCCCCGTTCAAGGCGCTGGCAATGGATGAAGGTGTGAACTATACGGCCGGATTGCCTGTGATACGCACCTCACCGGCTCATGGTACTGCCTATGACATAGCAGGAAAAGGATTGGCGAGCGAAGACTCGTTCCGCCAGGCTATCTATGTGTCTATTGACGTATTCCGTAATCGCCTGCGTGATAAAGAAGCACATGCCAACCCTTTGCGAAAACAATATTACGAAAAGCGTGATGACAGCGACAAGTTGAAACTCGATAGTGTGGAAGAAGATTTGTAGTATGACGAAAACGGAAATACAACAGGTAAAATTACGTTTTGGCATCATTGGTAACAATGAAGCATTGATGCGTGCGATAGACGTTGCCATTCAGGTGGCGCCTACCGATTTGTCGGTACTGATTACCGGAGAGAGTGGTGTGGGTAAGGAGAGCTTCCCCCAGATCATCCACCAGTACAGTAGGCGGAAACACGGTCAGTACATCGCAGTGAATTGTGGTGCCATTCCTGAAGGAACCATTGATTCGGAGTTGTTCGGTCATGAGAAAGGAGCGTTCACTGGTGCCATTGGCGAACGGAAAGGATATTTTGGTGAAGCGGATGGAGGAACTATTTTCCTGGATGAAGTGGGAGAGTTGCCTTTGCCTACGCAAGCACGTCTGCTTCGTGTGCTCGAAAGTGGAGAGTTCATTAAAGTCGGTTCGTCTAAGGTGCAGAAGACTAATGTACGCATTGTAGCTGCTACCAATGTGAACCTGACGCAGGCTATTTCCGAAGGACGTTTCCGTGAAGACTTGTATTACCGTCTCAATACTGTACCTATTCAGGTGCCCCCTCTGCGTGAGCGCGGAGAGGACGCATTTTTATTATTCCGTAAGTTTGCTTCAGACTTTGCTGAGAAATATCGTATGCCTGCCATCCAATTGACAGATGATGCCCGGCAGTTGCTGCTTTCTTATTCATGGCCCGGCAATGTGCGGCAATTGAAGAACATTACAGAGCAGATTTCTATCATTGAAACAAATCGTGAAATCAATGGCACTATTCTGAAAGGTTATTTGCCGGATCAGAATAATATGCAACGGCTTCCGGCTTTGTTCGGTGTCAAAGAGTCCAAGAGTTTCGGGAGTGAAAGGGAAATTCTGTATCAGGTTCTCTTCGATATGCGTCAGGATGTGACGGAATTGAAGAAACTGGTGCATGAGATTATGACCGAGCGTGGAAAGACTGCTGCTCCGGCTGTATCGGCCACCTATTATGCCCAGCCACCTGCTGTGGTAACTCCTGTTTCTCCGAGTGTGCCTACTATTATTCATCCTTCCATAAAGCCATCTCATGAAATGGATGAAGATATACAGGATACGGAAGAATATGTAGAAGAATCTCTCTCGCTGGATGAGGTGGAGAAAGAAATGATACGGAAGGCTTTGGAAAAACATCATGGTAAACGCAAGAGTGCGGCAAAGGATTTGAATATTTCCGAGCGTACCTTATACAGAAAGATTAAAGAATATGGATTGGATTAAAAAGATTGCCTCGACAGCTATGCTGCTGGGCATATTACTGATAGTAAATTCGTGTAGTATTAAAGTAGGACTTGCCCCGATTAGTTCGATTGACTATGCTAAGGTGAAGACTATTTCGATAGCTGATTTCCAAAATCGTGCGGAGTATGTCTATGCCCCGTTGGCTACACAGTTTAATCAGGACTTGAAAGATTTGTTTATGCGCCAGACGCGCTTGTCGCTGGTCAATGGGAATGCCGACCTTGAAATTGATGGTGAGATTACCGGTTATAATCAATATAACGAGGCGGTAGATGCGAGTGGATTTTCTTCAAAGGTGAAGGTGACTTTGACGGTAAAGGTTACTTTTGTGAACAATACCGATCATAAAGATGATTTCACCGATCAACAGTTCACAGCTTTCCAGACCTATGACTCTTCCTTGCTGCTGACTGATGTGCAGGATGACTTGATAACCAAGATGGTGAAAGACATTACAGAACAAATATTTAACGCAACTGTAGCTAACTGGTAATATAAGGAATGACGCCTGTACATTTGCAACAATGGATACAGCATCCCGAGGCGTTGAACCGGGATACCTTGTATGAACTTCGTACGCTGGTAGCCCGTTATCCTTATTTTCAGTCCCTGCGCTTGCTCTATCTCAAGAATCTCTATGTGCTGCACGATATTAATTTCGGTGCAGAACTACGTAAAGCGGTATTGTATGTATCAGACCGCCGTGTACTGTTTTACCTGATTGAAGGTGATCGATACGCTCTCCATCCCCGTACTTCGGTGCATGTTGCCGAAAAGGATTTGGAAAAAGAGCCGAGCATTGACCGTACCCTCTCACTGATAGATGCTTTCCTTGCCACTGTTCCCGAAGAACATTCCCAAATGACGGAACTGGACTATGCCATGGATTATACCTCTTATCTGGTGCGGGATGATGAAGAGACAGGCGAGGCGGATACATCATCATCTGTTCCGGCAGAAGTACCAAAGTTGCGCGGACAGGATTTGATTGATGGTTTTATCCGCCAGAGTGAGACAGAAGAAGGAATCAGCCTGAAGTTACCTAAAGAAGAAAAAGTACTTCTGCTGCCTTTGATTGAAGACGATGCGGAAGAAGAGGAAACGATGGTTGCTCCCGAAGAAATCATTCAGCCGGCAGATATAAAAGCAGAACGAGAGGATGAAACGGAGGATGAAGAAACCGATGAGGAAACAATTCCGAAATCAGTTTCCGATGACTTGGATGATAGCTGTTTTACCGAAACTTTAGCTAAAATTTATATCAAACAGCGCCGTTATGACAAGGCACTTGAAATTATTAAAAAATTAAGTTTGAATTATCCAAAAAAAAATGCTTACTTTGCAGACCAAATCAGATTTTTGGAGAAATTGATTATTAACGCTAAATCAAAATAACAAAATGTACTTATTATTAGTTATCTTAATGGTGATTGCATCCTTGCTGATGTGCTTCATTGTATTGATTCAAAATTCCAAAGGAGGCGGTCTGGCATCCGGCTTTTCTTCTTCTAATCAGATTATGGGTGTGCGTAAGACTACTGACTTCTTGGAAAAAGCGACATGGGGTTTGGCTGCATTCATGGTTGTAATGAGTATTGCTACAGCTTATGTTGTTCCTACTGCTTCTGGTAGAAGTGGCGATGTAATTATGGAACAGGCTCAGCAAGAAGAGAAAACCAATCCGTATAATATGCCGTCTGGTACAGCTGCTCCGCAGACAGAAGCTCCCGCAGCTCCTGAAACTACTGCTCCGGCTACTGAAGAACCAGCTAACTAAAGCTATGCGCGGATGAACCGCAAACAGAAATAAGAGAGAGGTTGACACTGAAAAGGTGTCAACCTCTTTTCTTTTTATGCCAGATTTAATTACCTTTGTCGGGATTATGCAATCTAAAGCAATAATTTGAAATCTTATATAAATAGTACAATGACAGAACAATTGAAACTTAAATTGAATGACTCCAAAGCTACCCGATGGGGCGCGTTGGTGATTGTTGCCTTCACGATGATGGCAGCTTATTATGTAAACGACGTGGTAGCACCGTTGAAAACGATGTTGGAGACAGACTTGGCGTGGTCGAGTACCGACTTTGGATTCTTTACCGGCGGTTACAGTTTCCTGAATGTATTCTTCCTGATGCTGATTTGGGGAGGACTGATTCTTGACCGTTTTGGTATTCGCTTCACAGGAAAACTGGCAACCATCCTGATGGTAGGAGGTACGGCGCTCGAATATTATGCAATGACAGGACTTGCAGGTGCGGATGCGACACTTTTTGGAGTTAATGAAATATTCGGTTATAAAACAGGTGTGTTTGTAGCTTTTGCCGGTTACTCCATCTTTGGTGTAGGTGCGGAAGTTGCTGGTATCACAGTTTCTAAGATTATCGCTAAGTGGTTTAGAGGAAAAGAACTGGCGACAGCTATGGGAGTACAGGTAGCACTGGCACGTATCGGTTCGCAAGCCGGTTATGCAGTAGCTATTCCTATGGCACGTGCTTTAGGACTTCCTTCTCCGGTATTATTAGGACTGATATTGCTGGTGGGTGGTTTGATAGCTTTCTTTATCTTCTCCGTGATGGATAAGAAGCTGGATAAGCAGATGGAAGAAGCTGCCATAGCAGCCGGTACGGAAGGAGAGGAAGAGAAGTTCTCTTTCAAAGATGTGAAGAATATCTTGGTTAATCCGGGATTCTGGCTGATAGCTTTGCTCTGTGTGTTATTCTATTCATGTGTGTTCCCTTTCCAGAAGTTTGCTTCCGAATTGATGATCATCAAATATGGCATTAATGAAAATGTGGCAGGAACTTTTGCCGGACTGCCAGCATTGGGTGCATTGATTCTTACTCCGGTGTTTGGAGGGTTTATTGATAAGCGCGGTAAATCGGCTTCCATTATGATATTAGGTGCTGCCATGCTGATAGGTGTACACTTCATATATGCCATCCCTGCCATTGACTACTGGCTGGTAGCTATTGCATTGATGATTATTCTGGGTATTGCTTTCTCTCTGGTACCGTCTGCCATGTGGCCCGCTGTAGCCAAGATATTCCCAGTGAGCCAGTTAGGTACAGCCTATGCATTGATATTCTTTATCCAGAATATTGGTCTGTGGGGTATTCCTACTCTGATAGGTAAAGTACTTGATGTTTATTGTATAGTCGGGCAAAAAGCTGATGGTACAAATATGTATGACTATACGATACCGATGTGTATCTTTACCGGTATTGCTTGCTTATCTCTTGTGGTAGCCTTTTTATTGAAGAGGGCAGATAAAAAGTATGGTTATCAATTGGAAGAACCTAATATTCAAGAATAGGTAAAAAACGGATTATGGGAACACTTGAAGGGAAAGTCAGTCTACTGGATGCTATTCCGGTGCGTTGTGACCATATCATGACCGAATGGGAAGGAGATTGTGCTGTAATCTCCTATCCCCGGTTTAAGTATGAATGGATGCGCCGTCTTTTGTTACCCAAGAGTATGTCTCCTGACATTCATATCCGTCTTGAAGAGCATGGCAGTGCTGTCTGGAATCTGATAGATGGGCAGCGTACCGTGCAAGAGATACTTTCCCTGCTTGCCGAACATTTCCATCCTGACGAAAATTATGCTTCGCGAGTTACGACCTATGTGATGCAACTACAGAAGGATGAACTTATTAAATTGAAAATTGAGAATTAAAAATTTCCTCACTCTTTGTCTACTTTCACCAAAGCTCCTGTATCAGGGTTGAATAATACTTTTATTGTAGAGTTTTTATTGAACAGCACGGGAGCAAGATATTCGACTACACCAAATTGTGTGATAGGGATTTCTGCATTATACAACTCCTCGTTGTGATAGCTCAATGTAACTTTTGCTCTGCCGGGTGCGTTGTAGGCAATGCCATCCACTTGTTTCTTGGGTAGCTCAGCAGGAATAGTAATGGTTTTGAGGTCGGTCACTGTGATGTAAATAGGTTCGCCTGCCAAGTCATTATTGGCTACAACTCCCAGTTTCTTTGAGAAACGAAAAGCAACTTCATTTTGCATCTCTTTAGGGACAATGCGGAAATTATATGTCTTTTCTTCGACTTCTACCTTACCGGCAAACATCTCTGTCAAGGCACGTTCCTGCAGAGTCAGGTTGTCCAGCATGAGTTTCAGTTGTGCACCGTCTTTGGGCATGTTGTCTGTTTCGCCACGCAACAGGGCATTTTTGCTTTCGCGGATGCTGTAAATTTCCTTAGCTACCAGTTCTGCCATCTTTGCCGTTGAGTTTGCCATCAGAATTTCTTCTGTCAGGAAATTGCGGGGATTGAGGTTAGAGGCGTTATTCGCAGTTTTGGGCTGTATCGGGGTTACCTTCTTTTGTCCACTGCCCAGTGGCATGTTGATAGAGTAGACGATGCCGTCCTTGCTCAACTCAATAAGAGGGGCTACGGTTTTGTCCTTCATCTTCACAAAATATACGTTTTCTTTATCGGGTACACCGATAACTTCCGTTTGTATCTTGTCCAGTGTCCAGTAGGTTTCCGGTTCGGGAGAGACGTTGTTCAATCGTAGATAGCGGTCGGCATACTTCGAGAATTCTCCGGGAGTATAGGTGTTTTTGGTAACTTGCACGGTGAGTTCAATTTCCGTTTTAGGCAATACATAAGTCACCCCATAGTCCTTGCCACGGGTGACACCGGCTGTCACTTCCGTTTGGGCTACAGCGGTCACGGAGAATAACAGGGCTGAAAGCAATACTATATTCTTTTTCTTCATAAGTCGCGTTGTTAAAACAATTTCGGTTAAGGGACAAAGTTAATGAAGTTATTTTTGTCAAGAGTAGAATTACAGAATATTAACAGAATAGGCTGTTGTTAAGGATTGCCGTCTCTTTTAGTCCCGATAGATGGTGTGTGTCGTCTCGATAGATGGTGTGTTTTATCCCAATAGATGGTCTGTTTCGCCCCATGAGACGATGTGTTTCTCTTTTTGAAACGATTCGTTTCATGCTTTGAAAGCGTTTTTCCGGTCAAGAAGTCCGGTGAATATAAAAAAACAGGGAGAAGCGAAAGTTTCTCCCTGTTACTATCTATGAATCCGAATCTAAATCAGGATTATGATGACAAATATACGATATTAAACACCGGAAGTCAAGCTTTTGCCCGGTTATTTTACGAATTGGACGCAAACGGGCTTATCCACCTTGATGTCCTGATGGGTATCAGATAACAGTCCTGTGATGGGATCGCGTTGGAATACCTGAATTACATGGCTGTCCCGACAAGCTGCCAACAGATACTTTCCATTCGGTGTGATGATGAAGTTGCGCGGATGAATGCCTGTCAATTGGTATCCTGCCTTTGCCAGCATACCGGTTTCAGGATTTACTTCAAAGATAGCAATGCCGTCACCTTTCAGGCGGTTGCTGGCATAGAGGTATTTCCCGTCGGGACTGAGGTGTATATCTGCGCTGCCACGTGCACGGAGTGTATCGGCGGCAATGGTCTGTATCTTTTCTAATTTCCCATCCAAATAGCTGAAAGCGGTTATATTACCGGATAACTCACTAATAAGGTAGGCGTACTTTCCGTTGGGACTGAATGTCAGATGGCGAGGGCCGGAATTGGAATCCACTTCGATGGCTTCGGCAGAGGGGTGGGGGATGATACTCTTCGGATGCATGACGAATCGCAGGATGCGGTCGGCGCTGAAATCGGTGGCGAAGATATATTTCCCGTCCGGAGAGAAAACGGCGCAATGCACGTGGGGCGTTGCTTGCCTGCCAGCATCCGGACCACCGGTGCTACCTTCAAAAAGGGTATCGGCAGGTTCCAGTGAACCGTCTTTTTTCAGCGGGAAGATGGACATACTTCCGCCACTATAGTTGGCTGTAAGTACTTCTTTTCCATTAGTGGAAACGTAGCATGGGTCAGCACCCATAGTTGGTTGGCGGTTCAACAGGCGGAGCTGTCCTGTCTCTTTGTCGAAAGAGAAAGCATTGAGTGCTGCCGTTGTATCGTTCATTTCACTGACGGCATAGATGAACTTTCCGTCTTCGGAAGGAATGAGATAAGAAGGATTGGGCACTTCAATGGAGCTGAGTGCCGTTGCCATACCTGTTGCCTGATTGAAACGGAAGGTATAGATGCCTTTACTGTTTCCGTCGGTATACGTGCCCACCAGCATGGTGAGTTCATCGCTTTCACTGTTTACGTTTCCCGCCTTACGAGGAGAGCAGGCCACCATGGCTAATCCAAGCATAAAGAAAAGAAGAGATTTCATGAGTGATTAGTATTTAATGATTAGTGATAAGTACTAATCACTCATCACTAGTCCGTTAATCGTTAATTTTCACTTCCGCCACTCCTACACGGTCATCGTTCAGCACGATACGCAAGTCGCTGGCGGTAGTTCCCTTGAACGTGTATGAAATCAACTTGCCGTACTCGCTGACTGTGCCCGAATAAACCGTCAGGAACTGTCCGCCACCGCCCGAAAGCTGTATCTCAAACTCTGCCGGCAGACCGTTGCTTCTGTTGAATGCAATGGAAACACCATCTACCTTAGAACCGTTCTCTAAGGCAAAGGTAATATAATCTCCTTTATTTCCCTCCCAAATAGTATTCATTTTTTTATCAAGTACGTTCATTACGCTTTCCAGATTGGTACTGGCAGTCACAGGACTATCTGTTTTAGCTTGCATTTGTACAGGAGCGTCAGGGTCTTCTACTGTCAACATTCCATTCAAGCGGATGTCTTCGGAAGAGGCGCCTACCATGATGCTGAAGTCTCCGGGTTCTACTACCCATTCCATGTGCTTATCCAGTAGTTCCAGATGTTTGCGGTCAAGGATGAAGGTGACTTCTTTCGTTTCTCCCGGTTGCAGATGGACACGCTCAAACCCTGCAAGGTTCTTTTCATAAGTAGTAACGCTACTCAGCATATCGCGAATATAGAGTTGCACAACTTCATCTCCTGCACGTTTTCCGGTATTGGTAACTTTGCAGCGTACGGTTGCTTTTTGGTTGGCAGTCATCATTTTCGGACTGATTTCAATGTTGGAATATTCGAAGGTGGTATAACTCAGACCATATCCGAAGGGATAAAGTGACCCATTGACACGTGACATATTTCCATCCGGACCCGGATTCTTCCCTCCATCAATCTGCGAAGAAGGCTTGCAGGGGAAGTTGAAGGGGATTTGTCCCACACTTTTAGGGAAAGTAACAGTCAATTTTCCGCCCGGATTATAGTCTCCGAAGAGCACATCAGCCACTGCTGTTCCACCTTTGGAGCCCGGATACCAGGTTTCCAGAATGGCGGGGACAAACTTATCCGCCCAGTTGATGGAAAGTGGGCGACCATTAATCAACACCAGTACAACGGGCTTTCCCGTTGCCTGCACGGCTTGAAGAAGTTTCAGTTGCCGTCCCGGAAGGTCGAGACTGCTGCGTGACTTGTTTTCACCACAGGTGCGTTGTCCGCCGCCTAATACAACGACAGCCACATCTGCCTTGCGTGCATTCTCTACGGCTTTGTTTATTTCTGCTTGCTCTTCATTCGTCATAGGATATTCGATGAGTTCGCTTTCCGGCCAGTTGGCATCTACAAGGTCGCAACCCTTTGCATACAGCACTTCTGCTTTGCCTTCGGCCTTTTGGCGGATACCTTCCAATACTGTGATTACTTCTACTGCCAACGGGCCGTAGTGCGTCAGTGCGTAGCCTTCTTCATTAGCATTCGGGCCGCATACGGCTATTGTTTTTATGTTGTTGATGTCCAGTGGCAATACGTTGTTTTCATTCTTTAATAAGATGAGGCTTTCGCGTGAGGCTTGTAGGGCTACTGCTTCATTCTCGGCTTTTTCCACTTCTTTATCGGCCCCTGCAAGGTCAGTCTGATAGGGAGCATCAAACAGTCCGATAAGGAACTTTACACGTAGGATGTCACGTACACGGTCGTTGATGATGTCTTCGCTCAATCCGCCTTCTTTTACCAGTTCGCGGAGCGGCAATACATACGAGTCCGGTGAGCGGAAGGTGCAGCGTACATTCAAACCCGCCTCCACACTTTGGCGTACGGCTTCTTTCATGTCTTTGGCAGTGCTGTGTTTCGTATAGAGATATTCTACGGCGTCACTGTCGGAAACGACGTATCCGCGGAAGCCCATTTCGCCACGCAGGCGTTTAGTTAGCCAGTAATAACTGCCTTGTATGGGGATGCCGTCGTAGTCGTTGTACGAACTCATCACACCCAGCATACCTGCTTCTTTTATGACCCGTTTGAAGGGATAGACGTGTATCATCTCCACTTCGCGCGGAGACATTTGTGGGTCTACGCGTGCCATACCTTCGCGAGCACCCTTGTTATTGCTGTAGGCCACAAAGTGCTTTCCGGTGGCAGCCACTTGGTGGTTGTGCTGCATGCCTCGCACCATTTCAATACCCAGTTCAGCAACGAGGTAAGGAGATTCTCCGTACACTTCTTCATATCGTCCCCAACGCTGGTCGCGGCCTACATCGAGAATAGGGGCATAGACGTTGGTATATCCCAGCATGCGGGCTTCCCGTCCGGTGATAAGTCCCACTTGATGTATCAGTTTGCGGTTCCAGGTATGACCTAATCCCAATTGGGTGGGGAAGTTGGTAGCACGGTAGCTCTCTACGCCACGGATGCCTTCATTGGTAAAATCCACGGGAATGCCAAGGCGGGTTTCTTCAATGAAGAAGCGTTGCACTTCGTTCAGTGCCCAGGCATGGCGGGAGGCTGGCCATACATTCGGATTATCCGATGGCGGGAGTCCCCATTGTTGGAAGCCGTTCAAGTGTTCGTCAATGGCACCTATGCCATCTTTCCAAAGCATTTGTTTCCATTCGGGAGTGGGCAGGTCATCTTTTAGTACGCGTTTATAGCCGTAGAGTGTGACCATCTGACAGGTCTTTTCGTCCAGTGTCATCTGGCTGAGCAGGTCTTCAATGCGTGCGTCCAGCGTGGCATTGGGGTCTTCGTACACATCTTTCACTCCGTTTTTGTTGAAGTCTATCCATCCTTTCCGGTACATCTCGCTTTTTGTAGGTTTGTACACGGATGGAATCTTCTGGGCTGATAATAGACAGGTGCCACTTAATAGCAGGCAAGTCGTAATTATTCTTTTCATGGTATATCGTTTTTCTTTTAAATCTATAGACAAAGATACGGCAATTCAAGGGGAGGGAGTGGACAAAATTGTCCATGTTTGTGTATGATATATTCCACTGATAAATAATTCAAAAGAATAAGCCTCCACAAACCCTAATCAGTGATTTGTGGAGGCTTCGGGAGAATCTGGGGACAGGTTCATCTGTTGAAGATGAATGCATCTGTTATCTTGTAGTTTAAATATTCATGTTTTTATTAGTCAGTAACTGCCCTTTATATTCACCTGTTAATGTACGGAAGAAAGCGACGATTTTATCGACCTCCTCTTGGGGCAGGTCAATGCCTAACTGATATTTAGCCATTGCACGGATGGCATCATCCATGGTGGCCATACTTCCATCGTGGAAATAGGGAGCGGTAAGTTCGATATTTCTTAAACCGGGAACTTTGAAACGATGGCGGTCGCGTTCCGCCTGGGTTTGTTTGAAACGGCCATTGTCTTCTTCGGTCATTTCTGCCTGGCGGTCGGCAAAGTAATCATGTTGTACACCAATCAGTTCGTAAGATTGTCCGCCCAGTATTTCTCCTACGTGGCAGGTGGCGCAATCGTACTTTTTGAAAAGCTCGTATCCTGCCATTTCATTTTTAGTGATGGCGTCTTTCTGACCTTTCAGATAGCGGTCGAAGCGTGAGTTAGGGGTTAATAGTGTCTTTTCGAACTCTTGAATGGCATTGGTGATATTCTTTTCACTCAATCCGTCGGAATATACTTCATTGAATGCTGATACGAAATTCTTGTCTTCTGCCAGCTTATTGATAATCTGGTCGAATGATTCGCAAGCCATCTCTACGGGATTCAAGGGAGGACCGGCAGCTTGTTCGGCAAGTGTTCCGGCACGTCCATCCCAGAACTGAACGAAGTTGTAAGCTGCATTGTACACTGTCGGAGCATTTACGCCACCAAACTGGCCGCCTACACCTTCGGAATATTGCTTATTGTCCACACCGCCTGTATCCAGCCCGTGGCAACTGGCGCATGATACGGTGTTGTCGGCTGACAAGCGGGTGTCATGATACAATAAATTACCAAGAACCACTTTACGCACATCTACTGCGATGGAGTCAGCAATGGGACGAATGGGTTCATTGGCGAATTCGGGAGCCACTGAGATGTCTTCATACATACCCATGCGGTGGTTCTTTACCCAGTCCAGTGCTACTTTTTTCTTCGCATCGTTAAAGGAAGCTCCCCAATGTACCAGATAATACTTGGCTTGCGGCATTTTTCCGTCAAGAATCACTTTCTCCACTTTGGCTAGGTCTACCGGATTGAGGGGGTGACCTGCTTTTAGATCTTTCTCCATTTGAGTCATGTCGAAGGCACGGTAAGCCTTGCTAACATCTTCCATGACAACTTTTCCTGCCACAGGCACATTTGCATAGAATGGCAAATCCGGAGTTGAGGTGTGACATCTCAAACATCCTGCATCCGTAATGAGCTGTTGCATTTGGGCGTTTGCTTCCAAATCAGCAGAGGGCACCCGGTGCATGAGCCGGTAAGTGACTGCTAATGCTGTCACTACTACCAACAGTGCCACGATTAGTTTTGTACTTTTCTTCATACCACTTTTGTTTTAAGTTAATTATTGCGATTGTATAAATGTATACTCTGTTGAGCTGCCGGTAAGTAATTTACTCCATACCAGCACATCTGCAAAGCCAGAAAAGACAAGATGAGTAGCACATAGAGTGTCTTTCGTCCGGCTCTCCTGAAAAGCCGTAGATGCACGTAAAGCAAATATCCCATCCAGGTAATCGAGGCCCAGGTTTCCTTGGGATCCCAACTCCAATAGTTGCCCCATGCTTCTTTTGCCCAAAGTGATCCCAGTAACATGCCAATAGAAAGGCATGCCACGCCTGCATAAACCAGATTATCCGCTGTCTGCAAATATTCTTTCTTATGACGGTACAATCCGGTTAGTGCAATGATGAAAGCACAGCCTAGAACTGAATAGGAAAACATATAGATGGTGACATGAGGAATAAACCAGATGCTTTGTAAAGCTGGCATCAGCGATTGGTCGTGTATCTCGGGCTTCATCAGGTTAATAATGACAAAGACAGTGGCAAGTAAGGTGGAGAAAGAGAGAATCCAGCGATACTTCCACCTTATATAAGTTAGCAATCCGGCTACTTCCATAAAGAAAGAGTACCACAGCCGGGTTTCTCCCATTGTGCGCAATGGGGGACGTTGGAGGAATATCCATAATCCGGTCAGGAATATACCTAAAACAAGGATACCGCTTGCTGTGAAGAGGATCGCAGTCTTGCTCCTCACGGATGAGCGAAGGGCAAATACAGCTCCTGCCAACCATAAGCAGACGGATATTGCTGCAAATACATAAAAATTATCCCAATTAATCATACGCTTTTCGGACCGTTAATGAATAAAAGAATAGCTCCCACCAGCATCATCAGGATGCCTGCCACCACAACATACTTCCAGGGTTGCCTTACTACTTGCAAGATGCAATAGCTGCTTTCATTACCTTTCATCACGTCATATCCGCTGAGGTATACATCTTCTCCCAACTGATAGGAATACGGATGGTTTACTTCCAGCAATGCTTCTTCATTTCCCAAACGCACATTTGCCGCAAAGCGGGAGGGATGTCCGTTAGGATAATATTCTACGGCAAAAGAATTAAGTTCTATTTCATAATCCAGATAGTGCGATGTACCGTTCATATCGAATGCTTCGCGTGCAGGTTCTCCTTTATATAAAGGTATGCGTAATGTTTGTGTATCACTACTGCCCAAGACTCCTGCAAACAGGGCGAGCCATAATCCTGCATGATTCAGAATAAAGCGCCATCGGGTTTGTTTGCGATGTCGGCAGGCATGAATAGTAATCATTGCCAGATTGCTCAATAATAAGAAAAGTATTGCTATGAATGTCCAAGAAGTCATGAAGTTGTAGCAACCTAATGTTGCAAGCAATCCTCCATGAGTTTGGGTTTCCGCATCCGATAATTGTGGGAAAAGCCCTATCACCAGACCGCCACCAATGAACAATCCTATGGATAAAATACTGGTTTGGGGAGAACAAAGGAACCGGGTGATTTTTGTATTTCTATATTCTTTATATAATATCCACAACAAGAAAAGCCAGATTGCAGCGAAAATAATATTGAGAGGGAAAGCAAAGAAAGAAACCGGAAAATTCCCTGTAAGCAGTTGAAGAACAATTGCTAATAAGATAAATCCTATTGTGTATACATAGCGCATAGTCGTGTCTTTTCTGATTCTTTTGCAAAGGAATGAAATAAAATTGAATAATCATATAAAATTGATATAAAATTGTAATTATTACAATAGAAAGATATATTAGCTGTCTTGATTATTAAGTTCCGAAAAAAATATCTATCTTTGTGCCCATGATTTCTAAGAACTGTATATACTCTGGGGTTGACTGGATTTGACAGCGGGTAGAAATAGTAAGTAAGCATGCAGTGCGTCGTTGATTTGCACTTTAATCTCAGTCCTCAAAATTTTATCTGGCGAAAGACAATACGCTCTTGCTGCTTAATCGAATCATAGTAGATTAGCTTAATCCCGGCACTAGGTGCTGGGACGAGACATCACTCGGAAGCTGTTGCTCCGAAGCATTCCGATCCAGTGGTGCAGTTACATCGGGGATAGTTCTTGTCGGCCTTGAGGCAAGAATGAAACTTTAAAGGATAAGGCAACGATTGATGGCTTTGGTTCTGCCGTTGCTCGAAAATCTAAGCAAAGATAAGCATGTAGAAAGCTTATGATTTCCTCGTTTGGACGAGGGTTCGATTCCCTCCAGCTCCACAGAAAGATTAAAAGAGGCTGAACTCAAAATATATTTTGAGACAGCCTTTTTTAATGGGCAGATGGTTAGAAATTGCGATTATTACTTATAGTTCAACAAGGTTGTTGCTATGGTTTCCTTGTCAGTGAAGAAACGTATCCAGCGGGCATGGAATGCTTTTGGGAAGGTGTAGTTTACTGTTTTGCAGGGAGCGACATTAAAAGGCTTATATTCCATGTAATCCCCATTTCCTGTAGTATCTACTTCTATTGTAAATTTCATCCTTCCCTGTATGTGATAGTGAGAGTTCTTTTTTGTCGTAATGACTGATGAGATAAGGATTTGATTTCTCAAAGGCTTTCACGTTACTATCTACCCACGGACCACCGGAACCGACAGGTTTTCCCATCTTTCATAGATCATCGATAGCACCTGCCCAAATGGTGGCTTTTTTGTCCTCTGAAACAATAATATTGCCTGTTTGATGTCTACTCCAGTCATCACTAACAATTTATCTGATGAGCCTACTGGCAAATGAGGACCATAAGTTATCATCCATAAATGTCCTGACCATGGAACAACAGCTCTTGTGCCACATTCACCTTCATTATTATAATAGGCAAGGTGTGGATAAATGCCGGACAAGGACACTGGAATTGGTTTCTCGTTATCATCAACTTCCCATAAGTGTTGTCTTGCAGACATAGAGGTTGAGAGACATAACTGAAACATGGCGGTGATAAGCAATGCTTTTGAAAAATGATTATACTTCATACTATTGAATATTTATTTGAATTTGGCTTTCTCTTAGTTCTTCAGAAGTAGCAACAATGTTTATGGACTTCCCCGAACGGTCGGATGCAACGATTAATTGTGCATATCCTGAGAAGGCACTTCTCTCTGCCGGTACTCCCTGCGGAAAGACATCGGGCTCGTGGCAAGACGGGTTGCCATTTCCTACTCCCAGCACAACACCGTTTTCTACTTTAAAGCAGATGCGATTATTGGCAGTAGGGACTATGCGCTTTTTGGAATCGATTATTTTTACTGTAATGATAGCTATGTCGTTGCCGTCTCCTTTTATAGAGCCTCCGGTTTCGCTGGTTAGTTGTAATGATGCCGGTTTTCCGGTTGTTTCTACAGTTGCTATATATTTTTTATTACCGTTTTTGCCTTTGGCTGTCAGTTTTCCAGGTGTGTACTTCACCCGCCATGTGGGTATATCAAATTTACCTATTGTTTTCTTTCCGAGACTTTTATTATTAAGAAATAGCTCGGCTTCATCCATATTGGTATATAGTTGCACGTCTACCGAATCGATTCCTATGCCGTTCCAATGAGGCAATATATGCAATACTGGTTCATTCGTCCACCAGGCTTTATAGTACCAATAAGCATCTTTGGGATAACTGCAATAATCCAGAATACCAAAATTGGAGACGACTCCTGGCCAATAATACATTAAAGCTTCGCCGCCATAATCAAAGCCTGTCCAGACAAATGCTCCTCCGATATATGGGCGGGTATCTACATAACGCATCCATTCTTGTGCAGTAGATCCCCAGCTAGGTCGGTCATGGTCGTAGGACTGATGATGGTCTTTTTCTTTTATAGTACTATAAATGCCTCGGGTAGTGAGTGTACTGGCTTCTTCGGTCAGGATGCAGGGAAGTAGTGGGAGTTCTTCGTGTACATTGTCTAGATTGCCTATTCTGAAATAGTTGGAACCTTGTACATCTACAGCTAAGGAGAAACCGCTGCCCCAGCCACCATTCATGGCTGCTGTACACATACGGGTCGGGTCGAGTTTATGTTGTATGCGTTTCATACGCTCGGCTATCATTCTTCCCTTTTCTGTTTTTTGGATAGTCGGCTCTTCATTCCCTAAACTCCAGAGGATAATTGAAGGATGATTTCGATCACGTCGGATAATGGTTTTCATCTGCTGAAGCCCTTCGTCACTGGAACTCATCATGCGCATTTCATCTATCACCATTATTCCTAAACTATCACATGCATCCAAAAGTGAAACTGTAGGTGGATTGTGAGAAGCGCGATAGGCATTGGTGCCGAATTCTTTTAGTTTCTGAATACGCCAAGCATTTAAGCGGTCGGGGACAGCTACACCTACTCCGGCATGATCTTGATGGCAGCATACTCCTTGTAATTGTACGCGTTTACCGTTCAGAAGGAAACCTTGCTCGGAGCTAAAAGTGATGGTGCGGATTCCGAAGCGGGTGACATAGCTGTCAATAACCGTATTGTTCATCTCTATTTCCGTGCGTAGTGTATAGAGATAAGGCGTTTCCGGTGACCACAGGTGTGCATTATTTACCTGCATGTGGGTTTTTATTTCATTTTTGTCGAGCGAATGAATGCTTAGATGCTTTTCTGTATAAGCAATTTGTTTTCCTTCTATATCTGTAATGCTGTTTTTTAAAACAACATCTACAGCTTTATCCGATTCATTGGCAACTTCAATTAATGCTTCTATAACGGCTTGCCGTTGTGTGAGGTCTACATCACTGGTGACGAAGGTACCCCATTGTGGGATATGTACTGAGGAAGTTTGTGTCAACCATACATTACGGTAAATTCCAGCTCCTTCATAAGACCATAGTTCCGACTGAGTGGCATTTACTCGCACGGTTATTACATTCTCTTTCTCCGGTTCATAGTTTAAGCACTCTGTTACATCGAACAACAGAGGTACGTAGCCGCTTTCGTTTTTTCCAAGGTAGATGCCATTCATCCACACTTGTGCATCTCTGAATATACCTTCAAATTCCAGGTGATAACGGCAGCCTTTAACGAATGTTTGCTTTAAATTTTTACGATACCATCCCACACTGTTTTCCGGAGAAAGTCCACCCAATCTACGATAGCCTTTTACTTTTAGCTGATCGGGCGCAAAGCTCAGTGTCATTCCCCAATCGTGAGGTAAGGATACTCTTTCCCATTGACTATCGTCATAAATCTCGGTATGAGGAATTGTAAAACGAGATTTCTGGTCGGCTTGAAGCAGGGTAGCTTCTTGCAGGAAATTTATTTTGGAGAAGGAAAGTGCTCGTCCATAATTGAAATCTTTTTCTGGATTAGCAGCATGTCCTTTGGCGAAACGCCAGTCCGAATTAAGCAAAATTCTTTTGCGCATGTTCTGAGCATTAGCAAGAGAAACGCATAACAATAAAGTCAATAGATAAAATGTTTTCATATTCATATTACCGGTTAAGTTTTTATCATCGGCAAAGGAATGAAAACATTCTTATGGGGAAGTGCATTCTCTATACATGAAACATGCTTGTTGAGTACACATTACTCTTCCTCATTGTCTTCTGCATCTTTTTCGTCGCCAGGCGTTTCATTCTTCCGGTATGCTTGTGGAATGGTGTGGTATTTAGCTTTAAAACATTTGGTGAATTGCCTGGGTGAAGAAAAACCTAAATGATCTGCAATTTCCGAGATGTTTAGTTCCGGATTATTTTTCAGCATGAGTGCTGCCCGTTTCAGACGGACGGTGATTATGAAATCGTAAGGGGTTTGACCAGTGATGTCTTTTAATTTATTGAATAGTTTGGTACGGGCGATTCCCATTTCGCGTGCAAAGACATCTACATTGAAATTGGTGTCATCAAGATGTATTTCTATGATGCTCATTGCTTTGTCTATGAGTTCCTTATCCAATGGGTTTGTCGCTAACATTTGCGGCATTGCCTGAAGCTGCTTACTGAATTTCTCTTGTAGCATAATCCGGTTATTGACAAGATTGTTGCAGCGGGATAGTAGAAGGTTTATGTTGAATGGTTTGGTGATATAATCATCTGCTCCAATGCGTAGTCCTTCCAGATTGTGCTCGACAGCAGTTTGGGCAGTGAGTAGGACAACCGGGATATGACAGGTATCTATATTCTCTTTGATAAGTTTACATAGTTCCGTCCCTGATAATATAGGCATTACCACATCGCTTAATACAAGATTGGGATGCTCTGCTTGAATAATTTCCCAACCCTCCGCTCCGTTAGAAGCTACCATTACATTATAGAATGTCTCAAATATTTTCTTAAGCATTTCACGCAAAGAAGCATTGTCTTCTATAATCAGTATTTTGGCTTCTTTATTCTTTTCAATAGCTGATTTTGTATTCAGTATATCGAATTCATGTTCATCTGGGAAAAAGACCGGATGAGGGTCATTGGGTAAAGCTAATTGTAAATCACTTTTCTGTTCATTGATTTGCTCTGGTGCCAGATGTTCTTTGCCACTGGGCAGATGTACATTGAAAGTCGTAGCCTCTCCTGGATCACTATAAACCTCTATCGTGCCATGATGCAGTTCTACAATGCCTTTGGTAAGTGATAAACCGATTCCAGTTCCTGTGTAAGTGGGCGATTCGATTTGATCGGTTTGGTAGAAACGATTAAAAATTTGATCGATATCTTGAGGTGGAATTCCGCTACCATTATCGGTTACTTCAATGATAGCTTCGTGGTTTACTTTTCTTACGGATACCAAAATACGACCACCTTCCTTCGTATGCTTGAAAGCATTCGAGAGGAGGTTATTCATTACTTTTTGCATCTGTTTCGGGTCATACCAGATGGGGATGCTGTCATGCGTCTTGTGAAAATGGAAGGATATCTTATGTTGCATAGCATACTCCTGAAAAAGTAGAAAGTTTTCGTATACGAAATCGACAAGGTTTGATTCACTGGCTTTTATTGTCATATAGCCTTGTTCTTGTTTACGGAAATCGAGCAGTTCGGTAATCAGTTCTCTTAATTGCAGACTGCTTTTATAGACGCCTAATATCCTGTTATAGACAGTTGGGACTAAAGACCGCATTTGCAATAACATTTCCATTTGTCCGATAATTAGCGTGAGTGGGGTGCGGAATTCATGTGAAATGTTAGTAAAGAAACGTAGTTTAACTTGGTTGAGTCTTTCTATATCTTCTGCATGTTTTTTTTCATATTTTAGAGATTCCTGTAGCTTGATGCGGTTGTTATACATACGGATCAGATAATAGAGGACACTGCATATGCATAGTGTATATAGCAGATAGGCCCATATCGTGCGATAAAAAGGAGGAAGAATCTCAATATCCAGCCTGCTCTCAGAAACAATCGGGTTGTTCTTGGCACGTACAATGAGGGTATATTTGCCAGGATTCAAGTTAGTGTATGTGATGGCTTGCTGATTACGCATATTGGTCCAGTTTTGCGAAAATCCTTTCAGAAAATACTCTATTTCATCTTGATTGAAAGGTATGTAGTTTGTAGTGGTATACTCAATACTGAACATGGACTGATGGGATTTCAATGTAATTTGTGGCGAGTAAGTTAAATCTTTATTGAGTATTTGACTCTTGTCATTCACCTGAATCACTTCACCATTTACGAGTAAACGGAATGGATAAATATTATAACTTTGCGGAGTATGGTTAATGGCTTCTGCTCTGAATGAGATCATACCATCTACGCCTCCAATGAATATATTTCCATTACTTGCCTTATAGACGGAGCGTTCATTGGGCGCTGATAACGGTATTCCGTTTTTCTTATTGTAGTTTTGAAATTTACGGGTAGGATAATCCAGAATGGAAAAACCGGAGTCAGTGATAAATAACAGTTTGTCTGGTGAGAGTTCACATACATCATATACATAATTACTTCCCAGTCCATAATGTTGCTCATCAAAGTTTTCAAAATCATCTGTTTCATATCGGTATAAATCAATGCCGCTTTCATTGGTACAGAACCATATGCGTTTTTGGCTGTCTTCATAGATTCGGTTGATGCTATTGCTACTGATACTTTGCTTTAGGGCATGATTATGCTTGTAAATTTGTAAAACCTTATCGGTGAATGAATATCTGTATACAGCTTTGCCATCACCGCCAATCCAGAGAGTGTTATGATGGTCCACACATACAGAAGTGGCGAAATGAATTTTATTGGATTTATCCTGAAACAACGATTTGTATTGGCCGGTTTGGGGACTAAATATGCTTATTCCACTGTGTGTTGCCAGAATGAGTTTGTCTTTATAGGGTGTAATGTCTCGAATCGTTTTTGAAAGGGAGGATTGGGATTGGTCGCCTTCTAAAGGATAATGCGTAAAGTGTTCGTTCTGAATATTTAGTTTGTTGAGTCCTCCCATGTGAGTACCTATCCATAAGGCTTCTCTGTTGTTGTCATAATATATAGCTTTTACATTGTCGTGTGAGATACTGTTTGAGCGTTCTTTATGCCTGTACCATTGGAATTTATTGTTTTGAGGATTGTATTTGTTTATGCCTCCTCCTTCGGTTGCAATCCATAGATTATGTTGACTGTCTTCGGTCATGCTACCTACAATGGGAGAACTGAGCCCTTCTCCTTCTTGAAATGATACTTGATAATGACGGTAGATCTGGTTGCCCGGATGAAAATAATTGATGCCTCCAAAATAGGTACCAATCCAAATGGTACCTTGTGTATCACACAGTAAAGCCCAAATGGAGGAGTGGGTAAGACTCTTTTCTTTATTCTGTTTTTGATAGCTGGTGAAAGTCCGATTGGAAGCATTATACTTATTGAGTCCGTTGAAGGTACCAATCCACACGTTACCTTGCTTGTCCTCGCAAAAACAACGGATGAAGTTGGAACTGATGCTGGAAGGATCATCCTGCTTATGTTGGAAGTTGATAAACGAATCTTCTTCCATTATATAAATGCCATGATTCATGGTTCCAATCCAGAATTTACCGGTAGAGTCCTTAAATATGTCTTCGACATAAATTTCAGGTAAGAGATTGCTGAGTTTATGATCTCGGCAATCCAGGCGGAAAAGTCCTTGATTTACGGTTCCTATCAGTATGAATTCATCGCAAATGTATAGTGAAGTGATATAGCTATCTAATTCTTTTATTTTGTAATACTCTTTGAATTGTTTGTCTTCATAGCGGTAGATTGTGTTATTCTGAGTAATGTAAAGCTGCTTGTGGTAGAACATGGAGCGTATAGTTCCCTGAATGAGGGTTGATAGTCGGTTTTTTGATAGTTGAAGAACAGATATACCCTTGGAGGTCATAAAATAAATCTCATCCTCATTATTACCGGTTATTTGAGATATGTTGTTGTAGATAAGAGTATTGGGGACATTCTTTTGATATTTGTATGTGGTGAACTCTTTGCCATTGTATAAGCAGACTCCGTTACGTGTACCTATCCATATAAATCCTTTAGGGTCTTGATAAACGGACATAACTGAATTATGCGCCAATCCTTCGTTTATAGTCAGATGATCGAAAGATATATCTTGCGCCTTACTATCGGATATAGCTAAAATACAGCTGCAAATTAGAAGAAAGAAGTTTTTCAATTTCATCATGTGTTTTTCTTAGAGCATTAGACAATAATGCAAAGATACTTCTTTTTAATTAAAATATGTAGGTGTTGTATCTGTCGTTTATGTACAAAATAAGTGTTTTCTGAGTACATTTTCTGTTTAGAGAGGGGATGTACTGACAAGGTGTATTTTCTGTATACTCGCTACAGTTCTGTTCTTATGGGTAGTCTACCTTTGCAATACCATTTAGTTTAATTAATAATTTGTATATGAAAAACTCTTTGTTGGCATTAGTCGGATTTTTGTTATTTATGTTAGGAGGGTGTAGACCAAAAACTGTTGTAGTAGAAGGTATTCTTCCTGATAATATCAGGAATGCTGTTGCGCAGTATTCATCACAAGTCAAATTAATAGAGGAGAACAGCAAGGAGGTTCTGAATCCTCGTACACTGGATAAGAAAGGAAACATTGTGTATGTCTCCTATAGTGACTGGACCAGTGGCTTTTTTCCGGGAAGTATATGGCATTTATATGATTTGACGGAAGATGAGGAATGGAAAACTCTGGCGGTGAAGTATACCGAAGCATTAGATTCTGTTCAATATCTGACTTGGCATCATGATGTAGGATTCATGGTTGGATGTAGCTTTTTGAATGGCATGAGGGTAGGAGGAATGGATTATCGTCCGATAATTGTGCAGGCAGCAAAATCCCTCTCCACTCGTTTTCGTGAGAAAGCAGGAATATTTCAATCATGGGATGCGGATAGAGGCTGGCAAGCCAAGCGAGGCTGGAAATGCCCGGTTATTATTGACAATATGATGAACTTGGAAATCCTGTTTGAGGCAGCACGCCTGACAGGAGATTCAGTCTATTATACTATGGCAGTCAGTCATGCAGACAAGACTCTACAGAATCATTTTCGTGCCGATTATAGTAGTTACCATGTAGTTGATTATGATCCTGAGACCGGGGAGGTGAGAAGTAAACAAACTGCGCAGGGATATGCAGATGAATCTGCTTGGGCCAGAGGTCAAGCTTGGGCTCTTTATGGCTACACGATGTGTTATCGCTATACATATAACACTAAATACTTGACGCAGGCACAGAATATCTACAATTTCATTTTTACTAATAAGAACCTGCCGACGGATTTAATACCCTATTGGGATTATGACGCATTGAATATCCCCAATGAACCCCGTGATGTTTCAGCGGCGGCAATTACAGCTTCTGCCCTCTACGAACTGGACACCTATCTTCCTGGTACAAAATACAAAGAAACTGCTGATCTGATAATAGAAACGTTGAGCACTTCTGCTTATCGGGCCGAAGAAGGGACGAATGGCTTCTTTCTACTGAAACATTCAGTAGGAAGCATCCCTCACGGACAAGAGATAGATGTTCCCTTGAATTATGCAGATTATTATTTTCTGGAAGCATTGATGAGAAAGCGTGATCTGGAAAAGTGAAAAATTGATCTTTATACTAACCGTGTCTATTGCATAAACGATAGATGCATAATCTAATTTTATGATGCAAAAAATGATTCTTAAATGGGGCTGGTTACTGATTCTACTCAGTACCGGACTTGTAGGACATGCTCAGGTTACTACAGTACAAGGTATTGTATACGATGAAAGTGGTTTGGAAGTAATAGGAGCAAATGTAAAGTTGAAAGATTCTTCTATGGGAGTCATTACTGACCTTGACGGGAAATTCAGACTGAGTGTTCCTAACCCGGAGAAAGCTGTTTTGGTGATTTCTTTTATTGGCTACCAAACGCAGGAAGTGGTTTTGAAAGGTAAAAAAGATGTAAAGGTGACTTTGCTTGAAGTTGCTAATGAATTGAATGAAGTAACTGTTGTTGCTTATGGCGTGCAGAAAAAGGAAACATTGACAGGAGCTATTTCATCTGTAAAGAATGAGGCTTTATTGCGTTCGCCCAATGCAAGTGTCGCCAATGCCTTGGCCGGTCAGATCACCGGTCTGTCTTCAGTATCTACAAGCGGCCAACCAGGTGCTGAAGATCCTTCCATCTATGTACGTGGAGTAGGTTCGTTAACGGAAGCCGGTTCGCAGCCATTGATATTGGTAGACGGCGTGGAACGTTCTTTTTTCCAGATGGATCCTAATGAGATAGAAAGTGTCAGTGTATTAAAAGATGCTTCGGCTACAGCTGTGTTTGGTGTACGTGGTGCTAACGGAGTGGTGCTTGTAACCACTAAACGGGGGGCAGAGGGAAAAGCGAAAATATCTCTTTCTTCTTCTTTCGGTTTGACACAACCTACGCGTTTGTTGGAGATGGCGGATAGTTATACGTATGCTCTATGTCATAATGAAATGAAAGCGCATGACGGGAAAGCAGCTTCATTTGATGACTATGTATTAGAACGGTTTCGCTTAAATGATGAACCTATCATGTATCCCAATGTGAATTGGAGGAATTATTTGTTGAATAAGACATCTATTCAGACACAGCATAATCTCAATATATCAGGAGGTACGGATAGGGTACGCTATTTTATTTCATTGGGATTCCTATATCAGAATGGCTTGTTTCGTCAATTTGAGGAACTGGACTATAAGAATAATTATACCTATAACCGTTATAATTATCTGGCTAATCTGGATTTGGACTTGACGAAATCTACCATCTTAAAGTTGGGGCTTGGTGGAATTGTAGGTGTGACTCATGAGCCTAAGGGAGCCGGTTTTGGTAATCTGTCACAGCCTTTCTGTAGTCCGGGAGTTATTGATGGGAAATTAATTGTGATGAATCCTCAGAAATACGAAGGGGTTTTGATGAATAATAATGTATTAAAAGGCTTTTATGATTTAGGTTATAAAGATAAGACGGCCAACACTATGAATATGGATTTGACACTGGTTCAGAAGCTGGATATGATAACTAAAGGGCTTTCTGTAGAGGTAAAAGGAGCTTATAATACATCCTATTCTTATTCGAAGAGCAGAACACGTTCGCAAACAATTCGATATGAACCTCATTACCAGTCAGAGTTGGAGGGGTATCAGCCGGGAGCAGACCATCCGCTGACCGATGATCCCAATTACAACAAGACCGTTGTCTATAGAGTGCTGAATGACTACGCCACTCCGTTTCTGGCCTTTGATGAAGAGACAACAAGAGGGCGTAATTGGTATCTGGAGGCAAGTTTGCGCTACAATCGTAAGTTTGGCAATCACAATGTAGGTGGATTGTTGCTGTATAATCAGAGTAAGAAATACTATCCGGCTCAGTACTCTGATGTTCCTGCCGCCTATGTAGGACTTGTCGGACGTTTGACGTATGATTATAAGTCGCGCTATATGGCAGAGTTCAATTTCGGTTACAATGGTTCGGAGAATTTTGCTCCGGATAAACGTTTTGGTGCTTTTCCCGCCGGCTCTATCGGTTATATCATTTCGGAGGAGCCGTTTATGAAGGAACAAAAGGTAGTTGATTATTTAAAATTGCGTGCTTCTGTGGGGCTGGTCGGAAATGATAATATGAATAATAACCGTTTTCTTTATTTATCAGATGCCTATTTAGTGGATCAGCAAGGTAATCAAACGGCGTGGAAAGGATATCCTCATGGCTATAACTTTGGTTATAATTCAACTTATTGGACACCCGCGGCGATAGAAAGGCGTCTTGGAAACCGGAATGTGACTTGGGAAACCGCTTTAAAGCAAAACTATGGTATTGACGTTCATTTTTTGAAGAGTCGTCTTAAAATAACAGCAGATATCTTCTTTGAAGATCGCAAGGACATCTTAATTAGTCGCTCCACTATTCCAATGATCTCCAGTTTAACATCAAGTCTTTTGCCGGTGGTGAACATGGGACGTGTGAAGAATCATGGCTATGAAGTGGAAGTGAAATGGGAAGACAAGATTAATGATTTCCGTTATTGGGCCAATGGCAATGTATCATATTCAAAAAATAAAATTGTGGAGCAAGATGAGATAGAACCCAATGAACCTTATTTATGGCGTACCGGAAAATCAGTAGGTGCTATCTTTGGCTATGTATCTGAAGGTTTTTATTCGACTGCTGATTTTAAAGAAGATGGAAAGACGTTGATCGATGGATTGCCGGACCCCAAAGTACCTGTATATCCGGGTGATGTGAAATATAAGGATTTGAATGGCGATGATGTGATCGATACGGACGACCAACGTGAAATAGGGTATCCGACCCGGCCCGCCTATACATTCGGCTTGAATTATGGAGTGAATTACAAAGGGTGGTTCCTCACAATGAACTGGTTGGGAGTTACAGATCGTTCGCTTGTATTGGCCAATGAATTCAGAACGCCTTTCGGTAATGGAGGTGGGCAATCATTAGGCTTATTCTCTTATCATGTAGAAAATCGTTGGACACCCGAAACAGCAGAGACGGCAACTATGCCCCGATTTTCTGAGAATAGTTTGTCGCATAATAGCAAGCAATCTACTTTATGGGTTAAGGATGGCTCTTATTTAAGATTGAAATCCGTGACAATCGGGTATGAGTTTACAGATATACAGGTGTTGAAGAAAATAGGTATCAGTAAATTGGGGCTTAAATTATCTGGGTATAATCTGTTGACTTTTGATAAATTTGGTATTATGGATCCGGAATGTAAACCCAATAATCAAGATACCTATCCTATTACCAAGACTTATAATTTAGGTGTTAATATTACTTTCTAAATAAATGAATGACATGAAACTGAAATTTAAATATATAGGACTCCTTTCCGCCTGTTTCTTATTCATATTGGCAGGGTGCGAAGATTTGAAATTTGGTAATGCTTTCTTGGAAAAGCCAATTAGTACGGATGTGACTATTGATACGGTTTTTTCTTCCAAGAAATATGCAGAACAGGCTTTGGCGGAAGTATATCACTCATTGCCAGATTATTTACCTACTGATGGCAGATTATCATGGGGTACTTTGGAGACTATCACGGATTTGGGTGAAAACACAAAGGCAGCCGGTGCACAAGGATATTATAATGGTACATTGACTGCGATAGACAATGGTCAGTTTCCTTATCGCTTGGACCCGGCTGGCACTACTGAAGAAGCTGCTGCCTGCTCGCCCATGTATGGCATTCGCAAAGCATGGATTTACTTAGAAAATGTGGATAAAGTACCGGATATGTCTGCTCAGGAAAAAGAAGTCCGTAAGGCTGAGGCAGCTCTTATTATAGCATTTCATTATTCTCAAATGCTGCGTCACTATGGTGGAATGCCATGGATTGATCATGCTTATAAAGCAGATGATGATATGACTTGTACCCGTATGACTGTCAAAGAAACTGTTGCCAAAATCGATTCAATAGCGGATGCTACAGCTAAGGTTCTTCCGTGGAGCGTAGAAGAAGCGGACGAAGGCCGTATGACTGCTGCTGCCGCTTTAGCTCTGAAATCACGGGTTCGACTATTTGTTGCAAGCCCGTTGTTTAACTTTGCAACTCCTTTCAGAGAAGGAGAAGCGTCTGATAAATTATATACTTGGTATGGTAATTATGATGCTTCACGCTGGAAGGATGCTTTAGACGCAGGATTGGCTTTTTTGGAAGCAAACCAAGCTAAAGGCGATTACTACCGTTTAGTTGATACAGGTAATCCGAGAGATGATTTTGCAGCGGCATACTTCAATCGTTGTAATAGAGAGTGCCTTATTGTTTCCCATCGTTTTGTCACGTATGACGCCAATAGCAAGTCTTTCCAGCAAATCAAGTTTGGAACGAGCGGAGTTACCGGAAATTATGCGGATATGTTTGAAATGGCAGATGGAACTCCATTTAGTTGGGATAATCCAGTCCATAGAGCCAATCCGTTTTTTGATGATAAAGGAAAATCGGTTCGTGACATCCGGATGTATGAAACTCTGATTGTAAACGGTGATAAATGGGGAGCACGTACAGCTGAAGTCTGGTTAGGTGGTCGTGAATCATGTGAAGGTTCCAGTGTTTCTTCTTTCCAGAAAAATGCGTATAACGGATATGGCATGCGTAAATTTCAGCGTGACTTGGGTACTGAAATGAGGAAGAAATTCTATTCCTGTCCATTGTTGCGCTTGCCTGAGATTTACCTGAATATAGCTGAAGCAATGAATGAATTGGGAATTGCTACAACTCCGGATAAATTCGGAAGAACAGCCTATGATTATGTGAAGCTGGTACGTAATCGTGTGGAGATGCCGGGACTGGATGAAAGCATCGTCACGCCAGGTGAGAAGTTGCGCGAAGCTATTCTGCATGAACGTGCTGTTGAGTTTGGATTTGAAGAAGTACGCTATTTTGATATAAACCGATGGAAGAGAGATGACTATCTGAAAGCGAAACTTCATAGATTAAGAATAACCAAAGAAAATGATAAGCTTTCGTATGAGGTGAGATATGATATGTTGCATAAACGTGTATATATAGAGCGCTGGGATAATCGTTATTTTCTGATTCCTATTCCTCAAGGTGAAATAAACAAGAAGTATGGACTTGTACAGAATCCGGGTTGGGAATAAGAATAAATCTAATTAGAAACATTGAAAACTTATGAATAGGAAAAATGTATATATAGTCGGAATAGCTTTATTATATTCTGTTTCGGCAATGGCTGATGGCAATATTAAGACAAAAACAAAGTTTGATGAACGTCAGACGTCGGCTGTCTCTACAGTGACATCAGAAGAATTGGAAAAGAATTCCACCCCTAATCCTTATAATACATTATATGGTTTATTACCGGGATTGAGTGTACTGCAACAGACAGGTTGGACTGATAATGCAAAATTGATTGTACGTGGCAGAGGTTCGCTGAATGGGGCGGAGCCACTGATTATAGTCGATGGATTTCCCCGTCCATTAGAGTACCTGAATGTGGCGGAAATAGAGTCTGTTTCCGTATTGAAGGATGGTGCAGCTACAGCTATATGGGGACCGAGAGGAGCGAATGGTGTGGTCGTCATTACCACAAAGCGTGGAAAAGAAGCTAAAATGAGTATTGATGTGAACTATCGGTTTGGTATGGGACTTCCTATAAATCAACCTAAGTTTGTCGATGCCTATACTTATGCTCAGGCTAAAAATGAAGCATTGTTGCTGGATGGATTGCAGCCACAGTATACCAATGCCCATTTGGAGGCTTTTAGGGATGGGAGCAACCGCGATCTCTATGCTGATACGGATTGGCTTGGTGAGGGGTTGAGAAACCAGTCTTTTAACAATCAGGCGGACTTTACATTTCAGGGCGGAGGTAAGCGTCTCCGGTATTTCACCATGTTGAGCTATAAAAACGATTATGGAATACTGAATTCAGCTTATACCGATTATTCTGATCGTTATAATACACAAATGAAGAAGTATAATCTGAATTTCCGGATGAATTTGGATGTGGAGGTCACCTCCACCACAATGGCTAAACTGACCATGCTGGGAATGTTATATGAGCGGAAACGCCCCAACACGGCAGAAGATAAGATTTTCTCAGGTTTATATAAAACTCCTTCTGCCGCTTTCCCCGTCAGGACAAGCAATGGTTACTGGGGTAGCAATACTGTGTATAATGATAACCCGATTGCGCGCATTGCCGATGTCGGATATTATAAGGAGAATCAGCGTATGTTGCAAGCTGATTTACGGATTATACAGAATTTGTCGGTAATAACAAAAGGGTTGAGTGCAGAGATGGCTGTTTCTTATGATAATAGTGCAACTTATCAGGAGACTGGAAGCAAGAACTTCCTGTACGAGATTAATTCCTCGGTATTGAATCCGGAAACTGGCGAATATCAGATTAACACTGAACGTTTCGGAGATGATAAGGCTTTGACAGTTGACAATAAAGGACTGGCTGACCAGTATATACGTGCTAACCTGGAAGCTAAAGTTGTTTATGACTGTACCTTTGGAAAACACTCCATTACAGCATCAGGTCTGTATCGCCAGGAGTCGTTGACCCCAACTGGTAAGGCACAATCACGCTATCGTCAGTATATTACAGCCTCTGCCGGTTATAGCTATGCCAATCGCTATTTATTGGATGTAGTGGTGAATCATAGCGGAACCAGTGTATTACCTAAAGGGGACCGTTTCCGTACTTATCCGGCAATTTCGACCGGTTGGATTCTTTCGAACGAATCATTCATGGAGTCTGCGTCTTTCATCGATTTGCTGAAACTCCGTGCATCATGGGGGCGCTCTGGTTATGATGGCTTTGACTATTATTTAGACCGTCAGTACTGGGTAGGTGGTGCCGGTTTTGTGACGAATGATGCAGGAGGTACGCAAAGTGGTTTGAAAGAAGGTCGGCTGGCCATTTCTGATATGTCATGCGAAATCTCCGACAAATACAATGTAGGTTTGGACATGCGTCTGTTCAAAAACTTGACTTTCACTGCCGATTATTTTATGGATCGTAGAAGAAATATTCTGGTTGACGGTGCCAATCTGGTCTCTTCGGCATTGGGTATAGAAATAGCCAAGACCTTTACGGGAGCTGTTGATACCAAAGGATTTGAACTGGCTCTGAACTGGAATGGTGCAAAGAAAGATTTCAGTTATCATGCAGGAGCCAATTTGTCTTATGCCAAAACGAAAATAGTGGAGAATGGAGAAGGATATAAACCCTATTCTTATTTATCTGCTAAGGGATATCCTGTCGGCCAGATATTTGGTTTGGAAGCAATTGGATACTTTCGCGATGTAGAGGATATAGCGAAAAGCCCTACACAAACATTCTCGGATGTACGCCCCGGTGACATCAAGTATAAAGATCAGAATAATGATCAGAAGATAGATGATAATGACCGGATTGCTATCGGACATTCTTCTATGATTCCCCAATTATATTATGGTATCAATCTGGGATTCGAATATAAAGGCTTTGGAGTGGATATGCTGTTTCAGGGTGTTGGCGGATACAGCAAAATATTGAATACGGCAAATGTATATTGGCCTTTACGCAATAATACCAATATTTCCACTTGGTATATGGACGACAATATACGTTGGACGGAAGAGACGAAAGATATAGCCAATCTTCCCCGCCTGACAACTCTGAATACAAGTAATAACTTTCAAAATAGTACCCAGTGGCTGGTTAATGGCTCATACTTGAAGCTACGTAATCTGAATGTATATTATAACTTGCCGCAACAGTGGATAAAGAAGATGAAGATGGAAGCCTGTCAGGTTTTTGCGCGTGCTAACAATGTGTTTTCATTGGATCATGTGAAGTATTCGAATTGTGAGGATCTGAGTGTTAACTATCCGGATATGCTTTCTATCTATTTCGGTTTTAATGTAAAATTCTAAAAAGTACATGATTATGTTTAAGAAATATATTGCTTTTATATGTATATCACTTTCGCTGTCTGGCTGTGATTTCTTAGATTTGGAAGAAGCTACGGACATAACGAAGGAAGGAGCTTATACATATGATTTTAATAATGTAAATAAATTGGTGGCTTATGTTTATTCTTTCTTGCCACAGGATTTTGGAGTAATGGGAGGTGGCGCTTTACGCGAAGCGGCAACGGACAATGCTGTGTTCACATGGAGCAATAGTAAGGTTTACGATGTATATGATAATGCATGGGGACCGCTTAACACCATAGATGATGTGTGGGGTGATTTGTATACTGCCATCCGCTCTGCCAATTCATTTCTGGAAAACTACTCTTTGGAGAAACTTGAGTACTTTAAATGGAATGAGGACTATGAAGAAAACCTGAGACGTGCCAAACGCTATGTATATGAGGTACGTGCGCTTCGTGCTTTTTATTTTTTTGAATTATGTAAAAGGTATGGGGATATTCCTCTCCTGACTCGTACTTATACGGTTGAGGAAATCAACTCTGTTGAGAAGACGAAATTCGCGGATGTGATTGACTTCATTATCAGGGAATGCGACGACATTGTTCCAGGTCTTCCCATTACACAAGATGCACCGGGAACCACTGTTCCCGAGTCCGAATGGAATGACTATGGATTGGGTGAAACAGGTCGTGTGACTCGTGGTATGGTAATGGCTTTGAAATCGCGTGCCCTTTTGTATGCGGCAAGTAAGTTGCATAATCCTGAAGCTGATAAAGAGAAATGGGAAAAAGCTGCTACGGCTGCTTATGCCATAATCAAAGAGAATTGGTATTCATTGCCGAATATAGAGGATGATCCTTTGTATGACGCCAGAGGCGGACATGATATACTTAAGTCTAAGCAACTTATATTTGTGAAACGCAATGGAAGTACCAGTTCTTTTGAAGGTTATAACCTGCCCATTGGCTTTGAGGGTGGAAATAGTGGAAACACTCCGACCCAAAATTTAGTGGATGCATTTGAGATGGCGGATGGGGTGGCTTTTGATTGGAACAATCCGGAACATATTCAGAATATGTACGTCGATGCGGAAGGACGAAATACCCGTGATCCACGTTTATATACAACCATATTATACAATGGTTCTGTATTCATGAAGAATGCGATAGAAACCTTTGTAGGTGGAAAGAATGCTTATCCTATTGAAGGTGCTTCTTTGACCGGATATTATTTGCGGAAGTATATGAATGAGACAGTGTCATTATCACCTGCCAAACCGATTTCGCAACCCCATCATTTTGTAATATTCCGCTATGCTGAAATATTACTTAATTATGCTGAAGCCATGAATGAATGGCAAGGTTCGGACTATACAGACGGCACACATCCAATATCGGCACGCGAAGCTCTCAATCAAATACGTTTTGCGGCTAATATGCCGTCCGTAACGGAGCAAGGGGAAGCTTTCACACTGCGCATTCGTAGTGAGCGCCGCATAGAACTGGCATTTGAGGATCATCGTTTCTGGGATATCCGCCGGTGGAAAATCGGAGAAGTGGTAAAAGAAATTTATGGAGTAACGATACAGAAAGTAACAGACGGGTTCTTGTACACGAAGAGTAAAGTACAAGAGCGCAAATGGGAGGATAAGATGTATCTATATCCCATATCTCAGGAGGAAGTCTTTAAGAATTCTAATTTGAAACAAAATACAGGATGGTAGGAAGAACGGATAACATGTAGTTTTTAATTGGATCCAGGTCATATTTATTATGTCTGGATCTAATTTTCGTAGAAAAGAATTTGTAGTTTTGTTTTCTTATACGTTCCGTGTGGGTAGGTTTTATGAGTGACGTTTAAACACAGTTTTAAGCCTTTTAAAATTATCTATAGGTAAATGCCTAACTACCTATAGGTAATGGGGCAACTACTTGTAGGTAGTTGAATAACTACTACTAAGTAGTTTGGCAAGTAATCCGCATGGCTCGTTATAGAATCATAATTTAATGGATAAAATGATGTGGAATTATTATAAATTATTTCTTGTATATGTATTGAGTTATCTGGTGCTACCTCAACTTTCAGCCGGAGAGCGGAGTTATGTGATACCTCAGTTAACATCGGAAATGAGACAAATAGAAATGTTGTTGAATGGAACTTGGGATTTCAAGCCTTCTTCTAAAAGCGGATGGACTACAATTCAGGTTCCCGGAGAAGTCGTGATGCAAGGTTATGCCATTGAGCACGACCAGCCTTTTTGGTACCGCAAATCGTTTGCACTGCCGGATAGTTATAGAAACAAAAGAGTCATACTTCGTTTTGATGGAGTCTACAGCCATGCTTGTCTGACGGTAAACGGGAAAAAGGTCAGGGAGCATTTTGGTGGGTTTACTCGTTGGGAGACGGATATAACTTCTTATGTAAAAATCGGAAAGAAGAACGAAATAGAACTGGAGATTACTGATCGCCTGGATGACATATCTTATGCTTCAGGTTATGCCCATCACCCCATTGGAGGCATTTTACGGGATGTTGTCATATTTGCTATGCCGGAAACTCATATCTTTGATTTTTATGTTGAGACTGTTTTGGATGCTTCTTACGAGGATGCCGTGTTGAAACTCGGATATTCAGCGTTCGCAAACGAGGAGTCGGAGATTAGATATACACTTCTATCTCCGCAGGGAAAACATGTAGAACTGCCTGTTTCGGTCTTTCCGTTAAGGAAAGGAGAAAATGTGAAAGTTGTAAACGAACTTCCTGTCAACAATGTGCTGAAATGGGATGCGGAACATCCGAATCTTTATTCATTGACCGTCACAGTTTGGCAGAGGGGGAAGGAGATAAGCCGCTTTAGTAAGAGAATAGGTTTCCGTGAGGTCCGGATAGTAAAAGAGCGTATGTTGGTGAACGGTATGCCGATAAAGTTGCGCGGTGCCTGCCGACATGATATACATCCCACTTTGGGACGGACGACGACTGAAAAACTGGACAGTCTGGATGCCGTTTTGTTTAAACGTGCGAATATGAATTTTGTACGTACTTCACATTATCCCCCTACTGAAAGATTTCTGGAATATTGTGACGAACTGGGGCTTTATGTGGAATGTGAAACCGCCGTCTGCTTTGTAGATACCTATCGGCAAAAGAACTATAAACCGGGAAAGTCTCAGGATGATGCTGATTTTACCCATCGTTATTTATCGCAATGTATGGAAATGGTGAAATCCTTGCGGTCGCATTCTTCTATTATATTTTGGTCAATAGGAAATGAAAGCAGATATGGCGAAAATTTCAGAGCAAGCTGGAATTGGATGAAGAAAGTTGATCCGGCGCGTCCTGTTATTTTCAGTTGGCCAGGCACTGTAAAGGAAGAAGATAAGATGTATGATATATTGAGCATGCACTATCCAAACGTAAATGGAAGTTTAAATCAGTTTGGGATGACTGTACAGAACTTTGAAGGATATGGTATGCCTGCCTTGTTTGACGAATGGGCGCATCCGGCATGCTATACGTATGAAACTTTAAGGGAAGACCCTAACATTCGGGAGTTCTGGGGAGCTTCATTAGATAAAATGTGGAGTAAGTTATTCAACACCTCTGGTGGACTCGGGGGAGCTATTTGGGGATATATTGATGAAACCTTTATGGTTCCTGAACTAAAAGTGGGAGAACCCTATTGGAAGACTTTTGCAAGAACAGCAAAGCCGGAAGAGTTCCAGGGGAATTGTGTCGGTTATGGCGAATGGGGAATTGTAGATGTGTGGCGACGTGAAAAACCGGGATTCTGGTCTACGAAGAAAGCGTATTCTCCGGTCAGGTTGTCAGTTGAACAGATTGCAGGTTTTACACCTGGAGAACGACTGATAGTACCCGTTCATAATCGTTTCGACCATACTAATCTGAGTGAAATAAATATCCGTTATACTCGTAATGATAATATTCCGAAAACGATCTCTCTGGATTTGGCTCCACACGCGAAGGGGAGTTTAATCTTACCAGAGGAAGATTGGCAGGATGGTGACCGGATTTTGGTAGAGTTCTATACTTCCGATGCCCAATTGATTGATGCCAATCTGATAACTTTAGGAGAGAAAAAAGTTCCGTTTCCTTACAATAGCGGTCACAAAAGAGCATTGCGGGTGACTGAAACGGATGAGTTGGTCATTGTTGAAGGTGATGATTTTACTATTCCGTTCAACAGGCATACAGGGCTTATCTGTAATGCCGTTTCTGCCGGCAAAGTGGTGCTGGAATCAGGACCTTTCTTGAATCTGAATACAAACTTAAATCATCTGACCGGCGCTGAGGTACGAAAAGATGCAAAGAAGTTTATTCTTTCAAAAGACAATTGGATTAAAAAGGATTTTGTGTGTCAATTGAAAAATGGTAAAGTGAAAATTGCATTGTCCGGAGAATATGGTGAAGTCAAAATTGACCTACAGATGCTAATTCTTCCGGAAGGACAAATAGAAATGAATTATATTGTATCAGGTGCCCCCAACGGCTATGTACGCGAGTCCGGACTCTCTTTTCTTCTCCCTGATGCTTACAATTATCTGAAATGGGAACGCAAGGGGTATTGGGATTACTATCAGGAAGGGGCTTTCGCAGGCAATAATGGCTGTGTGCCTTTATACAATAATCATCGCGTAGCATATCGGGAAAATCCACGGCAAGTGTGGCAATTGGACACTCATAATTACTATTATTGGGCCGATGCTGGTGCCAACTGTCGCACACCATTAACTCAGGTAGCTAAGGGGTTGAAAGAGAATATTTATTATTATACACTGTCTCAACAGAAAGATAAGTCCGGCCTTCATTTGTCTGTGATATCTCCGGATGCTTCATTGGCCTGCAGAACGAGCAAACGGGTAGACGAGCAGCTGGTTTTGTATATAATGAGTAAGTGGGACTATCCGGAAATAGCTTGGGGAAACTATTGCAAAACTCTGGAGGCATCTCCCTGCTTTGGAAGACTAACAATTGTATTATAAATAGAATTAGATATGATTTGGAGAAAAATAGTTTATGTTTTGTTACTCAGCTGGATTGCTATATCAGCTGAAGCACAGAGTAACGCTTCGCGTATGGATTGGTGGCGTGAGGCCCGTTTTGGAATGTTCATCCACCTGGGCTTATACTCTGCGGCTGCCGGAGAGTGGAATGGGAAAGAGGTGGAAGGAATTGGTGAGTGGATACAGAATTTTGCCAAAGTACCGAATCGTGAATATGAAAAGCTGCTGTCTGATTTTACTTTGAATAAATGCAAACCTGAAACCTGGGTGCAGATAGCAAAGCAAGCCGGTGCAAAATATATTGTTTTCACGGCTAAGCATCACGAAGGTTTCTGCCTTTATCCGAGTGATGTTACTGATTTTGATATTGAGAGCACACCTTACAAAGGTGATCCGCTGAAAGAACTGATAGAGGCTTGTCATAAGTATGGTCTAAAAGTAGGAATCTATTACTCACATCGTCAGGATTGGAGAGAAGAAGATGCTGCCGTAATGAAAAACGAATATGATGGGCATTATGGAAAAGATAAATCGGAAGTAAAACCAAATTTGAACCGGTATATCCAAAACAAAGCGTTGCCACAGATGCGTGAGCTGCTTACGAATTATGGAAAGATTGATTTGTTATGGTATGATACTCCTTTTGATTTGTCAAAAGAACAGAGCCAGCTTTTTGTCAATGTGGTTAGAGAATTGCAACCGGATTGTTTAATCAATGGTCGCGTGGGATATAATCTTGGTGATTACGGGGCATTGGGTGATAATGAAATGCCTTGTGCCTATGCTCCAACGGATTTGGAAATGGTGGCTACTCTGAATCACACCTGGGGATACAAAAAGAATGATCATGCTTGGAAAGGGAAAAAAGCAATTCTTTGCTCACTGATAGAGGCTGTAAACCGGAATATCAATTATATGATTAATATAGGGCCGCGTGCAGATGGAGTGGTTCCCCAGCCGAGTGTTGATGTGTTGAGTTTTGTAGGAAACTGGTTGAGGGTAAACTCGGAGGCTATTTATGGTGCAACCGGAAATCCGTTCAATGATAACTTTCCGTGGGGCTATGTCACTCGAAAGGGGAATAATCTATATTTGCATTTAGTTAGTCAACCACAAAATAATCAGATTGTACTGAAGGGACTACAGTCAGGTATTTTATCGGCAGAGATGTTATCATCCGGTCAAAAACTGACTGCGAATCATAATAAGATATCTGTTCCTGAAGGATTGGATTATGAGTGTGTGCCGGTTCTTAAACTTATCTGCCAAACTCCTTTGAATATAAGTACTGTGAATTTTCCGAACGAAGGGATTATAAGTATGCCGGCTGCATCCGGTAAGAAAGTACCAGGGAAGAAAGGATGTTTTAGAATAGCCGAAGGAGGGAATACGGAAAACTTCAATCCTCAGACAGGAAAACTACTGTTGGAATGTGTGGTTGACGCCCCTGGGGAGTATGACGTGAGGTTATATACCAGCAGACATTGGAGGCGATCATTTACGGAAGGAACTAAAGTTTCTTTGAAGATAGGGGATGAAAAACAATTTAAGGCCTGTTTGCTGAGAAAAGATGAGGAACTGGTAAACGTCAGGCAGAATTCTTATCCTGAAACATGGAGTCATATTGGGACGGTGCTCTTTGAAAAGACAGGAAACAGAACGTTGGAGCTTTCGATAGATACGATTGGTACATATAGTCGTCTTGGATTTTTTGGCGAGGATATTCAGAATGAAAGCGAGAACAATGTTCGTGTCATGCGGATTGAACTGATAAAAAGAACCGGGGAAGATATAGAACGTAAGTTGAGTGATTTGAGAAATTTACGTAAATCAAATCCATTACCATTACCTCAGGCTACTTCAGAAGAGTTGGCGGAGGCTCTGAAACTGATAAAGCGATATCAATTGAAACGTATGCAGAATGGGCAGGTAGCGGGACTACCATTGTCCAATGAAGAAAAGCTTACTTTAGCACAGGCTCAGGAATTAAGTACAGCGACCCGTGCTTTAGCTTATGCTGTATTAGAGAAACATTCTGGAGCAGAAAAAGACTTTACTCTATTTATTGATTATTTGATTGCGCAGAAAGCTATTGAACGTATTGCCTTTCGCTATAGCAATTATCAGGCTGTCCGCAAAATACCTGACGACTTCCTGAGTGCTTTATCGGTTTGTGACGATACCCGGAAATCACAATTGATTGAGGGAGTAAAAAGTCTGTTAGAATTTGAGCAAGTGTATCTATCCTCCTCCCGGTTAGCTCCCAGAATAAACTCGGATTATATTTATAATGTGCCTCCTCACTTGCTTATTTGCACATTGTATAATCCGGACGACCACCAGGCTTTAATTGATTTAGAGGCTTTCTCCCATTTCCTTTCTGCCTGTACTCAGTATGTTCCGGGAGGGAATGACTGGCTGAAACCTGATGGGACTGGCTTTCATCATCGGACACATTATAATGGGTATATGTATTCCTATAAGACTTGGGTTGAGTACGCAACTCGGCTGAAAGGTACTACTTTCCGGATAGATAGCGGTGCTTATCAACGTATCCGTAAAGCGATAATTTCTTTATATTTAATGGCTACCCGTTCAACATCAGACGATAATCACTATTATGCCAATAGTTTAGCAGGGCGTCATCCATTTACGGGTATTGGCCTCAGTTTTACGCGACAGCTTTTTGAACAACTGATAGAAGTAGGAGGAGACATAAAGGGGGAAACTGTCGACTTGGAATTAGCTTCCTATTATAATTACTTCTTTATGACAAAGAAGTATAAGAGTGCTCCCGAATTGAATTTAGAAGGCTTTTATCAGTTCAATTATAGTCCATTGGGAATTTATCGATTTGATAATTGGGTAGCTACTATGCGTTGTCCGACAACGAACTTCTGGGGTGCTGAAATATATGCAGAAACAAACCGTTTCGGTAGGTATCAAAGTCATGGAACGCTGGAGGTGCTGTATGACGGATCGTTGGAACGTTCCGGATATCCGGGCAAAGGGCATAAAGGATGGGACTGGAATGTAATACCGGGGAGTAGTACTGTGCATTATACATCCTGGAAAGAAATGATGCCGGGGGGTAATGCCACGGATCGTTTTGACCAGAAATCTTTGACTACAAACTTTTCCGGTGCCCTTTCATGGGGGAACTGTGGCCTGTTTGCTGCTGCATTCGATCAGGGAGACAATTGGGGAAAGCAGCGCTTTGAACCTACCAACCTGAGATTTTGCAAATCCGTTTTTGCTATTGATGGTATGCTGATAAGTCTGGGTAGTGATATTTCTGCCATAGGCAATTATGCCGATAATCGTTTAACGGCAACCAACCTTTTTCAGGTAGTGGGTGAAGAAGGGGGTAGTGCAGTAGTCAATAGAGAAGAGATTAAACGAAATAGAGTGAGTTCTTTGAACTTGAAGGAGGAAGATGCGTGGTTGGTTACTCCTAATACTACAGGCTACTATCTCCCTGCCGGTAATGATTCGTTGATAGTGCAATCTGTAGAGCAAAATGTTCCTGTGTCATCGGGACTTCAAAGTGAATTGAAGAGTACGAGAGTTACCAAAGCTTATATTAATCATGGGGTTAAACCTAAGGATAAAGGATACTGTTTTGTTGTTGTCCCTAATACTACTTCACGAAAGATGGAAATGTTAGTGAAGCAATTACGAAAGAAGAGAGGATTGTTTGAGGTGTTGTCAACGCGGGATTCCGTCCATGTGTTGAGGCACCATTCTTCCGGCACTATAGCTTATTCCTTATTTGCTCCGGTTTCACACTTATCTTATGGATGTTTGCGTTCTTCTGATACTGAACTATTGTTTATGGAAAGGATGGATAAGAAAAAAGGTACGCTCGATGTCGCATTATGTAATCCTAATCTTCGGCCTCAGCCATCCAAAGCGTACGGGTGGATAGCTACCCCCACCTATGCATCACTTGTATTGAACGGGGAATGGGCATTAGTCGACGTGGAATGTTCGGAGAAAGTTCTTTTGATTGAATCAAAGGCTACTGCTACCACAATCAAAGTGGCACTCTCCGAAGGAGAACCACTCTATTTAAAGTTGGAAAAGAGAACATCAAATGACTCTTTCTCTGTAAAATGAAAGAGTCACATAGAGATAATTTTAAATATAAATAAGTAAAAAAATGAAGTCGATTCTATATTCTTGCATAGTACTTCTATGTACATCATTAAGTTTTGTATCTTGCAATTCTTCTGATGAACCGCTGAAGTTTGCAATAGTATCAGATTTGCATGCTTCGGCTATGCCTGATGGCAAAGAGCGTATGCAGACTGTTGTGGATGTCGCAAATAAAGAAAATGTAGATTTTCTGATTCAATTAGGTGATTTTATACGTCTTGATAGTGCAAGCCGGTCATTAAATGCTATTTGGAATGAGTACGAAGGGGAAAAGTATCACGTATTGGGTAATCATGATTTAGATACCTATACAAAAGAAGAGTTCTTGAAAGGATTTGGAATTCCTAACCGTTATTACTCTTTTGATAAGGGTGATTTTCATTTTATCGTGTTAGATGGCAACAACCTCTACGATGGCAAAGAATATCGTCATTATGCCAAAGCTAACTATTTCGTTGAGTCCGGGATGCGTGCCTTTGTTGATCCGGAACAATTGGAATGGTTGATAAATGATTTGGCTGCAACTGATAAAAGATGCATTCTGTTTTCCCATCAAAGTATAGACAGTTTTATGAATAATGGTGATAAAGTGCGTCAGGTATTAGAGAATGAAAATAAACGTACCGGGTTTAAAAAGGTAGTATTGGCTTTCAGCGGTCATAACCATAGTAACTATACGAAAGAAATAAATGGAATTGCCTATATGCAGATTAATAGTGCATCTTATGTGTGGGTTGGCAAACCGACAATGACTGAGAAGCGTTACTCCAAGGCCATTAATGAAAAATATCCCTTATTACGCCATTCAATTACTTACAATAAACCTTTATATGCCATTGTTACGTTGACGAAAGACAAAATTGACGTTAAAGGTACGCAAGCTGATTTTCTGCCTCCTACTCCCCGGGAACTGGGACTCAGAGATTCAATTGATATTTATCCGCTTGTTTCCACCATAGCGGACGCACAGATTGATTTAGATTGAAGTATATGTCCGATACTTTGGGAGTGGAACGTCGTCAGTCGGTTTCATTGGCATAACAAGCTTTATACGCTACTTCCGCATATCTCTTGCCAAAAATAATCTGGCTATCTGCACTGAAATGAGGGTCTTTCTCATTAATCAGGGGAACCAGTTCTTTGGATGATACACAATAAGAATTAGGAATATGTTGCGGAACGGTGCGCAACATCTTGTTGAAAGCTTCCGAACTGTCGTCAGTGCTCCATTCAGCAATTTCACCCACGATAAAGGGAAGGTCTTCATTACCCAGATCTTTCCTCAAATCCGTGACTAACTTTTGCAGTTTTGCCATATACGTTTCGGGGTGTCGACTATCGCTTTCTCCCTGATGCCAGATGATAGCCTTTAATGTTCCATACTTCATTGCCTGGCGTATGCGGGATAAGGCTTCTCCATAGTAATTAGCCTCTGCACCTTTCAGCCATGAATGGATGGAAGTTCCTCCGCGTGCATTTACCACTAACCCTAATTTATGCCCGGTTTTCTTTGCAATGGTTTTTGAAAAGGAATAAGCCGGACCTACCCCTTGCATCTTCAGGTCTTTACGGATAGTGGAATATTTGTTCAACGGATTACTGGCGGGTTCCATGTCACCGGTTGGAGTGAGCAGATATACATTGTCGATACTATCTTTATAGTTATCGGTGATGTATCCTCGCCCTGCCATATTGGACTGGCCGATAAACAGGAAAATATCCAGTTTAGTATCTGTGGACTTGTCACCGGCGTAGGTGGCTACACTTATGATAAGTAAGCATAATGATAATAAGATGTGTTTCATGGTTCTATTCGATTTTATCTATTCGTTTATATTAGTGGCAAATATAAGCAGATAATAGAATTCCGGCAACGGAATGTTATACTTTTATATAGAGTTTTTATGGTATTAATACCCTGTCGACAAGAAGTTAAGAGTTTGTCAACAAGAAGTTAACTCTTTGTTGACAAACTCTTAACTTCTTGTAATGGGCTGATTTACAACGCCCTTCTTCTATCCTTTTTTCTTGCCCTAAAATTAGGATACGGATAACCTTTTCATCGCTATTTTCTTGGGAAATTTCTAATAAGTATTATCTTTGCGGAAATTCACATTCATACAGAGTCAACATTTACAGGTAGGTAGTCGTTAATAGATTATATTTTAATTTCATTTTATGAAACATTCTGTTCTTTTTGCCTGCATTGCCATATGTCTGATTCTTGCCGGATGTAGGCATCGGCAGGAACCATCCGTGCCGATAGCGGTAGCTGTGCAGGAAGTTGAACCTAAAGATACGGCTGTATTGGAATTTCCCCATCCTAAACAGACTTTACTGACTGCTGACGATATCACCCTTACCAAAGAATTGCTTTATGACCAACATACTTTGGAAGATACTTATCCCTATAAAGATACGGTACGCTCTTTCAAGTGGGACGTAATCCGCAATTGCTTGGCCTACATTGAGAATATGCAGACTGATACAGCAAAATGGGTTGTGTTACAGAACTATAAGAATCTGAACAAAGAGGCTCCGCTGGTTCGCAAGTTCGTGCGGAATGCCTATCGCCGTGTATCCGATACTTTGGGAGTGGAACGTTATCAGTCTGTTCCGTTGTATTTGCCTACTGATACCGTAGTTCCCGAACGCTACGGAAGAGATGGTACAATTGCCTATCTGAGGGGTGAAGAGGGAAGTTTCTGCCGGATACATCCTGTTACTTTTGAAGAAGAGTGGCTGGCTCCGCGCCGTTATCTGAAACAACTGGTTGACAGTACAGTTTTCAATCATGTTGTTTTTGTCGACCGTCTGGATCAGAATATCGCTACTTTGGAACATGTAGGCAAAGGTGAATGGAAGATACGCAGCATGAATCCTTCTACCACCGGAAGACATGCCCCACCTTATGCCCAGGAAACTCCCTTGGGGATGTATCTGATTCAACAGAAAAAAACGCGTATGGTATTTCTGAAAGACGGTTCGGCGGAGACAGGAGGGTATGCGCCTTATGCCAGTCGCTTTACGAATGGTGCATATATACACGGGGTTCCGGTAAACGTGCCGCGTACCAGTATGATTGAATACAGTTGGTCGTTGGGCACAACACCACGCTCTCATATGTGTGTGCGCAATGCCACTTCGCATGCCAAGTTCGTCTTTGACTGGGCGCCTACCGAACGTTCTTTAGTAGTAGTCATTGAATAGTGACTTTTCATTTTTAACTATCTGTGTGATAAGCATTAGAAGAAAAAATAGTAATTTAGCCGCCGTTATTTCTCTGATGAACCATTATGCTGCGATTTTTTGTATCTATTTTATTCTTATTTATTCCTTGTACTTTGTTTTGGGGTGGCAAGTCGTCTGATAATGCACCGGAGTCACCCAAGGCTATGGCTAAAACAGATGTTGAGGCTTGTGCCGATTTGTATCGTTCCATGCAATTGGAGGGAGTTGTTAGTTGGAAAGCATTTCGCCAGGCAGTGGCAGGCTATAATAAGATTGAAAACCGCAAGCGGGATATATTGACTTTGATAGACTTTTCCCGTCCTTCTACGGAGAAGCGTCTTTGGGTATTTGATATGAAACAATCTAAAATACTTTTTACCTCGGTTGTTTCCCACGGAAAGAATAGCGGTACTAATTATGCTACTTCTTTTTCCAATGAATACGGTTCTTACAAAAGTTCGTTGGGCTTCTATCTCACAGAGTCCACTTATCAGGGCAAGAATGGTTATTCACTTATCCTGAATGGCTTGGAGAAAGGTATTAATGACCGTGCCCGTGAGCGTGCCATTGTAATGCACGGAGCGGCTTATGCCGATCCTTCGGTGGTGAGTAAGGGCGGCAGATTGGGTAGGAGTTTTGGTTGCCCGGCTGTTCCGCAAAAACTTTCCCGTCCTATAATAGATGCTATCAAGGGAGGAAGCGTGATGTATATCTATGCTGAAACTTCCGATTATCTGGCGCACAGTTCTATTTTATAGTATCTTTTTCTACCTTTGCACGAATTTTTTCGGGGGATTAGTTTAATGGCAACATCAAAAGAAATGACGGCAGGACGGGCATTGCCGTTAATATTCAATTTCACCATGCCTTTGTTGATGGGAAACCTCTTGCAACAGACGTACTCTCTAGTCGATGCGGCAATCGTAGGTAGGTTTCTGGGTATTAATGCGCTGGCATCTGTCGGGGCAAGTACTTCGGTGGTGTTTCTGATTCTTGGTTTTTGCAATGGGTGTTGTGGTGGGTTCGGTATTCCGGTGGCACAGAAGTTTGGGGCACGGGACTACAGTACGATGCGGCGCTATGTGTCGGTCAGTTTGCAATTGGCGGCGGTGATGTCGGTGGTGATTGCATTGGTTACAAGTATCCTGTGCGATGATATTCTTCTGATGATGCGCACACCGGATAATATATTTCAAGGGGCTTATTATTATTTGCTGGTGACGTTTATTGGGGTACCCTTTACTTTCTTCTATAATTTGTTGTCCAGTATCATCCGGGCGTTGGGAGATAGTAAAACTCCGTTCTGGTTTCTGCTTCTTTCCACTGTACTTAATATTATTCTCGATTTGTTCTGCATCTTGGTTTTGGGTTGGGGAGTGGCTGGGGCGGCGATAGCTACGGTCATTTCGCAGGGCGTATCGGCAGGGCTGTGTTACTGGTATATGATGCGCCGTTTCACGATATTGCGGGGAACGCCCGATGAACGGAAATTCGATGGTGCATTGGCGCGGAGGCTGATGTATATAGGTGTGCCTATGGGATTGCAATTCTCTATTACGGCTATTGGTAGCATCATGTTGCAGAGTGCCAATAATGCATTAGGCACAGCTTGTGTGGCTGCATTTACGGCAGCCATGCGTATCAAGATGTTCTTTATGTGCCCGCTTGAGAGCTTGGGCATTGCCATGGCTACTTATACCGGACAGAATTATGGAGCAGGGAAACCTGAACGTATCTGGATGGGTGTCAAGGCAAGTGCGTTGATGATGATTATTTATTGGGTATTTACATTCTGCGTGCTGATGCTGGGGGCACGGGCGTTTGCTTTGCTCTTTGTGGAGGCTTCCGAGTTTGAGATATTGAAAGACACGGAATTATTCTTGCATATTTCCGTGTCTTTCTTCCCGGTCCTCGGGGTGCTTTGCATCTTGCGCTACACCATTCAGGGGGCGGGATATACTAATCTCGCTATGTTATCCGGAGTTTCCGAGATGATAGCGCGTGTATTGGTCAGCCTCTATGCGGTTCCTGCTTTCGGTTATCTGGCTGTGTGTTTCGGCGACCCGACGGCATGGATTGCGGCGGTCCTGTTTCTGATACCTGCCTTTATTTTTGTGTATCGCAGGTTGCTGCGAGTGAAAAGAGAGTTGTAGCAAAGAGCAGCAGGTTTAATAGGTTAAAGGAATAATGCAAAATTAGTTCTTTAATTTAAAAAACGTATCTTTGTATGAGGTTGAATGTTTATGACTGAACGTAAAATCATACATATAGACATGGATGCGTTCTACGCCTCCGTAGAGCAGCGTGACCATCCGGAGTTGCGCGGAAAACCTGTTGCCGTAGGCTATGCCGAAGAACGTGGGGTAGTGGCGGCTGCCAGTTATGAGGCGCGTCGCTTTGGAGTTCGTTCGGCTATGCCATCCACGAAAGCAAAGCGGCTTTGTCCGCAACTTATCTTTGTGCCCGGGCGGATGGAGGTATATAAAGACATCTCCCGCCAGATACATGAAATTTTCCATGAATATACGGATATCATTGAGCCGCTTTCTCTGGATGAGGCTTTTCTGGATGTGACAGAGAATAAATCCGGTATTCCGCTGGCTGTAGATATTGCCAGGGAAATCAAACGGAAGATTCGGGAAGAACTTAATCTCGTGGCATCTGCCGGAGTATCTTATAATAAGTTTCTGGCAAAGATTGCCTCGGATTATCGCAAGCCGGATGGACTGTGTACCATCCATCCTGACCAGGCTCTGGATTTTATTGCCCATCTTCCCATTGAGAGTTTCTGGGGGGTAGGCCCGGTGACGGCAAAGAAGATGCATTCATTGGGGATTCACAATGGAGAACAGTTGCGTGCCTGTTCGCAAGCCACATTGCTACGTGAGTTTGGGAAAGTCGGTTCGTTGTATTACGATTGTGCAAGGGGAATCGACCTTCGTCCGGTGGAATCTGTGCGTATTCGTAAGTCTATCGGATGCGAGCATACGTTGGAGAAAGATATTTCGCAACGCTCGTCGGTTATTATCGAGTTATATCATACTGCAGTGGAACTGGTGGGGCGGTTGGAGCATAAAGATTTTAGAGGAAACACATTGACGCTGAAAATCAAATTTCATGATTTCAACCAAATAACGCGTAGTATTACGCAGTCTAAAGAATTAATCACTCTCGATGTAATCCTACCCTTGGCGAAACAATTACTGAAAGAGGTGGATTATGAACACCATCCTATCCGCCTAATCGGTCTTTCCGTTTCTAATCCGCGGGAGGAAACAGAGGAGAAGGGCGTTTGGGAACAGTTGAGCTTTGAGTTTAGTGATTGGAAATGAACCCTCTTTCCCTGTGATTTATTAATCCGATGTACAAATGGATGATTTTGTACCCAACTCCGGATAATCAGATACATTGTTTTGGTGAAACTTGCGTACTTTTGCCTCATAGTATAACAGATAATCTAACTTTTAAATATTATGAAGAAGAACACGCTTTGCCGCATTATCTTTTCTTTCTGCCTGCTTGTTGTCGCAGGTGTTTCAGCACATGCCTATACCGAACGGAATCTTTTGCAAAAGACTGCCGGTAGCGAAGAAAAACTCAAAGAAGTATTGGTGATGAATCAGGCTTGGGTGCCTTATCCTGCCTATAACGACCGTTCCGCCTGGGATGCTTTGTTGGGTGCTGATAAAGAAACGCTTATCTGTGCCGGTGAAAAACAGTTGAATTACGAATGGAAAGTAATCCGCGCCACCGACTATCTGGAATATGAACGCAGTGGCGAACGCAATATCATGCAGAACCCTTATGAAGCAAACCGCAAAGCCATCAATGCCCTGATGCTTGCCGAACTTGCCGAAGGAAAAGGACGCTTCATCGACCAACTGGTGAACGGTGTGTTTTTCAGTTGCGAAATGACTTCCTGGGTACTTTCCGCCCATCTGGTACGCCAAAGCACGAAACGCTCTTTACCCGATTACCGGGAACAGGTGATTGACCTCGGTTCCGGCAACTATGGTTCTATGCTCTCGTGGGTATACTATTTCTTCCATCACTCATTCGATAAACTGGACCCTGCGATTTCTTTGCGTCTGCGCCAGACTTTGCAGGAACGTATTCTTGACCCCTATATGAATAATGATCGCGAATGGTGGATGGCCTTTCACTGGAAACCGGGAGAGATTATCAATAACTGGAATCCGTGGTGCAACTCGAATGTGTTGCAATGCTATCTTTTGCTGGAAAACGACCGTGACCGCCTGGCAAAGGCAGTATGGCGCAGTATGCAGTCAGTCGATAAGTTCATCAACTTTGTAAAAGCCGATGGTGCCTGCGAGGAAGGTCCTTCTTATTGGGGACATGCCGCAGGAAAGATGTACGACTATCTTCAGATACTCTTTGACGGTACAGGCGGAAAGGTCTCGCTTTTCGAAGAGCCAATGGTGCGCCGGATGGGAGAGTATATCAGTCGTACATATGTAGGCAACGGTTGGGTAGTGAACTTTGCCGATGCTTCCGCTAAGGGCGGAGGTGACGCTCCGTTGATTTACCGCTACGGTCATGCCGTGGGCAGTGATGAAATGATGCAGTTTGCAGCCTATCTTCTGAATGGCAAACACCCCTCCATATCTGTGGGAAATGATACCTTCCGTTCCTTGCAGTCCATCTTGTGGAATGGAGAGTTGGAAAAGACAGTGGCAGCCCATACCATACCTGCTTGTACTTGGTATCCCGAAACGGAATTCTGCTACCTGACGAATAAGTCCGGTTGGTTCCTGGCAACAAAAGGCGGCTTCAATAATGAAAGCCATAATCATAATGATGTGGGTACTTTCTCCTTGTACGTCAATACCATACCGGTGCTGATTGATGCAGGTGTGGGAACATATACGCGACAGACATTCAGCAAAGACCGTTACACCATCTGGACGATGCAAAGCAACTATCATAACCTACCGATGATTAACGGTGTGCCGCAAAGTTTCGGACAGCAATATAAAGCTACGGATGTTGTTTGTCAGCCTAAAAAGCGTTTCTTCTCAGCCGATATAGCTACAGCCTATCCCGAAGAAGCCGGAGTGAACAACTGGACACGTGCGCACTCCCTGGGCGAAAAGCAACTGACCATCACCGATACTTTCTCCCTGAAATCAGCGAAAGCACCTAATCAGGTTAACTTCCTTACCTGGGGAAAAGTGGACATTTCCGTTCCCGGAAAAGTGACTATTGAAGTGCTGGGACAAAAGGTTACGCTGGAATATCCCCGCGAGTTCACAGCAGACCTTGAAACAATCGAATTGCCGGATACGCGTCTTTCCAATGTCTGGGGTCCCGAAATATACCGCATTACATTGAAAGATAAAGAAGCACGATTAACGGGCAAGTATAAGTTCGTTATCAAATAAATAATCTATATTTGCGTTTTAGAATATAAAAACGCGAAACTATGGGTTGTTTTATGAACTTTTTGTGGCTGATATTCGGAGGCATCCTTACAGCTATTGAATATCTTGTTGCCAGTTTGCTGATGATGATTACCATTATCGGCATTCCGTTTGGTATGCAAACGTTGAAACTTGCCACGCTCGCGCTGTGGCCTTTCGGAAAGACGGTGCGGAGCGGAGAGCGTTCGGGCGGATGCCTCTACGTGTTGATGAATGTGCTGTGGATATTTCTGGGTGGCATCTGGATTTGCCTTTCACACTTGGTGTTTGGAGTGATCTTGTGCATCACCATCATCGGTATTCCCTTCGGTTTGCAGCACTTCAAACTGGCGGCATTGGCGTTGACTCCTTTTGGAAAAGATATTGTTGCAGATTAAACAGAAAAGAAAAGGGCGAAGAACTTTTCAGTTCTCCGCCCTCATTCATTTTATTTAAAGGTGTTGTTTACATGGTAATGTTAGCTTGCTTTGCAAGCAGTTTCTGAAGTTTGCCATTCAAAGTCTGGCACATTGCACCGTTTCCCATTGCTTGATAACGCTTAATACGGTACTGTAACATAAAAATTTCATTTGCATTCTTTTTCATAATCGTCTTGTTTTGTGCCTTCCGCGTTTCGGAAAGCGGGTTTTACATCTTTTTCTTTATCTTATTAACGCTGCAAAGATACGAAATGTTCATGAGAAATATGTTCTATAACATAAAAATGTGCACTTTTTCTTCAATTATCTCTTAAAAAGCATGGTTTTGCCATCTGTATATTACAAAGATATTGCATATCTTTGTAATATCTTATATGAAATGGAAGTTATAAACAGGAAACTACGATGATAAATAAGTTGTTGACACTTTTGCATACTCCTTATCCGGTATTGGTGAAACGATGGAAGGCGGTGGTAATCCCCTCTTTTATCGTATTCATTATTCTTTTTCTATTGCAGCCTTTCGGTATCTCTATGATGGAGAGCCATAAGTTTTGGGTACTATTGGGGTATGGCATAGTTTCCTCAATGGCGTTGAGCGTATTTGTGTATATGCTTCCGGCTACATTCCCCCGATACTATGATGAGCAGCATTGGACATTAGGGAAGGAGCTGCTGGGAACGTTGGGAGCCTGCATGCTGATTGCAATAGGTAACTGGTTTTATACGGCCTGGTGGTTCGGAGGGAATCTACTGAGTTGGAGAGGTTTTCTTATCAGTGTAATCTGGGTAGGTATTCTTGCTCCTTTCCCTATTGCGTTCTTCTTGATGTGGAACCGTAATCTGCAACTGGCTCGCAACCTGAAAGAAGCCACGGAGATGAACTTCATCCTTTCTAAAAAGATAAGTCTTCGGAAAGAAAAGAGAGAAGCGGAAGCTGAGGAGGAAGATGATGTCTGCTGTCCGGTGACGGAGAAACCTGCGCATCTGGTCTTTTCCGGTGGAACTAAAGAGATGCTGGAGATACCCGCCGATGCGCTGTTGTATGTGGAAGCGGAGGGAAACTATGTGCGTATTATCTATCGTGTTGAGAACAAAATACAGCAGAGGTTGCTGCGCGCTACAATGAAACAGGCGGAAGAAGCAGTGGCGGCTTGTCCGTTTATTGTCCGTTGCCACCGGGCGTTTCTGGTGAATGTAAGTACAGTAGTGAAAGTGGATGGAAATTCACAGGGATACCGTTTACGTTTGGATGGGTGTAAGGATGAAGTTCCTGTTTCCAGAGCTTACTCAAAAGAGGTAAAAACGTTGATAGAAGGCACTTTGGAAGGGTAGTCATTCGTCACAGAAAAGGGATAGAAACAGCCATTCGTCACAGATGGAGCGCTGTTTGTCACATATCCGGGCTGTTTGTCCCGGATATTTTTTTGCTCCGGAATCTTGGTCTATGTTTGCTGACGGAAATCGTAAAGAACATAGATAAATGAAAAGATTGATTTTACTTTTAGGTATGGGTGCATTGCTGATGACACAGCATTCAGAAGCACAAACGGCGGTGACGGATACTGTATTTCTGCAAATATACAATGATAGTGTAGATTTGAAGGAAGTAGTGGTCAAAGGGAAAAGAACACCGGTGGCTAACAGTCGTTGGAGCGACATGCACCCTGTGGAACTGGTAACGGTGGGAGGTGCGAACGGAGATTTATACCATGCATTGCAAACGTTACCCGGTACACAAATACAAGGTGAAAGCGGCAGATTGCTGGTGCGTGGCGGAAGTAGTGACGAAGCGCAAACCTATATTGACGGGATGCACGTCCTGAATCCTTATACTGCTACGGGAATAAATTCACCCGCACGTGGTCGTTATTCAACTTTTATGTTCAGTGGTGTCAATCTGGAATCGGGCGGTGCTCCTTTGGAATATGGAGAGGCGCTTTCGGCTGTGCTCCCTTTGGAGACGAAGGATAAAAGTCCGGTGAATAAGTTGGGCATCAATGCTTCTACGGTGGGGGTTGGGGGTGGAGGCACGCGGGCTTTCGATAAAGGTTCCCTTTCCGTGAATCTGGATTATCAGGATTTGTGTGTATATGACCACATTTATTCGGGGCGAATGGACTTTGAAGATCCTTACCGTCTGATGACAGGTTCAGCTCAGTTTCGTTATCATCCGGACGATGCGACACTCTTTAAAATCTACTTTGGTTATGACCGGACAGACTTCTCCAATTATGAGGGGCAGGAACGAAGATTATTTGATTTGGGTGAGAATAATTTCTATGTCAATACTACTTTTCGCAAGAGCACTCCTAAGGGCTGGAATTGGTTTGCCGGAGTGGCATACGGTTTCTTTGAACAGAAAATAGGGAATGTATCGCTTACCGGTGATGACTGGATGGAACGCCAGCAGGAACTTCACATAAAGACGAAAGTTTTCAAGCGCCTTACTCCGGCTTTTCGTCTGGATATGGGATTGGAGAGTTTTATTCGCCGATATGAAAACCATTATCAGTATCAGATGCAAGAAACGGGTACAGTGGATAGCCGCAATGAGATGAGTCCTACCGTCAGCGCAGCTTTCCTTTCTGCCACCTACTATCCCATAGAGCAACTGAAAGCGGAACTTTCTTTCCGGACGGAATATACTTCATTGAACCGGCGGATGAATTTCTCTCCCCGCTTGTCCGTCAATTACTATTTGGGTGATGTGGTGTTTTCTGCTACGGCAGGGAGATATACGCAATTACCGATAAATAGATTATTGGCTCAAAGTAAGAATCTGAAATCGGAGGCGTGTATCCAGTATAACTTAGGTGCTCAATTCGGGAGTGAGGGGCGTTTTTATAAAGCGGAAGTTTATTATAAGAAATACGGCCACCTGGCATTGATAGAGAAAGGAAATATGAATCAAGCAGAGAGCGTAACATCCGATGGATACGGTCATAGCAAGGGGTTCGATTTGTTTTTCAATGACCGTGTGTTGGTGAAGAACCTGGAATACCAGCTTTCTTATACCTATAATATCTCCAAAAGAAAGTTTCAGGAGTACACGGAATTGACTACTCCGCAATATGCCACCCGTCATAATGCATCTGTAGTTCTGAAATATTCCATTCCCCGCATAGGAACGATTGTCGGGCTGACGAACCGTTTCAGTAGCGGCCGTCCTTACCATAATCCCGGTTTGCCGGGGCTGATGAACGATGAAGTGAAGCCTTATAACAGCCTTGATCTAGGGCTGACTTTCTTGCCGAGTAAGAAAGTTATCATCCATGCTTCTGCCACGAATATCCTTTGCCGGAAAAATGAATTCGGCAAGGTGGATAATAAGGCGATATTGGCGTCCAATGACCATTTCTTCTACATCGGCGTATTTATCACGATAGGCAAGAAAGCGGCTTATGATGTATCTAATTTCTAAATTCAATAAATTAACTCTTTAAAAAACAATGAACATGAAAGCATTTATTATTAGTTTCGTTTGCGTTTTGGCATTTGTTGCTCAAAGTCTGTCAGCACAGAATCTTACTCTGGAAGTGCGTGGTATCGAAAAAGTAACCGGGAAACTTTATGTTGCTATTTACAATTCTCCGGAAACATTCATGAAGAAACCGCTTGCTGGGTTTGTGGTCGAGGTAAAGGATAAGGTGATGTCCGTTCCCTGCAAGGGCCTTCCCACAGGCACCTATGCTTTCTCCATGTATCAGGATGAGAACGGGAACAGTAAACTGGATACCGCCGCTTTCGGCATACCCACCGAGAAATTCGGTTTCAGTAACGATGCCGAAGGGGTCATGGGCCCGCCGCCTTTCGAGAAATGCAGTTTCACCTTTTCTGCAGATACCACTTTAGTGGTAAATTTAAAGTGAGTTTCCGGATAATTCTTTAACTTTGTAGCTCACACCTTAATATATAAGTATTATGAGACGAGCTACACATCTTTTCGGAATATGCTGGCTGCTTTGCCTGCTTACTTCCTGTGGAAAATCCCATTTCATAACTGATGAATCCTACCGTTCCCGTATGGAACAGGACTTGCAGCAAAAGCAGACGATGCTATCGCAAGGGGAATTGTTTACCATATTGGACGATGAGTCGCTGACCACCTATGAACGGGAAGCTTTGGAATTTCTCTATGCATATATGCCGTTGGCAGATATTACGGACTATCCCGGGCAGTTTCATCTGATGAATATCCGCGCTTCCCGGCGCACGACGGAGGAAATGCCTTGGGGAAAGACTATCCCCGAAGATTTGTTCCGTCACTTCGTGCTTCCGGCACGGGTGAACAATGAGCATCTGGACAGTGCCCGGGTTGTGTTCTACGATGAGCTGAAAGACCGTGTGAAGTCCCTTTCCCTATACGATGCTATACTGGAAGTGAACCATTGGTGTCATGAAAAAGCAGTCTATATGCCTTCCGACGCCCGTACCAGTTCGCCATTGGCAACTGTGCGTACTGCTTACGGTCGTTGTGGAGAAGAATCTACGCTTCTGGTAGCCGCCCTTCGTTCGGTAGGTATTCCGGCACGGCAGGTTTATACGCCGCGTTGGGCGCATACCGATGATAATCATGCTTGGGTGGAGGCCTGGGCGGATGGCAAATGGTATTTCTTGGGTGCCTGTGAGCCGGAACCGGTTTTGAATCTTGGTTGGTTCAATGCTCCTGCCAGTCGCGGCATGCTGATGCACACAAAGGTATTCGGCCGTTATGAAGGAAAAGAAGAAGTGATGTCCGTCACCCCCAACTATACGGAAATCAATGTGATTGAGAATTATGCGCCTATAGCACAGGCCAAAGTAAAAGTGACGGATGGACAAGGAAATCCCGTTTCCGGTGCGCAGGTAGAATTTAAACTCTACAACTATGCGGAATTTTACACGGTAGCAACCAAGCAGACCGATGCTGAAGGAACCTGTGCCCTGACTGCCGGAAAAGGAGACATGCTGGTGTGGGCATCCAAAGACGGAAAGTTTGGCTTCTCCAAACTTTCTTTCGGCAAGGACAATGAGTTGACTGTGATGTTGGATAAAACTCCCGGCGATAACTGTGTTATCGACTTTGACATCGTTCCGCCGGCAGAAAGTGCAAACCTGCCTGCCGTTACTGCCGAACAGCGTGCTGAAAACAATTGCCGTCTGGCATATGAAGACTCCATTCGTAATGCCTACGTTGCTACATTCATGTCAGAAGACTCGGCTCGTCGTCTGGCAAAGCAGTATAAGCTGGATGCAGATGTAGTGGCAAAGATTCTGGCTGCTTCCCGCGGCAATTATAAAGTGATTGCGGACTTCATTACCCGTCTGCGTTCCGAGGATTCCAGAAAAGGCGGTATCGACCTGTTGCAACAGATTTCGGCGAAAGACCTTCGTGACGTTAGTCTGGAAGTGTTGATAGAAAACATGCTGTCTCATGTGCGCACAAGTGCTGTGAACTTCCGTAAATATGTACGCAATCCGCGTATAAGTAATGAGATGCTGACCCCATACAAAACCTTCTTTGACAAAGTGATTTCTCAGGAAACAGAGCAGATTTATCTGGAAGAACCTGCCAAGCTGATTGCGTGGGTAGCTGAGAATATCCGTGTGGAGAAGGATTGTAATCTGGGCGGTCCGGCCATTTCTCCTGCGGGAGTGTGGAAAGCACGTGTGGCGGATGCTCACAGTAGGGATATTTTCTTTGTGGCTATGACTCGCAGTATGGGGATGCCTGCACGTATTGACGAAGTGACCGGTAAAGTACAATTGATAGAAGATACAGGTCTCATTGACGTGAACTTTGAAAAAGCATTGTCCGACGAGTCACGATTGCAAAGAGGTAAACTTGTTGCCGGATACAAACCTGTCAAGTCATTGGACAATCCAAAATATTATTCCCATTTCACCATATCTAAAGTTACTCCGCAGGGACGTTTGCAATTGCTCGCTTATGACGAAGGTGATGCGGATATGGGTAGCGGTACCACATGGAGCAATTTGTTGAAGGAAGGGACAGCGCTGGATGCCGGAAACTACGTATTGGTCACCGGTACGCGTCTGGCCAGCGGTGCAGTGCTCTCCAATGTCATTTTCTTTAGCGTCGAGCCGCAAAAGACAACAAAAATAGACCTGGTGATGCGCGAGAGTAAAGATGAGGTGCAAGTCATCGGAAACTTCAATTCCGAGTCTCTTTTCACTCCGATAGTGGATAAGGGAAATCCTTCCTCCAAGCAAAGTCTTTTGCAGGCTTGCGGACGTGGTTATTTCGTGGTCGGCATATTAGGCGTCAATCAGGAACCTACTAACCATGCATTGCGGGACATTGCTGCATACAAGGTGGATTTGGAGAAATGGGGACGAAAGATGGTGTTTCTTTTCCCCGATGAGGCTCAGGCCGGAAGATTTACTAAAGAATCATTCCCCGGTATGCCTTCTACTATAATGTATGGTATAGACACGGACGGTATCGCTAAACAAATAGCCGAAGCCATGAAATTAAGGAATAAGAATAGTTTGCCTATCTTTATCATCGCTGATACCTTCAACCGCGTGGTGTTTGTTTCGCAAGGATATACCATCGGGCTGGGTGAGCAGTTGATGAAAACTGTGAAAGGATTATAAGGAGTTGACGAGGGAACGAGTTGACAAGGGAACAAGGGGCTGCGCTGTACTTTGTTCCCTTCTTTTTTCGTCAATTGATTTAAATCAGTACAGAAATGAACAAAAGTGATTAGTGATTAGCGTTTAGTGATTAGTAATGAGGCAAATGATAAACAGCACTATCTCAATTCTCCTCCTCCCGGGAGGAGGAGTACCCCAACGGGGGGGAGGTGTTAGGTGAAACAATAAAATACCTATAAATCACAAGGCTAAGGAATTCTTTCTCACCTACCACCCCGCCCTAAAGGGCACCCCTCCTCCAACTGGAGGAGGGGAGTTAAGATAGTCCGCCTAATTAATTGAGATACTCAGTAAATCATCATTTCATTCAAAAACCTGCAGAAATGAACAAAATTCAACTACTAATTCACTTTGTTTATTAATGCTTCAATGGTTTTTCTAACTCGTTTTGCGGTGGTCACAGGGTGATAGTATTCTTCTATATGTACTGTTCCTCCCATGGATACTGTCTCGTTACGGTGTAACATGCCACTTTTAATATTCTCTCTTGCTGAAAAGTGATATTCACGGATTCCTGTTTCGGCGGCAATACGGGCAATATTGTTTTCGTTCACTCCGCATCCGGCCAGTAGAGTGATGCGTCCTGCTGCTCGTTGCTGCAATTTTTTCAGTAAAGGGATGCCTTGTTCTGCTGTAGACTGTTGTCCGGAAGTCAGGATACGGTTGCACCCCAATTCTATAATCTGCTCCAATGCTTCCTCCGGATTACGGCATACATCAAAAGCGCGATGAAAAGTGACGGATATACCTTCCGAAGCTTCCATCAGTTGCTTCATGAGCGACATATCTACGTCGCCTTTAGCGGTGAGACAACCAAATACTAATCCGTCCGCTCCCAGCCTGCGGGCATTACTGATATCTTTTAGCATGATGCGTTGCTCAATGGGAGAGTACAGAAAGTCTCCGCCACGTGGGCGGATAATGATGTGTAGCAGAGTATTGTTCAATACTTCGCGTGCAATGACGATATCTCCGTAGGATGGGGTAGTGCCACCTTCCGGTATTCCGGCGCATAACTCCACCCGGTTTGCTCCCCCCGCCTGGGCGGCAAGGCAACTCTCTGCGGAGTTGGCACAAACTTCAAATTGATATTGCTTCATATTTTTTATAATGCAAGTAATAAGAATGATGTCTGCCTGTTGCTACACTACATTCAGAACAACAGATAGCTTCTGCAAAAATATTAAAACTCTGTGAACTCTGTGTCTTTATGATGAAATAAAAAAGGCGGAGATTAATTCCCCGCCTTTTATCCTTTATTTCAAATTTACAATTTATTTTGCATAGCTTACAGCGCGTGTCTCACGGATTACCGTAATCTTTACCTGTCCTGGATACGTCATTTCATCCTGTATCTTCTTCGCTATTTCACCTGAAAGGTTCTCTGTCTGCTTGTCATCAATCTTGTCGGCACCAACGATTACGCGTAACTCACGACCTGCCTGGATAGCATACGTCTTCGTTACACCCGGATAAGCCATTGCTAACTGTTCCAGATCATTCAAACGCTTGATATAAGCTTCAACGATTTCGCGGCGTGCTCCCGGACGTGCACCTGAGATGGCATCACATACCTGTACGATAGGTGCCAGAAGGCTTGTCATTTCCACTTCGTCATGGTGAGCACCAATAGCGTTGCAGATGTCCGGCTTTTCTTTGAACTTCTCAGCCAGCTTCATACCATAAAGTGCGTGCGGCAATTCCGGTTCTTCATCGGGCACTTTGCCGATGTCATGCAACAATCCGGCACGTTTTGCTTTCTTCGGATTCAGTCCCAGTTCTGATGCCATCACAGCGCAGAGGTTGGCTGTTTCGCGGGCATGTTGCAAGAGGTTCTGACCATAAGAAGAGCGATATTTCATCTTACCGATAATACGAATCAGTTCAGGATGCAAACCATGAATACCGAGGTCAATCGTGGTACGTTTACCGGTTTCGATAATTTCTTCTTCCACTTGCTTGCGCACTTTAGATACCACTTCTTCAATGCGAGCTGGGTGGATACGTCCATCAGTCACCAACTGGTGCAAAGCCAGACGGGCTATTTCACGGCGAACCGGGTCGAAAGCTGACAATACGATTGCTTCCGGAGTATCATCTACAACTATTTCCACACCCGTAGCTGCTTCCAGCGCACGGATATTGCGGCCTTCGCGACCGATGATGCGTCCCTTGATTTCATCCGATTCAATGTGGAATACGGTAACAGAGTTTTCGATGGCGGTTTCCGTAGCCACACGCTGGATAGATTGTATCACGATACGTTTTGCTTCCTTGCTTGCAGTCAGCTTGGCATCGTCCATGATGTCATTGATGAAGGACTGCGCTTGCGTTTTAGCTTCTTCTTTCAAAGACTCTATCATACGTTCTTTGGCTTCTTCGGCAGAAAGCCCGGAAATGGTTTCCAGTTTTTCTATTTCCTGCTGTTGCAGTTTGTCCAATTCTTCCTTTTTCTTGTCGATGATAACCAATTGGGCTTCCAGGTTTTCTTTCACCGCTTCGGCTTCCGATTTTTTACGCTGTATCTCCTCTTGGCGTTGGTTCAGCACCAATTCGCGTTGTTTCAACTTGTTCTCCGCTTGCTGAATTTTCTGGTTGCGGATGGCTACTTCTTTTTCCAAGTCTGCTTTTTTGTTCAAGAACTTCTCCTTCACTTCGAGCAGCTTATTCTTCTTAATCACTTCCGCTTCGGTTTCGGCTTCCTTCAGGATGTTGTCATATTTGGACCTCAAGCCGTGCTTGAAGAACATGTACGACAGAAATCCACCGATAATGAAACAGGCAATGGATACTAGTATTGTTACTGTCATTTCAATTTGTTTTAAGTATATATAAATAAAAACGCACTGCAGAAAAGTCGCCTCCGTTCTCTGAAGGTCACTTTTACACAGTGCGCGGGTTTTCTTTATCTTTAACTGGCTCTGGTGCTTTTGAAAAGGCTTCCGGACATTTACAGTCCTTTAAAGTATGTTTCCAACACCTCTGTCAGTTCTTCTATTTTGTCGGCATACGGGCGAGTATCGTTTCGGTTTTTCATTTTCAGGTTCTCCAAGGCAAATTGATAGGCCACCATGGCTATAATCTTCTCAGGAGTCACATTCTGGTAATGTTCTCGATACGCATTGAGCCGTATATCCACCTGTTTGGCGGCTTCTCTCACCATTTCTTCCTCTTCACGCAATATGGTGAGGGGATAGGTGGAGCCTGCCATCTGTAGGTTTATCTTTATCTTATCGTTCATACATCTCGTTATTCATTCAACAAAGCGATGCATTTATCGACTTCACGCACTAATTTGGACAATCGCAGTTTCGTCTCTTTTACGTCGCTGCCGTTAAGGCTGATTGTCATTGCTGTTTTTAGGTTCGTATAGTCATCTTCCAAAGCTTCATATTCAGCATGTACCTGCTCGCATTCTTCTTGTTTTGTTTTTAGAAGTTGCTTTAGTTCAGCATTTTCGCGCCTCAATTCGTCATGTAAAAAGACTAAATGACGCAGTCTCGCTTCAAAGGTACTTAATCGCTTCTTTTCTTCGTCAGTCATTACTATACCAAAATTGTACACAAAAATACAATTAACTTGGAGATTACAAAAACTTTTCAGGGAAAAATGTTGCCTGTGTGTCGAAATAACATGAAAACGGTACTTATGCGGGCTGAAAAGGGGTTGTCGGGGGTGCCTAAAAACTAATCTCTGTCTTGCAAGAAACTAATCCCGGCACTGCGATAAACTAATATTTTCCTTGCATCTAATTATTCATACAATATCTATTTTTGTTTCTTACAATAGCTGTTGTAAGAAAGATATATAATTGTTGTAGGAAACTTTTATATCTGTTGTATGAATAATTAGATGCAAGGAAAATATTAGTTTATCGCAGTGCCGGGATTAGTCTCTTGCAGGATAGGGATTAGTTGGTTGCAATGGCGGAATTATTTGTCTCTGTGCGGTTATGAATTAGTTGACGAGGATACAAGTTGACAAGGGAACAAGGTTCTATCGGCATAGAAGCATTGCGCAGCTCAAGGCTGAAAGCCTTTTATCTTATAGCCTAGGGCAATGCTCTGGGGTGGTATGTATTTATCTTTGCGCCCTGTAAGGGCATAACGGCACACACCGGCTTTTGCCCTTACAGGGCGTAAGATTGTTGGGTCATTTATTACCCGGGGTGTTGCTCCGGGCTATAAGATGAAAGCCTTTCAGGCTTAGGCTGCGCTAAATTATCATTTCATTCATTTTTGCACAGTTATGAATTAATTCCTGAGTATTTGTACATTCTCAAAAGCTTTCTTTGGATTTTTATAAAATAATTTATAGGATAATTTGGTTTATAAAATAAACTATCTATATTTGCACCGGAGTTCGAACCCGGAATGTATGATTATTGTAGAATTTTAATTGGTGTACAGTTATGAAAACAATTGGTTTTAAATGGGTTGCATTGTGTATTGTAAGCGTGTGTGCAACTTTTGTATCAGTACAGAGCGACTTGACAGTGAAGGTGAAGAACATTCGTTCTGCAAAAGGAAAGGTGATGATTGCTGCTGATAAAGGGCAATATGCAATGGTGGATGCTACGGGTGATACGGCAACTCTTGTATTAAAAGAGATGCCCGAAGGAAAATGCAAATTGTATGTGTATCATGATGAAAACGGCAATTATCAACTGGACAGGGAAGACGGGGTGCCGGCGGAGAATTGCGCAATTGTAGATTTGGACATGACGGCTGAGGCAAAAACGATTGATGTGGAGTTGAAAGATGTGAGGGCCTTGCAGGACAAAGCAAAAAAATAATTTTATATAAGGGAGAGACTATTATGGAAGGCAAGAAAATGACTGAAAAGGAGAGTTTGGAACTTATCACGCAGATGATACAGAATAGTAAGAAAAACCTTCGATTGGGGAATGTGAATGTTCTTTTGCTATGGGGTTATCTTTGTGCGATAACTGCGCTTGTGGTTTATGTTTTGATTCTGATAACTGGTAACCCACTTTGGAATTGGCTATGGTTGGCTATACCGGTTATTGGTTTTCCAGTGATGCACTGGCTGAAGAAAAAGGAAGATAAACCGGTTTTGACTTACACGGATAAGGTTTTACTTGCAATCTGGAGCAATATCGGGCAATATGGAATTGGCATTTCTATAATAGCCGCTTTCTATTTTGACTCCATGTTATTATTGTTGCCGATTATTCTGCTGCTGTGCTCATTGGGAGTTAATATTACAGGGAGTATTATAAATGATTCATGGATGAGAAATGCTGCTGGTTGTGCATTGGCAATATCCGTGGTTATGATATCGCATATTTTGTTTAATCCGCCTGAACTTAACTTTATGTATCCTGCCTTTGCTGTTTGTTTTATTATTATGCTGATTATTCCCGGACATCGATTGAATAGAAGACACACAAAAGAATAATTGTATTAAATCAATAAGTTATGGAAGATAGAAAGATAACCGAGCAAGAGAGTTTAGAACTCATCTCTCAGATGATACAGAATACACGTCGTAATTTGGATGCGGGTAGTGGAAATATATTTCTGTTGTGGGGATATATTGGAACTATAGTGACTTTAGTTGTGTACGCGGGCCTATGTTTTACAAAAGACCCTCATTGGATGTGGGGCTTTTGGGGAATACCTGTTATTGGAATTCCTTTGGGAATATATTTAGAACATAAATCAGAGAAACGGGCTAAAGCCTATTCGGATAAGGTACTGACCGAAATATGGCGTATACTGGGTGGACTTTGTATGGCTGTGGCAATAGGGGCTACCTGTATGAAACAGTTTGAATTTATCCTGCCGTTAGGAACATTTATCATGTCGTTAGGGAGTATTATTACAGGTATTATTGTTCGCTACAAAGCTTTTTATCTTTTCTCGTTAATTGGATTGGCAATAGGCTTGTATATGGTGTTTGCGGCAATGGGAGAAGAGGTTCCTACCTATGCTTCTTTACTTTGTTTTGCTGTGGCTGCTGTCTTTGCAATGATTATTCCGGGGCACATGTTGAATTATGCAGCAAGGAAAGGGCATTCGTTATGAAAGAAAGTCGTTTCGAGAATTTCCTGACCTCTTGGAAGTTCTTTTTGTTACTCGTACTTTTGCAGTTCCTTTTGATGCCGGTGGCGACGAAAGGCTTTAAGTTTGAGGCTGCGGGAGATTTAATATTTTATACACTGAGGCATGCCTTTATTATGGATATGTACGCTTATACTGTTTATTTTCAGATAGTAATGATATTGGCTCTGGTGGCTGTTATTGTTTGGAGAGGTAAGTTCAGCAGATATTTTATGGCGATTGCAGGGTGTTTCTATCTGCTGTATGCCGTGATACAGAATATGGTTGTGACAGAACAGTACGGTTTCAGCATGGTGACGGTGAATGTGGTGATGATGGGATTTGTGGCATTTGTCTGGCTTTGGTCTGCGTGGAAGGGTAATACCGTATTCTCTTTTGATAATATTACCTGGAAGACGGGTTGGACAATTCCTGTTGCTCTATTCTGCCTGTGGTGGCCGATGGATTTACGTACGGCTTTACCCGACTTCCGGTTGCACTATCTGCTGGATAGCGGTGCTGTACTGGGTTTCTGCCCGATGACACCTGTATTCCTTACTTTGCTAATATTGAGTAAGCGGAGTGTAAGCAGGGTTGTGTTGCGGGTGACGGCGATGGTAGGGACTATTATAGGATGTTACAATATGGGCAATTTTGCCACTGATACCGGATTTTATCTGGGACTGTATCATCTGCCCCTGTTGGGGATATCCCTATTTGCTTTGTTGAGTAGTAAACGAAAGAAAAAAGAATGATATGTTTAAAGAACTGAACCCTTTGCTCCACTCTGAACTGCGTTTAGCGGTGATGTCGTTGCTTATTGGCGTTGAAGAGGCAGACTTTGTCTTTATCCGCCAACAAACAGGGGCAACGGCCGGTAACCTCAGCGTGCAGATTGACAAGCTCAATAAAGCAGGCTATGTGGAGGTGACAAAGACGTTCAAAGGAAAAATGCCTTGTACTCTCTGCAAAATTACGCCGCAGGGGGTGGACGCCTTTGAGGAATATGTGGAGGCACTGAAAACGTATATTATTAAAAAGTAAAAAGATACTGTATGAGAATTTTAGTCACTTACGCCGTACAGGGCGAATTTACGGAATTGAAGTTTCCCGGATTAATAGGGGAGGAAGAAGTGCACGTTGGGTATCTCCGTACGGGGGTAGGAAAGGTGAAATCGGCTTATTATCTTACTGAGGTGATAAACCAGGCACAACCGGATTTGGTGATAAATGTAGGTACGGCAGGGAGTATCGACCGCCAGGTGGGTGATATATTGGTGTGCCGTCATTTTGTAGACCGTGATATGCAGAAGCTTGCTAATCTGGGTGTGGAGAGTGAAATAGATTCTTCCGCTTTGCTTACCGAAAAAGGATATTGTATGCATTGGGTAGGAGAAGGAGTGTGTAATACGGGTGATACTTTCCTGACGGAACTGTCGGATGTGAAAGGCGATGTTGTTGATATGGAGGCTTTTGCGCAAGCATTTGTGTGTCGTGCTAAAAATGTGCCTTTCATTGCGGTGAAGTATGTGACGGATATCATCGGGCAGAATTCTGTGAAGCATTGGGAAGATAAACTGGCTGATGCACGCAGAGGATTAGGGGAATTCTTTGAAAAGATTGACGGGGTTATTAAATAATAAATTGTCATTTATTTCAGCGTTTTGAACGATAGAATATGATGCGTTACTCCTGCTGCAATAATCAGGAGCAATATCTTTACCCATAGATAAGGAACAATAAAGAAAACACAGTATAGCATCGTAATCCACATCAATGAAATGGAAATAATCTTTGCCCGTAAGGGGATGGCTTTATTTTCGCGGAAGTTACGAATATAAGGACCTAGATGTTTCTGGTTCAGTAACCATGCATATAAGCGGGGAGAACTTTTGAAGTATAGTGCAGCGGTGAGTAACAAAAACGGTGTAGTGGGCAACAACGGCAGAAAGATACCGAGGATACCGAGAGCTAGAGAGAGAGTGCCAAGTGTGATATAGAGGATCTTCATGCCGCAAAAGTACTCTTTTTTTGTTTACGGAAAAAGTTCTGATGATTTCGTAAGGAAGAATATCTGGAATCCTCTCGTTCTGATTGGCTTAAAAAAATATAATCCTTTTGTGATATGGCATTCGTTTAAAATGCTTATGTTTGCGAAAGAATTTTAATAAAGTCAAGACATGAATTTCCGTAAGTCCATCCTTATGCTGTTGCTGATACTCTGTAATGTATTTATTGCATTGGCACAGACTGCCACAGACTCTTTAGCAATTATTACTGCAGATTGGAATATTACCTCTATGGGAAAAGGTATTTTTCTTCGCGAAGCAGAGTTTACTTCATTGTATGGTGTTCCTCAGCATATAGCTATTCTGCAAATAAAACCTGAACAGCATCGGTTTGATATTCTGATTCACTCCCCTAAAGAAGAAACAAGCATTGCAGCCTATCGTTCGGGAGCAGTAGCAGCTATCAATGGATCTTATTTCAATGTCAAACGAGGAACGTCTATCTGCTATCTGAGAAAAGACGGTGTAGTGATAGATACCACTGCTACCGGTATACTCAGTACTGTATCTACAGGTGCCGTGCGCATTAATAAGGGAAAATTGGACATTATCCCCTGGCATAAACAGGATGAAAAAACTTGCGATTTGAAAGAGGGTAGTATTCTTTCTTCCGGTCCGTTGATGTTGTTGGATGGAAAGGATTGTGATCTCTCGACTTGTAATAAGTCATTTGTCAAGACCAAGCATCCGCGTAGTGCTGTGGCTTTGATGGAGGACGGAAGTATCCTCCTTATTGCAGTAGCCGGTCGTTTCACAGGTAAGGCAGAGGGTATCAATATCCCCGAACTGACACACCTGCTTCGAGTATTGGGTGCCAGGAAAGCGCTGAACCTTGATGGTGGCGGTTCTACAACGCTTTGGAGTGCTTCTGCACCGGGTAATGGCATCGTAAATAAACTCTGTGATAATAATCTCTATGACAATGAAGGAGAGCGTCAAGTGGCCAATTCTCTCTGTGTTTATGAATAAAAGCAGAAGATTCCGTCCGTAATCCTTAGATTTTTTGTACTTTTGCGCCGTACCGAGGTGACATCAGGTACGACAACAAACAGAGTATTTTCTTAATTAGCGTATTAATAAGAATATGTATACAGTTATCAAACGCATGGAAATATCAGCTTCCCATAGCTTGAAACTTTCCTATCGTAGCAAATGTGAGAATCTGCATGGTCACAATTGGATTATCACAGTCTACTGCCGTTCCCGGGAACTCAATGCCGATGGGATGGTGGTCGATTTTAGTCATATCAAAGAAGCGGTGAAAGAGAAACTTGACCACCGTAATCTGAATGAAGTTCTTCCTTTCAATTCTACTGCTGAGAATATTGCCTGCTGGATATGTGAGCAGATACCCACTTGTTTCAAAGTCGAGGTCCAGGAATCCGAATCCAATGTAGCCATTTATGAGAAAGATTAACGAGATTTTCTATAGTTTACAAGGTGAAGGCTACCACACTGGCACACCGGCTGTCTTTATTCGTTTTTCCGGATGTAACCTGAAATGCTCTTTCTGTGATACACAGCATGAGGAAGGTACATTGATGACGGATGAAGATATTATTGCTGAAGTGCAGAAATATCCGGCTGCTACGGTTATTCTGACAGGCGGAGAACCCTCCATCTGGATTGATGAAGAATTTATTGACCGATTGCATCAGGCTGGCAAGTATGTTTGTATAGAGACAAATGGTACACGTCCATTGCCGGAGAATATCGATTGGGTGACCTGTTCGCCCAAGCAAGGGGTGAAGCTGGGGATTACTCGCATGGATGAAGTGAAAGTTGTTTATGAAGGACAGGATATTGAAGTCTATGAGTTGCTGCCTGCCGAACATTTCTTCTTGCAGCCTTGTTCGTGTGCCAATATCGCTGAGGCAGTGGCATGTGTAATGCAACATCCTAAATGGCGGTTAAGTCTACAAACGCATAAACTGATTGATATTCGTTAGATTGACTGTTACGTAAATGTAATGAGAATGACATATTCCTTTGCTTTTTTACAGCTTACTTTGTCGCGAAATAAAATTGTAAATGAGAGAGAATATGAAATCAATTCGTTTTTTGTCCCTAATGTTCCTGTTGGGTTTGCTGGCAGTGAAGGGTTATGCAGCAGACCAACCGGTCAAAAAAGAGATTCCCGTAAAAGGTGTGGTTACCGATACACAAAAGCAACCCATTGCAGGGGTTGTGGTTACTGATGGTGTTAATTTCACCCAGACCGATGAAAAAGGGCGTTATCAGTTAGTGTCTGATCCTGCGCAGTCTAAGTTTGTTTATCTTTCTGTTCCAGCAGATTATAAGGCCGTTGTGGAAAAAGCGTTGCCTGTTGGCTATTACGCCCGGATTGATGCCAGTGAGAAAAGGAACCGTCACGATTTCTGGTTGGAAAAGAGGGAACAGCCTGTCCGGAACTTTACTTTTATAGCTATATCTGATCCGCAGGTACGGAATGAGAAGCAACTAAATCGCTTTATTTCAGAAACACTTCCCGACTTGAAAGAGACATTGAAGCAAGCTTCCGGGCAAGAAGCGTATGGAATGGTGTTAGGCGATATCGTACGGGATGTAATGCCCTTGTATGCTCCTTACAAGGAGGCTATTTCCGATTTGGATATGACCATGTATCACGTCATCGGTAACCATGATTTTGATTTGCAGTATGCTGCATTGAGTCAGGCGGAAAATAAGGATGAATACGGAGAGTCTGTATTTGGTGATAACTTCGGTCCAACTGATTATTCCTTCAATGTAGGTGAAATTCATATTGTTGCGATGAAAGATATTGATTATCAGGGTGTGAAGAAATATGAGGAGCAGTTCACTCCTGAGCAATTGGAATGGCTGAAGAAGGATTTGAGTTATGTGAAACCCGGCACTACGGTACTTCTGAATGTTCATGCACCTACCGCCAACAGTACCGCCAAAGGTGGCGGAAACGCCCGTAATGCAGAACAACTGTTTGAGATTCTGAAAGACTATAAAGCACATATTTTTGCAGGACATACTCATTTCTATGAGAATCGTATTGTAACCCCTGACATTTATGAGCATAATATCGGTGCAGCTTGTGGTGCTTGGTGGGCAGGACATGTGAATCGTTGTGGTGCTCCCAACGGATACTTGGTAGTAAAAGTGAATGGAGATAATGTATCCTGGCAATATAAGGCTACGGGGCGTCCATTCGATTATCAGTTCCGCATCTACAAGCCGGGCGAATTCAAGAGTCAACCGAAATACTTGGTAGTAAATGTATGGGATTACGACTCGGCATGGAAACTATCTTATTATGAAGATGGGGTGGAGAAGTCCGGTGTATTGGAGGCATTCGCTGATGAAGACCAGGATTATATCACAATGAAAGAGGGGAAAGTCACGGGATATCACACATTGCATTTGTTTCGTGTGCGTCCTGCTGAGAAAGCAAAATCTATAAAAATTGTAGCGACTAACCGTTTCGGGGAAAGCTTTACTCAAACAGTGGACTTGAAATGATATTTTTATTTGGAAAAAAGTAGGAAAAGAAAAAGGAGAGAAACGAAATTTGTTTCTCTCCTTTTTCTTACTGCACGGGAGGAGAGGCTCGAACTCCCGACACCTGGTTTTGGAGACCAGTGCTCTACCAACTGAGCTACTCCCGTGTTTGCGGCTGCAAAGGTAATGTAAAGTTTCATATTTGCAAGAACTATGCGCAATTATTTTAACGGTCTTCCCTGTTACAGCATCTGTAAGTCCTGATACATAATGCGGTAGGCTGCTGCTTTTTTTTCTAAAGCAAGTGGGTAAGCGCGTGATGAAGACGGCATTCGGTAGAGTCGCATAGGGTTACCGTCAAATACAAACTCTGCAAAATCTCCCACTTTAGGCTTTACAAGGGAGAATTGCTCACATAGAGTCTCCGTAGCTTTTTCACCTGTAGTGACAATTGCTTTGCATTCCGGTAATCGGCGAAGCATAGCTTCAATATCCGTAGGCTCTACAACTTCCAGAAATTTATCGGATGCATTGTCCTGCAACCGACGTATGGCAGTGGCTGTATCAAACAAGGCGATTCCTTTTTCCTGGAGAAAATGGACAATACATTCTTTGTTGAAAGCTTTTGCCGATTCGTTCAGAAAATAGGTTTTGTCATTAAAGAACAGAAGTCCTACAATTCGCCACATATCGTTATTCCAGTTCGGATAATAAAACTCCATCGACCACCGTTTTTTCTGGGGTGGAAAACTTCCCAACATCAACAAACGGGCGTTGGCGGGAAGAAAAGGTTCTAAAGGGTGTTGTTCTATTTCCATACTTAACATTTTAAATGATGATTTATTTAGCGTTGTTGCACACTTGTAGGGGCGAAAGAATTTTCGCCCGTATGTATAGTGCAGTCTTTTGCAAAATTACAGATTATTTCCGGAAATTATTCTGCTATTTCCAGATTACTCATTTTTTCTGTTATGCGGAAAGGGAAGTCCGGATACTCATACAGGCTGAATCGTGACTCGGTTTTACCTTCTGTGTAGTTCCAGATGCTTGTGTAGTCTTCCACATCTTCTCCCATGGCACGTAGTTGCCGCAGGTAGGCAGCTATGGATTTATTTTCCACAATATAGATTTGTCCCAGTTGATTGATTATCGGACTATGACGGCGTGTACCATCATGCTCGAAACGCAGGATACGTTTTCCGTCTTCGGTCATTCCCACCAGATTGAATGTCATGCTCTTGCCTATGGCTGGCAGATTCAGAACACTACGATCCGTGGCAAGGAACGGAAGATGATGAATCTTCAGGAACTGACGGATGCAAACAGCAGGGTCAAGTGCCGTTTCAAGCGATGTCGATAGATTGAATGCATCTTCCTTATTCAATTTCCCGAAACGCTTTTCTTCCCGTTGTTCTTGCATGGAACGGCTATTAGGGGTGAAGACCGCATTGTTCTCTTCAAAGCCTTTTACGGAGAATGTGTAGTAGCAAACCACTCCCAGCTCGTTGAGTACTTGGCGCAGGCGAGTGGTGTGTCCTCGGCGTGAAGCAGCTACATTATATACTAACTGATTAGTTATCAGCCAGCCAGCCGACAGTAATTTGCGGATACCTTCTTTTGCTTCGGGCGTAACTTCCAGTGGGGTCTGGAAATGTGTCTGAATAATAAACTGGCGGATACCAATGACAGATGCTTTTTCTTTGAAAGTCCGCAGGATTTCTACTAATTCCTCATTAATACGCATAGGCAGATATGCCGGTAGGCGTGAACCGAGTCGGATACGTTGCAGTTCGGCATACTTTTCTCCTTCCGGGCGCTCTTGATTAGCTTTCCGTTTGCGGACAGCCATGCGGTAAACGGCTTCCAGGATGGTAGCCAATGTCTTGTTCTGACTCATGAGAGCATCTCCACCTGTAATCAGAATATCGCGTAGTTGAGTGTCTTCCTCAAAGTAGGTCATCAGGCGGCGCAACTTTTTCTCCCACGTTTCTTTAGGGCGTAAAGAGTCAAATTCGAAATTGAGCCGTTTGCTTTGGAAGTCATACATACGTTGGCAGGAAGCACAAAGTCCTCCGCAAGCGCGTCCCATGGTGTCGGGGATGAGGATTGCCACTTCTGGATAACGGCGGTGAATGTTATGTCCGTCAGGTAGGAGCCAGCCGGCGGCATTCGGTTTTCCTACTTCTACTATATCTTCACGTTCCCAAGCGCGAATTTGTCCGTAAGTCTCCACCAGTTGAGGGGAATAGAGAATATAACTGCGCAGGGAATCGTCGTTGTATCCTTCGTTGCGGGGATTTAGCAGAGATAGATAGTAAGGTGTAACGAAGAAAGGCATTCCTTTCTTGCGGGCACGCGAAAGTAGGTACATAGTTTCGGCAGAAAGTGAATTGCCCAGAAAGCGATTCAGTTCCGTAGGGCTTTTGGCTGCCATGGCCAGGTGAAAACGGAAATCATTCCACCATTCTTCAACAAGATGATATTTCTCTTCGTAGCTGATACCTTCTTCGAAGCGATAACGGGAAACGGTATTTTTCCGATGTTCTATTTTTTGTATTAATGCGTGCAAAATGCGTTCTTTATTTTTGGCACGGATAAGTTGCACGTCTTTGTTGAGTCCGCTGGGCCAGCGCTCAGTCCATGCTTTGACCCGTTGGGGCGGTGGGAGTGGGGCAGCGAGGGACTGCAGGCGTTTGAATTGCTGGAAAATATCCAGGAACAGGTCTGTTTCTATATCTTCTTCCAAATCTCCGGTGAGAAATCCGTATAGCAGTGACAGAGTGGAAACAGTCATTTGTTCATCGGTAGAAAGTTCGTGGACTTCCTGGCCGTCATATTCAATCAGAAGTCGAATTTGCCTGGCAGCTTCATTCTCTGCATCAGTTTGACCGGTGATGAATTCCGAAAGATCTTGCTTGAAGCTTTCCGTACCGTCGCTCTGTTCGGCGATGCGTACAATTTCCGGAAGTTCATTTCGATAAAGTTGTTTTAACTGAGACAAAGTGAGTGCAAGCATTTTCTTTTGTTTCATAAGCGGTTGTTTTTAGAGATTAATACTGAATTTGCTCTATTGCTCCGGAGCATTTTATAAATGAAAAGCCACAAGCGACTCATAGTTTGTAGCTTGTAACTTGTTCTTGATTTAGCGAAAAGTGCTAAATATTATTCTACAACAATCTCTTTACATGGAGTGTTGTTGTTCCTCCGAACAAAAAAGTTGCATAAAAATAACAAAAAAAGGCGAGGAAAATGTTCCTCGCCTTATCTCTTGGTAGTTTCTTTAGAAAACTTTTTCTTTTGCTAACAGTTTTTCCCTATCTGTGTTTTAGGTTTATTTTTCTTCTGTAGCTTTACTTTTTGGTTCTTTTTTTGCCAGTAATACGACATTGTATACGTATTCCGTCATCCATTGCTCGGAGTATCCTAAACGCTCTTTGTACTGGCGTACTGCCATTGCAGTCTTGTGCACATCATCCTTTTTCCATACGGTCTTGGTGCAAATGTCATGTACGGTCTTTTCTGTCATACTGCGCAGTGCACCCTTAAAGAAAGAGGGTACGCGGAACTTCCATTGCATCAGGTTACCCATCAGCATCATAAGGTCTTGTGAGAAGCCTTGATACATAAACAGGTAAGCCTGTACGTCATTCTGTGTACGGCAATGCTTTTTTACAGACGCATCAATTTCCTTAAAGAAGCCTTCACTCAATCCGTAATCTTGCATCAACATTTTGCGTGAAGCGGTTTTCTCGGCTTGTCCCAGTCGTCCGCCCTGTGTCGGTATCTTGAACAGGCGCTTGAAGTTGGCTACATCTGGTACGAAACGAATATTCGTAATGCCCAGATTAGCGGCAATTACGGACTGGAAGTAAACGCGCGTTAATGACACGAAATCTTCCACGTTTTTAGAAGAAGCTCCTTCTGTATTCTTTTTAAATAGTTTGGCAAATATACCCATATGATTTATAATTTATGATTTATGATTATGATTGCCGAGGCAATTGTGGTTGCAAAAGTACGAAATAAGTTGATTTACACCAACAATTGTATAATTCATAATTTATAAATCACAAATCTTCTCACCAGCATTCTATGTCATTTTCTACCTCTTTCAGTCGATCTTTGGTGAAAACAGGGTCTTTGATGCCGGCACGTTTCTGAGTGCGGTAGTCTTCCAGCAGCTTGAAAGCGTATTTGCCAAGCAGGCTGATAGCGATTAAATTGCAGAGAGCCATCAATCCCATGGTGACGTCTGCCAGACTCCAGGCTACATCTAATGTGGCGAGGGCACCGAATAGTACCATGCCACCTACCAAGACACGATATATATTCAGTATCCACTTATGGTGGGTTAGATAGCGTACGTTGGCTTCTCCATAATAATAATTGCCCAGGATGCTGCTGAAAGCGAAGAAGAACAAGGCTACAGCGACAAAGATACTTCCGGCTGAGCCGATTTCATTTGTCAGAGCCTGTTGTGTAAGCTGTACTCCGTTGGTAGAACCATCCAGAGGAGCGCCGCTGAACAAGATGATAAATGCGGTACAAGTACATATAATTAATGTATCGGTGAAGACGCCTAATGTCTGTATCAATCCTTGTTTTACGGGATGTGTGACGTGTGCCGTTGCTGCTACGTTCGGTGCAGAACCCATACCGGCTTCATTGCTGAACAATCCTCGTTTGATGCCTTGCATCAGTGCGATGCCTACACCACCTCCAAGTGCTTGTTGCCATCCGAAGGCATGGCTGACGATGAGTTTTATAACAGCAGGCAGTGAGGTGATATTCATTGCCACGATAATCAGAGCTAAGGCAATATATCCCAGTGCCATGACAGGAACAATGATACTGCTTACTTTGGCAATGCGTTGCACACCACCGAAGATGATAATCAGTGTAGCTATCGTAATGACACTTCCCACAATGGCATGGTCAAAACCGAAAGCGTGCTCAAATGCTGCACACAGTGTGTTGCTTTGCACAGAGTTGAAGGCAAAGCCGAAGGTGATTGTAATTAGTATAGCGAAGACTGTACCCATCCATGGTTGTTTCAGACCTTTTCGCATATAGTAAGCGGGTCCGCCAATGAAAGAGTCTTTGCCTTTCACCTTATATAATTGCGCTAATGTGGACTCCACGAATGCACTGGCAGCCCCAAATAAAGCGATGATCCACATCCAGAACACTGCTCCTGGTCCGCCTACTGCAATGGCAGTGGCCACACCCGCCAGATTTCCCGTGCCCACACGGCTGGCAATGGAAATGGCAAATGCTTGGAAAGAAGAGATATGCTTCTCACCGGGCTTCCCGTTCGTGCCTGCCGAATCACCCAGCAGACGCACCATTTCTCCTATCATACGAAACTGCACGAAGCGGGTTTTCAGAGTGAACCAAAGAGCGCACCCTAACAATAAAGCAATGAGGATGTAAGTCCAAAGAATATCATTTATAGAGTTGATTATACCCATCTTATATTGTTTCTTAGATTCAACTAATAAATGCAACAGCATTTAAAATAACCAAGGGATGACATCCCTTGGTTGGCGTAAAAAATCACCTTAATTTTGTGGTTCCTACACTACAAAATTTATGGGACATTTAACGTTAGAACAAAGATACAAAATTGAGGCTTATAAAAGTCTAGGAAAAGGAATTACAGAAATAGCCAATTATGTTGGTCGGGACAAATCTGTGATTTCAAGAGAAATCAAGAGGAACGCCGATGCTAGAAGTGGTTTATATAAAGCCGATTTAGCGCAGCGAAAAACAATGAAAAGGCATCAGAACAAACGTAAACCATGTAAATTTAACGAACATATTGAAGCCAATGTAGTACACTATTTGAAACAGGATTTCAGTCCTGAACAGATAGTCGGAAGAGCTGCCTTGGAAGGTAAAGAAATGGTTTCTCATGAGCGGATATATCAATACATCTGGAAGGATAAACGAGGTGGTGGCAAGCTCTACAAACACCTAAGAACTAAGGGGAAGAAATATCGAAAAAGAGGTTTAGGCAAAGATGACAGAGGATTGATAACCAATCGGGTAGATATAGATAAGCGCCCCAGGATTGTCGAGGATAAGAAACGGGTTGGGGATTTAGAGATAGATCTAGTAATTGGCAAAGATCATAAAGGGGCATTGCTAACTATTAATGATCGCGCCACTGGGTTACTCTTTATGGGTAAGGTAGAGACCAAAGAATCAATCGAAATAGAAGCTAAAACAATTGAACTCTTACAAGATTGGAAACCGTTGTTACACACCATTACCTCAGATAATGGAAAAGAGTTTGCTAATCATCAGCAGATAGCAGAAAAGCTCGATATAGACTACTTTTTCGCTAAGCCCTACCACAGCTGGGAAAGAGGAGCAAATGAAAATTTGAATGGATTGATAAGACAATATTTCCCAAAAAAGTCTAATTTTACAAACATCACTCAGAAGCAAATTGACAGAGTAATAAGTATTTTAAATAACAGACCACGAAAAAGATTTGGATTTAAAACGCCCAATGAAGTTTTCGCTCAAAAATTAAACGAAAACATAGGTGTTGCATTTATAACTTGAATCCACCTTTTATATTTATTTGTTAAATAATAATTAGAGGGCGTCTCACTCCTGATTTCTCATTTTAGTCTGAAATGAAATTTATGTCCCTCGAATACCGGCTCCACAATTTCGAACCGAATGAATTTAGCCAGTAAATGTTCTGCTGCACGGCGGGAGAGATGCGCTAATCGACAGTACCGGTTCAGTGACAAACTATCATTTTCTTCCAATAAATCAAGTAATAGTTGTTCACGTTCGGTGTATGTTATCAGTTCACCGCGTGGACTACTGCTTTGTTGCCATACCCGCAGATGCACTGGCGTAGCAAGTATATTCTCGTCCTTGATGCGTAGATAAGCCAGCAGCTTCCCTGTTTCATCTTTGGCATAAACCGGTTTCTGCGGACTTTGTTCAATCTGTACTACTAGCACGCTGCGTCCTTCTGCATAGAAGGTTTGCATGGTATAGTTCACTTCCGGTTGGCAGTACATCTGTGCGGCTGCCTCTATCATATATTGTTCTTCGTCGGAGCGCACTCCGGCAATTTTTCCGTTATCTTTCACTCCGATAAGCAATCGTCCGCCGTCTGTATTGGCAAAGGCGGAGAGCGTTTTGGCTATCTTACGGGCATCGGAAATTTCAAACTTAAAGTCCTGCCTTTGGTGCTCGCCTTCGGATATGAGCGAGTGTATGTATTCCGTATCTGTAAGGGGTTTCATGTCTGCAAAAGTAGGTAAAAAACGCCAGAGGATGTTTTTTTGTGCAATTTTTGCGGATTATTTCAAAAAAAATATCGTTTTTCTGCATTTATTTCAAGAAAGAATGTATTTTTGCCAGACATTATTAACGAAGTAATATTAACTAGAAAAGGATTATGAAAGAATTAGTTGAAAAAGTTGCTGAAATGTATGCAGCATTTGAGAAAGATGCGAAAGCTCAGATTGAAAATGGTAACAAAGCTGCCGGTACTCGTGCACGTAAGGCTTCTTTGGAAATCGAAAAGTCAATGAAGGCTTTCCGTAAAGCATCTTTGGAAGCTGCTAAATAATAGGCACGCTTACTAAAAAGATTGAAAGACTACTCCTGCCGGGGGTGGTCTTTTTTGTGTCAATAGGTGAGAACAATGTCCTATGAAGTATATTCATTATTTAACTTCCCATTACTTGTTTCCTTCTTTTTGAATTGCTAATTTTGACCCAATTATAACTTGGGTAGCGGGTATGAATGAAAACGTCCTTAATAAACTGAAGATACTGGCGGAGTCGGCGAAATATGATGTTTCGTGTGCTTCCAGTGGTACTGTGCGTTCAAATAAACCCGGTATGTTGGGCAATACTGTTGGAGGCTGGGGCATCTGTCACAGTTTTGCCGAAGATGGACGTTGCATTTCATTATTGAAGGTGATGCTGACGAACTATTGCATCTATGATTGTGCCTATTGCATCAACCGCCGTTCCAATGACTTGCCTCGTGCCACGCTTACGGTTAGTGAGCTTGTTGATTTGACGATGGAGTTCTATCGCCGTAATTATATAGAAGGACTGTTCCTCAGTAGCGGTGTGGTGCGAAATCCCGATTATACTATGGAGCGCTTGGTGCGCGTGGCAAAAGACTTGCGTACGGTACATCGTTTCAATGGCTATATTCATCTGAAAAGTATTCCCGGTGCCAGTCGTGAACTGGTGAATGAGGCGGGGCTGTATGCCGACCGTCTCAGTGTCAATGTAGAAATTCCAAAGGAAGAGAACCTGAAGCTGCTGGCACCGGAAAAAGACCATAAAAGTGTGTATGCGCCGATGCGCTATATCCAGCAAGGGGTTTTGGAGAGTTCGGAAGAGCGGAAGAAACATCGTCATGCTCCCCGTTTTGCTCCTGCTGGGCAGAGTACGCAGATGATTGTGGGGGCTACGACAGAGTCGGATAAGGATATTCTGTATCTCTCATCCGCCCTTTATAAAGGTCCTACAATGAGACGTGTTTATTATTCCGGCTATATCTCTGTGAATACCTATGATACTCGTTTGCCTGCCTTGAAGCAGCCGCCGCTGGTGCGAGAAAACCGCCTTTATCAGGCAGACTGGTTGATGCGTTTCTATCAGTTCAAGGTAGAGGAGATAGTGGATGACTCGTATCCCGACCTGGATTTGGAGATAGATCCTAAGTTATCATGGGCTTTGCGCCATCCGGAACAGTTTCCTGTAGACGTCAATCGGGCGGATTATGAAATGTTGCTACGTATTCCGGGTGTAGGAGTGAAGTCGGCAAGACTGATTGTGGCATCCCGTCGCTTCTCTAAATTAGGCTTCTATGAGTTGAAGAAGATAGGTGTGGTGATGAAGAAAGCGCAATATTTCATTACTTGCCACGAACTGCCCATGAAGACGGTGAATGAGATGACCCCGCAGGCAGTACGCAGCCTGTTGATAACAAAATCCAATAAGAAGAAAGTGGATGAAAGGCAGTTACTGCTTGACTTTCAGGATTAGCTATTTATGGTTTCATAAAAAATAATCATGACGATATTCATCTTTGATAATACTTTCGAGGGCCTGTTGACTTCTGTTTTTGAAGCTTATTCCCGTCGGACTTTCCCTGATGCTCTGCTTCCGGAAGGAGAACCGTTACCTTTATTTCATGATGAGGCTTTCATGGTGATTACTGAAGAGAAGAAAGCAAAGCGTGTGTGGCGCGGTCTGCAGAAGAAACTTTCTTCCGGGGCTTTGTCCTGCCTTGCTCAGTGTTGGCTGGCGGAAGAAGCAGAAACACCGATATTGCTGTTCCGTTATATGCGCAAGGCGATTGATGCTCCCCGTTCCATTGAAACGAACTTTGCTGACCCTGATGTCTTGGAATTCTCACGCATGTGGAAAAGGGTAGACTGGGAACGTCTTCGCATGCTCCAGTTTATCCGTTTTCAGAAGGCTGCCGACGGCACATTCTTTGCTGCCGTAGAACCGGAAAAAAACGCTCTCCCCTTGGCTATCGACCATTTTAAAGACCGTTTTGCCGACCAGCCTTGGTTGATATACGACATCAAGCGGGCTTACGGATTCTATTATGATTTAAAAGAAGTGCGTCAGGTTACTTTCGAAGAAGGTTCGCGGGAGGGGCATCTCGTTACCGGTATGCTGGATGAGAGTTTGATGGACAAGGACGAAAAACTTTTTCAGCAATTATGGAAGACGTACTTTAAAGCTATCTGCATCAAAGAAAGGATAAACCCGCGGAAACACAAACAGGATATGCCTGTGCGCTATTGGAAACATCTGACGGAGAAGCAGTAACGACAGTTATTCTATTTGTTCTACAGTGACGTCCGGCCATTCCTGCATCAATGACAGCATATGTCCTTCGTCATTGCTTCGCTTGGATTTGATAACCATAGTCACCATATATCTTTCTGTTTCTCCATAGCCGAGCCTTTCCATTTTGTAGGAGACTAACATATAATTCCGGGATTTGAAACGATCGGAAACTTCTTTGAGGATGTCCTTGTTTGTGGTAGAGAAAGTAATCATGGAACTTTTCATTCCTACGCTTTTGAACAGAATGCTGAGAAGCTCTAATCCGGCTAAAGTCAATAGGGTAGCAGCAATACTTATCACATACATTCCGGCACCAACGGCCAGGCCGATGCCTGCGGTGGCCCATATTCCTGCCGCGGTGGTAAGCCCGCGTACAATCTGTTTTTGCAGGATGATGGTACCTGCACCGATAAAACCAATGCCGCTGACTACTTGCGCTGCCACACGGCTCGGGTCCAGCGTGACGCTGTTTTCCTTGATGATGTCCTGAAAGCCGTATTGGGAAACAATCATAATGAGGGCACTGCCCAATGATACCAGAAAATGGGTGCGGTATCCGGCTTCTTTGGCACGGTATTCTCTGTCCAGCCCGATGATGGCGCCTAAAATGCCGGCAACTAATAGTCTGAGTACGAAATCAAAATCTAATGTCATATTACCTCCTTTTTGTTCTAATTTATTGTCATTAAAAGACGTCTGTGTAACAGGTTGATTGTCAGGTGTGTAAATATGGACTATAATGAGGTACCGACTGAATGGCATTCACATTACGACTGAATCATATTCACCTACCGACTGAATGGGGATGAGGTTACGACTGTATCTCCAAACTTCTGATTTTGTAAATAATTATATGTATCTCTTCTAATACGAGTATCTAAATCCTCGTTGATAATTTGTTTAAATGAATGCGTATCTTACTTCAATTGATTACCCAATTTTTATTGTAAGGCACTGTCTTTTTCGGGTCGTAATGCATTCCTGCCTGTGTAGGTATTTTCAGAACGTATGTGCGTCCGCTTTTGTTTTGCAGGGAACTGTCGCGCAACCAGGGGTTGGCGTCCTTCAGTTGAGCGTAGGTGATACCCTTGTCTTTGGCAAACTGTGCCAGGTTGTCAATACCCGTATTAATGGTGACTTCCGTATAAGGAATAGGTGGATAAAGATGTTCCCGTTTAAGCAGGAAGCCGTAGCGTTGCGGATTACTGATGACAGCTTTAGCAGCAAGCAGACGGAACATATAGCGGGAAGTCTCTTCAACCAGCCAAAGGTCTACGGCCTGATCTACGAGTTGCTTTCTCAGTTCAGAAGAAATACGGCCTTGCCCGCCATTGTAAGCGGCGGCTACACAAAGCCAGTTACCATATCTCTGGTACGCATCCTTCAGATACTTACATGCCGCATGGGTTGCTTTTTCCACATGATAACGTTCATCGACACTGGGGTTGACTTCAAGGCCGAATTCACGTCCGGTGGTCTGCATGAACTGCCACATTCCAGCGGCTCCTGCCGGACTGCGGGCAAGGGTATTCAGATTACTTTCTATGACGGCAAGATATTTAAAGTCATCGGGCACACCGTTTTCTTTCAGTATCGGTTCAATGATGGGGAAGAAACGGTTGGCACGTTTGATGGTCAGCATAGTGGTGGAGTGCATGTAGGTGAACGACATCTGTTCGCGGTCCATACGTTCGCGGTGGTCGTAACGCTTCAGGTCAATTTCCTGTCCGGCAAAGGTGATTCTATCCGGTACGGCGGGAGAGGTGACACAGTATGGTACTTCGGACTTAACGGATTGCTGTTCAGGGTCTATCGCACTATGTCCCAGCAGGAAAGGGAGTGCGGTGCCTACACACAAGGCAACCGAGGAGACTATCAAGATATGTATAGAGTTCTTTTTCATTTTCAGAATATTGTTTGGTTTGGAGGTCGAATATACGATATTTGAGGGAACAGGGCAAGAATTCTTAGTTCTTTATAGGCAACCTTTCCCATAACCACCGAGGTATCATTCTCCAAAAGAAAACGAGTACCCGGTATCTACCATCTATAACAACCACCCGTTTCTTTCGGTTCAGTGCGCGGACAATGCTTTTTGCTACTTGTCCGGCTTGCATCAGCATTGGGAATTTACCACTCTTCAACAGGTCAGTGGCGACAAACCCCGGGCGTATATCCGTGAAATGAATGTTCAGGTGTTGCATCCGGGCAAGTTGTGCCAAGGCATCGATATAGGTGTTCTGGAAACGTTTCGTTGCAGAATAAGCTGGGGCAATGCCCAGTCCCTTGGTGCCTGCAATGGAACTGATGACGGCAATATGCCCTTCGCCCCGTGCTTTGAAGTAATTGAAAGCGGAGGTTACCATGCGGGTAAAACCTTCCACATTGGTACGGGTGGTGTTCAGTTCTATTTCGGGCAGCAGGTCAGGGTTCTGACTGCCGATGCCGGAGCTCAGGAAGAATAAATCCATGCCTCCCAGTTTTCGGATAAGAGTTTCCAGCAGGGTGGGGGCGTCTGCCTCCGTCACGTCCAGTCGCTGGATTTCTATTTGTCCGGGTGCGGTAGCTTGCAGATTCTTCAAAGCTTCTTCCCGTCTTCCGGCAATGCCGATGTGCCAGCCTTGCTGAACCAGCAGTTTGGCTACTTCTTCTCCTATGCCGGAAGTGGCTCCTATGATAATGGCTCGTTTCATACTTTCTGATAATTGGTTATTGTCCGATTACAGTTGCTACTATTTTTCTTCCACCGCCACGATTGCGGAATTCGCAAAGGTATATGCCTTGCCAGATACCCATATTTAGTCTGCCATCGGTGACGGGGATGGTGAGGCTGTTTCCTGTCAGAGTGGATTTGGCATGGGCAGGCATATCGTCATCACCTTCGCAGGTATGCATATAATAAGGTTCCCGTTCTTTCACCAGACGGTTGAAGATGGCTTCCATATCTGTCTGGACATCCGGATCAGCGTTTTCATTGATTGTCAGGCCTGCGCTGGTATGCTTGATGAACAGATGCAGAATACCTGCTTGTGGCAATCGGGGCAGATTGCGTATAATTTCATCCGTTATCAGATGAAAACCACGGGAGCGGGGATGTAGGGTAAATTCTTTTTGGGTAACGAGATTTTGTTCCATCTTATATATTGCTTTAATTTTTTATCTAAATACTTCCTTCCTCATTCTTCATTCCATTGAGCGCTGAACCACAATACTTGCAATATTGTGCACCCTCATCGTGTCCTCTTCTGTGGCAGTTGGGACATTCTCTTGCCACATTCTTTTCATGCCTTTTCATCAGTGATACGGAGACAATTCCGGTGGGTACTGCAATAATTGTGTAACCTGTCAGCATGACGCAGCCCGAAAGGAATTTTCCCAAAGCTGTAACAGGCGTAATGTCACCGTATCCTACAGTAGTAAGCGTGACACAAGCCCAATAGATACTGTTGGGGATATTACTGAACTGAGAACCGGGCTTTCCACCTTCAATCATGTACATTAGCGTCCCGATGGATATCACCAGAATGACAACGAACATGAAAAATACGGCAATCTTTTTGCTACTGTCGCGCAATGCGGTCAGTAACATCTGCCCTTCCATCCAGAAGTTGAATAGCTTAAATACACGGAATATACGTATCAGACGGAAAGCTCGTATGATAAGCAAATAACGTGCTCCGGGGAACAGAAAAGCAAGATAAAGTGGCAGTGTGGCCAGTAAATCGATAATGCCGAAAGCACTGAAAGCATACTTTGCAGGTTTGGGTGAGCAATACAGCCGGGTGATATATTCGAAAGTAAAGAAGCCCGTCAGCAGATACTCCATCACAATGAAAGGTGTCTTTAGCCATACCGGTAATCCTTGCAGACTTTCCAGGATAACAAGCCCGATGCTGAGCAGGATACACCAGATTAGTGTGACGTCAAACAGCTTTCCGGCACGTGTATCAGCTTCGAATATGATGATATATAATTTTCGTTTCAAAGCCTGATTATGCATCAGTGCAGTGAATTTTTCTTTTAATCTCATGTTTCGTAATGTTTGTCACAAAAGTAGGAAAACCTTTTTGAATAAGAAAAAGGGTACTCAACTTTTTGTAACTTGCTGGAATATGGAGTATATTTGTTACCTGTTTTCACGATTTTAAAGTAAACAACCATGAAAAGAATAATAACCTTCGTAATTGGGATTTTGTTCATAGCATCATCTGTTGTTGAAGTTATAACCCTTAATATAGAGAGCGTATGAATAAAGTATGTGTTGTGACGGGTGGAGCTGCGGGCATTGGACGTTGTATTGTCGAAATGTTTGCGGAAGCCGGATATACGGTGTACTTCATAGATAAGACGCCGGAGATGGTGCAGGTTGTGGAAGAGAAGATGTCGGAAAGAAGTCTTTCCGTGACGGGATTTGTGGGGGATATTGCCGAGGAGGAAACTTTGAGGGACTTTGTTGACTTTGTCTTGTCTCTTGAGAACCAGATAGATTGTCTGGTGAACAATGCCTGTCTGACGAACGGAGGGATATTGAGTAATTGTTCTTATGAGGATTTCGTGTACGTACAGCGTGTGGGAGTGGCTGCTCCTTACTTCTTGTCTTTGCTGTTCAAGGATTATTTCAGTGGGGCGGGCTCCATCGTGAATATATCTTCTACCCGTGCTTTCCAGTCGCAAACCAATACGGAGAGCTATACGGCTGCCAAAGGTGGAATAACTGCTTTGACACATGCGCTGGCTGTCAGTCTTTCCGGCATTGCTCGGGTGAACTCCATTGCTCCGGGATGGATTGATACAGGCAGTTATCACGAAGATGATTATGTTCCGTCTTACACGGAAGGCGACGTCATGCAACATCCTTCACAAAGGGTGGGAGAGCCGGCTGACATAGCCCGCGCTGTTCTTTTCCTTTGTGATGAACGAAATTCTTTCATTAATGGAGAGAACATCACGATTGATGGAGGCATGAGTAAATTGATGATTTATCATAATGATTATGGTTGGGATTATCAACCGTAGAACTAACTAAATAAACGAATAATGGAAAAAGTAATTATTAACTCGTACGAGGAGTTTGAAAAACTGGTAGGCCAGCAAATTGGTGTTTCTGATTATGTAGAACTTTCGCAAGAGCGCATCAATATGTTTGCGGATGCTACACTGGACCATCAATGGATACATGTAGACACGGAACGTGCAAAAACAGAAAGTCATTTCAAGACGACCATTGCGCATGGTTATCTCACTTTATCTATGCTTCCGCATTTGTGGAACCAGATTATTGAGGTGAACAACCTGAAAATGATGGTTAATTACGGTATGGAACAGATGAAATTCGGTCAGGCAGTATTGTCAGGACAAAGTGTACGTTTGGTGGCGAAATTACATTCGTTGGCAAATTTGCGTGGTGTGGCAAAAGCGGAGATTAAGTTTGCAATTGAAATAAAGGATCAGCCTAAGAAGGCACTTGAAGGGATTGCGGTGTTCTTGTATTATTTTAATTGAGAATAGCTGAATTTCTCATTTCGGCTGAATATGTTTTCGCCCCTACATGCTTTGTGGCGACTTTGTAGGGGCGAAAAATATTTCATCTGTGCTCACTCTTAAATACCTCCTATTTCTTCCTGATATATTCCTGCCACAAATGTCGGATAGCAGCCGCCGGATGATAGAACAGCATTCTCGGTCCTGCCCATCTCATCACTATCCTCATTCGTTCCCTCATTTCCGGTTTATAACAATGCACGGTACAAATCCGGCAAGTTGATTTCCTTTCTCCAAACGGACAACGGGAAAGCCGCGTCTGTGCATACTCCAATAGTTTCCTGCATTGCGGACATAAGGTCTCGTTTCCCTCTTTCTTCCGGCAGTAGAGGCGAATCATCTGCTCTACGGTTTGCTTTTCCTTTTCGATGCGGGAGTGTTCTTTGGGCAGCATCTTTGCCAATTGAACAATGTATTTGATGAATTCCGTTTTCCCTTCCGTATATGCCTCTCTGTCATGCTCGTACTTCTCTTTTAATTTCTTCTTGAGTTCTCCGTAATCATGAGCCACATCCGGGTGAGTTTGGAGGTAGTGGCAGAAAACAGGCTCATCCCAATGCCCGACATATCTTACGTGAATATGGTAAGTCTGTCCCTGAAACCCCTGTAGGGTATATCCTTTCATGAACATCATGTGCGGGGCAGGTTTTTGAGGCTGTGGAGAATAAATATATCCTATGCTTTCCAGCCTTTTGATTAATTCCTTGATATTGGTTTCACCATTGATTTCTAATAATATATCTATGGTTGGCTTTGCGATTAATTGTTCAACGGCGGTACTTCCTATATGGTCAATGCGGTAGATGTTTTTGCCAATAGTATCGTAAAGTATTTTTTCCTCCTGATCGTATGATTTGGCCCAGTCTTCTTTATGTTCAGTCAAGATGATGGGAAACAATATTCCTAATTCTTCATTGGACATTTCTGTCAATTGTTTCATAATAGGATAGTTTTTATTTGTGTTGTAAAAGTACGCTTTTTCTAGTAAATAGAGCAGATTATTAAAGGCTTTTTCAACTTCAAGCAGACTATTCTATTCTTTTCTTGCCATCGCATTGGCAAACTTTTGCCAATGCGGTGGCAAGATGTTGGCAATTAATTCTGCCAGCGTTTCAACTTCGGAAACTCTTGCTTCATCATAGCAATAGCCTCTTCTTTAGTCACTTTCTGTTCCGAGTCTTTGTTGAATTCCTCAACAAACTGAGCGCAATGTTCTATCATCTCGTCCATGGTGTAGTCTTGAGTGAACTTTCCATTCTGATAACAGTAAGTACAGTAGTCTGCGCTGAGACTACCGTCAGCATTTGTTCCGCAAACTTCATTGGATGTCAGCGGCATTCCGCAACTCTGGCAAAATTTCATTTCCATAATTGTTCTTGAATTAGAGTTCTATAAATATGATTTTTATTTTGATTGTAACAATTTCTTTAGCAATCCTTCATTCAGCAGATGTACAGTCTCGAACTTCCCGTTATAGAATACCGCCCAATTATTGAAGATACAAGGCAGTTGCTTGGCTTTCTCCAGCGTGTTGACTTCTATCAACCTCAAAGGCACCTGATTGTTTTCACAATAATTATAGATTTGCTCGATGCAGTTGGGGATGTAAGGACATTGCATGCCGTAATATATGGTCAGCTCTTTATTCTCAATAGTCTGTTTCCGTGCGTCCGCCGTGAATTGCGGTTGGGTGCCGTCAAGGGAAAGAGCTAATAATTCATATTCATCATTAATGGTATCTACTACTTTGAAGCCGTATTTCATCATGAATTTCTTGTCGGACAAGAAGGGTTTCTTCTTCTTGGAAGAGAGCACACAGATACCCGATTTTCCTTGTGCCTTAGCATCGTCAATGCACGATTGCAACAAGGCTTCTCCATATCCTTTTCCCTTGTAGCTACCTGCTATCCACAGGCAGTAGATATACAGATAGTTGTTTCCCGTTACGGGTACCCACGCCTTTTCCAGCGGGGCATACTCGATAAATACCTTGCCTTGTGCATCCAGTTTGCGGAAGATGTGCCCTTCTTTTACACGTTCGGACAACCAGTTGCGCTTATCATTTACACCTGTTTGATGCTTTTTATCAGAAATGGCGCAACATAAATGTTCGCTCATGACATTATCCGGGTTCAATGTGATAAATTCCATATTATTTCTTTTGTATTGGTATATAGATTTTTGTTATCTGTTTTGCCGGATTGTCCGACCACGTTACATATTCTTCAAAAGAGAGTGCATTGCGCAATCTTCCTTTTTCTCTGGAATAAATATAAGTATAGGCACGAAGCAAACCTGAATAGCTTCCCTTGTAAGTATAGACTGCATATTTTCCACTCTCTATCGTCAATGCTCCGATGGCACCCGATGGTTTTATTCTTTGCGCAACGGAGGCGCAGGCATAGAAACGGCATTGCTTTTTCTTTGTAATAGTCGGATTATCGAAGCTGATGCCAAACCAGCGGGTGGCTTTGGATTGTAGCTTGTTTTCCTTCAGAAATCCGCAAAGTTTTCCCCAACCGAGCTCGTAACTCTCTTTTTCTCCATACGGACCGATAATACGGATATAGGCTATGTACATTGGGGAAATGAGTAGGACTTCCGGTTCGCCCAATCCGATAAAAGCAATATCCTCTATCGGAGTTGTTTCAGGAGTGTTAAAGGTCAATGTATTGCCGAAAGCCACCGGAGAAACGCCAAAATATCGTTTGAATGCTTTTGAGAAAGATTGTGCCGTGTCATATCCCATCTTTTCGGAGAGTTCCTGCAAGGATAAATCTCGCGTTTGCAGATACATCACAGCCCTTTCCATTCTTTGGCGGGTGATGTATGCCGAAAGTGTTTCTTGCAGATGGGATTTGAAAAGCCGATGGAAGTGATATACAGACATGTGCATTTCCGCCGCCAGCATTTCTAAAGTCAATGCTTTGTGCAGATGGGTATGAATATAATCAATGACTTGATTTATTAATTCCTGATGTCCGTATGTGGTTTCTTCCTTCATTTGCTATGTTTTGATGCAAAGGTAGGGGAAACCTTTGGAAGAAGAATTATCCATTCTTGCTAATTTTTAAATAAACCATGTCTCGCAATTGTTTGCCGTCCTCATACATGGGATGGTCGTAGTTCTTGATGAAAAAATCGGGTATCCGGTGGGAGTAGGTGAAGCCGCACTGTTCATAAAACGGTATGGTATAGGTGCTGTCTCCCGTGCCTACTAGCATCGTCTGATAGCGGTCTTTGTAGTGTTCCAGCAGAAATTTTATCAAGTACGTTCCATATCCTTTGCGCTGATAGTGCGGATAGGTTGCAATGTTCTTTATTTCATAGGTTCCGTTTCCTTCATCGGTGATTACGCAGGCGGCTTTTAAGTCTCCGTCGTAGAGGGCAAACATTTCTCCGCGTTCCAGATAAAGGTCAATCATAGATTCCTGCTCGTCTGCGAGAAGCAGGAGTTCGAGGAATTCTTTCTTGTTCTTTAAGATAGGTACGATATTAATCATAATAGTATTGACTGAATTGTTTTCGAATTCTCCAAAGATAGGTAATTGAAACGGGACAGGCAAATACCTCCTCTCTTTTCTTGTCAAATAAATGATGCGAACCGGCTGTTGCGGACTGTGTCCTATAGTGAACCTGATTCAGTCGTATGCTGAACCCTATTCAGTCGTATACTGATTATCCCCCCTTTCATAAGATGTTCAGACCCACCTTTAAAGAAAAATGAGATAACAGTATAAAATATAGTCAACCACCGATTCACATAACTAACGTTTTTTTTCCTGTCAACCGTCATTTTTTATGGAAATTAGCTGTCGACCGATAAATTTCATTAGTTTTGCCTTGCTTTATTGTGCTAAAGATGCTGGTTGATAAATGAACCACTCTGGTCGGTCGAACAAATGACTGGAGTCATTTAATCAAATAACTCCGTTCGGAAGAGCGAACAACTAAAGTCGGTCATTTGTAAAACAGCATACAAAGGTACATAAAATAGGGGATTATGTACCTAAAAGTCCTGTCTTTTTCTGCAAGCGCCTTTTAGAAAGAATGCCTTATACCTCGAAGCACATGACGAAGGCATCCCTTGCTGGGACAAAGACCTGAGCCGCTACGTCTTTTCCTCCTACATTCCCTCTTAGCATCCTTTTCACCTCTACATGGAAGAGCTGCCCGCCCGATTTCGTACCCCGCTTCCCCATGAAAAGAGCCTCGACCTGACCGCCGCCGACATTTTCAGTGAACTACAAACGAGTAACCCTGCTGCTATGTGTGGCAGCAATCCCATGCGTTTTGGTCAAGTACTGCTTCGGGCAGGGCTGAAAAGAAGACATACGGAATACGGCAATGTGTATGAAGTGGTGAGAAGGCAGGAGGCTTCAGCCGGAAAGCCGATGAACAGGGAGATCTGGGAAGACTGAAAGAACTGCAAGGAGGAAAGTTGGTTATGGGAAGAGAATGTATGGGTAAAGTATTTATGCATGATGTCTATTAAAAAGCATAAATGTTATTATAGCTTTCATTAAGTACGAGATATATAGCGTTATTGGTACTAAAAAAATAAGCAAGCTTATTTTGTATTGCTTTCGGTTTGCATTATCTTTGCCTCGGATAAAAAAGATTCTTGTAACTATCTGACTGATAGTCTGTAGTCAAGAAGTAATAAATTATTGGTTCACTATTTCTATCCATAATATAAAGTTAATTGTTTTCAGGACAGAGTTCAGATTACAGCCTCGAGATATACAGAAATCACTATGCCTTTTTTAGGCACTCCTACGAACTTTTAAAATTAACTTGCGAAACTTCAATTAATAATAATCATACTTAAAACAATCAGAATTATGCCATTTTGGAAAAAGATGCTTAATCAGAAACAAGCGGTTTACTACACCCGCGCCCTGGTGGACAGCGAACAGTTGGAGTGGATTGAACTTTCAGCCGATACCGAAGACCAGGACCCGTCGCAAGGCGGAGAGGGCGGGCTGGGAGAAGATCCGCTGGGATGAAACTGAATAAGTCCGGGAGCGGTCACCGGACTCTTCTTCATGTTGCATTTATAACTTTGAGTTCAGATAAGAACTGTATTTGTTAAGCAAAAATTCATTGGGGTTCTCTAAGTTCATAATGTAATTCATTAGATTTTGCTCCTGAAGTTGATCGTATGCCTTCGCAAACTCTTGATCTTTTCTCAGTAAATCTTTAGAGATAAACGTCTTGAACATAAAAATACGTTCTTTCCGACTAATAATGTCTCCGATTGCATATCCGTCTTGAAAACTTAATGCACATTTTTCCTGCCCTGTTTCTGAGATAAAAATAATGCCTATATAACTATTTTTTATATATTGATTAATAAGCTCTTGTTTGCCAATCGCGGCACTCTTTAAAAACCTTGAATGATAGCGGGAGAAAAAATGAGGAGGAAAAATATAAATGTTATGCTCGCGTGCAACAATATATTCGTAAACGTAAGTTCCTTCTTCAGTTTGCACCTGGGATATAGCAATACACGCGGCATCCTCGGCCAACTTTTTGGTTATTGCATAATAAAATATAAACCAATCATTATTTGTTGTCTTACTGAAATAGTGAATCGGATTAAATATCATCGGCAGGTGAAGGCTTTTAATAATCGCCCTGCGTATTTTAGAATCATGATTTCTTTTGAGATAGGGAACTATATTTTCAAATATATCGTTTTGCATCTCCCTTCTAAGTGTGAAGGGGTTCATTGTTCTTGTTATCATTTTCTCTTAGTGATTGATATTGCGGTCGCAAAGGTAAGCAAAACATACTGTAACTTGGTAGTTTAATGTGAATTTCAACTCCTGATTGGCATGAATAACTATTTTAGATTGAGTTTGTTGTATATTGGGGATAAACCTGTATCTTTGTTACATTAAGTATCATAAAGCAACAGATTAAATAAAAAATAGCAGGAGGATAGAAAATGGACCCAATGAAATACATAGTACCCGGCAGGAAACGTCTCCCTTACGGCATGATGAACTTCGCAGATATTCGCCTCGACAATTATTATTATGTGGATAAAACCCGCTTCATCCCCATGATAGAGGAGGCGGACCGCTTCTTCTTCTTCATCCGCCCCCGCCGCTTCGGCAAGAGCTTGACGCTGAACCTACTGCAACACTACTACGACGTGCGCACCCGCGACCAGTTTGAGGCACTCTTTGGTGACCTCTACATCGGGCAGCATCCCACACCGGACCGCAACAGCTATCTGGTGCTCTACCTCAACTTCTCCGGCATCACCGGCGAGCTGAACAATTACCGCAAAGGACTGGATGCGCATTGCGGAATTACTTTCGAGAACTTCTGTAAAATATATGCCGACCTTCTGCCGCAAGGCACTCTGGAAGGCCTGTGTGCCATGAGCGGAGCCGTGGAACAGTTGGATTACCTTTACCAGGCCTGCGAACGTGCCGGACAGAAAATGTATCTCTTCATCGACGAGTACGACCACTTCACCAACGCCATCCTCGCCGACCCCGAAAGCCTGCATCGCTATACCAACGAAACGCATGGCGAAGGTTACCTGCGTGCTTTCTTCAACAAAGTGAAAGCGGGAACTTACTCCAGCATCAAGCGTTGCTTCATCACCGGCGTAAGCCCCGTGACGATGGATGACCTCACCAGTGGATTCAACATCGGAACCAACTATTCCCTCACGCCGGAGTTCAACCAGATGATGGGATTCACGGAAGAGGAAGTGCGGGAGATGTTGACTTACTATTCTACCACCAGCCCCTTCAATCACACCATTGACGAGTTGATAGAAATAATGAAGCCGTGGTATGACAACTATTGCTTCGCACAGAAAAGCTATGGTGAAACCACGATGTACAACTCTAACATGGTGCTTTATTTCGTAAAGAACTACATCATGGGCGGTTATGTCCCGGAAGATATGATAGAAGACAACATCCGCATCGACTATCAGAAGTTGCGTATGCTTATCCGCAAGGACAAAGAGTTTGCCCACGATGCTTCCGTCATCCAGACGCTGGTGAGCCAGGGCTTCATCACCGGCGAACTGAAGAAAGGATTTCCTGCCGCCAGCATCACCAATCCCGACAACTTCGTGAGCCTGCTCTATTATTTCGGCATGCTCACCATCAGCGGAATGCATAGAGGAAAAACCAAACTGACCATCCCCAACCTGGTGGTTCAGGAACAACTCTATACCTATCTGTTGAACACTTACAACGATGCAGACCTGAGTTTCAGCAGCTACGAAAAGAGTGAATTGGCAAGCCAACTCGCTTATGATGGTGATTGGCAAGCCTACTTTGGCTACATTGCCGACTGCCTGAAGACGTATGCCTCGCAACGTGACAAGCAGAAGGGCGAGTTCTTTGTTCACGGCTTCACCCTTGCCATGACCGCGCAGAACCGCTTCTACCGCCCTGTCTCCGAGCAGGACACACAAGCGGGCTATGTAGACATCTTCCTCTGCCCGATGCTGGACATCTACTCCGACATGACGCACAGCTACATCGTGGAACTGAAATATGCCAAGTACAAAGACCCCGAAACCTTTGTGGAAAAACTCCGCCAGGAAGCCATCGCTCAAGCCAACCGATACGCCGATACGGATACGGTGAAGCGTGCCATCGGTAACACTCGGTTGCACAAGATTGTGGTTGTATATAAAGGTATGGAAATGCGGGTGTGCGAAGAAGTTATTTAATCAGCCGTTATGGATCAGGTATCATTCCGAAATGAAGTATATAGCGTAGTTGCCTCCATCCCTTCGGGGCGCGTACTGACATACGGGCAAATCGCTTACCTTGTGGGCAGGCCCCAGTGTTCCCGCATGGTGGGACAGGCTATGCACAACGCTTCCGAAGAGCGGAATCTCCCTTGCCACCGGGTGGTAAATAGTCAGGGACGACTGGCACCTTTCTGGCCGGAACAGCGCGAACTATTGGAAAAGGAAGGTGTCGCTTTCAGGAAGAACGGTTGTGTCGACCTCAAAGCATGTGGCTGGGAAATATTGAAAGAATCTATTTCTTAGCAAATATATTGATAATCAACGAGCAACTCGTCAGCAAAATACCTGTCCCTATCACTCCCGTCCAGCCGAAATATTGCCACGAAGTTCCGGCAAGGAAAGTCCCCGTGGACCCTCCGATGAAGTAAGTAGTCATAAAAATCGTATTGATGCGATTGGAAGCTTGTGGACAAAGGGCAAATGCACTTGTCTGATTGCTAAGCTGGATACATTGCATTCCTATATCTATCAATAATATACCGGCTATGATGCCTACATAGCTGTATTGCCCCACATACAGGGTGATCCATGCACTGATAATCAGCGTACAACCTATGTAAGTAAGTCGTTTCACTCCGAGAATATGTATATATTTGCCGATGGACGATGCCGTCAGTGCTCCGGCTATGCCGCAAAGGCCTAACATACCTATGATATTGTTTCCCGCAAAAAAAGGTGCCTGCTCCATTTTGAAGGCCAGGCAACTCCACATGGCGAGGAAGGAACCGAATGAAAAACCTGCACGTAGCGAAACAATGCGTAACTGGGGATACTTTTTAACTAAGGAGAACAGAGACTTCATTAAGCCGAAGTATGTCCCCTGGAAGTTGGAAGGGAGATCCGGAAGTATCCTGATGATGACGATGAGGCAAATAATCATCAGTCCGGCGGCAATGAAGTAGATGAAACGCCAGCCCATGTATTCGCCTACGATGCCGCTCACTACGCGCGAAGCCAGAATACCGGTCAACAATCCCGAAAGGATAATGCCTACATTCTTTCCTTTGGTTTCGGGGGTGGAGTATTGCGCCGCAAGAGGCATGAATACTTGCGGAATGACGGAACAGGCACCTGTCAGCAGGGAGGCAAAAAGTATCAGGTGGATGTTGGGAGCCAGGGCAATGGTGAGCAGGGAGACCACCAGCACGGAGATATTCACAAGGATGATGTTCCTTCGGCGGTATAAGTCGCCCAATGGAATGATGAAAAGCAATCCGAGCGCATAGCCTATCTGCGAGAACATGGCTATCAGATTGGCGGTGAATTCGCTGATGTTCAGATCGCGGCTGATACGGTTCAGTAAGGGTTGATTATAATATATGTTGGCCACCGTTATTCCTGATATGATGGCGAGTGTCCAAAGTAAGGACGACGGTATTCCTTGATTTTCCTTTAGTTCCTGTTTCATGCCGCAAAGGTAACTATTTCATGAAAAACGAACGCATATATTATCAATGATTCATATAGAAAGGCATCAAGCGGTGATAGGCTTTCAGATATTTTTTTAATCTGCTGATTTCTTTTTCCCCTATGCAGGGCATACGGCGGACGTCCATATTATCCGTCAGGTCGTGAATCTTAACGGCAATTGCGAGGGGATTGGTAGCGCATCTTCCTATGTATTCCTCGTAGTCTTCTTCATCGGATAGCTTCGTGACGCACCGCACGGCTTCGATGATTTCATCCGGGAAACCTTCTTTCTTCAGGTCTTCGCACGTCCATTCCGTGTCTTCCACCACATCGTGGAGGATGCCGACAATCTTTTCTTTCAGGTCACGTCCCATATTCATGACGCGGATGGGGTGGTGCAGGTACTCCTGTCCGTATTTATCTTTTTGTCCTTTATGAGCCTCGGTAGCGAGGGCGATGGCGTGAGAGAGAAGATGATTGTCCATAAGATTTTTTTTAGAAGTGTTCGATACAAAGTTACTGAAATCTGTTATTTAATAAGAGAGTCTTGTTATTTATTTATTCACCCAATAAAGGAAACAGATTATGAATATAGAACATTATCCCGAGAAAAAAGTTTTTCAGACAACGGTGGATGGGGAAACTGCCCGTCTGATGTATCATGTCACTGATGGTGCGCTGGATGTGCGCCATACGATTGTTCCCGATGAAATCAGCGGAAGGGGCATTGCTTCTGCTTTGGTAAAGGCGGCCTATGATTATGCTTTGGTTAATGGATTAGTGCCGGTGGCAACATGCTCTTATGCCGTGGTTTGGCTGGAAAGACATCCTGAATATAATGGAAAAACAGGAAAGGATTATGCCGGAGAAGGGACGTGTGCACTTTAAATTGATTTTGCCATCTTCGGATTTTTCTCTATCTTGCTTCCGTTTTTAATCATAATATAAAGAACAGATATGAAAAAATATATTGGAGCGCATGTGAGTGCAAGTGGTGGAGTGGAAATAGCTCCTGTTAATGCCCATGAGATAGGTGCGAATGCATTCGCCTTGTTCACAAAGAATCAACGGCAATGGGTAGCCAAACCGTTGACGGAGGAAAGCATCCGCGAGTTCAAGGGTAATTGTGAGAAATTCTCTTTTGATGCCCGCTATATCCTGCCTCATGATAGCTATCTGATTAATCTGGGACATCCGGAAGAGGAAGGATTGGAGAAAAGCCGTGCCGCATTTCTGGATGAGATGCAACGTTGTGAGCAATTAGGTTTGCAACTCCTGAACTTCCATCCGGGAAGCCATCTCAATAAGATTTCGGTAGAGGAATGTCTGGATAAGGTTGCCGAGTCCATCAACATTACATTGGACAAAACGAAAGGAGTAACGGCCGTTATTGAAAATACGGCCGGACAGGGCAGCAATGTAGGTAATGAGTTTTGGCAATTGAAGCATATCATTGATCGGGTAGAAGATAAGTCACGTGTAGGGGTGTGCCTGGATACTTGCCACACCTACTCGGCAGGTTATGATATAGTAGGGGAATATGATAAAGTATTCCGTGAGTTCGACGAGGTGGTCGGTTTCAATTATTTGCGGGGCATTCATCTGAATGACACAAAGAAAGCGTTGGGTAGCCATGTAGACCGCCATGATAGCATCGGGAAAGGCTTGTTAGGGATTGATTTCTTCAAGCGTTTTATGAAAGACGAACGTTTCGATAATATACCTATCATTCTGGAAACACCGGATGAAACGCTCTGGGCGGAAGAAATAAAGTTGTTGCGTAGCTTTGAATAGTTATTTGCGTGCTATATGAAAACAATAATTCCTGCAATGTTTCCGGGATAATCGGATTTTGCAGGAATTATTGTTTATAGCTATTTCTTAATTTTATTGATTCACCTTCACATTATCCCATTCAAACGATGAGATAACCGACTTATCGCAATCTCCATTTTTAGCCTTGATATTCAGATTCTCGAACTTGAAATTCGACAATTTGTATTGTTCGGATGCACTTACGTTGAAGAATACATCACAATCGAAGTCAATATTACGCATCGTCACGTGGTCTGAGTAGGACATCGGTGTGTCCTTCCGGTCTTTAAGGTCAAAGAATTGTGTCCACGGCTTGATGTAGAGGAAGCTCTTGGCATTTCCTTTGATGTCTTCAACAAGGATGTATTCGTAATTCTGAGGGGTGTCGGCACGCATTTTCAACCATAGCAAGCGGCTTGCCTGATTGATTGTGCAACGGCGGAGGATGATATTACGGTTATGAATAGATTCGCTACCACAAGTCAATGCACTATGACAGAAACCAAATGTGCAATCTTCAATGATAAGGTTGGTGTTGCTTCCGTTGTTGGAGTCTTTGTCAGCCCACGGGCCTTTTCCACCTTTCAGAGCAATGGCATCATCGTTAACCGAGAGATAGCAGTTCTTAACCAATACATTGCTACATACATCAATATCAATAGCGTCCGTGCTGGGAGCCTTGACCGGAGCTGCCGGAGAGAAAATATATAAATTCAGCAACTTCACATTATTACATTTATAGATATGTGTTGTCCAGAACGGAGAATTGATGAGACGTACTCCTGAAATCTGTACATCATTACTATTGGAAACGTGCACCAGTCGTGGACGCAACTCATCCATATTGGTACATTTAGGAATGACGGAACGGCGCAACCAGAAAGATTTCCAGTAGCGCAGACCGTTACCGTTGATTGTGCCTTTGCCGGAGATGGTGAAACCATTGACTCCATCAGCATTTACCAGTGCGGCGAAATACTTCAGTGATTGTCCCTCTATGCGGGTGTTGATGATGGGGAAATTGCTGATATCATCGCTACCTTTCAGTACGGCTCCTTCTTCCAGATAAAGATGAGTTTTCGGTTTGAAGAAAAGCGCACCGCTCAGGTAAGTACCTTTCGGAATGATGACTACGCCACCGCCTTTGGATGAAGCTTGGTCGATGACGGCCTGAATCTTTTCTGTTTGGAGCAGGGTACTATCATTCACAACGCTATAATCTGTAATCTTGTATTTATCACCCAGTGTTTCAATGTTTACGATTTCGTTTTGTCTGAACCAGTCGGGAATGGGAGTTCCGTCAGGAAAATTCTCTTGTGCGAAAGAGGACAGACAAAAAAGTAAACTACATGCTAAAGTTACGAATTTCATGGTTTTAATCATTAGTTGGTTAATAGTGCTTTGACCGGATAGAATTATCCGTTTGCAAAAATAGGGAATAAAATCTACATGTGGTTTATGGTGATAAGTCCATTTCCTAAGCTATTTGTCAGTTTATGTAGGCTTTTTGACCCTTTCTTATAGAAGGAAGAAAAAGAGAAGAAGCAATAATCAGAAGTCAGCCTTTTCCGTGATACGGATGATCCGTCCGTCGGCGGGATGGGTAAATTCGATGGACTCGGCATGCAGGTAGAGGCGTTTATCCTTTCTCCCGTAAAGCTCGTCGCCTATGATGGGACAATGCAGACCTGACGGATGTGCGGCATGCACACGGAGCTGATGGGTGCGCCCTGTATGCGGGTAGAAAGCTATGCGTGTGCATTTGTCCCTCTGCTCAAGAACCTGATAATGAGTGATGGCGGGTTTGCCGTACTCCATGTCCACCACCTGCCGGGGGCGGTCCAGCGGATCCGGGCAAATGGGAAGCTCGATGGTTCCTTCGTCTTGGGGAATGATGCCGTCGAGCAGGGCTATATATTTCTTTCGGATGCTATGATTCTTGAACTGGGCTTGCAGATGTTGATGCACCTTTTTATTCTTGGCAACGATTAAAAGTCCCGATGTTGCCATGTCCAGCCGATGCACAATCATCGGCCCGTCAGCTTCCGGATAGAGTTGCCTTGCCAGACTATATACGGACTCCTTTTCCCCTTTACCGGGCACGGAGAGCATTCCGGAAGGCTTGTTGATAACCAATAGCCATTCGTCCTCATAGACTATTTTAAATTTCCCGTAGCCCTGTTCCGGAAGTTGTTGCATGGGATTTTCTTCTACTTCCAGCCCTTGAAGCATATGTTGCAAGATAGGCTCGCACTTACCTTTACAAGCAGGATAATAGTAACCATGATGGCGGATTTCGTTTTTGGGAGAGTTACCCCACCAGAACTCTGCCATAGCAATGGGTTTCCAACCGTGCAGATAGGCTTGTTGCAACAATTTAGGGGCGGCACATTCTCCGGCACCGGCGGGAGGAGTTTTGTGTACGGTTTGGCTAAATATATCACACAAGGTTTTCACCTCCTTCCGGTAGTTCAACATTCTGAATTGCTCGAATAATTGTTGTTGCAGGGCGGCGGAACGGCTTTTGCGTTCCACCTTCAACTCTTGAATTAGTTCTTCCCGATTATTGATTTCCACTTGCAAAGCGGCCATCTTTTCTTTCCAGGAACGTTCCAGCCGTTTGTATTCCGCTTTTTGAAATTGGCTTTCGCGTATCAGGCCAGCTTCTTCTTTGGTAGTGAGTCCGGTTTCCTTTCTACGCAATTCTCTTTTCTCTTTCGCTTCTTTTAGTTGTTGTTTGGCTATGTCCAGTGCTTCCCGGGCCTGTTGGTGGGTCCGGGTGAGTTCGGACAACAAAGAAGTGTATTCCTTGTCCTCTTCCAATTGCTTGATGCGCCGGTTGATGGCGGATATATTTTCCTCTTCGACTTTGAAGAAACCTTGCGGTTGCAACAAGTCATATACGGGCGGAACGAAGTAGGAGTGTTGGTTCTTTCCCGCCAATATACCCGAAAAAGCGGCCAGGTAACCAATTTCCCCATTTTCGGTCTGCACCACCAGCACTCCGAACATCTTCCCCCGACTTAGTTCTTCTTTCCATTCATGTTGCCGGTTGAGATAGTGTTGCACCTCTTCCGCCGCCATTACGCATAATGGATGGGGGGTGTAGCAGAAAGGATAAGTAAACCTTTCCGGAAGTGGAATATTTGCTATGGAAGTCTTGAAACGGTGCAACATGATGGCGCAAAGATACTCATTTCTTATAATAAGCGTATCATGGCGCCGTTCGTTTTGGCCACCTATTTCAGCTTCTTCTTGAAATCCAGCATCTTCAATGTGTCGTCAATGTCTTCCGCCGTATGGATATTTACCGTCATTGGCGTCAACTTGCCACTGGGCTTTTGCTGATAAAAGTTTGTTTTGATACTTTCGGTAATATCCAATCCACCTATCGCTTCGAGATGCCTTTCCATGAAGAAGCAGGAAGTGGTGCAATAACCGTCGTATATTTGTAGCCATCCCAGGTTCTTCTTTTTGAATAACATCTTGCCCATCCAGGCTTTCCCGTCATTGTAGTAATTCCATTCGATGCGGACATCGGTGGCGGTCAATTCATCGCGCAATTTGTTAAATGCCGGGTAGCTGCTCTTTAATGCGTTTTCAAGTACTTCATCGGTGGGAAACACTTCTTTGTCTTTTAAGATTAATGCGTTCATAGCTTTATGATTATAGTTTGGTATATTTATTATCCGACGGAGAAAAGTTCTTCACTCTCATTATGATAGGGTAGGGTGAAGGTGAACCGGCTTCCCTTTCCGGCCTCGGAGTTAACGGAGATTTTTCCGCCCAGCTTTTCTGCTATGACCATGCTTATGGAAAGCCCCAGACCGGTACCCTGAACAAATTCGTCCTGCTTGTAGAAACGTTCGAATATCATCCGTTGTTCTTCTTTCGGAATACCTTTTCCGGTATCTTCCACATAGATGGAGACTTCATAGTTCGAGAAGTCTATCTCATACCCCAGTTTTATGAATCCCGACTTGGTGAATTTGGCAGCATTGTTCAGAAAATTGGTAATGATCTGACTAAGCCGGTTCACGTCCGTATGGATGAAGAATGTGGCATCGGGCATTTCCTTTATGAACTCAATCTCCTTGGGTATCAATAAGGAGTGAGTCATGTACATATTGTCAATCCAGCTATTCAGGTTGCAAGTTGAAAAAGAGAAAGCCATTTTGCCGGATTCGATACGGGATAATTCCAATATGTCGTTTATGAGTTTTAGAAGAAGTTCGCAATTGCTATTGATGGTATTTATAAAGTCCGCCTTCTCGTCATCGGACAAGTCATCTTCACTAACCAGCAGGTTGGAGAAGCCTACGATTGCATTGAGCGGCGTGCGTATTTCATGGCTCATATTGGCGAGGAATGATTGTTTAAGTTCTGCTTCTATCGCCAGGTCTTTGGCCTTCATCAACTCTTCTTCTTTATCTTTGAAGTGTTGCACATTGGTCACCAATCCTATGATGGAGGCGGTTTCCGCCATGGCTTTCGTGGGGTTGACATAGCGAAGTTCGTACCAGATGTACCCTTTGCCATTGAAATTGCACCGGCATTGGGTGTGTGCTTTTGAATCCGTTTGGGTTTTTACCCGGTAGAAGGTGGTCAGCACATCCGTTCGGTCTTCCGGGTGTATGGCCTCGGCCATCTCTTGTAGGGTGAACGTACGGAAAGGTATGTCCAGATGCTCAAAGAATTCTTTATCGCATGAGAAGGTGTTGGTGGATTCCACATATTTCCAGGCATAGATATCGCTCTTTTCAAGTGATAATGATAGCAATTCCTTTTCCCTGATTAATTCCCTCTGGGTGGCACGTTTCCGTTTTGACTCCCTGAAATAAAGGAACAACGGATATAGGATGAAAAAACAAATGGCGGAAGCGATCAGGATAAAAATACCGATAAACAGGGTTTTGTGCTCGATGCGGAAAGGTATCTTGATGATGGTATAGTCCTCTTGCGAAGCCTTTTCCACATTGATTTCCACTTTCGGGATATTGTTCGTCGGCACTTTTTGCGGATGAATCTTTGTGAATAGAGCAAAGAGAATTAAAATGACGGATACCCTTTTGAGTATCCGATATCGTTTTTTCATAGAGTCATTTTTTTGAGCTATATTATTTGTCATAAAAGCACGCACCTATATCCGTTACCAGTGGAGATTCTGAAGAAAATCTCATTCGCAAAGTTACACGATTATTTTGAATTCCCACACAAATGGATAAAAATGTGAGAATTAACTTCGTTTGTATCGGAACGCTGAATTTATGATGTCTTAAAAAAAGACTATATGAATGTAAATCTTATTTTTCCCTTTTATAGACTCATTTTTGATATTCAGGATTTGTCAGGTAATAGCATTGATGGTCATATACATGTCCGTCATAAGTCACTTCGGCCTGATGAAGCGTACCCTCATGCACAAAGCCCTGGCGTTTCAATACTTGTTGAGAGCGCTCGTTATGGGGGTAACAATTAGCGGTGATAAGACTTAGTTTTAGCGTGCCGAAGCCGTAGTTTAGTACCGCTTTTACCGCCTCCGTCATATAGCCTTTTCCCCATTGAGCCTCGTCGAGCCAATATACCAGCATACGTACTTGCGGGTTTTCGCGTCTGGGGTCGGCGATGATGCCGATGGAGCCAATCAATTGCCCGTTGTCTTTCAGGATAATGGCCCATACCCCTTTCTGGGATAAGAATACGGAACGAAGTACTTCGCGCGATTCCTCCAGACTTGCGTGAGGTTGCCAACCCGCATTGTTCCCTATGTTGGGGTTTCGGCAACAGGCAAAGAGAGCCTCTGCATCGCTCTCTACGAAGGGGCGTAGTAGCAACCGTTCCGTTTCAATTGGGGCGTCGGGTTCTTCTGAAGTTTCTTCTTTCCGATAGACACATTCTACGCGGTTTCCGTCAGGATCGAGCACCACGCTTTCAAAATAGCCGTCGCCCGAAGTCCGGGGTTCGCCTACTATCATGTAACCGTCTGCCCGGAGTTGTTCAGTAGTCTTGAGCACATCTTCTTTGCTTTGAAAGGCAAGGGCAAAGTGGGTGAGCCCTAACCTGTTTTCTTCTACCGGGGTGTTCTGTACGTCCGTTCGGCTCATTAATTCTAATGATGCACCATCGTCAAAGTATATGAAGTATGATTCGAAACCTTTCTTGGGGTTGATATATTTTTCGTTGCTCTTTCCGTTAAAATACCGGATATAGAAGTTCCTTAATTCTTCCAGGCGGAAGGTCCAGATGGCGATGTGATGTATTCTCATGATTCCTTTTTCATGCAAATATAGTGATAATTCCCTGTAAAGTCCTACCTTTGTGCCGTAATAAAAAGAAATGATGACATTTAAACAGATGAATATTTCGGAGCCGGTGTGCCGTGCGCTCCTTGAAAAAGACTATTCTACCCCCACACTTATCCAAGAACAAGCTATACCCGAAGCCCTGACTGGGCGTGATTTGTTGGGACTGGCGCAAACCGGAACCGGCAAAACCGCCGCTTTCGCCGTACCCATCATCGAGCAATTGCTTGCCGCTCCTATGCCCCAACGCAAAGGTACCCCGCGTAGCATCCGTGCGCTTATCCTGACCCCAACCCGGGAGTTGGCGATTCAGATTGATGAATCGTTGGCGGACTATACACGCTATACGACCTTGCGCCACACGGTTATCTTCGGCGGAGTGAAACAAAAGTCGCAAACTGATGAACTTCGTGCCGGGACGGACATTTTGACCGCTACTCCCGGACGCCTGCTCGACTTGATGTCGCAAGGCTTTATCCGCCTCGACGATGTTCGCCACTTCGTTCTTGATGAGGCCGACCGTATGCTCGACATGGGATTTATCCATGACGTCAAACGCCTCTTGCCCAAGCTTCCGCCCAAGAAGCAAACTCTTTTCTTCTCGGCCACCATGCCCGATAGCATCGACCGTCTTGCCAAGAGTTTGTTGCACAATCCGGCGCGTGTGGAAGTAACTCCGGCATCCAGTGTTGTGGAGATTATCAGCCAGTCCGTCTACCGGGTAGAAAAACCTCAGAAGAAAGAATTGTTGGCTCAATTGTTGCTCGGAGAGGCAGGCCATCAGGTGCTGGTTTTCTCCCGTACCAAGCATGGGGCGGATAACATTGCCCGCTACCTGTCTCGTCGTGGCATTGCTTGCGAAAGCATACATGGAGACAAGTCACAGAATGCCCGCCAACGTGCGTTGAGCAATTTTAAGGAAGGGCGCTCCAATGTGATTATTGCTACGGATATTGCTGCCCGGGGTATCGATATAAAAGGTCTGGATTTGGTTCTCAATTTTGATTTGCCCGATGTTCCGGAGACCTACGTGCACCGTATCGGACGTACGGGACGTGCGGGTTGCGAAGGACGTGCCATTGCTTTTTGCTCGAGCGAAGAAGCCCCCATGCTACGTGAGATAGAGAAACTTACGGGTATAAAGCTGGTGCAACAAAAGCGCAATTTGTCGCTTTTGGAAGAGCCTGCGGCTTCTTCTGCTACCACCAATTCTTCTTCTACCCCCAATGTTGCACCCAAATCGCAAAGCCGCACTCAAGGAGGAAGACCTCAGAACAATAGAAGGCGGGAAGAAAGGAAGAGACCAGCCGAATCAACCGGAAGCACTCAAAAGGTGGTGGTATCTGCCGAAAAGCCCAAACGGAATAATAACCGCCCCGAAAGACCTCGACCTGTCCAGCAATCCGGGCAAAAGAAGTCGGGGGCCGATAAATCGGAGCCGTCACCCAAAAGTCCGGCAAAGTTGCGTTCGCGCTACGAAAACTATGATTGAAAGTTGTATATGCTTTTGGGATACTTGTAAAATAAATTAAGTTTTTCTTTGTCTTGCTTTGTGTAAAAAGGAAAATATTTAATATTTAAAAACTTGGTAAAAATGCTCTATTGTCTTTAAAAGTTTGTATATTAGCGGCTTGAATGCTTGGAGGAAAAACGAAAATTCGTTCCGAGTAGTCTAAACTTAAGGAACTAAAGACTATATGACCAAAAGCAAGGAAAGTTTAAGTGTATTTCTACTTCAGTTTTTAGAACGGTTGAATGGCCATGAATCTATTGAAAAGAAAATCACGAAGTCGTTGATAGACATTTGTAATTACTATGGATTCAAGAAAGGGTTTGTTTATCAAACAGATGGCTTCCGCTATTTCTTTTTGAAGGAAACCATCGGAAATGAAGACAACACCCTGAGGTTTCGTTTTGAAATGGGAGAGATGACCACACAACATTCTGGTCGTATAGAGGCTAAAAAGAAACCTTTCTATGCCAGTAAGGGTGAGAAAATTTCTTTGTCTGATATGGATATTCTGGATTTTTATGGAGTGGATTCATTGCTAATCAGACAATTTGAAGATTCCGAAGGGAAGATTATCGGATTTATCGGGTTCGCGGATAGGGAAGAAGCCTCTATACCTTTCGCCGAAGACGAGCTCCAGATGATTCATCTGATACTGGGCTCGCTCTCCAAGGAAATAGCGGTCAGGGAATATAAGGAAAGAGAAGTGCGGGCAAGCAATACGCTGGGTAGCATTATGAACAATATGGGAGTGGACATTTATGTGAACTCTTTCGATTCTCATGACATGCTATATGCCAACGCGTCTATGGCCGCCCCGTATGGCGGCATCAAGCATTTCGAAGAGAAGAAGTGCTGGCAAGCCCTCTACACCGATAAAACGGGCGAGTGTGAGTTCTGCCCTAAAAGACATTTGATTGATGAGAATGGCCAGCCCACCAAGGTTTATTCCTGGGACTATCAACGCCCGTTCGACAAATGCTGGTTTCGTGTGTTCAGTGCCGCATTCCCCTGGATAGATGGACAGATGGCGCACGTCATCACCAGTGTCGACATCGACCATCAGAAAAAGATAGAAGAAGAATTAAGGATAGCCAAGGAGAAAGCGGAGAATCTGGACCGCCTGAAGTCGGCTTTCCTGGCCAATATGAGCCATGAAATTCGTACTCCGTTGAATGCGATTGTCGGTTTTGCAAGTATGCTTGTTGAGGAAGATGACAAGAAAGAGCGTCAGGAATATATTGAAATCATGCAGGAGAACACGGAGTTGCTTTTGCAATTGATATCCGATATTCTGGATTTGTCGAAGATAGAGGCGGGGACGCTCGACTTCAATATGGGGTATCTGAACATCAAAGACTTTTGTGAGGACATACTTCGCGGTTATGACATCAAGGAAGATAAACTTGTGCCGGTGTTGCTGGCTTCTAATTTGCCCGATTATCGTATTTATACGGACAAGAAGCGTTTGATGCAGGTTATCACCAACTTTATCAATAACGCCCTCAAGTTTACGAGCGAAGGGCAAATCACTCTTGAGTATCACTTTAAGGAGGATACCAATGAGATAGAATTCTCCGTAACGGATACGGGTATCGGTATCGCTCCGGATGCGGTGGGGCAGGTGTTCGACCGCTTTGTGAAACTTAATACTTTTTCCAAAGGCACCGGCTTGGGATTGTCCATCTGCCGGAGCATAATCGAACATCTTGGCGGCACTATCGGGCTAGAGTCTGAGGTGGGCGTCGGTAGCCGTTTCTGGTTTACACATCCTTGTGCCGAGTCGGCATAATCAAAACTATTATTCATGAACTAAAAATTAGTAGGCCAATGAAGAACAAAACATGGAGATATTGGGTTGTTTCGTCAGTTGTATTGTTGCTGGTCGGTTGTGGCGGCGGTGCAAAGAAACAAACTAATGAGGAAGCAAGTATGGATAGTACAACTATGACATGTGACGGTTTGAAAACCCTACAACTGGATGGAGTGAAGGTCACTTGGATACAGGATAATGCAAAAGAACGTCTTATGGAGAGGACGCTTTTCGCCGATGCCAGTGATGCACTGATAGATAGCTTGAAGTTGCAAAACGGGATACCCTCTTCAATGAGTACTTTTCTGGTAGAAACGGATGGCATTCACATTTTGTTTGATACGGGAATGGGAGCGCCGGATAGCCGCCTGTTACCGGGACTTGCCTCTTTGGGCGTGAATCCGGCTGACATCAAGTATATGTATCTCACCCACTTCCACGGTGACCACATCGGAGGGATGATGAAGGGAGATAGCATTGTCTTCCCTAATGCCGAGGTGTATGCATCGAAAGTAGAGTATGATGCCTGGCTCAAGATGCCTTCCGATAGGAATGCGCAAGTGGTGAAGACCATGAACGCTTATAAGGACCGTTTGCACCTGTTTGAATTTGGTGAAACCTTGCCGGGGAATGTGGTTGCCATGAATGCGAAAGGGCACACTCCCGGCCATACGGTATACCAGGCAGGCAAGCTATTGGTGATAGCCGATTTGATTCACGGAGCTGCCCTTCAATTGGAACATCCCGAAATCTGTGCCTCCTACGATATGGATAAGGATGCGGCGGTGAAGTCACGTAAACACTTCCTCCGGTATGCCAAAGAAAATGGATTGACAATGGCGGGAATGCATTTGCCGCCTCCGGGATTTAAATAGTACTTTCCGGATGGGACGTGATAGGGGGTGTGTTTTCACTCCCTTTTGACTTTTCCTCCGTTTTCGGGCGCTTGGCAAGGGAGTGCTTCTTCCCGTATTTGCGTTCTTTTTCCCAAGCGGCTTTTCTTGCTTCGTATGCTTCGTATTGCTTTTCTAAATAGTTGTCGGCCATGATTTTATTGTTTTAATTAGAGATTGTTCATCGTTGGGTGGGCAATGAAAACTCTTGCCAGTCATATTCCTCACCGTTCTCGTCGGCTACGGCAATGCGGAAGATGACTTCTCCCGTCTTTATCCGTTCTCCGGCGCTGATGCTGGCGGTGTATTTCACGCCTTCGCGGGGAGCGATTTGTTCTATCATGACGGATGGCGAGATATAGATGTGCTTCATGCCCGTGACTTCCGCCACTACCGGCACCACGTTGAAGGCGGTCCTGCTTCCTTCGTTCATAATTTCGAAGACGACTTTGCAATTCTCGCCCGCGTTGATTACGTGGTCGCGGCTATCGTCAATGAAACGTATATTGCGTATCTTCAGGTTATTGATGGCGGAGGGGCGCGCTTCCGGTCGGGAATTATAAGTGGGCTGGGTTCTCTCTACCCGGTAGCTGTATTCTTCCGTTTGTTTGGGGGCGGTGGCGGCATTGGCAATGGCGGCTCCGGCAATGGTTCCCACAATGGTGCCGATGGCAGAACCACGGTAACCTCCTCTCCATCCTCGGTTGTTCTCGCCTATCAGCCCGCCGATGGCGCCTCCTACATTGCCTCCGATGGCGGCTCCGGCCAATACGGCACCCGGGTCACCCGCCGCCATGCGGTTGGTGCTACATCCGCTACACAATATGGTTAATGCCAATATTCCTATAAAATGCATGCTAATCAGTTTCTTCATATCAAAATCCTATTTAGTATGTATATGTGCATTAGAACTCTGTAAAGGTATGGATAAAATTTTGTTTGCTGAAATGCGGCTTCTTAATATTTTGATTGATTTAGCTTAAACTTGATTTTAGTAATACTCAGGGTTTTATTGTTCCAACGAATTCCCCGACAATTCTAAATTCTTCAGAGTTTTCTTCATTGATGATTATAGGGTTATAATTAGCATTTTTGGGTTCAAGTACAATTTCTTCGTGTGTCCAATTTTCTGACCCATCTTGTTTTTTCTTACTATGGTATATTTTGATCGAATAGCCTCCTGCATAGTCAGCGTCATAAAAGTTGTAATGTTGTGCCAGTACTATTTTGCCTTGCCGGCTACCTGCGGGGTTAGCTCTGAAGACACAGTAGTCCCCATCATTTATGATTGGTTCCATGGAATGCCCTGTGGCCTGCACTATATACATATTTCGGTTCAGCTTCCCTATGCCTTCCACTCTTATCCAGCCAAGTTCATCTACAATTTCCCCTTCTCCAAAATAGCCGCAGGCTGCTTTTATGGAATAAAGAGGAAGGAAATCTATATACTTGACGTCATCATTAATTTCCGGTTCTATGCGTATTTCTTTCCTCTCTTCATGCAGAGGTTGTAGTTGGTTCATGAAATGTTGGGATAACGCAGAATCGCAAAAATACACGTAGCAACCTTTCATACCTCTTGTCATTAAGGTTCTATAAGTGTTTTTTATAATCTCATCAGCATCTTGTAAAGCCTGTTTCTTGTTTTCTTTTAGCAGAGACTTGAAACCTTTTACAGATTGGTCATGTTTGGAACGCTGGGTTACATCTGTGCTTACCTTGTTATTTTCATATCTCATATCTTTGCCAACAATGACCCCGATATAATCCAGTTCTAATCCTTGGCAGGTATGGATACATCCGATTTCATTGACCGAATTGTTCCCGATAATCCAGAGATTTTTATCAGAACTGAGATTCCATCTTTTCTTGAAATTGAACTCTGGTATTACTATGTCAAAAGCATCAGGGTCTTTTTTACTATTCCAGTCCCAGCAATAACCCGCTACGACTCTTGCACGATTGTTTATTTTATTTTTTACTTTTATTGTGTCGAGTAATTCATTGGGGTCAGAAAAAATTCTGAAATCATAATCTTCTGATGAAAGGTGAATGTTAGCGGTCTCTTTTATTTGCAACGTGTTGTCCAGCCAACTGAGGTATCCGTCCGACCCGTTACAACGGAATTGAGAACTTAATTTGGCATAATGTGCAATGGCGCCACAACTTTCCGCAACTTTCTCAATAGCCTTTTTGGAACCGATGTCTTTAATATGTACTCTTTGCCTGTCATCAACAAAAAATACAGAGAATTTAGCGGCACGTATGATTTCAAGAATCTGGTTCTCGCCAAGGTTGCCGTATAGACCACTTTTAAGGTTTAATCGATGGGCTTCATCAATAATTAGAGCATCAAAAACATTTGCCGGCGCATCTATAAAGCTCCCGCTTCCAACAAATAAATTATTGATAAAACTCTTTTGATAACTACCGCTGAGTTTTACGGTGTACACATCTCTCGGTGCTGCATTTTTGGATACATACTGGGCTACTAACCCTTCTTTGGTCAGTTGTATCAGAAGATTTACGGCCACAACACTTTTACCTGTGCCGGGTCCTCCTTCCACGATTAAGACATGTTTCTTCCCGCTTGCGGTATTCCGCGCCAGTTCTAATGCCGTTTCGTAAACAATCTTTTGATCGTCCAATAAAACAAACTCCTGATTGCCATGTAGCATGGAGAGTAAAGTGTCTGCTAATTGCTTGGAAGGTCTCAACTTCCCTTTATCAATAAGCCAGATGATATCGTCTTTAGCTCCGAATTTGATGCGTTTCTTAATGAAATCTTGTAACTTCTGGGCATCAGATTTAAAGAACACAGGTGCCTTTTCAATGTATTCCTGATAGCATGCATTGGCTATGATATTATCTGATTGATAATTGTGCAAGAAGGCACATGGAGAAAGTTCTATTTGTTGTTCTCTGATTGTCTCATTATAGTTTGTCAGCATATAAGCATAAGACCATGCCTGATATGATGGGTGGGTAACTTCGCTTTCTCCGTGTTGGAACCGGGTTTGAACCACTCCGGACTTACTTGATAATTTGGCCTGTTCCCATTGCTTAAGTTCAATGATGACTATGTTTCCTTTTTGATTCTCATCTAATCCGGAAATAATAAAATCGACTCGTTTAGAAGTTAATGGTATCTGGTATTCAATTGCAATGCTGGAAGTGTCCGGTATGTCTGGCGTATCAATGACCTTATACATATACATCATTGAATTTCTCCATGACCTCACCTCGTTTGGAGAAGTATGTCTTCCGAGATGTGCCATAAATGCATGATCTATTTCATCTGCAATGTTTCCGTTGAAGACATCTCTTATGAATCCTTTTTTAGAAGCATGGTAAACAATCATAGTTCAGTATATTTTTTAGCGTTTCCTTTTGACTTGTCTACTGGATATTTCTCCGCATTCTTTGCAAGTTTTGCCAATATGATTTCTTTAAGGTCTAAATCATATTTATGTGCTATAAGAAATGCATAATTCATTATATCGGCCAGTTCCTCTTTTACTTTATCAATATTGACTTCTTGGGCATTTTTCCAAAGAAAAGCCTCATTTAGTTCCGAAGCTTCTATCGAAAGTGCTAAGGCTAAGTCTTTTCCATTATGGAATTGATCCCAATCTCTTTCTTGTGTGAATGAGACGATTCTTTCCATAATTTCTTGCATTTCGGATTTGTTAGTCTTCATGGGCTTTCTATTTTTGTGAAGAATATGTTATAACTCGATTGTGTGACAAAGGTAGAAAAGAATTCTCTAAAAAGAAGAAAAACCCCGTCACTTATTGTGTTTTCTCTCGAATAACTTTACCTTTGTTTCATTAACTTAAAACCGGTAAGTCATGAAATACAAATTATTAGTTCTTGATGTAGACGGAACTCTGCTCGATAGTGAAAAGAAAATCAGTAAGCGCACGCTGGCCGCCTTGTTGAAGGTGCAACAGATGGGCGTGCGTATCGTGCTGGCTTCCGGCAGACCGACGTATGGCCTTATGCCTATTGCCAAAACTCTGGAATTGGGCAATTACGGAGGCTTCATCCTCTCCTATAACGGCGGGCAGATTATCAATGCCCAAAACGGCGAACTCCTGTTTGAGCGCCGGATAAACCCCGAAATGTTGCCTTATCTTGAAAAGAAATCCCGCAAAAACGGATTTGCCATCTTTACTTATCACGAAGATACCCTTATCACCGATACACCCGAAAATGAGCACATACGCCGCGAAGCAGAACTGAATGGACTGAAGATTGTGACGGAAACGGAGTTCTCGATAGCGGTGGACTTTGCCCCATGCAAGTGCATGCTGGTCAGCGATGACGAAGAAGCGCTGGTGGGCTTGGAAAACCACTGGCGCCGGAGATTGAACGGAGCGCTGGACGTGTTTCGTTCGGAACCCTATTTTCTCGAAGTGGTGCCTTGTTCCATTGATAAATCCAATACGCTGGGCGCTTTGCTTGAGAAACTGGGTGTTAGTTCGGAAGAAGTCATCGCCATTGGCGACGGAGTTTGCGATGTCTCCATGATACAATCCGCCGGGCTGGGCATTGCCATGGGAAACGCACAAGACTCTGTAAAAGTTTGTGCCGACCGGATTACCGCATCCAATGACGAAGACGGAGTGGCTGAGGCGGTAGAGAAGGCCATCCTTGCCGAAATCCGCCCTGCCGACGTACCCTTGGAACAACTCAACCAGCGTGCACGCCATGCTCTGATGGGAAATCTGGGCATACAATATACTTACGCTTCCGAAGATAGGGTAGAGGCCACCATGCCGGTGGACGAACGCACCCGCCAACCTTTCGGCATTCTGCACGGAGGTGCCAGTCTGGCACTGGCGGAGACGGTTGCCGGACTGGGCTCGATGATACTTTGCAAGCCGGATGAAATAGTGGTCGGCATGCAAGTCAGCGGAAACCATATTTCTTCGGCTCACGAAGGAGACACGGTAAGAGCGGTGGCGACTATCGTGCATAAAGGCCGTTCCTCGCATGTCTGGAATGTAGATGTGTTCACTTCGACGGCTAAACTGGTATCTTCGGTGCGCGTGGTGAATAGCATATTGAAAAAAGGATAGGGATGGATGAATTAGTCAATGGGAAGAAGAAAAGCACCGGGAAAATAGTAAAAAGAACTTTCGTAGGGGCTGGCTTGGCCCTGGCGGTCTACTTTGTGTACTCCATGTTTTGTGTGTTCATCTTGCCCGACCGCAACATTCAGCAAATCTATCTGGTGCCTGAGGATGCGGCATTCATCATTCAATCATCGGCTCCGATTGATGATTGGGGAAAGTTCAGCAGGAGCGCCACGTGGCAATGCTTGAAGAATGCGAAAGCCTTTGAAGAGGTTGCAAAGAACGTCGAGACGCTTGACGAGGTGGTCAGAAGTAATAAAATGTTATTGTCGCTGGTTGGCAAGCGGGATATGCTTATTTCAATCCATAAGGTCCGTGCCACCGACTGGGATTTCCTGATTGTGCTGGATATGCAGAAAGCCTCCAAGTTGGATTTATTGAAAAGCCAGCTTGAAACGGTGCTGGTGATGGCTGGTAATCCGGTGACTAACCGCATGCATAGTGGCATAAATATCCTTGAGATGCATAATCCGGATACGCAGGATATTTTTTATTGTGCCTTTGTGGACAATCACTTTATAGGTTCCTATACCTCTTGGCTTGTGGAGTCCGCCATCAATTCGCGCAATAAACCTAAAATAGGGCTCGACCACTCTTTTATGGAAGCCCGGAAGTTGGTTTCAGGCAAAGGACTTGTCCAGGTATTTGTCAACTACGAATATCTGCCCCAGTTTATGACTATTTATCTGGGAGCCAGGAACGAATATGTGGATCTGTTTAGTAAGTCCATGGGTTTTGGCGGACTTTATTTCGATACGGACAGACACCGGATGGAAGTGAAAGGCTATACATTGTGCAAGGATACGGCTGATCCTTATGTCACCGCCATGTTGAATTCCGGAAAACATAAAATGAAGGCGCATGAAATCCTCTCCGGACGAACCGCCCTTTACACGAATATTGGCTTTAGTAATCCGGTGACGTTCATGAAGGAACTGGAAAATGCACTTTCTCTCCATGATAAGCAATTGTATGATTCTTATGAAAGTTCACGGAAGAAGATTGAAGGGCTGTTCGGCATATCTCTGGAAGAGAATTTCCTGAGTTGGATGTCGGGGGAGTTTGCCATAACACAATCTGAGCCGGGGTTGCTGGGGCATGACCCCGAACTTATCCTGGCTATTGGGGCTAAGAACATGAAAGATGCCCGTGAAAACATGGAGTTTATTGAAAAGAAAATCAGGCGCCGCACCCCGCTCCGGATTAAAACGGTTGATTATAAAGGTTTCGATATCAATTATGTAGAGATGAAAGGCTTCTTCCGTTTGTTCTTCGGCGGGTTGTTTGATAAATTCGAGAAGCCATACTATACGTATGTGGACGATTATGTGGTGTTTAGCAATAAGGCATCATCCCTGCTCTCGTTTGTGGAAGATTATGAGCAGAAGAATTTGCTAAAAGATAATCCGGGATTTAAGAATGCGTTTTCGTATTTGAATTCAAGTTCCACGGTTTTCTTGTATATGGATGTGCAGAAGTTTTACTCTCAGTTGAAGCCGATGGTAAATGCGCTCACTTGGAAGCAAATGCAGGCTGATAAGGATATTTTGTATTCGTTTCCCTACTGGACCATGCAGATTACGGGAGAGGGCCGGTCGGCCTCCCTGCGATATGTGATGGATTATAGTCCGTACAGCCCTCAAGCGGTTATGGCGGTTGATGCCGATGAAGAAGATGAAGCAACGGGGGAGGACTCCATACTGAATGAAGAAGCTGATACCGAGAAGGAAATGATGAGTGAATTGGAACGTTTCTACGTCGAGAAGTTTGAAGGCAATGTCCTGAGGGAGTTCTATCCGGAGGGAGCGTTGAAGAGTGAAGCGGAAGTAAAAGAAGGAAAGCGTCATGGGCGCTACCGCGAATATTATGAGAATGGTAAATTAAAACTCCGCGGCAAGTATTCCAAAAACCAACCTAAGGGGACTTGGAAATATTATACGGAAGATGGGGAGTTTGAAAGGAAGGAAAAATATTGAAACGAATAATTCATAACGGAATAGAAAGGAACAAAAGTGATTAGTGATTAGCGTTTAGTGATTAGTAATGAGGCAAATGATAAACAGCACTATCTCAATTCTCCTCCTCCCGGGAGGTTGCTCTCCCCCGATAACGGGGGAGTCGGAGGGGGTGAGTACCCGTAGGGGGAGGTGGTAGGTGAAACAATAAAATACCTATAAATCACAAGGCTAAG
>NZ_JH992940.1:1152163-1353338 GCF_000315485.1 Bacteroides oleiciplenus YIT 12058 | reverse complement strand
GATAAACTGATCGACAAAAACATCAATCAGACGAACAGGGTTCTCACAAGAGATATAAGAATCTAAAGACTCGGGAAGAGTCAGTTGATTGCGATCAAAAGGTTGAATATAGCCCATAAAATTAATCCTATTGTTATCAAAGCAAAGATATAAAATCCTTTTTATACAATATGTCAAAGAACACTTGATTCTTACTTTTTACACAACCTCCCCGGAGGAGGAGAATCGAGTTACTACTACAAAATGTACTCCGAAAGTCGCGGAGACTCCGAAAAAAATAGGGGAGGCTACGAAGACGACAGATGAAAACTTGAAGGTGGCAGATGAAGCCTTGAAGACGACAGATGAAGACTTGAAGATGGCGGATATTTTAAACGCCGACTCCGGGCAGACGAATTCCGGACTGAACTTCAAGGGGATTCCTTATGCGGACATCATTTCCGAGTGGTTCCGCCTCTCGGGTGGCGAACCGGTGCAGGGTGAGCGTAACGATAAACTCCACCGTCTGGCGTCTCATCTGCGTTACATTGCCGACAATGACGAAGTGCTGATGCTCAGCACGATGCCCCGCTACGGGCTATCGGAAGAAGAGATGCGGGGACTGATTCATTCCGCCTGCACCGCCAAGTTCTACTCCATGCCGAAGGTGATGCAAGAGGCGGTGAAGAGGGCGTTACAAGCTATGAGCTACAAGCTACAAGCCATGAGTGGGGCAGCTTCCCTCCCTCCGGCTCTCCCCAAGCGCCTGCCCGCCCTCGTCAAACTCCTCCTGAGCCGCACCCCCGACCTCTATCGCCCTGCCGTGGCGCACGCCGTCTTTCCCGCGCTTGCCGCCCATCTGTGGAGGGTACGCTTCCGCTACATCGACAATGTGGAGCACGAAGCCACCTTGATGAACGTGCTCATGGCAGGCACCGGCGCGGGCAAGGATTGCATCTCCGAACCCATCAACCGCATCATGGCCGACGTGCGCCGCCGCGACGAAGACAACCTGCAACGCGAGCGCGAGTGGAAGAACGAGGTGAACTCGAAAGGTGCCAACAAGGATAAGCGTGCGCGTCCCGAAGGGCTGGTCATCCAAGAGATTGACGCCGACATGACCAACCCCGCTTTCGTGATGCGCACCGCCGAGGCGGACGGCCACTTCCTCTACACAAAGCTGAACGAAATAGACCAGTTCGATGCTTTGCGCGGTTCGGGCCACGGCGGACAACAATTTCAAATCATGTGCCTTGCCTTCGACCCCGGAAACCGCTATGGACAAACCCGTGTAGGGGCGATGAGCGTGACGGAGAAAGTAACCATCCGCTTCAACTGGAACGCCGCCACCACCATCCAGAAGGGGAAGCGCTACTTCTCTCGCGTGCTGACCGACGGCCCTATCTCGCGCATCAACTTCTGCACCATCCCCGAACGTGAGATTGGAGCCGAGATGCCCGTCTATGGTTCGTATGATGCCAATTTCAACGAGGAACTTCGTCCCTACATCGAGAACCTGACGCGTGCCACGGGGCTGGTGGATTGTCCGCAAGCCTATAAATTGGCGGTGAAGTTGAAGGAAGAGAATGCGGAGTTTGCCCGTCTCTCGCAAAACCGGGTGTACGAAAATCTGAGTTTCCGTGCCAACGTCATCGCTTACCTCAAGGCGTGCGTGCTCTACGTGGCGAATGGTTACCGGTGGGACAAGACGATGGAGGAATTCGTTCGCTGGAGTCTCCAGTACGACCTATGGTGTAAGATGGAATTCTTCGGCTCGGCCATCAAGGAGGCGCAGACGATGGGGGCGGAGGTGGGGCGTCGCACGCCGGGACGCCGGAGTTTGTTGGAATTGCTTCCTGAGGAGTTCACCCTGGCCGATGCCGTGCGCGTGCGCCAAGCCGAGGGCATGGATGCGGAAGGCACGGGGGCGATGCTACGCCAATGGGTGCACCGCCGTTACGTGACAATTGTGACAAATGACAAATACAGGAACGTGAAGAAATTGAAAATTAAAAATTAAAAACAACTTATGGAGCTGACATTGACACGCATAGCCAAGCGTAAGACTTATACAATAGGTCATTTGGCCATAGATGATAAACCTTTTTGTGACACTCTGGAACCTACGTGGCGCGACATTGGGTGGGGGCGGAAAGGCCGGAAGGTGGCCGGTCGCACCGCCATCCCCGAAGGGCGTTATCCGGTAGTTGTCACGTTTTCGCCGAAATTCCAGAAGTGGCTTCCGCTACTCATTCACGTGCCCCTGTTCACGGGCATTCGCATCCATGCGGGCAACACGGCGAACGATACCGAAGGGTGTATCCTCGTGGGGCAGAATCTCAAACCGGGTATGGTGCTCAACTCAAATATCTGGACGCACCGGCTCGTGAAGGCCATCACGGAGGCACGAGGAAGGGATGAGGCGATATGGATAAACGTGAGGTGATAAAACTTCTTTCAACCTATCATATAATAAACAAAGTGTATTCTTTTGCATATTATATGATAGGTTGCTACACTACAATTAATATTTTCTTTTTTCGTCCTTATTTAGCTCTTCGTGTATATTCATTCTTGATAGCGGTGAATTTTTCTTTTACCTGATTATATTCGGCTTCTTGCTTCTCTTCCAATTCAAGATCTAATGCATATATTTCGCTTGTTATTTTATTGTCTAATTTTGTCTTTTCGGCTTGGGTCAATACATTGTTGAATCGGGAAAACAATTTCACTTTCAGATCTAATAGTCTTTTTTCGAACCGTTCAAGGTCATATTTTAGGTTGTAATCAAGATAGGTATTGGAAATATGTTTCTTTTCACCTTCTTCATCATACTCAATTACTTTTTCCTTTTTCTTCACCGCATTGAAAAGGGATGAAACGGACTCATCAAAATCCTGAAGGATAAAATCCGTCCATTTGTTATATATATTAATTTTGAAGCGCGATACATTGACATTCTCAGGCAAAGGATAGAATAATAATATGAAATTCATCTGCGTTTGAGGTAAAAGTTGCTGTCCTTTACCTGCGTAGTTTACGGGTAGATTCTCGTAGCACATAAACTCGCCCTCATGGATAAAACCTTCTCCATCCACCAATAAAACTTCATTAGAGGCGAATGTCCAATTCTCATGTCCTCCGATGTTTTTTATGTTTAGGACCAATTTATCAGCAGTAAATTGGGGTTTAGTTTTGCCATTTCCCGTCGTTAACTGGTCTGGACAATCTTGATAGTATTTTCTTTCTTTAATATAACGACAGTTCTTGTTACATTTTATCTCGACGTTTCTCTCGAATGAGAGGATGGTGTAGATAAAACCTTCATTTTCTTTTGGAATATTAATCTCGCTCATAAATAATATATTTTTAGTGTTCTAATTTGTGAATTATTGGTGATTAGCTGGCATGTCTATTTCCCGATGCAAAAATGTTCAAATATGTTTTGTAATACCATGTCATTAGTCACCTCTCCCGCAATATCGCTTAAATGGAAAATGCACTCCCTGATGTCCTGAGACACGAAATCCCCGGATAGATTGCTTGCTAACCCTTCTTGTACACGTTTTATCGCTTTCAAGGCATGCGTAAGAGCCTCGTAATGACGAACATTTGTAACGATTACGTCGTTCTGTGTCACCGATGGAAGATTAGCCGCACTTATCAATATTTGTTGTAATTCATCGATGTTTGTCCTCCGTTTGGCTGATAGAGAAATAGATTGCACATTGTCAGGAAAACCGGCAGGGACGACGCTTGAAGCATCGGTCACTAAATCTGCCTTATTGAATACAAGAATCAAGTGTTTCCCTTCGCAACGCGGAAGTATTTGCTTGGACAATTGGTTGATTTGCGAAGCGGCATCCGTTGCATCTACCATCCAGAGCACAATTTCGGCCTGTTCCAACTTCTGGAACGTGCGTTCTATGCCCAGACTTTCAATGGTGTCATTCGTCTCCCGGATGCCCGCCGTGTCAATAAAACGAAACGTGACTCCACCCATGTTTACGGTGTCCTCAATGACATCTCGCGTGGTGCCGTGAATGTCGCTCACAATGGCCTTGTCTTCGTTCAACAACGCATTGAGCAGGGTAGATTTCCCGGCATTTGTCTCACCGATAATGGCTACGGGAACTCCATTCTTTATTACATTTCCTACGCTGAACGAGTGTACAAGGCGGGAGATGACCGCCTCAATGTTATCCGCCAATTGGCAAAGCTCGGTCCTGTCGGCAAACTCCAACTCTTCATGGTCGCTAAAGTCCAGTTCCAACTCAATAAGCGATGTGAAGTGGAGCAACTGGTTGCGCAAGTCCGCCAACTCTTTGCTGAACCCTCCACGCATCTGGCTCATGGCAAGGCGGTGGGTGGCGACGGATGACGAGGCTATCAAATCCGCCACGGCTTCCGCTTGGCTCAGGTCCATTTTCCCGTTCAGGAAAGCGCGCTGGGTGTATTCGCCGGGCTGGGCCATGCGGCAACCCTGATGGATGAGTAGTTGCATCACCCGTTGCAAGATATAGCTGGAACCGTGGCAAGTGATTTCCGTGCAATCTTCTCCCGTATAAGAGTGCGGGGCGCGAAAGAGGCTGACAAGTACTTCGTCAATAACTTCCTCGCCGTCATATATCCGTCCGAAAGTCAGTGTGTAAGGTTTGCTTTCGGTTAGGGTCTTACCCGATTTTGCCGGAGTAAAGATGCGGCTGGTTATGCTGATGGCATCCGGTCCTGAGACACGTATGCTCCCGATTGCTCCCCCTTGAGCCGTGGCTATGGCACAGATAGTATCTTGGTTCATCATATATTTTCGTTATTTGGATTGCAAAGATAGACTTTTCGGGTAAAAAAATGAGCACGTTTGTATATAACTTACTCTTTTTTATTACATTTGCTCAATTTTATGTGGCCTTCATATAATACATATCGTTAGTATGGCGCAAGACAAAATAAAAATGCATGAATCGCTCTCTGCAACCGTTGGAGAGAACGAAAGTTTAGAACAAATAAAAGAGAATTTCCTGAAAGTCAAATCTGTTTTGGCCGCTCATCAGATTGCTCTTTGGGAGATTAATATCGTAACCCTGGAGTGTACTTTCACCGAAGAGTATTTTGCGAGTTTAGGTCTGGACAAGGTGGGCATCCATTACCGGAATCTGGAAGAGTTTTTCAATTTTGTACATCCTGACGATAAGCATCTGGTGTCATTGGACGGTTTTCAAAAGAAGTTGGATGGCTTTGGAGGAACAACCCTCCTACGAATCAGGTGCGTAGGCGCTCACGGTGAAATAGTCTGGCTGGAGGACCGCCTCTTATCCGTGGAGAAGGACGGCGACGGAAAGCCGGAGCGATTGTTGTGCTATACCGTAAACGTTACTGGGCAATGCGAGAGGGAGGCCCACATCTTGCGCATAGAAGAGCGGAACCGGAAGATTATCGAGGCATTGCCCGAATTCATATTCATCCTTGACGATAATTTCTTCATAACCGATGTGCTGATGTCTTCCGATACGGTTTTGCTTCATCCGGTGAACCAGTTGAAGGGAGCCGACGGGCGTTCCATCTACTCTCCCGAAGTCAGCGATTTGTTTTTGCGCAACATCCACCAATGCCTTGAAGACGGCCAGTTGAAAGAAATAGAGTATCCGCTGGACGTGGATAATTGCGAAAGGCATTACTTCCAAGCGCGCATATCCCCGTTTGAAGACAACAAGGTGATGGCTCTGATACATGACATTGGCGACCGGGTTCAGCGTTCCAATGAATTGATTGAAGCGAAGCAACGGGCGGAAGAGGCGGACCGGATGAAGTCGGTGTTCCTGGCAAACATGAGCCACGAAATCCGTACCCCGTTGAATGCCATTGTCGGTTTTTCGGAAATCATTGCTCTGACGGAAGATGAGAAGGAGAAAGCGGAGTATCTGAATATCATTCAGAAGAATAGCAACTTGTTGTTGCAACTCATCAACGACATCCTCGACCTCTCTCGCATCGAGTCCGGAAAGTCGGAAATGAACATCCAGTTGACCGAGATGACGGGACTGATTGACGAGGTGGAGAAGGTGCACCGCTTGAAGATGAAAACGGGTATCCGCTTTGAGGTGGTGCGTCCGGATGAGGAGGTCTGGATTATGGTGGACCGGAACAGGATTACGCAAGTGTTGTTTAATTTCCTTTCCAATGCCATTAAAAACACGTGTGAGGGTTCCATTACGTTGGGCTTGGCGACGGAAGGGGAGTGGCTGAAGGTGTATGTGACCGACACCGGGTGCGGAATACCCCGAGAGAAATTGCCTTTGATTTTTAACCGTTTTGAGAAGTTGAATGATTTTGTTCAGGGAACGGGATTGGGACTTCCCATTTGCCAGAGCATCGTTGAAAGGTTGGGCGGAAAGATTTCCGTAGAGTCTGAGGCGGGAGTGGGTAGCACGTTTGTGATGACGCTTCCTTATCAGCAATCCTTATTTAACCCGGATGGTGTAACCGTTGGGGCTAACGTGGCCGACATGGGGCTTAGGGTGGATGGCAGGAAGAAAATCCTGATAGCCGAAGATACGGAGTCGAACTTCATGCAGATAAATATCTTGTTGAAAAAAGATTATACCATTTCGTGGGTTACAAATGGGGAGGAAGCCATCAATAGTTTCTTGCGCGAACGTCCCGACCTGATATTGATGGATATCCGAATGCCGGTGATGAACGGTATTCAGGCCACGGAGAAGATACGTGCCATTACGCTCGATTTGCCAATTGTGGCCGTGACGGCTAATGCGTTCCTGATTGAGCAACAACAGGCGTTGGCCGCCGGATGCAATGATATTATTGCGAAACCTTATACTTACGAAAAGTTGAAGGAGACTATCATCAAGTATATTTAGATTTATCGTATAAACGAAAGAAGAGGTTGTGTAATTTTATTTTTTTACGCAACCTCTTCTTTACATTGTGGGGATGTTTCTATCAGATTCTATCCAGTACCGTTTTTATAAGTACATCAATGGTATTCTTATAACCCGTGTTGGCCTCTTTAATCAAGCGGTTGGCAATCACCATGCATACCGTGGTTGCTTTGTGTCCCATCAGGCGGCTCAACCCCGCCAGTGCGGAGCTTTCCATCTCGAAATTGGTGATGCGATAGCCGTTATACTCGAAGTTCTCGATTTTCTCATTCTGTTTCGGGTCGGCCAGCGGAATGCGCAACTCGCGCCCTTGCGGACCAAAGAAACCACCGGCGGCAATGGTTACGCCACGCACCATGTCATCGGCGGCAATGCGTTCAATCAATTCGGCATTGGCATCAATCACGTAAGGAGCGGGGGCACACATGTTTCCCGACCATCCCATGTGGTTGAGGAAGGCGCGTTCAAATTGCAGGTCGCACACTTCATTGCGTCCCGAATAGAAGTTCAGCAAGCCATCAAAGCCGATGGACTTTTGCGAGCAAATGAATGTACCTACGGGGGTATTGGGTTGAAGGCCGCCACAAGTACCTATGCGCACCAGCTCCAGTTGACGGAGTTGGGGCTTCTCTTCCCGCGTGTTGAAATCAATGTTTGCCAGAGCGTCCAACTCATTCATCACGATGTCGATGTTATCGCAACCGATACCCGTGGAAACCACCGTGATGCGCTTACCTTTATAGGTACCGGTAATGGTTTTGAACTCGCGGCTTTCTACTTCACACTCTCTGTTCTCAAGGTGCGAGCCTACTAATGCCACCCGTCCCGGGTCGCCCACCAGGATTACTTTGTCTGCCAGCCATTCCGGCTTTACGTGTAGGTGGAATACGGAACCGTCATCATTGATGATGAGTTCGGAAGATGCAAAATACTTTTTCATATTTTTACCGGGTTATTTACTCAATGGCTGGTTTGAGTTATTACCTGTAGGTTTGGCAATGGTTTCACGCATGGAAGTATCGGCTTCGATGTTCTTCATTCGGTAATAATCCATGATACCCAAATTGCCGCTACGGAATGCTTCTGCCATAGCCTTAGGCACTTCTGCTTCTGCCTCAATCACCTTTGCGCGGGCTTCCTGAGCTTTCGCCTTCATTTCCTGCTCGCTGGCTACGGCCATTGCGCGACGTTCCTCGGCCTTGGCTTGGGCAATGTTCTTATCCGCATTTGCCTGGTCAATCTGCAATGCCGCACCGATGTTCTTACCTATGTCGATATCAGCAATATCAATGGACAGGATTTCGAATGCCGTACCGGCATCCAACCCCTTGCGGAGCACCAATTTAGAGATTGAATCCGGGTTTTCCAATACCGACTTATGATTCTCGGACGAACCGATGGAAGATACGATACCTTCGCCCACACGTGCCAGGATAGTGTCTTCACCGGCACCACCCACCAGCTGGCGGATATTGGCGCGCACCGTCACACGAGCCTTTGCTATCAACTGGATACCATCCTTAGCCACGGCCGTCACGGGAGGAGTGTCAATCACCTTCGGGTTTACCGACATCTGAACCGCTTCGAATACGTCACGTCCGGCAAGGTCGATGGCGGTGGCCATCTGGAAGGACAATTCGATGTTCGCTTTGGAGGCGGACACCAATGCATGAACCACTCTTTCCACGTGTCCGCCGGCAAGGTAGTGAGCCTCCAGCTCGTCGCGGGTGATGTTGCTCAGTCCGGCTTTGTGCGCTTCAATCATGCCCGGCACGATGATGTAGGGGGGCACGTTACGGATACGCATTAGAAACAATTGCACCAATGAAATCCTGACTCCCGAAACTTTGGCGGACAACCATAGGAAGAAAGGAACATAGTGGAAGAACAGTACGATGAAGATAATGCCTCCTATCACAAGAAAGGCAGTTAAGTACATAGAGTCTACGTTCATGATTTATACGATATTAAGTGTGAATACTAATCTTTTTTCTTCTCTACCATAATCACGCCGTCTGTAATGCGGCTTACGATGATAGGGGTTTTTTCGTTCAGAAAACCGTCCATGGACTTCACTTCCACGATGTTCCCGTCAAAATCAGCATTTCCTATCAAGGCCAGACGTGTGAAAGCTACTCCCGTATCACCGACTTTCACTTTGTCTTCGGCCGTACGGTCTACTTTCGACGTGATATTCTTTTTCAGTGCCACCTTGTCCAGCGTTTTGGAACGCATGAATAGTATCAGCGAACCTATGCAAGCTATTGCTGAGATGCCAAGCGTAATGAATCCGCCCATAGTGCCCAGATAGGTGAAGGCATAGTAATTAGCGAAGATGATGCAACCACCCGCCAAAAGTCCGGCTATGCTGATGCCCGGGATAACGAACAGTTCTACCAGGAAGAGGATAACCGCCGCAATGATGAGTACGATGATGATAAGTATGTCCATAGTTATTTGGGTTTTAAAGTTTGTTTTTCGGTATTGCGCACTTCAATGGCGGCGCGTTTCACTTCGTCCGACAATGACCGTACCCGCTTTTCCAGATCAAGTATGGCGGGTGTCAGTTTGGCTTTATCATTTTCATTGGCACGGGAGTACAACGAACGTTGCTCTTCCAATTTATCCAGTTGTTGTCTGAAGTCTTTTTCTTGTTGACGGTATTTGCTGAACAACTCTTTGGCTTGGGGAGATTTAAAATCACTCCATTGATGATAGGTAGTATGGTCATCGATGACAAACTCAAAGTCATATGTCTGTTCTACTTGTGGCTTCTCGTTTATCGCGGTCTGTAAGCGTTGTTGTGCTTCGGATACGGCATTCTGGTCTACCCAAGTATCTTTCAGGGAATGAATCTGGGCAAGCCGGATGGCTTTTTGCTTATCCATTGCTTCATAATTGTACACTCGCTTAGAAGGGTTGGGAATGAATACATAGATGCAGACCTTTCCTTCCGGTTGGTAACGGTCGGAAGCAAACCATCCGAGGTTATTAAATTCATCGATAACGAACATGTAGTCGTTATAGGGAGAGTTGAAAGGCATTCCCATATTTTCCGGCGTCAGATAAGTATTGGTATTCGTGTTATAACGAGTAACGAATATGTCATATCCGCCTATTGAATTTTCGCCATCGGCGGCATAATAGATAGTCACGCCATCCGTCAATACATACGGATAGTTGGCATTGACGGAGTCGTTGATGCTACCGGGCAACAAGCTGCCCTTTCCCCATTCACCCTGCATTTTATTGCGGGAGAGAATACTGAGCTTGCCATCGGGCTGGCGTTCGCCATAATAAATTTTGTTGCTGAGTTCCGTTTCGTATACGGTGGCCTCTACTTCCTCCTTATCTTGGAAAAAGTCATTGTACATGAATAGCTTGCCGGATTCGGGGCTGATTTTATAAACTTCCAGAAAACGCCCCTTATCTACTACGATGCTATCGATGATGCAAACTTCTTCAATACCTTTCAGCATGCGAAAATTACTTTTGCTCTTTTCCAGAAGTTTTTCGGCTTCTTCGGTCGGCTTTTTTCTTTTGCTAAGGTCGCTGATATAGTCTTCGTAGCACTTGATGGCTTCTTCAAAACGGTACAAATCATTATAAGTTCGTGCCAGATGCAACTGGCCGCTGGGTATGCGTCTTTTGACGGCGGTTTCCAGATATTTCAGCGCTACATCGGGTTCTCCTGTCTCCAGGCAACACACACCATACCATAAGTTATAATTTCCGTTTGCCGGTTGTGTCTTAACGAATTTCTGAAAAATGGGTTTGGCTTGCTCGTATTGCCCTTTGTTGTAGAAAGCTTTAGCCTGCTCCAACGTCTGTGCTGATGCACCGACTAATATAAAACAAAATAGAAGGAGTAAAATATATCTCTTTTTCATGCTACTTATCCAACTTACAAATTCCAATGTTCAAAAATACAAATTAATCGGGAATAATGCCGGATTCCGCTATTCTATTTTGTTAATTCTTCTATAAATCATTCTTTTCTCTTACTTTTGCAACGCAAAAAAGCTAAATCATTATGGCGCAATTTACCGAAGAAGAGAAAACCATCCGCCGCATTGAAAAGCGGTTCAGTAGGGGATTGGTGGAATATGGTCTGATAGAGGATGGGGATAAGATACTTATCGGACTTTCGGGTGGCAAAGACTCTTTGGCACTGGTAGAGTTGTTGGCAAAGCGTGCCCGCATCTTTAAGCCTAAGTTTTCGGTGGTTGCCGTTCATGTGGTTATGAAGAATATTCCCTATCAGAGCGATTGGACGTATCTTCGTGAGTATGTGGAGTCGTGGGAGGTGCCCTTTGTGTTGTATGAGACAGAGTTCGATGCAAGTACGGATACTCGCAAGTCCCCTTGTTTCCTTTGTTCATGGAACCGTCGGAAGGCATTGTTTACGGTTGCCAAGGAGCACGGTTGTAATAAGATAGCATTGGGCCACCACATGGATGATATATTGGAAACCCTGTTGATGAATATCACTTTTCAGGGAGCGTTCAGTTCCATGCCGCCACGTTTGGTAATGAAGAAGTTCGACATGACGATTATTCGTCCGATGTGTTTGGTGCACGAGGCCGATTTATTGGAGTTGGCACAAATCAGGGGATATCGCAAACAGGTGAAGAATTGCCCTTATGAGGCGCAATCCCACCGTAGTAACATGAAAGGTATTCTGCATCAGTTGGAAGAGATGAATCCGGAAGCTCGCTATAGCCTTTGGGGAAGTATGACGAATATACAGGAAGAACTTCTGCCTAAGAAATTTGATAATTTAGACTAATATTCACCCTTAAAATATCCATCATTGAAATGAAAGGTCTTTATACTATTTTACTTTTAATAGTCTCTAATATCTTTATGACTTTTGCATGGTATGGCCATCTGAAGTTGCAAGATATGAAAGTGATTACGAACTGGCCGCTTTATGCCATCATTTTATTTTCGTGGAGTATCGCTCTTGCGGAGTATTTTTGTTTGGTTCCCGCCAATCGCATTGGCTTTATTGGTAATGGCGGGCCTTTCTCTTTGATACAACTAAAGATTATTCAAGAGGTGATTACGCTTATCATTTTCACCGTGTTCACTACTGTTCTTTTTAAGGGTGAAGCGTTGCATTGGAATCATTTTGCGGCATTTGTCTGCTTGGTGCTGGCGGTGTATTTCGTGTTCTATAAGTAGTTAGTAGCAAGTAGTAAAGTAGTAAGTAGGAGATAGTCCGGATTATAACCGTTTTTATAAACAGGACTATTCTACTAGCTACTAACTACTAACTACTAGCTACTAACTACTAGCTACTAATTACTCTATAAACCTCTCCATCCCCTTCGTATAATAAATTTGGAGTTCCCCTTTCTCATCCGTATAGATGAAGCAAGCATCAATGTCCGGGTGTGCATTTGCGAAGCGTTCCGCCTCTTCCAGTCCCATTACCATGAATGCGGTGGCATAAGCGTCGGCACTCATGCAATCTTTGGCTACTACGGTGGCGGATAAGATGTTGTGTTGCACAGGATACCCCGTTCTCGGGTCTATGGTATGTGCATATTTCTTTCCGTCCTTGTAATAGAAGTTACGATAATTGCCCGAAGTGGCAATGCCTACATCGCTCACGTTCAGCACCGTTTGCAATTCCTGGTTGATGGACAATGAATCATCTACGGGCTTGTTGATACCGATTCTCCACGAGCTTTTCTTCGGGTTCTCTCCACGTGCCACAATCTCTCCACCTATATCTACCATGAAGTTCTTGATACCTTTTTTTGCAAGGAATTGTGCGATGACATCCACCGCATAGCCTTTGGCAACGGCACTACACGAAAGCATCATGCGTGCATCTTGTTTCATCACTTTCCCTTCTTCGGATAGAGCTACTTTGGTATATCCGGTGATTTCCAACAGGCTATCTATCATGGCCGAGTCGGGGAATGCCCCTTTCTTGAAACCGAAGCCCCAGGCATTTGCCAACGGAGCAACCGTAATATCGAATGCGCCATCCGTCTCTTTGGAAATCTCCATACTACGATTGAATACATTGGTGAAGAAAGTGTCCGGCACTATATCTTCGTTGCGATTAATCCGGGTAATGGTGGCCGTGTCATTGAAAGGTGACAATGAGCCGTCAAAACGCTTCAACTCGTCGTCTATTTCGGCTTTCAGGTCGCCGTCATATTGATAGGTGATTTTATAAACCGTACCGAATATCAGTCCGTTCACGGTGGTGTAGGGCTCTGTGCGGTTGTGGCGCGCAAGTATCCAGATTGTTCCCAGTACGAGCAGGGCAATCCATAAGAAATTTCTCTGTACCTTCTTTTCCATAATTGGGGTTTAACTGAAAAACAAATGTTCTACTAATATTTTGGTTCCGATGATAATCAGGATGATACCTCCCCAGAGTTCTGCCCGTAACCTTCGTGCAATGCCGCAACCGAATCGGATGCCGAACAGGAGTCCTATAAGAGACATGGCGAACGAAACGAAGCCGATGATAGAAACCGGCGGAAGTATTTCCGAAAAGTCCCGTACACCCAGAAATGCGAATGATACCCCGATGGCTAGTGCATCAATGCTGGTTGCTATGGCCAATGCCAACACCACTTTCAGGCTTTTCGGGTCATATTCTTTTTTGCAATCCTCGTCTTTGAAAGACTCCCTGACCATGCGTCCGCCCAGAAAGGCGAGGATGGCAAAAGCAATCCAGTGGTCCAGACTCTCTATCAGATGGCTGAATGTACTGGCGCCTATCCACCCAAGTAGTGGCATGATGGCCTGAAATAATCCAAAGAAAAACGCCATGGTCAGCATAGGCCGCCATAGCGTACGTTTTAGAAGGATACCACTGGCAATAGAAATAGCGAAGCAATCCATCGCGAGTCCCACGGCAAGAAGCCAAATCTCTAATCCGGTCATAAGTTTAGAATGGTAGTTTATAAGTGATTGTATAAGTTACACCCATTGTGTTTGAGCCATATTTACCGAATCCGGGCACATACCACGGATCGCCATACTCTCCCGTAGATGAACTGGTGCGGAATTTGAAACGCAATCCCCACCCCATGTAGAGTTGTTTCCAAATATGTGCACGGATACCTACGCAGAATTCAAACCATTGCATTGATCCTTTCATTCCTTTATGATTGAAAGGTACGCTACCACCCCAGATGTCATCCATCTGGTTGGGATTTCCAATGCCTCCGCCATAAACAGGGTCGTCTATGGAAAGGGCTTCTATGTCGTATTTGAAACTACTCATGGCGTAGCGTAAGCCGACAAACAGGAAATTATCGAATTTCTTCTTATAAAGGGCATTATAATTGATGCCGACACGAAAATAAGGCGCATTGCTTTTGTAGTGTGTACCATTGTCGTTCCATGTATCGGTGCTGCCATATCCGAGCTCCACTATCGGAAAGAAACGGTTCTTAAGGTTGACGTCGACGGCCACTTCCGAACTAAGGAAATCACCCCCAAGCATTTTGCTACCGATGCCCCACAAGTCCACACTCACGGTCACGCCATTGTATAGCGGGAAAAACACCTCGTCTGCCTCTTTTTTTTCTTCCTTTGGCGGATTGGAAGCAGGAGGGCGGTTGTTGTTCTGCGCTCGTACCGGAAGTCCGGCCAGCAAGCAAAACGCCAGACTAATTACGATAAAAGAGTTTAAGATTTTCCGTTCCATTGCTGATTACTTCTGCTTTTTGAATGTATATGGAATCAAGATTGTGGCGACTATAAGCTCTGCCTGTGATACTTTGTTTCATCTGATAGCCGCAATCCATAGAGAGGAAATAGGGGGTGTTCTTCTGGCGGATGACAATTGTATCTTTTTTAATCTTGGGGTCTTTGCTATAATGGAATACCAGTACGGTGGAGTCGGCCGTATAGCGTAATGGCAACGACAATCCATGCACTCGTTTTTGGTTGTTGAGGATGATGGAGTCCGTACCAAAAGCGGTAATGGTCAACGAATCGAGTGTGTCTTTCAGCACCGTATTATTATTTTCCCTGTCTATCGTGTAGAGGAAGCATTCCATCATCGGACGTGCGTTCATGGAGCAATCTTCATCTTCCGAGCAAGAAGAGACGATGGCGGCAATGGGGTAAGCAATCAGACAAAGCAATACTAGTTTTACTAATTTTCTCATAGCCTTTATATTGTTTTTTCGATTTGATATTTGTTTCGTTCGGGGGCGTTACGCGAAATCAGTTCGCCGAGGAAGCCTGCAAGGAACAACTGGGTTCCGATAATCATGGCGGTTAGCGACAAGTAGAAGTAAGGGGAGTCCGTCACCAGGCGATAAGGCATTCCGTAGTGCATGTGATACAACTTCATGACTCCCACAATGACTACCGAGATAAAACCGAAGATGAACATCAGCGAACCCAGAAGCCCGAAGAAGTGCATCGGTTTCACTCCGAAGGCCGACAAGAACCAGAGTGAAATTAAATCCAGGTATCCGTTGAAGAAACGGTTCAGTCCGCCGAACTTTGTTTTTCCGAATTTACGTGCCTGATGTTGAACCACCTTTTCTCCGATTTTATTGAAACCTGCGTTCTTGGCAAGGTAGGGGATATAGCGATGCATTTCGCCGTATACTTCGATGTTCTTTATCACATCTTTCTTATAGGCTTTCAGTCCGCAATTAAAGTCATGCAGGTTCTTGATACCGGATACCTTCCGGGCGGTTGCATTGAACAATTTTGTAGGAATGGTCTTCGAAATCGGGTCATAGCGTTTCATCTTCCAGCCGGACACCAGGTCGTAACCGTCTTCTGTAATCATCCGGTACAATTCGGGTATCTCATCAGGACTATCCTGCAAGTCTGCATCCATTGTGATTACCACATCTCCTTGTGCCTTCTCGAAACCGCAGAACAACGCCGGTGACTTGCCATAGTTGCGGCGGAACTTAATGCCATGCACGGCATCCGATTTCCGGCTCAGTTCTTCGATAATCTGCCAAGAGCGGTCGGTACTTCCGTCATTCACGAAAATCACTTCATATGAAAAGCCGTTGGCCTTCATTACCCGCTCAATCCATGCGTACAGTTCCGGAAGAGACTCTTCTTCATTATACAAAGGAACGACAACTGAAATATCCATCTTTCTTATTTACAATTTAACGATTTACGATTGAAAAATTACTTTTATCACCACTCTATCACTCTATCTTCCCCCTATATGGTCCACCGGTGGCCGTTTCATGACGAACAGAGCAGTAGGAATGGCAAGCAATGATCCATAGAATACATTCTGAGACATCAATTGCATGGTGATTTCTATTGGAGACAATGAACGCATCACGCTCAAAGCATCTTTCAACTGGTCGATATATACATCCATTCCCGGCAATATGTTTGCCTCGAAGTTATTCAGCAAACTTTCATAAGTGTCCAGTACGAAGCCTTGATCGATGAAGCGGAAATAGATATAATGTGCCACGGCCGTAAGCAAAGCGGCGAACATATACATAAATACGGTGAAAATCCATGCATGAAGGAAACTGATGGTGCCGCCACATACATGATTACGGTACATGCGTACATAATAGTATGCCATGAAAGGCACGCATAAAGTCAGTCCCCCGAAAAGGAAAAGTAAGAATGGTACAGTTAACCCCAGAGGGAATAGAATGAACTTCAAAATCCAAAATCCCCCCAGGTAAGTGCCGAATAGCATGGCATATCGTTGTAAGTAACCTCTATTTTCTGTCATCTTTCATTAGGAATATGGCCGCAAAGGTATAAATAATATTGTTTGTAACCTTTGTATTCTTGTTAAAGTTGAAAAAAGTTTGGGCAAAGTATTGCAAGTTTAATAAAAATGTCTACCTTTGCACCCGCAAACAAAAATACGGGTAAGTCCTATACGGCCAGCTCCCTTCGAATCCTCCAGGGCTTGATCGCAGCAAAGGTAGTTGGTTGTAGCGGCGCGATATAGTAAGCTTACCCACCCGCCTCTTTAGCTCAGCTGGCCAGAGCACGTGATTTGTAATCTCGGGGTCGTTGGTTCGAATCCGACAAGAGGCTCAAGAAAAGAGATATGTTCTACTTAAGAATGTATCTCTTTTTTTATTTGTTTTTCGCGAAAAAAGTAATAGCTTTGTTCCGCAAAATCTAATATTATGATACGGATACAACCTCATTCCTCATATCTGACTCTTATACTTCTCCTTCTGATGCCTTTTGGCAGAGCTTTTGCCGGCTGGAATAATTTCATTGTCAACTTTGATAAAAACCTTTATGGGAAAGGTACACAAACTTGGCAGATAGCCCCTTATGATGACCATTGGGTGTACTTTGCCAATAAAAATGGCATGGTGCAATTTGATGGAAATGTCTGGAAGGTATTTCCGATGAATAACTTTTCAGATGTGCGCTCTGTGCTGGCATCCACTATCCAAAAGAGAATATATGCAGGTGGTATCAATGAATTCGGTTACTATGAACCGGCGGCAGATGGAGAATTGGTTTATCATTGCATGTCCGATACACTTGGTGCTGATTCCCGTTTTTTGGGCAATGTATGGGGGATTCATGAAGCGGACAATATCTTGTATGTGCAAGGTGATGACCGTGTGGTGAAATACCTGAATGGAAAATATACCACTATTGAAATGGATGCTAAAATAGATTGTTCTAATATGGTGAATGGCATCCTTTATATAGGTACCGACCGTGGCGTGTGGGTGCTGGTTGGAAACACTTTCTTTCCTTTACAAGGAGCGGAGTCTCTGGCTTCCAACCGTATCCGTGGCATCATTCCCCATAAAGGCGGAGGCGTCATTATTGTTACGGCGTATGACGGGCTGTTTTATAGCAATGGACGCACTACCGTACCTTTCATTACCGGCGCCGAAGACTTCATGCGTGAAAATGAGGTGTTTTGCGTGGCTTCCCAGGATGATAAAATAGCTTTGGGAACCATTCATAAAGGTGTGTTGCTGATAGATTGTGCCACGATGAATGTGAAATACTTCAATGAGAATAACGGATTGCGCAACAATACCGTGCTTTCGGTTGCTTTCGATAGTCAGGGCAATCTGTGGGCGGGATTAGATAGTGGGGTTGACTACATTTCCCTTAGTTCCTCTTTTACTAACCTGTATTCATATCCCTATTCTTATGGTACGGGCTATACGGCCGCCGTAGAAGATGGGTATCTCTATCTGGGCACTAATCGCGGGCTTTATTATACCTCTTATCCGGTAAAGTTGAATGGCGATTTGCCTGATATTCATCCCATTCCTCAATCCAGTGGTCAGGTTTGGAACCTTTGTAAGATTGGCGACGATCTCTTTTGCCTTCACGATCGTGGCATTTTTCAGATAAAAGGCACCAGTGTGCGCCGCATAACGGATATAACGGGTGCCTGGTATTGTCAGGAGGTTGTAGGGCAACCTGACCGGATGTTTGTCGGGGTTTATAACGGCATTTATCTTTTGGAGAAGAAAGCGGGAGAGTGGAGTGTACTTTGCAAAGTCGATGGATTTATGGATTCGTGCCGTTTGTTCGAGCAGGAATCTGCCAGGGTTTTATGGGTTTATAATTCCGGTACTCTTATGCGTATTGAGTTGAGTGAAGATTTAACCCGGCAAATTAATATGAAGTTTTATGGCGTGGCAGAAGGGCTTCCGGTGGAGCGTGATATACATGTTGCCAAGATAGAAGGGCGTGTTTATTTCGCTACTCCGCAAGGGATCTATAAATATAATATTCATAAGGATATGATGGAACCTTGTAGCGACTTGAATAATCTGTTGAATGGAGCCGTACCTTATACCCGCTTGTTGGAATATCATGATCGTCTCATTAGTCTGAGCCCTCATGAAATCTGTATAGCTAATCTGGGGACTTATAAACGAGGGGCCAATACCAGTATAAATCCCATCCGCCAGTCTTTGCTGGAGCTTGTGCCGCCTTATGAAGCGCTCATTCCTTTGTCGGACTCACTTATAGTGATTCCGAGCGAAGAAGGCTTTGCTTTATTTACCATTCCGGCGGTGAAGCATCGGCAAGATCTGACTCATTCCGTATATATCCGGAACATGCATCTCACTTATCCCAAAGATTCACTGGTATTTACGGCCAATTTTCTCGGGAAGAAGCCATCTCTCACTATTGATTATACGTCCAATTCTGTCCGCTTTGATTATAGTCTTTCCTTTATTGCTTTGGGGAGCGATGATGTCCGTTTTCAGTATCGCCTGAATGGAGGGGACTGGTCGGATTATACTACCGTGCGAACCAAGGAATATAGTAATCTTTCTGAGGGCGACTATACTTTCGAGGTAAAAGTGATTTATCCGGATGGAACAACTTCGGCGGATGATATTTCTTTCCGTGTTCTTCCGCCCTGGTATCGTAGTGCTCCTGCTTATGTCTGCTACTTTATTCTGGCGCTATTGGGTTTCTGGTATGTATATCGCTGGGATGATATTCGCGTGAAACGAAAGAAACAACAGGCTGTTGTGGAGAAAGATAAAGAATTGCATGAAATGGAAAAAGAGTTCGAAGCCGAAAAAGCCCTCCGTGAGAAACAGATCATGCAACTTGAAAAAGAAAAGCTGGAATATGATCTTCAGCATAAGAGCCAGGAGATGGCAAACCTCATGATAAACTTCGTTCGCAAAAACGAGATGCTTACAGAAATTAAATCGGAAATTTTCAAAGTGGCTTCCTCCCTGAAAGGTGAAGGCGCCCGCGAAGGCAAGCAGCTTCTTGTGGTGATAAACAGTAAAATAGACTCCAATATCCAGAGCGATGAGGTGTTGAAGCGAATCGAAGATCAGTTCGATTTGATTCACAATAACTTCATGAAGCGTCTTCATGCCCGGCATCCCGACCTCTCCAATAATGAGCGTATGATGTGTGCTTATCTCAAGATGAATCTTTCCACCAAAGAAATTGCACCTCTGTTGAACATTTCTGTTCGTGGGGTAGAGACCATTCGTTATCGCTTGCGCAAGAAGTTTGGGCTGGAACGTGAAGATAGCCTGACGGATTATCTGAGTAATAAATTGTAGGTATATCCGATATTTAGACCATTTTCGGGTCTTCTACCTACCCGGTCCGTACCTGGCTCGTACCTGCTTCGTACCTACTCCCTCCCTAAGGACACGGAGAAAATACGGAGCAGGTACGGTTTTGGTACGGTTTGAATATGAAGAAGAGGAAAAACAGACCAATCAAGACTTAAATTCTTTCACCGCCTTTTCCAGTCTTTCCAGAGGCAACTCTCCCGATTGCCTCCAAAGCTGTTCGCCTTTCCTTAATAATATAAATGTAGGATACATTTCGATGGTATAAAAATCAGCAAGTGCACTTTCCTGGTCAATATCCACTTGTACCACTTCGAGAGTTCCTTCCATTGATTTCTTGAATTCTTCTACAATAGGCTGCATGCGCTTGCAATGAGGACACCAAGTTGCATAAAACTCTGCCATGATCCAATCGGCATTAGCCAACTTTTCTCTGTTCCGTTCTTCACGCGCTTCTTTCTTTTCTTCCATAATAATATGTTTTAAATGATTGATTGTCATCTCAACAATATCGGAAGGAAAAAAGTTTGTGAGATTGTGATTCTTTGTGCTGTAAAAATTACTATTTTTGTCAGCAAAAACACGAAAGGACCAATAATATGTCACATTTGGCTACTTTGATAAACGATTTGGCTCTGATACTGATTTGCGCTGGAGTCATGACACTATTGTTCAAGAAACTAAAACAACCGTTAGTGTTGGGATATGTTGTGGCAGGTTTTCTGGCCAGCCCGCACATGCCATACACGCCCTCCGTGATGGATACGGCAAATATACAGACATGGGCGGACATCGGCGTGATTTTCCTCTTGTTTGCATTAGGGCTAGAATTTAGTTTCAAGAAGATAGTTAAAGTAGGTGGGGCAGCTATCATCGCCGCCTGCACCATCATATTCTGTATGATTCTTCTGGGAATTGCCGTCGGTACAGGTTTCGGCTGGCAACGCATGGATAGTATCTTTTTGGGTGGTATGATTGCTATGTCTTCCACTACCATTATTTATAAGGCATTCGATGATTTGGGAATGCGCAAGAAGCAGTTTACCGGATTGGTTCTCAGTGTGCTGATACTGGAAGACATTCTCGCCATTGTTTTGATGGTGATGTTGTCTACTATGGCAGTGAGGCATAATTTTGAAGGGACGGAAATGCTTGAGAGCATTGGTAAACTACTCTTTTTTCTGATACTTTGGTTTGTGGTCGGCATTTATCTGATACCTGAATTGTTGAAGCGTTGCCGCAAGTTGATGAGCGAGGAAACTTTGCTCATAGTTTCGCTTGGCTTATGTTTCGGTATGGTTGTTATGGCAGCTCGTACAGGCTTTTCCGCGGCTTTTGGTGCGTTTATCATGGGGTCCATTCTTGCCGAAACGGTGGAGGCGGAGAGTATTGAGCGGCTGGTGAAGCCGGTAAAGGATTTGTTTGGTGCTGTATTCTTTGTGTCGGTTGGTATGATGGTGGATCCTTCTATGATTGTGGAGTATGCACTCCCGATTATCGTGATTACGTTGGCGGTCATTCTGGGGCAATCTTTATTCGGTACGCTGGGGGTGTTGTTGTCGGGGCAGCCTTTGAAGACGGCTATGCAATGTGGTTTTAGTTTGACGCAGATTGGCGAGTTTGCTTTTATCATTGCATCGCTGGGTGTATCCCTCCATGTGACGAGCGATTTCCTGTATCCTATTGTGGTGGCGGTTTCGGTTATTACCACTTTCCTTACTCCTTATATGATTCGTTTGGCTGAGCCGGCTTCCGGTTTTGTAGATAAACATCTGCCAGCCCGGTGGGTGGATTTCCTGACACGATATGCTTCTGGTTCGCAGACCATGAATCATGAAAGCTTATGGAAGAAGTTTATCTTTGCTCTGACAAGGATTACGATTGTCTACTCCATCGTTAGTATAGCGGTCATTGCATTGTCTTTCCGCTTTCTGGTTCCTCTATTTCTGGAAAATTTGCCCGGTATTTGGGGAAAGTTGCTGGCCGCATTAGTTATCATCTTATTTATAGCTCCTTTCTTGCGGGCCATCATGATTAAAAAGAATCATTCAGTGGAATTCGTAACTCTGTGGAATGATAGTCGTGGCAATCGTGCACCATTGGTTGCGACTATCGTCATACGCATATTGATAGCAGTTTCATTCGTAATGTTTGTGATAGCGGGCTTGTTCGAAATATCTGTTGGACTATTGCTCGGGGTGGCAGTTTTGCTGGTTACAATGATGATTTTGTCGCGTCAACTGAAGAAACAATCTATCATGATAGAGCGGAAATTTTTTCAGAATCTGCGCTATCGTGATATGCGTGCCGAATATATGGGTGAAAAGAAACCGGAATATGCCGGGCGTTTGTTGTCCCGTGATTTACACTTAACAGATTTTGTAGTACCCGGTGAGTCGGTATGGGCGGGGCAGACGCTTGCAGAACTTAATCTGGGTAAACAATATGGTGTGCACGTCGTGTCTATTCTTCGGGGTAGGAAGAGGATTAATATACCGGGTGCTTCTGTGCGGCTTTTCCCGGAAGATAAGATACAAGTCATAGCCACGGATGAAGAACTGAACCTGTTTGGTGCAGAGATGGAAAAGGCTGCCGCTTTAGAAACAGATGTAGTTGAAAAAAGTGAGATGATTTTGCGTCAATTCCGTGTAGATTCCCATTCTGCATTTTTGGGGAAGACGATACGCGAGTCCGGCATCCGCGAACAATATCATTGCCTGATTGTAGGTGTGGAGAGAGGAGAAGAAGCTTTGCATGCACCCGATTCGCACGAGCCGTTTATGGAAGATGATGTTGTCTGGGTAGTAGGAGAAAATGCTGATGTGTATAAATTAGTCGGACAAAAGAATGAGAATGTCGACATGGAATAAGGATAGAAAGTTTATCTTTGCTCCGTAAACATAAATAATAAACCAAGAATATCATGAAAAGTGATCCGAAAGAATGTCTGTACTGTCAGAATAATGAGACGCTGCACAATCTGATGATTGAGTTTGCAGAGCTGAGTGTATCTCGCGTGTTTTTATTCAAAGAACAAACGTACAGAGGACGTTGTCTTGTAGCTTACAAAGACCACGCCAATGATTTGAATGAATTGAGTGATGAAGACCGCAATGCTTTTATGGAAGATGTTACCCGCGTGACTCGTGCCATGCAGAAAGCGTTTAATCCCGAAAAAATCAATTATGGTGCATACTCCGATAAATTGTCGCACTTGCATTTCCATCTTGCTCCGAAGTATGTAGATGGTCCTGACTACGGTGGTACGTTCCAGATGAACCCGGGAAAGGTGTACCTGACGGATGCTGAATATCAGGAATTGATTGAGGCGGTGAAGAAGGAACTTTGATAGTTATTAGTTGTTAGTTCTTAGTTATTTGCTTGTCATGGGATTGTGCTATCACAACGTGGAAATCACAAGCAAATAACTAATAACTAATAACTTATAATTTATTAAGTATTTTGTCCATCGCCCAGTTTGTCAGCGTTGCGCTTGCTCCGTCACAGGTGCAGATGGACTTACCTAAAAGATGGTCGACAACGGCTTGAATGAGCGGTTGTTGTACATGTTCAGGGTTTGCTACTGGAATTTCTTCTCTTCCTTTTTCTGTATGCAATGCGATGGGATCGTAAGTAAATACAGAGAAACAGATCATCCCCTTATCCCCGATAACTTCAATGCGGTCTTCGCGAGCAGAATCGTGTGCAACGAAGCACCAGGAACCACTACCTACCAATCCGCTATCGAATTGGAAACATGCACTTAGGGTGTCTTCGGCTTGATAGAGTCCGCCGCGATTACTCTTGTATCCACTGGCTTCAAGAATACAGCCGAACATATCTTGTAATAAATCAATTTGGTGAGGGGCTAAATCATAGAAATAGCCACCACCGGCAATATCCGGTTGCACGCGCCACGGAAGATTTTCCTTATTATAATCCAGATTTCGGGGAGGCTGGGCAAAGCGGATTTGCACATTGATAACATTACCAATCATTCCGCTCTCTATCAGTTCTTTTACTTTCAGGAAATAGGGTAGATAGCGGCGGTAATAAGCCACAAAACACGGAATCCCTGTTTCATTTGAAATGCGGTTGATACGGCAACACTCTTCATAAGTTACCGCCATAGGCTTTTCTATATAAACAGGCTTACCGGCTTTCATAGCCATAATAGCATAAGTGGCGTGCGAAGAAGGCGGTGTGGCGATATAGATAGCATTTACTTCTTCATCGTCAACCAGTTCCTGGGCATCGTCATACCATTTCGGGATACCTCTCTCTTCAGCGTAAGCTTTGGCTTTGGCACCGTCACGACTCATGACAGCAATCACTTCCGAACCTTCCACTTTTTGAAAGGCAGGACCACTTTTATACTTGGTTACTTCTCCGCAACCAATGAATCCCCATTTTATCTTCTTTTCGCTCATAATAGTATAATGTGATAATGTATAAGGCGGTAATATAATTAAGGTGTTAGATCACTTTGTCACTCCTTTTTATTCTTCTTCAAAATCGAATTCAAAATCAAAGTCATCCATGAATTCGGGAGTTGTAAACTCTTCTAAAGTTCGTCGGTCCTTCTTGGTGGGACGACCGGCACCTTTGGCGCGGTCTACGAAACCGCTGATACGGCTCATTTCCAACAATTCATATTGGTCGGGAGTTGTTACATTCTCCATCATTTCCGAAACAAGCTTTGCACCAACACGCTTTTCAATGGCCTGCAGTACCTTGAAAGAGTAGGTGACAGGCGGTTTACGCACTTGTATCACGTCTCCCGGCTTCACTGTGCGGGCAGCTTTTGCTAAGGCCCCGTTTATACTGATACGGCTTTTTTTGCATGCTTCGGCAGCGATGGTACGCGTTTTGAAAATACGTACGGCCCACATCCATTTATCTATTCTTGCTTCACTCATATTGTTTTAAGTAGCTGCTATTTCTTATTAAATTGGTTCATGGTAATATCAATGCCTGCCAGGCAGAAGCTCCTGATGATTTCTCCTGCTGTTTTCAGACGTTCGTCCATGGTCTTCCAGTCCTCTTCGGTGAAGTGTCCCAACACATAGTCTATCTGTCCGCCTCGTGGAAATTCGTTACCAATGCCGAAACGGAGTCGCGCATAGTTCTGTGTACCCAGAATGGCGGCAATATGTTTCAGTCCATTATGCCCGGCGTCGCTACCTTTACTTTTCAGGCGCAGAGTGCCGAATGGTAGAGCAAGGTCGTCTACTATTATTAACACATTTTCCAAGGGAATGTTCTCTTTTTGCATCCAGTAACGCACAGCATTTCCGCTGAGGTTCATGAATGTAGAAGGTTTTAATAGTAGTAGTTGGCGCCCTTTGACGGATAGTGTAGTGGTAAAGCCGTAACGTCCGTCGGTAAAGGTGGCACCTGCTTCTTTTGCCAATGCATCCACCACCATGAAACCTATATTATGGCGGGTTTCGTGATATTCAGGACCTATGTTTCCTAATCCAACAATTAAATATTTCATTTCTTTGAGAAATTGTATCTTTTAACCCTATTATTATAAAGAAGAACGCGGATTATCGCAGTTTTCCGCGGATTAGTGAAATCTGCGTCATCTGCGTTAATCCGCGTTCCGGAATATACTGTTTTCTTACGAAAAGACTGATTAGTTGCCAGCAGTAGCAGCAGCACCTCTTGCAGCACGAGTCAGCTTAACGGCGCATACAACAGCTTCTTTAGCATTCATCAATTCCAGACCCTCATAGCTCAATTCGCCAACCTTAACAGTTTTACCCAGTCCCAGATGAGCAACGTTTACAATTAGTTTTTCCGGAATAACGTTATATAAAGCTTTCACTTTCAGCTTACGTGTCTGCAATACCAGCTTACCACCGGCTTTCACACCTTCTGCCAAACCTTCCATCTGTACCGGAACTTCCATAACGATAGGTTTAGCCTCATCGATCTGGTAGAAGTCAACGTGCAGGATGGTATCCTTTACCGGGTGGAATTGAATATCTTTCATGATAGCATTTACTTTCTTGCCATCAATAATCAGGTCAACTACATAGATGTGCGGAGTGTAAACCAAGTTACGCAGACCGTCAGCGGGTACAGTGAAGTGAACGTTTTCACCTGCTCCGTAGAGTACGCAGGGTACGCCATTGTCTTTACGAATAGCTTTCAAAGCTCTTGCTTGTTCCGAAGAACGCTCTGCAATAGTTCTTGCAGTACCTTTTACTTCAATTGATTTCATTTTTTGATTTTTTTGTGTTACTCTAAATTAAGTTACTTGTTGCTTAATTCACCATCGCACGATGTGGGGTTAGCCACACAATGTTGCAAAAAAGCGGTGCAAAAGTACAGCTTCTTTTTGAATTATCAAAGAGTTGGCTCTTCAAAATCAATATCAATCTTGATTTCCCCTTCCAAATCCATTCCTTTTTCATTTATTTCGGCTATCGCATTGAGTTCGGTTTCTCTATTTGCTTTTGCGTTCATATCACTTATGACTTCCAGCATTTCTTTCTGATTAATGAAATTGATAGCTTCATTCAGACCGTTCATAAACTTGTCAAAATCTTCTCTATACAAGAAAATCTTATGTTTCTCAAAACTCACCTGCGCATCTTCACCCTCACCGGTCACCACTTTCTTACTTTCGGTGATAGCGAGAAACATTTCATCCTTCCTATTCTTTTTTACATCCAGATAGTAGATTCGCTTACCTGCTTTAATGGATTTGGAGAATACAATCTCCTTATCGTTCATGTCCGCTCCGTTTTTCTTCTTTAAGTCTTCCATATTATAGGTCTCTTGTTATTAGTGGCTCCAAAATTGACGATTTTTTTTAAACTGTCAAAAGAAAATGCCCGGATAATGAACTTCTGCATTAAAAAATGTGATTTATTTGCGTAAACTCATTAAAAATGTCTACTTTTGCATCTCGTTAAAACAGTATTGATTTAAATAGACTTATGATTAACAGAGTTCTTATTCGTCTTAAGATTATACAGATTGTATATGCTTATTATCAGAATGGCAGTAAAAATTTAGACTCAGCGGAGAAAGAATTATTCTTTAGTCTTTCAAAAGCGTATGACCTTTATAATTATCTGCTAATGCTGATGGTAGCTCTGACGACTTACGCACAAAAACGCATTGATGTGGCAAAGGCCAAGTTAGCTCCGACTGCAGAGGAGTTGTATCCCAACATGAAATTTGTAGAAAACAAGTTCGTTTCGCAATTGGAAGTGAATAAGCAGTTGATGGACTTTGCCGCCAACCAGAAGCGTTCGTGGGCAAATGACGAAGACTTTGTAAAGGGGTTGTATGACAAGATTATAGTTTCCGATATATATAAGGAATATATGGCTTCGTCTGATAAATCTTATGAAGCTGACCGCGAACTGTGGAGAAAGCTCTATAAAGCTTTCATTTTCAATAATGAGGAGTTGGATATTTTGTTGGAAGATCAGAGTCTTTATTGGAATGACGACAAGGAAATAGTAGATACCTTCGTTTTGAAGACAATTAAACGTTTTGAAGAAAAGAATGGTGCTAATCAAACTTTGTTGCCTGAGTTCAAGGATGAGGAAGACCAGGAATTTGCCCGTCGTCTGTTCCGCCGCGCTATATTGAATTGTGACTACTACCGTCACCTTATCAGTGAGAATACGCGTAACTGGGATTTGGAACGTGTAGCCTTTATGGATGTAGTGATAATGCAATGTGCATTGGCAGAAATTCTGAGTTTCCCGAACATTCCGGTAAGTGTTTCGTTAAATGAGTATGTTGAAATAGCTAAGGTCTACAGTACGATAAAGAGCGGAAGTTTCGTGAACGGTACTTTGGATGGAATAGTTAATCAATTAAAAAAAGAAGGTAAGTTAGCGAAAAACTGATACCTTTGTTGAGTATTAAAAACTAAAAACGAATAATTTATGAATTTAATGACCGTATTCTTGCAAGCTCCTGCCGCAGCACCTGGTGGTGGTAGCATGATGTGGATTCTTCTGATTGCCATGTTTGCTATCATGTATTTCTTCATGATTCGCCCACAAAACAAAAAGCAGAAAGAAATTGCAAACTTTCGTAAATCACTTCAAGTGAACCAGAAGGTGATTACTGCCGGTGGTATTCATGGCGTTATCAAAGAAATTAATGATAATGATATCGTGCTTGAAATCGCTTCTAATGTTAAAATTAGAATTGATAAGAATTCTATATTCGCCGCAGCTGCTGATGCTAACAGCAATCAGGCTGCTAAATAATTTTGAATAAGTGAGCCTATGATTAATCGTAGGAACATAAAACGCATATATCTGATAACAGCGAGGAAAGTTAAGGACTTTCTGCTCAGTGATAAGAGCAGAGAGTTCTTAATTTTTTTATTCTTCTTTCTTATTGCCAGTGGATTCTGGCTACTTCAGACGTTGAATAACGATTATGAAACGGAATTCTCCATTCCTGTGCGTTTGAAAGGGGTACCGAACAATGTTGTGATAACTTCCGAACCATCTTCCGAACTGCATATCCGGGTAAAGGATAAAGGTACGGTGTTGCTTAACTACATGCTTGGGAAGAGTTTTTTTCCTATTACTCTGGATTTTTCTGATTATAAAGGAAATGACGATAATCACGTACGTATTTATTCTTCACAGTTTGAAAAGCGATTACTCAGTCAGTTGAATGTATCTACAAAGTTGCTTTCCATGAAACCCGATACATTGGAGTATATCTATTCTACAGGCGCCTCTAAATTAGTTCCGGTAAAGTTCCAGGGAACAGTGAGCGCAGGCCGTCAATATTATATCTCAGATACAATCTGCAAACCGGACTCGGTGTTGGCTTACGCACCAGAGGGAGTATTGGATACCATAACTGCCGCTTATACGCAAAAAGTGAAGTTTGAGGATGTTTCCGATACATTGAAGCGGCAAATTCCTCTGCTCGGCCGGAAAGGAGTTAAGTTTGTGCCGGCTTCAGTAGAGATGATCTTCCCGGTGGATATCTATACCGAGAAGACGGTGGAGGTTCCTTTGCGAGGTGTTAACTTCCCGGCTGGTAAAGTGTTGCGTGCATTCCCATCCAAAGTAAATGTTACTTTTCAGGTTGGTTTGAGCCATTTTCGGCAGATAACAGAGAGCGATTTTCATATCAATGTCTCTTATGAAGAGCTCCTGAGACTTGGTTCGGATAAGTATACCGTGAAACTTAAGTCGGTGCCGAAAGGTGTGAATCAGGTGCGCATCAATCCCGAACAAGTAGACTTCCTTATTGAGCAGGTAACTCCCGAATATGACAATTAAAATAGGTATAACCGGCGGTATCGGTAGTGGGAAAAGTGTAGTTTCCCGTCTGTTAGAAGCGATGGGTGTTCCCGTTTATATCTCGGACATCGAATCAAAGCGGCTGACGGCTTCAGATACTCTGATTCGCCGGGAGTTGATCGCTTTGTTGGGAGAAGAAGTTTACGCTGGTGGTGAATTGAATAAATCTTTGCTCGCTTCCTATATATTTAGTAATCCCGAACATATTCGTACAGTGAACGGTATCATTCATCCGCGGGTGCGGGATGATTTCCGTCAGTGGGTGGAGTGTCATGCCATTTATCCGATAGTGGGGATGGAGTCTGCAATTCTGATTGAAGCAGGTTTTGCAGGTGAAGTAGACACTGTGGTGATGGTTTATGCACCCGAGGAAGTCCGCATAGCACGTGCCATGCAACGCGATGCTGCTCCGCGGGAACTGGTAGAACGCCGTGTCCGTAGCCAGATGAGTGATGAGGAGAAGCGCACCAAGGCTAATTTTGTAATTGTAAACGACGGTGAAACTCCGTTAATTCCGCAGGTTTTAGAAGTTATAACTTCTCTATCTAAAAATATTGCTTACCTTTGCCCACCGAAAAAATAAAATATTACTAATAAAAAATAGAACATACTATGTTGAAGACTATTTTGTCTATCTCCGGTAAACCGGGATTGTATAAACTCATTTCACAAGGTAGAAATATGTTGATTGTAGAGTCCCTCACGGACAAGAAACGTTTCCCCGCTTATGGTAACGAAAAAATAATCTCTCTGGGTGATATCGCCATGTATACAGATACGGACGATGTACCTTTGAAAGAAGTATTGGCTGCAATGAAAGAAAAGGAAAACGGTGCTTCTGTCGTAATGGATTTGAAGAAAGCTAGCGCTGACGAACTTCGTGCTTATTTGGGCGAAGTTTTACCGGCTTTTGATCGTGACCGTGTATACCTGGCGGATATCAAGAAACTTATTTCCTGGTATAATCTGTTAGTTTCTTGTGGAATGACCGATTTTGAGGATGCTACTGAGGCTGAAGAAGTAATAGAGGAAAAGGCGGAAGAATAAATTTTAAATAAACAGTTCTTTTGATAGAATATGCGGATAATTCTGGGCAGTCCCGGATTATCCGCATTTTTTTTATGCGGTAGTTTCAGTTTTGACTACTTTTTTCTTACCTTTGTTGCCATCCTGAAATGCAGAGTGGGTAGTGACCTCTCTCACAAAGATTGAAGGATAATCATGGATAAAAGCGTTTAATATTATCTTGTACTTGAAATCTGGACAATTTCACGCTATTCAAGGATAATAGACAACAAACGCTCATGCTCTGTTGTATATGCATATTCAAATGTATAGTACGGAGCGTGGGCTGTTGTATATTATTTGAATAGTGGCAGTCCAGAGCCCCAGGTACAATAATAACAGCAGTTCCCACGCTTTATATATGAATTTACTGCCTTTAGGGGGACTTGAGGCTGCGTATTAATAAGATGGAAGAGCATAAGAGCGTAACAGTGAAGGTGGATAAAGCCGCCGGAAAGATATATGTGGACGGAGTGTTGCCGAATGCTACACTTTGTTTGTACCATATTCGGGGAAAGGTGGTTGAGGTGAAGCAGACGCAAGAGGAGAGTGCCTCGTTTGATTTGCCATGTGCAGGAGAATATGTGTTGGTTGTGACACATGCCCTGTCTGCACCAGTTGTTAAGCAGCTCGTTATAGAATAATGAAAAGGCTGTCTTGCTCCATTAATATGGCAAGACAGCCTTTTTTAAACTCATTAATTTTTCAGCTTAATTTCTGAATATTAGCCCTTCGCCACTGGCATCTACTATAATAGGCCTGCTGCGGTCTACTTCCTGCGCCAATAACTTCTTCGACAAATCATTCAGTAAGTAGTGTTGGATAGCCCGTTTCACAGGACGAGCACCGAATTCCGGATCATACCCAACTTTTGTAAGGAACTCGATAGCTCCCTCCGTCAGTACCAGTTCCACCCCATTTTGAGCCAACATTTTTTGTACACCTTTTATCTGGAGTACTACAATCTGCTTAATCTCGCTTTCGTTCAGCGGCAGGAACATGATGGTTTCATCAATACGGTTTAAAAATTCCGGACGAATCGTTTTCTTCAACATATTCATCACTTCTTTCTTTGTTTCCTCTATCACGTGCTCTTTGTTGGCACTGTTCAGTTTCTCCATCTGACTCTGGATGTAGGCACTGCCCATATTTGAGGTCATGATGATGATGGTATTCTTAAAGTTTACCACACGTCCTTTGTTGTCCGTCAATCGTCCGTCGTCCAATACTTGCAGTAGGATATTGAATACATCCGGGTGTGCTTTCTCTATTTCGTCGAATAATACCACAGAGTACGGTTTGCGCCGGATGGCTTCGGTCAATTGACCACCTTCATCATAACCCACGTATCCCGGAGGTGCTCCAACCAGACGTGATACACTATGCTTCTCTTGATATTCACTCATATCGATACGCGTCATCATGGTCTCGTCATCAAAGAGAAACTCCGCAAGTGCTTTGGCAAGTTCTGTCTTACCTACACCGGTAGTACCGAGGAAGATGAACGAACCAATCGGACGCTTGGGATCCTGTAAACCGGCACGGCTACGGCGCACGGCGTCAGCAACTGCCTGGATAGCTTCATCTTGTCCGATGACGCGTTGGTGAAGCTCGTCTTCCAGATGCAGCAGTTTATCCTTTTCGCTTTGCAGCATCTTGCTCACGGGGATACCCGTCCAACGGGATACTACGTCTGCAATGTCCTCAGCGTCTACTTCTTCCTTAATCATGGCTTTGTCGCCCTGCATGGCATGAAGCTCTTTTTGAGTATCTTCGATTTCCTGATTTAAAGCCTGTAACTTGCCATAGCGGATTTCGGCTACTTTGCCGTAGTCACCTTCGCGTTCCGCTTTGTCAGCTTCAAACTTCAGATTCTCGATTTCAACTTTGTTCTGCTGTATCCTGTTGACCAGCGTTTTCTCACTTTGCCATTTCGCCTTGTATGATTTTTCTTGTTCTTTCAACTCGGCAAGTTCTTTGCCGATATGTTCCAGTTTCGGTTTGTCATTCTCACGCTTGATAGCTTCGCGTTCAATCTCCAATTGTTTGATTTTTCGTGAAATCTCATCCAGCTCTTCCGGAACGGAATCTACCTCCATACGCAATTTGGCGGCAGCTTCATCCATCAGGTCGATAGCCTTGTCCGGCAAGAAACGATCCGTGATGTATCGGTTGCTCAACTCTACGGCGGCAATGATGGCGTCATCTTTAATTCGTACGTGGTGATGGTTTTCGTAACGTTCCTTCAGTCCACGCAGGATGGAGATGGTGCTTAGCGTATCGGGTTCGTTTACATATACAATCTGGAAACGACGTTCCAATGCTTTGTCTTTTTCGAAATATTTCTGATACTCGTCGAGAGTAGTGGCACCGATACTTCTCAGTTCGCCACGCGCCAGCGCAGGTTTTAGGATGTTGGCAGCATCCATGGCTCCTTCGCCCTTCCCGGCACCAACCAATGTGTGAATTTCATCAATGAAGAGGATAATGTCTCCTTCCGATTTCTTCACCTCGTTGATAACAGCTTTCAGACGTTCCTCGAATTCACCTTTGTATTTTGCACCGGCCACCAGTGCACCCATGTCCAGTGAGTACACTTGCTTGTTTTTCAGGTTTTCCGGTACGTCACCACGCAGGATACGGTGGGCAAGTCCTTCCACAATGGCAGTCTTACCGGTACCCGGTTCACCTATTAATATAGGATTATTTTTGGTACGGCGGCTTAGGATTTGCAGTACGCGGCGTATCTCCTCGTCACGACCGATAACCGGGTCGAGCTTACCGCTTCGGGCAGCTTCGTTCAGGTTAATGGCGTACTTTTCCAGTGACTGATAAGTATCTTCACTGGATTGTGAGGTCACCTTTTCGCCTTTGCGCAGTTCGGTGATGGCATTGCGAAGCTCATGTTCCGTCATTCCCGCATCTTTCAGGATGGTGGAGACGGTGCTTTTTACGGTCAGCAATGCCAGCAACAGATGTTCCAGTGAAACGAACTCGTCACCCATTTCTTTGGAATATTGGGTGGCTTTCTGAAAGACATCGTTCGTTTCACGGCTCAAGTAGGGTTCTCCACCCGAAACTTTGGGCAAGGAATCTGTTTGTTTGTCGAGCACGAGTGCAACCTGTTGGCCGTTCATGCCCAGCTTCTGGAAGATGAAGTTGGTGACGTTTTCGCCCACTTTCATCACTCCTTGCATCACATGAACCGGCTCGATGGCTTGCTGTCCACGGCTCTTGGCCAGATTCAGTGCTTCTTGCACCGCCTCTTGCGATTTAATGGTAAAATTGTTAAAGTTCATATCTTATATCTCCTTTCTATTTTTCATTTTCAATAACAACTAATGGGGCGCAAAAGATTTGCCAATGACTTATTTATGACAAAATAACAGTTGTTGTGTGGCGATTTGTGACAAAATGTCTTTATTTGTGGTTGCAATGTTTGTGTGGAATTAGTTATTGTATTTGTATAACTTCCCTTCATTAATATATAGTAATGTGTAAATTCTGTTTAAATCATGTGTGTAGCTAAAAGGATTATTGTATCTTTATCCCTTAAAATATAGAATATAGTATATTATGGCGGAAAATGTAAAGTTCGCAGAGAATGTGATATTGGTGGATGTAGCATACTTCAATGACGTGGTTAAGGATTTGAAGAGATACTTTGAATTGCAGTTAGGACGTTCCTTACAGAATATTTATGTAGAGGAGTGGGCTTCTTATCTGGCGCTTGATTCCGGTGTTCGTGATAAGAACAATAATATAGGAGTGCTTTTTGTGCATGATGGGCAGACAAATGAACTGCTTCACTGCGACCCTGCTAACTTGACTGAAGAATTGAATGGGGTGGGATACACTAATCAGTTGGGAGAACTTACGTTCACTTCGGTATCTTCCGAGGGACTTGTTCCGAGGGCGAATCTCTATCTTGACTTGTTGAATATAGCTTTGGATTCTGCTGATGTAAAGCGCCTCATGCTGGTTCCGTTTCTTGAAGACTATGGTGTCAAACTTATGGAAGTTCTGGATGGACATTTGAAAGATGCTGACCCGGAAAAATCAAAAGAAGTTTTTCTTTTTAATATGGATGAGCCTGCGCGTCCTCTTGCTTGCAAATGGGATTTGTTGGGTTACTCCATGATGCGTGCTTTAGGCATTAAAGCCGAAGAATTGCAATAAGCCTGTTGTTAACCATTTATCACTAACCCTTAATCACTAATTACGTGTCTGATTTTCGTTTAAAAGTTTTCCGATCCGTGGCAAAGAACCTGAGTTTCACAAAGGCTTCTCAAGAGTTGTTTGTCAGCCAGCCTGCCATTACAAAGCATATACAGGAACTGGAGAGTACTTATCAGGCACGTTTGTTTGACAGGCAGGGTAGTAAAATAAGCTTGACGGAAGCTGGGAAGCTATTGTTGGAACACTGTGATCGGATTCTGGAGGATTATAAGCAACTGGAATATGAGATGCATCTGTTGCATAATGAATATACAGGAGAGTTGAAACTTGGCGCCAGTACTACAATTGCGCAATATGTGCTGCCTCCCTTGTTGGGCAGTTTTATCCGTAAATTCTCTCAAGTCAACCTTTCTCTGCTGAACGGAAACTCCCGTGGCATAGAGACAGCCTTGCAGGAGCATCGCATAGATTTAGGTTTGGTTGAAGGTATTTACCGTCTGCCTAATTTGAAGTATACCACTTTTCTGGAAGACGAACTGGTGGCTGTGGTACATACTAAAAGCAAATTATCGCTTCCCGAAGAAATTACCCCTGAAGATTTACAGAAAATTCCTCTTGTACTCCGCGAACGCGGTTCTGGCACGCTTGATGTAATAGAACGTTCTTTGTCGGGACATAATATAAAACTTTCCAATCTCAATGTCTTGATGTACCTCGGCAGTACCGAGAGCATCAAACTCTTTCTTGAAAATGCTGATTGCATGGGCATTGTCTCCATCCGTTCCATTTTTAAGGAACTGACTGCAGGAACTTTCCGGGTGGTAGAAATCAAAGATATGTCCATGCTTCGTGAGCTTTGCTTTGTCCAACTGCAAGGGCAGGAGGGAGGCCTGTCGCAAGCTTTTATGCAGTTTGCCATGCACTATGACAGAAAGTTGTAGTTCTCTATCGTTAAACCCATATCTTTCTGGAAAGTAAATTAGTGAATAACCAAAAGTTATAATACATAAGTATAAACAATTAGTCTGTTTGAAAAAAGGAGCCTACCTTTGCACCCGAAAAATAAAGGATGTATAAATTGTAAAACAATAAAAGTATGGCTTCAAATCAAGTGTTGGCGAAGAGTATCAGTATGGCATCTCTTCAACGTAACAACAAAACTATTTACGTTTCTCTTCTCATTATTCTTTCCTTTTTCTTATTCTTAGACTATGTTCCCGGTATGCAAGCCTATTCTGCATGGGTCACTCCGCCGGTAGCTTTGTTTCTGGGGTTGGCATTCGCTTTGTCGTGCGGACAAGCACACCCGAAGTTTAATAAGAAAACATCTAAATATCTTTTGCAATATTCAGTAGTAGGTCTGGGATTTGGCATGAACTTGCAGGCATCTCTGGCTTCTGGTAAAGAAGGTATGGAATTTACGATTATTTCTGTAGTGGGTACACTGCTCATTGGCTGGCTCATCGGTCGTAAGTTCTTGAAAGTAGACCGCGATACATCCTATCTTATCAGCTCCGGTACGGCAATTTGTGGTGGTAGTGCTATTGCAGCAGTAGGCCCCGTACTGAAAGCTAAGGATAGTGAAATGTCTGTGGCTCTGGGCACTATCTTTATTCTGAATGCTATTGCGCTGTTTATCTTTCCGGCTATTGGCCATGCGCTCAATATGAGCCAGCAAGAGTTTGGTACATGGGCTGCCATTGCCATCCATGATACAAGTTCCGTGGTAGGTGCAGGTGCGGCTTATGGCGAAGAAGCCCTGAAGATAGCCACTACTATCAAGCTGACGCGCGCTCTTTGGATTATTCCTTTGGCATTTGTCACCTCTTTCATCTTTAAAAGCAAGGGGCAGAAAATCAGTATCCCCTGGTTCATCTTCTTCTTTGTATTGGCCATGGTCTTCAATACTTATGTGCTGGATACTACAGAAACAGGAGCTCTTATCGGAGCCGGTATCAATTCCTTTGCCCGTAAGACTTTAACCATTACACTGTTTTTTATCGGCGCTTCCCTTTCGCGCGATGTATTGAAAGCAGTAGGTATTAAGCCTCTCATTCAGGGAGTGTTGTTATGGGTTGTAATTAGCATAAGCACATTAGTATATATATATTGGTTCTGAAAAGAATCGCTCCCTAAGAAAAGAATGCGGCAGAAGAGATTTCTCTATTGCCGCATTTTCTTTTTCAAAAAAATAAGTTTCTTTGTAACAATATTCCGTCCCCTTACGTCTAACCGATAGATACAACAAGTAAACAGGATTGAGATACATGAAAGCCCATGGATGCTGAGAGTTTTAAAAATGAGTTTCTGCCCTATCACCGCAAACTGTACTGCGTAGCCTATCGGCTACTGGAGAATGCGGCCGATGCGGAAGACTTGGTGCAGGAAGCTTATCTGAAGCTATGGGATAAGCGGGAAGGACTGACGGTTATCAGCAATCCGGAAGCGTTCAGTGTCACTTTGGTAAAGAATATGTGTTTTGATTTGCTTCGTTCAGGAAAGTACGTCTTGTCTAAACAATCGGTAGAACTGACTGCGGTGCAGGACGTCTCTCAGACAGATAATCTGGAGATACGTGATGAAGTGCGACAAGTGAAAGATATCATTGCCCACTTGCCCGAACAGCAACAACGGATTGTGAATTTGCGCGACGTCAAAGGCTGTTCTTACGAAGAGATAGAACAAGTGACCGGATTGAACTCTACGAACGTCCGTGTACTGCTGTCCCGGGCAAGGAAAAAGATACGAGAGGAATTTAATAAATGGAATAACTATGAAAGTCGAGGAAATTGAAAGGCTGCTCGCCGAGTTTTATGAGGGGAACACTACCGAGAGCCAGGAAGAGGCGTTGAGAGATTATTTCAGAACAACGGAAGTACCTGAACATCTGTTGAAGGATAAAGAGTTTTTTCTCAGCCTTTATCAAGCTGCGGATAGAGATGTGGAAGTTCCTGCGGGCCTGGGGGATAAACTAAGTCTGCTGATTGATGAAAAGGCCGAAGAAGAACAACGATTCTTCCGCCCTAACAAGTCTAAGCGCAACTGGCGTTGGATTGGAAGTATTGCTGCTACTGTATTGCTGCTGATAGGCATCGGATATGGTGTTGATAAGTTGGGAAATGATGTATGTCCGCCTACGCCACAGGACACATTCTCCGATCCGGAAGAAGCCTATCGTGTGTTGCAGGCAACATTATTAGAAGTTTCCACTAATCTGAATCAAGGCATTGCTCAGGTAAAGGAGACGCAGGTAGACATGAAAAAAGTGAATCAGGAAGTAAAAAAAGAAATACAAAGATAAACGATTATGAAACTCAGTAAGATTTTATTAGCAGGTGCGTTGCTGCTGTTACCCCTGCTCTGCCAGGCGCAGAAAAATATATTCAATACTTATAATGATATGAAAGGGGTATCTTCGGTCTATATTTCGAAGGCAATGATTGAGATGAACCCTAATCTTTTCACGAAAGATGTCTATATCGGAAAGGTATCCGGTAAGTTGGATTGCGTGCAGATTCTCTCTACGATGGACAGTAATATCAAGAAAGATATGCGCAAAGACCTGCGTTCGTTGGTGCAGTCATCCAAGTATGAATTGCTGATGAAACAGAAAGGAACCGTATCCAGTTCTGAGTTCTATATTAACAGGAAGGGAGATAAGGTAAAGGAGTTGATTATGATAATTGACGGTGCTGCTACCTTGAAGTTCGTCTATCTGGAAGGAGAGATGACTCTGAAAGATATTCAGAATATCATGATGTATCAGAATACCGGTATGAACGAAGGAGGCAATGTTTATCGTATTGATGGTAATATTGATTTGGCGAATGCTGATATTTGGGATAGCTTGAAAGGGCTGGAGGGCTTGCAAGGGTTAGAAGGACTGAAGAGTCTGGAAAATTTGAAGAACTTGGAAAGCCTGAAAGGATTGAAAAGTCTGAAAGATTTAGGAAAACTAAAGGATAGTGAATTTCTGAAGAAACAGATGGATGCCGATACCTGGAAACGTTTTGAAAAGAGCATGGAGATGCTGGAAGAACGTTTAGAAAACCTGGAATAAGGCCATCCTGCTGATAGGTGTAAATAGTTTGTTGAAAAAGGGGAACCGATTCCGGTTCCCCTTTATTGTAGAGACTACTTGTCTTTCTTTAATGCTTCAAAAATCAATCCTTCCAGTTCCTCTGCCAATTCCGGATTATCAAGGATGACCTGTTTAGCTGCATCACGTCCCTGGGCAATCTTAGTGTCGTTGTAGCTGAACCAAGAGCCGCTTTTTTTGATGATACCCAAGTCTGCACCCAAATCGATGATTTCACCGGCACGTGAGATGCCTTCACCGAACATGATGTCGAATTCAGCACGACGGAAAGGAGGAGCCACTTTATTCTTTACAACCTTTACTTTAGTTTGCTTGCCAAGAACTTCCTCACCATTTTTTATGGCTTGGCTTCCGCGAATATCGATACGTACGGATGCATAGAATTTCAGTGCATTACCACCGGTCGTTGTTTCGGGATTGCCGAACATGACACCAATCTTTTCACGCAATTGGTTGATGAAGATGCAAGTGGTGCGTGTCTTGCTGACAGTACCGGTCAGTTTACGCAACGCCTGTGACATAAGCCGGGCTTGCAGACCTACCTTGTTCTCGCCCATATCGCCTTCTATTTCTGCTTTTGGAGTTAAGGCGGCTACGGAGTCGATGACGATGATGTCGATAGCTGAGGAGCGAATTAACTGTTCTGCAATTTCCAATGCTTGTTCACCATTGTCCGGCTGGGAAATGAAGAGATTATCTACATCTACACCCAGTTTGGCAGCGTAGAAACGGTCGAAAGCATGTTCTGCATCAATGAATGCAGCTATACCACCAGCCTTTTGTGCTTCAGCAATGGCGTGGATGGCCAGAGTCGTTTTACCAGATGACTCCGGACCGTAAATCTCGATGATACGTCCACGCGGATAACCGCCAACACCAAGTGCTACGTTCAGTCCGATAGAGCCAGTGGGGATTACTTCTACTTGTTCGACGATGCCGTCGCCCATTTTCATGATAGAACCCTTGCCAAAGCTCTTTTCTATCTTGTCCATGGCAGCTTGCAGGGCTTTCAACTTCTCGCTGGATGCCATCTTGCTGCCATTTTCGTTTTCAAAAATAAGTTCGTCTTTCTTTGCCATATTGCTTTTTACTATTTAGAGTTTTCTATAATATTTGTGCGGCGTGATCCTTGGTTTTCACTTCCTTGGGCGTAATGATACGCTCTATCACCCCTTCTTCATTAATAATGAAGGTAGTGCGGAAAGTTCCCATATACTTGCGTCCGTACATGCTTTTCTCTCCCCATACTCCGAATTGTTCCACGAGCTTCTTATCCGTGTCTGCAATGAGAGTGAAGGGTAGTTCGTTTTTCTCTATAAACTTCTGATGCGACTTTTCGTTATCCACGCTTACACCGACAACTTCGTAACCGGCTTTGCGCAGTTCCGAATAGTTATCGCGTAGGTTGCAGGCTTGCGCCGTGCAGCCTGAAGTCATATCTTTGGGATAGAAATAAAGAACTATCTTTTTCCCTTTATAGTCACTGAGGCGGATTTCTTTGCCTTTTTCGTTGATGCCCAATACTTCGGGCGCTTTATCTCCGACTTGCATAATCTATTAAATTAAGAATGAAGAATTTATACTTCCAGTTCTCCGTCAAACACTTCATGCCAAGGCAATCCCTGTTTGTTCAATTGTTCCATGAACGGGTCCGGATTAAACTCTTCCACATTCCATACGCCCGGTTTCTTCCACAAGCCTTTCATGAACATCATGGCGCCTATCATGGCAGGAACGCCTGTTGTGTAGCTTACGCCCTGCATGCCTGTTTCTTTATAAGCTTCCTGATGACTACAATTATTGTAAACGTAGTAAGTACGTTCTTTTCCATCTTTCAGACCACGGATGCGGCAACCGATGGAAGTTTCTCCTTCGTAGTTCTCGCCCAAGTCTTGCGGATTAGGCAACACGGCTTTCAGGAATTGCAGCGGAACAATCTTCACTCCGTTATAATCCACTTCATCGATACGTGCCATGCCTATATTTTGGATTACGCGTAAGTGAGTCAGATATTCCTGACCAAACGTCATCCAGAAACGTGCACGCTTAATGGTGGGGAAGTTTTTCACCAAAGATTCCAGTTCTTCGTGATATAACAAATAAGAATCGCGCGGTCCGATGTTCGGATACGTCAGATCTTTGTGAATTTCCAGTGGTTTGGTAGTTACCCATTCGCCATTCTCATAGAAACGACCGTTCTGGGTAATTTCGCGGATGTTGATTTCCGGATTAAAGTTAGTGGCAAATGCTTTGTGATGATTACCGGCATTACAGTCTACGATGTCCAGATATTGCATTTCGTCGAAATAATGTTTGGCGGCGTAGGCGGTATAGATACCACTTACACCCGGATCGAAACCACAACCGAGGATGGCTGTCAGTCCGGCATCTTCGAAACGTTTCTTGTATGCCCACTGCCAACTGTACTCAAAATGAGCCACATCTTTCGGCTCATAGTTGGCTGTATCCAGATAGTTGACTCCACTTTTCAGACAAGCTTCCATGATGGTGAGGTCTTGATAGGGGAGTGCTACGTTTATGACGATTTCGGGCTTGAAGGTATTAAAAAGAGCTACCAGTTCGTCCACATTGTCGGCATCCACCTGTGCGGTCCGGATGTTTGGGTTACCGATTGCTTTAACGATAGCGTCGCATTTGGACTTTGTGCGGCTGGCAATCATGATATCAGTGAATACATCAGGATTTTGAGCCACTTTGTGCGCAACAACGGTACCTACACCGCCTGCACCGATAATAAGAACTTTACCCATTTCTTTTGATTACAAATTTACGAGTTACAAATTATAAACTAAAGGATGGCATTATGCCGTCTCCATAATATACTAAGTGGGTTTCCGCTTAGGATAACCTCTTTTTTATTGGTGAGCAAATATAGGATTTAATTCGCAGATAAACATTAAAATCCTGCTAAATACTTTTTAGAAATAGCATCTATTTTCAAACAAACTGCTTGCATTTGGGTTATTTTACATATATAGGCTTTGCGAATATAGGCTGCACCTCAGCATAATACAAATAAATTTGCTTATGCGCTCGTTTTGTACTATATTTGTCCCGCGAAAATTAACTTAAACAACGAATAACAATGAAGAAAGTATTTGTTTCTCTCTGTATGGCAGGGGCTTTGGTAGCTTTGTCATCTTGTCGCTCGTCCAAAGATGCTGCGACGCTGTCTTCCATCAGTGGCGAATGGAATATCATAGAAATCAACGGCACTGCCGTAGTTCCCGCTCCTAATCAGGAATTTCCCTTTATAGGCTTTGACACATCTACCGGAAAAGTATTCGGTAACAGTGGTTGTAATCGTATGATGGGTTCATTCGACGTGAATGCTAAACCCGGTACGATTGACCTTGGAGCCATGGCAAGCACACGTATGGCTTGTCCGGACATGACGTTGGAACAAAACGTTTTGTCTGCTTTAGGACAGGTGAAGAAGTATAAAAAATTGGGCAAAGAGAACATGGCTTTGTGCGGTTCATCCAATCGTCCTATTATTGTATTACAAAAGAAAGCTCCTACAGTGAAACTATCAGATTTAAGTGGTAAGTGGATGATTTCCGAAGCTGGCGGTCAGGCTATTCCCGAAGGAATGGAAAAGCAACCGTTTATAGAATTCAACCTTGCTGAAAAAAGAGTACATGGCAATGCCGGTTGTAATCTTATCAATGGCGGATTTGTTGCAGATAATGAAAATTCATCTGCCATCTCTTTTCCGCAACTTGTAAGCACTATGATGGCCTGCCCGGATATGGAAGTGGAAGGCCGTGTGATGAAAGCGCTGAATGAAGTGAAGTCTTTTGGCAAACTGGCAGGCGGAGGCATCGGACTTTACGATGCAAGCAATACGCTGGTGATGGTGCTGGTGAAGAAGTGATTCAGATAATCAGAAGATAAAAAAACAGGGTGTCAATGTTCGATTGGCACCCTGTTTTTGTTTTAATGTGATACAACTTTCAGTCCGATAATCGAGCCGATCAGTGTTACAATAAAAAACATTCTCCATACAGTGGCAGGCTCTTTGGATATCAATATACCCGCCAATACGGTTCCCACTGCGCCTATTCCCGTCCATACTGCGTAAGCCGTACCGATAGGTAGGATTTGCGTTGCTTTTATCAACAAATACATGCTGATACTCATAGAAATCAGGAAACCGGTCAGCCACCAGTACATCTCGCTCCCGGTTGTTTCTTTCACTTTGCCTATGCACGATGTAAATGCCACTTCAAACAGTCCGGCAATAACTAAATATATCCAACTCATAATTTTTGTATTTGAGTACAAAGGTTATGAATTGCTTTGACTTCCCGTTTAACAAATGATAAAAAGTGATTTTACCGGAACTTCGCCCGGATGCGGCTCAGGCTGACCTGAGTGATGCCCAGATATGAAGCAATATATCCTAACTGTACTCTTTGTAGCAGATCAGGGTTGTTATTCATCAGTTCCCTGTAACGTTCCGTGGATGTTTTGAATTGCCTGCTGATGAACCGCTCTTCGGTTTTGAGCAATTCTTGTTCTGCAAATTCCCTTCCCCAGTTGGCTATGTGTATGTCTTTGCGGAAGAGTTCGTGCAAGGCTTGTTTCTTCACCTCATACAATTCGCATTCTTCCAGAAGTTCTATATTCTCATAACCTTTCCGGCCGTTCACATAGCTTTTCATCGAAACTACTGTATCTCCTTCACGTCCGAACCAAAATGTGATTTCGTTATCCTCCATCTCAGTGTAAGCACGCACAATCCCCCGCTTGATGAAATATACTTTTGTCTCTACTTTATCCGCTCTGAACAGTATATGTCCCTTGGGGTAAGTAGCCTCAGTAATAATCTCCTTCAACGCATTTCTCGATGATTCCGGGAGGATGCCTATGTTATCGATAATCTGGTTTATATCCATATGGGTGCAATTTAATGTCTTTTTTTAAGATATCCGGTTCGTACCCGGATCGTATCTGAGTCTTACTTGCTCCGTACATTCTCCACTTAGAAGTACCTCTACACGGAGCAAGTAAGGAGAATGTACGGAGCAAGTAAGGACCGGGTATAGTCAGGAAGGGGTAAAGAGACTATTAATCCTATAAAAGTTCTGCAGAATTATTTCCTTCTTTTCAGACCTGCCCGTATTCTGCTCAAAGATTGTGGTGTGATATATAGGTACGATGCAAGATGCTTCAGCGGAACATCTTGCAATAGTTCCGGGTTCTCTTCCATTAAAGTCAGATAGCGTTCCTTGGCACTGGGGGTGCCGTATGCCACTGTGTAACCATCAATGAGCAGGACTTCCTGTTCAAAAACCTTTCTGCCGAAATTGGCTAATTTAATGGATTGATTGAAGAGTTCCTCCAGAGCGGATTTAGCGATGCAGTAGGCAGTGCTCTCATTCACAGATTCAATATTGACCAAAGAAATTTCATTGTTGACGTATCCCCAGGAGCAAAAGGCTATCTCGCCTGTTCCGGCAAACCAGAGGGAACTTTCGGTTCCATCCATCATATAATAAGAACGCCAGATACCTTTCTTTAAAATGTAGAAATTAGTATTGCGTTCCCCTTCTTTTACGATTGTTTCCCCTTTGCCGAAATGATATTCTGTCATGTGTGACAAAAGTTCACGCAGGCTTTCTTCCGGGAGTCTGTATCTTTGGCAGAATTTCTTTATCATCGTTTCCATGTGGCAAAGATACTATATTTTTTTTGCGCTTCCTTTTCGCTCTTATATAAATAATGAGTATGAAGAGGGTGGTAAGTAACTCTGCTAACGGGGTTGCCAGCCAGATGCCCGGATTGCCAAGGAGCAGGGGAAGACCGAAAAAACAGGTTGTCAACAGGACAAAGCCACGCAGTAGGGTGATGACAGTGGCATATCGTGCACGTTCCACACTTTGGAAATATCCGATGGAAACAATGTTGACGGCGAAGAATACAAAGCCGGTAGCATAAAAAGGAAGTCCTTTACTGGCTATTTCGTAAGCCGGATAACTGCGGTCTATGAACATGGAGACAATCTCCGGGCTGAATAATGCTGTTATCAGCGCAAAGGCTGCACCGCAACTGATGGCTGTTTTTAGTGCCAACAGGTAGGCTCGGCGGACGCGGGTTTCTTCGTGAAGTCCGTGGTTGTAACTGATGATGGGTTGTGCCGACTGGGCAATGGCATTGTACACCATAAATATAATAGGGAAGAAGTAGCAGGCAATGCTGAATGCTGCCACACCTTCTTCTTTCAGATAGTGTATGAATACGATATTGCCAACAAACATCATACAGGCAATAGCGACTTCGCACAGGAATGCGGAGGAACCTAAACGGCACATGTAGCCTATGTTGCGGCGGGTCAGTTGCATACTTTTGCGGCTTAGTTTCACCGGGTAGAAGCGTAAGGCACATTGGCGACGGGAGAGGTAGACGATTATCATCAGTGCGCCAACCGTAGTACCGATGGCACTGGCAATGGCCGCACCAAACATTCCCCAGCCAAAATGGAAGATGAACAGGTAATCAAGAATGATGTTCAGGACGGCAGCCACTACGTTGCATATCATAGCAAAGTTGGGCGAACCATTCAGGCGCAGGAAGAACATGCCAGAGTTGAGCAGGGCGGTAAACGCCGAAAACGGGACAAACCACACCATATATTCTATTGCTAATGGAGCCAGCCGTTCCGAACCGCCCAATAGCTGCACTACCTGCGGAGCAAAGCAGCAGAATAGGGTAGAGGTTGTTAGTAATAATAGTGAAGATACGACTATAGACTGTGTGATATTGATGCGGGCGGCTTTCACCTTTCCATGAGATAGGTGGATGGATGCCACAACAGAGGCTCCTACACCAAACATCAACCCGACACCGGTGGAGAATAACCATAATGGTGACACAATGTTTACTGCTGCAAGTGCGTCACTGCCAATGCCTTTTCCTACGAATATCCCGTCTGTAATTACAAATAAGGCGGAAAATATCATGCCCAGTACAGTAGGGAGTAATAATTTGCGGAACAATGCCGCAATGTTCATGTTTTTAAAATCAATGTTATCTCTTTCCATAATTAAATTACAAGTTGTTTCGCTGTGTTTACGGACGAAAATATCCATCGTTGGTAGCTCATCTTGTTTTCAGTCTGCAAAAGTAGCGCATTTATATAGGACAACGATTAACAAATGGTAATTTTCGACAGAAAAGTGAAGAGAAATTCTGCCAAACTGACAGCATTCCTGCCAAGCGATAAAATTACAATCCCTCTGAACATTTTGGCACGACGTTTGTCTTTCTATTGGCGTCTGCTGCTGAGGCAGGCGAGATGAAACTTGAATAATAACAAATAAAATAGTAACGATCATGGGAAAAATTATTGGTATTGACTTAGGAACTACAAACTCTTGCGTTTCTGTATTTGAAGGAAACGAGCCTGTAGTAATTGCAAACAGTGAAGGAAAACGCACTACTCCGTCTATCGTAGCATTCGTAGATGGTGGCGAGCGTAAAGTGGGTGACCCTGCAAAACGTCAGGCTATCACGAACCCGACGAGAACCGTGTTCTCAATCAAACGTTTCATGGGTGAATCATGGGACCAGGTACAAAAAGAAATAGCCCGCATGCCTTACAAGGTGGTGAAGGGTGACAACAATATGCCGCGTGTAGATATAGATGGTCGTCTGTATACTCCGCAGGAAATTTCAGCCATGATTCTTCAGAAAATGAAGAAGACTGCTGAGGACTATTTGGGACAAGAAGTGACGGAAGCTGTTATTACCGTTCCGGCTTACTTCTCCGATTCTCAGCGTCAGGCTACCAAAGAAGCCGGTCAGATTGCCGGTCTGGAAGTGAAGCGTATCGTGAACGAACCGACAGCTGCTGCCTTGGCTTACGGTATCGATAAAGCGAACAAAGATATGAAGGTTGCCGTATTCGACCTTGGTGGTGGTACATTTGATATCTCTGTCCTTGAATTCGGTGGCGGTGTGTTTGAAGTTTTGTCAACGAATGGTGATACTCACCTTGGGGGGGATGACTTTGACCATGTAATCATCAATTGGTTGGTAGAAGAATTCAAGAACGACGAAGGTGCTGACCTGACTCAGGACCCGATGGCTATGCAACGTTTGAAAGAGGCTGCTGAAAAGGCTAAGATTGAATTGTCTTCTTCTACAAGCACCGAAATCAACTTGCCGTATATCATGCCGGTAGGTGGTGTGCCCAAGCACTTGGTTAAGACTTTGACCCGTGCTAAGTTTGAAGCTCTGGCTCACAATTTGATTCAGGCTTGTTTGGAACCCTGTAAGAAGGCTATGTCTGACGCTGGTTTGAACAATGCTGATATTGACGAAGTAATCCTTGTAGGTGGTTCTTCTCGTATTCCGGCTGTACAGAAGTTGGTTGAAGACTTCTTCGGAAAGGCTCCTTCCAAAGGTGTGAACCCAGATGAAGTAGTAGCTGTGGGTGCTGCTGTGCAGGGTGCTGTATTGACGGATGAGATTAAAGGTGTGGTATTGCTGGATGTTACTCCGCTGTCTATGGGTATCGAAACTCTGGGTGGTGTAATGACGAAGCTGATTGATGCTAATACCACTATTCCGTGTAAGAAGAGCGAAACCTTCTCTACGGCTGCCGACAACCAGACGGAAGTTACCATCCATGTATTGCAGGGTGAACGTCCGATGGCTGCACAAAACAAATCTATCGGTCAGTTCAACCTGACAGGTATTGCTCCGGCACGTCGTGGTGTTCCTCAGATTGAGGTAACGTTCGATATCGATGCTAACGGTATCTTGAAGGTATCTGCCAAAGATAAGGCTACCGGTAAGGAACAAGCTATCCGTATCGAGGCTTCCAGTGGTTTGAGCAAGGAAGAAATTGAAAAGATGAAAGCTGAGGCAGAAGCTAACGCAGAAGCTGACAAGAAAGAACGTGAAAAGATTGACAAGCTGAATCAGGCTGACTCAATGATTTTCACTACTGAAAATCAGTTGAAAGAGCTGGGTGATAAATTACCGGCTGATAAGAAAGCTCCGATTGAAGCTGCTTTGCAGAAACTGAAAGATGCTCACAAGGCACAGGATTTAGCTGCAGTGGATACCGCCATGGCAGAATTGAATACTGCATTTCAGGCTGCAAGCGCTGAGATGTATGCACAGAGCGGTGCCCAAGGTGGTGCTCAGGCTGGTCCGGATATGAATGGCGGACAACAAGCTGGCGGTGCTCAGGATAATAGTAAGCACGGTGACAATGTGCAGGATGCGGACTTCGAAGAGGTGAAGTAAGATTAGTTAGATAAACTAAGTATATTAAAGGGAAAAGCTGTAAATCTATGATTTATGGCTTTTCCCTTTTTTTGATACCTTTTTCCTTTTGCAAAAAGAAATCTATTATTTTTATATCTGATATTTTGCCTTACATGATAATTTATTTACCTTTGATTGAAGAAGACATTCATAACCTTAATATATTAAAGAAAAAGACATGAACAAATCAATTAACTACTGTAGGAAATTCAAGGCATTATCGTTTACTTTTCTACTCTCTTGTACGCTATCCTGCCTGCCTGCGTATGCGGTAGAAGAAAGTAATATCGGAACAACGCAACAAGAAACTAAAATTGTCAATGTAGTAAAAATCAACCCGGCTGCGGTTGACATCTTATTTTCTAACCATCAACGCATGACACTCGATTTCTACGGAGAGAATATTTTCAGAATGTTTCAGGATAATTCGGGCGGAATGCTTAGGGATCCGGAAGCAAAGCCGGAAGCTAAAATTCTCGTAAGCCAACCACGTAGAGATGTGTCGCAATTGGATCTTAAAAACAATGCCGATTCCATCTCCATCATTACTGGAAAGATTAAAGTAGAGTTCGATAAAAACACTACATTGATGAAAGTCACTAACCTTGAAACAGGAACTACTGTGCTGGAACAGGCTGAACCCGTTCTTTTTGACAAAGAAAGGGTCACCCTGAAACTGAAAGAAACCTCGCAGGAATATTTCTATGGTGGTGGTGTGCAGAATGGACGTTTCTCGCACAAGGGCAAAGCGATCTCTATTGAAAATCAAAATAGCTGGACGGATGGTGGCGTAGCATCGCCTAATCCATTTTATTGGTCGACAGGTGGTTACGGTTTGATGTGGTATACTTTCAAAAGAGGAGTCTACGACTTCGGAAGAGAAGAGAAGGGCATTGTGAAGCTGTTTCACCAAACGACCTATCTTGACCTCTTTATCATGGTCAATGATGGTGCTACTTCTTTGTTAAACGACTATTACCAACTGACTGGACATCCTGTACTGATACCGAAGTTCGGTTTCTACCAAGGACATCTGAATGCTTACAACCGTGACTACTGGAAAGAAGACGAAAATGGCATCTTGTTTGAAGACGGGAAACGCTACAAAGAAAGCCAGAAAGATAATGGCGGTATCAAAGAATCATTGAATGGGGAAAAGGATAATTACCAATTCTCGGCACGCGCTGTGATAGATCGTTACAAGAACCATGACATGCCACTGGGTTGGCTGTTACCTAATGATGGCTACGGAGCTGGTTACGGTCAGACGGAAACATTGGACGGTAATATTCGGAACTTGAAGAATTTGACAGGTTATGCCCGTAAGAATGGTGTGGAAATAGGTCTGTGGACACAGTCCGACCTCCATCCTAAAGAGGGTATCAGCGCTTTGTTGCAACGTGATATTGTAAAAGAGGTGCGTGATGCAGGTGTACGTGTACTGAAAACCGACGTTGCCTGGGTAGGTGCCGGATATTCCTTTGGACTGAACGGCATCACGGACGTAGCACAGATTATGTCTTACTATGGCAATGATGCCCGTCCCTTCATTATCTCCCTCGATGGTTGGGCCGGTACACAACGCTATGCCGGTATCTGGTCGGGCGACCAGACCGGAGGTGTTTGGGAGTACATCCGCTTCCACATCCCGACTTATATCGGTTCGGGGCTGTCGGGTAACCCCAATATCTGTTCTGATATGGACGGTATTTTCGGTGGAAAGAATCCGGTAATCAACACCAGGGATTTTCAGTGGAAAACCTTCACACCGATGCAGTTGAATATGGACGGATGGGGAGCCAATGAAAAGTATCCTCATGCTTTGGGCGAACCAGCCACTTCTATCAATCGCTGGTATCTGAAACTGAAATCGGAAATCATGCCTTATGCTTACAGCATTGCCAGAGAATCAGTGGACGGTCTGCCTATGATACGGGCTATGTTTCTGGAATATCCCAATGCTTACACACTGGGTAGAGCCACTCAATATCAGTTCCTCTATGGTCCGTATTTTCTGGTAGCGCCTGTTTACCAGGCTACCAAGGCAGATGGGCAAGGTAACGACATCCGCAACGGTATTTATCTTCCCGAAGGTGAATGGGTCGATTATTTTTCCGGTGAAGTATATCAGGGCGGACGCATCATCAATAACTATGCTGCACCACTCTGGAAATTACCCGTATTCGTGAAGAAAGGAGCCATTATTCCTATGACATCCCCCCATAACAATGTTAACGAAATAGACAAAAAACTGCGGATATACGAACTCTATCCTTGCGGACAGAGCACATTTACCGAGTATGATGATGATGGAACGACCGAAGAATACCGTTCAGGTAAGGGCGTAAGTACAGTGATTGAATCCGACGTCAACGCTAAAGGGAATGTTACAGTTACTATTCATCCGGCTCAGGGTGATTTTGACGGTTTCGTAAAAGAGAAAGCTACCGAGTTTAGAATTAATGTAACTGAAAAGCCTAAGAAGATTTCGGCAACTATCGGCAAGAATAAGATTAAACTTACAGAAGCAGGCAGCATGGACGAATTCCTTCGGAAAGAGGATGTTTACTTCTACGCTGCCCAGCCAAACCTGAATAAATTTGCCACCAAAGGCAGTGAGTTCGAAAAAGAGGTTATTACCAAGAACCCTCAACTTCTTGTCCGATTGGCTGTTGCCGATATTACGGCAGCCCCGACAGTATTGAAGATAGACGGATTTATATTTGCTCCGGCGGACAATTATCTGGTAGCCTCGGGCTCACTGGTTGCCCCTCAGGCGCAGGTGACCGAAGAAAATGCTGCAGCCTATACTCTGAAACCGACTTGGAACAAGGTGGACAATGCAGATTATTATGAAATCGAATTTGATGGCATGATTTATAGCACCATAAAAGATACAGAATTATTGTTTGATGGTCTGAGCGTGGAGACAAATTATTGTTTCAAAATACGTTCTGTAAACAAAGACGGACAGTCTGACTGGTCATCTTTCAGCGCCACTACCAAGAAAGATCCGCTGGAATTTGCCATACATGGTATTGTGGGGGAAACTACTGCTGCTAATCAGGGCCGTTCGCTTCGCCGTCTGTTCGATTTTGAAGAAGGCGAATTGTGGCACACCAAGTATAATGAAAAAGCTGTTCCCTTCGATTTGATTATGGACTTGAAGTCCATCAACCAGGTTGAGAAGTTCCACTACCTGCCCCGTGAGAATGCCGGAAACGGAACGCTGCTGAAAGGTAATGTGTACTACAGTATGGATAAAGAAAACTGGACCGATGTGGGATCTTTCGACTGGAAGCGCGATAATGAAGTGAAGATATTCACCTTTGCCCAAGCTCCTACCGCCCGTTATATTAAGATGAGTATCACTGAGGCTGTGGGTAATTATGGTTCGGGACAGGAGATCTACGTCTTTCGGGTGCCTGAAACGGAAAGTTATCTGCCGGGTGACATCAACAACGACAAGTTGGTTGACGAAAATGATCTGACCTCCTATATCAATTACACAGGACTGAGACGTGGTGATGCCGACTTTGAAGGATACATCAGTAACGGCGATTTGAACCGTAACGGTTTGATAGATGCCTACGACATCTCTGTGGTTGCCACGCAACTGGATGGCGGTGCCGATGCCGTAAGAGGTGAGAAGGTGGAAGGAAGCCTCAGCATCAGCACGCCCAAACAAGCTTATGCCAAAGATGAAATCGTTGAAGTACTTGTGAAGGGAACCGATCTGCATTTTGTGAATGCCCTCAGCTTTGCGTTACCTTACGATCCTGCTGATTATGAATTTGTAGGTATACAGTCGCTGGGTATGAAGGAGATGGAGAACCTGACCAATGACAGGCTCCATACCAATGGTACCAAGTCATTGTATCCTACGTTCGTAAACATAGGAGAGCGCGATACGCTTGAGGGAGACGGTGACCTCTTCATCATCAAGCTCAAAGCCAAGCGGAAAATAACCTTCAACTTGAAGGCGATAGACGGATACTTGGTAGACAAACTATTGAATGTGCATACGTTCTAAAAAGAAACGAGATTTTATTATAGAAAAAGGTGCATCAGAAACCAATCTGACGCACCTTCTTCTGTTTTAAGCGCTACTTTCGGAAGATTTAGAATCGGCCTTCCTGCAAATAACCATATTCTCTGGCTGTGTCAAAACAGGGACATTCTTCCAGCCATGATTCCGGCTCTACCTGTAAGTTGTCATCTGCCATTTGAGGTAAATCACGATGTCCGCAGATGTGGCATTTGGGGAAATCGATGAGAAGTGTTTTGAGCAGGACTATCATAGAATGTTTTTGCCATTCGGTACGTGTATCTTTGGGTACTCCGTGGCGGTTGAGGCCACCTTCATAGCATATAGCAATGCTACTAATATTATGTCCTCTGGCATGCGCTCCCGGCTTTCGGATAGGACGTGTGTTCTTTATATCTCCGTTCTTCCGGATATAATAATGGTAGCCGGTACCATTTAACCCACGTTGCCGGTGCGATTTTTCTAACTCCATTTCCGTTAATGTATCATTTTCCTTTGTTGCGGAACAATGAATGACTATCAGATGAATTGTTCTCATAGGTGTTAAATGTTTTGTAAGGTGAATACTTTGTCTATTCATCGCAAGAGAACAATAAGTTTAAATCAATGTTCACATTTGCAAAGGCTTATTTGCTGTTTTTACATTCTTTTGCTTATTAGGTGTCTGAGTGATGATTGTTGGAAATATTTCCTATAGGAAACTTTTTCCTTGTTTTTTTCTTCGCAAATCGATAGGGTTTTTCTGTTCTGAACGATCTTATAAGTAGAAAACAAGAATTGTTCACCTTTAAAATCATATGAAGATGAAAAAGTTAGTTGGAATTACAGTCGGGTGGTTGATGGCATTTTTGCTGTTGGGCGTTTCACCTCTATGGGCACAGGACGAAGTTGAAAGCTATTTCACTATCACAGGGGTAGTGAAGAATAAGGATAACAAGCGGAAGCTGGAAAACGTGAATGTGTCTGTTCCCGGTACGAATATCGGAACCGTTACAAATGCTGACGGTGTGTTCTCTCTGAAGATTAAGGATGCGGAAGTTGTTCATGGATTGGAAGTTTCCCATATCGGATATCTTAATACTCAAATCTCCCTGAAGGAAAATAAAGATGTATCCAACCTGACAATCTGGATGCTGCCTGCCCCTAATCTGCTGAGTGAAATTGTCATTTTCGGCAATAATGGCCGGGCTCTTGTGGAAGAGGCTATTAAGAAAATCCCGGTGAACTATGCTGCAGATAAAAACCTGCTGACTGCATTCTATCGGGAAACTGTGCAGAAGAGGCGCCGTTACATCAGTGTGTCGGAAGCTGTTATAGATGTGTCTAAAACAGCCTACAGTGACCGTGACCCGGCGGGTGACAAAGTGCAGTTGCAGAGGGGGCGCCGCCTGTTGAGCCAAAAGACGAGCGATACGCTGGCGGTCAAGGTAGTGGGAGGCCCTAATCTGTCCATCTATCTGGATATTGTGAAGAACGGGGATGCATTGCTGAGTATGGAAAATCTGAATTACTATGATTTTCACATCGAGGAACCTGTGAACCTGGACAACCGTATGCAGTATGTGGTAAGTTTCCGTCCCAGAGTCAGCCTGATGTATGCGTTGTTCTACGGAAAGCTTTATATCGACTTCGAGAAACTGGCATTTACCCGTGCGGAATTCTCACTGGACATGCAGAACAGGGTGAAAGCTGTGGAAGCTATTCTCCACAAGAAGCCTCTCGGACTGCGCTTCAGACCGCAGGAAGTTTCCTATCTGGTGACGTATAAAGAAAAGAATGGAAAGACGTACCTGAACTATATCCGGAATGAAATCCGCTTCAAATGCGACTGGAAAAAGCGTTTGTTCTCTTCAAGCTACACGGCATTTTCTGAAATGGTGGTGACGGACAGAAAGGAGAATAACTTCGCGGCTATTCCCAGCAAGAAGGCTTTTAAGGAAAAACAAGTGTTCTATGATATGGTAGATGTATATTGGAATGAAGACTTCTGGAATGCATACAATATTATTGAACCTACAGAGTCTCTGGAGCATGCAGTGAGCAAATTGAAAAAGCAATCGCGTTAGATTTCAGATAGTTTTGCTTATATTTGGAGACCAACAATAATTCCGGGATATGCTGAATGAACTGTTCATACTGACTAAAATAAAAGAGGGCGATATAAAGGCGTTTGAGGAAATCTTCCGTCGTTACTATTCCCCTCTTTGCTGGTATGCCGCAGGTATTACGGGAGAGATGGAGGTTGCCGAGGAAATAGTGGAAGAATTGTTCTACGTCTTTTGGAAAGACCGGGAACACTTGCAGATTTTCCAGTCTGTAAAGAGCTATCTATACAAATCAGTGCGTAATGAGGCTCTCCAATATTGCCAGCACAAAGAGGTCAAAGAACGGTATCGTGAGTATGTATTGGCAGGCAATGCCACGGAACCGGTTTCCGATCCTCATCGGCAAATGGAGTACGAAGAGTTGCAGGGGCTGATTCGCCACACGCTTGATAAACTGCCCGGGCGCAGGCTCCGGATTTTTGAAATGCATCGCATGGAAGGAAAGAAATATGCGGAGATTGCCTCGCAACTCTCTCTGTCCGTTAAGACGGTAGAGGCTGAGATGACGAAAGCACTCCGAACCTTACGAAATGAAATTGATAATTATATTCTTACGAAATGATTGAAGTGAATAAAAATAGGACAAAGACGGATGAGGCATGGGAACGTTTGTATGCCCGTTTGGATGAAGACCACCTGCTGACAGAAGCAGGGAGGGGACGGGCAGTGCGCCGCAAACTTCTTCTGCAATGGGGAACGCTGGCGGCTGCCGTGATTGCGGGCTTTGTCTGGCTGGCGTCCACCCTGTGGTTGGTGCCGGGAAGTGAAAACATAGACCTTAACCTGGTGACACAAGAGAACAAGGAAGCATCTACACTGGTCACTACCCTTGAAGATGGTTCTGTAGTTTATCTGGCACAAGAAAGCACTTTGCAGTATCCCGAACATTTTGCTACGGATAAAAGAATGGTGAACCTACAGGGAGAAGCCTTCTTCGACGTGGCGAAAAAGCAAGAACAAACCTTCCTGATTGAGACGGAAAAGGTGCGGATAGAGGTGCTGGGCACGGCTTTCAATGTCCGCAGCCATGAAGATGGTCTTTTCAAACTGTCTGTAAGGCGGGGCAAGGTAAGGGTATCTATGAAGCAAGGCGGGCAAAGCGTGCTTGTGAACGCAGGAGAAACCGTTACGCTGCAGGCGCAACAGTTGCAACTGAGCGAGACGACGGATTTCGACGCATTCGGACGCTACACTAGGAATATACGTTTCAAGGACGAGTGTCTGGAAGACGTCTTGCGGGTAGTGAATGCGGAAGCCTCTGACTTGCAGATAAAGACCGGTTCATCCGTTTTAGGCAAACGGAAGCTGACTATTGAGTTTGAAGACAGTTCGCCCGAAGCGATGGCTGAACTGATTTGCTGGGCACTCGCTTTGAAGTGTTCCCGCGAAGGGGATAAGTTGATTCTGTCCGAATGATAACCTCAAATATATAAAGTAATGAAGCCGCATCGTTTCCTCATCATCCTTTTAGGACTGCTCCTCGTTATCGGTAGCATGAAAGCGGAGGGGGGAGATGTGCTGGACCGTATCATCAGGTTGCCCCGGGCGAAGGGGACGGTATATGCGTTGTTGGGGAAAGTCTCGGAGCAATCCGGATACCTTTTTGTTTATGACAGTAAGGTAGTGGACAATGATGCGGTAGTGAAGACGAAAGGGAAAAAGTGCACTGTCCGGCAGGCTATTTACGAAATAATAGGTAATAAGAGATTAGAACTTAAAGTTATAGGGCAGCATATCCTGATTCTGCCTCCTGTGGAAAAGATTGTAAGAACAGAAAAGGTGGCAAAAATACCTCAATCGGTTTTCTTTACTATCACCGGCACTTTGAGGGATAAGGAAACGGGCGAACCCGTATCCAATGCATCCGTCATAGTTCAAGGAACTTCAATAGGTAATATTTCAAATAAAGATGGGGAGTTCCGGCTTCACTTGCCGGACTCCCTGAAAAACAGCACTCTCTCGTTTTCGCATTTAGGCTATATGGCACAGACTATTGAAGCGGCTACGTTGGTTGGTCGTGACAATGTGCTGAATCTGGAACCTAAAGTAGTCCCTTTGCAGGAAGTATTGATAAGGCTGGTGGAACCAAAGAAATTACTACGGGAAATGCTTGAACGCCGGGAGGAAAACTATTCATTGGAACCCATCTATCTGACTACATTCTATCGTGAGGGGGTTCAGTTGAAGAATAAATTCCAAAGCCTGACGGAAGCTGTCTTCAAGGTATATAAGACTTCTTTGAAAGAAAAGAATGCGTTCGACCAAGTGAAGCTGTTAAAGATGAGCCGGATTGACAACCGGGAAAGTACCGACAGCCTGGTGGCTAAGATAAGAGCCGGCATCCAGGCCTGCCTGCAACTGGACATAATGAAAGACCTGCCGGATTTTTTCTCTGTTGATGAATTGAATAATCCGTATGTATATACCTCCGGCGACATCACATTCATAGACGACCGTTGTGTTAATGTGGTCTATTTTGAGCAAAGGCACGATGTTAAGGAACCGCTTTATTGTGGAGCACTGTATATTGACTCGGAAAACGGGGCTTTGGTGCAGGCCCGTATTGAGATGCAGCCCAAATACATCAAGAAAGCCACGCGGATTTTTGTAGTCCGGCAGGCGCCGAAAGTGAATCTGACAGCCCAGAAAATAGTATATACCATCTCCTATAAGCCCTGGAACGGGACTTATTATATTCATCATATTCGTGGCGACCAGTATTTCAGGATGAAGCGGAAACGTGCTTTCTCAAGCAATCCCATTCTGCACACATGGTTTGAGATGGTGACATGCAGGGTAGACAATGAGAATGTAACTCGTTTCCCACGTGCCGAAAGGCTGCCGACACGTACAGTTCTTGCCGAGGAAGACTTCAAGTATGACAAAAACTTCTGGGAGGATTTCAATGTCATTCCACTGGAAGAGGAACTCAGTAAGATTATAGAGAAAGTAGCGTTAAAGATAGAAAAAATAGGTCCGCAGGAAGAATAAGATTATCCGGATAGTTGTAATTTTGCAGCCGGAATCAATAAGTATTAGTATAAAAATGGAATTGCCTAAAGATCCGATGATGCTTTTCAGCTTCATCAATACAAAATTGCGTGATTGTTATTCTTCACTGGATGAGCTCTGCGATGATATGAATGTGAACAAAGAAACGATTGTAGGGCTGTTGCAGTCTGCCGGATTTGAGTATAGTGCAGAGCATAACAAGTTCTGGTGATTCGCATTGATTATTTCTTCTTCCGGTGTTCCTTCTTCAGGTAGAAGTTGAATCCGGCATATATTTGCAGCGTACCAAATCCGTTGTTCAGGGAAAAATTATCCCGGTAGTAATCGTACGTTCTGCCCAGGAATGAGGTGCCTACAAAGTATTTACTGTTATTATATACTACGCCTGCCCGCAATATAAAGTCTATATTGAAGTTTTTATACCATTCACTTGGCTCTTCCGCCGCCTTTTCAATCCGCGAAGTCTTATAAGCAACTGCCGGGCAGAGCGACAGACAGGCAAGGCAGTTACGTGCAAACACCCAGTTGTAGGCATAGCCGAAGTTGAGGCTGATGTTTGTGTATTTTATGTGCCTTACTTTCATGCCGGGGTTCATCGTTTCCTGAATCACTTCGGGCAGTTTTGTATAATCGAACTTCAGATTGTGTGTAGACACGGAAAGCCCGGCTATGAGCGAACCTGCATTTCGGCGCTGGTTGGTGGACTGGCTGAAAGCTGCCGGATAAGAAAAGTGCCGGTTATTGAAGATGTAGTATAGGTTCAACCCTTTCATGTTCACTTTCAAACCGTTGAAGTCCTCGGAGTAATTAGAAGGAATGCGGTCTGAGAAACCTGTCACATTGTGTATCTTATAATCGTTTCCTGTGCGGCGATAGAATATATCCACACCTAACTTTGAACTATAAAGGCTGAGGTCAAATTCTGTTCCCCTGTTTTTTCCGCTTTTCTTTCCGATGAGTCCGTCTGTATCCACAGACCACCCTAAGAATATCCAGCGCCAACCAAAATAAGCGCCTATCTTATTATGAGGGTTGGGGGTGAAGCGCAGCCGTTGGGGTTCGGGGGCAGAAGTACCTACGGAGTAATACTCGTAATTTGTGAAATGATCCAGCATTAAGGCGTAGTTGTAGCGATTGGGACTTATGTAGGTGGTATCAAAGTCATTGAAGTTGAGGAACTTCTTTATTACTTTCATGAAGCCTCCCTGTTGTTTTTTGATGCTGTCGTATACAATAGAGTCGTTCCCTCTGTTTTGAGCAAACAAAGCGAGCGGCAATAACATACATAACCAGACGACAAAGCCTTTCAACATCAACCTTATTTTAAATTCTTATCAATTTGATGGATTAATTTGAAAGACAAACGCTTATGGAAGTTCTGAAAAGTCTAAGGTAACGATTTGGAGATTGTGCTAATTTCAGTACTTTACAGTCTCATACTTATGAACAACTTTTATAGGACAAAGATACTATTTTTTTTGAATAAGAGAATAATTTCACAGGAAAAATAGAAATTTTATGGGGAAGTGTTCTGATAGCATGTCGTTGTAGATTGTAGGGAGGGGATGTAAAACGGCAGGCACATAGAATTTCCGATATTCAGAAAGCCGTATTCCCAAAATAGAGATTATTTTTGAAAGAATCACATAATCCGCTAAGAATAAAAGTTTATGCGGATCATCAAAAAACGAGGTAACGAGTTGGCAACCGTTCTGGTTTCTACATACTTGCATCAATTGCGTTGATGTGCAACTCACTTTATGTAAAGGTACGATTTTTTACGGAACATGCAAAACACCTTTGATTTTTCTTTTTTAGCAACCGTCAAAAACAATCTTTCGGTTTCATATCCCGGTCACAAAGGCGGTACAGTCTCTTTATGAAAAGTAAACAAAGGTCAGGCAGGATTGAAACAGACTGTTACGAGAACAGTCAGAAAAGGATTGCATACAGGAATTACAGTCTGATACCGGGCAGGGGACGACTTTGTGCCAAAGTCCAAAAAGAGGTTCTTTTTCCAGACGGCAAACTCCCTCACCTCTAAAAAACAGTCTGTGGCTGGCGCACGCAAACGTCCAGCCTTTATGCGGACAGTCTTAATGCCCGCAGCCTGTACAAGTGCGTAAAAAACAGGTAAATGGAATCTTCATCCGCTTCCCCGCGCCTTGCCGACACTCCTATATTCCCGTTCCAACACCTGCTCGATCTCGCTCCTCTTGTACAAGACCTTGCCACCAAGTACATAGTAAGGCAGCGTGCCGTTGCTCCGATACTCGCCCAATGTCCTGCGGCTGACTTTCAGCATACACGCCACCTCACTGTCGCACAGGTACACGTCTTCTTTTGGCGGAACCGCGCCATCTCCGAAAATGCCGTCAATCATCGCCGACAGCCGGTCGATACGCTCGTGGATGGACTGCATCCACGCATCGTCTTTCGTTTTCAATTCATTAAACATTATATAGATTAATTTGTTATATGACTCATTTTGTGACTGATTCTGAAGTTGTGTAATCCACAAGCAATAAGAATCACCATATCTTCGAAACCGAATTTATGGCATCTGAATCGTTCTTTGACAATACGGCATTTTTTCATACCACCTATGGCATGCTCCACTTTAATCCTAACTCCGGAAATCCGCTTGTTCTCTTGTTTTTCAACACAAGTAAGCTCTTTCCCTTTAGGTTTCTTTTTGGGCATGCATATTTCAACTCCATCCGGTTTGTGTCCGATGAAACCTGTATCCTGCCAGAGCCTAATACCTTTGGGAAGTAGAAGAGGTTCTTCATCACAAATCTTTTTGTCATGGACATGACCTTTGTATGTGGAGCTCAACCATACAATCCGAAGATTGTTAGTACATAACAGGTTATTCTTTATGCTATGAGTTTTTTTTACCACTATAGCATGCAGACTGCCAGTCTTCATCCAAAGGACGCTGAATAGGTCGCTCGGTTCCGTCCAACAAGACTTCTTCGCACCCTTGAAGAATGTGTATCAGACGTTTGGAGTTACGGTCAGGCAATTCACCAAGCGTTTTCAATGTACGCCGGAGAATCTCAGAAAGAAGGTGAATCCATCTATTGGCCTGGGGCTGGGTCATCTCAAACTGAATAGCATGGAGTTCCTGAAGGGGATTGGTCTTCAGATATACCAATATGAAGAACATTTTGTCCTGAATCAGAGACAACACTGTTGTAAGATATACGTTGGCGCACTTTACCTTCCAAGGTAAAATGGCTGTAATATTCATCCCAATGGTACTTGAAAGTTATTAGCAAAGCGTCAAACTCTGCAGGAGTTAATCCTGTCGCAGCAAGCACTTGGCTATGACGGTGGCGAATCTTGTCGTAATACATCAATTGAACTTTTTAGATCACAAAGATAAATCAAAGAACGCTTTAATCAATTATTCGATATAAACTCTATTATACATACTGCTCATTTGTCTTTTGTTGATACTTCAGTTCAATTCCTTCAAATGGTGTGCCCCCTGTAGCGTGCATCCTTGCGTCTGTCCTCCACTTTCGTGACGATACGCTCCACGTCTTCCGGCAGGTAATAGGTACGGTTGCCTATCTTGGTATAGGCGAGCGTGCCGTTATCCCGCAAGGTCTGCAAGGTGCGCTTGCTGATTTTCAGCTTCAGGCAGACATCCTGGTGGTCGAGCCAGCCAGCCGTCCTCTTCACGCCTTTCAAATCCAGATGGGGATTCCCTCCACCCTATGTATGAACCGTTCGATTTTCATGGCAAATTCCTCGAACGCCTTCCTTTCAAAACATACGGTTTCCATAACAATCCGATTTTATGTTGATACTTCAAATTCATACCATCCGGAGAAACGGTCACTCGTGGTGCCGGTATAACAGCGCATGGAAGAATTTAATCTGAAAACTGACCGTGCAGATGTTATTGTTCCCGCCGCTGAGATATTTCTGATAATTGCAGGTATTGTCAAAGCTGAGTATATCCATGTTCCGGTCATTGGCTTAGCAGATGGTATTATTGACAATTTGTATGCCATATACCTGAAAACGGAATAAAAGGAATTGTGCATAGCTGTTTTAACTAGGGGATATTCAGTAAATCCTATAAAATTAGCCAACTAATTCATACTAAAAGTATTGCGAATTAGTTGGCTTTTTGTATCTTTAGGTATTTCCCCTAAAATTTTGAAGAACGATTGACAAATGCTTCAGCGGAGTCGTTCAATGCTAAAATCAAAGCTCTTCGAAGCCAGTTTAGAGGGGTGGCTGATCTGAAATTCTTCATGTTCAGACTGGCTAGGCTATACGCTTAAAGGAAAGCTTGCCAACCGGAAAAATCCGCTGCCCCTGGAAAAAGCAGCATAGCCAAAAGAAAATATAGCAGAACTGTAAAATATAAAAGAGTTTGTGCCAACGTTTTGACACAAACTTAGCAGATTACTATTCAGCTGATACCTATTCTGAAAGATGTAAACAACTTGTTTCTTAGATAGCCTTATAAATATTCTACTACTTATTACAGTTCATTTAGAAATGTTATTCTCACTTTTATTCCTCCGCTTTTTCACTTGCTCCACTGCTTCAGATATGATTCCCTTGTTTTCAAAACGCTGCGTGTAATTGGTGTAATCCGGGTGAATACGTTCGTAAGTTGGGTCAGTGAATAAGGGACTCGTAATAATGTGGTCCGCAGTCGAACGGTTACAGCAGAAAACAATATTTTCAACTCCAGCCAGTCTGGTCAATGCTTTCACATCCGTATCATGCGGCTGTAGTGTCATCGGATCTGTAAAAAAGAACAGATAGTCTATTTCTCCTTCTACGATCCGCGAACCAATTTGCTGGTCACCTCCTAAAGGACCAGATTTCAGGATTGTGATATCCCATTTGATTTCAGGATGTTTTTCTTCAAGGGCTTTTTTAATTAGTGTACCGGTTGTACCCGTACAATAGAATTTATGTCCTATCAGACGTTCCGAGTTCCAGAGAACCCACTCTATCATGTCTTTTTTCATTGCATCGTGTGCAACAAGTCCAATTCTACGAACAATTGTTTCCATAAAGCTAAATTATTTTATTTTTATATGATAATTATAATAACAAAAAAACTAATTCTATTGAAGGCCGGAGGATGACCGGATAAATCTGAGCAATTCTTTGTTTGCCTGGCTATCCATGACGGTTTCCCGTTTTTCTTCAAAAAGATTGAGTGTTGTGGAGCATTCCCCACAGATGTCAATGCCTACTACCTGTTCTTTCTGAAGAATAACAGCCAGCAGTTTCTCCAATTCCCATAAGCTGAGAGAACCTTGATCCCAGTTTGTTGCTGCCGAAGCCGGATTCAAGACATCCTTGTCTATGGAAATGTAAACCGGTCCGTTGATATGTCCGGAAGAAAAGTTCTGCCAACCCTCTTCGTGCATGAGCGTAGTTTCACTGTAAAACCGAACTTGTCTTTCATATCCTTTCGGCACAGCCTGTATCAGTTTGTCTGAAGAACCTACGATAATTACTTTCTTGCAGTTGTTGTTATGGTCCAATATATCCTTTACCCAACTTCCGCAAGAAAGTATGTTGTCAAACAACGGTGGCTGCATATCGGGATGGTGGTCGAACACAATCAGCGAAAACGGAGTTTCAAGTTTGTCTGTCCAGAATTTAGTCAAATAATGATAATTGCCTGAATCGATGAAATGGACTCCCTCCGCCGGATAATCAGCAATCATCCCCTTCAAAGCCAAAGCCCCCTCCCTGTCACAGTAGCCATCTGTACCATAAAGATGACGACAATCCAGCCATATAAATTTATTGTTCCGGGCAAACGCCTCGTAGTCATACACTCCCGTGAAGTTCATGATGATGATCGGCCATGCTATCCGTTTATCTGTTTTTTGATTTTGCCCGCTCATACGTTGTTTTTGCATATCCTTTTACTGTTCATTAAAACCATCGTACATAACAGAAATCTTGTCGGTGAGGTAACAAAGCATTCTTGGGATACATACGGAAGGCCTGCTTGAAGCTTCCAGCGTTGAAAATGCCGGATGTCGCCTTAAAGGTATATAAATTCCCATTCTTGGAAACCGGCAAAAGGGGAATAACCTCATATATGTGATCCTGACCGTCTTCACGCCTGATAATGACCGATTCTATTCCGATTGCGTCATCCAGGCCTTTCTCATCAACGACAACCGTCACCTCATATTCCTTTCCGGCTTCAACCGTGGCATTCAGCCCATTCCCTGCCTCTATGGATTTGATTTCTATGGCATCCCATCTGCTTCGGACGTTTGCTTTCCAGTCAGCCATCATTTTCGCCTTCGCAAAGTTGTCGGCTGCCAGAATGTGGAAATGCTCTGACAGTTTGTTATAGAACCTGTCATAGTAGTCGTCCAACTGTCTTTTCATGGTAAAATGGGGAGCGATTTGTGCGATTGAGTTCTTGATATACTTGACCCAGTCTTCCGAATAGTTCTTCCCCCCATGCTCGTAATACAGTGGCAGGATGTCATGCTCCAACAAATAATAGATGGCTTCGGCATCCAGCTGGTTTTGGTACTGTTCATTCTGATAAGTCCTTTTATCAGTCAGTGCCCATCCAGCATCCTTACGGTATCCTTCATACCACCAACCGTCCAGCACGGAGAAATTAAGCACACCGTTCATCAATGCCTTCTCGCCCGACGTACCCGAAGCTTCTGCCAACCGCGTAGGGGTGTTCATCCAAATATCCACCCCCGAGATAAGATGGCGTGCCAGGTCCATGTCGTAATTCTCCAAGAATATGATTTTACCTAAAAATTCCGGACGCCGGGATATTTCCACGATTTGCTTGATCAGCCCCTGCCCGGCACCGTCATTGGGATGGGCTTTGCCTGCAAAGATGAACTGTACCGGATATTTCGGATTATTCACAATCCTGGCAAGTCGGTCTATATCCGTGAACAGAAGATGAGCCCTCTTATATGTAGCAAAACGGCGTCCGAAGCCTATTAGAAGAGCATCGGGATTGAATCTCTCAAAAATGGAAACGCTCAATGCCGGATCAATCTGACTCCTGAGCCAGTCCTTGCTGCATTTGCTTTTGATATAGTCCAGCAATTTTGCTTTCTGTTTTAACCGGGTATTCCATATCTCTTCATCCGGGATGCCATAGACGGCCTCCCAGATTTTCTGATTGGACTGGTCGCAGAAAAAATTCTCATCAAAATTGTCCTTGAAAAGCTTTTTCCATTCTGCCGCACACCAGGTAGGCAGATGTACCCCGTTGGTTACATAACCCACATGGTTCTCTTCCGGGAAGTATCCCTTCCAGATCGGCGCAAACATTTGCTGGGATACCGATTTATGCAACTTGCTGACACCGTTTACCTCCTGGCAGGTCTTGCAGGCGAAGACAGACATGCAGAAACGTTCCTCCTTGTCTCCCGGATTGTGACGCCCGAGATCCATCAGGTTATCCCAGGTTATACCCAACTTGCCAGGATATCCCTTCATATATTTATTGAAAAGCCCTTCGTCAAAATAATCATGACCAGCGGGTACGGGAGTATGTACGGTATAAAGTGAGGAAGCACGTACCAGCTCCATGGCCTGCCCGAAATTCAAGCCGCCATTTATGTAATCACAAAGCCGCTGGATATTGATCAGTGCGGCATGCCCCTCATTACAGTGATATACATCTTTCGTTATACCTAAAGCTCTCAGCGTTATCATCCCGCCTATGCCAAGCAGTATTTCCTGTTTTAGCCGATTCTCCCAGTCGCCTCCATACAGATGGTGAGTGATAGGGCGGTCAAACTCGCTGTTGAGTTCATTGTCCGTATCCAGCAGATAAAGGGGAATACGCCCCACACTGGCTTTCCAGACATTGGCATGTACCACAAAACTGTCGGCATAGGGGACGTGGATTACCAGTTGTTTCCCATCCGGTTGCATTACCTTTTCAATCGGGAGCTGCCCGAAATTCTGCGCTTTATAATTGACTGTCTGCTGGCCGTCCATGGAAAGCGACTGGTCAAAATAACCGTAACGGTACAAAAGTCCTATGGCACAAAGGTCCACATTGCTGTCCGACGCCTCTTTCAGGTAATCCCCCGCCAACATTCCCAAACCGCCGGAATATATCTTAAGGACTTCATCCAAGCCGTATTCCATGCTGAAATAAGCTATTGACGGGCGCTGGTGATCCGGTTCCACATCTACGTATTTTTTGAAGGCGGAATAGACGGCATCCATTTTATAGACAAAGTTCTCATCATGTGCCAGCGCTACAAGCTTCTCATAATTTATCCGCTCCAGAAACAATACCGGATTCTGTTCCACCTCTTTCCAAAGTTCCGAATCCAAATCACAATACAGTTTCTTTGCGTCATCATTCCATGTCCACCAGAGATTATGTGCGATTTCTGCAAGTTTTCGCAGTTCTGCAGGAAGATGTGAACCTACTGTAATCTCCCTCCACTGAGGGGTATTTACATTATAACTTGAATATTCCATGACATTTTAATTAAATAAGTCCTAATCTTTATTCAGTCCTTTTATTATTTTTCGTTTACCGACAATCCATACCGTATCATTCTCCTTGAAAATTGTATCAGGGTCTGGATTCATAATATTCACGGTACTCCTCTCTATTCCGATAATGATGCTATCCGATATGTCTGCCTCCCGGATCGTCTTTCCGATCAATGGTGAACCTCCTTCGACAGGAAATTGCCCTATTTCCATCTCATCCTGCGAGGATGTTCCGTTCCCGTTCCTTTCTACCTTCTTTTGCTCCATGGATGTCCGGAAGCTTTCCAACTGTCGGTCCGTACCTACGACCGTAACCTTGTCATATGGATAGAGATGTTCTTCCCCTTGTGGTATATCTAGGCGTTTTTCTCCACGGGTGATTGAAATCACATTTATCTGAAACAAGGTGCGCAAGCTGCTTTCTTTTAATGTTCTGCCCACATATATGGAATCAGGGGATACTGTGAAATCCGCCAAATGTAATTCCTTGAACGGGATATTGCTGCCAAGGGTGGAGCCTGTATCACTTTCTGTAGAAAGTCCATTCCCGTCCGTCCCCTGAAAGTTTGCCATAAATTGTCTCTCTATAGTCAGCGACCGTTTCTTGATCCGCTTGGAAAAATAAATGACGGCAATGATAATGGAAGAGACTACCAACCCGGCTCCCAAGGCAACATTGAAAAGATGGGTAATGATACTCATCATGATAATCGTGCAGATCAGTATTTTGACAAGTACTATTGATACCAAAGGCCCTCTGTTGAACTTGTTGTCCGTCCAGAGTTTACGGAACTCGGTTGAATTGTTCCTTTTCATGATGATGGCCCATAGAAACGGGGATATGACAAGAAAGATGATGATGAAGCCCAACAAGTTCCCTTCCATTCCCGGCAGACTTTTCCTAATCAAAGGATGCACATAGGAAAAATATAAAGTGATGAAAAAAACGCATACGACCAGATAGAGTGTGACAGACACCAGCATAGACCGGATCAGTTTATGCCAAGTACCCTGGTGTTTTACAGTCATTGCCCCGGACGTATAGTGTACGAGATAATCTTTCAGGGATTCAGGCATGTGGATGTCTATAAACCGGTATGCTGGTTCCGAAAGCCGTATCATATAGGGGGTAAGAAAAGTCGTTATGACAGATACTGCCACTATGACCGGATAGAGATACTTGTCCGTAACATTCAGACTGACGCCTAAAGATGCGATGATGAATGCGAATTCACCGACCTGTGTCAGTGAAAAGCCGGACTGTATGGCAATTTTCAACGGCTGGCCGGAAAGCAAGACACCAAAGCTCCCGAACAGTACCTGACCGGACAGTACCAGCAATGTCAGGATGAGAATAGGGACGGCATATTCCCACATCATGGCAGGATCGATCATCATTCCTACCGACACGAAAAATATGGAAGCGAACAGGTCTTTTACCGGCTGTACGATATGTACGATTTTTTCCGCTTCAACGGTCTCTGCCAGCAGGGACCCCATGACAAAGGCTCCCAATGCGGCAGAAAATCCCGCTTTTGTCGCAATCATCACCATTCCCAGGCAAAGTCCCAGAGAGGTTATCAATAAAATCTCGTTGCTGGTGAAACGGCGTATCTTCTTCAGCAGGGTAGGTATCAGATAGATACCCAATGCCGACCAGAAAATCAGGAAAGCGGCCAGCTTCAATATACTTTCCAGCATCTCCTTCCCTTCAAAATGTTTGCCTACCGCCAACGTGGAAAGAACAACCATCATCACTACAGCCACCAGATCTTCGATAACAAGAATCCCCAAGACAATGCCAGTGAATTTCTGTTGGAGAAGTCCCATGTCATTGAAGGCCTTGAATACGATGGCCGTGGACGACATGGACAACATTCCACCCAGAAAAATACTGCTCATGTGGGAGAACCCCATTGCATTCCCCGCTGTATAACCTATGAACATCATGCCACATACAATAGTGACAGTGGCAACGATAGCCGTAATGCCCACATTTATCAATTTCTTGAACGAAAAGTCCAGTCCCATCGCGAACAGCAGAAAAATGACACCGATGTCCGCCCATATTTTGATATTGGCAGGATCGGAAACAGTCGGGACCAAAGAAACGGAAGGACCCGCCATAATACCGGCTACAATGTAGCCCAATATGACCGGTTGCTTCAGCCACTTGAAAATGACGGTTACAATACCGGCAATAATCAGAATTATGGCAAGATCCGATATTAAGGGAGCAACTTCTGACATATTAACGGTTATTTTAGATCGATAATTCGTTAAGGACCCGGATCAGGCTTTTGTCAATAGGCTTGTCCTTTTTGATTGCCTGGACAAAAGGAACATAAACAATCTCGTTGTTCCGTATGCCTATCATAACATTTCGCTGGCCTTCCATTAAGGCCTGGATTGCGGCTTCACCCAGCCGGCTTGCCAGTATACGGTCATTGGCACTCGGAGCACCACCCCGTTGCAGATGGCCCAGGATAGAAACCCTGACATCATACCCGGGATATTCCTTCTTTACCCGGTCGGCGTAATATATGGCACCTCCATTCTTGTTTTCAGGACTTTCGGTCACAATTACGATGCTGCTGTTTTTCGTCTTTCTGAATCCGCGCCCGATGAATGTTTCCAACTGGTCCACGTCCGTCCTGTCCTCCGGGATGATGGCCGCTTCAGCACCGGAAGCTATTGCGCTGTTTTGTGCCAGGAAGCCCGCATCACGCCCCATCACTTCGACAAAGAAGATACGGTCATGGGAGGTTGCCGTGTCCCTGATTTTATCCACGCATTCCACAATGGTGTTCAATGCCGTATCATATCCTATGGTAAAATCGGTACCATATAGGTCATTGTCAATGGTGCCGGGCAATCCTATGCACGTCACATCATACTCCTCCGCAAAGATACGGGCTCCCGTCAGGGAACCGTCTCCACCGATAATTATCAAAGCATTGATGTTCTCTTTCTGTATGACCTTATAAGCTTTCTTGCGTCCTTCGGGAGTGGTGAAAGTCTCGGAGCGAGCTGTTTTCAGTATGGTGCCTCCCCTCTGGATAATGCTACTTACATCTTCCGTCGTGAGTTCTTTCACTTCACCGGCAATCAGCCCCTCGTAACCTCTATAAATTCCTTTCACTTTAAATCCGTTAAAAATGGCGGCGCGGGTCACGGCACGGATAGCCGCGTTCATTCCTGAAGCATCCCCTCCGGAAGTCAGAATTCCAATATACTTGTTATCCATAATTTGTTTTTTATATTTTAATTAATCAGGCAAAATTAGAAAGCAACTGTTTTAGCCTTTTTCTGCTATAAAAGATACGGCTTTTTATCGTACTCAGTGACACTCCTATCTTTGCGGCTATTTCCCGATATTTGACTCCGGTACAACATAAAAACGACATAATGTGCTTTAGGCAATGTTTTAAGGGCTTCCCTTATCTCTTTTGCATCATGCCCGTTATCCACGAAAATGAAAGAGTCATCCCTTAACAGGAAATGATATTCAGGTTCTGATAATACATATAAATTCCCTCGTATTTTCTTTGTCCGGCAATTATTGATAAATGCATTGCGCATGATGGTATACATCCAGCCTTTAAAATTCGTACCGGAATCAAACTTATCCTTATTATCCAACGTCCTCAACATTGTTTCCTGCAACAAGTTTTCTGCTTCATCCTTGTCAGCAGTCAGTTTATATGCAAAACAATGCAGTTCATTCTGAAGGGCTACCAGCGCTTTATCGAAATCAAATCCTCTCATTATATTTATTTTGGAATTCAAATATCCGGGTGAAGGCATTCCCTGATAATAAGAAATGCCTTCTGTAGAGTCTCATCAAGATATCTTATTTGACATCAATAGTTTTGGTGGTTTCCTGAACCTTCTTATCTACGACTTTGGGAATATCGATAAACAGGACCCCGTGTTCCACTTTGGCCGAAATTTTATCTTTTTCCACATTATCCGGCAGCAGGATACTCTGCTGGAATCGGGAATAGGAGAATTCACGGCGCAAGTATTTTCCGTCTTTCTTCTCCTCCTTTTTCTCGTCCTTTTTTTCCATGCAGATTACCAGATTGTTGCTTTCATCCACACTTACCTTAAAATCATTCTTGGTCATTCCCGGAGCTGCCAGTTCTACCTTGTAGTCCTTTTCATTCTCAATCACATTGATGGCTGGAGCCGTAGCGTTTGCTCTTGCCATCCATTCATTGTCAAAGAAATCGTTAAAAATACTCGGTAACCAATTCTGGTTTGTTTTTACAGGTACCATTTTTACCTCCTCTTTAAAAGTTAATAATTAAAACTTAAAAAAAAGCATCTGCTTGATAGACAGATTTTTATTTTTTAGCCATCCCTTGTTTGGCCACAGCTTCTGCCCGTTTCCGTATCTCTTCCGGGTTTCCAAGGTAGTAGTCCTTGACAAGAACCAGCCTGTCGTCAAATTCAAAGACATAAGGAACTGCCGTAGGCAGGTTCAGGTTGGAAATATCCGTATCGGAAATTCCTTTGAGATGCTTGATGATTCCGCGCAGGCTGTTACCATGGGCGACTACCAGCAGGCTGTCCTTATACATCAATGCGGGAAAGATGATGCATTTCCAGTAAGGCATGACACGCCCAATAGTATCTTTCAGGGATTCCGTACGGGGAAGTTCGCTATCTGGTACACCGGCATAGCGGATATCCATGCCCGGATTACGGGGATCATCTTTGCCTACCGGAGCGGGAGCCACGTCATAGCTTCTTCGCCAGATGTGTACTTGTTCTTCACCATATTGGACCGCTGTTTCACTCTTATTCAGTCCCTGAAGCATGCCGTAATGCTTCTCGTTCAGCCGCCAGGTCTTTTCAACCGGAATCCAGTCTTTATCCAGCCGGTCCAAGACACAGTTCAACGTTTTTACGGCACGTTTCAAGTAAGAAGTGTAAGCTGCCTCAAAAGAAAATCCAGCCTCCCGTAATGCATCGCCTGCCTTGCAGGCTTCTTCAACTCCTTTCTCGCTTAAATCCACGTCCGTCCATCCAGTAAAACGGTTTTCTTTGTTCCATAGACTTTCGCCATGACGTAATAACACTATTCTTTTCATGGATACTTCTTCTTTATGCAATGGTTATTGAAGAATCCAGATATACGTCCTGAATGGTGTTCAGAAGTTGAATTCCGTCTTTCATCGGTTTCTGGAAAGCCTTACGACCGCTGATCAGCCCCATACCACCTGCACGCTTATTTACTACTGCCGTTACGACAGCATCATGCAGGTCGGATTCCCCATGGGATTCACCGCCCGAGTTAATCAATCCGACACGTCCCATATAGCCATTCGCCACCTGATAACGGCAAAGGTCTATCGGATGGTCAGTGGTCAGTTCCGAATACATACACTCGTTTGTCTTTCCGAATCCGATAGCCTTGAAACCGCCGTTATTGGATGGGAGCTTCTGCTTCACGATATCGGCTTTAATGGTAACCCCGATATGGTTGGCTTGTCCTGTCAAGTCGGCAGCGGCATGATAGTCGGTACCATCCTTTTTGAAGCTGCTGTTTCTCAAATAGCACCACAGAATAGTAGCCATTCCCAGTTCGTGGGCATATTCAAAAGCCTGTGACACTTCCACTATCTGGCGGCGGCTTTGTTCCGAACCGAAATAAATGGTAGCACCGACAGCTACGGCTCCCATGTTCCATGCCTCTTTCACCGTACCGAACATTACCTGGTCGTAGCTGTTCGGATAAGTCAGCAACTCATTATGGTTCAGCTTGACGATAAAAGGTATCTTGTGTGCATATTTGCGTGCCACGGCGCCCAACACACCGAATGTGGATGCCACGGCATTACACCCTCCTTCAATGGCCAGCTTTATGATGTTTTCGGGATCGAAATAAAGCGGATTGGGGGCGAAAGACGCTCCTGCAGAATGTTCTATGCCCTGGTCTACAGGCAGAATGGATACATAGCCCGTATTGGCCAGACGTCCATGTCCGTATAAAGCCTGCAAACTTTCCAATGTACGGATATTCCTGTCGGAATTCATCCATACCTTATCTATCATATCCGGTCCCGGAATATGGATAAGTTGTTTGTCTATCGTCTTACATGTATGGTTCAGGTAGTACTCAGCCTTTCCTCCCAATAAATCTACTATTTTCATTTTATTTATTTTTATTGATTATTCTGGTTTATGACTCCCGTTCACCCAGTTTTGCATCCATAAAAAGGATAGCACAGTCTCCGGCTTTCCTCAGATGACTAACAATATTGAGTACATTCGCTTCATCTTCTACTTGCTCACGAACAAATTGCCACAAGAAGTCCTGAGTGGCATTGTCTTTCTCTTCGGATGCTACCTGTACCAACTCATCAATCAGTTTGGAAACATGTTTTTCATGCTCCAAAGCATGCTCGAATACTTCAACAGGGTTACCCCAACCTTGTGGAACCACATCGACCTTGTCTACTTTCGGGGTTGCCTCACGCTTAATCATGTACCCGGCAATGGCATATGCATGCCCGGTCTCTTCTGCAGACTGTTTCTGCATCCAGCGAGCCATTCCGGAAAAGCCCTCTCTTTCCAGATAAAAAGACATTGATAAATACAGGTTGGCAGACCATAATTCTGCTGTGATTTGCTCATTCAGAGCATTTTGCAATTTTTCAGTCATGATGAATCAAACTTTTAATGTTAATAATAAATCCAAATTATCTCTCTTCTTTAAGAACAAGCATGGGCTTGTTTCAAGATTTCAATTAATACCGGACGTATCCCGCTGATAAAACATTCCACGGCGATCACCATTAGAATAAGTCCCATCAGTCTCATCATCACATTGTTTCCCGTCTCTCCCAAGATTTTTAAAAGCTGGGTGGACGCGCACAGAATAAAGAAGGAAAGAATGCAGACCAAAGCGATTACGCCAAGCAATACTATTTTGAAAGTATATTCCGAAGCATCTTCCATCAATGTTATTCCACTGGAAATCGCTCCCGGACCGCATAACATCGGAATGGCAAGAGGTGTGATGGTTATATCTTTGGAATATTCTTTTCGTTCAGTTTCATTCAGTTTCACATGGGTAAAATGTGCCTGCAACATATCATATCCGATTTTAAAGATGATGATACCTCCCACAATCCGGAATCCGTTTGTTGAGATGCCGAAAAAATGAAACAGAAACCTGCCCGATAATGTAAAAAGGACTAATATGATAAATGCAATGGTACATGCTTTCAAGGCGATATATCTGCGTTCTTTCGTATCCATTCCATCAGTCATTTGCAGGAATACCGGCATTACTCCAAGAGGGTCCATCAAGGTGAATAGCGAAGTGAAACACAATGTTAAATATACAAATATATCCATGATGACATATAGTTTATTATCGATTATTATATCGCAAAAAACATACCAGATAGCATTCTGCAATATTAAATTTTGCATAACATCAATCTTAAATCCATACCGTCAAAAATAAGGTAGTTTCCGTTCGTTTTCCTTGGCGAGGATACGTAACAATTCCATAAATGCCGTACTTACATATATACGGTCTGCATACAGCCCGCTGATGAAAGAATGGAAGGACATGCTTACATTCCAGCATAATATGAGAAATGTGTTTACCTGACGTGATATGTACTGCTCATGTTCAAGCAATTCATTCAAGGCATTCAATGGCGTTGTCCATTCATGTGTATCCCGTTTCATTTCATTGATTACAACACATCCTCCATCATGGCATATCCGATTCATCATCTGATAAACCTTGTTCATATTGTCCTGTGCTTGGGAGTTCAGCCAGGAGCTAAGTATTGGAAGCCGTTCATCTTCAAAATAAACCTGCAATGACAGGTATAAACCGGTTGACCATATTTCTGTATTGATCAACTCATTCATGGCGTTTTCTATTCGTTTATCCATTATCACTCTGAATATTGAAAATCCATTACTAATATCATGTGTTATTCTCAGTATATAAAAATTCCATTCGATTGTGGGTAACCCATAAAACGGAATTCTTAAACGAGGCTTAAATAATAGGATAACTTATCGGCGTAGACAAATTGTCATAAAAAATAGCACTATGATGTCTTTTTGTCTTGCCTCCCTTGCAGAATATCCAATAAGACATCCAGTTCTCTTTCTATTCCTTCAATCTTATCGGAAATACAGTCCAAAGTATTATGGTGCAGACTAGCTTTACACTCCTGCAACTCTCTTGACAGAGAAAGTATCTGTAACCAAAGTTCTTCCTCTATGTGATAGGGGGAGTTACTATTATCTAGTACCATAGCAGGAGAAGGCAGAAAAGTGCTTTGGCATGTAATTTGTATGATAATGAACGGTATGTTCCGAAAGAGACAGGAATGGAAATGAAAGGATAGAATATTCCACAAAAGACAGTAACAAACAAAGGGGGAAAGTCGTTGGAGACAGTTGTCTCGCTTTTAAAACAAGTTGCTTTCATAATGTTTATTATAAGCCAACCCTGTTCCCTGGAGTTGTGTTTATATAAAGTTAAGCGTGGGAACTTTGGTATTACCGTTCAGAAGTATCCCCATACTCAACAACATATAATACACAAAGCCCCACGCCTATATATAACAAAAATCTATATAGATAGAACGTGGAGCGTCCAATGTATTATCCAATTGTTGTTTCGAAATTGGGGATTTCCTGAACTTGGATAATGCCTTAACGCTTTACTATAAATCTTCTATTTTCAAAAGACTAATACAAATGTAATAAAAGAAATGAATTCTTTGAAAGGAAATATCTCTTTTTTTTAAGGGGTGGCTTAATTTTTCTTTATTTAAAGTCTTAGAATTACTGCCCACCAAAGCCCGTCACGAATGTTTTGAAATCCTCAAGCTGTACATTAAGCTCTATATAGTATAGCAGAATAGCAGAAAAACAGATCATGATACCGCAGGTATATAGGTCATAACCCACTCTTCCGTAAGTATCTTATCTATTTGACAATAATAAAAATGTAAAGGAGGATAATGACATGGACAATATTCGTATCCCAATACATATAGGTTAACATATAAGGGAGAATGGTCACGGAGTCCACAAACCATAGAATGAAAAAATATATTTCCATCGTGTACGGTTTATGTCTCTATCCGGATATTTGACCGGTGCCGCAAATGCGCAATGCATACTCCACAAAAAAACACCAGGGAGGAAAAATAAGTCATACTGAATAACGCCTGTCTGTAATGGGCCATGGATACAAATGAACTACAGATAATAGCTGCAATAGATATAACGATACAAGCACAAAATAATGTACGAACGTGTCCATCAGTTGCATTTGGATGAAACAGTACCACTTTATGCAATGTTTGGTTAGATTGAGTCTGAACATAGGACCTTAAAAATTAGACGGATATAAATTTACTAAAAATCTGTGGAAAAGAGGAATAGAAAGGCGGAAATGTTTTTAAAACGGCTATGAATAAAGCGTTTGTGAGGACAAATGAGGACAAAGGCATAAAACGAGGTAACGCAAAAAAAAGTAAATTTATGAAGTAGAAAGGTTGCTAAATCATTACCCCGTGAAAGGTGGTTTTTGATACTCCGTGCTGAATTTTTCTCCGTATGGCTTCGGTTGGTTTACAAGGCATAACTCATTGATACTTAATTTTAAACTTAAAAAACGAGTATGGCAAGAAGTACATTCAAAGTGCTGTTCTACGTGAACGGCAACAAGGAGAAAAACGATATTGTCCGCATCATAGGACGGGTAACGATTAACGGGATTGTGACGCAGTTCAGCTATAAGTAGAGTATCCCGAAAACGCTTTGGGACGTGAAAGGGAACAGGGCGAAAGGCAAGAGTGCGGAAGTACGTGATATCAACCTTGCCCTTGACAACATCAAGGCTCAAATCATCAAGCACTACCTGCGTATATTCGACCGTGAAGCGTTCGTGACGGCTGAAATGGTGAGCAATGCTTATCAGGGTATCGGCAGTGAGTATGAGACACTGCTCAAAGCGTCCGGACGTGAGAACGAAGTATTCAAGAAGCGTGTCGGAAAAGACAGGGTAATGGCAACCACCGTTCACGGGTGGTGGCAAGAAACCATGTGGCAGCGTTCATCAAGTCTTTTTACAGACGGACGGATATGTTCATGCTGGAGATTAAGCCCGACTTCATCAAGGGGTTTGCAGCCTACCTATCAACGAAAGCGGGACTTCACAACGGGACGATATGGGAAAAATGCATGTGGCTGAAAGGCGTTGTCATGTGTGTGCACTTTAACGGACTAATACCGAAAAAAACGTTTGCCCAATTCCACATCAGCCCTAATGTGACGGAACGTGAGTTCCTGACGGAAGATGAACTGAAAACGTTGATGACGCACGAGTTGGGGATGTCCAACTGTTCTATATTCGTGACATTTTTGTTTTCGCCAGCTTCACTGCCCTCTCTTTCGTGGACATCAAGGAACTAACCAATAGCAACATCGTAGAAGTGAATGGTGAGAAGTGGATATTGTCCAAACGGTACAAGACAAAAGTGCCGTTCCAAGTGAAACTGTTGGATACTCCTTTGCAGATTATCGAGCGTTACCGACCCTGTCAGGAAGACAATCTCATATTCCCTAATCTCAACTACTGGTCTATCTGCAAATCTCTGAAAAAGGGGATGAAAGAGTGCGGATAACAAAGGATATTTCATTTCAGTATTAAAACTATTGAACGGGCGTAATTTAATTCGACAGAAAATCCGGCTTCTGACAGCCATTTTTTCACTTCATTCCGAGAGTTTGCAGTTTGACTGCCATAAACAGCAATATTTCAGCATGGGGACATAGTTTGCGGATATTATCCACACTTTGTGCTGTTCCGCTTCCTCCATGTGTACAGAATGGGAGTATCTTTTTCCCGGACAAATCATAACCGGACAGGAAACTTTTTACAGGAGAAGACAGAAGACCACCCCAAATAGGACTACCGATAATCAATGTATCATAATCATCCATATTCTCTACTTTTGTACGCAGAGCTGGAAGAATATGATTGTCTCTTTCATTTTTGAAACGGTCAACCACTTCATTATATTCATCAGAATAGGGTTCTTCCGGTTCAATCTCCACCATGTCGCATCCAATAAGTTCATGGATAATGTTGGCTACAGTTTGCGTATGTCCGCTCCATGAGAAATAGACTATCAATGTTTTCCCCGGCTCTGAGTGAGGCAACGAATCTATCTTATCTTCAACAGCCGGAGTGTTGCTGCACGAAAGGAAGGTTAAGAGCAGCATTGCCAATAAGCACTTCAGTTTCATAACTATTTTTATTTAGGTTTTGGGGTTATCCTCTGTTAATTTCTATCTGTCCAGCTGTTTCTCATACAGCCACTTCGACAGCAGGTCAGCTACTTCCACATTGTTCAAATCCGACATCGGGAAGTGCGTATTCCCATGCAGACCGACATCGGGCAGATGAATGACCGTCACGTCACCGCCCAGCTTATTGAGCATTTCGGCCCACTTGCGCATGAGATGCAGACGGCGTGTCCATTCGTAAAGTTCCGGATGTTCGTCTGTTTCGGGCAGGTTATCCCCATAGTAAATGATGATGGGAATTTCCATGTATCTCTTGAAAACTGCCATAGGGACTTCTATTCCTTCTGTTTTTTTAGACCGTGTCAAGACTTTGCCTTCTTCGGGAACTTGACCGGTTGGGAAGGGTACACTTCCACCGGGTTCGTATGCTACAATGGCTTTGATGTTCTTCGTTTTGAGCAAAGTAAACCAACCCACCGGACCGCCTTGTGAATGAGTGACAAATATGGCCGGACCGATTTTGTCAAAAAGAGCAGCATAGGCATCGGAATAGACATCGAAGTCCAAAGGTCCGATGGTCGGCGTCATCTGCCGGAAGTACTGGTTTAAGGCTTCCCGGTCGCGACTGAACTGTACACCCTCGAAATAATCAGGATAGATTCCCACACGGAAACGGTTGAACCATTCTTCTTCATCGAATACCGGTTCCAGTGTGACAGCTTCCGTACTCCGTCCGGCATTTCCCCGGCGAGGCTGGTCGACAAGATAGGTGGAGAAACCTTTGCGAAGAAATATATTCTGAAACCCTTCGCGTCCGTCAGGAGTGGTCTCCCATGTTTTGGAAAACTGGCCGACACCATGTGCAAAAACAAGCGGATATTTCCGTGCATCAACCGGTTTCTGATAAAATACATAAGCATGGTCGCCGTGGTATTTGTGTCCCAATGAATCGGTCAGTACGGTGCCACCTACGGCAAAACTGCCTTGTTCCTCTATTTGCAGAATATTCCCTTTGTAACAATTACAGCCCGACAGTAAAGCGATGAACGTCATGTAAAATATCTGTTTCTTCATACACGGATTATTTTGGGATTTTAGACTCCTGCAAGGCATCGTAGCGGCTACCCACCACAGGAATGGCAGCTACGGCTGTTTCCAGTTCTTCTATCTCTTCTGCCGTGAAACGGATGTCGCAGGCACGAAGGTTCTCTTCCAGATGAGAGAGTTTGGTGGTGCCCGGAATAGGCACGATAAAAGGCTTCTTGTTCATCAGCCAGGCCAAAGCTATCTGTGCCGGGGTAATGCCTCTTGTACGGCCGAAAGCGTTAAGAACTTCCACAATACGATAGTTGGCGCGTATGGCTTCGGGCTGGAAGCGTGGCAAGGTCTGCCGGTTGTCGTTGGTAACATCAAACTTGGTATATTCATTGATCATACCGCCCAAAAAACCACGGTTCAGCGGACTGTATGGAACGAAACCGATGCCCAAATCCTCGCACAGCTCCAACACTCCGTTCGTCTCTACCATGCGGTGCATCAAGTGATATTCGCTTTGGATTGCCGTAACCGGACATATCTTGTGCGCACGGCGGATGGTATCAACGTTTACTTCACACATGCCCCAATGCAGGATTTTACCTTCCTTGATGAGTTTGCTGCATGTTTCAGCCACCGCTTCAATCGGTGTGTTCGGGTCTATGCGGTGCTGGTAGAACATGCCCAATGTTTCAACTCCGAGATTGCGCAACGAGTTTTCACAAACCCGGCGGATGTTGGCCGGAGTGCTGTCCTCTTCGGTTTTAATCTGCACACCGTTTACAAACTTATGTCCGAACTTCGATGACACAAATACCCGGTCGGTATATCCTTTCAAGGCTTCGCCGACCAATTTTTCATTGATGTGGTAGCCGTAGCTTTCGGCTGTATCGAAAAGGGTCACCCCACGTTCAACAGCTTCATGCACCAGGGCGATTTCTTTTTCCCTGCTCGGGTACTGGCTGCGGTTATGGTTCAAGCCCATACAGCCATATCCCATTGCAGAAACAGTGAATGCCGTATTTCCGTGTCCCAATGTTCGCCGAGTGCGCACCGCCGCCATGCCTGCAGGGATGTTGTTTGCAACTTGTTGTTTCCCCATCCATACCCGTTCTGCTGCCGTTACCTTGTTCAAGGTAGGCCCGACACACATGGCAGCTCCTGTCAATGCCGCCATTTTAAGGAATCTCCGGCGGCTCATATCCTTGTCTTTATCCATATTTGATAGTCTTTAAATTATTTCTGTTGCAAAGTTAACGTGACAGAATTGATAAACTTTTTTTGATATATATCATCTAAGCTGAATGATGTATTATCCTGTATTCCAAGCGATATTTATAGGCAACTATCTTTCAAAATCGTATATATTCAGTCCTAAATCCGGATTATATGTGCGACTTATCCGCTCGCTATAATCTTCCACCACGAACTCCCCTGCACCATTCTGTATTGCGGAAAGTAGATGTCCGGCTAAAGCGGAATAGTCGCTCCTGCCGACGGTTATATGCAAATGAAGATATACCTGCTCATTCATAGATGATATATTCCCTGTAAGGTTGGATATTTCCATTTGCTCCCGGAATGTCTTATCATCATATGCTTTTGTCTTGGGATTGAAGAAACGGAGGGTCAGCTCTCCGATAGCACCAATCCCGTTGATAGAACCCGACAGAATTCCTTTCTCCTTGCAGAAAGCATTCAGGGCTTTCACAATTTCAGTATGATTGTTAATGCTGACAATATACTTGTTGCCAATTTTCTTGTACGAATACATATTCTTTTCGTTTTGTGCGTTTGCCGGAGCAATCAGTACCCCGACAAACAGCAAGATAAACAATAATTTCTTTATAAAATGCCCCATCAGTACACTTATGACTGTCTCTGTTTTGATTAATCTTACCATAATAGATAAAATTATCCCACATCAGTGCTTTCCACTTTTGTTTTTAATCTGCACACCGTTTACGAACGTTACCTTGTTCAAAGTTGGCTCTTCCTTCTTATTTTCCATATTCTAACAATAAAAAGAACTATCATTTTGATTTAACAGGAGCTTTTAGTAACATTATTGAAGAAAGTGAAGCAATAGAATATGATGATGACGACGATGAGGATGAATTCGATGATGATGACGATGACTAACATCTCATTAATCCATAGCTTTTAAGTTTATTAAAGAAACAGGTCAGGACGCTATATCCTGACCTGTTTTTGATGTTAGTTAAGTCCTAATAGTTAGTTTGCTTTATTTGCTCTCAGCATTAGCTATTGATACACGTACTCTGCTTAATGTTTCCAATGTCATCTGAAGATATGAAGCAATCATTGTCAAAGGTGCTCTTCTAGTTATTTCAGGAAAATGTTGCTGTAATCTAGCGTATCTGTCATTTGCTGATTCGAAACGTAAAATGTCAGCCTTTAATTGTGATAACATTAAGGAATTTTCAAAAAAACTCCGATATAGATAAGCTATATCACCATTAGCATCAGAAAGTTCTTCCATTATATCACGCGGAATTTCCCATAAAACACTGTTTTCTACAGCATCCATCATAAGATGTGTTGGCTCTCGGTTAAAATAGCTGTCAATACACCAGACAACATCTTTTTCACATGCTAAATGTTCTATCACATCCTTATCATGCTTTAGGTAGTGCTGTCTAATAAATCCCTTTTCTATATAAAATAGGCAATTACAGATATCACCTTCATTTAGAATTATATCACCTTTTTGATATTTCTTAGGCTGAATAATATCTGCAAAAAGGCGAATATTCTCCAACTTAAGTTTGCGATTAGGGCATGTTTCAGCTATAATCTGTTTTGCAATGTCAAATTGAATACTCATAGGCTAAAGTTATTTATATCCAACATTTTGTTTCAATTTTGGGTTCAAGTCTATACTTTTTTGTGGAATAGGAAAAACTGTGGTATACCCATTTTTCTCATCAGCCAGTTGGACTCGCTGATCGTATGATTTGTGATAAACTCCAAAACGCACCATATCTTGTCGTCGCCAGCCTTCCCATACTAACTCCAACAAACGCTCTTTCAATATGTTCTCAAGCGTAGCTTCTCGATATGGCATACCAACACGACCTCGGACTTCGTTCAACTCCAACGAGCCATCCTCACCATTACGTACCTTTGCCTCGGACTTCATCAGGAGAGCATCGGCATAGCGGAATAGCACGATGTCGTTATCCGGTTGTCTACCGTCGGAATGTGAGGTCCTATCAACCTCATATTTTGCCATACGAGCACCAGCTGTCTTGACATAGGAGCTTCCCGTAAGATTCAACTTTAGCTCCAATGGGAAATACTCCAACTGCTGTCCATTGTCCATCATTACAGGCTTTCCATCAACCTCTACGATGCCGGCATAGAAGTTCTTTTCAAAGCGAGCATCTACATCATCTGTGCCGTATCCGTTGGCTAAGACTGTTGAGATATTGGCACTGGTACCATTTTCCGATGAGCCACCCAACGCACCGCCATGGTTGTAGTGTCGTGATCGGAAGAGATACCAGAACTGCGCAGCATAGAGGTTCTTATCCAACGGAATGGTGAATATGTTTTCGTTGGAGTTCTCGTTATGCACAGAGAAATTATAGCTATAATCGTCCTCCAACCGATAACCTACCTCGGCAAGTTTATTGCAATATTTGATACAGGTCTGCCAAGCGTTGAGTTTCTCACCATCGACGGTGAAAAATATCTCTTTACCGTTCCGTGGAACGCCATCAGTCCAATTATCATCACAATATATCTCGGCATTAAGAGCCAACTTAGCCAAAAGGAAATTAGCTACAGGTGTTGTTATACGACCATAGTAGTTACCCATCTTATTACTACGCTCATTTGGCAACAACTCGGCAACCTCCTGCAACTCATTCACGATAAAACGGAAAACCTCGCTACGCTCGCTCTGCACAACTTCATCCTGCGGTTGTTCATAGGATGTTACGATGGGCACTCTGCCATACATATCCATAATGTAGTAGTAGAAAAGTGCTCTCAGAGCTCGCACCTCAGCTTCGTAGGCCACTCTCTGCTCCTCAGATAGGTTATGGCTATACTTATCGATGATATGCAGAGATTTGTTCGATAACACAACAACCTTGTAGAGGTATTTCCAAGTATTGTAGAGTGGTAAATCATTAGGACTCCACTTATGCTGATACATATTCGTCCACAAACCTCCATCGTACCAGTCGCCACCACGAATAGGTATCATGGCTTCGTCTGTAGTAAGTGTGTTATAGTCATAAATCCCACGACAGGTCCCCTGTAAACCCTCACTGTCTGCACTGCCACCAATGTAATTGTAGAGCACAGCCACTGCATTAATATATATGTTGTTGGCATTGTTGTAAATGTCTTCTTCATAAAGTTGATCTCTAGGGTCTTCAGTAAGACAAGAGGTCATCATCGTTGCCAAAGCAACCATCAATATGTTTATATATCTTTTCATAACTGTAAGCGGTTAGAATTGAATACTAAGACCTAACGAATAGGTACGATATAAAGGATAGGTGCGTTTGTCGTCAATGCCCAAAGTGTTGCTTACTACATAACTGTTTATCATTGGAGTAAGACCGCTATAGCCTGTGATTGTTGCAAGGTTGCTAATGCCTGCCGAAAGACGCAATGACTTCACAGCCTTGGATTTCATTGGAATATTGTAGCCTATGGTAATATGTTCAATATTTACATAGTCACCTTTTTCCAACCAATAGTCTGAAACATTCTGATCAATAATATTTTTTTCAGGAGCACCCTTCAATACATTGTAGTCAGGGAATATAGACATATTGGTATAAGCCAAGCCCGTGCCATTGAATATCTTATGACCGAAAGCACCATTTATCTGCATGGCAATATCAAAGGACTTGTAACGGAAACTGATGTTTGATCCAATAGTTACCTTGGGGGTTGCCTGACCTGCTATATACCTGTCTCCGCCATCGCTAAAATCAATCTCGCCATCATCATTCAAATCTTCAATATCGTAACTGTAGCCACCAAGTTCATTTTCTTTAAGCCCTTTGCAGTGAGGTAGATAGAATACCCCCAATGGCTGACCTACAATCTGATATACTACATTATTGTCTCCACCGTTCTGACCTGCACCATAAAGCGAGCCAATCGGAGTAATATCTGAAGCTGTCATATGCATACCATTATACTCTCCACTAAGCGAAAGTAACTTATTCTTCTGGTAGGACATATTGAAGTTGATATTCATCTCCATATCCTTTCGTTGAATGGGAACTACCGAGATTCCTAGTTCGACACCCTGGTTAGACATCGAGCCGATATTTGCCATCAGTTTATCGAACGCAAAGGTCGGAACGGGAACATCATACTCATAGAGCATATCAGTTGTCTTTGAGTAATATAATTCCGAGGTAAGCATCAACCGATTATCCCATATACCTAAGTCAAAACCGATATTAAATGTTGAACGAGTCTCCCACTTAAGGTCCGGATTCGTGTTGCGTATACTTCCCATTGTTACGGTAGGTGCACCGTTGATGGATACGATACCATTCTCCTTTACGGTATTAAGTGTTGTATAGGATGTTATACCTCCAAGATTTCCTGACCGACCATATCCGGTTCTTAGTTTCAACATTGTTATAAAGTCAGTATCAGAGAGGAAGCCTTCTTTTTTTACATCCCAACCCAGTGATACTGATGGGAAGAATCCGAAAGTATTGTTATCGCTTACCATTGAAGAGCCATCTCCACGGAGTGCTGCCGCAATAGAATATCTATCCTTGTAACTATATGTGACACTACCCATTATTGAAGCAAGTGACGGGTCTTCATAGCTACTGCTCGTACCACCGAAAGGACGCGATGATGTTGCTCCGATGTTATTATAGGAGAAATCATTTGTTGTTATTCCTTTTGCCTGCACCCATAAACCAGTCCTTACCTGTTTAAGATATTCTGCGCCAACAACAGCATCAAGGTGTGAGTCTCCCCAAGCATTGTTATATGAGAGGGACACATTTGTAAAGTAGTCTTCACCCTTGAACTCTCCACGATAAACATTGCCTTGCGCCCACACCCATGTAGGACAAAATTGAGCATTTCCCGTAGATGAATATGAATAAGAGCCGAAAGCCGACAATATCAAATTGTCAAGGATATTAAATTTCAGCCCCAAATGTGTATTGAAATTCCGTTCTTCGGAGTCATTTTTCTCATAGAGGAGTGCTCCGGGGTGGTTGATGTGTGATGCAGCCGAGTTCTTCACCCAGTTGCCATTAACATCAGTTCCTGCTGGATATGTAGGATTCTGTGCAGCTGTCGAGTAAAACAGCATTCGTGTATCGAAAATGTCGTGTATCTTTGAAGAGTAGCCATATACACCAAAATCGCCAACTAAGCGACCATCGAAAGCCTTTTGTGTAGCATCAAGTTTTACCACTAAATTTCGGTAATCGTTAACTTTGACAATTGTATTATGATCCATAAAACCGAACGATGCTCGATAGTTTGAGTTTTCCGAACCACCGCTAAAAGCCAAGTGATGCTGATGTATCAAGCCCGTACGAGTAATTACATCGTGAAAATTGGTGTTGTAGCCACCATTATTGTAATCTAATCCAAGTGCCTCTGCTGTAGCTATATACTCCGGGCCGTTGAGCATTTGCAGATGTTTATACATTGACTCGAATCCGTAGTTGCCATCATATGATATTTCGAAACCTCGCCCCGTTCCTTTCTTGGTCTTAATCTCAATTACACCTGAAGCACCACGGGAACCGTACATTGCCGTTTCGGTAGCATTCTTCAAAATAGTGAAACTCTCGATGTCTGCGGGATATATGGTAGATAGCGTAGCGATGTCAGATGTCACTCCGTCAATAATTACTAACGGGTCATTGCCACCCATAATGGATGTGGTACCACGCACACGGATACTATTCAGCATAGCGAGCCTGTCAGTCCCATTAGTGGTGACGTTCACACCGGCAGACTGACCACTCAATACATCCAAAGCATTATTCAATGGTCCCTTCTTGATATTCTCGGGCCTGATATGCTCTAATGATTTAGTCGCCGAAATGGTATCTTGTTTCTCTCTGATATTCTGTACTTGTGCATCAATTTTTTGAGCACTACAGATGAAGAACATTATGACAAGACAAAGACTGACTCTTCCCATCTTGATTCGTTAAATCTCTGTAGATTCCCCAGACCAGACAGTTAATAAATCTTATACGCAATGTATTATAAAGAGGGGGATTGGGAATCTGTACTATTTCCCTGCCTGTCCGTCCGCTTAGCCATTGTATATTTTTTTTTGTTATTTCATATCAGTGATGCTGATAATCCAAGCAAGAACAGAGTAAACATCTACCTCTTTTATACATAAATCCTTTCCAAGGACTTTATAAGCGCAACCATTAACTACATTACATTACAAAGGTAACAATAATTTGTCATTTGAAGAAATTTAGAAAAAAGAAAAAGTCATTATGCGTGATATTTTTTATTTAATTACGACATTTATCAAATACAAAAAATCATAGAAGGACAAAAATCTTTAAATGATTTGATTATAAACAAACTTTAAATAGTTAAATTGCAATAATACTATACCATGGTTGTTCTTTACCTTAATGTAATACTACTGTTATATATCTGGTCATTTATCTCCTTTTGTCGGATGCAAAGGTTGCCAAACCTCTTTTAGAAAACGAAAAGTTCAAGCGGTAAACCATTTGGAGCAGTTTCGTCCTCCGTTGGAGAGTAAACAGCTCCAAAACCTTTTCTTATTCATCGGCTTGGCTGAAAACTGCATCCGGCAACGGAGATAAACGACTGACGAAATAATAGCATAAAACAGCATAGCCCCCCCTTAATAAGGCAATTTTATCAATGCTGTTTTCATTCTTTTCAGAGGACTATTATTTTCGACAGAGAGAAATTTGGCAAGCGGCAGATTTCACTCCCTCAAAAATAATAGATTTGAATTGCTGTCCTCTTGCCTTTATTGGAAATTGTAGTACCTTTGTAGTGGCTTGTGCGAACGAGCCAAGCAATGTGGAAAGATGGGAACATCGAACCATCAATAAAGTACCGAAAAGAGGGAAAATACCCTCTACCACCGCTCTTTGAGTGTTAAGAAATAATAAAAAGGTTAAATCTTCACCTTTTAGAATGTACCCCTAAAGGTTATGCCCATATTTCTGACTTATAACTCACAAAATATTGAGTAATAACTGGTTGCAAATACTATAATCTTTAAATTGTTTCTGTTGCAAAGTTACCCTCCTGCGTATTCGCTTTGCTGTATCATAATCACGGATAGCATTACCATTTTCATCTGAATTACCGCAAAGCATACCAGAAGAATTCCGAAATTTTTTCGAACGGTATCTTATCCATCCGGGTCATACAAGTCTACATGATTGGCTCCGGGAACGATATACAGTTCTTTCGGTTCGCTGGCTTCTTGATAGGCATCCTCACTGAAATAGCGCGAATGTGCATGCTCGCCTGCAATGAATAGCACGGGGCGTGGTGAAATCTCTTTAATCATGGCAAACGGATAGAAGTTCATCAATGCCGCCTGACTGGTAAAGCGTATACCTTGATAGCGCGGATGATAGCCACGCAAGGGGTTGCGATAGTAATCGAAAAACTCCTTCTGCACGGCATTGGCATTTCCCAGCAGTTTCTCCGGTGTGCCAAAGCGGATACGTGCTTCTCCCGTTTCTGCTTCCTTCCAACGTTGTTCGGCAACTTCATCCAACAGTTTGCGTCTTTGTTCATCCGTCATCGAATCCCCCAAACCGTTACGGGTGGCACGCCCCATATCATACATGCTCACGGTTGCCAATGCCTTGATGCGGGGGTCGAGAGAAGCCGCACAGACAGAGAACCCGCCGCTTCCGCAGATGCCAATCACACCGATACGGTTGCGGTCAATAAACGGTTGTAGTCCGAGCCAGTCTACAGAAGCACTGAAGTCTTCCACCAATGCGTCGGGCGATACCGTGTGACGCGGTTCTCCTCCACTTTCGCCTTGATAGGAAGCATCAAAAGCCAGAGTCACGTAGCCTCGCCGTGCCATTTCCTGTGCATAGAGTCCGCTACACTGTTCTTTCACAGCCCCGAACGGGTGTCCGATGATGAGGGCTGCATAGTGTTGCGCTTCATTGAAATCCTTCGGGAGGTACATTTCGGCGCAAAGCATGATATCATACCTGTTTTTATAAAAGACCTTACGGACAGTAATTGTCGGATCTGTTTGAAAAGTCTTTGCCGGTTCATCGGATTCAGAAAGCACCATTCCGTTCCGACAGCGTGCCGCCATGATAAGTACTTCGTCTATCTGAGCCTGTGTCACGCCGTTGTGCTTGGCATGGGCAATGTGAGTATTCAACTCATTCTTCACGCCGTCCAACACCGACAAGGCAGCCACAGTAGACAGTTCACGGGTACGCCAGTCGAGATTGTCACGGCTGAATATGTCACCGAACAGATGAGCTTTCAGAAATTGGTCCAATGCCGGAGCAAATGTCAGCACTTCTCCTAGTGCCGGACGACCGAACAGTTTCAGCTGGTTTTGTCCACCGACAACAAACATATCCGAACTCTTTACCGGAGAAGGCTCCCGTCCGGCTTCATCCTTTATGCCTTGTGCTGCACGCTCTTTGGTGAGATTCATCAGCGTAACCAATGCACCCATGCTGCGTGGAAAGCCGCAATAGGCATAGAGCTGGGTAAGTACTTCTTTTTCTTCGCTCACGGTCAGCCCACAGTCAAGTCCTCTGGCAAGGATCACTTTGAGGCTGTCCTGATTGCCACGTGCGGCATACATACTGATGGCGGCAATACTTTGTTCTTTCTTGCTTAACATATTGTCCTTGTTTTGTGCCTGCGTATAAACGATACAGCATATCAGGCAGGCGATGGTTGTAATTAACTTGTTCATATTGCTTTCTGTTTAGTGATGAATTTATAAGAACTTGACAAACGCCGGTCTTTCCAGTCGGATATTTTTTCCCGTATTCTTCAGTAACCCCGTATTTCGGTTTCTTTCGAATATCTGTATGCAGTTGGCATCCCTGCAAACCACTGCCAAATAGCAACCATCCGGAGAGATGGCAAAACTTCGCGGATAAAGACCTGTTGGCTGAAATCCTATTTGAACCAATGTTCCTTTTTGGGAATCAATGGAATAAACAATTATGCCATCTTCTTTCAAGTGCTTGGAAGCATAGAGGAATTTGCCATCGGATGAAACATGGATATCTGCATTTCCCTCTGCAACGAAAGGGTCGCAGACAATTGTTTGTAAACGTTCCAACTTGCCTTCATTATAGGAGAATACAGTTATTTTACCCGAGAGTTCACTGATGAGATAAGCAAATCTGCCATTCGGGTGAAAACATATATGTCGAGGTCCTGAGCCGGAATCCATCTGTATGCGGACTACTCTTGATTCATCCAACAGAGAATGAGCCTTACCTGCTTCCGGTCGTTTGCCTATCGGAAACAGATAGATACAATCTGTTCCCAAATCGGTAGCAAGAAGGAATTTGCCATCAGGTGTAAAGGTCACGCAATGCAGATGCGATTGTTCCTGCCTTTTTTTATTCGGCCCATTTCCAGCAAAACGAATTATTTTTGTATCACGTTGCAACTTTCCTTTCTTATCCTGTGAGAATACCGTGATGCTGCCACCCTTATAATTTGCTGTCAGAACAAAGTATTCCTTTGGACTGAGAGTAATATAAATAGGAAGTTCACCGTCTGTAGATTGCGAGTTAAGCAGAGACAGCAGACCACTTTCCTTATCAAAAAGCAAAGCATTGGCAGTCGAACTTTTCCCTTCATCATCGCCTATGGCATAAATTCGATTACCAGTGCTATCAGATGTAAGGAAAGCAGGATTTGAAATCCCTCTCAGCCCACACGGATAGTCGACATCGGCAGTTTGTCCGTCAAACCGGTACATTCTGACACCTTCTTCGTCTGGCTTCATATAACATCCTACCAACAGAAATTTTGCATAAGTTCCCTTATCCGGGACATCTTCGGTTGACCGCGCTTGAATCGTAGTGAAGCTAAGCCATAAGATTAACATGACAAATAAAGCTTTTGGTTTCATCTTATTTACCTTTTTGGTTTCACTTGCAAAATTACAGCATTCACATACTGAAGATTAGACCTCAATCACTGATAAAATTACCACTTTCATCGGGCTTGGACCGGGTTAAATGTTATCTGTGAAAATGGTAAGACAGTCTGTGATTAGGGTTATATGTTCGTTGATTGAATGAACTAACTTTGTCGTCATGGAATAAAATAAATAAGGGATAGAAAAGAAACAGCTGTTCCTCAGACAGCAATGTCAATATAAATACTTATTTTTGTAAAAAACAAAAGGATGGTTATGGGAGATATAACAAGAATAGATACAGTTCAGCAGTACTGCGACCTTTTCGAAGTCGAAGCTCTGCACCCGTTGGTCAGCGTTGTGAATTGTTACGAGGTGCAGCCCATCAGACACTCAAAGAAACTGTACAACATTTATGCTGTGTTGCTGAAAGATACTGACTGCGGTACGATGAATTATGGACGGAGCCTCTATGACTATGAAAAAGGCTCCATGCTGTTTATCGCTCCGGGGCAGGTAATGGGTTCTGACGATGATGGCAGTCTGCACCAGCCGGCCGGATGGGCCCTGATGTTCCATCCCGAACTATTGCGCGGTACTTCCCTTGCACATATAATAAAAGAGTATTCTTATTTCTCATATAATGCCAACGAAGCACTGCACCTGTCAGAACAGGAGCGCAAAGTAGTCATTGAATGTATAAACAATGTAGCAGAAGAATTGAGGCATCCTATTGACAAGCACAGCCGTTCTTTGATTATTGATACCATGAAGCTTCTCCTTGACCGCTGCATCCGCTTTTATGACCGCCAGTTCATTACAAGGGAAAATGCCAACAACGATTTGTTGGCGCGTTTTGAATTGTTGCTCAATAATTACTATCATTCTGCCTTGCCAACGAGTAAAGGTATTCCGACGGTACAGTATTGCGCTGACCAACTGTGTCTTTCCACCAATTATTTCAGTGACCTGGTAAAAAAGGAAACCGGTATGTCAGCAATCAAGCATATCCAGCAAAAAATTATGGATATAGCCAAAGAGCGCATCATGAACACGCAAAAAAGTATCAGTCAAATCTCAGATGAAATGGGTTTCCAATACCCGCAACATTTCACACGTTGGTTCAAGAAGATGGAAGGTTGCACACCGAACGAATATCGCAATGAAATTATAAAACAAGCGATAAACTAACTGGTCTTATCATCATTTATTCGTAGAGTCTCTTACAAATAATACTCTGGATATAACCAACAAAGCAATTAATGAACAACTTTGAAATCTTGAACCGATAAACAAAAAAGTTTGATGATCTCCTGCATACACTTTTCCCATCGGATGAACAGCTGTTGTCCGGTCTTTTTCCTGCGGTAAGTCAGGATTCCGTTCGCAATGTCTCCCTTTTTCAGATAAGCCATGTCCACAAAGGACATCCCCCGTGTGTAAAAGCAGAACAGGAACATGTCACGTGCGAAATCAAGGTGGGGTTTCAGGGACAAGTCCAGTCTTTTGATACGCCTGATATCATTTAAATGAATGGCCCGTTTCAAGGTCTTTTCCACACCTGTATAAACAGACTTGAACAGGTTCCGCTGTCCGGTCAGTCCGTTCTCCACCGCACGGTTGTAGACCGCTTTCAGAATGCGCATGTAGAACGAGATTGTATTGGGTGAGTTCCCCCTGTTTTTCAGATAAGCCTCGTATTCCATGAGCAAGTCAGAGCTAAGTTCGCCAAACAGTATATCGCTACCTTTCATAAAACTGCTGAAACTTTTGAGCGCGGCTGTATAGGTTTCAGAGGTCCGTATCTTTCCCAAACGTTTCAGCCTTACTATCTGTTGCCGGATATAGTCGTTAAACGAAGGTTCTTGTCCGCTGTCATGGAAACGTATGACGATATCATCCGCTGTAAACGGACCGGATTGGCTTAATGTCCTGATAGCCTTTTCCAGTCGGATTTTGTCCCGTCTTATCCGTTCCCCTACCGATAGAAGATAATTGTCCCGTTCCATCCCTGCAGGGTGTTGACAGGGAATGACCGCTTCGGAACGTTGGTCCCATTCCGAAGCGAAAAGTTTGTATCCGGTACTGATCTGCCTGACCACACGGTTATGAATCACCTGATAATACAGTGCGCCCTCCCTGCCTTCCGCGGACGAGGACCTGAATTTGGTTCTGATTGTTGCCATAGTGCAGTCATTTTGAATTGGGATTGTCCAGTTGCTTCCTGATTTCCTGTGCCTCCCTGAACAGCCGGTGCGCCAGACTGTCCTTGTAGGCTGCCATTTCATGGTTACGGATGCGGTTCCTGACCGAGTCCTCAAAAGCGGTCACCAGCCTTTCCACACGCCGGATCTTTTCCTCGTCCCGCTTGATGGTGAAATGCTTCTCAAGGAAGGCGATGTCGGGATCATCCCCCGGCAGGCAGATCCTGATGGCTCGGTATTTCAAATCGGCATCTTTCAAAAGCCGGTTCGTGCGGTACTGGTTGCAGTTGGTCCAGACGGAAATGATCAGTGCCAGGATCAGTGCTGAAGCTGTCGTTACCACTGCCTTGGATGCGCTTTCCAGACGGTAGGTCACCAGTCTGCGCTCCGGTTCCTTTTTCAGCAGGACCATTCTCTCATCCAGCCGTCTCACTGTCTCCTTTACAGCTTGGCAGTCTTGACTCAGGCAGTATCTAATCTTTTCCATCTCCCCGGCAAACGTTTCGGCAGACAACGGCCAGCCTTCCGACAACCGGACGGTATGGTTACGTACCGCTGCTATTTCCAAGCCGTTTTTCTCCACCGCGGATTGCAGGCGTTCCAGACGGATTTTCAGTTCCGCAATCCCTTCCGGGGAACTGGTCCGGTTTCCAACTGCGGGGCTTGTGCCTTCCACGGGCAGCGTCTCCACTTTCTTCTCGATCCTTTCAAGGCATCCGTAGATGCCTTCCAGATAATTTTCCTCTTTCATCTTTCAAAGTTTTTTGTTATACATATGGTTCACAAACTCCTTCCTTTCCTGCGCTTCTTCTTTCTCCGCAGGCGTTCCGCCTCTTTCTCGTCCTCCGTCGGTGCCACCGACGGCATGAACACGCCACCCGTACCGGTGACTTCGACCAGGTTATCAATAACAGAACCATGACTTTGTTCATGGTACGGTTGCTTTTGGGAAACGTCATTTTCCAGGGACGTGACATGGTTATGGTCCAATGCCGCATCCAGCCTTGACCAGCTGAAACTGCGGTCAATCCCACTTCCCTTGAATGACAGACCGTTCTTTATAAAGCGGATGCCCTGCACTTCATTAGTGTTTCCCTTGTACTTGAATTCCATTTCCACGCCCATTTTTAAGAGCTTATTTTGAAATTCTTTCCATGTATCTGCACTCCTCAAAGCTTCCTTGACCGCACGGTATATTTCGTATTTCACCTTTTCGGAAGCATGCAGCTTTTCCGTTTTAACGGACTGTTTGCCTTCGGAATAGGTGAGCGAATACTTGTCCTTAAGCATTTTTGTCACTTTCTCGTTGCGCCTGAAATCGTTGCTGTCGGAAATCACCTTCCCGTCGAAGTCCACCCGGTTGAAGACGATGTGGCAGTGCGGGTTGTCCGTCCCGTGATGCCTCACCACGATGAACTGCGTGTTCCGTATCCCCATCAGTTCCAGGTATTCCCCCGCCAGCCTTGCCATAAACGCGTCGGTCAGCCTCGGTGCGTCCTCCGGCTTGAAGCTGAGCGCGATGTGTCCCACCGGTTTCGCCACGTCCGGATTCAGCAGGCATTGCCACCGGAAACTTCGCGCCATCTCTTCTGCCGTTCCCAGCAGCACGCCTTCCGAGGCGATGATTTCCGCGTCGTCCTTCTGCGTCACGTAGCGTATGCAGCCGCCGAACGAGCGGCCTTTCCTGATCTTCCCTATCATGAGGCTATCCTCCTTTCGGTCTGTAATCATCCATGATCCGCTTCAGCTTTCCCAGCAGCCCCTCTATCAGCAGCCTTGTCCTGTAAAAGCCGGTCTGGTGCGAGAGCTTTGTCAGCTGGTTCAGGTTGTTAGCCATTCCCGCCAGGCTGCGCAACAGTGCGTTCTCCTCCGGTGTATGCCTTGCCGTAACGGTGGCCGCCAGTGCTGCCTCCCTGATATAGACCGCCAGACTCCGGCCGGACTTCCCTGCCCTGAACCTGAGAGCCTCGTAGCTGACGGGGGAGAACTTCACCGTCACGCCTCTGGTCAATTTACGCGTCCTGCCCAGTGCCGGACGGCCACATTTTTTCTTCATCCCATTCACATCGTTTGTCATATGTTTTTTCTTTTTCGTCCGTACTTCTTTCATTCCAAAATCTGCGACCGGCGGGAGCGGATTTGCCCTCCCAGCAACCGCCGGGCGCGGGGAGCAAGGGTTTTCGGGAATCCGGAAACATACCCTTGCTCCCCCCACAGAAAAATCCCCCCGCATTTTCCACATTGAAGCGGGTACACAGGGGACTGTGCATACATCGGGTATACTCCACGCCCGGTAACAGGCTGTCAGATTTTTCTCCACTGCTCGATGTCCTCACGGTAGGCGGCAAGATGCTCCCTGGCAAGGTTCTCCAGCAGTCCGGAAACGCTCATGCCACGCCCACCGAGCCTGCGGACGATGGCGTCCAGTTCGTCCCTCACATCCTCACTGACGAACACCGTCTTGCGCTTCCTAATCTTCGGGACGGTGAGGTATGTTTCTCGGTACTCCTCCAGCGAGGCCCTACGCTGCCTGCCGCTCGTCCTTCTTCTCACGGGGTCTTCCGGTTCCGGCGGGGTGTCCTTTCTTCCCGCTTCCCCGGACACCTCTTCCGCAACGGCCCCGGATGGAATCACCGGTTCCGCATCCGTACCGGCGGATTCTCCCGAACCGGGTTCCATCATGAGTCTTTCCCACCACTCGTCGTGGCCGGCTCCGGGACTACGGCCGTTCTTTCTGTCTGCGGTTTCGGATACCGCCATTTTCTTCCCTTTCGTTTTTTCAGTCGGTTCACTTTTCATTGTACATGGATTTTAGATGGTTGATACTGTGGGCACAGTCTACCCGTTTGCCCGATTGTCGGAAGCAAATAAAACGATAATAACAAGTGCTGTGAAACGGACGGGTCCGATTGGCGGGGTTTGCCGTGTTATTCATATTGTTGGATCAGTCTGACGGTGATGACTTCACAAATATACGCACCGGAAATTTCCCACTCTTCGGGAACGGATCTGAACGTCTGTTTACTAAAAGCAAATGAATATTAAAATCCGATTTCCATGACATCTGATGACATATAATGACATCTGATGAAGGGGCGGAACCATATCCGGGAACAATCATTTACTTTGCAGATGAAACAAGTACGCATATGGTGTCAAAGGTAGTCATCCTGTCTTGAAATTCAGGACGTTCCGCCGGGATTCACTAAATTGCGGAACGGAATCCGGATCCGAAAAGAGAATGAAACAGATGTCAAACCTGAAATTACAGTGATTATGGAAATAGTGAACATTGAGGCAAGGACCTTCGAGGCGATGCTCTCGGCCTTCCGGACGTTTGCGGACCGGCTGGACACCCTCTGCCGGCTGTACGGCGACATGGAGGAGAAGAAATGGCTGGACAACCAGGAGGTGTGCCTGCTGCTGAAGGTCAGCCCGAGAACCCTGCAGACCCTCCGTGACAACGGCACGCTGGCATACACACAGATCTGCCACAAGACATATTACAAGCCCGGGGACGTGGAAAGTATCATCCGGATAGTGGAGGAGCGCCGCAAGCGGGCTGAAAGTATGGGAAGGTCGATCTGAAAGGCCATGAAAAACGAATGTCGAACAAAAAAAAGATCAAGTCATGATGAATACCGATAACCGTCTGCTCACCCGTGAGAGCAGCGAGCATATAAGAGAGTTCTTCTCCACCGTCGAACGTCTCTCCGTTTCCATGGAGCGTCTCTTTGCCGGCAGGTCACCGGCGATGGCGGGCGAGAACTTCTATACGGACCGCGAACTGGCTGAAAAGCTGAAAGTGAGCCGCCGCAGCCTGCAACAGTACCGTGACAGCGGTCTGCTTGCCTTCACCCGGCTGGGCGGCAAGATACTGTACCGTTCTTCCGACATCGAGAAGCTGCTTGACGGCTGCTACCGGGAGGCGAGAACCAGGCCGGAGGAACTTTAGAAAAGTTCCGTACGGGATCGTGAATGAAGGGGCGGTCGGTTGTCATACCGGTCGCTCCTTCATTTTCTTTCCACCGGATGAACGACTTTAATTTGCTCGTAAAATACTTATACACAGAGTGTTTTTTTCTTTATGAATTATGATCCGGTGACAACATTGGCATAACATGGCGGGACATGGAAACATTTTTCCGATATGGCAATAAGATACGGGGATTCCATTATAAAAAAAGACTCTTATTTTATTATGTCATTATGTTATTCTGAAATTGGGGCGGGCCGTTCGTGTACCGGTGGGACGATCCGTTTCCGTAATGGCGGCACATTCCGTACTGGTATCATTATCCTCCGGCAATGCCGTTTCCCGGTCTTTTCGGAGTGACCTTATGCCGGCCGGTGACAACCGCATGTCCGTGTGTAAACATGGCGGCGCATAAAAACAGGCACATCCTCCGGGCTCCTGTCCCGTCGGATGCACCTGTCTCCGTCATGTCATATACAGCCGGACTCCTCCGGCCCATGCCTCTATCTGAGTATCGGATTCGAGAGCAGTATCTTGTAATAGGCCACTCCGCCAATCTCTACCGGCATCCTCGCCATCATGAACTGCACGCTCTTCCTCTCCACCTTCGCCTGCCGCATGAGTCTCTGCACGATAAACCCCGCCGAGAACCTTGCGCATCTTTTATCCTTCCAGACAATGAACCCCTCGCTATCATCGGCCCGGCAGATGTACCAGTCATCCGTCTCGTCGTCGTGGGCGAAGTTCACCCGTCCGCCACCGAGGATTCCCAATTCGATTGACATCGTCTTTGACAGATAGACGGTCCCCCTGCTGTCAAGGTTGATGGTCCGCTTTCCCTTGTATGTGACTTCCTGCGGACGGGAGTTTTCCCTGTTGTATACTATCAGTGCCATAACTTTCTTACTTTTCCGTTAAACAATTTTTTCAATACATGAAGCTTTCCACCGCCAGCATCTGACTTCTCCATGCGAAACCGCTGTGGGTACGTACCGCGTCCACTATCCTGCATACTTTCTGCGATATGGCCGATGCCGAGATACCCATGCATTCCGCCAGTGCCTTGAACGAGAACTGCGCCTCATAGAACCTGAGCATGAACATCCGGTACTCCTCGTAGGAGAACTTCTGCCTTACGAAACGCAGTATGTCTCTTACCAGCCGCTCGCACCCGTTCAGGTCGTCCTCGGAAAGGAATTTTGCCTCTTCGCCACATCGGAGGAAGAAATCATCTTCAGGGTGTGCATACCGATTCTCCCTTTTAATCTTTACCAGGGCCGCCTTTTTGTAGCATCCGATGAAATACGCGTCATAGTCCGTTATGTCCTTTCCGGGAACCAGCACCTGCCTTCTTACAAAAAGGTAGGTGTCATGGAAATTGTCCTCGTCCAGCATTCCGTACCGGCGTAACGTCCCTCTCAACCTGTCATAGGATGCAGTGAACCACTCGTTGAACAGTCTTTCCTTTTCTGCGCTCTTGTCTGCCATAGCTTTATATTTTTTTGAGTTATACATGGCCTACACGGGTAGGCATTCTTATTTCTTGTGCTTCCTCCAGTTTGTTTTTCGGCGGTCTCCGGCAAGGCTTGCCGTGAAAAAATACGCTCACGCGAAGCGTGAGGAAGATTTTTTCACGTGCAACCAGCCCGAAGGGCCGCCTTGCGGGACCGGCCTGAAAAACAACTATTTTTGCCGCAAGAAATGAGGATGATGGATTCCTTCCTTCTATCTATTGTCTGTCCGGTGAGAATTTAGATTCCATGCAGCTTTTCTGTCTTTGGTATGTTTGGAGAAATATTCAAGGATATGAAATGAGAACGGCAATACGTGATGTTGCGGAAGGAGCAGATATGGGATTGGAAACAGGAAGCGTGCCCGGGCTTTCATGCAGTTTATACGGCGGTGTTGATTTTGGGGAGGATTACAGGGAAGTGACAGGAAAGTCGGCCGTTCCGGAGAAATTGTATGTGTACGTTGTTCCTTCCGAAATACGGAGTCTTTTAAAATCATGGAAGACCTCATTCGGGAGTGTGTCTCGATATTTGCCTGAGACAAAATTATAAGTCGCCTATTCATGGATAAGTATTTGGAATATATCAACGACATGCTACGATGCAATAAAGAGAATCGGAACGGCAGACTGAAACTCGCAATCTGCTGATAATGCGGACTATTCTAAAACAAGTGTGGAAAACTTGAAGACATCCGACGGAAAACCTTGGAAAAAGAAGAACCGGACAAAGTCTCCGCCTTCAAAATAATGCTCTATTATGCCACAGGTGCGGCATTACTTGTCATTCCGGATTGGCTTCCCATGAAATCCACCGCCCGCCATCAAGAAAACGGCCGGTGCCATATGGCAGGTAATCGTAGCGACAGCCTGTCTTTGGAACCCGTTGTCACCCTAAAGGATTTTACTGATATATTATTATGTCAGTCCTTTTTCAAATCAAAATACAGCAAACGGGTTTTCAAAGGTTCATCTTGCGGAATATCATAATATTGCTTTTCTATCACGTCTGTTTTATAGAGTGGAACGAAACCGTTTCTTTCATAATACCTGAGAATCTTTTCCTCATTGTATGCATCCACCACGATAAAACGGCATCCTGTCTTGTTGTCCTCATGACGGAACCAGTCTTTTATGAAAGCCATCAGTTGCCGTCCTACGTGGCTTGATGTACCCTGATATTCCAGGTTGACCCCCAGTCTTCCTATCAGCACGGCCGGATAGCTGCGTCCACGTTTAGGATTTACAATATTGCGTTGCAGCCTGTTTTTATCATTGGGGGATATTAATCTGGTCTTGATACTGTCATTGGACAAGGTAAACAAGGCCACAATACGATGCGGGATTTCAGTCGTCACCCAACAATATGTTTTCCCAAGGAGTTCATCCGCATACAGATCGGCATCATTGAGAAAAAAATCATCAAGGTCATTCTCGCCACAAGTGAAAGGAAGGCAATTCCTCCGTACTTCCTTGTTATAGGCAAGCATGACACAATCATCATATAAAGAAATACCGTCCATTGCTGTTAATTGAACCGGAATGAACGGGATTTCTCCAATACTTTTCGCAACCGTTTCTTTGCCTCCACTGATAACCGGGGTGTTACCTTTGCGGCGTTCTTGTCTGCACTGCGTACGAAATCTTCCGCCGTAACGCCCTCCAAAACCGGAATGTTCTTGATAGTTATAGCCATAATATTATTTTTTGCAAAAATACAACTTTGTTGTTATACAGCCAAATAATAGCCCGTCTTCCACTCTTTTTTCCGGAATGTTCCTCCATATCCGGAAAAGTCTGTGTCACGCCACCCGTTGCGGTAAGCCGTTTTTCTCAAGGAAAGGGCAGGCAATACCGGCGGACGTGGATATGGGCAAAACAACCCGCATATGCAATGCAGAGGGAGCAGGAGAGCCTTCACCACAGCCGGAGAGAAAAGTGGTTTCATGCCGGGGTACGGCATGAAAAGGGGCTCCCGGACAGTTCTTTTCCTTGTCGCACATGCACTACGTCGGTCGCAGTTTTCGCCTTCTGAATCCCTCTTACGTCCGTCCCTGCGCTTTCGGAGCGTTTTTCCGGCAGAAAATTTCGCCGTACGGAAATTTTCTGCCGGAAACCGAAGGGAAAACGCGGAGTCCCGCAGGGACGGACGAACTTTGATGAGGAAGGGGAAAATCATCCGTTTCATAAATACCATTTCCTCAGATGGCATCGCATATTTCCTTCTCCATCTTTTCCAGCTTATGGGACAGGATTTCCATGTCGCTGCTGATCTTCTGGTTGGTTATCCGGGCATATATCTGGGTGGTTTTCAAATCCGTATGCCCCAAAAGACGGCTTACGGTCTCGATGGGTACACCGTGCGAGAGCAGCACGGTGGTGGCGTTCGTATGCCGGGCCACATGATAGGTCAGCCGTATCTTGAAACCGCACTGCCTGCCAAGTTCCTTCAATATGGTGTTGCATCTGCCGTTGCTCGGTACCGGAAATACATGACCGTCCTTGGACAGTCCCTTATACTTCTCTATGATGCGCTTGGGCACGTCCAGCAGGCGGATGTTGGACTCGGTGTTTGTCTTGCGACGGCGGGTGATGATCCAGAGGTTGCCGTCGAAGAAGGTCTGGAGCCGGTCGGTCGTCAGTGCCTTCACGTCCGCGTATGCCAGTCCGGTGAACACAGAGAAGATGAAGAGGTCGCGTACCAGTTCGCAGGTCCCGCTTTTCACCGGGGTCTCCATCAACGTCTGTATCTCACACTCCGTCAGGTAGCCTCGGTCAACGCTCTCGGGGGAATTGATGTACCCGGCGAAGGGGTTGAAGGGAAGCGCACCGCTGTTGCGGGCGATGGAGATGACGTGCTTGAGCCCGATCATGTAACCCCATACGGTATTGGTGCGGCATTTCTTCTCCGTACGCAGGAAATACTCGAAGTTGTTGATGAAGGTCAGGTTGAGTTCCTTCAGGGGGATGTCGTCACGGCGGTATACTTTCGGGACGAACTCGCAAAGGTGCCTGTATATGGTACGGTAGCGGTTGTATGTTCCCTGCACGCGGCTGTGTCCCACTTTCTTGATGAACTCCTCGTTGTGCTGCTCGAAGAGCTTCAGCAGCGTCTCGCGTTTCACGCCCAGCCCGAGGCAGGCGTCCCTCAGCCTGGCGGCGGTGACATAGCCGTCGGACTGCATCAGTTCCTGGTAACGGCGGTTCACGTCCACGCGTATCCGGTCAACCGCCGCATTGATTTTCTGCGCCTCGGCGCTCTTGCCCGTGGCACGTGCCGTTTTCACGTCCCAAAGTTTCGGGGGCACGTCCAGCTTGCAGCTGAACTGCTTGATTTCGCCGTCTACCGTAAGACGGCACATCAGGGGGAGATAGCCGTTGGCTCTCTCGCTGCCCTTCTTCACGTAGAAGAGGATTTTGAAGGTCGATCTGCTCATACTCGTTTTCATACTTTTTTGATCGTTACAAAGTTAATATCAAGCGAGTTGTCCTCAGGTATGAAAAACTGTGCAAATTACTGAAATAGAATCTGTTGTGCCGTTTCTTGTTCCTGTTATATCAGTAACGATATGGGAACTGAAGTCTTTCGCAGCTTTTATCGGACCTCCTTTTTCAGCTTATGCAGTATTATGAGTTAAACACCTAACCACTTAATAGACTGCATTTTTGCTGTATTATCATCAACCTTGCTTTTTCTTTCTGCGTTTATTTTAAATTAATACTTCATACTCCTATGCTATAAACAAAGTAAAAGAGAAAAAGTGCAATCATTCTATTTGCGAATTTAACGGTTCTTTTGCATATATCCAATAATCTCGCAAGTTTGTTTCATTCTAGTTTTTGCTGTGTTAATTTTTAACACAAGGTGCTTGGGTAGTTAACAAGATTGTCATGTCTATTAAACCATGTTATAAAAGTGCCTGTTCGGGCCTGAAAATTTGGAGTTATCCCCAAAGTCCGTATCTTTGCAATGTGTTTTTCATAGTATTAGATTTAAGGTTAACAAAAAGATTGGCTGTCTGGGATAGATAGCCTTTTTTTATTTAAAACAAAAAACAATGAAACAAGAAGTCTTATTCCTTCTACTGAATGGTTATGCCGACTGGGAAGGCGCATTCCTCTCTATCTCTTTAAATGCCGGAGTAATACCGGGTAGTGAAGTGAAATATATCCCCAAAACAGTGGCTCCAACACTGAACGAAGTGCGCTCCATAGGTGGTTTCCGTACTTTACCCGATTATAGCTTTCAAACCATTCCTGCTGATTATGCTGCATTGATATTGATAGGTGGCATGCAATGGCAATCTCCCGAAGCGGAGCAGGTTGTCCCCATTGTGCAAGAGGCTTTGCAGCGTGGAAAAATTGTCGGAGCTATTTGTAATGCTTCTGCATTTATGGGCGCACACGGCTTTCTGAACAATGTGAAACATACCAGCAACACGCTTCCATATCTGAAACAATTTGCGGGTGAGCAATACACCAACGAAGCTGGGTATCAGGAAGTGCAAGCCGTCAGCGATCAGAATATTGTGACTGCCAACGGCACGGGACACTTGGAATTTACCCGAGAATTACTGCTTCTTTTAGAGGCCGATAGTCCAGAAAATATTGAAGCTTCTTACAACTTTTATAAAAATGGCTTTGTGAGGTAACTTGTAAAGTTATACTTTTTATAATAACATGACTACACTTTTTGAGATAAAATGTGCAGTTCAATGATGAGAATAAAGAGGGGCTTATTTTAATGAGAAAAATAGTGCAATATTCAGATTCTTAATTAATAAATGCAATGTTGCATTCATTAATAGATTTACAATGAATGTTTTTTAATTATTCATTAATTATGCATATTGTGCCATGATAATTATTATATTTGCAAATATAATTAAATACGAATTCTTTTTCAGCTTTGAAAAATAAATATGGTTATATAACAGCTAAATTAGCTGATTATAATTATGATAAAGTTAGAAATGAAGTACTGAATGCTAAAAGCTCTGTTATATTATCAGATGAATCTAAAGGATTTCTTTCATCCAACAGGGAATGAACATTCGTACAATTATAAAACCAAAATGATCACCTCATTAATACCTACATTGTAATGAAAAAAAATATAATACTTATTTTGTTGTGTGCACTAATATTTACAGCTTGTGAAAAAAGTGTTTCAAAATACTACTCGTTAAATGTTTATGCTGCATTAGTTGATAAGGATGGAAATAATCTTTTGCAAGATTTAAATACTAAAGTATACGAAGTAGATTTGTATTATGACAGCAATAGAGAAAAACTTTTTCGTCATCTGGAGGTGTCTGATGGTTTGATAGATATCGGACCAATGGTTAAAGATGTGAATGATAATAAAACTGAAGCATATTTATTTTGGTCTGAAAAATTGATAGCTCATATAGATTGGATCGTGGAGGAAAAGTTAGGTGGTATTATTTGTACTAAAATTCGCATTAATGAACAAGAATTTTCTATAAAAGATAATTCAGAAATTATCTTGATAACAGTAGAATAAATATCAAAGAAAAAGATGAATTTATATTTTAGTCTAATAATCAATACCATTTCGTTATTGTTTGAACTAAGCAATTGTTTTTTGTAAAAGCAGTGATACCAGCACTCTTAGGATTCTAAAAGTACTTTAAACCAGTAGTCATACAGCGATTTGTCACGTACCATCCCTCGCTGTATGACATTGTGTACTGTAGGAATATTAATGTCTACAGAACCATCACTGTATAATTCGTCTTCGTAAATGGTGAGTCTTACTTCCGTCTCTCCTGTCGGACACTCAATCAGCAGGAAACTTAAATGCCGATTGTATCTTCTGTATTTTTCAATTCCTATAAATTCAGCTGTGATGACTCCTGATGCTTTATCGCTGCTTGAAATATAACATCCTTTCGCTTGCAGGCGTTCCAAAAGGTAGGGATAAAGTGTGTTGAAGTGATCTGAGTAGACACGTTTTGTCAAAAGTGCAATTTCTTCTTCTGACAGTGGTTCTGTGTTTTTTTTAGAAGAAGTTACGGATGCAGCGGTAACGCCTCCTATCATAGCGGCGCCGCAAGATGAGAAAACACATAGTGCAATGACGGCACCTGCTAATAATGTTTTAGTTTTCATGTAGTTGCTGTTTTAAAAGTTTCTGGTCTTATGCTACAAATATATAAATATTTTCTGTCTTTTCCTGTTTTCGAATCATTGATTTTTTAGTATTTTTGGAACGAAATAGAAATAGCATGTAGGCATACATTATCCAAAATATAAATTTATGAATAGACAAATTGTTTTTCTTTTTATCGTTGTTGCAACATTCTTGTTGTGTGGTTGTGGCAATTCGCAAACTCTAAAAGAGGGCGTGAATTATTACTTTGATTCGGAGAATGGGAATGATGCTAATAATGGATTGTCAGAGGGACAAGCCTGGAAAAACATAGATAAAATAAAGAATATCAGGTTGGCAGCAGGTGATAGTTTATTATTTTGCCGTGGTTCTGTTTTTTTCGGCATTCTTGAGATAAGTGTACAAGGTCGTTCTGATTGCAGAATTGTTATCGATGCTTACGGCACGGGCAAGAAACCTTGCATCACCGCTCCCGACAGTTCGTTGTACGCAGTCTGCATTAAGAATTCAGACTATGTGACGTTGCAGAACCTTGAAATCATCAATAAAGGGACTGAACGGCTGGCTCATCGTACGGGAGTAAAAGTGGTATGTGAGAATTATGGAACATCGCATAATGTGATTCTTAATGCCCTGGATATTCATGATGTGAACGGAAGCCTGGTTAAGAATGAAGGTGGAGGCTCGGGCATTCTGATTCATAATAAATGGAATAAGGATAGCATTGTTTCTGTCTTTGATAGTCTGACTATTGAAAATTGTGCCATACGTCGATGTGAGCGCAACGCTATTATCTGGAGTGCTCCCTGGAGTCGGAAGAACTGGCATCTGAGTACGAATACCGTTGTGCGGAAGAATCTTATAGAAGAAGTCCCCGGTGATGGAATCGTTCCTATCGGCTGCGATGGAGTTTTAGTGGAATATAATCTGATGCGCAATTGCACAGACCTTTTGCCTGCTGACCAAGCGGCAGCCGGCATATGGCCGTGGAGTTGTGATAATACGGTAATCCAGTTCAATGAAGTGAGCGACCATAAAGCGCCTTGGGATGCACAAGGGTTCGACTCGGACTATAATTGTACGAACACTACTATCCAGTACAATTACAGCCACCATAATGAAGGGGGCTTCATCCTGATTTGTAATGCCGGAAAAGGAGAAACTGATCCTGAGGATAACATAGGAAATAAAGGGACTATAGTTCGATATAACATAAGCATAAACGATGCTGTGCGTACACGTAAGACGCGTGTAGGAATTTTCTCACCTACTATACATATCGCCGGTCCCTGTGAAATCACCCGCATTCATAATAATATTTTGCACGCCAATGTAAAGCCTGCCAGTCACATTGACCGGAAAATGGTTACAGCCGATTCATGGGGCGGTTATGCTGACAATACTACTTTTACGGAGAATGTTTTTTATGCTCCCGAAACTTCGGCATTTAATCTTACGAAATCGACCCGTAACACTTTTAATGGAAATTATTATCTGGGTTCTTTTGCCGGAAAGCCAGAAGATAATCAGGGACATGATGCATCAGTTTATTATAGTTCACTTCTTGAGAAAGATCCGGAAGGCTTCGGTGCTCTTTCCCATTTGTTTGAAGAGGTGGAAGTGGGAGATGGAGCAGCGAGCATTAAAGCTGTTAAGAAAGCGGCTGTTCATGAATTCTTTGAAAAGATGCAGTGATTTTATTAGGCATGGTTTCGTAGGACAATAGAAGAATTTAGTACCTTTGTCTGCGAATACTAATGCGTTCCACCATAGGGAACATTTCGTCCCTCCACAAGGTACTTTTCGTCCCTCCATAAGGGAACGCAAAGTTCCTTATGAAGGGACGAATAAGCTTTCGTTATCTTCGTCTTTAGTCCTTACGAAAAAGCGCCTTAGCCTTCACAGGTAACTTGATTAATCAATTAAAGAAAAGAAGACTATGAGCGCTTATTACGACCTTTTTGAAAGTCCCGACGTACAACACACCGGCGAACCTCAACCTTTGTATGCCCGTTTTGTCCCTAAAGGCACTATGGGGCAGGAAGAATTTATCGACCGTGTCCATCGTTTCACGGGCATTAGTCATAGTTTGCTTCAAGGAGCAATGAAAGCTTTTACGGACGAACTTCGTGATTCCCTCGCCAATGGCTGGACTGTGGAGTTTGGCGAACTCGGATATTTCACTCCCTCTCTGAATAGTCGCCGGGTGATGGATAAGAAAGAACTTCGCTCGACATCTGTATCTCTGCGTGGATTGAACTTCCGTCTTAGCAAGCAGTTCTTTCGGGAACTGAACGGAAAGATTTCTTTTGAACGCCGACCTGCTCAGGAAGCATCTTCTAATGCTTCCCGCGTTTTGTCCAAAGCAGAATGTTTGAGACTCTTACAGGAATATTTGCAGAAGTATCCCTGCATTAATCGTGCGCAATATTCACAGTTGACCGGACGCAGTCGCAAACAGGCGATTGTGGAACTGAATGATTTCATTCTGGAAGGAGTGCTGGCGAAGCATGGGATGGGGAAGACGGTGGTATATGTAATTTGCAGGTAATAGTTGTAATTTATAAGACGAACACTACTATTTAATTTTTATTTTCTAGCCTTTTTAATATGTCAAACCGTTTGTTTTTTATTCTTTGTCTCTTCGTAGGTTTCTTGATATTTACTTCTTGCAGTAGAGGAGAACAGGTAAATCAACGATTACTTCGTGCTAAAACTCTGATGAATTCCTTCCCGGATAGTAGTTATTCTGTTTTGCAAGAAGTGCCTTTAAATCAGTTGTCTAAAGCTGAACAAATGTATTATGGATTGCTTCTGGCTGAGGCATCAGATAAAAATAATTTTTCTCTCCTGCCTTGCGATTCTTTAATCAATGAAGCTGTTAATTATTATGATAGTGAGATAAATCATGCAAAAGCATTAATGTATAAAGAACGTATCCAACGTCAGATGGGTATGAGTAAAGAAGCTATTGGTTGTTGTTGTGCAGCATTAAAAGAGTTGGGTAATACTAATAAGGAAGAATTACTGATAAAGGGTATGATTTATGAGGATTTGGGGAATCTTTATGTCTCACAATTATTTATAGAAAAGGCAATGAAAATGTTTGTGCAAGCAAAGGAATGCTTTACACATTGCGGTTATAAAGCTGGAATATCTTCTGTAATAAGTAATATGGGTTGGAACTATTTACTTGAAGGTGATACATTATGTGCCCGTGATTATATGAAACAAGATTTAAAGTATGTATCAGCACAGCAAGATTCTGTAGCGATATCTGCGGCATATCATAATTTGAGCTGTACTTATGAGGAAACAGATTCCATTCTTTTTTATGCCAAACTTTCTTTGGCTTATGATGATAGATTATCATTGAAAGCAGCGATTATGGTGGGATATTCATTTATAAATAAGGAGAAGTTAGACTCTGCTCTATATTATTTTCAATGGGCACTGGCTGATACAACAATAGAGACTAAGGCCTTGGCTCTTTATGGCTTAAAAGATGTAATGGAGGAAAGCGGGCAATTTCAAAAAGCAACAGAGTATTGGAACGACTATTCTGTTATAATGGATTCTATCTATTTTCTGAAAACAGATTCGGAAGTAAAACAGAAAGTTTATGAGTATGAAGCGGAAATGAAGGTTTATAAGGAAAGGATAAGAATGGAGATATGGCATTGTTCTCTTATAGTTTGTTGCGTGCTGGTTGTACTCTTTGCTGTATTGGGAATTTTGTGGATGAAGCGTCGAAAAGATATGCTTCAATTAGGGTATGAGCGTGATATGGCAACGCTTCAATACCACATAGCTTCGTTGCGGAGTGAACAGGAAAAAGGTAGAGAAACGCTTTCCAAAAAAGAATGTGAAATTAGAAAAATGGCTGATGAAAAAGCCAAGCTATGTAATCTTATTTTTGAAAAATCGACTATTTATAAAAAAATAGCTGAACTCAGTCTTCAAAAGAAAGGCAGAAAGAAGCAAGAAATACGCGTTTTGGTTGAAGAAGAACAAAATATTCTTCGTACTACCATTGCAAATATTTATAGGGACTATATAATATATTTGAAAGAGGTTTATCCTAAATACACGGAAGATGACTGCTTATTTTCCTGTTTGTCACTATGTGGCTGGGATGACTTTACAATTGCCTTATGTTTTGGAAATTCGGATAAAAGAATTGTGATTCAAAGACGCTATAGAATGAAAATGAAGTCTTCCGATTAAAATTTATAGTAGATTGTTACTGGGTAATATGTAATTGATTGATAATTAGTACTGTATATAAATGTGTTGTTACCGTTTTTATTATGTTTTTTGCTTTCATGTTGCTAACTTTGAGACATTGTTAATCTTTAAATACATGAAAATATGAAAACTCTATTCTTTATTTTATTGGGCAGTTTGTTTTTATTACATCCTACCTTTATGTACGCTTCGGCTACTGCGAACAAAAGTAAGAGTATCGCTGAAACTAGTAATAAAAAGCCTAGAAAGCCAGCCAGTATTCATTTGTTAAAAAGAGATCGTGTAACTCGTTCTGTTTTAATGGTTCCTGGTTATATTGAAGATAATAAACTTTATGTTTGTTTTGATAAACCTGTGGAAAGCGAATATGTAGTTGTGACAGATATTGAGTCTGGTAAACAGGTTTATTCTGGAACTTTTACGGGAAGTGTTCTGGTTATATCTTTAATTGAATTGAGCGAATCTTACGTAGTAGAGATTGTGTAGGAAGGCTTTTGTCTATTTGTTATATAAGTATAGTTAATCTAACGATACATGAAGATATGAGAATTTTATTGTTTTTGTTAGGGAGTTTATTCTCTCTGACAGGCTATGCACAATCTCTAAATTCAACTTGCAGCCAACCCCGAGGTGGAGACTGGCTTGTAAAACGAATGATTGCAGCCTGCGAGCCAGGAAAAAGTGGTGTTGGACAAGTATGGGATTTCAGTGATTTGGAATTTCAGGAGGTTAAGTATGAATTAAAATACATGGCACAAGGTGTTGATACGGTGATTGGTACTGAACATCGTACCATGTATTACTATCGTACTTCCGGCGACTCTCTTTTTTGTTTGGGTTATGAAAATCCTACTACTTTCATTACTTATCAGAAACCGGAATTACTTTTAACTTTTCCAGTTTTTCAGGGGCGTGCAGTGACTGATTATTTTGATGGAAAGGGGCGTTATTGTGAGAAATTGGATGTTCATTTACGAGGTAAAAGTATGATTACAGCTGACGCCTCCGGGATGCTGATCTTGCCGGAAGGTGATACTTTGCGTAAAGTTCTACGTGTTTATACGCATAGATTCATTCATCAGAGAATGACTCCAATATTGACTACAGTGGACACTTTGCAATTAGATTCTCTTGCTTTCATTTTGAATCATGATAGTATTGAATATCTATTATCCAATGATTCCACTCATTTGGAAACAGAAACTTGGCGGTGGTATGCGGACGGTTACCGTTATCCGGTATTTGAAACGGTAAAAAGTACTACCTATAGATTTGGAAATGCTCACAAGTATTTCACGACCTCTTTTGTTTATCTGCCTGAAGAACAATATTATGATTTATCATATGATACGGATAATCAAAAACGGCGTGATGAGGTAAGTAATGAGAAAAGAGAACGAGAATGGTGGAATACTGACGAAGGTGGTGTAAATGGAAGGAGGAACGATGTTGTTAGTTATTCCTTCGGTATCGGCGATGATGGTAATCTACAAATTAACTATACGTTGAAACAGTCAGGGGATGTTTCATTGATAATTTTTGATTTACAAGGTAGACAATTATCAAATATCTCAAAGAGGTCGGAAGGTTTAGGTAAATGCCGGGAGATAATCTCACTAAGTGGTTATTCGAAAGGAGAATATATATTGCAAATAGTTGCTGGTGAGAAAGTGTATGGGGAGAAATTCTTCAAACCATGAGACTCTTAAAATATGAATACTAAAAAACACATTCTATGAGACGATTCATTTTTTTATTTTTTGTTATAAGTTCATCCGTATATTCTCAAGAAAGTTTAAAGAGGGAAGACGGGCAGAAAAGTAATGCTGATTCTATTATGGCTCTTTCTGCTAGTTATCCTGAATATCCTCGTATTATACCTCCTTCTCCGGAAGTGGCTTCTATTTTTAAGTTCGTTGATTATGCAGTGAATCATTCTACGGGATTAACTCAAATCAGCATTCCTTTATATACAGTAACATGCGGTGATTTAACTTTGCCCATAAGTATTGATTATCATGCCAGCGGGCGCAGATACAATGACGTTACGGGACCTGTCGGTTTAGGCTGGATTTTGAATGCCGGTGGAACAATAGCGAGAACCGTTTATGGTTTTCCGGATGAAATAAAGCCAGTTTCACCTTTATTGAAAGAGGCAGGAGAATTATCTATTAAAAAAGACTTTAGGTATTTGGCAGGGATTTATTACGATCGTAATGAGTCTTTAGGCCAAGGTCTGGATGGAGAATATGATTTGTATTCTTATTCTTTACCTGGACTTTCCGGTAATTTTGTTTTCTATGATGGTTATCCAAGGTCATTATCTTTAAATGTTGTTAGTATAATAAAATTAGCAGGTTCATATTATACGGATTTTGGTTTTAGCATAACTGCAGAAAATGGGACGGAATATATTTTTGGAGATGGTGGGAGTACTAGCGTATTTTCTCCTTATGGTAATACCAGTAGTTCAGCTAATACTTCCTGGTATTTAAAAGAAATCCGGTCAGCTGATGGAAAGCATACTATACGGTTGACATATACAAATGTAGATCTTGTTCCCGGTGGCACTATTACGCATACAATAGTAAATGAAAACATGATAGTGAATGATATGATAACTCAAAGTTATCAAGGTCAAGTTAGTGGTGCACCTGATTATAAGACTTCTTCAATGGGGATGACCTTCAGACCGAAAAGATTGAAAGAGATAGATTTTGGTACAGGGAAGGTCACTTTTGATATAGAGCAGACTGGGGGTAAGATAAATAAGATAGAAATAAAGGATATGGATGGATCAGTAGTGAAAACATTTGTTTTTTTATATTCCTTGCTTGACCGGACGATGGTTGATAACTATAAATTGGAGCAAGTGAGTTGTGTGTCTGGGGCAAATAAATCTGATGTTTATCGTTTTGAGTATTACCCGACATCGGTTTCTTTAAGTTCCAAGCAATGTGATTATTGGGGGTATGTCAATAGTAATTCTTCTTCGTTTTTTATTCCTGGATTTCAGGCTAATGTTAATCAACATCTGACAACCATAGGACATTCGGATGTCAATAGAGAACCTGATGAGACTAAAAAAAAGAGTGGAGTATTAAAAAAAATAATTTATCCAACCGGGAATAGTACCGAATATATTTATGAAACCAACAAATATTATTCGGGTAATACTGCTAAAGCAGGTCCTGGGTTGCGGATTAAACAGATAAAGACAACAGACGATTTTGGAAAAAAACAACTTCGTACTTTTGAGTATGGTAATAATGGAGTTGGTAGTTTAGTGATGCCGCCTGCAATACAATATTGGGGGTTTGAAAGTATTTATCTGGATGTAGCAGGAAGTATTTCCAACCCAAGTGCCAGTAGCTATTATGGCCATTATCGCCAACGCATATACTCTTCCGAAGCACCTCAGGATGCTGCTTATTATGCAGGACAACCGATCTTTTATTCAACCGTAACAGAATATAGGGGAGATCAAAATAGTAATACGGGTAAAACGGTTTATAATTATATGGATCCCAATACAGATTCTTACGTTTATAATATTCCAAGGGCAACTTATCCTAGTTTGTATCCCGCTTACTATCCTCCTACGATGCCGAAAACATTCAACTTTGATAGCTCTTCCGATTACTATCGATATACGTATCAGTTTGGTAGCCTCTGGAAAGAACGGAACTTGACATCTCAAATAGAATATGAAAATGTTAATGGAAGCTATGATATGATTAAATCGGTTAACTATCAATATGAAAAGAGGACCGCATCAGCATTGCATGGCTTGAAAGTATTCAAATATCTTCAGGTTAGGAACGATTATGATCACCAAACGGAAGAATTTATTGCCGCAGACTTTGGACTTCCGGTTTTTTTGTTTGCCACTTATTACATTACACGGGGGAGAGAGTTGCTAACGTCAGTAACAGAAAATGAAATTAGGCAAGGTCATACAGTCTCTACCACTCGGTCATTGACCTATGATTCTAATTGTATGCTTAAAAATAATACTATAAAGAATAGCTCAGGAATCAATCAAGTTGAGGAAATATACTATCCCACGTTTGATGAATATAAAGATTTGGATATATGTAAAAAAATGATTTCGTTAAAAATGCGGAATCTTCCATTGAAGAGAAGTATAATCCAAAATGGCAAGAGTAACAGTGTATTGACTACTTATAAAGACTTTGGTGCTAATTTTATCAAGCCTTCGCAATTTTTGATCCAAAAGGATGACAATACGCCAACGGTACAAATGACATTTCATCGCTATGATAGTTATGGAAATCCAGTGTATGTAACCATGGACAATATGATGAATACAGTGTATTTATGGGGATATAAAGGGATGTATCCTGTTGCGAAAATAGAGAATGCTACCGCTGATCAAGTAGAAGCTGTTTTGGGCACTTCTCTGGAGTCATTATCGTCATCGTCAACATACGATACTCGCATAGATAATCTATGCACGGATATTCGTTTGGTAAATGCGCATGTTACTGTGTATAAGTACAAACCATTGGTTGGTATTTCATCCATTACTTCTCCTACCAGATTGGTGACAATTTATATGTATGATTCATTCAATCGTTTGCGGCAGATCTCAATTAAATATCCGGATGGTACCGAAAAAGTTATTGAGACCTACAATTATAATTATAGATCTAATTAATGCTTCGGCATAAAGAAGAAAGATGCTGAATTTAATATTTGAGTCAGATGTGTAATTACCGTTTAAATTAGTTAGATATGAAATATTTATATTTATTGATAGCACTTAGTCTTTCGAGTATAGTAATAGCGCAAGTGGGTAATCAAAATTATATTTGCACTCGCACTATGCTGAATACATCAGGTAAATCATATATTGAGCAGATTGTCTACTATGATGGTTTGGGACGTCCATTTCAAACTGTACATAAACCGGTTGAAAATGATAAGGTACCGGCAAATAGCATTTTGGTAACTTTACAGGAATATGACGATGTGGGACGGGCGGATAAAACCTGGTTGCCTATAGTTGCCAGCTCTGATTACCTTGCGCCTTCTTCGTTTAAAAGTGCTGCACCGGGTAATCATGATAATGATTCTCGTCCTTATAGCCAGCCCATTTATGAGCCCTCCCCTTTGAACCGTATTGTACAGCAGTATGATCCCGGTGCGGCTTGGTATAGCGGGCATCCGGTAGCTGTGGAATATTTGACAAATACTTCCACTCCTCCGCTCCATTGTATTAACTATTCAGTGAATACTTCAGGGACGTTGGTTGATAACGGGAACTATGCTGCTACCCAGCTCAAGGTGACTAAAACAACAGATGAAGATGGCAATGTGAGCTATTCTTTCGCCGATAAACTGGATCGTGTCATACTGATCCGTCGGATGGAAGGGAATCTGACGAATGATACCTATTATGTTTTTGATGATTACGGCAATCAATGTTTTGTTCTTCAGCCCATGTATCAGGAAAACGCAAATTTGGCTTTATATGCTTTCCAATACAAGTACGATGGACGTAATCGGTGTATCGAAAAGAAACTACCCAGCGTACAGGCCATCACGTATGTTTATGACATGGCAGACAACCTTATATTCTCCCAGGATGGCAACCAGCGAACGACTAAGCAATGGACATTCTATTTGTATGATAAATTTCGTCGTTTGGTGGTGCAGGGCGTGTGTGAAAATACCAATACTGATTCAGCATCTTCGGAGGTTGTTAGTTGTATACGATTAAGTACTAATTCAGGATTGGGGAATAGTGGATATTCTTCCAGTTTTACATTGACGTCTGCCACTCTGCATATGGTAAATTACTATGATGGATATGATTTTTTAGCATTGACAGGTTTCGTTGGTGATAACCATTTTCCTGCTGTAAATGCCAGTGTCAGCGCTACTAGTAAAGGTTTTCTCACTGGCAGTGTTATTACTTTGATTGAAAATGGTGCAAAACTCTATTCGGCAAATTATTATGATAATGAAGGACGTGTAGTAAAGTCGGTTTCCAGTAATCATATGGGCGGGTATGAGACGGTTAGCACGACCTATACTTTTACAGGAAAACCCCTGACTGTACAACATGTTCATTCTGCGGCAGGCAAGGATACTCAAACAGAAGTTTATACCTATGGTTATGACCATGCGGAACGTGTGATCAAGGTACAGTACAGCCTAAACAACAAGACGGTTACAATGGCTGACAATACGTATGATAACTTTGGACGTTTACATACAAAGTCACTACATGGTTCTGGGCATATGCTTACTTATACTTATAATATCCGCGATTGGCTCATAAAAATAGATGGTTTAAAGTTTACTCAAAACCTTTATTATAATACGGGTACCAGCACTGCTTACTATAACGGAAATATCAGTAGTATGACTTGGGTAAGTGGAGATGAGGATGTAACTCGTGGCTATAAATTTACTTACGACAATTTAAATCGTATGAAGAATGCTGCATACGGTGAAAGTTCTACTATATCTGCCAATGCTGGGCGTTTTTCCGAGAATGTTACAGGTTATGATAAGAATGGAAATATCAGATATCTTCAACGTTATGGCAAAACGAGTAGTACTATTTATGGTATGATTGATAATTTAACTATTGTTTATGATGGGAATCAACTGAAATATGCCAATGATGCTGCTACTGACCCTCTTTATAGTGGTGCCTTTAACTTTGTAGATGGTTCAAATAGTACGGGGATAGAGTATAAATATGATGCTAATGGAAATTTAGAACAAGATTACGATAAGAAAATATCGAAGGTTCAATATAATAGTTTAAATTTGCCAAGTACATTGCAATTTACGAATGGCAACTGTGCCGATTATTTTTACGGTGCTGATGGCGTGAAGCGGCGGGTTGTCCATAAGACGGCAATAGCTAATGTTTCTGTTCCAATGGGGCAGATAGTAGATTTAGCTGATAATCAGGTTTCTCATACTGATAAAACTGATTATTGCGGTAATGTGATCTATGAAAATGAAAGCCTTAGCAAGATTCTTACTGAAGAAGGTTATGTGACGGTTAGTGGTGGTGTCCATACTTACCATTATTACCTGAAAGATCATCAGGAAAATAATCGTGTTGTCATAAATCAAACGGGTACGGTTGAGCAGATTAATCATTATTATCCTTTTGGTGGTCTATTTGAAGTTAATACTGCTACCTCGGGTATTCAATCTTATAAGTATAATGGAAAGGAATTGGATAGAATGCATGGACTGGATTGGTATGATTATGGGGCGAGGATGTATGATGCGACGCTGGGGAGATGGCATGTTGTGGATCCAATGGGCGAAAAGTATTACTCTACAAGCCCGTATACTTATTGCTTGAATAGTCCAGTTAATGCAGTGGATAAACAGGGAAAACTTGTACTTTTTATAAATGGATTTCACAATGGAAGTGGAGGTACTAGTAAATATTGGGGGGGCTTTGATATCATGGCTATGAAAATACTAAATGATGATAAATTTTTGTATAAAGATGGAGCTTTAGGAGGTTTTAAAGCGTTAAAGGAAGATAATAAAATATTGAATGCCAACTATAGAAAAGATTATGGGTATAAAGAAGGTAAGATGGATGCTATGAAAATAGTAAATATGATTAGTGACGAAAGGGGCAATATAAAGGAAACTATTAAAATTTTAACTCATAGTATGGGTGCAGCATATGCCAAGGGATATATTCAAGCATTGAAAGAATACTTTGTAGAAAATAATATTCCATTAAATTCTATTGCCTTTGAAATGGATTTTGCTCCTTTTCAACCTACAAAGCAGACTGCTGTTGAAGGTGTAGCTACGTATCAAGTGACTAATACAAACGATATGATAGCGAATAATCGTTTGTTGGGTAGCCCTAGCGGTTCCATCAAGGGGGCAACAGTTTATTTTAATAACGATGAACATAAGGGACATAGCATAACGGATTTTATAGATCAATTATGGAGACTTCCTACCGGTACGTATCGAGTTGATGAAAAAGGTAATATAATAAGAGAAAAATAATATGGATATACTGTCTGTTTTATTGATTTTATTTCCTGCCCTAATATTGATGGGTATAGACCTTAAAAAGAATTTTGGAGATATAAACCCTTTATTTCTTTTTATAGGAGCTTTTGTCGTATTTATTGTCTTTTTTGTTGTTGTATGGTTTGTTGTCGATTGTATATATGGAGAACAAATATCGTGGATAATATATGCTTATTCTCTTATTAGCTTGTCTCCATTTATTGTTATATTACTTTTTCGCTGTTTAAGGCTAAAAGTTCTGTGGACAAAGAAAAATTGGTATTGGATTTTAAGCATTGCCATTCTGATAGAAATATATTGTCTAAGGTTTATTTATAATATGTATCATTAGCTGTCCTTTAATTGCTTTGTTAAGCTAAAAGCGTGTTAAAGCTGTCGAAAAATAGGAATAATTGATATTGTACAAAATGATATACTTTTTTTATAGTATTCTTATACTGTTATATTTCAGAGACTTACTAGCTATAATATATCCAGCTTTTTTCTACTAATATATACCTAAGTCACCGTTAAAGCACCACCCCGCTTTCACGGCATAGTATCTTTGCAACGTGATCACAAACAAAGAACAATTTATTAACCATTTAAACTTTAAGAATTATGTCTTTACGTTATGTTGTAAGAAAAAGAGTGTTTGGCTTTGACAAAACAAAAGCTGAAAAGTTTGTAGCTGAATCGCGTACACTTGGGTTGATTGACTTTAAAGAACTGTGTGAGGAGGTGACAAAAGTCGGTCTGGTGCCGAGTGGTGCTGTGAAATTCGTGTTGGATGCACTGATTGATACTTTGAAGTTGAATATTAACAAAGGCTTTTCCGTACAATTGGGAGATTTCGGCTGTTTCCGCCCCGGTATTAATGCGAAGAGCCAGGATAAACTGGAAGATGTGACAACAAGTACGATTCGTCGTAGAAAAATCATTTTCAGCCCGGGAACCGTTTTTCAGGATATGCTGCGGAATGCCAGCCTGACGCGTATGGTTGGAGAGGTAGCGGTTTCTGGTGGCACAACTCCTGATCCTGATGAAGGTGGTGAGGGAGATCTTGGTGACAATCCATTGGGATAAACAAAATCAATTTATTCCCTCTGAAAACTTGATTTCGCCTTTTGAATGTTGTATCTTTACAAAATAAATCTAAGCTTTATAATCATGGAAGATGAACCTGTGTTTCGCATCCGGACATATAGAAAAAAGGAATTAGCTCATCTGTATTGTCCTGACATAACTGAGCGTTGTGCTATTCGTACACTTACTCACTGGATAAAATTGAATAAAGAACTTTATGCAGCTTTGCTTCACACAGGCTATACGCCCAGAGCGCGAACCTTTGTTCCTAAGCAAGTCTCGATAATTGTTCGTTATCTGGATGAACCCTAAACTTTATAGTTAGGTATGTTATTAATTCATAATTAAGAATAAAGCCAACTGAGTCAATGGAACTTAGTTGGCTTTTTGACGATATTTTTGAGCCTATTTAAATTGATAACGATTATGAGAATATTTTTCTTGGTATTTATACTTGGCTATATAGGTGGTAACGTGTACATCTTTATTCGTGCTTTGCAGATGCTTTCCGGAGTATCGTTGCCTTTGAGGATTCTGTTGTCTGTCTTTTTCTGGTTGGCGGCATTTTCGTTGGTAATCGCTCTATTGACCCGCCACATAGAGATACCTGTCTCCTTGTCGAAAACAATGTTTTGTGTCGGCTCGGTATGGTTGGTATTTACGCTGTATATGATATTGTCTCTGTTGCTGACGGATGTGGTGAGGCTGTTTGTGCCGACAATGAAGTATGGCTTTTGCTACGCTTTAAGTTTTACCTGCTGCCTGCTCCTGTACGGTTACTATAATTATCTCCATCCGCAGATAAAAAATATAAATATTCCTATCGACAAACCCATAGAAGGTGAAGGAGTGAAGATTGTTGCCGTAAGCGACCTCCATTTAGGCAATGGAACGGGAAAAGCTATGCTGAAGCGGTATGTGGATATGATAAATGCCCAGACTCCCGATTTAATACTTATCGGTGGTGATTTGATAGACAATAGCCTCATCCCGTTGTACCATGAAAATATGGCGGAAGAATTGGCGGAACTGAAAGCTCCGATGGGTATTTACATGGTTCCGGGCAATCATGAATATATCAGTGGCATTGATGAATGTGTCCGCTTCTTGAAAACGACCCCCATAAAACTATTGCGTGATTCCGTGGTGACACTACCTAATGGTATGCAGATAATAGGGCGTGACGACCGTTCCAACCGTTCGCGCCACTCCTTGCCTGAGTTGTTAAAGCGAACAGACAATAGTAAACCTACGGTTGTTTTGGATCATCAACCTTATAATTTGAAGAAAACAGATTCTTTAGGAATAGATTTGCAGTTCAGTGGGCACACACACCACGGACAGGTATGGCCTATCAGCTGGTTGACCGACAGACTGTATGAACAAAGTCATGGTTACCGCAAGTGGAATAAATCACACATCTATGTGTCCAGTGGATTGTCTCTTTGGGGGCCTCCTTTCCGAATCGGAACAAATAGTGATATGGCGGTGTTGTATCTTTCAAATATAATGCCTACCTTCGCGTCCGATAATCATTAAAATTCACGATTTTATGTGTTGTGCATCCGTGTAAATACCATATTGCGAGTTCTTATCTCTAACCTGTGAGATATCAATGGTACTAAATAGGCAGCTCTTGTCTATCAGAAGTTTAGTGCATTGTCGGAATATGGGAAATCTCAGTTTTATTTAGTTATACTATTTATCAACTGTATATTGGGCTATCGGTTTACTGATGGCTGGTAGCTGATATCGTAATAATATTTGAGATTATGATTTACCCGGATAATTTTGAACAAAGAATAGGAATCGACACAGTTCGTCAATACATTATAGAAAAATGTTTGTGTCAGCTCGGAGAAGAAAAAGTGGCAGATATGAGTTTCTCGGCAGACTTTGCTACCCTCGAAAAATGGTTGGAACAAACAGGTGAGTTTGCACAAATTGTGCAAAACAAAGAAGATTTTCCCTCTGATAATTTTTTAGATGTTCGTGATTCTCTGCGGAAAGTGGAGAAAGATATCACTGCATGGCTCTCAGAAGAAGAGATTTTCAGCTTAATGAACTCACTTCAGACAATCAGCAACATAGTAGACTTTCTGCATGCCGCAAAAACTAATACGGGAGGCATTAAATATCCTGCTTTGACTTCAATGGCAGATGAAATAAAAGTGTTCCCTAAAATAATCGAAAAGGCTAATTCCATATTGGATAAATCGTTGTGCCAGCTCAAAGATAATGCTTCACGTCGTCTTGCAGATATCCGTAGGGATAAAGTGGAAGTTGCTAAAGCTGTTACACGTAATATGCAGAGTGCCATACGTGATGCACAGAAGGCGGGGCTGATAGGAAAAGATGCGAATATTAGTATGCGTGATGGACATATGGTAATTCCTGTTGATGCTGCTAATAAACGGAAAATCAAAGGGCGTGTACATGACGGTTCTGGAAGTGGAAAAACAGTTTTTATTGAACCGGAAGCTGTTGCAGAAGCAAATAACCGCCTTAAGGAGCTGGAAGCTGATGAACGCCGTGAAGTCGTGAAGATTCTTGTTGAATTTACAGGGCAGGTTCGTTTATGTTTGCCGGACATTTTCCATTCGTATAACTTTATGGGAGAAATGGACTTTATTCGTGCAAAAGCATCATTTGGAGTGCGAATAAATGGACTAAAACCTGTGTTTGAGAATAAACAACAAATTGAATGGGTGCAAGCCGTACATCCGCTTCTGCACATTCAATTGCTCCGGCAGAATAAACAGGCATATCCTCTGGATATTGTTCTTAATCAGGAAAATAGATTGCTAATTGTTTCAGGCGCAAACGCAGGAGGAAAATCTCTTTGTCTGAAAACAGTGGCATTACTGCAATATATGTTACAATGCGGCTTACTTATTCCTGTAAGTGAAAACTCACGGACCGGAATATTTGAACATATTTTTGTAGATATTGGTGACGGCCAAAGTATTGAAAATAGCCTGAGTACTTATACTTCACATCTTACAAATATGAAGTATTTCATAGAGCATTGCAATCGTAAAGCGCTTATTTTGATTGACGAGTTCGGAAGCGGAACAGAGCCCCAGATAGGGGGCGCTATTGCCGAAACTTTACTCGACAGATTTAATCAAAAGGGTAGCTTTGGGATAATTACAACACACTTCCAGAATCTGAAGCACTTCGCTTATGAAACAGATGGAATTGTTAACGGTGCAATGCTTTATGATGTCGAACGTATGCAACCGCTTTATCGGCTTTCAATCGGTAATCCGGGTAGTTCTTTTGCTATTGAAGTTGCAACCCGGATTGGGCTTCCAAAGGATATTATTGTTGAGTCATCTGCAAAATTGGGAGAGGATTTTATCAATATGGATAACTTGTTGCAGTCTATCGCCCGTGATAAAATCTTTTGGGAAGATAAGCGAAAAGAAATAGTAGAGAATTCGGCTGTTATCAATGAAGCATCTCAATCTGTGAAAGCCAAAGTGAATAAAGCTATTGAAGGAAAATCTCTCCAAAATGGCATAATAGAAAAAGGCGATAGCGTTAGACTGAACGGACAAATTACTATCGGGAATGTTTTGGAAATACAGGGTAAGCAGGCTGCGGTTGCTTTTGGAATGATTAGAAGTACCGTTGCTTTAAATAGATTGGAATTAGTCAGTAAAAAAAACATAAGTAAACGATGATTTTGTTTTTAAATCTTGTTTTATGTTAAAGTGAAGAGCTTAATTAAACTTTTCTCTTTTCCTATTGTCTTATAAGCATTGTAATTCAATAGGTATGATAAAAGATATGCAGGTATTAGTTTAGAGCGGGCGGATGATGATTCGCCCGTTTTTTATTTATTTTGGCTTTCCCTTGTATTTTTGCCTCTCTTTTTGTTCCTTTGTTCCCGTTAATTGTAAACAAATGGTAGAATGAAAAACGTATTTTACTTCTGGATATGTATAGCGATATGGTTATTGTCCGCTTGTTCTTCACAGAAAAAAGGGGATGGGGCAGACATACACGTACTGATGAAAGACAGTGTGGATGCCAGCGGTTTGCAGCGTATGCAGGTGTCTGATACAAAGACGACTTTTACTTATAAAGGTAAGGATTATCAGTCGAATGTGGTTCGCAGACCCGATGACGGCTTGCCTGTCGTGATAAATGAACAGGGAGAGAAGTTCGTAGATAACAGAATCACATTGCGTATTACTTCTGGTGGTAAGTCTGTTGTAGACAAGGCGTTCACGAAGGAGAGTTTTGCTTCATTGGTGGATGCAAGATTTCTGAAACACTCCATTCTTGAAGGGTTGGTGTATGATAAGACCACACCGAAAGGTATTGTATATGCGGCAAGCATTTGTTATCCGCAGACTGATCTCTATATTCCGTTGTCTCTGACAGTTACGCCGGACGGAAAAATATCTATGGCGAAAGAAGAATTGCTGGAAGATTTGTACGAAACAGACAGCATTAATTAAGTTGCGAGTGAAGAATTCCAGAATGTTTCCTAATTTATGAGTTTCCTTTGTCGGTATGAAAATCTTGATTGTAGAAGACGAACCGGATTTGCGGGAAACTATCCGTATCTCCCTTTTGAAAGAGAACTTTGTAGTGGAAGCTGCCGCTGACTATTTTTCGGCGCTGGAGAAAGTGAATGACTACGATTATGACTGTATCTTGCTGGATATTATGTTACCCGGCGGAAGTGGTCTGGATTTGTTGCGCGAACTCAAGCGTCTGCATCGCAGCGACAGCGTACTAATCATTTCAGCCAAAGATTCTCTTGACGATAAAGTGGAGGGATTGGAACTGGGAGCTGATGACTATCTTACGAAACCTTTCCATTTGGCGGAACTCAATGCGCGTGTTAAATCCGTAATCCGTCGCCGACAGGCAAAAGGAGATGTCTCTATTACAGTGGGTAATTTACTGCTGTATCCTGATAAGCGACAGGTGGAAGTTGGGGGAATCCCCTTGCAACTGAATCGGAAAGAGTTTGATTTACTCTATTACTTTGTGGTCAATCCTAATCGTGTCATCAATAAGATGAGTCTTGCAGAATCTGTGTGGGGTGATAATATCGATCAGGCAGATTCATTAGATTTCATTTACTCACAAGTGAAAAATCTCCGCCGGAAACTGAAACAGGCCGAAGCTACCGTAGAGCTAAAAGCAGTGTATGGCTTTGGATATAAACTCTCTGAGGTATGAAACTACTTCACTATACTTACGGAAAGCTTTCGTTGCTGCTATTTTTGCTAATGGCGGCATGGGGGGTATTGTTTTATTATGCCATCGTTGATGAGGTGGTGGATGAAACGGATGATACACTTGAAAACTATGGTAAAATATTGATTAGTAATGCCCTGATGGACCCTTCCATCCTTGATACAGAAGGAACGCTGATGTCTTTTTACAAATTCCGTCCTATATCCGAGGAAGAAGCGGAAGATTATGATGAAGTATATTATGACTCCACTGTCTATATAGAGAGTGAGGATGAGGATGAGCCGGTGCGGGTTATGAAAACAGCTTTTTGTATGCCGGACGGGCAATATTACGAACTGGAACTGATGATTTCCATTCTGGAACGTGATGACATGGTAGAAGCTATTCTGTGGTACTTGGGAGCGTTGTTCCTGCTGTTCTTGATTTGTACATCTATTGGAACGCGACTGATATTGCAAAGTGTGTTCCGTCCGTTACATCGTCTGCTGGACTGGCTGAAGCTGATTCAACCGGGAAAAGAAATTCCGGCGTTAGATAATCCTACAAAGATCCGGGAGTTTCGTCAGTTGGGGGAGGCAGCTGTTGATATGGGAAACCGTAGTTACAAGGCATACGAAGAACAGAAACAGTTTATTGAGAATGCTTCACATGAGTTGCAGACACCACTTGCCATTGTGCGCGGTAAGGTGGAGTTACTTGCCGAAAATGAGTCGATGACGGAAGAACAGTTGAAAGAACTGGATGAGATATATGCTACGTTGGGTAGGGCGGTGAGGCTGAATAAGTCTTTGTTGTTACTGTCCCGTATTGAGAACGGACAATATACCGAGACAGAAGATGTATCTGTAGATGATGTGTTGGATGAACTGTTGCCTGACCTGATGGACATATATGAGGGGAAACATATCCAATTGATACGTACAAAAGGAGAGATGCCTTTTATAATTCGTTGTAACCTTTCTCTGGCGCAGATTCTAGTTTCCAATCTGGTGAAGAACTCTCTGCTACACAACCGTGCAGGTGGTGAATTGCATATTGTAACTACTCCTTCCTCACTGAGTATAAAGAATAGTGGTGACCAGCCTTTGGATGGAGAAAAACTCTTCCGGCGCTTCTATCGTGGCATTGACGGGAAGAAAGATTCCACCGGGTTAGGGCTTGCGATTGCTCGTTCCATTGCCACATCTGCATCTCTCCACCTGACTTATAAGTGGGAGGAAGGAATGCATGTATTCTTGCTTGTTAAAGAACTTAAAAAGAAAAGCTAAAGGCGGATATTCCCAAATCTTTCCCAGTTCTATGTCGTTATTTGCAGTGTGAATAAAAACAGGAAATAATTAGTAACACTTTAAAAAATAACGATTATGAAAAAGATTTTATCTATTCTCGTATTGGCTATCGTAGCCGTTCAATTCGCTTTTGCAGGTGATGTCATCACTAAGGATGCGAAGGAACTTCCATTGACTGCGCGTAACTTTATTAATCAGTATTTCAGTAAACCGCAGATTTCGTATATCAAGATAGACAGTGATTTATTATCTAAAAAGTATGAAGTGCTTCTGACTGACCGCACGGAAATCGAGTTCGATAAAAAAGGTAACTGGACAGAAATAGACTGCAAGAAGAATGCCGTACCTGCTGCCTTAATCCCCGTTTCTATTAAGGATTATGTAAAGGCTAATTTTCCTAATGAGATTATCACTAAGATAGAGCGTAAAGGTGTGGGTATAGAAGTGGAACTTGCGAATGATTTCTCTTTGAAGTTTAACAAGAAGGGACAATTTGTCAGCATGGATGATTAATGGAGGAAGAAATGATGAAAACAAGATTTTTGATGTTAGCGATGATGATGTGCATAGCTGCTATGACATTCAGTGCGTGTAGTGATGATGACGATGATGATAAAGGCATTAATGTGCCGGCATCTGTGGAACAGGCTCTGAAACAGAGGTATCCGAGTGCAACAGGTGTAGAATGGAAACAGAAAAAGTCGTATTACGTTGCCGACTGCTGGCTGGATGGAAAGGAATCGAATATATGGTTTGATACTAATGCTAATTGGCTGATGACGGAATCAGAATTATATTGGAATGATGTTCCAGCTGCTGTACAGACAGCATTTAGTAATGGTACCTATGCCAACTGGGTACAAGATGATTATTATTTTTTGTTCTATCCATTACAGCCTATGCAGTATGTTATTGAAGTAGAACAAGGAAAACTGAAATATCAGTTGTTCTATTCTGAAGATGGAGGACTGATGAATACGGTAGATATATCGGGTAAGGATGATACGATTTATCCGCCGGTAAATTAGTTGATTAGTGATTAGTGATTAGTGATTAGTGGACTGCGCTGTGATGCCGCAGGTACTAATCACTAATCACTAACCCTTAACCACTATCTTCACTCTCCCATTGGGCGATAATCTTTTGCAAGTCCGCCTTCGCTGGTTTCTTTGTAGAGCGACGGCAGGTCATTTCCGGTTTCTTTCATCACTTCTACCACTTTATCAAAAGATACACGGTGCATACCATCAGTGAAAGAAGAATAGAGATTGGCATCTAATGCGCGGGCAGCAGCATATGCATTTCGTTCGATACAAGGAATTTGTACCAATCCGCATACTGGGTCGCACGTCATACCCAGATGATGTTCCAATCCCATTTCAGCAGCATATTCTATCTGGGCCGGACTACCTCCGAATAGCTGGTTGGCGGCGGCTGAGGCCATAGCACAAGCTACACCTACTTCTCCCTGGCATCCAACTTCCGCTCCTGAAATAGAAGCATTGGTCTTCACGATATTTCCTACAAGTCCTGCTGTGGCAAGAGCACGGAGAATACGGATTTCACTGAAGTCACGGCTTTTGGCAAGATGATACAGTACAGCCGGCATCACACCGCAGGAACCGCAGGTAGGTGCAGTAACTATCGTTCCGCCCGAAGCATTTTCTTCGCTTACGGCAAGGGCATAGGCAAATACCAATCCACGTGATTGCAGAGACTGTTTGTATCCGCTGGCACGTATATAATAGGTGGAGGCTTTACGGCGCAGGTTCAGTGGTCCGGGCAATACACCTTCTTGTTCCAGTCCACGACGAACGGCTGCCTGCATGGTTTTCCATACCTCACTCAGATAATCCCAAATATCTTCTTCTTCGCATTCCTTGACGTATTCCCAATAACTTCTTCCGGTTTTCTCGCACCATTGTAGAATTTCGGTCATGTGGTTCATGGTGTAGATGTCTGAAGTGTTGACAGAAGATGCACCATCATTTTCTTCGGCCAGAGCGCCGCCGCCAACACTGAATACCGTCCATGAATCCGTCTCTTTTCCTGTTGCATCCAAAGATACGAACTTCATTCCATTAGGGTGGAAGGGGAGGAATATTTTCGGTTCCCAGATAATTTCTACCGGAGCAGCAGGTTGCAGCGTATCGGTAATGGCTATATTGGTCATATGTCCTTTACCCGTAGCGGCAAGGCTACCGTATAAAGTCACTTTAAAAGAAGAAGCTTCCGGATGTTTTTCCAGAAAAAGTTCGGCAGCCTTGCGTGGTCCCATTGTATGGCTGCTTGAGGGACCTGTACCGATACGGTAGAGTTCTTTGATTGATTTCATGGTATATTGTTTATAGGTCAACGACTGTGATTCCAGAACCGCCAAACTGTACATGTTCGTCAGCAAACTGCCTTATGCCGGGAACTGTTTGCAGGTATTGACGGATAAGTGTACGCAAAATACCCGTACCTGTTCCATGAAGGATACGTACACGGGCCATACCCACGAGGATGGCATCATCAATAAAGTAAGTCACTGCCTGCAAGGCTTCGTCGCCACGCATACCGCGTACGTCGATGTCTTGTTTGAAGTGCAGCTTCTTCTCATACATGCTGTCCTGCGTTTGGTTGCTGACGAATGTGCTCTTGGTAGAACTGTCCACTTTTTGCGGGGTAATGTTCGTGCGTTCCAGGCGCTCCACTTTTACGGTGGTTTTGATACTTCCGAAAGCAATGATGGCATTTTTACCGTTCACTTCCATTACTTCGCCCACTGCACTCTGGCCTTTAATTTTCACCATAGCGCCGGGAACAATACTTGCCAAACGTTCTGCTTCCTGTTTAGCTTTTTGTGCCGCTTGCTCTTGTGCCGAAAGACCGCTTCCAAGCTCTTTTGCTTTCTTGCCTTTTTTTCGATTTTGCTTTTCCTGCAATTTCTGCATCTTAAGAGCTATCTTCTCTTCTTGTTCTTTGGAGGCAAGGGTTTCCATTGATTCGCGGAATTCTGTCAGTTCCTGACGTGCCTGGCGGGTCTTTTCTTTTTCCGCCTGCGCTTCCTTGATGGTACGTATGGTATTCTCAATTCGTGCATTAGCTTCCTGCATCAACTGCTCTGCTTCCTCCTTAGCTTTCCGGATGATTTCTTTTCGGGACTTCTGCAAGTCCTCCATTTCCGTCTGGTAGCGGGAGATGGTTTCTTCCATGTGTTTTTCGCGCTGGCGGATGGTCTGGCGTTTTCCTTCCCAATATCGCTTATCGCGTACAATGTCTTGGAGGTACTTATCGGCGTTAATGTACTCACTGCCTACAATTTCAGATGCATCAGCAATGACATCTTCCGGAAGACCAATCTTCCGGGCAATCTCTACGGCAAACGAACTTCCGGGATTACCTATCTGAAGTTGAAAGAGCGCTTGCATCAAGTGGCGATCGTACAACATAGCTCCGTTCACTACTCCTTCATGATCTTCGGCAAAATGCTTCAGATTCTGGTAGTGTGTAGTGATAACACCGAACGTCAGCTTTTGGTTGAAGCGCTTCAGTACGGCTTCGGCTATGGCGCCGCCAATCTGCGGTTCTGTGCCACCACCGAATTCATCGATGAGGATGAGGCTGCGTTCATTGCAACTCTTCATCATTATTTTCATATTGGTCAGATGTGAAGAATAGGTGCTCAAGTCATCCTCGATGGATTGTTCGTCACCTATATCTATAAAGATACTGCTGAAAATCCCCGCATGGCTACGTTCGTGCATGGGGATGAGCATGCCACATTGCAACATATACTGCAATAAACCTACTGTTTTGAGACAAACGGATTTACCACCGGCATTCGGACCTGAGATTATAAGGATGCGTTGCTGTCTGTTCAACTCAATATCGAGAGGAACTACCTTCTTGCCATGTTTGGCAAGAGAGAGTTGCAATAACGGATGCACAGCCATCGTCCAGTCTAATAGCTGCGTATTCTCTAGTGCAGGCTTTATGCCTGATATTTGCAGGGAAAACAAACTCTTGGCGCGAATAAAATCTATCTCGGCAAGAAATTCGTAAGACTGTAGCACATCGGGGATGGAAGGACGCAATAAGTTGGAGAATTCTACCAGGATACGGATAATTTCTCTGCGTTCTTCGCCTTCGAGTTCACGGATGCGGTTGTTGGCTTCCACCACTTCGGCCGGTTCAATGAATACGGTTTTTCCACTTGCCGATTCGTCATGTACGATTCCCTTTATCTTCCGTTTCAGCCCTGGTGCAACAGGAATTACCAGACGACCATCACGCATGGTGGGAGTGACATCTTTATCAACCACACCTTCCGATTGGGCATTGCGTAGGATGCTATTCAGCGAACGAGAAATGCCACTCATTGTGCTTGCCAGTTCACGGCGGATGCGTGCTAATTCGGAAGAGGCATTATCTTTGATCTTTCCATAGGGTGAAAGAATGTTGTTTATCTTCTGGATAAGCTGCGGAAATGCCAATATATCTTTGGCAAGATGCCGGAGGCAAGGGTAGGGGGAGTCTTCTTCCTCTGTATCTTCTTTTTCAAGAAAGCGTACGATATCACGTATCGTTTCCAGTGAACGACGCAGGTCGAATAGCTCCTGTTCGTCCAGGTACATTCCTTCTACGCGTATTCGTTTTAGTGACGGGCGTACGTCGAAAAAGTATTGGGCAGGGAAATTATCTTCCTCTTCTATAATACGGATAAATTCGGTGACGAGGTTCAGACGCTCTTCCACTTCCTCAAAGTGGTCGGAGAATGCCATGTCAGTCACTCGCTCTACTCCTAATGTGCTAAGGCATTTTTCGCTTAGCAGCTGGCGTATCTGGTCGAAACCTATCTTATGTTCAAAGTTCTGTGGATATATCATGGTGCAAAAGTAGTATTTATTCGCGAAAAAAATGGCAGGAAGTTTGTAGAATTAAAAATGATTTGTACCTTTGCACCGCTTTAGGAGAAAAGCACTTCTTGAAAGAGAAGTTTTGGAGAGGTGGCAGAGTGGTCGATTGCGGCGGTCTTGAAAACCGTTGTACTGCGAGGTACCCGGGGTTCGAATCCCTGTCTCTCCGCAATAAACGCTGAAAATCAGCAGATTGTAAAACAAGCACCCAATTTTACACCCAAGAGTGTAAAATTGGGTGCTTTTGTATTATTTAAGATTTATACTTGAAAATAGGGACACAACCAATGTTATTGGGTAAAAATAGAGCATTATTATTGATTAAGTTTATTCAATCGCATAACAATTGACGTTTGACTTCTGCCCATTTTGTTTGCAATATATTTGACGCTCTTACCCTCATTATGCAGTTTCAATAGAAATTGGTCTGCACTTCTTGTCCATCTTTTATTGGCATTGGGGTGCTTCACATAACTCTCTTCTGAAACCTTTTCAGGATGCAAAAATTCATCCACAAATACAGAGGGGAAACGCTTGTCATATAGCACAAGAGTTTTCATCTTTGCCCTTGTTATTGCTACATAAAACAATCTACGTTCTTCTCCATATGGGAATTGGTCGCTTTTAGTTAGTACATAGTTAAGCACAGGGTCGTCACTCACAAGAGATGGGAAGCCATAAGTGTCTTTATTGCATTGCAAGAGTATTACGTAATCTGCTTCAAGACCTTTCGATTTATGTACAGTCAAAAACTCGATTTTTCGTCCTCCTATCACATAAAAGAACCTATTGCCCTCTTTGATGGATTGGTACATAAAAGAGAGATAATAATCATCAAAGGAATAACGTCCCAACAAAAATATTGATTTGTCTGATGGAATAGAAGCTACAAGTTGCCCTATCGTATTGCAATAATCACGTCTGTCATAAGAATAAAACTCCAATTCTGTTTTCATTTCAGAACTGAACGAGTGTATATCTTTCTGAATTTGTGATTTATTGCGTTGTATGAAATGAGAGGACAACGAAACCAAAGGTTCTCCAAATCTGTATGTGGTTTCAATCTTATTTATTTCTGTTGCTCCAAAGTATTCGGAGAATTGATTGAAAAGAGCCATATCACTTCCCGAAAAACGATATATGGACTGCCAGTCATCGCCTACGCAATACAACTTTGCTGGTGGATTTCCCTCACGCAACACTTTTAAAAAGTTATAACGGTCAACAGATATGTCTTGAAACTCGTCCACGATGATATAATCATACTCAACAGGACGTGAAACACGACATATTTCTGTGGCTTGAAGAATCGCATCAGTAAAATCAATTTGGTTATTATCTCTTAATGCGCTTATATAGCGTTCATATACAGGCTGGAATATATTCTTGATAATAAAAACACTCCGTTCATCCTCTGCATACTTCGCTCGTTTAAGAACGTCCTTAACTGATTTACAGCTTGATTTCACTAATGTCACAAAAGTAACAACAAGTCGTATAAATGCCTTTTCCTGCTTACTTCCTTTGGGTAAAACTAAATCATATAACTCTTCATCCGTTTTCTCTTGAATTGGTACACCTGCATCATCTAATAGTTTACGGAGTTTATCCCTAATATCAGAATAATGGAAATCAGCACTTGATGTTACTAAAAGTTGAGTGCCAAATTTCTCATGAGCTGCTTTCTTCCAAGTTATACCATCATTATATTTTTGATTGGCTTCTTCGTATGTTATATTTTTATCCTTTGCAAACCAAGCTGGAACAAGACCATGTTCATCAACCCCGAAATGCTCCAGATAGATTCGTTTGGTTACTCCATTTTGCTCGAAATATATGGAAAAATCGGGGCGATATTGAGAGTGCATTTCATCTGCCAATTGATGTTCGTATGCCTCTTCATATCTGAATCTTACTCCAAGTGAAGACAAGACAAAGCATATCTTTTGCTCTTGCTCACTTCTCACATATATGGCTCGACCATCCATATCGGGACACATTGCTTTTAACTGAACATTTTTTTGTTCCGATAACTTTTCTCGCCTTTCATTCTTGCGTTGCTCCCAATCCGCTTCATTGGATTGATAATCAATAAAATATTCTACTATACTATTCTTAAAATCCTTATTCCCTAATAAAGTGTGATAAATATCTACGAATAAAGAATCAGTATTATCGCAAATAGATGGTTTTGTGCCTGTTGCTCTTCCAATAATATCAATGGCTAATTTATGAAAAGTATAACCTTTCAAGCCGTTAGTAGCCATTCTTTCCGTAAGTTCGGCTGCTGCTTTGTTCGTGTAACTAATGAGTAAGATTCTATGAGGTACAATGCCTTTTATTTCTGTTAGATACTTGACTTTTCCAACAATAGAAGAGGTCTTTCCACTACCTGCGCTACTAACAACCAAGCAATTATCTTCTTCTGAAACGATTGAGCGTCTTTGCTGCTTGTCCAATGGATATTTCAAACAATGGTCGAAAAATTCTTTATGTGTATCAAGTAAAGAATTTATAACCGCATCATTATGTTGCTTGACAATCTTATTGATATTCCCAAAGTCACGAATTAGGTTTGAGATTGCTACAGATGGAGTGATATTGAAGGCTTCAAGTCTCTTGACTAATGAATGCGCCTCTTGAAAATATGGTATATAATGATTTGTGAAATCCTTTTCTTGCGTTGCAGAGATTATCTTACATGAAAAAACATTATTAAGGTCGGTCGGAATATCAATAAATGCTTCGTTGTTTAATGCCGACAATCTCTCTTTTGCTTGCTCATAATTGGATTTATTGCTATAAGAAGATATGTGGTTTAACTTTTCTGAAAGTTCCTTGGACTTGTTTTTTAGGCGTATTCGTATTGTGGCTACTGCAATAACAGAAATAGCAACAAGAGAAACCACAACTATAAGTAAAACCAACTGCATATCAGAGGATGATGACTATTTAAATTTTTCAATCCACCTATAATCATCCCCCTTGGTACTCCATTGGAATTTCCACATGTCACCTGTCCTATCATTTATAAGATAGTATTGATACATGCTTGTCAATGGTTGAATAGAGAATATACATTTTTCGTTATCGGATCCTAATTCGTCTTTGTTTATAGGTATGCAAAATAGATTATCTAAATCTTGTGTGCTATATTGGACTTGCCATAGTCGTCCATTATACGAATCTAATAATATGAAAGTCCACATGTTTTGGGTGGCAAACATCTGAAACCTATTAGTCCAATTTGAAGTTGCTTCGGGATATGCAAGAGAGAAGATGTTGATTGGGGCAGCAAACATATAATCTTCACCTTTTACACTAAATTGAACTTGCCAATTTTTCCCTGTATATGTATCAAGCATTATGAAAGTCCACATGTTTTGTGTTTCATAAAGGCAAAACCTACTTTCCTTATCTCCAGATATTTCTCTTGCACTACAAATAATCCAAGACTGACCATCATCTTGTATTTGCTGCACTTCACCTGTCATCGTATTTAAACGAAGCTGGTTATGATAGTTTCGCGTACTATACATTTTATAAACTTGGGCATACGATGCCAACGTAATAACCATCAATGCAAATGATACAATAAGCTTCTTCATAATTTATTATATTATTGGCTATTAATTGATTTTATTTTTCAGGGAATAAACTTGACAATGCTCGTCTAATGGCTTGGCGAATATCATCAGCTTCTGTTTCTCCTTGCCCCTCTGCCGTACAAGAGCATATCATTTCATTGGTTTTTGCAGAACTAAATTGTATGGTTACTTCTATTGTATAGCCTAAACCTCTGTTACGCCTACCACTCTCGCCATAATTGACAATTAAGGTTTCATTCGCTAATTCGGATTTGAGTTCAGGCAATATAATATACCCCTGTTTTATCAATATTCCTGCTATCACATCACTCGGATTAACACTTTTGGTAGTTGAAGAGCCATAGATACCATATTGACCTCCATATGTACCTCCTGTGCTTGATGTCAATTCCTTTGTCGGAGAAATGTATGCGTATTTATACATTTCAATAGGAGCATTCCTTACTATTACAGGTGTTCGAAGTGGTGCACACCCATTTGCTAATAGAATGGTGCAAAAAACTAATAGCCAATTTTTAATTGCGTTCATACACTACACATTTATCCTCCAGCTTCCACAAAGGATGGGTTAAATCACGAAGCGTGGAACTGTATGCCACACTCTTACTTGAAGGTCGTAGGAAACCTTGGATACGGATGTAACAATAGCAGCCCACGCTATAGCGTGAGAACCACTATGCTATCCTTGTATCCAATTTGAAAATTTCCTACGTTTTCAAGTACAAGATAAGCATAACGCTTCTTCTTTTTTCTTATGTCTTGGAAAGAGTTGCCTCAATCCGCTTACAAAGATATTTAATTTTATTGAGATACAATCAAATACTATCAAAATTACATTCTGAACCCTCTACTTTTTCTTGGCTCTTCCGCAGACTGTCGCAAACCTTGCCTTAATTTCTTCCATTGTTCCTTGAACCATTCACCTATCGGTTGTCGGTTTATGGTCAGCACCAATTTGTTATCATCGACCGGACTTTTCTCCACTTTGAAAACATCATTCTTGATTTCAAATCTTCGTCTATGCTCTTCGGAATAAATTTTACCATTACACCTGATAGATTCTTTTTTGGTCAAAAGACTGTTTACCATGTCTTTGGTAAATCCGATAGCATAACATAGTTTTTCCATTCTCAACATCTCTTTGAGCAATGGGAACCAGTTGAATGCTTTTTCAAGAATGGTGTTCAATCGTGATATTTCCTTGTCTTTGGTTTCAAGCTCTTGATTATGTATTCCTTGCAGGTTACGAATCTGCTTGCCGTGCTGTTCCTGCATTTGTTGCATCTTGGCTTTTAATTCATCAATACCCTTGTCACGTTTGGCTATTTCATGACGTAAATTCTCGTTAGATTGTTCCAAATCTTTCAATTTACCGCTGCCGAAAAGAGAACCGACACCACTTGCTATGGCGGTGGCTGCATCAGTGGCTACACTTTTGAGCTTGTCGGTGCGTATCTCCGATTTTACCTGTTTCAGCTCCTGTTCGGCAAAGCTTATTTGTTGCTCCTTGTGTCGTTTGGTTTCCTCTATACGTTGCAGTTCAGCTTTCTGTTTTTCAATGATAAAGTCGTTTCGCTCTAAATGCTCTTTGCCAGTGACGGCCTTTGACTGCCCACGTTCCATTATTAGAATGTCGGATGCCAAGCTCTGCATTTCGGTCATATCTTCATCATTAAGTTTTCGGCTTTTTCCGGTTTCGTGGTTCATCCAGTCGAAAACGATATGGGCATGATAATTCGGTTTGAACCATCTTTCGCCTATTTGGAAACTCTCCCTATCTTCGGCTTCGGGGTGTCCGCTCAGCCAATGCCCCTCGTCCTTGTGCAGGAAGATTTGAAGCGGTGTGATGCCCCAACGCCTTTGGCACTCCTCGCCGAATTTACGCACGTCAGCCAGTGTGGTGTCCGGTCTGACGAGTAACACTCCCTCACGGATGGGGGAACATCCCGCCACCTTGATAGTCTTTCCATTCTTTCCCTTGCGTTCCCTTTCTTTTTCCTGCATGGCACGTCCGGTCTTTTCCTTGACCATTCGTTTGACGTTGTCATAGTGCGTCCGCAGTTCGGGAGTGCCGAAGTCGGGATTTATCCACTGTTCGTTATCGGTGGAAAGTTCGGGAACGACATAGATTCTGGACTCCCCGATATTACGCATATACTCGGCAGCCCTTCGGTTGTGCGCCTCGCTCGATGCGATGTTGCAAGGCTTGATATGTATGCTTGATTTTGTTGCCATAACTATTCTGTTTTTATTGTTTACAATTGATTGCTTTGCTCGCTTCCGCAGAGGGGTTCTTAGGGGGTGTAACCCATAAGCGGAGATTGCAAAGAGAGGGTCACTCTTTGCTCGGGGTTCTCAGGGGTGAAACGCCCTGAGTGGGTCATTAGGGCAAAGCCCTAATCCCCTCGGGAGAGCCCACAACTACGAAAGCGGAGCGTGTAGTTATAGTGGGCTATAACTGAAAGCCGTTCTTCTTTTTCGGTGACTGGCTGCGCGTCTCTTTGACAGACCGGACTTGCCTTTTTCTTTCAACCTGTTTCTGCAAGTATTCATTCAAGTCCTTGCATCCGTTGTAAGTCTGTGAAGCGTCACGGATGTACAGGTCTCTGCCGTATTCCTTGCGGATTTGTCGGAGAGCTTCCATGCCTGCATGGTCGTTGTCAAAAAAGCAGTGGATGCGTTCGTAGCTGCCCAACGGATAGAGAGCCTTGTTTACATTCGATACGGAGTTCAATACAATGTAGTCCTGTCCGTCCAACTCCGGATAATTCGGGCAGCTCTCCTGTCTCAATGTCAGAAAGGAGAGGTAGTCCATGAATCCCTCGAACACATAACAGGTATTCCTTGCTTTCCCCGACTGCCTGATGTGGGAGATTTCCTTGGGTGCGATGCAACCCTTGAAATAGCGGTTGCGAACCTCAAATCCACCCGAACCATTGGGAAAGGCGATGGCAAAGTACCGTTTGCCATTGTGGGTGAAACGGGCTTCACTACATTCTCTTTTTGCCAGTTCCATATTTATTCCTCTTCCCTGCAAGTAGGCAAGCAGGGCAGGGGACGATAACGGAACAATCTCCAACTGTTGGAAACTCGGTTCGGAAGAGTTTTGCTTGCCAAAAGAGAAAGATACCGGGCGCACATGCGGTGTCTGTTCCGCTATCCGTTTTAAAATGTAAGGTACATGGTCGGTAGCATACAGGTGTGCAGCCAGTTCAATGATACCGCCACCTTTGCCCAAACCGAAGTCATACCATTGGTTACGTTCGGTATTTATCTTGAACGAAGCTTCTGCTTCTTCCCTTAACGGTGATTTATACCACAGGTTGATACCTTGTTGCTTGACGGGAGAATATCCCAAACTGTGCAGAAAATCTGCTATCCTGATTTGCTTGGCTGTCTGTATATCCATAAAATGATTGTTTTAGTAGTTGGTAAATTGGTTGCTAAATTGATTCGTTTTTCTTTTCGCCCGTACCATTTTAAGAAGTACGGTCTGTATAACCACTTCACTTTATTTTCGTATATATAGGATACGGTAGTAAAGTGAAGTGGTTTTGTACTTCCTGCAACCGCTTCGCTTTATTCCTAATATATAGACCCACAGAATAAAGTGAAGCGATTACAAACAACAGGCTAATAGTGGAAGTCGGGCATGAACGTGTATTTCCTGCCGTTCTCCTGCACTATCATCCGTTTGTTGCGAAGCATGGTGATGAGCGGTACCGCCTTTTGATGGTTCAGCTTTACACCTATTGACGTATAGCTTTTGATTAAGGCATTTTCCAGCTCCTTGTAGCCATATTCCTCTTTCAGTCCGAAAACCGCTTCCAGTGCGATGCGGTGCTGTTGTTCGGTGATGTGCCTGTAAGGGTCAAACTTTTCCTCTTCCGGCCTTCCCGGTTTCTTGGCTTCGGGCTTGTAACCCTCCATGAGTTCGGGCAGGGCATTGTCGTTGATACGGAATGCGAAAGGCTCGAAGTCCATTGCCCTTATGTGCATGGCTGATACTTTACTTATATCCCCGTTGTTCTTGTCCTTTTCCACAAGGAGTACGGTTTCTGCCTTGTTGTTCAGTTCAGTACCGATATGCCCTCTCGCATTTTCATCCCCTTTGTTCTGATGCAGTATCGTATGGATATGTATCTGCCTGTCGTCCGTCCACTGCATCAGTTTGGATATGATGCGTGTGGATTCGCCGGGGCTGTTGATGTCATATACCATATCACGAATACCGTCTATGATTACAAGGGCTATGTTGGAGGTATTGTAGATAGCCTGCTCTGCAATCCTGATACGCTGTTCGGGCGTGTATTTCCTCAAAGCAAGAAATTCAAGATTTTCATTGTCCCTGTCATCGGGAAGCCCGGCCATCCGCAAAATACGTTTCATGACTTTCAGGCAATGATAAGGGCTTTGTTCCGTGTCCACATAAAGGATTTTCCGTTTGTCTTCCGGAAGTTCAGCCACATATCGCAGCACTGTGCCGTTCTTCAATGCGGCGGCTACGATAGCCGACACATTGAACGTCTTTTTGCTCTTGGCTTTGCCGATGGATGCACTGAAATTCCCCAATGTCCCTATGACGGAACCATGTACTTTGAGAATCTCCGGTGCTTTTTCATAACTTTTCGACAGGCTCAAACGTGAGGCTTGCCAAAGGATTACGGCTTCTTCTGCCGATATTTCCTTGTTGTCTTTCATATAATCCATAAGTACACCTCCCGTTATTTTCGTCCTCCGGTTTTCTTTCCGGCCAGTTCAAGGGCAAGTTCCGCATCAACGATAATCTTGCGCCCTATTTGCGTAATGGCTTTGTCAATCTTTCCGCTTTTCTTTATACGGTTGGCGGTGGGCAGGCTGCACCCGAACAGTTTGGCAATGCCCGGTATTCCGTACACATACTTCCTTTCCATGTCCGTGATGGGCTGCGGTTGCGCTTCCGTTTGGTTGGAAGCGTGCTTGCTTAGGAATATGAACTCTTCGCCTGTCATCTGCCAGACGGGTTTTAATAATAACTCTTGAAGATTTGTCATCGTCCAATCTATTTAGTCGTTAAACAATCAGCCCTGCGCACTGGCTGTTATCTATGTTCTCGAACGATGCAAAATTAGGTAGGGTTATAAGTGGTAAGGATGTGGTTAATGTAAATGGAATGTCTTATTATTCATCTGAATATCAGAGAATAAAAATACCACTCAAAAATTAATTTGAGTGGTAAAAGTGGTAATTTCATGGAATGTCAGGATGTATCACGAATTATCTGAATATGCTTTCCATTTCTTTGGCGAATTTCTGGTTGCTATCACTTGGAAAATCGGAAACGGGTTCTTTGTACTTCGATCTGTAATAGCTCTCGTCAATATCCAGTAGTTTCAATATCTTGTCTCGCCATTCGTCCCTGTATTGCTTGGATAGTTTTTCACTCATCAGGAATATCAGGTAACACACCCGTATCTTTTCCCTTGCCTTGATTTTTAATCTGTTCTTGCAGGGGTACAGATTTATATTGGCATAGAAGTCCGCTATGGTAATGGCTTCGAACTGTTCCCCGACACAGGTTTCATAAATAGGCGAAAGCGGCTTCATGTCAAAATATTCATGCTGTTCCTCCGGTGTATTCTGTACTTCTTCTTGCGCATTTTGCTCGACTGATTCCTCCGGTCGTTTTTCTTCCACATCATCAGGAAGGTATTTTTTCAGGACTTCCATGAAAAGAAGGCTTAGGCGGTAAACATCACTGGAAAGGTTTTCGATATATTGAAAAGCCTCTTTCTGGTCTTGCTTTTGCAGTTCATAGAGTTTATCCAATTCCTTCTTTTCCTTGTCGTATTCAGCCTTGCAGCGTTCATATTCCTTTTCTGCCTGTATTTCTTCTTCGTCCGTATGCTCCCGAAAACCAATGAAATCATATCTGTGGTATGCGTCATTCAAAGGCTCGTGCAACTTGGTGGTAATCTCCAACTGGTCTCTAATTGCAGAATTACGTCTGTCTGCGTAGTGAAAACACACACGCTTTATGATGTCATCATTCAGCGGTTTTGTTTCATAAGCCCGTATATTCTTTTCTATTTCGATTTTTAAACTATTGAGAATCAATGTGTATTGTTCTTTATGCTTGTCAAGTACCAGTTCAAGGATAGCGGATTCAAAAGCCTTTGTATCATTGTGCTGCCTGTAAAAATCGGTGATGAATTTTTGCTTGTCAAAAGAAAAAGCATAATTGGTCACCCAATCATTATATATCCTGTTGAGTTCTCCGTATAGGGGAATCAGTTTGTTAATCTCTCCTGCCATAGACCTCAATTTTGGGGATTATTGTCCTTGTCAAGGAAAGATGCCAGTTCTTCTTCCACCTCTTCCACACTTGGCAAAGCTGATTTCAAATTTTCGGGTATAGCCTTGCTCAACTGGTAATCACTGATACCTATCGGCTGGTCGTAGCCTGTCAAAGCGTATTGTGCCACAACTTCATCTTTTCCCTTGCACAGCAACAGCCCGATAGTCTTGTTGTCATTTTCTCCCCTCAGTTTGTCATCCACCACATTGATGTAGAAGTTCAGTTGTCCTGCATACTCCGGCTTGAATGGAGTAGCCTTTAATTCCACTACAATGTATGCGTGTAGCGGAATGGAATATAGAATCAAGTCGGCAAAGAAATCGCTGTTGCCAATTTGAAAATGCTTCTGCCGGGCGACAAAGGCAAAACCGTTGCCCATTTCCAACAAATAACGGGTAACGTGTTTTACCAGTTGTTCCTCTATGTCCCTTTCGTCTGCCTTTTCTTTCGCTCCTGCCAAATCGAAGATATACGGGTCTTTCAACAGGTAATTGGCAAGGTCGCTTTGTGGTGCTGGAAGTGTGGCTGTAAAATTGTTTACCTTGTTGTTACTGATTTGTCTGTTATATAGGTTGGTTTCAATTTGTATTTTAAGAACATTGCTGCTCCAACCCATTTCTACCGATTGTTTCATGTACCAATATTTTACACCTAATGGAAGCGAATTATTGAGCATAATTACATGACTTGCCCAATTTATTCTGGCAACAGGGGATGCCAAAAATAATTTTTCTATATCCTCAATCGTTATCCGGTAAATGGCAGATACAGTTTTGGCAACATTCTGAATTTGCGCAAGAGGTTCTTGCGTAAATTCTAACAACTGACTATCAGTGGATTGTATTTGCGCAGTAAGTTCTTGCGTAAATTGTCCGTTGTTTAGTTTCAAGACTTCATCTGCGACCTTCTGTATGCTTGGAACAGATAGCCTTGCATCCGTATCAATGAAACTTCGTAGCACGTTCAGCGGATATGACCGTGCGAATTGGCACATATAAGTAAGGTTACGTTCCGAATAGCCTTTCTTTTCAGGGTAATTGAGCCGGATAGCCTTTGCCAGTTGCTTGATGATTTTGCTTCCCCAGCCTTGTAAGTTCTGATGATACAGGATATAGTTTCCTATTTTCCAATAATGGAACAGCATTTGCGCATTGGCTGCGGTAATCAGCCTGACTTGCGCCTGTTCTATTTCCGAACCGACAGCATGAACAAATGCGTCAAAGTTCGTTCTTTCTATATGATGTTCTTTGTTGTTTTCCATGTTCCAATGTCTATTGTTGTCGCAAATATAATTCAAATAGCGGATAATCCATGAAACTGATTGATACTTTTATAGTTGGTTAAACTTGTTCATGGCATTTGCCTTAATATCATCCGCTATGTCAATGTAGGGTTTCATGGCTTTATAGTCACTGTGTCCCGTCCATTTCATTACGACCTGTGCCGGAATACCGAGAGCCAGCGCATTGCAAATGAATGTTCTTCTTCCTGCATGGGTGCTTAGCAATGCGTATTTTGGGGTGACTTCATCTATACGCTCATTCCCTTTGTAGTAGGTTTCCCTTACAGGCTCGTTGATTTCAGCGAGTTCCCCCAACTCTTTCAAATAATCGTTCATCTTTTGGTTGCTGATGACAGGCAATGCCATGTGGTTTTCAAAATGGACTTCCTTGTATTTTTCAAGTATGGCTTTACTGTATTTGTTCAGTTCAATATTCAGACTGTCTGCCGTTTTGACTGTGGTAACTTCAATGTGGTCGGGTTTCACATCGCTTCTTTTCAGATTACGAACATCCGAGTATCGCAGACTTGTGAAGCAACAGAATAGAAAGACATCCCTGACACGTTCCAAATATTGCTTGTCTTTCGGTATCTGGTAATCTTTCAGTCTGTTCAATTCGTCCCAAGTCAGGAATATTACCTTTTTAGAGGTGGTTTTTAATTTGGGTTTGAATGTATCGTATGCAATGTTCTGATGATGTCCTTTTTTGAAACTCCAGCGCAGGAACCATTTGAGAAATCCCATTTGTTTGCCGATGGTGCTGTTCCTCATGTCTTTCTTATCACGCAAGAAATTGACATATTCGTTTAACCCGAACTCGTTGAAGTATTCAAAGGTTACATCTTCCTTGAACTCTTTGAGGTGGTTTCTCACTGCTGCAAATTTCTCATAGGTGGATGCCGTCCAATTATTCTGGTTGCCACACTCTTTTACAAACTCATCGAACACTTCCCAAAAACTTATCTGCGCTTCTTCCTGCTGTTCTTCACTGTTGTCTTTCATCCGCAGATTGAACGCATCCTTTAGCTGTTGGGTGGTCGGCATGGTTTCCTGTACCTCAAACTCCTTAAACACGTTTTGAATCTCGGCATAGTATTTCAGCAAGTCCGCATTGATTTCGGATGCGCTTTGTTTCAGCTTGTTGGTGCATCCGTTCTTTACCCGTTGTTTGTCGGCATCCCATTTGGCTACGTCAATCCGGTAGCCTGTTGTAAATTCGATGCGTTGGCTTGCGTATATGACACGCATACGGATAGGTACGTTCTCTACGATTGGTACACCGTTCTTCTTCCGGCTCTCCAATGCAAAAATGATGTTGCGTTTGATATTCATAATTGGGTGCGTTTGAAATTCTACACCCAAATATACACCCAAAAATTGAAATAACAAAAGGCATTTAGAAAGATTTAGATTTACTCTGCATTGTATATAATATGTGATTATCAATGATTTGCAATTTTATGATATTTTCTGAAAGCGTAGGTTCGGGAGCCCGTCTCTCCGCAATAATAAGAAAGTCTCACAAATCATTGAATTTGTGAGACTTTTATGTTTTTTTGTCTTTCCAATACCTTTCTTTTTTTGGTTACTTTTTGTTTATTTATAATAGATAATCAATATTGTTTAATTTAGAAAAAATCAATTGATGCTTATGAAAAAGTATATTGCAGAAATGGTAGGAACAATGGTTCTGGTTTTGATGGGCTGCGGTAGTGCAGTGTTTGCCGGAAGTGCTGCAGGAGTTGTGAGCGCCGGCGTAGGAACGCTTGGTGTTGCGTTTGCGTTTGGTTTGTCTGTTGTGGCTATGGCCTACACCATAGGAGGCATCTCGGGATGCCACATTAATCCTGCCATTACGTTGGGAGTGTTTATGTCGGGGCGCATGAGTGGAAAAGATGCTGCCTTGTATATGATATTTCAGGTAATTGGTGCAATTATCGGTTCTGCCATACTCTTCGCATTGGTTTCTACCGGAGGGCATGATGGTCCTACGGCAACCGGTTCCAATGGTTTCGGTGACGGAGAAATGTTGCAAGCCTTTATTGCGGAAGTGGTATTTACATTTATTTTTGTATTGGTCGTATTAGGTACTACCGACTCAAAGAAAGGTGCAGGCAATTTTGCCGGTTTGGCCATCGGTTTGTCTTTGGTATTGGTACATATTGTATGTATCCCTATCACGGGCACTTCAGTGAATCCTGCCAGAAGCATCGGCCCGGCTTTGTTCGAAGGTGGTGCGGCTCTTAGCCAGTTGTGGCTTTTCATTGTGGCTCCGTTTATAGGTGCTGTGGGTAGTGCTATTGTATGGAAAATAATTGGTAGCAACAAATAGCAAGTTAAATTTCCATGAAAAGTAAAAGAGGATGCATTCGTTTGAGCGATATGCACCCTCTTTTTTCAATCGGTCAGTTTAGGTTTATTTCTTCTTGTTTAATTCTACTGTATAAGTACGTTTTCCATCATAAATGCTATTGACGAGTATTTTCAATCCCTTTTTTCCTTCCAGTTGGTCGGCTATTTCATCCAGTCTGAATGATGCTACTCCCCAGCTAGGTTCACGTTGCTCGTCGTTAAAGGCATTATGGCGGAACTCCAGGTTAATGTAATCATCTTCCGGAGCCGGTGCTTCGGAAGTTTTGTTAATCACCAGATTCAACATATGTTTCTTATCCGGATTATTGCTGTGATAGAATTGGTGTTCGATGTTCAGGAATTTTCCTGCAATCCATAAATTACCAACATTAATACGGTCATTGCCAATACTATCGACGGTTTCTTCAGTGAGTGGAATGATGTCTTTCGTCAGTATATTCTGAAGCTGTATAAGTTTTACATTATACTCATATCCCGGTTTGTCTTCTTCCAACGGAAGAAACTGAACAAAGACACGCTGTCCGTCCACCAGTTCGTAATTATGGATATAGGTTGTGTCACTTGGATACATCTTATCACCGTCATCCAGATTAAAAAAGTATTCCCTGCCTTCAATTATCTCCAGAGTGCCGATAGCGAGAAGGGAATCGGGATAACTGCTGTCACTACTATCCAAGCAAGACTGTAATATTGGCATCGTTAAAAACGCAAGCATAAATGCTACCAAATAAAATCTCAACTTCTTCATCAATTGTGGGGTTTTGGTGTTAATCTTAAAAATTTCCATGTATTGAGAAAATGCTAGAGTCCGGGAAATACTGCATAAATGACTGTTAAAGAAACAAAAGAACTATTTTCTTGCCCGCTCCGCGCAGTATTTTTATCTTTGCTGCATTTATAGGGTAAACGCGTGTCAAAAGAAAGAATGGAAGAACAGGAACTGGCAGGACGGTGCAGGCAAGGAGACAATCTTGCCAGAAAGGAGCTGTACGAGCGCTATGCGGGGCGGATGCTTAGCGTATGCCTCCGTTATACGGGCGACCGTGAAACGGCAGAAGACCTGATGCATGATGGTTTCCTGAAACTCTTCGATTCTTTTGATAAATTCACTTGGCGGGGTGATGGTTCCTTGCGGGCGTGGATGGAGCGTGTTATGGTGAATACGGCGTTGCAATACTTGCGCAAGAATGATGTAATAAACCAGTCGGAGGCGCTGGACAACATACCTGAGACGTATGAAGAGCCTGATGCTTCGACAGTGGAAACTATTCCTCAGAAGGTGCTGATGCAGTTTATCAGTGAATTGCCTGTCGGTTATCGCACCGTATTCAATTTATATATATTTGAAGAAAAATCTCATAAGGAGATTGCCCAGATGCTGGGCATTAATGAGAAGTCATCAGCTTCACAGCTGACACGTGCCAAGGCTACTTTGGCTACGAAAGTGAGGGAGTGGATGAGAAACAATGCTTAAAGGAAAGGAACGTATGATGAAAGATGATGAATTGTGGTTGAAAAAGATAAAGGAACGGTTGGATGATTATTCCGAACCGTTGCCCGATACCGGCTGGGAACGGCTGGAGAAGGCTTTGCCGACTTCTCCGCCCATGTCGGTTGGAACGAAGAAGAATATTTTGTTCCGCCGTTGGGCGATGACGGCTGCGGCGGTCGCGTTGGTGGCGGTGTCATCGGTTAGCTTGTGGTTGATGCAGAGTCCGGTGATGGATGATGTGCGTCGTTCGGCTGAACCGGCTTTGGCAGTAATACCTGATGCTTTGCCGGAACAAGCAAAGCCGGCTATTCAGGGGGAACAACCGGAACCTGTAATCAGACGGGTGGTAGAACAAGAAGAGGCTTCTCATCATCAACCTCTTGTAGCACAACATCTGGAGACGGAAAGAAACAAAACGGGTGAAGACATAGGGACACGCATAGCGGATACAAACGAGGAACTTCCTGTTTCAGATGGGGCAGAGAAAGTGGCAGAAGTAACTGTGGCTTCCGATCAGGTAGTGGAGAGTGCTCCTTCGACTCAGGAAAAGGATAACCGGAGAATCTCTCGTCCTTCCGGAAAAGATAAATTGCATTTACCAACTGAAAAGAAATCTTCAAAAGGAGAGAAAGGTTGGGCAGTGGGATTGTCTGTTGGAAACACAGGCGGACTTGTTTCACTGGATAATGCGGGAGGTGGTGATATGCAACAAAGTGCGGGTCCGATGTTCAGTGATAAACTGGACATGACGAATGTTTCCAATGGGGTGCTGAGTATTCCTGAGGGGCAGGAACTGGTATTTGCCGGTGGAGTACCTTATCTGCGGAAGAGTACACGTGCAGTTCGGGATATCAAGCATAAGCAACCTATTAGTTTTGGTGTTTCTGTGAGAAAATCATTACCTAAGAACTTTTCAGTGGAAACCGGAGTGACTTATACGATGTTGGCATCGGAAATAACGTATGAAGGAAATGCGGAGAAGGTAGACCAAAAATTGCATTATATCGGTATTCCGGTACGTGCAAACTGGAACTTCGTCAATAACAAGAACTTTACAATGTATGTATCTGCCGGTGGAGCAATAGAGAAATGTGTTTATGGCAAGATAGCAAGCGAAAAGGAAACTGTGAAGCCCGTGCAACTTTCGGTGATGGGAGCGGTAGGTGCTCAGTATAATATAAGTAATAGAGTAGGTATATACGTGGAACCGGGTGTTTCTTATTTCTTCGATGATGGTTCTGCTATAGAGACGATACGCAAGGAAAATCCTACGAACTTTACGTTGCAGGCAGGTATTCGTTTGACATACTAGGAGAAATTGAGAATTAAAAATTGAAAAATACTATGCAGCACGGTAGAGCAATCATTTTTCAATTTTTAATTCTCAATTCTTAATTTATTATGACAGTCTCAAAGTATTGTTTGAACAGTTTTTCAGCACATTCCAGTTGTTCGGGGGTATTCTCCTTTACTTCTTTCAGTTTGTATTTCCATCCCATAGCTTCGTACTTATGCACGCCCAGTCGATGATAGGGAAGTATTTCTACCCGCTGTATACCTTTATATTTGCCGAGATGTTCACCTAGGCTGCGGATGTCTTCTTCAAAGTCGCTGTATCCCGGCACTAACACATAGCGCAACCAGAAAGGGCGTTCGTGTTCTTCCAGCCAGGCGGCTGTCTGCAAGGTTCTGATATTGTTGCATCCGGTCAGCTTCTTGTGGCGTTCAGGGTTGAATTCTTTGATATCCAGTAATACTAAATCCGTCAGTCCCAAGAGTTCTTCCACTTTTTCATTCCAAATGCCCCCGTTGGTATCCAGGCATATATGGATGTCGTTAGCTTTCAATTCCTTGAACAGAGGAATAAGTGCTTCTGCCTGCAACGTTGGTTCACCGCCGGAAAAAGTGATGCCTCCTTTTTTCCCGAAGAATGCTTTCTGACTGATTGCCATTTGCAGGATTTCTTCCGGTGGAGTGGGAGTGCCGCCTTTCACGTCTATGGTATCCGGGTTGGCACAATACAGACAGCGGAACGGACAACCTTGCAGGAATACGACGAGCCGCAAACCGGGCCCGTCGAAAGTTCCCATAGATTCATAAGAGTGAACGTTAATCATTATTACATTCTCTCGTGGAAGCTGCGATTAATAACCTCTAACTGGTGTTCGCGACTCAACTTCACAAAATTCACAGCATAGCCGGAAACACGAATCGTCAGTTGCGGATACTTCTCCGGGTGCTCCATGGCATCTTCCAGCATTTCACGGTTCAATACATTCACGTTCAGGTGGTGTGCACCTTTGGTGAAGTAACCGTCCATCATTGTCACCAGATTTTCCACACGATCTTCTGCAGTGGGACCGAGAGATTTCGGAACAATGGAGAATGTGTTACTGATGCCATCCTGTGAATCACGGTATCGTAACTTGGCTACAGAACTCAGTGATGCGATTGCACCATTCTTGTCGCGTCCGTGCATCGGGTTCGCACCCGGAGCGAAAGCCACACCTTTAGCACGTCCGTCAGGAGTAGCTCCTGTTTTCTTACCATACATCACATTAGAGGTGATGGTCAGCAATGAAAGGGTGGGACGGGCGTTCTTGTAAACGGGCAATTTCTTCAGTTCTTCGCTGAAGTAGTACACCAGGTCCACACCGAGGTGGTCCACGCGGTCGTCATTATTACCAAAGCAAGGGAATGTTCCTTCAATATCGAAGCCTTCCGTCAGGCCGATTTCGTTGCGGCGGGCAGTAACCTTTGTATTCTTGATGGCGGACAGTGAGTCGATGGCAATAGAAAGACCTGCCACGCCATAAGCCAGATTAATGCGCGGATTCGTATCGATAAACGCCATCTGCGCTTTTTCGTAATAATACTTATCGTGCATGTAGTGGATGATGTTCATCGCTTCGTTGTAAACGCGGGCAATTTCCGTCAGCACTTTCTTATAGTTCGCCATCACTTCTTCGAACTTCAACACATCGCTTGTCAGCACAGGGATGCCCTTTACCATGACAGTACCTGTGTTTTCACAACGTCCGCCGTTGATGGCAAGCAACAAGGCTTTTGCCAGGTTGGCACGTGCGCCGAAGAATTGAATTTGCTTGCCGATAGCCTGATAAGATACGCAGCACGCAATGCCGTAATCATCGCAGTTGCGCACTTCGCGCATCAGATTATCGTTTTCATATTGGATAGAGCTGGTATCTACAGATACTTTAGCACAGAATTCTTTGAAACCTTCGGGCAATTCCGGTCCCCACAATATCGTCAGGTTCGGTTCGGGAGAAGGGCCGAGGTTATAGAGCGTTTGCAGGAAGCGGAAAGAAGTCTTTGTCACTTTCACGCGTCCATCGTTGAAACGTCCGCCTATAGCTTCCGTCACCCAGGTCGGGTCGCCTGCAAAGATGTCGTTGTACGACTGCATACGCAGGTGGCGTACCATACGGAGTTTGATAACGAACTGGTCAATCAGCTCCTGGGCAAATGTTTCGTTGATGTTTCCGTGTGCCAGATCATATTCAATGAAGATGTCGAGGAACGAGGAAACATTACCCAGTGACATGGCAGCACCGTCTTGTTCTTTCACGGCAGCCAGATAGGCCATGTACACCCATTGCACGGCTTCCTGTGCCGAAGTTGCCGGGCGGCTGAGGTCGAGACCGTAGTATTCGCCCATTATCTTGATGTCCTTCAAAGCCTTGATTTGCTCTGCCACTTCTTCGCGCAGGCGGATGCGGTCGTCAGTCATCGGACCGGTCAGGTTGTGCAAATCTTCTTGTTTCGCTTCGATGAGGCGGTCGATGCCGTAGAGGGCCAGACGGCGATAGTCGCCAATGATGCGTCCGCGGGCATAATTATCGGGCAGTCCGGTGAGGAAACCCAGTGAACGGAATGAGCGAATTTCTTCGGTATATACGTCGAACACACCATCGTTGTGCGTCTTGCGGTAATGGGTAAAGATTTCTTTTACTTTATCATCTATTTCTATGCCGTTTTCGCGGCAAGCCTTCATCACTACGTTGATGCCGCCAAAGGGTTTGATGGCGCGTTTCAGCAATTCATCCGTCTGCAAGCCGACGATAAGTTCGTTTTCCTTATCTATATAGCCTGCCTGGTGTGAAGTGATGGTAGATACGGTATGGGGGTCGAGAGAACGGACACCGTTGTTGGCTCTTTCTTCTTCAAGTGCTTTCAGGCAAAGTTCCCAGATTTTCTTTGTACGTTCAGTGGGTCCTTGCAGGAAGGATGCGTCGCCGGTATAGGGCGCGATGTTTTTACTAACGAAATCACTGACATTGATTTCTTTGCTCCAAAGCCCGTCAATAAAGGTTTTGTTCAATTCCATAATATTCATTTTGTTAGTGGGTAAATGTAATGTTATCCTTTTGGGGCTGCAAAATTACGGAAATATTTCCGTAATAGTATGGATATATATGCCTTTTTTATGTTGAACAGCATAAAATAACCATTATTAGGTATGCATGCCACTGCTATTATCTCTGTGAAGTTTGTTTTTATCGTGATTGTCGTCACTTTTATGCTATCTTACTGGTAGATAGTATGTTATTAGTGCTGACAAGATGTTTTATCGTCACTCTTGTCTCGTATCTATTTGATTATTAGCTGTATCGTTAGTGTTGACAAAAGTGACGGTAAATTGCTTGTCGTCACTTTCGGCTTTTTCTCTTCTTAAACTTTCTCAATCTTTTTCTCTTCTTTCCGACTTATTCTGTTTACCTTTGCCGTCAATTATTAATAAACACGATATGGAAACATTTGATTATTCGCAGGTGCCTTATGGCTTTGGTTTATGTGCATCTGCCGATTGCTCTAAAACTTCGACCTGTCTGCGCCACATAGCTTTGGAACATGCTCCCGTAAAATATCCGTTTCTACCTACCTTGACTCCCCAAAAGCTGCAAGCCATGAAGGGTAAATGCGAATATTATCGTCCGAACAAGACGATGCGTTATGCTAAAGGATTCACACAACTACTGAATTCACTGACAGTTAGCGTCTCCGATACCTTCAGGTGGCAGCTTATTTCACACTTCGGACGCAAAAACTATTATCTCGCCCGTAAAGGTGACTGGCTGATAAAGCCTGCCGACCAGCAGTATATCATTCGTTTGGCTAAGGAGTGCGGACTCCAGTTGGACGACTACTTTGATGATTACGTGGATGGCTATAATTGGGGAGATTAAAAAGTGTATTTCTGACTTCGTATAAGCTTTTGTATCTTATTGAAATATAATGTGCTGGAGTTTCCTATAGGTAGGAAACTCCAGTTTCTTCACTTGGGAACTCTCGTTTCCTTAGCTTGGGAACTCCAGTTTCTCCTAATGGGAACTGTCGTTTCCCTTAATGGGAACGCTCGTTTCTCTTAATGGGAACGCTCGTTTCTCTTTGTGGAAACGCGTGTGTCCTTTCATAGAAATGGCGACAACTAAATGGATGGCTGATTTTTAATGTTATTTCTGATTTGCTTTACAGTGACTTTGTTTACTTATATAGTATGGGGCTTGCTATATGGCTAATCTTCCTGTATATGTACTAATTTTGTTCTGGAAGATCTTTTTTGTGCAGAAATGTTTGTGATATCAAAAAAGAATAGTAAATTTGCACCGCTTTAGGAGAAAAGCACTTCTTGAAAGAGAAGTTTTGGAGAGGTGGCAGAGTGGTCGATTGCGGCGGTCTTGAAAACCGTTGTACTGCGAGGTACCCGGGGTTCGAATCCCTGTCTCTCCGCAACAAACGCTGAAAATCAGCAGATTGCAAAACAAACACCCAGTTTTGCACCCAAGAATGTAAAGTCGGGTGTTTTTGTTTTATTTAAGATAATACAACCACTACATAATAAAAGAGTAGCGATATTAAAAGAATCCGATGAGAAAAGACTAATATTTATCTATCCATTCACTTTGATTTTTCAGGACTTTACATCGTCCTGAAAGTATTTGTTATTGTATTCCAACGTCAGGAGTGGATTATAATACAAGTTTTTTGTGTGGATAGAATTTCGTTTTGCTTAATGTACGAAAGTACTTATCTATAAACGCATGAAATATTAGCACAATGAATCATTGGAAATCAACTTTGGCCGTGATAGGAATAGGCCAACTCATATCTATTTTAACAAGTACGATTGTTGGCTTCTCCATTATTTTTTGGATTAGCAACGAATTTAAATCCCCGACAGCTTTATCTCTGGCTATTTTAGCTGGATTTTTACCACAATTTGTATTAGGCTTGTTTGCCGGGGTCTATGTTGACAGATGGAATCGAAAGAAAACGATGTTTTATTCGGACTTGTTCATCGCGTTCTGTACCCTATGTCTTTTTATTGTGATAACCAAGGGTTATAAAGACCTTTCTTTTTTTTATCTATTGACTGCTTGTCGTTCAATAGGCAGTACGTTTCATGCACCTGCTTTACAGGCAAGCATCCCTCTACTGGTTCCCAAGCACCATCTTGTCAGGGTATCAGGTTTGTACCATTCCATTCAATCCTTCAGTGAGGTGATAGCTCCCGTTGTAGGGGCAAGCCTCGTTGTTTGGCTTCCCATACAGTATATTCTGCTCATAGATGTGATCGGAGCTGTTGCTGCTTGTCTGACCTTACTTTGTGTCCAGATTCCTTCTCTTCAAAAAACGAAAGTTCTTCCAGATTTCAAAAAAGAACTGACGGAATGTTGGCATACCTTGCGGCGTACAATGGGCATTTTGCCTTTATTCGTATGCTTTACGCTGGTGACTTTTGTCCTTATGCCTGTTTTTACGTTATTTCCTTTTATGACGCTTCTGCATTTCAACGGAAACATTTTGCAAATGGGAGTTGTGGAAATGGGTTGGGGCTCAGGGGCATTGTTGGGCGGTTTAGTACTTGCCTGTAAGGCTTTGAAAAGCAAGCAAACATTAGTGATGCATACGGCTTATGTGATATTGGGATTGTATCTGATTAGCGCCAGTTATTTACCATCAAGCGCATTTATAGGTTTTGTTTGCCTAACATTTACAGGAGGCATAGCCTATTCCATTTACCATGCGCTTTTCATCGCTATTATTCAGCAGAACTTGGCTTCGGACATGCTTGGACGGACTTTTTCTCTCATCTTTAGTTTGAGTACCTTTCCATCAATGCTGGGTATCGTAGCTTCAGGATATTGGGTGGAAGCATGGGGTATCACATCCGTCTTTATGATCAGCGGATGGGTTATCTTTCTGATTGGAGTGGGTGCAAATTTTATTTCTTCAATCAAGCAGTTGGATAATTACGCATAGTATTATTTATTAAAGAATTATTATATGACAAAGAAAGAACACACTACGATTACAGAGTTATTTCAAGTTTTGGACTTGTTGGAAAGCCTGGACATGCAGTTTTGGTTGGATGGAGGCTGGGGAGTGGATGTCTTGTACGGACAGCAAACCCGCTTGCATAGAGATATTGACATTGATTTTGATGCCAATTATACAGACCAACTCCTTGATCTTTTGCAGGAGAGAGGATATCAAATTGAAACAAATTGGTTGCCCACCCGTGTGGAACTGTATAGCAAAGAATTAGGCTATATTGATATCCATCCTTTTGTCTTGAATGCGGACGGCACTTCCAAACAAGCCGACTTGGATGGAGGCTGGTATGAATTTCAACCGGACTATTTTGGAACAGCAGTCTTTGAAGGCAGAAGCATCCCTTGCATTTCTGCAAAAGGGCAACAAGTATTCCATTCGGGCTACGATTTAAGAGAGAAGGATATTCACGATTTATCTATAATTAAACAATGTATAACAACAATGAGCCTAACAATTAGATAAGAACAAGAAAATGACAGAAAAACAAATTGTCTGGTATATCTTACTTACAGAAGTAAAGATAGATAGTGACACCCAGTCTGTCACATCCCTGAGTGTAGCTCCATTGGCAGTCTTGCCGGAATTCCAGCGTAAGGGAATTGGGGGGGGGATGTTGATTCAGTAAGCCCATCAGAGGGCAGCACTTTTGGGTTACGGCACAGCAGTCGTATTGGGGCATAAAGAGTATTATCCTCGATTTGGCTATCGCAAGGCTATCGATTTAGGAATTGAATTTCCTTTCGAAGTCTCTCATGAATATTGCATGGTGGCTGAATTAATACCTGGAGCTACTGAGAATGTGAAAGGTATGGTTTGTTATCCAACTGACTTTAAATAGTTTAACAAGTAAAATTCATTATATAACTCGGACTGGGTATTTCAATTTCCCAGTCCGTATTCTGATAGTACTTATTCAATTGGAAGATTGTGTTGCTTCAAGAATGAAAGTTTATCCCAATACCCTCTTTGAAAGACGATTTTGTTATCTTTTACATGAAAAAATCCGCATCCACGAAGTCCAAGAGAGTCTTTCCATTCCATGATAGCCCATTCGCCATCTTCAAAAATATTTTCCACCATACAAACCATTTTAGCAGTGGCAAATTCATTCACAAACATTTTGTAGATTGATTCTTTACCAATTATTGGTTCGTTTGCGACTTGATGATTTACTGCATTAGTAGCATACAGCTCTGCTATATGATAAGCATCTGCTTTGTTAAAGCAATCTATCCATTTTTCCAAAACTTCTTTAGGCTTCATTTTTTATAAATTCTTAGGATTTTGATTCTGTAATAAAAACAATCTGTTTGGATGCATAGATACTTGATTTTATTAATAATAGGCTATTCTATATTCTAAATCCTCTGGATTTTTGCTCTCTCTGCACCGAGTTACGTAGATTCTGCTGTAACTTTTCCCATTGTTCCTTAAACCATTGTACTATGGGTTGTCGGTTTATGGTCAGCATAAGCTTACCACTATCCATCGGATGTTTCTCAACCCTAAAAATATCATTCTTGATGTCAAATTTCCACCTGTGTTCTTCGGAATAAATTTTGCCACTACATTGTATGGATTCTTTCTTTGTCAAGAGGTTTTCTATCATGTCTTTGGTAAACCCGATAACAGCGCATAATTTTTCCATTCTCAACATCTCTTTGAACATGGGAAACCATTTGTGGGCTTTTTCAAGCAAGGTGCTCAATCGTGATATTTCCTTGTCTTTGGCTTCAAGTTCTTGATTATGTATTCTTTGAAGATTACGAATTTGTCTGCTATGCTGTTCCTGTATTTGTTGTATCTGAATTTTTAATTCATCAGTAGCTTTGTCCCGTTTGGTAATTTCCTGATGTAGCTGCTCGATGTGATGTTCCAGTTCTTTCAGCTTACCGCTTCCGAAAAGAGAACCTACACCGCTTGCTATGGCGGTAGCAGCATTGGTGGCTGTTTTCTTTAGTTTGTCCGTGCGTATCTCTGCTTTTACCTGTTTGAGTTCCTGTTCGGCAAGGCTTACTTGTTGTTCCTTGTGTCGCTTGGTTTCCTCTATACGTTGCAGTTCGGCTTTCTGCTTCTCAATGATGAAATCATTTCGTTCCAGATGCTCTTTACCTGTGACAGCTTTTGCCTGTCCACGTTCCATCAGGAGAATATCGGAAGCAAGGGTCTGCATGGTTGCCATATCCTCGTCATTGAGCTTTCGGCTCTTTCCAGTTTCATGGTTCATCCAGTCGAATACGACATGAGCATGATAATTTGGTTTGAACCATCTGTTACCGACTTGGAAGCTCTCCTTGTCTTCTGCTTCCGGCTGACCGTTCAGCCAATGCCCTTCGTCTTTATGCAGGAAAATCTGTAGCGGAGTGATGCCCCAGCGTCTTTGGCACTCTTCACCGAATTTGCGTACATCAGCCAGTGTGGTGTCCGGTCTGATAAGCAATACTCCTTCACGGATGGGTGAGCATCCCGCCACCTTGATAATCTTTCCATTCTTTCCCTTGCGTTCCCTTTCCTTTTCCTGCATGGCACGTCCGGTCTTTTCCTTGACCATTTGCTTGATATTGTCATAATGAGTTCGCAGTTCGGGAGTGCCGAAGTCGGGATTTATCCACTGTTCGTTATCGGTGGAAAGTTCGGGAACGACATAGATTCTGGACTCCCCGATATTACGCATATACTCGGCAGTCCTTCGGTTGTGTGCCTCGCTCGATGCGATGTTGCAAGGCTTGATATGTATGCTTGATTTTGTTGCCATAGCTTCTTTCCTTTGTTTACAATTGATTTACTTTGCTCGCTTTCGCAGAGGGGTTCTTAGGGGTAACCCATAAGCGGAGATTGCAAAGAGAGGGTCACTCTTTGCTCGGGGTTCTCAGGGGTGAAACGCCCTGAGTGGGTCATTAGGGCAAAGCCCTAATCCCCTCGGGAGAGCCCACAACTACGAAAGCGAAGCGTGTAGTTATAGTGGGCTATAACCGGAAGCCTTTCGGTTTCTTGGATAGTGTATCATTCCTCTTTTTGACAGATTGCGCTTGCTCTTTCCTATCGGCTATTCGTTTCTGTAAATATTCGTTCAGATCTTTACATCCACTGTAGATTTGCGAGGCGTCACGTATATACCGGGTAGCATCATACTCCTTTCTGATTTGCTGTATTGCTTCCATTCCTGCACGGTCATTGTCAAAGAAACAGTGGATGCGCTCATAGCTTCCCAACGGATAGAGTGCCTTGGGAACATTGGCTACGGAATTAAGAACTATGTAATCCTGTCTGTCGAAGTCGGGTGATTGCGGACAGCTTTCCAGTCTTAAGGTCAGAAAGGAAAGGTAATCCATAAATCCCTCAAAAACGTAACATGCACTCCTTGGCTTTCCTGACTGTCTGATATGGGATATTTCTTTTGGTGCGATACATCCCTTGAAATATCGGTTGCGGATTTCATATCCACCCGATATGTTCGGAAAAGCAATGGCGAAATAACGTTTGCCGTTGTGGGTGAAACGGGCTTCCTTACATTCTCTTTTCGCCAGTGCCGTGTTTATCCCTCTTTCCTGTAGATAGGCAAGCAGGGCAGGAGAAGTCAGCTGTACAATGTCCAACTCCTGAAAACTCGGTTCGGAAAATGACTGCTTGCCAAAAGAGAAAGATACGGGACGGATGTGCGGAGTCTGTTCCTCGATTTTCTGTAGAAGATAAGGTACATAGTCGGAATAGTAGAGTTCCTGTGCCAGTGCAATGATATTTCCACCTTTACCAATTGCAAAATCATACCATTGGTTGCGTTCGGTATTTATTTTGAACGAGGGCTCTGTCTCTTCCCGTAACGGGGATTTATACCACAGGTTGATACCTTGCTGCTTGACGGGAGAATGTCCCAAACTGTACAGAAAATCCGCTATCCTGATTTGTTTTGCTGTTTGTATATCCATAATAAGATGAGTGTTTGAATAATGGTTGGAATATTTATTTCTCTTTTCGCCCGTACCTTTTTATGAAGTACGGTCTGTATAATCACTTCACTTTATTTTCGTATATATAGGATACGGTAATAAAGTGAAGCGGTTTTACATTCTCTGCAATCGCTTCGCTTTATCCTTAATATATAGACCTGCCGAATAAAGTGAAGTGATTACAGGTTAGACGGTCTAATAGTGAAAGTCTGGCTTGAACGTGTATTTCCTGCCGTTCTCCTGTACTATCATCCGTTTGTTCCGGAGCATGGTGATAAGTGATACCGCCTTTTGATGGTTCAGTTTTACACCTACTGACATATAAGACTTGATTAAGGCGGTTTCCAGATCCTTGTAGCCGTATTCCTCTTTCAGTCCGAAAGCCGCTTCTAGTGCTATGCGGTGCTGTTGTTCGGTAATATGCCTGTAAGGGTCGAACTTTTCCTCTTCCGGTCTTCCGGGTTTCTTCGCTTCGGGTCTGTACCCCTCTATGAGTTCAGGCAATGCATTGTCGTTGATACGGAAAGCGAAAGGCTCGAAATCCATTGCACGTATGTGCATGGCCGAAACATTGCTTATATCCCCGTTGCTCTTGTCCTTTTCCACGAGAAGAACGGTTTCCGCCTTGTTGTTCAGCTCCGTACCGATATGCCCTCTTGCGTTTTCATCGCCTTTGTTCTGGTGGAGTATCGTATGGATGTGTATTTGCCTGTCATCCGTCCACTGCATCAACTTGGATATGATGCGTGTCGATTCTCCCGGACTGTTGATGTCATATACCATATCACGGATGCCGTCTATGATTACAAGCCCTATGTCCGGTGTATTATAGATAGCCTGTTCGACAATCCTGATGCGCTGTTCGGGCGTGTATTTCCTCAAAGCGAGAAACTCCAGATGTTCATTGTCCCTGTCATCAGGAAGACCGGCCAGCCGTAAAATACGTTTCATGACTTTCAGGCAGTGATAATGGCTTTGTTCCGTGTCCACATAAAGGACTTTCCTTTTGTTCTCCGGAAGTTCTGCCACATACCGTAGTACCGTACCGTTTTTCAATGAGGCGGCTACAATAGCCGACACATTGAAAGTCTTTTTACTTTTGGCTTTGCCTATGGATGCACTGAAATTGCCCAGTGTGCCAATGACCGAACCTTGCACTTTTAAAATCTCAGGTGCTTTCTCATAGATTTTCGATAGGCTCAGACGTGAGGCTTGCCAAAGGATTATCGCCTGTTCTGCAGATATTTCCTTTATTTCTCTCATATAGTCCATAAGCATACCTCCCATTATTTCCGTCCTCCTGTTTTCTTTCCGGCAAGTTCAAGAGCCAGTTCTGCATCAACTATAATCTTGCGCCCTATCTGGGTAATCGCCTTGTCTATCTTACCGCTTTTCTTTATGCGGTTGGCAGTGGGCAGACTGCACCCGAACAGTTTGGCTATACCGAGTATTCCGTACACATACTTCTTTTCCGTGTCTGTAACGGGTTGCGGCAATGCTTCGGCCTGACCTGAAGCGTGCTTACTCAGGAATATGAATTCTTCGCCTGTCATTTGCCAGACGGGTTTTGATAATAATTCTTGGATATTTGTCATCGTCCAATCTATTTAGTCGTTAAACAATCAGCCCTGCGCACTGGCTGTTATTTCTGTTCTCGAACGATGCAAAATTAGGTAGGGTTATGAGTGGTAAGGATGGGGACGGTACAAACTGAATATCATTGTATCTTATTGAATATCAGAAAACAAAAATACCACTCAAAAATTATTTTGAGTGGTAAAAGTGGAACTTTCGTAAAGTATCAGGATATATCACGGATTATCTGAATATATGTTCCATTTCCTTGGCGAAATTTTGGTTGCTGTCACTGGGGAAATCTGAAACAGGCTCCTTGTACTTGGATTTGTAGTAGCTGTCGTCAATATCCAGCAGTTTCAGTATTCTGTCTTTCCATTTGTCCCTGTCCTGTTTGGAGAGTTTCTCGCTCATCAGGAATATCAGATAGCATACACGTATTTTCTCTCTCGGTTTTATTTTCAGCTTACAGTTGCAGGGGTGAAGATTCATATTGGCATAGAAATCTGGTGCGGAAATTTCTTCGAACTGTTCTCCTTTGCACACCTCATGAATGAGCGAAAGTAATTTCATGCTGAAATATTCCTGTTGTTCTTCTGTCGTTTCCTGCTGACTGATTGGCTCGCTTGATTTATTCTCTTGCTTTCCGTCAGGAATGTATTTCTTCAATATATCCAGAAAAAGGCAGCTTTGACGGTATATGTCCGCACAACAGTTCTTCATATATTGGAATGCCTCTGTTCTTGTAGCCTTTTGCTGGTCATAGAGTTTGTTCAGTTTGGCTTTTTCCCTGTCATATTCAGCCTTGCAGCGTTCATATTCTTTCTCTGCCTGTTTTTCCTCTTCGGCTGTATGCTCCCTGTAACCAATGGAATCATACCTGTTGTTGGCTTCATTCAGCGGCTTGCTCAGACTTCTTGTAACATCCAGCTGGGCTTCAATTTCCTGAGAATACCTTTCCATGTGCTGATAGCAAGCACGTTCTATGGCTCTGTCACTTAACGGGCGTATCTCATAAGCCTGTATGCTCTTTTCTATTTCAGTTTTCAGACTGTTGAATATCAAGGTGTATTGCTCTTTTTGCTTGTCAAGCACCAGTTCAAGGATAGCGGCTTCAAAGGATTTCATGTCATTATACTCCTGATAGAAATCCGATATGAATTTCTGCCTGTCAAAAGAAAAAGCGTAATTATCTATATAGTCTCTGTATATTCTGTTAAGTTCTCCATATTGGGGAATCATCGTCTGTATCTTTCCTGCCATATACTTTATATTATGGGTTCTTGTCCTTGTCAAGGAATAAGGTCAGTTCTTCTTCCACTTCTTCTATACTCGGTAGGGCAGATTTCAGATTTTCGGGTACTGCCTTGCTCAATTGATAGTCGCTGATACCTATCGGCTGGTCATATCCAGCCAAGGCATATTGTGCCACGACCTCATCCTTACCCCTGCACAGCAAAAGACCGATGGTCTTGTTATCATTTTCTCCCCTCAGTTTATCATCTACAACATTGATATAGAAATTTAACTGCCCTGCATATTCCGGTTTGAATGGCGTTGCTTTCAATTCCACGACGACATAGGCGTGGAGCTTGATATTATATAGAATCAGGTCGGCGAAAAAGTCACTGTCCCCAATCTGGAAATGTTTTTGTCTGGCAACAAAAGCAAAGCCGTTACCCATTTCCAGCAAGTAATGGGTTACATGCTTTACCAACTGTTCTTCTATATCCCTTTCGTCAGCCTTTTCCTTTGCTCCTGCCAAGTCAAAGATATACGGGTCTTTTAACAGATAATTGGCAAGATCGCTTTGAGGTGCCGGAAGTGTGGCAGTGAAGTTGTTTACCTTGTTACTCTTGATTTGTCTGTCATACAGATTACTTTCAATCTGCATTTTCAGCACATTACTGCTCCAACCCATTTCTACAGATTGTTTCATATACCAATACCTTACACCTAATGGTAGCGGATTATTGAGTATGACCATATGGCTTGCCCAATTTATTCTTGCAATCGGTGACGCCAAGAATAAATCTTCTATATCCTCTATTTTTATTTTATAGATGGTTGCTACTGTTTTTTCTACATTCTGAAATTGCGCAGGAACCTCCTGCGTAATTTCTAAAGATTGATTATCAGCTGATTGTATTTGCGCAGTAAGCTCCTGCGTAAATTGCCCGCTGTTGAGTTTAAGGACTTCATTAGTAATGTTTTGAATATTAGGGACTGACAGTATTGAATCTGTTTCAATAAAACTACGAAGTACATTTAACGGATATAAACGGGCAAACTGGCACATATAAGTAAGATTACGCTCCGAATATCCCTTCTTTTCAGGATAATTGAATCTGATTGCCTGTGCCAACTTCTTGATAATTTTACCACCCCAGCCATGCAGGTTTTGGTGGTACAGTATATAATTGCCCATTTTCCAGTAATGGAACAACATCTGGGCATTGGCTGCGGTAATGAGCCGGACTTGTGCCTGTTCTATTTCCGAACCGACAGCATGGACAAAGGCATCAAAATGACCTTTCTTTATATTATGTTCGTTGTTATTTTCCATATTACTAACTATTACTTAACAAAGATAACTCTAATAATGGATAATCTGTGAAACAGACTGATACTTTTATAGTTGGTTAAACTTGTTCATTGCATTAGCCTTAATATCATCGGCTATGTCAATGTAGGGCTTCATGGCTTTATAATCACTGTGTCCTGTCCATTTCATTACAACCTGTGCCGGAATACCTAGAGCCAGCGCATTACAGATGAATGTTCTTCTTCCTGCATGAGTACTGAGCAATGCGTATTTCGGGGTAACTTCATCTATGCGCTCATTCCCTTTATAGTAGGTTTCACGTATAGGTTCGTTAATTTCTGCCAGTTCTCCCAGTTCTTTCAGATAATCATTCATTTTCTGATTGCTGATAACAGGCAATACCATGTGGTTTTCAAAATGGATGTCCTTGTATTTTTCAAGTATGGCTTTACTGTACTTGTTCAGTTCAATACTCAGACTATCTGCCGTTTTAACGGTGGTGACTTCTATATGGTCGGACTTGACATCACTTCTCTTTAGGTTGCGAACATCTGAATAACGCAGACTGGTAAAGCAACAGAACAGGAAAACATCCCGGACACGTTCCAGATACTGTTTGTCTTTGGGTATCTGATAGTCTTTAAGTCTGTTCAGTTCTTCCCATGTCAGGAAGATTACCTTCTTGGGGGTGGTTTTCAATTTCGGTTTGAACGTATCGTATGCTATATTCTGGTGATAGTCTTTCTTGAAGCTCCACCGCAGGAACCATTTGAGGAATCCCATTTGTTTACCGATGGTACTGTTCCTCATATCCTTTTTGTCGCGCAGGAAATTGACATATTCGTTCAGTCCGAATTCATTGAAATATTCAAAGGTTAAATCTTCCTTGAACTCCTTGAGGTGATTTTTAACGGCTGCAAACTTTTCGTATGTGGATTCAGTCCAGTTATTCTGGTTGCCGCATTCTTTTACAAATTCATCGAATACCTCCCAAAAACTTATCTTTACGTCTTCCTGGTCTTCACTTGTATCTTTCATCCGCAGGTTGAATGCGTCCTTTAGCTGTTGGGTAGTGGGCATGGCTTCCTGTACCTCAAATTCCTTGAACACGTTTTGAATTTCGGTATAGTATTTCAGCAGATCGGCATTGATTTCAGATGCACTTTGCTTTAGTTTGTTGGTACACCCGTTCTTCACTCGCTGCTTGTCAGCATCCCACTTGGCTACATCAATGCGGTAACCCGTTGTAAACTCAATGCGCTGACTTGCGTATATGACACGCATACGGATAGGCACGTTCTCCACGATTGGCACACCGTTCTTCTTCCGGCTTTCCAATGCAAAAATGATGTTTCGTTTGATATTCATAATTGGGTGTGTTTGAAATTCTACACCCAAATATACACCCAATATTTGGAATAGCAAAAGATATTCAGAAAGATTTAGATTTACTATGTACTCCAAATAGTGCTTGATTATTAATGATTTGCAATTTTATGATATTTCTTGAATATGTAGGTTCGAGAGCCTCTCTCTCCGCAAACCTACCGGATAAAACCGAATTAAGGATTGGACAAAAACCTACAAATCAGCGATTTGTAGGTTTTTTTATGCCTGTAAGTCTTGTTCTCAAGACAGCAAAGGATTTGAAATGTAAGAAAGACCGACTTTTTGCAATGATTACTTGCTTATCAACACTATGTAGCTTTTTATTCAGAGAAATACAAAGCCTATCATTCACTAATGTTAGATTAGAACTTTTGCCCTATAATTATTTTGAAGCCGGAAACCAGTTTCGTGTATTATTTGCAATCCTTACTAACATCAACATTACCGGAACTTCGACCAGTACACCCACCACCGTAGCCAGTGCAGCTCCGGATTGTAAACCAAAAAGAGAAATAGCTACAGCAACCGCCAATTCAAAGAAATTACTTGCTCCAATCATTCCGGCAGGTGCAGCAACATCATGGGGTAATTTCCACCATTTCGCCCAACCGTAAGCAACGAAGAATATCAGAACCGTTTGCAACACGAGCGGAACGGCAATCAATGCAATATGCAGAGGGTTGTTCAGTATTGTTTCTCCCTGAAATGAAAACAGGATAATAAGCGTTAATAGCAGTCCGCTGGTTGTATAATTATCAAATTTCTTAATAAATACATTATTGAAATATTCCACCCCTTTGCGGCGAATAACCATTATACGGGTAATGACCCCGGCAGCAAGTGGTATCACAACAAACAAGCCCACAGACAACAGTAACGTGTCCCACGGGATAGATACGCCGCCAACTCCCAACAAGAAAGCTACGATAGGGGCAAATGCTGCCAATATGATTAAATCGTTCACTGCCACTTGTACCAGCGTATATGCGGCATCCCCTTTGGTAAGGTAGCTCCACACAAACACCATAGCCGTGCAAGGTGCAGCCCCTAATAATACCGCTCCGGCTAAATATTCTTCGGCTACCCCGACAGGTATATAGGTCTTGAAAATCACATAGAAAAATAAATAAGCTATTCCGAACATGGTAAACGGCTTTATCAGCCAATTTGTAACACAGGTAACTATTATTCCTTTCGGACGTTTGCCTACATTCTTAACACTTTGAAAATCTACTTTTAGCATCATTGGGTAAATCATTAACCATATCAGGATAGCTACGGGTATGGACACATTGGCATATTCAAACTTGCTTAATGTTTGCGGAATTGTCGGAAACCATTGCCCCACAGCAATTCCGATAATGATGCACAAGGCAACCCAGACAGTCAGGTATTTTTCAAAAAATCCAATTCCTTGTTTCTTTTCCATATATTCTTATTAGTTTTTCCAGGCTATCAGGGCAGTGTTTCCCTTTGACAATTCTTCTACTTTCTTAATCCAAATCAATTCATTTTGCGCCTTTGCCCGCAAGAACGAATTTCCGGTGTCAGTTAATGACAAACAAGCATTCACGACCCACCATTGATTATTAATTCCCGCACGCTGTAAATCCATTTGCAAGCGTTCGGCTTCAAATACGGGTGTTGCTTCGGGCAAGGTTACAATAACGACTTCTGTTTCTTGTCGGTTCCTTAAACGTGGCAATAATTTTCTTACCGAAGCAGGAGTATCACCATGTGTGCGTTGTACTTCTTTGTGATAGCTTTCCGTTGCATCCAACAGTAACAAGGTGTGTCCGGTAGGGGCGGTATCAATCACAACGATTTCGTTTTCCGCTTTATCTACGATTTCAGCGAAGGCCCGGAATACTGCGATTTCCTGTGTACACGGTGAACGCAAATCTTCCTCTATATATTCCATATCTTCAGCAGTCATTGTTTCTGCTGCTTTACTACGAACTTCGTTTTTATAGGCTTCCAATACTTCCGTTTCATCAATACGGCTAACCGTAATGCCAGACTGAACAGCAAGGTTATAATTCAGATGGTTTGCCGGGTCAGTGGTGGTAAGATGTACCTTTGCTCCCAGTTTTGTTAATTTCAGGGCTATTTCAGTGGCTAAAGTGGTTTTTCCCACGCCACCTTTTCCCATAGTAAAAATAACTCTCTTTCCTGACTGATAGAGATCATTAACCAGTTCATCTATACCTTTTGCATCAGTAATCCGCTGATAATTTGCATTATCTGTTAAGTTATCGTTGTGCAGCATCCGGCGGATATTCGCAATATTAGATAAATTGTAAGACCGTAAAGGAACATAATAGGATGTATATTCCAGCAGTTCCGCTGGGGTTTGTTTTAGGGCGGTTTGCTGTCTGTCATATATTTGTTTCGATACGCTGTCGGCTTCATCCAATTGCAACAAAAGTCCGTTGATTATCAATAGCTGGTTTTTAATTCCCAGTAATTGTAATTCATGTGAGGAACGGGCAGCTTCCTTCAACGGTGCGATTTCGGGACGGCTAACCAAGACCAAGCGAGTTATACTTGCATCCGAAAGCGTTTCAACTGCCTGCTTATAGATACCTTTCCGTTCCTCCAAACCGGATAATTGCCCTAAGCAAGATGCGCCGTGTGTACTCTCACTGATAAACGTACTCCATGCTGATGGCAGTTGTAGCATTCGCAACGTATGTCCTGTAGGAGCTGTATCAAAGATAATATGGTCGTATTCCTTTGCGTTATCAGCATCCGTGATAAAATCGGAAAACTGATTGAAAGCCGCAATTTCTACCGTACAAGAGCCCGAAAGCTGTTCTTCCATATTCTGAATAACGCTTTCAGGCAGTTGTCCCCGGAAAGGAGCAATAACGCTTTCCCTGTATTCGGCGGCGGCTTGTTCCGGGTCGAGATTAACAACGGTTAATCCGGGTACTTCTTGAATATCCGTGCCGTGTCCGTTCAATGTTTGATTAAAGACATCTTGCAGGTTTGAAGCCGGGTCTGTGCTGATAAGAAGTATTTTCTTTCCATTATCTGCCAAGCCTACTGCAGTAGCACAGGCAATCGAAGTTTTTCCTACACCGCCCTTTCCGGTGAAGAAAAGGTATTTAGTCAAATCTATATCTGATAAATTGAATGTTCTCATTTTTATATAATTAATTGGTAAATACTTATTTAACTGGCATGAAATTCAAATTGATACCTGTCCATTCGCTCATTTGTTTGGTGGTAGGATAGGTTTGTGAAATAGCGACTTCGCCGTCCACTAAAGTAATAGGCAGTGCATCCGCTCCATATTTCTGGAGATACTCGTTTACTGTCTTGTTATTTACATACACTTGCGGTTCGTCGCGTAAATTGTGGCGGGTAACGATGATACCCTGTTTCTTCAATGTTTCAATAACGACCGCAATACGCATTAATTCAGGGTCGATATTTGTTCCACAAAGACCCGTAGGGCAACACATTGCCGGGTCGAAAATTTCTATCTTTTTCATACTGTTTTTATTTAAAATGATACTCTATGTTTATTTATAGATAAAAGACTGCCGCATAATAAATTCCTACCGCAATAAAGAGGATAGCAACTATTTTACGAAACCATTTCTCAAATATTTGCATCCGGTTATAAAACTTACCCAGTCCGGCAACACTGTAAGCTAAAACCCATGCAACGAGGATTACGGGTAATCCCGTAGCAATAGCGTAGATTATAGGCAAAAGATACCCGCCTGTTTCTGCGGCTGATAAGGGCATAAGCATACCAAAATAAAATACTCCACTGGTAGGACAAAAAGCAAGGGCGAATAAAATGCCCAATAGCATAGCCCCAAAACCACCTTTAGTTCTCTTTTTCAAGTTTTCACCGCCGATGTTGATTTTCGGCAGATTGAGTTTTATTGTATCGAGCATACATATTCCAATGATGATTAACACCGGAGCAATCAGCATTTCCCCGTATTTGCTTACAGCTTTTTGAACCATAAACATACTTGTTCCCTCACGGAGAATAGGAATAAGGATAAAGCCAAGAACCGTATAGGTTACTATTCTGCCGAGAGTATAAAGCAACCCGTTTATAAATATCCGATGATGGTTTTCTATGTTTTTACTTATAAATCCTATTGCCGTTATGTTGGTAGCCAACGGACACGGGCTAACCGCCGTTAAAATCCCCAATATAAAAGCTGTAATAGCAGGAATAGAACTATTATCTAATAGTGATTGAAGAAAATCCATCTTACAACTGTTTTAGCAATTCGTCAATCTTGCTTTTAATTCCCTCTTTAAACTTGTCTGGTGCATTTTTCGCATTGGAAAAACTAAACTCGGTCATGTTGTTTACATTCTCTTTACCGTCCTTCCAGCCATTCACAAACAAAGACGACCATGTCACTTCGTACTTGTCTGCAATCGCTTCATTTTCTTTCTTTGAAATGTCTATTACTTTATAGATAATTTTACCATCTGCTTTTTCGTTGGAATAAAGGCTGTCTAAAAGGGCTACCGTATTGGTTTCTATCGCCCGGCACGTGATACACCGCTGTGCCCCATGGAAATAAAGAACCTCTATGCGGTTAGACTGAATTTCTTCTGCTTTGTATTCTCCGGTCTTTTTCTTTGAACCATTTCCGCAGGAAATAAAGACCAGCGTTGCAATCAGTAGACAAAATAACTTTCTCATAGTTCATTCTTATTTGCTTATCAACTCTTTTACTTCTGTAAGAGATAACTTTTTTCCGGCTGATACGACTTTCTCGTCAACTACCAAAGCCGGAAGCCCTAAAATGTTATACTCCATGATTTTCAATAAATCTTCCTCTTTGATAAGTGTTGCATCGTAGCCTAAGTCTGAAATGGCCTGCTTGGTAATTTCATACAATGCTTTACAACTTGAACACCCAGTTCCTAATACTTTAATTTCCATCTTTCATTCTACTTTAAAGTTAATATTATAATCGTAATTCGTAGAACTACGAACAATGATTTCAAAAAAAGGTGCTGCTATTCACAGCACGATGCATCTTTACATTTGCAGTCCCCTAAGAAAGTAGCAAATAGTTTTCGAGCAAGTTCCCAGTTTTCCCGGTTTATACAATACCGGACTTTTGGTGTTTCTATTTCTCCCTGAATTAAACCAGCTTCTTTCAGTTCTTTCAAATGTTGCGAAACGGTGGCTTTGGCGATAGGCAGTTCTTCATGAATATCACCAAAGAAGCAACTTTCTTGTTTTGCCAAAAAAGCAAGAATAGCCATTCGTGCCGGATGCCCCATTGCTTTGGCAATACGAGCAATCTGTTCCTGCTCTATTGTGTACTGTTTCTCTTTCACTTCAATTCTCCTTTCTTATTTATTGTTCGCAAAACTACGAACAATGTTTTGAATAGCAAAATTATACGGTATATTTTTTGGGGGGAGGTGGAAATATTAGCCTATCCACTACTTTCCAGCCGAAAAAACAGTTTCGGGTTGCCACATGTAATGTACAGCCACAAGTACGACCAATCAAGAGACTTAGTATGATTACAGCTCTTTTTTCATCCAATAATTTGTGAGAAATAATATATTTGCTTTTCTTTTTTGCTCACGCATTACCTTATAGTCTTTACTTTCAAAGAATGGTTTTGCCGTGATACAGACTTCAGAGGTTATTATGGGGATTTGGTGTTTTATTGCATACTCTTCGGCCATTGATAAAAGAAAACTTGCAACTCCTCTGTGTTGATAGTCTTTATGCACAAACATGGATTGCAGATAACCGTCTTTTTGTATAGATGTAAATCCGATAATCAGGTCTTCTTCATTTAGGGCAACAATGAAATATAGATTGGTAATTAAATCAGCCAGATGTTGTATATCATCTCCACATGAAGCCCAATCTTCTATTTCCTCTGGCGTGTAGTCTGCTTTGTTGATAGTGCGCAAAGTCGCTTTGTACATTTCCTTTAGCTCCGGAATATCAGCGAGAGTTGCTTTCCTGAATTTGTAGTTTCTATTTTCCATAATAAATATGTTTTCTTTTCGCAAAGATAAAAAAAGAATAACTCGGTTTGTAATTGGATTGCTTTTTTTGAGAAAATGCTGACACAAAATCAAGACGTTTTTTGAGATAGATTGGCGATACTGCGAACGAATTGCCTCATTCACTGCTATAATTGTATTAATCTGTTATAAAAGGACAATAATCAGCGCTTTATCATATTGCCGCGGATTAATATCGTAACTTGCAGAAAAGAAAAATCCCACCTATTTTATCCCCGAGTATAAACTATCCTAAAAAGAAATGAATTATGAAAGGTAAAGAGAGAAAGAAAGAAGCAAAGAAAGAAAAGTCAGAGAATAAAATAAAAGTACTGACTGAGTATCAGAGAGAAAGAGAAAGCAAGAGTAATAAAGGAATGAGCATAATACCCAAGGTATAATGGTGTCTGTAAAAAGAGAAGGAGTTATACTGGAAGGCACTTCGCTTGATTTTGAGAATGAGGGAGTGATGAATCCGGCAGTAATAGCCGAAGGAAATTCAGTGCACATGTTCTATCGTGCTGTAAGAGAAGGGAATCATTCTTCCATTGGATATTGTCGGCTTGAGGGACCTTTGAAGGTTGTGGAAAGAGACACGGTTCCTTTATTGGTTCCTGAATTTAGTTATGAAAGTCAGGGTACGGAAGATCCCCGAATCGTGAAAATCGATGGTCTTTACTACCTTACTTATACTGCTTATGATGGTTATAGTGCCGTAGGAGCTTTGGCACTCTCTTCTGATTTGAGGCATTTTGAGAAGCAAGGCATTATTACCTCCCAGATTACTTATCCACAGTTCCGGGAACTACTTCGTACCCAGCAAGCCATTATCAGTAAGTATTTTCGTTCGGGCAATAAACGCGAAGCGACTAATGAGAAAGGGCATCCACTCTATATGATGGATAAGAATGTGGTTTTCTTCCCTCGTAAAATCAATGGGAAGTTTTATTTCATGCATCGTATCCGTCCCGATATCCAGTATGTGGCAGTGGAGCGCCTGGATATGTTGACGAAAGAATTCTGGAAAAGGTATTACCAGAATTTTGCGAAACGTATTCTGCTGGCGCCTTATCACGACCATGAGTCGAGCTACATCGGAGCTGGTTGTCCGCCGATAGAGACAAGCGCCGGTTGGCTGTTGATTTATCATAGTGTCTATGATACTCCTTCCGGTTATGTTTATTCCGCTTGTGCGGCTTTACTGGATATTGACAATCCGGCCATTGAAATAGCTCGTTTGCCTTATCCGTTATTTACTCCCACGACAGAATATGAACTGTCTGGTGTAGTCAATAGAGTTTGTTTCCCCACAGGCGCTGCCTTGTTTGGTGATACACTCTATATATATTATGGGGCGGCCGACAAACACGTCGCTTGCGTGTCAGTGAAACTGACAGAGTTGCTGGATGAATTAATAAAACAATTTAAATGAGAAAAATAGTATGTATCACTACTTATCCTCCTCGTGAATGTGGCATAGCCACCTTTGCCCAGGATTTGGTCCGGGCTATTCAGTCAAAGTTTGGAGATTCTTACTCCATCAGAATATGTGCAGTAGAGGCCTCCGATATGGAGAAGCATGCCTACACCCGGAAGCAGGCTGTAGAGTATGTTCTCAATACTTCGGATGCGTCGGCTTTTGGCACCTTGGCCCGACAGTTGAATGAAGATCCTGAAGTCGAGGTCGTGCTTGTGCAGCATGAATTCGGATTGTATGCTGAGCAGGAAGAAGCTTTCCTTGAAATGTTGGAGCAATTATCCAAACCTGTGATTCTTACCTTTCACACAGTTCTTTCGCAACCTTCTCTTGCCATGTACGGAAGTGTGAGGAGAATGATAGCTGTTTGCAAGTATCTGGTAGTCATGACGCAAAATTCCCGGCGTATCTTACAGCGGGTGTATCATGCGGATGACGATAAAATCAGGGTGATTCCTCACGGCACTCATTTGGTGTCATTTAAGGATAAGAATCTACTGAAGAGTTTTTATAAACTTTCGGGTAGGCGAGTCCTTTCTACTTTCGGTTTGCTCAGTCCCGGGAAAAGTATAGAGACCACGTTGGATGCTTTGCCGGATATTGTGAAAGAGAATCCTGCTGTAATTTTCCTCATCATCGGAAAGACACATCCGGGAGTGCTGAAAGTGGAGGGAGAGAGTTACCGCAATCTGCTGAAAGCGAAAATAAAAGAATTGCATCTGGAAGAACATGTACTTTTTATTAATCAATATCTTGAATTGCCCGTTCTATTGGAATATTTACAGTTGACAGATGTGTATCTTTTCACTTCAAGTGATCCGAATCAGGCTGTCAGCGGAACATTTGTTTATGCTATTAGTTGTGGCTGTCCGATTATAGCTACTCCTATTCCGCATGCGTTGGAATTGCTGAATGATGACTCCGGTATCATCTTTAACTTTAAAGACTCGGTTCAATTGGCCATAGCTGCCAATCGTTTGCTTGCCGATGAAAGTCTGCGGACTGAGATGAAGCTGGTGGGGTTGCAGAAGACGGCAGCCACAGCCTGGGAAAATGTAGCAATTGCCTATACGCTGCTTTTTCAGGAAACCGGCAAGCCGGAGGAAGAGTTGATTTACTCTTTACCTCCCGTGAATACTTCTCATATCCGGCGTATGAGTCGGCAATGGGGAATAATTCAGTTTGCGAAAGGGAATCGGCCGGATAGTTCCACGGGATATACGCTGGATGATACGGCACGTGCACTGATAGCAATGTGTCAGGTTGTTGCCATTGGAGAGGGCAAGGTGAAAGAGCGCTATATAAGAACTTATCTGAACTTTATCCGCTACTGTCAGCAGCCTGATGGTTCTTTTCTGAATTATACAGACCGGGATGGATTATTCACCCCACAAAATCAGGAAGTTGGACTGGATGATAGTAACGGGCGGGCTATTTGTGCCTTAGGCTATTTTATCTCTTGTTCTGCACATTTCCCAGCTTTATGGAAAGAGGAGGCAGTGGCTGTTTTCAAACGGACATTCCAGCAGTTCAGTCGGATAGAGTCTCCCCGCAGTATAGCTTTTATGCTCGAAGGGCTTTATTACTATACCCGCGTATGTACGTCGGCACAGGCAGATGCCTATATCGGGTTATTGGCCAATAAACTCGTTCAATGCTATCGCCGGACGGCAGGTGGAGAGTGGTTATGGTTTGAGACATATCTCACTTATGATAACGGTATTTTGCCGGAATCAATGTTGTTGGCTTATCTGGCCATTGGGCGGGAAGAGTATAAGCAGATAGCCTTGGAAGCTTTTGAATTTTTATTGAAGAAGCTGTTTGTGGGAAATCGTCTTCAGGTGGTTTCCAATCAAGGATGGATGCATAAAGGAAACACTCATCATGGATTTGGTGAGCAACCGGTAGACGTGGCGGGAACGGTGATTGCTCTAGGTACGTTTTATCAGGTATTTAAAGAGGAAAAATACCTTCGTATGCAAACTGATGCCTTCAACTGGTTTCTAGGAAATAACCATTTGCATCAGATTATTTACAATCCGGCCACCGGGGGCTGTTATGATGGATTGGAGGAGAATAACATAAATTTGAATCAGGGAGCCGAATCAACTGTGTGTTATCTAATGGCAAGGTTGGCTCTAGTAGTTCTTCGCCAAGAGAAGCAATTGTTTATTCTGTGAAACGGCGAAACAATAGACAAAGGAAAACTGTTTCTTATCATATAACTTAAAACGGATATAATTATGAATAAAACAGTTGATTTGTTGGGACAACAGGCAGAATATTACCTGAACCATACGTGTAAGACAATAGATAAGAAACTAATTCATGTTCCGGGCCCTGATATGATTGATAAGGTCTGGTTGGACTCTGATAGGAATGTCCGTACACTTAATAGCTTGCAAGCCCTCTACGGACATGGACGCCTCGCAAATACCGGATATGTATCCATTCTACCGGTCGACCAGGATATAGAGCATACAGCTGGAGCATCATTTGCTCCGAATCCAATCTATTTCGATCCTGAAAATATTGTAAAATTGGCTATCGAAGGGGGGTGTAATGCAGTTGCATCCACTTTCGGGGTATTGGGAGCTGTGGCTCGCAAATATGCCCACAAAATACCTTTTGTTGTGAAATTGAACCATAATGAACTGCTGACTTATCCGAATTCTTACGACCAAGTAATGTTTGGAACAGTAAAAGAGGCATGGAATATGGGTGCGGTAGCGGTCGGGGCCACTATTTATTTCGGATCTGAACAGAGCCGCCGTCAGATTATTGAAATATCGCAAGCTTTTGAGTATGCGCATGAGTTAGGTATGGCGACTATTTTATGGTGTTATCTGAGAAACAATGATTTTAAGAAAGATGGCACAGATTATCATGCAGCTGCTGATCTCACCGGACAAGCTAACCACATCGGAGTGACAATCAAGGCTGATATTGTAAAACAGAAACTTCCTTCCAATAATGGAGGGTTTACAGCTATCCATTTTGGCAAAACGGATGAAAGAATGTATTCTGAACTTACAACTTCACATCCTATTGACCTTTGCCGCTACCAGGTTGCTAATGGCTATATGGGACGTGTAGGCCTGATTAATTCGGGTGGTGAATCTCATGGAGAATCGGATTTGCGTGATGCTGTCGTTACGGCAGTAGTCAACAAACGTGCCGGTGGAATGGGACTGATTAGCGGAAGAAAAGCGTTCCAAAAACCGATAGGAGAGGGTGTTCAGTTGTTGAATGCGATTCAGGATGTTTATTTGGATTCTTCGATAACTATTGCATAAATAAGTAAAGTTTATCATGGGGCGGAAAAAATGCTATCTTTGCAGTACTTAACAAGGAACATATTAATTTTATGGAGTTAAAACGAATAACGGACAGCAAATGTCCGGGAGTAGATACACTTGTGGCACTGCATAGCGAGGAATTTTCTGAATATGAACCTTTTCAGGGAAGCCGCCTCATGTATAACCTCATTGACGGAGTGCATAACATGTACTTCCATCCCTAATTCGATTCATTTGTAACGTATTTGCAGAAGTTGCCAACGATCTGTACATGCTGTCGAGTGTGTGGAAGGGTGAACATCCGCTTTGGTTGGTGGGTACCCAGAATGTGGAGCAACTTGATAATTATCTTTTGAAAATCAGGGATATTGTCTATTATGGGATGGGCGAATAACTTTCGAAAGATATGACGGAGAAAATCCTGATTATGTTTTTTTATAGCCTTTTTGTTGGAGAAAAAGGGTAGTTCGTCTATATTTGTTTTTTCTTTTTTCCTTCTGACATATCTTTGCGTAATGAATATCCTAAAAAAGATACTTCCTGTTTTGGTTGGAATATATTTATGTATTCTTTTTATAGGTGCACGGGATATAGGTTACTATCCGGATAAGATTTGGCTTCATCGTTGCAATTCAATGGAAAAGTTGCTTGAGAAACATAAGAAATATCCGAATATAGAGGTTGACCTTGTTTTTCGTGCGGACAGGACATTTGATGTAACGCATGATACTGATACTAGCTTCAATTTGAGTTTAGATTCCTACTTCTCGTATATGAGACGTAACGAAGGAAAGATGTGGTTGGATATTAAAAATCTGACTTATAGGAATTGTGTGGCAGCACTTGTCAGATTGAATAAACTGACAAAGTATTTTCAGATTAAAAAAGATCGCCTGATAATAGAGAGCCAGGATTGGAAAGCTTTAAAAGCTTTCACCAAAGCCGGTTATTATACTTCATATTATGTGGCTTACGATGAGCCGTCCGGTTTGAGTACTGAAGAAATGAGCAATTGCATTGAAGAGTTGCAGGAGATTGCAGATAAGCATGTGGTTTGTGCATTATCATTTCCTGGAGACTGGTATACTGCCATTAAAGAGAAACTGAACCGTTCCATCGATTTACTGACTTGGGAACATCGGAGCAGCCAGTTACAATTTTTATTATCCTCTGCCGGACGTGAGATGTTGTCCGATCCACAGTTGAAAGTGGTATTGGTAAAAGACAAAGGGAAATATCATCGATGATTGAGTTTATCAATCTCCCCATTCATTATTAACGGTAAATTACTGCGTATTTTTTCAATAGGCCAGTTCCACCATTGTAATTTTTGTAATTGGGCAATCGTGTCCGCATCAAAACGCAATCGTATTTCTTTAGCTGGGGTTCCACCTACTATAGTGTAGGGAGGAACATCTTTAGTTACTACCGCCCGTGACGCTATAATTGCTCCATCGCCTATATGTACTCCACTCATAATTACAGCCTCATAACCTATCCATACATCATTACCAATAGTAATATCACCTTTGTTGTCCCATGCTGAGGCTACATCTTTTTTATCTAACCCCCATTCTTCGAAGAATAATGGAAATGTATAGTTTGCCAAGGACTTCAGAGTATGATTTGCGCTATTGAAAAGAAATTTGGAACCGCAGGCGATAGAGCAGAACTTCCCGATTATCAGCCGGTCTTTATTGATGGGATAATGATATAATACATTGTTCTTTTCAAACAGTGTGGGGTCGTTTACAAAATCATTGTATATCGTGTAGTCACCTACAATAATATTGGGGCTTTTAATAACTGTATTCAGGTAAATAGTCTGAAAATCATTTGTACGGGGATATGTTTGAGCATTCATGATGATTAATCTTTTTTGATTGCAATCGGTTTTTGGTTGTTGCAATATGCAAATATAGAAAGATATTATTTCTAAAACCGTAGTGTAGGCCTCATTTTTATTTCTCTTTCTCATTAACATCGGAGTTATGAGCAATTTGATTATCTTTGAGCATTGTTTAGTAATTCATAATTTATATCCTATACCCATGAAAGCAAAAATTTTATTACCAGTAATCAGTTTTTTCTTATTAGTTGCATCTTGTACAAACAGTAGTGATAAAAAAGCTACTGATCAAAGTTCTGAGAGTAATGTTACTTCTACTGATTGGCAATCCCGGTATGATAAGATTGAGGCATCTGATTTGCCCGACAATGTGATTCAGCTTATCGGTAAAGAATGGATGCTTGTAACAGCAGGGACTAAAAATTCCTACAATACGATGACTGCCAGTTGGGGAGGTATTGGATATATCTGGGAACGCCCTTCTACTTTCATCTTCATTCGCGATACCCGCTATACCTATCAATTCCTGCAACGAGAGGAAAGTTTCACCCTCAGCTTTTTTGACGAGAAATATCGCAACGCCCTGCGTATATGCGGAACCAGATCGGGAAGAGATACAAACAAGATAGAGGAAGCCGGACTTAGCCCTCTGGAAACACCATCCGGATTAATGAGTTTTGGAGAAGCCAGAATGATTATTGAATGTAAGAAGATGTTTGTTCAGGAATTGGACTATGCCAATCTGACTGAGCCCTACAAAACTAAGGTCATGGAGGAATCATATAAAAACGAATCCTCCAAGCATCAAATGTTCATTTCCGAAATAACCAATATTTGGGTTAAGAAATAATTTTCAACTAAATTTTGGTCAAAATTTCCTTTTCATTGGTAAAAGGACAACTGTTTTCCGGTCAATTCTTGGAATTCATCCTCTTTTCTGTATATTTGCGCCCGCATTTTATCAGATTCACTATTAACCACCTAATTCAGAATGTACTAAACTATAACACTAATGGAGCAAATAAATGCGGTAATTACAGGAGTCGGAGGATATGTACCCGATTATATCCTGACCAATGATGAGATTTCTAAAATGGTCGATACCACTGACGAATGGATTATGGGGCGTATAGGCATAAAGGAAAGACGTATTCTGAACGAGGAGGGACGTGGAACTTCATATATGGCTCGCAAAGCTGCGAAACAATTGATGCAACGTACGAAATCTGATCCGGAAGATATTGACCTGGTGATTGTAGCTACTACCACTCCTGATTACCGTTTACCTTCAACCGCTTCCATCCTCTGCGAAAGACTGGGCTTAAAGCGTGCTTTTGCTTTTGATATGCAAGCAGTTTGCAGCGGCTTTCTGTATGCGTTGGAGACAGGAGCGAATTTTATCCGTTCAGGAAACTATAAGAAGATTATCGTGGTGGGAGCCGATAAAATGTCATCAATAATAGATTATACCGACCGTGCCACATGTCCGATTTTTGGTGATGGGGCAGCCGCTTTCATGCTGGAACCTACCACGGAGGATTATGGTGTGATGGATGCCGTTTTAAGAACGGACGGTAAGGGATTGCCTTTCCTGCATATCAAAGCCGGTGGTTCTGTATGCGCTCCTTCCTATTATACAATGGATAATCACATGCACTATATTTATCAGGAGGGTCGCACAGTATTCAAGTATGCCGTAGCCAACATGTCGTCGGCTTGCGAGTCTATTATTGAGAGAAACCACTTGAGTAAAGACGAACTTGCTTGGGTGATTCCTCATCAGGCTAACCAGCGCATAATCAGTGCTGTGACACAACGTCTGGAAGTGCCAAGCGAAAAGGTGATGGTTAACATCGAGCGTTATGGCAATACAAGTGCCGCCACTCTTCCACTTTGCATCTGGGATTTTGAAAATAAGTTGAAGAAGGGCGATAAGTTGATTTTCACGGCCTTCGGAGCGGGATTCGCTTGGGGAGCTGTTTACGTCAAGTGGGGATATGATTCAGATACTTCTTCATCCGCCAAAAGCGGACAAAACCTCCAAAAAACAGAATAATTCCGGAGGCTATGCATATCCATGCAAGCCTGTCCAGACGTGAGATGCTTTCAATCTGTAATATTCCAATCCCTGCGGTGAGGAGGTAAAGCGATGTGCGGATATACGAGAACAAAGTTCTTTCGTTGGCAAGTTTGGTACGTTCGAGTGCCAGATGGTCACGGAGTATCAATTCATTGTCCTCGGGTTTGTCGGTAACTTTTTGCATAACATTGTTTTTTATTGTAACTCTTCTTATTATAAACAGTACGGAAACGCAAATAGTTTGTTATATATATATTATCTTTGTGGGGAATCATTACATGACAATATTTTGTTGACCATAACAATAAACTTAAAAAACAACCAACGTATTATGAACCAAGAACTATCAATGAGCGCCAACCAATTGGTGGCGGCCCTTCAAAAACCAGCTTCCGAATTTACGAAAGCAGACATTATCTCCTATATCAAAGAGAATGACATCCGTATGGTGAACTTCATGTATCCTGCTGCGGACGGACGATTGAAAACACTGAATTTTGTTATTAACGATGCTGCCTATCTCGATGCAATACTCACTTGCGGAGAACGTGTAGATGGATCGAGCCTGTTCTCGTTCATCGAGGCGGGCAGCAGTGACTTGTATGTGGTGCCTCGTTTCAGTACCGCTTTCATTGATCCTTTTGCTGAGACAACTACGCTTTCCATGCTTTGCTCTTACTTCAATAAAGACGGCGAATTGTTGGAAAGTTCTCCGGAATACACGTTGCGGAAAGCCTGCCAGGCATTTACCGATGTGACGGGGATGGAATTTCAGGCTATGGGCGAATTGGAATATTATGTAATATCAGAGGATGACGAACTCTTCCCGGCTACCGACCAGCGTGGTTATCATGAATCGGCTCCTTATGCCAAGTTCAATGATTTCCGTACGGACTGCATGTTGCATATCGCGCAAGCCGGCGGACAAATCAAGTACGGCCATTCCGAAGTGGGTAACTTCACGCTCGATGGCAAAATCTATGAGCAGAATGAAATCGAATTTCTGCCGGTACGTGCCGACCATGCTGCCGACCAACTGATGATAGCTAAATGGGTTATCCGTAACCTGGCTTATCAGTACGGATACGACATAACCTTTGCGCCCAAAATCACAACAGGAAAAGCTGGCTCCGGTCTGCATATACATATGCGTATCATGAAGGACGGGCAGAATCAGATGTTGAAAGACGGTGTACTTTCCGAGACAGCCCGCAAAGCCATTGCCGGAATGATGGAACTGGCACCCTCTATTACTGCTTTCGGCAATACCAATCCTACTTCTTATTTCCGCCTTGTTCCGCACCAGGAGGCGCCGACAAATATCTGTTGGGGCGATCGCAACCGTTCCGTATTGGTACGTGTACCGTTGGGCTGGTCGGCAAAGACGGATATGTGTATGTTGGCTAATCCGCTGGAAGCCCCGAGTCACTATGACACTACGCAAAAACAGACTGTAGAAATGCGTTCTCCCGACGGTTCGGCAGATTTATATCAATTGATAGCCGGATTGGCGGTGGCTTGCCGTCATGGTTTTGAGATGGAAAATGCTTTGGATATTGCAGAAAAGACGTATGTAAATGTGAATATCCATAAGAAAGAGAATGAAGACAAGTTGAAGCAACTGGCGCAACTGCCCGATAGCTGTGCCGCTTCTGCTGATTGTCTGGAAAAACAACGTGCTTCTTTTGAACAGTACGGAGTGTTCAGCCCTGCAATGATTGACGGAATTATTAGTAAACTGCGCTCTTATAATGACAAGACATTGCGTAGTGATATACAGAACAATCCGGATGCAATGTTGGCATTGGTGAAGAAGTACTTCCATTGCGGATAAATGATTGAGTTAAGATAAACAGAGGCTGCACAACGTGTGAAGTGCAGCCTCTTATCTTGATTTTTGTGTTTCTGTCTTAATATATATTCGCCGATTGAATAACTATCTTTTCTAACAACTCCTGCATCTTTCCAATTACCGGCTCTCCTGTAAGCCCATATTCTGCTGCCATCATTTTCATTTGCGGGAATGTGGCCCATACGCTTCCGTTTTTATCTTCCCATACCGATATCTTTAACGGTAATTCAATGGAAATACTTGGATTATCCTGCATCAGTTTAGTCCCCACTTTGGGTGAACCGAAAACAATCACTTGGTTCGGACGGAGTTCAAGACCTACCTCTTCGGCATTCTTTCCGTGGTCGAATTTGGCAAATACAGGGATACCCATTGTTTTCAATGTCTGCTCGATGCGTGTCATGGTTTCGGCTACGCTGAACTGGCTTTCGTAAGTATAAAGCAGATTGTCATTAGCGCCTGTGCCCATTTTGTTGCTATCAAAGGCGGCAGCAATTTTGCGTCCCAGATTGGTCAGGTCGACACCTTCCTTATTGGCAAGAAGGGTGACGCATACCAACTCCGAAGCATCTGTGAAGCGACTCAGGAAAACTGAATGTCCCGATACATTTCCCTTGATGTCCATCAATCCTTTGTGATTGTAGAACTGCCAGCCTGCCACGGCGGGAACCACTTTCCCATTGGCAAGTTTGGTAGGTTTATAGATGACGTCCCGGTTTTCCGGTTTGGCAATCAGTACACCTCCGGCAAGGCCGATATCCCAATGGCTGACGTTTTCGGCTGATGCCCATATATCGGAGAAGCCTTTCATGGCTGTCGGGCTGACGGCAGGGGCGGCTACCAGTTTACCATCCTTTTCTATATATCCTATGGTCGTTTCCGATGGATTGATATAATCTTTATCTTTCTTGAAAGTCTGGTGCACATTGGCGGTAGTGGTTACGTCCTCTTGCTTTACTTTCGCAAGGTCTTCTCCGAAGTAAGTCTGTTGTAAGCCAAGATAATCTATCTGATACTTTTTAACGAAATCGTGGTAGGGCATCTTGCCTGCCTTTTCGATAATGGATGTCAGTAATAGGAAGTTCGTGGCGCTTTGTTTCACATCCGTACCCGGTTCAAAAGCCAGCGGAATAGCTTTTACGGTTTCTATCAATTGTGCGGGCTGATAATCGGCGGATACGTCGAAACCCTTTTGTGAACGATAATCGGCAATACCCGAACTATGTTGCATCAGTTGGAGTATGTGGATGTTCTTCCAGCTTTTCGGAATATCTTTTAAGTATTTTCCGATAGGCTCGTTCAGGTCCAATTTCCCCTTTTCGTATAATTGCATGATTGCTACGGCTGCAAATCCCTGAGAGATCGGACCGATAGGCCAAAGGGTTTTAGCGGCTGCTAAATTTCCTTTTTCAAAATCCGTTACTCCGTAACCTACTACACGGGGGATGTAAGGAGCCTGCACGATGGCGAGCGTCATGCCCGGTATTCCCTGTTCTTCCATGAATTCATAAATCATCTGGTCGATAGCTTTTCCCTGATAAGCTACGTGTACATTTCCTCTGCCTTCTTGTGGCAACTGATTTTCATACTTCCTCATAATTGTTCCTCCGTCTTGTGCCAAAATCGTTCCCGATATCAGCAAACTTGCTAATGTTAATAGTTTCTTTTTCATACTATTTTTATCAGAGTTTTATTTTTGATTTCCGATGTTGCAAAGGTAGGCGGTTTGGGTCTGCGGGAAAATGACGATACAACATATAAACTATGCAATTGTTCCCGATTGAACTAAAAAGGGCTTTTGCTATACTAATTATTTATAGAACTTATATATTAATAGGTACTATAGCTGTTATAGGAATTTATTTATGACGGTTCAGAAATGAACTATAAGCATCGCAGTGCGCGACTTACTGTCATAACTTCGTCATCTTACTACCTTTGTTTTTTATGATGCCTACCAAGACTGTACGAGTTGTACAACTCGTACCGCTCCAGTTGTACAACTCAGGCTGCTCCAGTTGTACAACTCGTACAATCTTAGTAAGGAACTAAAAAAAGAAGAGTAGTAAGGTGGCAGAAACGTAGTAGTACACCTTTCCACTTCGGGCAGAATAGCCTATCATTCGGGGAAAATCGTCATCTCATATGTATTGGGAATACCCGACCTTTGCAAAGTCAAAAGCAAATGCTTATTTGGAGTAATAATCAGGCTTTGAAAAAGCATTTGCATGAGTATTAACTAAAAAAAATAGATGACAATGAAGACAGATGAATTTATGGGAATGGCTCCGAATAAACAAGTTCGGGAAAAGAAAGCTAAAGATGACTTTATCATTGATGAACATACGGCAATTGTTATGACTGATCCTCAGAATGATTTTTTGAGTGAAGCAGGCAAAGGTTGGGGACTTTTCGGTGAAAATATCACAAAGAATGGCACTGTAGAGCATTTGCGTCAAATCTTTGAAGTTGCGGCAAAGAGCAATATGTTGGTATTCATTTCACCGCATTATTATTATAAGCACGACCATCAATGGGTATTTGAAGGACCGGTAGAGAAAATGATGCACGAAAATGGAATGTTCGAAAGAAAAGGGCAACTTACCGGAGAAGAGTTTGAAGGTTCGGGAGCGGACTGGCTGGACATATATAAACCTTATATCAATGATGGAGAAAATGTGATAGTGACTGCTCCGCATAAACTTTTCGGTCCGGAAAACAATGACCTTATTTTGCAGTTGCGGAAAAGGGGAATCAATAAAGTAATTATCTGTGGAATGTCCGGCAATTTATGTGCAGAATCTCACTTGCGTGAATTGCAGGAAAGAGGGTTTGAGGCGGCTGTTGTCTTTGATGCCACAGCTTCGGCCATCATTGGAGACATGAATGCTGATGACGCTTCATGGATTAATTTTAATCTTTTAGGAGAGAGAGTTTACACAACAGCCGAACTGGTGAACGAAATAGAAACACGATAAATTTTTCTCTGATTTTTTAGTTTGAATGGGGGAGAAATTCTTAGACGTTCTGCGTCTAAAGAATTTCTCCCTTTTTTCTTTTCCATTTGCAATTGAAAAAGAGATGGATTATGATTGCTTTTTCACTTGATTTTCATAGATTTGTTGTTTCCTTTCTGTCTTGACACGGAAGAAGGCGAATAAAATTCTATCAAAAAGCTATTGTTTATGTCAGAAATCGCTAATTATTTCCTTTATAGAACCGAAGAGAGTGAAACGGGATTGCCCGCTAATTGTGTTGATGATTTAAATCTGGATGATCTGTTTGCAGAAATAGATTATTGTAATTCATCCATCGGTCGGCAATACCTGTATTATCTTTTGTTGTCGGACAAAGTTTCAGGCATTGGAAAGCAGGAGGCTTTGCTCAGTTCACTGTCCGCAAATACGGAATTGCGCGATTTCCTGTCTAAGACATTGAAGAAACTGAATAAGCCGGACGCTTACTCCATTGTATCTATTATTGAGGGGAACAATGTGGAGATTTCCCGTAAGGAGATGAAAGGTATCAGCATTTGCCGTTTCCTGCCGTTCTTGTTTCTTGCTTTGACTCTGATTACCCATTCGGGATATTTCCTGACTCTGTTTGTCATTGCTTTCATCACTAATGGCGTGTTGCACTATCGTTGCAAACCAAAGATACAAGGGTACTTTTTTTCAATTCCCCAATTGATTAAAATGATAAGGCAGGCTGAACGGTTGGCGCAGAAACGGGAGTTTGCGTCTGTGGCCCCGCATATAGCTGATGATCTGAAGGAGGTGGAAGGGCTGAAAAAGTATATTTCCTACTTCCGTTTCAATATGACACTGGATAATGATATGGCTATTCTGTTCTATATTGTAGCCGAACTTGCCCGAATATTCTTTCTTCATGAGGCTTATGCAGTGGGGAAAACTTTCAAACTATTCAAAGAGAAGTCTGCTGCCATTCACGGTATCTACCAGTTTATTGGCTTTTTGGATACCCTCTTTTCAGTCTCCATATTGAGGGAAAATTTACCTTATTATTGTCTGCCGGGAGAGAACAAGGTGGGCGAGAGGCTGCGTATCCGGTCTGTTTATCATCCTCTGATAGAGAATTGTGTTTCGAACGACCTAGTCCTGCACGGTAAGTCGGCATTGATAACCGGCTCGAATATGGCCGGGAAAACCTGCTTTATGCGGACAATAGGAGTGAACCTGTTGGCTGCAAAGGCACTCCATACCTGTTTTGCAGAAACTTTTGAAGCGGACCTGCAAATGTCATTGTTGTCTTCCATTCACCAGGGAGATAACCTGATGGAAAATAAGAGCTATTTTATGCAGGAAGTGACGACCATCAAAGAGTTTATCGATGAAAGTGACAATGGCAACCATTTGTTCCTGCTCGATGAACTGTTTCGTGGAACAAACACTAAGGAACGGATAGCCATAGCCAAGTCTGTACTGTCCTGGCTGGTGAAAAACGGGAATTTAGTCTTTGTTTCCACGCACGACCTTGAACTGGCGGATATGCTGGAACAAGAGTATGAATTGTATTATTTCAGTGAGTCTGTGAAGGAGGGTGTCTTATCTTTCGACTATAAACTGAAAGAAGGAATTGCAACTGAACATAATGCGATCAGGATATTGGAAATTTGTGAATATCCCGCCCCATTGATAGGGGAAGCCTATTCACTCGTCTCTAAACAAATATCCTAATCGCATCTGGATAGTAACCGTAAATGGAATGTATTACAATAGGGGAGTTATAGGCACTATACTACCATCTTCATTAAACTCCATCTTATCTATACATACTTCTCTATTGTATCCGGCGTCCCGTCCCATCTTTATTCCATTCGGGCGATTGAAACGATGATATACTATATACCATTCATCTGTTCCCGGCATTTGCAGTACCGAATTATGTCCCGTTCCATAAATACCTTTTTCGGGAACCTTTGAAAGTATCAGGTTGTTTTCGGGAATACTTATAGGTCCGGTTGGAGATTTAGAAGTGCCATAACGAACCTGATAGTCTTCACTTCTTGTATCATTCTTAGACCAGAGAAAGTAGTAGAGACCTTTCCGGTAGAAAACGTAGGTACCTTCACTGTATTGAGGAGGCGTCAAGAGTTTCAGTGTCTTTTTTTTAATAGAAATCATATCTTTGTTCAACTCTGCAACAGCTAAAAAGCCGTTTCCCCAATATAAATAATCTTTTCCGGAAACAGGATCATGGAATACATCAGGGTCAATTACAGCTCCTCTATTGGTGCCTTCAGGCCTTTGGTCGAGCAAAGGAGCACCTGAATCCACAAAAGGGCCGGTTGGTTCATTGGCTACGGCTACTCCAATTTTTCCGGCTCCGGTATAATAGAAATAGTATTTATATTCTCCCTTCTTCCGTCCTTTCTTTTCTATGATACAAGGTGCCCATGCTCGTCCGCCGGCCCATGGAACATCTTTCTTTAAATCTAAAATGACACCCTCATCTTTCCAGTCCTTTAAATTATCCGATGAAAAGGTTTTGAAGTACCAACCTTCCCAGTTCTTATATCCGTCACTGGTAGGATAAATATAGTATTTTTTGTCTTTTTGTGAGTATAGAATCTCAGGGTCGGCATAAAGGCCTTTCAGAACCGGATTTTTTTTGTTAGTGAGAGGAGTGTAACGGAAGTCATTGAAAGCTACCGTCGCATCACCGGTTGCTATTAACCCTGCTTTTAGTGAATAGAAGCCCCGGTAGTTGTTATGATGAAATCCGGATACGTCTATATCCTTCTTTATGGTTTCCCACAGTGTGCCGTCCCGGCTTACTTGTAAAGTGCAGTTATGCTTTTCATTGATAATTCTGACGAAGAAGTGTTTGCCAAAAGTGTTGGGTACTTTTTCCTGTTCGTTTGCATTTTTATAAACAATGAATTGCTTCCCGTCGGACACGATTCCGGCAAATGCTTTTTCGTTGTAATATAGAACCAATCCGCCTGTGCCGGAATTCATTAAATCAACTTGGGTCTCTATCTGATACGACTTATCAGGAACCGTGACCAGCAGCAAGCGGCTATCTTTAGGTGATGTACCTTTTCCCTGTATATACAACTTGCCATCTTTTAACTCAAAATCCTGTCGGTTATACTTTCCCCAGGTTGTCCACTGGATACTTAATTCTTCTGAATTGAAATCATCAGAAAGTTCCATGCTTGGTTCTGCCGGAATCTCTGTCGGATGAACCGGTTTGTGTGTTTGCATAGAGCGGAACCACCCGTCGTTGAGCCATTCTACAGGCTCTATAAGAGTCTGGCGCCCCAACGTATATGCTCCGTTCTCATAGGCATGATAAACCATCCACCAATTGCCTTCTGCATCATCAATCAATGTCCCATGCCCTTTTGACCACCATTGTTCGCTGGCTGAATAGGTATGTACGATTGGATTATAAGGCGAGTTCTCCCAAGGACCTTTTACGCTTTTCGACCGGGCTGAGACTACCATGTGACTGGTTGCAGGTCCGGCCGTGCCGCCTTCTGCACTAGTTAGATAGTAATAACCGTCTTTGTAAGTCAGTTTAGGTGATTCAAGACAGAAGCATTCCACATCCCAATCTTCCGGGTATTGCCAGCCACTGTATGTGTGGAATACTTCTCCGACAGTAGCCAGGCCATCATCGGTGAGCTGTATCATATCACCTCTGTTGAGATGTAGATAACGCTTTCCGTCTTCACCCACAATGTGTCCCGGATCGATATAGCGATGCAGTTTCAAATCAACAGGCTTGCTCCAGGGACCTTTAATATCTTTTGCCCAAATCACATAATTAGTTCCGTTAGATGGATAATAAATATAATAAGTGTCACCATGCTTTACCAGGTCGGGTGCGTAAGCAGAACCTGTGATGTCAGTCATTGTTCGCACAAGAGGCTGCCAGTTTATGAGGTCGGTAGAGTGCCAAATCAGAAATCCTGGTGCGTAAACAAAGGCGGAATGAGTCATATAGAAATCTTTTCCGTCTCGGAGAATGGTAGGATCGGCATAGTCTCCCCGTAAGATAACTTTGGGATACTCTTGTGCTGGAAGTGTTTCTCCGAAGCTTATAGGACAGTTCCAATATTTGCACAGGTCGTTTGCTTCTTTCTCCGTCAACTGTATCACAGCTCCGTGCTTGGGCATATTGAAATTGGTGGCTTTCATTACTCCTTCATTAAAACGTCCTAAGTCTGTGAAATGCTTGAAATCAGAAGTTTCTCTAAAACCGAAGTTGTTGGGCTTGATTCCGAAGATGTCATACATCAGTACCCATTTATCTTCGCCGATTCGCTTCCATACATTGGGGGCTTCACATGATTTCTCTTCCGAATCATAAAATGTCGGGTCAAATTGATAATCGCCGGTCAGCTTGTCAGATACAGCTTTCATGATTCCTTTGTTGCATGCGTAGAACAGATGGTATTTATTCCCGATTTTGGTAATATCACCGTCTATGGCCGAAATATCTTTTTGAGGATGGTCGAACAATAAGGTAGGCAGAGATTCTATCTTGTTGAAATCTTCATTGGTATATACATAGTACATTTTAGCTTCTTCATTTCTGAATCTCATAGTGAAATAAATCATCATTTTCCCTTTTTCTTCATCATAGATAGTTTCTGGAGCCCATGCACAGCCTATCTCACCCAATTCGGGTGACAATTGATCGATGCGGATGTTGGTACGTGTCCAGTGAATCAGGTCGTGCGATTTCATTAATACTAATGCTCGGTTATTCCCCCAGCCATATTCGTCTTTCGGACGCATCCACTCTTCTTCACGTAAACCTTCTTTTTGAGCGTAGATATGCAGATCCGTCATCGTCAGATAGAAGGCACCGTCTGGACCACGATAAATATGAGGGTCGCGTATACCTTTTTGCAGGGCGATGGTGTCTCCCAGCATGACAGGATTTCCGTTGTTTATATCGGTGAAAGTATATCCATCAGGACTGATAGCCATGTGAAGGTCATGATCAGTATCTTTGAAATATACCAGAAGATAGGCTTTCATCTCTTTTTCTTGCGGAGTGCGGGCACGTAAAGGGTGCAAGTTACCTATTATGAATAATAGAAATAAGGATAGAAATAGATTTTTTGTTTTCATGTTTTTAATTGTTAGATTATTACTGTTCTGATGCCTGTGAAGACGGTGCAAAATTAGAAACGCCCTGTTGTTACAGGGCGTTCAAATGTTGAAAAATAGGTGATGGAGGTTGAAAGTCTTATTTTTCAGCTTTATTTTTAGATTGTTTGAGTGACGCGATGTATTCTGACGGTTTCATTCCGAATTCCTTTTGGAAACGCTTGCTCAGGTAGCTGGCAGTGCCGAAGCCTACACGGTCGGCTGCCTCGGAAACAGAATATCCTTCCTCTAAAAGTAACGCTGCACGTTTCAAACGGATTGAGCGGATGAAATCTGTTGGCGTTTTGCCGATGATGGATACTAACTTCCGGTAGAGCCCTGTCCGTTCCATACCCAAGTCTTTACTTAGCAGCTCTACTGAATAGTTGGAGTTGTCTATGTTTTGCTCTATATAATCGAGTGCTTTTTGGACAAACCTTTCATCAGAAACGGATAGTATATTTTCGTTATCACTGATTTCATCATTGCTTGATGTAACTTCTACCTTAGTTTGCTTCTGTTGCAAAAGGATTTTTTGGATACTGACCAGAAGTGACTTCATGTCAAGACCATCAGTTGGTGCGGGAGTCAGAATATCTTCTGATAATTGGCAAACGAGACCTTGTAAGTCTTTCGCGCTATTTTGGATTTGTTCATCGAGTAATTTTTGTTTTTTGTGTTCCATATAGTAGCGAAGTGCAAAGCAGGCGATTATAATTAAAGTAAGTATATATAAGGTATAAGCCCATTTTGTTTCGTACCATGCTGGTAGACGCTGTATTCTAATCTCCATACTGTTACTACCCCAATGTCCGTTGTTATCTGTTGCCTTTATCTCCAAGGTGTGGAAACCTTTAGATAATCCGGCGAGATAGATATTGTTTTGCCCTTCCGGCAGATAATTCCAGGAGTCATTTGTACCATACCTGAAGGCATAGCGTATTTTCTTTGCATGGAGGTGGTCGAGTGTGGAGAAAAATAGGTCTATACTTTGTTCGCTGGGCTGCAATATAAATTCTTCTTCTGCATATCCTGGCAGTCTGAGGCAATCATCTATTTTTATGGCTGATAGCTTGACCGGAACATTTCGTGTAGTGGCATTCAGGCCTTCATAAGGCAGAAATGAGCAAAAGCCTCCTGTGCCACCGACGAAAATAGTTCCGTCTTTGTCTTTATTTAGGGAGAGGAAACTGTTCATTGCAACAGATGGGTCGGAACTATAAATGGCATTCGTTGATTGGTCGGATGGATTATATATGATGATACGTTGGTCTGTCAACATCCAGATGCTTCCTTTATTATCAGCTTTGATAGTGGTTACTGCATCACCGTTCATGCCACATTCCTCTGTAACAGATGTCAGAGCGTGTTTGCCGGAATGAAAGGAATAGATATTTCCTCGGGTAGTACTTGTCCAAATAGTTTGGTCGGGTGCTATGTCGACTGACATGAAATTTTCATCTTTATTATAGCTTTGCATCTCTGAATCGGGACGGAATATACACAAACCCTGTTTCTCTGTTGCTAAAATGACTGTACCATCGGACTGGATGGCAATGTCATTAATGACTCCCATATCTTTCAGCAGTTGATCCAACTGTCGCAATAACAGGTTATATCGGAAAAGACCATTGCTCGTACCTATCCATAAACAAGATTGTGCATCCTCACGCAATGTATGAATCCGCTCATGAAAAGGTAGACAAACAGCCTTCTCCATTATCGGTAGTTTGTTAGTTTCACAGTTTACGCGTACAACATTGGTGTCATTTAGTACCGTATAGATACTTTTGTTATCTCTTGCTTTTATTAATAGGGGAGATATTTTGTCGCCATTATGTTGGAGGGATGTGGAAACAGGTAGGAGTTTGTTATTTTCAGGAGTATACAGATATAATCCGGAACGTCTTTGACAGAACCAATATCGCCCTTTGTCGCATATAAAAGATGCCGGAAGAGCCGGTTGTCCCGTTTCTGCTTCCAATAACGGAACAGAATGACGGATAAGCTGGTTTTTGGGAAAAGATAATATAAATGTATGTGGATGGAAAGAGGGTACCCAGATATTTCCATTGTAATCACTAATGAGTTGATTGAGTATCATTGGGGTGGAAGAATATCCTTCATACTCTCCCCAAGAAAGTAATTCGTGTGTCTCGGAGGTCCGATACGTGTATAGGTTATCGGCTGTTATTGTCCAGATACATTGCCGGACAGTGTCTTGCAACATTCCGAGAATCTGTTTTCTTGAGTTAGTTGACTTACTGAATATGGGTTGGGTGGAGAACATCCCTTTTGAGGTTTCCGCTTTCGGATTAAAATAGACGATGCCTTCACCCCATGTTGAAATCCAATAGCCTGGAGATGCGATGTCTTGCATAAAATAGGTGGGAGTTGAATCCAACGTCCAGGGATATGGAGTGAAGTCGTTTTTTTCGGAATCAAATTTGAAAACGCCCCCTTTTTGTTGTATCATCCATATCTCTGAACTTCTATCTTCATAAATTTGTGATACCGGGCGCGACTTACCTTTCCATTCCGTGGAATAGGTACCCAACCGCTTTCTGCCTGTGGCATCATAGTGTAATATCAGATGATTGGCAGATATCCAGATAGTACCGTCGGTGGCTATTAATATTGCGTCTATGCTCCAGTGTTCTATTTCTTTATCACCGAAAAGGCGGATTTGATAGTCTTTTTTATCCAGTAGATATAGGCCACGTTTAGTTCCAAACCAAATTCTATATTGGTTATCTCCTGTAATGCAGGTTATCCAGTTACTTTCTAACAAATCAGGAGTTTTGAAATCCGAACGGAATATTTTAATGGAATATCCGTCATCGCGGCAAAGACCACCACCTCCGGTTCCATACCACATATAGCCTTCCTTATCCTGAAAAGCCCGATATATTGGGGCGGTAGGTAATTGGTCTTGGGTAGGCAATTCTGTATAAAGTATATGTTGGGCTATGGCTGGAAAGATTGTGGCCAGTATGGATATAAATATGAGGTATACTCTTTTTGCTATCATAATTATTAGATTTATTATCTAATCGCAAATATAGTATAATTTTGTGTATTCAATACTTCCTGATTTCATTTTGGTATATATCCATTCTTATCAGTTGTTTCTTTTCATCTATATTGTGTTGTTTTTTTAGTAAAATGCGCGCAAAGATAGAAAAAAGGCAGAGAAAAGCGGATATTTATCCGTCTTTCTCTGCCTTTGTGGTCAGAATTGGTTAGTTTACTTCTTTGCTTCGTCGGCCAGCGAGTGTACTTTGCCTTTGAGATCATTTGCTTTTCCGGCAATGGCAGAAGTTTCGTCTGCTACTTTGTCCGCTACTCTTTCTCCGGCATACAATGCCTTTTCTTTAGCTGTTTCCAGCAAGTCTTCGGTATGTCCTTCAATTCTGTGCAGGGCATCGCATACTTCCGCTTTCATTTTTTTAGCTCTTGAACTGCGGGCAAAACCGTATGCCAGCGCTCCTAAGATTGAACCTACTCCCAGTCCAATCAGAAAATGAGAATCTTTACAAGTCATAATTTAAAAGGTTTAATGGTTAAAAACTAAATTACTTTCTATTTTGCTTTGAGAACACGCAGTATAGGCATTAGTTCAACAGAGACGAAAAGAATTACTACTATTTCACAAATTATAAATGAAAACTTTTATTAATCACCTTATTCTCTCGGTGAAAAGTTAATCATGCAGGATAGACGTACAGATAACGTAGAATGCCAACCGTATTTGTTCCTTGCCAGATGGAAAGCAGGTTGTATGAAAAAAGCAGTACCGAAGTGTTTGCGGTAAGTCATTTCTGTCGAAACTTCTGTCCCGTAGGTGTAACCGGCATATTGGACCGACACTCCTAAGTGGTATGCTTTCTCTGGATTGTCATATTGTTTGTAGGTAGAACCTATTTCCATATACCTTGTACATCCGTCTGTGATGTGATAGCTTTGTGAATATTGTGCCAATAGATTTATTTCCCGTTTTTTTATTCTCCACAGTGTTTGCTCAAGGTAGGCCCACCATGCGAAACTTACTTTTTTTTCTTCTTTCTCCAATACTTTCTGTTTTGCATCTTCATAACATAAATGCATCCTGTTGTGTAAAGCAAAACCCATAAAATATCTGCCATAATCTGTGCCATAATTACTTTCTGTAATACTGAAAATTCCGTTATCCCGTAGGTTAATGATGAATGGATTGTTATGTCTGTTCCATCCGTTGTACGCTTTTCCGCCATATATGCTACTTTGAATGAGCCAATGGTTGAGATGAATTTTATAATCAATGCAGATGCCGGATAAAGGATAATTGGCGATCGGATAGTTGGCGGATATTGTAGGAAAAATTCCACAAGAACTGTTGCTGAACAGTGACATGCCCGGAGCAATGAAGTAATCTTCATTCAGATTGCGTATCCCCAAAAAGAGTTGGGTATTTCCAATCCGTTGCGTATATCCCAATACGGCTATGCCAGCATACAGATTATCTTCTTCGATGTTTGAAAACACTTGCCAATCTCCGGTAATGCGTTCAGTTTTTGTTTTGTATAGGTGAATGGTTGCTGCATTTACTTCTCCACCTTTCAGCGCAGGAATATTGGCATCAAGTCGAAGCAGGTTACATACATTCATTTTCTTTTGGAAATTGAGTTGCCATTCTGCGGTGTATATCATGTTGATTTCTTGTGCGGGCATGCAGGGGAGATTCCCTGCGAGCACCGCATATAACATTACTATTCTTTTCATGATTCTTTCTGTTTATAGCCAGCGTGTAAATCTCTTAATGTACCAATTCTTCATGAGCTGCGTCAGAATACAGTAGGAGAGCAGTATCCCTATTAACCACGGGAAATAACTTAGCGGTAATGCCTGCAAACCGATGGATGCCCCGAAAGAGGTAAACGGTATGATAATGCCTATTACCATGATTAAAGACGTCATTCCTATAACAGGCCATGTGGCGCGGCTTTGGATGAACGGAATCTTCCGCGTACGTATCATGTGTACAATCAAAGTCTGCGAAAGCAATCCTTCGATGAACCATCCCGACTGGAACAACGATTGATGTTCAGGACTGTTACAGCCGAATACATGCCACATCACCAGATAAGTGACAATATCGAATATAGAACTGATCGGTCCGATATAAATCATGAAACGACTCAGGTCCGATGCATCCCATTTTCTCGGTTTCCTCAGGAATTCCGGGTCCATGCGGTCGAAAGGGATAGTGGTCTGGGAAATATCGTACAACAGATTTTGGATGAGCAGATGAATAGGCATCATCGGCAGGAAAGGCAGGAATGCACTGGCAAACATAACACTGAACATATTCCCGAAATTTGAACTTGCCGTCATCTTGATGTACTTGATGATATTTCCGAATGTTTTTCTTCCTTCTATCACGCCGTCTTCCAGTACCATCAGATCTTTTTCCAGCAGAATGATATCGGCACTTTCCTTGGCAATATCCACGGCCGAGTCTACAGAAATACCTATGTCCGACTGGCGCAGTGCGGCCGCATCATTGATGCCATCACCCAGGAAACCCACCGTGTTGTCCTGTTCTTGTAAAATGGAGATTATTTGCGTTTTCTGCAAGGGCGTCAGTTTGGAAAATACGGTGGTCGTCTTTACCTGCTCTTTCAGGGCGGTTTCGTCCATCATTTCTATTTCAGGACCAGTCAGCGAATGACCAGTGTCGATACCTACCTGCAAGGCGATTGCTTTTACTACAATGTCATTGTCCCCCGACAGCACTTTAACTTCCACGCCGTGCTCGTGCAGCTGCTTGATAGCTTCTGCTGCGGAAGGCTTTGGGGGATCGAGAAAAGCCAGATAGCCGATCAATACCATTTCTTTTTCATCACCTACAGAGAAATTGCCATTTTTTTCGACATAGCTTTTTTGCGAGACGGCTAACACTCTCATACCTTTACGGTTCATCTCATCACTAATTTGTTTGGCTTTTGCTTTTAGCTCATCTGTTAGCTGATATACTTTTCCATTGAATTCTGTGTGCGAGCAGATGGCAAGTATTTCCTCTACCGCACCTTTAGTGATGATCTGTCGTTTTTCCTGTCTGTCTTTTATTACTACGGACATTCTTCTGCGTATGAAGTCGAAGGGGATTTCATCGACTTTGGTATAGTCGTCTTTCAGGTGTTCTAAATTCAGTTCTTTCACATGAGATAGGATTGCTTTATCCATCAGGTTTTTCAGCCCTGTCTGGAAATAACTGTTGAAGTAAGCATGACGCAGAATACGCTTGCTCTCGTCAGCGCTTCCGTCGGCATTGATATATTTCTCCAATACAATCTTATCGCAGGTGAGTGTACCTGTCTTGTCCGTACATAGTATATTCATGGCACCAAAGTTTTGAATTGCATTCAGATTCTTGACAATTGTTTTTTTTCGGGACATGGATAAAGCTCCTTTGGACAGGTTAGCGGTGACAATCATCGGAAGCATTTCGGGAGTTAATCCCACAGCTACCGAGATGGCAAAAATGAAAGCCTCGAACCAATCACCTTTTGTGAATCCGTTGATAAAAAAAACGAATGGAACCATAACCAGCATAAACCGGATAAGCAGGAGGCTGACTTTACTGATACCTTTGTCGAAGGCGGTTATTGCCCGGTGTCCATTCAGGTTTCTGGCAATGGTTCCGAGGTAAGTTCTGTTTCCGGTTGCAAAAACAATACCTTTGGCGGCTCCACTGATGACGGTGGAACCCATGTAGCAGATGTTATCCAATTCCACGATGCTGCCTTTTCTGTATTGCTTCTCTTTGATTTCCGGGAACTTTTCTATCGGTTCCGATTCTCCGGTCAGGGAAGCCTGACTGATAAACAAATCTTTTGATTCGATAATTCGTAAATCAGCGGGAATCATATCTCCTGCAGCCAGGTAGATTATGTCTCCCGGCACAAGTTCCGTGATGTCCAGTTCTTCTTCACAGCCACCGGCACGTTTCACTAGACAAGTGTTTTTTACCATTTTCATTAATGATTCTGTGGCTTCATTGGCTTTCCATTCCTGCCAGAAGCGCAGGATAACACTGCATATCACCATGACGGCGATGATAATGACTCCTGTCCATTCTTGTTCTCCCGGTGCGGCCATGAGCACATCAATAACGAGAGATATAACAGCTAACCCGGTAAGTACACCTATAAACGGATTGATAAAAGTCTTGATAAAGACGACAAAGGGATTCTTCTTTGGTTCATGGGTCACTTCGTTTTTTCCGTACGTGTTTTGCCTGTTTTCTACTTCAGCTTTGGTCAAGCCGAGCCTGGTTGTTTGCAGGTAGGAGTAAACAGACTTGGTAGCTTGTGTGGCTGCCAGGAAAACCTTCTCTGAATTAAATGCATACTGCGGCTGGCGTAACTTTTTCTTCCACATCATAATCTCTAATTTTTTTTAAGTTACTAATTGCGTTTATTCTTTCACGGCGCAAAAGTAAGTAAGGCTTTTCAGGGAAGCCGTTAGAGATTTATTAGAGTGGTATTAGAAAACTATTAGAGAAATTAGATATGCGGTAGTTTTACTACATAAGTAGTACCTTCTCCTTGGTGTGAAAAGACGGAAATCTCACCTTTGTGAAGGCTTAGTATCTTGTGAGCCAGAGTCATGCCGATGCCATATCCGGATGCGATCTCTTTGTTTTCTCCGCGATAGAACAGTTGGAAAAGGTTTTCTTTATCTTTCTCGGACATGCCTACACCATCATCGGACAGGCGTATGATGGACCATTGTTCCCAGAATGCAATTTGGATGAAGGAGGTCCGGTTCTGAGAATACTTACAGTTATTTTCTATCAGGTTGACGAATGCCGTTGTGAGCAGATAACTATTTCCGATTACAGTAAGTACTTTGTCATCATCCGCTTCTTGTTCAAATACAAGCTCGATATGATAATCGGGGTGGGCTCTTAACACGAGTTCCCTTGCATCAAGCAAGAGTTCATCCAGACGGACTTCTTCTCTTTTAATTTGTTCCGGTGCATAGTCGGCTTTGGCTAGGTTCAGTAAGCCGTCTATCAGTTTTATTACTCTTTGGGAATCTTGTAAGGCATTGTGGATGGCATTCTGGTATTGCTCAGGAGTTCTTTCTTTTTGAAGTGCCAAGTCCAATTCGGCAGATAGGGCTGCCATAGGGGTGCGTAGTTCATGGGAGACATTACTGATGAACATCTTTTGCGAATTGAATGACTTTTCCAATCTGTCGAGTAAAGCATTGAAAGTAAGGCTCAACTCGCCTAATTCGTCTTTTTCGTTCTTTACAGGTAAACGTTTGTCTATTTGTGAGGCTGTGATACTTTCGGTTTCCTTTACTATTCCCCGTATGGGAGCTAAGGAACTGCGTGCAAAGATATAACCTACGATGATCAGGATGGAGAGCCCGCTAACCAGCAATAAAACAAGGGTTTCTTCCAGGATTTCGCGTTTGGCATATCCGTAACCATCATAGGCTGCGGCTGTGACGATATATTCTTTTCCCTCAAAAGTGTAGATGATGCCTACTCCCTGATATTTGCCTATATAGAAATCAATTTCTTTCTTCTGGATGATACGCCTAATCATTTCCGGTGTTTCCTTTATGATATCGTTTTGCAGTGCATCATGATATAGCATGTGAAAGTTGGTGTCGTAGACGGCGACTTCCACTTCATCTATGAATTTCTTATTATTCAGGTAAATGGATTGCATGGTTGCCGCATCTACCTGATTATTCAGAAACAGATGTGCTTTGGTGATAGCCTCGCTTTTCAGGTTTCTGAAAAAGGCACTGCTGCGCGAATGTTCGTTGACGCAGTAGATGGCCGTAATAAATACAAGGAATACGGCGGCTGTGATGCAGGTGTATCGCAGGGTTAGTGCAGTTCTGATTTTCATAGCTTGTCGGTCAGGATAAAACCCATGCCGGCTTTGGTATGGATTAGTTTGGTTTCGAAGTCCCGGTCAATCTTCTTGCGGAGATAGTTGATATACACATCAATGAAGTTTGTTCCGGTATCAAAGTGGGTGTTCCATACTTTATCAGCAATCTCCACACGACTGAGAACCCGTTCGGCATTGTCAGCCATATATACCAGAAGGTTATATTCTTTTGGGGAGAGCTTGATAGGCGTATCGTTCCGTTTTACGTTTTTGCCTTGTAGGTCAATATACAGGTCGGCATACCTTATTTCTTTGGGCTGCGGGGAGGCGTTATTTTCATGATGCCGTTTCAGCAGCACTTTGATTCTTGCATAGAGTTCCCTGAAATCGAAAGGTTTCACCATATAGTCGTCCGCTCCGGCATCAAATCCATCCAGTTTATCGTCTGTAGAGCCTAAGGCTGTGAGCATCAGGATGGGGACACTGGGATTTGCTTTGCGGATTTCTTTGCACAACTCAAAACCATCCATCTTGGGTAGAATGATGTCGGAGATTACCAGGTCGAAAGTATGGGCACGGAAGAGACGCAGTCCCATGACGCCATCGTAAGCTACCATGGTTCGATAACCATTCTCTTCCAGTCCATTCTTGAGCAGGCTGGCTACTCTTGATTCGTCTTCAATAATCAATATCGTATGCATGGTCCGTATTTTTTATAGATTCCAGTTGTTTTTATTTGAGACCATACAAATATAGAGATTATTTGTGAGTTTCTCTTTTCTTACTCTTTTAATAAAGGCAACCGGTTCAGCATATTTCTGATTTTAATAGCGATACGTGGCATCGGTTCGGCTACGGTCAGTCCTACCAGGTCATATTCGGAAGCAATGTCGTTAATCACGCGGACTACTTCCTCGGTTTTCATGCCATCCGGTTCCACACCGACGCCTGCAATCATGTCGGCAGGGTCTATCACGTCCAGATCAAAGTGGATGACGACTTTGGAAACTCCTGTTCCTTTCAGCCACTCCATGATGGCGGTACTATTCTCTGCTATGTCTTTGGGTGCTAGTCCTTTTATTCCTAATTTCTTTTGCCTCTCCTGCATACCTTTATCCCACGAACGTAAGCCTACAATCAATGCTTTGGAAATGTCGAATTTGCCGGGTAGCATATTGACAATTTCTTCGTCCCCCATGCCTAAACATGCTGTGAGGGCCATTGCATGGTACCCTTTGTATTCATCATAAGGCAGGTTGATGTCCGGATGCGCATCTATCCAGACTACGGCTACATCATCCGGATATTTGGCTGCCAGATAAGTGAACGGGACAACGCTCACTGAACATTCTCCACCGAGGGTGAGGATTCTATCCGGATTATTTTCATTAAGTATATTGAGTGCCGCCTTGCTTTGTTTTACAATGACATTGCGAGCACTGATGCCTTTTTCTATTGCCCGGTCGTTTATCTCCAGTGAAACCGGAACTTCCACCGTTTTCTGGTTGCTTTCGGGAGCCAGCAGGTTTAAGAGTTGGGCACCTAAATAATAGCCTTTGGAAGAGTCTTCTGCCGGAATATCCGGCATCCAGTGATCTACAATTCCGCCTTGCCATTGCGGGTAAATCAGGCGGAGAGGAGTTGTTTCATTCTTCATATCTTTACTATTTTTTTGTGCATACATTGAAGTAGCTCCAATGATTAATGCGATGGACACTAAAAAGGTTTCTCATTCTTTTTAGGTACAAAAATAGGAAACTCTTCGGTTTTATACAAGTACGGCTAAATTATTCATATACTGATAAATTTATCCCTATGGATTCTGCAAAATGTGCTGTTATGGTTTTTATCTTTCTTCATATGTCTTTATTTTTAGTTGTTTTTATATTCTTGATGATTCGTGCTGGATTTCCTGCCACAATCGTCATGGGCGGAACTTCTTTTGTAACCACACTTCCTGCACCGATAACAGCACCATAGCCTATTTTTATACCAGGCAGAATGGTTGCGCCGATGCCAATCCATACCTTATCTTCTATCACAATGGGGCGTCCGTAAGTTGCACTGCGGTTGTCGGGGTCGAGATCGTGATTAATGGTAATCAGATTTACTTTGGGGCCGATGAATACATCATTCCCAATGGTGATGCCTCCTCGTCCGAAGAACGTACAACACTGTTGGATAAAGCAACGTTTGCCGATGTTCACCGGTTTGCCATAGTCTATATAGAGAGGAGGTAATACCGTGGTGCTTTTATCCAACGGCTTTCCAAGTATCTGCCCCATATAATTGTGTACCTCTTCCGGAGTACGATAACCCGTGTTCATCTCTGTGGCGGTTTTCATCGTGGCAAAGATGTCGGCAATTAGTTCATTATATCCTTCGTCGTTGGGCGATACCATTTCGCCGTTAATGTCTCTTGTGAAAATATCGTTCATAATTGTATCTTTTGTTTTGATTTGAAATTCCTTACTTAACCCATTGGCGGAATTGATTTATTTGCGTGCAGAAAGAAATCAAACCGCGTTATTTTGTATGCAATATTCATTTCTGTTTCTACCCTGTCTTGTTACTTTTTCCACCCCCTCTCAGACGCCCTCTGAATGGGGGTACAATGAGTCAGGGACTGAAAGGCATTCAGTCAGGGAGTCAAAGGCATTCAGTCCCTGACTGAATCAGGTTCACTCAATGAGTCGGAAGAAAAGCCGAAAGAAAGGAATCGGTTTACTGCTCTTTTTGTAAAAGAATACTCCGACCATTTATGGAATATTTCGATTGTACCTTAATGTTCTGATACAAAGATACGGGGTATTTATCGCAAGGGCTTTGTTGTAGAGCTCAAAGGGCTTTGTTGTAAGGTTCAAATGGATTATTAAACAGCTTCGCATTATCTATTTGCGGAGCTGCTTGTGGAAGGCAGGTTTCTGTAGGTTTGATTTGTTATATACTGTTGACCGGTGAAATACCATACATTTCTTTATATATTTTGGAGAAATGCGACAAATTCTTGAATCCGACATCAAAGCATACTTCTGTAACTTTCTTCCGGCCTGTTGTAATCAGTTCGTGTGCCGTTTCCAACCTACGTTTTATCAGCCATTTCTGCGGTGGCAAGTCACTGAGTTTCTTGAAATCACGTTTGAAAGTAGCTAAACTACGCCCCGTATAGTTTGCCATTTCTTCTAAAGAAAGATCGAACATGTAATTGTTGTTCATGTACTCCAATAAGTCAATTTTCCACGGGTCGGTAAAATCGAAGAGTGAAGCGTAGAGATCCTTGCTCGTGTTCAACAGTATGTATACCCCTTCTATCATTTTCAGTTTCAACAAATCCTCAGAAGGTTTTATGTCGGAATCAAAATAAGGTAGAATGGATTCGAACAAGCTCTTGATATCAGGACGTCCGTTAGGCAACAGACATAGGCTTTTCTTATCCCGTTTGGCATATTCGGGCAGTGCGGACTTATCCAGATTTTGATAAAATTCGCGTAAGAATTTACGGGAAAACTTCAAAACAACAGAACGATAGGGCTTCCCAGTTTTGACGCGCTTTTGTAACAGCATCTGATTGTCACGTCGCATAAAAGCACAGTCACCCTTATGCAGAATAGTCTTTTTCCCTTTTTCTTCGATTTCCAGTTCTCCGGAACAAAGGTAAATCAGAGTATGTTCGCGGTTAGAATGCGAACACTGGCGATCATCCGTAAAATAACTTGCAATGAACACATTCGAATAATCAAGTACTTTGAGTGTTTCCATATTTTCTTATCTTTTTCATCTGCTAAAATAGTAATTTCTCTATATATAGAGAAATTACAGTGTTTATATCTAAAAAAAATCTTGTGGAAGGTATAATAAACTCAATCTTTCTTATATTCTTTAGGTGATAGTCCGTATTGATTATGGATTCGGAAAAGATACGGCAGGATTTGTGTTTCAGTTCGCAGAAGCATTCTAATCAAACTGTACCTCCCAGTTCTTGTCCTGATAGGCAGCAAAGCACATGGCTATCTGTTCTTTGCTGTTCTTTTCTTCCGCTAACGCAGGTATTTCATCCAGAGAGAAATATCTGCTTTCAGTCGTTTCTATGTTACTCTGAAAGCTTCCGCCTGTTACTTCGCACAGCACAAAAGCCTTGCAAACATTGTATGCATAGGGTGGTACGTTGTGCAGATTCCTGTCCTGCACGGCAATCAGGCGAACAGCTTTCACATCTAACCCCGCTTCTTCCTTTACCTCTTTTTCCGTATTGGTCTTGATGGTTTGATTCACGTCTACCCAGCCACCCGGCAAAGACCATACACCGGCTTTCTCTTTTACCAGGAGAATTTTATCATCTTTGAAGATAGCAGCCCGTGTGTCTAGTTTGGGTGTCTGAAAGCCTGTTTCATTGCAGAACAAGCCTTTCACTTTTTCTAATGGCAGGTCGCTCTGGTGGCTCATTATCTCTGCTGATATTTCGCGGATACGTTCGAAACGTTCAAGGTCGAAAGGGTCTTTGGTATAGGTCAGTCCTGCCTGTGCTATGAATTGGAGTTCTTTGGCCCATTCGAGCCAGCGGGGATCGGTATTCTCTTTCATTGGATATTGGGATTTAAAGAATCATATACTATCTTGGATATGCGGGCGATGATGGCTGCATTTTCCTGATCATTTTCCTGTGATTCCATGACGAGGACCGTGATGTAATATTCTCGTCCGTCTGGAAGGATGATGAAGCCTGCGTCATTGTCGGCGGTTTTTACGCCTGCGGGTGTTCTGTCGGAAGAACCGGTTTTGTGTCCGACAATGACATCAGGGGGTAATTGCCCCTTCAGTTTGTCCGTACCTGTGGAAGTCTCTTTCAGGATTTGCCATAAGAAATCTTTGTATTCGGTGGCAAATAAGGTTTGCTTGTCAGCTATATCCAGCAGTCTGACCACTGCCTCCGGGGTGCTCCAGTTTTGATATTGGGTTGCCACATCCCGGTGCATGAGGTCTTCATTAGCTGCCAGATTAAAGTCTTTCAAACCTAATGATTTTATGTAGCTATTAACTTTTTCTATACCATCGGTATAGTCAATGAGTACGTCGCAAGCATTGTTATCGCTCAATGATATGCTATACTCTAACAGCTCTCTCAAAGATATACTGAAATCCTGGTCAGGGAATTTCTGTCTCAATGGGCTGTATGTATTGGGTAACATTTGGGCCGCTTTTATTTCCATGATGCTGTCTAAGCTTACATGCTCCTTATCCATTTTGTCTAAAACAGCCAGTGCTACATGGAGTTTGAAGACACTGAACAGAGGGAAATGAATTTGATTGTTATGGAGTGCAATGATTGTATCATTAGCTAATACGGCAACGCCGACAGTTGCCTTTTTATCTTTCAGAACTTGCTCGATTTGCTGTTCCAGTCCTTTCTGTTGATTACGTTTGTTGATATTGCAAGCACTGAATAAAGAGGTCAGTAACATGCAGACTAAAAAGATACTCACTTTCATGGTTAATATAAATCTTAAATTGTAATTATCTTCTCGTTAGTTTTTAGGTATTGGGTAAGAGGTTCTCCCATATATCGCTCAAAGATACAATAATTCTGAGACTTTCTGATAGCAAATAACTAATTTTGTTAGCCTACAATGTGACGGCGACCATGCCTCCTAATGTCAAAGTATGCATATACTCTTTGGTGTTTACACTATGTGGAGGAATCAGATTATAGTCAAATAAGAACCGGAAGTTTAACTTCGGTTTCACCTTAATGAGTAAGGACAAGCCGCTTCCCAAACAAAGACCACCATTCGCCTTTATTGTTGAATAGGGCAATTGCAATGTATTATAGTGGGTATATCCGGCTAGTAGCTTACTGCCGACAGCTAAACGTGAAGATAGGGGATATGAAAAGTAGCCTCCGGTATAAAAAGATGTAAAACTGAATGTTTGGTTTTGGGCTTCGTTATCATTAAGTAGAAATGATAAATTGGAAATGGTGAATCGTCCCCCAAATCCTAAATAAGGATTGAAGAAATAGGCCCCTTCAATGCCGCTCGTGCTGCCGGAAGATGTTTTCAATGTGGTGTGTTCATCCAGGTCATATTTACTCAGAGGAATATTAAATCCTATATAAAGCCCGAGAAATGATGGCGGCATCTTCTTATCAAGACAGAAATCTGATTGGGAACTTTTCAATAGCCCCTTGTCTTTGAAAATCAGGTCTGTAATGAAATAGCCCAACTCGGTTGAGAGGATTCCAATTCCGGCTCCTGCCATGATATCACTTAACCAGTGTTTGTTATTTGCCATACGCATGAGCCCGGTGGCGGTAGCTGCGGAATATGCTCCTATACTAATCCATGGGCTTATATCGCCATATTCTTTATGGAGCATAGTGGCGGTCATAAAGGCGGTAGCTGTGTGTCCCGAAGGAAAGGAATGATTGTTGGAACCGTCGGGACGCATCACTTTTGTTTTTACTTTCAGTTGACTTACTACTGTAGACATAATTGCAACTGTGAAAGCATCCGATGCCAGCATCCGTCCCCATGAACTCCGTCCTTCAACTCCTCCTATCTTCATACCGAGCATTGCGGCTGCCGGCAGATATTGCAGGTAATCGTCATAATGCTGTCGGAAGGAAGGCATATAGTCGTTTCGTAACTGTCGGAAATGGTCGTCTTCACTTTTTACAATCATTCCTCCGATGACGAGAGGAACTCCGATATAAGTCATCTGATAAGCATGTGATGAAATGATTTTATCGAGTTTTCTCTCATATGAATGTGCGGTTTGCCGGGGGGAAAATGGGATACTGTCTTTTATGGTTGCATGAATTAAATAATTGCATGTGCAAATAAGAATAAGTAATACACTCGTTGCTTTTCTCATCGTTTTCTACTTTGGGGGTTAAGAATAAGCACAAAAGTAGAAGACGATTTTGTGGAAAGTTTGAAGATTCAGAATTGGATGCTGAAATAATGCCGGTTACTTTCATAGTGATAAGTAATTATCCAATTATGATAGTCGCAAATAGCCTTGGCAATGGCCAGCCCTAATCCGTTTCCTTTGTTTTTTTCAGATGGGCGGTAAAAGCGGTTGAATATGAGTTGGCTGTCCAGGGCTTTTTCTTCGGATGTGTTGGAGATAATCAATTGTTGGTTTTTAATGGAGAGGGTGATATCTCCGTTTGCCATATTATGACGGACAGAATTCACAATCAGGTTATTGATTAGACTTTCTAATAAAGTTCTGTTTGCCCGGATTTCCATTCTTTGTGTATGGAAATCCTTGCGAATATTGATTCCCTCTGCCAGATTCTCCAAGGAGGGGAGAAGCTTATCCAGTACGGTTATTAAGTCGATGGTATCCATTTGGCCGTACTGTTTGTTTTCTATTTTGGCAAGCAATAATAAGTTCCGGTTCAAGCGTGACAGGCGGTTGGAAACCTGATATAAATCCTGTATGGCGGCTGCCTGCTGTTCCGTCAAGTCTGCTTGTTGAAGCAGCAGGTCGAGTTTGCTTTGGAAGACGGCTAACGGAGTTTGTAGTTCGTGCGAGGCATTTTCTGTGAACTCTTTCTGTGTCCGGTAGCTTTTCAGACTGTTTCCCATCAGGCGATCCAGTGTATGGTTCAGCCTGTCAAATTCTTTGATACCGCTTTCGGGTAGTTGTGGGATCGTACCGCTTTCAAGCCGGAAATTTTCAATCTGCCTCAATGTCTCGTCAAAAGGTTTCCACAACCGGCGTGATATGAAACGCATCATGAATACAATTGCTATTCCTAATACAACACTAATCAAGGCGAATTGTATCATGACGCCGTGCATGATATCACGCTCCAGGTCCAGTTGAGGTTGTGTAAAAAGTAAGAATCAAGTGTTCTTTGACATTTTGTATTAAAAAGGAAATGCTCTTTATCTCTTTATTTTGGAATTTCTATTGTTGTCCTTTGGCAAATGACCGCTATTAGGTATACTTAATACCCCAATAGTGGACTTGTTGCAATAGTACCTGTATGCTTTGAA
>NZ_JH992940.1:893785-1151058 GCF_000315485.1 Bacteroides oleiciplenus YIT 12058 | reverse complement strand
CGATCAAAAGGTTGAATATAGCCCATAAAATTAATCCTATTGTTATCAAAGCAAAGATATAAAATCCTTTTTATACAATATGTCAAAGAACACTTGATTCTTACTTTTTACACAACCTCCCGGGAGGAGGAGTACCCCAACGGGGGGAGGTGGTAGGTGAAACAATAAAATACCTATAAATCACAAGGCTAAGGAATTCTTTCCCACCTACCACCCCGCCCTTTGGGCACCCCTCCTCCAACTGGAGGAGGGGAATTAAGATAGTCCGTTTGATTCATAACCCTGCAATAGGGAGCCTTTTACAGCCCCCTATACTCCCTTTCCGCATTGAAGCAAGGACACGGTTTCACCGGATTCAAGTCATGATGCCCTACAATCAGCGCACGTGGAAAGATGCATTTCAACTCTCGGAGAAGAGCCAGCAGCGAGGCTTTTTGCTCCAGCGTGCGAGTGTCAGCCGGCTGACCTCTGGCATCCAGCCCGCCCTCATAACAGATGCCGATGGAGTGCCGGTTGTGATTGAGGCAATGCGCACCGATTTTCTCCGGTGGACGACCCCGGTGAATCTCACCGTCACGGGTCACATAGAAATGATAACCGATGTCACTGAAACCGCGGTGCCGAATGTGGTCGCGGCGGCAATCCTCAAAGCTCAGGCCCACGCCCTGAGGCGTGGCCGAGCAATGAATAATGAGCAGCGTAATCGTGCGCATAGCTACTTACAGGAGCCTAACCCTAAAGCCCCTGCAATCGCAGTAGCCACAGTGATGATTACTTTGAGAACAATGCCCCATACAGATTTCGACTTTCTTTCTTCATTCATGACAGCTTGAGAATTAAAAATTGAAATTAAAAAATAAAAATTAGAGGTGGTAAATCAAAAGGCTTTGGATTCTATCCCAGCGGGTCCTCCTCCAAGCCCCCTTCGCCCGAACCTGACCCCGAACCTCCTCCGGGAGTGTTGCCGGACGAACTACCTTCCACAGTGTACATGGAAGACTCCTTCAGTTGTCCCTCCAGATTAATCTGGGCGTTGCTCAACTCTCCCGTGGCACGGGCCCGGAGCTTCAATCCCTTTACGTTGTTGCCCAGTGTGAAGTCGGCGGCAGACGATGCGCCTTTCTTGCTGACAATTCCCACGGAGAAAATGGCCAAGTCGTCCATTTTCACATTCTTGCCGTCCAGAATCAGTTCCTTGGTGCAGGAAACCATGTCGGTCAGCACTCCCTTGATGACACCGCTCGAGTAGGGGGTGTTGTGGTTGGACATGTGTTTGGCAAGCTTCTCGATGTCGAAAGTCTCTTCAATCACGGGACGTGCATACCAGAGACCTTTCAACGGGCTATTTTCGCCCGTCACTTGATACTTTTTGTAACGAATCATAGGATGTAGACAAATTAAAAATTAATAATTAAAAATTAAAAAAATCACGATGTTGAGCTCAACGATGCAAAGGTAATGCAGGGGGCAGGGGCATTTGTCCCTTTCGGAGTGTAAGGGTGGATTAGCGTCGGTTTTTGTCTGTTATTTACATGCGTATATTTGATAATGTCATGATTTATAGCTACATTTGATGAAACGTAACACATGAATATCAGATATGAACTCTTTTGAAATCCGTACCTATGGGCGTACTGAACTTGCCCAGCTCTATTGTCCCAATCTCTGTCCCGAGTCCGCTTTCCGTAAGCTGAAACATTGGATTGACCTTTATCCCGGCCTGCGTGATGATTTGTCCGCCATGGGACTTTCTCCCCGTTCGCGCACGTATACACCTGCCCAGGTGGCCCTGATAGCGGGTGCACTTGGGGAACCTTAAACCTAAGGTTGAGCGGCGTAAAGGTGAGCTTGAGCATCGTAAATGTGAGGTCCGGCAGCGCAAAGGAAAAACGGGGGGATGGGGACAGTGGGTACACAAGTTCACCCGTCTTCTGGCACACACACACGTGCGCACGCACGTTTATATATATACGTGCGTGCGTTGTTGTATCAAGGTTTTTGATACGTGCCTTTTCCATCCTTATTTTCCACCAGCCCATTTTTCGTCATCCGTTTCAGCCAGGTTGCAGCGGTGGCGGGCTTTATGCCCATCTCTTCGGCCTTTTTCAGGAATTCAGTCCGTGTGAATTGCCTTTCCATGCACTCCATCAGCGCATCCCGGTCGGCATTGCTCCGACGGGTCACTTCGGTGGCGGGCAGGAAGGAGAGGATATGGGTGGCGTGGCGATACAGGCATTCGGCCATCGACAGCACGGCGTGGAAATCCTCGTCGGTGATGGCAAGGTTCCATAAACTGATGATGTGGTCCTTCAGATTGTCGGCAGAAGTGCCGGGGTCGGGCGAAAGATGGGGCGAAGTGGCTATATCCCCACTTTCGAGCACGCGCAGCATGGCCACCACTTCCATGATGCGGCAGATGTTGATGGCCAGACGTGCTATGCTGCCCGACATTTCGTTGCCGTTTGTCACCTCGGAACGCATGAAGAGTTGGGAGAACAAACGGTTGAACTCCTCCTTCTGACCGTCGGAAAGGTGCAGGGTGAAAATTCCGCCCATGAAGATGGTCTTCAGTTTTTCTTTCCATTCCATGCCCATCTGGATGAAGGTCTCTTCCAGGTCCCGGTCGTTCCGGTCGAACTGGTCTTGCCAGTGTTGTATGGCGGGCATATAGTAGAAAATCTTTCGGGAGAAAAGTCCGTTTTCGGCACTGGGTATCAGGGACTTCACTTGTGAGGGAGTGCCGGATACGAGTACGGAAAGATACGTCTTTTTCACTTCCCGGTATTCCCGGTCGGTGCGTCGGTTGTAGGCCAGCCGGTCGTGGTCGAAAGCCTTGCGCAGGGTGTCGCTCCAATGCCCGTAGTCCGAGCCGATGGCAGAGGATATGGTGTCGGCTTCGCTTTCGCATATCAGTCCGGTACCGTCGGAGTCCATCAGATTTTGCAGGATACCCGTTCCTGTATTGTTGCCTGAGATGAGGAACATCTTGTTGGGCGGCATCACTGGAACTTCGGCTTTGGCGCGTTCTTTGCCCAGTGCGTCGTACTTTGCCTTTTCGCGTAGGTAGCATGCCATTTTTTCGAGTGCTTCCTTGCGTATTTCATCGTGAAAGGGTTCCACCAGCAGGCGCACCAGCGATAGCACGCCTTTTCCCGATGCGGATAGGGCCGAAACGAAAGTCTGCAGGCAGGGCGATATCATCTTTCCTCCGTATGCGCACCGGACGTGCCACCCCATGGTGGAGCCCAATGTGGTGAATGCTCCCAGCAGCAGGATATCGCGCTGGGCATCGGAGCTGGCACAACTCATGATGCGTTCCAGGGGATAGGGCCACCGGATGTGCTTATCGAATGTGGGCAGAGGAGAGAGCGGAGCACTGCCCGATGAGGTGTCTTCCTCGCATGGAGATTCATTATTCTCCTGCGGGTACACCTCTTTTACGCGTGTGCGTGTGTGTGCCAGAAGGCGGGTGAACTTCTGTACCCACTGTACCCACGGGGCCTGAAATTTCAGCCTGGATTTTTACTCCGCACAGCTCTGCCAGGTGGAAGGCAGTGCCGATGTGCACATCATTACGTCCGGTCTTCAGGGCGTTGCTGAACAGTTTGTCGGCCGCCTGCCGGTCATACTTGGGTGAGAGGCTGCACAAGGCCAGAAAGTCAGCGCGTCCCGCTTCGCCGCAGTCGGTGGCGACGGCAAAGGCCAGTTGTATGTACTCTTGATAGCTGGGAGCGATGTCCGCTCCGGCATTCCTGACGGCTTCGGTCAGGAGATGCAATGAAGATAATGGTTCCATATTCACAATTAATATTTAATAGCCTGTTCTGAAAAGCGCCCCCAGGTCGTGGCAGAGGAAGCAGGAGCGTACGATGTCTTTTCCCGATGTATCGACTCCTTTTCCCGATTGCTGGTGGTCGGCGTCGTATATGCAGTGTACGTAGCTCATGGCCCAGTGGATTGCATCTGTGATGCTTTGTTGGGGAGCGCAGGGCACGAAGGCTTTCACGCCCCGTCCGGTGGGACTAATGAACACTAATGCGGGATGCAGGTAGGGATCGTCGAATAACTGCTGCCGTAGTTTTTCGGCTTCTTCAGTGGATTCCAGATGGTCGATGTCGACTACTACGAGTCCGGACGTTTCCTCCAGACAGTCGCTTCGTCGGCGGGTGAAGACTCCGCAGGGAGTCACGTAGGGCAGTGTCTGCTGCTTGAGGAGGCGGCAGGCTTTATCATCCCCCCGGAGTGCGGCATTTCGTACTTCGAGGGTGAGGGCGGTGAGTCTTTCATTGGAAGTGATAAGTTGGTATACTTCATCCAGATTCATGGTCCGTAGCGGAGTCAGCGTGGCGTATTTCACGGTTTTTCCGGTTGCCTGGTCCTTTATTGGCGAGATAGGGGGCATGAATAGGGACATTTTGAAAATGTTTTCCATTACGTTGTTTCTTAATTGAATATTTTTTTAAATTTTATTTGCTTCAGCAATTGTTTATGTGCGGACCTGAAAAAAGAAGATGCTGCTTTGGGGATAAAGCGGCATCTTCTCTCTTATGGGGCTTAATCTTTGCTAATGCGGGGGCAAAGGTAGGTCCTTTTGCAACATGTTGTTCAACACTAATTCATACCTGTTTTTGTTATTATTATTTCTTGTTACTTCTTGGGTTTTTGTAGTTACATTCTTTGGCAATGTCCGATAATTCATGTCTTATTGTCCTGACTGATATCTGTTTACCATTATTCTTTAGAAATTTTTCTCTTTTGTATAGGAAACGTGCAAGAGTTGTCAATCCGTTTTCCGGAGATACATCCAAGCAATTGGTAAAGTAGAGCATTAAATATGCTTTTTCTATGATGTCCCGTCGGGCGATTATTTTTGTAATCGTAGCTCCTGTTTTGGGTCCTCTCTTTGCTTTAACTTCTTGTTTAGTAGATTGTTTACTGTTGTTTCCACTCTCTTTTGCAGTTTTTTTTTTACTGCTTTGTTTGAAATGTTATTTGTCATCATATTCATATTATTGATATAAGAATTAGTGATGAAAAAATATGTTACGAGTTGCGAAGGTAAGTGTAAAAAGAAGAGTGGACAAGGATAGCGGCGATAAAAAAATAATTGAGAGTCTTTTTTTTTAATTCAACTACTTTGTTTTCTATACTTATAACTTTGTTGTATATTTGCAGCAACAAACCTCTATATTCACTAAATGGGCTTATTTAGGAAAATTACATATAGCTTTCTTCTTTTCCTGTTGGTATCCCTTTTTGGCCTATCACCGACCTTTGCGGTAACTGGAGAACACCCGGTGTTGATTATCAGCTCGTATAACCCGGATGCACGCCAGACTTCCGGAAATATCTACGATTTTATGGAAGAATTTGAGCGTCTGGGCGGAAAAGCTCCGATAGCTCTGGAAAATATGAACTGCAAGAGTTTTTCAGAGTCTCCTCTGTGGAAATCCAAAATGAAGGAGATATTAGATAAATATCAAGGAAAACGTGCTCCCGTATTACTTGTATTAATTGGTCAAGAAGCCTGGGCGGCCTATTTGTCGCAAGAAGACTCTGTTCGGGGAAATATTCCGGTGCTGACTGCACTGGCAAGCCGCAATGCTATCATTCTTCCGGATGACTCTGTCGACCTGAAAACATGGATGCCTGATGCAGTAGACTTTTTTGATAACTATGCTGATTCTTCAATCAAGGCTGGCTTTGTTTACGAATATGATGTGGAAGCCAACGTCAACCTGATAAAGAAACTATATCCTGACACCAGGAATGTGGCTTTTATTTCTGATAATAGCTATGGTGGTGTCTCTTTGCAGGCACACGTGGTGGCAGAAATGAAGAAACACCCGGAGCTGAATCTGATTCTGCTGGATGGACGGACAAATACGATTTATACGATAAGTGACAAGTTGCATGAGCTGCCTCCAAATACGGCTGTGTTGCTGGGTACATGGCGGGTAGATATGTATGACGGATATTTCATGCGGAATGCTACTTATACGATGATGGAGGCTGCCGGTGATATACCCACGTTCTCCATTACTTCTGTCGGTATCGGTTATTGGGCTGTGGGTGGCATTAATCCTGCTTATCGGCCATTAGGCAAGGATATGGCACGTCAGGCTGTCCGTTTGTTGCAAGGACCTGACAGTGATAGGGTAGAGGTAGAAGTTATCCCGAATAAAGTGATGATGGATAGCAAGATTGTGAAAGAACAGAAGTTGGATTTGTCTTTTATCCATCAGCCGATAGAAATGGTGAATGAAACTCCGTCATTCTATGAGCAATATAAATATCACATCTGGACGGTGGGCACTATCTTGGTTGTGCTGTTGACAGGATTGTTTGTCTCGTTATACTTCTACTACCACACTAAGAAGCTAAAAGATGAACTAGAAGATTCCGAGAGCGCTTTGAGGGAAGCCAAAGATCGTGCAGAAGAATCAAGCCGCCTGAAGAGTGCTTTCCTTGCCAATATGAGTCATGAGATACGTACTCCACTGAATGCAATTGTTGGTTTTTCGGATGTACTGGCTTCGGGGGGAAGCTCGGAAGATGAACAGCAAGGTTATGTGGATATTATCAAAACCAATTCAGACTTGCTGCTCCGCCTGATTAATGATATATTGGATGTTTCACGTCTGGAGGCCGACCGGGTTACATTTACTTTTGAAAATTGTGATGTAGTGCCGCTGTGCCAACGTGTATTGGCTTCCGTCAGTCAGGCTCGTAAATCGGAAAATGAATTTATCTTTGAATGTGACCGTGAGAGCATGGATATGCGTACTGATACGCAGCGTTTGCAACAGGTCATTATAAACTTGCTCTCAAATGCCGATAAGTTCACCAGAAATGGTAAGATTACTTTGAAGCTGGAAGTGGATGAGAATAAGAGAGTGGCTATTTTCTCGGTATCGGATACAGGTACGGGTATTCCGCTGGAGAAGCAGAAGCTTGTATTTGAACGCTTTGAAAAACTAAATGAGTATGTTCAGGGCACAGGATTGGGCTTGTCCATCTGTAAACTGACGGTAGAAAAATGGGGAGGAGAAATCTGGGTGGATCCGGGGTATACGGATGGAGCCAGATTTATGTTTACGCATCCATTGGATATAGAACAACCAAAGAAATAACTTATTACTATGAAGAGAGCTTACTTTTTTTTAGGATGTATATTTTTTCTGATAGGAGCCTTGTCGGCTCAGGACAAGATTGTTAAGCTGAAAATTATAGAAACCAGCGATATACATGGGAACTATTACCCTTATGACTTTATACTGCGTCATGAAGCAGAGGGAAGTTTGGCGCGTGTGTATGCTCTTGTGCAGAAGGAGCGCGAGGTTTATAAGGATAATCTGTTGCTTCTGGATAATGGAGACATCCTGCAAGGTCAGCCTTGTGCTTATTATTACAATTATATAGATACTGTTTCTCCGCATCTGGCGGCCGAGACGCTGAACTTCATGGGATACAGCACCGGCAATATGGGTAATCATGATGTCGAAACCGGACGTGCTGTATTCGATCGTTGGGCGGATGACTGCAAATTCCCGGTTCTGGGTGCTAATATCATTGATACGACTACGGGAAAAACACACTTCAAACCTTATGAAGTATTGGAACGTGACGGCGTAAAGATTGTGGTGCTGGGTATGATTACTCCTGCCATTCCCGTGTGGCTGTCAGAAAATTTATGGAGCGGTTTGCGCTTTGACGACATGGAGGAAACTGCCCGCAAATGGATGAAGATTATCCGCGAACAAGAGAAGCCTGACTTGGTGATCGGTATTTTCCATGCCGGACAGGATGCACTGTTGATGGGAGGCAAATATCGTGAGAATGCTTCTGTGGAAGTGGCTCGCAATGTCCCCGGATTCGATATTGTATTGATGGGACACGACCATGCCCGTGAATTGAAAAAGATTAAAAACATAGCGGGAGACTCTGTATTGATTATGGACCCGGCAAGTAAGGGAATTGTTGTGGCAAATGCAGATGTCACCTTGAAACTGCGTGATGGAAAAGTGATAGATAAACAGATTCACGGAGCGTTGACGGAAACGAAGGACTATGGTGTGAGCGAAGATTTCATAAAACATTTTGCTCCTCAGTTCGATGCTGTTCAGGACTTTGTGTCCAAGAAGATCGGTTGCTTCACCGAGACGATATCTACACGTCCCGCCTACTTTGGTTCATCGGCTTTCATCGACCTGATTCATACGTTGCAACTCGAAATTACCGGTGCTGAAATATCTCTTTCCGCCCCTCTGTCATACGATACGGAGATTAGCAAGGGAGACGTCTTTGTGAGTGATATGTTCAATCTGTATAAGTATGAAAATATGCTCTATACTATGAAGTTGTCCGGCAAGGAGGTGAAAGATGCTCTGGAAATGTCATATGATCTATGGACAAACCGGATGAAATCTCCTGACGACCATTTGCTGTTGTTGCGTAAGACACGCCGTGAAGGAGCAAATGACCGCGCTTCATTCCAGAACTTTAGTTTTAACTTCGATTCGGCTGCCGGAATCATTTACACGGTGGATGTGACGAAACCCAGCAGGGAAAAGGTGACTATTATCAGTATGGCCGATGGCACTCCTTTTTCTATGGACAAGATGTATAGAGTGGCATTGAATTCGTATCGTGGTAACGGTGGTGGAGAATTATTGACTAAAGGCGCCGGCATTTCTCAAGATGAATTGAAAGACCGTATTCTGTTCTCTACGGATAAAGATTTGCGCTATTATCTGATGCAATACATCGAGAAGAAAGGTGTGATTGAACCACATGCGTTGGGGCAGTGGAAGTTTATTCCCGAAGAGTGGACAGTGCCGGCCGCTAAGCGCGATTATGAGTACTTGTTTGGAAAAGTGGAAAAATAATCACTATCTTTGCAGTCGCAATTTTTAATAGTACTGTAGAGACGTGAACAAAGAGGTAAAAAGAATCATAGGAGCTGTATGCTTGTTGGTGCTGTTTGTGGCATATCAGACAAGTATTACAGTATTTACCCATGTTCATTACGTCAATGGAGTGATTATTACGCATTCCCACCCTTTTCATGGTAAGCATACACACTCCAAATCCGAACTTGTCGTTATAGGTCGTTTGTCAACTTTCCAAGCTCCGGAGGTTGATGTATATCAGGAATTACATCCTATGAGGGCACTTCTGGCTGTGCTGGAAGCCGAACGACTGACCCCCTTAGTGAAGGGAGAGTTAAAACAGACCATATCTCTTCGTGCTCCGCCGGCGCTCGCGGCGTAAATTATCGTGCGAAGCACGATAAGTAGTTAGTAGTTAGTAGTTAGTAGTTAGTAGCAAGTAGTAAAGTAGTAAGTAGAAGATAGTCCGGATTATAACCGTTTTTATAACGGGACTATTCTACTAACTACTAACTACTAACTACTAACTACTAACTACTAACTACTAACTACTAACTACTAACTACTAACTACTAACTACTAACTACTAACTACTGCAAAGCTTCGCTTATTATTTCAATTAATACATTTTTGAGCGCAAATTAATGAAAAAATATATACTTGTGCTGGTGCTTGCGGTGGCTTGCATCAGTCTCTATGCCGTGAATCCTATAAAGGAAGGCAACATGATTTCCGGTCACGTGATTGTGAAAGGAACCGAAGAAAACATACCTTATGCAACTATATTAATCAAAGAAAACGGTCAGGGAACAGTCTCTAATGAAGAAGGTCAGTTTGAATTCCGCAAGCTTCCCGCAGGGAAATATACACTTCGCGTATCGGCTGTGGGATATAAAACACAAGAAAAAGAAGTGACTGTCAGCAAGGATTTCACCGCAGTCGTACACTTCCCGATGGCTGAAGAGAGCTTTATGACCGATGAAGTGGTAGTGTCTGCCAACCGTAACGAGGTGAGCCGGAAAGAAGCTCCGGTAGTTGTCAACGTGATGAGTGCCAAGCTTTTTGAGATGGTGAACTCCACCGACCTTGCGAAAACACTGAATTACCAGTCCGGTCTGCGCGTAGAGAATAACTGCCAGAACTGTGGCTTCCCGCAGGTGCGTATCAATGGACTGGAAGGGCCGTATTCTCAGATTTTGATTAACAGCCGTCCTATCATCAGCGCTCTTAGCGGTGTGTATGGTCTGGAACAAATGCCTGTGAACATGATAGAACGGGTGGAAGTGGTGCGTGGCGGTGGTTCTGCCTTGTTCGGAGCGAATGCGGTGGGCGGCACTATCAATATTATCACTAAAGATCCCATCAGCAACTCCTTTCAGGTATCGAGCATGTTCTCTTGTATGGATGGTCAGTCATGGGAACAATATATGGGCGGTAACGTCTCTCTGGTAGCAAAAGATAACTCCTACGGCATTGCCTTATATGAAAGCTATCGTAACCGCAATCCTTATGACCGCGATGATGATGGTTTCTCCGAACTTGGCAAACTGAACATGAATACTTTCGGTTTCCGTGCTTACTACCGTCCTACGCATTTCAGCCGCATCAATCTGGAGTATCACACCACCAATGAGTTTCGCCGTGGCGGTAATAAGTTTGACCTTCAGCCCCATGAATCTGACATTACAGAGCAGACCAAGCACATCATCAACAGTGGTGGTGCCAGCTACGACCTGTTCTGGCGTGAGTATAAGCATAAGATTTCTCTCTATGGTTCTATTCAACACACAGACAGAAACAGCTATTATGGTGCCCAGCAAGATATGAATGCTTATGGCAAGACCGATGATCTGACCTGGGTTGCCGGTGGCATGTATGTCGGCAATATGAATAATTGCCTCTTCGCTCCGGCCACCTTCACCGGTGGTCTGGAATACCAGAATAACTCTTTGCATGATGTCATGACCGGTTATCATCGCGATATGAAACAAGATGTACGTATAGCCAGTGCCTTTGTTCAAAATGAATGGAAAATGCGTCAGTTAACTATGTTGGTAGGTGCCCGTTTGGACAAGCATAACCTGATTGATAAGTTAATCTTTAGTCCCCGTATCAATTTCCTTTACAAACCTACTGAGGATTTTCAGGCACGTCTGACGTACTCCACCGGGTTCCGTGCGCCGCAAGCTTATGATGAAGATTTGCACGTGACGGCTGTGGGTGGCGAAGGTGTTCAGATTAAACTGGCTGACAACCTGCGCGAGGAGCGTTCCAACAGTTACAGCGGCTCTGTGGACTGGAGTACGCATCTGGGACATTGGCAGGCAAATATCTTGTTGGAAGGTTTCTATACTGATCTGCGCCACGTATTTGTATTGGAAGACATCGGAAAAGATGAGAATGGAGACAAGATTAAAGAGCGTCGTAATGGTAATGGTGCACGTGTATACGGTGTTAATCTGGATGCAAAAATAGCTCATGGCAAAGATTCACAGTTTCAGTTGGGGTTCACTGCACAACGTAGCCGCTATACGGAAGCGGAAGTCTGGACAGAAGTAGATGATGAAGAACTGACCACCAAGCGCATGATGCGTACTCCGGATTACTACGGTTATTTCACCTTTTCTTCCGCACCGTTGAAGAACTTCGACTTCTCTTTGTCCGGCATCTATACCGGCAAGATGATTGTTCCGCACTACGCACCGGTAGATGCGCCGGAGGGAGCTTTCTGTAACATCACGAAAGACCGTATGGAGAATACTCCCGACTTCTTCGACCTCAACCTGAAACTCAATTATACCTTTGTTTTGCACGATCACATCAAGTTGCAGCTCAATGCCGGCGTGCAGAACATCTTCAACAGTTTCCAGAAAGACCTCGATAAAGGTGAGTTCCGCGATTCCGGTTACTTTTACGGGCCGACACAACCTCGTACCTTCTTTATCGGTTTCAAGATAATGAATTAGTTTAAGGTCTAAATTTAATATTGCAAGGGCTTGTAATTTTATTGCAAGGGCTTATGAAATTATTGCAAGAGCATATTTTCATGAGCCCTTTCTTATGGCAAATGTTCCCTTTTTCTTTTTTTAGGATAATTCGGACGGTTTTCAGGGAAATATTGCTTATGTTTGCCGCAGAAATAAGAAAGGGAGATGAAAAATATAAAGAACGTAGACATCGCAACTATTCGCCGTTTTCCGGCAATGGATTTTATAGGAAATGATTTTGCCATATTCGATAATATAGGGGACATCCCTTTGTTCGGTTACCCTACGCGTCTGAATGCATCTTGCTTGACGCTTTGCCTGAAAGGTCACTGCCGGATACGCATCAACCTGAAAGAACATGAACTTACCGAAGGCGTGCTTGTAGTCACCCTGCCCGAACAGATTTTGCAGCAAGTGGAACGTTCGGACGACTTTACCGGTGTTTTCATTGTGGTTTCCGGGCAGTTCATTGATGATGTGCTCCCCACGGTGCAACAGTTGTTCCCTTTGTTTTTTATGATTAAGGAGCAACCCTGTGTTCGCCTCAAGCCGGAAGAAATGGAAGCTGTGCAGGAATATTATTCTTTCCTCCAGAAGAAAGTGAAATTGAAAGATAATCCGTTCCGTAAAGAAATTACGCAAGGATTGATACTTTCTCTGTTCTATGAAATATATGGCATCTATCAGGGAAATGAGCCGGCAGTGAGGAAGACCAAAACCCGGAAAGAAGATCTTTTCGAGCGTTTCATCCGTGCCATCTCCGAATCGTATAAGATGGAACGCAGCGTTGCCTATTATGCCGATAAGATGTTCCTGACTGCTAAACATCTCTCTACTGCCGTAAAAGAAGTCAGTGGAAAGACAGCCGGAGAATGGATAGACAGCCTTGTGATTTTGGAAGCCAAAGCTCTGCTGAAGTCTTCTGAGATGAGTATTCAGGAAATATCCGATGAACTTCACTTTGCCAATCAATCCTTCTTTGGCAAATATTTTAAGCACCACACCGGAATGTCTCCGAAAGAATACCGCAAGCAATAAGCGTTAACTATTAATTATTAACTATTAAATATTAATTTTGCAGTGTGATAGCGCAGCCTTAATACCTAATAATTAATAGTTAATATTTAAATACATCCCCCAAAATAAATAAAACATGGAAAAAAGAGAAATTGACCTTACTGTTTCCTGTTATGGAAAAGTGAAAGACGTGAAGTATGATGTTGTCATACTGCCTTGGGGGGCAACGGAGCCCCATAATCTGCATCTTCCGTATCTCACTGATTGTATTTTGCCCCATGACATTGCCGTGGATGCCGCCACAGTGGCACTGGAACGTTCCGGTGTCCGTTGTATGGTGATGCCACCTGTAGGCTTTGGTGCACACAATCCCGGACAACGTGAACTTCCTTTCTGTATACATACCCGTTACTCCACCCAGCAGGCCATTCTGGAGGATATCGTTGCCTCCCTCTATGCCCAGGGAATACGCAAGCTGATTATTATTAGCGGACATGGTGGCAATAACTTTAAAGGCATGATACGCGACCTTGCCTTTACCTATCCCGATTTTATGATTATTGCTTCTGACTGGTTCAGCCTTGTTCCCACTAAAGGATATTTCGAAGCGGAGATAGACGACCATGCCGGTGAGCAGGAAACGTCCGTGATGATGTATTATCACCCGGAGCTGGTAAACCTGAATGAAGCGGGAGACGGAGATTCCAGACCTTTTGCCATTCCTTCTCTGAACGAAAAGGTGGGATGGGCACCGCGCCATTGGGATAAAGCTACTGTGGATAGTGGGGTAGGGAATCCTAAGAAAGCTTCGGCCGAGAAAGGTGAGCGCTATGTGAAGCCGGTGATAGAGAAGCTTGCCAAACTTTTCACAGAAGTCGGACAGAACGAACTCTATTAAATGAAATAAAAGCCGGGCGGCCTGACTGGAAACTTATTTCCTGGCCGAACCGCCCGGTTGCTTATACTGAGATGAAAAGCTTACTTATCTATTGACATTAGCCATTTGCCATCTCTTTTCACCATCGATTGTGTACCTTCTTGCGTTTCTCCGTTTCCGTAGGTTTGTTTTATCTTTACGGTTGCTGTGTTTCCATCCTCCGAAATTTCTTCTGACAGGATATCTATGCTTTTTAGCCCGCCCATTTTTTCATATTCTTTGGAAACTTTATCCCTCATCATGGCAACAAGCCCGTCCTTTTGCTTTTGCAGTTCATCGCCTGTTATGTTTTCGCCTAAAGCAATACCGTCTACAAACTTCTCATAGTTGCCTTTGACAAGATCGTTGCAGTACTTCTTCATCGCATCTCCCGGACCACTTGGTGAGGAGCAAGCTGCCATCACGAATATAGTCATTACCATCAGACTAAAATAAAATACTTTTTTCATACGCTTTTTTTTAAATGATTAATGTGTATTTAAAAATAGTATATCAAACAGAGGCGCTTGCTCTGTGCAATATCATTAGGTAGGAGATAATCTCCTCTGAATCCCGGAATATTGACGTGGCTGATACGTCCTTCAGGTAAATCTATTCCTTCTTTTTTGTACACGAAATCGATAAATTCCGTGCAATACATTTTGGTGGTATCTGCCAGGTCATAATCATGGTCGAATAGCACATGTGCATCATAAAGACGTTCAGCATGAATCGCCGCCCGGCATGCAGCTATGGAATCCTCTTGTACACGCATGATGGCTCCATTAACGACTTTTCTTTTCTTGAAAAATGTCTCTATGGGTTCCATCTTTACACGGTCAGGGTCATCCTTGAAGTCTGGTTCACCGGGTACGGCATGTATCACGTACCATTGCCCTTTCTTCTTCTTGAGGATACCGGTATGCGAATAACTTCCTTCCCGATCGGCCGCCAATACCACTCTGCTGGCAATTCCTGTTCCTCTCCTGAAAGCGATGTCTCCATCCCGGAGCAATGCTTGTGGCAGTTGCGCCGATGGTGTTTCTTTGTCAGAACTTGCCTGGCATCCGGCCAGTGTAAGTGCGAGTATCAACATTATTTTCAGTATGGATACCTGTGTCTTCCTCTCCATCAATACAAATATATAACTTTATTTGCACGGTTACATGTATTTTAAATGTTTTTTTGTGGTGTAAACGAAAAAAGAGGCAACAACCTTTATTCAGTTGTTACCTCTTTTTTAATTTATACCCTAAAAACTAATCTCTTTCCTTATAAAAAACCAAATCTATTTCTTTTTTGACGCTGCAAAGTTAGAGAGTTCTTAGGGAAGTTGATTTGATATAAATCAAAAACTACAATTTCATATCGTATTTTCTACAATATCCCCGCGCGTACGCGGCTGAGGGTTTCGGGTGTCATCAGTAAATACGATGCGATATGTGACAGTGGTGCCCGCTTGATGACTTCCGGGTGGGTGTGCATCAGCATATTGTAGCGTTCGCGTGCTGTTTCAAACCGCCAGGAGTCAGCCTTTACCTGGGATACTATGAGCGAATACTCCAGTATCTTGCGATAGAACATATTGATTTCCCAGGAGATTTCAGTCAATCTCATGAATTTGTCGTAGGGGAGGAGGTAGACTGTGCAAGGTTCCAGTGCCTCTGCCATCAGGCGGGTAGGTTCCTGCTTCAGGGTGCTCTCGATGCAGATAATAATACAACCTTCGTAGGAAAAATGTTCGGTGACGTCTTTGCCGTTTTTGTAATAAAACTGACGCATCAGGCCTTTGCCCACAAAGGCTATATGATGACAGACTTGTCCTTCTTTGAATAGGAGTTCGCCCTTTTCCAGCTCTTTGCGGACCAGAATTTCTTCTATCAGTTTTCTACCTTCAGGTGCCATGCCCGGATAACGGGAGTTAACAGTGGCATTGACTGTTTCTCTTAATAGTATATCCATAATTGTTCGCTGGTATTTGTAACTCGTTTCCGGGCACAAAGGTATAAAAGATTTGATTTAAATCAAAAGTTAGTTAGTGATTAGTGGTTAGTGATAAGTGATAAGCATTGCGCAGCCTGCTAATCACTCATCACTCAACGCTAATCACTCATCGCTAATCACTCATCGCTAATCACTTAATAAACCCCTTCTTCGTCCACTTCATGCTATACCAACGGCGCACGAAGATAGCCCCCCGGATATTCTCGTCCAGCAGGAAGGCAACCCACATGCCGCAAATGCCCCATTCCAGCGGAATACCAAAGATGTATCCCAGACCAACGGCAATGCTCCACTGCACTATCAGGCCGACGTAGAAGGGATAAGTGACATCTCCGGCGGCACGCAGGGCATTAGTGGCGAAGATGTTGATGGGACGTCCGATTTCGAGAACGACATCGATAATGAGGATGGTGGTGCCCAACCGGATAATTTCTTCATTAGAAGTCAGCCAATGGAAGATGGTGTTTCCGAAGACGGCGAGAACGGTGGACAGGATGACAGTAATCATTACGGATTTCTTCATCACATACTTGCCCATCAGGAAGGCGGCATGTGGTTTCTTTTCTCCGATGAGGTGTCCGATGCAGATGGCACCACCTTGCGCCATGGAGATGCTGAACAGGTAGGCGAACATGATGATGTTGACGCAATAGGTGCGGGTGGCGAGCGCCTCAACTCCGAGCATGTTGATGAAGAAAGTAATCACTACTTGTGAAGAACTGTAAGAGAGTTGTTCTCCGGCAGAGGGGAGTCCTATCTTCATCAGGTTTTTTAGCTCTATCCACGGGAACGGGCGGAAATAAGCAAGTGGGAAGCGGTGGATATGTTTGCGGAACAGGATGATGAACAGGAGAATCATAGAAACACCACGGCTGAAAGCGGTGGAGATGGCAGCTCCTTCCACGCCCAGTTCGGGGAAACCGAAGCGGCCGAAGATGAGGGAATAGTTGCCTATGATATTAAGGATATTGACGACAACGGTTACCAGCATCGGGTAAATGGCCTTGTTGGCACTGCGCAGAGAGGCGGAAAGGGTGAGGGAGAGGGCTTGGAAAAAAGCGAAGGCGCCTACGATACGCATATAGTCCATGCCATCTGTCATTAGTTCCGGAGTCAGTCCCATGAGGCGGAGGATAGGTCCGGCAAGGGAGAAGAGGAAAAGACTGACGGAAACGCCGACTATGACGTTTACCACCAGCGAAACGCCTACTACCTGCACCACTTTCTTTTGCAAGCGTGCACCGAGGTATTGCGAACAGAGCACGGAAGTGCCAAGGTTAATGACTTCGAACACGAGGAATGTGAGCATGATAATCTGGTTGACTACTCCCACTGCGGCAACACTACTGTCGGAGTGTCGACTTAGCATAATAGTATCTACCGCGCCCAGCATCATGATGAGCAAGGTTTCTATAAAGATGGGAGCAGCGAGCTTTGCAAGCCGCTTTTTTAAGCTTTCCTGATGTATCATTTCGTATGTGTTTGAACCTCGGTGATAAAAAATCGCGCAAAGGTACGGAAAGTGGAGGAAGGGGGAATTGATGTGGGTCAAATAAAGTAGGTAGTAGTAAAGTAGCTAGTAGTTAGTAGGAGATACTCCGAATTATAACAGCCTTTATTAATAGGACTATTCTACTAACTACTAACTACTAACTACTAACTACTAACTACTAACTACTAACTACTAACTACTAACTACTTATCGCGCAAAGTGCTTAATATATAGTGATTCAGTCCTAAGTTCAGCCCTAAAATCTAATACCTGAATATTTTTTGCTCCTATTATCTTTTGACTTTTAGCCTGTTACACCTTTTCGTGAAAAAAGTCAGAAAAAAATATGATGGAAAGATTTGCATAGTCCAAAAGTTTCCCATACATTTGCACCGCATTTGAGAAACAATGCAGGTTTAAGGAAGTGTGGGTGAGTGGCTGAAACCACCAGTTTGCTAAACTGACGTACGGGTAACTGTACCGGGGGTTCGAATCCCCCCGCTTCCGCAAACAGCCGGTGGATTCGTCTAACGGTTAGGACACATGCCTCTCACGCATGTAATACGAGTTCGATTCTCGTATCCACTACGGTCAATAAAGAATACAATGCACTCTTAGCTCAGCTGGTAGAGCAATTGACTCTTAATCAATGGGTCCAGGGTTCGAGTCCCTGAGGGTGTACAAAGTATAAGCGGTTACCAAGAAACGGTGACCGCTTTTTTTGTGCAATTATTCCTTATCTCCGGGAAATACTTCCTATCTTTGCACTCCGAAATCAGTAAAACGTAAATACTTTGGATTGGTTATACAGTTTATTCGTTGAACATTCCGCTCTGCAGGCGGTTGTGGTGCTCTCGCTAATATCCGCTATTGGTTTGGGACTGGGGAAGATACATATCTGCGGCATATCGTTGGGAGTGACATTTGTGTTCTTCGCAGGTATCCTTGCCGGGCATTTCGGGTTGTCCATCGACCCGCAGATGCTGAATTATGCCGAAAGTTTCGGTCTGGTGATATTTGTGTATGCACTGGGATTGCAGGTCGGTCCGGGCTTTTTCAGCTCCTTCAGGATGGGTGGTGTGCAACTGAATATGCTGGCGGTCGGCGTGGTGCTGATTGGTACGGTGATGACGTTGCTGGGCAGCTATGGGCTGGGAGTCTCCTTGCCGGACATGGTGGGTATCCTTTGTGGTGCTACAACCAATACACCTGCGCTGGGTGCTGCACAACAAACCCTGAAACAGATGGGCATTGAAGCGAATACTCCGGCTCTGGGATGTGCGGTGGCATATCCGCTGGGCGTAGTGGGAGTAATCCTCGGCATTCTGCTGATACGCAAAATGCTGGTGCGTAAGGAAGATTTGGAAGTCAAAGAGAAAGACAATGTGAATAAGCCGTATATCGTTGCATTTCAGGTGCACAATCCGGCAATCTTCAATATGAGCGTGAAGGATATAGCACAACTGAGCTATCCTAAATTCGTTATATCCCGTTTGTGGCGGGATGGGAATGTGAGTATTCCTACTTCCGAGAAGGTGATTAAAGAAAATGACCGCCTGTTGGTCATCACTTCCGAAAGGAATGTGCCTGCACTGACTGTGTTGTTCGGCGAACAGGAAAACACTGACTGGAATAAGGAAGATATCGACTGGAATGCTATCGACAGCCAGTTGATTTCGCAGCGTATCGTGGTGACACGTCCGGAACTGAACGGAAAGAAGCTCGGCTCCCTTCACCTGCGCAACCATTATGGCATCAATATCAGTCGCGTATACCGTAGCGGAGTGTTGCTGCTGGCCACGGCGGAACTTACCTTGCAGTTGGGCGACCGACTGACGGTAATAGGTGAGGCGGCTGCCGTACAAAATGTGGAAAAAGTGCTGGGAAATGCCGTGAAGAGCCTGAAAGAACCCAATCTGGTGGCCGTATTCGTTGGTATCGTCCTCGGTCTTGCATTGGGAGCTATACCTATCGCTATCCCCGGAGTCAGTACACCGGTGAAGCTGGGACTGGCAGGAGGCCCGATTATTGTAGGTATCCTTATCGGCACTTTCGGCCCGAGGATGCACATGGTGACTTATACGACGCGTAGTGCGAACCTGATGCTTCGTGCCTTGGGTTTGTCTCTCTATCTGGCTTGTCTGGGACTGGATGCGGGTGCCCATTTCTTCGACACGGTGTTCCGTCCGGAAGGGTTGTTGTGGATAGGGATAGGTTGCGCGCTGACTGTGCTCCCAGTACTGATAATGGGAATTATCGCTTTCCGTTGGATGAAGATAGATTTCGGTTCGGTGGCCGGGATGCTGTGCGGAAGTATGGCGAATCCGATGGCACTGAATTACGTCAATGATACCATTCCCGGTGATAACCCCTCAGTTTCTTATGCCACGGTTTATCCGTTGTGCATGTTCCTGCGGGTGATTATCGCACAGGTGTTACTGATGTTCTTCTTAAGTTGAGAACTTAGAGTTGAGGTTTGAGAGCGTAGAGTTGAGGTTTGAGAACGTAAAGTAGAGGTTTAAGAACCCAAAGCAGAGCATTGAGCGTTATCTGCGCAGCCAATTAATAATAAATAATTTATAGTTAATAATTAATGAGTAATATTACCCCTGAAAGCATCATGAGCGACTTGCGCTATTTGCAGTTGCTGTCACGCAGTTTCCCTACAATTGCGGATGCCAGTACAGAAATCATTAATCTGGAAGCTATCCTGAACCTTCCGAAGGGTACGGAACATTTCCTGACCGATATTCACGGCGAATATGAAGCTTTCCAGCATGTGTTGAAGAACGCTTCGGGTGCAGTGAAGCGGAAAGTGAATGAAATTTTCGGACATACCTTGCGCGAAAGTGAAAAGAAAGAAATATGCACCCTGATATATTATCCCGAAGAGAAATTGCAGTTGATAAAGGAACGGGAAACCGACCTGGACGACTGGTATCTGATTACGCTGAATCAACTGGTAAAGGTTTGCCAGAATGTTTCTTCCAAATACACGCGCTCGAAGGTGCGGAAAGCGTTGCCGGAGGAATTTTCGTACATCATTCAGGAGTTGCTGCATGAGTCGAGTGTAGAGCCTAATAAACATGCCTACATCAATGTAATCATTAGCACCATTATTTCCACCAAGCGTTCGGACGATTTCATTATCGCTATGTGCAATCTTATCCAACGGCTGACGATTGACTCCCTGCACATCGTAGGTGATATTTACGATCGTGGTCCGGGAGCGCATATCATTATGGATACGCTTTGCGATTATCATAATTTCGACATCCAGTGGGGAAACCATGATATTTTGTGGATGGGGGCGGCGTCGGGCAATGACGCCTGCATTGCCAATGTAATCCGCATGTCGATGCGTTACGCTAATCTGGCTACGCTGGAAGACGGATACGGCATCAATCTGTTGCCACTTGCCACGTTTGCTATGGATATGTATGCGGATGATCCTTGTACTATCTTTGCGCCGAAGATGAATTTTGCGGATGGAAGTTATAATGAGAAGACACTGCGGCTGATTACGCAGATGCATAAGGCGATTACGGTGATACAATTGAAGCTGGAAGCGGAGATTATAGACCGCCGTCCGGATTTTGGTATGCAGAACCGGAAACTGCTGGATAAGATTGACTTTGAAAGAGGTGTCTTTGTGTACGAAGGAAAGGAATATCCTTTGCGCGACACCAACTTCCCGACGATAGATCCGGCTGACCCGTATCGCTTATCGGATGAGGAAAGGGAATTGATGGATAAGATTCATGCTTCGTTCATGAATAGTGAGAAGTTAAAGAAACACATGCGTTGCCTGTTTACGTATGGGGGAATGTATCTGGTTTGCAATAGTAACTTGCTGTATCATGCCTCCATGCCATTGAATGAGGATGGAAGTTTCAAGCATGTTCGCATCGGTAAGAAGGAGTATTGGGGCAAGAAGCTGCTGTGCAAAACGGATCAGTTGATACGCACGGCTTATTTTGATGAAGACGGTACGGAGGAGAAGAGCTTCGCGCTGGACTACGTGTGGTACATGTGGTGCGGGCCTGATGCTCCATCGTTTGATAAAGATAAGATGGCGACATTCGAGCGTTACTTTATAGGAGACAAAGAACTGTCTAAGGAGACGAAAGGATGTTATTATTCATTACGTAACCGTGCGGATATTTGCGACCGTATTCTGGCGGAATTTGAAGTGACAGGCCCTCATTCGCATGTCATTAACGGGCATGTGCCTGTGAAGATAATCAAAGGTGAGAAGCCTATCAAGGCGGATGGCAAATTGCTGGTGATTGACGGCGGCTTCTCAAAAGCTTATCAACCGGAAACGGGCATTGCCGGATATACATTGGTATATCATTCACATGGACTACAGTTAGTGCAGCACGACCCGTTCCAAAGTCGTCAGAAGGCAATAGAGGAGGGGCAGGATATTAAGTCCACCACTTTCGTTATCGAGTTCAATTCGCAACGCATGATGGTGAAGGACACCGATAAAGGACAAGTGCTGGTGACGCAGATACAGGACTTGAAGAAGTTGCTGGTGGCGTACAGGACGGGATTTATTAAGGAGAAAAACTGATTTAGTGATTAGTGGTTAGTGATAAGTGATTAGTGCCATGCGGCATTACAGCGCAGCCTGCTAATCACTTATCACTAACCACTAATCACTAAATCTAGTATTTAAACAACACCACTCCGCCTTCCAGAATCACCCCTTTGTCATAGGTCACCCCTTTATTATAATAGCGGCTACCCCCATAGCCACCTGTAACGAATACCCCGAATCTGTCCGTCAGGCGATATTCCAGGTTCACACGTGCCTGGAGTGCATAGAGGCGTGCCGGGAAACCATAATCTTTGTTTTTGAAGTTCTCGATGTGCTGAAATCCCAGGTCACCGCTGATGAACAGTTGCTTGTACAAAGGGAGTTCCAGACCTGCACGGTAAAAGAGGGAGGCCGAGAACTTATCACTGAAATCCAGATAATGCGTGCCACCACCTAAGATGGTATAGAACAGTTTATTTTTAAAACGCGCACCTACATTCAGCTTCGTTGTATTTCCTCCGAAAAGCATCAATTGCACTTTCGTATCCGGATTGGCATTCACCAGCCCCAACTGGAAACCATCGAAACTATTCTTGTAATAATTGACTAATCCGATTTGCAAGCCTTTTCCGTTCTTTGTTATGTTGAGGGGAGCAAGTTGTGCGCCGGTAAAAGTATCGCCTGCTACATTGCCCAGACCGGCAATCTGCAAACCATGCATCGTCTCTCCTGTGATATTACCCAACCCACTGATTTGTACGCCTCGCAGGTTTTCGCCTACAATGTTCAGTAGCCCGGAAGTAGTAATGCCATTGAAGTCTTCACCTGCAATGTTGGCTAATCCCGCCAGATGCACGCCCGAAGAGTTTTCTCCGGTAATGTTCAGCAAACCGCCGATGACAACGCCGGTGGTATTGTCTCCCGCAATATTGGTAAGTCCGGAGAATATGACGCCTTGTGCATGGTTTCCGGTGATACCGACCAGACCGGACAAGGACACACCACTAAGGTTATCTCCGTTTACATTGCTGACACCTGCAATCTGGACGCCCCTCATGCTACCTCCTACCAAGTTGGCAAGACCCGTAATCTGTGCACCGTTCATATCCCGGTAGACCACTCCACCCAATAGATTGATGCCTACGCCACTCAGGCGATTCATTGAGGAAAAAAGGCCCAGGTTGAAGCAGGTAGTGCCCACGGTATCAGTCTGCTGTGTGGCCATATTCTTCCACAGGGATAGGTTGATGCCGACAGGTTCCTTGTCTTTTTTGCTTGTTTTCGTTGACTCGTTATTCGTGGTTTGGGCAGAAAGTGTTCCTGCAATAGTCACTAATGCAATGATGGATGAAAATGATCGTCTCATTCGCTTTTAATCTTTAATTTCATCCGGCCAGGGGGCTAATTTTCCCGTTGCACGAAGCGTGGGACGCTGCGCATCTACCGACCGGAGATAGTTACTTAATTTCTTTGCCAATCTCTTTACTACACGTGGTTTTTGCATAGCCACGTCGTTTTTTTCGCTGATGTCAGCAGGAATGTTAAAAAGCTCACGCTTACCGTCTGCAAAGTAATACACAAGTTTCCAGTCGCCGGAGCGGATGGAACAAGTGGCTCCGATGCCCGGTCCCGAAGGTCCCCAGCTATGAGGATAGTGCCAATAGATATCACGATTCTTCATTTTCCCTTTTCCTGTCAGAAGCGGCATGAAGCTGATGCCATCACGCTGCTGTACGGTGGTATATTTCTGTACGCCTGCTATTTCAAGAATGGTGGGATAGAAATCCTCAATCATAAGGTAATCCCCGCACTTGGTATCCGGAGTCACCACGCCGGGCCAGCTTACGATCATCGGTTCGCGGATACCACCCTCGTAGGCTGAACCTTTACCACTGTTGAGCGGATAATTCTGCGTATGCAGTTCTCCGGCACGTGTGTGGGCAGCCAGTCCGCCATTATCGGACATAAAGAGGATGACCGTGTTCTCCGTCAGATGGTTGCGTTCCAGATAATCCATGAGGTCACCCAAACTCTTATCCATACCCTCGACAAGAGTGGCATAGGCAGCTTCTACTGGAGGCAGCCCTTTATCCAGATATTTCTGATAGAAGCGGTAGTCCGGCTGTATGGGTGTATGGACTGCATAATGTGCCATATACAAAAAGAACGGTTCATCTTTCTGCTGCACATGGTCCAGGGCCTTCATGGCCTCTAAGGTGAGCGCTTCACTGAGGAATGTGTCCGTACCATGATATTGCTCCAGTCCGGGAACTGCCGCCAACGGACTTTTGCCGTTCGGTTTGTTTCCGAAGTTATTCTTGCCGTAATAGCTGGCAGGCGAACCGGCGGCATGACCTGCTATGTTCACCTCAAATCCCATCGTTAACGGATCAGCTCCAGGAGTATCGTTTGCCCCGAAATGGGCTTTACCGCAATGAATGGTCTGATAACCGTTGTCTTTGAGCACTTGGGCCAAAGTAGTAACCTGCGTAGTGCGTTCCACGTCCGGTTCCTGACAAATGCCGTTTACGTTCCATTCCGGATAGGTCATTATAGAGTCCGGCTGTTCATGAGTGGTGTTCTTGCGCAGCGTCCAACTGGTCACTCGGTGACGGGCAGCATTCATTCCTGTGAAAAGGCTGACGCGGGTAGGGGAGCTGATGCTACATGCATATGCCTGAGTGAACATTTTCCCTTGTGCTGCCAGACGCTCCATGTTAGGCGTATGGTAGGTGTCGTTATAATGAGTCCGCTGAGTCCAAAAGGGCAGTGAAGTATCTTGCCAGCCCATGTCGTCCACCAGAAACAGAATAATGTTCGGACGTTCTTTCTCTTTCGGCACATCCTTGTCCGCAGATTGTGCAGCCGCTTCCCCTGCCATTCCCCACACGGGAATCATAACGGCTGATAATAGTAATTCGCTTTTCATTTGAGACTGATTTAGTTATAAGTTATTAGTTATAAGTTATTTGTTTGTGATTGCTGCGCCATGATGTCACATGGTCATAAGCAAATAACTAATAACTTATAACTAATATCTGTTTTTTTATCCTTTCGCTTCCTGATATAAGAATCGTTTAATGGAGCGTTTCGGCGTTTTTTCAAATTCCTCGGGGTATATCTTCATTTTGAATATCTGGCAGTATGCAGGAAGGGTTGTGTTCAGTGCAACGCGGTTCTCTTCCATGACACGTTCGATGTCTTCGGTCTTCAGACCATGTGCAAAGGCATCGTCGAAATCGGGATATACCAAGCCGACAAGTTTTTCATTCTGCTGCACGATGATGCTTTCGGCAACATAGGGCATGTTGTTCAACTTGTCTTCTATTTCTTCGGGATAGATGTTCTGTCCGCTGGCACCGAGCAGCATGTTCTTGCTGCGTCCCTTGATGGTGACGTTACCTTCGGCATCCATCAGGGCAAGGTCGCCTGTGTGCAACCAGCCGTCTGCATCAATTGTTTCGCGGGTGGCTTCTTCATTCTTATAATATCCCAACATCACGTTAGGTCCACGACATACAATTTCTCCCGGGATATTTTCCGGATCGGGCGAGAGGATTTTAACTTCCATGCGCGGAACCGCCTTACCACAGGAGCCCGGTTTGAAACGTGACCAATCTTCATAACAGATAATCGGACCGCATTCCGTCATTCCGTAGCCTACTGTATAAGGGAAGTCTATCATGCGCAGGAACTGCTCTACCTCTTGGTTGAATGCAGCACCACCCACAATGACCTCTGCAAAGCGTCCACCGAAGGCACTGACTACGCCTTCGCGTACGGTCGCCTTAATTTTATCATTGATGATGGGAACTTTCAGTAACAGTTTCATAGTCGGAGTTTCCAACTTTGGAAGCACGTTCTTCTTGATAATCTTTTCGATGATGAGCGGCACGGCTATCACCAAGTGAGGTTTCACTTCCGAGAATGCCTGGAAGATAATCTTCGGGCTCGGCATACGGGTGAGGAAGTATATCTGGCATCCTGCCGAGAACTCATAGAGGAACTCGAATGCCAGTCCGTACATGTGTGCCATCGGCAGCATGGAGATTATCTTATCGCCGGCTTTCAGTGGCAACACTTCAAATGCAAATGCAGTGTTGGACCACAAGCTGCGATAGGGCAGCATTACGCCCTTTGAATAACTCGTCGTACCGGAAGTATAGTTGATGACTGCCAGTTCTTCGGGCTGGTCTTTATGATATTCGATGTGTTCCTTGCGGAAATTCTTGGGATATTTCTTGCCGAACAGTTCGTTTAGATGCTCGCGGGCATAGTCTATCTTTTCGGTGCGGGATACGAGAACGGAAAAATCGGTCATCAGTATGATGCCTTCCAGCAGGGTCATGGCACTTTCGTTGAGGTTTTCCCATACCTGATCGCCTACAAAGAGCAGTTTGGCTTCTGAGTGATTTACGATGTTATGGACGTTGTCCGCTTTGAACTCATGTAAGATAGGAACCACTACAGCACCGTAGGTCAGTGTGGCAAGGAAAGTGACTCCCCAATGCGAACTGTTGCGTCCGCAGATGGCAATTTTATCGCCTTTCTTGATGCCGCTTGCTTCGAAGATTAAGTGTACTTTTTCTATTTTGCGGGCTACGTCCTTGTATTGCAGGGTAGCGCCATTATAGTCAGTCAGGGCATCCAGGTCCCAATTCTCTTTTATGCTGTTCTCAATATAGGCGATAAAACTTTGTTCCATGATATTATATTGCACATTTGGTTGAAATTTGTGCAAATATAAGGCTTTATTAAAAGAAAGCAAATTTTTGGTTGAAAAAAGCGGGAAGTATAAGCTATTTAATCGTTGGTATATTAAAATATGACCAAACAAATGAAATTATAGCAAGTAATGAAATTGATAGTATGGAGGCAGGTAAACCTGCGGGATGAATAAAGATAAACTTCCTGTCAACAAGAAGTTAATACCTTGTCGACAAGAAGTTAAGAGTTTGCATACAGGGAGTTAACTCCTTGTAAGTGGCTGATATTCTTTTACTTTCCGAGATACCAGCCGTACATGCGTTGTACGCCTTCTTCAATCTCCACTTGATGATGCCAACCCAAGGAGTGTAGTTTGGAGGGATCGGTGAGCTTGCGCATGGTTCCGTCCGGTTTGGTACTGTCGAAGGTCAGTTGGCCCTGATAGCCTACGGTGGCTACGATTAGTTCAGCCAGTTCGCGGATGGAGATTTCTTTGCCTGTACCTATGTTGATATGACAGTTGCGAATGTCCTTGTCACCTTGCTTGTAGGTGTCCTTGAAGTCTACGTGCTCCATAACAAAGACGCTGGCATCGGCCATTTCTTCGCTCCAGAGGAATTCGCGGAGCGGGGTACCTGTGCCCCATAGTTTCACTCCGGTGTTGCTGATGCCGTATTTGGCGAGGATGGTGAGGATGTCTTCCTGACTGCTGTTTCCGTCGATGCCTTCAACGGGACGCTGATTCAGGTCTTTGCGTATGGCATCCCAGTCGCCTTGTTTCAGGCAGTGGGCGAGGTGAATCTTGCGAATCATGGCGGGGAGGACGTGACTGCGTTCCAGGTCGAAGTTATCGTTCGGGCCATATAGGTTGGTAGGCATCACGGCGATATAATTGGTGCCGTATTGCAGGTTGAAGCTTTCGCACATTTTCAATCCGGCAATTTTGGCAATGGCATACGGTTCGTTGGTGTACTCCAGCGGGGAGGTGAGGAGTACTTCTTCTTTCATAGGCTGCTCGGCATCACGGGGATAGATGCAGGTGCTACCCAGGAAGAGGAGTTTCTTCACGTTATGGCGGAAACTTTCGCCGATGACATTCTGCTGTATTTGCAGGTTTTTGTAGATGAAGTCGGCGCGGTAGATGCTGTTGGCCATGATGCCGCCTACGAAGGCAGCGGCGAGGAATACATATTCCGGTTGCTCGTCATCGAAGAATTTGCGGACAGCTACAGCGTCCAGTAAGTCGAGTTCTTTGTGAGTTTTGCCAACGAGGTTGGTATATCCTTTATCTTGCAGGTTCTTCCAGATGGCTGAACCTACCAAGCCGCGATGTCCGGCTACAAAGATTTTGGCATTCTTGTCCATTGTTTTTGTTTATTAGGTTTAAATACAGAGACACGGAGATACAGAGTTTTTATTCTCATTTTGTAGGTGAAAAACTTTGTGTCTCCGTGTCTTTGTGTTTGATTATTATTCTTGTGCTCTCAAGTGCAGCTTCTTCACGAACTTCATATCATGCGCTGCCATAATTTTCACCAATTCCTCGAAACTGGTCTGCCTTGGGTTCCAGCCTAACAAGGTTCTTGCCTTGGTCGGGTCCCCCAACAACTGTTCCACTTCGGCAGGACGGAAGTATTTCGGGTCCACTTCTACGATAACTCTTCCGGTTTTCACGTCGATACCCTTTTCTTCAACTCCTTCACCTTCCCAACGTATCTGGATGCCTACTTCCTCAAAAGCAAGTGTGGCAAATTCGCGAACGGTATGCATTTCGCCTGTAGCTATCACGAAATCTTCCGGCGTATCGTGTTGCAGGATAAGCCACATACATTCCACGTAATCCTTGGCATACCCCCAGTCGCGGCGTGCATCCAGATTACCCAGATATAGCTTGTCCTGAAAACCCAGTGCAATGCGTGCAGCAGCCAGCGTAATCTTGCGGGTTACGAATGTCTCGCCTCTGCGTTCGCTTTCGTGGTTGAAGAGGATACCGTTCACGGCAAACATCCCGTAACTTTCACGGTAGTTCTTTGTGATCCAGAAACCATATTGCTTGGCTACTCCGTAGGGACTGCGGGGATAGAAAGGAGTCGTTTCCTTCTGGGGAACTTCCTGCACTTTTCCGTAAAGCTCCGAAGTGGAGGCCTGATAGATCTTCGTTTTCTTCTCCATGCCGAGGATTCGGACGGCTTCCAGCATGCGCAGCGTACCGATGGCGTCAGCTTCGGCAGTGTATTCCGGTACATCGAAAGAAACCTTCACGTGGCTTTGTGCTGCAAGGTTGTATATTTCATCCGGTTGCACTTGCTGGATGATGCGGATGAGCGAACTGCTATCCGTCATGTCGCCATAGTGCAGGTTGATGGTACGTTTCTGTTTCATGTCGCGCACCCATTCATCGAAATACAGATGTTCGATGCGACCCGTATTGAAGGAAGAAGAACGACGGAGAATGCCGTGTACTTCATATCCCTTTTGTAGTAGAAACTCGGCGAGAAACGAACCGTCCTGACCTGTGATTCCGGAGATTAAAGCTGTTTTCATATAATAGGCTTTTTATTGATTGATTTTTGAGAGGGCAAAATTCGTTGTTTTTTACGAGAAAACAAAGACAGATATTAAATATTTATTTATAGATTTTATCCACCACCAGCGCAATCGCCCCGTCTCCCGTCACATTGCAGGCAGTGCCGAAGCTATCCATGGCGATATAGAGTGCAATCATCAATGCCTGTGCCGATTCGTCGAAACCCAGTATGGACTGCAATATGCCCAAGGATGCCATGATGGCACCACCGGGAACGCCGGGAGCCGCTACCATTGTGATGCCCAACATAAAGATGAATCCGGCAAACAGTGGGAAATCAAAAGGTATTCCCTGCATCATCATTAAAGCAAGGGCACATGCCACTATCTTTAGGGTACTTCCCGATAAGTGTATCGTGGCGCAAAGCGGGATGACGAAACCTGCAATATCAGCCGATACCCCGTTCTTTTTCGTCTGTTCCAGCGTGACGGGTATTGTGGCGGCAGATGACTGTGTGCCCAACGCCGTGAAGTAAGCCGGCAGCATTCGTCCCAGCAACTTGAAAGGATTCTTACGAACAAACAATGCAGCAATGCAATACTGGAATATCAGCAGAAAGATATGTAGCAGGAAAATCACCCCGATAATCTTTATGAAGACCATCAATACAGAAAACACCTGTCCCGAATGGGTCATATTAAGGAATATGCCGAAAATATATATAGGAAGTAATGGCAGAATGACTGCACTAATCATCTTTACAATAATATCCTGAAAATCGCGTGCTGCATTCTTCAATGTATCGTTTTTCAACTGTGCAAGTCCCAGACCTAAAGTGAAAGCCAGCACCAACGCCGTCATTACATTCATCAGCGGCGGAATGGCTACTGAAAAGAAAGGCAATATTCCTTGTGCCTCGCTCACTTCCTCCAACGGCACACCTGTTTCTATCAGACGGGGAAATACCGTCACACCTGTGAAGTAAGAAAGGAAACCGGAAAATAGCGTTGCACCATAAGCGATTAATGCCGTTATCAACAATAACTTTCCTGCTCCTTTACCAATATCGGCAATGGCCACCGTCACCAGTCCCACAATAATCAGCGGTATGGAGAAGTTGAGAAACTCACTGAAGATGCCGTTGAACGTAACGAACAAACGCACCATTCCTCCGGGGAGGAAGTTACCCAAAAGAATACCTAATGCAATGGCTATAATGATGCGCGGCAGTAACCCGATATGTAGTTTTTTCATAAAAATGAATTTAAGTTTTCCCGATGAAATGGACTTATGTTTGCAAAAGTACGATTTTTATTCGAAATCCATACGAACAAATGCCCTTGACATATTGTTTCCATTTCAATGAAACAATAACAAAAAAAATGCAAGTTATGACAAAAAAAGAACAATTGACAAACATAGGCTTAATCGGACTTGCCGTGATGGGGGAGAATTTAGCCTTGAACATGGCAGATAAGGGGTGGCGCGTGTCGGTATACAATCGCACCGTTCCGGGAGTGGAAGAAGGTGTGGTCGAACGTTTTATCAATGGTCGTGCCAAGGGGAAGAGTATCGAAGGATACACTGAAATCCCCGACTTCGTAGCATCCATTTCCGCACCGCGCAAAATCATGATGATGGTGCGTGCAGGCGCTGCCGTGGATGAGCTGATGGAACAACTTTTCCCGCATCTTTCTCCGGGAGATATATTGATAGATGGTGGCAATTCAAATTATGAAGATACCAACCGCCGTGTGGCACTGGCCGAATCCAAAGGTTTCCGTTTTGTAGGGGCCGGAGTTTCGGGTGGTGAAGAAGGTGCGTTGAACGGTGCTTCCATCATGCCGGGTGGCTCCGCTACTGCCTGGGATGAGGTGAAACCCATCCTGCAAAGCATCGCTGCACGTGCTGCCGACGGCACTCCCTGTTGCGACTGGATTGGTCCGGCGGGCTCGGGACATTTTGTCAAGATGATACACAACGGCATTGAGTATGGCGATATGCAACTGATTGCTGAGGCCTACTGGGTGATGAAGAACTTGCTGAAACTGGATAATGAAGAGATGGCTTCCGTCTTTGCCCATTGGAATGAGGGCAAACTGCGCAGCTACCTGATAGAAATAACCGCCCACATCCTGCGTCATAAGGATAAAACAGGTGGTTACCTTATAGATAAGATATTGGATACCGCCGGACAGAAAGGCACCGGTAAATGGTCCGTCATCAATGCCATGGAACTGGGGATGCCACTGGGGCTGATTGCCACAGCAGTTTTTGAACGCAGCCTTTCAGCACAGAAAAACTTGCGTGAAGCGGCTTCCAAACAGTTTGTCTGCCAGCGTTCGCAGGTGGTATACAATAAGCCGGAAATGGTGAGAGATATCTATTCCGCTTTGTACGCTTCTAAATTAGTATCCTATGCACAAGGCTTTGCCGTGTTGCAGAAAGCATCCGAGAGCTTCGGCTGGGAGCTCGATTTAGCTTCCATTGCCCGTATGTGGCGGGGTGGTTGCATTATTCGCAGTATATTCCTCAACGATATAGCTGCTGCTTTCGAGGCACAGCAGAAACCGAAGCATCTGTTGCTCGCTCCTTATTTCAAGGAAGAGATACAGCAATTGCTTTCGGGCTGGAAACACCTCGTGGCACATGCGATGAAAGAAGAACTGCCTGTTCCCGCTTTCTCTTCCGCACTGAATTATTTCTATTCGCTGGTATCTTCGAAACTCCCTGCCAACATGATTCAGGCACAGCGTGACTACTTCGGTGCGCATACCTTCGAACGTACGGACGAGCTTCGCGGACAATTCTTCCACGAGAACTGGACCGGACATGGCGGAGATACAAAATCGGGTACATATAATGTGTAATGTAGTGATTAGTTATTAGTGATTAGTGATTAGTGGGCTGCGCTATCATACCGCATGGTACTAATAACTAATAACTAATAACTAATCACTACTCACTAATCACTAATAACTAAATTAAATGAGTAAATTTGTAATGATTATATTCGGCGCTTCGGGCGACCTGACAAAACGCAAACTGATGCCGGCCCTTTACTCCCTCTACAAGGATAACCGCCTGCCGGAGGGATTCGCCATTTTGGGCATTGGCCGTACTGAATACGCAGACGAAACCTATCGCGACTATATCCTGAATGAACTGGAACATTTCGTCACTCCCGCCGAGGTAGGGATGAAAGAGTTTTGCACCCATTTGCATTATCTCAGCTTAGACCCCGCCAAAGAAGAAGGGTATGCAATGCTGGACCAGCACTTGCAAGAAATTACCGGCGAAAAGGAACCGGACAACTTGTTGTTCTATCTTGCTACGCCTCCCTCACTCTATGGCGTCATCCCCCTGCACCTGAAAACAGCAGGACTGAACCGTGAGCACACCCGCATCATTGTAGAGAAGCCTTTCGGTTACAACCTGAAGTCTGCACAAGAACTAAACAAAATATATGCTTCCGTCTTTGAGGAACACCAGATATACCGTATCGACCATTTCCTCGGCAAGGAGACGGCACAAAACATCCTTGCTTTCCGTTTCGCTAACGGCATTTTCGAACCACTGTGGAACCGCAATTATATCGACTATGTAGAAGTCACTGCCGTCGAGAATCTCGGCATTGAACAGCGTGGTGGTTTTTATGATGGCACAGGCGCCCTGCGCGACATGGTGCAGAACCACCTTATCCAATTGGTGGCTCTCACTGCTATGGAACCGCCTGCCGTCTTTACAGCCGACAATTTCCGTAACGAAGTGGTGAAGGTCTATGATTCACTAAAACCTCTGACAGAAGAAGATTTGAACGAACATATAGTCCGCGGGCAATACACGGCTTCCGGTTCAAAAAAGGGCTACCGCGAAGAAAAGAACGTCCCCGCCGACTCGCGCACTGAAACTTACATCGCCATGAAGATTGGAATAGACAACTGGCGTTGGAGTGGCGTGCCTTTCTATATCCGTACGGGAAAGCAAATGCCTACTAAGGTAACGGAAATCGTAGTGCATTTCCGTGAAACGCCACACCAGATGTTTCACTGCCACGGCGGACACTGTCCGCGGGCTAATAAATTAATCCTCCGCCTGCAACCCAATGAGGGCATCGTCCTGAAGTTCGGCATGAAAGTGCCCGGACCGGGGTTCGATGTGAAGCAGGTGATGATGGATTTCAGCTACGACCAGTTGGGCGGACAGGCTACGGGCGATGCTTATGCCCGCCTGATAGAAGACTGCATCCAGGGTGATCCCACACTTTTCACCCGCAGTGATGCTGTGGAGGCTTCCTGGCGTTTCTTCGACCCTGTGCTGCGCTATTGGAGCGAGTATCCCGATGCACCCCTCTACGGTTATCCCGTTGGAACATGGGGCCCTCTGGAGAGCGAAGCCATGATGCACGAGCATGGTGCCGACTGGACCAATCCTTGTAAGAATTTGACGAATACAGATCAATACTGTGAGTTATGAAAACTTATATAAATAGTACAGCTGTTGAAACGGCACGTGCTCTCATCAAGCATCTCATTGGCCTGATGGAGGCAGAGCCGGACAAGATTTTCCACATTGCATTCAGCGGGGGCAGCACGCCCTCGCTCATGTTCGATTTGTGGGCGGAAGAGTTCAAAGATGCCACTCCCTGGGTGCGCATGCGTATTTACTGGGTAGATGAACGTTGTGTACCTGCCGAAGATTCGGAAAGCAATTACGGTACCATGCGTCGTCTGTTGTTGGATAAGGTTGCGATGCCCGAGGAATATATTTTCCCCATCGACGGCAGTAACCAGCCCGATGACGAGGCGAACAGCTATTCGCGTCTGGTGCGCTGCAACGTTCCGCTTTGGCACGGCTTTCCGGCTTTTGATATTGTTCTGTTGGGAGCAGGAGAGGATGGGCATACTTCGTCCATCTTTCCCGGGCAAGAATACTTGCTCTCATCTTTCCATCCCTATGAACTGAGTGTGAATCCCTACAACGGTCAGAAACGTATAGCCATGACCGGCTGTTTGCTGTTCAATGCCAAACAGCTTATTTTCTTCATTACGGGTAGGAATAAGTCCAACGTGGTGCGAGACATTCTGGATTCGGGTGATACCGGTCCGGCGGCCTACGTGGCGCATCATGCCTGGAATGTAGAAGTATTCATGGATGAGCTGGCAAAAACCCAGCCCATCCATGCTGTTTATTCATAGAGAATGAGTGATTTATCAGTTGGACGTCCCGCTTTCGAGGATGCTGACGATGGAGAACAGTGTGAAGCAGATGCCTCCTAACCCGGCTAATACACGTGCGGGGACAAAGTAGACATCATTCATTGTAGCCATTTCAAAAAGGAAAGCAGAGAGGAAAAGGCAAGCCAATGCGGTGAGTACCGGAATAAGCGGAATACGGTTTGCCAGTTTGAAGACATTCCGCCAGATGACTGCCAACAAGATGACTTTGCTGGAGATGCTGTAGCAGACTAAACCGAGACCTATCATGATATATCCGATGGAGGACTTTTCAGGATTGACATCAGTCAGTATCCAAAGTCCCCAGAGAACACTCAGTGTACCCATTGCCAGTACAAGAGCAGGCCACCATTTCCGTTCAGAATGTGCGTACCCGTTACGTATCTGGCGGACAATGGTGGCGATTAGTGCAACCAAACTTGTACATATACATGCCAATCCGGCCATGACGTGACCCGCTACGAAGTAGGCGTTATGAATATCGCTTTGTCCCAATAACCAGAATGTCCATACCCATACGCTGACGGCAAAAATGACGGCAAGGATAATCAATGAGTCTCCTTGTGCCGAAGAAAAAGCCTTTGTAGGTGCGGCATGGTCAGTCCGTTTCGAATTCTGGGTGATGAGGGTGAAGCGGGTGGAAGCGGTGGCGGTGGTGGCTACGCAAGCTGTGATGAATGCTACCCCGCAGATAACGTGTCCCGCAACGAAATGAGCGGTAGTAGTACCATCATTGATATAGGTCATTCCTCCGATGAAGCACAGCACGGCTGCCAGATAGCCGATGATGGGCAGGGCGTACTTTGCCGCTGTAGTATAGGTGTGGATGATTTGACGGATGATGGTTCCTGCTGTAGCGAACAGCGCTATGCATATCATCCCTAACGAAAATACCACAGGACCGGCAACGAACCGGTTCATGTCTGTTCCCGCGTCAATAACGAAGGCTCCGTAGCCAAAACAAAAAAGGGCCATCAGCAGTGGGATAGCCCTGAAAAGGATACTAATACCGTAATTCATAACTGTTACATTTTTAGAGTTTTCCCTTCCAACAGCGTTCTTTACGGTTTGTTTTCTTTTTTAAGATTTATTTGTTTCGGGAAGATTACTTTTCTGCGAGAACTGAGTTCTTCCGTATCCGGTCCATTTGTCTCAAGCTCTTTCTGAAAACTTTTCCATGTATGCATTTGTTGTATTTAGTATATTCTAATAACTTAATATCAATCAATTATGGGCAAAACAAATGTATATTTAGCTATATTCTCAATTGCTGTATTCTTCGGAATATCCATTGACTCTTTAAACGCGTGTACCCGTGTGGTGTATCAGGGCGTGAATAATATGATAATCACAGGCCGCACCATGGACTGGAAAGAAGATACCCGTAGCAACCTCTGGATTTTTCCGCGGGGCATGGAGCGCAACGGAGAAGTAGGGAAGGACCCGATGCGCTGGAAATCCAAATACGGCAGTGTGATTACTTCGGCTTATGACATATGCAGCACCGACGGTATGAATGAAAAAGGACTCGTTGCCAATTTATTATGGTTGGCAGAGTCTTCTTATCCGCAATGGAACGGTGAAAGACCGGCGTTGTCGATAGCTGCCTGGGTGCAATATATGCTTGATAACTTCGCAACGGTGAATGAGGCTGTTGCCGCCGTAGAACAGAATTCATTCGATGTTGTATCGGACATGATGCCCGACGGCACACGAATGGCTACCCTCCATCTTTCTATCTCCGACGCCACCGGTGACAATGCCATCTTCGAATATATCAATGGCAAACTGAATATTCATCATAACCGTTCTTATCAAGTGATGACCAACTCGCCTGTTTTCGATCAGCAACTGGCACTCGATGATTATTGGAAGAATATCGGAGGAACTACTTTCCTTCCGGGAACCAACCGTGCTGCCGACCGTTTTGTGAGAGCCTCTTTCTATATAAATGCGATTCCTAAGACGGAAGATACACGCACAGCGTTGGCCAGTGTGTTCAGCGTGATACGCAATACCTCCGTTCCGTTCGGTATCAGTACCCCTGACCAACCGAATATCTCTTCAACACGCTGGAGAACGGTTTCCGACCAGAAGAATAAAATTTACTACTTCGAGTCTACGTTGTATCCTAATGTATTTTGGGTTGATTTCAAAGATGTGAACTTCTCTGAGGGAGCTCCGGTCAAGATGCTGAACCTTGTTTCCGGCAACACGTATGCGGGGAATACGGCAAAAGAGTTTGTTAATACGAAGCCCTTCCAGTTTTTAGGAGTAAAGTGAGTAGGATTATCAGTGTGTTAATTGTGTGTAAATGCTTCCGGTGAATTAGGCTTATTGCAGCTTAATTCACTATCTGCGTCTGGAGAATAACTCATCTATCCAACGAACCAGGTAGACGATAATAACTCCGGCAATGACCATTGTAATAATGCGAACTAACATAATCTATCGTTTTTAGTTTTTCGGTTGGCAAAGATAGGCAATGATATACAAAATGAGAAGTAAAAGCAAAATAAAAAGTGCTTCCCTTGTCGTTCTCTAACGGGGAAGCACTTTCACACAAAAACTAAACTAGACTTAACTAAACTATTCTATTGGGGGAAGTTTCACAACTTCCTTTATCTGTTCGATGCAAAGATAAAAAAACATTTTTTAATATGCAATAGGAAAATATGTTTTGTCGACAAATTCGGATATTTTATCGACTAATAGATGTTATTTCCTAACTCCTTTTATCTAAGAATGCTTGAAATACCTGTTTATAACTGTCGCTGACGGGGATATACGTTTTATCGAACACAATACGTCCGCGGTCAATAACTCGTATTTTTTCCTTTTGTACAATATAGGACCTGTGAACCCGCATGAAACGGGATGCCGGTAATAATTCCTCCATCGACTTCATACTCATTAGTGATAAAATGGGGCGGGGATTATCTTCCGTATAAATCTTGACATAATCCTTCAATCCTTCCACATAAAGTATCTTTTTAAGCTCTATTTGCACTAGTTTATAGTCACTTTTCACGAAGATGCTTTCGATTTCATCTTTCGGTTGTTGCAATAGCTCAAACCACTGTACGGCTTTGTTTGCTGCCTGCAAAAAGTCTACGTAGGAGATAGGTTTCAGTAGATAATCCAATGCATTCACCTTGTAGCCATCGATGGCATATTGCTCAAAAGCAGTGCTGAACACAATGCGTGTATGTGGGTCTACCATTTTAGAGAACTCCAAGCCGTTGAGTTCCGGCATCTGTATGTCGAGGAAGAGCAGGTCTACCTGCTTTTCCGGCAATTCCTTCATAGCCTGTACGGCACTGGAATACTTTCCCGTTAATGTCAGGAACGGGGTTTTGTTGACGTAGCTTTCTATAAGACCTAAAGCTAAGGGTTCGTCATCTACTATGGCACAAGTCAGGTTCATGATTTTAATTATTAATTTTTAAATATTAAATATTAATTGGCTGTACAATGTCACTGCTGCGCAGCCAATTGATAATTAACAATTAATATTTTATATTTAATACCGATTTATACTCTTTTCCGTCATCACTCACTCCCTGATTCCATTCATACTGACCGGGATAGGTCAGTTCGAGGCGTTTCCGTACTTGCTCCAACCCTATGCCGCTTCCGCTTTTATCAGCTTGGTTCTTGGGGTGGTAGCTGTTGGTTATTTCGCAACATACCTGGCCAGGGCTTTCGCTGAAATGGATGCGGATGAAGCTGGGCTCGGTGGGCGAGATGCCATGTTTGAAGGCATTCTCTATGAGGGAAATGAAAATGAGTGGGGCAATCTCCGTGCGACTGTCGGGGCGGATGTCGATTTGTGTCTCTACGCTTACGTTGGAGGCAAGACGGATGCGCATCAGCTCTATGTAGTTGCGGATGAAATCCATCTCTTTGCCCAGAGCAACGTAATTTTGTTGGTTATCGTAGAGGACGTGGCGCAACAGGCGGCTCAACTCCTGAACGGCAGCTTGTGCTTTGTCACTGTCGAAAGCGATGAGGGCATAGATATTGTTCAGGGTATTAAGCAGAAAGTGCGGATTCAATTGGTTACGCAAGTTTTTCAGTTCGGCTTCCGTACGGCTTTTTTCAGCCTCCCGGCGGGCGGCTTCCACATTCACCCAGCGACCACTCATGCGGATGGCAGCAGCCAGTCCCACGGTGAGGATCATGGAGAATACATCGCGCATGATAAATATCCAACTGGGAGGTCCGGGGCGTCTGGGTCCTTCGGGTTTCGCGAACGTGTGGAAGATGAAATTCTGCCAGAAGTGTACTCCGATGGCGGTGCAGAGAATGAGTAGCAGGTTCACCATTATATATTGTTTGATGCGTCCCTCGAACAAGAAACGGGGGATGAAGAAACAATAGTTGACATAGAACACGATAAGAAACGAGATAGGAACCGCACTGCCATGACGCAGATAGTCTATCCAGGTTATTGAGAAACCGCTACGGTTCATCAACAGGAACGGAAAGCCGAAGATGATACCCCATCCGATAATATGAATGAGGACTTTTGCGATCCAGTGGGGTTTGGGCTCTTGCATAATCATGTTACAAAAATAATTAAATTTAGTGATTCTATCACTCTTATTCGTATCTTATCGCCTCTATTGGGTCCAGATCAGCCGCCTTCTTGGCGGGATACCAGCCGAAGAATACGCCGGTGACGGTGCAGACTGCAAAGGAGAGGAATACGCTCCAGGCTTGAATATAGATGGGCCAGTGGGCTACGTTCTTCACGATGAAGGCTGCTCCGCAACCGATGACGACTCCGATGATACCACCCGTGATACTAATGAGGATGGCCTCAATCAGGAACTGCGAAAGAATATCTACACCACGGGCACCGACGGACATACGCAGACCGATTTCGCGGGTACGCTCTGTTACGCTGACGTACATGATGTTCATGATGCCGATACCACCTACCACCAGCGAGATGCCGGCGATGCATGCCAGAAGTGTAGTCATCAGGTCCGTGGTGGAGTTCAGCATGGTGCTGAGTTCTTGCTGGCTACGGATGGTGAAGTCGTCGTCATCGCTCTCTTTCAGTTTATGATTGCGGCGCAGGAGAGTGGTGACTTCGTCCGTTGCATAGTCCGTCATATCCTCGGAGAGGGCGGAGGCGAAGATACCTTGCAGATAGGTGACAGCAAGCATACGCTTCATTACGGTGGTGTAGGGAGCTAACACTATTTCGTCTTGGTCCATACCCATGGAGTTGTATCCTTTGGCTTTGAGTACACCTACTACGCGCAGAGGTATCTGGTTGAAACGAATGGTATGACCGATAGGGTCTTGCCCGTTCGGGAAAAGATTGTCCACAATGGTTTTACCGATGATGCAGACTTTGGCGGCACTCTGAATGTCAGCTTCGGTGAACATTTCACCGCTCTCCACGCTCAGTTGGCGGATGTCGAGATACTCAGTACCTACGCCGTTCACAGAGGCAGGATAGTTGTTGTTTCCGGCAATGAGCTGTCCGCTGGACGATACGTTGGGGCTGACGGCTGCCAGAAAGTTTGTTTCGTCTCGCAGGGTCTCGTAATCGGTCAGTTTCAGTGTCTGCATGGCTGAAGCATCTTGTCGGACACCGCCACGCATGTCACCACCCGGATGGATCATAATCATATTCGAGCCCATCTCCGATATCTGCGCTTGGATGCTCTTCTTCGAACCCTGTCCGATGGCGAGCATGGTGATGACGGAGGCCACACCGATGATGATACCCAGCATGGTGAGGAAGGCGCGCAACTTGTTGTTGGCAAGGGCACGAAGGGCTATTTTGAAAAGGTTTGTTCCGTTCATGTTAATAACGTTTAGTGGTTAGTGATAAGCGGTTAGCAGTCAGTGATAAGCTACTAATCACTTATCACTAATCGTTAATCACTAATCATCGCTCTTCGGCAACGCTGCTAAGGCTGTGGCTGCCGAGAGAATTTTTTGATTTACTGTATCTTCTGTCACGTGTCCGTCGCGCAGACGGATGTTCCGGCTGCTGTATTGGGCAATTTCGGGGTTGTGGGTGACGAATATGATGGTGCGTCCTTCGGCATGCAACTTTTGGAAGAGGACCAGAATCTCGAAAGAGGTACGTGTATCCAGATTACCCGTCGCTTCGTCGGCAAGGATTACCGCAGGGTTGTTCACCAAGGCGCGGGCAATGGCTACGCGTTGCATCTGTCCGCCGGACATCTGGTTCGATTTGTGTTCCAAGCGATCGCCCAGTCCCACGGCTTGCAGAGCTTCGATGGCGCGGTGGCGGCGTTCGGCGGCTGAGATGGAGGCGTTGTACATCAAGGGAAGTTCCACATTCTCTACAGCGGTGGTTTTTGCCAGCAAGTTATAGCTCTGGAAGACAAAGCCAATTTTGCGGTTTCTCAGGATGGCACGTTGAGGCTTGCTCATGGTGCGCACGGATATACCGTCCAGCAGATACTCGCCGCTGGTAGGGGTATCAAGGCAGCCCAGAGTGTTCAACAGCGTCGATTTACCGGAGCCGGACGTACCCATAATGGTTACGAACTCTCCTTCGGCGATGGAGAAGGAGACGCCACGCAAAGCGTGTACCGTTTCTTCACCCACCTGGAAGTCCCGCCGGATATTTTGCAATTCTATGACTGTTTTGCTCATTTTGTTCTTGTTATTATATGAATGATAATTTAGCGCATGGCGCTAAAATATCATTTATTGTTCTTTTTCTTATTGTCTCCCGGGCGTCCAGGCATGAACGGACTTCTTTCACTGTCAGCTTGTCCTTCGCTTACGGCAGCCTGCTCGCCACTTGTACTGATTACTGCGTCAGCCACAATCTGTGTACCTTCATTGACACCACCCGTAATTTCCGTCATTATTCCATTGGAGATACCAATGCTGACCGGATGTGCAGTAAATGTATCTCCTTCTTTGGTCCACACTTTATGCTCACCTTCGCAATCCTTGATTACAGCATTCTGACCAACCAACGGAATGGCAGGCGTAAAGCGCAACGCCTTTGCAGGAACGCTCAGCACTCCTTGCTTGTCCAGTGTATAGATGGTGATATTAGCCGTCAGTCTTGGTTTCAACTTCAAATCCGGGTTGTGTGCAGAGATGACTACTTCATACGTTATTACCGTAGTCGTAGTAGTACTGCTGCTTGAACTGCTCGTAGCTCCCAGGCGGATTTGCGTCACCTTTCCTTCGAATACATCATTCGGATAAGCATCCACCGTGAAGCTCACACGTTGCCCTTCTTCCACATCACCTATATCAGCTTCATCCACGTCGGCCACTACCTGCATCTGGGTCAAGTCCGCAGCAATGGTGAAGAGGGTCGGGGTTTCGAAGCCGGAAGCCACGGTCTGTCCTTCTTCCACATCACGGCTGATGACTACGCCATCAATAGGGGAGGTGATGGTGGCATATGACAGATTACGTTCCGCCTTGGCAAGAGAAGCCTTACTGCTGTCGAAGGCACTCTTCGCTTTCTGATAGTTGTAGAGACTTTGTTCGTAGTCCGTATCACTGATGAGCTGTTTCTCGTGCAAACCTTTGTTACGCTCATAGTTCTTTTGCTGATACTCGTATTCGGCTTTTGCGCCGTCATAGGTTGCCTTCTGCGAAGCGAATTCACTTTGCAGGGTCACTTTATCCATCTCAGCGATGAGTTGCCCTTTGGTTACTACCGAGTTGTAATCTGCATACAACTTGTCGATGATACCGCTGACCTGCGTGCCGACTTCTACTTCGGTCACCGGCTCAATGGTGCCTGTGGCGGTCACAGAGTTGGAGATATCGGCACGGCCCACGGTGGTCGTCTCGTACACCACTTTCCGTTTTTTGGCTTGTCCGCCAAATGCCCAGACAGCTATGCCGGCTACAATGATGATTCCGGCTGCTACGATGATAATTTTTTTCTTACTCATACTTTATATGATATACTTATTGAATTAATTTTATGTTTTGAAACATGTTTATAGTGCTATCCCTTCTCCCTGGTAGAAGCGCAGCAACTGTGCATTCAATATCGCCATATACTTGGCTTGTAGCGTCTCCTGCTGTGCATTGAGCAAGTTGTTCTTCTCCGTCAGCAGTTCCACGGTATTCTTCATACCCAGGTTGAACTGTTCCTGAATGAGGTCGTAACTTGTTTGTGTGCTGCGCAGTTTCTCGGCGGCGGCCACGTATTGCTGTTGCGCACTGTTGGCATCCAGCCACAGGCTTTCGATGGTCTTGTACAGGGTCTTCTGCTGGTCCAGCAAGTCCAGTTCGCTGGTCTGCTTTTGCAGGCGGGCCTTCTGCACAGCGCTCTTGGTCTGGCGGTTGTTGAAGATGGGGATACTTACAGTCAGTCCCAGCGAGTTGTTCCAGTTATTCTTCACCTGTTCGGAGAAAGAGAAGTCATTGCCGTTGGCATTGGTGGTTCCAATACCGGCGCTAAGGCTCAGGGTAGGGATGTATCCTGCTTTGGCAATGCTGATGTCGAGGTCGGATGCCTGCACATTCAGTTTGCCCGACTCAATTTCCGGACGGAAGGTGAGGGCGGCGCGATACACATCTGTCTTGGTGGGTAACGGTATCAGTACACTCTCATCGCCCAGGCTGGGGAGGTAGAGATCCATTTCCTTTTCACCGTCCAGCTCGAGGAGTTGTTTCAGTTGCAGTTTGTAATCTTGCAGAGTGGCTTGTGCGGTCACCAACTGATACTTATCCGTGCTCACCTGCGATTCCAACTGTGCAAGGTCGCTTTTAGCGATGCTTCCGGCTTCCAGCAACTGCTGTGCGCGGTCGCGTTCGGCCTGACTCACGGCAAGAGTATTCTCGTTCACCTTTACGGCTTCGGCAGCATAAAGTATCTGCACATATATCTGTGCGATGCTTTCCTCGATGGAGTTCTCGCTTTCGGCAACGTTGAGTTCGGCGATGCGGTTGTTCAATGTCTGTTGTTTAATGGTGTTCAGGCGCTTATTGCCGTTGTAGAGAGTCCAGTTGGCATCAATGCCGTAACTGCCGTTGTAGGACGTCTTGCTCGTACTGCTGGTGATGTTGTCACCACTGATGATGGTGCCGCTCTCACTGTTGGGACGATTCACGATACGTTGGCTGACACTTGCCGACAGGCTTGGGAAAAGGGCTGCCTTAGCGGTTTTTACATCTACTTCGGCACTCTCCGCACTGATGCGGTTACGCTTCAGGGTGATGTTGTGCTGCAAGGCATAGTCGATGCAGGTTTGCAGGTCCCATTGGGAGGGAAGCGCTTCACCATCTTGCAGAGTGGCATCCTGCGCCGTGCTTTCTGTTTGCACGGCAGAGGCAGGTTCCTGTGCACACAGCGTTGAACTGCCTGCACAGGCACTGGCCACGCATAGTGTTATCACTGTCAATCTTCTTACATTTCTCATATCTCTGTTATTGCTAAATATGTTTTTTACCTGCACAAAGGTATGAGGCGCGTCGGAAACCTGCAAAACGAATAGACGGTTTACAAGTTTCCGACGGCGGAATACTTTTTTGTGCCGACAACTGACTTTATCGGTTGACGAAATTATATATAGAGCAGAAATGAACTATAATTTAGCGAGCGGCTTAACTTTTTCCCTATTTATTTGTTATATATGTATATAAGTTTTATATTTGTAATCATTATAATTTTGATATTATGAAGAATACAGTACTCAGCATCTGGCGTTTTTACGTAGATGGCTTTCGCGGTATGACATTGGGCCGTACATTGTGGTTCATCATCTTGCTGAAACTCTTTATTATGTTCGCTATTTTGCGTGTATTCTTCTTCCCGAACTTCCTGAATTCGGCTGCTACAGACGGCGATAAGGAAGGCTATGTCAGTAATGAACTCATAGAACGTGCTATCGGTGATCCTCCTCCCTCCATCTCCGATTAACCTCCTTCCTCTTAGCAAATAATTAATAATTGATATTTAATAATTAACAACTTACTTCTTATGCTTGAGCACATAGACACTTCGTTGATTGACTGGTCGAGGGCACAATTTGCGCTGACCGCTATCTATCACTGGATTTTCGTGCCCCTTACGCTGGGGCTGGCAGTCATCATGGGCATCATGGAGACAATGTATTACAGAACAGGTGAAGAGTTCTGGAAGCGGACTGCTAAATTCTGGATGAAACTCTTCGGTATTAACTTTGCCGTGGGGGTGGCTACGGGATTGATTCTGGAATTTGAGTTCGGAACCAACTGGAGCAACTATTCCTGGTTTGTAGGAGACATTTTCGGTGCTCCGCTTGCCATAGAGGGCATTTTGGCTTTCTTTATGGAGGCCACGTTCATCGCAGTAATGTTCTTCGGTTGGGACAAGGTGAGCAAACGTTTCCATCTCGCCTCTACCTGGTTGACGGGACTCGGTGCTACGATTTCAGCCTGGTGGATACTTGTTGCAAATGCTTGGATGCAGAATCCGGTAGGGATGGAGTTCAATCCGGCAGCGGGACGCAATGAGATGGTGGACTTTGCCGCAGTGGCACTTTCGCCAGTGGCGGTGAACAAATTCTTCCATACGGTGCTGTCCGGTTGGGTGCTGGGTGCAGTGTTTGTTGTGGGGATAAGTTGCTGGTTCCTGTTGAAGAACCGGGATAAGCGGTTTGCTTTGTCAAGCATCAAGATAGCTGCCTGGGTAGGACTGATTTCGGCTGCGCTTTCGGCATGGACAGGAGACGGCTCGGGCTATCAGGTGGCACAGACACAGCCAATGAAGTTGGCCGCTATGGAAGGATATTACGAAGGACAGCAAGACGCCGGATTGGTGGCAATCGGCATGCTGAACCCAGAAAAGAAAACGTATAATGATGGTGTAAACCCTTTCTTATTTCGGATAGAGATACCGAAAATGCTGTCACTCCTGGCCGAACGGCAATGGGATGCCTTTGTACCTGGCATCACGAACCTGATAGAGGGAGGTTATCAGCTAAAAGATGGCACGACGGCCTTGTCTGCCGAAGAAAAGATAGAGCGTGGAAAGACAGCTGTTGCTGCATTCGGCGCCTATCGGGCTGCAATGGAAACAGGTAATGAAGCGGAGATGAAAGCGGCTGAGCAGACGCTGAAAGAGAATGTAGCTTATTTTGGTTATGGATATATTAAAGATGTGAACGACCTGGTGCCCAATGTGCCGCTGACGTTCTATGCGTTCCGCGTAATGGTGATATTGGGCGGATATTTCATACTGTTCTTTATCTTAGTGCTCATCCTTTCCTATAAGAAAGACCTCTCGAAAATGCGATGGATGCATTGGGTGGCTCTGCTGACTATTCCTTTGGGGTATCTTGCCGGACAGGCAGGATGGGTAGTTGCAGAATGCGGACGCCAGCCGTGGACGATACAAGATATGTTGCCTGTAAACGCTGCCATCTCTAAGTTGGATGTCAGCTCTGTACAGACCACGTTCTTCATCTTCCTGATACTGTTCACCATCATGCTGATAGCAGAAATAGGTATCATGCTGAAAGCGATACGTAAGGGACCGGAGAATAATTAATAATTAATCATTAAAAATTAAAGCTCATGACATACGCTTTTCTACAACAATATTGGTGGTTCGTGGTATCATTGCTGGGGGCCCTGCTCGTATTCCTGCTGTTTGTGCAGGGTGGTAACTCGCTTCTTTTCTGTTTGGGCAAGACGGAGGAGCACAAGAAGATGATGGTGAACTCTACGGGACGGAAATGGGAGTTCACGTTCACTACGCTGGTGACATTTGGTGGAGCATTCTTTGCATCGTTTCCGTTGTTCTATAGCACCAGTTTTGGTGGGGCCTACTGGCTGTGGATGATTATCCTGTTTAGCTTTGTGTTGCAGGCGGTCAGCTATGAGTTTCAGAGTAAGGCGGGAAATCTGCTGGGTAAGAAAACATACAGGACGTTTCTGGTGATTAATGGTGTGGTCGGTCCGGTACTGCTGGGCGGAGCGGTGGCCACATTTTTTACGGGGTCGGAGTTCTACGTCAATAAGAGTAGTATGGCGGATACAGTGATGCCGGTCATCAGTCATTGGGCCAATGGCTGGCATGGACTGGACGCTCTGACTAATCCGTGGAATGTGGTGCTAGGACTGGCAGTGTTCTTCCTGGCTCGTATTCTGGGGGCGCTATACTTTATTAATAATATTGATGATAAAGACTTGGTGGCACGTAGCCGCCGTTCGTTGATAGGGAACTCGGTGTTGTTCCTGGTGTTCTTTCTGGCGTTTGTTATTCGGACGTTGCTGGCAGACGGATATGCGGTTAATCCTGCTACAGGGGAGATATTTATGGAACCGTATAAGTATCTGACGAACTTTATAGAGATGCCGCTGGTATTGATAATCTTCCTTATCGGCGTAGTATTAGTGCTTTTCGGCATCGGAAAGAGTTTGCTGAAAAAGACGTTTGATAAAGGTATATGGTTCACGGGTATAGGTACGGTACTGGCTGTGCTTGCGTTACTGCTCGTGGCAGGATACAATAATACGGCTTATTATCCGTCTACGAACGACCTTCAAAGCTCGTTGACACTGGCAAACAGTTGTTCCAGCCAGTTCACGTTACGGGTGATGTTCTATGTTTCCTTCCTGGTTCCGTTTGTGCTGGCGTATATCTTCTATGCGTGGAGAAGCATTGATATACACAAGATTAGCGAGAAAGAGATGGAAGACGGGGGACATGCGTATTAGTGAATAGTGGTTAGTGATTAGTGGCTGCGCTATCATTCCGCATGGAGCTAATCACTAACCACTAATCATTAACCACTAATTGCATCCCAATCAACCTGTCATATCTCTCACCGAAAGCCCGGTGATAGACAAGTATCAGATATTCATTTTCCGTTTCATAATAGTTTCCTTCTGCCTGCGCCGTGCTTCCTGATCTACTTCCCGGTGCTACATATAAATACTGATAATTATATGCCCCCTGTTTCAGTAACTGATTACCTTCATAGGCATGTGTTTCCGGATTATACTTCAATCGGCTCTCCTCATTGAAATTATCATAAGTAAATGCTCCTTGTAGATAAAAGTCCCCTTCACTGAGCGGATTTTCCCATAACAAGGAAAAATGCACGAAGAAGTAATCAGCTTCCGTATTGTTGTTCACAGCTTCATCATAGCGTATCACAAAACGCCCATTCTGATCCTGGTCATAACTATAGTTCAATATTCTCGGTTCAGCCGGACGAAGCGTCACGTGATAGTAGGGCGCATGATAACGGATACTCTCCACCCCTTGCGAAGCATAGCGGGTACTCACCATTTCGAAACGTCGATACTCATTTCCCGCAGGAAATATCAACGCACGGTTATGTTCATACCGCAATTGGTCAGGACCCACATAAGAAGGTTTCAGGTTAGTCACCCAATTATCCGTACGATTATCCTGTAAGACGTGTACTTTTACTTCGTTCTGCGGATTACGAATGGGGTATCCCTTATACTGAATACTGAAACTGACCTGTTGGTGCGTCTTGTTACGGTCAATTTCCGTGTCGCTGCTGACTTGTGCCGATACATTCACTTCTTTCTCCAATACCCGGAAGCAAGCACTGAAGGCAGGCTTATCTTTGCCTTCGGCATCATCATAAACCGTCAGCCGATAGTTGCCGGAAAGTTTCAACTGTACTTGGTCGTTAGGAAGTGTCAGTCGGTAGTGCGTGTAAGGTAGAGTGGTGTTGACCGAGATATCATAATCCTCTATCGGATTGTCATTGAAACCATCCAGGTATTCCGTTTCAGAAATGTCCGAAGGCGTCCAGTCTGCATTGCAGTGCGTGAGGATGTACTGGTAGCGGTGATAATCGTGTGTAAGATGGTCGAAAGAAATTTCCACAGATTCGTTTTCACCCAATCGAATGACTGCAGGGGCCATATAGTCATTATTAGCAATAACCTGTACCGTGCGTATATGTGGCGTATGCACTTCTGTACGCTGGGCATGCATCTCACCGCAGATGATACAAACAAAGAGGAGTATCCAGATTTTCTTCATCCTGTAATATGTTAAGTACACAAATATACGCAGATTATTTCTTTTTCTTCTTCTCTGCTGGTGGGAACTTAGGAACCAACTTCATCAGTCTTAATATCTGTGACTGTCTGTGCAGGATATAAGACGAGGGGTGTGCAGAGTCAAAACGTATTGGGTTGGGGAGGGTGGCGGCTATCAGTGCGCATTGTCCTGCTGTCAGTTTGGCGGCAGTGGTCTTGAATTTATATTTGGCGGCAGCTTCTGCTCCATAAATACCTTTTCCCATTTCGATGGAGTTGAGATATACCTCTATGATTCGTTCCTTCGACCAACAGAGCTCGATGAGCCAAGTAAAGTAAACTTCGAAGCCTTTCCGCATCCACGAAGATTGTGGCCAGAGGAATACGTTCTTTGCTGTCTGTTGGCTGATGGTACTGGCACCTCGTTTCCGTTTGCGGGTTTCATTCTCTTTCAAGGCTTTCTTTATTTCGATGAAGTCGAAGCCATTGTGAGTGGCAAAGCGATTGTCTTCCGAGGCAATGACTGCCATCGGCAAATGAGGGGATATTTTGTCAAAAGGTACCCATGTGTGATGCCAGACAGGTTTTTCACCTTTGAAGATTTGCTGGGTGCTGCGAATGACCATGAGAGGAGTGACATAAACAGGGACAAAACGATATAGTACCACTGCAAGGATAGTGGAGATAAAGAAAAAGAGTACCAGGTTGCGGATAATTCGCAGAACTTTCTTTATACTCATTGTCGTGGTGTTTTTTAAAGTTATAAGCTACAAAAAGCTACGAGCTATAAAAAGTTACAAGCTACGAGTTACGAGTGCTTTTGGTTGTGATAGCCGAACGAATAATTATTCGTCCGTAAACATAGCGCAACAACTCGTAATCCGTAGCTCTGTAGCCCGTAGCGTAGCCTTATATATTAGTTTCCTGCTTCCGCATTTTTAATCATCTGTTCACTGGCATACATATAAATATCTACACGGCGGTTCTGACTTGCCGTCATGCTGTCATCATACTGGTTGTAACCCACACCTTCCACTTTTTTGAATTGTGCAGGAGATACACCGCAGTCTTGCAGGTAATTCTCTACTGTATACGCGCGGTCTTTTGAAACTTTCATATTAGCTTCATACGTACCCACCTTGTCAGTATGTCCTACAATAGCGATGTCTGTGGTTGCATCTTCCTTTAATATCTGAGCCAATTCGCGCAGCGAAGCTTTGGACGTATTGCTCAGTGTAGAAGAGTTAAATCCGAACAGAATGCCCGATTCAAAAGTAACCTTCACCGCAGCGAGTCCGTTGTTGTCCGTCACCTTCTCCACCTGTGCACCTTCAATCTTGGCAGCTTCGGCAGCTTTCTTATCCATCTTATGACCGATGGCAACACCTGCACCCGTACCTACCGCCGCACCGACAGCCGCTCCAATGGCAGCGCCCTTGCCTTTACCGATAAGTCCGCCGATGATTGCTCCGGCAGCTGCGCCGGATCCACCGCCAATCACACCGCCTTTTGCAGTGTTATTCATTGTACTACAACTTCCTAATATAATGGCACAACTCAACAATAGTGCCGTAATTTTCATCTTTCTCATACTTTTTTCTTTTTAATATGTTACCGTAATTAGTAATGCAAATTTAGATATATAACAATTATCCTGTAGCTATGTTCAGGTCGTTTGTTCGCCTTTTTTAGAGAATTTTTCTTTTTATAATAATAAACCACAGTGTGAGAATGGTTCCCTTGGCAATGGTTGTTGCACTTACAGCCCACCAGATGGCGTCTACGCCCATTCCCGTGTGCACCAGGAACAAGGCAACGGGGATACGCATGTAATTGCATGATATACTGATAATGGCAGGTGGGATTGTTTTTCCTAATCCGTAGAACACACCTTGCATAGTGATTTCCAACATCATAAAGATTTGTGAATAACCATCTATACGCAAGAAGTCACCCCCTATGCGGTAAGCATCCGGTTCGGGCACAAAGATAGAAAACACTTCACTTCCGAAGAAAATAAAAAGTAATGAGCACAGGGTGCCGAATATAGATGTCATCCATAGCGTAGTGCGCCAAGCTTTCTTTACTCTCGACTTCTCTCCGGCAGCATAGTTCTGTGCAATGAAAGTACTCAATCCGGTAGAGAAACCTTGTGATGTATTCCAGGTAATAGCTTCTATCTGTCCTCCGGTAGTGAAAGCCATAAGCCCGAGGTGTCCACCTTGTTCCGATGCGGTGCGTGAAAGGAACATATTGACGAAGGCAAACAGGGTATTGAGTGTAGCTACCGGAAGTCCCAGTCTAAAAATACGTTTCGTATATTTCCCCTTCAGTCGGGTAAGGAAAGGAAAACCACCCAACAAATCGTCCTTACAACGTAGTTGATATACGAAGATGCCAAATACTGTTGCCTCGGACAGCCATGTGGCAAGTGCCGCACCTACCGTTCCCCAGCCGAAACCGAAGATGAAGAGGGGGTCGAGTATGATGTTCATAATCAATCCGGTGCCGCTGATGTAAAAAGGTGTTTTGCTTCGTCCTGCCGCATTATATATTCCGGTGAAAGCAGCAGAGAGAAACACGAAAGGCAATCCGGTTGATACAATGCGCAGATAAGTAATGGCATTTTCCGTGATGTGTTCTTTCAGCTCGAATATGTGTAGGATTGGGCTGGCAAAGAGGAACAACAAAGCTCCCCAGCACACCGAAATAAGCAATGCAATACTGATGTTATGCGAAGCGAATTGTCGTGCATCCTGTTCACTGCGAGCTCCGATGGACTGGCCTACGCTGACTTCTGAACCTACCTTGTTCAACAAAGCGATGGAACCGGACATCCAAGTCAGTATTCCTACCGCACCAACAGCGGCAACAGCTTCACTACCCAAACGGCCTACCCATGCCATATCCGTCAGACTGTATGCCATCTGGATAAACGAGGTAGCCATAATAGGTATTGCCAGATTAAATAACTGGCGGTTAATAGGCCCTTGTGTCAGACTTTTTATTCCTTGCATTCTCTTATTGCAGACTATATATCAAATATGGGCTGCAAATTTACGGATTATTTGTTAATAATGCGAATCAGTAGTTGAATTAGGCCCATTAAATAAGATAAAAAGGAATCTATTTGTTCATTAAGCAAAACCAAGAAAGGAAGTGATACCACACAAAAAAGGCCATCTATCCCAGACAGCCAATCTTTTTGTTAACCTTAAATCTAATACTATGAAAAACACAGTACAAAGATACGGATTTGTAGAACTTCTGCAAATTTAGGAGCTCAAACGGGCAATCTTATAACATGGTTTAAATGATATATCAAGATTGTTAACTATTAAATGTCTTTTTCCGGTTCATTCGTATGAACTCATTGCTTTTTAGCAATATCTCTTATTGAAATTTCTTATCTTCTTCGAGGAGTTCCTGGCTAAATTGCTCCGGTGCCAGAGGGGTAAAGAGTTCTATAAGATTTTCTTCGGGATCACGCAGGTACAGGGTACGCATCCCCCAATCGGGCATATCTGTAGGTTCATTGATAAACGTCACGCCTTTTGCTTTTAGGGCGGCAAAGGTTTCGTCTACGTTATCTACACTGAATGAGACCATTGATTTTTCGCGCATTGCAACGGGCTGTTGCTTATCTACATTGCCTACCGAAGGTGCCATCCAGTCGGATACAAAAAGAGCGAGGCCTTCTATTCCGTCAGCTACTGTAAAACTGGCGTATCCGCTATTTTCATCTCCCCAGGCTGGTTCTAATCCGAGTTGTTCGGTGTAGAATTTGAAGCATTTGGCGAAGTCTTTTACTAATAATCTTACGTTGTTGAATTTCATTGTTTACTGATTAATGGTTTGTAATTTGTTTTTTTATAATCAAGATGCAAATACAATCATCCTATTGGCTGGCATTTCAAAAAATCGTATTTACCTCCAAACGATACAGACTGTCTCTTATCAAACTTTTCTGTGGATGAATTTCCCCTCAATCCAGTAAGTGGCATGATTGGATTTAAATTTTAAAATAACATAAGTCGGGTCGGTTGGTCCGCCGGGAAAATGATTGATGAACCAGTCCTGCCAAAGTTCCAGTTTGATGTCCGCGTCTGTGATTACCTCCACATCACCGGTCATGCAAACGCTGTCTCCTTGAGCGTAGAAGCATAAACCGCCTTTCGGATTTTTGCGGAAGTCCTCCGTCTTCCATGAGGTATCTCCGGTGGACATCCAGACGGTTGAGATACCTTCAGCTTTCACCATGCTCATCGGCACTGGGCGTGGATAACCTTCCTGGTTTATAGAAGTGAGAACTACTACTTCGCTCTTTTGAAGCATTTCTGCGGCTTTCTTTTCAAGTGTTTCCATTTTTATAATCTGTTTAATTGATTGAATGGTGCAAATATAAGCAGTCGGAGATATTGCTTCATTGTACAAAAACGACATTTATGGCTCAACATAAGTCAGCGTGGCTTCTTCCTCTGATGTCGGTCGGCTCATGAAGGAGTAGGGGGTGCTGCCGGATAAATTCTTTATCTCCCTTGACAGATGTGGCACGTCATAATATCCTGCATGGACAGCGGTCGACAGCAGATTGTCGCAAGTATTGTTTCTCAGCAGGTCAACGGCATTCTTGAACTTCATAATCCTGCTGTATATCTTGGGAGTATATCCGGTATTCATCTTGAATTTGCGTTCGAACTGCCGCTGGCACAGACAAATATCATCCATAAGCGACTGTATAGACAGTTTTCCCTGGTATCGGTTTATCTGTTCTATGGCAAATATAATCTGCGAGTCTGCTGGCAAATCATGTTTGTATAACGACCTGATGAATAGCTCTTCTATAATTTTCACTCGGTCTCCGAAACTACTTTCTTCACACAACCTTTCAGTGAATGAAGTATCGAAGAAATTGCTGACTTCGTCGGCATTCATTCTCTGATTAGTGAGTTCGTGCAGGGGAAGCCGGATGAAACGAGATAATCCGCAAGGCAGAAAGCGAACGCCCAGCATATGAATCGTTTCTGTATATGTCGTTAATTCCGAATAGGTATTCATCGGACCGATGAAATAGGCACGGTAAGGTTTCATCTTCAAATCACTGTTTACAGCTTGTGTTGCTTCTCCAAGAGTGAAGATGAAGTCTGTACATCCGTCAGGCAATATATTGATGCGCATTCCATATCCGGGATTGCCTTTTAATTCCCAATATTTATCGATATAGGGAGAGAGCAGGGGGCAGGGCGAGTATTCCTTGTACATATATATAATAGGTCTTGCTCGCAAAGATAGCAATTTTTATTTTTCCATCTCCTTTTCCAGTCGTTTGCTCGGCATCACCCACAGGCAAGCCATCAGGAAATATAAGAAAATAGATATCCATACACAGACAAAGGCAAGCGGTATGGCACTGAAATAAATAAGAATGGATATCTTTTCTTTCTTTCCTCCGGCATGGAGTTTCCTCAGTGGGAAGTCTTCGCCATGATAGCGTATCAGTGTATTTTCGAGTAGGCGGAAAGCAATGGCACTCATCAGTAATACCCCTCCGTAGAAAGCTACAGGTACAGGTGATAAGTGATTCTTACCAATCCAGTTTGTGGTGAACGGCACCAGTGATAACCAGAAAAGCAAATGTAGGTTTGCCCACAAAATGACGCTGTTGATGCGGTGCGTCACTTGCATAATGTGATGATGGTTAATCCAATAAATGCCGACATAGATATAGCTGAGCAGGTAGCTCACAAATACCGGAACAACCGGAAGCAGCGCCTTTAGTGTCACTTCATCGGGTGTATCCATTGCCAATACCATGATAGTGATGATGATAGCCATTACCCCATCGCTAAAAGCTTCTAATCTCCCTTTGTTCATATTCGTCTGTATTACACTTCTGAATATACAACAAAGATGAAGTGGTTTCGTTTTCCGTTCTCAGGGATTTTTTTGCTGACAGGTATATAGATGTCTGTTATCTATTTCTCTGGTATATCCAGATCGCCTTGGAAGCTGATGGACTGGCGGTTCTGCATATTCACGAATATCGACGACGAGCCATTACTGAAAATGTCTATGTTGAAACTGAACCTGTCTTCCGCACTCCGCGCAGTGAACTGGATTTTGGCAGTTCCCTTCTTGTCCCACTCTATCTTATAATCATTGATTGGAGCTTTGAAGTTCAGCCCTTCGCCACCACCATACGGAATGGAGTAGGCACGTCCGTAGTAGGGGAGGTAGGATATGATGGAGTCATTCCTTACTTCTACCGAATAGGGGGAAGTGAGTGAAACGGAACGTCCTCTTGCGGGAAGTGCTCTGTTCACATCTATTTTATATTTTTCAGATAAGACCAGTTCCTTTACGGCTTGCTGTTTCATCTCTTTCTTTTCTTTTTTGGTCTGTGCAGAAAGAGTAGAAACACTGATTACTGCCACCAGCAGTAAGAAGAAAAGCATTCGGATCGTTTTCATACATACTATGTTTTAATCGTTTATATATGAGTAACAATCAAATATACAGATAATGCCAAATGAATGTGTACTCTTTTAATGATATTTAGATTTATTTCTCCATAGGCACTCCAGAATCTCTTCTGAGAGGGGAGGGAATCAGTATACGACTGAATAGGGATCAGTCGTATACTGAACCCTATTCAGTCGTATACTGAAATAGGTTCAGTCCGGGACGTAACTTACGAATACTGGAGAGGCTTTGGGTTTTGTGTATTTTTATGGCGGAATGAAATACTAAAACCACAAAATTTTAAGTAAAATCCATTATATTTGTATCCCGAACAAACAAGCCTATTGCAGTGCCGGTGAATAACGTGAAAAACATAAAGATAGCATTACTCCTTTTCTTATGCTTCAGGATAACGTTGACAGCTTATGCCGGCGATTTCCTGTTTACGTCTATCAATACCTCAAATGGCCTGAGCGATAACCAGATACGTTTTATTCTTCAATTGCCGGACGGACGGATGGTATTCACCACCAGTGGCAATGTCAACCTGTATGATGGCGTGCACTTCTCTTATCTTCATCGCACCGCAGAAGATGTATATCCATTGCAGCAATACGACGGATATTACCGTATTTACCGGAGCGGAGACTCTCTGTTATGGATTAAAGACAATCATAAATTGATGTGTATCGATCTTTACAAGGAACAATACATCACCGATTTAGCTTCCTACTTTCAAGGCAAGAGCATACCCCGACCTTTAGAAGACCTTTTTGTAGACGACTTGGGCCGTACATGGTTACTCATGTCTAATGCCTTGCAAGAACTGGGTAGCGGAATGTGTATCCTCCTTCCTGACAATGACCCAAGAGTACTACAAGATGTGAATGCAAAGGATAATGCTTTGTATCTATTTTATGACACAGGCGAAGTTGTTTGCTACGACCTCGGGAATCAGAAAGAGTTATATACCACCTCCGCTTACCCTCCATCCGAACGGGGAGATTTCTGGAGAACCTCTCTCGTAGTCAAAGGCAGTAAGGGATTCTATCAGTTGCGAAATGGGCGTAAAGGCGGCTTATTCTATTTCGACTGGCAGAACCGGACATGGAAAAAGATATTTGAGCAGGAGTACACACTTAATACTCTGGTCATCCTTCCGGGTGATGAAAAAGCATATATCAGTTGTATTCACGGCTTCTGGATCATTGATTTGGTGAATGGAGCACATCAATATCTTCCTCTGTTAAAGACCAGGAAAGGGCAGATTGTCTCAACTGAAATCAGTACTATCTTTCAGGATTTGCAGGGTGGACTATGGGTAGGAACTTTGAACCGTGGATTGCTATATTATCACCCGGCTATGCATAAACTGGCATACATCGGTCGCAGTTTTTTCCCTGTTTCTCTTGAAGAAGATGTAGTCGTTGAATGTTTTGCTGAAGACGAAGTGGGCAATATCTATTTGAGAAATCATTCCCATATCTATCGGTTGGCTGATAGCAAAGACGGCTCTTTGCTTTTAATTCCGCTTAGCGCATCTTCTATCTCTTCTGAGTTGTCCAGTCAACTGCAAAGAAGTGCCTCGGGATACCAATTCAGGGGTAAGAACTATACCGCTCTCTGCACCGATTCACGTGGCTGGACATGGGGTGGAACATCCGATGGACTGGAACTTTTCACCAATAGAAAAAAGACATCACACATCTTCTATTGTGAAAACGGTCTTAGCAATAACTTCGTACAGGCCATCCATGAAGACCGGCATAATGATATTTGGGTAACCACCAGTAATGGCATTTCCCGCATTCACGTCAATCCGGATAATCATGATGTTAGCTTTATCAATTTCAACCGGCAAGACGGTGCTTTGGAGGGAGAGTATGTGCAGGGAGCCATCTTCGAAGCCTCTGACGGCACCCTCTATTTCGGAGGAATCGATGGCTTTAATGTATTTCGTCCGGACAGTGAGCCGATAGCTCCGGGACTGCCTTATACTCCCGTTTTTACCACTTTACGTTTGTATGGTCAAAAAGTAAATACAGGAGAAAAGTATGGTGATCGTGTTATCCTTCCTCAAACACCCCCTTACACCGAAAATATAGAATTGGATTATAACCAGAACTTCCTTACTTTTGAATTTTCCGCCCTGAACTATCTGAATGGTGAACGTACTTATTACCGCTATCAGTTGGAAGGCATCGATAAAGATTGGAATCATGTCTTTGCCGGTGGACAGAATGGGAGAACAGACGGCACAGGTATCCTTCAGGCTTCCTATACCGACCTCTCTCCGGGAAAATACATTTTCAGGGTCATGGCCTCGGACAACATTCTGAAATGGGATGGGAGAGTGAAGGAGCTGTCTCTCATTATCCATGCCCCTTGGTGGAAAACGACTACTGCTTACACCTTATATATAGTAACATTATTAGTAGTAATTATAGCCGGTATCCGCCTTTATGTCTACTGGACCCGTAAAAAGATGGAACGTCGACATAAAGAAGAAATTCTTCTCCTCCGTATTCGTAACCTCATAGAGCAATGCAATAGTTATGAAAACGAGCAGAAAGCCCGTTCGGAAGAAAGCAATGCTCCCTCACCCTGCAACACCGTTGAAACACCCCATTCTCCAAAACAGGATGTCGCCGAGTCCGCATTCCTTGCCCGTGCCATCGAACAGGTAGAGAAGAACCTGCACGTCTCCGGTTACTCTGTAGAGCAACTGAGCCGTGACCTTTGCATGGAACGCACCGGGCTTTACCGGAAACTGGTGACTATGCTCGACCAGTCTCCAAGCCTTTTTATCCGTAACATCCGTTTGCAGCGCGCAGCCCAATTACTAGTGGAAGGCGACCTCAGCATTACCGAAATTGCAGAACGCACAGGTTTTAGCAGTTCCAGCTATCTGAGTAAATGTTTTCAGGAAATGTACGGTTGCCGCCCCTCCGAATATGCCGAAAAGATGAAGAAATCAACATGATTGTTGTTGCTTTCAACATGGTTGTTGCCCGCCAGACGTCCTTACGCCCTACTTTTGCAACATCATAAAACACTTAAAAACCATGAAAATGAATCTTATTAAAAAAGTCGGCTTCTTGCTGGTATCGGCAGCCCTTGTTGCCACAAGTAGCGTAGCGCAAAATGTGCAACGCACGCCTCAGGGCATCAAGTATGTTACACAAGGAATGGATGTTAGTGTGGAGTTTTACTCGCCCACCATCGTCCGGGTTTATAAAACACCCATGCAGACATCCTGCAATAAAGAAAGTCTGGTCATTATCAAAACTCCCGAAACTACCCCGGTGACTTTCGGCGAAAACGGCAAAAATGTGACGTTGAGCAGTGGTGCCGTGCGGGTGGAAGTGAATACCGAAACCGGAGGTATCCATTTCTTCGATAAGTCAGGGAAACGTATGCTGACGGACAAGGATTACGGAACCCAGTTCACCCCGTTTGATGATGCGGGAGTTCCTGCTTTTAATGTTCGCCAGGCTTTCCTGTTGGATAAAGATGAAGTCATCTACGGTCTGGGACAGCAGCAGACGGGCAAGGTGAACCAACGTAATCAGAAACTTTTCCTTCGCAACCAGAACATGAGTATCTGCATTCCGTTCATTCATTCCGTCAAAGGCTATGCTTTGTATGTGGACAATTATTCTCCTACCACTTTCCTGGATAATCCGCAGGAGATGTCGTTTGACTCGGAAGTAGGCGATTGTGCCGATTATTATTTCATCTATGGAGGTAATGCCGATGGTGTGATAGCCGGTGTGCGCGACCTGACCGGACAAGCTCCCCTTTATCCTCTCTGGACTTTGGGCTTCTGGCAATGCCGTGAACGCTACAAGAGCCCTGACGAACTCTGCGAAGTTGTTGATAGATACCGTGACCTGAAAGTACCTTTGGATGGTATCATTCAGGACTGGCAATATTGGGGATGCGACTCGAACTGGAACTCCATGAAATTCCAGAATCCTCGTTACATCAATAAGATGGGTGATCCTGAATACATGAAATATCTTCCGAACGGTGAAGACAAGAATGCACGCTATGGCACTCCGCGCATCAAGAGCCCGAAAGAGATGATAGACTATGTGCATAAACAGAATGCTCACATCATGATTTCCGTATGGGCTTCTTTTGGCCCCTGGACGGAAATGTATCAGAAGATGGACAGCCTGAAAGCTTTGCTTCACTTCGACACATGGCCACCCAATGCCGGAGTAAGACCTTTCGACCCGTTCAATCCGGTCGCCCGCAACATCTACTGGGCCGAAATGAAAAAGAATATCTTCGACCTGGGTATGGATGCCTGGTGGCTCGACTCAACCGAACCGGACCATTTGAATGTCAAAGACCAGGATTTCAATACTCCCACCTATTTAGGCTCGTTCCGCAGAGTACACAACGCTTTTCCGCTGATGTCAAACAAGGGAGTTTATGAGCATCAGCGTGCTGTGACTACTGATAAGCGTGTCTTCTTACTTACCCGTTCGTCCTTCTTGGGGCAGCAACGCTATGCTTCGCATTCCTGGAGCGGTGATGTGGTTTCGGACTGGTCTGTTATGCGCAAACAGATTGCGGCGGGTCTCAACTATTCCTTATGCGGTATTCCTTACTGGAACACAGATTTAGGAGGTTTCTTTGCCTGGAAGTATAATAATACGGTAGATAATGTCGCCTATCACGAATTACATACCCGTTGGTATCAATGGGGTGCATTCCAGCCGATTATGCGTTCGCATAATTCCGGTCCGGTGGCTGTGGAAATCTACCAGTTCGGCAAGAAGGGTGACTGGGCTTATGATGCGTTGGAAAAATATACTCACTTGCGTTATCGTCTGTTGCCTTACGTTTACAGTACCTCATGGGAAGTGACCGACAAAGCCGGCAGTTTTATCCGTCCGTTGATGATGGACTTTCCCGAAGATAAGAAAGTGCTTGATATGGATACTGAATACATGTTTGGTCGTAACTTCCTCGTTCGTCCGGTGACGGATTCTCTTTATACCTGGCAGGATAAAGAGCAAAACGGTCATTTGAAAGATATGAGCAAGGTCGGCAAGACAGATGTGTACTTGCCCCAAGGTGCCCGTTGGTTCGACTTCTGGACCGGACAGGCGCTTGAAGGCGGACAGACTATTCAGCGTGAAGTTCCTATCGACATAATGCCGATTTATGTCCGTGCGGGTTCCATTCTTCCCTGGGGACCGGCTGTGCAATACTCCACAGAGAAGAAATGGGATAATCTGACTGTTAGGATTTATCCGGGTGCTGATGCCGAATTTACTCTTTACGAAGATGAGTTTGATAACTACAATTACGAAAAGGGGGCTTACACTACCATTACCATGAAGTGGGATGATAAAGAACGCATCCTCACGATTGCTGACCGTCAGGGTAGCTACAAGGGGATGCTGAAGAATCGTAAGTTCAACTTTGTGGTGGTAGAGCCGGGCAAAGGCTGTGGCGATGAAGATACGATGGCATTCGATAAATCAGTTTCTTACAGAGGAAAGAAAGTAGTTGTGAAGTTGTAATCGGACAATAGTGTTTTTATATTATTGTAAGTTCAATATAAATAGAAGTAACTTTATTCTCCTCCTCTCCGGAGAAGGAGAATAGAGTTACTATTATTTGTTTTGAGATCACATTTATGCATTTTATTCCAACTCCTTTGCACAAATATTAATCGTTCGCAGTGCATCCGATATTTCAGCCGGATTCATTCCCAGACATTCTACTCTTAATACTTTCTCCCAGTCTTCAAAATCTACGTTCCATTTATGAATCTGTGGATATTTTGCGAGCAATGTTCCTACTCTTTTCACATCCTGTTTCCTGACTATAGAAGTTCGGAAAATTAAAATGCAGTCTTCCATTTTTCTCATTGTTTTTAGTGTTTTGATATGGAGCACAAAGATAATCCTGAAACTATTTCCGGAATAGGTCTAATAGACGAATTCCTTTGCCATTTCCGATGAAATAAGGAAAATAGGGGATGAAATCGGTAACTTTCGGATATGATGAATCCCCACTGCAAAGAAATGAATCAAATGATATTTTAGCGCAGCTCAAGGCTGCTTTGTTCAAATCCGCTACAAAAGAGACCTTTTTATCGATTTATTTCCGGAATTAAAATAAATGCATATATTTGCAGAATATAGAGTCTGTCTCATCAGAGTCTGAAGTGATCTTTATATTTTATTTATTGTTATTTGTCAAACTATGAAATTAACGGAATCCGAACCAAAGCAGGTTGATGTAGAATTGGAGCAATACCGTACTCGACTTGAGCAAATGGTCGAAGAGAAATCCAGAGACCTGATAGCCAGTCAGGAAATACTGGAAGCAACCAATCGCCGTCAGGCATTGTTTATTAAAGTACTACAGATACTGCAACTGGAAGCAGATATACCCACAGCCATGAATATGGCACTTGCCGAAATCGGTCGCTATACCGGCGTTGACCGTTTGGCAACATGGGAAAATCATCTTGATGGAGTTACGTATGGCTGCACTTACGAATGGTGCAACAGAGGTATTGAGCCCGCCATCGATTATCTGCGGAGCATGACTATTGAAGCAGGAAAACCTTGGTTTGATATGCTCGAAAAAGACAATATCATTTGTACATCCGATATCTATTCGCTCGACCCCTTCATTACACAAATGCTGGAAATACAAGGCGTAAAAGCCATTGCTGTCTTTCCGTTATCGCAGTTGGGCGTACACTTCGGTTTCCTTTCGTTTAACTTTTGCTGGAATAAGCAATGGGACGAAAAGGATGTGGAACTGATGAGCCAAATATCACAGATTGTATCCACTGCTACAAAACGCTGGCAGGTGGAAACCACCCTGCAACAATCACAGCAAACGATGCAAAAGGTATTGGATAATATCAATGCTAATATCTTTGTTAGCGACTACGACTCGTTGAAAGTGCTTTTTGCCAATAAATCTTTCAGGGAAGAGGCCGGTCAGGTTGCTGAAAATGCGAAATGCTGGAAAATGCTGAATGCAGGATTGGATGATGTGTGCAAGCACTGCCCGAAGCCGAATCTGTTCGATGCCGACCATCAGCCCACAGGTGTTCACTTCTGGGAAGACTACAATCCTGCCACTGACCGTTGGTATACCATCCAGAGCACGGCGCTCAAATGGACTGACGGGCGGCGGGCAATCATGGAGTTAGCTACCGACATCACTACCCGTAAGCAGGTGGAACTGGAACTGATTCAGGCTAAGGAAAAAGCTGAAGAATCGGACAGGCTTAAATCGGCATTCCTGGCCAATATGAGCCATGAAATACGTACTCCTCTTAACGCCATTGTAGGCTTTTCGAGCCTGCTTGCCGAAACTGAAGAGGTGGAAGAACGTCACTCATACATGACTATAGTAGAGAAAAACAATGAACTGCTGCTCAAACTTATTTCCGATATTCTGGATATTTCTAAAATAGAATCCGGCACAATAGAACTTACCATAGCAAGGGTGGATGTGTTCATGCTTTGCCGCGAGGTGATTAACACCTTCTTGTGCAAAACCCGTGACAGGGTGGTAGAACTTCGTTTCGATGAAAATTCACCGCAGGTGGTGATTGACGGTGATGAGAAACTGATTACACAGATGCTTTCTAATTTTGTGAACAACGCCTTGAAATTTACTACCGAGGGATCGGTCATTCTCTCTTATACTTTGGAAGATGACAATCAGGTGCGTTTCTGCGTGACGGATACAGGTGAAGGCATTCCTGCCGAAAAACAGAATGAGATTTTCAATCGTTTCGTGAAGCTCGACTCGTTTGTACAAGGTGCCGGACTCGGACTGGCGATATGCCAGAACTTGGTTGAGAGGGTGGGCGGAAAAATTGGCGTCAACTCTCGCGAGGGAGAAGGTTCATGCTTCTGGTTTACGCACCCATGCGTGATGAAGGCTTAAGCTTTATCTCTTTCCAAGTCGATAGGCAAAGGATGCACCTAATTTGTAGGGTAACCATTCGGCACTGGCATTTTTACCCACATACATTTCTCCGGTAGATTTCATATAACCTCTATATCTGGAATGTTGCCACCCATAGCTTGCGAAAAGGTCTAGTGCCCAACGGTCGTTAATTTTAAATTGATAACCTAAGGTTGCTCCGAAAGACATGCCGTTACCTTTTTGATATCTATCACGATTGATATAATTCCATTTAGTGACCTTAAACAGTTTGTGATAACTGCCATATCCTCCTACATAGAGCCCGTTGAATGCTCCTTTAGGGTAATATCTGCCTTCTACGATTAATTGGCCAAATCTCATAGGGTTGCCCTCAATGCTTTTCCAAGGTGAGTATACAGCATCTCCATTGAATGTCCACTTATTTGCAAGTTTAGTTTCTGCTGACATATTCACTACACCCATAGCCCAATACAAAGCGTTCCATTTAAGTTGAGTCTGAGCCTGAACGGCAGATAAAGATAGAGCCAGGATGGCCAGCAATAGTAATTTTTTCTTCATGACGAAACAGTTTAGATATAATAATTTAGTTAAAGTCTTTTCTCTGTATTTTTTTCGTAAAGAGCTATTAGTCAAATGTTTTAATCTGTTTTGAATAAAAAAAGGAACTCTCAAAGTTCCTTTTCTAGTGATCCAGCTGGGGCTCGAACCCAGGACCCCAACATTAAAAGTGTTGTGCTCTACCTGCTGAGCTACTGAATCAATCCTTGTTTTGCTGTTAAGCGGGTGCAAAGATAGAGACTTTTTTCGTAAATGCAAAAGGATTCTTCTTTTTTTCTTATCTTTGTCACAAAACGAAGATAAGCTGCACCTCTGCATAAAAAATGAACTCGTTCATTTTATTCTGCTCTCGGTTTGCATTATCTTTGCACAAGATTCCTCTATTTGAAATTGAATATACATTATTAATATAATACACTTAAAAACTTTATGGCAACAGTTGACGATAAAAAGATTATCTTTTCTATGGTAGGGCTGAACAAGACCATTCAGCAGAACAACAAGCAGGTATTGAAGAACATCTACCTCTCGTTCTTTTATGGCGCAAAGATTGGCATCATCGGTCTGAATGGTTCGGGTAAATCCACCTTGCTGAAGATTATCGCCGGGTTGGACAAGTCTTATCAGGGCGAAGTGGTGTTTTCACCGGGTTACTCAGTGGGATATCTTGCCCAGGAACCTCACCTTGACCCTGCAAAGACCGTAAAAGAAATCGTTATGGAAGGCGTACAACCCATTGTGGACGCACTCACCGAGTATGAGGAAATCAACCAGAAATTCGGTCTTCCCGAATACTACGAAGATGCTGACAAGATGGACAAACTCTTTGCCCGCCAGGGAGAACTTCAGGACATCATCGATGCAACCGATGCCTGGAATCTGGACAGTAAATTGGAACGCGCCATGGATGCCCTCCGTTGCCCGCCCGAAGATCAGTTTGTGGAGCATCTTTCGGGAGGTGAACGCCGCCGTGTGGCTCTCTGTCGCCTGCTGTTGCAGAAACCCGATGTACTGTTGCTGGACGAGCCTACCAACCACCTCGATGCCGAGTCCATCGACTGGCTGGAACAGCACTTGCAGCAATATGAAGGTACGGTGATTGCCGTAACTCACGACCGTTACTTCCTCGACCACGTAGCAGGCTGGATTCTTGAGCTCGACCGTGGCGAAGGTATCCCCTGGAAAGGCAACTACTCCAGTTGGTTGGAACAGAAGACCAAGCGCATGGAGATGGAAGAGAAGACTGCCAGCAAGCGTCGCAAGACACTGGAACGTGAGTTGGACTGGGTGCGCATGGCTCCCAAAGCCCGTCAGGCAAAGGGTAAGGCGCGTCTGAACTCTTATGATAAATTGATGAACGAAGACATCAAGGAGAAAGAAGAGAAACTGGAAATCTTCATCCCCAACGGTCCGCGCCTTGGCAACAAGGTGATCGAAGCAAAGCACGTGGCAAAAGCCTATGGCGACAAACTTCTGTTCGACGACCTCAACTTCATGCTTCCGCCCAACGGCATTGTCGGCGTCATCGGTCCCAATGGTGCCGGTAAAACCACCCTGTTCCGCCTGATTATGGGACTGGAAACCGTGGATAAAGGCGAGTTTGAAGTAGGAGAGACCGTGAAGGTGGCTTATGTCGATCAGCAACACAGTGATATCGACCCGAACAAGAGCGTGTACCAGGTTATTTCCGGCGGTACGGAACTGATTCGTATGGGTGGCCGTGATATCAATGCACGTGCCTACCTGTCACGTTTCAACTTCTCCGGTGGAGATCAGGAGAAGCTTTGCGGTGTACTTTCGGGTGGTGAACGTAACCGTCTGCATCTTGCTATGGCTCTGAAAGAAGAGGGTAACGTGTTGTTACTGGACGAACCTACCAATGACATCGATGTGAACACACTTCGTGCTCTTGAAGAAGGTCTTGAAGACTTTGCGGGATGTGCCGTAATCATCAGTCACGACCGTTGGTTCCTCGACCGTATTTGCACTCATATACTTGCGTTCGAAGGTGATTCCAATGTCTTCTATTTCGAAGGCTCTTATTCAGAATATGAGGAAAATAAACAGAAACGTTTAGGGAAAGAAGAACCTACCCGTGTACGTTATAGAAAGCTGATGAATGACTGATAATCGGTGAGAATCTGATAGCATATATTATATTTTGATGACAAATAGAAAGCCCTGCAAAAATCTTGTAGGGCTTTTTTGTTATAAAAAGTTTCAATAACTCCTACTTACTCTAAAATTTTGTAGCAGAAATGTAATACAAATCTAAATCTTATTAATTATATTTGCGTCTTGATACAGTATTTAATACTTAATTAACATTTCTAATTAACACAATTAATTAACAAAAAACAGAAGTATGAAAAAACATCTAATTCATTTCCTGTTGGTGGCAGTGCTGTCCATATTTAGTGCTGCGGCATTTGCCCAGACTACAGTGAGGGGACAGCTTGTTGACTCAGAAACAGGCGAACCGCTGGTGGGAGCTGCCGTTATGGTAGAAGGCACTTCACAGGGTACGGTGACTGACATTGATGGTTATTTTAAACAAAGTGTTGCTCAAGGTGGAACCTTGTTGTTCAAGTACGTAGGTTTCAAAGACCTCAAGAAGAAGATTACACAGAAGGGTGCTTCTGTTGATTTGGGTGCTATCAAAATGGAACCGGATGCAGTGATGCTGGCGGACGTTACGATTACTTCGTCTATAGCAGTTGCCCGTAAAACCCCCGTAGCTGTATCTACTATTGATCCGGTTTTTATAGAAGAAAAGTTAGGTACACAGGAATTTCCTGAAATCCTGAAATCTACTCCGGGTATATATGCTACTAAAGACGGTGGTGGTTTTGGAGACAGTAAGATTAATATTCGTGGTTTCAAGAGTGAAAACTCTGCTATGATGGTTAACGGTGTACCCATGAATGGTATGGAGAACAATAAGGTATATTGGTCAAACTGGTCAGGTTTGTCTGATGTAACCCGGAGCATTCAGGTACAACGTGGTTTGGGTGCTGCCAAAGTTGCCTCTCCGGCAGTAGGTGGTTCTATCAATATTATTACTAAAACTACCGAAGCTAAGAAGGGTGGTTCTGTTTCCTACGCTATGGGCAATGATGGTTATAATAAAATTCTGTTTAATCTTTCCTCCGGTTTGTCTAAAGACGGATGGGCATTCTCCTTGCTGGGAGCCAAGACCTGGGGTGACGGATATATACAAGGTACAGAGTTTGAAGGATATACTTGGTTCGTTAGTATTGCTAAACGCTTCAATGACAACCACCAGTTGTCTTTGACCGCTTTTGGTGCTCCTCAGTGGCATAACCAACGTAGCAATCAGAATGGTCTATCTATTAAAGAATGGCAGCGTGTAAAACAATATATGGGCGAAGATAGTCCTTATAAGTATAACTCTACTTTCGGTTATCGCCATGGACAGTCTTATAACTCTTCCAAGAACTCTTATCACAAACCACAGATTTCTTTGAATCACTTGTGGCAGATTGATCAGAAATCAAGCTTGAGTACTGCTCTTTATGTATCTATCGGTCGTGGAGATGGTTATAGAGGTACGGGCGATAGCACCTACTCTAATTCATGGTATGGTTCTACAAACGGTTTGGTGAACACACAATTCCGTCGTCCGGATGGAACTTTTGACTATGATGCTGTTGAAACAATGAATGCCGAAAGTACTAACGGTTCCAAGATGGTAATGAGTAAGATGATGAACAATCATCTCTGGTATGGCTTGCTCTCTACATACACCACTAAACTCGGTGAAAATTTTGATTTCTATGGCGGTATTGATTTCCGTTATTACAAAGGCTTACATCAGGATATCCTGACAGACCTTTTCGGAGGTACTTATTTTATTGATTCTTATAATAGAAAGAACGTTACGGCAGAAAATAACCCCGCCGTAGGTGGTAATTCTAGTTATATTAATCAAAAATTGAATGTGGGTGATGTGTTGCGTCGTGATTATGATGGCTTCGTTATGTATGAAGGCGTGTTTGCACAGTTGGAATACAATCAGGATAAGTTGAGCGCCTTTGTGTCCGGTGGTGCTTCAAATACCGGCTATTGGCGTTATGACCGCATGTATTATAGTAAAGATAAGGCTAAGTCTTCAACCAAGAATTATCTGGGTGGAAACATCAAGGGAGGTGCTAACTATAACCTGACTGAGAATCATAATATCTTCGTCAACGCAGGCTACATCAATCGTGCGCCGATGTTTGATACTTCTTTCATCAATTCGCAAACTTCACATGACCGTAACCCGGATGCCAAGAACGAGAAAATTATGTCGTTCGAGGTGGGATATGGCTACCGTAGTCGTTTCTTCACTGCTAACTTGAATGGGTACTATACCCGTTGGATGGACAAGGCTCTTTACGATAGTGGTACAACGCAAGACGGTTTGCGTTGGGCTATGAACATGACTGGTGCCAACGCTGACCACTGGGGAGTAGAATTGGATTTTGTTGCCAAACCTTTGAATTGGCTTGATGTTACAGGTATGTTCTCTTGGGGCGACTGGCGTTGGGGCGGTGTAGCTTCCGGATACCTGTTCGACTCACAAGGCCAAATGTTGAAAAATACTCGTGGTGATGTAGTGACTGATATGGCAAATGCAGAACAATATCAATATCAGATTGATATGGATAACGTTTCTGTAGGTGGTTCGGCACAGACAACAGCCGCTTTGGGGTTAGGGGTACGTCCGGTAAAAGGTCTGCGCTTGGGAGTAGATTGGAACTTCTTCTCACGTAACTTTGCCGATTATGATATCAATGCCAACGTTGCAACGCAAAATGAGCCTTATGTAATTGGTAGCCCGTGGAAGATTCCATCCTATAGCACATTTGATTTAAGTGCAGGTTATACATTTGATTTTGGAAAAATACGTGCCACTCTAAGTGGAAATGTAAACAATGTCCTCGATCAGGAATACATTGCAGATGCTCGTGATGGTAGTACTCACGATTGGGAGAGTGCTACACGTGTGCTTTATGGTTTCGGCCGTACCTATTCTGTAAGATTGAAGTTCAATTTCTAAACCAAGACAGATTATGAAGAAAAATATAGTATTTAGCATGTGCGCATCTTTGCTGTTTTTGGCAAGTTGCGACTATAACGAAGATAACTTTCCGGGCTATGACGAGCTTGCCATTCCTAAGGATGTGCAGAATGTCGAGTTGAGCCTGGCAGACGGTGACTATAAGAAAATTGCCGGACTTGAGAGCAATATAAAGATTGCAACGGATAAAGTAGATCCGGAAGGAATAGACTTTGTGGCAGCTTTGGAAGCCATGGGCACGAACAAATATTTTACGGAAACCGCACCAGCATCATGGTATCTGCCTGCTTATCTTGAAACCCTTTATCCTTATTTGAGCGACGAATCGAAAGTGACGGTGGCTTTCAATAATGCAGAGAAACTGCCCGAATATCTGACAGATTTCAATGGCATTTCCGCTTACGAACTTACTTCCGGTGACTATAAGACAGTATGGGGTGAAACTGTTTCTGCTTCGTTCCTGTCTCCGTCTACAATAAGTAAAATCCCTGCCCTCCTGAAACAAGCTGTAGAGAATCCTGCTGATGGTGCTATGCGTATGGTCAACTATGCGTATTCTGAGACAGAACCGAGTATCGGCGGCGGTGGCGTAATTCCGAATGTTTATCAGAAAGTATCTGGAATGGCTGCTGAGGGTGGTAATTATGTATTTGTTGCTCCTGATAAAGAAGGAAAACTCATTCCCTTTGGAAGACTTACGGATGAAACAAAATCCTATGGTTATATGGCTGGTACTGCTGTGACTGTTACCGATGGATTGATTAGTAGTGATGTTTCGAATTATGTATTGACTGTTACTCCTACTGCAACCGGATATTCTCTGCAACGTCCGGATGAAAAGTTCATTTATCTGTCAGGAACATATAATAGTTTTAATCTGGGCGCTCTTCCTGCAACCGGTGGTGACTGGAAGTTCTCTCAAAATGCAGATGGCACAACTTCTATCGTGAATGTTGAAAAGAAGAAGACCGTGAAATTGAATGAATATAATGGTTCTTATTCTTTTGGTTCATATCCGCCCTCTTCATTTGGTATCTATCTGAATGCATCAATGAAGGGAAGTGATGGTGATTTCACCTTCCAGGACATCAAGTTGGAAGGCGTTACTTATGCATGGAAATACGATTCACAGAACAATTATTGGAAAGCTGCGGCTTTTGCTGGTGGGGTGAACAATCCTACTGAAAGCTGGTTAGTTTCTACCGAAATAGATTTGTCCGGTGCTACTGCTCCGTCACTTTCATTCGATGCTGCCATCAACTTCCTGAATGGCAATAACCGCGCTGATTTTATCGAAGCTAAGATTTCTGCTGATTATGTAGATAACGTTACGGCTGCTACTTGGACTACACTGAACGCTACGTGGTCGGAAGGTAAGGGCTGGACTTTTGTTAATTCCGGTAAGATTGATTTGAAAGATTACGTTGGAAAGAAAGTACGCCTTGCATTTGCATATAAGAGTACTTCGGCATGTGCCCCTACTATAGAGATTAAAAATATAAGTGTTACAGAACCTAAGGATGGCTATTATGCAGATGTTTATCTGTATAAGGAAGTTCCTGAAAATGAAGTGGAAGCAGCTTCTGCTATGATGTTCGCCTCTACGCGTGCTGCTGCAAAATACAACACTTCTGCTGTATACCGGTATGACGCAGCAACCAGCACTTGGAAAGAATACACCACTCCGGATGTAACTGTCGCTGTATTGCAACCTGCCGATTATGCTAAGATGGGAGCTACCTATGTCAGCAAACCGGGAGAAACTTTGCCGATTTATCTGAAGAATGCTTATCCGTATGCTCAGGCAGACTTGACTGTAGCTGTGGTTTATTACAGCAGTAGTAGCCAGGCTATTTCTGCAACCGAGTTCATTTATGACGGTGCTACTTGGACGGAAACTGCTAAGGTTATGCCTACCACGATGTTGTTTATCAAAGCGAACGGTGTATGGAACGAAGCGAAAGTATACTATGCAAATACCTTTATTGGTGATGAAGGTGGATGTACAATTCAGGATGTTGAGTTGGGCGGAAAAGACTATGTTTGGATTCTCGATGCTAAATACGGTTGGAAAGCTACCGGATATTTGGGGGGCAATAAGACTACTGAAAGTTGGTTGCTTATTCCGGAAATCAATTTGAAGGGTGCTTTAACTCCTGTATTAAGATTTGAAGCCGGTCTAAATTATCTGTATGGAGCAAAAGCAGAAGATTATATTAGTGTTTGCGTTTCTACAGATTATACTAATGATGTGACTACTGCTACCTGGGAAAAATTGGAATTTGCAACATGGCCCGATAGCTTTACCTTCATTCCAATGGAAACTGATTTCAGCAAGTATAATGATAAGGTTATTCGCATAGCTATTAAGTATACGAGTGATGCAACTTGTGCTTCTACGTTTGAAGTTAAGAACTTCTCTCTTCAAGAAGAATAAGAATCATTGTTTCTATAAAATGAACCCCGGAAGTTTTTTCCGGGGTTTATTTTATCCTACCTTTACCACCTTTCCCCCTTCACCTCAAAGCACGGGCACTCCTTCGTCCACTCCATCGGCTCCACCTCTCCGTTTCCATTCACATCCGGACTCAAATCCCGGTGTCCTACCACCCTTGCTTCCGGATAATCCATCTTCAATGTCCTTACCAGCACCCGCAGAGAATGTCGTTGCCACTCTGTACGCGTATCTTTGGGCACTCCGTGGCAGTCCAGTCCACCCTCGTAGCAAACAGCTATGCTACTCGCATTGTAACCCCGTGCATGCGCCCCGGCCTTCTCTACGGAACGAAGGCTTTTGATGTCCCCGTTCAGGCGAATGTAATAATGATACCCCGCTTCGCTGACCCCCCGTCGCAGATGATCGGCAGTGAGCTCCGCTTCCGTGTAGTGGCGGTCAGCACGAGTGGCGGAACAGTGAATGACGATTAGATTTATTCTTCTCATTACATCTTCCCCGTCATTGCATGCGCACTCAGCGCTCCCAATACAGCCGAAGCCACCGCAATTACCACCTTCAATATCGCATCCCAACTCATTTTCTTTTTCATACCAAATCAAATATTAGTTATTAGTGGGCTGCGCTTCACCCATCGCGCAGCCTTTAATTTTTAATTTCTAACGCCAAAGGCGTTAGATTCTATCCCAGTGGATCCTCTTCCAGGCCTCCTTCTCCTGAACCGCCGGAGCCTCCCGAACCACCGGAATTGCCTCCGCCGCCGGCCTGCTGTGCCTCGAGGTAGGCTTGCAGGTCGATGAACTCTATTTTTTCTCCGGCACGGGTGGCCACCAGATTCACCTTGACGGAGGTGGAAGGTCGGAAATTGATATTCACCCGTTTGATTTTCTCCACTGTGCACTCCTTACGGGTGGCGGAACCTTCGCCTTCGCAACTCAGTGAGAATACACCGAAGTTCTTGATGTTTACCGATTGTCCAGCATACAGACATTCGCGCATCGTCTCCACGAAGTTGGTAAGCACACTCTGGATGTCGCCTTTGGAGAGCGAACTCACGTTCTTCATTCTGTATGCCAGCACATCCAGATCGACACTCTGTCCCAGCGTCACCAGTCGGGGATAAATCATCTTTGCCGCATCCTTCTTGGTGGGGTCGGCATACTCTTCTTTCTTGAAAAATACTCCCATAACTTTTTAATTATTAATTTTTAAATTTTAATTATTAATTGTCCAACAAGCTTGTTTTGATACCTCAAAGATACGACAGCCGTCAGGGGAGTTTCGGACTTATCCGGACTTTCCGGGGATTTTCGAGGGATAACATAGGATTACGGGGGATAACAGGGGATATGAATTTTACCGGAGTTGGCATGCAGCTTACGCACTGGTTATATGTAGTTTCTGTTTTGTTTATCGACGAAAAAAGCGTATATATTGACTGATAATTCGCTAATTATTAGTACCTTTATGGGAAATAAAATAATGAATTTATTATATGAAAACCAGCGAAGAAGATAATGAATTTCAATGCCGCACTTACGGCAAAAGCGAGTTGGCACAGCTTTACTGTCCGAACATCGAAGCCAAAACGGCTGTGGCAAAACTCAATCAATGGATTGCACTGAATCCCGGTCTGAAAGAGGGTTTAGAGGATAAGGGGCTGCGGCATTGCGCAAAGCAATATACACCTGCACAAGTGAGGCTTATTGTGAATGCTTTGGGCGAACCGTGAGTTGTGCTGATGGAGGTTGCAAATACAAAATAGGAATGGCAAATGGTTTGCCCTTGCAATAAATCTGTTTGCCCTTGCAATAATTTCATTAGCCCTTGCAATTATTTTTTTGCCCTTGCAATGGGGGTGTTCTAATATTCATTTTGACACACTCTCATCTTTTTGTGTATATCCTTACAAAGATGAGACGGAATTCTCCGTCTCATCTCTTCGTTTTGGGTCCGCTTGGGTCCAGGGTCCACCCGGCCCCTGTTTTGGGCTTATTTTCCTGTTTTTTGGTATGTATCCTCTTGTTTAATAATTAGTTCGCACTTCTGGGCTTTCTTCAGCATACGCTTGACGGAAGTGGTGGATATCCCTTTCTCATGTGCCGCATTCAAGAATTCAGTATAAGTAAAATTAGTTGGCAAAGTGTTTAACACGTTATTCACCCGGTGAAAACTGTGTATGGCCACCGGCGGATGCTTGCTTGCAGGTAGCGCCGTGCTCATCAGCAGACTGTGCTCAATGAGTACGTGAATGATACTCATCGCCGTATTGAAATCCTCGTCCGAGCAGCGATATTCTTTGGCGAATTTAAAGTCCTCCCACTTGCGGAATACCGTGAGCAGGGCAGCGATGCGCATGGCAAGCAGACCGTGACGGAAGATGATACCGCCCGGTGCGTCGGTTCCTTCAATGATGGCTTTATCCAGCAGCTCACTGAACTGGTGTGTGTGCTCTTCCCACTGTGCCTCGCTGAAGGTGACACGTGTGGGGAACTCGAGCAAGTGCAGGTGCATCTCGGCCAGTTGTTCGCCCAATTCACGGAAGTAGGTACGCAAATCTATTCCTTCTTTCGGGGCGCACGATTCCCAGATGTACTGTGCCTGCCGGGTGTAAATGGAGAAGCGGTTGTAGAGCCCGTCTTCGAGCGACTGGAAGAAGGCGATGAACTGCTCTTGCGTGCCCGAGAGGAGGAGCGACAGGTAGGGAGTCTGGACGCTGATGGGGTCGCCATCCACTTTGTAGGAAGAAGCTATCTCTTCGTGCTGCGCAGCTTTGCAAAGGATGTCGGTGAAGTTGCCGCACTCCTGTGAGATGGCGGAAATCATGGTGTAGATTTCTGTACTCGTCATGCTGCCGCCCACGAGACCGTTGTCTCGCAGGTGGGCGATGAGACGACTCTTGGAAATAGTGCTGGGAATCTTGATGTAGACGTACTTGGGTTCCTCGGGCTTGAGGTTGATGTCTGGCTTGCGCTTTTCGCGGCGGGCTTTTTGCATTTCCGTTTCCCAGGCGAACATGTTTTCTTCAAATTCTTTCTTCTGCTTGCGGCGCAGTCGGTCGTAGTGCTTCTGCGTGGCTTCGAGCAGATAAATACAGAAGCCGACGACTCCTTTTCCGGCGGCGGAAGGAGCCTGGATGGCAGAATAGAAGTTCGGAGAGAACTCGGCGTTCTTGTAGATGAAACGTGTGCCGGGCAGGCAGGCGGCACAACAGTTCATGCAGCTCAGTAGTGTGATGTCCTTTTCACGGGGATTGTTGGCATACTTGACGCAATCCTTCAAAAAGGGTGGCAGATGCTCGTAAACTTCCTCCGGGAAATAGGGTGCAGAGGCACGTAGCTCGTTGTTATTTTCTAACAAAACGTCTTCCTCTTCGGAGTCATTGCGGGTCGTTTGTGGGGCCGGGTGGACCCTGGACCTAAGTGGACCCTGATTGGTGTCTTGGGGGACTTTAGGAAGAGTGCTAATGAATTGATAACCAGCTTGCACGCGTTGACGGATATCTTCTGCTGTGAAATCGGCGTTGGACCAATGTTGCGAAAAAACAGAAGTGATTTTTTCGAGTTCTTCAATCGAAAAACCTTTACTGCGGGCCATGCGTCCCAGCTTCAGGGCGATGTCGTTTCGCTCGCCGCGCACGAAGGGGTTGAGGTGCTCAAAGTCGCTGACGAATTGGGCAAGGAAACCGGGAGCGGGGGCTTGCGGAACAGGCTGGGGTGAGGCGGATGCTACGGGCGTTGCGGGAACGGGTGTTGCAGGAACAGTGTTTTCCGGCACTGAGCTTTTTTCCGTTTCCGGCAGGCGGAAAGGGATGGCATCGGGGTTGAAGTACGCTTCGGGATGCCAGGAGTAGAAGCAGGGACGGGTGATGTCTTTGCACTTCGGGTCGCAAGGGTGATTTACGTAGCTGCTGATGGCTGCTGACACGGCAGCGTAATAGGCATTGTATTCGCTGGAATCTTGGATAGCAATCAATACGAAAGCCTTGCAGCCGTTGCCGGAAATGCTTTTATGGGCACCCACTACATAAGGCAGTTCTTTCAGCTTTCCGAATACTTCTTCGGTGCGCTCGTCGGTATAGTCCAGGTCGATGCTGGAGATGTGGCTCAGCTCGATGAGGTTGCTGGCTGCATGTCCGCCCTGGCAGATGCCGGCGGGGATGATGCAGGGCATCTTGCCCTTGATGGCTTGCGCTTCGGCCTCGTGTCCCGGTTGCTGCCGCAGGGTGCGGTAGCGCACCACGCGGTCTTTGAATTCGTCACCTTGTATTTTCTCGAAATACTGTTTGATACTAATCACCTGTGAAACTTTGCTTCGTACACCGGAGAACTCGGATACCAAATTCCCGGATAGACTTTCTTCATCGGAATTTATTTCTTCCATCATAATTAAAAATGAATTTACCTTTTGTGCTCCGCTTTGTTGCTTTTGCACGCTTGCAAAGATACGAATAAGTAAATAATTGTTTGTTCAAATTCAAACATTTTCAATATATTATATACTTGTGTATAAGTGAGTTAGTGTATTAAAAATGTAGTATTTTAAATTTAATAAATCTTAACGTTGACTATCTTTTTTGTGTTTCTTGTCATGTTCTTTAATGATTTTGCATGAACTTCTATTGATGCGCTTAATCTTCTCATATCCACGTACTGATATGTCTTTTTTCAGTGTTTCAATTTCTTTGATAAAATCTTCCATATCATGAAGTTTATGTAAATCATCATGAGTAAATTTGCTTTTGTTATCCATTACTAATTTGTTGAATTTATTATTTGAACTGCAAAGATAATAAAAACTTTAGAGCCTGCTTAAAAAAACATTGTTTTAAGCAGGCTCTAAAGTTTACAATTATATCTGATGGCCGTATCTTTGTACTATGGCAACACCATTTTGCAGGTGGCGCAGCAGCTTTGTGCGTCGTAGGCGCGTATCAAGTAGAAACCGTGTGCCAGTCCCTTGACAGGTAGATTGAAGCGTTTCTCCGTGTTACCGGCAGTGTCGTGCGAGGCGATGGTTTGTCCGCTGCTGCTGACGATTTCCACGCGGGTAAGTTCTGTGCTGCTCATCAGGGTGAGATAGCCGCTGCGCGGGTCGCCTGTCAGGCGGATGGCGGGTTGGGAAGTGCCGACGTCTTCGATTCCGGTGCTGCTACTTTCTAGGTTGATGAAGGTGACGATGGGACTATGGTCGGAACAGCGGTACATGTTGTCCGTCTGTACGCCGTTTTGGTCAATGTCTATTCTCTGAGGTTCATCGGCATTGATGCGGAACGGACAAGCGTAGACCACTTGCTGTTCGAGGGTGCTGGTTGCCAAACTATGGTCCAGATAACCGGTGGCATAACTGCCATTGCTGAAGAAAGCATAGCTGTATTCGTTGGGGGCATAGGCGGTCAGCAGGTTGATGAGACCGCCGTCTTCAAGGGTGCGGATAGGATCTTCGCAGGTGTAGGCGTTCAGATCGCCCACCACCAATACGTCGGGGTCGTTATAGGTTTTTTTTATTTCTTCGATGAATCGCAGGGTGGCTTCGGCTTCTTGCACACGGCGGGGATTGTAGGCACCCTGACCGTCGCCTTTGTCTTTATATTGCTCCGGAACGTTGGTGCCGGATTTGGATTTCCAATGATTGCAGCAAAGGATGAAGCGTTCACGGTTACTGTTCAGTTGAAAACCCTGAGCTGTTTTGCGGTCGGGCAGATAGTTATCTGCCAGCTTATTTGGGCTGATGGCACCAACGTGGGTGACGGTTTCGCTGTTGTAGATGAAACAGGCCATGCCTTGCACGTTATCTCTATAATACCGTGTCTTGTACTTCTGCGTGTCGCAGTTCTCGTTCAGGAGTTGGCAGAGCTCTTCCAGTCCGGCGGCTCCTTCCACTTCTACCAAGGCGTATATGTCGGCTTGGAGGGCTTGCAGGGCGAGGGCCACTTTGTTGAGCTTGATGTTGTAAGTACTTGCACTTTTGTTGAGGTGTTCCAGATTGAAGCTGGCCACTTTCAGGTTATACGTTTCGTTGATGTTGCAGGACGTGGGGCGCTCGTTTTCCTTGAAGTTGGGTTTCCGGGTCAGCGTGAGGGTATATGTTCCGTTGCTGTAGCTGGCGGTTCCGGTCAGTCGCTCTACGGTCTGTCCGATGCGGCAGGTGGCATTGGCATCTGTGAAGGAGAAAGCACCTTGCTTGACGGTGATTTGATTCTCCTGATTAGCTTTATTCTCTTGGCTGAACATGTCCGCACCCGGCTGGTGCTTCTCGGTAGGGGTCCATAGCTGGCCGTTGGAAAGGGTGATGGAACCATACGTATAATTATAGTTGTTCGTCAGAGTCAGCGTGTTGGTGATGGTTACTTCTTTCCCGTCCAGGGCGCTCGTCTTGAAGTCGTCGGGGAAACGCACTTCTTGCTGGGCAAACAACAGGGCGGGCAGGAAGTGGAGGATTAGGAGTAATTGTGCTTTCATAGGCGGTTTTGTTTAAAGGGTGAGGGGGGAGATTTCTTTCATCCCACTTTCCCAGTGAGTAGTTCTTCTTTCAAAAAATTGTATACATAGCCGGAACTTTGATAATAAAGTCCGCTTTGCGGATTATTCAGGCGTTCGAAAGTATCTGAATTGTAGAATGTTTCAAGAGCCTTATCCATCTCGTACCCGAAGTCTTGCATTAAATATATGATGATTTCCCGGGTTGTTTCTTCTATGAGGAATTGAATTTGTTCTTGTTTTATCATAACTTTATCAAATAATTAAGGGCTTTTTCTGTACCGAAGAAATATTGAATAGTTTTTCCTTTATTGAATTTCAATTCTTCTATTAACTTTTCCATAGGAATAATTCCGGTTGAGAAGCGTCTTAGTTGAAAAGTGACACCATCGTCGGCAATGGGACCAATGACGATGTCATAATGATGTACGGGGAATATGTATTTCTACATTGGAGCCATGGTATAGTTTCATTTTAATTTCCCTCCGTTGTGTTGGCATACTGTAAGAATATCGTCTATGGCGTCATCAAACGATTGGGTATGCAAACTCTGGTAATGATTACGAAGGAATTGCATACCTTTAAAGCGGTTGATGTAATTGAATGCTTGTTTCTGTCCCAAATTAAAGCGTTTGGAAAATTCGGAAATGAGAGCTATTGTAAAGTTCAACTCATTCACATCGGGCATCTGTAGGTTTGTTTTTTGATTATTCATAATACAGTATGTTTTTAATCAATAGACAAATATAAATCTTTTATTTGAGAATGAAGGTCGTTTCATCTCTTTATTTTCATCTCCATCAGCACCGGATTATGGTCGCTGCACAGATCCAGGTCGGGTGAATAGTAGCGGTATCCCCGGATGCTGGGAGAATGGAAAACGTAGTCGATGCGCAGCAGGCGTTTGAAGTAACGGTAGGTGTACATGTAGCCGCGGCCGCTGGTTCGGAAACCATCTTTGAGGATATCGCTCAGTTCGGCATAAGTGTAGGAAGACGGCAAGGAGTTGAAGTCACCGCAGGCCAGCACGGGGTAGGGACTGGCGAGGGCGAGTTGGCAGATGGTGTCCGTTTGCTCGGCACGCTTCACGAAGTTATCGTGCAGGGAGGTGATGGCGCCTTGAACGACTTCGGCTTCGCGGCGGGTGTCGTTGGTGTTGGCGAGGCCGCGTTCCCATTTCCGGCGGTTCTGGCTGACGCTGGTGGTTTGCAAGTGGTTGTTGAGCAGGCGGACGGTGTCGCGACCCAGGACGATGTCGCACTGCATGCTACAGTTGGCGCTTTGGGCGTAGGAGATGAACTGCGGGTTGATGAGCGGGTATCGGCTGAAGACGGCAATAGGGAGCACTCCGCGAATAGAGTCTTCGGTGGGAATCATGGCGTATCGCCAGTGTGAAAACACTTTGCGGATGCTGTCCATAGGAAAGTATTGGTTGTCGCCACACTCCTGGAAACAGAGGACATCGACTTTCTGTTCTTTCATGTAACGGGCAATCTCTTTGCAGGAGTAGCCGGTGATTTCACCGCCGAAGTTGCCGACGTTGTAGGTGGCTATTTTCAGGTAACCGTCAGCGTAGTTGCTGCTGTAGTGCCCTTCGGGAATTTCTCTGGTGAAGCTGAACTGGAAGATGGCAAGGATGTAGCCATAGTTGAAAACGATTGCCGCAAGGGGGACGAATGCCCAGCGTCTGCGTGCAAAGGCCCAACAAATGGCAACCAATAAGTTGCAGAGTAATAATGCAGGGAGCGCCAGTCCCAGTACGGGCATGTATCTTGAATTGGCAGGGTCGAAATTCCCGGAGAAAGCGGCTACCATTGTGATGAGGGCCAAGGCGATGGTCAGGAGGACCGGAATGCTGAGGAAGAGACTTTTGATTTCTGATTTTCCCATGATGTTTGGAAGAGTGGTTTGATTTGTGAATGATAATAAAACGTTATGATATACAGAGTATCTTCATTCCCCTCCTCCAGTCGGAGGAGGGGTGCCCTTTAGGGTGGGGTGGTAGGTGAGAAAAGAATTCCTTATTATATGATAAATAGGTATTTATATCATCCTTTTACTACGTTTACCGGTTTCCCGTCAATATATGCTTTTAAGTTACTTACTGTGATATTTATCAGCCTTTGGCGTGCTTCGAAATTAGCCCAGGCAATGTGCGGGGTGATGAAGCAGTTCCGGGCAGTCAGCAGCGGATTGTCGGTATGGGGTGGTTCTTCAGAGAGGACATCCAGTCCGGCGGCATAGATTTGTCCGGTGTTCAGAGCGTTGGCAAGGTCTTGTTCATTAATGAGAGGGCCACGTCCGGTGTTGATGAGGATGGAGGTGGGCTTCATCAGGGCGAGGCGGTTGGCGTTTACCAGATTGCGGGTGCTGTCCGTCAAGGGGCAGTGCAGACTGACGATATCGCATTCGTGGAATACCTGGTCGAGGTCTGCCTTCCTGATTTCCGGTGGGAGTTGCAGGCGCGACTTGGAGGTGACAGCCCAGACTTTCATACCGAATCCGATGGCTATGCGGGCGGTGTTGTAGCCGGTTTGTCCCAGGCCGACTATACCTATCTTCTTTCCGAGCAACTCAATGAGCGGGGTATCGTAGAAACAGAAGTCAGAACTCTTGCTCCAGTCTCCCTGACTGACTTTTTCGGAATAATGGCGTACTTGCTGGGTGATGTTCAGGATATGGGCAAATACCATTTGTCCGACGGAGGGAGTGCTGTATGCGGGTATATTGGTCACGATGATGCCACGTTCGCGGGCGGCGGCGGTGTCTACTACGTTATAGCCTGTAGCCAACACGCCGATATATTTCAGATCGGGCAGGGCGGCGATCGTTTCGCTGTTGAGTACTACCTTATTGGTAAGGAGGGCTTCGGCACCGGTGGCACGTTCCAGAACTTCGCCGGGGGCAGTGCGGTCGTAGATTGTGCACTCGCCTAACTCTTTCAATTTATCCCAGCATAAATCGCCGGGATTGGCTGTGTAACCGTCTAATACTACAATTCTCATTTTGTATATATTTAAAGTGAGTATGCAAATTTAGGGAAAAGATTTCTCATAATACATATAATGAGAAATTTTGTTGGCGTGTTTTCTTTTGCTGCAGATTGCTTTGCTTTCTTCCTATCTTTGGCTATCTTTGTATAGATGTAACTTGTAGGAATATGAAATCTACTTCGGAAATATTGGAATTATTGAAGCTGTATAAACAAGCTAATGTGCAGTAATGAAGCAAATACTAAAGCAGTACTATCTTAATTCTCCTCCTCTCGGGAGGAGGAGTACCCGTAGGGGGAGGTGGTAGGTAAAACAATAAAATACCTATTAATCATAAAAATAAGGAATTCTTTCTCACCTACCACCCCGCCCTAAAGGGCACCCCTCCTCCGACTGGAGGAGGGGAATGAAGATACTCAGTATATCATTTCATTCAAAACCTAATAGGAAAGAGTAAAACTCACCTACTGATTTTCATTATTTGTATTTCTCGCCCCACAACGCTTTCATCCTTTCGGCATGTTTCTGTTCGGCAGCATTGTCCTGTGCTTCCCAGAGCCGTCGGTCCTTCAACTCGTCGGGTAGGAATTGCTGCTTGACGAAGTGACCGGGATAATCGTGCGCATACTTATAGTTATCACCGTATCCCAACTGTTTCATCAGTTTGGTGGGCGCATTGCGCAAATGTAGAGGAACAGGCAGATTTCCGGTTTCGCGTACAAGTTCCAGAGCATTGTTGATAGCCATGTAGGCGGAGTTGCTTTTCGGACTTGTGGCAAGATAGACGGTAGCTTCTGCCAGTGGGATGCGTCCTTCGGGCCAGCCCACTTTCATTACGGCGTCAAAACAAGCGTTGGCGATAAGCAAAGCATTCGGATTTGCCAGTCCTACGTCTTCCGAAGCAGAGATAACGAGGCGGCGGGCAATGAAGGCGGGATCTTCTCCGGCCTCTACCATGCGCGCCAGCCAGTAGATGGCACCGTCGGGGTCGCTGCCACGGATGGACTTGATAAAAGCGGAGATGATATCATAGTGCATTTCTCCATCTTTATCGTAGGCAAGGGGATTCTGTTGCAGGCGCTCGGTGACGGTTGCATCGGTAATGATAACGGGGTCGTTGGCTTCGGAAGAGACTACAAGATCCAGTATGTTGAGCAACTTACGCGCGTCTCCACCACTGTAGCGGAGCATGGCGGTGGTTTCTTTCAGTTCGATTTTACGTTCCTTCAGTATATGGTCGGTGGTGATGGCACGTTGCAGCAATTCCATGAGGTCTTCTTTTTCGAGAGACTTCAGTACATAGAGCTGACAACGGGACAGCAACGGGCGTATAACCTCAAAGGAAGGGTTCTCTGTGGTGGCGCCTATCAGCGTAACAGTGCCTTGTTCTACGGCACCGAGCAGTGAGTCTTGCTGTGACTTGCTGAAACGGTGGATTTCGTCAATAAACAGGATGGGACTGCCTTGTGAGAAGAAGCGGTTGCTCTTGGCGCGCTCTATCACTTCGCGCACATCCTTCACACCACTACTCACGGCGCTTAGCGTATAAAACGGAGTTTCCAATTTGTTGGCGATAATCTGCGCCAAAGTTGTTTTGCCTACTCCCGGAGGACCCCATAGGATGAATGAAGAGATACGTCCTGCGTCAATCATTTTACGCAACACCGCACCCGGTCCTACTAAATGTTTCTGACCGATGTATTCGTCTAAGGTTTTAGGGCGAAGCCTTTCTGCTAATGGGGTCATGTGAGTTAATAATTCATATTTGTTTAGAAAATCATTAATATCATGAAACGGATGCCACCTTTCTTTACTCCCGGAATATCGGTATAAGTGAGGCGGCGAACATATTCGATATGTAATAGTTTGAATATATTGTAGATACCTACGCTGGCTTCCAGATAGGGAGTGCTACCCATTACGTGACTGGTGGGCACACCATCGCGCATGGGGAAGAGGAACAGTTCGCTGTTGTGGCTCTTGTACGGGTTGTTCTTGTCCGTCAGGGTGCCATACATACCACGGATGCGGAAAGCTTCGCGCCATTTCAGCTTTTTGAGGAGCGGGATGCGGTTGAAGAGTTTTCCGTTCATGTCATACGTCAGGGCAAGAGAGGCATAACGGTCGTTCAGGAACTCCATGTTGTCGATAAGGCTGAATGACTCGTTGTGCTGGGTGATGTATGAAAGGTTAGCCATGGGCAGGTTCAGCAGGGGGAACGGTACGGTGTTCCACTGCGCTCCGGCGCGGGCTGTGATGTCCAGTTTACCCCACGAGCCGAACCAGAAACGCTTGCGGACGCTGGCCTCGGTGAGGTTGAAATTATACTCGCCACCCAGCACGCCTTTCAGACCGATGGTGTGGGAGAGGGAGAATATCGGTGCATCCAGCGATACGGGCACACGGCGTTGCTTGGTGTTGACGTATGTTTCGCCCGGAGCATAACGCAGGGTGACGCCCAGTTCGGTGGTGGTGATATCCTTGATGAAGGTATTGGTATCGTCCCATGAACCGGCGATGTTACCGTCGTTTTTCCAGTATTGCAGTACGCCTCCGGCAGGTTCATCGTTGCGGTGGCGCGCCATGGCTTTGATGGAGAAGCCGGCATTAGTTTCCAGTTCATAAGTCAGGGTAGCGTCGCGCATGTACGACATCTGGTCTACTTTGGTCCACTTCCAGCCGACGAACATGTTATCTTTATCCGTCGAGAGGTACTTATCCATAGGAGACATAACGTCGTAGCTGTAATCGAAGGCAATGTAATGCTTGGGGAATTCCCACAACACATATTCGCGCTTGTTGAACGAATACGCTGCTTGTCCTTTGTAGAACCATTTCTTGTCCTTTGTACCGTAGGCGCCATATCCGCTGAAACTCCAGTGGGGATCGAGGTTACCGGTGGTCATACCGCTGAGACGGAAACGCGTGCCGTTCACGTAGTTGCTGGTGATGGTGGTATTGATAGGTCCGAAGTCGAACTTACTCGGATTCTTCTTGGTGCCCGTCTCCACGAAGTTCTCAATCAGGGCTTTCGCACCGAAGATGACGTACTTGAAACCGGGGATTTGCTCGATGCGGTTCATGAAGACGTCCATGTTGCTCTCTTTCTTGGTGAGGGGAACCTGGCGGACTTGCGCCCAATAGTCGTCACTCTTGTTGAGCATGTTGGCTTCTTTGATGACGTTACCTTTCAGACGGAAAAGTCGTTGTTCTATCTCGTCGAATTTGTAATCACTGTATTTCGTGGTGCGCTGCACTTCAAGGCCTTGGGTTCCTTTGATGAATGCCAACTCTACGGTCATGTCATCGTCGGTGAGCACCCAGTTGCCGTCCGGCATCTGCTCGAATTGCTGCACGATGTCGAGGTTATCCACGAAATTGACGCCTGTTTTCTTGGGTAGTTTCATGGTACACTTCTTCACGGCATAGGTAGAATCTTTTACTACATAGAGGTGGCCTGTGAAACCGAAGTCCTGAGAGTTCTGCGGAACGAAGGTGAGGTGCACGCATTCCTGTTTGTCCACCATGATGGTGTCCATCAGGTAGTATTTATAGAAGCTGATGGCACCTCGTCCGATGGGGCTGACAAAGCGGCGTTGCAACAGGCGGATGTCATCATCGTAGATGTTGACGTCGGAAAAGACATCGGTGAGGATGGTTCCCAGCATGTCTCCGGTGTTGAAGAATTCTTCAATGCCACTGGAATTCATACCCTCGATGATGGTCTTCTCGCTCTTGGGACTTTTGCGGTAGATGGTGCGCGAAGCCGTTTCCTTGATGGAGATGGGGAGAATCATCTTGTTGGTCTTGGGGGATATTTCCACCTGGTCTTTGAAGAATGAGAATTTCTTGTAGATGCCTTTTTCCATCTTCTCAGGGGTGACGTCGTTCATAGACATCTTCATCTTCTCGTATTTCCTGTACTCGTAGTAGTCATTGGTTTCCAGCTTCAGCTGTTTCTTGTTTTCAATGACTTTTCTCATGAAATCCACAGCAGGATTGTTCTTGCGGGAGTATTTCTCTTTCTGGGGCTTCACCACTACTTCGGAGAGCATGACGTCGGCTGGTGCCAGTTTCACGTTCAGTACCTTGGTGGTGGGTTGCAGCCTGACGGTTTTGGTAGTGTATCCGATGGCTGAGAATGTGAGTTCATTCCAGCCTTTACGGGTTTCTACCACATATTCTCCCTCGGCATTGGTGATGGCACCCACGCCTTTTCCTTCATATTGAACGGTGATGTACATTAACGGTTCGTTGGTGAGGGAGTCGGTAACGACACCTTTTATCTGTGCGGATGCGCTGTGCGCGACGAGTAAGAAGAACAGAGAAAGGATGAAAGTTGTATATTGTTGTTTCATATTTAAGTCAGTATGAGGCTGCAAAGGTAACAATTTAAGGTTAAAAAAGAAACAAATATAATCTAAAGTATATGTACTTGGGGGGATGTACTTTCTTTTGCCTTGATGCAAAAGAAAGATACCAAAGAAAAAATCAAGGCTGCACTTCCGGTGCTACTCCGACACTGCCATGCACAGACGGGGCTCGAACTCGCTTCGCTCAGACAATCGCCCCTTACCTGTGCCTGGCAGTGTCGGAGTAGCACCGTAGACTGAGCCCGTGCCCTTTCTTTTTGATACTTTTTCTTTCGGGCAAACGAAAGAAAAAGTATATTTGCGCAATGTTATCCATCCTTATTCCGGTATATAATATCAATTGCGTTTCATTGGTGAAGAAGCTGCATGAGATGGCTTTGCTGACGAAGATTCCTTTTGAAATCCTGTTGGCAGATGATGCGTCATGTGAAGAGGTGCGGGAAGAGAATCGGGTACTGAATGTATTGAAAGGGTGCCATGTGCTTGAACTTGAAGAAAATCATGGTCCGGCATTTGTCCGAAATTATCTGGGAGAACAGGCTTGTTATCCTTATTTGCTTTTCTTGGATACGGATACACGACCTGTGGAGGCAGAATTTCTTTCGACATACCTTAATCATGTGGGCGAACATGTTGTTTGTGGCGGATTTTCCTATAAGAAAGTGGAGGGGGCGGTTCTGCGGTATAAGTATGGAATGCAGGTGGAAGCGCAGCCGGCAACTGAGCGGAACAAGCAACCTTATCAACGATTCATAAGTATGAATTTCTTGATTCCGAGGGAAATCTTTTTGAGTGTCCGTTTTGATGAAACGTTTCATTTGGGATATGAAGACACTGCTTTCGGAAGAAGGTTGGAGGCGGCGGGGGTACCTGTGCTGCATATTGAGAATCCTGTTTGGCATCTGGTGGAGGAGGACACTTTTGCCTTTCTGGCAAAGACACGCCGTTCTGTGAAAAACCTATTGGGATATGAACAGGAGTTGCTTCCTTACGTCCGTTTGTTGCGTTGGTACAACGGAGTGAAGCGGTTTCATGCTGTGGCACTCACCGCTTTCATTTTCCGTATGTCCGAAAGTCTTCTGGAGAAAAATCTTACCGGGAAACATCCTTCCCTGCGACTTTTCGCTTTTTATAAATTGGGTTATTTCTGTAGGTTGTCCATTTCCTGACTCTTTGGTGCGCTTTTTGATTCTTCATAAATCAACGTCTGCACAATGCGTTCTGCCGTCCGTCCGTCCCAACGGTCGGGTAGAGTAGTGTGTTTCCATTCGCCGTGCAACATTGTTTCCAGCATGGAGGCAAAAGCGGCAGGATCTTCATTCACCAATTCATTGGTGCCCACACGCCATGTTTCGGGGTGTTCAGCATAGGAATTGAGGGTGATGCAGGGTACGTCGAGGAAAGTGGCCTCTTCGGCGATGTTTCCGGAATCGGTGATGATGCCTTTGGCATGGTTGATGAGGTAACCGAAGTGCAGATAGCTTTGTGGCGGAAGAATGTGCAGGTTGGGAGCGGAGATTTCGAGTGCCTTGATGGCATTCTGCACGTAAGGATGCAAAGGGGCAATGATAGGCATGCCTTCAGCTTTCTCTACCAATGTCTGCATCAGGGCATTGAGTACCTTTTTCTTTGTCAACAGGTCGTGCCGGTTGAGGGTAAGCAGCAAATAGCTGCGCTTCTCCAGTCCCATGGAAGAGAACCACACAGGTTGCAACAGGCGGTGACGGTTGTAGCGGACGGTATCTATTAGTATATTTCCTACGTAATGGATGTATTCGGGTATCATGCCTTCTTGGTTGAGGTTGCGGTTGGCAACCATGCCTGCTGTGAACAGATAGTCGGAGATGGCATCTACAATGGTGCGGTTTACTTCGCGGGGCATGTTCATGTCGAAAGAACGGGTGCCGGCAATGAGGTGGGCCACTTTCAGGCCACGCTTCTTGGCGACGATGGAGCAGCTCATGGTGGCAGTGAGGTCGTCTACAACGAGGACCACTTGTGCGGGATAATTGTTCAGTTCCTTCTCGAAAGCAAGCATGATGGCAGCTGCCACTTCGGAGTGGTCGTGTCCGATGACGCCCAGATAACCGTCGGGCTGCTTCATGTCCAAGTCGGAAAATAGGGAAGCATCCAGACTGGTGTCATCCTGACGTCCAGTGTAGACCAGTCGGTAAGAGATTCGCTTTCCTGCTTCCTGTGCGGCTTTGATGGCACGGGTGATAGGCGCTATTTTCATGAAGTTGGGGCGTGCTCCCGCCACAATTGTTATTTTCATCTTTGCTGTTTTTTTTAATTTCCAAGAGACAAATGTACGTTTTCTTAGGGAAATTATTCGTTACTTTGCCGATAATTTTAATAACCGACAATTATTAATCACTAATCATTAAACGTTAATCATTGATTATCATGCCAACATTTGTTCAAATACTCGATTTTATAGGTACGTTTGCCTTTGCTATCAGTGGCATCCGTCTGGCATCAGCAAAACGGTTCGACTGGTTTGGGGCATACGTGGTAGGGTTTGTAACTGCCATTGGAGGCGGTACGATACGTGATGTGCTGCTGGGTGTGACGCCGGGCTGGATGACGGACCCTATCTACTTGATATGTACGGGACTGGCTCTGCTTTGGGTAATCCTTTTTGGTAAACATCTCATTCATTTGCATAATACATTCTTTATCTTCGACAGCATCGGACTGGCGCTGTTTACGGTGGTCGGTGTGGGGAAAAGTATTGCGTTGGGGTATCCGTTCTGGGTGGCTATCATCATGGGTAGCATTACGGGTGCTGCGGGTGGTGTGATTAGGGATGTGTTTATCAATGAGATTCCACTGATTTTCAGGAAGGAGATTTATGCAATGGCGTGTGTGGTAGGTGGCACGGTTTATTGGGTGTGTCATGCATTGGGTTTGCAGTCCTACGGTTGCCAGGTGGCAGGCGGCGTATCGGTATTCGTCACACGTATTCTGGCGGTGAAGTATAACATTTGTTTGCCGATTCTTTCGGGAAGTGGGGAAGAGGAAGATAATAAAGACAAGGACTAAAAATCTTAATTGCAAGGACAAAAGAAAAGGGTATCACCTGAAATTTAGGTGATACCCTTTTAAATTAAAGGAGATTCCTGTTAGAACATGGCGTCTTTCGTGTTGAACAGTTTTCTTTCGTTCAGTTTCACTACTTTACCATATTTCTCAAGTTTCTTCACGTCTATATCTTTCGGGTTACCCATGATACCGATGCAGTAGGGTTTACCTTTGACATTCTCTTCGTAATACTTCACGATATCATCAAAAGTCAGGGCATCCACCTTCGGCAGGTTTTGCTTGGTGGGGTCATCGTTATAACCTACACGTTGCAGTGATCTCATGTATTCGGCCTTGTTGCGGAAAGAAGGATGCGTGGTCAGCATTTCCTGGCGCATGTAGCTCTTGATGTTGTCTATACGTTCGGCATTCTTCGGCATGTCTGTAATCAGGCCCATGAATACATCCAGTGCATCGTTGGCTTTGTCGTTCTGCGTACCGATGTTACCGAAGAGGTAAGTCGGGTTGCCCGGCAATGCAGGTGTACCGATGTAAGCTCCGGCTGAGTAAGCCATAGAACGTTTTCCACGGATTTCATCGAGTACCAAACCGTTGAAACCACCGGAGAAATATTGGTTGAATGCGTCACGGAGCACGTCATCTTTCGTATCATACTTTTCCATCGGCATGTAGAAGTAGATTTGTGCCTGTTCTGCATCAGAGTTCGGCAGGAAGTAAACGGTGTTTTCCGTTACAGTAGCCATAGGCTTGTCTTGCGGTGAAGTAGACGGCTTCTCGTTGGCAACCAGCGGCAGGTTTTTGCTGAGGATGTCGTAAGCATTGTCGAAAGGCAGTGTACCGCAATAGAAGATTTCGGCTTCGTAGTTAGCAGCACGGTTGATGTCGCCTGTCAGTTCGGAAATCTGCAATTCATAAACTTCCTTGTCGGTCAGTTCGTCGATATAAGACGATTTATCCTGGTAAATCATGTATTGCATGAGTGCGCTGGACAAAGCGTTTACATTTTCTTTGCGCTGCTGGCGGCTACCCAACATGGAACCTTTGATACGGCTCAACTGTTTGTCGTCCAGTTTCGGCATCAGAATCTGACGGGCAAGGAGTTGGCAAGCTTGCGGCAAAGTTTCTTCGTAACCTTCCATAGTAATATAGAGGTAGTTGCTGTTGGCACTTACTTCACAGGTAGCGTTCAGTTTACCGAGTTCTTCTTTCAGTTGTTGCGGTTCGTAGGCACCCATGATACCGGCATTATTCATCAGGTCGGCGGCAATGCCCAGTTTGCGGAATTCACGTTCGCCGACACCGTAGCGCAGGGTCAGACTGAATACGTTGTTTTCCGGATTCTGTGTGTAGTACATCTTGGAACGGTCGTTCAACTGTTTGCTTTGTACGTCACCGAAGTTGATGAATTTTTCATCTACCTGTCCGATAGGCATGTTCTTGAACTGTGTGGCATACAGTGATTGTTTGCCTACAGGAGGTTCGATGGGCTTGTATCCCGGTTTCTTGATTTTAGCGCTCTTGTCGAGCTTGCCTTTTTCAATGTAGATGGCAAGGTAGTCATTGGTCAGATATTGTTTGGCAACACGTTTGATGTCTTCTGTTGTGATAGCCATTACTTCATCCTTGTAGTTGAGTACTTGTCCCAGGTCTTCTTCGTTGATGAAGGCGTTCATCAGCATGTGTGCCTTGTAGGTGTTTGACTCCATGCTGCGGTCGAAATCACGGCACATGTTGTTCTTGATAGAATTGATCTGCCATTCTTCAAATTCACCGTTGGCTACTTTTTCGATAGCTTTCAGGGCTTTCTTTTCAGCGCTTTTGTTTGATTCGAAACGGCGTTGGTTTTCGTCGTAGAGTGGAACGCAGCGTACGATGTTACGGCCCTGTTCGCGACGGCTGTCTGAATAGGCGAAACCTTGGGTCAGTTCACCGTCGATGGTCAACTTGTCCAGTGTACCGGTGTTGCTGTTGTTGCTCAGCAAAGACATGGCGATATCCAAAGGTTTTTCATCGGGATGTCCGGCAGGTACACCTTTGTATACGAGGCATACGTTGGGATAATAACCCACTTTTGCATTATATTGCTTGCGGCCTTTGATGTCAAGGTCAGGATAAGTTTTGCGTTCGGGAGTAGCTTTTGCTTGCAGGCGTCCGAAAGTGGCATTGATGCGACCGCTGATTTGCTGGGCATTAACGTTACCCACGAGGATGAGTACCATGTTCTCGGGGGTGTACCAGTCATTGTAATAGTCGATGAGCTTGCTCAGACGCGGGTTCTTTAAGTGTTCGGGCAATCCGATGATGGGGCGTGCGTAAGGATGTCCTTCGTATGCCTTGCTTGAGATGAACTCTTGCTGTACGCTGCTCGGGTTGTCCTGATACATATTATATTCCTCATATACACTTTCCAACTCAGTCTGGAAGGTACGGAATACCGGGTTAATCATACGTTGTGAGTAGATTTCCAGCCATTTGTTGATTTGGTAGGGAGGGAATGAGTTGTGATAGTAAGTCACGTCAAAGCTGGTTCCGGCATTCAGTCCCTTACCACCCATGCTCTCTATCAGGTTCATAAATTCAGTAGATACACTCACTTTGGCGGCTTCTACAGTCAGCTCGTTGATTTCCTTTGCGATAGCTTCTTTCTTTACGGGGTCAGCTTCGTCGGCCATTTCGTCGTACTTAGTGATAATTTTCTCATAAAGCGGTTTTTCAGTAGCCCAGTCCAGTGCACCGATTTTATCGGTACCCTTGAACATCACATGTTCCAGGTAGTGAGCCAATCCGGTGTATTCCGCCGGATCATTGACCGAGCCTGTCCGACAAGCCACAATACCATACACATCCGATTTCGTGTTGTCCTCCCATATATATACGGAAAGACCATTCTTCAGCTTGAAAGCTTTCAACCCTTGACCGAAGGACGGCAAAGAGATAGCCATGATAGCCAGCAGAATGAATAGTTTGAAAATTCGTCTCATAAAATTAAAGTGTTTTTTTAATAAAGTGTTTTTGCTATATGTAGGCAAAACTATAAAAAAATCACAAACACTTTACGAAATCTTCGGAAAAAGATACGCTTTTTATCGAAAATAGCACCTGAAAACTCTCAAAATGGGGGTGAAAACTGTCAAATGTTAGTTTTCGCCTTAAAGAAAAACAATATTAGTCCCCCTAAACTTTGGAAACTTCCCTAAACTTGCAATCGTGAATTTAAAATATTTATTAACCATTTAAAAGAGCAAAGTATGAATACCTACAGTTTTAGGAAGGATTTGATTAGTGTGCAAGAAGAACTGCTTCGCTTTGCATATAAGTTGACAGCCGATAAAGAGGAGGCCAATGATTTATTGCAGGAAACCTCACTCAAAGCGTTGGACAACGAAGACAAGTACATGCCCGATACCAATTTCAAAGGGTGGATGTACACCATCATGCGTAATATTTTTATTAATAATTACCGCAGAATTGTTCGCGAACAAACTTTCGTGGACCAGACAGATAACCTTTATCACTTGAACTTGCCCCAGAACTCCGGTTTTGCAAGCACCGAAGGGTCTTATGACTTGAAAGAGATGCATCGCATCGTCAATTCATTGCCACGTGATTATAAAGTGCCTTTCTCCATGCACGTCTCCGGCTTCAAGTACCGCGAAATTGCCGATCGACTCGGATTACCTTTGGGAACCGTAAAAAGCCGCATCTTCTTCACCCGCCAGCGGCTACAACAAGAATTGAAAGACTTTGTTTAAAAACAGACAATACAAGATTGAATAAATCGAAAGACTTTAATCTTATAGCCCAGGGCAAGTGCTCTGGGCGTATTTTTTGTATGAGGAATTAAAGGTGAGGTTGGGCAACGTAAAGTTAAGGTTGAGCAACGTAAAGGTGAGGTTGAGAAATATAAAGCTAAGGTGGGGACACTGGGGACAGAAGTTCACCCCCTCTCTAGCACACACACACACGAGCGCGTGCATAATTTAATGCGTGTACATTATTAATATACGCGTGTGTGTGCTAGAGAGGGGGTGAACTTCTGTCCCCAGTGTCCCCATCCGGTATAGTATTTCGGATTTGTTTTGTCCGGCCATGATGCCGAAAGGAACTTGTTACTTGCACAGTTTGTAATCTGTTGTTGCAATATGATATAAAACATATCTTTTTAACTGAATAATTTAGGTGTATTCTTGACTATATGTCAGAATAAACACCTATATTTGTACTTATTAAGTTAACCTCTTAATTCATATATGTTAAACCGCTAACTGCTGACTGTGATGAAAAAAGAAATTAAATTCAGTCTTGTTTACCGTGACATGTGGCAATCTTCCGGTAAATATCAACCCCGTGTAGACCAATTGGTACGTATTGCTCCGTTGATTATCGAAATGGGGTGTTTCGCCCGCGTGGAAACGAATGGCGGAGCTTTTGAACAAGTGAATCTGTTGTATGGTGAGAACCCCAACAATGCCGTACGCGCTTTTACCCAACCTTTCAATGAGGCAGGCATACAGACGCACATGCTGGATCGTGGTCTGAACGCCCTGCGTATGTATCCTGTCCCTGCCGATGTGCGCCGTCTGATGTACCGGGTGAAACATGCGCAAGGGGTGGATATCACTCGTATTTTCTGTGGATTGAATGAAACAAGGAATATCATTCCTTCCATTAAATATGCCTTGGAGGCGGGGATGATACCGCAAGCCACGCTTTGCATCACGCACTCGCCTGTGCATACGGTGGAATATTATGCCCATGTTGCCGACCAACTGATTGAAGCGGGAGCACCCGAAATATGCCTGAAAGATATGGCAGGTATCGGTCGTCCGGGAATGCTGGGACGGTTGACGAAGACAATTAAGGAAAGGCATCCGGAGGTGATTATTCAGTATCACGGTCATAGCGGTCCGGGTTTGTCGATGGCTTCTATTCTCGAAGTCTGCGAGAATGGGGCGGATATTATCGACGTAGCCATGGAGCCTATGTCCTGGGGTAAAGTACATCCGGACGTGATTTCAGTGCAGGCGATGTTGAAAGACCTGGGATTCCAGGTGCCGGATATCAATATGAAGGCTTATATGAAGGCGCGTGCCATGACACAAGAGTTTATTGACGATTTCCTGGGTTATTTCATGGACCCAACGAATAAACATATGTCCTCTCTGTTGTTGAAGTGCGGTCTGCCGGGTGGTATGATGGGCTCTATGATGGCGGATTTGAAGGGTGTTCACTCGGGAATCAACATGATATTGAGAGGAAAGAATGAACCGGAACTCAGTATTGATGACCTCTTGGTGATGTTGTTCGACGAAGTGGAATATGTATGGCCTAAACTGGGCTATCCACCATTGGTGACGCCTTTCAGTCAATATGTGAAGAACGTGGCGTTGATGAACCTCATGCAGTTGGTAAAGGGTGAGGAGCGCTGGACGATGATAGATAATCATACCTGGGACATGATTTTGGGTAAGAGCGGGCGTCTGCCCGGCGAACTGGCTCCTGAAATTGTGGAACTGGCGAAGTCAAAAGGATATGAGTTTGTGGATACAGACCCGCAGTCGAATTATCCGGATGCTCTGGATGAATTCCGGAAGGAAATGAATGAGAACGGATGGGAGTATGGCAAAGATGATGAGGAACTCTTCGAACTGGCTATGCACGACCGTCAGTATCGTGATTATAAGTCGGGTGCCGCCAAGAAACGTTTCGAAGATGAACTGCAACGTGCCAAAGATGCTGCTATGGCGAAGAACGGATACTCGGAAGAGGACATCAAGAAGCTGAAACGCGCCAAAGCCGACCCGATTATAGCTCCGGATAAAGGACAGGTGTTGTGGGAAGTATCCGTAGAAGGTCCTTCGGTAGCTCCGTTCATCGGCCGCAAATACCAGCACGACGAAGTGTTCTGCTATCTTTCCACCCCGTGGGGAGAGTACGAAAAATTGCTGACCGGATTTACCGGACGTATCGTAGAAATATGTGCCAAACAAGGCGACATTGTGAATAAGGGCGATGTGATTGCTTATATTCAGAGAAGCGATATCTTTGCGTAATTTAGTGATTAGTGGTTAGTGATTAGTGATAAGCAGGCTGCGCTATGATGCCGCAGGTACTAATCACTAATCACTAACCGTTAATCACTTTTCTTTCACCCACCTCTTAATCGTCTCCTTCAATCCCTCCTGTGTGAAAGGTTTCGTCAGGAAATCGTTGCATCCGGCGTCGAAGGCAGCTTTCCGGTCATGGTCGTAGGCAAAAGCCGTCAGGGCAATGATGGGAACGGTGGGTGACAATTCACGGATGATTTTCGTTGCATCCAGTCCGCCGAGGTTCGGCATCTTCATGTCCATCAGGATGATATCCGGGTTTATTTCTACAAACATGTTGACGGCTTCCATACCGTCTTTGGCACGTTCCAGATGGTATTCTTTTCCAAGTATGGCTTTGGTCAGGATATAATTGCTGTCCGTGTCTTCGGCTATCAGGATGGTTTTCATTGCAGTGTCTTTTGGAGGTGTAGCCGGAGTGCTTTCTGTGCTTTCGGCTATTACACTTTGTTCGTCAGCCGTCCATTCATTTCCTTCGAGGGCATTTTTCAGCATCTCTTTGTCTTCCTCTTGGGCTGCGTTTGCAGGTAAGGTGAAGGTGAAAGTAGTACCTTTGTCCAGTTCGGAAGTGACGGAAATGTTTCCGCCCAAGCGTTCGATGATGGTCTTGCAGATGGCCAATCCTAAACCTGTGCCCTGCGCGAAGTTGTTGGCTTTCACAAAGCGTTCGAATACCTTTCCTATCTTTTCGGGAGCGATACCTGTGCCCGTGTCGGTCACGTGAAACACAATGTTCTCTCCCTCCCGGCGGTATCCGTAACTGATACTGCCTTGGGTGGTGAATTTGAAGGCATTGCCTATCAGGTTGGAAATGACTTGGAAGATACGGTTCTTGTCCGAGGCGATACTGATTTCCTCGTCCGAAGGTTCGAATATCAGCTCGACACCCGTAGGGCAGCGGAAGACGTGTGCATCATGGATTTCCTTGCAAAGCGGATGCAGCCGCACCGTGGCTATGCTGAACTCCACAATACCGGCTTCTATCTTCGAAAGGTCGAGAATTTCATTGATGAGTTGCAACAGACGTTCGTTGTTTGCCTCTACTATTTCGTAATAGCTTTTGCGCTCTTCGGTATTATCGCTTTCGGCAATGATGCGTGAGAAGCCGACAATGGCGTTGAGCGGCGTACGAATTTCATGGCTCATGTTGGCAAGGAATGCCGATTTGAGCTGGTCGGATGTTTCGGCTTTTTCTTTGGCAACCATCAGTTCCCGTCTCATCAGCTCCATGTCCGTAATGTCCCATTCAATGTTCAGCAGGATGGGAGAGAAGTCTTTGCTCTCAATCTTCATCTTTCGTTTGTCGAGGAAGAGAGGATTGCCATGACCGTCGCGTTCTTCGGTAATCCAGTGCATTTCTTGTCCTGTGCTGGCAATCTCCATGTCTTGCCGGCGTTTTTCTTTTGCTGTTTCGAGAGGATAAAAGTCAAAATCATCTCTTCCCTGGGCCTCTTGCATGGGGACGTCGCGGTTGTACGACTCGCGGTTGCGGTAGAGATATTTGAATTTGTTTTTAATATCCTTTACGACGATGCCTGCGGGAAGGTGCTCTATGATTTTATCCAATATCTGGTTGAACCGCTTGATTTGCTGCTCGTGGAGGATACGCTGTGATACGTCCCGACCAAATGCCCAGAAAGTTCCTATACCTTCGTCGCTGGTCACCCAGTAAGCATTACATTCGTATGCCAGTATGTCCGGGCGGAGTGGCAAAGGATTGTACATAGTGAAAGTTTGTTGCCTTTCTCCATTCTTTACGTTGGTCACCATCTCTTGCCATTTTTCTTTGTTTTGGGCATACGATTGGATTTCATATATCTTCAATTGGGTAATGTCTTCCGTACTGCCCAGATTATGGTGCAGCATGAATTGTCGATTGGCAAATATCAATGAACCATCTTCATGGGCGGCAAAGATGTCTTCCGTCGAGTTGTTGATGGCGTGCGTCAGGAGGTTGATGTCGTTGCGCTTTTGCTGGATGTCGGTGATGTTTTGTATGTATCCTTCCAAGGTGATATTCCCATCTTTATAGCATTCGCGGGCAAATGCCTTCAAACGGATATAATATATTTTTCCATTAAATAAGATACGGTAGTCTATGCTTTCTTCCATATCTCCCTTGAGGTTGGCGGTGAGCCAGTCGTTGAAGGAGGCTCTATCTTCGGGGAGGATGGTGTCCAGATATGCATCCACTCGGATGTTTTGTGTCATGTCCGTGCACATGACGCCCGTTTGGCCTACATAGCTGAATTCCTGGCTGGAGGTGTCATAGAACCAACTGCCGATGAGGGCGGCTTTCTGTATCTCAAACAGTTCCCGGTTTTTGTTTTCCAGTTCCAGCTTGCGCTGGCTGCGTTCGGTGATGTCGCGATACTGGCATAATATCAAATCGCCGTAGGGCTGCATGATGCATTTAAAGAAATAGGTCTCGTCCCGTAGCGTGAGTTCATAGTTGCGGGTTGATTTTACTTTTCGCAACAATACTTTCCTGAATTCCGGGTAGAACTCACTGTAAGTTCTGGGCGGTAACATGGTTAATAGATTCTTGCCAAGCAGCTTCTCCTCTTTCAGGAACCAAAGGTCTACGTTGTGGACGGCTATGTCTACGCAGACGCCATCCTTATCCATGAGTATCAGGGTGTCTGATACCATGTTCAGGAGTTTCTCGGAATTATTCGTGTCTTTCAGAATGCTTTTCATTATCTTTCTTTGTATTTAGATTTATGGGTAGGTGTTTTTTTACTGGCCTGCCCTTCGTGCTTTTTCCCAGGCCCCGCTTTTATTGCCTTTGCGTTTACTCAGGTAGCGGAATCCTCTTATCACGTTGACGTTCATAAAGAGGAAATAATAAGGAATGAAGAGTAGTTTGTTCTTGATGTGTCTTCGGGACAGAATATATCCCCAGATGCCCATCAGGTAAAACAGTATTTGCAACCCCAGAATGACTGCGTAGAACAATGGTTGGGCACTTGTGAAGAGCAACACCACGTTGAGGGGAAGCAACAGGAATAACAAGATAGGAGTGATGGACCATCGCAGGACACGATGGGATACATATTGGAAATTGAGCAAACCGTAACGGAAAGGGTTCAGCAATGGGCGCAGTCTCCAGATAGATTGCAAACCTCCGGCTGCAATGCGTACCTTGCGTTTTTCCTCTTCCTGCATATCTGCCGAACCGCTTTCGGTGGCGTAGGCGGCAGCGCAATAGGCAATGGTGTAACCACGCATGACGATGCGCAGGGAGAGAATGAAATCATCGAGCAATGTATCTGTCCTCATGTCTTCAAACAGCTCGCTACGTACGGCAAACAGTTCTCCGGCAGCGCCTACGGCCGAGTAAAGGCGTGAGTCGAGGGCTTTCAGGGTGGACTCGTATTTCCAGTAGATGCCTTCTCCACCCGATGCGGCATTGTCCTTGGTTTGCATGGCGATGCGCTTTTCACCTGCCACGCAGCCCACTTTAGGATTGGCAAAGGCGTGGACTATTTCACGCAAGGCTTCCCGGTTCAGGTGTGTGTTGGCATCAGTGAATATGACGAGGGGAGTTTTCACGAACTTCATGCCCCGGTTGAGCGCAGCGGTTTTCCCCTGTCGTTCGGGCTGATGGAGTACGGTGGCTTGCGGCCAGCGTGCGAGGCGTTCGTTGGTGTGGTCGTTACTGCCGTCCGTAACCCAGAATATTTGTAACTTCTCTGCTGGATAATCCAATTCCAGACAGTTCTGCATCTTTTCGTCTACTACGTCTTCTTCGTTATAGGCGGCTATGAACAGAGTTAATTCGGGCAATTCTGCATCGGGGGGCATGGGGTAATGTACCGGTTTACGGAAAGTTTCTTTAATCTTGACCAGAATATACAATACGATTCCATATCCTATGTAGGTGTAGAATACGATAAACAGGCTTATCCAGAATAATATCTCGAAAGTTCTCATGGCATGATGTCCTCAGTTTTGTTTAAGGAAAACAAAAAATAATGCCAAAAATATAGATAATCTTTTATTACTGCAAGAAAAGGGGGAGAATTATGATTTATAACGCTAAGAAATGAGGCAAATGATAAACAGTACTATCTCAATTCTCCTCCTCCCCGGGAGGAGGAGTACCCCAACGGGGGGAGGTGGTAGGTGAAACAATAAAATACCTATTAATAAGAACATTAAGGACTTCTTTTCTCACCTACCACCCCGCCCTTTGGGCACCCCTCCTCCGACTGGAGGAGGGGAATTAAGATAGTCCGTTTGATTTATAACCTAACAGAAAAGAATTAAAACGCTTCCGTCATATTGAAGTAGAACAACATCTGCTTATTGACCGTATTTCTACCTAAATCGAGGCGCACGTTCATGCGGGGTTGTACCTCGATGCGCAATCCTACGCCATAATTGGGCAGCACACCTTCTATCTTGCCGATAGTGGGTCCCATGAAACCACAGCCTGCCCAACCTACGAAGCCTACATGGTTGAGCATACGTTTCACCCAAGTGCTTTTGTCGGTATTTATCATCTGGCGATATTCTGCCATGACTACATGGGAGGATTTATCACGATACTGCCCCATGTAATAGCCGCGCAGGTCGAAAGGAGTTCCTGTAAGTACGTATTGCGTCAACGGCACGTCACCGAATACATTTTTGCTTTGTGCCGTCCAGGCAAGTACCCTGCGTTTACCCAGGCTCTTATACTGGCGATAGTCTATCTCCAGACGATAGAAGTTGTCATCGCTTCCAAGGAATTTAGTGTACATCATACCCCGGAAATCAAGATACATGCCTCGATATGCGTTGGCCGGAATGTCACGACTGTCGTAAGTCAGCAGGAAGCCGACGCCGGAGTTGAAGTTAGTATATCCTTTGCTGGTTCCGCCCGCCGCTTTATAGGAAGGTTCGTCTACCAGATGCTTGGCAGGTTCTGTGATGTCGTCATAGTTGATGTCTATCTGCGGACCGGCAAAAATATTACTGTTGCCCAGTCGGAACAGGAACCAGGGGTTGAACTGTATGCCGCTGTAGCGGTATTGACTGGTAGTATCACTGCGGACATAATTTTTGTTCGTATTATAGCCTAAGCCATAGAAATTATCCTCCGTATTCTTATAAGCAAACTTTCCGAAGATGCGGAAGCGGTCGCCTTTGAAGAAGAGCTGGGGCTTGGAGAAGAGGTTGATTCCTCCATTGAACAGGAAGGCGATGGCTACGGGAACCACAGAACGCAACTGTGTGGTGTCACTGGGGTTCATCCGGAAGGTCATCAAGGCACTTCCGCCAAGTACGGCACCAAAGTCGGGGGTATAGCTGGGACCACCCAGAATGTTATAGTGCAAATTTCGCTTTGCTACCTTTTGTTTCCGTAATTCACGTTTGGTCAATGCCGGGGTTGTGTCATTGCTGGTAGCCAAGTTTATCATTTCCTGAGCGGAAAGAACTGTTACTGAAAACAGTAACGTCATAATACCTATTATATATTTCTTCATATCATACGAATGAGGGTGCAAAGAAAACTAATTTATTTGGATAAGTTTTCAATTCAATTGACAATAAATCTAAAGAATTTACTAAAAGTTTCAAAAAAGCAATTAAATTTGCATCACCTCATAAGGTAAACAAAACCTATCCGGTCCGTATCTGCTCCGTACCAAGTCCGTACTATCTCCGTATGTTATAGATACGGAGAAGACACGGAGAAGATACGGAGCAGGCACGGACTTGCTACGGAGATGCTACGGAGATACTACGGACCTGTCTCGGTCCGGATGTATTGAGAGGTAGATTTCTTGCTTGTGAAACTTGAATAAATAACATAAAACTATTATTTTATGAATAAACGAATTTTATCAGTTTTTGTTTTCAGTGCCGCTCTGTTTTCCATGCAGGCACAAGACGGGAAGGGTGGTATCAGCGAAACAATGCTGAATCAGATTAAACAGAGCTACCAGGGGACTACCGCCGATAAGGCCTTGCGCAACGCCATTGGCAACAACGACATCCGCAAACTGGCCCTCAACCAGGAAAATCTGACAGGTATGGATACTCATTTCTCCGTGAAAGTTGACTCCAAAGGAATTACAGACCAGAAATCTTCCGGCCGTTGCTGGCTCTTCACCGGACTGAACGTGATGCGTGCCAAAGCGATTGCACAATACGGTTTCCAGTCTTTTGAATTCTCGGAGATTTATCCTTTCTTCTGGGACCAGTTGGAGAAGGCGAACCTTTTCCTGCAAGGCGTAATCGACACAAGCAAGAGCCCAATGACCGACAAGACTGTGGAATGGCTTTTCCAGCATCCACTGAGTGATGGAGGAACGTTTACGGGCGTTGCCGATATTGTCAGTAAATATGGTCTGGTGCCTAAAGAGGCGATGCCGGAAACGAACAGCAGCGATAATACGTCGCGCATGGCAAACCTCGTTTCTCTGAAACTGAAAGAATACGGATTACAGTTGCGCGACCTTGCCTCTAAGGGAGCAAAACCTGCCGCACTGGATAAAGAAAAAACAACGATGCTCGGCACCATTTATCGCATGTTGGTGCTGAATCTGGGCGTTCCGCCTACGGAATTTGACTATGTGCGTAAAGACGCCAAAGGCAATCCCGCAGAAACAGAACATCATACCCCCATGTCTTTCCTGAAAAAATATGGTGACGAAAACCTGCTGACCAACTATGTGATGGTGATGAACGACCCTACCCGTGAGTACTACAAATGCTATGAGATAGACTATGACCGCCACCGTTACGACGGCAAGAACTGGACATACGTCAACCTGCCTGTAGAGGACATCAAGGAAATGGCTATCGCCTCCCTGAAAGACAGCACCATGATGTATTTTTCCTGCGATGTGGGCAAGTTCCTGAACTCAGAACGTGGACTGCTCGATGTGAAAAACTATGATTACGAATCTCTGATGGGCACCACCTTCGGCATGGATAAGAAACAGCGTATTCAAACCTTCTCCAGCGGCTCCAGTCATGCCATGACCCTCATGGCTGTGGACTTGAATCAGGACGGAAAGCCTGTGAAGTGGATGGTAGAGAACAGTTGGGGACCCGCCAGTGGTTATCAGGGACACCTGATTATGACCGACGAATGGTTCAACGAATATATGTTCCGTCTGGTACTGGAAACCAAGTATGTTCCTGCCAAAGTGATGGATATATTCAAACAGAAGCCTATCCGTCTGCCGGCATGGGACCCGATGTTTGCGGAAGAAAATTAAAAACGATTATTGCAAGGGCTAATAAAATTATTGCAAGGGCAAACCGAATTATTGCAGTGGCATACTATTTTAGCCCCTTTTTAGTAGCCCTATTATTGTCGTGCTCGTTAACGAAAGGAATTGCGGAAATTTATCCGTAATTCCTTTCTTTTTTACTCTTTATTCACGTTCTTTTTTGCTACTTTTGCGGCAAATTAATGAAACCATTATTTTATATAAACGCATGGCAAATGTAATTAAGTTACGTAAAGGCCTTGACATCAACCTGAAAGGTAAAGCTGCTCAGGAGTTAAAGTCTGTGAAAGAGCCGGGATTCTACGCATTGGTTCCCGAGGATTTCACGGGTATCACTCCGAAAGTGGTGGTCAAAGAACAGGAATATGTGATGGCCGGAGGACCCTTGTTTATCGACAAGAATCATCCTGAATTGAAATTTGTTTCGCCCGTAAGCGGCGTAGTGACAAGCGTGGAGCGCGGTGCACGCCGCAAGGTGCTGAACATTGTCGTTGAAGCTGCTGCTGAGCAAGACTATGAAGAATTCGGTAAGAAAGACGTGAATGCCCTGAATGGTGAGTCAGTGAAAGCTGCATTGCTGGAAGCAGGTATGTTCGCTTTCATCCGTCAGCGTCCCTACGACGTGATTGCTGACCCTACGATGTATCCGAAAGCTATCTTCATTTCAGCCTTCGACAGCAACCCGCTGGCACCCGATTTCGAGTTCGCCCTGAAAGGCGAGGAAGCAAACTTCCAGACAGGACTTGACGCTCTTGCCAAGATGGCAAAGACGTATCTGAGTATTAGTGTGAAACAAAAGGCAGCAGCGTTGACGCAAGCCAAGAATGTGACCATCACTGCATTCGACGGACCGAACCCCGCCGGAAATGTAGGCGTACAGATTAACCACATTTCTCCTATCGTGAAAGGTGAAACTGTGTGGACAATCGGTGCGGAAGCTGTCATTTTCATCGGCCGTCTGTTCAATACAGGCCGTGTAGACATGACGCGTAAAGTGGCTGTGACAGGTTCCGAAGTGTTGAAACCTGCATACTGCAAACTGAAAGTGGGTGCTCTGCTGACAAACGTATTCAGTGGAAACGTGACCACAGGCAGAGACTTACGCTACATTAGCGGTAACGTGCTTACAGGTAAGCAAGTAAGCCCGAACGGCTTCCTCGGCGCTTTCGACAGCCAACTGACGGTGATTCCCGAAGGTGACGACATCCACGAAATGGCAGGATGGATTATGCCGCGTTTCGATCAGTTCAGCGTAAATCATTCCTATTTCAGCTGGTTGATGGGTAAGAACAAGGAATATGTACTGGATGCACGTGTCAAAGGTGGCGAACGCCACATGATTATGTCCAATGAGTACGATAAGGTATTCCCGATGGACATCTTCCCTGAATATCTGGTGAAGGCTATTATCGCAGGCGACATCGACCGCATGGAGGCCCTGGGTATCTACGAAGTAGCTCCCGAGGATTTTGCCCTTTGCGAATTCGTATGTTCTTCGAAGGTAGAAGTTCAACGTATCGTTCGTGCCGGACTCGATATGCTTCGTGCTGAAATGGCGTAATAATTAATATTTAATATTTAATATTTATAATGAAAGCGTTAAGAAATTATCTCGACAAGATAAAGCCGAACTTTGAAGAGGGCGGTAAATACCACGCATTCCAGTCTGTGTTCGACGGATTCGAGACATTCCTGTTCGTCCCCAACAAGACTTCGAAATCGGGAACGCATATTCACGACGCTATCGACAGCAAGCGCATTATGTCGATGGTGGTCATTGCGTTGATACCGGCGTTGTTGTTCGGTATGTATAACGTGGGTTATCAGCATTTCCATGCTACCGGCGCTACAGGTAGCTTTATTGAATTGTTTGCCTACGGTTTCCTGGCTGTATTGCCAAAAATCATTGTATCTTATGTAGTAGGTCTCGGTATTGAGTTCGTAGTGGCTCAGTGGAAGAAAGAAGAAATCCAGGAAGGTTTCCTTGTTTCCGGTATCCTTATTCCTATGATTGTTCCGGTAGACTGCCCGCTGTGGATTTTGGCGGTAGCTACTGCATTCTCTGTAATTTTTGCTAAGGAAGTGTTTGGTGGTACGGGTATGAACGTATTCAACGTTGCCCTGATTACTCGTGCATTCCTGTTCTTCGCATATCCTACCAAGATGTCCGGTGATGCCGTTTGGGTATCGGGTGATTCTATCTTCGGCATGGGACAGGCTGTTGACGGACTTACCGTAGCTACCCCGCTGGGTGAAGCTGCCACTACAGGGGCCGTTCCGCCTTTCTCCTGGGATATGGTGACGGGTTTGATACCGGGTTCCATTGGTGAGACGAGTGTAATTGCCATCGCCCTCGGTGCTATCCTGTTGCTGGCAACGGGCATTGCAAGCTGGAAGACGATGTTCTCCGTATTTGTAGGTGGTGCATTCATGGCTTGGGTGTTCAACACAGTTGGTCCTGACACTCCGATGGCTCACATGCCTTGGTACGAACACCTCGTGCTGGGCGGTTTCTGTTTCGGTGCTGTGTTCATGGCTACCGATCCCGTAACTTCGGCACGTACCGAGACGGGTAAGTATATCTTCGGTTTCCTGATTGGTGTCATGGCCATCGTGATCCGTGTATTGAACCCCGGTTACCCCGAAGGTATGATGCTTGCCATCCTGCTGATGAATATCTTCGCTCCGCTGATTGACTACTGTGTAGTGCAGGGTAACATCAGCCGCCGCGAGAAACGTGCAATCAAGTCTAACAATTAAAATACCCGAAGAAAATGAATACCAATAGTAATAGTTATACTATCATTTATGCTTCGGTAATGGTTGTTATCGTTGCATTCTTGCTGGCATTCGTTAGTTCCTCACTGAGAAGCATTCAGGATAAAAACGTGGAACTGGATACGAAGAAGCAAATCCTCGCTGCATTGAAGATTAAGAATGTGGAAGATGCCGAGGCAGAATATAATAAATATGTAAAGGGAGACATGCTGATGAACGTGGACGGTACATTGACCGAAAACACAGGCGCATTTGCTACCGGTTACGAAAAAGAAGCTAAAGAACACCAACGCCTGCACGTATTTGTGGCAGAGGTGGACGGAGAAACGAAATATGTATTCCCCGTTTATGGTGCCGGTCTTTGGGGTGCTATCTGGGGTTACGTTGCGCTGAACAGTGATAAGGATACCGTTTACGGTGTTTACTTCTCTCATGCCAGTGAAACTCCGGGTCTGGGTGCTGAAATCGCAGGTAAACCCTTTCAGGATGAATTTCTGGGCAAGAAGACACTGGATAACGGTGAAGTTGCCCTGGGTGTTGTGAAAAACGGCAAGGTAGAGAAACCTGATTTTCAGGTGGACGGTATCTCCGGCGGTACGATTACTTCTGTAGGTGTGGATGCTATGCTGAAAACTTGTCTGAATAGTTACAAGAGTTTTTTAACCAATAATGATGAGGAATAAGGATATGGGACAGTTATTTTCAAAGAAAAACAGAGAAGTATTCTCTAATCCGCTGGGCATGGACAACCCCGTTACCGTACAGGTACTGGGTATCTGTTCTGCACTGGCTGTAACTGCCAAGCTGGAACCCGCCATCGTAATGGGTCTTTCGGTAACAGTGATTACGGCTTTCTCCAATGTGGTGATTTCGTTGCTGCGCAAGACTATCCCCAACCGTATCCGTATCATCGTTCAGTTGGTTGTGGTAGCCGCTCTGGTAACCATTGTGAGTGAAATCCTGAAAGCGTTTGCTTACGACGTAAGCGTACAGCTTTCCGTTTATGTAGGTTTGATTATTACAAACTGTATCCTGATGGGACGTCTGGAAGCATTTGCCATGCAGAACGGTCCCTGGGAATCCTGCCTTGATGGTATAGGTAACGGTTTGGGATATGCCAAGATTTTGATTATCGTAGCTTTCTTCCGTGAGCTGTTGGGTTCCGGTACGTTGCTCGGTTTCAACATCCTGAACCACGAATGGTTGACGAATATAGGTTATGTGAACAACGGCTTGATGCTGATGCCGCCGATGGCGTTGATTATCTGCGCTTGCATCATCTGGTATCAGCGTGCACGTCACAAAGAGTTGCAAGAAAAGCAATAATTAATCAAAGTAGTCAGAATTCAGTAGTCGGTAGTCAGAATAAGATACTCTGAATCATTCTCCTACTAACTACTTTCTACTAACTACTTAACTACTTATAAAGATTATGGAACATTTAATAAGTTTATTTGTCCGCTCCATCTTTGTGGACAACATGATATTTGCGTTCTTCCTGGGTATGTGCTCTTACTTGGCTGTATCCAAAAACGTGAAGACTGCCGTAGGGCTGGGCATCGCCGTTACTTTCGTATTGGTGGTTACGCTTCCGGTCAACTATTTATTGCAGACCAAGGTGCTGGCTGCCGACGCTATCATTCCGGGCGTAGACCTCAGCTTCCTTAGCTTTATTCTTTTCATTGCCGTAATTGCCGGTATCGTGCAGTTGGTGGAGATGGTGGTAGAGCGTTTCAGCCCGTCGTTGTACGCTTCGCTGGGTATCTTCCTGCCGCTGATTGCTGTGAACTGTGCCATCATGGGTGCTTCGCTCTTCATGCAGCAACGCATCAATGTAGGTGAGAGCGATCCGAAATATATCGGTGATATATGGGATGCTATCTCTTACGCATTGGGTTCCGGTATCGGTTGGTTGCTCGCCATCGTAGGTCTGGCAGCTATCCGCGAGAAGATGGCTTACTCTGACGTTCCTGCTCCGCTGAAAGGTTTGGGCATCACGTTCATTACAGTAGGCTTGATGGCAATGGCATTCATGTGTTTCTCTGGTTTGAACATCTAATAAAGAAAGGAATAAAACAATGGATATAAATTTAATATTAGCGAGCATTGGAGTATTCCTGGTGGTTATTCTGCTGCTTGTCGTTATCCTGTTGGTTGCCAAGAAATTCTTGGTACCCTCGGGTAATGTAAAACTGACTATCAACGGCGACAATGTGCTGGACGTGGAATCCGGTTCCACGTTGCTGAATACGTTGTCTATGAACGGTGTATTCCTCTCTTCCGCTTGTGGTGGTAAGGGTTCTTGCGGACAATGCAAATGCCAGGTGCTGGATGGCGGTGGCGAAATCCTGCCGTCCGAGGTTCCTCACTTCAGCCGCAAACAGGTACAAGACCATTGGCGTCTGGGTTGCCAGGTGAAGGTGAAGAGTGACATGGGCATCAAGATTGATGAGTCGGTGCTTGGTGTAAAAGAGTGGGAGTGCGAGGTTATCTCCAACAAGAACGTGGCTACGTTCATCAAAGAATTCATCGTTGCGTTGCCTAAGGGCGAACACATGGATTTCATCCCGGGTTCTTATGCTCAGATTAAGATACCTAAATACTCAATGGACTATAACAAGGACATTGATAAGAGTCTGATTGGCGATGAATACTTGCCGGCATGGGAGAAATTCGGTTTGTTTACTCTGAAGTGTGACAATAACGAAGAAACCATCCGTGCTTACTCTATGGCCAACTATCCGGCAGAAGGCGACCGTATCATGTTGACGGTGCGTATCGCAACTCCTCCGTTCAAGCCGAAAGATCAGGGACAAGGTTTCATGGATGTGCCTGCGGGTATCGCTTCTTCTTATATCTTCACGCTGAAACCGGGTGACAAGGTAATAATGAGTGGTCCTTATGGAGACTTCCACCCGATATTCGACTCTAAGAAAGAAATGATGTGGATTGGTGGTGGTGCCGGTATGGCTCCGTTGCGTGCACAAATCATGCACTTGACGAAGACGTTGCACACTACAGACCGCAAGATGACTTACTTCTACGGTGCACGTGCGCTGAACGAGGTGTTCTATCTGGAAGACTTCCTGCAAATAGAGAAAGACTTCCCGAACTTCACGTTCCACCTTGCGTTGGACCGTCCGGACCCTGCAGCAGATGCAGCCGGCGTGAAGTATACTCCGGGCTTCGTTCACCAGGTAATTTACAACACTTACCTGAAAGACCACGAAGCTCCCGAAGACATCGAATATTACATGTGCGGTCCTGGCCCGATGTCGAAAGCCGTTGAGAAGATGCTCGATGACCTCGGTGTTCCGGCTCAGAACCTGATGTTCGATAACTTCGGCGGATAAGAAAATACGTCAAAGTAGATAAAAGACTTCGATATTTTTGAAAACTCCTGCACGGCTACGGCTATGCGGGAGTTTTTTTATCTTCGGATAAGATAAACTGCATTTAGGCAGAATTTTTTTATGCAAGCATGAAAGTTCTGCGCCCAATTTGCATTATCTTTGACTCGTCATAAAGATAGGACAAGAACATTATGGAAATTCAAGATATACTCAGAAATCTACAAATAGAACAACTCACCCCGATGCAAGAGGCAACTCGGGAGGCTTATCGTGAAAACAAAGACTTAGTATTGCTTTCGCCTACAGGCTCGGGCAAGACGTTGGCTTTTCTGCTCCCCTTGGTGCAATCCTTGAAGGCGGAAGTGCAAGGTGTGCAGGCTGTTGTGTTGGTGCCATCGCGCGAACTGGCATTGCAGATTGAAACGGTCTTTAAATCTATGGGGACTCTGTTCAAGGCGATGAGTTGCTACGGCGGTCGTCCTGCTATGGAGGAGCACCGGACGATGAAAGGTATCAACCCTTCAGTTATCATCGGTACACCGGGACGAATGAACGACCACTTGCGGAAAGAAAACTTCAATGCGAACACCGTCACTACACTGGTGATAGACGAGTTTGATAAATGCCTCGAATTCGGTTTCCATGATGAAATGGCAGAGGTCATCGGGCAGTTACCCTCATTGCAGAAACGCATTCTTCTTTCGGCAACGGATGCAGAAGAGATTCCTCAATTTGCCGGAGTAGGAGATGATTCTCCACTTATCAAACTTGATTTTCTCGATCCGGAAGCTCTTGCTCCACGTCTGCGGCTTCATAAGGTCCTTTCTCCCGAGAAAGATAAACTGGAAACCTTGTACAAGCTGCTTTGTACGCTTGGTCATCATTCAACCCTTGTGTTCTGTAATTATCGCGAAAGCGTGGAACGTGTTACTGAATATTTGCAAACAAAGAAATTTCCCTGTGATATGTTTCATGGTGGCATGGAACAGCCCGACCGCGAACGTGCACTCTACAAATTCCGCAATGGCAGTTGTGCTGTATTGATTTCTACCGACCTTGCTGCCCGTGGACTGGATATCCCCGGCATTGAGAACGTTGTTCACTATCATCTTCCAGTGAACGAAGAAGCCTATACACACCGCAACGGACGTACGGCACGCTGGGAAGCGGATGGAAATTCCTATATCATCTTGCATGCCGAAGAACGTATTCCCGAATATATCCCCGAAGACATTGCGGCTTTCGAGTTTCCGGAAGTACTTCCGAAGCCTGCCAAACCCCGTTGGGCTACCTTATATATAGGTAAAGGAAAAAAGGATAAACTGAATAAAATAGATATCGTCGGCTTCCTATATAAGAAAGGTGGAATGGCGCGTGAAGATGTAGGACAGGTGGATGTGAAAGAACACTATGCTTTTGTAGCTGTCCGCCGCAGCAAAATGAAACAGTTGCTTACATTGATACGTGGTGAGAAAATTAAGGGTATGAAGACGATAATTGAAGAGGCAAAGTAGTGTTTTCTTATAAATATTCACTTTTCTTGCGTTTATAGTTTTGAATGTGAAGTAATAAATCCGCATAACTTTTAGTTTCTCCAAAAGTAGCGTTCTTGATAAGTATGGATAACAAAATGGTGCATATATCCTGTATAAACCATAAAAAAGTAAGCTAAATGCGGTGTAAAAATAGAATTTCATTATGAAAGGTTTGTTTTAAAGAAATATTTCCGTAATTTCGCAAGGTCGAAAGACATTAATGAACGAAATTGTATAACCAAAACAAACTTCAAATGAAAAAGCATAATTTCAATGCAGGACCTTCTATTCTTCCTCGTGAGGTAATTGAGGATACGGCAAAAGCTATTCTCGATTTCAATGGCTCAGGCCTCTCACTGATGGAAATCAGCCACCGTGCTAAGGACTTCCAACCCGTTGTGGACGAAGCCGTGGCATTATTCAAAGAATTACTCAATATCCCTGAAGGGTATTCGGTACTGTTCTTGGGCGGTGGTGCCAGTTTGGAATTCTGCATGGTTCCCTTCAACTTCCTCGAAAAGAAAGCTGCTTACCTCAATACAGGTGTATGGGCCAAGAAAGCCATGAAAGAAGCCAAAGCCTTCGGTGAAGTAGTTGAAGTCGCTTCTTCCGCAGAGTCTACCTATACTTATATTCCTAAGGATTACACTGTACCTGCTGATGCTGATTACTTCCACATCACAACCAACAACACTATTTACGGTACTGAACTCAAGGAAGATCTGGATGTAAATGTTCCGATGATTGCTGATATGTCTTCTGATATTTTCTCCCGTCCTATCGACGTGTCTAAATACATCTGTATCTATGGTGGTGCACAAAAGAATCTGGCTCCTTCCGGCGTGACATTCGTTATCGTGAAGAATGACGCTTTGGGCAAGGTATCACGTTATATCCCCACGATGCTGAACTATCAGACACATATCGACAGTGGTTCTATGTTCAATACTCCTCCGGTTGTTCCTATCTATGCTGCATTGCAGACTTTACGCTGGATTAAGGCACAGGGTGGTGTGAAAGAAATGGAACGCCGGGCTACTGAAAAGGCAGACATGCTGTATGCTGAAATCGACCGTAACAAAATGTTCGTGGGTACTGCCGCTCAGGAAGACCGTTCACGCATGAATATTTGTTTTGTGATGGCTCCCGAATACAAAGAACTGGAAGCGGACTTCATGAAGTTTGCTACAGAAAGAGGTATGGTAGGTATCAAAGGACACCGCTCAGTGGGTGGCTTCCGCGCATCTTGCTACAACGCTATGCCGAAAGAAAGCGTACAGGCTTTGATTGACTGTATGCAGGAATTTGAGAAACTTCATTAATAATATTTTATTCACCACAGAGTACACAGAAGTCGCAGAGAAGAATTAATAAAAAACTCTGTGTACTCTGTGTCCTCTGTGGTGAGTCTTTTTAATATCATAGAATCATGAAAGTATTAATTGCAACCGATAAACCGTTCGCTAAAGTAGCCGTAGACGGTATTCGTAAAGAGATTGAAGCAGCAGGTTATGAGCTTGCTTTACTGGAAAAATATACTGAGAAAGCCCAGTTACTGGACGCTGTGAAGGATGCTAATGCCATCATTATTCGTAGCGACATCATAGATGCCGAAGTGCTGGATGCTGCCAAAGAACTGAAGATTGTGGTACGTGCAGGTGCAGGTTACGATAATGTGGATCTGGAAGCTGCCACTGCACACAATGTATGTGTGATGAACACTCCGGGACAGAATTCAAACGCTGTAGCCGAGCTTGCTTTCGGTATGATGGTAATGGCTGTCCGCAATATGTATAACGGTACTTCCGGAACGGAACTGAAAGGCAAGAAACTGGGTATCCATGCTTATGGCAACGTAGGCCGCAACGTAGCCCGCATTGCTAAAGGTTTCGGTATGGAAATCTTCGCTTTCGATGCTTTCTGCCCGAAAGAGGTGATTGAGAAAGACGGCGTGAAAGCTGTTGATTCTGCCGATGAACTTTACTCTACTTGTAACGTGGTTTCACTGCACATTCCGGCTACTGCCGAAACGAAGAACTCCATCAACTATGCTTTGGTGAATAAAATGCCGAAGGGTGGCGTATTGGTGAATACAGCCCGTAAAGAGGTTATCAACGAAACAGAATTGATTCAGTTGATGGAAGAACGTGCTGACCTGAAATACATGACTGACATCATGCCTGCTGCCAACGAAACATTTGCAGCTAAGTTTGTCGGACGCTACTTCTCTACACCGAAGAAGATGGGGGCACAGACTGCCGAAGCTAATATCAATGCAGGTATTGCTGCTGCTCAGCAGATTGTAGGCTTCCTGAAAGACGGTTGCGAGAAATTCCGCGTAAACAAAAAGTAATCAGATTTATGATTTATAATTTATGATTTATGAAGGAAAATCCAACGTATGATAAAGCGTTACACTATGCTATTCGTATTGTTAATCTATATAAGTATTTAGTAGAGGAGAAAAGCGAATATGTAATGAGTAAGCAACTTCTACGTAGTGGGACTTCTATTGGAGCGAATATCAGTGAAGCTATTTCTGCTGAATCAGCCCCAGACTTTGTCCATAAGTTGGCAATAGCTCAGAAAGAAGCGAATGAAACGAAATATTGGTTAACTCTTTTGGAGAAAACAGGATATTTATCCTTGTCCCAATATCAGTCTATGCATACTGATTGTTTAGAGATGATTAAAATATTAGTTTCTATTATTCTCACCACCAAGCAAAAAACTTCATAGTTCATGAGTTATAAATCATAAATCATAAATCATAAATCTAACCATGGCTATAATTAAACCTTTTAAAGGCGTTCGTCCTCCGCAGGACTTGGTAGAACAGGTTGCTTCCCGTCCGTATGATGTGTTGAACTCGGCAGAAGCGCGCGAAGAGGCGAAAGGAAACGAGAAATCCCTGTATCATATCATTAAACCCGAAATAGATTTCCCAGTAGGCACCGACGAACACGATGAATGTGTTTATCAGAAAGCTGCTGAAAACTTCCAGATGTTTCAGGACAAAGGCTGGCTGGTGCAGGATGATAAAGAAAACTATTACGTCTATGCACAGACCATGAATGGGAAAACGCAGTATGGCCTGGTAGTTGGCGCTTATGTTCCCGACTATATGAACGGTGTCATCAAAAAGCATGAATTGACCCGCCGTGATAAGGAAGAAGACCGCATGAAGCATGTTCGCGTGAACAATGCCAATATCGAACCGGTATTCTTTGCATATCCTGATAATGCTACGCTGGATACCATCATCGCTCATTATACTGCCGGAAAACCGGTGTATGACTTTATCGCTCCCGGTGATGGTTTCGGACATACGTTCTGGATTATCGATAAACAAGAAGACATTGATGTCATCACGAAAGAATTTGCTAAAATGCCCGCCCTTTACATTGCCGACGGACACCACCGTAGTGCTGCCGCTGCTTTGGTAGGAGCTGAAAAAGCTAAGCAGAATCCGAATCATACCGGTGACGAAGAATACAACTACTTCATGGCAGTTTGTTTCCCCGCCAACCAACTGACAATAATTGATTATAACCGTGTTGTCAAAGACCTGAACGGTTTGACACCGGAACAGTTCCTGGCTGCTGTCAGCAAGAACTTCACGGTTGAAGAGAAGGGTGCGGATATTTATAAACCTACTGGTTTGCACAATTTCTCTCTTTATCTGGATGGCAAGTGGTATAGTCTGACGGCTAAACCGGGTACATACAATGATAATGATCCGATTGGCGTACTGGATGTGACCATTTCTTCTAATCTTATTCTGGATGAAGTACTCGGTATAAAAGACCTTCGTTCCGACAAGCGTATTGATTTCGTCGGCGGTATCCGTGGCTTAGGTGAGTTGAAGAAACGGGTGGATAGTGGCGAGATGAAAGTTGCTTTGGCACTTTATCCGGTCAGCATGAAGCAGTTGATGGACATTGCAGATACAGGCAACATCATGCCCCCCAAAACAACGTGGTTTGAACCGAAATTACGTTCGGGACTGGTTATCCACAAATTGGATTAAAACTATTATTTGAAAAAGAAAAACGAGGATGTTCCTTTCAACGGACATCCTCGTTTCTTTTTAAGAATGATGCTTGTAATATCGTTTTCTCATCCATCGGTCGAACAGGACAAACAATGGAATTGTAATAAGTATCAGCACCCAGAATGCCGGGATCTGAATATTGTCAGGTTTCAAGTTTTCCGTAGGAGTGAAGGCCTCCCTGATGACATCACCAAAGTAAGTGGCTAATCCGGCAATGCAACATCCTACTAAGAATACAGACGCAGCTATCGTAGCAAATAACGTTCTCCGTTCCGATTTCTTTTCCCGCAGACGTATAGCCTCTTCCACTTTCCTCATGGTGCGATAGGCAAAATTGGAAGGCAGGTGAAATCTGTTTTCCTCTTTTACGGCTCTTTTCAGTCCTTTATCTTTTTGTTCTTCGTTCATACTTCCTCTTGTTTAATGAGTACATATATCTTTTTACGTATGCGATGCAATTTTACTTTTGCATTGCTTTCCGTTAGGCCCAGAATCAGGGCGGTTTCATTCATCGTCTTTTCTTCATAGTAGAATAGAGTAATCAAGGCACGTTCGTCAGAGTTTAGTTTTTCTATGGCTCTGTTTAGTTTGATAATCATTTCTTCGCTTTCGTCGTTTAGCGTCTCGTCAACCTGCTGCTCCGAAATATTGGCGAGTAACGTATCATCCATGGCAAAGGTATCAAATTTCTTTTTACGGGCTGCCGAAATTGCCGTATTATAAGCGATGGAATATATCCACGTTGAGAAAGAACTTTCGGCTTTGAAAGAGGAGAGATGTTGAAACGCTTTCAGAAAAACGTCTTGCGTCAACTCTTCGGCATCTTCCTGATTGCAGATGATGCGGGCAATCAGGGAAAATACCTGTTGGCCGTACTGATTCAGGAAGTTTTCGTACAGAGCAGTTTCTCCTTTCAGGATACGTTGGATAATATGTTTTTCGTTATTCTCCATTTTGTCTTTTAGACGCAACTCTATATATAAGGTTACAGAATCCGGAAAAAAAATATTTTTTTCGCAGAATGTGTAACCTCGCAAAGAAGCCTGCGTCTAAAGTGTACAAAGGAACAAAAATACTAATTTAAAAGGAAACGAATATGATGGATTTTATTATGGTGCCTACGATTATGGCAATCATTACTTTAGGAATTTACAAACTGTTTGAATTGTTTGTATGTAAGAAGGAGCGTTTAATGCTGATTGAGAAGATGGGGGATAAGTATGTCCCGGATGTGGCTTGTATGCCGAAACTTTATGGCAATTTTTCTTTCTCGGCATTGAAATTAGGATGCCTGCTGGTGGGCATGGGATTAGGATTATTGATAGGCTTTGTAATTTGCACTTCGGCAATTCCCGGATACTTGGATAAGGATGTGGATAACTGGCGTGTTTATCGTGAGACGGTATCTCTGGTTTATGGAGCTTGTGTGCTTTCGTTTGGCGGCATTGGGCTTATTACGGCTTTTATTGCAGAGTTGAAGCTCAGCAAAAAATGATAGTCGGAATTTAGGGATTTTTTTATGATAAAAAAGAGTTGTCAGTCATTGGCAACTCTTTTTTGCGTTAAGAGAGAACCTTAAGGATTCTCCGTGTGTTACTATATAAGTAAATAACCTAACCAGATAAGAATATGGATAAAAAAGAAGAAAAAGCTCTTGAAAATAAGAGTAAGATGCAGAAAAGTGCTGAAGAAACATTACCTGGACGGCAATTGGGCTTATATTCCAAAGTCGATAAAAAAGAAGTACGCAACATGGTTTCCGAAATAAATCCGGATAAGAATAGTTTGGGTAGCAGAGGATAGTTTCGTTTTTATTGACTATCTTTGCAACGCATTTAAAGTTTATAGAACAATGAAAACGAAGAAACGCCGGGATGCCATATCGGCATTCAAGGAAGCGAACCGCTCGATAGAGCTGGAACGTAATGGCGGGCGTTGGATTGCAAAAGACCGTCCGCACAAAAACAAGAAAAAGTATTGTCGTAAAGATAGTAAGAAAGAGTTGTCACGTACCATCGATGGCAGCTCTTTTTGTTTTATATCACTCTTTTTGTTAACTTCGCCGTTTCTAAAATCAAAAAACTATGTTTCGTAAACTTGTAGCAATAGAACCTGTAAGTCTGATTCCGTCAGCAGAAAAAGAACTGCACTCGTATGCAGATGAAGTTGTGATGTATCCTGATATTCCGGCAGGAGATGAGGAAATTATAGCCCGTATCGGAGACGCTGATGCTGTGCTCCTGAGTTATACTTCCCGGATAAACCGTGCAGTGTTGGAGAAATGCACGGATATTAAATATATCGGGATGTGCTGTTCGCTGTACTCTCCCGAGAGCGCCAATGTGGATATCCGCTATGCTAATGAGCGGGGAATTATCGTAACCGGTATTCGTGATTATGGCGACGAGGGTGTGGTGGAATATGTAGTCAGTGAGTTGGTGCGTTGCCTGCATGGCTTTGGACAGGAACCGTGGGAAGATATGCCGCGCGAGATTACCGGGCTGAAAGTTGGTGTTGTAGGACTGGGCAAGTCCGGTGGCATGATTGCGGATGCATTGAAGTTTTTCGGTGCGGAGATTGCTTACTTTGCCCGCAACGAGAAAAAAGAGGCGGCAGCTAAGGGGTATCGCTTCCTGCCATTAAACGAACTTCTTGCTCAGAGTGAGGTTGTTTTCTGTTGTCTCAATAAAAACACAGTCTTATTGCATGAGGCGGAGTTCGGACAACTGGGAAACAAGAAGATTCTGTTCAATACCGGATTATCTCCGGCATGGGATGAACCGGCATTTGTCAAGTGGCTGGAAGGTGATAATCTTTGTTTTTGCGATACAGTGGGGGCTTTAGGCGGAGAGCAACTTTTGAATCATCCTCATGTTCGTTGCATGCAAGTATCAACAGGCCGCACTCGTCAGGCGTTTGACCGCCTGAGCGAGAAAGTGCTGGCCAATATAAAGGAATATATCCAGTAATCGGATCAGAAAAATACAATCGGTGATGTGATATTGAGCAGGGTGTTCACCACAGACCACCCTGCTATTTCAGCTGTGGCGCTGTACACGTCGATTATGGCATGAACCTGCTCGTTCTTAATTTCTACTCTTTGCGTATCTCCTACGAATCCGGGGGTGGACTGCATGGACATTTGCATGTTTTCGGGACCGACGGAGGCCAGTGAGGCGGCAACGGCTACATTGACTTTGGTAGGGAACATGGCGATGGCTTCGGTTGCATTGCCTGAGAAAACAATCCGTTGCTCGTTTTGCAGAGCCTCATTATATACGGCAGTTCCTTTCAAAGCATTAGGACCCTTTTCATTAAAAAACTTGGCGGTTGCATTTCCCATCAGGGAGGCTGTACGCAGCACATCAAATCCGCCGGTAGCCCCGGAGACGATATATACACGTGTGCCATTTACTTTGGCTGTCTTCATCACTTCCTGATAAAAGGCTGTGTCTGCCAGGGCACCGATGGACAGGGTGACGATGGAAGTCCCGTTCTTCAATGCAGGCAGGGCAAGTTCTTTCATGGCGGCAGGGGAGGCTGCTTCCACTAAGTAATCGGGCTTCAGTGCTAGTAAATCTTCTATGGTTGTGCAAGCCATACATGCTTTTCCATGTTGCTGCATTTTGGCAACGATGCATTCAGCTTTTTCTGCTGTACGAGAGTATACACCAACTAAATCATATTCAGGCAACAAGCCATTGACAACTGCATCCGAAACTATTCCGGCGAGTCGTCCACATCCGACAATAACTAATTTTTTCATGGGGCAAAGATACTCCTTATTCGTATAAACTCCAAAATGCAGCTATGCGGTTGCTGTGGTTTTTTGTAGGACGATATAAATGTTGTACTTTTGTGATTGGAAAAGCAAAGTTTGAACCGATAAATAAGAAGTTTGAGAATATGGGACGAAAAGAAGAATACAAACTGCAAAATGAGCAATACTTGGAAGCATTGCGTGCAGAAGAAGATATAAAAGAACTACCTTGCGGAATACTTTACCGGGTATTGGAAAGTGGTAACGCTAACAATACTCCCCGTTTGAACAGCATTGTGACTGTGCATTACAAAGGCACTTTGATAAACGGTCGTGAGTTTGACAACTCCTGGAAGCGGAATTGTCCTGAAGCATTCCGCCTGAACCAAGTTATCGAAGGCTGGCAGATAGCCCTGCAACGAATGCACGTAGGTGACCATTGGATAGTCTATATTCCTTACACAATGGGATATGGAACACGTAGCAGCGGTCCTATTCCTGCTTTCTCCACTTTGGTGTTTGAAGTTCACCTATTAGGAATCGCGTAAATATCATATCATCATGAAAATTCTGATTATTAACGGAAGTCCCCGCAAACAAGGCCATATCTCAAAGATGCTTCAACTTATGGAAACAGAAGCAAAAGACAATGGCGACGAAGTAACTGTCGTGAGAGTTGCCGACCTGGCAATCCGTCCTTGTATCGGCTGCATGAGTTGCCGTGAGAAACTGAAATGTTGTCTGCCGGAAGATGATGCGCAACGTGTACTGAAACAGATTGAAGAAGCCAATGCTTTGATTATCGGTGCTCCTTGCTATTGGGGGAATTTGCCCGGGCAACTGAAAGTGATGTTCGACCGTATTGTCTACGGAATGATGGGAGAGACATCGCGGGGCATTCCTGTTGGGCTGCACAAGGGAAAGAGGGCCGTTATCGTCAGTACTTGCACCACCCCGTATCCTTTCAATATCCTTTTCAATCAGTCAAGGGGAGTGGTAAAGGCTTTGAAAGAAATCTTGAAATGGAGTGGATTCAAAGTCATCTCGGCCATAGAGAAAGGCGGAACGAAGCAACATCCCGGACTGACGGAACGTGAAATGAAGCGCTGTCGCAAGGTGATACATAAGCTGTGACCAGGAAGTCATCGAAAGATAAGCTTTAGAGAGAACGGCAAATCTGTGCTACCGTTTTTGAAATATTTGCACGTGCAACTTCTGGTTGCATGGCTTGTTCCAACGTTATGGATGGTGGATTGATAGAATATACTCCCCGAAATCCTGCCCGGTATAGGTCGTCTTCATCTTCTACGCTACCGGCTATCAGTATAACTGGAATTTTCTGTTTACTGGCTTTGTCAAGTATGCCGGAAGGAACTTTCCCCATTAATGTTTGTTTGTCAGCCTTTCCCTCTCCGGTGATGATAAAATCGGCTCCCTTGATTTGAGCAGGAAAATCAAGAGTTTCCAGCATCAACTGTATGCCCGGTTTCAACTCTGCATTCAGAAAAGCTAGTAAACTGCCACCCATACCACCGGCCGCACCTGCTCCGGGATGATTGGAAATGTCTTTGCCCGTTGTGTGGAAGATGACTTCTGCAAGGCTTCGCATTCCCGCATCCAGTGTTTCTACCATTTTCCGGTCCGCTCCCTTCTGAGGAGCAAAGATATATGCGGCACCTTCCGGTCCACAGAATGGATTTTGTACGTCGCAGGCAACGGTAAAATGGGAAGTTCTTAAATCAGGATGGACGAAATCCGTATCTATGGAAACAACTTCCATTAAAATTTTTCCGTTACCAGTTTCCAAAATCTTCCCTTCTTTATCCAGAAACCGGAAACCTAAAGCCTGTAACATTCCCAGCCCGGCATCATTTGTCGCGCTGCCGCCAATGCCGATGATGAAGTTGCGGCAACCACGTTCCAACGCATCACGAATCAGTTCTCCTGTTCCATAGGAGGTTGTCAGCATCGGATTCCTTTTCTCCGGCGGAACCAGAGGCAACCCGCTGATGCTTGCCATTTCTATAAAGGCCGTTTTTTCGTCTTCCGAAATGCCGTAGTAAGTATCGTGCCATTCCATGAGAGGGTTGTGGGCAGAAAGCTGCACTTCACGTCCGTTGGTTGCTGCAATCAGCACATCCAGCATCCCTTCGCCACCATCAGCTATAGGTAGAGACAGAATTCCACACTCCGGGAATACAGAACGAATACCCTCGGCAGCCGCTTTTCCTGCTTCTGCCGAGGGTAAACATCCTTTAAAGGAGTCAATAGCGATGACTACTTTCTTCATTGATTTAGATTTCCTCTCTATCTTCCAACTTTGCTTCGTTTTTTGTTTCCGGCCCTGCCAACTTCTTGGTGTTGTTGGCAATAACTGCCAAAGCGCGATACAGTTCAGCAAGCAGACGCGCAAATACAACAATAAGGAAACCGTATATCGGCATGAGGAAGAAAATGCCTGTAGATACCGGCATGACGTATTGCAATTCGTTTGCTGCCAAGAGTGCGATAATCAGTGAGCAAAGTGTGCCAACAACACCGATATAAAGTCCGAGCCATTCACCCACTGTCTGTGTCAGATGGGATACTACAGGGATAGCAATGAATTCGTTGTCTTCCTGGATGACTTCTTTCAATTTGTTTTTTCGGTTCATCCAGAGCAGATAGCTGCCCCATGCACCGCCGCAAAGGATAATAAATATCAGAATAAAAGCAAAGATTGCTTTCCCCTCGGCGAACTTGAAGAACCCCATGTCGATGACTTTCACCAGGATTGCAATAGGAAATAACAGATTTAGTACAGCAAAGATGACGTAAAGCCAACGGAAAGGTTCACGGAAGAAACGCCCGTTGTCAATGTAGCCCAGTAGAGGGTCGAGAAAGGTAAACAGCTTGTTGTTCATAGTGATAAATGTTACTTATGGGAGGACCTTGCATTCTAAGATTGTAAGTATGAGGTCCTGATACATACTTATAATCAGAATTTTTTCTATTGAATGCGGTTCTGTTTTGACAAATTTACAAAAAAACTTTTAAACTCTGTCTATTTTGTCCCAAAAAGAGAGAGGATTAGAAACAATTTTCTCATAACGATAAGAATATGTATCTTTGCAGCATGAGTGAAGATACCTACAAAACCATAAGCGCCCCTGCCGAAGGGATTTATACCGAGAAGCGTAGCAAATTCATTGCTATCGCTTTGCCTGTGCGTACTGTCGATGAGGTAAAATCGCATCTGGAAACTTATCAGAAGAAATATTACGATGCCCGCCACGTCTGCTACGCCTATATGCTGGGAGCCGAGCGCAAGGATTTCCGTGCCAATGATAACGGAGAACCTTCCGGTACGGCAGGAAAACCTATTCTGGGACAGATTAACTCCAATGAACTGACCGATATACTGATTATCGTTGTCCGCTACTTTGGTGGCATCAAGTTGGGGACGAGTGGACTGATTGTTGCTTATAAAGCTGCTGCTGCCGAAGCGATAACTGCTGCCGAAATTATAGAAAAGACGGTGGATGAAACGGTCACTTTCCTGTTTGAATACCCTTTTATGAATGACGTGATGCGCATTGTCAAGGAGGAGGAGCCGGAAATACTGGAACAGTCGTACGATATGGATTGCCGCATGGCGCTTCGCATCCGTAAGTCGATGATGCCGAAGCTGAGGGCACGCCTGGAAAAAGTCGAGACATTGCGCTTTGAAGAGGATGCGTAATGTCTCAGCTCCCCGGAGAATCCCTCCGGTACGTCTATTTCAGAGATAAATCGTTATAGTGGATTTTCCTGTGCGTCCCGTCGCAGAAGGGCTGTTTATAAGAGCGTCCGCAGCGACACAAGGCGATTCTTCCTTTTCGTACCTCTGTTTTTCCCTCCCGGTCTATCAATTTGAAATTGCCTTCTACAATAAAAGGTCCGTTGGGTGTAGCCGTGATGGCTACCATATTTTCTTCTGTTTCCATATCATTGTTTTTTTAATGTTATACGTTTCAAATAAAACGTTTGCGTATGGAAATAGTTTATCCATTCACTTTTTTTGTATGGATTTCCTTATCTTTGTGCGCACTTATAAATAATATATAGATATATGGCATTCGAAGCAACAAAGCGTGAGTTGGGCGAACTCTACACATTTTTTCGCCTGTTGGCAGACGGAAAGGTTTCATTGGGCACACCGCAAGTCCGGAAGGATGAAGCAAAGTGCTGGCCCATTGCGATGGTACAAAGGGAAGAGCATGACGGCACGCGCCGTTATTATATAGAACAGGAAAATGTCCGTATCGTCAGCGGGACGGTGGAGAAAACGGGGACGTTTACTGTGGCTGACAAGGAAGAACAGAACATTCCCCGTGAAGACTTTGGCGGGGCGGCAGAGGTTATACTTGAATTGTTGAAAACGACTGCCGGTTCCGATACTATTGAAGTTCCCGAAGGTCTGGAAGGTTTTCTGGATGCCATCAATATCTACGATTTGGAGGCGAAGACGGAAGACCGTACAGACTTCTCTGTTGCCTTCTGGCATGCGGAAGCACCGCTGACGGGATTTAATGTCCGTTGTCGGCTCAGTACAATGAACCCGTTGCTGGATGGCGGGCGTACGGCAAACCTGAAATTGGAACAGTCGGGCATCAAGTTTGCTACGCCTACGGTAAACAAGATAAATGCTTTGCCGGAGTCTCCGACGGAAGTGACTGAGCGTATGCTGATGATTGAGCGTCTGGGCGGAGTGCTGAAATATTCGGATGTGGCGGACCGTGTGTTCCGTTGCAACCTGCTGATGATTGATTTGCACTTCCCTCGTATGTTGGCGGAGATGGTGCGCATGATGCACCTCGACGGCATCTCCCGTGTCAGCGAACTGACGGAGCGTATCAAAGAGATAAATCCTCTGAAGATAAAAGATGAGCTGATAAACAAACATGCTTTCTATGAGTTTAAGATGAAACAGTTCTTGCTAGCACTTGCCTTGGGCATGCGTCCGGCAAAGATTTATAACGGTACGGACTCAGCCGTAGAAGGTGTTCTGTTGGTAAATGCGGAAGGGGAGGTGCTTTGCTATCATAAATCGGAGCGCCAGGTATTTGCCGATTTCTTATATCGGAATACTCGTTTCGAGAAAGGCTCGGTAGATAAGGATAAGTACGGTTTCCTTGAAAAAGAGAACGGCGTGTATTATTTCAAACTGAATGTAAAGATTGGGTTGACAAAAAAATAATGAGTATGAATGAGATTTTAAAGACCATCAAGTCGCGCCGCAGTGTGCGCGCCTATACGGAACAACAGATTTCGCAGGAAGATTTAAGTACCATTCTGGAAGCGGCAACCTATGCTCCCAGTGGTATGGGACTCCAGACATGGCATTTCACCGCTATTCAGAATGGTGCTGTGCTGGAAGAACTGAACGAAAAGATTAAAGGTGCTTTTGCCAAGAGCGATGAACCCCGTTTGCAGGAACGCGGACATAGCCAGACGTATTGCTGCTATTATCATGCCCCTACACTCGTCATTGTTTCCAACGAACCGACACAGTGGTGGGCAAGCATGGATTGCGCCTGTGCCATGCAGAATATCTTCCTTGCAGCCAAGTCTCTCGGCATCGGTTCCTGCTGGATAAACCAGTTGGGACAAACTTGTGATGATCCTGATGTGCGTGCTTTCCTTACGAAGCTGGGCATCCCCGAAAACCATCGCGTATATGGTTGTGCCGCTTTGGGTTATGCTGCCGCTGCTCCGGTGAAGGAAAAGAAACTAGCGGAAGGCACTGTAACTATCATCAAGTAATACTGAGCTTTTTTCTACCCTTAACCTAAACTATTTTTAGGTTAAACCAAACATGGTACGAGTTGTACAACTCATACATCCCCAGTTGTACTACTCGTGCTGCTCCAGTTGTACAACTCGTACATCCTTTGTTTAAAGGAAAGAAATCCTTTGGTTGCGAGTTCACTTAGTCATCTTTTATTGATTTACTTCATGGCTTATCTTTTCCTTGATAAAAAATGCCCGCAGGGGAGGCGGCAGTCAGGTAATTAATGAATTATACATGAAGCAATTTCGTATAATCCCGCCACCTCGCCCTTTGGGCTCCCTCTTTTCACAAGGAGGGTTGAAATAAAGCCTGATTTGAATGCGACTTTACCTCTTTTATCTCTGCATATTGATGATGCCGCTGTCCGTATCGCTATTGTTCAATCCCTTGTTTCCGGCTTTGTGCTTGCGGCCGAACTCAAACGTATAGCCTACGCGGAGTATGAACATCTGTCCCGTCTCTTTCACAAAAGTCTCCGAACGGAAAGGCGCTACCTCACTGATACGCTCTTTTCCCACCTTATAATTATTGGTGAAAGGAAACAGAACACCAATCCCTGCCTGAAAGTTCTGCTTGGCATACATTGCCATAAATGCCGTCTGATTCTCGTTCTTCCTGATGGTTTCACCGAAGAAGTTGTTCTGCACCTTCCGGAACTGTCCCATCAGGGAGAAACCTTTGTATTGCAATTGTGCCATCACACTGTAATAGAATTCATCGTACGTGTGACTGTATTCTAGCCCCTCCGACCAACTGCGGGTATATCCTCCCGAAGCATAAAGCGTCAGGACATCTTTCAGTCCGAACAGCGTTGCGCCATTGGTACCGATCATCAGCTCCGCATTCAGGCTTTGGAACGACCGTTGGTTTTCATCTTTCAATATCAGTTTCCCGTCCTCGACGAAGATGCTTTCCATGATGGGATTGTCGTAATACTGGTGGCGCACGCTCAGATTGGCATTGAACTGCTTCTTCGAATAACTGTAAGACAGAGAGTTCGTGAACTGCTGGTACGTTTTCAGCAACGGATTACCACGAACTATCTGTATCGTATCTATAGCCTGCTCCACATCAGTCAACGAACCAAGCGACGGTATGGCGGGACTGATATTGAACCGGTAGCGCAGGAAGCCCGCTTTCTTCAAATTGTAACTCAATCGCACGGTAGGCGTGAAGGTATAGTAAGCATGGTCTTCGTCGCTTTCCTTGAACCAGGCGCGCGTCATGCCCACGCTGCCCGCATAACTGAAATCCTTCACCTTGCCCTGCACCTCCAGGAAAGCGGAGGTCTGCGACTGGTCCATTTTCGAAGTAGTGGGGTTGGAGCCTTTGTATTCATTCTCCGTCCTCATCTGATAGTGGCGGGCGCCACCACTCAGTTTCACGTCCTTGAAGCTTTTTTCATAAATCGCCTCACCGATGACGGAGCGTTTGTCACCATCCACCAATGTCTGAATATCTGCCAACGGTGCATTCTCGTCCTTGTACTCCTTATATTTACGGTTGTTCTTGGTGTGGATAAGCGTTCCCGTCACATTCATCTGGATGCTCTGCTGATGGGGCAGAGTATGCTGGAAGTAAAGGTCGAGTGCCGGAGAATAGCTGGATGTGTGGTTGTTGACGTATGAATAGATGGACTCCGTGCTGCCTACTGCCCACATCTTGTTCAGCTCATTCTGATAAGGAGCGTTGCTGAGGTTATTGCGGAAGATGGCGTTGAATACATACTTGTCCGCTTTCGTTAGATTGTACGTCAGGTTCAGGTTATTGATGAAACTGAGTGCGGGGGATTCGTCTTCGATGCCTTCCTTGATACGGTCGATGGTACGATCGCCCAGATAAAAGGTTTCGTGAGATTCGAGGCGGCTGTGATACTTGCCGTTCTTGTTGAAGTAGTCGATGCCCCATTCTGAATTCTTGTAGTTGAATTTCGCACTCAGGAAATTCTCTCCCCACAGGGTATGGGGCGAGTCGGAAAGTTGGAAGTTCACCACACCACCCGTTTCACGGCGGCGCAGGATGATGTTCACCACGGCGCCCAGTTCGTCGTCGCCGTATTGCTTGCCGGGGTCTTCAATGAACTCCACACGCAGCACGTCTTTGGCTCTGATGGCGGCTATTTCCTTGTCCGTCACCTTGATGCCGTTGATGCGGGTTTGCACGGCTCCACCGCCGCTGACACTCATGCTGTTGGTGAAGTTGTCTACTTGCAGGCGGGCAATGCCGAGATTGTTCAGCAGGTCGTAGGCGCCGAACGAGCGTTTCAGTTGGCTTTCGGTGGGCAGGATAATCTGACGGTCCACTCGTTGAAGCACGTTGCTGGCGGATACGGTTACCTCGCCCAGACTTACAGCATCTTCCTTCAATTGCACGTCGCCCAAGTCGAGATTATTGTTCAGTTTCAGCAGGATGACTTCACTCTGATAGCCGATGAAAGTAACGGCCAGGCGGTAGTTGCCTGCCTTGATTTTATTGAGAACGAACTTGCCTTGTGCATCCGAAGTTACTCCGGTCACCAGGGTGGAGTCTGTGGCCCATAGTGATACGTTGGCGGCTATAATCGCCTCTTGCGAAGCGTCTGTGATGCGCCCTTTGATGGAGAAGTTCTGTGCTTGCGCACTGAGTACGCAGAGGACAAGCGATAGTAAAAATAGTTTTGTTTTCATATTCGTTTCTGTTAGTAGGTTACTAATCAATTAGGGATGTAGATTTCACTCCTCCCCATCGGGGAAGATTCTATGTATTGTATTTCAATTGTTTATACTTTCTTCGTTGAGACGGCGAAAGTTAGGATTGTATGGCGGAATTCAGTTCGTACATCAGAGTAAAAACTTTGACTATGACGAGTACGAAGAGGAGTCCGAAAGTAATCCATAATGCTGTCTTTGCGTATCTCTTCATGAACTGCTGTTTTTAAGTTTATTATATCGTTCTGTTATTTCATCCATGCTGATGCCGAGCAGGTCCATGATGTTGAACAGGTCGGCAAGTTGGTTTTCAAAGAATTCTTTCTTTTGTATCTTCATCACTTTCTTCATGGCGTCCTTTGAGAGATAGAAGCCCATGCCCCGCTCGGGATAGATAATGTCCTCCGCTTGCAGGTATTCGTAGGCTTTCAGCACGGTGCGCGAGTTCACGGCGAGTTGCGTGGAAAGCTCTCTGACCGAGACTATCCGTTCGTCTGCCGTCCACTCATGGGTGAGTATCTTGCTGAAACAGAAGTCTACAATCTGTTGGTATATCGGTTTGTTGGTCTTGAAGTCCATAGTTTACAGTTGTTTTTCTTTGAACAGGAAGTAACTCGATATCCATATTCCGATACTGAACAGGACAGGGGTGCCGTAGTTGCAGAAAGCAATGATGGCTTCTGACGTGCTGCTTATCGGAAAGTTGTAGATCGGATAGGCTATGTTTGCTACCCAATATCCGTGGCTGTCGGCGGGTTCCCACAATGCCATTGAGAGGAATATGACCCCGAAAAAGAGAATGAAGCAGGAACACAATACGATGAAGGAATTTATCAGTTTCTGACGTTTGAAAGCTATGCATCCGAGAAAGAAAGTTCCTTGCAGCAGGCTGTATGCCAACATCTGGTCTTTTTGCATCATATAGAATTCAATGCGGCTGCTGAAATGTTGCAGGTAGTCGATGCCTGAGAGAATAAATACCCCTTTTATAACTATTATCAGCAGGATACAAAAAAATGGAAGTATAACCAAGTATTTCATCCACAAGTGCAGGAACTTCTCGAAGGCGGAAGCGGGCAGCAACAGGTATAGGGTGGAGGTCTGTTTGGTGATATTTATCTCCAACAGGCCGGGGGCAATGCAGAGGAACCACAGTACGTAGCGGCCGAGGGAGAGGCCTTGTGTATGCTCAATATAGTAGCTTGAACCTTTGTTGATATCATACATCATGCAGAGAAGACAAATGCCCAGCACAATGCCGGTACTCCAGAGCAAGTGCCGGCCGGTTTCCTGTTTCTTGTACTGTTCCAGCAGGAAGAAACGTTTCAGGTTGAAGGTTGCATTCATATTCTTTGTTTATTTGAACATTGATTTTATCTTTTCCGGTACTTGCAACATTGCCTTGTACAGCAGTTCGATATCCGGTGTATTTTCTTCTTCTTCCTCATTAGGCAGTACGGAGAAATATCCGGGCAATTCCTGTTCGCTGTAAATGCTGTTTTCGGGCAGACTGTCTGTCCGGGCAAAGAGGAGGCGCTGGCTGATTTCGTCCAATGAACGGTTCAGTAAGACTTCGCTTTCGCCGAGGATGATGAGGTGATCCAGCAGTTTCTCGAAGTCGTGCGCCTGATGGGTGGAGATGAGCAGCGTACTGTCATCATCTATGCTACGGCTGATGATACGTTTCAGAGCTTGGCGGGATGTGATGTCCAGCCCGTTTGTGGGCTCGTCGAGTATAAGGAGCGGGGTGTGCAGTGCAAAGGCATACGCCAGCATCGCCTTTTTCTGCTGACCATAGGAGATTGCGGATAACTTTTGTTTCCTGTCAATCTTCAATTCTTCCAGGTTCTGTTCAAACTCTTTGTGGTTGAAGTGCGGATAGAAAGCGGAATGCCGTGTGGCAAAAGCAGAAATGCTTTCGGAGGGCATCTGCATTTCTTCGGGCAGAAAGAAGTAATGGCTCAACACGGCGGGTTCTCTTTTTGCCGGATTCATTCCGTCAATGCTGCATTCTCCTTTCCAGGGAAAAAGTAGTCCGCAAAAGAGATGCATCAGTGTTGTTTTTCCTACTCCGTTCTCTCCTAGAAGTCCGTATATACCATTACCTATTTCCAATGATATATTATTGAAAATAGGTAACTTAGGATTGTAGCCGTAGCTGATGTTTTCCATCTTTATCATAATATCTTCGGTGTTGCACTGATGTACAACACTGCAAACGTAAAGGAAGCGAAGGAGAAAAGCAAGGAAGGGAGAATTTAATTAATGTATTTTAGCAATTGTCAGAGGCTTGATATCGTACATTTCATATATGCTGACTGCTTGTTCAACGTAAAACGGCGCATAACAAAACAGAAAAAATATTTGTTTACTTACGTATAAACGGTAACTCTGCGAGAAAATCAAGAATAATGAAAACAGAGTGGTTTGAGGCATTGCCTAAGCTCCACAAGCTAAAATAGTCTGATTATGAAAGATGTATTGAGAATAGATAAGATATTGGACTTTTGTGATGTACCCCAGCTCTTTGTGGTACGGGATGCGTTTGACACCTTATATCTTTGCTTGTTATATGATGATGAACCTGCTTGTCGCTATACAGGAATTCGTATCTCAGCACAGCGTTTGGAGGAGTTTTTAGCAGGAAGTGTTGATTTACGTTCACTTTTTATTCATCCGGAAACAGAACAAGAGTATTTCGATGTGGTGTTTCAGGCTGATAAATATCAGAAAACACTATCCGGAGAAAAGACTTTATCCGAGGATAAGTTGCCCGCCGATGGATATATCTTGTCAGGAGATGTACGCGAGAATGTAGTTATCAATTTATCAATAAAAGACCGTAGTTTATTGACGGAACTTGTACGTAAGTTCGGCTGGGCATGTATGTAATTTAAAGAATCAGCCACACCGCTATCATGTGGCATATCGAACCTCCTAATACGAAGAAATGAAATACAGAATGCATATAGCGCTGCCTGAAAGAGTAAAACACTGCTCCGGTGATGTAGCAAATACCTTCGCCAATCATCCAGTAGCAAGTTCCTGCAGCAACAGCATATAGTGGCTTGAAAGCAACCAGTACAGACAGCCCCATAACGATGAAGCAGATTGTCTCTACATTGCTATGTGCTTCCATTTCGCGGAAACTCACGATGGTGCCGATGATGGCGCACAACCAGACGAAACCGAATAATTCCCATCCCCAAGCGCCATTCTCACGCAGTGCAATGAGTGTGACAGGTGAGTAACTGCCCGCAATGTGCCAATAGATAGCTGCATGGTCCCAATTCCGCAATCGTTTCTTCCAGGGATTATGGTATTTCAGCGCATGGTAAAGGGTAGAGGCGATGTAAGAGCCGAGCATGCCGAAGAGGTAGAGCCAAATGCCGAGAGTAGCCCAAAAATCTCCGCTACTTTTGATAAGGAACAGCGTACCTACAATAATTCCCATTAAAATACCTGCGGCATGTGAGAGGGTGTTGACTCTCTCTTCAGCTTTCGTGTAAAAAAGTCCGTTACATTTGTTCTTTCGGGTAATGCTCATTAGGGAATTCTGTATATTTCGTTACATCAATTTTATTGCGAAAGTAGAGGATATATTTGGGACAGACAAATTTTGAAGAGCAAAATGTTACTATAAAAATAGACATCATACTTATACTAATTGTAAAATCAGTATAATGAGAGCTATTACAGTAATCGTTTATACAAAAAAGAGTGTGCTCCGAATAGTGGAACACACTCTAATACTTTATTTGAACATTTTATTCGAAACATCCGTAGCACGTCGGCAACAACTTTCGGTCGCCCAGCGTGTTATCCACACGCGCCACGTTAATCCAGAACTTGTTTTCGCGTACACTTTCTATCGGATAAGCCGCCTTTTCGCGTGTATAACTGTGTTCCCAGTTGTTGGCAACCACTTCATATTCAGGGTGCGGGGCATTTATCAACACATTATCTTCCTTATCCGCTTTTCCTTCTTTCACTTCCTGAATTTCTTCCCAGATGGTCAACATCACATTCACAAAGTTATCCAGTTCGGTAAGGCTTTCACTTTCCGTCGGCTCTATCATGAGTGTGCCGTGAACGGGGAAGGAGAGAGTAGGAGCATGATAACCATAGTCCATCAGTCGTTTGGCAATGTCATTCTCGCTGATGCCCGTTTCCTCGTGTATCTTGCGGCATTCCAATATCATTTCATGACCAACAAAGCCAGTGGCGCCACGATATACGATACCATACGTATCTTTCAGACAGGCTGCCAGATAATTAGCACTGAGGATAGCTATTTTAGTAGCACGTGTCAATCCTTCCGTGCCCATCATGCGGATATATCCGTAAGTGATAGGCAGAATACCTGCACTACCGAACGGAGCGGCAGACACCGTATTGGCAGGATTGCCGAACAGTGGATGCCCCGGCAGGAATGGAACCAAATGTTCCGCAACGCAGATAGGACCTACGCCCGGACCACCACCACCATGAGGCGAAGCGAATGTCTTATGCAGGTTCAAGTGGCAAACGTCCGCACCGATAAATCCGGGATTCGTCAAGCCCACCTGAGCATTCATATTGGCACCGTCCATATATACCTGTGCTCCACAATCATGGATGATGCGGCAGATTTCTACTATTTCAGTCTCAAAGATACCGTGCGTAGAAGGATAAGTAATCATCAGTGCAGCAAGATTGTCTTTGTTCTCTTCTGCCTTGGCACGCAGGTCGTCCATATCCACATTACCTTGATCATCGCAGGCGCAAGTTACGGTAGTAAAACCAGCCTGAATGGCAGATGCCGGATTTGTGCCATGTGCCGAAGCAGGAATCAACACTTTGTTGCGGTGTCCCTGACCGATGTTTTCCAAATAAGCGCGGATGACGCGTAGTCCTGTATATTCACCTGCCGCGCCGGAGTTTGGTTGCAGACTAACGCCTGCGAAACCTGTGATGATTTTCAGTTCTTCACTGAGGTTATTTATCAGTTCGCGATAGCCCTCTGCCTGGTCCTCGGGAACAAGCGGATGCATGCACATGAATTCCGGACAGCTGAGGGGTAGCATCTCTGCCGCAGCGTTCAGTTTCATGGTGCAGGAACCGAGGGAAATCATGGAGTGGGCGAGGGAGATATCCATACGGTCGAGACGCTTGATATAACGCATCATTTCCGTTTCCGTATGATATTTGTTGAATACTTCATGTGTCAGATAGGAACTACGGCGTTCCAAAGCCTTGCTGATAGTGCTGCTAACGGGAATATCTTCTGCCTTTGTCCAGTCCTTACCGGCGGCAATGGCAAAAATGGAAAGCAGGACGTTGGCAGCAGATACATCTGTTGTTTCGTCGATACTCATACCTACATCTCCATTATGGAAATAGCGCAGGTTGACTTCTTTACTCAGGGCAATGGTACGTATCTGTTGTGCCGAAACGGTATCGGGCAATGCGAAACGCAGGGTATCGAAGTACTGGGCATTCACTTGTTTGTACCCCAGTTTATTGATGGTCTTTTCCAGATATGCAGCGATGCTGTGGATACGCTCTGCAATGGTGCGAATACCTTCCGGTCCATGGTATACGGTATAGAAACCTGCCATTGTAGCTAACAGAGCTTGTGCGGTACAGATGTTTGAAGTTGCCTTCTCACGTTTGATGTGCTGTTCGCGGGTTTGCAATGCCATGCGGTAACACAATTTTCCATATTTATCTTTTGACCAGCCAATGATACGTCCCGGCATATTACGTTTGTATTCATCACGTGTGGCGAAGTATCCGGCAGACGGACCGCCATAGAACATTGGCGTACCGAGGCGCTGAGTGGTTCCGAATACGATGTCGGCTCCCCATTCTCCCGGAGGAGTGAGCAGTGCGAGGCTCAGGATATCGGCGGCAACAGCTACTTTGCAGTTGGCGGCATGTGCTTTTTCTACAAAGCTGCGGTAGTCTTCTGCATTTCCGCTTGCATTGGGATATTGCAGTACGCAGGCAAAGATGTCCGGAGTGAATTCCATCTCGGAATATTTTCCTGTGCGTATCTGGATACCTTGCGGAATGGCGCGCGTAGTCATTACTGCCAATGTCTGCGGGAAGATTTTTTCGTCCACAAACACAATGTTTGCACCGGATTTCTGCATATCGCGCGGACGCAGGGCATACATCATGGTGACAGCTTCGGCGGCAGCCGTAGCTTCATCCAGCAGGGAGCAGTTGGCAAGGGGCATACCCGTCAAGTCGCAGACAGCGGTCTGGAAGTTCATCAAGGCTTCGAGGCGTCCTTGCGAAACTTCTGTCTGATAAGGGGTATAAGAGGTATACCATACCGGATTCTCGAATACATTCCGTTGAATAACAGCGGGGGTAATGGTGTTGTACCAGCCGAGGCCGATGTAAGTTGTGTAAAGTTTGTTTTTGCACGCCAACTGGGTGATGTGTTGTCCGAACTCATATTCAGTCATAGGCACGGGCAATGCCAACGGTTCTTTCAGACGAATGTTTGCAGGGATGGTTTTGTCTATCAACTCATCCAGACTGCCGACTCCTATTTTCCGGAGCATTTTTTCTTCGTCTTTCTCGCTGATGCCGATATGGCGGCAAGCTAATAGGTCGCTTTTCATGATAGTATCTGTTTTTAAAGTTTATCTAAAGAATGGGTTTTCTGCCTTTTCAATGCCTATGGTGGTTGGTGCGCCATGTCCCGGATAGACAATTGTCTCATTGGGCAGTACGAACAGGCGACTGCAAATATGCTCTTTCAGTTCATCGAAATTACCACCGGTGAGGTCGGCACGTCCGATGCTTCCCTGAAAGAGTACATCGCCGGAGAACATGCAGTGGTCTTCGGCAGAATAATAAACGAGGCTACCCGGTGAGTGTCCCGGCACGTGGATGGCTTCAAGTGTTGTGTTACCAAAGGTGATAATGTCTCCGTCATGCAGATAGTGACCTATCGGTGCCGGTATTTCGTTCCATTGGAACCCGAACATGCGACTTTGTTTCGGAGCTTCGTCAATCCAGAATTCATCAGCCTTGTTAGCTTCTATCGGTAACCCGAATTCTTTGACCATAAAAGCATTTCCGAAGATGTGGTCCAGATGGAGATGCGTGTTGAGGAGGTGTTTCACGTTCAGTTCATTCTTTATGATGAAATTCTTCAACGCTTGTTTTTCCTCCTCATAAAAGCAGCCGGGATCTATCACGGCAGCTTCAAGGGTGTCGTCCCACAGAACATAACAGTTCACGGGGAACATATTAAACTCAAACCTTTTTATTTTCATGATAGGTATATGTTAGTCATTACTTTTGCAATCAGGGTGCCACGTAGACTACTTTCTTTGTTTCAAAGAATTCTTCGTCAAAGTAATCTTTCAGGTCGTACATCATGGTTTTGTGTTTGAAAGGCATGGCTTCGTTTGCCAGTTCACCACCTTTCAGACAAATCAATCCATTTGGCAAGGCATTGTGCTGTTGGGGAGCAATGTTCTTGCGGATGATTTTCAGTAAGTCCGCAAGCGGCATTACGGCACGGCTCACGACAAAATCGAATAATTGTTTCTCTTCCTCAGCCCGTGCATGGCGGAAAGTAACGTTTTTCAGCCCTATACTGTTCGCAACTTCCGTGGCTACGCGTACTTTCTTACCGATACTGTCAACGAGGTGGAACTTCACTTCAGGAAATAGGATGGCAAGGGGAATGCCCGGAAAACCGCCGCCTGTACCCAGGTCCATGATGCGGGTGTCGGGTTTGAAGCTGATGATTTTAGCTATGCCCAATGAATGGAGTACGTGGTGTTCGTACAGGTTTTCGATGTCTTTACGGGATATAACGTTTATTTTTGCATTCCAGTCCGTATAGAGGTCATAGAGGGACGCGAATTGCTGCTTCTGCGCCTCTGTGAGGTCCGGGAAGTACTTTAGAATGATTTCCATGTTTATTTAAATATAAAATATAAACTATTAATTATTAATTGTGAGCCGGAATTATGAATCTGCATAGAGTTAATATTTAATAATTAAGAATTCATAATTAACACCCCTTTTTCATCGCTCAGCAGGTGCGACATGATTTCATAAGGTAAGGTGATTTCTACCGGACCCATCACATAGGGAGCGATTTCGTAGATATTATAATAGAAAGTGATGCCTTTGTCGCTTAGGTAGAAGTTTTCGGTCGGTTCCAGGTCCCCGGTGCTTGTGTAGCCCATTTCTTCTACTTCCTGGCGTGTAGTGGCCTTATTATCTGCCATGAGTTGGTTCCACAATAAGTCGGTGAGCGCTTCTTTATATTCACCTACAAAAATATCATCCAGGCGTACCGGGCTCAGCGTACGCAAATCCATGTTGAGGAAGGTGGACATATAAACACCATGCGCACCTCCGGTGAACTCGTTATAGTCGATGCGGTAAACCAACAAATGTTTCTTATAGAACTGTACGTGGCTTTCGATACCTTTATAATAAGAATACCAGGCTACCAGTTCAGTAGAATCTTCTTTCTCTGCATCATCCTTGGCATACATCGGTTCCAGATCTTTGAGGTAATCTTTGATGTAAGTTTCCTTGTAGAGTTTCACCGCCTCTTCCGGTTTCAGCGTCATGTATTTATCGCCGAAACAAGCAGAGAGGAAATAAGTGTTCAGACTATCTCTCAACTTTTCGTCGGTCGACTTACTGGCATAAGCAAAGTTGATGATGATGTTACAACTCGGCTTTGCGGTGTCTCCAAAAAGGTGTCCGACCTCGTTTACCTGTATACTATCGAACTCCAACGCGCCTGCGTTTTTGTTCACGGTGTTACCGCAAGAAAATAAAAAGCCACTTGCCGCAAGTAGAATGACAAGTAGGCTGACATATTGCTTTTTCATTTGGACTTTCTTCGTTAAATTCAACATTTCTCTTTCGATTCGCTATCGACAAATATAGAACATATTAACGAATAGAACATATAAAAAATGAAAAAATAATAGGCACGAATGCTTTTATCTGCCTATCTTTGCACCGGATATGAAGAGACTTCGTTACATATTGGCAGTTTTGCTGTCCCTGACGGTTATTTATGCAGGGGCGGGAGTTTCTATTGTCCACTATTGTTGTGCTCGTTGCGAGACGGCGCAGGCATGCTGCACCAATGGCTGTGCCAAATGCCACAAATCTCATAAAACTTCTCATAAATCGGAAAAATCTTGCAAAGATGAAGGCTGCACGGCTACCTTTTATAAGGTAAACTTGGTGAAATACTCGTGCGAAAGTCCTGTTATTACCGTACCTGTCATCCAGCTTTTCTGCGAGGCATTGCCAGATTTCCAACGCTCCCTGCCTATGGGCGAATTGAAAGAGGTGTCGTATGCCATACCTCCGCATCCTGACAGTTCGAGGCAGTATCTGGCTTTATATTCTGTTCTCATTATTTAAATTCGATTGATGTGCAGAAAGTATTTCCCTTTCTGCCCGGTTCTATCCAAAGATATGCTTGAACCGTATCCGGTCCGTATCACCTCCGTAGTTTGTCCGTATCTAAGAGTACGGAGATCGTACGGAGATGATACGGACAAGGTACGGAGAAGCTACGGAGATAGTATGGAGCCGCTACGGAGATCGTACGGACAGAACAGAGATTTTCTTTACACGATCTCTTTTTAATTTGATAGCTGGATAGTCTTGCAACCTTGTTGCACAGCATATATCCTATTTTTGTACCCCTAATCAATGAATTCAGATATATGAAACATATATTTTTATTAGTTTTTCTTTTCACTTTTCAGTTTATGCAGGCTCAAGTAACAGGTGTTGTAAAAGATGCTGCCGGCGAACCTATTCCGGGAGCCAATATCTTTTGGATGAACACCACTGATGGAGTAACCACCAATGAAGATGGAAACTTCTCCATTCATAAGCCTGCCCGCAGCCATATGCTCGTAGTTAGTTTTATCGGTTTTGAAAACGACACGATACATGTGGATAAAGCGAATCAGCACCTCGATGTTGTACTTCATGAAGGGGTGGAATTGAATGAAGTGAATATCGTATCCCGTAAACTGGGTACGATGAAACTGCGTACCAGTGTGATGAACGAGGATATGATTAGCAGTGCCGAACTGACGCGTGCTGCTTGCTGTAATCTGGGGGAGAGCTTCGTTACGAATCCTTCTGTAGATGTCAGCTACTCGGATGCAGCCACGGGAGCCAAGCAGATTAAACTACTGGGTCTCTCCGGTACGTATGTACAGATGATGACCGAAAATATTCCGAACTTCCGGGGGGCTGCTTCTCCTTATGGGTTGGGTTATGTGCCCGGGCCGTGGATGCAGAGCATACAGGTCAGCAAAGGTAGCTCGTCCGTAAAGAACGGGTATGAGTCCATAACCGGACAAATTAATGTCGAGTTCAAGAAACCGCAGTTGCCGGAAGCGGACTGGGTGTCGGCAAATCTCTTTGCCAGCAGTACAAACCGTTATGAAGCGAATGCGGATGCTACGGTGAAGTTGTCGAAGCGATGGAGCACCTCGCTGCTGGCTCATTATGAGAATGAAACGAAATCTCACGACTCTAATGATGACGGTTTTGTTGATATTCCGCGTGTGGAGCAGTATAATTTCTGGAACCGCTGGGCATATATGGGAGATAACTATGTGTTTCAGGCCGGTATAAAGGTTTTGCAGGAAACGCGTAACAGCGGTCAGACTGCTCATGGACAAACTCCGACTCACGACCTTTATGAGATAGGTATCAAGACAAATCGTTATGAAGCGTTTACCAAGAATGCCTATATATTCAATAAGGAAAAAAATACGAACCTTGCCTTGATTTTGCAGGGAACATTGCATAATCAGGATGCCACTTACGGCCGTAAACTGTATGATGTGGATCAAAGCAACTTTTATGCTTCGTTGCTTTTTGAAACGGAATTCAGCAAGCAGCATAGTCTTTCTACCGGACTGAGTTTTAATTACGATGGTTACGACCAGCACTACCGATTGACGAATCAGGTGGAAGACGGGCTGACGAAGAAGTTTGTTAAAGAATCCGTTCCGGGAGCATACGTTCAGTATACCTTCAATCTGAATGATAAACTGATGCTGATGGGCGGGCTCCGTGGAGATTACAGTAGCGAGCACGGTTTCTTTGTTACACCGCGTGCGCACGTCAAGTATAATCCGAATGAGTATGTGCACTTCCGTGTGTCTGCCGGAAAGGGATATCGTAATACGCATGTATTGGCGGAGAACAACTACCTTCTGGCAAGTAGCCGCAAGATGAAGATTGCTTCCCATTTGGATCAGGAAGAGGCATGGAACTATGGAGCAAGCGTATCGACTTACATTCCTGTTTTTGGCAAGACGCTGAATGTGAATGCGGAGTACTATTATACGGATTTCCTGAAACAGGTAGTTGTGGATATGGATAGTAATCCGCATGAAGTGGCTTTCTATAATTTGGATGGACGTTCCTATTCGCAGGTGTTCCAGATCGAGGCCAACTATCCGTTGTTGAAAGGTCTGACACTGACAGCCGCCTATCGTATGACGGATGCAAAGACTACCTACAACGGTAAATTGATGGAAAAGCCGCTTACCGGTAAGTATAAAGGTTTGCTGACTGCTTCTTATCAGACACCTTTGGGCTTATGGCAGTTTGATGCTACTTTGCAGTTGAATGGTGGTGGAAGAATGCCTGATCCTTATGAACTGGCTGACGGAAGTCTTTCATGGGAACGGCGTTATGGTAGCTTCCAACAACTGAGTGCGCAGGTGACGCGCTATTTCCGTCGCTGGTCCGTTTATGTAGGAGGTGAGAATCTGACGAACTTTAAACAGAAAAATCCGATAATAGATGCTTCCAACCCGTGGGGAGAGAACTTCGACGCCACTATGGTGTGGGGACCGATGCATGGGGCGAAAGCGTATATTGGGCTGAGATTCAACTTGGCAAGAAACTGAAAATAGTGATTAGCGGTTGGTGATGAGTGATTAGTATCACGTAATACATCACTAGTTGCTAATCACTCATCACTAACAATTAATCACTTAATTAATTATGAAAACAAAGAGAATGATGGCTGCCCTCGTAGTAGCTTTATTGAGTGTAACGGCAGTAATGGCGAAAGACATCCGTACCGCTGTCTTCAAAGTTTCCCAGATGCACTGCGAAAATTGCGAAAAGAAAGTGAAGAGCAACATTAAATTTGAGAAAGGCGTAAAAGAATTCTCTACAGACTTGAAAACGAAAACAGTTTCCATCACATATGATGCTGAAAAGACAAATGTGGACAAACTGAAAGATGGTTTCAAGAAGTTCAACTACGAAGCCGAATTCGTGAAGGAGACGAAGCAAGAGGATAAGAAGTAATTGAACAAACAACCTGTAGAGATTGTTTATAACACTGGGTAGAACACAAATTTCGCGAATTATACGAATCTCCTTCGCACTTGTAGCGAAACCTGCATTTGTGTGATTCGTGTAATTTGTGTTCTATTGTTTTCGGAACTTATAAAAAACAATATATATATGGGTAATTTAAAGAAACAGACGTTTCCTGTGCTGAACATGCATTGTGCAGGATGCGCCAATAACGTAGAAAAGACAGTTCGCAAGTTGGTGGGCATCACGGATGCTTCGGTCAACTTTGCTTCCAATACACTGTCTGTCTCCTATGAGACGGACAAGCTGACATCCGGCGAAATCCGTGCTGCCGTGTTGGCTGCAGGCTACGACCTCATCATTGAGGAAGAACATGCCGAAGAACGTCAGGAAGAAGAACAACAGAAACGCTATCGCCGCCTGAAAGTGCGTGTGATAGGAGCGTGGATATTTGCTGTTCCCTTATTGTTGCTTTCTATGGTTTTTATGCATGTGCCTTATTCCAACGAGATACAGATGGTGCTGGCTATCCCTGTACTGGTGTTGTTCGGTACGCCGTTTTATACTGGTGCCTGGAAACAAGCACGTCTGGGACGCAGCAATATGGATACGCTGGTTGCACTAAGTACATCTATTGCCTTCCTGTTCAGCGTCTTTAATACTTTCTTCCCCGACTTCTGGTATAGCCGCGGGCTGGAACCTCATGTCTATTACGAAGCCGCCGTTGTCATCATCGCCTTTGTCCTGACAGGTAAACTGATGGAAGAACGCGCCAAAGGGAATACCTCTACCGCCATCCGTAAGCTGATGGGCTTGCAACCTAAGATAGCCCGTGTGGTGCGTGATGGTAAGGAACAGGATATTCCTTTGGAACAACTGAACATAAATGACCTTGTTAGCGTCCGTCCCGGTGAGCAAATCCCTGTAGACGGTTTCCTGACCGAAGGTGACTCTTATGTCGATGAAAGTATGATTAGCGGCGAACCTATTCCGGTAGAAAAGAAGACCGGTTCGCACGTACTGGCAGGAACCATCAACCAGAAAGGCTCGTTCATTATCCGTGCCGAGAAAGTAGGTGGGGAGACGGTGCTGGCGCGTATCATCCGTATGGTGCAGGAAGCGCAAGGCAGCAAGGCTCCTGTGCAACGCATTGTGGATAAGGTAACAGGTGTTTTTGTTCCTGTCGTACTAGGTTTATCCGTCCTGACATTCTTTATCTGGATGTTCTTTGGCGGTGTAGATATGCTTTCTCATGCTATGTTGTCGGCAGTTTCCGTATTGGTGATTGCCTGTCCTTGTGCATTGGGATTAGCTACCCCTACCGCTTTAATGGTAGGTATCGGTAAAGCTGCCGACCATCATATTCTGATAAAAGATGCTGTTGCGTTGGAACAGATGCGGAAGGTGAATGTTGTTGTACTGGATAAAACCGGTACATTGACCGAAGGCCATCCCACCGTTACCGGCTGGCTTTGGGCACAGCCGCAGGAAGAACATTATAAAGACATTCTTCTGGCAGCCGAGCTCAAATCCGAGCATCCGTTGGCTAGTGCTATCGTGACCACTTTGCAGGAAGAAGAACAAATCGTTCCTGCTACTTTGGATGGTTTTCAAAGCATCACCGGTAAAGGTATCAAAGTATCTTATCAGCATACTGAGTACTGGGCAGGCAGTCACAAACTCTTGAAGGATTATCATGCCACTCTTACCGATGTATTAGGCGAAATGTTGGCTCAATATGAGTCTGATGGCTGTAGTATCGTTTACTTCGGACGTGAGAATGAACTTCTTGCGATTGTTGCCATTAAAGACCAGATAAAGGCAACTTCCGTTGAGGCTGTCCGCGAACTCCGTAATCAAGGTATTGAGGTGTGTATGTTGACGGGAGACGGCGAACGTACGGCTTCCGCAGTTGCTGCGCGATTGGGTAACATCCAGTATATTGCCGATGCTTTGCCGGACGATAAGGAAGAATTTGTCCGCCAGCTTCAGCTTCAGAGAAAAACGGTTGCTATGGTAGGTGATGGTATCAACGATTCGCAGGCTTTGGCTTGTGCAGATGTCAGCATTGCCATGGGTAAAGGAACGGATATTGCAATGGATGTGGCGATGGTCACTCTTATGACCTCGGATTTGCTACTATTACCGAAAGCATTCAACCTTTCCCGTCAAACGGTGCGGCTGATTCATCAGAATCTGTTCTGGGCATTCATCTACAACCTGATAGGTATTCCTATCGCCGCCGGTTTGCTTTATCCCATCAACGGCCTGTTATTGAATCCCATGTTGGCAAGTGCTGCCATGGCATTTTCCAGCGTATCGGTGGTGTTGAATAGTCTTCGCCTGAGATACTAACTATTTCTATATTCCAACGGACTCATCCCCATGTGCCTCTTGAAGTACTTTCCGAAGAAAGAGGCGCTGGGGAAGTTCAGTGAATAAGCTATCTCCTGGATAGTCATATCCGTTGACTTCAACCGTGCTTTGACGTCAATGATTACTACATGCGAAATGATGTCGAGCACATTCCTTCCTGTCACTTGCTTTACGGTGGTGCTAAGGTGCTGCAATGAAATCCCCAGTTTGTCGGCATAGAATTGGGCACGCCGTTCAGTCATATAATTCTCGATAACCATTTGTACGAACTTTTGGCAAATCTCCTCTTTGCGGCTCTTGGCAAGAATGCTTTGCGGATGGCGGGCGTAGAGGGTGTTTATTCCAAGTAGAATGCTGTGGAGCACACTTTGTGCCATTGCTGTACTGGTAGCGGTGGGGTGGGATATAGATATACGTGTCAGCAATGCAAAATAATCTACGAAATAGGAGGACACTAAGTCGCTGACGCTGACAATAGGGTTCTCCCATATCTTGGAAAATGATCCCATAGTGGCTTGCAGCAGATTAATGCCATTGACACAATGAGAAGAGAAACCTACAAAGCAGAATCGTACCTTTTCTTTTTGCTCATTAAGCTGTATAATAGTACCCGGCATCAGAATAACCAAATCGTTCTTTTTTATTTCATGTTCCATCAGGTTGATGGTTACTTTGATCGTCCCTTCTGTGCAAAGTGCAAATATACAAGCCTTCAATCGGCATGACTGGCGATAGAGATTCAGAATATCTTCTGTGACATCCGTCCATGCCAGCATTTCGACTGGCAAATCTACTTGTGGGAAGTTATGTTTCATCTTTATTCATTTTGCTGTCGGCAAATATACGATTTTATCCCTAAAATCTTAACTTTGCCGTCATGAAACTGAATATAACAGACTGGAATATCATCCCGTATGCCGAAGCGTGGACTCGGCAAACAGAGTGTTTTGATGCTCTTATCCATGCCAAACAGGTGGGAGAGGAGTATGAGAATCATATCATTTTGTGCGAACATCCGCATGTCTATACCCTGGGCCGTAGCGGAAAAGAAGGAAATATGTTGCTGGGTGAAGAACAACTTCAGCGGATAGGAGCTACTCTCTATCATATAGACCGGGGCGGAGATATTACTTATCATGGTCCGGGACAATTGGTTTGTTATCCCATCCTGAATCTCGAAGAGTTTTCCCTGGGACTGAAAGAGTATGTGCATTTGCTTGAAGAAGCTGTAATTCGCGTTTGTGCCTCCTATGGCATCGCTGCCGGTCGTCTGGAGAAAGCTACAGGTGTCTGGCTGGACGGTGATACGCCACGTGCCCGAAAGATTTGTGCCATAGGCGTACGAAGCAGCCACTTCGTCACCATGCATGGGCTGGCGCTGAATGTGAATACTGATTTGAGGTATTTCAGCTATATCAACCCCTGCGGTTTTGTGGATAAAGGGGTGACTTCGTTGCAACAGGAACTGAAAAGGGAAGTGCCGCTCGGTGAAGTAAAAGAGCGTTTGTGTGAAGAATTGAAAGGCTTGCTCCGGAAGTAAAAAACAGACCATCTATTTCACATGAATAGATGGTCTGTTTGTATCAGATAGACGGTCTGTTTAAGGTTAACAGACCATCTGTTTTTATTTCAACCATTTGTCCAGCCATTCAAAGTATGTGCGCTGCCACAGAATACCGTTCTGCGGTTTCAATACCCAGTGGTTTTCATCCGGATAAATCAACAACTCGGCAGGAATGCCACGCATCACTGCGGCATCAAATGCCGCCATAGCCTGATTAGCAAGAATACGATAATCCTTTTCACCGTGGATGCAGAGGATAGGCGTATCCCATTTATCTACGAATTGGTGCGGAGAATTGGCAAATGTGCGTTGTGCCACCGGATTTTGTTTTTCCCAGTATGCGCCGCCCATATCCCAGTTGGCAAACCACTTCTCTTCTGTTTCCAGATACTGCATTTCCATATTGAAGATACCATCGTGAGCGATGAACGCCTTGAAACGTTTGTCATGATGTCCGGCAAGCCAGTAAACTGAGAAGCCACCGAAACTGGCACCTACGCAACCGAGGCGGTCATTGTCTACAAACGGTTCTTTGGCCATTTCATCAATTGCCGTGAAGTAGTCTTTCATGCACTGACCACCATAATCTCCACTAATGGCTTCATTCCATTCCACACCGAAGCCCGGCAGACCGCGACGATTGGGAGCTACGATGATATAATCGTTTGCCGCCATAATCTGGAAGTTCCAGCGATAGCTCCAGAATTGGCTAACGGGGCTCTGAGGACCACCTTCGCAGAATAGCAGTGTCGGATACTTTTTGTTCGGGTCGAATTGCGGGGGATAGATTACCCATGTCAGCATCTGTTTGCCATCCGTGGTCTTCATCCAACGGGCTTCCACTTTACCCATCTCCAACTGGTCATAAATCTGCTTGTTCTCGAAAGTCAGTTGCTTTACCTCGGCAAATGCGTCACCGCTACGGGTAGCAGCTACAGCATAAATTTCATCACCCATACTCATGGAGTGGCGCGCAGCGATAATCTTATCACCTGCAAGGGCGAGCGAAGCATAGTCATACATGCCGTCCGTCAGTTGCGTAACCTTATCATTTGCTGCCAGATCGATATTGTAAATCTGCGTTTCACCATGCCATACACCGATGAAGTAGATACTCTTGGAATCCTTGTTCCAAAGGAAACCATCTACATTCGATTCGAATGCCTTGCTGACGAAACGTTTTTCACCCGTCTCCAGATTCATGATAAAGAGACGGTTCAGGTCAGCTTCATATCCATCACGCTCCATACTCTGCCAGGCAATGTATTTGCCGTCGGGAGAATATTGGGGATTGGTGTCGTAACCTTTGTTCTCTTCGGTGATATTCTCTGTCTTTTGGGTGGCAAGATCATAGATATAAATATCCGAGTTGGTGGAAATGGCATAAGCTAATCCGGTCTTCTTGCGGCAGGTGTAAGCCACTTTGTCGCCTGCAGGGCTCCATGCCAGTTGCTCGATGCCACCCCAGGGTCTCATCGGACTTTCATAGGGTTCGCCTTCCAGTATATCCTTTATATTGCTGATGCCGTTTCCATCAAAATCGGCCACAAAAGGATGCGGGGCACCGGTCACCCATTCATCCCAATGCTTATACATCAGGTCGGTGACGATGATGCCCGTTGCCTTCGGCAGGTCGGGATATTTCTCAGCAGTGCTCTGTTTGGTTTGCACCTGAGCGATGAAAAGCAATTTCTTACCATCGGGAGAGAAAGAATAACCCTCGAGGTCACCGTCATATTGTGTCAACTGCTTGCGTCCGCTGCCGTCGGGGTTCATTTCCCACAACTGACTACTGCCGCTCTCATTAGAGAGGAATGCCAGTTTGGTGCCACCCTTTATCCAGGTTACTTCATTTTCCTGCCACGGGGTACGGGTGATTTGTTTGTTCTCCGTTCCATCTGTGTTCATCACGAAAACCTCACGGTTACTCTTGTTTTCCGGCACGCTGTAGTAAGCCACCGTGTAAGCAATTTGTTTTTCATCAGGCGACACGGCAACACCGCCGATACGTCCCATAGCCCAAAGAGCTTCGGGAGTCATGCGCTTGCCTTCAATCTTGATGTCCGACCGCTCGATAAGCGGTGCTCCGGCTTGCCCTGCGTCTTTTGTCCCGCCGCAGGCAGCCAATGTCATAGCTGCTGACATAAGCAATAAGTTTACTTGTTTCATATATGTTGTTCGTTACGGTTATTTGCAGCAAATATACAAATTATATGCGTTTCTCTTGCCATCGTCCCCGCTTAATATACCACCAGCAAAATAGTAGGATAAAGAAGGAATAAACCATTTCTGATGTCCAGCACAGAGCTACATCCAGACGTAAGTAAAGAATGATGTATGTGATATAGGCTACGTAAACAACCAGTGTCGCCAACTCCATCACCAATGCCGTACGCGTGTTACCCGTTCCCGATACTGACTGGAAATATACATTGGCAGGTACAAGCAGCAAGTAGGCTGAGCACATCACCCAAAGCGAATGTACTGCTGCATCCTGTAAATCAGTCATATCCGTATAGATGCCCAATATCAGTTTAGGGAAGAGTGAGAAGAACAATGCCAACGGCAACACGAACATATAGGCAATGCGTATATGCTGCCGGATGGTTCCTGCTACACAATCCTTTTCACCGGCACCAATCAGATTGCTGACCAGTGAACCGCAAGTCGAAGCAAATGCCATCATCACCATGAATAATATGCCGGATACACTCCGGACGATGTTCGTAACAGCCAGCGACCGTTCTCCCAGATGCTCCACATAGAGGAAGAACAAGAACCAGGTAGACAGGGAAACGACGTTTTGTATCATTGTCCAGAAGGAAACGTTCAATATTCGTTTCAGTACCTCACGGCAGAACTTCGGTATACGATCCAGTCCATACTTGCGACAGTCAATGCGGCTGCGAGTATAGAGGATGAAGAATACCAGTGAAACCAGTTCGGCAAGAGACGAGCCGATAGCAGCACCGGCAATGCCGAGAGCCGGAAAGCCGAATTTACCGAAGATGAGTATATAGTTGAAGACAATGTTGCTCAACACCATCACTACGGAGTTCAATGTCAATGTCTTCGTCTGCGTAGTGCCCAGAAAGAAGGCACGGAACATGACTGCGCTGAACGAGAAGAATGCACCGAATACGCGCCAGTTCAGATAACTGATGGCGGCTTCGTAAATGTGTTCCGAAGCTACAATGCGCTTCAAAATCAACGGAGAGAGGAAGTAGGAGAGAAGGAACATGACTGCCGCCAATCCCACCTGGAAATAAATACCCTGATAGAACAGGTTTCCTATTTCCTTGTACTGGTGTTCGCCGTTGCGCCGTGCAATGAGTATCTGTGCTCCGATGCTGAAACCGAAAGCAGCCATGAATATTACCATGTAGAAGACACCTGCAATGGCAGATGCTCCCAGTTCCACTTCGCCTACCCGTCCCAGGAAAGCGGTGTCTGTCATACCTATCATTTGCTCCATCAGCAGACTGATGAGGATGGGATAGGCTATCATCCATATCTGTTTGTATGTATACTTAGTTTTCATTTTTTTAGTATAGTTATAGTCGTTATAAGAGAAAGAAAGCCGGGCAATCACATTAATTGCCCGGCTTTTATTATCAAGTGATGAAAAGCGGAGACTTACTTCTTGTTCTGTCTCTCTTTCATCAACTGTTCCTGTTGCTTCTGCATTGCCTCCAGGCGGGCGGCAAAGCCGGTTTTCTTAGCTTTCTTCGGGTCCTTCTTTCTTGCTTCGAGTTGGGCGAGAAGTTTCTCTTCATTCGTCGTCTTTCGCAGGATGATTGTGGTCACTACGCTGATTAACGTCGATATGAAGTAGTAATAGTTCAAACCCGAAGGATAACTGTTCAAGATGAACAACATCATGATCGGCATGAGATACGTCATCCACTTCATTGCTGCCATTTGCGGGTTGGCACCGGTGTCTTGTTGCTGCATCATGAACTTGGAGTTCAATACGTTCACAATCGTCATCAGTAAGCAGAACAAACTGAGGTGACTACCCAGGAACGGAATGTTGAACGGGAAGTTGATGAAAGCATCGTACGTAGAGAGGTCGTCAGCCCACAAGAAACTTTGTTGGCGTAACTCGATAGCACTCGGCACGAACATGAACAATGCAATCAGAACCGGGAATTGCACCAGCATCGGCAAACATCCACCCATTGGACTCACACCGTACTGGCTGTACAGTCCCATTACTTCCTGCTGTTTCTTCATCGCATCTTCCTGCTTGGGATATTTCTTGTTGATCTCGTCTATTTTCGGTTTCAACACACGCATCTTGGCGGAAGAGATATAAGTTTTCCAGGTAGCGGGGAATACGACTGCTTTCACAATCAAGGTCATCAGCAGTAATACGATACCCATGCTCAGTCCCCAACCCGACAACCAGTCGAAGATATTGATGGTGAACCATTTGTTGACCCAGCGAATCAACGGCCAACCCAGATAAACCAGACGGTTCAGTTCCCATTTTTCCTCGCGTCCTTTATCCAGTGCAGTCAGCGTCTTGTAATGGTTCGGACCGAAGTAGAAGAACATTTGCGTTGCTTTCTGACCTGTCGGGTCGAAAGTTGTGCTCATTTCAGCTGAATAATCCTTGATATATCCGCTTCCTTCGCGTTCCATTTTAGAGACTAACTTCGTTTTCTCGAAGTCGGCATCTGCTATGAACACTGAGGAGAAGAACTGATTCTTGAAAGCAATCCAGTCAAGGCGTTCCGGCACTTCTTTTTCGTCATCCTTGTTGGCTGACAGATAGTCTGTGCCATTTCCTAAAAACTTGTAGGTCAATTCAGACAAACGGTTCTCGTATACATAACCTTTCTCAATCTGACGGGCACGTTGTGCCCATTCGATGTCGACGTAGTTATTGCTTGCTGCCAGCTTATCTGTCATACCTTTAGCTTCGATGCTGAAGTCCACCAGGTAAGTGTTGGGATGCAATGCATATTTGAAGTCTATATAACTTGCACTGTCGGCTGCCAAACGCATCGTTACGGTGCTGTCCGTACGGTGTACAGTGCTGAAGTAATAGTCTTTTGTCTGTATCGTTTCCTTCTTATTATAGAAAAGGAAATTCATGGAAACATCGTTTCCGGTGAATAGAGTTACAGGAGTTTTCTTGTCCTGTTCCATGTACTCTTTCAATACAGCGGAGAATATGGAACCGCCTTTAGTACTGAGGGTCAACTCTGCCAGATTATTCTGGATGGTAATTAGCGAATCCACTCCCTGGCGTACATTGAAGAAGAGTGCTGTGGAGTCCACGGTTTCCACGTCTTTCTCATTTGCCAATGCTGCGTCCGCTTTGGCTTTCAGTGCTTCTTCGCGTTGCTGTACCAGCGCAATGGAATCGTAATAACGTTGCTGTGCCTCCAATTGCTCTTTGCTGGGGCGACTCAGAAAACTGAAGCCGACTAACAAAATGGCTATTAAAACAAGACCTGTAATGGTATTTTTATCCATGAATTTATTTACAATTTATCTATTTACAATTTACTATTTGAAGATTGCAATAATCTTATTTCTTTGCTTTTTCTTTTTCCTCAAAACTCTCGATGGATGCTTTAATAAATGCTACGAACAACGGATGTGGTTTCAATACCGTACTGCTGTATTCCGGATGGAATTGAGTTCCGATATACCATTTCAGTTTCGGTATTTCTACGATTTCCACCAGATCGGACTCCGGATTGATACCTGTACATTTCATGCCGGCAGCTTCGTATTCCGCTTTATACTGATTGTTGAATTCATAGCGATGGCGATGACGTTCCTGGATATGTTCTGTTCCGTATGCTTCGTAGGCTTTGCTACCTTTATGCAAGATGCACTCGTAAGCTCCCAGACGCATGGTTCCACCCATGTTGGTAATGGACTTCTGTTCTTCCATAATGTCGATAACATTATGCGGAGTCTTTTCGTTCATCTCACGTGAATCGGCATCGGCATACCCCAATACGTTGCGTGCAAATTCAATAGCAATGCACTGCATACCCAGACAAATACCGAAAGTAGGAATGTCATGCGTACGTGCATATTTGATGGCAACGAATTTTCCGGCAATGCCACGCTCGCCGAATCCCGGGCCTATTAATACACCTGCCATGCCTTCCAATGCTTCTGCTATGTTTTCTTCGGTCAGCTTCTCGCTGTTCACAAAATCTACAGATACTTTGCGGTCATTGTAGGTACCGGCTTGTGAAAGAGCTTCACGGATCGACTTGTAAGCATCCTGCAAGTCATATTTGCCAACCAATGCAATATGCAGAGGTTCCGTATCTTCTGCCTTATGACGACGCTCGAGGAAAGCACGCCACGGCCCCAGTCCCGGAGTGTCGCCTACGGGCAATCCCATTTTCTTCAATATTGTTTCATCCAGTTTCTGAGCCTGCATCAGGATAGGTACTTCGTAGATGGTAGGGGCATCGATACTCTGTACCACTGCATTTTCATCTACATTGCAGAATAAAGCTACTTTCTTGCGAAGGTTGGTGCTTAACTCATATTCCGTGCGCAACACCAAAACATCCGGTTGAATACCTGCACTTTGAAGTTCTTTCACGGAGTGCTGTGTCGGCTTGGTCTTTAATTCGCCGGCAGCTGCGAGGTAGGGCACATAAGTAAGGTGTACGCACAATGCGTCACGTCCCAGTTCCCACTTCAACTGGCGGATGCTTTCCAAGTATGGCAAAGACTCGATGTCGCCCACTGTACCGCCGATTTCCGTAATCACGAAATCGAATTTATATTTGTTGCCCAGCAACTTCACGTTTCGTTTAATCTCGTCCGTGATATGAGGAATTACCTGAATGGTCTTTCCTAAATAGTCACCACGGCGTTCTTTGTCGATAACGCTTTTATAGATACGTCCGGTCGTGATGTTATTGGCTTTGGTGGTCTGGATGCCCAGAAAACGTTCGTAGTGACCTAAATCAAGGTCAGCTTCATGGCCATCTACAGTCACGTAGCACTCTCCGTGTTCGTAAGGATTCAGAGTACCCGGGTCAATGTTGATATACGGGTCAAACTTCTGGATGGTTACTTTGTAACCTCTTGCTTGCAGCAATTTACCGATGGAGGATGAGATGATGCCTTTACCCAATGATGAGGCAACGCCACCGGTGACGAAAATATACTTTGTTTCTCCCACAGCTATACTGTTTTAATATTATTGTTTTGTTTGGTGTGATGTACACATTTGTGCACCTAATCTGTCTACACGTGAAACTTAAAAAGCGCAAAATTACAAAAAAAAGAGGAAGTATATCAAGTTTTGGCGAAACAATTCTTAAAAAAAACGATTTCAGCAAAACACCCTATCCGGTCATTGTCAATCTTTTCTTTTACATTTTCTATGTTTTCTAAACATTTTGGTTTACTTTTGCACTCAAAACATAGATTTTAGGGCGTTATGAAGAATAGATACTTATCATTGTGGGCTATTACCGCACTATTTTCTTCGTCGGTGATGGCGCAGAATTCGGTGAAGCCTGTTTTGAAGACCGTGGAAAAATCGGCTACTGTACAAGCAGATACCTTGTCGGGCTTGATGAAGCAATATTTTGTCTTAAAGTTGAAGCCGGGAAGCAATACTCAACAACTGGACACTGTTTCCATTTTACATGAGCAATATTTTGGAGTATTGAATTACCTGAATGACCCTTCTACTCCGGAACGTTACATTGCGGAGAATCCTGATTATTACCGTTTATTCATTCCGTTGACTTATTACAATTCTCCAATGGAGAGCATATCTAAATTGGATTGGAAATTTCAGCCTTTCGACACGGTTAAAGTTCCCGCGAAGGAACTATTGCCTTTTGATGAAAAGCTTTTCACATCAAAGAAACGTGCTAATGAAACGGTAGATCGCGCGTTGTTATACCTGTATGTGAATGATGACCCTCGTAATATTGTAGCATGGGAAGATGAAATTATGCAGGTAAAAGTTTTCAGAGATAATATTGAGAAAGAAGTTTCCTCCAAGCCTTCTGTAATCAAATTGTTTGCACAGGAAAGTATGGCTAATGTGAAGGAGGACGCGGAAGTGATTATCCGTAAACCCAACTGGTGGGTGACAGGTGGAAGTGGTTCTTTGCAGATTACTCAGAACTATATTTCAGAGAACTGGTATAAGGGTGGTGAGAGTACAAACTCTTTCCTGGCAAACTTACAGTTGTTTGCCAACTATAATGACCGTGAGAAGATACAGTGGGAAAATACTTTGGAAGCTAAGTTAGGCTTCGGCTCAACTCCTTCGGATAAGTATCATGATTATCTGGTGAATACCGACCTCTTTCGTATATATAGTAAACTGGGGATTCAGGCAGCTTCCAATTGGTACTATACCATTTCTACGGAATTTAAAACTCAGTTCTGTCATGGTTATAAGGCAAACAGTGAAAAGCTGGTTTCCGCTTTCTTTGCTCCGGCTGACTTATCCACCAGTGTCGGTATGGACTATAAGTTGAAGAAGAAAAAGTTCAGTCTTTCTGTCTTCATAGCTCCGTTGACCTGGACGATGCGTTATATAGGTAATAAAGATGTGAATGAGGTGGACTTTGGTTTGGAAAAAGGCAAATGTGTGCGTCACAACTGGGGTTCGCAGATACAGCCTACATTGAACTGGAAGATTATTCCCTCTATTGTGCTGGATTCCCGTCTGAACTATCTGACCAGCTACGAATGGACTCGTATCGAGTGGGAAAATACAATCAATTTCATATTGAACCGCTACCTCTCTACGAAGCTGTATGTACATGCCCGTTATGATGATAGTAGCAAGCCTACCACGGGAGACAGTCATTTCCAGGTAAATGAAATTCTGAGTTTCGGTATCAATTACAAATGGTAATCTTGTAATCAGACATATGTTAAGTAAGGCTGCTTCTTTATTATGGAGGCAGCCTTACTTGTATTATAAGGGTATTAATGCTGATTTGATAGCCTTAAAATAGCTATATAATATGTTGAGGAAAACGAGCGCAAATTATGGGATTATAAATTTGAACGTTTCATCAAAAGTCTTTTCTGCAAATCTGATAATATAAATTCCGGAGGGCAGGAAATCTAAATTTATCAGAGTTTCATTTTGTGGTTGTTGTATAAAAAATGATTTCTGTAATTTTCCATTTATATCATAGATTTGTATGAGTATAGTAGACAAATCTGCCTTTGCAAAAGAAACGTTTCCGGTCTTGGCTTCCGGCGAAAAAGTGAAATTTACAACTCCTTCTTTGTCTCTGTTGCTTATGTCAGGCGTCATTTCTATTCCTGTCTCTGTACCGTCCGAGAGTTCTATAGAAGACGGATCTATTACTTTATAAGGAATTTCTGCACTGAAAGAAGATACAATGCCGGTCAGGATGCCAGATCCTTCTGATATTCCATATATACGTCCATCTTTGATCTCTACAAAATTATTGGGCTTTTCACCTAAATCAGGAAGGTTATATTGATCGGGGAGTATTAATTCACTTTGGCCGTCAGTACGTTGTAGATTCAATAGAGGTGCGACTGATTCACCTTTGAATATTAATAATGCATCTGCATCTCCATTTTCAAATTCCGCATATTCATATTGTGTCTCATCTAAAATGTGGTTTGCCTTGACACTGGCTGCATCAGAAATTATTTCTCCGGAAGCTGTATGTGCCATGGCATAAATGGAAATTATACCTCCGTATTCAGGAGATATTGGTTCCTGAAATGATAATTCATCTTTCATAAAGGCTGTTCCGTCTTCCATCATAGCGATGATAACATAGTTTTCTATATCAGAAGATGTCTCACATGTCACATTTAAACGACGTGAATCATCAAGTTCACACTTCTTTATTTGAATGGATGACGATGATCTTGTTGTGGTTGAAGCAGATACATTTTTGTTATTGAGATTGAATAAGGAAATTTTATCGTAAATGGCTTTTATGTCTTTTTCATCTAAATAAGGTTCTACTTTATAAACCAATCCATTTTTGCTGAATGCTTGCTCATTATTAGGTTTGGTTAATAAAGATTTTAGGTGTGCTTGTATAATAGGCATGTTAGGAGTAAGTACATGGCAGTAATAATTATCGTCCCCCTCAAATGTTGAAGTATGATTATTATTTAGTCCTCCTTTCTGGCTTGTCAAAGAAACTACAAAATCACTAGGACCTTTATATATTGAACTTGCTAACTCATTCATCATAAAAGGTTTTAATACCATTCCTCTAGTATCGCATAATATATAAATAATGGCCATAAAAGGAATTGATCCATAGGTATCTATTTTTGAGTTACAGGTGTAATCTGTACATACTGTGTGTATGGGGATTCCTTTCAATTGATTGGAAGAGCGGGCTAAATTTGTCATCGCGATACTATTTACTTGCAAATCGTTAACTGCACCTGAATCTTCTCCAAATATCTTCTCTCCTAATTCCTGAAATACGTAAGGTTTACAGTCGTTTACAATCAGACAGGCTCCTTGGGAACCGAAATGAGGAGTGTTTAAGGTTATTAAGCGATTTACTCCTTTCTGGGAAGTATTCTGTATATACATTCTGCTGAGCAATCCACCCATACTATGTCCCACAATATCTGCTTTCGAAGCAATAATTCCTTGTTGATAGCAATTCAGAAATAGTTTTTTCAAATCTCTTGGTACGACACTTTGGTTTGTACTAAATTCCATACAGCTTGTAGGATGATAGTCTGAACGATACAATTGGAATGGGAAATAGCAACCACTTCCATACAAATAACTGGTAAATGAGGCAAAGCAAGTTCCTTTGTCATTCAATCCATGCACACATAATACAGGTGGACGGACTATTTTAATCGGAAGTTCTCCATAAGTCAGGGCTTTTCGGTTGGCATCATAAAGTGTTAATTTCATATTTACCGTATAGATTACCCTATCTTCGGCAGGAAATTCTTTAGGAACTGTATAAAGAAACTCTGCTGTACTTTCTCCTGTTTTCTTGAAGTCATTAACTGTTCCGCATATTTCTTCTGTGTTTCCATAATCTGATGAAAAAGTAACATCATAAGCTGCATAATTATCAACTATACTTTTCACGTCAATCCGAAGCTGAGTTTCGCCATCTGCAGAAGCTCCGACAATATATTTAGTCTCATTATCCTTAAGATATCCAAAGCCTTTCCCTATACTTAAACTGAGTTTATTATCCCTTTTCATGACTACAGTACTAGAATACCCTTTTTCCTCTGTATTTATGATATGTCCTGTAAATATCCCGTTTTCATAAGAAATTAGAGACATTACAAAGCCATCGCTATCTCCAATTATATTGTCACCTAAATACCACCAGCGCCGTAGAAATATATCATGATCCCGATAATTGCTGACCACATAGGTGCCATCTTCGTTGAACCAAACCATGCATTGGCCTGTTGAATAAATATCATTTATAACCTCATCTCCGTCAAAACCGATTTCAGAAATGGCACACCAACTTCCTACAAAATTAAATTGCGTGTCTGATGAACGTGTCAGTACATTTTTTTCTTTAGAAGGTGGTTTTACATTATTCTGTCCCTTTTCAAAATATGAGGTACTATTTTTGTGGGATGTTTGTGCAAGGCCTTGCAAAGACCCGAAAAAGAAAAATACCAATGCCGATAAAAAGATAGCTGATTTCATTGTCATTATAATTTTAATGTTTTATATGCTGTTTTGTTCCTTACTTCAAACTGGAGTATTCATTCTAAGAGTGTTTTGGGAAACGAAGGTATACATTTGTTTATTACAACTGAAATCTGTTCTATCCTTAATGTTGGATAAACAGTAAAAATGGAGACTAAGCTTGTGAAAATAAGGATTAAGTGTATATTCTTTGTTGGAAGATATAAAACGTTACTTGCGGGATATACAAATGGTTTCATTTAGATATGCTATAGTGTCATTTTGCTATCTTCTACTCGTCAAAGCTTTCTTTATCTATTTGTATAGATAAACAGTTTCTTGATTTCGTTTAGAATTATGGTGCAAATTGATACGCTAATCTGTGTTTAAAAATTGCTTTTCCTGTCTTTTTCTATGAAAAAAGTGAGGAAAAATAGTTAAAACGGGAAAAAGTACGTTGGCGTACACATAAAAAAACAGGCGAATGCCTTGCAGTTCACAAATAATGCGTAAATTTGCCGCAATTTGTAATGCACAGTTTGCAAAATGGCAGATATTATAAAACATCAAGGTATTGTGGAAAACATAAATGGTTCTCATGTGAAGGTGAGGATTGTCCAAACGTCAGCTTGTGCGGCATGTAGCGCTAAGGGACATTGCGCATCGGCTGATACCAAAGAAAAATTAATCGACGTGACCACCGGCGATGCATCTTCCTATCACCCCGGAGACCGGGTTATCGTCTTTGGAGAACTCTCCATGGGAATGATGGCAGTGTTGCTGGCTTTTGTAATACCTTTCTGTGTTCTGGTTATTTCCCTCTTTATATTCATGGCTATCTGGAATGACGAACTTCGCTCCGCGCTTTGTTCGTTGGTGCTCCTTATACCTTATTATTATATATTATGGCTGAATAAAACACGTATGGGAAAGAAATTCTCTTTCTCAATAAAGCCGATAGACTGACTATAATACATTAAAATGAATAATTAAATAAATAACTAATTTATGAATGTAATTCTGATTGCAGTGATTTCATTGGGAGCCATAGCGCTGGTTTCAGCCGCTATCTTGTATATCGCTTCCAAGAAATTTGCCGTGTATGAAGATCCGCGAATTGCACAGGTAGGAGAGGTGTTGCCTCAAGCAAATTGCGGTGGATGTGGTTATCCGGGTTGCAGCGGTTTTGCCGATGCTTGTGTAAAGGCAGGTTCGCTGGATGGCAAGTTCTGTCCGGTAGGCGGGCAACCTGTTATGACGCAAATTGCTGAAATCCTTGGTTTGGATGCTACCGCTGCTGAACCGATGGTTGCAGTGGTGAGATGTAACGGAACCTGCGCCAACCGTCCTCGTACCAATATGTACGATGGTGCAAAGAGTTGTGCTATTGCAGCTTCTCTTTATGGTGGCGAAACTGGTTGTAGTTTTGGATGTCTGGGTTGTGGCGACTGTGTAGAAGCCTGCCAGTTCGATGCTATCCACATGAATCCCGAAACAGGGCTTCCGGAAGTGGACGAAGCTAAGTGTACGGCTTGTGCGGCTTGCGTCAAGGCTTGCCCGAAGAACATTATCGAAATTCGTCCGCAAGGCAAGAAGTCACGTCGTATCTATGTGCAGTGTGTAAACAAAGACAAGGGCGGCATAGCACGCAAGGCTTGTACGGTTGCTTGTATCGGCTGTGGCAAATGTGTGAAAGTTTGTCCGTTCGAGGCCATTACGCTGGAGAACAATCTGGCTTATATCGACCCGATTAAATGTAAATCATGTCGTAAGTGCGAAGAGGCTTGTCCACAGAACACGATTATCGCACTCAATTTCCCGCCGCGCAAGCCGAAGGCAGAAGATGCCGCTCCGGCTGCTGCTCCCAAAGTAGCTCCTGCGGTGAAAGCTGAAACTCCTCAGGCAGAGGCATAATAATAGAAGTAAATAAACGACTAAAAATACAGAATTGTATGTTGAAGACATTTTCAATCGGTGGTGTTCATCCACACGAAAATAAACTTTCAGCACATCAGCCCATCATCAAGGCAGAAGTTCCTGCCAAAGCTGTGATTCTGCTGGGACAGCATATCGGTGCGCCTGCAAAACCAGTTGTGGCTAAAGGAGATGTGGTGAAAGTCGGCACAAAGATTGCCGAAGCCGGTGGTTTCGTATCCGCAGCCATTCACTCGTCTGTCAGCGGAAAGGTTGCTAAAATCGATACGGTTATCGATGCCAGTGGTTATCCGAAACCTGCTATCTTTATTGATGTAGACGGTGATGAATGGGAAGAAAGCATTGACCGCACTGAAACATTGGTGAAGGAATGTACCCTTACCTCAGAAGAAATTGTGAAAAAGATTGCCGATGCCGGTATCGTGGGCTTGGGTGGTGCATGTTTCCCTACTCAGGTGAAACTCTGTCCGCCGCCTGCATTCAAGGCCGAGTGTGTCATTATCAATGCCGTGGAGTGCGAACCTTATCTGACTGCCGACCACCAGCTGATGCTGGAGCACGCTGAAGAAATTATGGTGGGTGTATCTATCCTGATGAAGGCAGTAAAGGTGAATAAGGCATTTATCGGTATCGAAAATAATAAGCCTGATGCTATCCAGTTGATGACGAAAGTGGCATCCAGCTATGCAGGTATCGAGGTGGTAGCTTTGAAAGTGCAATATCCGCAAGGAGGTGAAAAGCAGCTGATCGATGCTATTACCAACCGTCAGGTGGGAAGTGGTGCACTGCCCATCTCTACGGGTGCAGTGGTACAGAATGTAGGTACTGCATTTGCTGTCTATCAGGCTGTACAGAAAAATAAGCCATTGTTTGAGCGTGTGATTACTGTGACCGGTAAATCAGTGGCAAAACCTTCCAACTTCCTGGCACGTATTGGTACGCCGATGAAGCAGTTGATTGATGCTTGCGGTGGCCTGCCCGAAGATACGGGTAAGATTATCGGCGGTGGTCCGATGATGGGTAAAGCACTGGTAAATACGGATGTGCCGACTGCCAAAGGTAGTTCCGGTATTCTGATTATGAATCAGAAGGAGGCTAAGCGTGGTGAAATTCAACCCTGTATCCGTTGTGCGAAGTGTGTGGGTGCTTGTCCGATGGGGTTGGAGCCTTATTTGCTGTCGGCACTTGCCGAACACGCGGAATTCGAGAGAATGGAGAAAGAAAGAATTATGGATTGTATCGAGTGCGGTTCTTGCCAGTTCACCTGTCCTGCCAGCCGTCCGTTGCTGGACTACTGCCGTCTGGGTAAAGGCAAGGTAGGAGCGATCATCCGTGCACGTCAAGCTAAAAAATAACGAAGTATGGAAAAAAAATTAGTAATATCACTTTCGCCCCACGTTCACAGTGGCGACAGCGTGAAGAAGAATATGTATGGCGTGCTCATTGCATTGATTCCTGCATTTCTCGTATCACTCTATTTCTTCGGACTGGGTGCACTGATTGTCACGGCTACTTCGGTGGCTGCCTGTTTGTTCTTCGAATGGGCTATCGGCAAATACCTGATGAAGAAAGAAACCACAACCATTTGCGACGGTTCTGCCGTGATTACAGGTGTGTTGCTGGCATTCAATTTACCTTCCAATCTGCCCATCTGGATTATTATTCTTGGCGCACTGTTTGCTATTGGCGTCGGCAAGATGTCTTTCGGTGGATTGGGTAACAACCCGTTTAATCCTGCATTGGCAGGCCGTGTGTTCCTGTTGCTCTCTTTCCCTGTGCAGATGACGAGTTGGCCGGTTGTAGGCCAGTTGACTGCATATGCAGATGCTACAACGGCAGCTACACCACTTAACCTGATGAAACAGGTGGCCGGTGGAAATATAGAAGCTCTGAAAGACCTGCCTTCTTCTTTCGACTTGCTGATTGGTAACAATGGCGGTTGTCTTGGTGAAGTAAGTGCGTTGGCTTTGTTGCTGGGATTGGCTTATATGCTCTGGAAGAAAATCATCACCTGGCATATTCCTATTTCTATATTGGCTACGGTGTTCATATTCTCCGGCATTATGCATCTGGTAGATCCGGAACTTTATGTTTCTCCGGTGCTTCAGTTGCTTACCGGCGGTCTGATGCTGGGTGCTATTTTTATGGCTACAGACTATGTTACTTCTCCGATGAGCAAGAAGGGGATGTTGATTTATGGTGTTTGCATCGGTCTGCTGACGGTGATTATCCGTTTGTTCGGAGCTTATCCCGAAGGTATGTCATTCGCTATCCTGATTATGAACGCCTTCACTCCGCTGATTAATACATATTGTAAACCTAAACGCTTTGGGGAGGTAGCGAAGAAGAAATGAAAAAGTTAGAATCATCCTTGAAGAATATGTTGCTGGTACTCACGGGCGTTACTGCTATCTCCGTGGCATTGCTGGCATATGTAAATGAATTGACTAAAGAACCCATTGCGCAAGCCAATGCAAAGACATTGAGTGATGCAGTCAGTGCGGTGGTTCCCGGTTTTGATAACGACCCGATTGCAGACAAGAAGATGCAGATGGTGAATGATGTGGAATATGCCGTGTATCCTGCTACGAAAGGCGGAGAGTTTATCGGTGCTGCCGTGGAAGCCGGTGCAATGGCATTCGGTGGTGAGCTGAAAGTGCTGGTAGGCTTTGATGCGGAAGGAAACATTATAGATTATTCCCTGTTGTCGCATGTGGAAACTCCGGGATTGGGCTCTAAAGCTGCCGACTGGTTTAAAGAAGGCAATAAAGGAAGCATCAAAGGCATGAATCCGGGTAAGACTCCTTTGTCTGTGACTAAAGACGGTGGCCAGGTGGATGCCATTACGGCCTCTACTATTACTTCACGTGCTTTCCTGAATGCCGTGAATGCTGCTTATGCCGCTTATGCCGGTCAGAATGTATCTGATGCCGCTACGGGCGCCACACAAAAAGTTGTTGAACCTGCTGAAAACGCAGCCACTGAGGCTACGGACTCTATCAGCGCTAAATAAAGAAAGGAGTAGAAGATATGAATAATTTTAAAGTTATGATGAATGGGATCATTAAAGAGAATCCTATATTTGTGCTCCTGCTTGGTATGTGTCCCACGTTGGGTACGACCTCTTCCGCCATTAATGGTATGGGTATGGGCCTGGCCACCATGTTCGTGCTCATTTGTTCCAATGTGGTGATCTCTCTGATTAAGAATCTTATCCCCGATATGGTACGTATTCCGGCTTTCATCGTGGTAATCGCTTCTTTCGTGACGCTGTTGCAAATGGTTATGCAGGCTTTTGTTCCGGCATTGTATGCAACGTTGGGTCTGTTTATCCCCCTGATTGTAGTAAACTGTATCGTATTGGGGCGTGCCGAGGCTTTTGCTGCCAAGAATGGTCCGGTTGCTTCTTTGTTCGATGGTTTAGGCATGGGCCTTGGTTTCACCATTGCCCTGACGCTGCTGGGTGCTGTACGTGAGTTCCTGGGCACAGGTAAAATCTTCGACCTGACCATTCTTCCCGAAGAATACGGTATGCTGGTGTTTGTGCTTGCTCCAGGTGCTTTCATCGCATTGGGTTATCTGATTGCATTGATTAACAGCTTGAAAAAGAATTAATAATGAAAAATTAAAAATTAGAGATGAGAGTAGCAACTACTTTTAATTTTTAATTTTTAATTCTTAATTTTGAAAAGTATGGAATATATATTAATATTTATCTCGGCAATCTTTGTCAACAACATCGTGTTGTCGCAGTTCCTGGGTATCTGTCCGTTCCTCGGTGTATCCAAGAAAGTGGAAACAGCGTTGGGTATGTCGGCTGCTGTGGCATTCGTGCTCACTATCGCCACTATCGTAACGTTCCTTATTCAGAAATTTGTGCTCGATGCTTTCGATTTAGGTTACTTGCAGACTATCACCTTCATTCTAGTGATTGCTGCATTGGTTCAGATGGTGGAAATCATTCTGAAAAAAGTATCACCTTCCCTGTATCAGGCTTTGGGTGTTTTCTTACCTTTGATTACAACTAACTGCTGTATTCTGGGTGTGACTATTCTCGTTATCCAAAAAGATTATGACCTGCTGACCGGTGTGGTTTATGCATTCTCTACTGCTATTGGTTTTGGTCTGGCACTGACTCTTTTTGCCGGTTTGCGCGAGCAGATGAGTTTGGTGAATATCCCTAAAGGAATGAAAGGAACTCCGATTGCTTTAATCACGGCAGGCCTTCTGGCTATGGCTTTCATGGGCTTTTCCGGTGTGGTGAAAATCTGAAAAATAGAACATTCAATGTGGGTGAGGGGTAGAAGAAATTCTACCCCTTTCTTTTTTAAACTAAAAAAAAACACACTTTTTTCTTTTTATCTAAATAAATTTCCTTAAATTTGCCCCCACAAACAATGATAACCTAATAAGAATAAATCACTGATGAAAGAAAAAATTTTAGTTACAGGTGGAACCGGTTATATTGGTTCACATACTGTAGTTGAGCTTCAAAACGCAGGTTATGAAGTAGTGATAATAGATAATTTATCAAACTCCAGCGCCGATGTCGTTGATAACATCGAAAAAGTATCGGGTATTCGCCCAGCATTCGAAAAATTGGATTGCTTGGATTTCGCCGGTCTTGACGCTGTGTTTACTAAATATAAAGGCATTAAAGCTATCATCCACTTTGCAGCCAGTAAGGCTGTAGGCGAGTCGGTTCAGAAACCGTTGCTTTATTATCGCAACAATCTGGTTTCATTGATTAACCTTCTCGAACTGATGCCGAAGCACGGAGTGGAAGGTATTGTGTTCTCATCTTCTTGTACAGTTTACGGTCAGCCGGACGAATTGCCGGTAACGGAGAATGCCCCGATTAAGAAAGCGGAATCTCCTTACGGTAATACGAAGCAGATCAATGAAGAAATTGTTCGCGATACTGTGGCTTCAGGTGCTCCTATCAATGCAATTTTGCTGCGCTATTTCAATCCGATTGGTGCGCATCCTACAGCATTGCTTGGTGAGTTGCCCAATGGCGTGCCTCAAAACTTGATACCTTATCTGACCCAGACCGCTATCGGTATCCGTGAGAAACTGAGCGTGTTCGGTGATGATTATGATACGCCCGACGGCTCTTGCATACGCGACTTCATTAATGTAGTCGATTTGGCAAAAGCACATGTGATCGCTATCCGCCGCATCTTGGAAAAGAAGCAGAAAGAAACAGTGGAAGTGTTCAACATCGGAACGGGACGCGGTCTTTCAGTATTGGAATTAATCAATGCTTTCGAAAAGGCAACCGGAGTGAAGCTGAATTATCAGATTGTCGGTCGTCGCGCGGGAGATATTGAAAAGGTATGGGCCGATCCGAAATTCGCAAATGAAGAGTTGGGTTGGACGGCTGTTGAAACCATCGAAGATACGTTGCTCTCTGCCTGGAACTGGCAATTGAAGCTTCGCGAAAGAGGAATTCAATAAGCAAAAAAGAGATTTTTGTTTTTATTAACAAATAGGTCATGAACAAATGCTTCCCCGCATTTGTTTATAAATTGCAAATCAGCCTGACGCTGTTTATGTATATGTGAATATCCGTAACTAGTACTTATGCCTCCCCGGCATAGACAGGTAAGATTGCATAGTAGTTTTGTCGTGTTTTATTTTGTGTTTGTGTTGTGAATAAGCCTTGTCGGGAGACAGGGCTTATTTTTTTGTTCATTGGTGAACAAAAAAAGAGGCTTGGAATCAGCCTCTTTGATGGTATACGCAAAGTTTGTCTGTCTGCTATTTCAGTACGCCCCGATATACAAATGCTTTTTCCCCGAAATCTTCTTCCGCTGTTTTTGTATCTTCCGGTTTGAACAAACCAAATACAGATGAGCCGGAGCCTGTCATTGCCGCGTATATAGCTCCTTGCCTATATAGCTTCTCTTTAATCTCTTTGATGCCCGGAAATTGAGGGAATACGCTTTCTTCGAAGTCATTTACCATCAGTTCCCTCCATTCTTTCATGGGATACTTTATCACTTCCTTCAACGGGACTGGCTGGCGATGCGGTTTTATCTGCGCAAAAGCTTCGCGAGTGGAAACAAAAATATCCGGTTTTACTAGAACAATCTGATAGCCTTTCAGGGATAAAGAGATAGGAGAGAAGATATTTCCTATTCCTTCGGCATACGTTGGAGTATTCCGAATGAAAAAGGCGCAATCTGCTCCCAATCTGGCGGCATATTCTTCTAAGGTTTCATTCGTCAGTTCCAGATTGAACTTCTCATTCAATAATTTCAGCATATAGGCAGCATCAGATGATCCGCCACCTAAGCCTGCACCGGAAGGAATGTGCTTAAACAGATGAATATCTACAGGCGGCAGGTTGAACTCTGCGTCTAAAAGCTTATAAGCCTTTACCACGAGGTTGTTTTCTGCTTCTCCTTCAATTTCTAATCCTGCCTGGTGCAAACGGAACTTCTCATTGCCTTCATTCAGAATGTTGACTTCCAAGGCATCTTCTACAGGAACCGGATAGAATATCGTTTCCAGATTATGATATCCGTCGGGACGCTTTTCTACGATGTTCAGTCCCAGATTTATTTTGGCATTCGGAAATGTTATCATGATAAAAATGTTTTTTTACTTGTTTTTGATACAAGCGATCCACGCTTGTCGTACATTGTGTAGCAAATATACGAATTTGTTTAAAGCGGAAAGCAAATTGCGCGAGGATTTGTTTAGGGTAGAAAGCAATCGGCTTGTATTGCAACTTTAACAGGAAAAAGTACAAAAGAGGTTACTTCCGGGGGAGAAGTAACCTTTTTGAACTCTTTTGTCTGACCAGCTTTTAGTTTTGCAATAACTTCAGAATATATTTTCCCGGCATCACAATTCTTGCTTTCATTTGTGGTGAGTTGTTGATGTCATATAGGATCTTCCAAATCTTTCCTTTCAGTTTACCGAAATCCGTCAGTCTGAGGATGGCATTGATTTCTTTGACGACAGTCACTTTTTGCCGCTTCAATTCTTCCATCAGCCCTTCATAGTTATGCGTCTGTTTGTTGAGTGCATACTCCGGAGGAACCAGAAGAATCTCCTCATTCTTCTCAGTCTCCCCTTGGGGAGATATAGAGGGGGAGTTATTTATCTTATTAGTTTTATTTATAGCTAAAGCGTCGCTTGGCATGCCTTGCCTGATTTTCTGTTGGTTAGCCAGTCCTCCACGTCTGCCCGACTCTCTGTTGGCTTCGCGCTTGGCTTCCAGTGGGCCCATGCGCCGGGTGAGTCCGGGTGATGAGAAGGTTGTGTCGTCCACTCTAAAGAGTCCCGACTCGTAAATGAATCGCTTCAAAGTAGCTACTGTCACTCTCATCTTTTGTGCCAGGATAGGCAGCACTCTCAAGTCAGCTTTGTATCCCTCCTGTATTCTCAGAAACTCCAGTATCATCCAGTAGATACCATATCCTTTCATCCCTTCTTTCTGTATCATCATCATAATTTTAAAGTTATTGCCTGCATTGGCGTCATGTATCAAATATGAGTCCATAATCTCTTATTTTTCAATTCTCAATTTTTAATTTACCACCGGTTTCCATTCCAGGAAGTTCTCAATCTGGAACGTTCTCCATCCCTGTTGTTCTATATCCCAGTATACTACGTGGTTTCGGATATGTTCAATGTCATACTTTCGGTGGAAGTGGGCTTCATAATACACAAGTGTTCCTCTTGCCATATAGAATTCCCCATTCTGTTTTCTGTAGGCTATCAGTGCACATCCGTATGCCATGTAGTCTGTCAACTGCAGGATGCGTCGTGTCATCCATGCGATAGTTTCATCTGATAAATCGATTTCCTGCCTGATAAGTTTTTTCCATAGACTTTCTACTCTTTCTTCTTTCGTTACATGATTTGGTTGGTGACCCAACGTTTGCTTCTTCATTTTAATAATTTTAGTTGTTCATAAAAGCTTAATAATCAACCTTCTGTGATGGCTACACCCTTTGCTTCGGATAGCTACACCCTTTTATGTTTAGGGCTACACCATCCGGTTGAAAGGGTGTAGCCCTTCCACATTCAGGTTGACGGGGGCAAAGTTATGCCCTTTCTTTGGAGTAAACTATCAATGATTTATTCTTACATCATATCCGTATGGATCTATGTGTTCGGTATCTTCCTTTTGTATCACTGCCCAAATCTTTCTTAGTTCTGTCATTAAACTGCTTAGTTCCAGTTGTGTATCTTCTCCTTTTTCGTGTTTTAGCGCATCCCCCGATTTGTACAAATGCATTCCTAAATCGCTTATGTTATTAATATTTTGACCTTTAAAATAGCCTAATTTGAAGCTTCTTAGAGCTCCTACACATAGATGGGTTTTTATACCTGCATAATAGCGTTCAGACAATAAATCCTCATCGACCATACTAACTTTACTTACTGTTCTGATACAGCTTGTACTCTGATTCTCAACTTGATGAGACTCGTTCTTTGCATCAAGACTACTTGACCTTTCTTTTTTTTAAATCTTTCATATTGCATAAATTTTAATTCTGAATTTAACTGATATTTACAGTTAAAAAAATGTCGCAAAAGTAGAAATTAAAATTTAGATATGACAATGAAGGGGGATAAAGTGAAATAAATACGATGGTTGATTGGGTATAAATAGCTGTAGATTAAATTTATATATGATGATTTGATGGGCGTTCAAGAATCGTTCGTTTAATGGGCGCAAAGATAGAGGTGTTTTTTTGAATGACAAAATGTTTGATAAAAAATCTTTTTAAAATCAGATAAAAAGGATACTAACTATCTGATTATAAGAGATAAAATAGCAATGAAAATATAAGTTAATATCCATTCCTTTTATTCTTTTTCTTATCAACTATTTTTTCTAAATCTTGACGCCCATTAAACGAACGATTAAAAGACGCTTGTTTTCTTCTAATTCGTTCGTTTATAGACTTTTACCTGTAAGGTATGAGTGATTACAGCAAATCTATTGGCAAGAGGAGCACAAAGCTTGCCCTATTTTACATAAAGTGTTCGCAAGTGATTGAATTTCAAGTGTATGCAAGGGGTTCAAAGCCCCGGGGGAACACCCTTTTCTGAAATAATCATAGAATGGAAACGGAGAAAGAGAATGAAATATGGTATGCTATGCGTGCCACTTACCGTAGAGAGTCCGATGCCATGCGTCTACTTGAAAAAGAAAAGTTGGGCTGTTTCATCCCCATGCAATACAAGATAAGCGTGAAGAAAGGGAAAAAAATCCGTGCTTTGGTACCTATTATCCATAATCTGGTTTTTGTTCATGCCCGCCCTTCCGAAGTGAAGCGTGTCAAGTCTCAGGTCACCTACTTGCAATATATTACCGATACTCGTAGTGGAGAGAAAATTATAGTTCCTGATAGTCAGATGCAGCGTTTTATTGCCGTAGCTGGTACTTATAATGACCATCTTATGTACTTCCAACCTGATGAACTGAACTTATCTAAAGGTACTAAGGTCCGTGTTACAGGTGGTGAATTCGAAGGCCAGGAAGGTATTTTCCTGAAAGTGAAAGGTGCCCGCGATCGCCGCGTGGTCATTGAGATACAAGGGGTTATTGCTGTTGCCATGGCCACTATTCATCCCGATCTTATAGACGTAATCGAATAATTGACAGCTATCATTTGATGGTCGATAAATCATAAATTTGAAATCATAAATAGTTATGACTCTTTCCGAAGAAACATTTGCTCTTCAGCGTGCAGCGCACGAACTGATGTATTTAGGTATGGACGGGAGTCCGGTCTATAGTGATGACCTGTCCCGTCGTAACGGCGAAGTTTATCGCTTGACTACGACTTTGTATAACTCTGGTGCCGAAGGTTCTACTACTGAAGAACAGGCAAATGTCTGTCTTGCACTGCTGATGGGCTATAGTGCTTCGTTCATTGATCATGGTGAGAAGCAGAAACATGTTCAGGAAATATTGAATCGTTGTTGGGACATTCTTGCTGTTCTTCCAGTCTCATTGTTGAAACTTCGTCTGCTTACTGCTTGTTATGGTGAAGTATTCGATGATTCTTTGGTTGATGAAGGTCGTGTCATTATCGCTTCTTGGGATTCTGCAACACTTACATCTGATCAACAGGAAGCTATTGTGGAGTTTCAGAATGTGGTGGATAATCCTTATCCGTGGGAATATATTGACGAATGAAAGTCGGCTGATGATTTATATAATTATTTTATAATTTTCGGCTGGTGAAAAATTGGTTAATAGCAGGTATGCTAACTTTCCCCAATGATTTGGGTAATAAGCTTTCTGTATATTTCTCATAGCTCAACTATTGTTGTTATTTGAAAAATAGTGAAGGTTCACTGCGCCTATATTGATAAGTTCATTAGTTTTGGCTTTAAATCCGGAAACTTGGATGATTATACTACCGCGTCTAGGGACACATTTCCTTGTTCGTTTACTAAATTATCTGTCAATGACTGCAAGATATCGAGAAATTTAGTGAATATTGTATACAAAATTTTCATAAAATGGATTGCGATTAATAACTTATTCATTATTAATTTGCTATATATAAATAATATGTACAGCTTTCAATATATATTCAATTAACTATTTAATTTCGCCAATACGATGTAGGCTTAATCCTAATCTACTGTTGTTGTTAGTGAAGCAGAAATAGCTTGCTTGTCAAGTTGGAGTGCCATTAAGAGTCGATGAATTGTTTGGTAATGAGATGGTTGTATCATCCTATGGTGTACAAGAACTGTTGGAATAGAGCTTTTAGTTATTATTGTACTAGGTAACTATTTATTTTTCTACGTTGAAGAATGAAAGGTGGTGAAGGCTTATTGATAAGATATGGTATATGATAGACCAGATTGAAAAGGAAAATTGCTTTGGGTGTGGCGCTTGTTCTCAGGCTTGTCCGAAGGGAATAATTTCTATGAATCCAGACTTTGAAGGTTTTTTGTATCCAGAGATAGCTAATAATGAGGATGTTTGTATTCAATGTGGAAAATGCTTAAAAGTTTGTACTGCAGCAAATAAACCTCTTTTATATGAATCAGCGAAGGGAATTCATTATAATTCTCTTTGTAAATTATCGAGTCGGCAAAAAAGTGCATCTGGAGGTGCTTTTTTGGGGTTAGCTACCTATGTTATTAAGGAGCTTAAAGGGGTTGTGTTTGGGGCTGCATTTGATCAAGACCAAATTGTAAGACATATATCGGTAAATAATATAAAAGATTTAGTTAAACTCCAAAATAGTAAGTACGTTCAGAGTGAAATCGGAAATACTTATAAGGAGGTTGAGCAAGTTTTGAAGCGAAGGTCGAATGTTTTATTTTCAGGAACTCCTTGTCAAATTAGTGGATTAAAACTTTATTTAAGAAAAGATTATTGTAATTTGATAACTGTAGATATTGTCTGCCATGGTGTGCCAAGCTCTAAACTTTTAGATTATCATATTAAGAATATTGTTAATAATAAAGAGAATATTAAAAATATAAGTTTTAGAAGGAAACACTCCTTTTTTCCTTCTGTAAGCTCTTTTCTTTTTTCTATAAAAAAGAAAAGAGGTATTCAGCTTGCGAGAAATTATCATCAAGATCAGTATTTCCATCTGTTTCTTTTAGGTTTGTCTTTTCGATATGCGTGTTACAGCTGCCCTTTCGCACAAATCAATAGAATTGGAGATTTTACTATTGGTGATTGTGATAGTAGAAGGGAATATCCTGGTTTTCATTTAAATGAATCTACATCGATAATTCTTATAAATAATAAAAAAGCACAAGATATTTGGAATGGTGGAGCCAATAAATATTTTGAATATATCCCTTTAGATATAGAGCGTGAACAGCAATGTAATAAACAATTGAGTATACCTTCAAGTAAGCCGGTTGACAGAGACTCTATTTTGAAAAAAGTTTTTTCAATGTCAAAATTGGATTATTTAAGATATGTTCCACAGCAAAGTATCATGGATTACTTTAAATTACGTATTAGCTTAATAATACCTCCTATTTTTAAACATGTTATATTAATCTTCAAAAGAAAATAAAACATGGGGGTTGTTTTGAATAATGCTATTTGGAAGGCTGTAGAGCAGTATGGTGTAATTGGCAGTAGATTTATACTTCAATTGTTTTTAGCGCGTCTGCTCGCTCCTGAAGATTTCGGTGCTATTGCAATCTGTTCGATATTTATATCTCTTGTCGATGTATTTATTCAGAATGGAATAGCTGTGGCATTGGTTCAACAGAAACATGTAGATGAGAAGAAATATAATTCTGTATACTATTTCTCACTTTTACTTGCTACTGTAATATATGTGTTAATTTTTGTATTTTCTGGGATGTTGGCAGATTTTTTTAACATTCCTATTCTTGAAAATTTATTAAGAATTATTCTTATTTGCATTTTTCCAAATTCATATAGTTCGATTTTATATTCTATTCTTAGGAGAAATCTTCAGTTTAAAAAGGTGTTTATTTCAACAATTACTTCTACTATAATTGCAGGTACAATCGCTATAATATTAGCAATAAATGAATTTGGAGTTTGGACATTGGTTATTGAGGTATTAATAAATAGTGTGTTGACCGCTATTACATTGGGAGTAATAGTCAAATGGTATCCGAAATTACAATTCAGTCTTAAAAGTCTTAGAGAAGTACTCGATTTTGGTTGGAAAGTATTTCTGACGAATATTGTAGATGAGCTCTTTTTCGAAATTAGAACTATTCTAATAGGTAAATTTTATAGCCCTGCTACGTTATCTTTTTATAGTAGAGGTAAGCAATTTCCTAATTTAGTTATAAGAAGTATCAATGGTTCATTAATGGCTGTTCTTTTACCTGTATTCTCGAGGAACAATGAAAACAAGCCACTGCTAAGAAATCTAACTAGGCAATCTATTGTATTGTCATCGACTTTAATTTTCCCTATATTGACATTGTTAGCTATTTCTGCACCGACTATAATAGAGGTTTTATTAACAGATAAATGGTTGCCGTGTGTGCCGTTTCTTCAGTTAATGTGCATTTATTATTCATCATGGATTATTACAACAACAAATATTCAATTATTATATGGATTTGGAAATAGTAAGAAAGTTCTTCAATTACAAACAATCAGAAAAATAGTTGATCTAATTATTATAGTGTTTACAATACGAATAAGTATAGATGCTTTAGTCTGGGGAGAAGTAATTATATCAATTATTTATATACCAGTTTATTTGCATTACTCAGGAAAAAATATTGATTATAAAGTACTTTCACAGATAAAAGATATAGCGCCTGTGCTTATATTCTGTACAATAGAAGCTATAACTGTCAAATTTCTCTGTTTAATTGAATTGCCTTTGATCATTTCTCTCTTATTTCAAATATTAGGAGCAGTGACTGTGTATCTTTTGCTTATGTATATATTTAAGTATGAGGGATTGTGTCTGTTGGTTAATAAGATGAAAAAGGTGTAGATATTTTATTTATAAAATGAAAAAAATCGGTATCTTAACATTTCATGATGTCGTGAATTATGGAGCTGCATTGCAGGCTTATGCATTGCAAGAGAGTATAAGAAAAATTGGTTGTCAAGTAGAAATATTAGATTATCATGAGCAATGTGCTGGAATGCCAAATCAGCATTTTTCACTTTTTTCTCGTGTTTACACTAAATTAAAATTGTTGAATTCTATAAATTATAATATTTCGCTTCTTAAATGTGCATTATACTCCAGTAGATGTAAAAAGCAACTATTCTCAGATTTTCGGAAGAAGTATATGAGGCTGTCATCAAAGACTCTATTTTCATTTAATGATTTGAAAAATATAGAATCTGATTATGATGGTATAATAGTAGGAAGTGATATGGTGTGGACAAAGATTGGACAAGACATGAATGTCTTTTTTTTGCAATTTACACCGGTAAGAAAACGTTTATCGTATGCTGCTAGTCTTACAGGAACGCAGAATTTAACATCAACTGATGATGCTGAGTATAAAAAAAGATTTGATGAATTTAACAAGATTGCCTGCCGTGAAAGTGAAGGCGTTGAATATGTCAAGAGGGTCAGTGGTCGAAATGCAATACAGACGGTGGACCCTACGCTACTTCTCTCTAAAGGTGATTGGAAAAGTCTATTAAGTCTCACCATCACTAATGAAAGGTATATACTTGTATATATGTTCGGAGGCCTTTCTAAAGAAATACGGTTAAAGCTAAACAAAATTTCTAAAGAAAAAGGCATTCCAATTCGATACATTCCAATGACAACTCCAGAATATTGTGACGAATTGCAAGTTAGTGGTACGTCTTTATATGGCCCGAGAGATTTTGTACAAATGTATATGAATGCTACTTATGTTATAACAAATACATTTCATGGAGTAGTGTTCTCAATGATTATGCAAAAACCTTTTATAGTGTTGAGACGTGAAAAAGGAAATATCTGGAAACAAAATGAGAACAGAATATATAACATCCTAGCAAAAGCTGGCATTGAGAATTTATATCAAGATATTGAGTCGTTTATTACTATTCCAGAGATTAACTACTCATTAGTGGAAGCGAACTTAAGCGAATTAATAAATTCATCAAAAAAATATTTGAATAGTATAATCAAATGATAATTATGCAAGACATTAAGATTGCCGTTATAGGTTTGGGTTACGTAGGTCTTCCACTTGCCCGTTTGTTTTCAACAAAGTATCCAACTATTGGATTCGATATGAATCAGATGCGTGTAGATGCGCTGATGGCTGGTCATGATACTACCCTTGAAGTGTCAGATGAACTTCTTCAAGATGCCATTAAGAATCATAATTTCAAATGTACAACCAATTTGGATGATATCCATGACTGCAATTTCTATGTGGTTGCAGTTCCTACTCCAGTAGATGAGAATAATCGTCCAGATTTAAGACCTCTTTGGGGTGCAAGTGACACTATTGGTAAGGTTATCAGAAAGGGTGATATTGTTGTTTATGAATCTACAGTTTACCCTGGCGTAACAGAGGAAGAGTGTTTGCCAGTTATTGAAAAAGTTTCAGGGCTGAAGTTTAATATTGATTTCTTTGCAGGTTATTCTCCTGAACGTATCAATCCAGGTGACAAATTTCATACTGTAGATAAAATTAAGAAGGTGACTTCTGGTTCTACCCCAGAGATTGCTGATATTGTAGATGGTGTTTATAGCTCGGTATTGGTTAATGGTACACATAAGGCACCTTCAATTAAGGTTGCAGAAGCAAGTAAGATTATTGAGAATTCACAGCGTGATGTGAATATTGCTTTTATGAATGAATTAGCAAAAATTTTTAATGCTATGGGTATTGATACTCATGATGTAATTGAGGCATCTGCTTCCAAATGGAACTTTATAAAATTAAGTCCTGGTCTCGTTGGTGGGCACTGTATTAGTGTTGACCCTTACTATTTGATTCAAAAAGCGCAGGTCTATGGCGTGTTTCCACGAATAATGTCATCAGCACGTCGCTTAAACGATGGTATGGGTGAGTATGTCGCTCATCAAGTAATCAAATTGATGAATAAGAAAGGTGTTCTTGTGAAAGATGCTAAAATACTTCTTTTGGGTATTACATTTAAAGAAAATTGTCCTGATATCCGTAATACTAAGATTGTTGATATCTACACGACTCTTATAGAATACTCAAACAATATTACTGTTTATGACCCATGGGTGAATGCTGATTCTGTAAAGTATGAGTATGGCATTGATGTGATTAATGTTCTTTCAAATGAGGAAAAATATGATGTTGTTATTCTTGGTGTTGCTCACCAGGAGTTCCTTGAGCTCGATGTAAAGTCTCTTGTTAGAGAAGCTAGTGTAATTTATGATGTGAAGGGTATTCTTCCTCGTAAAATTGTTGATGGACGCCTCTAATATTGTTGTAAATGAAGATACTATTAGATAGCTATAATAATTCATTTCAACATATAGGAGGAGGTGTTCCAATGAAGGTTCAAATGTATCATCAATACTTTCAAACTCCGGATATAACCACTAAACTATTTGATAAGTGGAATGATAAGTTGGCAGATTATGATATACTTCACATTGTAAAATTGACTGTGGATAATTGTGCACAAATCAAATTTGCGAAGGATTTAGGAAAAAAAGTGGTGATTTCCGCTGTAATTCCACAAATAGAACCTTTAAAAATAAAAATTGCACTTTTGTTGAAAAAGTATTTGAAGATTTCTTCGCTTTATTCGCTTATATATCAATCTCTTAAGTTGGCAGATTCAATTATAGTAGAGACTTCTATAGAAGCAAATTTTATAATTAATAATTATAATATTAGTAAAAGTAAAATTGTAGTAATACCTAACGGGGTTAATCAACAAATTCTTGACAATTTTGAAAATGACATGTCTGTATCGAAAGATATTGTACTTTGTGTAGGACGTTTTGATTCAAATAAAAACCAATTAAATCTAATTCGGGCTTTGAGAGGTACAGACTACCAGCTACACTTTATAGGAGGATCATCGCCTTATGATAACTCATACTATACTAAATGTAAAGATGCGGCAAAAGAGTATGGTAATATTCATTTTCATGGGTGGATGTCAAATGAATCTAAAGAGTATTTTGATTTATATAAATGTGCTAGAGTTGTATGCCTTGTGTCACATAATGAAATCTTTGGTAATGCGCTAATAGAAGGAGGTGCAAGTGGGGCTAATCTGGTTGCTACTTCTGTATTGCCAGTACAAGAGTGGGGATTTAATGAACATTGTGTAAGTGTAGATGTCTCAAATCCTGAGAATATAAAAAATGCGGTGCAGAAAGCATATTCTATGCCAATTGATAAATCTTTGTTTAGTATTATTAAAAAACAATTTGCATGGGAAGTAATAGTTGATAAGCATGTTAATGTTTATAAATCTTTGATGTAATGATGATTTTCTGTGTTCTTGATTGTTTATAATAAAATGGACACTGATGTCCTTTTATCCGTAAAATATATTGCTGGTGATTAGTATTTGTAATGGGTGCATTTAGTAGGGTTTATAAACTTTATAGAAGTCTTCATTGGTATCTCCAATATAGGTATACGCGTACCTGTGGGAAATTTGCAAATGCGTTAACGCTTTTGCAGTTTGATGATTATTGTAAAATTCTATACCTAGCTCCTCATTCAGATGATGAGTGGGTAGGAGGGTATCAGCTTCTTCGCGTTTTTACAGAGAAAGTAACAGTTTTGTATTTTAATCGTTTTGGTGGTAATATAGCCGAAAATAATGTTTTAAAAAGAAACAGTGAAATAGTATTATCATCTATGAAAAATAATTTTCGATTAGAAAATAATTTTTCATATGATGTACGGCTTTTATTAGAATTACTTAAAAAGCATCAAGTAGTCTTTCTGCCAAGTCCTTATGACTGGCACGATGAACACCGTGAAGTTTTTAAGACGTTTTATAAAGCTTATCAAATAATGTCAGAAGATGAGCAAAGAAATGTATCTGTTTTTTATTATAATGTTTCGGTTCCTCATCATTATACGTCTTCATTGTATTATCTTCCATTATCTAAGAATGAATTAAATCGAAAATGGAATGACTTTGTGGAGGTTTATTTTTCGCAAAAGTTTATGCCAGCATATAGGTATAAATTGCAATCTCGCCTTGTACCCAAATATTTGTGTTATGCTGCAGAACAATATTTGAAAGTAGATAAACAAACAATAGAAAAAGATTATTTAACAATCTCAAACAAAGCGGTTCTAACAGCCCTTAATAGTTTAAAGTTTTCTATCAATAACATTTATCAAGTGCGTATATTATTGCATAAAATAGTAGAGTCTATACTGTGAAAATAACAAGAAAAGGTTTAGCAATAGGTTCCTTTGTTGTAGCCTATTATGGATTAATTCCAACATTTAATTTAATGTTGGTGCGTTCGTCAGACTCGACGTTCGGATTGTTGGCACCAATGTACATGTTAGGCATTTTGTTAGTACTTTTGACTGTTCTTTTATTTAATCGTAATATAAAAAGAATTTCTTCATCATATATAGTTGTTTTATTATCAATAATAGTAACTTTTGTTTTGACACAAGTGAATCATAGCCCTACAACAGTTGAAAGTTCTTTTTTCATAATGATGACAATTATACCTTTTACAATACCTCAATTTATTTCTGTTGATGCCAAAACAGTGCTAAAACTGTTAATGATTCTACCTTCATTTGGAATATTGTTTGCAAATTCATTATTCTTGTCGATAGAGGATAGTCTTGGCATGGATTTATCATATGCTTTACTTCTTCCTGTTATTTCATCAATTGTGTATGGTTTTACATATTTAAAAAATGAAAATAAAAATCAGAAAGTAATGCTTATTATTGTGTTAGCTATCAATGTGTTTTATTTTATTTATATATTATTGTTTGGTTCTAGAGGTCCTTCATTATGTGTTGTACTTTCTTTTGTATTTATGTGGTGTTGGAATAGGGATAAATATAGTAGTGGTATAAAGATGCATTGGAAACGCCTATTTACAATTGCAATATCAATTGTTGTTTTGGTTACTTATTTTGAGTTCTTTCTATATGGATTTAGAGATCTGTTAAGTAGTATGGGATTTGAAGCGTATACTTTGGATACAATGATACGATATTATGAGATGGGAGATCTGAGTGATGGTAGGGAAGATATTAATATGCTCGCTTGGAGAGGTATTATGGATTCACCCTTCATCGGGCATGGCATTTCATCATCCGAAAGATTCACAGGGCATCCCTATCCTCATAATTTCTTGTTGCAGTTATTACTAGATGGTGGTGCTATTTTATTTTTGCTTGTAATGATACCTATGTTAAAAGCATTTTTGAAGGGGTGGAAATCTTATTCTTACGATGAAATATTAATGATAACTGTGTTATTCTTTGCTTCAGTGCCAGGGGCCTTATTCTCATTGGATATGTGGGAGAATGCTCGTTTATGGTTGTTTATGGGTTTTTTATTCTCATATCGATTCAAATTTGATAATCAAATTAAAATATAAAAAATGCATAACAAGATAGTTTCTATTGTAATCCCGAATTTTAATAATACACAGTATTTAAAAGAAATTGTAGACTGTATTAAGAGACAAACCTTTCTTGATTGGGAGTTGATTGTTGTAGACGATGTGTCTACAGATAATTCTTATGAATTTGCATTAGAACTTGCAATCAGTGATAGCCGTATAACTGTACTTCAAAGGGATAGACTACCCAAAGGTGGACAAACTTGCCGTAATATAGGTTTGAAGAATGCAAAAGGGAAATATGTTATATTTTTGGATTCGGATGATTTAATTTCTGATAATTGCCTCAAACAGAGAGTGGAATTTATGCAGAATAATTTAGATATTGATTTTGGTATATTTAAAGCTCATTCATTTAAGCCTCGTGAAGATTATCAGACTTTATATAGGAGAGACATAACTTGGGGGAATAAGCGTGTAGATGATCCGATTGATGCTTTTTTGCGTAATGAATATCCATATTTGGTTGTCACTAATATATATGTTCGCCAATCTTTATCTGGAATCTGTTGGGATGAAGAATTGAATGTACGTCAAGACTTGGATTTCAATCTCACAACTCTTTGGGCAGGGTTAAAATATAAGTTTGCGGAGAATTCTGATTATGATTATTTTTATCGTGGAGTATTTTCTAGTAATAATGTAAGTGGGAATATGACTTCACCAGAAAAATTTAAGGGAATGGTATATTTGTTTGATAAGATTATTTCTCATCTTAATTTGAATCAGGAAACAAGCAAATATATGATACCTTTTCGTAGATATGTTATTCATTATTTCAATTCTTTGATTATATCTGGAACCTCAAAACATTCTGATTTTTTTTTAAATCATTATAGACCATTTTTTTCTAAATGGTTTATTTTGAGGATGTTATTTGTTAAAAAAGTGGTTGATCTGTTTTCTGATAATAGTGTGAAAACATTTATCTCTAGTCTTTTGCTCTTGTTATTGTTTGGTTATAGATATTATTTTAATTTGATAGGTAAATTATTTAATAGAATTCTTTCAATAACTGTATAAAATTCTTTTTTATATTGTTAGAAAAAACATGTTTTTACTATCGGACCAAAAAAGAAAATACTATTGTTTGTGTGTAATTTTCATTATAAAATGAAGCCTTTTTCTTTTCATCATAAGTTTGGACGTGTATTCTTATCTTGGATACAGCACTATAATCATAAAAAATATTGGAAGCGCCGTGCCGTAGTCGTCAATCCTCAAAATAAAACGAATCTGTTGTTGAAACTTTATTACCTATATTACATCAAGAAAACAGATGCTTATCACAATTGTTCGTTTGGTACCAATCTAAATGCAGGTGCTTTTTTTGCTACCCCACCATATCTTCCGCACGGAGCAAATGGAATAATAGTGGGACATGATGCTTATATTGGAAGTAATATTACTATTTTCCAGCAAGTTACAATATCGCAGGGAGGGGTCAAAATAATGGATGATGTAATGCTTGGCGCAGGTGCAAAAGTACTTCCCGGAGTTACTATTGGAAATAATGTAAAAGTAGGGGCGAATTGTGTGGTTGTGGAAGATGTGCCAGATAATGCTACTGTGGTATTACCAAAGCCAAGAATTATTATAAAATGAGGTGAGTGTTTTAAAATATATATTTTGACTTATTTACAGCAACTGAGATTCAGGTGAAGTGCAACGACGCTTATACCAACGGAATTGTTGATGATTTACTTGTATTAGAAAGGATGAGTGATTTATGAGAATTGCTCTAGGTTATCTTCATAAGTTTTGGGATTAGCTTTTGACTTAGCGGAGAGATAGAGAATGTATGATAGGTAATATAGCTATTGAATAGGCAATAAGACACCTGATAGCTCAACGTAAAAGTAGTCTTATTTGCTGTTGTTGTACGATAACTTTTTTACGATTACCTATTGGTGGTAATACCTTTATTAAGACATGCAAGCAACTATGAATCAGCTTTTGATCTATCTTCTGTAAGTACATGGCAGAGGAAATAGGCGAACGGATTATGAGAACTTGCTTTTTGATGATTTGTTTAATAAATTAGTAGAAATAATTTGAAATTTAATAATTAGGACTGGTGACGGGTGACAGTAGGTACTCGCCTAGAAAGGTGTATGCCATACCATGCTTTGGGTACTTACTAAAATGATTCTTTTATAATTTAATTTGCAGAATTAAATGTTCGCTAATTTAGTTAATGTTTTGTTGTTAATAATTTTATATATATGGACAATCGACAAACAAATTATCCCAGTGTGGCTGTTTTGATGTCTACTTACAATGGAGGGAGTTTTTTGCATGATCAGATTCAAAGCATCTTTCAACAGAATGAAGTGAATGTAGAATTAATAATTCGAGATGATGGTTCTAAAGATTCAACACTCAATATTATTAATGAATTTTGTAATCATAGCACAAACCTAAATTTATTCAAAGGAGTTAATATTGGCTGTAAAAAGAGTTTTTTCGAATTGGCTCGATACGCTTCGCAAAACTTAACTTCTTGTGAATATTTCGCATTTTCGGATCAAGATGATGTGTGGTTTCCAGATAAACTTTCTTCTGCTATCAAAAAATTAGAGGCTTTATCTGAGAAATCCCCCAATTTATATACATGTCGAACTTTACTTGTTGATAGTGAATTAAAACCACTCTTTGTCAAAAAATCAAAGACTGCATTTAGAGGAACAGTCGAAGAAGCAGTTATGTTCCAACCTAGTCCTGGTTGTGTTATGGTATTTAATAAAGTTTTATTGGATCTGTACGTCAAGATTAATATTGATGAAATGCTTCTCCATGATGATAGTCTTTATAAGACATGTTTAATTTGTGGAGGGAATGTTGTGTATGACGACAAGGAACATATGTATTATCGGCAACACAGCAATAATACCATAGGTGGAAACCAAAGTTCGTTTAGGAGATATAAACGATGGTTGAGGATGTTTTTTGATAGCAAATGTGAAAGGTCTAATGCTATTAAAAGCCTTCTCTTGACACATGACAATGATATACCTTTAGATATAAAAAAACGAATAGTTTGTGTGGTAAATTATAAAAAAAAGTATACAGAACGAATAAAACTTCTTTTTTCGCCTAGATTTGTTACTGGGCAATTGTGTATAAATGTTATTTTTAAAATTTCTGTTTTATTTGGTCGTTTCTAAATTTTTGAATGTGAAAAAAATTCTTTTCTGTAATAACAATTTGAGTGGTCTTATTCATTTTCGTAAAGAAGTGATTTGTGAATATGAAAAAATGGGTTGTGAAATTATTATTGTCGTCACTAAACAATTAATCACAGAGATGGAACTAGCTGAACTTCCTAAAGAATGGAAGGTGTATCTTGTTTCATTAAATCCAAATAGTATCAATCCTTTTTCGGACTTTAGGTATTTTTTTGAGTTACATAATATTTATAAGAAAGAAAGACCAGATATAATATTTCACTATACGATTAAACCGAATATTTATGGAACAATAGTTGCTCGATTATATAAGTTGACAAATATTGCCATGGTAGCTGGTTTGGGTTATATGTTTGAAGGAGACTCGTTGAAAAAAAGAATAGCTCGTAAATTATACAAGTTTAGTTTGAGGCGTGCTAATAAAGTAATTTGTCTTAATGCTTCAAACGCTGAAGTGCTTCTTAAAGGTAATTATTGTGAGCACAGGAATTTAATTTGGTTCAAAGGTGGAGAAGGTGTCAATCTTGACACTTATTCTTATAAACCAATGCAATTTGAAACGACAAAATTTTTGATGATTGCACGGGTTCTTTATGACAAAGGGTATAGTGAATATGTCGAAGCTGCAAAAATAGTAAAGCGCAAATATCCTAATATAGATATAGAGCTTTTAGGTCCTTTGGCTACAGATAGTCCGATGGGTGTTCCTGAAGAAATTGTGAGAAATGACCACAAAAATGGCTTTATAAAATATTTGGGTGTGACAAATGATGTCCCATCCTATGTTCTTAGAGATGGTGTGATTGTAGTTGTAGTTAGTAAATATTTGGAGGGACTTAATAGGGTTTTGATGGAAGCTTGTTCTATGGGGCGTCCTATAATTACAACAACCAATCCAGGATGTCAAGAAACGGTTGAAGACGGAGTCAATGGCTTTTTGATATCACCTGGGGATCATCTAGCACTTGCGGAAGCAATGATGAAATTCATAGAGCTTCCACAAAACAAAAAGAGAAAAATGTCGGAAGCATCGAGAATAAAAGCTAAAGAAGTTTTTGATGTGAAAATAGTGTTAGAACATTATAAATTAATAACTAAGGACATTGTGCTTTGAATATATAATGTATATGTCGGTAAAATATATTGAGTAATTATGTATTCTTGTTTAGGGAAACGGCTTGTTGATTTTATGATAGTGTTTTGTGTATTAGCTGTCATCTGTCCAATACTGTTGTTTATTGCTCTTTGGTTGCATTTTGCTAATAAAGGTGCCAGTATTTTTTTTACTCAGGAACGTCCAGGCAAGAATAGCAAGATTTTCAGAGTAATCAAATTCAAAACGATGACTGACGAACGTGATGAAGATGGAAATCTGTTACCGGATGAGAAACGTTTGACTAAAATAGGAAAGTTTATCCGTTCTACTTCTATTGATGAATTACCTCAATTAATTAATGTTCTGAAAGGAGATATGGCCCTAATAGGACCGCGTCCTTTACTACCTCAGTATCTTCCTCTTTATTCTGAAGAACAGATCCGTCGCCATGAAGTCCGTCCGGGTATAACTGGTTGGGCCCAGGTGAATGGACGTAATGCTATCTCTTGGGCAAAGAAATTTGAACTGGACGTGTGGTATGTGGATCACTGTTCTTTTTTGTTGGATTTGAAGATTGTATTCTTAACAATAAAAAAGGTTTTTGCACGTGAAGGAATAAATTCTACTACTTCTGTAACAATGGAACCTTTTACTGGAAACAATTAATTTTAGTGTATGAAAGATATAGCTATATATGGAGCAGGTGGCTTTGGCCGTGAAGTTGCTTGTCTACTCAAAAAAATAAACGAACAGACATCTCAATGGGATTTAATCGGATTCTTTGATGATGGCAAAGAGTGTGGTTACTCAACAGAGTATGGGGATGTTTTAGGGGGAATTGAACAATTAAATTCTTTCTCGTCTTCTCTTTCCATTGTAATCGCAATCGGCTCTCCTAAAACAGCTGAGACCATTTTGAATAGAATCACGAATTCTTTGATTGACTTTCCTAATATATTTTCTCCAGATACAATTTTCTTGGATAGTGATAATATATCTTTTGGTAGAGGAAATATTATCTGTTCAGGATGTCTGTTTTCCTGTAATGTCAAAATTGGAAACTTCAATACTTTCAATGGTTTTATTACCGTTGGGCATGATACTACAATTGGAGATTTTAATTCTTTGATGCCTGCAGTCCGGATTTCTGGGAATGTAACTCTTGGAAACCGTAATTTCTTGGGAGTATCTGCCGTAGTGTTACAGCAGATAAGGATAGGTAATGACACCGTAATAGGAGCGAATAGTACAGTTCTTAGAAAAACAAAGGATGGGAATACGTATGTAGGAACTCCGGCATCTATTGTGAAATATTAAAAACGAATATATTTATGGAATTAAAAAAATTTATTGAGTGTTTTGCAGAACAATTCGAAGAAACGGAATTCTCTGTATTTCAGGCAGGAACTAGGTTTAAAGAGTTGGATGAATGGTCTTCATTATTAGCATTATCCATTATTGCCATGATTGATGAGGAATATGATGTCCGCATCAAGGGAGAAGAAATCCGTAATTCTGTGACAATTGAGGATTTGTATAATATAGTAAAATCATCTATATAACAATATTATGTACAATCCCTTTTCATTGGAAGGTAGGCATATATTGGTGACTGGTGCTTCTTCTGGAATTGGTAAATCGACTGCCATTGAATGTTCGAGATTAGGAGCACGGCTTTTTATAACCGGAAGAAATGAGGAACGGTTATTGGAGACTTATTCTTTGTTGGAAGGTGGGGGACATGTATGTCTGTGTGCTGATTTGACTGATGAGCAGCAATTAGATGAACTTGTAAGTAAGGTGGATCGATTGGACGGATTGGTTAATAATGCAGGGATGACAAAAACAGTACCTACGCAATTCATTAATAAGAAAGATCTAGGAGACGTCCTTGGTATAAATACAGTTTCTCCTATTTTGCTGACACAGAAACTCCTAAAGAAAAAGAAATTATCGCAAGGATCCTCCGTTGTTTTTACTTGTTCAATATCAGGAGTGGCTTGTGTCGGTTTTGGTAATGTATTGTATTCGGTTTCCAAAGCTGCTATTCATGGTTTTGTAAAGAATGCGGCTCTTGATTTAGCATCTAAAAAAATTAGGGTCAATGCTGTTTGTCCGGGGATGATTGATACAGATATTCTTAGTGCAGGAATCATCTCGAAAGAACAATTGGAAGTTGAAAAGGGTAAATATCCCATGAAACGTTTTGGAAGGCCTGAGGAAGTTGCTTACAGCATTATTTACCTTTTATCCGATGCTTCCAGTTTTACGACGGGGACAGCTCTTGTCATAGATGGTGGTTTTATATTGCAGTAGGTTAAGTATGAGAACGATATTAAATAATGTTCAAATAAAAGCGGTAAGCTCTTGGCTTCCGATTAATAAGCTGGAAATGGATTCTTTGTCTGATATTTATGGAATGTCAGAAGTTCAGAATATAATAAAAGCGACAGGTGTACAACGAGTACGTATAGCCGATGAGGATATGACTTCTTCGGATATGTGTCAGAAAGCAGCAGAATATTTAATAAGCCGGGAAGAGATAGATCGCAAAGAGATAGACGGGGTGGTTTTTGTTTCCCAAACTTGTGATTATATACTTCCTGCGACCTCTATCACCCTTCAGGACCGATTGAAACTTTCTAAAGACACTGTTTGTATTGACATTCATTATGGATGTTCGGGGTATATCTATGGACTTTTCCAGGCTGCATTATGGATAAGTAGTGGGGCATGTAAAAATGTCTTAGTATTGGCTGGTGATACGACATCGCGTATGATAAACAAGCAGGATAAATCTTTGAGAATGGTTTTTGGAGATTGTGGCACTGCTACTTTAATGTCCATGGGGAATTATCCCATGGGATTTCATATTCAATCGGATGGTAGTGGATCTGACAGACTGATTGTTCCTGCCGGAGGATTTCGAACTCCTGTTTCAGAGAAAACTTCTATTCTGGAATGGGATGAAGATCATAATGGACGGACAAAAAATGATTTGTATATGGATGGTATGGCTATATTTAATTTTGCAATTACTAATGTCCATAAAAACGTGAATGACTTGCTGGAGAAAATGCAGTGGGATAAAGAGGAAGTCGGCTTGTATGCTTTGCATCAAGCAAATGACTTTATGGTCAATTATGTCCGGAAGAAATTAAAAGCTCCAATAGAGAAGGTTCCTACTAATGTAGCCAATTATGGCAACACAGGACCTGCAACAATACCTCTGTTGTTCTCTGATATTTGTTCCCGGCAATCTTATGATTTATCAAAGGTTGTGATGAGTGGCTTTGGAGTTGGATTGTCTTGGGGAAGTATCGCTACCAATCTATCTGTTACGAAATTTTATGAACCTATTAATAAATGAGTGTATGGAAGAAAAGATTTTAAAAATTATTAATATGATAAGAGCTACTAAAGCTTTAGTTCCTCTTGAAACAATATCTCCATCTGATAACTTAAGAAATGGTTTGGGATTTACATCTTTTGATTTGGCGGAGTTGACCGTACGTATTGAGGATGAATTTGATATAGATATCTTTGAAGATGGTCTGGTAAATACAGTTGGTGAAATTTTTGTAAAATTGCAAGACTAATGACTGACTTTTTAATTGATAATAGTCAAACATATACGTATGCTGATTTTGTAAAGGCGATTAATCAAAAGGATTATTATTATCCATTATTCAAAACAAGTGATATTTTTCTTTATTTTGCTAATTTGGTAAAAGCCTTGATTGGAAATCAGTCGTTAGTGTTATTGGATTCTGATGTGAATTCGTCAGAGATAGCGGAAGTATATAAAAATGAAATAAATGTACCAAAACCGATTAAGTCTGAACCATTCAATTCTATTGATGAGATTATTGTTGCAGTACAACAGTCCGTTTCAAAAATAACGATATTTACCTCTGGCACTACCGGCCAGCCTAAAGAAGTAGTCCATAATATTTCATCCTTGACACGTTCGGTGAGAACCGGTGATCGTTATATGAAACAGACTTGGGCTTTTGCCTATAATCCTACTCATATGGCGGGATTGCAAGTCTTTTTCCAGGCATTTGAGAATAAGAATACTTTGGTGAATGTATTTGGTTGTTCCCGTAATGAGATTTATCGACTTATAAAAGAATATCAGGTCAGCCACCTCTCTGCTACTCCTACTTTCTATCGATTATTATTGCCTTATGAATCTTCTTATCCGTTTGTTATGAGGGTTACTTTAGGTGGGGAAAAGTCAGAAGAACATTTGTACACTTCCATACGTCAGATTTTTCCTAATGCAAAAATAAATAATATTTATGCTTCTACTGAAGCTGGAACTTTATTTGCAGCTAAGGGAGATTGTTTTGTGATTCCTTTAACTATAAAAGAGAAATTCAAAGTAGAGAATGGTGAACTTTTAATCCATAAGTCTTTATTGGGCAGTTCTGATAGCTTTACTTTTTCAGGTGAATTTTATCATTCTGGTGATTTGATTGAATGGGTAGATGAAGATGGAGGAGTTTTCCGGTTTAAGAACCGAAAGAATGAAATGATAAATATCGGAGGGTATAAGGTCAATCCCGGAGAGGTTGAGGATACATTGCTTTCAATAGATGGAGTGCAACAAGTGCTAGTTTATGGTAAGTCAAATTCAGTACTTGGGAATATCCTTTGTGCGGATATTATGAAAGACATCAATAGTTTGTTGACAGAATTGGATATTCGTACAGCTTTGAAGGACCAACTTCAGGATTTTAAAATTCCCCGTCGTATAAAATTTGTAAAATCTCTGGCGTTAACGCGTACAGGTAAATTGAAACGCTCATGAATTATTTGGTAACAGGATGTTCTCGTGGTGTCGGACTGGAAGTCTGTAGAGTTTTACTTGAGCAAGGTCATGTGGTATATGGAATTGCTCGTAGTTATTCAAAAGAGTTCCAAGAATTGGAAATAAAACACTCGGGACGAATATTTTTTGCAAGTGTTGATTTGTCAGACTCGGCTAATGTCCGTGTATCTATATTTAAGAATTTTATTACAAATAAAGTACGACTGCATGGCTTTGTGAATAATGCGGCGATGGCCTATGATGACATTATTACGAACTTAAACCTTAGTCGTCTTCAGGAAATGTATACGATTAATGTATTTACTCCCATGATGATCACTAAATATGTGCTGAGAAATATGCTTTTGTTTCATACATGCGGGTGTATTGTTCATATTTCATCGATTAGTGCACATACAGGTTATAAAGGGCTTGCTATGTATGCTTCCAGTAAAGGAGCATTAGAAGCTTTTTCCAAAGATACGGCCCGGGAGTGGGGAGAACTTGGAATACGCTCTAATGTGGTAGTTCCAGGATTTATGGAAACTTCAATGAGTTCTACCTTAACAGGTAATCAGAAAGACAGAATTTATAAACGTACTTCATTAAAGAAACCTACCTCTATAAACTCTGTTGCGGAAACAGTTGCATTCCTTCTATCGGAGAAAGCGAATAGCATTACTGGGCAAAATATACATGTTGATAATGGAACAATTTAATGAAGCACTTCTTTAAACGTATAAAACTTATCATAAAGTGCTTGTTTATACCTCATTATTTATGGCATAAATAGTTGCTTTAGGGTATCTTAATAGGAGCAATATGCTTTCGATTGAGTGCTAATTCGTTTTCTTACTTCTTGATTTATCATTTTTCTTTTAATCATATAATTTCATGGACAAGAGAATTTATCTTTGCCTCGCTCATATGAGTGGCAAGGAGCAAGATTTCATACGCGAAGCCTTTGATACCAACTGGGTAGTTCCTTTGGGGCCCAACGTCAATGCTTTCGAAGAAGACCTGAAACATTTTGTGGGACAGAATAAGGAAGTCGTTGCTTTATCGGCAGGTACGGCAGCTATCCATTTAGGTTTAATTCAGTTGGGCGTCGGTACAGGTGATGAAGTGATCTGCCAGTCATTCACATTCTGTGCTTCAGCTAATCCTGTAGCTTATCAGGGGGCAACTCCTGTATTTATCGATAGTGAAGAAGACACTTGGAATATGGACCCTGCTTTACTGGAAGAAGCTATCAAAGACCGAATTACGAAAACAGGTAAAAAGCCCAAAGCTATTCTTCCGGTTCATCTTTATGGTATGCCTGCCAGAATTGATGAGATTTGTGCTATTGCATCGAAATATGATATTCCTGTGTTGGAAGATGCTGCCGAAGCTTTAGGTTCTGAGTTCAAGGGACAAAAGTGTGGCACGTTCGGTACTTTTGGTGTGTTATCTTTCAATGGAAATAAGATGATCACTACTTCGGGTGGTGGTGCATTAATCGTTCCTGATGAAGCGGCAAAGAAGCAGACCATGTTTTATGCTACTCAGGCCCGCGAACCTTTCCCTCATTACCAGCATGAAAAGATCGGTTACAACTATCGCATGAGTAATATCTGTGCGGGCATCGGCCGTGGTCAGATGACTGTGCTGGAAGATCATATTGCCCATCACCGTCATGTACATAATCTTTATGCAAAGGCTTTTGAAGGTGTGGAAGGCATTACACTGAAATCTAATCCTGACGATCGTTTCAATGCCAATTATTGGTTGTCTACGATTCTGATTGATCCTGAGAAGACCGGTACTAATTATGACGAAGTTCGTGTACAACTTGATGCCAAAGGTATTGAGACTCGTCCTTTGTGGAAACCTATGCACCTTCAGCCTGTCTATGCGAATAATCCTCGCTATGTGAATGGTGTTTCAGAACGTTTATTCAATATGGGTTTATGTATTCCTGCCGGACCTTGGGTGACGGACGAAGACGTAGCATACATCGTGGAGCAAATAAAAGCGTGTTTGAGAAAGTAATTCATAACGCTTAGGTATAATATTCATTTATAACTACTTACAACTTTTCTCAGAAAAACCACTCTCTTCACTCATTTTCCTGCTTTTATTAGGGATTTAATCCTCACCTTTGCATCATCGTTGATCAACAAAGTGAATTAAAAACAGAATTTAAATCTCTAAATGAAAAAGTATGAGTGCGATTTTTAGGACGGTAGAGAGACCGTCGGACCCTCGGGTCGAGAATTCTCCCAAAAAGTTTTTCCCGCAGTTAGTAACGTTAGGGCAGAGTGTGGACCTGAACTTCATAGCTCAGAAGATGCAGGATCGTTCTTCACTTTCTATCGGTGATATCCGGAGTACAATGCAGAACTTCGTGGAAAAGCTGAAGGAGCAATTGCTGGAAGGCAAAACAGTGAATATTACAGGATTGGGAGTGTTTATGTTGGCTGCCAAGTCGAAAGGGGAAGAGAAGGCTGAGGATGTGACTGCCAAGAGTGTGGATGGTGTCCGTATCTGTTTTCAGGCTAATAAGGAACTGAAAATAACCAAGACAGCTACCCGTGCCGGTGAAAAACTGGATTTGGTAAGTTTGGATGATTATCTGAAAGGTTTATCGAATGTTCCTTCGGGAGGTGGTTCAGGCAGCGGCTCGGGTGGTGACTCGGGCGACGATGGACTGGAGGATAATCCTCTTGGATAATTGGATAAATTGAATATTAAGAATTAAAATGAAAGAAATTGCTATGAAGAAAACGAGTTGGAATGTAATATTAAAAGTGATAATTGCCATAGCCAGTGCCGTTGCAGGTGTGATTGGCGGACAGGCAATGACGATCTAAAATATAGGTTGATGTGATGTAAAGAGCTATTCCCGTTTTTTCGGGAATAGCTCTTTTTTTGTTTAGCAGAATTGGGGAAGTTTTGATTTATATGCATTATCTTTGCCATCCCCTTTTCTGAAAAATATCAGTAGAAAAGGCTGTAGGTAATTTATAATTCATAGTATTCTAAAAAATGGCAGAACAGAAAAGAACTCCCCGGAGCAATTCCAAAAACAAAGTGCAGCCCGTAACCGATTACGGGCGCATCCAACCGCAAGCACCTGAATTGGAAGAAGCTGTATTGGGAGCATTGATGATAGAGAAAGACGCTTATTCACTGGTAAGCGAAATTCTACGTCCGGAGTCTTTTTACGAACACCGGCACCAGTTGATTTATTCCGCTATCACCGACCTGGCTGTGAATCAGAAACCGGTGGATATTCTTACCGTGAAAGAACAGCTTGCCAAACGCGGCGATCTGGAAGAGGTGGGTGGCCCTTTCTACATCACCCAGTTAAGCAGTAAAGTAGCTTCTTCGGCGCATATTGAATATCATGCCCGTATCATTGCCCAGAAAGCGTTGGCTCGTGAACTGATTACCTTTACCAGTAATGTACAGAGTAAAGCCTTTGACGAAACTCTGGACGTAGATGATTTGATGCAGGAAGCTGAGGGAAGACTGTTTGAGATTTCTCAGCAGAACATGAAGAAGGATTATACACAGATTAATCCTGTTATTGCTGAGGCTTATCAATTGATTCAGACTGCAGCTGCACGTACCGACGGTTTAAGTGGTTTGGAGAGTGGTTTTACCAAGCTCGATAAAATGACTTCCGGTTGGCAAAGGTCTGACCTTATCATTATAGCTGCCCGTCCGGCCATGGGTAAAACGGCGTTCGTGCTCTCTATGGCAAAGAATATTGCGGTGAATTATCGCAACCCGGTAGCCGTGTTTTCACTTGAAATGAGCAACGTGCAGTTGGTGAACCGTTTGATTTCCAATGCGTGCGAAATTCCGAGTGAGAAAATAAAGAGTGGACAGTTGGCAGATTATGAGTGGCAACAATTGGATTATAAACTGCGTGACCTCTTGGATGCTCCGTTGTATGTAGATGATACGCCTTCTTTGTCTGTGTTTGAACTTCGTACAAAGGCACGTCGTCTGGTGCGCGAGCATGGGGTGAGAATTATTATTATTGACTACCTTCAGTTGATGAATGCGAGCGGTATGTCGTTTGGTAGTCGTCAGGAAGAGGTAAGTACCATTTCGCGTTCGTTGAAGGGGTTGGCCAAGGAGTTGAACATTCCTATTATAGCCTTGTCGCAGTTGAATCGTGGTGTGGAAAATCGTGAAGGTGAAGAGGGAAAACGGCCGCAGTTGAGCGACTTGCGTGAGTCGGGAGCCATTGAGCAGGATGCCGATATGGTATGTTTCATTCACCGTCCGGAATATTATAAGATTTATACTTCGCAAGATGGCACCGATTTGCGTGGTATGGCGGAGATTATTATTGCCAAGCATCGTAATGGTGCGGTAGGCGATGTGCGTCTGCGTTTTATCGGACAGTTTACCCGTTTCCAGAACCCGGAAGATGATATGGTGATTCCGCAACCGGTGGATGGTGGTGGAGGCCTGTTAGTCTCAAAAATGAATATGGAAAGTGATGGCAGTGTGCCGCCACCGGCTGATTTTGCACCTCAAACAGATAATCCGTTTGGTGGAGTGGGGACGGATGGGCCGTTACCATTCTGAATTTAGTAGCAAATTTACATAAGCATTTTAAGTATAATAGCCGGAATTACTTTTTATCAAGTAGTTTCGGCTGTTTTCATTATTTTCTTATCAGATAATTCCCTGTCATCCAAAAAAACTTTGTAATTTTGCGGGTCACTTTTGGAAACAATAAAAAATTAATGATATGAATATCTCTTATAATTGGTTGAAAGAGTATGTCGATTTCGATTTGACACCGGAAGAAGTTGCGGCTGCACTAACTTCTATTGGCTTGGAAACAGGTAGTGTAGAAGAAGTGCAAACAATTAAAGGCGGACTGGAAGGTCTCGTAATTGGTGAAGTGCTGACATGCGTTCCTCATCCGAATTCAGACCACATGCACGTGACTACTGTAAACCTGGGACAGGGTGAGCCTGTACAGATTGTATGCGGTGCACCGAATGTGGCTGCCGGTCAGAAAGTGGTAGTTGCCACATTGGGTGCGAAACTCTATGACGGGGATGAATGTTTTACGATTAAAAAGTCTAAGCTCCGCGGCGTGGAGTCTATCGGCATGATTTGTGCTGAAGATGAAATCGGTATTGGTACGGACCATGCAGGTATCATCGTATTGCCGGCGGAGGCAGTTCCGGGTACTCTTGCCAAGGATTATTATAACATCAAGAGCGACTACGTGCTGGAAGTGGATATCACTCCGAATCGTGCTGACGCTTGTTCGCACTATGGCGTGGCTCGTGATTTGTATGCTTATCTGGTGCAGAATAATAAACCGACTTCTTTGAAGAAACCGTTAGTGGATGCTTTCGCAGTCGAAAACCATGATCTGGATATCAAGGTTACAGTGGAAAATAGCGAAGCATGTCCTCGCTATGCCGGCGTAACGGTGAAGGGAGTAACAGTGAAAGAAAGCCCGGAGTGGTTGCAGAACAAGCTTCGTATCATCGGATTGCGTCCTATTAATAATGTGGTAGACATCACGAACTATATTGTTCATGCATTCGGCCAACCGCTGCACTGCTTTGATGCAGATAAAATAAAAGGTGGTGAAGTCATCGTGAAGACGATGCCCGAAGGGACTCCGTTCGTTACGCTGGATGGTGTGGAACGTAAATTGTCCGACCGCGACCTGATGATTTGTGATAAGGAAAAACCGATGTGTATTGCCGGTGTATTCGGTGGTCTGGATTCTGGTTCTACGGAAACTACTAAAGATGTCTTCTTGGAAAGCGCTTATTTCCACCCGACATGGGTACGTAAGACTGCCCGTCGTCATGGACTGAATACAGATGCTTCTTTCCGATTCGAAAGAGGTATTGATCCCAATATCACTATTTATTGCCTGAAACTGGCTGCTATGATGGTGAAAGAGTTGGCTGGCGGTACTATATCTTCTGATATTAAGGATGTATGTGCAGCTCCTGCTCAGGACTTCATTGTAGAACTGGCTTATGAAAAAGTAAATTCATTGGTAGGTAAAGTGATTCCGGTAGAAACAATCAAGAGCATTGTTTCCAGTCTGGAAATGAAAATAACCAATGAGATGGCGGAAGGATTGACACTGGCAGTGCCACCTTATCGTGTAGATGTGCAGCGCGATTGCGATGTCATTGAAGATATTCTCCGAATTTACGGATATAATAATGTGGAGATTCCGTCTACGTTGAAGTCAAGTTTGACGACGAAAGGAGAACATGATAAGTCTAATAAGTTGCAGAACCTTGTAGCTGAGCAGTTGGTGGGTTGTGGATTCAATGAAATTCTGAACAATTCATTGACTCGTGCCGCTTATTATGATGGAATGGAAACCTATCCTTCCCAGAATTTGGTGATGTTGTTGAACCCGTTGAGTACGGATCTGAACGCTATGCGTCAGACTTTACTGTTCGGTGGTCTGGAAAGCATTTCTCATAATGCCAATCGCAAGAACGCCGACCTGAAGTTCTTCGAATTCGGAAATTGCTACTATTTTAATGAAGAAAAGAAGAATCCGGAAAAGTCATTGGCTGCTTATACAGAGAATTATCATCTCGGCTTGTGGGTAACAGGCAAGAAGGTATCCAATTCGTGGGCGCACTCTGATGAAGAAAGTTCTGTATATGAATTGAAAGCCTACGTAGAGAATATTTTCCTTCGTCTGGGATTGGATATGAGGAATCTGGTGGTAGGTAATCTGGCGGATGATATTTATGCCACTGCCTTATCTGTACAAACTAAAGGTGGAAAGCGTCTTGCAACATTCGGTATTGTAACGAAGAAGATTCTGAAAGCTTTCGATATTGACAATGAGGTATATTATGCCGACCTGAATTGGAAGGAGCTGATGAAAGCTATTCGCTCCGTGAAGATCAGCTATACGGAAATTTCTAAGTTCCCGGCTGTGAAGCGCGACCTTGCCTTGCTGATTGACAAGAAGGTGCAATTCGCTGAAATCGAGAAGATTGCTTACGAGACTGAGAAGAAATTGCTGAAAGAAGTTTCCCTCTTCGACGTTTATGAAGGCAAAAACCTGGAAGCAGGTAAGAAATCGTATGCTGTGAGCTTCTTGTTGCAAGATGAGACACAGACGTTGAACGATAAAATGATTGATAAGATCATGTCGAAACTCGTGAAGAATCTGGGAGATAAACTGGATGCAAAGCTACGCTAATTAATAGTTAAATAATTAAAATATAAAACCAATGGGAAGAGCATTTGAATATAGAAAAGCTGCCAAATTGAAAAGATGGGGTCATATGGCAAAGACCTTTACAAGACTGGGTAAACAAATTGCTATTGCTGTGAAGGCTGGTGGCCCGGAGCCGGAAAATAACCCGACTTTACGTTCGGTGATTGCTACCTGCAAGCGTGAGAACATGCCGAAGGATAACATTGACCGCGCTATCAAGAACGCGATGGGTAAGGACCAGAGCGACTACAAAGGAATGACTTATGAAGGATACGGTCCCCATGGTATTGCTGTATTTGTAGATACGTTGACAGATAACACCACTCGTACAGTTGCCGATGTTCGTTCCGTATTCAATAAGTTTGGCGGAAACCTGGGCACTATGGGCTCATTAGCTTTCTTGTTCGACCATAAATGCATGTTTACTTTTAAGAAGAAGGATGGCATAGATATGGAAGAGCTTATCCTCGATCTGATTGACTACGATGTAGATGATGAGTTTGAAGAGGATGAAGAAGAAGGTACAATCACTATTTATGGTGATCCGAAGAGCTATGCAGCTATCCAGAAACATCTGGAAGAGTGTGGCTTCGAGGATGTCGGTGGTGAGTTTACCTATATTCCGAACGATACGAAGGAGGTGACTCCCGAGCAACGTGAGACTCTCGATAAGATGATAGAACGCCTCGAAGAATTTGATGATGTACAAACGGTTTATACCAACATGAAGCCGGAGGAGAGTGAAGGGTAATGAAGTATACTTATAAGACTCAAGGTACGTGTAGTTCTCACATCGAATTGGAAATAGAAAATAATATAATAACGGATATTGCATTTTGGGGAGGTTGTAACGGTAATTTACAAGGCGTTTCCCGGTTGGTGAAGGGAATGCCGGTAGGTGATGTGATCTCTCGCCTGGAAGGTATCCGTTGTGGAAGACGTTCTACTTCTTGTCCGGATCAGTTATGTCGGGCACTGCATGAAATGGGATTCTAACTAAATCTCCGTACTTTTAGAAAACATAGGTTTGCCCTCGGTATTTCAAAATGCCGGGGGCTTCTTTTTTGAACTGAAAGTATGTATCGCTTGTTATTATTTCGTAATTTTACGCCATTAAAAGAACGAACAATGAAAAATATTCTGAAAGACTTGAAACGTAAAGACCATAAGCGGTATCTGGGTGGTCTGGACGTGTTTAAATATATCGGACCGGGACTGCTGGTGACAGTTGGTTTTATTGATCCAGGAAACTGGGCTTCTAACTTTGCGGCAGGTTCGGAATTTGGCTATTCCCTGCTGTGGGTGGTGACTTTGTCAACGATTATGTTGATTGTATTGCAACATAATGTGGCTCACTTGGGTATTGTGACCGGTTTGTGCTTGTCGGAAGCGGCCACAAAGTATACTCCTAAGTGGGTGTCTCGTCCCATTTTGGGTACTGCGGTACTGGCATCCATTTCGACTTCGCTTGCCGAGATTTTGGGAGGGGCCATTGCATTGGAGATGCTTTTTGACATTCCGATAATCTGGGGAGCGATATTAACGACTGCTTTTGTTGTGATTATGCTCTTTACAAACTCATATAAGAAGATTGAACGCTCCATTATTGCGTTTGTTTCTGTCATCGGACTTTCCTTTATTTATGAGTTGTTTCTGGTGAAGATTGACTGGCCGTTGGCTGTGGAAGGATGGGTGACACCTGCTTTTCCGAAAGGAAGCATGCTGATAATTATGAGTGTGCTGGGAGCGGTTGTAATGCCTCATAACCTGTTTCTGCATTCGGAGGTGATTCAGAGTCACGAATATAATAAACAGGATGATTCTTCTATACGGAAAGTCCTGAAGTACGAATTGTTTGATACGCTCTTTTCTATGATTGTGGGTTGGGCTATCAATAGTGCCATGATATTGCTGGCTGCTGCTACTTTCTTTAAGAGCGGTATTCAGGTTGAAGAACTGCAACAGGCAAAATCGTTGCTGGAACCCTTGCTTGGAAGTAGTGCGGCTGTAGTGTTTGCTTTGGCATTGCTGATGGCTGGTATATCTTCCACTATAACCAGCGGTATGGCGGCAGGTTCTATCTTCGCCGGTATTTTCGGAGAGTCTTATCATATTAAGGATAGTCACTCGCAGGTGGGTGTGTTGCTTTCATTGGGTATCGCATTGTTGCTGATATTCTTTATTGGAGATCCTTTTAAAGGGTTGCTGATTTCGCAGATGGTGCTGAGCATACAGTTACCGTTTACCGTCTTCCTGCAAGTGGGACTGACATCTTCCCGCAAAGTGATGGGGCAATACGTCAACAGTAAGTGGAGCAGCTTCGTGCTTTATGCTATTGCTGGCATTGTAACGGTGTTGAATATAATGTTATTAATATCTGAATTGTCGTAGAGTATAATACAAAAAATAAATAATATGAAAATTATTACATACAACGTAAACGGACTGCGTGCGGCTGTCAGCAAAGGTTTACCAGAATGGTTGGAGCAGGAGCAAGCTGACGTAGTGTGCATTCAGGAAACGAAATTGCAACCAGACCAGTATCCGGAAGAAGCTTTGAAGGGGTATAAGCATTATCTGTACTCCGCGCAGAAAAAAGGATATAGCGGGGTTGCCATTCTTAGCAAGCAGGAGCCGGATCATGTGGAATACGGCATGGGTATGGAAGAATATGATAATGAAGGCCGTTTCATTCGTGCCGATTATGGCGATATATCTGTTGTCAGCGTTTATCATCCGTCAGGAACCAGCGGAGACGAACGTCAGGCATTCAAGATGGTGTGGCTGGAGAAGTTTCAGGAGTATGTGACGGAACTGCGGAAGTCGCGCCCGAAACTTATCCTTTGCGGTGATTATAATATCTGCCATGAGGCAATAGACATTCATGACCCTATCCGTAATGCTACTAATAGTGGCTTTTTGCCGGAAGAGCGGGAGTGGATGACACGTTTTCTGGATGCGGGATTTATAGATACTTTTCGAGCATTGCATCCTGAACTGCAGGAATATACCTGGTGGAGTTACCGCTTCAATTCACGTGCCAAGAATAAGGGGTGGCGTATTGATTATTGTATGGTGACCGAACCGGTTCGCTCGATGCTGAAAGAGGCGCGTATACTGAATGATGCCGTACATTCCGATCATTGCCCTATGTTGTTGGAAATAGAAGGATAAAGAGGGGAGAGGAACAATGTTTGAAGAAAGAATAGAGAAAGCAGTAGAAAACTTTAAGAGCGGCTTTAATTGTTCCCAGTCCGTTGTGCTCGCTTTTGCCGATATGTATGGATTTACAGAGGAACAAGCAGCCCGTATGGCAGCCTCTTTCGGCGGTGGCATAGGCAGGATGAGGCAGACGTGTGGCGCGGCATGCGGCATGTTTCTGCTTGCTGGGTTAGAAACCGGTGCTACAGACCCTAAAGACCGGGAAGGAAAAGGCGCCAACTATGCTTTGGTGCAGGAGCTGGCTGCTGAATTCAGAAAACGGAACGGTTCTATCATTTGTGCCGAATTATTAGGCTTGAAGAAACCTGAAGGAGTGGCAACCCCCGAAGAACGTACAGAACAATATTATGCTAAACGCCCCTGTGTCAAGATGGTAGAGGAAGCTGCACGCATCTGGGCTGAGTATCTTGAAAATAGACGGTCTGTTTGGATCAAATAGACCGTCTATTGAGGGCAAACAGACCATCTATCTGGGTTAAATAGACCGTCTGTTTCGATAGAATGGATTATTACTTTTGGTCTTACTCACTGGAAAAATGCTCTTTTTATGACATATAATGTAAAAAATGGATAATAACGTGTTATATAACATAAAAATAACTATCTTTGCCGTTGAAATAAAATCTGAACCTCCTCAATGAGAGAATTTAGATGAAGCATGTATAACTAAAAACAAAAAGAAAATGTTGAAAGAAAAAGCTGGTGAAACTGCAGGAAAAATTTGGAATGCACTGAATGAGACTGAAGGTTTAACTGCTAAACAAATCAAGAAAGCTACTAAGTTGGTAGACAAAGATTTGTTCTTAGGCCTTGGCTGGTTGTTAAGAGAAGAAAAAATCTCTACTCAGGAAGTAGAAGGCGAACTGTTTGTTAAGTTGGTTTAAGAGAGAGATTGACATTTATCTTATAAAAAGAAGCGTTGATACATGCAGATGTTATCAACGCTTCTTTTTGTATACCGTTCTATACTCAGGGAGCCAGCCTTTCCTGTTTCCAACTGCCGTCTTTCTGAGGGATATATTGGATGCGGTCGTGCAAACGATTTTCTCGTCCCTGCCAGAACTCGAACCGGGTAGGGGTTACGGCAAAGCCGCCCCAGTTGTCAGGACGTTTGATTTCGTGCCCTGCCAGTTTGAAAACCTCTTTTACGAAAGCCCGCATAATTTCCATACGACTATTTATCACCCGGCTTTGTGGAGATATTCTTGCACCTATCTTACTTTTATAGGGTCTGTTTGCAAAGTAGGCATCCGATACCTTGCCGGAGCATTTTTCAGCCCTTCCCTCAATGTGTACCTGCCTCTCGAGTTTGTGCCACACAAAAGAGAGGGAGATATATGGGTTTTTAGCTAATTGTCGGCCTTTGCGACTCTCATAATTCGTAAAGAATATGAATTTATCATTATCCAATCCTTTTAGCAGGACGGTACGTGTGGAAGGATGCCCTTCTACCGAAACAGTTGCCACTATCATAGCAGTGGGTTCGTCTTCTTTACTATCGATGGCTTCATTGAGCCATTCTTCGAATTGTCTGAAAGGATTGTCATTGATGACACATTGCGTCAACTTGCCTTTCGTATACTCTTTTCTGATCTCGGATATTCTGACTTCCATCATTTTACTTTGCTGTTGTATCTCAGTGATGTAGGTTGAGTTATTTATTTTTGTATAGGGTAAATGGGATTTCCGGATTCATCTACCTCTGTCCAGTCCTTGATGCTTACATTGGGAAATGATACGGAATTTCCGTCGATAATGGCACTGAAAACGTATGAGAATCCACCTGCCAGTTTGTTGGGAATAGGGATGTCGGCTGTGTAGGTTCGTGGAGTAGTTTCACCGTCAGCCAGCACTTTTAATGTTATCGACATGGGGCTGGTTGCACGTGTTGGCAGGACGATGGCTTGTGCAAGAAGACCCTTTTTGCCCATGTTGAGCGGAGTGGTGTCGTAGGTGGTGGTGGCTTCGATGATGCCGGTACGCAGGTCAAGACTGGCACCCGGAGTTGGCGGAAGAATGGTTGCCGAAACCAGACTGTCGAGTTTCAATCCTTCGCCCGCCGACAAATCAATGACTACCTGAGAAGCCACATGTTGAAACACGATGGGCATATGAATTTGTGAAGCCATTACATCTTGTTGCAGGTTTTCCCACCACAGATAATCTACACCATTCTTTAAAGGGGCGGATACGCCATTGGTAATGGTAGGCGGATAAGTTGATGAATTCTTGGAGAATGCATACATATTATAGGTACCATTGCTAAGGAACATCTTATACCCATCCAGTCCTGTCAACAAGCCTGCGGAAGAAGTGTTGTACAAACCTTCGGCAAGTGGATCCCTGAAATTGCTGTCTGCTGTTTTGAAGGCATAAACTTGACTGACTAACCCTTTGGGCATGGGAGACATGGACCTGGTTACTTTCCGGCTTTCGAGTGAAGCGGAAAATGTGACGAGCGCCTCAGAATCATTTGAGGATTCTCCGTGCCCCGATTCTTCATTTTCGGGAGTTGAACCATAAATAATGATTTCGTTTTTAGAGCATCCGGCAAGCAATAAAAGAGTGCATGCAAACATAATATACTTTCTCATTTCTGTTAAGTGGTTTAGGTTATTGTCCATACATAACAGCGCAACGATGGAATAGTTTTCATATTTTTCATTATCTTTGCGCACGAAAAAATAGAATGAATACAATTAGATAATCGATTTAGGATAAACATAGATGAAGAATATAAGAAACTTTTGCATTATCGCCCACATTGACCATGGTAAGTCTACTTTAGCCGACCGTTTGCTTGAATTTACCAATACTATACAAGTGACCGGAGGACAGATGCTTGATGATATGGATCTGGAAAAGGAGAGAGGTATCACCATTAAGAGCCATGCCATTCAGATGGAATACATATACAACGGTGAAAAATATGTTCTGAATCTGATCGATACTCCGGGACACGTGGACTTTTCTTATGAAGTATCCCGTTCCATTGCTGCCTGTGAGGGTGCGTTGCTGATTGTAGATGCTTCGCAAGGTGTGCAGGCACAAACCATCTCCAACCTTTACATGGCAATCGAACATGACTTGGAAATCATTCCGATTATCAACAAATGTGATATGGCGAGTGCTAATCCTGATGAAGTGGAGGATGAAATCGTAGAACTGCTAGGCTGTAAACGTAGCGAGATTATCCGTGCATCCGGCAAGACAGGTATGGGTGTAGAAGAAATTCTGGCAGCAGTTGTCGAGCGTATTCCCCATCCCGAAGGTGACGAGGAAGCTCCGTTGCAGGCTTTGATTTTTGACTCCGTATTCAACTCTTTCCGCGGTATCATTGCTTACTTCAAGATTGTGAACGGTGTGATCCGTAAAGGGGATAAAGTGAAGTTCTTCAATACCGGTAAAGAATATGATGCTGATGAAGTTGGAGTACTCAAGATGGAAATGGTACAGCGCCAGGAACTGCGTACAGGAGATGTGGGATATATTATTTCCGGTATCAAAACCTCTAAAGAAGTAAAAGTGGGAGATACCATCACCCATATTGCCCGTCCCTGTAAGGAGGCTATTGCCGGTTTTGAGGAAGTGAAGCCGATGGTCTTTGCCGGTGTATATCCCATTGAGGCAGAAGACTTTGAAGACTTGCGTTCTTCTTTGGAAAAACTGCAATTGAATGACGCTTCACTGACTTTCCAACCGGAATCTTCGTTGGCACTGGGCTTTGGTTTCCGTTGCGGCTTCCTTGGGTTATTGCACATGGAGATTGTGCAGGAACGCCTTGACCGTGAATTCGACATGAACGTGATAACTACCGTACCGAACGTTTCTTATAATATCTACGATAAACAAGGACATATGGCGGAGGTGCATAACCCCGGAAGCATGCCCGATCCTACTATGATAGACCGTATTGAGGAACCTTATATTCGTGCTTCTGTTATCACAACCACTGATTATATAGGTCCCATTATGACGTTGTGTCTGGGCAAACGTGGCGAACTGGTGAAGCAGGAATACATTTCAGGCAATCGCGTGGAGATTTACTATGATATGCCTTTGGGAGAAATTGTTATCGACTTTTATGACAAACTGAAAAGTATCTCGAAAGGATACGCTTCTTTCGACTATCATGCCAGCGGTTTCCGTCCGTCTAAATTAGTGAAACTTGACATTTTGCTGAACGGTGAACCGGTGGATGCTCTTTCTACACTGACACATTTCGACAATGCTTACGACTTGGGACATCGCATGTGCGAGAAGTTGAAAGACTTGATTCCGAGACAGCAGTTTGATATTGCTATTCAGGCTGCCATCGGAGCTAAAATCATCTCTCGTGAAACCATTAAGGCGGTGCGTAAAGATGTAACGGCGAAGTGTTACGGTGGTGACGTAAGCCGTAAGCGTAAGTTACTGGAGAAGCAGAAGAAAGGAAAGAAACGTATGAAACAAATTGGTAATGTTGAAGTGCCGCAGAAAGCGTTCCTTGCGGTGTTGAAATTAGATTAATATAAAAAAGCCTAAAAGCTGATTCATATTAGCCGGGGGATTGTTCTCTTTCTGTAGGACTGTCTTGACAATCCCCTTTATGTTGACAAATTCTAACTGATAATAAATGAGAAAAGTTCTATCGTTCTCGGCCTTCCTGGTGGTTGGCCTTTTTGTGGCTCAATATCTTCCTGCATGGTCAGGCAGTGATTATGGTACGGTGAAAACAGTGTCTAATGTGCTGTTGTATATCTGCTTGGGATTCATTATGATTAATGTGGGGCGTGAGTTTGAGGTGGATAAATCCCGTTGGCAAACTTATGCGAAAGATTACTTTGTGGCAATGGCTACGGCAGCCATGCCTTGGTTCCTGATTGCTATTTATTATATCTTTATTTTGCTTCCTCCCGAATACTGGAATAGTTGGGACGCATGGAAAGAAAATCTGTTGTTGAGCCGTTTTGCTGCTCCCACTTCTGCAGGTATATTGTTCACGATGTTAGCCGCTATCGGACTGAAATCCAGTTGGATTTATAAGAAGATTCAGGTACTGGCCATCTTTGACGACCTGGATACCATTCTGTTGATGATTCCTCTTCAAATTATGATGATCGGACCACGCTGGCAGTTGCTGGTGATTATCTTTATTGTCTTTCTGCTGCTTTCTTTCGGCTGGAAGAAACTGAGTAAATACAATATGAGGCAGGATTGGAAAGCTATTCTTTTTTATTCCGTTCTGGTGTTTGCTGCCACTCAATCCCTATATCTTATTACAAAGAATTTATACGGCGAAGAAGCTAGTATTCATATTGAAGTACTGCTTCCGGCATTTGTCCTGGGCATGGTCATGAAACATAAAGAGATCAATACCGCTTGGGAGCAGAAAGCTTCAACGGGAATTTCATTTATCTTCATGTTTCTGGTAGGTATGAGTATGCCTCCACTTCAGGGAATTAGTCTTTCAGGAGATGCGGCAGGAGTGGTTTCTGTCACCGGCTCTCAGGAAATGATGCCTTGGGTTCTGATTATCATACATGTGATTATGGTGTCGTTGCTTTCCAATGTGGGCAAGTTATTTCCGGTATTTTTCTACCGCGACCGTAAGTTAAGTGAACGTCTGGCACTTTCCATTGGCATGTTTACCCGTGGTGAGGTAGGGGCAGGAGTTATTTTTATTGCATTGGGTTACAATTTGGGTGGTCCGGCATTAGTAATTTCTGTACTTACTATCGTGCTTAATTTAATATTAACAGGTATATTTGTGCTCTGGGTTAAAAAGCTGGCGTTAATGAGCTATAAGGAATAGCTCATTGACAGAACCGGAATTACCTTTGAGAAGCTAATACTTAAATCAAACAAATAATGATTATTCTACGTACTGTGAAAAACATCTCGTCCCTGAATGTGGTGGCGAGCGTTCTACTGTTTCTGACGGCTATTCTGGCTGCTGTTGTAGCCAACTCCTCGTTAGCTCCGGTATATCAGAGTTTCCTGTCGCAGGAGCTACATTTGCGTATCGGTGATTTTAACCTGCTTTCGCATGGTGGTCATAATCTGACGATGATTGAGTTTATCAACGACTGTTTGATGACGATTTTCTTTCTGGCTGTAGGATTGGAGATTAAGCGTGAATTATTAGTGGGAGAGTTGTCTTCTTTCCGGAAGGCGATTCTGCCGTTTATTGCGGCGTGCGGAGGTATGATACTTCCGGTTATTGTTTATTCATTGCTGGTAACTTCCGGCACTCCCGAAACGCGAGGTATGGCTATCCCTATGGCTACAGATATTGCTTTCTCTCTGGGGGTGCTCAGCTTGCTAGGTAAGCGCGTACCGTTGAGCTTGAAAATATTTCTGACAGCTTTTGCGGTAGTGGATGATATTGGTGGTATTCTGGTGATTGCTATTTTCTACAGTAATGAGGTTGCTTACGGTTACTTGATTGTGGCAGCCATACTATACGCATTCCTATATTATATGGGCAAATTCGGTATGACACAGAAGATTTTTTTCCTTTTCTTTGGCGTAATCATTTGGTATCTATTCCTGCAGTCCGGCATTCATAGCACTATATCCGGTGTAATACTGGCATTCGTCATACCTGCCCGTCCACGACTGGATGCAGGTAAATACATAAGACGTATTCGTACTATTGTTAGTTCCTTTCCTGTGGTACAGTCCGATACCATCGTGCTGACTAATGAGCAAATAGCTACGTTGAAACAGGTGGAGAGGGCTTCAGACCGTGTAATCAGTCCTTTGCAGTCTTTGGAAGATAACTTGCATGGAACGGTAAACTTTGTCATTCTTCCCCTGTTTGCTTTTGCCAATGCAGGGGTAGTGCTTAGTGGCAGTGGGGATGTTATAGGAAATGTAGGGCTTGCCGTCGGGCTGGGATTGCTCTTGGGTAAGTTCCTGGGCATTTATCTGTTTACCTGGTTGACTATTAAAAGCGGACTTACCCGTATGCCCGAAGGCATGAATTGGAAGAATATTGCCGGTGTGTCGCTGCTGGGTGGCATTGGTTTTACCGTATCTTTGTTCATAGCCAATCTTTCTTTCTCCGGTGACTATCCTGAATTGCTGAATCAGGCTAAATTCGGAGTGTTGTGCGGCACGGCTATTGCCGGAATATTGGGGTATATTGTGCTGAATCAGGTGCTTCCAAAGAAAAAGAAAGTATAATATAATAAGGTATATTGATTATCTACTGATAATATTAGTTAAACTACTGAGTCTTCTAGTTGAATAACTGGTATTAGTAGTTGTTTGTTTAAAACTTATTTCTATCTTTGCATTGTTCATCCCGATAAATAGAAAAAGACTATGAAACGATTGACTGCAAAGGAAGAAGAAATCATGCGGATATTCTGGGAACATGGACCGATGTTTGTCCGTGAGTTACTGGCTTTTTATGAAGAGCCGAAACCGCATTATAACACAGTATCCACCTTGGTACGTGGATTAGAGGAAAAAGGATTTGTGAAGTACAGACCCTATGGTAATACCTATCAATATTACGCAGCTGTATCCGATAAAGATTATAAACGCTCAGCACTAAATGATGTGGTAGCTCAATACTATAATAACTCCTATACCAATGTCGTGTCTACATTTATTGAAGAAGAAGGTATGTCGGTAGATGAGCTTAAAGCCCTGATAGCTCGTATCGAGGGTAAGAAAGCAAACGGATAAAGATACCCACCTGATAAACGAATGTATCATGGGAACTATATTATTCCATATATTTGAGTCGACTTTGTGCCTGACCATCCTGTATTTTCTGTTCAGGCTGTTCTTCAGGAAGGATACGCTTTTCCGTACGAATCGGCTGTTGCTGCTAATAGGAACAGTGGCTTGCATATTGTTACCGTTGATGCAGATAGATGTTTCTCAATATACTCCTTTGCAGTTGCCTGTGACTGCTGTCAGGAATCTGCTGACAGAGAAAGAAGCTGGTGTTGTTGATAAAGGAGAGGAGGTCAGTAAGGAATATCCTTTTGAAGGAACAGGTGCTTTCTTCGTAGACGAGGAAGAAAATTCTATTAAAGAATCTCGTGGCAGTGTAATGTCCGCCATTCCCGTAACTCTGCTCCTGGGTGGTTGCTATCTTCTGGGGGCATTCGTTGTATTTAGTTTCCTTTTGCTTTCCACTATCCGTATGTATCGGCTCATACACCGTTTTCCTGCTCATGAGTATGGGGAGTACAGGCTGGTTATCTGTCCGGAAAAGATTGTCTCTTTCAGTTGGGGAAAGACGATTGTCCTCTCACAGGAAGACTATGAACGGAATCCCGAAGAAATATTATTGCACGAACAGATGCATTTGCAGCATCGGCATACATTGGATTTGCTTTGGATGGAATGCCTCGTCATACTCCATTGGTTCAATCCTGCTGCATGGCTGCTGATGCGCGAACTCCGGGAAGTGCACGAATACGAGGCAGATAACAGCGTCATCAATCATGGCATCGATGCAACTCAATATCAACTTTTGCTGGTGAAGAAATCCGTAGGTACAAGGCTCTACTCTATGGCTTGCGGTTTCAACCACAGTAAACTTAAAAACTGTATCACAATGATGTTAAAAAGAAGAACGAACAATTGGGCACGTTTGAAGCTATTGCTTTTCGTGCCGGCGGCTGCCGGAACGCTCTATGCGTTTGCGTGGCCGGAAGTAAAGAAAACAGTGGAACAGGTGATGGCTCCTGTGGAGGTGAAACAAGATTCGATTCCCCAAAGTGAACTGGTACAATTAGAAGCCTTTTTCAAGCGGAAAGCTGAAGATGCGGCTGGCGAAAAGAAGGTATACCAAACTGATAAAAAGTCGGGAACCATTCATTCTTTCTTTGTAAATATGAACAATAAGATGATGTTGAATCAGAAATTGATAAAAGAATATGATGTGGCAACCTTATCGACCCGGCTTACCGACTTGTTGAGAGCGGAATATCAGAAATATGCGAAGGGAGATCTGAATTATTCAACGTATTTGCTTGTCAGGTATGATCGTGGTTCATCATCAGATGCCATTACTTCGTATCTTCGGACAATAAAAGACTCTTATCTGCAAGTGCGTGGTGAAATATCCGGGCAGTTGGGTGGAGTTTCGGAAGCCCGTTTGGATAGTGTATTTCCTATATTAGTTCATTTTGGAGAATCTAAAGTTTATAGTTCCAAATATAAGACGACTACGGATATTTCCTTGCCAATTCAGATATCTTTGTTCTCCGGCGGAAGTGCCGGTCCAGTTCTGAAGAATCCTTCTCTCCGGGAAGTAGAGCAGAGACTTAAAGAGTATAAAGCTACTACAGGCGCTGATCATTTAGCGGTAAGTCTTAAACTGGACAAGGATGTCGCTATGGGAGTGGTGGAAGATGTGAAAGAAGTTATCCGGAATACTTTATATGGCAAATAACGAATGATGAGAAAATATGAAGGTGTGTCGAAAAGGCTTTTGACACACCTCGTATTTTTATTTGATTTTAATTTCACAATTATCCAGACTTTCAATAATCGCCAAAGATTCTACATGAATGCCTTGTTCACGCAATTCATCCCCTCCGTGCTGAAAAGCTTTTTCGATGATGAAACCCATACCCACCAGTTCAGCACCAGCCTGCTTCACAAGTTCCATTATACCTTTGGCGGCATTTCCATTGGCCAGAAAATCATCTATAAAGAGTACCCGATCGCCCGGACGAAGAAAATCTTCACTGACACATACCTCATAAGAACGTTGTTTGGTGAAAGAATAGACAGAGGTAACCAGCATATTTTCCATAGTGCTGGGCTTTTTCTTTTTGGCAAAGACTACGGGAAGTTCCAATAAGTATCCCACCATAATGGCAGGAGCGATACCACTGGCTTCCACTGTAATAATCTTGTTGATAGGGGTGGAAGCAAACCGTCTGACAAATTCAACGCCGATGGATTTCATTAGGATAGGGTCCATCTGATGATTGATGAAGTTGTCAACTTTCAATATACCTCCCGGATAACATTTTCCGTCCTTCAGAATACGGTCTTTTAGGATTTTCATGTTTTATATATTTGATTTTGAATACTTATTTTATCAGTTCGGTTTCTTCTTCCTCTTCTTCCAGTTCTTCTCCTCTGGGTAACAACCTTGCTGAAATTCGTTTTTTAGGAGTGAGGCTCATGCCCCTCAGCATTTCCGCTTGTTTCACTACGCTTCCATTTCCATCAGAAAGTTGGTTGAAAGCCCTGTCATAGTCTTTTTGTAACCCGGTTAACTTGTCTCCGATGCTCAGGAAGGTATCGGTGAAGCCTACAATCTTTTCATACAGTGCCGTACCTCGCTTGATGATTGCCTGTACATTCTTTACCTGGTTTTCCCGTTTCCAGAGGTCAAGGGAAAGACGCAGGGCACTGATAAGGTTGGTAGAATTCATCAGTACCACTTTCTTGTTGTAGGCATATTCCCAAAGATTGGTGTCACTCTGTATAGCCAGCAGGTAGGCACCTTCGGTGGGGATGAACATCATGACAAAGTCCGGTGCTTTGCTGTCGTAGTGGGAGTAATCCTTTTGGCTCAACTCGTCTATATGCGTACGGACAGACTGTAGATGGGCTTTCAGCCAGCGCGTCTTTTCATCCTTGTGTTCGGCAGAAGTATAGGCACTGTAGGCTGTGAGGGAGACTTTTGAATCTATAATCATTTCCCGGTCATCGGGATATTTAACCAGAATATCCGGCTGCATTTTCTGCCCGCTTTCTTCGCTGGTGATAACTTCACCCCGTTCATCTTTCAGGAATTCCTGACGGAAGTAATGTTCGCCCTCAATCAGGCCGGATGCCTGGAGCAGGCGTTCCAGAATCATTTCACCCCAGTTACCCTGCATCTTCGAGTCACCTTTCAAGGCACGGGTCAGGTTGTTGGCATCCTCGCTGAGGCGGTTGTTCAGTTCCACTAATTCTTTGATACGTTCGCCCAGTGAGAAACGCTCTTTGGCTTCGTTGCTGTACACTTGTTCCACCTTTTCTCTGAAATCTTTCAGGTTGTCGCCCAAGGGGCGGAGCAGGTTGTTCAGATGTTCGGCATTCAGTCTGGTGAAGTCTTCTGTTTTGCTTTGGAAGATGCGGTTGGAGAGATTTTCGAACTCCATATTCATGCGTTTATGCATGGCTTCCGCTTCTTCCATGTTTCGTTTCAGCAACTCCACTTCTTTTTCCCGTCCTGTCAGTTCGGCTTTCAGGGCAGTGCTTTTGCGTTCCGCTATCAGATAGCCTACGCCGGCACCTATTGTCAGTCCGATGATTAGAAAAACGATCTCCATGCTTACTCCGTCAATATTTCGTTTCCGGTTTCAGTAATCAGAAGCATGCTTTCCCATTGTGCCGAAGGCAGTCCATCGTCGGTGCACACTGTCCATCCGTCAGCTTCATCAATGAAGACTTCGTAGGTTCCCATGTTTATCATCGGTTCGATGGTGAACGTCATTCCCGGAACAATGAGCATACCTGTGCCACGTTTACCGAAGTGTTCCACATCCGGTTCTTCATGGAATTTGATACCTACGCCATGCCCGCAAAGGTCGCGCACTACGCTATAGCCGTTCTTCTCTGCATGTTCCTGAATAGCTGCACCTACATCCCCCAGTCGCGCCCATGGCTGTGCGGTCTGCGCACCTATGTCGCGGCATTCCTTTGCCACTTGTACCAGACGTTGCATTTCCGGTTTCACGTCTCCGATCATGTACATTCTTGAAGCATCCGAGAAATACCCCTTGTAGATAGTTGAAACATCTACGTTCACAATATCTCCGCTGTTCAGGAACTCTTTTGTGCTTGGAATGCCATGACATACCACATCGTTGATGCTTGTACATACACTTTTTGGAAATCCTTCGTACAGAAAAGGAGCGGGTATTGCGTCATGGTCTGTTGTAAACTCATATACCATGTGGTCAATCTCTGCCGTAGACATCCCTTCGCGTATGTTTGCCGAAATATAATCCAGCAATGCGGTGTTGATTTTTGCACTTTCGCGGATACCTGCCAGTTGTTCTTCCGTGCGTAATAAATGGCGTGACGGCAGTTTATAACCTTCTTTTTTATAGTGTTGAATCTTCTCTTCTACCTCGTCGGAATAGTTTTTAGGAGCAAACCGGACTCCTTTTACGAACTTTTTCATTGTCTCTTTGATTTATAATTGCTACAAAAGTACATAATAATATGGTGTGCGGGCACTTGTAGGAGCAGAAAAATGATAACTTGGCACATACTTTTTCTTTCGCTTGCCCGAAAGAAAAAGTATCAAAAAGAAAGTGTATCTATATCATTCTTACCGTCCTAATCTCACTCCTCGAATTATCAACCCTCTTCACCTGTATCTGCGTTTTTATTCGTTCGCGCAGCCCCTCCACATGGCTGATGATTCCTACCTTTTTTCCACCCATCTGGTGTAATTTCTCCAGTGTGTCCATCACTGTGTTCAGATAATCGCTGCTCAGCGTACCGAAACCTTCATCAATAAATAACGTATCTACTGACAGACTTTGCCGGCTTAGTGAAGAAAGTCCGAGAGCCAGCGACAGGGAAACCAGGAAACTTTCTCCACCGGACAACGTACAAGCCGGGCGTGCTGCACCTCCCTGATAAAAGTCGCGCAGCAAAATGGTGAGCGAACCTGCCTGACATTCCAGTTCATAACGGTCCGTCAGGCGTTGCAGGTAGAAATTAGCTCCGCTGAGTAGTTCTTTCAATACAAAACTTTGGGCTATATTCCGGAAATTCTTTCCTTTCTCGTCACCGAAGTGGTGGCAGAGACGGTCCCATTTTAAATAAATTTCCCGTAATTCGTCCGCACGTTTCTTTTCATCCTTTATCCGGGCGATATTCTTCACATTTTCTTCCAGTTGTATTTTCAGTCGTAGGGCGGTCTGGGTTCCTGCCGCAATCTTTTCATCTGAAACGGTGATGAGGTTGTTTAGTTCATCAAGAGTCTCTTCTTCCTCCATTTCAGGTTTCTTGTTTAGGTGTTCTTCCAATTGCCCGGTTGTCAGTTTGAAGGCCGTCTGTGCAGCTACTTCTTCCTCTTTAAACTTTTGTTGCCCGGTACGCAAATGTTCGATCTGCTCGCTGGAATAAGCGGAGAGGGTAATGATACGTGCTTCGTTAATGTCCGGATGTGAGGTATAGAAGGTTGCCAGATTGGCTTGTAGTTCGTCTATATTCTTTCGGACAGACAGAATGTTTTGTTTCAGCCCACCCGCCTGAGAATTCAATGTATTCCATGCTGTTCCTAAGTTCTTGATTTCCATTTTTTCCTCTATTGGAAGATTCTTCCATTCGGGGAAAGTATCGCAAATTATTTCCCGGATAGCCGATATACCATCCAGTTCTTTAGCAATCAAGGAAAGGGTAGCTTTCAATTCAGCCTGCTTTTCTTGCGCCAGTTTATAATGTCCTGCTGACTTTTGTAAACGTTCGATGAATGCGGCAGGAGAGTTACTCCATTCTGTTTGCCATTCTTTCCAGAGAATCAAGGGAGTGACGCGTTCCAGAGTAATGTGAACAATATCTTTTTCACTTTCTCTCAGCGAATGTTTGTTGATGATATCATTTTTCAGTTTAGTCAGATTCTTATCGGCGGTGTCGAACGCTTTTCGGGCGGTTTCCACAGCTTTCTGATGTTCGTCTTTCTGATGCTGCAATCGAGAGATATTATTGGCGAGGTTTTGCACTTCATTCAGTTTCGCATTGACATTTTCAAGGTCTTGCTTGTTTACCTGAATCAGCTTTTCCAGCACCTCCTTGGTATTGTCGGAGGTATCCGGAATACGGCATCGGCTACATTTCTCCTGTGTCTCTGTTCGGGCAAGGTCATATCCTTTCTGAGCTTTCTCCGTTGCCAGACGATTGCTTACCATCATTTCCTCGTATGTTTTGCTCTCTGCTTGGTTGCCATTCAATGCCTGTTCCGCTTCTTTATAATCTTTCTCTTTTGCCTCCAGTGATTGCCGGATAGGAGCAAGCACAGATTGAAAGTCTTCATCCTTGCAGAGCAATTTTATCTCCTGTCCGCATACCGGGCAAGTATCTCCTACAGAGAGACGGGCACGGGCTTCTTTGGCCCATTCCTCTATTGCTTCTTTTTGTTTGTCATAAAGTGTCTTGATCTCATCGTATACTTTCTTCCTGCTGTCGAATTCGTCTTTGAGTTCTGCATACCGTCTCTTGCTGGTTTGCAATTTCTTGTCCAGTGACTTTTCGTTTTCCTTTGCCGTATCCAATGCTGTCTGCTTCTCTTGCAACACTACCAGAGAATTCTGAGCTTTCAGCAAATTCTCCTTGACGGTTTCCAAAACGTTCTTCTTTTCCTGCAAGGCATTCCGGTTCATGGATTCAAGCTGTACATTCAGTTGGTCTATCTCCTGTTGCCTGGTTTGATTTTCCTTGTCTTTCCGGTTGAAGTCGTTTTCTTTGTTCGTGCGCTCCTGCTCCAAGGTTGGTTGTTGCGGGGTTAGTTCCGTTATTTGCTTTTCATAGATCGCAATGCGCGAGCGGGCAGAAAGTATGGCATTGAGGTCTGCAATGATGGACTGGCTTTTCTCGAACATAGGGAGGAGAGGAGCATGAGTTTTCAGATACTCCCCGGCAAGCAGCAGTTTGGCTTGTTGCTCCTTCATATTCTCTTGCAGCCAGATGCAACCACTACTGAGGCGGATGAAAGCCGCTTTCAGACTTTCGGTTTGCCGGATATTACTTTCTTGTTGGCATTGCTGCTGTTTTAAAGAAGAGGACCAGTTACGGGCATCCGTTGTGTTATTCCAATCCTTAATCAGTGACTCTTTTTGCCGGAAATCATCCGATTGCAGTAACTCTTTTTTTGCTTCCCATGCTTTCTGCTGATTCTCCTGGTTGAAGATGAGTTCTGCATGCTTTTTCAACCAGTCTCGTTTCAGGACGGCTGTATTCTTTTGCCGGGTATTTTCATTGATTTCAGTGTTTAATGCAGCCATAGCTCCATCAATTTCAGCTATCTCTTCATCCGTCAGGATACGGATACCTTCCAGTTTCCGGTTCTGATTCTCATAATCCATGCGTTTCTCTTTGGTGATGGCATAAATTCCGGCACCTATTTCAGAATAAATCCCGGTACCTGTCAGCTTCTCCAGAATATCCGATTTTTCGCTTTCCTTGCTTTGCAGAAACTTGGTGAAGTCTCCTTGTGCCAATAGGGTGGTACGGCAAAACTGCTCGAACGTCAGTCCTACGGCGACTTGTATTTCAGCTTTAATTTCGTTTTTCTTGGTGAGCTGGATACCTGTTTTCCGGTTCTCTAAAGTCCATTTGGTATCTTGAATGGCACCGGATGCTTTCCGGTGTGCACGCGCCACGTACCATTTGGCTGTGTAGGGAATTTCGTTCGAACCTGTAAATTCCAGTTCGGTCCATGCCTCATTGGTATTCCGGCGCATCAGTTGGCGGCTGTCGTTGATTGCCACTTCTTCTTTTTTTGAAGAAAAGGCCTGTCCCACGTCCCTGTACCTTTCATTCTCTGCATGCTCCATACGGGGTGTTTCATTATAGAGTGACAAGCAGATGGCATCGAGTAACGTTGTTTTTCCGGCACCTGTCTCGCCGCAGATGAGAAATAGAGATTCCTCACTTAGCGGTCCGTTCTCAAAGTCAATGACGGCGTCTTCTATGGATGCCAGATTCTTTATAGTCAGTTTTTGAAGTTTCATGATTCGCCACAGATTATGCGGATTAACGCAGATTATTCTTTTCTCTCACTCTTTGCACGGCAGCATCCATCAGCGCGCAAAGTTCCTCGTCCATCTCTTCTCCTTCCGCTTCCTGATAGTAGAGTTTCGCAATTTCCAGTGGAGACATCTCCTGCATCTCCTGAATGGAGATATGCCTTGCTCGGTCATCCGAGGCCTGTTTCTCCCGGTTGGACTTGATGTAGCAGTATTTGCACTTTTTCCCTTTCACTGCGCCCGATGCCCGTTCGTTGCAGTCGGGTGCCAGGTAGTCTTTAATCAGGACATTCAGGCGGATATAAGCCGGTTTATCGTCCGGGTATTCCTCCAGTAGTTTTATGGCTTCCTCAAAAGTCACCGCCTCTTTGGGCAACGTGACGAGCGGCATAGGATTTTCTATTTCTACCGTTCTTATTTGTGGTGCTTCATGTCTCCGAACTTCGATGATAGAGACAGAATGCGGATAAGTTTCGTCGAAGTTCACGGGCAGGGGAGTTCCGCAATACCGTGCATGGCGGCCGTTTCCTTTGATATCCTGCGGACAATGAATGTGTCCGAGCGCCAGATAATCATACCCTTCGCCCATTGAACTGATGGGAACATATTCTATTCCGCCTGCGGTTTCGTCATGACCGGTCCGGTCACTGCCTTCTATAGAGAGGTGTGCCATTAATACGACGGGCAGTTCATCCGTATTTATTTTCTCTACTTCGTCCTGCAATGCCTGGAAGAAGCGTGCCTGTCGTTCTTCGCGGGGTGTCTCTGTATCCAGCATCGGGAAATTCTGCGGATATACATGGGGTACTGCAATGATGTATCCTTTCAGTTCTCCTTCTTTATCCCTCACTTCCACAATATGCTTTCCCAAATTCACCTCTTCCTGGTTCCGTTCTATGTTCCCCACTACTTTCACTCCGAAGTGATTCCACAGATTGCTGTCTATCTCCAATTTGGAACTACTGTCGTGGTTTCCGGCTGTCACAACAATTGCCATTTCCGGGCAAGCCCTGTGAATTTCGAGCATACCGTCCGTGTACATCTTTTGTGTGGTTGCTGATGGGGTGGAGTAGTGGTAAATATCTCCGCTCACTACCATTGCGTCCGGTTTCTCTTCTGCTACGATGCGGGAAAGTTGTTCCAGAAATGCTTGTTGCTCCTGGCTGCGGTCATAGTTATATAGTGTATGTCCCAGATGCCAGTCGCTGGTATGAAGTATTTTCATGTTTATACAGTTTTCTGCTTTCAAAAGTACGCAGAATATGGGAGATAAGCAAATCGACCGGACAAGTGCTTTCAATTCACCTTCACATGAAAAATCTCTTTTCGAAAACTATGAAATCACTGATTTTTAATTAGTTTTGCAATATAATTCATCTGTAAGACAGCCTTTTTGCTCTGTGTCCGGTAAAGAATGGATACACTTACAGAACAAACTATGACTTTGATGGAATATTTGCATAAAATGGCCAAGACATTTATTATATTAGTAATCTTCCTGTTAAACACCGTTAATGTATTGGGCGAAAGCTCCTCGACATTTAAGCCGGGAAGTGAAGATAGAATATTGATCCTCAACGCATATACCGGATCTTCCCGATGGAGTAACGACTTTATTATACCCATTTATAATTCTTTCCAGCATAAAAATTCTCCTTATGTGGTAGATGTTGAGCATATGGGGAGTCAATTTATGCAATTGCAAAATACAGAAAATTTGTCGGAATACGAAAAAAGACTCTTTGAAAAATATGCAGACAATCCTCCGAGACTTCTGATTCTTTTAGGTAGTGCTTCCTGGGGCTTATTGAAAGGTGATATAGAAAAACAGTGGAAAGACGTCCCTGTTATACTTTGTACGGAGACAGATTATGTCGGTCCGCAAGAGGCTTATTTAAAAAGACAGGCAATTCCGGTGGGAGAGAGAACTCCTCTGAAAGATTATAAAGGAGACCTTTCATTAACTGTATTCTATGTACCTGCCTATCTTAAAGAAACGATTTCGTTGATGCAGGATTTAATGCCGAAAATGGACGAGTTGATTTTCTTATCGGATGCCCGTTATATCAGTGCCCAGTTCCGTTCGGATTTGGAGGAGATTGTGAGTAAAGATTTCCCGGAATTGGAACTAAAAAATTATGTTGCCGGCGATATGACCACCGATGCACTGGCTGATTCATTAAATCATGCGGAGGAAAATAGCGGAGTTCTCTTTTGCTCGTGGTATCAGCAGGATGTACAAAATGGAAACGTCGTATTGACTAACAACATTTCCAGGATTCTTAGTTATTATTCCTCTTCCCCTATATTCTCGTTAGATAATACCGGATTGCAACGGAATGGCTTGGTAGGTGGTTATTTCTTTGATGAAAAAACGATTGGAAAGAAAGTTATCGAGATTGTGGGCAATGTCTTATCCGGTGAAAATAAAATAGGGGCACAGATGGTTAGCTGTGGCACTCCCATTCCCATGTTCAATTATCACGATCTTGTAGAAGCCGGCCTATCGACAAAACTGTGTCCTCCCAATTCCGTTTTTTATATGATGCCGCCTACTTTCTGGCAGCAACATAAATATGGCATTATCTTGGCAATTGTAGCTATTGTCCTTTTGTTTATGTGGATGTGGATGTGGTGGATGTATAAGGTAAGAAGAAAACAGGCCGAGCAGATAAAGCTGATGACAAGCTATCATAGTTTGTTCGAGAATATGCCTATTGTTTATCTGAAGCATCAACTGATTTTTGATCAGGCGGGTAAGGTGGTGGATTATCTTACGGTAGAAGCCAATCCTCGTTTTGAGAAGTACTTCAAATCATCAGGCCCGGTCATCGGTAAAAAAGGAAGTGAAATAGATCCGAAGGGAACTGAGAGGATGGTTCATCTGTATAGTATGGTTATATCTACTCAAAAAGAACTTTCTTTTCAGCACTACAGCGAAGCCGGCGGTAATTATTTCAATGTGATTCTGACCCCCTCCAAACATAAAGGATACATCGATGTATTCTGCGTTGACAATACCGAACTGGCTGAAACCCAGCAGATGTTGCGCTCTGCCAATCATAAATTATCAATGTCTCTTGATGTGGCAAACATTGTTCCCTGGAAGTGGGATTTGGAAAAAGGTACTATGCTTTGTGACGTCAACCGTCCGGTGGAACTTAGCCATGACGACGGTATGGTCAATGAAGAACAGCTTTCCGTGCCCGATTATCAATATTTTGCTAAAATCTGCAAGCAGGACAGGGACCGGGTGAAGAAAGCATATAAAGAACTGACGGAAGGCAATGTTTCCAAGATTAAGGAAGAATACCGTGTGGTGGTTCGTAAGAATGGAGTTGCACGCTATGAATGGGTTGAGGCTCAGGCTACGGTGGATAAAAGAGACGAAAACAACAAGCCGATTACTTTGATTGGTTCTTCGCTCGTGATAACCGGACGAAAGAAAATGGAGGAGGACTTAATTATGGCCAAAGAGAAGGCTGAGGAATCCAACCGTTTGAAATCAGCTTTCCTGGCTAATATGAGCCATGAGATACGTACTCCTCTAAATGCGATTGTCGGTTTTTCTAGTATTCTGGCAGACGCGGAAGAACAAGAGGAGAAGGAAGAGTACATCAATATCATTGAGAACAATAATACATTGTTGCTGCAACTTGTTGGCGATATTCTGGATCTTTCTAAAATAGAGGCAGGGACGCTTGAGTTCATTTACTCGGATTTAGACCTGAACGCTCTCTTTAAAGAGATGGAAGCGTCTGCACAACTGCGTCAGAAGAATGCAGCCGTCCCCATCCACTATATGCCGGAAATGCCGGACTGTTCCGTTAGCATTGAGAAGAACAGGCTGACGCAGGTAGTTACGAATATGCTGAATAATGCAATGAAGTTCACCTCTGATGGCAGCATCACTTTCGGCTATCATCTCAAGGATACCGACTTCCTGTACTTCTATGTTACGGATACGGGATGCGGAATAGCAGATGATAAGAAAGACAGCGTGTTCGGGCGTTTTGTGAAACTTGACTCTTTTGCCCAAGGCACAGGTCTGGGACTTTCCATTTGTCAGAGTATTGTTGAACATATGGGAGGCGAGATAGGAGTGGAATCTGAGGTGAGTAAAGGCTCTACTTTCTGGTTTACTCTTCCTTATCGTCCTGTGGCGTTGAAATCGGTGAAAGAGCAGAAAGAGCACCGGATGCAGAAGGTAGAGAATAAACTGACTGTTTTAATTGCCGAGGATAATAGCAGCAATTTCCAGTTGTTCGAGTCAATCCTGAAGAATCAATATAATATCCTCCATGCATGGGATGGGGAAGAGGCTGTGGAGTTGTTTAAAAAGTATAACCCTCATTTGATATTGATGGATATCAATATGCCTAAGAAGAGCGGATATGAAGCTACCCAGATGATACGAGAAATATCGCCGACTGTCCCGATTATGGCAGTGACGGCTTATGTTTATGCCGAAGATGAACAACGCATCCTGAACAGTGGTTTCGATGCATATACCTCCAAACCTATCAATGCGCAGAAATTGCAGAGGGATATCATAGACTTACTGAAAAGGCAATTGATCTTCATGTAATACTAATATTGCTAATAAAAAAGGAGCTGTACTGTTTGACTCTGTTTTCAGGGTTACAGTACAGCTCCTTTTTATAAAGGTTTTATTCTTAGTAGCTTATTCAGTGATACAGATTGCTACACGATTTTCATCATTTGTAGAGAAAGGTTGTACCTTATCTCCCTTGAAGTCGAGCACGATTCTGTCGGCAGCGATACCTTTTGCTTTCAAAGCTTTCTCAACAGCTAAAGCACGTTCTTTGGAGAGGCGCAGGTTGATGGTTTGAGTACCGGTTGCAGCATCTGCATATCCACAAATGGAGACTTTTACTTCTGTATTCTTTTGCAGGAATGCAACTAAATTGGCAATTTTGCTTTCTTCAGAGGAACGTATAACAGCAGAATTAATCTTGAAGAAGATATTTTCAGTCAGAGGCTTCACTTCTTCTTTCTTCTCTTCCACTGGTGCAGGAACATAAGCCGGTTCTTCTTTCACTTCTACTACAGTTTCTACTACCGGTTCCGGAGTGTAAGTAACCACCGGTTTCGCCTTTTTGCCACTCTTTCCAAACTTGAACGTAAAACCGGCCAGTGCATTAAGCTGCCAGTCAGCATTGTCAGCCTTCTTGGAGTTGAATTTGTCCGACAGAACATTTGCATTCACTTCAAGATTGAAAGACACATGCTTGCTCAGGCGTAAGTTGGCACCCAAACCGCCACGACCGGCTACAAAGATTTTTTTGCCGCTCCAAAGATACTGCATATCATAACCAGCATTGTTCAATGCAACTGCATCATCATTATTGAATCCACCGGCAACGCCTACTCCCAAAAACATATAAGCATTGAAGAAACGCTTGGGATTGTAATGACAGAACAGGTTGCTCAAGTCGAGTGTGGCATCTACATTTCCTTGCAGATAGTTGAACTTGTATGAGTCAGAAAGTACCGCCCATTTTCCTTTTGCCTGCCAGCCACTCGCACCGGCACGTATTCCCCACAGAGGAGTAAACTTATATCCGACAGAAAGAGCTGCTGCGGGAGATATCAGGTCTTTAAAACTTGCCTCACCAACAGTTTCTGCTGCACCTGCTTGTACCTGCATGTACCAATGAGGCTTGAACGTTGTATTACTTTCTTCTGTGGCTTGCCCGGAAGATTGAGTATTTTGTGCCGATACGGCTAAAGTGCTCAGGCCTAAGACCATAAACATCAGATTTCTTTTTAATTGCATATTCATCTTGTTTTTAAATTTTTTAGTTCGCGAAATTAAGCATTATTTGTTAGATTTATACTAAATAACAAAAAATAGAGAATTTTGTTTGCGTTGAAATGCTTTCTGATAGGTGTTTTTTGAATGATAGCTTTATATGGATTAAAGCGGTTGCTTCTTGCCCGGAAACAACCGCTTTATTTTGCTGTCTGACCAGCTTTTAGTTTTGCAATAACTTCAGAATATATTTTCCCGGCATCACAATTCTTGCTTTCATTTGTGGCGAGTTGTTGATGTCATATAGAATCTTCCAAATCTTTCCTTTCAGTTTTCCGAAATCCGTCAGTCTGAGGATGGCATTGATTTCTTTGACGACAGTCACTTTTTGCCGCTTCAATTCTTCCATCAATCCCTCATAGTTATGCGTTTGTTTGTCGAGTGCATACTCCGGAGGAACCAGAAGAATCTCCTCATTCTTTCCTGTCTCCCCTTGGGGAGATATAGAGGGGGAGTTATTTATCTTATTAGTTTTATTTATAGCTAAAGCGTCGCTTTGCATGCCTTGCCTGATTTTCTGTTGGTTAGCCAGTCCTCCACGTCTGCCCGACTCTCTATTGGCTTCGCGCTTGGCTTCCAGTGGGCCCATGCGCCGGGTGAGTCCGGGTGATGAGAAGGTTGTGTCGTCCACTTTAAAGAGTCCTGACTCGTAGATGAATCGCTTCAAAGTAGCTACTGTTACTCTCATCTTTTGTGCCAGGATAGGCAGCACTCTCAAGTCCGCCTTATATCCATCCTGCACTCTTAGAAACTCCAGTATCATCCAGTAGATGCCGTATCCTTTCATTCCTTCTTTCTGTATCATCATCATAATTTTAAAGTTATTGCCTGCATTGGCGTCATGTATCAAATATGAGTCCATAATCTCTTATTTTTTAATTATCAATTCTCAATTTACCACCGGTTTCCATTCCAGGAAGTTCTCAATCTGGAACGTTCTCCATCCCTGTTGTTCTATATCCCAGTACACTACGTGGTTTCGGATATGTTCAATGTCATACTTTCGGTGGAAGTGGGCTTCATAATACACAAGTGTTCCTCTTGCCATATAGAATTCCCCATTCTGTTTTCGGTAGGCTATCAGTGCACATCCGTATGCCATGTAGTCTGTCAACTGCAGGATGCGTCGTGTCATCCATGCGATAGTTTCATCTGATAAATCGGTTTCCTGTCTGATAAGTTTTTTCCATAGATTTTCTACTCTTTCTTCTTTCGTTACATGATTTGGTTGGTGACCCAACGTTTGCTTCTTCATTTTAATAATTTTAGTTGTTCATAAAAACTTAATAATCAACCTTCTGTGATGGCTACACCCTTTGCTTCGGATAGCTACACCCTTTTATGCTTAGGGCTACACCATCCGGTTGAAAGGGTGTAGCCCTTCCACATTCAGGTTGACGGGGGCAAAGTTATGCCCTTTCTTTGGAGTAAACTATCAATGATTTATTCTTACATCATATCCGTATGGATCTATGTGTTCGGTATCTTCCTTTTGTATCACTGCCCATACTTTATCAATCTCTGTACTTAGACTGCTGTACTTTAGTGGTTTGCGTTCTCCTTTCTCGTGTTTTCGCATCATTTCTAAACCGTATATCCACTTTGTTAAATCGCTGATTGTTTTGATTCCCATACATTCAAAACCACCTAACTTAAAGTGTCTCAGATAACCTACATAAAGATGGGTATTATCGCCATAATATACCCGAAGGGGTAATAGACTTTCATCTACAACACTTACTCTTTTTTGTTTCTTACTATCGCCTTTTCTCTGATTTTCAGATTTGTACGATTTACTTCTCTGCTGATTCTTGTTCAGCTTCTCACTTTTTTAATTTCTGTCATAGCTTTAATGATTATATACCCGTTAATTGATATTAACGTGGTTAAAAATTGCGAAAGTATAAAATAATATTGAATAACAGAGGGTTAGGGAAAGAAATATGATAAAAATAAGTTGTTTAGAATTGTAAATAATGCATTGATTTATAGTGTGCTATTATGTGTTTTTATGGGTGTTCAAAAAACGTTCGTTTAATGGGCGCAAAGATAAAGGTCTTTTTTTGAATGACAAAATGCTTGATGAAAAATCTTTTTTAATAGGATAAAATCGAGACTAACAGCTTGATTATAAACGACAAAGAAGTTATAAAAATATCCGTTAATATTCATTCTTTTATTCTTTTTCCTGTTTTGAAATTTTTCTAAATCTTGACGCCCATTAAACGAACGATTAAAAGACGCTTGTTTACTTGTAGTTCGTTCGCTAACATCTATTTATAAGCATTTATATGCTAGTGCGGTTTTGAAAGAGCAAATGTCTCGATCGGGCCGCGAAGCGTACCCAAAACAAACTTCTTATCATCTAATAAACTTTCTCAAGTGTCTGAAACACAGAAATATTGGTTTGCAGCTCGTACACTAAGCAAACAGGAGTTTGCTGTTCAGAAGCGTATCGAAAAACTGAATTTAGAGGGAAAAATGGATGTGGAATGTTATCTTCCTACCTGTACTATAGTCACACAATTAAAATATCGCCGGAAACGTAGTGTAGTTCCTGTTGCGCGTGGTTTGATTTTTATTCATGCTACCAAGCAGTCCGCTTGCGACATCCCCAACATATATGGTGTTCAAGTCTTTTATATGAAAGACCTTTCCACACATTCCATGTTGGTAGTTCCCGACAAGCAAATGCAAGACTTCATGTTCGTGATGGATTTAAACCCAGAAGGCGTTAGTTTCGACAACGAACCTCTCACCATCGGCAAGAAGGTTACAGTTGTTAAAGGCGAATTTAGTGGCATTGAAGGTGAAATAGCCACAGTAGCTAATAAAACCTATGTTGTTATCCGCATTACAGGTGTTTTGGTAGCGAGCATCAAGGTTCCTAAATCTTATTTGAAGATAATTGAAGACTGAAATCAATATTTATCAATAGTGTTGACACCTTGGTCATCCTGAACCTGTCGAAAGATCTTCTTTCTTGCCAGTAAATAATAAAAACTCAATACAAAGATGAACTCTTTACTTTCTCGTGCTCTTGAGCTTCAGCAAGTTGCTCATGATTTTATGTATTTGGAGACAAATACCGCCCCCATTTATTCCGATGATTTCTGCCGTCTGAATAAAGAACTTCTCGTTAAATCTGACTCCTTATTTTCAGAAAAGAGTTTTGATCTCGAAGAAGAAGCTAATTTGTGTCTTGCCCTTTTAATGGGATATAATGCTACTATCTACGATAATGGAGATAAAGGGCAAAAGAAACAAATAATTTTAGATCGTATCTCTGATATCTTGGAACAACTTCCGGCTTCTTTACTAAAAGTTCGTTTGTTGGCTTATTGTTATGGAGAGATATATGAAGACGTTTTGCTTCAGGAGGCTCACGCTATTATTAATAGTTGGGGTAGGGAGAATTTGACAACAGAACAAATAGGAATTATTGAGGAGCTGAGGAATTTTGAAGCAAATCCTTATCCATTTGAGGAGATAGAATAAAAAATGGTATAATTGTGTTTGTTTTTTCATACTTATCCTTAATTTTATATGAAATTTCTTGTTACGGGGGCTGCTGGTTTCATTGGCTCTTATGTTTGTAGACGCCTTCTCTCTCGTGGAGATGAGGTGGTAGGGCTTGATAATATTAATAACTACTATGATATCAATCTGAAGTACGGGCGTTTGGGGACTTTAGGCATTGCTAAAAGTGCTGTCGACTGGTATAAGTTTGTTCAAAGCAATACATATGAGCAATTCCGGTTTGTCCGCATGAATCTGGAGGACAAACAGGCGATGCAGATGCTTTTTGCCAATGAACATTTTGACATGGTTGTGAATTTGGCGGCCCAAGCAGGAGTACGCTATTCTATAGAAAATCCCTATGCTTATGTGGAAAGTAATATAGATGGCTTTTTGAATATACTGGAAGGATGCCGCCATTATGGAATTAAACATTTGATTTACGCCAGTTCCAGTAGTGTTTATGGTCTGAACGGAAAAGTTCCTTTTTCAGAAAAAGATAGTATTGCGCATCCTGTAAGTCTTTATGCAGCGACTAAGAAATCGAATGAATTGATGGCGCATACTTATAGCCATTTATATGGTATTCCTTCTACCGGTTTGCGCTTCTTTACGGTTTACGGTCCTTGGGGACGTCCGGATATGTCACCTTTTCTTTTTGCCGATGCCATATTGCATGGGAGGTCGATAAAGGTTTTTAATAATGGTGACATGTTGCGCGATTTTACTTATATTGATGATATTGTTGAGGGGGTTCTTCGGGTAATAGACCACATCCCTGCTCCTGATATTGATTGGAGTGCTCAGGCTCCTGATCCCAGTTCTTCTACCGCTCCTTACAAAATATATAATATCGGTAATTCGCGTCCGGTGAAGCTTATGGATTTTATTCAAGCTATAGAAGAAGCGATCGGTCATCCGGCAGAAAAAATATATCTTCCGATGCAGCCGGGAGACGTTTATCAAACGAATGCGGATACTTCGGCTTTGCAAAATGAGTTAGGATTTAAGCCTGACAAGCCGATTAAAGAGGGAGTTCAGGAAACGATAAACTGGTATCGTTCTTTTTATCAATTGTAATCAATAGTAAACTAAGATAATATGAAAATAGCAATAGTTGGTACTGGCTATGTCGGCTTGGTGACAGGTACCTGTTTCTCAGAGATGGGCATTGATGTGACTTGTGTGGATGTGCAGGAAAGTAAGATAGAAAATCTGAAGAAAGGCATTATTCCCATTTATGAGCCGGGCTTGGAGGATATGGTGCATCGCAATTATACTGCTGGTCGTCTGAAATTTACAACAGACTTGAAGGAATGTCTGGATGAGGTGGAAGTTGTATTCAGTGCGGTCGGTACCCCTCCTGATGAGGATGGCAGTGCTGATTTGAAATATGTGTTGGAGGTTGCGCGTACCATTGGGCGTAATATGAATAAGTATGTGCTGGTTGTGACTAAGAGTACGGTTCCGGTGGGTACTGCACAAAAGGTAAAGTCGGCCATTCAGGAAGAACTTGATAAGCGTAATGTAAAGATAGAGTTTGATGTGGCTTCCAATCCCGAGTTCTTAAAAGAAGGTGATGCAGTGGATGATTTCATGAAGCCTGATCGTGTGGTGGTAGGTGTGGAATCGGAAAAAGCCAAGGCTATTATGGAACGTCTTTACAAGCCTTTTATGATGAATAATTATCGGTTGATATTCACTGATATTCCGAGTGCTGAGATGATAAAATATGCTGCTAATTCTATGTTGGCTACACGGATTAGCTTTATGAATGATATTGCTAACCTCTGTGAATTGGTTGGTGCTGATGTGAATATGGTTCGCAAAGGTATTGGTGCGGATAGTCGTATTGGCAATAAGTTCCTGTATCCGGGCTGTGGGTATGGTGGCTCTTGTTTTCCGAAGGATGTGAAAGCGTTGATAAAGACTGCTGAAAAGAATGGTTATCCGATGCGTGTGTTGAAAGCTGTGGAAGAGGTAAATGAGAGGCAAAAGAGTATTCTTTTTGAGAAGTTGTTGAAACATTATAACGGGGATTTGAAAGGTAAACAGATCGCTTTATGGGGTTTGGCTTTCAAGCCTGAAACGGATGATATGAGAGAGGCTCCGGCACTGGTGTTGATTGATAAGTTGATAGAGGCTGGCGCAAATGTGAAGGTTTATGATCCGATTGCGATGGATGAATGTAAACGTAGGATAGGGGATAAGATTGTCTATGCTACGGATATGTATGATGCAGTGTTGGATACGGATGCATTGTTGCTGGTGACGGAATGGAAGGAGTTCAGAATGCCGAGTTGGGGGGTAGTGAAGAAGACGATGAAAAAGGCGGTGGTAGTTGATGGAAGAAATATCTATGATAAAAAAGAACTAAAGGGGGTTGGTTTTGAATATAGTTGTATTGGATGATATATTGAAATTGTTTGTGTCTAATTTTAATATTACTTTGTAAAAATAGATAAGGAAAAGACTATGAGAATAATTTTACGATCTATTACACTAAACGATGGTGATCTTATCGTTAAGTGGAGAAATAATGAGAATGTATTGAGCCATTGTTTAAGTAAAGAACCAGTTTCTCTAGAATCAAATAAGGAATTTTTTAATAAAAATATTATTACTGGTCGATATAAACAATTTATTGTGGAACGTGTAGATGAAGACTTTGGTGTATTTGCTTATCCTATTGCAACTATATATCTGAAGGATATGGATTATGCTAATAGAAAATGTGAGCTTTGTATCTTTACAAGTAATGATATTGAATGGAAAGATACAAGTCAGAGCGTGGCGATAAAAATGCTTCTTGATAAGGCTTTTACTGAATATGGCATGCATAAAGTTTACTCTTATGTTTTCAAAAAGTTCCCTGAGGAAGTCGAATTATTAAAAAGTGCGGGTTTTACAATTGAAACAACTCTTATTGAGGAAGCATTGAATGAAAATAATGTTTATGAGGATATAATTAGACTCTCAGTTTTTAATAAAAATTGAGAGTCCATTAGAGGTCTAATTATTATAACTAAATGTAAATACTAAACAGTATAATATATTCTTTTTTGATAATGTATAGGTATAATTACATTCTATTTAATTCCTACGATAATAAATTGAAAATTGACAGAAATGGTTATTATACTATTTGTGCTCAAGAATTAGAAACATCTCCTTCTATTAGGGTTGTATCTTATCCTTTGGATATATATCCTTATTGGATTAGATTATTATTTGCAATACATCATTCTGAAAAAATAGCTCGTTATATAAAGCTGCCTTTTAAAAAATTATGGTATCCTTATTACTTTAAAAATGATTTTGAGGAGAAAAAACCTTTCTGTTTTGTAATACTTAATCGTTTTTTACCAATCGAATATTTGAGTTATCTAAAAAAGATGTACCCTGATTGTAGAATTGTATTGTTGCATAGAGATCTTTTGAGAATTTGTAAACGTTTAAATCCTGAATTATCACAAAATCCCATATTGGATTTAGAGATGACTTATGATAAGGGAGAAGCTCAATTATACGGTATGCCATATTTTAACGAATTTGAATCATCAATAGATATTTTGAAAGAAAAAAAGATGGAATCCGATGTCTTTTTTGCAGGAAAAGCAAAAGATAGATTACCTCAATTAATGGAGGCATATAAAGTGTTCACTAAAAACGGATTAAAATGTAACTTCTATTTAGTTGGAGTTCCCATAAATGAGCAAAAAGAACTTCCTGGAGTTAAATATGCATCTTGTTTTATGTCTTACAAAGAGATGTTATATCATACGGTAAATACACGTTGCGTTTTGGAGGTTAATCAAGGCGGTTCTAATGGTTATACATCAAGATTCCTCGAATCTGTAATATATGGGAAGAAATTGATTACAAACAATCTTGCAATAAAAGAGTCTAAATATTACTTTCCAGACAAAATTATGATAGTAAATAAAATGTCAGATATAGATCCGTTATTTGTAACTAAAGGAGGTGATTTTGTAAATTATAATTATGAAGATGACTTTTCTCCATTTAAAGTTATTAGTAGAATAGAAGAAGAACTAAGTAAAAAATATGGTAAATATTAGATTGCGGTTAGAAGGCCCTCAACTTCTTGTACTTCCCATGTATGGTTGCAGTAGTATTTATTCACAATGATAGTTTTACTATGACAATTCAAGGGGTGAAAGTCGGTAGTAATTAGTTATATGCCACTTTTTTATGTAAGTAGTACGTTATTTTCTCAAGTGATTGCTAGCATTGCTGTGTTACTTCTTTTTTTATGTCCGGTTTCTTGTCTTTTCTTTATGCAGAATTTAACAAAGACGTATATCTCCATAAAATGAAAAGCCATTTTCAGACGTTGCTGATTCCTTATTTATTTTGGAATATTAGCTTCATAGTCATTTATTATGTTGTATCTCATTTACCAGGAATTTCGTCTTCTTTTAGTGGAGTAAATTATACTTGAGAATATTTTACTTCTGCACTTTGGGGGAGATATAGTGAACAAGAGAATATGTTGTTTCCTATTATCTATCAGTTTTAGTTTATCCGTGACTTAATGGTTATTGTTATATTAACACCTTTAATTTTCTATTTTTTGAAATTTACTAAATGGTATGGCTCATTAGCGGTAGGCTTATGCTGGTTCTTAGATATTTCTATTCCATATCAGTGTAATGGGGTTAGTATGGTATCATTGTTACTTTTAATGGCAGGAGCGCATTTTAGTATTTGTCGGAAAATTTAGTAGAGGAATTTAGTCGGATAAGGGAAAAATGGATATATCTTTTTTACATAATGGTTGCTGTTGCAGATTTGTGTACAAAAAAATATACTTATAACCTGTTTATTCATAATATAGGTATTTTACTCAGTGTAATTTGTAGTTTTAAACTTTCAGTATATTTACTAATAAAATGCAATGTTAAGCCGATTCCATTCTTATTAGCGGCCAGTTTCTTTATAATTGCTGTTCACACCCCTTAGCTATTATTTATGAGGTGTAAGAAAATGCTGTTTGCGATATTCCAGCCGGAAAATGATTTGGCATTAACGTCTCTCCATTTTATAATTGTATTATTTGTAGTTATTAGAGCATTGATGCTTTATTATCTTCTGAAACGTTTTGTGTCGCGCTTTACAGCAGTAATAACTGGAGGAAGATAATTTGTGCAATAATAATTTGTGTATAAAATTTTAAATAGTTAAATAATAATTAAATAGCGATTATGATTAATGTTTATCAGCCAACTCTTGGCAAGGAAGAGTTGGAAAGCCTTGAAAAGGTATTTGAGTCAAATTGGCTTGGAAAGGGAAAGCGTGTCATTGAATTCGAAGAAAAATATGCTGAGCATATAAAAAGTTCTAAAGACTTAGTTTTGACTACTAATTGTTGTAGTGAAGGATTGTTTTCTTCTATGCATTTACTTGATATTAAATCTGGCGATGAAGTAATTCTTCCAACTCTTAGTTTTGTAGGTGCAGGTAATGCGGTTTGTGCTTGTGGTGCTAAAATGGTTCTTTGTGATGTGGATCCTCGAACTCTTAATGCAAGAGCTGAAGATATAGAAAAGTGCATAACTCCTCGAACTAAAGCTATATTGTTGTTGCATTATGGAGGTATACCATGTGAAATGGATGAAATAATGGCATTGGCAAAAGAACATAATATAAAGGTTATTGAGGATGCGGCTGCTGGAGTTTGTTCAACATATAAGGGGAAGGCTGTGGGAACTATTGGCGATATAGGTATGTGGTCGTTTGATGCTATGAAAATACTTGTATGTGGTGATGGGGCAATGCTCCACTTTAATTCTCAGGAGCTTCGGAGAAAGGCTGATAGATGGCTCTATTTTGGTCTTGAAACTAAGAGTGGGTATGAAAATAGCGTTGCCCAAAAATGGTGGGAGTTTGATATTTCATGTTTTGGACATCGAGCCATAATGAATGATATTACTGCGGCTATGGCTTTGGAGCAGTTAAAGAAACTTCCCATGTTTATGGAGAAAAGGGCTGCTGTTCATGAGTATTATAATGAGAAATTAAAAGAACTAACTTGGTTGGATCTTCCACTTCAGTTGCCTGATTATGTAACGACATCTTATTATTTTTATTTCATTCAAGTGAAAAATGGAAAGCGTGATCAATTAGCTAAATTTTTGCGTGAAAATGGTATATATACTACTTATCGCTATTATCCGTTGCATAGAGTACCGGGGTATGGAGTGACAGGAAACTTTCCGAATGCAGATTATGCGGCAGATTGTACTCTTTGCTTACCTATGCATCAAAGTTTGGAAGCGGCAGATACTAGATTCATTGTGGAAAAAATTGAGGAATTTGGTAATAAGTATTGTTGATTAATTATACTGTTTTTTAATATAGATTCTAAAATATGGCTGGAAGTTCTCGAGCTGTTAGAAGTATTAAAAATGTCCAAATAGCTTTGTGCTTTTATGTAGTAAATTTAGCCCTACAGTTCTTCTCTCGTAAAGTTTTTCTAAATTATTTGGGAGCAGAAGTCTTAGGATTGAATTCTACTGCTCAAAATCTTATTGGTTTTTTAAATTTGGCAGAATTAGGCATCGGTAGCGCTATTGCTTTTACGCTTTATAAGCCAATCTATGAAAGAGATATTCAATCTATAAATGAGATCGTTACGATACAAGGTTGGTTCTATCGGAAAGTGGCAGGGATTATTATTATAGCTGCTTGTATTTTGATGTACTTCTTTCCTATGATTTTTGCAAAGACACAACTCTCGCTTTGGTATGCTTATGGTTCATTTATCGTTTTATTGATAAGTGCTCTTCTTAGCTATTATGTAAATTATAAGCAGATTGTTTTAGTTGCTGATCAGAAGGAATATAAAGTTACTTTGTGTGTGCAAGGCGGAAAAGTTTTGAAAGTAATACTGCAAATAATAGCAATTCTATTTTTGGCTAATGGGTATTTTTTTTGGTTGGTTATAGAACTTCTGATGTCATTTGTCATTGCATATTTTCTTAATCTTACTATTCGAAAGGAATACCCATGGCTTGTAATTTCTATTGTAGAAGGTAAGCGTTTAAATAAAAAGTATCCCCAAATTATTCAAAAAACAAAACAACTATTTATTCATCAGCTTAGTGCTTTTGCTTTAAGTCAAACAAGTCCACTGATTATTTTTGCATATGCTTCGTTGACACTTGTGGCAATATATGGGAATTATATGTTGATAATTAGTGGAATTCTTTTGTTGGTGAAATCTCTTTTTAAGGGTATGTCAGCAGGAATAGGTAGTTTAGTTGCTGAAGCGAATAAAAGTAAAATTAAATCTTTTTATTGGGAATGCATTGCTATTCATTTTTGGACTGCTTCGGTTCTTTGTTTTGGATTATTGATGTTAACACGTTCATTCATAATCTTATGGATTGGTGAAGAATATGTTTTGTCTCAAAGCACCTTATATCTATTGTTGATTTATACATTTTTAGTTATAACAAGAGCTAGTGATTATTTTATTTCGGCATATGGATTATTTCAAGATGTGTGGGCGGCCTTGGTAGAAGCTATTCTTAATATTGGTTGCTCTATTCTTTTTGGCTTCTATTGGGGGTTAAACGGTATAATATCAGGGGTAATTTTAAGTTTATTTTTAGTTATATTTTGTTGGAAACCTTATTTCTTGTTTAAATATGGTTTTAGGGAATCAATTAAAGAATATGTTTTAAAATGTGTTAAGTATATCCTACTAATATCAGTCTCATTTATATTCTCCTACTATAGTTATCACTATTTTTTTTCGATTGAGGCCAGTCATTTCGTGTGGTGGATTATAAAAATGTGTTTGTGTATGGGGATATATATTACAATAAGTATCTCTCTTTTTTTGCTATTCGATTTAAATTTGAGATATTTTTTTAGTCGTATAATTCTATTCTTTAGAAGAAAAAAATGAAAGACGAACAACCTCTTGTTAGTATTATTGTTCCAGTATATAATGTAGAAAAATACCTGAGAACTTGTTTGGACTCTTTAGTCTCCCAAACACTTGAAAACGTTGAAATCATTTGTGTGAATGATGCTTCACCGGATAATTCTCTTGCAATATTAAGAGAATATGAAAAAAGGGACAAGCGCATTATTGTAATTGACTTAAAAAAGAATCTCCGTCAGGGTGGGGCACGTAATCGGGGAATAAAGATTGCTAGAGCTAAATATATCGCTTTTGTAGATAGTGATGATTGGGTAGCAAATAATATGTATGAGCTACTTTATAATAAAATTATATCTGCTAGTGCAGATTTAGTACATTGTGATTATTACAGATATTCGAATGAAATATTGAAAGTTGGTAGGCAGTTTGAGAAAAATACTTGGTTGAAACATAGAGAAATGGCTAACAAAGATTTTATAATGGTATCGGAGTTCCCTGTCACAGCCTTGTATAATAGGAATCTATTTGTTACTAATGATTTATATTTTCCGGAGCATACTTTTTATGAAGATACTGCTATTACATCTTTGTTATATTTACTTGCAAATAAAGTAGAACACATAGATGAACCTCTATATTATTATAGAATACATTCTTCTTCAACTACTCATAGGAAAGGTAATGATAATTATTTTCAATGTGCTAATACGGTTCTAATATTTCTTGAAAATGCAAAGCGTTTAGGATTTTATGAAAAGTATGAACAAGAAATGGAATTTGTGTATATACGTTATGCATATTGGAGTGTGATATGGGGAGCATTGACACTCTTCTCTTCAATAAGAAAAGATAAAATAAAACAAGCAAAAACGGAAATTAAAAAGGAGTTTCCTCATTATAGGAAGAATATTTATTATAAAAAAAGAGTATTTACCAAAAAGAGAATAATTCTGTATTGCATAGATATAAATACAGAATTAGGAGTGTTGTTAACAAAATGTTTTTATTGGATTAGATCAATTATGAAAGGATTTAAAAAGGTCTTGTGATGTTTTGTCGTCATGCTAATAAAAATAAATTTGTTGGAACAACTTGTGTAGGTTGAGTATAAATGGTTAATATTATGCAATGATTATAATCTTTAATTTTGTATTATTTCTACTTTGGACAATAATAATAATGTCAATAAAGGATATTTCCTATTATAAGCGAAGTAAATATCTCTTACTGATAATAGGCATTCAATTATTTGTTATCAATTGTTTAAAAGATTATAATTCATTACCTGATTTGCCTAGTTATGCTTTGGGGTTTGAACATGTTTCTCGAAATGGATATGATATTCAGTGGAATACTGGTATGAAAGTATCAGAACCTGGTTGGATAGTCCTTAATATATTTTTATCTAGTCTTTATTCTGACCCTTGGATTTTATTTGCTTGTGCTGGAGGAATTATCATATTGGGACATTTTAGGACATATACACATTATTCAACTATACCATGGCTTTCTGCATACTTATTCTTATGTACTATATTTTGTCAATCATTATATGTAATTAGGCAGCATATTGCGATTGCGCTGTGTCTGCTTACAATCCCTTATATTCTCCAGCGTAAATTTATATCATTCTTATTAGTTGTGATAGTAGCGGCTTTAATACATAATACTGCTATTATATTTGTACTCGCATATTGGGCGTATTCATTGAATGTTAATCGTAAATTTATTCTTTTTTTTATATGCACGGCGTGTCTGTCTTATTTTTTTCTGTCTCATATTTTAATGAATATAATGACTACATATAATTTTTATACGCCCTATGTTGACGGAGAACAAACAAACGCCACAGGATTTCTGATTTCTTTATGTGTACTCATACTTGCATTATATTCTATTCCTTTGAAGAAAATGCAAAATGAATTAAAGCTTTTTTTTATAATGTCTTGCATTGCTACTTGCATTGGTTTAGGTGGTATGGGAGTGTCAGCAACAGGGCGACTTAACGCATATTTTACAGTCTTTTCTATTTTGCTAATACCACATGCGGTTAGTTATTTGTCGAAGAAACTGCAATTGGTGGTTATTACATTAGTAATGTTTGCTTATATGTTTTTTTCCTTTTCCTCCATTTCATATGTAAATGGAGCTAGAAATATGGAGTTTTTAATGTAGAAATCTATATGAAGATTCTTTGTTTTACAGATTGTTTGGGGCCAGGTGGGGCACAACGTCAGTTAGTAGGTCTTGCAGCATTACTAAAGAAAGATAACAATGAGGTGGCTGTGATGACGTATTATGATGTACCTTTTTATTCCTCTTTTCTTTTTCAAAATAACATTCCTCATATTCTTATTCCAAATATGAGATTTAAATTTATGCGTATCTATGCCTTGCTTAAATATATATATAGAGAGAAACCGGAAGTCGTAATTGCCTATCAGACACATTCTGCTGTAATTGCATGTTTAGTTAAAATTTTATATCCTAAATTTAAGTTATTAGTTTCAGAGCGAAATACGACACAGAAATATGGTATTAAAGAGTGGGGTTATTTCTCGTTATATAGGTGGGCTGATTATATAATTCCTAATTCGTATAGTCAAGAACGATTTATTGGTAAAAATATTCCTAAATTAATGAGTAAAGTGCATACTATAACAAATTTCGTAGATACTAATTTTTATATATCTCAACCAAAGGATCAAAAGAAGGAAAATGTTGAGACTCTTAAAATTGTTACTATTGGACGTATAACAGAACAAAAAAATGTACTTCGATATTTAGAGGCTTTAGCTAAAGTACGTGATGAGGGTATATTAATAAAGGCATTATGGTATGGTGTTCGTCAAGGTGAAGAGTACTATAAGTTATGCATAAGAGAAATTGATAATTTGCACTTGCATGATATTTTTTCATTAAATCAAGAAACTGCAGATGTTTTATCTGTATATCAGGCTGCTGATATTTTTTGTTTGCCCTCAATATATGAAGGTTTTCCTAATGTTGTTTGTGAAGCGATGAGTTGCGAACTACCTATTCTTTGTGGTGATATATGTGATAATGGAACATTGGTGACTTCTGGTTATAATGGTTTACTCTTTAATCCATTTGATGTTGACGATATCTTTGGAACAATAGTAAAATATGCGCGATTATCTATTGAACAGAAAAGGCAAATGGCTATTAATAGCCGTAAAAGAGCAATAGAAAAATTATCTCCTGAGTCTTTTAAAATTAAGTATAAAACATTGATTGGTTATTAATAATTTAGCATATGATTGGTAAATTTAAAAGGTGGACTTTTTTTAGAGGTCTATATATGATTTTTATTTCATATTTTGGAGTAAGAAAAAGGAAATTGGGCTATTGCGGTAAAAATGTTATCCTCACACCTCCCATTACTTTTGGAAATCCTCAAAATGTATACTTATATGATAATACACAGATTTCTTATAACTCTCATATATCAGCTGTTAATGCAAGGTTTATAATAAAACAAAATTGTTGCATTGCTGAAGGGCTGACTGTACACACAGGAAATCATGCTATGATTGTAGGCCGATTTTGTAATAATATATTAGAAAGCGAAAAACCAAAAGGTTATGATGCGGATGTTGTCGTGGAATCAGATGTCTGGATTGGTTGTAATGTGACGTTGTTATCTGGGGTAACAGTTGGGAGAGGAGCTATTGTTGCAGCGGGTGCTGTTGTGACTAATGATATTCCTCCTTATTCTATATGTGGTGGGGTGCCTGCAAAATTTATAAAATTTAAATGGACTATAGAAGAAATTATTAAACATGAAGAACTCCTTTATATGAAAGAAGAAAGATTTACGAAAGAACAATTGGACTATTATTTTACTTGTTTTTCTCCTCAAGGGAAAAATGTAAAAAAGAGCATATCTATAGGGGAAACTTAAAAGGATTATTATTCATTTCTTTTCATAGAGTTGCCATTACGTTTTTGATTAAATATCTCATATGTTTTTTACCCTATGTGGATGTTTATTGTCTGATTTTAATTGGGTATTGATATTTTTAAATATACGCTGATAGGTAAAATACGTTATTGGGCATAGAATAGTTTAATAATTTATTCTCAAACTAAAATAGGAGATAATTGTGCTTTTAAAGCATAATATAACCATTGGTAATCTAATGTCAGTGGAACAGCATTTGCTCTCTGAGTGGTGCATATAGTGTGACATTTGGAGAAGTTGTTATAGAAAAAATGTTGCAATAGGTATGGACTGATTGTACAGAAAAATATATGGGTGGTGCCGTCGTAATTAGAAATTCTACAAAATATAAAATTCTAAAGAATAATGGTAAATATAATACTTTTAGCTCCGTTATATGGTAATGGAGGCATTGCTTCATGGACAAAAAAGTTCATAGCTACTTTTCCTACAGAAGAATTTAACTTATTTCCGATTTCGTCCGTATTATCATCAAAAAACATGCAAGCTTCGATTTATGAACGGATTATAAGAGGATTTCAAGAAATTAATTATATAGCCAAACAACTTAAGAGAATTATCACAGAAAACAATGTAAAAATATTGCATACTACAACAAGCGGATCTTTAGGCACTTACAGGGATTATAAGGTTGGAAAACTATGTCGGAAATATGGTGTTAAAGCAATAATGCATTGTCGATATGGGTGTATTCCAGATATATTAAAACGTAATGGTTTGATGCGGTGGACTTTGTTGAAAGCGATGAGCCATTATGATCAAATATGGGTTTTAGATAAATTTTCTTTCAATGCTTTGTTGGCAATACCAGAAATTTGTGATAAGGTAAGATTAACCCCTAATAGCATAGAAGTAAATCAGTTGGATTGTATTTCACCTAAAAATTATAATAATTTTGCTTTTATAGCCAACGTACTACCAACTAAGGGTATTTTTGAATTAATAGAGGCTGTGAAAAAAGTAAAATATAATATACAATTGCATATTGTAGGACCTGCAACAGAGAAGATGCTATTTTTACTAAAAGAGTCTGCAGCAGACTTGTGGGGACAAAAAATTCTTTATCATGGTAAAATAGCGAACCAACAGGCTGTACTTTTAATGAAAGAGATGGATGCTCTTATTTTACCAACATATTTTCCGGGTGAAGCGTTTCCTATATCAATATTAGAAGCTATGAGTTGTGGAACATTAGTTATAGCGACTCCCAGGGCTGCAATAGCGGATATGCTAACAGCATTGGATGGTATGCGTTGCGGCATATTAGTCCGTGAAAAATCTGTAGAAGATATTGTAAAGGCAATTGAGTGGGTTATAAAGAATAAAACATTGGCTGACAAAATATGTATGAAAGCATACGAAAAAGTGTGGAATTCGTATAGGACTGATGTTGTATATGAATTGTATCGTAATAATTACAGAGCTCTTCTGTAATTTTTTTTTTGTGTATATAATATAAATCTTTTATAATCATGTCTGTTTTTAAAGACAAAGTTTTATTAATTACCGGTGGAACAGGTTCCTTCGGCAATGCTGTTTTGCGTCGTTTTCTTGATTCCGACATCAAAGAGATCCGCATATTTTCGAGAGATGAGAAGAAGCAGGATGACATGCGTCATCATTTGCAGAATCCCAAAGTGAAATTCTACATCGGCGATGTACGTGACAAACGTTCTGTTGATGGCGCAATGAGCGGTGTGGATTATATTTTCCATGCTGCCGCCTTAAAGCAGGTTCCTTCCTGTGAGTTTTTCCCCACACAGGCTGTCCGTACCAATGTCCTTGGTACAGAGAATGTCCTTGATTCGGCCATCCAGCATGGTGTAAAGAATGTCGTGGTTCTTTCCACCGACAAGGCCGCTTATCCCATCAACGCTATGGGCATCAGCAAAGCCATGATGGAAAAAGTAGCCATTGCCAAAGGACGCCAGTTGGGAGAGGATGGTGCTACTACCATCTGCTGTACCCGTTACGGTAATGTAATGGCCAGCCGTGGTTCTGTGATCCCTTTATGGGTGGAACAAATGAAGGAAAACAATCCTATTACTATAACGGACCCCAACATGACCCGTTTCATGATGACTCTGGATGATGCTGTAGACTTAGTACTGTATGCCTTCCAACACGGCCATAACGGTGACCTTTTTGTCCAGAAAGCTCCCGCTGCTACACTGGATGTTCTGGCCGATGCGCTGAAAGACTTATACCACAGTACTGCTGAAGTTAAAGTTATCGGTACCCGCCACGGTGAAAAACTGTATGAAACGCTGGTAACCCGCGAAGAGATGTCCAAAGCCATCGATATGGGTGATTACTACCGTATCCCCTGCGATACCCGTGACCTTAACTATGACAAATTCTTTGTGGAAGGCAGTGAGGAAGTCTCCCGCATAGAAGACTACCATTCCCATAATACCCGCCGTCTGGATGTGGAAGGTATGAAGCAACTTCTCCTGAAACTTTCTTTTATCCGTGAAGACCTCCATCTTTGATTTTTCCTTTTTACTCTAAGCAATATATTACTTTATGATACGAGTTGGTATAACGGGCCAGCCCGGCTTTGTAGGTACCCATCTTTACAATGAGCTCGGTCTGTTCCCTGATGAATTCCTGCGTATCCCCTTTGAAGATTCCTATTTTCAGAGTGGGGATGAATTGCGTTCCTTTGTGCGTGAATGTGATGTAATTGTGCATCTGGCTGCTATGAACCGCCACCCGGATGCCTGTGTGCTTTATGAAACGAATATCCGCCTGGTAAGCCAGTTGATATCCGCCATGGAAGCCGAGAAAGTCACTCCCTATGTACTGTTCTCTTCTTCTACTCAGGAGGAGCGTGACAACGAATACGGGCGTTCCAAACGCGAAGGGCGTAGCCTGCTTGAAGAGTGGGCGGGACGGAACCATGCCAGTTTTACCGGCATGGTTGTTCCCAATGTGTACGGCCCTTTCGGCCGTCCCAATTATAACTCTTTCATCGCTACTTTCTGTCATAAACTGACTCATGGGGAAACTCCTGAGGTTCTGCAGGACAGTGAAGTGAATCTTATCTATGTGGGTAACCTTTGCAAACATATCATCGGCAAGATACGCGAAGTTGCTTCAAGTGATGCTCCGGTAATCGAACGCGATGCCGTCCCTTATGATTTTGAGAAGAAAGTAACCAAGATATTGGACTTATTGGAAAACTTTAAATCCCTCTATTTTGACCAGGGTATCATTCCTGTCCTGAAGGATAAGAATGAAGTGAACCTTTTCAATACCTTCTGCGGCTATATTGACTTTGTTTCCGTCTATCCCCGTAAATTGATAAAACACGAAGACCCGCGTGGTATGTTTGTGGAAACGGTCAAACTGGGTATTGGCGGACAAGTTTCTTTTTCCACTACAGTTCCCGGTATCACGCGTGGTAACCATTACCATACCCGTAAGATCGAACGTTTTACCGTTATCCGTGGGAAAGCCCGTATCCAGTTGCGCAAGATAGGCACGGATGAAATCCTGAACTTCTATCTGGACGGCAATGAGCCTTGCTATGTGGATATGCCCGTCTGGTATACCCATAACATCACTAATATCGGCGATGAAGAACTCTATACACAGTTCTGGATCAATGAGTGGTATGACCCTTCGGACGGTGACACCTACTTTGAACCTTGTGATAAAAATGAAAACTATAAATTGAAATGAGCAAGCTTAAGTTAATGACTATCATAGGCACCCGTCCGGAGATTATCCGTCTGTCTGCCACCATTAAACGTTGTGACCAATACTTCGACCAGATACTGGTACATACTGGTCAGAACTATGATTATTCCCTGAATCAGGTATTTTTTGAAGACTTGGGGCTTCGTGAACCTGACTATTACCTGAATGCGGTAGGTAAGGACCTTGGTGAGACTATCGGTAATATCATAGCGAAATCTTACCAACTGATGGCGGAAGTACAACCCGATGCAGTTCTGGTTCTGGGAGATACTAATTCCTGCCTTTCCGTTATCGGTGCTAAACGTCTCCATATTCCCATCTTCCACATGGAAGCGGGTAACCGATGTTTTGATGAGTGCCTCCCTGAAGAGACTAACCGGCGGATTGTTGACGTGACTGCTGATGTGAACCTTTGTTACTCGGAACATGCCCGCCGTTACCTGAATGCCGCGGGTACTCCCCGTGAGCGTACCTATGTGGTTGGTTCTCCTATGGCTGAAGTCCTGCATAACAATCTGGAACAGATCAAGGCGAGTACTATTTTGGAACAGCTCAATTTGGAAAAGGGTAGATATATTCTTCTTTCCGCGCACCGTGAAGAAAACATCGATATTGAGAAGAATTTCTTCAATCTGATGAATGCGGTCAATGAGATGGCAAAAAAATACGATATGCCTATTCTCTATTCATGCCATCCGCGTTCGAAAAAGTTCATCGAACAGCGTGGTTTTGTATTTGACGAGCGGGTTATCCAGCACCAACCTTTGGGTTTCCATGATTACAATCATCTTCAGATGAATGCTTTTGCCGTAGTTTCAGATTCAGGTACTTTGCCTGAAGAGAGTAGTTATTTCCTTTCTATCGGTCATCCTTTCCCGGCTGTTTGTATCCGTACGAGTACGGAGCGTCCCGAGGCTTTAGACAAGGGTAACTTTATATTGGCCGGTATAACAACGGAACAGGTGTTGCAGGCTGTTGATGTGGCGGTGGAGATGAACCGTGACGGTGCTTTGGGTATTCCTGTTCCTGACTATGAGGATGAGAATGTATCGGTTAAGGTTGTGAAGCTGATCCAGAGCTATACCGGGATAGTGAATAAGATGGTTTGGAGAAAATATTGATTTAGGAAAATGAATATTCTGTTCCTGACCCTGCATCGTATTTCTGATTTATCAGAAAGAGGTATCTATACTGATTTGATGCGTGAGTTTGTTCGTCATGGGCATCATGTTCACATAGTAGTTCCTGCCGAACGTCGCTTTCGTGAGTCCACTAAAATGTTGAAGACCAATGATGCCCAAATTCTACGGGTGAAAACCCTGAATATTCAGAAGACGAATCTTATAGAGAAAGGCCTTGGTACATTGCTATTGGAATATCAATATCAACGTGCCATTCAAAAATATTGGAAGGGTATAAAGTTTGATTTAATACTGTATTCTACTCCTCCCATTACTTTCAACCGGGTGATTGCTTCTGTAAAGAAACGGTGTGAGGCAAAAACCTATCTTTTGCTGAAAGATATATTTCCTCAGAATGCGGTTGACTTAGGAATGTTTTCAAGAAGTAGTTTCATATATAGCATGTTCCGTAAGAAAGAAGAAAAGCTTTACCAACTCTCTGATTATATCGGCTGTATGTCTCCTGCTAATGTGGAGTATGTATTAAGGCATAACCCATCGGTGAAAGCTGAAAGGGTGGAGGTGTGCCCTAACAGTATTGAAGTGGATGAAAAGAATCTGGAATATGACAGGGATGCCTTACTTCAGAAGTTGAATATTCCGATGCATAAGCTGCTGTTTATTTATGGTGGCAATTTAGGGCGTCCGCAGGGGATAGACTTTCTGACTGAAGTTCTTGCTGCTAATGAGGAATGCTCTGATACTTACTTCATAATCGTTGGTAATGGCACTGAATTCGGAAAAATGGAACGTTGGTTTTACGATAATCACCCTCGTAATGCCTGTCTGTTATCTTCTCTTCCCAAACAGGAATATGATAACCTGGTGAGAGCTTGTGATGTAGGTTTGATCTTTTTGGATAAACGCTTCACAATACCCAATTATCCTTCCAGGTTACTATCTTATCTGGAAAACAGAATGCCTGTGCTGATGGCTACTGACATGCATACGGATATTGGTGCAATAGCAGAAAAGAATGGTTATGGTCTATGGACCGAAAGTGGCAATCTGGATACGTTTATGGAGATGGTTGATTTCATGGCTACTGATAGAAATAGGGTCAGAACAATGGGTGAGAAAGGTTATTCTTATCTGATTACCAATTATACGGTAGAAAGAGCATACCGGATACTAATGAGACATTTTGAGTGATTATGTATTCTTGTTTTCTGAAGCGTCTTATTGATTTTGTAATAGTGTTTTTTGTATTGGCTGTTATTTGGCCTATATTACTTTTTATGGCAATCTGGTTGCATTTTGCCAATAAAGGTGCGGGTACGTTCTTTACCCAGGAACGCCCCGGAAAGAACAGTAAGATTTTCAAAGTCATCAAATTCAAAACAATGACTGACGAACATGATGAAGATGGCAACCTGATGCCGGATGAGAAACGTTTAACAAGAATAGGAAAGTTCATCCGTTCTACTTCTGTTGATGAATTACCTCAATTAATTAATGTGCTGAAAGGTGATATGGCCCTGATTGGTCCCCGTCCCTTACTTCCTCAATATCTTCCTCTTTACACAAAGGAGCAGGCACGCCGACACAATGTTCGTCCGGGTATTACGGGATGGGCTCAGGTGAATGGACGTAATGCTATCTCTTGGACAAAGAAGTTTGAACTGGACGTATGGTATGTGGATCACTGTTCTTTCTTACTGGATTTAAAAATATTTTTCCTTACAATAAAGAAAGTCTTTGTACGTGAAGGTATCAGTTCTGATACTTCAGTAACAATGGAGCCTTTTAACGGAAACAATTGAAATATTAGCTAATGTATTTATATGGTGCCAGTGGTCATGCTAAAGTGATCATTGATATTTTACGTGCAAATAATGAAAGAATTGATGCATTATTTGATGATAATGAAGCGCTTCATTGTCTTCTTGACTATCCCGTATTACGTTCGTCGGAGGTCCGTGGACCGTTGATAATCAGTATTGGCAGCAATGGTATTCGGCGGAAGATTGCTGAAAGTCTGAATACAACATTTGGTAAAGCTTTTCATCCTTCAGCCATCATATCGGAAGAAGTTGAAATAAAGGAGGGTACAGTGGTGATGCAAGGATCTATTATACAATCCGGTGTTCATATCGGCAAGCATTGTATTATAAATACCGGTGCTTCCGTGGATCACGAATGCCTGATTGGTGATTATGTTCATATTTCTCCTCATTGTACTCTTTGCGGTAATGTACAGGTAGGTGAGGGTACCTGGATTGGTGCAGGTACCACTATTATTCCGGGAGTTAAAATCGGCAAATGGAGCGTGATAGGTGCCGGTTCTGTTGTTACCAAGGATATTCCGGATAATGTTCTTGCAGTGGGTAACAGGTGTAAAGTTATAAAAAGATTATAATCGTTTTCTTTTAATCATATACTTCAATGGACAAGAGGATTTATCTTTGCCTTGCTCACATGAGCGGCAAGGAGCAGGATTTTATAAAGGAAGCCTTCGATACGAACTGGGTAGTCCCTTTGGGCCCCAATGTGAATGCTTTCGAAGAAGAACTGAAACATTTTGTAGGACAGGATAAGGAAGTTGTTGCTTTATCTGCAGGTACGGCAGCCATTCATCTGGGATTAATCCAACTTGGTGTAGGTACTGGTGACGAGGTGATCTGCCAGTCATTTACCTTTTGTGCTTCTGCCAATCCGGTGGCTTATCAGGGGGCAACTCCTGTGTTTATCGATAGTGAAGAGGATACCTGGAATATGGATCCTGCTTTATTGGAAGAAGCTATCAAGGACAGAATCGCGAAGACAGGCAAGAAACCTAAAGCTATTCTTCCGGTTCATCTTTACGGTATGCCTGCCAGGATTGATGAGATTTGTGCTATTGCATCGAAATATGATATTCCGGTCTTGGAAGATGCCGCAGAAGCTTTGGGCTCCGAATTCAAGGGTCAGAAGTGCGGTACTTTCGGCACTTTCGGTGTCTTGTCTTTCAATGGTAATAAGATGATTACGACTTCGGGTGGCGGTGCGCTCATTGTTCCTGATGAAGCGTCAAAGAAACAGACTATGTTTTATGCTACGCAGGCTCGTGAGCCTTATCCTCATTACCAGCATGAAAAGATTGGTTATAATTATCGCATGAGTAATATCTGTGCTGGTATTGGCCGTGGCCAGATGACTGTTCTGGATGAACACATCGCTCATCACCGTCATGTCCATGAGCTTTATGCGAAGGCTTTTGAAGATGTGGATGGCATTGCTTTGAAGTCTAATCCTGATGATCGTTTCAATGCTAATTACTGGTTATCTACGATTCTGATAGATCCGGATAAGACCGGTACTAATTATGATGAAATTCGCTTGAAACTGGATGCTCAAGGTATTGAGACCCGTCCCTTATGGAAGCCTATGCATCTTCAACCTGTTTATGCGAACAATCCCCGTTATGTTAATGGTGTTTCTGAACGTTTATTCAATATGGGTTTGTGTATTCCTGCCGGTCCTTGGGTGACGGATGAAGATGTTGCTTATATTGTGGAAAGAATAAAACGATGCTGCAAGAAGTAGTACGATGCTACGGAATACCCCCATGTATTAGAAATTGGGATGAAAAGCCTTGTAGCGTTTAGCTGCAGGGCTTTTTTTGTAAAAATGCTTATGAGCCTTTCAACAAAGTTCTTTGAGCCACACAGCAAAGTTCTTGTGAAATATTCCTCGTAGATTTGCACCGTAACAATAAAACGAATGAAATATGAACGATATTTTTGCAAAAGATTTAAGTGGCAAAATGTTTTCACCCAATGAACAGGGTTATGAGAGACTGATTTCTGACATTTTTGTGAAGTAAACGAAAAATAAAGTAAGCAATGAAAAAGGAATATGAAATGAGCCGCCGCGGTTTTCTGAAAACGGCAGCCGCTGTGGGGGCGGCATTGACCATTCAACCCACAATTAATAAGGTAAAAGCGGCTAATGCTGCTCTCAATGGCCAAAGCATGTCGCCCGTAGAGAAGGACGGGGTGCAGTGTCGTACGCTTGGAGCTGGAAATGCAGTATTTGAGGTTTCGGCACTTGGTTTTGGTGTGATGGGTATGAACTATAACCGCTCGCAGTCGCCCGATAAGAAAGAGTGCATCCGCATCATTCACGAGGCAGTGGACAGAGGTGTGACGCTGTTTGATACTGCTATTATTTACGGGCCATTGCATAATGAGTTATTGGCAGGTGAGGCATTGGAGCCTTATAAAGGGCGGGTGAACGTAACAACGAAGTTCGGTCACGAAGTGATAAATGGCAAAGGAACAGGTAGACAAGACAGTAGTCCGGCAACCGTTCGCCGTTATTGCGAGGAATCATTGAAACGTCTGCGTATCGACTCTATTCCGCTCTTTTATCAGCACCGTTTTGATCCGAACGTGCCAATAGAAGAAGTTGCGTCGACTATTGGTGACTTGATAAAAGAAGGAAAGGTGCAGCGTTGGGGCTTGTGTGAAGTTAGTGTCGACACCATCCGCCGTGCGCATGCTGTACAGCCGCTTACAGCCATACAGAGCGAATATCACTTGATGCACCGACTGGTGGAAGAAAACGGCGTGCTTGATGTGTGTCGTCAACTCGGTATCGGTTTCGTTCCATACAGTCCTATCAACCGTGGTTTCCTCGGTGGTTGCATTAATGAATATACGGTATTTGATACGAACAATGACAATCGTCACACACTACCCCGTTTTCAACCCGAAGCCATCCGTGCAAACACGCGTATTGTGAATGTGCTGCAACAGTTTGGACGCACACGGGGCATGACCTCGGCACAAGTAGCCCTCGGCTGGCTCTTGCAGAAAGAGCCATGGATAGTTCCCATTCCCGGCACGACTAAACTTTCGCATCTGGACGAGAATCTACATACGCTTTCGTTCAATGTTTCACCCGGAGAGTGGAAAGAACTGGAAGATGCTGTTGCTGCTGTTCGCGTAGTGGGCGAACGGTATAATGCGGAACAGCAGAAGCAAGTAGGACACTAATCTGCTACGTGTCTATTACTGCTAATGGCTATGCGCTGTTGTTGGGCATCGCCATAGCGGCAATTGATTATTGCCAAAGTAAATAATGCCTTTTAGCTTTGCTATATTAATCATATTATATACATTTGTCCCTCAATTCAAAGCAAACATAAATAATAGAGGGGATGGGCTTTATTTCAGTTTATACATTCAAATATACTATAATAAGGCTCATTCTTTGTAGCCTTATTGGGATAGAACTACTGGTTGCTTGTAACCCGAAAGGAGAGGACAGGCGGGTATTGGTGATACATTCTTTTGAAGAAGCTTATAGCGCGTATCCCGATTTTAATAAGATGATATCCGGACAATTTAAGAAAGCCCATATAAATGCTGATATTAAAACTTTATATCTGGATTGTCATACCTATGAAGAGCAGGCCGAACTGGACTGGATGTACCTGCAACTTGATTCTTTAGGTGATTGGATACCGGAAGTGATTCTTGTAAATGAGGATCAGGCAACTTACTCACTGCTGAAATGCGGACACCGACTCGTAAAAGAAACTCCTGTTGTATTTGCCGGCGTCAATTATCCCAATTGGAATTTAATTAAACAATTTACAAATGTGACAGGGTTTTATGATGCTCCTGACTATATAACAAATATAAAGTTTATAGAACGGTTTTTCCAACGGAAACCAAGAGTGATGTTGCTGCAAGAGGAGACGTATCTTGACAGGCAAATTAAGGCTGATTTAAGAAAGCAGTTGAGCACTACGAAAATAAAAATCTATGAATCTAATATAGGAGAGCCGGAACCTCCCAGGCGTACATTGAAACAAAAAATGGAATTTCGTGCAGGATTAGACTCTACTGTGGTTACCATTAAAAGTTTTCACGATACTTCAGTAGGTAGTGCAGGGATTATATGGAATTTGGGGAGGTATGTAAATAATTCCCATTATTTGCAGACGAAACGGGATTATATAACTGTGAACGTGGGTAACTTCTCTTATAACTCCAGCTTTTCTGCTATAAATGAAGCCGTCGGGTATGGAGAGAATCTCATAGGGGGATATTTTACTCCTCTGCATGTGCAAGTGGAAGATGAAGTGGGAGCGGCAATACAGATTTTGAAAGGTAAGCATCCCTCTGATATGTCTATACAGGAAAGCAAGAAAACATATGTAGTAGACTGGAAGGCTCTTCGAAACGATAACCTGGATGTTTCTTTACTTCCTTCCGATTGTGAAATACTGAACCAGCCCTTTTATGAGCGATATAAGGCGTTGAGCCTGTGGGTGGGAAGCATTTTGCTGATGACTGTTGTTGCTCTGTTCGCATGGTTGATATACATTTACAGGCGTGAAACACGTAGAAAAAAGAATGCTCTCCATGAACTGAAGAATGAAAAGGAATCTTTAGCATTGGCTATTTCCGGTGGAAATATTTATGTGTGGAAGCGTGTGGATGAGTATTTTGTGATTGAAGATGCTTTTTGGAAGTCAATGGGATTGTTGCCTCATAAATTCACTACAGAAGGATTTCTGGAAATTCTTTCGCCGGAGCATAGGAGAACTTTCCTGAAAAATGAATATAAGTTGCATTATGCAGGTACCCGCATGGCAAAATATCAATGTAATTTTGATGGTAAGGGTTACCAATGGTGGGAGTTTCGTTATAGCATAACAGAAGATGCTAAAGGAGAATTAAGCTTACTTGGTATGATGCTGAATATCCAGGAGGTGAAGGATCGTGAGCAAGAGTTGATAGAAGCAAGAGAGTTGGCCGAAAAAGCAGAACTGAAACAATCTTTCCTGGCAAATATGAGTCATGAGATACGCACACCGCTGAATGCTATTGTAGGTTTTTCAAATATATTGGCTGCTGATGAAGCTTTGACGGAAGAAGAACGCTGTGATTATATCGATTCCATCAACAGGAATAGTGATCTCCTGCTGAACCTTGTGAACGATATACTGGAGCTTTCGCGCATTGAATCGGGATTTATGACTTTTGAATTGGTTGCGTGTGGGGTAAATCAGATTATTGATGAAAATTTTGATACGTATAAAGTTTTAGTACCGGAACAGTTAGGTTTTCTCAAAGAGACACTGGATAACGATGTTGTTGTTTATGTAGATAAAAATCGTCTGGCCCAGGTGATTGGGAACTTCGTGAACAATGCGATTAAATTTACAAAGAGCGGATACATAAAGTTAGGAAGTGCATACGATCTGGATACCCGTCAGGTTTCTATCTATGTAGAGGATACCGGTAAAGGTATTCCTAAGGAAGAACATCAAATGATATTCAACCGTTTCTATAAACAGGATGAGTTTACCCAGGGCACTGGTCTGGGTTTATCCATAAGTAAGGTGATTATCGATAAGTTAGGAGGAAGGATTGATTTGTATTCAGAACCGGGTAAAGGAAGCCGCTTTACGGTGATTCTGTCTGCTATGCAATAATTACTCTTCAATCCATTCTACTATCTTTTCTGATAGCGGATCGGTTGTTGATCCATAGGAAGCTACCCACTTTCCGTTTTCATCTATCAGGAATTTGTGGAAATTCCAACCGACTTTTGCATCCTGAACGCCGTTTTCGCTTTTCGTAGTAAGCCATTTGTATAGGGGGGCAATGTCTTTTCCTTTAACGGAAATCTTTTCCATCATCGGAAATGTAACTCCATAATTCAATGTGCAGAATTCCTTGATTTCTTCATTGCTTCCCGGTTCCTGATGCATGAAGTTATTGGCAGGAAAGCCAATTACCACGAAATTATCTTTCCCATATCTGGTATATAATTCTTCGAGCTTGGCGTATTGCGGAGTGAATCCACATTTGGAAGCAACATTAACCACCAGCACTTTTTTACCTTTAAAGGTAGAAAGTGATATATCTTTTCCATCAATAGTCTTGACTGTGAAGTCATAGAAACTCTTCTGCTGTGCCTGAACAGCTATTGCCATCATTGCCATACATATACTTATAATAATTGTTCTCATCTTTATATTCTGTTTATGTATAAAAACAAAATGCAGTCTTAAATAGTTTATCACTGGAATAAAAAAAATACTACCTTTGCACCCCGGTAAAAAGATTAGTTTTTTAGGTAAAAATAGGTATGAAGAAGAGTCTTATTGCATTAGCATTCGGCACCTTGGGATTGGGTATTGCTGAGTTTGTCATGATGGGTATTCTGCCTGATGTGGCTAAGGATTTAGGTATTAGTATTCCTGTTGCAGGACATTTTATTTCTGCATATGCTTTGGGCGTTTGTGTGGGTGCGCCTGCTTTGATCTTAGCCCGTAAACATCCGTTGAAACACATTTTATTGGCATTGGTGGCACTGATTATGGTGGGAAATATCTGTGCGGCAATGGCACCTAACTATTGGGTGTTGCTATTGGCACGTTTCATTTCCGGACTTCCTCACGGTGCATACTTCGGTGTGGCTTCTATTGTAGCGGAGAAATTGGCTGATAAAGGAAAAGGTTCCGAAGCTGTGTCGATTATGATAGCGGGAATGACTATTGCCAATCTTTTCGGGGTTCCGCTGGGCACTTCACTGAGTAATTCAATTTCCTGGCGTGTTACTTTCTTGTTGGTGGGCTGTTGGGGAGTGATTATCCTTTATTATATCTGGCGATGGGTGCCTCATGTGGAGGGATTGAAAGATACAGGATTCAAAGGACAATTCCGGTTTTTGAAAACGCCTGCGCCTTGGCTTATTCTGGGTGCGACAGCATTAGGGAACGGAGGTGTTTTTTGTTGGTATAGCTATATCAATCCGTTGCTGACAGATGTGTCCGGATTCAGTGCTGGTAGCATTACCGGATTGATGGTATTGGCAGGTTTTGGTATGGTGGTAGGAAACTTGGTTAGTGGACGTCTTTCTGATCGTTATACTCCTGGGAAAGTGGGAACTACCGTGCAAGCCATGATTTGTATTGTGTTGTTATTGATATTCTTCTTGTCTCCTTATCCGTGGTTATCTGCATTATTGATGTGTCTTTGCACGGCAGGTTTGTTTGCAGTTTCCAGTCCGGAGCAGGTACTGATTATCCGTGTAGCTAAAGGTGGGGAGATGCTGGGGGCAGCTTGTGTACAAGTGGCATTTAATCTGGGCAATGCAATTGGAGCTTATGTGGGTGGATTGGCTATTAGTGGCGGTTACCGCTATCCTGCACTGGCAGGAGTGCCTTTTGCCATGCTGGGTTTCATTCTGTTTCTGGTCTTCTACAAGAAATATCAGGCAAAATATTAAGACATCTCAATATCTTTTCGTATTTTTGTCCACAGGTATTAACTAAACGAAATGAATTATGAAAACTTTGAATGTTGGAAAAATATTACTGCTATGTGCCTTTGCTATTGGTTTGACGTCTTGTGGAGATGATGTTTATTATACTATGGAGAATAGCGATAAAAAGCTATGTGACAGAACATGGGTGGATGAATCAGAGACGAATGAGGGAGCGCCTTGCACTTATCAACTGAAATTCTTCAAAGATAATAATAAGGGTCAGGAACTCACAATAACGTATGATGAGGGTGGAAAAACAACAGTTGACAGAGAGTTTTCCTGGCGCTGGGCGGATAATAGTAAAGAGGCTTTGAGGATGACTTTTCCTGATGGAAAAGTAAAGTACTTTGAGAATGTGTGGGTACGCGATCATTATCTTAGCGGTAAATTGGATGGTAAGATTATAATGATGACAGATGCCAGTTATACGAAGAACTAATTTAAAACATAAAGGAAATGAAGAAATATCTATATTTTATATTTGCATGTGTGTTGACTTTAAGTCTGGCATCATGTGATGACGATGATCAATATAGTATAGAATCGGTAATAATTGGTCGTGCATGGACGGGAGATGTCGGTATGAATGCTGACAATGGTGAACCTCTTTTCAGTACATTCACTTTTGGAGGTGATGGATTTGGTGAAGAATATCAGTATTATTCATATGATGGAGCTCAATATGAGTATTACCGTTTTCAATGGTGGTGGGAAGATGATTTTAGCAATAATCTTGTATTAAATTATGGCAGGGCAGGTACTTCTTTTATGGACAATGTCAGAGTAACAGGAAACCAGTTGCGAGGTACATTTCATATATCGGATGATAGTCCGGGATTCAATTTTATATTAGAAATGGAATAAACATATATATAATAAAAACGGGTCACTTTATAAAGTGACCCGTTTTTATTATGTTCGTTTAATCTTTTCTCTTTAGAAACAACTTCTTGAAATCTGACGGATAAGGCGTCTCAAACTGCATTAACTCTCCCGTCACCGGATGATAAAAACAGAGTTTGAAAGCATGTAGCGCCAGGCGTCCGATAGGATTTACTTCTTCCAGACCATAACGTCCATCACCAATAATAGGATGTCCCAAATCTTGCATATGTACACGGATTTGGTTCTTGCGTCCTGTTTCCAGGTTCAGTTCTACCAAAGAATAACCGTTAGCACGTTTAATAGTGCGGTAATGCGTAATGGATTTTTGTCCTCCGTCATCTGTCGGACTGGAATAGACATAAAGCATGCGGTCTGTAAGCCAGGATACCACACAGCCGGCATTCTTTTCCATTTCTCCGTTAACTACCGCTACATAACGACGGTCGGTCACAATATCATGCCAGTTATCACGCAAAGTAAACTGTGTCTTTTCGTCTTTGGCAAACATCATTAACCCCGAAGTATCACGGTCGAGGCGGTGGACGATATAAACACTACTGCCACGTCCGTTTGAGCGTTGCACGTATTCATTTAAGATATGGTAGGCAGTGCGTTCTTTCTGGCGTTCGGTGCTGACTGATAGTAATCCCTGCATCTTTTCCACTACAATGATATACGCATCCTCATATACAATCTTCAGCAGCTTATTATGAAACTCCTTCTTGCCCTTATCGCGACTGATTTGTACTTTCATACCCGGTTTGAGCGGGAAGTTGTATTGAGTGGTTATCACACTGTCTACAAATACCACTCGCTTGCTGAGCAGTGATTTTAGTTTGGTGCGACTGGCGTCCGGCATCTTGGCTGCCAGAAACTCCATAAGCTCAATTGGCTCTTTAACTGTGTAGTCCGTGTATTGAGTGCGGGCTCGTGCTACAATTTTTCCTCTTGCCACGTTGATGGTGATTAATGGTTAGTGATTAGTGATTAATTCTCAGTCTTCATTTCTTAATTCCAGTAACACTACATTTTCCACATGATGAGTGTGTGGAAACATATCTACTGGTTGCACGGCTTTCACCTTATATTTTACGTCAAGCAATTGCAAGTCGCGTGCCTGGGTTGCAGGGTTACAGCTTACATATACAATGCGTTTCGGTTCAGCGAATAAGATTACATCTACTACATCCTGGTGCATACCTGCACGTGGGGGATCGGTGATGATGACATCCGGACGACCGTATTCATTAATGAAATCCTGCGTCAGTATATCCTTCATATCACCGGCAAAAAACAGCGTGTTCTTGATTCCGTTGATTTCTGCATTTACCTTTGCATCTTCAATAGCTTCGGGCACATATTCGATTCCGATGACCTGGCGGGCTTGTTTGGAAACGAAGTTGGCAATGGTTCCCGTGCCCGTATAAAGGTCGTATACCAGTTCCTCCCCAGTCAGTCCGGCAAACTCACGTGCTATCTTATAGAGATTATACGCTTGTTCTGAATTAGTCTGATAGAACGATTTGGGACCTACTTTGAAGCGTAACCCTTCCATTTCCTCAAAGATGTGGTCTTTACCTTTGAAGGTGTATACATCCAGATCAGTGACGGTATCGTTCCGCTTATTATTAATAATGTATAGGAGAGAAGTGATTTCAGGGAATGTATCTGCTACATATTGCAAGAGTTGCTTGAATAGTGGCATTTCTTCCTCTTCTTCTATCTTTGCAATGAGGATAACCATCAACTCTCCAGTGGTAGATGTGCGTACAATCATATTGCGCAACATACCTTCCTGAGTGCGTAGGTTGATGAATGAATAGTTGTGCTCGTAAGCGTAATCACGTACGGCATTGCGGATGCGATTGGAAATGTCATCCTGTAGCCAGCACTTTTCTATGGCCAATACTTTATCGAAAGCGTTGGGAATATGGAAACCTACGGCATTCATTTGGTCATATACCACATTCTGTTTTATTTCTTCTTCCGTCAGCCAACGTTTGTTTGAAAAAGTATACTCCAGTTTATTTCTATAAAACTGCGTCTTCTCTGAACCAAGGATAGGGGAAATTTCCGGAAGTTCTATTTTTCCGATGCGGGTAAGGTTGTCCGTCACCTGCTTTTGCTTGTACTTGATTTGTTCGGAATAGGGGAGAACTTGCCATTTACAACCGCCGCATATACCATAGTGTTGGCAGAATGGGACAGCTCTTTCACGAGAATATTCGTGGAACTTCACTGCTACAGCTTCAGCATAATGATGCTTTTTTCTCTTAATTTGCAGGTCTACTACATCTCCGGGAACGACATAAGGTACGAAAATAACCAAATCATTGACCTTTGCGATGGCTTTTCCTTCGGCAGCCACATCCGTTATTGTCACTTTCTCCAGTAGGGGAAGCTCTTTTCTATTTCTTGCCACTTTTACACCAGTCTAATAAATTATTCTGCAAAAGTAGACATTTTTTCGGGATTTCTCTCTATGAAGTGAAATATTAAAGATTGCAATGTCGAAATTGCATTTTGATAGAAAGTTTTTTCTCAAAAAGTTTTCTAGTATGCGAAATATACTTAGATTTGCGAACAGAAAAAATCACAATCGAGAAACTTAAATTTATATTATGGACAAAAAAAGAGTTTATACCTTTGGTAACGGTCAGGCAGAAGGAAAGGCCGACATGAAGAATCTTTTGGGGGGCAAAGGTGCCAACCTTGCCGAAATGAACCTTATCGGGGTTCCGGTTCCTCCCGGTTTTACAATCACGACTGAGGTTTGTACCGAATATAATGAGATGGGGCAGGAGAAAGTTGTTGCTCTGTTGAAAGGTGAAGTAGAAAATGCTATTGCAAATGTAGAAACGTTGATGCGTTCTAAATTCGGTGATATAGAAAATCCGTTATTGGTTTCCGTTCGTTCGGGTGCTCGTGCTTCCATGCCGGGTATGATGGACACAATCCTCAATCTGGGCTTGAATGATGAAGTAGTGGAAGGTTTGACGCGTAAAACAGGCAATGCCCGTTTTGCATGGGACTCTTACCGTCGTTTCGTACAAATGTATGGTGATGTGGTATTGGGCATGAAACCGACGAATAAAGAAGATATCGACCCCTTTGAGGCTATCATTGAAGAAGTGAAGCATGAAAAGGGTGTGCAGTTGGATAATGAACTGACAGTGGAAGACCTGAAAGAACTGGTGAAGAAATTCAAAGCGGCTGTTAAGAAACAAACTGGAAAAGACTTCCCGACTTGCGCTTATGAGCAATTATGGGGCGCTGTTTGTGCGGTGTTCAACTCTTGGATGAATGAACGTGCTATTCTGTATCGCAAAATGGAAAGTATACCTGATGAATGGGGTACTGCTGTTACTGTACAGGCAATGGTGTTTGGTAATATGGGTGAAACTTCGGCTACAGGTGTTTGTTTTAGCCGTGACGCTGCTACCGGTGAAGATTTGTTCAATGGTGAATATCTGATTAACGCGCAGGGTGAAGACGTGGTAGCCGGTATCCGTACACCACAACAGATTACAAAGATTGGTTCACAGCGCTGGGCTGAATTGGCAGGTGTTAGTGAAGAAGAACGTGCTGCCAAATATCCGTCAATGGAAGAGGCTATGCCGGAAATATATAAGGAGTTGGATGCTATCCAGACTAAACTGGAAAATCATTATAAAGACATGCAGGATATGGAGTTCACCGTTCAGGATGGTAAGCTCTGGTTCCTCCAGACTCGTAACGGTAAACGTACCGGTGCGGCGATGGTGAAGATTGCAACGGATTTGCTCCATCAGGGCATGATTGATGAAAAAACTGCATTGATGCGTTGTGAGCCTAACAAGCTGGATGAATTGCTTCACCCAGTATTTGATAAGTCTGCTCTGAAGCAAGCCAAAGCCCTGACTCGTGGTCTTCCCGCATCTCCGGGTGCTGCTACGGGACAAATCGTGTTCTTTGCAGACGATGCTGCCGAATGGCATGCTGCCGGCAAACGTATCGTAATGGTACGTATTGAAACTTCTCCCGAAGACTTGGCTGGTATGGCAGTTGCAGAAGGTATTCTTACTGCCCGTGGTGGTATGACTTCTCACGCGGCTGTTGTTGCCCGTGGTATGGGTAAATGTTGTGTGTCCGGTGCCGGTGCATTGAATATTGATTATAAAGCTCGTACTGTGGAGATAGATGGCGTTCTGTTGAAAGAAGGCGACTACATTTCATTGAACGGTAGTACGGGTGTGGTTTATAAAGGTCAGGTAGAAACGAAAGCTGCCGAACTTTCCGGAGATTTTGCAGAATTGATGGAGCTGGCTGATAAATATACGAAACTTCAGGTGCGTACCAATGCTGATACTCCCCATGATGCTGCAGTAGCACGCAACTTTGGGGCTATAGGTATAGGCCTTTGCCGTACGGAACACATGTTCTTTGAGGGTGAAAAGATTAAAGCTATGCGTGAGATGATTCTTGCAGAAGATGCAGAAGGACGCCGCAAAGCTCTGGCTAAGATTTTGCCTTACCAACAGGCTGACTTTAAGGGTATCTTCAAGGCTATGGAAGGTTGTCCGGTGACTGTACGTTTGCTCGATCCTCCTTTGCATGAGTTTGTTCCCCACGATTTGAAGGGACAACAGGAAATGGCGGATGCAATGGGCGTTAGTCTACATTATATCCAGCAACGTGTAGAATCACTTTGCGAACACAACCCGATGTTGGGACACCGTGGATGCCGTTTGGGTAATACGTATCCTGAAATCACGCAAATGCAGACACGTGCCATTCTGGGGGCAGCTTTGGAACTGAAGAAAGAAGGCGTGGAAACACACCCCGAAATCATGGTTCCGCTGACCGGTATCTTGTATGAGTTCAAAGAACAAGAAAAGGTAATCCGTGAAGAAGCTGCTACACTCTTTGAAGAAATAGGAGATAGCATCGACTTCAAAGTAGGCACGATGATTGAAATTCCTCGCGCTGCGTTGACTGCCGATCGCATTGCTTCTTCTGCCGAGTTCTTCTCATTCGGTACGAATGACTTGACGCAGATGACATTCGGTTATTCTCGCGATGATATTGCTTCATTCCTCCCGGTTTATCTGGAAAAGAAAATCTTGAAGGTAGACCCATTCCAGGTTCTCGACCAGAATGGTGTAGGTCAGTTGGTGCGCATGGCTACTGAAAAAGGCCGTGCCATCCGTCCGGACTTGAAGTGTGGTATTTGTGGTGAACATGGTGGTGAACCTTCATCTGTGAAATTCTGCCATAAGGTAGGCTTGAACTATGTAAGCTGTTCTCCGTTCAGAGTTCCCATTGCACGACTGGCAGCGGCGCAGGCGGCGATTGAAGACTTTAAGTAAATATTTCTAAAATCTGATATTTATAGGCTGTAAACCTCTTCTGAATAGGTTTGCAGCCTATTTTTTTTGAAAAAACATGTATTCAATAACCATTTATTTGTTTTTTCTTTAGTATATTTGTCCCCACTTAGAACAATCATATTACCTAATCTTTTTAATAACCAACTTTATGAAGCCGGATCTTGCCATATATTATAGATTTTGGGTTACAGAGTTTATCTCTAAAAATGAGCTTATATTGCTCTGTTTTGGGGTGATAATTTTGTTGCTTTTGGTTATTATGATTACTATATCCATGAGTAAGAACAAGCGTCTGAAGACTTTGCAGCAGTTAAATGACGTGGCAGAAGAAAGCAATCAGTTGAAGAATGCTTTCATTGCCAATATGACACATGAGATACGTACTCCGCTGAATGCTATCGTAGGATTTACGAATATACTTGCAGAGACTGATAATCTGAGTAGGGAAGAACGGATGATTTTCTTGAAAGAGATTAATGACAATAAGAATTTTCTTGTTCAGATGATAAATGACTTATTGGACTTTTCGAAGATAGAAGCCAATACGATAGAGTATAATGACGGAGATGTGGATGTGAATGCTTTGATTGAGGAAATATGTGCAGTTGAGAATGCGCATCCCAGGCCATCGGGAATCTTGTTGGAGTTTGTAGAGAAACTGCCTCAATGTCGTTTGATGATAGACCGGGTACGTTTTGCGCAGGTGGTTAATAATCTGGTAAAGAATGCTTTGAAGTTCACTGAGCAAGGTAGTGTGCGAATTGGCTATCGCCGTCTGAGCAATGACAATTTCTATTTTTATGTGGCCGATACAGGTTGTGGTATTGACGAAGAAAGCCGTAGGGCTATTTTTGAGCGCTTTGTGAAGATGAACTATAATATTCGTGGTACGGGTTTAGGACTTTCTATCACAAAATCCATTGTAGAACATTATGGTGGTGGTATCGGTGTAGAGTCGAAAAAAGGAGAGGGCTCTACGTTCTATTTTACTTTGCCTGCCGGAATAGAATACAAGGAATACGGAAAATTCTAAGTTGATGGACTTCGTTTTTAATCTGCCATTTCCTTTAGTTTCTTAAAATGGCGGATGACACCCAAGTAATCCCGGTCTGTGCAGACATTGAATTTGTTCCATAAGTCGCCCAGTACTACAGCACCGCCAAATCCGAAATCTTTTATTTCCAGAATGTTATCGGGGGTAATCCCACCTAATGCCATCACTTTTGTATCAATTATTCTTTCTTTTCCTGCTGCGCGTAGCTCTTCGGGGGTATAGCCGGAAAGAGTGCCTTGTTTAGTGATGCAATCATAAACCGGACTCATAAATACATAATCATAAAAATGCTTTTTGCTTTTTACTTCCTCTACCGAGTGGCAAGTGCAACTGACGTGTCCTGAATAGTCATGCGGTTCATGCGGATTTCGTGAGTTCAGATGAATACCCATGAGGTCAAACTCCTCTTTCAGATAGAAATGTTCGTGAGTAACGATGCGCCTGTGGTATTTCTCGGGAATTAGCGTCAATAGGCGCTCGGAATACATAGCAGGTGTTTCCGGCTTCCTTAGATGCAGAATATCCAACCCTTCTTCAAAAAGTGCTGTGATAATCTTGTCTTCTTCCACAAAAAATGTGGGGGCTGTGACTACAATAAGCTTCATTTCTATTGTTAAACGTTTATGTTTAGCAAAGTTAATGATAAATGCTTTCAGTGGGTAAGGTTTTTCTTTAAAAGATGTTAGATTGGATACACAAAACGTACCTTTGGGAATAACCATTCACAAAGGTACGCTTAAAAAGAGTTTATGATGTTGTTGTTATTTCATTCGGCTGCCTACTACGTCCCAATCAATAATACCCCATAGGGCATTTACATGATCGGCGCGGCGGTTTTGATAGTCGAGATAATAAGCATGTTCCCAAACATCGAAGCCCAACAACGGGGTGAGACCTGAACGTACCGGGTTACTTCCGTTAGCTTCTTTGGTGATGTGTAGTTTGCCATCCTTGTCTACTGACAACCAGGACCAACCTGATCCGAATAATCCTACAGAAGCGGCTGCAAATTCTTTCTTGAAGTTATCAAAACTTCCAAAGTCGCGTTTGATGGCTTCTGCCAACTTCCCAGTAGGTTCACTATGAGCAGGTTTCGGAGAAAACTGCAGGAAGTAAAGGGTATGATTCAGAACTTGTCCGGCATTATTGAAGATAGCTCCATCCGGTGCAGTGGCCACAATAGTCACTAAATCTTTATTTTCATACTCAGTACCCGGAACCAGGTTATTGAGGTTATTTACGTATGTTTGCAAGTGTTTACCGTAGTGGTAATCTATGGTTTGCTGACTGATTACAGGTTCCAATGCATTGTTTGCATATGGAAGTTTTGGCATTTCGTGAGTCATAATTATAAGCATTAATGATGTTAATAACGTATTCATAATTTGTCTTGAATTATAGTTTTGTTATTATAACGTTTTCCATCCTATAAATGTTCTTCCATATCCATTAATTTTTTTAGAAGTAGTTTTATTAGAGTGTTTCAGTCCACAAACATTTTTTATTCATTTTCATTCAATCATGAACAAGTTTCAATAGCTGATTCATATTAATTTCTGTTTTAGTTGGAGCAACATTATATATATGTGAAAATATTCTTCTAATTTTGCATACATGAATGCGAATTATATAGAAGAACTGAATGAAGGACAGCGTGCGGCAGTGCTCTACAACGACGGTCCGTCACTGGTTATAGCCGGTGCAGGCTCTGGAAAAACGCGGGTGCTGACCTACAAGATAGCCTATTTGTTGGAGAATAATTACCAGCCCTGGAATATCCTGGCTCTGACTTTTACGAATAAAGCTGCCCGTGAGATGAAAGAACGTATTGCCCGGCAGGTGGGTGCCCAGCGGGCACGTCATTTGTGGATGGGTACGTTCCACTCCATCTTTCTGCGTATTCTGCATGTAGAAGCTGCGAATATCGGCTTTACTTCCCAGTTCACCATTTATGATACGTCGGACAGCAAGAGTCTGGTGCGCTCTATTATAAAAGAAATGGGGCTGGACGAGAAAGTTTATAAGCCGGGCAGTGTGCAGGCGCGTATATCCAATGCAAAGAACCATCTGGTTTCTCCGGCAGGATATGCGGCCAATAAGGAAGCGTACGAAGGTGACTGCGCCGCTAAAATGCCTGCTATCCGTGATATTTATCGTCGGTACTGGGAACGTTGCAGGCAGGCGGATGCCATGGATTTTGACGATTTACTCTTTTATACTTTTATATTGTTCAGGGATCATCCTGAAGTGTTGGCACGTTATCAGGAGCAGTTCCGGTATATTCTGGTAGATGAGTATCAGGATACCAACTATGCGCAGCATAGCATTGTGTTACAGTTGGCCAAAGGACACCAGCATGTTTGTGTGGTGGGAGATGATGCGCAAAGTATTTATTCTTTCCGTGGAGCTGATATTGACAATATATTGTATTTTACGAAAGTGTACCCTGATACGAAAGTCTTTAAGCTGGAACAGAACTATCGCTCTACGCAAACCATTGTCTGTGCCGCCAATAGCTTGATTGAGAAAAACCAAAGGCAGATACGCAAGGAAGTTTTCTCTGAAAAGGAGAAGGGAGAGGCTATCGGTGTATTCCAGGCATATAGTGATGTGGAAGAGGGCGATATTGTTATCAATAAGATTGCGGAGTTACGCCGTTCGGAGCACTATGTTTACTCTGATTTTGCTATACTTTATCGTACCAATGCACAGAGCCGTGTATTTGAGGAAGCTATGCGAAAGAGGGGGATGCCTTACCGTATTTATGGTGGCCTGTCTTTCTACCAGCGTAAAGAGATTAAGGATGTGATAGCTTATTTCCGTCTGGTAGTGAATCCTAATGATGAGGAGGCATTCAAGCGTATCATTAATTATCCGGCTCGTGGCATCGGAGAAACGACGGTGGGCAAGATTATTGCTGCTGCTACGGAAAATAATGTCAGCCTTTGGAATGCACTTTGTGAACCGTTGACGTACGGTTTGAACTTCAATAAAGGCACGCATACCAAGCTGCAAGGTTTTCGTGACCTGATAGTATCGTTTATAGAAGGAGTGGCCGAGAAGAATGCTTATGAGATAGGTACGGAAATTATCCGCCAATCCGGTATTATCAATGATGTCTGCCAGGACAATTCACCGGAGAACCTAAGCCGTAAAGAGAATATTGAGGAACTGGTGAATGGTGTGAGTGATTTCTGTGCAATGCGTCTGGAAGAAGGTAATCCCAATGTTTCGCTGACAGACTTCCTTTCTGAGGTGTCGTTGCTCACCGATCAGGATTCAGACAAGGATGGAGACGATGAGAAAATTACGCTTATGACTGTTCATTCTGCTAAAGGACTGGAGTTTAAAAATGTATTTGTGGTGGGAATGGAAGAGAATCTCTTCCCCAGCGGCATGGTGGGAGACTCACCTCGCGCGTTGGAGGAGGAGAGGCGCTTGTTTTATGTAGCTATTACGCGGGCAGAGGAACATTGCTTCCTTTCGTATGCCCGCACTCGTTTTCGTTATGGAAAGATGGAGTTCGGTAGTCCCAGCCGCTTCCTGAAAGATATAGATATCCGCTTCCTACGCTTGCCCCAGGACACTGGACTGGGTAGTAAGGTTGATGAAGAAGCCGGGCATTTCCGCAGGGAAAATAGTGGCGGGTTCTCTCGTTCGCCTCATGCCCGTGAATCATTGTATAATTCTGAAAAAGAAACTTCCCAGCGTCCAAAACAACAGATTATTGCTCCGAGCGTACCGCGTAACCTGAAACGGGTGACTCCATCTGCTTCGCCTGTTGCGCCGTCTTCTGCTTCGGCAATGGCCGTGCAGCAGGGACAGCTTATCGAACATGAACGTTTTGGTTTGGGAGAAGTGATAAATGTGGAAGGCAATGGCGATAATGCCAAAGCAACCATTCGTTTCAAGAATGCGGGTGACAAGCAACTTTTATTGCGCTTTGCTCGTTTTAAGATTATCGGTTAAATGAAGAATTTTGCTACTTATGATAGATTTTAATTGTTTCCCTTCTCCATGTTATATCATGGAGGAGGATTTGCTGAGAAAGAACCTCACTCTTATAAAGAGTGTTGCCGACCGTGCCGGAGTCGAAATTATCCTGGCGTTCAAGTCTTTTGCTATGTGGCGTTCATTTCCCATTTTCAAGGAGTATATCAATCATTCTACGGCAAGCTCCGTTTACGAAGCGCGTCTGGCATTGGAAGAGTTCGGCAGCAAGGCACATACATATTCTCCCGCCTATACGGAAGCAGATTTTCCTGAAATCATGCGTTGCAGCAGTCATATCACTTTCAACTCCCTGTCGCAATTCTGCCGTTTCTATCCTATGATAGTGAGAGAGGGGAGCGGCATTTCTTGCGGCATTCGTATCAATCCTGAGTATTCTGAAGTGGAAACAGAGCTTTATAATCCCTGCGCTCCCGGAACCCGCTTCGGCATAACGGCGGATTTATTGACTGAAACCTTGCCGAAAGGCGTTGATGGCTTCCATTGTCATTGTCACTGCGAGTCCTCCTCCTATGAACTGGAACGAACGCTGAAGCATCTGGAAGAAAAATTCTCCCACTGGTTTCCGCAAATCAAATGGTTGAACCTGGGCGGCGGTCATCTGATGACGCGCAAGGATTATGATGTGGAACATCTTATCCATGTACTGAAAGGTTTGCGTACCCGTCATCCCCATTTGCGCATTATCCTGGAACCCGGTTCCGCTTTTACCTGGCAAACCGGTGTACTAACTTCCGAAGTGGTGGATATTGTAGAAAGCCGAGGGATCCGTACCGCCATTCTCAATGTCAGCTTCACCTGCCATATGCCCGACTGTCTGGAGATGCCTTACCAGCCTGCGGTGCGTGGCGCTGAGATGGGAAATAACGGTGGCTGCCATGTGTATCGACTGGGTGGGAATTCGTGTCTGAGCGGTGACTATATGGGCGACTGGAGCTTCGGACATGAATTGCAAATCGGCGAGCGCATTGTCTTCGAAGATATGATTCACTACACCATGGTAAAAACAAATATGTTTAATGGAATTCACCATCCTGCTATCGCTATGTGGACAAAAGACGGGAAAGCTGAAGTATTCAGGCAATTTTCTTACGAAGATTATCGGAACAGAATGAGCTGATAATCAAAAAAATGCCGTGTATGCAGGGCGGATGTATATTTTTCTTCGCGAAAAAAAGAGCCAGAATGTTTGCAGGTTTGGAGAAAATATCTACCTTTGCATCCGCAATCGCGGAAATAGCTCAGTTGGTAGAGCATAACCTTGCCAAGGTTAGGGTCGCGAGTTCGAGTCTCGTTTTCCGCTCA
>NZ_JH992940.1:603573-893056 GCF_000315485.1 Bacteroides oleiciplenus YIT 12058 | reverse complement strand
TGCAGGTTCGAGTCCTGTTCTGGGCACTTTCTCTTTGTGAAAAGGGAGTCATCAAATGCGGAAATAGCTCAGTTGGTAGAGCATAACCTTGCCAAGGTTAGGGTCGCGAGTTCGAGTCTCGTTTTCCGCTCCATTCTCATAATAATTTAAGAATTAATAATGAAAAGCCCCGTAAACATTAAGTTTACGGGGCTTTCTCTATTGTGGCTTTGGGGTCTTTATTCTTTCTTCTCAAGTGAAAACCCCAGCATCATGCCGTCGTACTTGCTTGCCAGCGAGCTGATGGTTTTCAACGTTGCGTTGTTGACCTTGCCGGAAAGGAAGGTGATTAGCTTCAAAAGTTTGTCCGATTCGAACAGCAAGTCCATATTGCCGGAGGTGCAATTGACCTTGGCATTCATATTTATCAGCTTGACGAACTTCATAGTCACATGCTTTTCGGTAGCATTGTATGCATAGGTTCCTTTCAAGGTTTTAGCTCCCAGTTTGGCGCTGAAAGTGCTGTCGGCATTGAAAGTAAAACTCAATTGTCCGGGTTTGATGCCCACCTTGCTTAGCTGCTCGTTAAGTTTGGCTTCGGCGGTAGTAGCGGCAACGGCACCACCGGCTTTCATCAACAGGTTGTCTGATTCAAATTCGATGGCGGCACCGGTGTATGACCATGTACCTGTCATGTCAACTGTATTTTTGCCGGTGACAGCACTAACTACTTTTTCTACATTCTCTTTGTTGAATAAATCTTTCAGCGATTGTGCCTGGCTATTGGCCGATACCAGTAATAGTACGGCTACGAATGCCAGTGAAAATATACTCTTTTTCATTTTACTAATAAATTATTAGGTGTTCATTTCTTTGTTAATACTCTCTATATAATCTAATAACTCTTTTTTGCCCATTCTGTTCTCAGAAGAGGTCACAAAATAGGGGGGAAGTTCTTCCCATTGCTCCTTCAGCTTCTTCAGATACTGCTGAATGTTGATGTTCAGTCTGCCGCCTTTCAATTTATCGCCTTTGGTGAAGACGATGGAGAAAGGTACTCCGTGTTCGCCCAACCACTCCATGAACTCGATGTCGATAGTTTGCGGGTCGAGGCGTGAGTCGATGAGCAGGAAGAGATTGGTCATTTGCTCGCGTTCCAGGATGTAATCTTCAATGATTCGCTGTATCTGTGTTTTCCCTTTTTGTCCGCGTCGGGCATAGCCGTAGCCGGGCAGGTCGACGATATACCAGCTATTATTGATGAGGAAGTGGTTGATGAGCATTGTCTTTCCCGGGGTTGCGGAAGTCATTGCAAGTCCTTTACGCCCTGTCAGCATATTGATGAGACTTGATTTTCCGACGTTGGAACGTCCGATGAAAGCATATTCGGGGAATATTCCCGGGGGGCATTTTTTTACGTCGGTATTGCTAATGACGAATTCAGCACTTGTAATCTCCATTTTCTTGTCAAATTTAGAAAGTTTCTTACTCTTTTTAGTGATGGGGAGGACGTTCTTAATAAATGTATCGAACGTTTTTAAAGAATAACGGCATCATTCTTTAAAAACGTTGCCCTCGTTCTTTAAAAACGCTGCGACCCTTCGTAGAGCGTCTTTAAAAGAGGATTTGTATAAATCCTTACACTCATTGCGAGCCGTTTCTCTTTTTTTACGTATGCAAAGGTAACACTAATTTCAGAATTTCGCATAACTTTTTTGTGCAAGCATGAAAGTTCTGCGCTCAATTTGCACTATCTTTGCTCAAAAGCGAAGATAAGCTGCACCTCAGCATTAAAAATAAGCAAGCTTATTTTGTACTGCTTTCGGTTTGCGCTATCTTTGCCGTCAATAGTTGATTTTTTAGTATGAACGGACAATTTTCCTCAATATTATTGGAAAAGGCGGTGAGCGAGTTTGCCAAGCTGCCCGGGGTAGGACGGAAGACGGCCATGCGACTGGTGTTGCATCTTTTGCGACAGGACACAGCGGTGGTGGAAGCTTTTGGCAACGCTATTGTTACACTGAAGCATGAAGTGAAGTATTGCAAGGTTTGCCACAACATCTCGGATACGGAGACTTGCCGCATTTGCGCTAATCCGCAGCGGGATACATCTACGGTTTGTGTCGTTGAGAATATCCGCGATGTGATGGCGGTGGAAGCTACACAGCAATTCCGGGGGCTGTATCATGTGTTGGGTGGAGTGATTTCGCCGATGGATGGTGTAGGTCCGGGTGACTTACAGATAGAAAGTCTTGTGCAACGCGTGGCTGCGGGTGGGATAAAAGAAATTATCCTGGCGCTTAGCACCACGATGGAAGGAGATACCACCAACTTCTATATCTACCGTAAATTGGAAAAGATGGGAGTGAAGTTGAGTGTGATTGCTCGCGGCATCTCTGTAGGTGATGAACTGGAATATGCCGATGAAGTGACGCTGGGGCGCAGCATTGTGAACCGGACGCCCTTTTCGGGAAATTGAAAATTAAAAATTGAGAAATGGAAGAACAAATAAAACACGTAGTAGCTTGTTTGAAGTCGCTATTTATTGGTTTCTGGCTACTGCCGGTGATATTAATTGTAGTGGGTGAAATAGGTGAGGAGTGGGTAGGCATGTATGCCGCCGATGTGCGCGCCACTTATTTTGCAGAAACACTAACCATTCTGCTGGTTGCTATTTGTGTGCCAGTGTCTCTGAAACTGTTTGCATGGGTGTTGACGAGGAAGATTGATAAGGTCAGTCTGCCCGAAGCTTTGCGTCTCTACTCGTTTTGGAGCAAAATCCGCATGTTGCTTTTGACATTGCCGATGTTGGCAGGCTTTGCTGTATATTATCTTATGTTGAGTAATAAGGGCGTGCTTTGTGCTTTTATAGCTCTCACAGCTTCATTGTTCTGCCTGCCCGGCGAGGGACGCTTGCGCAAAGAACTGCATATCAACAAAGAGGAAGAAGCATGAAACTCTCCATTGTCATAGTCAATTACAATGTAAAGCATTATCTGGAACAGTGCCTCTGTTCTGTATATAGGGCTATCGACAATCTTTCAGCTGAAGTACTGGTAGTTGACAATGCCTCTGCCGATGGCTCGGAAACGTATATTACCGAGCGCTTTCCGCATATCACCTATATATATAATAAGGAAAATGTCGGCTTTGCCCGTGCCAATAACCAGGCCATCAGACAGGCGAAGGGGGAGTATGTGTTATTGCTGAATCCTGATACCCTGTTGCCGGAAGATACTTTGGAGAATGCACTGCTTTTTATGGACACTCATCCCCGTGCCGGAGCTGCCGGCGTGAAAATGCTGACAGATGACGGACGTTTTCTGCGGGAGTCAAAGCGTGGTTATCCTACTTTGGCAGCCACTTTCGGCAAATTGTCCGGTTTGGGGAAACTGTTCCCCCGTTCCAAAAGTCTGGGTGGTTATTATTGTAACACTTTGGATATGGATGCCATCCATCGGGTGGAAGTGCTGGCAGGTGCATTCATGCTGTTGCGTGCTTCTGCATTGGATAAATCCGGATTACTGGATGAGGATTTCTTTATGTATGGTGAGGATATTGACTTGTCTTGCCGGATAGAGGCAGCGGGATACGAAAACTATTATCTACCTTATCCGATACTACATTATAAAGGAGAGAGTACGTCGAAGAATACCTACCGCCATGTGCGCGTATTTTGTGAAGCAATGGATGTTTTTTTCCGTAAACATGGCGAGCGTTATGGTGTTGTGGGGAGTGGGCTGGTCCGTGCAGGCATTCATTTACAGATGTATATTCGCTTGTCGGTACTTTGCCTGCGGCGTACATTCTGTTTGCAGGAAAAAGAAGCGAAACTATCTCTCCGGAAAGGACAGCGTTTTCCCCGTTTTCTTGTTTTGGGTGAAGAAGCTACCATTCATAGTCTGCGCGGTTTGTTCAAACGTAACGGATTGACCGGAAGACATCATTTTGTTGTGTCTAACGAAACATCCGCGGTAGATGGGCATGGCAGCCCGTTCATTTCGCTGAAAGGCTTCACGCACGTGGTGTATGATTGCCGTGCTTTTTCTTTTTCAACAATCGTCCGTTTGCTCTCCCGTCACCGGAAGATGGGACTGCATCTCGGAATTTATAATCCGAAGAGTCGCGTGCTGGTGACTCCCGAAAAATGTTATCTCTGACAATGAAACATAGTTATTTTATCAACGATCGTATTCGCCTCCGCGCCATGGAGCCTGAAGATTTGGAACTGATTTACGAAATGGAAAATGATCCGCAGCAGTGGGACATCAGTAACTTCACCGTGCCCTATTCGCGCTATGTAATGAAGCAATACATGGAGAATTCGCAGTGCGATATGTTTGCCGACAAACAATTGCGTATGATGATTGTGCGCCTTGAGGACGGAGTGGCAATAGGTACGATTGACATAACGGACTTTGCCCCTATACATGCACGTGGAGAAGTGGGTATCGTTATCCGGAAAGAATTTCGCGGGACAGGTTATGCCAAAGATGCGTTGACGTTGCTTTGCGAATATGCTTTCGATTTCTTGTACCTGAAGCAGCTCATTGTCCATGTTGCTACGGACAATGAGGCAAGCATGCGCCTGTTCACTTCTTGCGGTTTTGTGCAATGCGGGCTTTTGAAGGACTGGCTGTTTGTAGAGGGGTGTTTCAAAGATGTTGCATTATTGCAGCGCATTCGGATGAATTGATTAATTCAGCGTTGGTATCTGAGGGAAACGTGACCAGGTCTTGTATTTACCTCCCAATTGGCCCAATACATTTTTCCAGAGTTTAGAACTTCCCTTTTCGTCCATAAGGGAAGTGATGTCTGCTGATCCTATCAGCCAAGTATTTTCCTCTATTTCGCGGCATAGCTGGTCGTGCTCCCAGCCGGAGTAACCGAGGAAGAATCGTATTTTGCCTGTTATTTCATTGCCTTGCAGGATATAACGGCGGATAGCATCGAAATCCCCATTCAGATAGAAACCTTTTCCAATTTGTAATGAGTCTTCTATATCTTTCAGGGTGTGGAGGTAAAACAATGTATCGGTACTCAACGGACCGCCTTTATAGATAGGTATCTTGTCTACGTCCTTGAATTCTTTCAGTACATCATTGAGACACAGGGGGAGAGGCTTGTTTAACACCATTCCCATGGTTCCATCCATCGTGTGGTCTATTAGCAATATAACGGAGCGCCCGAACATCTCATCGTAGAGGAACGGTTCAGATATCAACACTTTTCCACGCGAAGGTATCACGTGATTGGTTTCTATTTTAAATATATCCGTATTAGTATCCATGCCACTAATATACAGACAAATCCTCGAAAAACAAATATTATTCCTCTTTTTTCACCTATTGATATTGGTTTTGTGTTATATAACAGTTTTTATTAAAGAGAATTTGGCTACATTTGCGGAATGTAATTTCTTTATTGTATATTATGAAACTAACTAGTCGTACTTATATATATTTATTGATTCTAAGTTCTTTTTTTTCATATAGTGGCTCCATCTATGCTTTTTCTGCAGACGATATAAATGAAAAGTTTAGGATGGCATCTACGCAGAAAAAGATTACCGGACGTGTTTTGGATGAAAAAGGTGTCCCCTTGCCAGGAGCTACTGTCTTAGAGAAAGGCACTTCTAACGGGGTGGCTACGAATATTGATGGCGAATTTGAACTGACTGTTGCGGATGACGCCATATTGCAATTCTCTTTTATAGGCTATAAGACGGAAGAGATTAGTGTGAAAGGGCATGCGTACCTGGACATCGTACTGCTGGAAGATGCAATGGAGCTGGATAAGGTGATTATAACAGCTTTAGGTCTTGAGAAGAAGGAACATTCTCTCTCTTATGCAACGAGTCAGATAAAGAATGAGGATTTGAACCGGGTAAAAATGCCTAACCTGATAACTTCACTTACTGGAAAAGCTGCCGGTGTGCAGATTAACCAAGTTTCGTCGGGGGTAGGGGCATCTGCTAAGGTAAGTATTCGCGGAATCCGTTCCGTTGCCAGCGATAATCAGCCTCTTTATGTGATTGACGGTGTGCCTATGCTGAATTCTACTTCGGAACAGGCTTTCAGTGCTATTGGGGGAACGGCTAATGCCGGTAATCGTGATGGCGGGGACGGAATCTCCGGTCTGAATTCGGAAGATATAGAAAGCATCAGTATACTGAAAGGTGCTCCTGCGGCGGCACTTTATGGAAGTCAGGCAGCTAATGGTGTGATACTGATTACTACAAAGAAAGGTAAGTCACAGGGACAGCGGAGTATCTCATTCTCTACCAGCCTGATGTTTGATAATGCCTCATCTTTGCCTGAGATGCAGAACCGTTACGGGGTGAGTGACGGTGTGGATAGCTGGGGCGAACGAAAGAACCTGCCGAAGTCTGATAATCTGAAAGACTTTTATTCTACCGGGATGACTTCCATCACTTCTGTGTCTGTGAGTCATGGTAATGAGAAATTGCAGAATTATTTCTCGTATGCCAATACCACAGGGCATGGTATTATTGAAAAGAATCGTTTGTCGAAACATAATATAACATTCAGGGAAACTTCCGTGATGTTTAATGATCGTTTAAAACTGGACGGTAATGTAAACCTGATGCGCCAGGTAACCAAAAATAAACCAACTGTGGGCGGATTTTATATGAATCCGTTGGTTGGACTTTACCGCTTTCCCCGTGGAGAAAATTTATCGTACTATAAAGATAATTTTGAAGTGTACGATGAAAGTAGAAATATGAATATACAAAATTGGCATACATCTTATGAAGACTTTGAGCAAAATCCTTATTGGATTATCAACCGCATACAAAGTAAAGATGTGCGTATGCATGCTATTGTTTCTCTGTCGGCGAATTTGAAAGTGAACAACTGGCTTACGGTGCAAGCGCGTGGTAATGTGGACTGTATTGATGATAAGGTGCGTCAGAAGTTTTATGCTTCTACAGCTCCGGCTTTGGCTGGTGCTAATGGGAGATATGTAGAAATGGATTATCAGGAAATACAATTCTATGGTGACCTGCTGCTTATGATGAAGAAACAGTGGGGAGACTATTCTGTAAATGGTGCGCTGGGTGGTAGCATTAATGATAAAACGGTGAATTCTACCCGCTACGATTCGAAAACGGCTTCCTTGAAATATGCCAATGTGTTTAATCTGGCAAATATACTTATGAATGGTTCGGCAAGTCTGGATCAGAGAATAGATGCCCAACGGCAATTACAGTCGGTGTTTGGTACTGTACAGGTGGGATATAAGGAAAGTGCTTACATTGACCTGTCGGCACGTAATGACTGGGCGTCTACTCTGGCATATACCTCGCATGAGAAAACAGGCTTCTTTTATCCTTCGGTGGGTACTTCGCTGATATTGAGCCGCCTGTTTAAATTGCCGGAATGGGTGTCGTATGCCAAAGTGCGTGCTGCGTATAGTTTGGTGGGTAATGATATTCCGATGTTCATTACGAATTCCTCTTCACACATCACTGCCGGTGGTGAATTCCTGGCGAATGATGCGGCCCCTTTCAAGGATATGGAGCCTGAAATGACTTATTCGTGGGAAGCAGGTGCCGAAGCACGCTTCCTGAATAGCCGTATCGGGTTTAATCTTACTTTTTATAAAACAAATACTCGCAATCAGTTCTTCAAGCTGCCTACGTTGGCAGGTGATAAGTATGCTTACCGTTATGTGAATGCGGGTAATATCCAGAATGTGGGATGGGAGGTTGCTTTGGATGCAACCCCCGTGATGAAGAATGATTTCATGTGGAGCACCACTCTTAATTTTGCTTCCAACAAGAATAAGATTATTTCCTTGCACGAGGAACTGAAAGAGTTTGTCTACGGTCCTACCAGCTTTTCTTCCAGTTATGCCATGAAACTGGTGAAAGGTGGCTCGATAGGTGACATTTATGGAAAAGCCTTTGAAAGGGACGCTTCCGGAAACATTGTTTATGAGACGGAAGGAAGTAATGCGGGATTACCGAAAATAGTAGGTGATGGAAATACGGTAAAGGTGGGAAATTCTAATCCGAAGTTCCAAATGGGATGGAATCATACACTTTCTTACAAAGACCTCTCACTCTATTTTCTGGTGGATTGCCGTTATGGTGGTAAGGTGCTTTCGCAGACGCAGGCGGATATGGACTTGTACGGCGTATCGGAAGCCACTGCCAAGGCCCGTGATAAAGAATATGTGATGCTTGAAGGACAGCGGATAGATAACGTGAAAGGCTTCTACAAAATAGTGGGCGGGCGTGCAGGAACGACGGAATATTATATGTATGACGCAACGAACATCCGACTGAGGGAACTTTCTTTGTCCTATCAGTTGCCTGCCTCTTGGATGGAAAAAACGAAGGTGCTGAAGAAAGCGCAGGTGTCATTTATTGCCCGCAATTTGTTCTTTTTTTATAAGAAGGCTCCTTTTGATCCTGATTTGGTGTTGTCTACCGGTAATGATAATCAGGGTATTGATGTGTACGGAATGCCTACAACGCGTAGTTGGGGCTTCTCATTGAAGTGTGAATTTTAATAAGGAGGAAGCAGGAATGAAAAGATATAGTTGGATATTGAGTGCGCTGTTAGCTTTTACTTCATGTACAGGTGATTTCAGGGATATCAATACGGATAAAGCCGGAGTGACGGATGATGATTTGCAGATAGATTACAATGAACATGGCATCCGTTTGGGAATCATTCAGCAGGGTATTTATTTTAATTATGATTATGGGAAAGGTAAGAACTGGCCTTTCCAGCTGACGCAAAATCTAAATGCAGATATGTTCAGTGGATATATGCACGATGGCAAGCCACTGAATGGAGGAACTCATAATTCGGACTATAATTTGCAGGATGGCTGGAACAGTGCAATGTGGGGACATATGTATTCGTATGTCTTTCCGCAGATATACCAGTCGGAAAATGCGACCCGTAACCAGCATCCGGGTTTCTTCGGAGTTACTAAGGTATTGAAAGTGGAGGTGATGCACCGGGTTACGGATTATTACGGCCCTATTGTGTATACCCGGTTTGCTGATGCTGATGCAAAGTATATGCCCGATACACAGGAGGAAGTTTATAAAGAATTCTTTTGCGAACTGGATACGGCTGTGACCACTCTTACCAATTATGTAAAGTCGAATCCGGAAGCTGCCGAGTTTTCGCGTTTTGATATTCTGATGGATGGTGCATATACTTCATGGATAAAGTTTGCCAATTCTCTGCGAATGAGACTTGCCATGAGGATTGCGGTTGTTGACGAGGAAAAAGCCCGTACAGAGTTCCTGAAAGCTTTTAATAATGAATACGGAGTGCTGGAAGTGGAAAATGAACCGGTAGCTGCTTCTACTCAGGGGGGATATACCAATCCGTTGGGTGAACTGAATCTGGTGTGGAATGAGACTTTTATGAGTGCTCCGATGGAATCAATAATGAATGGATACGACGATCCGAGGCGCAGTATCTATTTTGCGACGTGTCAGGATGCAGCGTTTAAGGGAGAATATCATGGAATCCGTCAGGGAACTTGTTTCTCTCACAATAATTATCTGGGGATGTCGAAACTGAATGTTACTCAGGCAACAGATGCGGTTCTTATGACTGCTGCGGAAGTCTGGTTTCTGCGGGCAGAAGCTGCTTTGAGAAACTGGACGGGAGAATTGGCCGGTACTTGCTATGAGAAAGGAGTTACTTCTTCTTTGCATCAACATGGCATCATGCAGAGCGAGAGTTATCTGAACAGTGATAAACTACCGGCTGATTTTATAGATACATACGATTCGGAGAATGATATAGCGACCCGTTGCAAGGTGTCTCCGAAATGGATAGAAACGGCTGACCGTGAAATTAAGCTGGAGAAGATTATCACACAAAAATGGCTGGCTATGTTTCCTGAAGGTTGTGAGGCTTGGGCGGAACAGCGCAGAACTGGTTATCCGCGTCTTTTCCCAGTGCGCTTCAATCATAGTAAGGATGGATGTATAGATACGGAGACTATGATACGGCGTTTGAATTTTCCCGGTGGCTTGCAGACAGAGAATCCGGATCAATATCAGGCATTGGTGAAAGCTTTGGGGGGAGAAGATAATGCCGGTACCCGTTTGTGGTGGGATACCGGCCGTAACTGGTGATTTTATACCGGATGGTTTTCTGCAAAGATTGCCATACGCTCATCCAACTGTGCGTATTGGTGATCCTGAATGAAAGAGGTGCAAGCACGCAGACCTTCCTGATGGCTGCCTGTGGTAATCAGTGAAATGGCACTGACACCATAGTACATCAATTCTTTGGCAAGTTCACCGCTGGTCATGCCCGGGTAACCAATTGTAAAGTAGAAACCGTCGGCAACAGGATTTCCCAGATCATTATCATATACCAGGTGGAAGCCGTGGCGCAGGAAAATCTCTTTTAGCTTATGGGCACGCTCACCGTATATTTTCACTTCATTTAGGAAGTTATATTGTCCGTCGCTGGCTGCTTTCAGCATAGCGGCAAGGGCATATTGTGCAGAATGGCTTGTGCCGGATGAAAGGGCATAGAGCACACGATGAATGAATACGGTGCCAAAAGTGCCTCCACCATAACGTTTCGTCAGACCAGAATAGGAGCGATGGTACAGTTTATCAGAAATACAGCTTACCCCAATACGTTGTCCGGCATAACTGAAGGCTTTGGAACCAGAAATCAGCAATACATAATTATCAGTATAATGTGCTACTGAGGGTTGAAAAGGTGCCTGGAATGGTTTGCTTAAATCCTGGCGGAAGTCCATAGCGAAATAGGCGAGGTCTTCCAAGACGATAACATCATATTGCGTAGCAAGTTCCCCGATAATACGCAGTTCTTCTTCTTTCAGGCATATCCAACTGGGATTGTTAGGATTTGAATAAACGATGGCGGATATGTTACCTTTGGTCAGATAACTTTCCAATTTCTCTTTCAGTTTGTCGCCGCGATAGTCATACACGTCAAAGGTTTCAAATTTCTGTCCCATTACTACTAACTGCTGTTTCTGTACGGGAAAGCCAGGATCGATGAATAGTATCGTATCTTTCTTTTCGTCGCATTGGCTGCAAGTGAGGAAGGAGGCGAAAGTTCCCTGCATGGAACCGGTGACAGGTACACAACCTTCTGGTTTTAAATCTACATTAATAAAGGCCTTGATGAAGCGTGAAGCTTCTTCTTTCAGTGCGGGCAGGCCGTTGATATCCGGGTAAAGGCTGGCAATGCCATTCTGCAAGGCTTCTATCTCAGCTTTTACGCCTACAGCCGAAGCTGGTAGTCCCGGCACGCCCATTTCCATTTTAATGAATTCCACACCCGCCTCTGCTTCTGCTTTGGCAGCAATGGCTTTTACTTCACGGATGGTTGCTTTTCCAAAGTCTGCAATCTGAAATGCTTCGATGGTTTCGTCAATCAGTTTACGTTCAATAGGAGTATTTCTCATGGTTTTTCTCGCTTTTAAGTTCATTTTGATTTGTTACTCGATTTTTTTTTGTCACACAAAGGTAATATAAATATCTTATAATCAAGCTTACTTTAAAAAAGATGAAAAATATTTCTTTCTAGCTATTGCAGGTTTCAAAGAAATGTCTACCTTTGCATCCGCAATCGAGAGAGATAGCAAATGAAAATAAAATAATGGTGCGTTAGTTCAGTTGGTTAGAATACATGCCTGTCACGCATGGGGTCACGGGTTCGAGTCCCGTACGCACCGCTCGGTTATATTGCAAAATGAAGCAAAGCTCTGATTTTCAACTAAATCAGAGTTTTTTTTATTGTTCTTACCGAGCAAAAAAGAGAGTAGAAATTAAGCTCAATGGTGGCTAATTCGGTGGCTTTTTTTGGAGGCATAAAAAAACCACCGGAAAGCTTAAAAAAAAACCACCGAATTGTTTCTAACTAACTGTTTATCATTGTTTTGCTGATAGTATTTTAGTTTATGGCAAGCTATTTTTGTTGAACTAAAATTTTAGAAGTATGAAACAAGGTACAATGAACATTTTGTTCTTTCCTTTGAAGACAAAAGTCTTAAAAAATGGTGAAGCTCCAATCTTGCTTCGAGTTACAATTGATGGTCAATATGACGAAGTTCGGATACAACGTAGTGTTGCCCTGAATTCTTGGAATCCTTCTAAAGGATGTTGCCGTGGGAAGGATAGGATATCCCTGGAACTTAATAGCTATATTGATAATATGCGTGCACGTCTGCTGCAGATCCATAAAGAACTCCTATTGGAGGAAGCATTTATCAGTCCGAAAGCTTTATTGATAAAACTGTTTTCAAAGGAGGACAAACACACTCTTTTAGCCGCAATGGAGCAGCATATAGAAAATTGCAAGAGAAGGCTTGATATTGATTTTCGGCTAGGTTCATTGAAGCGATATGTAAACTGCTTTGATGCATTGAAAGTAGCAGTTGATCGCTTTTATGCTAAAGAAGACATTACGTTTTATGAACTGACGGGTGAGTTCATTGATGAGTTTGAACTTTATCTGAGAATAGATAAGAAGCTTAGTCAAAATACATTGACTAAATACATGACTTGTCTTAAGAAGATGACCAATACAGCATTGAGAAATGACTGGATGAAAAAAGATCCGTTTGTCGATAAGAAGAATCTTTTTCGTAAAGTGGAAACCTCTCCCACCTTCTTAACATTAGAAGAACTGAAAAAGATAGAAGAGAAGGAGTTTACTGTACAACGATTAGTGCATGTGAAAGATTTCTTTTTGTTCTGCTGCTATACTGGATTGGCATTTATTGATGCAAGTACTCTTTCTGCTGAGCATTTGATTCGTGATAACAATAATGCTTTATGGATTCGTAAATCTCGTATTAAGATTGCAGATGCGAAGGAGTCTTGTACATGCAATGTGCCTTTGCTTCCTCCGGCGCAAGCTATTTTGGAGAAGTATAATTGGAGTCCAGAAAAGGAAAATACCCCCTGTCTTCCCATACCTAGCAATCAAAAAATGAATGCTTACCTTAAGGAAATAGCTACCTTGTGCGGTATAAAGAAGAATTTAACAGTGCATGTAGCCCGTCATACATTTGCTACTACAATAACACTTGCGAATCATGTTTCATTGCAGAATGTGTCTAAAATGTTAGGACATTCTTCTACTAAAATAACTCAACATTATGCCAGAGTCCTTGATCAAAATATAATGGAGGATATGCAGAAGGTTTCTAGAAACTTATTTAGATAGGTTATGTATTTTAAAGATAAAAGGCGGTTGGGGGATATCCAATCGCCTTTTTATTTGTGCAAATCTGTATTGTTGTTAGCGTAGTCTGATAGTTTTTGTCTCTTTTTGGCTTGGCTTCGATATTATAATATTCATAATTCAGATTTTAAAATCTTGGTATATAGTTTTCTTCCAAAATAGCCAACAAGTCACTTTCCTTATATAACATTTTACCAAAAAGAGTGATGTAGGGTACTTCGCCTTTTTCACGGTATTCCAGCAGTGTTCTTTTCGTAATATTTAGAAGTTTGCAAACCTGTTCACTAGTCAGATAGCGTTCTCCGTTTAAAGGAGGTTTATAAATTGCCAGTACATATTCAAACTTTTCCGCAAGTTCGTCAAATCCTTGCAGTTCCTCCATAAAATCTTCTACAGTGATTAGTTCCATTTTTTAGTTCTTATTTTTATTACTAATACGATTCTTTTTGAGAAGCTTTTCCACGTCCGATATTTTATAGTAAATTTTTCTTCCGATTGTAGAAAAACCTATCACACCTCTTTCTCGGTAAGTCTGTAAGGTTCTTAAAGAAATATTAAGCCGATGCGATAGTTCGGCATTCTCAATCCACTCTTCATGAAGGATGCCTTCTTGGTTCGGATATAGATTATTCACTCTGTTTTTCAGCTTGGAGATGCGTTCTAGCATCATCGTATAAGCCTTCTTTTCTATTGCAATACTTTCCATAATTCTTGGTGTTTACACACGAGTAGCATAATTGTGCCTTGTAATGTTGATTTTAGGGATGTAAAAATGCTGAAAAGATTAAATGTTTGGAATATGTGAGTGCGTCGTTTCTGAACTTCAATTCAGAAATAGTCAGATTCTTTCCAAGGTATAGTATTGCTTAAATATGCGGGACTATCTTTGCGGGAGTCCAATTTATGTGGAGCAGCTGAAATACATAGTCCGGTATTTCTTAAATATAAAATATGATATGGAAAATACCTTGATTAGTAAATATCTTAAAATAAATTGTTGGCATCTGTTTTTGCTGAATATTATGATCTATGCAATAATGATATTTGTGGAATATCGTTTTATTCAGACTGACAACTACTACAGTATGTACTTGAAACCTCTTTTTAGTTCAGCAGACGATTACCAGAAGGCCATATTGGAAGCTAAATTCTATGAACTATATAATTACTTATGGATTCCGGTTCATATTGCTATTCAAGTCATTTTAATATCAATATGTTTATTCATAGGATATAATGCTTTGAACTATTTTATCAGCTTTAAAAATAGTGTCAAGGCTACATGCCAATCTATCATCATATTTTCATTAAATAGTCTATTGGTAACATCCTTAAAAGCGGGTGGTGTGATTGAGTATAATGCAAAAACGGTAGATGATGAATTCTTTTTCCAATCTTTAGGAAGACTTTTTGTTAATCAAGATTTGCCAAACCTCATTTATCGATTATTGGAAAAGGTAAATTTTGTAGAAGTCATTTTTATCTTGGTATTATCATCGATTTTATCAAAAATACTTGTTGTCAACTTGATGAGGACGATATTGCTAACACTTGGAATATATCTATTTGGTACCATAATATATATATGTTTTATGTATTTTATTGAACTATTATTCAACTAATTTTTAAAATTTAAAATCATGAATGAAATTACAGAACAACAGATGGCTAACATCAGTGGAGGCGGTAAATTTTGGGCCACACGCTGGCAATGTGAAAAAATGGGTGCAGGTCCTGCTTGCAGATGCCGCAAGGTTTACCATCGTTTATGGGGTAAAAGCTACGGTGGATGGAATAACGGCATGAGTTGCGGGTATGACGGAACGAAAGCCTAACTAATTCTAATAGTCAGGTAAATAATACCTGACTATTATTTATATAAATTATAATGAATAAAAAAAAGGCTCTTTTTGCATTATTTGCTGTAATGCTTATAACTATAATTCTTGGAATCCTTTCTTTGAGACACGATAATCCATTCAAAATACAACATAATTCTCTTTGGATTCAGGCTGAAAGTATTAATGGAAAGATGATCACTTCTGAACAAATGAAGGGGAGTCAAACTATTCTGATATTTTTTAATACACAGTGTGAACTCTGTTTAGCGGAAATCTTGTTGTTGGAAAAGCAACTTAAACAAATCTCGATGTTTTATCATGTGCTTTTTATTTCTTTTGAGCCTAAAGCTAGTCTGTCAGCTTTCTTTTTACATAAGAAAGTCTGTCTTGATTTTGATAATGTTTATGTTATTTCTGATGATAAAATGTCTTTATTGGATTATTATGATGTAAAAGGCTATCCGTCATTTCTAATATTCAATAAAAATGGTACACTTTTCCGTCGAGGAGAGTCTATTGATGAGAATATCCTTCAGGAGCTATTAAAAAATAACAGTTCAGAATGATTGTTGATATAAAAAAGATAAAGCATTCTTTTTGTCTACAGCATACTCAGAGTTCATGTGGGTTGGCTTGTCTTGTGTCAGCTTCAAAGTTGTATGGGAAAGATATAAATGAAGAACAGCTGAAGATTAGCACTGGAACCACGATAGAAGGAACAACCTTTTTAGGACTACGTGACGCCGCCAGAGAGTTGGGCTTTGATTCTAATGGGTATGAAGGTGATATCCAATCTTTGAAAGCACTCAATACATTAGCGATTTTGTATATTACAAACGCTAACAAACTCCCTCATTTTATTCTGTATTACGGGTATGACCAAAAGAAGGAAGAATTCATTATTGGAGATCCGGCAATAGGCATCCAGTATTATACAGAAGAATTACTAACTTCTGTTTGGGAAACAAGAACATTGCTGACATTGGCTCACAACTCCGAATTGAAAAAAGACGATACCAATTATTCATATCAGAGAAGAACTTTCTTAAAAGGATTAATCTCTCCGGATGGACATCTCTTATTGATGACATTTTTCTTGAGCCTTTTTACTTCCTTATTAGGGTTTACTACAGCTCTGTTTACCCAAAAATTGATTGATGACGTTCTCCCTGAAAAGAATGTGTACACCTTATTTTCTTTTATCTCTTTATATTTGATTATTATCATAATAGGTATTTTTCTTTCTTTTTTTAGAGACATCCTGATAATACGTCATACTAAATTGTTTAATAATCGTCTTATCGCCACTTTTCTTGGCAAGATATTCTCTTTACCTATGTCTTTTTTTAATTCAATGCGTATAGGTGAGGTTATTTCCAGAATGAAGGAAACCGAGCGAATTCAAGGAGCTATCGTTGTCCTTATAAACTCCACTATTGTTGAGTGTATGACTTTGTTTTTCTCTATTCTCCTGTTAATGTACTACAATATAGAAATTGCTTTTATCGCTGCCTTATCTATCCCTGTCATGATTGTTGTTTCGAGGTACTTTTCTATTGTTATAAAGAACAAACAGAGAGAACTTATGACAAATTATGCCGATTTCGAAGCTTATGCCGTTGAAAGTATTTCTGGAATACAATGTATCAAAAATTATGTTTGTGAGTCCTTTTTTACAGAGAAACTTGAATCTCAGTATTATGTAACTCAAGAAACGGCAAAGCATTTGGGAAAGTTCAGTTCTGGTTATGATTTAATAATTAACATATTAGGTTCTGTTTTTTCTATAATAGCCATGTCTTTAGGAGCATATTATGTGATGACAGAAAAACTGGAATTAGGCCAGCTGTTTGCTATTATCACTATCTTATCTTTAACAATAGCGACTACAATAAATATAATATCAGTAATTATTCATATTCAAGAATCCATAGTTGCTTTTGAGCGTTTGCATGATATAATGAGTTCCCAAGAGGAGAAACGAATAGTTCCTAATGGAGAACACTCCATGAAAGAAGCTATCAAAGAATTCCATTTTTTAGAACTGTGTGATGTTTCGTTTAGTTATCCGGGGAAGATAGAATTATTACATAATCTGAATATGAAAATTTGCACTGGAGAATTTGTAACTCTCTTCGGTGATGTTGGCACAGGAAAGAGTACATTATTATATCTCATTCAGAGATTTTACCCCATTAAAAATGGAGAAATTATTTTTGATGGTGATAATATTAATAAATATACCATAGCCAGCTGGCGTTCTTATTTAAGTGTCGTTTCACAGAATACCAAAATATTTATGGGTACAGTTGCGGACAATATAACTATGTTTCATCCAGAAGAAACAAGCCGATTAAAGAAATTGTGTGCTGAGTATGAATTGAACAGCTTCTTGGATTCAAGTTCAGCATTAAACCTGTTCAACAATTTAAGTGAAAACGGAATTAATTTATCTGGTGGGCAGAAACAACTAATTGGTTTTGTAAGGGCCTTATTTACTAACTCGCATATACTGGTTTTAGACGAACCTACCGCATCAATGGATAAGTCAAACGAACTAATTATGATGAATATCCTCCAAAAAATAAAAAGAGAGAAGATTATCCTGATGATAACGCATAAGCCTGAAATAGCTAAAAAAACAGATAAAATTTTTGTTTTGAATGAGAATCATGTGATCGATGCCGGCACACATGAAGAACTGATAGTTAGAGAAAATACCTATAGTAAATATCATTCCCTATTGTTTGAAAACTAAATAAATAATATGATATGGTGAATAAAAGAATAAATAGCTACCGGAGAAAGATATGTCTTGTCTTATTGATTTTTCCTGTTATCCTTTATGCGCAAACTGCAGTGAAAGACGATAGGTATACAATAAGCGGTTATGTGACGGATGAATCTTCAGGTGAAAGTCTGCTGGGCGCAAATATTTACGATAAAATATCTCAGGTGGGTACTACGACAAATGAATTTGGATTTTATAGTATTACTTTACCTGAAGGCAAAGCCGATTTACAGTTTTCCTATATTGGATACCAGACAAGTATGAAAATACTTGATGTGTCTTTGAATTTAAAACTCAATATACCCTTAAAGGTGAATCAAGAACTGGACGAGATTGTAGTTTATGGTAATCGTTCTGAAACAGGGATCAATGCGACCCGTATGGGAGCAATTAATATCCCCATGGAACAGTTGAAGGGGATTCCGGCTGTATTAGGGGAAGTTGATATCATGAAGACTATCCAGATGATGCCCGGAGTGCAATCCGGTGCAGAAGGGAGTTCCGGGATATATGTAAGGGGTGGCGGTCCTGATGAAAATTTAATCTTATTGGACGGCGTCCCTCTTTACAACGTAGACCACTTATTCGGTTTCTTTTCCATATTTACTCCTGAATCCGTTAAAAAGGTGGATCTGTATAAAGGGAGTTTTCCTGCACGCTTCGGCGGACGCTTGTCTTCGGTCGTTGACGTTCGTACGAATGATGGTGATATGCGTAAATTTCATGGCACTTTAGGAGTCGGTTTGTTGTCAGCCAAACTTCAGTTTGAAGGTCCGATAGTAAAAGACCGGACCTCCTTTAATATTTCTGCCCGCCGATCCTATATTGATGTGATAGCCCGTCCCTTTATGAAGGAGGAAGACCAGTTCAACTATTATTTCTATGATTTCAATGCAAAGGTAAATCATAAGTTTAATGATAAGCACCGGTTATTTCTAAGTGTATATAGCGGAACTGACAAATTCTCAATCATGAATCAGGAAGATTTTAAGAAATACCAGTCTAAGGATGAAAATAGTCTGAGATGGGGGAATACCGTTGCGGCATTGCGTTGGAATTATGTAATTTCTCCGGTCTTATTCAGTAATACCACAGTCGCATATACTGAATACAGATACCAGTCAGTCAATAAGACTTCGCAGAAAGATGGCAGTTATCGTTCGGATTACAATTCGGGAATTAAAGATTGGACGTATAGCCTTGATTTTGACTATCTCCCTTTGCCTAAACATCATATAAAGTTTGGGATGATCTATTTGTATCACTCATTTAAACCGGAAAGTCTCACCGGGAAAATTCAGAATAGCTCTGATGATATAAATAAGGATTTTAAGAGCTTGCTTGATTCAGAGATTTATGCTCATGAATCGACTTTATATGTGGAAGATGATTTTGATATCAGTGACCGGGTTAGTATTAATGCCGGATTAAACCTATCCCTATTTCACGTGCAAAAGAAATCTTATCTTTCGTTGCAGCCCCGATTGTCGGCCCGTTTCCAACTAAATCGTGATATTGCTCTGAAAGCATCATATACTCAGATGAACCAAAATATTCATCTCTTATCCAGTTACACCATGACCATGCCTACTGATTTGTGGGTACCTGCCACCAAAAACATACGACCGATGAAAGCACACCAATATTCTCTTGGGATGTATTACACCGGAATTCATGGTTGGGAACTTTCTGTAGAAGGTTATTATAAAAACGTAAATAATGTATTGGAGTATAAAGATGGAGCAGCACTTATGGGATCGTCCTACAATTGGGAGAGCAAGGTTGAAATGGGAAAAGGACGCTCTATGGGAGTTGAATTTATGGTACAGAAAAAAATAGGTAAGACCACAGGGTGGTTGGCTTATACTCTTGCCAAAAGTGATCGTAAATTCCCATCAGGGAGTATTAATGACGGAAGATGGTTCCCATATAAATATGACAGGAGGCATAACATTAGCTTGACTGTCAATCATAAATTTTCGGAAAAGATTGATATGGGCGCTTCATGGGAATTTCGTACCGGAGGTACGACAACGATTGGCGAACAAAGTACAATTGTAGTACGCCCTGGGGATGACTTGACACCATCTTTAGTTGATTATGTAGGTCAACGGAATAATTACCGCATGCCAAGCAGCCATCAACTTAGTATAGGAGTTAATTTTCATAAGAAGACCAGCCATGGAGTTAGAACATGGAATATCAGCTTGTTTAATGTTTATAATGCAATGAATCCCACATTCCTGTTCAGGGATGCTAAAGATGAAAACGGAAATCGCCGGGATGTACTGAAAAAGGTCACAATATTACCCCTTATTCCATCGGTTACCTATACCTATAAATTTTAGATTTATGAAGAAAAGCTTATTATCAATAGTTGCATTTTTTTCATTAGTGTCATGTACTAATGAGATTCCACTTGACTATGGCAATGAACCGTCCAAGCTCATTGTAAATGCGTTACTGGATGCACAAAAGCAGGAGAATAAAATTGTTGTGGCTCTAACCGGGCACAATCAAGTAACATATATTACAGATGCCCGGATCAAAGTCTTTGTCAATGAAGAACTGAAAGAGGAAATAACGGCTGCAACATATAATGAAACAGCACAAGGGGCATCCCCGGGTGATTATTTTAGCTCAACACACTTCGTTCCCGGAGACAAGGTTAAAATAGAAGTATCTACCGCTGACAGTCAATTTAAAGCCTGGGGGGAGGCTCTGGTTCCTTCTTCTATGGTCATTGAACGTATTGACACGACATCGGTTTTTATTACTACCCCCTTTGATACCCAAAGGTTTATCAAATTGAATGTAACCTTTACGGATAATGCGAATGTGGATAATTACTATAGAATAGCGATAGAGCGGATACAGACAGTTGACGCGGTTTCATCAAATACCGACAACGATACAACTGTTATTGTTAATACGGTAGAGCGCCTGATCAGCCGTGAAGATGTGGTATTGACAGACGGCAGGCCAACCCCTATGGATGGCAAAAACATTTTTGATTCTCCGGAAAATAAATACGGGGTATTTGATAATTCACGTATTAACGGCAGATACACAATGTCAGTAAGTACTGAATATTATCCATACGGTCAAAACCTCTATTATGGAGTCTATGAGAATTTGAAGGATATAAAAAATGTGAAGACTAATATTCTCGTACATCTTCTTGGTATTTCCGAAGGAGAATATTATTATTTGAGAGCACTCAATATTTTGGATTCAGACAATAGTGGCGGTCCCTTCAATGAGGCAATCAAACTTCCTTCAAACATTACAGGAGGAATCGGAATTGTAGGGATAAGTACAGGGACTAGCCTGAAGCTGGACTTGCAAGATTATAAACCTGTGCTTCCGGCAACAAAAAGTATTGTGAACAGATAGCTGTAAGTTAATGAAAGCAATTTTCATTTATATTGTATTTTCTATGATATCTTGTGTGACGGCTTTTGCCCAAAATGAAGGTCATCCGATTATAGATATCCCCCCTGTAAAACAGGTGCAGGATCTTGTGCCAATACCCCAGAAAATACCTGCCAAGGATTCGCTCTCAGTTATCCGGGATTATCCGGATAGCTTTGATGGCAATGTGTTGTTTACGCCTCATTTTATTAACAATGCTGCCTCGCTTAACCATGATTTGAGCCAATCCTATAACTTCAGGCATTTTACCGTGATGCCATTTAATCAACGGATGTTTCAATTAGGACTGGGTGACATCCATAATCTGGGAGGCACATTGATTTGGAAAACGAACAGGAGGATATCTTTTGCGGGAAGCGTCTTTTTGTCCAAGCAATACGGATATACGTTTTCATCAAAACATACCTCATTGGGACTGGGAATGGCGATGAATTATCAACTAAATAGTCAGCTTGCATTGACCTTGTGGGGACAATACCTTTTAAACCGGAACAAAGACCCCTTCATCAAAAGTTTAGATACCCAGCCTAAAACAGGGGTAGGAATTAGATTGGAGTATAATCCCAATCATAATACAAAGTTTAGCATTGATGCCGGTTTCCGGGAGAATTCTTTTGACAGCAGTAAGTTAAATTATTCGGTGGAAGGTAAAGCCGCTATTAAATTCTGAGGAAGGCAGATTCTTTTTCCTTATTCAGTGGGAGGTATGCGTTTTCTAATCCGACACAATGTTTGATGGGCGATGCCTAAATAAGAGGCTATATCTTTGGATGCTATCAAAAGGTGTACCTTTTTCTCGTGACGAAGCAGTTCACTATAACGTTCTTTGGGAGTAGAACTCAGCAGTTCGACTTCTCTTTTTATTTTCCTTTTTAGAATGTCTTCCAATATGCTTCTTGTCAGCAGATTGAAATTGGCAGAATTGTTATGACTGATATTGATGTTTTTCTTTTCAATTCTCCATACTATACTGTCTGTTACAGCTTGAATATTGAACTTTGAAGCCTCGTAAGAATTGAGAGAGAAATAGGAATAAGTAAACTCCAGGTCAAATGCAAGCCAGAAGGTGATTTCCTTTCCCGAAGGGCTTATCGTCCAATACCTGAATCCCCCGCTTTCAATGAAATAAATATATTCCTCGCATTCTCCCGCTTTTAAGATAAACTCTTTCTTATGTACCACCTTGCGTTCGAGGACTTCATTTAAGTAGGCTCTCTCTTTTTTTGTGAACTCAAAATCACATATTTCCTCATTTAGCCTGAGAACAGTCTCTTCCAATAGCCTGGATATATTCTTTCTTATAGGTTTCATCTGATTTTTAGTGTTTTAGTCTGTCATAGATAAAGACCGGAAAAGAAATCAAAATCCCTATGCCATCATAGTTAAAGTTTACTTCTTTTTTCTCCTTCTCAGCTTCCAGCCGCTCCACAAACACCATACAGCGGTAAGTCCGGCAAAAAAGATAAACACATAAGTGGCGGCTATTCCCATGTAGATACGGCCGCTATGTACTTCTAAAGCAACATTCCATAGCGACATCGGCAGAGTCGCAAGTGGCTCCGGTTGTGGAATGATGTTTGTTCCTTCGTAATATTCCACCGTGAATCCTTCATCGCCCATATCTGTACTATAGCCGGAAATAGCTTTCTTGCCGAACGGCGCTCCGGAAGTTTCCGGTGCAGGCTCATGGGTAAAGTAATCGGTAGCCGTACCGTGAAGCCTGTCCCATGTGAACATCCCGCTGAATGAGCCACAGAGCCATTTGCCACCATCGTCTTTCCGGAGCACATTCAGTCCCATCACGCTTACAGGTGGAGTACCGGCAATCTTCAAGGGGACATCTTCCAAACTCTTCAACGAGTAGAATCCTTCGGAAGTGGAAAGTAGCCAGTCGTGGCAAGTATTATCATAACGGAGCATGCGAAGTTTGTCGTTCCATCCGTTCGGGCTGTCGAGAATCGTGCCGGGAACGGTGCCTACCTTGTTCAATGCCAGAAGAATCATTACCGGAGGACGCAAACACCATCCCGTAATGACTATAAACAAGGTCAGCAGGATGGTCATACGCCCTATTTTGTCGTGCCACAGGAGCGATGCGCGTAGCCATTGCGAACCGGCTTTCACCTGTTTGCCCCGTTGGCGTCTTCGCCTGATGTATTTAGGCAGCAGCCAATACAAGATTCCGGTCAGGCACAGTATTATCAACACTACGGCTATCGCATCGACTATGATTTTACCCGCAAAGCCGAATAACTCGCCGCTGTGCAGCAGCCATACAGTGCGGAGCAATGTCACCTTTCCGTCATAATCATCCGGTGTTTTCAGCTGTATCTTCCTGAAATCCTTGTATGGAGCGGCCGATACATAGAGAAAAGAGCGTCCTGCCACCACCAACGTGTCATCCCGGCAAGCCATATCCGTCAGTAGCTCGTCTTCGGCTACAGGAATATTCAATGGCCGCCACCCCGAATCTATACCGCCATGGCGGTATAGGCCGAATGGAGAGACGGCATACAAATCCCCATCAGGAGCCTGTATGACGGTCTTCATCTGGCGGTAGTCCGCTCCGCAGGGTAGCCCCTTGTTGAAATCGTCAAAAGAAGTAGCTGCGGAGTCAGTTTTCCAGATGCCCCCTGTACCATAAACCAACACGTGATGCACAGAATCCTTATCCATGTAGGGCAGTGTGCCACGCAGCAATCCGCCATTCCAGTTCTTATAATGATACCGATGCGGCAACCATGCTCTGCTTATATTTACGTCTGCCACAGATGTACGGTGGTTCAGTATGATACCGGATACACAGAACATCAGCATAAAAAGGCTGAGGATAATCCCCAGCCATTTATGGTGTCTTTTCCAGGTTATCTTTTTCATCCTTTTATCCTGTTGCTTTATTTTTTCCGTTTCTTATAAGATGTATACACGAGATACAGGCTTGCGGCAATACCTGACAACAGTATGACGACAATCTGGTCTGTATGCTCTTGAGGAGCCGTCCATAAACCTTCCAAAACATGTATCCTGTCAAACACCTCTACCGCAATCCAGAAGATGATGACCGTGGCGAAGCCGAAGCGCAGGCTCATTCCCCAGGAGGCGTAATGCAGCAGTTTAGTGAACATGAAGATTGAACCGGTAAAACCCAGCATTCCCACCAACAGCGTGATTGGATGATGGTCGCCCAGGAAACGCTCGTCGTAGCAGAACATCAGTATCAGGTAGCATGTCCAGAGCATCGTAATAACTTCCATGAACGCCACGATACTGGTGTGGCGTGTCATAGGCCGGGCGGCAATCTCCTTCTTGCGGCTACCGAAGAAAAGCCGTTGCCACCAGTTTAGAAAGTTGCATCCGTTGCTGGTGCAGAACAAATAGAGTATCATTACCATTGCCCATAAACCGAACGTGGCAGGCAATATCAGGTATTCCGGACGGCTGGCCACTTCACCCGTTACCGGGTCGAGCTGTGCCTGCGTGCCAAAACGATTGGCATAATACATGAACAGAAAGTCGACGGCTCCCATCCAGTAGAACATTCCTCCGAACAACCCCAGCAATGTTTGCCGGACATCCCCTTTCATGAATACACCTGCAATTACCATTAACAGTCCCACGCCACCCATAGCCATACCGGCATAGAACTGTTCCACGCCCGAGCAACCGTCTTTCAAGGCACGGGCAATGATATGAGTAACCGGCATGGCTATCAATGTTACGGCAATTGAAACAATGGCCTTCAACCAATGGGATTTCCTTCCCGGCTTTTTCCCTTCACTCATTTACCTTATTGCTTTTCTTTTTTGCTCCTATATAACAAAGGTAGATTACCAGTGCGACAAATACGATAAGAATGGAGACCATTTCTGTCTTGTGTTCCATGGGCGCTACCCATATCTCATCAAAAAAGTTCATGCGTCCCAATATCTCCACCGGAGTCCAGAATACGATTACGGTTGCAATAGCCATGCGGATATTGGCTCCCCATGCAGAGATTTTTAACTGCTTGGCGAAAATAAAGAACGATCCCACCAAACATCCCAGACCTGCAAGAAATGTCACCGGATGATGGTCGCCAAGAAACACGTCGTCGTAGCAGAACATCAGCAACAGGTAAGAGGCCCACAGAATCATCATCAGCTCCATGAAGGTAACGATACTGGTGTGGCGTGTCATCGGACGTGCCGCAATATCAGCCTTTCGGCCTCGAAAAAGCATCCGTTGCCACCAGTTGATGAAGTTGCAACCGTTCCGGGTGCTGAACAAATACATGACCATAATCATCATCCAGAAACCGAAAGAAGCGGGCAGGATAAGGTACTCCGGACGGGTCACGATTTCCCCGGTCACCGGATCGAGCTGTGCCTGCGTACCGAAACGGTTGGCAAAATACATGAATAGAAACTCCACCCAGCCTGTCCAAAAGAGCAGGCCGCCGAAGAGCCCCCATAAGGTCTGCCTTGTATCACCTTTGGCAAATACGCCCCGTATCACCATAAACATACCCACTGCCCCCATGGCAAAGGCTGAATAGTGCAGGGCGGTTTTCCCCATTGTATGTTCCATCATAATCATTAGCGCATGTCCCAGCGGCATGGTGAATAGCACCATCAGGAAAGAGGCAATGGCTTTCCACCAATATCTTTTACTTTTCATCATTCATAAGTTTATGGGTTAATTCAATTTGTCAATGTAATAACTTAGCTGTCCGCCGGTATCATCAATTTCCGTGTGAGTGTTATACCAGCTCACAATCTGCAACTTGAAATACGTTTCCCCGTCCGCGCAGCGGATGATATACGTATGGTAAGACGGTGTATAGGTCATGGGGGGACCTGATACGGCAATGGCATTATCCAGCAGTTTGTTGGCACTCGTCAGTGTCCGTTGCGGACCGCTGTTGGGATCGAACCAGGGATGTTCGTTTTCATCCAGTCCGTTCTTGTTCAGGTAGCTGTACCAATCCTTCTGGGAATAGGTGACATACACATCCTTGTCCGTGTCCGTTACCCAGGCTGCATCGGCAGGCAGTTGCGAGGACGAAGTCCAGTTTTCGTACTCTCCGGAGCCTGCATCCAAAGCTCCCCCTCTACCGTGCCCGCTGGTTCCCGAATTGGTACGCATGTGGTATCCGCAAAAGGCAAAATCCCAGTCCGTCCGTTCAATCTGTTCTCCTTCCTTAATGTCTTCTCCGGAGAAATTCTCGTTAAACACTTCTCCCGTGCGGAGATTAAAGTACATCCAGTCGTTGGTATCTTGTGAAATGCCGCCGTAACCGGTGATGCGCGAGAGTATCTTTCCGTCGAACTCGTCGGCGTCATATTCAATATCATGGATGCAGGAAGTCGTCAGGATTACGGCTAACATCCATAGGGAAAAAACAAATGTATTCTTTCGTTTCATCTTTATTTCTTCTTCAGCAGGTTAATAAATTCGTCTATCTTAAACTCTACCTGTACGTAGCCCCGTGCCCCGGCAGTAGCGGGCACGTTAAAGGCGGTCAGACCGGAACCGAGCGTTTTGGGCTGGTAGTTGAAGATATTATCAACGCCGAGCGTGAGCTTTATCTTATTAAAAAAGTTCTGCGTCACGTTCAGGTTGCACAAGGCATATGTCGGCAGGATGCAGCGGAAATAGGCGTCATGGCTTACTCCGTCCACAGTCAGGCGGTCTTGCACGTCATATTGCTTCTTTCCCATGATCGAGGTCGTGAATCCGGCAAGCAGCGTGTAGTTCTTCTTCCTGAAACTGTATTCAAGTCCGCCGGTTGCCGCGTGGGGTGATGTGGTGTTGATTCTGATTCCGTCCTGCTTGCTTACGTTGACATACGAATACGAGGCGTTCAGGGTTAGGAAGTCGAAGATTTTCCAGCGTGCCAACAGGTCGCCGCCAATTAAATCCTGTGAATGCAGGTTCTCGTATTCAAAGTTGTACTGCATGTCATAGATGCGCCATACTCCCTCAATCTTATTCTTGTACATATTGGCGTAGGCGGTGGCGTTGATGAAGAAACGGTCGTCTGCATATTCCGCGCCTACGGAGAAGTAGTTGTTCTTTTCCGGTTTCAGGTATTCATTTCCTTTCACCATGAACATCCCCAGGTGGTCCCAGTTAAAGAATAATTCCTTGATGGAAGGGGAGCGGTATCCCTTTGAGTAGGTCGCCCGGAAACTCCAGTGTTCCGCCGGCGAATACTTTCCGGCGACGGTCGGCATCCACATAAAGCCGAACTGTTTGGAAAAGTTGGTGCGCACACCTACAGTTGCCATCCATTGTTGGCTGATTTTCCACTCGTCCTGCAGGTAGTACTCTGTTTCCTTGAGTGAACGGCTTAGCATCTTATGGCTACCTTTTCCCGCGAAGCGGTCGCTGGTCAGCTCGTCGGTATAGTGCTCCATGCCGAAGGTCAGGTTGTGTGCCTTGAAATAGTTGCTGGTGATCATCAGGCGGGGTTGAAGTATACGGCTCTTGTACACTTTCCGCTGTTCGTCCCGGCGTTCGTGCCGTTTGTAACGGTCGTAGAAATCCGAATGTATGCTGGCAGTTATGCTGAACCAGTTTTTCAGACTGTAAGTTGCCTTCGCTCCCAGAGTGAAGTCTTTCGACTGGTTGAACACCAGATCCTGCACCATATCAAACTGGTTCATCCAGAAGGCGGTTCCATAGACTTGTGCCTTGAAATTCTTCGACGGTTCGAAAAACAGTTTCTCCGATACCGTCAGATGTTCGGTGCCTTCGATACCCATCGGCGGTCGTGGCATGCCGCTCACGATGGTCACGTCTTCATTGAGCCAGGGATTCGCCTCTTTGGTATAGACCTTCTTGTCGTTCTCTGCCTGATAGAGATAGAAGGCATCACTCTCGCTGTAGGTGAAGTCGGTCTGTGAACTGAACCATCCGGCTTTCACGCCTGCCGTTACCCAGCCTTGCAGGTTGGGGCGGTCGGAATTCTTTTCAAACATATACAAGAAATCCTTTTTCGACGGGTTCTTGTAGTTCCTCTCGTTCATTTGTGCGTAGCGTACACCGGCATCGATGGACAACGATTGCGTGGGCTTCTTGGTAATCAGGTTGATGACTGCTCCGGAGGCACGGCTGCCGTACAAGGTGCTTGTTGCCCCTTTTACAATCTCTATGCGGTCGAGGGCGTGCAGATTGAAACGCTCGTAATCGAGGTTTCCGGCCATGTCGCCGGTCATGCGTTCGCCGTCCATGAGAAACATGACGTGCCGGGCATCCAGACCCTGCATCGACATTTCGCTGCCGAAACCTACTTTCTGTATGTTCAGTCCCGGTGTCTGCTGTTGCAGCACCTTTTGGATGTCTCCGTAGCCGGCATCCACCATAGCCCTGCCGCTGATAACCTGCGTCTGTATGGGCGACAGTTTTACCGGACGTGCCGTATGCGAACCGGTCACGACTACTTCACCGATTTCTTCGGTATTTGTTTCCATATAGAGTGTCGGCGAAAGCTTGCCCTTTTCGATTATTCCGGTCAGGGGCAAGAAGCCTAAATAGGAGATTCTGTAATGGCATATGCCTTTGGCGGGCATATGCAGCGAAGATTTTCCTTCTGCGTTCGTAATGCCATACTGCGGTTTGTTCAGTGCTTGGTTGTCTGCATATACGATTTCCGCCCCAATCAGGGGTTGCTTCGTTCCTTTTTCCAAGACAGTCAATCTTATTTTCTGCTGGGCTACCGCATTGATAAATACCAGTAACAGGCACGTGATTAATAGTGTCGTTTTCCTTTTCATTGTCTTTTTTGTTCTGCTTTCGTCTTTACATAAGAAAAGAGGGAAGAGAGCTGTGAGGCTTCTTTCCTCTTCTTGATTATTGATACCGGATACAGGGGCATTTATTTAATGCCATGCTCTTTTTTATACTCGGCCAGATCCTTTTCGTATTGGGCAAAATCAGTTTCAAATCTGTCTATACGGGTGGGGTCTACTTTTTGCAGATATACGTCACTGCTCATATTCATCACGTTGAAGTTGGTCACGAATTCTATTTCGTTGGTTTTGGCGTTGAAGTAGCCGGTTACGCTGCCTGCGCCGCCGTCGCCGCTTTCATAGCTTCCTTCCTCATCGTTCTGATTGCCGGTATATCGGGTTGACCCCCCAGTTCCCTGGAACTTTATCCAACCATCTCCGGTATATTCTTCCTTCTCCCATGTGTTGAGCTGCATGAACTTGCAGTTGATGGAGAACCAGATGGTTACAGGCATTTTACCTACAGAAAAGCCCTTCAACTGGATATTAAGCATATCCGAAGTCTCGCTTTTCCACTTTAGATAATATTTCAATGGACATCCTTCGTCCAACAGGGTCTTATTCACAGTTCCTTGCATTGCTGTTGCGTTCACAACAATACTGTCTTGCAGAATTTCTCTCGCTATGCTGATGTATTCATCCGAAACAGGTTTCTGGGTGAGTTCTTCATCAGCGGTACACGAAAAGAAAGTCGTGCAACACAGTACTGTTAGAGCAACAGCAAAAAGAAACTTATTCTTTTTGCTGTCTGGATGCATGCTTATTTAGTTGAAAATGAGAATACGGATTCAGTAGCCGGGGCACCCCCAATATAAGCAGTACAAACAAATTCCAGATTGATTCCATCAACAGAGGTAACTACGATATTTCCGTTAAGAGGTAGAGATACTTTATCACTAACCTTGAAACTACCTTGAATGGCATATGTGCCAGGACCTGTTATCGCAGCGACTGTATTAATCTTAAATGAGTGATTAGCGGTTGCAACAGCAACAGACCCTTCCAAGATTCCATTTGTAACTGTAAATGTGGCGGAAACAGGTGTCGGATCTTTTACTGTCTGTCCATTCATTTTGGTTGGGGTGGCGATGCCATTATAGTCTCCATCTACAGCATTAACACTTGCGATTCCATAAGAAGAAGCCGCATTATCTAAAACATTGGTACTGGCATTTGCCATGCCCAAACTTGCAACTACTACCAATGCAAGTGAAAGAAAGAATTTTTTCATATCCTTTTTTTTAAAATTAAACAATCGTGAAATAAAAAATCGATTTATTATTTATAGAAATCTTTCCATTTAAAGTTTTCTAATCCTAATTCCGAATCTATATACTCATAATACAGATTTGAGTGATATTTTTCTAAAAAAGCCTTTGTTCCGGCTTGTTGAAATACCTCTTCCGTAATACTGAAAGCAGCCTTACCAAAACCGTCCCACCTTGTATAATCGAAATATTTGATTTCGGATTTAGGTAATCTTCCCAAAATCGTGCTGCCAATAAAGTTAAGGCCGGATAAGTCAATATCTTCAAGTAATGGTAAATTAACCAACTGAAGCATCATCACCATTTTTGCCTCCTTGGGTAAAGTAAATGTTTTCAGCTTATCACAATGATGAAGTACAATAATACTTGGATTATTAAACGGACTTGTTTCCAAATCATAGTCTCTCTGTCCCAATAAACGACAATTGCTTAAGTCTAATTTGTCAAGTTCTGCATCATTGGTTATTTGAATCAAACATAAATTGACTGCATTTGATATATCCAGATTTGGGGTAGAGACGTTATCCGTTATGTACGCTGTAAATGTACTCCCTAATTTTAAGTAAGGTATTAGGCAGGATTTACTCGCCGAGATGCTTATTTGGGCACCTTCATAACCTTTGTTCATTGCAATATATTCAAAACCTTCTACTGATGTTATTTCAACAGCTTCACTCCCAACTGTTTTTTTAGGGCTGATTGATATGTTTTTACTTTTTTCGCTTGCTACAACGAGCCGCTTGCTTATATCAATATTATCCTCTTTAAACATGGATGGGAAAAGTTCTTTTAATATTGCACGGACATTGTCGTCAGGGACTTCGCGTAAAGTTGTATAAGCAGCCGGTATTCCCTTGGCATTCTCCATCTGCATATCCGTTTCTTTGCTGTTGGCAAAATAGGTTGGAATTTCCACGCAGTTGTATTTCGCAGCTTCGGGAAGCAAAAGTTTCGTTAGCTTTCTTTGCACGGTTACCGTTTCATCTCCGTTCTCTTCAGTTTTTATGTTGACTAAACCGGGATATTCATAGATTTCGTTTCCGGTCAGGTCAACGCTGGTGACGCTGCCCGGTAGTATGGAAAAGTCGAATGAATAAGTGAATTTGTTATCGGAGAGATTGATGTCGGTGAGTTTTGGAAAAACTTCGAGACCGGAAATGTCGCTTAGATTACAATTGGAGAGGTCGAGAGTTGTAGTACTTTTTACTTTGTCGTCTTGAACTAATCTTCCTGCTTCGTTGAAGGTGAATCCCTTTTGTTGTAGTACATTTTTTAATTCGGTGTTTTTTAATTCGATTCCGTTCCAATCTATGGTCTCTTCGTTTTCACTGCATGAACTGAAACTGAGTCCCAACGCGACGGTTGCAAAAGCGATGTAAGTTTTAATTTTCTTCATTCTTATTTGATTGTTATAAATATGATTTCTTTTTATTTGTCTGCGGTGCAAAGGTAGGTGTTGCGGGGAAGGTGCACAATACCCATATGTGGGTATATTTATCCTTGATATGCCCATGCTATTAGAATACTTTGATTTTCTTGAGTTTTTGTAAAAAAAGAACGACATTCTCTTTTGAGTCAAATGCTTGTCCTTTTCTCTTTTTAAAGATTTATTAATGAGCTATTTATGCAGGCTTTGATTGAAGTTGTATTTCAGGGACACGATAAAATAGCTTCCGATTTGCCGGGTGTGCGTTTCTGAAAAGCCGTTAGCGGTAGTACTTCTATTAAAATCTTTTTTATCGCTTAAAATATCGGCCCAGTAAGCGGAAATTTCAGCTTGTTTCTTTTTTAGAAAGCGCCAGGAGATACCGGCATTCCAAAGAATCTGATCGTCGGCTCGCTTTTCAATATTGGTGCCGTTCCGGAAAGAGTAGGCGGCGTCAGTCTTCAACCGGAGATTACCGGGCAGTTCGGTATATGCGTCCAGACCGAAGGTATAATTACGGGTGTAGATCTCGGTTTCATGCAGTGAGTTGGCGGCGTGCTGGTAACGCCAGTCGGCATTCAGTTCGACATTTCCCCATTTGGGCAGGTATGCCAGACGCAAACTCCCGTTGTACCGGTCGGTACGAGTAACGCTTCGGCCGGGATTTGCGTTCTGGCCTTCGTTGATCAGCGTTACATTCTGACCGTAGCCGGCTCCGGTGCTTGCCGAGAGGTTAAACAGTTTGATGCGTTTCTGGTAACGTAGCCGGAAGTCGGCATTCCAGTTGCCGTTGATGTTCACAGGGTAGGTTTCACGTCCCCCGGTGGTGGGGTTGTAGGCCACACCCCGGATTTGGCTGTTGAACTCGTTACGCCAGTTGAGGTTTGCAAATATCCCTTTGTCCGTGTTTTGGGCATCGAGGCGAATAATTTGGTTGTATGCTGGTTTTAAGTCCGGGTTTCCACGACTGATGTTCAACGGATTGCTGTTGTCGGTGAGTGACAAGAGGCTGGATAGGAGAGGTTGCCGGGTGCTGCCGTTGTACATGAATTGTATGCGGGTTTTCTTATTCTTCCAGACAATCTTGACAGATGGCTGTACATTGAAGTTGCGCATTGCGGTGTCAGCTCGCAGTAACCCGTTTTTTTGATCGATACTCCGTTTCTCCTGCTGTATGGAGATGCCGGTGTTAATGTCCCAGGTCTTATCGTTGTAGTTCATACGCACAGCAACCTCATGGCCGAGAGTTCGGCTGTGGCTCCGGTTGCTTAGGCTGTCGGTATAGCCGGTTTCGTAACCGTCAGGCAGAAAGCCGATGCTTTTGCTGCCCTCTTCTGTCAGACGGGAGAGGTCGTAGCTGTTGCGGTCACTATTCTGTTTCGTATAATTTAGATTGTATGAGAGCTGTAAACGTAGCTTTTTTGCCAGGGGGTGCGTCAGCAGCAATCCGGAACTTTGGTTACGGTCACGGGAAGGGCTGGTGTTATACTGGTTTCGGTAGAGTAACGAATCGGTTCCGGTGGTAGTCTGTAGTTGGTAGTAAGTAGTTGATGAAAAGGTGAAGTTGTCGTTGTTACCGTTTCCGCCATTGTATCGTAGGGTAAGGCTGACGCTGGTCCCTTTTTCATTCAACAACCGGGTCACATCAGCGTTCACTTCGTATTGATGGCGCTTGCCGAGGGCAAGGGTTTGCAGGGTGTTTTCGTTGAGCCGTGTGTCGTGCGGAATATCCGCTATGTTGGCGAAAGGGTCTTTGGCATCCACGTTCGGATTGGCGTTGAAGGTCGCCTGGCGGCTGTCGTTCGTATTTTCATTTCGGTTGTAATTAAAGCTCCCGTTCAGGTTGAGCCAGGTCTTTTTGTCGATTTGCCAGCGTATGCCCAGTATGGCACTCGCCATCTTGTTTCCGTTGATACTGTTTCCGACAGATGCCTGATACTGGTTGCCGGTAGTCAGATACTGTTCGTTATAAGCGGTTGACCGGTCACCTTGTTTGTGGTTATTGTATATCGCGTTACCCGTGAGGATGAACTTTTTGCCGAATTTCTTGGTGAAATTTGTGGCGATATTGCTTTGTATATTATCTTTATAGTCGGTTTGTTGGTTTTTGTTTGATGACCGGGCAATGACGGCGGCGTTCTCGCCCCTCTGTTTGAAATAGTTGCCTATAAACGTATAGTCTTTCTTCCGGTGGTTTCCCTGTCCCGCTTCACCGTTACCTGTCAGCATCCCGTCGAATTTGGCGGGCGTTTGCAGGTCGAGCACAAAATTCTCTTTACCGGTATCTACACCGGTAATCTTCTCCAGTTCACTCTTTTTGTTATATACCTTAATCTTGCTGATGACTTCCACAGGCAGATTCTCAAGTGCCATGCTGTTGTTACCGGAGAAGTACGATTCACCATTGATATTGATTTCGTTGATGGGCAGACCGTTGTAGGTCAAAGACTTGGTTTTACGTTCATATTCCAGACCGGGGATGCGCTTTACCAGTTCTTCCAGATACGAACCTTCCGGCGTGTGATAGGCGGCGGCATTAATCACTGTCGTGTCTCCCACTTGCTCAATGGCTTTCAACGGTGCAGTAACCGTCACCTCGGCAAGTTCCATGCCTTCGGTCAGGCAGATGTCCCCCAGGTTAGCGGTTGCCTTGTTTTTATTGATAGGCAGGTAGACAGACTTCATACCTATATAGGAAATTTTGAGCAGATAGTCCTTTCTGGATTTTGGAGTAAGGGAGAGCCTGAAATTTCCATCAAGGTCACTGGCAGTACCTTTGATGAATATAGAATCCCCGGCTGTTAAGATTGTGACGTTGGTATAAGGCAATGCTTCTATCTCTCCGGTTCCGGACATGCCCGTTATACGCCCGCTGACCCTGATGGCCTGTTGGGCGGATAGCAAAGCCGGTACTAATAGTAGCGCCAGTAGCAAATAAAAGCTTTGAACTCCTTGATTGCCCATTCTACCTCATTTGTGAACTGGCTGCAAAATTACTGTATATGGCTTTCTTATTCAATACCCATAACAGGGTATTATATTGTATTAAAAAAGGGGAAAATATAAATACAGGTAGGGGAGAGCGAAATAAAAAAGAAACTGGCTAGTACTTGATTAGTAAAAGGGTAATTTCCCCATTCTGTAGTATCTGTTGGACATGTTCTTTTATATTGAAAACAATGGGGTGATTTACCAAATTTTAGATCGTCGAAAGTTGGCTGATTATTATTTAATTCTGTTTAATCTTTTTCTATATCTCAGTTATTATTCTTATTTTTGTGCCTAAAATAATTACTTTCAGGATGAACAGTAGATGTAATTAATCTGTTTAAATTTTAATCGGGTAAATACAAGTATTGCTTGAACCACTCAATTAATTCATTCAAAGATATTCAGATTTGGAACAATGAATAAGACGATTCAAACATTGATCGAAGCTATAAATATGATACCTCGTCAGTTTTATAATACTATTGATGAGGGTGCTTCCGAATTGGCGCACGAAAAATTTGTATCACAGCTTACAGTTCGATATAGAAAGATTACAGGCGATTATTGTAGTACAGAACTATTCCTTCCTTCTTCTGAGGCTGTTCAAAGTTTTGCAGTGACCCCTGAGAAAAAAAATATGGTTCGGAAGTTGATGGCAGGACTATCTTCTTTGTGCTCCGTTAATTCAACTTTGATAATGGAGCAAACTGGACAAGTTGATTCCTTACCTCAAAAAACTCTCATAGAACTCAATATGGATCTTAAGCTTAGTCGCCCTTTGTTCTATTGGAACTTGTTTAAACTCAATTTCCTTTTAGATAAGATGATGTACTCATGTGGCTTTTATTTTATCATACATCAGGATGTGTGTTCTGTTCAGAAAAAGATAAATGCATATTATGAAAGAGGATTATATGTTTCTTGGAAAGCCGAAAACATCTTCTTTCTTGTTAAAAAGGACTATAAATCAGATGTTATAGTTTTGAATTATAAAGGAGAAAATATTATCTAAAAGTCTGGAAGAAAAATATATGATTTATTATTGCTTTTATGTGGACTATCTGTATCTTTGTGGACAGGCAGTATAGGGCAACTAAAAAAATAATGAAAATATAAACACCTTATTTATGACACAATGCTCATATAGACATATCACTGGCTATATTCTGCTGCTTGTTCTGTTAGACCAAGTAATAAAATGGGTAATAAATATCTATTTTTTAGAAAGTCATTTCAATATTATTCCCGGTTTGCTGGAATTTCATCCTACATTCAATAATAAAAACAGCTACATCGGTTCACTTCTATATAAGAATTATAATTTGACAATTGGGTTTGTTATACACTTGATGATCATTCTGCCGGCAGAATGTCTTATAATATCATTTTACTATTTTCTCCGGAACAAGTTTCAAAAGACCCGCTTGTTGGACATTGCTGTTGTTTTTCAGATTTCAGGAATTATATGTTGGTTGATTGGCAACTTTCGTACCAATGGAGAATTGGATTATATTTACTTAAAACCTCTTTTTGTCTTCGATCTTAAAGATATTTATAATAATTGCTTTGTCGTATTCTGGCTATTGTTTTGTTTTAAGAACGGCATTCAGATTAAAAATCTGAAAGTGAAAGAGTTTACATCCTATTTGAAAAAACTTTTTGTGCGTTGAATTTGCGCGTGGTTCATATTCGATATTTACACGTATCCGACAGGGGTTTTTTATCTGTCGGACGGAGTGTTAAAAAAGGGGACAATACAGGGTTTTTCATATCACTAACACTTAGGCCTGCCATACTCGCAGGACCATAGAAAGCATAATATTTTTTCATTGACGTGCGAGATATGTGCGAGAGAACCAGTGACATATGTGTGATATAATCAAGTCTTCAGAGTTTTTTTCTGAAGACTTTATTTTTTACTAATTCTCTTTTCCTGCCTGTCTGAACGTGAAATAAGAGAACATATCACCAACTGTTGACGTTACTTTCAAAAGACGACTGTGATTGTTGTCGTTGGGAGACAAGATGACAGTCATTACGTTTTTTTTAACTTCAACGCTGCTCCATTCACCGATAGCATACTCCCACATTATATCGTCTATGCTGACATTCTTGTCGTCTTCCAGGACTCCCGAAAGCCAAAAATTACCGTAGTTCTTGCATTTGAAAACATAGATATCTCCGTTCACAGGAACATCGATCACCCTTTCTTTGTCCATTTTTGCATCGGTCTCCCATTTCATCGCTTTCCAAAAGCACCCGAACCTTTGGCATGCATACACCTTTCTGGAGTTACCTCACGGTCAAAGTGAGCTAATTTTTCCATGAACCATGGATCTTGTACCATCATCGGTCCATGCTGTCCGGCTGTTTGGCTATTCTGGTTGTCCGCAATAGGACAATTGTTAGCTGATGTAAGTTTTTTCTTTTCCATAATTTCTTTAAGCTTGTTTTAATAATAATTTCTAATGAACATGATTTTTTTGTTCAACAGAATTGAGGTAAGATCGATTAATATGCATTATCTTTGCAGTGGTATATCTTTGCTTTTTTAGGGCTTTTGTCACTTGGTGTTAAGTGTGGATATGAATGGCTTGTTTTTAGATTTGCATAAATAACAAAGATTTACAATAAACTAAAGATAGAGAAAGTTGAATAATTATAGTCAGACGAGCTTAGAATGGTTGAGGCAGGTAAGTGGCTTACTAATTGAGGACGAAGAATGGCATTATCACTATGTTCCTAATTTGGATTGTGAATTGGTTCATGGACGATTAGGAGAGGGGACTTTGGTTGAGATGCAGGTCGATCCAAAAGATATAGTAGGACTTTCTTATGGCTTTGCCTATAATGGGAAAGTATGGATTGAACATTTGAGGGATTTGAAACGTCCTTCAAGCATTATCCACCTGAATCACACTTTGGATGATTTGAAAAGATTCATAGATAAATCGTTGCTGGAAGATAGTTTTGATAGGATAATGTTACGCCAGGTCGGCACTAAGTTTATTATAACAAACGGTCAGCATAGGGCTTGTATAGCCAAATTTATCAATTACCCGATTAAAAGTGCATCTGTTTATCCTGTAATTTCAGGATTGACCGAAAATGAATTGATGAATTTTATTCATTTAAAAACAGAAGAAGCACAATCAAGAATATTTCGATATTTATAAAAATAGATGAGTTTTCGATGAAACTAACTCCATCGGAACTTCATTACATAAGGGCGAGCGTAATAGGAGAATTATTACTACCAACTTCGGATAGCCAGCCTCCGAACCAGGGACTTTTTATTTTTACGGAAAAATATATTCTTCCTATCTAATTTAATTTGTTGATAATTTCTCGTAACACAAGATGGTCTTTCTTATTTTGCCATTTTTGATATGGAGCAATAAATTACACAGGGGGTAAAAGTATGAGTAAAGTTTCCCTCGTAATATGTACTTCCAATTATTAAATTCATAGTCTTCATGGTAGTATATTTTTTTAATTCCATTGATAATTATTATCTGTATTTTATTTAAGTGCCGGTCCGAACTGAAAGCCTTGGTTATTAAACCAGTTCTTTTTCTGTAATACATTGTTGTAGAATGTATCGAAACTACATAGCTCGCCTTTGTACCACATTTGTTCGGCTATTGCCAGTATACGAGGAAACAAGCGATTGTCTATCATATTTTCTGTTACTCCATAATCCGTCCAAAGTGCACAAGTCATACCTATTATCAATGGATTTTCTTCCGTTTTGTATGAAGGATTATGCAGATAAACATCTTTTAAGTCGAAAGTGCGGTTTTTATCATATCCTTTCCAGGGAGTAACCGGAAAATTAAGATACATATAGCAATTCGTACTACAGATGACTGGATAGCCATTTCGTATAGCATTTTTTAAAGCTAAATCCTTATGTCCGCGCCAGTTCCACCATTGTATAACTATGTTGTCCGGTAATGGATAGCCGTCTTCATAAACTATATCTCCCCAAAAGATAGCTTTTCTTCCTTTGGCTTTCAGATAATCTGCCATTTGAGATGAAAACCATAATTGAAGATCATGGCTACCTTTTAGTTTTTCCTTTTTGATAGTCTGCTGACAATCGGGGCACTTATCCCAGTTTCCTTTTAGGGCCTCGTCACCACCTAAATGGATATATGTGGATGGAAAAAGTTCACACACCTCATCTAGTACATTTTTTAGAAAAGCGATTGTGTTTTCTTTTCCTGCACAAAATATGTTTTGAGTAAATCCATTTTCCGGAACTTCTATTGGTGTACCGAAACATCCTAATTCGGGGTAGGCAGATAGTGCGGCTTCGGCATGTCCGGGCATGTCTATTTCGGGGACAATGGTGATATTCCGATCAACAGCATATTTTACTATTTCTCTTATATCTTCCTGAGAATAGTAGCCTTGTTGTTCGGTACCTTTTCCTACAAAGGCTCCGGTTCGAGTCAACTCTGGATAGCGTTTGATTTCAATGCGCCAGCCTAAACCTTCGGTGAGATGCCAATGGAAACGATTCATCTTCAGTAAAGAAGCCATATCAATATATTTTTTGATGGTCGGTACTTTTTGGAACTGTCTTCCGGAATCCAGCATGAAACATCGCCAATTTAAACGGGGGCTATCTGTAATGTCAGCACAGGCGAATGTTGGATGTCCTTGCTCCATACTTACCCACTGTCGCAGGGTCTGTACGGCATAAATAAAACCTCCTTTATCTTTGGCATGTATTTCTATGTGCTTTTGTGTAATATGGATCTTGTAACTTTCAGAAGGCAGGGAAGAGTCACTAATGAAGCTAATTGTCGCTTTCTGTTTTTGGTTTGATAACCGTATAGATGTTGTATGTAATACTTCCTTTTGAAAAAGTTCAAGGTAGGGAGCTGACTTATCTACAACATACACTGTGGGATATTTATCTTTTAAATGGAATGTTCCTTGAGTGCTCTGTATCTTTTCCGGAGTGGGTATTGGCAATTGGGCAACCGAAGGTCTGGTATAAAAGAATAGAAAAATAATAATCATTAAGTGTCTCATGAGTTTAAGGGTTTGTTTTACATTTTGAGTTTTAAGGAGAATAGTATTCTTCCTTCCCGAAGACATAATTGTTTTTGGTTACTACGCTTTGAATAATTATGTCTTCAACGGATTTTGAAGAATCACAGTAGCAAGTTATTAAGAAAATTTTGAAATAACAAGAAAGGAAGCGAAAATATGATTTACGAGATATCTGGAATGTTCTCTTTTACGAAATGAAACCTTCTTCTATGAGCAATTAAAGTATAAAAAAATACGGCTCTGCTGACCCGTTGCATTACATACCTATTTGCCGAAGCCTAGCGTACAGTGGAGGCATTAACTTTCCACACGGGGGACAGAACCGTAATATCACGAAACTACGAACATATTAAAAATACGTTCGTAGTCGTCTACGACTAAGGACGCCTAGGTCATTAATCGACAAACGGTTTGTAATGCGTTGCAAATGTACGCATATCGTCCGATAATTCCAATATAAATTACGTTTTTTATGTTTGTAAATAGTCTTATTTATTAATATGGTCTTAATTTGTGACAAATGGTAGATGATAGAATAAGGTTTTTGATCAAGGAAAGATGAATAAACAATAGTGGTTTTGACTCAAGACATCATGGAAAAGATATTATTTTTGGCTAAAACAGGAATATTATAATTTCTCGTAGAAATTGGTTATCCCTATAGGGATGTATTTCTATGCAAATCTAAAGTGTTAAAAAATAAACGGCTCTGCTGCCCCGTTGCATTACATACCTATTTGCCGAAGCCTAGCGTACAGTGGAGGCATTAACTTTCCACACGGGGGACAGAACCGTAGTATCACGAAACTACAAGTGTATCAAATACACTTGTAGTCATTTACGACTAAAAGTCACTAGGCTTTCAGTCGGCATGATAGATAAGTAATGCAATACAAAATTACGCATAATTTCTGATAAAACCAACATAAAGTGTATCTTTATTTATTTAAAAACTATTTTTTATGATCTGCTAAAAAAACTGTCATTCTTGACGAGAAATCATAGGTAAAATGGAGCAATAGATATAAGAAATAAACCTTTTACATGTTCGTATTCTCAAAACGTAATAGTGAGTCTGAAATAAAAATACGACTCTGGTGACCCGCTGCATTACAAACTATCGCCGAAGCCTAGGATATAGTGGGGTAATTAACCTACCACACGGGAAACACAGAGCCGTACTATCATAAAACTACAAGCATTAAACACTAGTAGTTGACGACAACTAAGGGATTCCTAGACTTATTATTGATAATATTTTGTAATGCATTGCAAAGGTGGATATAAATTTCGAGAAATCAAAGTACATTGTACTATTTTTCTCATAAGCATGCAAAATATCATCTTTCAAGAAAAATGACAATACATTTAGTTGTATTTGAGGTAATAAAACATATGAGTGGGATGGGGGCTGCTCAAATTGCAGAATATTAAGTAAATAAGATATTTAAGTGGAAAGTTATTAGACAAAAAAGTATGTGATGATTAAAAAGTAATTGAGTATTCTCAATTACTTTTATTCGTTTTTTTTCTGTGGGTAAATCAATCAAGCTAATGAAAGAAAAGACGCAATTGTTTTCGCAAAATCCAGCACAAGCCCACCATAGCCCTTTATCTTCTCAAAACGTGCCTGTGTTTTTTTTCTCATCTTTGCTTTTGATCGCAGCCTTCATGGCCTCAATATCTGCTTTAATCGCTTCTAGGCGATCATCATGATTTTCCTGTAATTGCTTTAGTAACTTATTTACTTCGTTGTCAAGATTTTGAAGATCAACATTGGTAACAATGTGATTATTATTACCGACCGAAACGGCACCTGTCGAGTAATTGATTATGGTTATGGTATTGCCTTCTTTTGTGGTCATATTCTCAATGTCATTTAGGTTACAAAAAAAACAATAAAAAATACCATTTTAAGGCACTTTTTTTTAAAAGAATCTACAAAAAAATCATCCTTACTTCATGAGTTGCAAGGATGATTTTTATATTCAGGCTTTTTAACCCTGTTTGGAGACACCTTCGATCTTACTCTTTATTTTTTTGAGGGACTTCAATCCCTGCTGGCCACACAGCGTCGGTATAAGCAATAGCATCATTTCCATTGCCTGTAAAATCTTTAGCTGTATTGTTTCCTTTACCTTCGTTGAACTTCCAGTAAGCTTTCAGACCGGGAGTTGTAGGTACGATATCATACATATTCTTGTAAACTTCTTCTTGTGAACGTATTACATTCCATATGCGTACTTCGCAGATTTCACCATTCAGTTGACGTGTCATATCATCACGTTCACCATAGGAGTGTCCTATTTTAAACATGAAATCTCCTTTCTTCTGTTTGCCCAAATTAATAGCCTCCCCAGTTCCGTAATTTTCAATACGGCTTTGCTCTTTACCATCAACATAAATAACAGCAATTTTTGTTTCTGTGTCGTATGTTACTGCTACGTGGTACCATTCACCCGGTTGCAGATATTTCGCATCATCCGCCTTTGGAAACTTGACCTCATTGGCAGCAAACTGTAATTGCTGTCGTGGGAAACCCGAATCGCCGAAACGGAATAAACAGTATTGCTCGATACCCATTATGGTAGAAATATCAGTCAAGGGATCGAATTTGTTTACTCTTATAACAGCTTCAAAAGTAAGTTGCTTCAAACCGTTTACTACATCAGCGGTGGGGCTGCCAGCTTCGAATCCCGGTACTTCGAAGTAGTTGTCCGCAAGACTGACAGCCGTGGTAATAGCACTGGAACGACGCACGATATAGCAAATAGTTTTTGAACCGTCCAGCATATCCATACCGCCCGAAGCCTGTTTGATACTAACAGGTAACAAGTAGGTTGCATCAATCTCCAGTTCTGTTAAATTTGAGAAGTTAATAGTGACTATTTCTGAAGTGACTTTTCCTGCGTGAATAATAACATCTTGCGCAGAAAACTTATAAAATTTAGAATCCAATACAGCATAATTATTCCCTAAGCGTGCGTTGTAGTGGCTTGCCAAAGAAGCATCTACCTGAAATTTGACACTGATATCTTGTTCGGCAGGGTATGCTAATACTGCTGATATTTGTTGTTCTCCTGTCTGTTTGACATTATTAAAAGTAAAATGAGCTATATCTTTCACTTTTGCTGCATCAATATATACGCTATTGTCGAAAGGAGAGTCCTTGCTATAATCTTTGTTATCACAAGCCAACACTGATAATAGGAGAGCCATACTCCAACCTATAAGAGTGGTAAGTGATAGAAAGCCTTGATGATTTTTTTCTATTTTCATGGTATTCTTGTTTTTTAATAATCAGAATTATTGAATATAGGGTTTTACATTCCTGCGGGACGTACCCATCCTTTTGAATATACATTATAGGTTGCCTCAAGTATCCAATCCAACGGGGCATAATTATAAGAATAATCACCATAAATAATTCCCCAATCATAAGGGGGAGCAGTTGATTGCCCCCAATACGAACCGTCATCCATCATAGCATTTATGTAGTTTAACGCATCGTTTCCCACCATACCTTCATAATTATTTTGCTCATTTGCAGTTAGATCAAATGCATATACAATAAGGTTATTCTTCTTGTGCTTCTCTTTTTTCCATTCCATCACTCTACGAATTGAACTAGCACTTAAAGTGTTACTATGATCATATAAAGGTACGGTCAGACTTCCATAATGTTCTGGGCTCAGCCCAGCGATGGGTTTACGAGTATATTCGCTGTAAGTGTGATCTGTTTCCCATGGCTCTATAATCTGGACAAGTTCTTTTATGTCGTCATAAGTGTGCCAGGCATAGTCTATGTATCTACCTACTTCAACACCTCCGCACCGATTCACATCATAAAAATACTCGGTAGGCTCGTCTTTATCAACAAGAGTGAGCATCTTGTCAGGAAGGGCCTCACGCAGAGCTTTAATGAGTTTAGGATAGGAAGTGGTGTTCACTGCGGGCATGCCTTGTTTACCATAAGCGCTCCCTTCATCACGTAGATTCACTCCATCCAGACCGTAAAGTTCTATTACATCTTTCACCTGTTGAGTAAAATCGGCAATTTGTCCATCGGCCATATTACAGAAACCAAGTCCTTTACCCCCACCTTCAACACAAAGGCATACTTTGCGTCCATGTTCTTGAAGTGGACGGATGAATTTGTCGGCTTGTTCCAGTACGTCGCGCATGTCACTGCTCAGACTGAGCAAGGCTCTTCGATTCATTGGATCGTAATCTACCGTTGTGGTACGCAGGTTCACTATACTGCCAATATTATACAGTGCTGCAGTGAAGTCTGTTTGATTAGTTTTTCTAATACCATATATATCAGCAATAAGAGGTTGGTAGGTCGAGGTATTTACATAGAATATTACGAGTGCATCGGGCAACATTGGTGGTATATCTATCTGTTCATATGGATTAGATGGACTGCATGTCGTTATTTTCTTTCTAATGCTGACTGCATAGTAGAGTATATTCTTGACAGTTTGTCCCTGTATCCCAGTAGGCATTTGTGTTACAGTTATTGGTAACAAGTACGGAGTATTGAAATTTAATCCGTCTGTCGAAATGGTAAATCTGATTATAGCGGACTCCTGTTTCCCTACAGCTATAGAGAATGTGCCATCTCCCTCAAACGTTACATTTTCAACAGGCAAAGCATTTAGTTTAGTATTGTTTGCCTTATTATAATCTTCCACAAGCATTTCATCTACAATTGCAGTTACCGTAAGTCCAGTCTTAGCAGGTTGCGATAACAAATAATAGATTTCTTCAGTAGTGGAATGATCACCTTCTGTCAGGTCGACAACTACTTTGTTAGTCAACGTATTTACACTACGCAGTACTCCAGACGTATTATCGATCATCGTTTCATCGGGCAGTTTGGCTGAGTCCATGGAAATTGACTCTTCGGTACACCCTGTCATCCCCACTGTTAATAACAGCAAGAATGTAATATATATGATAAAATTTCTTCTCATAATTATTTTTTTTACTTCGATGGATTCATTTGCTGAATAGCCGTTCGCGTAATTTCATAATTCATTTTCGAACTGTAATAATCTCCGCCTATAGCGTAAATTCCCAATCCTCCCAATAGACCGAGTGAGGCTACACGGTCAGTCATTAGAGTTACGGCATCTTGTTTTATGCTAGTTTCGTTAGTCATCTGTTCACCTATTCGGGCAGCAAGCAATAATTTATCTTTAGGTAATTTATCGTTAGCCAGAACTCCTGCAATTTGTAGTTTTAAGTCAGTGACATTAGTCAGGTCAGCAGTATTCAACACTACATAATTCAATTTGTCAAGGTCTACATCATCAACAAAAGCAGGATTTCCTTCCAACACCAGTAACTTATTTTGCCCAGCCGCAGCAGAGAGTTTGGAAACCATCAGTCGTGATTTCTCTTTATGTGCCGCCAATTCAGCATCCGTTCCGCTATAAAGCGGTGTTCCGGTAAAGGCGAAACCATCTAACTTAAGTTCGTTTACTGTAGCTACGGCTTTGTCCAACCAGATACCCCAAGCCGCAATATCAGTGAATGTAGTCTCTTGGGCAGTAAAGTCTATGAGATAAAGTACACGAATACTTTTTTCCTGCAATAGAGGAATATCTTCCAGATCATAATCGGATATCTTGTCGGGACTGCTTAGAGTTACAATATCTAGGGAGTCGGGCAATGAGCGGAGATAGCTTCCTTCATTTACCGGTTCCTCTATAGAGTTATCAAAGCGTGCGTAAGTTATATAATGCTTGCTCTGTTTATAAGTATGTAATACTTTCATATAACGTGCCCATAATTCTGGATTTTGGTCTTTGGCACTGTTGATATCGAGATTTACAGGTTCCGGTCCATTCCAGTCATTGCATGCCGTAGGCAAAACAAGGATTATTAGCAACAAACCATACCTGAGTAGTTTATTCATAATTGTTTTCATACTATTTCTATTTTATTCGTATTGTTCACATTTATAACTCTCTCATGGATTGGAGTAGGGTTTCTTATCCCACCACAACCTTGTCCCTCCATTATCGGGGCCTCCCAACATGCCTATCGCTTGGTTGATGTTCTGGAGATTCTCTGTATACTCGGTAGGAGGATACCATAAACGACGTATCATGTGGTTAGAATTGATGCTGCCGCCACTCTTGTTCTCTATCACTGGTATAAGGTGTGGATAGCCTGTACGGCGGAATTCGCTCCATGCCTCGACACCGAGTGGAAAATTGGCAATCCATTTCTGGGTGATAATTCGCTCAAGATTTCGCTCAAAATTTTCATCACCGTCTTCCCATGCAATGGTTATGGTACTTCTTGGTCCTTCCCAATCAGTATAAGTGAAGGTTGGATCGCTGTACGCCTCTGGTATATTAGTCATATCTGTCGTATATGCTTCGACACCCGATACTCCGTGTTGTTCAAAGGAGAGAGTTATCGCCTGATTATACAATGTCTTGGCATCACCTCCCATATTCCAACCGCGTAAAGCGCCTTCGGCACGCAGGAAGGTTATTTCGGCAGAGTTCATCCACATATAAGGACTAGTGCTTGTTATGATCGGTTTGCTGTATACTCCTATTATGTCATCTTTGGTTGTTACATCAATTCCGATGCGAATGCCTGCATATCCGTCTATTTCCTGAGGTTGGAAGTTTTCATCATATACAGTCATTTTGACAGTAGTGAACATCTTCTCCCGTCGCGAATCTTTATAACCGTTCATGTACGAGATAATATCAGCTCCTACACGCTGGTCATTCCAATCATTAAAAATCATAGCAGCTCGATTTTCTTCCACCTTCAAGAATGCATTGTCAATGTTTTGTGTAATAACACCTGCTGCTACAGCTTCTTCAGCTATCCGCTGAACTTCTTCCTTCATCTCTGGCACGTAGGTCAGGCGCATTGCCATGCGTAATTTGAGTGAATTGGCAAATTTGAGCCATTTGGATAGGTCGCCCTGATACACGTCATCGAATTTACGAAAAGCTTCTGCGCTCAAGTTGAGGTTTTCTTTGAGTACGTCACTCACTTCATCCAATTCTTTGAACATCTGCTTATAAACCTCTTCCTGTGAGTCATAGGATACAGTAAGCGAAACTTCACCTGTCTTGGAGATGATTTTGGAATAGGGAATAGGCCCATACATATCAGTTACCCGTTGCATGATAGTTACGCGCAACAATTTACCCAATGCGAGTGCGATTGGATCGTCTGTCTCATCGAGCAGGTCTCGATAGAAGGGATAGGTACGTGTGATGAGGTCGGAAAATGGTGCTTCTTGCCAATCAATGGGCGGGTTGTAGGTTTCAAATTTTGCTGTCCACTCTACTGTACAACCAATGTAACCAGCAAATGCACCTGTTCCAAGTGCTTCAACAAATTGATAAAGATGTTCTTCCGTAGGAATAACTAGTCCTTGTAATCCTTTGAGACTGGCACCGACGTTATACCCTTCGCGTCCCAGCTCTTCTTTATCCACTTGATAGTCTTTTTGGTTGATTTTATCAAAGTTGTCCGTACAAGCATATCCGACTATAAGCAGTAGAGCAAGTGTGAGCAACTTTATGATAGATGTTATATGTTTCATAATAACTGTTTTTTACCTGTTAAAAGTTGATTTTCACATTCAAACCGATGTTGCGTGTACTCGGCAGCATGAAAAAGTCGATTCCTTGGTAGTAATTGCCCGTTGTGGCAACGGCTTCGGGATCAAAGGGGGCTTTGTTGTAAATCATCCAAAGGTTGCGTCCCACGACAGACAATTGAATGTCGCATACATTATGCAACCATTTGCGTGGGAAGGTGTAGCCAATGGTTGCTTCCTGTAATCGAACATTAGTGGCACTGTAAGTATAATATTGTGGCAATCCACTTTGTGACCCGATAGCAGTGTACCATGTCTGTGCATCTACTCTATTACGTCCGTTGACCAGCATACCACCATTATCACGAGCTATTGCCGATCTTTCGGACACGCCATATTGGTCCATAGCGGCTGCTGTAGCAGAATAAACGATGCCTCCTATACGTGCGCTGAGTAATGCACTAATACTGAATCCCTTCCATAAGAACTGATTACTCCAAGCTAAATTACACTTAGGAAAAACACTGCCGAGTTTAATGTCAGGTAAGTTATTAACTGTTATTAATGAGCCTGCAGGGGAAATTTCCACCATTCCATTGTCATCGCGTTTCAAGTCGGATTGCGTATAGAGATCACCTAACGAGCCCCCGGTTTTCAGGATGAATCTCGCTTTGCCTAATCCTCCGACATCCAATCGACCTTTATTAATGGGCTCACCTGTTTCAGGATGTATATAGTCTTTTACCAGTTCTATTATTTTGTTTTTGTTGTGACTAAGTGTGAAGTTTGTTTGCCAACGAAAATCTTTTTTCCAGGTATGTCCGTAGCCTAGTGACAATTCGACTCCCTGATTCCGTACATATCCCGTTTGTAAATAGATAGTCGTATACCCAGAAGATACGGAAATTTTCGGGTCAAAAGTTTGGTTGAATGTATTTGCCAGATACCAGGACAAACCAAAGTTGAAGTCCTTGAACAAACGCATATCAAGTCCTAATTCCCATGAATCAGTACGTTCAGGTTTAAGATCGCCGATAGGATAGTGAGTTTTGGGCTTCCATGTCTGGGTCGTTTCGTCATATTCATAGGTCGGTGATGTCAGGTTACGAGGGTAAGGCATACCCACTGAACTGAATGAGCCTCGTACTTTCAAGTAGTCGATTGCGGAGGGTAACTTCACCATCTCAGAGATAACTGCTGAAAGTCCTACCGACGGATAGAAAAAGCAGGTGGAAGAAGAATTTGCTAATTGCGATGCCCAGTCATTACGTCCTGTTAGCGTAAGATAAAGCATACTCTTCCATCCTAATTCAGCACTGGCAAAAATGGATTGTGTTTGTTCCTCCCATTCGTCTTGACGTGCTTTCTTTTGTGTATTGTCGAGATCGAATACATTGAATACGTTCGGAATTCCATTCGCGCGAATCGGACCACGGTAGCTCAATTCATCATATTTATTATCTACTATACTTGCTCCGACATTCACTACAAGTGAAAAATCCCCGAAACGTTTGTTGAGGTTCGCCAGAACATCAGCATATACCTGCGATTCGTCAGGTTTACCAATAGAATAAAATCCCTGGCTGCTACCTTCGGTGAGCGTAGTATTAGAACTTGCGTATAGCTTTTGCTCGGATTTGGTACTGGAATTATCTACCCGGACACGCCCAGAGATATTCAACCAGTTTGTTATATCATAGCTGAGTGAAGCGGACAACATGTAACGCTTTTTGTAATTAGTACGCAAATTGCGATATGCAATCCAGTATGGATTCTGCATACGAAGGTCGCCCTCACCCTGCGGCCAGTACATCGTTTTGATTTTACGCGCGGGGTCCCAACGTTCGAACACTTTGACCAGGCTGAAATCATCACCGCGCGGAAACAAGTAAACAGGGACTATCGGATTGGAATAGGCTCCTTGATTTGTCATATTGCGGTCATTTTGGATAATGTAGCTTGCGCCTACATCCAGTTTCATTCTATCGTTTAAAAAATTCGTAGTGTTACGAAAGGTGAAATTAAAACGGTTGTAACGGTTATTAGGTACAATACCTTCTGAGTTTACCGATGCGGCAGAAAAGAAGGTCTGATTTTTATCCGTACCTGTGGAAAGCGTTACCGAATTGGTATAGGTAGTCCCTGTGTCGAAAAAATCACTTGGTTCGTAACCTCTACGGGAAGCGTCATTCAATAACGCCCCCCAGCTCAAAGTCGTGGAACCATCTGCTTTCCCTCTACTACCTGTACCATAACGATTTTGAAAATGCGGCAACACAAACGGTTTTGAAAAATCCGTATTACTAGATACGGATACCTGCAATTTACCGACTTTACCACGTTTAGTATTGATTACGATAGCTCCGTTGGCTGCATTGCTACCGTAAAGGGCAGCAGCGGCGGCTCCAGTTAGCACCGAGATACTCTCAATATCATCCGGATTAATGTCGGCAATACTTTCAGTTACTCCCTGAGAACCATTTTCCATACCGCCTCCTCCTCCAAAATTGAACATTGGGATACCATCGATTACATAAAGTGCATTACTACTTTGTTCGATAGACTTGGAACCACGCATCACAACCTTGCTGGCACCGCCTACACCTGAGGAACTGCTATTGATGACAACACCTGCCGCCTTACCATTCAGGCTGTTGATAAAGTTAGCATCTTTGACTTCCGTCAGTTGGTCCGATTTTACTTGCTGTACATTGTAACTCAGCGCTTTTTGTTCTCTTTTGATACCCAATGCAGTTACGACAACTTCTTTGAGTTCCTCTACGTTAGCAAACATTTGTACGTTATATACATTCTTGTCTGTAACTTTAATATAAGACGAAGTATAGCCAATATAGGTAAAACTAACTACACTATTTAAAGGAGCTTTTATGGAATATTCACCGTTTAAATCAGTAATAGCTCCAGTATTTGTGCCTTCTACCTGAATATTGACTCCTATCAGAGGTTCATTTTTTTCGTCAACTACCCTACCAGTTATCTGTTTGGTAGTTGTAGATACAGTTTTGGCTTGAGGGATAATTTTAATATAACTTCCTTTAATTTCATACGTAAATCCTGTTCCTTTTAGGATAATCGAGAGGGCTTTTTCTAATTCAACTTTTGCCAAATTGAGGTTGATAGCCGGTTTATCATTCAATTGCGAATCATTATATCCGACTGAAAATTTGGATTGTTTCTCTACTATTTTCAGTGCTTCAATAACAGTAACATTTTCTTTCTGAATAGTAATTTGTACACCATTCTGGGCAAAAGCCGTAGTTTGTATCATAAACATACAGAAAAATAACACAAATCTTATTCCTTTTACCTTTTTATCATTTTGCAATGTATAAGTGTGTAGCATTAACCTTAAGTATTAGTTTGTTAACTTTTTTACTCGCAATACTTATCTATCTTAAAATTTTTCGATTTCATATCCGTAATAGAAAATGTTCTATTGCGAATATTTTTTTACATATATAGTTATTTTTTCTGATTAATACAAATTGATAATTGATACTCGTATATTATTATATGTAATAAATGTTTGATATTTAGTGGGTTATCTCAATGAAATATTTTTTTATTTTTCTGACATGAAAAAGGTTCGAATAATGAAAAATTCTCATTTTCCTATCTTTAATTCTAACAAGAAAATCAATATTTATATATTTTTCGGCAATATTGTCATCCAAAAGTCGTGTTTTAATATATACTATGGGCTAAAATTATTATTTTCACTACTTTGGTTGATTAAAATGAGATAAAATATATAAAAAGACCAGGAGTATTACCTATGATGAGATATTCTGAATAGAAGAATCTATTCCTCCTGGTCTTAATCTATCCATCGCAACAGCGCTTATCTACAAAGTGATCGCTTGACGATGTGTTTTTTGCAACATACTTTATGACGTTTAATAGTTCTTAGTGTACGAATTACCTGTATAACTAACTGTTTTCCCTCCCCATACCTTTGAAGCGAAATTATTCATGAGGCCTGAGTGGTCCGTATTCCTAAAGTTGAACATCATTATTGCACCATAGCCGCTATAGTTTGCTGCACAGCTTTGAATTTGACTTGTACTTGGAATAGGGTTTGTGCAATGTATTGACATTCTTGCCCATTTACCGTTCCCCAATCCAGCAGGAGGATTCTGGTCAATGCCGAAGTTAGGCCACATGTAGCTTATGGCATTCATCGTAGTAGCATCGAAATTAGTATAGCCACCAAAATGGAACACTGTTATCAACTTACCAGGTAGTAATTGGCGTACTCTTTTGATAAGATTTCCGAAAATAGTAGTGCTCGGTGTTGGCAAATTGGCAGGTGCCATCCAATATTTGGCGTATTCATCATCGAAGTCCACGCCGTCTAGCTTATATTTAGTAACACAAGCTGCTATTTGCTGTGCAAAACTCTCAACCATTGCTGGGCTTAGGTTACAAAAACCTACCCCTGTGTGATCTCCCAACAATCCTAAAGATACCTTGATACCTTTTGCCTGTAGTGGGGCAATAAGAGTACTGGCATTGTTTAATATATAGGTTTGATTGTCATTGTGGTATAATTGAACAGTATTTGCTGTACCTCGGATGTTAGAAGCAAACAGAATCACATTGTCAATCACCTGTTCCTGAGGATTTGTACCAGTGAAATAGTATTCACCGGCATTTAAAGGATTAATGTCGTTGGTCTCAATGTAAGCAGTCAACTTGGGTATTTTCGTCGCATCGATGCTACGAGTAGTTGGTTGAGTGTCTTGCTGCGTTTCTACTGTGTAGTCTTCATTACTACAACTTGTGATAAAAGCTCCTGCAATCATTGCCGCAGCGAGCAAAAAGAAGTGTCTCAAATTTTTCATGTCGTATTACTTATCTATTGGTTAATATAAAATCCGGTTAGGCAGTGCGTTATAATAGTATAATAATTCCTCCTTTCTTCGTTTTTAATTATTCGACATACCTTTCCGTCTCATTTATTTTTCATGTCAATGCTTTTATCTATTTCTGCATAACATAACATTTGTCATTTTGAATCTTGAAGCTTAAGTTTCCAGCTACATCGACAATAACATCCATAACTTCTGATAATGGAGCCATATCTTTGAACCTAAAACTATAGCGGTCATTTTTCAAACTATGCAGATTATAAATGAATTCGTAATTGTATTTACGTTCCAGTATCGCTATAATATCCATAATAGTCTTCTGACGAAATACCAATTCACCTTTTTGCCAAGCTGTCACATCCTCTATATCAGGATAGTTTAGAATATCTTGCTGATTTTCTTTATTATATACCAACTGTTGAGTCGGCTGAAGCAACACCTGCTTTGTTAGATTATCATATTCAACTAGAACACTGCCTGTTATCAGAGTTGTACATATATTCTTGTCCTCGGCATATGCAGATACATTAAACTCCGTTCCCAAGGCTGTAATCTGGAAGCCATCTGTTTTAACAACAAACGGTTTCTTCTTATTTGGTTTCACTACAAAATTGGCTTCACCTAGTAGAAAAACGTCACGGCTCTCCCCGGTAAATTGCTTGGGGTACAATAGTATACTTTTTGAATTCATTTTTACCTGACTTCCATCAGGTAAAAAAAATGTTTTCATTTGGGTGATTGGTGCGAATTGTTGAACAAGGTCGGAACCATTTTTTTTCTCCTTGTAAAGTAAATACCCTGTAGAAATAGACACTATGAGTAATACAGCTGCTACTGATTGCCACAAATACATAAAAGACTTTCTATTCTTCTTTTGAGGTAGTTGAGATAGAGTAGGGGTGACCTTGTTATTCTCTTTCCATCGTTGGAGCGCTTTTTCTATGTCGGGCACATCTCCCTTTTTTTTTGCTTCAAGGAAGAGCTCTTGTAAGGCTTCGTCCTTCTCTTTTTCGTGCTCATCATCAATCAGCCATCTGTAAAAAAGCTGATTGGTCTGTTCCGAATAATTATATCCGACGAAGAGAGACAATATTTTGTGGAAGTAATTTTTCATATTATAATCATATTAAATTTCGGGTTTTCATATATAACGACTGAAACGTTTCGACTACTTAAAAAAAATGCAAGAAAAATAAGATAAAAATGATTTTTCTTAATTTTTTAAGCGACAAGTATATCTGATGCTCAACTGTCCGTACTGGAATATTCAAGGCTGCGGCTATCTCTTTATTGCTCATATTGTGCAAGCGGCTCATCTCAAAAATCTTTCTGCGGCACTCTGGAAAACGTTCAAGAGTCATTTTTATAATTAATCGTATCTCGTTACAATAGATAGAATTCAATGGGTCTGCAAAGCCATACAGGCCATTTATAGAATTTTTCTGTATTTGTTCTTCCCGATAGTCATCTTCTATTTTTTTGCGTTTGATGAAGTCAAGTGTTATATTTTTGGCTATAGTATATATATAACCTTCTTTTCCATCATTATCTTTCCATCCCTCAAAATTAGTCCATAGTTTTATAAATACTTCTTGGGCAAGATCTTCTGCGTCTGCTTCTGATTTAAGAAACATAAATATAAAAAACTTCACAGGGGAAAAGTGAGTTCTGAATATCTTTTCGAATTGTTGTACTGAAATGTCTTGAGTCATATAAAGCTACTTTTTTGTTTGTGCTATTCGCAAATTTAGACAAAAAAAACAAGAATTAAAAGTGAAAATGTATTTTTTTGCGACAGAACTCTATTGTATAATTAAAATATATTAGTATAAAGTCTAACTGCTGGACAAGCTAAGGCTTTGTATCATGGGAACCTATAATCAAAAGTAGTTTTTTATCTTTAGATGTTGCTTCTATTGTATAGGAACAATCCTGGTAGAATAGGTTGTCACTATACTTCTTTTGGCTGTTTTGATTTTGGGAGTGTTTAAGAAAACAATCGAATAACATTCCTGTGTGAATTTTCATACTGATAGTTTTTAAGTTTCCTCTTAAAAAAAGAGGCACGGACCGTACTTCTCTGATTCTGAAGGTATGGTGGTGCCGACCTAACAAAACAGAGTAAGTAAGCCCGTACCATATCAGCACACGGGTTACATACTCATCTTGTTTTGTTATTCTTTAAAGCACCACCTTTTTCAGAATCAAGACGTTACGAAACGCTGTATTAATTACATTTCAAAATAAAGTTGGATTTCTCCCCAACTTCATTAAGTGCAAAGATATACATTTTTTGAATATAAATTCTTTTTCTTTCTACTTTTTGTTTGAAGTGTAATCTTTTGTCTGTTCTTTTAATTGTTACCTTTTGTTGCTTCGTTTTTTTTAGAGGAGATTGGAGTCACTTATGAAATTAGTCAAATTCGATTATTAAGTGAGCCACGGATTTTGATATGGATCATACTTCGTCTGAAAAGTAGCCATCTGCCAATCCATTACTTCTAGCTTGTCTCCGGCAAGTTTTCGTGGTATTTGAGGATTTAATTTTAGTTTTGCTGCATCACTTAACCACTTCATGGAAGTTTCATAGTCCTTTAATCTGACAACACTTACATTATTGGGTGCAATAAGTTTAGTTAATTCATAAACAGCCAAACGTAACATGTGCTTTTTGAGATTATAGTTTCTAGGGTCATGTAAAGACAAATTGCAGCCAATTTCAGGAATGTCGGCATTCACATCTATTTCCGGATAAAAGACTTTGCCCTTATACACAACATACTCATGACTATTTAACTCATATTTGTTGTAATCTGAATCATAGTCAGCTATGGCTCCCCAGCAGTCTTCTTCTACAGGAGTTTTAATATTGTCGAATCCTTCTGATGATATCAGGGTGTAAAAGGTGCCGTTAAATTGAACTATGTCCCATAAAGAGTATTCTATCGGTTCCCATTCAACAAAAGCAGCCTCAAGCCATGCTGAGACTGAAGGTATTCTGACGTTTCTGAATTTGTATCCGTTTTCATCTAAACAAACATAGGCAACTGCGTTATATCGTATAATATCGCCTTTTTTATAAGTAGCGAATTGTGAATAGGGGGGAAGGGAGTCTACATTAATATTCGGATGGGTATATTCTTCCCAATAATCCGCTATGGCAGGTGCTTTGTATCCTGAAATGGAACGTATAATTTCATATAGCTTCCCTTCATAGTATATATGAGCTCCAACAGGATAAGTGATCATACGGTTATATTCTGCTATGTATTTCCCTTTGTTCAATTCTGCTTCTATCTCATAGTTTTCTGACAGGTACTCTGTTATACTCATCTCAGCTGATTCTTCAGCCTGAATGAAATGTTCGGAGTTTCCTCTTGTCATTTGGGTAAGAGCTTCGGGAGTAATGATACTCAGGTAATCACTGTTGTTTAAAAAACGTCTGTACATAGTATTAGTAATTAAAACCATCATAATGGGCAACAGTTGTATGTAATGTGGAAGAACTGTCGCCTCCATTTTTAAATTTGTTCCACATATCTCTCAAATAATAACAGAGAAGATAATCCAGGCAATCTGAAAGATGGCCGTATTTCTCATATTTTACTCCGGTTCTTGAGTCGGTAACTTTAGACTTGTTTTTACTGCCGTCTTCATTTTTTAGTTGATAAAGCAGGTCTTCAGTCAGTTTACGACATCTTATATCTATTTGGATTTCCCAGTTTCCAAACCCTGAGAATAATTCATTGATAAACTCACAACGTGTGGTTTGTGGAGGCTGTTTCTTCAGCAATTTTATCTTTGGCCTTAAAATGCCCTTGCCGAAGGTATCGGTGATAATTGTAAAATTGTTTACCCCGTCTTCCGAAGTGGTGGAGCGTTGTAACCCTGCCGGATCTCCTGTCACATCCACTCCACCAATATGCTTTTCCCTATACAGTTTCTTCTGTATCTTTCGTGCAAGTCCAGGAGTGTTATTTTCCTTATCTTCGGCTTTACCCAGTATCTCTTCCAGAATATAGACTTTCTTGTTATCATAGTCTATTTGTGCCAATAACGTCGACATATGGGGGACTACATTAAAATCCCATACGGTAATAAGGGGTTTGGAAGGGTCATAGACTTTCTCTTTCAATCCTGTAACCAGATGCTTATTGCCGTCAAATAGTCTATAAATGGCCATGTCGTTTGCCTCAATGAAGTCCCAGTTGCCATAGAGTAGCCTTTCCTTAGTCGCCTGGTCGCTGATTTTATTAAGAGCTGCCTCGTAGGTCTGACGGAATGCGATGTCAGGATTGTCGAACACAGAGAAAGGAACATAGAATTCGCCCTCACGTGTTGTAACTTTATCACCGTTTCTATCTTGTACGAAGCGTTCACGTATCCAGTTAGTAGTCGGATTGGTTGTCAATAACATCTTAGATACTTTAAAAGTTTCGTGTGTTTTCCAGCGAAGACGGGAAAACAAAACTTCAATAGCTTTTTGACTGATTTCTGAGACTTCATCCACCGCACAAATTGTAACTTCCATGGAACCAAATCTTTCAAAGTTGGGATCTGAAGGTTGATCCGCCAAGTCCAGCATGAGAATGACTGAACCATTCCAGAACCTCAGTGTACCGGCTACATTGTTAATATGATAATGCTGATCTTCAACTAGTCCCCACTTCTTTATAATCATGCGTATAGTATTCCACGTGGATTCCTTTAGTGATTTTAATGTCTTACGTGCTACGACTGCACGTAAATCAGGAAAACGGATACAACTACTTACCAGCCACACACTTGCCAAATAACTTTTACCACCACCAGCAGCTCCCCCGCCTAAAATCAGTTGAGGGACATTATGGTTACCACATTTGGAACAATATGGCTTATATTGCGGATTTAGGTTTGCATCGTATCCTATTAGTTTTTGTTGAATCTCTCCACCGCATCGTGGACATTCCGGCTGGAGTAGTTTCCAAAGTTCGTATTGCTTAGGAGATGGACAAAAGTCAATTTTAAGATTCCTGGGGGCTTTTAATCTTATACCCCCCATCAGATTATTTCAATCGTTATATTCTTTTCTTTCTCCAGCAATAGATTCAAAGCGTCAGATGTGTTACGAGAATTCAGTACTTTTCCTTTTACAGAATTGACGCCAATGATTATACATCCGGCAGAATCTTTTTCCGTTGTTCCGCTGTGGATCAAAATGCCGATGAAGTGAGGGACATTATGCAATAGAGGAAGTCTGCGTTTGAATTTAGGACTGTACTCCATAGTAACTTTGTAGATACCTGCCGGGATAGCAGTCTGGGCATACACTTTCCCTTTGCATTTACAGGCAATACCTATAGAAGTGTTTGGACATGCTAATGGCAGTGAACGCACTTTATCTTCGATAGTGTTACAAAAGAAGTTTCCATCTATCAGCAGATCTCCTATGGTATACGTTTTCCCATAGAATTTTCGTTTCAGTGTGATTTTCATATTTGTGTTATGGTTAAGGTTATATATGAACGAATAGATTTTTATCTTAGATTAGTTTAGATGAATATAGACGCTGGTTTAGTGAATATTCAAAATATGATTGTATAAGATTCAATTTCTAAAATAATTTAAGGTGTTCGAAGTGAACACCTTGTTTAGAGTGTGTGGACTTCTATATAGAAAACTTTCCAATTTCCTCAATTTGCCTTGTAACTTTCTTCTTCATACCTTCAAGCTCTTCATTATCATCTTTAATATTCTGTATTTTAGTTTGATTTTTTTCTATCTGTACCGTCATGTCAGCTTGAATACGCTTCAATTTTTCAATAGTAGCGTTAAACACACGGTTTGCACATTCGATTTTCCCTTTAAAAGACTTTTTCCAAATCATACTTTATTTCTTTTGAATTTTTATAAACTCTGAATAATTAATATAAACATAAGGATTATCGCTGCTTATACTTTGGTGTACAGCCTTTACTTTCCATCTCCACCATAAGAATTTGTGTTTATACTCTAACCAAATTGCCTGTTGTAAATTAACAGGCAGATATAGCTTACCTTTCAACAGGTTATCTTCAATCGTTCCATCCAGTTTCAAATGAGGAGTATCCATTTCTACTTTACGGATTGAAACTGTTATAGTATCGTAAACGATAGTAGAATCTCGAATTTCAGCCTGAATAGGTGCATCCACAGTTATTTGATGTTTACCTACGGCTTCCAAATCCTTAATCCGTATTCCCATTTTCTTTATCTGAGCAGCATCGGTGGCCCTGTATTTTTCGTATTCATCAACTGTAAGTTTTAGGGTTTGTACTTCAACAACCCTTGTGCAAGAATCGATTTTCAGTCTTTTTATATCAGAAAGAAGAGATTCCGTATTTGCTGAATAGCGGTCACGTTCTTGTTTCAGGTGTTTTATCTGTACCCTTAATAAGTGAATTGTAACCAATGCTGCAGCCAAGATGACAATAGTTGTTATGCTGATCCTATTCATCTTCATCATCAATGGATTCTTGTGGAATGAACCAGATATCATCACCCAGATAAGGTTCTCCCGTCAGTTTGACAAGATATCCTTTATTCAACCGCTGGATAGAGGTCAATACCTCCAAGACTTCTGCTTCCCGACCTGCGAGAGTGGTTAATCTGTCAAACTTTAAAGCTTCCGACATTTTTATCGTAACGACATCACCTACATTAATCATAGTTTTTGTTATTAATATATTTACAATTAAACAATAATCTGTATTCCTCCATTCTTCTCTTTTTTATGGAAGGAACTACTTTCCCTTTATGGTGGCAAAATGAAATATAGTCATCGTATATATCCCTGTTTCCTTTCTCCAGTTTTCTTATTAAATTGGATTTCAGCTTTTTCCCGAACCCTAAAAGTCTGTATTCACCCACATTATAGGCTAAAGTGCCTAGAATAAGTGAGTCTCTTCCAAAATCACGGAATACCCCACATTTTATACGAAGGTCTTTTCTGAGGAGCAAGTCTGCAAACTCTTCTGAAATCCGATGGTCAAATGCTTCTCCTTTGAGCAGGCGGTGCCCATATCCGACATATGGGAAATGTTCTCGTGAATGCCAGCCTTCATATTTTTTGATGCAGGCAACCGCCGTCTCAAATAAGTCAATCTCTGGTTGCTGGAAGTCCGTTGTTTTATGTAAATCAACAATACATTCTTTTCTTCCTATCTGAAAAGAATCCTGGATTAACAAAAGCAGCGGGCATAATAGAATCACCTTTCTATTCAATGGTTACCTTTTAATAGTTCCTTGATATCTTCCCGCATCTCTTTCAGGTCAGCCCTCATGGATGTAAATTGTGCCATAGTTGCTTCAAATACGGTTTTATCCAGTTTGATGGCATCTATCTTCTCGTATTGGTCATTGATCTTCATCTCCAGTGAGGTGCACTTGTCGGTCAGTTCGGCTATCCGTGATATATTATTCATGTGCTGAACGTACATTGTTACGATAAAGGCTACAACAGCGGTCAAAGTCTTGAAGTTATTAAGGACGAATTCTCTAAATTGTGTCATGTGTCAGGTATTTATTGAGTTAAAAAGCAAAGCAAAAGCGTCTGTCAAAGCACGAATCATCTTTTCTGCCGCATCGACATCTTTTAATCCGTAGAGGGCTAATCCTGTTATCAGCACCATAAAGATTCCTCTTTCCAGGTTCTTTCTTTTATCAGGAGTCATTCTCGTGTTTGTTTGATGCGGGTATGACAACATTAAAGATTACACCACTTTCACCCTCAATCTTGAATCTTGCCTCTTGTGAATGCTTGATTGGATAAAGCTCCATCAAAGCCTTGGCGGCATTTACTGAAACTGCCCTGAGAGGTGCCGGTGACAGACTTACCCCAAACTTGTCTTCGTAATTGCCCGTAGCAGTTTCCTCCATAACGGCTTTCAATGTCTCTGCAACCTGTAACTTAACTGCAATGGTCTCCATATCTGCATGTGTTTTTTCAACAAGTTTTTTTATATGAGCCTGGATATATGGTTTGGCCAGCAGTTGTCTTCCGGACATTAGAGCTTTATCTTCGTCCGCATAGAAAACCTCTTTATAACATTTGCCATGTTGTCCGGCGAACTGTATCCCTCCACATACATAAAGATTACAGAACTCTTCCTCTTCACGGGTTAGCCGCTGTTCTGTATCGTCACATTTTTTTTCATTTTTCATACTTTCAATAAATGATTTTGAACTAAGTCCGGCATAAGTAGAAACCGGACTTATGGCTCTTTTCAAAGAATAGACTTTTCAGGAGGTACAGGTTGTATAATTTCAGACTTTTTCTCAATCAGTTGTTCCATTAATGATTGATAGAAAATATCTGCCAAGGCATCTGCACAACTCTCCGCATCAGCCAGGGAATTGATTAGTTTCATGTTGAAGGCAATTCTCAGATCATACCCTGTAATAGCGGCCATCAGTTCGTTACCGTCATACCCTTGTACCCCGAATAGCATCTTGTCACTTTCTTTTTTGAATGAAATTATTTCCTCGTCTTCCATATGCTTAGAGCTTAGATTTTAAAGTGCATTCTTGTTTTTTCTTTTCTGGGCAGCAAAGTTTCTCCGCTCTCTCCGTTCATCCTTAAACGATTAGAACAAACAGCAACTACATGATGCGTTGCTTCAACATCTGCGTCGGCGTCATGTGCATCCTCCAGCTCAATCCCCAGCCGTTCAGCTAATAATTCCAGTTGATAAGAGGTGACTTCCGGATTATGTGCAAAGCACAATCGTCCCAGGTCAATGGTATCGATATAATGGGGTTGAAAGTTCCCATAAAAGTCTGTAGTACCTGCAAACACCTTCTCAAAGTCTTTTATTAATCCCGCATAGTTTATAATTTGCTGGAGAAAGCCTATATCAAATGTGATATTTTGTCCTATCAACACCGGCTTGGTTTGCTTTCCTTTGGTTAAGGTACAGCGCTCGCCCAAGCGGATAATATCCTTTGCTATTTCATGGATATTCACACCCTGCTGGATAAGCATGTCCATAGTGATACCGGAATAAGCCAATGCCTCCTGGTCATAGCCCATTGGCTGTGATCGCCCAAAGCCTTCCAGTTCCAGTTCACGCTTGTTCTTTAAGACCTTACGTTTGGCCGGGCCTCCAATTTCCTGTTTATCGTATGGTTGAATGTACCTGACATAGCGGTCAATGACCTGCCAGTTGTCCATCCGGACTGCATGCATTGCTATCTGTGTACATGCACTTTTGGTACAATCCAACCCTCCTGTCTCGAAATCAAGTACAATTCCGACGAAGATTTTAGGTTCTATTTTAGGTGCTGCCATACTAAAGCCGATTAAATTCACACAAGATTTTGTACTCGAACTCTTCTTTGGAAACATCATTCCGAATAATGCAGTCAAAGAACTTCTCACCTAAGTGTTTACGTCCTTTATCCCGCTTGAGCCGGTTTGAATCGATACCTCGCAAAATGAGGACATCCTGCGGACAGATAATCAGAACAGAAACAATATCATAACGTTCACAATGATTATAATACAGCATTTCTAGTCCACTCTCGTCTATGACGTAACAACAAATACCTTTACAGGGAACCTGCTCATGCAGAGCGAAATATTCATATCCTCCAAAGCTCGTATATGCCAGCATGTCTTGCTTATCCGGAAGCTGGGAAGCATTTATGAAATAATGCCCTACACCATCAGTTTCTCCAGGTCGTTTGGGGCGTGTGGTGTATGATACAATAGTTGGTACATTCAATTGATTTCGTAGAAATTCAGCCATATAGGTCTTGCCTGAACCGGAATCTCCAACGATGGCAATAATGATAGGTTTCATTTATAGACTCATAAGAGTGGATGTTTTGTAGGTTTGTAAATTGTTGGCGCCATTATAATCACTATAGCGAATGACAGCACTAATAATAATCACTTTATTGGTCACATCGGTTATTTCTTTCTTATGTTCGGTGTAGTAATCGTTCCACATAACCAGCTCTATCATATCATTGTTCTGTTGGAGTTTCAGTTTGCAGAATTTTTTCTTCTCACCGGTGTTTTTGTCTTTGTATGACATCTCAGACATTTCAGAGACTGTGACACAGACAACAATCCTTTTACCTTCATTCTCAAGAATGGAAGCATCACGTAATGACATATAACAGACTTTTCCTTTCAGTTTGTTTCTGGCTTCGGAATTATCATAGATACGATGATAATCAATACTGCCTACACCTGATACGGCAATTTGCTGCATGGACCAATAGTAATGCTTGTCTGTCAATGATTCAGGGAAATCTTCTTCAGAAAGCTGGAAGCTGAGTGCTTTGGCCGCTCGTGTCAGAATTGAGTACCGTTCAGTTATTGCCTTTACATTTTCCAATTTGTCAAAACAACCGGACAGGACTAAATTTTTGACATGACGGGCATTTACTGGAACGCGGACGGCCTCTTGCTCATTATCCGGTTCATCCCAATATTCGTATTTTTTCAATTTATATTTGAAGATGCGGTGGATAAAATTCTCTATAGAGGTGAAACGTCCGTTCTTTTCTCTTTCTTCCAGCATGTATTCTGCAGCCTTATCACCTAACATCTTGATTTTAGTCAGTGACCAAAAGATTTCATCTGTCTGGTAGTCAGTGAAGAACTGCTTCATGGATACGTTGATATCCGGAGGTACAATTTTAGCCCGACTGCATTGTTCCATTTCCGACATCAGCAGAACCACTTCTTTATCATCCGCCCACTGGAGAGCAATTGTATAGAATGCCGAGGGATAGTTCGCTTTCAGCCAGGCACCGGCAAAGGCCGTAAGCGCGTATGCGGCTGCATGCGACCGGTTAAATGAATACTTTCCTGCAACCTCAATTTTATGCCAAATTTCTTCTGCCTCATAATCCGGACAGCCGTTTTGGATAGCCCCGGCAAGAAAATCCGTTTTTAAGGAAGCCATCAAGTCTGCTTTCTTCTTTCCGATAGCCTTTCGCAAGTAGTCGGTCTTTCCCAGATCAAAGCCTCCGAGACTGTGTGCGATGGACATAAACTGTTCCTGATAACAATTGTGAACAATCATATTGTTGGCACAAAAACTATGTCTTTTCCAAACGCTTAGGTCATAAGTCATTTTCTCAGAACTCAGAGTAACAGATAACACTGGGCACCAGATTGGATACTGTCTGTATTCTTCATCTATTTTATCGTCCTGAGTATAAAATGTCTTGATACGATGTTCTCCGGGGATAAGTTTGCTAGCTTGTACCCAGCCTAACTGGGTCAATACCCGATGATCAGCCGTACAATATAGCTTTCTTCCCATAGAGGTTTTGATAAGAACTGTTTTCTTTATCCCCTTCTTGTATGTTCGTGTTACTTGCTGGAAAGTGCCGTCTTCTGTAAGGACAAAATCTCCGGGTATTATATTCTGAATCGGTTTACATCCCTTCCGGGTAGCTATTCTTGTATCTTCGGCGATGCACATGATTCCATATGTGTTTTTGGTAGCTTCATAGGTTCCGAAACTGTACACGGGGGCCACTTCGCCATGTTTGTACTTGATATAGTCATCCGTAGCCTTGATTTCCAGCGTTGCAGGACGATATAGCGCATTAATTGCAATCAGGTCTTCGATGCAGTCGGGTCTGACATCCGTAATGAAACGGGTAATCCCCTTGGAAGCAAACTGAAAGACATTTTGAGTGTGTCCTTCTGCCAATAGCTTATATGTTCTGGTATCCTCTATTTCGTTCTGAGTAATGGATTCAATACTGTAGTTTTTCCCATATACCCTGTTGACTATATTAATAACCGCGCTTAGTTTGGATAGCTCTTTAGTGGCAAGAACATCCTCCTTCAATAGCCCGATTTCATCCACCGCATATCCATCAAATTCCGATACCAATAGCTCATCCATCTTGCGAATTGGCAAAAAATCAAAACATTCAGCCGGTTCTCCGTCCTTGGTTTCTGGTGTTACAACAATGGCAGAGGCATGAATAGAAGTGGAGCGTGGTTGTCCCATAATTGTCCGGATATCCTCGATAACTTCAGGGTAATCATGGACAAACTTATTCACTTTCTTGTTCATCGCCGCCAATAAGAATAAGTCCGTCCAATTTTGTTCGTCATTAAAAATAGCAGTTATGTAGTTGACAATATTCAAGGGAACACGATAAACACGTGCCACATCTTTAATGACTGCCTTGAGTTTCATGCTCGAAAAGGTGCCGGCAGAAAAGACACGTTGTTTGCCGTTTACATTGTACCTCTGTTCCAGGTATTCTTTGATTTCCTGCCTTCTATCCGACGCATAATCGACGTCGATATCCGGGAGGGCGGAATGCCCTCCCTCCACAAGTCCCTTACCGACAAAGCAGTCTATTACCGGTAAAGCGCCCTGACTTTCCTTTAGGTTTATCCCTGATACCTTCATTTATTGATTTCATTTAAAGTCCATAGCAAGTCACGATTATCAAAAAGAATGTCATCGCCTTCACGAAGCTGGTCAGCATATACCTTCATTTGTCTTCCACTACGTATAATCTGAAACTCGGCATCCTTATAAAACCGGTAATCTTTTCCTTCAATCTGAACCCCGACATATCTTTCTCCGGGAAGCAATTCAATGTCTTCGCCAATGATGCTGACCGCTTCCGTCCAGTTCAAACCGCATCGCTCGGGCACTAGAAAACGTGAGAAAATTAAATCATACTTAACCGGGTCTATGGAGATAATGCCTAGCAGGTATGAAACCAGAGAACCACCAGCCGAACCACGGCCAATACCTGTCACAATTCCTAATTCACGTGCTTTTTTCACCATATCCCATTGTATTAAAAAATAGTCCACATTGTTTGTCGATTCTATGATATAGACCTCTTCCTTCAGGCGTTCCCTATATTTGGCGTGACCGTATGAAGGGATTTTTGCTGTCAATCCTTCTTCCAGCAGGCGAGTAAACATACGATGCCGGTTGCCATATTTCTTTTTTTCATCTGGCAACATTACATACTCCGGCATGTACATTTTACCTGTTTCATAGTAAGCCTTTGCATGGGTGGCAATCTCTACTGTATGGCTGCACATCCTTTCAAAGAGGACATCGATATCCCATTTTCCAGAGTCAAATAGCTGGCAGCACACACTGTAATGCTCATCCACGTCTTTAAAAAACTGATCTTCACTTTGCTCATGGGCTGCACCGGAAGCTATCTTATTCAGTATGATCTTGTTTTTCGCATCGTCCTTATCCAGGTAATAATTATCACAGATGAGTACTGGTTCCACGCTGAAAGTCTGTGTCTTATCTTCGTAGAAATGGTTGAAGAAAGTCAGTGTTGCTCGCAGTACTTCCACATCAATGCGCTCGGCCTTATACTCGCTTAAATCTACCTGATAGTATATTTTATTATCAAATGCAATATTCATGGCATAGAGTATCTGGGAATTTTTCTTCATCCAGTAGGAAGCCAGCTTGCCAAAGACCAATACATTTCCTTCTGCATGGGTAAGCAACCCGGACAGAGTTAACGTATTAGTAGGGGAGTCCACCATAATCTCTTTTTGGATGCGTAACAAATTCCGGAGGCCCTTTTGTGACTGGCAGTAAATCTTCATATCCACCTTATTACCCTCGTGCTCCAGAGTGAACGAGTAACCAAAAACATATTTCAATCCTGCTTTGGTACACTCTTTCTGCAAATTCAGGGTAGCCGCCATTGTATTCCGGTCACAGATTCCAATTGCATTCTGTCCCAGATACTTTGCTTTCTTTACCCAGTCAGACAATTCACCACTACCATTTAACAGCTCGTACGGGGTATGAACTCCCAGATTGACAAAGGGAACACTTACTTTGCATGGAGTGCGTTTGCCAATATATTTCAGGATATTGAATTTAAACTTCTCTCTCAGGTCATACCAATACCAATTTCTGCCGAACTGGAAAGCTATATAATAAATCTGTTCCTGCATGAGCACCTCGGGACTTTCCATCAGGTTAAACTGAAGGTTATTCTCTTGTCCCCTGAAGACGCAACGTGCTTCCGTTAAATCGGCCAGATACATCTTACCGAAGCCTGTCACTTCGACTACTTCATTGTCTATTTGTCTATAAGCAATCTTATTGGCTTCCAGCCATTTTTTGAGTTCTTCCATTATTTTGATTCCTGTAATTTAGTTAGTTTATACTCAATGGGAGTTTTCAGTCTTTCAGAGAAAATGTTATAAATCTCTTTAAAGTCCAGTTCTTCCCAGTCTTTCGAAGCGTCTTCGATATCAGCGATAAAGATGTCAAAATACGGGTTCATTTCGTCTGCCGCCTTTTTGATAGCCTCTACCGCATCACCGTCGTACCCTAGTACAATTGTCCGTACCCCTTTGCTTTGCAGCTTATAAATCTGGGCTCTGGATATTTTCTTGCCAAAAGTTGCCACTACAGTGATTTGGTTGTTATCGTATAAATTCAATTTACGTGTCAATGCTACAACATCAAATACCCCTTCCACCACAATAACCGTGTCCGTTTCTTCCTCTATGACTGAGTCGTAATTATAAAGCAGTTTGACAAAATCATTTTCAGTAGAATTACGGAATCTGGTTATCCGGTATCCGCCTTTACGTCTTATCCCGGCATTATGTCTGTCTATCTCGTCTTTGGTCCATATATGGCGCGACACATAGCCAACGACATCCCCGTCATCTATGACCGGGAAAATCACATACGAGTCAAATTTGTAGTTAAGCCTGCGGGTTGTCCCCGCAGGGAAATAATCAAAATCATCGTATGTGAAACCGCGGGACCGGAGATAATTATCGGTAAAGCATCTTTGGTAGAAATCCGGAAGTTCAATGATACCGAGCGTGTCGTCAATCGCTTCTTCCTCTTCACCCAGTGGGAACAATAATGTATCGTCCAGTTTGGCGTCCAGATCGACTGTTGGTGTTACAGCCAGGTCGGGTCTTTCTATACTTTCCAGCAATTGTTCCAGCGTGTATGTAGAGTGCATACATGAGAAACAATGTGCCATAAAAGGCTTCTTACGCGATGTCTCCTTGCCGATGTACACACCGAATTTCTTCTCTTTACCACAAAAAGGACATTTGGATATCAGATTTTTTCCGGCACCGTCCGGCTTGGCATCCAGTTCCCGGCTGATCTCTCGGATTAGGAAGTCCTTTTCTTCTTTTGACAACGCCATCTGCCATTACCGCTTTAAATTCATTGTCCTGCGTGCGTCATAAAAAATCTCGTTATCATAATCAGTTGCTATCTTTAGCGTCTCACCTTTTTTAAAGAATCGCGATTTGGCTATATGCAGCCTCATGGTGTCCTCCTTTCTTTCTGCTGCAGACTGGTTCAAACTTATCAGGTGGGTACACGGTCTTGATAGTCCCTTGGCTTCCGAGCAATTATATTCAGTTAATACATTATTCTCATCATTGAGCCATTCACGGTTTTCTATAGTAGCCTGGTAAGTGACTACCATCCAGACATTTTCATCTGCTGCAAGATCTTTCAGGTCATTCGCAACTGCGATCCTTTTGCTCCGTTCGTGTTCGGCGTCCCATTGACGACGGCTTGCGTCAGTCAGCAGGTCCATACTGTCCACTATCACGATATCGGGTGGTTGGTTGTTCAGCTTTCTATATTCGGCTATTGCATTCTTGACGTCTAAAGTAGATACGCGGCTGTTAAACCTGGGAAAAGTTCGTACGGTAATACTTCCTTTATAGTTTTCTATCTGGCGTTGGAACTCTGCCATTTCCTCATCTGTAATCCGTCCACGTTCAAAGTAAAAGCTGTTTTTGGAAATCAATCCTCCGCTATAGGCATCCAAAGCCTCCGCTTCAGAGCCTTCTAACTGAAGATGTAATACGTGAAGTCCGCTATCAATGCATGCACGGATACCCACGTGCTTGGCTATATGGGATTTTCCCACACCTGTCGATGCGAGAAAACAAGTCAGCTGTCCACGCAAACTACGCCCTCCATTCAGAGCGTCCAACTCGTGAACATAAAAACGGGTAACCGGAACCAGTGTAGAGTGTTGGCTTTCCAAATCTTTTTGCTTGTTCTTTTGGAACCGTTCGCCGAATGTTTTTCCTACGTCTACAAATGCAGAAGACTTTAGTGTAAATCCGGATAGCCAGTCAGCATATTCTCTAAGTTTTTCCTCTGCTTTTCCCTGTTTGCTCTGATTGTATAGTTTGCCTACTTCTGAATAAACAGCCTGTAATCTGACTCCCTTTATGTAAGATTCTAACATATCCAGAACCACTTCCTGGTTTTTCTCACCATCACATTCTCGAAATGTATCGATAAGTTCGATAGCGTCATAATCTCCATTGAACTGTTGTGACAGAACAGCGTATGAAGGTGGAGACTGGTAATTTCTGTAGTAGTTACCTATCCCTAGAAGTAGTTTCTGAAAGCTCTTGTCCGGCATGTATTCAGATTTTACATGCTGGACAAGTACATTACAAACTGCTTCGTAACGCATGGAGGTTGCAAAGAGTTCGTACAAAAAATCAACACTCAAAGGATTTATTCTTTCTGTTTTCATTTTTTCTTGTTAAATTCTTCTATTCTCAGTCGATATAGTTCCGGGTAATTGAGCCGGGTACGCTCCAAGCACACCTCCTTTTTTGTACATCTCTGACAGGAAGGTGAGAAAGGGTTCCATAGTAAAGTGGATGAAGCACATATATAGTACCCTATTGTAGTGGAAAGAGCACGCCTCTTGGTCGTTTCCTCATACTCCGGATTCACATACCTGAAAAGCGGATGTTGCTTTCTGTCTTTTATAAGTTCAAGCAGTTCTTTCCGGGACGTTCCGGTAGCATTAAGCCATTTATCCTCATAATACCGGTTACTTCTTCTGTTAGCCAGAAAACGTTCCACAGCTTTTTTCCCAAAAGAGTGGGGGACTTTCCATCTGTTTCTTAGATATGAATTGTCAAACCTGCTAATTGCATAGGCTTGGCAAGTACAATAATCAACAATCCTTTCTTCGCTGATCCCTTCGCTATACATTTCTCCCAATGTTTCCATGCAAGAACTAACAGCCCGGGTTGCAATACCCCCTTTGGGAAATGCGAATGCTGGCATGATAGAGTTCTGTATCAAAAAAGAGAATGCAGTAATAAAGGCTTTATTTCCGTTTTCCATCTCTTGTGAGTAATTCCCTCAACTGTTTTTTCGCAAGGAAAATCCTACTTTTAGTTGTCTCTACATTAGCACTTTTCAAGCTTCCCTTCTCGTGAAGAATCTTAGTTATTTCTTCCAGTTTATATCCGGCCAGTTGTAGTATCAATGCTTCACGGTATGTTGGTTTCAATGATTCCAATGTCGAAAGCACATCGTCTGAAAACAGTTCCCGGTAATTGTCTAAACTGATATGGTTGGCTGTCTGGTCATCTTCATCCAGTACGCTGTCAGCTATCTGGTCCAGATCGATAGCTCCCACATCGCCAGTCCGTTGGAAACGGTTACGTTTGTTCTCTATGCAGAATAAACAACGGGTGGCTACTGCATATATCCAGGTTTTGATAGAAAGCTGGGGGTTGTAGGAACTGACGTATTTATAGAAGTTGATCAGGACTTCATTGTAGTTATCCCGTATATTATCTTGATTTCCTGTATTTTTAATGCATATATGATAAATCAGGTTTCTGTAGGGATAAACATATTTATTGAATAAGGCTGTCCGTTTTTCTATGGATGCCTCGTCGGTCAAATAGTTACTGATTTCTGAGGATTTATCCATGATTGACCGGAGTTTACAGTTATTGAATAATCTGTTATGGTCAATTCATTGGAAGAAGGGAAGACTCTTGTATTCTTATTCATAATTAGTCTATATGGTATTTTCGTAAATAATAGTAATATATCAGACAGGCATCAGCTACATTGTTATCTGACGGCTCGAAATGGAAACGGCTGGCGCATGCGCACATCATTTGCGCCTTGTCTGCACGTCCGTTACCTGTTGCCCATTTTTTGAGCGTAGCAACATTCACGAATATGGGTTCCGGCAAATCAAGTTCGTCACAGACTTCACACAGAATTCCACGGAACTCGGATAGCTTTCGCATATCGCAAAAATGGTTGTTTACATTGACATCTTCCGCTACGATCTGCTTTATACTATATTGTTGGATGTAAGCTATCAATGTGTCTCTGAAATCTTTGTGTTGTTTGTTGTCATTTCTCCTTTTAGATTCTGTAAAATTCCATGTCCCATTACTGTGGATACTGTAATATCCGGTGTGTGTCGCAATGTCGAGTGCCAGAACTTGCTCTTTGCTTGGTTTGTTGTTAGTTGTCTCCATGTATGAATGATTGTCCATTGTGTTTGTTGATTATTAATGTGTGAGGGTAATTCTCTGCAATATTTCCGTGGCTGATGACCAGTGATGTTATCGCTACCCGGTTTAGTGCGAGGAAAATACAGGCTAGTCCGTTTTCATCGACAGCAGCCAGTATTTCATCAAGTATAAGAAGGTCCATGCCTTTGCCGTCTTCTGCACTGGAGTTAACGAGCTTGTTCATTGCCAGTATATTGGCGAGGTTGACCCGGGCTTTCTCTCCTTCACTGAATTTGTCGAAAGAACCGCAGTCGATCCCATTGCGCAACAAGCTGACAGATATTTTTTCACGGACTTTTCCTGACTTCAGAACGGTATAGCCACTGAATTTTACACGTATGTCACTGTCGATGTTTTCCAAAAATTCGTTGGTAACCTTGCTTAATGCCTCAATTTTGGTATTTGCCAGATAACTTTTGAATTGTAAAAATAGTTGGGCCTGTTCTTCAAATTTTTGCAGTCGTTTCTCAAATCCATTTTTTATGTTTAAGGCTTCTGAAGATTGCTTGCGATACTCTTTCAATGATTTCTTAAGAGAGAGTATTACATCGCTATCCGACATTCTATCCATATCACTCAACATTCCTTCCAACATGCTTATGGCATTATTGGCGGCTACTATATCTTGTTCCAAGTTATTTTTCTTTTTTTCTTTGATATGGTAAGAATCATCTATGCGTTCAAATGCTTCGTCAAATACTCTGCGTAGGATTGTACGGATGTCTTCCTGAATGAATGCGATGGCATCTGAAACCCTTTTCCGGTTAGCTTGGAGATTTTCACTCTTTTGTTTGGTCTGGTTTACCAATGTTTCCAAATCTGTCATCTGATCATTCCATTGTGTGTTTTGGCCTATCAATGCGCGTTTTTCACCTTTCAGATTCCCTTCAGCTCTTTCCATATCTTCTATGTCCTGATGGCAAGTATCCAATTCCCTGATAATGCTTTTGTTATGCAATTCATTTTCTTCAAGCTCCTTTCGTGCAGCGGGTATATCATAATCATCATCAGAAAGCAAAAACTCATACTGGCAGGCAGGGCAAGTGATAATCCCTGTCAGTTTCGCTTTGATGTTTTCAATGGCAGTTAATATGGTACGTCGTTCTTTCTTTAATAGTTCAGAATTTTCAGTGAGTTGTTCAATCCGGGTATTGAGTTCTTTCAGTTGCAGGTCATATTGTAGCACTTTCTCCGGGTACTTTTCACAGAAACCTTTAAACTCGTTTTGCAGTTTTGTATATGCAGCTTGTCGTTGCATTATCTCTGTTTCTGCTTTCTCTATTGCTTTGTTCCACTTGTTCAGGTTTTCTTCCTGTACCTTTATTTCATTCTTTTTCTGTAAGATAACTTCGTCCCATGAAGTAAGTGATTGCTCAATATGGGGCGTGAGCATACTTTTTAGTTTCATCAGGCATTCTTCCATTGGCAATTCGGAGTTTTCAAGTTCCTGAACCTGCTTGTCTGCAATCTCAAGTAGCGATACAGCCTGACGTACCAGTTCGATTTCTTCCCGTTTCTGACGAATGGCAGTACGTTTCTCGTTTATAGAATCATGTATGCCACGTATGTGTTCTGCTTTCGTCTGTTGTTTTTCTTCCAATAGTGATTCTTCCTTTTTGATTTGTTCCGTCAACAAACCGATACGTCCGTCAATACCAGCCAATGTCAGTTCGGCTTCCCTGAGCTTGCTCTCTACAGGCAGTTTGTCTTCTATCAGTTTTTCTATGGCCTTGTCTACGAGGATTGCGTTGGAAAAACGGTTAATGATTTCCTTTTTGTCCTTGTCGGAAGAAGACAGGAAATCCTGGTATTTGTGACGGGAAAGTATGAAGTTGTTGTACAATTCATCTTTGGTGATACCAAGCTTATTTAATATGTATTTATTATAGGCATCCACTGTAGGATGAACAGCTTCACCAGTATTTACGGAAACTCCATCGCGGAAGAGGCTGCATTCCACAACTGCCGGTCCCTTACGTGAAAGATGTCTTTCTATATAAAGCTCTTCGTTTGAAGTATCATTTTGTAGGTGCAAAGTAACCATACACTGTTCAGCCATATCATTGATAATCTCTTCATTCTTGATCCTGCGAAGAGGTGCTCCTGTAATTCCCAGCGCAACAGCTTCAACCAATGCGGATTTCCCTGAACCGTTTGATTTCTGTGAGTCGTTATCCATATTGTTGCCAAAAATCAATGTCGTCACGCCTTGGAACAGTTTATAATGAAGTTCTCTGAATGCACACAGGTTTTTAGCATGAATTGAAAGTAATTTCCACATAATCAATTGATTTTAGATAAATAAGCTAATCCGAATTCCATATCTTCTACTTCTTTTTCTTGACAAAATATTCCATAGTTGTCTTTAATCTTTTGATTATCGAACTTTTCAAACAAACTAGTCTCTGTTGTTTTCATTACATCCAAGTCTTCGGTAACCATTTCTATCTTGTTGGCTCCGGCGCTGATGAGTTTTTCCTTATCCAACCCTGATGCTTTGGCAGCCGTGGAATGGACACGCACTTTGACTCGGTAACGTCCGTCTTCCCTGATTTCTTCCAATCGGTCTGAAAGGTGGATATCCGCTTTCTCAATAGGTATATCAATGACCTGATAACGGATATTCACCTGGTTTTTTATAAACCGGGTCGATCCGTCTGCATAGAGTAGCGTATACCCTTTTTCTTCGTCTTCTCCAAAATTTCCTTGGCGGGAAGAGCCGATATAGAAAATATTATTATCTACTTTATTCCGGTTGTGATAATGTCCAACCAATACCTTGTCCCAACTGGAAAACATATTTGCAGGAAGCTCATCATCCGTGCTTCGTGATAGTCCTCCGCGAATCCCTTCGTGAATCATTAGAATCTTTTTGGAGTAGGGGAGTGCAAGTAGATAGGTTTCTAGCTCTTCCAGCTTTTTAATAAAGGAGCCGTTCTCCGGGAAATAAGAAATCATGCCTATTCCAAGATTTTCGGACAGGCGAACCTCACCCCATTCACTGATTACACGAACGTTCTCAAATGAATCGAATACATTGCAGTAACCGCGTAATGCTTCCTGGTTTACCTTGCAATGGTTACCGTTTATCATAACTACCTGAATTCCATACTTCCGGCATTTTTCAAGCACATCATGAATTGCCAGCAGGATATCCAGGCTTTGGGCTGATCTGCTGAGTACCAAATCACCCAAGAATAAAATAGTCTTGATATTCTGAGAAAGACAAAGTTCAATAGCTTCGTCCCAATTGATTAAAAAATCGCCGACCGTTTCTTTACCACAATGGCAGTCAGTTATAAGAAGAGCTATAGGGGTTGGATTATTACTTGTTTGATTGTTTTCTTCCATGTTCAAGAGGGAATGAATTACATTAATTTTCCATATAATTCATCTGGAAGGAACATACCCTTAAAAGGTACATTCCTTCAGAATCACTCAATTAAAACTAAAAAAGAATGAACATTTATTCCCTTCTGCGCCTTTCTCTGGTTGTTCTGGGTTTGGCTTCCTCTTCATTGCCTGTTTCTTCGGAGCCTTGTTCTTCGGAGCCTGTTTCTTGTACAACTTTAGTTTGGATATCTTTAGATGTTTTATCACCCCCTTGCATAGCTTCTTCAATCATATCCAATAGTTCTTGGTTGGAAGTGGAACGGGTGATGCGAACCGATAGGTGCTCCTGCTCTATAAATGCCCGAATGAGTCCCCGTAATTCTTGTCCTTCCTCTGTTTTATCCCCAAGCCCTTGTTCTTGCAGGTCTTCGAATTTATCAAACAGACTGTCAATAGAAACTGTACTGTTTTCTGCATTTTCCTTGGCATCCTTAGAGCGTTTGTCAAATGTGAACTCGCTAGTATCTTCTTTACTCAATTCTGAGGATAGTTTTTCGATAGCTTCTTTCATCTCTTCACTATCCATGATGTTCAGGTTGTACTTGTTGTCGCATTGCTTAAGAAATTCGACTGTAGCACCGAACTGGTAACGTGAATATCGGAAAATAATCTCCGGAATACGCGGAGTGTTTAATAAAGCAGTCAGTTCTTCTTTGCTCAGTGTATCCGTGTCTGCTTCATTGTCAATGCTGATCGCATATTCTGTCTTTGAGTTATTCTTCTTTTTCTCTATTTCTACCGGGTAAGCATTGGCGATAGAAGATATTGGACAAGGGTAAGACGAATTTTTGGCTAATTTTTTTTGCCAGAGTTTGAATTTCCTTTCATCCAGGTCCTTGAACTGTGAATGACTGAGTGTGAGCAACTGTATGCCTTTGGCACGTTCGTCGAGATCAAGGATATAAGTGGCATGGCCATATGAGAATTTAAGGCCGCCACCGAAGCTGCCACCGGCTATCTTTTCAGCCATTTTCTCATCCCCGTTGTCTTTTGCTTCACTAACGGCCATTCTCCGGTATGTATCAATTAAATCTACTGAATATCCGGCATCAGTTGTTCGTGGCACGGTTACGTAGGCATATTGCGCTTTGTTGCTTTTTGAGGGCTTTTCTAGTTCCAGTAGCATTTGATGAATGGGATATTCGTATCCGTTACGGTCTGTAGTGCCATCCGGATTAGGGGCAATAGGCAACACCCGCAAACGGTAAGTTCCCAATTTTTCCATCCGGAAAAATTCAGTCTTGGCAAAACCTTTGTTTTCTTCAGCAGCTCTGGCCTGGGCTGTTTCGTAGGATTCCTGTGATTTAAGGAACAGATCTTCAACAGACATACCGGCAAGTATGTCTTTTTCTTGCAAATTTTCGTCTTGCATAAATTTTTACGATAGTTAAATTGCCGAAACAATCTTACACAAAATGTCAGCGGGTTCGGTTTCACCGCAGAACTCAATTAACTATCTGGTGGAAGTTTGAGGATTGATGAGGAAAACGCCCTCACAAGCAGACAACTACCGAAATGTACCTGACGGACAGGTATCTCAATTGAATGGATTATGCTCTGGATTTTTCGAGCATGGCGACAAATATAAATGCTATTTTTGAATATGCCAAATAGCTCTGAATTTGTTTTCTTTTTTAAGTGTTAAGGTTCTGATAATCAAAGATGTGTTGAGACGTTTTTTAATAGTATTCTTAAACGATGGCTTGTGGATAGTTATTTCTTTAATAAAGTGCCGTTAGTTAGTTTAAACTTCACTAGACTTTTCTATCAAATAAATGCAAGAAAAGCAAATACAAGAAAAAGCATCTTATATCAGCTTTCTTAGCAATACATAACTAGCTTTGCACAGACTCGGGTTGCTTATTGTAAATACGCCTTATGTTTGGGTTATTTATCCATTTCATATATTTAATTTTTTTCCTGTTTTTCCGAATGTATTGTTCCAATTTTCTTTTGCGTATAGTTTCATAGTATGACTTTCTACTTGGCGTTAGCTTTTTCCCACGCTTACAATATAAGCCGGTTGTTTCATACTCAGATAAATAACGGCGAAACTTAGCTTTTTTAAAGGATGGATCACGTGACGCCTTGCAGACGAGCTTGATTAATTCACATGAGGGTGCTGGAAAGACACCGCCGGGAGTCAGGTTTATGATGACGTTAAAAACAACTGGTGCTTCGTGTTTAATCATGAATCCCAGCCGAGTTTCTTCAAACTGAAACCTTTTTAACGTGCCTTTAGGTCGTCCGTCTTTTTTTTGTCTTTTGTGTAGATTCGGTACTCCCGGATGGGTGATTCTCACATTTCTGCAAACCTTTGCTCTCGGCATATTGTTCCAAATTTAAAGATTTATCATTTATTGTAAATACGGTAGTATCCCTTGTCCGGGATATTTCCTGCCTGCTGTCCAGGTCATTTTGAATATTAACTTTCTTCATTTTTATTTATTTTAAACCATATATGTAAAGTTCATGTCTGTATCAACGTTATACCATCCACTTTCATAAATCACGATATTGCGGGTCCCCCCACGCAATATAAAGGATGTACCCCTATTATACTTGGCGTCATCATTCCAATCACAAAGAGTAGTTCTCATTCCATACGGAGGCGTTGAAATGCCATTTGGCAGGATTGCTACTGTTCCTCCCATGTTGCTGCCATCCCGGCGGGCTGTGTTAATCACCCCCTGGATGCATACAATGTTGCCTATTTGCCGGACGAAAAGCCTACGGGTATCTGTTCCGGAACCGGAATTTGCCATTTGTTTCCAGCCGGTATCTGCAATTTTGGTTTGATACTCTGGGGCATAGGCTGCACCAATATTCTGGCAGGCACTTTTCTTTGCGTCAGCATTTGGTAAAGAAAGGTCAGACAGCTTGCCATCCTTTTTCAAATAGTGTCCTGTAACATCCTCTTTTGACAGAACATTCAGTTTATCCCTGAGAACTTTTTGTGCGTCAGAAGAACTTTTTCCTTGACTGACTAAAAGGGTGATGTAATCCTGAAACAAGGAGTTTACCGATGCGTATTTCTTATCTGCTTCAGTTTTTGAGTACACATTTATGTTTGAAGCTATGCTGTTTTTTTCGGAGTCATTGTAACCTGTGAGTAAGCGTTCGGCCTTTTTAGCAAGTTCCTTCTTTACCTGGCTTGTCATGACGAAACCTTCTACTTCAGCATGGGATGTGCCTTCATCATCGACGTAAGCAAAAGAACCACCTTTTATAGTTTCCAGTTTTTGTTTCATTTCATCTGTAAAATTTGCACCGGTATATGCTGCGTCAGTGTTCAGCTTTCCCGCAAGAAGCTTGTCTATCTCGGTAACAGAATAAACACTCATGTTTTTACGGGCTACACCTTTGTCCGATAAATCAGAAAGATTGGATGATTTGGAAAGCTTCAACTCTCCGGTACCTTTTTTTTCTGCATTAATATTTAACCGGATTTGTGCCTGTTTCTCGTCTTTCAACTGCGCAGCTTGTTCTGCTGAAAGCCCATTTATTTCGTCAGCGGTTAATGACACCAATTCCAGTAGCTTTCCTTCTGTTTTAAGAAAGCGGTTATTCGATTCTGTTTTGGAAAAGACTTGAAGGTTTGTTCTCGCAATGGATTTATCATTCAGGTCACTCAGATTATAGCTAATATTCAGTTTCTTTTTTAATGCTTCTGTGATATTGGCGGTTGTGACATACCCTTCCTCACCGGAATCAATGTTACCTGATGTGATCGCATCCAGCTTTTTTTTGTATTCAGTAGTAAAATCCTCGCTTGAGAGCCCTTTACCGAGCACTATATCTACTTTCTTGGCCAGTGTATCTTTGAAGGTACCAGCAGAAACATAAAGCTTTGTAAGGCTAGTTCCCTTTACCTGCAAATCAGACTGTACATTGACAGAACCCGTACTATTGAGAATCAGATTTCCGATCATGTTACTGATAGAGAAATCAAAGTTATCCGTTCCGATATATCCTACTTCCGCAATATTTTCCTCAGAACTGTCTTTAAACCGGACTGAACCGGTAAGTTCAGAGTCTCCCTTCAGATATGAAGACGAAATCAGAGCTAATTGATTGTCTGCTGCTTTTACTGAAAAGTTTCCGGCGATATTGACCTTTCTCTCTTTACCAACCGTCTGGATAAGTGGTAAGGTGTTCTTTTTCCCATCGTAAACATTAAAATCCCGGAACTTGGTATTACCGTTTTTGTAACCTGCAACATTTATATTCACTGCCCCAGTATCTTTTTCATCATCATAATTAGCAATGGAGTTTTTATTGATGACTAGAGAACCCGTTTTGAGTGATGTACATGAAACTGACGGAACAAATATACCCGCAGTATCGATATAGGCAAGTTCTGTTCCCTGTTTTATAAAATGGATTGAGCCGTCTGTCTGAAGTAATATTTCATTAACCAGCAAACCGTTGTAATAGGCTCCCCAGGAAGCGTCACCATTCACCTTGACAATACCCTTGAATGAATAACTATTTGCTGGATTTACTACAGTCAATGCCGTTTGGGATTCTACTGTCTTATCAATGCCCAGCTTTCCTGTGATAACAAGGTCCTTTCGTATTGTTTGCTTGGAAAATGGTGTGTCAACCAGTACTGCGTATTTTCCGATGAACTTGTCTATAAACCGGGGAGCGTATTCTTTTCGTATCTCAATGAAATGAGGCAATTTACCTGTTAGTGTATCAGGAGTGTCCGGGACAATAGTTCCACCCAGGCATAAAAAATTGTTTCTGCCTTTCTTGTTCATTTCGTTGGCGTAAGTTACTGTGTCACTTAGATTCCGTTCATAGATATAATATGGAAATGAGGCGGTGGGGCAACCTTCAAAGTATCTTACTTTTCCGTTGAGCCATACATAACCGGATGCAATAGCGTTTCCTGACACTATACAGCCTGAAATAATGAAATCAGTGCATTCTGAAAAGATACTTGTCATGGACAAGGCCAGTTCTTGAAGATTAAGTATGTCATCGGCATATGTATATCTACCACCCGTTTCTGCTACGTATTCTTTCATTCTAAAGGTTTATTAGGTCTTATTTCTTGGTTATCAATCTTTATAAGATAAGTTTTACCAGCCGTCTTATAGGTATTTACTACATATGAAAGCATATAGACAAACTCTTGTTGTTCTATATGAATTGGCGGAACGACGATCATGAAACTAACTTTGTTTATTGCTTTTTCTTCCGTTAGATAGTAAAATTCCCTGGGACGTTCTATGTCCGGGGTAAAAGAGGCTATCTCTTCCATATTGTACCAGACTGTGAATGGACGTCCCGTTAACGAGTTCTCATGATATATATCTACACCGATAGAATGGCTTTCCTGAATAGTAATCCTTTCATCTTTAGCTGCTATATATTTTCCGAATTTGTGGTTTAGATACCATTCGAAATACATTATTTGACTTGTCATACGGGCTTCTATATGTTTTTCCTTTGCATATTCTATAAACCGCTCATTTAAAGTTTTTAACGGATACACAAGACTTTGGATAAATAATATATATCTTCTTCCCGTCAGGAAATGTGGAACCAGCTGATTCACCAGTCGGTCTGTGGGTAATTTATAACGCTTCATTCTACAAGTAGTTTGATTGCTTGTCTAAAGGCTGGTAAAGCACTTTCTTCCCCATTCCCGCTAGACTCCTTCAAAAATCCGGAAGAGGTCTTTACCATCCGGTAAATCTTCTTCAGTTCACCTATATGTCCGTCGCTATCATAGGTCGCAATAAAAATTCCCTGTTCCGGAATAGCCTTTTCATCAATATACACATCCGTCACATGTTCTGTACTGCGGATCGCTTCGATTATACGTGAAACATATACAGATGAATCGAACGGTGTATTCATAATATACAGCTTGAGTTTGTCTTCTATCTTGGTATATATTTCCGCTTCGGGAATCGCGCCATCATAAAACACGGTGACAATAGGTACAAGTACATCGCCTTCATAACTGACAACTTCAACCCGGGTACCTGCAAACTTAATCTTGTTTATATATGAATTGATAGGAACAAGTTCTTCTTTGGATATCGCTGTCAGGTTACCTTTTTCACCTGTTGCGATTTTAAGAATCAGTTTGCTGTCCAGATTATGGTCATCCACGCTTTCAGTGTAAGAAACCTGTGTGATCATCCGTTTTGTTTCATCTATATTGCTATATCCAAATGCTAATCCGTCTTCGCGTACGGATAATGTATCCCCCTTTTGGTATTGCAACAATGCATTTGTATAATAAACCGGAGTGCCGTTTATCCTGTTATTTATTGTGTTAGAAATGTCCACGGCGAAGACATCGAGTAATGTCTCAAAACTATGAATTATAGCAGCTACTACCCAGGTCAGACCGTTCATGATCGACAATTTTGAGTCACTGTTGAATTCGGTCAGTTCCATGCGTTTGTTTCTTTCTGCAATAGCCTCCGTATAAATGTCTTTTATCGTTCTGCTCATGGTTCTGTTGTGTAAATCTGGTCTTTAATCTGAAATTTCCAAAATCCTGCCGAATTCCATGCCTCTTCGTGAGTAATTATCCAGACAGCCTCCATACCGGAGGTTATGATATACCTGCCATTCTCATCTTTCCCGGGCTCTTCATAGCTCCCGGATGGTTGCATGGTGAGGATAATATTACAATTCCTTCGTCCTTCATAATGTCTTACCAGTGCAATCAGGTATTCATCCAGCTTTTGTTGCTTGATTGAGATTTTGCGTAAATCCAAATTCATCAGGCTTTTATGTCGGAGAAGAGGTAATAAATCAGAGGTTGTCAGTCCGGTTATATCCATTTCATAAGTGTTCTCTATAAGAGAAAGCCAGCTTATATTCATAGCAGCTTGTGTAAGAATGAATTTTTCTACACTAACCGGGCGGTTGCAATAGACTGATAAAGCTTGCATCGCACTGATATCCAGTTTCCGGAAGTGTACATCCTCACTATATATCCGTATCCTACGTTTATCAGAGATATTACTATCGAAAGAGTGGAAAATCCCCTTTTGTACATTTTCCAGAATCAAAACCTCTATGGATGTATTGTCTCCCCAGTCTATTTCTATTTTTCCTGTACCGGAGAAAACAATGCCTGCAGATGTTTTCTTATTATCCAAAATCAACTCCAGTATCTGAGGATAATCAGAGCTTTTGTAATAAACGTGTTGCTCGCCGGATGCCGGAATAGTCATATGTGACGTATTGTAAGCTACTATATCCCCATTGATAACATACTCATCTGTATATATCAGTTGAGCACCTGCCTGTAACTTGTCATCCAGTGATAATTCCGAATTATTAATCATCAGATCTACTATTCCTTCGATAGAGCCATGAATATGCATTGCTATATCATATAGATTTTGTCCGGTAGTAATTGTATAGTTACCCATTTTCTTTTTCTGTTACATCCAATACCAGTTCCCCAGTTTGGGAGTTCATGTATGCGTTATTAATTATCATCCCATCTGCTTCAAATTCTTGCAATAGCTTGGCTGACAGACCTGATGTTTCAAAATTTCCATGTAAGTAATTTATTAGTCCTACACCGGTTGTGGGGTATTGATACAAGCTACCGGTCAACGACTTAAGCAGAAATGTCTTGTTCTGGATCAATGACGGTTTAATAATGAAATCCGACTCTGCACCACTGTATAGATAAAGTTTCCCTTGACGTAACACCAGGGTAAAGATGCCATTACCGTTGAGCTTGCCGTATTCTGAAAGCCGTATGTCTCCTTCTTCTTGTCTGACAATGAACCAGTAACTGTTAGTGCTTCTATTCACAACGTATTGTCTGTTGTCATTCCCGGTGTCCAAAACAAACCTAACTTTTAAGAACTTGTATTCAGGAGTATAGGGAATGAATAGACGAACTTCATAACCATCTACATTCATGGATTCAAAATCAACGGGAACCATGATTTCACCATAACAATAGTGGTCATTATCCATCCCAAATAGTTCTCCCAAAGGCATGAAAGGGTATATGGTTTTGGAAGTCAGGTTATCCGTCAGGTTCACTTCTCCACTGGTCGCATCCATGTTTATGTCTTGTCGTGCCATAGCTGTTTAAAATTGAGGGGTGCCCCAATGCATCGGGAGCACCCCATGGGGAGAGTTAAGAAATATGAGTGAGTTCAAGAAAAGTATTATTCAGTTTTGCCATCCTGTATAGCATTGTAAATCTTTTCAACAACAGTCCACATATCATCCGGTAACTGTTCATCAGAGATTTTTTCGAAAGATTGTTTAAGGTAATTCATCTCTTCAGAAGTGAATTCAATCAAAAGGGGTACTTCTTTCTCAGTATCCCATTCGATACGTTTCGTCTCTTGGTTTTCCTTGAGCCCTACACATTCTCGTTCTTCGCTGGTAATTTCAATTTTGCGGAGAATCTCTTTCTTCGTATTGAACTGGCGGAAGTTACCTTCCTTTGGTAAAAGGGCCGGGATATACAGCCTGTCTTTGATGACTAATTCCATAAATCTTAATTTTGTTTTTCAAGAATAGAATATTCGTTTTCGATAAGTTTTATTTTTCTGCTTCCGTAGCGATATATTCTTTAATCTTAGTAACGAAAATATCAAAGTCACCAAAATATGGGGCCACTTTTACTTTAGATGCCAATGGAACGTTACAGTTTAGGCTGTCCTGTTCCAACCAAATGTTACCAATAAATGGATATTCACCGTTCTCTTCTGCTTCTAGTTTTAGGATTGTCATTTGAACTCGGTCGAGCTTTCCGTTTATGATTGTATACTCAATAGTATAGTTACCATTGGAGGTCATTTCAATGGCTGTTTTTGTTAGAATCGTGTTAGTTATATTCATGATAAATAGGTTTTGTAAGGAATAGCCAGACAACTATATAAAATGTTTAATACAGACTTACCATACATTCCTGCCCATAATTGTAAAGTCAAAAGGTGAGCCATCTCCCCCTCCTTTACTCCCCACATTTTGGATCACAAAATTGTTCGTGTTTCTTTCCAATAATCTGAAAAAGCCATAATATCTTTCATTTTGGCATCCTTGTGCTATAACTGTATAGTTGGTATGATTCAGGTTATGATAGAACCTATATTTTCCATTCCCCAAAAAATAACAGGATGTTACGGAGACCCCTTCTCCCCAAATTTTGCCGAAGCTTGTATTATCTCCGGCATTGAATTTGCATCCTATATATAGTACGCCCGGGACATTCCATTTTTCACTAATACGTTGTCCTAATAATACAGGACCATAACTTTCGATTGCAAATTTTGAGCCTGCATTGGCTACAATATATATGCCTCTGGCTCCTGCCGCATACGTTTGCAAATAGATGCCTGTACGGGCTGAATCTGCACGCAAGGAGAGAAGTGCACTGCTGGAGTTTATCGTCATGGAAGCATTGCCCATCAGCGATGAAAACATAATTGAAGAATCAGCTGCCGTATTTATTAGTTTGTTGCCACTAATTGTAAAGCCTGCTATTAATCCTGAATTGGCGGTGATGTTACCCTTAACTTCCACATTACCTTTTGAGTCCCATTTGATGTTCTTATTTGCTACATATCCGGAACCGTCATTGTCGAAAAGAATCTTGCCATAGCCGAAAGTTGCAGAACCATCCGCACGTAGTCCCCAAAAATCCTGTGTACCGTCGTCATTATATAAATATCCGCTGGAAGTAATGAATACCCGGTGCCCTCCGGCAGGAGCGCAGGCGTAGATAGAACCGGAGTTGATATTCCATCCCCCTATCTTTCCCGCTACTGCAGTTATCCCCGAACGGTCAAGTGTCGCCATTATATTATTTCCCGAGTCACGTAGCGAAATGCTTCCGTTATAACTGCTGCCACCTACCACTAAGGCGCTGTCGATAAGCATCTGACCTGCACGCACCGTTCCGGTATATATTCCGTTGGCATCAATGGTGGTGGTGTACCTCTCGCTGGAAGTCGTGTCAAACACGGTTGCATAAGCTACCTGCCAAATGATGGGGGCAGCCGAAGTTCCCTGTACACCGTCAAGATAAAAGAAGTTCGTGGAAGAAAAATTTGAAGTGCCGCACGTCACTTTGTACACATACTCTGCCCAATCACCTGTTCCTGCGTTGGGTGTTAGCCATTTGCTGCTGCCTGAAGTACCGATAGAGTTACTTGCCCATTGAATATTCCTTCCAACCGGTATTTTGGCTATAATTTTGGAAATAAAAACTTTCCGGTTGGAGCATGTCGTACCAAAAAAGAAGCCACCATTATCGGGTGAAGCAGTACCTGTGGTCTTAATCTCCAGTACCATTTTGCTGTCGTTAGGAGCACTGGATAACCCTGTCCGAGTAATTGTTACCGTACCGTTTCCACTATTATTATATACATTGATGCCGTTATTACCATTCCGGAATTCAGGGTCGCGATATATCATTTTCCCAAAAGCAGTTGCCAGAGCAAGCTCTTTGGCAGCATTGGCTTTTGCCGTCGCATCCGTAGCTGCTACACTGACAGCTTCCGTCTTTTTGGTATCCGCATAGTTTTTTGCGGAGTTTAAAGCATTTGTAGCTGCATTTGTCCAGTTCAGGGATACGGATGAGCCAAAGGTTACAGTTCCCGCTGCGTTCCAACTAATGTTTCCATTGGCGATTTGTCCCGACCCGTCGTTACCAAGTTTCCATTTCGTACCATTGGTGATAGAACCGTCACTTCCTAAATATACATTATTTTTGTATATCTGTGTGGGGTTAATCGTCCATCCGGCAATTTTGTTGTTTGAACCTAATTGAACAACGACTGTTCCTTTCGAATCTGTTGTGTAGAGTCCGAAATCTGTATTACTGTTATGGTAAATCTGTACCCTTTGTCCGCTTGTCGGACCTGATGAAGCACCATATACGACTACCCGTTTGTTTGCCTTGTCAAGAACAATTTGTCCTCCTGAGATGGAATTGCTGGTTATTGTCCAGCCACCGATTGATCCTTTTGTAAAGGCGCATGTTAATCCGTTGATATATCCGACATTTATGATATTGGCTTTAATACTCGTAGCATCCAGTTTCGTAGACGAGATGCTTCCCGCAGCTATCCTGTCAGCACTGAGCGTACCTGTGGTAATGCTACTTGCATTGATAGCAACCGCATTCACTTGGTTTGCTGTTAGTGTCCCCGTATAGATGCCCGTTGAACCGATGTAAGTGAGGGGGTGTGCTTTCAGGGTAGTATCGTTTCCTTGTGCCAGTCCAATAAAACGGTGGTAACGGATTTCTTCTTCCACAGCAGCCGTTAAGGTACGGGGTGCAGGAGCGTTCGCGGTACTTGTTCCGCTTTGGAAAATACGGTCCGAGTTATAAGCGATCTGGGGTGCGGGGGGAATGGGTGAAGGGCTGTACGTCGCACTCTCAATCGGCTGGTCGGAATACAGGTGGTAAACGGCTCCTCCATCGCCCCCGCCACGCAGGTAAACGGCGAACATACAGTAATTGCCGCAATAAGCGGCACCGGCAAACATACGTGAATAGACCTCCGACAGTTCATATATGTCCCATGAATAAGATGCACCGCCCCAACCTCCGAAGTTCACTTTCAATAACAGGCTCAGGCCACCTTTGTGTGTGGTACTTTTGTTATCCCAGTCAGTTGGCGCCTGTTCACTGTAGCCTCGGCGAATAAGGATATCCCTTTTTATCGTCTGGTCACCACCTTTGAAGACGATGGGATAATATTTACCCGATTCACCGTTCACTACGATTTTCTTGTAATATCGGTAACCGTAGTTCGTAGTTTTGGCACTTTCAATATCGTTCTTCCATTGCAGGGAAACGGATGTTCCGAAAGTCACTGCCCCCGCAGCGTTCCAGCTGATATTCCCATTGGCGATTTGCCCTGACCCGTCATTGCCGAGTTTCCATTTTGTACCATTATATATAGAGCCATCAGAGCCCAGATAAACGTTGTTCTTGAAAATCTGGTTCGCATTGATATTCCAACCGGCTATCGTTCCCTTGTTGAATGTGCATGTCAGGCCATTGACGGCGTTTGCCGTAACGACAGATGCCTGTATGCTTGCCACGTTTATTTCAGCCGCGGTGATCGTGCCGGCGGCAATCTTGGCGGCAGTAATCGCTTTGGAGCCTATCCTGTCCGCACTGAGTGTGCCTGTGGTAATGCTCCCGGCATTGATCGCAACCGCATTCACCTGTGAGGCAGTCAGCGTGCCCGTGTAGATTCCTGTACCGGAGATATGGGTCAGCTTGGGAAAGGAAGTTCCTCCCAAGGCTGTAATTGTCCCGTCGGCTTTGTCCGATACAGTCTTGATGCTACTGTCTGTATCTTCCGGTGCCGGGCTCCATCCCGTTGCTTTGGTGCCTTCCTCTATTTTAAAATCCTTTAGCCAATAATAGAGCCATCCCAGGTTTTCAATATCGAGGAAATGATAGACAGCATCCGTGTAATTACTTACATTGACCTTCAGTTCAAATTTCTTCCAAGAGGTTGTAAATTGTGCATTACCTGAGCAAGCGATGTCACACACATTAAAGTTGGGAGTACTTGTACCGTTGCTCTTTCCCAAAAAACTGACTACATAGGAGCCATTGCGGGTGATTATATTGTTAATCCTGATTGCACAGGTCAGGTCTTTTTTTCCAGTCAGTTTGAATCCATTCCGGGAGTCGGCGCTTTCTTCTTTCTGCACTGTCGGGGAGTTTATCAAGCTTGTGATGGAAGTACTCTTTTTATAGAAATTCCTACCACCGATTTGCAGGGCATTTACCTTGTTCGTAGCATCTGTGGCGGCAGAATTGATGGCTTCGGTTTTCTTGGTGTTCGCATACGACTTTGCAGCATCCAACGCATTACCTGCGGCGGCAGTGGCGGCATTGGTCCAGTTCAAAACAACAGAAGAACCGAAAGTAACATTCCCCGCCGCATCCCAACTGATGTTCCCACCTGCAACGGCACCCGCCCCAGTTGCATCTAGCCTCCATTTGAATCCTCTGATACCATTAGAACCAATACAGACCGAGCCTGCAGTTCCTGTATATGCTCCGGAGGAGTTATTTTTCGTTCCCCTGAAAATTGAGTCGGCATCCAGAGACCAGCCACCAATTTTTCCTTTAGTTACATTCAGCGTCAATGCCTCGATGTTACCTGCCGTTATCAGCGATGTTTTCAATGCCGCTACGTTGATACGCGCCGCATCGATGGTTCCGATTGTGATCTGGGAAGCATTGATACGGACGGCGTTCACTGTATTGGCAGAAAGCGTTCCCGTAAAGATGCCTGTGGAGCCTATATAGGTGAGCTTTGTTGCCCAGCCTTCCGTATTCGCCTTACTCGTGATGGCATCGGCAACCAGCTTGGCATCTGTGCCGGCTTTTTTGGCGGCAGCAACACTGCTGTCCACATCTTCGGGAGCGGGAATCCAGTCTGCCGTTTTACTGCCTTCCACTAACATAGGAAGAGCACACCAGTATGTCCCCACAGTTTGGAATCCGAAAAGGACCACTGCAGAGGTAGGGGTGATATTTTCAAGAACAACACGTTGCCATGAAGTAGTGATATTCACAGTTCTGATTCCGGAACCACCGATGCGTATTTTCATAACTGATGCAACCGAGCCTTTCACATACATCGAAAAGCTGGCAGGTGTACATATCTTGCCATTGATTACATTAAAATAAGTCCTTTGCGTGGCCGCGTTGGAATCCGTACACGCCGTGTTTTGTAATACCTTTAGCGTTCGGTAATTATTGTATAAAGTAGCAGTATCTATGGATACGGTAGTTCCATCAGCGGAAACTCCTGTCAGGTTTGACGTGAAAGCACTATTACGGATGTAATTGCGACCACCGATTTTGATTGCGTTTACCTTGTTGGCTGCGTCAGTAGCAGCAGCGGCAATCGCAGCGTTCTTTGCTGCATCCGCTTTCGTCTGTGCAGTGGATGCGGCGGAATTTATCACTTCTGTCTTGGTTGTATTAATGGCATTCACCCAGTTCATGGTAACGTCAGAACCAAATTCAATTTTTCCTGTAACAGAATTATACTTGATAAATTGATTATTACGCCCTAGTTGAACATTACCTGTACTATCAACAAAAAAAGTCTTATATCCATCTTTGAAACCACAAATACCATTAACCGTTTCCGTAATAATAGAACCTGATGCATTTAATGTGCTTAATGCAAAATGTCCTATGGCAATCCCCGTAAGAGTACCATTGGAATTTTTGGTACCGGCAAATAGCTTGGGAGTTATGACAGTACTAGTGTTTATGAGTGTCTTATTGGTATTCCATTCCTTAACCCAATCTAGCATATTGGCGTCAACACCTGCTGCTCCAGTATTGCCATTAGCTCCACTACGCGCTTTCGCGTAAGAAAATGATACACCAAAAGCCAGTCCATTTATTGTTATGGGGATATCTATAGTTCCACTTTCAGCTAAAGAGGTTCCAATGTTGAAGGTAATGGTGATAGTAGATCCGGATTTACTTAAAACACATCCGGCTATTGTTGGTAGAGTACCGATTACTGGAGTGACTACAGTTTTCCCTATAAGCGCAGAAATAATGGTAGATGTTTTTACTTCTGTATGTATCTTTCCATCTTTATCTGTTGATATGACACAACTTTGTCTGGATGACTTAATTGTATATCCATCATTACCATTTACTCCAGATTGCCCACTTCTGGATTTTGCCCATACAAACGATAAACTATATGTTATTCCTTTTATTATGACTGGAATCATAATAACTCCATTATCAGCTAGATTTGTTGTATTAGCTAATATGGAGAATGTTATACTCTTATAAGTATTGTTTACTGTTATTGAAGAAAAACCCGCAGGTTTTGTGATAACGCCAATTGTAAAATCAGTAAATTCCTTATTATCCAGCGTAGCTTTTACAAAAGAAGTAATAGTTACTGCATTCCGGATAGTGCCGTTTGCTTCTGATGTAAATACATAATTGTTGATTGATAAGGTCAATGTATATGAATCCTGAAGGGTGTTTATGGTAGCTTGTCCACGTGCCAATAATTTTTTTGCCATATAATTTCTTTGCCTCAGTAACTTGTTCTGAATAAAGAAAGGCAGCTTTTACTGCCTTTTCTATGTTTTAAATCTTTCTGTCAATTCTATTTTGATACTTCACACATCAAAACACCTTTACCTGTCACATCCGCTTTACTTACTGTGATTGATTTGCCTGTGTAAGTTTTGACGACTGAAGTTCCAGCTGTATTCCATAGCTTCCAGATATATGTATATGCTGTTCCTGCTGCATCTAACTCCTCGCCATTACGATAAAGGATTGCTTTGGCGTCAACATCGTTAGCATTGTTTTTTATAGTAAATCCTTTCTGGCTGACTATATCGACGCTAATGGGGTCCGACATGTCTGCAAAAGATATTATATCACAAACAACTTTATTTGCGGAAGCATTGCCAGTGCTTGTATCCGTATCTTTAATAGAACATTTGAAAGTTTCAAAATTGAGTACGGCATCTGGCGTTATAGTAATTTCATTTGTTGTCCAGCCGGACGTTACTCCACGTTGATTGCTCTGTGTAAGACATGACCAACCAACACCCAATACTGAACTATAATAAGGACATGATACTGCTGTGCCAGAAGTGGCTGCTGCAGTAAGAGTCGTAGTGAGTGTTACAACTTTGGTGCTTGTATTAATAGAAGATATTGTGTATTGTGAGGAACCTATTGTAACTTTACCACCTGCCTCCATATTCGCAATAGAGTTTACTGTTACAGTAGTTGCTCCTGAAGCTGCTGCGGCAGTTAAGGTCGTTGGAGAAAATACTCCTCCATCCTTAATTCCCCATGCATAGCTTACATTGGTATTATCAATAGTAGCCCCTCTCCACATGTCACAATGGGCAGAAAGTGTTGAAACTGCATCGTTTTTGAAAACGACACCTTGAGGTGCATATGCAACTGCACAAATGGTTGCTCCTGCATTCAAATGCTGTGTAAATTGAATTTCAGCTCTGAATGGGATTTCCAAACCGTTAGCATCGATGTATATGGACTCAAACGTATATCTCACCTGTGGAGCATTGACGGACATGTGATTAGCGCTAACGGTTAGTGCATATTTAGCTGACGCAGCGCCAATCGTACAACTGTCTTGACCACTTGTGATTAATACACCATTTTTATACCATTTGGTTGTCCCACTCTTTACTCCCGGGGTTAAATTTGCAGCATTACCAACAGAGCTTATCTGGTCTGTTGCCCCTTTTCCACTTATAAAAAGTGAAGGAGTAAGAATTAGATGTGAACTTGCTGCCCAGTTAGGAGCATATACATTGGTATCTTTATTATATACTTGCGTCAAAGGTTGACTGGAACCAAGGAAAGCCTGAATAGATACTGCATCGTTCTGATCGATAATAGTGATTTGTCCTCTTGCTACTTTTAATGCCATTGTCAGTGATTTAAGGTTTAAGATATATACAGAGATTAGTGCTATTAACTGGTACATAGTTTAAAAGAGGAGAGGGGTTATCTATAATGATTGTAATTATACTTTGCAAAATGATATATAATTGGTGTTATATTACGCTTAATGAATCTACCTTGTTAATAAATGTATCAATAAATCGGACTATGATGAAAACAAACGTGTTTTTGATAAAAAACGTTCCATTTGCCCTTCAAGAACGAACTATACTCATATACTGAATGTTTGAATTAAGGTATATTATTGGTATTAATATGCACGTCACACAAAAGCTATTTAACTAACTTATTTGATTTTGTATGAAATTTATTTTGATATTTGTTTTTGCGCTGATTGGCACACGGTTAAATCAATTGCATTCATATTCAACTATTTCTCATCTCTCCCTGCGACTAAATGGAAATGAACATCCGGACTATCAGTATATAACATATCCTATGACCTCATCTCTTTCATGGTTTGTTCCCTGGTCATATCCTTTTGAGAGTCTTGTCATGGGATTAATCATTTTTCTTATGTCGTACTATAGGTTAAAGCGTAGCAAAGAATTACTTTGTCATGAGAAGTTAAGGATTGCTCTGAATATGGTGCATAAGACTCAGACACCGTTGGCATTGATGCAAAACCTTTTATATGATATTGAATCTACCGATTTACCTTCAGATATATCGGGAAAGATGAAACATATACTCAGGTATAATAAACATGTTCTTGACTGTTTCCAGAATATTGTTGCGCTGAATATGCTTGTAAATAAAACCCGGACTAAATTACGGAAAAATGAGCTTGAGCTTTATACTTTTATTAGTTCGATACTCAAAAATTGCCAAATGTATGCTGATACCCGTCAGATTCAGTTGGATATCAACAGGGAACCTGGTTATATTAGCTGTCGTGTAAATGAAGTTATGATGACAGCCGCTTTGCAATGTCTTTTGTTTAGAGTAATTGATTCTACTTCCCGGAAAGGCTGTGTAAGCGTTAAAGTGTCACATGAGGGGGATAGTTGGAATCTTCTGATAACTAATAATCCGGAAATGGGGAAAAAAATGTCTCGATTAAAGCTGTCTATCCTGACAAGGGTACCGATATTTTGTTGCAGGACTTTCTGTGTTGTAAGAAAGATGATCCGGTTGCATGGGGGAGAAATGACAGGTGGCATAAGCAGAGGGGCGGCTTTTATACAAATCTGTGTACCGATGGAGTATTTTTGTAGAACAGAGCATTGTCCTGTAGTTCAGGAATCAATACGGAAAGGCTATAGTTCAACTTTTTCCTGTAATAGTCATTTGCATGTAAATTGTGTGTCTAAATCCGATAAGGCTCCTCATGTAATGTTAGTTATGGCAGACAAGGATCTTAGTGGTTACTTGGATGATACGCTTTCCAAAAACTTTCAAGTGTCGGTCTATGACGATCCGGAACGGATTTGTCCTTTTATGGGGCAGCGTAATCCGGATGCTATAATCATCGATGAGACAGTTAATGGTGTGTATGGAAGTGAACTTTGTGCTGAAATAAAGGAGGATGCCTGTATGTGTAATATTCCGGTAATTCTTTTGATAAGCTCTAATGCTGACTATTTAACGCATACAAGTTGTGGTGCCGATAGAATTGAACTGCGAATGGTAAATGTTTGTAAACTCAAAGCGGATATTGCAGCTCTCATAAACCATCGTATTGTTCAAAAAGAACGTTTAAAAGAATTTGCTGCCAGCACGCTTCCCGGAGATCACTCGGAAAAGGTGACACAGGGTGATAGTGACGCTATATTAGTAGATAAATTACAGAAATGTCTGGAGAAAAATCTTTCTACAGAAAAATATACTGTCGAGATGCTTTGTGCTGACATAGGAATGAGCCGGACTGCATTTTATAATAGAGTAAAACTCATAGCCGGGCAGTCTCCCACAAATTATATTCTATCCTATAAAATGGGAATTGCGAAAACCATGTTGGCATCCAGGCGGTATAGTGTCTCAGAGATTGCCACTTTGCTGGGGTATTGTGATGGCAAGTATTTTTCTAAAAGATTCAAGGATTTCTATGGCGTTTCTCCTATGCAATATGTCAGGGATGCTATGGGCTGACTTATATACGAAAGGTTTATGAATCAGAGAGTGTTATTTCACAATCAAAAACAGCCTTCCGGTATACATCTTCTGCCGATATCTCCAGTTTTTTACCTATGTGTTCTGTGGAGTTCCATAATTCATCACTTTGAAGGTTGTTACTAATTCTATTCCATTTAAAATTAGAATCCGGTATTCTATCCGTTACATCAATGCCTCCTTTAAAAACGAGTGCACTTAGTATGGTAGATATAATACCATTTCTGAAAGTCGCCCCCTGGCTGGAAGTGACATATACAGAATAAGCATCTTGTCCGTCATATTGCTTTGTTATGGTGTAGGTTGATACAAATTCCGTTTCTTCCCAAAAAGCCTTATAACGCAGTATAAGTATGTCCTGACCTTCCCAGCCATGAAATGTTGGAGTGACAATATATATACTGCCTGTACAAATATCTTTCCATACATTATCAGTGGAAAGATATTGCCATTTGTTGGCAATACTATTGAAATTATGTTCTGTTGCAACCAGTTCAATCTTTTCCGGTTGTACAACCTCCTTTGTTAAGGTGTCTGCATAGTGAAAAACATTTGCCCCCTCTATACTTACTGATTTAGGGAGGAGTTTATTATGTGTTTTCTCATCGAAGTCTTCCCAACGGATAGTCACGTCCTGCAAAGTAATCGTGTCTTCTGTCCATTTGAATCGGCCTCCTGCAAAGTACCCAGTACCATCCGGATTGATTACAAAAGACTTATTGCCAGCTTCGATAGAACCATCGGAATTTAGACGAAGTAAAGGATTTTGTATTGTACCACCAACACCACCTCTGCAAAACCAGGCGCCATATTCGTCTGTATCATTCAGAATGCCATCTGTTGCCTGATATAAAGAAGGCTTTTCACCCGCTTCCAGTTGAGGGGAACAAAAACAGATATTCCCCATATCATGTTTGAAACCTATTCTAAGTTCATTTTCTTCATTACAATTGACGACAAAAGAAATGTGGTATCGTTTCCATTCATTTTCTTTTTCAATGTGAATCTCCTGATAAAGCTTTTCATCCAAGATAAATGATAAACTACCGGCTTTTCCGGATTTTGCCCAGAATGAGAAGCAATATTTCTCTCCTATATGTCTTTTTTTCCACTCATAATCCTGGCAAATATACTCTGTTGTGGAAAAGGGGAGCTGAAAAACGTGTCCTATACCTGCAGGCGCTTTTTCTGAGTCAGATACCAAAACCGTCTGAACAAAGTTGCCGTATAGACTATTTATAAGGCTATTTTTGTGAATGCGGCCCACATAAAAAGTACTTGCAAACCCTGTTCTGTCTCCGGCGGTCAATGTTCCCGCTACGTTAACATTTTGGGTAGCATATAAGCTCTGAAAGTAGGCGCCGTAACCATCCAATACCCCAAAGAGAGGATCAACAATACCTCTTATTTTGCCAATGCGTGCCTTTGTCCCATTTGAAAAATTGGTAATATCCGAGAGTAGAACGATATTCAGGTCTGATATTTCACACCAGTCTTTTTCTTGCAGAAAAGATGTCATGTCAATTAACAGGCTTCGGGAATATTCTTCCGGATAGTCCACTGTAACTAACATCAGCTTATAACTCCATTCAGTATCTATATTTATTGTATCAGTTCCTTCGGGCTGCGTGCCATCTGTATATCCAAAACTAACTTGTACATTTTCTATGGGACAGGATGCTCTGATTTTATAAGATATAACGACGCGCTGGGGATGATGAACTCCCTTTTCCAATGTCTGTTTAAACCCGATAACTTCCCCAATGGCAGGTATATTTCTATTTCTTGTTATCCTGAAGACCCTATAAGCATCCAATTGTGAATCAAAATAGGTGGATGTTACGAAGTCAGCTCCTACACATGAATATCTTCTGCTATCAGCTTCGTTAGTCCGGCCTTCTCCCATAAAAGGATAGCATAGAGAGTTTTCAAAAGCCATTCCATCTATGATATCCATAAAAGGGGCCTCAGAGTCAGAAGCAGTTAGGTACAATGCACCACTCCGATCTGCATTGAACAGGTTGGTAGTACGTACAAAATCCAGTAGTTCACCATTTACAGGTTCATCGCCTTCAATAAGTGCCCCTATGAAATAAGAAGACTCTAACTCCTTTCCGGTTTTATCTAAAATTGTATCGATTCCGGTTTGCAATACAATCATCAGGGAGTAAATCAGATTTTTCCCATCAAGGTATTGTCTACGTACTACATCACCTACCTGTAAACCCTGAGTCTTGTGAGATTCAGGGTCAAGAAGGACTTTGTATCTGGCATATTTGTATAGTGACATGAAAAGTTGTTGTTTGGTTTATAGTTTTTCTACTTTATCGCCGCTGCAAGAATCACTTACCCATAAAGAACCGTTAGTTGTGTACATTTTCTGAACTTCCATTTCATAGATTCTCATTTTCTTACGTACTGTTACTTCATCAAAGGTTGCAGCTACGTTCCCTGTAGTTTCATTACGTAAAATAGCCCATCCCGAGCCCGCAAAGCCAGAGGAAAAATGCTCTGAACTCAAACTGTTTTTGAAGTATGCATTGCCATAATGCTTAATGCCTCCTGTTGCGGATAATAGGTAATTCTCACTGTTAAAGTATAGACAATTGTCTGTCAGTCGAGTGAGCGAACTGTCTATTCCAACATGTCCTTTTACTTCTAAAGGGATATTGGTATTTATAAAATCGGCATCCGATTTAATGAATAGACTGTATGAGGGGCTATTTAGGGGGCGATAAAGGCTTGTAGAAATGCCATGCTCGAAACCGGTACGGCATTCTGTTGTTTCGTTTATCTCAGGAGATGTATATTCTACCTGAGAGATAAAATCCAACCTTTCTTTGTTGCCTTGTAAAATGACTCCATTATAAGCGCCGAAACGTAATTTATGATGAATTACTATCCCCTCGTCTGCATCATCCACCCGATAGGAGGAAAGTAATTCATTGCCATAATGGTGACGTACTGTAAGAGCATCCGGAAAATAACCGGCTCCGTATTTACTTACCAGAATGTTGTCTCCGTCTATATCTGATAGTCCGGCAAGTAAGCGGATTTTATTAGTATGCTCGTTTGCAAGTAGTAAATCTCCGCCTACAGCGCCCAACTGGATATCATTTTCATTGGCACGAATCAATACTGGTATATTGTCGATTTTGATACCGTATCCCACAGCAAAGGATAAATACCCTGACAATGTCGTTCCTGCCTTATTAATATACAAAATGGTACGTCCATCTACACCTAATTCTGCTCCGTGAAGTGAATGTAGCATTCCGTTGAGGGTAGTAGAGCCTGTAACTTGTAAATTTCCGGATATCATTCCGTTCTTCATCTTCCAGTCTATAGCCGCCTGATTGGCATTACCGCTATGGTAAACAGGGTAACTACCAACTAAAACAGTGGATGGTGATATATATACTCCTGATTGTTTACTCCCAAATATGATTTCTCCATTTGAATGTATGGAGGCATTTCCTGTATCTAAATACGTACCATGAATATATGTTGTGGCAGTCAAGTGATCATAAGCAAGGACTTTTTCATCTCCCAAATAGAAATTATTTCCACCTATCCTAATATCTCCGTTGATCTGTACACCCGAACTATTTCCATCTTTATATAGAGAGAAGATACGGTTATTACCAATACCGGCCTCAAATCCATAGTTTGCCCGTAAAACTCCAGCCATGTCCCCACCGCTTTTTTTTAGATATCCTAAGAGTATGCCTCCATTATCACTACCTCCTTCACCTGCTACACTTCCTGAGATGGCGGCGGCAAAGCTAAATGCTGTGTTTTTAAGCCTTGCACTGGTATCATCACCTTCTACAACACCCCAGGGATGGGTGTCATCTTTCCTGTCCTGTGCATTGAAGAAATTACTATAAAGCTGTGAATAAATAGAATAGCATAAGCTAGCCGGATCTAACTTGCCGATATCAGGGTGTAATTCAATACTCATTTTGTATAAGCTGTTTTAGAAAGAAAGTTCTGAATCTTGGAAGTTAAGGATGTGAAATTAGGTATGTTCAATGCGGGCATTGTACCCATCAAGGTAGGCGTCGTAATTTTAGAACATTCTGTCAGGAACTCCAGCATTAACTGTGCCAGTTGATTACCTAATACAAGGGGCTCGTTAGCACTTTCTTCGCCAATAGTCACCTTCTTATCCTGGATAGTGACACTGGTGCTTCCCACTTTCTGTTCCAGTCTGTTTCCGGTCTGACTTACTTCCGACTTATCCAGTTTCTGCAAAATACTTTCCGGTGTTATATTTACTTCTGCCTTTTTGCCGTCTTTGTTTTTTGCCATAGTTTGTATTTCGGTTGCTGTGTATTTGGTTGCTGTTTCATTGCCGGTAGCTGGTAGCTCGTTATAATCAGGTGAGTTGTTATCATCCGGGTCTAATTCTTCTGTTTCTCTAACTCCGATAGAAGTCTCTTCATGGGCGGTTAACTGAATGACTTGCGCATGGGAGTAATTCAGAACATACGTGTAATGAGTTGCTGCGTCCATCACAATCGTAACATCTGAATATAGAAGGGGAATGATAAGGAAGCCACCTGAATTGTCCTGTAGTCCTGAAAGTAACACTCCTTTATGGATGATTGGTTCGGAACTTGCCGTTTCATCCGGGAATTCCCGAACATCTATGGTGCCGGCGTATTCCTCATATTCTTCATCATTCGGATTATTATGTACTTTAGCAACATAACCATGTACCATTCTTGCCGTACCCACGCCAGCGGTTCCGGAAGGTGCCATATCGATGCGTTCTATGCTTCTTCCCAAGGCTATCTTGCGAATAGCTTCGCGTATCATTCGTTGGCTGGACTTCCCATTTGTTTGTGTTTTTTCTTCCATTAGTGCTATATTTTATATATATGAAAGAATAGATTTTTCAAGGGAGAAAAGATGTACATGTGGTTTCGGTCTGATTTTTCTGTAATTACTGTTGTTTTTCGATATGTATTTTCTGAATTTTCTTAGTGAATTCGACCTTACTTTTCTGTGTTTATTGTTGATTTTCGGTCTGACTTTTATTGAATATATCTATAAATTCGATATGACTTTTCTTTGAATAATGTTTTGTTTCGATATGATTATTCTAAAATAAGTCATATATTTGCATTGTAAATCAATAAAATATGAACTTATGAGGCAATATTTTAAAAGACATATAGATAAGTACCTTGAAGAATGGAAAAATAGTGCCAACCGAAAGCCTTTGTTGGTGAGGGGAGCAAGGCAAGTTGGGAAGTCTTCAGCTATCCGGCATTTAGGGGAAAGTTTCAAGTATTATATTGAAATAAACCTTGAACGCCAAAAGGATATAAAGACGCTATTTGGAGACAACCTTAATGTGAAAAGTATATGCAGCCAGTTAAGTGTAATCTACAACACTCCGATTGTGCCCGGCGAAACTCTTTTGTTCTTTGATGAGATACAAGAATCTCAACGGGCCATATCATCCTTGCGCTATTTTTATGAGGATTATCCGGAACTGCATGTTATAGCTGCCGGTTCTCTTCTTGAGTTCACACTGAAAGAATTACCTTCGTTTGGTGTAGGCAGAATTCGTTCAATGTATATGTATCCTTTTTCATTCGATGAATTCCTCGAAGCACAAGGATTGTCATTACAAGTCAACTTTAAAAGAAATGACGCTGATTGTGAACACCCTCTTCCGGGGCCGTTACATGAAGATATGATCTCTCAACTCAGGTCTTATTATCTGGTTGGCGGAATGCCTGAAGCTGTAAGGATATGGGTGCAGACTGGTAACTATAAAGAATGTGCAATTGTGCATAATGATATATTGGATACTTATCAGGATGATTTTAAAAAGTATAAAACCCGTATTTCTCCTTTGCTGCTTGCTCAAACATTGAAGTCAGTTGCATTGCAAGCGGGGGAAAAGTTTGTATACGCACAAGTTGGCAATGACATCGGTGGGGCGATGGTGAAAGAGGCTTTGTCGTTGCTTTCATTGGCCGGGCTGGTGACTCCAGTGGTTCATACTGCTGCAAATGGCATTCCTTTAGGGGCGGAAATTAATGAGAAATTCAGAAAGTTCTTATTTCTCGACATTGGCTTGATGCAATCAATGCTGAAAATACAACCCAAAGATATCCTCATTGCTGATGAAGTAGATTTTATTAATAGAGGAGGGTTGTCAGAGATGTTTGCCGGATTGGAATTAATGAAGTATGATAGTTATCTGACAAAACCGGAACTTTATTATTGGCAGCGTACGGAGCGTGGCACACAGGCCGAAGTTGACTATGTAATTAGCCGGAGAGGAAAGATATATCCGATTGAGGTGAAAGCCAGCAATTCGGGATCGATGCAGAGTATGTATAAATTTATAGAGTTGAAGAAAAGTGATTATGGAATAAGGACAAGTCTGGAGCCTTTTTCTTCCTACAAGGATATAAAGGTAGTGCCTTTGTATGCGCTATCAAATAAAGTTGTACAAGGAGAGTAACGTATATTATGTAATATAGTTCAGGGGATTTCCGAGTCGGGAATCCCTGTTTTGTTTTTACCCGTTTTTCTCTGTTTTATTTCCCTTTATTCGATATGGGGTGCTGATTGTTTGTCTATATCCTTCTGTTCCGAACTTGGTAACCACTTCATCCACGATATACACTCCGTTTTTGGAGGAATTTATATCATCAATTAATTCAACCTGAACGGCGGTGTTTAGCGCCAGGTCACCGAATAAGGTGAGTTTGCCCGTTATACCATTTAGATTATAACCCTTGAAGTATTCAATGGCTTCCTCTACCAATTTGTCTGAGTTTATTTTCATATTAGAAGACATGTAGGGGACAATGGTATAGGTACTCAGATCGACTTTAGTTTTGGTTTTTGCTCCCTGGGCAGTAACATTCCCGGTTACTTTATGTGTTTTTTTTGATATTTGTGTGGCATTGACTGTTTGAAACTCCTTGCTGCCTTTCTTCTCTGGGGCATATTCGGGATTTAACCGTATGGTGACTTCAAAGAATTTTTCGTCTGTACCAAGGGCTTTGGCCGTGACAGCCAAAAACTTCGGGTCTGTCTTAACCACCTTCAAAGTGCTGTTTGCTACGTGATAGTCAAAATAGACTTTGAAAGGACCGGATTGCTCATTGCCAGGGAAGACCGGCTGGCTCTTGGAGGAAGAATATGGACGCCCCACGGCTATTGTCGGCATATCATCCGGTGAATTCTCATCGTATTTAAGAAAACAGTATACTTTGAATTTAGACCAGTCGGACAAGACATCGGCAACAGTGAAATTATCGGTTACCTTAATTTGTCCGATGTTGATGTCGAAACGTTTGGTTTCGCTGTGTATTTGAAAGCCGGTATCTTTTAGCAGGTTGTATTTCTCGCCTAATACATCGTTGACCTTTGTGCCGATGATGGGAGTTACAAATTTGGGGGCTTGTTTTAGTTTTAACTTATAGGCCATGTTTTCACAGTTCAGTTCAAACTGGTTGTCTGAGTTATAGCCGGTGATGTAACCCTCAAACATTTTCTTCAGTACCCCGTTGTATCCTAAAGATATGCTGATGCGTTGGCCGGTTTTGAAGGTGGAGGCATCCACTGCACTTTGGGAGGTGTGTTTCTCAATGATGATACCATCCTGCATCACTTCTGCAGTAATTCTTGACGCGTCTTTTCCTTCCAATGTAGCGGCTCCGAGTAGGGTGCTTTTGAAAACTGTTCCTTTTGGAAAAACAACCTTTGCTGTACCAATCAGCTTTTTATAGGATTCATTGATTTCTATCTCCTTTACTTCGGTCAGGGTGATGGGGTTGTTGATAGCCATCAGATTGGCAGGATCAGCATCTCCGATGACGATCCTGCAACAGAGTACATCAAGTGAACTTATAGCCATAACTTTGATATTTTTAATAAAGAGGACGGGTCAACGACTTCCGTACCGAATTTGACAAGTTTAATCCATTTGTTTGAGTGTTGAATGGCTTTATCTACTTTCTCCTGGTCGGCCAGTTTGAGTTCTACGGCCTCTGAAGGTTCAACGGCTACACAGTTCAGACTATAGGGCTGTATGTTCCTGCAATCTGAAGAAGAAAAGGTGTAGCTCTGCACGATCAACTGTGATATTTTGAATTGCCGTAATATTGTGTTGTCACAAGTGATAACTCCTTTGTATTGCATCAGCTTCAGGAACTTGGATACTTCTGCTTCGGGATAAATGTCGGGATACTTGCTGCTTATCTTTCCTGATATGCTGATTTCAAAGTCTCCGCCCGAGATAAACTCTTTGCGGCTGTAGTTTCTCCCTTGTACGGTTGTTAAAAGTATATTGTTGCGGCTGCTGACCTGCACAAGGGGCTGTAAGTCTACAAATGTGACTAATCCGTACTTTGAATTCAGTTCAACCTTTCCACTTTGCGAATCATAATAGGTGCCTTCATCGGAAATACTGAGCTCCAGATAGTCACTTACCAGATTCCCGACAATGGTGTCCGTGTAGTTTTTCTTTGTCGCTACGTCCTGCTGATCCTTAATCAGCTGGGCATATTGCCCGGCTTTGTTGGCGAGACTGCTTTGGGACTTTTCTTGGAGATACTTGTCGCGTACTTTCTGTTCCCAGTACTTCAAATATCTGGGGTAGGAGCGAAGTATACCATATGCCAATTGTGAGGCGGTTTGGATAACTGCGCGTTTGAGTATATGGCTGTCCTTGGATAGGTATTGCACCTGTCCGTCGGTGAGTTCGGCAAGTCCCATGTTCAAACTTCTTCGGGCTGCGTCGCTGATATATCCCCCGACACTGCCGTGGCTAATCACGCCACCACTCAGCAGGGTTGAGGTTGCAATTCTTCCTATACTAATAATTTTGGGCATACTATGATTGTTTTATCCCTCCCAGGTTGCATCGAAGTCGTGTACTACATCAATCAATGCCTGAGCGAGTTGTTCTTTAAGATTTTGTATTTCCGGATTCTTCCCATCTTCTGATTTCAATAGGTTAATGGCTTCGAGACTCATCAGGTTGGTGATATTTACAATCACTTGCTTCGGTGCGGCCGATGATAGCTTTCCGGTACCTGAGTAATTGCCTCCGGCAAGCCCGTCATCGGCCCCTGATGTTATGCCATTTGAATTGTAGGGAGAATCGTCCTTGTCCGGTTCATTAGAATATAAGTCAGGAGAGAATCCGGCTTTTTGCAGTATGTTCTCTGCCATTTCTGCTGAGCCACCAAAAGTTTGCCGCAGACTGGAAGCAAATGTGACAACCATGTTGTGTGCGGCTGACGCATTAGCCAATGCTATTTCTCTCTCTTCCTTGGTTGCTTTCTTTCCGGGGACTTTCTGTTTCCATAGTCCGTCCTTACCTCTCGAATATCCGAGTTTTATAAGTTCGGTGAATTTGAATCCTCCCAATGCCATAGCATAGCGGGCATTATGTTGTGACGAAAGGGCTGTCCTGTAGTTCTGTGCAATCTTAACGATTTCCGGAACAAGCTTTTCATTCATATAATCGGCATAATCGATTGTGCTGCTTGCCTCGGCAGCGGTCAATTTATCCATGCCCGATTTGTACAGAATTTTGCCGTTCTTATCCTCTGTCCATAATTTGCGGTTTAAGGTGAGTCCATCTTGCCCGAACACAGCTTTGGCGCTCCGGATAAATCCACCGATTTCTTCGTCGGTCTTTAGTTTTCCGAGGTTAGCATAGGCTTTTAGTATCCGTTCCTGACTGTCTTTCTCGGCAAGCGTGTGTATTGCGGCCTTTACATCGGACTGGTAAGCATCATCAAAGGAGTATGATGGTGCAGATCTGGTTTCAGCAGCAGCGGCTGAAGTGAAGAAAGCCGTCCACCAGTTTCCTGTAAAGGCGCCGATTTTTTGGCCGGATGCTTCTTCAAGCGTCTTTCCCTTCGTCACGTCATCAACGGCATTTTTAGTAGCAAGTGCCTGCTGGTATGTCTTCCTTAACGATTCGTATAGGCTATCAATACTTGGATACCGGTATTTTCTGTTGGCTCTGATTTCTTCCTGCACGGCATCTTTGGCTTCTTTAATCTTCCAGGTTTTGTATGCCACCCAACCAAGGGCGCCGACCAAAGCAGCGATACTTGCGGTCGCTGCCGCCGCTCCGGTTCCGATGGCCGATAAAGAAGCGGTTGCCCCAACCATTCCGTTGCCTGTTACCACCTGAGAAGCAAACAACGGACCGAAAGCGCTGCGTGCTGCCATCAATGAGCTGCCACCCATGAGACCGGAAGATAATAGTGCCTGGGTCATTGCTCCTTTACCAGTCACTCCGGCAGATTGTAGAGCCGATACGATAGCTCTTTTGTTGGCAAAGGTTAGTGTCTTGCCTGATATTTTTCCGCCAAGCCCGGTTAATCCGGTCAGAAGTTGGATGGTTGAGGCGGCAGCAGACTGTTTGCCTAAGAACCCCATCGCCACGCCTACATTGGTCAATGCTCCGGCAAGTTTGTAAAGCCGGGTTGCGACAAAACCAGTGAAGAGGATGGGCTCTATCCAATGGAAGTTCTTTACTATCCATGTGCCAAAGTTGGCAAGGGTTGACACGATGCTAATTAGTGTCCGGCCTATTTCGGCCAGTCCGCGGGCTAGGTCCGGGGTACTGAATTTGGCGAGAAAATCCTTTAATACCTGCCGGATAGAGGGTTCCATCAGTTCAAAGCCTGTCATAAAGCTTTCTGTAAGTTGGGAAGTAACCTGATACCAGAGTCCTTTTGTTGTTTGTTGCTTCACTAAGGCCAGCTCTGTTGAGATGCCATTTGAACCTTTATTCTGTACAGTGATTTCTCTAAGCTTTTCATAATTATTGATGAACTGCATGGCGGCATTACCACCGATTTTGCCAAAGATAGCCTGCATATCGGCCATTGTCGCCCCAGCTTTATGCAGGTCTCTAAAAATATCTGCCAGAGGACGGACCTTTTCTACTTTCTTGCCATATACATCGATAAAATGAGTAAACTTGACTTTTAACTTCTCCAAAGTTTCTGCCGCCTCTTTGGTTGGTTTGGCAAAACGGGTAGACATGGCCCTCAAAGCTGTACCTGCCATCGTACCTTTGATACCAGAGTTACCTAATACGCCAACAGCAGCTGCCGCCTCGGCAAAGTCAATGCCTGCGGTTTTCAGATAACCTCCCGCCATTTTGAAGCTTTCCGCCATTTCTATAATATTGACGTTAGAACGTGACACGGTTGATGCCAGAATATCAGCAACAGAATTCATACTGGTACTCTTAATCTTGTATCCGCTCATAATGTTCGTGGTCAAGTCTGCAATCTGACCTACATCATTATCACCTATTAATGCAAGGTTGACAATGGGGCGCATGGAGTTGTGAATCGTCTCCATGTCCATGCCGGCCATTGCCAGAAAGCGTGTTGCCTGTCCGATTTGTACCGCCGTGAACTTGGTGTCCACACCAATTTGCCGGACATGCCGGGACATCTTTTCAAACCGTTGCTCAAAAGTACCTAAATCGGAATCTGATACGCGCAAAATGCTTTTCGCAGATTCCATCACATTGGCATATTCTACAGCATCTCTCAGTTCGGATTTCATGAAGTTGTATGCCATGTATGCGTTGAACATGGAAAGGAAAGGGAGATTCCGAATGGACGGTGTCTTGGAGTATTGCATACGGTTAATGGCCGCACGACGTCTGTTCCCATATTTGGAGTCTTCAATGACAGATTGTTTCTGTGTCAGCCGTAATCTTTGTCCAGCAAGCTTCTGTTGTCTCTTTTCGTTCTGAAGCTTTTTCTTTTCGTCCTCCCGTTCCTTTTCAAGGATTCGGCGCATCCTCATCTTTTCAAGTTCCTCGAATTTCTTATCCCGTTTGGCGTAAATCTTTTCAAGGTTATTAAAAGACTTCAGTTTATTGCGTATTCTTTGGCGGAACTCTCTTTCCTGCTCGGCTTCTGCCTTTCTCACTATCCGTTCTTCTTCCTTCGCTTGTCTCTCACGTTGTCTTTCCTGTTGCTTTTGAGTCAATGGTTTTTCCGGGGTGGGGGACGTAGGCGGAACAACAGGAGGAAGAACAGGAGGCACAGAAATCGTAGGTACAGAGCCGGGGATTATTGCAGGAACGGTTGGTATTACTTCGGGAACTATACTGTTTTCTTTGCCTTTTTTGCTTTTTCCGTTTTGAATATTAAGGGTGATTTGCGAAGCCCCCTTTATGTTATGCAATAAAGTAAGTATCTCCTCCAGACGTAATTTGGCTGTATCGGTCTTTATCCGTATTTCCCTCTCGTTTTCGAGGTGGATAAGGGCTGAGTTGATTTTCCCGATGGCCTTCGTTATATTTTTCTGGGTTTCGGATATGGACAGGGCAGAGTCTTTGGCAGTCTTTTGGGCTAATGTCTCCTGGGCAGCTATTGCATTTTTATCAATAACTTTTTTGGCCTGTGACTTTATTGCCTTGGTATCCAGTTTCTGTCCGGCATTGATAACCAGATTGATGCCTGAACTCATTTCGCGAATCTCGGTCAACGCGGTTTTAATCCGCGTCAGCTTCTCTTCGGTCTGGTTGGTCTTGATGTTGAAATCGTAGGTATAGTCGCGTTTTCTTCCTTTAGGGCGGAAAACTTCATCGACTTCCTTCATGATTGTGTTGATATTGCCTGCGGCCAGTTTGAAGCCGGCGTTTGCTTTTACCAGTTCGCCGATAGCTTCGGCAAATTTGGTAACTTTTTTCACGCCTTCATCCGCTTGTACGTTAATCGAATAATTGACGCGATAATTTTGGGCTAGTTCAGAAGATGTAGCGGGTTGTGTCATCGGTTAGTTTTTGTAAAAAGGCCCCTGTCACACTTGGGAGGTATGCAGGGGCCATGGAGCAAGAAATGAATGAATTGTCAGGTAGTAAGTGTGTTTGTGCTTCTCGTAAGTATCAGTTGTTCATGGAGCCACAGGGCTTCTTCTGATAGCATAGCAAATTCTTCATCGTCGATTGTATTCAGATTAACAGATGGAAAGTAGTGACGTACGTAAATGGTTCTTTGGCGGATTCGCTGTTCCTCACGTACTATCCATTTGTCTAAAAATTTACAATCATACTTTGTCTGGTTGTGATAATCTCTGACAGTTGCGACATTAGCCCGAAAAGGAAAAGCGATTCATTGTCTACCAACTCCTTGTCCCCATCAATGAAAGAGTCTTTTGCCAGCGTACGCATGGCAGTTACTTCGTCTTTCTTGGAGGCTGCCATAAACTTCGAGAACTGCAAAAAACTTGGTTCGGCCATATATGCTACGTAAAACTCTTTTTCTCCGCAGTTTGTATCTCCGAAAACTACCATTGGGTAAATTTTTCTCAGCTTTTTTTCTGTTTTGAGCTTAATTGCTTTCTCTTTGATTTCAGTTTCCTGTTCCAGGGTCAATGTCATATCTTCCATATTTATATTTGATTAAGTACATTCAAGAGTAGAGTTTGGGGAAGTCTAAAGTTTAATCTCCCGGTTGTTGCTGTGTAATACGATGAATTTGCCGTCGATGCCGCAATTCCTCAACACTTCCGTGTTCTCCTTATTAAAGGCTATCAGGCAGGAGGGTGCACCTGCCGTTCCTCCCTGCTCACCGTTGACGTGGTAGAAGCGGAGTCTTCCTTTGATGAAGAGTATCGAGTCGGCTTTGCGGAATATCTCGTCGTGAAACAATCTCGTGTCAGTCCGGGCAAAGGTTAGGGCAATAGCATTCCCGTGTTCGGCACAGCGATGTATGAAGCGGACTATCAGGTTGGTGTCATAAGGAGGGTTGCAGAATACTCTGCCTGTCCATTCTTGCTCCAGTCCGTTGTCCAGTATCGTGTAATGGCGGTGTGCAGTGCTCCAGGGACGATTGACGGGTGAACAAGGGTCAAGGTCGAAATGCCCTAATTTTTTCAGTAGGTCCGGTGGGGTGAGCCATTCATTTTTGCCTGTGTGAGAGTTGCCTTCAAAAGTAACATTCATTGGGTTAAGGTTGGGTTAAGTGTCTTTTGTGTAAGTTACCTTGATCGTATAGATGTTTTTGGTGTGAAAAGTTTCAAAAAGGAGATAGGGGGCGTCCCGTATGACACACCTGTGTCCCCGGGTGTGACACAGGTGCGAGACCGGGGGGAGACATAGGTGCGAGGCGAGACGTGACACAGGTGCGAGACCATAAGGAACTAACCTCTCTAATTCTAATTCTATTTTCTATTAATCTGACTGTGTAACCTGTGATACCTACACAAAAAATAATCAATATTTGAAGGGATAATTCCCTGTTTTTCTTCTTTTAAACGCATTTTTTTTATTATCTTTGACAAATTAACAAAACAACCACGATAATGAACGAAGCCAAGAAAAATATTGATGATTCCTTCCGTCGATATTATCGTCCGCTTTGCTTGTATGCTATGCACTATCTTCGCGACATAGACTTGGTAGAAGACGTCGTGCAGGATTGTTTTGTAGAGCTGTGGGAAAGAGTGAATACTGAGAAGGAAATTATCAACGTAAAGGCTTATCTTTATATGATGGTGAGGAATCGATGCTTGGACACTTTAAAGAAAGACAATCAGATTGATTGCAATGTATCACCTTCCGATTTGGCAGGCATCATTCAGGATGAAGAAGCAGAAGAACGCTCGTTGATTGAAGCAAGATTATGGACGGCCATTGACTCCCTGCCGGAAAAGTGCCGGGAGGTTTTTCTCCTTAGTAAGCGTGACGGTCTGAAATATAAGGAGATTGCAGACAAACTGAATATTTCTACAAAAACAGCAGAGAATCAAGTGGCTAAAGCGATGAAAGTACTGAAAGAAGGAACCATCAAAATATATAATTTCTTTTTCGGATAATTTTTTTCATTTTTGCGTAGGGGATTTTTTATTGATTTCAGTCTTAGCTCAAACAAAAAGCTGAAGCATGAAGGAAATAGAAAAAAAGTGCCTTGATTTTGTACTGAGGTATTATAAATTTAGACGGTTCGATACCAATAAGGCTATCCGCCGTTTTGAAGAGAGAACTACGCAGGTACGTGCCAACTATCGTCCATATTGGTATTCAGGCGTTGCTGCTACTATTTTATTGTTCGTAGCATTCAGTTTTTATTTCTACAATACGGGGTCTAAAGACGACTGGACAAGACTTGCCTCCGGAGATTCAATAGAAACATTTCTGTTACCGGACAGTACTGCTGTGACATTATTCCCGAAGTCGACTGTTACTTATCAGTCTTCAGATTTCAGGAATAAACGTCATATCAATATGACCGGAAAGGTGTTCTTTGCAGTTACAAAAGATGCGAAACATCCCTTTGAAGTCTATGGGCAGTTATCCCGGGTAACGGTTTTGGGAACCCGTTTTCAGGTAAGCGAATCTTCACAAGAATCTAATGTATATGTAGTGTCGGGGAAAGTACTCTTTGCCGCAAAAGAACAGCAGGAAGGCGTAATACTGACTGAAGGAATGGAAGCTACATTAACTTACGGTAAGCAGAAGCCGGAAGTGGTGGCTCCCGGCAGCATTAATCAGACTGCATGGGCTACCAAAACATTCCTTTTTGACAACACTCCGATTTCCGAAGTTCTGTCTGAATTATCCGCTTTCTACCACATACAGTTAACCACAGATGATACCGGAAAGAGCCTTAATGGCGAGTTTACAACAAACAGCCTGGATGAAATCATTGATTTGATTGAGAATGTCCTGCAAATTAAGATACAAAAGAGATAAAGCGATGAAGCGAACTATCATTATGCTCTTTATAGCCTGTATCTGTTTCCCAGTACAAGGACAGGCACAAGTCAAGCCTTTGAGTACGGTTAAGGAACAGATGGAACTTGTCCACAAATTGCACCAGATAAACTTTATCTATGATTCCTCCTTGAATCTGGATATACCTTATCACGGAAAACCGCTACAAGGATTTGGCCTGGAACAAAGTTTGCAGGAACTGTTCAGAAAAACGGAACTGAAATGGGAAGTCAGAGGCAAATATATCCTCCTACATAAAATGAAGAAATATACCGTCAGCGGATATGTCTGCCAGGAAAACGGAGAGCCGTTGATTAATGCAACAGTCAAGGATGAAGCTTTGGGGATTGGAACACTAAGCAATAATTATGGCTTTTTCAGCATAACTCTGCCTGAAGGCAAGCGTGTTCTTAGCTTCTCCTTCATTGGTTTCGGGCAAAAAAAGGAAAATATAGTGCTGGACAAAAACATAACACTGAAAGTTTATCTTAAAGAGGACTATTCATTGGACGAAGTACTGGTTATCGGCGACCTTAACTCCCCAATACACACCACCCAGACAGGAAAAGTGTCTTTGACCGCACGTGAGTTACAAACAGAATATTCCCTGTTGAGTTCTCCGGATGTGATTAAGACGCTCCAGAATCTGCCGGGGGTAGCTTCGGGCACAGAACTTGTATCCGGGTTATATGTGCACGGAGGAAACCACGACGAAAATCTGTTCCTGCTGGATGGGACTCCTTTGTATCAGATCAACCATCTGGGAGGCTTGTTTTCAGCATTCAATACGGATATTATCAAAAACATTGAATTCTATAAAAGCGGCTTTCCCGCCCGTTATGGCGGACGCCTGTCTTCTGTTATTGACGTAAGAACCAATGACGGGGATATGAAAGAGTATCATGGGAGTTTTACTTTAGGGTTGCTGGACGGAAGAATCCAGTTTGAAGGCCCCATTGTCAAGAACAGGACTTCATTTAATATAGCTATGCGTAGAAGCTGGCTGGATGCGTTTTCCGCACCGGTCTTTTTTTTTCGGAACAAATCTAAAAAAGATGACCAGTTCACCGGAAGATACGCCTTTCATGACATCAATGCTAAAATCACCCATGCATTTTCAGACAGAAGCAAGGCGTACATAAGCTTTTATTCGGGTAATGACATGCTGAAAGTTGATAATAAGCAGGATATGCATGGATATAATAATAGCTCTGACGAGGAACAATACCAGGCGAAGTTCAATCTGCAATGGGGGAATCTGACAACGGCGATAAACTGGAGCTATCAACTCACCCCCAGATTATTTGCCAACTTCACCGGAGTATATGCCCGCAACCGTTCGTTGTATGACTACAAGGAAGAAGATAAATACCTGAACTCGGGACAGGTGACCGAAGTTACCCATATCGAGCGCCGCAACCATTCGGCCATTGATGATATCGGCTACCGCATGGAATTTGATTACAAACCGGGAGCGCATCAGCATATACGTATGGGCTCGAATTACCTTTACCACACTTTCCGCCCCCAGTCGCAGGTTGTAAAGGACTTCTCCGGAAACGATGCCCAAAAGGATACCATCCAGCACAGTAGTTCATTTTACTACAGGGGACATGAGTTTACGGTTTACGCAGAAGATGATATGACTTTTGGAAAAAAATGGCGGGCAAACATCGGGATTCATTATACTTTGTTTAAAATCTCGGATAAAACTTACCATTCGGTAGAACCGAGAGCCGCCGTCAGATATCAATGGAATGATCACACTGCCCTGAAATTATCCTATACTGAAATGAGCCAATTTATGCATTTGTTGTCCAGCACCTATCTTAACCTGCCTACAGACTATTGGGTGCCTACAACAAAAGATATCCGTCCTATGCGCTCACGTCAGTATGCGGCAGGCGTATACATGCGGTTGCCACATAATATGCATCTCAGTGTAGAAGGATTCTACAAGACAATGAACCATACAATAGAATATGATGGTGGCAATCGTCTGGCACCTTCTGCCGAGAACTGGGAAATGACTGTAAAGGAAGGAAAGGGAAAAGCTTATGGAGCCGAATTTGAGCTTTCATATCGCACGGCCAAAACATCCGTGGACTTCGCTTATACACTATCATGGAGCAAAAGAAAGTTCAGTGAAATTTATCAGGGATGGTATGATGACAAGTTTGATAATCGCCATAAACTGAATATAGCAGTAAGGCATAAGCTTATCGGGCGGATAGAGGCTTATGCGGCATGGACTTTCCACTCTGGAAATAAAATGACGATTCCCTCACAATACGTAAACGCACCGGAGATTCCCGGAATAAAAGAAAAAGAGCCGGCACAGTGGATTTATGAAAAGCCCAATAATGTGACGTTACCATCTTATCACAGGCTGGACGTGGGAGTTAACTTCCGCAAAACGACTAAGCGGGGGTACGAACGTATCTGGAACATAAGTATATATAATGCTTATTGCCGCATGAATGCCTTGTATGCCAAAGTGGAGAAATTACCGGATGGAAGGTTCAGGGGGAAAGCCACCGGGGTATTTCCCATCATTCCCTCATTCAGTTACACTCTAAAGTTCTAAAACGAAAATGAAAAAGATTATTTACCTGATACTGGCAGCCATATTGTCATCCTGTACCTATCATTTTGAATTGGACGAAGTGGATGCCTGTGAAAAGCTGGTGCTCTATTGTTTTCCTTCAAACAAGGATACGACAGTCATACAACTGTCCAAGAGTGTCCCGGTCAGCAAAAGAGAACCACTGGATAAAAGTGTACGCAATGCAGATATCCATTTCACGGTAAACGGAAAGGAGCAGGCCATTTATTGGAACGAGGACTCCACTTCATCGCTCCCGGCACAATGCTATTATACTTTAGGGAAGTGGGGAAAGAATGACTGCCTGCAACTACAGGCCGCTTCAACAGGACTACCGGCAATCACCGCCCAAACCGTCATGCCGGATAATTTTCCATTAAAAGAAATAAGACTGGCACCTAAAGGCGACAGTGATAATACCTTGCAGGTACTTGTAACCTTCAAAGATGATGGCGGAACCAATGATTATTACGGTATTCGTTTGATAAAAAAAGAAATAACAACGAAAGATGGCGACGAAGACGTTTCATTTCAATCTGTAGAATTTGACCTGAAAGACGAACCCTTGTTGAACAACCTGTCTGATCTGGACGAGATATTCATGTTCTCAAACCGCTTCTTCCAGAATCTGTATATATGGGATGATGAAAAGATTCCGGGAAAGGAATATACAGTCCGTCTGAATATGGATTATCAGAAAGATTACGACGTCGATTGGGATAATTTCAGCTATAGGGAGGAATACAAAATTTACCTCTACAAGCTCTCGCCGGAATTTTACAGCTACTTTAAAACACTGAATAATATAAATAACAACGATTTAGGCAACCACGGCCTTTCTCCGATGCTTCATCATTATACCAATGTATCCAACGGTATCGGGGTTGTGGGTGCTTGCCAAATCACAGAGACAGAATGGCTAAAAAATGTACATTAATAATAGCAATTGTTCTAATTCAAATCTTAAAAATTTATGAAGGTATTAAATTCACTTAGTAAACACGCCCATTTGGTGATGGCAGTATGCCTGGCATTAGGTATCGCTTCATGTAGTAATGAAGAGGAGATCGTATCTCAAAGCAATAACAATAGTTCCCCGGAGGTTGAAGTGTCCAGAATGAGTGACTGGTTGCCTGGCACAAGAAGCGCCTCTGATGGTTTGGCTGACATGCCGGTACTTCGTTTCCAAAATGAGCAGGTTTACAATCAGACGATTGAAAAACTTAGTAACATGACCAAAGAAAATCGCGACACTTATTTTGAAAAGTTAGGATTCGATGGTGCCTATACACTTTGGAACCGGGCTGACGAAGAGCTGGAACAGATTTTCGATACGGAAGATACCCTGCGGATTGAGAAGCTGATTAACGATTACAAGGTTAAATATGGCAATGTATTCTCGTTCAATACCATCGATTCCTACGATGTGACGCCTTACTTTACCTTTACTGACAATGAACTGTCACTTGTAGGTAATATAAAGGGGTATGTCGTTATCGGTAACACATTGAAAGCGCCTGAAGTCAATACACCAACCTATGAAGTTGACGAAGAGGCTGTATCAACAAGGGCATTGCGTCCGGGACCGATCCAGCCAGGTTATAAAGGTTTCAGAGATGCTTCTGTTACAATAAAGAACGGAAAGTACAGGAGTACAATGACCATCGGACGTATTGTAAATGGCAACTCTTTCGCCGTTGAGTTTAAAACCAAAAAGAAAGTGGTGTTCTGGAAGAAGAATGTCGCTGCGGGCTATTCTGCAGACTTGTCCATGCACAGCTCAAAATTCAACCATAGAAATAAAGTCTTTTGTCCTTACGGCAAAGAGATATCTATTTTGAACTTACGTATAGAAACCGTAGGCAATGTATTTGATGCCCATGTGGATAACTTTACAAGTTCACGTGGCAAAACAGTAGGAAGACAAGCTTTTAAAAACATAAAAATTATTTGATTATGAGAAAAATCGTATTTCTTTCTTTAGTCTTATTTTCTGTAAGCATAGGCAGTTATGCCCAGAATCTTAAAGTGGGTGTCACGGCTGGACTGAATATCAGTGCCCCAAGTGATTATGACTCTAAAACAGGATTTAATGTGGGGGTTAAAGGTGAATGGGGACTTCCCAATGTATCCAAAGGACTATATCTGGACTTTGGTGTGCTGCTCTCGTCACAGGGCTGGGAAAGTTCCGGATATTATGACACCCAGGAGAAACAGAGCATGCAGTGGAAGGGCAATCCTTATTTCCTGAATATCCCAATCCATATCGGATATAAATTCTCTCTGGGACACAATACGGCTCTGTTTGCCCACGTAGGACCTTACATTGGTATAGGGTTGTTCGGAAAAAACAAATTAGTTACCGAGACCGAAGCTGGTAAAAAAGCAACAACAACCCTGGCCGACAATGTATTCAGTGACAAGCAGGCCGAAAGGTTCGACTGGGGTATTGGAGGCAAGGTAGGTGTTGAATTTGCCAAGCATGTTCAGGTAGCCGTGGGATACGACTGGGGACTGAAGAACCTCAAAACTTCCAGCAACCCTGTTGACTTCAAAAATAAAGTGTTTAGCGTATTATGCGCTTATATGTTTTAGTTAACTGTTAAAAGGAAGGCTTGTAAAGCTCAGATTCTGGCAGTGTCGGATTTGAGTTTTACTATCCTCCGTAAACGAGAAGAAACAAAATGAATTATTTTCTTTATAACGCCCGAATGCCCGTTTACAGGAAATAGAATAAAGTAAGCAAACTAACATGTTGATTATGAATATACAATTCAGTGTTCATTACAACTCTTTATAAGGCATTACAAATAGTTCTTGGAAATTTTCCCGTAATCTTGCCAACGAATTCTGAAACAAAAAAATATGAGAAAAAAAATATCTTTATATACGATAGCATTTCTATCGTTTGGTTTATTAAGTTGCGAAAATGATGAGAATTTTGTGGATGTAAATCCAAAACCAATTGCTACCCAATCGGCAGAATCTACACAAGAGGGGTATTATGTACAAGCAATGGCCGAACTCCTGAATAAGGCAGTACAAAATCCAATCGTTTTTCAGAGCTTGCAGGAAGAAGCTGCCAAGCAAAAGGACGGAGATTACGACATCCTGCTCGCTCAGGTCCTTGAGGATGCAGGAAACGGAAATCATCTTTTAAATACGCTCACAAGTCGGTCAGTTACCATGTCTACATACAGTACAGAAAATGTTGCGGCACTGATTGATGGATTTAAGAAAAATGCTCCTTTGCTGAATATATATCTTCCTGATGGTCAGGAAATCGATGCAGCCAATGATTTTCTGACGGTCATACTGGACCCTTCTTTTAGTGATCAAGACGACCATGTAGTAAAAGCGTTCAATCGTCAGGGAGATATCATTGAAATTTCTGCAGATGAAGAGCCCGAATTACCTTATATGGTGGTTGGTATCAATGAACGTTATACATTGAAACAGGAAACGGCGTACACACGCTCCACTCAGGAAGCGATATTCTCGAATGAATATCATTCATACTATCTACCTGATTGTTTCAACCAGGAAAAGGTCGATGCATTCATTCCCCAGACAAGGGCAAATTCATATAGAAACAACAGAAGTGCATCCGACGTCATATCACGTGCAAGATTCAAATCAAGCAGTGCCATCAAGCAAGTGGAAAAATGGTTAAGGGGTGCTCCTGAGGTACATTTGACTGTCATCTATGCCGATTATTCACTACTCGATATTATCACGGGTCCCTTGCTGCACAATATGCAATATAATTTAGGAGACAACGGTTGGTACAAAGGAAAAAGAAGAAAGAAAAAACCGCGTGACAATTTCGGCAACTGGTATACCCTAAATTGGAATGGACTCCAGAAAAAGTATATGAAATATCATTTTCACGAAATGGATAACAGGTTTAAAGTAGCAATTAATGGATGGGAAATTGCATTCAGTGGCGGCGACCTGATCGGAGATTGTAAAGTAAACTATGCCGATCCACTTGGTACTACTTATCATATGGGTAACATGTTCGAAATTGACATAAGATAATCTTTTAAATAATCTATAGACCTGGGTACATAAACATTGTACCTTGGTCTATATAAATTAATCAATGGATATGAAACGATTAATATTACCTATTCTTTTTTTATTTGTATGCTCTTGCCTCTCATATGCTCAGAAAGGCTCCAGCCAATTCGGGCTATCAGCCGGTTATGAGCACTTCCCGGAATTACATGAAGGAAAAGGGTACAACATTGGGATTGAGTTTAAACAGTATATACACAATCGTTTTTTCGTAGTAGCCAACTTTCATACGGGCATAAATGACGGAAGCAAACATGTAAACTATACGACTCAGAATACTCCTTATAACTTTGACCTCAATAACAGTGTCAGAGATTACATGATAGGATTCGGATTAGGCGCCGATTTGCTCCAAAAAGGACGGCACAATATCTATATACAAGGTACAGCCGGATTAGGCAGTTCCGAACGTACGAAAGATGGTATTGTAACAAGCCCGGGTGGCAATTATGATATGGTTAAGACTTTTGAGGAGAAATCAATACGTTTTGCCATTTCCGCTACAGCCGGATATGATTACAGAGTAAATAACTGGTTGAAAATCGGTATAAACTATACAGGATACCAGATTGGATATGAATACAACAATTCATTTAATGCCAAGCTAAGTTTTATATTCCGATAGAGATATTAACGTAGGCCGGATGCAATAGCTATGTAAGCATTGCTCTTCAATGAAGACGGAATATTATACTTCAAATGAATTTTGAAACTAAAGAAAGCCCCCCATAATATTAACTAAAATCTTATGTATAATGAAATTTGAATATCTGAATGTAATATTCATAAGTTTGCTTGTCATGTCTTCTCTTTCTGCATGTGATAAAGAAGAAACTACTAATAACCGTAAAGTCCCCAATCATCCTGAAGAACCGGATAAAGGAAGATTTGACGAAGCTCCTTTTGCATGGGACTACCTATTTTCTACGGTTACCGAAGATGAGCTATTCATTGGTGACCTATATCTATCGGTAGATAACAGATATATGGTAACCCCTCCACCTTTGTATCTCGGTGCTGCTTACAGTGAAAAGAATTTTGGAATCTCTTTTAAACCGGAGATCATAGCTTCCAGAAATCCCTTAGATGTCATCTTTGATTTTACCAAGCCCTTTACCGGCACAATTGACAAAAAACATGGTTCAGTAGGGTATAAAGAGTTGCTGGCCGATGCCTTGGAATCAAAACAATATAAAGAGTACATTACAAACAGGCTTTCTCCATTTGATATTAAGCTGGTAGAAGTCTACACTTACGAAGACATAGAAAAAGCCTTTCCCAACAACGCATCATTGGGAGAACTTTTATCCAAGGAGGCTCAAAAAACATCAAAGAAAAAAGACATCAAAAGCAGGACAGCGGGCGTCCTGGCTAACAGGAGTTTTTCTGTATACGTGGATACTCCTGTTCAAGGATTCTTTGAAGATAAAGCCATGAATGAAAACCCTGAAAATCCGGTTTATATTCGTTCTCTTACATATGGGAAGACGGCATATTTTGTCATCCAAAGCACGTATTCCTATAAAGAAGTAGAAGAAGCAGTAAAATCGAAACTGTCCTTAAGCAACACAGTTGGCAAAGGAGTTGAAATTTTAAAGAATTCTACAATCACTCTATTTGTTGTGTCTGATAGCCGGCAGACGGCCAATGTATATACCAATTTTCAGGATTTGGATAAATTTCTGGAAACACCATTCAACGAACACCTGTATGGATATCCAATATATTGTCAGGGAGTATACACAAAAGACAATGCACCTCTATTATTAATCCATAAATTACTGAAGAATGAATACTAAGAAAATAGCAATCTTAATCATTGGAACTTTATTTTTGCTTGTACCTATTGTTAAGGCTCAAAGTAAGTTTCACGTTATATTAGATTACCACTATAACCTTGGCTTAAGTGAAAAGTACTGGGGAAAGACATTTAATCGGAAAGAAAATAAAATGCATGGTAACTCATTGCATTTTACCGCATTGTATGATATTACACAAAGAATATCGGCTGGTGCCGGTATAGGGGCTGATAGATACGAAGAACCGGGTTATAATACCTTTCCCGTTTATGGAACTTTCCGCTACCGTCCATTACCCAAATTTCTGGTTGGATATGTTTTTACGGACCTCGGATATGGTATTATCAAGAATGATAATGTGGCACAAGGCTGGATGTGGAATGTAGGGGTAGGTTACACTAAGATGTTCCGGAAGCATTTTGGCTTGAATTTCCAGTTGGGATATAACCTGAAGGAGTTTGGAGGAATACCGTCTTACGAGGTTGATTTTGTTAATGGAGAGTTTAATTATGTCGGGAAGAAAAGTAGTATCCGCCACTCTGTTTCATTCGGCATCGGATTGGTGTTTTAATAGTAAAAAAGACCGGGCTTCAATAAATGATGCCCGGTCTTTTCGGCTGTAAAAAATGAAAAGCGAGATGAAAAATGTAAAATTAATGTTTTATTTCAATAGTTGATTAAGATAGCTGATAATATAGTCGTCTGAAGGACGGGGAGCATTTACATTGATAATCGTTCCATCTTTGTCGAAAAGCATGAAACGGGGTATACCGTTGATTTTGTACTCTTTGCATAAGTCCGACTTAAAACCGTCCGGCACAATGAACTGCTGCCATTCCGGCTTGTCCGCTTCTAGTTTCTTTTTCCACTTATCCAGTTTTTCGTCTATGGAGATGCTGATGATTTCTATTTTTGAATTGCCTGCATAATGCTCAACCAGTTTCTCCATAAAAGGAATCTCGGCACAGCACGGACCACACCAGGTTGCCCATACGTCTATATAGACTACTTTGCCTTTTCCCACTACATCCGAAAACTTGGAAGAATTACCTTTCACGTCGCTGATAGCGAAATCCGGTGCGACGTTACCCGGCAAAAGTTTACCTATATTCGCACACATTGTTTTAAATTTCTCTATTTTCTCCTGATTGGTAGTTGTGTGTTGATATGCTTCGAATGTAACACTCTGGTAAGCGTCCGCTCCATTTTCCATATAACTTGCCATATACATATCGGCCATATAATTTATTACTTCCTGATTGGAGACACGTTGTTTCAGAATATTGAAGTATTGTACGCCGGGACCTGATGTCGGGTCAGGATGGCTTGTCTGATACCAGCCAATATACATATCCAGCAATCTGTTTTTGGCATTCTCCATATCGTTGTAGTCGATGCTTTCCGCAAATGCCAGGAAGTCTTTGTCTTCGTTTGTCGGCTGGCCCGCCTGATGTCTGCCCCGCATATAATTAAAAGAGGTAAAGAGTATTTTATCCTTCAGTTTCTTTTCTTCCTTTGCAATAAAACGCTTATCGCCGGTTGCTTTCAATTGTTCAGTCAGTTTTCCGGCAACGGACTCAAGGGCAGCTTTGAACGAGTTGAATGACTGATATCCCGCAGCTTCTTTCGGTGTCCACTTAGTCGGATTGGCAAAATCTTTATCAAAAGCCCGGAAGTATTCCGTAGCTTTCGTGTCTCCGCTGAAAATAACTTCACAACGTCCGATCACTGAATCAGCATTGGCCGCCAAGACGATGTGCTGCTTGTCACCATTCTTCAAATACAAGCGTAGGAATCCTTTCGCATCCTCGGATACAAACCATATTTCAGCACCCTCCGGAAAATCTCTGCTGTATGTGAAGCTTCCATCTTCCGCGATATCTACACTGTCTTGAACGAAAGACGAATCAGTGATCAGCATGCACTCTATGCCTGCCGCTTTATAGTCTTTAATCTCTCCGGTCAACGTCGCCGGACCTGATTTGCAGGCAGTCAATACCCCCAAGGCAAGCCCTGCAACGACTAAAATGTGATGTAATTTCTTCATTTAAACTTTTGTTTTATTACTGTTTTACTCATATTTATTCTGCTCGATAGAACCTTCACTGACCACAACCTCTGATGCAGGAATAGCCATTGTATAGAGGTACTTGTTGCTGTTAGGTCCCAGTGTATATTCTATTATGTTTCCGCTAAACAAAGGCGCATGCGTACCTGTCGGGTCCAATTCGTAAAACGTACGTTTGATAGTGATGTCATCATTCGGGTCGTCATTGAAATTGCAACGGCGGATGTCATGCCAACGCAAGGTGTAAGGAAACTCAAGCATGCGTTCTTTTAAAATAGCAGCAATCGCTTCCTGCTGATTTCCTGCTGATAAATTTTTCTTTTCTGCCGGAGCGTCATTGCTGATACGATAAGGGCGGAATTGGGTATTTAGGTAGCTGATCGCTTCGCTCCATTTACCCTGGCGTGCCATTGCTTCTGCCTTGATTAGTATTGCTTCGGCGGTGCAAGGACCGGATTCGAATATATCATCGGAAAAGTAAGTGTATCCGGTTGCTGTTTCGGGAACGCCATAAAAGTATGCGAAACCAAATACTGCCATAGTACTATAGTTAGGATAATAGAAGTATTTGTAGCGCAGGTCGTATGTTTGGTCGAAGCTATTTGTAAACTTGTCACTGGGCGAAGCCCATGTCAGCCCATGTGAAAACTCCCGTTTGTAGTATGATTTTTGCAGTTCGGGAGTTAATAAGCCCGTATTAGTGTTGTAGCTCTGATTGAACCAGTTTGTTGTTTTTGTCTCTTCATCTATTGCCGAGAGTTCTTCTTTGAGAAATGTATTGTCGTTAAAATCTCCCAGGTCAGCATTTAAGGCCAAGGCTTTTTCTGCGAATTCCTGGGCTTTGGCATAGTCACCTTTAGTCAGATAAAACCTTGCGGCAAAGCTGTTCACAGCGGAACTGTTTTCACGCCATGCCTTGCGACTGCCATTCTCTTTCAGTGGGATGGATAAATCCAGAGCCTGTGTCAGTTCGGATTCAATAAACTCATAGACTTCTCTTAAAGAAGCGCGGGGATATGAACTTTTGTATGTAAGATCCGTATTGATGGGTAAACCTAATTCCTGAAGATTAGCTTCGCAATAAGGTACACAATAACAGTTAGCTAATTCATAATAATGAAATGCCCGCAGGAAATGTGCTCTTTGGGCCAGTAACTCGCGTTGTTCTTTGGTTCCGCCCGTTACTTTGTCCATATAAACAAGCACTGTGTTGGCTATAAATATATTCCTGAAGCTAAGCAGCCAGACAGTATTGTTTCCATCCAATACATCTGTATATTTAGGCTGGAGACAATTCAAGTGAAAAAGGGTGTTGTCTCCACCTAATATCGTTGCCCAGTCAGCCTCTGCCGCCCACGCTGCCGGCAAAGAGAAACAATCACTCATATAGAGTTGTGCTGCATTTAAATCTGCATTGAGTTGCCGGTCTGTCCCTTCAGTACGTGCATTGATGATGGCTTCCAGTTGCTCGAAGGTTTTTAGTTCTATGCCGTTTCCTTTTCTGGGTTGCTCGTCAAGATAATCATTGCAGCTGAATAACACAACCGCCAGAAGAAGAATAGAATTTATCGTATATATCTTTCTCATAATCTATCAAGTTATTTATGTATTTTCAATTTTAATAAGCGAATTTGACTCCGATAGTATAGGTCGGCTGCAACCGGAAAGAACCGTAAGAATATTCGGGGTCTTCGTCCGTTGCCTTGATCGTGAACAGGTTGTTTCCTTGCAGATAACAAGTCAGGCGGCTGATTCCCCATTTATTCAGAATACGGTTGGGGACTGAATAGGATAAAGACAGCTCCTGCATACGTACATTGTTTGCGCTTTTTATATTGTAATCCATATAAGGAGCAAATGACGCATAGGCTGACAGCGCTATGGTCTTGTCTGTCGGCATGGGTATCACTCCTTCGTCGCTGAGCTGGCTATACTGGCGATTGGGGATAGAGGTGAGCGGGTCCGCATAGTTGAATGTGGTCTGACGGAACTTATGCCCGAACTTTCCTGTCATTGTAAATGACAGTTCCCACTCTTTATAACTGAAAGCATGGCTCATGCCGATGGTCCACGGGGCAATGGTAGTACCCATATATTCCAATGCATCGCGTCCGTCTACTTCGGGCGGAATACTGTTGATGGGGCTGGTATTGCCTTCCTTGTCTATATAAATGGAGGGAACGTTGCTTTTGCCGGTCCCGGATGTGGAATTTACTTCAGTAAGTCCTGCATACCGGTAAGCCCATAATCCAAAGATGTTGTAACCTTCAACGGCAGTCGGTCTAAGCATATCAGACTTGTCAATGTAGTTGACGTAGAACTTGTCTACCTTGTTTTTATTGTAGGCAAGGGTGACATTACCGTTCCAATGAAAATCCTTTCCGATAGGCAGGCTGCCTCCCAATTCCAACTCTATTCCGCGATTCGTTATTTCCGCTGCGTTGGCAGTGATTTTAGCTCCCGTGATGGCTATCTGGTCTGTGATAATAAATTGTCCGGAAGCAATGGGGACGGAAACATCTGCCATGATGTCTGTTCCTTTTTTATTATAAAAATCAAATTTGCCATAGAACTTCCCGTGGAACATAGACCAGTCGAATCCGATATTGACGGTATTGGTATGCTCCCAACTCATGTTCGGGTTACCGTAGGCAGTGAAGCGTGCGTAAGGTACTTCGGAATTCCTGCCTATCCCCATCATCTCAATCAGCGGATACATGGAAGTTGTTGTATTGGCATTTCCGTTTCGTCCGTAGGTAATACGCGGGCGAAGGTAATCCAGCCAATGGATCGATTTCATAAAGTTCTCGTTTGTCATGTTCCAGCTAAAACCGACCGACCAGAAAGGAGAATAACGGTATTTGGGGTCATCGGATATAAAATTGGACGCATCGGTACGATAAGAACCTGATATAGAGTATTTATCGTCGAATGTATAAGCTAAATTCGCAAATGCGGAGAAATAGCGCTGCAAAGCGTATGAGAATGAAGAACGGGTATCGATAACAGCATTTTTATTTCCGAAAATATCTTCTACTTTGGTGTTTTGAATAGGATAGGAAGTCAAGTATTCGTCATCATAAGCATATATGGGAGCAAACGTTCTCCTCTTTGCCTTATTCTGGCTGATTTCAATACCGCCGACAAAATTGATGGCGTGGCGTTCGGCAAACGTACGGTTGAAGTTTATCTGGTTACGCCAGTTGTAGGCATCTGTCGTAAATTTGTTTTCACGTAAAATGTTTCCCTTTTCAATGTTAGGTTTGGCTGTGTTATTCTTCCAATCGAGGGTAGAGTACATGTTTATCGTATTTCGTACGTTGTAAGTATCTTCAGAATACAGATTGCGCGTGTCTTGCTGCACGTATTCATATTGGAATTTAGTGTCGAATGTCAACCCTTCCAGAATAGTCGCCTTGAATCCCACCTGAAAACGTCCGTTCAGTATCTTGTCGGTGACATCACGTCCGTTTACTTCCCGTGCGATGTTGTAGCTCCAGTCCGAATAGGGAAAGTTAAACTTATTTGGTACGGTATTCACGCCGTCGGCATATTGTCTGAGGTAACTCATGTCAGCTTGCGAACCGTCTGTATTCCGAATCATGTCGTAAGGAGCCAAGGCCGTAAATTCTCCGGCGGATGCTCCTGACTGGTCGGCTGCTTTGTAGCGTGCTGTGGCAAAGATATTCATATCCAACCACTTAAGCAACTTCATATTTCCCCGATAGTCGAATTGGAAGTTTTGTGAATTATTCTTTTGATATCGGGAAATGTCATAACCGTACAGTAAGGATACATAATTATCCATACGTTCGGTTCCACCGGACAACGTGATATTATATTGCTGGTAGACAGGACGCCTCAAAAGTTCGTCCTCTATTTGCTTCTTGTTATCAAGTTGTGCCAGTGCAGCCAGTCCGGCATTGTATTCACTTTCTGATATCTCACCCAGATTTTTGTATTTATTATATAATACTCCTGCTTGTGTGTAGGCGTTTTCAAATACATCGGTAAGTGTAGCACTGGTTGGATTCGATGACGGGAATTTGGCTGGTCTCTGATAAGTTCCGAAAGTCTTTTTCTGGTATTCTATCGTCTCTTCGCTGGATAGGATATTGCGAAGATAGTCGATATCGGTCTTGCTGCCGATACGAACCTGGGCATCGACTGATACCTTTAATCCTTTTCCTTTTGTCCCTTTTTTTGTAGTAACCACGATTACACCGTTCGAAGCCCGTGCTCCCCAAATGGAAGCTGCCGCAGCATCTTTCAGGATAGAAATGCTTTCTACGTCATTCGGATTAATAGAGGAAAATCCTGTGGAGATAGGGAAGCCGTCTACTACAATCAACGGAGCTTTGTCGGATTGCAACGTTCCTTGTCCACGGATAGTGAAAGAAATGTCCCCGTCTGCTGTGGTTGTTGCCTGTACACCGGCAATCCGACCTACCAGACGGTCGGCAATCGTTGTGGAAGGCTTGTCCAGAGTGGCTTGTTTGATAATGTCGAAAGCACCGGTAGCCCGTTCTTTTGAGATGGTCTGGAAACCTGTTACCACTACGTCACTCAACATTTTTGCGTCTTCCTGCATAGCTACATTAACCACTGTATCATTTCTCGGAGTGATAGATTGTTTAGTCATACCTATGTAAGAAAAGACCATTAGATCGCTAGGGGCAGCTTCCAGCTCATAATGTCCGTTGGCATCGGTTATCGTTCCTCTGCTACGGTCATTCTCTATAAATATGGTGACTCCCATCAAAGGTTCCCCTTTCTCATCGATGACTGTTCCGGTTATTTTCTTTCTGGACGCTCCTTTTGGGCGTTCTTTTGCCTTGACTATCAGGATATAGTCTTCTTTTACTTCAAATTGCAGTCCGGCTGGCATACAAATTTCTTCCAATGCTTCTCTTAAAGAAACATTTTTTAAGTTTAGCTTCAACCGTATTTCGTCATTAATAATGTCGGATTGAAACATGATGGTAATTCCTGTCTGTTTCTCCACACTTTTTAATGCCTCTCTGACAGATATATCCGGATTGACAAGAGTCACACGTTTGGCTCCGTCCATTACATTGGCTGTGACAGGCAGTGCGAAAACAAAAAGCAATGTAAAGAGGAGGGGTAGCGACCAGATACGACTTTGCATCCAAGAAGCTTTTTGTTTAGTTTTTCCCATTTCTAGTACTATTAAGATTATTAAATGAAACATCGGGCCCGGATACGTTTTGCATACATATTTCAGGCTTATTTATATCTCTCTGTTCTTGTTTTATTTACTTACGGTAATAATTCCGTTTTCTTTCGCGAAGCGGACATTGGATATTTGCTGGATAATCTCTAATGAGAATCCCAATGGCTTGTTGCGGAACACTGCTCCGTCAAAGCAAATGCCACGCACATCCTTGTCTTTATAGACCACTTTCACTCCATACCATAATTCGAACTGCGACAGGATATTGTGTAGTGGGACTTGGGTGAATTCATACTTCCCTGTTACCCATGAGGTATATATGTCTGTATTTACTTCCTCAATAGTGATAGCGTTATCTTCCTGATTCACGGTCGCTTGTTGTCCCGGCGTTAATAGTTTGTGTGTGATGCCATTATTTACTTCTACCTTTCCTTTTACCAGGGTTGTAATCATATTTTGTTTTGGGAAGGCATATACATTGAACTGTGTACCCAGCACTTTTATTTCTTTTCCGTCCGCTTTTACAATGAAAGGTTGTCTCGTATGTGTCACATCGAAATAAGCCTCTCCATTCAGTTCTACGGTACGCTTGTCCTGCATGGATACCGGATATCGGAAAGTGGTGGTGGAGTTTAAGGTTACTTGTGTTCCGTCGGACAAGGTCAGAGAAAAAGTACTTCCTTCGGGAACTGTAATTGTGTTATATTGAATACTGGCTGTCGGTGTGGTATCCGATTGGTAACTTAATGAGTTATTCGTACCTTTGGCTACCACTTTTCCATTATCAGCAATCTCTTTAGCCTGTTCTTCATCAAGTATGATTTGCTGGCCGGAACTCAATGTCAGTGTCACCTTATTCTGTGGAAGGTTAGGGAATAGTTCTGCTAATGAGAGTTCCTCTGCCGATGGGAGTGAGGGGGTAGGCTGATCTAAATAAAAGTAGGCCGCTGTTCCCAGCAGAAACGAGAGAAAACAGGCTGCTATAGTTGAATAATAGAGCTTCCGGCGTAAATGATAGCGCTTTCGCTTCCGTTCAATAGCTTTCCAACCATCTGCGGGATTAGTCATCAGACTGGTCTCTTTCCTTTTTTCGGCTTTATATAGCTTGACGTAATTGGAAAAGAATAAGTAATTCTCTTCTGATTCTTTCATCCAACTTTGCAGTAGCCGAAATTCAGATTCGGTTAGATTGTGGGTCTGATATTTGTGGCATAAATCCACTAGTTCGTTCTCTGATAGTATTGTCATTCTTTCTTTTTTGTTTCCATGACGTAAAAAGAGTATAAATGGGTGAACGAAAATATAAAAAAATGCAGTTTATAGGTAAAAAAGTGAATAGAGTGAAATAAAAGGTTTGCTTCTCAGGAACTTCAAGGCCCTTGATAGATGGGTTTTAATGGTATTTACGGACAGACCTAATTCTTCGGCTACTTCTTTGTATTTCTTATTGTGTACTACTATCTCCATTAATACTTTGTATTCTTTTGGAGTCAGTTCCTTTAAATATTGCTTTAGACGACGTACTTGCTCTTCTATTTCCGTCTCATTGGGTTCGAAATCGGTAATATATGCGTCTTCTTCAATTTCTACGAAACGGTATGGCTGATGCTTGCGCAAATAATCGACGGAAGCATTGCGGACTGAATTAAAGAGAAAACTTTTCAGGTTATTATTGATGGTCAGATGAAGTTTCTTTTCCCATAAACGGATGATGAAGTCTTGGACGATATCTTCCGAAACTTCCAAAGAATCTGTATATTGAACAGAATAGACGCATAGTTGATTATAGTATTTGTCTACTACTTCTTTCAATGCTTTTTCGTCACCCTGTTTTAGTTTACTTAATATATAATCGTCCGTAGAAAACATGTGTTTTTGATTGTTTGCGTCCAAAAGTATGAAAAAATAAGTTTTCTTCCTATTCTTTGATCCCAGAATGTGAAATCATCGTTGCATTTTGTATTCTTACTTCTATTATTTGTTATCGTAAACTCAATGCCTATCGTCCAGAATTTGAGTTATTCGTATAAACTCTGATTGGGCCTATATATTAAATCTAAAGTGTTTTTACATTTTTTTTATGGCTCTGGATTATCTTCTATCTCAAATACTCATTTCCAAAAACAATAAAGCATCACAAATATGTGATGCTTTATTCAAAAATATAGTAAATAATCAAATAGTATCTCCATCCCTTATGTAACCTTTTTCTGGAAAGCAGTCTTGATTCTAAGATACTTATCAGAAAAAGGTTACATATTCTAAAAGGTTACATAAGCGCAGCTATGTCTATATAGACATAGCATCCCCGATAACTATATCAAAGGGATTTAAGTCAAACTCATGTGTAATATTTGTATCGTCTTGCTGGCTTTCCATACCATCTTCAGCAAAGATACACCCTTTTAAAGTAACGCTGGTAGTGGTCCAATCGTCGCTCGCCATTGGATTGGCAAAACTAATGATCAAATCAAACTCACCGATGTCCATTAAACTACCATAGGTACTACGTAACATCTGTTGTGTAGCATAGTCCATAGTGATTGAAGCCGTATAGGTTATGTTTCCAAATCCTCTACTTACAGGCTTGCCACCCATTCCGTAGTTGGATTCGATTTTACGCTTTTTGTTCCATTTGACCCCGCTAACCCCTTCAAGCGTCGTACTGCCTTCATCAATGGCTAATGCGGTAGAAGCAAGAGTAATCATGCTCCACGAGTAAGCTACGTTGTTAATTATTGCCATGCATTATTTATTTTGCGGTTAAACTGAGTCCTTCTTCCACGTAAATCTTAACAGCGACGCCAACTGGAACGATGACATATGATATACGTAAAGTGTCATTAACTAGTACATTTTGGTTAGCGTCAATAGTTACGGCATATCCGGAAATCTCCTGTGATTTTTGCATACCTGACAGTATATCACCTACTATACCCTTGAAGGATGTAATTTTAGAGGGGGCCAAAAAACCGGTACTGGGGTTCACCATCAAAGGGCTGTTGACATAGGGTAATAATGCAGCGCGTACTGCACGACGCGACTTGTTGATTGTCCTATTGCGGGCGATAGTTCTATAATCTCCAGCGGAGCATGTCTGATCCTTGGAAATGTAAACACCATTTTCACGACCGCTATACTTTATTGGAAAAATATATCCCTTATCGTCCAGATCGTCCAGCATTACAGGAGACAGAGATTCGTACCTGTTTAGGCTGATAAATTCCTCATCATCGGTTTGGTTGGTATCTCCAAAGCCGAACTCGATTTCTTGAAAACCATCAGAGAATAAGTTGAATTGTTTTACCCATGCGACTGATTCCTGTACATTAGCTTTCGCCAGACACCCCAAAACTGCACCTAAGAAGCCAACCGGAGTGTGATTGGTATTACACTTTTGCATGGTGGATATCAATTCCGAAGATGCCTGTCCAATGATAACACTAGTACGGCTTGCTTCACAGATGCAACTCGGAATCTTATTCAGGTCCACCTTTTTGCCTTCTATAGTATTTGCACCAGTATTGGAAGGATTGGCGGATAAGATAACCGAAAGCGGCTGGTTCTGTGATGCCATTGCAACAGCTTTGTCATTGATGGATTTTACGACGTTCAAACTATATTTATCAGCATTGCCATTGTCTTTCCACAGAGGCTGTTCCGTCCAAACTCCTAACTGATTAATAGTACCTCCGGATGCACGTTGCATTATCTCAATCGCGTCCCATGACACCGAGCAATCTGCGAACATGACATATAACTTTCCGCTTCCATTTATATTACCACTAAGTCGAAAAAACTCGCTTATGTGATAATAGGGGATTCCGTGAAAGAGATTCACATTGTTTTCTTCATCCTCCGTAGCCTTTACCCTTTCAATAATCCCGAAATCTTTAACAGCAGACTTTAGATTGGTAATATATGCCACATCGTTCAGCTTTAGTTTTGTTTCGTTGTTCTTGCCATATCCTGCCGTAAATAATGTTGGCTGGAGTGATATGTCAAACAGAAGACCGGTCACCTTTTCATTACCGGATGATACGTTAGATGGTATATTACCATCCGTATCTGATATGAATACATTCCCTAATGCCATTCTTACATGTATAAAGGTTTGTAAAAAGGATTTTTATAGAGGATCGCATTCTTTCTGATGTTCGGCAGTGTGTCAATAGTATAAACGCTTCCCTGCTTGTCGACATACAGTTCCTGATATTTGCAGTTAACTTTCAAAATAGCTGTTACTTGTGCATCAGGTTCATGTTCCGTCATGCCATTCTTAGCAGCCGTTTTTTTGAGTGGGACTACCGATGCCAACTCTTCCTGTTTCTCCTGTTCTTTTTGTTTTTCTTTGGGTGTTGATGCAGGAGTTTCTTCTTTTACCTCAGTGTTTTGTGTTTCGTCTTCTGCCGTATTTTTTAGTTTAGCCATAGTTTAGGTTCTTAATGTGAAGAAGGGAATGGAGTTTTGCCCCACTCCCTTGTAGATTAAAGAATTAAGATTTAAAGTTATACAGTCTTTTTGTAGGCAGTATGGATAACAATCTCTGCCGGTCTTACGATATTCACATCCATTTTCATACGGGCCAGGAAGAAGAAAAGTTCTGAATTTGACTGAAGGCGGTCGATCTTAACAACTTCAGTGTCATTGGCGTAGTCTACACCCATCCATAAGTTAGAATCCATGCCTGTTGAAAAATCAGCTAAAACAATGGTGTGTTCGGGAATCCCGACGATGGGGACAATACGCTTTCCTTTAAACTTGTATCTGTTTGTTTCTGTATTTTCGGAATATTTGTAAACCTTATTGGATGCATATTGGTCATATAAATCCCATGAATCCCATCCTATTACGTAACATAGATTGTTCTTTTTTCTGATTTGTTTGGGGCATTTCTTCCACATCGAATATAATGCCTGTTCTACCGCTTCTCCATCTGCTAGCTCTGTCGTGCCGGACACGATAACCTGACCTCCAGCCAGAGTTTCGGCATCTGTTGCACTCACATTATCTATGATACGTTTGATCACACCGTCGAAATATTTTTCTTTTCGGCTACCGATTTTCGTGCAATCTGCTGGTTCTGTGATGCCGGCACTTACTGTGCCTCCTTTGGCACCCGTCCAAATTGCATTGCCTATGTACTCATTCTTTTTCTCAATCAGAAGCCTAAGCATGGTTGCTTGGATTTTAGGATCGAGTTCGCGGAAAACCAGATTGCCGTCAGGTTGTGCGAATTTCCAGTATTTCTCGTAATCCCTAGGGTTAAACTCAAGGTAAATCATGAATTCTTGAGGTTCCAGGTATCTCTCTGTGAAAGTGTATTCATTTTCGCCATCAGGACCTTTGGCACCATGTGTAGAAAGCGGGGTTGGAATATTATCTTGAATAATATCTCCCAATTTAACCGCAGGTAAAGTATATTTATGTTGTATTCCACTTTTCACATGGATCAACCCTTCCTTGAATGTGTCATTGCCTTGGGCTGTGTAGGTCAACAAATCCTCCAATACCTCACCGGCGTAGCCATTCTGAAGTAGATTTACTGTGTCTGCCATACTTTGTGTTTTAGATTTAGGTTTTGTGTTGTTTGGGCTGTTTAGCCCATTTTATGTGCTTAGTTCTTGTGTGTCGTTGGTCTTTTATTCAAGCCTTTTGAATTCAAATTTTTCTCCTACAACGGCATTTACCTTTTCAGACATTTTCTCTTCTACAGTTTTAATCGTTTCTGTAGCAGCCTGAATGTTTTTTGGATCATTTGCAATCTCCTGGGTAATTTGTTCACGCGCTGGAATAGAACTCAACGTGCTTTCAGCCAAAGTAAAGTTAGCTTCTGCCATGCTTACCCATTGGGGTTTGGTTTCCTTGCCGATTTTCCCTGCTTCGATAGCATCATCCACCAGTTTGTTAATCTTTGAGTTTCTCTCTTCCAGTTCTTTTTGTTCGAATACAGTGAGTTTGCTCGTCACGCTTTCCAAATCTTTTTGCAGATTTTGTATGGTAGCATCTCTACCGGCAATTACAGTATTTGCATCACTCAGGTTTCGTTGTGTTTCGGTGAGTCTAGCTTCTACTGAGATTAGTTCAGAGATTCGTGCCATAACGTCTTTAGGTTCAAAAGTTTCTTTCATGCCTAATGATGCTGCTACGGCGGCATATTCAAATGGGATTGTTCTTTCTTCTGCCATATTAATTTTGTGTTCGTTGTTTTCTTTTTGTTCAAGAGTAGTTTTTTCTTCTTCATTTAGTTTATTTTCGTCTTCCACTGCGTCAACCGCTTCCAGGTTGAATGTTTCCATCATATTTTGAATTTTATCGATATCCTCAATGCCATTCATTGCATTTTTGACTTTTTCGCAAAGCTGCTTGGTTGTTTTCAGAATATTTTCTGCAGGGATGATACCGGCACTAACAGCTGTTTTCGCATCAAAGAATGTCCCATCCCGTCCGGCTTTCCCATCCATAATAGCCTTTACTTGTTCTTTCGTGAGCCCGAACCTTTTTCTATATATGGTTTCGATCTGTCCTACAAAGGCTTTCACCATATCGGAACACTCCTTATCTTCGGATTCCGGCAAGAAGGGGTTGTGGATCATCAATATGGAATAGTCACGCATCAGGGAACGGTTACCTGCTGCCCAAAGTACGGACCCCATCGACGCAGCCATACCCTCGATGATACATTCTGTTTTAATTTTAGAGTTTTGGATTGTTGAATAGGTACTCATTCCGTAAAGCACAGAGCCGCCCTCGGAATTGATGAGTACCCGTATCGCTGACGGGCGTATGACGTTTTCCAGAAAATCAAATTCAGAATTAAATATGGCGGTAGACTCCTCTGTTACTTTCCCGAAGAAGCGTATTGTCGCAATTTCGTTGGGGCGTACTTCTCCGACGATGTTTTTAAATTCATTTGTGTCCATAATTTAAGGTTAGTTTCACAAGAATAGATAAAGACAATTATAAATGTTTGCAGAACCTTGCCCGCTTCTTTTCAGGGTTACAGGTTATACACCTTCTTCCTCACCATCGGCTTCCGGATTTTCAACAGAAGGTCTGAAACCTGTTGCTTCTTCATAATCAGGTTTGGGGTGAACTTTATGCCCACCTGTATCGTGTCCCGGTGCGTCGGTGTGATCGGTAAAGGGCGGCATGACCAAATATCTCTCCACCCAATTTCGGTACTTCCATGCTGTAGACTCCCGGAACCAAACTTCATAGTCTATCCAATATGCTTGAAGCATATTAACTGTTCGCGGCATATCAAAGTATGTCAGATTACACCTTTCGTTCAGTGCAGGTTCATGGTTCTTTGCGTCCTGAATGGCGACATTGATACGTTGGAAAACAGAAAATGGGGCACATTCAACTGTAGAATCACGGTTATTGAGATTGTTCAGGATAAACCTAATGCGCATTGTGGCCCTGCCTTCACCCAGCCGCTGTTGCTGGACAAGGTATCTCACATTGATAAAATGGATGAATATGGCAGGAAAGGCAACTTCGTATTCCAAGTTTTCATCACGAATTATACGCTCAAATTGCCCGCTGTCTATTTCAACAGTTTTAAAGAAAGGCGGGCTGAGCGGGTTGTCTTCATCTTCCTTGACTGTATCGATAGCACGCCTTACCGCATCATACATGTTTATAAACGGGTTTTCTGAAACGGCTTCTTCCGTTACTATCCTCTTTATTTCCTCTTTATTTTCTACCTGAGGTTGTGTGTTCTTTTCTTTTAGCATATTATTTAGGGAATCCTTCAAAAATTTTGGGAACAAAATGTTGTAGTATATATTCATCGATATAGGGGCTGAACCCAATGAACTGTCTTTGAACCGGTTTGCGTTTACTTCTACCATTTACATGATACTTCTGGAACTCCGGGGCTGTATTGTGGACGGCGGCATATCCTTTGCCTTTGTACTTTTTACTGGCTTTTTGCCCGTGATTTTCTTCCAGTGTAAAGATGGTATAACTTTCACGATGCCGATTCCTTGTATGTCGTTGATTTGCAATATTTTGGATTGCTCCTAACAATTCTCCGGTATGTTTCAATATAGGATGATTACGCATTTTTCCCCATCTGGATGTTCTTGGCTTCCAGGGCTTTCCACTGCGATAAAACATTTGGTTGCTGAATGATGACTCAAAACATTCCTTTGTGTATTTTCCCGCATCAGTGATAAAATTATTCATGTTAAACTCTAACTTGCTGGATAACAGTGGTTCTCTCTTCTCGTTTACCCATTGTGCACAGAATTGTTCTGGGGTTAAGTCCATTATAGATAAAATTTATTTTTAATACGTTTAACAATCGCCTCTACCTTCTCCGGTAATGCACTCTTGAAATATGAGTGGGATTGAGAAAATATTTTCCCCTTGCGTGCGAGACTACCGAAAAATACCGGATTTACCTTTTTCTGATAATCTTTATCTCTTTTCAGGGATGCGTGTACGTTTGGCATAGAACCTTCTGTTATTAAATAGCATCTGCATCCGTGCTCAATTGGTGGAATCAATGCTTCCGGAAACTCGTACTTTGGAAAAGTGAGTCCTTCCATTGAAAGATGCCATGCGCGGACTCGTTCATCTCCCTGAGTCATGTAAGTGATGAGTGTTTCTCGCGGAATAGTAATCCACCATGCTGCTATCGTCGCCGCATGGAGAGTATCCTCATTCTCTTGTAAAGCATACACTTCGTTGTATTTTTTGCATAAGCCTTCATAAAGTTCTGGATGTTCTGTATCTATTTCATCAGGTAATTCCCTCATCAATGTATATTCTTCGGCAGCTGCAAAATCTACCAGATTGTCTATTGCAGCAACCAGAATATCCCTTTCCTCTTTCTCTTGTAAGGTAGTAAACTCATTATTGTTACGGAGCAAGTTTAGTGCCTTGTCAAAATTCATATGCATGCCATCGAATACACGATCCAAAAGAAATGATGCTCTAAGAGAAATCATTTCTTCCAAAATGTCATAAGAACCAGCGGTATCTTTCTGAGTTAGTATTAACTTCCGGAACAAGGGTAATATCAATAAGAACTCTTCATGCGTCTGGCTCTCTTTTTCTTTATCAAAGGCTTTCACTTCGCCGGCTTCCGGGAGCAGGAACCCGTCGTTTACTTTCCTGCTCCCATGATAAAATTTGCGACCTTGCTCTCTCTGGGATGCCCATAACGCCTGTAGTACTCCTCTTCTGACATGATACGCCTGTCATTCGATGAACTACCGGAAGCAGAAGGCAAACTACTGTCCGCAGATAACACATTGATCTGCCGACCTACATTTATCCCGAACTCCTTTTCAATCTCATCGGCACTAACCTCGTATTTGTCGGTTATCAGACCGTACAGCTTGATACGGTCTTCATTGTTCATCTCAATCCGATTACTGTATTTGAACTCCAATCCGGGTTTGATATATCCCATGTCTACCAGTCTTGGCAGCACTTCCTCATTCATCACGTTTTCGATGAATCGGCGATAAACTTCTATGCGTTCACGAAATATATCCTGATGTGCTTTAGTCGAGCCGACGTAACTCTGCATACCACCAGCCATACTTTCACTTCCTAAAATCAAATTAGCTACCTCGCTATTGACAAACTCGATGATGCTTGTATATATCTTTTCAGAGTTGCTCATTGTGAATGTCTTAATCTCAATTTCATCTTCGAGACCGGTAACAATGACTTTGTTTTGTGCAGCATTGGCGATATCTTGAGCTAAACGCTTCCTGTCGCCATTATTCTCACTAACTGTCTTTCCGTGTATGATGGGCTGTCCATAGGTGTGGGAAAAGTTTATATAGTTGGCTACTGTAAACTTTTTGGCGAGAATTAAAGGAGTCGTGGCTGAAAATAATCCAAGGTCTCTGCAGTTTATCAGTATGTAGTTTCTATTGTATGTTGCAGAATCAAGATCCCAATTTGGATACCAGATTCCTTGCCGTTTGACTACAACCTTCTGTTCCGGCAGTACATTCCTTCGTTCTACAATGTTCACTTCTGCCAGTTTTCCCGTTTTTGGATTTGTATTCGGCATAATCTCCAAAAGGGTGAACCCATATAACTTAGCTTCGACAATTCCTTTGATGATAGTGTCAAACTGAGAACCTTGTATTAAATGAGTCTGTTCTATATCCTTAACGTATTTCCCTTTTTCATTCTGTTTAGCTAACATATATCTGTCGCCTAAAATCTGAGATTCCAAAGTCTCAATAACAGAGCGGATGTGGGCATCCTGTTGGAGGCAGGCGTCATATAAGTCTATGAGTTGTGCCCGGTCATCTAATATTGTCCCTACTACGGTAGTTTGTCCCCGTATGGAACGGTACCGATTATTACGGTCTACTTCCCTTACATATTCCTGGATAGTCTTTTTGCTGGTACGAAAAATACTTTCCAGAAGTTCGTGGTTGAATGTGCCTTCTGTTGTCACCTTGTTTTTTATTGTTTTTTAAGAGGAATAGCATTCTGAGAAGTGACAAGGTTGTTTTTAACAAAAAAAGACATTAAGTTTAAAAATATAAACGATTGATACAGACCTGACTTGCATTCAAGTAATTTGGATGGCCTTTTCCAGTTCTATTATTAACAGTTGTATAATTTACTGTAATTCAGTATTAAAAGAGAAATAAATATGAGATATGTAGGTTAAATACACTCTTTTTTGAAAAAGTAAAGCTCTATATTTGCAAAGTTTTAACATTAATAAAAATAAGTATGAGAAAAAGAGAATGAACATTGAAAACATTACCTGTACTCAGATGAAGTACAGAGAGTTCCCGGAACTATTGTTCGCCACATCGGCAAAGGGCATTGCGTATGCAGACGCAACGCATTATATTCAAAACAAAGGGAATGCCGATAAACATACTGTAATAGATTTTAGTGCTCAGTTTGCATTCTGGATAAAATCCGTATGTGACACTTATGAGTTGAAGCCTGACAGTCTAATCATTATGAACGATAGGGGACATTTTTTAATTGACGAATCTTTAGCATTGGCACTGGTAGCCTACGTTGATCCAGCATTTGGAATACATATACTGGAAAGAATGTCGGACATGCTACTAGACGGTATTGTACTTTCAGATACATGCTTGGCGTTAATGGTTAAAGACAGATTATCAGAGGAACAAATAACTAAACTTTTAAAACATGATGAAAAAACCTTTTAAAGATTCGAAATTGGTACTAGTTTTCAATGGTGCACAAGTTCTTATCGGTATTCTAAGATCTCTAAACACGACCGCAGAGTATTCTGGTGGTAACCTTCAATCTATTTCATTTGCTTGTACCGGTCTTTATATTTCGACTGGCGGCTACTACTACCGCTACGCTAATGAGAATGTAGAAGTATCCCTGGAAGATATTGGTGCTTTGCAATTAAAAGAATTTGATAAGCTATGTGGAGAAACCAATAGAAGTTATCGTTCTGTTAGAGATATGGCTCATAGGCGTAAGGCTCATCATTCCAGAAACAAAAGAAGGCGGGAAGATGAAGACTAGAGAAGGTTATCAGGTAATCGACTTTAGGAACAAGCCGATACGAATTTTAAGAGAAGGAGGTGCAAATGGAACTTGGATATGTCTATATGACTTATGTAAAGTACTTAAACGACCAATGATGATGGAGACTAGGGAAGCACAGAACTTGTGTCCGTCCAGTAGTAGAATCATTTTTAAGAAGAATGATAAACCCTTGTACGCCATTCGCCCCAGAGATGTAAGTAAGCTGGTCTTTCTACTCAAAAATGAAAGTAAGCTGATGGAAAGACTTTGTGAGGAACTGGAAATATGGGCAGGAAGTTTTAGGGATAATGGAATTGACCTCTTTATTATCGACCAAAAAACGCCTGTTGTATTCACTTTCATGGATAAGTTTCCTATAACTTTCAAAATAGGTAACGGTAAAATATTTGTGAATGCGACAGAAATGGCTAAAGCTTATGGAAAATCCCCGGCTGTATGGATACGTTTTAAATCCACTTCGGAACTCCGTCATTCGTTGGTTTCCGGTGGAAAATCCACATCTTATGAAGGCCAGGTGATTACACTTAGAGGTATTAATGGTGCAACATGGATAGATGAGTTTTTAGTTCAGGGGTTTGCTGAATGGCTGTCAGCAGATTTTGCTCAGTGGTGTGGTGACAGGATATTGGAACTAAAAGTAGAACAATTTGATTCAGTGATTCAAAAAAATGAATCTATTGGTAAGCCGAGTAGGGGACACTCTGATTTGGTTAGTGGTTATTCAGTACCCCAAACAATGGATGAAGCTTTAAAATTAACTGTTACCCTTTTCGAAGAAATAAAGGAACTTAAGGAGGAAGCGGCAAAGAACAAGCCCAAAGTTGAATTTTATCAGAAATTCATAGAAAACCGGGATTATTTCAAGTCCAGTATAATTGCTGAAGAACTTCAAATAAGTACCCGGACATTACATAATTTCCTCTTGCAAGAGAAAATATGCATACGTAAAAATCAACAGTTAGTTGTACATGAGAATCATGCACTTCTTCAATGTGTAGTCCCATATTACTGGAAAAACAAGAAAGGGAAGACAAATACATATAACAAAGAAGTAAGATGGACGCCTGCTGGTCGTGAATATATTCTAGAACTATGGAAATCCAAAAATCTGGGTACACAAGCAAAGGAATAGTAATCAATATTTAACATGAAAGTAATGAGTGAATCTATATTTGAGAAGATAATACGGAAAACTGGACGTAAACCGATAGGTTGTAAATGTCAAGAGTGTAAAAAACAGTGTCTGAGAACTCCCTGCTTAGGAACTCCAGATGACATTTTGAGTCTGATTGATGCTGGTTTTATTGATAAACTTGCATTGACGGAGTGGGCTACTGGGTTGTTTCTTGGAAGGGTTAATTATACTATCCGAATGATTCAGGCACAAAAGCTGGAGAAAGGATGCATCTTTTTTGAGAATGGGTTGTGCCAGCTGCATGATCTAGGATTGAAGCCTACAGAAGGAAAGCTTTCACATCATACGATTAAACTGGATAATTACCAATTTAATAAATCCATAAGTTGGCAAGTTGCTAAAACTTGGATTGATGAACAGAATGTTGAAAAGGTATTGAACGTTTTTGCACGCTTTAATGAAGCACAGAGCTTGATTTTGAAAATACCAGATTTATAATTGTAGAAGTTTTAATTTAGAATTTTGAAAACAAAACAAAGAAGATGATGAGAAATGAATGTCTGAGAAAGTTTTTATACGTGGAATATCCTTTAGGTCTTTCATACCTTTTTACCCCATCAGAGACCCGTTTCATTTTGCATATGATAAATTTTGAATATCTTAAGAAGCATGGCTTTTCAACTAACTGGAGTAATGCAGAATATATAAAACGCATGGGAATCAGTAAAAATGCGTTTAATAACTCCGTAAAGAAACTCATCCATATGAAACTTTTGAGGAAGTGGAATAACAAACTGGGAAACAGGGTTTATTATTCATTCGATCTGGAAGTGTATGGGAAGTTGGTGAATATCCTTTCATGTACCAATAATGTTGATGAGTTGATAAAGTTTTGTGAGATGTATCTCAAACAGGGCAGATTAGTCGAAGATATAGCTGAAAGAGAAATTGTAAAACTGAGACATACCCGTCTCATTTCATCCCTTAAATATCCATCTTTCCCTGATCCCGATTAGAAATGCTGGAAATATGTCTGAATCCAGGGGGTAACTAAAATGGGTTACCCCCCCCCTTGGAAAACTATCATCTATATAATATATAAGTTATATATAAAGATATTATAATATATATTTATAGTAAGAGTATATATAGGGTTATTATATAGAATATTAATAAAGAAACTGTTCTTTTTCTAAGCCTTAGAAAAAGAACCAAAAAGAGAGGACTATATAGCAAACCCTATGGGTTTGTCTTTATATTAAAAAGATATTATATTGTTCTATAGGTATTTTAGGTGGTATACATTAAAACTAAAAGCTATTTAGAGTGTATCTTAAAATTATATATATGAACATCCTTAGGCAATATCTTCAATAGAACCGCTTTCTTTTTCCCTGTGCTGAATTTTGCCATGTAAATGGATGACGGATATGTTTTGAAGGCAAACGTTTAACTACGGGCTTCTTTGATGCGTTTTAAGGCATTGCCTTCAACTGTCGGTTTGCATAATTCACTCTTTATTATTTCTTGTACTTTGCGCAGAAAATCTTCGGCTTGTTTAGTGTCTGCAAAAATATTACCAAAAGCGATTCTCTCTTTACATGCAATCGAGTTGTTTCTACGTCCATGTTCAATCTTGCCTTTATCAGATATGTAACAGTATTCCTCGCCGTTATTAACGAAAAATTCAACAGGTTGTATCCGACTATAATAACCATTCCAGATTTTTCCGACTTGATACAATTCGTCTTTCAAAGCGCGAATGTCTTTTTTGGTGGCTGCAGCAAACTGATAACAATCCTTTTTTCCTATAACTTCATGCAGGGAGTATTGTATTGGAGAATTGTCTGATTTAACGCAATACATTACAATATCTCCAGTGTCTGTGATTTTTTTAAATATCCCTACGCCTTCATGGCTGGTGGTATAGGACCGGAATCTTACAAATTGGTTTTGCCTTGGGATATAGATACTTTTTACAAATTTATTTTGCCATAGATTCCAACAAAAGCCTTTATTTAGTAGCACTTGATGTAGTTTTAGAGTCTCTTGTTCTGTAGCCTCTCTATATCCGGATGTTGGTTTCTCAACGTTGTTGATGACCAATCCATCTTCTCCAAATAAGGCTGGTCCTAGGTAAATTTGTTCGGGAGTCACCATAGATACAATGCCAATTGTGACAAAAGGGTTTGGATAAACAAGTATTTTGCCTATTTCTGGGGAATCGTTATTAGCCCAAGTTAGGAACTCTTTGAAGGTGGTTCGTTTAAGATCATCATTATTGGCATTGAACGCAAATTGTATTCCCATCTGGGAACAATATTGAATAATTTTCTTTTTATCTACTACAGTCTTTGGCTTGATTGTCTTGATAAATGATAGAATTTGGGTCCTGTTTTTCATTTCAAGTTTCAAATACTAAAATATATTCTTGTATTATTTTGATTTTATAGAATTTATACATCTATTGCAAAGATACCATTTAAACTTCGAAATAAAAAAGTTCTATTTAAAACAATAAATATTTAACGCCATTAAATAGGGTATCAAACTGAACAAATAAGTAAATAGGCATAACTGTATATGCGAGACCTGAATGGAGTATTATATAAGGTTGTGTGTTTGAAAAAACACAATAACTTGATGAGAAAAACAAATAGTCTATTCATTCTCAGCTTTTGACTGCAAGTGTGTAATAATGATATAATTAGAATGTATGTGTAATAATATATATAAATATATAGATTCTGATTGCTCATCTAAATACAAAAAGCTATTTTGCTTAAATATAGAATGCATTATTTGTTATGTGTGTTCTTATATTCATACAAAAAATAAAATCGAAAACTATTTTGCTAGCAACGCTTAAAATCCAATTAAAAACGAGACTTGAAAATTTACCCTCCGGGCACGTATGGAATCACCACTCAGGGCACACCTACCCTAATCTTTATATTAAATTATTATACTGTTGTAAATCAAACGGTTATAAGGTCGTCTTTTATTAAAAGTCGTTCTAATTATGTCTATATATATTATTTGCTATCAATTTTAATCAAAAAAACCTTTTTTAGTCGTTATATACTATTTAAAAGCTATTCTCTGTTTTGCTAACTATCAGAAAATCAACGTTTAAAATATAATTACAAATAACTTTCAATTCGTTATTCTACTTATATTCCTGTTTTTTGAAAAAATAGAGAAAATATTTTTTTTTCAATAAAACAGGTAGTTTGTAAATAGTTGAATATCAATAGTTTATGAACATCTCTCGCGCGTAGGCGTACCTTATTGGCTTTCAGCCATTTACGGAATAATATTAGAAAAAAAAGATAGAAATAATTTGCTATTCCAAATTAGTTTATTACTTTAGTGTTGTTCCCAAACGGAAACGAGAGGGACAAAAACAAAGATTTAAAAGTTTATCGAAACGAAATTTTTTATTTGACTTTTTTACTATCGTTTGAAAAAGAGCTTTCACCGGAACGGAAACGAGACGGACAAAAAAAAGTTCTTTGTAGAGAACAAAAAGCAAAGTTAGTACTTTGCAGTGTGCGAATAATCCGTAAATATACTATTTACTTTTGGTACGACTAAAAAAAATAATTCGAGCAAATAAGCGGTAACGAACTGTTTGACGAAAAAGAGTTAAGGCTAAATTGTATTAGGCAAAATATATATTACGTAAAACATAGAGCACACAAAGCGAATTGCCCGCTTATTGGGTAAATCTTTTCGCTTGACTGAATGTAATTTTAACGTTCTTCTTTTTATCTATTCTGCATTAGAACGTATGAACTACATTCATTTAGTTATTTGCAGAATAGACAAAGATACACTTATCCGACTAACGTACTAAGTACGTCTTATCGTGGGGGTGGTTCGATTCCAGCCCCACGAACTATGTACAATTCAGTACATTTTAATACTATACCATTATGAAGACAATTAACGTAGTAGAAAAAAGAGAAATCGTGAGTGTTTATTCATTTACAGAATTTGCAGCTATGCTGTTAGAGCGTCCTGTTAGCAATGTCGTGTTACGTAATAGAAACAAAGACGAGCTAATTGTGCTTGAACGTGTGGCGCTTTACGCAAAAAGTAAAGTTCCTACGGTTGACGAGCTGAAAAATGCTTGGAAATCTATGTTTTATAACACATGGACTGTCAAATTCGAGATTGAGAGACTTGCGAAGAAGGACTTGCGTTGTGGAAACATTTTCCGTAACTTAGACAAGTTTGACATACTTATGTACAATGCCGGAGAATTAGTTTTTGACACATCAACGTACAATTTGGACTTGATAGAGAAACGGATTGGTATCACGCCTAAGTCAAAAACTCGTGAAGATTACCCGACAAACAAAATGCTGAAAGAACATTCTTACAAAATTGCGGAGAGTGCGTGGAGTATGCTTAACATTGAGGCACACGTACTGAAGCAACTGCAAGAAGTAGACGAGCCAAGTAAAACAGCTTCTATGGAGTCTAAAACTGCAAAGAAAACAGCTCCGAAAGCGACAAGAAAAAAGATTGTTGAAAATACAGATGAAAACGCCGAAAGAGCGGAAGCTGTAAAAGCCGTGAAAGCTGCAAAAACAGAAAAGAAGCAAGCGAAGAAAGAAGAAGTTGCAACGGTTGCAGCTTGACAACACACAATATGAACGGGATATTGCAAAAGCGGTATCCCGTGGCATAAAATTGGGGGTTCGATTCCCCCAATGTGTGCAATGACTAAAATGAAATGTTATGCGAGAAATGTATTGTCTTGGAGATTATGTTTCCCAAATCGGGAAACGTGTAAAAAAGTACAAGAAGAAACCAAGCATAGACCAAATATATAACATCCAAAAGTATTTGGGCGTGAATATACAAAAGTGCTTGGTGAATAATGTGCGTTTTACTGAAATCGTTCATCTGAACATATATCAGGATTACGTCACCATTGTGTCCGATTGTACGTATGAAAAAATGCAGCTATACTGTGACAAATTTAATAAGATAGGTGAGATATATGCTACCTGTTTTTGTGTTGCGGGGAAAGTTGCAGTGAAGTTTACCGCAGTGAAGTTTTTGCAGGTTTCGCTGATTTTAGCGGAAAAGCGCGGAGCCGATTTAAGGAGTAGAAACATCTGTATAACGCCTTAACACGTTATCAGTGTGCCCTGTTTTGCGAAAATTCCTTATTGTCTTTTTTACCAAAACGCAATCCTTTTCTTTTTTTGTAACACACGCAAAAATGAAACGCGATACACAAAGATTTTTTCCGGCGCGAATCACTGGGTTCGCGCCGTTTTCTCAAAAGCCTTTTTGAACTGTAATATACACTTTGCTGGGTTTGAACCCCAGGCAGTTTACTCTACAAATTTAACTTCTACAAACTTCTTTGCGTTGTGAAACGCCGTTCCCATCCCCCGACATAACACGGTTGATGCAGTGCAGTAGGACTGTTTAAATTGTACTTAGCTGTACAATCTGCATCCCGCTGTTATCCTATTTAATAGGGAGGTGAAGAGTGATGTTGTAAATTTGTAACTATCGGAATATTAAACAATAAAATAGATAAGTTATGAGAAATAGAAAAATCAGTCGGATTACAATCCTAAGCTATTTTAAGCGACAAGTCCAAAAGAACTTGAGTGTTCTTATTAAACTGCATGAAATAATACTTTATATTGGTGTAATGCTATTCCTTGTCATGTATATGATTGGGATTTTTTCACATGTGGTGCTCATGCTTTATATAGGAATACTTGGCTCTCTAATTTACGTGCTATTATGGTGTTATGTATCAGATATGCTATATAAAATTAAAAATAAGCGATAATATGGAAAAAATTAGAAAAATTATACCCGAAGAACGGAACTATACCGTCAAATGTGAGTGCAGTATGTGCAAGAACACAACTGAAGTAAAGGTGCGATATGGGGATTACCTGTTACGGTTTGCTATGAATAAACCGGCTCAAGATTGTTTTCCATACTTAAGTGTGCCGGAACGAGAAACCATCATTTCGGGTATATGCCTGGATTGTCAAAAGAAACTATTTGCGAATAATTACGATAAAAAAGGTAACTGGATAGGTGCATGTAGGTTAGCTATGCAATAGTGATAAGTAATAGTGGCAACAACTGTAACTTATAACTGTTTCAGTAACCTTTTTAAGCATTAAGGTAAAAATATGGATTAATATAAAGGTGTGAATTATGACCTATCAAGAACAACATAAGGCGCTGGAAAATCGGATTATTTCCAGCCTATGTGAAATCAAAGAATATCCATTACTGTACACAATAATAATTAGTGGATAACAACATAGAGCCATAAGAAAAATTAGGAACAACTCTATTATAAGATTCAGAAGAAACGTTAAGAAAGGCCGAAATAAATGGATACGGCGTTCCACATTACTAAATGCCAATAAGATATGCAAAGGATGGGAATATTAACATATTAAAATCAAAATAATGAAAACATCAGACAAACCGACAGCACATATTTTAATCAGGGCAAATACGAACAGTGAATGGGATTGCTGCGAGTTCGCACTTATTGATTTGTCAGAAGACTGGAGTAAGCTACAGGCAAAAAGGCTTGAGGCTGTCAAACCTTTCAAGGACGATTATAATTTCCAGTCAATGAGGTTTTATGACGGTTCGGTGGAATTCTTCCAATCGGGAGATGAAGAGCCTGACATGGAAGAGTTGCTGGCAGGCAAAGAGTGGGTATTTGTAGAACTGGACGACGACGAACAGGACGAGCTGACTCCACCCGAAAACAGCTTGGATTTTTACAAGATCGTGATATCCCGTGGTGGAAATGCCAGATATGAGGCATTCGGCAAACATACAAACGAAGAATTTTATACAATCGAATTTCCACTGCAACAGCTAACTGAGCAAACTATAAACAATTGCTAAGGATTTTACGTAGAGCTTCCGACCGAAGTATTATAGAGTAAATCAAAAATAAAAATGAAAGAAATTATAGCAAAATTGGTATCAACTAATTGTACCCAAAGATATTATGAGTTATCAGAGCCAATTTATCAAGGACGTAAATTTGGTGATGATGTTGATATTGTCACAGAACTTGAAGAACGTAAGAAAACGATGAAGCCGGGATCTGAACACCTTCTTCGTACAGATGGGTGTCACATTGTTTGTGTGTCAGATGCGTATACTCACATTGAAAGGCTTGTGTTTATTGGTGAAAAATATCCGTCAGGATATGGTAACACAGGTGTTCAAATAGACGGTTCTCACACAATGAGAATGTATGGTGGTGATAAAAGATATGTTTATCCCGATGAAGTATACCTAAGGCATTTGGGCATGGTAAACGGAGTGAGAATAGTCTTAGATGGGCGTGGAACAAAATAGTAATGAAGAAGAGGAACACAAAAAAAGGAGAGTTTATATGTCGTAGGCAGAGCCTTCCGACAAGTCTTTTTCTCTCAAAGAAAGTTATCGGCTTGCCTACTTTGAGATTATGAACAGACCAGCATACATTATCCGTAAACGGAAAATAAACAATGTTATTTATGTTGGCAGGGATAAAAGAGAGGCTAATAGACTTCTTAAATTCTTTAATAGATAACCCTCAAATTAAAATAGTAATGAAAGTGGTTTTTGATAAAATCCATGAAAGTAGAAGACTTGTCATTAAAGAGTGTAAATCATGCTTATATGGAGTTATTACTGATTTGCAAGGAAATGAATTAATGTCCGCAAGATTTTACTATAAAGACGGAGATGCTACAATATACCGAGTGAAAGAATATTATAACTTCAACCAAAACAATTAAGGTATGAGCAAAAAAGAAATTAAAGAAAAGTATCATGGTATGTTTGGAGTATTCACACATGATATGTATAAATCTAATGATGAAGATTACGCCAACGGTTTTTTAGGTGCTTTTGAGGATTACGGAAAAGCACTCAAATTTGCAAATGAGAAAGGAAAAGACACAGCTATACATTGGATTTAAAATGATTCGAATATGAACAAATATATTAGTCTTTCTTTAGAAGAGCTATCAAAAGAGGCGACTGCTTATTTTATGCGGCATAGAATGAATGGGGGAGCGAGTGAATTTGACAGTTCTATCAATGACATTTCACGTGCCATTATCCACGCATTTCATTTGGAGCATGGTAAATGCTTCTTGGGTAAAGTTAATCTTTACGACAAGGAAAGGGAGAATATAACAGAGTATCAGTTCACAGTATATTCCGGGCAATTAGTGTATAATTTTGAATACGCTTTTGTGATTCCACGCCCTGATGAAGAGTTGCTCCGGCTTATCATTGAGCACAACCTTCCTAAAGAGACTTTTAACAGCCAGGATACCTGGAATAGAGTAAAGCAAATCTTTACCCGGATTGAACAGATAGGCGGTGTGTCATTAACATGGTCCTGATAATCATCTGATTTAAAAACTATATTTTCTAATTTATAGTAAGGCGTGAGTACGATAGTGTTCACGCTTTTTTCACGGGCTTTAATATTGAAACTATGTCCGGATTGTACCCGGTGATGCCCACAAATTCCTATTATTTATATCTCAAAATTGCGTCGTGAGACGCCGTATCTGCCTTAGTTTGTAGCACTGGTGGTCTAGTGGGTTATGCCCTTAAATCGCCTTAACGGGCGAGCTATGCCCCAGTGTTTTTTAGAAAAACTGAGCAGAAAGATGAAAAATAATAAAAAAAGATTGGGATTTACTCACCGTAAGGGTAAAATGAATCTCTACTCTTGGAAAACAACATTGTAAAATCATTAAAAATATATCAGTTATGAAAGTATTGAAAGTAAAATTACATCATATTGATAGAGGACAGTGCATGGAGGTATGGTCGGTTAAACCCAAGAAAGGTGGTCCCCGCCGATACGTTGCTCGTAATACATCGGGCAATCACGAATGGAGCTGGCTCTGCGATGCTCCTTATGGATACTGTGAGCGTGACTTTGAATGTAGTCCTGGAATCATGTTTATCATTTGCGATAAGTATGGGCATGCTATTTTACGTGACGGGAATGATCGTACTAAATTTCCAAACTCTTTTCCCACATTGGAAGAATGTTGCGATACGGCATGGAAGGATATAGAAAAGAATCAATATATAACCCGTATTGGGTTTGGCGAATGGATTCTTAAACAAGCTACTGTTCCTCTACGAACCGGTACGGATGAACAGAACTGGAAAGACTGTTTTCAGGATATAGACAAAGTTGAGGTTTTGTCACGTTTCAAGTTTCTGAAAAGAGGAAAGGCTATTTATAAGTTAACAAAACGGCATACCGAGTGTGGTACGATGTGGTATGAATATTATGCTGGGGATTTTCCTTATAATGAAAATGGAGGTTTTGATAAATTCTTTGCTTATGAATATAAATGAAATATTGCTTACTGTAGCAGATGAAATAGCCCGTGATAATGGCTATATCCTGACTGATGAAAGAGTAATCATTGGAAAAAATGATTGGTTTTGGGGCAACAAGGCAGGGTTTCCTGATACTCAAGTAAAGTCCCGGACATACATTCTTCCGGCATGGGAGGACGAACAAGAAGGGGAGGACTATTTTACCCGTAAAATTTATTTAGATATGCATTGGGGAAAGCCTCGCATACATGTTAAGTATCCCGATGGGGCATTTTGCTGTCTTACTTACAGTAATGATGGATGTACTGAAGCACAGACATTCAGTCCAATCGGTTTAAAAAAGGCTCTCTGCATACAAGAGAAAATAGATAAGTTATATAATAGAGAAAAGTATGGCAGATAAAATTTTGGAGAAGTTTTTTGAGATAGACAGATGGACGAAGGCGATTGAGAAAGGCGTTGGCAAAGACATCCGGAAAGATCAGCTCATATTGCTGACCGATGAAAACACCCGGATAGCGATTGCTGATGCCATGCAGAAAGGGAAGTATGAAATCTCACCTCCTCACACCGCTCAGATACCGAAAGAGAACGGCGAGTTTCGCACGGTTTATGTGAACGAACCTATCGACCGGGTGATATTAAGCATCGCTAATGACTTGCTTTTCGATCTGATGCCCGAAATGGTTCATGTCTCGTGTAAATCCTACCAAATAGGGACCGGATGCGGCAAGGTTGTGACCGAAATAAGTAATAAAATGGCAGCTACTGAAAAAGACGGATACTTTGGCTGGAAGTCAGACCTCAGCAAATATTTCGATAGCGTACTGCTCCAGTATATTGACGAGGCGTTTGACATAGTAGAGGCAAAGCACGGTCATTCCACTCTGATTGACGTGTTGCGAAAATACTACCACTCGGACCTGTACTTCGACGAGGACAACAACCTTCAGCGTCAATTCCAGTCCCTGAAACAAGGATGCGCCGTGGCAAGCTGGCTGGCAGATGTGCTGCTGTATGAACTTGATGATGAGCTGTCGCAAATGAATGGCTTCTACACACGCTATTCGGATGACATGTTGTTCCTCGGAGAAGAGTACGAGAAAGCCATGAACGTGCTCCAGAGCCGGCTGGAAGAGAAAACTATGAAGCTAAACCCAAAGAAAGTGGAATATCTGACTACCGATAAGTGGTTCAAGTTTCTTGGATTCAGTATCAAAGGCAGTATGATCTCGCTATCTTCCAGCCGTATCAAGACATTCCAGAACGAAATAGAAAAGCGTACAATCGGCAAGCCGGGCGTATCACTGGCAAAAGCCGTTAATGCTGTGAACCGCTACCTCTACAAAGGCAACGGGGAGTTCAGTTGGGCTACTCAAATACTGCCGGTATGCAATGTGCGGAAAGACCTTGACGAGCTGAACAAGTTCGTAATGGATTGTCTGAGAGCCGTAGAGACCGGAAAACGCAAGGTGGGTGGTTTAGGTTATGTCAAGACCAAGAGCGACGGCTGCATAGTCCGGGGCCTGGGGCGGAACGTGAAAGCCAACCGCGGCAAGACTAACAGCAACATCCCAGGTTACCTGACCATTGGCTGTATGCAGAACGCCATATTGACAAGACGTGCCGTGTATAACACGCTGGTTGCATCATTATAGGAACCTACCGAACACACGGCGAATGATGAAGAGCAAGGAATTTTAATTTACAGATCTAGTATACCAGAACCCATACTTGATTCACCGGTTTAATCACCCGGTGAATCCATCCTGATTCTGGTTCTTTCCTGTAAATATCAAGTAACTAAAGCAATGTGTCACTTGCCTGACATCCATAATTAAACTGAAACACATCAGTGATAAAGTTCAAGGAATAAGAGTTTAGAGCCCGCGTGGTTAATCCAGCTTCTACAAAGTCTTGAAGGCCGTGTTATTCACCGCCTTCAGACTCTTCCGAGCTGGAAATACGCAGGAGACATCAAAAAAGTAAAGATATGTGTCGTTATTTAGAGAACTTTTTTTAGCACAATAGCGTGATTCAAGGAGTAGTATTTAGCGTGCCCTGCTCAATAAGCCCCCCCTGCGCGTCGGAACTCTCTACTGAGCACTCCGACGCGCCGCTATGGCTTCGAGCCGCGGCATACATCAAATGTTTAAAGATATGTGCCGATATTTTGAGAATCACGAAAAAAACTTACCACGAAGTGAAAAAGTCAAGGTTAGGATTTTAATAGTTCAGCTTTACAGTTACTGGGGACCGACTCCTGATTGTCGTGGCCGCCAGTAAAGAATAGCTGCTCATATCAAATTCGTAAAGCAATGTGCCAGCCTAACGAGACTGAATAATAACAATTTCTATGAAACATAAAACTTAGCACAAAGTGATGGGTCAAGATTAGGATTTCAATGGGACAGCCTTTAATTGCGGCCACCACCTCATCTCCAGCTATCGGCTGTATATGAGGTTAAAGGCCAGCACACACGCTGTACATATCAAATTAATAAAGTAATGTGCCTTCTAAATGAGACTCAATGGTAACGCAACCGGGTATTGTGCAAGGGGCCAGGTTCAATATACAGGATACTAGGTCCTGACCCAAGTCTCAGGACCTAGTTACGCTGTATAAATCAGAATAATAAAGTAATGCGTCAGTGGTTCGAGTACAAATAATTGATAATCATAAGAGTATATGGAAAATATATATCAGGAGACGATTCGAAATGTTGAAGATGGTGCAAAATTCAAAATAGACTTCCAGAGTCGAAGTCTGAAACTGAACGGCAAATACATCATACAAGATGGAGAGTTTGAGGGTAATTTAGGTGTTGATCCAAGCATTGATACAGATGAATTTCTGTCACAAGTTGAAAAGTTGTACTACCGCTACAAGAATTCTATTCCATCGGAGAGGAGTGAGAGTAAGTCACGTTTGTACTTCAGAGCATTGCCCGAAAGGAAGCTGAGTGATGATGCTATGTTATTTGGTGAGCACCGAGAGAAAGCTCAGTTTGAGTTGGAACTATATGTCCTTTGTCAGATTCTGAATGGTCTTAAATGGGAATCTGAAAAAATGGGCAAGTGGTTCTGGCAAAGCAAAATGGACAAAGATTTGGTAATACTTAAGAAATGGGTAGATCCAGATATCAATTAACAACCATTTATTAATTTCAAGATGAGTAAAAAGAAAAGAAAAACAAAAATTTTGTGTCCTCAATGTGGCGCAGAGTTCGCAATCGGAAAGAAAGAGTTTACCACTGTAGCAACAGTAGTTGGTGAGGATTCAAATTTGGGATCTATCTATCTGGCTATGGCCGGCCAGAATATACCAGTCAAACCACTTAAATCGTTCAAAACTGTACAGGAACGTATTGAAGCGCTACGAAATGTCGGGGTGGACGTAAGTCATATGTTTGCCATGGAGGGGGCGAATGGGGGTGGATATATCGCCTCAAACAGGAATGGAATACTTTCAGTACTAGAGGACGACGATCCAATTTTTAATCAAATCGTTGAACAAGGTACGGTCCCTAACAATCGCCTGTTCCGGCGCTGGATTATGGCGAAGATGTTCTATATGATGACTTATAAACCGTATCGTTCTAAAGAACCTTTGGGAGTAACACGCATGATTCACCGCTTAGGCTATGAATATCAGTGGAAAATGTTGCTGAACGAGCTATATGCCCAGATGAAAATGGAAGATAAGGATGCTGCAAATTTCGTAGATCGAAACCGTTGGTTTAATGTCGATGTGGTCATGGCTATGGCGGAAGATTATATTGTACAATTGAAAAAATATGTGGACGCTTTGAAAGAAAGAAAATGTAAGGGAGTGCCTTACAAGCGTATTAAAAGTCGTAACATATTCAAGGCAGACCTACAGAATAAAATCTACTATCCGTTGTATAAAGAAATAGCGCATATCAAGCAAGCACGTAATGTCACACAGCTTTATAACGCAGCAAAAAAGTTCAACGACATGCGCCTTAAGATGCCACACGACACTCCTCAAAGTAAAACATGGGTTGATGCATACAAGGGTGCTGGAGCGTATTACACGATGCAAAATCTTATCCGGTTTCATAACTGCAAAGCTATTGATGATACCAATAACCGCCTTGATAAATATCAGTCACTTGCTTTCATTACAGCAAAAGCAGAGATGTATAGAAACGATGAAGGTTGGCGCTTGTTGGCAGTCCTGAAGAAAATGTTGACTGATAATAATATTGATATCAGCAAAAAAATGGCTGAATGGCGTAAATAAGGAGTAAGCTATTGTTTGGTAGGCACGATGTGATGGACCAAGAAATTTTATGCCGCCTCCATGATAGATGTGACATGTCGATGACCTCGACAAGACTACATCCTCATAGGAGGCTGCAAATCGAAGAAATAAAGATATACCCCATTTGGTAGTCACATCTTCTTATTATCATATTGTTGTTTAAATAGAATTTAGAGGAGAGTTATCTCATTAATATATTTCCCAGTATTTTTAAAAATAGGTAAAATGAAAGAAATACCAATCAATCAACTTGCTAAAATAGTATGTGACTTACCAGTGAAAGAAAAAATAGTTGTCCGACAAAAGTCAACTAATGGACTCCTCGGAATTACGTGTTCAGATATTTTTGATAGTGATCTGATTATAATATCCCAAATTGGAGGTGGTTTTGCTGCCATATTTGATACTTCTACGGACAACGAAGAAGTAGAAATGTGTACGTGGTTACAAAATATATTTCAAAGTAGTGATTACGATAAAACAGTTTATCTGCTGGATAAAGAAGAAGTATTCCCTGAACTACAATCCATGAACGAATTATGGGGCGTTACTTTCAAGGTCAGCCAACCGAATTGTCATCCTTCCCGTACACTGTCTATTTCCGAATGTGCATTATTCCCTTCTCGTGAAGAAGCCGAGACATGGATAGATATTCACAGGGGTATGAGTTATGACTCAGCTTTCTATTCAGAGGATTGCAGTGAACCTAAAGCTGTTTTAATTGATAGTTGGCAACGTAACAACGAGGATAAAATCTCAATAGCAACTGTAAACAAAGTTGTTCCCAATTTTACAGGGCGTATAAATAACCTTCGTGAAGATATAATCTGCAATATCATTTCGATACTTAAGGAAAATGAACTTTCCAAGATTCTACTTGATGGAATAATCGAAGAACCAACATACGTGCTATGGTTTGGCGGTAAATCTTGGTATGATTCACCTGTTACCGCAGTGTCACTTACTGATAAAGGTATCAGCATTGATGTAGAAGATCAATTTGAAAATGTATCAACTACGCTCTACAGCAATGATGCGGATTTAGCGTTCAAAAATTTATCTTGGCTTGAAAGTATCCGTGACAATGTGCTGGAGGCAATCAAAGCTACAAAAGCCGTGCAAAAAGACATTCAACACTCGTTATGATACAGCAGATTGAATTTAATGACAAAGAATATATACTAAACCAATGCTGTGGTGAGAATCATGAAGGTGAAAACTTATTCGAATGGTGCGAACGTAGTAATGTAGGAGAATTTACACGATACTATGATAAAATCGTTTTTCATACAGAGAATGGTTTGGTTGCTGCCTATAGTGATAATTTAGAAAATTCTTGGAGTATATAAGGAAGAACATTTTATCTGAAAGTGGACTATGCCCCATGATAGTCAATAAGATAACGCCCCATAGTATAAGGAAATTTGTTTTACGTAACAACAAAAAAGAAAATAATATAACGAAATGGAAGGTCAAGATATTTACTTTGAAGAAGAGCAAGAAAGCACTGAACTTACTAACTTGAAGGCACGCTTCTACAGTGTCCGTCAAGAAGCTAGAAATTTTATTCTGTACCTTGTTGAGAAACATGGAGGCAAAATTGGTTCTGAGGAAAACCCTATCAGTCTTACTGTTGAATACTTCGGTGACGCTGGAGTAACCAGCGGATGTATTGAGAGTATTAGTTATAGTGATATTACTATGGAAGATAAAACGGAACCAGTCCCCCTCAGCAATTTGATGGTAGATCCTCTGATTTGTTTTTCCGAAGAATTGGAAAACTATTGCAAAGGAATGGAAAATTTGGAAAACTAATAGTATGACAAGAAGCATAAAAATCATAGATACCCAGTTTCATGTAGAAGCTGGGTATAACGGCGGCCATATGTCCCGGGAACAGTACGATGCTTTTTACAAGGAGCTGAAGGAAATGTTCACGGAAAAGGGGTTTCGTTATGAAGAAAGAGAAAATGGTTGTCCAGATGTTGTCCTGGGTAAAACCTGCCTTTATTGTCATCCGACTTGTTTGTCCGGTCCCGTGGAGGAGACTCATTTCCTTTGCTGGAGCAGATTCTTTCCAGTGGCAAGACATTCCGGTTTTATTTATTGGATAAGCACAATGAATTGCAGGACTTTACTCCAGATGAAGAACTGGAATATTATCGCACTTCTACAAAGTCGGTTGAAAACGACCTGTTCGTCGCTTTTAAAACAAATCGAAGAAGTTTATTCAAACTCAAAAGCGAGATTCTTGAATTGGAAGCCCCAAAAATACATTTGCCTACAATTCGTACTCCCTATCTATCCGGATATGGTTCCATTTCCAAACAATTTGTAAATGAGGTGTACAAAGACCTGGTGCAGAAAGGACTTTTGATTGAAAGTTCTAAAGTAACGGGTATACAAACGATTCTTTTGTGCCGGGCTGCCATTCAAAAGGAACTACGATTATTGGAGGTGCAAAAGTAATTGTGTCACTATCAGAGAATATGTAACAACAAAAGTATTTCAGAAAAGACAAAAAGGAAATGAGTAAAGTATTGCGTACAGCTAAGGTGAATCAGATAGACTATTACACCTTGGAACTATCTGGTTTAGGTACACAAGATGCACTGGCGTGTATTTTCGAATTATTTGGCGTTAGACTAAGCAAAGACAACATCTATGTCGATGAATATGAAGTTGAGCGCATACAGCTTCAGAAACTACAAGAGCACCTTTCCAGTCAAGATGATTTAGGAGAACATGCCCAAGATTTTGAATTATATCTTCGACAAGCAGAGATTGACAAAAGCAAGCTTTTGCAAATTATAGGAGAACTTATAACCCAAAGCAACCAGCGTAATCCTAAAATTCTTATTTCATGGTTTGATGAAGAAAATAATCCCAAAGATTTAAACTATATCAAGGATTTCTATACCCACAGTGAGGTATGCTTAGGTGAAACATTGGCTTCTATACCGGCAGACGGGCTGACCCTCGAAAAAGCATTTGAACTTTATATTGAGGCAATGAAATGGGGTGAAGGTGATCGCTTTTATCAAGTGACTGAAGAAGGTGATAGTATTGAACTCGGGTGTCAAGAGGACTCCGCAGAATCAGAATCACCATCTAAAGAATAAGAACAGTGACACTGTGGAAAGTTCTGAAAATAGTTAGTTCTCTACGACTGTAATATATTAAACTTTAAATAAAAGAATTGTTATGAAAATAAACTTGAACAAGCATATTTACGAGGGTTGGACAGTTGGTGACTTTATTGAAAACCTTGCATGGCAGGTAGAGTTAATTATGAGTGGCGGAGCCATACAGAAACCTTTTGCCAACAAACAAGAATTAACCGACTGGTGTAAGGACAACCAACCTTATTATAAGAAAAAGATTTTGGATGTAAATAACTATTTCGCACAAAAGTACAATCTTACATGACTAAAAGAAATAACATAAAACTGGAAACAGTGAATATATATGCTGAAACTGGTGACTTTGTATTTTGCACATATTGCGGTAAGAAAATGCTTCTACCGCGGGGGGCAGATAAGTGTCCAGAATGTAAAAAAGTCGGTCACCTGTCGTGGATTGATGGTGAGCCAGAGGAGGTTAATAGTGTAGAGCAGCTGTCTGGTCGTTACAAACTAAACGACACGGATGCTGAACTTGAAGACTACTTATCTCATGAAGTCTTGGTCGACGAATACCCAGAACATCATGTCGATACGGACGATTTAGTAGAAGGTGAGATTCTTGTTCGGATATGTCCTGTAAATAAGTATCCCACACTGGTGGAGTATAAAGGTGAAGAACGTTGCCTATGTCTGCATAATGATTCACAAGAAGAGGATCGTAAAGTAGTAGATAACTGGATAGCAACCCAGACAATACCAAAATTTGATAAGGACAATCCCGAATTATTTACTGCATGGCAGGCGGGGAAAGCTGAAATGCACATTGCAACACTCAGCTATTTCCGTGTTTCTGACAAACAATCTTTGGGTGGTTGCGACAATGTTTTCTATGAAAAGAGACAGGCTATGAGAAGTTTGGTAGATTATTTCGTGAATGAGAATATGGAGAAGCTGAAGGATGTATATTATGTTTGTGAAGTCCGTCTTTTTGCTCCGACTTTTGAAGAAAGGATGACCTACCCTGACACTCAGAGTATCTTCGATTTATCTGATTACAGTATGGTAAAACCGTATTATTCCCATCAAGTTAATTCTATTTAATATGAAAAAAGAACAAATTGATTGGCAGGCATACCGCAAGGAGCTGCTATCATCGTTGTCAAACGAACGTTTATGGTCTTTAGGATGCCCTTCGGGAGAGAATTTCCATCTGGAAAATATTGCGGATTTGGAAGATGAAATAGCGGCAATAGACCGTGGAGATTTTGATATGATATTGGAAAAACATGAGGAATTCCCTGAGCTATTCGATGATTGCCTGCTTTCAGATTCGGACTTTCCCACTACTATCAGTAATAATCCCGGTGAAAACTGATAAACTTAAAAGCACAATGGAAGAATTGGAAAGCATCAAAGAAAGCATGCAACGCCAGAGCGGTACGGTAAAGCTCACGGATGAGAAAGGAGAACCGATGGTGTATGATGAAGAAAAGAACTTGTTTATATCCGATCTGGTGATTGATAAGGAAGGCGCAGTATGTGCTTTGGTACCTTTAGGACACTTCAGTGACAATACCATTCGGTATATAGAAAAGTTAGTAAGTTAAAATAATCTTAGGATGATGAAAACTAAGAATCTCCTTACAGACCGGAAAATACGGCATTCCTCTCCTAGAGAGGGACTTGAAATGTTCCAGAAAGTTCATCGCTCTGTTGTGATGGCTGAATTTACGAATCTCGCTTCAGACAGGCTGTGGACAGGCTATATTGTTCAGAAGACAAAAGAAGCCCATCACTTTATCGCCATCAGCCAGGAGGGTTGTCGCTGGGTAGAGTCATACACAACAAAGACAGATAAACAAGTTGCCTGTACGCTTTACACCAGATATCTGGACATTGATATCAATGAGATATGGAACATAGCAATGGCAATTATCGAAGGTCCATGCTCCATAGAAATTCTCCGGAGGATGTGGGAATTGTTTGACGAAGTTCCTATTGACAAAGAGGAGGATATTGACCAAAACTTCTTGCTGTGGGAAGAAGGAACCGACCGATTTAGCATATGGGACTGGTTCGACAAAATGTGTCCGCATTGCTTAGCACGAGATATCATAGACTATAACCCTCAAGAAACGTAAATAAAAAAATAATCAATAAAAAAAACAGTGGTATGAATGATAGAATTTATAAGATAGAAGTAGACGGAACTGAAATAGAAGTTCGCGGATACAGTATAGAACGTCTGTACGGACAGCCTTCAGAAATAGAAGATGTTAACATATCGAGAGCAACGGTCATTGCCCAAAGGAAGGCAACTATGAACAAATGCCTGATAACGGCAACACCTGCATTTTACATAGGGTTGATGTCCGGCGAACTGTTAACGGATAAACCGGTCTTTTTCAGATTGTATGACTACAAAAAGATGTGGTACGTAACCCTCATGCTTCGCACTGATGGCTACTTCTCAGTCTATGCCTTTAATATGGATAGTCTCAGCGAATACACTCGTGCCTTTACGAGCCAAGAGGATGCTATACTCTTCTGTGCCAATATCTTTAACGAAAACGTGGCTGTTAAAAACTTATATGGAAATATTGAGTCGTTATTGAATGCTTGCCAGACGAGAAATGATTATGAAGACCGGGAAGAAGTAGCTGCAAAGATGCTGGAATCCTACCTCAATAATTCATGCTTTGAGTATGATAAGTTTGCCGCTACCATTTGCAGGATACATCCTACGCTCCAGCAGAACTATTTCCGCGCCGTCAAAGCCAGTATGCTTTATATGGCATCACGTGACAGAGGCGTCGATCCCCGTAACAAAGCATCTTATGAGATGTGCCGGAAATTGGTGCAAACACTGAATGAAACAGGACTACCTTGTATTTAATGCTTGAATTGTCATGGATATACAGCGAGTATTAAGGGATATGCCCTACCAGATTAAAAGTGCATTGACTCTGCATAATAAAATGAAGAGGCAACTGTTGACTGCCATTAAAGAATATCTTCGTTTTAAGTATAAGCAAACCACCAGCTTCTATCCGGATGACGAGGATGTTTCAGGATTATTGGAAGAAAATAGTTTTTCCCCTTGTGATGTTGCAGTTTTCAATAAGTATGACTGTGCCAGTAGTAGTGCCCTTAACAAGATTAGGCTTGAAAAGAATCAGCTTATAGTTGATACGGTTGAAAGTGGCAGTATCTTAAATGAAGAGGCACTATACTACGAAGACCTTATCAATATCTGTGATACTATTGAGAAGTATGAAAGGGCTATCCATATGGGTATTTCTCATAGAATGAAATACTGTCGTTGGAAAATTAGGGCGACCAAAATCTTGATGAACAAGACCGGTGAATCTTTAGAAGAGATTCTCGATTTTGTAGAGTTTTATTGGATGCCTGATATGCCGGAGGGACATAACATTGAATTATTCAAATCAATCATTAACCATTAGCAACGAGAAATAAGTATGAAGCATATCAATCTTACCCTGTATTCTTTCGATGAACTTTCGGAAGAATCAAGCAAAAAAGTCGTGGAGAATGAACGTTGGAACGTTATGGGAGATGTTATGGACGGGTATTCATCAGACTATAGGAACTCGTTGAACGAATTCGAAAGCTTGTTCCACATAAGATGTAATTGGGAGGTTAATTATTGTAGTTATTCCTTTAGCTTTAAACTGACATCTTTCGAAGCCTTTGAATGGCAGGGAGGTTATATAGAGCTTGCAACCATATCCGGTAAGTTGCTTCAACGTTTTCTGAGGAATTATATTTTGCCTCATTTGGAGAAGCCGGCATGTTATTTCAGTAAAATGAAAGGTGTTTATCCAAACTTCAGATATAATAAACGGTCTTCAAAAATTAAAAAAACTGTAGAGTGCCCTTTTACCGGACATATCTATGATATGTTACTTTTGGACCCCTTACTCAAATATCTCGCTTCACCTAACGATGGCACTACTTACGCAGAGTTGATGGATAAATGTTTACGCTCTTTCTTTAAGTCTTGGCATGAAGAATACGAATATTGGGCGGATGATGATGAGGCTGTTAAAGAAGAATTGCGTAATAATCAGTATGAAAACAGATTGTACTACAGTAATGGCGATGTATATACAGGTCCATTGGAATTAAGTGCTTAATTATAAACAAATATAGAAAACAAATCAACAATGAACAGTAAAGAAAAGAAGGAAGCAAGAGTCGAGAGATACAAAGCTCTTGCCGCAGGTGCGACAGCAAAATCCAGTGCTGCCTATCAACAAGCTTCAAAAATGTTGGGAGTCATTCCTCCCGGTCAACCGGTTCATGGCTTGGCAGACAGACGCTATCGTGAACGGATTAGTGGTCATATGGATGAGAGTGTTAAACTGGCAGATACGGCTGAATATTTTGAAGGTAAAGCAGAAGCTGCCGAAAAAAACAATGCCATTTATCTAGGCGATGATGACTGCGTGGAACGTTTGCAGGAGAGACTGGACGAACTGGTCAAACTTCAGGATAACATGAAAGCCGCCAATAAGATTGTCAAGTCCCAAAAACTGTCGAACGAACAAATTCGGCAACAACTCTCCGAATTGGGATTTTCAGACAAACAAATCAATGAAGTCCTGACTCCTTCATTCACGGGTAGAATCGGATTTGCCAGTTGTACTTTAACCAATAACAACAGACGAATCAGCGACACCAAAAAACGACTGGAACAAGCCAAGAAGATGAAAACTACCGAAAACAAAGAATATTATGTAGGGGAAGTCAGATTCGTTGAGAACAGCCGCAAAAATCGCCTTCAACTCTTCTTTCCTGAGATTCCTGACAAAGCGTTAAGAAAACAAATGAGCAACAATGGTTTTCGCTGGTGTAGTTCTAATGGTTGCTGGCAATCGTACCTGAAGAGATACAACGTCCGGTTCGCCAAGGAACTATTAACACCCAAAGAAACTGATACGGCAAACGTACCAGCATAAAACATCACACAATAAATCATCAAAGCGTAAACTTGAGGGCAGTGGATACATATCTACTGTCTTTTTTATTTTAGAGAAAATGTAAATGTCATATTATTCAACCAGTAATACTTAGAATCATGAATGTACAAGAAACTAATCCGAAAACTTTTGATTTCGTAACAAACAATGTAGAAGTGATGACACTCGACACCCTGCAACGTACTTATCAGGAAAATGACACTGCCGGACGCCCCATACAGGGCATCTATCACTTCCAACTCATCCACCGCATACTGGATATCTGCAAACAGCACAACATGGACTATGAAATCGAAGAAATCTTCGCTGCACAAAACAAGCAGAAGAACTTCCCCGGAGTCACCATCAACCCCCATTACGAAGCTATCCACGGCGAAAAAGCTGTCGAAGCACACGCTCTGCGCCGCGTATTCACCACTGTGCAGCTCAAAGACGGAGCAACGGACGAACTGACCACCACTCTCGCCATCGCCTTCCACCAAGACGGTATACAGGTAGCCATTGGACCGTGTGTAAAAATCTGCCACAACCAATGTGTACTTTCCGCACAACGAAGCGCGTGCAATTTTGGCAAAGATAAAGTCAGCACTGAAGAACTCTTCGGAAAAGTAGATGAATGGTTAGAGCAGTTTGACACTCAAATGAACGAAGACCGTGAACGTATCAGTCGACTGAAAGAAACGATCTTGTCTGCACAGGACATTTTCAATATCATCGGTTTGCTAACTACCTTTCGCGTTGCTCACGATAGTAAAGACAAACGTTTGTCGAAACTTGTGAAAAGTTACCCTTTGAACCAGGCGCAGATCACCGTCTTTACAGAAGACCTGATTAAGAAACAAGTAGAGAAAAGGCAACTGTCAGCATGGGATGTGTATAACGTAGCTACGAAAATCCTTAAGCCAAATCGAGCAGAAATCCCCAATATCCTCAACCAGAACGCTGCTTTCGCAGATTTCCTGTTCCAATATTATGCCAGTGGTAAAGAAAACGGTGTACTGCAGGACGGTATTATTGCCCTTCCAGAGTAATTTTATCAGCAAGTCAACAAAATGGAGGGGTTCACTGCCCCTTCATTATTCATCAAGCTATAGTAAAACCGTGAAAGTTAATGAACTGTAAAAGGGTAGATGTTCTACACCGGAAACAAATCAATATAAACTACTCGTGGAAAACAAATCATACTTAAAAAAGAAGCATATGAATGAATTAGCAACAGCTAAACGAGTAACTGCCGTAAAAGACAGAGTGAAAAAAGCAGAGTTTGACCAATTCGTTTTTGGCAAACTGGGATGCAATCGGATGTTTGACATGACTCCATCGGGTAACTTAGTTCATACCTATTATGGTCTGGCTGAATATGGAGACTTTATCCGCTTTTTTAATGGTGCTCCCTTTATCCAACTTAATATCGGAGGCCCTTTTGCTGCAGAGTTCGTTTGTGAAAGATTTTTGTGTAGTGTTACTTGGAATGAGTATGCTATACAAGTAGTTTTTTATGAAAGTAGAGAACGGTTATTGGAAACGATTCGTCAATCACAACAGATAGTCATTAATCAGTTTGAATGCTTCGACAATTTGCCAACCGGGATATTACTGGCTTTTAGTGATGAGATTTTCCATAGGTAAAATGAAAAATAATATCAAAATATAATAATGGTAAAAAGTTCAAGACAATTGACATGGCATGGGGTAGATATAAATCTTGCTACCAGTCTTATTGAAAAGGGGTTGGTAGTTCGCTATGTTTCCAAGAAAAGAAGTTGGCAATGTATTTACCGCAATGAATGCGAACTAGATAGATTTTCTTATGGCTGGATGAATGAAAATGATTTGAAAGAAATGTTTATCTCTGGGTGGGCGCAAAAGAAACTCTATGCCTTTTGTTATTATTTGGGAGTAAGTTGGGGAGAATGGTTGGAGCGTTCGTTCGCTCAACGCCTGAGTGATGTGATTGATTATTTTGGAAGTACAGACATTTTTGGACTTGATTACTCAGGTGGTGAATCATTTGATTCAATATGTAAAACATTAAAAATAACTTCTGAGCAATTATTGGAGTGTGCATAAATCACTTTTAAAGTAATGGAAAACTTCGGGAATAAGAATACAAAACATTGTGTAAGTTCGAGTTATACCGGTGATATTAAACAGAATGAACCATGAATAAGTATATATGTGTAAAAGAGTACACTCTCCAAGAGTATGACGCCTTGGGTCATGAAACAGATATATTTGTCGCTGTTGGTAGCATTATGGATGAAGGAAACAAATATCTAAACATGAAATATTGTCATTTGATTAATGAAAAGTGTAATGAAAAATCGAACAAATGAATAAATTACGAATCGTAATACAAAAGAGGTTGATGTAGCCACTTCCAAAGATTTCCTCTGAATACAATCAGTATGTATATGGCTAGGTTGGTTCGCTTAGGGAAACATATAGTTATTGTGAGAGTCCTACCCCGTAGTTGTACAATAAATAATAAAAAAATGAGTCAAGAATCTACTTCAGAAAAAGTATATAGATGTATAAATAACCTATATGTGTGGTTTGGTGAATTGTGTGCCACATGGGATGCTTGTGATGATAATAATCCGGAAGAAAGTGCTTTAAAGGACCGAATGACAAGGTTTTTCCCAAAGTCATTAAATGGATCTCTCAATGATATTGCCCATGATGTTTATATATGGGGGAATATGGTACAAAAAAGACAATCCCGACATCAAAGAAAAGTGCCTTTAGTTATTGAAACCTTACGTGATACGACTATTAAACGTCTTTGTTCAATTAGTACTATACCGGAAGGTCTACTACCACACAGTGTATATGTCGAGGATACAGATGTTACAAATGGGACTTTTTTCTACAAAGAATACAAGCTATTGAGTATCATTCCCCAAAATATGACCTGCATTCTTCTTGATCCTGAAACGAAACAGGAAGAAGAGGCAGAACTTGCCGACATCAATGTCGACTGGTTAGTCACCGTTTGGGAGCGATGCCAGGTGTTATCAGCTAAAATGTCGTTATGAGAACAGGAAAACCAACTGCGACTCAGATTTATAAAGAACTGATAGGAAAAGTCGATTGTAGACGCGGTGCTCCAATGGGACGTCCCAACGTGGGAACTAAAGAAGATGCATGCGGTAAACAGATTTATCGCCGGCATATTCCTCTTATTTATGATGGAGCCTATGACTCCGGAGGGGCATACTGGGGCTGCGGTTCTCCGTTGTATGTCGAATTCACACTTGACAAATCTTATGTCAATTTTTACAGAAACGAATAATATGGGAAAAACAACAAAAGAGAAAGTTCAGGGATGGATAAAAAGTAGTGTAAAATCCATGTTGGCAGAAGAGGATGGTGCAGTATATTTTTATGATATTAAGGGTGGAGTATCGCTTATGCTTGCATGGATAGACGGTGAGACCGAATCAGAAAACAAATTTTGTCACAGGAAATATACCATCGAAGTATCTGTCCGCAAAACAGGTTCGTCCTCTTTCGCGGAAGAATGGACCTACATCGGAGAAGGAACCACCCTACAGAACTCCGATGAGAACGATTGCTTTGCAACCGTTGCCGATTGTCTTATCAATATGGTCGCTCTCTATCTTAAACCAGAAATTTATTATATGCTGCCCAATAACGAACAGATCGAATTGCTCTCCGAGATGCAAAAGGCAAACTTTTATTTCAACGATTTTGACGAACCTGTCGCAGACCTTCGGCAAGCCTATCAGGAAACGAAGAATGAAGACGAACTAAAGGTCATTATACAACGTATAGAGGCACAATGTCTTGCTTTCGCAGAATTTCTCGGAACTCAAAGCGAAGAGATGCAATCGATGATTAATATTGATGATTTGTCTCTTGGCATAAAGGAAGCTCTATTAAAGGATTTAAGCTAAAAACGATTATGGCAAATTACACATTTGATATTTTCAAGTACAAGTTAGTGACTGAAAATGGAGTAACAGTTAAGAGCTTGACAGAGAAATGCAAACCGCTGACAGTGGAATCGACCAATTACATTGCAGCTACTTTCAAGGTAGAGAAAAAATACCCATCGGACAGATATGCACATAAACTTATCGATACCGATGCGGAAATATGTCCTGCCGACACATCCGTGTTTTAGCATAAAAACCGAATTGAAAGGAGAAAAGTAATGAGAAACAAAGAAATATACTCGCATGAGAACTACAGGAATATACTCAAAGAAGCACGGATATGGGAAGGAACCAATGACAGTTTTTTCTGCACCGGTTGCAGGCGCTATGTTCCTAAGAAGGAAGCTGGAGAACCCTGTCTCTTTTGCGGCAGCACGCATTGGAACATAAAAAATCCTCTCATTCAAAATATTATAAATATTGATGTTTTGACTCAATACATGTATGAAACCTTTCGGCATTGCATCGAACCGTTTGTAGCATTTGACAGGCTGGAATGGAAAAACGGAAACATTTTCTACAAGAGAGATGATACAAAACATCTGATAAATGATGATGAAGATCACTTCTTGAAAGAAATAGAAATGTGGTGTGTGTTCCATTGTATTACAGACTGTTTTCTGAGCATATGCGTCCGCTGGACAACAATTTAGATAAACTCTAACGGCAAGCCCATCGAGCTAACTTTTCTGAGATTCTTTACTTTTAGTTCTCCGGATGAAGTTTCAGATGAATACAACGACGATAAAGACGATGAGTTCTACTTTAATTTGTGTTACAACGAACTATTCAAGACCATAGGGTGTAAAGTCACCAAAGTAGATTTCAAAGCTTTGGGCGGGGATAATAAAGAGTTTGACGTTACTGCGCCTGTTTATGTTTGTTCTGATAGAATGATTCTTTCTTATGACAAGTTGCTGGCTGGCTTGTCTACTGATAACCTCCTGAATCACGGTTTGACAAATCTATGCATGGCTCTCTGATTTTGCCCTGATTCCTAACCATTGGGGATACGATGACTAAAATAACCAATAAAAAACTAATTAGAAACATTATGAATATAACAAAAACAATGGCCGAACAGGCTGCCATCAAGATGGTAGAACCAATCACTAAAAAGATAGAAGAACTAAGAGGCCAATTGAACCAGATTGCGTACGAAGCAATCATACCCACTATTCCTCAGGATGTACTCGATTGCTTCAAAAAGTGTCAAAGCTATTTTATGGCCCCTTACTATGTTTATGTATGTCATGGAAACTGGAAAATGCTGGTGCAAGGCTTGCCACTTTTTCCGGGGACTAAATCACTGTATCCCGATATTCAAATTGGCATTGAGGATATGGAACGCCTTAGAAAACTAGAAACTGAGATAAAAGAAATTAAAGAAGAGAAAGAGAAGACAATTCAATCAATTGTTGCAACTCTCATGTCTTTAAGAACAATAAAGAGGGTGAAAGAAGGCTTCCCTGAAGCATACAAGCATATGGAAGAATATAGTGAAGAAAAATGTACTGCTATTGCGCTTCCAATAAAAGACATTCTGTTTTCACTAAACAAATATGCACTCACAGCAAACTGATAACATTATGAAAGTATCTTATCACACCTATCATTCATTTAAGGGTAAAGATGGGAATGAATGTTCCATGGCATCTCAACTCTACATGACTGGTATTTACGTTATATACAACAACAATTCTGCACTTCAAGGCAGTTCAACTCCACAAAAAAATCCGGAAGTTACAGAACAAGTTGAGAAAGGATGAGCAGGTAGGACTTATCTCAGACCTTCATTTTGGACGTGAAATTATGGTATCTAATGATGGAGGATCTTGGAAAGAAGTTGTTGATCCCAAAACTATTTTCGTAGAACAAGGGAAGACCTATGATTGCAAGAGCAGCGTTACAGGAAACATCTATCATTTCACTATCATCGACCTGCAAGTAAGCGATGAAAGGCAGGATTGCTATCTAACTTTTACATCCGAACCTAAATGTGAGGAGCTATCTATGCTAAAAAACGGTGACAATACTTTCAAGTCGAATGTATTCTCTTTTCAAGATACTATTATTCCAATATTGTAAATTATGCCACAAGAACAATCTTATAAAAAGCTATTATCTTTAACAGAGGAACTGGAGATAAAGCAAAAGAATTTCATCATTGAAACCGTGAGAAGTCACGGCGGAATTATCACCTTCAAACCAAAACTGGAGGATGGCGAGGATAACGATACAGACCAAGATTTATATCCGATAACTGCAATCTTCTACGATGGGCACGAAAGTTACCCTAATGTAAGTATTACAGCCATTCACATATTGGACCGTCCAGAAATAGAAGATGTTGATATTTATGTGGATGGGATTAATCAGGATACTTGTGAAAAACAAGAAAACTTTAGTGTATGTCCTGTCGATTATGCTAATGTAGTGTCCTTTATTGGAAAAGTATTAGATTTAGACAAATAACAACAAAAATAGCCTATGAATTTTGCATCAGCCATGTTACTCACTCAAATTGAGCAACTGGAAAAAACAATAAAAGATATTTCGCCTGAGCAGCGACATATTATAGAGGAGATGAAACAGGGCATTACAGAACAGGGAAAATACTTTCCTGTTGACGCCCTGACTGTAAAGTCGATGCGTGAGCATGGTTACGATGTCACTGAAGAAGATTCCGGTGAGATTGAACGCATTGCAGACAAAATCGTCATAAATGAAGATGAACTTTGGGGAGCAGTTGAAATATATGCAAATGAGCGTATTAAGCAAATTACTGATGATTCTGAAGAAGAAAGTGAGGATTAATAAGGAGCTTAGCTTTCAGTTGCCAATCGATTGGTCCCTAATCAATAAGAGAAATGGTAATTGGGAGTTACGGAATCTTCCCCGATAGTCAGAATTTAAAGAGAATTAAAAATCAAGGAAAAGTTAGGAACGTATGAATCAGACAATAAAAAACAAGATGCAGTCACTCACGGTTTTCGTCGAAGATGGAAATGGCGAAACCTATATGACAAGTATAGAGGATGTGAACCAGGTAACTGTCATAGCTACTATGCTTTCTTCCCTGAAAGCTCCCGTTCCCGTGGGTTCCATATCAGCCATAGATATAAAGAAGCGTGTCATGGGGACATGTAAAGGTTGTAGGTTCCTGGATAAGAAAAATATGCTTTGCCGTGTTCCTACGATAAAAGGCAATTTTGCATTATGCTCAGAGAGTAACATCAGATGTTACCAATATCGAACTGAATAGGTATAATTGATAAAAAACAAAAACATGGACTATGTACTATCAGACGAAGAACTTCGTCAGACAATGCCTCGAAATGAGCATGATAAGGTATGCAAGGAATATTAACAGCAGATTACATCCTTGAAAACGACTGCGGATGAGCTTCAAACTCAGTATATCCTCCAATCCGGAAAATTCGACAAGCACTCCGAGACTGGAGAATTGGCATCACTTCTGGAAAGTATGCAGAAAAATGCCAAAAGGCTTTTACTCTCCCTCGTGGATAAACAAGGAGGAGATATCAATGATGTGGACAGATCTATATACTATCGTGACAGCAAAGGAGAGATTTGTGAAGCATTGATGGAGTGTATCGTAAGCTGCGGAGTTATCACCATAGAAGGTGGAGAAAAAACTCATATTGACAAGTTATTGCCAGATATTTTGTATGGACTGCTCAATATGCTATATGATGATTTTTCTCAAGAACCGGAAACCAATCAATAACTATACATCATGAAATATCTGCTAACTGAAGAAGAATATAAAGCACGGATTCAGATTAATCTGCACAGGAAAATCTGTCATGGATATCAGAAAAAAATAGATGCACTTAATTCTGTAATTGTCTTGACTCGTATTAAAATCAAACTGAAAGATGAAAACGAGAAAGACAATTTAGACTTGAAAGATGTCAATTTCCTATATGGATATATACGTAACAAGGCTATAGACTACATATTCTCCCTTGCAAAAAAGTATGAAAAGGAAATAAGCGCTCAGAAGTACGGGGCACTTAATTTCACTTTCGATTACGATGCAGACTGGGCCGGGATTATGCAGTGTGAGTTAGGGAGTATTGATTCACAGGAACGAACCATTCTGGATGATAACGACAATAAGATTGAACTGATAACCCTTACTACGGAATCTATCATCAATTTTGCAGTATATCTCGAAAAATATTGTAAGGCGGCATGATCAAGCCTGATATCATTTTAAAGTTGGAAGAACATGCCTCATATAAGTGCGATAAAGGTTGCATTTATAATCATCCAGCAGGAACTTTCATTATTAAGTACCTGATAACTAAGGATAGAGAAGTATCACATACTATACAATTTAAGATGGAAAATTCTTTATTATGGACTCTGGGTGATATTAATGATTTTCTCAGTATATACCATACTGATATTCGTGTTGATATGCTTAGTGAAAGGCGATACGGAGAACCTAAACTATCTAAACCTGTTGAAATCAAAGATATCTGTCAAGCTTTCAGTATACCTTATGTATATGGGAGACAGAACAATGTAAAAGCCTCCAATCTGATTTATATAAAAGGAGATGATATCTTTATGAAGATTCGTGACTATAATAGCCAAGTATTCCGTCCTCATCCGGAGTTTAGGAACGCACCTCTTAGCGTTATAGTAGAGCGATATTTCCCAGAGAAATCTGTTCGGCAGAAGTTTATCTATAATGATTGTTGGGGCAGCGTTGTTCTCCGTGGAGAAGCATGGATGTGTTTTAGGCATATAGTTCCTCTCATTAAGAAAGCGGATCTGCTCGTTAGTCTAAACGTCTTAATCAATTTAAGTAGAGAGTTTCCATACTTAGATAGTAGAGAATGGAATTTTTGTTGTGAAAACTTAATCAATCAAATTAAAAACGAATGTTTACCGACAAAAGAACTTTAAACAAGATACATGCTATCCTTGATGCAAGTGTATCTCATGCCACAATGCGACTACAGGATTTGATTCCGGTATTTATGGAGGTTCTTTGTGATACTCCTGAATATTTACAGTTTATGAACTCTGTACCAGCGTATGCGTCTGATGATAAAGCATCGGACTGGTGGAATAGCGAAGAGGCGATTATGTTGCTGGAATCGCTGTTTGATACCCTGGACTCATACGCTCCCGATGGATATAGCTTCTGCTCTCATCCAGGAGATGGTTCTGATTATGGATACTGGAAATTCACTGAAAACTAAATTAAAAAGAAATTATATGGCCGCAATCGACAAGCTGTATTGCTATTCAAAGAAAGATTTTATCATTTTCTATCAATGGTGTATTAAGTTTGACCATATGTGCCAAAAGGAGACGCAGAAGTCAATAATGGACTTCTTGTATACGGATTTGGAACATTATGATACTACTTTCTCCAGTTACGTTTTTGGGGTGCCTGTAGCCAATTTTCCAAACAGCATAGATATGTGGCTATTAAGGCATTGTCCGGTAGAGTGGGTGAGAAGTCGGCTGAGAGAACAACACTCATCATATCGGCTGAAACCTAGAGATATTGCACTATATCTTGATTGTGGTAAAGCCTAAAGAGAGATGCCATATTGAATGTTATAATTCATACTATGACTTTGTTTATGTCCGGACTATCAGGTTCGGACATTTTTTTGTACTAACACTAAAACATTAATACTTATACAATATGGATAAATTTAGTCCCAGTAAAGTAAAACGAACCCTTGGAATAAGTTACCTGGGGTGCTGTGATTCTTCTCCGAAACTTGTCAAGAGTTTAACGCATAAGAATGTGTTAACCTATGGTTTGTATCTCGCCCCAAGAGACCTTAGTGGGCATAATGTTTGCTCCAATTCTGATAATTGCTGTAAGTACTGCCTGAATGGTTCGGGTAGAAATAAGATTGAACTGCTGACATATAAAGAGGGCGGTCCCATACAGCAATCCCGTATCAAAAAAACGAAGCTGTTTTTTGAGGATAAAGACACGTTTATGCAACTTCTTATTCATGAAATCAGGCAAGCTAAAAGGAAAGCGGATGCTGCCAATATGAAATTTGCAGTCCGGTTGAATTGTACTTCTGATATTTCACCGGAAAAATTTACCCTGATGGGGGTAAATATTCTCCAGTTCTGTGAGAGCATACAGTTCTACGACTATACGAAGGTTTATGAACATACAAAACTCTCAGAAAAATATAGCAACTATGATGTCACCTACTCATACAGTGGTGAAAATTGGGAAATTTGTGAAGAACTGCTGAAGAAAGGTTATCGTGTGGCAGTCGTTTTTGAGAATGTTCTTCCGGAAGAATTTCGGGGATATCCAGTCATTGATGCTAATCAATATGATGCCCGGTTTCTTGATGAAGGCGGCTTGATTTGTGGGCTAACCTATAAGAAAGTAGCCAATGATTATGTGAATGGTAAATACCAACGGCCTGAAACAACATTTGTTACTCGACAAGAAGAAGCTGTAAGTAGCTGTGAGGCCAAATAGGAGATGTTCTAAATCTTTGAACTGACATCAATATCATCAGCTCAAAGATTTAGGAACGGGCATGAATATTATTTTTCCAGCTTTCTTTTTCGATATCCGTTAGGGGTTTCGCCAACAATCCTGTAAAAGGCAGCGTAGAAAGATTGACGATTAGAAAATCCTACCATTGCACTGATTTCTTCTACGTTCTTGTCTTTATAGCGTTTGTCTGTCATGAGATGCAAAGCTTCTTTGATACGATATTCATTCAGTACACATGAGTAATTCATACCGAAACGTGAGTTTATTACACCAGACAAATAGCGCGTGTTTGTGTGTAACTCTTTGGCTAACTCTTTTGCAGAGTAATCGGGGTCTTTGTACTTCTTTTGTACGACAATGATATTTAATATCTTATCGTATAGTTCATCGGCGAGTTCAGGGCGGATCATGTTTCTGTACTCTGCCTTTTTCTCTTTTTTCTCTCTCAGATTATAAGGGAGCTTTTTAGTGATTTTCTCATTTTCTTCCATAATTCTATTTTTTAAGGGTTGAATGTTCTGCTTCGTGATGATAAAAAAGCGCACCCTATTCAATGTAGTCTACTTGAGGTGCTGCAAACAACCCGGATACACTATCACTGAACGGGTGCGCATATCGTAGTTTTGAGAACATACGAATGGCCGTTCAGTTTATGTGTATCCATTTTAAAAATTGCAGCTTTCAAGTAGACACTAAACTGAATAAAGTAACTCACGTCGAGTCATGGTGCAAATATAAGAAAAAGACTATACATTATCCCAAAAGCAACGAATGATTTCAATCAATAAAATAGAAATAAAGATATTCGAAGAACTTTAAAAAGATATACACGTTTCCTGTTTAGGTTTTGAAGTATAAAAAGTATGAAGCTAATAATAAAGAAATGAGGTAAATCGAGCCTTAAAGTCGGTATTTGTTCTTTGACGTATTGGACTTACCACTTAAATATTAAAGTTTGGTATTACTTAAACTTTCCTGCATTAAAAGTTTAGTATTGCTTAAACTTTATATATATTTGTAACATCAAAATAAAGCAAATAGTAACAGTTAAAAAGTATGATTATGGATTCTAAAATTGAAATTATTTACAAGAATGCAGATATCAAAGTTGCCAATGGTCGAGAAAGGGTATTGAATCAATGCAAAAAAATATTTTGGAATGAAGCACCGGAAGATTGGGAAAAATTTGACGGTGAGTTTACGGTAAAATATAAGCAATCTATCGGTGTTCACGATTGTGCCATTATCGTGTTTCATTCCGCTAATTCTAAATGGAAGGAGATAATTACAAGAGAATTACGTTTAGATAAATCAGTATATTCTATCAACGAAATCGCATGATAAGAGAGGTGATAATAGAGGCAATGAAAATCCGTAAGATTAAATCAAAAGACCTTGCGGAATTAATAGGAGTAGCTAAAAGCTCAATGTCTCTTTTTTTTAATGGAAAAATGAATTTGGGACAAGAAAAAATAGAAATGATGTTGAAGTTCCTAAATATCGATCTTGTGATTAGATAGTATTTATATTTTAATTGTACCTTATGGAATCAGAATATTGATTTTATATAGCTAGTTTATAGGCGGTAAGTTCAAGACTTCACCGCTTTTTTTGTGTCCGAGCAGTTAAGTTCGGACATTTTTTTTTGACTAATAACAAGAATATGAATACACAACATTTAGCCCGTTCTCTTCGAGAACTTGTTACAAAGATGGAGCATGATAAGCGTATGGTGCGACGGGGTATCCCTTATATACATCTTCCAACAGTACCACGTTGGAGCCTTTCCCTCGTGATTTGTGAAACGATTGTCTTGCCTATTGTGAATGAATTATGCCGAGATACTGGGCAAATCATTACGTTCCAGTATGGGACTACCACCGGATTTTTCTATCTGATGCTCAAGTCTCGGAAATTTGCTATCCTTTATATTCCCAATCCTGCATCGGGACAGATATACATTAAGTTCCTGAATGAAAAGGGAGCTCAATGTATGCCTTCAAGACTTCTCAATGATGCTGACCAAATTACAGATTATTTGAACATCTTTAATAGACTAATATGATAAAGACCATTTACCGGTTGCCCGTTTATTGGGCATCTCCACTCATTAGTGATGACTATTCTGGTATTAATGACATGGAGAAGGCCGAAATTAGAAAGTTTTTGGAGAAAGTAGAAGGCAGTCCTGTTAGTGTTGATTTCACGACGGAAGGCTTTTACCATTATAACGATGCCGGGACATTGGCCGGCAATTGTGCAGATTTTCTATTCATTAAAGATTAACACTCAATATTATGGATACTATTAGGAAAAATGAAGAAAATTATTTCATAACATCAGACCGTCAGGAGCGGTTGAAAATATTATCACTTGAGGATTTTGCCTTGTTTGTGAAGCAGTTCCGGATAGGCGACAGCGTTAACGTTTATCTGAACATCGATAGGGAAAACAAAACTGCCAGTGAGTATATCGGAGTCAAGCTAACCACTTGGAATGAAGAAACTTTCTATCAGCTGGGTGGCTATAACTATGGAATCTGTACGATACAAGGACTGAATGAACCGGATTTTGACAAAGAGTTCGTATCGAATGTGAAGAAGGCTATCACTTACTTTGTGAATACCGAAACAGTCGGCGTCATGCTTAATCCGGGAGATAGCTGGAAGGAAGTCTGGGTGCATGATGAACTGGTTGCCAGCTTTGAAAAAGAGAATACTTATGTTGCTTTCGAACATGAGGACATTGATAAAATTGAAGCATACCTTTTAAAACACAACTGCTGCCTGATACCCATTACTGACATCAACGGTAACCAGAACAGTTCGCAAGAAATATGTGATGTATTCCGTGAGGAGCATCCTTGCATTTTGTGCGACCGCATTTCGCTGAAAGGTATCCGCCCGGCATTGGACAAACCAGTCATTGCTACCGGACATACTAGCGAAGAGTATCAATTGGAAAAACTTCGCAAAAAGCTGATATGTATAATCTCCAGAGTTGTTGAGAAGAATGAAATGTGTATTGGCACTTTTTATAAGAACATCGGCAAGCACCATTGTCAGGACAATATTGAGGAAGAATATGACAATGGAATCATAGTAAATCTCCGGAGCTGTGATTTTTCTACTTATGGTGGATACAATGCCGCTCATGTCTATGACCTTTATAAAGATACTGTCACCTTTCAGCTAATGTGTTCGCTCAATGGTGAGAGTGGTGATGATTACGACATGCCTATTGAGACAGTATGTCTGGAAGGTTTGCTCGAAATTGTTAAGTGGCTCAAGAAATTTGGCTTTTTGTCCGCCAGTGAGTTCGAGCCAATGGCCCCGATACTTTATTGTGCGGAATGTGGCTCGTCGAATGTAGAAACCCAGGCATGGGTAAAGCCTAATATTGGTAATGATTTTGTTGATGATGTCGGCGACCAAAAAGACAGTGGGAATAACTGGTGTCATGTTTGTGATAATTACACTCGGTTATGGAGTCATGAAGATTTGTTTGCAGAAATGAAAGGTTGGTTTGTTCATCTTACCAGCGCAGTTCTTGAAGAAATAACAGGTAACAAATTCGCTGGCAATTATGATGAATTTCGTCTGGTTTGCATGAAATACTGGGAGACTTTACCCGAAGAGCAGCAGATTGCTTTGTGGAATACTCGTAACAAAGATGAATAATAACCATTAGAGCCGATTACTGCACAATTGGTAATGAGGATTGAAATGTAATATCTTCATTCTCTTGGTTTGGTTTTCTGTTTATTTTCATACATTTGCAAGAAATGTATTATAATTAAATGTTTGCATGGAAGAAAATATAGAGATGGAATCTGATAATAAGGATCGTTGTGGTGATTTAATAATTGGTTCTTTTGACTGTGTTGGTGATGATATTTCGATTATTAATCATATTCATTCGATTCATTCCAAAGTATGTCAAGATGAGTGTAGGCGATTGTGCTCGGAAATCATATATAATGGCATTGATGATGCTAATGACTCTTGGATGTGGATCACTGGAAATACATATTTTAAAAATGCTCTTTTGTTTGATAATCAAGAGGACGTGGACTCTTTTAATAATTTAAGTAATGAGAGTTATACTGCCTATCTTAAGACCGATTGTTCAATTCATCATAAATGCAAGAAATGCGGAGGTGATGTGTTCTATTTTAATCCGGATAAAGAAAGAGAATATATCTTCAGCCTGGTGTGTGAAAATTGTGAGGAAGAAATATATGGAAAGGAAGCATTTAGAATAATGAAGAAGAAGAATGTGTTAAAGGTGGCTCAAGATTGGTTGGATTGATACGGCCACATAAAACTAATTAGATTCTACAGATACAGAGATATAATATTTTTTGTCTCTCAAACTTGTAAGCTCGCTTATTGTTCACTCGATGAATAAGCGGGCTTTTTTAGTTCGCCCAGCATGGGTATATTCTAATGGGTGCAAGTCCCTAACACGCCCTGATAGTGGGAAGTGTTTAGCCAACGCCAAGGGTGTCCATCGTGAGTTGGAATCTGAAGGAAGGTAGCGGCAAACATCTGGCCTGACGTACAGAAACCGGATATAAGGCTAAAGGATGTGGGTTAGTCTGCTAAACAAGACAAAGCCTTATAACTATCCGGAAACATCCAAAGTAAATCCGGCAGGTATAAGATGGAAAGAATGTATTCTTAACTGGGGAGGTCTCACAGACGTGCAGATGTTTTTTTTTTTTAGAAGCACGGAGTAAAGCTTGCTGTGAGAAGTCAGCAGACGACATAGTACCCGAAAAAAAAATCGGCATTCGGGGAAGGTCTGAACTTTATTTAAGCGAGTAGTCAATGAATGTTACCAAATAAAGGAACGAATGCAGAAAATATCAACATTGAGTGATAACTGCCGGCAAAAGGATAGGACGGAATCCGAAAGCTATGCCGGAGTGCAGACCTTTATTGGGATAACTGAAAACCACCTCGTGGAAGCGCAATTTACCAAAGATGCTTTATTGGAACGTATTGTGTCGCCCGCAAACATGAACCGCGCCTACAAGCAGGTCGTGGCCAACGGTAGCTGTGGAGGTGTCGATAAGATGGAAACGGAAGATTTACTTCCTTACCTGAAACTCCATAAAGACGAACTGATAAACTCTTTGTTGGACGGTAGCTATCGTCCCAATCCCGTCCGGCGGGTTGAAATTCCCAAGGATGGAGGTAAGAAACGTCAATTAGGTATTCCTACCGTTATTGACCGTCTTATTCAACAATCCATCAGCCAGGTGCTTAGTCCGCTTTACGAACGCCAGTTCAGTGACAACAGCTTTGGCTTCCGCCCTAAACGCAGTGCTCACCAAGCCTTGCGGCGCGCCCAATCTCATATCAATAGTGGTCATAAATACTGTGTTGACTTGGACTTAGAAAAGTTCTTCGACACAGTTAATCATAGCAAGTTGATAGAGATTTTGTCACGCACCGTGAAGGATGGTCGTGTTATCTCCCTCGTCCATAAATACCTCCTCTCGGGGGCAATGGTAGATGGTCACTACGAGAGCCGTGTTCAGGGAACTGTCCAAGGAGGACCTTTAAGCCCCTTGCTGAGCAATGTTATGCTCCATGAATTGGATACAGAGTTGGAATCCCGTGGGCACAAGTTTGTGCGTTATGCGGACGACTGTATGATTTTCTGTAAGAGTAAACGTTCTGCCCTGCGTGTAAAGAAGAGCATAAGCGCTTTTATTGAGAAAGATCTTTTCCTAAAGGTAAATCAAGATAAAACCAGCGTTGGTTATGTTCGTGGCATGAAGTTTCTGGGTTATTCTTTTTATGTAAAGAATGGCGAATGTCGCTTATCTGTCCATCCCAAAAGTTACCTTAAACTGAAAGTTCGCTTGAAAGAACTGACCGGAAGAAGTAATGGTATGGGGTATGAGCAGCGCAAATCAAAGCTTCATCTGTTTATACGTAGCTGGATTGAATACTTTCAGTTGGCAGATATGCAGAGTTATCTGAAACGTATAGATGAATGGCTTCGTCGTAGGATACGCATGTGTATATGGAAATACTGGAAGAAGGTCAAAACTCGGTTTGCCAATTTGCAGAAGTGTGGCATCAGTAAGTTCTATGCCTGGCAACATGCCAATACTCGCTTAGGGTATTGGTGTATAGCTGGGAGCAGAATCCTAACTTCTGCCATGGATAATGACAAATTGAAACTAGTGGGGTACCCTACCTTGATGGAGTATTACAGTAAATTGCATCGTAAGTAAAGAACCGCCACGTGCCGAACGGCATGCGTGGTGGTGTGAGAGGTCGGAAAGCGAAAGTAGGAAGAAAACTACTTCGTTTTCCTCCTACTCGATTGCCTGTTTGTTACCATCTAATAATCAAAAATATGAATCAACAAGTGAAAGAACAGCTTTCGGCTATTAAGAAAACGTACCGAAAGGAAATAAAAGAAGCGGATGCTAACCCTCAAAAGTGGTACGAGCTATTTATTATCAATGATAAGGGGAATATGACGTTGGGACGTGAGCCGGTGTTCAAAGACATTTCCAGACATATTCCTCCGATGAGGGGAACCATGAAAGTGAATAATCTTCATATTGACATTTGGGAAGATGATGGTATTGCCCCACTTCCGATACTTGAACTGGATATTAAAGAGGAAGATTATCAACTTGAAGGGCTTGATACTTACGGCAACAAAGTCTTTACATGGTTGGAAAACAACAGGGATGATAATGCGGCGTGTGAGAATATCATCCGCCAATGTGTCAGGGCGTTCAAACGCTCTTGCAGCGAAGGGACATGGATAGATGAAGTCATGCCGGAAGAGGTTTGGAAGCGTTGCCAGGCGGAAGCCAAGTTCTACGGTACTAACTTCCAATGGTTGACCGAGTATCTGAGCGAAACACTTAAGAAGCCGACGTTTGATGTTGTAGATCTGATTTTTGCTTCTTTGAAAAAGAGTATGAGTAGTGAACTGCACGACTCTTGCCTGGAAGAAGTTTCCAACTCTAAAAGGAAATCGGAATTCTTGTCGGACATACTGGGTTGGGATAAGAACTGGACTCCTACGGAAGAGGAAGCGGTTGAGTATTTCCGTGAATTCTACGCTAAACTCGTTTAACTCATTAATAAATATAGGATAATATGAATGATTCAATGCCCATGAATAAAACATTGCTTAATCTGTGTGTCTTCCTACAAGACACGAAGCGGCAAGCTATCAGCGAAGGGATATTGATTGGTAATAATAACATCGATTGGTATAATGCTGTAAAGAAAGCATACTTTGGACTCGAAAAGAAGATTTTTGAGAAAGCCGGGATTAAGCAAAATCTCATGAATCTGGAGGCTCTTCTGTACTACCAACTTCCGGAAGGAATCCGGAGCACTGAATATGATCAGTTGCATAAGTTTTCTTTTAATACTAAAGGTTTCAGTAGATACCAGGTTTTAAAATCCTTTGTTCAGGGGGAAGTGATTAAGCTCTCTGTAGATGGAGTGAAGTGTGAGTACACTTTCGTCAGAGTATCCAATACCCATCTGTTTGTTTCTTCAGCCGAGGGCAAAGAGGAAGAAATAGATTTGGGTAGAATCTCAAGTATCACGTTATAAATATAATAAGTTTATGATGAAAACATTTAAAGACTTGAATATGGGTGACAGCCTGTATTTTATTGACGGTGATTTTGACATTAGAAGTGCCAAAATAGATGGCATCCGCAATTTTGACCTTTCAAATCAGAAATTAGAACTATTCAGGGTAGGGAAGAAGGAGCCTTTTATTGTCAGGGCTCACGATACCAAAGCAAACTTTACAATAAAGGACGCGAAGGATAACCCGGTTGAATTAACATGTTACTCTTGTTTTGAAGCTGTAAACGAGGCGAGATGCCAGCTCCGTGATTCTTATTTAGACAAACAGTTCTGTATTGCCAGACAGGCATTTAACCGTATCAAGAAAGTAGCTGTTAATGATGACCGCCTTAAAAAACGAATCTTTGACTTCTTCACTATGGACGACGGACATCAGGATTGATATGATGTGAAAGTTCATGCAAATGTAAGCTAACCAAAATCTAAGTTACCTCATCACATAACCAAACAATACCTAACAAACTTATGATAAAAGAAAAGCAAATCAAGATACTTGAAACTCATTACAAAAACTGCCTTGCATATTGGAAACTGCATGGTGAAAATGAAATTGTGGCAATGGGATATGCCCTGAATGATGTCCGGCGTGTCCGGAATAATCTGTTTTCTCTCAGAAGGGAGCCGATGGATGCTGATATAGTGCAGGAAGTAGTTGATAAATATCGCACGCAATTGGATAGAGTGATAGAGAAATCTCATCTCGGCAAGCTGGAGAACGAGGACGACGATCATATTCGCCGATGTGACCATTGTGGTAAACCCATGAAGAAAGGCTACTATTGGGGTGGCGAGTATTATTGCTCAAAGAAGTGTCTTGATGTTCACTATACCCAGGATGAACAGGACATGAATATGTTTTTGCTTAATGAGGGCGAAAAACTGTCTGACCTTTCGGAAAAAGAGAAAGAGGCACGGTTTGATAAGAATGATGAGTGTTACTATACGGAGTGGGATTCTGTCTACAACGATTAGGTATCAATAAAGAGCATTTGTGATAAAACGTAGCCTGAGATTATAAATCAGAGTGACATTATAAAAAGATTGAAGTATGATAAAAGCAACAGTAATATGTGGCGGTTCAGCCGTCTACAGATATGATGAGACTGGCAAAGTCCCTTCAAGAAAGTTTCTCAATGACCATGGCGGTGTAGTCGATGTAAAAACATTCAATACACCGGGAGAGTACGATGCTTATTCAATGGGACTTGCCGATGCTGACGGGTGGGAAGAAACGGCACTGACAGACAAAGAGTTTACTACGAAAAAAGACAAATCAACGGACTGTAAGTTGTGTAATACATGGCGGGATATTTTTCGTGATCGTAGCCGTGACGTATACTGCCCTGATTGTGGGAAGTTGATTATTCATCCGGATGATGCTAACCAAGTTGCCAGTGACACAGCTTTATAAAGAAGTTGCTAACATAGAAAGAGAAATCAAAGTAAGAAACCAAAGACTAAAATAATGCCTATGGAAACATATCAAGTCGTTATTCGTGAATATCTCGAAAAGAAAGTAGAGATTGAAGCTGAGACACCTTCACTTGCAGTTTGTGCAGTAGAAGAAAAGTACAATAATGCTGAGGTCGTTCTGTCTGCCGATAATCATTCCGGAACGGATATAGCACTTTCGGTAGGGGATAAGCTATGTGGGAAGTATCTTAAAAAAACGTTGTTTCGTTCGTTTGTCGATGACAAATTAAAGCAAATGATTCCTGAAATTGAATATGAAGAGAAAATGCGTCTGGCTTTTGGTAGTCCGGACAATGCTATGTTCGAATTTGAAAATCATTGCAAACAGCCCCAAGCAACTATTCCTTTGAAAACTAAAACGAAATAACAATGAGAAATTCAGAACCGATTGAATATAAAGGTATTAAATATCCCGGTGCATACATTGACCTGGGAAGCTCTATTGGTTACAGGCAAATCTCCGTCCAGTCTTTAGCCGATGAGCTGGCGAAAGACGGTCTTCACGAAGAAGAGCCGCCAGAGGCAGTAACTGCAACTGATGACCAGATAGCTTACTACGTCACCGATGAAGAATTCCTTTTCCCCGTCGATGAAGTCAGGAAGATAGTCCGGAAAGCATACGGTGAAGAGGAACCGCCGTCTGTCTACACGCAGAAGACAATCCGCGAGATGAAAAAAGGGGAACTCTTCCGTTTCAAAGAATCGGATACCGCCCCGGTTTGGGTACGTGGCGATTATGTTCCCGAAGCTAAAAAGTTCAGTACCTATAAATATGATGACGTGAACCATGAGCATCTTTTCAAAGGGGATACCAAGGGCTTTATTGGTTTTACTTTTTGATACTTATAGGTGGGGGGAAGACACACGGATGTCCCCCAGTGTGACATACGGATGTCCCCCGGTACGACACACGGATGTGTCCGGGCATGACATCCCTGTGTCTCCAGTTACCTCACAGGTGTGAACCAGTCTACCTCGCATATGCGAGCCAACTTACCTCACATATGTGAGTTGGGTTACTTCGCATATGCGAGTCGGCCTGCCTTACACATGTGTCATGCCGGTCTTCTCAAGTGCTTGCAAAAAACTGGCACAAAGGTACATGTGCGGATCATCTACAAATGCAATCCGGAGACTGAAACAGTACTCCGAAAAAAATATTGTTGAATCTATTAATAACGATACGATGCGAAAGAAAAAGCATAATAAAAAATACATTGCTGAAGCGGAAAAGAGAATCACTGCCATTCTAAACGACCGGGAGGAATTTGACGACTGGACACAATTCTGCTTCTCCATGCAAGATGCCGTTCAGGCAGCAGCAACCGTTTGGGGGCGTAGCACCGACGTAGATATTGATAAGTTAAATGCTTTCATTCAGGAGATGACTCTGAAAGAAATCCAGAATGTAAGCCAGTTTGATATAACATTTAAAAGAAAGGAAAATTAATCATTTTAGCTAATAACTAAGAATATGAATGAAATTGATGATATTAAAAAAGGAGTAAAAAAAGTGTCCGAGTCTTTATCTCATTTCATGGAAACGGGACATCTTGCTGATAATATCAGCCATTTAACCACAAGTGCAAGTACCCTTAGAATACTTGCCAAAAAACTTGATGAAATAAGGAACAAGAATCATCCATAGCAAGAAAGAAAGGAGGCAATATATTGGGCATAGCATGTGTACAAGATATTTACAGATGCGATATTTGCAAATCTGCATCTGATGAATATGGTAGAGGGTGCAAGCATGGAATGTTTTTTCCGTTATTGCTCGCTATGACAAATAGCCGTAAATGCGAGCATTATGAGTTTGACCCAGAAAAAGCAGAACTCCACTTGCAGAGAAAAGATAACGATTGGGCAGTAAAACATTTGGAGAAATAGATACGAATATGACACAGGAAGAAGCAATCAAAGAAATCAGTGAATGGGCAAATTCTTCTCACGCTCATTTATGTAATCGGGAAGGGTTTCCAATGGGCTATAAAGCTGGCATAGCGCAAGCAAAAACGATTGTCCTCGGAATCCTTTCAAAAATTGATGTTAAACAAATAGAACAATGGGAAAAAACTTCAAGAGAACTCCAGAAACCATAGAGTTGAATGAGAAATTGGAAATCGTAAAGATTGACCATGATTACAAGTTCAGGAAGAGTGAGCGTGTAGGGATATCTACTTCCGGACACTGCTTCTACATCGAAGGCAAAGGATATGTGGCATTTGAAGAAGACAGTGTACCCTATACTCCAAGCGGTGGAATCAATTCACTGCAAAGTATCTTGGATGAAGGTGGGTTTCTGTATTACGATTGTCTGAAATTTATAACTCCGATTCATAATCTTGGAGTTCAAAGAGTTCCTAAACAGATATGGACTTAACCATAAAACAACCATGAGTTATAAAAAGCAATTAGAGAAACTTGAAGGCTATTTTGAAAAAAAGATAAGCGTTCGACCATGTTACGCAGAAAAAGCATGAAGAAAGCACGAAACAAATGGATACGCCGTTCGAAATTGCCCAACGCTGACAAGATATACAAAGGGTGGGAATATTAATTCTCTCTTATAGGTATCGTTAAGGGCGTCCATATCCTGTATTCCGGGCGTTGTTCTAAGTTAGAATACTTTAATTATAAAACGTGATAATATGAAAGTCTTAAAAATTAAAGGAAGCATGGTCGTTGGTGATGGTATGTTTTCCAATGGCAGAAAGGTGAACCTTTCCGGCATAATAGCCGTGAAAAGTTCCCAATACCAAAAGGACTCCAACCAGATAACCAAATACCATCCGGTTTATCTGAGCTGCGTTTATTTCGACATAAACAACCAATTATATGTTCATCTGCCGAAATGTACCATTGTTGAAGCAGAAGAAGCAGATAAAGAGGCCAAATGTTCATTCATCAAAAAAATGGCAAAAGCCAATCTTTACTACAGTGAAAATGACGAGCTTCTTATAAAAGCCCCCGATAAGGTAAAGTTTATAGTTGACAGGCACTTGCTCACCCGTGCAGAGATTCTGAACCTATCTCTCCGGGGTGGACAGGCATTCAATTTTTGTTGGGACAATGGGTTTTCCTATTGTGGTTCAGAGCCTGCAACCAAAGAGCAATATTTGATGGCCGTAGACAAAGCTCTCGCTAAGCGTTTCTCCTTTGGTGAGACCTGCGGTATCCTGATTTCAGATGCTTCCCAGTATGGCGAAACCTTTGCAATCAAAGTTTGCATAGGTGCAGATAAACGTTATAGTGAAGTATCCTTTTCCTAATCTCTTAATACATTATCCTATGAATACAAGTGTCAGTACAATATCCGGAAAGAAAAAGAAGGAAGAATTACTTCCCTTTATCTACGTGAAAGTCTTTTTGAGGGATAAGCAGGGCAAAGAGGATTATTTTACCACTCCTATACGCCTTACCGAAGAAGAAGCACACAAATATTATGTGGGGCGTTGGTGGAATATGGGTATTGAAGACGATTACCTGATGCTTTGCTACAAAATTGAAATCCTCCATCCGGAGGAATCTGAAAACAATGAAGAATCAAAACAATAAATCAGTATGGTAAAGCTTAATAATTCAGATCAATATGAATCGGTAATGATTCATTTAACTCCAATTGAGACACCCTTAGCTTATACACGCAGAGTCGAAGACCTGATGATAGGCGGCATGACTCGCGATGCAGCAGAGAGTAAAGCTTTGGAACCTTGTGAATTGGAGTTGTATTACGAACCGGGCATCGCCTTGTTTGGTGTAGACCCCGGGGCGGCAGAGAGTGGAACAATTTATTCGCCTTATACAGGCGAATTATGTGAAAATGCAGATGAATCCTAAACAAAATCAAATGAAAACTGGAATACAAACCATAGTAAGTAGTTACTTCTACTACATGAGCAGTATGTGGGATGATAAAGAGTGTGAGAAAGTGTTTGGCAATAACTATCTTCATTTTTGGCAAAAATGGGATTCCTTCACTACCCAGACTGCCCATGGAGCTGCCGAACGTTTTTACTTCTCACTTACAGAACACAACCGTAAGCTACTTGTCGAACGAGCCAATAAGGTCTATTGTGGAAACAGTAACAGAATTCAGACCGAGAATTTAGTGTGTAATTGGTGTGCTTCTCCAAATATCCTGGTCAAAGCTTGGGTAAACCCCGATTTTAACGGCGCCTTTGTCGAATACTGTAATGCAGAATTAGATAAAGAAGGAGATTGCTATTGCAATGCATGCAAACGGTACGTTGAACCAATCACTCAGGGAAACCTGCAACACGAATTGCAGGAATGGTGGAACATGCGGGATGTTTCGGCGTTAGAGGAGATTACCGGGCTTCCGCCTGCTACTGATGGCAGTACTGACCATTACAATGCTTTTTGGAACAAATTGTCATTCAGTGAGCGAGTAAAAATCAGACAAGATTACGGCGGTCCGATAGGCATAAAAAGCAGTGACCGTGACGAAGTGCTGGCTGATATAGCATATAGCGTCGGTGCCCAACATTTGCTCGACCAATTCGAGATTGATTCACGCGAGCTTGTTGGCAAAATGGTCTCGTGGGCAGACAGCTTCATGAGCTTACATAGATACACTGATTGGGATAAGAATGATTACATCTTTACCGTAGACGCCTTCATTGAGCAAAAAGTAAAACAATTCATAAAAGATTTACCCTCTTTGGACTAAGCTAAGCTTAAGTCTTCTATTCTTGTCCGGTGCAGGTTATCATTATCAGCACCAGCTTTTATATATTCAAGTATTCACCAAACTATAAAGACTAACAGCAATGAATTTACAGGATTTCTATCAAATCACATCCTATCTCAATCTTTTCCTGAATGGGGCACAGCCATTTATCAAAGATTGCCTGCGGGAGCATGGCGGAAAAGTCTCCATGCAGCTCAACGGTGACGAAGAGCTGAACGACGAGAATTTTCCGGTTTGTGCCATCTTTGAAGGCCGACATGATAGACCCTACATCCGGATAACATCCGTCTACTTAAATGACGACATGATTCTTGTAAGTGGTTATGATGACGAAACAGGACAACTGCGCACCGGATTCAGAGTGTATGACAGTTCCAACGAAGTTATCATTAAATTCCTCTGGCATGTACTTGGACTGGAGACAACCGTAAAAGCAAGTAAAACATTTGAAATCAGGCGAGATGCCCTTAAAGCCGAAATGATTGATTGCATAAAAAGTGCGCTTCCCCAAAACGGAGAAAAACTATATATTAACAAAGACCAGTTCGACTTAACTGTTGCTTACAACGTTGATTGCGAATGTTCTGATGAACTGAATTTCCTCTATATATCCGGCGAATCAGTGACAGCATCCTTGTATAATGAGCCGGAAAACGAAATGGAACTTGAATCCTTCCATGAGAAGTCATTGATTGATATCATTGACTATTTGGAACGCCATGGATATATCCGACCCTCCGAACGTCAGGCACAATAGTACCCCCGAATGTTAAACCCTAAAAAACAAAATATAATGGAACCAGTATTTTATAACCATGAAGATTCTTACAAAGCAGCCCGTCTTAACGGCATTCTCGTCATGTTCACAATTAGCAGAATTGAACGCGACTCACTTCCCGAAGGCATCTATGCCTATGATGTCCGGGAAAGTGATGATGGGAATCAGCTCTCGACTATTGAGCCCTCGGTTTGTGTCAATCACGGCGGCACTATCCTGACGTTTCAGGAAATCCCTATGCCCTCAAAGGGGTATGTCGATATCGAAGACTGCAACTTCGGCCCGGACGAAAGTTTATCTTTTGAAGAGCTCCGGGAAGAATTTCAGAAGCCGAGCCTGGGCATCCTGCCGCAAGGAGCCAGCCTGCTCAAAGAGTTAGAGAATGCAGTGTGCAAAAGCTATGACAATGAATTGTGTCCCGATTGCGATGGGCCATTGATATACGAGATTGACGATGCCCCTGTAGGCAAAGGGCTTATCGAACGGTATCGATGTCCGTTTTGCGATTACGACTGTTCTTCGGACACGCACGACCAGCTTGCCCACGATTTCGCTTCACAAGCCTACAAACAGGTCTGCAAAGATGTATGTGATAAGTTTAAGGTCAACTACTACACCGTCAAGAATTCTCCTTTCGGCGAATATGAGGACGAGATAACTGATACTATCATTGAACAAATAGCAAAGAACCATGAATAATAGCATTGTAATACTCGAAAGTATATCCGGCAACAAGCCGTCAGAACAGTTTGATCTCCTAAACATTCAGGTAGAGCACCAGGCACTCGTTCTGGTAACCCACCTGAGAGGAAATGGTTACGTGAAGTTATTCACTCTGCAAAGTTATTACGAATACTTTGTTCTCAATCAAGAGGACGCCATCTGTCAGCATATCGACCAGACTACGTATGATTCTAATCTTCTGTTGGAACGCTTCATCAAGCATCACTATTTCGGGATGCCTTTATTCCAGGAAGAACTGATGTTCGGCTTTATGGGCAATGGTGTGTCCGTTTGCGATAAGCTACGAACACAGAATCACGACTATATGCAAGTAGCCCACATCGCCCCGAACCGGCAAGTTACCTACTATAATCCGGTCAGCGACGAAGGACGGGCAAGAATCGAGAAGTTTGCAGAATCCGAGAACATTACTATCGGCTCACAAGGCATATCGGCCCTTTCTCCTGTAGATAAAGTGACGATGAAGAATGAAGAGAACCGGAAGTTGCTGGAGCATATCTCTTCCCGCTTTAAGAGAAAGCGTTCTTATCTCGACTTGCACAATGATATTTGCGTTGCTTTTAATGGACTGAGCAAAGATTGCAAATTCGATGTGAATAATCTTATCAGTGCATGGTATCGCAATGAGTGCGATTTCATTCGCTGGTTCAACAGTATGCTTCCCGATGAGCAAGAACAGCTTTTGAAATATTATCGGAAGCATTCTCCAGTTGGTAGTTAACAATAAACTAAAAACAAAATCGAATGGTACTTAATATCGTAAAGAACAATCAAGAGGTGTCCGATATCGCGGGATGTGTAAAGGAAGTTTTTGGCAATTCGGACGTGAGTGTGAAAAAAGATTATGGAATATCTGTTGATATTGCAGTAATTGGTGAAAATGGGCTGCATAGCTTAGAAGGCTTAAAAGAGTTGGAGAGCTATTTTAATGACTATGATATAAGAATCTGGTAAAAGGTAAAAAGAATACAAGTATGAATAAGAATAAACATGTAGGACTTCATGGTAAAGATGACTTTCCTGAACATTTAGAAGGAAGTGAACGTAACTGCTCGGTGGATGTACAGGCATTATTTGATGATGGACACAAATGTAAAGTGTTCTATGACTTCAATGCAAATTGCTGGTATGAAACGCCGAATGATGTGATGACTCCCGTAAAAGGTGTTTTCCGCTGGACATATCTACTTGAAGATACTAAATCCCCCTTCATGGATGTCCAGCAGCAAACGGATAAAATGCGCGAATATCTAATCGGGCAAATTAAAACAGCCTTATACTGCGTAGAAAAGTCTACAATCACTGTTTTGACAAAACAAAGCATTCCACTTAAAGTAGCGCTGTGTAGTCCGAGCCGGCTATTTGCCACTAATGAGTTTTATAAGTTATTTTCCCTACAGTATGATCATCACAGTGGCAGCGTGTTATGTTATTTGGAGGGCAGTCCCAGAAGGGCAGGTCTTGTTCCCATCAAACATTTAAGTTTGGACGGGCTGACTACCATCATCCAGTGGCTTAAAGATAACCATTTTATTAATACCTGTTATCCAGCACCAATCCCAATCACGGACAAATTTTGGAACTTCATCGAACAGACGCTTCCCGATTACTATGATCGCTATGATGTGCTTCGCCAATCCGAGCTGCAACTTTTCATTGACGGGAAAGAATCATCCAATATCGGGCTGACTCGCGAAGAAGCCATTAGAGAACGCGACGGCATTCTTTATCGGATTTATGCCGAATCAATAGATGCCTTCACTCGTTCATCTTTCCCCAAGGATACCCCATGCACTCCGAGAACACCCAAACAACTTCACAAGCAAATTTGGGAAGAACAAAGTAAAGGCTACAAATACCTGTTAGTTTACCCCAATCAAAAGGAGTTGTTAGCGCGGCTGGATAATGATTTGTATACCATCAGCAGTCCGGATGGCACTTACTTATGTGACTTGTTGAAACAAGAATTTACCGTACTGACGGATAAACTAATCATTCTCGACTGCAATTCGTGTAACGATGACATTGATTATATGTCCGACTGGGTACTGGCAGATGAGGCCTATAAACAGGAAGTAATTTCTCAAAGAGCAGCAATTGTATTAACCGAAGGTGAATGGATATAACAGATAAGATTCACAAAACAATACTCTTTCCTGGAAAGTTGTCCCAAGGAATATATATAATTATGAGATAAAGAATTACTTTTTAAACAGATCTTGCAACATGTAATAAATGGATTCGCCCCAATAAGGATTGTCTTTTTCTTTGTCCAAATTATCCCGCAGTCGTTTCAGATTATAATCTCCTATTTTGGAGTCTGTGTTTCGACTCCTGATATGGGATACAGAGGCAGAATCTATGGCAATCCAATGGCTTAAGTCTTGATTAATATTAGTAATAGGATACCTGTTGGCCATCTTTGGTGAACTGCATCCCCAGAGTATGGCTAACATTCCTATTATCCAAAATCTTACTAATCTTCTCATAAACATTATCCTTATTTACAAAAATAAAGATAATCAAGGAATTTCTTTAAGAAAACAGTGTTAATTATGGATAATAGGGTAGTGAATATCAGTTGAAAATTGTATATTTGAGAGAATTAACTGACCCCTTAAAACTAACTATTATGAAAATGAAATTATTTGTAGCCTTATGCTCATTGGGAATGGGCATGTTGGTAGCTTGTTCTTCGGAAGAGAATCAATTAGTTCAGAATCCATCAGAACTTTTGGAAGATGATTTTGTATCTCAAGTGGAGTTTAGCAACTTGCTATCTGTTACTACCAGAACTAACCCTACAATGCCACCAAACAAAAAAACGAAAGGACTAATTAGTGCAAGAATTGCTCGCAAAAGCAAAGGGTGCAACCGCGGATTCGGATTGTGTGATTTCAAGTTGTTCCCTAAAAGTAGTTCTGTTGCTGCGTTGGAACAGGCCGTTGCCCCTGACGAATATTTATTTGAAGTAGTGCTGGACGAAAGTACAAACACTTACGAGGCAAATATGTTACTTGCCAAACCTTTGCCTGAAGGCACAACAGTAGAAATGTCTTCACTAAAGATAGATGATGACATCTATTGGGTTAAAGATGATGTAACAATGGCTGAAGTAAATGAAGTGGTTGTTGCTTCTCCTAATAGTGAAGCTCTTGCAACAGAGTGCCAGGTCGAACTTTTCGCAACTGAGACTTATAAAGTTGAAGCTGGGCCTATTTTATATGATTCGGCCCTTGGTGATAATGGTGGATATCGGATCAAATTGCTCGACAAAATTGAATAGAAAATGAGACTTGTATACACCTTCTTAATTTTGTTGTTTACAACAACTAATCTTCAAGCGCAGATTAAAAATGTTGGAGATGAAATGCTTGCGGAGCAAATTAAGCAATCTGACAAGAGCTACAAACTCATTTATGTATTTTGTAATTATTGTCAGGCTTCTCAAATACGATACCCGGAAGTGGTGAAGGCTACCCGGAATAATGAGAATATCGATGTGTTTTTTATATGTGCACAGGATAGTCTTGAAGTAGTGCAATATGCTGACACCTGCAAAGTTACATCAGCGATGTATTTAATTAATCAGAACAGAAAAAGGAAATTGGTCAGCTTTTATAACCCGATAAAGGCTACCTGCAAATATCTGAAAAAGCAATTGGGTGTAAATTCAGATAAAATGGGAGCCTCTGACTTTTGCATACTTGACAAAAACAATAAGCCCATTGCACAAACCAATTGGGAGATGAAAGATGATGAATATTTTGAACTTTTAAAGCCATATTTGAGTAAATAATGAATCTCTAAGACTATATATTTCTCCCAAACACACTCCTTCTAACCTTTATTCGACGGTAGACCTAAATAGTCTACCGTCTTTTTTATGCCCATTTGTCAACTTGTAAATAATTTGAAATATGATAAATCAAAGCAAGACAACCTTCCCCGGTCTTTCAATAATGACCGTAGAGGAGGTACGTGTCATGGCAAAAGTTTGCCAGGCCGAGGGAGACAATCCCGAAGAAATATCCGAAATTATCAACTGTGTGGACGACTGCCTCTCTATACTTAAAAGTGCATCCATCATCAACCGTGTGCGTGGAAAGCGGGCATGGAACCGATTAGGGGCCAGAGACATTGTCACACAGCGAGTCTTACAGCTAAACTTAAAATAACATGCTATGGGAATGAAAGGCCAGAAAACAACATCAGACTACCTGCCGATAGAGGAATTCATTCGCTTTTTGGAAGGTCTGCATATAGATAAATTGTATTCATGGGAGTTCTATTGTAGAATTTCATTTTATACGGCTCTTAGAGTTTCGGATGTCCTCACTTTGAAATGGAGTGACCTTCTCAATCACAAAGAATTGATGAAGGTTGAACAGAAGACTACTAAAGGACGACGAATCAAACTGGAAACCGGTCTGACCCAAGAAATCGCTTTTTTCTACCAGTTGCTCGGTAGTCCGGACATTAACCAGCCTTTTTTCCTTAACCCCAGAACGGGCAAGGCTTATGGAAAGGACTACATCAATAGGAAATTGAAATATTTCCGGGTGAAATACCGATTGAATGTTGGCGCGTTCTCCACTCACTCCCTGCGTAAAACATTTGCACGTTACTATTTCGAGTCTCAGGACTGTAGCACCGAGGCAATGCTGACCCTAAAGGGACTCTTGAATCATGCAGATTTATCAACGACAAGCCGGTATATCGGGCTGAAGCAGGATAAAGAAGATGAGGCTTACTATTCAGCATTTCATGCTGTATCATTGAATGGAATTAATAACTGACTAAATATATGAACTAATGGAAATGTATATTGGAAAACTCCTCCCGAATGGGCAGGTACAACACATCAATGTTGATTACAATGTCTATTCTTACACAACAGGAATATGTCTGAAGAATTTTTATAAAACCGAAAAACGGGTAGATGACTTATTGGCTCTGGGAAACCTATACAAGTTGGGGGCAACCCCTTATGGTAAATACACCAATGACAATGATAAAGTTCATTGTGACGCCTATATCCGCGATAATAACAATAAGCCCAAAGGTAATCGTGCCGAAACTTGCCCTTCCAAAGACGCTTTCTTCGCACTTGGTTACTATGTGTTTCTTTATCAGGATGGTTGCTGGTTTTCTAAAGGGACTGATGGGATTGTTAATATATCTTCACCAGCCTATTTGCGTTACATCGCTCAGAAAAGAAAAAATGGTATGGAGGGGCTGACCCTTAAAACATTAGATAAGGATGGGCTTCATAGTGTGATCATTCAAGATGATGTCAAAAGTTGGGCAGATCTTGAAGCTAAAGCCAAAGTCGAAAAAAAATGCTTCTATGTTTTCCGTGGCAATTGCCTTGTTGCAACTTTAAATCAGACTAATTATCATATTAACTAAAACAAGAAACAATGATAACAATAAAAGATATTTATGTAGGTGCCCGTATTATATTAAATGATCCGGAACGTCCCGATGATGTGTCATTAAAAGGTACAGTTTGTAAGATACAAGAACTTGGTTCAGGCGGTGATTATGGCTATACAGCTTCTGTACTTCCCGATGCTGAATTCATGGAACTGCCTGGTATAAAAGACAACACGTTGTATGGGTTGACGAATTGTTTCGGGTTTGATATGGATTTACTGCCCCAAGTGGAAACCCCAGAATCAAACTTGCATTTATTGCAGAAATTCAACATATGCATTCATGTAAAAGATAATAATGATATCTTTTATGCTGCATTTTATAAAGAAATAGTAAGCATGCTGGATGCCTACGGTTATGAAATAAAACAGCCGATGTTTCCTGGTGAAGCCCCGGAAGGTATAAAAGGTAAAAACTCTATTTATTGCCATCCAAAGGAACTTGCCGGAAAATGCATGCCTGGACAACTGAACGATATTGAAAGGATGCTTCGTTTTGCTACAACTTTTGAAATACGTAGCGTTAAGAGCAAACCTATCTGGGACTATGATGATAATGAGCTACTGGAGCAATATCATCTTAAGTGTGATAATGTAATCCGGGAAACATTGCTAACGAACTTTCGCACGAGCAACCCGGATGTTTACCTAAACACCTCGACTGTAATAAAGAAACTGTGTGAAGAGATAAAAATAGAAACTCTTACCAACAGAGTATTAATTGGATGTGAACAGGCTGAGAACTACTTATATTCTGCTTTTGATGAGCTTGTGAAGGAAGGTTTGATTATTATTGATCCGTTAACACCGGGGCGGGCCAATATTACTAATAGTCGTACAGCAGACTAAGCTCTTATACTTGTAATCTCGATACTAATATTACTATACTCTCTATACTTTAATACATACACTTATGCAACAAAATTTCACAACGGCTCCCATAGTCGGTGCAGCCACCAATATGCTTTCTATATTCGATAAGATTGAAGTCAGAAATGAAGAGAAAATAGCACAGATAGACCGTGATTTCTGTGAAGGACAACAACGATTGTTGTATGCTACTCTCGACCAATTAGACGTCTGGTATGCCAATTTTATGAAAGATGCCGAGCAATATAAAGAAGAATATAAATATAGTGTGACGCCGGAAGGAAGAATAGAGTATCGTGATCCGTATAGATACTCTTATGACGTAGAAACCTATAAGGATCTCTTGTTTTTGCCATTTAAACCAATAAACACCATCATTGAAATGCGTGCAAGAGCCATCCAAAGGTTCATTAGTTCTATCATCAGTCATTTCAATAAGAGTTACGCTCTTTCTATTTCAGCTCCTGAAATGGATAAAAAGTCACTCCCTGCTAATTATCGTCCTGTTTACATGAGCTATATTGACATTGTAATCAATCATCTGGGTGGTAAGAGTTTCCGCCAGAAAGCGGAAGATGAAATCACAGGGCGATTGCTTGCTCTATACCCTGATGGAGGGTGGAAGAAGCCTCCAATCCAGAAATCAAAGGCTATCACTTTTTATAATATCATTTCATTCAGCAGCTCTCACTGGGAATATTACAAAGAGTATCAACTCGATTATAGTTATGCACAAAACTTAGAAATCCTTTGTGCAGCCCTTACTTTATTTGGAGACGGCAGGCTGAATGGAGGCACCCGGGTCATTCGTGACTGGAAACAGGACAATATCAGCATATCAGACTGGTACAAGCTTTTCACCATCAAACCAATCGAGATGAAGTTTTTCAAGAATGGACGTATCGATGTGAGGTTTGATAGTCAGAATGAAGCACTAGAATGCTTCAATAGATTGAAATTAAACACTTTATAATTTTCCGAATATGTATTATCCTATAGTTCCTCAGCAAATACCTCAGACGCGCCGGTCTGAGGTAAACGAAAAGATATTATTCTGTATCGATACCAATAACAACTCTCTGACTAACGAGATTATCTTTAATTGTTATACCGGTTTGGGTGGCTTACATGGTCTGAAACAAGATGATTACGATAACTATCGCGATTATTCAGAGGCTAAAAAGGAAGTTGAAATCGGTCAGTTCTTCACGCCGCATAATATATGTCGCCAGATGGTTGAGCTTATTTCACCTGACCCGACAGAAGTCGTGCTGGATATGTGTTGTGGGATGGGAAACTTTTTCAATTATCTTCCGAATTTATACAACGCTTTTGGCTTTGACATTGACGGACAGGCTGTAAAGGTTGCAAAGACCCTATATCCACAGGCTAATTTAGAAATTAGGGATATCCGTCAGTATGACTCTACTATGAGCTTTGACTATCTGCTTGGCAACCCACCATTCAACCTGGATTTCAATGGAGATTCCAGTCAGTTTTTCTATCTTAACAAGGCATTCTGGGTGCTAAAGCCCGGTGGTATCATGCTAGTAATTGTACCGGCGTCTTTTTTGCAAAGTGAATTTTGGGAGAAAACGAAGGTGAGTTCTATTAATCGCGACTTTTCCTTTATCGGACAAACGCTGTTGCCATCTGATAGCTTTTCATCTATTGGAGTTCAGAGTTTCAATACTAAAGTCATGGCATTCATGCGTTATTCTGATAGCATTACCATGCGACCTTATAAAGCAGAAGAGTTTATTTCGATGGATGAAATGAAATCACGTATTAGTGCAGCTAAAGAGATTAGGCAAAAACTCCGAATTCAGTTGATGCGTGAATTGAAAAACAGAGGCTTGGTAGATGAACGATTTGAATATAAAGTAAAAAAATACCTGTATGAGCTGAAAACTCATCCGCATCTTAAGGTACATTACCCTAAAGCGTTGGCATTGGTTACCAAATATCACAATCAGAAACCTCCTTCAGATTGTAACTCGGAGGAATACAAAAACTGGCAATACAGTAAACTGACTCCGGCGAAAATATTACCAATCCTTAAACGTTATATTGTGAATCAGTATGTGGTTCCACGTAAAGAGATAGCTTTAGTCAAAACAGGTTACAGTTTTAAGCTTAAAGGTTATGCTCCGGGAATGCTTCGGGACATTGATAAGAAGAGGACATCTATCAATGACCTTATCATGAATTATGATACTTTACCGTTGGTACCTGAAATGACACCAAAATTACGTGGGCAGTACAGGCAGGCGGAGAAGTATATAGCACGGAGGCGGAGAGAATATGCACAGCAAAACCAGCCTTTCTCTGAAATGGAGTGCGACCGAAAATTAGTGTCGTATATCAGTAAGCTCACCTTCAACAATAAGCAAGGGCGACCGGTAAAGTTTACCAAGCTACAACGCCATGACATGAACTGGATCTTTCAGAAACGGTATGCGCTACTGAACTGGCAACAGGGTTCCGGAAAGACGGCGGTAGCCTATAACTTCGGTAAGCTTCAGTTGCTACGTAAGGTTGTGAAGAATACTATTATCCTCGCACCTCCTAATGCCATTAACATGACTTGGGTACCCTTTATGGAAGTTAATCATGAGAAATATCAGTTGATTACAAGCCCCGGCCAACTGGCCGATGTCCAGCCGGGAGAATTCTTATTGGTGCCTCTTTCTATTTTAGCGAAGCTCAAACGGGAGTTGAAACGGTTCATAAAGATGCGTAGCCGCAAGCTTTGCCTTTTGTTCGATGAGTCCGACGAGATCACCAATCCATCCTCTATCCGGACGAAGCTTACGTTGGATATATTTCGGCGTTTGCATACAAAATTGCTGGACACCGGAACTACTACCCGAAACAATATCGGCGAGTTGTACTCACAAATAGAACTGCTGTATAATAATTCTGTGAACATGATGTGTGATTGCAGTTATGTTTATTTGGAAAACAAGGATAAGGAGATTGTTTGTCGCAATATAGCGACTACGGAATATCACCGGCCTTTTCCACCCAAAGGAGGCAACTACTTGTTCAAGTCCTGTTTCTGTCCCGCAAAAGCGTCTGTTTTTGGTATTGAGAAGCACAACCAGGATGTCTATAATCAGGATGATTTATTCAGATTGATAGATAAGACCATTCTTACACGAAAATTCCGTGACTTTGCCGGAGACAAGTACACGATCCATAATCATACTGTCACTCCCAGTGAGAGTGAAAAGGCCGTATATCTTAAGATAATGGAGGAGTTTTTCTCCATCTGTTACTTGTATTTTTCCAGCACCGGTGACACCCGTAAAGAGTCGTCTCTTCAGATTGTCCGCCAAATTATGTTGCTGATAAGATCCTGTTCCATACCTCACCTGATGCCGGGTTATGTGGGGGATGAATATCCCCGCAAGGCAGAGTATATAGCCGGAATGATAAAAAATATTCCGGGGAAAGTCGCTGTTGGCTGTACAAGCATCGATTCTAAAAATGTGTATGAAGAGCATATAAGGGAGCAATTTCCTGACCGTCCTTTGTTTATTATCCAGGGTGATATCAATTTTAAGAAGCGTATCAATATCATTGAAGAATTTCAAGCCACAAAGAACGGAATTCTGATATCGACGCAGCAGAGTTTGAAGAGTTCCACCAATATTCCTCTATGTAATGATGTTATCATCGAATCTCTACAATGGAACATCCCGAACATGGAGCAATATTACTTTCGCTTTATCCGTCTGGATTGCGAAGAGCATACGCATGTACACTTCGTCACTTACGAGGATTCTATCGAACAGAACCTTATGGCACTGGTGCTTACCAAAGAACGCCTGAATGAGTTCATCAAAACCGGAGAGGTAAAGGAAGAATCGAAAATCTATGAGGAATTTGATATCTCTCCCGACATTATTGAAACCTTGCTTCATCGTGAAAAAGATGATAAAGGCAGATTTCACATATCATGGGGTTATCAGCATGTAAGCTGATTCCTATATAACATACTATTCTTAAACGACTAAAAAACAACAATATGACAAACTTTTCTATTTGCACAGCAATTGCTAATCTTCCGGTCAGTTTATTAACTTCAGAAATCATTAAAGCCGGAGTAGAAGAAGGTAACATTCGTTTATTGGATTGTTTGCCTGTGGAATTCATGACTATGGAGAATATCCAACGTATTCTTCAAAAAAGTGGTGACGGTTGGAGCAGCTTCAGCCTGAGTCGGCTACCTGTTGACAAACGTTCGCAAGAGGTATGCAATGTCGCCGTAGAAAAAGATATTGATAATCTTCCCGAAGTACCCTATACATTAAGAAACCAGAACATGCTAAAGGTATTGATGGGGAGTTTGAAGAATCATATGCATTATCTGGCGTTGATTCCTTCTTGCTGCTGGAATGTAGAGGCTGTTTATAAAGGCATTCGGAACCTCTTTTCCGGTAATTCAAGTTACGATTACAGACGTGACGCTATAACCATTACGGTAGTAGTGAGTATGAAAAAAGGTCGGCCTTGGAAAAGACACAAGTACTTCTTTCTTTTGTCCCTCGTACCATTAAAAACAGAGCGTTCTACAGAGGGCTGTTGTCACTATCCGGATTGTCAGTGGAAGCTGCGATAGAACTCATACCTAAATGTCATAAGCAAGGTGAATATCATAAGCTATTGGCTATGCAGAGACCAGAGTTGGTAAGTGTTGACAAATACACACTCGATATGTTTATGGCGGTTCTTGGACCGAAAAGCAAAATTAATGTTTATCACTTTCCGGCAAAAAGTGATATCCTTGCGAAGATGAAAACTGTGATGAATGATGCGTTGGCAGACTTAATAATCGCGGAGACACCTCTTTATTTCAATGACCTTCCTAAAGATTATCAGACAGTCCCAAGGCTCCTGCAAGTGCTGGACAACTGCAAGGATAAACCTAATTTTTATCACTTTGTACAGGGGGTGGACAAGTCCTTGTTGACAAGGACAGTATGTAAGAAATTCGTTAAACAGACTACCACATATCCCAAGTTTCCGCAAGAGATATGGAATGAAGCATTTGTTAAGCATTGCTTTGAGCATGATAAAACCTATAGTTGGTTTGAACAGATACCCCGCCAGTTACAGACACCAGAAATAGTTTCGGCAGCACTCGAACATTCTCTCAGGAATATAGAGTATGCCGAACCTAAATTTGTTACCTATGAAGTAGCCTGTAAGCTGAATCTGGTAATCAACAAAGATTCATACATGAAAGGGCTTAAAGAATATATTCCTGCCGTTTACTATGAAAATTTTCAGGAAATGACGGGGCTTCCTGTTGAGTTTATGGGTGGCGAATGCTCTTTTTCACAGTTAAGAGAGAACAGGCAGAATTTCTCTTATTGCCTGTTGGGACACACATGTATCGGATTCTATGAAAAAGAATCATATCCCAGCAAATATGGTCTTTTGATTGTAACCCGCCGCACCCCGATGAGTATTCGTCCACAAGTCATCTTCAATCGGGCCATTGGCACGTATCATAAAACATGGCTGGAGAAGATGTTGGCTGATTACGACAGTTCTTTTGTTAAGCCCACTGTGGGAAAAGAGCTGAAAGAATACCAGACTAACAGCTATTATAATGTAAAATACTTAGAAACAATAGCAGGACAAAAGGTATATGCCAACCTGCTTATGGGTGAACCTGTCTGTTATGTAGCACGAACATCAGACGGATTGATCTATAGAAGTACCCATGAAAAAATGGTGAATGCATTGCAATAACCACTAAAATATTTATTGTTGTCATTAGTATAGTATGTATGGGCTGCTGTGGTAGTGATACCGTGGCAGTCCTCTTTTTATTTGAAATTATCGATAAGTCTTAAAACCACCCGGGCATTTGAAGGTTTATTACATCGAAATATAAGAGTACACTACCTGCTGAACCGTAAAGTTGGTATATAAATTAAATAATTCAATCCATTTAAAGGGCAATCATATCGGTTGCCCTTTTTAAATACCCATAAAATTATGAATAAAAACAAAAGAAGCCGAATTGTCGAGATAATCGACCAGATAAATGATGTGAAAAATGATATAGAAGATATCATCAGTGAAGAACGTGATGCGTATGATAGCCTGCCTGAAAGCTTTCAAAGCGGTGTAAAGGGGGATAAAATAGAGAGTGCGATTGCAGCAATGGAGTCATCAAACGAGAGCTTGGATAAAGCGATTGCCAAACTTAATGAAGCGATGAAATAACGGTGCTAAATATACCGGAACAGTATCACTAAAAGTTTATATGTATGGAACAATTCAATTTACACAGTTATGACAAATATCTGGTACAATTTAGCGGTGGAAAGGATTCCACTGCCTCTTTTCTGCACTTGTTGGACGAGGGCGTGCCCAAAGAGAAAATCGAGCTTTGGCACCAGGAAATCGACGCTCGCGATAAGACTTTTTTCGACTGGGAAGTCACCCCCGACTACTGCCGGAAGTTTGCTGAAGCATTCGGCGTTAAGATATTCTTCCAATGGAAGGAGGGCGGCTTTAAACGCGAAATGCTCCGCAAGGAGGAATACACGGCACCCACTCACTTTGAATGCATCGACCACAGCATAGGGAAAGTAGGTGGTACGAGCGGAAAGCTTTCTACGCGATGGAAATTCCCGCAGGCTTCGCCCGATCTGAAAGTGCGCTGGTGCAGCAGCTACCTGAAGATAGATGTATGTACGTCTGCTATCGTCAACCAGGAGCGTTTCCGCGGAATACGCACGCTGGTGATTTCAGGAGAAAGGGGAGAGGAGTCCGCACGACGGGCGAAGTATCCTGTGTTTGAACCGGATCGCGCGGACCGCAGGAATGGAAAGCAGTTCCAACGCCATGTAGACAGATACAGGCCGATGCGCGATATGAAGGAACGCGAAGTGTGGGATATTATTGAACGATATCGTGTCCGGGTGCATCCGTGTTATTATATGGGGTGGGGAAGATGCAGTTGTAAGTTCTGCATTTTCTCCCGTAAGAACCAGTTTGCCAGTGCGGCAGTAGTCAGCCCTGCTCAGACCCGGCTGATTATTCGGTATGAGAAGCGCTTTGGTTGCACCATTAAACGTGGAACGGATTTGCCTTCGCTGATTCATTCGGGAACTCCTTATAAGGATATCACTCCGGAACTGAAGGCATTGGCTACGGGCCGTATCTATACGCCGTCTGTCATCCTGGAGGAACATGAAGAGTGGGTGCTTCCTGCCGGAGCTTACGGGGAAAACTGTGGTGCCGTATAAGCAAGCACAGGTTATTGATTTATAATAATTAATTGTATTCCATTTCCCTATTTATAGATTAAAAATCATATATTTGCCACTCCCATATCTTAAAGTGTTGCTAAAAAGTACCCTTATGAACGATTCAATTATCCGTAATATCGTTAATAACGAACACATTATGGACAAATACACACAAATGAAACGAAAGCATGGCAACGACATGATAATTCTGTTTCGCGTCGGAGAATATTTTGAAACCTATTTTGAAGATTCCCGAATAGTTTCTGTAATATTCGGTTTAGACCGGATTCTGTTGGAAAAACATTTTTATTATGTAATCTATGCTACACGTATTCCAGAAAAGGAATTGGAATACTTTCGTAACACACTGTATTTTCGTGGATATGGGACAATAATTTCTGATAGAATTAGAGGGAATGGAGTGCATAAAATGCATCTTAAATGAAAGAATCAGAGATTAAACTAATCGTATTAACTAAATTGGCTCCTTATTTGTACATTGGCTTTATTGCATTTATTGGTATCATAGTGACATGTACCGACAACACAAATCCACTGGATAATAGTATCAATAAACAGATTGAGTATGTGAAGCAATTAGAAGTACTTGATAAAAACGGCAACGGATATCGGGTGACATACGTAACTATTGATGCTGTGACTAAATCCCGGCTCAAAGAAATACAATCGAGGCCGCACATCCGTACTGCATTTTTGAGGCTTCAAAGGGAAACTCCTGTTCACTTCGGTGGAAGCCTGCTTGATACCGATATTCATGAATTTGCCCGGTTTGCCCGTCAGTACGACTGTGACAACCAAATAAAAATACATTGTATTTTTGTACACGGGCTGGAGAAGATGAATCACTATATTGGTTCGAACCCCAAAATAGCAAATAGTGCAAAATGGTTTAATGTAAACACGGAACAAGGTAACCAGTGGATCAACCGAAATGATGTATATGGCTCTACAGAGGGCAAAGCGAACTACTACCGTTACTGGAAATGTCAAGTGCCTTATTGTATTTCAGAAACTGACGAGCACTATAGTCATTTCTCCGAGGATAGTAGACTAAGGTAACCCCTTTTGATACCCTATTTTCCTACACTAATCTTGACAAAAAAATAATCCAAAAAATATTTGGACTGTACCTTTCTACGCCTTACTTTTGCATCAAAGTAGACAAAAAAAATGAAAGAAATCAGATTATTAATTGAATGTAATTAGATATGAAAAAACATTTGAAATAGCATGATTGAAAAGTCGCGAATCAAATTCACCGTGTCGGAAGAGACTGGTGAAATTATTGGATTCGTATCGAGACCACCGAAAGGAAAAGGTAGTAGTAAATTGAAAGGAGTCTGTGAAGATTCAAGATATAGGAAGAAAATATGTGTCCTTTCTGCCAAACTAAAAGGACACATCCTCCCAGACAAATTGTATGACGTTGAACTGAGGCCGATGTTTAAGCAGAACGGGTATATTGTTGAATCGGCAGTTCAGGCATTATTCGAGGCCGATATTGAAACAATTGTTGTTCCTAAGTCTATTTATCAGATTAAAATCGAATTTGGGTATAAGAAGATTTACTTTGACCCGATAGATGGAAAGACGGCGTCCAGCCGCACTATAGATGGTGTTGTGAAGGTGCTTGACAAAAGGGATGACCTTGAAAACAAAGCTGAGGTGATTAGCCGATTTATAAAGTACGCTCAAGAGCTCTTGCGTTTAATGAAAGCTGATGGTTACTATGTTACTGGATGAAACAAGTCCACACCGTCCTACAGCAGGAATCTGTACGGACGGTGCTCATTCCATAAAGAGAGGTGTATCCCAATACAGAGGGATTGATCTGAAAACAGGGAATGAACTGTTTAACAAGGAACTGGGTAATCAAACAGTGAATATCAGTGAGTTCTTGGGAGTAGTAGCTGCCATAAAGTACATTATTGAAACCGGTTACAGCCCGAAGGTTATATATACTGATAGCATAACGGCCATAACGTGGGTCAATAATAAGAAAACAGCTTCACAGAAACGTCACTCGGATTTGAAGCGTGCCGAAGTGTTTTTAAAGGCGATGTCTTCTGAAGTAGATACTATTGAAGTCAGACATTGGAATACGACGGAATGGGGAGAGATTCCTGCCGATTTCGGGAATAAATGAAACATTTTTAGTTGATATGCGGATATTGTCTGTCAGGCAGTACGGGGAGCTTTTATACCTTTTCCTAAGCAGATTCTACACGAAGCATTAGGAACAAATAGCTGAAATACAGGCATTCGTATCGATACTAAATGAGAAAAACAAATGAAACGATGGAATTCGACTTTAATAGTCAACTGATAGCCAACAGGCAATATCTGGACAATTTCGCCCGGAAGTTTGCTTTGGGTGAAGATGACAGAAAAGACCTGGTTTCCGAAACCATACTAAAGGTGTTGGATAAGCGGGATTACTTCTACGAAGGAAACGAAAAGAACTTTCGCTCATGGCTGATTACTATAATGACCAATATATTTATAAATAACTATAGAAGGAATGAAAGAGTTGGTATTGATAATTATGACAATGAACAGATGGCCTTATTGGCGGGGCAGGGTAGGTTCTCGCAGAGTACCGATGCGGATTTTATCTTTAAAGAATTGTCCGATTTGGTTAAGCGTTCGTTGTCGCAGATTGATTACCGTGTCTTCATGGGGCATGTCAATGGTTTTGGCTATGAGCAAATTGCAGAAGTTATGAATCTTCCTTTGGGTACAGTGAAATCAAAAATAAATGGAGCAAGAAAGAAAATTATTAAGAACTTAAAATGTAATTATTATGAATCAAGCTAAGGTAGGAAAAGTCGTAAAGTTCTACGACGACAGAGGATTAATGAATGGCGGGGTGATTAAAGACTTCACGAGAATTGAGAATGTAGACTATGCCGTTGTCAACACATTCGAAGGAGAAACGTTGCCAGTGAAACGGATAGACCTGACAGTGGTGGATCGTCGGAAACCCGGCCCGACGTCCAAAAGATTCCTGAATGAGCTGAAAGAAGATATAGCAAGGGAAAACCAGAAGAAAACCGGCATTGAAGCACCCGACGTCCGTCCTGACGTCTATATTCCGCCAAGTCCGATGGAGTATCAGGAAGCTGCCAAGAAAGTATCGCAGAAGAAGATTATCAAAGACCTTGAGCGTAAGCTTGAAGTGCGCGACAAAGCACTCCGTGATCTGGAAACGAAGTACAACGGGATGAAAGAGGAGCTTGAACGGTGGAAGGCAGGAACTATGACTATCGATAGTTCTCAGGAACTTTTAGAGCAGGAGAAGCTGATATTTACTATCAAAGGGCTCAACAATGCACTGTTTGCCGCCACTCTCAACAAAGAGGGTGAGATGGTGCTCGAACTTACTAAAATTATTAATCATCTTAATGGTATCAAAGACAAATAAACGGCTATGAGTTACAGAATTGTGAGAACTTCTGAGGAAATAGACGAACTGTTGAACCAGTGCTCCGAATCGGAAGAGACGGGGCATGCCAACTTTCCCGGAATGAGCTACGAACAAGGAGTGAAAGCCGCCATCGAATGGCTTTGCGACTATGTGAACGATCACCCCATTCAAGAGTAAATAAATTTAAAACCGAAGTTATGCCAAAAATTGGAAAAGACAATTTCCGCATCAAAGGCCAGTATGTAGAGGTCGAAATCTGGTACACCCAAAAGACCGGCTTCTACTACAAGAACCTCCCCGAAGAGGTGTCCGTTCTCACGGAATTCGGACGGCGGAGATACAACAATGAAGGAGATATGAAAACTCATCTCCTCTGTAGCCTGACGGAGTATCATGATAAGGTAGCCTCCAGGCGTAAAATAATAGCCTACCATCTCTATGGTTCCGCAGAGATGATAATGAACAGAATGGACGGAGAGTACAATGGCTATTGCGGGATAAAGCCCGGTGTTAGTGCCCATTTCGACCATCCTTCGGGTGGTGCCGACTATATGTTCGGTTTCGATTTCCACATTCTTTTTGAAGTGACCGCCCAGCATACAGAGTATTTCTGCATCATGGCAGATGGCACGCCGGGGCATTCTTTTAGAAAAAGCCCGGACAGATATTGCATCGTTATCGACTGGACGGCAGAACGGGAACAGTTCTTCAACGACTTGAAAGACAAACTGCAACAACTGATATACGGCATCTCTGCCTTCTTCGACCAACCCAATCTACTCGAACTGATGGACACACACGGAATCAAGATGCTGGAAAGCCCCCCGCAGCCCATTAAACCGGCACAGACCCCCATCGAAGCATCTGTTGCAACACCAGCGCAGGAGATGCAGGCAGAAATTCAAATCATAGAGAAACTACCTCCGGACAAGCCCCGTTTTCCGCGCAAAAGCGCCCTGGTAGAAGGTGCCGAGAAGATTACACTTTCAGTCTGTGCCAACGAACGTTCCAGTTCCGAAACGCTGAAAGAGAAGAACGAGTGGCTGAAGAATATCAGCATCTTCGGCATTGAACTCTACCTGAAAGAAGCTGAACGCATGGGGTACGTCGATTACGAGCAGGAGGGGGGCGGACTGGTGTACATGACTACGAAGAAAGGGAAGCAGTTTGCCCGGGAGGTGCAAAAAAAGGACCGCCTTTCCCCTGAGGAATAAAACGGTACATACTTAACAGATTAGGTGCATTTTAGTCACCTTTGTTCCGGGTGGACTGCCCCATTTTCACAAACAAGGCAGCCCGGGAAATACAGTTCGCCGACATTGAAATGTCCGCACGTACTATATTCAAAACATATCTTTATTGTCATGCAGAATTAATATCAGACTGCTGAAAAGGGGGACGCGGGTCAATAGACTTCCTTACCTAGATACCAGGTTCTCGCTAACCCTTCCACGTAGATAAATCAGTCTATGCCCGCGTTTTCCGTTATATTGTGCCTGTAGGCAGGGATATAACAAAAAAGCGAACATTCTTGATTTAGGTCTATATGGATTCACAAATTTGCGAGATTTGGTATCATAACCCTGTTTCAATAATGCTCTAATTAAGCCATTCTCTGGCATTACTCACCCGTAAGCCATTAATGAACGGGACAAAAACAAGCATTAAAATAGACATTTCATATACGTTTTCTCTATTCTTTTTCGGTGGGGAGTCACACCCGGCCTCACACCTGCCTCACACCGGGAGGCACAGGCGTGTCAGGTCAAGTGTCGCAGGTGCGAGACACCCCGCCTTGCATATGCGAGACACCGGGTGACACATATGCGAGGCACTGGATGACACAGGTGTGAGACACCGGGCGAGACGGGCGGGTGCCCCTAAATCCCGTAAGAATATTATCAACAATCTAAAAAACGTATTTATGCAAGATTACAATTTAGTACTGAAAAGAAATCCGATGAAGCCGGATGAAGCGAAGAAATGGTATGCAGTCCCCCAAAGCCGGGAGTCACAGGATATCAAAGCAATGACCCGCGCTGCTACAGAGAACACCACCACAGCCCCTATCGAAATGGAGGCTGCTATCGATTTGCTTGGTAAGTATGCCGTCCAGCAGCTTTTGCAAGGTCATACGGTGAAAGTGGGCAACCTGGGTACGCTGCGCGTCACCTTCAAAAGCGAGGGAGTGGAAAATATCAATGATTTTAATGCCGCGACCATGATTAAGGAGCCGCGCGTTATATTTACCCCAAGCAAGGAGTTGAGAGACGGCGTTGTCCGGCAGTTGAAATTCCAGAACGGCGGCGTGCTGGAAGATGGTGTAAACTACGCTTCACTGACCGACTACCGCAAGGCCAAAGGTATCCCGGCAGGCGGCGGCAGCGGCAATGAGGGCGAAGGCGAAGACCCTTCAGTCTAACCCCTGCTCAACATTCCCTTGCCCTGCGCATCCGGAGTGTATTCGTGAACATGCAGAAAGCGTCCCCATCCGGTGAGGGGCGCTTTTTCTACATCACGAGGGCGGCTATTTCGGGGGCCAATACGATGCTTTTATCTTCGCCTATGACGATGAAATTGGCATTGTACAGTGTCTTCACCAAATTATCGTAAGTAATCCGCCCCATACCTTTGATACGTTTCAGGCTTGACCACCCGTTCTGGGAGGTAAATTTCAGAAGGTCACCTATGGTTTTGATTTCCTCTTCTGTCAACAGTACATTTTGAGCATGGAATTCTATAATTAGTTTCAGCGGGATATCCAAAGGATTCTCAACGCCATATTTGCCAAACAAGGCATTCATCACCTGAAGGCGGTACGTAGCAATTCTGCCTGAATTCTCGCCCAACTTCCCAAGGATGTTGCTATAGGTTGCCACTGTTTGCGCATACGTCATCTGGTGGCGGACCGCTACCCGCGAAATGGGCTCGCCCCGTGAGATGGCAAGGAATATTTCCCGCAAGTGGTCATCTGTAATCAATTCGCCGAGTTCCTGAATAAGGATGCTGAACAGTTGTTGGTGCATCACCTGGGTTTTCAGCAAAAACAACTCATCTTCAAAGCGGCTGAGAAGCACTTCACGCTCCAGCACCTTCTCCTTGATAATCTTATCCAGATATCCTTCACTCAGCCCTTTGTTCTTGTGGGCGTCCAGGTAGCGTTGCAGGCTATCGTCATCAATCATTATGTCGTTATTGATTCTTGAAGATACAACGTATCCTAAGTTTGCCCATCCCCGAAGTGTGGATTCGTTAATGCCGTACTTCTCTGCCATTTTTTGTATTGTCATCCAATTTGCCATAGTTTATGTGTGTAAAGTTAGGTTGATAATGTGGGTAATAAAAGAAAATAAAGATAATCAGTTTGCTTGTTGGGTTGAGGGTGCTACCGAAAAGGTTTGGAGTAATAGGTGTCGCTGACTGGAGGAATCTCTGGGGTGGGGGAGTCATTCTTTTTGAATGCACAGGCCCGTGCGGCAATAGATTCTGTAGAACTTATGTGGTTATACAGATTATATGCCTTTGCGATCATGCGGCTTGGCGTTGCTTTGTCTGGCGTCTTCATACTTCTTTATTTTTTTATGATACGCCCGTATCTTGATTTTATACCTGATAAAAAAAATCGGGCGCTGAGTTCATATTTATTCAGACAAGAGGTACGACCAAATACCCACAAAGTTCAATAAATACGTTCACACGCCCGACGTTATATCGTTCGCATGAAACTGATTTATTGGAACTTTGTTCTTTTTGCATTAAATAAAAATTGGTCGTTTTCTTGTCTGCAAAAGCGTTTCAATAAAGCCGTATTTCTCCTCGGCTTTTCAGCCAACAAAGTTATGGATTCCTGTGGGAACAGCAAAGAAATTGACAAAGTTTTTTTCCCTTATTCTTGGATTGCAGTTTAATGATGCCCTGGAGTTTGCCAAATCAGAAATAAATTGGTTATCTTTGAACCTGTTTTTTGAGAACTAAATCATGGAAAAGAAACAGATTGAACAAATCCGCATCAAAGCCATCCGGGACTTTCAGGTAAACAGGCCCTATGGCATCCGCATCGACTTCAAAAAGAGGGCTATCGCTCTTTTTAACCGGAAGTATAACCTTTTAGGAAAGAGTGAGGACGGCAGCATCGACGCCCTGCCGGTTGAGCCGTATGATATAGAGGATATACCTCTTAGTTTGGCGCAGGAAGTAAAGAAGTCCGGCGATATCGTCGATTTATTCTTTTATAATGATGAAACCACGCCATACACAAAGACCGCTATCGATACCGGACAGCTGCTTAACTACAATAGACGTATGTTTACTTTATCTGCACTTTTAGGGCGTAAACTCTGATAGCTTTCCATTTTAGCACCTTTGGTTGGATTTTTTTATAATTTGTCATATTATAAGTTGTTTATTATCTTATTATGTATATCTTTGGGCAATCAAACATTGTGGCATCTTAATTGAAGTATCCCTCCTTTTATTTTACCATGAAATGGACTGTGAACATATTTTTGACTTGTTTTCAAATTAGTATCTTTGACAGATTTCAACACATTCGACAATTGTGGGTATAGTTGTGATTTTGCTTTCAAATTAGTCATTAACAGTTTTATAAGCCGGAGTTTATACTCCGGCTTTCTTATTGATTGTTTTCTGAATAAAATATACCGCTATTCGAATTCTCCCTCATTTCTGAAGGGTGGGAGAGCTAATTGCATAGGTTGAAACTTTACATTATCAGTCATATGCTGACATCCGTCGATGGCCGTATCGACTGCCCGATGATCGGGCAATTGAGTACGAACGAATATTACATCTTTCTATCTCCTTACCGCCCGAAGTGAAGTCCTTTTCATTTTCCTATTAAATTGAACATGGGAGCAGTTACATCGTAATTCCCTTCAATTATAGTATATCTGCAATCATAAAAGTTCAAGTTCAGGACATTATTGCTAATAATTGGTGTAAAATCGTCATATTTCCTGAGTTTGGAATACCTATCTTTGCAAAATCAAGTATTTAAAATGAATCAAAATATAAAACAAAACACACAATCAAACGAGCCCAAAGAAAATTGGGAGTTCGGAGTTTACACAAATATGGACAATTTCCCCATATCGGAGCAGCCTGATTACCTGAAGGAAGGAATCGGAGGCGTATGCACGGCGGGAAGTGCTATCGTCCAAGTGGCCGATACCCCGTCCGAACTCGTACCCGGAGGTATTCTCATCCTGTTTCCATGGCAACTCGTATCCATCCGGGCTGTAAGTCCCGATTTTCGTATGACATTCTTCCGTGTTTCGCAAGAAATGTTCTCTGATACGCTGAGTTCCCTGTGGGTGCTTCGTTCGGGTTTCTTCTTTTTTATGCGCAAGAAAGTCGTTACCAAGCCGAATGAAAGCTATATTGCACGTTTTCAATACTTTTGCAACCTTTTAGATTACCGTCAAAAGCATGTGCCCCTCAATTACAGAAAAGAGTCGATTATGCAACTTTTGCGAGTGTTTTACTGGGACGTTTACATTGGCTATGCCAATGACCCTGCCGGGAAAAATACCCAGTATACACGCAAAGAGGAGCTTGCATTTAAATTTCTGCGCATGATTATCGACGAACATTCTCCCAACAAAGAAATCGGCTATTATGCGGAAAGATTGAATATTACTCCAAAATACCTGACAAATCTGGTTCGAAGTATCAGCGGTCATTCAGCCCATGACTGGATTGTTCGCTACACAATCATTGAGATCAAAGCCTTGCTGCGCGAACCATCGATGGATTTGAAAACAATCGCAGACCGCCTCAATTTTCCCGACCTGCCAACGTTCAGTCGGTTTTTCCGTCATTACACAGGCATGACTCCCTCGAAATACAGAAAAATCATTCAGGCTATCCAGCCTGAGACATAGTAATTCAATATGAAACTTAACTTTTTATACAATATGCCTTCTTTATTACGTAAAATCGGTCTTCTTTTGATCACGCTTATATTTGTGTCGGAGATTCAGGGCCAAACCGCCCCGGATAATCAGCCTTCTAATTTCATGGGCGATTATCTGCTGGTCCTCAATACATATACCTCGGATGCACCGTGGAGCAACGCTATTATCGAACCTATTCACAAACAGTTTTCAGCCGGTCATAATACTACCATTTTCATCGAACACATGAACATGCTGATGGTGAACGACACGGTTCAGTTCGACCGTATGGCAAACGCCCTTTTCGATAAATACTCGAACAGGATTCCGAAAGCCTTGCTCCTGTTGGGCAATCCATCTTTGCTCTTTAAAAAAGCAATCCGTGCCCACTGGGGTGACATCCCGATGATCCTGTGTGCGGAAGAAAATTATATCGGACCCGACATGGCCTATATTGAGAAACGGCCTCTTTCGCCGCAGGAACGTGTGAAACTTGTGACGCTTACAGATCAATACAACCTGACGGTGCTTCAAATCCCAATGTTTCCCAAAGAAAATGTCGCTATGCTAAAGAAAATGATCCCCGGGTTGAAAAAAGTCTGGTTGGTCGGCGACGGTCGTTACGTTAACCAGCAGCTTAGCTACGATTTGGAACACCTGATGGCACAGGAATATCCTCAGCTTGAGTACCGCTTCCTTTCAGCTGCTGACATGTCGTTAAATGAGCTGTTGGGGCAATTGGATTCTGCCGATATCGCCTCTACCGGTGTGCTTTTCTCCTCTTGGTTCCGGAAGTCGGAGTTAGTGGGGAGCCCGGTCATCAATGCCAATTCGTTCCGGGTAATATCCAATACTCCGGTTCCTGTTTTTGCGCTCAAAAGTCCCGTAATGAACAACAGCGGAATGGTAGGTGGCTATTTCTGTGATCCGAACGCATTCGAGGCACATTTGTTACAGACTATTTCATCGGTTCTTGCCGGGAAATCCCCTCGGGAAATTCCCTTTTATCATTCGGCGGCAATGCCTTTTTTCAATTATCCAGCCCTTGTTGCGAAAGGTTTTACGGCAGATGATTGTCCGCCCGAAAGCATATTCATCGACCGCCCGCAAACTTTCTTCCAACAGCATCGTCTGCTCTTTATTGCCGGAAGTATTTTAATTCTGGGGTTGTTGCTTTTTTATTTTCTCAATCATCGCATTCGCACGCTGAAAGCCCTCAATACAGCCCAGAGGCGGGAGTTTGAAACCAGCAGGGAATTTACCAACCTGTTCGATAATATGCCGGTCGCCTATATGCAGGCGAAACTCATCCGAGGGGGAAATGGGGAGGTCATAGACCTGGAGATCGGTCGGACAAATGGCCGTTTTACGACGTACTTTACTCACGGGGTTGAAACGGACAGTTATAAAGGTAGCGAATTCTTCGGTGCTGATCTGGAGGTTACTCTGCGTCTTGCAGTATTAGCGGATACCGAAAAAAGGGCCATCACTTATACGCAGTATTTCTCAGAGCAGGGGTTTTACCAGAATGTCGTAGTAACGCCGGCCGCAAAGTTGGGGTATGTCGATGCCTACTATGTTGACGTTACTGAGCTGCACAACGCCCAGCAGAAACTAAATACCACGAATCAAAAACTGGCGCTGGCACTGGAAGTGGCCAGTATCGTTCCATGGAACTGGGATTTGTGTGAACATAAAATCCTGTGCGACATTAACCGTCCGGTAGAATTGAGCAATATCGGACATGAAATTGACGAGGAAAAATTATCTGTTCCCGATTCGCAGTATTTTTCCAAAATACATAAGGAGGACCGTCACCGGGTCGAACAGGCATTTCGAGATTTGATCGAAGACCGCTGTCCTAAAGTGCATGAAGAGTACCGGGTTTTAACGCGCGACAAAAACGGCCACAGGATGGACTGGGTCGAGGCTCAGGCCGCCGTAGACAAACGCGATGAAAATGGTAAACCAATCACGCTGGTCGGTTCATCTCTCGTCATCACGCAACGCAAAAAAATGGAATACGAGCTGATCGATGCCCGCGATAAGGCCGAAGAATCGAATCGGCTTAAGTCGGCATTCCTTGCCAACATGAGCCATGAGATACGTACTCCATTGAATGCCATTGTAGGCTTCTCAGGATTGTTGAATACGGCGGAGGAAGCCGCAGAACGCGAAGAGTATGTCCGGATTATCGAAAATAATAATGAATTGCTGCTGCAATTGATCGGCGACATCCTCGATCTGAGTAAAATTGAGGCCGGAACACTGGAGTTCGCCGAAACTCCCGTCGATGTGAATGCCCTGATAAAGGAGACGATCAAAACGATGCAGTTGCGGGCCGAAGACAAAGGTCTGACGGTTCGGTTGAAGGACAGCTTGCCCGACTGCATCATCAAGACAGACCGCAATCGTCTGAGCCAGTTGCTGATCAACCTGACCACCAATGCCATTAAATTTACCGAAGAAGGAGGTATATCAATGGGATATACGGCGCAGAGGAAGGAGGGAATGCTTCGTTTTTATGTAACGGATACCGGCTGCGGTATTCCCCAAGAGAAACAGGCCGATATTTTCATGCGCTTTGTCAAACTCAATGGATTTGCGCAGGGGACAGGTCTGGGCCTGCCTATTTGCAAAACCATCGTTAACAAAATGGGCGGCGAAATCGGCGTGGAATCCGAACCGGGCAAAGGTTCGACTTTCTGGTTCACGATCCCGAATATTCTGGCGAAAAAAGAGAATAAACCCCAACAGGAATATACGCTTCAGACCGTACTGAAAGATAAAATCACTATTCTCGTCGCTGAGGACAACATGAGCAATTACACTCTGTTCGAGACAATCCTTAAAAAAGATTATTGTGTCCTGCACGCATGGAACGGTGAGGAAGCTGTGGAGTTGTTCAAAAATCACAGTCCGCATATCGTACTGATGGATATCAATATGCCTGTAATGGATGGCTATGAAGCCACCGCCGAAATACGCAAAATTTCAAAGGATGTACCCATACTCGCTGTTACGGCTTATGCCTACGCTTCCGACGAGCAACGCATTCTCAGCCAGGGATTCGACGGATACACCCCCAAACCGATCAACGCCAAGGTGCTTCAGTCAATGATTGTCGACCTTCTGAGTACCCGGTTGATGGTCTTATAAAAACTACTCAATCATGAAAACTGCATCAGCAACCCGGCCCTCGAAGGTTGTGTTGCTGACCGGCAACGGATGAGTTGATTATGTATGCGGCAGGCCAACCTCCTTCAATAAATAATTGGTAACTTCACTTATAGATGACGGCTCTTTCAATAATACTTGCTTGTCCGCGCCCAATAAATATAGCGAAGGGAGAGAACGCAAAAAATAGAGTTCTTTTTCAGTCAATACGCTCCTTGAATCATAACCGTTTACCCATGTGGAAGGAAGAGAATTCTGATATTCCCACCACGTATCCATATCACTTTCCGTACAAATCGCAACCAAAGCAAGTTGCGGCAAAGCCGGTTCACTACGTTGCAGCAAAGAGTTTATTACCGGAGATTCAGATAGCTGCTGTATATAGCTCAAGCAATGCATACAATCCGGATCGTAAAACAACAACAATGTATATTGGGCAGGAATGCCCCATAGGTTCTGAAGTTCTCCGGCAGGAAGAGTGAAGCTGAAATCGGCAGCTATATCTCCCGTCCGATTCTTTTTAAGCATCTTCAATTGATACAGCGGACGTACGCGCATCATTCCATTCAGATGTCCGGAAACCAATGCTTCCTCCAATACTGAAATATAATAATTATCATTCCGTATCGGCGAGTCCGGCTCGTACAAATGATGTTCCAGCCGTTGCAGGAGCCAGCGACTTACGGAATCATCAGCTCCGTATTTTGCTACTAACTTCCGGACACTTCCGCACGCTTCCTCTTCAGTGAGTTGGGGCAAACCGGCAAGATAATCCACCAGCATTGCTTCAGCAACCTCCGGCTTATCCATCAGCATTGAATCTGTGAAATCATATTTATCTCCCAAATGCTCAATGCTTCCGGTATCCTGCTTCCGATCCGTTATGCAGGAGCAAGCACCCCAAAAGATACCCAAAGCAATAAATAAGGACTTCAAGGCTTTCTGACGAAATCTTATTATGACATATAGCTTACTCCTCATTTTGATTGGCAAAGCAGTGTTGCCGGAACTTTCACCTGTATATAATCATCTCCTGCAAATACCAGGTTCTCTTCAGAAAGCCGTAATAAATACTCGTCGGGAATAGATATATGAGTCCCTGCTGCCGACTGCTTGTCATCTTCCACAATATGCAACTCCGGATAAAACTGGTGTACATAATAGGCTGAGCGCCCAAAAGCTTTCCATACATCTCCTATATAATATATGTAGATGCGACCCTTGTTGTCCTTTTCTCTTAGTTGAATAGTCTTCATTTTATCATTCATATGTTTTCCCCTTCTGATTGTTTTAGTTTGCTTCTTGTCGAATAATGATTTGACTGTATCCATTATTTCCAAATAGCTGTACGGTAGCTGTACGAGATGATCCCGTATTATTAGCCAATACATGGATGAAAATATAGTTGTTATCCGAATCCAATTGCTTGTAAAGAGTTGTCCCCTCGTGACGCTGGGCCGCAAGACCAACCCAAGAAGAACCGAGCACCACTTCACCATAACTCGTATTGGGCATTGCAAGTACCGAATATGTACTATTCACAGAAGGATAACGATCTATGGTAATACTTTTTTGTAGAACACCATATTGAATAACACTGGTAAATCTATATTCCTTCCCTTCCATACCGGCCGAATCGACGAAAAATAACTCCATTTCTATAGGACTGTTCGGAGTATCGGTACATTGCTTCATTCCGGTAATTAGAGGACTAGTCCACTTTTCTCTGGCAATCACCACTCCTCGATCTTTATCTGGATAATCAGGATCAAGTGTCGTATTATTCTTTAAAGAAGCATCACGGATAGTACGGTAAAAGTTTCCTATCGGATAATAATTTAAACGCTCACTATCATATATTTTCCAAGACGAATTGGTGAATCCCAGTTGATAACCATTCTGTAGATATGTTTCCCGGTAAGTCGTACTACCCGTAAAGTCCAAAATAGTAAATGCTTCCATATCATTCGAAAAGCCATTCATTTCCGCCTTTCCCGGCGAATCGGCACCTGTTCCCGAAACACTACGGATATCAAGTTTATAATAATTGTTACCGTCAATGGAAGTCAGCGGAGTTTTTACACCACTCCCGTCTACTGTATATAAGCGGAGTTTATAATATCCTGTCGTAGTGTTTCCGTCTTTTGCCGTATATTCTCCACCTACCAACACATGAAAACCTTTATGAACATCCGTTCCTATATTCTGTATTCGATAAAGATAATCCGGAGACGATTCGGTAGACGAACCGATCACCGACTTTGTTTCAGGACTTACATAACTTTTTTCAAGCAATAGAGGTGCTGATGTCGGGCAGTTCTTCCACTCTACGTAATTCAGTTTAAAATTAACTGCCGTCACTCCGACACTAAACTTTGCCACATTCCGTTTCAGATTAATTATTCCGTCAACTCCATTACTACTCAAGGCATTGCTGATAATAGTGGCATTAAGAGCGGAAAGTGTTATTTTTTGTGTAGCCATAACAAATAGGGGAGATACGGACGCTTCCCCACTTGTACTCACTTGATTTTCCAAGTCCTGCAATGTTTTTATGGTTCTCTTATCCATCGGATAGTTAGCAACCATATAGAGTGTATGCTCACCGGAAGCTGAGGGAATACCCACCGTCATCTTGTATTCTGTTCCCGTCCATTCCACAGCAGGCTGCTCGTGCACAACCACTTGTCCGGCAGCATTAAAAATGAAAAAGTCTATACTTCCTATTTTTTCCGTGTCATCAGGTTCAGTTACTGCACGGGTTCGGACTAATGATTCCTCTTGTACATTCAGTTTTAACACAACCTGTTCCAGTTCACCGGACTTTCCTCCGGTAACCTCGGACGTCTCGTCCACACAAGCTAACAGACAAACGGAAAAGAATATCCAAATTAGCCCTATATATCTCATATTATACTTCATATCCTTAATAACGTGATTTTACACAACGCACCGTATGTGTCTGATTTCTTAAGTCATCTGTTGTCTCGCTCCCATCCGGATCGGGGATAGTAGCTACAATAAGTGTATCGTTTTCTTTACCCCAATAGCTGTCAGAAAAGAAATTGTTCGGCAGTCCGTTGGTTCCCGCATACTTAAACACATAGTCCGTTTCCTTTCCTGTAGGAAGCCTCCAACCACTTCCCATCGCAGTACAGACTTGTGGGGCTTCGTCTTTCGAAATATCCTTTATGTCTACATCCGAGACTATAAAATCTGAAAGTTCAGGCGGACGGACATCAAGTACACAATAGTATGGATAAGAGCTTTCTTTCGAGATATTCCCGAAATAACTTTGTCCTGCTAAATAAGCATTTTTTGCACTAACTTCTTCAATACACCATAGAATTAGTCCACCACTCGCCTGATTCTCCGCAATCGTTGCAAGTCTCCAACAACCCTGTCCTCTAACCGGATCGTCTTTTGCGCCTACATAATAGGCATTGCATCCTGTGGGGTTAGCCTGCTTTCTATATAAGGCTGCATTATAAATACCAACGTTAGTCGTATTGGCAGAGCCTGGATATCCCATGGCATACGCCCAATTAGTCTTACCTTGTTGCGAAGAAGAGATTTCTCTCTTAAAAAGTTTCAGATCCAACTTAACCGAAGCCATTCCCGACATTAGTGTAGCAGTATATGTAATATCCGCACCGGTGTTCCAGTTCCCCTTTTTAAAACCTATCCGGCCACTTCTTTTAGTTTCATCATCATACTCTATGTCCATGCTTAGCTGATTGTCAAGCGTCACTCCATTCGGAAGCTTGACTACCACTTCATCACTACAGACAAAACGTGTATAAGTAAAGAAGCGGATAGACTTAACATCAATCTCACGCGAACTCAATGCAATAAAACCTGCCCCCGGTATTTCTATCGGCACGTTTATCTCCGACCAACCGGCAACTCTTGCACTGGCTTCAAGCAATTCTTCGCCATATCCGGTGATAGCTCGGATAGTCAACTTATAATGACGGTTACGAGTAACGTTCCACTCTGTAGAATGAGAGTCAACAGAGTTCATCGCGTCACCGACAGGCAAAGTGTAGATATGAGTTACGCTATTTGCCTTCCCCTTAATGCGAAGTATCGTTCTATAGTCATTATTCCCTATCAAATGCTCCGGTAAATAGATTTCACCGGAAAACCACGTGAAACGATTCGCTATAGTACTTGTATTCTTTAAAGAAAAACTAAGATTATCCAGATAGCCTTGATCCGAGTCATATTTCTGCGGGATTAAACCGATGGATTTAGGAATATAAGCTATCTCCATCGATTCAAAATCAAGATGCACTCCTGTAGACGTTGTCCCACCTTCCATGACCTCCGTGCTCAAATCGAAATCAACACTCAATTTTGCCATGACATGCTGTAGTTTTATCTCCAACTTCGATACGGACGAAGTTTCTCCATCCAGATATATTTCATCTTTACTTTTCACCCTCACATTGAGTAACTGCTTGTAGAGCACAGTAGTCGGACTACTTTCAGCGTTCATACGGATGGTTTTCAAATCGTCCGGTGACTTCACGCCCGAAAGATCCACAGGCTCGTTACCGATTACATAGATATCATTGTAACCCGCATAAGTAATGGTCGTATAGTCTTTATTCACATCTACCAATTCGTTACTTATCAATACTTTGGGATCATAAGGTTTGGAGTTGCGTGTGGAAAAGATGATAACACGCAACTTCGATAACCGCGTGTCCAGCCCTACGGAAAGTTTAGGCAATATATTGATGGGAATCTCCGTTCCACTGTCCTGTCCCTTCTCATCCAAGGGGTGTTCCAAATCAGTGGTACAGGCGGTCATCAACCATAACAGCAGCGGTATCAAGCCCAATTCCGATAAATACTTTATTTTCATGTTCTTCTATGTTAAATGTGATACTACATTCCGGTGTCCTGCAATATGATTTTCCATCCGGCTACCGTAATGGCTGCCTGCATAAATGTATCCGTATTGCCGTCCAAATCATCTACCAGTGAAAGTTCTATCTCGTAATAATCGCGCCGGTCGAGGTCTTCTTGAATACGGGTATATGGATGCTCCCGAATCAGACTGACCAAGTTGGAACGATAGAGTTCCTTTACGCTTCCGTCTTCCATCGGACGTTCTACCAGCAAAGTCAGTTCTTCTCCCTCTATCAGACGCATCAATGAGAAATCCTCTGCCCGTTCATTGTGGTTGTCATTGATGATGGTTTGATGGGGATAATATATCAGTTCGTTGCCCGAAGCAACTACGGAATTGTCAAATTTATAAGTCGCCCCTTTAGGGTCGACCACGCGGATACGTACACCGTCCGCACAGGCATGAATACATGGTATTCCGCTTTGTTCAAACCACTTGACTGTCAGATTCAGCCGGTTTTCATTTTTCATAAGTGAAAGGATATCGGTCTTGTCAATAGACTCATCCACTGTTATTTCTTTGATTGCGTGAAAGACAGGGGTCAACTTTTTATCCACGCTTTGATTTTCAATAGCTTTTAGTGAAAGTAACCCTTCTTCAATGGTCGTTTTTCCACTCACAAAAGCAGGTTTTACTATTACTTCATCAGACAGGTTTCCCCAAGCTACCAGCGTATAGTTACCTTCAGGAAGTTCCGGTTCAATACGAAAGTCCTCTGTAAAAGGAGCTTCGCTATTGGTAATGCATTTCACAAAGTATCCGGTTGAATCGAACACATATAAATCAACTCTATGTACATCAGTACAGAAACGATTGGAATGTTCTGTGTCGGTATGATTCACATACTCAAATGCAATAGAGTAAGAACCTGTAGGGCAACCGGAAAAATCCTCTTTTACACATCCCGCAGCAAGCCATGACAACATCCATAGGAGTACGGCTATTCCGGCATACCGGTACAATATTGTAAATTTGAAATGCATCTTATTTCTTAATTTATGATTTTGAGAAAGTTCTTCTCCGGGCGTAACTCCGGAGAAGAGACTTCTTTAACATTCTATTATTAGTTCAAATCAGCTTCCTGATTCACCTCTTTCCATTCTTCAACAGTGATATGAGCCTGCATATGCGTTTGTTGGCTGATCGGAGTTTCCGGGTCCACTGTGACATCAGGTTCGTTCGGGTATCCAATACCTGAAATTGACTTCACATTCACTTTATACAGGTTGTTGCGGGTAACCGAATAACGTAAGTTATTATTTTCCAGGTATGAATTATCCTGTATGTTGATACGATAATGAGTTACCCCATTAACATATTGCAGATATTTCACTGTCTCTACGACGGTTTTATCATAACCGCTCTTGTCATCATTCTGAACATTTTTAGAGATAACACAGGTTTTATAAATACCGTCATCAGTACCGATAGCTATGCTATAATAAGTATTTTTACCTGTGTTAGGATCAAATAAAGGCGTTACAGCATCCTTACCAATATACTCTTTCAAGCCACTTTTAACTAAATAGGTCTTCAATGTCGTATTCATACCATGTTTCAGGCGGTCACTCTCTTCGGTAACAGACAACGGTACAGCATAAATTTCAGAACCCCAGGCAGGAGCATACATGAATATAGCAATCTCATCGGAAGTACCCTTAAATCCATACACATACTCGCCTTTATCGTTCACATCCGTAATCACCAAGTCTCTGTTCGGCTCAAATTTCCCCTTTACAAGTACATAAGAAGTATTCCCGATAACAGGTGTTGCATTGGCATTTTCCGGTATATATATACTGTTAGGTGTTGCAGCTTGTGCCACGACCTCAAGATCCGGTGTATTTACTTCGTCAAACACTTCAAAATCCGCCCACTTTGAAGTTATATTTGTCGAGCTATACAGTGGAGTCAGCAGTGGACTGTCCGTATTTCCATGCTGGAAGAGATATACCTGTTTCGGTAAATTGCGAACAGTGAATTTAGGTTCTTTCAGAGTACCGACTGTTACTTTCTTCGATAAATCATTACCCTGCACTGCCATATAAACCAATGCATCCGCATCTGCATAAGTCGTTTGCAACTTGGCTGTTGTACGATAAAGGGAAATATCGAAATGATTGAATTTGGCAGGATCTAAGCCATCATAATTGTTTCTTTCAGCATCAGCCTGGGAGATACCCGGTTGCAAGGTAAAGCTGGACTTGGACAACAGATTACTCATTAAAAAACCATTATCTGCCGGAACGTCCGTACCTTGCAGGTTCTTATATCCTTCACCTGCACGGGCAATAGCTGCCTCTCCATGAGCAAGACGTCCCGGAGTGGTATATAATTCCATTAACTGATTTTGAAATGCAGCAAGTGTTGTGCCTGCAGTCGGTGTCGGATACCAATCGTTACCTTTATTGGCAACTATCAGGATTGTTTTCTGACCGGAAGTCAGTTTCATCACTTCGCTGTGAAATACTCCATCACTATTAGCGGTGACACCACCATTAGGAGGAGTGGAAGTTTCAAAAACTCCATTAGCAAATACATACACATGGATATTCTTCACACCTTTCTCTTCGTCGGCAGTAGCACGTGTGTGCTTCACACCATCCATTTTGAAAGAGAAACGCGCATAAGTAGACACACCTTCCACTACTTCGGTGTTTCCATTATTACTACCCGGATTTTCTGTGGGTAATTCTTCGTTACTACAGGCGGTTAACACCAATGTTACCATTGTAAAGGCACCAACTAATAAATTGTTTTTTCTCATTTTTGTTACATTCAAAATTAAAGTAATTCTAATTATTTATCTATCTGATTCAGTTTATGTTATTGGGATTCTTTCTTGCGATAATATACCTTTATATACCCGGCACGACGTAGCTCTGGAAAAAAATGTTCTTTCATATACCGGTATGGTATTCCCTTATTCAGTTTCATCAAGTGTGTTTCACGTCCATGCAGAATCGGTATATCATCTATGATGCGTATAATTTCTTTTTTATCAGACATTTCTGATTTTTCGACCTGATAGCGCAGCTCATCCCATCCTTCGCCACCGTTTACCAGTTCAAAGCAACTGTCGGGAAGCGATATATGACTGAGAATGTATTGTTTCATTGCTTCGCAGCGAAGTCCTGCCAGTTTTACGTTATACACATAGCGTCCTTCAGGAGACGAAAGTCCCAGTAACACAATATGTACTATTTCCGCTTCCGGGTCATTATGTATTTGGCGGGTTACATCTATCACATGACGCAATACTTTTTCATTGTCCAAGTACTCACGATCTATCTCTGCTTTATCCCATTTAAAAAATATTATTTGAGCTTTTTCCTGTTCCCCTACTACTATTTTCTGTTGGGGGATATAGTTCTCTATAGATTCTACAAAGTTTTCGGTTTGTGCCAGACGTTCAGTGATACCCAAAGTGACCGGCGGTTGTTTCGGCGCTATGACAACCTGTGGTTTTTCCACGGGTAGCTCTCCTGCAAAAGAGCAGGTGTACAGTTCGCGAACCGACAATTCACGTTCCTTGCAACAGTTCCGGAGCCGACTGCGCATAACAAGAGTGGCAGCCTGCATCCAGGACTGATAAGCAAATGTAGAAGAATAAACTAACGTGTCTTTATTGTAAATTGAGACGTGAGTATCACCTGTTGCTTTATCAAGTATCTGTTTGCGACGGGCACTCAAAGCACTGACACGGCCATAGGCATATATGGGAGAAAGGGGATATTGTTCGTCTCCATCTCTCGTTATCAAAACCGGGGTCATTATCAATATATCATTTGCGCCAAGCGTCTTTGCAGGAACCGACAAGCTAAATTCCAGCAGGACTTGCCCGTTTTCGTCTTTAGTTGCGATGACTTTTTCAACAGCAACTTGTTCGTGTTGCCACTGTGCTGAAATAGTACTTATGTTCAGACAGAGAATTAATATAATCAGATATTTCCTCATCTTTATATTATTTAATTATGTAAATGATAGAAACTGCGGCACGTGTAGGACCTAAATAGTTATGATTCTCTTTTCGGATGCGTTTACCACATTCTTTGCAGGGGTACACATCATAGTTAAGATGTGCATATCCTACACCCAACATTGCTTCTAAACTCCAGCGAGGCGAAAGAAGCCATTGATAACCATAACTCAATCCAGCTCCCACTACATTCCCCTGGCGTCGGTAATCGCTAAGTCCAAGATAACGAATACCCCCCATATTATATTCTCCGTAGAATGTATGCACACCGAAAAAATGTCCGTTAAAGGATTCGCATAGCCAATACCGGAGTTCAGGTTGAACCAGCCAGTGCTTCATTTTGCGGTTACTTACCCCATGCCCATTTTGACTCAATGGAAAAGGATTGTATGCTCCCCATAAATCAAGAGTCAGTTTGGGAGAAATACCCCATTCTACACCTACGTTTGGAGTCTGCATGACCCCACCATACAACAAGTTTGTTTTTATAGCTATGTCTTGCGCATTGACAAGGAAGCTTTTTGTAAGAAAGAGCACAAAGAAGAGTGTGCAGACTTTAATCTTTTTATATCTATCCATATATAGTGTTTTGTTTGAGGCTTTATTTTAATCTCTCTCTTTTAGAGAGTTACAGTTCTGAAATCAGATATGTTCCTAAAAAAACGCACCATAACCCTTGTTAAGTAAGGATTATGGTGCAAAATAAGATATTTTGTTTCTGTAAACTGCTATCTATATTGCTGTTTAAATTACCAATTTGACTACTATGAGCGAATTTTGGATATATAAGACTCTTCCTGCTTAGATATTATTTCATTCCGTAACGCAAGCGGAGTTTTTTCAAAATGCTTTTTGCATAAGCGGGTCAGATGCGAAAGAGAGGATAAATTAAATTCATCTACAATCTCATTTAGTTTGATATCCTTATCCGCAAGACGAGATTTAATATGTATCATTACTTGCTTTTGCATCCATGTATATGGAGGTACGCCAAATTCATTTAGAAATAACTTGTTAAACTGTTGGCGAGAATAGCCACACAATTTTGCAAGTTCTTGTGCGGTCCCTGCCAACTTATAAAAATCAAAAACCTTATTTCTGAAATTCAATGAGTTTCCTATAATTGAATGGAAAAGATTGGCTAATGTTTCTTTCTCATAATTGACACGCAGTATCCAAAACAACTCCTCCTGCTTTATTGTATGCAAGTGAATGCAATTTCCACCGGATTTTAAATACACTAACATTAAGTCTAAAAACATATTTAAGGTGAGACAAATAGATAAAGGTGCAAAAAAGTACTCTTTTTGAGCGTATTTATTTAAATCCATCAAAGTGGACTTGCCACATAAATGAACTATATGCGCATATTTATGAATGATGATTCTTGAATCCTCTAAAGCGCAAGAACTACAACACATATTTTTACTAATAAAGAAAAACTCTCCGGCGTTAATCGTTCTTTTATCGAAATGTTCGCAGGAGAATTCCAGTTTTCCTTTAAGGACAAACACTAAGTAATGGAATTGTGCTATTTCATTACTCAAGAATGCTTTTTGGGAGATTTCAAGATATTTAAATCCGGCTTGTCCATCATTTGCATAATGATAACAAGAAATAGGCTCTGCGATATAAAGTAATTCCATGTTTTTTTAATAAATATATTTGTTTCTGCATTTTCTTTACCATGTTATTCATTTATAGATATTTTCGATATAGAAAGGTGCAAAAAATATAATATGATTTTATACATCGACCTATAATGCTAATAACTATCTATTAGTTAGCTTTTTATATCACACGTAACTCTCTAAGAAGATATATATTGTTTTTCGATATAAAGATAATGAAAAAAAACAAAACATTTAAATTAATAACGCCAATCTACATGCTACAAATCAAATCATTTGCCTCATTAATAACTGACTGGTCTGATTCTTTTAAATAGATTAATGTTGTTGTTCCCGAAGTATGCCCTAATTCTTCGCTGATGGTTGCAATGGACACTCCTTTCTGTTTAGCTATAGTAGACCATGAAAGTTTTGCGACATAAGTCGTTAATCTTATATTCAGCGACAATCTTTCGGCAACCTTCTTTAGGTTACGGTTAATACGCGTATAAGCATTCTTATAAGATTTATTGTATTAAGAATAGTTATCAGATAATATAGTAAAATTATATTCTTAAGTAGACATTTTATAATCATTACATACATATTGTGAATATGCACGTGCTGTTAAGACATGTAGAGTGAGCTAAATTATATTACATAAATACAGAAGTAACGGTATGTTTTGTTTTGAAAAAAATAGAATATAACTCATAGCTTTGCCGAATGAACTATAAGGAAAAAGAATGGGTGGCATACAGCAAAGCATCGTTTAAGGGTGTGGGAAAAGTCATAGAGTGCTTGGGGGAGGTACTCACACAGGACAGCCATCAGTAATGGACCTATTTGTTTCTTTTCTTTTGTTGCTGTGAGGATTCAGACAATACTCCTCTTCATATATGTCTGTGTTCTGGGACAATGCACAAGGCATTTCAAACAGGTGCTACATCCCTGTATGTTAACAATTTCATCCCTTGAAACAGAGCAACTCCAAACCTTACCTTTAAGAACTTTTCTCTCGCAGATATTAACACAAGTAATGCAATTTCCGCATTTGGGATATAAAGGCTCATGCAATACCGTTTCCAGTGGGGCGTCAGTTAAAACCGTACCGAGACATTGTGCTGCGCCATATTCAGGAGTAATTAACAGGTTGTTTTTCCCAATCCACCCTAGTCCGCCAAGTAGTGCAACGGTTTTGTGAGGCAATACTGATTCTTTTGTTTCATAATTGAATACCCCATCAGCCACTAATCCTGTATCGGATTGCGATATGGCTTTATAGCCTTTCCCGCTAATGAACTTGGCTAATTCGTCTGCTATTTCTCCCGCCTTATGTTCGGTTTGCGAATATTCATCATCGTCGAAATTGTAATTATTCGCTATCCGTGCTTGTACGTAGTCGGGAATATTAAATACCGTTTTAACATATTCTGCGGTTAGCGGAAGTGCAAAAACAATGGCATTCGGGAGTTGTCTGTTTTGCTTTTCGTCTAAATGCGATATACCGACAAAGCGAATCAGTTCTGCTCCTTGATTTTTTAATTCGTTTTCTATCTCTTGGTTTAAGTATTTCATGTTTCTTTTTTTGTTATAGGGATATAAATATCTGTTATAAGCTCCGAAGCCGGAGTTTTTTGGGGAGTGTTGATGTAAGTCTCAAAGGTGAGCTGTTCCCGCAGGGTATAATCGCTTGTCGGCAACCAGTCAAGGTAAATATGGCGATACACCTTATTCAGTTCATGGTAAAACCCTTTGAAACGAAAGATTGCATATTCTCCCGCATGAATTTCATAAACGCCAAAGCCTTTCGGCGCTTCAAATGATTGCGGCAATGTTACCCCAATCATAAAACGGCATTGTTCTTCAGGCGTGATATACGGATAATCGAGAGTCAAGCTCACGTATTTAAATCCTTTTGAAGATAATTCATGTTTTTCGGAAAATTGTAGCAACTGTTTCCACAAAACAGAGTAGCTATAACTGACATTATTTGTTCTTTCCAATTTCAAGTATGCGATTCGGATACCAGATATTTTTTCAATACTTGGTTCAATTCGTATCGGATTTTTCCTTTCGGGATTGACGTTTGAATGCTTTTTGCGAAATTCCGGAATGGAACAATTGAAATAACTCTTGAATGCCCTCGAAAGTGTGTGTTTGTTCTGATAATTGATTTGATTGAGAAGTTCCGGGACACTTACATCAGTTGTTATTAGCTTAAATGCAATGTACTCTAATCTCAGTCGTTGAATGTACATTCCCATATTTTCGCCACAAACAGCCTTGAAAAGCCTGCGAAAATAATATTTGGATATACCTGCAACATGGGATAGCTTGTCGGAATCAAGGTCGTCAAACAAATGGCGGTTGATATACTCCTGAACTCTTATAATCAAATCATATTGTACATGAGCCGTATTAATCTTTTGTTTCCACCTCTTGATATTCGGAAGCCGTTTGGACATTTCCGCTCTCAATTCTTCCGAAGTGAGATTGACTCCTGTCTCTTTATAATATTCTTCGGGGAAAAGCCCCCAAAGATAAATGAGATAATCCATTGAGAAATCATAGAGTTTAACCCCGTTATGCAAGCAATAGTCGCAATATTCCGTATTTTGGTTTGCCTCAAGATTTGTATAATCTATATCTAAGGGTATTCCACACGTCTGACAATATTTTGTTTCAGCATTGATTTTCATAAATTTCCTGTTATTTAAGTGCAAAGTTAAACATTAGATTACGCAAAAGGTTACCATATATAGCCTTCTTTTAATTTTAATAATTTAAAGGGTGCTCTTAACTATAAATCAGTATTATTTTTCCCTTGCATGACTTAACTAAAGTTCTTCCTAATTTTGTGTCAGGAGATCATTAATGAAAAAAGGGAATTACTATATATGACTTGCAAGAGATGCATGTTAGTAAAGTTACTTATATCGGAGATGGTATCAAGGCCGGATTTCCAAGTCTTGCGGCTTTATCATAAACTTATGATAATTGTGTCGGTGAAGGAAATCCCGCTTGAACCCCTTCATCGACATAAGGTAATAATTGCTCATTGGAAATGTCTATTTTGAATATTTTGAGCCAATTTTTCATATAAAAGCTATTTCAAAAGTAACAAATTAGATTGATATTTGATTGTTCTTTAGGTATTATTGTGTTTTAAAGCGAAGTATTGATGAATTCTTGTCTTTCGGTTTTCATGGGTTTACTTCATCTAATATGAAAAAGAAAATCGGAGTATTTTACTGCGGCTTTTGTATAGTAAATAGGATGCTTTTATAACGATTTAGTGCTTTTGGGATAGGATTACTACAGTCTCTATGAGCCAGTTTTCTAAATAACACTTAAATCTTCATGACAAGCAATATGCGCATACTTTGAATTTTACTATATTGCAACAAATTATGATGCTATAAAGTGATAATCTAAATTATTGAAATTGGAATACAACATAAGAAGTCTATATACTCCAGTTCAGCCAGCAGTAATGGGTACTGATGGCGAGGTCTCATATGTCGAGTTACCACCTGATGCACAACTACAAGATTTTATTTATTGTTATTGGAATCTGAAGACTATTAAGCCATTAGATGATATATACAATTATCGCGTAGTTTCCGATGGGTGTATTGATATCGTTTTTAACTGTACTAATCATGATGAAGCATATATTATGGGGTACTGCAATTCTTTTGTGAAGATTGGCATTGATAAAGAATCCAATTATTTCGGAATACGGTTTCTTCCGGGTATATTTCCGTCACTATTTAATATAGATGCGTCAGAATTAAGCAACCATTACGAACGTTTAAATACCGTGCAACCTCGTATATACAATGTAATTCAACAATCGAAAGATAGATGCTTATGCCTTCAGGATTTGTGCGATGAACTCAATATCTATTTTATTAAGCACATTAATAAAATAGATAAACCTTTTGATAATAGATTTTTCTGTGCATTAGAAACTATTTTAAAAAGCAAAGGATCGATTATTATTGAGAAAGATTTGAATGATGGAATAAGTAGTCGTCATTTACAACGACTTTTTAATTTTTACATAGGAGATACAGCCAAGTCTTTTTGCCGAATTGTTCGTTTTCAAAATCTTTTAAAGATTGACCCTTCAGTTAAATTAATAAAATCCGAAAAATCATATTATGATTTTGGTTACTATGACCAAACTCATTTCATAAAAGAGTTTAAATTATTTTACGGTAAAACGCCCTCAAAGATCGCTACTGAATAAAATGTCCGATTTTTCCTATTTTTGAAAAACTCTATGTTTTAACTTCGCGGCATGGAATTACATAGCATAAAGCAACTGTCAATACTTTATGTAATAGCCAGTAAAGATGAAGTTAAATATAAACAGTAATTTAATAAATCGCTAAGAATATAAAAGCAACTATTGAAAACAACTTAATAACAAGAGAATGAAATATTTAGATAAATATATTGTTGTGTGCAAATGGGTTGAAAGCTATGAAAATCCTATTATATTAAAGAAAGATGAAAAAGTTGTAGTCAATTTAGCTATAAAAGAAACTGATCCAGAATGGGTAAATTGGGTTTGGTGCATAGCGGGCAATGGAATGACAGGTTGGGTACCTATACAAATTTTGAACGTATGTGAGACCTTACCGAATGAACGGCAAATAGCTATTGCATTAGAAGACTATTCTGCTTATGAGTTACCAGTAAATCAAGACGAGATAGTAATCGGCTCAAGATGCCTAAATGGTTGGTTATGGTGTCGAAAAGAAAATTCAACCAAGGAAGGTTGGGTACCGATTAGATGTTTAAAGCGATCTATTGAATCATTGTAGAATAAGTATTGCCGAAATGATAAAATATTACCGAATTTGTAGAAAGAAGATATATATTACGTAATCCATAGTAAAAATGGAATCAAAAATAGACAACAATTTAAGAAATGCGAAGAACATAGGTGCAACTATCGAGAAATACCTTAATGAAATTGGTATATTCACTTTAGCCGATCTTGCAGAAACAACATCTGTCAAAGCTTTTATAAAGATACGTGAACAACATCCTGAAAAGACTATACCTGTGTGCTATTATCTCTATTCTTTAGAAGGAGCTCTATTAAACTTACATTGGAATGATATTCCATCAGAATTTAAAAAAGAACTAAAAGATAAAATTCAGGATTAACTATTAGAACAAATTTGATTAGTGATTAGGCTATTAAAAAAGAATTAGCAGATTGATTCATTTTTACACTTATTGATATGATATATGAGATTACCTTTGCAAAAAACAATAAGTACATTAAAATGATACGATTACAAAATATAAACCTAACTCCACCTGAGGATATACAGCAATTAGCAAATAATCACGCTATCGCTGTAAACTTAGGGGATACCTTTCCATATCCTTATAAGATTGAAGATGCTACTACATTTCTTGATTTAGCTACAAATGGATCATTAGGAAATGTTTTCGGGATATATGAGAATAATACATTCGTTGGTTGTTGCAGCCTAATACCACAGTATGACGTATATCGTATTAATGCAGAAATTGGATATTGGATTGGAGAACCTTATTGGGGCAAAGGATATGCCACCGAAGTGGTAAGGTTATTGATAAAATTTGCTTTTGAAGAACTTGACTTATTGAGGATTTATGCGAAAATTTACGAGTATAATATAGGCTCAATGAAAGTTTTGGAAAAAACAGGTTTTGAAAAGGAGGCCATTATTAAGTCCTCAGTTATAAAAGAGGGACAAATAGTTGATGAACATTTATATAGTATTAGGAAAAAATGAAAAAAGATATAGGCGATCACATTATTAGTAAATTAGATTTGCAGGATATAGTTAAAGTGTTGTCCGATGAATTAAGCGGGTCAGAACTGAACACTGTTTTACTGGACGTTTTTAACAAGCGTGTTCAGCAGGAAACTCCCTCGTCTTTACTAAGTAAATATGAGGGCAACAAGCTTGTTAAGCCCGCCTTATTAGAAGATGTTTTAGAATATAAAGAAAATGAATTACGGTGTTATAAATTAATAGCAGATAGAGGATTTGAACCCATAGAACTTTCCCCGGTCGCTCAGTTTGGGACAAATAGTGTTATAGCAACAGTAGATCAGAAAAAAGTCCTTACTTCTTTAAGAAACACAGAAGTACAGGCAGACCCGACGAATGCAATAGCATTACATTACGCATCGTTAAAGAAAAAAGGAGAATTAGATAACAAAACCTATAATTACAGCAACATTTCACGGGTAATAAGGACACAGGTATTTAATAATCCTAATTTCACTCCTCATTTTACTGTTCTCGCCCTTATTTCATGTGGTAGAGATACTGGTAGCTTTAATTTTGAGAAAGAAGAACTATTAAAACATTTAACTACATCGTATGAAATATGTAAAAGTTACGGTGTGGAGAAAATATATTATGAGATTATTCCATGCAAAGGTTATGACAGTCAAAGCCCGCTTATAATGGAATCAATATCGTATGTCCGGGAAAAGAATAGTAATCTTGAGGTCTTGGTTATAGCACCGGAACATAATAATAACTATTACCATGGTTTCAGAATAAAACAGCAAATAGTGATCGGCGGCAATACTATTGAAATTGCTGACGGTGGATTGCTTGATTGGACACAACAGCTATTAACCAACAAAAAAGAGCGAATGATGACATTCGGGCTTGGTATTCAGGTATTATATCACCTTACTAAATAAACATGGTAAAGAGTAAAGTCATATTTGAAGATGAAGAACAGGTAGAGATTAAATATCCTTGTTTTGAATTAAAGGATATTGTTGATTATTATTTTGAAATATGTACTCCTAACAATTCTATAACTCCATTTTCACTTGTGGCTTTGCCCAATGCTAATATCTTAGTTTCAATTTATATCTCCGATAGTAGTCAGACATTCAAAGTACATCGTAAACATGGTATAATTGATACATCGGGTGATAAGATATCTGGTAGCTTAACAAAAGCGATCACTGTAATACACGCTCCCGGAACCCATGAATTTTCAATAAAATTCAAGCCGGGAGTTTTGTACTCCTGTTTGTCTAAAGATATTTCAACTTTGGTGGATAATCATTTGTCTCTGCAAAAGTATCTAAATCAAAAAATAATAGACGAACTAAAATTGAAAAGCTCTTTTGCCGAGCGAGTTCAGTTTGTAGAGAATTGGCTTTTAAGTAATATGAAAATCTTTAGTTCTGATTTCAAACTCAATACTGTAATAAAAGCAATTTACTATATCAATAATAACCGTAATTACAAATTGAACACAGTAAGTAAGGAAGTTGGTGTGTCAAATCCTACACTCAATAGATATTTCAAAGAAGTATTAGGTATATCACCCAAACAATGCTTTAAAGCTTTACGCTTTAAAACTGCATTGAAGAACTATCGTGCAAATGGTAGTTATGATTTATACGACGAATTGGGATATACCGACTTTTCCCATTTTGTAAAAGAAGCTAAAAATTTGGCAAACACAACTCCATCAGAACTATAAGAAAAAGAGAAAGTAATAAAGACTATAAAAGCACATTAATAAAATATTATCTATGACAATGAATAAAAATATGAAACTTTGGAAATACAGTGGGACATTTCTTGTTATAACAGGAGCAATCCACACAGTATATGCACTATTACTTGGGAAAGAGGACTTTACGGACATGATAAAAGATGGATTAATAAACTCCACAGATGACAGTTACAGCCATGCTTTCGCCCTTTGGTTTTTAGTATGTGGGATTATACTTATTCTTTGGGGGCTAACACTCCAATGCTATATCAAAAAAGAGCAGAAACCTGCACCTCTGATTTTGGGATATTGTATTTTGGCGTTCGCTGTGGTTGGATGTATCATAGAGCCGATTTCCGGTTTTTGGCTGTTTTTGCCGCAAGCATTAGTTATAATTGCTGCAAATAGAAAAAGGAACTTATAATAGACAACATTATGAATATAATATCAGTAAGAGAACAACCTCAATACACCCAACAAATTATAGCGTATTTACAGCAATGTTGGAACAAAATGGTGCCAATTCTATATAGCGATTGTATAAGCCATTGTGTAGATGCTCTACATCCACTGCCTCAGTGGTACGTCCTGGAAAAAGAGGGCGAATTTATCGGATGTGCGGGACTTATTACCAATGACTTTATCAGCCGAATGGATTTATATCCGTGGCTCTGCGCCTTATTTATTGACGAAAATCATAGGGGTAATAACTATGCGCAAATGCTTATAGAAAAAGCCAAAGAGGATGCTCGGAAATTTGGATTCAGGGGTTTATATCTGAGCACCACTCATGTTGGATATTACGAGAAGTATGGTTTTCGATATATTGGAGATGGTTATCATCCATGGGAAGAGCAATCACGTATTTATGAAATAGAGTTGTAGAGTATGGGACAAATAACGAAGTAGCTACAGAGGTTGACTATATGAGAACCAGCTTTGATAAAAATTATATTTGCATGAGATATATTCCTAATATACTAAGTCTAATTAGAATTCCACTGTCATTGAGTCTATTACTATTTGTAAGTAACTACTATGGATTTATGATACTCTATTCCTTATGTGGACTTAGTGATATACTTGATGGTTATGTAGCACGTAGAATGAACCTGCAAAGTACTAGGGGAGCAAAACTAGACTCTCTTGCAGATCTTATTATGTATACGGTAGTAATCATTATGCTTTGTTTATGGGATTTTAACGCATTAGCCGACTTTATACCATTTTTGATGCCTGTAGCCTTACTTCGTGGAGCTAATATCGGGATTATGTACCGCAAGTTCTATCAACTTGGTGCAATTCATACTATCGGGAATAAAATTGTAGGCTTATTAATATACTGTATTCCTTTTATTTATATTTTTATGGGTAGCTTCTCTTTCCTATGGTTTATATTACCATTCTTGATTATCGTTCCTTTCGAAGAGACTTGTATTATTCTCCAAATGAAGAAATTGGATTTGAATCGGAAAGGATTATTCTTTGCCGAACATTCTGTCGATTGAAAATAAGAAATTTTGTAAATAATAAGCAATAGAATACAAATGAAACCATTGAGATTAATGCCATCGACACTGATATTCGTATCGGCAGCCATGCTTTTGGGGGTGATGACCCACTTGTGCCTTCCGTTTCTTTCGGAAGTTGCCGGATTGGAGTCCATTATCTTCTGGTTTATTTGCGGAGGGCTTGGAGTTTTCACTCCACTTATTATTGCCGGCGTGATGATGCTTCGCAAAGAAGGGGGCAAATTCACAAAAGAGACCTTTGTGGAGCGACTACGATTCAGACCTATGACTCGTAGAGATTGGCGTTATTCACTTCTGGCGTTGGTGGTAATCGGACTCTTGACAAGTGGAATTATGATTGCGATGCAAGTCCTTTTTTCGGATTTCAACCATACTCCGTCGTTTATGACTTTGGATCCGCTTTCACCGGGAAGATATTGGCTATTGCTTGCATGGTTGCCATATTGGTTGCTCAATATCGGAGGCGAAGAGTTCTTTTGGAGAGGTGTGTTGTTACCTCGGCAAGAAAAGACTTTCGAAGACAAAACGTGGATATTACATGGCACTGGTTGGGCAATTTTTCATATAGCGTTTGGTTGGCAACTACTTGTTATGTTATTACCGCTATTGTATATAGAGCCTTATGTGGTACAAAAGACACAGAACACATGGACAGGAGTATTTCTACATGGGGTAATCAATGGTCCTAGTTTTATCGCAATAGCACTGGGGATTATTTGATATAATACAACTGCTAAAAGAATAGATAATAAAGAATTATTGGGGGAACTAGAGCATTGTTTCGGAAGTGACTGGAGAGCGAAGGTATAAGAAGTAACAGAATATTAACTAATAACACTTGAAAAAATGACAAATAAAGAGATTAAAAAGTTATGTCGCTCGTTTGGAGCTGATCTGGTGGGAGTTGCCTCGGTCGAACGGTTTGTAAATGCTCCGAAAGGATATCACCCAACCGATGTTATGCCAACGGCTAAGTCGGTCATCTCTCTTGGAATGGTTTTACCCAAAGATATTCTCGAACAGGATATACGAACATATACGGATATACGCAATGAGGCAGTTAAAAAGATGGATAAGGTTGCTGCGGATGTAGCAGCCGAACTCAAAGGACTCAAATACAAAGCCGTGTCAATAGTCTCTCTTAGCGGTAAATTCGTAGATGGACATTTCCGCTCGCGTGTGTCACTTAAACATGCTGCCGAACTTGCCGGGCTTGGAGTTATAGCTCGCAACTACCTGCTTACCAATGATAAGTACGGGAATCTGCTTTGGTTTACGGCAGTAGTAACCTCGTTGGAATTAGAGCCCGATCCATTGGCGACATACCAGGTTTGCAACAACTGCAACCTATGCGTCGATCTTTGTCCTTCGGGAGCACTCACTGACGAAAACAATTTTAGTCAAAAAGGATGCCGGAAAGTTTGCTATATTACCGTAAAAGGTGTATTGGAACTTCGTTGCTGGCAATGCCGAAATGTCTGCCCGTATAAACATGGTATAAATGATTAAAATAAATTATCTAAAATACAACGAATAATGAAACAAGAGATTCTATTTGTACTACTCAAAGACTTTGCTGATTGGGAAGAATCAGATAATAAACTGATTAACTTCGCATTTAGGATTCCATTTATAAGCATAAATTAGAAATGACAAGTATGCTAATAACAATTATAAAATGAACAATATTAGAAAAATAAAACCAATTACCACACTCTTTATGTTGATGTCTGTTGATGGTAAAATCAGTACAGGTGCCGTAGATGAATTGGATGTTGACAGAGACTATCCTCGTATTGAAGGTGTGAAGGAAGGGTTATACCAATATTACGAAATAGAGAAAACCACTGACCTTTGGTCACTTAATTCTGGTCGTGTTCAGGAAAAAGTGGGTGTGAATCAATGCCCTTTACCGACAAAACGATCAATGGTCAGTTTTGTTCTTTTAGATAATAATCATCTGACTTTGCATGGGATTGAATACTTTGTCCAGTATTCTAAAAACTTTGTTCTTGTAACATCGAATAGTGAACATCCAGCTTTCTCAATGAATGCAGATAACTTGCATATTCTGTATTATGAGAATCTTGACTTGCATGAGATGATGAAAGATCTCTATCAAAAATTCGGATGCAATAGAATTACGATACAGACAGGTGGTACATTGAATGGAATGTTTCTTCGAGAAAAATTATTTGATTACGTTGATATTATTGTGGCTCCTATTCTTGTAGGAGGGGGTGATACGCCTACTCTTATTGATGGGGAATCCATCAGAACATCTGCCGACTTGTATAAACTAGGAGTGTTACAGTTGGAAAAGGCAGAAACACTAATGAACTCTTATATACGTTTGAGTTATAAAGTCATTAAGTAAAAGCATCTTTTATATATTATATTTCGTAATGGTGAATAATCGTCATTTTTTGTAGTCGAAATTGTTGTTGGGGTAAACGTGTAAATCAGAGTATTGAAAAGCCCGCTAAATCTTCTTGCTAACTGAACCAAAGTAACGGGATAGTAACGTAACTTTGGCTTCACTAGTTTTTTTATAGTTTTATCTGACCGTTTACTACTCAATCATTGCTTATCGCTTATTTATTACTTTATTTCTACATTTAGCATTCGGTCTCATTTTCATTTTCTATCTTTGTCATTTAGCAAACCGTTTTAATCACATAACGGCAATGAACAATTTATGAGAACTGTGATAGTTTTTCTTTGATAGATACTTATTTAGGCAATAGAGAATTATAAGCATATAAAATTGACACAACAAACTCTTATAATATGGAAATAAGATATAATAATTACCCAACTCTTCTTTTTACATCCTTTCTAAAAGATGGTGCCCTGTGATAGAACTACCTTTTGAAGTTGTATCTGAAGATGTAAGAAACTTCCTTGCAGGTTGCAAGGGGTTTTCTGATATGTTTGCTTTAATTGCGGTAATGAATACTGTGAAAAATAGTAATTCCGGACGATTTTCCAACTCCAATAAAGTCAAAATCCACATAGACTAAAACAACTACATATCAACAGGTTAATTGATTCGTCGGGTAACGGATTACTTCCGTTCCCACCCGAATACGGTGGATAGTTCTATTCTTATGTAGGCTCCCATGTAGGGAACCGGCAGGAATACATGAGCCACTAAAAAATTAACGATATGTATTGTTCGATCACATTCAAAGGTCGCAAAGGCCCCCAGGACCCCAAGATGGTCAAACTGGAAATGATTTTCTACAAGACCGGTTACACCCGCATTCCCCGGGTCGTCAGCATCACCGGAGCTTACAAATGCTGGAACAACGAAACCCAGAGTTTTGAATCCGCCTCCAGCGAGTACCTCAAGAAAAACCAGCTGTTGCTTGAACTCAAAGAGAAGTACATGTCCGTCGTCGAACGGTGGGAAAAGGAAGGCCGTAACTTCTCCGTGCTGCAATGGGCCGATTGCCTCAAACCCAAAGAAGAGGAAAAGGCAAAGCAGGAATCGAAAGTGCTGACCGTTCTCCAGCTCATCAACGCCAGAATTGAATACTTCGAGAACCACGAAAAATTCAAGAACGGCAAGCTCGTCAAGAGTGTCGGCACCGCCAGCATGTACAAGCAACTCCGTACTTCACTCTCGGCTTTCACCCAGAAGCAGTACAACAAAGACCTGTCCCGCTTTTACTTCACCGACATTACCCAGAAATTCCTTCTGGAATACATCGTCTATCTGGAGCGGCGCGGTATCGAAAACGGAAACCGTGCCGGCTTGCGCCAGCTCCTTCGCATCTTCCGTGCATTAGTAAACTACGCCAAAGACGAACTCCACATGTACGGAGCCAACCCCACAATCTTCGAGGCGGCTACGGAAAAGATGGCGTGGGGACAATTCGAGTCCAAAGCCGTCAATCCGAACATCATCCGCCGGATGGAGTTCATGGACCGCAGCCTCTTCTCCGAGCAGGAACAGCTCTGTCTCACCTTTTCCTATTCAGCTTTTACAGCGGTGGTATGGCTAACGTCGATGTCGTCAATCTGACATGGGACATGATTAACGAAAAGGAAGGCATGATTGTCTATGAGCGTACCAAATTCCCCAAGCTGGCCAAGCCCCTGCTTATCGACCGTCTCATCGTAATTCTGGAAAAATACAGAGGCAAGGGTGTCGGTGATTATGTTTTTCCGGTCTATACCGAGAAACACGTGACTGACAAACAGAAAATGGGACGTCGCAGCAGCTTCTCAACCCTCGTCAGCGAAACTCTGGACAAGGTTTGCGAGATTCTGGGAATCGACGAGAAAATGACATGGTACACGGCACGAGGTACATTTATTTCCAGCGAGCTTGATGCTGGCACACCGATCACCCACGTTGCTGAAATGGCTGGCAACAGTGCCCGAACCATCGAAAAGCACTACTACAAAAACACCAAGCAGGAGGAGCTGCGCCAGCGGATGAATGCCAGGTACGGGAGCTGGGGGCAACAGAGCATATAATTTTATTTGTTAATTCAAGAGTAAAGGATCGTTCGCAACCCAAGCCGGATTCATTTCGCATATTTCAATCTGCCGACCGCACAGTTGAATATCAATCGTCTTATTTATCCCTATATTCTTTGGGTGAAAACCCAGTCATTCTTTTGAAAAATTTCCCGAAGAATGACTGCGATGGGAAACCAAGTTCATGGCTTATTTGTTGCACGGTGAGGTTTGTGTTTTTTAATAAAGCACAAGCCTCTTTTGCTACAAAATCATCAATCCATTCCAATGGAGATTTTCCACTGACATTCTTAATTACAGTAGAAAGGTAACCGGTTGAAAAGTGTAAGCGGTCAGCATAGAACAACACCCTGCGTTGCGTGTGGTAGTGCTCTTTTACCTCGGTCATAAAACGTTTCATTATAAATTCTTCATTGGAGGGCGGCCTGCTTTCCGACATTTGGAAATAAGAACTGAAACCATAAAAGAATGCACAAGTCAGATGACGTAAGGTTTCCATTTGATATGGGCGTTCCTTGGCAAGTAACCTTTGTACCATCGAGCAGTAAGAAAGCATAGATTGGAGAATCGCCGGCTTTAGTTCCAATATCGGAGCATTACGAAGCATCCTATCCAGATAAAAGTTATAAGGAAGTCCGAGACTGCTGACAAATTCTCTGCTCATGGTGATGCCGATAGCCCGGAAATCTTTACTCATGGCGTATTGTTCCAACAATTGTCCCGGCACATTGACAGCCAAAGAAGAAGGCTTCAGACAGAACGGAGACAGGTCTATAGCACCTTTTGATTCACCTTCCAAACAAATATAACAGCTATACTCACTTATTTTGAACGGATATTCAAGCAGTGGATGATAAGAGATTTCGTATATGCAGAAGTCATCTCCGATATGATTCATGGCTCCTCCAGCCATCTTGTTTTGCTCTATTAAATTAAGGAGCTTGAAATTTTCCATATATGATACTTTGGCAACAAAGATAATGCTAAAAGGCAATAATCAGCAACAAAATATAAAAAATAGTCCAATACTCGCAAAGGGCAGACCTTGCATAATGAAACAGCACCTGTTATGTTTGCAACTTAAAAATTTGATTGAATAATATGTTTCTCGATACCATATTTACAGCCTCCATCTTTCATGGGATGTGTGTCCCTGATAAATTAAGATTAAAGAGTAGTATAACATTTCTCCTTTTGTTCTTTTGGGGAATAACCATACCTTGTAAAGCACAAACCGCAACCGATTCATTGGCAAATGACTTTCGTTCTGTTGTTGCCAAAAACTTTTCCCGCTACCGCACTGTCAATCTGTACTGGGAAATGAAAGGCAGCCACCATTATACCTTCGCTTCGGGAGGAACTGAAATGGAGAAAGCACGGAAAAGAGACCTGCATACTATCCGTTTTTCCACGATGATACCGGTAGTGAAGAAAAAACGGTTTTCATTGTATGGCAACCTGCAATATTCGAACTATCATTTTCAAATTCAGGGGGAACCGTCCGACATCTTCGGCCAGGACGATTACAGTCATTATCAAGGAGGATTAAGCGCGTCATACTTTGCCAGTTTGCTCGGTCGCCCGTTTCTTTTGTCGGCAGATGTGTCCGTAGACGGATGGAATGAAGGTTGGGGTAAATTGCAAGGGCGTTTTGTCGCCGCTATGATCTTCAAGAGAGGAAATAAAACAGGCATCAGTGTCGGACTTGCGGCCATGGCATTGGGGAAAATTCCGGTTATGCCGGTTTTCTCTTATTGGCATCGTTTCGACAATCCGGATTGGAGCGTGGATATAACTCTGCCAAGTCAACTGTATCTCCGTTACCAGATAAAAAATCAACGTATTTCAGTCGGCAGTTCGATGACAGGAGACAATTTTTACCTGCATACCGACTTATCTGAATTACCATCAGTCTGTTATTACAGCGAAGTCGTGATAAAGCCGGAGGTATTATATGAATACATCATCAACAAGCATTTTTATCTTTCGGCTCGAACCGGAATTTCCGTTCCTTTGAAAAGTGGACTTTATACAAAAGGCAGGAAAGAAATAAAACTGACAGGAGAACATTTAGAACAAGACCGTTCGCTGATACCGTTCTTCCATGTGGGAATCTCGTATAGTTTATTTCGATAAATGCGGGTATGAATAAGAAAGAACTGATACGCGCCATATCCCGGGAACTCAATCCGCCCATGTCTCAGGATAAAATTACCTTGATACTCGACAAAGCCGTCGAGATTACCAAGCGTACCCTTGCGACAGGCGAACCTGTGAAATGGGCCGGATTTGGTTCTTTTGTATTGAAGGACGTTCCGCCTCGATACTATTATTCAACAAAACAAAAGAAATATACTACATCCAAAGGCTCGAAACGAATTACTTTCGTGCCATCAAGAGCAAAATAATCAAGTCGAAAATTCATTCAACTGTTCCCTGTATTGAGTTGCTTTCTATATCTGGATGGCGACATCCCTATTATACTTGTAAAGACTCGCACGAAATGCGGCAGGTCGTTGAAGCCTACAAGATAGCATATCTCAGACACAGATTTTTGCGAATGTTTCAGCAAATCGCAAGCCGTGTTCAAACGATATTGGGTGACGAATTGCGAAAATGTCATTCCCTTGCACCGCTTGAAATAAGAGCAGAACGCCGAACGGTTCATGCCCACTTCTGCCGCAATATCATCCAGCGCAATGGAATGAACGTAATGCTTCATCACGTATGCGCAGATTTGCTGCATCCGCCGCACGTCCCGCTCGATGCGCATCGGTTTTCCAGCAAACGTGCGGTCGGACGTAGTATAAATAACCGGTAGCAGTCGGAACATCGCACTCAAACGCCCTAATTCGTCCATTCCGTTCATTTCTGACAATACTTTACGAATCGTCCGAGAACTTTCCGGACCGAATTTCAAGGCATCGGTCGGAAACGAAACTCCGAATAGGCGATTGCGTAATTCGGGAAATACTTCCATGCACCGCTCCACCAAAGAATGGCTGAAAGCCACCATCAGATAACGGACACAACCGTCCTCGTCCGCACTGTCGGCTACGTATTCCCAGCGATGAAGCATCGACGGAGGAATCAACGCCACATCGCCCGCCGCAAAAGGCTGTAATGTGTCGCCCGCCATCCGGTTGCCCCGTCCATGAACAACGTAGTACAGCTCCCACGCATCGTGCCGATGGAGCTTGGCTTCGAGACTCGGCTCCACCCGCTGGTCGATGAAGAAAAACGAATGATTCTCCACTTCGGGCAATTCGTATGGTATGGCGGTATCCTCCATAAATAATTGCTTAAATTTATATGATTGCAAATTTACAACAATTATATAAAACAATAAAACAAATGTAGAACAATAAAGCGGCATAACTTTGCAATCGTAAACAAGAACATAACTTAAAAACGTATTAATATGAAATTCTACGAAGTATTGGAGAAACGCCGCACTCAAAAAAGCGGAAATCTTTCTCAAAGCGATGGCCTCCGAAATCGACAAAATCGAAGTGCTCCACTGGGACAATTCCCTTTGGGGCGAGACGCCCGCTGATTTCGGCGAGAAATAACAATTCAACCTCCGTGACTTATGGCAAGACTCAAAAAAGACCTTCACAAATACGTCGAGATTCGGGAAGAAGACTACCTCCAATTAGTTGAAAACACGATGATAGTTGAGGCCATGAAACTGGCCGGAGTAGAAAAACTTCCCCTATGGAAAGCCGTCCGCCGAATCTTGGACGACAGACGTATCGAGATACACGTCAAACCCGTCAATCGCTGATACGCCGATTGACCCCAAACAACCGGTTCCCTTCAAAAATGGACAGGTCCGTAAAACATCAAAAGCCCTCGAAAACAACGTTTTTTCGGGGGCTTTTATCGTCCATGTATCTTGTAATGAATTCGATACTCCTTTCACTTTTGTCGGAAAGTGAAAACCGACACAAAAATCTGACAATTAACGTCTTATATTGAATAACTCTGTATATTTTTGTACTCGGAACAAATTCTAATATTAATCGGCTCATGTACGGCTGTATGTTAGGAATAGCACACCTCCACACAATTAACATCTGATAAACAGTGAGTTGATATTAAAGTTGAATAGTCTAATAGATATTATTATTTGAATGATAGTCTGTTTAAGGATGTAGACAGTAATGACTATTTTAGGAATAGGTACGTATTTTGCTGACTTCTTCACTGAAAATATAAAGCCGAAACATGGAGTTATTTTATTCAAAGACTCTGGTCAATATGTTTATATGCTTTTGGGAGGACATGAAACGAAGAAGTTAAAGGGAGTAAACGGCAGATATATAGCGGTTGCATTATTTCGTGAGAATATCTTTATCGGTTTCGAGGAAGGGTATATAAAAGAAGACGGCATTCAAGTTGAGTCTACTGGAAATTACGGAAATGGTATGGATGTAGGAGGATACATTTCTTTTATATTAATAGCACTTAGTTATGCTGGAGATAAATCTCATCCATTAGTTGAAACTAATACTAAAGAAGATATCTATCTGCTATCTTAATAAATAAATTATCTGAATACACTAAATTACAGAGTTTTGCTGATTGCATTTTATCTCAAATAATGTATATTTGCGGCGTTTTACAAAAAATAAATAAAGATGAAAGAACTAGTAGCAAAAATTCAGGAGTCTTTTCAAGCATTTGAGAAAGATGCAAAAGCTCAGATTGAGAGTGGAAACAAAGCAGCCGGTACTCGTGCTCGTAAAGTTTCATTAGAAATAGAAAAAGCAATGAAAGAGTTTAGAAAAGCATCGCTTGAAGAAAGTAAGAAGTGATTTTCTTTTCTATTCCTAAAAACTAAGAAGCTATCCATTATGGGTAGCTTCTATTGTTAAAAAGGGGATTTTTCTCTATAAAACGCTATTGATATGGATATAAATAAGAAAGAGTATATTTACGTTGTACTTAAAAAAATAGGGATCAGCTATGAAAGGTCATCGCATGCTTCCATTATGACAGTGGTAGAAGGAACTGAAATTGCAAAAGAGTTAGATGTAACTCCATGTAATAATTTATTTTTAGTGAACAAGCAAAAAGAATACTTTCTATATCTACTTCTTGGTGACAAAAAATTATCTGCCAAATTGCTTGCAGAACAAGTGGATAGTTCACACTTATCATTTACATCCCGTGAAGAGAGGAGTAGCTACTTTTCACTCCTCCTGATGCAGTTGTGTTCTTGGATTGATCAATGATAAGGAAAACAACGTTCAATTAGTCATACCAACTTTAAGGTCATATGTAATAGAGTTATTGAGGCTTAGCAGATTATTATATCTCTTGCATGCTATAGGTGATATCACTATTTAGGTATAGTTGAGTAGAGTATGCTTTTGGGAGGCATGTATTTTGCTTTCAAACCCTTAGAAGTGGTATACAGTGTAGGAAAAATAAAGGAAAAAAGAAACCTCAGGAATTTGTAATTTGAAGAAAAATAATTAATTTTGTACAGCCAAAATGAAGAACTGTTTGGCAAAGCGATGATATTGAAAGGTTGCCGATTCAGGGTCTTTTTAAAACCCATTTTGTAAATAATTGATAATCAGATAGTTGTCCGGTTAGTTCGAGTCCCGTACGCACCGCGAAAAAAGAAAATAAAATGAGGAGAAGCCTTTGATTATCAATATAATCAGAGGCTTTTTTATGTGTTATGCAGGGGAGGGTGTTGCCCGCTCTAAATTTACCATTATGATTAGAAAAATAAAAGAAACGGATTATCCGCGTTTGATAGAGATATGGGAGAGTGCAGTGCTGAATACGCATGGATTTCTAAAAGAAGAGGACTTCTTATATTTCAAAAAACAACTTCCTGTATATTTTAAATATGTTGCCCTGTTAGGGTTTGAGCAAGAGGGGGTCTTAGTAGGATTTATGGGAATTGCGGATGGAAACCTTGAAATGCTATTTGTTGATAATGATTGTCGGGGCACAGGAATAGGGAAAAAGCTAATTGCATATGCGATAGCTAATCTGCAAGTAACTAAAGTTGATGTGAATGAGCAAAATACTCAGGCTGTCGGCTTTTACAAATATATGGGATTCAACATAGTGGGAAGATCGGAATTGGACGCAGAAGGTAAGGAATACCCTATCTTACACATGCAGTTGTAGTTTGTTACTAATGGCAAGGATTTATCTTAAACTATAAAATGATCTCTGTTCTTGATAAACTGGCGTGTTAATTATCATATATATTAGCAATTCTATCTATTAAAATACTACTTTTGTCGTGAGACAAAAGTACAAGACCTGCCTGTGATATTCAGATTATAGAATCGGCTACTATTGGAGGTTTGAAGCACTTGGCGAAAGTATTGGATTAGACGAAACTTAAACTATATAATTAAATTTTAGTCAGTTATGAAAACAAAACAATTAATCGGAATACTACTATTCCTCTGTTCAATCGGCTTTGTAAGCTGTGGCGATGATGATGACAAAGACCCGGAAGGAAGCGTTACACTAAACATGATGAATGAAGGGAACGGGAAAACCTTGTTAGGCACATCGGATGTATATATCAATAACTCAAATAATTTTAAAACCTCTACTTGTTATATTGCCGATATGGGAGAGGCTTCCGGCCTTGGAGCACCCGTAAAACTTTCATTGGATAACCTTGCTAAAGAAATGGCTGCCGTCCCCGGACATTTATATCATATCTATGATAAAGATGTTTTCCTGGATTTCCCTTCGAGAAAAAGAGCTGTAATAATTGAGTCAGGTTATTATAAAGCCTATGTTATAGCTCCCATAACAGTGAATGGTACTACAACGGGAGTGACACTGAAATATGTATTAGCCTATCCCGAAACAAATGGCTTACCCGAATATGAAACCGTTATAGGAAATGTGGATAATGTTGGAGATGAGATAGAATATACATTACCGAAAGATGCAGAATTGCGTTTTAGCGATTATTTGGATGGGGAAAAAGAATCATTTGATATACAATTTGTAAACGGGAAACTGAAGGTTAAATTGCTGGAAAGTATCAATCATATCTCCGGCCCTTATGGAGATTATGGGATATTTGTCCGTTCGGGGGCTGCATATACTTATGTAATGTTTAAGGCGGGTCTGAAGAAATAAGATTATGCGTTTGGCGACGGAATATTGGAATAGATAAATAAAGCTCTGCAAATTTGTTTGCAGAGCTTTATTTCCATATCATTTAAAATGCTTGTTTCTATATATTCTTTTTCCAATGGATAAACGAACTCTTATCGACTTTATTCTTTCCTACCAATTGCAGGTTGTAGGAATTCAGACCGGCGTAGCGGTAGTCACCATAGTTAATATCCCCCAATAAGTCTATATTCAGAAATGCGCGGACAAGCATTAATCCGCATTTCTCTATTTTCTCGACAATGCATTTACCCCCTAAAAGGTTCATTAGCAGATAAGCTGAGACTTCGTAAGCACACCAGCCACATTCTTCCAGATACAGATTAATACAGCAATCATTGGATTGCTCTTTTGCAAATACTTCAGAAACTTCTTTTTTCATGATAATCAATTTTACTCGGTTTTAGGATTCGGGCAAAACTTATTCCCCCATACTTAAAACAAATGTTTTGGCGTTACTGTTTTACGCTACTATCAAACTATCTAGTTTATTAACAGTATAAAAGAGATCGTAACAAAGAGCACTCACTGACGGAGTTGGCGCCGAAATAAAGACTTTATTCCATCAAATATTCCGGGAAGTGCAACGGTGCCATGCATTTCTTCCGGGAACTTTTTATAAATGACATGCAAATGTTGTTTCTCCATGTCCGGGATAATTTTTGCCTTTAAACTATCCGCCAATGAGAATTGGTTTAATTTCACATTGGGGCGTTGTTGGGTGGCAAATGCAACATATAGCTGTTTGCCTGCAAAATCCTTTTTATGCATTTCTTGCTTCGCCTGTTTCAGATATATCCCTTGGTCCCACCACAGGCTGGGATCTATTGCCATGAATGTATCGAATGCCTCGGGATGATCGAGAAGGACCTGTAAAGTGAATAATCCTGCATATGAATGTCCTACTAAGAGGCTCTGACTACCGGTGGATACTCTTTTTCTTATTTCCGGGCGCAGTTCTTCTGTCAGAAAGCGGTAAAACTTCTCAGCACCTCCGCCTTGCGGTTTATCTTCGGAGTGAACGGTTCCATCTCGGTGGGCGGCAGAACAGCTTGGAGTAAAGTCTCTTGTGCGGTCTGTGTTCAATACGGCTACAACAATGCATGGAGGGAAAGCGGAAGCCCTGGACGAAGAAAAGAAACGGGTAAAACCTACTACGGAGTGAAAGAACACATCTCCGTCTAGCAGATAGAGAACAGGGTAATTCTTGTCAGCTTCTCCTGCCTGTTTCTCGGGCTGATAAATCCAATAAGCTCTTTCTTCATTTAATATTTGTGAGAACATGGTGTGACGGGTTCCTATATGAATGGAATCCTGTCCCGATGCAGGGATTGAAATAATCCCTCCCATTATAATAAGTAATAGTATATGAAGACTTTTCATTTTAATCTGGTTTTTACTGCAAAGTTCGGAGAAAATGTTGGATTGGTCAATCCCTACTTTTGGGTATTTATTTTCCTCTTTCTGATCTTTTCACTGATTTAACTATAAATAGACTCGCTGCGTGAAAACAAATTTGAAAATAGTTATGTTGATAAGATATTAATTCTATTTTCTCTCTAAACCTTGATAACTATGAATGTGCGGCTTATACACTACTTATATATGGTAGTCTTACTGGGATTTACCAGTTCCTGCATCTCCGATGATCTTTCAGATTGTCCTACTACCCAATATGTAGTGCAGATATCCGTAAAAGATAAAAATTACAAGAATATTGGTAGTTTCCCACAGCTTGAACCTAAAGAAGAGAATACGCCGTTCCGTAGTTTTGAAGGGACTATTTATTATACTTTAAGTGAGTCGACTACCCGTGCCCGTATCAGAGAATCTGCTGTGATGGTGGTAAATGGAGAAGATCAGATGTATTCCATTACCTTTAATAATATTCCGGAAGGAGAATATATCCTGACTGTATGGGGAAATATGACACAGGAATATCCTGTTGGTATCTTGCATCAGGATAATAAAGAGCATACAGATATTTATATGACTAGCCGTAAACTCCGGTTCGACAGTTCCTATCAGACCACGGAACTCTCATTAGAACGAACCAAAGGACTACTTTTACTACTCTGTTCCAATTTCCCGGCTGTAGTGACAAGTCTAAAGCAGAATATCAGTCATTTATATCAGTCGGTGGATGCAAATTTCAATTATACAGGTACTACGAATGTGGAAAAACGTGTACCATTGCAGGCAACTGTAACCACATTTCTTGCTCCAAATGCAGAAGAAGACTCAAGTTTGAAACTTAGTTTTTATACGGATGCTACGAAGTCGACCACTCCTTTCCTTGAGTTGCCTGATATAAATCTCACTATTAAACGTAATGAAATATCAGCTATAGCTATAGATTATAAAGCAACAGATGACGTATATGAAATTTGGATGTTTATTCAAGAACAATGGACTATGATACATCGTCTGGATATAAAATAAAGACTTTTTTCCCTTACTTATTTTTTAACTAAACTTTTACAATTATGAAAAAATGGATGTTTTTTGTTGTAGCAGGTCTGTTTGTATTTGCTGCATGTTCTAATGAAGATGATCCGTCAGTTCAATCTGAACCTAAGGATGGTACTGTTACTTTTGAGCTTTCAGCAGTGAACAAACTCAGTGATGGGATTTCTACTCGTACTCCGGTATATAGCCAGGAAGCTTCCCAGCATGTCACCCGGGTTAGTATCTATGCTTTTCAATATACCTCTGCCAGTTCCAGTTATTTGCATTATAAAACATATACAGTAACAGGTTGGAGTGATGGGACTACTTTTAAACGTTTTGCTATACCTGATGGTGACAAGCTTCCGGCTGGTACTTACAAATTCTTGGCTGTCGGGCGCGATGCTTCAGACCAATTTAGCGTGACGACTCCTACATCTTCTACTACTTATGGTGATATGTTGGCTACGATTATGAGTACAGGGCAAGAGTCTGAAATCTTCTCTGGTTCGGCTGATGCTACTGTTACCGACCAAGGCGCACGTGTGAGTATTGAAATGACCCGTAAAGTTGCGGGTATTCTCGGATATTTTAAGAATGTTCCTCAACAGTTGAATGGTAGCACTGTGCAATATTTACGCTTGACGGTAAGCAATTCTAATCAACAGGTGAATCTAACCACGGGGACAGGTATTAATACGGCTCCCGCTTCTTATAAAGTTATAGATATTGATTTGTCCGGACAAGCAGTTTCGGATGGTGTGTTTATAGGAAATGATCTTTCCTCACAGGGAGTTGTAAAAGTTGCTAATTCACAGTTGGGTGGTGCTTTCTATATGCCGGTTAGTGGAGTTACTATGACTCTCGGACTTTATGATTCTACTGGTACGGCCATTAAGGAGTGGATTGTGAAAGATAGTAGCAACGGTAATGCTACTACTTTTGATATTTTAGCTAATCATTTCTATTCTTTGGGGATAAAAGGAGTAGCTGGAAGTACGAATGGTGGCACTCCGGGTAATACAGGTGACGATGATAATCCGATTGATTTGTTGATTGACCAGAATATAGTGATTACTATCAGTCCGGCATGGGCGTTGATTCATAATCTTATTATCCAATAAAATACTTGAGTTGTAGATTTTGATATTATAAGTATGAAAATGGCGAACCATATAATAGGCTTGTTAACGGGAGTAGGTATGATTTTCTTGGGCGGATGTTCTGCAGAAGAGAACCGGGACCTATTCCCGGATGAAGGCATTGTTCCTGTGCATTTGGCAATAAGTGGGAATGATAGTTATACTCGTGCGCCTGGCGATGCTGCTCTCTCAGTTAACAGAGTACTGATTTTGCCTTTCCGTAAAACTAATGAAGCATTGGCAGATGATCCTGCAAATTTTGTACCTGAATATAGTTCAGCACGTCAACTGAATGTCAGTTCGTTCCCGGCAGTTACTACCATGCTGAGCCTGTCTCCTGCATCTACTTATCAATTAGCGATAATCGGTTATAATCAGAATGATTATGATTTTGCAAATCAGAGTAATGCTACACGAAGGTTTAGTATAACTTCTACCGTTACGCCTGCTACATTGGCTAACTTGTGCTTGCAACCTGTCAATGCATCAGTTGTTCCTGAATTCTTTTCTTGTATCGGGAGCGGATATTTGAAGACCGCCATAGTGGGACAAACATTCAAGCCCTCACAGGTGGACAATGTAAAAGGGACACTTACGCGATTGGTGAGTGGTTTGAGTTTGCAGGTGAATAATGTTCCAGGTTACGTGAACTCTGTGACTCTTGCCGCTGAACAACTTGTAACGGGAATCAGGATTACAGATGCTGCTCCTTTGTTATGGCAGACGACAGGTGATAGTGGCATAAAAACGTTGGGAACAAAAATGCCCGTTTCAGGCAGTGTGAATTTTAATCTTTATATGTTGCCAACCACCACATCTCGAAATACATTACTCTATCTGGATGTAGCTTATGGAATTGGCTTCACGGAACGCTACACTGTGAAAATTCCCGATAATGCAGGAGTCGTATCAGCAAACCGAATTACGTTCGATTCTAATCATTGGGTGAAAATTACAGGAGATTATTCTGCTATCAATTTGGGATTTACCTTGGCAGGTAACATCAATCTAGATGATAATGCATGGGATGGTATTCAATAATATAATTATAGAAATGAAAATAGCTCGTTTTGTAATAGCTGGTTTTTTCTTTTCATTTCTCTTTGCCGGTTGTGACAAGGAGGATGTAAATTTGCCGGAACCACCTTCGGGAAATCAATCTTTGGAGGAAGGTGCATCAGATATACCTGATGGGTATTTTGAAGTTGTGTTTTTACCAAAGGAATCTCCTGATACGCGTACTGCAATTTCGGGATCAGACTCCCGGGTACGTAGTATTCGCTATGTCATTTATAAGTCTACCGGTGAGTATGTGAAAGAAAAAGTAGTTTTGAAAACTACTGATGCTATACCAGTATGGCCTTTGGCTACATTGAGAGATACGCTCCCTAAAGGACAATATACGGCTGTATTCCTTGCGAATATGGATAAAATGCAGTTCCCAATACTGGGAACAGGAGGAATGGGTTATTCGGATATACTGATGAACTACCAGACTACCCGTGCCAATGCACGTATCAATCTGCCTGGTTCGGATTTCACCGATTCTTCAGAGTTCTATTTCGCAAGTGTTAATTTTTCGAATGCTTCTCCACAGCCTTCTGTTTTGTTACAACGTATTATTACAATGCTCAATCTTCGTCGTGTATTTGTAGATTCACAAACTGCGTTGAACTCGCTTACCAACAATATTGTGACTCAAATCGGATATAAGAATATTATAAAGACTACGGTACAAGGACTACTTCCAGGCTTACTAAAAACGGCTATGGACTTGGGGACAGTGGGTAATGCGGTATATGTAGTAGTGGGAGGATTGGACGCTGCTGTTAATTTGGTGGTTGGTGTATTGGTTCAGCCGGTGACTGATGCGCTATATAATTTGTTACTGCAACAATTAGTGAATGAAATAGGTAGGACGCTTTCCGGTAATGCTACACAGGATGGTGCACTGGGAGCTTTGGGAAATTTGTTGAATCCTTGGCGTGGTAGTGATGCGGCCTATGCTTTGGTTACAATTAACAATTTTCCAAAGACTATGGATTTGGATTTAAACGTGACGGATACTTATTCCGGCGATCATCGTTTCCGCTATAGTTTTACACCTACTCCCGGAACTACCAATAGTGAAAAAGATATTCTTATCAGGGGATTTCACGGTGTGTTTAATGTACGGGAGGTTCATGTGGCTAAGCCTGGGTTGATTTCAGGTTTATTAGTTGATGAAGTAATAGATGGTAATCTATTGTTGAATGGTGCACTTGTGAACATAACTGACCCTATTCAAGCGACCGTAGAGACCAATTATCGCTATCGATCTGATTATTCTTTCGTCAGTTTAGGGTTGAAATCGTATGCGCAACAGACAGATGGTAATCATTCGCTGACTCTTTCGGTGAAGTTATCCAATATAGCTAATCTGGATGGTGTCTTGGGTGGAATTCCTCTCCTCGGTCCTGTGCTGAATGCTACAATTAAAGGATTGATAGGAAATGTGACGGTTAGTGTACCTGTCAATCTTCCATTGTTGGGGGCTGATAATCTGAGTTTGTCTGGTAGTTGGAAGACACCACCTGTGAAATATTAGATTGTTTATTATAATTTTTATATTGGGCTAAGTGGTACCCAATTATAAAGTAGCTGCTATACTTTTGATGGTTTCTATAATAAAATTGAGAAGCCCCAGAACTTCAGTTTCCGGGGCTTCTTGAATATTCTCTTATTCTCTTTTCATATTCATCACCTTTTCTATTTCTGCCAGATTATGTCGGGCATCTTCATTGCCATTCTGGGCGGCTTTGGTGAATTCGCTAATGGCTTGTGCCGTGTTGCCACTCAACAGATTATAGACACCATTATTATTGGCATATTCAGCTGTTTGCTTATTCGACTTATCCAGATATTTTCGTGCATCAGTCAGGTCCTTTTTAGATAGGGCTACGGCTGCTGCATTTAGATTGGCTACTTCGTCATTTGGATACATACGCACGGCAATGTCGAAGACACTGATAAAGTCGTCACTACCTTTAGGATAACTATTAGCTACCAGGTACATCTCGTTCAGACTGAGGTATTGGGGTTGTGTTTTGATAATCTCCTTTCCTTCGTCTACCTTAAAATTGGCAATTGTATAGTCAATGCGGCAATTTACTTTACGAAGTGCCGGATACAATTCTTTTAGCATCGTACGATAAGGTATACCACCACCTACACGTTTTATTTCCTCTTTCCGGAGGGCAATGTCACTGGTATTGCGGATGATATGAAGGAATTCTGTTTTCTCTTTCAGGTTGGAAATCTCCAGCGCTTGTACCAATCCTTCCCAGTTTTCCCCACCAAAAGAAACGTTGTAGAGCTTGGTAGGAATCTGTTCTTGTGTGGAAAGATACTTTTTCAAAGCTTCGGCTCTGCTCTTTGATAGTTGTTCATTGAGTTTAAGAGGACCTTCGGGTGAGGCGAATCCATCAATGTAAACTCCTGTGACGGTCAATTTTTTATCATTCTGTATTTTGTTGAACATCTCCCGGATATTTCGTAATTCAGTTTGATTGTTCATGAAATCCGGTAGAATGACAGACTTGCCGACAGGGAAATCAAGATGTGCTTCGTACTGCTCACTGCGTGCTTTTACCACTTCAGCTTTGGGCTGTATGAAAGAAGAAGTGGGGCGCAAGGCTGCCAGTCGTTTTGCCTCGGTAGAAACTCCATTCATAATCATTTCCTGTGTCAGCACTTCCTGATGACCGCCACAGCCGCACAAATTCTCTTCCAAATCCAAATGGGCATTTTCCATCCACGATTCATAAGGGACGATTTGCGTATAGGTCAATACTTCTTCCGTATTGTAAGGTATTTCCATGTTGGTTGTCTTGTCCAAAGCCATGGCGCGGAGATAAGCCTTCTGTCTTCTACGTCCGTTGATGACGATTTCCGGTAAGGCTACATTATTATTGGGACCTGCCAGTACGGGAGTGAGTGTCAGAGTGCGGTCGTTGCTGACTTTCAGGTTCCGCATGTCTATCTGCATATTTATGTAGAGTGATTCTCCTTGTTGCCACAGGGAGGCATTGGTGATGTTGATGGCATCTTTATAGAATTTCTGTGCGCTGACCGGGAGTACGGCAATGAAGCACAGAATGGAGTATATCAGTATATTTTTCATGACTATATTATTTTATAACGTATATAATGTTTAATGCTACTTTGGTAGGACCAAAGTAATTTTTGTGTCCGTCGTCAAGCTTGGTTCCACATTTACCACAATTGTACTTGTCATAGTCAATGCGGGCATAGCCTACACCGATTTCAGCTTCCATACTCCAGCGTTTGTTCAGTATCCATTGGTAACCGTAAGAGATACCGGCGCCATATATGTTGCCTTGGTAACGTTCGTGACCTAAACCTAATATGTTCAGGTTGCTTACATTAGCCTCTGCATAGTGGGCATGTACACCGAAGAAGTGTCCGTAGAAACGTTCGCACAACCAGTAACGGAGTTCCGGTTGCACCAGCCAGTGCTTAATCTGTTTGTGGTCAGAGAACTTCCAGGGATTATAGTTGCCGGATATATCAAGAGTGAGTTTCTTGGAAAGTCCGACTTCAAATCCAAGGTTAGCAGTAGTTGTGGCCCAATATAATGCGTTTGTTTTAATAGCAAATTTGGGCATGTAGTGGCTCTTGTCCTGCCCATACGTACTGATAGTGTATGTGAGCATCAGGGCTGCCAATAAGAGAAATTTAATAGTTTTCATATTTTTCATTCATTTATTATTGTAAAACGATGGCCGGACTTTGTAGCAATTCTTCTACTTTGTATGCGGCAGAATAGCCATAACCACTCAAGGTGAAAGTTACTACATCATTTATTTGCGCACCGGCATGTAGCGTTGTTGAATAAGTGCTCGTTCGGCTTGTTGTAAAACCGGATGCAATACCAGAATCCGAAGACGTTACAGCATAGCGGGGAATACTGAGCAATCCATTATTTTGGTACACCCGTATCGTATTGCTAATGGTGACAGAACTCCCCAGGATATTCCCGACATCAATAGTCGTAGGACTAAATCCCGGCGCAGAAATAACTACTTTCTCACTGCTAACTGCTTCTTTGGCGGTAAACGTTACTGTTTGAAGTCCTGAAGGTTGTGAGGCGTATGTATACTGATAACCGCCGGGTACTGCCGTCCATCCGCTTTGAGTGGTTTGCAGTTTTTTGGTTGCAACAAATACCGTCAGCGGGTATGTGGGCGGATAATCCGGATAGGATGAAATAGTAAACATCAGGCTTGCTGTATTGTTCACGCCATAGTTGATGAAGTTGTTACTGTTTATGGATACATTGGTGAATTGCCGTGATTTAACTTCTACACTTTTTGTCTGGAAGATTTCATTGGCAATCAGAACCGTTTCGTCACTGTTTTCAAGGCTTGTGCGGAAGTTCAGCGTTTTGGTTCCGGGACCGTCAGCCCAGTAGACATACTGATACCCGCCATCCGTATATTCTATTTGTAGATTCTTATTCGGTTCTACCGGATACAGATTGGCTGTGGTGATAGCACACTTCAGCGGATACAGGTAGTAGGGTATTGTGGAAGGAATGTTGAAACTCAACGTTACGTCCTGATCACGGGCGGTATATATTTCCGGTGATAAAGAAGCAGGGTCGAACTGATACAATGCGCTGGACACAACTGTTACCGTACGGGATAATACTCCGGCTTTGACGGTGATTGTCGCTTCGTATTGTCCTGCAATGATGCGGGATATATCGGCGGTAATGTTGCCGTTGCCGTCATATTTCAAGTTATGGAGTATGCTTCCTTGATCTTCTGCAATGGAGACGCTGATTTTTGAATTATCGGTTACTCCATTTGCCGTATATTGTGCGGATACATTCAGAGTGCCTTCCTTGGTGAAAAGGAAATGCAGTCTGTTTACCGTCAATACATTGTTATTGTTGTCTGATATGGAAGGAGATTCCTTGAATATTTCAGCATAAATGTTATTGGAAGGTTCTGACGTTTTGGCATCACTAAAAGCTGTACTTCCGTTGGCACTTTCACTGAAAGATTTAATCACCACTTTATAGTGATAATTTCTCATAATGGGATAAGGTTTCTTATCGCTGTCAAGAAGTTGTATCTTATAGTATAGCTCTTCTGTCTTTCCTTCCAGTCTGCCTTTGATGATGATATATGCTTGGTCATTGGAGTAGTTTTCATTCTCGAACATATACTTGGGCTCCATGTTGCAGTCGGCACTCTTTTGATCTGTTTTGACCATAGAGCTATTTAGCAAGGTGGGCTTGCCATCTATCAGGATGAATGGAGTAGGGGAGGCGTCCGGATTGAAGGGAGCCACTGTTCCACTATTTATATAGTTACAAAGTGCATACCCTGTTACTTCAAAATTAGTTGTTTCATTCTCAACTGTCACCTTTGCCAGATTACGGTAAAGTGTGACATTGGGAGTATCACCGGCTGAAGAAATGGCTTGTCTTCCCCAGAATGCGAGTTGGTTGCTGGCTAATGAAGGGATTATTTCCCTTTCATCTTTTTGCATAGCAGCACGCTCGTCGAAATTATTCCATTGGTTATAGTTGGCAATGAGGTGAATGATTCTTGTGTCATCAGGTATGTCAGCCCGGAATGTTCCGGTACCGTTGCTGTTGCTGGTCAGGAGAGAGGCATGTGCCCGTCCGATGAAAAGCCCGTTGGCATCGAAAGTCATTAGCCACAAGTCATTAACTGCATTCTCATCAACCACGGCACGGGTGTGTACGGGCTGATAGTCAGGCATATTTACCGAAAACTGAAAAGCGGTTCTGCTGTTCTCGGTCTGCGGATTATCAAATTGGTCTTCATCTGTGCACGAGGCCAGGAGAAGACTGAGGAGTGCTATAAGGTAGGTTGATCGTTTCATACATTTCTATTTTTAATCTATCTATAATTGTTACCGGACGTCACGAACACATCGCACGGATGCATTTATGGGACTAAACTTACCGCCTTGTCCCACACGTGGGTCCATGAAGTTGATGGCACCGTTGGCGTTTGAACTCCAGTAGTAGTTTCCTTCAAGAATTCCCTTCACTTCACATACCTTAATATTCTGCAAAATGTCTATCATATAAAGTTCTGCCTGTGTAGGCATTCGCCAGTCGGAATAGGTTTCCCCGGTGGTGGCATCACGTTCTACATAATCCCGGCATTTGATTCTTGATGCTGAGTAGGAACCTGCTGTTGTCGTTCCATGTTGCGAAGCAAGCATGAAACTGGGGGATACTCTCCGGTTGTTTTCTTCCGTATCTATGGTGGCATGCTCACCATCTACCAGTGGATAGCCAAGCACGGCATTATCGCGTATATAGCCAGCATAGGATGCACCTAACACAGGATTGGCGGCATAGTGGGAGTATCCGGTGCCGAAGTCTTCATCAAACTCATCCGGATTGGGAAGCGTGGAGAAGTCGGCAACAAACGAGCTCATGATATACATTTTCGTATTATCCTGTCCCTGGCTTCCGCCGGGGGCGTCGGCAGAAATATCAGATCCGATATACAAAGCCGGGTATTGGGATACGGTGACTGTCTGAGTGCGATTAGTACTATTCTGCACCAGGAAAGTGACTTCTTTGGCTAAGAAGTTTTCCGGGAGGGGGCTTGTGATGGTAATCGTTCCCGACTTGGCATTCGGGGTAGCTACGATATTTATTTCTTTGCCACCATTGCCGACCGATACTCCGTTTACAGTAATATTTCTGATTTCCACATCCGGTGTGGACGACTGGAATGTAGTCGTAAACTGAGTACTGTTGGGCATGGAAATTTTAGTATCTCTTACGTAGATAAAGTTTATTCCCTCCACAGAGACCAATACTTCATGAGTAGTCCAATCTTGTATGGTATAACCTGCATCCAGCGTAACTGCGGAATGTGGATCGGTATCTCCTTTTTGATCTATATTCACACGAATATCGTACAGATGGTTACGTTCCAGCTTATAAATACTCTCTGCCTGGTCTGTACTTCCGTCCGGTAGGCGATAGTTCACGGGAATTCTGTAATAGTTCTGGGTGTGGGTATTGTTACCTGCATCCTTTATCGGTACATTGATGAGCACATATGTTTCTTTGTTCGTATCCTTCGTCCAGTCATTGGCATACGAATAAAGGATGAATTGGTTGTTATAACCTGCACCTGTATTCTGCTCCGTAAATCTACTCATGCTCTGTAGTGTAGCAGTACTGACATTTCCATCTGCAATAGACGAACCATCAGCGGCATAATTCACTATCTTTTTGGAGGGCATGTTACCATCCATCGGTGAATACCCGTTCACATAGTTCAGGCTAACTCTTATTTTAGCGGCAGCACGTCTGAGTATAACGGGAATCTCTTTGTTGACAACTATCCCATCATTCAACACCATGGTCTGCTTTCCATCCATAATGAAAGTGTCTTGTTTCTTGTCTGTATCCAGGGTAGGAGCGGCAAGTGTTTTCAAGGCTGTGAGTGATAAACCATCGGATGGAATTGTGGTAGTGTTATTGGCTACGACATAAACGGTATGATTAATATTCAAGCCGAACTTTTCTTGCGCCACACTCAGTTTTTCCAAATGTTCGCCGGTTCCGGTCAGCTCCGGTGATAGTGCGAAATGCTGGTAGAACAAACACTCGTCTGCCCCTTCCTGATAAATAAAAACATCCAGTGTCTTTATCGTATTTTCATTGAGTGCATCTTCTCCGGGCTCCTCCACGGCGCGTGAGGTTGCCGGACGCGGCATAGAGAGTTTTAAGATGATTCCGTTTGCTGGTTTTGTATTCGTTGGCTCTATCAGAGAGTCATTCTCACATGAGATGAATCCCCAGAACAATGAGAATATCAACGGGATGATGTATAGTCTATTTCGTTTCATAATTCATTCTATTTATATTCAGTTTGACGGATTAAGATGTCCGTGTCGTTATCACCCGGAAACTGACGGGCATCGTTACTTTGTTTCGGGTTAATCTTTAGTTTGACGCCTCCCACTGTAATATAGAAATAGGTGCTTTTGGAAGTACCACTCCAAGGTTTGGTTGCCCCGATCTTTATTTCATAGGGTTCTTTACGGGCTATTCCTTTTGAAACAGTCTGTGTTCCATCAACGGAGCCATTTGATCCGAAAGTGAAGTCGAGGCCATTGGTTAGTGTGGCTGTCCATACGGCACCGGCGGGGGCTGTCAGGCTAAAGTTGTAGCTGGCATATGAAGTTTCATCTCGAGCTTCTCCATTCTTTATATATGGAAACTGTACAATGCCTGTGGTAGCTCCTGTGTCGCTTCCATTATAAGGTTGCAGCTGATAGTCACCATCTGTCACCGCTTGTCCGATTTCTGAATAGGCAACTTCCCATGGATAAGGGGTTGTCTTTATAGTCAAGTAATTATCCGGATGATCGAGCATAGCTATGACGCGATATACTGTGTTATGCAATAAGCTATACTTGTTGATGGTTTGTCCCTGATCCGTCAGATAACCCTTATATGTGCGATTTGTCCCATCTAATGAAGCTGTTATCAGAAGATAAGGAGCACTGGCATCCTCTTTACCGTTAGGAGCCATATTCCGGTAAGTATAGAATGAAGCGTGCGCCTTATCCGGGGTTATTCCAGATAAATCGGATGGCATGAGTTGCAAACCATCTCCTCCTAGAATTAAATGATTGGCATTTCTCAGGGTTATAGGTGCAGGCATTGATACGTCTTCCAGCACACAATTAGTATTAAGTACCTGATTTATCAACTTGATGGAGGTTACGACTACATTTGAACTTGCCAATTCCTGATTCTTGAACATATAAATATCTACTCGTGCAACCAGCCGTTCCAGAGGAACTTCTGCAACGACATTTGCACTATTAACTTGGACTTCCTTTTTTCCAATCATCAAAAGGTTGCTGTCGGTCAAAGTATTGCTGGTGGCAGTCAGATTTTCGAGTTGCTGCAAAGTAAGATCGGTAGTGACAGGAGTAGAAAACACCTTGTCCGGATCATTGTAATTGGCAATCGCATAAATTATTTTGGTCTGCGGAGACACGTTGACAGAACGTGAATACTCTTGCAGCTTCTGCGGAGTGAACTCCGGAATAAGTTCCGAATATTCACGCTGCTGGCTCTCTTTATTGAATATATAAAGCGCCAGACTGGAAAAACTACCTTCATCTCCGGTTACCAGGACCTTGTCTGCCGAGGCTGTTTTGATTAGAAAACTTAACCGGGCTTGGTCGTTGGTTGTTTCTGATATCGGTGTCTCGTTTTCACTACAAGAATACAGCAAGAATGACGCGACAAATAATTGTAAACAATAGAACCGATATTTTATATTTAGCTTCATAATACATTAGGGGTTATAGCCCCGGTCTGATCACTTCTTCGTCCCAGGGTTTCACTGTGATGGCAGTTCCATTAAAACGAATACGGATACCTATCGTTGCTTCGTTAATGCCGTCCACAGCAATGTTATTTTCTTTCATGAAGTCCTTCAGTTGCATGGTGTATAGCTCCTTATTTGCCAGATTGTCATGCAATCGCAGATATACTTCATTATCATTATTAAATCGTAGCACGTTGAACTTTGCTCCAAACTTTTGTATGCCGGAATCAAAGTTGACTAACGGGAAATATGAGATGCGCTCATTCGAAAACGTTTTGGTAAAGTCTACGGTTGAGCTCAGATTTCCCACCTCTATACTGATGGGTGAAACTGCTGCGCGCGTATTGTTAACTGCGTCCAATCCTTCCAGCTCTATCCGCATTTTTATATGCGCACTGCTGAAATGAACGGTGTCAGTTCTATAGCTTTCATTGGTGATTGTAATCTCTCTTTCTCCAAAATAGAGACTGTCATTAGTCGTTATCAGTTCTTTCGTAAAATAATGGGGGGCTCCGACTATATTGTTTTTCAGAGAAGACCCTTCATTTATTCTTGTATCATTGAGGGAATTCCCCCAGCACACTACATGATATTGACCGCTTGGCAAATTCAAGGTAGTTCCGCGTTGGCGGTCGAGTTCTTTCCGGTTGAGAACTGCTTTCTGCACACACACATTGTTTTGATTGTATATATACATATCTACCTTTTCTATTTTCTGAGGAAAGATTTCCTTTGTCTCGTCGCCCAGGTAGCTGAAGTACAAAGTTGTCTCACAATCATCCAGATTTTCTTTAATACACCCTGTCACTGTTACCAGTAACAGGATGTATAGAATTATTGCCTTTTTCATATCCATTGTTTTGATTATTGCCGAAACTTATTGTTCCAGATCAAATCCCGGAGTGATTGTTTCTTCATTCCACGGAGCGATAGTGACTTTTACGAGCACATTGTATTGCACATTTCCCAAGTCGTTGTCCAGCATTGGAATTAGCTCTATTTCCATATTATAAAGTGTACCTGGCTTGAAATCAGCTGCTGTCATCTCTGTATTAATATCTTTATAATATTTTACTATATTGGCAAAACGGGCACTGTTTGCTAATTCGGGGTTAAATACCTCTGTGTTGCTTGATTTAAGATCTGTAATTTGCAAATCGGCAAGATCCAGATGCAACTGTGGTATTACTGTACCGGGGAAGAAGTTGAAAGCATAACATTTACCTGCTAAGTTTAGTGGCAGATTACCATATGTACCATCTGCATTATAGATGGAGTAACTTGCAAATGAAGCTGCATCTATTACCGGGTTAGTACCAAAAGTCCACATGCCATTCTGGATATGTCCGTCAAATGTAGGATTAAGGAACAGGTTTTCCATTGTTCCCGGATGCTTGTAGTCATTATAGAAGTTGTTCATATATAGACCTTTTACATTTCCGGTGAATCCCGTCCAACTAATAGTTGCTTTTTTGTCCACTCCATCAATATTTCGGGTAAAATCGAAATTACCTGCATTTTTGAATGAGATTTTCGTGATTTGCAGACGGGCCACGATAGGAGCTATAGTTACTACCGCCGTATATGTTTTCCCGGATGTCGGGGTTGGGTTAATCGGTTCGTTTTGTATAGGCGTCAAATCGTCATCCATACCGTAATAAAGTACTCCACTGCCTTGTTGGTCTGCGAGTTTGGTGTTGATTACATTGTTGTTTACTGCGTTTCCCGGATTTCCGTAAATATATACTTTAGAAACTGCCCGAGGTATATTTATAAATTTCAATCCTTTTGCCGGATCAGTAAGTTTATTCCATTCAGAGTCCATAACTTCATCTTTGGTAACTGATTTGGAAGTTATTATTTTTCCATTGATGTCGGTTAGGTTGATTAATACACTACTCACATTCTTAATGTCTGATGTGATGATGTCCGATGGAGTAGAAGCTCTTGTCTCAACTCCACCCAAGGATACTGAAAGAGATTTTATTTCGTCCTGTGAAACGGAAATATCTTCTTTATCGCTGCAAGAGAATAATGTCATGCTTGCAACTCCTGCTAATAATAACTGTTTAATTTTCATATCTTCAAAAAATAGATGTTTATAAATTTTTCCATAACCAATAGTTTACGTACGTCTAGTTGGAATCATTACAACATTAGTTGCTTAAGAAAGTTTTTAGTTATTGTCATATTTTCTAAGAGAAATTATCCTAAGGGGCACATTTTTATGATTTTTATCCAATTTTGTATTGATTACAATATTTATTAAGTTTTCCATTGGGTTGATTTCCCTTTTACAATTGGGAGGTTATGGCTTGTTGGAGTAACTAATAGAGTAATCCCATGCCCCTCACCGTACCAAGTCCAAGCGTAAGGATACGGAGCTAATACGGTTTTGATATTGTTCGGGTGGGGAGAGACAGGAAAAACAGAACAAAAAGAGTATAACAACCTGTTGGCGGAATTAGCTGTTGGCGTGGCTTTAGTCAGGAATATATCAAATAGATATCTGGTCCGTATCTGCTCCGTAGCAAATTCGGTTAAAGGTACCTCAAACCGAATTTGCTACGGAGCAGGTACGGACCAGATACGGGGCAGGTGTGGATAGAACCCGGTCTTGAGTCCTTACAGACACGAGGAAGAAAACATTAATTATGCCAACGGGTTATAACAAAACTATTTTATCAGTGTATGTTTCTGCAGATAATCGAAAATTAGTTACTATAACCATCTGTTACATTTTTAGGCTAAGCTTGACGCAATGATTATAGATGCGCTATTATCAGACTACGCTTTTATAGGATTTTTCGACAATGTTATAGTAACCATATTTAGGAATCTATACTGTAGTTTAAGAGAACGATAGTTTTCTATTTATAATTTTATCTATTTTTTATTTCAATAGTAGTTGTCCATATTCTTTTTTTATTTACTTTTGTCTGCACTATTTTATTTGGGAATATGAACTCAAACCATAATAAATAATAATCGGCTATGACACAAATAGTAGAATTAAAAGGTACGGAGAAACGGTTATACCAACTTGTTGCTCCCTTGGTTATGAATCCTGAAGTATTGAAACAGAACTATAATTATCCTTTTCGTACGTCGGAAAGTTTTGTATGGTTTGTTGCAGTAGATGGGAAAGATGTGGTAGGTTTTCTTCCGTTGGAATATAGGAAGCGGGAGGTAGTTATTAATAACTACTATATAAAGGAGAATAATGCTGAGGTGTTGAAAACTCTTTTAGAGAAGGTTATTGCCAGCATAGATGAAGACAAACAATTAAGTTCAGTTACGTTTATCGAACATCAAACTACATTTCAGGAGCTGGGGTTTTCTGTAGAGAAGACATGGCGGCGCTATGTGAAAATGAATAAGGAGAAGTAGAAATGGCAGAACCTCAGAAGAATGTATATGAGTTAGCAGAAGAACGCTTGGATATTATTTTCAAAGAGTTTGATAATATTTGCGTCTCTTTTTCAGGCGGAAAAGATAGTGGTGTATTGCTGAACTTGTGTATCGATTATATCCGGCGCAATAATTTGAAACGGAAACTCTGTGTCTACCATATGGATTATGAAATTCAATATAGCATGACTATTGACTATGTGGACCGTATTTTGGAAGCTAATAAGGATATAGTAGATGTGTATCGAGTATGTGTCCCTTTTAAAGTAACTACGTGCACATCCATGCATCAGAGTTATTGGCGTCCTTGGGATCCGGAAATGAGAGACATATGGGTGCGGAAAATGTCGGCGGGGTGCATGACTGTAGATGACTTTCCTTTCTATACCGATGCAATGTGGGATTATGAATTCCAGATGCATTTTGCCAAGTGGCTGCATCAGAAGAAAGATGCAGTCCGTTCCTGTTTTCTTATAGGTATTCGTACGCAAGAGAGTTTTAACCGCTGGCGTAGTATCCACCTTGCCCGGAAATATCAGATGTACCATAATTATCGGTGGACTTCTAAAATCGGGAATGATATCTTCAATGCTTATCCTATTTATGACTGGAAAACAACGGATATTTGGACAGCCAATGGAAAGTTCGGTTGGGATTATAATCATTTATATGATTTATACTATAAAGCCGGTGTAAACATTGAACGTCAGCGTGTGGCAAGTCCTTTTCTTTGTGAAGCTCAAGAGAGCCTCCGTCTTTATAAAGTGATCGATCCCTCAACTTGGGGTAAAATGGTGGGGCGCGTCAACGGAGTGAACTTTACCGGCATCTATGGCGGAACGCATGCCATGGGGTGGCAGAGTGTTCGTTTACCGAAAGGCTATACTTGGAAGGAGTTTATGCAATTCCTGCTATCTACGTTGCCAGAAGACACCCGACGTAATTACCTGAAAAAACTAACTGTTAGCATTGAATTCTGGCGTACTAAAGGTGGTTGTCTTAGTGAGGAGACAATTCAGAAACTCTTAAAAGCCGGTGTGTCATTGGAAGTGGTGAACACTACCAATTACAAAACGCATAAGAAACCGGTAAAAATGGATTATCTGGATGACATTGAAATCTCTGAATTCCGTGAGATTCCAACTTACAAGAGAATGTGTGTGTGTATCTTGAAGAACGATCATGCCTGTAAATACATGGGCTTTGCCCTGAATAAGGAAGAAGCCTATAAGAGAGATAAAATAATGGAACAATTCAAAAATATGATGTTATGAGTGTAGATTTAAGTCCGGTATATGCTGTGAAGGCTGTGCCGGTGGAGAAAATCGTGGCGAATGATTATAATCCCAACATTGTGGCGCCACCAGAGATGAAACTACTGGAACTTTCTATTTGGGAGGACGGCTTTACGATGCCTTGCGTATGCTATTATGATAATGAAACGGACCGCTATATACTGGTGGACGGCTATCATCGCTATAGTGTATTGAGAAGTTCCAAGCGTATCTATCAACGGGAAAACGGTCTGTTGCCTGTTGTGGTGATCGATAAGGAATTGTCCAACCGCATGGCATCCACCATCCGACATAACCGTGCACGAGGTTCGCATAATATTGAGTTGATGTGCCACATTGTGGCTGAGTTGGATAAAGCGGGGATGTCTGACCAGTGGATAATGAAAAATATTGGCATGGACAAGGACGAACTACTTCGCCTGAAGCAGATTTCCGGTTTGGCAGATTTATTTTCGGATAAGAATTTTAGTATCCCAAATCCGATTGAAACACCGGTTCCGGAAGAATAAAAAGACCATTTGAGGCGTTTTTATTTCTATTATATTCATTTGTTCTCGTTAACAAGTGAAATATCTTGTTACAAACTTGCATAAGTTAACCAAATCTCCTACTTTTGCCAACATAAACAAATGAACAGGTTTCTTAAGTCTTTGGACATTATAAAATACTTACATGAAAAATATATTGGTAAGCGGAGGTGCCGGTTTTATAGGGTCACACCTATGCACACGGTTGGTTAACGAAGGGCATCATGTTATTTGCCTGGACAATCTATTTACCGGTGCAGAGGCGAACATAGAACATCTGAAAGGCAATGCTCATTTTGAGTTTGTAAATCATGATGTGGAGTTCCCCTATCATGCTGAATCGCTTGATGAGATTTATAATTTGGCTTGTCCTGCATCACCTATACATTACCAATATGATGCAATCAAAACGATTAAGACTTCCGTATTGGGAGCTATTAATATGTTAGGATTGGCTAAGAAAACAAATGCTAAGATTTTGCAAGCCTCGACAAGTGAGATATACGGAGATCCGGTAGTGCATCCTCAGGTAGAAAGTTATTGGGGGAATGTAAATCCAATCGGCCCCCGGTCTTGTTATGATGAAGGGAAGCGTTGTGCAGAAACTTTGTTTATGGATTATCATCGGCAAAATAACATTCGAATTAAAATTATTCGTATCTTTAACACCTATGGTTCGCGAATGTTGCCGAATGATGGAAGAGTGGTTTCTAATTTTGTTGTTCAGGCATTGAAGAACCGTGATATAACAATCTATGGAACCGGAGATCAGACGCGCAGCTTTCAGTATATTGATGATTTGATAGAAGGTATGGTGCGGATGATGAATACGGAAGACGAATTTATCGGTCCGGTGAACCTTGGAAATCCAAATGAATTTTCCATCCTTGAGTTGGCAGAAAAAGTGATTCAGTTGACGGGCTCTAAGTCGAAGTTGGTATTCAAACCACTTCCGCATGATGACCCTAAACAACGGCAGCCGGATATTACGTTGGCAAAGAAAAAGCTAAATTGGCAGCCAACTATTGAACTGGAAGACGGTTTACACCGGATAGTTGAATATTTTAGAGATTATCGTTATATAGATTAAGTAGATAAACGGGAAAACAATATAGTATAAGATGAATATGGAAATAAACCCTTCTGAGTACAAAATTCTCATCGTTGACGATGTGATGTCCAACGTATTATTGTTGAAGGTACTCTTGACAAATGAAAAATTTGCGATCGCTACGGCAAGTAACGGACGGCAAGCATTGGAGCAGGTAGATAAGGAGAACCCGGATTTGGTGTTGCTGGACGTGATGATGCCGGATATGAGTGGTTTTGAGGTGGCACAGCATTTGAAAGCTAACCCAAAAACGGCGGAAATTCCTATTATCTTTCTGACTGCACTGAACAGTACGACGGATATTGTAAAAGGTTTTCAGGTGGGGGCAAATGACTTTATCTCCAAACCTTTCAATAAAGAAGAACTGATTATCCGTGTTACCCACCAGATTTCTTTGGTAGCTGCCAAGCGTATCATTCTGAACAAGACTGAAGAATTGCAGCGTACCATTGCCGGACGTGACAAGCTCTATTCGGTGATTGCTCATGATTTGCGTTCGCCTATGGGCTCCATCAAGATGGTGCTGAACATGTTGATACTGAACCTACCATCAGAAAAGATCGGTGCTGAGATGTATGAACTTTTGACGATGGCCAACCAAACGACGGAAGATGTATTCTCTCTGCTGGACAATCTGCTGAAGTGGACAAAGAGCCAGATTGGCAAGTTGAATGTGGTATATCAGGATATCGATGTGGTGGAAGTGGTAGATGGCGTAATTGATATCTTCAACATGGTAGCCGGCCTGAAAAAGATTACGATTCGCGAAGTGAAGCCTGAAAAACTGGCTGTCTATGCGGACATCGATATGTTGAAGACGGTGGTGCGCAATTTGATAAGCAATGCCATTAAGTTCAGCAACGAAGGTTCTGAAGTACTGGTGAAACTGGAAGAAAAAGAGGGTATGGTAGTAGTCAGTGTGCAAGATCATGGTTGCGGTATTGATGAAGAAGGACAAAAGAAACTGTTGCATACGGATACCCATTTCAGTACATTCGGTACGAACAATGAGGAAGGTTCCGGTTTGGGATTGCTCTTATGTCAGGACTTCGTGGTGAAGAATGGTGGTACACTGTGGTTTAGTTCCAAGAAAGGTGAAGGTTCCATATTCAGCTTCTCAGTCCCGTTGAAAAAGTAATTGTATTCAATAAAAACAGACCGTCTGTTGAGGTGAAATAGACGATCTGTTCGAGTTATATAGACCGTCTGTTTACTCTAAACAGACGGTCTGTTTTTATTATCGCTTGCAGAGGTCCTTGAAATCGCAGAATTCACACTTCTTGGTATCTTCTGTTTGGGTGAAAGGTTCCTCTGGATTGTATATTTCTTGCAGAAGATTTTTCAGACGTTCGCGGAACTCATCTTCGTAGAAGGCAAAGTTGTTGACTGGTATCTTAGGTTGACGTGGTTCTCCCATTTCGATGACGGGAGAGTATGTCTCTGATGCCGCACGGTGAATATAGAGTAGGGAAGGTGCAACCTTCAATGACTGCTGACTGCACATGATGGATGCATACAGAAAAGTCTGGAAAATGTAATTCGGGCGTCCTTCAGCAGGAGTGAACAACTGTTTAATGTTTTCGGGTGTTTTCGGAGTGCCACCGGTTTTGTAATCTACAATGCGCAGAGTATCTCCTTTGCTGTCCATGCGGTCGATAGTGCCGCCGATATTCAATGTCAGCTTTCCTTGCAGGGTTTCTATTTCCATGATTTCGTTTACCGGCTCTTCCATACCTTCCATGAAGAAAGGGGCGTATTGTAAATCATTGCGTAACAACTGTCGGAGATAGGATGCAATAACTTTGGCGTTAATAAGTTGTGTACCGTTATATTCCGGCTTTTCGGTGGGACTAATGTGGAAGAACTCTTCTTTGAATGCAGTATCCACATAATTTTGCAGTTTGACATCGTTGCGCAATAGTTGTTCCAGATCTTCTTTGCGTATTTCTTTTCCGTTAGCGGTCAGGTCCTTATATACCAGTTCGGCCGAGCGATGGAAAATGGTGCCGAACAGTGCGGAGTCTATTTCTGCACTTACTTCATCAGGAGCTTTCAATCCGGCCACATAGCGATAATAGAACCTCAACCGGCAGTCGAGATAGGCATTGAGAGCCGAAGGAGAAAATAGAGCTTTCGGATGGCGGGTGACGTCATATCTGTTATACATCCTGGCAATGATTTCCGGTGTTTTTTCAATGCAGATTTCTCTGCCGCTTTGGGGAGATTGTCCGGCCTCGAGGTATTCGCGCGAAATATCGTGTGGTGATTCGACGAGGAATTGCAACATGAAACGGGACATCTCTCCACGGTTCAGTCCGTTTGAAGAAATGTTATATAATAAGGTGATGTTTTCGGCACGCTGTATCAGTCGGTAGAAGTAGTATGCATAGACAGCATTCTTATGTTCGATGGTGGTCATGCCGAAAGCCTTCCGTAGGTTGTAGGGGATGAAGGAAGATTCACCGCCTCCTTTGGGCAACTGGCCTTCGTTGAGGGAAAGCATGATGAGGTTGCGGAAATCGAGGTTACGTGTCTCCAATACTCCCATAACCTGCATGCCGATGGCTGGTTCGCCGTGGAAAGGGATATTCGAAGTGGCGAGCAATCGACATAACAGACGCTTCAACGTATCTACCTGCAACGTCAACTCTCCGTTATTGATAAGGCTGAGCAAACGGTTGATGAGTGTATAGCTCTTAAATAAGGATTCCCGGTAGAGCTGGTTGAAGATATCATCTGTTTTTGTTTCTGTTTCCTGTCGATAGAGGACAGAGACTTCGCGCAACATATCCGTGAGGTACTGGCAAATAGCTGAGATACCTCTTTGCGGGGTAAATACCTGTTCCAGGAAACCATCTTGTTTCAGTTCGGAAGGCAGGGGATAGAAACGGTTGTCTTTCGTCAATTGCTTTTCCAGATTTTCGGCGGAGTCGGATAGTTGCCGGGTATATGGATGCTTCAGTATGGTTTGTACGGCTTCGTATAGATAGCGTCCGGTATCTGTTCGGTATCCGCTGGTTTGCAATTCTATCAATGCAGTGATGAAACTATATACAGGTGTCTGTGCCAGCGGAAATCCCATGGTGATATTTACATTCTTCACTTCCGACGGGATGGAATGTAACACGGGCAATAACAGTGCCTCATTACAAAGCACTATGGCATTTTCTTTTTCCCTGACAGGGACTCCTGTCTCATCATTTCTTAGTACGGAACGAACCCATTCCGGCAGATAACGCGCCTGTGCATTTTCTGTAGGGGCAGAGATGAAGCGTACTTTCTTGGGATTTCTCAATACATCGAATGCTGTTTCGGGCAGTTCATTGGGAAAGGTCTTCATGTTGCGGAGGATAAACTCTCCCGCTTCGTGGGTATAGGGTGGGGTCTTCTCGCGGGGCAACCGGGTATAGAATATGTCATAATCCCAGTAGAACAATGCTTTCCCTGCATCGTGCAAGCGTTCGAAGAATTTGGTTTCCACCTTATTCAGCACATTGAAGCCGACAAATACATAATGGTCATATTTCAGCTTGTCCGGTTGTAGCTCTTCCATCACCTGGCGATACATCATACCTTCGTAAGCAATGCCGAGTTCTGTAAGATTGTTGTGGTAATGGTGATAAATGTCGCCGAGTTTGTCCCATAGGGAAATGAACTTCTCTTTGAGTTGCGTCCTCTTTTCGATGGAGAAATTCTGAAAGAACTGGCGGATGGCTTCCTCTTGTTCGGAGTCGAGGAACTCATAATCATCCATTATATTTTTTAGGTCTTGCAGGTTAGAGAAAAGACGGTCGGCGTCTACAAGATTCTTATCTACATCATCAAAATCGCTGATGAGCAGTTCTCCCCAGAAATAAAAATCATCCAGTGTCTCTTCGCTGCGGGTTTCCTCACGGAATACTTTATAGAGTTCGCATACCAGGCGGATAGGGTCACCCAGTTTCCAGGGAGAGAGTTGTCGGAACAATTCGCTGATGCTGACGTATGCAGGCGACCATAAGGGACGGTTGCTCTGTGCGGCCAGATATTCATTGAAGAACAGGCTGGCACGTTTGTTGGGGAAGACGATTGCCACTCGTGACAAGTCGTTTCCTATCTTTTGGTGTAGGTCTTGGGCAACTAATTGAAGAAAGGTTTGCATCTTGATCTTTGGGTTTTGATAATTATTCTAATCCTGTTCTGAGGTTATACATTCTCTATTAAATCTTCTTCCACATACCACAGGTAGCCTTTGATATTCTCTCTCGGATACCCCATGCGGACAAGCAATTGCATATATCCTTTCACTTGCTTGTTATATTTTTTATTCTGCTTTCCGAATTTGAAGTCTACGATGACAATCTCGTCACCACGCATCATTACGCGGTCGGGGCGGCGGGTGTGCAGCTCTCCATTCTCTTGCCAGATGATGTCACATTCGTTGAATAACTGCCAGGTTCCCGAATACCAGTCCTGTACTTGGGGGAGGGAGAAGGCACGGTGAGTCAGCTCCCGTATTTCTTCTTCTGTTTCCGGTTTACTGATGATACCTTCGAATATGAGTTGTGTAATGGCGTTGTCGATATCTTCTTCCGTTTCGATGGCGGAGAAAAGTGTATGTAATAATCGTCCCCGGTTTATGAAACGGCTGTCAGACTCTTCTTCATCCACTCCCTGAATGAAATCGGCAGAACGGTTCGATTGCCGGAACTCAATATCGTGCCTCATGCTTTCCATATGCACGGGGAGCTTATCCGGTTTTTGAGCGAGGCGGTTGAGGGAAGAGTCACGTGTGGCGGGCTCTACTACAGATGGACAGAGTTCTCCGCTTTCATAAGGTTCTTCTTCGTCCCAGCCTTCTTTGCCTTCCTTGGCAGCCACTTGCGGCAGTGCATTGGTGAGCAGCTCGGACATGGTTCCTTTCTGGCCTTTTTTACTCCAGAGAATCAGATTCTTTCCGGCACGGGTAAATGCTACGTAAAGCAGGTTCAGGTTATCTACCCACAGTTGCAGGCGCTCATCCTGATAATCCTGTCGATACACGGATTCGGCCATAGTAGATGAGTAATTCACCGGGACGATGTCGAGTGCGCTGAATGGCGTCTCGGTGGGAGAGCACCATATTAGCTGATTATTGGTTTCGTTCTCCAATTTCCAGTCACAGAAGGGAATAAGCACGGTGTGAAACTCTAAACCTTTTGATTTATGGATAGAAAGAATACGGATGCCATCCATCTCACCACTGGGAATGGTTTTGTTGCACAATGTCTCGTCCCAGAAACGGATGAAGGTATCCAAATCTGAGGAATTGCTTTGCAGATATTCCGTTACAGCATCAAAGAAAGAGAACAGGTAAGCATCCTGTTTTTCAATCCGGTTCATTCCGAACAGACTGAAAAGCTCTTCCAGTAATTCGTATAGCGGCATTAACCGGAGAGTTTCCATGCAGGAAACAAACTTCTCCGGGAGTACGTCCTGTGGCTTGGCAGTCAGCAAATCGTCCCAATCGGGATTTGCGCTTCCGTTTTCTTCTTTATTGATTTGCAGCTTGTAATTAGTAATCAGTGAAGCTCGGGCCACTTTGTTTTCCGGATTTGAAAGATAACGCAAGGCATCTATCAGCATGCAGAGTGCTAGAGAGGCATCCAGGCGAAATGCTTCGTCGGAAACGATAGGCAAATGCATGGTCTTGTCGAAATAGTCGGCAATGGGAGGGATATTCTTGTTTTTACGTACCAGAATGGTGATGTCACTCAGCTTCACACCGGCTTCCAATAATCGTTTTACTTCCTCTCCCAATGCGATAAGCGTCAGTTCCACATAGTCATGCTCTTCATCCGGTTCCAGGAAATCTACTTTGACATAGCCTTTGGTTTCTGTACGCGGTGATTCTTGTGCAACGTCTGCATAAGCTCGTTGCAATGGCTGGCAATCTTCCTGCAACTCTTTCAGATGAAGCATATTTAAATATTCTACTGCGGCAGCAAACAGGAAATTGTTGAACCGGATGATATTGGTTTCACTCCGACGATTGGTTTTTAATGTCTCCACACGCACAGGGAAGTTGTTAAGTTGAGAGTTGGCGGAGTTTCCCAGACCGTTTAATATTCTCCAGTCTCCGTTGCGCCAACGATAGATGGATTGCTTTACATCGCCTACAATCAAACTGTCGGCTCCCTGCGAAAGACCTTCCAGTAACAGGATTTTGAAATTATCCCATTGCATCCGACTGGTGTCCTGAAATTCATCAATCATCACATTCCGGATGTTGGCTCCAATTTTTTCGAATACAAATGAGGAATCTCCGTCTCGCACCAGGTTATGGAGTAGGGCGTTGGTATCTGACAACAGGAAACGATTATGCTCCCGGTTCAACTCGCGCACTTCCTCATCAATGTGTGCAAGTAATTGCAATTTGTTCAAGTGTTGTAGTGACAACCGGCAACTGTTTACTTGTTTATTGTTCCTTGGCCTGAATGTTTCCGCATCCTGCAGCAAGGGGAGTAAACTCGTTTCGGCCAGATGAATGATGTCGTTTTTACGCGTTGAAGTCTTGGTTGCCCAGTTCTTTGCGTCGTCCAGACTATTTTTCAATGTGGCATTCAGTACATCTTTGTCTGATAATCGTCCGTCCCGCAACTTGCGGAAATAGCTGCCTATTCCTCGTGCTCCGCCTTTCAGGTCTTCTGCGGTCAGCGCGTGGGCTTCCAGTTCTCCTATGAATTGCTCGTAGAAGCCTTTCATTTGTTCTAGGGCTTCCGTTTCCATTTCCCGCAACAGGCTGCGGTATAGCTTGATGGTATCCGGGTGTTTCAGTTGTTGACGCAGTCCTTCGCCGCGTTCTATGTATCCTTCGTCGAAGATATTCCATCCGAACCGTTTGATTTCATTAGAGACATTCCAGCGTTTGTCATCAGCAATACGTTCGTTGATGTAGTCCAATAACCATGCCAGTACGGGAGACGAAGGTGTCAGCTTCTCAATGAGACTATCTACGGCGTCGCTCAATACTTCGGTATTGTTCAGTTCTATGTTCAGGTTGGGGCTTAAATCCAGTTCCCGCGCCAGGTTGCGCATCACTGACTGGAAAAAAGAGTCAATGGTTTCTACGCGAAAACGGCTATAGTCATGCAGCATATATTGCAATGCCGTTCCTGCCGTCCGGCGGATGTCGGAGTCGGATAGATTTTTCCGCTGCAAGTCTTCGCGGATACGGTTCAGATAGGGTTCCGATGCCGGGTCATTTACCCAGATGCCGTAAAGTTGCTGCAAGATACGTTCCTTCATTTCTGCCGTAGCCTTATTGGTAAAGGTTACGGCAAGAATTTGTCGGTAAGCTCTTGGATTCAGAATCAGGTGTTTAATGTATTCTACGGCAAGGGTGAACGTCTTTCCGGAGCCGGCTGAGGCTTTATATACTAATAATTCCATGTTGATTTGCGGGATTGAACTTTGCTACAAACATACGCAAAAAACATGAAACTATGAGTATATCTGTTGGCGGAATTACTTCGTCTTTGTACAGAAATGAACTAATTCTGCTTTATGCGTAAACTATTTCTGTTCTTGCAAGAATAATATTAGTTTATCGTAGTAACGGAATAAGTAGATTGTAATGTTGAAATCCAATATAGTGCCTGAGTAGCTTTAGCAGAGGTATGAGCATAAAAAAAAAGGAGTACCGCTGTACTCCAACCTTTGTTAACCTTAAATCTAATACTATGAAAAACACATTGCAAAGATACGGACTATTGGAATATTTGCAAATTATCCAAAGAAAAAAGTATGTTTTATAACACTTATTAGTAGAAGTAATCCGTTCTTCTATTTATTTTAAGAAAAAAGTATTTTATTCCTACTTTTCTTTTAGTAAATCCTCCATCTTCAGCAACTCGTCGCGATACTGTGCAGCTTCGATAAAGTCGAGTTTCTTGGCTGCTTCTTGCATGAGCTTTCTCGTACGTTCGATACTCTTTTCCAACTGCGGACGGGACATATATTGTACAATTGGGTCGGCAGCAATGCTGGCAGAACTCTCTTGCTCGATGTAGGGGCGGGGAGCAAGAGTTGCTCCTTTTCCAGCAGGACCTTCTTCTGTTATAGTATTCGTGGCAAATACATTGAGGTTCTTTGCTTTTTTTATTTGTTGAGGCGTGATGCCATTTTCTTCATTGTATTTTAATTGCTTTTCACGGCGGCGGTTAGTTTCATCAATTGTCAGCCGCATACTGTCGGTCATGCGGTCGGCATACATGATAACCATACCATTTACATTACGTGCTGCACGTCCGGCGGTCTGTGTCAGTGAACGGTGCGAACGTAGGAAACCTTCTTTATCTGCATCGAGGATGGCGACGAGCGATACTTCCGGGAGGTCCAATCCTTCACGTAACAGATTGACGCCGACCAGTACATCATACAATCCTTCACGGAGGTCACTCATGATTCTCACACGTTCCAGTGTATCTACGTCACTATGGATATAGTTGCACTTTACATTATTATTCAAAAGGAATTCCGTCAACTCTTCCGCCATGCGTTTGGTAAGCGTGGTAACAAGCGTACGTTCATTGCGTTCTATGCGTATCTGGATTTCTTCCATGAGATCGTCTATCTGGTTGTGGCTGGGACGTACTTCAATTATCGGATCCAACAACCCGGTAGGACGAATAACCTGTTCCACGACAATACCTTCCGACTGAATCAATTCATAATCCGCAGGCGTTGCACTGACATAAATCACTTGTTTTGCCATTTCCTCGAATTCTTCGAACTTCAACGGACGATTGTCCATGGCAGCCGGCAGTCGGAAACCATATTCTACAAGGTTTATTTTACGGGCGCGGTCACCACCATACATTGCACGTATCTGAGGTACACTCACATGACTTTCATCTATAACAATCAGAAAATCTTCCGGAAAGAAGTCTAACAGACAATAAGGACGAGTGCCGGCAGCACGGCCGTCAAAATAGCGCGAATAGTTTTCTATGCCTGAGCAGTGTCCCAATTCGCGTATCATTTCCATGTCATATGTAACTCGTTCCTGAAGGCGTTTTGCTTCAAAAGGACGTCCCTCGCTTTCAAACCATTGTACTTGCTTGTGCAGATCGTCTTCTATTTCGTGGATAGCCCGTAGTGTAGCTTCTTTGGTTGTCATGAATAGATTAGCGGGATATATCTTGTAAGCATCAAAGCGGGCAATGGTCACACCACTAATCGGGTCCACTTCCTCAATGCTGTCCACTTCGTCTCCCCAGAAAATGATACGCAGCAAATTATCGGCATATGCCAGATAAATATCTACCGTGTCTCCTTTTACGCGGAAATTTCCACGATTCAAGTCTATGTCGTTGCGTACGTAAAGGCTGTCCACCAGGCGACGTAAGAATACATTCCGGCTGAATGCTTTGCCTTGCTGTACTTCTATTACATTACTATAGAAATCCGATGGATTGCCCATACCATATATGCAGGATACGGAAGAGACGACCACTACATCTTTTCGTCCTGAGAGCAGGGAAGAGGTAGCAGCCAACCGTAGCTTGTCGATTTCATCATTGATGGCAAGATCCTTCTCTATATATGTATCGGAAGATGGAAGATAGGCTTCCGGCTGATAATAGTCGTAATAGGAAACATAATACTCTACAGCATTATTGGGGAAGAAACCCTTGAATTCACTGTAGAGCTGAGCCGCCAATGTTTTATTATGGCTTAATATTAACGTTGGTTTATTGATATTGGCAATTACATTGGCTATGGTGAATGTCTTTCCCGAACCGGTGACACCAAGTAATGTTTGCGCAGGAACTCCCTGAATCACGCCGTCAGTGAGCTGTGCAATGGCCTCCGGTTGGTCGCCGGTCGGCTTATAAGCGGATGTTAATTCAAATTTATTCATTTTCTCTCCTTATGGACGGCAATATTCGGGAAAATGCTTGAGATAAACAAATTTTTTTTATTCCTTTGCAGGAAATAAGTATTAATAATAACCATCAATGTAATACAACGAAGACATGATTTGGAATGAAAGTATCGAATGCATGGATCGCGAAAGCCTTCGTAAAATCCAGAGCATCCGCCTCAAGAAGATTGTGGAGCATGTTTATCACAACACTCCTTTCTACCGCAAAAAAATGCAGGAACTGGGAATCACTCCGGACGATATCAATAGTATAGACGATATCGTGAAGCTACCTTTTACTACTAAATACGACCTGCGCGATAATTATCCTTTCGGACTTTGTGCCGTTCCCATGAGTCAGATAGTACGTATCCATGCCTCGTCAGGTACGACGGGTAAGCCTACTGTGGTAGGGTATACACGTAAGGATCTCTCATCCTGGACAGAATGTCTCTCACGTGCATTTACAGCTTACGGTGCGGATAGTTCCGACTTCTTCCATGTGGCTTACGGATATGGTTTGTTCACCGGTGGATTGGGTGCGCATGCAGGTGCTGAGAATATCGGCGCTTCGGTTATACCGATGTCAAGTGGTAACACAGAAAAGCAGATCACTCTGATGCATGATTTTGGTTCTACAGTATTATGCTGTACGCCTTCTTATGCGCTTTATCTGGCAGATGCCATTAAAGATTCCGGTTTTCCCCGTGAAGAATTCAAATTAAAAATAGGAGCTTTCGGTGCAGAGCCTTGGACGGAGAATATGCGCCATGAGATTGAAGAGAAGTTAGGCATTAAAGCCTATGATATATATGGATTAAGTGAAATAGCAGGTCCGGGTGTGGGCTACGAATGTGAGTGTCAGCATGGTACTCATCTTAATGAAGACCATTACTTCCCCGAAATTATTAATCCGAATACATTGGAACCGGTTGCTCCCGGTGAAACGGGTGAGCTTGTCTTTACGCATCTGACTAAAGAAGGCATGCCTTTGCTGCGTTACCGTACCAAGGATCTCACCGCTCTGCATTATGATAAATGTCCATGTGGACGTACGCTTACCCGTATGGATCGTATCCTCGGTCGTAGTGATGACATGCTTATTATCCGTGGGGTCAATGTATTCCCGACGCAGATAGAATCCGTCATTCTCGAGATGCAGGAATTCGAACCGCATTATCTCTTGATAGTAGACCGCAAAAACAATACGGATATTATGGAATTGCAGGTTGAAGTCCGTCCGGAGTATTATTCGGATGAGATTAACAAGATGCTGGCCTTGAAGAAGAAACTGGCAGCCCGTCTGCAAAGCGTACTTGGTCTGGGCGTGGATGTTCGTCTGGTAGAGCCTCGCAGCATTGAACGCAGTGTGGGTAAGGCTAAACGAGTAATTGATAATCGTAAACTTTGATTAATTATTAATTATTAAATATGAATTATTAATTGCCTGTGGGATGTCCCTAATTAATAATTCATAGCTAATAGTTGATAATTAATAATTAATAATTCATAGTTAATAATTAAGATCATGGTAGCAAAACAACTTTCTATTTTCCTGGAGAATAAGTCCGGTCGTCTGACTGAAGTGACTGAAGTGCTTGCAAAAGAAGGTGTCAACCTTTCCGCTCTCTGTATTGCTGAGAATGCTGATTTCGGTATTCTTCGCGGCATCGTATCTGAACCGGATAAGGCATATAAAGCTTTAAAAGATAATCATTTTGCTGTGAATGTGACGGATGTGGTAGGCATCAGTTGCCCCAATATTCCGGGTTCATTGTCAAAAGTCCTGCGTTTCTTATCTGACGAGGGCGTTTTCATTGAATATATGTATTCATTTGCCAACGGTAATACGGCCAATGTCATTATTCGTCCTAATGATATGGAAAACTGCATCCGTGTGCTGACTGAGAAGAAAGTCGATTTGCTTGCGGCGAGTGATTTGTATAAATTATAATGACCATTTTTTAGACCGCTTATTATCCTAGTTCGTCGTGAATAGACTGGCGTTTATCGGTCATTTTCTGGTTTTTGAAAAATTAAGGTTCGTATCGTTGCTTTATTCGATGCGAACCTTTATCTTTGCACATTATTTGAAAAGCTAAGAATGAAGAAGAACATCTTAATAACTTTGCTTGCAGCAATGTTACTCTCCTCGTGTGGAGAATATAATAAGCTGTTAAAAAGCACCGACTATGAGTATAAGTATGAGGCGGCAAAGAACTACTTCGCAAAAGGGCAGTACAATCGTGCAGCAACGTTGCTTAATGAGTTAATTGCTATCCTTAAGGGTACAGACAAAGCAGAGGAATCCCTCTATATGCTGGGTATGAGCTACTACAACCAGAAAGACTATCAGACGGCAGCTCAGACTTTTGTCCAATATTATAATGTATATCCTCGTGGAACGTTTACCGAACTGGCACGTTTCCATGCCGGAAAAGCGTTATATCTGGATACTCCGGAACCCCGTCTTGATCAGTCCGGCACATATAGTGCTATACAGCAGTTGCAGATGTTCATGGAATATTTTCCGCAAAGCTCAAAGAAAGAAGAAGCTCAGGACATGATATTCAAGTTGCAGGATAAATTGGTGATGAAGGAGTTTCTTTCAGCCAGACTTTACTATAACTTGGGTAACTATTTGGGAAATAATTATCAATCCTGTGTGATCACTGCACAGAATGCTTTGAAGGATTATCCTTATACGAACCTTCGCGAAGATTTGTCTATTCTTATTCTGCGTGCCAAATACGAAATGGCCATCTATAGTGTAGAAGATAAGAGGGCAGAACGTTATCGCGAAACGGTGGATGAATATTACGCTTTCAAGAATGAGTTTCCTGAAAGTAAATATCTGAAAGAAGCTGATAGGATATTCAAAGATTCAGAGAAGATATTGAATGAGGATAAATCAAGTGACGATAAACAGATTTAGGATAATATTAATTTAGATACTTATGGATTACAAGAAAACAAATGCTCCTGGCAGTACAGTTACACGTGACATGATGGAGTTGTGTGCGGATACCGGTAATGTATATGAAACCGTATCTATCATCGGTAAGCGTGCAAACCAGATCAGTGTGGAAATCAAGAATGACCTTTCAAAGAAATTGGCAGAGTTTGCTTCCTATAATGATAACTTGGAAGAAGTATTCGAGAACCGGGAGCAGATTGAAATTTCACGCTATTATGAGAAATTGCCGAAACCGACGTTGATTGCAACACAAGAATACGTTGAGGGTAAGATTTACTATCGTAACCCGGCAAAAGAGAAAGAGAAATTACAGTAAATGAAATTACTATAAAGGTGTGCCCGAGTGAGATTTACTCAGGCACACCTTTGTTGTTTTAACAAAGAAAAGAGGATATGATACAACGAATTCAATCTGTTTATTTATTGATTGTGACAGGTTTGCTGATAGCTGCCATGTGCTTGCCTGTAGGGCAGTTTATAGCTGCGGACGGAGTTACTGAATATGTTTTCAAACCGTTGGGCGTGACACTGGTGAATAATGCTTTTCAATCTACGTGGGGATTGTTTGGAATACTATTTTTAAGTACCGTCGTGGCATTCTGTACTATTTTTCTGTTTCGTAACCGAATGTTGCAGGTGCGTATGACAATATTCAACAGTATTCTTTTGATAGGATACTATGCGGCATTTTTCGTGTTTATGTTTATGCTGAAAGATGATTTGGATGCAATGTCTTTCCAGTTGGGTTGGGCGCTTTGTCTTCCGGCTGTCTCTATAATATTGAATTATTTGTCTTTTCGGGCTATTTATCGTGACGAGGTGATGGTGAAAGCTGCGGACAGCTTTCGGTTGAGAAAATAAAAGAGATACATATAAAGAAAGCGTCCCGGAACTTTTTCATAGAAGTTCCGGGACGCTTTCTTTATATGTATGTGAATTTCTTTAAGATTACTTCTTGAGGTCAAACAGATAAGTCATTTTCACTACTATGGCACCATGTGCCGAACGGGAGAAATAGTCTTTCTTGGTGCTCTTATAAAAGTCGGATAAAGCGTAGTAGTATCTGCCCTCTACAAGGAAATTTCCGGCTTTGGTGCGTAATTCTAATCCTGCCCCCCCTGTGATACCGTAGTCGAATTTGTTTTCTACATTTTTATCATGTTGCTCAGTAGTGGCATTGGTAACACTTTCCCATGCATCATTTTTTGTTCGTGTATCACTGAGAAAGAATCCTATTTGCGGGCCTGCATGGATGAAAAACTGCACTCCCCGGTCTCTGCCAAATGCCAGATGCGCTAAGAGAGGTATTTCTACATAATTCATCTTGCGTGTATATTGCAAATCGGGGAAATCTTCATAAAATTCATCCCAACCATGCTGAGAGAAGTTCAACTCAACTTGTGCGCCGCAAATCATACTGAAATATTTCTCCGAAATATAGCGCGCCGTCAGACCACCATTAATACCCATCAGGTTTTTCTGCCGGACGGTAGGAGAAAAGCTGACGCTATTGAGATTGATACCGCCATTGAATCCTACTGCAAAGTTCTGGCGTTGCTCGCCTATTTGCGCACGACCGGGCAATACCCATACAGTAAGTAGCAGGGCGGCTCCTATGATGTTTTTTATCTTCATTGTTTTCGGGTTTAAAAACTTCTGTTATCAATCATAATCCAACTTTATCAACTCGTAGTTCTTGGTGAAGCGCACAAAGAATACCTTCTTGTTGATGAGCCCCCCCCAATTGTTTACGCGTTGGAATTTGAATCCGGTTTGGATAGGCGTCAGATCCATACGTTGCATATTCTTCTCCAACTCGGAGCCATAGCGTGACAGGCCTTTGAGAAAGAAATAACCTGTATCGAAGCCCAGCATTCCGAATTTCGGATAACGTTCTTCCATATCCTTGCCATACCATCTGCGATAACTCTTAGTGAAATTAATAGCTGCTGGCAACAGGTTGTTGGTGTAGAATGATGAATAGAAATAGGTATCTAATTCAAAAAATGCTTCCAAATGATCTTTAGTGTAAGTCTGCCATTCCGGATAACCGAACAAATGGATGTTGCTTTCCGGATTATCGCGAACCAACAAAGTCAGTTGGGGAAGTATCTTTATCAAGGTTACATTGCTTCCTGATGTAGGAATGAATATGTTTTCCCGGTCGGCACGCAGCACTGTTTTCAGAGACTCCACCGTTGCGTCTTCTTTCAAAGATTTCATAGGGATAGAACGGTTTTTCAGTTCATCTTTCAGTCCTTTGATGAATTCTACTTTATCCTTTGTACCTGTGCTGGCTTCTATGAAGATGACGTTGGCATTCGGGAATTGGCGGACAAAGTGGTCATACACTTCGGAGTAAAGGTATGACTGAGGAGTATTAATCTGATAAATAGCCGGATTACGGAATACGCTGTTGTCCTTTGATGTGAACGGTATCACCAGGCGGATATCATTCTTCTGGGCAAAATCTGCCAAAGGTTTGATATGCTGTTGATGTAGCGGACCGAAAATAATATCCATATCTTTCATTTCCTTTTTGGAGAGGATGCTATTCAGGGAAGTACTTTCAGAACCGGAATTATAAGTGTATAAATCAACGGAAACTCCGCTACGCTTCAAGCTATCTACAGCCATGAGGAAACCTTCGTAATATTCCACCATACGTGCCGCATCGTTCTTGGATACATCCAGGAAAGGCAGGATAATAGCAGCTTTGATTGTACTGAAACGCTCTGTAACCTTCTGATTTTCGCTGAACAGTTCGCTGTTGCTGGGAGCTACCTGTGGTTGAGTAGCGGTTGCCACTTGTGCGGTAGGGAAGGGAATACAAAGGAATGTGCCTTTCTTTATATTGTTTTCACCTTTAAGTTCGGGGTTGGCGGCTATTAGTTCAGCTTCTGAAATTCCATATTCGCGGCTGATACTGTATACTGTTTCTTTTCGTTTCACTTTGTGCATCTCTTTGCAACGGGATTCCACAGGCCCTTGGATGGGAGGAATAACGGACTCTGTAACTGTTTCCGTAGTAACTACACCAGCCTCGCTGGCAGAAGGAATGCGTATCACCTGACCGATGCGGAAGTTCTCTGCGCTAAGTCCGGGGTTGGCATCGCAAATCGCCTTGGCCGATACACCGTATTTGATGGTTAGCCGATAGAGGGTTTCGCCTTGCGCTATGGTATGGAAAGTTTCCGTCTGAGTATTGGCGGCTGTACGTGGAATGCGAAGTGTACGTCCCACGAAGATTTTTTCGTCGCTTCCTGGATTCAACTTTACAATGTCCGACTGTGCGACACCATACATACTGGATATAGAATAAAGGCTTTGCCCTTTTTCAATGGTATGCAGAAAATATGACTGATTCTCTTGTGCAAATGCGCCCAGACTGCATGCACCGGCAAGCAGTAAGGAGCAGAAAATCCGGTTAATCGTTCTCATTCGATATCGTTGGTTTATGTTTACAATTTCCCAAAGTAGCTGCAAAGGTAAGAATTTTGCCTAAAATTAACGAACGGAATGAGTTAAGAAATAATATTGTGCATTTTAAAACTGAAAAATCTTGTGTATGCGCTGATATTCGCTTGGAAACCGTTATTTTTGCAGGTATTATGCGATGCGGATTGTTTTTATATATCGGTTGTGTGGCGATGCTGCTGCTCGGATATTTACCGGTGTGGGCTGGCGGGGGAAAGACGGTATTGTTGGATATGTCTCCCGTAGCAATCTTGCTTTCTGAAAATGGGGCGATGCCCGAGGAAAGCGTTTCCGTTTATCCGGGTGATATGTACACCGGTGCCGCTCCTCTTGAGTTCCGTTTTCTGTGGAGAGAATCTGCGGATACCGGAGATTCATCGGATGAAACCGTAGATTATCGTTATGAATGGAATTTCTCCCGTGATGCAGCTTTCAACGATATTTTCCTGACACGTTTCGATGCTGAGACTATCTATAGTTTCCAGGAGTCCGGCGTGTTCTATGTTCGTCTGATTACAACAAATACCGAGACGGGGAAAACTGATTCTTCCGATGCTTTCATAATCCGCATTGCTGAATCGGAGCTCAAAGTGCCGAATGCTTTCTCTCCCAATGGAGACGGAGTAAATGATGTGTTTCGCGTAAAGCATAAATCGCTGGTCCGCTTCAACGCATATGTCTTCAACCGTTGGGGGCAAGAACTTTATCGCTGGGGTTTGCAAAACATAGACGCCGGATGGGATGGAACGGCTCATGGGAAAAATGTTCCTGAGGGCGTCTATTTCATAGTAGTGGAAGCGGAAGGAGCGGATGGAGTTAATTATAAGATTAAAAGTGATATTAATATATTAAGATAAATGACAGAAGAAACAGAATACATCAATGTATATGGTGCGCGCGTGCACAATCTGAAAAATATCGATGCTGAAATTCCCCGTAACAGTCTTACTGTGATTACGGGGCTGAGTGGAAGCGGCAAGTCATCCTTGGCGTTCGACACGCTTTTTGCTGAGGGACAGCGTCGCTATATCGAAACTTTTTCTGCGTACGCCCGCAATTTCCTGGGAAATTTGGAGCGTCCTGATGTTGATAAGATTACAGGATTGAGTCCGGTTATTTCCATTGAGCAAAAGACGACGAATAAGAATCCCCGTTCTACAGTAGGTACGACGACGGAAATTTACGACTATTTACGTCTGCTTTATGCCCGTGCCGGTGTGGCATACTCTTATCTTTCGGGTGAAAAAATGGTGAAATACACCGAAGAGCAAATTCTCGATCTTATTCTGAAAGATTATAAAGGCAAGAAGATTTATATTCTTGCTCCGTTGGTGCGTACCCGTAAAGGACACTATAAGGAGTTGTTTGAACAAGTTCGGAAGAAAGGGTATCTTTATGTTCGTGTAGACGGCGAGGTGCGCGAGGCACTGCCCGGTATGAAACTGGACCGTTATAAGAATCATGACATCGAAGTTGTTATCGATAAACTGGTTGTGACGGATAAGGATGATGTCCGCCTGAAAAACAGTGTGGCTACTGCTATGCTTCAAGGAGATGGCCTGCTGATGATACTCGATTTGCAATCTGAAAGTGTACGTCATTACAGTAAACGGTTGATGTGTCCCGTCACCGGATTATCCTATCGTGAACCGGCGCCTCACAACTTCTCATTCAATTCTCCGCAAGGTGCGTGCCCCAAGTGTAAGGGTTTGGGAGTTGTCAATCAGATTGATGTGGAGAAAGTCATCCCCGACCGGGAACTTTCCATCTATGAAGGTGCTGTTATTCCGTTAGGGAAATATAAAAATAGTATGATCTTCTGGCAGATAGCCGCTTTACTGGAAAAATATGAGGCTACGTTGAAAACTTCTGTTAAGGAACTGCCGGATGAAGCTATTGATGAAATCCTTTATGGTTCGGATGAACGCATCAAAATTAAGAGTTCCCTTATCGGAACTTCATCCGATTACTTTGTTACATTTGAAGGTGTGGTGAAATACATTCAGATGTTGCAGGAGAAAGATGCTTCCGCCACAGCGCAGAAGTGGGCGGAGCAGTTTGCTAAAACTGCGGTTTGTCCGGAATGTAAGGGAGCAAGGCTAAATAAGGAAGCTTTGCATTTCCGTATCCATGATAAGAATATTTACGAACTATCCTGCATGGACATCAATGAACTTTATGATTGGTTGATGACTGTGGATGAACATCTTGATAGTAAACAACAGCAGATTGCTGCTGAGATACTTAAAGAAATCCGTACCCGCCTGAAATTCCTTTTGGATGTCGGATTGGACTATCTGGCTCTCGACCGTGGCTCTGTAACCCTTTCCGGTGGTGAGAGCCAGCGTATCCGCCTGGCTACGCAAATCGGTTCGCAACTAGTGAATGTGCTCTACATTCTCGATGAGCCGAGTATCGGTTTGCACCAGCGGGATAACCAGCGGCTTATCCACTCTCTGAAAGAATTGAGAGACATAGGCAACTCCGTTATTGTTGTGGAGCATGACAAGGATATGATGATGGCAGCTGACTATGTGATAGATATGGGACCGAAAGCCGGTCGCCTGGGCGGTGAAGTCGTCTTCTCCGGAACTCCGAATGAGATGCTGAAAACACATACACTAACTTCGCAGTACCTCAATGGTGAGCGTGAGATTGAAATACCTGCCAAACGGCGTGAAGGTAATGGACATAGTCTGTGGCTTCGTGGTGCACGCGGAAATAATCTGAAAGGAGTGGATGTAGAGTTCCCTCTGGGCAAGCTGATTTGTGTGACTGGTGTATCTGGCAGTGGAAAATCTACGCTTATCAACGAGACGTTGCAGCCTATTCTTTCGCAGAAATTCTACCGTTCGCTTCAAGATCCTTTGGAATATGATAGTATCGAAGGACTGGAAAATATTGATAAAGTGGTGAATGTAGACCAGTCTCCATTGGGACGTACACCACGTTCCAACCCGGCAACATATACGGGAGTTTTCTCTGATATCCGTAACCTGTTTGTTGGATTGCCGGAAGCTAAGATACGCGGTTATAAACCGGGCCGTTTTTCTTTCAATGTCAGTGGCGGACGCTGTGAAGCCTGTCAGGGTAACGGTTACAAAACCATTGAAATGAACTTCCTGCCGGATGTGTATGTACCCTGTGAGGTATGTCATGGCAAACGCTATAACCGCGAAACATTGGAAGTGCGTTTCAAAGGAAAATCTATTGCCGATGTGCTGGATATGACTATCAACCGTGCCGTAGAATTCTTTGAAAATGTACCGCAAATTCTGAATAAGATTAAAGTGATACAGGAGGTCGGTTTGGGATATATCAAATTGGGACAATCTTCTACCACGCTTTCCGGTGGCGAAAGCCAACGCGTGAAGCTGGCGACCGAACTTTCCAAACGAGATACGGGCAAGACGCTTTATATCCTCGATGAACCCACTACCGGGCTTCACTTTGAAGATATCCGTGTACTGATGAATGTACTTAATAAATTAGTGGATAAAGGCAATACGGTTATTGTCATCGAGCATAATCTTGATGTCATCAAAATGGCGGATTACATCATAGATATGGGACCTGACGGTGGTAAGGGTGGGGGGCAACTCCTTAGCTTCGGTACACCGGAAGAAGTGGCGAAAAGCAAGAAAGGATATACTCCCAAATTCCTGAAAGAAGAATTGAAAGGATAAATTATGAAAATCAATAAAACGAATGCAGCGAGGCTTTTAGATAAAGCCAAAATCGCATACGAACTGATTCCCTATGAAGTGGACGAAAACGATTTAAGCGCCATTCATGTGGCGAACAGTTTGGGTGAGGATATCGAACAGGTATTCAAAACCCTTGTTCTGCATGGCGATAAGAACGGCTATTTCGTATGTGTCATTCCCGGTGAGCATGAAGTGGATTTAAAACTGGCGGCTAAAGCTTCCGGCAACAAGAAGTGCGACCTTATTCCGATGAAAGAATTGCTTCCCCTGACAGGATATATTCGTGGCGGATGTACGCCTATCGGCATGAAGAAGCCTTTCCCTACTTATATTCATGAGTCCTGCTTGAACTATCCATCTATTTATATAAGTGCCGGTCAACGTGGATTGCAGCTAAAACTTGATCCAAATGATTTAATTAAGGAGGTTCATGCTGAAGTTTGTGCTCTTTTTCATGACTAATTTTACTTTTTTACACGATATTTCAGCAAAATGTATATATTTGCATTTAATAAACAAAAATCAATCTAATTACTAATTTAAAAACTTATATCTATGTTCAAGAATCATCCTAAAGGTCTGCTGGCGGCTGCTATCTCCAATATGGGCGAACGGTTCGGCTACTACATCATGAACGCCGTGCTGGTATTGTTCCTCTGCTCCAAGTTTGGCCTGAGCGACGAAACCAGTTCCATTATTTATTCGGTCTTCTATTGCGGAATTTATGTACTAAGCCTGGTAGGCGGTATCATTGCCGATAAGACACAAAACTATAAAGGAACTATCATGTCGGGACTGATAGTGATGTCGTTGGGCTACGTCATTCTGTCAATTCCCGTCTTGTCCACAGCCGATAATATTGATTGGCTGCTTCCCCTGACTTGTGTTTCCCTGTTCTTTATTGCTTTCGGTAACGGACTTTTCAAAGGAAACCTGCAAGCTATTGTAGGTCAGATGTATGACAATTTGGAAAAAGAAGCTGAGAAAAAAGGACCCGAAGCGCTGAAATTGGCTAAGAGCCGTCGTGATTCAGGTTTTCAGATTTTCTATGTATTTATCAATATCGGTGGTCTGATTGCGCCTTTTGTTGCTCCTATGCTCAGAGAATGGTGGCTGAAAGTTCACAGCATGATGTACAACGCTGATCTACCTGCATTGTGCCATCAGTATATTAAGGAAGGTGCCAATATGGCTTCTGACAATCTCTCTAATCTGAATGAGCTGGTTGCCAAAGTGGGTGGTACGGTGACAAATGATTTGGCTCCGTTCTGTACTCAGTATCTTGATGTGTTTAATACAGGTATCCACTATTCATTCATAGCTTCGGTAGTGGCTATGCTTATTTCTCTCTTTATTTTTATTGCGTGCAGGAAAGTATTCCCTACACCGGGTAAGAAGGAAAAGCAAGAATCGGTTAGTTATACTGCTGAAGAGAAAGCCGCTATGGCAAAGGAGATAAAACAACGTCTGTATGCATTGTTTGCAGTGTTGGGTATCGTAATTTTCTTCTGGTTCTCGTTCCATCAGAACGGACAGTCGCTTTCACTCTTTGCCCGCGACTTCGTAGTAACCGATAGCATTGCGCCCGAAATCTGGCAAGCTGTGAATCCGTTCTTTGTAATCGTACTTACTCCGCTCATCATGCTCTTCTTTGGCTCGCTCGCCCGTCGTGGTCAGCAGATTTCCACCCCAAAGAAGATTGCTATCGGTATGGGTATTGCAGGACTTGCTTTCTTGTTCCTTACTATTTATTCAGCAATGCAAGGCTATCCTTCAGGTACTGAGTTCAAGGCGATGGCAGACTCTGCTAAAGCCGGACTGAAAGCTGGACCGTGGGTATTGATTGTGGTTTATTTCTTCTTGACTGTAGCCGAACTTTTCATTTCACCGCTTGGTCTTTCATTCGTTTCTAAGGTAGCTCCTAAGCATATTCAGGGCTTGTGTCAAGGCTTGTGGCTGGGTGCAACGGCGATAGGTAACCTCTTCTTGTTCCTGGGGCCTATGATGTATAATAAGATTCCTATCTGGCAGTGCTGGACTGTATTCTTTGTTATTTGCCTTGTCTCAATGGGCGTTATGTTTGCTATGGTGAAGTGGCTGGAAAGAGTAACGAAGTAAATTAAAAATTGAGAATTAAAAAATAAGGCTGCGCAGTTCAATATTGCGCAGCCTATTTTTTAATTCTCAATTTATCTCAATTCCCATTATATAGTCATTCATATAATATCCGTTTCCTATCGGAAAATCTCCCTCTCTCAGCTTCTTCATTCCCATGTGTTCATAAAATTTCAAAGCCTTGTTGTTACGGTTCACATTTAATTCCATCAGACAGGTGCCGGGATGTACTTCTTTGATGTATTTGACGGCTTCGCGGAATAGGAAACTGCCACAGTGCGCTCCCTGAAAAGAGGGGAGTACATATATCTTTTGCAGATGGAACAAGTCCTTACCTTGTTGCTGTACGGATACATAGCCGCATACCTCATTATCATGGTATGCTATAAAATAAACATGCCCTTCCTCTTCCATTTGCTTGCGGATATTTTCTATGGAATACATCCATTCCATCATGTATTCATTCTGCTCCGGAGAAAGAATTTCTTTATACGTCTCGGGGAATATCTGCCACGCAAGCTTATGAATCAGCTCGCAATCGGCTGTTGTTGCCTTTCTGATAGTTAACATAGTCATTGTATTTATATCTTTTTCCGCAAAGATACATTTTTCTCTTATACGTTATTCTCTCTCTTTATTTATTCTTTTCCTGTATTATTAATAAGGTGTAAAGGATATGGTGTGTTAATTAAATAAAATGTAGAGTACTATGTATTGCATAGTACTGATGTAATACATATATTTGTGTCATACAAAGAGATGCTCTATTTCAGTTAGTTGCTGTTTCTACTGTAAAATAGGAAATTGTCAAATCGTAAATCAATAAGAGATGGACGTAAATAATGTAAAGTCGCAAATGCGTAAGGGCATGTTAGAATATTGCATCATGCTGCTACTGCACAAGGAACCGGCCTACGCTTCTGATATAATTCAGAAACTAAAAGAAGCCAAGCTGATTGTGGTGGAAGGAACGCTTTACCCGTTGCTTACTCGTCTGAAGAATGACGATCTGCTAAGTTACGAATGGATAGAGTCTACACAAGGGCCACCTCGTAAGTACTATAAGCTCACGCCCAAAGGAGAAGTCTTTCTCGGAGAGTTGGAAGTCTCGTGGCGGGAGCTGAATGAAACAGTCAATCATATAGCCAATTACTAGGCTCAACATTTGAATTACCTCGTATCAGTATAATTTAAAAAACGAATAGCAATGAAAAAGACATTAATAGTAAATTTGGGCGGAACTGTTTTCCACATTGATGAAGACGCCTACCGCCTTTTGGATAACTATCTTTCCAATTTGAAGTTGCACTTCAGAAGACAAGCAGGTGCCGATGAGATTGTGAATGATATCGAACTCCGTATCTCTGAACTCTTTTCCGAGAAACTGATAGCAGGTTCTCAGGTTATCACTATAGCCGATGTGGAAGAAGTGATTGTACGTATGGGCAAACCGGAGGAGATGGAAACCGGTACGGAAGAGGAAAAAGCGTCTGCCGGAACTTCCGGTGCAGGTTATGGTGCCGGTTCATGGAATAGCGATAGCGGTTCCTCTTATACCACTACCCGTCGCCGTCTCTACCGCAATCCTGATGATAGAATGCTGGGTGGTGTAATCGGTGGTCTCAGTGTCTATCTGGGATGGGATACTACTTGGTTTCGTCTGATTTTCATCTTCTGTGCCATTTTTGGTTTCAAGTTATTGATTCCTCTTTATATCATTTGCTGGATTGTGATTCCAGAGGCTCGCACGGCTGCTGAAAAACTGAATATGCGCGGTGAAGCCGTCACAGTGGAGAATATCGGAAAGACTGTGACTGACGGTTTTGAGAGAGTGGCGAATAACGTGAACGATTATGTGAAGTCTGATAAGCCTCGCACTTCTATGCAACGAACAGGAGATACGCTGTTGATGGTTGTCGGCTGGTTCCTGAAGATTTGCCTGGTGATCTTTGCAATTGTTTGCAGTCCGGTGCTGTTTGTGTTCGGTATCGTGTTTGTGGCTTTGCTTTTTGCAGCGATTGTAGTTGCCATCAGTGGGGGTGCAGCATTGATTTCCTTATTCCCCGCTATTGATTTTGTATTGCCCACCTCTCCCTTGTCGGCCATTGTGATGTATATTGCAGGTATCCTCGTGGTAGGCATTCCTTTGGTAAGCATAATATTCGCTATTTTCCGTCCGGTATTCAATTGGCAGCCGATGGTTTCCGGTCTGAAATGGACTTTATTTATTCTGTGGATTGTCAGCGCAACAATCTTTTTTATTTGCTTCACAATGCAAGGATTTACATTCCCGGAATTGCTGATGCGAGGGTAACTTATTAACCATAAATTATATATACCATGAGCCGGACACGTTTTTATTACCTCGATTTATTGCGCGTTTTCCTGACTATGCTGGTGTTTTATCATCATTCTGCCGTCGCTTTCGGTGCTTCAGGTGGTTGGTATTACATTGCACAGGAAACAACTACCGGACTGACTCAAGGATTGCTTTCGGCATCTATGGGTATTGACCAGTCTTATTTTATGAGTCTTTTCTTTTTCATTTCTGCCTATCTGATGCCCTTTTCTTTCGACCGCAAAGGAATGAAATCTTTTATATACGACCGTCTTAACCGCTTGGGCATTCCTCTCTTGATTTATAGTTTCCTGATTAATCCTCTTTTGGTGTATTGGATATATGGCGGATGGGGGCGACCGGGCTTTGGACCCATGTGGTTTGTATGTACGCTGTTGATTTTTGAACTGAGTTATGCTGTGTATCGTCATTTCAGTGCAAAGCGATTAATGTTGAATTGGAAACGCCCTACGGTGGCAGGTATTCTTATATTTATGGTGATAACCGGTGTGTCTGCATTTCTTATTCGGCTTTATGTCCCTGTAGGAAGTGAGGTGTTGGGGTTGCAACTGGGCTTTTTCCCCTTATATGTAGGTATGTATTTGCTGGGGATTATAGCACATCGCAATCATTGGTTAGATAAAATTCGTGTGAAGAATGCACTTCCCTGGTTTCTGATTGCTATTGTTGTCGGGATTCCTACTCTACTATATGTAATGAGCAGTTTCTCAGAGAAAATGAATCTGTTTTCCGGTGGCTGGAATTTGCAGGCTTTGTTCTATGCTCTTTGGGAGCCGGTCATGTGTGTGGGTATATGCTATTTTTTGTTGGCGTATGGGAAAGCCCATTGGAATAAACCGATTCCTTTGGTTCAGAGACTATCAACTGATAGCTATGCTGCTTATTTCATTCATCCTGTTATTGTGGTCGGTTGTATATTCGTTATGGAACTTTTACCGGTTTCTCCATTGATGCGATTGGCATTGGTTTGCGTGGTGGGCATCCCGTGTTGCTTCATTGTGGCAAGAGGAGTGCGAGTGGTGCTGGGAAAGGTAGGAGTGAAGATGTGACGCGTAATGTAGAGTTAAGCTAAAGAAGTTTCCTCTTCCCTAAGAGGAAACTTCTTTGACTTTTTTACACATTCATTGCATTAGCACTCAGTGCCCCTACAATAGCCGAAGCTACCGCAATTACTACTTTGAGTATTTTATCCCAGATTGATTTTTTCATGCTCTTTCATTTTTAATTCTTTCATTTTTAATTTCCAAAGCCAAAGGCTTTGGATTCTATCCCAGTGGGTCTTCTTCCAGTCCTCCCTCTCCTGAGCCACCTCCTCCCGAAGGCTTGTCTTCCCCTGAGCCCGGCTTGCCTTCCAGAGCCACTTTTATATCAAGGAATTCGATTCTCTCTCCGGCGCGTGTCGAAGTCAGATTGGGTTTTACACTGGTGGATGGGCGGAAGTTGATCCGTACGCTTTTGATATTCTTTGCCGTACATTCCTTCTCTGTCTCCACCCCTGCGGTGCGTGCCGAAAGGCTGAACACCCCGAAGTCCTGTATATTCACGGAATGTCCGTTATACAAAGCTGTCCTCATCGCTTCCACAAAATTCGTCAATACACTCTTGATGTCTCCCAACGACAACGAACTCTTCTCTTTCATCTCATACGCAATGCTTTCCAGGTTTGCGCTCTGCCCCATGGTCACCAGACGCGGGTAATACATCATCGGCGACTGCTTGTCCCTCAGGTCCTTTCTGTGAACCGTCTTTTTAAATGGTACTGCCATAGTTTTTTAATTATTAATTATTAAATTTTAAATATTAATTCTCCCTTCCTGCAGGTTGGTGATACAAAGATACGTTATCCGTATCTGTGGTTTTGTCGTACATTGTTGTCCTTGTGCTTGTATGATAAATATATGTATTCCAGATGATTATATTGTGACAGTCCTTTCTGTATATGGCTGTAAATTTGTACCTTTGAGTGGTAAAACAATTCCTATTTTATAATTCATAAATCATTCACTGACATGGAAAATCATTGTATCGAAGAACCCTTCGTCATTCGTTCCTACAGCAAGTCCGAACTTGCCCATTTGTATAATCCCGACATGCCCATTGTTCCCGCCATGCGCAAGATGCGTTACTGGATCAGCCGTAACCCTGACCTTCACAAGGCCATGTATCAGGCTGCTGAGTCTCCCGGCGACCATCGCTATACCCGCCGGCAGGTCCGCCTGATTGTGAATACGCTGGGGGAACCCTAATGACTGATACCCTCTTCTGAATTTGATTATAATGAAAATCCCGTATGATTGATACCATACGGGATTTTCATTATAATGCTATTTATCTTCCCTTTTCTACTCCTAAAAGAGCCTTAAAAAGGTAGTTGTCCTTCTTCCTCTTTTCCCCTTTCTTTTCCTTTTTCCTCCTTCTTTTCTTTGAACCCATTGTTTATTTCATCTTCCATCAGGTCCACCACTTCATACTCCGTGCTTCCCTGTTCGTTTCTTCTTGTCCGGAATCCATACTTTTCCAGGGACAGCACCAACGTCTGTGTCGTCTGCCTGTTCACCTGTATCTTCCCGTAGGTTGAAATCTTGCTGAGTATGGCTGCCGCCGGCATCCACTTCACATGCAGGTCTTCGGGTTCCGGCTTGCGGAAGTATACGAACAAGTCTTCCTCCACCGGGTCTTTCATGCGGTGCAGCTCATTGTGTCGGTTCAGCTCGTCTATTTCTCCGCCCTCATACCAATATTGGTATCCTTGCTGCAACAATGCGTAAGCCTGCG
>NZ_JH992940.1:0-602653 GCF_000315485.1 Bacteroides oleiciplenus YIT 12058 | reverse complement strand
ATCACTTTCCGGAGTGTTATTTCTCCCCGGACATTACTGAAACCGCTGTATGCGGTTACCGGAATATTTTCCATTTCTTTTGTTTTAGTCTGCCTTATGGCGGCGCAAAAGAATGAATAATATTTTAAATATAATTGCGCCTTTTCACCCGAAAAAGGCGCAATTACCACAATTTTGCAGAAACGTTCGGATCTATCTCAGTTTCTTCTTTTTCCTGTTTTCCTTCCCTTCATTCAGTAGTGCTTTTCTCAGCTTAATGATTTCACTATTAAGGCTTTTTGGGGATATGAATCCTTTTTCATTTTTTCCTTTTTCGAACGCTACACTTCGGTTTAGCAATCTTGCCAGGTGTGTGGTTCCTTTCAGTCCCATCTCCTTTTTTTGCCCGATAAGCTTCTGTACCCATGGGGTCAGGAAGTCTTCCCTTTCGCAGGCTTTGACGATTATGCGCTCGTCAACTGCTTCATTTTCAACTAACAGGATATTGATCCTGTTTTCTTCTCTCTCGATCTGGATGTCATAATCATCCTTGTTGATGAGTTCAATACTCAAGATTGTGTTTTTTTATTCATAAAACCACAATTTTAAAAGTTGGTAATTTATTGTTAGTTTAAAAAACGAAAGCAAAATTAACTCTTATAATGGAAATATCTTCTGTTTTCGTCTGAAAAAGTGAATCTTTTCTTTAGACGTTGTAACACACAAATGGGTAAATAGGGTAGAGGGGATACCCCCTATTACTAATAAAATGTGTGTAACAAGGTCTAAAGAAAAAGTAGGAAAATACGCGCCTGTGCGTATGTATGTGCGGGTACATTATTATAAAAGGAAATGCACTTTTGTGGGGTTGACGGGATAAGGTTACAATGATGATGAAATCGACGAGTAGAGCGATGAAATGAAAATGCTGTCAATGAAAATTGTGTTAAATAGGGGGTGTTTTTTAATCGTTCGTTTAATGTGCACAAAGATAGTTCCCTGAAATGAAACAACAAAATATTCTGATAAATAAAATCAATTTATTTTTTAAAAAGTGTCATATATTACTAATTCATAAAGAGTTATACCTGAAATAAAATTGTGATTTTACACCTGCTTTTTTATTGAAAGAATCTTAGGGCAAATGTAGGCTCAGGGTATGCACAAAAGACGAACGATTAAAAGGCGCTTTTTGCTTGTAATCCTATCGTTTATAGCTATTTACCTGTAATATGATTAAGGTAATGAACAGCTACGGAAAGTCAATAGGCAAGAGGAACACGAAGCTTGCCGTATTTTACATAAAGTGTTCGCAAATGATTGAAACTCAAGCGTATGTAAGGGTGTCAAAGCCCCGAGAGAACACCCTTTTCTGAAATACTCATCGAATGGAAGCGGATAAAGATAGCGAAATATGGTACGCCATGCGTGCTACGTACCGTAGAGAGCCTGATGCTATGCGTCTACTTGAGAAAGAAAATTTTGGCTGCTTCGTCCCTATGCAATACAAGATAAGCATAAAGAAAGGGAAAAAAATCCGTGTTTTGGTACCGGTCGTCCACAATCTGCTTTTTGTCCATGCCCGCCCTTCTGAGTTGAAGCGTGTCAAGTCCCAGGTCGCTTACCTGCAATACATCACTGATACCCGTAGCGGACAGAAGATTATTATCCCCGACAATGAGATGCAGCGTTTCATTGCCGTAGCCGGAAGTTACAGCGACCATCTTCTATACTTCCAGCCCGATGAACTGAATTTATCGAAAGGCACTAAAGTTCGCATTACGGGTGGTGACTTCGAGGGTCAGGAAGGTATTTTCCTGAAAGTGAAAGGTGCGCGTGACCGCCGTGTGGTCATTGCTATACAAGGGGTTATTGCTGTTGCCATGACTACCATCCATCCGAACCTGATCGAAGTAATCAAATAATTGACAGTTGGCACTCAATCATTGATAGTTGACAGTTGAAAATTCATAATTTATAATTCATAATTATTATGTTCTCTCTTTCTGAAGAAACAGTTGCTCTTCAGCGTGCAGCGCACGATCTGATGTATTTGGGCATGGACGGTAGTCCCGTCTATAGCGATGACCTATCCCGTCGTAACGGTGAGGTTTACCGCCTGACTACGGCTTTGTATAACTCCGGTACTAAAGGTTCCACAGTTGAGGAACAGGCGAATATTTGTCTTGCCCTTTTGATGGGCTACAATGCTTCGTTTATTGATCATGGTGAAAAACAGAAACATGTTCAGGACGTTTTGTACCGTTGTTGGGATATACTTGATGTTCTTCCCGCTTCACTCTTAAAGCTTCGTTTGCTCACCGTTTGCTATGGTGAAGTGTTTGATGAGTCTTTGGCTGACGAAGGTCGTGCAATTATTGCTTCTTGGGATTCTGCATCGCTCATTCCTGAACAAAAAGAAGCTATTGCAGAGTTTCAGAATGTGGTTGATAATCCTTATCCTTGGGAATATATTAGTGAATAAAAAACGATATAGCCTACAGCATTTTACTTTGTCGATTTTAAATTTAATATTATGGATGATTTAGTAATTAGTATGCATGAAAATGCTGTAAATGAAGCTTTGAAGAGTGCATATAAAGCTTTTCAAGCAAAATTAATGGGAGACATTAAAGTCGGTGGATATACGTTGCATTGGGAAGGGTATCAGTCTCCTGAAGTAAAGTTTGATATTCAGTCTGTTGATAAAGCACGCAGTTATTACTCCCGTGCTATGGAGTTACCTCATCACAAGACAGCTGATTATTATCCGGTTATGAAGCAATATGTAGATGTTGCAGGTCCTACTTTCCTTGTACATTTATATGTAGAAATATCTGCAGGGAAGAATGAACAGGGGAGAGGTGATCGCTTTTTGTTAGCTTTGAAAACCGGAATTTATCAGGATGTTCCCCGGCATACCAAACTTACTGTATACTCTATTGACATTGAAGAGAGCTACTCGAAAGATCCTTCCTCTATGGAGCTGATGCGAAAAGCTCTTCCCGGTATAAAGAATTCAGTTAACGACGTGCTGTCCACTTTTGACATCCCTGCAATTTCGTTAGGTAATAAAATACCTTTGGGTGCTCCCAGTTATCAGATAAATAATAATTGCCTGGAAATGCACAATAATATAGAACTGGATGCTCCCTTGGTCTCTTCGCATGGCCAGACTTCGTCCGGAAAAGATTTAAGTATCTACATGAGTAATCACCTCTTAGATTGTATTATTAAAAGTGCCGATATTTTTCCTTTGAAAGTTAATGTATCGGGCAAATCCAGCTCTAAGCCTTTTTTTGCTGAATATCATTGCAAAATGAATTTAACTCCAGCCCATATGGCTTCTCAGGAGGATATGATTCAGTTGGGGCTTAATGTTGCTAATGCAAAAGTGGGCGCCACTGCGGGGATGCATATGGGGTGTGCCCCTGATCTTAGTGCCGGTCTTGCTTTTAATTTATCTTTGCAGCCCAGTCTTCAAACGTGGCTTAAGATTTCTATACGGAACAACAGCCTTGAATTCACTACTCATAAAGTAAATCCTTTCACTATAATCTGTACTCCTACCGGTTCGCCAGTTGTGTGGTTATTGAGTGTTATAGCTTCTCTTATTATCACTCCTTTAGTATCGATAGTGTCTGCTGCAGTCAGTACTTTATTAAAGGGAATCAAAATTTTAGCTTTCCGTATACCGGATATTAAAATGAGAATAGATTCTTCACACCAAATTATCTTTTCTCCTTCTACTCTGGCTCTAAAGCCTTCAGGAAGTGGGATTTTGTTGAGTGGTAACATATCAGTATTCATGTAAAATAATACAATATTATGGTAACTATAAAAGATGTTTTTTATCCTGGTGCTACTGCCGGTCAACAGGTAACCGGTGGCATTCGTATTTTTGGCTATTTGCATCAATGTGCGGAAGGAGTTATCGAACGGTTAACCGATGATGAGTTGACCATGAGCGGTACTTATCACATTGACGAAACTATTGATGGTTATCACATTTGCGGTGAAGGTAGCTTCCATGCTTCCTTGTTGCGTTTTTCCGATGAGCATTGGGAAGCAAAAGGAAAGCTAACAGGACTTTATGATGGTCATGATACCATCCGGATGTCTTATCGTTATGAGGACGATTACCATGTACTCGACGGTACAGCCAGCCACTTCCGTATTCTTTCTCAAACTTGGTCGGACTATGATTCTGGCGTTCCGATGTTTCATGTCTATGCCAGTATAGTGCCCGAGACAGTCGTTTTGCCTTCTTTCTATATCAGTTTGAAACCTTAAATACTTGATTTATGACACGAAAAGAATATTATGAATTGAAAGTAAAAGAAATTGATGATAACCGTGACTCCATTTTGCTGATTCCCCATTTGCTCGGTTTCGGTATCAAATTGGACGAAAACACACAGGAAGGTGATAATCCTTTTCGGACTATCGCATTAGTCTCCCAATCTTCTGGTGATAAAAAAAATCTACCCAAGTCCCTTGGCGATATTCCGATTGTTGTGGAAGTCTGTCCGGAGATACAAGAACTGAATGAAGATTCTGTCAGTATGGATGAGGGTACCTATAATCCGCTAAAAGGTGGGATTCAGCTGATTAATTATGGTAAAGGTGCTGGTACAGGTACACTTGGCTGTTTTGTGAAGGATGCGAATGACCGTGTCTACGGACTTACGAACCGCCATGTAGGAGTATCGGTAGGAAGTGTGCTTTATCATCCGAAAAAGACTCCCGTTCACTGTTGTTCAGAGAAATATTGTAACCATGACTGTTGTATAATAGATGTAAAAGGGAATATTGGATCGGTAAAAAAGATATCCCAACTGACTACTACTGATTCTGCTATCATAGAATTAGCTACAGATGTAAAATGGAAGAATGAGATTGTTGATATAGGTGTAGTAAAAGGTGAAAGCACTATAGCTCCTGAGGAACTGTTGGGGCAAACCGTTCGCAAGCGTGGGCGTACTACTTGTCTGACTACCGGTAAAATTGATATTTGTTATTATGAAAGTGTATCTTCTTATCAATATAGAGAACAGATTGTTATTAAAAATGAAGGGGGGATTTTTGCACAAGGAGGTGATTCGGGCTCAGTGGTAGTTGACAAAGATGATAAAGTATTGGCTTTGTTGTGGGGAGGTATGGGCAATGATGGCGTTTGTAACTTGATTCGTCCTGTTTTGGAGGAGATGGGAGTTACTCTTATGTCTGGTATTGAAAATGGCATTGGTACTCTATTGAAGGCTAATACCAGAGCGTTAGCATCAGACTTGAATACCTCACCGGAAATTTATACAACTCTATCTGCGTTAATAGATCGCCATACATTTGAAGTCATGCATTTGGTAAACCATTCTCGTCCGGTTACAGTTGTTTGGCAAAGAATGAAGGGTCCTCAATATGTGCAACCTCTGATAAATGCCTATCGTTTTCCGGGGCAACCTTTGGATTCATTGTTGACAGATGGCTCTTGGGTTGAGGTGCTAAAGAAGATGGAGGTGGCACTTTATAATAATGGCAGTTATCGTCTGCGGGTAGATTTGACTCGATATAGGGAGATGATTCTGAAGGCGTTTTCTTCGTTGAAAAAATAATCCGGGATAGATAATATTTGTTCTATTGATAAACTGAACTCTTTGGGTATACCGGAAATTTTATGGGAGGTAGTGGCATGAATAATTTGTAATTGTATTTACAACAATGGATAATAACGTATCGATAATATTAAAAAATCGTACCTACATTATGGGATTATCAATGATATTTATTATCATGTCCCATCAACCATTTCTTTTATCTGTACCTTTCAAGATCTTTCATTTTCTTGGGCATTTTGGAGTTGATGCTTTTTTCTTTTTATCTGGGCTTGGATGCTATTATTCATTAAATAAGCGCAAAACGATAGATTTTTATAAACGAAGGCTAATAAGGTTAATTCCCATAATTGTATTCTGTGGAACAGCAAAATATTTGCTTACATATTCAGGACTTTTCCCTTTTTCAGAGCAAGATCTTGGTGCGGAAGCAATTTTTGGGTTTGATCTTTGGTTTTTTAGGCCTTTAGTTACATATTATTTACTATCTCCTTTATTAATGCATATTTTGAAAGACTATCCGTTAGCGAAAATTTTGATACTATTATATTCCATGTCTTTAATTGGAATTTACATAGATTGTTTGGGAATATATTTCAGTTGGGGCATGTCAAGATTACCTTCGTTTGTTATTGGAATGATGATAGGTATGGGTAAATTAACTATAAGTGAGAATATGAAGAAGTATAGCATTTTGTTACCCATCTTAGCTTTAGCTTTTAGGGTATTCGCTTTGAAATATTTGAGTTCAGCAGATGAGTTAATCACTTACTTAATACTCTCATTTTCCATATCATATATCTGCCTTTATTCTACTAAACTAGTCTCAGCATTTAGAAGTCTAAAATTGTATGGTATCATCGAAATAACCGGATTGATGACTTTAGAGCTTTATTTGTGGCATGAGTATATTTTTCATTCATTTATATTATTTGATTTACCACCTGTCGTATCATTTGTATTTGCACTAATTGTGTCCTATGCACTAGCGTTTATGAGTAAAAAAATAGTTGATTTAGTCTTTAAAATGCAACGGACATAAAAAAACACTAATAAATTCTTTTTAAATATGCTTGTTGTCAGAGGAGATTTATTTATTAGAGATAATGATAAGTTTTATATAGTTGGTTCAGGCAGTAACCAATTTTATAAATTAGTTGCAATGGTAATGGGGCCCTATAAAATGATGGCTTGGACTATCGATAAAGGAAATTATAATTTGGAGCATCTGGAGGTTTTTGACGAAACGATGGGCATTGAATTAGTTATCAATAGTGATAAAGTTTCATTATTTAAGAAAATTAATATAATTAGAAAGGCTGTTAAAAATGCAGATTGCCTAAATTTCAAGTTACCATTACCTCATTCTATAATCGGTTGTTTGTGGGCAATATTATACAATAAAAAATATGTAGTTGAGTCAGGAGGGGACCTGTTGAAATCGTTGTGGTATCATGAGGGACTTTCATACAAATTGATAGCCCTTCCTATAAATCTGATAGTAATACTTGAACATAGACTGGCCAAGCATATAATTTATGTATCTAAGAATTTCTTACAAGAGATCTATCCCAGTAAAGCGAGACAATTAGGGTGTTCCGATGCTGTAATATATATTACGCCTGAGAGCGTTTTGGCTAAAAGAATTGATAAGATTACAAATAAGAGGGGATTCTTTAGGTTAGGTTTAATTGGTGCAACTCAAGCAGGTTATAGAGGTCATGATACTCTCATTAAAGCAGCTTCCTTATTAAGGGATAAGGGATATGATATAAAAGTGAGCTTTTTGGGAGGTGGAACAGCAGATAACAAACGAAGGAAATGCGCAGAAAAATGTAACATGAGTGATCGGATTGAATTTTGTGGCCGTATTAAACACAGTGAAGTATTATCTTGGATAGATAATATTGATGTATTAGTAATGCCTACACTTGTAGAATCATTAGGTCGGGCAGTAATTGAAGCAATGAGCAGGGGATGTCCTGTTATTGGAACCTATGAGACGGCATTGCGAGAACAAATAGGGTCTGACTGCTTGGCACATGCACGAAACGTACAAGAAATAGCAAGTGCCATAGAGCGTATTATCAAGCATAAAGATTATGCGCTGATGTGTGCTCGAGAAAATTACTATCGTGCCATGAAATACAGTAGTGATTTGACGTACAAATTTAGAAAGGAATTTTATGACGAATTCTATACCATTGAAAATATAAGATAACATCAAATATTAATCTAGATATTATATGAGTAAACCCGTTCGGATTTTACATGTATTTAATTTCTTCAACCAGGGTGGTGTTGAAAATTTTGTAATGAATGTTTATCGTAATATTGATAGGGAAAAAATACAATTTGATTTTGCTTTTCCGATTCACCAAAAAGGATATTTTGATGATGAGGTAATATCAATGGGAGGCAGAATATTCTTTTTTGATTCAGAAAAGAAATCATTATGGAATTATTATAAAAATCTAAGAAGAATCATTAGAGAAAACGGTCCGTATGCTGCCATTCATAGCCATGTATATTATTTCTCCGGTTATATTTTGTTTGTAGCTAAGCTTTGCGGCATAAAAGTTCGTATTGCTCATTCGCACGAAACATTAAAGGGAAGAGAACAAACAGTTATAAGAAAAATGTATCAGTGGTTTATGAGGCACATGATTAAAGCAAATGCAACCCATTGTCTGGCATGTTCGGATTTGGCGGGTAAGTATTTGTTTAGTAAGCAGGTATCATACCAAGTGCTTTATAATGGAATTGATTTCCAAAGATTCACTTATAAAAACAATGAACGGGAGGCTCTAAGACAGAAATTAGGGTTTCAAGAACAGAAAATACTTATCAATGTAGGAAGATTTGCAGAGCAAAAAAATCATGTTTTCATTATAAATATTTTTAAGGAGCTCTGTAGCCGTTCAAGTAATTATCGACTCATTCTGATAGGTACAGGTCCATTGAAAAATAGCATACAGGAGCTGTGTAAGCAATATGGTCTTGAAGATAAAGTACTGTTTTTGTTTAATATAAAAAATACGGAAGATTATTATTCGGCATCTGATGTCTTTATTCTGCCAAGTTTGTATGAGGGGATGCCAATAGTTTCGATAGAGGCTCAATCTACAGGGCTTCCTTCGTTGTTGTCGGATAAGATAACAAGAGAAGTCGGTGTCACAGATATTGTAGAATACTTAAGCATTGAAGACAATATTGTTGAGTGGGCTGATCGTATAGAAACTGTAACTGAACAATGCATTGATAGAACGGTGTACGTCAATAGGCTTTTGAATTCACCATTTAATATTAATAAGACAATAGCAGATCTTATACCCATATACACTACGAAAAGTGAATAATCAAGTTATACATGCAACCAAATGGTCAGTGATATGCGAAGTTGCTGCAAAAATTATAGCACCAATCACAACTATCATACTTGCAAGGCTCTTATCACAAGAAGTATTTGGGATTGTTGCGTCTATCACTGCTATAACTTCCCTTGCGGATATGTTGTCTGATGCCGGTTTCAATGCCTACATTATTCAGCATCAGTTTTCTTCAGATAAAGAAAAAAAATCCGTATTTAATGTATGTTTCTGGACAAACTTATTGATTGCGACAATACTCTTCGCCGTCATCTTAATCAATCGTCATCTGTTTTCAAGACTTGTAGGAGCTGAGGGATATAGTAATGTCCTTGTAGTGGCAGCATTTGTGATCCCTATAATGTCTATTTCTTCCATAGAAATGGCGATAATGAAGAAGGATTTAAACTTTAAGAGATTAGGTTTTATTAAGATTGTATCAAAGTTTATCCCTTTCCTGACAACTATTCCATTGGCATTTTGTGGTTTTGGATATTGGTCATTAGTGGTAGGAAGTCTGATAGGCGAATTTATTGGAATGATATTGTGCTTTAAATTTGCAGGTTTTTATCCTGCTCGAGAGTATGATATTTCACGACTTAAAAGTATCTTTTCATTTTCAGGATGGGCATATCTTGAGTCTATTTTAGAATGGTTATTGTCAAATATAGCACTTTTAACTCTTGCGTCCATATACGGCATTGCAGCTTTAGGATTATTTAAAGTAGGCATGAACATGATTTCTCAAATTATTAATTCTATCTATGCCCTATATTCAAATGTTTACAAATCTGCAATTTCCAGAGAGCAATATGATTATGCAAAATTTAAAAAACTATTTTTGACTTTTCAGAATTATTCATCGATTATTAGCTTGCCACTTGGTATAGGAACCTTTATCTATAGAGATTTTATTACAACACTGTTGTTAGGTAAGGATTGGAGTGAAGCGTCAATAATTGTCGGCGGTTGGGCATTAGCAGCAACACTATCTATTGCATTTGGAAATTTCTATAGCGATGCTATTCGTGCAAAGGGATATCCGAAAAGACTAGTCCAGATTAATCTTGTGTATTTAGTATTGATCATATTCTTATTATCATTCTCTTCTAAAATGAGCTTTTTAACATTTTGTATAGCTTTCTGCTGTATAAAAGTTATTCAGCCACTACTTCAAGTTATCTATGGTAGTCGTTTGTGTAAGATTTCTTTCAGTGAAATACTTAAATCATCTTATCCTCAACTTATTGCCACATCTGTTATGGCAATATTTGGTATCTTGCTCAATCTTACCTCATTCCCGTTTGCAATGAATTTTATAGGTATAGGGATTTGTATTATTGTTTATGTGACAATCTACTATTTCATAACCCCGGATAGAGCAATCTTTAAGGTATTTCGCAGGGCATAAATAATTCTATTATGGATCAGTAGAATAGTCCATTTAATAATATTCCTATTTTAGATATCCAAGAAACCAGATTATGTATTTAGATGTAACAATCTCCGTATATTTGTATTTGTTATCGTATTTTGTTAGCTGCATATGTTGTCTTGCCTATTGGCAGTATGACAAGCAATGTGTACCTAGAAGTAAGATTATATCTTTATTTTTACTTTTTACTACAGTGTTACCTTATGCGTTACTCTGTGCAAACCGAAGCGAATATACAGGATATGATACGGAAAATTATATGATAGGCTATTGGAATATGAAATATGGTATGGGCGAGATTACTAATAGTGGTTTTAATTATCTTTTTCGAATAGCACGATATGTAACTTATATTATATTTGGTGATAATGTTAAGATTTGGCTTTTCTTTGTTGCTGCTTTGCCTATTGCTTTCGTCAATTATGTGCTAAAAAAATATGCAAAAAATAAAGTGGAATATGCTTTTGGCTGTCTCTTTTTCTTGCTGTATCTTTCTCCAATCATGATGGATCAGTCTCGTCAATTTATTGCTGTAGGAATGACTATGCTAGCGTTCTTTTATTTGCAGCAAAAAAATACAAAGCGTTTCCTTTTTTGGGTGTTTGTAGCAATCCTATTTCATGAAAGTTGTTTGATGTTAATTATGTTCCTTCTTCTAAGTAATAAGAAAACAGTAGGAAATAGATTATCCGCGATTTCCCCTATTGTGATAGTTACGATATCGATTTTTTTTATTCAATACTTTATGGATTTAATTTATTTGCTTTTGCCTCCCAAATTTGCTTATATCGAAGAACAAAATAAGACAACCCCTGGTTCTGATGGATCTGGACTAGGATGGCTTGTAGATGTAACACCAATGATGTTTGCTATGTTCATTTATTATAAATATAGAAAAAAATCAAATCTTAATAATCTTCCATTGGAAATATGTGCGCTTTCCGCGTTGCCATTTAGATTGGCAGGATATAGCTCTTATTTTGTCATGCGACTCTCTTATTATGGAGAAGCGGTCTGTATTATGCTTCTTCTTGGGGTCTTGACACTGATGCCAAGGTATAAGGCTATTTTTTGGACTTTTGCTTGTCTTGTTGTCTTTTTTGTGCATTGGTATGTGGCTTTTGTTATATTATCAGGAACGCATGCAGTAATACCTTATTCTTTTAATTGATAAATTGACTTTTTATTAGTTTAAAAATTGGTATCTGGTGAGATGGATTATGTGGCACTTCGATAGTTTTTTTTAAGATCTTAATTTTTAACTAGGGAAAAACTCAACATAAGTTGTAAAGTAGCTGTCTAAAACTAGCGTCTTGTTTTCTCTATTGGAAATTGCTAAAGACCGTAGCACCTATGAGAACTTATTAACTTTGACTATTGGTGTCAGTAACAACAAATAATAAAATTCAGTTTGATTTTTGACTTTATTTATAGGAAAACCGTCTCAAGACGGCTTTCCTATAAGTGATATGTCAAAATTGGACACTAACGGTGTTTTAGGACACAAATAACTAATTATTATGCAAGCAATTATCTTAGCTGCCGGTATGGGAAAACGTTTAGGAGAGTTGACCAAAGGCAATACGAAATGTATGGTAAATGTTAATGGCATATCGCTTATTGATAGAACTTTATCTCAATTATCAAAGTTGTCTTTATCCCGTGTTGTTATTGTAATAGGTTATAAAGGGGAAAATCTGAAAAATTATATTGGTGACGAATATAAGGGGGTGAAGATAGAATATATTCATAATCCGATATATGACAAAACTAATAATATTTATTCACTCTCGTTAGCAAAGAAGGAACTTCAAGAAGATGACACTTTACTTATTGAATCAGACCTGATATTCGATGATGCGCTCTTTCCAATGATAGTCAATAATCCTTATCCGAATTTGGCCTTAGTTGCCAAGTACGAAACTTGGATGGATGGTACAATGGTATGTATCGATGCGGACTGCAATATCATAAATTTTGTGCCTAAAGAAGCTTTCAGATATGAGGATGTAAATGTCTATTATAAGACGGTGAATATCTATAAGTTTAGTCGTGAGTTCTCGACAAATGAGTATGTTCCTTTTCTTGATGCTTATAGTCGGGTGATGGGAAATAATGAATACTATGAGCAGGTATTACGTGTATTGACATTACTTAATTCATCAACTTTAAAGGCTTTGCCAATTCAGGATGAAAAATGGTATGAAATAGATGACGTACAAGATTTGGATATTGCTTCAACTATATTTTCTTGTAGTGAGACCAAGTATGAGGAGTACCATAAGCGTTATGGTGGTTTTTGGCGTTTCCCTAAATTATTGGATTATTGTTATCTCGTCAATCCGTTTTTCCCATCTAAGCGTATGAAGGATGAACTTCGTGCTAATTTTGATACATTGCTTACGGAATATCCTTCAGGGATGTATGTAAATTCTCTGTTGGCGGGAAAATACTTTGGAGTTAAGCAGGAATTTGTGGTAGTGGGTAATGGTGCTGCCGAGCTTATCAAGATTGTGATGGAAGAACATGCAGGTAACAAGGTGGGGATTATCTATCCTACTTTTGATGAATATCCTAATCGCTTGCGTTCAGAGCAAATAGTGGCTTATATTCCCCAAAATATAAACTTTATTTATACGGCTGATGATTTGATGGGTTTCTATGCGGATAAATCAATTTCTTTGCTGTTGCTTATCAATCCAGACAATCCGTCTGGAAACTTTATATCCAAGCAGGATGTATGTAGATTGGCATCTTGGTGTGAGAATATGAATATACGTCTACTTGTTGATGAGAGTTTTGTCGACTTTACTACGGGATATGTGGATAACAGTTTGTTACATAATGATATACTTCTGCAATACCCATCTATGATGGTAATGAAGTCCATCAGTAAATCCTATGGCGTACCTGGTTTGCGATTAGGGGTATTTGCTTCTTCAGATACAGATTTAATCGCTCGTATAAAGAAAGAGGTCTCCATTTGGAACATTAATTCTTTTGCGGAATTCTATCTGCAAATCTATGGAAAGTATGAGAAAGATTATGCCAAAGCTTGTCAGAAGTTTATAGCAGAACGTGAAATATTCTTTAGGGAATTGACCCAAATTCCATACTTACATGTCATTCCTTCGCAAGCCAATTATTTCTTATGTGAAGTTATAAATAAATATACTTCTGAGGAATTGACACGGATATTGATTAAACATGATGTCATTATTAGTAATTGTGGTTTGAAGTCTAACATGCAAGGACGTAATTTGATTCGTATAGCCATACGAAGTAGAGAGGATAATATTAAACTTATTCAGATATTGAAAAAGCTATAGTATTTGTTGTATATTTAATATAAATATAATACTATGGAAAACTGCGCTAAAAATTAGGATGACTTTGACGGTACTTCATATTCTCACGATTTTCCATAAATCAATATAAGCCGATATTCCTCCGGACAGTAATAACAAATAATAAAATTCAGTATTATGGACTTGGTTTCTTTTGTAAAAAATAATAAATTAATTTATAGAATCTACTATCATACGTTTTCCTTTGCTATAAATTGTTTAAGGCGTTTCGTTAAAACAGATGACAAATTAATATTATTTCTGTCTTATGGAGGAAGATACTTTAATGATAGCCCACGATGTATATATGAGGCAATGTTAGAAGATAGTCGGTTTAAAGATTACAAACTTGTTTGGGCTTTTAAACAAGTAGAAAAACATGCGGATGTGAAAAATAAAGTAAAAATAGATACTTTGGATTTTTACTTGACTGCATTAAAAGCTAGATGTTGGGTAACTAATGTTATGATAGAAAGAGGCTTAAATTTTAGGGGGAAAAACACTTATTATCTGCATACAACTCATACAACGCTACCAAAAGCCTCTGGAATTGATGATAAAAAAGAAAATTCTTTGGTTGTTCCTTGTGCTTATAAATATGATTGTAGCTGCGCACAGAGCGAATTGGAGAAAAAGATGCAGAAGTCTATGTTTGGTTTAAAAGATGATCAAATAATTGTATCAGGATATCCTAAGAATGATAGGTTGTGTACTTATGACGAAACAAGAAGAGATGAAATAAGAGGATCTCTTGGCATAACTAAAGATAAAATAGTGATTTTGTATGCACCTACTTATCGGGATAAGAATTTTGGAGCAATGAAATGTCCTATTGACTTTTCTAAGTGGGAATCAATGCTTGGAGAGAAATATGTAGTCTTATTTAGAGTACATCCTGTAGTTTCTAATGCTACCAACATCGACTCCTCAACAGGGTTTATCTACGATGTAAGTAATTACCTGGATAATGTGGATTTAATGATAGCATCAGATATTCTTATTTCTGACTATTCTGGAATATTCTTCGAATATGCGGTTCAAGATAAGCCTATGTTCTGTTTTGCTTATGATTATGAAGAGTATGTTAGAAATCGCAGTCTGTATTTTGATATTAGAAAGGAGATACCAGGTGGTGAACTTGATGAAAATACTCTATTGGAATATATAAAGAATTATGATAAAGAAGATATGATAACTAAAATCAATCAGTTTAGGCAAAAATACGTAACAGAATATGGCCATGCAACAGAAATAGTTGTTAATACCATATATGACAAAATAGGTAAGGATTGAGTTCTAAGTATATAAGTACTGGATGGAATTTATTTAAGCAAACTCATAAATGGTCATTTGCTCAGAAAATCATAAAGGATAATTGTGAAATATGTTCGTCTTTCAGAAATCGTTCAATAAATAAAATCAATAAAATTAGTATGAAAATATTAGTAACTGGTGGTGCAGGTTTTATAGGCTCCAACCTTTGCGAACACCTGCTTGCCCATGAATATCATGTAGTTTGCTTGGACAACTTTTCTACAGGAAAGATAGAGAATCTGCTTCCTCTATTAAATCAATATCCTCAAGCTTTTAGGTTGCAAGTGGGAGATATTCGCAATCTTACGGATTGCAAGAAAGCTGTGGAAGGAGTCGATTATGTGTTTCATGAGGCTGCATTGGGTTCTGTTCCTCGCTCTATTAAAGACCCGGTACTGACCAATGAGGTAAACATTAGTGGCTTTCTGAATATGTTGATTGCTGCGAGAGATGCAGGCGTAAAACGTTTTATGTATGCTGCCAGTTCGTCAACTTATGGTGATAGTAAATCTTTGCCAAAGGTGGAAGATGTGATTGGTAAGCCCCTGTCACCTTACGCAGTTACGAAGTATGTGAATGAACTTTATGCTGATGTGTTTTCCAGAACATATGGCATGGAAACCATTGGTTTACGTTATTTTAATGTTTTTGGGCGTCGGCAAGATCCTTTCGGAGCGTATGCAGCAGTAATTCCTTTGTTTGTAAAGAAACTGATGGCTCATGAAAGCCCGATTATCAATGGGGACGGTGAATATAGCCGTGACTTTACTTACATTGATAATGTAATTCAAATGAATATGTTGGCTATGGTTACCACGAATCCGGATGCAGTTAATCAGGTGTATAATACGGCTTATGGAGAACGTACTACTTTAAACCAATTGACTGGATATTTGAAAGAGCTTTTAAGTGAATTTGATCCTGCAATAGCTAATGTGGAGATTCAACATGGACCAAACCGTTTGGGAGATATTCCTCATTCTTTAGCCAGTATCGATAAGGCACGGACACTTTTGGGATATGTCCCTGAATATAATATGTATGAAGGATTGAAGGAAGCTGTCAGATGGTATTGGAATCATATTTAATTGTAATTTTTGCCAACTTCTTGGTCTTAACTATACGACTCTGTCTTTTATAATCAATATAATATGTGTGAAATAAAAATTGCCGTAATCGGTCTCGGTTACGTAGGGCTTCCTTTGGCCCGTTTATTCTCTACTAAATATGAGACAATTGGGTTTGACATGAATCAATCCCGTGTAGATGCTTTGATGGCAGGACATGATGCTACGCTTGAAGTATCGGATGAATTATTACAATCGGCCATAAAGAATGGCTTTAGGTGTACAGCCAATGTAAACGATATCCGCTATTGTAATTTTTATGTGGTAGCTGTTCCTACTCCGGTTGATGAGAATCATAATCCAGACTTAACCCCTTTGTATGGAGCCAGTACAACAGTAGGAAAGGTAATTTCCAAAGGAGACATTGTAGTTTATGAATCTACGGTTTATCCGGGAGTGACGGAAGATGAATGTATTCCCGTAGTGGAAAAAGTTTCTGGTTTGAAATATAATATAGATTTTTTTGCGGGATATTCTCCTGAACGTATTAACCCGGGAGATAAACAACATACAGTAGAAAAGATCAGGAAAGTAACTTCTGGTTCCACTCCCATGATAGCCAAGAAAGTAAATGAAGTGTATGCTTCTGTCATTGCAGCAGGTACCCATTTGGCACCGACTATCAAAGTGGCTGAAGCTGCAAAAGTGATTGAGAATTCTCAGCGTGATATCAATATTGCATTTGTGAATGAGCTTTCTAAAATTTTTACTCTTATGGGGATTGATACTCAGGATGTGCTGGAAGCTGCTTCTACTAAATGGAATTTTTTACCATTCAAACCGGGCCTTGTAGGCGGACATTGCATTGGAGTAGACCCTTACTATTTGGCTCAGTGTGCACAACGCTATGGGTATAATCCGGAAATTATACTTGCAGGCCGTCGTATGAATGATGGTATGGGTGAGTACGTGGCAAACCAATTGGTGAGACTGATGTTGAAAAAGGGTATACAGGTATTGAATTCAGAGATCCTGATATTGGGCTTTACCTTTAAAGAAAATTGTCCGGATGTGCGCAATACTAAAGTAGTAGATATCTATAATGCTTTAAAAGAGTACAATCTTAATATTACTGTTTATGACCCGTGGGCAAGTTCGGAAACCGTAAGACAGGAATATAATATTGATATTATTAATGCATTACCACAGTTTAAATATGATGCAATTGTATTGGCAGTTGCCCATCAAGAGTTTGAGAAAGTAAATATTGATGCGTGGAAAGCAAAGGATTCGGTTGTATTTGATGTAAAAGGGTTGTTAGATAAAAGTAATGTTGATGGCAGATTGTGATAAATATTCCCGTTGCAGAAGAATCTTTTATGTAGCGAGCGTTGATTGGGGATTTATGTCTCACCGGTTGCCATTAGCTCTGCATGGAATTGAAAATGGTGATGAAGTATTTCTTCTTGCTGCTGACACTGGTTGTAGGGAAGAACTTGAGCAATTGGGTATACATTGCTTGCATATTCCTTTTGTAAGAGGAAAAGGAACTGTATTGCAAGAAATGAAGTGCTTATTTCTTCTTTATAAGTATTTCAAGATGTATAAACCGGATATTATTCATAATGTTAATTTGAAAATAACTTTATTGGGTTCATTGGCGGCACGTTTATCTGGAAATTATCATGTTGTCAATGCGATAAATGGTTTAGGGTATTGTTTTACGGATGGACGGGATGGATTTTTGCAGCGTTTGATACGATTACTTATTCGAACGATCCTGAAGGCTAAAAGCTTTTCTTTCATTCTTCAGAACCCGGATGATATGCAGATGATCAGAAACCTTAAATTGACAAATGATGCCAATCTTTATTTGATTAAAGGATCCGGAGTTGATTTAGATGAGTATCATTATGTGAAACTTGTTCGGAAAGAGCAACTTAAAATACTTTTCCCTTCCCGGATTTTATTAGATAAGGGTATAATTGAACTTATTGAGGCTGCAAAATCAATAAGAGAAGTGGTTAAGGGGAAAGCGGTGTTTGTATTAGCAGGTAGTTGCGATAATGATAATCCGGCTGTTCTAAAAGAAGAGAAGTTACGTTTGCTTTTGGAATCCGGATATATAGAATGGATTGGTTATCAGAAAAAAATGTTTCCCATCTATGCTGATTGTGATATTGTTGTACTGCCTTCTTATAGAGAAGGACTGCCTAAAGCTCTAATTGAAGCTTGTGCGGTGGGACGTCCTATTGTTACGACCAATGCTGTTGGATGCCGGGAATGTGTGGTTGAGGGGTATAATGGTTATTTAGTTCCAATAAAAGATTCGGTACTTTTGGCTGATGCTTTGAGAAAGCTAATATTTGATTTTGAAAAGCGGGAACTTTTTGGACGGAATTCAAGAAAAATGGCAGAGAGGGATTTTTCAATACAGTCGGTGATAAAAGAGACTTTTTATATTTATGACAAATACCAAAAAAGAAATATATAATAGATATATAAAACGGTCATTTGATTTAGTAATAGCGTTGCTGTCTTTCCTATTATTACTGCCAATCTATTTATTTATAGGCTTGACTATCAAATTCAATTCCTCCGGTCCTATTTTCTACCAAGCCTTACGCGGTGGTTATCACGATATCCCTTTCAAAATACTGAAATTCAGAACTATGGTAGTGAATGCTGATAAGATAGGGGGCAATACTACTGCTTTGAATGATCCCAGAATAACGAGGGTTGGAAAAATACTCCGTAAAACGAAGTTGGATGAATTGCCACAATTGATTAATATCATTAAAGGAGATATGAGTTTTGTCGGTCCTCGTCCGGAAGTATTGGCATATACATCTAAATACACAGAGGAGGAAAAACGCATCTTATCTGTCAGACCGGGTATTACTGATATTAGTTCATTGAAGTACATTTCGTTAGATGAAGTGGTGGGAGCAGTAAATGCGGATGAGTATTATGAAAAACATGTGCTTCATAATAAAAACTTATTAAGATTGGAATATGTAGACAAACAGTCTTTTAGTTTAGATGCTAAACTGTTTTTCCTGACAATATGGGGTGTATTCAAGAAAATATTCAAATTATTTAAATAAGATGGAATCTATAACTTTAGCACATTCCGATTTAAAGGTTTCCCGGTTGTGTATGGGAGGGTGTCCGCTTGGAGAATATGGATGGGGAGCTGTGGATCATGCAGAACTGGTCCGTACAGTACAGATAGCTGTAGATAATGGTATAACAATGTTTGATACGGCAGATGTTTATGGTTTAGGCTCATCGGAAAAAACTTTAGGTCAGGCTTTGGCAGAACGCCGAAAAGATGTGGTGATTGCATCCAAATTTGGTGTTCGTATAGAGAATGGAAAGACATTCTATGATAACTCAAGGGAATGGATCAATAAAGCGGTTGATGCAAGTTTGCAGCGTTTAAATACAGATTACATCGATCTTTATCAAGTACACTATCGGGATGGAAAAACTCCTATTGGTGATATTGTGCAGTCTTTGCAGGATTTACAAAAGAAGGGAAAAATCAGATATTTCGGTTTGTCGAATGTAACGGTGGATGATATTTCGGAATTGATTCCATATCGGGACTATTTTGTTTCCTTTCAAGATGAGTATAGTCTGGCTACCCGTAAGAATGAAGCAATCATACAAGGTGTACAGCATACATTGTCTTTGACTCCCATGACATGGGGGAGTTTGGGGCAAGGTATCTTAACGGGAAAGTATGGAAAAGATACTTGTTTTGGTAAAGACGACAGACGCTCAAGAGATATTTATGTGAATTTCCATGGTGATAAATTACTTCATAATCTGGAGATAGTGGAGGTCTTAAAACAAATAGCTACTTCTATCGGACATTCTGTTGCTGCTGTTGCCATTAGATTTATATTGGATTATATAAAAGAAAGTATAGTACTGGTTGGTATAAAAAATGAACGACAGCTAACTTCAAATTTAGAAGCAGTAAAGTTCTGTTTAAATGAGGAACAAATTGGGAAATTATTAATGATATCCAAAGATAAAAATGAATAAATTACTGTGGCTTACTACATCGCAGACAATAGGCTGTATATTGGTTATTTGGGGGCATTCATACCCTTTTGGTGTCGAATTTCCTGATAGTTTGCTTTGGGGAAAACAATTTTTGTATTCTTTTCATATGGCTTTTTTTGTTATTATTTCAGGTTTTCTCTGTGGCTATAGTAAAGGATATAATAAATATGGAGTGAATATCTATTTGAAAAATAGAGCACTTAAATTACTTGTACCCTATTTTGTTATTTCTTTAATAGGGTTATTTCCTAAAATAGTTGCTGCATCTTATATAAATGATGCAATGCCCGAACAAGGTAATATATGTGTCTTTTTTATTCGTACTCTACTTGTTCCCCGAGATGGTATATGGGGACATTTTTGGTTTTTGCCAATGCTCTTTGGGATACAGATAATAGCACTGTTCTTTATTCGATTATATGATAGAAATAAAATAGTTTATAGTTTGTCTTTAGGAATATTGTTAGGATTAACCTATCTTTCTCCCTACATGACAGGCTGGTTTTCGGTAAGTGACATTTGTGCTTTCCTCTTTTGGTATATGTTTGGTTTTACGATTTCCCAAATGAATTTTCAGCAATGGAAGCTCCCCTTATTTTATTCTATTTTGGGACTACCATTGGCTATAATGCTATATAATTACAAGTTGGGAGGAATAGAAAAGCCTTTTATTGTTATTGGCATGGCGATTTTTTTAATAGGTTGCTGCAGAAATTTTCCTTTAGAAAATATGCGTTTGTTTAAAAGTATGGTTGGGAAAACCTATGCAATCTATATACTTTCATGGCCGGCACAAGCAATAGTGGAAATTGTAACAAATAAGTTTTTGCATTGGAATGTGTTAGTTTGCATGTTTTTTATGTTCATAGCTGGAATTATTGTCCCGTTATTGATTATCCGAATTGTGAAGTTTGTAGAGAAGTATTTGAAAACAAATAAATTATCGTTGATAATAGGAGCTTAATGTATGAATAGTGAAGAATTAGCCTGGAAGATCAAGCGTCATGGCGTAGAAATGACTCATATCTCCCGTGGCTCCCATGTTGGTGCAATCTTATCCGTATCGGATATCATTGCCGTATTATATACGGATATACTGAATGTAGATCCGCAGAATCCCCAAAAAGAGGACCGTGACCGGTTGATTTTAAGTAAGGGCCATGCAGGTGCAGCTATCTATGCGGCACTTGCGGAAAGAGGGTTCTTTTCTACTGATGAATTGGCTACACATTATGCTGACGGTAGTCGTCTGTCGGGCCATGTATCGCACAAAGGTGTTCCTGGAGTGGAATTTTCTACCGGTTCGTTAGGGCATGGGCTTCCGGTAGCTGTGGGAATGGCATTGGATGCAAAGATAGAGCACAAGGATTATCATATATATGTGGTGATGGGAGATGGAGAGTGTGATGAAGGTTCGGTGTGGGAAGCTTCCATGTTTGCCCATCATCATAGGCTGGATAATCTGACGGTGATAGTGGACTACAACAAGATGCAAAGTCTTACTTTTTGCGAAGATACTTTGTCTCTGGCTCCGTTGGATAAGAAGTTTGAGAGTTTCGGTTATAATGTGTTGAGTATTGACGGGCATAATCATGATGAATTGAGGAATGCATTCCACACCACCTTTACGAATGGAAACCCGAAGCTGATTCTGGCAAATACCATTAAAGGGAAAGGTATATCATTTATGGAAAATAACATATTGTGGCATTACCGTACTCCGCAGGGAGAAGAATATGAGGCTGCCGTTAGAGAGTTGGAGGAACAGAAGCCATGAGAGATACATTTGTAAAGACATTAATCGAGATTGCCAAGGCTGATAAAGACGTCCATCTGTTGACGGGTGATTTAGGTTTTGGAGTATTGAAACCTTATTGGGAACAATTGCCTGAGCAGTTCACCAACATAGGCATTGCAGAGCAGAATATGACAGGCATTGCTGCCGGACTGGCTTTGTCCGGAAAAAAAGTATTCACTTACTCCATCGGTAATTTTCCGACATTGCGCTGCCTGGAACAGATCAGAAATGACTGTGCTTATCATGATGCTAATGTAAAGATTGTATGTGTGGGTGGCGGCTTTGTATATGGTTCTTTGGGAATGAGCCATCATGCTACGGAGGACTTAGCCATTATGCGCGCCTTGCCTTCGGTGGTTGTTATGGCGCCGGGAGATTTAACGGAAGCTGCTGCCTGTACGCGGGCTATTTATGAACATCAGGGCACTTGTTATCTGAGACTTGGCAGGGGAGGGGAACAGAAGATACATGAGTCTATTTCTGATTTTCGTATAGGCAAAGCTATTCAGATAAAAGAAGGAAACCGGGTTGTGGTTTTCTCTACAGGAGGAATTTTTGATGAAGCACTCGGCGCAGTTGAATTACTGAATGATAGAGGTATTTATCCGGCATTATACACTTTCCCTACTGTGAAGCCTATTGATAGGGAACTTATTCGGGCTTGTGCAAAAGAATATGATTTGATTGTAACCGTAGAGGAGCATAATATCATAGGTGGATTTGGCAGTGCCGTAGCTGAAGTGCTGAGTGAGATGTCTGGAAACAGAGCGGTACAGATAAAGATAGGATTGAATGATACCTATTCCTGCATTGTAGGTACTCAGAAGTATCTGAGGAATGAATATGGTATGAGTGCGGAAAAGATTGCAGAACGAATATGGGAGTATCTGTATGTGTAAAAGAATATTGGGAATATTGAAATGGTTGTTCATCCCATACTATGTATGGAAAAGATAAAAGTGTGGGTGAGGCAATAAGTAATAAACTCATTATAGAAAACAGCTCCCAACGGGCTGTTTTCTTTGCTTCAGGGAATACATATCCTTACGGGATGTCGGATTATGGAAATAAATACTTGCATGAGTTCTTGTGTATATCGTGAAATCTTCATCGGCTTTCATCTTGTTTTTGAAATATAAATAGTACCTTTGTCATACACCAATTAGGCTTTAGTAAATGGAACAGATACGTAAACTGCCGATAGGCATACAGACTTTTGAGGAAATACGTAGAGATGGTTATCTTTATGTAGATAAAACGGCTATGGTTCATCAAATTGCAAATGTGGGTAAACCTTATTTCCTAAGCCGTCCGCGTCGATTTGGCAAGAGTCTGCTTCTCTCCACTTTTGAAGCTTATTTTCAAGGGCGTAAAGACTTGTTCCAAGGTTTGGCCATTGAAAGGTTAGAAACCGAATGGGAACAATATCCTGTACTACATCTTGACTTGAATGCCCGGAAATATGAGATTGCTGCTGATTTGGTAGCTATGCTTAATCAGTATTTGGAAAAGTGGGAATTACTCTATGGCTCAGAGAAAAAAGATCGTAGTCCGGAAGAACGTTTTGCTTATGTAATAGAGCAGGCATGTATACAGACAGGAAAGCAGGTGGTTGTCTTGATTGATGAGTATGACAAGCCGTTGCTTCAAGCCGTCTTGGATGAGAACTTGCTGGATGAGTATCGGAAAATATTAAAAGCATTCTATGGTGTTTTGAAGAGTGCTGACCGCTATCTTCGTTTTGTTTTCCTGACTGGAGTAACTAAGTTTGCCCAAGTAAGCGTGTTCAGTGACTTGAATCAACTGAACGATATAAGCATGGACAGAGCGTATAATGCTTTGTGCGGTATTACACAAGATGAACTTATAAGAACATTCGGTCCGGAAATAAAACAGTTGGGTGAGAATGAAGAACTTACTTTTGAAGAAACTGTCTTTCGTTTGGCAAAAAAATATGACGGTTATCATTTTTGTGAAGATACTTCGGTGGGACTTTTTAACCCTTTCAGCCTTCTGAATGTATTCCAGAAATTGAATTTCGGTAACTTCTGGTTTCAGACAGGTACTCCCACCTATTTAGTAGATTTGTTGAAACAGAGTGACTATGATCTCCGCCTTTTGTTGAATGGGGTGGAAGTTACTGCCTCTGCTTTCTCGGAATATCGTGCGGAGGCAAATAATCCTCTGCCTATGATTTATCAAAGCGGTTACTTGACAATAAAAGCCTATGATAAGGAGGTTTGCCTTTATACGCTTCAATTCCCCAATGATGAAGTGCGTTATGGCTTTCTCAACTTTCTGGTTCCTTTTTATACCAAGGTCACTGATGATGAGACCGGTTTTCATATTGCCAAATTCATGCGTGAATTGAAGAGTGGTGATGTGGAAGCATTCATGGAACGTCTGAAGATATTCTTTTCTGGGATTCCGTATGAGTTGAATGATGATACAGAACGTCATTATCAGGCTATTTTCCATGTAGTGTTTACTTTGTTGGGACAGTTCATCCAATCTGAAGTGCGTAGTAGTCGTGGCCGTGCCGACGCGGTGGTTCATACTCCTACAGCTATTTATGTTTTTGAGTTTAAATTGGATGGTACCGCCGAAGCTGCTTTGAAGCAAATAGGTGAAAAGGGATATTTGATTCCTTACATGTTGGATGGTAGGAAATTAGTGAAAGTCGGCGTGAACTTTAGCAAGGAGACGCGAAATATTGATGAATATATTGTCGTAGAGGCGTAGAATAAAGAAAGGCGATGGAGAGTATAATTTTCCATCGCCTTTTTATAATACCACATTGGATATGCTATTTCTTCATCCTCAGCACCCGTATTCCCGTCCAACTTGGATTATTCTGCAACATCTGTCCCAAAGCCACTTTAGAAACAACCACCTTCTTCTCTTTGGAAGAAGCATGTAGCAAACTCAGCTTGCCATCCACATAGAAAGCAATACCCATATGAGCCACATCCAGTCCCGGAGTATTTGTAGTAATGGCAATAATGTCACCATTCTTAATCCAAGGCAGGCCATTGAACGGCAACTTATCTTTCGGGATGTAATGGAACTCTTGTCCATTCAATGATTTCTCAATCTCTTTCATCTTGGCTACATTCTGCGGAGAATTGCTCAACTGCTTATACAACTCAGGATGAGAAGACATATAAGAAAGAGCAACCTTCTGTGTGTGCGGACTGTAAGTCGGGGTTAAATCTTCCAGGAAACCGTTACGAACGCCATTGTTCACCCAGTCTGCAATGTAATGCAAACGGGAAGTATAACCGTTTATCTTTCCGTCACGATAGCGGATCATCTGGAGCTTATCGGCGAAGTCACCTTCGGCTACCTGACCGTCTTCAGTAGGAGAGAGGGCCATGGCAAGAGTATATTCTACAAAAGTGGTGCAGTCCACTTCATCACAGTTGATGATAAGTTCTTCTTCACCATCAGTTACTTCCAACGTATGCGCTACGTAAGGAATATCCAGAAATTTTATTCCATTGTTCAGCATGGCATTCTCATTGTCATTTGTTTGGGCATTGACAGTGGCCGCACAAAGTGCACTGAACAGGAGTGTAATCATTGTTTTCATTGTTCTTTCGTTTTTAATATAAATAAAAAGGATGTCGCAAAAGTACGACATCCTTTTCATAAATCCTTAAGTTGGACAGATTAAATTCAATATTGATAGATTAAATTTTTGTAATCTGTCTTCTTGTCAAACGGTACGATGGAGAAACCATATTCGATGGCATTCTCTACACCGGGACGAATCAGATAGGGTTCGTGTGCCGTAGCTCCCCAACTGTTGTCACCGCCAACGCCCATCATGCGATAGTCAATAAACATATCTACCAGCTTCTCCGGTTGTGGATCGGTAAGATGGCGATGGTTGGTTTGCTCTGTGCGTGGAGCGCCATTATCAATCGTTTCACCACTATCCAAAGTTCCGAGTGGATAGTTGGAAGCATTCAACTCGAATGTACGGTCGGCAATGAAAAGTAAACCGCCTTTCTGTTTATTGGTGAGGGCACACCAATAGATATCTGTGCGGTGCTCGTTCTCTTGCGGACGAACATACGGCTCATACATATCTTTGATTGGAATGGTGTACTCTCCGATAAACTGGGAGGTACGACGGTCGCGATAATTCTCTTCCGGTCCACGACCGTAATAAGTGAGGTTGGTTAATGTTTCTGACAACTGCATACGCAAACCAACACGCGGAATCATTGGCGTCTCTTTCCCTTCGGCAACAAAGCGGTTGTTCACTTTGATGATACCATTGGCAAATATCTTATAAGTAATCTCCCAACGTGCATCCGTCTGCGGGAAACGATAGGCTACTTTTACAATGGAATTGCCACCTTCTTTGGACACATTGAATGATTCTGCTTGGAGTGTCTGATAGCTGGCCTCTCTCCATGCTTTCAGACGGGTAGGAAGTTTTGCTCCGTAATCGTTATCAGTAGGTGCACGCCAGAAGAAAGGACGCGGGCCTTGTCCATCGTGAATATATTCCTGTTTTTTGTAGATGTAAGACACTAACAAGCCGCTTTGCTTATTGAATGCCGCTTTGAACTCGTCACCACTGAAAACTACCTGAGAGGAAACTTCTTCCATCTTAGCGGGATCCTGATGCACCACTTCTTTCTTGAAGAACGGATGAACATAAGTCTGTTCGCGGGCAATCACCGTACCCACCGGCAAGAAGGGTTCTGCCTGACGTATAGTGGCATAGAATTCGATGCGTACATCTCCCACAGTGTTTTTATCCTTAGGAATACCTTGCAGGAATCCGCTGGTTGCTGTTTTACCCGGGGCTGCATTGATGTTATCCATATTACCTTTATAAATCTCTTTTCCATGATCGCGTACGATGTAATGGAAATCGTATTTATTCAGGTCAGTGAAAGAGAAATCATTGCGGACCTGTACAGTACAGGTTTGCGGGTCGAATTTAATGAACTTAATGTTCTGGTAAACTTTACCCATTTCGATGGTCTGCGGTTTGATGCTGCGGTCGGGATAAACTATACCGTTGATGCAGAAGTTACCATCGGAAGGAGTACCTTTATCGCCATAATCACCGCCATAGTTCCAATACTTACGCCCATCGCTGGTTTTAGCTGCGAAACCTTGGTCTACCCAGTCCCAGATACAACCACCTTGCAGTATCGGGTACTTTTCAATGACATCCCAATAATCCTGGAAGTTTCCAAGACTGTTGCCCATGGCATGGGCATATTCGCACAGAATCAGAGGGCGCGTCATTTCTTTATTTTGCGCATACTTTTCAATATTTTGAGGAGAAGTATACATAGGGCAATAGATGTCTGTGTTCCACTCCAATCCGGCACGTTCATACTGGATAGGACGGCTATCGAGCATCTTTAACGTATTGTAAGTAACATAGAAGTTCAGTCCGTTTCCGGCTTCATTACCCAATGACCAGATGATGACGGACGGATGATTCTTATCGCGTTCGTACATATTCATGGTGCGGTCGAGGTGGGCATTCATGAATAATGGATTGTTACCCAAAGTACCGCCTACGTTCAGGTTATAGCCCATGCCGTGACTTTCGATATTGGCTTCATCGATAACGTAGATACCATATTGGTCACAAAGTTCGTAGAAACGTTCCTGCTGCGGATAGTGGCAAGTGCGTACCGTGTTCACATTATATTTCTTCCAGAGTTCGAAGTCTTTCAACATAAGTTCTTCGGAAACATAATGTCCGGTGAGTTCGCTATGTTCGTGGTAGTTTACACCTTTCACAAGAATGGGCACACCGTTCACAAGCAACTGTTTATCCTTAATCTCTATCGTGCGGAAGCCTACTTTGCAACTGGTAGCTTCTATCACTTCACCATTCGTACGTTTCAGGCTGATAACAAGTGTATAGAGATTCGGAGTTTCTGCAGTCCATTGTTTCACACCACGGAGGGTTTTCTTGGTAAATTCCACTTCGGTCTGGTCGCCTTCCACGCGGGTGGAAGATTGGGTGACTTGCTGGTCTTCATTGTCTAACAATCGATAAGACACCACATACGGAGACTTGATATCGCTTTCATTCGTAAGTTTTACTTTCAGTTTCAGAATACCGTCTTTGTAGTAAGGATCTAATGGAGTTTCCACTTTGAAGTCAGCAATGTGAATCTTTGGAGTGGCATATAGATAAATATCACGCTCGATACCGCTGATGCGCCAGAAGTCTTGACATTCCAGATAATTGGCATCCGAGAAACGGTGCACTTGGATGGCGATGATATTTTTGCCTCTCTTTGCCATACCGGTCACATTGAAGCGGGCAGGAGTTTTGGCGTCCTTGCTCATGCCGACAAACTTGCCGTTGATATAGTAGAAAGCAGCACCTCGTACACCGTCGGCACTAAGGAAAATCTCTTTTCCATCCCAATCGTTCCCTATAATAAATTCGCGACGATAAGTTCCGGTAGGATTCCAGTCTTTAGGAACATAAGGCGGATTCGGTTTGTCCCAGTAAGGTTCGTAACCTTTGGAACAAAACTCGTAGGGTTGATTGACGTAGATAGGTGTGCCGAACCCCTGCAATTCCCAGTTACCCGGTACATTGATGTCAGGCCAACGGTTCACGTCAGTACGTGCGTTCATAAAGTCAGTGGGGCGATCGGCGAAGTTCTCCACGTAGTTGAACTTCCATTTCCCGTTGAGGGAAAGACGGTCTGTACCGTTCGTCCGGTCATTGACAATGGCATCTTCTTCACTTACGTAAGAAGTGAACGTACTCCGGGGAGTCATTTTGTTGATGTGGGTCAACTTCGGATTGGTCAACTGGTCGTAGCGATCCTCCTGTGCCAGAAGGGTGAGGGGAAGCAATGCGAGGCAGGTGATAAGAGTCAGTCTTTTCATGAGCTATAATGTTTTTTATTTCTTCTCAAATTTCAGTCCATCACGCAACCACTTTTCCAGTTCTTCCGTCCACTGGCGTTTGTAAGTGAAATTGTCACGGAATCCCCAGCCATGTCCGCCGATGGGGTAGATGTGCATGGAGACGGGAACTTTCTGTTGGTTTAGGGCAAGGAAGTAGCCGATACTATTCATAGGAGGCACGGCACCATCATCCGCAGAGAGTACGATGAAAGCTTGTGGAGAACGGGGAGATACACGGCGTTCCAGTGAATAGTCTGCTTCCAGTTCCTTCGTCGGATTATTGCCGAGAAGATTCTGGCGGGAACCTCCGTGAGTGATACCCGGTATCATGGAGATAACGGGGTAAAGCAGAATCTGGAAATCCGGACGCGTTTCGTCGCTGCCATATAGTGTGGAGAGTGACGCTGCCAAATGTCCGCCCGCCGATGCTCCCATAACGCCTACACGGTTCGGATTGATGCCCCATTCTTTGGCATGCTGGCGGATAATGCGAATTGCTTGTTCCGCATCAGAGAGAGGAACTTCGCGATGTCCGTTCGGCATGCGGTATTTCAGAACAACATAAGTGATTCCCTGTGTGTTGAACCAGGAAGCCATATCATGGCCTTCATGATTCATGGCCAGACGGGCATATCCGCCACCCGGACACATAAGGATAGTCATACCGTTGGGATTTGCCGGACGATAGACTGTGATGGTGGGATTGACAACGTTGGCCACGCGGCCGCCATCCAAGTCTTCCTGGTCACCCGTCAGTCCGTTTGTATTTGGAGCCCCGTTAGGCCACAAAGGTATCTCAACGGGTTTCTGAGCAGATAGTAGAATTGACATAAACAATGCTGTGAAAAATAGAATTATTCTCATATTATATTTCTTATTTTGTTTTCATTGAAGCTTTGATAAAGTAGATGATCAGCAATGCATAAGCACCCAAAGCCAGTACTTCGGACCAGGTATTGTTCACCCAGGCATCGTTAACCAGATTGATACCGCCAAAGCGCATTGCTGCACTGACTACTCCCATCAGGGCGCCACCGGCAATGAAACCGGAAGCCAGCAACGTACCCTTTTCACCACGTTCTGTATTGATAGCTGCATCCTTGCTACGGCTTGTCACAAACCAATTGATGGCTCCACCCACTACCAGAGGAACGTTCAGCTGTAATGGGATGAACATGCCCAGCGCAAATGCCAGTGCCGGAATTTTGCAGAAAGTCAGGATAATGGCAAGCACGGCACCGATGCCATAAAGTAACCATGGAGCATCTACGCCACTCATCAAAGGCTTGATCACTGCTGCCATCGCATTTGCTTGCGGAGCGATCAAGTCGCCACTGGTGAAGCCGTAAGTCTTGTTCAGGATAATCATCACACCGCCTACGGTAGCAGCCGAAACAATCGTTCCGAGGAATTTCCATGTCTCTTGTTTGGCAGGTGTGCTTCCCAGCCAGTAACCAATCTTCAAGTCGGTGATGAAACCGCCTGCCATTGACAATGCTGTGCAAACAACACCTCCCATTACCAAAGCTGCCACCATGCCTCCCGTACCTTTCAGGCCTACTGCCACCATCACCACCGATGCCAGGATCAGAGTCATAAGCGTCATGCCCGAAACAGGATTTGTCCCGACAATCGCAATCGCGTTGGCAGCCACTGTTGTAAACAAGAAGCTGATGCCCGCTACTAATAAGATAGCTACAATCGTATGCAACAGATTTCCCTGCATTACATCGAAATAAAAAAACAGGGCCACCAGCAACAATGTCACAATAGAGCCGATAGCGATAATCTTCATGGAAATATCACGTTGTGTGCGCTTCACACTGGCTTCTACATTGGATTTTCCACCCATTTCCTTAGCTGCCAGTCCTACGGCACTTTTAATGATTCCCCATGACTTGATGATACCGATGATACCTGCCATAGCGATACCGCCGATACCGATACTCTTGGCATAATGGTTGAATATTTCTTCGGGAGCCATGCTGCCTACGGTAGCTACGATTTCAGGATTCCACTGGTTCAGCACGCTGTCGCCCCAAATCATAGACATGCCCGGAATGATAACCCACCATACTGCCAGTGAACCTGCACAGATGATAGAAGCATATTTCAAACCTACGATATAACCCAGACCGAGTACGGCAGCACCAGTATTTACCTTGAACACCAGTTTCGCTTTTTCCGCCAGCATTTCGCCAAAGCCACATACGCGTGTGGTGAAGTTTTCGTTCCACCAGCCGAATGTAGCCACTATGAAATCATATAGACCGCCGATGATACCTGCCATTAGCAACGGTTTTGCCTGGCTTCCGCCTTTTTCGCCCGATACAAGTACTTGTGTAGTAGCTGTTGCCTCAGGGAAAGGATACTTGCCATGCATATCGCTGACAAAGTATTTGCGGAACGGGATGAGGAAGAGAATACCCAGTACGCCTCCCAGCAATGAACTGATGAATACCTGAGTAAAAGTAACCGTGATTTCTTCCGGATAAGTTTCTTGCAAAATATATAGGGCCGGCAGGGTAAAGATGGCACCTGCCACGATGACGCCGGAGCTGGCGCCGATGGATTGGATAATGACATTTTCGCCCAACGCATTCTTACGTTTGGCGGCGCCTGATACGCCTACGGCAATAATTGCTATAGGGATGGCAGCTTCGAATACCTGACCTACTTTCAACCCCAGATAGGCTGCCGCAGCCGAAAAGAGGATAGCCATAGCGATACCCCACAACACAGACCAGAGGTTAACTTCCGGATACTTCTTGTCGGGGCTCATCAAAGGGTTGTAGACTTCGCCCGGTTTTAGTTCGCGGAATGCATTTTCCGGCAAACCGGTCAATTTCTCTTCTTCTTGTTTCATAGTTTCTTAATTACTTTTATGTTTATAGTTATTATGTCGTCCATTAATTGATTATTTTATCCAAATCAGCTTCAAAGAAAGCAAAAAAAAAGGAGAATTGAAAAATTCTCCTTTATTCTTATATATAAAGATGCTTATTTCGCATCTTTCGGTGTCATATCTCCTTCTACAAAGAGTCGCATCATTTCTGTTTTGGCATTTGTACGCAGGGTGATGGACTTCTTGAAGTGTCCCGGATATTTGCCTGTACCGTTGTACGTAATCTTGACGGTTCCGGTCTTACCCGGCAATACGGGTTCTTGGGTATATTCGGGTACTGTACATCCACAGGAAGCTACGGCTTGATGAATAACCAGCGGAGCATCGCCCACGTTGGTGAATGTGAATACACAACTTACAACCGGATCGTTTTCAGAAAACGTGCCGAAGTCGTGTGAAGTCTTATCAAACTTAATGTCAGCTTTCCCCTGTGCTGATACATAACCTATGCTCAGAACGAGCATAAACATATACAATGCAAGTTTTTTCATGTCTATTTCTCTTTTTAAGTTTACAACGGGGACAAAGGTAGTGCATTTTCGGAAAATTTGTGTTTATTATGTGCGAAATAGTATTAAATCGGAATTTTAGACCAATATTCGGGTCTGCACCGTACCCGGTCCGTGTCTGGTCCGTGTCAAGGCCGTATCTAGTCTAAATGTATAGATACGGAGATACTACGGAGCTAATACGGCTTTGATACGGTTCGGGTAATAGGAAGGGAGAGAAACAGAACAAAAACTCTTCCTATTCTTTATGTCTGTTTTCTTGTCGGCGGATGATGAGTATTGAGAAGTAGGGAAAAGTGTGAACATCAATCTGCGGAACGTCATTTAAATATATTTCATTTTCGGTCCCTACGTTTTCAAAATAATGGTAAGCATACTCAGGATGCAGATGGATGCAACGGTGGACTTCGTCGGCGCATTGGGAGAGCTTCATGATGACGATGGTGGTCTTTTCCTGCATATACTTCTCAATCTCTTCAACGGTTATGATGCCGGGAACAACGGTCAGCCGTTCTTCTTGACTGGCGATATGAAGCCCTGCACAAGCGCCTGCTGCGATGAAAGCAGGGATACCGGCGATGTGTTGAACGGGGATGCCGTCGGCTTGCAGCTTATCGAAGATATAATGAATGGAGGAGTAGAGGCCGGCATCTCCTTCGGCAACGATGCAGACTTTTTTATTCTCTTTATAAAGCTGTGCAGATGCGGCATATACTTTGTCATAAGCAGCCAATGCCTGTGTCCGGTTTTTGCTCATGGGCAATGTGAAACGGGAGAGAAGTGTATCCGGAATATCCAGTGCGCGTAATATATCGGCAGCACGTGAAAACGTACGTCCGTTTGTGGCGTGAGTTTCGGGGCAGAAAATGCAATCGGCATTTTGCAGGGCTTTCAAGCCTTTCAGGGTGATAAGTTCCGGTTCTCCGGGACCGAGGGATACGAATATGACGGGGTTGGGCATGTTTGTTAGTGATTAATGGTTAGTGTTTAGTGATACATGAATAATGCTTACTGAAAAGCTGTGCAAAGATAACTAAAAACTAATCTTATCCCTTCATGATCCTTCTTATTTCCGCATCCAGTGAAGCCTTCTCCGGAATAGTAAGTTTTGGTCTTAACCGATAGCGTATCCTGGTGACGCTGGTGGAAGCTATGCCTAATATCCGGGCTATTTCTTCTGTGGTTTGATTAATAAGGATAAGCATACACAACAGTTCTTCATTTTTTGTGATATTGGGACAGGCGCTGCGCAAGCGGATAAGAGCTGTAGGATAGATTTCGGAAAAGGCTACGCGAAATTCAGTTTCCTCTTTCGAAGTCAACATGGCAGGAGACAGAGTTTCCATCAACTTGTTGAGTTCGCCGCCGGACTGGTTTGAAGCTTGTATTTCGGTCAATTGGCGTAATAGCTCTTGATTGCGTTCATGAAGTTCATAGCGTGATTCGATGATCCTTTTCAACTCCTTTTCTTTTTCATTCAGGCGGATGGAGGCGAGTCGGTGTCTGGACCAGAACCAGGTGCCCAGGAGAAGAATGAAAAGAATAAAGGCGATTGTGCCGATGGTGTAAGTGCGGATTACACTGTTACGCAAGGCTATATCTGCTGTGAGCAGGCGATTTTCCTGTTCTATTTTCTCTGTTTCATAACGTATATGGGACGCTATGGATTCGCGAATGGATTTTTCATGAGTCACGGAGTCGATAATCATATTGTACCGGGGGAGCAAGGCTTTGGCGGCTTTCATCATGCCGGTGTGGTGATAACTGTCGAGCAATAATCGGTTATTATGATTTTCGGTTTCCCAGTCTCCGCGGATTTTAGATAAGTCAACGGCTTTTTCGAGCAAGGGAATGGCTTCTTTATATCTTCCGGCCAGATACGTCGCTTTTCCATAACCCATGTAATAGTCGAGTTGCATGTAACCGGGAACTTTATCTTTTATTTCCTCAAAACCGGTCAGGGCATTTGGTAGCGAGTCTGGGAATTCGGCTTTTGCATCCAACTTTTCCAGTTGCACACGTATCTGACCGCGCGGGTTTGTGGCTCTGACATAGAAACTGTCGGCAAGGTTGAGTGCTGAAAAGGCGGAGTCAATGAGCCCCATTCTTTTATAAATCAGAGCTCTTCTTTCATACAGGCTTGCTGCCATACCCCAAGTCTCGTTGTCTTCCCTGAACTGGCGGAGTCCTTCGTCGTTGTAGTGCAAGGCTTTATCGAAGAAGCTAAGTTCGGTATAATTTCCGCAGAGGTTGATAGCGGCCAGCATCACACCACGTGGATTCTGTGCTCTGTCACTCTGTTCCATGACTTCCTGACAGAGTTTTATGCCTTTCTGAAATTCATTTTTCCGGATATAGATGTTCGCCAAGTTTGCCATGGCCTGCGGATACAGTCCGGTATCGTCATAGGCTCCGTTTCTCATTGCTTCGGCAGCCCGCAGCAAAGTGGGTTCTGCCCGTGTTTCGGTGGAGTCGACAGCCATATAGGTGATTCCGGCGGCTATGGTACAGAAAAGTTCGCTCGAGGGATCATTGTTTTCATGGATGCTCATAGCTTGGTCGAGAAGTTGGCAGGCTTCGGCACGACGACCAAGGGTTTGCAGCATTTGTGCATCACATACCAGCATTTCACGTTGGCAATGCCGGGATAGTATCGGGTGGTTCATCTCTCTGAGCCGGAGGAAATGTTCGTGCCCTTCGGTGATTCTTCGGGAATGATTGTATGCGAACATCAAGTGTCTGATTGCGTAGGACATCAGACGTCGGGCGTCGTCCGGTGATAGTCCGTCGGGATGTTGGTTGCTCTGGATAGGTAACAGGAAAGTGGAGTCGAGCAGGGCGATAGCGCTGTCATATTCTTTTTCCAGGCGGAATTGATTGGCTTTGGCTATGATTGCCACACTGTCTGTGTGAAAACGGGAGGGGGCAGGAGGGGTACTTCCCAGCGGCTTGTTGCAGCTTGCTATAGCGGACATAAGAATGATAAACAGGAGTATAAAATACTTGTTCATTTTGTTTAGAGTATTGGTATTGGTCTCAAAAATAGGTAAAACGATTGGGTTAAGAAAGCGGGAAGGAGAAAAATCTCTTTTCTCCTTCCCGGCATATGAATGAATTTGCGGTTACTTCTGGCTGAAAAACTTGGGATTAATGGGCGCTTTCATCGTCAGTAGCGGGTGTCCAAGCGGGATTACTCCCGATCCATTCTGATTGGTCGCCTACGCTTTCATTGCAGGAATAAACGGTAGAATTTTTAGCGAAGCCTATCAAATATCCAAGTCGTACAGTCCCATTTGAAGTTGTATTAAAATCTTTCGTTAGATTTCTGTTAAAATGGCAATTTGCTAACTCTGTCATTCCAACAATCCCCCCGATATCAACAGAAGAAAGACTATTGCCGGATATAGAACCTTGATTACAGCATCCCAAAACCTTTCCAGGATGATATCCAGCAATTCCGCCTACCATTACAGAATAATTCGTATTTGAACGTTCAGTATCAGAAAGTATGATGGAAGAACTATTAACACAATACTTAGTTTCATTTGTGAGAAGTGTAGCTTTCCCTATTATACCTCCAATCCTAACTATTCCACCTTTACAATTCACATTTGTTTTGCCTGTTGCAGAACAATTTTGGATATGGGAACTTGCATTTCCAACTATTCCACCTATACCTAAATAGCCATAACCCAAACTTCCATCTGATATTTGCATTTCTCCCGATATTGTACAATTACGTACTGTTATTGGCACATCTGTACTTGTCATATAAATATAGCCTGCAACACCACCTACTCCAAATTCTGAATTACTCGCTCCCTCCGGACTTCCAAAAGACCATGTAACGTTGGCTGCTATATGAAGATTTTGTATCAATGTAGCATTTGAGTTATTACGTACATAGCCCCAAAAGCCAAAGTGTTGGATATCGTTCGAAAAAGCTCCTTTCAGTTCACCACTTATAGTATGTCCGCCTCCGTCAAAGTTTCCGCTAAAAGGTTTGGAAGATGAAATTCCTATGGGCGTCCATGTATTAGCCGTTACTTTTATATCGGTAGTCAGTTTAAAGTACTTGTCCAAATATGCTTCTCCGGCTTCTACCTGTTCAATCAGATATTTCAGGTGTGAGGCATTCTCTATCAGGTAAGGATTGTCCTCTGTACTACCTTTATCGTCGCTTTGATCCCACGTTACGCCTGCTACATCATTATCAAACTCACTGGCAATACCATATCCCTCTTCTACTATATTTTTTAAAGTAAGCTTCGAATTGTAAACTCTGCCTGCTTCATAAGAAAAATCTCCGTCAAAGGAAACTGTATAATTGTAAACCATACCATCGCTACCCGTCACGGCAACAGCCAGTTGCTGGCTTAATGTAGAAGGAAGTATCGCCATATAAGCCGTATGTTCATTACTTGTTGCATTTACTATGGACATGGTAAGCTGTTTGGCCGTTGCTAGAATGCTTTCATCGCTTGCTTTCTGTGCTACCACAATACCTGCTTCGTCTTGTGTACTAAGTGATATTGATTTGGGAGAAACATCTGTTGGCAATGTAACCATAAACTTCAGGACAGCTATTTTGTGCAAGAAATTAATCGTTATTATCGAAGTACTAGCAAAAGTAACTATAGCCGTCATAAAATTATAATCGGCAAGATGAGCACGCGGTTTACTTGCATCTTGTATCTGCCCTAATACACTGAAATAACAGTCCGCCCATTTTTTCTCTGCGCGAGAATCAGGGAAGAAAGCATTCGCGTCAATACTGACACCTATATTTGATTCTGCCTTAAATTCTGCAATTTTTCCATTACCAACATAAGGGGAAGGAATAGCAAATGTTGTAGATTTAGTATCATTGCTGGAGTAAACTCTGAAAGCATCGTTTTCAGTCCACTTAACAATAAGTCCATGATTATCGGTGTCGTCATGAGTCATGCGGGTTAATGCACCACCTTGAGTAGCCACAATAGTCATAATTTCAAGAGTCTTATCATTATCATCAACAAAAGATACCTCATCATTTTGTGAACATGCGCTTAATATTAGCAGTCCAATCGCAATAGGCAAAAATAGTCGGCCTGTCTTTGCAAAGATAGATGTTTTCATAGCAATTATTTTTCAATAGTTAGAATGTCATTAATGAGATCTTCTAAGTCACTAAATGCACTTGCGCTTTGAATACTATTTTTTGTGCGGCTTGTTGTGTAATTCCTCCCTGGCAGTGCAGGATTACCGCCTGTAAAATCAGAAAGAGCTATTACACCTTCATTTTCTACCTCTATCACCTCAATCGTCGGTGATAGATACTTTTCTTTGATTGTTTTGTTATTCATTGTTTTTTAAGCAAAACTAAGGAATATAGCCAGAAAAGTGCTAAGAAAACGACTGTACAATTCTCTGTACAATTTGTGCGGTATGAACGCAACTGGTTAGATATCAGAATGTTCTGGAGATGTTTTCAACATCGCTTTTATGTTGATTTATAGCGTTTCGTAAAAAGTGGATATGCAAAGGCTAATGACTAAGATAACGAATACTAATTCGTCCCTCCATAAGGGGACGCAATGTACCTTATGGAGGGACGAAAAGTTTTCCATGGAGGAACGAAAAGCTCCTTATGGTGGAACGAATTAGTATTCGTAGGCAAAAATGTTGGGGACTTCTATAGCTCTACGTAACAAACGGTATTCAGTGACTAAAGTAGAGATTTGCTATTGATTGAATCTATTTCTTATAGTAAGTTACAGAATCACCATCAGCACTGAGAACCATCTTGTTTCCAGAGATTGTGCCCTGAGATGTGACTTTTCCTTCTTTGATAGTTATTTTATCACCGTCTACGGAGTAAGTTCCAGTGGATTCTTCTTGACCATCTGCTGCATTTATAACTCCATCTCCATTAGCATCATATTGATAAATCAAGGTGACTGTTGTTTTCTGGAATTTTAATGTGCGTATTTCGTCTTCATCATCAGCAACCCAGGTAGTTCCGTCTAAAGAGTTTGAATCGTTGTCGTCATCGCTACTGCACGCAGAAAATACTGTAGCCATGAGGGCTACGAGGATAAATGTAAGTTTTTTCATGTTTTTATTATTTAAATGATTATTAATTGTTACTTATTCATTCTCAGTAAGTAACGCCGCAAAAATACAAAAGTATTTTGAAATATAATTGTAATAATGATTGTTTTTCTTGCATCCACCCCCGGAATAATGTATTTTTGTATCTCAATGTGCGACAAAGAACACTAACTCTTAATTATATGATGGATTATCAATTAAATACCCCCCTGAACGGGAATCTGGCAATGACTTCTTGCTTTCACGAAAATAAAGCACTACAGCAAGACACTACCTTATACAAATTTATATGGGTGCGCAGCGGCATCCTGACTGTTGAGATAGACCATATCCCGATGCGGCTGGAACAAGACGAAATTGCCTGTCTTACACCCCTGCATCATATCGAAATAAAAGAGGTAGAAGGTGAATACCTTACTTTCCTGTTTAATAGCAATTTTTATTGCATCTTCGGCCATGACGACGAAGTATCGTGCAATGGCTTCCTTTTTCACGGTTCTTCCCAGGTGATGCGATTAAAGCTCTCTCCGGAGCAGTCGACCAATCTGAATGATATTGTCCGCATCTTCCGTCAGGAATCTACTGTTCGCGATAACCTGCAAGAAGAAATGCTGCGCATTATCCTTAAACGTTTCATTATCACCTGCACCCGTATTGCCCGTGAAAAGTGCGGCGTTACTCCGGAACAGGAAAAAGCTTTTGATATCGTCCGCCGTTTCTATATATTGGTTGACCAGAACTTCCGCGAAAAGAAACAAGTGCGGGATTATGCCGATCTTTTATTCCGCTCTCCCAAAACTCTTTCCAATCTGTTTTTTTCCTGTGGAGTCCCTTCTCCGTTGCGCATCATTCACGAACGAGTAGAGGCAGAAGCCAAACGCTTATTACTTTATACTCCTAAAAGTGCTAAGGAAATCAGCGAACTCCTGGGTTTCGAAGACTTGTCCACGTTCAGCCGTTTTTTTAAGAAAATGACGGGCGAAAGTGTGTCGGATTTCCGCAAATCGAATACAACGGGAAGTATTGCCAACTGATACGGCAGAATTGCCATTTCACGTTCCATCATAAACCCCGATTTTTGCATCAGAAAAACAAAACAATTAATTAATGCAATAATCGTATGAAAACAAAATTACAATCAATGTTCGTGACGGCTCTTACTTTGGCTGCGTCAACTCAGAAGTTAGGTATTAACCTTATCCGTGTGGCAATTCTGGTTATTTTCGTTTGGATAGGCGGATTGAAGTTCTGGAATTATGAAGCCGAAGGTATCGTGCCTTTTGTGGCAAACAGTCCTTTTATGAGCTTCTTTTATACGCATAGTGCTCCCGAATATAAGGAATACAAACTGAAAGAAGGTGAATTTGATGCCGTGAAACATGAGTGGCACAATGAAAACAATACGTATGGCTTTTCTCATGGGCTGGGCATTCTTATCATGACCATTGGCGTTCTTACTTTTCTGGGCATCTTTTGGCCGAAAGTAGGTTTTGTAGGAGCGGGGCTTGCAATTATTATGACTATTGGTACGCTGTCTTTCCTTGTCACTACGCCCGAAGTATGGGTACCCAATCTGGGCAGTGGCGAGTCTGGCTTCCCATTATTGACCGGTGCCGGAAGATTAGTTATAAAAGATACAGCCATTTTGGCCGGTGCAATTGTTGTATTAGCAGACAGTGCCCAGCGGGTGCTGAAACAATTAAAGAAATAGAGATATGAAAAAGTATGATGCTATCATTATCGGCTTCGGGAAGGGAGGAAAAACCCTGGCTGCCGAATTTGCAAAACGCCAAAAGACGGTTGCAGTAGTGGAACGTTCAAATCGTATGTACGGAGGTACTTGTATTAACATTGGTTGTATTCCTACAAAAACGCTGGTACATCTGGCTAAAGAAACCCCGGCTAAGGCTACGTGGAAAGTAAAGAGAGAATATTACCGTCAGGCCATCGGCTGCAAGGAAGAGGTGACTTCTTTTCTGCGGAACAAGAACTATCATAACCTGGCCGACAATCCTAATGTAACGGTTTATACAGGTGTAGGTGCATTTACCGGCCCCGATGTGGTAGAAGTGCGGACTGCAGAGGAAGTGATAGAATTACAAGCCCCGCAGATATTCATAAATACCGGTGCGGAAACCATTATACCTCCCATCGAAGGAATAAAAGATAATCCTCGTGTATACACCAGTACTTCTATCATGGAACTGGAAGAACTTCCTGAACGATTGGTGATTGTGGGCGGAGGTTATATCGGACTGGAATTTGCTTCAATGTATGCCTCTTTTGGCTCGAAGGTGACAGTACTTGAAGGGTATCCTGAACTGATAGGCCGTGAAGACAGGGACATTGCAGACAGCGTAAAGTCGGTATTGGAGAAGAAAGGCATTGTTTTTCATCTGAATGCACGAGTACAGTCAGTAGATAGTTCAACTGTGATTTATCAGGATGTTGTGACGAATGAAATTCATCATCTGGAGGGAGATGCCATCTTGTTGGCAACAGGGCGTCGTCCGAATACTTCGGACTTAAATCTGGATGCGGCAGGCGTGAAAGTGGATGAACGTGGAGCGATTATCGTGGATAAATGGTTGCGAACTACCAATCCCCATATCCGTGCTATCGGAGATGTGAAAGGTGGGTTACAGTTCACTTATATTTCTCTGGACGATTACCGCATTATCCGTGAGGATTTGTTCGGTGCAGGAGAACGCCGCACGGATGACCGCGAGCCTGTCAGCTATTCAGTATTTATCGACCCTCCTTTGTCACGTGTCGGACTGAGCGAAACGGAAGCACGCAAGAAAGGATTGGATATAAAAGTTAATACTCTGCCCGTCGGTGCTATTCCGCGTGCACGTACCTTAGGGGAGACGGATGGATTATTCAAAGTGGTGGCAGATGCCCATACCAATAAGATATTGGGTTGCACCCTGTTTGGTCCGGAAACGAGTGAAATAATCAACATCGTATCAATTGTGATGAAGACAGGACAGGAATACACCTTCCTGCGGGATTACATCTTTACACATCCCAGCATGAGCGAAGCGCTGAATGACCTGATGAATTTTTAGACATGCTTATATAATAGGTGTTCGGGCACAAATTCGGTTAAATTATTGGACGGGTATTTGCGTATCTCCCTAAAAATGACGAATATTGTGCCCGAATTCTATACACCTTTATAGTCATGAAACGAACTACTGCGATAACTGCCGCTTTTCTTAGTATCTTATGTGTGGCTTGCGGCCCGAAAAATAAACAAAACTCTGCTGATATACAGGCTACTGTAGCTTCTGCTTCAACTACGGATTCAATATATCCGGTTTATGCGGAAGGGTTTGAAGTGAAATATCTTCCTAACCATGTTCGTCTGGTGAACCTTCGTGACCCGCAAAACGAAAACAGTAACACTTTCCATTATGCCTTGGTACCCCGGGGAATGAAAGTTGAGGACATTCCTTCTGATTATACAGTGATTGAAACACCTGTGCGTAGTGCCATTTGTATGACTTCGCTGCAATTATCTAACTTCATCAAACTGGAGGCTTGTGATAAGGTGGTCGGTATAACCAGTACCCGTCATCTTTTCAATAAAGAAATGAATGAGCGTTTAAAGTCCGGTAAAACTGCAAAAATCGGTATTGAAGGAAATTTCGATAATGAAGTAATCATGAGTGTCAATCCTGATGTTATTTTTATTTCTCCTTTTAAGCGTGGGGGATATGATACGATGCGTGAAATCGGCATTCCATTGGTTCCTCATTTAGGATATAAGGAAATGACTCCGCTGGGGCAAGCTGAGTGGATAAAGTTTGTCGGATTGTTCATTGGACAGGAAAAAGAGGCGAATGAGAAGTTCGCAGCTATCGAGAAGCATTACAATGACCTGAAACAATTGGCTGCCGATGTGGAAAAACGACCAGTAGTGTTCAGTGGTGAGATACGTGGCGGCAATTGGTACGCAGTGGGAGGGAAGAGCTTCTTGGCGCAGTTGTTCCGTGATGCGGGAGCTGACTACTTTTTGAAGGACGATCCCCGTTCCGGTGGTGTTACACTGGATTTCGAAACTGTATATAGCCAGGCGGAAAGTGCCGATTATTGGCGCATCGTGAACAGTTACGACGGTACTTTCTCTTATGACGCCTTGAAATCCCTTGATCCGCGTTATGCTGATTTCCGTGCATTTCGTGACAAGGGGGTCATTTATTGCAATATGCGCGAACAACCTTTCTACGAAAGTATGCCGATGGAGCCGGAAGTAGTACTGGAAGATTTGATTCACGCTTTTCATCCTGATTTATTGCCCGATTACCAACCTAAATACTACGCACGTTTGCAATGAAAAGACCGACACTGCTCTTGATGCTGGTAATATTGGTATCTATCTTTCTGTTCTTTCTATTGAACTTGTTGTTAGGGTCGGTTCATATCCCGTTACGTTCCGTCTGGAACATTCTCTGGGGGAGTACGGACGAGTCCATTATCTGGCAGAATATTATCTGGAAATCCCGTGTACCACAGGCTTTGACTGCATTGGTGGCGGGAGCGGGATTGTCCGTCAGCGGGTTGCAGATGCAAACGGTGTTCCGTAATCCATTGGCGGGGCCGTCGGTATTGGGTATCAGTTCGGGTGCCAGTCTGGGTGTGGCTTGTGTGGTATTGTTATCCGGTGCGATGGGTGGTGTGGCATTGAGCAAACTTGGATATATGGGCGAGGTGGCATTATCTATTGCGGCTATAATCGGAGCGCTGTCGGTGATGGCGCTTATTGTGTATGTCTCGCAAAAAGTGAAGGGAAATGTGACGTTGCTGATTATCGGTGTGATGATAGGTTATGTGGCAAGTGCCATTATCGGTGTATTGAAATATTTCAGTGTGGAAGAGGACATCCGTGCGTATGTTATCTGGGGATTGGGTAGCTTTGCCCGTGTATCAGGTGACCAGATGATATTATTTGTCTGCATCATGGCAGTGCTGTTGCCGCTTTCGTTCCTGTTGATAAAGACAATGAATCTGTTGCTGCTGGGTGATGGATATGCACGAAACCTGGGACTGAATATCAAACGGGCGCGCCTGCTGGTGATTTCCTGTTCCGGCGTGTTGGTGGCGATTGTGACGGCATATTGCGGGCCGATTATGTTTGTCGGATTGGCAGTACCCCATCTTTGCCGGGCCATTTTTCATACATCCGACCATCGGATATTGATGCCTTCCACATTGCTGGTGGGTGCTTCGCTGGCATTGGTTTGTAACCTTATCGCCCGTATGCCTGGATTCGAGGGAGCTTTGCCCGTGAATTCGGTGACGGCACTGGTGGGTGCTCCGGTGGTGGCATCCGTACTTTTCAGAAAGCGAAAAGGGGAACTGGAAGAGTAATTTGAAAATAGAGAAGTTTTGAAACAGGAAACTATACATATTAAGAATTTGTGCATCGGCTATCCCGGCAAAGGGGATGTGAAAGTCGTAGCAAGTGATATTTGTGCCGGTATCAACAGTGGAGAATTGACTTGCCTGCTGGGTGCGAACGGCGTAGGGAAATCCACACTACTGCGCACTCTTTCCGCTTTTCAGCCGAGGCTGTCCGGCGAAATACGTATTGAGGGAAAGGATATCAGCTCTTATACGGACAAACAACTCTCAAAAGTAATCAGTGTGGTCCTGACCGAAAAGTGCGACATCCGCAATATGTCTGCAGTAGAGCTTATCGGTCTGGGGCGTAGCCCGTATACCGGCTTTTGGGGAACACTTTCCAAAGAAGATAAAGCGGTGGTGGACCATGCCATCGAGTTAGTCGGAATATCTCATCTGGCCCACCGCATGGTGCATACGCTGAGCGATGGCGAGCGGCAGAAAGTGATGATTGCTAAAGCCCTTGCGCAGGAAACTCCAGTCATTTATCTGGATGAACCGACCGCTTTTCTCGACTTTCCGAGCAAGGTGGAGATGATGCAATTGCTTCATCTGCTGAGCCGTCAGACAGATAAGACCATTTTCCTTTCTACCCACGACCTGGAACTTGCCTTGCAGATTGCCGATAAAATCTGGCTGATGGATAAGGTGAACGGAGTTACCATCGGTACCCCCGAAGACCTTTCACTGGACGGAAGTCTCAGTTGCTTCTTTGCCCGTAAGGGAATTGCTTTTGATTTGGAGACTGGCTTATTTCGCGTGAATAATGAATATACTTCCCAAGTCCGACTCATCGGGCATGGACAGAAATATGCCATGGTGCGGAAAGCTCTGCAAAGAAATGGTATTCTGGCAAACCGAAACGTCGAGTCGGACGTTTATATAGAGACAGGAGATTTGAAAGGTGACGGCACCTTTGTGCTTCATCCAGCCAGCGGGGAAGCGATTACCGTGCAAACCATTGATGAACTGCTTGCAGAGATTGTAAAAATTCGATGAGACATTCGGCAAAAGATAATTATGTCTATCTGACTACAGCCCCGGTGCCCCGTCTGATAGTATCGTTGGCTGTGCCTACGATTATCAGTATGTTGGTTACGTCGTTCTATAACATGGCGGACACCTATTTTGTGGGGAAAATCAATACCCAGTCCACGGCGGCTGTGGGGATTGTGTTCTCCGTCATGTCCATCATTCAGGCGGTGGGATTCTTCTTCGGACATGGTTCAGGAAACTATATTTCGCGAAAGCTGGGTGCGCAGGAGACTGAAAATGCCGAGAAGATGGCGGCAACAGGCTTTTTCTGGGCATTGTTTACGGGAATTGCTCTGGCTGTAATCGGGCTGATATTTCTTACTCCGCTTTCGTTGGCATTAGGCTCTACGCCTACCATATTGCCTTATACGGAGAAGTATCTGGGCATTATTTTGCTGGGGGCTCCGTTCATGACTGCTTCTCTCGTGATGAACAATCAAATCCGTTTTCAGGGAAATGCAGCGTATGCGATGGTGGGAATTGTTTCGGGTGCAGTCATCAATGTGGTGCTGGACCCAATACTGATATTTGTTTTTGATATGGGAATATCAGGTGCAGCATTGGCCACAGTGATTAGTCAAATATGTAGTTTCTTCTTGCTGTTGTACATGGGCAGCAAGGGAGGGAATATCCGTATCCGTTTCAAGTATTTCACTCCTTCACTGGCTTTTATAAAAGAGATTATCGGTGGAGGTACTCCGTCGCTTGCCCGTCAGGGACTGGCAAGCGTGGCAACTATCTTGCTGAATGTAGCTGCCGGGGCTTATGGTGATGCAGCCATTGCGGGTATGTCTATTGTGACCCGTATCGCTATGTTTATTAATGCTTTCCTGATAGGTTTCGGACAAGGTTTCCAGCCGGTGTGTGGCTTCAATTATGGGGCGGGACTTTATGGACGTGTTCGTCAGGGGTTCTGGTTTTGTGTAAAGGTAGGCTCCATTTTCTTACTGGTATGTGCAGTGGCAGGTATGGGGTTTGCCGAAGAGATTGTTTCCGTGTTCCGTAAGGGAGATCCCGATGTGATAGCGGTGGGGGCTGCTGCTTTGAGATGGCAGTTCATTACTTTCCCGCTGGGCGCTTGGATTGTGGTCAGTAATATGATGTTGCAGACTATTCGTAAACCTGTCAAGGCTACCATTCTTTCTTCTGCCCGTCAGGGACTGTTCTTCATTCCGTTGATTTTTATCCTGCCTTACTATTTGGGATTGCAGGGAGTGGAGATGTGCCAAGCCACCGCAGATCTTCTTACTTTCCTTCTCGCCATTCCGTTGACGGGGAGTGTATTGAATGAGATGAAGCGGAAACAGGCGGAGCAAATATAACCTGCCAGAGATTAAAATCTATATCCTACAGTAAAGAAAGAAGCAAGGTTCTTGGGAGAGAATGTTTCAATACCGGAGTTTTGCAACAGGTTATCCAACTGGTCGTTTACTTTAATCAGACCCAACTGAAGTTCTGCTCCGAAGATGAATCTGTGATATTCGATGTTAAGACCGAACATGAGCCCGGCATCAAAACGCTTATTTCCCATTTTATCGTCTATCAGATTGCCGAAAGTATCCAAACGGAATCTATAACCTTTACTTCCGTGATGGACACTACTGCTATAATCATATTGTTCCTGCATTTCGCCCGACGTTTTGCCGCCTACACCGTAAGCGATGTACGGACCGGCACTCAATGAGGCACTGTAGTTCTTGCCAAGGTTGAGTCGGGCGGCCATCATCACAGGCAGTTGGATGTACAGTTCATTCATGTTCGCCTTGCCTACGTACTCTATGTCTTCACGGGCACCTATCGATACGAAATTCAGTGAGGGCTGGAACACCCATGTGCGGTTGAGTTCATAGTTCATGCCGACACCTACTTTGTAGGCGATGCGTGTGTCGCTTTCTACATTTTCTCCATAGAAGTTGGAGGTGCCGACTCCGGCTTTTACCTGAAAGGAAATAGGGGATTGGGCTGTTGCTCCCAATGCTATGATTGCAAAGAAAACGGTGAGAATAGTCTGTTTCATTGTTTGAACCTTGTAAAGGGTTGATGTTTATTTGGTCGCAAAGATATAAATTATATGATTACATGCAATTATCATTTAATAGAACTTTCTTATCAGCCAATCCACTATGCTGAACGGTAGCATTGGCTTGATTCGGGCAAAAAATACCTGTTCCCACGGACCCACTTTGGTGCGGAATGCCGGTTGGTGGTTGTTTACCAGTTTACAGATAGTTTTACCTAGTTTTTCAGGGTGGCAACCATTGTTCTCGGATTGTTCCACATTCTGCATTACTTTCGCGAAATGTTCCTTGTAGTAGGGATGGGAGAGGGTAGTTTTGCTCATCTGCCGTTGTGCAGTGAAGCCAGTCTGGAAATCTCCTGGTTCAACAATGCATACCTGTATGCCGAAAGGCTTCACCTCCTGATAAAGAGCTTCGCTATAACCTTCAATTGCAAACTTGGAGGCACTGTAGAAAGCTTGGTAAGGAACGGCAAGCACTCCTGCAATGGAACTGATATTGATGATTCGTCCCTGTCCTGCCTCGCGCATAAAGGGTAAGACTGCAGCGCACATACGGACAGCGCCTATGAAATTGGTGTTCATCTGGCGCTGTATCTCGTCTTCGGTAGTCAGTTCTATGGCTCCGCTGATGCCCATACCTGCATTGTTGACAAGCACATCGATACATCCCTGTTCTGCCAGAATCGTTGATATGGCATTTGAGACAGAGGTTGGGTCAGTGATGTCCAATTGCAGCATCTTGAAATCCGGGACATCGGAAATGGCTTTCCGACTGGTGCCGTAGACGATGTGACCTTGTGCGGCTAATTGCGTTGCAATGACTTTTCCAAAACCGGAAGAAGCACCGGTAACGAGGATTATTTGCGGATGTTTCATAGGTTCTAATACTTTTATGTGATTATTTCCCCTTCTTCGCTGATGAGCAGGATGGTAAGTTCTCCTTGGGGTAGTAACGGGTCGCAGTGCCGGTGACATAGTTGAAGCAGATGTTTGCAAAATGCACGCAGGTCGTTGTCGGAGAGCAACGTCCATAGTTCGCGGGCTAGGGTGATTTTCTCAATCACGGTCTGCACATCTTCACTGCATCCGGCAGTGAAGGCTATTTCCCGCAAGAAGTCTTTGTTCATTGTCACTTGCTTGCTGTGAGTGTCCAGATTGCCTTCTGCCAGTTTCACAGCTTTTCCCATCATGATGCCTAAGGTTAGTGCTTTGATATTTAATTCGGCGGCCATCTTTATGGTTTCTCCGATGAAGTTCCCGTAATGAATGAAAGCCTGCGGAGGCAATTGAGGATAATATCCCCGCACATATTTCTCACTTTTAGCACCGGAGTTGATGACGATGCGCGGGCTTCCTGTGGCTCGTCCCACCTCCATTGATTTGCGGATGGAGTCAACGAATGCTTCCGAGGAGAAAGGCTTCACGATGCCTGAGGTTCCGATAATGGAAATTCCGCCTTCTATTCCCAGACGGGGATTGAAGGTGCGCCGGGCTATTTCTTCGCCACCGGGGACGGAGATGGTGATGGCATACGGATTGGGCTGCTTGGGAATTCGGAGCGTTTTGAGGCACCGTTTTACATTATCCTCAATCATCTTGCGCGGGGTGTCGTTGATGGCGGGTCCACCTACCTCAAGCCCCAGACCGGGCATGGTGACGATACCTACTCCTTCGCCACCGCAGACGATAACAGTGTAGTCGTCTACGGGCGTATCCTTGGGCGCTGGGTCGTCCAGACGGAAAGGGACGGCAACGTTGGCTCTGATTTCCATGCCATTAGTGATGTCAGGGTCGTCACCCGCATCTTTGATGACGGAGGCATTGGTTTCCATCATCCAATCGTCATTCAGAAAATCGGAATGGGGAAAGAATTCCTGCTTTTCAACGAGGACGAAGATGGTTTCTCCGTTAGGGAGAGTAACGGGAAATTCTTTGGGGCGTGACTGGCGTTGGATGTTGAAGAGATCCCAAGTGGCGGCCACGGCAGCAGCAGCGGCACAGGTGCCGGTGGTGAGTCCGCTACGCAAAGGGTAGAAGTCGGGAAGGAGTTTCTCGACCATCCGGCGCAGTCCGTGTTCACCTTCAATGGGAATGAAACTGTTGGGCATGTTCGGGCGGCAGATAGCAAAGATACGGATACCTTCTGCAAGGGCGGCTTCCACTTTTTCGCTGAATCCGCCGGAACGTCCGCTTTCCTTTATCAGTATGGCTTCGGGATGCAACTTCTGTATCAGGTGGCGTTCGTCTTCGCCATCATGATAGTAGTGGAGATGCTCTTCGGGAAAACCTTCGCGGGCAGCAAGGCGGCGTGAACTTTCGCGGTCAAGGATGCGGAAGTAGCAACAGGCGTTTTCCTGCCAGAGGGGTTTTAGTTTGGCTATACTCTGCACGCCGGTCAGTGCCAGAAGAATGAATATTTCCTGTTCGCGTATCTGCCGGATGGCGTCGTCGAAGTTGTGGCACCAGGTGATGTTCTTTTCATCACGAGGTGGGTAGATGCGCTCGAAGCGGATGACGGGGAGGGTGAGTTTCATGGATACGGCTTCCACGGTCCGGTGCAGTTGTTCGGCAAAGGGGTGGGCGGCGTCAACTATCAGCGCTATCGATTGTTTGCGGCAAAAACGTTCCATGTCCAGTTCGTCCATGGCGCCTTGCAGGCGGATACCGTGGTGCATTATTACTTCCTGCTCGTCTCCTTTGGTAGAGTAGTAGAATGGTTTTCCAGCTTCTTCAAGGGTACGGACAGCAATGCGTCCTTCGGTGGTTCCGCCTAATATTAAAATCATAATTTGAAGTTTTAGTTATCAGTTATCTTTTATTTGCGAAAGAGATGTTTGAACTCGTGGGCGTAGAGCCGTGAAAGTCCTTCGCGATTACCGATGGCATCGCCTACCACAATCATGGTGGTGAGTGTCAGGTTGTTCTCTTTTACTATCGCGGCAAGGTCCTTCAAGTCTCCGCGGTAGATGCGCTCATCCTTCCAGGTGAGGCGGTAGCAGACGGCGACGGGAGTGGTGGCAGGGTATACCTGCAAGAGCTCTTCCTGCACTTGCTGGGCGATGCCGGCACTGAGGAAGATGCACATAGTGCTCTGCGAACGTGCAAGCAGGTGGAGTTGTTCGCGCTCCGGCATGGGGGTGCGTCCTTCGCCACGGGTGAGGATGATGCTTTGCACCTTCTCGGGGATGGTGAACTGCGATTTCAGTGCGGCAGCGGCGGCCTGGAATGAGGAAATTCCCGGCGTGATGTGATAGTTCATCTGATGCTGGTCGAAGTAGTTCATCTGCTCTTGAATGGCACCGTAGATGCAAGGGTCACCCGTGTGAAGGCGAACAACGAATTCGCCTCTGTCATAAAACTCTTTCATCAGGGCAAACTGTTCTTCCAAGTCCATAGATGCCGAACTGCGCACCGTGGCACCCGGCTTGGCGCAAAACGTCAGTTCGCGGGGGACAAGACTGCCTGCATAAAGAATCAGGTCCGCTTTTTCCAGCATTTGGCGGCCACGCACGGAGATGAGGTCGGGGTCGCCTGGTCCGGCACCGACGATTTCGATGTGACCCTGGCGGAGTACACCTTTTTCAATGGCTATGGCCATGGTGTAGTTTTCGCCTTTTAGTTTGTACAGCAGCAGTTCTCCACCATTAGCGGAAAGGGAAGCGGCGGCTTCGGAGACGCTGGGCGTGCCCATGTGTTTCTCTACCACGGGGCTGGGATTGGGGACGGAGACTTCTTTCAGCTCGTCCGCACTGTAATAATGTATTTGGTAAGCGCGTGCCAGTTCTTGGATGACCGGTTCGTCGCGTTTCTCGTTGATGGTAGCGATGCACTTCACGGCACGGGGCATGATGCAGTTGTCAATCATCCTGTAGAAGATTTTCTGGATGATGTCTTGCACCGGACCTGCCTGATGCGCCAGTCCGATGCCGACATGCAGCACTTGGGGGACGAAGAACAGGGCGGGTGTCTCCTGGGTGTTGTGCAGAAAAGGGGTGACAAGTATCACCAGTTCATACTCGCTGAGCTCTATGTCTCCAAACCGCCCGTAGTGAATATCCACGTGCGGGGGACAAGTCTTTTCCAGATAATCCGTTCCTGCGTCGCGGACTTCGAGGAAGAGGGCGGTGGGGACTTTCTTCACGAAAAGGCTGATGATATTGTTCATCATACCGTCTTCCGTTTCACCGGGAATAGTAGCCCAGTCGTATTTATCACCCAGAGTATCCAGGGCCCAGAGTCCAGTACGGTCGCTTTGGGTGGTGATGACGGGTTCGGCACCGAGAATGTGGGCGATGCTTTCTGTCATTTCGTTGGCTTTGCCGATGTGTCCTGAGAGGACGGAAACGGCATAGCGGCCAGTGCTGTCCACGCAAATTACGGCGGGGTCGGTATGCTTATCTTTCACGTGGGGGGCGATGCTGCGGACACAGATGCCCATGGCACCGATGAAGATAAAAACATCGTAACGGTGGAAAGTCAGGGCCATGAATTCTTCGTAAGAAGAAACATACGTACAATCGGGGGCGGGAGTGGTGGTGATTATCTCGGAGTCGGGAAATTCATTACTCAGCGTCCGCGCAATGGGCAGGCTGTTTTCGGAAATCAGCATAATAGCTACCTGCATAGGGGTGCTTTCATTATTTCTATTCATAAGATTGCTTTCATTATTTCTATTGGGTTATATTCATTGAGTGTAATGTGCAGGGAGGGGTGCAGAAACATTCCTGCGGTTTCTGTTCCTTTGCGGAACAATTCCCTGCTATTGGGGGATACGGAGTTGAAGACGATACAGCCGTCGGGTTGCAACACTTCCTTGAGGCGTATCAGTATTTCTTCTAATTGCCCGCCATGTCCCCCGATGAAGACGGCATCGGGGCGGGGAAGGTCTTTCAGTTCAGTTTGCAGGAAGTCTCCGATGATTGCCGTGATTCCCGGTGCACCGAACCGGCGGGAGTTGGTGCGCATCAGTTCTTCACCTTCGGGGCGTATCTCGAATGAGACGACCGTGAGGTGCGGAAATTGCAGACGGGCTTCGATGGAGACGGAACCTGTGCAGAATCCAATGTCCCAGAAGACACGGCGACGATTGAGTTCCAAAGCTTGCAAGGTAAGCAGGCGGATAGGAGATTTGGTTATCATACGGGCGCGTCCGTCGAGGTGGGCGAATTGTTCGTCGGGGAGGCCGAAGGGGCGGGGCGGAATTTCTCCGGAATGAGGGAGGCTTGCACGCTCTGACGAAGGAGGTTCGTCAAGTCTGACGAGTGAGGTTTGTATGGTCTGATGAGTGAGGTTCGCATATAGCAGTAAATTATTGGGGTGCTCAAAAGCCTCTTCTGAGGCTTCTTTAAGGTCCAGTTGCCGGATACGTTCTTTTTCGGGATTGCCGAGGTGCTCGCCAACGTACATGGTGTAGTAGTTGTAACCGTATTCCAGCATTCGGGCGGCAATGGTGGCAGGTGTATGTTCACGGTCGGTCAGTATTCCGATTTTGGGAGTGCGCTCTATCAGGGCACGGTCAAACTCTTGCCACGGACGCCCGGTCAGGGAGACGGTACGCATGTCATCGTAAGGCATTACCAACTTGTGTGCTAATGCCTGCAAAGAGTTGAAAGCCGGATAGAGCTGTATTTCCGCATCAGGCAATTTTCGTTTTACGGTGTTGGCAAAGCCGAAAAACAATGGGTCGCCGGAGGCGAAAACGATGATTGGCGTATCGGAAGCAAACACTTTTTCATATTGAACAAACACATTATCCAACGGCACGGTAATGGAAATCCATTCCGCACCTTCCGGAAGCAGTGTCCCTACAATCTCCCGATGGCGCAAACCACCGGAGAATATTTTTCCTTCACGTATATGTTGCAGCACTTCGGGCGGGAAGAAAGGTGCCCGTTTGTCGTCCATGCCTATGATTATAAACTTTCGTTTCATGGTTATCATTTATACATCCCGCCCCGGTCTCAATTGTTCCGCATCATTATAACAAAGTATCGCATTCACCAGAGTTGCCGCCAGATTGCTACCACCTTTACGTCCTTCCACAATCAGCTTCGGAATTTCAATAAACGGCTTCACCATATGTTTAGATTCCTGCACATGTACGAAACCTACGGGGGCAGCAATTATACCGCCCGGTACAGCTTTTCCTTTCCGTACCAGATCGCAAAGTTCCATCAACGCTGTCGGCGCATTTCCAAATACGAACAATGCGTCCGGATGCTCTTCCACCGCCAGGCGTATGCCTGCCTGTGTACGGGTAATTCCTTTATCCGCAGCCATAGCTGCCACCCGCTCGTTGGTGAGATAGCATTTCAGCTCTACACCCAGTCGTTGCAAGGCACCTTTACGAATTCCACTGGCAGCCATCGTCACATCCGTAACAATCGTTTTCAGTTCTCCTTCCACTATCTTCTGATAAAGTTTCTCCACCGCGCCGTCGTCCGTATAAAGCAGATTCTCCATGTCAAAATCCGCCGTTGTATGGATGGCATGCAGTAATGCCCATTTATGGCCGAGCGGGATATCCTTATTCTTCAATTCCGACTCGATGGTACGGAAACTCTGTATCATGATGTCCTGACCGATTCCCTTGGTCGGTTGGCTGTCCATATCCGGGCGATTATAATATCCTCGTGGCGTGATGAACTTATCTCCCCATGCATAAGACTGTGAATTGCCAATCAACACCACAGTAAACATATCCACTTCTTCGGGATTGAAATCGCCAAGTATTGTCAGGTGTACTTCCTCTTCTTCGCGTCCTGCCTGGCGCACATAGCCCACCGGTGTTTCCGGAGCACGTCCTTCAGCCAGGAATATTTCTTTCAGGCGATAAAGTTGCCAGTAGCGCCCTTCACTTTTCGGGTTGTAAACAGCCGTTACGAAATCAGCCATTGCCGCCGCACGGATGCGCCGTTCGATGCGTTCCCACGGAGTCATCAGGTCAGAAAGGGAAATTACGCAGAAGTCATGTCCCACGGGAGCACCCAGCAGCGAGGCCGCTTTCTGGAAAGCACTGATACCCGGCAAAGCGATCACTTCCACCGCACTATTCCGTTCTCGCTTCATCTCATAAATCAGTGGTGTCATGCCATAAATTCCCGCATCGCCGGAACTGATGACGCAAACCGTCTTTCCTTGTTCCGCCAGTTCAAAAGCCTGCTCTGCACGGGTGCGTTCCCGCTTCATGCCGGTGTCTATACATTCTGTTCCGGGGTGGAGATAAGGTTGGATAAACTGGAAATAATATTTATATCCCACTACTACATCTGCCTCTTGAACCGCATTCAGAACTGCGGGCGTGATGTCTTGTTCGCTGCCCGGACCGATGCCGGCAACTATTATCTTAGGCTGTTTCATATCGCTTTTATTTCTACAATGCAAAGATACGTTCTATTCTTTAAACTTCGGGTATAAAAGGGTGTAAAAAGGGGGACAAAAAAGGGCTACACCCTTTACCCGGAATGGTGTAGCCATCCGAAGCAAAGGGTGTAGCCCTGAGGAGGAAAGGGTGTAGCTATTTCAACAATGCCTCTATGTGCTCCATATAGAGCTTCCGGATAGCGGGTAGCTCGCCCAGTCCTTGCATGCGCACGTTCACTTGATAGCCTGCTTTTTCCAGTTCCGGTTGCCACACTCCTACGATGTCTTCCTTCGTATGATTACCGCATACCAGCAACAACGGTACAAGCGTCACTTGCTTCGGACGGGTTTCCTTCAACTGTGCCAATGCTGATTCCAGCGTGGGGTATCCTTCGATGGTGCTGACGTGGAAGTTTTTCAGCCCGTGTGCTTTCATCATATAATCCAGCATGGCGTAAGTTGCCGTACTGGGCAGTTGGTTGCCATGCCCCACATAGATGACATCTTCTTTCTTCCCGGGCTGTTCTTGCGTCAGGATATTAATCACCTTTTCGCAATCCTCTACCGTATAGAGTAGCGGGTTACCCACCTTTATCTCTTTAAAGAACGGCTTCACGCTCTCTGCATCCCGGCGGACGGAAGTCATTTCACTGCCTTCAATCAGCGTGGTGCTTTGTATCAGTACGCACGAATATCCTTCGCTTTTCAGCTTCAGCAATGCATCCACGGGACTGTCTTTATAAACTCCCTGTTTCTCCAGCCTGCGCCGGACGATAGGAGAGATATACGCTTCGCGCACTTCGAACTGCGGAAACTTTTCTTTTGCCTCACGGGTGACTACATCCAGTGTCAGTGCACGTGTATCAGGGTTCGAACTTCCGTAATGAGTAATGAGAAGGGCAGTCTTCTCCTCCTGTGCAGAGGAAAAGAGAGATATGCTCAGTAAACAAAGAGTGATGAAAAAATGCTTCATAAAAATAATGGATTATGTATTCTTTCTTAATGAATAACAGGTTATGTACTAATTCTTAAGTTTTAAAGTCAAGCTCACCACCAACATACGTCCCGGTGAGTACAGGGTGAAGTTCTTCGTCAAAGGGCGCATGTCTCTTTTATTGAAGATATTTTCGACACCGATACCCGGTTCCAGGAAGAAACCACTGAAACAATCGAAGGAGTGGCGTGTGTTGATGTTCCATATGCCATAGCCTGGAGCATCGCCATCGGCATCTCCCGGATAGTAACATTTGCTTTGCAGACGGGCGTTCAGGTTGAGATTCATGGTGTAGTCTCCCCACGAGTGCACGTAGTTTCCGCTGACGGTTGCCGTGTGACGGATGCTGCGTTGGATATTCTGCCAGCCTTCTTCGCCTTTGCCACGGGCATAAGCATAAGTATAGTTACCATTCAGCGTGAAACCGGCGAACGGGTTGCCGGAGAGGCTGACTTCAAAACCACGGACAGTAGCCTTTTCAAAGTTGATATATTCTTTCAGATTGACATTCTTGGTCGATGACAGGTCCGCCAGTTCCGGGAACTCGTTCTTCAACAGTTGTTGCTGGTCGGCGGGCAGGTCATTGAACGCTGTTACTTTAGAAGAAACCATATCCGTCAGATAATTCAGATAACCGGTGACGGAAGCACTGAAACGATTGGTACGGTACTCCATATTGACGGAGTAATAGTTGCTGTGTTCAGGTTTCAGGTCTTCATCACCTATAGAGATGGTGTATTTGCTACCCATCTTCTTGAACATACTGTAATATAATTCGTCCAGACCGGGCGCACGGAATCCGGCTGCGTATGTGGCACGTACGTTGAAGTTGCCAATGTTATACATGGCTGCCACTTTCGGTGTGAAGCGTCCGCCTGCCTGTTCATGATAGTCATAGCGTGCACCTACGATACCTGTGAAGTGATTCCACAACTTTACTTCATGCTGCCCGTAGCCTGATAGGGTGTATACTCCTTTATCAACATCGGCATCGGGGCGGACAAGTATGTCCTGACGGTAGTCTATTCCGAAAACGGTGGTGCTGTTGGTGGTGAAACCGAAGATACCTTTCAGTTCGGCATCATGGAACTTTTGTCTTTTGGTGAATGCGTAGTCGCCTGCCTGATAGTCGCCGGTCGCCAGCATATATTTATAGCGTGAGGTATAGTTGTTGCCTACATAATCCAGTTGGATGGAGGAGCGGTTGTTAAGTTTGTATTTGGCTCCTGTGCCCCAGTTGTAACCTTCATAGTGCGTATTATAATCGTTACCGCCCGCCATGCCCTCACGTTTTATGGGGCGGTCGGTCATGCGCCAATAATATCCGCCGTTGGCATAGAAGGAAAGCTTATCCGTGGCGTCATAGGTGAATTGCTGGGAGAAGTTATTCATGCTGTAGCCGATGGAAAGCTGGTCGAGGGTTTCGACTATGTCATCGTTCTTATCCACTGTCAGGCCGCTGTTTTGCCAGCCGTCCGAGTGGTCGTACTTGTAGGCGGTGTACGAAGCAAGCTTTCCTTTGGCAATGTCCAGGTTGAGGCCCTGGGAGAATTGGTTCTTGCGTGTATATCGGCTGTTGGTGGTGAATGAAACTTCTTCTTTAGGCTGGTTGGTGATGATGTTGATTACACCTGCGATGGCGTCCGAGCCATAGAGTGAAGAGGCAGCTCCGTTCAGCACTTCGATACGTTTTACACGGCTCATGTCTATCTGGCTGATATCGATATTGCCACTGATGTCACCCGTCACTTTCCTTCCGTTGATAAGTATCAATACGTATTTATTGGAAAGGCCGTTCATCATCAGGTACGAACCCATGGCGTTCGGAGAGAAGGAGAGGGAAGGCACCATCATCGTCATGGCCTGCTGAAAGTCCGTGATACCGGCACGTTTTATTTCGTTGGCAGTGATAACGGATACTGGTGCCGGTGTATTTTTCAACCTTTGATGTGTACCGGTTCCGGTTACTACTACAGGATTTAAGTCCACAGTTTTATCTACTGATGTCTCACCTTTGTCAGCCTGTGCCCATGCACTGGCAGTGATGCAACCTCCCATGAGGAGAGTCGTTAATAATCTTTGCTTTATCATAAAATTATCGTTTGTTTAGAGATGCAAAGGTAGGTGGAACATATAGGTAAGGAAATACCCAGTGTTGGGTATTTATAAATGTGAAAATCCTTGTTTTTAGGTATGGCTTTTTTAACTCTTGTCTGAAAAGTTGTTTATGGGTTTCACCTATTCCGGAACATATATAATTTCCCCGCTTTCCAGTTGATAGGCGACGCCTACTTTCTTGCCTCGTTTCCCGGAGGACTCTTGTTCTTCGCTGGGGGTATATTTCTTTATTTTCTGTCCTTCCTTTGTTATGATTTCCATGTTCTCCTTTCCGGGATTCTTTACCATAGTAAAGTCTTCTTTCGAGAACATTTCCGTCATATTGAACCGGGAGACTAAGGCAACCATCAGTGCGACGGCAAAAACCATGGCCACATCGAAAAGGTTGGCTACTGTGCCCATCGGGTCGGAGTCCGTTTGGTTATGAAGCAGTCTGTTTCGTTTCATTGGAATAAAAGTTATGAAATTTATGATTCTGTTATTGTTACTCTATCGCTTTATCACTCTATTACTCTTTCTTGCTTATTATTCTGCAATCCTGTCACTCATCACCTTTTCCAGATATTCCAGGTCATTCATTTCGCGGGCATACCAGCGTTGCTTCACTTGTAGGGTGATAACACCGACGGCAGCAATCACCATGCCGACCACTGTGGTGGCAAAGGCTACCTGCATATTATATGCCATGGATGAAATATCTCCTGTTGCCAGTCCTACGAGGGCGGGGCCCATCGGAATAAGTGTTCCCATTAGTCCCAGCATCGGACCCAGTTTGATGAAGGTGCGCGAACGTCCCAGTTCTTTTTCGGCATCCACTTCGAAGTTGGCAAGCAGGCGTTCGCAGTAGGCGGCATTGTTGCGGTGTTCGGAGAGCTTTTTCAGGCAGCGGAGCAAAGGCTGATTATCGCTTTGGGGCAGGGCGGACAGTTGTTCGTCGATGTTTTCCGGGGTGATGGCTTCCAATATTTCAGAGAGTTGTTTTTGCTGTTTCATCCGTTGGTAGAATTCGCTGAAGAAGCCTCCGGCGAGGATGATGGCACGGACGAAAAATAGTAATAACAGTACAACGACCGGAACAAGCAGTCCGTTTGATATCCAGAAGAGGGCGTTTGATATGGTTTCCATAATGATATTTGTTATTTGATAATGTTTATGATTGAATTTACTTTTTAGTATCCGGTGGCAACTATACTTAACACGATAATAAACAGGTTGACGATGAATAAGAGTTCGAGACGCAGTGCTTCGTTACTTGTTATCATCCTTAGTAATCCAGCACCAAGGCAGATAAACAGAAAGGTGGCAATTGCTGCTATCCATGATAATGTTTTGAAGTCGGTGCCAGGAAAAGCAAACAATGCCTGTGTTAGTACGTAACAAAGAACGCCTCCTATCAATAAGCCTGGATAAAGCCGCAGCAGAAAAGTGACTGTCTGTTTGAACATTGTATTGCGGATATGCATTCCTGCAAAACAATCAAAACAGAAGGTTATCATTGCTACTGCTTCCAAGGTGATGCACACGGACATGTCCAACATTTGATGCCGGGAAGCAAAGAAGGCCATCATTTCTGTCTTGGATTGTTCTGTTGCCCACGGAGTAATGAGCCATACAAATATGGCACAGCATCCCGCCGTCAGCCACGTTCCCCAACGGGGATAGAAGCCGATTTTTAGCAGGAAGCTAAGGGCGATGAAACTTGCTAATAAAGGAATGACGTAATCCATAATGTATATTAGTTGCTTAAATGATAATTTAGCGAAGCGAAGCTTCGCAGTAGTTAGTAGTTAGTAGCAAGTAGTTAGTAGAATAGTCCTGTTTATAGAGGTGTTTCTAATTCGGAGTATCTCCTACTTACTACTTTACTACTTGCTACTAACTACTTATCGCGCTTCGCGCGATAAATTATCATTTATGTCTTTTTTCTCTTAATCAATACAACCAATCCGATGAATACAATCAGCACTATGCCGCCAATCATCAAACCATTCGTTTTCTGTTTCTGCGCCGCTTGTTCCGGAGTCATTTTCTTTTCTTTCAATACTACATCCTTACCGTTAGCTGCGGCTGTTTCATACACGGTCTTCATATCCTGATTGAATTCCTGCTTCTCTTTTGCATCCAGATTATCTGCAACGAACATTTGCAACTTGGCATTATCGCACACAAATTCTGTGCAGGCAGCACCCTTTTCACGGGTGATTTGTGCATGCAGTGCAGCCGTTGCCTTCAACTGTTCCGGGCTTGCTTTCCAATAGCCTTTCCGTGCACTTTCCAGCATCACCGCTGTCATTGCCTGGAACGATGCCGGATTCACACGAAGGAAATATTCATGTATGCTTAACTTATTTTCATCCTGTATATACATCCTGTACAAATCATTAAATACCTCCTTGTCCATAGCCGACGGACGCATCACATGCCAGCCGAATATATTCCGGAAAATTTCTCCGAACATCTGTGCCGAACCTGCACCGCCTTTCATACGTTCCTGTATGAATGTCGGATTCAATATCGTTGCCCGTGTCTCCACTGCAATTGCCTCTTTGGTTTCCTGCATACGGCGGTTGGTGCGGTTGCGATAATCAGCCATGTATGCATCCGGCTCTTTACCTGTCAGTGTCTTTACGGTAAGAGATAATCCCCCAGTGAATTCATACACATGATCCAGAGAAATCGGCCCCCACGTATTACTTTGCCGTGGCTGAATGACTACATCCGTTTCAGAAAGGGCGGAAGCAAACAAATCCTTCTGAACATCTCCCCAATTTTCTTCATCTCCATAAGCAGCACCCATATTATTGAGATACCCCTGAGCTATTTCCTTTTCCTCATCCCATGAACCACTATGCTCTGTGTAACCCATGATTCCTGTACTGTATCCACTATTAACCGGACCGAATACACGCATCACCGACATTTCCCGTGCACGCTTGGGTGAAGTTCCCTTTTCCACCAGCAACTTTTCCTGTAACACTGTTCCTGATGCGACATAGTTAGGATATGCCTCGTCCCGTGCCTCCGATGCCAGACGAACGGCATCCGTCAGTAACTTCAACCGTGAACCTGCAATGTCACGAAGCTGACCGGATACTTGTACTACCACATTGACACGTGGTCGTCCCAGCTCTTCACTCGGCACCAGTTTCAGATCAACAACACGCCCTTGTCCGTCTCGTACAGGTTCCACGCCCAGCATCCAGAAGACTTGTGCCAGTGTAGCCCCTTCAGTTGTGATAAATTCACCTGCCCAAAAAGTGTAACTCACTTTCCGGGGATATTCTCTATGTTTGCTGATGTATTGTTTCAGTGTGGCTTCTGCCAGCCGTTTCCCGTCTTCCCATGCACGCGGATTAGGAGTGGTTTCAGCATTGACGCTGTACATATTCCGTCCTGTGGGCAATACATTCGGATTCAGTACCGGGTCGCCTCCCGGTGCAGGGAGCACGGTTCCACCGCTCAGACCACGTACCATAGCATTGAACTCGTTGGCTGTGGAAGATATCAGTTGCTCACGATAGCGCACTGCCGGGCGAAGGTCGGGAGCTATGGCTGCCGTATCTTGCGGAGGGTTTTGCAATAGGGCTGTCAAGCGTTTCTTTGCCACGGGTAGATAATGATGAGCTATATAGGTGAAATCCTGTAACTGCTCTGTTGTAATTCGGCCCTTATCCCGGTCAGCCTTTGCCGTTTCATAAGCCAGGGCGTCCGCACTGACGGCAAGGGTGGTTTGCAGTAAGTCACGTTCCGAATAAGGTTCGCCCATTGTATAATAGGCACCGAGCATCTTTTCATTGGCAATTTCTTCGGTGAAAGCGTCCAGACGTTCCAGCTCTTCGGCTGTGTAAGGCTTATCGGGTACGGAATCCAGTTCCAGGTCACGATGCAACCCCAAACGAACGGTTTCTTTCTTCACGCGCATTCCCAGCATACGGTGTCCTTCTGTACCTTCATCCAGTAGTTTATGAATATTGTCCAGCAGTTGATTGTATCGCTGGCGCATGCCGCTTTCTGCATAAGGCGGGGTGAGATGTGTGACGAGTACCGCATGTGTGCGTCGTTTGGCGATGATACCTTCACCTACATTTCCTGTGGTGTAGAAATAAAAATGAGGCAGATTACCTACCAGGGCTTCCGACCAGTCTGCCTGTGACAATCCGACATTTTTTCCCGGTGTATATTCCAGATTTCCATGTGTACCGAAGTGTATCAGTGCATCTGCTTTGAATCCTTTCTGCATATACAGGTAGGGAGCAAGGTAGCTATGTGGTGGTGCTACGGGCATGCCGTGAACCAATTTGAAATCATCGTCTCCCAATGCCGGACGGGGTTGTGGAAACAATAACACATTGCCGAATCGCAGGCAGGCAATGGCGATACTATCTTCCGTTGCCAATAAATGTCCCGGTGCATCGCCATAGCGGTCGGTTACTTCTTTATACTTTTCCGGGAGAATTACTTCTTTTGCCCACGCTTCGTATTGTTCGGTAGAGAGCCATACGGGATGTGCCGTTTTTAAGAATTGTTCTTGTGCCCCTTTGGCATACGAACCCATTACGGCACCGTCCCGGTGTATTCTCTGCCCGAATTCTTCCACAGTGGCAGGCAGTCCGCTTACATCATATCCTTCATTGCGCAAGCGTTTCAGGAAATTATAGAGGGAAGGAATCACCTCCATACCGCTTGCCAGCAAAGCATCTTTACCAGGTGTTTTGAAGTAACAGATGGCGACGCGTTTGTTCTTATTGGATTTATCGCGAAGAGACATATATTTGCTGATATGTTCAACTAAGGCATCCATCCGTTCCGGTTCCGGTGTGTGCAGAATGTATCCTTCTTCATTCTCATTTTGTGTGGAAATGCATAAGGGGGCCATGCCTCCGTCTATTTCGGGTACTACTACACGTGCTGTCAGTGTACCTCCACTTACGGGTATGTTGGGATTCAGCCATTCTTCACGCGGTTGTACCAGTGGGAAAGGCATAAAGAGGGGGATATTTTCCTGGTGTAACCAGTTGATAAGCGAATCGTTTCCCAGACGTCCCATAGGCAGATAAATCAATCCGTCGGGATGAAGGGTACGTATCAGGTCTTCGCGTCCCTTACCGCTACCGGTGATGGGATAAATGTTGAAACCTGCCTGTGTCAGACGGGAGATTAGGGTATCTATATGGGCGCGGGTACCTTCCACCGGAAAACTAATGCCTGAGATGAAAGCAAGATTGCGCCCACCTTCGTGGTAGAGCTGCTTTTGTTTCAGATATTCAGTCAACTCTTGCGGTGTTTTGAAGTACTGACCGGATTCCTGATGATAAAACAGGTTGTTGGGTAATTCTACGGGATTTTCAAAAGAGCGGTCACCCAGGCGCTGGGGAGTGGAGATGTGTCGCAGGTAGCGCAAAGCATTCCTGTAGTTCTGTCTGCAAGCATTTTGAAAATACATTTGCAGGGTTTCCTGTTGTTCAGGGTTGATGTTGTGATTGACGATGAAGTTGAAGTGTCTTAGCGCATTGGTAAAAACAGGAACACCTTTGGCAGCTACCCGTTCCAGTTCCGCTACTTGTGTTTCATCCAGAAACAATCCGCGTCCATACATCATGATGGCATCATAACCGGAAAGGTCTTTCATTTCTTCCATCTTGATGCATTTCACGCGGATATGGCGACAATCATTATTCAACGCGATATCTGCTGCTTGTGCGGGCAGGGGATTGATGATGAGGATGCGGGTAGGTGCCCACCAATAATTGTAGGCTGCAAAGCAAGTGATGACTATGGTGATTATGCAGCCAAGGATTATTCCTGTTCTTTTCTTGTTCATAGTAAGCTGACATTCAAGGCATGAAACTCCTGGTTTCATGCCTTGAAACAAATAAGGTAATTATTACTCGTCTTTTCCGGCAGCGTATGCTGCCTTTTTATCCATAATATCCAGCATTCGGTGTTTCAGTGAGAAGCGGATGTGGTCGATGAAAATTTCCTGTATTTCAGGTATTTGTCCCATACCCTCCATACGGACATTTACTGCGTATCCTTCTTTTTCAAGTGCTTCTTTCCATTCTCCGGCAATATCATTTTTAGCATGATCGCCAGCTACAAACATAAATGGAACCAGAGTTACTTGTTTGGCCTTTCCGGCTTTCAATTGTGACAGCATCGTTTCAAATGAAGGATATCCTTCGATGGTACCTACGTGGAAGTTACTCAGTCCGTAGGCTTTCAGCATATAGTCCATCTGACTGTAGATGGCGGTACTGGGAGTATAGGTGCCATGACCGACAAGAACAAAATGTTCCATGTTCTTTTTACTGGAAACTTTCTTTCCTTGTGCAGTTGCGTCAAGTCGGTTTCCTAATATGCTTACCACTTTTTCAGCATCTTCTGTAGAGTAGAGCAGGGGAGTGCCGATACGGATTTCCTTGAAGAAAGGTTGTACACTTTCCATATCTCGACGAAGTGCTTCCATCTCCACACCATCAATGATATTGGTGCTTTGTACGATAACATGTGTATAGCCTTCACTACGCAGACGGAGCATGGCATCCAGCGGAGTTAGTTTCTTGATGCCGCGTGCTTTTAGACGGCGGATAATGATACGGGAAGTAAAAGCTTCACGCATTTCCAGATCAGGGAATGCTTTGTGAGTTTTCGCATTGATACCGTCAATAGTCAGGGCACGGGTATCATCGTGTGTAGTACCAAAGTGTACCATCAGCAGGGCGGCTTTATCGCCGGGTTTCATATTTGCGAGCATATCGCTTGCTATGAAGTTTTCTCCTTCGTGCGCAGGACAGAGGAGAGGAATACTCAGTAAGAATAATAAGAAATAAAAAGTTCTCATAAGCGAGTATATAAATTTAGAGACTGCCTTTGAATTGTGACAGTCTCTAAAGTAATTGAATTATTTTTCGTTTTCCAAAACGCGGATTTGTTCGAAATAGTATCCTTCGGCTATTTCTACACCTTTTTCAACTGCACCTGTTGCAATATCATAGATATAGATACAAGGATTGCTCCCTTCTGGATTGACACCAATATAAGCTTTATCACCAGCTATAGCTGTACGTTGTGAAAAACGGCCACCACTGTAAGGCAAGTCTTTACCATCACATTTGATGCGACTGCTACTTTTTGAAGATAAGTCAATAATAGCATAATAGTGACTGTAACTGTCGATTCCTGTTCCCAATTGATCCTCACGGGCATAAGCAAGAGCTTTATTGTTACCGAGATATTCTATAGAAACAAGTTTACCATCATTGGTAAATCCATCATAACTTGGATCGAAGTCCTTTTCTCCAGCTTTTATTCTTAACAGATGAGATCTTTCTACACCATCTTCATCATTTGATAAACAGGCGAGATACAGATTACCTGACTCATCAAAAAAAGTACATTTTTGAAGCAATTCACCGTAAGCACTACCAACCATTTCATCAACTAATGAAGTCTGAATATTGCTTTCCACATTCATCGTCGAAGGATCGATTACAGCCGTATATACTTTGGATTCAGTAGAATTTAGGCCTTTTTTACTTTTTCCATAATAGAAATAAATCAGTTTATTGTCTTTTTCACGATAAGTTAGAATTCCAGAAGTTGTGAATACGGCTGAACCTTCCGGAACTTGGATATTCAATGTACCTTCTTTCAATATAGTCATGTCAGAAGCATTGAGTTTGGTCCAGATAATTTTGTCTGCATCACCATTGGCTGCCATAATCATTAAGTTATTATCGGGAAGCCATGTGTGGGTGTATTTACGAGGGAGGTATGTGTTTGTACCAAACTTTTGTTCTTGTACTGTATTTATTTTATTATCTGACAGTGTATATTTGCCAAATCTGTCACCTGCAACAGGCACCTGATAGTAATAGGCACCTTTAATAATATTTTCCAGTGTCAACTTGGAATTCACTTCAGTACCTTCCCCTACAAAGTCAATTTGGGGTTGGGTTGCATCAAGAGACTCTACACTTCTAACGAGTGTTTTAACATCACGTCCCATTCCACCATGTTTGTCAAGGGCAATCCAAATATCAAAATGGTAATCTTCTGTTCCTGGAGTCGGCTCGGGAGTTGGAGTTGGATCATCATCAGAACAAGCATTGAATGATATGGCCAGGATTGCGACCATTACCATACTGAATAAGAATTTTAGTCTTTTCATTTTGAATAAATGTTAATTAATAAATAGATTTAATGAATAAATAATCTGAATTTAGCAAAGAATGACCGACCGGGCTTTTGTAGTTTGTAATTATCATAAGCAAGCTTATCAAATACATTGGCACATTCTAATGCAATGTTATATTGTCCTCGTTTCCAAGAATATGTAATATCGGCATTGCAGATGTGTTGTGCTGGAATACGTGCTTTGCTTTCACGTGCACCGTATGCTTCCCATGTAAGGAAGAACCAGTGTACCCATTGGTAACTGCATCCTAAACGCAGATTACTTTGAGGTAATAGCATGTTTTGAAAAGTATAATTTGCTTCTACTCCTCCAAAACACCAGGGACGGTTAGGTACGCGATTGTTATAAGTAGCTGAAGGCTTACCATCAGTTTTATATCTTTTCTGATCACGAGCTTCTTCAAAGCTTATATTAGAGATCAGTTGTAACTTATTTTGCCAATTATAACGTATTTCACCTTCCAAGCCTTTGATGTGTACGGCAGGAACGTTTTCATATTGCATTGTGGCCTCTTTTTCCGATACTTTAGCCTGGATATAGTCGTCTACATAGCGAAGGAAACCGCTTGCTTCATAGTAAATAGTATGTCCGGATGCTGGATGCCATGTACCGAAGAGGCCTAGATTGATATTATCACTGCTTTCTGGTTTTAATGCCACATTTGCATAGATTGTACTACCATTACCTAACAATTCACGGGCGAGGGGTAGTCGTACGCTATGTTCGTAAGATAACTTTATAGAGAATGGGGCGGTAACTGTAAATCGTGAACCAATGCCATAGCCTAGGTAATTCTTCGTAGTTGAGCCTTTCACGTTTTCTGAACCGGTAAGCCAGTCTAAATCAGTCTGTCGTATATTCAAGTGGTTAATATAATCTTTGGCAAAAAATGTATTAGTCAGTTTACTATCCCAAAATGACTGGTTGTAGGAAATGCCGATGATGTGTTTGGCTAAAATGTCGTTTGACTTTTCAAAATCAGTATCCACTTCATCGTAGCGGTTGTTGCCCGTACGGCTTAACAGATAGTTCAGATTAAGGCTATGTGTATTGTTTAGTCGATAGTCCAAGTTCCCCCGGGCAATAGTCAACGGACGTTTGTAATGACGCATTATACGTCCGCGTCCCATGATTTCACTACGTGAACTTATGATATAGTCACCATTCCAGTCATATTGTCGGTATGTGGTATCCACTGTCAATGAGTGATCCCAAGTATGCGAAATGGAGGCGTTTAGTTGCAGGTTTTTTATGAGGAGGTTACGCTTTTGGTAGTGTGCAGAAATGTTCCATGCGTCTGACTCTTTTTCTGCCATACCATATACTTTACTTTGGATAGAACCTGTCTGTAACTCTTTATTAATTTTTGAATAAGAGCCGGAAACAAAGAAAGCATCTGCCCAGGATTTATTGGTAAAACCAATTTCCATTTGTCCGAACAGTGAGAAGTAATCATCATGAAAGCGTTTGCGGTTGACTGGAATATACTTACGACTATCTTCATCCCAGACCTCAACGCCTTTCATTGTATAATCATTCTTTGAATAGTTTACGCCCACAGTAGGTCGGATAATCAGTCCTGTTTTAGGTTCTACAAATTGTGCATTCAAGTCTGCTTTGTGCGTATGGAATGAACCGATGCCATAAGAAACATCCAGATAGTTCTTTTTTTCTTGTTTGGTAATGATATTGATGGCGCCACCCAATGCATCCGTTCCCAGGCTTGCAGGAACTACCCCTTTATATATTTCAATCCGGTCTATGATATTTACCGGCAGGTTAGCAAGTGAAACCCCACTTCCTTTGGTGTCCAAAGGCATTCCATCCAGGAAGTAGCGGACGGAATTGCCGGATAAACCATTTATGGACAAATCAAAGTCTGAACCGACACCTCCTTCTTCTCTAACCTTAATGCCCGTTGTACGGTTTATCAGATCATTGAGATTATTTAGCGAATTTACTATAGGTTTTATATCAAGAGCATTGACGGAAAAAACTCCTTCTTTCACTTTCTGTGTCTGCGTCTTTCCATAAACTTCTACGGAGTTCAGGACAACAGAACTCTCTTCCAATGTAAAATTGAGTTTTTTGCTTTGCTGGATATTAAGGGGTGTCTTTACAGTTTGATAACCTACTAAAGATACGACAAGAGTATGTTTTCCGGGTATGACTTGTAGGGAATATCGTCCGTTATCATCCGTATAGGTTCCGGATGAAGTGTTTTCTACGGCAATTGTCACTAAAGACAAAGGAGCACCATGCTGGTCTGTCACCTTTCCCGATAGAGTAATTTTGTTTTGTGCCATTATGCCTATCTGCGAAAGACAAGTCAGCATAAATAATACACATGAAAAAACTTTCATTTCAGTCTTTTTAAAGTATTTATGACTTACTTTCGGGAGGATATACATGAAGAGAGAGAATTCTTTATGGAGGATAAAGAACTGCCAGACTAAATGTTTTTTCTGCTTTATTTCCCGAAAGCATTAAAACTATATCATTTTTGGCAGGTCTTCTGACTTATCCATCTTTGAATGCCTTCCCATCCGCTTTGCGGACAGTGGCTAATTGGGTATATTCAAGATTTGAAACGGATTTTACAGCAGCGGGTCTGTTCAGGATTTACACCTGATTCCCTTTTCACCGTTCTCACCATAGCGACAGGGAGATACGGAACCAAAAACCGTGGCAAAGATAGGAAAAAAAGTCTGTCTGAACAAAAAGCATACTTGAAAAAAGTTTCCTATGGTATTTAAGGGAGAACTGTATAGTCAATAAAATACTTACGGCTGCATAAGTATAAACTTTTGCAGCCGTAAGTATTCAATAGCGGGAAATAACATCTTCCCGATGCTTTAAGAATGTTTTAAAAGAATCCTGTATTCTAGTTGTTTGTTTATTTTTAGTAATTAGAAAGACCGTCCTTTATATACGCTTGATTCGGATAATGGAATTACTTTGCCATCCAGTGACAATCTATTCGAGTTGAAGTTTGGGTTGATTGTGACGGATGCATTGTTGGTATCATGAGTCAACCTGATAGAAACTTGTGCGGAAATTCCGACGCCTACTACACTGAAACTGCAACTCACATTTCCCTTTTTATCTGTGGTCGTTTTAACTTCACCTACTCTGCCGTCTACGGTTATACCGCCAATGCCGTTAGGACCTGCATAAGGACCATTGAAAGCAACCTGAACAGATGCTTTTTCACCGTTTAAAAGTACAAAGTTGGTGTTTGATGTAACGAAAGCACTCCGTCCTCTCTTGAACGTAATACGGTCAGCTTCCAGTACGAATTTTCTGTTATTGATGGCTTGTACGGCATTGGCATATGCCTGTGCTTCTTCTCTTTTTTCCCTGGCTTTTTCTGCGTCACGCTGAGCTTTACGTTCTGCACGGCGGGTTTCACTACTACTTTGCTGTGCATACATTGCAGTAGATGCACCTATGAAAACTAACATCATTAATGCGATAATCTTTTTCATAATTTCTTCTTTTATTATTCTGTTTTACTCTAATTTATAAATTAAACAATTTGGAAATAAAAAAGATGCAAACGGTATGCTAAATAATATAAAGAAGAGAGTTTTATACATTTCTCTACTAAGATTCCTTTATTATATGCCAAAAGCATTCTGAATAGTGATTTTTGGACTAAAAAATAGTGATTATTGTACATTTTGTCAGGAAATAGCATCCTAATTTTGTCTCCATGAAATCATTGTTAGCCCTTTTTAATACAAAAGTTATGAAGATACATGCTGCGTATTGCTATATTCTCATACTATTTTTGATTTCCTGTTATCAAAAGGATGAGGAAGTATGTTTGCATCAATCCTTCGAGGTTTCTATTTATGGAAACTTTGATAAAGTTTCACTGAAAACTATTTTTTCTGAGGCTCACCCTTATTGTATTATTTCTGTTATTCAAAATGATTTGGAAATTGGGCGTCATTCCTTTTATCTGGAATTTCCTGATGAGACGACTGCTGTCGGATTTATGCAGGGCACAAAACTTCCTCTGTATGAATTGACTCTGCCTATCGGAGATTACCACCTTTTGGCCTGGATCGATTATCGTATTACCGAGGATACTTCGTATTATATGACGGAGAATTTGAGAGCGATTCGTATGAAAGACGGAGTGGCTGATGTAAGGAAGGAAGCTTATGCGGCTTGTTTACCTTTGACGCTATCTTCCGATAATTTGGTTACACAGGCTTTTAGTCTGGTTTTCTATTCCCCGCTTTCTTCCTACACTTTGACAACTGATTTAGGAGAAATAAATACCGATGAGAGCATGAATTCTATCCTTACTTACAAAGGTTATGTTCCTGTCACATATGATATTCTTACAGAATGCTGTGTGGCGTCCCTGTTGAATCCTTCGGTCAGATATAGCGATATACAGAAAAAGGGAGAAAATTTTGTTGTAGCATCGGACTATATATTTACTGATAAGAATAAAGTTACCCCTATTGACATGGAAGTTACAATAGGTGATTCTAGTGGAGGAATCATTTATCATGTCTCTTCGGTATCGTTGTCATTGAAATCTGCCGGGCATGTAGCTAAATATGTTGAGATGAAAGATTTAGGGGAGGGCAATATCATAGATGGAGAAATATCGGGAGAAATCGATATAGTAATTAATTAATCTTTAAATTTAACAACATGAAAATTAAATTCTTTTTGTGGTACGTGTTCTTTGGTCTATTATTAATGGGATGTAGAGATGCTGAAAGTGCTATCGATCACAAGCAAAATGTAAAGGTGCATCTGTCAATGGACGTAGCAGTTACCCGTGGAACTTCAGTTCTTCCTACTGCTGAAGGATATCACTTACGTTATGTGCTGGGTGTATATAAGCAGAATAACGGTACATTGACGTTAGTGCAACGTATGCCACAGACTACCCCCGACTTTAATTTGCAGTTGGCACCAGATGAAACATTCACACTGGTTGCTTGGGCAGATTTTGTTAATAGTGGCGTGGATAATTCCGCTTTGATAAGCGTAGAAGATGAGTTTTACGATACGCAATCTTTGAAGAATGTCACGATTGTAAAAGATAAATGGACTCTCAATACTCCGGCAAGAGATGCTTTTTGCGGAAGAATTGCTGATGTTACATCCGCTACTTCGGATATCACCATGGCACTGAAACGTCCTTTTGCTTTGTTGAATGTAAAAGGTAATTATTCTGATGTGAGTAGTATCAAGGTAACTTATCCTTCTGTGTATACTTCTTATGATGCTCTCAAAGGCGATATCACAGGAACTGCTTCCCAAGAGATTCTTTCAGGAAAGACCTTATCTGCTGATGCCAATCAGATTTTGGCTTTCGACTATCTTTTTACTCATCCTTTGGCTGATGGAGCCAATTATCAGGAGGGAAGTATTTTGTATGATGTCAACCTGGATTTTTTTGCTTCGAATGATGCGACAGGAAATGCGTTGAAAAGTTTTAATATTGATTATGTCCCCTTTACAATCAATTATAAGACTAATCTGATTTGTCCGGCTGAAAATACTACTTCCGTAAAAGTGTCGTGTACCATTGATGCCGACTTTGCAACACCGGATGTAGACGGTAATAAACCTTTTATTGTGAGTTCTTATATTCGTGGAAACTTTTATCAAAAAGGGGATATTTCAACGGAAAGTATGTTGGCTTGCAATGATTTGATTTATATGGTTGTTCAGCCTTATGGTGATGGAACATTATATTTTGAAACTCCGGAAAATAATGCTACGTTTACTGGTGGAGTTACTCATCTGGATTCGTATGCAGGGCGCAATGGGGTTATTGCTTTTGATGGGACAGGTGAGATGAATGCTGGTCCGCACCTGATGAATACTGCGTCTGCAGCTATGTCGGCCTTCAGTTTTGCCACATGGATATACATTGATGAATGGACACCGGATGCTGTATTATTCAGTAAAACAGTCGGAGATAGCAAAGTAGCTTTACAATTTGGAGGTGTTCCGGAGGAAATGAAGTTTATCGTAGGGTCGGAAATCTCGGAACTGACTGCTACCGGACTGTTAACCGGAGCCTGGCATTATGTAGGATTATCTTATTCGGCTAAGACTGTGACACTGACTATTGATGCTACGAAAACTGCGGATGCAGTATCCAATACAGGAACTATGCCTTTTCGTGCTCCTACATTACTTGGCAGTAATTTCAAGGGGAAATTGGATGAGACTTTTTTCTCAGGAATCAAATTTGATAATCCGGCTGCTTACAAAGATAAGGAGCTTACTTTCAAAGGCGATTGGAATGCAACAAAAACATTGGCATATTGGAAGTATGATGATGCTTCCGATAAGGGTAAAGATTCGCAGACATGGGTGGAAATCATGAAAGATATCCGTAGCAAACTGACAGGTAAGAATATCTTGTTTCGTTTAGGAGTAGCCGGTGGAAACTGGAAAACAATGTGTGCCAGCTCTGTCGCTATTGCTGATTTTACGCGGAACATGAAGAATATGATGGAGCAATATGATATTGATGGTGCGGATATTGACTTTGAGTGGCCCAGTTCAGGTGCAGATTATACAAATGTCAGCAATGCACTTATTGCTCTGAAAGATGGAACGGAGAACCGTGTTATTTCTCCGACTTTGCATCCATTATATTACAAAATATCAGCAGAAGCGATTGCCAAAATGGATTGGATTTCTATACAGTGCTATGGCCCTTCTCCCGATCGTTATCCCGTAGAACAATATAAAATAGATTTGCAAAAAGTAATCAGTGACGGAGGTATTCCGAAAGAAAAAATAGTGGCAGGACTTCCGTTTATCGGGGCTACTAATGGTAAGCCTACACAAGCTTACAATACTTTTACTAAAAATAATTTGATAACGAGTCCGGACCAGAACACGGTTACTTATAGCGGAGATGAATATTTGTTTGATGGTCAGACTAACATCAAAATCAAAACTCGTTATGCTCGCCAGCAAGGTATGTGTGGCGTGATGAGTTGGGATTTGGCTACAGATGTTCCTTTTACAAACTCATTATCATTACTAAAGGCAATGAAAGAGGCGGCGGAAGAATAAGGCTTTTATCAATTATTCAGCAGATGGTTGGGGGGCTGAATCAATCATGGCACACACTGCCGCATCTCCCGTTACGTTTACTGCAGTGCGCAGCATATCCAGCGGTCTGTCAATACCCAATATCAGTGCCAAACCTTCGGCCGGAATGCCGACGGATGTAAGTACCATTGCCAGGATAACATAGCTTCCGCCGGGAATCCCGGGAGTGCCAATGGAGGAAAGTACGGTCATGGCAACAATGATGCAGAGTTGGGAGAAACTCAAATCAATACCCAGAACTTGTGCGATAAAAAGTATTGCGATGGTCTGATAGCAGGATGTGCCGTCCATATTGATAGTAACGCCGACAGGCAGGACAAATGAACTGACTTCTTCTGAAATTCCCAGTTTATTTTCCACGGTTTTCAGCGTTACGGGCAATGTGGCGGCACTGCTGCTTGTAGTGAAAGCAAACAGTTGCACAGGATACATTGCCCGGATAAACTTCCTGGGACTTATCCGTGTAAAGAAGTGTATCAGCACCGGATAGAAAAATAATAGCAGAATGAAAAGGGAAATAACAACTGTCAGCGCGTAAACAGCCAATGCATTGAATATACTGGTGTCACCCTGAAAGTCTGTGATTAGTCCCGCCATCAATGCTGCTACACCCCAGGGAGCAAATAAAATGATGTAGTCTACCATTTTCAGAATAATGCCGTTCAGACTATCAAATAAAGCTATGACGGGTTGCACTTTCCGGGCGGGAAGTGCCAGTGTTGCTAATCCGAAGAAGACGGCAAAGAAGATGATTTGTAGCATCTTGCCATTGTCGGAGGCTGCTTTGACAATATTATTGGGGACAATATCGGTCAGGAACGCCAATGGCCCTTGTTCGCGGGTCTGTTCTGCAGCAAGTTTCTTCTCTTCCGCTACGGTGTGATAGTGCTCTTGCAGGTGTGCTACTTGTTCGTGGTTTACTAGTTTCCCGGGTTGAACAAGCATGCCCATGGCGAGGCCTAAAAGAATGGCGACAACAGTTGTACATATATAAATGCCGATGGTCTTTCCGCCAATACGCGAGAACTTGCTGATATCTTTCAGTCCGGTCATTCCCTTTATCAGAGAGATGAACACCAGAGGAATGGCTATCAGTTGCAGAAGGCGGATAAAAATTTGTCCCCAAGGTTGGAGCCAGTGGCGTACAAAAGTTACACCACCGTCTATCTGCAAGGCAATGAGGCCGATAATGATACCGGCAATCATGCCTATCAGGATTTGCATATACAGGGGAATACCGGATAATTTCTGTCTTAGGGTCATAAAAAACGTTATTCTATTACTAAGTTGCGTCCTTTAGGATATTTCACTTTATAACGCAAAGGTAACTCACGTTGTTCGCCGGGCTGTAAGGTTATTTGCCAGGTGATGATACCTTTGGCCTCGTCCAGTCTTCCACCACTAATTTCTTCTGCTGTCACGGTGATGTTGTTGTTGCGTGATACGGGCAGTTGGTCGTAAAGAGTGAGCGTTACAGGCTCTGGACGTGTATTACGTACAGAGAGTTTCCAGGCAATGGATTGTGTCTGGCTGGAACCCATGAATTTGCGTGAAGTATATTCGTTTTCCTTCGTGCGTTGTATCATGATGCGTTTGTCGCGTCCCAGGGAGAAGGATAAAGTATCGTTTTGTTGGGTGATATTCATGATGGATTTGCCGATGAAGGTATTCTCAAAATAAACATTTGCTTCACCTTCAAGTAGGTGTAACTTTTCCCAATCAGTGACCTGAGCTATCAGGAATGCATCTTTGTCAATTTTGGGAGTGCTTTGATAAGCATAAGAAGCCGGAAGCTCATAATGTCCGATTTCGGCGACTACAGGCTTATTGTCAGAAGGGATGGTGTAGGGGACTTTTATTTCAAATTCGTAGCCCATTTGTCCTTGGCTTTGTTCAACTTCAAGGGCCATACTGGCTTCTTCCTCAATGGCAGCAGCTTTCTTGATGGATTTGGTGGAGGGCTTGTATGAGGGAGCCGCCGCTTCTGCACCATATCCCACTACTACTACTTCCTGCAACATCTGCACATCTTCCTGAAGAACAACATTCATGACACTTCCCTGTATGTCTCTGGTTTGGGATTGGTAACCGATGAATGAGAATTGGAGCTGATTTTGTCCGTTGGGAATGGTAATAGAATACTTGCCGTTCACGTCGGTGAGGGTGCCTATGGTGGTGCCGGGTATCATAACGTTCACTCCGATTATGGGTTCCCGTTCACCGTCGAGCACTACTCCCGAAACTGAATTTCCATTTTGATTCAAACTGTAACGCGGTGCTGCAAGTCCGTAATCCAGCCAATAAGTAGCTAACTTAGGAGCTATGTTTCCGGTGGTAGGATTGGAAGAAGAGAGAGATAATTCCACGTTCTTCCATTCTTCTTTGGTATTCTGGAAGATATTCGCTTTGTAAATGATGGAAATAGGCTCAGATAGGCTGCTGGAACGGACATCATAGGAAGGAAACCAACCGGCATTCTTCACATAATAATTGAGAGTAAACGTAGCTTTGCAGGTAGCAGGTGCGTTTACGTTTACTGCAATCTCGCTCATAGGAGTTAAAGCCTTGCCACTCAGTTGTGCTAAGTCTGCATTTAGTTGCTCTTGCTTTCGGGCAAGTTCTTCTATTTTTTCGTTGATGGCGAGTTCTTTTGATTTCAGAGTTTTCAGCTGGGTGGAGTAGTAATGGTTCACTTCTTTGATGGTAGTTAAAGAGGTTGCTGTATTCTTATTGCTGACGGAACAGTTTGTTTTCAGCATTTCATATTCAGCATTAATCAATCCAAGTTCAGCATTTTGTTCTTTTTGTTGCTTCTCTGTTTTTTTGAGTTCTTCTTGCAGGCTTTGCTGCTTTTGGCTGACGGAAGCACTATCTGTATAATTATATTGCTGATTGACTGACGTAACAGTTAGCTTCCCTTTAGCACTTATCTGCATACTTTGAGCATCCATGTAAGGGGATAGTCCGGTGAAGATGAGAGTTGAGGTTCCAGCAGGGATTTCTACCTGCTTAGTACGCGTCACTTGGGCGCCATCAATAAATAGCATTACTTTTTCAGCTGTTGTTTTCACTTTGTTTTGTCCCACAAGGGTAGTGGTGCACAAACACAGACATATCCATAAACCTAATTTCAGTCGTTTCATAGTCAGTTCTTTTAATGTAATGCTACAAATATATGGAAATCCGTAAACAATCGTTCACCAATAATCTATTTTTTGCTTGCATCTTTCTAAAAAAAAATGTTCTTTTGTACCATCTGTTTATTCATTTAATTATCTGCGCCTTATGAAAATCAATCGATGGATATTTTTTTCTATGCTTCTGGGGATGATAAGTTGCCAGTCTCATGATCACACATTTACGGTAAATTGTATCGGACTGGATGCTCATGAAGGAGATACGCTATACCTGTGGCGCTATGGTGCCGACCGCATGACGAGTGATAGGGATTATGGGAAAGGACCGTTGGACTCTGCTATCATCAGAAACGGGCAGGCCACATTCTCCGGAAAAGAAGACACTCTGCATCTCTACGGCATAGAACACCGTCATAGCATGAACTTTTTCTATCCGGAAAGGGGAGAACTGACGCTGACAAATATAACTCCGCCAGAAATGCCTGTGCCGGACAAAAGTACCAATCCCCGTTCACTGAATGTGCGCCTTTGGAAACTCTGGCATGAAGATATCTTTCCGCGTGAAGAGACCCGGAAGTTCGTATTTGATAATGTGGGTAATGCTATGGGGTGGATGGTTTTTGACCGTTGGGCGGAAATATATCCGGATGAACTGGAAAAATTATATCAGAACAGTAATCCGCAGATGCGGGACAGTACATCGGTACTGATAGGACTGAAACGCATGCTGGACGGAACTCGCAGTATGATGCCCGGAGATGATTTTATTGATTTCAGGCAGGTGGACTATGCGGAAAAGGATAGTGTACTTTTCTCGGATATTGCAGGAAAGGGGCAGCCGGTATGTTTGCTTTTCTGGTTGCAGGATGGAATAGATAGTGTTCGAGCAGAATTGGATGATTTGCGGAACCACTATCCGGATGTTCGGATAGTGGTTGCTACCTATAGATTTCAGGATCCGAGATTTCAGGCGTTTGTCAGCGAATTAGAAGATAAATATCAGGCGACTGTCCTGGATGACAGCCGCCGTTTTGAAAAGAGTGCTCGCTGGAAGTATCGCATTTACAGTTCTTTTAATTACGAATACTTATTTGACGGGCAAGGGAAACTGATAAAAATGGAGCCTGTATTATAACGAGGTATAATAAGCTTCTGCCTTTGCCAGTGTTTCCGGTTTCCCCACATCAAACCAGTTTTCGCTATCTATGGGATATCCCTGGATATGTGCTTGCGGGCAAATCTCCACATAAAACGGGATGATAGAGAATTTTCCTGTCCAACGTTCGCTCTCCATATAATGAAAGATGGAGGGTGAAAGGACATGGACACAACCGAAAGCCTGCAATTGGTAGTGCTCGTCGGGATAGTCGAGTTCTTTGGGGAGTACTTCACCGGTGGAAAGATTAGTCCAGCCACAGAGGCGATTATTTTTATCCATCAACAGGTAGCGGGAGGTTTTCCGATGATTGGTGAGCAGGGTGGCGTCTGCATTGCTTTTCAGATGGTGACGGTAGAAGGCGTTGAGATCTAAATCTGTCAGGATGTCAGAATTATGTATAAGGAAAGGCTCGTTGCTCTCCAGCAGAGGACGGGCTTTTTTAATTCCGCCACCGGTATCCAGCAATTCGCCTCGTTCGTCGCTGATATGGATATCTGCACCGAAGTTATCATGGGTGCGAAGGAAATCTATAATCTGTTCGCCAAAGTGGTGGATGTTTACGGTGATGTCATTAAATCCGGCATCTTTCAGCCGGAGAATGACACGTTCTAACATGGGCTTGCCTGCAACGGGGACAAGGGCTTTGGGCATATTGTCGGTTAGCGGGCGAAGGCGGGTGCCGAGGCCTGCGGCAAAAATCATTGCTTTCACGTTAATAAATGATTAGTGGTTAGTGATAAGTGAAGTGATAAGTTTTGTACCGCATGGTATTAATCACTTATCACTAATCACTTATCACTTCAATTTAGTTTTTAGCTTTAAACGTCTGTTCTATATTCTGTTCCCTATGGATAAGATTTACCTGCACTCCGAATTGTTTATTCAGATGCTCTGCCAGATGCTGTGCCGAATAAACGGAACGATGCTGGCCGCCTGTACATCCGAAACTGATAGAAAGATTCGTAAATCCGCGTTCCATATACCGTTTCACAGAAGCATCTACTAAACCATATACATGTTCGAGGAAAGTCGTTATTTCGCCATCGTCTTCAAGGAAACGGATAACAGGTTCATCTAGTCCGGTGAAAGGTTTGTAACGATCGTACTTGCCGGGATTATTCACCGCGCGGCAGTCGAATACGAAACCACCTCCGTTTCCGCTGGAGTCTTCGGGAATACCTTTCTTATATGCAAAGCTGGTAACCTTCACAACAAGACGGCGTTTCTGCAAATCATCAGTGAATTGTTTCAGCTCGGTAAGCTCTTTTAACACGTGGCAGAGATACGGATATTCGGGATACGGTTCTTGTAATAGCTGGCGTAAGTTTTCAATGGCAAAGGGTACACTCTGAATGAAGTGCGGTTTCTTCTCGAAATAACCACGGAAACCGTAAGCACCCAGCACCTGCATAGTACGGAACAATACAAAGTGACGCAACTGAGCATAGAAGTACTTCTCATCTACAGGCTGGTATTTGCACAGCGAATCGATGTATTCCTTCAAAAGCTCTTTGCGCAAACTATCGGGATAATTCGCCTTGGCCTGCCATAGGAAAGAAGCTACATCATAATAAACAGGACCTTTACGTCCGCCCTGGAAGTCAATGAACCACGGCTCGCCATCTTTAATCATCACGTTCCGGCTCTGGAAATCACGATACATGAATGTGGCAGAACTGCTACGCATCAATACATCCGCCATCTTTTGGAAATCATCTTCCAGACGGTCTTCCTGAAATTCCATTCCGGTTGCTTTCAGAAAACAGTATTTGAAATAATTCAAATCCCACAGGATACTGCGGCTGTTGAACTCCGATTGCGGATAACAATAGGAAAAGTCCATACCATCTGCACCGGAGAATTGTATGGCTGGCAACAGGCGCATAGTCTTGCGCAGGAGTTGCTTTTCTTCTTCATCGAACACGCTCGTTTTGCGTCCTTTCTCAATGGCATTGAACAGGAGTGTATCTCCCAGGTCTTCTTGCAGATAGAAAGCGTCGTTTTCACTCTTTGCCACGACTTCCGGTACGGGTAACCCTTTCTTCCGGAAATGGCTTGCCATATAGAGGAAAGCCTGATTCTCTTCAAGAGAGGTTCCACTTACACCGATAAGTGTAGGCGTGCCTGTCAGGCGGAAATAGCGGCGGTTGGATCCCGAGGAAGGGAGTTCGTCGATTGCTTCCGGCTCGTGTCCGGCATAAGCACAATATAATTTCTTGAGTTCTTCAGTAATCATAGTAATTTACTTTTATTTGGGCAGCTAAGGTAAGAGTTTTAGGGAATATATACTACCTTTGCGGGAAATAAATCTGTGCGGTATGATGAGAAATATTCCTCAATTCCTGATAGCGGCGCCCACTTCGGGTACTGGAAAAACCACTATCAGCCGATTACTGATGGCTCTGTTGACAAAGAGAGGGCTACGTGTGCAACCCTTTAAATGCGGGCCGGATTATATCGATACGAAATATCATGAAAGGGCCTGTGGCATCCCATCTTATAATCTCGATTTGTTTATGGCTTCCGGGCAACATGTACGTACTCTTTATGTGCGTCATGCAGCAGAGGCCGATGTATGCATTGTAGAAGGTATGATGGGGATGTTTGACGGGTATGACCGTAGTAAAGGTTCATCAGCAGATATAGCGAAAGAGTTGCATCTTCCTGTTGTAATGGTGATAAATGCCAAGTCGGCTGCTTACTCGCTGGCAGCGATGATAAAAGGATATATGGATTTCGATCCGAAGGTGCAGGTGATAGGAGTGATATTCAATCAGGTGGCAAGTGATCGCCACGAAGTCATGTTGCGCGAAATCTGTGAAGATTTGAATATATTCTGTTTCGGTTGTCTGCGAACAAACAGTGCATTGAAAGAAGAGAGCCGTCATCTGGGACTTGACTTTAGTCGGGGAGGTAAAGGTGGCATCAGCAAAACTCTGTTGAAGTCTTTGGAGAAACAACTGGATTGCGACCTGTTATTACAAATGACAGAACGTGTGTTGAACATTCCTCGTTTGCCATACAAGCGCAAAACTTTATATTTGAATACCTGGGTGGCATGCAACAAAGAATCTTTCTCATTCATTTATGCAGAACATATCTATCGGCTGAAAGAATACGGACAAGTCACCTTTTTCGATCCGGAAGATAAATCTGTCGTTCTGCCGGATGACGTCAATTTCCTCTATTTGCCTGGTGGATATCCGGAAAATCGTGTAAAGCAATTGAGCGGAGCTGCGAATGTGCTTGATTCCATCAGGCAATATATTGAGCGTGGCGGGCGTGCACTTGCAGAATGTGGTGGCATGATGTATCTTTCTTCTGCCATCATAAAGGGAGATGAGCACCCTGTTTCCTATAAAATGGCAGATGTACTGCCCATAAAGGTATCTGTCTGCAAAAAGGATGCGCATTTGTCGCTGGGATACCGTCGCTTCGTAATGCGGGGTGTGGAAGTTCGGGGGCATGAGTTTCACTATTCACAAGTAGTGGAACAGGATGAAGATTTGACTTCGGCAGTGCAAATGTATAATGCCAGAAAGCAATTGGTGGATACGCCTGTGTATCGCTATAAGAATCTGATTGCGAGTTATACGCATTTGTATTTTGGAGAGATAAGTATCATGCATTTATTTGATGAAGAAGTATGAGAAAGATTTATACCAGGACAGGAGATAAAGGAATGACGGGTATCCATGGCGGAGACCGTGTTCCGAAAGATGATATTCGCATCGAAGCGAACGGATGTATTGATGAGTTGAATACTGTGATAGGTATTGTCCGGTCATTATTGCCGGTGGAAGATGTTTGGCAGGAACTGCTGCATGAGATACAACGTGAATTGATGGTGGTGATGAGCCACGTTGCTACTCCTTCCGCTTTGCGGGATGCAGACCCAGAACGTCCGGGCAGTGGCAATCCGAATGAATTGCGTGCAGCGGAGATGGTGGTGCGATGTGAACAAGCTATGGATGCCATGATGCTGGAACTTGAAGACAACGGCTATTTCCTTCTGCCGGGTGGCACACAAGTATCTGCACAACTGCAATTTGCCCGTGCTGTGGCGCGTCGTGCGGAGCGCAGACTCTGGACTCTGGATAGACAAGACCCTGTGCCGGGAGATATTCTGCGTTTTATCAATCGTCTTTCCGACCTCTTCTTTGTCATGGCACGCATGGAGATGCAACGGCAGGGGTGGGGTGAAGAGAGATGGCAATCGTTCGCATACAAAAGAAAGAAGATTAATAGTTAATATTTTTTTCTAAAGCTCCACAGACAGAGCAGGAAGTATACAAAGACTTGTATCCATAGTGTTATCATTTCCGGACGAATATCCGCCATATCTCCTCCCATTGAATTCAGTTTTACGAAAGCCAGCACGGCAGGAGCGGCCGGAACTACGTAGTGTGCAGCTTGCCAATACCAAGGCATCAGTTCGAGAGGATAGGAGACGCCGGACAGGAAAATATATCCTACGGAGAAGAAGGCAATCATTAATAAGGGTGCTTCAGAGTCGGTGAAGTAACGTGATGCCGCGAGCCCGAAGAAACTTGTTCCTATCAGAAAAGGAATCATCATAGTGATAATGTCCCTGCCGTTCCCGATGTTCGGAATACTGAAAAAATGAGGAAGCAAACCTAACAGGAACAGGGCGAAAATGATGTATAGCATTACGTAGACAAAGGTTCTACCGGAAATGTTGTACAATGCTTTGTGCCAGGCAGAACAATCCGAACTTTCCTCTTGGGAGGAGTACCCGTAGGGGGAGGTGATAGGTAATCGCTTTTTTTCCGCCTCTTCTCCTGTCACCATCCCTATTACCATCAACATTGTCTGAAAGATAATGATAATCATGACAGCAGGAATCAGATATGAACCATATCCTTCTGTATAGTTGTAGAGAGCTGTTCCCGACACATTGATGGGAGCGGACGAGGCTACTGCGAGTAATCCTTGCGGGGGTAAGAATACAGCACCCTCTGCACGGTGTGCATCGTTTACGGCAAGCATTACGCGTGAAGAAGCTTCCTGCAAGTTCTTAAAATTCAGAAAAGCATCTGTGGCAGCATAGACGCTAAAGACAGATTGTTCACCCCGCCCTACGCGTGCATCAAAGTCAGCGGGGAGATAGAGGATACCATCTACTTTGCTTTGTTTCAGCCACTCTTTTGCTTCAAGATAATTGGGGGTCAGTGCATAGACAGATGCTTGCGGAGTGGCATTGAGCAAGCGGATATATTCCCGGCTGAGAGCGGAATGCGAATTATCAACAACGGCAACGGGTGTTTTCCGCACAAGGTTGGGGGCGTACATTAGGTTGTAGAGAAGTCCGTAGGCGAAGATACCACCCATTAAGACTAAAAGTATTGCCGGATTGGTACTAATGGCACGCCATTCACGGGAAATGATGTCTGCCAGCGAAAGAGGGCTTGTATCCTTCTGTGTACATGGCGCGGTTTCCCCTTCGTGTTTCAATATCCAATGCTTCAGCCTTGGCAATATCAGCAATGCCAGCAACGGGAAAAGCAGAAGCAGAGCTGTCGATTGCCAGTAATATCCGAATCCTGAATCAAAATACAGCATCGACTGTGCTATCTCCGTAAAATGACGCACGGGAAAAAGATAAGATGCCGCATGCACGACCGGATACATACTCGTCACGGGAAAAGTGACGCCGGAAAGTGTTGCACCAAGCGAGCCGACCATCGACACGATGCTAATGATATAAGCTATCCGTGGAAAGATAGAGAAAATGAACACAGCAAGCGCTTGTGTGGCAATAATAAAGAGCACCGTCATCAGGTTCATCATCAACAGACTGCCCTGAAAAGGTATATGCAATACGCCATACAGAACATAATTAGCCAGTATGCCAATTACTGAGAAAATGAATGTATAAGGCAGCAGTTTGCCAACTATGGCAGTAACAATATTCCCTCGTGCGGTCGTCATCCACTCCTGTGCTGTATAAAACTTCAATTCACTGCCCACGGCGTAGACCGTCATCAACAAAATGAGTATCTGAAACAGGACGTAGAAGAAAGGCTGGCTCAGATAAACGGAATAGTCCAGATCCGGATTATAAAGTGGGTGCATACTAGATTGCACGGGGAGGAGAAAAGTCGTTATCTGCTCTTGGCTGACACCCAGAGATATAGCTTCCATAGCAATGGGAGAGAGAGCGACGGGTGCCAGAGCCGTCTCAAAAGCCGCCATCAACTCGCTCCCTACAGAGAGAAGTGCATAATGGTAGTAATAAGAAAGCGTGGCATCCATCCCTGTGGTAGCGCGTTGTTCAAAGCCTGTAGGAATGGACAGATAACCATATATTTCCTTGCGTTGCACAGCTTCCCGTGCGGTAGCCTCGTCAGTGAAATGCCGGGTGACGCTGAAAGTGGGTACGGCAGCAATGTTTCGTGCTATTTGCCGGGATGTGGCGGTATTGTCCTGATCGACGATGCCGACAGGAATGTTCTCCATCTGTCCGCTACCAAAGATGGTAGCCATGAAGAACAGGCAGAATAAGGGTAACACAAGGCACACACCAAGGTAGAGCCTGCGGGAGGTCATGCGCTGCCATTCACGACGAAGTACGTTATGTAGAGATTGTTTCATTGAGTATGTTCGCTAAATTGTCATTTACCATTAACCGTCAGCAACACCGACATTCCCGGGCGTAAGCCCTCTACAGGTTGTGTCGGGCGAGCGTGTATCTCGAATGTCTGCATATCATAACTTCCCGTCTGTTTCGTTGATTTCCAGGTGGCGAAGCTACCCAGCGGACTGATATAATAGATACAGAACTCTACATTCTTCTTGCCGATAGCCGGAACGTCCGCACGGAATATACCGTCCATCTTGAACTGTGGCATCAAGTCTTCACGCACGTTGAGCACGACGTGCGCATCGTTCATGACGACCAGATTCATGATAGGTGTGCCCGGTGCTACGAGTTCTCCGCGTTTAGGGAATATCGTTGAAATCTGTCCTGCCTCCGGTGCCGTTAGCCGTGCATCAACAAGTAGGGCGGATACTTCGTCGACCGTACTGCGAGCTGCATCAACCATGCTCCGTGCAGAAGCGCGGTCTTCGCTTTGCGCTCCGTCCACTGCCATTTGATATTGTTCGTAGGCGGCACGTTCGGCGGCTTGTGCGGCACGATACATGGCCTCCACTTCATCTTTTCGTTGCGAAGTGACCACACTATCTTTATATAGTGTCAGGATACGCTGGTAAGTTGTTTGTGCCAGTGTCAGGTCGCTCTTGGTTTTATTCCAGAGTTGCTGGGCGGTGGCAACTATTTGTCGGCGCGTGCCGGCATCTATTTTCTTGTTCTGTTCCTGTGCCACTTGTTCCAAGGCATTCACTTGGCGATATTTGGCTTCGATGGTCGGGCTGTTGATGACAACAAGCGTATCGCCTGCCTTTACCCAGTCGCCTTCGCGGACAAGGAATGAATCTACCCGTCCCGGCAGTTTGCCACTGATACGGATTTCGGTAGTCTCTATCTGCCCCTGAAGTATGAGGGGCTGATGGCTCATAAGTACCATCCCGAGGATGGAGACAAGTATAGTGATTGCCAGTATGATGACAAATGCAGTACTAATGCTTTTTTTTGAAATTTCCATGATGCTATATCTTTTAAGTTGATGATCGAAAGGAATAAGTTATTTCTTATAATTCTTGAATTGTTCCGGCGTGCCACAGAGGGCCAACAGGTTCATCAATGTTACGTCATATTCATAATAAGCTGCCAGACGGGCCACCCGGGCAGTGGCAAGCATGGTTTCCGCATCCACTACCTCGGTGCTGGTTGCCATGCCTTCGGTAAAGGACTTCTTACGGATGCGTACAAGTTCTTCACTCAGGGAGATGGTTGAGTTGAGGGCACGAACATTGTCCTGTGCCTTTTGCAACCCGGTATATAACTTGTCTATACCTACCGTCAAATCATCCTGTGCCTTATCTTTGCCCAATGCAAGTGTTTGTTCGGCAATGCGCGACTGGCGTATGCGCTTTTCCCGTGCCAGTCCGTCGAAGAGGTTCCAGGTGAAGCCCACACCGATGATGGTGCGCGGAACAAGGTTGTTTTGTATGCCGTGAGAGTAGAGTGTCTGTTTGCCGAACAGGGCAATGTCCGGCAGATAGCCGCTTTGGTCTATTCGCAATTGTTGCTTGGCTATATTTTGCTGCAACGACAACTGATTCAGGATGTAATTACCTGATCGCATTGTTTGCACAAATTCCTCTTTCATCGGAAGTGTGGCATTGATGAAGAGGGGAGAGGTAGGCTCTATCTTGCAAGTATCTTCCATGTTGAGTAGTGTGCGCAAAGCACTCTCTACAACTGTAGCCTCTTTTTGGGCAGACTCCAATGCGCGCCAAGCTTCATCCATATTGACTTGTGCAAAGAGGCGTCCGGCTTTGTCAATCATTCCGGCAGTTTCCAGTTTGAGGGCATTCTCATAATGTAGCTTCAAACTATTGTAGGTGTCCCGGCGGACGGCAACTACTTCGCGGGCAAGACTGAGGCCATAATAACTTTCTGCAAGCAGCGTTCGTTGTGTGGCATCGGTTTGTGCGCGGTTCTCTTGGGCAATGTCAATCATCCGGTTGCCAATCTTGCTTGCCCGTACACGTTTCCCACCGGAAAAAACAATCCATTCGGCCGTAAGTCCTATGCTGGTCAGGTTGCGGGGGGCGAGGGGGAAAGCAAGTGTATAGCCGCCTATCTGGTCCAATATGCCGCTGATGAATTGGTCGTCCGGTATAATGGTGTGTACAAAATCCTTAGCCGGGTCGGTGAACTGGGAGAGGGGTTGCTTCACTTCTATCTTTTCGGACATGTGAACGTAAGTACCCGCTCCTTGTAGGCTGGGATACCATAAGGCATTCAGTTTATCCCGTTCCGCACGGGCTGTTTCGATGCCTTTGTCGGCAATCTTCAGACTTTGGTTACCGCGTTGCAGCATTTGCAGAGCATCGTCGTAGCTGAGGGAGAGGAGCTGAGGTGCATTTGATGCATCGGCCGGGTTATTGCCGGTGGTTTGTGCCGATGCAGAGAGGCTCGCTCCCAACAGAGCGATAAGTAAGATTTGTTTCATATGTCAACTGGTTCGTTTAGGTTATTGAGCTTTAACGCTCTTTTCTTTCTATTGTTCAATCAGTTTTCCTTTTTGCTGGTTTCTGAAAAGAAAGGAATCAATTTCTCTTTGCGGATAAACTATTTCTGGCTCCGCAAGAAACTAATCTTGCCGCTACGACAAACTAATATTTTCCTTGCATCTTATTATTCTTACAACAGATATTATAATAACTTACAACAACTATATTTCATTCTTACAATAGCTATTGTAAGAAACATTAATAATTTATGTAAGAATAATAAGATGCAAGGAAATTATTAGTTCATCGCATGTTTAATATTAGTTCATCGTATGATTAATGTTAGTTGATTGTGATGTTGGAATTAGTTGGTTATATTCTCGCTTCCTCTTCACCTGCTTAATCGGAATTTTGCACTATCTTTGTCCCCGTTAAAACAGATTATATGAAGAAACTTCATCCTATTATGTTTGCCGGAACTGGTAGCGACGTGGGCAAAAGTATTATTGCCGCTGCTTTTTGTCGCATTTTTCGTCAGGACGGTTATCATCCGGCACCGTTCAAGGCACAGAATATGGCACTCAATTCCTACGCTACTCCTGAAGGACTGGAAATTGGTCGTGCTCAGGCCGTCCAGGCCGAAGCCGCAGGTGTACCTTGCCATACGGACATGAATCCTTTATTATTGAAACCCTCTTCCGACCATACCTCACAAGTAGTGCTCAACGGACGTCCCATCGGCAACCGTGATGCTTACGACTATTTTCGTGTTGAAGGCCGTGATGAACTGCGTCGTGAAGTCTGTACTGCTTACAACCGTCTGTCTGCCCGCTACAATCCTGTTGTGCTGGAAGGTGCCGGGAGCATTTCCGAAATAAACCTTCGCGATACCGATTTGGTCAATCTTCCTATGGCACTGCATGCCGGAGCAGATGTTATCCTTGTGGGAGACATCGACCGGGGCGGTGTTTTTGCCAGTGTCTATGGTTCGCTCATGCTGCTTCGTCCTCACGAAAGGGAACGTATTAAAGGTATCCTTATCAATAAATTCCGTGGTGATATTCGGCTGTTCGAGTCCGGAATAAAAATGCTCGAAGACCTTTGCGGTATCCCGGTGGTAGGGGTGGTTCCTTATTATAGGGATATATATATCGAAGAAGAAGACTCTCTGGCGCTTGCCACAAAATCCGTACAGGCGGAACAGGGTAAAGTGAACATAGCCGTTGTCCTGTTGCGCCACCTCAGCAACTTTACTGATTTCAATGTATTGGAACGCGATCCGCGCGTCCACCTCTTTTATACCAACAACACTGACGAACTGGCAAAAGCCGATATCATTCTCTTGCCAGGTAGTAAAAGCACTCTTGCCGACTTGCACGAACTGCGCCGTAATGGTGTGGCACAGGCCGTCATCCGTGCTCATCGCGAAGGCGCCGTTGTCATGGGCATTTGTGGTGGTTACCAACTGATGGGGCAAGACGTTTGCGACCCCGACCATGTGGAAGGAGAGATAGAACGACTGCCGGGATTGGGCCTTTTGCCCGTCAGCACCCATATGACTGGAGAAAAAGTTACTCGGCAAGTCCGCTTCCATTTGAATGAAGAATTAAAAATGAAGAATGAAGAATCGGGCTGCACCGCCACACCGAATGGTAATTCTCAATTTTCAATTTTCAATTCTCAATTTCTCCAAGGTTATGAAATCCACATGGGTACCACCGTTCCCACTCACAATGCCCCGGCTTCCCCACTGAATATTCTGGAAGACGGCCGCACTGACGGTTATTTTGTTGACCGGACTTGCATGGGAACTTATATTCATGGAATTCTTGACAATCCCTCGTTCATCGACTTCCTGCTGGAACCTTTCGCCGATAAACTTGCTGATGCCGGGAAATCTTTCGATTATCACCAATTTAAAGAAGAACAATACGATAAACTCGCCGACCACGTGCGTAGCCATGTCGACATGCCGCTTATCTATAAAATACTGACAACCCATGATTGAAGGACACGGAGACGACTCCTATAAATATCAACATCCGATAACTGCTAATTTCAGCTCCAATGTCTATAGCAAAGTAGATCTTACTGCACTGAAAGCATATCTGTGCGCACGGATTGACGCTATCGGGAATTATCCTGAACCGGAACCTTATACGCTTGAATCCCGCCTTGCGGACAAGTATCACCTGCCTGCTGATGCTGTCTGTGTGACAAACGGAGCCATCGAAGCCATATATCTTATTGCACAGACTTTCAGAGGGACGAATACCGCCATTTTGCAACCCACCTTTAGCGAATATGCTGATGCCTGCCGTATACATGGGCATCGGGTTACTTCTTTATATCAACTTCCTGCCCCGGAAGACGGATACCTTCTGCCGGAAGAAATACGTATGCTCTGGCTCTGTAATCCTAATAATCCAACAGGGATGGTGGTAAATAAAGAGTATCTGACGGAGTTAATCGAACGTAATTCGCAAGTCTGTTTCATCATCGACCAGTCTTATGAGTACTTCACCTTGCAACCGCTATTCACTCCGCAAGAAGCTGCGGAATATCCGAATGTGCTATTGCTGCATTCCATGACCAAGCGATACGCTGTTCCCGGTCTGCGTCTTGGGTATATCACGGGTGATGCGGGTTTGCTCAGTCGCCTGCGCACTCATCGTATGCCCTGGTCGGTCAACCAGCTTGCCATTGAAGCCGGACTTCATCTTTTGGAATACGATGTACCCAATCCTCTGAATGTTCCTGCCTATTTGCAGGAAACAGCCCGTTTGCGTGATGCTTTGGAGCATCTGGGAAGTCTTGAAATATGGACAACGGAAACTCATTTTATGCTGGTTCGCCTTCGTTTTGGCAAAGCTTCCGCTTTGAAGGAATACCTTGCTAATGAGCACGGCATTCTTATTCGCGATGCCTCTAATTTTGAAGGTTTGGATGAACACTTCTTTCGCGTTGCCACTCAGACATCGGAGGAAAATGACCGTCTTGTAGAGGCAATAGGACAGTGGCTTGAAAATTAATATGGATACAATGGAAGATATACTCATCATTATAGGCATTGTGTTTAATCTCAACCTGCCTCTGCTTGTAGCCTGGCTTCTCGACCGATGTCTGGGTGACCCTGCTTGGTTGCCCCATCCCGTCGTAGCATTCGGCAAGATGATTTCATTCTCCGAACATCTCCTTAACAAAGGGCAAGGCCGAGGCTTGAAAGGTGCATTTGCTGCCATCATCCTTGTGCTTGTTGTTTATTTCGTTGCTTTATATCTGCTTCGCTGGGCTGCCGTATTCTCTCCGGGGCTGCTTCTTTCATTGCAAATACTTGCCATCTTTTTTTGTCTGGCAGGCACCACCCTTGTTCGCGAAGTCCGTATGGTATTCGAAGCTGTAGACCGTTCTCTGGAGGAAGGCAGGACACAAGTCGCCCGCATTGTTGGTCGTGATACTTCTGAGCTGTCTGCCCAGGAAGTGCGTACTGCTGCCCTCGAAACTCTTGCGGAAAACCTCAGTGACGGAGTGATTGCTCCCTTATTCTGGTATATGTTTTTAGGCGTTCCAGGCATGCTTGCTTATAAGATGGTGAATACACTTGATTCTATGATTGGTTACCGTAATGATCGTTACCGCGCTTTCGGTTGCTTTGCTGCCCGCCTGGATGATGTGGCAAATTACATTCCTGCTCGTCTGACTGCCCTGCTTATGATACTTGCCGCTGTCCCCCGGATACGAAAAAACACTCCACTGCATCTCGTCGCTGGAGGTGATTCCCTCCAGCCGGGCGGTTTACCGGCTTTGTTGAAGTTTGTTGGCAGATATGGAAATCAACATGCCAGTCCCAATTCCGGTTATCCCGAAGCTGCTCTTGCCGGTATTCTGGATTGTCGTTTTGGTGGTCCGCACAACTATTTCGGCGAAGAAGTCTGGAAACCTTATATTGGCAATAACGGTCGCCTCTTAACTACGGAAGATATGAAAATAGCAACCCGTATTAACTTCCGTGCCGAAGGACTTATGATAATAATCCTGATATTAACTACTATTTTAGTCTCTTTTTTCATTTAGCTATTTACATTTTTTGGCTCTTTAGAAAATATTGAATATATTTGCCAGCGTATGCGGTGAATGACAACACAAACACCAAACAGCACGAAACAAACAAATTTCATGAGAAACTTACTAAAACATCTCATTCTTCATATCTTATGCTTTGGCTGTATTTTTCCTTTATCAGCAAGGGAGGATAGTCCGGCAGAAAACATACGCGGCACTATACAAAATAAAATGATAGATGCCTTTCATGACAGCATGGGCTTCGACTATCTGACAAAAGAAGAAAGTGAGGTTATCAATCTGGACAGTATCTTCGATTATCTGGAATCTACCAAACAGTATGGAACTTATTTTGAACTGGAGCGCATACTCATAAAATCGTCTCTTTTCCGAGGAGAAATTCGCCTGGCCATTGACAGGAGCGAACAGATGTATTCCAAGGCAAGTGCTCTTTCCCATACTTTGGGAACCGCTCTTGCGCTGAATGCTATTGGTGAGGTTTATTCCTATACCGGGCGTAACAAGGAAGCCGGCGCTGCCCATGAGCAGGCATTGGAGCTGTTCGACCAGATGCATAGTGAAGAAATACACGTCCGCATGTTGCTGGTAGAGCTAATAGAATACAATCTCCGCATCCGTGATTTCCATCAGGCTGCACATTTTATGACTCGTCTGAATCGTTTTCCCGTAGAGAAACTCTCCAGTCAGGAACAAGCAGTCCGGCACATTTTTAATGCTTATTGTCAGCTTTTCAATGGCTCTGTGAAGATAGCCCGCCAACACTTGGATGAGGTGGAATCTATGAAGGGAAAGCTGGTGCCCGGTATAATGCAACATTTTCTGATTGCCGATGCTATGTATTGGGAACGGATTGGTGAGTATGAGAAATCCCTGACTACTTATGATGCTTTTCTCAATACTAACTATGCCGAAATCAACAGTAGCTTGTATAAGGAAGTATTACAAAATAAGGCGGATTTGCTCATAAAGATGGGACGCAAGGAAGAAGCATATGAACAATATGGTGCAGTCTTTTCATATATCAAATCATCATTCGAGAAAAACTATCCTAAAGAGATAGACCAGCTAACTACTCGTTTTCAGGCCGATCGATTGACTTATCAGAATGAGCGTGACCGTTTGTTTTCCTATCGCCTTTACTTGGGAGGTATTGCGGTCTGTACACTTGCTCTGTTACTTTTTCTTTATCTTAGCTGGAAAAAGATTTTCCGCCTGAGAGAATCAAAGCGTTCGCAGGAAGTAATGATACAAAAGGCGGAACGAGCCATTCGGAAGAAGAATATGTTTCTTTCTAATATGAGCCACGAAGTGCGTACGCCACTCAATGCCATTGTAGGTTTCTCCGCTGTGCTGGCTTCGGATGATGATTCGTTCGATGAAGGTTCACGCAAAGAATTTTGTGAAATCATCAAGGTCAATTCTTTCCAGCTTCTGAAACTGATTAATGATATCCTTGATTTCTCCGATTTTGAAAGTGATAATATAACGTTTAATATTCATCCTTATGATGCCGTGAAGCTTTGTAAAGAAGCTACGGAAACCGTGTCCGCTTCTCGTAAACTTGAAGTAGAGTTACGTTTTGATACGGAGCTCTCTGAGTTAATGATAGAGACGGACGATGCTCGTCTTCGCCAAGTCTTGATTAATATATTGGTGAATGCCACTAAATTTACCAAAGAAGGGTCTATCGTATTGAAGTTGGAATTGTCCGATCGCAATACAGCTTTCTTTTCTGTAACCGATACAGGTTGCGGTATTCCACTTGAAAAACAAGGCGTGATTTTCGAACGTTTCGAAAAATTGAATGATTTTGCACAAGGAACAGGTCTGGGACTTTCCATTTGCCAGTTAATCGTAACTCACATGAGAGGGCGGATATGGGTAGACAGTAATTATACGCAAGGTGCGCGTTTCTGCTTTACGCATCCGCTGATGTATAAACTTAAAGCGGAGGGCATTGCATAATGAAGCATATCGTAATTATATTACTTTGTTTGTTGGGCATGTACCCTTATGTACTGAATGCGAAAGATACTAATGCGAAACAATATCAGGATAGTATCCTGAAAATAGCACAAGCCATGCCGAATACGATCGTCAAACTGACATATTTGCGAGATATGGCCTACAGGCATCAGTATGCCCCCTATAACAAGACTTTTTCCGCTGCCTTATATGAAGAAGCACGGACTCAGAAGAACATAACCTATAAGAATCTGGGTGCCTATTACCTAGCTTCTTGCTATGATAAACTGCATGACCCGGACAGTCTGACATATTGGGTGGATAAACTAAAAGCATATGCTCCTGAAGTGGGCACTTATGATTATTATTTGGAGCAGAAAGCAGCTATCAGCCGCGCTTTGGCTTCCAAAAGACAGATAGAAAAGGCTGTATATGTAGCAAAAGAAGCGTTGGAGGAATCTCTGAAATATAATAGCAATAATGGTGAAATAGCATCATATAACAGTTTGGGATGTGCTTATGGCGTATCCAGTAGAGTCGATGAATCTCTGAAAATCTTTCTGAAAGCCTATCAGCGTTTCACTCCTCAGACTAAAACCAACTTACGCGTGGATATTCTCTCACGCATCTCCCAAGTGTATGGAAATTCAGGAAGAGACAGCTTAAGGGCTATTTATTTGCGACAGATGGATGAGGTATTGCAGGAAGTCATCAGACGTGAACCCGAAACACGGAAGAACTGGAGTAATTTTGAAATCGACTGTCAGATAAAGTATGTTCTTTTATATATGAATAAGGGGACTTTTCATATTGCACAGGAACATTTAAACAAGGTAAAATCATTGCTGGAAGACCATGTTGACCCTGTTTTTTGGCTGAACGTCCAGCTTGTGCAGTTACAACATTATGCACGTACGAAGGAGTATGATAAAAGTATTGCACTGGTAGATGAGGTGACGCCTATCGTGCTGAATCATTATGTGTCTACTTTTGCCACGCTTATTAATTATAAGGCGTCCACCCAGATTAATAAGGGTAATATTGACGGAGCAATCGAAACAAAACGTTATCTGATACGGACTCAGGATTCATTGGATAACGCTTTCTCTGCAAACCAACTGCAACAGATGAAGGAAATCTACCACATTAACGATCTCCTTCTGGAAAAACAGAAGATAAAAGATACCAATTATAAGCAGGGCTTTTTGTTCCTTATCACACTGATGGTGCTGGTACTTATCTTTTATCTCTATACACGTTATTTATCCCGGAAGATTGTGACGGCTGAGAAGGTGACGGCTGATGCGGCTATGCAGGCGGAAGCTGATAATGTCACTAAGGACCGCTTGCAGTCTGAAATCAGTCATGATATACGTACTCCGCTAAATGTGGTAGTCGGTTTTGCCGAATTGCTGACGGAATCAAAAGAACTCACTGCGGAAGCAAAAGCGGAATATGGTAAGATGATTCAGGAGAATGCGGAGAATCTTTTGAAGTATGTCAACAGTATTTTGGAACTTTCACGTCTTGAGTCCGGTAAGACGCAATACGTGCAGGAAGAGTGTGAAGTGATAGCTCTGTGCCGGAAAGAAATGTCTATAGCTGAACAAGCTGGCAATGGACATATAAATATTCGTTTAAAGACGGATATTGAAAGTTTAATGATAAGCACGGACAAGAACTGGTTTTCTTCATTGCTATCCAGTCTGCTGGTTCCATCAGAGAATGATGGAGATACATATAACATTGTTATCCGCATCAAGCATGATGAAGAAAAAAATATGCTGTTCTTTAGAGTTATCGGTACACCTCTTGCCAAAATGCGCTTTGAGAACAAGACGGCATTAATTCGTCATGAAATTAATGCGCATTTTATTCATGCCTTTGGCGGGATTTATAAAGTGCAGGCAGATACTTCAGAAGGACCATTGGTGTCGTTTAGTATTCAGGTGAATAGTTAATTAGTCAGTTTCAAGCTAATAATTCCTCCATATGGAGTCAGGGCTTTGAATGCTTCTTCTGTTTTTATTGTCCCTGCATAGAGTTGTGCGCAGATCAATACGCCGCCATGTGCAAAGACAGCTACTTTTTCATAATCTTTTTGTTGCAATTCATTCAAAAAGTTGGCAACACGTTGGTATTGCATGGCAAATGATTCGCCATTTGTAGCACGCACATTCATATAGTCAGCATACCATTCTTTCAGTTTCGGATCGGTTATTTCATCGAATTTCTTCATTTCCCAGTCACCAAAATTAATTTCCATGATGCGGTCGTCGCGTTCGGCATCAGGATAACCACAATAGGTAGCAAGACGTACGCAGCGGGATAGGGGACTGGTATATACATGGTCGAAACTTTTGCTTTTCGGAAGATAACTTTTCAGATTTTCTGATGTGATAGCAGCTTCTTGTTCAAAACTATTGCGTAAGGGAACGTCTGATTGTCCGTAGCATACTCCGAGAGGAACATCGACCGAGGTATGTCTGATTAAAATAACTTCCATAGTATATACTATTTAAAATAAGCGTTGATTAAATCCGGATTACCGTATCTGTTGTATGTATATGTCAGAATCGCAGCACCAAGGTAGAATGAAAGTTCGCAAAGCAGAAACGTAGCCCCGCAGCAATCTCCTGTATAGCCTTGTAAACGGCGTTTCATCAGTCTGCACAATGCGGTGAATGTGAAGAGTGGTAAACAAATTGCCGGCCAGAAAACCATTGGCAGAAAAAGTACAATAGGTAATAGACCACAGACAAAACCTGTCAAGGATTCTTGCCATGTCATACGGTCATAAACCACTTTTGCCTTACTATCTTCTTCTTTTCGGGCATAAGGCAAACTGTTGATGATTTGTGATGCACAGAATTTTGAATAACAATCACCGCAGATGACAAGGGCACAAATCAGTTTCAAAGGCAGATTCTCTAAAAGTAGGAACATCAACAGAAAATAGACAATCAGTCCTATAACGCCATAGCTACCTATATGCGAGTCTTTCATGATGGCAAGTGTCCGTTCCCGCGTGGTTCCTCCACCGAAACCGTCAAAAAAGTCCGCCAGCCCATCTTCATGCAGGCACCCAGTGACGAGTAGCCGGGATACTATTGCAAGAAGCCATGTAATAGATATCGGAAGAACCTGGGCAGTCAGCCATAATACGCCGACCATAATACCACCCGTCAGCCATCCGGTCAGAGGCCAGTAGGGAACGATTCGTTTGAAATATTCCGCTGGAACTTCCCTTATCCTCCAAAAAGGCAACCGCGTGAAAAAGATGAGTGCTGCAAGAATTTTCATATCACTAAAAATATTTTGTTATGGACGCATGTGCGAAGTTATCCATTTCGTTAATCATCCGTATGGCGGACGTCACAATGGGGTACGCACAGATAGCACCGGTCCCTTCTCCTAGGCGGAGTCCTAAGTTCAGAAGGGGCTTTGTACCCATATTATCAAGTAAGAGTTTATGTCCTGTTTCGTCTCCACAATGTCCGAAGATGGCATAATCCAATACTTCGGGATATAGCTTACTGGCGGCCAGGATACAGTTTGTCATGATGAAGCCATCTACCAGAATAATCATTCCTAATTCCGCTGCCTGGAGCATGCCTCCTACGGCCATCACCATCTCCAATCCACCGAAATAACGAATGATGTCGCGGGGAGAATTATCTCCTTTGTAGTTATCTAAAGATTGTTTCAACACTTCATATTTGTGGCGGATGCCCGCATTATCCAGTCCGCTGCCTGCACCTACACACTGTTCCAAAGGAATTCCTGTAAAACAAGTCATCCACATGGAAGAGGAAGAAGTATTCCCAATACCCATTTCTCCGAAACTGAGTACATTGCTGCCTTCTTCGTGGCAACGGCGTACAACCTCTGCACCACGTTCCAGACAGAGTTCCATTTCTTCTTCCGTCATGGCAGCTTCATGCAAATAGTTACGGGTACTTTTACGTACTTTCATATTGATAATACCTTTCTCATAAGGCAAATCGTAATCTACTCCTGCGTCTACTATTTTTAGTGTAAACCCATGCTGGCGACAAAGGAAATTCACTCCTGCACCGCCATGCAGAAAGTTACTGATTTGTTGCCAGGTAATTTCTTTGGGTGAAAGGCTGACACCTTCTTCCACGATACCATGGTCGGCGGCAAAAATGATGTTTTGCGGATGTTGCAGAGTAGGAGACAACGTTTGTTGTATCCATCCCATTTGTAGAGCCAGTTCTTCAAGAGTACCCAATGAGCCTTTCGGTTTGGTCAGGTTATTGATTTTGTCTATCAATGCCGGGCGGATACTCTCGTCCGGTCGCACAATTCTAAATGTTTTCATATGATTATTTCTTTATCGTTTTATCACTTTACTACCTTCATCACTCTATCACCTTACTACTCTTTTATTTCACCTTCACCGGAATTCCCGATACCATCAACCAAACTTCATCTGCTTGTGCTGCGATGTATTGATTCATCCAGCCCTGCATATCGGTAAATTTTCGTTGGATTTCATTATCTGAAGTCGCTCCCATGCCTATTTCATTAGTAACAAATATAAAGGTCGCATCTTGCTTTGTGAAATGGTCGAATTCTTCTTTGGCGGCAGTCAAAGCACTATCTGTATCAGCATTTACATCGAAGAAGAAGTTGGTACACCACAAAGTTACACAGTCTATTAATATGGTTCGTCCAGACAATTGGTGACGGCTTAATTGCTTTTCTTCCTCAATATTTGTCCATTCCTGTCCACGTCTTTGTTGATGGCGGATGACACGTTGACGAAATTCTTCGTCCCAGATGCGTGCAGTAGCCAGATAAACGGGGGTAGAGGAAAGACTTAATGCCATTTTTTCTGCATAAGTACTTTTACCCGAACGGGCACCTCCGGTGATGAGTATAATTCGTTTCATGGATTTTTCACTTTTGTGGCTGTAAAATTACATTTTTATTTTTGAATATAAAAAACTTCTTTTTACCTTTGCACCGTCTTTCTAAGAAAGCAATGCGGCAGTAGCTCAGTTGGTAGAGCATCAGCTTCCCAAGCTGAGGGTCACGAGTTCGAACCTCGCTTGCCGCTCGATTGAAAATGAGGCAGTTACGATATCGTAACTGCCTCATTTTTTTATACTATAACTTGCTGTTCAACTACAAAAGTACATTTGCGGACAATAAACCACATCATTTTGGGTCAAATATGATTCGATTAAATAGGAAAGAAGAAAATTGAATATTATGAACTTGAGCATGAAGACTATAGAGATACATTATATGGCTTTAAAGGCTCTGTAACTTATAGTTATTCCAAAGACTTAATAAAGCTTAATCAAAAAGAAATCAGTAGCTCATCGTTAAGTCAATATAACGATATAAACAATAGCTGAGACAAACAGGCTTATTGTAGAATAGATAGTGGCGACTTTTGGCGATTTTTTTATGAGCTTCACGATGCCCATCAAAAGACCACCCAGTATAGGTATTAAAGTGCCAAGTGTTATTAATAGATTTCCATCACCATTAGGGTCTAATACGATACTCATAACGGCATAAACAGGGACAATGCTTGCCAATAGTGCGAGTGTTATGGTAGTTCTTGATATAGTTTTCATCTTATATAAATGTTTGATTAAGTTTATAGATAAATAATTAAGATGGGCTTCTCCGGTCCATTAAGCTGAACCAGAAAAAGAAGTGATATCACAAAAAAAGGCTATCTATCTCAGACAGCCAATCTTTTTGTTAACCTTAAATCTAATACTATGAAAAACACAGTACAAAGATACGGATTTGTAGGACTTCTGCAAATTTAGGAGATCAAATGGGCAATCTTATAACATGGTTTAAATAATGTATTGAAGTTGTTAACTATTAAGTGTTTAAAAGTTAAATATTAACTGATAAACTTATGAAAAGATAGATCAAATTCAAAGAAGAGAAGAATAAATATATGAATAGGAAAATAAATATGTGGTGAATGCAAGCTATTCATCTATGATGATGCTTAGGATAATAAAACTTACCAGCCACTAATGCGACAGAGTTAGGCAAAATAAAAGGGATGATACATTTTGTTGCATCATCCCTTCCCCTTTTAATCACCTAACTGTATCTTCTATGTATCCTCTTTTTTATTCTTCCCACCAATCAATCTCAGGATTATTCACATAATCCTTAAATTGGGGATATCTATTGTCGATAGCTTGAGTTTCATTGGCCCATTCCACTGTAGTAGGAACACTAAGCTTTCCAGGAGCTTTTCCTGTTTCTGCTTTCAGTGTTATTCCATTTACGGTAATTGGAATGTCGATTATGGTCTTGTTGGCATATCCTGTAAGCCTGAACATTACAGGAGGTATATTCTGATGTTTTCCGACTGCTGTATTCACCATTGTCCCTGTGCTAACACCCAAACGATTGTGAACTTCATTTTCTGCACTCTCTCCTCCAATGTACAAAGGTAAAGTTCCGCCGGCAGCCAGTAAAGTGATTACAGCATCACCACCTTCTACTATTGCGGCATCAAATACAACATCGTTAAAGTCGAAGTCTCCGACTTCCCCAAGATCCTCTGCCATAATTCGTCGGGCATTTGTATATTTTGCAGGAGTGATTTTAACTATCCAGTCGCTATAGTAGCTATCAGCGGCTTCTTGTTGATTAGGGTTTTGTCCGGTTGCTTCAAAGTCAAATCCGACATAATAAGCCCCATCAATATACTGGATGGTGTAGTTATAGTGTATTTTGCCATCTAAGGTGTTATTATATCCAAACTTAGATGTTCCGCTTTTTTGTATTAACATGATTACTCCATTACTGGAATTGAAGTTGTTGATGTGGTCATTATCACCATTTGGCAACACTGCAACCAAATAGTCCATATTAGCATGTGAACTACTTACATGCTGCACAAAAAAGTCTGACCAATTAATGGCGATAGATGTAGGGTTTTTATGTGTTTTAAACCACTCAGTTACCTTTTCCTTTTCTGCTGCTGTAATATCCTTTGGTACCTCAGTAAAGTCTTTCCATTGATTACTGTTAGGGTTGGCCACGCGTGTAGTAGGATTTTCACCGAACCCCCAGTCCTGGTCAGGCGAAATAGCTCCGTACTTCTTGATAAAAGCCGCTTCATACTGCGCCTTTTTCGAGTCTGCCGCTTTGGTGGGATCGTATACATCATTGTTGGAACAAGAAGAAAAGAATGCCACCATGACAGTTACTAAAACTAAAAAGTTGATTTTCCTGTTCATATCTCTTGCTTTTAATATTGTAAATGACTGAGATTTTCTATAATGCATCTTTAAAAGTTGTATCATGTGATACGAATATATAAAATTCTATTCATAAAACAAAGTAGCCGACTAAAAAATACAACTTTTTAAATATAAATAAGGAAGTATTCGCTCAGAAGGATAAAATGTCTCGATGTAGAATATAGTAAATACTGTCTAAATAAACACCCGATAGCATTTATTGTTCTGAAATTATATTGTGAATATCTGCATTAATTCTCTCTTTTTATATACTTTTGCCACTGCAAAAACAAGAGGATATAAGATCATGAATAAACGACAATTTCTTGCTGCAGCGATTTGCCTGATGTCACTTGCCGGATGTACACAAAAAACAGAGTTACCCGACAATCCCAAAGATAAGGAAGAGTACCGTGACAATCAAGGAAATAGCTGGATATACAATGCTATGCTGATGCGCTGGGCACTGATGCCTTCGATATCTAACGGACTCGCCACTACACATTATTATTATCCACAATCAGGTACTTGGACCGATGTGAACGGAGCACGTGTAAAGTCTCCTTCTAAAGTAAGTGTAAAGTCTCCGAAATCAAAATCAAGCGGAAGCGTATTTGGAAAGACACGCCGTTCATCCGGTGTTCATAGTTAACAAGTTGCATAGATGAAAAGAATACCTGTTATTCCGCGCATTGATTACAAAGAGAAAATAGAGGCGTTGGGATTTGATTTTCATGGCGATTATTGGCGTGAGGAGGCGTACTATTGCTTCACTGTAGATGAGATAAACAGTCTGGAAGAAGCTACTAGGGAAGCTTATCGCATGTATTGTGAGGCGGTTCAACATATCCTTGAATATAGATCAGGGTTTATGGAGCACATTCTGAATATCCCGGAAGAAGTATGCGAGCGCATTCGTGAATCATGGGATGCGGACGAACTGAGCTTATACGGGCGCTTCGATTTTATGCTGGCTAAAGACGGAACTCCCAAAATTCTGGAGTTCAATGCTGATACGCCTACTTCGCTACTGGAAGCTGCTATCATCCAATGGCAGTGGAAAGAAGATGTATTTCCTAATTGCGATCAGTATAATGGCATTCATGAAGGACTGGTACAATCGTGGAAGGATATTTTTCCGGAAGGAGGAGATATCCATTTCGCTGGAGCATTGGAGAATAATGAAGATACCGGTACTTTGCAATATTTGGCGAGTACGGCAATGGAAGCCGGGTTCTCTACCCGTGTGTTGGATATGGATGCCCTCAATCTGCAAGATGGGCGTTTTTTTGATCCGGCAGGTGAACCGGTGAAACGTTGTTTTAAACTCTATCCTTGGGAATGGATGGCGGATGAAAGTCCCGATGGCTGTTTGGCCGACGTAAAGTGGTTGGAACCTATTTGGAAACTTCTTATGTCGAACAAGGCTATTCTTTGTGTGTTATCCGACTTGTTTCCTACTTCTCCTTATGTACTTCCTTGCTATATGTCACGTCCGCAATCTGGACTCTTCTGCAAGAAGCCGATATTCTCACGTGAAGGTCACAATGTAAGTGTGCAAGAAATACGGAATTGGGAAGAACGGGTATATATTGCTGAAACAGAGGGGGACTATAATACTGGTGGCTATGTCTATCAGGAGTATGTATCCCCAACACCTTATGGTGGACGTTATCCGGTCATCGGTTCATGGGTAATAGGAGGGGAGCCTGCCGGTATAGGTATTCGTGAAAACCGTATGGAGATAACAGACAATATGTCGGAGTTCGTGCCACATGTCATCATGTAGTTGCAGCTTTTTTTAAATAGTGTGTTTATCAAACACACTTTTCGCACAAAATTTTGTACTTTTGCCGACTGTTTAATGGATATACCCGAAAAACTTAAAAAAACGATATAAAATGGCAGTAGAATTAAAAGACCTGACCAAACGCAGCGAGAATTATTCGCAGTGGTATAATGAATTAGTGATAAAGGCCGATTTGGCAGAACAGTCGGCTGTGCGTGGTTGTATGGTGATTAAGCCTTACGGATATGCTATCTGGGAGAAGATACAACGTCAGCTTGACGATATGTTCAAGGAGACAGGACACGTGAACGCTTATTTCCCTCTGTTGATTCCGAAGTCTTTCCTCAGCCGTGAAGCGGAACATGTGGAAGGTTTTGCAAAGGAGTGTGCAGTTGTTACACATCATCGCCTGAAGAATGCTCCTGATGGTAGTGGTGTGATTGTGGATCCGGAAGCTAAATTGGAAGAAGAGCTGATTATCCGTCCTACTTCCGAAACCATCATTTGGAACACATATAAGAACTGGATTAATTCTTATCGCGACCTGCCTATCCTGTGCAATCAGTGGGCTAATGTGATGCGTTGGGAAATGCGTACCCGCCTTTTCCTGCGTACGGCCGAGTTCCTTTGGCAGGAGGGACATACTGCGCATGCTACCCGCGAAGAAGCAGAAGAAGAAGCTGTACGTATGCTGAATGTATATGCTGAATTTGCCGAAAAATATATGGCTGTTCCTGTAGTGAAAGGTGTGAAATCAGCTAACGAACGTTTTGCCGGTGCACTGGATACTTATACTATCGAGGCTATGATGCAGGATGGAAAAGCTTTGCAAAGCGGTACGTCCCATTTCCTTGGACAGAACTTCGCCAAAGCATTTGATGTACAGTTTGTGAATAAGGAAAATAAGATGGAATATGTTTGGGCTACTTCATGGGGGGTATCTACCCGCTTGATGGGTGCGCTCATCATGACTCATTCTGATGATAACGGATTGGTATTGCCACCACATTTGGCTCCGATACAGGTTGTTATTGTTCCTATTTATAAGAATGCAGAGATGCTGCAGAAGATTGACGAGAAGGTTGCAGGTATCGTTGCTAAACTGAAATCTATGGGTATCTCAGTTAAGTATGATAATGCTGACAACAAACGTCCGGGCTTCAAGTTTGCTGATTATGAACTGAAAGGTGTGCCTGTTCGTCTGGTAATGGGCGGCCGCGATCTGGAAAACAATACAATGGAAGTGATGCGCCGCGACACGCTGGAGAAAGAAACCCGTTCTTGCGATGGCATCGAAGAATATGTAAAAGACCTGTTGGAAGAGATTCAGACTAACATCTACCAGAAAGCGCTTGACTACCGCAATGCTCATATTACGAAAGTGGATAGCTACGATGAGTTCAAGGAGAAGATTGAGGAAGGTGGCTTTATCCTGGCTCACTGGGATGGAACGACTGAAACAGAAGAGAAAATCAAGGAGGATACAAAAGCGACCATTCGTTGTATCCCCTTCGAAACATTCCTGGATGATGATAAAGAACCGGGTGTTTGTATTGTAACCGGTAAACCGTCGGCTTGCCGCGCTTTGTTTGCTCGTTCATATTAAGAAAGAGAAATAAAATAAAAGGGAAAGGGCTGCACTTCGTAATAAGAAGATGCAGCCCTTTTTACATAATCATGATTTTACAATTTTGTCATACTGTTTACATGCCTCCGTAACACCGAATTCCCATCTTTGCAACGTAATAAAAAAAGAAAGGAGATTGATATGAAACTAAATAGAAACGATTATGCTATTGAGGCAACTGACGATGGCGGATATTACGCCTATCTGAAAAGTAATATCATGTGTAGCGCTTACGGTGAAACTTCCGACGAAGCCTGCGAGAACCTTAGCGACATTGTCGACGATTTTGTCAGCGACATGTATATGGTCGAAGAGTTCGTATAACATGTATTAAACTCTATAAATTCTCTTGAGGTCATATCTGCGTGATGCAGACATGATTTTGTATATATAACATGGTTAAAATAACTGTGTTTTCAGACCGAATGATAGACTGAGGTAATCTTTTGGTTTCAGATATTTGTTAACAAACGCACTTACCACATACAAGTCGCAGGTACTTATTTCATAGAAAAAGGTAACTGCTCTGGCACCCAATCGCCAATGTGGCGGAATGTCATACGTCAGTCGCTGTCCGAGGAAGACATGGATACGTACCCTGGATGAAAAGCCATAATATCCTTTGGGATAACGGTCGGGTTCATGTGTCCAAAATTCACTACCGAATACGGTGTTGAAATATACTCCACAGGCAAGTGGTTCTACCGAGAAATCTTTTCCAAGGTCAATGCTCCAAGGCATATAATTTTGCTTCAAGGTCATGGTGATCTTGTTACGTTTAGAATTATATTTAGGCAAGAAACCAAGAAATATATCTGTTTCCCATTGGTTACGTTTTCCGTAATCCCATCCGGTGCCTAAAGATAACAATCCCATATTACCGGCAAATTGTAGTTTCGTATGTGTGGGAATCAGACTTTCCCAGTGCTTCCGATAGCGATGAATGCGTTTGTCGTAACGACTGTAACGTTTATTGCTAACATCGGCACTATCTATTTTCACCCTCTCTTTTTCCATCCACACAGTATCATATTTCGTAATGATAACGGTATCTCTGAATACCTGGTGTGCTTCAATTGTTTTGGTTTCTTGTGCATAGCTCACTGATGAGCAAGCAAGGAGGGAACACATCAGTATTTTAGTAATAGACCACTTCACGCTCATATCCGTCAGGTGTTACAGTGAATATATAGTAGGTGCGGTTTTTCATACAGTCGTTCATGTAATACATCACGCCATCCTGAAATAGATCTTCTTCAAATAAACGATGTTCATGACCTGCCGTGCAGAATAGTAATCCGGGAAATTGTGTAATACTATACTGGAAAACCTGGGCTACATTGTTGTTGAATTCATAGCAGAAGGGACGAATGTGCATAGAGAATATAGTGCGGTCATACTCTTCACGACGATCTTCAAGTTGACTGGAGATAAAATCAAAGTCCGGAATAGGGCGTGAGTAATCATACTCAATGGCATTGGTATTCAGGCAGACAAACTTGATGCGTCCGGCAATAAAGGCAAAGTTGGGGTCACCAAAAATGGCACGAAAAGTGTCTTCCCCCGTACCGATGCAGTCATGATTGCCAATCAGGCCGACATAGGGAACTTTCAGCTTGTTCAATATGTCCCGTTGCCACAGGAATTCATCCGTGACTCCGAAGTCGCTAAAGTCTCCATCGTGGATAACGAAATCAATATCGTTTCGTTTATTGAGGTGGTTAACGAAATCTACGGTTTCATCATACCAACGTTGTGAGTCACTTAGGGTGGCAAAACGGATAGTGGTTTTATCCTTGCAACTTGCCTCTATCCTTTGAATGTTATAATTATTTATATCCGTCTGACCACTGATGCGCACATCATAAGGATGATAATCTATCATATCACAACCGCTCATGCATAGCCCTATAAGCGGGATGAATAGGAGTTTAGATAGTCTCATGTGTTACAATATTAACGTTATTAGTACCTTTTTGAAAACTGCGGGCAAATATAGAGTTTTCTTTTTGATAAATACCTGTCTTATCTTCTTTTTTTCTGTTCCTTTCGTATGAGGTTTCTCTTTACCGGCTGTCTAATTTTTGGACGGAGGTGTCTAATTATTAGACAGCAATGGTGGACGTTTGAAAAGCTAATTTATTGATAATAAACAGACTTTGTGCTTTGGCACGCTTTCTGTCCTAATATAAACAGGATATAGTAAAACTGTGAACAGTATAAAGAAATAGTAAATAATATAACAAAAAACATTATGATTGAAATTAATGACATCAGCAAAGTGTTCCGTACAACGGAAGTGGAAACAGTAGCATTGAACCACGTGAACCTCGAAGTGAAAGAGGGAGAGTTTGTAGCCATTATGGGGCCATCAGGTTGTGGCAAATCTACCTTGTTGAATATTCTGGGATTGTTGGATAATCCGACAGAAGGTTCATATAAGCTTTTAGGACAGGAAGTTGGCGATTTGAAAGAAAAAGAGCGCACACGTGTTCGCAAAGGTAAGTTGGGGTTTGTATTCCAGAGCTTTAACTTGATAGATGAACTGAATGTGTACGAGAATGTGGAGTTACCTTTAACTTATCTCGGCATCAAAGCTTCCGAACGTCGCCGAATGGTGGAAGATATTCTAAAACGTATGAATATCAGTCATCGCGCCAAGCACTTCCCGCAACAACTTTCCGGTGGCCAGCAACAGCGTGTGGCCATTGCCCGTGCGGTGGTTACCAATCCGAAGCTGATACTTGCCGATGAACCGACCGGTAACCTGGACTCCAAGAATGGCGCGGAAGTGATGAACTTGCTGACAGAGCTGAACCGGGAAGGAACCACTATTATCATGGTGACGCACTCACAACACGATGCAAGTTTTGCTCACCGCACTGTGCATCTTTTCGATGGTAGTATTGTGGCAAGTGTTGCAACGAATTAATAAAAAATGTGATGAAACAAATCTACTACGTAATACAAACTCTGCTGCGCGGACGTGGCTCAAACATCATCAAAGTCGTTTCCCTCGGGTTGGGACTGACAATGAGTATTTTGCTGTTTGCCCGTGTAGCTTTCGAGCAAAGTTACGATACTTGCTATAAAGATTATGATAATCTGTATCAGATATTTTCTATATTCTCTGCTGACGGAAAACAACTGGAACCTCAAAAACAGAATTGTGGCCCGGTAGCGGGTGCCATTCTTGAGAACTTCCCAAAGGAAGTGGAGGCAGCTACCAGTATTGCTTATTTCATTGGCGGACCGCTGTATAATGGCAACGTTCGTTTCGATGATGGAAAACTGCTGGCCGACTCGCTTTTCTTCCGTACTATGGGCATTGAAGTGCTGAGTGGAAATCCGGAAAAGGAATTGGTACAGCCGGATGTCATTTTTCTGAGTGACCGTTTAGCACAGAAAATTTTTGGTGATGAGGACCCCATCGGGAAAGTGTTAAGTTACAACAAAGAGCTACAATTTACAGTGAAGGGCACCTATGCTGCCTTGCCGGAAAACGCCACAATGCGTCCAGAGGGAGTTGTATCCATGCCCACTGCCTGGAGTCGTGGTTGGGGTAACTATTCTTGGCGCGGAGGTGACAGTTATTACGAATATATCCGCTTCCGTCCGGGAGCCGACAAAGAAGTAGTGAATGCCCGTCTGGATGCCATGATTCAGAAATATCGTCCGGAAGAAGACAAGAAAGCTTATGGCTACACTGCCTTTGTGAAGCCTATTCGCGATGTGTATCGTAACGAAGACCAAGTGAAACGTATGGACAGTATCATGAGCATTCTTGCCCTTGCTATTCTTTTTATTGCAGCGCTAAACTATGTGCTGATATCCATTTCTTCGCTTACTTACCGCGCTAAAGCAGTGGGCGTGCATAAGTGCAGTGGTGCAAGCGAAGGCACAGTATTTTCCATGTTCCTGTTGGAGACAGGTATCATTATCATACTTGCCCTGATGCTGATGGGGCTGATATTGCTTAACTTCCAGGAGTTCATCGAAGATACCACTGCTGCCAAACTAAGTGTACTCTTTGCACTAGATCGTATCTGGGTACCGCTTGCCGTAGCTTTGGTTCTGTTCATAGTGGGTGGGGTGTTGCCAGGTAGGTTATTTGCCCGGATACCCGTGTCACAAGTCTTTCGCCGCTACACGGAAGGAAAGAAAGGCTGGAAACGTCCGTTACTTTTTGTACAGTTTGCAGGCGTGGCTTTTATCTGCGGACTGATGTATGTGGTGATGGCGCAATACAATTATGTGAAAGATAAAGATATGGGCTACAACCCACGCCGTGTAGCAGTGGGGGGAGCTTATTTTGGTAAAGGCGAAGAAAGTGAACCAGCGTTGCAGTTCTTTCGTGGACTACCTTATGTGGAAGAAGTATCTTGTGCCGTCAGTACCCCTATCTGGAGTTATAGTGGCTCGATGATTCAAGGTGAGAGTGGACAATCGCTTTTCTCAACTCGTACCAGCCATGCGCCTGAAGATTATTTTAAGATGATGGGTATGACCATGAAGGAAGGTCGCCCTGCACGTGCTACGGATGAAATCGTAGTGAACGAGGCTTTTGTGGAGCGGATGCGTTGGGGAGATAAAGCTCTGAATCACTCGTTGCGTATGGAAGGTGAAAATTATAAAGTGGTAGGTATACTGAAAGACTTTCATATAGGTTCCTTTTACCAACCGCAGGATGTCATTATCTTCGGTTATACCCGTACCTTTGGCAACACCGTTCACGTACGGCTTAAGGAACCTTTTGCAGAGAATCTGCGTCGCCTGAATAAAGATGTATCTGAGGCATATCCGGACAAAACAATAGATTTCGACGGAATGGAGCAACAGATACTGGAGGGATATAATGCTGTGCGCGTGTTTAGTAATGCCACCATATTGGCGGCAGTGACTATGTTCTTTATCATGCTGATGGGCTTGATAGGTTACACCACAGACGAGGTGCGCCGTCGTTCAAAGGAAATTGCCATTCGCAAGGTGAACGGGGCGGAATCTATGGGCATATTGGAATTGCTCTCTAAAGACATACTTTATGTAGCCGGACCTGCCGTTATCATTGGTACGCTTGCTTCGTGGTATATTAATGGGATGTGGATGGACCAGTTTGCCACACAAGTGCCGCTTACCTGGGTTGTATATGTGCTGATTGCATTAGTCATTTTGATTATCATAGTCGCTTGCGTCATCTGGAAATCTTGGAAAATTGCGAATGAAAATCCGGTGAACAGTATCAAGAGCGAATAAAGAAATTTTAGAGTATGAAGCAAATCTATTATGTCATTCAAACGTTGCTGCGCGGTCGCGGTTCTAATGTCATCAAAGTAATTTCCCTTGGGTTGGCTCTGACAATGAGTATCCTGCTTTTCGCTCGCGTGGCATTTGAGAAGAGTTGTAATACCTGCTACAAGGACTATGACCAACTCTATCAGGTGCTTTCCGTCTGGACTGTAGATGGAGAACGTGACGACGAACCCAACGAGATGAACTTACCGGTAGTGGCAGGATTCATTCTTGAGAATTTTCCGGATGAAGTGGAATCTGCCGTCAATGTCTGCAAGTACATGGTCTTCGGTCCGTTGTATAATGGTAGTGTACGTTTCAGTGACTATAAGGTTATGGCTGATTCTCTTTTCTTCCGTACTATGGGGATTGAGGTGTTGACGGGAGATGCTGTACGGGAACTGCAACAGAAAGATGTTGTCTTCCTCAGTGACCGCTTGGCCCGGAAAATGTTCGGTGATGAAAATCCCATCGGGAAAGTGATAAATTATGATAAACAGATACAACTGACAGTGAAGGGCACATACGCAGCCCTACCGGAAAACGCAACCATGAATCCTGAAGCTGTCATCTCCATAGCCACAGGATGGAGCCGCGAGTGGGCGGAGAATACTTGGCAAGGCGGAGATTCTTACTTCCAGTATATCCGCCTGCGCCCGGGCGTGAAAATAGATGTTGAGAAGTTCAATGCCCGTCTGGATGCCGCTATCCAGAATTATATTCCACAGGAAGAAAAAGAGAGTGTGGGGTACACGGCTGTGATACAGCCTATTCGTGAGGTATATCTCAATAGCGATACGGTGAAGAGCATGATTTCTATCATGAGTCTTCTTGGTTTTGCCATTCTCTTTATAGTTGCGTTGAATTATGTTCTCATCTCTGTTTCTTCGCTTTCCTATCGTGCTAAAGCTGTGGGGGTACATAAATGTAATGGTGCTTCGGGTGGTTCGGTTTTCGGTATGTTCCTATTGGAAACAGGTGTCATTATTTTACTATCGATAGGGGTGATGGTGTTGTTGTTGCTCAACTTCCGCGAAATGATAGAAGAGGCTATGGAAGTTCAGCTAACCTCCCTTTTTGTACTGGGGCGCATTTGGGTGCCGATGCTGGTGGTGCTTGTGTTATTCGTCATAGGTGGTGTATTGCCCGGACGAATGTTTGCCCGTATACCGGTATCTCAGGTATTCCGCCGATACACCGAAGGTAAGAAGGGCTGGAAACGTCCGCTACTTTTTATTCAGTTCATGGGAGTAGCCTTCATCTGCGGACTGATGTGTGTGGTGATGGCACAATATCACTATGTGCTGAATAAGGAGACAGGTTACAATGCAAAGCATGTAGCTGTTGACGATCTACAGTTTGCCGATGATGCGGAACGGGATGTAGCCCGTCAGTTTTTCCGTGGTTTGCCTTATGTAGAAGTTGTCGAATCGGCAAGCTATCCGCCATGTATCGGAATGAGTGGTATGATGATACTGAATGAAAGCGGTAAATCTATCTTTTCGTCACGCTATTGCGTGGAGACCGAAGGCTATCCGCAAATGATGGGAATGGTGCTGAAAGAAGGACGCATGGCGCGTGAACGTAATGAAGCAGTAGTGAATGAGACTTTTGCCCGGATAATGCGTTGGGGAGATGAAATTCTGGGGCGTGTGGTACACAATGGTCATACCAGCCTTGGCGACCTCAAGGTAGTGGGAGTGTTGAAAGACTTTCATACAGCTTCTTTCTATGTTCCGCAACAACCGCTTATTGTCCGGTGTGGTAAGTTTGGCAATAGCATTCATATTCGCCTGAAAGAGCCTTTTGTCGAGAACCTGGGTAAACTGAACAGTCAGGCGTCCGAAGCCTTTCCGGGTAAAACCGTTGACTTTTATCCGTTGGAACAGGAGATGCAGGAGGCGTATAGCATTGTACGTGTCTTCCGTGATGCCATCATATTGGCAGCCGTCGTGATGCTTTTTGTAATGCTGATGGGATTGATAGGTTACACTACCGACGAAGTACGTCGCCGTTCCAAAGAAATTGCTATCCGTAAGGTGAATGGTGCTGAAGCATCAACTATATTGGAATTGTTGTCGCGTGACGTGCTTTATGTGGCAGGACCGGCAGTTATTATCGGTGCCGTAAGCTCGTGGTATGTCAACAGGATATGGATGGACCTTTTTGCGGTGCAGGTACCGTTGGGCTGGCCTGTATATGTATTGATAGTAATTGCCAATCTGGCAATAATCACGACATGCGTCATTTGGAAAGCCTGGTATATCGCCAATGAAAATCCGGTGAACAGCATCAAGAGCGAATAAGTCATAATTACAGATAAACGTTATTGCTATGAGACACTTCTATTATACCTTGCAGACCTTGCTTCGTGGACGTGGGTCAAACGTCATCAAAGTTATCACTCTGGCATTGGGATTGCTGATGTCCGTCTTCCTTTTTGCCCGTATTGCTTTCGAACTGAGTTTTGATAATTTCTATCACGAGCCGGAGAATCTTTATATTGTAAAAACCGGATGGTTGCAAGAAGGTGTGCTGAAAGGTGGTGAGGGTTACAATACCATCCAAGTCATCCCTGCTACCATTGCTGATGAATTTCCTGATGAGGTGGAGAGTGCTACGACCAGTTGTTCACTTTTTGGTGGTAACTATCATTTGGGGGAGCGTAAGTTCAATTTTACTACTGTAATGGCAGATACCCTTTATTTTGTTACACTCGGTCTCAAGGTGTTGGAAGGAAACCCGCAGGAATTGGGTAATCCGGATGTTATCTTCTTGTCTCGCACGGCAGCGCGGACCATCTTTGGCAGTGAGTCTCCACTGGGAAAAACATTGAACTATCAGATGGGTGGTGCTGGTATCCCTATGCTTGTCAAAGGCATTTATGATGATGTACCGCTGAATACAGAATTATATTCCCGTCCGGAAGCTATTGTTTCTTTCCCCAGCATTGAACGCCATACCCAGTGGAGGTTAGGGTGGAACAGTGGAGGTAATTATGATGGTTACCTACGCTTACGCACTCCTGCCGATGCTGACATACTGAATGAACGTCTTTCGGCCGCCATCGCCCGCCATATACCGGAAAATAGCAGACTGGAACTGAAAGTGAGCATTGAACCTATGCGTAGCATTCATCTTTCCAAACCAAGCGTGCGGAAGATGATTTGGATAATGGCATTGTTAGGTGCCGTATTGCTCTTTACTACAGCACTGAATTATGTATTGGTCTCTGTCGCTTCATTGACACAGCGTGCCAAGGCTATCGGAGTACACAAGTGTAGCGGTGCATCCGGACGCAGCATTTTATCCATGTTCCTGATAGAGACCGCCGTAGTGATTATGCTGGCATTGTTCTTTATTGGTTTATTAGTATATGTTTTCCACGAAAAGATGGAAGAATTGGCCTCTATTCCACTGGGTGTACTTTTTGCTTGGCAAAATCTATGGGCACCGTTATCAGTGGTAGTTCTGCTGTTCTTGTTGGGAGGATGCTTACCAGGCACATTATTCTCGCGTATACCGGTAACACAGGTTTTTCAGCGCTACACTTCCGGTCGTCATGGTTGGAAAAGGATTTTATTATTTGTTCAGTTCGGAGGTGCAGCATTCATACTGGGTATGATGTTAGTCGTCCTTATGCAGTATAATTATGTCACCGGTCGCGACCGTGGTTTCCGCCCCGAGCGCGTCGCTTACGTTTATCAGCGGTTGGAGAATCCGGATAATCTACGCAGCGTCCTCGCAGGACTGCCGTATGTAGAATCCGTAGCTTCTGCCAGTGCAACCATGCTGGGCTTTTATGCTCCGTATATGATAACGGACAATCAAGGCAACCGGCTTTTTTCACCTCGCAGTTCGGCGTTCGATGAGGATTACCTTGATTTTATGGGTATGAAACTTGCAGCCGGACAAAGATTGTCGGGCAGTGGGCAACTGCTTGTGAACCGTACTTTTGTTGAGAAGATGAAATGGGAAGGTACCGGAGTAGGCGAACGGGTAAATGATTTTGGTACGGTTGTCGGTGTGTTGGCTACGTTCAGTTTTCCACTTGCACCGGATGATCGCAATCCGGTAATGATAACTTGGGCAGAGGGCACAGCCGGTCATGTACATGTCCGTTTGAAAGAGCCTTTTGATGATAACCTAATCCGCTTGAATGAAGAAATGCGGCGTGCATATCCTCAGGATGAGTTATTATTCCGTTCAATGGAAGGAGAGATGCTGAGTTATTCCGAATCTGTCCGCGTGTTTCGTGACGTTACGCTATTGGCATCCATCACTATCTTGTTTATCATCCTCATGGGACTCGTCGGTTACGTGAATGATGAAATACGTCTGCGTTCCAAAGAGATTGCTATTCGCAAAGTGAATGGAGCGGAAGTTAGCGGAGTTTTACGCTTGCTTTCGCGCGATGTGTTGTGGCTGGCCGTTCCGGCGGTCGTAATAGGTACAATCGGAGCATTCAAAGCCGGTGAGGTTTGGATTAGTCAATTCAATGACACAGTACATTTGTCTGTGGCATGGTACATTGTTGTCGCTCTTTGCCTGATTTTATTTATTGTGTCTTGTGTGATAATCAAGGCTTGGCGCGTAGCTAACGAAAATCCAGTACATAGTATTAAAAGCGAATAAGTTCATTTAATCGTTTTTACCTTGCCTACAAGTATCTGTAGGGCAGAATAAAAAGGGTGTAGCCTTCCGGGCAGGATGGCTACACCCTTTGATAAGGATGGTGTAGCCCTTTGGTGCTTAGGGCTACACCCTTTTTATTTAATGGTTATACCCTCTATTGAGATGGTGCAAATTACTTACGAAATACCCTCTTTGTTTTTCTTCCGGATGTATATCCCCAGTACAATTAGGGCTGTCACAAAAGCAAAGAAGTCGGCTACGGGCATGCTGGTCCATATACCATCCAGTCCAATGAACTGGGGGAAGAAAATCAGGCCGGGAAGCAAATACAGCAGTTGTCGGGTGAGCGAAAGGAAGATACTGATTTTCGCTTTCCCGATGCTTTGGAAAAAGTTACCGATCACAATTTGGGCGCCTACCAGCGGGAACATCAGTACACAGATACGTACACCCCGTGAGGCAATATCGATTAATTCATTGTCATTCGTGAAGATGGCGGAAACGGCATGCGGAAATAGTTCGCAAATCAGGAAACCGCTACTGGTAATGCAAACACCCGTCAGGATGCTCAGCTTCAATGTCCGCTTCACGCGGTCGTGTTTCTGTGCACCGAAATTGTATCCCACAATAGGTTGCATGCCCATAGTCAGGCCAAGCACAATCATCACATAGAGCGTAAGCAAACGGTTGATAATACCGTAAGCTCCGATAGCCATATCGCCTCCGTAGCGTTGCAGCGAGTTATTGATGATAATCACAATGGCGCAGGCACATACGTTCATCAGGAACGGAGACATGCCGATGGAGAAGATACTACTGATGATGCGCTTCTTCAATTTCCAAAATTCCGGACCGAAATGAACGAAACTATCCTTGTTGAGGAAGTGCTTCACTACCCATACCATACCGATGAACTGCGAAATCACTGTTGCTGTAGCTGCTCCGCGTATTCCCCAGTCGAAGTGGAAAATAAAGATAGGAGCGAGGATGATGTTGCAAACCACGGTCACCATGGATGTCAACATTGCTTTCTTGGGGTATCCCGTGGCACGCATGATGTTGTTCAGTCCGATCATCGTATAAGTAATAGGTGTTCCCGCCAGAATGATTTGCATGAAATCGCGTGCATAAGGCAGTGTATCCCGACTGGCACCGAAGAACTTCAATATATCGTCTAGAAAAACAAAAGAAAGTCCGCCGAATACGACCGCGTTAATCAGACAGAACATCAGTGTATTTCCCAGCACTTCTGTTGCTCCGTCCAAGTCTTTTTGTCCCAGGCGGATGGAAGAAATGGTAGAACCGCCTGCCGATACCAGCGTACAGAATGCTACCACAAGATTCATCAGCGGAAAGGTGATTGCTAATCCGGCAATACCCATCGCACCTACGCCGTGGCCGATGAAAATACTGTCGATGATGTTATATAGCGAAGTAATCGTCATACCTATAATAGCAGGAATGGAATACTGTAATAGCAGTTTGCCTATGCTTTCAGTGCCTAATATATGAGGGTTGTTATTCATAATGATGTTATTTTAGGGGGTAGCAAAGTTACTCATTTATTTGCTCGGTTCAAGTATTATTCTGACCTTTGTGTCGTAATTCATAAGGTATTAACATAATAAGGTAAAAGAAAGTTTATATGGCTGAAACAAAAAACATCGCTGTTCTATTTGACTTCGACGGTGTCGTTGTCGACACAGAAACGCAGTACAGCGTCTTCTGGCATAAGTTGGGAGTAGATTACTTGGGTATGGAAGACTTGGAGAACCGTGTGAAGGGACAAACCCTGATGTATATCTATGATACCTTTTTTCCCGGCATGATGAAAGAGCGGGAAGAAATCACCGCCGGACTCGACCGTTTTGAACAGGAAATGTCGTATGACTTTGTACCCGGTGTAGAGTCCTTTATCGCCGACCTCCGCCGGAACAATGTCAAAATGGCTGTGGTCACCAGCTCCAACGATAAAAAGATGGAAGCTGTGTATCGTGCCAAGCCTGAGATTAAAACCATGTTCGACCGTATTCTTACGGCAGAGATGTTCACCGCATCAAAACCTGCACCGGATTGTTTCCTGCTGGGTATGGAAGTCTTCGGCACCACACCGGAAACAACTTATGTCTTCGAAGATTCTTTCAACGGATTGAAAGCCGGCATGGCTTCCGGAGCTACCGTTATCGGTCTGGCCACTACCAACTCACGCGAAGAAATAGCCCCGTTATGCCATCATATCCTGGATGATTTTGAGGGCTTCACTTACGATAAATTAACTCAATTGCACAAGTAACGGGAAAAAGTTATACCTTTGCGCCCGAAAATTGAGAAAGAATAACTCATAACTAATAACTTATAACTAAAGAAATATGGCTGGTTATATTTCAGATGACACTCGTAAAGTGACTACTCATCGCCTGATAGAGATGAAACAGAGAGGCGAAAAAATATCTATGCTGACATCTTATGATTATACTATGGCACAGATTGTGGATGGTGCAGGTATGGATGTAATCCTCGTAGGCGATTCTGCCAGTAATGTAATGGCGGGCAATGTGACAACCCTTCCTATCACTCTCGACCAGATGATTTATCATGCTAAGTCCGTAGTTCGCGGTGTAAAGCGCGCTATGGTAGTGGTAGATATGCCTTTCGGTTCCTATCAAGGCAATGAACTGGAAGGTCTCGCTTCCGCCATCCGCATTATGAAAGAGAGTCATGCTGATGCATTGAAACTGGAAGGTGGCGAAGAAATTATAGGTACGGTGAAGCGTATTCTCAGTGCCGGTATACCCATCATGGGACACCTCGGGTTGATGCCGCAGTCCATCAATAAATATGGCACTTACACCGTTCGTGCCAAGGATAATACGGAAGCTGATAAGTTGATAAGTGACGCCCATATGCTGGAAGAAGCCGGTTGCTTTGCTATCGTACTGGAGAAAATCCCTGCCGCTCTGGCAGAACGTGTGGCAAGTGAACTCACCATCCCTATTATCGGCATCGGTGCTGGTGGCGGAGTAGATGGTCAGGTCTTGGTTATTCAAGACATGCTGGGTATGAATAATGGATTCCGTCCCCGTTTCTTGCGTCGCTATGCCGACCTGCATACGGTGATGACTGACGCTATCAGCCGTTATGTATCTGATGTGAAGAACTTAGATTTCCCGAATGAGAAAGAGCAATACTGATAATCTTTGGTCACTGGGCTTTATACGGATGTGCTTTGCCAATTTCCTGCTTTTTGCATCCATATATGCACTTCTTCCGGTACTTCCTTCGGTAATGGTGTCACGATTGGGCATCTCTACCGGACAGGTGGGTAGTATGTTTCTGGTATTTGCAGCAGCAATGTTTCTTGTAGGACCGTTTCATGCATACTTGGGAGATGAGTATAAAAGAAAACGTGTGCTTGTATATTCCACATTTGTGATGTTGGGAGCAACTTTAGGCTACATCTTTGTCGACACTTTCCCGAAGTTACTGTTGCTTGCAGCCGTGCAAGGAGGAGCCTTTGGATTGGCTACGACGGCAGGTATCACAGTGGCCATTGACATCACTGCTTCTTCACGCCGCAGTGCCGGAAACATGGGCTTTGCGCTGGCCGCGCGTCTGGGAATGTTGATAGGAGTAGGGACGGGAGTTTGGATGTTCTACCTCAAAGGTTTCAGTATGGTGGCATACCTTTCTATATTGTGTGGCATATTTAGTATTCTGTTTGCCATGCGGGTATATGTGGCTTTCCGTGCCCCGATAGGTATGAGCCGTTGCAATCTCGACCGTTTCCTGCTGGTGCGGGGATGGCTTCCTGCTTTCAATCTGTTGCTGATAGCCTTTATTCCCGGGGTAGCGTTGCCGCTAATCAAACAGGGGGATTATAGTGTATTATTCTTCCTTGTTGTTTTAGTGGTGCTTACGATACCTTTTACGAAGATATTCGTTAAGCTGTCGCAACATTGCCAGCGGGGAACTGCAAATACTACTTGCCATCTGTCCATGGATACGGGTATCCTGATGGGTATTGCAGTTTGCTGCTTTCTGTCGGACAGCGGAAATGAACACCTTCATTTTTATACGGATTTCCAGTTGATTTACAAAGTCATTGGCATTGCTATCTTGGTAGCTTTGGCTGTTTACTTCTTGCTGACGTACTCTTATTTCAAGAAGAAACGGGTGAGATAAAAAGTTTTTCAAATAAAGGTTTTAACTGAATACATACGGAAAAAAGATAATAACCCCGATGGTTGCCGCCGCAACAGCGCACACTAGCACTGCTCCGGCGGCAATGTCTTTTACCTGTCCCGCAATGGGATGGCGTCCGGGTGAAACCAAATCCACCAATTTCTCAATAGCCGTATTGAATAGTTCTGCAGCTATCACCACACCTATGCAAAGCACAATGATGAGCCATTCCGTGCGTGTGATGCCGAAGAAGAATCCTGCGGCTATTACCACTACCGAAGTAATGAGATGAAAACTCAGGTTCTGCTCTTTACCTACACACTGCCTGATGCCTTTCCAAGCATAGCCAAAACTGCGGATTTGTTTCTTTAAATCGTATTTCACGTGAATAAGTGATTAGGGGTTAGTGATAAGTGATTAGTGATTAAGGGTTAGTGATAAATGATAAGTGATTAAGAGTTAGTGATAAATGATTAGCACTTGCACCATTGTTCCGCATGGCATTAATCACTAATCACTAACCCCTAATCACTAACTACCCCCTAACCACTTGTTTCACTCCCTTCACCGTTCTAAGTTTCTTGATGAGCGTTTCCAGTCGGCCCGTATCACCCACCATAATCGTCATTGTTCCGGAGAACAATCCGTCATGCGAGTCAATGCCAATGGAGCGCAATGTGATGTCATTCTCTTTTGAAATAATGGAAGTGATGTTCGTTACGATGCCGATGTCATCATGTCCCACAACACGGAGCGTAATCGGATATTGCGTACCTTTCGACTTACCCGCCCACCGTGCTTTCACAATCCGATAGCCGAACCGCTCGCGCAACTGCGTGGCATTGGGACAGTCACTTCGGTGTATCTTGATACCTCCGGTCACTGTCACGAAACCGAATACGTCATCCCCATAAATCGGATTACAGCAACGTGCCAGCTTGAAATCCAACCCTTTCAGGTTCTGGTCAATAACCAGCACATCCTCTTTCGAACGGGTGATGTCGTCGTTCTGCGTCTGTTGCAGATTATATCCCTCGGCACTACGATATGTGATGTCATCATGCGCATCATTCTCACGCCTCTGCTGTTCCAGATATTTATCTATGATTTCGTTTACATCCAGCGTTTCGTCCGCAATGCTTTGATAAAACTCCGTCACCGTCTTGAAACCAAGCCGCTTGATAAGGCGCATCATTACCGCTTCATCGTATTCTATCTTCCGGTTCTTGAATTTCCGTTCTATGGTTTCTTTGGCGAAAGCATGCTGCCGGGCCACCATTTCCTTCAATGCCTGCCGAATTTTGGTGCGCGCTTTAGAAGAAGTCACAATGTTCAGCCAGTCCTGCTTGGGTGTCTGCGTGTTCGATGTCATTATTTCCACCTGGTCACCGCTATTCAACACCTGCCGCAACTGTGCATTCTTGCCGTTTACCTTAGCACCGATACACTTGCATCCCAGCTTACTATGAATATGAAAAGCAAAGTCGAGCACCGTGGCCCCCTTGCCCAATTTAAATAAGTCACCTTTCGGAGTAAATACGAATACTTCATCCTCATATAAGTCCAGTTTAAACTGGTCCATTGCCTCCAGACCGTTGCTATCCGAGTTCTCTAAAGCTTCGCGTACGGAAGTCAGCCATTCGTCCAGCCCCGTTTCCCCCTTTACGCCCTTGTAGCGCCAGTGAGCGGCAAGACCACGTTCGGCAATATCATCCATGCGCTCGGTACGTATCTGCACCTCCACCCATTTACTCTCAGGCCCCATCACAGTGATGTGTAGTGATTCGTAGCCGTTGCTTTTAGGTACTGACAGCCAGTCGCGCAATCGTTTCGGATTGGGTTGGTACATATCCGTCACAATGGAGTATGCTTGCCAGCACTCCTGTTTCTCTTTCTCTACTTGCGAAACCAGAATAATGCGGATGGCAAATAAGTCATATACACCTTCGAACGGACATTTCTGTTTCTTCATCTTCTGATAGATGGAGTGAATGGATTTAGTTCGTCCTTTTATGTGAAAATGCAACCCCGACTCTTCCAGCTTCTTCTGCATCGGAGCGATGAAGGCTGCGATGTATTTGTCACGGGATGCTTTGGTTTCGTTCAGTTTATCCTTGATATGATAATAGACATCTTTCTCCGTGTATTTCAGTGAAAGGTCTTCCAGCTCCGATTTCAGTTTGTATAAACCCAGTTTATGGGCAAGGGGAGCATAGAGGTAGGCAGCCTCATTGGCCACTTGCCGACGCGCCTCGTCATTCTTACTGTCCTTTATCTGTCGCATGATGTTCACGCGGTCTGCAATCATTATCAGGATGACACGCATATCCTCCGCAAAGGAGAGCAACAGGTTGCGGAAGTTCTCCGATTCGATGGTGGGGCTTTTGGAATAAAGCTCGTTTACACGTATCAATCCGCGAATGATGCCGGCCACATCTTCACCAAAAGCAGCCTGAACCTCCTCGGTGGTACAAGCTCCGTTTCTCACGCTCTCATGCAGCATGATGCCCAGAATAGATGCCCGTTTCATTCCGATTTCTTCGGCAACGATAACGGCAGTCTGCATATCCTTAACCAGCGGGTTCAGTCCGAAAGTATCGCGTTGAACACGGTTATCTTTTATAGAGTTGATAAGATGTGTTTTCAGTTTCCTACAGTCACCTTTCTGTAATGTTTCTCCGGTCAACTGCAATAATTTTCTGTAGAGAGAGAAGAGCAATTCCTTCTCATCAGTAGTGAAAAATTCATCTCTTTCCATAATCGTCCATTTTTGTTGCTCAAAGGTAGTTTTTTTCTTCTTTTTCTTGATAGGGCTTGCGGTTTTTTTGTATTTTTGGGCATCAATTAATAAATAAAGATAGTATGATAACACCGCAAGACAAAGAGTTGCTTACCCAAAAAGGTATTTCAGAGGAACAGATAACCGAACAACTGGCCTGTTTTGAGAAAGGTTTCCCGTACTTGAAGTTGGCTGCAGCCGCTTCTATAGAAAAAGGTATTCTGGCACCTGCAACCGACGAGCAGAAGCTCTATCTCGATGCATGGGATGCATATACACGGACAGATAAAGTAGTGGTAAAGTTTGTTCCGGCATCAGGTGCGGCAAGCCGCATGTTTAAGAATTTGTTTGAATTTCTCGGAGCTGATTACGATGTACCCGAAACCAAATTTGAAAAAACTTTCTTCGAACAAATTGAAAAGTTTGCTTTCTATGATGACTTGAATGCCGCTTGTGAGAGTATGTCTGGAAAGGGAATTCCTGCACTAATAGCTGAAGGGAACTACAAAGCTGTTGTGGCAGCATTGCTCGAAGCTGCCGGACTGAACTACGGTGCACTGCCCAAAGGATTGCTGAAGTTCCATAAGTACGAAGACGGAAGCCGTACGCCACTGGAAGAACATCTTGTAGAAGGTGCGCTCTATGCAGCCAACAAGAATGGAAAGGTGAATGTACATTTTACCGTTTCTCCCGAACACCGGCGTCTGTTTGAAGCATTGGTGGCCGACAAGGCTACTGTTTATGCCAAGAAGTACGGAGTGGATTATAATGTTACTTTCTCCGAACAGAAACCTAGCACGGATACCATTGCCGCCGATATGGACAATCAGCCTTTCCGCGACAACGGCAAGTTACTATTCCGTCCGGGCGGTCACGGTGCGCTGATTGAGAATCTGAACGACCTCGATGCAGACATCATCTTTATTAAGAATATCGATAATGTGGTGCCCGATAAGTTGAAGGGTGACACAGTGTTGTATAAGAAGTTGATTGCCGGAGTGCTGGTTGCGTTGCAGCAACGTGCGTTTGCTTATCTGGAAATTCTGGATAGCGGCAGATATACTCACGAACAGGTGCTCGAAATTCTGCAATTTCTGCAAAAGAAACTGTTCTGCAAGAATCCTGAAACAAAGAATCTGGAAGATGCCGAGCTGGTGCTTTATTTGAAAGAGAAACTGAATCGTCCGATGCGTGTATGCGGTATGGTGAAGAATGTAGGCGAGCCGGGTGGCGGTCCGTTCCTGGCATATAACAGCGACGGAACTATTTCTCTGCAAATTCTTGAAAGTTCTCAGATTGATATGGATGATCCGGAGAAGAAGGAGATGTTTGAGAAGGGAACGCACTTTAATCCCGTTGACTTGGTTTGTGCCGTACGCGACTATAAAGGTCATAAATTCGATCTGGTTAACTTCGTGGATAAAGCTACCGGTTTTATCTCCTACAAATCAAAGAATGGCAAAGACCTGAAAGCACTCGAACTCCCCGGTTTATGGAACGGTGCCATGAGCGACTGGAATACGGTGTTTGTAGAAGTTTCCCTGAATACATTCAACCCGGTGAAAACGGTAAATGATTTGCTGAGAGAACAACATCAGTAAATGATATTTCAATAAAAAAGTGCCGGAGGATTTTACTTCTCCGGCACTTTTCTTTTAAAATTCTACAGTCACCCCAATTGATGGTAATATCGTTCCGCTCTCCTGTTTCAGGTTCTTCATCTTATATCTTTGTTCCTCGATAGGAGAGGAGGGATTCTCGATAACTCCCGTACTCATAATCACATCCTGCTGTTTCAACTTACTTCCCGTGATGTTCTGTATATCAATATAAAGCCCTACCATGCAGCGATGAAAGTAAAAGGATTTATCTACGCGTATATCAAGCTGGGCAAAGTTGGGTAAGCGTTCTGTGTTATATTTTGAATAATCATAGTACGGGCGTCCTTGTGCATTCCATGCTTCCACCAATGATGACTTTTCTTCATCATAAGGAGTGTAGGGGGCGCCACCGATATAACTCAATTTTCCTCCGATACTCCAACGGCGGGGAAGATTATACGTTCCGCTCACATTAAGGATAAAGCGATTGTCCCAGGCAGAAGAGATATATTTCGTATCGGAAAGAGTATCGCTATTATCATCGTTTCCATTGCGGTATTCACTGCGAAAAATAGTAAGGGAGGATACAAAATTGAAACGTCCAGACATTTGCCAACGCAACATTCCTTCTATCCCATAGGCGCGTCCGTCAGCAATAGGGATAAGCGCTTCGTTACCTACCGTGCCGTAATCATCTCCTTTGCATGCCAAAGGAATATTATCTTGCAGGGAAAGAGGCATGCGTCCGTATTGCTTGAAGAACCCCTCTGCTGAAATCATTAACCTATCTTGCAGATGCCAGTCAAGTCCGAGGCAGGTCTCCATGACCTGCATATATTTCAAATCCTTATTTATATAGTTTCCGCCATTATCTTTGAATCCTAATGCTGTGTAAGGAGGGAGTTGGTAATATAATCCTGCATTTCCACTTAGTGTCCATTGCTTGGTAAGCTCGTAAGATAGGGAAAGACGGGGGGAGAGTTGTTTCCACAATTCTTTCATCTCCCGGTTGTAGTTGTTTCCATCCGTACGGATACCTGCGGAAGCAGAGAAACATTTGTCGGCGCTGATATAATCTGTGGAAAAGAAGCCACCCCAACTGAATATATTCAAATCAGTCCGGTAATTAGAAAGTGTGGTATAGCCGAATATCCGTTGCCTTGTCTGGTTAGTATAATTGGAATAATTCAGTTCTACACCTTCCTTCAAAGTCCATTGCCCCAATCTTGTCTGATTCTCGAAACGAAGGGTGGTTTTCTGTTCCACTGAGCGAAGCCGGAGCGTCAGGTTATCATCGGAAGACTCATCGTTATTCAGATATTTCACATTACGGTTGTTCAGATAGTTGTGACTTAGTGTTAGTGTCTGTACATGCTTTCCTGCATAATGGCGGTATGAAGCACCTATGGTAAATGTTTCCTGATGAATGGTGGGTGGATAACTCAATATATATTCTGCATCTTCTCCTTTCTCGTCGGTATTCAGTTTCATCTTATCGATACCTACCAGTCCGAGTATAGTCAACTCATCATGTGCCGAGAGTTTTGTTTTCAATTTGAATTGCCCGTCAATGAAGTTGGGCAAAAAAGGAAGTCCCAAAGCTTTGAACAGTAATTGGAGATAAGATTGGCGTAGAGAGAATAAATACGTTGTCTTATCGCTCAGGTGTCCGTTGCCGCTAAAAGAAACTTCCGATGCTCCCAATGTTGCTTTAAAAGTCTGTTTATCCGGGTTACCATCTCTCAGACGGAAGTCCAGCACGGAACTCATCGCTCCGGAACGATTGGCCGGGAATGCTCCGGTATAAAAACTGATTTCCCGTATCAAATCTGCATTAACAATGCTGACCGGTCCGCCCGATGCTCCCTGAGTGGCAAAGTGATTGATATTTGGAATTTCTATCCCATCCATATAGAAGCGGTTTTCGGAAGGTGAGCCACCCCGCACAATCAAATCGTTCCTGTATCCGATAGGAGAGAACGATACCCCCGGATATGCCCTTACGATACGCGAAATATCCCGGTTTCCTCCCGGACTCTTTTCTATTTCCTGCAAACCTATGATACGCATGCTTACCGGACTTTCCACTGTCTTCCGGAAAGGAGAGGGGGTGACCACCACTGCCGCCAACATGTTTTCATCTTCTTCCATTTCTATTTCAATAAAAGGTGTGGAAGAAGAAACTACGTATTCAGGAGTCACTGCACTCTTATAGCCTATAAGTGTTGCTTCGAAGCGATAAATACCTGGTGGCATCTGCTCTATACGAAACATGCCGAGTGAATCGGTGGATGTTCCTTTACCGGGAATACCTACAACTACGACATTGGCATAGGCCACTGGTTGTCGTGACTGTTTATCGATAATCTTTCCATGCACGGAGTAGCTGATTGCAGCGGCATAGATACAGACATTGCATAACAGCAATGCGAGAGTCAATAATATGTGTTTGGTTCTTATCATAATATACAAATATAGATATTATTGATATATATAGGTGTGATAAGGACATAAAAAAACTGCCCGGGAATCATCCCGAACAGTTTTCATTGTCTTAGCTAATGTAAGATTAATATCTTCCACCGCGATCACCGCCGCCATAGCCACCGCCACGATTACCGCCGCCGTAACCACCACCGCCACGGTTGCCACCGCCATAACCGCCACCACGGTTACCACCGCCATAGCCACCACCACGGTTGCCGCCTGCAGGTCTCTCTGTTCTTGGGCGAGCCACGCTTACTGCAATGGTTTTGCCTTCGAAGTCAGTTTCGTTAAGTCCATCGATAGCCTTCTGACCGTCTTCATCATTCGGCATTTCTACGAAGCCGAAACCGCGTGAACGTCCCGTCTCTCTGTCGTTAATAATGTAGGCTGAAGTTACTTCGCCATACTGTGTGAATAATTCCTGTAAGCTGTCACTGTTTGTGTTCCAGCTTAAGTTTGCAACATAAATGTTCATTTCTTTTTGTAAGTTAAAATTGTTATTTATTAATGATTGAGATCCGCACGGCGTTCATACCCCGCGTACCGCGTTCAATTTCGAATGTAACACTGTCTCCTTCGGTTATTCCTTCGGGAGCGGACGTGATATGGAAGAAGTATTTCTCACCGCTTCCTAAATCTTTTATGAAACCATAACCTCTTGATACATTAAAATGTTCAATACGCCCGTTTAATGGCAAAATCTCTTCTGCCTCGCCCTTCTTAGGAACAGATATTTCTATTTCAGAAGCATCCACCTCTTCCTTAGGTTTCACACCTTCGGGCGTAGAATGAAGAATTCCATTTTCATCCACATAAGCCAGCATCTCTTCGAAGCTACGGCTACCAGTGCTAAGGCGTTCTTCTTTTCTCTTTTGTTTTTCTTCTCGTTTACTCTGTTTCGCTTTTTCTCTGTCTCTTTTACTTGATGTTACTCTTTTTACTGCCATTCTTAATTTAATTATATATTATGCAGCTTAAAAACACTGCATTTAGTTTCCTACTGACTAACTGCCGTATGGAACCATAGGATGATGGCATACTTGCAATTGAATCTGAACAAAGGAGCTGATTATGAGGTCATTTTGGGGATGGAGCAATTTGCGAAGTTCCGCAAAAATAAACATACACAAAGAAGAATTCAGAATAAACCCTATTGTTTATGGTACAAAGATACAGATAAAAATGAGCTATCCATCCGTTTTTTTAATTATTTAAAGGGCAGGCTACTTATTTTTTTACGTACATTTGCGCTTCTTAATGTAAACACATAGTAAAAATGAAGAAGATTTTATTGTTAGGTTCCGGTGAACTGGGCAAAGAATTCGTAATTTCAGCCCAACGCAAAGGCCAATATATCATAGCCTGCGACTCGTATGCCGGAGCGCCTGCCATGCAAGTGGCTGACGAATGTGAGGTGTTCAGCATGCTTGATGGCGATGCTTTGGAACGTGTAGTACGTAAGCATCAGCCGGACATCATTGTGCCGGAAATAGAAGCCATCAGGACGGAGCGTCTTTATGATTTTGAAAAGGAGGGCATTCAGGTTGTGCCCAGTGCCCGTGCCGTAAACTTTACGATGAATCGCAAAGCTATACGTGACCTTGCGGCACAAGAGTTAGGATTGAAAACTGCTAAATATTTCTATGCCAAATCTTTGGATGAGCTGAAAGCTGCTGCCGAAAAGATTGGTTTCCCTTGTGTGGTGAAGCCGTTGATGTCTTCTTCGGGTAAAGGCCAGTCTTTGGTGAAGGGCGCTGACGAGTTGGAACATGCTTGGGAATATGGTTGCAATGGAAGTCGTGGCGATATAAAAGAATTGATTATTGAAGAATTTATTAAGTTTGATAGCGAGATAACTCTGCTTACGGTGACGCAGAAAAATGGACCTACGTTGTTCTGTCCGCCCATTGGCCATGTACAGAAAGGGGGGGATTATCGTGAGAGCTTCCAGCCTGCACACATTGATCCTGCCCATTTGAAGGAAGCACAGGAAATGGCGGAGAAAGTGACATGTGCTTTGAGGGGTGCCGGCCTTTGGGGAGTTGAATTCTTCCTGAGTCATGAAAATGGGGTGTATTTTTCGGAACTGTCTCCACGTCCGCACGATACAGGAATGGTGACTTTGGCAGGTACACAGAACCTGAATGAATTTGAGCTTCATCTGCGTGCTGTGCTTGGGCTGCCTATTCCAAATATCAAGCAGGAACGCATAGGGGCAAGTGCTGTGATTCTTTCGACTATTGCCAGCCAGGAGCGTCCGGATTATCGGGGTATTGAGGAAGTAACGAAAGAAGAAAACACATATCTTCGGATTTTTGGCAAGCCAACAACGCGCGTCAACCGCCGCATGGGAGTTGTATTGTGCTATGCACCATTGAACTCTGATTTAGATGCGTTGCGGGATAAGGCAAAGCACATTGCTGAAAAAGTAGAGGTATATTAAGCTACTTCTACTATTATATAAAACTAGGAGGCTTTAAATATATTTTCAGGCGCGAATTACGAGAACTCGCGCCTGATTTATTTTTTATCTGGCTACTATTACTTCAACGCCATATCCTATAAAGAGCCCGCTTTCGATTACCCCGGTGATTGCTTTCAGATTTTGTTCAAGAGAAGGGTCTATATAACTGAAACGGGTGTCGAAAATAAAGTTGCCGTTTTCTGTCAGGACAGGACCGTCCTTTCCACCAGCAAGACGTAATACAATCTCTGATGCCCCTAATCTTTGCATTTCACTCTCCACGAGATTCAATGCTCCCGGGAATACTTCTACAGGTATTGGGAAGCGACTACCCAATTGCTCAACCAATTTGCTGTTATCAACAATGATGAAACTCTTGCTGCTGCTTTTTATCAGAAGTTTCTCCTTGAACATGGCTCCGCCACGTCCTTTTATCAGACTCCGATTGGGATCTACCTCATCCGCCCCATCAAATGTCCAATCCGGACGTTTAGCCCAAAGCGTAGTTTGCGGTATGCCCAACTGTATACAAGCCATAGAAATCTCCTTGGAAGCAGGAATTACCTCTATAGACAATGATTCCCGGCGAATCCGCTCTGCGAGTGCAAATAAAGTCAGATAAACCGTGGAACCGGAACCGGCTCCAATCACGTCACCATCTGTTGCCATTGCTGCAATTTCCCGCGCCACAATTTCTTTGCCTTCACGGTTGATGATTGTATTCGACCATTGCAAATGGTCTATCAGTTGATTATCCCATTTCATAGCATAATGTTAATCGTTATTATCCTCTTCGTCGTCGGTCAGATTATTCAACTCTACTTCGAGGTCAACCAACTCTTGTTCCCAGATTTTTCTGATATTTGCTGGCGTATTCTTGGGAGCATCTTTGATACGCTTTTGAGCCAATGATACTTCATGCTCAAGCTGTGAACGTCTACTCATAAGTCTTGTTATTTATAATTATTTTTATAATTAACACATAGCCTGATAGTATTGTTTTAGTGTTTGGCGGGAACTTCGCCTTATCCGAATAATTCGGGATATATTTCGCTGCTACCACCAGTTACATCATAACTTTTTAATAATGTACCATCTGGGGCATAAAACAACTGGATTTCCTTGTCGGAATTTTCTTCTTCTATATCAATGATAATGACGGTGGGCATTTTAGGGAAAGTTATGATCTTTATATATCTGATTTGTATAGGTGGTGTTTCACTTTTCATAAATGCTTTGGCTACTGGCGCAGGAACTTTCTCAAGACTTTCTACATCGGTTTCCGTCATTATCCACTGTGCATCTTTGCTGAACCATACGTCCTTTACCTGATTATCCGAGACAAATCCGGCAATGTGGTAATCACTTTTACGAAACCATTCTATGTTCGTTACTTTGGAATACATCTTTTTAAAGGCTTCCTGTACTTTTACGGGTGGGGTACCAGCAAAAACAGAAGCTGATATTATCAGCAACAAGCCTGCCAATAAACTGAGTTTAAACTTTTTCATAATCAAGGTTTGCTTTAGTTTTAGTTGTTGTTAGAAACAACGTTGGAAGGCTTTTGTTTATCGCTTTTTTGCTCTCTAAAATAATTATTGACCTTGCGATATCACGTATCATTTAATTCACTACTTTCGGGCACTTTTTTTAAAAGATGAGATGAATAATGTATTGATTCTTGTAGACAGCTTGGACGATTGGAAACCATATTCCAAAACAAACAGCATTTTGACGGTGTCCGACTACCTGAAGTATAAATCACCAGGGAAGGACCGTAAATTAGTAATCAACCTGAGCAATGATTATAGCTATAACTCCGAAGGCTATTATTGCTCGTTATTGGCCCAGACGAGGGGGCATAAAGTTATTCCCGGAGTAGATATTATTAATAAGGTAGAAGCGGGTACTGGTATCCGTATGGATAGCAGCCTACAGAAACTCTGTTACCAGTGGATACAGAAGAATAACATAACCGATGATTTATGGTATTTTAATGTTTACTTCGGTACCTGTAAAGAGAAAGGATTGGAACGTATTGCCCGTTTTATTTTCGAGAATTATCCGGCTCCGCTATTAAGGGTTACGCTGAATACACGTCATAAGAATCAGATAGAGAATATCCAATTTCTGCCTCTGAGTTCGATGAATAGTGAAGAAGAGGACTATTTTGCTAATGCGTTGGATTTGTTCAATAGAAGGGTATGGCGTAATCCTCAAACTTCAAAATCGGCCCGATACAATCTGGCCGTACTGTATGACCCGGAAGAGAAGTTCCCGCCAAGTGATAAAAAAGCACTTCATAAACTGCTTGAATTAGCCAAGAAGATGGACATCAATGCTGAGTTGATAACAGAAGAAGATGCCACGCGCCTGATGGAGTTTGATGCTTTGTTCATCCGTACTACTACTTCGTTGAACCATTACACGTTCCGGCTTTCACAACTGGCTACACAAAATGGTTTAGCTGTTATTGACGATCCACAATCCATTATTCGGTGTACTAATAAGGTATATCTGAAGGAATTATTTGAAAAAGAAAAGATTCCGGCACCACTTTCCATGCTGTTGTTCAAGTCGAATCTTAATTCATATGAGGAAATTACAGAGCAACTTGGAAGCCCTTTTATACTGAAAATTCCAGATGGCTCTTTCTCTATCGGCATGAAAAAAGTTAATAATGAGGCAGAGTTAGACGAAGCCTTGAAGATATTGTTTGATAAGTCGTCAATTCTCTTGGCACAAGAGTTCACTCCAACAGATTTTGACTGGCGCATTGGAATCTTGAATGGAGAACCTTTGTATGCGTGCAAATATTACATGGCCAAGGGGCATTGGCAAATCTATTGCCATTATGCTTCCGGACGAAGTCGTTGCGGGTTGGTGGAGACTATCCCTATCTATCAGGTACCGCGTAAGGTATTGGATACGGCGTTGCGTGCTGCTTCCTTTATCGGGAAGGGATTGTATGGGGTAGACTTGAAAATGGTGAACGATCGGGCTATTGTTATTGAAATAAATGATAACCCCAGCATAGACCATGGACTGGAAGATGCTATTTTGGGTGACGAACTCTATTACAGACTGCTGAATCACTTCTGGCGTATGCTGGATATTAAACGTTTCTGATAATGAAACGGGAATTTGGATTTCGGCTGGCTACGGTAGCTGATATTTCGTCAATTATGGAGATAGAGCTAATTTGTTTCGGGCAGGATAGTTTTTCAAAGCGACAGTTTATCTATCTTATCAGCCGTGCACAAGGACGTTTTTTGGTGGTAGAATCTCAGGGGAAAATAGCTGGGTACCTCAGTTTGCTGATTAATAAACGTGCGCACAGCCTGCGTATCTATTCACTTGCTGTCCATCCCGTTTTTCGTGGAAAAGGGGTGGGGCAGTTGCTTATAGAGCGGGCTGTGGCTGTGGCATACAAGAAAAGCTTGGGAAAGATAACTTTAGAGGTGAATGTTTCCAACTTCTCTGCTATCCAGCTGTATGAAAAGAATGGGTTTGAATGCGTGGGTATCCGAAAGAATTATTATCATGATGGGACAGATGCACACTATATGCAAAAGTCGGTTGCGAATACATAGTTTTATAGACAAACAGAGAGGTTATAACCCCTCTGTTTCACATTATTCTTAATTCCTGTTTAAATAGATAGCGAAATTTCGCATTTTTGCTGTCAAATTGTTAACAAGGTCAACATATCTATTAAACCTTGTTGTAAAATGCCTCGAATTGGCTCTAAAATTTGGAGAAATCAAGAAAAGCCGTACCTTTGCAATGTGTTTTTCATAGTATTAGATTTAAGGTTAACAAAAGATTGGCTGTCTGGGATAGATAGCCTTTTTTTATGCCTCTTCCCCAAGCATATCATACGATGGTGCAAAGAAAAGGGTTCCTGTTACAGCAGTGCTGAAATCCAGCAAACGATCGGTGTTGCCTACCGGACTACCAACAAACATATTCTCCAACATTTGACGCGTAGTGCTGAATGTACTTGCATATCCTATAAAATAGGTGCCATATTCTCCCTTTGAAGTATTAGCAAATGGCATATTAGCCCGCACTATTTTCAAATCATCACCGATGTTTGTGACAGCATTATGTGCATTGGCCGGCTTTTCTTCGTCCGATAGTTCCACATCATTGAATTTTCGTCGGCCTATAACTTTTTCCTGTTCCTCTACTGGAAGCGCATTCCAAGCATTCATATCATGGATGTATTTCTGTACAAATACATAACTGCCTCCTGCAAATTCCGGATCTTCCTCGCCAACTACAGCAAAATGATAAGGATTTTCATCTACTGCCGGAGATTCTGTTCCATCTACAAAACCGATGATTGCTTTGCCATCCATATACCTGAAACCGTGGGTTTCGTCAATTGCTTCAACTGCTCCTTTGAGTTTTCCGTCAATGATAGAGGCGAATTCATAGCACAGTCCCATCTGCTTGGCGCGAATGTGAAACAATATATCTCCCGGAGTGGATACAGCCGTATACTTACCACCTTTTATTTCTTTGAAAGTTTCCAGTTCTTTGGGTTTGCCTTTACCGGGGAAGATACGTTCCCATGCATTGGCACTGAAGCTGATTGTGCTGCTGAATTGTGCATCGGGAAAACGATTGCGCATGCTACGTATCAACGCTGAGAAATTGGCGCATACGTCTTTTACTTTATCAATGGCATCGGGGGCTTGAGTCAAGCCGTAGACGATGAAAATGGCATTTTCGCCTTGTCTTTCAGTTACATCCTGTGGGGTATTGCCTGCGAATGGATTTTGATTTGAATTCATAATCTTATCTTTTCATTAAATTTATACTTTAAGATATAACTTATCAAATGCTGTTTTGTTCATGACAAAATAGCGGGAATCCCTGTTTCTATCTGTTATTGAATGTTTAAGCAACGTTAAATAAGAGTGGCTTTTTTGTTCTGATTGTAGTAATAATAGTTCAAAAGGGTATAATTTATAGAAAAAAAGTTTCATAAGAGTACAACCTGAAAGTTTTTGTTTCTACATTTGCAAAGTTGTTTATGTAACTATTCTGCAAAAATAGGCTTTAGGGAGTTGAACAAAACTTAACCAACAAGTGTTAAGCTCATAGCAGCGGAATGACAGAAACGCGACCAGCTGAATTTAGAAAAAGAGAAATTATATAAAAAGATTGCTTATGTCACAAATTATCGGACATATCTCTCAGGTCATCGGACCGGTAGTAGACGTCTATTTTGAAGGTACGGATGCCGAATTGATGCTTCCAAGTATCCATGACGCACTGGAGATAAAAAGACCAAATGGAAAAACATTAATCGTGGAAGTACAGCAACACATCGGCGAAAATACGGTGAGAACCGTAGCCATGGATAGTACGGACGGTTTGCAAAGAGGTATGAAAGTGCATCCCACAGGCGGACCTATCACAATGCCGATAGGTAACCAGATTAAAGGCCGGTTGCTGAATGTAGTGGGTGACTCCATTGACGGTATGAAAGAACTGGATCGTGCCGGAGCCTATCCCATTCACCGGGATCCCCCTAAATTTGAAGATTTGACTACTGTACAAGAAGTACTCTACACGGGTATCAAGGTTATTGACTTGCTGGAACCATACAGCAAGGGTGGTAAAATTGGTTTGTTTGGTGGTGCTGGTGTGGGTAAGACAGTGCTCATTCAGGAGCTTATCAACAACATTGCTAAGAAACAGCATGGTTTCTCTGTGTTTGCCGGAGTAGGAGAGCGTACCCGTGAAGGTAACGATCTTCTACGTGAAATGATTGAGTCCGGCGTTATCCGCTATGGTGAGGAATTTAAGAAAAGTATGGAAGAAGGGAACTGGGATTTATCAAAAGTGGACTACAGCGAAGTAGAAAAATCGCAGGTATCTCTGATATTTGGTCAGATGAACGAGCCTCCCGGCGCACGTCAGTCAGTAGCATTATCCGGGCTGACAGTGGCTGAAGCTTTCCGTGATCAAGGTGCCGAGACGGATGGTTCACGTGATATTCTGTTCTTTATCGACAATATTTTCCGTTTCACACAAGCAGGTTCCGAGGTTTCAGCCTTGCTGGGACGTATGCCTTCGGCTGTAGGTTATCAACCGACTCTAGCCACCGAAATGGGTGCTATGCAGGAACGTATTACTTCTACTCGCAATGGTTCTATTACCTCTGTACAAGCTGTGTATGTCCCTGCTGATGACTTGACTGACCCGGCACCTGCCACTACTTTTACGCACCTGGATGCTACGACAGTATTGAGTCGTAAGATTACCGAGCTGGGTATTTATCCGGCTGTTGATCCACTGGAATCCACCTCTCGTATTCTTGATCCGCACATCGTGGGAGAAGAGCATTACGAAGTGGCACAACGTGTGAAACAAATCTTGCAGCGTAATAAGGAATTACAGGATATTATATCTATTCTCGGTATGGAAGAGCTCTCAGATGCCGACCGTACACTGGTGAATCGCGCACGCCGCGTGCAGCGTTTCTTATCGCAGCCGTTTGCCGTTGCTGAACAGTTTACGGGTGTGCCGGGAACGATGGTTTCTATAGAAGATACCATCAAGGGCTTCAAAATGATTCTGGATGGCGAAGTGGACTATCTGCCCGAACCTGCTTTCTTGAATGTGGGCACAATTGAAGAAGCGATAGAGAAAGGTAAGAAGTTACTGGAACAAGTGAAATAGAATTGATAATTAAAAATTAAAGAGGGAAAGAGGCTATGAAGAATTTGTCTTTGAACATAGTGTCTCCTGAAAAGGAAATATATAATGGAGAAGTGGAAAGTGTAACACTACCCGGTACGATAGGTACTTTTACCATCTTGCCGCAGCATGCACCTATCGTGTCTTCACTTAGTGAGGGCAAGGTGATGTATGTGCCAAAGGGAGGTGAGGAGCAGACCCTCGACATTAAGGGCGGTTTTGTAGAGTTGAGTGGTGGAGTCATTTCTGCCTGTGTAGACTGATCATCCGACCGCCTTTCATTCTTTAACTCTTTCATTCTTAATTTCGAATAATACTATGAGTATCAGCATAACAAAACGCAATTTCTTATACCAGATTACCTTGTTGTCATTAATTGCAGGCTGGTTAGGAGCGGGAATTTTTCACTATGCGTTGCCCGGGCACTATTTCGGAGGATACCCTTTTATTCCGGTGTATTTCTTCTTGTTCGGGCTTTTTGAAATATCAATGTTCGACGCATGTCGGAAACATACCCCGCAAAAGATGTTGCTGCTATACATGGCAATGAAGGTGATGAAGATGTTGCTCTCTGTGATACTCTTAGTGGTGTACTGCCTGGCAGTGCGAGAGGAAGCCAAGTTGTTCTTGCTGACATTCATTATTTACTATATAGTCTATCTGATATATGAGACTTGGTTCTTCTTTACTTACGAAGTGACGAAGAAACAGAAAAAAGAAAAGAAAAATGAAACAAATGCGTAATCTATTGACCGGAATATTCCTGATGCTGGGAATGCTACTCGTCACCCTACCTGTTCAGGCGCAGGGTGTTGAAGCAGAACTTGACAGCTTAGCTAAACAGGACGACGTCACTGCTGCCGAACAGAAAGAAAATACGGTAGACGTGAAAGAAATCGTCTTCGGACATATTGGCGATGCTTACGAGTGGCACATCACTACATGGGGAAAAACGCACGTCACTATTCCGTTGCCTATCATTGTATATAGTTCGCAGAGCGGCTGGCATGCTTTTCTCTCTTCGCGATTGGAAGAGAACGAGGGTGTTTATGAAGGATTTTCCATAGCGCCGGCCGGGAGCAAGTACGAAGGTAAACTGGTGGAACATGATGCGGCCGGAAACGAAATACGCCCTTGGGATATTTCTATTACCAAAGTGACATTGTCATTGCTAATCAATAGTGTATTGTTACTTATCATCATTCTGGCTGTTGCCCAGTGGTATCGTAAGCATCCACAAGGTAGTGCGGCTCCTGGTGGGTTCGTAGGATTTATGGAGATGTTTATCATGATGGTGAATGACGATATTATCAAAAGCTGTGTAGGACCGAAGTATCGCAAGTTTGCGCCCTACCTGTTGACGGCATTCTTCTTCATCTTCATAAACAACATGATGGGATTGATTCCTATCTTTCCGGGTGGTGCTAATGTGACGGGTAACATTGCCATTACAATGGTATTGGCACTTTTTACCTTTGTTGCAGTCAACCTGTTCGGAACGAAAACGTATTGGAAAGATATCTTCTGGCCGGACGTGCCTTGGTGGTTGAAAGTACCTATACCGATGATGCCTTTTATAGAATTCTTCGGCATTTTCACCAAACCGTTCGCTCTGATGATTCGTCTTTTTGCCAATATGCTGGCTGGGCACATGGCTATGCTTGTGCTGACATGTCTGATTTTTATTTCTGCCAGCATGGGACCTGCGCTTAATGGAACGCTTACAGTGGCATCTGTGCTGTTCAACATTTTTATGAACGCATTGGAGTTACTAGTAGCATTCATCCAGGCTTATGTGTTCACCATGTTGTCTGCAGTGTTCATCGGACTGGCGCAAGAGGAGCATAAAGAAGTAAAAGTGAAAGAAAACAATAATTAATAATAAACCATTTAAAAACAAAAGATTATGTTACTATCTGTATTATTGCAAGCTACTGCAGCTGCTGCCGGAATTAGTAAATTGGGTGCAGCAATAGGTGCCGGACTTGCCGTTATCGGCGCAGGTTTGGGTATTGGTAAAATTGGTGGTTCGGCTATGGAGGCTATTGCCCGCCAGCCTGAAGCATCAGGAGACATTCGTATGAACATGATTATCGCTGCTGCGTTGATTGAGGGTGTTGCCCTGTTGGCAGTAGTTGTGTGTCTGTTAGTGTTCTTCTTATAATTAAAAATGTAAATAAGTTATGTCATTGTTATTACCCGATAGTGGTTTGCTGTTCTGGATGCTTTTGTCGTTCGGCGTAGTATTCGTGGTGTTGGCAAAATACGGTTTCCCTGTCATTACCAAAATGGTAGAGGGCCGCAGAACCTACATCGACCAATCGCTGGAAGTGGCAAAGGAGGCCAATGAGCAACTCAAAAGGCTGAAAGCCGAGAGTGATGCATTAGTTGCCGCAGCCAACAAGGAGCAAGGACGCATCCTGCGGGAGGCGATGCACGAGCGTGACAAGATAATCGTTGAAGCACGCAAGCAGGCGGAAGTCGCCGCGCAGAAAGAGCTGGACGAAGTGAAAAAGCAGATACAGCAAGAGAAAGAAGAGGCAATACGCGATATCCGTCGCCAGGTTGCTGTGCTTTCAGTGGATATTGCGGAGAAAGTAATCCGTAAAAACCTGGATGAAGAGCACGAACAAATGGAGATGATAGATCGGATGCTGGATGAAGTGCTAACGGCCTCAAGGAGCAATTAAAGAATGAAAGAGTTAAAGAATGAAAGCTCTTTTGTGATGCTTTTCATACTTTAATTCTTTAATTATTAATTTTCAAAGAAATGGATATAGGAATTGTTTCGATGCGATATGCCAAAGCGTTGATAGAGTACGCGAAAGGTACGGGGACAGAAGACCGCGTATACGGTGAGTTGCGTATGCTGGAACGTAGTTTCCGCAAGCATCCTGATTTACGTGATGCATTGGATAACCCCATTCTGAAAATCAAGGAGAAATTTGCACTGATTTGTACCGCTGCTGTAGGCAACGGAGAAGTGAGTCGGGAGTTTTCCCGTTTCATTATCCTTGTGTTGAGAAACCGACGGGAGTACTATTTGCAATACATTGCTCTGACTTACCTTGACTTATACAGAAAGCTGAAGCATATTGGTGTAGGAAAGCTGATTACAGCCGTACCCGTGAGCCGGGAGGTGTGGGAACGTATTCGAGACAGTGCCTCCGCCTTGCTACATGCCCAGATGGAGTTGCAGACTGAAGTAGACCCTGCTATTGAAGGAGGTTTCATCTTCGATATCAACGATTTCCGGCTGGATGCCAGTATCGCCACACAACTTAAGAGAGTGAAACAACAGTTCATTGATAAGAACAGAAGAATCGTATAACAGTTATTAGTGATTAGTTATCAGTGATTACATAGCTATGTAACGGAACCGCTAATAACTAATCACTAATAACTAATAACTAAAAAAACATGTCTGAAAATATAAAAGTAAGCGAAGTTTCCGATATTCTCCGTCACCAATTAGAGGGGATTGATACTCGTGTGCAGTTGGATGAAATCGGTACGGTGCTACAAGTCAGTGACGGTGTGGCACGTATCTACGGACTGCGCAATGCTGAAGCAAACGAACTGTTGGAGTTCGACAACGGCATCAAGGCGATTGTGATGAACCTGGAAGAGGATAACGTGGGAGCTGTATTGCTGGGGCCTACGGATAAAATTAAAGAGGGTTATGTCGTGAAACGTACCAAGCGCATCGCTTCCATCATGGTGGGAGAAGGTATGCTGGGACGTGTTATCGATCCACTGGGAGCACCGCTGGATGGTAAGGGACTCATTGGCGGAGAGCTATGTGAAATGCCTTTGGAGCGTAAAGCACCGGGGGTAATCTATCGTCAACCTGTAAACCAACCATTACAGACGGGATTGAAGGCTGTAGATGCTATGATACCTATCGGTCGCGGACAGCGTGAGTTGATTATCGGTGACCGCCAGACGGGAAAGACAGCTATCGCCATTGACACGATTATCAACCAACGTGCTAATTTTGAGGCAGGCGACCCGGTATATTGTATCTATGTAGCTATTGGGCAGAAAGGTTCTACAGTAGCATCCATTGTGAATACACTGCGTGAATATGGTGCAATGGATTATACAATTGTGGTTGCTGCTACAGCGGGTGACCCGGCTGCATTGCAATATTATGCTCCGTTTGCAGGAGCTGCCATCGGTGAATATTTCCGTGACACCGGCCGCCATGCATTAGTAGTCTACGATGACCTTTCCAAACAAGCTGTAGCTTATCGTGAGGTATCATTAATTTTGCGTCGTCCGTCAGGGCGTGAAGCTTATCCGGGAGATATTTTCTATCTGCATTCTCGCTTGCTGGAACGTGCGGCACGTATCATCAATCAAGAAGAAGTGGCACGCGAAATGAACGACTTGCCCGACAGCTTGAAAGGTAAAGTCAAAGGTGGCGGTTCGTTGACCGCATTGCCCATCATCGAAACGCAGGCAGGTGATGTATCCGCCTATATCCCGACGAACGTGATTTCCATTACCGACGGACAGATCTTCCTTGACACTGACTTATTCAATCAAGGTAATCGTCCGGCTATCAATGTAGGTATCTCTGTGAGCCGCGTGGGCGGTAACGCTCAAATCAAAGCGATGAAGAAAGTGGCCGGTACGTTGAAGATAGACCAGGCACAGTATCGTGAACTGGAGGCTTTCACGAAGTTCAGTGGTGATATGGATCCTGTGACGGCACTGACCATTGACAAGGGGCAAAAGAATACCCGCTTATTGGTTCAGCCGCAGTACACTCCGATGTCAGTAGAGAAGCAGATCGCTATTCTCTATTGTGGTACGCATGGTTTATTGCGTAATGTTCCGCTGAATAAAGTGACTGAGTTTGAGCGTAGTTTCCTTGAATCGCTTGAAATGAATCATCGTGCTGATGTGCTTGATGTTCTGAAGGGTGGCGTCATTGACGATGATGTCTGCAAAAAAATAGAGGAAACTGCGGATATGATGTCTAAACAATATATATTATGAGGTTCTAAATATAAAGTATAAGGTATGAAGTATAAAGTATGAAATCAATTCATACCTGATACTTTATATTTCATGCTTTATATTTTATACTTAAAATTTTATATTTACCCTTTAATATTTAAGTAGATGGGTTCTTTAAAGGAAGTAAAAAACAGAATAAACTCCGTCAAGAGTACGCGTCAGATTACATCGGCGATGAAGATGGTAGCATCTGCCAAGTTGCATAAGGCACAAGGGCGAATTGAGAATATGCTGCCCTATCAACAGAAACTGAATGAGATTCTGACAAACTTCTTGTCTACTGATGCTACGTTCGAGTCGCCTTATACTGAGGTGCGGCCCGTGGTGCGGGTAGCAGTAGTGGTTTTCTCGTCCAATAGTTCGCTGTGCGGTGCATTCAATGCGAATGTGGTGAAAATGCTTGGTGAAGTATTAGAAGAACATAAATCACTTGGAAAGGAGAATATCTTGATATATCCTGTAGGAAAGAAGGTGGAGATGGCAGTGAAGAAACTGGGCTATACACCACAGGGAAGTTATCAGGAGATGGCAGAGAAACCATCGTACGTGCAAGCTTATGAGCTTGCCGCACTACTTATGCATGAGTTTGTAGAAAAGCAAATTGACCGTGTGGAGCTGATTTATCATCACTTCAAATCAATGGGCTCGCAGATATTGACTCGTGAGGAGTATCTTCCCATTGATTTGAGTAAAGTAGAGGCAACGGCTGCAACAGAAGGCTCTGGGAAACGTGGTTTCCAGAATGACTATATTGTGGAGCCATCCGTAGGACAGTTGATTGCAGATTTGTTACCGAAAGTATTGAGTCAGAAGCTTTTTACAGTGCTTCAGGATTCTAATGCCTCCGAACATGCGGCTCGTACGCTTGCCATGCAGACAGCAACGGATAATGCAAATGAGTTGATACAGGATTTAACGAAGCAATATAATAAGAGTAGACAACAGGCAATTACAAACGAGTTGTTGGATATTATTGCAGGAAGCCTGAAATAATAATAAGCTACGGGCTACAAGTTACTTAGCCCATAGCTTATTATTATTTCTGCAAAAAGATGTTGTAACGGAAGTTTTACTGTTTTATTTATATTACCTTTACACCTCCGTAACCAACATTGATGAACTAATGGAACAGAATCCAGAATTGTCACTTGCATGGCAATTTATTGAAAATACAGGCACCCATCTATTTCTGACTGGTAAGGCAGGTACCGGAAAAACAACTTTTCTGCGGAAACTGAAAGCTGAAAGTCCCAAACGTATGATTGTTCTTGCCCCAACCGGCATCGCAGCCATTAATGCAGGTGGTGTAACTATACATTCCTTTTTTCAACTTCCCTTTGCTCCTTATGTGCCCGATACCTCATTCAGTGCCGATGGCAAAGCACAGTACCGTTTTCGTTTCGGAAAAGACAAGCTCAACATCATGCGCAGTATAGACTTGCTTGTGATTGATGAAATCAGTATGGTGCGTGCTGACTTATTGGATGCGATAGATGATGTATTACGACGTTTCCGTGACCGCGGTAAACCTTTTGGCGGTGTGCAGTTGCTGATGATTGGTGACTTGCAACAGCTTTCTCCGGTAATAAAGGATGAAGAATGGCAGATGCTGAACCGCTATTATGATACCCCTTATTTTTTTTCCAGTCGTGCATTGCGACAATCGGAATACTGTACCATTGAACTGAAAACTGTGTATCGTCAAAGTGATACCCATTTTCTGGATATGTTGAACCGCATCAGGGAGAATCGTTGCGACCAGGCTTTGCTGGAAGAACTGAACCAGAGATACATACCGAATTTTAATCCATCCAAAGAAGAAGGATATATTCAGTTGACCACTCATAATTATCAGGCACAGCGCATCAATGAGTATGAGCTGGCACAATTGCCTGGCCGTTCTTTCACGTTCCGTGCCCAGATAGAAGGTAAATTCCCCGAATATTCTTATCCAACGGACGAAGTGCTAGAATTAAAGCGTGGTGCACAAATTATGTTTGTGAAGAACGACTCATCCGGTGAACACCGTTATTATAATGGTATGATTGGTGAAGTAGTGAACGTTTCAGCTTTAGGCATCGAAGTGCGGAGCAAGGGAAGTGACGAAGCTTTTATGTTGCAAGAAGAAGAATGGACAAATGCCAAATATGTGCTGGATGAAGAAACGAAAGAAATTACAGAAGATATAGAAGGTGTTTTCAAACAATTTCCTCTGAAACTGGCATGGGCAATTACCATTCATAAAAGTCAAGGACTGACGTTTGAACGAGCCATCATAGATGCCAGTGCATCTTTTGCACACGGGCAAACATATGTGGCATTAAGTCGCTGTAAGACATTGGAAGGCATGGTACTGAGCGCTCCATTGTCAGCAAGAGCAGTTATCAGCGATAGTGCGGTAGATGCCTTCACGGAAGACGCACGTAGAAATGAACCCGACGAAACGCGGTACCGGAGATTACAGCAATCCTATTTTCTGGAACTACTTTCAGGGTTGTTCGACTTCGTGCCACTGGAACAGGCTTTGAAGCGGTTTGTGAGATTATTGGATGAGCATTTGTATAAACTCTATCCGAAATTATTGGCGGAGTATAAGTCGGAAACCGAACGTTTCCATGAAAAGGTGACGAAAGTTGCTCAGAAATTCAGTCTTCAGTATACACGTTTAGTTGATGCAGCAGAAGATTATGCGACGGATAAAGGCCTGCAAGAACGCATTCATCTGGGAGCAGAATATTTTAAAGAACAATTAGCTCCACTAGATGCTATCAGAAGCAATACAATGGTGGAAACAGACAATAAGGAGCTGAAGAAACAACTGAAGATAGCTAATGAAGAATTGGATGATATATTTTTGTTGAAAGCAGATTTATTGGAATTTGTAGTCAGTAATAGTTTTCATGTCGGAGAGTATTTAAAGCAAAAAGCAATACTTTCCATCGATGATACTGCACCAACGAAAAGCAAAGGGGACAAACGCTCCGATAACTCTTCCGGGAAAAGAAGACGGAAGGAAGAAGTTGAAGAAGGCAGAGGTAACTCTTCACGGAAAAAAACAGCAGCTGTGGAAGTGCCTTCTGATATTTTGCATCCGGAACTATATAAACGTCTGGTAGCTTGGCGTAATGCAGAAGCGTCTCAATTAGGATTGCCGGTATATACAGTTATTCAGCAGAAAGCAATTTTGGGTATTACCAATCTATTACCGGAAGATAAAGCCGCTCTTCTTCGGATACCTTACTTTGGCAAAAAAGGAGTGGAGAAGTACGGAGATGAACTTTTGGAAATGGTGAGAAAATATATGAAAGAAAGTGGAATAAAAGAAACGTTGTTTAGTGATTAGGGATAAGTGATGAGTGATTAGCAATGTGCATTGTTTAACTGCTAATCACTCATCACTCATCCTTAATCACTTATCAAATATTGAACATTAGCTTGATACCTTCTTCAAGCGTATGTGGCTGATAGCCTAACTCGGTACGTGCTTTCTCTATACTTAGTCCACTGAAACGGGGACGGGGAGTAGTTTCTTCCATCTGCTTGGTAGTGACGGGCAAAATCAATGAATAATCCAGATTCAAAGTATCAGCTACGCGATAAGCAATATCAGCTATTGTGAGACATTCAGAACCGCAGATATGATAAATACCATTGTTAGAATGCTGGATAAGTTTTTCTATCCCCTGAGATACGTCTCCCACATAGGTAGGAGTGCGCCACTGGTCGGAAACCACCTTTATTTCCTCGTTATTTCTCAAACGATCAGCCACTAACTGCAATACATTTCCATGCTGTCCCGGCAGAGTGGCGCCATACACCACAGCTATGCGCATAATAGCGTAATTGCTGCATAACTCAGCTACTCGTTGTTCACCTTTCAGTTTCGTTACACCATAATAATTGACCGGAGCGGGCGTATCTACTTCTTTATAAAGTTGACCACTATCTCCGCTGAATACAAAATCAGTTGAAAGATGGATGAAACGTGCTCCGGACACTTCACATCGAAAAGCGAATTGTCCGACGGCAGTGATATTTATACTTTCCGCTTCCTCATGGTGTGTTTCGCAATAGTCTGGCACAGATAGAGCTGAAGCATTGATAACCACGTTGGGGCGCACTTCACGAAATAGTGCAGCTTGTTCTCCCATTTGGCAGACGTCTGCACTAATAAAATGATAATTCCCAGAACCGGGAGCAATGTCATCATGCAGGGAACAACCTGTTACAATATATTCATCATTGCAAGACAGGTCATTCAACACCCGGCGCCCTGTAAAACCATTGGCACCTATTACCAATATTTTCTTCTTCATATTTTATATTTCCTTTAATATGGTCCAGTCTTTCCTTGTTGCACTTCAATTCTTATTCCAAATGATCCGTTAGCTGATTTCAGTTCAAAAGCACCTTTGAAATTATTCCGTTCCCATGGCAGAGCAGAGGGGTTATGTACTTTCCGACCATCCTTGTCATACTCTCCGTACGTATTGATGCGCATGCCGTTCCTTAGCCGGAAACTGCCCATCTGCAAGTTCTGAGGTGATGAACCGAAGCCTGTCAGTCCGAAGGGATTCATACTATATATGGTAGAATTACCTAAGCTGAATATGTGTGAATAACCCTGTGAGTATATTACGTTTGGATCCATGTGAAACAGAAAGCTGTAGTCTTTACTGGCATCGGGAATATCCAGCGTGAGCCTTGGCATCTGAGGTGCCGCCATTTTCATCAAGTTCATATCTAAAAGGAATCCATCAAAATCTTTCGTAGCCAGCATATCCATGCTACGAATGCTATCGGCAGGTATTTCGTTCTGAGAGCTCACCCGAATGGTGAAGAAGCATAAAAGTATGATTAAACCTATTTGTTTCATCACTTAATGGTCTTTATTTAAAGGCGAATATAACAAATAAGTATGAATTATGGAAATATATAGTAATTATTAAAAGAAAAGTTGTATATAATATGCTGTAGTTTGGGAATTGTTATTACCTTTGAAGAGTCTAAAGTGATTATGATATACTATTCGATATATTTTGTTCCTCTCTAACCAGTAGACAAACGGGCTGTATCTCCATATAGGGATGCAGCCCGTTTAATAATAACAACTATTTTTTCTTCCTGAGATTAATGACCGGATGGAGTATAGGTGCCGTTACCCACTTCATCTTAGTAGCGTCATACACTCGCTCCACTCCGCCGTGTATTTCCAGAACATCATTAATCTTCCATTCCATCACAGCTCCGAAACAACTTTGCGGATACATCGGATTCATATATCCGTTAAAGGAGTTTTGTTTTCCAAAAGCGGAATATTGTCCGAATAGTCGGATGCGAAGATGACCGTTGATGCGGTAAGCGGCAGAGGCATCCAGTCCGATGTCGAATTGGGAACCATGCATGCGCGATGGCATGGTGTATTTGGCAGTATACATGCCACCGCTGAGTTCCCACCGTTCATTGGGGCGATAGATATAATTGGCACCTGCCTGAATGATCGCTCCCATAGTGGGATAAGTGTTGTATGTGCTGAATGTACTCAACGCCGTTTTACCGGTAAGCATAAAAGCGTCATAGAGTTTATAATCCATTACAAAAGGATCGTAATGACTGACCATTTTTCCCATCTTCACATCCATCCATGGCAGATTGGGGGTATAAGTGGGTAATGGAGGTACATTCAGCGTTATGCTGTCAGCACTAATGGAAGTATTGACAGGCATTTCCCGGTTGAAAGTGGCAGACGACGTAGAAGGTGGAGCCATTTGCAGCAGTCCATTGACTTCCGTAGGAGGACGTTTAAGTAATGTGCTATCCTCCGGTTGTTCATTTTGCGCGACAACACGGAGAAAAACAGAAAGGAGGAACAGTAATATGAATAGTTTCTTCATAAGTAGTTAGCTTCAGGTTATAATAAGTTTGTATCCGATGCCCCGTACATTGACGATGCGGATACGTTCGTCTTTAGAAAGTTTGTGGCGGAGTTTGGTGATGAAGACGTGCAGACTGCGGGAGTTGAAGAAACTATCGTCTCCCCAAAGGTCGAGCAAGATGTTCTGGGTGTTCACTACCTGGTTACGGTTCTCGCACAAGCGTTTCAGTATTTCGGATTCGCGGTGGGAGAGCTCTTCTTCTATTCCGGCATGTGAAAGCATCTGTGTGATGGAGTTGAAGTTATATTTGCCTATCTCAAAACAAGTCTCTTTCTGCTTAGGTTCTTCTTTGAAAGCGAATGCTTTGCCCACTAACGCTTTGATGCGTACAATCAGTTCCTGCATGCCGAATGGCTTTTTAAGATAATCGTTCGCACCAAGTTCAAAGCCTTCCACTACATCGTTGATGGCCGAACGAGCGGTGAGGAAAAGTACCGGTGTTTGTTTGTCTGTTTGCCGGATGCGGCGCACCATCTCAAAACCGTCCATATGGGGCATCATAACGTCAGCCACCAATACGTCGGGGCGCAGGTCGAAGAACAGGCGCAGGCCCTCTTCACCATCATTGGCTGTGTGGATAATGAAGTCCTGTCCTTCTAATGTATCTTTTATAATCATAGCGAGGGTTTGTTCATCCTCTACCAACAATACCTTGATTTTTTCCATATATTAATCGAGTTTCATAACAAGCAATGTTATTTAGAACCTTATTGTAAATGTACTTCCTTTTCCCGGTTCACTCTTCACGGTTACAGTGCCGTTGTGCTTTTCTATCATGGTTTTTACGTAGAAAAGTCCCAGACCGTAACCTTTCGTATTGTGAATGTTTCCTGTCGGTACCCGGTAGAACTTATCAAAAATAAGCAGTTGCTTGTCTGCGGGAATACCCGTTCCGTGATCGCTGACGGAAATTTCTATTTGTCCGGTTTCTGTCTTCCGGCAGTGAACAACTACATCTGCTTCTTCCGGAGAATATTTGATAGCGTTATCTATCAGATTACTCAGTATGTTGCTGAAGTGAGTGCGGTCAGCGGTTATCGCTAAGTCTTCCGGTTTAATGTCGAGTCTGATTTTCACGGGTTTTCCCGCTTTCAGCTTATGCTGTTCGATAAGTGCTGGGAACAGGTCACATAGGTTAAAAGTCTCAGGATGCAGGCGGAATGTTTTGCGGCGTTCCATACTCATTGAGAGAATCTGTTCTACCAGTCCGCTCAACCGTTGCAACTGTTCCTGACAGATGTTCAAGTATTTATCCCGCTGCTTTTTGTCTTCCGCCAGATTGAAATTGAGCAGTGCATCATTGGCGGCATACGCCACGGCAATAGGTGTTTTCAGTTCGTGGGTGATATTATTGGTAAAGTCACTTTTCATCTCTTCCAGTGTTTTTTGCCGCAGGATGGTGCGGATAAGAAACCAGAAGGAAAAGCTTAGTATAATAAGGATGATGAATGACGTGGCAAGGATGCCGCTCATCTGGCGGAGTACGAGTTTGTTGATAGGTTCTATTGTGAGCCGGTATGATCTGCTGGAATGAATGTTGAAAGCATAATTGTATTGCGTGGCTTTCCGGCTCGGCACATATCCGGGCGTGCTGAGGGAGACTATTGTATCGATGTATGTATAAGAAGAGTCCGTTTTGGAGCCGAAGTACAGATATTCCAGCAGGTAGGGGAGGACGATACCTTTATCGCGCAATTGAAAATTCAGCAAACTGTCATAGACGGCAATGTCGGGATCGGAGATAATATCCAGTCCCGAATGTAATCCTCGTTGGAAGTAAGTGGCAAGTTCCAGCATAGTGCTTTTATTACGTAAAATCAGGTCTAATCCGCCATCAGTATGCAGGGCTGCCTGTGGCGCTTCTTTAGAGATAATTTCTTCCTTACTGCTTTTTGCTATTGTGTCTGTCCTGTCGATGGTAGTGCTGCTGCGTACATAAGATTTCCCTGTGTCCGAGTCGTATCCGGCAGAAACTTCAACTTCTCCGTGGTTTTCGTTATCCTTCTGCAGCCCTTCTACGCGAAGCATCATTTCATTATAATCGCTCATACGCATAGCTTCCACAATGTTTTGTTCCAGATCATGCTTCATTGTGCTGTATAATCCCGTGAGCCAGTATGCCTGGTAGGCAAAGATGCCCAGCAGGGAAATGAAAACTAATATGGCGATAAGTTTGAATGGCAGTTTCATACGATTTCTGTATTTTTAATGAAACAAAGGTAAGAAAGATAACCGGTAGTTAGACGGGTGATAAGACTAAATAACAGTTCTGATAACAGTAAATAAGACTACATAAGTTTGAGATAACATAAGTTCCGGTAATTTTCCCCGTTCTTTGCCGTACATAACTAAAACGAATAAACATGAAATGTAATTACTTTCTCTCCCTGATATTTTGCGCTTTAAATGTGAGCCTCTCTGCACAGGAGAAGCCGGATAGTGCAAATGCGGATAATGAGCGTATTCTCAGTGCCGATAGTCTTATTATCACAGACGCCCATCTGGACAGTATCTATCAATCCCTTCCCGAAGTCATGATTACCGGACAACGCCCTATTGTGAAAGCGGAACAAGGCAAACTGGTGTACGACCTTCCGCGGCTTATCGGCAATCTTCCTGTGGATAACGCTTATGATGCCGTAAAAGAACTGCCTGGCGTGACAGAAATGAATGGCGGACTAATGTTGGCAGGACAAGGCGTGACAGTGGTGCTGGATGGCAAAGTGACGACCATGACTACCGAGCAACTCTATTCTTTATTAAGAAGTATCCCCGCCAGTCGTATTGAGAAAGCGGAAGTAATGTATAATGCTCCCGCACGCTATCAGGTGCGTGGTGCACTCATTAATATCACATTGAAGCAAAGCACCGGAGGCCCTTCTTCCTGGCAGGGAGAGGTCTATGGAAAATATCAGCAGAAACATTATGAAGGCTTTGACGAACGTGCCAGCCTGATATATAACGGAAATAAATTCTCAGCAGATTTTCTTTACTCGCATACTCACGGGAGGGGCTACAGCCTGACTGATAAAGAGTCTATGCATTCTCAGGCAGATGGTTCGACCCACCTTATAACGACTGACGAGGTGGGTCGGAGCCGTCGCCATACCCATAGTTTTCGAGTAGGGGCGGATTATAATATTGCCAAAGAGCATCAGTTGAGTTTTGTTTATAATGGAAGTTACTCGACTTACCATAGCCTGATGGATATTTTCGGTACACAGCAATCCAACACCCGTAGCAATAGCAAAGATTGGCTGCATAACGGACGTCTTGACTACCGTACTCCCTTCGGTTTGAAAGCCGGTGCCGAACTGACCTATTACCGTTCTCCGTCCGACCAACTGCTGCATAGCGTCATGCAAGGCGAGGAACTTGCTTTCTTTACCGAAGATTGCCAACGCATCAACCGTTGGAAATTTTTCCTTGCTCAGGAGCATAATCTGGGACGTGGATGGGGATTGAACTACGGCGCTATCTATACCACCAGCATTGATCATAGTTATCAGTATTATTATGATACGGATGCGAAAACAGGATCAAACACCAGTATTCCCGATAATATGAAATCCCGCCGTCGTGAACAAACTCTGAATTTCTATGCTGGGTTTAATAAGAGTTTCGGCGATAAACTTTCTATGGATGCCTCGCTTGCAGTGGAGCATTACAAGACGCCTGCATGGAATCAATGGGACTGGTATCCTACCATCAATCTTACTTATATGCCTGCCCCCGGACAAGTCTGGCAACTTGCTTTGAGCAGTGATAAAGATTACCCCGATTACTGGGCAGTGCAGGATGCAATCTCTTATCTGGGCGGCGGATATTCTGAGATACATGGGAATCCGTTCCTGAAGCCGGCGCAAGAATATCAGATTCAATTGACACATGTTTTGAAGAGTAAATACATCTTCAGTGCATGGTTCACCCATACAAAGGATTACTCTACCCAGACTCTTTATCAATCTCAGGAGCGTCTGGTGGAAATCTATAAATATCTCAATTTTAATTTTCAGCAACAGGCAGGATTACAAGCTTCTATACCTTTTGATATAAAGCAATGGTTAAATTTACGCTTAACTTTGATTGGCGTATGGCACCATGAGAAGGATGACGACTTCTGGGATATTCCCTTTGACCGGAATATCTGTTATGGCATTGCTGTACTGACAAACAATTTCACTCTTTCTAAAAAGCCGGATTTAAAACTTACATTGACGGGAATGGCACGTAGTAAAGCTACTCAGGGAATTTATGATTTGCCTTCATCGAGCTATGTGAATGCTGCATTGCGTTACGGCTTCGCCAAAGGAAAAGCGATTCTTAATCTCTATTGCAACGATATTTTCGAGACGGGACAGATAAAACCGCGCATCCGTTTTGGTACACAGAATGTGACAAATAACTATAGTTGCTTTCGGGAGTTTGGTGTATCGCTCACATATAAGTTCGGAGGATATAAGGAAAAGAAGAGGGAAGAGGTGGATACGTCGAGATTTAAATAAATAGCAAAAACATTCTGAATACTATAAAAATCAGAATGCTTTGTTTTTTCTTACCGTATATTTCCTAATTTTGTCGGATACAAAATGAAGTATCAACCTTCCGCAAAATCAACACCAAAGACACTGCGGAACTTAAATGAACGTATTATGATTAACAGATTCGTCTTGAACGAAGTATCCTACTTCGGACCGGGTGCCCGTGAAGTGCTCCCACAGGAAATTAAACGTCTCGGCTTGAAAAAAGCCTTTGTATCAACCGACAAAGATTTGATTAAATTTGGAGTGGCCGACAAAGTGCTGTCCGTACTTGATAAAGCCGGTATCCCTTACACTGTATTCAGTGACATCAAACCCAATCCGACCGTTAGTAATGTAAATGCAGGTGTGAGGGCATTTGCCGAATCCGGAGCGGATTTCATTCTTGCTATTGGCGGAGGTTCTTCTATCGATACATCAAAAGCTATCGGTATCATTACCAATAACCCCGAATTCAGCGATGTGGTTTCCCTGGAAGGTGTAGCGCCTACTAAAAAGAAATCTGTGCCTATCATTGCACTGCCCACCACTGCGGGAACTGCTGCCGAAGTAACCATCAACTACGTGATTACCGATGAAGTGAATGAAAAGAAAATGGTTTGTGTAGACCCCAACGACATTCCGGCCATCGCTATCGTAGATGCCGAATTAATGTATACCTTGCCTAAAGGACTGACTGCTTCTACCGGACTGGATGCATTGACTCACGCCATCGAAGGCTTGATAACCAAAGGTGCATGGGAAATGAGCGACATGTTCGAGATTAAGGCTATCGAGATGATTACCCGCTATCTGGAGACTGCAGTATTTGAACCGACTAATGCCGAAGCGCGTAACGGTATGGCTGTGGCACAATATATTGCCGGAATGGCATTCTCCAACGTAGGCTTGGGAGTCGTTCACGGTATGGCACACCCGTTGGGTGCTATCTTCGATATTCCTCACGGTGTGGCTAATGCTTTATTGCTGCCTATCATTATGGAATTCAATGCACCTGCTGCACTTGATAAATACACAGAAATAGCCAAGGCTATGAATGTATACAAAGAGGGCATGAGTGAGGAAGAAGCAGCCCGTGCTGCTGTAGATGCTGTGAGAGCGCTGTCAGTAAGAGTAGGCATACCGCAACATCTTTCTGAACTGGGTATCAAGGAAAGTGATCTCGACAAGCTGGCGACTGCTGCTATTGCCGATGTTTGTACGCCGGGTAATCCTCGCGAGGTGACGAAGGAGATTATTTTGGATTTGTATAAGAAAGCGTTGTAATAAGTGATTAGGGGTTAGTGATAAGTGATTAGTGTTGCGCTATAATGCCGCAAGGAGACTAATCACTTATCACTAACCCCTAATCACTTATCAAACCACCGGAAACAGCAGCGTAAACATACTCCCTTCTCCTGTTTTTGATTGCACGGCAATGCTTCCGTGATGCTGGTGCATAATTTGCCGGGAGATGGTCAGTCCGATGCCTGAGCCTGTTGGCTTTGTAGTGAAGAAAGGGATGAAGATACGTTCCTGAACTTCCGGCTCGATGCCGGTTCCATTATCAGTAACACGCAGGAAAAGATGATTTCCTGGAGTGATGCCCGCGGAAAGAGTGATTTGTGTTGCTTCGTTTTCGCGGGCATTCCGTATCAGGTTGATAAGAACCTGCTCTATCTGTTCTTTGTCCGCAATGACACGTAACGCAACGGCAGGTACGGAGAGATGCAAGTCGTTCACTTCATTCTGCATCAGCCGGACCACTCCTTCCAGCAATTCCTCTGCATTACAGAGTTTCAGTATAGGTTGGGGCAGATGCGATACTTCCCGATAACTATTCATGAAACGTACCAATCCATTTCCCCGACGCCCGATGGTTTGCAACATCTGCTTCATCTCGGTCTTGGTTTCTTCATCTCCCTCCAGACTATCGGCATATTTGGTAAGAAGTTCAGTCAGTGAAATGATGGGAGTGATGGAATTCATGATTTCATGCGTCAGTACGCGGATTAGCTTCTGCCATGCCTCCGTTTCACGGCTATCCAGTGCAGAGTGTATATTCTTCATTCCGGCAATCAGCAGCTTCCTGCCCTGAATGATGAATTCCATACCCGAAAGGGCGAGCTGCACATTCTCTTCCTCTTCTTTAATTTGCCACACGGAAAGGTCGCCTGCTTTCAATGTACGCAGTTTTTCCGGTAGATTTGGATGAAAACTGACTAAATCATTCACTGTGCGCGGATGTTCCATGTGTATCAGGCACTTTGCCGCCTCATTAATCCATTCCATCTGTCCATCGTGGGCATAAACAAGGACTGCCATATCTATATGATTGGCCAGAGCCTGGAAGTATTGCAACTGACTCTCTTTCTTTTGCAGATTACTGCGATAGTGCTCAATAGCGTCCTGCATCTCCGTCAACAACTCCTCGGGAAGAATTTGCGGAGCATTGAGATGGGCGGCAGGAGAAGAGAGGAATTCAGAATAGCGAACCGACCATATGAATTGAGCCATCGCACGTGCAGAATGTAATATATACCGATATATAGCGTAAGCTACAAACGCGGTGAGGCAGAGTGCTACACACAGGCTGATATAAAACCCGTGCACCGCCAGCCATGCCGAACACAAACAACATGCCAGCAATCCGACCGTCAGCCAGAGAGGCGTCTTTATCCAAGCTTGTTTCTTCATAATCCGAACTTTTCAATCCTTCTATACAGTGATGTCCTCGTTATTCCCAGCATTTCAGCAGCCAACGTGATGTTTCCGCCGCATATCCGCAGCACCTCATTGATCGTTTCCCGTTCCATTCGTTCCAGGTTATATTTCTCTTTTTCGGGAATGGCATTGGAAGATTGAGGCGAACGTAGCATGAAATCATCTGCCGTCAGCATTGTTCCGGCAGAGAGGATAACGGCACGCTCGATGGCGTGTTCCAGTTCGCGCACATTTCCCGGCCAGCGGTAGAGTTGTAACATTTTGCGGGCTTCTTTGGAGATGCCTCGGAGTTCTTTCTTATATTTCTTCCGATAGCGTTGTAGAAAGAATTCGGCTAACAGGAACAGGTCGTTTCCTCGTTCCCGCAAAGGGGGGATACGGATTTCAATCGTATTGATGCGGTAAAGTAGATCCTGGCGGAACTGTCCGTTATCAATGGCAGCATATAAATCCGTATTCGTGGCGCAAATCAGCCTTACATCCACCGGATAGGAGGTGGTGGAACCTAACCGTGAACTCTTTCTTTGTTCAATGACCGAAAGCAACTTTGCCTGAAGCGGAAGGCTCAGGTTTCCGATTTCATTCAAAAATAGCGTCCCGCCCGAAGCTACTTCCACACGTCCCGGTTTATTTTTGCGAGCATCGGTGAATGCTCCCTTTTCGTATCCGAACAATTCACTTTCAAACAATGTATCAGGGATGCTGCCTAAATCAATAGGCACGTATATTTCGTTTTTGCGTGGCGACTGCTCGTACACATAACGGGCCATCAGGTCTTTACCCGTTCCGTTTTCACCTAATAATAACAGGTTCGCATCCGTATCGGAGAACTTCTTTATCGTTTGGAAGATGGCTTGCATTACTGCCGATTCACCAATCACGCATGTCGGTTTGGCAGGAAGGGAGAGGGCTTCCGTTTGTTCTTTCAGAGCCTCTTTCTGTTGCTTCAAAGTTTCTATTTCCGTCCGGCTGAAACTGAGTTGCAGGGCGGAAGATACGGTTGCTATCAGTTTCTCGTTTTGCCAAGGTTTGGGGATGAAATCCGTGGCCCCCTGTTTGATGGCCTGAACTGCCTTTTCCGTATCTGCATATGCGGTGATGAAGATGACAACAGCTCCCGCATCCAGCCTCAGTATCTCTCCCAACCACTGGAATCCCTCTTTTCCACTGACGGCGTCGCGGCGGAAATTCATGTCAAGCAGTATGACGTTGAAGTGGGTACGAGAGATGAGCGGCAGCAACTCACGCGGGTCAGTTGTTGTGGTGATACTTTCCACTAAAGGACGCAGCAGCATTTTCAAGGTGAAGAGAATATCTTCATTATCGTCTACAATAAGTATCTTTCCTCGTTTCATCATACTTGAAGTTAAGTTTTGAATGTGCGGATTCAGGATATTTTCCGGACATGTGCAAAGATAGATAAAGTTTTTGAAAAGGAAGTGTACGGAAGCGTGCATTTGGTGTACGATATCGTGCAATTTTGCAAAAATATTTTTTGAATAAAATTCTGTACTATAATTGATTAGCTATTTGGTATAGTTATTGCCTTATGTTTAGAAGTAAACGAATGCGCAAAAAGTATGCTATACAGAGAACTGATTTCCATTACATTATTTTTTTCTCTTATTGCTTGCAGTTCCAAGAGTCCGGGTATGAGCAAAGATGAAATAACTCAGACCCTGGATGAGCAAGCCACAGAGCATGAAGCCGCCGTAAAAGCGACTTCTGCTGATGTACCGAAATTTACGGAAGATTATACACCTCCCGCCGGAATTAAGTATCAGGCTAAAATAGAAACAGCCGGAGTGAAGACCCTTAATGTGCAGGCTGCGCTGAAGAATGTGCGTCCTATGAAAATCAGCGAACTCGGTACATTTCAGATTCGTCGTACAGGAGTATTAGTGCCGATAGGTGGTAAGCTGATTTCGGTGGAAGAGGGATATTTATTAAATAGTTACCAAGGGATTTATTTATTGGATAAGGGCTTTAAACTTATTAAGCAGTTATTCGAAAATGATGTTGACTTTCAGCGTAGTGGGAAAAGGTACCATTTTCAATTGCGTGCCGTGCTACGAAATGTCTATTATGATACAACTCGTAAGCAAATCCGGGGTACATATACAGTGCCTAATCATGAAAAAGACAAATACCGGACTTTTCTGGCTTTTCTTCCCTGGGATGTTTTAATGACTGCAACAGAACCTTGGGCTGAAAAAGATATAGCAGACAGTATTCCTCTGCAGGGTAATTTGAACTTTAGAACATTTTTTAAATTTACACCGGAAGGTTTTATACGTTCCATGCCTTATTCCGGTCGCTTCTACACGAATGAACTAAAGGGAGATACTTTGTGCTACTTTGATCCCACCCATTCACCGGATTATCCTCCTTCGAAAGGTGCCGGCTCTGTGCGAAACGGAGAACCACACCATATCTATGATTATCATGGCAAAACGCGTATACGTCTGGCCTATGATAATACACTTTACCAACTGGAAAATGCTTCCACACTGAAAGCAATTTATCGGTTGGACTTTGGCTCTTTTCTGCGTGCTGACGGGCAGAAAGTCACAGGTAGCCTTTCTAATAATATGGATGATTATTATTTCTTGCAGCAATGGTTGGAGACAGACCGTTATCTCTTTATCAGAATAACAAAAGGATATGACTCGCCTAACGCACGGAAAGCTAAATCTGTTTCTCTTTATTCGCTTATATATGATAAAATATCCGGAGACTTCTTTACACTTCCTTCTGAAGATAATAGTAAGGATCCAGACTTTCCGCATCTTACTACCGATGGCGAACTAAATGTGCCGTTTTATCCGGAGGGAGTAGTTGGAAATATTTCTTATAGTTATCTCGATGCCATGAAAGCGAAAGAAAAATATCCGGATATCCTGAAAGGGCAGGATATATCGGATGATGAATTGATATTGTTAACTGTAGAATAATTAAACAGAGAATAACGATGATAAAGCATTATGTGAAAGTTGCGCTTCGGCTGATAAAGCGGAGCTTCTTGTTTTCCTCCATCAATATGCTGGGTTTTGTATTTGGCATGGCGGCGGCGTTCCTCATCTATCTTTGGGTAGTGGACGAATTGACTTATGATGACTGCTTCCCCGAAGCAAATCGTATTTACCGGACTATTGAGGTGAAACGGGAGCCAAGTGGAGAGATAAAAGAATCTCCTTCGACGATACGTTCGCTTACTAAAGTCTTTCGTGAAGAGTTCCCGCAGGTAGAAAATGCTACGGCTATCAAATATGGAGATTTGCATACGTTAGAAACGGAAAGTCATAAGAAAATCAGTGGTGAGGAAGCTTATGTTGATTCTGCATTCTTCCGGATATTTCCTTTTCCGGTGACGGAAGGAAATCCTGAACATATAACGGACCACCCTGATAACATTATCTTGTCAGAAACGATGGCACGGAAAATGTTTGGCAGTAGTCCGGCAGTGGGACAAAAACTGACTTATAGCGGATATGGGCGGGAGAATATTTATAATGTGGTTGCAGTGGTAAAAATACCTCCAAAGAGTCATATCCGTTTTGACATTGCTTATCCGATGGATTCTTATGGTAGGGGAATGGCCGGTTATAGTTGGGATCGCTTTCGTGAGAATATACACGTATATATCAAAATGAAGGCTGGTGACGGCGGAAAAATGTATGAAAAGGAACTGAAAAGTATGAGCCGTGCACTCGGCAAGTTTGGGGAGAAACGAACCTTATTACGTTTTCAGTCTATCAGGGACATTCACCTGCATACTACTTTTTCTGATTCTTGCATAAAGAATCATGGTAATATGGCTACCATTTATCTGTTTACAGCGCTGGCCATATTGGTAATCTTTATGGGAGCTTTCAACTTTACAACACTTTCTACGGCACGGGCATCTATGCGCTATAAAGAAATAGGTGTACGCAAAATAACGGGTGCTAAGAGAAAAACGTTAATTTCACAATTTCTCTCGGAAAGTTTGGTGCAAGCATTCATATCTTTGGTATTGGCTTTAGCTCTGACAGAGTTAATGTTGCCGTTATTCAATAAGTTTATGGATACGGAAATCTCCCTGCGACTTAGTTGGGCTGTCTTTTTTTATATTTTGTTCGGTATAGTAGGAGTGGGGTGTCTGGCAGGAAGTTATCCGGCTTTTTATCTTTCTTCCATTAATCCTTTGCTTGCTTTTAAGGGTGGCAGGAAAACAGGAAGGAAAGGCGGACTTATCAAAGGGCTGGTATGTGTACAATTCGTTATAGCTCTTACGCTGATGCTACTGACTGCTATTGTCTTCAAGCAACTCCATTATATGCAAAACAAGGATTTGGGACTTAATAGGGAAAATATTGTCTCCATCTATACCAGTTTATGGTATAAGGTAGCCGGATTCAAGCAAGAACTACTGAGAAATCCAAATGTGAAAAGTATATCTATGGGGGCGCCTATCGGAAGTTTTATCGAAGGCAGTTCATCCGGAGATGGCAGTCTGGTACGCTGGACCAATATAGACGGACAAGAAGATTCGCTAAAGATGGTAACAGTGTTTGCAGATGGGGATTTCATTAATACATTTGGTTTGGAGTTGATAAAAGGGAAATTGCTGGAATCTGACTTTGAGAAATATTGGGGAGATAGAAATCCCGATATTGTAATTAATGAGGCTGCCTGGAAGGGGATGAAGGTGGCCGATCCTATTGGTATGGAACTACAAGTGAACTCTTGGAGTAAAGCGCGTGTAGTAGGGGTAGTGAAGGATTTCAATTTCCAGTCTTTGCGCGAAAAGATAAAACCGGCTTTTCTTTATTATACTCCGGAAGCATTATCACACCTGCATATTAAAATAGCTCCGGAACATCGACAGGAAACGCTGAAATTTATTCAGAAAAAATTCGAAGAGATGGCTGTGCAGGATGATTTGTTCGTTAAAGATTTTAGCTATCAGTTCTTCTCTGATGTATTAAATAAAAACTATGCTAAAGAACAACAACAAAGCCGGATGTTGCTATTCTTCACAGTGTTGGCTATCGTCATAGCCATGCTGGGGGTATTTGGCTTAGTGGCACTCTCCACTACCCAGCGGACAAAGGAAATAGGTATCCGCAAAGTGAATGGTGCTCATTCCGACCGTATTGTAAAAATGTTCTGTCGGGAATATCTTCGTTGGGTAGGCGTGGCTTTTGTGATTGCCTGTCCGTTAGGGTATTTTTTTATGCACCGTTGGTTAAGCGAATTTGCCTATCAGACTGCAATAAGTTGGTGGCTGTTCGTGTTGTCAGGAGCGATCATTGCAGGCATCACTTTGCTTACCGTTTTTGGACAGACCTGGCGGAAAGCATCGCAAAATCCGGTGGAATCATTAAGGTATGAATAAGATTTATTTTATACATAATGAAAAATGGATTTGATTATAATGAAAACGAGATTTGATTATAATAAAAAATAATTTGCATATGATAAAGACTATTGGACTCAGTAAGATATTCCGTACGGAGAGCGTACAGACCACCGCTTTGAATGAAGTGAACCTGGAAATCACGCAAGGAGAATTTGTAGCCATCATGGGGCCTTCGGGCTGTGGAAAATCCACTCTGCTGAATATGATTGGTTTGCTCGATAATCCTACTTCCGGCGAGCTCTGGTTTCTCGACCAGGAAGTTTCCCGTTACTCCGAGAATGACCGTACGGACTTGCGCAATGGAAACCTCGGTTTTGTATTTCAGAGTTTCAACTTGATAGATGAACTCACGGTTTTTGAGAATGTGGAACTTCCGTTGCTCTATGCCGGAGTCTCTACCCGCGAACGTGTGAAGCGCGTTAATGAGGCATTGGAACGTATGCAGATAGCCCACCGCACCGAGCACTATCCGCAACAACTCTCCGGCGGACAGCAGCAGCGTGTCGCCATTGCCCGTGCCATTGTTACCAATCCCCGCATTATCCTTGCCGATGAGCCTACGGGAAATCTGGACTCTACCAATGGCAGCGAAGTGATGAACCTTCTGAAAGAGTTGAACCGGGATGGGGCGACAGTGGTTATGGTGACCCACTCCGAAGAGAATGCTCGAGAAGCCGGACGGATTATAAGAATGATGGACGGATATATTCTGACCGAAAGCAGGAGCATGAGATAAGAGTTTTTTGCTATCTGCACTCTTTTTCGTACTTTTGCAGTTTGATAATTATTTAAAGAAATACTCTGTATGAAATCAGACATTGAAATAGCCCGCAGCATTGAGCTGAAAAAGATTAAGCAGGTAGCCGAAAGTGTAGGTATTCCTCGTGAGGAAGTAGAAAACTACGGACGATACATTGCCAAAATTCCTACGCATCTGATTGATGAAGAAAAGGTGAAAAAGAGTAACCTGATACTGGTTACTGCCATCACTGCCACTAAGGCCGGTATAGGTAAAACAACAGTTTCCATCGGCTTGACATTAGGGCTGAATAAGATTGGAAAGAAGGCAATTGTAGCTTTACGTGAGCCTTCATTGGGGCCTTGTTTCGGAATGAAAGGCGGTGCAGCAGGTGGTGGTTATGCTCAGGTACTTCCCATGGAAAAAATAAATCTGCATTTTACGGGAGACTTCCATGCCATTACATCAGCACATAACATGATATCTGCATTGCTCGACAATTATCTATATCAACATCAGGCGGATGGTTTCGGACTGAAAGAAATTATCTGGAGGCGTGTACTCGATGTGAACGATCGCTCTTTACGTAGCATTGTCACCGGTTTAGGTCCAAATACAAATGGTGTTACAGAGGAATCCGGTTTCGACATCACTCCGGCATCCGAAATCATGGCAATTCTTTGTCTGGCAACGGATGTAGATGACCTGAAACGACGGATTGAGAACATAATTCTTGGCTTCCGCTTTGATGGTTGTCCGTTCACAGTAAAAGAGTTAGGTGTGGCTGGTGCTATCACTGTTTTACTGAAAGATGCTATAAATCCGAACCTAGTTCAAACCACCGAAGGATCGGCTGCTTTTGTTCATGGCGGTCCATTCGCAAACATTGCTCATGGTTGCAACTCTATTCTTGCTACAAAAATGGCAATGACTTTTGGAGATTATGTAGTGACGGAAGCCGGTTTCGGTGCTGACCTTGGTGCAGAGAAATTCTATAACATAAAATGTCGCAAAAGTGGTTTGCAACCGAAACTGACAGTGATTGTTGCTACTGCCCAAGGACTGAAGATGCATGGTGGTGTTAGTCTTGACCGCATTAAAGAGCCTAATATGGAAGGATTACAACAAGGTTTTGGAAATCTGGATAAACATATACGCAATCTGCGTTCATTTGGTCAGACAGTCATTGTTGCTTTCAATCGTTTTGCAAGTGATACGGATGAGGAAGTGACAGCTATCCGCCATCATTGTGAAGAGAAATTAGGAGTGGGCTTTGCTGTCAATAATGCTTTTGCAGATGGAGGAGAGGGAGCGGTGGAGCTTGCCAACCTAGTGGTTGATGCTATTGAAAATAAACCTTCCGAACCATTGAACTTTAGTTACAACGAAGGTGACAGTGTAGAACAAAAGATAGAGAAGATAGCTTGCAATCTTTACGGAGCCAGTGTGGTGACTTACAGTATTCATTCACGCAAAATCATTAAACTGATTGAAAAAATGGGTATCAGTCATTATCCGGTTTGCATTGCTAAAACGCAATATTCTTTTTCTGCCGATCCCAAGATATACGGTGCAGTCAATAACTTTGAGTTTCACATTAAGGATATTGTTATTAATAATGGCGCCGAAATGATTGTTGCCATTGCCGGAGAGATTCTTCGTATGCCCGGACTTCCCAAAGAGCCACAGGCAATGCATATTGATATTGTAGATGGAAATATAGAAGGATTGAGCTAAATACCTGCTCGCTTAAGATATAAAAAATAATCCGTAGCCTTACTGAGGCTACGGATTACTAATTACTTCAATAAATTATACTATTAATATGCGAACAGCGGATATTTTTCCATTGTCTTATTCACGCGTGCGCGAACCTCAGTAATAACCGCCTCATTTTCTACGTTAGAAAGAACAGTTTCAATCATTTCTGCGATTTCCAGCATCAAATCTTCCTTAGCACCACGAGTTGTAATGGCAGGAGTACCTAAACGAATACCAGAAGTCTGGAATGCGGAACGACTATCAAACGGAACCATATTCTTATTTACAGTGATATCGGCAGATACCAATGCTTTCTCAGCTACTTTACCAGTGAGATCAGGATATTTACTACGGAGGTCAACCAGCATAGAGTGATTGTCTGTACCGCCTGAAACGATAGTAAAACCACGTTCAATCAATGCTTGCGCCAATACAGCAGCATTTTTCTTTACCTGAGCAGCATATTCTTTGAATTCCGGTTGCATGATTTCACCGAAAGCAACAGCTTTAGATGCAATAACATGTTCCAACGGCCCCCCCTGAATACCAGGGAACACAGCTGAGTCTATCAATTGTGACATCATCTTGACTTCACCCTTCGGAGTTGTTTTACCCCATGGATTAGGAAAATCTTTACCTATCAGGATGATACCTCCACGAGGACCACGCAAAGTCTTATGTGTGGTAGAGGTAACGATGTGAGCGTATTTCACTGGATTTTCCAGTAATCCGGCAGCTATCAATCCGGCAGGGTGAGCCATATCAATCATCAGAATAGCGCCTACTTTGTCTGCAATTTCACGCATACGTTTGTAGTCCCATTCGCGAGAATATGCCGAACCGCCACCGATAATCATTTTCGGTTTTTCGCGCAAAGCAACTTCTTCCATCTGATCGTAGTCTACGCGACCGGTTTCTTTATTCAGATTATATTCACAGGGAGTATATATGATACCCGAAGTGTTTACCAAAGAACCATGTGAGAGGTGACCGCCGTGAGCCAGATTCAATCCCATGAATTTGTCACCCGGATTCAATACGGCGAGAAATACAGCAGCATTAGCCTGCGCACCCGAGTGGGGTTGTACATTTGCCCATTCTGCACCGAAAATTTCCTTTATGCGGTCGATAGCAATTTGTTCGCTCTGGTCTACCACCTCACAGCCTCCGTAGTAACGTTTGCCGGGATAGCCTTCTGCATACTTGTTAGTAAGGCAGGAGCCCATTGCCTGCATAACTTGGTCACTTACAAAATTCTCTGATGCAATCAGTTCAATACCTTTGAGCTGACGTTGATGTTCTTTTTCGATGATATCGAAAATTAAATCGTCTCTTTTCATTTTGCTTACTTAGATAAGTTTGATAAATCTGTGTTCTCTTATTAAGCGCACAAATTTACGGTAAAAAAACGAATAAACTGACAGAAAAGACAGAAATTTACTTTCTAAAAGAAAACTCCGAGAGAAAAGCTAAGTACATTATCCCGGCGATGGAAGCGTATTTCATCGACAGGAGGATTTTCGCTGTTCGTACCGTCATCATAGGTAACTTTTCGGGAAATATTGTGCAATCCTATATCATAACGGAAATCGAAGAAAACGCGGGAAATGGTAACTGCTACTCCGAGAGTAAAACTAAGATTCAACGGGCGCAGTTTTTCGTTGATTCCCTGCTGGTCGAAATTCTCGAAAGTGACCTCGCTCTTTTTATTCCAGATGTAACGGAACTTGGGACCACCGAACACCGCCAGGCTGTAAGGGCCCTCCTTGATAACATTATATCCATAGATAACAGGAATATCTATGCTGTGAATGGAAGAAGTAATAGAGGCCATTTCCAGAGGAGCATCATCTGCAGCAGGCTTCTCGAAAGCAATGTTGCAACGGTTGATATTGTAAGATATCTCCGGCTGCAAAAAATGGCGTTCAAAATTGATGCGCATGAAGATAGAAGCAAAATAACCTATCTTATAGTTGTTCTGCACTTCGTTTATAGTGATGCCGTTCAGCGTAAGGTTGGATACGAGGAAGAGGGAAGAGGTGAATCCACCTTTAATACCGAAGTTTACTGGGCGATCATGGTGATGCTTCTTTAAGGGTTCTTCGACCGCTGTACCGGGCACAAGGGGAGATTGTCCCCACAAAGTGGCGGGGAGAAATAAAAGGCACAGCATAAAGATTTTCAAAACTCTGTTCATCATTATCGCTAACCATTAATCATTTTTTTATTTCTTCTTTTCGACCGACCAACCAAATTTGCCAATCTTTTCGCCCAATTCGTAATATCCTCCGTGTACATAAACCAACGGATTGGCTTCTGCCAGTTCCAGTTTTCCTGTTTCCGAATTCAGATTGCAATCATCGGCACGCACGTTTACTACGTCAGCAATAAACATGGCATGTGAGCCGAGCGACATGATTTCTTTCACGCGGCATTCTATACACAAAGGAGATTCTTCAATAAGCGGAGCACTGACCACAGTACTTTTTCCCGGTGTCAGATGCATCTCTTCAAATTTATTATAATCTCTGCCTGAACGTACACCACACCAGTCTGTAGCACGTGCCATACCCTTGGTGGTGAGGTTGATGACAAACTCCATATTCCGTTTCAGAATATCATAGGAGTGACGCTCCGGACGTACGGATATATAGCACATGGGCGGGTTCGTACAAATCGTCCCCGTCCATGCAATCGTTAGTATGTTATATTCTTCCGGAGTATTTCCGCAACTCACCAATACAGCAGGGAGCGGATAGATCATTGTTCCGGGCTTCCAGTCTTGCTTCACTGTATTTAATTAAATTATCTCAATATCTTCCCTTCTCTGTTCTTTCTCACAATAGTGACATCTTATTACACAACTCTCTTTATCCACTACGTGAAATAATGTCGGCATAGGTTCATTGTTCGTTATGCACTTGGGATTGGCACATTTTACAATACCATGGAGTTCTTCGGGCAGACTTACTTCACGCTTCTCTACTACTTCATAATCGCGGATGATATTCAGTTTCACGTTAGGCGCCACCACAGCTATGCGATTAATTTCATCATCGCAAAAGAACTTATCAGCAATTTTAATAATGCCCTTGGTACCCAACTTCTTACTTTTCAGATTGAAACCAATGGTAATATTATTGTTCATGTGCTCAAGCCCCAGCAAAGAGACGACAGTGAATAAATTTTCAGAGGGGATATGGTCGATGACAGTGCCATTTTCTAAAGCGGCTACCTGCAATTCTTGTTTCTTTTCGCTCATAGTTTTCTGATGTAACTTCAATTATTATTAAATCATTCTTTCACATCATCCAAAGTGATACCTAATACATCGCAGAGAATGGCTTCACGGGCATACAAGCCGTTTTGTGCCTGTTGGAAGTAGTAAGCTTTCGGACTATCGTCCACGTCGTATGCTATTTCGTTGACGCGGGGCAGAGGATGCAAAATGCGCAAATTAGGGCGGGTGTGTTCCAGCATCTTCTTGCGCAAAATGTAGACATTCTTCACCCGTTCATACTCCATGAGATCTGTAAAGCGTTCGCGCTGCACACGAGTCATGTAAAGAATATCGGCATCGGCTATTATTTCTTCAGTAAAATCCGTATGCTCCACGTATTTAATGCTATGATTGCGACAATAGATTTTATATTCTTCGGGCATTTTCAGTTCATCGGGAGCAATGAAATGGAAAGTGGGGTTAAAGTGGCGCATCGCCATCAGCAACGAATGCACTGTACGACCGTATTTGAGGTCGCCAACGAGGAAAATGTTCAGGTTCTCCAGCGTACCTTGTGTCTTGTAGATGGAATAGAGGTCAAGCATCGTTTGTGAAGGATGTTGGTTGGCTCCGTCTCCAGCATTGACGATAGGGATGGTGGTTACTTCACTGGCATAGCGGGCAGCACCTTCCAAGTGATGTCGCATCACGATGATATCGGCATAATTACTCACCATTTTGATGGTGTCTTTCAGGGTTTCCCCCTTTGAAGAACTCGTGGCTTTAGGGTCGCTAAATCCAATTACACGGGCTCCTAAGCGATTGGCTGCAGTCTCGAAACTGAGTCTTGTACGGGTGGAGGGCTCGAAAAAGAGGGTGGCAACTACTTTCCCTTCCAGCAAAGTGCGGTTGGGATGGGCTTCAAACTGTTTTGCCATCTCAATCATGTAGAGGATTTTTTCCTTGCTATGTTCGGCGATGGTGACTAAACTTCTGTTTTCCATATCGTTCGTTATTTTGTTTCTTTTCGAGAGTGTAAAGGTAGACAAAATATGCGGAGTACGAAAAAACACAGAAGAAAATTTAGAAGAAAATTTCGTCCTCATTGGCGATACACTCTGTTCCGATAGAATGAATGCCGGAATATTTTCCCATCGTCAGCAACAGTTTTTTCTTTCCTTTTTATTATGATGATGTTATATAAAGAATATATAAGAAAGAAAAAAGCACTTCATTTCTGGATAAATATCTGATTAAAAGAAGTTTAATATTTTTGTTCCTAAGCAAAAAAAGACGTTTTTGGGCAAAAAACATGTTGAAATCGGTCGATTCCTGCATAAAAAAAGTGTTAAAACATACAGATTTCAATAAACCTAATGATGCACTTTAGTGCTCCAAATGCTACACTTCAACAACTAAAACACTACACCTCATCATCCGAAATGCCACACTTTATGTGTGCCCAAGTGTGGCATTTTAAGAGTTTTTCTATTGAAATTATAAGTGTGTTCCAATATAATTCCGTACCTTTGCCCTATTATTTTTACAGGTTAATCAATTAATTGAATTTGTGAATTTACAGTAATAAGCATGATAAAGAACATCATAAAAATCCTCTGGATATTCTTAGCCGTCGTTGTACTGGCTTGTGCCACTGTTTTCTTCTCCATAGCTAAAGGTTGGATAGGTTATATGCCTCCTGTTGAAGACTTGGAAAACCCTAATTATAAGTTTGCCACACAGATTTTCTCGGAAGACGAGAAGGTGCTTGGAACCTATTCATTTAGCAAAGAAAATCGAGTTTATGTGGGTTATAATGACTTGTCTCCCAATATCATCAATGCATTGATTGCAACGGAGGATGTGCGTTTTGCCGAGCATTCCGGAATTGACGCCATTGCGTTGTTCCGTGCCATCGTAAAACGTGGTTTACTATTTCAGAAAAATGCGGGTGGTGGTAGTACCATTACTCAACAATTATCCAAGCAGTTATATTCCCCCAGTGCGGATAATGTGATGGAACGTTTATTCCAGAAGCCTATAGAGTGGGTAATTGCTGTAAAACTGGAACGCTATTATACCAAAGAAGAGATACTCACCATGTATCTCAATAAATTTGACTTTCTGAATAATGCAGTAGGTATCAAAACGGCAGCTAATACATATTTTGGGTGTGATCCGAAAGAGTTAAAAATGGAAGAGGCTGCCACACTGGTTGGTATGTGTAAAAATCCGTCTTATTTCAACCCGGTTCGCTTCAAGGAGCGTTCACGCGGACGTCGCAATGTAGTGCTCGACCAGATGCGCAAAGCTGGGTATATCACTTCCGAAGAGTGCGATTCTCTACAAGCACTTCCTCTTACTTTGAAGTATACCCGTGTAGACCACAAAGAAGGCTTGGCTACCTATTTTCGCGAATATTTGCGTAGTGTGTTGAATGCCAAAAAGCCTGTGCGCAGTGAATATCGTGGCTGGCAGATGCAAAAATATTATGAGGATTCTCTTGATTGGGAAAATAATCCTTTGTTTGGCTGGTGCGAAAAGAATACGAAAAAGGACGGCTCTAAATATAATCTTTACACAGATGGACTGAAAATTTATACTACTATTGATTCCCGTATGCAGCAATATGCAGAAGAATCAGTAGAAGAGCATCTGAAAGAATTGCAAGGCTACTTCTTCAAAGAGAAGAAGGGACGTAAAAAAGCACCCTACAGTAATAGGATTACTCAGGAACAGGTAGATGAAATTCTTACCCGTACCATGAAACAATCTGACCGTTACCGTATCATGAAAAAAGCCGGAGCATCGGATGCAGAAATAGAAAAGGCCTTCAATACACCCGAAGAAATGTCTGTATTCACATGGGATGGAGAAAAGGATACTATTATGACTCCGATGGATTCTATCCGCTATTATAAACATTTCCTTCGTGCCGGCTTCATGTCGATGGACCCACATAACGGACATGTGAAAGCATATGTGGGCGGTCCAAATTATAACTATTTCCAGTATGACATGGCTATGGTAGGCCGCCGCCAGGTTGGTTCTACTATTAAACCTTATGTTTATACGTTGGCTATGGAAAGCGGATTTTCTCCTTGTGACGAAGCCCGCCATGTAGAATATACTTTAATTGATGAAAATGGTAAACCGTGGACACCTCGTAATGCTAATACCAAACGTTATGGAGAAATGGTAACCATCAAGTGGGGATTAGCTAATTCCGATAACTGGATTACAGCTTATCTGATGAGTAAACTCAATCCATACTCCTTAAAACGTCTGATAGAAAGTTTTGGTGTGCGTAACCGTGAAATTGTACCGTCAGTATCCCTTTGCCTTGGTCCTTGTGAAATTTCGGTTGGAGAGATGGTAAGTGCCTATACAGCATTTCCCAATAAGGGTATTCGCGTAGCTCCTCTGTTTGTAACACGTATTGAAGATAATGAGGGTAATGTTCTGGCCACTTTCTCGCCGGAGATGGAAGAGGTTATCGGGGTTTCCAGTGCTTATAAAATGTTGATTATGCTTCGTGCCGTAATCAATGAAGGTACAGGTGGCCGTGTTCGCCGTTTGGGTGTGAAAGCTGATATGGGCGGTAAAACCGGAACCACGAACTACAATGCAGACGGTTGGTTCATGGGTTTTACTCCTTCGTTAGTATCCGGATGCTGGGTAGGTGGCGAAGAACGAGACATTCACTTCGACACCATGCTTCATGGACAGGGTGCTTCTATGGCATTACCTATCTGGGCTAAATATATGGTGAAAGTCTTTGCCGACAAAACATTGGGCTATGATGAAAATGAACATTTCCAATTACCCGAAGGTTTCGACCCTTGCAAAGATAATGACGAAATAGACTTGGAGCCAGCATCAGAAAGTGGCTTAGATGACCTGTTCGATTAAACATCAACGACGTGGTTTATACAATCAGCATTGGCAGTAACGAGCGCCGAAAGGAAAACCTTTCACTGGCACGGGAACGTTTGAAGGAACTGTTTCCCAGTATTTGCTTCTCTACAGAGGAAGAAACAAAGCCGCTTTACTTCCGCCGTACATCTTTATTCTCCAATCAGGTGGCACGTTTCGTTTCCGATAATAATGCAATGGAAGTGATTTCTCATCTGAAAGCCATTGAGAAGGAAGCAGGGCGAATGCCTGAAGAAAAAAAACAAGAAATAGTTCGACTGGATATAGATTTACTGTCATGTGATGACACAGTCTATAAACCCGAAGATTTAAAACGAGACTACATCTGCCGAGGATTGAAAGAACTGAGAACGTGATAAATCATAAATATCGCGTAATCAAATTGTAAAATGTAAAATAGAAAATTAAGATATGTTGAAGTTTTTAGGAATTATTCCTGCCCGTTATGCATCCACGCGTTTTCCTGCAAAACCATTGGCTATGTTGGATGGCAAAACCGTAATACAACGGGTATATGAACAAGTGGCAGGCGTTCTGAATGACGCTTATGTGGCCACAGACGATGAACGAATAGAAGCAGTAGTGAAAGCTTTTGGTGGCAAAGTCGTGATGACTTCTGTTAATCATAAGAGCGGTACGGACCGTTGCTATGAAGCATATACCAAGATTGGAGGAGATTTTGATATTGTAGTTAATATCCAGGGAGACGAACCTTTTATACAACCTTCTCAGTTGGAAGCAGTAAAAGCATGTTTTGATGATGTCACAACCCAGATAGCTACATTGGTGAAGCCTTTTATGCCTGATAATGGATTTGAGGCTTTAGAGAATATCAATTCACCAAAAGTAGTTTTGAATAAGAATATGAATGCACTCTATTTTAGTCGTTCCATCATTCCTTATCAACGCAATGCTGAAAAGCAGGATTGGCTGAAAAATCATACCTATTATAAACATATCGGCCTGTATGCCTATCGTGCTGGAGTATTGAAAGAAATAACTTCTCTGCCGCAATCTTCCCTTGAATTGGCAGAATCTTTGGAGCAACTTCGTTGGTTGGAGAATGGATACACCATTAAAGCGGGTGTTACAGAAGTAGAAACAATAGGTATTGATACTCCGCAAGATTTAGAGAAAGCAGAAGAATTTTTGAAAACATGTTAGACAGAAGTATCCAACCTTTTATCCGCGAACCTGAACAACTGGAAGTACTATCACCCGAACGGCGTGTGATGCCAAATGGTATACCATTATATATACTCAATGCCGGAGATAATGAAGTAGTGCGCATCGATTTGTTAATGGAAGGCGGACGATGGCAACAAACCCAACGCTTGCAGGCTTTGTTCACCAACCGGATGTTACGCGAAGGAACTCGCTGTTATTCCGCTGCAGCAATTGCCGAAAAGTTAGATTATTATGGCGCATGGCTAGAACTCTCCAGTTCGTCCGAGTATGCCTACATCACTCTCTATTCCTTAAATAAATACCTGCCTGAAACTTTAGATATTTTCGAGTCTATCGTAAAAGAACCTCTTTTTCCTGAGAAAGAATTAGGAGTGATTGTCGATAATAACATTCAGCAATTTTTAGTGAATAGTTCGAAGGTTGACTTTCTGGCCCACCGTACTTTGATAAATGCCGTGTATGGTGATAAGCATCCTTGCGGACAATTGGTGCAGGAAGAAGATTATCACTTAATCAATCCTTCCGTCTTGCAATCCTTTTATGACCGTTATTATCATTCCGGGAATTGCAGCATTTATCTTTCGGGAAAAGTCAGTGAAGACACTATTCGCCGTGTAGAGGTTATTTTTGGAAGCGAACCTTTTGGAAAAGGTTTCCTGAGGCCGGAAAAGTCCATTTATGTTCCGGTAACGTCTCCCGGGAAACGTTTCTTTGCCGAACGTGCTGATGCGATGCAAAGTGCCGTTCGTATAGGAATGATTTCTTTGGACCGACGCCACCCCGATTATATGAAAGCACGCGTTCTCGTTACTTTATTGGGGGGATATTTCGGTAGCCGTTTAATGTCTAACATCCGTGAAGAAAAAGGATATACATATGGCATTTCTGCAGGTATAATGCCTTATCCTGACAGCGGATTGTTTGTCATCAACACAGAGACTGCTAATGAATTTGTAGAACCTCTTATCAAAGAAGTTTACCATGAAATAGATCGTTTGCAAAATGTTCTCGTATCTAATGAAGAACTTGCTATGGTAAGAAACTATATGCTGGGTGACATGTGCCGCAGCTATGAGTCTGCCTTTTCACTCGCAGACGCCTGGATTTTCATTCATACTTCCGGTCTCTCGAACTCGTACGTGATGGATGCCGTGGATGCAGTGAAGACTGTTACTCCGGATGAAATACGAGAACTTGCCTCACAACATTTGTGCAAAGAGACATTAAAAGAAGTCGTGTCCGGCAAAAAAATGTCATAAAAGACGTGTGATATCTCTTCCTTTTGGGAGATTAATCGTATCTTTGTGCAAATCCCGTATAGAGTATGTAACAAATTACTGCTTTTATACGTCTTTAAAACAGGTTTCTCTATTTATATACTCAAAGGAATCCGATGCTTTTTCGCAAACATCGCCTTTATTATTTAATTGCTAATTAATAATTTTCAATGAAATATCTATATACTGCACTCATTCTGGTATTCTTGTCCCAAAACGGGGCGACAGCTCAGGAAAAGAAACAAGGTTTCTTCGATAAGGTTAAAAGCACATTATCTTCTGAAATAAAGATAGGAACGCATACATTCAAAGATGGTTCTGTGTATACGGGTGAAATGAAAGGACGTAAGCCCAATGGAAAAGGAAAGACTGTTTTTAAGAATGGTAACGTCTACGAAGGTGAGTATGTGAAGGGTAAACGTGAAGGATATGGTACGTATGCTTTCCCCGATGGCGAGAAATATGAAGGACAATGGTTTCAAGACCAGCAACACGGTAAAGGCATATACTACTTCATGAACAATAATCGCTATGACGGCATGTGGTTCCAAGATTATCAACAGGGTAAGGGTACTATGTATTATTATACCGGTGATATTTATGAAGGCGACTGGGTGAATGACAAACGTGAAGGGCAGGGCACATATACTTGGAAGAATGGTTCTAAATATGAAGGCTCCTGGAAGAATGATAAAAAGGATGGCAAAGGTACATTTGTTTGGAATGACGGTTGTAAGTATGAGGGTGACTGGAAAAATGATGTTCGTGACGGAAAAGGCACTTTTGAATATGCGAACGGAGATAAATACGTAGGCGACTGGAAAGATGACATGCAGCACGGTAAAGGTATCTATTTCTTCCACACAGGCGATCGCTATGAGGGATCATATGTACAAGGCGAACGTACAGGAGCCGGCATTTATTACTATGCCAACGGAAATAAATATGTAGGAAACTTCAAAGATGGTATGCAGCATGGTAAAGGCATATTTACCTGGGCCAGCGGTGCAGTGTATGATGGTGACTGGAAAGATAATCAGCGTGACGGGCATGGATTATATAAATGGAATGTTGGAGATTCATATGAAGGCGATTGGAAAAATAACCAGTTTAATGGTCAAGGCACTTTGATTATGACAGACGGAACGAAATATAAAGGAAGTTTCGTGAACGGTATGGAAGAAGGTAATGGTATACAGGAAGACAAAGATGGCAACCGTTACGAAGGCTTTTTCAAACAAGGTAAGAAACACGGTCCTTTTGTTGAAACAGATAAGAATGGAAAGGTGATACGGAAGGGAACCTACAAAATGGGAAGGCTGGACTTAAATAATTAATAATGAAAAATTGAAGGCTGCGCAATATTCATTTGAATTGCGCAGCCTTTAATTTTAATTCTTAATTTCTAATTTGCTGAAGGCAAATCAGATTATGTATTGTGAACTGATTGATTCATTATTCACTACTCTCTTAATTGTTTCAGCAAACATATCAGCGATACTGAGTTGTTTTACTTTTGCACATTTCTTAGAGTAGGGAATACTGTCAGTAAATACGATTTCAGTCAGACTGGATTCTTGCACACGGAAAGAAGCAGGGTCGGACATAACACAGTGACTTGCAATAGCGCGTACTGAACTCGCTCCGGCATCTAACATAATGTTAGCAGCTTTTGTGATAGTTCCGGCGGTATCTACGATATCATCCACCAACACTACATTCTTGTTTGTTACATCACCAATGATTTGCATGGAAGCAACTTCGTTTGCTTTCTCACGTGATTTGTTACACAATACCAAGGGAACCCCCAGATATTTGGAGAATGTGCTGGCACGCTTGGAACCACCAACGTCAGGCGTAGCAATTACAAGGTCTTTCAACTTCAGTGACTCAATATAGGGGAGGAACACTGCAGATGCATACAGGTGATCTACCGGAATATTGAAGAAGCCTTGAATTTGGTCAGCATGGAGATCCATCGTAATCAGACGGTCGATACCTGCTACTGAAAGTAAATCGGCTACCAATTTAGCGCCGATAGAAACACGTGGTTTGTCTTTTCTGTCCTGTCGTGCCCACCCGAAATAAGGAATGACTGCAACAACGCTTTTGGCTGATGCTCTTTTTGCTGCATCAATCATCAGCAGAAGTTCCATTAAATTGTCGGAATTAGGGAAGGTAGATTGAACTAAGAATACATGTGCGCCACGAATTGACTCTTCATAGGAAACAGCAAACTCACCATCAGCAAAGTGGGTGATGTTCATCTTTCCCAGAGGGCAATCAAGGCTTGCGCAGATTTTTTCTGCGAGGTATCTCGAGTTAGTACCTGAGAATACCATTACGGGTGCTTTTTCGCTCATTTTGTAATAGATATTACCTATTTATTAATTCGGCTGCAAAGTTATGAATTTCCTGCTACATTATACAAGACTTATTGTAGAAAAATCTTTTTTCTTTCCCGGATTTATTTGTAGCTTTGCTAAGTGAAACGGTTTTCCCTTATACTATCAGCAAGTTTGCTGCTTTCCTGCATGGCAATGGTTTCTTGTGTGGGCACTGCCCCCACCAAAGAAGTGCGCCTTATTGATTCGCTCAATCAGGTGGCCTATTCATACCGCTATAAAGATTTGGATTCTTCCTGTCATGCTGCCACACAAGCATACGAAAACGTAAACCTCTATCGTCAGGGCAAAGCAGAAGCCTCCAATAATTTAGGTTTTTGTGCATTTATGCGTATGGATTTCGAAAAAGCGGAGAAGTTTCATAACGAAGTGTATGGTTTAACCAAAAACGAACTGGAATTATTAATCGCTGACATCGGATTAATGAAAATCTATCAGCGAACTGCTATGAACAAGGAGTTTTATGACTACCGGAATAGTGCACTCCGCCGTATGAAACGAATTGACGAAGACAATAACCTTTTCGTAGATAAACATGAGCAACTACGGCTGAACTATGCACATTCGGAATTTTACATCGTTTCTGCAGTCTATTATTACTATTTGCAACAGCGTCCGGAAGCAGTTGCTTCCATCAACGAAATATATCCACAGGAAGAACTGGCTGCAGATACCAATCAATTGTTATATTATCATTATATAAAAGGTTCGGCAGCATTGTGTGATGGTGAAACAGCCGATGAACGTCGCTTGCGTGAGTTTGATGAATTGTATACGGCTTGGAAGCTGGCTTCCCGTGGTGGATACTTGTATTTTGAAGGAAACGGGGTTCAGGGGCTTGCTAACCTGATGGCATCACCGGATAATTATGAGTTTTTCCAGACCCGGCGTTCTCATGCATTGAAACAGTTTGAAGTGCCGGTCGATTCTTTATTACCTATGCGTTTAGGCCAACTGGCTCTTAAGAAGTTCAGGCAATACAATGATTTATATCAAATTGCCGGAGCGTATGTTTCAATCGGTAAGTATCTGAATGCACATGGCAACTACACAGAGGCGCTGGATACGCTGACACTTGCTCTGGAATGTGTGAACAACCATCATCGCCGTTTTTATGATTGTCACGATAGCCTGGACTGGCTAAAAACCTTTGATGTCCGCGATACCATCTCTTCTGAAAAAGCATGGATACAGCGTGAATTGAAAACTGTTCCCGAATGGATTTCACGTATTCGTGAACAACTGAGCGTAACATATGCCGGATTGGAGATGAAGCAACATTCTGACTATAACAGAAATATCTATCTGGATATTCTGGAAGATACCCGCCAAGACAAAGAACTGGAGAGCCGTTACCTGGCTTTGGAGAGTGAAGCGCGGCAACTCAATATTCTGCTTTTCTTTGTAATCGTCGGTTTTATTCTGGTAGTTTTATTCTTCTGGATATTTAATAAACGTTCTAAAGAACGTAACCGTATCCACTTACACCGTTTGAAACAGATGTTGGATATTTGCCAGAAAATAACTGCATCCATTCCTACAGATGCACAAACAGAAGAGGAAATAGTGGATGCTATTCTATCCGCCGTTCAGACGGATATAGGAGAACTCTTCGGAATAAAAGATATTCGGATAGAAGACGGACAGCTCATCCTGCCCAAACGGCTCGCAAAAGACGAACGGGCTATGGTGCATGTGATTACTCCGTATATCACATGGGCACTCGATAATGGCATGACGTCCATTTCGCTGGGTGATGAACGCCGCCGTTTAGAAAAAGAACGTTATGTCTACGAACAACATATAGCGGGAAACAAACGTCAGAATCTGATAAAAAAAGCCTGCATGGCTATAGTGAATGGTATCCATCCATATATAGACCGGATTATCAATGAAGAACACAAGCTCATGGAAAAAGGTTTCATCCATGACGAACGCATCAAGGCTGAAAAGTATCAGTACATGGATGAGCTGGTGACAACTATCAATGAGTACAATGATATTCTGGCTTTGTGGATTAAAATGAAGCAGGGTAGCCTGAGCCTGAATATAGAGACATTTGGGTTGAATGAACTTTTTGACCTGATAAGGAAAGGTAGCCGTGCTTTCGAGATGAAACAGCAACGCCTGGAAGTCACTCCGACGGATGCTTATGTGAAAGCAGATAAGGCATTGACGTTATTCATGATAAATACGCTTGCAGAAAATGCCCGTAAATATACTCCGAAAGGAGGAAGCGTAAAAGTGTATGCCCGTTCAACGGAAGAATATGTGGAAATTTCGGTGGAAGATAATGGTTATGGTCTTTCGGAAGAGGATGTGACACGCATTATAGGAGAAAAATTATATAACTCACAAGAAATTGGCATGCTCGATGCTACCGACCGGGAGGAATTGCGGAAAAATAAAGGAAGCGGTTTCGGCTTAATGAATTGCAAAGGTATTATTGAGAAATACAGAAAAACGAATGAGGTATTCAGAGTATGCCTATTCAATGTGGAAAGCACATTGGGAAAAGGTAGCCGTTTCTATTTTCGCCTACCGGCAAGTGTGCGTAAAACTCTGATGTCTTTTTTATGCATATTCTTTTCTTTGAGTATGGGTTCGTGTCATAAATCTGTAGAGGAAGTAATAATGCAACCGGATGAGGTGTATGCGCAGACTGCACAAGATTCCCTATCGTTGGCTACGGAAAGTGAGTATGAAATTTTATTGAATGAAGCTTCTGAATATGCCAATGATGCCTACTACAGCAATGTTGCAGGCGACTTTGAACTAACATTGGAATATGCGGATTCTGCCATAGATTGTCTGAATGCCCATTACAAGAAATATGCCCGTAACCCACGGCGTTATATGACCTTGACAGGAGAAGGGGAGCCTGGTGAGTTATTCTGGTGGAATAATCTGTTCAATTCGGATTTTCATGTCATATTGGACATTCGGAATGAAGCTGCCGTTGCATTTCTTGCATTGAAGCAATGGGATGCATACAGTTATAATAATGCCGCTTATACAACTTTGTATAAGTTGCTGGGCGAAGACCAGTCGCTGGAGGAATATTGCCGTCAGTTGGAGCGCTCTACTAATAATAAGATGGTGGGCGTCATCCTTTTTGTCGGACTGATAGCGATTTTATTGCTCGGGTATTACATCTTATATATACGTAAACGCCTTGTGAATCGTTGGAATCTGGAACAGGTTCTAGAGATAAACAGACAGATATTTTCTGCTTCCTTGACACAGGTTTCCGAGACAGAAGAAGCCCTGCAGCAAGAAGAGAATATGCTGAAAGCCATTCCACAACGCATTGTTGACGACGCTTTCGATGCGGTAAATGAATTGCTGACTATTGATAGATTGGGAATTGCCGTCTATAATGAAGCAACACACCAATTGGAATATGCATCCAACTCTGTAGCTGAAAAAATAACGTCAGTAATCGGCGAAAACGGACTTGCAACGGGGGATGAAGTCTGGAAAGAAGTCGTTCAGCATTGCTTTGAACAACATACACAGTTATCCGCTCCGGGATTTGAAGCTTTGCCTTTGGTGGTGGATGCCGCAGGAGATTCACGCTGTATCGGTGTGTTATATCTTGAACGCCAGGAAAGCGTTGAGCAGGAAACGGCTCATTTGTTATTAGAGTTAATAGCGCGCTATATAGCCATTGTGGTATTCAATGCCGTAGTGAAACTGGCAACGAAGTATCGGGATATTGAAGCCGCCCATGAAGAAGCGCATCGGGCGTCATGGGAAGATAGTCTACTACATGTCCAGAACATGGTATTGGATAACTGTCTTTCCACTATTAAGCACGAGACGATTTATTATCCCAATAAGATTAAGCAACTCATTGGTAAGCTCCGTTCGGGAGTGTTGGCAGAAGCAGAAGAAAGAGAAATAGTATCGGCCATCGGTGAATTGATAGAGTATTATAAAGGTATATTTACTATACTGAGCTCATGCGCATCTCGTCAGTTGGAAGAAGTTACGTTCCGTCGCGGGATAATCGCTGTGCCGGAATTGTTTGCTTTGGCTGAGAAATATTTCCGCAAAGCAAACAAGGGAAAGGCGTTTATTGTATCTTTCCATACAAAAGCTGTTGACGAACAGATAATCGGTGATTTCATCCAACTGCGCTTCTTGTTGGAGAACCTTATAGATGAAGCTTTGTCTGTATCCCTGAATGGAGAAATAACTTTAGAGGCAATGGCCGATGGAGAATATATTCGCTTCCTCTTTACAGATATGCGAAGGGAGAAAACCCGTGAAGAACTAAACCAGCTATTCTACCCCAATCTAGAACGTATGACGGCAACGGGAGAGAAAGGAGAATTGCGGGGAACAGAATACCTCGTCTGCAAACAGATTATCCGCGACCACGACGAATTTGCAGGAAAACGCGGTTGTCGCATCAATGCCGAACCGGCTGAAAAAGGCGGATTTACTGTTTATTTCACAATACCAAGAAGAAAATAAAATATAAAAATATGGAAGACAAAAAATTCAAAGTTATCATTGTAGAAGATGTTAAGCTGGAACTGAAAGGAACGGAAGAAATCTTCCGTCATGAAATTCCGAATGCAGAAGTGATTGGTACAGCTATGACCGAAAGTGAATTTTGGACACTGATAGAAAGTGGAATTCCTGATCTCGTTTTGTTGGATTTAGGCTTAGGTGGTTCCACTACAATCGGTGTGGATATTTGCCGAAACATTTTTAAGCGTTATCCAGGTGTACATGTATTGATATTTACCGGAGAAATTCTGAATGAAAAGCTTTGGGTGGACGTGCTGAATGCAGGTGCGGACGGTATCATTCTAAAAACCGGTGAACTGCTTACAAAAACAGATGTGCAGGCAGTGATGGATGGAAAGAAGCTGGTATTCAATTATCCTATTCTGGAAAAGATAGTAGACCGTTTTAAGCAATCTGTTGCGAATGATGCGAAGCGTCAGGAAGCTGTTATCAGTTATGATATCGATGAATATGACGAACGTTTTTTGCGTCATCTGGCCTTGGGATATACCAAAGATATGATTGCTAACCTGAAGGGTATGCCTTTCGGTGTGAAGTCTTTGGAGAAACGCCAGAACGATTTGGTAAACCGTTTGTTCCCACAAGGAGAGCGGATAGGGGTAAATGCAACCCGTTTGGCGGTACGTGCTTTGGAACTTCGTATTCTTGATATAGATAATCTGGAAGCGGATGATGAATAGCAAATGGCGTTTGCCACATCCGGCAACAATGTTCTTCCTGTTGACGCTGACTGTCATTGTCCTCTCATGGATATTTGACATTTATGGCTTGAGCGTATTCCAACCACAAACAGGGGAGGAGATACGGGTACAAAGTCTGCTCAGTCCGGAAGGTATTCGTTGGTTGTTGCGTCATGTGGTTACCAATTTCACTGGTTTTGCTCCGTTGGGATTGGTGATTGTGGCAATGTTTGGTATCGGTGTGGCACAACATTCGGGCTTTATTGATGCTTGCATCCGGAGTGGGGCACGACGTAAACATAATCCGTGGCGCATGGTGATACTGGTCATCTTCTTGGGTTTACTCTCCAATGTGGTAGGAGACGCAGGATATATAATCTTGCTGCCGATTGCTGCAACTTTATTTCATTCGGTCGGTTTGCACCCGGTTGGAGGCATCATCACAGCATATGTTTCTGTTTCGTGTGGATATAGTGCCAATGTGTTGTTAAGCACACTGGATCCCATGCTTGCAGCCAGTACTCAGAAAGCTGCGGATATGGCGAATGTAGCATCAGGCAATACGGGACCTCTATGTAATTACTATTTCCTGATAGTTTCTACTTTCTTGCTGGCTTTCATTATTTATCAGATAACCCGTCGTAATTTGCTTCCAGCTTTGGGAGAGTATGCGGGTAATATTCGTTTTAGCGGTTACAAACAACTTTCACGCAAAGAGCGCCGTGCCATGATAGGGGCACTATCTATCGGAGCAGTTTATACAACTGCTATCCTTTTTGCCACGTTCTCGTCGTGGGGTATTCTGCGTAGTGTCAATGGAGGTTTAATCCGTTCTCCTTTTATAGAAGGTATTTTGTTTTTGCTTTCCTTTGGGATCGGACTTATGGGCATGGTCTACGGTTTTGCTTCCGGTCGTTATCGTACAGACGGCGATGTGATTGAAGGACTCACTCAGCCAATGAAGCTATTGGGCGTTTACTTTGTTATCGCTTTCTTTGCTGCCCAGATGTTTGCCTGCTTTGAATACTCTCATTTGGATAAATGTATTGCTATTATGGGAGCGGATATGCTTTCGTCTATACGCTTGGGGAGCTTATGGATATTAATCTTATTTATTCTCTTTACAGCCCTTGTTAATCTTATCATGGTTTCTGCCACCGCCAAATGGACTTTTATGTCTTTCATCTTTGTTCCGGTTTTTGCTGGTATGGGCATTTCTCCCGACATGGTACAATGTGCATACCGCATTGGCGACAGTGCCACAAATGCAATCACTCCTTTTATGTTCTACATGCCCCTTATCCTTACTTATATGCAGCAATATGACAAGCGGGCTACTTATGGTTCATTATTGAAATATACATGGAGATATTCTTTGTATATACTCTTGGCTTGGACTTTGTTATTTGTTTTGTGGTATGTAACTGGTTTACCATTAGGATTATAGCATCAGTTCGAATATGAAAATAATTATTTTGTGAATATTTTATGCGTGAAATCTTTGCAACTTTCGCAAAAAAGCGTACCTTTGCACCGCAATTAAGGATGGTTCCGTAGCTCAGCTGGATAGAGCAACGCCCTTCTAAGGCGTGGGTCTTGCGTTCGAATCGCAACGGAATCACATAAATAAACCGCAAATAGCTAATAAATAAGTATTTGCGGTTTATTTTTTTATAGTCATAAAGATTACTTTATGCGATGCAATCTTCTTTTAAAGCATAATATCGTTTCATTATAAGCAATATTATCATTTGATTATATACCTAAATTTGTTTTGCTTGTATAACCAAATCAATTCTACGCTTCAGTTTACAAAAGAAGATTTACGTAAAATAACACTTGTTACAGCTGTTCTAAAAACTACAAAAAAGTTAAAAAGGTTTTGCTCCTATAGCTATGAACACTAATTTTGGAATATCAACTTTTAAAAAATTAAAGCACATGAAAAAATTATTGTTATCCATTGCACTTTGTTGTGCAGCAACGAACTTTTTTGCACAAACTACAGCCCCTGGAGATCTGATTAATGAAGGAAAAGCAGCTCTCGAAGCTAAAAACTACCAGGAAGCATTCACTAAATTCAGTACTTACCTGACGCAGACAAACGATCAGGATTCTGTAATTGCTTATAACTGCGGCGTTTGTGCCGATAAAATCAAAAATCCGGAAGCAGCTCTCAAGTATTTTGATATTGCTATTCAAAAGAAGTATAATCTGGGAAACGCTTATGTAGGTAAAGCCGGCGCATTGAAAGATTTAAAAAAGGATGCTGATTATCTTGCAACTTTGAAAGAGGGCATAGAGGCAGCTCCGGAAAATAAGACTCTAAGAAGACTCCATGCTAATTATTATTTGAATGCTGGTATTAAAGCACAAAAGGCTAATAAACTGGATGATGCTGAAGAAGCATTCAAGCAAGTACTTGCCGACGATGCTAAAAATACAAATGCTTTGTACAGTTTAGGTACTCTCTCTTATAATAAAGCAGCTTTGGTTTTGAAGAACGCTGCTCCATTGGCTAATTCGGATAAGGAAAAGTATGACGCACAAAAAGAAATTGCTAACAAAAACTTCCAAGACTCTAAGACTTATCTGGAACAAGCACTTCCTTTACTGTCCGCTGATAAACCACGTGAAAAGAGCATGATAGATAATATAAAGAAATTGTTGCCACAGATTGAGACGCAATTGAAGTAATCTATCAGAAAAGAATATAAAGAAAAAGCCATACCGGAAAAATTAAATTCCGGTATGGCTTTTTTCTTTATACTACTATTTTTATTTCGTTTTCTTCAATATCACTGCTGTACGTGCAGGAATGTAAAGTTTCAACCACTCTTTCTTTTCCTTTTCATATAGCGGATCGGCAACAGTGAAGTGCTTCACTGTATCATCAGCAAAACCATTGCCACCATAAGCCGGGTTATCTGTATTCAATACAACTTCATACGTTCCGGGAGAAACCAGGAAGCCGTAATCGGTGAAAGATTGTTTCGGGTTGAAGTTGAACACAAAGACGTAATCCTTACGCATATATGCCAATACTTGATCGCCGTCATTGTGCCAGATTTCCTGAACAGGTGTTGCTTGGAAACCTTTCACAGTCTTAATGATTTTGAGCATATCGGCATCGAAATCTGCCATATAGTGGTAGGTGAGGTTCTTGTTATCTACCAAGTCCCACTGGCGACGAGCGTACTTGCATGACCAACCATTACCTTCACGTGGGAAGTCAATCCATTCGGGATGACCGAACTCATTGCCCATAAAATTAAGATAGCCACCGTTGATAGTGGTTGCCGTCAACATACGTATCATTTTGTGAAGAGCGATACCACGATTTACAATATAGTTTTCATCACCTTTTTGCATGTGCCAATACATGTCAGCATCTATCAGCCGGAAGATAATGGTCTTATCGCCCACTAACGCTTGGTCATGGCTTTCTGCATAAGAGATGGTCTTCTCATCTTTGCGGCGATTAGTAACTTCCCAGAACATGCTGGACGGTTTCCAATCTTCGTCAATCTTTTCCTTGATAGTCTTAATCCAGTAGTCAGGGATATTCATCGCCATGCGATAGTCAAAACCATAGCCACCATCTTCTGTTTTGGCTGCTAATCCGGGCATTCCTGATACTTCTTCAGCAATAGTTAAAGCTTTTGCATTAACTTCATGAATCAATTTATTGGCAAGAGTCAGATAACAAATAGCATTATCATCCTGATGACCATTGAAATAATCTCCATAATTGCAGAATGCTTCACCCAGACCATGACTATAATAGAGCATAGAAGTTACGCCATCGAAACGGAAACCATCAAAGCCATACTCTTCAAGCCAGTATTTACAGTTAGATAAGAGGAAATGTATCACTTCATTCTTTCCATAGTCGAAACAAAGCGAATCCCACGCCGGATGCTCGCGACGGGCGCCGGGATAAAAATATTGATTCGGATCACCGGCAAAGTTACCAAGTCCTTCTACTTCATTTTTTACAGCATGAGAGTGGACAATATCCATGATTACTGCAATACCTAATCCATGTGCAGTATCAATCAGCTCTTTCAGTTCATCCGGTGTACCAAATCGGGAAGAAGCTGCAAAAAAACTGGATACATGGTAGCCGAAACTTCCATAATAAGGGTGTTCCTGAATAGCCATGATTTGAATACAGTTGTATCCGGCCTTAGCTATGCGCGGAAGTGTTTTTTCACGAAACTCGTTGTACGTGCCCACCTTTTCGTCTTTTTGAGCCATACCAATGTGACACTCATAAATCAACAGAGGGTCAACAGAAGGCTTGAAAGTTCGTTTTTTTGCCTTATACGGTTTTTCCGGCGCCCAGACTTGCGCACTGAATATCTTGGTTTGCTCGTCCTGTACCACGCGGGTAGCCCAAGCTGGAATACGTTCTCCACAACCACCTTCCCAATGCACAATGAGTTTGTACAAGTCGCCATGTTTCATAGCATCCGCAGGAAGTTTGATTTCCCAGTTACCATTTGTGATTCGTTTTAAGCTGTACTTTTCTTCTTCTTTCCAGTCATTGAATGTACCAACTATGAATATTTGCGTGGCATTGGGTGCCCATTCACGAAAAATCCAGCCGTCGGCTGTGCGATGTAGTCCGAAATATAAATATCCCGAGGCAAAATCAGACAATGTCTGTTTCCCTTTGTTCGTCAGTTCAGCTTCTTTCTCTAATGCATGCTGATGACGGCCGTTGATGGCATCTTCGTAAGGTTCCAGCCATGGGTCGTTTTTAATCAAGTTCAATGTTTCCATAAAGGATGAGTTTTTGATTGATTGGAGTTATTATGCTTTCACTTTCACGATGACTTTCTTCACCCCGTCAGCAGAGATGCCAGGAGCATGTCCGTCTTGCGGGAAGAAGATGGCAAACATACCAGGTTTTACAGTGATGTAGGTTTCAGCCAGTCCTTCGAAGAAAGTTATATCTTTTTCTGCATTATAAAGAGCGTCAGCCGGTACGCAATCTTTTCCTGCAGTATAGCCCATTACTTCCGGTCCGGAAAGTGGTATTTGAATATCGATAAATTCATTGTGCGTCTCCAGTTTGGCCTGTTCTTTAGCCTTAGGGGTAGTTTGAGCTATGTTTACAACCAAATCTTTACCTTTCAATTCGGTTTTACCAACTTCCATTGCGTTTAAGTCGTGTGATTGTAAGAAATCAATAGCTTGGGCAAACAAAGGATTCAACGATGCATATTTTTCTAAATTTTCTAATCTATCTACTACCATAGCTTTAATGTTTTAAGTTAGTTATTTATTTTCAGATTTTATTCGATTTCATCTATTGTATAATTCAGGAAATCGGCAAAAGGCTTCATTTGCTTGAAGATATCTGCTGTCCGGTCTGGGAAGTCCGAAGCCAAAAAGAAATCATCCGGTTGGTAACTACAGCAGGTATAATCCTTGCATTTCAGGTATTGTGCATACTCGAAATCTTTCGGGAAACCTTTCGGAACCGTCTTCAGGAATGTATCGCCAATGACTGGGAAGTATTGCTTGAAAGCAGGAGCTTCAACAATGCCACGATATTCATCTATATTATCATAGATAGCCTGCCGAATAGCTTTCAACGTCTTCGGAGGTAGGCAATAACTACCGCCTGCCAACAAACAATTACCCGGTTCGATATGAACATAGTAACCACAGTGGTCTGATTTCTTACCGTGGGCGTTGATATATCCACCCAAATGAGTCTTATACGGGGTTTTGTCCTGCGAAAAGCGCGTATCACGATAAATACGGTAAGTGCAATCTTTTGCTTGTACGCCGCGGATGCTTTCATCAAAAAGCGAGATGCGATTAATGATAACCGATAATAAGTTCTCAAATTCACCACGGGCTTCATCATATAAGTCCTTATGGGCATTGAACCACTCACGGTTGTTGTTAGCGGACACTTCTTTCAGGAAGTGAAAAATAACAGGGATGTTCATATTTATATTTTCCTTATTATCTGACAAATTTACGCATTATTTTCCTAACATACTACAAAGAGGGACAAAAAAAGCATCGGCTCTGGTAAACCGATGCTCCTTACACATTTATCAATCAAACAGACGCTTCTGTTTTTGATGTACTTACTTATCACAAGCGGGTACGTCTCCTTTAATTAATCTTATATCTAATACTATGAAAAACACAATTATATAACACAGCCCCACAGAAAAAGTTCGAGGAGGTAGAGGGCTTTTTATCATTTGTTTATATCTTTGTAGAAAAATTATACGAACATATGGAATACAAATATGATGAGGAGAGCGTGAACGCCTTAATGAAGTGGGCCGAGAACGCACAATTACCCAAGGAGTTGCAACTGAGTGAAGCCGAAAAAATTTTGGATGTGAAACAATATGCACTGGCTAATCTGAGTGATATCAGGGCACATTATCCTGATGAATTTTACAATCCTGCTATCCAACGTTTATATAGGTTAAAGGACAAACTGGAAGGAGAGAGGATGTAACCATAAAACTACGTAATATACCGAAGATATAACGCAGTAACAATGTGGCACATTTTCGGTACATTACGTAGTATTATGATCTTTATTATAATTTGATTTTTAAAATCTTTCCACTGCATCCTTCCACAGAGATTTCTGTAGCTTTATATGGCAGTAAACTGATATTTTCCGTCTTATCGGTCAGCAGATCTACTGCCGGATAAATATCCATCTGCGGTATTTGCAGGAAGTCAAAGGCATGTGAGGGAACATTTATTGCCACATCTACCGAGATATGATCGAAGTTTACGATAATAAACAATAGTTCGTTTCCGGCTTTGCGTAGGAAAGCGTATTGTTTATGTTCGTTGAAACGCCAGCCGTTTACATTGGCATACATCAAATCAAAAAAATCTCCTTCAATAATTGCTTTTTCTTGATTGCAAAGTGTCAAGATGCGCTGGTATATGCTATATATATGCTTCTGGTCCTCCGTCAACATCTTGCCGTCAAACTTACCGCTGTTGCGCCAACGACGGATAGTATCAACACTCCAATAGTCAAAAATGGTAGTCCGTCCGTCTCTACCGCTAAAGCCCTCACTATCCATACCCAGTTCTCCAAATTCTTGCCCGAAGTAAATCATCATCGGATTGGTGTTCATACAAGCCGAAACAATTACTCCGGGAATAGCTTTACGTGGATTTCCGGCAAAGAAATCGGAAGCAATGCGTTGTTCATCATGGTTTTCCAGGAAATTTAGCATCCGCTTCTCAATACCGCTCAGACTTTGCCATGCACGGGTGATGGCTGTGGCTGAGTCGTAACCGCAAATCACATTCCGAAGAGTATCATATAACCCTACTTTGTCATACAGATAATCGAATTTGCCGCGAAACAGGTAGTTCTGATATTCTGCCGGATTATACACTTCGGCAATAAATAACAAATTTGGATGCTTCTCTTTAACTTGAGGAACCACCCATTCCCAGAACTCTACCGGAACCATTTCTGCCATGTCACAGCGGAAACCATCAATATTTTTGTCTGCCCAGAAAAGAAGGATATCCAGCATTTTAGTCCAGGTATCAGGAATAGGATCAAAATGGCGGGTTCCACCATTCTGATAGTCCACACCGTAGTTCAACTTCACAGTTTCATACCAATCGGATATATTGGGATATGCATCGAAACGATTATTTCCCGTGGCTTTGGCAGGACATTCTTTATAAGGTTCGGCGGCGGAACCTTTCATGTCAAACTGACCGTGCAACTCCGATTGAGGAATGTAATAGAAATTATTATAAGGACTGAAAGCATAAGCGGGATCATCATTTGCTCCTAATTGTGAGGTTCCATCAGGTTGTGCATCCGAGTGATACTGACGGGCTACATGATTCGGCACAAAGTCTATAATTACTTTCAAGCCGCTGCGATGCGTACGTTGCACCAGATTCTCAAACTCTTTCATGCGCTCCGGCACATCATTGGCCAAGTCAGGGTCTACGTCATAATAATCTTTGATGGCATATGGAGAACCTGCTTTCCCTTTCACAATAGCCGGATGATCGGGACAGATGTTATAGCGGCGATAATCGGTTTGTGTAGCATGCTCTATGATGCCAGTGTACCAAATGTGTGTAGCTCCGAGTCTCTTTATTTCAGTCAGTGCTTTGGTAGTAAAGTCCGCCATTTTGCCACATCCGTTTTCGGTTATGCTACCGTTGTTGATACAATGATTATGATTGTTACCAAACAAGCGTGTAAACACTTGATAGATAATTATTTTTTCTTCTTTCCCCATTCTATTTTTTATTTTATGGTTTGATAATAACTTCTTCTTTCCAGATGGAACCTTTTTCCACTTTTAATTGATCTAAAAGAGTATTGGCAGCATTATATCCTTGCATAAATATTTCTTCAGCCTTCTCCAACTCAGTGTTACTATATCCGTCCAAATTATACGGCTCTATCAATAAATCCGCTTTTTCCCGTTCCGGAAAAGTATTTGCACGAAACATGAAGTGATAAGAGCGCATGGCAATACTTACAATATTCATTTTGTATTTATTTGCCATCAATGGGCTGACATTTACCGCTACCACCTTATCGCAAACACGCCGGATAGTAGAAACCGGTAAATTCATGAACAAACCTCCGTCTACATAGTGCGTACCTTCTATCTTAACCGGAGAAAAAAGTATAGGCATACAGCAAGAGGCCGCTACACGTTCGGCAATATCACCTTTATGGAAATGAACCATACGCCCGTGATCAAGGTCGGTAGCAGTGATGATGAGAGGTATTTGTAACTCTTCCATCGTCTTTGCCTTTAGATTTGTTTTCAGGAAGTCAATAAATTCGCCCAATTCAAAAAGTCCTACTTTCGGAATGACTAATTTAGTTAAATCCTGGAATTTATGCCCGGCAAAAAAGTCCAGAACTTTGTGTGGCTCATTGCCATCGGCATAGAACACGCTGGCCAAGGCGCCTGCACTTACACCCGAAAGGATATTAGGTTTGATGTCATGTTCCAGCAATGCCTGCATCACTCCCAGATGTGCGAAGCCTTTGATGAAACCACCACTCAAAGCAAAACCAATAGGATATTTTTTCGTAAACCAATTGTTTGTTGTTACCTCCATGTCAAAAATCTACCATATATTTGTTCGGCACGAAATTAGTGATTTTATCGTAGGTTGAAAGTAAAAAGGAAGAAAAATGTGCGAAGATAGAGAAAAAGTAACGCCTGCCTCTGATTTGTATTGCAGAAAGCAGGCGTTGATAGAATCGGGAAAACATTCAATCAGAAACCAAAATCATCCACTTGGACTTCTTCCTGATGATTATCTATAAAGGGTTTAGCCTCTTGTTGCACTGCATTTCCTTCGATATAAACGGCACGGAAAGGGCGGGCAGGACAGATATATTCACAGCCGCCACAACCAACACAAATATCTGTATCCACATGTGGAATAGTCAATCCATCTTTGAAAGGTATCATTGAAAGAGCTTGCGTAGGACAATGTTCGGAACACGCTCCGCAACTGGTGCCATCACGATAGACGATACAGTTTTCTTCAATAAAAACAACCTTGCCCATTTGCGTCAAATGCTTCTGCTCCTTCGTTAGAGGCAGAATTGCCCCATTTGGACAAACATTTCCACACACAGTACAATCAAAATTACAGAATCCTTTCTCAAAATAAACAGTCGGCTGCATCATTCCTCCTAAGCCATACTCCATAAAAGCTGGTTTCAATACATGAGAAGGGCATTTGCTGACACATAAATGACAAGAGGTACAATGCGCCTGAAAGTGTTCCTGACTGACAGAACCCGGTGGTATTATAGGGGTTGTCCGTTTATCGCTTTTCATACCTGAAGCTGCTGCCACTACGTTCTGCGCCTGTGCCATTACTTTAGGAGCCACGGCGGCAGTTGTCAGACCTGCAACCAGAAAGTGACGTTTAGAAGCATCAGCGGCGGTCTGTCCTTTGGCTCCGAAAGATATCGTATAGCGGAGTGCATTCTGGTTACATGTTCCCAAACAATCAAAACAATCTACGCAACGGCTATAGTCAATGGCTTGTTCCTTGCTATTTATACAAGATGCCTTACATTTCGTAGCACAAAGTCCGCAATGATTGCATTTTTCTTCATCAATGCGTATTTTGAATAGCGAAAAGCGGCTGAAAAAGCCGAGTAGTGTACCTACCGGACATATTGTATTACACCATGTACGTCCATATTTCCATGCTAGAAATCCAATAAGCAAGAATGTCACCAACCCGATAACAAATGAAGAGATACTCAACAGGGAAGCATCTACCTGGTAAAATGTATAGTTATCGAATTTGGAAAAAACAGTTTCCAGTAAATTGTTTCCTAACATATACACAGGTTTGAATACATTAACCACCATGCGCCCGAAAGCACTGTACGGGTCAAGCAAGCCTAAAACTACAGTGAAATTAAAAAGAAAAGCCACAACTGTCACACTCAATATGCCCCAACGCAGTATATTTTTGGCAGGTGAATAACGGAAGCGTTTCTTCTTTGCTGTTTTCCTGGAAATCCAGGTTATTATATCTTGGAATATACCCATCGGGCAGATTGTGGAACAATAAATGCGTCCGAATAGCAATGTAACCAGCATCAGTACCACCAGTGTTATAAAGCTTAGTGACACTAGTGCCGGTATGAACTGGATATGCGCCAGTCTATGAAAACCATTCGGCAATATCTCCGCAAAATCCAGAAAATAAAAAGTTATCAGTCCGAAAAAGACAACGGACAGTAGAATACGTGCTTTTCTTAACATAAATGTGTGTACTTTTATACTCTTGAATTAAAGTCTGATACGCTTTACATTCAATTTGTCCAAATCCATAGTTCCAATCTTCAATGCCTGCCCGTTAGCAAGGTGCCCTACACTTTCAATAGGCATTTCACGCACCTGGTTAAAGAATTTAGTAGCAGCAGTATCCACAGCTACAATATCTTGTGAGATAAACAAACCTTTGGTCAGTACTACGTCAGAAGCTGAACGCCCACGTGGACCATTCGTCTTCAAAACACGGTATGCGTCTACTACATTCAGCACTGCTTTCTTATCCATTGTGCAGATATCTGCAATACACTGCTGCAAGTCATTGGAATGGAAAAAACCGCGATCCCAGACAATACCCATATGGTTCTTCATAGAAATGGTCAGATTGGCGCCTCCATGATTTTTCAGGATGGGGACATTAATCCAGACGTCGCTGTTTAAGATAGCTTCGTGCACTTTGGCACTCTTCATGCGCTTACCTCGAGGTAATGAAACGTTTTTATAGTAACTTTCCAGATGGGCTGGCATCACCTTTGCACCTGCAGCTTTTGCGGCGGCTTCGATGCCACTGTTCTTGTAGCACTTCTGCCAGTCATCACAAGTATGGTCGAAAACTGTCACTTCTTTTGCACCGGCAGCAAGACATTGCTTCACGATTTCCGCAACCAATTGCGGGTTCGTATTACCCGCCAGTTCGGGCACTTTATCCCAACCGATATTCGGCTTGACTACCACTTTCTGTCCCGGCTTAATAAACTGTTTCATACCACCCATTTCGGCAATGGCCCGCCGGAACATAGCTTCCGGTTCTCCACCCATAACGGCCACCAAATCAACCTTTCCTCCACCCGCATTCGTTAGCTTTTGCGCCAATATATCCATTGCTTCAGAACGTTGCACGGTCATCACTGCACCCGTTACCGCCAAAGTCTTTAAGAAATCCCTTCTGTCCATAGGCTCTTTTTAATTATTAACTTTTAATTATTAATTCTCTACACTATCCATGGGAACTTGAAACATGTCTCGTCAAACAAGGCATAATCTGCCGTACCATTGACTGCGAACGTTTTTATCAAACGTGCTTCTTTGAGTAATTCGCATGCTAAACGAATGGTAGAACCGCTTTTAATCCGGTCATCTACCAATAAGATGCTTTTGTCTTTGAAATCAAAATCAACCGGAGCAAGCAACTTGGGAGCATCATACTTCGGATGCTGATATTCATCCCGCAGATTGATGTGCAGCAGATGCACTTCTTTTTGCAGTCGCTGGTTGATGATACCTGCCGGAACGATGCCGCCATTAGCAATTGCCACAATCATATCAAAATCATCATGGAATTCAATAGTGCGGAAGCGTTCCATCACTTCTTCCATTGTTTTTGCCATATTCTATGGGAGATTAGTAGTTGGTTATTAAAGTTTGGAAATAGCTTTCAGTACAACGTAACCGCCGAACCACTGAATCAGCATACCCGGAACACCTATGCGGAAATCCTGTACAGCAAGGAAGAAGTTACTGCACCAAGCCCATTCAAAAGCCGTACCAATCACTTGATAAACAAGGATTGCACCAAGTAGTGCAATTAAAGATACTTTTTGGGTATATCGTGCAGCAAGCGCGGCAGTACCTGCCAATAAGCCTGATTTTACCAATAACACAGGCAGTGCTGCAGCAGCAGGCATGCCAAACAGCAAATGATTAATCACCGGAGAAAGCAGGGCCGTAAGCAATCCTACACGGAAGCCGAATTTATAAGCGGCAATCAACGTGAAGAAATAGATAGGCAGTAATGTTTGGCCCCCCATGGGCACCAAATGGCAAAGCTGTGGCAATGCTATATTTCCTGCAACAAATAAGAGTGCAAACAAGTAAGTCTTTACGTTACCAAACGACAAAGAGTAGAGTTTAGCAGATGTTTCCATTATTCAATGATTAGATTTTAATTTATTATTATGATAATTCTTCAAGATACAAAGGTAGGGGATGAGTGCCCATTCTATTTACAGATTTGTCTCAATCCCTATTGGTTTTGTATCGGCATGTTTGTATTAAGACTCTTTCGGATTGAAAAGGTTTAAATCTTCACCAATTCATATTGCATATTGCCCAATCCGATCTTTTCTGCATGACGCAATCCGGCCAACCAGTCAGTATTCGGATGCATCAGATGAAATTTATCATGACCACACAAATCATCATGCTCATGCTCGGAAGAGAGGCGGTTTTCCGTGTGTAAGATAGGGGCTTGGATGACCATATCCGCACATGCTTTGTCTAAGGCAACGGGATCTGTAGAAGCCAGAATACCAAGATCAGGGATAATGGCTGCATCATTATGGTTCCAGCAGTCACATTCCGGAGAAACATTCATGATAAAGCTTATATGAAAGTTTGGCTTGTCCTTTACTACAGCCAGTGAATATTCGGCAATCTTGTAGTTCAAGCGTTCGGATGTATCCTCATCGCCCATCACAGCACCATCATATTGGCACAGAGCAACACATTGTCCACAACCAACACATTTAGCGTAGTCAATATCTGCTTTACGTCCTGCATTCAGATGTACGGCATCGTGTGCACAGTGTTTTACACAAATATTACAGCCGATGCAGTTTTCCGTATCAATCTTGGGTTGAGAAGCCGAATGCAGTTCCAATTTTCCGGCTACACTGGCACAGCCCATACCCAAGTTCTTTAAAGCACCGCCAAAACCCGCCTGTTCGTGTCCTTTAAAGTGGTTCATACTGATGATAATATCAGCATCAGCAATAGCTGTACCAATTTTGGGCGCAGCACAATACTCACCGTTCAAAGGAATTTCCCGGCAGTCCGTACCTTTCAGACCGTCTCCGATGATAACCTGACATTGCGCAGATATAGGATTATAACCATTTTCCATTGCACTTTGCAGATGATCGACAGCATTGGCACGGCGACCAGAGTAAAGTGTGTTGCAATCCGTTAGGAAAGGTTTTGCACCATACGTACGCAATAAGTTCGCCATGCGCGCTGCATAGTTCGGACGGAGATAAGCAAGATTTCCGGGCTCACCGAAATGAATTTTGATAGCTACAAAACTATCTCTTAAAGGGAGTTTTTCAATACCAGCTCGTTTCACCAAGCGCTCCATCTTGTCAAGAAGATTAGAAGTAGGAGAGGTACGCAAGTCTGTGTAGTATACTTTTGATGTTTCCATTATAATACCTATTTATGATTATTGTATGTGCAAAAATAACAGATATTATCCATATAAATAGGTATAAAACCCAAAAAAGTAGCGAAATTACTTCCGCTACTTTTGCTTTCTCATTCCGAAGGAAGATTATCCTAACGGATTATCTTCCAAACCTCCTTCACCGCCTTGACTGCCACCGCCCTGGTTGCCGCCATTACCAGAACTGCTTCCATCTGTATAATCCGTATCTACCGGAACGGCACGTGTCACACTCATCTCTCCCAATGTACGTTGGAAAATCTTACCCGGAGTAAATACAATACGTTTACGGATGATGTTACTTGCCGTAACCTTTTCAGCAGAATCTTCGCTCTTGGCCTTAATGGTAGGACGAAAAATTCCAAACTCCCCTAATTGAACGCTCTTGCCGTCATCAATATCTTCCGCCATCATATCGACTAAGCCACTGACTACCAAGTCCACTACCTTGCGATGCACTCCGCAAAGACGACTAACCTTTGCACACGTTTTGCTAAAACTCATCTGTCCCGAACGAACAGATTTGGCTACATACTTCTCTGTTTTTGAATCGTCAAAACCAAACACTCTCTTTGTCACTACATACTCTAAAGCCATAATTGTTAAAGTTTAAATGGTTAAAAAAATAAGGTTTACTGTTGTCATTTGTTTCAATGACTTTGCAAAGGTACAACGAGGCATTTGATATATTGTCCCCTTTTGGTGCCTTTAGAGGAGTTTTTCTGAGAAAAGTAATAAAAGGCTTATATTCAGCATATTGAAAAGGATGTGATATTTACTTTGAAGATTCTTATTTCTCTTACTCTCTATTTTTGTTCTAATATCTTGTACATTCTACTATTTTTCAATATCTTAGCAACCATCTATAACACATAAAAAAGGAAAGCACTATGAAACACTCTTATTTTTATTCTTTCGCTTGCTCTATTTTACTTCTTGCTGCTTGTTCGGGAGAAAAAGCATCGAATGACAAACTTCCAGTCATAAATATAGATGGAAGCAGTGAACGCTTTGAGAATAACTATACTTCAGAAGAGTATAAAGCATTGCTCAAAAATCCTAAGACTCTCCAATTGGAAACAAAAGATGAATGCCTGTTAGGTGGTTTTGCCTCTATTTGCGACGTTACCCCTAAATACATCGTTGTGGGAAGTGATAAGAAAATCTATTTTTTTGATGCGCATAACGGAACATTCCTTTCGAAGATAGACAGACAAGGAGATGGCCCCGAAGAATATACAGATATATATTTCAGCTGTTTTGATGAAGAAAATGAACTCGTTTACATCGCAACACTTAAAAATATTAAGTCCTATAAGCCGGACGGAACCTTTGTCAAGGAATATCCCAAAGGTAGTTTTACCAATTTGGCCCAGACCACCGACGGTTACTGGGGTATTTACGAAAGAGAACATTGGAAACAGCATTTGGTTGGCTTCATAGATAAGGACTGGAAGGTAAAGCAGTCTTTTCTTCCTGACCGTGAAGCCGCTTTGGTGAATGGTGATCTCGGTATTGCTCCTCGATTTAGAGAGGCTAATAATCATATATATACTATGGTAGACGATACGCTTTATACAAATAAAGAGGATACGCTTTTTCCTGTTTTGGTTATTAATAAGGGCAAACTAAAGATGCCGAATGAAATCATTGGCGTTTTAGACCGCCTTGTCTCGGAAGGACAAAAGTACATCCAGATGGATGCTGCATTTATTGCAGGTAAGTTAATGTTCTACAATTTCTTTTTGGAACGTGGTCGGCATTACACCGTTTGGGATATAAAAACCGGAGAATTGCTGACACATTCTAAAAATGGATACTTTATGCCTTTAGATGAAAAGACAACTGTAAATGCGCAGTTTACTTTAATTAAGAATGATAAAGGTTATGCACTGCTTTCTACTAATGAATTGGCTAAATATGGACTGAGGGATGATGAAGATGATTCCAATCCGTTGCTGCTGCGTGTAGATTTAGAAAATTGTCATATTAATTGAATGCCAGATAAATTATGTATGAACTAAAACAACTTGGGCCTCAGAGTTATTATATTGAAAGCCCGGCTAATGCTAAAACATATATTTGTTTTTCAGAGCTATCACTAAAGGTTTCTTCTTTAAAATCTCCAAACTTGTGCATAATATTAAATCCGGCCCATTCCAGATATGAATCCAGTTCTTGAGGGAAAAACAACCTCATATCCAAATCTTGAACTGAATGAAACTTACCATTTATAAAATAATGCCATTTTATACGATTAATTTGGGTTGCGTTTTCATAACGCATTGTTTGTTTTATCAATACTTTCCTTCCGTCACTGGTGGCATATTCAGCTATTACTTTCTGCTCTTTTTCGCTTTCAACAATGTATTGAATATTAGGGTTGAAACAATCTAACAGCAATATTCCTTTTTCTTTGAGATGACCTTTGATAGCCTGTAATGCTTGAAATAAATCTTCATTTGTATATAAATGATGGATTGAATTAAACGGAATAAAAATAAAGTCGAATTTTTCTTGTAGGTTCAATGTTCTGATATCTGCCTCAATGAAGTTAATCTCTAAACCCGCTTCGAAAGCTTTTGCCTTTGCTTGTTCAAGCATTGATGAAGTGTAATCTACTCCACAAATATTGTATCCATCTTTTGCAATGGGAAGTGTTAGTCTGCCTGTGCCGCAGCAAAGTTCAAGTATTTTGGCATCCTTGTTTTTCGGTAACCACTTTTTGTAAAATGGTAAATCAGAGAGGAAGGTGTTCAATCCATCATAAATATTTGCGTCATAAATCAAATCACCAACATTGTAATCTGTATTCATTCTATTTTTATTCTCTATCTGCATATTTTTTACTTTTGGAAAGCCCGACAAGTGTTTCCGCTATCCTGTTCACTTTTGTCTGTTCCGTCTTTGCTGAATATATCCACTTGATATACTTTTCTTGTTCACTCTTGTTGAGTGAATTGAAAAATTGCCAAGCTTCGCTGTCATCTTGCAAGCACAACAAAAACTCTTCGGGAAATTCTATCGGTTCATTGTCCGGATACAAAATGATGTAAACACAATCGCCTGCTTGTTTCTTTATCTTTTTTCGGATTTCAGATTTTACGGCGAGAAGTAAATTACCTTCTCCGGATGGCATTAAATGATAGCTTTTGATTTCATAGCCGTCGATGCTTCCACGTACTTTTACCCAACCGAACGGAGCATTCGGATCTGGTTGAATTTCAGGAATGATCGTATAAGTCCAACCGCATTTACCAGGCATTTTTTCAAGCAAATATTCTTTATCCACCAATGGCTTTTCATTCATTTTATTGCTCTTCTATATTTATACCAGATTCAGTCTTCTCTGAAAGGCGCGTTATTTTTGGCATATGCTCCCTGACAAAAGATAGGGTATCCATAAGAGAATTCAGTAAAAGGAGTGTTCAAAAAAGCATCTAAATCTATAAAACTTCTATACACCTCAGCCGTTTGTTGGGAATCCGCTACAGTAAATAAAGTGATTGTTGAATTCTTCAATATTTCTTCCGTATTTTCCACATTACTCAATGATAGTTTTGATAAGACAGCATCCGCTACTTCCTTATACGGATACTTACTCTCAATAACAAAAAAGGCAGCTTTCCCATAAGAGATAGAACGTACATACACCGGATTATCCTGCCTCATATCATTGTCTTTATCTTGAAAGAAACCATTTGCCGGATAATCCATATATGCTGTAAAATTAATGCTTGAAAGTTCTCCAGCTAATTTACTTTTCACATCACTTATTTTACTTCCGTTACTCATTGCTTTCGTTAAATTCTTGCCAAGTATTCCATCATTATTCGGAAAAGCTTTATTGAGATCAGTGGAGGAATATATTTCTACCAGTTTGACTTCAAAGGGAGAATGCTTGTTTTCAATATATTCTTTATACGCTTGCGAGTCCAAAGATTCTACCAGTAATTTCCTATATTCCGATGATCCACTTCCTTTCTCAAGAGTACCAGTAAAAGGCTTGGTGAATGTAAAGATAACATCTATAGACTTTTTATATGCTTCTATTTCAGACCTGAAAGAACTTTTGAATTCTTTTTCTGTGTATGCCGCTCCAATATAGAAAGCCGGTGGAGTTACCACATACAAGTTATTTACAGATATATTTCTATCTCCGATAAACATGTTATCTTCAGTTGTTGCAGGGTGAACAAAATCCCATTTGAATGGAGTATTTTCAAATCTTCCCGTGGTAGATTCAGGAAGTAGCGGTTCCTCTTTTTCTTTGCTGCAAGAGCAGAATAAAGACAATAGTAAACTGACAGAGATACAGATAGATTTGTGTTTGTTTAGTATCATACTAGTTATAGTTAAATAGTTATTTTATGAATGCAAAGTTAGGTAATTTATAGGGAAAAACAATTTCATATAGGGAAATTTCCAAAAAGAATAGGGAAAAAGATAATATAATATGCTTTTTCCCGCCTATATTTGTGCCAACATAAGAACTAAAAACAATATATACAATGAGAACAATAAAACTGACATTAGCGTTACTGGTATTTGCAATCTGTATAAGTAGCTGTGCCACTATTTTGGGAATTGACAGTAATACCTTGATGAAAGTTCAGAAAGGGATGACCAAACAAGACGTTACATCCATATTGGGGCAGCCGATGCACCGTAGTTTCGATCACGAAGTAGAAGGATGGACCTATGAGAAAAACATTGCCGGAGCTCCCGGAATAACGGTCATCGAGCTTGGTTTTGTCGATGGGAGACTGACTTATATGGATTCCTACGAGAAATATACGAATCCGCCTGTAGCTGTTTATCCCTCCGTAGAAGTCAATGGAGACATTCCTTCCCGTCCGCACGTCACCGTTGGAAGGGGGATGAGTGAAAGAGACTTCCAGTCACTTTATAATAAAGTGAAAAGCAAGCCCTTCAAGGACGACCAACTGGAATTATTGGAAAATGGCATTGGCAACAGAAAACTGAGTTGCAAGCAATGCGTGCGGATGATGTCAATATATACGTTCGATGATGACAAGCTGAAAGTGTTGAAAATCCTGGCTCCGAACATTGCCGATCGGGAGAATTATGACGAGATAATTGATGCACTCGATTTCATCTCCAGCGAAGAGAAAGCAAGACATATTTTGGGGATAAAGAAGTAAATGATAAATCGATACAATTACAAATACCCCATTAATAACCGTAAACAGCGTTTTTTAAGAATAACAGGAACGTTTTTTAAGAATGTTCCCGACGTTTATTAACAGCGTAGAAATCAGTCACAAGACCTAAACTAAATATATATCAACAGAAAAGGCGGTAAATCCTCGTAAGGAAGTACCGCCTTTGCATCTTTAATACCCGTCATTATTCCGGATACGGGTCACCCAGATTCTCAAGAATTAGCCCGAATTGCTTAGGAGTAAGCCATCGGTGATTATACGGCAAGTAGCCTGTTTCTGATAAAGCAATTGTCAAATTAGTGCACCGTTTGATGCTCCGTTGTAAAGAGCGCACTGCGTTCTTTGGGGTAGAACAACCCGGGAAATACATTCCGGCAAGTTCCGAAAAAGAAAGGATCAGTTTTGCCATTTGCTAAAGTTTTAGGTTTATAATAAATATTTGTTCTTAAACTTCTACAAATATACTACATCAGAAAGGCGAAGTCAAGTGTTTCAGTCCTTATTTTCAACTGTTTTTCTATTCGTGGTGCTAATCTTTTCTGTTACAGGCATAAACTTCTCACGACATTTCTTATCTTTGACCGCTGACTTACTCAGCATACTGATAATTCAACGTTTAACGAACTATTGTAGGGAGGATACTCAGAAGATGAAAATACAAAAATTAGTGCCAACGGAAGAGAATGGCAAATGGGGCTTTCTGGATGCGGCAACAGGCGAAAAGGTTGTACCGTTTATATATGACTATGCCCACGCCTTTTCCGTAGGACTGGCATTAGTCCGGCTGAATGGTTGGTGGGGCTATGTAGATAAAACGGGGAAAGAAGTGATTCCATGTATATACAACCCTGCATGGTCGTTTACCAAAACAGGATTGGCGGCAGTATGTATAGAGGGTAAATGCGGCTTTATAGATCAAACTGGAAAAGAAGTTATCCCGTTTATATATGATGATGCCCGCTATTTTAATAAAGATGGCAAAGCAAAGGTAAAACTAAATGGTGAAACCTTCTTTATAGATATGGAAGGAAACCGGGTTGAATAAATATGAAAAATGAAAGAACTTAAATGCACCTATGATTAATAAAAACGAGATTATATTAAAGCCTTTGCTTGACGAAGACATGCCGTTATTTAATGAGTGGTTGAACAAGGATTACATCTATAAATGGCTGTGTCCGGACGGAGAAGAACAAAAAGATGCTTGGCTGGATGAAGTAAACAATAGAAATGACAAGTATGATTTCATGAAACATTTTATTGTTTACTATAAGGATAAGAAAATAGGATATTGCCTTTATGCTGATTGTTTCTTTTTGAAAGATTTTGAGGAAGAAGGACACGACTTTAAGAGTTTGTATGGCGATGTACCCAAAAAGAATCACACTTACGAGATTGGCTATTTGGTTGGTGAAGAAGAGTATCTGAATAAAGGTATCGGTAAAATAATAATCCGGAAGTTAGAAGAGAAAATCATTGAACTGGGAGGACACGAAATTTCGGCAGACCCTTCCGAGGAGAATATTATTTCAGTAAAAGTGTTGCTAAGCAATGGTTTTAAAAAGAAAAGCGATGGAGATTACAGAAAAATAATTTAGATACCGACTTTAACTGTTTTTTCATTCCATATATCAACCTTTTTTGTTGTAAGCTGTTTTTTCTGCTATTCACTTTAAAACCTCATTGATATGCTTACAACAATTTCATTGTTTTTCATTTGCTCGGGCTTTGTCATAGCCCTGATTATCGCTAATGATCTGGTGCAAAACAGACAATCCATGAAAATCATGAATGTTGTGTGGGTGCTCACTGCACTTTGGGCAAGTTATCTCGCCCTCTGGGCTTATTTTAAGTTTGGAATGGAGGCTGCACAACAAGATGACAACAAGGATATGGACATGGAAGCTGATATGAAAATGGATATGAGCATGAAAGATATGCCGATGAGCATGTCCATGGGAAACATGAATCGTCCTCACTGGCAATCCATCGCATTGTCCGCCCTGCATTGTGGTGCAGGCTGTACTTTGGCAGACATCATAGGGGAGTGGTTTACGTGCTATTTTCCCATCAGTATAGGTGGCAGCATGATTATCGGCAACTGGGTATTCGATTTTATTCTGGCACTGATTATTGGAGTATACTTCCAATTTTACGCAATCAGGGAGATGGAAAAGATATCTGTCTCAGCAGGACTCGGCCGGGCTCTCAAAGCGGATTTCTTCTCACTGCTTTCCTGGCAAGTGGGCATGTACGGTTGGATGGCAATTGTATACTTCGTAATTTTCAGGGACATTCCGTTGGAAAAAGACACATGGACTTTCTGGTTCATGATGCAGATAGCCATGTTGATAGGATTTGTATGCGCATACCCTATGAATGCATTGCTTATCAGATTAGGAGTGAAAAAAGGAATGTAGAAACGAAGACCTATTTATTTATCTTCTTCAAAATATTCCGGATAGTAGTCTTAACTCCTGTGGAGTAATATTCCGTATCTGCATTCTCTAAGATGAGTTGTAACTCCTTCAAAAGTTCCGGTTCGCACTTACAAAGCCGATAAGCCATTCTGATGGCTAATGCTTGTACACCTATACTTTCTTGTGGAGCCAGCATGTGGTCCAGACAATAGTTCAGTAAATCTATGGAAATAGGGGTGGATACGGGTACATTATACAGTATGGATAGAAACAGTCGTTTAGAACCATCGTGCCAGCAAGTCAGTAACCGCCGGATAATGTCGTCCTGCAATGGAACAAACCAGCCGGGGTGCTGTTCGCTCACTTTCTCGCATGCCCATATAGCCCGCCACGAAACGACAATTTTATCATCGGAAATCAGTTGATACATATCTTTCAGATATTCAGGATGCAGACATATTTCCTGTACCAACTTATCTATTGATAACTTGCTGAGAGGCATTGCAAGAGTGTTTCTAAACTCGTCTATCTTTTCCATAATCACGCATATTTGTGCAAATATAGGGAATCTTCTAATCTGTTGCCACAACCGAAGCCTTAAAAAAGAAGGGCTGTCTTCCAGATTGGAGGACAGCCCTGACAAATATAATTATCAAAGGGTTATGCAATACCATGAGCAGACACTTCCGGCGCAATTTTCTTGATAAGACCTTGCAGAACGGCGCCCGGACCACATTCTGTAAAATCGGTAGCACCATCAGCAACCATATTTTTAACCGTCTGTGTCCAGCGTACGGAAGCCGTCAACTGAGCAACAAGATTCTTCTTGATTTCTGCCGGATCAGTGTGAGGCAAAGCATCTACATTCTGATAAACCGGACACTTCGGAGTATGGATTTCAGTAGCGTTGATAGCAGCTTCCAATTCAACCTTTGCAGGGTTCATCAACGGAGAGTGGAATGCACCGCCCACCTTCAACGGTAAAGCGCGCTTTGCTCCGGCAGCTTTCATCAGTTCACAAGCCTTGTTGATACCTTCGATAGAACCGGAAATCACAATTTGTCCCGGACAATTATAGTTGGCAGCAACACAAACTTCACCTTCGGTAGCCACTTGTGCACAGATTTCTTCTACTTTCTCGTCAGCCAAGGCAATGATGGCTGCCATTGTGGAAGGTTGTGCTTCGCATGCTTTCTGCATAGCCATGGCACGAGCATAAACCAGCTTCAGACCGTCTTCAAAACTCAATGCACCGGCAGCTACCAGAGCAGAGAATTCACCCAGTGAGTGACCGGCAGTCATTTCAGGCTTAAACTCATCGCCCATGCAGAGGGCAGAGATAACGGAATGAAGGAATACAGCAGGCTGAGTTACCTTCGTCTGGCGCAAATCTTCGTCTGTGCCGCTGAACATAATATCCGTAATGCGATATCCCAAGATATCATTAGCTTTTTCAAACAATTCTTTTGCTAAAGCGGAGCTTTCGTACAGGTCTTTTCCCATTCCTACGAACTGGGCACCTTGACCCGGAAATACAAATGCTTTCATACTGTTCTTGTTTTGGTTGTTAATTAAAAAAGTGGTGCAAAGGTATAGCTTTTTCTGATAATCACCGCACAAATATTTGTTTTTTGTGCAATGCCTTCGGAGCAGAGGGTGCAGAGGATACAGTGATTTTTTAGTCTTTCTTTCTGCCTCTTCTAGTCCGAATCGTATCAAAGTCGTATTCACTCTATATTTATTAAGAAAAATTCTTTTCCTGATATCCCAAATAAAATACAATAAGAGACAACCATTCCTTTTACCTTCCTGACATGCTAAAATCCTTAGAAATAAAGTACTTCACTCTTATTGTAATTCATACAATTACCAACCTCTTTTGATTGCAAAGAATACATATTGTCTTTTCAACGATAAGTGCATGTTTTCATATTGTAGAATATACGATATGTATTATATTGAAAAATAGTGCTTTATAACATAGTAATTTTTAAGTTTCGCTTGCTTGCATATCCAAAAAACCTGTTTATATTTGCAGCGCTTAAACAAAGATATTATGCAAGATATAGAACAGAAAACCCCATTAGCTAACAATCATATCTCGGTAGACTGTGTGGTGATTGGTTTTGACGGAGAACAATTAAAGGTTCTTTTGATAAAGCGTGTAGGTGAGGAAAAAGGTGAAATCTTCCACGATATGAAGCTTCCCGGAAGTCTTATCTATATGGATGAGGATTTAGACGAGGCAGCTAAGCGAGTGCTGAACGAGCTGACGGGATTGAAGAATGTTAATCTGATGCAGTTCAAGGCATTTGGTTCTAAAAATCGGACAAAAGATCCGAAAGATATTCATTGGTTGGAGCGTGCCATGCAATCGAGGGTAGAGCGTATCGTTACGATAGCTTATCTGTCATTAGTGAAGATAGACCGGGCGTTGAGCCGTAATCTGGATGACTTCGAGGCATATTGGGTGGCGCTCCAAGATATAAAAGCACTGGCTTTCGACCATAATCTGATTATAAAAGAAGCATTGGTTTATATCCGCCAGTATGTTGAAATTAACCCATCGGCTCTGTTCGATTTACTCCCCCGCAAGTTTACTGCATCACAACTGCGCACTTTATACGAATTAATATACAGCAAACCGATCGATGTGCGGAACTTCCATAAAAAAATCGCCATGATGGAGTATGTAGTTCCAATGGAAGAAAAGCAACAGGGGGTTGCCCACCGGGCAGCACGCTACTACCGCTTCGACAAAAAAATATATAATAAAGTAAGAAGATAGGTGATGATGAAAGATGAACAGAGACCATCATTTTTTAATTTTTAATTTTCAATTTTTAATTTATCTATATGTATTTATTAGGCTATGACATTGGAAGCTCGTCCGTAAAAGCGAGTCTGGTAAACGCCGAAACCGGCAAATGTGTATCTTCCGCTTTCTTTCCGAAGACAGAAGCGGCCATCATTGCTGTGAAACCGGGTTGGGCGGAACAAAATCCCGAAAGCTGGTGGGAGAATCTGAAACTTGCCACACAAGCAGTTATGACTGAATCGGGTGCAAACGCAGGTGAAATCAAGGCAATTGGTATCTCATATCAGATGCACGGATTGGTGTGTGTGGATAAAGACCAGAACGTGCTGCGTCCTTCCATCATCTGGTGTGACTCACGCGCTGTTCCTTACGGACAGAAGGCGTTTGAAACGCTGGGAGAGGAGAACTGTCTTTCACATCTATTGAACTCTCCGGGCAACTTTACCGCTTCCAAACTGGCATGGATAAAGGAAAACGACCCGGCTATCTACGAAAGAATCCATAAGATTATGCTTCCGGGTGATTACATCGCCATGAAGCTGAGCGGCGAAATCTGTACTACCGTATCCGGTCTTTCGGAAGGTATGTTCTGGGATTTCAAAAACAACCGTGTGGCCGACTTCCTGATGGATTACTACGGCTTCGATAAATCCCTGATTGCAGACATCAAACCGACATTCTCCGAACAAGGACGCGTGAATACTGCCGCAGCAAAAGAGTTGGGTCTGAAAGAAGGCACGCCGATTACTTATCGTGCAGGCGACCAGCCGAATAACGCTTTGTCACTCAACGTATTCAATCCGGGCGAGATTGCTTCTACAGCAGGTACTTCCGGCGTAGTATATGGTGTGAACGGCGAAGTAAACTATGACCCGAAATCGCGCGTGAATACATTCGCCCATGTGAATCATACGGATGAACAGACCCGTTTGGGTGTTCTGCTTTGCATCAATGGTACAGGTATCCTTAACTCTTGGGTGAAGCGCACAATTGCTCCCGAAGGTATCTCTTATAATGAAATGAATGTGCTGGCATCGCAAGCTCCTATCGGTAGTGCAGGTATCAGTATTCTGCCTTTCGGTAACGGTGCGGAACGTATGCTTGAGAATAAGGAAATCAACTGCTCCATTCGTGGCCTGAACTTCAATTTGCATGGCAAACAGCACATTGTACGTGCAGCCCAGGAAGGCATTGTATTCTCATTTAAGTATGGCATCGACATCATGGAAGGTATGGGTATTCCTGTACAAAAAATCCATGCAGGGCATGCGAATATGTTCCTTAGCTCCATCTTCCGCGATACGCTGGCAGGTGTGACGGGGGCAGTGATCGAACTGTATGATACGGATGGTTCGGTAGGCGCAGCCAAAGGTGCAGGTATCGGTGCAGGTATCTACAAAGATAATAACGAGGCGTTTGCAACGCTGGAAAAACTGGATGTTATTGAGCCCAACCAAGCTAAACGTCAGGAATATGCGGACGCTTATGCACGCTGGAAACATCGTTTGGAAAAATCAATGGCTAAATAAACTGATAATAATTAACCCTTTAAAAATTCAATTAAAATTATGGCAACAAAAGAGTATTTTCCCGGAATAGGAAAAATTAAATTCGAAGGTAAAGAAAGTATGAACCCGATGGCATACCGTTACTACGATGCTGAGAAGGTGATTATGGGTAAAAAGATGAAAGATTGGTTGAAGTTTGCTATGGCTTGGTGGCACACTCTCTGTGCAGAAGGTGGCGACCAGTTCGGTGGCGGAACAAAACAATTCCCTTGGAATGGTGATGCTGACGCTTTACAGGCAGCTAAAAATAAATTGGACGCAGGTTTCGAATTCATGCAGAAGATGGGTATCGAATACTATTGCTTCCATGATGTAGACCTTATCTCTGAAGGTGCAAGCATCGAGGAATATGAAGCTAATCTGAAAGCTATCGTAGCTTATGCAAAACAGAAACAAGCTGAAACTGGTATCAAACTGTTGTGGGGTACTGCTAACGTATTCGGTCATGCACGTTATATGAACGGTGCTGCTACCAATCCTGATTTCGACGTTGTGGCTCGCGCTGCTGTTCAGATTAAAAACGCTATCGACGCTACTATCGAACTGGGTGGTTCAAACTATGTATTCTGGGGCGGTCGTGAAGGCTACATGTCATTGCTGAACACTGACCAGAAGCGTGAAAAGGAACATCTTGCAAAGATGCTGACCATTGCTCGTGACTATGCACGTGCACGTGGCTTCAAAGGCACTTTCCTGATTGAACCGAAACCAATGGAACCGACTAAGCATCAATATGATGTAGATACTGAAACTGTTATCGGATTCCTGAAAGCTCACGGTCTGGACAAAGACTTCAAGGTGAACATCGAAGTTAACCACGCTACTTTGGCTGGGCACACTTTCGAACACGAACTGGCTGTAGCTGTTGACAACGGCATGTTGGGTTCTATCGATGCTAACCGTGGTGACTACCAGAACGGTTGGGATACTGACCAGTTCCCCATTGATAACTATGAACTAACTCAGGCTATGATGCAGATCATCCGTAACGGTGGTTTGGGCAATGGCGGTACGAACTTCGATGCTAAAACACGTCGTAACTCTACCGACCTGGAAGATATCTTCATCGCTCACATCGCAGGTATGGACGCTATGGCACGTGCTTTGGAAAGTGCAGCTAAATTGTTGGAAGAATCTCCTTACAAGAAGATGTTGGCTGACCGTTACGCATCATTCGACGGTGGCAAGGGTAAGGAATTTGAAGATGGCAAACTTACTCTGGAAGATGTTGTAGCTTATGCGAAAGCTAACGGCGAACCGAAGCAAACCAGCGGTAAGCAGGAATTGTATGAAGCAATCGTAAATATGTATTGTTAGTGATTAGCGGTGAGTGATTAGTGATAAGCAACGCAGCTAATCACTAATCACTATCCCGTTAATCATTCTCTCTCATTTATCAACCTAATCTTTTTTATCATGAATGATGCAAACAATGGTAGTAAGCTCTACCTTTATTCTATTACAACCGTTGCCATTTTGGGCGGTCTGTTGTTCGGATACGATACAGCGGTAATCTCCGGCGCAGAGAAAGGTTTGGAAGCCTTCTTTCTGCAAGCAACGGATTTCCAATATGACAAGGTGATGCATGGTATCACATCTTCCAGTGCACTTATCGGTTGTGTACTTGGAGGTGCCCTTTCCGGTATCTTCGCTTCTCGCTTAGGGCGACGCAATTCGTTGAGACTGGCATCTGTGCTATTCTTCTTGTCAGCATTGGGCTCTTATTATCCCGAGTTTTTATTCTTCAACTACGGTGAGCCAAACATGGAGTTGCTCATCGCATTCAATCTGTATCGTGTATTGGGTGGTATTGGTGTAGGTCTTGCATCTGCAGTATGCCCGATGTATATTGCAGAAATAGCTCCTTCTAATATTCGTGGCACGCTGGTATCTTGTAACCAGTTTGCCATTATTTTTGGTATGCTGGTGGTTTACTTTGTCAACTTCTTGATTATGGGCGGTCACACTAATCCTATTATCGATAAAAGCGTGGATGGCATCTTGTCTGTAAATCCTGCTTCGGATATGTGGAGTGTGCAAACAGGTTGGCGTTATATGTTCGGTTCAGAAGCTTTCCCGGCTGCATTGTTCGGGTTCCTGCTTTTCTTTGTGCCGAAGACTCCGCGTTATCTGGTGCTGGTACATCAGGATGAAAAAGCATACTCTATTTTGGAGAAAGTAAATGGTGCAAGCAAAGCGAAAGAGATTCTGGCAGAAATCAAAGCTACTTCAAAGGAAAAGACAGAAAAGTTATTCTCTTATGGCGTAGCAGTTATCGTTATCGGCATTCTGCTTTCCGTATTCCAACAGGCTATCGGTATCAATGCCGTACTGTATTACGCTCCGCGTATTTTTGAAAATGCAGGTGCTGAAGGTGGTGGTATGATGCAGACAGTCATCATGGGTATTGTAAATATCGTGTTTACTCTGGTTGCTATCTTTACAGTAGACCGCTTTGGTCGCAAGCCGCTGCTGATTGTCGGTTCTATAGGCATGGCAATAGGTGCTTTTGCTGTGGCAATGTGCGACAGCATGGGTATCAAAGGTATTGTTCCAGTCGTCTCCGTAATTGTGTATGCTGCTTTCTTCATGATGTCATGGGGACCGATTTGCTGGGTACTGATTTCAGAAATCTTCCCGAATACGATTCGTGGCAAGGCTGTAGCGATCGCTGTTGCTTTCCAATGGATTTTCAATTACATCATATCGTCTACATTCCCGGCTTTGTACGATTTCAGCCCGATGTTCGCATATAGCTTATATGGCATTATCTGCGTTGCTGCTGCAATCTTTGTATGGCGTTGGGTACCCGAAACAAAGGGTAAGACTCTGGAAGATATGAGCAAACTCTGGAAGAAAAACAAGTAAGTTCTCTCTCTCCTTTAATATCTTATAAATGAAAAAGGTGCAGCCGGATAATTCGGTTGCACCTTTCTTTTTTATTCCATCTCTCACTACGTTCAGAATGACAGATAATATTAGCTAATTACACAATATATTATTCATATTAATTGAATATATAACGCAGACCTATTTGGAGTTTCCAACACTCACTGTAGTTCAGGTTGCGGGTAAAGCTTTCGGTTGGATATTCTTTATTACTGTTCTTATACATGGAGAAGATAGGAGTGTTATTTTCATCTTTACCCGTATAAGTGAGGATTCGTCCTCCATTGGCTACAGACATATTTTTGTTTACGCCCCACTTACTATTCAGCAGATTGCCTATATTCAGGATATCCAGACTGAGTTGCAGCCTGTTCTGGGTCTTGCCTATCTTCACAAAGAAGTCGCGGCTCCAGCGGAAATCAAAGCGGTGTACCCACGGTGCACGCGCTGCATAAGCTTCAGCATACTCGCCTTTATGCTTCTTCAGATACGGATCCTGATTCACAAATTTCCAGAAAGCATCTGCATCTTTGGTACTTGCGAACTTGATTTCATCTTTGTCTTTGGGGATATACATAAGATCGTTCGTCACACCGTCACCATTCATATCATTGGTATACATGAAGCTATACCCTCCGGCAGAATATCCGCTATAGAAAAGGCTGAAATTAGAAGATGTTTTCTTATTCAGGTGCACGCGCCAGTTGATAGAGGCAATTACACGGTCAGGGGTAACGTAGCGTGAACGCATCAATCCTGAATTGTTCGGGCCGTTGATGGAGGGCATATTTGTCCAGGCAGAGTTGGCATCAGAACCAGGCATACCACTAATTTCTTTGGATTCAGTATGCGTGTAGGCAGCCATGATATTCACGTTCTTTACAAGTTCGGCGGTTACAGTGATGTTTCCTGTCCAGCCCCAGCCTTTGGAAGTGTTGGTCAATACGTTTGCACTATTGATGTTGGTGTGCTCCAGGTAGCTCTGAGGATAGATATAACGGTCATCCGGGCCGTTGAAACGCTGCCACGTATCATCCGGGCTTTTTATGTTATAGTTATATTGACGTACGGCGTTGATATCTTTGGAGAACATTCCTTCCAATGTAACAGTAAGAGGGAAGGAGACAGGCACCTGATAATCCAGTGCCAGTGAGGTCTTCCAGACTTGCGGCATTTTGAAATCCGGGTCAATACCTACTATACCGCTTGGCAGTACACCCTCTTCGGGAGTGATGGTTGTAGGAAGTCCTAATGTGGAAATCATCTGGTTTACATCCGTTATCATGTTACCCTTCAGCAAGTCCAGACGTGGGTCGCGACTTGTAACTTTACCATCCTTATATCTGGTAGTGATGCTCACCAGATTCTGAATCATGCCGGAGTTGGTAGGCATATTGGTAAAGAATACCAGAGGGATGCGTCCTGTGAAGAATCCCGATCCGCCACGCACTTTCAGAGTTTTATCATTGAATACATCCCAAGTGAAGCCTAAACGCGGGGAGAATTGCATTTTACTGTCAGGCCATGCACCAGTATCGATGTGCATACCGTCGAAATCCAAATCATAGATAGCCTGGTTACGCATCAGGTCGTTCAGGAAACTCAGATTGTCCATACGTATACCCGCAGTTAACTTAAAGTTATCGCGAATATTCCACTCATCCTGCAGATAGATGCCCAACTGACCGAAATTCACATCAGCAGAAGGTTTCGTGTTTCCATTGTAGCCATAGGCTAAAGCAAAAGATTCGGGGGCAGCTCCATTTTTGAAATCATCGAAACTGGAATAGCGATAATAGCCTGTTCCATTACGCATGTACGAGTTGCTTGCCTTTTGGCGTTCATAGCTGATACCAGCCGTTAATTTATGGGCTCCCAAATAGTAAGTGAAATTATCCACAATGGTCATTACGGTATTCTTCACTTTGTTATTGTAAGTAAACAACTCATATCCGGCCGTCATGTACGGTTCCAGAATCGGATTCCCGTCTTCATCGTATCCGTACATGATGTCGATGAAAGGGAATGGGCTGGAATTTGTACCGCGCTCATCTTTCATATCACTGTATGTAAACAGTAACTGATTGGATATAGTGGAGGCAAAGCGGCTGTTTAGTTCTGCGGTAACAGAGTTTACAACATTCTGCTGGGAATAGCAGGCATTTGCATAAGCCATGGAGTACTTGGAAACACGGTCGTATGGCAAGCGATATCCAGTGTTGCCCGAACTTCCATTGGGGGCATTCCAGGTTGTGTTATCAGTAAAATTATAGCGTACACTTAACTTGTTTCCTGCGTTAATGTTCCAGTCAATACGACCCAATAGTTTCAGATTGGTTATATCAGCAGGGAAACTGGTGAAAGAGCCGGTATCATAACCATATTTATCTTTCAGTATTTGAGAAAATTCAGCCATATCCGCTTCTGTAGCGCGAGAGATAGTAGAATTATTAGGGGTTTCCCCCTCTTTTGCAGCACGCCATTTCACAACCTGCTGCGGACTCTTTTCATACTCCACATTCGCAAAGAAGAACAGTTTATCTTTGATAATCGGACCGCCGAAAGTGGCACCATACACGGTCTTGGATTCTTCGGCACGTGCACCGAAATCCGTATCACCAATTTTATTGCCGCGCATCACTTCATTGTTGAAGTACATGTAAGCGCTACCTCTATAAGTATTGGTACCCGATTTCGTAATCGCATTGATACCCGCACCGATAAAGTTGGCCTGACGCACATCGAAAGGGGCAATGACCACCTGCACTTCGTCAATGGCATCCAGTGAAATCGGATTGCCACCACCCGGCAGTTCGGAAGACAGACCGAAGTTATTGTTCAGGTTGGCACCGTCCACTGTGAACGTATTGGAACGCCCGTCTCGACCACCGAAAGTATTGCCGGAAGCATAGGGAGAGATACGTGTAAAGTCACTGAGGCTGCGATTGATGCTTGGCAATGTAGTCAGTTGTTCAGTAGAGATGTTGGTAGTAGCACCTGTCTTCTCAGCACTGAACTTCGACTTGCTGGCTGTCACTGTAACTTCACCCAGTAGTTCGGAAGCTTCGTGCAGGGTTACATTCAAAGAATAAGTCTCGCCCAATTGCAACTGGATGCCTGTATATATTGCTGTTTGATAACCTACATAAGAAACTGTTACCTTGTACGGACCACCGGTACGCATACCTTGAAAACTAAAACGTCCGTCTACATTGGTAACAGTGCCGTAGCTGGTTCCGGAGGGTTCGTGTACTGCTACCACTGTAGCTCCTATGACAGATTCCCCGTCCGCTATGACCTTACCACTCATTCCGGCAGTAGTTACCTGTGCTCTTACCATTCCCGTGAAAGAAAGTAAAAGCACTAACAGAAATAACATCTTTTTTGCCATGATTTTTAATTTTTAATAAATAAAAAAAATAATCCCTTAGGAAAACGCCACAAAAGTATAAAAAAAGCAAAATAAACCCTTAACAGAAATGTTAAATCCTTACTGCGTTTTTGTAACAAAATGAATATGCTATAAAAATATATGCTTCCAAAGACAATGTGTGATTTTTAACTGTACCTTTGCAACGGATTTAACATTCTGGAATAACAGAGAACACTATGGATTCATTGAAAATTAATAAGGTACAATTGCGCAATTTACAGATAGAAGACTATGAGCAATTGGCGCAATCATTCACCCGTGTATATACGGATGGCAGCGATGTGTTTTGGACACATAAACAAATTGAGAAACTGATTCGAATTTTCCCCGAAGGACAGATTGTGACGGTAGTAGACGAAAAAATTGTCGGCTGTGCACTCTCCATCATTGTGAATTACGATGATGTGAAGAATGACCATACTTATGCACAGGTAACAGGGAAAGAAAGCTTCAATACACATAACCCTAAGGGAAATATCTTGTATGGTATTGAGGTGTTTATTCATCCCCAATACCGTGGTCTGCGTCTGGCACGCCGCATGTACGAGTATCGGAAAGAACTTTGCGAAACGCTGAATCTGAAAGCTATCATGTTCGGCGGGCGTATTCCTAACTATCATAAGTATGCCGACCAGATACGACCGAAAGAGTATATAGATAAGGTGAAGCAAAAAGAAATCTTCGACCCTGTACTGACTTTCCAACTCTCCAATGACTTCCACGTGCGTAAGGTAATGCGCAACTATCTGCCTAATGACGAAGAATCGAAGCACTATGCTTGTCTGTTGCAGTGGGATAATATTTATTATCAAGAACCCACACAGGATTATGTAACGCCTAAGACCACGGTACGTGTCGGTCTGGTGCAATGGCAAATGCGTAGTTATAAAACTCTGGATGACTTATTCGAGCAGGTAGAATTCTTTGTGGATGCCGTGTCGGATTACAAGAGTGACTTTGTCCTCTTTCCCGAATACTTCAATGCTCCGCTGATGGCAAAGTTCAACAATGAAGGCGAATCACAAGCTATCCGTGGGCTGGCAGCTTATACAGAGGACATCAGGGAACGGTTTATTAAACTGGCTATCAGCTACAATATCAATATCGTTACGGGCAGTATGCCTCTCATTAAAGAAGACGGGTTGTTATATAATGTCGGCTTCCTTTGCCGTCGCGATGGTAGTTATGAGATGTACGAAAAGCTACATGTGACACCCGATGAAATCAAAAGTTGGGGATTGAGTGGCGGAAAGGCTTTGCAAACATTTGATACGGATTGCGCTAAAATAGGCGTGCTGATTTGTTATGATGTGGAATTCCCCGAATTATCCCGAATCATGGCAGACCAAGGTATGCAGATATTGTTTGTTCCTTTCCTTACGGATACGCAGAATGCTTATTCTCGGGTAAAAGTATGTGCTCATGCCCGTGCTATTGAGAATGAATGTTTTGTGGTCATTGCCGGCAGTGTGGGAAACCTTCCGCGTGTGCACAATATGGATATCCAGTATGCCCAGTCAGGCGTATTTACACCCTGTGATTTTGCCTTCCCTACGGATGGCAAACGGGCGGAAGCTACGCCAAACACAGAAATGATTCTTGTTTCCGACGTAGACCTGGATTTACTGAACGAATTGCATACGTATGGTAGTGTGCGCAATTTGAAAGACAGGAGAAGTGATTTGTATGAGGTGAGGATGAAAAAATAAGAAAGAGATTGCATTTCTCTAATAAAAAACGTATTTTCGAGCACTAAAAGAAGGAGGAATGGCAAAAAAAGAATTGGATATCGCTTACTTTACTTTTAGATAAAGAAGGACTTATTAAGGAATTGAAAACTTACAAATTGGTAGACCAAATGTTATTTCATACAGATAAATCGCTGAAATATTTGAAATACATTGAAGCAAAGGAGATAACTTTATGAATAGAGAAATAACGAATAAGAACCTTCATCTGTTATTACCTGGAAAGGTGAGTTTTTTTGCCAAAATTTATACAGAAGAAAGGGGGGGGGGGGAGAGACCTGCTGGATGCTATTCGTACCTTTTACAAATCAAATACTTATAAGGCTTTGGAACAAGAAGAAACAAAATTATGGCACTACGGCCCGGTAGCTCTTTATGAAGAGTTTGAAGAGAGGCAATAGACTCTATAGTGCCACTATTTGCATTGTTTTATTTAATCTCGAATCGTACCACCATCGAATAATTCAGTTTTATAGTACGGAAAGTTTCAAAAGCTTCTGCCTGCGATGAGCTGACGTTGCTTTGTGCAGCATAGAAGCGAGAATAGCCGACATTTTCTTGTGGCTCCACGATACGGATAACATCCCCCAGCAGTTTGCCCAATGCTCCAACCAGATAAGCTGCTTTTTTTCGTGCAGCTTTCAATGCTTCTATCTTTCCTTTCTGGCGATAAGCCTGCATATCTTTATTCTTCAGTTCGCCGATACGCATGTAACTAATTCCCTTGGTATCGATTACTTTTAGTATCTCATCTATTTTATTAAAATCCGACAACGTGATATCAAACCGTTTGGAGATTAAAAAATCTCGTCCCCGTTCACGCCAGTAATCACCTACTTCTTGCGTACGAATGGCATTTTCCGGTATATCAATTTCATTCAGTGCACGTCTCAAGTTTTGTTCTATTTCAGATAATGGCACCTTAGTCCGGTAATTCTCCGGCTTGGATTTTCCGTCAAATTCTTCTATCCAGTATTCCTTAATCTCAATAAGATAGTGAATCTCATCGGGCACAAGCGTTATTTCTGAGGTTCCGGTCACTTCGATATACTTACCATTATCACATTCTTGACCAAATACAATAGTACCGGCAAATAGCAATGCTGCAAATAATAAAATTCTTGTTTTCATAACAGTATGTTCTTTAGAGAATTATTATTTGCAATGATACAAAAAAATGCAATTCAACCCGATGATTGAACTGCATTTTTCTACGTAACTATTGATTTATCCTTTGATATCCCAAATGCCGCAACTGCGTTCAAGCTCCACAAGCGCTGCATTATAGTTGAACAACGTCTCAATATATTGTGCCTGCACTTCATTGTATGTGCGTTGTGCATTCAATATTTCAAGCAAAGAGACTTCTCCCCGGTTATAACTGTATATCTTTCCTTCAAGCACGTCTTGTGCCTGCTTTAGTATACCACCTTCATAATGCTTCAATTGGAGTGTTTGTGACTGGAATTGCTGATAGGCTCCCATCACCTCCTGTTGCACTTGCAAGCACATCTGTTCGTATTGTAACTCGGCTTGCCGGGCTCGGAAACGGGCGGCATTTACAGCCCCCCTGTTCAGAGAAGAGAAGTTTAAAGGAATAGCAATTCCCGCACTAACTCCATTGAATGCCGGTGCCGGAGCTTCCTCATTACGCACACGCTTATTATGGCTCCATCCTAACGAAAACTCTACATCAGGACGTTTCTCACGTTTGGTTAAAGTCAACTCCCGGCGTGCAACCTCCGTGTTTTTTAAAGCTGCCAAAAGGTCAGAGCGATGCTCTACAGCCGTTTCAATCAGTGCGCCAAGCACGAATACCTGTTCCGGTTTCTTTAATTCCTCTACCGGATGAAAAAGTGTATCTGTAACTACAGTGCCAGTGAAAGGGGACAACTGCATGTAAGCTTGTTTCAGGTCCGTTTCGGCTTGCAGCACTTCGTTATACATGATGTCCGCTTCCAATTTGCTTTGTATAGCTTCCACCTCCATTATTTTACCGGATGCCAGACGAATACTATCCGATTGTGCCAGGTCGTACATATTGCCCCATGCGCTTCTTTTAATGTCATAAAGCTGTTTTTGTTTCATTACCTCCAGATAGGCAATAGTGGCATCTGCCTGTAAATTCCGGAAATAGTCATCTAATACAATCTCCGCTAACTCACTCTGACTACGTGCTAATCTGATACCTGCCGTACGCTTTCCCAATGTGACATTCTGCGAAAGCCCTAATTCATAACTTTGCCCCATCTGCAAGGTATGGTCTTCATTGTTAGAATAGGTAAAGGAGAGTGACGGATCATCGAACACCTTGGCAGCTATCACATCGGCATGCGCTGCACTGACGTTCATCTTCTCTGCGGCATATTCCAGATTATCCGCACTTACCTTATGCATATATTGCTTGTAAGTAATTGGTTCTACAGTCTGTGCCTGCATTGAACAAGCACAAACCATAGCAGTAAATAATGCAATACTATATCTTTTCATTTTCCTCATTTTTATCTTCCTTTTTTTCCATCATATAATATAAAGTAGGGAGGATGTATAGCGTTACCACAGTGGCAAACAATAATCCGTACACAATAACTGTTGCCAGTGGTCGCTGCACATCGGAGCCAATTCCCGTACTCAGGGATGCCGGAAGCAACCCCAATACGGCAACGGTAGCTGTCATCAGGATAGGGCGGAAGCGATGACGGACACCGGTAGTTACGGCATCACGTAAGTCGCGCCCACGACTGCGCAGGTTATTGATATGCGAAATCATAATCACCCCATTTTGTATGGCTACCCCAATCAGGGCTATGAAGCCTACGGCAGACGAAACATTCAGCGTCATTCCCCGTACATTCAGTGCCAGCATGCCTCCGAAGAGTGCCAAGGGAATGATACACATCAGCAAGGCAGCTTGCCGGAATTTGCCGAGAGCGGCAAATAGCAACAATAACATGATGCCCAGTGCCAATGGAACCACCACACCCAGACGACTGTATGCGCGGTGTTGGTTCTCAAACTGTCCCGCCCATTTCAGGTGATATTCTTCAGGATTGTAATCCACTTGTTCATCAATCATTCTATTGGCTTTCTGCAAGAATGAAGTAAGATCGATGCCACGCAGGTTGACACGAATGGTCAGATGCCGCTTGTTCATCTCACGCGAGATGGTACTTGCACCTGTTGTAAGTTTGATATCCGCAACCTGACTTAGAGGAATTTTTGCCCCTGTGCCGGAAGTCAGCATCAGATTGCCGATGCGTTCCGGCGTGTTACGTGTTTCCTCGCTGAAACGGCAGATGACATCATAAGATTTACTACCCACGAATATTTGTGAGATAGCTTTTCCTCCGATGGCAAGTTCTATCAAATCGGCTACGTCCGAAACGTTCAATCCATATTGAGCGATGCGGTCACGGTCGGCTACAATCTGAAGTTGGGGAAGGGGAGGTTCCTGGTCTACAGCTACATCCGTTGCACCCGGAATCTGTTTGATGACGTTGACAATCTTATCGGCAATGTGGCGTGTGCCTGTAATATCTTCACCATATATTTTCAGTGCAAGATCACTGTGTGCACCTGCTATCTGGTCCATCACCATATCTATAATCGGTTGTGAAAAACCAACAGAATATCCCGGCATGGTCATAAGTGTATCATTCATGGCTTCAATCAATTCAGCCTTATTGCGTCCCGTGGTCCAGGTATCGTAAGGTTTCAGACCTACACCGCACTCCACATGCGAAAGCGAAAATGCCTCGGCACCTTCATCATCACGGCCCACTTGTGTCATCACATACGATACTTCCGGAAACTGTCCGAGCTTCTGTCTCAATTCAGCTCCCATTTCTTTGGAACGTTCAATGGAGATGCCCGGAGGCAATTGTACCTGAATCCAGATGGCGCCCTCATCCAGAGGAGGGAGGAAATCTTTTCCCACCGTATAACTCAGGCCACCGGCCAATATCAAAATCCCTGCCAGTACCCCCAGCACCGCTTTAGGACAATCGATGACACGAACCACTTGGGCATGATACAGCATTTGCAGTTTTTCCAGCCAACGGTTATGATATACTTTGCGCGGCTTGCGGTAGGCCATATATGCCAATCCCGGAATCAAAAACAAGGCTACACACAAAGCACCAATCAGTGCATAGCCTACCGTATAAGCCATCGGAGTGAAAAGTTTCTTTTCGATATGCTCAAAGGCAAACAACGGCAAATAGGCAGTTATGATGATGAGGATAGAGAAGAAGATGGGGCGCGCCACTTCCGTTGTACGCCGCAAGATGGAATCTTCTTCCAAGATTTCCCCGGGATGCCGCTCACGTTTTTTCAAAATAGTTTCCATCATTACAATGGAGCCATCCACAAGGATACCGAAGTCAATAGCTCCCAATGAAAGTAAATTAGCGGGAATATCAGTGACGTGCATCAGGATAAAAGCAATCAGTAATGAAATAGGAATAGTAACCGCTACCAGCAACGCACCCCGCCAACTGCCTAAGAACAGAATCAGGACAACTATCACCAGAATCATCCCCATGAACAAAGTATGAGAGACTGTGTGGAGTGTCATTTCTACCAGATTCGTACGGTCCATGAAAGGATGGATGCGCGTTCCTTTAGGAAGTACTTCGTTGTTCAGTTCATCGATGGCCGTATGCACTTCTTCGAGCACCTGCGACGGATTTTGCCCGCGAAGCATTTGCACAATACCTTCCACTCCGTCGGAATAATTGCGCTTGCCATCATAGAATCCCAATACACCTTTGCGCTCCAGACTTCCATATTTCAGTTTGCCGATATCGTCCAGATACACAGGTACACCATTATCTGTTTTGATAACAATACGTCCCAAGTCTTTCAAATCTTTCACCAGACCGATACCCCGGATTACATAACTCAGATCCCCCCGGCTCAGCATACTTCCGCCGGCATTCACATTGTTCATTTCCACTTTTTCGATCACATCAGAGAGGGAAATATCATATTCTTCCATCTTCCGCGGGTTCAGTTCAATCTGATATTGGGTAGTGATGCCACCATAATTGCTGACGTCGGCCACACCCGTCACTTGTTTCAGTCGGGGAATAATCACCCATTTATGCAAATCGGTCATCTCTCGCAAATCCAGATTGTCACTTTCAATGACATAGCGAAATATTTCACCGGTGGGAGAGGTCAGGGGATTCAACCCCGGCACGGCATCATAAGGCAGCTCTACATCTACCAACCGCTCTTGTACGCGCTGGCGTGCCCAGTAATCATCAATGCCGTCATCAAACACCAACACCACAGTACTCAATCCGAAGGTGTTTTTGCTTCGCATCACGTTCAGTCCCGGCAGACCATTCACAGCCCGTTCTATAGGAATCGTAATCTGCTGCTCTATTTCCTCGGCTGCCAGTCCCGGTACTTGGGTTACAATCTGTACAGTGGTATCCGCAATGTCCGGATAAGCATCAATTGCCAGCCTTGTCCATGAATAATAGCCCACCACAGCAATGAAGCTAAACAAGACGAACATCAGTCCTCGACGATGTATCGCCAGAAAAATTAATTTCTTCATATGTGCAAACCGACGTTTAGTTGGCGTTCAATAGATAGAAAGCACCATCGGATACGAATTTCTCTCCCGATTGCAGGCCGGAGGTGATGACACACTTGTCGCCATCGGTAGCGGAAGTTTCCACCTTCCGTTTCAGAAACCGACTGTTGCCTAAAGATATCAGTGCATACGCCTGTTCCTCCTCTTGCAAGATAGCGGAAGTAGGAATCAGGATGCTTTCGGCAGGTTCATCAGTCAGTTTCACTGTGGCATACATGGCAGGTTTCATCAACCGCTCTTTGTTATCACATGCCACCAGCACTTCTACCGAACGCGTATCTTCGTCCAGCATTTCGTTGATGTGATAGATGCTACCGTTGAAAGTGCGGCTTGGCTGTGATACCAGTGAGATTTCCACTTGTTTCAAGGAAGAAAGTAGCGGCATATCTTTCTCTTTCACATTGGCAGCCACCCATATTTCATTCAGATCGGCAACAACGGCAATGGGGTCTGCATCCTCTTTCATGAACTGCCCGATAACAATATCATTCTTCACCACTTCGCCGGAAATGGGCGAACGGACAATCATAGGTTGACCCAACACCAGCTCGTCCGGTTCTATCTGGAAGACTTTCAGTGCTGCCAATGCATTCTCATAATCTTTCTTTTTCAGTTCATAGTTCACTTCAGCTTCTTCCACCTCTTTTTGTGCGCTTACCTTATGCGCATACAAATCCTGTTCCCGGCGTAGATTTTTGGAAGCCAGTTCCATTTCTTGTTTGGCCTGATAATAGACTTTTCCTGTTTCAAAAAAGTCGGGTGAGCTGATTTCAAACAAAGGGCTGCCTTTGTCCACCTTCTGTCCCAGCCGGATGAAGGAGCGCGTTACGCGTCCTGCAAATGGAGAGGCAATCTCTGCATAATGATTGGGAATGGCTTTCACTATACCGGATACAGTGAATGTCGTTTCATGCAATTCTTTATGTACTTCGCTTATTATCAGCTTTTTTGCTACGGGAGATTCTGAGGATACGATAATGGTATCTCCTGAGACAGAAAACTCCTGAATTTCCTGCTCTTTTTGCTGACCGGTACAAGCATAACACATCATGCCGGTCAGGCACAATAAATATATGTATTTCATTTTTTTGTCGTTATATTGAGAACTCATTTTTACTCATGTATTAAAAAGAACAGGCTTAATCACCTATTCAGGATACATGACAGGGAGGAGAACGAAGATGGAACAACCGAACCGTACGTACAATCCGATTCGTTCCATTCGACAAGAAAATGAAACTTAAAAAGAATAAGATAAAGGGGACAACCGGTAACTCATGCGAACTGTCCAAGCACAACAGATTAAACCAGGAAACGGTTTCCCATTGCGCTTCCGTATGCGAATGATGCATACCCGGCAGGTATGGATGGGAGTGGGTTACGAGGAAATGATCGACCACATGTGTATGAACAAAGGCTGTGTTTCCTACATAGTAATAAGCGAATACTACTATTAGTAAATACTTTACGGTATTGGAAAGTAACCTTTTCACATGCAATGCTTTTGCTTTGGCGGCAAAGGTAGTACATATTTCATACTCCATCAAAAGGGATACCGAATTATTTCTTAAAATAATTCAGTCAAGGAGTATATTGTTATCAACTCCGTACTTGCTCCGTATCTGCTCCGTATCTGCTCCGTATCTGCTCCGTACCAACTCCGTACTAAGTCCGTGCTATAGAGTACGGAGATGCTACGGACTTGGTACGGAGCAGATACGGAGCAAGTACGGAGTTGGTACGGAGCAGGTAAATGAATGAACTCAAAAAAGTTCTTTTAATCGATAATCACCAAACATCTTCAGTTTTGTCTTCTCCTACAAATGCTACCACCTTTTTCTTATAAAGATCTACTCCTTTAGCAATATTCCTCTCTGCATCAGGAGTTCCCATACCGTATACTACGAAAGGAGTCTGCCACATCATTCCACCATGTACGGCACCTGCCTGATAGGGACGCAACAATTCATCTACCGTAAAGCCGTTTCTTCCTCCGCTTCGGTATGCATCGAATTCAGAGCCGGTGGTTGTGGCTACCATCAATGGTTTACCTGCCACTGCGGGAGTCTTTGCCAGATGGGTAAATATCCGATCCTGCCATTGCTTCAACAAAGAAGGGGCCGACATCCAATAAAACGGAAACTGATATATCACAGCCGTGGCATGTGAAATAATGCGGCTCCACGCATCCATATTGAAGACATCATCTGCCGGCATCTCATACAAATTATACACAGCCACTTCTTCTATATCATTTATAGCATCGATCAAGGCTTTATTTGCTTGCGATTTTTCCATGTTGGGATGTGCCAGCAACACCACAACTTTTTTCAGATCTTTATCCATATTATTTTTGAGGTTTTGGTGAATAATCAATGTGACAGGCAAAAGTAACAAAATATTTGATAAATAAATATCTGTTCATTCAAAAACAATTGCATATATTTGCAACGATAAAAAAAGTTTCATGTTTAAATCTAAGAAGAGTTTGGTGAGGTAAATAATCTGTAGCTCTATTTGCAGATTATCCATTCGTTTTTCACTCGGGCATATTCTTGTCTGAGTTATTTTTATATTCTATAATTTATCAATATATAGCGAATTTGTATAGGGATGAGCGTATCCTTATATATAGTTTGCATCTTAAAACAATTGAAACAATGGATTTAAACAATATTCAAATCAGAGAAACTCAAATAGAAGATTTTAAAGCTATTATGGAAATCCACGAGCAGGCATTCTGCAATAAAAAGGAACTAATCTTATTTTCGTATTAGGACACAAGGAATATTATCCTCAATATGAATTTTTGCCACATGCTGCATGCTTAGGATATCCAGCCCCTACTATATTCCCGATGAATTGAGTGAGTACTGGATGGTTCAGCCAATCAGCAAAATAGGTTTTGACATAGGAAAAGGAAAGATAAAATGTGCCGATACCATGAACAGACCGGAATACTGGAGAGAGTGATGAGTAAAGCAAATTATCATTATAATGAAAATCCTGTTTGATAGATATCTAATGATTTTTTCATTATAATGATAATTCGCTATGATTCTCCGGAGACTTCAATCGGGTTGTTTTTTTGTTTTTTTCTATTCAATAATATCTTTTCTCTAACTTTTTTGTAACTTTGCACCCTTAAAATAAAGAGGGTTATTGTTTCATATAGAAAAATGCCCTCGAATCGTAAAATTGTAACATCGTTAAATTGCAAATAAAGATGGGTAAGAAGTTTGCCGAATATTCGCAGTTCGACCTCTCAAAGGTAAACGCGGAAGTGTTGAGGAAATGGGACGAGAACCAGGTTTTCGCCAAGAGTATGACAGAACGTGAAGGCTGTCCTTCTTTCGTGTTTTATGAAGGACCGCCCTCTGCCAATGGTATGCCGGGCATTCACCACGTAATGGCTCGCTCCATCAAAGATATTTTCTGCCGTTACAAAACCATGAAAGGCTTCCTGGTGAAACGTAAAGCAGGTTGGGATACACACGGACTCCCTGTGGAGTTAGGAGTAGAGAAAGCGCTTGGAATCACGAAGGAAGATATTGGCAAAACAATTTCCGTAGCCGATTATAACGCTGCTTGCCGCAAGGATGTGATGAAGTTCACCAAAGAATGGGAAGAACTGACTCACAAGATGGGTTATTGGGTGGATATGACTGACCCCTATATCACCTACGATAACCGCTACATCGAAACATTGTGGTGGCTGTTAAAACAACTTTATACAAAAAATTATCTTTATAAAGGATACACCATACAACCGTATTCTCCCGCTGCCGGTACAGGACTGAGCTCACATGAGTTGAACCAGCCCGGCTGCTACCGTGACGTGAAGGATGTGACCTGCGTAGCGCAGTTCAAAATGAAGAACCCGAAGCCGGAAATGGCAGAGTGGGGGACTCCTTACTTCATAGCATGGACTACTACACCGTGGACATTGCCTTCGAACACCGCACTGTGTGTAGGTCCGAAGATAGATTATGTAGCGGTACAAAGCTACAACGGATATACCGGAGAGAAAATCACTGTTGTTCTCGCCAAAGCTTTGCTATATACGCACTTCAACAAGAAGGCGGAAGACATCGCTCTGGAAGATTACAAGCCGGGCGACAAGTTGATACCGTTTAAGGTGATAGCAGAATACAAAGGTCCGGAACTTGTTGGCATGGAATATGAACAACTGATACCATGGGTAAATCCGGGTGAGGGTGCATTCCGTGTAATACAGGGTGACTATGTAACTACGGAAGATGGTACAGGTATCGTACACATCGCTCCGACATTTGGTGCGGACGATGCTCAGGTGGCTAAAGCTGCAGGTGTTCCGCCGTTGCAACTCATCAACAAGAAAGGTGAACTCCGCCCGATGGTTGACTTGACTGGTAAATTCTATAAGTTGGACGAGTTGGATGAGAACTTCGTAAAAGAACGTGTAAATGTAGAGTTATATAAAGAATATGCAGGCCGTTTCGTAAAGAACGACTACGACCCGAATCTGACCGACCAGGATGAAAGCCTTGACGTGAGCCTCTGCATGATGATGAAAGCTAATAACCAAGCATTCAAGATAGAGAAGCACGTGCACAACTATCCGCACTGCTGGCGTACGGACAAACCGGTATTGTATTATCCATTGGATAGCTGGTTTATCCGCTCTACTGCTTGCAAGGAACGCATGATAGAGTTGAACAAGACTATCAACTGGAAACCGGAAAGTACCGGTACGGGGCGTTTCGGCAAATGGCTGGAAAATCTGAATGACTGGAACTTGAGCCGCTCACGCTACTGGGGTACTCCACTGCCTATCTGGCGCACGGAAGATAACAGCGAAGAGATTTGTATTGGTTCAGTTGAAGAACTTTATAATGAAATAGAGAAATCTGTAGCTGCCGGATTGATGAAATCTAATCCTTACAAGGATAAAGGTTTCGTGCCCGGTGAGTACACAGGGGAGAATTATGATAAGATAGACTTGCATCGTCCGTATGTGGATGACATCATCCTCGTATCCAGCGACGGTAAGCCTATGAAACGTGAAGCAGACTTGATAGACGTATGGTTTGACTCCGGTGCCATGCCGTATGCTCAAATCCACTATCCGTTTGAAAACAAGGAGTTGCTGGATAGCCATCAGGTATTCCCGGCTGACTTCATCGCGGAAGGTGTGGACCAGACACGCGGTTGGTTCTTCACACTCCATGCGATAGCTTCAATGGTGTTTGATACCATCTCTTATAAGGCTGTCATATCTAATGGATTGGTACTTGATAAGAATGGAAACAAGATGTCCAAACGTTTGGGTAACGGTGTTGACCCGTTCTCTACTATCGAGAAATATGGCTCTGACCCCTTGCGTTGGTACATGATCACCAATTCTTCTCCGTGGGATAACCTGAAGTTCGACGTAGACGGCATCGAAGAAGTTCGTCGTAAATTCTTCGGCACCTTATATAATACGTATTCTTTCTTCTCACTCTATGCCAATGTAGACGGATTTGAGTATAAGGAAGCTGACGTGCCGATGGCCCAACGCCCGGAAATTGACCGTTGGATACTTTCTGTACTGAATACACTGGTGAAGGAAGTGGATACTTGCTACAGCGAGTATGAACCAACCAAAGCAGGACGTTTGATATCCGATTTCGTAAACGATAACCTCTCTAACTGGTACGTTCGTCTGAACCGTAAACGTTTCTGGGGTGGCGAATTTACGCAAGATAAATTGTCTGCATACCAGACCTTGTATACTTGCTTGGAAACCGTTGCCAAATTGATGTCGCCTATCGCTCCATTCTATGCCGACAAGCTCTACATGGACTTGGTAACTGCAACAGGTCGCGACAATGTGGTGTCTGTACACTTGGCTAAGTTCCCCGTATGTAACGAGGAAGTGATAGACAAAGAACTGGAAGCTCGCATGCAGATGGCACAGGATGTTACTTCCATGGTGTTGGCTTTGCGTCGTAAGGTGAATATAAAAGTACGCCAACCGTTGCAGTGTATCATGATACCCGTAGTAGATGAAGAGCAACGTGCTCACATCGAAGCTGTAAAAACACTTATCATGAGCGAAGTGAACGTGAAAGATATCAAGTTCGTGGATGGTGCTGCAGGTGTATTGGTAAAGAAGGTGAAATGTGACTTCAAGAAGATGGGACCTAAGTTCGGTAAACAGATGAAAGCCGTAGCTGCTGCCGTTGCTGAATTGTCACAGGATGCCATTGCCGAGTTGGAAAAGAATGGTTCTTACACTTTGCAATTGGATAGCACAGACGTGGTAGTGGAAGCTGTAGATGTGGAAATCTTCAGCGAAGACATACCGGGATGGCTGGTTGCCAATGAAGGTAAATTAACTGTTGCTCTGGATGTTACTGTAACCGAAGAACTGCGTCGTGAAGGTATCGCACGTGAACTGGTTAACCGTATTCAGAATATCCGTAAGTCAAGCGGTTTGGAGATAACGGACAAAATAAAGATTACATTATCAAAAAATCCGCAAACAGATGATGCGGTAAACGAATATAAAGACTATATTTGTAACCAGGTTTTAGGGACCTCACTGACGCTGGCAGACGAGGTAGAAAACGGCACAGAACTTAACTTTGACGATTTCTCCCTGTATGTGAACGTTGTAAAAGAATAATAATACTAACGATTAAACACGTAAAGTTATGGCAGAAAAGACTAGATACTCGGATGCTGAATTAGAAGAATTCCGCGCCATTATTAATGAAAAGTTAGAATTGGCACAACGCGATTATGAATTGCTGAAAGCCAGTTTAACCGGAGCCGACGGTAATGACACCGACGATACGTCTCCTACGTACAAAGTTTTGGAGGAAGGTGCCAACACCTTATCCAAAGAAGAAACTACGCGCCTGGCTCAACGTCAGTTGAAGTTTATCCAGGGATTGCAAGCCGCACTGATACGCATTGAGAACAAGACGTATGGCATTTGCCGTGAAACCGGCAAATTGATTCCTGCCGAACGTCTACGTGCTGTGCCTCATGCTACATTGAGCATTGAAGCCAAAAATAACGGCAAAAAGTAAGGATGAACAATTATCTTACGAAAGGTCGCATTGCGCTGCTCGTTATTTTCTCGGTATTGATTATCGACCAGATAATCAAGATATACATCAAAACGCACATGTATTGGCATGAAAGTATTCGCGTTACCGATTGGTTCTATATCTACTTTACCGAGAATAACGGCATGGCTTTCGGCATGGAAATATTTGGCAAGCTATTTCTTACCTTATTCCGCATTATTGCTGTTACAGCGATAGGATGGTATCTGGTAAAGATTATAAAACAAGGCCTGAAGACTGGTTATATTGTGTGCGTTTCGCTTATTCTCACGGGAGCATTGGGTAATATCATTGATAGTGTATTTTATGGTGTATTATTCAACGAAAGTACGCATTCACAGATAGCTTCATTCATGCCTGAAGGTGGAGGATATGCTCCGTTATTCTACGGAAAAGTGGTGGATATGTTCTATTTCCCTATCATCGACACGAACTGGCCTCAATGGATGCCGTTTGTAGGTGGGGAGCATTTCATATTCTTCAGTCCGATATTCAACCTTGCCGATGCTGCTATCAGTTGCGGTATCATTGCTCTGTTACTGTTTTACAGCAAATATTTGAATGATTCTTATCATGCAATAAAGAAATCATGAAAAGGTTGCATCGAATTCAATGGCTTAATATATTCCTGTTAGCATTCTGTTTTACCGCCTGCCAGGTGAAAAGACCTAAGGCGGTTATTTCAGATGCTAAGATGGAAAACGTACTCTATGACTATCACATAGCAAAAGCTATGGGGGAAGAAGTTCCTTATACTGATAGCTATAAGAGAGTGCTGTACATTGAATCGGTGTTCAAAAAACATGGTATTACGCAGGCCGTTTTCGACTCCTCTATGGTTTGGTTTACACGTAATCCGGAAGTCCTCACTAAAATTTATGAGAAGGTAAATACAAAATTAAAAGCTGAGCGGGATGGCATTAACCACTTGATTGCCATACGTGACAACAAACCTAAGGAAAGTCTTCCGGGCGACAGCATTGATGTATGGGCATGGCAACGCATTTATCAGTTGACGGGTATGCCAATGGACAACAAGATAACTTTCTCATTACCCTCCGACACAAATTTTAAAGATCGCGATACCTTGCGGTGGAACGTGCATTTCCGCTTCCACAATGGTGCAGTGGACTCTATGTATGCCCCTACCATGGCCATGCAGATTATCTATAAAAATGATACTATCATCAGTGATCTTCAGAAAGTATATAAGTCGGGGATGAAAACGATATCCCTCTTCGCCGATACTTTGGGAGAAATCGTAGAAATACGTGGTTCAATCTACTATCCGGCGGCACAAGCCACTCATACATTACTCACCGACCGCATTTCCCTGATGCGTTATCATGCTACGGATACCTTATCTTTCGCAAAGAATGATTCTATCCGGAATGATTCTATTCAGGAAAAGAAGAAAATGGATAATGTAGAGCAAAAAGAAGAAATCAAGCCTGTAGAACAGACAGAAGAAAAAATAGATGGAAATCCCCGTAGACGCGATGTAGGTCGTCCTCGTCCGGTTTCGACAGAACCAATAAAGAAAGTAGAAAAACCCGGGAGCCTTCAATTCCGTAAAGATAAACCGTAATCATGAAACGATACGCTTCGCATTTCATTTTTATTCCCGGATATGGTTATCTCAAACAATATGTGGTAGAAGTGGAAAAAGGATGCGCTGTGTCTGTTTTTCCGCTGACGGAAGAAATTGAAGGGGTAGAGTGGTTTCCCGGAGTAATTGCTTTGTTTACAGAAAAAGCTGATGTTTCAGCAAAATTTCATGATGTCTTTCAGAAACAAAAAGAAATATTGAATGAAGTTCCGGAAACCTTCTACAAAGAACAATTCGTTTCAAGGTTGATACCTTATTTATTTTATCCCTTTGATTTTACAGCGATGCAGCCTGCCGACGGAACTCGGCACAGACAACTGCTGTAGCAATAGCAACATTCAGTGACTCGGAAGTCTCCCGTTCTGCCGGATAATTTGGAATATAGAGTTTATGATTGATGAGTTGCTCTACTTCTTTTCCTATCCCGTTGCCTTCATTACCCATCACTATCAGTCCGTTGGAAGATAATTGCTGCATATACATGTTTTCACCGTCGAGGAAGGTGCCGTAAACCGGAATGTTGGGCAGGCTACGGATAAGCTCGGGCAAGGGAGTATAATACAGTTTCACACGGGCAATGCCGCCCATAGTAGCTTGAATGGTTTTGGGGCTGAAAACATCTACGGTATTCGGAGAGCAAAAGATATGCTCTATACCGAACCAGTCGGCCAGGCGAATGATGGTACCCAGGTTTCCGGGGTCTTGTACATCATCCAAAGCCAGACAAAGGGAACGGCTGATAACAGAAACATCCGTTTTATATTCCGGCTGCTCAAAAACAGCAAGTACTTGTTGCGGTGTCTTCAGCAAACTGGCACGAGAAAGTTCCTCAGCAGAAACTTCCGAAACATCTTCTGTTGGAAGCTGAGGATATTGCGACAACCATTCTGCCGTAGCCACCAGAAAACGACAAGGAAAATGTCCTAATAGATCTCCTACCAGTTTAGGCCCTTCGGCCAAAAATACCTTCTCCGTTTTACGGTTCTTCTTCAATTCCAGCGAATGGATATATTTGATGCGGTTCTTACTTAGTGCCATAGCTTAAATGTTATCGTTTGGCAAAAGTACGTGATAATTTCTATATAATCAAAAAACGGAACACACTTCATCCGGTTTTTTATTTCGGGAAAGAAAAAATAGATTTATATTTGTAGTCTATTTATGCGCAATTTACAAAATCTGGTATGAAGAAAGGTTTCCACTACGCAATACTTACTGCTGTCATACTCACATTGGCTTCCTGCTCGACTACCAAATATGTGCCCGATGGCTCATACTTGCTGGATGAAGTGCGCATACATACCGATAGTAAAAACGTGAAGCCTTCTAATTTGTCCATTTATGTGCGACAAAATCCGAATTCCAAATGGTTTAGTCTAATCAAGACTCAGTTGTATGTTTACAACTGGTCGGGACGTGACTCCACTCGCTGGGTGAACCGTGCATTGCGTAGATTGGGAGATGCGCCAGTGATATACAGTAAAGAAGATACTGAACGCTCCCGTGAAGAAATGACGAAGGCCGTGCAGAACATGGGATATATGAGTGCCACTGTGGAATACATCCCAAAAGTAAAAAAGAAAAAGCTGAAACTGGCCTACAAGGTTACTACCGGTGAACCTTATATAGTCCGTAGTCTGAAATATGATATTCCGGATGAAAAAATATGGGAATATATGCAAAAGGATTCTACAGCAACCTATATTTCTGAAGGTATGTATTTCAATGTCAACATACTGGATAGCGAACGCCAGCGCATTACGAATAATCTGCTGCGAAATGGGTATTATAAATTCAATAAAGACTATATTTCATATACAGCAGATACAGTGCGGGGCACTCACCAGGTGGACCTGACCTTGCATCTGGCACGCTACAAGCAACATTCAGATGATGAACCACGGAATCATCCGCAGTACACCATCAATAAAGTGAACTTCATTGCAGACTACAATGTTCTGCAATCTTCCGCCCTGAGTAGTGTTGAAATCAATGATTCGATACATTATAAAGGATTTCCCATTTATTACAAAGACAAATTATATCTGCGCCCCAAAGTGTTGACTGATAATCTGAGTATAACCCCCGGAACACTTTATAATGAGCAGGAAGTGCAACGCACTTACTCCAATTTCGGACGTCTGCCGGTATTGAAGTATACAAATGTCCGCTTCTTTGAGACACAGTCAGGCGATAGCACAAAGTTGAATACCTATGTAATGTTGACGAAGAACAAGCATCAGTCTGTTTCCTTTGAGTTGGAAGGTACCAACTCTGCCGGTGACTTGGGTGCTGCAGCATCTGTTTCTTTCCAGAACCGCAATGTGTTCAGAGGGTCCGAAACTTTTCTGGTCAAACTTCGTGGGGCTTATGAGGCTGTTTCAGGTTTAGGTTTGGGTTACGGACACGATAATTATACAGAACTCGGCGTGGAAAGCAGTATTAATTTTCCCCGTTTCATGTTCCCGTTCTTATCCAATGACTTCAAACGAAGAATGCGGGCAACTACCGAGTTCGGCGTGCAGTACAATTACCAGATGCGCCCGGAGTTTGCTCGCATCGTTGCTTCGGCTTCATGGAGCTACAAATGGGGATTGCAACGTCAACGTTCGCAACATCGTATAGACCTACTGGATGTCAACTATCTGTATATGCCCTGGATAGAGCCGAATTTTGAAGATAAATATTTGAATAATGAGCAGAACTATATTCTGAGATATAACTATGAAGACCGCTTGATTGTTCGTACCGGTTATAGTTATACATATAATAGTGCTGGACAGGCATTGATGAACAATGCGGTTATAGGTAATTCTTACAGTGTACGCTTCAACTTCGAGTCCGCTGGAAATCTGCTATATGTGATTTCTAAGATGAGTCATCTAAAGAAAAATGATCAGGATGAATATACGATATTGAATATTCCATACGCACAATATATAAAAGGGGATTTGGATTTTGCCAAAAATATTGTGATTGACAATCGTAACTCCATAGCCTTCCACATTGGAGGCGGCATCGCCATCCCTTATGGCAATGCGCAGGTTGTTCCTTTCGAAAAACGTTATTTTTCGGGTGGTGCCAACAGTGTGCGTGGATGGTCTGTTCGTAGTCTTGGCCCCGGTTCTTTCCCGGGTGACGGCAATTTCCTGAATCAATCGGGAGATGTCAAGCTGGACGCGAGTATTGAATATCGCACACGCCTGTTCTGGAAATTCAGAGGTGCAATGTTTGTAGATGCAGGAAATATCTGGACGCTTCGTGAATATGAGGACCAACCGGGCGGTAAGTTCAAATTTAATACGTTTTATAAGCAAATAGCAGTAGCTTACGGATTAGGATTACGCCTCGATTTGGACTTCTTTGTACTTCGTTTTGATGGAGGTATGAAAGCTGTTAATCCTGAGAAAGGGAAAGACCGTTTCCCCATTATACGCCCTGATTTCGGACGTGATTTCGCTTTCCACTTTGCTGTGGGATACCCATTCTAATAAATTAAAAATTGAGAAATAGGCTGCGCTTTTATGCCGCATGGCTATTTCTCAATTTTTAATTCTCAATTTTTAATTCTCTGCAAAGTAAGTGTTGATCATTGTTGCCTGACGAGCAGCAGCTACGCCTTGCGCATCCAATGTCACATTCATTGCTTCTCCATTTGGCAAATACATCTGTGCAGTACCATCACCGTTCATTTGCAACAGTTCAGTGCTAACACCTTCTGCAACAACATTCCAAGTGTTCAACTCCTGGTCGTAAACTAACTCCATAGCAGTCGTTTCACCCTCTTTTGTAATAGAGTAACCATTCTCCAATGTCTTTACGAGATAGTTTCCGTTTTCACCTTTCACTTTTTTCACGTCACCCACATTAGCCATAGGATTAGAACCGCTCCAGAATTCGATGGAGTTAATTACTAACGCATCCGCCAGATAGCAGACTGGGTATACAGGAATAATGTTGCAAGCCAGATAAACAAGCTCATTTACAAACTTCGTACCAATGCTTTGGTTCCAATTTACCAACTTGCTGTGCAGTCCGAAAGAACCGATACAGGAACTGAAAAGAAATGCGCCACAAATCATCACGGTTGCAGCCAAATTCAAATTACTCTTTTTCATAATTACTTTCTTTTGTTTTACTGAGTTTCTTGAGTTTAACTCTTTTGTTCTTTTTCTATTTGGCAAATATAAGTTGTTTTTGTGAAAAATTAGTCTGTATTTGAGATAAAAACAATTTTTCAGCAAAATGGAACAAGCCACTTTAGGCCTTTTTAGGAGTCAGAGCCTTGCCCAACCAATGGTCTACAGCAAACTTACCGGGACCGACAATGTACATCAACATAAACACTACCAGATATATGAAAGCCAATTCTTTAACAGCAAACGGATCGTTACCGTGAATAACGAAAAAGGCTACCCCCATTGTAAATATCATTGGTATCATCGCCAAACGATAGAGGAAGCCTATGATAAATGCCATAGAACAAGCCATTTCACCAAATATGGCTAAGCCTAATGAAAGGGGGCTACCTATACCCAGCGGGTCAGGAAATGCAGTAGATAACTCTTGGTAGTTTGCCCATTTCTCAATACCGTGGTTCATCAATAACACACCAAATACAATTCTCACAATCAGTAATATAGTAGATGCAGCTGCACCATCCGGCTTAGACGGAAATAAAAATTTATAAAGCATAGTCGTTCGTTTTAATTAGTTATATTTTATATAACAAAATATAAGGGGTTATGGTTTATCCCTACGCAAAGGTTTTATGATTACCCGTAAAGAAGGATCGTATGTAAAGTAGCTCCACATCCAGTCTACAAAAATAAAGAGCCGGTTCTTGACCCCAACAATGCTCATCAAATGGATGAATAACCATGCCGCCCATGCAAGAAAACCACCAAAACGCAATTTTTTCAATTCTACAACAGCATGATTACGACCAATGGTAGCCATAGAACCTTTATTGTGATACACAAATGGTTGCATTTCAAGTCCACGCTCTACTCTATCCAAATTACCAATCAGGTTACGTGCCTGCTGAATGGCAGGTTGTACTACTTGCGGATGCCCTTTCGGATATTCCGTAGAAATCATAAGTGCCGTATCGCCAATAGCAAAGATATTGGTATACCCTTGAACACGGTTGTAATTATCCACTTGCAGACGGTTACCGGGTCCATAAGCTTCTTTTGCCAGTCCATCTATGCTGTTGGCACGTACACCTGCAACCCAAAAAACGTTCATAGTTTCCAGTGTATTGCCGTCATTAAATGTTATTACACCATTTTCATAGTTGCTCACCTGTACGCTGGTCCTGATTTCAACATCGCGTTTCAGCAGGTAATCCGCAACTTCTTCTGATGATTTCTCAGAAAAAGCGGAGAGAAGGCGGGGAGCACCATCCACTAAAATTATACGCATGAGGTTTATATCAAGATCAGGATAATCTTGTGGAAGCACAAACTTTTTCATTTCTGCCAATGCACCGGAAAGTTCGATTCCCGTAGCACCACCGCCCACAATAACAAACGTCATCAGGCGTTTTCTTCTTTCAATGTTACTGGTATTCTGGGCTTTCTCAAAACTTTCCAATATCTGGTTACGGTTGAACAGTGCTTCTGCGGTATTTTTAAGAGCCATGGTCTGCTGAGACAGTCCGTCATTACCAAAGTAATTGGTGCGGCATCCGGTAGAAACAACCAGATAATCATATGAAAGGGTTCCTATGGAAGTCTCCAGGATATTATCTTCGGGTATAACCCGTTGCGCCTCACAAATACGTATGTGGAAGTGCTTTCTTCTTTTAAATATCTTGCGGAATGGGAATGAGATGGCACTCGGTTCGATGCCTGCTGTTGCCACTTGGTAAAGCAGAGGTTGGAAAATATGATGATTATTCTTGTCCAGTAATACTATTTGGAATTTATTGCTTTTCAACTTTCGTGCTAACTTCAATCCACCGAAGCCGCCACCGACAATAACAAGCCGTTTCCGTCCCTCTTTATCGGGAATATCCATTTTTGTTTTCATAATAAGTGAGTTATTCGTTATGTAAGAATAACATTGCAAGAGGAATAAAGTTCGCTTTTTTTCCGAATTATCATTTTGGTCTATTTTGCTCTTTCTCTCATCACATTTTCTTATTAGTGTGCAAAAGGAAATAAGTATGAACAAAATATATCTTATTATTGTTGTATTAAAATTAAAATAAAACTAAATTTGCTGGCGGAGTTTTCCGAAAGTAAGATTATGGACACTAAACTAATGAAATGGATACTGCCTGTACTGTTATTAATGACAGAGACCGATGTGTGGGCACAAGCTAACTCTACAGGAACTGATGTTCCAGTAGCATCTCCTGTTTCCACAACCGACTCGTTACCACAAAAGCGAACTTTCTTCAAAAAATTCCTAGATTACTTTAACGATGCCAACAAAGAAAAAAAGAACAAAAAGTTTGATTTCAGTGTCATTGGCGGACCTCATTATTCCAGTGATACCAAGTTTGGCATCGGTCTGGTGGCTGCCGGATTGTATCGGACAGACCGTAACGACTCTATTCTCCCACCATCTAACATATCCCTGTATGGAGACGTTTCTACAGTAGGGTTCTATCTTTTAGGCATACGGGGAAATCATCTCTTTCCACAAGATAAGTACCGCTTGAATTATAATCTTTACTTCTATTCATTCCCCAGCCTGTATTGGGGAAAGGGATACAATAACGGTTCTAATGATGACAACGAAAGTGAATACGACCGTTTTCAGGCACAAGTCAAAGTGGACTTTCTGACAAGAATATCCAGAAATTTCTATATTGGTCCGATGGCCGTTTTTGATTATATTTATGGTCATGATTTTGAAAAGCCTGAGCTGTGGGAGGGTATGAAGGCCCGAACTACAAATATAAGCCTTGGCTTTTCACTGCTCTATGATTCACGAGACTTCCTTACGAATGCTTATAGCGGCTATTATCTGAGAATAGACCAACGTTTCAGTCCCGCATTTCTGGGAAATAAATACGCCTTTAGCAGTACTGAATTGACTACCAGCTATTATCACCCTGTATGGAAAGGGGGAGTATTGGCAGGACAATTTCATACATTGCTAAACTACGGTAATCCTCCCTGGGGGTTGATGGCGACATTAGGCAGTTCCTACGCAATGCGTGGCTATTACGAAGGGCGTTACCGGGACAAATGTACTATGGATGCCCAGTTAGAACTTCGTCAGCACGTCTGGAAACGGAATGGCGTAGCTGTATGGGTAGGAGCGGGAACCGTATTTCCTAAATTTTCCGAGTTTGAAACGAAACATATTCTTCCTAACTACGGCTTCGGCTATCGTTGGGAATTCAAAAAGAGAGTAAATGTAAGATTAGATTTAGGGTTTGGAAAAGGCCAGACCGGATTTATATTTAATATCAATGAAGCTTTTTAAAAACATAAAACAATGGTTAGACAATCAGGAACACCTCTTCTATTTGTTTCTGATTATCCTGATAGTACCCAATATCATTCTTTGCTTTACAGAGCCGATGCCTGTGGTGGCAAAAGTATGCAATATACTGTTACCATTCGCTTCCTATTATCTGTTGATGACTTTATCGAGAAACTGCGGAAAGATGTTCTGGATACTTTTCCTTTTCATTTTCTTTGGTGCTTTTCAGATAGTGTTGCTGTATCTTTTCGGACAGTCTATTATCGCCGTTGACATGTTCCTGAATCTGGTAACCACTAATTCAAGCGAAGCCATGGAGTTGTTGGATAATCTTATTCCGGCATTAGTAAGTGTAATTATCCTCTATATACCTGCCTTGGTTTTGGCAGCAATCTCTATTATAAGGAAGCGGCAACTCTCTCCTGTATTTATCCGGCGTGAGCGAAAAAGAGCATTTGTAGCTTTAGTTATCGGTTTCATATCATTGGGCGCTGCCTATGGACTGGATAAACGCTATGAACTGAAATCTGACTTATATCCGGCTAATGTATGTTATAATGTGGTGCTTGCATTTCAGCGGAATGCCCAGACACGAGCTTATCATCAGACATCGAAGAATTTTACCTTCAGTGCCCGAGCTTCTCATCCGGAAGACAGAAGGGAAATTTACATCATGGTAGTAGGTGAGACATCCCGTGCCATGAACTGGAGTCTTTACGACTACAATCGGGAAACCAATCCTGAGCTTGCCAATATGGAGGGAATTACAGCTTTCTGCCATGCATTGACAGAATCTAACACTACACACAAGAGTGTGCCAATGTTGCTTTCTTCGGTTTCAGCTTCTAATTTCGATTCCATTTATTACCAGAAAAGCATTATTACCGCTTTCAAAGAAGCTGGTTTTCAGACTGCTTTCTTCTCAAATCAACGCTACAACCATTCCTTTATCGACTTCTTCGGAATGGAGGCAGATACTTATGATTTCATCAAGGAAGATTCGGATGATTCCAAATACAATCCGTCTGATGACGAGCTTTTAAAGTTGGTAGAACAAGAACTTAGAAAAGGGAATCAGAAGCAATTCATTGTACTGCATACCTATGGATCGCACTTCAATTACCGGGAACGCTACCCGGAAGCCCATGCATTTTTCATGCCAGACTTCCCGGTAGATGCAGAAGTGAAGTACAAAGATAATCTGCTGAATGCTTATGACAACTCCATCCGATATACAGATGATTTTCTGGCACGTGTCATAAATTTATTGAAAGAGCAGGAGGTAGATGCCACCATGCTTTATACTTCCGATCATGGAGAAGATATTTTCGACGACAGCCGACACCTGTTCCTTCATGCATCGCCTGTTCCTTCTTATTATCAGTTACATGTTCCGTTCTTGTTGTGGACATCCGAAAGCTATCAGAAAGCATACCCTGAAATACAGAGAGCAGCCCTGATGAACCGGCAGAAAAATATATCATCCAGTGCTTCCTTCTTCCAAACTATGATGGAACTGGCCGGAATAGAAACTCCGTACCGGAATGACAGCTTATCCGTCGTCAGTCCTCTCTACACCGAGAAATCGAGAGTTTACCTGAATGACCACAACGAGCCGCGCACATTGGATGATATTGGGATGGGAAAGGAAGACTTTGAAATGTTACAAAGAAGAGGAATAATCTTCCTTCTCCAAATTCCTCACTGAAGGAATACACATCATCAGAATAGCCGTCAGTACAATAGCAAACCCGCAATAGATAAATATATTGCCTATGCCCAGTGCATCCGCAACGAAACTCGTTACAAACAAACCGAAAATGGAGGGAAACAAACTTATGCTATCGAATAACGAAAACACACGTCCCAGATAAATAGGTTTGAATTGCGTTTGCAGTAAAGAAGTAAAGGGGCCGGAAAGGAACGGAACAATAAGCCCTTGCATTACCGTCAGTATAGCAAAAAGTACATAACCTGTGCTGGGAAGCATTCCACACAGAGCCAACGCCAGCCCCAGTATCGCATAAGAGAATGCAATCATCAGTATCTTCCTGATTTTAGGATTCCAAATACCTAATAATGCTCCTCCACCCAACATTCCCGCACCGAAAAGCGTCTCTATCAAACTAATCTGATAAGCTGTTCCCGAGAAAGTATGCAACGTCATCAATGGCATTAAGGCAACCACCGGCATCACAAAGAAAGTAATCAGTATCTCTGTAACCATCACCCAACTAACCCCTCTGTTTTGCATAATCACCCGAAACCCGTCGCGCATATCATTCAATACACTTTTTGCGGAAATATTCTCTTTCTTCGGATTTGGAATATAAACAAACAGGAGAGCAGTACAAGCAATGATTGCGCCTACCACGTCCAACAACATAACAACACTCATATCGAACGCCAATAGCAAAACTGCTCCCAACGCAGGACCACCAATATTACAAATAGACTGAATGGCCTGATTAATTCCCGCAATACGAGTCAGTTCCTTTTCCGGAGCCAACAATGGAACGGATGACTTCATGGCAGGCGAGTGGAATGCCCCACCGATAGAGCGAAGTGCCAGTAACACATAGATATGCCATAACTCTATCGTATCCAGATAAAAGAGTAAGGCAATGATACCGGAGCAAAGTGCAACAAAACTGTCTGCACCAATCATTGTCCACTTCCGGTTCCAACGATCAACATATACTCCCGCAAAAGCTCCTAACAGGGCTTGTGGCAACAATGCCGCAATCATGGCAAAGGACAAAACTTCGGCAGAACCCGTTTTGAGACTAATCCACAAGACGATAGAAAATTGAGCTATGGAACTACTTAATATGGAAAATAGTTGTCCGCTCCATATTATAATAAACTTTTTCTTCCAATTATTCATGATAAGATTGAAACTATATATAAAAAACAGATAAATCCCTCCTGTTGTTGCATCGATACAGAAGATTTCAGATACTATTCGGTCTAGTTATTGCAAAAATAGGACAATTAAAGAAAAAAGGTCCTGAAAACTTTTGATTTTCAGAACCTTTTCAGTATTTCCTTAATTCACCTGTACACCCTCAGGGATTCGAACCCTGGACCCATTGATTAAGAGTCAATTGCTCTACCAACTGAGCTAAGAGTGCATCGTTTTTCTCGTTTGCGGGTGCAAAAGTAGTTCTTTTATTTTATTCATGCAAACAAAATTAAGCCTTTTTTCTCGATGGAAGCGGCTTTTTTAGTCAAATTCGTATAGTTCAGAAGGAGTACTACGCTTTAAAGCGCAGAGTTGCACATCTTTACCTACCAATATCCCTTTACTCTTTAATTTCCATTCCACCGTCTTGTAAGCGAGTTCCGGGTGATTATTGTCTTTGCTTAAATGACAAAGCCAGATATATTTTAGGTCTTCCGTGATATTCTCCGCCAAGAATTCAGCAGTCGCAATATTACTCATATGTCCCGTACGACTTGTGATACGATCTTTTAGATATTGTGGATATGTACCCATCCGCAGCATTTCATCATCATAGTTAGCTTCCAATATCAAGTAATTGGCTTTACGGATAAACCGCGCAGCAGTAGGAGTGATTTCGCCAAGGTCAGTGAGGAATGAGAATACCTTACCATCTATTTCAATACAATATCCCACATTGTCCGTACCGTCATGGGGTACTTCAAAAGACTCAATATGAAAATCCTCCAATTGCATGGGTTCTTCTTTCTCCAGATAATGAACAGAAGAATGAAGCTTCTCCGTCATACAATAACTTTTATTGATTCCCTCATGGATGCGTGCAGTGGTATAAATAGGAATATGCAATTTCTCTCCCAATCCGCCTACCGATTTAATATGGTCTGCATGATCATGAGTCACAAACACAGCTCGTATCGTCTCCATGCTGATACCCGCTTCCTTCAAAGATTTCTTGATGGTACGCGCTGCAATACCAGCATCAATAAGTATTCCGTATCTTTCAGTGCCTATATAATAGCAGTTACCACTACTTCCGCTAGCAAGGCTTATAAATTTTACTTTCATTCTGTTCTCCTTAATTAGAAAAAGCCGCCACTTTTATGGCAAAGTGACGGCAAATATACAAAAAAATGAGATATTCAGACCCTGCCTTTCTTCTTTTTGTCGATGGATGCGGTGATTTTGGCAAATACTAACAGTGCCAAGGCAGATATCAGCCCGATAGCAGCAAAATAATACCAGATATAATGTGCATTTGCACTGGCAGCCTCCCATGCCTCACGGGTTTCAAAGAGCACAGGGTCGGGACAGTATTTTGTCAACAATACTCCGGCAATACCAAAACCGAAAATAGAAGAGAGGAAGGAGTGAAGATGGCTGAACCCTAAATACATACCTTCCTCACCCTTAGGTGCTTGTAAGGAGAAATATTCCAAATAACGCGGTGAGATGAAACATTCCGCCAAAGCCTGTATCACAATACCGGCTATCATCATCAGCGTGATATTGCTCATTCCGGTTATCACATCATTACCGAGTAGATTACCGCATGCCATCAGTAGAGCCGAAAACGGAATAAGAAACATACCGATATTCATGGAAGTAATAGCCGAACGTTTCGCCATCAGACGCGTCACAAAACTTACACAGCAAACCACAACAAACGGATTCACATTGGCTATCCAACCCGGTTTTGCCGTTTCGCCCGCCATACGGATTACATATTTTGGCATCGTAGCATATAACTGTTGCTGCACCATCCAGAACCCTGTTACAATCAGGATAAGAATCAGCAGACGCCAGTTCGTAATGATGCGCAGAAAACCTTGTCCAATTTCACGCATACTTTTTCCTTCACCGGCCGTATGGGTAGATTTATAAAGCAGGATAACGGAAAGTAATGCCATGATCGTCATCGCAGCCGAGAAATAATTGATATAAATATAGGCCTGTTCACCAATAACATTACGCAACGGGTCGATTACAGTCTTTCCGGTGAAAGCGCCGATATTCACCATCATATAAAAGATGGAATAGCCGCGTGCCCGGGTTGCTTCTGTCGTTTCTTTTGCCACCGAAGCCGAGATAATGGACTTGATGAACGAACCGCCCACCATAATGACAAACAGTACGGGGACAATCATCCAGCGGCTGTCGCTATCCGGCAATCCGGTGAAATGGGTCACTTTGCCATATTCCACTAAACCGGCGGTTTCGAGTAGGGTAGGGAGAATTCCCAATCCCAGATACCCGACAGACAGCAGCGAAAAAGCAACAATCATGGATTTCCGGAAACCTATCTTATCAGCATAAGCTCCCGTAAAAATGGGCAGAAGGTAAAGACCGCCGGAGAATAAACCGGAAATCATACTCGCTTCAAAGTCATTGAAGCCTAAAATGGTAGAAAGATAAATGGTAAGAACAATGAAAACGGCATAATATGCCATACGTTCGAAGAGCTCGACCGTATTGCTTACCCAAAAGGCCTTAGTAAACCCTTTAGATACTTTTTGGGGTGATTGAGTCATCCTGATATTATGTTGTTAGTGAAAAATTAAGTGCAAAAATACATTATTATGAAATTATATGCAAATTTGTTTCATATTTGCCCTGTACAATGTCGGTTAGCGCTTTGTTTTTTCAAGAAGATTCGTATCTTTGTTCTGTAATCTTTCATAATAGGACTATGACAATAGCAGTTGATTTTGACGGAACTATAGTAGAACATCGCTATCCGCATATTGGTAAAGAAATCCCCTTTGCAATAGACACTTTGAAGTTATTGCAGCAAGAGCAGCACAAGCTTATTTTATGGAGCGTGCGCGAAGGTGAACTTCTGGAAGAAGCCGTGGAATGGTGCCAGGAAAGAGGCCTGGAATTTTATGCCATCAATCGTGATTATCCCGAAGAAAAACAACAGGACACTGGCTTCTCACGCAAGTTGAAAGTGGATCTTTTCATTGACGACCGTAACTTGGGCGGTCTTCCCGACTGGAACGTCATCTATCAGATAATAAAAGAACATAAAACATTCCGAGACATCTCATTATGATAAACACACTCACTTCTTTACGGCTTATATTTGCTTTAATGGTTTTTGGGGCACATTGTTATGTAATAAATGATTTTTTCGATATTCATTTCTTCAAAGAAGGATTTGTTGGTGTCAGTTTCTTTTTTGTACTAAGTGGTTTCATTATAGCATACAATTATCAAAAGAAGATAAGTGAAAGCAAGATAACCAAACGAAGCTTCTGGATAGCCCGCATTGCACGTATTTACCCTTTGCATTGGCTAACCTTGTTTATTGCTGCTGCTTTAGGTAACTATGTAATAGCGTCAGGATTTATAGACTGGAGCAAACACTTTTTTGCCTCACTTACACTAACAAATGCCTACATACCCAAAGCCGACTACTTCTTCTCATTCAACAGCCCCTCATGGAGTTTGTGTTGCGAACAGTTTTTTTACCTATGCTTTCCGTTTCTTGTACCCATAGCAAAGAATTATAAGAATTTGCTATACGTTTTCTTAGTTTCTGCAATATTAATTCTTGTCGGCATGTATTTCACTCCGGAAAATGATATAAAAGGATATTGGTACGTTAATCCGATTGCCCGGTTTCCGGATTTCATAGTCGGCATGCTGTTGTTTCAGCTATACGACCGTTTGAAAAATAAAAATATCACTTCACATCAAGGAAGTATTATCGAAATACTATCAATAGCTTTGTTTTTAGTATTCTATCTCTATGCGGCTGAAATTCCCAAAGTATATCGATATTCCTGCTACTATTGGCTTCCGATTGCATTTCTTCTGATTAGCTTCTCTCTACAAAAAGGTATAATTTCACGCCTCCTGTCTAATCGTATTTTAGTGATTGGTGGAGAAATCAGTTACAGTTTTTATCTGATTCATCTTTTTGTTCTGCTATCTTATGCAGAATGGCAAAAAGGAAGCAATTTTCATATAGCCTGGTACATTTCCATTCCGATTCTATTCTGCATCATCGTCTTGTTAAGTCTGCTTTCTTACTATTATTTTGAAAAGCCGATGAATAAACGCATTAAAACATTATTAAATAAATAATTCATGGAACAACTAATCAAAAAAAATCCTCGCATTGAGGTAGTGGATGCCTTACGAGGCTTTGCAGTAATGGCTATCATTCTGGTTCATAATCTGGAACATTTCATTTTCCCTGTCTATCCCACTGACTCCCCGACTTGGTTAAATATATTAGACCAAGGAGTCTTGAGCGGTATTTTTGCCCTATTTGCCGGAAAAGCCTATGCTATCTTTGCACTTCTGTTTGGATTTACATTTTACATTCAGAGCAACAATCAGAAAAAGCAAGGTAAAGACTTCGGTTATCGTTTTCTATGGCGTTTAGTGCTATTAGTGGGCTTCGCTACCTTAAATGCTGCTTTTTTCCCAGCCGGAGATGTATTACTATTGTTCGTAGTTGTCGGGCTTGTCCTATTCTTTACCCGCAATTGGAGCGACAAGGCCATCCTCATAGCTGCCGTTATCTTCCTTTTACAACCTGTTGAATGGTATCATTACATCGCAAATCTGATAAATCCGGCACATCAGTTACCCGACTTAAAAGTAGGTGAAATGTATGCGGAAGTGGCGGATTATACGAAAGCAGGCAACTTCTGGAATTTTATCTGGGGAAACGTAACTTTAGGACAAAAAGCCAGCTTATTATGGGCGGTGAATGCCGGACGCTTCTTCCAAACTGCCGGATTGTTCCTTTTAGGCTGCTACATCGGTCGGAAACAACTTTTCATTGCAACAGAAAAGAATCTCCGCTTCTGGATAAAAGTACTGATAATTTCAGCTATATCTTTTGCTCCGTTATATGCTCTGAAAGAATTGGTTATGAAAAATGACACAATCATACAACAAACGGCCGGAACTGCATTTGACATGTGGCAAAAGTTAGCTTTTACCTTAGTCCTGATGGCATCATTCATATTGCTTTACCAACGTGAAAAATTCAGTAAAGCTGTTAGCAACTTGCGATTTTATGGTAAGATGAGCCTTACCAACTATATAACCCAATCAATAATAGGAGCAATCATATACTTTCCCTTCGGCCTGTACCTTGCCCCTTATTGTGGATATACGATTAGCTTGTTAATCGGATTCTTCGTATTTCTGCTGCAAGTAAAATTCTGTAAATGGTGGTTGGCCAAGCATAAACAAGGTCCATTAGAGTATATCTGGCACAGATGGACTTGGGTAGGGACTGAGAAGAAATAAATAAAAGAAAGCGGAACAGAATATCACCTGTTCCGCTTTCTTTTTTCTTAGAATTGAAAGAAATTCTTAGCGTTGTAGTAGCTGATATCTTCAATCATCTGATTCACACGATCCATTTCAGAAGCCGGTATTTCACCGTTTTCAATATCACGCCCAACGAGGTTACACAACGTACGGCGGAAATATTCATGACGCGGATAGGAGAGGAATGAACGGGAGTCCGTCAACATACCTACAAAACGGCTCAACAAGCCAAGTACGGAAAGAGCATTCATTTGTTTCTCCATACCATCCTTTTGGTCGAGGAACCACCAGCCGGAACCAAACTGTATCTTACCTGCAATCGTACCGTCCTGGAAGTTACCCAGCATAGTGGCGATAACTTCGTTGGCACACGGATTCAGGTTATACAGGATTGTCTTTGTTAATTTACCTTGAGAATTCAGGCGGTCAAGGAATTTAGACATTGCTTTAGCCGTAGTAAATTCGCCGATAGAATCAAAACCGGTATCAGGACCGATTAATTTGAACATCTTGCTGTTATTGTTACGGATAGCACCGTAGTGGAATTGTTGTGTCCAACCCTTTTCCCAATCCATTTCGCCAAACACAATCAACATAGCCGACTTGAACTTCAGGATTTCTTCTTTCGTCAACTCTGCTCCACCATACACCTTATTAAATATAGCTTTGATTTCAGCATCCGTATAGTCTTCTGCATAGAACTCTTCAATACCGTGGTCAGACAGTTTACAACCTTGTTCCGCAAAGAAGTCATGACGCTTGCGCAAAGCAGCCACCATATCATCGAAATTAGAAATAGCAACGCCGCTAACCTCAGACAACTTTTCAACATAAGCACGGAAATCAGCAGGAACTTCTACAGCCATAGCCTTATCCGGACGCCAGGTAGGCAACATTTTAGTTTCAAAACCACTTTCACGGGTCTGGATGTGATATTCCAAAGAGTCAATAGGATCATCTGTAGTACAAACAACTTCTACGTGATAACGGCGCATCATGCCGCGAGCAGAGTACTCCGGCTTAACCAGCTTCTCGTTACATTCGTCATAAATCTCACGTGCAGTCTTCGGGCTCAGAATCTTTTCGATGCCAAATGCTGTCTTCAGTTCCAGGTGAGTCCAGTGATACAACGGATTACGGAAAGTATAAGGAACAGTTTCCGCCCACTTCTCGAACTTTTCCCAATCGGTGGTGTCCGTACCGGTGCAGAAACGTTCGTCTACACCATTAGTGCGCATAGCACGCCACTTGTAGTGATCGCCGCCCAACCAGATTTCAGTCAATGACTTGAACTGATAGTCGTCTGCTACCATTTTAGGGATTAAGTGACAGTGGTAATCGATAATCGGCATCTTAGCCGCATGTTCATGATACAACTTCTGTGCGGTTTCTGTTTGCAACAGGAAGTTTTCATCCATAAATTTTTTCATTCTACTGTGTTTTAAGTATATAAAAATATTACTTTCCAATTATTATACCTATATAGTATTGATTGTAAAGCTAATAGGCGAGATATTGGTTTTTGCTTTTATTAACCGTTATCGAACACAAAAGTAGAAAATTTACTTGGAGAAACAAAATAATTCGTATCTTTGCGGCAAATATTTATAATATTTAAGTTTTAGACGTTGAACCTTTATCACCTTAAAACAAGGAGAAAGAGAATATGGAAAACAAGAACTACACCATTAAGGATATTGCCCGCATGGCGGGTGTTTCTGCCGGAACAGTGGACCGCGTGCTGCATAATCGGGGAGATGTTTCTGCTTCAAGCCGTGAAAAGGTTCAAAAAGTCTTGGATGAAATAGATTATCACCCCAATATGTTCGCCATCGGCCTGGCGGCAAAGAAGCCTTATTGTATCCTATGCATTATACCTTATCATATAGAGCACGACTACTGGCATTCCGTTTCGGAAGGTATCAACCGTGCAGCGCAGGAGATGCGGCCATTCAATGTCAGCATTGAATATCTGTATTATCACCATGCCGACAGGCTTTCTTATGAAAAGGCTTGTGCCAAAATCCGCAGGGAACCGGTGGATGCGGTACTGATAGCTCCCAATTTCCGTGAAGAAACGATGGCGCTCACTTCCTATCTGGAAGAAAAGGAGCTCCCCTATGCATTCATCGATTTCAATATAGAGGATACTCATGCGCTTTGCTATATCGGACAAGACTCCAAGGCAAGCGGATATATTGCCGCCAAAATCCTGATGCGCAAGTACGAGGAAGGGCAGGAGTTGATATTATTCCTTAATAACAAGAAGAATAATCCGGCAGAAATACAGATGCAACGCCGCATGGATGGCTTTATGAACTTTATTTCCCAAGAACATAGCAATCTGGTAGTTCATGATGTTGTACTGAACAAGGAAGACGATGCCGCCAACCGCCGGACACTGGAAGAATTCTTTGCCGCACATCCGCAAGCTGTGCTGGGCGCCGTTTTCAATTCGCGCGTATACCAGGTTGCGGGCTACTTGCAGGAAACGGGCCATCATCTGGCTGGATTGGTCGGTTATGACCTTCTGCAAAAGAATGTGGAGCATCTGAAATCCGGCGAGGTGAATTATCTCATCGGGCAGCGTCCCGGATTGCAAGGGTATTGCGGTATAAAAGCATTGTGCGACCACATGGTCTTCAAACGCCCTGTGACAGCCGTAAAGTATATGCCTATCGACATCCTGATGAAAGAGAACATCAATTTCTATTTCGAATTTGAATAAACATAATAGTATCAATCATTTAAAACGTATTTTTAAGATGAAAGCATTAAACAAACAAACCGCTCCCAAAGCTCAACGCCCGGAACGCATCATTCAGTTCGGCGAAGGAAACTTCCTGCGTGCATTTATTGACTGGATTATCTACAACATGAATGAAAAAGCTGATTTCAACAGCAGTGTTGTAGTAGTTCAACCCATCGATAAAGGTATGGTGGACATGCTGAATGCACAGGACGACCTTTACCATGTGAACCTGCAAGGTTTGGATAAAGGAGAAACCGTAAACAGCCTGACATTGATTGATGTAATCAGCCGTGCATTGAACCCTTACTCTCAGAACGAAGAGTTCATGAAGCTGGCCGACCAACCGGAAATGCGCTTTGTTATCTCCAACACAACGGAAGCCGGTATTGCTTTCGATCCCTCCTGCAAACTGGCCGACGCCCCGGCTTCTTCATATCCGGGCAAACTGACCCAACTTTTATATCGTCGTTTCAAAACTTTCAACGGTGATAAGAGCAAAGGTCTGATTATCTTCCCTTGCGAACTTATCTTCCTGAACGGCCATAAATTGAAAGAAACCATCTATCAATACATCGAATTGTGGCAATTGGGCGACGACTTCAAGACTTGGTTCGAAGAAGCTTGCGGTGTATATGCCACGCTCGTTGACCGTATTGTTCCGGGATTCCCGCGCAAAGACATCGCAGCTATCAAAGAAAAATTGCAATATGATGATAACTTGGTAGTACAGGCTGAAATCTTCCATCTCTGGGTTATTGAGGCTCCTCAGGAAATAGCCAAAGAATTCCCTGCTGACAAAGCTGGGCTGAATGTATTATTTGTTCCTTCTGAGGCACCTTATCACGAAAGAAAGGTTACTTTGCTGAATGGCCCGCACACTGTCCTTTCTCCGGTTGCTTATCTGTCAGGCGTAAATATCGTACGCGATGCCTGTCAGCATCCGGTTATCGGTCAGTATATCCATAAGGTAATGTTCGATGAGCTGATGGAAACCCTGAATCTGCCGAAAGATGAATTGAAGAAATTTGCAGAAGATGTATTGGAACGCTTCAATAACCCGTTTGTTGACCATGCTGTGACCAGCATCATGCTGAACTCTTTCCCGAAATATGAAACCCGCGACCTGCCCGGTTTGAAGACTTACTTGCAACGCAAGGGTGAACTGCCGAAGGGATTAGTTCTCGGTCTGGCTGCCATCATTACTTATTATAAAGGTGGTGTTCGTGAAGATGGCGCTGAAATCGTTCCAAACGATGCTCCTGAAATCATGCAGTTATTGAAAAATCTATGGGCTACAGGTGATACTCAGAAAGTAACCGAAGGCGTACTTGCCGCAACTTCTATCTGGGGCGAAGATTTAAATAATATCCCGGGACTTACTGCTGCTGTAAAAGCTAATCTAGATTCTATTCAAGAAAAAGGAATGCTGGATACAGTAAAAGGTATCCTTTAATTAATCTATAAGTATCGTAAAGGAAATAGGGTGGAGCAGAGGCTTCACCCTATTTCTTTATGTTAAGGAGCATAACTATGTATTTCTTATTCTGATAAATTCTTATTATGCTACGGCGAAGCTAATGATGCAATTAACTAAATAATTATATAGGCGGAAAATTTATTCTATTCGTACAAAAATTAGTGTTACCTATATCTTTTTGGGTGATTTGCATTGTCATTTTTAGAGATTATGTCAACATGATTCCTAAGCACCTTTTAATGCTTATGCAAATAATACTTGTAATGGGATCTATTTTTATGATAGTGGGTGGTTGCTTCGAACCATACATTGATTATAAAAGTAGAGATAAAAATAGAAGCAAATTATCTAAAGAAAAAAACATAAAAGCCACCTTCTACTTAAACGTTGATATCATTATAGAAAATACTTTTTTTGTATATTTTCTGATGTATACAATCTTAGGATTGTATGAAATTTCCATAAGCTGATATTTGGATTTTTTTATGGATGCAGCGTTTTCAAAGTTGTGAATAATCGCTATAAAAGCAGAAAAAAACAAGATATGCTTTTAAAAGTAAAATGCCTGAATACAAATTTATTAGATCTGCAGACGCAATAATATTACCTATATGCTATATTTTACTATTCCTTGATATTTTCAAAAATTATACTAATATGATTCCAGAATTCTATATCATATCTATAAGAATTGTGCTTTTATTGGGAGCAATCACTATAATTATATCAAATATAAAATCATATACTAAAAAACACAACTGTTTTCATAGAGAGAAGTGTATAAAGGATTTCTTATATTTAAATTCGGAAATCATCATAAAAAAGATTTTGGCGTGATATGTTCCTTTATATATTATTTTGAAGTTAGATAAGTTCTCTATCTATTTTTGCTTTCTAATGTTGCTAATTTTAGGAATATTTTATGGATATAAAATTGTAAAGCGGCAAGTAAATTATATAGTTGTGCACGAAGAAATAAAAAGAGAGTAGCATTTATAGATAAATAGTTTTCTGCTAACTTTGCCACAAAATCATGATTATGAAGTATACGAATGATCAAATCAGGAGACAAGACAGGTTATTAGATATAAGCTTAGCTACAAATATCCTGAAGAACGGAGAGTACGGAGTACTTTCCATGCAAAATGATAATGGTGGCGGATACGGAATTCCCATAAGTTATGTCTGGGATGGAGAAATGGCTATCTATATACATTGCGCTCCGAAAGGACATAAACTGCGTTGCTTACAAAACTGTAATCAGGTTTCCTTTTGCATTGTGGGCCGTACAGAAGTAATACCCAACAAGTTTACAACTAAATATGAAAGTGTTATCCTACACTGTACTGCCCATGTCGGACTTCCTGCTGAAGAACGCATGAAAGCATTAGAGTTGATTTTAGACAAATATTCTCCGGATGATAAGATTGTAGGAATGAAATATGCCGAGAAATCCTTTCACCGTACAGAAATTATCCGGCTGGATATACTGGAATTTAGTGGAAAATGCAAGGCTAACGATAAGATATTGCAATCTGCTCAGTCCCATACTAAAATAAAATAAAGTTTTCATCAATATTGCCTACATCCTACACCCGTGAACATTTCCTTCTGAATATCAACTACATATCGGGACGGGGAGAGGTGTAGGCAGGTGTAGGAAAAAATTGCCTACACCTGAAATATACTCTAAAATACCCTCCAATTATTCCGTAACAACCTTATTATCAGTGCGTACATACACCTTATGCGAACCTTGTCCTATTACATTCAAATATCCCTTTTTTACGAGCAAATTGAGGTCATTTAGCACTTTATTCTTCAAAAGTCCCGTAATTCCGCTGTAATCATGGCGGGTAATGAAAGGATGTGTCTCCAGAAAGGCCAGTAAACGGCGATAACGTTCCGCGCCGCTAAGTTCGGCACTTTTCCGAAAACCGTATTTAGCACGCTCCACAGAGCCTGCACAGCGTTTCCGGAAGTCGGGGGATACACGTAAATGTACTTTTCCAAAGAAAATGGTTTGCGAGTGAATCTCTTTAGGATCCATCACCGGACGAGCTTGCAGACCTGCCGAAAAATATCCAATATCCCCCAATTGTACATGGTGCCCTTCGGATAGATAATAAGAAATGCGATCCTGAACCAGACGCTCCATCATAATCGTACCCTTGTTTACAATACGCGGATACAAAGGTTGCAACTCGTCATCTCCTTTCGAGCTGGGACGCCTTTGAAAATCATATTCTGCTGCCATAATGCTATGTTATTAAGTTATTAATCATCATTTGCCCTATTCCTTTTCCTCTTTTGCTTTAAGGAAAATGCCATTAAGCTATAGACAAAACTTCGTTTTCCAATTGGGGGCTGTACATCCTGCAATCGCAGGCTGCACAGCCCCCAGTTGAAAACCGTCCGGCACACAACTGCAAGACGAAGTTTTGCTACTGACAAAGATACAAAAACAATAAAGGAAAGTCAAGTTTTCAACCGAGTATATTTCAATTTTTCTTATTGTTTTCAGACAACAAAAAGAGGGGAGTAATATTTCAATAAAAGCCCTATTTTATTTGATTCAGACGCATTTTATGCGTACCTTGCAGGTTCTTAGAAAAACCTCTTTATAAATAAATTATTTTTTAAATAGAAACGCAAATGAAAATAACTCTGATCAGAGAAGAAAAAGAAAGCGGTAAAGAGACCGTCAGTACCTGCGAAGCAGATGCATTATTGGAAAGAATAAAAACAGAAACCAAAGCGGCACACGTCACAGCACTACGGACTATGCTACTATACACCACTCCTGATGCCCGCGGTCACTACGAGCACATCGACAAGTTGCCCCGCATCTATCCATCTATTGAATACGGGCGAAGCCGCGATGGCAGCAGAAAGATGAAGCACTACAATGGCGTAGTAATGCTCGAAGTGAACGACCTGGCCGGGCTGTCCGAAGTGGAACTGGTGAAAGAACAGGTAAGGCTGTTGCCACAAACCTGGGCGGCAATCACCGGAAGCAGTGGACGAAGCGTAAAAATATGGGTAAAATTTGTGCTTCCCGACGGAAACCTCCCTGTAAAAGAGGAGAACATCACTCTTTTCCATGCCTGTGCTTATCGCATGGCTGTGCAGTGCTACCAACCCATATTGCCGTTTCCCATAACCCTGAAAGAACCTAGTCCCGCACAAAGTTGCCGCATGACGCTGGATGTCACTCCGTATTTCAACCCCGATGCCATGCCTTTCTGCCAGGAGCAGCCGTTCAGTATGCCCGGAGAACAGACCTTCCATCAACGAAAACTAATGGAAAAGAACCCGTTACTGAGACTGAAGCCCGGATTTGAAACATCTGAAACCTTCAACATACTGTTTGAAACAGCCCTTGGCAAAGCATTGGATGAAATGGAGAACTGGAAGCGGGGAGATGCATTGCATCCACTACTGGTGTGTCTCGCCGAACACTGTTTCAAAGCAGGGATACCGGAAGAAGAAACCGTACGCCAGGTTATGTACACTATTACAGACAGGCTGACGAACAAACGGTCAGAATTACCATTCACAATCTATATCGTGAATGCAAGGGTTTCGGCAAGAAGTCTGCACTGACGCCGGAACAGGAAATTTCTCTCCGGCTGGAAGAATTCATGGAGCGCAGGTATGAATTTCGCTTCAATACCGTCAGTAACGACTTGGAATTTCGCCAAAAGGATTCAGTTTGACCAGGTCAGTATGAATCAGCAGGGATTCCTGAAACATCTGTTACAGAAGCCTGTTGCCAATCTGCGTAAACCTTACGGGAGCAGTATTCAGGAAATACGGCGCTATGCTTCATTCATCGGCACCAGCAACCAAAAGGACTTGCTGACCGACCCGAGTGGCAGCCGCCGTTTCATCTGCATTGAAGTAACGGCACCTATCAACATAAATGTCACCATCAACTACCGCCAACTATATGCACAGGCAATGGAAGCTATCACAAAAGGGGAACGTTACTGGTTTGACGACACAGACGAAGCGATTTTGAAGGAATCTAACCGGGAATTTGAGCAAATCAGCCCATTAGAGCAACTATTCCATTGTTATTTTCGTTCACCGGAAGAAGGTGAAATGGGAGAGTGGATGACCTCCATGGAAATCATCGAATACCTGCAAGGAAAATCAAAAACTATTTCATTGTCCAACAGTAGTATAAGTACATTTGGACGCATCCTTAAGAAAAATCAGATAGAGTCAAAACGGACCAAAAGAGGAATGCAATACGAAGTTATGATGTTGAATAAATAAAAAAATATCGGTGTAGGGAAACATTTTGCCTACACCGATATTCATATTCTTTCTATGATATAATCAGCAGATAATTAGATGATTAAAAGACGAGGTGTAGGATGTAGGCAACTTTACAAAAAAACGTAGATCGTAATTACTACTTGCCGAATTCATCACTTGTTCCGCTGCGCAAAATAAATGTTGTAGCCCCGATGGTAACGATTGCTCCATCCTCAATGCGGATACGGTCTTTGTCCCCCAGAATTTCATTATTCAGAAAGGTTCCCGTCAGGCTGGGGGCGTCTCGCAAAGTATAGATAAGTCCACCTTGTTTATTGCGTTTCACATTAATGATGCAATGGCGGCGATCCATACTCATATCTGATGTTTCAATAGGAGTGTTTATGTTAGTACCCACACAGCGGCGGCCTATTACATTATCTCCCTCTTGCAGAGGCAGCACTTGCTTGAAACCAAACACATTCTCAATCACCGTAATATTACCAAAAGCCTCCTTGAACTCCTCTTCGTCCGGGCGTTCTTCCTTTTGGGGAGCAAGCATCTTCGTTTTCCCCAAGCGAATACTGAACTGCTTGCCACAATGCTCACAAACAAAGACCAAAGACTGGCCTTCGCTGTACTTTGTTTCATCAAATAAAAGATAGTTCTCACATTTGGGACAACGGATACGCTTCATGGAATTAAAAATTAAAAATTAAATCACTTCTTCAGCACCCAGGCATTCTTATAGGTTTCGTTCTCACGAATTCTCGCCAAAGCCTGATAGGCTTCCACTTCGGTTCCGCAAGACTCAATGCTGACACGCATCTTACCATCTCCTACAATAGCTTTCGCACCAGAAAAACCTTTGGCAACCAATTGCGCCGCCATAATTTCTGCATCTTTCTCAGTACCTACGCTGGCAATGATGATATGATAAGGCCTTTTGGGAGCGGCAACCGCTGGTTTTGCAGCAGCAGACTGTACATTTTGTTTAGGCGCATCGGCAGTTGTTGCAACTGAGTGGGAAACTTGTTCTTTTGTTTTTGTTTCAGCAATCGCAGTTGGCTCCTTAGCAACTTTAACCTCTCTGACAGCAACAGGAGCTACAACTTTCTTTTGTGTTCCTGTTTGTTTGTTAACGGTTTTACGCGTAGGAGTATTCTGCTTTAAAACAATCGGTGTAATTGCCAAAGATTGCTTTTCTATCTTTTCAAACAATTCATCCGGAAGCAATGTCGCATAGTTTTCTTCTATCACTTCCGTATTCTCTATCGGAGTAGAAAAGAAGAAAGAGAGAATAATGACAGCCGCTACCGCAGCCGCATTGGTCAGATACGCCCGATTGAATCGGATTGCAAAGATACGTTTCTCCTTCTTGGTGGTGGTAGGAACTAAAGAGAAAGTTTCTTTCTCTGCCTTCGGTTTTTCCAAAGCAGATAATTCCTGCATCTCAAATGCGTCCAGCCCGTATAAATAAGGAGTTGTAATCTTGTTGTCATAAGGTGCGAAGTCAAATGTATTATAGATTGTATAACGCACTTCGCCGACATTTGGCAGATCCACTTTACCTTCTTCATGCAAAGCGGCAATCAGCTCATCAACCTCACGCTCCACTATTTTAGTAGCATCTGAAAAGTTGGTGCCATACACTGACATATAAGATTGAACCAGCAAGCCATCATTCATCTTCAGTTGCGGATTGAAACCGATGATGCGGGTAGGGGGCAGAAAAATGTTTTCTTCTTCCACTCTCGTAGCCGGAGCATAATGAGCTACAAATCCTCCTAAACCCGGAACAATGACGCAGTCATTTTCCAATAACAAAGCTTCTATATGTTGTGCCAATTCAATCATGGTGCAAAAGTAAGGGAAATCTCGGATATAAGCCAGTTTCAGGTCATTTTCTTTTCAACAAATTATAAACTATGCAATCGGTTCAGTGCTTTTTTTACAATAAAAGCCGGCTGACTCGCTCATGAATCTGCCGGTTTTTAATTTCAAATCAATACAATAGCTATAAAATTACAGATTATATAATTCAGCAAAAGCATCACATCATATAAAAATATGACAATTGGGCTTACATTTAATGAAAAGCGCCCCAAAATCAATGAACAAATTATAGACAACCCAACAATAAACCCACCTGACTAACGTTTATTGACTATAGAACTATTACTTTTGCAATAGATCATATTAATTAAATAACAGATTTAAGATATACGATGAAAATAAGAATACTGATACCTGCTCTCTCATTATTGCTACTGATGTCGTGCAAAACAACGACTAATAATATTACCTATTTCCAGGATTTAGATAATCAGGCGTCAATTATTACCGAGCAACCTATTAATTATGCCCCACGTATTGCTCCAGATGATCAGTTGTCGATAATCGTATCAGGAACAGAGCCAAATGCAGTAGCAGCATTCAATATGCCACTTACCAGCTATCTGGCCCCAGGAGAAACAAACGTTACCTCTACACCTGTACTCCATACTTATTTGGTAAATTCCCGGGGGGAGATTGATTTCCCGGTACTTGGGAAATTGCAAGTTGCTAACATGACACGCAGTGAATTGACAGACATGTTGACTGAAAAAATCTCAGCTTACGTCAAATCCCCCATTGTCACAATACAAATAAGGAATTTTAAAGTCTCAGTATTGGGAGAAGTAAACAAGCCTGGAACAGTAAATGTACCCAATGAACGCTTATCTGTACTTGATGCGCTTGGTATGGCAGGCGACTTGACTATTTACGGCAATCGTGCCAATGTACTTCTGATTCGTGACAACAATGGACGAAAAGAATATCATCGCTTCGACCTTACTTCTGCAGAAATACTAACATCTCCTTATTATTATTTGCAGCAAAATGATGTACTTTATATAGAACCGAATAAAGCAAGAAAGGGAAATGCCAAATATAGTCAGAGTGGGCAGTTCAATGTTTCTTTGGCATCAACAATAATCAGCGCCTTATCAGTATTGGCATCGTTGGGCATTGCACTGCTGGTAAAATAAATATCTCTCGCTTATGAATGATGAAAATATACATATCGGAGCTCTGCTAAAGCAATTCTTCGGTTACTGGAAAATATACGTGCCCATCGGGATCATTTGCCTGATTGCCGCTATCTGCTTTCTTATAGTTACCCCAAAAGAATATGGGTTTACTGCCCGAATGCGGCTAATTGGCGATAACCAAGGCATGATGTCTGAGTTGAAAATGTTAAAAAGCAGTGGTCTTAATGCTTTACTTGGTGGTAGCGCTTCAGGTATTAGTGTAGAAGATGAAGTTATCGTTTTAATGTCACGTACCAATATGACTAAAGCGATTCTCCAAACCGGTTATCAGGTGGAGACACGGCAACAGCGCGGTCTAAAAAAAGTCCTACTTTATGGAAAGGATAATCCTATAACCCTTCTCTTTCCCGAACAGTTTTTAGATACTATCAGTGAATCAATAAAGATAAAGATAACATTATCTGATGGAATGTTGCAATCAGCCAAAATACAATCAAAGCTGTTTGAAACAGTGAAAATACAGGAACAAACTTTACCTTACCGTTTACAGCTCCCGGTCGGCACAATAATGGTTGCCCCCAATGCCGACATTTCAATTCCCGGTAAGCAAACATTCAATATTCAAATCACTCCGCTGCAAAAGGTATATGAAGATTTATATAAAAACATAGCAGCCGGAGCGGAAGAAACCATTTCAGATATTATCCTGTTAGAGTTTGACAACGAAAACAAGCAACGCGGGTGCGATTTTCTGAATGAACTAATGTCTGTCTTTAACCAATACTCACGAGATGTAAAAGTGGAGGAAGCTGATCTGAATGCCCGGTTTGTAAGAGTACGCTTGGATACCATCACTACAGAACTTGCCTATCTGGAACATCAAATTGAAGCTTACAAAAAGCACAATAATATTCCAGAACCAACACTGTATGCCAAAGCCGCTATGACAGGGAAAATGGAATTGGAAAGTTTGATTCTGGAAACGGAAGCACGTGTGAAAATGATGGATTATGTAGTGGAATATATGCAAAAAGAGGAAAATGAACATGCTTCTATTCCCTCCTTTGAAGGAATAGGAGAAAAGTCCATCGCTTTGTACAATCAATTGGTACTTGACCGAGAACGCCTGCTTCTTGCTTCTGAGAAAGGTAATCCTGCTTTGATTCTTGCCGATAAGCAACTGGCAGAACAACGCAAAATGTTATTAGAAACAATTGCTGCAACTCGAAATAGTGTCAAAGCCAGCCTGGAAGAACTCAATAAGAAAAATCAGGTATTCAACGGTCAACTGAACGAGTTACCCACACAAGAGCGGGAGTATATTGAGATGAAACGACAACAAAAAATCAAGGAAACCATTTATCTGTTTCTAATGCAGAAGCTACAGGAAAAAAGTCTGGTAAACTCTCCCGACGAACAAGCCGGAAGAGTTGTCGATGCAGCTTATTGTTCAGCAAAACCGGTTTTCCCCAAAAAACTGATTGTACTGGCAATAGCTTTTGTCGCAGCTTGTATCCTCTCCCTGATTGCGATTTATATGAAGGTATTTGTTTTCACTAAAAGATAATCTCATGCTTTCACAGCTGGTCTGCTCCAAAAATAATTTATTTTTCGCCTTTCTTGTAGCAGGCTACATCTTTGGTGTCATATTGTATGACTTCATTGAATTCAAATATACAGATGAGCTAATGGCACTTTTCCTATGCCTGTTTGCAGGTGTCATAGTTTGGGAAAGAAAAAACTGGAAAAAGTTGATACCTGTCGTCATAATTATTACTATCTTTCTTTTTTACGCCATTTATTCTTTCATCATACAAAGCAATGTCCCTAAAGCCATTTTTACCGACCTGCTCATTCAGATAAAACCTTTCCTCGGTTTTTATTGCGCCTATTTAATTGCACCACAATTTTCATGTTCCCAAAAATATTTCATCAGCATTCTCTGCTTAGTTGTGGGAGGATTACTAATTATTGTCGGATTGTCGGGTCAGCTTTATACCCTATTCGGGCATCCCTCCCGCTTTGCGACGGCTGCCATCGCCACCGCCTTTTTATTCCTTTATTGCAGTACTTATAAATGGAGTGATGTTTTCATATTTCTATTTTTGTTGACCATAGGTTTCTTCTCCACCCGGGCTAAATTTTATGGTTTCTGGGCAGTAGCCACCAGCCTCATAGTGTTCACCAAACTGGGCGGACAGATACGATTAAGCTGGAAAAGCATTATAGCAGGTATTTTTATATGTCTTCTTGCCATTTGGTTTGCCAGAGAAAAAATAATAATCTATTATATTGATGGAATGATGAATTCCCGCGAAATGTGGAGCCGACCTGCCATGTTATTCACCTCCGGACAAATCTTATATGACTATTTCCCATTCGGCTGTGGGTTAGGCAGTTTTGGCACATTTGCTTCTGCTGAATATTATTCTCCTATTTATGAGACATATAGCCTCGACCATATATGGGGACTATCAAAAGATATGCCCATCTTTATTTGTGACGCTTTTTATCCTGAACTGGCTCAATTTGGGATAATCGGAGTCATCCTGTATTTCTTCTTTTGGTATACAATCGTTCGGAAGTCTACTGACATGAGTATACATAAAAGTGCATATATCTGGATGGTCTTTTTGTTCTTCCTTATAGAAGGTATAGCAGATTCCACTTTCACACATAACCGTGGATTATTTGTTTTAATTATATTAGCCCTCATGATGACAAAAAAAGATGAAGTTGAACAGCGAAACATATAAGAAAGGTGCCATCCATTCATCTTTCTTTAGCGTGTTGGCTAAAGGAGTGGCATTTGTGCAACATTTATTGATTGCCTATTATTTTGGTGCCAATACCGGAACTGACCTGTATTTCTATCTCTTCAATTTAGTGATACTGATAGGAGGGATGATACAAACAATTGCAACTTCAATTCTCATACCACAATCTATGTTGTTGCGGCATTCTGTTTCAGCAAAAGCGGAAATGAAATATCTGAATGCTTTTATGTACAGTTTCATTTCTCTTATACTTTTATTCATATTGCTTGTGAGTCTGGCAGGAGATAGAGTACCGGAACTAATAACCAATTTTCCATCGGAAGATATAGAAAAGTACATACACATCTATTATGCGTCGCTTTGGCTAATGCTACTTATGGCTACCAATTTGTATCTGACAGAAATATTAGTTTCATTCAAATTTTTCTCTTTACCCTTAGTCTGCAACCTGCTATTAAACGGCGGAATCATTCTGGCCTTACTTTTATTTAAAGAGACTATCGGTGTCACATCCATGATATATGGGAGTTGTATAGCCAGCGCGATTAATTCGATTATACTGATTATTCTCATGAAGAGAAAATTACAATGGAAATTCCTCCTGACAGACTTCTCCGCTATATCTCATCAATGGAAATCCATAACAGGGTTGGCTTTTAACCAAGGAGTTGTCATTTTCGCTTCAACATTCCCCATGTATCTGTTATCATATTATCAGCCAGGTGTCATAACTATAATCAATTATGCACAAAAGTTCATCCAGGCACCTTTAGCATGGATACAACAGTTTGCAGCCGTACTTCAAATAAAACTCAATAATCTGAAAGGGGATGGAAAAGAACATGAAATCTACCAATCCGCATCCCGGATAGCAGTCCGCTTATTCTTACTCACTTTGTTCACATCATTGGTGATATTCCTGTTGCGTGGCTTCATTGCCGAAACACTTTTCGGATTAGGAAAAATGCCCGCTGAAGCAGCAACTAAGCTTTCATATCTTATCGGTCTGCTCACATTTAGTATGCCTTTCACTGCCATGAGCTTGGCTTATATGAAAGTCTTTTTTACACAAGGATACATCCGGCAATATGTTGCCATTATGCTATTTGTGAATGCAGTATCATGTATCATGTACGCCATTTCCATTTTCTACTGGCAAGAAAACGGATATGCCTTTGTATATATACTCATTGAGATGCTTACCACTTTAATTATATGGCTCTATTTACAAAAGAGATTGAAAAGGAAAGTATACTATTAATAATCTGAGGATATATGAACTATATTGTATTCGATAATTTCTGTGATAATCATGAATATATAGCTGGAGCATTGAGAAAAAATGGTATCAGCATAGAAGAGATATATTCTCCTGGCAGCAAATATAAGTGGATAGCCTGGTTAAAAGGAGCATCGAATGCTATTGACAAGTCTTCATCCAATGATACGCTGATTTTTTGGTATGATTTTCAAGGAATTATCTCTTTTTGGATTTGCAGATTACTCTTCCTGAAAAGAAGAATCATCATATTGAATCTTTTATTAAAGAACAAACCGACACTAAAAAATAAGATAGTATCATACTTGTATAAATCAGCATTACAATCAACCAACCTGGAAGCTACCGTCACATCTTTAGAATACGGAGAAGCATTAAATCGCCAACTAAAAATAAGGAAATCATATGCACTGCTACATGATGTCTATCCCTTCAGCGAGAAAGAGGAAAGAGAATATAAAGACTGTGGAAATAAAGTGTTTTGCGGAGGAAACAATGGCAGGGACTGGGAACTAATCATAAAAATAGGCCAAAGTATGCCAGATGTGCAATTTACTTTGGTTATGTCAGATTCGGTTTGGAAACATTATTCAAAGATGCCATTACCCGAAAACATACATATTTTTAATAATGTACGGTTAGCTGAATTTAACAAGTTATTGCAAGAATCATCTATTGTGGTGCTCCCTCTAAACACTGATGCACCAGCAGGGTTAATTGTGATATTTCAGGCTGCATCACAGCAGAAACCGATTATTACAACATCCACTCCAGTCACCAAAGAATATATTGATGAGAAATCAGGAGTACTATGTAAAAGCGACCCTAATCAATACATCAAAGAAATTAAATATCACCTGCAGCATACCGATATTGCCAGAGCGAAAGGAAAGGCATTACGTGATAGACTGAAATCAGAGTGCTCTAAAGATATATACACCAAGAAACTTTATAATATCTTACTTCAAAAATGAAAACAGTATCAGTCATACTCGCATCATATAATGGTGAGAAATATATTGAAGAGCAATTAGATTCCATCTTTGCTCAGACTTATCCTATCCATGAACTACTCGTAGGAGACGATGGAAGTACGGATAACACAATGACTATTCTGAATAATTACGCACATAAATATAAGAATATCAAAATCATCAATCCGGATGATAAACATCATGGAGTCAACTACAATTTTAAGCGATTGATGGATATGGCATCAGGCGATTACATCGCTATTTCAGACCAGGATGACATATGGTTTCCTGAAAAAATAGAAGTTATGATGAAAGAGATAGGAAATCATGTGCTTGCCTATAGCAATGCCATACCTTTCTCTGGGTCTATCTCCGGTTTTAAAGACCAAACCTTTGAATGTGATTCTTCTATACCTGAGAATCAGATTGAAGATATCATGTTCAATAATATAATCTCAGGACACCGGATGTTGATAAAAAAAGAGTTTATTAATGAAATTCACGAATGGAACTTTGATGTTTATTATGATTGGTGGTTGGCTATTTCGGCAGCATATCGCAATAGTATAGTGTATATTTCTGATCCTCTGGTCCTTTGGAGAAGGCATAACGACTCCATGACACTCCTTAACCACAGAAAACAAAAGAAAATATTCAAGATATTCAAATTTATCAAAAGACGATATTTGTATTTTCGATCTCTGCTAAAGCTATTTGAAAGTTTGGGTATCGAGAACAGAAAGCAGCTTATAATCTATAAATTAGCTCATAGGTTCGCCTCAAAATCTTTATGTATTAATCTATATGGTTGTCTCTATTATTGCATTAAAATAAAGTCTGAAATATCATATACTAACTTTATAAAGCCAATAAAAATGTGGTCTAAATAAATATATCAGCAATGAAAATTCTTCTTGTCAATAAGTTCCTTTATCCCCGGGGAGGTGATTGTATTCATACCCTGAACCTTGGCCAGATGCTGCGCGAAGCGGGGCATACGGTACGCTTTTATGCTATGGATTATCCGGAAAACATACAGGATAAAGACAAACCTTTTTTTGCAAAAGAAATCAACTTCTCTTCAGCAAGCCTATCCGGAAAAATAAAAGCCGCCAAGCGTATTTTATGGGGTACAGGAGTAAAAGAAGGTTTTAAAGAACTCTTAAAAGATTTTCAACCGGACATTGTGCATCTGAATAATATTCACTCTTATCTTTCTCCTCTGGTTGCCCGACTTGCGCACGAACAGGGAATCAAGGTTATCTGGACACTGCATGATTACAAGTTGCTATGCCCGGCATATAATTGTCTATGTAAGGGAGAAGTATGCGAGGCCTGTTTTTTCAATAAAAAGAATGCAATACTCCGTAAATGCATGAAAGATAATCTGCCGGCAAGCATTTTAGCTTGGGCAGAAGCTAAAAACTGGAATAAGAAAAAACTTATGGAATGGACAGATACATTTATTTGTCCCAGTCGTTTTATGGCAGAGAAAATGCAACAGGGAGGATATTCGGCTGAGAAACTACAAATTATTCACAATTTCATATCAGAAAAGCAAATCAAATCCGATGTAAATCCGTCCGGTTACGAACGGGAAAATTCCTATGCTTATATCGGACGTTTATCAGAAGAAAAAGGGGTAGAACCACTCTTAAAAGCTGCTACTCAATTACCTTATACATTATATATTGCTGGTACAGGACCTTTAAAGAATGATTTGGTACGAAAATATACAGCAGATAATATTGTCTTTCTTGGACATTTGGCTTCTAAAGATATTGCAGAGCTTTTAAAGAAGGTATCATTTACCGTAATTCCTTCTATCTGGTATGAAAACAATCCTCTTAGCGTCATCGAATCTCTGTGCTATGGTACTCCCGTATTAGGCAGAAACATCGGCGGCATTCCGGAACTATTGGAAACCGACAAATGTAATTGTCTCTTTGAGCGGGATAATGAATTGCCAACACTCATTACCGAAATGTTTGCTTCTGCAACTTCTATACATCGGGGTAGTCTGGCGGCTACTTCACTCCGGCGTTTTTCCGATAAACGATATTACCAAAAGTGGCTTCAAATAGCAGAAAGAGAGTGAAAAGTACTAATTTTGTAAACCTATTAATTTTATATATACATGAAATCAGACATTAGCTCACCTACTGATATGTGTATTATCGTCACATACCGCTGCCCTATGCAGTGCCAAATGTGTAATATCTGGCAAAATCCGACCCATAAAGATAAGGAAATTACTCCTGCAGAGATAGAGAAACTACCTAAAGTGAAATTCATTAATATAACCGGCGGAGAACCATTCATCCGGGAGGATTTGGAGGAGATAGTGGAAGTAGCATTCCGCAAGTCTCAACGTGTTGTTATTTCAACTTCGGGATGGTATGAAGAACGCATTATTCATCTGGCTGAGAAATTTCCCAATATAGGAATACGCATCAGTATCGAGGGATTATCTCAAAAGAATGATGAACTTAGAGGACGTCAAGGTGGATTTGATAGAGGAATACGTACTTTATTGCGATTAAAAGAAATGGGTATCAAAGATATAGGCTTCGGCATTACGGTTTCCGATTCTAATTCGACTGATATGCTTTCTCTCTATCGTTTGTCACGTTCACTCGGTATGGAATTTGCAACTGCTGCTTTGCATAATTCGTATTACTTCCACAAAACAGATAATACTTTCACCAATAAGGAAGAAGTTTGCAGCAACTTCGGCAAATTAATTGAATGGCAATTGAGAGAAAAACATCCCAAAGCTTGGTTTCGCGCTTACTTCAATTGGGGATTAATAAATTATATACAGGGAAAACCACGTTTGCTTCCTTGTGAAGCCGGACTGGTAAACTTCTTTGTAACTCCTTATGGCGATGTGTATCCATGCAATGGATTAGAAAGTAAATACTGGAAAGAAAGCATGGGAAACGTCCGCACAATGTCTTCTTTTCAGGACTTATGGAGAAGTGAACAGGCCGAGCGTGTCAGAGACTACGTACGTAAATGCCCCAAGAATTGCTGGATGGTAGGCACCGCCGCTCCAGTAATGAAGAAATATATTACCATCCCATTACGATGGGTGTTACATCAAAAAATACAGTCCGCAATGGGACACCCTATAAATCTGAAAGGCTAAAAGAATGAAAATCGTAGTTACAGGTACCAGAGGTATTCCCGGCATACAAGGAGGAGTAGAGACCCATTGCGAAGAACTATATCCTTTAATTGCAGATGAACAACATGAAGTGATTGTAGTTCGTCGTCCAGGCTATGCAACAGACCATACCGTAAAAAGCTATAAACAAGTTACAATAAAAGACATAAAAGTGCCTCGAAACAAGCATCTGGAAGCTTTCTTACATACGTTTCTGGCCGTATTGTATGCTCGAAAAGTGGGAGCGGACATAGTACACATCCATGCAGTAGGCCCGGCGCTGATGACCCCTATTGTACGTATGTTAGGAATGAAGGCGATAGTAACACATCACGGTCCGGATTATAACCGGGAAAAATGGGGAGCATTTGCCAAATGGATACTTCGGACGGGAGAAAAGGCCGGTATACGTTATGCAAACCATGTGATCGTGATTTCAGAGCATATACGGAATATGATACAGCAACAATATTCATCGAAAAACAATATCACTGTAATACATAACGGAGTCAATGTAAGCACCGAGATATCTGATACAGGCTATCTTCACAGTCTGGGGTTAACCGAATACTCTTATATTCTAGCTGTTGGCCGTCTGGTAAAAGAAAAAGGATTCGACAAGCTGGTTGAAGCATTCAAAGAGCTGTCTCCGTCCTCCGTAAAGTTAGTAATAGCCGGTGATGCCGATCATCAGGATGAATATGCCCAAAAACTAAAAGGGATATGCCAAAGAGAGGAAAATATACTTTTGACCGGATTTATAAAAGGAGACAAATTAGCACAATTATATGCATATGCCCGGATATTTGTATTACCATCGACTCATGAAGGATTGCCAATCGCATTGCTCGAAGCTATGAGTTATGGATGTCCTATACTTGCAAGCGACATACCTGCCAACAAGGAAATAGGATTGCCGGATGAATGTTACTTCAAAAATGGTAATCTTGCCAGCCTGCAGCAAACATTAGAAAAGAAAATAGAAAGTATTCAGGCTGAACGGATTACTTATAACCTATCATCATATGACTGGAATAATATTGCCCGGCAGACTAAAGAAATTTATGATTCTTTGATTATCTAAAGCAATATAGAATCAGATTTACCGTTCTATTAATCAAAAGTATTGTAATATTTTAGCATGAATATACATTATCCATCATATCATTTTCCGCTGCAACGGAAATGCAATAGAATTCTTAAACGTACATTAGATATCGTGTTTGCATCCATAGTCTTGATTCTGATATATCCATGGGCATATATCATTATAGGATGTTGTATCAAGATTAAAATGCCCGGTAACATCATATTTTCTCAAAAGAGAAATGGGCAGTGCGGTCGGGAATTTACCTGTTACAAATTTCGTTCCATGTTGCCTAACTGTAAAGCAGATACCCAACAAGCATATGATGATGATCCCCGTATCACTCCATTCGGACGTATCCTGCGTGTTACCAGCATTGATGAATTACCCCAGTTTTGGAACGTGCTCATCGGAGACATGTCGATAGTAGGTCCCCGGCCCCATATGCTGATACACACGGAACAATATTGCGGCATCATCCCTGACTATAACAAGAGATTGCTGGTAAAACCGGGGATAACTGGTTGGGCGCAGATACACAACCTGCGTGGAGAAACGGAGAAATTGGATAAAATGAAAAAAAGAGTGGAATATGATATTTGGTATATTGAACATTGGTCATTTGCACTGGATCTGAAAATCATGCTTAACACTCTGAAAATTATATTCCGATAAGCCTATGCGTACAGTCTGTCATATTCTTGCTATTCTATTTTGCTGTTCTACCGGATTGGCAGTAAAGGCGCAAAATGGGTGGAAACGGCAAAATTTATCTTCTTTTGTAGAATATGGTGTCTCCGCCCACACAGGCGAGAATACTCCTCTATGGCAAGTAAGCAACCAACATGGTTTTTCCTCAATCGACAATAATACTTACCTAAGAGGAGGAGCTTTTTATACGGATACACTTCGTAATTGGCGTCTTGAAGGTGGCTTGGATATGGCAGTAGCTTCTGGTTTCACATCTACCTTTGTACTGCAACAAGGCTATGCGGACATCCGGTACAAATGGATAGGATTACTTGTTGGTAGTAAAGAAAATGACTCTCCATTATTAAACCAACAATTGAGCAGTGGCGGATTAACCTGGTCGGGCAATGCAAGACCCATTCCGCAAGTATGGATAGGGCTTCCTGAATATGTACAGATACTCCCGAGGCTTGCCATGAAAGCAGAAATTTCATACGGATGGTTTACTGACAACAATTATCAAAAGAAACAGGTAGGAGAGGATTATTGGTATACCAAAAGTATTAAGTATCACCACAAAAGCGGCTTCCTTCGCATCGGTGTGCCGCAAGGTAAATGGCAACTGGATGTAGGCATGAGTCTGGATGTACAATTCGGTGGCTATAAAAGTGCCGGAATGGATGCAGGAGATTTAGGAAATAGCTGGAAAGATTATTTCAAAGTATTCATCCCCAGTCGTGGAGATGACAGCAGTCCGGAAGGAGAGCAAATAGCTTACCAAGGCAATTTCATGGGTAGCGAGCATATCCGTATGACCTACCGTCACGACGACTTTTCCATAAGTGCCTATCTGGAAAATTATTACGATGATTTCAGTGGAATGGGGAAATTAAATGGTTTTGATGGTTTGTGGGGAATTGAATATAAATCCAACCACCGACAAGCCATCAATGGCTTTGTACTGGAATATTATCAGACTACCAATCAAAGCGGCCCGATGCATGGAGTGGATTTCACGGTAGTGGAAAAAACAGGCGGAGCTGACAACTATTATAATAATGACTGGTATCCCGGTTGGGTGCACTGGGGAATGGCGATGGGAAATCCCTTGGTTGCATCTCCCATCTACAACAAAGATGGCGATATGGCCTTCAAATACAACCGTATCCGGGCAATGCATGTGGGTTGGAGCGGAGACATCAGTGCCGAGTGGACTTATCTCGCAAAACTATCATATAATAAAACTTGGGGAACTCCTTTCAAACCTATACCCGATATATTAGAAAATTTTTCTACTTTTGCATCAGTTTTCTATTCTCCCCGAAAATGGAAGGGATGGCAGTTCAATGCTTCCATCGCTTTTGACATGGGAGAAATATATGGCGACAATTTTGGTTGCCAACTGAAAGTACGAAAAAAATTCTAAGAAGATGAATTATATACAAACGGAAATTGATGGTGTATGGCTGATTGAACCGAAAGTGTTTCGTGACGAACGCGGTTATTTTATGGAAGCCTTTAAAGAAGAGGAATTCAAAGCGCACGTCGGGGACGTTCATTTTATTCAGGACAACGAGTCGAAATCCTCTTTCGGCGTGTTGCGCGGATTGCACTATCAAAAAGGAGAATATTGTCAGGCCAAACTAGTGCGTGTCATAAAAGGGAGAGTGCTGGATGTGGCGGTAGATTTACGTCAATCATCTCCAACGTTCGGTAAGTATGTCAGCGTGGAACTGAGCGAAGAGAATAAACGCCAATTCTTCATTCCCCGTGGATTTGCACACGGCTTTCTAGTACTCAGCGACGAAGCTATTTTTACATATAAAGTGGATAATGCGTATGCCCCACAAGTAGAAGCATCCATTCGTTTCAATGATGACACAATAGGCATAGACTGGCCTGTTGCCGAAGAACGATTATTATTATCCCCCAAAGATAAAGATGCCCCGCTCTTCCGGGATGCGGAATATTTTTAATAATAGAATATGAAAATAGCTATTGTCGGTACAGGGTACGTCGGTCTGGTGACCGGAACCTGTTTTGCAGAAATCGGTGTCAACGTTATTTGTGTAGACACCAACAGTGAGAAAATAGAAGCACTGAAGAAAGGTATCATTCCTATCTATGAGAGTGGCTTGGAAGAGATGGTGAACCGCAATGTAAAAGCAGATCGCCTGCACTTCACGACTTCCCTGGAAAGTTGCCTGAACGAAGTGGAAGTCGTTTTCAGTGCTGTTGGTACTCCGCCCGATGAAGATGGGAGTGCTGACCTTAGCTATGTGCTCGAAGTTGCCCGCACCATCGGACGGAATATGCAGAAGTACATGCTGGTAGTTACAAAGAGTACCGTTCCCGTAGGTACGGCAAAGAAGGTGCGTGCCACCATTCAGGAAGAATTGGATAAACGGGGTGTTAGCATTCAATTCGATGTAGCTTCCAATCCCGAATTTCTGAAAGAGGGCAATGCCATCAATGATTTCATGAGTCCCGACCGCGTAGTAGTGGGAGTGGAGTCTGAACGTGCAAAGAAGTTAATGAGTAAGCTCTACAAGCCGTTCTTGCTGAATAACTTCCGCGTCATCTTCATGGATATTCCATCTGCCGAAATGACCAAATATGCAGCCAACTCAATGCTTGCCACCCGCATCAGTTTCATGAACGATATTGCCAATCTTTGCGAACTGGTAGGTGCAGACGTCAATATGGTGCGTAGCGGTATTGGTTCGGACACCCGTATCGGACGCAAATTCCTGTATCCGGGCATCGGCTATGGCGGTTCTTGTTTCCCTAAAGACGTAAAAGCGCTTATCAAGACTGCTGAGTTGAACGGTTATCAGATGCGCGTGCTCCATGCTGTAGAGGAAGTGAATGAATTGCAGAAAAGTATTCTCTTCGAAAAACTCTGTAAGCATTTCAATAATGACCTGAAAGGTAAGACCATCGCCTTGTGGGGATTGGCTTTCAAACCGGAAACCGACGATATGCGCGAAGCACCCTCACTGGTCTTGATAGACAAATTGCTGAAAGTCGGATGTAAAGTGCGTGCTTACGATCCTGCTGCAATGGACGAATGTCGCCGCCGAATAGGTGAAAGCATATATTATGCAAAGGATATGTATGATGCCGTACTTGATGCCGATGCCATGATGCTGGTTACGGAATGGAAAGAATTCCGCTTGCCGTCGTGGGCAGTTATCAAGAAAACTATGGAGCAGGCTGTAGTGCTGGACGGACGTAATATCTATGATAAAAAAGATATGGAAGAGCAAGGTTTTGCTTACCATTGCATTGGACATTAAGAATTTAACAAAACAGAGGGAGTTATGATAAAGTGGGGTGCTATTTCCATGGTGCTCGTTATGATGCTGGCTTCTTGCAACAACGCTAAAAACGGAGAGGCTTCCGACAAGGAAGACCTGACCGCAAAAAGACTTTTGCAAGGTATATGGCTGGATGACGAGACGGATATACCGTTAATGCGTATTAACGGTGATACGATCTATTATCTCGACCCACAGAATCTGCCCGTTTACTTTAAAGTTATCCGCGATACGATATACGTGCGTGGAAACACACCAATAGCTTATAAGATAGATCGGCAAACGGAATATAGTTTTTGGTTCCACAGTCTCTCTGATGAGATTGTGAAGTTGTATAAGTCGGACAATCCGGAAGATACACTGGCATTTTCCAGCCAAGAAACGGAAATCACTCCTAACATTCCGGAAGTGGTGAAAAAAGATAGTGTAGTAGTATATAAAGGTACGAGATATCGGGGCTATGTCTATATCAATCCCTCGCAAATGAAAGTAATAAAGACTGCCTACTCTGAAGAAGGTATCGGCATGGATAATGTATATTATGACAACGTAATACATATCTGTGTGTACGAAGGACGGAACTTGCTATACGGAAAAGACATTACCAAGAAGATATTTGCGGACATCTTTCCAGAGGAAGAATTGAAACAAACGATCCTTACTGACATGAATTTCATGGGAGTAGACGGAAAAGGTTATCACTACGAGGCAACACTCCGCGTTCCGGAAAGTTCTGTTTATCACCTCGTGAATCTGACTATCAGCCCTGACAAACAACTACATATAAAAATGGTGGAGTAAAACTCCACCATCAAATAAAATATCAAAGGAAAAACATCCTCTTATTTCTGACTGCTTCCCGAAGTATTGTTATTCCTCTTCGGAGCACCACTTCTTCCTTTCGAAGGATTACCTTTTTTCTGGGCATTTCCACCACCTCGATTCGCATTCCTGCCTCCCTTAGCGTGGAAGTTCCGTCTGCCACCATCGTAACTGCGCGGCTTGTATTCAGGTGCTTCGCCCAATTCCTCCGGCACAGGTATTTTATAAATATCTTTTTCCAGAAAATTTTCTATCTGTTTGAAATTACTCTGTTCTTTCTCATTGATGAAAGTCAAGGCAACACCGTCGTTATTGGCACGCGCTGTACGACCAATACGGTGAACATAGTCTTCACTATCATGCGGAACGTCGTAGTTGAGAACAAGACGAATATCGTCGATATCAATGCCACGTGCCACGATGTCAGTAGCTACAAGGATATTTATGCGGCCAGCTTTGAACTCATGCATCACTTCCTCACGCTGTGCCTGCTCCAGATCAGAGTGCATTTCACCTACGTTCAACTTCATTAACTTCAGCGCTTTTGTCACTTCTTTTACTTTCAATTTGGATGATGCGAAGATAATAACGCGTTCTGGCGTTTGCTCGGCAAAGAGACTGCGGATAATACCCAACTTCTGGTTTTCGTAGCAAACATAGGCTGCCTGTACTATTTTGTCAGCAGGACGGGAGACAGCAAGCTTTACTTCGGCGGGATTATTGAGGATGGTGTTAGCAAGTTGTTGTATTTTGGCGGGCATAGTGGCAGAAAACATGATGGTTTGCCGTTCTTTAGGCAGGTATTTCACAATCTGCATGATGTCGTCGAAGAAACCCATATCGAGCATACGGTCGGCTTCATCAAGAATGAAGTAGGAAACACGAGAGAGGTCGACATAGCCCAGACTAAGGTGAGCAATCAAACGTCCCGGAGTAGCTATCACAACATCAGCACCCAGCATCAAGCCTTTCTTTTGTTGTTCAAAAAGTATCCCGTCGTTACCTCCGTAGACTGCCACGCTACTGACAGGCATAAAATAAGAGAAACCTTCCATCTGCTGATCTATCTGTTGCGCCAATTCTCGTGTGGGCGACATGACAATACAATTGATAGCATCTTCAGGGTGTCCGCCTTCGGAAAGTTTATTCAGTACCGGCAGTAAATAGGCAGCAGTCTTACCGGTTCCGGTTTGCGCTACGGCTATCAAATCTCTGCCTTCAAGTATAACGGGGATGGATTTCTCTTGTATGGGTGTACACTCATCGAAGCGCATGGCTTCCAGCGCATCAAGCACCCGGTCATTCAGTTGTAGTTCGGAAAACTTCATGTTTCTTTTTTATTTAGCCGCAAAGATAGGAAATAAAGTGATTATTACAAAAGAATGAAGCTACTTTGCAGCTCATTCCTTTAATACCCCGGATGCTGTTTCCATCCTGGGTTCATCTGCCTGATTTTCTCAGGGATAGGAAAGACAGTAGTATATCCGTTTTCTTCATCAGGTAGTTGCGGACGACTACTGTAAGCACGGGTAAACTGGCCGAAACGGATTAAATCCTGACGTCGCCAACCTTCCCAGGCAAATTCCATCTGGCGCTCGGCAAGAAGGTTTGTTAAGGTTGCAGTACGTTGCGGCACTCCAATGCGAGCACGTACCAGGTTCAGTTCTTCATCTCCGTTGCGTCCGTCGCGGACTTTAGCCTCACTCTTCATCAACAGCACATCGGCATAACGGAACAGGACAATATCATTTTCTATCAATTTACCATCCTTCATTGCCTTATCGTCTATCTCATATTTCTTCATACGGGCACCGGCAGTCTTCTCATAAGATTCGTCAGATAAATCTAACTTAACCTTCCATGGTTCGTAAACCAAAACCGTTCCATCGTCCAATTTTACGACATTTCCTTTTAAATCATAGACCGTACCGGCATAATAACAATAATCAAAGCGTGGGTCTTGTTCATCGGTTTCATATCCAAAGGCCTGCAAAGCTTCGATAGTAGCACTCGACCCATTCTCGCCGGACAGTCCCAATGCTTTAGCATGGTTGTAGTGGCGTGAGCGGAAAAGATATTGCATCTGATTGGTATATAAGGTCTTATTCATCGGAATAGTAAAGATATTTTCAACAGAGCTTTCATTATATACAGCAAAGTTATCAGTGTAGTCCGGTTCAAGACGATAACCAAGGGCAGTAATTTTGTCACAATAAGCTTCCACTGTTTGCCAGGCATTGAATGTGCTGCCATCTACATCAAAAAAGATTGTTTTCCCATCGGGGTGCGTATCGTCCGTCCAATCATTGTCTGTATAAATTTCAACGTTCAGTGCCAGCTTCGCAAGTAAAAAGTAGGCAACAGGACGTGTCAGACGCCCGTAGTAATTGCCCGAACGGTTACTGAATTCAGCGGGCAGGAATGGAGCGGATTCTTGTAATTCCCTGAATATAAAATCGAATACTTCTTTACGCTCGCTTAGTACAATATCTTTCGAAGCAACCTTAGAAGCCATGACTACCGGGATACGTCCAAATAAATCCATCAGATAATAATAGTACATCGCACGGAAAGCACGCACCTCGGCACGATAGGCAGGAAGTTCCGCATCGGAATGGTTGAGAGCATAAGTTTCTATATGTTCCAAAGAGCTATTGCTGAGCATGACTACTTTATAAAGATACTCCCAAGTGGCCTGTATCGCATCATTGTTGACACCCCATTTGTGCAGGAATAAGCCTTGCCAGAAACCACCGTCATACCAGTCACCGCCACGGGTGGGCATTATGGCTTCGTCGGTAGTAAAAGTATTCAGATCGTATACGCCACGACCTGTTCCCTGCAAGCCCTGACTGTCAGAGTTACCACCGATATAGTTGTAAAGGGAAGCGACTGCGTTGAGATAAAGTTCGGAAATATTGCGATAGCCTTCTTCTTCGGGTTGTGCATCGCGGGGCTTCTCTTTCAGAAAATCATCGCATGAAGTCACTAGCCAGCAAAGGGCAGCTAAAATGCAGAATATTGAATAACGTTTCATAGCTTTAGGTTTTAGAAGTTTACACTTAGTCCGATAGTATATGTGCGGTATAAAGGATAGGTACGTTTATCATCTATACCTAAAGTAGAGTTTACCGACGAACTGTTTATCATAGGGGTCAACCCTGAATAGCCGGAAATGGTAGCCAGATTATTGACTGTCAGTGATAAACGGAGCGACTGCAAATAGCGGGCGTTCTTTAGCGGAACATTCCAGCCTACCGTCACATAATCGAAGTTGACATAGTCACCATCTTCCAACCAATAGTCCGTGGCGGTCTGGTCTTTTATGTTCCGGGCAGGCGCCTTCTTCATGACGTTGTAGTCGGGGAAGCTGTTCATATTCATATAAGTCAGTGAGGTGCCGTTGTAAACTTTATGGCCGAAAGCACCGTTAATCTGCAACGATATGTCAAAGTCCTTGTAGCGGAAACTTATGTTAGAGCCAAGAATCGTTTTCGGCACAGCTTGTCCTGCCACATAACGGTCTTCGCCATCTTCCAAGCTAACACCACCGCCATTGAGATCGGCAATCTGATAAGTATAACCATCATTGCCATCAGATACCAACCCTGTAGAATGAGGTAAATAGAATACGCCTAATGGCTGGCCCACAATCTGATAAACGATATGGTTGTATCCACCATGAAATCCGGCGCCATCTAGTCCGGCAAGACTTTTATACTCAGTTGCTGAAATCTGCTCACCCTGATATGTTCCATTGAGGGAAAGCAATTTGTTCTGTTGGAAGGTCAGATTGGCATTGATATTCAGCTCCATATCTTTGGTTTTAAGCGGAGTAATGCCAATGGATAACTCCGTTCCGTAGTTGCGCATGGAACCGATGTTTGCCAACAAAGTGTTGTAAGTAAAAGGCGGTACACTAACATTATAAAGATAAAGCATGTCTTTCGTCTTAGAGTTATAGTAGTTCGCAGTCAGCAATAACCGGTTGCCCAACAAAGCTATCTCCATACCGGCATTGAATGTTTGTTTCACCTCCCACTTTAGATCAGGATTCGTATTCCGCAACTTATTCATCGTGACTACAGGCGAGGAACCGACCGGAGCCACACCATTAGGACGCATCAGGTTCAATGTAGTATACGAGTCAATACCATTTTGATTGCCCGCCAATCCATATCCGGCACGAATTTTCAAATTGTCAATAAAAGGCAGCTTCTCCATGAACTTCTCATTACTGACTACCCATGCAACTGATACTGCCGGAAAAAATCCCCATTTATGATTACTCCCGAACTTAGAAGAAGCATCCCCACGAGCATTCACCGTCAGGATATAACGGTCATTATAGGTATAATTCACACGTCCCATAAAAGAGACAAGACGTGGGTCTTCATAATAAGAGCCACTACCTTCCCACGGACGAAGAGCCCCTCCTTGCAGATTATTATAGCCAGCATCATCGCTACTAAACTTTGTTGCGGTAACATAGTAACCTGTATATTGATCTTTCTGCAATTCTGCCAGCCCTAAAATATCAAAGAAATGTTTTTTCCATTCCTTCTTATAAGACAACACCAGATTACCGAGCAATGATTCCATCTTTTTAGTCCCTCTGTATGCCTGTCCATTCGCCCAGACAGCAACAGGCAGATACTGTGAATCCTCTACTACATTATAAGTATAAGAACCAAAAAGAGTAAGTTTCCATGCTTCAGACAGATTAAACGTCAGCCGGGCATGCGTGCTGATGTGCGATGTAGCATCTTTATCATTCACATCCATCCAGGCCAATGGATGAGATAACTGGCTGGCAAAGGCACTTCCATCCCAACTTCCGGTTTCCGAATTTTTATGATTAGGGAAAGTGGGGTTAAATGAAGCTGCAGAATAGAATACCTTGTGCAAATTCACCAGATTACGCTCTTTTTGTATGGAGCCAAACATACCAAGATCGCATTTCAGGAAATTATCGAAAACATACTGCGTCATATTCATATTCGATGTGAAGTTTTGCAATTTTTCATTGACGATAACCCCTTCACGATTCATCAAGGCAAGTGAGACACGATAATTAGAAGTATTTGTGCCTCCGGAAAAAGCAATGTGATGGTTATGCTGTAATCCGTTTTGCTCTATCTCTTTCTGAAAATCAGTGTTGTTACCCAAATCAGTAATAGAAATACCACGTTCCCGGGCCACGCTACGAAATTCGTCTCCACTAAGCATCCTCACAGTTTTATAACTCGAGGCAATACCAAAGCTACCGTTGTAATTGACGCTAGTACGCCCGCTGACACCTTTCTTTGTAGTGATTTCTATGACTCCCGATGCGCCTCGGGAGCCGTACTGTGCCGTTTCCGAAGCATCTTTCAGGATCACGAAACTTTCAATGTCTGCCGGATAAATAGATGTAAGCATACTTAAATCACCGAAAACGCCATCCACTATAATCAGCGGATCGTTCCCGGTAGTCAGTGAGGTAGTACCGCGTAAGCGAACAGCATCAAGTGCTGCAGGACCGTTTGAACCTTTTAGAATGGTCAGTCCGGGCACCCGTCCGCGAATAGCATCCAGCGGATTGGTTATCTGATCCCTATTCATCTGATTTTCAGTAATTCTTTCTACCAGTCCGGAAAGGTTCTTACGAAGACCTGTGGCATATCCGACAGTCGTTATGGAGTCGGGTAGAGTAGTGTGAAGCTTCTTTTGTGCAACGGCAGGAAAACCGGGTACAATCAAAAGTAAAGAGAGGTAGAATAGATTCCTGATTCTCTTCATAGTATTAATATTTAAGAGGTTCCGCAAATATATATGTCATTATATGAAACAAATATATTTGCGGAATAGTTCAGGCTACTTCGGCAAATCGATGTAGGAATCTTTAAAGCCCAAGAAATAAAGTACTCCATCCAGACCGATGGTGTTAATGGATTGCTTAGCATTGGCCACCACTTTCGGTTTAGCATGGAAAGCGATACCCAATCCGGCAACGCCTAACATCGGAAGGTCATTAGCCCCGTCACCCACAGCGATAGTCTGGGCAATGTCTACCTTCTCCACTTGCGCGATAAGACGCAGCAACTCGGCTTTCCGTTTGCCATCCACCACGTCCCCCAAATAACGACCGGTCAGTTTACCGTCCACAATTTCCAATTCGTTGGCATATACATAGTCAATTCCGTATTTCTTTTGCAGATACTGACCGAAATAGGTGAAACCACCGGAAAGAATGGCAATCTTGTAACCATACTTTTTCAGTACATACATCAATCGGTCTACCCCCTCCGTGATAGGCAGGGTTTCTGCAATTTCCTGCATTACAGATTCATCCAATCCTTTCAATAAAGCCACGCGTTCGCGAAAACTTTCTGTAAAGTCTATCTCGCCACGCATGGCACGTTCGGTGATTGCCTTCACCTCATTACCCACGCCGGCACGTATAGCCAGTTCGTCAATAACTTCCGTTTCAATCAGCGTGGAGTCCATATCAAAACATATCAGACGACGCATACGGCGATACATATTATCAAGTTGGAAAGAGAAATCCATTTCCAGTTCACTGGCCAATTTCATCAATTGCTCCTGCATAGCAATGCGATCTTTGGGAGTACCACGAACAGAAAACTCAATGCAGGCGCGGGTACGCGAGTCACATTCATCCAATGGAATACGTCCAGTCAGACGCTTGATGGCATCAATATTCATTCCCTGTTCAGACAGGATACGAGTAACCGCGGAAATCTGACGGGCGGATAACTTACGCCCCAACAACGTAAGGATATAGCGGTTCTTGCCCTGCATATTTACCCAATCCTCATATTCTTTCACCGAAATAGGATAGAAGCGGATAGTGACTCCCAAGGAAGAGGCTTTGAAAAGCAATTCCTTCATGATAAAACCGGAATGTTGTTCTTCTGTCTTACATAAGATACCAAGTGATAGCGTATTATGAATATCAGCCTGACCAATGTCAAGGATAGTAGCGTCGTATTTTGCTAAAATTTCCGTAACTGACGCAGTCAATCCCGGACGGTCTTCACCCGTGACACGAATGAGAATAAGCTCTGTGCTCAATGGTTGCATATTAAGTTGTCTATTTAAATTAATGAATAATACAGTGCAAAAGTAGGGAAAATTCCCGCTACTCATACTAATATAACGAAAATATATGCTTTACACCCTTTTATTGAACGAGAATAGCAACGGAATGTTCGCGGTTTACAATAAGGAGCAGCAAGTGAATAATAATGCCTACAGAAGATATCTAGAGACATAAAACATGTTATATAACATAAATAAATTAACCATTCACTTGGTTTTCAATAATAATGTTGTACCTTTGACGCCGATTTAGGACAAGTAGTTCTACAATCTTAGTAAATGTTGATTTTACATTTGTTTTATAAGACGCTAATTTAGCATCATAACAAGCATCTGTAAATCAACCAGTATTAACCAAAACCGCCTTACATGAAGTATGTAAAATGGATTTTTGTTGTATTACTAATTAGTTCCTTGACTTCTTTCGTAGAAAAAGACAAACCAACCGGTGGTTTGAATGTGGGTGACATAGCCCCTGATTTTAAAATCGAAACTATGTCGACTGAGCAATCTACTCAAAATCTTTCCCGGATGAAGGGAAAGTATGTGTTACTCAGTTTCTGGGCAAGTTACGACGCGCAGTCCCGGATGCAAAACGCAAGTTTAAGCAATGCGCTTCGCTCAACTTCTCCAAATAATAATGTGGAAATGGTTTCCGTTTCATTCGATGAATACCAATCTATCTTCGAGGAAACCATTCGTAAGGACCAAATAGTTACGCCCACTTGTTTCGTGGAAACTAAAGGCGAGTCGTCCGGCATCTTTAAAAAGTATCGCTTAGGTCGAGGATTTACTAACTATTTACTGGATGATAATGGTGTGATTATAGCCAAAAACATCTCTGCCGCAGAGCTTTCAGCTTACTTGAATTAAGTGTTTTCATTGCATAATGCTATGAAAAACTTAAAGAACCTGTAAGACGAAAGTGGGGTTGATTTTGAAAAGGAAATGAATACAACAAAAAGCCCCTCCCGCACTTGTGGTAACACAGGAGCAGGAGGGGCTTCTTATTTTTATCAACTTTAGATTATCTTATTTCGGCGCTTTCTGATACAAATAAAACGCAATGAATGCATAAAGTATATTCGGTATCCACACGGCAATTACCGGAGGAACATTACCATTCACCGCAAATGTGGAAGCAATCGTCTGGAACAAGATATATGAGAAACTTAACGCCAAACCTATACCCAGATGTAGCCCCATTCCGCCCTTTGTCTTTTTCGAAGAAAGAGAAACACCTATCAGCGTAAGAATAAACGATGCAAACGACATGGCAATACGCTTATGGTATTCAATCTCAAACTCCTTGATATTGGCAAACCCACGCTGCCGCTGGCGAGTGATGTATTCACTCAACTGTGGGTTGGTCATCATTTCCTGCTGATTTTTCGTTATCAGAAAATCGGCAGGTTCCATAAAGAGTGTACTGTCAATGCGGTCACCTTTGGTGATACTCTCTTTCATACCGTCCATTTCACGTATCATATAATCTTTGATAATCCATTTATGCACGGAAGCCGTATCGTAAGTGACAGAACGTGCTGTAAGATGAGAGACCAACTGTTTGTCCTTAAACTTATCCAATGAAAAGCGATATCCGGTTTTAGAATAATCCTCAAAGCGTTCAATGTAAGCAATAACACCTGAATCGACTTCCAACTGAATGTTTCGGGCTGTATTATTTTTGCGTTGCTTATAATATTTATCTTCAAAATTAATACGCGTCACACTGCCCTGGGGTATGACATAAGAACCTAGAAAGAAAGTCACCACTGCAATGATGGCTGCTGACACCATGTAAGGTCGAAGCATCCGTTTGAAGCTCATTCCGGTAGAGAACATGGCAATAATTTCCGAGTTCTCCGCCAGTTTCGAGGTAAAGAAGATAACGGCAATGAATACAAACAGCGGACTGAACAAATTGGCAAAGTAAGGGATGAAGTTCAGGTAATAGTCAAAAACAATAGCATTCCAAGGTGCTTCATGCGACATAAACCTATCCATCTTCTCATTAAAGTCGAATACCACTGCAATAGAAATAATCAATGCAATGGCAAACACATAAGTCCCGAGAAACTTCTTTATAATGTAGAAGTCCAGCCGCTTCAACCATTTCCAGTTATCCGGCAGCTTTATACCTTTTATCTTCCAGTTCAGTTTTTTCATAATCTTGTAGATACACGTTTCACCATCATCGGTTTCCACGTAGAGAAGTCACCAGCAATGATATGCTTGCGGGCTTCACCCACCAGCCACAGATAAAATGCCAAATTATGAATGGAAGCAATCTGCATAGCCAGCAATTCTTGTGCATGGAACAGATGACGCAGATAAGCCTTAGTATATAAGGTATCCACAACAGAAGCTCCATCTGCCTCAAGAGGAGAGAAGTCTGCTTCCCATTTCTTATTGCGCATATTGATGATACCATCTTTGGTGAACAGCATGCCGTTGCGTCCATTACGGGTAGGCATCACGCAATCGAACATATCCACACCGCGTTCTATACCTTCCAGAATGTTGACCGGCGTACCTACACCCATCAAATAACGAGGTTTGTCTTTAGGCAGAATCTCGTTCACCAGCTCAATCATCTCATACATTTTATCCACTGGTTCGCCCACCGCCAAACCGCCGATTGCATTGCCATCTGCACCTTTTGACGCGATGAACTCTGCCGACTGCTTGCGAAGGTCAGGATACACACATCCTTGAACAATAGGGAAGAGGGATTGACTATAACCATACTTCGGCTCCGTCTCATTGAAACGCTGGATACAGCGATCCAACCAACGATGCGTCAGTCCTAATGACTTTTTGGCATATGCATAATCCGAATCACCTGGAGGACATTCATCAAATGCCATCATAATATCCGCACCAATAGTACGTTCAATATCCATCACCTTTTCAGGTGTGAAGATATGCTTGCTACCGTCAATATGCGAACGGAATTCAGCACCTTCTTCGCGCAGCTTGCGGATACCCGACAACGAAAACACCTGAAACCCACCGCTATCCGTCAGCATCGGACGGTCAAAGCCGTTGAACTTATGCAGTCCTCCGGCTTTTTCCAGTACATCCAATCCCGGACGCAGATACAGATGATAAGTGTTGCCTAATATAATCTGCGCCTCGATATCTTCTTTCAATTCAGTTACATGCACACCTTTCACTGTTCCCACAGTACCTACCGGCATAAAGATAGGTGTTTCTATCTGCCCGTGGTCAGTGGTAATCAGTCCTGCACGCGCGTTACTTTTACTGTCTGTATATTGTAAATCAAATGTCATTCTACTTTTTTTTCTGTCTTATCTTTCTTTGCGGACAGGTCAATGGCATCGGCTACCTTTTCATTGGTCAGCGCAATAGCAAACACCTCTTTCACATCTTTCACATAGTGGAAAGTCAATCCTTTGAGGTAGAGCTCCTGTATCTCATCAATATTTTTACGATTCTCCTCACTCAGGATGATATCTTTGATACCAGCACGTTTGGCTGCCAGAATTTTCTCTTTGATGCCTCCTACAGGAAGTACCTTGCCACGGAGTGTAATCTCACCTGTCATAGCAAGGTTAGCCTTCACCTTACGCTGGGTAAGGGCAGAAGCAAGGGAAGTAGCCATGGTGATACCTGCCGACGGTCCATCTTTAGGTATGGCACCTTCGGGTACATGCACATGGATATTCCAGTTATCAAAGATATCTTCATCCAAACTCAACAAAGAAGCATGCGCTTTGATGTATTCCAAAGCCAACATGGCAGATTCTTTCATCACATCACCCAGATTTCCGGTCAGTGTCAGACGTCCGCCTTTTCCACGACTCAAACTGGTTTCTACGAACAGGATCTCTCCACCTACGGCAGTCCATGCCAGTCCGGTAACCACGCCGGCGTATTCATTACCTTGATATTTATCACGGGTATACTCCGGTGCACCAAGGAATTCATACAAATCTGCCGGTTTGATTTCCTGTTTTGCAAAATAACCGTCCGTAGCATACTGACGAGCCGATTTACGCAGCACCTTACCGATTTTTTTCTCCAATTCGCGCACACCGCTCTCACGGGTATATGACTCGATAATAGCTTCCAGTGTACTTTTCGGTATCTTAATATCGTTTTTCTTCATACCGTTAGCTTCCAGTTCTTTCGGAACCAGATGGCGGCGGGCAATTTCTATTTTTTCTTCAGTGATATAACCACTTACTTCGATCAACTCCATACGGTCGAGCAATGGGCCGGGAATGGTGTTCAGATTATTCGCCGTAGCGATGAACATCACCCTCGACAAATCATAGTCCACATCCAAGAAGTTATCATGGAATGTCGTATTCTGCTCCGGATCAAGCACCTCGAGCAGGGCAGAAGAAGGATCTCCCTGACGGTCGGAACTCACCTTATCTATCTCATCCAGAATAAACACCGGATTAGAAGAACCAGCTTTAATCAGGCTCTTGATAATGCGTCCCGGCATTGCTCCGATATACGTTTTACGGTGTCCACGGATTTCCGCTTCATCATGCACGCCACCCAACGACATACGTATATATTTGCGCTTCAGCGCAGCAGCAATCGAACGTCCCAAAGAAGTTTTACCCACTCCCGGAGGGCCATACAAACAGATAATAGGCGACTTCATATCACCTTTCAACTTCAAAACCGCCAAGTGTTCCAAGATACGTTCTTTCACCTTTTCCAGACCGTAATGGTCTTTATTCAAGGTCTTTTCCGCATTTGTCAGATTCAGATTATCCGTGGTATATACTCCCCACGGCAAACTGAGCATTGTTTGCAGATAATTAAGTTGCACGCTGTAATCGGGAGATTGCGGATGAGTACGTTCCAGTTTATCCAGTTCCTTAATGAAAATTTCCCTCACTTCCGCACTCCATTTGATAGAGGCAGCCTTGCGACGCATTTCTTCTATTTCCTGCTCCTGACCACCGCCACCCAATTCATCCTGAATGGTTTTAATCTGTTGTTGCAGAAAGTATTCGCGTTGCTGCTGATCTATATCCTCCCGTGCACGCATCTGTATGGATTCCTTGATTTCGGCAAGCTGCACTTCCCGGTTTAGTATTTCCAATAGGCGATAAGTACGTGCCCGCAATGAATCAATACGTAGCAATTCAACCTTTTCATCTTTCTTCAATGGAAGATTGGTACAGATGAAATCTATCAGAAACATCGGATTAGTAATGTTCTTGATGGCAAATGCAGAGTCTTGCTGGAACATATCGGATGACTTGATAAACCGAATAGTCAAATCCTTGCTAGCTTCCACCAATGCGTGGAATTCTTTGTCACTTTTGTCCGGAATATCTTCTTCCAATGCTTTTACTCGTCCTTTCAGGTAGGGAACCGTGTCAACGATCTCTTTTAGCTCCATGCGTTTGACGCCTTGCAAAATGACAGTCGTCGTCTGGTCAGGCATTTCCAGGATACGTATAATCTTACCTACCGTACCAATGGTATGCAAATCCTCCATTAAAGGGACTTCCGTGTCTGCCAGCTTCTGGCAGACCACACCTATATATACACTTTTCTTCTCTGCTTCACGCACCAATTTCATGGAAGTTTTTCTTCCAACAGATACTGGCATAAACACGCCCGGAAATAAAACCATATTCCGCAAAGGCAATATAGGTAGGATTTCATCAACCTCAATATCCATCAATTGTTCTTCATTCCCCTCAAAATCAGCAATCACTGAGAAAGCATTTCCTTCTCTCTCCTCCGTATCTCCTAGGTAAAGTCTTTTCTTCATTTCTTTCTTTTTAAGTTTATGTCATACTGACAGGGCTCATAAAGCGCCTGCAAAGTTAATCTATTCTTCATTAATATAAAGCACCTTTTATATAAAAAGACAAAAACAGTGCCAAATTTGTCATAATATTCTCGACTTTACTTATTTTTGCCCTCAATTAACAAGCATAGACTATGTCGAATCCTTATTTTCAGTTCAAACAATTTACCATATGGCATGATAAGTGTGCCATGAAAGTAGGCACAGACGGAGTACTTCTGGGCGCTTGGGCAGCAGCAGAAAATATCTTTCAGATCCTTGACGTAGGGACTGGTACTGGATTGATAGCTTTAATGTTAGCTCAACGGAATCCGCAGGCGCAAATCACAGCCATAGAGATAGATGCAACTGCGAGCACCCAAGCAAAACTAAACGCGATACGCTCGCCGTGGGCAGACAGAATAGATGTTATCTGTAATGATTTCCGTTTATTTCAAACAAAAAACAAATATAATCTGATCGTTTCTAACCCTCCTTATTTTGTTGATGCTTTAAATTGTCCTGACAAACAGCGAAATATGGCACGACACACCTGCGAGTTGAACTACGAATTGCTTTTTCAGCGTTCGGCTCAACTACTTTGCGAACAGGGGAGGGCATGCATCATTATTCCTGCTGAAGTAGAGAAACTAGTGATTGACACGGCTTGGAAATACAAGCTATACCCTTCCCGGCGTCTTCGGGTTTTTACTAAACCCGGAAAACCATGCCGGAGAGTACTTATCTCATTCAGCCTTCAAGAAAAAGAATGCGTAGAAGAAATGTTATGCATTGAAGTGGAGCACAATCAATTCACCCCTGAATATATTGCATTAACAAAAGATTTTTATTTGAAAATGTAGATTATTAATCAGCCTATCATACACTTATAGACATTTCTTTCTTAAGAATATGGGTATGAAAATCAACCTTCTTCATTATTGATAATTTATTCATTGCTAAAAGTATTATACGAAGGACGGTTATTACATAAAAAAAAAAGGTTCAACTATTCCTAGTCAAACCTTTCCTTCGTCGGGGTAGCGGGATTCGAACCCACGACCCCCTGCTCCCAAAGCAGGTGCGCTAACCGGACTGCGCTACACCCCGAATGCCTTATTTCTTAAAAGCGAGTGCAAAGGTAGAAATAATTTGGTAACAAACAAAGAAATATGAAGTTTTTTAGAAAAAAATATTTTCCATAAGTTCTAAAAGCCTGTAAAACAATAGTGCTACTCATGGTTGTTCCGTACCAACTCCGTATCAAGTCCGTGTCTGCTCCGTAGCAACTCCGTATGAGGTCCGTATCTATAGAGTACGGAGATACTACGGAGCAGACACGGACTTGATACGGAGTTGGTATGGAGTTCATATGGAGCTGATATGCCCCCAACTTGTGAATGGGTATCCTATACTAAATAGGATAAAAAGATGAAATAATATCTGGCAAAACAATATATTTCGTTTAACTTTATCCCCGCAAACAATTAGTACATCTCAACGTTACACTATAAAATAAAAGACATCATGAAAAAACAAATTTTCAGCATGGCTGTTATGGCAGTCATATTTGCCGCTTGTGGCGGAGGAACAAAGGCTCCTGTCACAGTGGTAGGTTCTTGGGTAATGCCTATTGAAGGACAACCCGGAGAAATGCAAGGCATTAAATTAGAAGACAACGGTGAAGCATCTTCCATCAATATGCATACATTGGTATACAAAGAATGGGATCAACAAGGTGATAACCTTTATCTGACTGTAAAAAGTATTGGCAATGGAATTGAAATTGAAGGGGTGGATACGCTGAAGATTGATAAACTGACGGCAGACTCTCTGGTATTGAGTTCCAATTACGGATACACACTGGAATATGTGAGACAGAAATAGCATAAACCACTTATAATAATGCCTGGCGATTTAAATATCACCAGGCATTTTTTTATTTTATCTCACCAACAGTTATCTCGGACGAATTTCCCGTCGCATAAACATAACATAGGAAAGCGCGAAACAGAGAATTGTGACTGCAATCAGTCCTGTCAGTTGCGGCCATATCACTAGCAAACTCTGTCCCAACGGGAGAGGGCTGGGTATTGCTCCCTGCACTTGCTCCATCATCAGCGGCCCAAGGCTCCGGACAGACGGCATCAGCAATACAGAAGTTGCCTGATTGAATAATTCGCAAGGATTAAACGACATTATTCCCCAAACTATTTTCTGATAACCGATAGCATAATAAGGATTCATCACCTCCGAAGGTATAAGCATCCTGGCAATCCAATTGACAATCATCGTATAGAATACACTAAAGAACAACCATATTGCCACTGAAGCTAAAGCTGAAGTTGCCGTCTGACGGAAACAAAGCGAGAACAATATCGCCATATTCAGCCAAAGTCCCACATAAAAGATACTTAGGATAAGAAAGAAGACAATACGTCCAAATTCTTCCGGGGTAGGTGGGATACCGATAGCAACCAGCCCGGCACCCATTACCAGAAATCCCAGCACGAACAACATAATAGCTATTACAATCAATGCTGCCAGAAATTTGGCATTTATCATACAATCACGATGAATAGGCTGTGACAGTATACGGCATAATGTTCCCTTATTCTGTTCCGAATTCATGGCGTCAAAACCTAATGCGATGCCCAGTAACGGACCTAAAAAATTGATAAACAACACAAAAGAGGGGAGAGTGCCATCCGATACAGTAAATAACTTCAGAAAGAAAAATGCATCTTCTGCGTTACCGGATTTGATAGCCTCACGCATGCTGGTAAGCGACGTGTACAATGCTCCCATACAAGTAAGGGTAATGATGACAAGTAGAATAATAAACCGCCAACTGCGGACGTGATCTCTTATCTCTTTATTGACTATCACCCAGAAAGGTTGTTCAGCTTTGTTCATGTTTCTCGCCTCCTTCCTTTACATAGTTATTATAAATATCAATAAGCTCTACTTTCTTACTTTCCATTTCCCTGAGATCGAGTTGTGCTAGCAATTTCCCATGATTAAACACCCCTACACGATCACAAGCCTTCTGCACTTGGTCTAAGTTATGAGAGGAAAATAGTACGGTGAGAGAATGTACTCTGCTCAAATTACGGATTAATTCAATGAATTCTTGAATTCCGGTAGGGTCGATGCCCGACGTCGGCTCATCCAGAATAACTATTTCAGGATTCTTAATGAGCACATCCGCCAGTCCCAGACGTTGCCTCATACCCCGGGAATATTTCCCGGTCTTTTTATTTATCTGTTCAGCAAGTCCCACGCGATTCAGAAGTTCTATTGCCTTTTCTTTTGCTTCTTTTTTTGAAAAGCCATTCAGAAGTGCCGTATAAACCAGATTTTCCAGTCCGGTCATGTCGTCATAAAAGCCTAAATCTTCGGGGAGATAACCGATCTTCCTCTTTACCTCGATAGGGTTCATTGTGGAGTTAATTCCACAAATTTCAACCTTGCCGGAAGTCGGTTCGGTCAGTCCCAGCATCATCAGGATAGTTGTCGACTTGCCTGCACCGTTCGGCCCCAGCAATCCGAAGATTTCTCCTTTACAAATAGACAGGTTGATATGGTCTACAGCTGTGAAATTACCGTATTTCTTCGTCAGATCGGTAAGCACAATCACTTGTTCGCCCATAATTACCTCCTTCCATATTTGCGGAACAGATAGTATACGCCTCCTACAGCTACAACGATGATTAATATTCCTACCCATCCCCACAGCATCGGAGTTTTTACTGCGATACGGAATTGCGCAGTAGCATTCACTTCAGGGGTCTTAGCTTCCATTGTCGCAACGTAGTCACCCGGCAGAGCTTTCTTCGAAGCTTTCATCACAGCCGTTACGGTAGCAGTTTCTCCTGCCTTCAACATCTCTATTTTAGCAGGTTCAAAAGAGACTTCCCAATCCTGAGGCTTACCCGATGAGAGTTGGATATCTTTCAGCAAAGAAGAACCAGTGTTCCTTACCACCAGTTCCAGACGCTTTACATCTCCGGCTGTTATTTCGGTACTCAGCAATCCTCGTGGAGTGGTCAGATCCATTTGATACGTTCCCGTAACTACTACTTCCAAATCCAAATCGGCCGAAGTATTACCGGCAACCGCACGCACCGAAATCTTGTAATTTCCTGCTTCTACATTGGCCGGCGGAGTGACATCGATTGATACGTTCTGACTAGCATTTGCTTCTACTTGTGCCGAAGTAGCCTGCTTGTAGTTGGGCTTGAAGATGACGTTCCAACCTCTGGGAGCATTAGCCATCAAAGCATATAATTGCTGGTCGGCAGTCTGATTCTTCAATACGGCACTGAAGGTGAATGTTGATTTAGAATTGCCCTGCATATTGGGCTGATCGGTAGTGAATTCGGTCTGATAAGTGCCTTGTTGGGCCACGATGACCGTTAGGGGAAGTTGGCAATCTCCAGCAGAGACAACGAAATTATAACTGCCCTTGTTTATTTTCAGCGGAACATCCAACTTCAGATTGAAATCTTTCTTTTCATTGGGCAATACAGCCAGTTTATTTACATTCCAACCACCCGATTTTATCTCACGCTTCCAACTTGATGGTAATCCGGTAACAGCCAAATCGGCATTGACCGGAGATTCCGAATTGTTAATCAAATCAATTTTGTAGTCAATGCTCGTCCCCGGAGAAACGGAAATTTTTGTGTAAGGAGAATAAAGAAACACACTTGATACAGAGTCAGAGGCATGTGTGTTGTTCATGGGTATCAACCCCAACAAAATTGTTAATAGCAGCAAATAATTGGTTCGCATAGTCATATGAAATTTTATGGTTAATTAAATATGAATTATCGATTTGTGAGGCTGCAAAAATAAAAAATGGAATAATTAGCATCTGTTAAAAGCAATAAAATATCAACACATATATTTTACGATTATATAATATTGGTATTTTTTAATAACCACAAACAATCATTTGCAGGTAAAGGTGATTCTCTAACTGAATTGTAAAGTAAAACAGCTTCCTTTGTCTGGTTCTGAATAGACGGAAATATTTCCTCCATGCTGGTTCATGATCTGCTTGCAAAGGCTTAGTCCAATGCCCGAGCCTGCTGTTTTTGTGGTGAAGAATGGAACGAATATCTTATCCTGCACTTCGGGCAAAATGCCCTCACCGTTATCCCGAACTGTGATGGTGCAGCGCCATGAAGAAAGAGAAGAAGTCACTTTGGGAGCAAAGACGGCTTTTACTTCAATCTTGGGCACTTCACGACGAGAGGATGCTTCACGGGCATTTTTCAGAAGATTAATAAGCACTTGTTCTATTTGAGCACGATCCACATCCAAGACTTTGTCTGATGGCGGTAATTCAAAATGAATCGTTTGGTCCGGAAACAGTTTCTGCAAGTCTGCAAATAGTTCGCGAACAGGCACAATTGTGCGAACGGGAACCGGAAGGCGGGTGAGACGGCGGTAGTTTTCTACAAATCCCAACAATCCTTTACTGCGCCGATGGATGGTTTGCATGGCTTGCAGCATTACGGCATACTCTTTTTCACCCGTTGCATGTTGCAATGCTACGGGTACTCCACGCTCACTTAAGGTTTCGGAAAGGGAAATGATAGGAGTAATAGAATTCATGATTTCATGGGTGAGGACACGGATAAGTTTTTGCCAAGCTTCCATTTCATTCCGTTCCAATACAGAGTGAATGTTCTTCAAACTGATAAGCCGCCGCTCCGTACCGCGAGCCACGAAAAGGGTAGTAGCTACAGCCATCTCCAGAGTAGCTCCATTGCGGTGGATACGCATAACATGTGTTTCACCGGAAGAAAGGTTCAGAAGTTCAATCGGTAGCTGCGGCTCCTGTCCCAATTGAGCAGTGGCGGCACGGTTCATCCATTCGATGCGCCCGGATATATCGGTCACTAACACGGCGGTATCTACTTTATTCAGGAGACTTTCATAGTATTGGTGCTTCACTTCCTCTTCCAGCAGACGCCCACGGAAAGCTTGCAGGGTTTCAGATAACTCCATAGCCATCTCTGTCATTAATTTATTTTTATATGGCGGGCGAAAGGCTTGCGTCATATCATTGTAACGCAGGCTATCCGTCAGACGGCGCATCATCTGCAACTGCTTTATCTGCATATAATAAAGGTGCATGCCTGTTCCCAATAGGAATAGGAACGTAATAAGCGTACTAAACCACAACTCAGCGCGGAATAATACATATACACCGATAGAAAGCACTGCCAAAAGACAAATGTGCAGAATCATAACCAGAGAATACCGCTTCATGCTTATTTTATTTACAGACCTAATTTTTCGATCTTCCTATACAACGCAAACCGCGTGATGCCCAGATACTCCGCTGCCCTCGTCATATTTCCTTCGCTCAAGCGCATCGCTTTTTCCACTGCCTGCCGTTCCAATAGTTCCAGATTTAGTACTTCTTCCTCTTTCTTTAGGCGGGGAGTTGAAGCCTGAAATATGAAATTATCAGGGCGGAGCAGCGAACCATCCCCCAAAATCACAGCACGCTCCATTGTGTGCTGCAATTCTCTCACATTGCCCGGCCAGGCATATTTCAGCAATTTAGCTTTCGCCTCACGCGTCAGTCCACGCATTTCTTTCTGATATTTTCGGGCATAACGTTGCAGGAAATAGTCGGCCAACAGAAGAATATCATTCCCTCGTTCCCGCAAAGGAGGAATGTGCAGCTCAATCGTATTGATGCGGTAAAGTAAGTCCTGCCGAAATTCTCCTTCTTCAACCAAACGGCGTATATCCGCATTGGTGGCACAAATCAAGCGTACATCAATAGATACCGCCTGAGTGCTTCCCAGACGACTAATTTGCCTTTTTTCAATGGCTGTCAGCAACTTTGCCTGCATAGGTAACGAGAGATTTCCTATTTCATCCAGAAACAACGTACCGCCCGTTGCCACCTCCATACGTCCGGCTTTCGACTTCCGGGCATCGGTAAATGCCCCTTTTTCATAACCGAATAATTCACTCTCAAACAGCTGTTCCGGAATACTTCCGAGGTCAATCGTCACAAACGGTCGTCCATAGCGGGGTGAACTGCGATATAGCAAACGGGCTATTACATCTTTTCCCGTTCCATTCTCGCCAAGAATGAGAATATTAGCATCCGTATCACGTAGTTTCTCTACCGTTGAAAAAACATCCTGCATCGCAGCAGACTCGCCGATAATGGACTCTTCCGCACCACTCCCGGCACCACTCAGCACTTCCACTTGCTCTTTCAGCAGATTGACCTCGCAACGGGAACGCCGCAATTTGATGCCGGAGAAAAGCGTAGCAAGCAGTTTCTCCTTTTCCCAGGGTTTCGGAATAAAGTCTGTAGCACCGGCCTTGATGGCTCGCACCGCTTTATCCGTATCCGCATATGCTGTCATGAAGATAACGACGGCCTGCGGGTCAATGTGCAGAATTTGTTCCAGACTTTCAAAGCCTTCCTGCCCGCTGATGGCATCACGGCTAAAGTTCATATCCAACAATATAATATCCGGCTGGAAAGTTGTCATAAAATGCTCGATGCGGTCGGGAGTTACCGCCACTTTTATCTTTTCGGCATAGGGTTCCAGCAAAAGGTTGAGGGCAAAGAGGACGTCCTCATTATCATCTACTATCAGTATTTTCCCAAGTTGTTCCATGATTGTTTTTATTCTACGCAGCAAAGATAGATATTATTTCCATGTGTTGTGCGTGCGTATACGCACTATTTTTGTGCGGTATAGCACACGAATCAATATATAACACAAAGAATTAATTGTTGATATACAACCATTTACGATTTTGGCATAAGATTTGAAAGTCTTTTATCAAAAGGGATATACTATGTACAAAAATATACTTTTATCACTGATAACTTGCGGTACTCTGGTAACCGTTGCTGCCCAGGAACGTACCCTGGACCTGACTTTAGAACAAACAATAGAGCGTGCCCGTCAGCAATCGCCCGATGCGCAAACAGCCCGTCACAGTTTCCGTTCGGCCTATTGGAGTTATAAATATTACCGCGCCAATTACTTACCTGCATTGAAGCTGACTTCCGATCCAGCCTTGAATCGTGCAATCAATAAAATCACCATGAGTGATGGTAGTGTGAAATTTGTGGAACAGAATCTTCTAAGTACCGACCTCACACTGAGCCTCACACAGAATATACCCTGGACAGGTGGTACGCTATTCGTGGAAACTTCTGCTCAACGACTTGATTTGTTCAGTGATAATACCATTTCCTGGCAGACGTCACCCATAAATATCGGCTATAGTCAAGCACTTTTCGGATACAATAGTCTGAAATGGAACCGCCGCATCGAGCCATTACGCTACCGGGAGGCAAAGAAAACCTATGTAGAAACTCTGGAACTCGTTGCCGCACGCGCCACGCAGAAATTCTTCGCCCTTGCCACGGCACAGAGCAATTATGAAATTGCTTCTACCAACTATGCCAATGCAGACACCTTGTATATATACGCGCAAGGGCGCTATAACATTGGTACCATCACTGAAAATGAAATGTTGCAACTGGAACTGAATAAACTGACTGAAGAGACCAACCGCATGAACGCACATATCGAGGTAGAAGATTGTATGCAGGAACTCCGTTCGTATCTCGGCATTCAGGAAGATGTGTTGATAAAGGTGGAGGTCAACGACCATGTCCCCAGTCTTCACATAGACTTGAATGCCGCTTTGATGACAGCAAGAGAAAATAGCCCGGACATACTGAATATGCAGCGTCGCAAGCTGGAAAGTGAAAGCAATGTAGCCAATGCCCGCGCCAATGCCGGTTTGAAAGCTGACCTCTATCTCCGTTTCGGACTGACACAGACAGGAAACAAGTTGAAAGATGCTTATCACAATCCTTTAGATCAACAATACGTCACCCTCGGCATCAATCTGCCAATATTGGATTGGGGGCGGGGAAAGGGGCAGGTTCGCGTGGCCCGTTCCAATCGCGACTTGACATATACTCAGGTAGAACAGGATAAAACTGACTTTGAATTGAATGTCCGCAAACTGGTACAGCAGTTCAACCTGCAATCGCAACGCGTACACATTGCCGCCCGCACTGACGAAACAGCGCAACGGCGTGCCGATGTAGCCCGAAGACTTTATATTTTAGGCAAATCTACCGTACTCGACCTTAATGCATCCATCAGCGAAAAGGATGCTGCACGACGTAATTATATAACAGCATTATATAATTACTGGAGTCTGTACTATACTCTCCGCAGCATTACGCTCTATGATTTTGAACTGGATGCCCCACTAACGGAAACGGAAAGGATAGAGGCGGTAATGGATGAGATGATAAGAAAATAGAATGATAAATCATATACTGTATAACCTGATTATAAATCGAAAACATAAATAGCATCATGGATATTAAACTCGAAAAGAAGCCTTGGTACATCCGCTACCGTTATTATCTGGCAGGAGGCGTGGTTTTCCTCGCTTTCCTCATCTACGTCATTATTCTTTCTGCCGGTCCGAGCAAACTTCGCATCGACCAGGAAAATGTGCAGATTGCCGAAGTGAAGAACGATAAGTTCATGGAATATGTAGATGTGGAAGGACTTATCCAGCCAATTCTCACCATCAAGATCAATGCCCGTGAGTCAGGCAGTGTAGAACGTATCATAGGCGAGGAGGGAAGCCTGCTTCAAAAAGGAGATACCATCCTTATGCTTGAAAACCCGGACCTTTTGCGCAGCATCGAAGACCAACGCGATGATTGGGAAAAACAACTGATAACCTATCAGGAGAAAGAAATCGAGATGGAGCAGAAAAGTCTGAACCTGCAACAACAAACTTTGCAGACTAATTACGAACTGGATCGCCTCAAGAAAAGTTTCGACCTCGACAAGGAAGAATATAAAATGGGAATCAAGAGCAAAGCTCAACTGGAAGTTTCCGAAGACGAATACAACTATAAAGTGAAAAATGCCCAGCTACAACGCGAAAGCCTTCGTCATGATTCCGCTGTGACCGTTATCCGTAAAGACTTAATCCGCAACGACCGTGAACGTGAACGCAAGAAGTATGAACGTGCCTGCGAACGACTGGACAACTTAATTGTAAAGGCTCCCGTCGCCGGTCAGCTTAGTTTTGTAAAAGTAACTCCGGGACAGCAGGTTTCTTCTAACGAAAGTATTGCGGAAATCAAGGTGTTAGATCAATATAAGATACATACATCTCTTAGTGAATATTACATAGACCGTATTACAACGGGACTTCCTGCTACAATAAACTATCAAGGACGCAAATATCCGCTTCGCATCACCAAAGTAGTTCCTGAAGTAAAAGACCGTACTTTTGATGTCGACCTGGTATTTACTGGAGAGATGCCGGACAATGTGCGTGTCGGTAAGAGTTTCCGAGTACAGATAGAGTTGGGACAACCAGAACAAGCTATTGTTATTCCACGTGGCAATTTCTATCAAGCTACTGGTGGACAATGGATTTATAAACTAAACGCATCCAAGAGCAAAGCAACACGCGTTCCTCTTAGTATCGGACGTCAAAATCCCCAACAATACGAGATTACAGACGGTTTACAGCCGGGTGATTGGGTAATTACGACAGGATATGATAACTTTGGCGAAGCAGAAGAATTGATATTGAAATAAGAACGAATATCATGATACAGCACTATCTAAAAATAGCTATCAGAAACCTGCTAAGATATAAAGCACAGACTTTAATTAGTGTTATTGGTCTGGCTGTAGGTTTTGCCAGCTTTGCTTTATCTGGCATGTGGGTGAATTATGAGCAGAGTTATGATACTTTCCATGATGGAGCTGATAGAATTTATGTGGCATCTATTTCTTCTGTTTTTTACTCAAACGGTTATTCCACTATAACTTCTCCTTTGTTAGCACCTTATCTGGTCAAGAACTTTCCTGGAATAGAGTCGGCTACCTATACCAATTTTACAACGGAATTTAACGATGAACAAAGCAGACACTGGAAAATGATATCAGTGGACAGTGCTTTTATTTCAATCTTTCCGGTTACAGTGCTGGAAGGTAACTTACAGTTTCTGTACAATACTGCTGACGAAGTTGCCATCAGTGACAAAGCCGCCCGCATGCTTTTCGGCGATGAATCTCCCATAGGTAAAGAATATCCATTTGATAAAAAGATGACTATTACGGCTGTGGTGCAAGAGTGGAAAGGGCATTCCAATTATGATTTTGATGTTATTTCAAGACGCAAAGCTCCTAAATATCAAGAATGGGGGTATGCTGATGGAACAACTTTGTTTCGCGTTGCTCCGGGCACCAACATCGATGCCTTGCAGAAGAAACTGGAAAGTATGGAAGTAGATATGAGAGGTACTATAAGAAAATATCCTGTTCGAATTACTCCATTAACAGAAATGCACTATACATATCCCTATTATAATACATTTGTCCGTATAGAGTATGTTCGCCTCTTTTGTTTAGTCAGCATGCTGATAGTGCTGGGAGCATTATCTAACTACCTTATCATATATCTAATACGCATCCGCATGAGACAGCGCGAGTGGGCACTTCGTAAAGTAAACGGAGCAACAGAGAAAAGTCTTATAATCCTGCTGATGTCTGAGATTATATTACTGTTGTTTGCTGCAATCCTGGTCGGGCTGCTACTGGTAGAAATTTGTCTTCCTACATTTAAACAGTGGTCTTACATATTTGAGGAAAGTTATTTCTTCTATAAAGAGACACTCATTTATATGTCAATTGCAACAGGAATTGTTTTGCTTTTTGCCTGGGGAACCTTAGCAGTTCAGCGGCACTTTACATTGCAGTCTGCCATATCTTCCGTTTTCACCAGCCGTTTCTCTGTTTTTTATCGCCGGATGGGGCTCTGGCTTCAGTTGGTTATCAGTATCGGATTCATCTTTTGCACAGTAGTAATGATAAAACAGCTGCACCATCTCCGTACTTCTGCTGATATGGGAGTTACTCACACTGATGTAGAGTATGTGGCTTACCTCCAAGGTATTTCTGACGATGAAAAGGAGAACTGGGTAAGGCTGATGAAAGAGATTCCAGGCATTGACTTCCGAGAAGTTTCAAACTTACCTTTGCCTGGCTCTTCCAATTCAATGTTTACTACAATAGAATGGGATGATAAACAACCGGGAGATGAAGAGATTGCAATCAGTAGCTTTCAGGTTTCAAAGGAAACATTCAATTTATTCGGATTACAATTAGTGACTGGCATTTTTCCGGATGAATCATCTGACCGTAATGATGTTCTAATCAATGAAGCTCTCGCCAAGAAATTTGGATGGAAAAATCCTATAGGAAAAAAGTTCTCCAAATCTTATGTAGTTGCCGGTGTTCTGAGAGACATTCGTCTTTCACCAACAGTAGAAGCAATGCCGGCCGTATATACTATATCAATGTTTCCTCCCAGAAAAGAATACGCGTATACCTATCATGGAAAGTATGAGGATGCCCAGAAAGCCATTAACGAGCACATTAAGCAGAACTACCCTGACTTTTATATGTGGTCACGAAGTTTCAGCCGCATCATTGATGATGCCACCGCTTCCGAACGTGTTCTGATGAAGCTACTTACTGTATCATCTATAATTTGCATCATTATTGCAGTCTTCGGAGTATTTTCCCTGGTCAATCTTTCGTGCGAACAACGGCGTAAAGAGATTGCCGTTCGCAAAGTGAATGGAGCTACGATATCAGACATCATCGGCATCTTTCTCCGGGAGTATATGAGCATACTGGCATTGGCTGCAATTGTGGCTTTTGCAACAGGCTACATTGTCATGAAACACTGGTTGGAAGGGTATGTAATCCAAACGACCATTACTTGGTGGATTTATGTGGCTATTCTGGCAACGGTGATTGTTATCATTTCCATCAGTATAGGTTGGCGGATATGGCAGGCAGCACGACAGAATCCGGCTAAAGTAATTAAAAGCGAATAATAATAAAATTATATTTGAAAGATATGAAAACACTCCAATACGCCTGGCGTTTCCTGATACGCTCAAAGTCATATACCATCATCAATCTGCTGGGGCTTGCTTTCAGTCTGGCATGTTGCATTATCCTGGTTCGTTATATCCATAGAGAACTGACAGTAGACAACAATTGCATCGACCGGGAACAGGTCTATGGTATCAAAAGGGACATAAATGGTAACATATATCTGTCTACCCTTATAAGTAGCAAAGACAGCAGTCTTATCGATCAACGCTATATCAATAAGCAAACCAGTTTCATTCCATTAGAGAAAGACTATGTGATGGTGGGAACGAACCGTTTCCCTTCACGGATGATTGTGACGGATAGTGTATTCTTTCAACTGTTCCGTTATCCAGTAGTACAAGGCAATATTACATTACGCTCTCCCCAATCTGCCTTGGTTACAGAAACATTTGCACGGAAACTTTTTGGGAAAGAAAATCCTGTGGGCAAAGTGATTCGCAGCTCCAACGACAAAGATATAACAATTGAAGGCGTATTGGGTAATCCGGAAAACAAGACCTTTCTGCAATTTGATGTAGTACTATCCAAAACTTCGTCCAGCAGTTGGGAACGCATGCCTATAGATTTATTTTCATTTATGCCGGGAACCGATATGGATAAACTGAATAAGGAAGGGCGTAATCCCCAATATGTAAACTCTCCCGAAAGTGGTGATACACGTACCTATACTTACTCTTTTATCCCAGTCAAAGAGCTCTATTGGGACACTTCCATCAGCAATGAAGAACCATTGATGTTCTTTACCGGTAGTTACCCCCACCTATTGATTATGATAGGAGTATGCTTACTGGTGTTACTGACAGGTATCATCAATTTCATCAATATCTACCTGGTAGCCATGCTCCGGAGAGGAAAAGAGTATGGGTTGAAGAAAGTGTTCGGTGCAAGAGGAAAGGAATTATTCTTCAATATATGGACAGAAAATACATTGCTGGTATCAGCTGCCATGCTGATAGCTTGGCTGTTCATAGAGATAAGTGCCGCGCCTGTGAAGAGCCTGTTCAATTATCACTTTGTCTATACTGCATTCGACTGGCAATTGTCGTTAGCTATATTGATAATACTGCCATTGATTACCTCCGTCTATCCGTTTATAAAATACAATTATACTCCGCCTATAATTTCAATTCGTTCTATTGGTTCAGAAAATCGTTCGGTGCGTTCACGTATCCTGTTTCTGGGAATTCAGTATATGCTTACCTTCTTGTTGGTGGTGCTCTCACTCTACTTCAACAACCAGTTGGATGTATTGCTCAATACTGAACCTGGTTTCCGCACGAAAGACATTATCATTGCTCAGTTGGCCTATGAGTCCAAAGACTTCAGTTCTTATACCGATGAAAGCATGAAACTGCGTCAAGAGCGGATAGAGGCATTGGATAATGAACTTTCCTCGTGTCCATACATAGAAGATTTCGAATCCAGCTACACTGATATCCTCAAAGGTGATTACGGCAGTAATTACATAAGTGACGAAGGAAAGAAGGCTTACTTGAACATGCGTTTTGCAACACCTCATTTCTTCCATATTTATAATATAAAACTAATCGAAGGAGAACTGCCCAACCTGAAAGATAAAGATTTCTGGGGAGTGCTGGTAGTAAACCGTGCCGCTATGGAGGCTTTGGGTTACACTACTTGCCAAGGTGCCAATGTCACAGAAGAAAACTCACTGAGGCGGGGAACTTCCGGCCAATCCCAGCCTATCGCAGCAGTAGTAGATGATTATTATAGCGGACATTTATCTCTGGGAAAGAAACCAACTGTCTATATGGTAAGTGACCGCATGAGTGGTGATGTTTATCAGATAGCTTGTACGCCGGGGAAGAAGAAAGAAGTGCTCGACTTTTTACGCAAAACAGAATTGAAAATTTATGGAAGTGAAGACTTTGAATATAGTATCCTGGAGGAGGATGTGAAAGCAATCTATGCTCAAGACCAGCAAATAGCTATTATCTACTCCATCTTTGCCTGTATTGCAATAGCTATTGCCAGTCTCGGATTATTCGGCATTTCTCTGTTTGACATCCGTCAGCGTTATCGCGAAATCACAATCCGTAAGGTAAACGGTGCACAGTTGAAAGACCTTTATCCATTGCTGCTACGTAAATATATGGCAGTGTTGGGTGTCGCATTCTTGTTAGTGATCCCTCTTTCCTGCTATATTATTCATATATATACAAGTGGTTTTGCCGTAAAAGCGCCTGTTACCATCGGTATATTTATAATAGGCTTAGTAATAGTTACAGTTATTTCATTGGGCACTTTGTTATGGCAAGTACGAAAAGCAGCCAATATAAACCCGGCTGAGATTATGAAATATGAATAACAAGATATAATAATACAGGAAAAAAATAGAATGAAAATATGAAAACACTCAGATACGCTTGGCGTTTCCTAATACGCTCTAAATCATATACCGCTATTAATATTATCGGGTTAGCACTGAGTCTGGCATGTACTATCATATTAGTCCGCTACATTCATCGGGAACTCCTAGTAAATACACATTGCACAGATGCTGAAAATGTCTATATTCCACTTCGCGATATAGATGGCAATGTATTCCCGGGTAGTGTAGGGGCAGATAGCGGAGCGGACACTATTTATTTTCAGCCTGAAGCTATCAAAGAAAGAAGTAATTTCATTACATTCTGCAATGATAATGTGACGATTGATGAAAAGCCTTATGCTGTCCAAGTATTAGTAGCTGATACAGCTTTCTTCCATTTCTTTAATTATCCGCTGAAAGGCAAACGGATGGTAGCTCCGGAAGAGGCTCTTATCACCCGGAAATTCGCTAAGCGTGTATTTGGAGAAAAGAATCCAATAGGGCAGATTATGGAATATTCCGGAGGCAAACACCTCACTATTTGCGGCATATTGGATGAACCGGCATGCAAATCTTCACTGACATTTGATGTTGTGGTAAACCTCAACCTTAAAACAAGAAGAGAATGGAGCAGAATGTATGTTGAACTTCTACGTTTCATGCCAGGAGTCGATATGAATGCTATTAATGCTTCCAGTAACGTCTACCGCCAGACATCACAAGGGTTTAGAATACGGTATAACTTCATTCCTGTCAGCCAACTTTATTGGAACAAAGAATTGGCGGCTTCCGGTGATGATCCTGAAATATGGCATTACAGTAGCCGTTCCCACATCCTGATACTCACCGCGGTATGCTTACTGCTATTACTGGCAGGCATATTGAACTTTATCAATATCTATCTGGTCTTCATGCTAAGACGTTCTAAAGAATATGGTGTGAAGAAAGTCTTCGGTGTACAAGGACACACTCTCTTCATGCAACTATGGACAGAGAATGCATTAATGATATCCATCGCTTTATTACTGGCATGGTTTTTCATCGAGATATTCTCCGGATATGCCAATCGGTTGCTTGATAGTGACATTCCTTATACAACTTTTGACTGGCAACTGTCATTAGCGGTTTGGGTTCTTCTACCATTAATCACCACAATTTATCCCTTTATCAAATACAATTATCTACCACCCATCATATCCATACGCTCCATCGGAGGATCACGTCAATCAGTTGCAACCCGTACAGTCTTCCTGTTTATACAGTATAGTATCACTTTATTGCTCATTATACTATCATTGTATTTCAGCAGTCACCTCCACTTTTTGCAAGATACTCCTCCGGGATTTCGGACAAAGGGTATATTGTATGCCAACTTAGTACCTCTCTCCAAAACTTGGTATTTAGAGAGTGATGAACAAAAAAAGAAACACTGGCAAGATGCCCAGAGCATTGAGCAAAAGCTGGAAGAATGCCCCTTTATCGAACAGTGGTTCCGTGGAGAACCGTCACATTGTGGCATTTTAGGAGCAGGAGGCGCAGGCACATCCACTCTTATAAATGATAAAGACGTGAAACAAAATATGATGCTGATGTGGGTGCCCCTCGACTTTTTAAAATTTTATGAGCTACAGATGAAAGACAATGTGCTGCCTGATAAAATTGAGGGACGCAATAAATATCTTGTAGTTATGAATGAAGCTGCCATGAAGACCTTCGGCTATACGAAACGTGATGAAGCATTTATCAGGGGAGAAAAAGCACTTTGGATTTCCATGGGCATGGATGGAAATATTGTAGAAGGCGGCACATCTCTGATGCCCGTAGAAGCAGTCATAGAAGACTACTACACCGGACATCTTACTGCCGGTAAAAAACCTCTTGTATTCATGGTATCTCCCAGTGGAGGTGGTTCACAATACCAGATAGCCTGTAAACCCGGAAAAGAGAAGGAACTTATCTCTTATCTGAAAAAGGCCAGACAAGAGATTTTCAATACCGAAGAATTTGATCATCACTGGCTGGAAGAAGATGTGCAGGCCTTATATCGCGAAGACCGTCGTGTGTCAACTGTCTTCACGTTTTTTTCCGCCATTTCCATCTTTATTTCGGTTTTGGGGCTATTCGGACTTTCCTTGTTCGATATCCGCCAACGTTACCGCGAAATAGCCATCCGAAAGGTGAACGGAGCACAGTTACGGAATTTATATTCAATTTTATTCCGTAAATATATATGGGTGATAGGAGGGGCAACACTGCTTACTGTACCATTATCTTACTATCTCATATACATTTATACAAAGGATTTCGTTGTTAAAGCACCTGTCAGTATATCCATATATGTGATTGCCATACTAATTGTTGCAGGCATTTCATTGGGCACTCTGTTATGGCAGGTGAATAAGGCCACACGCATTAATCCGGCAAAGATTATGAAAACAGAATAAAAACATCATAACATATGAAACAAATTCTACTATCCATACGCATGCTATTGCGGTTTAAGGTGTATACCTTTGTCAATTTCATAGGATTAGCAATTAGTCTTGCCTGTGTATTTACCATAACACGATATATTCATCAGGAGAATACAGTGGACCACTGTTATCCGGAATACAAACGGATTTGTTTTATCGAACGTTCTATCAGTGACGGTACAAAAGAACTGGCCGGATACCAATCTGACTTAGAGAAAGATCCGGCAGTAGAACGTTATACATCATTCACTCCATGTACCGATTTGGTTATGGATTTTGGAAAACAAGAAATTACTGTCAATGCTCTGTCCGTAGACAGTACATTCTTTAGTATCTTTCCTTATCCCATATATATGGGCAACGGGAAAATAAAGCGCCCTAACGATGCGCTCATAACTAAAGAGTTTTGGCTTCATTCGCTAAATGGAGTACCCAATCCTATAGGCTTGACTTTCCTGAATTCCATCGGAAGAAAGTTTCACATTGTAGGCGTATTGGATACCCCGGAAACCAAAACGTCATGGCTACCGGACATGTTTTTATCGGACGAACTGGAAGAATTATGGTTCTCAAATCCGAACTATGCCGTAATCATGGCACCGGGTACGGATATAACTGGATTAAATAAAAAATATGATAAAGAACAGCCACGAGACCAATGGAGTACATTTCAAACCATGCACTATCAGTATTTACCATTGGCAGATTATTATTATACAACCTCTCATGAAGAGTCAGCGTTATCCCGACATGGGAATAAAGATTATATTCGTGTATTATGGATTGTAGCCTTTCTGGTGGGTATTATAGGCATACTGAACTTTACCAATATTTATACAGTCATCATGTCCAAACGTGCCCGTGAGTTTGGCATAAAAAAGGTATATGGAGCAGGTAGAAAAGAGATCTTTATTCAGATATACATTGAGAACATATTACTCTCAGGAGCTGCATTATTTGTTTGTTGGCTGATTATTGAAATTACCAGACATCTGTTCTACAATGAAATGTATATTCCTACGAACTCAAATTTAAAGTATGACCTGAATATATCTCTTCTTATCTTATTCGTACTTCCATTACTGACTACATTTTATCCGTTTATAAAATTCACTCATAACACTCCAGTCTCTTCCATGCGTGAACTTTCTTCTACACGTTTCTCTGTCCGTTCACGCATGCTTTTTCTTGGTTTTCAATATGTCATCACTATCTATATGATCGTCATGTCACTTTTCTTCGTACGGCAACTCGAATACATGCTTCATTCCGACCTCGGCTTCCGTACTCATGATGTAATAGAATGCAAGATGTATATTTTCAAAGGAGGAAGTTCATTTCATGAGAAAGAGAAAGAAGATCTTTTGAAAGAAGGGAAAATACAACAGGCTAATAAAGAGTTAGTAAACAAACGAATGAGTGAAAGCACATTATTTACTCATTGGAGCAGAATATCAATGCCGCTTCATTACTTCAAGCAGTCACGTTACGCTCTTAACCAAGCAGAGAATGGTTTCAAACCGGTATTACGGGCCAGAATGTCTCCACGCTATATGGAATTATTCGGATTCCAACTACTGGAAGGCAGGCTATGGAATGATTCAATAGATGAGATGTTTACCAAAAATAGTTTTAAATGTATCATAAACGAATCTGCCAAAAAAGTATTTGGCGTCAAGGATATCACACGCGACAAACTTCAGGGTGAAGACACAAGTTGGGCTTCCAGTAACGTTCCATCTGAATATAATCCTCCACTTGAAATCGTAGGGGTTGTAAAAGATTTCAATGTCAGGCATTTATCACAGTCTACCGCTCCCATGATTATCGAATATTTTGATGAAAAAATTGAACTCACGACTATTACTGCTTCATATCCGCACGAACAACGTGCAGAAGTCATCGACTTCTTGCGTAAACTATATGAAGAAGCTACGGGAAACACTGACTTCGAATATAAACTGATAGAAGATGAAATAGCTTCCATGTACAATGAAGACCGCCAGGTTGTGGATATCTATTCATTGTTTGCCAAAGTTGCCATTCTTATATCATCTTTGGGACTATTGGCCATTTCTTTATTTGATATCCGTCAGCGTTACCGGGAAATAGGATTGCGTAAAGTAAATGGGGCACAAGGGAAGAACATATACCCTTTGCTCATCAAAAAATATCTCTCAGTATTGGGGATAGCCTCATTAATAGCTGTTCCGTTATCATTCGGGGCGATAGTTCTCTATTTAGAAGACTTTGCCCATAAAGCACCCATCACTCCCGATTTATTTATTATAGGCATAGGCGCAACAGCCTTGATTTCACTATTGACTATTATCTGGCAGATTTATAAAGCAGCCAATGTAAATCCGGCAGAAGTGATTAAATATGAATAAGAAAAATAATAATATAAAAGTAGAATATATGAAACAAATCTTATTATCCATACGCATGCTATTGCGATTTAAAGTATATACTTTTATTAACCTCATAGGATTAGTGTTCAGTGTATCTTGCGCATTGATCATAGCCCGCTATATTCACCAGGAAAATAATGTAGATCACTTCTGTCCGGAATTGGAGCGTACTTTTCTGATGACAACGGTCACGCAAAATGGGGAAACTTATTTGGCAGGAGCTATAGACCGTAATAATGATTCCAATTTCAAGAATCCTTTATTGGATCCAAGTGTTGAAAAGGTTAGCCAATTTATTCCATTCTCAGACGATTACATAATGGTAAATAACCGCCGGTTCACCGTCCAGACGATGATAGCCGACAGCTTATTCTTAGAAATGATGCCTTATCCCGTAATAGAGGGAAATAGTACAGTACACTCTCCCGACGATGTCATTATGACTAAAAAATTAGCAACTCGTTTGTTTAAACACGAAAGTCCTATAGGCAAAACATTGAAGACTTCTACGGGCAATATAGTAACGGTTACAGGAGTTATTGACGAACCTTCCACAAAAGCCTCCATGCAATTCGATCTTGTCATTTCTATAGAATTAAGCAAATCCTGGAGCCGTATGGAGAACCAATTAGTACAACTGCATCGCCCCGAAGACGTCATACAACTTAATCGGAAAAATAAAGTACCGATGCAATTAAAGTCGTATTCTGACCGCGCAATATACTACCAGTTAGTGCCCCTAAAAGGCTTTTATACCAATACAACAGTCGCTACATATGACACTCTTATTTACAAGGGAAACCAAACTTCTTTAAATATTCTCACGCTTATAAGCTTTCTGTTGCTACTTGTCGGTATGTTCAACTACATAAATCTGCATACGGTAGTCATGCTGAAACGTGCCCGGGAATTTGGGATAAAGAAAGTTTTTGGGGCTAATGGTAAAACGGTTTTTCTCCAGCTCTATTCTGAAAACTTTTCTCTGGGAGCCATTGCATTGCTTTTCATTTGGACTTTTGTAGAAATAACACGCGGCATTGTAACTTTATGGCTTGAAATTCCTGTTGTGGCAGATTTGTACTTCGATATATGGCTTTCAGTCTTTTTACTGTTAGGCATGCCACTTCTTACTACTATCTTCCCATTTCTGCGTTATAACTACGCACCACCTATTCATTCCCTTCGTTCCATCAGTACAGGCGGAAATTCAGTGGTATCGCGTGTTATATTCCTGTCAGTACAATATATCATTACAATCTGTCTAGTAATAGCAGCCATTTATTTCAGCCGCCAATTACATTATGTGCTCCATTATGACTTAAATTACAAGACTCAGGATATCATCAAATGTTCGCTTTTCTCAACGGATAGAACATATGGAGATGTTATTACCTCCATGGAAGAATGGGAAGCAAAAAGAAAAGAAGAGGACTTAAAAGTAGAATCGGTAAAACGGAAAATGGATGAATCGCCCTTATTTACCCAATGGACCTATGGTGATTCACCTATCCAGATGTTCCCCCCGCATACAGAATGTACTGCATCTACTGGTGAAAAGGCTAAAATCAGTGTTGACTTTGTGGATCAGAAGTATATGGAACTCTTTGACTTTAAGCTCAAAGAGGGACGTATCTGGGATGATGAGAAAGACCAGTTTGCACAATACAAATTCATTATTAATGAGACTGCCAAGAAAGTATTTCACATAGAAGATATCAATAAAACAAAGATGCAAACAGATGCACGAATGTGGTTTAGCGTAGGTACAGATGCAAGTTCAAACCCTCCCTATGAAATAGTAGGTGTAATAGAAGATTTCAAAATGGGTCATCTGGCCAACCCTGTTTATCCACTGGCATTCTGCTATAGTATAGGTGGTCATCAACAACCATTGTTGGCCTCTATTGTTCCCGGAAAGCGCAAAGAAGCCATTGAATTTCTGGAAAAAGTATTCCATGAAATAAATGGGGAAGGGGAGTTCAATTACTCATTCATCGAAAATGAAATAGCTACACTGTATCGCGATGACCAACGCACCACGCGCATTTATATCACTTTCGCCATGATTGCAATACTTATTTCTTGTTTGGGATTATTCGGATTATCGCTGTATGATATTCAGCAACGATATCGTGAGATAGCTTTACGAAAAGTAAACGGAGCCACTGCCCGTGATATCTTCCGATTATTGCTACGTAAATATTGCTATATATTCAGCATTGCTTTTATTCTGGCTTCCTGTATCAGCTATATATTGATTCATAAATATATGGAAAGTTTTTATCATCATGCGCCACTGTCACTCTGGATATTCCTGACTGCCGGACTTCTCATTGCGCTGATTTCACTTTGTACATTAGGATGGCAAATTCATAAAGCAATAAAGATAAATCCGGCAAAAGTATTAAAAGGAGAATAAATACGTTACCAAAGAAAATATAGAATATCATGATACAGCATTATCTTAAAATGGCATCGCGGAATATACTGAAACATAAGACACAAAGTATAATCAGCATTGTCGGCCTAGCAATAGGGCTGGCTTGTTTTGCCCTGTCCACCTTCTGGATACAATATGAAATGACGTATGATAATTTTCATAGGGATGCAGAGCGTATCTATCTGGTACGAACGGACGACCGGCATTTCGGAGCACATTACTCCAACTTTGTACCCTACGCTCTGGGCGGCTATCTAAAAGACACTTATTCGGAAATAGAAGACTTCTGCATATTCGAACAACAAAGTTTCTTCACCCTAAAAAACAAACAACAGATAGAATGTCCGTATATTGCGCCGGATTCTACTTTTATTCGCATGATGGATATAAAGATTTTAGAAGGTAGCCAAAATTTCTATTTATCAAATTCAGGAGAAACCAAAGAGGTGGCCATTACGGAAACGATGGCTCGTGAACTTTTTGGCACTACCAAGGTCATTGGACAAAATCTGATTGCTTCCAACAATATGAGGGAATATCGCATAGGAGCCGTTATAAGTGACTGGGGGAGACATTCTAATTTTAAATACTCCATTATGGGGTGGATGAGCAGTGATGACACTTCATGGGATAACAGCCACTATAGACTGTTGATAAAGGTAAAGAACGGGAGTGACGCTCATGCACTTTTAGAAAAGATGAACCGGAATTTCCCTGAAGAATTGAAAAGGAATAAATACACTGACGTGACCGGAATTACCCGCTTCTATCTGGAACCTATCACAGAATTACGCTATGCGGATGAATTTATTCGTGGAGATGAACTCATTGTACAATTCCGTTATATTGTTTATTTCTCAATAACAGGAATACTCATTATTCTGTGCGCATTAGTAAACTATCTGACGATTTATATGGACTGCTTCCGCTCCCGCAAACGTGAGATGGCCTTGCGTAAAGTAAACGGAGCTTCCGAAGGTTCGTTGTTAGCATTGCTCAGCACCGATTTCTTATTTACCATTCTGCTGGCTTCAATATTAGGAATGTTTTTCATAGAACTGCTCAAGCCTTGTTTTTTGCGCTATTCCATGATTGTTGATACAGATATATCTGTTTATGGTAATTGCATGATATACATAGCAGGTATGGCAATATTAGCATTTCTCGTTGCTATACTTTCTGTCGTTATATTCCGCCGCCATTCGTTACAAAATACGATACATAGGCCATATGCAAATGCCATAGGACATATGTGCCGAAAGGGGAGCATTATAGTGCAACTGGTTGTCTGTATAGCATTTATCCTCTGCACTACCATTATGCAAATGCAACTCTATCATTTACGTAATGTAGATACGGGAATGGACTATCAGAACCGTGCATCCTTGGGTATCTGGATGAATGTAGACATGAATGTGTGGGCGGAAAAAGTGAAGGCATTACCCATGGTTACCGAAGTTGTGAGGCCTGTTTACTGGCCTCTTATCAGCATGGGTGCCTATTCTGCTTTTGAAGTCGACTCATGGGATGGCTTGGATGATACAATTGAAAAGCCACTCGGTATAGATGAAATTTTAGCAGGAGAAGAGTTCTTCAAATTCTACAATATGCAACTGCTGGCAGGAGAGTGGGTTTCAGATAAATCAGATGTCCGCGAGGTCAATATCATGGAAACAACAGCCCGGACTATGGGCTGGACACCTGAAGAAGCAATCGGAAAACACATTTCTTATTGTAATAAAGAAGTGACACCTATGACCGTAATAGGAGTTATAAAAGACTGTGCTTACAAATCTCCTACAAAAGATTTACCGCACACAGTATTTGTCAATACAAACAAATCGAAATATATGTGGCCACGTTGTTTCGTACTCTTCAAATACAAGCCGGGAACCTGGGAAGAATGTCGTCGTCGTATTGAAGAGATGCAGCAGTCTGAACTTCCTGACCGCAAATTATTTTTGGATAGTGAAGAAGAAAGATACAACAAGTACCTGAAGTCAGAAGATGCTTTATCCAGTCTTTTGAGTTTTTCCTCATTAATTTGTATTCTGATATCTGTATTTGGTATCTATTCTCTGGTTACATTGACTTGCGAGCTACGACGGAAGGAAATAGCTATCCGCAAAGTGAATGGAGCTACCATCCGTAATATTCTAAATATTTTCCTTAAGGAATATTCTTTGCTTCTGATTATATCTTCACTGATAGCTTTCCCGATAGGCTATATTATCATGAAACTGTGGATTGAGACTTACAATCGCCAGGTCAACATAGGAGTGTTGCCATTCATTTTTATATTGGCAGGCATTGCGATAGTGATTGCCCTTAGTATCGGCTGGCGTGTATGGCAGGCAGCGCGACAGAATCCGGCAGAAGTTATTAAGAGTGAATGAGTCGGGAGTAACTTGAAACACATGTGCGAATATGCACTGCTTTTGTGCAGTATAGCACACTTATTTCATATTACTACATTCAATATTCACCTATTAAACAAGCTGTTATGAGTTTGGCACAAAATTTGAAATCTTTATATGAAAAGATTCTGTGAAACCCATCAATAGTGAATAAAATGTGAGAAAATTTAAAACCATGATACAACATTATTTTAAGATAGCATTCCGTAATATACTGAAATACAAGATACAAAGTATTATCGGCATCTTTGGTTTGGCAGTAGGCTTCACCTGCTTCGCCTTTGCTAACCTGTGGATACATTATGAAACGACGTATGATGCTTACCACGAAGGAGCCGACCGGATGTATATTCTCTGCAAAGAAAATGTATTTGGTGTAAACGGGTACTCTACTTCCATGCCATACCCGGCATCGACTGTGCTGAAAAACGATTTCCCTGAGGTGGAAGCTGTATGTGCCTATACAAGATGGGGACAAAAAATAGATCTTAAAGCAAATGGTCGTACGGTGAAAACTAATGATATACAAGCAGACTCCTGCTTCATGAAGATGTTCAATATATCCATTCTATCAGGAAGCATGGACTTTATGTATTCCAATGACAAGATAGCCTTAACAGAAGATATAGCCATGCATTTATTTGGTTCTACAAATGTACTGGGCAAAGAAGTTAAAAACTACAATGATGATACACTGACGATTTGTGCCATTCTCTCAAATCTCAATCATAGTAATCTGTCATTTGGCTACTGGGGACAGGGAGAATATTTCCGCCGCTGGCAGAATGATTGGAGTAATGGAAGTTTCGAAATCATTATCAAGTTACGTAAAGGGACTGATCCAGTAATCTTTCAAAAGAAACTTGCCGCAAATGAAACTAAAGCCGATCCGAGAGATCCCCGCAGAGTGTTTGAGGACATCCGGCTAATACCACTCAATGAATATCATTATTCATCAATTAATAGGAACAAATCTTTCCAATTCTATTATCTGATACTATTTTCCGTAGCCGGAGGTCTGGTGATTCTTTGTTCTTTGTTCAATTATCTCTCTCTGTTCATCACTCGCATGAGGATACGCAGCCGTGAGATAGAATTGCGCAAAGTATGTGGTTCCTCCATTGGGGGTGTATTTATTCTACTTTCTGTGGAGTACCTATACATCATATTGCTATCCGGGGTATTGGGTATGGCTTTGGTTGAGATGGTCTTACCTGCTTTTAAGAAAATGTCCGGGATATCCGGGAATATTTATGGAGAATCACTTCTTTATTTCGCAGGGATTCTTTTACTGTCTTTACTTCTGTTAGTGCCATTCGCCATCAAACGATCGTCCCCCCAGAATACCGGAAACAAGTACGCACTCCGTAAAGTAAGTATTGCATTCCAGTTAGCAATAGGGATTCTTTTCATGTTCTGCACAATGGTGATGATGAAGCAAATCTATTTTCTTACGAATACAGATTTAGGATGGGAAAGAAAGGATATAGCTTCCATCAATCTTTTATATCCGGACAATGATTTTGAAATCATTGCTAATAAGATCAAACAATTCTCATGTACAAGGGAGGTGGTGTCCGGACATTGTTGCTTATTGCCTCAATCATCAGGCTTTTCACAGACTTTCGATAATTGGGACGGGAAAGAAGATGAAGCGAAAAGTATAGATATGCTATGTCTATGGAATTGTGAAGAGACAGTCTCCTTTTACAATCTGAAACTGTTGGAAGGAGAGATGGTGAAGCCGACAGAGACGAATAAAATAATGATTAATGAATCGGCTGTAAAAGCACTTGGAATAAGCGATCCGATTGGAAAGAAACTTTATCAGCAGAATAGAGCATGGACCATTGTAGGTATAATTAAAGACTTCCACATCACGGTACCGACAGCACCAGTACAACCTTATACTTTAGTTGCAATAGATATTCTTAAAGGCATTGGATTTTCTTTAGGGAAAGGGCAAATCTTAATCAAGTTTCATAATGGTAGATGGAAAGAACTAAAAAACCAGATAGACAGTATATTCAGCCAGGAATATCCGGAAGTGAGATACAGATTATACAACACAGAAGAAGAATATGCCGGATATCTTAAATCAGAAGATGCACTGATAAAGTTATTGAGCTTTGTTGCCGTGGTTTGTGTACTTATTGCAGCTTTTGGCATCTTCTCCCTCGTTACGCTTAGTTGTGAACAACGACGCAAAGAGATAGCTGTGCGTAAGGTGAATGGAGCAACAATCAAAGATATACTACTCATGTTCGTAAAAGAGTATATACTTTTATTGCTCATTGCATCCATCGTAGCATTCCCGATAGGATATGTCCTGATGAAACGCTGGCTTGAAAATTATATAGAACAAACAACCATCAATGTCTGGATCTATCTAACTATCTTTGCATGTATAGCAATAGTCATCTTCGCATGTATCGGCTGGCGCGTATGGCACGCAGCCCGTCAAAATCCGGCAGAGGTAATTAAAAGCGAATAAAAACATATAATTCACATAGACTTATGATATCTCATTATTTCAAAATAGCAATCAGGAACCTGTGTAAATACAAGACACAGAATATCATATCTATTATCGGTCTATCCGTAGGATTGTTATGTTTCTGTATCTGCATGTATTGCAGCCGCTTCGTAGACAGCACCAATCATTGCTTCGCCAATTATGAGCGCATAGCCGAACTAAGCCTTTACGACAGTAAGGCTGACAGATATTTTTCCGGTAGCCCCGTACCTTTGTCCGAAGAGCTTCGCACCTGGTCCATGGGAGAAGTGGAAGCTATTTCATGCGTAACCTATCCGCGTGAACGCCCTTTCTATGTGGAAGTATCCTCGGAAAAGACATTGCCTTATGAACTCGAAACGATTGAAGCGGATACTTGCTACAATAAAGTATTCACTCCGAAAATGGTGGCAGGACATTGGGAAATGGCAAGCCGATCTCTTAATTCCGCCATTTTAAGCCAATCCATTGCCATTAAGATATTCGGTAATGCGGAAAGTGCCATCGGTAAGCACATGACTTTGATGAGAAGGCTCAATACGTCCCCCGAAAGTACTCCAAGAACAGGAGGCATCGTATATACCATTCAAGCTGTAATGGAAGATATTCCTTTGAATAATAGCATTGACTTCATGCAAAACATAGATGTACTGACCGTGAATGACAGCGAGGGACTTCTACAAAGCCCTAAACGCCACAACATGACAGGAGCAAGTACTTATGCACTGCTATCACCACAAACCACTTGTGCTGCTTTAGAAAAACAAATTTCAAAAAGGAACTATACCTATACTTTGTATAACGAAGCCTACACCGTCACCGCCGACCGCATGGGAACCCAACTAAAAAAACAAGGAGCTTCCTATCTGGCATTGGTGACCGGAATCATAGGCACACTGATACTATTGGTGGGGTTGATAAACTTCTTTCATTTTCTCATAGGTTCATTCTTTAACCGCACTAAGGAATACAGCATCATGAAGATGGCAGGTTGTAACTGGAAACAATTATTCAGTTTGCTATTCACGCAATCATTAATTGTCATTTCCATATCATCCGTACTGGTATTTTGGGGAATAGAATTACTTGGAGGTCATATGAATTTCTCTTTACCGGGTTTTGCCATGTCCTTTACTGCTGAAGCCCTTTTGATACACGCCCTGCAATATATCATTTTCCTTATCATACTTTGCACTGTCATTTGCCTGTCTGTTTCTGCTCGTATCTGTAAGATTTCAGTGCAAACAGGTATCTATGGAAGCAGTAAACGCAGAGGGAAACAATGGGGGCGCAACTTCATGCTGGGTATCCAATTCTTTATTTGCTGGATATTCGTATCGCTAACAGTCGCCTTATACCTGCAATCAGAAAAAACAGCCAATACCTTATTCCACACATTAAGCCAAAAAGAGAAAGCGGAAATATTAAGTATCCCATTAGATTATCCGTTCATGAAAAACGAAGAAAAGCTGACTATGATAGAACGCTTTAAGCAACATGCAGGAGTAAAAGAGGTCCTATTGTCGGATATCGGCTATATGTATGGAATATCAGGAAATGGGTTGACAACAGAGAAAGGAAATGACAACTCCTGGATTGATATTAACATCATGGCAGTTCCGTCCAATTTTTTCTCTTTCATGAATATTCCCATAGAGCAGGGAAGTAGGTCACAAACTGATAAAGAAATTATAGTGGACAGAGCCTGGCAGGAAATACAAAAAAAAGACGTAATCGGTATGAATTTATATAGTGGAAATACCGGCTACACAATATGCGGAATATCCGCTCCTTTTCAGGCAGATGTATACAACCAGAGTAATGGATATGCCTTTGTACCATACGATTCTTCTGTCTATATAGGCCATTGTTATATCAAAAGCCATCCCGGACAGCAGAAAGAAGTAACTCAATGGATAGAGAAAGTCTGTCGCGAGATGCTTCCTGAAAACATAACTTACCAGACTAAGACATTCCTTGATGATATTCATGTGGTGCAGGCCATCGAGTACAATTTGAAAGATATTATTTTGTTCTTTGCCATAGTCAGCATCATTATTACCCTGCTGGGAGTATACTCCAGTATCACGCTTGATACAGAACGCAGGCAAAAGGAGGTTGCCATCCGCAAAGTGAACGGAGCAAATGTTCCACAAATCATCCTACTATTCGCTCGTTTATATATCATTTTATTATTGTGCAGTGCTGTCATTGCATTCCCACTTGTATATACTGCACTGATGCTATGGAAACAGATGTATACGGTATTCTTTGATTGCGGCTTCCTATTCTGGTTCTACATATTCCTTATTGTAACTTTGATTACAGCTATTACCATACTTTTCCGTATCTTGCGGATAGCAAGAACCAATCCGGCAGAAGTAATTAAAAACGAATAACAAGTAAAAGAATGATTATACATTACCTGAAAATATCGCTCCGAAACCTGCTGAAATATAAAACTCACAGTCTGATTTCTGCCCTTTGCCTGGCAGTAGGGATTGTTTGCTATACGTTGGTATGCTTTTTCATTCAGGAGATAAATAGACAGGAAGATTTGCCCAATAGTGAACAGAGAGTAAGGATTGAAGTTAACCAACGCCAAAGTTCTTTTTTCCGAGCTAAAGAAATACAACGTTTGATAGAACAATCCATCATGGGGTTGGAATGCCTGACCATACAATCTTATAACAATTCGACAGAAATAGAAGTCATTGACAATGAACAACGCAATCTGCCTTTCCTGATACAATACAGAGGGGTTAACGGGAACTTTTTCTCTTACAATGCCAAAAAATTGCTATATGGCAACCAACTTCCCAAAGCTCCTGATGAAGTTGTGTTGTCGCAGAAGTTTGCCCGTAAAGCATGCGGCACCGCAAATCCTATTGGAACAATCATACACTTGGCTAACCCGAAAAATATAGCAGAGAATTCTATTCAGGACTTTAAAGTTATAAATGTGGTAGAAGAAGAAGACCTGCAAAGTTTAAAAACTGACTGTTACTTCTTCTACGAAGTCATACCATATGAAGCCTTAAGCGTAGGAGGTTATCTATCGCCTAAAACAGATATAGAGACACTAAACAAGACTTTACAATCAATAACATGGCAACGGGATGAAGAGACCGTTCACCCCGTTGCTAAATTCACGCAGAGACATGACAACACTTTTGCAATGGCAAAGCTATTGATACTGTTTATAGCTTCACTTATCCTGATTTCAGGGTTGATTAACTTCCTCAAATTTATCATTCAGATGTTCTATAATCGTCAGCGTGAAGTGGCGCTTCGCAAGTGTATGGGTTCGGAGATAAAAGGGTTGTTCCTGCTTCTCTTTGCCGAGATATTTTGGATGATATCCGTCGCTTTTCTTTTATCCTTAGCATTGACGGAGATTATGATAAGTCTGGCAGAACTATACATACCGAACCGAGATATGCCCGATTTATCATTATCGGCTATCTACGTTGTGCAGTTGCAGATATATCTCGCACTTTTGGCAGTATGTATGCTGGTGATATGGTTTCCTATCCGCCGATTACGCCAAGTGAGCATCATTAGTCAAATCAACAACAACCGTAGCCGCCATATCTTCCGTTCGGTCATGATGTGGTTACAACTGGGTATTTCCATATTCTTTGTGGGCAGTACACTCGGCATTAATATGGTGTGGCACGAGATATTCGGTGAGGCATATAGTCCGCTAACCTCCGAAGAAGAGAAAAACATCATCGCCCTGAACGTGAACAGCCAACGTATGTGGCAAAATCTAAATCCTATATTAACTGATATTCAAGCTCTTCCGGAGTGCACAGAAAAACTGGCAATGATGAGTGATATACAAAGTGGACAATTCTTTATGCGTACCTACAAAAAAGCTGACCAATCGGAAGCTATGATTGCCATCACAGAAGGTTCATCCAATTATTTCAAGTTTCTGAACATTCTGTTGCAAGGCAAGGAAGTAAGTGAAGAAGCGGAAGGCGTTATTTATGTCAGCGAAGACTTCAAACTGCAACTGGATAAAGACAGTGTACAAGGAATGGTAGAACTCAACAATCAGAATTACCGCATTGCCGGCACCTACAAAGCACTTTATAAAGAATCCCAAGGAGGGCGTACTATCGGTTCAGCATTCTTCCCTGGCAACCGGTTCAGAACCTTTTACTTTAAGTTTGCACCGGGAACAGACCCTGACAGGAACCTCCGTCGCATCACTGATATTTGCCGGAACTACATACCAATGACTTTACCCCTTGAGGTTCGTTCCCTTGCTGATAACAAACAAACCGTCATGGGCTCTATGTATATGACCCAAGTAGGGATGACAATACTGGCTGTTGTAAGTATACTATTGGTTGTACTGAGTATCTATTCTGCCATTTCCATGGACACAGTCAGCCGACAGAAAGAAATTGCCATCCGCAAAATCAATGGGGCCACACCGTGGATTATCGCCGGAATATTCGGAAAAGCCTATTTGGTGATTTTCATACTGGCATTTACAGTTGCTTATCCACTGGTGAGATTAATGCTGTTATCGCTAAATGACACTCCGGCTAAGTGCATACAGAGCTGGGACTGGGGCATCATGCTTTTCTTCTCTGTAGCCTTGATGATATTCCTCACTACAGCATACAAAATTTATCGGATTATGCATATCAATCCGGCTGAGATAATAAAAAATGAATAAATATATTACTAATTTAAATTTTTACTATTATGATTAAGACAGTTAACTTGCAGAAAATCTTCAAGACCGAAGAAGTGCAAACATGGGCCTTGAACAATGTGAACATTGAAGTGAAAGAAGGAGAATTTGTCGCAATTATGGGACCTTCCGGTTGCGGTAAATCTACGTTGCTGAATATCCTTGGTCTACTTGATAATCCTTCGGGCGGAGAATACTACCTGAATGGAAAAGAAGTTTCCAAATATACAGAAGCACAGCGTACCAGCCTGCGTAAAGGTGTCATCGGCTTCGTATTCCAGAGCTTCAACCTGATTGACGAATTGAACGTATATGAGAATATCGAATTGCCATTACTCTACATGGGCATCCCTGCCGCCGAACGTAAACGCCGCGTAGAGACCGCTATGGAACGCATGGCAATTACGCATCGCAGCAAGCACTTCCCACAGCAACTCTCCGGTGGTCAGCAACAACGTGTAGCCATCGCCCGTGCCGTAGTAGCCAACCCGAAGCTGATTCTCGCCGATGAGCCTACCGGTAACCTGGACTCCAAGAATGGTAAAGAAGTTATGGAGTTGCTGAACGAACTGAACAAAGAAGGAACCACTATTGTCATGGTGACCCACTCACAGCACGATGCCGGATTTGCCGGACGCATCATCAATCTGTTCGACGGACAAGTAGTGACGGAAGTCAGTCTATAAAGAAAGTTCGTAGTCTCATGCTCTGGCAAAAGGATTATTCTCACCGTAATGAGAATTTCTTCTCATTACGGTGAGAGTTTTTTCTCATCGCAGTGAGAAAAGATTCTCATCACTATGAGAATATATCATTTCATTCATATCTATTATCAGAAACATGCATACACTAAAGATAGTCCTGCGTAGTTGGTGGCGAAACAAATTATTCGTTACCATTTCCCTTGTCAGCTTGGTCATCGGCATCACCTGCACCAATTTGTTAACGGCATTCGTTCTGTATGAGTATAACATTGAGTACAATAATCCCAATCGCGACCGCATCCTCCGGCTTACACAGACACTACCATTTGCACAAGAAGAGATGCAGGGCACATTTGTATATCACGAATCAGTACCGGAAATCATTTCACAATTTTCTGAAATAGAAGCTGCACTACGCACACAAAGTGTTACACATGCGAAAATCCGGGTAAACAATGAAGATTTTTCTGACTTAAACCTGTTATCGGCAGATTCTACACTTGAGGAATTCTTTCCGATAGAAACCCTTGCAGGAAAAGTAGAGGAGGCACTCACGCATCCCGGAACCATTGCCATCAGCCAGGAAGTAGCCAAACGTTGTTTTGGAACAACCGACTGTATCGGCAAACTATTAGAAATGCCACAGTCTGATGGAAAAGCCTACCGGATTGTCGCAGTCTTCAACTTGCCTCCTCAAAGCATGCTGAAAGCAGATATGCTCACAAGTCTCAAAGCTCAAGCAGGAGTTACATGTTCGATACTTCTCAAACAGGGAACAGATATCGATGCTTTTCGTCAACGGTTTGAAACAACCGAACTCCCGACCTTATTGGGCAAAGGATACTACCGCACATTGACCTTGCAGGAATCTTATTTTAATACCACCCTGCAAGATAGTGACCAATGCATCGAACATCGGCAAAAAGCCCTGTTAAGCGTCGGACTGTTATCCGCCTTATTAATTCTGTTCATCGGTTGTTTCAACTACATCAACCTGAGTTTTTCCCGTTTACTAAAGCAAATACGTACTTTGCATATCGAGAGCCTCTTAGGTGCAACCCACCGTCATATCCGTTGGCAGCTCTTTGTTGATACCTTTCTGATGGTGATTACAGCATTCCTCCTGTCCATTTTGTTAACGAGCGACTTACTGATAAGTTTCAACACGGTAGTAATCGCAAACCTGTCATTGTCTTATCTCTTCTCCGGTCAGGTAATTCCGATTATCCTGCTGTTTGTGATTATTCTTTCCGTAGTCCCGGCCGAATATATGAGTCGGAAGATACACATGCTGTCCGAAAGCAGTTACCGTAGTTTCTTCACTGGTCGCAAAAAGCAGCGTATTGTTGCAGCATTAGTTACTTTGCAATTCATTATCTCTATTGGCTTGCTAAGTGCCTTTATGGTTATCCGTAGCCAGATGGACTTGATAGAGCAGGAGGGAAGCCGCTATAAAGGAATCATTGAATTTGGTATTGGTGACTCTGCGCACTCCCCTTTGCAGACATGGATAGAAGAGATCAAACCTATAGCTGGAGTAAAAAGTATCGTACCTTCCCAGTCAGGTCTTTATCCAATTAGTATGGCTGTACCACGCAAAGAGAGTGAAGAGAACGACCTTCTAATGTTGGAACTCTACGAGGTTTGCCCAGACTTCTTGTCCATATACAACCTCGAACTGTCAGATGCAAAACAGACATTTAATTTATTACCCCGTACCCCCATACCGGCAGTAATCAACGAAGTATTTATCCGCTATCTTGTTCCGGCAGGAGAAAATCCGATAGGGCAGCCTATCTCCAAATACATCCCTGAAGAAAACGAAAAGGGTACTATCATCGGAGTAATAAAAGATTTCAAGAAGTACTCGCTCACAAACAATATCTTCCCGCTAAGAATGCTTCTGCACGAAACACCCCAAGAGAATTTCACTACTTTGACTATACAATTCGATGAAAAGAATCGCGCAGAGCTAATCGATCATATCCGTAGACTTTGGGAGAAAAAGTATCCGAATACTCCGTTTGAATATACAGCTCCTCATAAAATACTTATGTCTTATAATCAAGAAGTTACCGACTTCTCCCGCATTCTTCTGATGTATGCTTCAATCAGCCTGTTCCTCACGCTGTTCGGATTGTTCGGCATAACCCATTATGCCATCCGTCAGCGCATTCGCGAGATAGGAATCCGTAAAATTCACGGAGCATCCCCCTGGCAGATATTGTGGCTTGTCAATCGTCCATTCTTATGCTATATAGGCATTGCTTTTGTGCTGACTATTCCCGTTATCTGTTATTCAATGAACTACTGGTTACAACAGTTTGCCTATCACACACATCTGGGAATCATCCATTTCCTGCTTCCTCTGCTATTCACAATCTGCATCACCCTGCTCACAGTATGTTTGAATAGTTACCGGGCGGCAAGAAATAATCCTGTAGAGAGTATCAAATGTGAATAACCGTATCCCGGTTAATGTCCAGAACCAAAGATCCGAAATCAATCATCGCATTAAATAAAGTGATGTGGGAATAAGAGTAAATCTCATCTGCCGGAATATTACATTCCGTCAACACCCCTTGTTCCAACAACCACGCACGCTTTGTTCCTTTCAAGAGGGGAGTCGTTGGGGTATACCAGACTCCCTCTTTCTCTAACGCCACATTGGCAATGGAAGTGTCCGTCAAAAGGCTATTTCTGACAATCAACACATCATCCTGATTTCCACGAAGGGAATGCAATGCTTCCAACTCTTTCCGGTCCGTACTTTTATAGTGGTAATCAACCGTATCGGAATATACCAGCCGAAGTGAATGTACCGGCCTCATTGCATAAAGTGAAAACGCCACCTCACATATCTCTTTATCATAAATAACACGGCATTTATGGATTCCATCCACAGGACAATTTCCTGTATATTCCCGGATATCCAACTGCTCCGACACTCCGAAAACAGCTCTCCGCGTCTCATTCATTCTCCTGTTATGATGGGTAAGATTCTGCAACTCACCATCACGCACTTGTATGGTTTCAATAAATCGGCACATATACTTTCTGTTTCATTTCTTCATATTCGCTGCGGACATCACTCTTGAAAGTAATGCCACCGCCACTCTTAAAATACAGTCCTTCCGGTTGTTGCTCTACGAAGCGGATCATCACGGCACTATCCAAATTAGTTCCGTCAAAATAGCCGGTTACGCCCGTGTAAAATCCACGTTCATATCCTTCAGCCTCACGGATAATCTGCATCGTTTTCTTTTTGGGTGCTCCGGTGATGGAACCGGCAGGCAACATACTGAAAAGAATATCTCCTAAATGTAGTTTGTAATCTTCCGGCAATTCGCCACATATCTCCGAACTAGTTTGCAGGATAGGACCGCGATTGGTTTGTAAGACATCAATATAGCGGTAACGGCTGACTCTGACATGGGAAGCCACTATACTCAGGTCATTCCTTATCAAATCTACAATCGTGGCATGTTCTGCAGCCTCTTTTTCATCTTCCAATAATATATGCCGGGCGTCGGGCAAGGCAGCGTCAATCGTTCCCTTCATAGGATAAGAACTGATAATTCCATTATTTATCCGCACAAAAATCTCCGGTGAGAATACAACAAACCGCTCTTTCACCCAAACCTTATATAAAGCGCGGGAATGGCAATATATGCCCTCTAAAGTAAGATTGGTATGTACCGGAGTCTTGGACGTCAAGTTCGTGAGAAAACTGTTTCCCGCAAGGATGTTCTTCCGTACATGCTCAAATGCACAGCTATATTTCTCAAAAGAAACAGGATCGGGATTCCATTCTATTTGTTCCGGCAAGTCCTTCTGCTGTTGACGCCAACCGTCTTCATTCGTAAATCCATTCAGGTTATACACCAGTTCCGTCGGAGAAACGTTCTTCGCTTCTTCCACATAAACCTGTTCCTGTAAGTAATCAATTAGAAAGACAAACGGTTTTGCACAACTTGCCAGAACGTTCATGCGCTCCATTGCTTCCTGCTTATTATATAATTTCATATATCTATTCTTATTCTTGCAGGAAGCAAAGGTAACAAAAAAACTATTTCCGTGCTGCTACTGCCAGCAAGACTCCCAGCACAATACCCAGCAATGCGGCAAACAGTACGCGCATATCCGGCGGCAACATGAAAGTAATCGTATGCGCCGGATACCAGAAGAACGGGATGGTCTTTTTGAAAACAAAGTTCCACTGAACGTTCCAGTTCAGCCCGGTGATGATTTTCGTCATTGGGATAGGAGTGATAAGACTCTTGAGAGAACCGCCGCACATCAGGATATGCGTATCCGTGATTTTATGGAAAGTCATGAAAACCGGAGCAAAGATAGTGTTCATAGTCACGGATATAGCCAGCGCCACCCACACTTTATCAAGAGACATCACATCGCTCGTAAAGATTGCGGCCGCGTTTGCCATTCCCATATATTCCATGAACTGGGGCACGCCTTTGGAGAAGATAATCATGGCCGCATTGATACCCATACCGAGTATTCCCCATACCACCATACGCGGAATAATGCCGAAGCCTTTCCTATTGTATACTCCTGCACTGATACGAAGTCCCAGCACTTCGCCCAATGAGGACAGAATAGCAAACTTCAGGAAGCTCATCACCATGCCATGTTCAGCATTGAACGATTTGTACCAGTCGTAAACGGCACTACTCACAAAAAACGGCAGGAAAACCACCACTACCAAAAGGATAAACAGGAAATCTTGCTTTTTCATTGAAAAGACGTGTTTTTCATTAATAATGCGACAAACATACTAAAAAAGTTTCAAATTCAAAGCAAGATGATAATAAAATAAACAAGATTGTTATTTTATTAATTATCAACGAGCGGTATAGTTTCAAGCATTTCTTATCAGGTAAAATGCCTGATTCTATATACAATTCATTACCTTTGTCCTCAGCAGGATATAGGAAACAAATTTTTAGATAATTATGAGTTTACGATTCTTTTCATTATGTATTGTGTTGATAGCTTCCACTACGGCAGAAGCACAATCTAAACTTACCTTTAAGGATAAGTTCATGTACACGGATGTGTCGGTGGCAAATAAAAGAAATGTTCATAATGTTCTGGCTCTCATTGATACAGGCAACACACTGTGTATGGTTGATTCTACTTTTGCCGTTGATTCGTGTGGGGTGAAAGAGAATGACCTGAAAACAGTCCTTGTCAATGAATCTCAAGTAAAAATATCAAGTGTCACCATTGACTCAATTCATTTTTGTGGCAAAACATATTGCAAAGTATATTGCCTCATAGCAGATCTTTTAGGTATTTATCAAAAGTATGCACCGAAATTCATTGTTGGAGCAAATATCCTCAAGTCAGGAGCCTGGAAGTTTGACATGGAGAGAAGTATTATAGAACCGTACAATGCCAACAAAAGAGCAGCGGGGACTGTTTTCAAATGGAAAAATCATAAAAATTATTCTGATGTTGCGATAGATTATATCATTTTTGATAGTAAAATAGACGGTAAGAAAACACGTTTTGCATTCGACACAGCATGTAAAAACAACAAACTTCAACGTAACTTTTATACGGGAGCAACAGAAAAAATCCAAAAAGAAACTGCTAATATCGAAAATAAGTTATCCATTAAAACGGTCGATCTTTGTAGGGATGTCAAATTCAAAATAGATAAGAGTGAGTTTACGCTGGATTTTGTAATAGGTGATTATAATATCGGGTTATTAAATATAGAGTTCCTGCAAGGTCGTTCCTTCATACTTAATTATAAGAAGCAAACGCTTGAATTATTATAAAGGTCTTCACACTTCACCATATCCCACCCCTTGAACTGTAGCAATAACCGATGCAGCGTTGTTCCATCAGCAAGCCGGCGTGCCACTTTGTCTTCACTATATTGCGACAATTGGCGGCGTCACTTTTCGGATAAACTACTACTGTTCCCGCAAGAAACTAATCGCAAACATACGATGAACTAATATGCAAGAAAAATATTAGTTTATAGTAACGACAAGATTAGTACCTTGCGGTGCTGGGGTTAGTTGATTATACTCCGGGGCTGCCTCTTTTCTAAAGACTTCATAACGGATAAGAAAGGAATGAAGTTACAAGCTACGTGCTACAAGTGCCTTTCGGAATATAGCGCAGCTACTTGTAGCTTGTAGCTCGTAACTGATTCATAACCGCACTGACATGAGCTACTGAAATCCTGCGAAATCCGCCTTTGTCAAATCTTGTATATCTAAAAAAGGGGCTTCTTCTTCTCAGAAGCGCCCCTCACACCTATTGCAAACTATCATTTCTTCTTCAAGAAACGTTTAGCCAAATATTTTCGTATAGGCTCATCATACCACTTCAAGCACAGATAAGCTAACAATATATTCCATGCATAAACACATAAAGCAACTTGCCAGGTCTGTTCCAAAGTAAAGAGTTGATTTTTAATCAACCAGGCATAGAACAAATACATGAACGGATAGTGAATCACATAAATCGGATAAGATATATCTCCCAGAAATTTGCATATCTTAGTTGACTTTTTATCCGTGGTAGTCCCCGACGCTCCCATCCAGACAAGGGCGGGGAAAGCTATGATAATACAAAATGCTTCATAAAGGCCATTTGTGCAAATCGGCTCCGCACCTTCCAGATAAGGCACCGCAAATAAGGCTATCAACACAATGGTACATATCCAGAATGCACCTCTCAGCTTGATAGGCTTAAAGTTACGCGACATGAGCATACCTACAGAAAAAGGGAAAAGCATTCTCAGTAATCCGCCTGCAAAGTTTACGCCGTCCAACGTCCAGCCCACACCTATGTTTCCATAACCGGAAACATCGAAAATAGCAAATAGCGCCAATGCCACTCCCAGCAATATCACAAGCACTGTCAACGCCCTGTTTGATAAGCGGCGAATAAACAAAGCATAAAGGATATTGCCTATATATTCAAAAAACAACGACCAGCAAGGCCCGTTCAATGGGAACATTTCACCATTACCACGAACTTCATAGCCCACACCCGGCATCGCAGGAATAAAGAAGATTGTACAAAGAAGAGACAACATTACCATCGATATGCCGATATGCGTTCCATCCCATTGCACCGAGCCCTGAATGCAGAATGTAATAGCTCCTAGCACAGCACCCATAATCACCATAGGATGAAGACGTATCAGACGACGTTTAAAGAAATTTTTCATTGTAAGACTCTTCCCCCAACGATCATCGTAAGCATAACCGATAACGAAACCTGAAAGGATAAAGAAAAAATCTACGGCTAAATATCCGTGATTGAAAGTTGTAATCATTGTATCGCCGGCAAAAGCATAGCCTTCGAATATATGATACCATATAACCATAAGAGCCGCTACACCACGAAGTCCGTCAAGGAGATCATAATGCGCCTTAGTGTCTGCAAAAGCTGCTGAGGGGGTATTAGACATTTGTTTCTTTGTATTAAGTTAATATTGTCGGACGGCAAAGATATAGCATGCCAAACGAATTTTCTTTGCTTAAAAGCAAAAAAAGACCGACAAACACCTATTTTTTAGCACGCACCCGGCTGAGAGTATAAATAGAGATTCCCAGAAAAGCAGCCACATATTTTAGTTTCACCCGGTTTATCAGTCCGGGATAACGCCGGTTAAACTGTTCGTACCGCTCCTTAGGTGAAAGCTGGAGTCGCTCCACAAACATGTGGCTAAGTTCCTTGTTTACATTCTGATGCAGAATTCTTCCCCAATTGGCTATGTCGATATATGTTTCGTAAAGAAGGTTCAGCTTGTCTATATGGATGACGTAGATTTTGCAATCCGAAAGAGTTTCAATACTCTCTACCGATGGCAGTTTGTAATACAAGGAATCCATGCCAAAGGTAATGTCACCTTCCTGACTGAACCAAGTAGTGGTATCTTGTCCGTTGTGGTGAAATACGGAGCGGGCAATCCCTTCCTCAATGAAATAAACCAGACGGTCTGTTACTCCTGATTGCACTATATAAGTATTTTTGGGATAATATCTCACCTGCATATCTGCCTGCAATGCCTGAAGCGCTTCGTCGGAAACCGGATAGATTTGCTTAATCTTGTTAAGGATGTTTTTCATTGAATAGGAATTCATTATTCTGCCACAAACTTACACAATTTTATCAACTCCTAAAAGAGTAGAGAGCTAATTGTACCCAATTTGATACTGCCAACAATCAATACCTACATATAATTAGGAGAATATTCAAAATTACTATGGGGCCTTAAATAAACCATCTGTTAAAGGTAAACAGACCGCCTATCCGGAGATGAATAGAAAAAGGGCTGTACATGTCAAAAATGCACAGCCCTTTATTTTATCTTAATCCTAAAGATTCTTATTCAATAACTCCCAAAGCACGGAAACACTTCGTCAACTTCTCTACAGCATAGTCAACCTGATCTTTCGTGTGAGTAGCCATCAGCGCCACGCGTACCAGTGTATCTTGCGGTGCACATGCGGGTGGAATTACCGGGTTAATAAAGATACCTTCATCAAATGCCATCTTAGTCACCACAAATGTCTTTTCTGCATCACGTACATAAAGCGGAATAATAGGAGACTCTGTTTCACCGATTTCGAAACCTGCATCGCGGAATTTCTTCAAAGCATAGTTGGTGATATCCCACAAACGTTGCTGGCGTTCCGGCTCATTCATTATGATGTGCAGGGCTTCGCGTGCGGCAGCCGTAGCAGCCGGCGTATTACTTGCCTGGAATATATAAGAACGGGCGTTGTGGCGCAACCAGTTAATAACCGAAGCATCTCCAGCAACGAAACCACCGATAGAAGCCAGTGACTTACTGAACGTACCCATAATCAAATCAATATCTTCTGTAACCCCGAAGTGGTCGCAAACACCGCGGCCTTGCTTTCCGAATACACCCAGACCGTGCGCTTCGTCCACCATGATGCTGGCATTGTATTTCTTCTTCAGACGTACGATTTCAGGGAGATTGGCAAGGTCACCTTCCATAGAGAAAACACTATCCACTACAATCAACTTGATAGCATCCGGATCACACTTCTGGAGTTCTTTTTCCAGATCGGCCATGTCGTTATGCTTGTACTTCAACTGAGTGGAGAAAGAGAGACGACGACCGTCCACAATAGAAGCGTGCACGCGATCATCACAGATGATGTAATCATTACGTCCTGTCAACTGAGGAATGACACCTTCATTTACAGTAAATCCGGTAGAAAAACAGAGTGAATCGTCTTTTCCAACGAACTCAGCCAATTCTTTTTCCAACTCTACGTGTATATCAAGAGTTCCATTTAATAAACGGGAACCTGCACAACCAGTACCGTATTTATCTGTAGCAGCTTTCGCAGCTTCTATAATTCTTTTATCGTAAGTCAGTCCCGTATAAGCATTCGAACCGAACATCAGGACTTTTTTACCATCCATCAACACCTCAGTATCCTGATGGCTGTCAATTGTGCGGAAATAGGGGTATACGCCCATTGCCATATATTGCTGCGGCAAGTCGTATTTCGCCAATTTGTCTTGTAGTAATCCCATGAAATGTTTATTATATAATAGTATGAAATATTTAACTCCTAATTATAAGCCTTTTGAAAACAGGGGGCAAAGATAGCAAAATATGTGTTTATATGTTCTTTTTCTACTAAAAAATATATTTGCCTACGGATTAAAAGTCTCTTCATGACTAAAAATTCAAGTATTTGTATTACTTTTGCCATTTGAATAATTGCATAGTGAAACAACCCTTGCATGGACGAAGAAAAGAAGAAAATATCATTCATTATAAATCCGAAATCCGGTACGCAGAGCAAAGAACAAGTTCTCCATTTGCTTGATGAAAAGCTGGATAAGACGAAGTATGCCAAAGAGGTGGTGTACACCGAATATGCCGGTCATGCCGTTGAAATTGCTGCACAAAAAGCAAAGGAAGGCGTACATGCCGTAGTTGCTATTGGCGGAGACGGCACGATTAACGAAATAGCCCGTTCGTTGGTGCATACAAAAACAGCATTAGGTATCATTCCTTGCGGTTCGGGAAACGGATTGGCACGCCATCTGCAAATTTCGATGGAGCCGAAAAAAGCAATCGAAATCATCAACGAGGGAATTATAGACGTCATTGATTACGGAAAAATCAACGATGTGCCGTTTTTTTGCACGTGCGGCGTGGGTTTTGACGCCTTTGTCAGCCTGAAATTTGCAAAAGCGGGCAGGAGAGGCCCCCTTACTTATTTAGAGAAGACCTTGTTGGAGAGCCTGAAATACCAACCGGAAACTTATGAATTGGAAACGGAAGATGGTACATTAAAGTATAAGGCATTCCTGATAGCCTGCGGCAATGCTTCGCAATATGGAAACAACGCATATATAGCCCCTCAAGCCACATTGACGGACGGACTGCTGGATGTAACCATCTTGGAGCCTTTTACAGTGCTGGATGTGCCTGCATTGTCTTTCCAGTTATTTAATAAAACAATAGACCAGAATAGCCGTATCAAAACTTTCCGTTGCCAGACTCTGCGCATCCACCGTACCAAGCCGGGGGTAGTACACTTTGACGGTGACCCTATGATGATGGGTGAAAACATCGACGTAAAGGTAATTAAGGAAGGATTGCAGGTCATCATACCCCGGTATGCCGAAAAAGATTCTTCGAACGTATTGCAACGGGCACAAGATTACATTAATGGACTGAAGCAGATTAATGAGGCCATTGTGGAAGACATTGCCCATAAGAACAAGATGATACTGGACAAGAGCAAAGAACAGATTAAGAAGTTAACGAAAATCTGAGTTTTTTATAAAATAAATCTGTATTTTTGCACGTCGTAAGCAATTAAGTATGCGCCCTGACAGCGCAACCAATTTATAATTTATAATTCATAATTTATAATTATCAAGATGTTTAGATCACACACCTGCGGAGAACTTCGTATCTCCGATGTCAATAAGCAAGTAACGCTGGCAGGTTGGGTGCAGCGCAGCCGCAAAATGGGAGGCATGACTTTCATAGACCTCCGAGACCGTTACGGTATCACCCAGTTAGTTTTCAACGAAGAGGTGGACGCAGCACTTTGCGAAAACGCCAACCGTCTGGGACGTGAATTCGTTATCCAGATTACAGGAACAGTGAATGAGCGTTTCAGCAAGAATACCAATATCCCGACCGGAGACATCGAGATCATTGTATCGGAACTGAACGTACTGAACGCAGCAATGACTCCTCCTTTCACCATCGAAGACAACACGGATGGTGGTGACGATATTCGCATGAAATACCGTTATCTGGACTTGCGCCGCCCGTCTGTACGCAAGAATCTGGAACTTCGCCATAGAATGACGATTGAGGTACGCCGCTATCTGGACAGTCAAGGCTTCATCGAAGTGGAAACTCCCGTACTGGTAGGTTCTACTCCGGAAGGTGCCCGCGACTTCGTGGTGCCCTCACGCATGAATCCGGGACAATTTTATGCTCTGCCACAGAGCCCGCAGACCTTGAAGCAACTGTTGATGGTATCCGGTTTCGATCGCTACTTCCAGATTGCCAAATGCTTCCGCGACGAGGACCTTCGCGCCGACCGTCAGCCGGAATTTACACAAATTGACTGTGAAATGTCTTTCGTGGAACAGGATGACATCATCAACCTGTTTGAAGGCATGACGAAATATCTCTTCAAAGAAATTCGTGGAGTAGAATTGGAAGGACAATTCCAACGCATGGCATGGGCTGACGCTATGAAATATTATGGTAGCGACAAACCTGACTTGCGTTTCGGTATGAAGTTTGTGGAACTGATGGATGTGTTGCAAGGTCATGGTTTCTCCGTATTCGATAATGCTGCATACATCGGTGGTATATGCGCCGAAGGTGCCGCACACTACACCCGCAAGCAACTGGATGCATTGACGGAATTCGTAAAGAGACCGCAGATTGGCGCAAAAGGTATGGTTTATGCACGTGTGGAAGAAAACGGAACCGTAAAATCGAGCGTTGACAAATTCTATACGCAGGAAGTGCTGCAAAAGATGAAAGAGGCTTTCGGTGCCAAACCGGGCGACTTGATTCTGATATTGAGTGGTGACGATGCCATGAAGACGCGCAAACAACTTTGCGAGCTCCGCTTGGAAATGGGTAGCCAGTTAGGACTGCGCGATAAAAATACATTTGCATGCTTGTGGGTGGTTGATTTTCCGATGTTTGAATGGAGTGAACAAGAAAATCGCTTGATGGCTATGCACCATCCGTTCACGCATCCGAAGGACGAAGATGTCGCTCTGTTGGATACCGATCCGGCAGCAGTACGTGCTGATGCTTATGATATGGTTATCAACGGTGTGGAAGTTGGTGGCGGTTCTATCCGTATCCACGACCCCAAGTTGCAGGCGAGAATGTTTGAAATCCTGGGCTTCACTCCGGAGAAAGCAGAAGAACAATTCGGCTTCCTGATGAATGCATTCAAGTATGGTGCACCTCCTCATGGTGGTTTGGCATATGGTCTCGACCGTTGGGTATCCCTCTTCGCCGGATTGGACAGTATTCGTGACTGCATCGCATTCCCGAAGAACAACAGCGGACGCGACGTGATGCTGGATGCTCCTGCAGCACTTGACCCGTCACAATTGGATGAGCTAAACTTGATTGTTGACATAAAAGAATAGGGGCCACATCCTGCTGTGAAAGAGTCCAGACGCATCTTCCGCTTTGCAATAATCGGCACACTGAATGCCTTGATTATAGCCGCAGTCATTTGGCTGATGATGGATGAATTGGATATCGACTATATGCTTTCAAATGTAACTGCATATATAGTTGCACAGACTCATAATTTTATCTGGTGCAAATACTGGATATTTCCTTTGGATAAAGAAAAAAAGAGCAACACCTGGAGGCAGGTGTTGCTCTTTTCTATCGCTTTCGGAATAGCTTATCTGGCACAATTCCTGTTCTTAGTAGTATTAGTAGAGGGACTGAACTGCGATGAATATCTTGCCCAGTTCCTGGGATTGTTCATTTACGGAGGGGTGAACTTCATAATGAACAAAAAGGTGACGTTTAAATAAGAAACATTCTTATTCTATATGAATTAATGGGTTGCCTTATACCAGGCTGTTTCTGCTTTTTTAGCCGCGTATCTGTGGGTACTGATATCTGAAATGGTTATTCCAGAATAAGTGTTTATCTTGATACTCCTGTCAATCCCCACTGTTGTATAAAAATAGTCTGTATGACTCTTGAAGGGAACAGTGTGTGCCAATTGCGTCTCCAATTTATTCAGTAAGTCCTGCTCCGGACAGAGTTTAGCAACATAATCTCCAAAATCAAAAAATATCGTAGGAGAATATCCCCCCATAATCTGCACGGAACTCAATAAAGAGGGGTCAAAAGTATATTTACTATTGATTTCCTTCATGATGGTTGCCAACTCGTCCAGTTCCGAACAATCCGTTACCCCAATCGTTCCATAAGGTGCTTCATAGTTCTTATAAAAATCAAGAAAGACTTCACAGATACCAGCATAATCAACTTCACCGAACAGGTAAGTACACATATCCTCATAGGGCATACCATGAACCATGATTTCAGTGGGGCAGCCAATTAGATAATGAGTGACGTCCTTCAAATCATAGGCAACTTCAACGCACGACATATAGCAGTCATCAAACATGATATATTCCATTTTCAAACCTGCATCTTCTATTCCCTGAACAAATGTGGTAATATCTGTCTGGTATTCAGAAGTTTTTCCTCCAAACAAACGGGTTCTATACGCCCCCTGACCATCCCAGTGCATCCGTTGTTCACCAACACTACGGGTTGAAGCACTTGAAACTGGAATCCAGCCAAGTCCATGACTGCCTATAATCATAGAATAGCTATTGGCAGGGGCATAACTCTTGACATCATTTAGGATTGAAGTTATACCTGGCGCTGTGGTAAAAGCAGGATTTTCATAAGCTTTCAGCACATTGCGAACACACTTACCATTCTGACATTGAAACTCGAAGAGTGTTGCTTTCTTTGGAGTAGTAGAGAGAAATACGAGCACACGTTCGTTTTTAAGTATTCCTCGCCCTATAGCAATCTCCATATCATCAAGATTTTTCTCAAAATACGTTAGAAGATCGGTTGACCAAGGCATATAAACAAACACCGTCCGTTGAACAACCGACAGTCCAGGAGTATCTTCCTTCTCACACGAGGTTAGAAAAAAGGACAAGACTAAAAATAGGAATACAAGCTTCTTCATAGGGTATAAGGTATAACATTAATTAGTCAAGGAAACGTTTCGTCAATCCTCCATATTCATCAATACGACGGTCACGCAAGAAAGGCCACCAGCGACGGACATTTTCAGAACGTTCCATATCTATTTCCACTACCATATTTTCAGGATGATCGTTTCCGGCTTGCGCCAGGAATTCGCCTTGCGGACCTGCAATGAAACTATTTCCCCAGAACTGAATGCCATTTGTCTGCATAGACGGATCGGGCTCGTGACCGACGCGGTTGACGGAAATGACCGGCAATCCGTTGGCTACGGCATGAGCACGCTGTGAGATAATCCAAGCATTGAGTTGGCGGGCTTTTTCATCGTCGGTGTCACTGCTTTCCCAACCAATAGCGGTGGGGTATATCAGCAATTCGGCACCTTTCAATGCCATGAGGCGGGCGGCTTCGGGATACCATTGGTCCCAGCAAACGAGCACACCCAACTTTCCGATAGAAGTCTGAATGGGTTCAAAACCTATATCACCGGGAGTGAAATAGAACTTTTCATAATAGGCAGGATCATCGGGAATGTGCATTTTACGATACTTTCCGGCAATGCTTCCGTCACTGTCGAAAACGACTGCTGTATTATGGTAGAGTCCCGGCGCACGTTTCTCAAACAAGGAAGTCACCAACACAATTTTATTGGCAGCAGCCAGTTCAGAATAAAATCCGGTGGAAGGGCCAGGAATCGTTTCCGCCATATCAAACAATTGCGTATTTTCAGTCTGGCAGAAATACAGGGAGTTATGCAATTCCTGCAAAACCACCAGTTGGGCACCGTGTGCAGCGCAGGCTTCTATACTTTTAGCCAGGTTCATCAGGTTCGTACGAAGATCTGATGTATTAGCTTGCTGGATAATACCGACTTTTATTTTTCTCATATATCTTCTGTTTTTATTTCAATACTCCTGCAGGATATTGCATCGTTACACAATGAAGGGAACCATGCTGCTTGATTAATGCCCGGCAATCAATGCCGACAATTTCGTATTCAGGAAAAGCTTCCTGCAAGACTTCTCCGGCACGGGCATCATTCTCCGGTTGGCGATAAGTAGGATAGAGCACTGCATCATTCATTATCAAGAAGTTGGCATACGTAGCAGGAAGGCGTTCACCCTCTTCTTCAATTTTATCCGCCATGGGTAATGCCAACAAACGATAAGGTTCTCCATTTATAGTACGGAAAGTTTTCAGTTGTTCTTCCATCCGGTGGAGAGCTTCGTAATGCTCATCCTGTCTATCAGTGCATTGCACATAAGTGATAGTATCCGGCGAGCATAAGCGGGCAAGGGTATCGACATGGCTATCCGTATCGTCTCCTGCCAGATAGCCGTGGTCGAGCCAGAGCACGCGTTGCAGATGGAACACGGAACAAAGATATGCTTCGATTTCATCGCGGCTCATCTGTCCGTTGCGATTGGGAGAAAGTAAACACTCGGAGGTGGTAAGTAACGTTCCCTGCCCGTCGCTCTCAATGGAACCGCCTTCCAGGACAAAGCCAAGACGATTTATATAACGGCCATGCAGAAAACCTGCTTCCACAGCTTGGCGGGTAATCAGATTATCCTTATCCGAAGCAAATTTCAATCCCCAGCCATTGAAAGTGAAATCAAGAAGGGAAGGGCCATCTGCATTGAGCAGGGTGATTGCTCCGTGGTCGCGCGCCCAGGTATCATTTGTTTCACACTCCATGAAACGGACATTCTCCATATTGACGGTAGCTGAGATTTGCTTTCTGACTTCCTCCGGTTCGGGAGTCACAATGAGAAGTAATTCCCGTTTAGCTATCTCGCGAGCAATGGTAGCGAAACATGACCGTACTTCCGTAAGCATGTATGCCCAATCCGTTTCGGCATGGGGCCAGGTCAGTTGTATTCCACTTTGTGGAGCCCATTCGGCAGGAAGACTGTTTTTCAAATCCTTATCGCTCATCATCTTATCGTTTTATCACATTATCAACTTAAATCACTCTTCCTTCTCTTCTTTCGGTTTACGGTCGAAGAACGGATTCTTAGACGATGCACTGACCGGAATGGCATACACAGATCTGCAGCCAGGCAACCATTCCAATTGCTGTGCAGCAAGTCCGGCAGAGAACATGACGCGCGTATCTACGCGCAGATCGGCTGCTGTTGCACAAGCCGAACCAATGGCTATACCAACATCCACCGAATTAATAGCACAAGGTACCCCCTCGGGACGACCGGCACAGGTGGGGTATCCGCAATGTCCGCAGTTCAGCCCTTGCGCCTGCTCGCGCGTACCTATTATTATTACACATTCTGCCTGCAAAATGTTTGCCGCATCACGCAGAAAGAACTTCATTCCATGTTCTTCTACCATAGCAACCATTTTGTCCGATAATACCTTCAAATCGTTTCCGGTAACCATAGCAATTTCTATAATATCAACACCCTTGCCCTTAGGTGCAGTGCGGGCAGCAGTCATCATTTGCCTTGCCACATCCAACACATGTTCATGGCGGCTTGCACGTTCGTTCTGTATCATAATTCTCACTTTTATTAAAAACTGATAGCAAAGATAATGCAAATTGAGTGCAGAACTTTCATGCTTGCATGAAAAAGTTATGCCGAAATGCAGCTTATCTTATTTAAAGATGCTTATTTCGGCTAATAATCCGCCGTTTTCTCAGAATTCCTTTCTATATTTGCTTGCAAATGGAGACTAAGACTATACTTCAGATAGATGACGCATGCATTGCTTTCGGGGAAGACACACTTTTTTCCGGTTTCTGCTTACAATTGCATGAGGGTGAAATTGCCTGCATATCCGGACAATCGGGGCGGGGAAAAACTTCTTTGCTAAATGCAATTTTAGGATTCGTACCCCTCAAAGCCGGACGCATCATCGTTAATAATACTTTATTGGAAAAGGCCACTATCGACCATATACGCCGCCAGGTGGCATGGATACCACAGGAATTGGCGCTTCCATCGGAGTGGGTGAAGGAAATGGTGCAACTCCCATTCAATCTGAAAGCCAACCGCGCCACCCCCTTTTCGCTCGACAAACTCTTTGCCTGTTTTGCAGAACTGGGGCTGGAAGAGGAAGTGTACGACAAACGGGTGAATGAAATCTCCGGCGGACAGCGGCAACGCATCATGATTGCTGTAGCCACCATGATGCAGAAACCGCTACTGATGGTAGACGAACCGACATCCGCACTGGACTCGGACTCTACGGATAAGGTACTTGCTTTCTTCCGGAAGCAAATGAGAAAGGGGAGTGCCATCCTCGCCATTTCCCATGACCAGGGCTTTGCGCAAGGATGTAACCAAATGATTACGTTGTGATAAAAACATTAAGAAGTGGGAACAATTGACATATCATATACCAGTTTAGCCATCGGATTGCTGTTGCTGCTCATTCCACTATTCTACCTGTGGAAGTTCAGGACAGGACTGTTGTGGGTTACTGTGATCGGCATTGCGCGCATGATTGTGCAGCTTTTTTTTATCGGCGTCTACCTGAAATACCTGTTTCTATGGAATAATCCCTGGATAAACTTTCTGTGGGTGATTATCATGATATTCGTTGCCGCCCAAACAGCATTGGCACGCACCCAGTTGAAACGAAAAGTACTGTTTATTCCTATTTCCGTCGGTTTTCTGTGCAGTGTGGTCTGCGTCGGCATGTACTTCATCGCCATCGTATTGCGGCTGGAAAATGTATTCAGTGCGCAATATTTTATTCCTATATTCGGTATTCTGATGGGAAATATGCTGTCCAGCAATGTGGTTGCACTGAATGCTTATTACAGTGGACTGAAACGCGAACAACAACTATATCGCTATCTACTTGGCAACGGTGCCACAAGGGCAGAGGCTCAGGCACCTTTCATCAAACAGGCTATCATTAAATCGTTTAGCCCCCTGATTGCGAACATAGCCGTAATGGGACTGGTGGCGCTTCCCGGCACAATGATCGGACAGATTCTGGGAGGTAGCAGCCCGAATGTAGCCATCAAGTATCAGATGATGATTATGGTGATAACCTTCACAGCATCCATGCTTTCGCTGATGATAACCATTTCATTGGCTTCCCGCAAGTCGTTCGACGCCAACGGGAAGCTGCTGGAGGTCATGGTGGAGAAAAAAGAAAAGAAAAGAAATCGTTAATCTTTCATTTTGGAGGGAGTATAGCGGAGTTGCACATACTGTATGCCCGGATTGATATAAGCACTGTCCATCAACACTTTCTTTACCCGGAACGTTTCAAGGCAACGATTGATATGCTTTTCTACAGACTTTGTCTGCGGCTTCACATAGGAAAGCACTTCAATACTTCCCATCGTATCTATTTCAACTTGCGCCTTTAAGGTACGTATAGGAACCGGTTTTCCGGACATATAACCAGGCAGCTTCTTTTTTTTATCAATCCAAAATATAGCTGTAGCCTTTGGAGTGGTATCCATAAATTCTTCTTGCACATCCCCCTCACCGTCTTCCTGAGATTTAGGTGAAGATTGACATGAAAACAAAATGCACAATAGTGCAAAAAACATGAAAAGCAATGCTTTCATCGTACTAGGTTTTACAATTATCAGAACAAATATACTAAAAAATAGTAAAACAGACAGTTATTCAGTGTATTTTTGCTATATTTGCATCGAAATTTTCTATTCACATAATGAGAATTAAGGAAATAGTAAGCGCCCTTGAACGGTTCGCGCCTCTGCCATTGCAAGACGGATTTGATAATGCCGGCCTGCAAATCGGATTGACAGAAGCGGAAGCAACAGGGGCTTTGTTGTGTCTTGACGTCACTGAAGCCGTGCTGGACGAAGCGATAGCGTTAGGGTACAATCTTGTCATATCCCATCACCCGCTGATATTCAAAGGATATAAATCCATCACGGGCAGGGACTATGTGGAGCGTTGTATCATGAAAGCGATAAAAAACGATATCGTAATTTATTCTGCACATACCAACCTGGACAATGCGCCGGGCGGGGTGAATTTCAAGATTGCCGAGAAGATAGGATTGAGTAACGTGCGTGTGCTGGAACCTAAGGAGAATGCTTTATTGAAGCTGGTTACCTTTGTTCCGGTGGAACAAGCGGAAGATGTGCGGAAAGCCTTGTTTGCAGTCGGATGCGGCTGTATAGGGAACTACGATGCATGCAGCTACAATGTAGAAGGAGAGGGAACTTTCCGTGCCCGGGAAGGAAGTCATCCTTTCTGTGGAAGCATCGGAGAACTGCATACAGAAAAGGAAACGCGCATAGAAACCGTGCTGCCTGCCTACAGAAAAGCAGAAGTCATTAAGGCTTTATTGAGCGCCCATCCATATGAGGAACCTGCATTCGATTTGTACCCTCTTCAGAATAGTTGGACACAGGCAGGTTCAGGGGTTATCGGCGAATTGGAAATACCGGAAACGGAACTGGAATTCCTGAAACGCATCAAGAAAACCTTTGAAGTGGGTTGTCTGAAACATAATAAGCTGAACGGACGCGAGATACAAACCGTAGCTTTGTGTGGAGGAGCCGGAGCATTCCTGATGCCGCTTGCCATACGCAATGGCGCAGATGTGTTCATTACTGGAGAAATCAAGTATCACGACTACTTCGGACATGATACGGACATCTTGCTGGCAGAGATAGGACACTACGAAAGCGAACAATATACGAAAGAAATATTCTATACAATAATCCGGGAGTTGTTTCCGAATCTTGCGCTACAACAGTGCAAAGCGAATACCAACCCCATAAAATATTTATAAGTAAAATGGCTAAAGAAGCAAAAAAAGACCCACAGGAATTGACCGTGGAGCAGAAATTGAAAGCGCTGTTCCAATTGCAAACCATGTTGTCAAAGATTGATGAAATCAAAACTTTGAGAGGTGAACTTCCGCTGGAAGTACAGGACTTGGAAGACGAAATCGCCGGTCTGAGCACACGTATCGACAGAATTAAGGCAGAAGTAGCCGACCTGAAATCCGCCATCGCTACCAAGAGAGTGGAAATCGAAACCTCTAAAGCTTCTATTGCAAAATATAAGGAACAACAAGAGAACGTACGCAACAACCGCGAGTACGACTTCCTGAGCAAAGAAATCGAATTCCAGACTCTGGAAATGGAGCTTTGCGAAAAGAGAATCAAAGAGTTCGCTGTACAGGAACAAGAAAAGTCTGCCGAAGCCGAAAAGAGCACAGCTGCTCTGGATGAGAGACAGAAAGACCTGGATGTTAAGAAGAACGAGTTGGACGAAATCATCTCTGAAACCAAACAAGAAGAAGAAAAGCTAAGAGACAAAGCTAAAGATCTTGAAACAAAGATTGAACCCCGTCTGCTCCAGTCCTTCAAGCGTATCCGTAAGAACTCCCGTAACGGGCTCGGTATCGTGTATGTACAGCGTGACGCTTGTGGTGGTTGCTTCAACAAAATTCCGCCCCAGAGACAGCTGGATATCCGTTCTCGTAAGAAAATCATCGTTTGCGAATATTGCGGACGTATCATGATTGACCCGGAATTGGCAGGTGTGACCCTCGAACACAAAGAGGAGGTAAAAGAAAAGACAACCAGAAGAAGAAAGACTGCGGAATAATCCGTAAGTTATTCAATAGAGCTGCCCCTGTAAGCATTATGATATTGCTTACAGGGGCAGTTTGTTTTATTCCCTAATCACAAAACTACCATAAACAAACAAAGGTTTAAGTTGTTATGATACCTAATATCACAAAAATGACCTAAACCTATGAAGATTAAAGCTTGGGGCAGTACACTGCTCTTATTATGTCTATGTTCTGCCGCCACTGCGCAGAATGGTGACCGTTATCTGGAAAAGCCACTGCCCCGAAGTTGGGGAAGTACGACTATTCCTTCTTCCACTGCGGCTTCTGCAGATGCTGACTTGTTCAGTGGACAGATATTACCCGTAGACGACCAGTGGTGGAAAGCATTCAACGACCCAATGCTGGATTCACTTATCAGCGTGGCATCAGGAGAAAACTATTCCGTACTGGCCGCCATAGACCGCATGGAACAAGCACGCGCCAGTCTGCGAATGGAGCGCAGCAACTTTTTTCCTTCCATTAGCTTGAATGCCGGATGGCTCCGGCAGCAGAGTAGCGGCAATACCAGTGAATTGCCGCAATCCATCGCTCATTATTATGATGCTTCACTGAATGCCAGTTGGGAACTGGATATATTCGGAAGTATCCGCCAGCGAGTGAAAGCACAACGGGAAACCTTCCGCGCCAGTCGGGAAGAGTACATCTCGGTACAGATATCCCTCTGTGCACAAATTGCTTCCGCCTACATTAACCTGAGGGAACTACAACAGGAACTACAGGTGGTAACCCACAACTGCCGGATACAGGAAGAAGTGCTCAATATCACCGAAGTGCGATACAACACAGGACTTGTATCAAAGCTGGATGTAGCACAAGCTAAATCTGTGTATTACAGCACAAAAGCATCCATTCCGCAACTTGAATCCGGGATCAGCCAATACATCAATTCACTGGCAATATTATTAGGAACTTATCCTCAGAAACTTCGCCCGATGCTGGAGAAAACCGGAAAACTACCTGATTATATGGAACCGGTTGGAGTAGGGATACCTGCTGATTTATTACTCCGCCGCCCGGATGTTCGTCAGGCAGAGAGACAGGTCAATGCACAGGCTGCACTGCTGGGAGCAAGTAAGAGCGACTGGTTGCCACAAGTATTTCTAAAAGGTTCTGTGGGATATGCCTCCCGTGACTTGAAAGACCTGACCAGACGGAAAAGCATGACGTTTGAAATTGCCCCTACCATCAGTTGGACTTTGTTCAGCGGAACAAAGTTGGTGAACGCCACCAAGCAGGCACGCGCACAACTGGACGAGGCAGTGCACAGCTTCAACGAGACAGTGCTCACCGCCGTACAGGAGACGGACAACGCGATGAACAATTACCGGAACTCCATCAAGCAGATTGTTGCCCTCCGTGAAGTGAGAAATCAAGGACAAGAGACATTGAAACTCTCTCTTGAGCTTTATAAACAAGGGCTAAGTCCTTTCCAGAATGTACTGGATGCGCTACGGTCATTGTTGACCTACGAAAATCAACTGGTGCAGGCGGAAGGCGACTCATTGCTGTATCTGGTGTCATTATATCAGGCACTGGGAGGAGGATATACAGAGAAATAAAGAAGATGAACAACTTAGATTAATTCCTAAACCATAACCATATATGAGAAATAGAATGTATATCACCCTTGCACTTATTCCGCTATTGGCGGGGTGCGGGGAGAAAAAAGAAACGGCACGCACAGCAATGCCCATTCCTGAGATAAGCGTAGCCCTTCCTGTGGTGAAAGATATCACGCTGACCAAAGAGTATCCGGGTTACCTCAGTTCTGAAAAAACCGTTGACCTGGTGGCACGCGTAAACGGAACCCTGCAAACCATTGCCTATGCTCCCGGAAGCAGAGTAAAGAAAGGACAAGTGCTGTTCGTCATTGAACCAACTATCTACCAGGACAATGTGGAGCAGGCGGAAGCTGAACTGAACACTGCCCGAGCTAATCTGGAATATGCCCAAAACAACTACTCGCGTATGCTGGAAGCTGTCAAAAGCGATGCTGTAAGCCAGATACAAGTGCTACAGTCTAAGTCCAATGTTGCCACTTCGCAAGCGGCAGTGAGTAATGCTGAAGCAGCACTGAATACGGCACGCACCAATCTGAGTTACTGCACGGTGCGTGCACCATTCGATGGAACTGTCAGCCGTAATCAAGTAGATGCAGGCAGTTATGTAGGCGGTAGTGTGCAACCTGTCACCCTTGCCACTATTTATAAGGATGATCTGCTATATACATACTTCAACATCGCTGACAATCAATGGCTTGCCATGCTGATGCAACAAGGAGCGACCCAACAAAAGGACACACTGCCGAGACAAGTCACCGTTAACCTGGGTGAGAATAATATACAGCCTTATCCTGCCACATTAGATTACTTTGCTCCCAACGTGGACTTGAACACCGGAACCCTGAACCTGCGTGCCCGATTGGATAATCCCAAAGGATTATTGAAAAGCGGATTATACGTCAGCATTACTCTGCCATACGGCAAAGAGCAACATGCAGTGCTCGTTCCGGAAGCTTCCATCGGCACCGACCAGTTAGGAAAATACGTATACATAGTAAATGATTCCAACATAGTCCGTTACCGCCATATTGAGGTGGGCCAACTGATAGATGATACCCTCCGGCAAGTAACCAGTGGAATCTCTCCGCACCAACGCTATGTGACCAAAGCACTGATGAAAGTGCGGGATGGGATGAGAATAAAACCTATCAACAAGTAATTAATAACTAAATAGTTAACAACTAAACCTTAACACTCATGTTCTCAAAATTCTTCATAAACCGTCCCATCTTTGCCACTGTGCTGGCACTACTGATTGTAGTGGCAGGACTGGTTACGCTGGGCATACTGCCTATCGCGCAGTATCCGGAGATTACCCCGCCAACCGTACAGGTCAGCGCCGTATATCCGGGAGCCAATGCCCAGACGGTGGCACAAACCGTAGGTATACCTATTGAACAGCAAGTGAACGGCGTGGACGGCATGCTTTACATGTCATCCAATTCTTCTTCGTCCGGTGCTTATTCGCTGACCATCACCTTTGCTGTAGGAACGGACATCGACATGGCCACTGTACAAGTGCAGAACCGTGTCAGTGTGGCACAGGCTTCTCTGCCGACACCGGTTGTGGTGCAGGGGGTGACGGTACAGAAACAGTCGTCAAATATTGTTATGTTCCTTACAATGACATCAGACAATAAAGAATACGATGGACTTTATCTCAGCAATTATGCCACGCTGAACCTTGCCGACCAATTGACGCGTGTACCCGGTGTAGGTGCTGTCAATGTGATGGGAGCGGGCGACTACTCCATGCGTATCTGGCTGGATCCGGCAGCGCTACGCATCCGCAACCTTTCCGCATCTGATGTATACCAGGCCATACAGGCGCAGAATGTCGAAGTCAGCGCCGGCACAATCGGACAACCTCTTCCCGCAACTGAAGTATCCGGCAACAACGGTTCACCTGCCTATCAATACACTCTTACGGTGAAGGGGCGGCTCTCTTCTCCTGAAGAGTTCGGCAACATCATCCTGCGCACCGAAACAGGTGGGCGGGTGCTTCGCCTGAGAGATGTGGCGCACATCGACCTCGGTTCGGCATCCTATAACGTCGTTTCCCGACTGAACGGACAGCCGACTGCCGCCATTGCCATCTATCAGCAACCCGGTTCCAACTCGTTGGATGTTTCCAAAGGGGTACGTGCCAAGATGCAGGAACTGTCGCAATCCTTTCCCCAAGGTATAGATTATAGTGTGACGCTGGATACGACAGATGTCATTCATGCTTCGGTGGACGAGGTGCTGGTGACTTTCCTGGAAACAACCTTACTTGTGGTACTTGTCATTTTCCTTTTCCTGCAAAATTGGCGGGCAGTCATCATTCCCTGTATCACAATCCCAGTGTCACTCATCGGTACATTGGCCGTGATGGCATTGTTCGGTTTCTCCATCAATACGCTGACACTCTTCGGGTTAATACTCGCCGTAGCCATTGTGGTGGATGATGCCATTGTGGTGGTAGAAAATTCGAGCCGATTGCTCGACACCGGACAATACAGCGCCCGGGAAGCAGTAACCAAGGCAATGGGAGAGATTACCGGTCCAATTGTGGGTGTAGTACTAGTATTGCTTGCCGTATTCATCCCTACAATGCTCATTAGTGGTATTTCGGGACAACTTTACAAACAATTTGCACTGACCATTGCCGCCAGTACCGTATTGAGTGGTATAAACTCATTGACGCTGACTCCGGCATTGTGTGCCCTGATATTGCAGCCCACCAAACCTGCCAAGTCACCGCTCTTCCGGGGATTCAACTTGGTATACGACAAGACGCAGGGAACATATGACAGGATTGTGGGATGGCTGCTCCGTCGTCCGGGCGCTGCACTTCTCTCTTATGCAGTGTTTACGGCTCTGGCAGTCGTCTTGTTCATCAAGTGGCCCAGTACATTCATTCCTGAAGAAGATGACGGATATTTCCTTGCTGTAGTGCAGTTGCCACCCGCATCAAGTCTGGAGCGGACGGAAGCTGTGGGACGGGAGATTAATGAGATTCTCAACAGCTATCCCGAAGTGAAAAACTACATTGGCATATCCGGATTCTCCGTGATGGGGGGCGGGGAACAAAGTAATTCCGGAACCTATTTCGTGATTCTGAAAAACTGGGACGAACGCAAAGGCAAGGAACACACCGCACAGGCAGTCGTCAACCGTTTTAATGCACAGGCTTATGGCATACAGGAGGCAGAAGTATTTGCCATGGTTCCTCCGGCCATTCCCGGCTTGGGTACTACCGGCGGACTGCAGTTGCAACTGGAAGATAGAAAGAATCTGGGTGCAACAGAAATGCAACGCGCCGTAGCAACACTGATGGCAACGTATCACACGAAACCCGCATTGGCCAGTGTCAGCAGTCAATACCAAGCCAATGTGCCGCAGTATTTCTTGAATATCGACCGTGATAAGGTACAGTTGATGGGCATTCCATTAAATAGTGTTTTCACCACATTGGGATACTACATGGGAGCGGCCTATGTAAATGATTTCGTTGAATTCGGACGTATTTATCAGGTAAAACTTGGTGCGCGAGACCATGCACAGCGGGTTATTGATGATGTCTTGAAGTTGAGCGTGCCGAATGCAGCAGGAGAGATGGTACCGTTCTCAGCTTTCACTAAAGTGGAAGAGCAACTAGGTATGGATCAGATTAATCGATATAATATGTATTCCACAGCCTCCGTCACTTGCAATGTGATGCCGGGAAGTAGCTCGGGAGAAGCTATACAGCAGATGGAAGAGCTCTTCCGGGAACAACTGGGTGATGAGTTTGGATATGAATGGACTTCGGTTGCCTATCAGGAAACTCAGGCGGGAACAACTACAAGCACCGTACTGGTGATGGCTTTGCTGGTTGCATTCCTGGTACTGGCGGCGCAATATGAAAGTTGGACAAGTCCGGTATCTGCAGTCATGGGACTTCCAGTGGCACTGTTAGGAGCAATGATTGGCTGCCTAGTGATGGGAACGCCAGTCAGCATCTACACACAAATCGGTATCATCTTGCTTGTGGCACTATCTGCAAAGAATGGTATCCTGATTGTAGAGTTTGCCCGCGACTTCCGCGCAGAAGGAAATTCCATCCGTGATGCAGCATTCCAAGCCGGACATATCCGTTTGCGCCCCATCCTGATGACATCACTGGCCTTCGTGCTCGGTGTGATGCCTTTGCTTTTTGCCACAGGAGCAGGGGCAGAGAGCCGTATCGCTTTGGGAGCCGCAGTAGTATTTGGTATGGCACTGAACACATTGCTTGCTACGGTTTATATCCCGAATTTCTACGAATTGATGCAGAAGTTGCAGGAGCGGTTCACTAAGAAAAAGGAGTAACTCGGAGAGGCTACACCCTTTGCATCGGATGGCTACACCCTTTTGGGTATATGACTACACCATACCGGGCAAAGGGTGTAGCCCTTTTTATCCATAACAATGCCAACCTTATAATGACTGATAATCAGGTATATCTGGTAGGAAAGTATAACTGTTTTTTTCGTAATCCATACGGCAGCAATAATGTTGAAGCCCATTACTTACAACCAGATAATCTACTTTCAACACCATATTATAGCGCGTAATCTGATTGAACACCGCTTGAGTGATTTCTATATCAGGAGCTTTGTACTCCACAATCATCCGTGCCGTCAAATCTCGACGGTAAAGCACAGTGTCACAGCGTTTTTTTGTGCCATTCAGTTGTACCTGCACTTCGTTTGCCATCAATGCTTGCGGGTATCCTTTGTGATTCAGGAGAAAATGTACAAAGTGCTGGCGTACCCATTCTTCAGGCGTAAGCGCCACATAACGACGACGTATCACATCAAAAATGGCTGGTTTTCCTTCTCTGTTCACCACTTTGGCATCGAATACAGGTAAATTTAATGACAACATAATTATATAGGATATGTGATTACAACAGCAAGAAATGTTGTTGTTTTAATTTCATGATTCTACTTTTTTATTGTACTTTTGTGAGTTAAATAATCGCTCCCTAAAAGTATTAGGGAACAAATTTAATGAAATCTTATGAAAACAAAGCAAGAAATCGTAGCTAACTGGCTGCCTCGTTACACAAAACGTAGACTTGAGGACTTTGGAGAGTATATTCTGTTGACTAACTTCAACAAGTATGTGGATATTTTCGCAGAGAAATTCAATGTGCCCGTTCTTGGCAAGGACGCTAATATGACGTCTGCTTCTGCTGAAGGCATGACCATCATCAACTTTGGTATGGGAAGCCCTAATGCTGCTATTATCATGGATTTACTAAGTGCCATTCAGCCTAAAGCCTGCCTGTTTTTGGGCAAGTGTGGTGGAATTGACAAGAAAAACCGGATAGGGGACCTTATCCTGCCTATCGCTGCCATCCGTGGCGAAGGAACCTCAAACGACTACTTCCCGCCCGAAGTACCGGCCCTCCCGGCATTTATGCTGCAGCGTGCTGTGTCTTCATCCATCCGCGACCATGCCCGCGACTACTGGACAGGTACCGTATACACCACCAATCGCCGCATTTGGGAGCACGATGAAGAGTTTAAAGAATATCTCAAGAAAACCCGGGCTATGGCTGTCGACATGGAAACAGCAACCTTGTTCAGTTGCGGTTTTGCCAATCACATTCCAACTGGTGCCATTCTGCTGGTTTCCGACCAACCCATGATACCCGAAGGAGTGAAAACCGATAAAAGTGACAACCTCGTCACCCAGAACTATGTGACGGAACATGTAGAAATAGGCATTGCGTCCCTGCGCATGATTATCGACGAGAAGAAAACCGTAAAACATCTGAAATTCGACTGGTAAAACGAATATGGCAAAACAAGAAATCACGTGCGACGACATTCTTAAGGAACTGAGAGCGAAGCAATACCGCCCCGTGTATTATCTCATGGGCGAGGAACCTTATTACATCGACCTCATTGCCGACTATATTACAAATAACATCTTGACGGAAACGGAAAAGGAGTTTAACCTGACCGTCGTTTACGGTGCAGACGTGGATATAGCCACCGTCATCAATGCCGCCAAGCGCTATCCAATGATGTCCGAACACCAGGTAGTAGTAGTGAAAGAAGCGCAGAATATCCGCAATATGGAAGAACTTTCTTACTACCTCCAAAAACCCTTGCTTTCCACCATATTAGTAATATGTCACAAACATGGCGTACTAGACCGGAGAAAGAAGCTGGCCGCCGAAATTGAAAAAGCCGGCGTCTTGTTCGAATCTAAAAAGGTGAAGGATGCCCAACTGCCGGCATTTATCACCTCTTATATGAAACGCAAAGGCATTGATGTGGAACCTAAAGCCACTGCCATGCTGGCGGACTGTGTAGGAACTGATCTTAGCCGCCTTACCGGAGAACTGGAAAAACTGATTATCACACTTCCAAAAGGTCATACACGTGTCACCCCTGAACAGATAGAAAAGAATATCGGCATCAGCAAAGATTATAATAACTTCGAATTACGCAGTGCCCTAGTCGAAAAAGACGTTCTAAAAGCCAATAAAATAATAAAATATTTTGAGGAAAATCCTAAAACGAATCCAATTCAAATGACTTTATCTTTACTTTTTGGATTCTTCTCCAATCTGATGCTGGCATATTATGCCCCAGAAAAGTCGGAGCAAGGCATCGCCAGTATGCTGGGATTAAGAACACCTTGGCAGGCGAAAGATTATCTCGCCGCCATGCGCCGATACAACGGAGTAAAGACGATGCAGATTATTGGCGAAATACGATATGCCGATGCAAAGTCCAAAGGAGTGGGCAATCCTTCCTTAAGCGATGGGGATATTCTCCGTGAATTAGTATTCAAAATCCTGCATTAATTCCTACAACAGAACCATACAAACTTCTCTAAAATAATAGATGGTCTATTTACCCTAAATAGACCATCTATCAGCTATCAACAGACCATCTGTTTGGATGAAACAGACCATCCATTTTTAAGAGATACATTATTAATTTCCATTAGAATCCAAGGATTTTATAGAAAAATAGTATACTTCCTCTTATGAATAAGAGAGTAAAGGTATATAAAAAATAATCAGAAAACCAGTAAAATATAATCTTCAACTAACACTTTAGGAAGATTTTGATTATTAGCATATCAGGTAATTATAGAGAAGAAAACACTGTTTCTACTATCATTATGCTATTCTTTAATAAAAATAGGATTATTTTTCTAGAATAGAGCAAAACTCAGACTTAGAAAAAAGGTATAATCAACTGTAAAACAATAAAATACAGACAAAACATCCCTTTGAGAATTCAAAATATCCAAATCCACAGCCGTTTATACGGAAAGAAAGCAAGGATTTCCAATTACGAGGAGTATTAGAGGGAACCATTGAGGCTTTCTAATTTCAGTGTAACAAATTATTTCTAATAATAATAAGATTACCCATCAAACATAATCACAGTATAGCTGAAAATAGTTGCTTTCTCAACTACAAAATATCAATGTTGTAATATATAATATATTACAATAATACTAATTACATTCTCACACATAACATTGGTAATAACATCTTGCAATACACAATTGTAATACATATAATTTCAAAGGAGTAATAGCCAAATAACAAAATTAATAGGATAGGAGTTAACGAGATGATAGCTATGATCTAATTCACTAAAAATCAGTACAATTAAAGATGTCATATCACCTAATAGTTAAGATAGTAACGATTGAACATAAAAACAATTGTAAAACAGTAATAAATAGCATTATTTCACAAACATATACCACTAATAATCATATAAATATAATATTTTATTAAAGTATAAATAGAAGATTACAATACAGTTAAAATAGAGATTTACAATTGTACGTATAACAATTGAAATTTAATTATCAACATTGTAATATATCATAATTCACAAAATTAATTTGCTATTGTAACTTCTTTTTTTTACTTTTGTAAATCGAAAGTAAAAAATACAATTGTAAACTCACACCTATATCGCAACAGTATGAGCATAAAAGATAGGTTCAAAATGATTATGGAGCGGGAAAGATTAACCGCAGGTGCATTCGCCGAAAGTATTGGAGTAGCTCAAGCTACTATCTCACATATCTTAGGTCCCCGCAATAAGTATCCAAGTACGGAAGTTATTCTTCGCTTGCATCAAAGGTATAATGACATCAACCTAGAATGGTTACTTACCGGAGAAGGCGAAATGAGTAACACGCCTGACTCTTCTATCGAAAGCGGATTTGACTATCCATTATTCGCTGAGAATGCCGTAAATCCGTCCGAAGTTACGAGTCATGCAGAAAATCGCAAGGAAATCGCATCAGAAACACCAGTAAATGTGCCTAAAGAGATTGTTAAACAGGAGATTATATACAAAGAAAGACCTCCCAGGAAAATTACCGAAATAAGAATTTTCTTCGACGATAATACATACGAAACATTCAAACCCGAAAAATAAAAGGTAAAAACGACATTCTGCACAATTTCCCGTATCTTTGTACGCTGAAGACAAAATTCACCTCTTATATAGGATATGAAAAAATATATTTTAGATTTAACTGTGACCGAGAACGTCAGACTGCATACCAACTATGTGCTGTTGAAACTGACGGCTCCGTCTCGGCTTCCGGAAATGCTTCCGGGACAATTTGCGGAAATTCGCGTGGATGGTTCTCCAACCACTTTCCTGCGTCGCCCTATTTCCATTAATTATGTAGACAGACAACGCAATGAAGTTTGGTTTCTTATCCAGTTGATTGGCGACGGAACTAGGCGATTAGGCGAAGCTAAAGCTGGAGATACAATCAACGTAGTACTTCCCTTGGGAAATAGCTTCACAATGCCTGAAAAACCCTCTGATAAGCTTTTGCTAGTAGGTGGAGGTGTTGGTACGGCTCCTATGCTCTATTTAGGTGAGCAATTAGCTAAAAATGGCAGTAAACCGACATTTCTTCTGGGGGCAAGAAGTGATAAGGACCTGATGCAATTAGAGCAATTTGCAGCTTATGGTGATGTATACACGACTACTGAGGACGGCAGTCATGGAGAAAAGGGATACGTAACGCAACATTCCATATTAAATAAGGTGCAGTTCGAGCAAATCTACACTTGTGGCCCCAAACCAATGATGATGGCTGTTGCCAAATATGCCAAAAGTAAAGACACAATCTGTGAAGTATCATTGGAAAATACGATGGCATGTGGTATAGGCGCCTGTCTTTGTTGTGTGGAAAACACAACAGAAGGACATTTATGTGTATGTAAAGAAGGTCCGGTTTTTAATATAAACAAACTATTATGGCAGATTTAAGTGTAAACATAGGCGAATTACAAATGAAGAATCCGGTAATGACAGCCTCCGGTACATTTGGATATGGTGAAGAGTTTTCCGATTTCATCGATATTGCGCGAATAGGCGGTATAATTGTAAAAGGAACCACCCTTCACAAACGTGAAGGTAACCCATATCCGCGTATGGCAGAAACCCCGGCAGGTATGTTAAACGCTGTAGGACTGCAAAATAAGGGTGTAGATTACTTTGTTGAACACATCTATCCACGCATCAAGGACATTGAAACCAATATGATTGTGAATGTTTCGGGTTCCGCGATAGAAGATTATGTAAAAACAGCAGAAACCATCAATGCACTTGACAAAATTCCTGCCATAGAATTGAATATCTCTTGCCCTAATGTGAAGCAAGGTGGAATGGCTTTTGGAGTCACTGCAAAAGGCGCCGAAGAAGTAGTGAAAGCAGTGCGCGCAGCTTACAAAAAGACACTTATCGTAAAGCTGTCTCCTAACGTTACGGACATAACGGAAATCGCTCGTGCTGTAGAAAATGGCGGTGCAGATAGCGTATCATTAATTAATACACTGCTGGGAATGGCTATTGACGCGGAACGCAGACGTCCGGTGCTCTCTACTATAACAGGTGGCATGTCGGGAGCAGCCGTTAAACCGATTGCTCTCCGCATGGTATGGCAAGTTGCTAAGGCGATAAAAATTCCAGTCATAGGTTTAGGAGGTATCATGAACTGGAAAGACGCTGTGGAATTTATGCTTGCCGGAGCTTCAGCTATCCAAATCGGTACAGCAAATTTCATCGATCCGGCAGTTACGATTAAAGTTGCGGAAGGTATCAATGACTATCTCGATAGACACGGCTATAAGTCTATGAAAGAAATTATCGGTGCGCTTGAGGTATAACTAATAACAGAAGAATACCGTTCGCGCCTGTTTTACACAAAAAAGGACATTCGGAAAGAATGTCCTTTTTCTGTTTTTATACAACTGTTTTATTCTTCTCCAAGCAAATCCGGACGAAGTCTGCGCGTCCGTTCCAAAGACTGCTGCAACTCCCATTCCTTAATCTTTGCCTCATGGCCAGACAATAAAATTTCCGGAACTTTCCAACCATTATAATCAGCAGGTCGCGTATAGACCGGAGCTGCCAATAAGTTATCTTGAAACGAGTCAGACAGTGCCGATTGTTCATCAGAAATCACACCGGGGATAATACGGACGATGGCATCCGCCATCACTGCCGCCGCCAGTTCACCACCAGTCAGCACATAGTCTCCAATACTAATTTCTTTGGTAATAAAATGCTCGCGAATACGATAATCTATTCCTTTAAAGTGCCCGCAAAGAATAATAAGATTCCGAGAAAGAGAAAGCATATTGGCCATTGGCTGGTTGAATTGCTCACCATCAGGGGTAGTGAAAATGACTTCATCATAGTCCCGTTCTGCTTTCAGAGCGTTAATGCAGCGTTCTATCGGCTCTATTTTCATCACCATCCCGGCAAAACCACCAAAAGGATAATCATCTACCCGACGATATTTATCTTCTGTATAATCACGCAGGTTATGAATGTGTATTTCTGCAAGCCCTTTATTTTGAGCACGTTTCATAATAGAGCAATTGAAAAAGCCTTCAATCATCTCAGGTAAAACTGTTATAATATCAATGCGCATATTAATTTTAATTTTCTGCAAAAGTACAAATATTAGAGGAGAAACCTGTATTTTTGCGTTCAAACAATCTGAAATAGCTATGACTACAAAAGAAAATATAGATCAGCTCCGTGCCGAACTGCATCGGCATAACTATAATTATTATGTATTGAATGCTCCGGAAATTTCTGATAAGGAGTTTGACGATATGATGCGGGAGTTACAGGATTTGGAACGGGAACATCCGGAATATCAAGATGATAGTTCACCGACAATGCGCGTAGGAAGTGATTTGAACAAGAACTTTACGCAAGTGGCACATAAGTATCCGATGCTTTCACTAGGCAACACCTATTCCGAAGGTGAGGTATCAGACTTCTATGATCGCATACAAAAGGCATTGAACGAGGATTTTGAAATTTGCGCTGAACTGAAATATGATGGCACTTCGATCTCTCTGACATATGAAGATGGGAAATTAATACGTGCTGTAACTCGTGGGGATGGCGAAAAAGGTGATGATGTAACGGATAATGCCAAGACAATCCGCACAATCCCTCTCGTATTGCATGGAGACTATCCTGCACTGTTCGAAATAAGAGGTGAAATATTAATGCCATGGGTTGTTTTTGAAGAACTGAACCGTGAGAAAGAAGCTCGTGAAGAATCCTTGTTCGCTAATCCGCGCAATGCAGCATCAGGGACCTTGAAGTTACAAAATTCTGCTATCGTGGCTTCCCGTAAGCTGGATGCATACCTTTACTACCTGTTAGGTGAAGAATTGCCTTGCGACGGACATTATGAAAACCTACAGAAGGCTGCACAGTGGGGCTTTAAGATATCAGACCACATGAAGAAGTGTCATAGCCTGCAAGAGGTATTCGACTATATCCATTATTGGGATACCGAACGCAAAAATCTACCAGTGGCTACGGATGGCATTGTTTTGAAAGTTAATAGTCTGAAACAGCAAAAAAACCTCGGTTTCACCGCAAAATCTCCCCGCTGGGCCATTGCTTACAAGTTTCAGGCAGAACGCGCATTAACCCGTTTGAACAAGGTAACTTATCAAGTAGGTCGGACGGGAGCAGTCACCCCGGTTGCCAATTTAGATCCGGTGCAATTATCCGGTACAATCGTAAAACGCGCTTCCCTGCATAATGCCGATATCATTGAAGGACTCGACTTACACGTCGGAGACATGGTTTACGTAGAGAAAGGTGGTGAAATTATACCGAAAATTACCGGAGTAGACAAAAACGCCCGAGGTATGATGATTGGTGAAAAGGTAAAATTCATCACACACTGTCCTGAATGCGGCAGCAAATTGATACGCTATGAAGGAGAAGCTGCACATTATTGCCCCAACGAAACGGCCTGTCCGCCACAGATAAAAGGAAAAATAGAGCACTTCATCAGCCGAAAAGCCATGAATATCGACGGACTGGGACCGGAAACTGTGGACATGTTCTTCCGATTAGGACTAATTAAAAATACTGCCGACTTGTATAAGCTAAGCGCCGATGATATCAAAAATCTGGATCGTATGGGAGATAAATCGGCCGAAAACATCGTAAACGGTATTACTCAAAGCAAAGAAGTTCCTTTTGAGCGGGTATTGTTTGCACTGGGTATTCGCTTTGTTGGTGAAACGGTAGCAAAAAAGATTGCCAAGTCCTTCACCGACATAGAAGAATTGGAAAATGCAAATCTTGAAAGACTAGTAAACATTGATGAAATCGGTGAAAAAATAGCGCAAAGTATCCTCACTTACTTCTCTAATCCGCTGAATAAAGAACTAATAGAACGCTTGAAGGCTGCCGGATTACAATTTAATCGAAACGAAGAAGACTTGAGTAGTTACACTGACAAGCTTACCGGGCAGTCCATTGTCATCAGCGGCGTATTCACACATCACTCCAGAGACGAATATAAAGATTTGATAGAAAAGAATGGAGGAAAAAACGTAGGTAGCATTTCCGCAAAAACCAGTTTCATCCTGGCAGGGGAAAATATGGGTCCAGCTAAATTGGAAAAAGCTCAAAAACTGGGTGTACGAATCATGAGCGAAGATGAGTTTTTATCACTCATTTCGTAACATTTTTCCAGTGAAATCTTTTTTATAGCTTATATTTGCTGTAGAAATCGAAAATATTCGTACTTTTGCGAGTCATTTAATTAGAGATTACTTAAATTTCACTCATGATACAGACTAAATTGAAAGGAATGGGGGTAGCGCTGATTACTCCTTTTAAAGAGGATGAAAGCGTTGATTACGATGCATTGATACGTTTGGTGGACTATCAGCTTCAAAACAATACTGATTTTTTATGCGTGCTGGGCACCACGGCAGAGACTCCGACATTGACGGAAGAAGAAAAAAAGAAAATCAAGACAATGGTCATTGAACGCGTAAATGGTCGAATACCTATCCTACTTGGCGTTGGTGGAAATAACACCCGTGCTATTGTAGAAACTCTTAAAAACGACGATTTCACCGGAGTAGACGCCATCTTATCTGTTGTCCCATATTACAATAAACCATCTCAGGAAGGTATTTATCAACACTATAAAGCGATTGCAGAAGCTACAGAACTTCCAATAGTGCTCTATAATGTGCCTGGCCGTACTGGTGTGAATATGAAAGCAGAAACAACCTTGCGCATTGCCCGTGACTTCAAAAATATCATTGCAGTCAAAGAAGCATCTGGCGATATTACCCAAATGGATGATATTATTAAGAATAAGCCCGCTAATTTCGACGTTATTTCGGGCGATGATGGCATAACCTTCCCTTTGATCACCTTGGGAGCAGTTGGCATCATATCAGTCATAGGAAATGCTTTCCCACGCGAATTTAGTCGTATGGTGCGTCTGGCATTACAAGGGGACTATGCAAATGCATTGACCATTCACCATAAATTTGCCGAATTATTCAAATTACTTTTTGTAGATGGAAATCCGGCAGGCGTAAAAGCAATGTTAAATGTGATGGGAATGATTGAAAATAAGCTCCGTCTTCCGCTTGTACCTACCAGAATTACAACTTTTGAAGCTATGCGAAAGATTTTGGATGAACTAAACATAAAGTGCTAAAGAAAAACTAACTTTACCATATTCGTCCCCTAAGCATCTTAGGGGACGTTTTTTTCGTCTCACAAGATTTATATTGCTTGCCCGTGTGCTATCTGATAACTTGTACACTTGCGACTATGACTATGGCCAGGTTACATTTGCGAGTGTATACCCTCACTTGCGGAAAGTATAACCCAATGTAGTCAAGTGTGTAGTAACCAAAAAACCTCTGCAAAACATATCTTGCAGAGGTTTTTGTGATCGCGACAGGATTCAAACCTGTAACCGGCTGATCCGTAGTCAGCTACTCTATTCAGTTGAGCTACGCGACCTTGTTATCAAAAAGTGTGACCGCGACAGGATTCAAACCTGTAACCGGCTGATCCGTAGTCAGCTACTCTATTCAGTTGAGCTACGCGGCCTTTTTGTTTAACGGGTGCAAAGATACGGACTTTTTTCGTAACTGCAAGTTTTACGCAAACTTTTTTTGAAGAAATTTATTCGATGAAACGGTAATTAAACAGTTGCCAGCCGATACTTAGACCTACATTCCACTCCCTTCTCGGTGAACTATAATGATTTACATAAGCAGAAATCGCCCCGAAGGGTAATTGGCAAATAACAGAAATTTCTCCCATATATTCAACCTTTGAAAAAGCTTTTCCATAGAATGCCTTATTTTGCGTATTCTTTTCAATCGGAAAAATAGGCATAAAGCCATAGAATTCTCCTCTTATATGGAACATATCATTGAAAATAAACATGGGTTTAACCCCAGCAGCCAGAAATTGATTAGCGCGGAAAGCTTCATTATACATCAATTTACTGTGCGGAGTTGGTGAGAACGCTGCTGCCTGCATCATAGTCGCCGTAAAATTCTCCGAGAAATTTTTCGATGAATACAATGCTTCTGCCATCCATCCCAGTACAAATTTAGGCGCCATGTTATGATAAGCTTCTTTCATGTAAGAAATCTGTAGCCATGATTGCCGTTCCTGAGTGGTAGCTAATTCTGTAGGATTTCCAGGTGTATACCTTTCTTTTCCCGTAAATATCTGGGCTATTAACTTTTCATTATATCCTTTTGTAGCATATTGACGCGTATTCAATGTGCTGCCATAGAAACTGATAGAACCACCTATAAGCCTATAAACACTTCTATCTGAACGGTCTTCCTCAAAGTTAATCACACTGGACTGAAAATAATTATCTTGTAATTTTCCAATGCCAAAGCCAAATTCCGCTCTTTTATTCGACAAAAATGGTAAAGCTATTATTAACTTCAGAAAGCGTTCATCTTTTGAGTTAAAAGAAGGCTTATCATTTTTGGAGAATAGTTTATCTTTCTTGTAATAATCGAAAGTGCTAATAGATGCAATAAGCCGATATGACGTAGGAATATGCGTAGGCAAATCGATGCGTCCCATTAGTTGTGCATTATTATAGACTTTGCCCAATTGCCCATCGAATGTAAACTCCTTGGCATAATAATTAAGATTCTGATATCCCAAGCCCAAATAAATCTGATTGGAACTTGTTGTAGATACGCTACCTCCCAAGCGGACAGAAAAGTTATCCTCCATCTTGACTTTCAGATGCAAATCGTACATATCCGTCTCTTCATTGAACACCGCTTTCGGAATAATTTCAGAAATCATATTATCAGCCAATAAACGAAAATATCCACGCTTCATATCCTCGTAAGTAAATGCTTCATCTTCTTCATCATGAAATTCCTTCTGAATATAAGCTTGTTGTTGTGGATTGGCACCCTGAATATAAATTTTCTGAAAATAAAGTTGCGGTAGATTACTGCGGTAAACCAAACGACGTAAACGCACATTATCTGCATTTACTCTGCGGCGAATACGGTTTTTTATAGAATCCATCATGCTAATAGTACGATTATAGCCTATATCATGAAGTTCCTGAAGACGGTCGAAATCAAGCAAATTCACATCATCATACTTGAATGTCATGAGAATACCAACAGAATCTGGAATAGAATAATCCGTTTTCTGCATCACCATATTTTCTATCTGACTCATAAGATCATTCTCCTTTGGTTTGGATGGATTGGCCGCAACAACACTACCAATAATGATATCCGGATGAAAATCATCCCGCATCACGTCAGTCGGAAAATTATTATAAATACCACCATCATAAGCCAGTACACTATCTATCTCAATAGGTTTGAAAACAAACGGGAAGCTCATCGAAGCACGAACTGCATCACCTAAATCACCTTTTCCTAATACAATCTGTCGCTTATTATACACATCAGAAGCTATGCAGCGGAAAGGAATAAAAAGTTTATCGAAATCACCATCACATGCAGCAGTAGCACGAGCAAACAGTTCCACAAAAACCAGATTCATCTGAATAGGATTAACCATACTGGTCGGCAACTGCGGTTTGACATTCAAAGAATCTTTAAAATCAAAACGAATATTAAAAAATTCCGGTGTAGGAAGATTTTTCTTGAAATAATAGGCATACTTTGGTTCTACCTTTCCCGAATACCAACGCTTGAAGTCCTCTGAACGCAGCAAAGCTTCCATATCATCAGGAGAATACCCCATAGCATAGAGTGAACCAATTATGGCTCCCATAGATGTACCAGTAATATAGTCAATGGGAATGTTGTTTTCTTCCAAAGCCCGAATGATGCCGATATGCGTCATACCTTTCGCACCGCCACCACTCAAAACAAGTCCCACTTTTTGGGCTTGCAGCATAGGTAGCAACAAGAAACAAAACGATAAAAGCAAAAGAATCCTTTTCATACTTCAAACTTCCGAGCTGAATAATAAATATTATCAAAGCTCAAATATATGCAATTGTTTCGAAATTGGACGTATCCAACGCAAAAAAACAAGCAATCCTACACAAATTATATGAAAAAAAGAGCATTACAACTCCTTAGAGTTGCAATGCTCTTAACTATAGATTGTGAATAAAAGGCGTATTTAAATTAACTCGATACTTCTCTTCACAAAATTGTTTAGAGCTTCACCTTTCAGCATACCGTTTTGCAGTAAGGCCAAGTCAATCAACTGACGGACAACCTTATTCTTAGCAGCATATTCAGCAAAAGCTTCATCTTTCTTTGTTTTCAGTTCTTCCCACTTCTTGTCTAGGGTATTTACTTCATCTCTTTCTCCAGTAGAAATTTCTTCATCTTTCTTACCTTTTTGCTTATCTTTCAGTTCATTGCGATGTTTGTCCACTTCATTCATTTCCTTTTGAATAGGTGCTATAACATGTTCACATTCCTTTTCTTCGTCAGCTAAAACTTCTTTTATCAACTTATGATCGGAGTTCAGTACCAAATTAAACATATCAGGCATTTCACCATAGAAACTCATACCTGCTTGAATATTAGCCATCTCTTTCATACGGCGCATATATTCACTTTGAGTAATCATTACAGGAGAAGAATTCTCACCCAAAGCTTGTGCAGTAATATTGAACTCAACCTTCTCCAACTTCGGTAACTGACTCTTGAACACAGCTGAAAGAGCTTCCTGCTTGCTGGCCTCCAATGTTTCACCTTTTTTATCTTCTTTAATAATCAGATTGTCGATAACATCGCTATCCACACGAGTGAAACGGGATTTTTCAAATTTCTGCTCCAACATGCTCACTAAAGCAATATCCAACTGACCATCCATCAGCAACACGCTATATCCCTTATTTTTAGCTGCTTCAATATAGCTAAATTGCTCATCTTTATGATTTGCATACAGATAAATCAGAGTGCCATCCTTATCTGTCTGATTATCTTTGATGAGTTTATTATATTCCTCAAACGTGTAACATTTGCCATCCGCATCAGTAAAAAGAGAAAAATCTTTTGCCCTATCATAGAAATCTTCTTGAGTAAGCATTCCATAATTGATAAAGATTTTCAAATCATTCCATTTCTCTTCAAACTGTTTGCGATCGTTCTTAAAGATAGATTGTAAACGGTCAGATACTTTCTTCGTAATATACGTAGAAATCTTCTTCACATTAGAATCACTCTGAAGATAAGAACGGGATACGTTCAAAGGAATATCTGGAGAATCAAGTACACCATGCAACAGCGTCAAAAAGTCAGGCACAATACCTTCTACAGAGTCTGTAACATACACCTGATTACTGTAAAGCTGTATCTTATTCTTATTCAATTCTATATTACTCTTTACCTTCGGGAAGTAAAGGATACCGGTCAGATGGAACGGATAATCTACGTTCAAGTGTATCCAGAACAAAGGTTCATCAGACATCGGATAGAGATCCCGATAAAATTTCTTATAATCTTCATCTTTCAAGTCACTGGGTTTCAACGTCCACAATGGGTTACTATCGTTGATAATATTATCTTCATCTGTTTCTACCTGTTTTCCATCTTTCCAATCTTTCTTTTTGCCAAAAGCAATGGGGATAGGCAAGAAGCTACAATACTTCTTCAGTAAAGAAGAAATGCGAGCTTCTTCAAGAAATTCCTTGCTTTCATCATCAATGTAAAGCACGATATCTGTACCACGGTCAGCCTTATCTATGTTTTCGATAGTGAATTCAGGACTACCATCACAGCTCCATTTCACAGCCTGAGCACCCTCTTTATGAGATTTTGTAATAATCTCCACTTTCTTCGCGACCATGAAGGCTGAATAAAATCCCAAACCAAAATGGCCGATAATAGCATTGGCATCATTCTTATATTTCTCCAGAAAATCGTTAGCACCAGAAAAAGCAATCTGATTGATGTACTTATCGATTTCTTCGGCTGTCAAACCGATACCACGGTCAGAGACAGTAATCGTATCCTTTTCTAAGGATACACGTACAGTCAAATCTCCAACTTCACCCTTAAACTCACCAATAGAAGCTAAAGTTTTCAACTTCTGTGTAGCATCTACGGCATTAGAAACTAACTCACGAAGAAAAATCTCATGATCACTGTACAAGAACTTCTTAATAACGGGGAAAATGTTTTCGGTAGTTACCCCAATATTTCCTTTTTGCATACTACTATTATTTATATTTTAAGTTTATATATTAATCGCTTGGCAAATATAATGCAAAAAAAATGCCAGTCCATATAGACTGACATTTTGACTGTTTATTAGCTGGAAAAACTCTATAGATAGAAGTGAAAAATTTACTTAGTCACTGCTTTGATATCCAATTCTCCCTTCTCTTCATTCAAAGAGACAGAAATCGTATCACCCAGATTCAATTCGGAAGAGACAATCAATTCCGAAAGACCATCTTCCAGGTAAGTTTGAATGGCACGTTTCAGCGGACGGGCACCGAACTGTACATCATAACCTTTGGACGCCATAAATGTCTTAGCCTTACCATCAATAATAAGCTTATAACCCAGAGCTTCCACACGTTCAAACAAGCCTTTTAATTCAATGTCGATAATCTTTTCAATAGCATCCAATGAAAGCTGATCAAAAGTAATGATTTCATCTATACGGTTCAGAAACTCAGGAGCAAAAGATTTGTTCAAGGCCTTTTGTATTACCCCTCGCGAGTACTCCTTGTCGTCCGTACGGTTTTGTGCAGCAAAACCTACACCACGACCAAAATCCTTCAATTGACGCGTACCAATGTTTGAAGTCATGATAACAACTGTATTTTTAAAGTCTACCGTTCTGCCATAACTGTCAGTCAGACGACCTTCATCCATCAGTTGCAACAAGATATTGAACACATCGGGATGCGCTTTTTCAATCTCATCCAGCAGTACGATAGAATAAGGTTTCCGACGTATTTTCTCTGTCAACTGACCACCTTCTTCATACCCTACATATCCCGGAGGCGCACCAACCAGACGAGAAACAGTAAATTTTTCCATGTATTCACTCATATCCACACGTATAAGTGCATCAGCAGAACCGAACATGTATTTTGCCAATTGCTTAGCCAAGTGTGTTTTTCCTACACCAGTAGGTCCCAAAAACAAGAATGTTCCAATAGGGCGATTCGGGTCTTTCAAACCTACACGACTACGTAAAATAGCTTTCGTCACTTTCTCAATGGCTGGATCCTGAGCTATTACCTTAGCCTGCAATTCTTCTTTCATACCTGCCAATTTAACACCTTCCGCCTGCGCCATACGCTGCACGGGCACACCGGACATCATGGACACAACATTAGCTATTTCCTCTTCACCAACTGTCTGACGGTCATCTTTTAAACGAGCTTCCCATTCCGCTTTCATCTCTTCCAAACGAGCAGAAAACTCTTTTTCACGGTCACGATAACTGGCAGCAAGCTCAAAATTTTGTGATTTTACCGCATCTGCTTTTTGCTGACGCGCTTCTTCTATGAACTTTTCCTGTTCTTCAATTTCTTTCGGAACTGTAATATTCGTTAGGTGAACACGAGAACCAGCTTCATCCAAAGCATCAATAGCCTTATCCGGGAAATTACGATCAGTAATGTAGCGGTCTGTCAACTTGACGCATGCCTCCAAAGCTTCATCTGTATAAATCACATTGTGATGATCCTCATATTTCTCTTTGATATTTTTTAATATCTGAAGAGTTTCCTCAGCTGTAGTCGGTTCCACAATCACTTTCTGAAAACGACGCTCCAAAGCACCATCTTTTTCTATGTTCTTCCGATATTCATCGAGAGTGGTAGCACCGATACATTGTATCTCACCACGCGCCAATGCAGGTTTCAGCATATTAGCAGCATCCATGGAACCAGCAGCAGCTCCAGCCCCCACAATAGTATGAATTTCATCAATGAACAGAATGACATTCGGATTCTTCTGCAACTCATTGATAATAGAACGGATACGTTCCTCGAATTGTCCACGATATTTAGTTCCTGCTACTACGGAAGCCATGTCGAGCATAACCACACGTTTATCAAACAATACACGGGACACTTTCTTTTGAACAATACGCAATGCCAATCCTTCTACAATTGCAGATTTGCCTACACCAGGTTCACCAATCAATACTGGGTTATTTTTTTTACGACGACTCAGAATCTGAGCCAATCTCTCAATTTCCCGTTCACGACCTACCACAGGATCCAGCCTACCTTCTTCTGCAGCCCGAGTCATATCCATACCAAAGTTATCCAATACCGGAGTATCATTGGATGACTTCTTAGCTGCTGTTTGTGTAGAAGACTGCGAACCAGCACTTTGTGATGAGCGTGAAGACATATTCATTTCTTCCTCTTCATCATCGTCATCTTCCGTGAATCCCATACCAGCATTAGGACTAGCTTTCATAGAAAGTTGTTCGAACACAGACTTGTAATCCACATTATTCTCTTCCAAAACCGTAGCGGCCAAATTATTACCATCTTTTAAGATAGCCAGCAATACATGTTCCGTATCCGCAGTGGCACTCTTTAATAGACGAGCCTCGAGTATACACATTTTCAATATCTTAGCTGCCATAGGAGACAATGGAATGTCCGCATCAGGCAATAAGTTATCATCTTCAATCTCTTTCAGAAAACCTTCCAGACGCTTTTTAACTCTGTTCAGGTCTATATCCAGCTTCTGCAATATTTCTATAGCTTTTCCTCCGCCGTCTCGCAACATGCCGAGTAGAAGATGTTCCGGACCGATATATCTATTCTTCAGTCGGTTAGCTTCTTCCTTGCTGTAGGTGATAATATCAGAAACTCTTTGTGAAAACTGATTATTCATACTTAATATTCTCCTTCCTTAATCTTTAAGGTGTTACTATAATACAAAGATACGCATTAATAATTTCTAGTAAGCAAATATATTCTTCTATTTATTGTTTGTATACAAATCCCGTGCCACAGTTTAATATCCGTTCACCAGTATTTTTTAATACCTTATTTATATATTTATAAGAACAAAGTAGGCGAGAGAATGGTTCTGAAACAAAGTTTATGCGCGAAAACTTTTGTATGTCGTAAAAAAGCAGTACTTTAGCGTGGTTTTTCATGAACCAAAGTATGTATAATTAATAATCTTTTTAAATGCTTGAACAAGACAGAATTATAAAGATTAACATCGAGGAGGAAATGAAGTCATCGTACATTGACTACTCCATGTCGGTCATAGTTTCACGTGCCCTTCCGGATGTTAGAGATGGTTTTAAGCCTGTCCACCGTAGAATTCTCTACGGAATGATGGGACTAGGAAATACGTCTGATAAACCTTATAAAAAATCAGCCAGAGTTGTAGGTGAAGTATTAGGTAAGTATCACCCACATGGTGACTCTTCCGTTTACGGTGCACTAGTTCGCATGGCACAGCCTTGGGCAATGCGCTACTTGATAGTAGACGGGCAAGGTAACTATGGTTCAGTGGATGGTGACAGCGCAGCAGCTATGCGTTACACTGAGTGCCGTCTGCAAAAGATTGGTGAAGACATGATGCAAGACCTTGACAAAGAGACCGTTGATATGCAAAGCAACTTCGACGACTCCTTGCAGGAACCTACTGTAATGCCAACTCGTATTCCGAATCTTTTGGTAAACGGTGCATCTGGTATCGCAGTAGGTATGGCAACCAATATGCCGACACATAATTTATCTGAAGTTATTGATGCATGCGTTGCATATATCGAAAATAACGATATTGAAATAGAAGAGCTGATGAACTATGTGAAAGCTCCCGACTTCCCAACAGGAGGATATATATATGGTATGAGTGGTGTACGTGAGGCTTATCTTACCGGCCGTGGTCGTGTCATCATGCGCGCTAAAGCAGAAATTGAAACCAGTTCCACACATGACAAAATTGTCATCACAGAAATTCCGTATGGTGTCAATAAGGCTGAATTAATTAAAAATATCGCAGATCTGGCTAACGATAAAAAGATTGAAGGTATCTCCAATGCCAATGACGAATCTGACCGCGAAGGTATGCGTATTGTTATTGATATTAAACGCGATGCCAATGCCAGTGTAGTTCTGAACAAGCTTTATAAGATGACTCTATTGCAGACATCTTTCAGCGTAAATAACGTAGCACTGGTACACGGACGTCCCCGTCTGCTGAACCTGAAGGACATGATCAAATACTTCGTGGAACATCGTCACGAAGTAGTCATCCGTCGTACTCAATATGATTTGCGTAAAGCAAAAGAACGTGCCCACATTCTGGAAGGTTTAATTATCGCATCAGATAATATTGATGAAGTGATTCGTATCATCCGTGCGGCTAAAACTCCTAATGATGCCATTGCAGGCTTAATTGAGCGCTTCCAATTAACTGAAATCCAATCCCGTGCTATCGTAGAGATGCGTCTGCGCCAATTGACCGGACTTATGCAAGATCAGCTTCATGCCGAATATGAAGAAGTAATGAAGCAAATTGCTTATTATGAAGAAATACTCTCAAATGACGATCTTTGTCGCAAAGTCATTACAGATGAATTAATTGAAGTAAAAGCCAAATATGGAGACAAACGGCGTTCAGAAATCGTATATTCATCTGAAGAATTTAATCCAGAAGATTTCTATGCAGACGATGAAATGATTATCACCATTTCACATATGGGATATATCAAGCGTACGCCATTGAGCGAGTTCCGAGCTCAAAACCGCGGTGGAGTGGGCTCTAAGGGTACAGATACTCGCGATGCAGACTTCATCGAGCACATATATCCAGCAACCATGCACAATACCATGATGTTCTTTACTCAGAAAGGCAAGTGCTACTGGCTCAAAGTATATGAAATACCTGAAGGTACCAAGAACTCAAAGGGACGCGCTATTCAGAATTTGCTGAATATTGACTCTGACGATGCTGTAAATGCATATTTGCGTGTGAAGAACCTTTCTGATCAAGAGTTTATTAACAGTCATTATGTTTTCTTCTGTACTAAAAATGGCGTCATCAAGAAAACATTGCTTGAACAATATTCACGTCCTCGTCAGAATGGTGTAAACGCTATAACTATCCGTGAAGATGACCGTGTTATTGAAGTACGTATGACTAACGGAGACAATGAAATTATCATAGCCAACCGCAATGGACGCGCTATTCGTTTCCACGAAAATGCTGTACGCGTTATGGGACGTACTGCAACAGGTGTACGTGGTATGACACTTGATGAAGACGGACAGGATGAAGTAGTGGGAATGATTTGCATTAAAGATCTTGAAACAGAAACCATCATGGTCGTTTCTGAACAAGGTTATGGTAAGCGTTCTGATATTGAAGACTATCGCAAAACAAATCGTGGTGGTAAGGGCGTGAAGACTATGAATATCACTGATAAAACAGGTAAATTGGTAACAATCAAGTCAGTAACAGATGATAATGACTTGATGATAATTAATAAGTCGGGTATTACTATTCGTCTAAAAGTAGCTGATGTTCGTATTATGGGCCGTGCCACACAAGGTGTTCGTTTGATTAATCTTGAAAAGAGAAACGATGAAATCGGTTCAGTATGCAAAGTTACTTCCGAAAGTTTGGAAGACGAAATACCAGTTGATATAGATGAGACGTCTCCGGTATCTCCAATAGTATCCATAAGTGAAACTGCAGAAGGAGAGGAGGAGGATTACAGCTCTGAAAGTGAAATAAATAATGGAGATGAAGAATAGACATAATATTAATTTTAATTTTACATTTATCATGAAAAGAGTATTATTTTCAGTGATTTTATTGCTCGCTGCAGGCTTCACTTTCGCTCAGGAAAAGACTGTGAAAGAAGCTAAAAGCATTGCGAATGAAGTGAATCCGGACTTTAATAAGGCCGAACAGCTCATCAATCAAGCCTTAACTAATCCTGAAACAAAGGATAATGCTGAGACTTGGGATGTAGCAGGCTTTATTCAAAAAAGAAGTAATGAAAAGCAAATGGAAAATGCTTATTTAAGAAAACCTTACGATACACTTAAGGTATATAATAGTGCATTGAACATGTGTAAATACTACCTTAAGTGCGATGAATTAGCACAGGTTCCGAACGAAAAGGGAAAAATTAAAAATAAATACAGGAAAGCTAATTCTGCTGCTATTATTGCAGAACGGCCTAACTTAATCAATGGTGGTATTCAATACTATAATCTGGAGAAGAACAAAGAGGCGTTAGATTTCTTTGGAACTTACATTGAAACAGCTCAGAGTCCAATGTTTGAGAAAGAAAACTTCTTGCAAACAGATACTATCTTGCCTCAGATTGCGTATTACGCAAGCTTGGCTGCTGCTAAAATGGAAGATTATCCGAGCGTTTTGAAGTATGCTCCGTATGCCCAGAATGATAAAGAAGTAGGTCAATATGCTATGGAGTTCATCTCTACAGCCTTAAAAGCACAAGGTGATACTGTTAAATGGGTTGCTTCCTTAAAAGAAGGTTTGCAGAAATATCCGCAACATTCATTCTTCTTTGGTCATCTGATTGATTATTATAGCAACAATAATAAATATGACGAGGCTATGCAATTTGCTGATGGTATGTTGGAAAAAGATCCGAATAATACATTCTATCTATATGTAAAAGGATATCTTTATCACAATATGTATACTAACCTAAAGAATGAAAAGAAGGATCAAGAGGCTGCAGATGCACTTAATAAAGCTGTTGAATATTACCAAAAAACAACAGATATAGATCCTACTTATGCAGAAGCATATTCCAATTTAGGTTTGATCTACTGTTTGCAAGCACAAGACTTTTCTGAGAAAGCAAGTGCAGATGTTAATGATCCGAAATACAAGGAAGATCAAGCTACTTTGAAAGCTTTTTATGAAAAGGCAAAACCTTGCTATGAAAAAGCAAGAGAATTGAAACCGGACCAAAAAGATTTATGGATGAATGGTTTGTATCGAGTATACTATAATCTGGATATGGGACCGGAATTTGAAGAAATTGAAAAAATGGTGAATTAAAAAAGCCTAGGTATAAAAACTAAAAAGCCTAGTCACTTCAGTGTTGACTAGGCTTTTTAGTTTTTATTTTTTTCTCTGAATCTCTTTATAAAATGGGGAAGTAATAATTAGATATGAAGAATAATATCATTTTGTATTAAACATAATACCGATTATTAATTTAAAATGCAGGCGTTATTTTCTTTAACTTGGACGCCCATAAATAACCAATAGCGGCGTATCAGAATGAAAAATCATCTTCCGTGCAATTCCTGGATTAAATAAGCGGGAAAAGATATTCCGTTTATATGTTGTTAATGTGATAATATCAATATGATTCGTTTTTATATAGTTATCTAAGCTATTTAAGAAATCATCATTCATCACAACATCATAATGTATTTCTAAATCCGGATACTGTTTTTGGAAGTATTCTTTAATACCACCTAATTTGATTTCATTCCATGTATCTTTAACATCCGATAAATGAATTAAAGATACAGAGAAATGAAATGGTTTCAAAGCAGCAATCAATGAATCAAATGCAATTAAGTCCCGTTGATCAAAATTGGTGATAAATGCAATGCGTTTAGCTTCAGCCAATTGTTTAAATGGAGTATTCTCTGGTATGGCCAAAACCGGCATACGACTTCGCTCAATAACTTCAGCCGTTACACTACCAATCAAGTCAATATCTTTCTGATTTTTACCACGGGTACCCATAATAACAATACGTGGTCGATATTCTTTTGAATATCGAAGGATTTCTTCTTCAGGAATACCTTCACGCAATACACAGCTATATTTCACATTTGGGAATTCTCCTGAAGCCACTTTTTCCTTCACCTTATTCGATAAAGCATTTAAATCCTCATGGACTTTATGTAGTATATTTTTCACATTCTCTTCATCCGTAATCTGGTAATTAAAGACATCTCCATAAGGCAATGAAGTAGTATAAATCGGTGTAAAGTAGACATGTAATAATACTACTTCTGCACCCATATTTTGAGCAAAGTTAAAACCAAATTCACATGCTTTCATCGAATAATTAGAGAAGTCGACAGGAACTAAGACCTTATTGCTCTCTTTCTCCACTTTAGGTGACTTCCCTCCCACTACCTCTTCAGATAGCCAGGCAGAGCTTTCAGTAATCTTCAGTGCACGTGGTAAATCACTTTCTTTTATACGTAAGCGCACACCCGAAGATACTACAGGTTGTATTTGATTTACATTGTGAATATAAGTCTCGATACCTTCATTCTCAAGTACATTTTTCAATATCTGAGCTTTGGCATAAGTCAGAATGGCTAAGGTTACTAACTTGTCTTCCATAATCAACTGTTTTTACTTTATAAACAAATAAGAAATCCCAATTGTTTGTTTATCAATTGGGATTCATTTTTACTTTCTTTTCTTAAGCTCGAACAGGCTCAGCATTAGCATTCATCTCATCTAGTATTTTGAGAGCTCTATCAAGAACTGTAGTGTCGTCCAACATCACCAAACCGCCATCAGGACCAGGCTCCAAATGTATTCCAACACTCTTACCTTCTTTGAAATTGTGTCCCCCAAAGAAGTTTCTAACTGTATCGACGTTCAGTCCGAGCTCATCGGCTATTCTATGCATACTACCAGTGGGTAACGAGTCTTTAATTCTGCGAAGTTCATTAAATGTTATTGTTCTCATATTTATAAATTTAATGGTTAATAACTCTGTGAGTTTTACTTATCACGCTATAAACTTAAGGAAAAAAAAAGATAAAACAAACATTTTTGGTGTCTTTTTTACAAAATAAAAGAAACCTGTTAAAAGAGCATTGATACTTTCTCTTTTAACAGGTTTCTTTCCTATTATTAACTATCTTACTATGAAAAAATTATAGCTATTAGATGACCTCTACAGATGATGCAGGCACCCACCCTACTTTACCATCTTCTAGGCGGATTTCTTTCCACTCACGCATAGAGTTATCTTTAATTTCTACCTTTCGCCCTTCATGCAATATAAACAAACTGGTGCCACTCTCACTAGGAGTACTGCGCACCGTTACACTCGGAGTTAAGACAATAGCATTGTTACGATTCAATAATTCACTTTTTTGCTGGAAGGCAAAAACATTTGCTAATATGACCAGTACCAGAAATACTATTCCTGTGATGAAACCAATCTTTTTCCATACAACCTGTCTGGAAAAGAAAAAGAAATAAAGAGATATCAGCAATAAGAAGAAACCAACAATACCTACTTTTGCCCAAACATCCACACTCAAACAATTAATCAACGATTTTGTCCAGGATACAAAAAAGATTTCAGCTACCGGAATTACTTTATCAACTGTTTTTGCACGAGCTATTTCCAGATTCGCACGGATATCAGCATTACCAGGTTGCATCAGTAAGGCACGCTCATAATTTAAAATAGCCTTTGCTATATCACCAGCTTTATAATAGCTGTTTCCTAAATTATAATATACTTCAGCAGCTTCTCCATCCTTCAACAAAGCTTCATATATCTGAATGGCAGAAGCATAATCATTCTTCAAATATGCACTATCTCCTTCTGCTTTTGTCACACTATTCTCTTGCTTTGTTGCTGAGAATTCTGAGTGAGAACCTACTAATAAAACTGAATCATTTACATTTTGCAATGTATCAGCCTGTCCAAAAGAGGTCATCGCCATAAGCAGGCCGAGGGTCAAAAACAATATCTTTTTCATCATATAACCTCCTAATTAATGTTTAATCGAATTCTCCATTTTACTTATCACCGCCAATGAGGCTGAATAAACCTTATCCATAGCCTGATTATCATCACCAGGAGCAAAACGGGCAAATTCACAATCATTCAGTGCTACTAGGAACTCTTTAATCAAAGCATCTTCTACTCCATATTTACGAAGCTCCTCTTCAATATTGTCTTTAGAGAGTCGTGAAACCGGGATATTCAGTTTGTCACTAATATATCCCCAAAGAGCCTTCAATACCTCATCATAAAAAACATCTTTCTTATTTTCAGCCAATAGCTTACCTGCCAACTTCATACGCTTAACAGCAACCTTATTCGCCTTTTTTGTACGCATTTTAGCCACATTGGCATTAGCAGCTATCTGTTTACGATAAACAATAAAGAATATGATAAATACAACACCAGGTACCAAATAGAGCAACCAATACACCATAGAGTCAAAGAAGAAATCGCCCTTTTGAGAAAGAGTCACATCATTTTGCTTGATGAAACGAATATCTTCATTCAGGATTTTCAAATCTTCTTTATTAGTGAAATTTGCGATAGTCTGTGCAGCATTACCTTCACCCTTCTCTACATGCAATTCATATTCCTCTGTAGTCAGTGTCTTGTAGGAATGGGATTTGATATCGAAATAGCTGAATTTAACAGCTGGTATCTTAAACGTACCAGCATTGCGCGGAATAGCCAGATATTCAATCACTTTACTACCCGATAGCCCTGCATTTGTTAAACGAAACTTATTGTCAACTTTGGGGTCATACACTTCAAAATCATCTGGAAACTTGATCTCCGGATCACCTATCAACTTTAAATTACCTGTACCAGAAATCACAAGTTTAATGGTAATAGCATCGTTTGTCTTCACATTAGTGCTATTGATGGAAGAAGAAATACTGAACTCTCCCACTCCACCAGAGAAATCGGCAGGCTTACCTTCCGGCAATGGCTTAACATCAATTGTCAGCTTAGGGGTAGTTAACGTCTTCTTTATTTCAATATAATTGCTGCCCCCATTAAAAAAGGCTTCAAATGGGTCTGACACTTGGGTAGCTTTTGCAATAGAAGCATCAAAACGCGCCGGTTCAATGGTCAAATTGCCAGATTGTTGTGGAAACAGTACAAACTGACGATAAATGGTAGTTTGATAATTTCTACCCTTATAATGTTCCAAACTCCATCTTCTATCATTCGGAAGTTCTACTTCCTGTGAATGAAACCCTTTGAAATCAGGAAGTTTCACATTATCAAAGCGTTGCAAATCAACCAAAGTATAGATTTTATAAGTCAACAGGAAAGCTTCCTGCTCATATACATTGGTTTTACTTGCAGTAGCCGCAATAAACAAATCCTGATTAGAGACAGAAGCTCCAGAAGAAGCACGGCTAGCATTACTACCTTGCTGAGCACCACTACTTCCACTTGAGGATGCCGCTGCTCCCGCTTGGTCTGCCGGAAGCACTTTGACATGCACTGAATTAGATATCATTTGATTACCATCGGCCGTAATTGTAGCACCCGGAATGGTGAAACTACCTTCCGTTGTAGCCATCAGAATATAAGTGAAGGTGATGCTACTGGTCGAAGTTGATACCCCGTTAATAATCTGCACACTACTTTGCTGCGAACGACTAGGTCCCATCAATACATCAAATCCCTTGATAGAGGGAGCACGGAAATCTCTTACCTTCTGTGTAGTCACTGTATATGTCAGCCGAAACTGGTCACCTACCGCTACTGCATCAGGAGCTGACGCGGAAAATGACACTTTCTCATCGGCAAAAGCCTGTAAACTGACTGCAATCAGTGCTATCCATAAGAAAATTAATTTTCTCATATATTATCGTATCTTTTATTATTTACCAATCCTTTTCTAAGCGACCGCCCTGAATAACTTGTTGCTTCTTCACCTTATCCTGTACATCCTTTTCGTCCTGCATAACCGACTTCAAGAGCTGCTCAGCGTTCTCCTTCGACATTTGATTGTCTTGTGGTTGCTGTGGTTGCTGTTGTTGGTCCTGGTTTTGCTGGTCTTGTTTATTCTGGTCTTGCTTGTCTTTATCTTGCTCTTTTTCCTGATCCTGTTTATTCTGATCCTGATTCTGGTCTTGATTTTGTTGGTTTTGTTCCTGATCTTTCAACATTTTCTGAGCCAGAGCCAAATTATAGCGTGTTTCGTTATCTTTCGGATTATTACGCAACGACTCCTTATATGCTTCCACTGCTTTCGCATAATCTTTACCAGAATGAAATATTACCCCCATATTATGATAGATTTGAGCAAGTTTGCTCTTATCCTTCTCCATTTTAGTGGCAGCAACATACTGTTCCATAGCTTCCTGCAATTTATTTTGTTGCATAAGCGTATTGCCCAAATTATACATGGAAACCGTTGATTTCGGATTAACATCAATTGCCTTGCGATAATTTACTTCAGCATTCACATACGTACTATCCTTATACGCACGGTTTCCCTTACGAATAAAATCACGTTCCGCTTTCTGTGCAGAAACCGAAACAGCCGTCAATAGCAGCAAGATAATTCCGATAGTTTTATTTCTCATCATCATACCTTTCTTCCTTTTTAAACAAATGGATATTACGGAATAACGGGTTCTTACGTTCCAGAATCAGCATTTCAGCCAATAGCAGCAACAGAATAATCCATGCAACGGCCTGAAATTGTTCATTGAACTCTGTGTAAACCTGTGTTTCCACATCCGCTTTCGCCATTTTATTAATTTCCTGAGTAATCGCCTTTTGTGCAGCATTCGAATTATCTACACGCACATAAATTCCATCTCCCGCCTGAGCTATCTCCTGACACATCTGCTCATTCAGTCGAGTTACAACTACATTTCCTTCACGGTCACGACGGAAATCATTCGTTCCTTCTACAGGAATGGGAGCACCGTCAGGCATACCTACGCCCAAAACGTTGACTTGAATACCTTTCTCTGCAGCAGCTTTAGCAGCTTCTACCGCACCACCTTCATGGTTCTCACCATCAGTAATAACAATCACAGAGCGCCCTACTCCTTCCTGAGGTGTAAAACTACGTGTCGCCAGATTGATTGCCGCCCCGATTGCAGTACCCTGTTTTGATATCAGCGACGGATTAATGGACTCCAAAAACATCTTGGCAGAAATATAATCGCTCGTAATAGGCAACTGCGTAAAAGCATCCCCGGCAAACACAATCATGCCAACCTTATCATTCTCCATCCTATCCACCAACTGTGCAACCAGCCTTTTCGCCTTTTCCAAACGGCTGGGTTGCACATCTTGCGCCAACATGGAGTTAGATATATCCAATGCAATCATCACTTCCACTCCCTGACGCTTCACAGTTTCCAGTTTGGAGCCAAACTGTGGACGTGCCAACAATACTGCAAACAGTCCGATTGCAGCAAACACTAACCAAAACTTCACATCCGGACGATACTTGGATACATCCGGCATCAGTTGTGCCATCAGCACCGGGTCACCAAACTTGCGGATTGCTTTCCGTCTCCGGAAATTGGAGTACAGATAGAAAGCCGCCAAAAGAGGCAACAGGAGCAACAGGTATAAATATGTAGGTTCTTCAAATCGAAACATCTTTCTATTACAATTTAGTAATTTACAATTAACGCATTGTTTTTAAGGTATCTTCTTCAAAATAGAGTTGCGGATCAACACTTCGAGCAACACACACAAGAATGCAGCCAAAGCAAACCAACGATATTCTTCTTGCCGCTTGCTATACTCTTTTACATTTAACTTGGTTTTTTCCAACTTATCAATTTCCTCATACACTTCTTTCAACTTAGAGTTACTGGTAGCACGGAAATAATTTCCTTCCGTAGTGGCAGCAATCTGCGTCAGTGTCTTTTCATCAATCTCAACCGCCATATTGGTATACTGCACCGTATTACCCACAGGATAAGGATAAGGTGCCATACCATTCGTACCTACACCAATAGTGTAAACACGGATACCAAAACTCTTGGCTATCTCTGCTGCTGTCAGCGGAGAAATATCTCCTCTATTGTTTGTACCGTCCGTCAGCAGGATGATGACTTTAGACTTTGCTTTACTATCTTTCAGACGGGTCACCGCATTGGCAATACCCATACCGATTGCTGTTCCATCTTCAATGATACCACTCTTAATACCCTGAAATAAATTTAGCAACACGGCATGGTCCACTGTCAGCGGACATTGCGTGAAACTTTCACCTGCAAATAATGTAATACCGATGTTATCATTAGGACGACCATTGATAAACTCCGCCGCCACATCTTTCGCTGCTTCCAGACGATTCGGTTTCAAGTCCTCTGCCAGCATACTGGTAGATACGTCGATAGCCAGCATGATATCGATACCTTCAATTTCACTGTTTTGCCAGCTATTCGTAGTTTGAGGACGCGCCAGCACCACAATAATCAATGCCAAAGCAACAATACGCAGCATAAAAGGCACATGCAACAAATAGTTCTTATAGCTCTTTGGCGTATGCGCATACACACGTGCATCCGAAATCTGAAGTGTCGCTTCATTATTCTTCCGCTTCATGATATACCATACTATATAAGGTATAAGCAACAGCAGCAAAAACAAATATTCAATATTGGCAAAAACCATTGTATTTACTATTTAACAATTTACAATTTACGATTGAAGTTACCGCTGATTCTGCAATTAAGCAAAATAGCTGTATAACTGCATTCCAATATAAGTGAGCGCACCAATCAAGGAAGCTGTCAATACAGCAATGCCTATGCCCAGCAATATCTTAGTACGCAACGAACGTTTCTCAATGATAGTGATTTCAGTTGGTTGAGGTTTTACGTTCTCAGCTTCTACCTCTTTTGTTTCATTGATAAAATCAATAGCATTAATCAGATTCGCGTCATTTTCATTCATCAGCGGAGCATGCTTAGCGAACTTCACTAGGTCAGCAGTCTGGAAGAGAGTGCGTAAATCAGCAATAGCCTCTTTATCCTCCATTTCCAACAACTTTTCTATAATTTCCGAAGAAGTCATCTCCAACGCATTGAAGCCAAAACGCCCTCGGATATAAGTACGCAAAGCGTCAGTCAGCTCCGTATAGTACTCTTTCGATTGGCCCTTTTGCCATACTTTTTCGCTCTTAATACGTTCTATCTCTTTCATCGCCTGCTGATGCGGTGGCAACTTTGGTTCCACTTTCACCTTACGTATGATCGGCTTATTGTCACAAATACGCATAATCAGATAGATAAGCAACAACGCAAGTGGAATGAGCAGTATCCCACAAGTGATAATTCCATACCAATCTTCCCACACGAACGGAGCTTGCATCACTGTTTTAGGTCCAAAGAACTGCTCCGGATTTTCAGGATCCAACGGCACATTCATCGAGTAGACTTTCAGCGCCAATGCCTTCGAGCGGTATGCTTTATTATCCACCATTACTTCCATCGGCGGCAAATAATACAATGCCGAGTCAAATGACGTTACAGTATATTCCTGCGTAATCAGCATTCGCTTATTATCATTTATATACTGCGTATCCGCCTTTGCAACGTCTATAATTTCCACTCCACGTACCAGCGTATCCGTATAAACAGGGAAAATAGCCCGTTTGTCCGCATCCAGCGCCACTTGAAGTTTAATCTTCGCCTGATCACCAATATATATTTGCAGGGAATCTATGGTAGCATCCACTGTCACCGACTGTGCCACAGCCTTGCCGGTCAATATGCCCAATAGGGTTATCAGAAATAGATATTTTTTCATTTTTCCGATTAATTTCGTTTCGCAAACAAATTCATCAATGCTCTGACGTAGTCCTGATCGGTACGTACCGACACATTATCAACATTACTCTTAGTGAATGCTTCATGCAACTCTACCTGTTTGTCCACCCACCAATCATGATGGGCACGACGAACGGCACGTGATGAAGTGTCAATCCACTGTTCATGTCCGGTTTCAGCATCTTTAATTTTCATCAGGCCGATAGCTGGTAGTTCCTCTACCCTACGGTCATATACCTGGATAGCAACCACATCATGTTTCCGGTTGGCAATAGTCATTGCATTCTTGAAGTTCCCCTGATCGATAAAGTCAGACAAAAGGAATGCCGTGCAGCGACGTTTCATTACGTTCGTCAGGTATTCCAATCCGAGACGGATATCCGTACGCCGACTTTCCGCTTTGAAATCAATCAGTTCGCGGATGATATACAAGATATGCTTTCGCCCTTTCTTCGGCGGAATAAACTTCTCTATCCGGTCAGAGAAAAAGATAACCCCGATCTTATCGTTGTTCTGTATGGCCGAGAATGCCAGCGTAGCCGCAATCTCCGTCACCATATCCTTTTTCATCTGCTTCACCGTACCGAATTCCAAACTACCGGAAACATCCACCAGCAACATCACAGTCAGTTCGCGCTCCTCTTCAAACACCTTCACGTAAGGTTTGTTGAAGCGTGCGGTCACGTTCCAGTCGATGTCGCGTATATCGTCGCCAAACTGATATTCACGCACTTCGGAAAAAGCCATACCTCTACCCTTGAAGGCCGTATGATACTGGCCCGCAAAGATATTGTTGGATAATCCTCGCGTCTTGATTTCAATCTGACGGACTTTTTTTAACAGTTCACTTGTTTCCATTTATATAGTAGAATAATTCCGTTAATAAATACCTGCGGCGTTCTTTAAAAACGTCAGCAAGATTCTTTAAAAACGTTGGCAACGTTTATTAATAGCTTTCAAAAGCTATTTCAAAGATTCTTACATTAAGGTACTTCAACCTTATTCAGTATCTTGCTAATGATTTCGTCAGAAGTCAGATTGCTGGCCTCTGCTTCGTACGTCAAACCGATACGATGACGCAATACGTCGTGAGCCACAGCACGTACATCCTCAGGAATAACATAGCCGCGACGTTTGATGAAAGCATAAGTACGGGCAGCCAATGCCAAATTGATAGAAGCACGGGGTGAACCACCAAAACCGATCATATCTTTCAGGTCTTTCAAATCATATTTCTCCGGATAACGAGTGGCGAACACAATATCTACAATGTAGCGTTCAATCTTTTCGTCCAGATACACTTGGCGAACTACCTTACGGGCTTCCATGATTTCCTCTGCTTTCAGGATAGGTTTCACATTGAACTTCTCACCGTTAATATTCTGACGGATAATCAGTTTTTCTTCTTCCATCTTCGGATAGTCAATGACTACTTTCAGCATGAAACGGTCTACCTGTGCTTCGGGCAACGGATAAGTACCTTCCTGTTCGATAGGATTCTGCGTAGCAAGTACGAGGAAAGGTTCGGGCAACAAGAATGTTTCCTTACCAATAGTTACTTGACGCTCCTGCATCGCTTCAAGCAAAGCACTCTGCACTTTAGCCGGAGCACGGTTAATTTCATCCGCAAGAACAAAGTTGGCAAAAATAGGACCTTTCTTAACCTGGAAAGTTTCATCTTTCTGGCTGTAAACCATTGTACCAATAACGTCGGCAGGCAGCAAATCAGGCGTAAACTGTATACGACTATATTGTGCATCAATTAGGGAAGCCAACGTTTTGATGGCCAATGTCTTTGCCAAACCGGGCACACCTTCCAGCAATACGTGTCCGTCGGATAGCAAACCGATTAACAATGACTCTACCAGATGTTTTTGTCCTACGATAATCTGGTCCATGCCAGTAGTAAGGTTGGTAACGAAAGAACTTTGTCTTTCAATCCGCTCATTCAGTTCGCGGATATCAATTGTTTCAGCCATAAATACATTATTTTTTATTGTTTAAATTCCGTTGGTTATCCAGTATACTACTGGTAATTATTTTTTTCGCTCCCAAAAGTACAGGAATAAATTAACCATACCAACTAATTTTTATTAAAAAACAATTAGATTAAACTACTTTCATAGAGTTTAGTAGTTAGCAATAGTTTCTAAAAAGATTTTCAATTTTGCAAATAGGGATAAATTACAATTCACCCCTGCAAGTGACGCAGGGGGCAACTTACAGGGGTGCAATATTTTCTGTTATTTCTTCACAAGCTCCGGTATCTTGACTACGGTTCCGTAAGGCACGTGATCCGGATTCTTAATAACATCTGGGTTATATTTCACGATATACGGCCAAAGCGCTTTGGTTCCGTAGAAACGGAGTGCAACTTTCGTCAAAGTTTCTCCTTCCGCTATAGTATAGGTCGTCTTTGTTCCTACTATCTTATAGTTCACAGAATCAGGTTCAAAAGGAGCTGCCTTCTTATTATCTTTCTTGGAGGAAGTTGCAGAAATTTCCTTTTGAGCAACTGGCTCCTGTGTAGCAGCAGTCGGCTTCGACGCTATTACAGGCTCTGATGCAGCGGGTTTCGATGTAACAACTTCCGCAACTGTATCTGCTTTTGCAACCAAAGTTGTATCTTTCCGAACAATACTATCCGTCAAGACAACAGGAGACACTGGTTTTTCCGCCTTTCCATCAGCTACTTTTTCAGCAGGCGGTGCAGACCTATCAAACAAATCCGGATAATACATAAAAGTCACAGCACCTACACACAACACAACTACAAGAACTACAATGCCAATGAAGAATTTCATGGTAGAACTATCCGGCTTATCTACAGGCGGCAATGATACATCAACATTAGGTATCTCATAAGTAGGCACCTTATCTTCCTCTTGTTGCTCTACTAGAGATTCTATAACAGGTTCATCAGACTGAACAATAGTTTCTGCGGACGAAAAGTCAGATTCTTCTTCCACTACCAGAGTTGTTTCTTCAACGACCGCTATCGATTTTTCTTCTATTTCAATAGTTTCTTCTTTAACAACTACTTCTTCTATTTCAGTAGGCACCTCTTCTATTTCAACAGGCGCTTCCATTTCATTTACAGGCAGTTCTGCGCTCTTTATGGGTTCTTCTGACGCAGAAATCAGTGTTTCGGCAGTTTGCTCTGCTAAATTTTCATTTTCCTTTTCTTCCTCCTCTTCAGAATGACTTTCCACTGGTGTATCTTCCAGCACTGTTTCATCATTCAGCACTACTGTCTCAAAGTGCGAGAAAGGCTTATTTATTAAATCTTTCAGAGTCGGTTCCGGAGTAAATGAGACTTTAGTATGCCCCTGTATTTCAAACCGTTCCCCTGTATTTATATTCACACTTTCACGATTCTCTACATTTATCAGTTTAAATGTGCCCAAACCTTTAATCTTCACATACTTGTCAGTTTCCAGCGACTCTTCAACCAACTGGAAAAACTCTTTCACGAAACTCTCGGCATCTTTCTTGTCCATGCCATGCTTTTCGGCAAGCAGTTCTATCAAATTCTGTATGTTCAGTTTTTCATTCATAACTATGGAGATTACTTGGAGTGAGACAGGGTTACTTAAATTTATCCTTCAGAGCACTACTGGGCCTATAATTCAACACCAACTTGGGTGGAATCAACATACGCAATTTCGTTGTAGGATTAATAGTGATACGTTCAGCCTTCTTCTTTACCTCAAAAGTACCGAAACCTTGCACAGAAATAACGTTCCCTTCTTGCAACTGTTGCGTCATGTCCGACAGCAAAGATGCAATCAGCTCGGATGTATCCTTTATGGTATATCCTAATCTTCGTGACAGTTCTGAAGTAAACTCTTTATTATTCAAAATCCAAATATTTTTATAAAGTTCGGTGCTATATTAGCAAAACTTCCGCATATACACAAATTCTTCGGGAAAAATATTTAAATTACCCGCCCAAAAAGGTCGAAATCATCGGAATTTATTATCTCTACCTGGTAAAAGTTACCTATAAGCAACGTTTGCCCATTTTGCTCTATCAAAACTTCCGGGTCTACCTCAGGAGAATCAAATTCTGTACGACCCACGTAATAATCGCCTTCCAAGCGATCTATTATCACTTTCATGCGTTGCCCTACCTTTGCTGCACTCAATTCGGCAGAAATCCCCTGTTGGATGGACATCAATTCATCCAAACGCGCTTGTTTCACTTCCTGGGAAATTTCATCTTCATAATGTGCCGCCGCATAAGTGCCCTCCTCTTCCGAATAGGCAAAAGCTCCCATTCTATCGAAACGAACCTTCCGAACAAACTCTTTCAAGTCCTCAAAATCAGCTTCCGTTTCTCCGGGATGCCCCACCATCAAAGTCGTACGCAGATGAATCCCCGGTACTTCTTTGCGGAATTGCTCCAACAAATGATAGGTCTCTTCCTTAGTCACATGACGACGCATCTTCTCCAGCATCGAATCACTGATATGCTGAAGAGCAATATCCATATACTTACATACATTAGGACGTTCACGCATCACTCTGAACAAATCTGTAGGAAAATGTGCCGGATAAGCATAATGCAACCGTATCCACTCCACGCCGGGAATTTCAGAAATACGCTCTATAAGCTCGGGCAGCATTTGTTTCTTATACAAGTCCACGCCATAATACGTAAGCTCTTGGGCAATAACCTGGAATTCTTTCACCCCTTTAGCCACCAGATAACGCACCTCATCCAGTATCTCTTCTATCGGACGCGACACATGCTTCCCCGTAATAATAGGAATAGCACAATATGAGCATTTTCTATCGCAACCTTCTGAGATTTTCAGGTATGCATAATGATTAGGGGTAGTAAGCGTACGCTCAATATGAAGTTCTTCGTGATAAGCCTTACCAAGATCCTGCAACAACTCCGCCCAGTTGAATTTACCGTAGAATTTATCTACCTGCGGAATTTCAATAGCCAGTTCTTTCAAATAACGTTCAGAAAGACAACCCATTACATAAAGTTTTTCCAGCTCTCCTTCTTCTCTCGCCTGTGCAAATTCCAGAATCACATTAATGGATTCCTCCTTCGCATCACCAATGAAACCGCAAGTATTAATAACAGCAATCTCCCCCTCTGGCTTTTCCGTATCATGAGTCACATGATATCCAGCTTCTTCCAACTGGCGCATCAAATGTTCCGAGTCCACTAAGTTTTTAGAGCACCCTAAGGTGATAATATCAATAGTTTTCCGTTTCATGCATTCTCTCCAAACAATGAGTCAACAAATTCATTCTTACGGAATACCTGTAAGTCTTCCATTCCTTCGCCAAGTCCGATATATTTCACAGGGATTTTAAACTGATCGGAGATGCCGATAACGACACCCCCCTTGGCGGTACCATCTAATTTCGTAATAGCCATCGCGGTTACTTCCGTTGCCAAAGTGAACTGTTTAGCTTGTTCAAACGCATTTTGTCCGGTGGAACCGTCCAGAACCAACAATACCTCATCAGGAGCATCGGGAACCACTTTCTTCATTACATTCTTAATCTTAGTCAGCTCATTCATCAAGCCAACCTTATTATGAAGACGTCCGGCAGTATCAATAATGACTACATCGGCATTATTGGCAACAGCAGAGTTCAAGGTATCATAAGCCACAGAAGCCGGGTCAGCACCCATCTTTTGCTTAATAACAGGCACTCCTACCCGTCCACCCCAAATATCCAACTGTTCAACGGCCGCTGCGCGGAAAGTATCCGCCGCCCCCAAATAAACGCTTTTACCCGCCTTCTTGAATTGATAAGCCAACTTGCCGATAGTCGTTGTTTTACCAACACCGTTCACTCCCACCACCATTATGACGTAAGGTTTCTTTTCAACCGGCGCTTCAAAATCGGCCACATCATCCGAATTGTTCTCTGTCAATAAAGCAGCGATTTCATCGCGCAAAATGGTATTCAGCTCTTGCGCATTCATATATTTTTCAGCCGCAGCACGCTTCTCTATACGTTCAATTATGTTTAACGTAGTTTCCACGCCCACATCCGAGGTTATCAATACTTCTTCCAGATTATCAAGCACTTCGTCATCCACTTTCGACTTTCCTGCCACAGCGCGGGCAATCTTTCCGAATACACTTTCCTTCGTCTTAGACAATCCTTTATCTAATGTTTCTTTCTTTTCCTTCGAGAAAAAACTAAAAAATCCCATATCCTATTTGTTTATACAGTACATTATTCCACAAAGATATAACAAAGTAACGAAAGTATGGGAATAAAGTATAAAAAAAATCCCCTTATCGAAATGCGATAAGGGGATTTTATAATCAAACGTCTTTCGACGGACTATCTTATTTCTTGAAAAAGTCTTGTACTTTTTCGTTCAATACCATTTGTTCATCAAAAGTATAAGCACCAGTCTTTGGTGACTTAACCATTTTGATAACCTTTGTATAAGCACGACCTTCTTTAGAACCTTCGTGCAAACTTGCTACAGTTTTCTTTGCCATGGGTTATACTTATTATTTAATTTCTTTATGTACTGTTACTCTCTTCAAAATCGGATTATATTTCTTCAATTCCAATCTTTCAGTTGTATTCTTTCTATTCTTTGTAGTGATATAACGAGAAGTTCCCGGCATACCGCTATCTTTGTGTTCTGTGCATTCCAGAATCACCTGTACTCTGTTACCTTTTGCTTTCTTTGCCATAATCAGTATTCTCCTCTACTTTTTAGCCAATTACTTTAATGCTTTTCCAATCACAATAACCTTTAGCTACTGCGTCGTTCAAAGCAGCGTCCAGTCCTTTCTTATTAATAATACGCAGACCGTTAGCGCAAATGCTAAGGCTGATCCAGCAGTCCTGCTCTACATAGTAGAACTTTTTGTTAAACAAGTTCAAATCAAAGGTTCTCTTTGTTCTTCTCTTTGAGTGTGAAACATTGTTGCCAATCATGGCTTTCTTTCCGGTAATTTGACAAATCTTCGACATTTCTATCTTATTTTTATAGTTTTTATCTATACTTATTTCAAACAGAGCGCAAAGTAAGTACTTTTATCGATACCAAACAAGTTTTTCATAAAATAATTCACTGTATGATAGCAATTTTTCTTCATTTTAAGCACTCACAAAGCATCATTAGAGCATTTTGAACAGCTTTTTGCACATTTCCGTCTCTTCCATCATCTCCATCCTGCCTGAAAGTTACAATTTCATTTTTATAGGCAGCGGCAATCCATACAGTACCTACAGGCTTTTCCGGCGTACCTCCTCCCGGTCCGGCAATTCCCGATGTGGCAACAGCACAATCTGTTTTCAGCGCTTTCATCGCACCTCTTGCCATTTCAGTCACCGTTTCACGACTGACGGCTCCATACTTTTCCAGTGTTTCGGCCGAAACATGGAGCAGAGACATCTTCACTTCATTAGAATATGCCACAACTCCTCCGTTAAAGTATTCTGAACTTCCCGGAACAGAGGTTACCAAAGCTGCAATACTTCCTCCGGTGCAACTTTCTGCGGTGGAAAGGGACAAATTCTTCTCTTTCAGCAATTCACCTATTTTTTCTTCCAGTTTCATATACCTTATTAAATATAGTCCAGTATTTTGTTCTATTTTTCCTATTCATATTACCCGAACCGTATCAAGTCCGTGTTTGCTCCGTATCTATACGCTTAGACTTGATACGGCCTTGATACGGCTTTGACACGGACCGGGTACGGTGCAAACAAAATACTGTTCTAAAATTCCTTTTATTGTAACGTGACGCGCGAGTAAGCCGGTGCATCTATCGAACAAAAATCCTGATCCTGATATTTGAAGTATCCGGTAATGGCAATCATCGCGGCATTATCCGTAGTATAACTGAATTTAGGGATAAATATCTTCCATCCATACTTCTCAGCATGCTCACGGAAAGCATTACGAAGGCCGTTATTAGCAGAAACCCCACCGGCTACGGCTACTTCTTTTATCTTATATTCTTTAGCCGCTTTACGCAGTTTATCCATCAAGATATCAACAACAGTAGCTTCGAGCGAAGCCGCCAAATCCACCTTATGATGTTCGATGAAATCGGGGTCGTCCTTCATCCAGTCACGCAGGGAATAAAGGAAAGAAGTCTTCAATCCACTGAAGCTGTAATCCAGCCCGGGGATATGAGGTTTACTGAAAGTAAAGGCTTTTGAATTGCCTTGGCGAGCCAGTTTATCAATAATCGGACCACCAGGATACCCCAGCCCCATAACTTTGGAACATTTGTCAATGGCTTCACCTGCGGCATCATCAATAGTCTGCCCTAAAATTTCCATATCATTGTATGCCTTCACCAAAATTATCTGCGAATTTCCTCCTGAAACGAGCAAACAAAGGAAGGGGAATTCCGGCTGAATATTCTCTTCACCTTCTGCTTTAATAAAATGAGCTAACACATGTCCTGTCAAGTGGTTAACATCTATCATAGGAATACCCAAAGAACGAGCGAAACCTTTAGCAAACGATACGCCTACCAGTAAAGAACCCATCAACCCCGGACCTCTTGTAAAAGCAACTGCACTCAGTTCCTCTTTTGCCACTCCGGCACGTTTCAGCGCCTCGTGAACTACCGGAACAATGTTTTGCTGATGCGCACGTGAAGCTAATTCAGGAACCACACCACCATAGGCTTCATGTACTGCCTGACTGGAAACCACATTCGATAGTAAATACCCATCTTTGATAACGGCGGCTGAAGTGTCGTCGCAAGAACTTTCTATTCCTAAAATTATTGTACTCATATCGTTATTTACGTTTAAACGCTGCAAAAGTAATGATAAAAGTACGATTGATAACGTATTATTTCATATTTTTGTTGGCTAATTCAAACAAACCGCCTATCAGAAAGTTAAAAAAGACAGTTCGCTGGGTGCTCGGTATTATACTAAGTTTGTATATCGGGACTATATTGTTGTTGAACATTCCTTACGTTCAACGGCAGATGTCTGTGCTCGTTGCGAACGAATTATCGGATGTACTGGGTACACAATTGACTATTGGGCGGATAAATATGGGATTACTGAACCGCATCATTGTTGACGATTTACTGTTGAACGACCAATCCGGCAAAGAGATGTTGAAAGTATCTCGTCTCTCTGCCAAATTTGATATATTGCCCCTATTCAAGGGAAAAATATCAATCAGTAATGTACAGTTGTTTGGTTTCAATATCAATCTGGAGAAAAAAACACCGGAAGACATCCCTAATTTCCAGTTCGTGCTTGACGCATTCGCCTCAAAAGATACCATTAAGAAAGAAAGTAATCTGGACTTACGCATCAATTCATTATTGATACGACGCGGCAGAATGTCTTATAATGTACTGTCTGCCGAGGAGACACCGGGAAAGTTCAATGCACAACATATTCAGTTGCGCAATATCATTGCTAATATCTCGTTGAAAGCGCTACAAAGCGACTCCATCAATGCAGCTATCAAGCGTTTGAGCATTGAAGAGGGAAATTCCGGCTTCGAACTTAGGAAGTTGAGTCTTAAGATTGTAGCGAACAATCAAAAAATGAATATTGAGAACTTTGCTATTGATTTGCCGAATACTTCGCTTGCGATGGACACCATACGTATGGAATATGACAGTCTGGGAGCTTTCAATAATTTTGCCAATGATGTACACTTCTCATTCCGCATGCTACCTTCGGATGTTGCTCTTTGCGACCTGGCAGCATTTGTGCCTGCATTTTCCCCTTTCAGGGAGAAATTGCGGATAGCAGTAGAGACTAACGGCACCATCAACCAGTTAAACTGTCCGCACCTGTCCATTACAGGAAATCAACATTTCCATTTGAGAGGAGATGTTTCTTTGCAGGATTTATCCCGTCCTCAGGATGCTTTCGTGTTTGGTAACCTTTCCAACCTCTATGCCGACCCGGAAGGGGTTGCTTTTTTTGTCCGCAATCTGAGCAGGAACTACGAAGGTGTTCCACCGATATTGCAACGATTGGGGACTATTTCGTTCCGCGGAGAAGTATCGGGGTATTTCACAGACATCGTTACTTATGGTTTGGTGCATACCGATATTGGCTCCATCAAGACCGACTTAAAGTTAAGTTCCAACAAGGAAAAAGGCTACTTTGCTTATTCGGGAGCTGTGAAAACCGAAGAATTTGAATTAGGCAACATGTTGGCTAACGAAAAGCTTGGGAAAGTGACCTTCAACCTGAATGTAGAAGGCAGTCATTACGAAAAACAATATCCTTCCATTGTGATGAAAGGATTGATCGCATCCATCGACTACAGCGATTATACCTATGAAAACATTACCCTTGATGGAGAATACAAACAAGGTGGCTTCAACGGGAAAGTGGCATTGGATGATGAAAATGGTTCTGTACTGCTGAATGGCAACATCAATACTGCCAGCCACGTACCGACTTTTAATTTCCACGCGAATATCCGTAAAGTGCGCCCTCACGAGCTGCACCTGACGCCCAACTATGAAGATACAGAACTCTCCGTTCAACTGACAGCCGATTTCACCGGTGGCTCCATTGATGAAATGAATGGAGAAATCAATATCGACAGCCTGCAATTCACAGCACCAGACAAGAACTATTTTCTGGATAACCTGAAAATAGCCGCCACACGGAGAGATGAGTCACACAAGCAACTGAAAATAACATCTAATTTCCTGAATGCAAGCATTGAAGGGGATTATTCTTATCGTACACTTCCTGCCAGTGTGCTGAATATTATGCGAAGATATATCCCTGCTCTGATATTGCCGGATAAGCAACAGATAGAAAGCGAGAATAACTTCCATTTTGATGTGAATATCTCTAATACGGATCTATTCTCTACCCTATTCAACATTCCAGTTAAGGTCTACACACTTTCCACCCTTAAAGGATACTTCAATGATAAAGCACAGCGCCTGCGAGTGGAAGGATACTTCCCACGCCTGCGCTACGGAGATAAATTCATTGAATCCGGCATGATATTGTGTGAGAATCCCGGTGATAAATTCCATGCACGTGTACGGTTCAGCAACCGCAAGCCGACAGGTGCGATAAACGTAGCGTTAGAAGCCCAAGCCAAAGATGATATTATCCAAACCTCTTTGAACTGGGGCAACAGTAGCATCGTCACATATAGCGGTAAATTGGCTGCTGCCGCACACTTCATCCGGACACAAGCCGGAGAGCAGGATAATAAGCATATCCGTTCAGGCAAAGGAGTTCCGCCATTAAGAACCGTTGTCGATGTTCAAAAGACGGATATCATCCTGAACGATACGTTGTGGGAAATACATCCGTCGCAAGTGGTTATCGACTCCGGCAAGGTCCATATCAATGACTTCTATTTCAGCCATAAAGACCGGCATCTCCGCATTAACGGTGTCATCTCGGAACAGCCTGGAGATACGGTTCGCCTGGATTTGAAAGACATCAATATAGGTTATGTGTTCGACATTGCCGACCTCGGGGTCAACTTCCAAGGCGAAGCCACTGGCCCTGCATACGCCAGCGGAGTCTTAAAGAAGCCTGTCATGTACACTGACCTCTTCATCCGAAGACTCGGACTGAATGATGGTTTGCTGGGCGATGCCAATATCCATGGAGAATGGCATCATGAAGTGGAAGGTATCTACCTTGATGCCCATATCCGAGAGAAAGACATTGCCAAAACTCATGTATCCGGCTACATATACCCCATAAAACCCAAAAGTGCGCTCGATTTGCAGATTGAAGCCGACAGCACCAATCTGAAATTCATAGAATACTTTATGAGTAGCATCACTCCGGAATTTAATGGACGTGCCAGCGGTAATGTACATTTCTATGGCAAATTCAAAGGTCTCACCATGCAAGGTAGCGTATTTGGCGATGCCTCCATGAAGGTGGATGTTCTGAATACGACTTTCTTCATAAAAGATAGTATCCGCATAGAGCCCAACGGACTGACTTTCCACGATAATCGCATTTTTGACCCACATGGCAATCAGGGACGCGTGAACGGCTATTTGCATTACGAACATTTCAAAAACCTGGAATACCGTTTCCAGTTTGAGATGAATGACATGCTGGTGATGAATACGAAGGAATCGCTGGATTTTCCTTTCTACGGAACTGTCTACGGTACAGGCAGCACTCTGATAGCAGGCAATGCCCGGGATGGCGTCAACATTGACGTAGCCATGACCACCAATCGTAACACTAACTTCGTCTATATAAAAGATAATGTATCCTCAGCTGCCAGTAATCAGTTCATCAAGTTTGTGGATAAAACGCCACGCCGTGCCGTACTGGATTCTATAAGCTTGACTTCCGACTATGAGCAGGCACAACAAGAAATACGTAAAGAAGAAGAGAACCAAACGGATATTCGTCTCAATCTGCTTGTTGAAGCCACTCCTAATGCAACAATGCGTATTGTCATGGATCCTATCGGCGGTGATTACATCAGCGGACGAGGTTCGGGAAATATCCGCACGGAATTCTATAATAAAGGTGACGATGTAAAGATGTTCGGCAATTATCGCATTAGCCAGGGAGTCTATAAATTCAGTTTGCAGGAAGTTATACGCAAAGACTTTACCATCAAAGATGGAAGTACCATCAACTTCAATGGTCGCCCACTGGATGCCACTATGGACATTCAGGCAAGCTACACAGTGAACTCCGCTTCACTAAACGATCTGGTACCGAATGCAGACACCTACGGGGTTCAGACAAATATCAAAGTAAACTGTATAATGAACCTGACAGGGCAACTGACTTCTCCGGACATCAAACTGAGTCTGGAGGTGCCCAATGAACGGGACGAAGTGCAGGCACTTATCCGTAACTATATCCCTACGGACGAGCAGATGAATATGCAGATACTCTACTTACTGGGCATCGGCAAGTTCTATCCGCCGGAAAATGTGGGTGGTACTCAGAACTCGAATATGATGACTTCTGTGCTTTCGTCTACCCTTTCGGGACAATTGAACAATGCACTTTCGAGCATCATTAACAGCAACAACTGGAATATCGGTACGAGCCTCAGTACCGGAGAAAAAGGTTGGACCGATATGGAGTTTGAAGGCATGCTGTCCGGTCAGTTGCTGAACAACCGCTTACTCATCAACGGTAACTTCGGCTACCGCGACAATCCACTGGCAAATACCAACTTCGTGGGTGATTTCGAAGCTGAATGGCTCGTAAACCGTAGCGGAGACATACGGCTGAAAGCATATAATGAAACCAATGACCGCTACTACACTCGAACCAACCTGACAACGCAAGGTATAGGTATCGTCTTCAAGAAAGACTTCAATCGTTGGAAAGAACTGATGTTTTGGAATAAGTGGAAACTGAAACGGTTGCAACAGGAACAAGACAAGCGAAATTCAGAAACAGAACAGCCCGGCATTGAGACAGAAAACAAACGTGATTCGCTGAACATGCAAGAGACCATCAAACCCTCAGAAGAAGCACAAGCCAAGCAAAAAAGAGGCGAAATGAAAAGATAACTGATTTTCACTCTCAGTTTCCGACACTTCACCTTCCAATAAGGACACTTCACCCCGTTACGGGTACAACCTACGTTCACCTCTCCTACCTTTGCCTTTGTGGAAACAATATATTCCACAGTGAACGCAAAACATTAACCCGTAACAACAAACGACATGTTTAAAGCCATTGTAAGATTTTCCATCCGCAAGAAGCTATTTGTAGGACTCACCACATTGTTTTTACTTATCGGTGGCATTTATGCCATGATGACGCTGCCCATAGATGCCGTACCGGATATCACAAACAATCAGGTGCAAATCGTCACAGTTTCACCGACTCTAGCTCCCCAGGAAGTAGAACAGCTCATAACTATGCCCATTGAAATAGCTATGAGCAATATCATGAATGTAGAAGAAATCCGTTCCGTATCACGGTTTGGGCTCTCCGTCGTCACAGTAGTCTTTAAAGAGAGTGTCCCGACGCTGGATGCCCGTCAACTGATTAATGAACAAATCAGTGCCGTCTCCGGTGAAATTCCTCCCGAACTCGGCACTCCCGAAATGATGCCTATCACCACCGGACTCGGCGAAATTTACCAGTATATATTAAAGGTGGATTCCGCCCACAGAGACCGGTATGATGCCATGGAACTGCGCACCATTCAGGATTGGATGGTGAAACGCCAGCTTTCGGGCATTCCCGGTATTGTAGAAATCAACAGTTTTGGTGGTTATCTAAAACAATATGAAGTGGCCGTCGACCCTGATGCTCTGTTTTCACTCAACATAACTATCGGCGAAGTATTTGAAGCATTAAGTAAAAATAATCAAAACACCGGTGGCAGTTATATTGAAAAAGTGAGAAATGCCTACTATATCCGTTCGGAAGGCATGATTACCCGTACAAAAGACATTGAGCAAATTGTGGTAGCCAACCGGGGTGGCATCCCTGTATATATATCCGATGTCGGTCAGGTTCGTTTTGGTTCACCAAAACGTTTTGGTGCCATGACAATGGATGGTACAGGCGAGTGTGTAGGCGGCATTGCCATGATGCTGAAAGGTGCCAACGCCAATGTCGTCACTCAAGAACTGGAACGCCGAGTAGAGAAAATACAAAAGTTACTACCCGAGGGTGTCAGCATAGAGCCCTATCTGAACCGTTCTGAATTAGTGAACCGTAACATCTCTACCGTAGTCCGTAACCTGATAGAAGGAGCCATTATCGTCTTTATCATCCTCATCATCTTCTTAGGCAATGTACGCGCCGGGCTTATCGTAGCTTCAGTCATTCCCCTCGCCATGCTATTCGGATTTATCATGATGCGTATCTTCGGAGTTACAGCCAATCTGATGAGCCTCGGTGCCATCGACTTTGGTATTGTGGTGGATGGTTCCATCGTGATATTGGAAGGTATCCTTGCACACCTTTACAGCGGAAAACTACGGAATAATACTGCAAACGGTCAAGGAAACATTACCCTGACCCGCCAAGATATGGACGAAGAAGTAGAAGCCGGAGCCTCAAATGTAGTACGTTCTGCCACTTTTGCCGTTTTTATCATCCTTATCGTATTTTTTCCGATACTAACCCTGACAGGCATTGAGGGCAAATACTTTACACCTATGGCAAAAACACTGGTCTTCTGTATCATCGGAGCCTTGATTTTGTCACTGACGTATGTGCCCATGATGGCTTCCCTTTTCCTGAAACATACCATTGTAGTGAAACCTACATTAGCCGATCACTTTTTCAGCCGCCTCAATGCACTCTATCAGCGTGTATTGAGCTTCTGTCTCCGTTTTCGTTGGCAAACGGTTGGTAGTGCATTTGCAGCTCTCATAGTTTCTATCTTTCTTTTCACCCGCTTGGGTGCCGAATTTATTCCGACACTGGATGAAGGTGATTTCGCTATGCAAATGACACTGCCTGCCGGTTCATCCCTATCCGAGAGTATTGAAGTATCCAAACTGGCACAGAAAGCGTTGATGGACCAATTTCCCGAAATCAAGCATGTTGTAGCGAAAATTGGTACTGCAGAAGTACCCACCGACCCGATGGCGGTAGAAGATGCTGATGTAATGATCGTGATGAAGCCTTTCAAGGAATGGACCTCCGCCACCAGCCGTGCCGAAATGGTAGACAAGATGAAAGTAGCTCTCGAACCACTGAGTAATCGTGCCGAATTCAACTTCTCCCAGCCTATCCAACTCCGTTTTAACGAACTTATGACGGGCGCTAAAGCAGACATAGCCGTTAAACTTTACGGAGAAGATACCCATGAATTGTACGCCCGTGCCAAAGAAGCCGCTCGATATGTGGAACAAGTACCCGGAGCATCCGACGTCATTGTAGAGCAAACTATGGGACTTCCCCAGTTGGTAGTGAAATACAATCGTGGTAAGATAGCCCGTTACGGTGCCAATATCGGCGAACTGAATACCATCATCCGCACCGCCTATGCCGGCGAAGTCAGCGGCGTAATCTTTGAAAACGAACGGCGCTTCGACCTCGTAGTCCGACTGGATCAAGAGAAGGTGGCCGACCTCAATCTCGACAAACTATTTGTCCGCACTTCCGAAGGAATACAAATACCAGTCAGCGAATTTGCCACTATTGACTTGGTAGAAGGTCCTCTGCAAATCAATCGTGATGCCACCAAACGGCGAATCGTCATTGGTGTCAATGTACGCGACGCCGACATCCAGCAAGTAGTAGCCAATATCCAGAAAACACTGGATAAGAACATCCAACTAAAACCGGGCTATTACTTTGAATACGGCGGACAGTTCGAGAATCTGCAAAATGCAATTAATACCCTTATGATTGTCATACCTATAGCACTGATGCTGATACTACTCATTCTGTTTTTCGCCTTCAAGAATATCACCTACACATTGATGGTATTCACCACTGTTCCTCTTTCGCTTATAGGTGGCATCCTGGCCCTGTGGCTGCGCGGATTACCATTCAGCATCTCGGCAGGTGTAGGTTTCATCGCTCTGTTCGGTGTGGCAGTACTCAATGGTATCCTGATGATAAACCATTTCAATGACTTAAAAAAGAAAAAGAAATATGCTATGACTACCAATCGCATTATTCGTCTTGGAACACCACATTTGCTGCGTCCGGTATTCCTTACAGGACTGGTTGCATCCATGGGATTTGTTCCGATGGCTATTGCCACATCAGCAGGTGCCGAAGTACAACGCCCACTGGCAACAGTTGTTATTGGCGGATTAATACTCTCAACGATTCTGACATTAATCATCTTACCAGTATTTTATAAAATTATAAATATCAGTACCGTAGTTTGGAAACGCCCTAAGAAAGGTTTTCTCCATTTATTTCTGCTGACCGGTATATTTCTGCTGACCACTACCGGAATACAGGCACAACAAGTCAGTCTGGACGAAGCAATCGCCATTGCACAGCAAAACCACCCGCGCCTGAAAACAGCCACCGCTGCTATCCGGCAGGCACAAGCTTCGAGAAGTGAAATAGTAGAAGCTCCGCCAACTACTTTCAGTTATTCATGGGGGCAACTGAACGGCGAAGATAAGAAAGATAAGGAAATAGTCGTAGAACAAAACCTCGGCTCCCTACTTACTCCTTTTTACAAGAATGCCCTCATCAACCGCCGCGTACAAACCGGAACATATTACCGGCAAATGGTAGAGAAAGAAATCACAGCCGAGGTAAAACGTGCATGGGCATACTATCAATACACCTATCAGATATGTAATCTCTACCGCGACCAAGAAGATTTGGCTACAGAATTGGAACGTATCACTGCTTTGCGTTACCAGCAAGGAGAAATCACCTTACTCGAAAAAAACATGATGAGTACACTTGCATCCGATCTTCATAACAAACTGTATCAGGCGCAAGAAGAGCAAAAGTTAGCCCTCTCACGATTCCAATGGACCTGCTATAGCGATGTTGCTATCATCCCGGCAGATACAACCCAGAACTTATTTCCAACCGATATAATACAAGAAATACCTTCTGAAGCACATATCAAGTATTTCAATAGTCAGGCAGCCGAAGCCAAAGCGGCACTGAATGTAGAACGCAGCCGCTTCTTTCCCGAACTAAGCATAGGCTATACTCGACAGGACATTCTGCCCATAAAGAACCTGAATGCCTGGATGGTAGGTATATCTTTCCCTATCTACTTTCTGCCACAAAGCGGCAAAGTCAAGCAAGCCCGCATCTCCGCTTCCACCGCCCGCATACAGGCGGAGGCAAATATACGCGAACTGAACAATAAAATAGTAGAATTGTCAGCATCGCTGCGCCGATACGGAGAAAGTCTGCGCTTCTATACCACTTCAGCCCTGAAAGAAGCCAGCGAACTGACCAAAAGCGCTACCCTACAGTTGCAGCACAGCGAAACGGGCATCACCGAGTTTATCCAGTCTGTCAACACTGCACGGGATATACGTCGGGGATATATCGAAACTATCTATCAATACAATGTAGCCGCTTTAGAATACGAATTATATAAATAATGAAAGGAATATAACATGAAAAGAATACTCTTACCCCTCACTCTGTTGGTCTTTGTAGCCTGCAATAGTAACCAAGACTCCGCAACAGCGGAAGCAACCGTCATCACCACTGCAGTTTCCGAATCTACTCCCAGCGACAGCGTACAAGTGGATGGCATCACCTCGGCAACTTCAAAACCAAACCAAGTCTCTTTCAACGGAACGATAGTACTCCCTCCCCAACGGCAGGCAACTGTGGCTATCACAATGGGCGGCATCGTCCGCAACACCTCCCTGCTGCCAGGACAATATGTACAGAAAGGTACACTGCTTGCCACACTGGATAATCCGGATTTCATAAACCTGCAACAGAGTTATCTGGACAGTCATGCTCAGACAGAATACCTGAAAACCGAATATGAACGCCAGAAAGCACTTTCATCCGAGCAAGCGGCTTCGCAAAAGAAGTTCCAGCAAAGCAAAGCTGACTATCTTTCCATGCAAAGCCGACTTGAAGCCGCAGCCGCACAACTGTCATTACTGGGCGTATCGCCAGCCAACCTGCTAAAAGACGGCATACAACCCCTGTTACAGGTAAAAGCTCCCATCAGTGGCTATGTAGGAAGCGTCAACATGAACATCGGCAAATATATCCAGCCCGGTGATGCACTCTGCGACATCATTGACAAAACTTCCCCCATGCTTTGCCTGACTACTTACGAGAAAGACGTAGCAGACATGGCAGCAGGCAATGAAGTGCAATTCCGCGTCAACGGTATGGGTAAGACTGTCTTCCATGCTGTCATTGTATCCATTGGCCAGCAAGTAGACCCAGTGAACCGTTCGCTCGAAGTTTATGCCCGTATTAAGGACGCAAACCAACAATTCCGACCCGGCATGTATGTGACGGCAAGAATACAGAAATAGTCCTAAAGAATCAGCATGATACATTATTTAATTAACTTTGCAGCATGGTTTGGAAAAGTAAACAGATTATCGACAAGTATGTATTGTCTACCGTTATCATTTCGTTAGCGGTAGCCGTACTCATACATTTCCCGGAATCCGTATCCCTCTTCGACCGGTTCGAGAGTCATACGCTGTTTCCTGGAATGCGGTTTGCTGATGTTGCCAACGAAATTGTTTTCACCTTTCTCTCCCTCCTGCTTTTATTCATGGTTAACACCTGGCTGTTCCATTTCAACCGAACTTCCATCCGGATATCCTGGCAGAAAATCGTATCGTCTTTCATACTGACATGGATATTGAGCAGCCTTCTTGGAAAAGGCTTCGTCTTTCTGCATAAAACGTTTGACATACCGGCCATTGATGCCATGGTGCACCACTACCTACATCCTTTGCGTGATTTCATTGTGGCCTGCCTTGTCACGACCTGTTGCTATATCATTTATTTGGTCCGCCGCCAGCAGCAAGTCATCGTAGAAAATGAGCAGCTCCATGCCGAAAGTATCCGCAACCAGTACGAAGCATTGAAGAACCAGCTTAATCCACACATGTTGTTCAACTCCCTCAACACCCTGCGTTCACTGGTTCGCGAAGACCAGGAACGGGCCCAGGAATATATACAGGAGCTATCCCGCGTGTTGCGCTATACCCTGCAAGGCAATGAATCGCAGTGTGTCACTTTACGGGAAGAAATGGACTTTGTATCCGCCTATATATTCCTGCTAAAAATGCGTTATGAAGACAATTTAATGTTCGACATTGACATAGACCATAGTTATGAAAACTACTATCTTCCGCCAATGGCTATTCAGGTGCTTATAGAGAATGCCGTGAAGCATAATGAAATAAGTAGCCGCCATCCTCTTACCATCCTTATTTCCTGTGGAAATAAGGATGAAATAATAATTTCCAATCCCATACAACCTAAAATGACAGCAAGTTCCGGCACCGGTATCGGGTTGGCCAATCTGGCTAAACGCTATCAGCTACTTTTCAGACAGGAAATATCTATATCTGATAATAAAAAATTTACAGTCCGTATCCCATTGACTAATGAACGTCCTTAAAAGATAGAAACATGAAGACTATTATTATTGAAGATGAAAAAGCGGCTGTCCGCAACCTGACTTCCCTACTTGAAGAAGTTTGTCCCGAAGCGGAAATTATAACGGTGATAGACAGCATCAGCGGCACAATAGAATGGTTCGACAGTCAACCTATGCCCGAACTTATTTTTATGGATATTCACCTGGCAGACGGTTCGGCTTTCGAGATATTCGAACACATCCGCATCAGTTGCCCCATCATCTTTACCACTGCCTATGATGAATATGCTTTGCGGGCTTTCAAGGTGAACAGCATTGATTATCTGTTGAAACCTATTGGGCGCAACGACATAGAAAGGGCATTAGAAAAAATGAAAAGCCTACACCATTCCGGTACGGAACATCCGGAACAGATTTCGACTTCCATGACATCACATGACGCCCTGTTACAACTGATGCGTAGCCTCAAACGTCAGGAAAATTACAAAACACATTTTCTAATCCCGGTCAAAGGAGACAAGCTACTGCCTATCCCCATCGAAATGATACAGTTGTTCTATATCAAAGACTGTCAGGTAAAAGCTGTGCTTACCGATGGAACGGAACATTTCTTTCCACAAACACTGGACGAATTATCTGAAAACCTCAATCCATCACTGTTTTTCCGTGCCAACCGCCAGTTTCTGCTTTCGCGGGAAGCAATCCGGGATATAGATTTATGGTTCAACAACCGTCTGTCTATCAATCTGCGCCATCCGATTACCAAAGAAAAGATATTAGTAAGCAAAGCAAGAGTTGCCGATTTTAAGGAATGGTTTGGAAAGAAATTGTAGTCATTCATAAATCTTGTTCCTTCCAAAGTTTCCAATCTGTTCAGCATTCGCCACTCACAACTACGCACCCAACTGCGAAAATCGTCTTCAGGTTGATATTCATTCTTGGCAAAATCCAGCAGACGATCCACCTCAAAACCATCGGATATGATGCCTGCTCCGCCACGTGCCGCATCGTATGCATTACAATCCTGTTCGATATGCGCAGGCACCATCAACAAGGGTTTTCCCAGATACATAGCCTCACACACTGACTCAAAGCCTGCTGTTGTGGCATACGCCCGGCAACCCGACATATAGCGAAGGAATTTTTCATCGTCCAACTGGTGGAATGATAATGTCTCATCCATCTGGCACACTTCCGGTTCGTCCGGCTTATCCCAGAAAAAGTGTAATGACACTTCGGGATGCTGTTCGTGCCATTGGGAGATGCTTTCACCGAATCCGGCATTCACCATATAGCCATGTACATAATCTCCGTCAGTGGCTTCGCAACAAAGCACATCACGCCGCAACAAGGGCGGTACCACGCGGATGTGAGCTTCTTCATCCTCGTTCATAGGACGGAATGAAAGCGCCAGTTTCTCTTTAGCTCCAATACACGTGAGTCGTGTGAAGAAACGAAGCATCAATAGACTGGCAGGGTTCTTTCGGGGAAATTCAAAATCACGGTGAAGAAAAAGATATTGATGACCGATACTGACTTGTGGCACTGAGGGGCGGAAGAAGAGATAAGTCAGCCCCGTCAGCAACTCATAGAAGTTGACGACCAAATCGGCTTCAGTTTCATGGATACGCCGGTGAATATAGCATATACTATGCAGGTAAGCGGGAATTTGCAGTAGGTTGTATGCCACACTGCGGGTTATGTTTACCCGTTTATTCGCAGGTGTAGGCAGAAAGTTCGGACTGAGGAAACGCTTCACGGGTGCTTGTATGCTACGGTTAAAGAAGCCCGGCAGGCGGCGGGTATTACTTTTGCCCACCAACACCTCCACTACCTCGTGCCCATTACGCCGCAGAATTTCTTCCAGCGTGATAGCCTGTGTCAAATGACCACGACCTTCTCCTTGAACAATAAATAGAACTTTCATCTGTATCTTCTTTTAATTTAATAAGAAACAATAATCTTCAATTTTAGTTGCAGACAAAGGTCGATTATACATATTACGCCAATATGTAGGAAATACGACAAATATCTTTCAATTTGTTCCGAGGTTTAAATGATAATTTAGCGAAGCGGAGCTTCGTTTAGTGATTAGTGTTTAGTGATAAGTGATAAGCGCCATGCGGAATAATAGCGCAGCCCACTAATCACTTATCACCAAACGCTAATCACTAATAAATTATCATTTGTAGTATAAAACTAATTATGATGAAGGACTTAATCAGTATTTTGCATTATCCTTGAAGAAGATAAGCTGCATCTCAACATAACTTTTCAGGTAAGCATGAAAGCTATGTATTCGATTTACATTATCTTTGCTTCTAAAACAGAAACTACCGTATGAAAAAAACCGGAAATATCCTCATTGTAGATGATAATCGCGGCGTGCTCACCGCCGTGCAACTATTATTGAAGCCTCATTTCGAGAAAATTATCACGCTCACCTCTCCCGTTACACTCACTTCCGCACTGCGTGAAGAAACCCCGTCAGTGGTATTGCTTGATATGAACTTCACATCCGGAATCAACAGCGGAAACGAAGGCTTATTCTGGTTGCAGGAAATCAAACGGCTCCATCCATCTCTGCCTGTGGTTCTCTTCACCGCATACGGTGACATCGACCTCGCCGTACGTGGCATCAAAGAAGGTGCCACAGATTTTATCGTGAAGCCATGGGATAACCAGAAGTTAGTGGAAACCTTACTGAACGCTGCCCAAACCACCAATAACAGGAAAAACAAACAAAGCACTCCACTCACGTCATCCTCCATGTATTGGGGTGAAAGCCCCGTCATGCAGCAACTTCGTTCGCTGGTAGAAAAGGTATCCGTCACCGATGCGAATATCCTTATCACCGGAGAGAACGGCACGGGTAAAGAGATGCTGGCACGTGAAATCCACACTCTTTCCTCCCGTCGTAGCAAAGAAATGATTGCCGTAGATATGGGCGCCATCACCGAAAGCCTTTTCGAGAGTGAACTCTTCGGCCACATGAAAGGTTCTTTCACCGATGCTTATGCCGACCGTCCCGGTAAATTCGAAACCGCCGACCACAGCACGCTGTTCCTTGATGAAATCGGTAATTTGCCTTATCATCTGCAAGCCAAACTCCTGACAGTATTGCAACGCCGCAGCATCATTCGCGTGGGCAGTAACCAATCCATTCCCGTTAATATCCGCCTGATTTGCGCCACCAACCGGAATTTGAATGAAATGGTACAAGCCAATGAATTCCGTGAAGACTTGCTTTACCGCATCAATACCATTCATCTTGAAATCCCCCCCCTGCGGAAACGCCCGGAAGACATTCTTCCGCTTGCCGAACGGTTCATCGCACGTTTCTGCAAGCAATATGACAAAGTCCTGTTACGCCTGTCCGATGCTGCCTACACAAGGTTGAAAGCCCATCCCTGGTATGGAAATATCCGTGAACTGGAACATGCTATCGAAAAAGCCGTTATCATCTGTGATGGTAGCGAACTGCCCGCAGAGTTATTTCAACTGCCCAAGCGCACTGATACGCCCCGTTCTGAAAGTAGTATCAGTGCAGAAGCCGCCACTCTTGAAGAAATGGAACGAAAAATGATACAGAAAGCCCTGGACACCTGCAACGGCAATCTTTCTGCTGTAGCTGCACAACTGGGCATTACGCGACAGACCCTTTATAATAAAATGAAAAAGTTCGGACTATGAAGTATCTCTACCGCTATATCACTGACCGTTACCTTTTCCGGCTCCTCGTTTCCCTCTTGCTGGCGGGGATTGTAACCTTGTCCTCCATTCATGGAGATTTTCTGTGGATTGCTCTCTCTTCTCTCATGCTGTTAGTGAGCATACGGTGGCAATGGAACCTTTATCGCCGGCATACACAGAAGGTACTATTTCTGCTCGATGCCATCGAAAACGATGACGCCTCCATCCACTTCTCCGAACACGAAGATATTTCGGATAATCGCATCGTGAATCAGGCATTGAACCGCGTCGCTTCTATATTATATAATGTGAAAAGTGAAACGGCACAACAAGAAAAATACTACGAGCTTATTCTGGACTGCATCAATACAGGAGTTCTGGTACTGAACAATGCCGGAGCTGTTTATCAAAAGAATAATGAGGCGCTCCGCCTGCTGGGTCTGGAGGTTTTCACCCATGTCAGCCAGCTTGTCCGTGTCGATGCCCACCTTATGGAACTTCTTACCCACTGTCGCCCCGGAGACAAAATGCAAACCCGCCTGTCCAACGAACGCGGAACGGTGAATCTGTCCATCCGCGTGTCCGACATAACCATCCGCCAGGAACATCTGCGCATCCTTGCCCTGAATGACATCAATAACGAACTCGACGAGAAAGAAATCGACTCCTGGATACGCCTTATCCGGGTATTGACACATGAAATCATGAATTCCGTCACTCCTATCACTTCATTGAGCGACACCCTGTTGACGCTGATACAAGGAAGTGAAGAATTGAGAATGAAAAGCGAACATATCTCTTCTGGTAAAGAAACTTCCGAAGAAATTCGCAATGGTCTGCACACCATTAGCACCACGGGCAAAGGGCTTATCTCTTTTGTGGAGAATTACCGCCGTTTCACCCGCATACCGAAACCGGAACCTTCTCTGTTCTATGTGAAAGCTTTTATCAACCGCATGGTGGAGCTGTCACGACATCAATATCCCGACTCACACATTAATTTCCAAATCAATATTACTCCGGACGACCTGATTCTTTATGCAGATGAAAACCTTATATCCCAAGTACTCATCAATTTATTGAAAAATGCCATCCAAGCCATTGAAACAGCAGGAGTTTCCGAAGGTATCATCACCCTGCGTGCCTATTGCAACAAAAGTGAAGCTATACTTATCGAAGTATCCAACAATGGTCCCGCCATCCCACCCGAAATAGCAGAACATATATTTATTCCCTTCTTCACCACGAAAGAAGGCGGCAGCGGCATTGGGCTAAGTATTTCCCGGCAAATCATGCGCTTGTCCGGCGGAAGTCTTTCTTTGTATCCGGGAAAGGGAACCATGTTTGTACTGAAGTTCAACTAAAAAAGTCACTAAAGCTAAAGAGTGAGATAACGGAAGCTTATTCGCAAATAGAAATACTATTTTCTTCATATGAGTGACATACCTCTTTCAAAGGTCGGACTAATGATTCTTCACTCCTATAAGTAAACATAACATTGAAAATGTAAAATCAAGTCTGAACATTTCTACCCTTAAAATTGTTTTAAAAAACACATAATCTTCGCTTCTGAAGAACTAAATCCTTGGATAAACAATCTTAAATAACACATAACTTATGATTTTTACAGCAGAAAATATTCTTTTAGTCGGTTCTATTTTACTTTTCATTAGTATCATTGTCGGTAAGACCGGTTATCGTTTTGGGGTCCCTGCCTTACTACTATTCCTTGTTGTCGGCATGATTTTCGGCAGTGACGGATTCGGACTACAATTTCATAACGCTAAGGAAGCACAATTTATTGGTATGGTTGCTCTTAGCGTTATTTTGTTTTCCGGCGGTATGGATACCAAATTCAGTGAAATAAAACCAATCCTCGTTCCCGGTATCGTTCTTTCCACATTCGGAGTACTACTCACGGCTGTCTTTACAGGATTATTTATCTGGTGGATTGCGGGCATGAGTTGGTCAAACATTTACCTGCCAATCACTACTTCACTGCTGCTTGCTTCCACTATGTCATCTACCGACTCCGCCTCAGTTTTCGCAATCCTACGTTCGCAAAAAATGAACCTGAAGCATAATCTTCGTCCCATGCTGGAGCTCGAAAGTGGAAGTAATGATCCCATGGCATACATGCTTACCATTGTACTGATACAGTTCATACAATCCAGCGGAATGGGAGTTGCAGGTATCTTCGGCTCATTTGTCATACAGTTCATCGTAGGCGCGGCTGCAGGTTATCTTCTTGGTAAACTTGCCATCCTCATGCTGAATAAGCTCAATATTGATAATCAGGCGCTCTATCCTATCCTTTTGCTTTCATTCGTATTCTTCACTTTCGCTATTACCGATCTTCTGAAAGGAAATGGTTATCTCGCAGTTTACATTGCCGGTATCATGGTTGGTAACAATAAAATCATGCATCGCAAAGAGATATACACTTTCATGGACGGGTTAACCTGGCTGTTCCAAATCATCATGTTCCTCTGCCTTGGTTTGTTGGTAAATCCTCACGAATTGCTTGACATTGCTTTGGTAGCAACTCTCATCGGCGTGTTTATGATTGTCATAGGCCGTCCGCTCAGTGTTTTCCTTTGTCTGCTGCCCTTTGGCAAAAGGATAACAAACCGCTCCCGCTTGTTTGTCTCCTGGGTAGGTTTGCGTGGTGCAGTGCCTATTATTTTTGCCACTTATCCGGTGGTAGCGCAGGTGCCGGGCGCTGACGTTATTTTCAATATTGTGTTCTTTATTACGATTGTATCTCTTGTAGTACAAGGTACCACTGTTTCTTTGGCCGCCCGCTTGTTGAAGCTCTCCACTCCGTTGGAGAAAACCGGAAATGATTTCGGTGTGGAACTGCCCGAAGAGATTGATTCCGATTTGAGTGATATGACCGTAACCACAGAAATGCTGGAAGAGGGTGATACACTGAAAGATATAACATTGCCTAACGGAGCATTGGTAATGATTGTGAAACGAGGCACGGAATTCCTGATACCAAACGGATCGTTGAAACTACATCTCGGAGATAAGCTATTGTTGATTTCGGATAAAAAGAACAATGAAATTTAGCGCAATGTGCTAAATTGAGTGACAAGCTACTAGCTATGAGTTACAAATGTAGCACAGCAACTTACAGCTAGTAGCTTGTAGTTCGTCACTTCCCCCAATTGGTTTGTTTTTCTTTTTCTTTCGTCTCCCACTAAAGAATAAATATAGAAACTTGCACGACATTACATTTAGCTCTATATTTGCGCAATTTTAATTAAAGTGTGCAATATTAACAGATGGAACAGGAACAACACTTCATTGATTACATTGAACAAAGCATCATTCAAAACTGGAATTTAAACGCCTTGACAGACTATAAAGGCGCTACCCTCCAATACAAAGATGTAGCCCGCAAAATAGCAAAATTCCATATTGTACTGGAAAGCGCTGGTATTCAACCGGGAGATAAAATTGCTGTCTGCGGCCGTAACAGTGCCCATTGGGCGGTTACTTTTCTGGCAACCATCACTTACGGAGCTGTCATTGTCCCTATCCTGCACGAGTTCAAGGCAGACAATATACATAATATCGTCAACCATTCCGAAGCCAAACTCTTGTTCGTTGGCGACCAAGTTTGGGAAAACCTCAATGAAGAAGCCATGCCACAACTGCTGGGTGTTATTCTAATGACCGAATTTACCGCTGTAGTTTGTCGTGACAAAAGGCTGATGGAAGCTTTCGAGCACCGCAACACCCTATACGGCCAGCGCTATCCTAAAAACTTCCGCCCCGAACATATCTGTTACCGGAAAGACGAACCAGAAGAACTTGCCATCATCAACTATACATCCGGCACTACCGGATACTCCAAAGGTGTCATGCTGCCCTACCGAAGTCTTTGGTCCAATGTCAACTATTGTCATGAGATGCTTCCGGTGAAACCCGGCGACAATATGGTGGCCATGCTTCCTATGGGACATGTCTTCGGCATGACATATGATTTCCTTTACGGTTTTTCTGCCGGTGCGCATCTCTATTTCCTGACACGCATGCCGAGTCCTAAGATTATTGCACAATCTTTTGCAGAAATCAAACCGCGCGTTATTTCATGCGTGCCTTTGATTGTAGAAAAGATAATCAAAAAGAATATCTTGCCACGGGTAGATAATAAGATAGGTAAATTGCTGTTGCACGTTCCTATCATCAACGACAAAATCAAAGCGCTTGCCCGCAAAGAAGCGATGGAAATATTCGGGGGCAACTTTGACGAAATTATTATTGGTGGTGCCCCGTTCAATGCTGAAGTAGAAAGTTTCCTCAAACAAATCGGTTTCCCTTACACCATTGCCTACGGCATGACGGAATGCGGCCCTATCATTTGCTCCTCTCGCTGGGAAACACTAAAACTGGCATCGTGCGGTAAAGCGACTACACGCATGGAAGTGAATATCGACTCATCCGACCCGCAGAGAGTTGCCGGAGAAATTATTTGTCGTGGCACTAATCTGATGTTAGGCTACTATAAAAACCAGGAAGCAACCTCACAAATCATTGATGTAAATGGCTGGCTGCATACAGGAGATCTTGGTACGATGGATGCAGACGGTTATGTAACCGTGCGTGGCCGTAGCAAAAATATGTTGCTCACTTCCAGTGGACAAAATATCTATCCGGAAGAGATTGAAAGCAAGCTGAATAATATGCCTTACGTTTCTGAATCACTCATAGTGTTGCAGAAAGAGAAGCTTGTGGCTCTTATCTATCCAGATTTTGATGACGCTTTCGCCAATGGACTGCAACAAACAGACGTGGAACGTGTGATGGAAGCGAACCGTAATGAGCTGAACCAGCAATTACCCGCCTTCTGCCAAATATCAAAAGTAAAAATTCACTTCGAAGAGTTTGAGAAAACTGCCAAGAAGTCGATTAAGCGTTTCATGTATCAGGAAGCAAAAGGTTGATCCGTTAACAAAGATATAAGATCATATTGAAATTTCTAATTAATGTTATAAAACATGCTTTTTTATTTGGATAATTTGCAGATATCTGGAATGTCCGTATCTTTGCACTGTGTTTTTCATAGTATTAGATTTAAGGTTAACAAAGGTTGGAGTACAGCGGTACTCCTTTTTTTATGCCCATAAGTCATCTATTCTCCCTCACATAGGCTTTTTTCTCCGGTCCTATTCCTTTAACAATCACTTTTTTCCAGTGCTCAGGAAGCGATGAAGGCAACTGTACAATACCACTGTCTGTTATCTGTAATCCACAAAAGCCATTGATTACAGCTTGCAGTAATCCGCCGGCTCCCGTCATGAAATAAGGATTATCGCTGGTAGCAGTCTCTGCCAATACCCCGAAAGGCGCACGCAAATTCGGCTGGTAACAACGGCAAAACATCTCATAAGCCCGTTTTACATCACCCATCCGGGCGTATTGTACACAAAATATAGAATAAGACATTGCTGGACCATTCTGAGGATCTATCCTGTCGGCATAATATTCCATATCTTTTTTCTGTGCCTTGGCATCCGTGATAAAGTAAAGTGGATAACCCAACAGGTTTACATCGGCTTGCTTAATCATCTCACCATCATAAGTGGCATGTTCGCGGGTCACACCGTCTTTGAAACGCAGGATACAAATATTCCGGCTGATTTCTTTCCAGATTTCCGGTACAGGTTCGTTGCAAATCGTAGCGGCTTCACAGGCATATTCCAAAGCACGGATAACGGCAGCATTAGTAAAAGCATTATCATCTATACCATTGGCATATTCATCAGCCCCTACTACATTGCGAATGGAATAGGAACCGTCATCATTACGTTCTACACGACTTGCCCAAAAATCGGCAACCTCTTTCATCAAAGGGAATGCCTTTGTACGAAGCCATTGTTCATCACGAGTAAGGCAATAATAATTCCAGCAAGCGATACTGATATCTGCCGTCACATGATGTTCTAAAGGTCCGGTCAATGCAAAGGTGGGAGTTGATTCTTCGCCATAATCATCACTTTCCCACGGAAACATGGCTCCTTTATATCCATAAGCCATTGCTTTCTTACGGGCGGGCACCAAGCGGTCAATGCGATAGTCGATCATTGATTTAGCTATTCCTTTATTCAGCATCAGCATCGGCGGAAACATCCAGAGTTCCGAATCCCAGAATATATGCCCGTTATATCCCTGAGAAGAAAGCCCCATAGGGGAAATGCTTAATCTACTACCTTCACGGCAAGATGAATAAAGATTGAAAAGTGCGAAACGAACCACCCGTTGCGCTTCATCATCTCCCTCAATCAAGATATCACTCTCCCAAAGCTCATTCCATAGCCTACAGTGAGCCACCATCAGAGCATCTGTACCTTCATGGATAGCGTAGATGACCTGCCGTTCGGCCTCATTATACGGGTCGCTGAAATCGCGGGTAGAACATACGGAACCAATCAAAGCAAAAGAAAGGCTATCCCCTTTACGCAACTTCATCGTAAAGAATATTTCTTTATCCATCTCATCATAAAGTACTTCCGTAGCTTTATCTTCATCAAAGATAAAAGCGGAAGAAGCGGAAACTTCCTGCTGACGATGGGTGGAAGTTGCATAAGACTGAAGCATATACATTTGAGTAGCGTCAGCTCTCATCTTACGGAAACGCTGTGTGGATTGAGAATATTCCTGGGGAACATCCATTCGGGCAGCTACCTTCAGAGACATATCGGATAAAACTTTCACATTCACACGGATAAGACCGGCATAAGGCATATTCCTCAGGGCACAGATACTATAATTTATATCTGCTTTCCCAATTATCTGGAAACTACTGTTATGGGTCGCCTCTTTCATATCAACATATTGAGACCAGTTTGCAACACATTCCGAATCCACCTTCTTCCCGTCAACATCCATTGACAACAGAAAAGGATTGATTCCTTTCAACACACGGCTCACTCCCTGCGGGCCATCTGTATCGAACACATGATTCAAGATTACTTGCCGGACAGAAAAAGGTTCTTTCCAGGGAAGAATACCGATACCTCCATTCGCCATAGGGGCACCTACATAGGGGGCACTTATATCAGAGGCGTGAAGTTGCCACAAATCAGCATCTTCACCTTTCACCATCTGCACAAAGAAAAAAACGAGAAGAAAGAAACAGGAGACACGTGTTTTCATAATCAATACGGATTTATAGATTTCTATGCAAAAATAGTCAAAATCCTATATAAATTGGCAATCAATCATTATCTTTACTACCTAACTAATTTCATTTACCATGGATATACATACATTCATCGCCAATTATCGGGAAGCTTTCGGTAAACGTGCCGAACTTCCTATCGCTTTCTGGTACTCGGACAAGTTGGAGAACGAGACGGAAAAAATCAATGGTTGCTTCTTCAAGGGAATGCAACAGGCAAGAGAAGGTAAAACCATCAGTCTGAATGCTGAAATCATAGGATGCGGTGGCGGAAAGTTCTACACCGGCTTTACGGAAATGCCCGTACATGTTCCGAACTTCGTATCCCTGAAAGAGAAATACAAGAAAACGCCCGAAATGGTAGTGGATTTTATCAGGCAAATCCAGGTACCGCGTGCGGAAAAGACTTATCTGCATTTTGCGCGTCTTGATACACTTGCTTCTTTCGATAATGTAGAAGGACTACTGTTTCTTGCTACACCCGATATTCTATCGGGACTCACCACATGGGCTTTTTTCGATACGAATGCATTTGATACGGTAGCCACACCTTTTGGTTCCGGTTGCAGTTCCGTGGTTACTTTTACCATTCTTGAAAACCGGAAAGGAGGCAAACGCACTTTCCTCGGTTTCTTCGATCCTTCCGTACGACCGTATTTTGAACCGGACATATTGAGTTTTACTATTCCTATGTCCCGTTTTAAGGAGATGTATCACACCATGCGCGAAAGTTGCCTGTTTGATACACATGCCTGGGGGAAGATTAAGGAGAGAATAAACGGGTGAAACCTTGAAAAAAAGTAAAGAAGGAAAGCACTTCTTTTAATAAGTGTTATAAAAACACTTATATAGGTCTAATAATTTGGAGATATGCAGAATGTCCGTATCTTTGCACTGTGTTTTTCATAGTATTAGATTTAAGGTTAACAAAGGTTGGAGTACAGCGGTACTCCTTTTTTTATGCCCATATGTTTGGAATGTCCCTACAAAATCCTTTCCTTTGTAAAAGCGACGGTCTTTCAAAATCAACTCCATAAACATAATACCATGAAAAAAGCATTATTACCAATCCTTCTCTTCCTGTTCCCGATATGTCTATTCTCACAAGAAAACATAGACGTGGATTACTCTAACATAAAAGAGTACATACAAAAGCAACCGGGCGGATATGCACAGCTAACCGAACGTTTCGAAATCAATGATAGTCTATTAACTTTAAATGATTATGCACTTATCTACTATGGATACTCTTTCACTTCTAAATATAAAGGAAGTATGGATATTTGGCAAGATGTAGATTCTCTTATGGAAGAAAAAAGAATGGAAGAAGCATATGAACAGGTGAAAGAATATCGGAAAGCCAATCCTGTATCACTAAAATTACTTATATATGCGGTTAATCTTGCATCCGAACTGCAAAAAGAAGAGGAAGTCCAGTCATATGTAAACAAGTACGTCAAGCTTTCTTCCGCTATACTTTCCAGTGGAGATGGCACCAGCGAGGAAACAGCATTCAAAGTTATCTGCGTTAATGATGAATATCAGATTCTGTATAATGTCTTTGATGTACAAAACCTGAAGCAACAATCATTAGTGAATAATTGCGACCTGATGGAGTTTGAGAGTAGTCCATATTATCAAGGGACTCAGATATATTTCGATATCAGCCGCTCATTGGATTTCATGGAGGAATTATTCAATAGAAAAAAATAGTAATTACACTTGAAAGTATATCTTGAAATAACAAAAAAAGGGAAAGTCACAACTTTCCCTTTTTAAATACATATTCTTAGCTGACCAAATCCTTTTATTGAGAAACTCTTAGTGTTTTCAATCCCTTTACTGCTGCCTTATCCTTGACTTCCATAATACTGATAGCATAACCACCACCGGGAGCTGCTTTCAGTTTCAGCACCGTTTTAGGAGAAACAATTCCTTTGCTGATTACATAGGCCTGCGGATTTGTCTTGTAATCGGCATCCTTTGCGTCTGCATAAACGGTAGCTATGTACTGTTTATCAGCATCCAGAAAGTCCAGTTTCAAGACGGAAGTATGCCCCTGTTCATTGCTAGTACAACCGATGAACCAGTCATTGGTTCCTTTGGCTTTACGAGCTGCGGTGATATAACGTCCCGGCTCTGCTTCCAGATAGCGGCTGTCGTCCCAATCCAAAGCTACATCTTTGATAAACTGGAAAGCATCCATGAATCGTTCATAGTTCTCGGGAAGGTCGGCTGCCATTTGCAAGGGGCTGTACATCGTTACATAGAGTGCCAACTGGCGTGCCAGTGTAGAATTGACATGCGAATGGCTATTGGGATTCAGTTTATTGATATCCATCTCAAAAATACCCGGCGTATAATCCATCGGGCCACCTTGCAGACGGGTGAAAGGAAGTACTGTGGTGTGGAAAGGCTTGCTTCCGACAAATGCTTCATATTCTGTACCACGGGCTGACTCATTGCCTATCAGATTCGGATAAGTACGACACAGACCTGTAGGACGTACGGCTTCATGAGCATTGACCATAATTTTATGTTTGGCGGCTTCGGTCACAGCATAAAGATAATGGTTGTTCATCCATTGTCCGTAATGATATTCACCGCGCGGAATGATATTGCCTACATAACCACTCTTCACTGAATTATAACCATATTGATTCATCAATTCATAGGCTGCCTTCATGTGACGCTCATAATTGCGCACAGAAGCCGATGTCTCATGATGCATCATCAGACGGACACCTTTGGAATGGGCATATTCATTCAGATACTTGATATCGAAATCAGGATAAGGCGTCATGAAATCAAAGACGTAATCTTTTGAATGCCCGAACCAGTCTTCCCAGCCGGTATTCCAACCTTCTACCAATACCTGGTCGAAACCATGTTCAGCAGCAAAATCGATATACTTCTTCACGTTTTCTGTATTGGCGGGATGAATACCATTCGGTTTTACTTTCGTATAATCCGTCTCATCCAACTTTACAGAAGGGAGATCAAAAGTATAAGCCCACGGTTTGCTGCCTGCAATCATTTCCCACCATACACCGACGTATTTCACCGGTTTAATCCAGAAGGTATCCTCGTATTTACAAGGATCGTTCAGATTCAGAATCAGATTGGAAGCTAATAACTCACGAGCGTCATCGCTTACCATCACTGTACGCCATGGCGTGTGACATGGAGATTGCATATAGCCTTTATCACCTTGTGCATCCGGAGTCAACCATGACTCAAAGGTCAGGTTCTTATCGTCCAGATTCAGGTGCATACAAGAATAGTCCACTAAGGCGGCTTCATGCAGGTTGATATATACTCCATCGGCTGTCTTCATTTGCAGGGAAGTCTGTATGCCGGTTGGTGAAAATTGTGTCTGCGAAGCATTATCAGAAATAGCTCCTTGCATCAGGCCGCGAATTTCCGAAAGCTTCGACTCTGTATAGTCATATTCCTGTGTATCATAATCTCCAGGAATCCACCAGGCTGTATGATCGCCTGTCATGGCAAACTTGGTACGCTCTTCCTTTATCACGAAATAAACCAGGTTTTTCTGTTGTGGAAATTCGTAGCGAAATCCGACGCCATCGTCATATACGCGGAAACGAAGATTCATGTACCGCTCCGTGGAAGGTTGTTTCAACTCTACCAGCAGTTCGTTGTAATGGTTACGGATATCTTTTGTTTCACCCCATACAGGCTGCCAGATTTCATCGAATGCAGAGGTTGAAGTTTTCACTACTTCAAAACCGTCCAACAGGTTATTGGCATTCTTTAGTTCCAATCCTAAGGTACTGGGGTTGATAATAGGTTGCCCTTTGTATGCTATCTGATAGGTGGGCGTTCCATTCTTCGATAGTTCAAAATCCAGTTTCACCTTGCCCGATGGAGACGAAACTCCTTCTGCTTTCCCCGCTAAAACGAAAAGAAGGCAAACTGCACTAAGCATTAACTTTTTCATAATCTTATTTTTATTATTAGCATTAATAAATCATTTTGTAATCGGGAGTTTTAATAAAGAAACTCAATGATGTGTTCCCGCCCATCATCCGGCAGCCTCAACAAATAAAAATTCTGCTTCTTATCCGGGCTCCAGGCTATCGTTTTGAATTCTTCTTCCAACGTTTCATCCAGTTTCTCCGCTTTCATTTTCCTGACTTTTGTTCCGTCAATCAGTACTTCCTTCGGCATTTTCCCTGCATAAATGCGGAACATGAAATTACGTTCTCCACGCAAAGCGTACTTCTCTCCCGCCCTCTTTCCGATTGCGAGCGTATACCCCTTTTCCGTTGTCTGGCAAGTTATAGGCGTACGCAAAAATTCTCCACGTAAATAACCCAAGTCTGTTCCTGCATCCTCATAGAGGCAGAAAGAAGTTTCACCACCCGATACGGCAGGGAAAATCTCGAATGTAACTGGGTAAATAGCTTTCTCATCCGTATAATTCATGACCGGCATCTGAGGAATAATACTGCCCTTCCGCACAAACATGGGAATCGTGTTCAACGGAGCAGCAGCCGTGATCCATTGCTCACCACTATATTCCGTATACTTATCGTTATAATCTATCCAGACACCTTCGGGCAAATACACATTTTTATTAGTCGCCCCCTTTTTGACCACCGGAGCTACCAGCAACTCGCTGCCGAACATAAATTGTGCATCCGTGGAAAAAGTCTCCATATCCGCCGGATATTCCAAGAACATAGGGCGCATAATCGGTAGACCGGTTTCGTGTGCCTCACGGGCATACGTATAGATATAGGGTAATAAACGATATTTCAGTTCGATAGCCGCCTTTACATTCTTCTCTGCTTCCTCTCCGAAAAGCCACGGCTCCACGGCAACATCTCCTTCATGGTGAATACGACTCAAGGGATTGAATGCGCCCAACTGTACCCAACGGGTATAAAGTTCCGCCATAGCGGGATAGTCTTCAATATCCCCGCAATAACCGGAAATGTCGCACGCCACAAACGGAATAACCCCTAATCCGGCAGACAGAAGCACAGGTATCTGATTCGCCATCTGTCCCCAGCCTTGCAACACATCATCTCCGTTGCCGCAATCCCCGGTCCAGCCAAAGGTATAGCGTTGCAATCCGGCAAAGGCGGCACGCGTCATCTGGAAGACACGCAGGTCGGGATTCCGTTTCTCGAATTGCTCCTTGACTACTTTATCCCAGGTCAGACCGTACACATTATGAATCTCATCGTGCATACCAAGATGGTGTTTCATCACGAGACGCTCCGTCTGTTCCTCGTTGCTCCAGGCAGGTTCGCCCATATCAGTCCAGAAGCCGGCAATGCCGTCATCTATGGGTTTCTGTTGATAAGCACCCCACCAGTCGGCCACTTCGGGAATGGTAAAGTCCACTACACCACAGTTACCGCCCCAAGGCCAGGGCATATCATAGCTTCCTCCTGTGGTGGAGTCTTTCACAAGATAACCGAAGCGGTCGGCTTCTTCCCATTGCTTCCTGTTGGCCTGGGAGATGACAGGGTCTTGCGAAACGATGACTTTAAAGCCCATCTCTTTGAGGTCGGCAAGCATTTTCTTCGGGTTCTGATAGTTCTCTTTCCGCCAGTTGAAGTCTTGCAGGTGTTGGGTCCAGCCAATGTCCTGATAGATAATGTCGCAAGGAATGCCCCGTTTGCGGTATCCTTCGGCTATTTCATAAGAAAGTTTCTCGGTAGTCAGCAAACCACGGCACTGTGCAAAACCTAACGCCCATTTGGGAGGCATAATAGGCTGTCCGGTCAGTGCGACATATTGCTTCATGATTTCTTTATAATCCTTACCGAAAATAAAATAGTAAATCATTTCTCCGCCGGGGGCTTCGAAGCTGTAATAATCGCGGCTCTCGGTGCCGAATTTGAATTCTGTCTTATACGTATTATCCAGAAAGATGCCATAGCGATAGCTGCTCATAAAAAAAGGAATACTCTTGTACAAAGGGTCTTCCACAATGCTGTAGCAGGGTTTGTCGCTGTTCCACATCTTATAAGATTCTCCGCGTCGGTCCAGTTTGCCAGTCTTCTCGCCCAGGCCGAAGAAGTGTTCGTCCCGGCGGAGGGTCTTGTATTCCACTTTGCGGGTTCCTTCGCAGACGTGGCCCTTATCGGCATAGTCACTGAACAGGAGTTTCTGATACTTGTCGAATATCTGGAGGCTGAACGGGGCTTTGTTGACCCGGATACGGAGTTTAGGCGTGAATATCTCATAACAGGCATTCTGTTCGTCCACCTGAACCGTGCCCACATCTTCCAGTTCTTCATTGATGACGGCAAAGGAAGGGTTTCCCCGTTGCAGTTTTCCGTCCGGCGAAAACCAGACACGCACCACCGAAGGGCTGCACAGTTGTAGCTGCACTGCTGAGGTGTCATTCAGGTGGAAGGTAACGTTTCTCCCTTCCTTGGAATAAGAGATGCAGTTTCCGGTTATATTTCCGCTATATGAATACGGAGACAGGAAACACAATACTACTAATAAATATATATATATTTTCATGGTTTATATCCTTTATAATCTGTTCTTTTCTGAGCGGTTATGAACTAATTCCACCAACGGGCGATTTATCTTCCTTTACCTTAATAAGTAGATGGTTGTTTCCTCCCGTGGTGATTCTATTTACCCCAAATGGTAACTTCATTTACATGCCGAGGTAAAGGCCGTTACATACCGAGGTAAAGAGCGTTACAATAGGTGGTAAAGGTCGTTACATACGGCGGTAAATGCTTTTACATCGTGAGGTAAATAGAATGTAAATGCTATCTATTGATAATCAACAAACTAAGTAGGCGTATTGGTGAAGCTGATTCATTCTTGGGCAATCTTAAATCAACTCCAATAACAGCTTTATTCTATCACAATCATTGTCCAGTATTTCAGTGAAGGAAGCGTAAAGGTTATCGCTCCGTCTTTCTGCTCAAAAGCCAGTTCCTGCGAAGCTCCGGCATGAGCGTCGGGAGTAGCGACCCACACTTTGCTTACTTTCCCGACGACTTCCAGCTTCAAAGGCACTTTAGTCACCAGGCGCGGTTCGGGCATGCTGCCGTCGAGGTCTCTCCAACTCAGACTGTTTGCGCTGAGGAAATTGAGCAGATGGACTACCTGCCGGCCATTTACTCTTTTGGCAAAAGCCGTTATGGACGATTTCTTGGGTGGCCAGACATTCAAACTTAGATTCTTGCTGGCATCAGTACAGTTCAGAGTGACCTTTTCTTCCTCTCCACCATCACGAAGGAGGTTCTGATAGGCAGTCATAAAGTCATAATAACGCACGATGGCAGTCTGCAACGCATCACTCATCCGTAGGCGGGTGTTCGGGAAGTATTCGCTGCATAGCATGTGGTCGCCTCCCAGTTCCAGATGAGAACCGCCAAGGGCAAACATCACCGCATCCGTCAGCAAGACTCCCGGCATATTGAAGTCTCCAGAACTCTTTTCATAGTTCATGTAGGCGGCAAATACTGTTTTCAACGTTTGGTTGCCGTATTGATGATTGGCTTTCAGAATGGTGTATAAATCCGTAAAGTCCGCCTCATCTCCCCAAACTTCATTATAAAGGAAATCGACTTTGCCCGTCCCGGCAATCTGGGAGGCGCCGTAGCTGCTGACGGCATTCATCACCAGGCGCTTTTCGGGATGCCGTTGCTTCATGGCGTCGATGAACGAGGTGTAGGACTTGGGAAGATTCACCTTGTTTCCTTTGTAGTCGTAGCGGTCGCCCCGGTTTCCTAACTGGTCTATCTGATAGCCGTCGAAATCAAGATTGGCATAGACATCATCATTGCGCTGGGCTATGTAAGCTTGCCATTCTGTGTTGGAAGGATCAAGAAGATAGATATTACTTTTCCAACTGTCGGGCAAGGTGTGCGCATCCTTATCCGTATGTCCCGCGCCCTTAAAGATGTACCATTCTTCTTTCACACCATCATTGGCAGCATCGTCGAGTGCACCGAAACAAAGATTATAGAACATAGACTTCATTCCGTATGTATGCTGAATGCGAATATAGTCTTTTACCGATTGCGTGTAAATGTCCCGGTTGGCAATGTCTTTATATACCGCATCCAACTGTTCGCGCATGCCACCTAATGGCCAGTGGTGTTTGTTGTGCCAATCCTGAAACTGCACACCATTGATATGGCAACGATTCAGGAAAGCCATTTCTTCCTGAATTTTACTTTCTGTTTTAGAAGCATCGAAGGTGGCGACAAAGCCGTAACGGGGAAAACGGATCCAGTCGCTGGATACATCTACGGCAATAGTGCCGAGAATAACTTCTGTACCGTCATCTTTCGTGCGGTATACATCTGCCAGATAACCGATAAAATCTGTTGCCGGTGCAGTCCACGTCCAGGAAGTACCTACAGCGGCTTGTTCGGAGACGACTTTGTTCTGGGTACGATAGCGTATCTTTGCTCCCGCAGGCAGGGCATCGGCTGTAAAAGATACAGTTTCACCCGGTTTGTAACAGGCCTTATCGGTAACGAGGCTTACGGTTAAATCGGAGGTTACCGGAGTGACATCAGTCACTCCGCCAATTTCACCTCCTCCACCGGAACCACCGCCGGTTTCATCATTGTCTTTGCTGCACGAGGCCAGAAAGAACAGTGTGGTAATTGCATAAATTATATATTTCATCCTATTGAATTTTAAGAACTATCATTGCTTCACTATCGAAATAGTCTCTTCCAATTGGTTTAGCGTTATCTTATAAGAACCTGCTGTCGTAATCTTCCATTTCTGATCGATACCGCCAACCATTACATCCGGATACTGGGCTTTAAACGCATCGCTGGACTTATCCAAGAACAACATTGGCTCTGTTTCCCCCGTAGGCTGCTTGTCGGCCACGGTCGGCATAAACCAGGCACCGTTCCAATCTTCTTTTTTGTCGCAAGTCAATTTCAACTCGCCCGCATTCAGCACACCTTGCCAGGTGAATACATACGGATTATCCGTAGCCTGCATCGGAGTAGCATCACCGATAGTCCATCCCGCAGGTGCAGCATCGCCTACCATATAGATCATCTCGTATGGCACAAACTCACTCATCATCATGCGTTCCTTACCTGCACGAATGTCTACGCAAATCTTATACGCCTTGCCGCATTCAGCATTCTTCAGTACCCACTTGTTATCGGGATCGAAACCTTTCACAAATACCATTTCCATATCCGTGTAAGCTGCATCGGCATTCTTTGCCTTATACATATTTTCCCAACTTCCTTCCGAAGTACCAAACTTGAACTCTCCGCCTTTACCCGTTTCAAAGAATTTGCCATAACGGAATAGAAATGCATCAAGCACATCCCGCTTCATCGACACAAAGTTCCAATCTGTGGCATTACCTATAAAATAAAGCTGGTCATAAGCTGGTTTCAGATTCTCCGTCTGAGTCAGGGTGACAACGCCGGTAAATAGGTTCGCCTCGACTATATAGTTGAAATCCTCTTCGACTGTAAAAGTTTCATCCGGCTGGCTATCGCTGGTACGAAGCACCAATTTTCCATCTGTTCCTTTATTATAAGATGGCAGGAACGCCCCCAGCGTAGTGATAAACTTGAATGAACCGGGTGTCATCTTTCCCGTCCATGTAAATATACCGTTATCTTTCCGTGTCATCTCCGTTGCATCATCCGCACTCCAACCACCGGGAGTGGCGTCGCCTACCAGATAAAGAGTAAAAGTCAGCGGTTCATAAGCGGCGACACTGAATGAGGTGGTCGCCACCTGCACTTCTTCCCTGTCCGCAACTTTAGCTGTCAGACGTGCTTCCAGCGAAATGTTTCCGGCAGTTTCCATCCCGAAGTGCCCACGAAGAATATCGTTCAGTTCCTCTACACTTTTCTTCCAAGTATATTCCTGCACGGCATTCTCCAAGGCAACGTAAGGAGTAGCAAAATTGCTTCCCGCACGGGCAAGCTCCAGCGTATAGGAGATTTTATTCCCTGTCCCATAATTAGTTCCCGTTGTCCAGGAAAGTTCCAGCGCATCCTCGGCATGAGCCTGCTCGTTCAAAATTACTTCGGTATTGCTGGTGGAAAGCGCCAACTCATTGTGTCCCTTGTCCAGTTCCATATAGTCATTATCCACACATGCAGACAATGCCATGCAACCCAGCAACGCAAATACTAAATGTGAAATATATCTTTTCATATTCTTCTTCTGATTTATGTAATTAATAGCCTGTATTCTGTGTCATCAATACGTTTGCATCCATTTCTGTCTGCGGAATGGGGAACAGCAAACGATTTTTATTCACACTGCTCTTACCGATGGATTGCAGGAACCGGATGGCATACTCGCCATTGTTGACGCGGATCATATCGAACCAGCGATGCCCTTCGAAAGCAAGTTCCATGCGGCGTTCGTGAATAATCTTTTCACGCATGGCATCTTGTGACAGGCCTGAAACTTCAGGCAGTCCGGCACGTTTACGAACGATATTCAAGGGTGCAGCAGCCTGATTAGGTTGTCCCATTTCGTTCAATGCTTCCGCCTTTTTCAGAAGAACATCCGCATAGCGGTAAACAACAAAATTATTCGGGTTTGTATTATACTCCGGAGAGATGGTTTTGGAAACCAGAAACTTACGAACATTATATCCGGTATTGGAATAAGAACTCTTATAAGTCTTTCCATCGAAGTCCGGACAACCGTCGTAAAGAACCGTTAGGTCTTTCCGTTTATCACCTTCTTCATATTGTCCCACAAACTCCTCCGTAGGTTGATTCCAACCGTAACTGCCTGCTACAAAGTCCGAGTTGCGCGGCCCCATAAAAGTGGAGAGCCAGGAAGACTGACCGTCCGTACCCCAGAAATCATATTCCGTACTACCAGAATATTGTACCTCGAACAAAGACTCAGGACCATTATTGATAGTGGCATCGAAGTTGTCTTCATACTTGCAGGTGGAAAGGTCATAGCCCAGATTCGTGATTTCGTTGCACAAATCCACCACATCTTCATAATAACTTGTGTGATTGGGGGCCAAGGTCAGATAGATATCCGCCAGCATAGCCAGAGCGGCATCCTTGCATGCACGTCCTTTCTGTTCTTCGCTATATTCAGCTTTTGCAGGAAGCAAATCGACGGCATTCTTACAATCGGAAATAATCTGTTCGTAAGTCTGATCTATGGTAGTACGGGCTATTGCCGTGGACTCACCCGGATTATAGGGCTCCAAGCGCAAAGGTACACCGCCGTACAAACGCGCCAAAATATAATAGTAGTGGGCGCGAAGGAAATAAGCCTCACCCATGCAACGGTTCTTGATACTCTCCGACACGGCTTCAGCCTGCGGAAGACTGGTCAGCACAATGTTACACTGCCCGATGCCTACCCACGGGGAACGCCACATATACAATGCCATACCATTATCGCTCTGCGTGATAAAATTGGATGCCTGTATGGTTTCCAGACCGTCAGTGCCACCGCCGGCACCCACCAGACTATTTCCTGCAACAATATCAAGCGACCACATGCGCTGATTATACAGATTAGAGGATTGAAGTGCCTTGTAGCAAGCATTCGTCAGTGCCACGGCAACGTCGTCGGTCACCGTCGTTTCGGGGTCAACCGCATATTTGGGAGACTTATCAAGGAAGTCATTACATGAAACCAGCATTAACATGACCAGCGCATATACTAAGTTTGTTATCTTTTTCATATCCGAATCAATTTAAAAGTTAAAGTTTAAACCTACACTGAATGTACGGGAGATGGGATAGCGAGCTGAATCGATTCCGTTGATGTCCACCTCCGGGTCGAAACCGGAATATCCGGTGATGGTAGCCACATTCTCGCAAGAGACGGAAAGGCGCGCATTCTCTATCTGTATCTTCTGCAACCACTGCTTGGGGAAAGTATAGGAAAGCGTGATATTCTTCAGACGGAGATAAGAACCGTCCTCCACAAAGCGGTCGGATACACGGCAGTTCTGGTTCGGGTCACCGAAGACGGCACGCGGCATGGAATAGCTTGTTCCCTCTCCTCTCCAACGTTTCAGTACATCGCTGGTCTGATTGTATGCGGCAGCCATACCGACGTTATCGATATTGTTGGCATTATAAATCTTGTTGCCGGCCACTCCCTGAAGGAAGACGGACAACTCAAAACCTTTATAGGACAAACTGTTGTTCATTGAGTAGAACCAACTCGGATTAGGATTGCCTATCACCGTACGGTCACTGTCATTGATGACACCGTCGTTATTCAAATCTCTGAAACGAATGTCGCCCGGCTCCGCTCCCGGCTGCACGGCATGCGCATCCACTTCCGCCTGATTTTGAAACAGTCCATCCGTCACGTAACCATAGAATACGTTAATCGGATAATCCTTTGCCAACATCGTCACGTAAGAGTTGTTAATCTGGTTGATATAGTAAGGAACCGCACTGTTCAGATCTTTAATCTTATTCTTATTATAAGTGGCGGTCAGGTTTGTCTCCCAGCCCAGTTCGCCTGTCAGGTTGATGGTGTGCAAGCTCATTTCCAAACCCTGATTGCGGACTTTACCGGCATTGGTGTAAGTAGTGGTAGTGTCTTCAAAACCCGACGTGATAGGAATAGACGCTTTCACCAACATATCTCTGGTCTCTTTCAGATAAGCATCCAGCGAGACAGTGATACGCGAATTGAACAGGGAGGCATCAAAACCGATATTCGTCTGCGCCACCTCTTCCCAATGAATATAAGGATTGGCAAGCGTGGAAGAAACCAACGCCGTCTGATTGCCGCTTGTTGTCCCAAACGGATATACACTGGTATTATAAGATGCCAGATAACTGTAATTGCCCACACTTGCCTGGCTACCCGTCACACCATATCCAACGCGCAGTTTCAGGTCGTTTACATACTTATTCTGCGGGAACCACTTTTCCTGTGAAACACGCCATGCCACAGAGATTGACGGAAAAGTACCCCAACGATTTTTCTTACCGAAACGGCTGGAACCGTCACGGCGAACAGTTGCCGTCAACAGATAACGGTCTTCGTATGAGTAATTGACGCGTGCCATGTATGAAAGCAATGCCCATTCATTGGAACTGCCGCCAATGGCGTACATCTCCTGACCGTTATCCATTTCATGCACATTATCAAACATGAAGACATTCTTCTGCGCATTCAGATAATCGTTCTCATTCCACTGTGCGGAAGAACCTGCCATCAAGCCTACACGATGCTTTTCGGCAAACGTATAGTCAAACAGGAAATAGTTATCCCACAAATAGGTGAATGATTTATTATCGCTCTTATAGCGGGAGGTTTCTTCCGTCGGAATAGGCTTCCAGTTATACTTCGGAGTGAAATTGTCGATAAACCAGAACTTGGCGTCATAACCGAATGTGCTCTTGAATTTCAGCCATTTGGTAAAGGTCAGTTCCGCTGTCAGGTTGGCAAGGAAATTATAACCTTTCGTCTGGCTCTTGTTGAGTTGCGTAGGCCCTATCGGGTTACGGATGCTGCCGTACCATTCCGAATTACCCTCCGGTCCGCTCCAGGAACCGTCTTCATTCTTCACCGGAAGAACGGGAAGAGCTTTCAGCGCATCACCTATATTATAGCCGCCCGAGTCTTTCGTATCGGTGCTGAAAGTAATATTATTAGAGAATTTCAACCACTTCAGCACCTGCGCATCGCTGTTCGACTGGAATGTGAAACGACGATAATTCACACTGCTTACGATACCCGACTGGTCGAGGAAACCACCGGACACATAATAATGGGATTTCTCATTACCTCCGGAATAACTTACCGTGTAGTTCTGCATGATACCCGTGCGAAGCAATTCATCCATCCAGTCGGTGCCTGCACCCAGTTCGGAAGGGTTCGCCCAATTCGGATTGGGGTTGCGTCCGCTATTCGTCATCATGTCGTTGCTCAATTCCGCATACTGGGCGGCATTCAGCAAAGAAGGAACATTCGTGGCATTCTGGAAAGCACAATTGGCGGATACTGATAGCTTGCCTTTTCCTTCCGTTCCACGCTTGGTAGTAATCATCACCACTCCATTGGCTCCCCGCGAACCGTAAATAGCTGTAGCTGATGCGTCTTTCAGTACGTCCAGACGTTCCACATCCGCCATGTTCAGAGAAGATAATCCCAGGTCGGTAGGCACTCCGTCTATCACCACCAGCGGATCGCAGTTATTGATTGAACCCAAACCACGAATCTTGATAGAAACATTGTCACCCGGCTTTCCGGCATCCACTACCTGTACGCCGGAGATGCGACCTTGAATGGCCTGTCCTAAATTAGATACAGGAGTATCTTTAATATCCTTGCTACCCAAAGAAGATACAGCGCCTGTCAAATCGCTTTTCTTCATGGTTCCATAGCCTATCACCACCACTTCATCCAGTATCTCACTGTCTTCGGACAGCATTACCTGAACTTGTTTCTGTCCTTTGACGGGGATTTCCGAAGTCTTGTAACCCACAAACGAGACTACCAGAACGGCATCTGAAGGCACATTCAATAAGAAATCGCCATCGATACCTGTTATCGTTCCATTCGTCGTGCCCTTCTGCACCACACTGGCACCGATAACGGTTTCACCCGTCTGGTCCTTCACTACACCTTGTACTGTGATTTGCTGTGCGAACATGCACATCGGAAGTAACATTCCTATCAGACAAACCATGATTCGAAGCCTGATCGGCATTTTGTACTTTTGCATAATATACGAATTTAAAGTTAATAATAAAACATAAGTCACATGCGGTTGTCCCTCCGTGAGAGGAACAATGCAAATGTATCGGATAAGAAGAGCCGATGAAGAAGGAAAGAGTGAAAAAGTAGTAATATCAGCCGTTTCAAAAGCCATAAACGACTAATATTCAATGAAGTAGAATAGTAGTATTATCTCAAAAAAGTAGTAAGAATATAATAGTAAAAAGGACACTAATAGGATCTGAAATCGGTATTTCAGCCTTTAGATTTACCTATCTTCATCACTTCCTGTTCCAGTAAGTCACGCTCGCCGACGGCTTTGTTGCGAACCTTTGTACGGTAATTATATATGGTGGTCACAGAATAGCGCAAGAACTGAGCTATCTTCACACTGTCGGTAATACCCAAACGAATCAAGGCGAAAATGCGTAACTCCGTACTCATCCGTTCGTTGGCTTTCGGATAAATCTGTTCGCCATCGGCAAGCAAAGCATTGAAGTCTTCTACAAAAGTGGGGAACAGTTGCAAGAAGGTGTTGTCGAAGTTCGCATAAAAGTCTTTCAGCTCTTCGTCTATAAATTTGGAAGATTTGATGTGTTTATATAGTTCGTCCACCTTACCACTTGCCGCTATCTTGCCCAATGAACGGCGGTAGTTATCCATCTTCTCCAGATATACGGAACACTGGTCCATATATCGTCCGATGTATTCCTCTTTCAAATAAGAGTTTTCGGCAATGATGTGATTGGCTTCTTTCAGTTGCAGATTGTAGCGGTGGAGTTCTTCATTCAATTCTTTCAGTCGCTTATTGGCATCCACCACTTCATGGCGTGCAGCAGCCACGCGTTTCATTTGCTTATATACATAGAAGATAGCTATCAGAAGAAAGATGGACAACAGGCTGATAGAGACTAATGCCCACTCCATTTGTTCCTGTTGCTTATCGGTCTTCTGTTGGTAAGCGTCGTTGATAAAGGGGAAGATTTGCAAGATTTCCAGAATACGCAACCGGGCATTACAGAACACGGCATCGTCCATACAGAGCTTCAAATAAGAATAGGCACGGTCTATATCTCCTTCCTGATAGAGCAACACAGCCAGCTTTCGCAGAGAAATATATTCGCGCACCGCAGACTTCATATCTGCGATGGAGGAAAGAATCAGATACTCTTTCTCTTTTTCGGTGTCTTCTTTCAGGCGGTATGATTCCGATAATGTGTAGGCACAGATTGCCACATCGTGTACATTATCTATCTGTCCTGCCAGATAATCTGTCAATAACTGAATGGCATCATCAAACTCACCCCGCACATTGTACTGGTCGGACTGAATCAGTGTGTACACCAGAAGGTTGTCCTTATTGACCAACAGCAAGGAATCACGATATTTGTCTGTTATTTCAGCATAGAGTTTTTTCTCCCGTTCGGTAACGGCATAATCGGCCATCAGACCGTAGACTGTACGGTAGATATGATAATAGTATGGGTGGAGTTCATCAGGCAACTGATTGATTTGTACGTTGTGCATCAGGTCAATGGCTTCTTTGTACATGCCTGCCGTACCCATAATCTCGGCGGTATTCATAAGAGCGTTGTCTTGATGTTCTTTGTTCTTCATCCGCAGTGCCACCTGGTATCTCTCGCGTGAGATGTAGAGAGAAGAGTCTGTGTTATAAGAACGGTATTCATCCAGATACTCACCTAACAAGGTAAATCGGTTCTCGTCGGAAATACGTTGTCTGAGGGCTTTTCTCAGGTCATTCAGTTTCTTTTCTTTTTGTTCTATGTATACGGGACGGTTTTGGATTACTTGGTCCAGTTGTGATAAAAGGGAGTCTACAACATTATTGGTAGCAGCATGAAGCTGGCACATACATACACCACATATATATAGGAATATGATTATTTTCTTCATTCGATTTTCGATTAGTTAAAGGTTGCTTCTACAAGAAGTTCTATGCAAAAATAAGTAAATTCTGATAGATTCCTATTCAGATAGCATTTAAATCACAATATCTTTAAAGGTAAAGTAGAATTCTTTAAAGAATAGAATAGCTAACACCCAGACCTTAGTAAGAGGATTATTTAAAGAAACTGAGAGAAAATTAGTAGATTTCATTTAGCCGAATAGCTATACCTGTTTACATCAACGTTAATAAAGAGTAATTTTACTCTTTATGCGATTTGTACAAATATTTAAATCTTTATATTTGTGCAGTGTTGACTTCTATAGAAAAGAAGAGACACTTTCTTTTTTTGAGGACGTTTTTATTATTACTCATATTTCGGAATCTGGTAAATTTCAAACCTACGAGTTAATAATAAGTAAACGGGTCTCACGCACATCGTATATATATATATTTGTTATATATCCGTATGGAGCGTGGGACTGTTACTTGTTATATCGTAGGTGGGCTTTACCAGAGCCTCGAAATATGGATATCATAGTAACAGTTCCCACGTTCTTCTATTTTAGAACCCGCTTGCTTTGGGGAATTGACGGGCATATAACACTTATATCTGTAATGAAATCAATCAGCAGAACTACAAACGTATGGACAAGGAATCATTCCTTTCCAAGTTACACTCTTTTCTCCGTTTCCACAGAGATTCATACTAAATCCCCACCCTCAGATGAAATCTTCTCTAACAACTACATCTAACAGTAGCAAAAAATTAATGGAACAGAAATCTAGAAAACTAAAAACAAGTAATATGAAACGGATAACTATATTATTATTCCTTTGTTTCATGGGTATTACCATGACATCTGCACAACAAAATACTTTTAAGGGTACTTGGCTATATGAACAAGAAGAGAAGAATGGAACCATTCAGCTCGACTTGTATCAGAAAAGTATTGAAAATGGATTCGATATGGATGGGGCTTTGTGCTACGGAACATTTGCCTTTTCCGATGGCAGTTACTATTCAATAGAAGAGGTTGAAGTGAAAGGAAATAATGCCTCACTACAAAAAGTTCTTGATACTGAAATGGGAGAATTTAAGATGCAAATGACTTATAATCCTGATAATAAATCTATTGAACTCAACACAAATGGAGCCAACAGTTTACCTGATAAGCTTCTGCTCAGGAAGTCAGATATACAGAATCTGGAAACAAGTGCTGAAAGCCCTACTATCAATGAATTTGATAATGAAGCGTCCTCTCCCATCAGTTGGACTGGTATCGTAGGCGCAGTAATTCTGATTATGGCTATGGCAGGTTATAGTCTTTTCATTATCAACAAGAAAAATGAGTTTGACCAGGTATACACCACAGAGTACTTCTCAACAGTCAGACGTTCTAATGGGAAAAATCCTCAAAGTACTCCGGCAGAAAATGCGCAAGCAACAGGATTACTTGAGAAATTACGACAAGAACTCACTATATTTCAGAATCATCCGAGTGGTGCGTCATACCTGATTTTATTAAAGAAAAGGCAATATAAAAAGTGTGCCGATTATTTGCGTCAAGCAATAGAGGTAGCTCCTACTAATCCTGAGGCAGTGCATAATTTACAGCAATACGCACATATTCTTACCAATAGTCAGAGACGTTTGTTCGACGGTTCTTATTCTGTCATGATAGCCGCAGGTATTGCAACATTATTGGTTGGCTATTTGATGAGTGATCTTTTGATTGCCATTCTTTTTGCAGGAGCAATAGCCGTTTATTATTTAGCTTCCTTTGCTCCTCAATATCTTATACTAAATAAAATCGCAAATAGTTCTCATGTTTCAACCGGATTTTTAGGTACGTTGGCTAAAATCGTGGGAAATGCGAAAGTTATCACTTATATATTTGATACTCAAGATCCCATTGATACTATTACCGGAGATAATAAATACCGCTATGATGATTACTCGCAGGTGCAAGCATCTGTCTTTATTGTAATTTGGGCTTATCTGGTTGCAGGTATTGGTATCATGTACATTGCTTGCTGGCGATTCTTCCGAAATTTCATTATGCATTAAACATTCATCGTTATAATTGAAAAATCCTGCACACTCCATCATACATGTGCAGGATTTTGTTATCTTTGATGCTGTATGATACATGATTCGACAATATGGAGCAAAACCTTCAACTCAACAATCACAACAGGCAGGAATACCCACCTATTGATATAATGAAACTTGATGCAACTCTCAATGAGTTATTACAGAAAGTCCCGTCAACTGCAGAAGTATTGCTTTATAAGCAACAAAATCTCAGTATCAATGCTCAATGGAAGGATTGGGCTTTCGAGATGCTGATGACCGGATATGAAACAGAAAATCTTCTTATATTAGCCGGAGAGGATATCCATTGCAATCCTTTTGAATTTGCAGAATTAACGGATAAAATTTTCAAAGAACTGCATCTTAATGAAATTGAAGCAAATACTGTTATTATACTATATAGTCTATTCTTAGTAAAATCAGTGGTACAATCACCTGATAAGAATAAAGTATCTGCAACCTTAAGAAAACTTGAACAACAATGTATAGATAATGAATACAATGATTTCTTATACGATTTCTATTTGTTATCTAATGCCATAGACGAAGTAAAAGAATTAGGGAATCAATGGTATTGGAATGATTCATCTTTAACAAAGGAGAATTGGTATGAATATACTCTAACCTTTTTCAAACAATGGATAGAAAATCCTGATTCACAATATAAGACCCAACTAGGCAAAAATTGTACCGATACATCTCCTTCTAAGAAAAATAATATATTTAAGAGACTAATTTCGTATCTTTGGCGAAAATAAATATTATAGAATATAAGAAAAACTCTATTATCCGAATTTTAATTATGGCGAATTCGCCACAAATTAGCTATTGAAATAACTTATGGAACAACAAATTCAACTCAACGACCACAACAAGCAGGAATACCCGCCTATGCATATAGTCGAAATGAACACATCCTTAATTAATCAACTATAATACAGAGCATTAAATCATATACTAAAAAATCATAATTGCGCACTTATCTTACGCAAATCAATTTACGCACTCTTTTACGCACTTGTTTTACGCAACTCGCTTAGAAAATATAAGCCAATAAAGGAAATAAGGTCAGTATTATCAACACCTATTAGGAAGTTAATATTCACAAATATACAATATACTATAAAAGTGAATGCCTGCAAATTACGTTTTCACACAGAGCCCCTATAAACAACTAATAATCAGCAATCTGCATACATTCTTAATATTCATTTCTATTCTTTGTGAATATTGATATACAAATCACATTCATTACTTTGATGGCTAATAACCTAAAAAAATAGTTTTCTATTTTTGAATAGGCTTTTCCGCGTAAGTGCTTTTTAAATCATCAATAGATAAATGATTCGCATCTAATAACTTTTGAATTTCCACATGAGATAAACCGTTAATGTCTAATTCTCGTATCCCTTTAAAAAACAGTCTTGTATTATCTATCAGACTATGCAATTGCTTCTTTTTCATAATAGCTAATTGGGCTTTATGAAATCCGCCTGCCGAAGTCACTTTATTTGTGGGGGCAATTAATATAGGAATATATTCTGCATGATATACTCTTTCAAACCATAAGCAAGAATTATTTATTTGCCCCATCTCAGTTTTATTAATTTCCCCCCTTTGTTCTTTAACTTCATTTTTACATTCAAAAAGTATATAATCATTATCCCTCACACACCATAAGTTATCAGGTCCCTCACCACGTTGTTTATCAGGTCTCTCTACTATAAAACCAAGAATGTGCCCTAATTCATTCAAAGACCTTTCAAAAGTGTCCGCTTTAATTCCAAATTGGAGATTTCCGAGAGTCTCCTCTAATTGTATCATCAATAAATCATGATTATCAAACTGCCTTACCCAAGAAATAATATTATTTATTCGATTCTGATTCACAAAGCTAATGTTAACTAAATCCATCCCCTCACGCGGCTTCAACAAATAATTATTCAACTTGTGAGCAATAATCTGCTTCTTGTTTGAATCTACTTTGTTTTTTGAATATAAATAGCGTGCCATTTCTTGCATATACCATCCTTTTTCGCTATTATCGTTAATATATGTGTCTATAAGTCTTTGAATTATATCAACAGCCTTTTGACACTCTCCATACTTATACTGTAACTCAGCTTCCTTCTCTAATTGTAGTATATTCAAAACTCTTTCTTCTTTAGATACAACTGGTGCATCATTCATTCTACTTATATAAAAATATTTCCAACCTTCATCTCTATTTATACATTGCATTATTAAGCTGTTCAACAGTTTCATTTTATCATCTAATGAAGCATCTTCTTTAGAGTACTTTGTTATATCCAATCCTATTTGAATCTGAGTTTGGGTTTGGGATGAAAAGAAACTCCTAGTTCGCTTGTTTTGAATAATGTTAATTAGCTCTGCACCAGTAAGGATAATGACACAATAATCCCTTTCTCCTCTTACTCCTCTTCCCAATCCTTGTTCTATTTTTTGTGCAATTTTAATAAGAATAGCTTCACTATCAACACGTGTCATCTCTTGATATCTGTCAGAAAGACTTTCTGCATATGGCTTTGAATCAATAATCAAAATACGACAATTATTATCAGCTAAATCAATCCCATCATATCTATTAACTAATACATTTGTAAAGTCATAATTTCCACTTTTCAAAACACTTATATCTTCATCTATAGTCAGCGCTGTAGATATTCTCGCATTATGAGCTTTCCAAGATTCTGAATGTGCAAAACTTGGAACTAAAGATATGACACCATACTTTCTATTTTTCAAAGGTCGTGCAAACTCTTCTATTATTCTAGAACGAGTTAAGGATTCATCAAACATCGAAGGAATTAATATCATTTTTTCACCAGACCATGCTTCCTTATGGTATTGCAGTGGAGCTTTTATCGCATCTTTATCAAGTCCTAATCCTTTAATAAAAAAGGAATCATCATTAGTAGTAGCAGACATTAATACCCGATGAGCAGCTCTTGAAAATGTTCCAAATTGTTCTATTGGATTACAATAAGGAGATATTTCGATATGGCTTCCTGAAATGTAACATTGGCAATCTTTTATTATATCTTTGATAAGATTCCAAGCAAATTTCACATTCAAATTCTCTTGTAAACCAGCTAAAAGCCTAACCATCTCACCTACTTTCTCTTGCCAAGCCCAATAGGGAACCAACAAAAAAGAATCATGATTTCCTAACCTAATATCTTCCAAAGTCCCTAATCCTTGTTTCTCTAGCTCGTTTTCAAAAATAGAAAGAACTTTTTCATAACCATCTTCATCTTTTTTTATAATAATCGTAAAAGCCTTTTGAATAGCATCAATACATGCATGAGAATCATCTAGAACAATACTACCTACCGATTCAGAGCGATTACGTAAGCCAAATTTTGTTAATCCATTAAATAATTTGTGCACTGAAGTTATTAAAATAGATTTTGAATCATAAAAATCCATTGGAATATTTTTATCTGCTCCAATAGTACAATATTTGATACCAAATTGTGTAGCTTGTTCACATGTTTGTGTTACCAAATTATACGTTGGACATAAGTAAAGAACTGGTCCTTGGTTTAAGTTTAACTTAGACTGCAAAATAAGCAACCCAAGCAATGTTTTTCCTTGTCCTGTATGTAATTTTAATATAACATCTTTTTTATCTTTATAATTATTCCACCAGTCTTCTAATACAGCTAATTGCGCTGGCCGCAATGCATTCTTATCACTTGCACGGTCAAGAGTATCATATATTTCAATAGGGTTAGTTTTGACAATTGCAGTACCGACTGCTATTTTCTTTCTAAAATCAATCATATGCATATTTTTTTATAATCAAAAACAATATGCAAAACTAATCATTCCCAATCAATAATTTTCTTTTCTGAAGAGATTTTTTGCTTCTCAAAGAAATATACCCTAAATCATATCAGATATCAAATGTAATCCAACAAAATTCACTATCAAGATTTGTGAATATAAACATAAGATTGTACTAGCATTTATTACTCGTCATTCAATGGAGCATTGGGTAAAAAGTCTTTCGGAGAACAACTAAACACTTTAGCCAATACATTCAAATGATTGAGATTGTATTTTGCCCTTCGTTTGGGGTTTTCAATATCTGCAATAAAACTAGGGGAAAGATTCATGTAATCTGCCAATTCTACTTGTGACCACTTTCTTTCCATCCTCATTGCCTTTACCTTTTGTATTACAAATTCTTCTATATTAGTCATATATGCTAATTATTTAAATTTGTAAAGGAAAGATTATTGCAGAAATATTTTGAGCGTACATGTACGTGTATTATCTTTGCAGTCTCAATTATACAAGAAGTGTTTAACTAAAAAAAAGAAAAATGAAAAAGAAAACCATTTTTTTATTGACCATTTTATTAATGGCAATTTTCGTAACAAGCTGTTCAAGCGATGATGATAATGAAAAAACAGAATTCACATCAACACTAACAGTAAATGGAAGTGCTGTCAAGATTACAAATCTCGAAGGTAAAGCAATAGCGAATAGTATGTTTGAATTTTGGGTAAATGATGCAACATCCGATTTTTATATTCAAGGTAACATCGACTATCGTGAAGAGCTAACAACGGGGAAAGATGTAACCAAGGGTTGCAAAATGTCAATTGCTTTAGTAAAACTTGAAGAATGGTATTCCTCTGAAAAAGAGTATGTTTCTGGTACTGTTACAATTGAAAAATGGGATTTGGAAAATTTCAGAGTTACACTTGTATTTAAGGATTATAAATGCAAATCGGGTTCAAAGAGTATTGTTTTGAACGGTAGTGTTACCTTTCCAACATCCATAAATATTTAATCAATAGAATAAACAACTTTAAATTGAGTAGTTACACACAAGTATAACTATTAAATGCGGCTTCATTATTCCTATGAATAAAATTGCACTTGCACTTATTTTATTAATATTACCATTCTCTTTAGTCTACACATCACCACGAAAAAAGGTAGGTATCGTTTTAAGTGGTGGTGGTGCTAAAGGGGTTGCGCATATTGGAGTAATAAAGGCTCTTGAAGAATTAAATATACCTATTGATTATATTGCAGGAACAAGCATCGGAGCTATTATTGGCGGATTATATTCTATAGGTTATACATCCGAACAATTAGAAACAATAGTGAAACAAACAGACTGGATAGACCTACTTACCGATAAAGTTTCACGCAAAGAAATTCCTTTTCCGTTTAAATCCGATGACAGTAAATACCTTATATCATTTCCTATCAACAATAGTGGAAAGAATGGAGGTATAATAAAAGGGAAGAACATATCACAGTTATTACATCAACTTACAGAAGGCTATCAAAATGTAACTAATTTCGATAGCCTTCCAATTCCTTTTGCATGTATTGCCACAGATATGGTAAGAAATCAAAAAGAGGTCATCCGCTTTGGCAAACTTTCAGAGGCAATGCGTGCAAGTATGGCTGTTCCCGTTGTTTTTTCACCGATATATTCAGGACAAAAAGTTTTAATTGACGGAGGATTTAAAGACAATCTACCAATTGATGTTGTCAAAGCTATGGGAGCGGATATTATTATTGGCATTGATGTACAATCTGAATTATCAGATGCGGATAACTTGCATTCCATTGCAGGGATAGCCAATCAGCTTATGTTAATGATTTGTCAATCATCGCTTGATGAAAGTACTAAGGATATAGATGCTTATATAAAAGTTGATGTAGAAAACTATAATGCTGCAAGTTTTACAAAAGCCGCAATAGACACTCTCATTATAAGAGGAGAAAATGCCGCAAAAGCCAATTACAACACATTATTATCAATCAAGAATAGGGTAGGCATAGTAAATAATAAAAAAAACAATAAAACCAAATTCCCCTTGTTTTATCCGCAATATGCTCCAAGCAATGATAATCAACTAAGAATTGGACTAAGATTCGATAGCGAGGATATTGCAGCAGTGATTCTTAATATCAATTTGAATAAACAGAAAATCGGGAAAGCCGAAATAGTGGCAAGAGGAGGAAAACAATCTTTTCTCAGAACCCAATATCATCTTCCTATATCAAAACCACAATGGATAACACTTTCAAATCAAATTGGTTACAATGATATATTTTTATACAGTCATGGACACAAAATATCTAATCCAACCTTTATACGGAATACTAGCAGTCTGATTTACTCTATTATACCTTCAAGAAATCTTCAAATGGAAGTTGGAGCTTCATTAGATTACCATCGGTATTATAGAACATTGGTAAGTGAAGATGCAACACTAATGAAACGAAAGAATTTATTTCTTAATTATCATACAAAATTGAAATATGAAACTTTAGACAAAAGATATTTTCCTACTAAAGGTTTGAAAACTAATATTTCTTATACAATATATACCAATTTGCATACTAACACTGCATACTCATCACTTGCTGCCCAAGTCACCAAGATATTTCCAATCACACTAAATACATTTATTATACCGACAATATACGGAAGATTTATTTTCAATGATGGTATTCCGTTTATGTACAGCAATGTTATCGGTGGAGAAGGATATAATCCACATTACGAGCAACAAATACCTTTTTCAGGGCTGACTCATACAGAATCCACCCTGAAATTATTGGGAAATGCACAAATCCAAGTAAGACATAAATTTCACGAAAAGCAATACCTTACCTTATCAGGAAATTATGCCATCCATCAAAATCAGTTTTCCAATTTCCTTCAAGGCAAAAAAATATATGGGACAAGTATTGGATATGGCTACGATAGTCCATTGGGACCTATAGAGGGATTTATATGTTACTCCAATAAGACTAACAAACTGGGATTTTATCTTAATATCGGATTTGGATTTTAAAAAATACAGATTTAAAAACTGAGCATATCATACGTTTCTAACAACTCTTCTGTTCTTAATCCTAAATAACGCCTTGTCGTTTGAATATCGGCATGATTAAATAATTCCGATAGTTTGATAAGAGCAAATTCCGAGTTTTCCCCAGCGGTCTCTACAACCTTCCTACCAAATGTTTTTCTCATCGAGTGGGTGGAAAAATGTTCTATCTTCAATCCATATTTAATTTTTATTGATTTAAATAACACATTAATTCGTTGCGTACTATACACTGTTTTTTTTCGACTAACAAAACATTTTTCATCTTTATCTACTATATCCAAAGCCTTGAAACAGTCTGCAATATGCTTTTGGAAATTGGAATTGACTTTTATTTCCCGTCTCTTACCTGTCTTCTTTTCAATGATAACAAACTTTTCATCATCTAATAACATAGACCATGTAAGAGCGAGAATGTCTGATATACGTAACCCAAAGAAGCTACCACAGCCTATTAACAATGACAAACGATATTCCTTATCCCTATATAGTTTGTGAACTAGCGATAACATTGAATCCCATTCCATATAGTCAGAAGTAACATAACTATTTTTTAAGCTCATAATATTCTTTTTTAATTGAAATCTATTGTTTTTGAATCTAACACGAACCCATTTATTATTAAAGCATTGACAATCAACTTATATTCAAAAGTTATATTAGTGAATATTAAAAAACTCTTTTAATTAGTCACCACAATAGAAATTGTTACCTCTTCCATATCCCATTGCATAAGAAAGAGTTTCTGAATCAATTCCTTTATACCAATTCTCATTTGTCTTGGCTTCTTTCCTTTCGTTGTGCGCTTTCCAACTTGCGGCTATCATTGCATCAAGCCTTGCTGCTTTTTCTTCGAAAACTTTGACTGCATCCCGTTCCCAACTCCAAGCTGCTCTAAGACACTCCGACCAAGAACGTCCCCTGCGTTGAAAATCGTTATTGTAAAGTCTATGAGCATCTTTCATCACTTGTCTTTTATTATACCGTTTCATATCGTCTTCGTTTTAATCACAACGCAAAGATATGACATATATTTAATACATGCAATTTATTTGCACTAAAAATAGTTAAAAATATGACATTTATTCATTTTATGTCACACAATTACTATTTTTGCAAAAAAACTATTGCATTATGGAAGAAAAAGAGAAGAAAGAACGGACAGTAATTCATCTTTATATAAAAGAGAACGACACCCACCACTATTTCGGAAGCATAGCCAATGTTTTTGAATATTTTTCGCCTGATATACTTGGGATTTCCTACGGTTCTTTACGAAATTACGGATTATCCAACGAAAAAACTTTTCAAAACTCAAAGTGCATCATTCGAAAAGGAACCCTTTTGTCAAAATCGGGGAATAGGGGCAAAAAATAAATAGCAAACAGTGTGCTACCTAACATTCGGATATATATCCAGTCACTTATATTTCATATAATACATTGTATTACAATAAATTGATAGTACCTCGCAAAAATCAGATAATAATAAGACACTTTATACCATACTTGTACTTTTTGAGGGCTTTTCAGGCAAAATTTCTTATTAAAAGGTGGTAATAGATATTAGAAAGTCGTATATTTGCATAAACAAAATATACTTATATTATATAGTTGAAAGTAGGCATACTTGGAAGTAATGGTTTGTTAAGGTTACATTGCTTCCTTTGTTCAACTATCAAACCTTAACATCCTAAATAAGTGACACGTACAAGTCACACAATAATATCAACCTTAACATGTACAAAAATGAAAAATTCTCTTTTAAACTGATGATTTCCGTCAATGGTTACACAGAAAAACCTACCAGTAAAGACTACAACAAAATATCCTTTGAAGAAAAGGAAATTACTATTTCTGAATTGGAGCAATTTATAAAACAAGGATATATATTCTCTTGCACATATATCGACAAGGAAATAAAATCCCTCTTTGGTTATAAGAAGAAAGAAAGGGCTTTACATACTAACATAATAGTATTTGATATTGATAATACATTATTATCATTCAATGAATTATTAGTAACATTGAAATATCAGCCAAGCATTGCGTATACCACATTTTCACATATTACTAAAGGAAACAGATATAGACTTCTATACATTTTCAATACACCACTAAATCAAAATCAATATCAGATACTATATGATAATATTATAACAAATATAGAATTAGATAATCATAATAGAGCAATCTACCAATTTTATTTAGGGAGCTACGCAAATTGTAAACTTATAAACAATCTTATCATTTATAGTTATGATGACATTTCCATTTCTAACAGTATAAAAGAAAAGCCAACACCATACAATATACAGTTACAAATGGAAAAGAGAGATAAAGTTGTTGTTGAAATAAAGGACCATGAATATATTACCAATTTTTGGAACCTTTCCCATAAAGACTTAATAGAAAAATACAGAGAAAAATATCCATTCTTTGAAAATAATTTGGAAGAAGCCAATGAAGATATTCCATATATTACAATACCTGAAAACTATTGCTGTATCAAAAGATATTGGTTCAAGGAAAAAACAAAACTTGATAATGGTAATTGTGTTTACTCCAACAGAGTATGTAAAATTAAAGACGGGAACGGGCGTAGAAAAAAACTCTTTTTAAATGCTATAGTACGCAAATATATGTACCCACAAATTGAATTTGAACATTTACTGCACTGTTTAGCCAACGAACTATACTACTACATCAACAACAGCAAGGACCCAATAAGCAAACAAGAATTATATGATATCGCAGAAAATGTATACAATGAAAACATTGACAAATACTCAGCAATGATTAAACAACAGCAGACAGAAAAAAGAAAATGGATAATAAACCCTCAATATTGCATTAAATACAATCTTTCAGCTAAGACTGTACGAAATATGGTAAAAGGGAAAATCAATAATGAATTAATTGGCTTATATTATGATTGTTCCAAATCCCTAAAAGAAAATCTATCAACTTTTAAAGAACTGAATTTAAAAGTAGGAAAAAGTAAATTATATGAATGGTGTAAAGGAAACAACATTCCAACCAATATAAAAAATAATCAATCAACTAAAAATACTGTTGGCTTATATCTGTATAACCCTATTTCGGCAATAGCAGGATAGGATTCCACTATAGAAATCCACCCGTTACAAACTATAAGGGGGGGGACTACAAAATCCTCCCCCTGAGTGAGGGGTTACGGTGGTAGGAATATTATTATTTATGACTTGGATAATAAACGTTCCAAGACCTTGTCATTGTGTACTTTCCAATCAGTTCTGTTTTCTTGTAAAGATTTTCCAAAATCTTCATTAGAAGGTACGCTTAAATCTTTACCACTATCTTCATAAGCATAAAAAGGGAAACATCCCATCCATCCTGTTGCTTGTATCATTTGATTAAATGTATCATAATCATACTCACCTGATTTAAACTCCACATATATTTTACTTCCACCATGATAAGTAATAATACGTGTACTTTTATCATACGAAAAACAATGTTCCGTATTATTAAGTAACCACCCCTGAAATTCAACACCATAATGACAATGCAATTCATCATAAAACATCTCCTCCTTTTTATAACGAGCGCATTTAATTGTTCCCCACATCTCCTCACCTCCTTTATAAGATACTACGACCAATAACCAAAGTTCATGTAAACGAAATATAGTAATTTTATCAATATATTCATCAACCATAGTCTTTACCAAATCCCTATTTTTCCTAATCTCATCCATTTTATTAATCAACAAAGGATTGGCATTCAAACGCTTCAAATTATCAATAGTAATTCTCTTTGTTGTGATTTCTCGTGACAATTTATCCATAGTTTTGTTCAACACGTTTTTAGTTTCATCATATTTATGTTTTGCATCTGAAATCAAATTCTTTGCAACCTCATCGTCTTCAATCGCAATAAGACGTTTAAGTGTCTTTTTATAAAGATTCTCCGCTTCAACCAATTCTGTATTCTTTGATGATTTTATTTGAACCAACTCTTCGATTTCTTTCCCTAAATTTTCTATCTTTAAAATATTGGTCTGCTGAATATTAATCTCAGCAAACATTTGAATTGACAACTGTAAAACAAGTCCATCCAATTTCCATTGTCGAAGTTCTGCCCCATTCGTGCATGTTCGTGGTTTATCTTTACGATTCACTCTACCATAACATTTGTAAGTACGTCCACCACTGATATAATTTTTAGATGTTTCATTTGATTTCCCTACAGAAAAATTAGCACCGCATTCGCCACATACCATTAAATGTTTCAATAAATTCTCATGCCTGACTGCATTATTCTTATTATAATGCGCTTTGGAAAGTTTATCTTGGGCTTGCTGAAACAACTCGTCTGATACAATTCGCAGACTTTCCACATGTTCCGAATATTCATAAACAATCTCTCTATCTTGCCTTTCGGATAACGGAAGTGGATTGGTAGGGTCTGGTTTATAAAATGTTATTCTACGATTTCCTTTATATAACTCATTGTGCATAAGTCTGTTTATTGTAGAAATACGCCATTTTAAATTATCTGTATCAAATTTGTACTCTTTCACCTCCAATCCTTTTGCTTCTCTATTCTTCTTGTACTCATTCAATTTCCTTACGTATGGAGCAGGTACTTTCTCAGCATTCAATATCTCTGATATTTGAATTGAAGAATATCCACCAACATACATTTCAAAAATACGGGCAACAATTTTACTTTCGATAGGATTTATAACAATCTGTTTATTTTCATTGTGCATATAACCATACGCACGTTCATCCCCACCTCCATGACCTGCTTGAACTTTTGTTATCTTGCCACTTAATGAACGTTCAACAAACAATTCTATCTCATAGCTTGACATAACAGCAAGCACATGCAATAAAATAATACTACCTACATCTTTATTACTATCTCTTACCCACAATTTTTGTTTATCAAAATACAAGTTAATACCTTTATCTATAAACAATTTGATTTGTTCTAATAACTCCGTAGCATTTCTTGCAAGACGAGAAAATTCAGAGAATAAAATTATATCAATATCCCCATATTCGACTCTTTCAAGCATCTTCACATATTCAGGACGGAACTCTCCCTTTTTAAAACCACTAATAACATCTATGAAAATATCCTCTTCTTCAACGTTCCAATGGTTTTCTGCTGCAAACTTCAACAATTCCTCTTTTTGTCTATCAGTTGTCTGTTGTTGCGTACTAACACGACAATAGATTAGTACCTTCTTATCCATATTATTCATTATCTTTGCGCTGTTAATTACATCAATATCAATTAATATGGAAACAAATATAGAAATAAATAAACCAAGTCCCAAGTTTCAGGATGTGTCAATCGCACCTATGCACACCTGCGAGCATATTATCAACCGGACCATGATAAACCTCTTTGGTTGCGGACGATCAGTATCGGCACATATAGAAAAAAAGAAAAGCAAGTTGGATTATGCATTGGAGTCCGCTCCTACGGAAGAGGATGTAAAACGACTGGAAGAAACTGTAAATGCGGTGATAGCACAAGGCTTGGATGTAAGCACAGAGTTCATCACTCAGGAAGAAGCCCAGGGACGTTTCGACCTGAAACGACTGCCAGATGACGCCTCAGAAACGGTGCGTGTAGTGAAAGTAGGCAATTATGATGAATGCCTTTGCCTGGGAACACACGTAAAGAATACCTCCGAGATAGGAACCTTCAAAGTCATCAGTCACGACTGGAACGAAGAAGCCAAGCGATGGAGAATGCGTTTCAAATTAGTAGCCCCATAAAGCAATTTTATATAAAAAACGTACAAAACGGCATAAACCAAGTAATTTTGTCAGAACTTTAGTGACATTTTGTTAATCAACGAAACCAAAAGCAATTGGCACGCGTTTTGCGATAACGTTTATGAATAACGGTTCAGAAACCGCACGGAAGCAGCTGAAAACAGCAACCGAAAGGTAAACACGAACCGGAAGTTCAGAACTAACTGAATGTTTAACTTAAAGGATAGGAGACTAAAATTATGATGCCTGTTAGAAGAACTCAAAATTGGTTACCAAGTATCTTTAATGATTTCTTTGATAACGAATGGATGGAAAAAGCCAATGCAACCGCTCCGGCTATCAATGTGATGGAAACGGAAAAGGAATACAAAGTAGAGTTGGCTGCTCCGGGAATGACCAAAGATGATTTCAACGTTCATATTGACGAAGACAACAATTTGGTTATCAGCATGGAAAAGAAAACTGAAAACAAGGAGGAAAAGAAAGACGGTCGCTATCTACGCCGCGAATTCTCATACTCTAAGTTCCAACAGACCATGATATTGCCGGACAACGTGGACAAGGAAAAGATTGCAGCACAAGTAGAAAACGGTGTGCTGAACATCAATCTGCCGAAGTTCTCAGCCGAAGAAAAACAAAAGAACAAGAAATCTATTGAAGTGAAATAAGCTTTTCCATTAAAACCAACAGATGAATTATTTAAAATGAGAACGGGCAACTTCCATAAAAAGAAGTTGCCCGTTTCTTTATATTGTCAGGAGAATAATTTTATTTCACTTTGCGACTACCTTTCAAAAAACGATTCGTCAGCCACTTACGTACAGGCTCATCGTAGAGTTTCAAACAAGCATAAGCAAGAACAAAGGCACCAACAAAGGTCAGTATCATATAAGGAAGACCTTCGGCTATAGTAGCATTGTTGTTGCACGCCCATGCCGTATAAGTATATATCAATGGATAATGAGTGATATATACAGGATATGAAATATCACCCAGAAACTTACAAATTCCTACGGAACGTTTACCCGTCACCTTTCCGCCCGCTCCCATAGATACAATAACCGGAAAGATGAAAATAATGCAGAGAGCTTCATAAAGTCCGTTCATCCAGAAATGGTCTTCACCACCGATGCGGGGAACAGAAAGCACCACCACAATCATCAGGCTGCACCACCAGAATGCACGCTTCTTCACCCGTATCAACCAGCCCAAGCGAGACAACAGCAACCCGGCAAAGAACGGATAGAGCAAACGGACAAAGCCCACATACTGCTGTTCCCAATTCAATGCCCAACCGCCAACAATGTCACCTTTCGGAGCCGTAAGACAAAGATGCAACGTAGCGCAAGCCGCCAAGAAAACAAGGACAGACAGTGCAACCTTATTGAACTTACGTACAAACAAAGCATACAGTATATTACCAATATATTCGTAATAAAGTGACCATGCCGGACCATTCAGCGGATGCATTTCCGTCCATCCGCGGATATCCCACTTCAAAGGAAGCGGAAGCAGCGTACAACCATAAAGCATTATTATCAGCACAGTTCCCACTGAAACATTATCCATCCCAGGGAAACAAGGGGACTTCTGAAAGAAAAAGAAAGCAGCACCGATAATGCTACCCATAATCACCATAGGATGCAGACGGATGACACGGCGTTTAAAGAAAGTACCGATGCTCATCCGATTCCAGCGATCATCATAAGCATAGCCGATTACGAAGCCCGAAAGCATAAAGAAAAAGTCTACAGCAAGATAACCGTGATTAATAATTTGCGTGAGATGGCTACCACCCGAATGTGCTTCGAGAAGGTGGAAGGCTACGACCATAACAGCTGCTACACCACGCAATCCATCAAGAATTTCATAATGTGGTTTAGAGGCAAGATAAGTTGTTTGTGTGTTCATTGGGGTATCAGATATTTTTAATTTGCCTGCAAAAGTAGGATAAAAAACGGGAAAACAAAAAACCTCGCTACATATATTGCCAGCAAATAGAATAAATCATCCACTTACCCCGGTTAATTTAATCATTTTACTTGTTTATATGGTTTATTTTGTGTTCGTTTGTATTCATTTAAATACAAAGTTATTACATATGAGAAAACTATCTTTTTATACAGTTATCGTTTGCCTGAATTTCCTGTGCAGTTCAATTATACTCGTTTCATGCTCTGATGATAATTCCGGAGAAACACCCGATCCTCCCAAAGAAGGTCTGGCAATAAATCATTGGATAGAAGAGACTATGCGAGAGAATTATCTATGGTATAGTGAAATTCCCCAAGAAAATAAATTAGATTTCAATGCTGAACCAGAAACTTTCTTTCATTCTCTGCTTAGTTTGAAAGATGGAAAAACACGCAATGGAACGCATCACTACTATTCTTATATTGAAAAGAACAAAGATTATGTGCCAGGCACACGTACCAGTATTGATTCAGATGATACATATGGTATGGAGTTTGTGACTTTCAATATGGTGGATAAGAACGGGCAACCTTTGGGATATTACCGTTCATGGGTGTTATACGTTTTACCGGGTAGTCCGGCAGAAGAAGCCGGACTTAAACGGGGAGATTGGCTAAGCCACATTAATGGTGTCAAGTTGAATCAGGACAATTTCACGCAACTACTCAAAGGTCCGGCAATTGAGTTAACAATCCTGTTAGATTTTTCGGATGAGAGCAAAACAAAAAATGTGGCATTATCTGCTTCCCGAAAAGTAGAAGATAATCCGTTATATTGCCACACAACGCTGAATGTAGGAGGCAAAAAAGTAGGTTATTTGCTTTACAATCATTTTACAACAGGTCCGGATGGCTTTAACGACAAAGCTTATGATAATGAAATGAAAGAGATTCTCGGTGAGTTTGCTTCACAAAATATAGATGAATTCATACTCGATTTGCGTTATAATGGTGGCGGATATGTAAGCTCGGCAACCATACTTGCAAGTTTACTAGTGAATGAGAGTCATAAGAGTGATATATTCGGAATAGAGACAGACAATAAAGGTAAATCCTTTAATATCAGGTTCAACAATGAGGGTGAAACTACACATTTAAAGTTGAATCGGCTGTTCATATTGACAAGTTCATCAACGGCTTCCGCATCTGAAGCAGTAATAAACGGATTGATACCTTATTATGGAAAAGATAATATCATTCTTATCGGTGAAACCACGGAAGGTAAAAACGTAGGTTCTCTTCATTATTCTGATAAGAAATATGAATGGGCCATTCAACCGATTGTGATGCGTATCACGAATAAAGAAGGAGCAAGTAACGATTATAGCGCAGGACTCGATCCAAATTATCCGCTTGACGAATTCAAAAGTGATCAGTTACTTCCCTTGGGTGATCCTAACGAATATATGCTAAGTTATGCATTAAAAGTGATTAAGGGTACAGCGCCCTCCTCGCGTGCTGTTGGTTCTCCAAAAGAAGGAATGCGCATACCTGTTTACCGGTCTATTGAAAGACACAGTACAAACGGAGTATTACTACCCTCGGACTATCTGAAAAACAAAGTTACTGAATAATACTAAAGAGGTCGGAAAATTAAATTTTCCGACCTCTTTGTTATTTACTCTAACTACTTTTCCGATAACTCTTCACAGCCCACAAATTAAAGAAAGCAGCAAAGACAAGCAAAGTCCCCAACTGTGGCAAGAGATCTGTAAAGCCACCGCCACGCAGATATATAGTACGCATCACTTCTACAAAATATTTCAGTGGATTGAGCGCGGCAATAAGTTGTGCCCACTGCGGCATACTATGTATAGGCGTAAACAAGCCGCTCATCAAAATAAGAATCAGCATAAAGAACCACATGACGAACATGGCTTGCTGCAAAGTAGCCGAATGATTGGAAATCACCAGTCCGAAGCCGGAAACGACCAATAAGAAGACCATTGAGAAAAGATAGATAGTCAAGAAATGCCCGGCAGGCAAAATACCATAGAGTAACCAGGCAAGGAAAAAGCAGATAGTAAGTACCATATATCCAATCAGCCAGTAAGGTATCAGTTTTGCAAGAATAAATGTGAATTTTCCGACAGGGGTTACATTGATTTGCTCAATAGTCCCAGCCTCTTTTTCACCAACCACATTAAGAGCCGGAAGAAAACCACAAATCATCGTCAGCAACATAACCATCAATGCCGGCACCATGAATAGTTTATAATTCAGATTGGGATTGAACAAATTCTGAGTCGTTATACCCATTTTAGGAAGTGCCCTGCCGGAATGCATTCCATGTGTAGGAGATTCCACCTGCAATTCACGGGTATAATCACTGATGATAGAGGAAAGATAAGAACTTCCCAAACCGCCTTTAGTCCCATTCACAGCATTGGCGGCAATCAGTAAACGGGGACTTTTGCCATGCACCCAGTCTTTTTCGAAATCGCGGGGAATTTCCAGGATGATGTCGGCAGTACCAACTTCAACACCTTCTAAACCATCATTGTAAGTATCGGGAAGGGCCGTCGTACGGAAATAAGTGGATGCACCTATCTTGTCTACAAGGCGGCGGGAAAGGACACTATGGTCATTGTCCACAATATTCAGGTTAATATTCTTTATTTCCAGATTCGCAGCCCACGGCATCAGTATCATAATCATGCACGGAAAGATGAAAATCATCTTTGGCAGGAATGAGTTGCGCAGTAATTGCTTGAATTCTTTTTCTATCAGAAACTTTATCATAACAGCCACCCTCCTATTCTAATCGGTTCTTAAACTTCTTGAAGCTGATAGTAATCAGTATTGTTGCCATTGCAGCAAGAATGCCGACTTCTGTCAGAACAAGCGAAATATCCACTCCTTCAATCATCAGTTTACGCACTGCCTGAATGTACCAACGAGCAGGTAATATGGCCGAAATGGTTTGCAGTATCACAGGCATACTCTCTATCGGAAATATCATGCCGGAAAGTAGCATGGTAGGCATCATCAACATCAATCCGGATGCAAGCATGGCAGCAACCTGCGTCCGCATCACCGAAGAAATCAGCAGTCCCAAAGCCAGAGAAACAAAAATGAAAAGCAACGACACAGTAATAAGCCAGAACAGACTACCGGCCACAGGTACACCCAGCACATAGACCGAAAGCAACAAGATAGTCGTAAGATTGACAAACGACAATACAAAATAAGGTACTGCTTTTGCTAGAATGATGAATAACGGTTTCACAGGAGATACCAACAGAATTTCCATCGTGCCCGTTTCTTTCTCACGGACAATAGAAATGGAAGTCATCATAGCACAAATCAGCATCAGAATGAGTCCCATCACACCTGGTACAAAGTTATATGCACTCTTCATCTGCGGATTATAGAGCAACTTGACTTCGGGAATAATGGAAGTTGCCTGCACACCCGGAGGAAGCATTTCCCGTCCGGCAGCAGTTATGATATTAGCAGCATATCCAGCCTGCGTAGTCGCCGTGTTAGGGTCGGTAGCATCGGACACCAACTGCACACGGGCTTCACCTGTATAAACCCGACTGGCAAACTGCTCATTGAAGATAAGTGCCAGGTCTACGTCTCCCCGCTTGAAAGCAGCCTCCACTTCTGCGGGAGAATGCAGGTAGGTGGTGACGGAAAAGTATTCGCTGGCATCCAGACGGTCGATGATACGGCGGGTAACCATATCGTTGGACGGGTCGAGGACGGCTACACGCACGTTCTTCACTTCCGTAGTGATGGCAAAGCCGAAAAGGATAATCTGCACAATAGGCATGCCCAGCAATATGAGCATCGTACGCCTGTCGCGGAAGATATGGAAGAATTCCTTTCGGACAAAAGCTATGAATTGTTTCATTGTTCTACAAACTCTATTCTGTTTTTCTATATGATTTTTCTGCGAACATCTCGCATACCCTATGCGAGCGTCTCGCGTAAAAAGCCCGTCTTAATCGGCCGTCCGCACAGCCTCCCGTGCAAGTTTTTGGAATACATCATCCATAGTGGCAGCATTGAATTGCCGTTTTAATTTATCGGGCGTATCAAGAGCACGAATTACACCGTCCACCATGATGGAGATGCGGTCGCAATATTCAGCCTCATCCATGAAATGGGTGGTGACAAAGACAGTGATGCCACGGTCGGCTGCCTGGTAAATAAGTTCCCAGAATTGGCGTCGGGTAGCAGGGTCCACACCACCTGTAGGCTCATCCAGAAAGACGATTTTCGGCTCGTGGAAGATGGAAACGGAGAAAGCTAGTTTCTGTTTCCAGCCCAAAGGAAGACTTTTTACCAATGTATCGCGCTCCGCACTCAGGCCGATACGTGTAAGAAGTTCATCGGTCTTCCGGGCTATATCATCTTCTGCCATGCCGTAAATTCCCGCAAAGAGGCGGATGTTCTCCCATACTTTGAGGTCCTCGTAAAGAGAAAACTTCTGGCTCATATAGCCTATATTTTTTTTCACTTCCTCCGTATGGATAGCTACGTCGAAACCTGCCACGTGTGCCATGCCTTCCGTCGGACGGCTCAGTCCGGTGAGCATACGCATGGCAGTGGTCTTTCCGGCACCGTTGGCTCCCAGAAAACCAAAGATTTCACCCTTGTGAACGCAGAAAGAGATATGGTCGACGGCGGTGAAACTTCCGAAACGCTTGGTAAGTCCGTCCACTTCGATGACGTATTCCTCTTTCTGTTCCGCCTTGCCGTGCTGCAAGCCCGCCGGACAAAGGATATCTGAGAATTGCTCCAAAATACGTTCCGGAGTATCTATTCCATGTATCTGTCCTTCATTGATGAAGGCAATGCGGTCACACTGGCGCGCTTCGTCGATGATGGGTGTAGAGGCAATGATGGTAATGCCCTGTGCTTTCAGACGACGAAGCATTTCCCAGAATTCCCTACGGGAGACAGGATCAACACCCGTAGTAGGCTCATCGAGAAAGAGAACGTCCGGCTTATGAATAAGCGCACAACTAAGGGCGAGTTTCTGCTTCATACCTCCAGATAATGCTCCAGCACGACGTTTCCTGAAAGGCTCTATTTGCTGATAGATATCTTTCACCAGGTCGTAGTTTTCTTCAATGGTGGTGTGGAAAACGGTAGCGAAGAAGTTCAGGTTCTCTTCTACCGTCAAGTCCTGATAGAGGGAGAAACGTCCGGGCATGTAACCCACACGACGACGAATCTCCTTATAGTCCCGCACCACATCCAAGCCACAGACAGAAGCAGTCCCGCTATCAGAAAGCAGCAAAGTGGTGAGAATGCGGAAAAGAGAAGTCTTCCCCGCTCCGTCAGGCCCTATGATTCCGAACAATTCACCTTGCGGAATGGTAAAGGAAACGCCGCGCAGGGCTTCCACTTTGCCATAACTTTTGGTGACGCCGTTTACAATAACTGCATGTTCCATAACATTTATCACTATATCACTTGTCACTAAACTCCACTCCACCATACATGCCTATCTTCAAATAGCCTTCATTCTTCACAGCTATCTTGACGGCATATACCAGATTAGCACGTTCATTTTTAGTCAGAATGGTCTTCGGAGTAAATTCGGAAGTATCCGAAATCCAGGTCACAACGCCCGGATATTGCTTGTGCTCATCGGTGCCATAGTCAGAGAAAACAGTGACCTTCTGTCCCAACTTCACTTGCGATAGTTGCTCGGAAGTGAGGTATGCGCGAAGATACATCTGCTGCGTATCGGCAATCTTGAAAAGTGGCGTACCCACAGCAGTCAATTCTCCTGCTTCGGCATACTTAGCCAATACAGTTCCAGTTATTGGAGAGGTGATATAACACTTCTTCAATTGGTCTTCCACCTGAGCCACCTGAATGCCGACAGAAGAACTCTGCCACGTCAGACTCTGGTGACTGTTGGATAATGTAGAGTTTTGCGCCACAAGTTGTTTCCGAAGCACTTCAAGTTGGTCGTCCGCATCATCCAGTTGCTTCTGATTGGCAGCACCCACTTTTAGTAAGTTTGACACACGGTTCCGTTCCCGTTCAGCAGCCGTTATCTGTTCTTTGGTGGCAGCCACTTGCTTCAAAATATCGGGACGCTGTTCTTCAACAGACTTGATGTTCGCTTCCAGTTGTAGTTTTTTCAGATAGAGTTGCACAGTATCTACCACACCGACTTCCTGACCTGCTTTCAGCACGGTGCCTTCTTCTATATTGAAGTAAAGTAGCTTGCCCGATGCTTCGGCGGATACCAGTACTTCGGTTGTTTCGAATGTTCCGGTAGCATCATATTTCGGAGTACCATTTCCACAAGCGGAGAAAAGGGCCAATAGGGAACAAAATCCCAGTAAATTACTTGATTTCATAATAATGTTTTTTTAGTAGTTAGTAGTCAGTAGATAGTAGTTGGTAGAAGATAGTTTACTTCATGTTCGCTTTTCATAAACAGGACATTCCTACTTACTACTAACTACTATCTACTGACTACTTATTCAAAATATATTTCAAATTCCAAATATTCATCAGCAATTGCACCTCGTGTACAGCTTTCGTCTGGCGTGCCAGGTTCTCAGATGTAATTTCACGCAGCATATCAGTAACGGTGAGTGTTCCGTTCGCTACTTTTGCCTCGGCAGCCTTTCTGATGTTGACACGCAAACGGATTATCTCATCATCATCCGCCATCTGTCGGCGCATGGAAAGTATGGCGGAGTTCTGTTGGGTGGATTGCAGATGAGTGTTAAACAGGAAAACATCCCGATTTGTCTCCAGCAGTCTGCGATTATTATCTATCAGTTTGCGGTCGTTGCGCAAAGTATACAGACTGCCAAAGTTCCATGACATACGGACCCCTGCTACATAATATGCAGAAAAATCATCTTTCAGCATATTCAGCCCCGGATTGCCGTAAGCTCCCTGCACAAACAGCCCGAAACGAGGGCGCAAACGAGTTTTCAAGGCAGACTCCTGCACATTTAGTTGACTTCCCTGTGCATCGAACCAACGAAGTTCTGGACGATTGTTCACAAGTGACGCTGATTCAAGAATATCCGCAGGCTTTTGCAAGGTAGTCCCGATGCCGATTTCTTTTCCTATGAATATAGAAAGCATGCTCAGATACGCTTGTCGTGAGGACTCCAATTCAATGCGTTTCTGGCGAGTGTTCAGTATCTCCACACTCACGGCATCCAAGTCACTCTGATTGGCAATGCCATTCGCCATGTAGTCAGAAACCTGTTTGTGCGTACGCTCCAAGTCTTCTTGCAGAAGCTGGTTCTGTCGTACCTGTTCGTCCAATAGCAAGATACCGAAGTAAACCTGGTTCACACGGTCGTTCAATGCATACATATCCACATCCTGTTTCTCGCGGTCTATATCTGATGTTGTCCGCATCAGTTGCTTCTTTGAGTGTATATCACCACCATCCCAGATGTTCTGTGATACTTCAAGCATCACCTGATACTGATCTTTAGGCATACTTTTTATATCCACTCCCGGTATTTCCACCGGAAGCTTTGTGACATCACTCTGATACGTTACTTTTCCCGAAACGGAAAACTGCGGCAAATATCCCTTTCCGGCATTGGCAAGATTATATTCACGTGCCTTCTCTATCAAACCGTATTGGCGTACTAACGGATAATTCGTTTGTGCCAGGTGCTGGCACGTTTCCAATGTAAGTTGTGCGTGTGTCAGCATCGCCACAAGAGCAAAAGAACAAGAGAGAATAGTTCGTTTCATTTCCATATATATTTCTTGTTTGTTTTATAACGCAAAGATAAAGCATAAAAGTATATGGATACATTCTATTTGTGCGTAATGATGTTCTATTTGTTCGACCATCAGTATAAAAAGACAAGAAAGCCATTACTTTTCTTATCTTTGCCACAGATATACATAAATTATCAGGAGAAAAAAAGATTATGGAGAAGAGTAAACCTATGGATCTTGGGCTCGGCGAATTGCTGAGTAATACAAACATCGTCAACAATAACGATTTCCGTTTCATCAACCGTGATATCGGGGTTGTCATCAGTTTTGCCCAAATGGATAGCATCCTGTTTCGCACCGGACAACCTTACCGCACTAAGGAAAGCCGGATTATCCGGATACTAAGAGGTACAGCAAAGATTTCCATCAATCTGATAGAATATACAGTGAAAGAGCAAATGATAATCATCAGCCCTTCCAACTCACTGATAGAGTTGCTGGAAATTAGTCAGGACTATGACTTTCAGATTATTGTTCCCGACAATAACTTTCTGCCTATCACCCAAGGGGGAGCACTGACAGATTCATACATGAAACACGGCATCCTCCTTTCGTTAACTGATGAAGAATGGGAACAGTCGGGTGCTTTCTTCTCTATTTTATGGGACACTGTACATAAAGTGCCATTTCGCCGGGAAGTAGTACAACATCTGATTGCGGCACTACTCTATAATATAAGATACATTTACGCAAAGAATCAAGAGTCTGCCCCACTCCAACCTTCACGTCAGGAAGAGGTATTCCGCCGCTTCATAACACTGGTGAATGAACATAGCAAACGTGAGCGTGCCATCAGTTTCTATGCGAATAAACTATGCCTGACTCCACACTACCTGAGTACGGTTATCCGGCAGAGCAGTGGACAAACGGTCATGCAATGGATCAATCAAGCCATTATTCTTGAAGCAAAAGTATTGCTGAAACACAGCGATATGCTGGTATTCCAGATTTCTGATGAACTGGGGTTTCCCAATCCGTCGTTTTTTTCGAAGTTCTTTAAGCGGATGACAGGAATGACTCCAGCGGAATATCAGAAAAATACATAAGTAGAAAATACAAAGATGCCCCGCTATATCCATATATAATATGCGGGGCATCGCTCTTCTCGAAGTTTATATAGAAAGGATTATAATCATCTCACAACAGGACAATACGTTTCTGCATGATATCCATCAACTGTGCTTTCAATTGCTTAGCATTGATTGGCTTAGGCATATACCCATCGAAACCACTTTCCATAACCTTTTGTTCATCTGAGGCATAAGCAAAGGCCGTGACAGCAATGATAGGAGTCTTTGCCGAGTACTTACGGATTTCCTGCGTAGCTTCGTAACCGTCCATAACAGGCATATTGATATCCATCAATACAATCTGCGGATTATGTTCCCTGAACATCTCTACCGCCTCCCTGCCATCCCAGGCATGAATCAAATGGTAGTCAAATTTCAGGATAGACTCAAACAGTTTGTAATTACTTGCATTATCTTCTGCAATCAGGATGGTTAGCTTACCCTTTTCCACTACGATGGGTTGAACAGTATCCTGTTTCCTTGTTTTATTTATATCCATAGCGGGTTTGTAGGGCAACGTAAACCAGAAATTCGAACCCTGTCCTTCTTCCGACTCCACACCGATCTTTCCACCCATGTGGTCCATCAACGTCTTGCAGATGGAAAGCCCCAACCCAGTTCCCTGCGCAAAAGAGTTCAGCTTGACAAAGCGTCCGAAAATATTCTCTTGCTTATCTTTGGGAATACCACATCCGGTATCTGTGACATAAAAATACAGCTCTTTCCCCCTCAGTTCGTAACCGAAACGGATACTCCCCTTTTGAGTGAATTTAATAGCATTAGTCACAAGATTTATTATTAACTGGGATAACCGGCTCTTCTCCGTATATGCGATACAAGGCAGGGGTGGTTCTACGAACTCCAGCTTCACCGCATCCGATTTTACCCTCAGCAACAGGCCGCATTCCAGTTCTCTCATCAGTGCATTAAGGTTGACATTGGAGTATTTCAGATCCAGCGTACCGGCTTCTATCTTCGACAGGTCGAGAATGTCACTTATCAGTTGCAGCAACAGCGTATTATTGTTTTCGATGATACTAACGTACTCCTGCTTCTCCTGCTCTTCTTCAGTAGACGCCAATATGCCTGAGAAGCCTACAATCGCATTCAGTGGAGTACGTATTTCATGGCTCATATTAGCAAGAAAAGCTGATTTTAAGCGATTGGATTCTTCGGCACGGTCTCTTGCCGTGGTGAGTTCCTGTTCCATCTTTTTGCGGTTGGTGATGACGAGAGAGGAACCAACCAGCGTAAGCGGTTTTCCATTTTCATCGCGCGTCTCAACAGCAGCCTGAGCTTCCACCCATTCTATCTTGCGCAAATTGTTTTTCTGTACGTTGACTACCCGATACTCCTCTTTCACTTTCTCTGATCGCCCTTCAAGTAAGTCCTGGTATGCCTTTTCCACCCGTTGGCGGTCTTCCTTGAATATCTTGGCGAAATATTGGGAATCAGGCACAGCCAATTGTTCTTCTTCCACATCCTTTCCATTGGTACTCAACTCTATCGGCCTATTGATGTCACACAAAATGGTTTTGCTTAATAAGTCCCATTTCCAGGGAACGATATTTGCTACATCAAGGGCCATGGCAAGCTTATTATTTGTTGCACTCAGCTTCTGCTGTGCTTTATGCAACTCTGTACTGTCCATACAAAAGACATCAATCATATTACCCTGATTCGTACCTTTCAGTATCACATCATAGAAAGTATTGATAGCCTTGAAATAATACGGGAATGTAATCGCCCTGTTCTCTGTCAATGCAATCTTGGTGAAGTGCAGAAACTCAGCCATGGATTCAGGAAATATATCACTGGCTTTTCTGCCAACAACATCTTCCTTACGATAAAAATGTTTCTCAAATTCAGAATTTACATTCCGGTAAATCAACTCGACAGGAACACCGTTTTCATCAGTAACCAATTCTTCCTGCATATAGAGTAAAGGCATATTATTCACCAAATTCTTATAAATAGCCATCATATCTATTTCTTTTTGCTGGGCTTTTTTCAATTCATTCAAATTACGAATGCGATAGAGGAAGAGCAGCGTCAGCAACAAAATACTAAGAAGCGTTCCCAGAATGAAATAGCGGTAATGCTCCCAAAATGTGGGGGGCTTATTCAGAAGATGAGTATTTGCAGGACACCGTGAAGGGGACAGCCCTTTGCGCAATAGTATTTCGTAATTGATGACAGGCGCTCCGTCTGATGGAATATAGAAAGGAATATCGCGTGCTTGTTTTCCTCCCAATACTTCTGTCATTATTTGAGTCAACCTCTGAATATAAAGCTTCTGATCATAGGTATATCCACCCACCATGCCTTCCTTTCCGCTTGCAATGTCTATAAAGTTCAGAGAAAACAAGGGAACGGAAGCAGTAGCGATGAGTTTATGAGAATTTGTTGTCAGCGAAGTGTTGCCTGCGAATGTAGATTTATAAAACCAAGAGGAGAATAGGACTCCTGTTGTTTTGGAATCTACGTAGTATAAAGAATCCAGCAGCTGGTTCGTAGTCATCCTTTCAGAAGACCAAAACTGAAATCTGATGTTCGGATAGTTGGCATTCAGTTCTTCTTCTATAGCCACGGCGTTATTTTTATTAATCTGCCGCCCATCAGCTATATATATCAGTTTCTCCATATTGGGAATCATCTGTTCCATCAGATGAATGTTTTCGCGGACATAGAGGTTGGCGTACAGAAAAGTAAGATTATAAGAATCAGACAAGTCTGAGAGAGGAATGCGGTCAGTCTTCTGAATAGATAGTTTTTGGAGATATGTTTCTTGTGGTCCTACATAGTCCTCCTGTGCACAAAGTATGATAGAGATATCTCCCCACATCTTTCTCAATTCGTCGCGCAATATCAAGGCAGGATTTCCCAACAAAACCACCATACGGGGACGTTTCTGATATTTATTTAGAATATCATGCTTGAACTCTTCCAGAATGGTATCATTATTAATCATCAGCATATTCATATGCTCTGCATAAAGAGTGATGTTAGGGTCTTTCAGTACAAATTCTGTCATATCAGAAATCATCCGACTACTCCAGGGGGAAGCATCCGTATATGAATTAATACATAAGATGTAACATTTCTCATCTATCTCGTCTCCTTGTGCACAAGCTATATTTATAGTCAAAAGGCACAGAAGAAAAAAGGAATATAGTACTTTCATCCGTGTTACTAAGTATATTTATGTTCTGCAATAATTTATTTGATTTATCTTGCGTTGCAAAAGTAGTGAAAAAGAAGGAATAAGGAACAGACTTCACCCTTTTATTCCAAATGCCATACTTAAATGGCGGAAATGCCACATCTAAATACATGAAATGCCACACTTCAGACATTTCCAAGTGTGGCATTTCAGACGTTAAAGTGTGGCATTTCCGCCATCCAAGTGTGACTACAACTTCCTTTTCTCCCTACAATACGACCGATGCCCGTAAATGACAATCACCACGAAGCAGATGAACGGAAGGATGAATGACAGGTTCACGGCAGGCATGCCTAGCAATGTTTGGCAATCGATGATACTTGCCTGAAGCGGCGGCAACACCGAACCACCCAAGATAGCCATAATCAGTCCCGCAGCACCAAATTTGGCATCATCACCCAATCCCTGCAAAGCGATGCCGTAAATCGTCGGAAACATCAAAGACATACAGGCAGATACACCCACCAAACAATACATTCCCCAGATGTTTTGGAAACCAATCACTCCGACAGTAAAGAAACAGGCAGCAATAGCCAGCACCTTCAATAACAATCCCGGACTGAGGTATCGCAGAATGAATGTACAGATGAAGCGGCTGGCACAGAAGATAATCATAGCGATAATATTGTACTGTTGTGAAAGTACTTCTGCCGCCTTCTCCTCCATGCCTTGTGACATAAACAAGCGTGTGCCATACTGAATAACAAATGTCCAGCACATGATTTGCGCTCCTACATAGAAGAATTGAGCAATCACTCCTTCACGATAATGGCGTATCGTAAATATCCGCTTCAATGTAGGCAAGAAGTTAATGCCATGAGACTGGTCACCATTCTTCGGCATCTTCACCATGCGGATTAGAATCAGCATGGCCAGAATAACAAGTCCGATGATGAGATAAGGGGCAATCAGCACCGTCAAATCCGAATCACGCACGGCGGCAAACTCCGTATCCGAAAGTTGGCTGCGCTCCATAGTATCCATCGGATTGAGGCGGTTTTGGATGAAGTTCATCGCCACATACATACCCAGCAACGACCCCATCGGGTTAAAAGATTGCGCCAGATTCAGTCGGCGGGTAGAAGTGGCCTCATCACCCATGGAGAGGATGTAAGGGTTACAACTCGTCTCCAGGAATGACAGACCACACGTCAAGATGAAATAAGCAATGAGAAAAGGGTAATAATTCCCCGTCAACATAGCGGGATAGAACAGGAATGCACCTATAGCATACAATCCCAATCCCAACAACACGCCCGCCTTATAGGAATACCTGCGGATGAAAATAGCCGCCGGAAATGCCATAGCGAAGTATCCGCCATAGAAAGCCACCTGCACCAATGCCCCGTCAGTGACGCTCATACGAAAGATTTTGGAGAAGGCCTTCACCATCGGGTTGGTAATGTCGTTGGCAAAGCCCCACAAGGCGAAGCAACTGGTGATAAGTATGAACGGAATGAGATAACTTACTCCGTCTTTGCTGATAATACTGGTTTTCTTGGTGTTATTCATGGTATTTCTGTCTTTTGTCAGTTAGTCATATAAGTGGAAAATTCGTTCCATCGGCTGCCATTTCTCGGTGGCAGTGGAACCAGGTTTCACAAGCTGGAAGATGCCCATATAGTCTTCCCATTCCTGTTGCCGGGGCAGGGAGGCAAGGCGTTCCATGGCGGCATCCCAGTCGAACCCCACAGGTACCTCGACAATCATAAACAAGCGGGTGCCTAACAGATAGATTTCCATTTCCAAAATGCCGGCTTCACGAATGCCGGCGGGTATTTCGGGCCAGATGGCTGCCTGGCTGTGACGGCGACGGTATTCGGCTATCAGTTCCGGGTCATCACGAAGTTCCAGTGTCCGGCAGATGCGTTCCACAGGTTGGTGGTGTTCTTTGGCAGGATAACGTTTGATTGGTGTGTCCATAGTTATTTTATTAAAATACAAATAAACGTAGATTTTCGCAAAATACAATTTGAATGAAGAACTAAAAATGAAAAATGAAGAATTTGGCTGCGCCGTAAAAGCACGCCGCCAGGAAATTTTTTAATTTTTAATTTTTAATTTTCAATTTATACAAGGTTTCCCCCTTCGCCATGGCTTGCACCAGAATATTCCCGATAGCAGTTGCCTCCACAGGACCGACGATGACAGGAATGCCCAGTGCATCGGCAGTCAGACGATTCAGCAATGCATTGCGGCAACCACCGCCGATGATGTTCAGTTGCTCTACCGGAGACGGAAGCAAGCGATTCAATTGCTCAATGGCCCGTTTATAACGTTGGGCAAGCGATTGCAGTACACAACGCACATACTCGCTCGAAGTGGCAGGAACAGGTAACTGATGTTCACGACAATACCCGGCTATGGCAGCTTCCATATCTGCTGGATTCTGGAATACTTTGTCGTCCACATCAATGACGGAAGAAATATCCGCACTTTCAGCAGCGGAGAGCAGTACATCATAGCCACACTCCTCGCCCCGCTCTTTCCATTGTGCCATGAGGCGTTGAAGTATCCACAGTCCAGTGATATTCTGGAGAAAACGGATCTTTCCTCCTACCCCGCCCTCATTAGTGAAACCGCATATCCGGGCTTCTTCTGTAAGGATGGGTTCGTCTAATTCCACACCCAGCAAAGACCAGGTTCCCGAACTGAGAAATGCACAACGCGATTTATCCACTTGCGTCTCAGGAATAGCAAAAACTGCACTTGCCGTATCATGAGAACCGACAGCAATAACATCCACTTCTTCCGTAAGACCTACTTCTTCGGCAATCTCCGGTTTCAGTCTACCACGCACAGTACCCGGCATCACAATGTCACCAAAAAGATGTTCAGGTACTCCTAAACGACAAATTAACTCCCGGTTCCAAGTACGACTACGGGCATCGAGCAATTCGGAGGTAGAAGCAATGCAATATTCATTGTTCGCCACCCCGGTCAGGAAAAAACTGAAAAGATCGGGCATGAACAAAAGGCGGTCTGCCACTTCCAACTGCACATCACCGCTTTTCTTCATGCTGTAGAGTTGAAAAAGCGTATTGATAGACATCACCTGTATCCCCGCTTCGGAATAATGCTGGGAAAGACTGCCCCCGGGATGGTTATTGGAAACCTTAGCATCCATGCACGAGGCATTCGTCTCCAAAGTATCAAAGAACTCCTCCGGCAAACCATCCGTCCGCGAATCGCGATAGCAAACAGGATTTCCCAACAGATTTCCGTTCTTATCTATTAAAGCAAAATCCACACCCCAAGTATCAATGCCGATACTTCTGATATGATAACCTTTGCGCACAGCCTGCCGGAGTCCATTCTTCATTTCATCGAACAAGGCAAGGAAATCCCAATACACATGATTGCCAATCCGCACCTGGCGGTTCGGAAAACGGTACACCTCTTCCAGTTTCAGCGTACCCTGGCAGATGGAACCGGCCATCACGCGACCGCTTCCACCTCCAAAATCTACTGCCAGATAGGTATTCATCATTTGGTTTTCTTCCCTAAGATATACGTTTCAAGGTCATCTATCTCTTCTGGAGTAAGTACCGTGTAGTCGCCTCCGGACTGGATGATGATGCGACACGCCATTTCAAAGAACATGGCACGCTCAAAAGCCTGGTCAAAATCCTTCCCGCACACTACCTGTCCGTGCTTTAACAACAGGACGGAATTATGGTCTTTCAAGGCATCAATCACCCCTTGTGCCAACTCCTTCGAGCCGGGACGGAAATAAGGCACCACCGGAATTTCACTACCTACGTGGCAAGGCACTTCTGCCGTTACATTGAAGTTCGTGGGACGATTTTTCATACAAGCTACAGCCGTGGCATAGTGGGATTGGAAATGCAGGACCACATTCACATCGGAACGTTCACGCAATACACCGAGGTGGAAACCGCTCTCCATAGAAGGTTTCACCCCATTCAGCACTTCTCCGGTAGAAAGGCGGCAGACGGCCACCTTCTCTTTCGGGAGAGAAGGTACCCATGAGCCTGTGCCCGAAAGCAAAACCTCGTCGCCAATGCGCCAGGATATGTTGCCACTACTGCAAATTGTCAATCCGGCATCTCCTACCCGATGCGCCTGGGCAATGAATTGTTCTATCTGTTCGTTAGTTATCATGTTTCTATTACTTTAGTGTTTATTTATAAATTGGACCGTACGTTGTGCAGGCGCGATAATCCGCTCCTTCCTTATCCATACCGAACGCATTCCATGCAGCCGGACGGAAAATTTTCTTCTCGTCTACATTGTGCATGCAAACCGGGATACGAAGCATAGAAGCCAGCGTAATCAAATCCTGACCGATGTGCCCGTAGCTGATGGCACCGTGGTTGGCTCCCCAGTTGTTCATCACCGAATATACATCTTCGAATGCCGGTTTATCGCACAAACGGGGTACAAACCAAGTGGTAGGCCAAGTGCGGTCCGTGCGTTCATCGAGCAACTTGTGAACTTCCGGATCAATTTCCACCGTCCATCCTTCTGCAATCTGGAGCACGGGGCCAAGGCCTTTCACAAGATTCAGACGGCTCATCGTCACAGGCATGCCACCTTTAGACAGGAAATTGGAAGAGAAACCACCGCCACGGAAATAATCACGATTGGCAGGATACCAAGTGGTTGCTTCCAGACATTTCTCCATCTCAGCTTCTGAGATTTCCCAATGAGGTTTCATAACAGGCTCACCTTGTGCATTTGTTTGCTGACCTGTGCCGTCCAAAGTAGTGGCACCGGAGTTAATCAAATGAATGATACCATTGGCAGCCATACCGGTGAGCTCTTTACCTGTAACACGCTTCACAGCTTCGGGGCTCCAATACGTACGCACATCCGAGAAGATTTGAGCACGGTTCGTCAGCAAATGGCCGAAGAGCATAGCTACGCCATTGCAGGCATCATTTTCAGTAGCCACTACATAAGCTTCACGAATACCATTCCAATCGAATGAAGTGTTGAGCAGAGCTTCGGAGTAGTCACCATTCGGATAGAAATCCGTCCACTGGCGCTGTCCCTGGAAACCGGCTGCAATGGCATTGTGTCCGAGTGCTTCTTCCTTGAAACCCATCTCACGCAGCTTCGGATTGCCTTGTATCAGGTCGCGCATGATGATGGTCATCTTCACAATGAATTCCCAGTCTTCATCCTTCTGTTCGCGAGTCTTGGTCTTAGCGGGAAGATTGAAATCCTTGCCTTCATTCTTCTTGCAATACTTCTCTGTCCATGCCATCGCTTTAGCAAACTCTTCCTTATCATAAATACCTTCAGTCATGCGACGGATGATTTCAGTCAGGTCAACAGATTCGCAACGAATGCCTAGATATTCCTGGAAGAAATCGGGATTGACGATAGAACCTGCGATACCCATGGAAACGCTGCCCATTGACAGGTAAGATTTTCCCCTCATGGTTGCCACCGCCTGTGCAGCACGGGCAAAACGCAAAAGTTTCTCAGCCACATCAGCAGGGATAGAATTATCATCCAAATCCTGCACATCGCGACCATAGATACCGAATGCAGGCAAACCTTTCTGTGCATGTCCCGCCAGCACGGCAGCCAGGTACACCGCTCCCGGACGTTCCGTACCGTTAAAGCCCCAAACAGCTTTCGGATACTGCGGATTCATGTCCATCGTCTCAGCACCATAGCACCAGCAGGAAGTCACCGTAATGGTAGAACCTACCCCTTCGCGCTCAAACTTCTCGGCACAGGCTGCACTTTCTGCTACGCGTCCGATGGTACTATCTGCAATCACACATTCCACGGGACTTCCGTCACCGTTCTTCAGATTAGCGGTAATCAACTCGGCTACTGCCTTTGCCAGATTCATGGTCTTCTCTTCAAGACTCTCGCGCACGCCACCCTGGCGGCCATCGATGGTGGGACGAATCCCGATTTTCGGATACTTTTTCATACTCTTATTTTATTGGGTTAATAACATTTCATCTATGCTGAACTGTGCTGAAATCATTTCATAAAAAAGACTATAAGGAGCCTCTAAAATGAATTTTTGTTGGCAAATATACTTGCACGGGCTTACCTGTCAGAATAAAGTCCGCCGTCATGGTACCCATCTCTTTCCAGTCTACGCTCATGGCTGTAATTCCTTTATCAATCACTTCGTAAGCAGGGGTATCGTTGTAGGCTATCAGACCAAAGTCTTCCCCGCACGTCAGCCCTGCGGCACGGCTTCTCTTCACGATCTCCACAACATCCACCTGCCGGATGGCAATATAAACTTCTCCGGCATGTACCTCTTGTTCATCCATTGTCTCTATAACGGTATAATCCAGACGATTATCAATACAGAATTTCTTGAAGTATTCGCATGTCTCTTTAGGATGCTTACTCTCTTTCGGCAGAAAAAGAATAAGCCGGCGATAGCGCTGCAACCTGTCGGACAATTGAGACATTGCCCCGTAGAACGCCTCGCCAAAGTCCTGACAGATGTAGGAATACTCCCGTTTGTCGAACCGTCCGAAATCGAGCAGTAACAATCGGGAAGCATCTATCTTATAGAGATATGGAGAGAATTTTTCATTGTCGAAGTTCATCACAACATACTTATTATACCGCCCGATGGAATCGCGAAGCAGGGCGTTGAATAATGATTCATTATATTGATGGAACCAAAGATCTACCTTATATTGAGCAGAAAGGCGGCGGACAAAGCTGTTATAGAGTGTGTCCTTAAAAGGGGAATATTCATCAAGCAGGAGTAGGATATTCTTTTGCCGATTGACTACATAATAGCCCTTACCTGGTGTAGAATCTATAATTCCCCGCTCTTTCAGGTCGATAAATGCCTTGAACACCGTGTCGCGGGAAACTTTATAATCATGGCTCAACTGATTGATGGAAGGCAGAGCGGTATCCGTCTTATAGCGCCCCATAGAGATATCCTGGCTGATGAGGTCGGCCAGTTGTTTTACCTTCGTTGTCTGTTGGCTGAAAATTGTTTTCATACTGATACAGGTTTAATCAAGGATTAGAGTAGCAAAGTCAACTGTGCTGAACTGTGCTGGCGCAAAGTAAGGTTATTTATTTGAAATCAGGAAGAAAGAGGCGTATGTTTTGCAACATATAAAATAAATAGCCCCCGTTGCATCTTTCACAATGCAACGGAGGCTATTCTACAATTTATCAAAAAGGATATTTATTCCTTATTGACTTTAATTTCTGATGACTTGCCATACATCTTGCGCAATAGCCTCCGTGCCGGCACAGCTTTAATCTGCCCATCTGATGTTCCCTGTATCACATCCTCATTCCGCAGGGCTTTCTCTTCAAGCATTCTCCGCTCAGCCAATGCCAGGCCATAATGCAGTTTACGACTTAGTTCTTTTCTTTCATCGTCCGACATAGTCTTGTATAGTCTATTTGTACTCTTCCCACGACTTAATCGCAATATCATCCACACTCATCGTACAGAAAGCATTGATGAAAGCGCTTGCCAGACGGGCATTCGTAATCAGCGGCACATTAAGGTCAATGGCAGCACGGCGTATTTTATAACCGTTGTCCAACTCGCCTGCGGTGAGGTTCTTCGGAATATTCACTACCATATCAATCTCCTTATTGTGCAGCATATCCAGTGCCTGCGGATGATTTTCCGGCTCGCTGGGCCAGTAAACGCGGGTATTTTCCACCCCATTCTCTGTAAGGAAGTTGCTGGAACCGCCTGTGGCGAAAATCTTATATCCCTTCTTCTGCAACATACGGGCGGCAGAAAGCATATCCACTTTCTGTTTCGGCGTACCCGTAGAAAGAAGAATGTTCTTCTTCGGAATACGGTAACCAACTGAGAGCATGGCTTTCAGCACAGCGCAGGACGTATCGCTTCCGATACAACCCACTTCTCCCGTAGATGCCATATCCACACCCAACACCGGGTCTGCTTTTTGCAAGCGATTGAAAGAGAACTGGCTTGCCTTGATGCCTACATAATCCAGTTCAAAGAGATTCTTGTTTGGCTTTTCTACCGGAAGTCCCAGCATCACCTTCGTTGCCAGTTCAATAAGATTAATCTTCAGCACCTTGCTGACGAACGGGAAACTACGCGAAGCACGCAAGTTACACTCAATCACCTTGATATCATTCTCACGAGCCAGATACTGGATATTGAACGGGCCGGAGATATTCAGTTCCCGTGCAATCTCGCGGCTGATGCGCTTGATGCGGCGCACTGTCTCCACATAGAGCTTCTGTGGCGGGAACTGTATGGTTGCATCACCAGAGTGCACACCGGCAAACTCAATATGTTCGGAGATGGCATAGGCAACAATTTCACCGTTCTGTGCCACAGCGTCCATTTCCACTTCCTTGGCATGCTCAATGAACTGGCTGACAACAACCGGATGCTTCTTCGATACATTGGCAGCAAGCTGAAGGAAACGTTCCAGTTCTTCCTGATTGGAGCAGACGTTCATTGCCGCACCGGAGAGCACATAAGACGGACGCACCAATACCGGAAAACCCACTTCTTCCACAAATTCGTTAATATCGTCCATACTCGTAAGTTCGCGCCAGCGTGGCTGGTCTACGCCGATACGATCCAGCATAGCGGAGAACTTCTCACGGTCTTCGGCATTGTCGATGCTTTTAGCGGAAGTTCCGAGGATAGGCACATTCTGTGCATCCAGACGCAGGGCGAGGTTGTTTGGTATCTGACCTCCCGTAGAAACAATGACCCCATGTGGATTTTCCAATTCGAGGATATCCATCACACGTTCAAAGGTGAGCTCGTCGAAGTAGAGACGGTCGCACATATCGTAATCCGTAGATACGGTTTCGGGGTTATAGTTAATCATGACGCTGCGATAGCCCTCTTTACGGATGGTATTCAATGCCTGCACGCCACACCAGTCAAATTCCACGGAAGAACCGATACGATATGCACCGGAGCCGAGAACAACAATGGATTTGCGGTCGCCCAGATAACGGACATCGTTAGCAACGCCGCTATACGTCAGATACAGATAATTGGTCTGTGCAGGGTACTCTGCTGCAAGGGTATCGATTTGCTTCACCACAGGGAGGATACCAACACTCTTGCGATGGTTGCGTACATAGAGAATGCCGTCTTCCATATCTCCCTCGTAGCCAATGGCACGGGCAATCTGGAAATCGGAGAAGCCTTGTACTTTTGCTTTTTTCAGCAATTCCAGAGGCAGTTCTGAAATCTGTTTGTGGTTCTTGCTCCATTGTTCCAGTTCCTTGCTGGTATTCATGATGTTCATCAGCTTCTCCAGAAACCATTTGTCAATCTTCGTCAGTTCGTGCACCTGGTCTACGGTGTATCCGGCGCGGAAAGCCTTTGAAATAACAAAGATGCGCTTGTCCGTCGGTTCGCGCAGCGCCTTATCTATATCGGCAATGACGAGTTCCTTGTTCTCTACGAAACCGTGCATGCCCTGCCCTATCATTCTTAATCCTTTCTGAATAGCTTCTTCAAAAGTACGTCCGATAGCCATCACCTCTCCTACGGACTTCATCGAAGAACCGAGTTCCTTGTCCACTCCATGGAACTTGCCCAAATCCCAACGGGGGATTTTGCAGACTACATAGTCCAGCGCAGGTTCAAAGAAAGCACTTGTGGTTTTTGTCACAGAGTTCTTCAGGTCGAACAGACCATAACCGAGTCCGAGCTTGGCGGCAACAAAGGCAAGCGGATACCCCGTAGCCTTAGAGGCCAAAGCCGAAGAACGGCTCAAGCGGGCGTTCACCTCAATCACCCGGTAATCTTCACTTTCGGGGTCATAGGCATACTGCACATTGCACTCTCCTACAATACCTATGTGACGGATGATGCGGATAGCCAGTTCGCGCAGCTTATGATAATCGGTATTTGAAAGCGTCTGTGAGGGGGCAATAACGATGGATTCTCCCGTATGAATACCCAGCGGGTCGAAGTTCTCCATGTTGCAGACGGTGATGCAGTTGTCGAAGCGGTCGCGCACCACCTCATACTCCACTTCCTTCCAGCCACGCAGTGATTTCTCAACGAGCACCTGCGGAGAGAAGGAGAAGGCCTTTTCAACCAGCACGTTCAGTTCTTCCTCATTGTCGCAGAAGCCGGAACCCAGTCCGCCAAGTGCGTAGGCAGCGCGGACAATGACCGGATAGCCCAACGTGGCAGCAGCACGGCGGGCATCAGCAGCATTTTCCACAGCTTCGCTTTGGATGGTCTTTACATGTATCTGATTGAGTTTCTGAACAAAAATTTCACGGTCTTCTGTGTCGATAATGGCTTGTACGGGGGTGCCAAGCACTTTCACGTCGTATTTTTCGAAGATGCCTTCTTTGTAGAGGGCAACCCCGCAATTCAGTGCTGTTTGGCCGCCGAATGCAAGCATGATGCCATCCGGTTTCTCTTTCGCAATGACTTTTTCCACGAAATACGGGGTGACGGGCAGGAAGTAAATCTGGTCGGCAACTCCTTCCGAAGTCTGCACAGTGGCAATATTGGGGTTGATAAGGACGGTATGAATACCTTCCTCTTTCAACGCTTTGAGCGCCTGGCTGCCGGAGTAATCGAACTCACCTGCTTCACCGATTTTCAGTGCACCGGAACCGAGCAACAGGACTTTCTTTATATTGTTTTCTTTCATTGTCTTTATCTTATAATAGTTTCACAAACTCATCAAACAAGAACTCCGTGTCCGTCGGTCCGCTGGCAGCTTCCGGGTGGAACTGTGCAGAAAACCAGGGGTTCTTTTTATGCCTGATACCCTCGTTGGAGCCATCGTTCATATTGATGAACAGCGGTTCCCAGTCCTCAGTCAGCGTGTTGTTGTCCACTGCATAACCGTGGTTCTGCGAAGTAATGAAACAACGCTCCGTGCCCACCATACGCACCGGCTGGTTGTGGCTGCGATGACCATACTTCAGTTTATAAATCTTTGCTCCGCCTGCCTTGCTCAGCAACTGGTTTCCCATACAAATCCCGAAGATGGGCAACTTTTCATTTTCCATCGCCTTACGGATATTCTGCACAGCAGCATCGCATGTATCCGGATCGCCCGGACCGTTGCTGATGAAAAGTCCGTCGAATTCCAATCCGTTGTAATCATAATCCCAGGGCACACGGATGACTTCCACATCCCTTTTCAGCAGGCAGCGGATGATGTTGGTTTTCACACCGCAATCCACCAGTACCACTTTTTTCTTGCCCGCCCCTTCATTGTAGCGGATCACCTCTTTGCAACTCACTTTATCCACATAGTTCACCCCAGCATAAATGGCTTCAGGTGCATTCTCCGGTTCATCGTCAAAAACAATCTTGCCCATCATTACACCATGTTCACGCAGCACCTTCGTCAGTTCGCGCGTATCGATGCCCGTGATGCCCGGCACCTGTTCGCGTTTCAACCAGTCGCTAAGGCTCTCCACAGCGTTCCAGTGACTAAAGTCTTCCGAATAATCGCTTACAATGATGGCTTCCGCATGAATGCGTTCACTCTCCATGAAAGTAGCCAGCCCGTTCGATTCGATAGTGAAAGGCGGTACACCATAATTGCCCACCAACGGATAAGTGAGCGTCATCAACTGTCCGGCATACGAGGGGTCTGTCAGGCTTTCGGGATACCCCGACATAGCTGTGTTGAAAACCACCTCTCCCGCTACCGGCTTTTCGTAGCCAAACGACTTGCCGTGGAAGCGGCTCCCGTCGTCGAGGATAAGAGTTACATTTCTCATGTTAGTTAGTGATTAGTGTTTAGTGATAAGTGATTAACGTTAATCACTTATCACTAAACACTATTTCGTTAAAATTGATAGACTTGTTCTATATAATCAATAAATGCATTGTTCAGCAGCTTCACCCCGCCCGGCGTGGGATAATCACCACTGAAGTACCAGTCGCCCCGATGCTTGGGGCATGCTTCATGCAGTCCCTGCAAAGGCTGGTACACGATTTCCACTTTGGCCTTCGTTCCCGCAGGCGTCAGCAGTTCCACCATCTTGGCAGAGATTTCCTCATCGGTGAAGGGCGCATAGATTTCCTTCACGTAGTTCACCATCTGTTCCTTCGGCACTCCCACCTGGTCTTTCGACTTGCGATAAGCGGCGGCAATCACATCTTTCATATCCCGGTCTTTCAGCAACTCGATGGCAGCCTTGAAAGCGATAAATTCGCTCATTTTCGCCATGTCTATGCCGTAGTAGTCGGGGTAACGCACCTGCGGAGAAGAAGAAACAATCACAATCTTCTTCGGATTCAAGCGGTCGAGGATGCCGATAATGCTTTGTTTAAGCGTTGTTCCACGCACAATGCTGTCGTCGATGATGACAAGATTATCCACACCCGGCACAAGACTGCCGTAAGTAATATCATACACGTGCGCAGCCAAGTCGTTCCGGCTGTTCCCCTCTGCGATGAATGTGCGAAGCTTGATATCCTTGATGGCAACCTTCTCACTGCGGATGCGGCGGGAAAGTATCTGTTCCAGTTCTTCCAGGTTGGGGCTATGTCCCAATGAGGCTATCCGCCGCACCTTCTCTTCATTCAGGTAATCATCCAGTCCCTGAAGCATGCCGTAAAAGGCAACCTCCGCTGTGTTCGGGATGAATGAAAAAACGGTATGATCTACATCGTTATTGATGGCTTTCAGGATGTTAGGTACCAGTTTCTCACCTAATAGTTTACGTTCCTTGTAGATGTCCACATCGCTGCCCCGGGAGAAGTAGATGCGCTCGAAAGAGCAGGGTTTCAGTTCGCGCACCTTGTTGATTTGTGTGGTACGCAACTTGCCCGCCTTGTTTATCAGCAAAGCCTGTCCCGGCATCAGTTCTTTAACGCTGCCTGCCGGCACATTGAGGGCGGTCTGTATCACAGGACGCTCACTGGCAAGCACCGCTATTTCTTCGTCCTGATACCAGAATGCCGGACGGATACCCCACGGGTCACGTACGGCGAAAGTCTCGCCGCTTCCGGTCAGTCCGCATATCACGTAGCCCCCGTCCCACTCTTTGCTTGAAGTGCGAAGCACGTTTGCCAGGTCGATGTGGTCTTCAATATAATGGGTCACACCCATGCCCGTCAGTCCTTCGGCTTCGGCAAGGTTGAAGAGGCGCTCTACCTCACGGTCGAGGCGATGGCCCACCTGTTCAAGCATGATGTAAGTATCGGCATACTTGCGCGGATGCTGGCCTATGGCAGTGATACGGGCAAAAATCTCGTCCACGTTCGTCATATTGAAATTGCCGCAAAGGGCAAGATTCTTCGCACGCCAGTTGTTCCGCCTCAGAAAAGGATGCACATAAGAAATGCCGCTCTTCCCGGTAGTGGAATAACGCAGGTGTCCCATGTAAACCTCACCTGCAAAGGGAAGTACGCTCTTTGCATATTCTGCATCGTGCAATTGTTCTTTTGTCAAATCTTTAAAGTTGCTCTGCACCGTATCGAATATTTCGGTAATGGCGCTCGAACCGAGTGCACGCTCGCGAAACATGTATTCTTCACCGGGATTGGCTTCCAGCTTTACGCAAGCCAGTCCTGCACCTTCCTGTCCGCGGTTATGCTGTTTCTCCATCAAGAGATAGAGTTTGTTCAAACCGTACATCCATGTGCCATACTTCTGTTCGTAGTATTCCAGAGGTTTCAACAGGCGTATCATGGCGACGCCACATTCATGCTTCAGTTCTTCCATCTTATACGTTATTGTTTATAAGTTTTGCAAATGCGAATTTAGCAATTAAAATACAGAGTTTATAGAGTTTAGCATCTATTCTGCATGAATCTATTATTCAACAGTTACGCTTTTCGCCAGATTACGGGGCTGATCCACATCCATGCCTTTACACACGGCAATGTGATAAGCCAGTAATTGCAAGGGTACCGTAGTAATCAACGGGTCGAGACACTCAATTGTTTCCGGCAGCTCAATACAAGTATCGGCAATCTTACTGATGACCGTATCCCCTTTCGTTACCAGAGCAATCACTTTGCCCTTGCGCGCCTTTATCTCCTGAATATTACTCAGTACTTTCTCATAAAGCCCGTTCTGCGTAGCAATCACCACCACCGGCATCTCCGCATCCACCAGTGCGATAGGTCCGTGCTTCATCTCAGCAGCCGGATACCCTTCGGCATGAATATAAGAGATTTCCTTCAGTTTCAATGCACCTTCCAGGGCTACGGGATAGGAATAACCACGCCCCAGATAAATGAAGTTATGGGCATAAGTGAATATCTTGGAAAGCTCAGCAATATCCTTGTTCAGTTCCAGCACCTCTTTCATTTTGTCGGGGATGCGGTTCAATTCCTCTACGATGGCAAGATACTGCTCCTCACCTATGGTGTTTTTCTCTTTGGCAAGCGTCAATGCCAGCATGGTAAGCACAGTCACCTGTCCCGTAAATGCCTTGGTAGATGCTACGCCGATTTCCGGCCCCACGTGGATGTAAGAGCCTGTGTGTGTAGCCCTCGGAATAGATGAACCGATAGCATTGCAAATGCCGTAAATAAACGCTCCACGACTCCGTGCCAACTCCACAGCAGCCAATGTATCCGCCGTCTCCCCACTTTGTGAGATTGCAATCACTACATCGTTGCTATCAATCACCGGGTCGCGGTAGCGGAACTCCGAAGCATACTCCACCTCCACCGGTATGCGGCAAAGGCTTTCTATCAGATGTTTCCCGATGAGGGCAGCGTGCCAGGAAGTGCCGCACGCCACGATAACGAAGCGTTTAGCCGCCAGCAAGCGTTCTTTATAATCTATCACGGCGGAAAGCACCACATTCGTATGCTCCACATTGATGCGTCCGCGCATACAGTCGTGAATGCAATCGGGTTGCTCAAAAATCTCCTTCAGCATAAAGTGCGGATATCCGCCCTTCTCCAACTGCCCTAGGTTCAGTGCCACCGTCTTCACTTCGTGAGGACACTCCACATTTTTCAGGTTCACCACTTTCAGTTGCTCCCCGCGACGTATCACGGCAATCTCTTCATCTTCCAGATACACCACTTTGTCCGTATATTCCACGATGGGCGTAGCATCCGAAGCCAGGAAGAATTCATCTTCACCGATACCCACCACCAGCGGACTGCTCTTGCGGGCGGCAATAATCTCATCCGGGTTGTCTTTATCCAGTACGGCAATAGCATAAGCGCCTATCACCTCGCGCAAGGCCAGTTGCACGGCAGTCAGCAAATCAATGTTTCTGGATTTCTGGATGAATTCTATCAGTTGCACCAGTACCTCAGTGTCTGTACTGCTTTTGAATGAATAGCCTTTGGCTTGAAGTTTTTCTTTGAGAACGGCGTAGTTTTCGATGATGCCGTTGTGGATGAGAGCGAAACGTTCGGAGGAAGAATAATGAGGATGGGCGTTAGCGGAACAAGGTTCCCCGTGCGTAGCCCAACGGGTATGGGCAATTCCGATGTTACCGGAAATATCTTTTTGAGTAACGAAAGTTTCCAGTTCCGAAACCTTACCTTTCGTTTTGTACACGTTTAATTGTCGGTTATCACTGATTAATGCTACCCCTGCACTATCATATCCACGATACTCCAATCGCTTCAATCCCTTGATAAGAATGGGGTAGGCTTTTCTTTGACCAATATAGCCTACTATTCCACACATAATATATTCAGTATTTAATTCTGCGCTGCAAAGATAAGCATTCTCCGGAACATAAAGTTTATATTTTCTCAATTTATTCATCAAAAGAATAGAAAAAAGTTATTTTCATGTCAAAATGTTAACAAAAACAAACTTATTAAAGCAAAAGGCTTTTGCTTGCAAATTCATATCAAGCAAAGGAAATTTAGTTTTATATTGAAAGGAGATAGCGGAAAATTCTTCCAATCCGACAAGAGGAACACTTTTCCATATTGCCAAATTGCCACGTTGCCATATTGTCATTTGCATAGGCGGTGGCAATTTCACCGCTAAAAATCAAATATAATTCGTACATTTGAGGCACATAACAAACGACACTATAATTTTACTATAATATGAAAAGTACTTTTTCTAAAGGATGGCTTTCTATTCTTGTTGTATTGGGAGTTTTAATGATTGACCAAATCGTAAAGATAGAGGTTAAAACAAATATGAGCTATGGCGAGAGCATACGCATCACCGACTGGTTTTATATTCATTTTGTAGAAAACAACGGCATGGCTTTCGGAATGCAGATAATGCCTAAGGTTATCCAGACTGTTTTGCGTATCTTATTTTCCGGTATCATTATATGGTACATTTCCATACTTGCAAAAGCTAACTATAAGCGCGGCTATATTGTTTGTGTTTCATTAATACTGGCAGGAGCCATTGGGAATATCATTGATAGTATCTTTTATGGTGTTATTTTCAGCAAGAGTACATTCACCGAGATTGCAACGTTCGTACCTCTGGGACATGGATATGCCGACTGGCTATATGGAAAAGTGGTAGATATGCTCCACTTTCCTCTTTTTGAATTTAACTGGCCTGATTGGATACCATTCATAGGAGGAAATCATTTCCTATTCTTTAGTCCGGTGTTCAACATTGCAGATGCGGCTATCAGTTGCGGAATATTCATCCTGCTCTTATTCTACTCAAAAAGTTTTAGTAATAGTTACCATCTGGCTAAAACTGAATTTAAGAGACTCTTAAAGAAATAACCATCTCCGTATCCGGTCCGTACCAACTCCGTACCTGCTCCATATCTATAGGAAGAGGGCTGGTACGGACTTGATACGGACCGGATACGGAGATGATATGGAGATTACACGGAGATGGTACGGAGATACTACGGAGCATATACTTTATAAAATTGCCACGGACTAACGTTTTGGCAATTTGGCAACGTGGCAATTTGGCAATATGAACTACCATTGACCTACTCTTTCTTTGGGATAAAGACACGATTCACTCCCTTTTATGAAAATGTTATGAAAGGTTTGTAGATACTTATACCTACCCGGTCGATGTGCTCTTTTAGTGCTTTGTTCGTGATGTGTTCATAGATTACCACATCAAAGAAATAAGGCAATATAGAATCTTCAAAAGCTGTGAGCAAAGCAGACAATACATCTTTAGAAATCGGACCTTTTACCGCAAGATCGACGTCAGAGCCGGGTTTATAATTTCCCTTAGCCCGTGAACCGAAAAGAATTGCTTCCCGAACTTCTGCAAACTGGGAAAGAATATCGGTGATTCGTTTTCCGTTTGCCACACTCAACCCATATTTATCCCACAGGATACTATTCATTAATTCTGGTTTTGAAGTTATTGTAAAATTCTTGAAGGATGAAGAAATAGCGTTCGTATATATCTTTAAGGACACGAGCTATAATTTCGTCATCATAAATATGGACGGCTAGGTTACGGTCTGCCAGTGCTTGCAACCAGTCTTCTGCATTTGTGATATAGCCACTTTGAAATCCTTGCCGAATGGTTTCACGAGGAGACCGCAAAAGGAATCCTTCCATTTCTAAATAGTCTTTCAACGTTTTCCAAGCAAGTTCAAATGTATATTCATAAGTCTGTACAAGTCCGGACTGTAACAAATCATCATCAGGAGTAATTCTTACTATTTCTATTGCACGCGATAAACGATTGAACGCTTTTTCATAATTCTGAAAGCGTTGTTTCCAGCGGATATCTTGATTATCGGTTCCTAAAATCTCCAACTTTCTATATTGTTATTATTGAATGCTGTCAATTGTGATACAAATATAGCGCTTTTCTTTTACTTCACAATGATTTATTAATTGTTCGCAAGTTGTAAAGCCCGAAGTGTATGCAAAAGGTTGTAACCTAATATCTGGTATTTTCACTTCAGCAGTAGGGAGTTTTGCACTTCTCCATGTCTTTATAGATAAATACTTAATTTATTAACTTAAAAAAAGACTATATGAAAAAAGAAGAAAGCCTCCGTCATTATCTGCCCGCCATCGGCTATGCAATGATTATACTCATTATGTTCCAACTAAGCATGCCTGCTTATGCGCACCCACAAGATAAAAAGGGCGATAAATCAGCACAAAGTACCACCGTCTCAGGACATAGCATTCTTTTAAACGGCATTGGCTTGGCTTATAGTTATGAATATGCTTTTGCTCCCCGGGCAACCCTTGTGTTCAGTGCAGGAAGTTCTTACTCATATGGGAAATTATTGGGCCTGGAGATGGACTCAGACAATGGATTTTATTTCTCGACGAAAGACTATCATCTGGTAACCGGAGATATTGCCATAGAGCCACGTTTTTATTATAACTTGCAAAAACGGCACCGGAAAGATAAACGCACTTTTGGCAATTCAGGAGGTTATCTGTCGGTAAACTTCGGCTATTCCTTCCCGATAGCCATTACAAATGGGTGGAAAGCAGCATCCATTTACACCATCACCCCCTACTGGGGATTCCGCAGGGTATGGAAACATTTTCTGCTTGATCTGGCGGGAGGTGTAGGATATAATGGCTCGACCAACGGCACTTCGAGTATACGCCCCACTTTGAAGATAGGATTGGGATATAGATTCTGATAATACAGATCAGCACAACTTACAACATATTACAAAATAAACAGTTTTAATTATAATACAAAATAAAATACGATATTTTTCTTTCAATCCATAACACAACCCCTATTAGTAGGAATTTTATAAGTTAGAATTTTATCCATTATTACATCATTTTGAAACCAAAACAATATCTTTGCCAAACAATTTGATAACAATAATAGGTATTACTACAGAATAAAGTAAACTCAAAAGGATGAAAGAAGAACTTTTTAACAACAAAACAAAGGAAAAGACTGGTCGACCAAGAACCGGACAAGGACAACAGTCCGTTTGCCAGCGACAGCCCAATCAGTTGGGTTTGTATGACGCAGAAAACGAGCATGATGCTTGTGGTGTGGGGATGCTGGTGAATATTCACGGAGGTAAATCGCACGAGTTGGTGGAATCGGCATTAAAAGTATTAGAAAATATGCGCCATCGCGGTGCGGAAGGTGCGGATAACAAAACCGGAGATGGTGCCGGAATCATGCTGCAAATACCGCATGAATTTATTCTCCTGCAAGGTATCCCCGTTCCCGAAAAGGGAAAGTACGGCACGGGACTTCTGTTCCTGCCGAAGGACGAAAAAGACCAGTCCGCCATTCTGAGCATCATCATCGAAGAGATTGAAAAAGAAGGATTAACACTGATGCACCTGCGCAACGTGCCCACCTGCCCCGAAATACTGGGTGAAGCGGCACTTGCCAACGAACCGGACATCAAGCAGATTTTCATCACCGGATTTACGGAAAGCGAAACGGCAGATCGTAAGCTCTACATAATAAGGAAGAGAATAGAGAACAAAGTGCACAAGGGGGACATCCCGACACGGGAAGATTTCTACATCGTCTCACTGTCCACGAAGAACATCATTTATAAAGGCATGCTCTCTTCGCTGCAACTGCGCAACTACTTCCCTGACCTGACCAACAGTTATTTCACCAGTGGACTGGCACTGGTACACTCCCGCTTCAGCACCAACACCTTCCCCACCTGGGGACTGGCACAGCCCTTCCGCCTCCTGGCGCACAACGGTGAAATCAACACCATCCGCGGCAACCGTGGCTGGATGGAGGCTCGCGAAAGTGTGCTCTCCTCCCCTTCGCTGGGCGACATCAAAGAGATACGCCCTATCATCCAGCCGGGCATGAGCGACAGTGCCTCACTGGACAATGTGCTGGAATTCCTCGTAATATCCGGCATGAGTCTGCCCCACGCCATGGCTATGCTGGTGCCGGAATCCTTCAATGAGAAGAATCCCATCAGTGAAGACCTGAAAGCCTTCTACGAATACCATTCCATCCTGATGGAACCGTGGGACGGCCCTGCCGCACTGCTGTTCAGCGACGGACGTTTCGCAGGTGGCATGCTCGACCGTAACGGATTGCGTCCGGCGCGTTACCTCATCACACACAACGACATGATGGTGGTGGCAAGCGAAGTAGGCGTCATGGACTTCGAACCGGGAGACATCAAGGAAAAAGGTCGCCTGCAACCGGGCAAGATATTGCTGGTGGACACCGAGAAGGGAGAAATTTACTACGACGGCGAACTGAAAAAGCAACTTGCCGAAGCCAAACCTTATCGCAGTTGGCTGGCAACGAACCGCATCGAACTGGATGAGCTGAAAAGCGGTCGCAAAGTGGAACATTCAGTGCCCGATTATTACCGCATGCTGCGCACCTTCGGCTATTCCAAGGAAGACGTCGAACGCCTCATCGTCCCCATGTGTACCACGGGTGCCGAACCCATCAACTCTATGGGTAACGACACGCCGCTTGCCGTGCTCTCTGATAAGCCACAACTTCTATATAATTATTTCCGCCAGCAATTCGCACAGGTCACCAATCCGCCCATCGACCCGATACGCGAGGAACTGGTGATGTCACTGACGGAATACATTGGTGCCGTAGGCATGAATATCCTCACGCCCAGCGAAAGCCACTGTAAAATGGTGCGCCTCAATCACCCCATCCTGAACAATGCACAACTGGACATCCTTTGTAATATCCGCTACAAAGGGTTCAAGACGGTGAAACTACCCATGTTGTTCGAGGTAGACAAAGGACGTGCCGGACTGCAAGAAGCACTCACCACACTTTGCAAACAGGCGGAAGAATCTGTCAGCGAAGGCGTAAACTACATTGTACTGACCGACCGTGATGTGGACGCCACCCATGCAGCCATCCCTTCATTGCTGGCTGTCAGTGCCGTACACCATCACCTCATCTCGGTAGGAAAACGCGTGCAGACGGCACTGGTAGTGGAAAGCGGTGAGATACGCGAAGTGATGCACGCCGCCTTGTTGCTGGGTTTCGGCGCCAGCGCCCTGAATCCGTACATGGCGTTTGCAGTGATAGACAGGCTGGTAGCGAAGAAAGAAATCCAACTGGACTATGCTACAGCAGAAAAGAAGTATATCAAATCCATCTGCAAGGGATTATTCAAAATCATGAGTAAGATGGGTATATCCACCATCCGCTCCTACCGGGGTGCGAAAATATTCGAGGCGGTGGGATTGAGCGAAGAACTGAGCAACGCTTACTTCGGCGGATTGAAGTCCACTATCGGCGGTATCCGTCTGGATGAGGTGGCACGGGATGCAATTGCTTTCCACAATAATGGCTTTGCCGGACAAATGGAGGATTTGCTTCCGAACAATGGCTTGTACGCTTTCCGCAAAGACGGCGAGAAGCATGCCTGGAACCCGGAAACCATCTCAACCCTGCAATTGGCTACGAGATTGGGCAGCTATAAGAAGTTCAAGGAATTTACCCGGTTGGTGGACGAAAAGGAAGCACCTATCTTTCTGAGAGATTTTCTTGATTTCCGTCATAGCCCGATACCCATTGATAAAGTGGAATCGGCGGAAAGCATCATGCACCGTTTCGTGACGGGTGCCATGAGCTACGGTTCTATCAGCAAGGAAGCACACGAAGCGATGGCTATTGCCATGAACAAGATTCATGGCCGCAGCAACACCGGTGAGGGTGGTGAAGACAGTGCCCGCTTCGCTCCGCATGAAGACGGAACTTCCCTGCGCAGCGCCATCAAGCAGGTAGCTTCCGGGCGTTTCGGCGTGACAACGGAATATCTGGTGAATGCCGATGAAATACAAATCAAAGTGGCACAGGGTGCCAAGCCGGGCGAAGGCGGTCAGCTTCCGGGCTTCAAAGTGGATCAGGTGATTGCAAAGACGCGCCACTCCATACCGGGAATCTCTCTGATTTCCCCACCGCCCCATCACGACATTTATTCCATTGAAGACCTTGCACAGCTTATTTTCGACTTGAAGAATGTGAATCCACGTGCCAAAATCAGCGTGAAACTGGTGGCGGAAAGTGGTGTGGGAACCATTGCCGCAGGTGTGGCAAAGGCCAAAGCCGACCTCATCGTTATTTCCGGTGCAGAAGGGGGAACGGGGGCTTCTCCTGCTTCCAGCATCCGCTATGCCGGTATTTCGCCTGAACTTGGTCTGAGCGAGACGCAACAGACACTTGTACTGAACGGCCTGCGCGGGCAGGTGATGCTGCAAGTGGACGGACAACTGAAGACAGGCCGCGACATCGTGCTGATGGCAATGCTGGGAGCCGAGGAATTCGGTTTCGCCACCAGCGCATTGATTGTGCTGGGTTGCGTCATGATGCGTAAATGCCATCAGAATACCTGTCCCGTAGGTGTGGCAACGCAGAATGAAGAACTGCGCAAGCGTTTCCACGGACGGAGCGAATATCTGGTGAACTTCTTCACCTTTCTGGCACAGGAAGTACGCGAGTATCTTGCTGAAATCGGCGTGGAACGTCTGGATGACATCATCGGACGCACCGACCTTATCGTAAGAAAGGGACAAGGAGAAAAGGCAATAGAGGAGAACCCGAAATTTGAGCTTCTCGACTTTTCCAAGCTTTTGGCACGCATCCCGAACGATGCCGCCATTCGCCACACCATCGACCAGCAACATGGCATCGACCACGTGAAAGACGTGGAAATGCTACATGCCGCCGCCGAAGCCTTGGAGAGCCAGAAAGAAATCTCACTGGAATACACCATTGCCAACACTGACCGTGCCTGCGGAGCGATGCTCTCCGGTGCCATTGCCGCAAAGTATGGTGAGGTAGGTCTGCCAGCACACACGCTGAACGTGAAATTCAAAGGTTCGGCAGGGCAGAGTTTCGGCGCATTCCTTGTAGCGGGTGTTAACTTCAAGCTGGAAGGTGAAGCAAACGATTACCTCGGCAAAGGACTGTCGGGCGGACGCATCGCCGTTCTGCCTCCGGTGCGTAGTAACTTCCAGGCCGAAAAGAATACCATTGCCGGAAACACCTTGCTTTATGGTGCCACAAGTGGTGAAGTATATATCAACGGCCGCGTAGGCGAACGTTTTGCCGTCCGCAACTCCGGCGCCACTGCCGTAGTGGAGGGCGTGGGAGACCACTGTTGCGAGTATATGACGGGCGGACGTGTCGTAGTCCTCGGCTCTACGGGACGCAACTTCGCAGCCGGTATGTCGGGCGGTGTGGCTTACGTCTGGAACAAGGACGGTAACTTCGATTATTTCTGCAATATGGAAATGGTGGAACTCTCACTCATCGAAGAAGCTTCATACCGCAAGGAATTGCACGAGCTTGTCCGCCAGCACTACCTCTACACAGGCTCCAATCTGGCACGCACGATGCTTGACGACTGGAACCGCTACGTGGATGAGTTTATTCAGGTAGTCCCCATCGAGTACAAGAAAGTACTGCAAGAGGAACAGATGCGGAAGCTGCAACAGAAGATTGCGGAGATGCAACGCGATTATTAATTAATAATTAAAACCTAACAATTTGTCCAATCATGGGAAATCCAAAAGCATTCTTAACCATACCACGGCAGGAAGCGGGTTACCGCCCTGTCCACGAACGCATCACCGACTTCAGTCAGGTGGAACAGACTTTGAACAGCCACGACCGCAAACTTCAGGCATCCCGTTGCATGGACTGCGGTGTCCCCTTTTGCCACTGGGCATGTCCGCTGGGCAACAAGCAACCCGAATTTCAAGACGCACTCTATAAAGGCCGGTGGCGTGAGGCTTACGAAGTTCTCGCCACCACCAACGACTTTCCCGAGTTCACGGGACGCATCTGCCCCGCCCTCTGCGAGAAATCATGTGTACTGAAACTCTCTTGCGACGAGCCCGTCACTATCCGTGAGAATGAAGCCGCCATTGCCGAAGCGGCCTTCCGCGAGGGCTATATCACTCCTATCCGCCCCGAACGCAATGGAAAGCGGGTGGCCATCATCGGCGCCGGTCCTGCCGGATTGTCTGCCGCATGCCGACTGAATGCCCGGGGGTATGAAATAACTATTTTCGACAGCAAACCCATGCCCGGCGGATTATTGCGCTATGGTATTCCTAATTTTAAACTCGATAAAGCAGTAATCGACCGCCGCATGCGGGTGCTCGAAGCCGAAGGTATTCAATTTGAGATGGGCGTAACGGTAGATGTGCAGAAACTTCCCGCAGGCTTCGACGCCTACTGCATCTGCACCGGAACCCCGCAGGCACGCGACCTCGCCATCCCCGGACGCGAGCTGAAAGGTATCCACTTCGCCCTTGAAATGCTGGCACAGCAGAACCACATCCTTGACGGAGAAACCTTTCCGAAGGATAAACTGGTGAATGCCAAAGGGAAGAAAGTCCTCGTCATCGGTGGTGGAGATACTGGGTCGGATTGCATCGGCACAAGCATCCGCCAAGGAGCCGCGAGCGTGACGCAGATAGAAATCATGCCGCAACCTCCCGTAGGACACAATGCCTCTACTCCCTGGCCGCAATGGCCCGTTGTACTGAAAACGACTTCAAGCCACGAAGAAGGATGTACCCGTCGCTGGAGCCTTGCTTCCAACCAATTCATTGGGAAGAACGGCAAAGTCTGCGGCGTAGAAGTGGAAGAAGTGGAATGGGCAACGGCACAGGATGGCGGACGCCCCACTATGAAGCCCACTGGAAAGAAAGAAGTCATCGACGCCGACATGGTGCTGCTGGCTATGGGCTTCCTGAAACCGGAACAACCGGAGTTCCCGGAGAACGTGTTTGTGGCAGGAGATGCTGCCAGAGGTGCGAGTCTCGTGGTGCATGCGCTGGCTGACGGACGCAAGGCAGCGCAGAAAGTAGATGAATACTTAAATAAGTGATGAGTGTTTAGTGATGAGTGATTAGTAGGCTGCGCTATTGGTGCTTATCACTTATCACTAAACACTTATCACTAAATACTTATCACTAAACACTAACCCCTAATCACTAAACATCATGTGTGGAATAGCAGGTATCTTCAACATCCAATCTCAATCCCAGGAATTGAGACGCAAAGCGCTGAAAATGGCGCAGAAAATCCGTCACCGCGGACCCGACTGGAGTGGTATCTACGTAGGTGGCAGTGCCATTCTGGCACACGAACGTCTTTCCATCGTCGACCCCGAAAGCGGTGGACAGCCTTTGTATTCATCGAACAACAGGCAAATCCTCGCCGTGAACGGTGAAATCTATAACCATCGCGAAATCCGTGCCCGTTATGCCGGAAAATACGCTTTCCGGACAGGTTCGGACTGCGAAGTTATCCTCGCCCTCTACAAAGACAAAGGCATTGACTTTCTCGAAGAGTTGAACGGCATCTTCGCCTTCGCCCTCTATGATGAAGAAACTGATGATTTCCTCATTGCCCGCGACCCTATTGGAGTTATTCCCCTCTATATAGGTCGTGACGACGAAGGCCACATCTACGTGGGCAGCGAACTGAAAGCCCTCGAAGGCTTCTGCGACGAATACGAGCCCTTCCTTCCCGGTCATTACTACCGGGGCAGCGAAGGCAAAATGCAACGCTGGTACAAGCGCGACTGGACCGAATATGACACCGTAAAGTCAGACGACACCGCCGCCCGCCATGCCACACGTCAGGAAATAGACAATGTAAAGCTCTCTCTTGAAGCTGCCGTACAGCGCCAGCTCATGTCCGATGTTCCTTACGGGGTACTCCTTTCCGGTGGGCTCGACTCCTCCGTCATCTCCGCCATTGCCAAAAAGTACGCCCGCAAACGCATCGAAACCAACAACCAAAGCGAAGCCTGGTGGCCGCAACTCCATTCCTTCGCCGTCGGCCTGCGTGGTGCACCGGACTTGATAAAAGCTCGTGAAGTGGCCCAGTATATCGGCACCGTTCACCACGAAATCAACTACACCGTGCAGGAAGGCCTCGACGCCCTGCGCGATGTGATTTATTTCATCGAAACCTACGATGTCACCACTGTCCGCGCTTCCACACCGATGTACTTGCTGGCGCGTGTCATCAAGAGTATGGGCATCAAAATGGTGCTCAGTGGCGAAGGGGCCGACGAAGTTTTCGGCGGATACCTCTACTTTCACAAAGCACCCACCCCGCAGGCTTTCCACGAAGAGACGGTGCGCAAGCTCTCCAAACTGCACATGTACGATTGCCTGCGTGCCAACAAGAGCCTTGCTGCATGGGGTGTGGAAGGGCGTGTACCTTTCCTTGACAAAGAATTCCTGGATGTGGCCATGAGCCTGAGTCCCGCCGTCAAGATGTGTCCGGGCAAAGAAGTAGAGAAACGTATCGTCCGCGAAGCTTTTGAGGATATGCTGCCCGCAAGCGTGGCCTGGCGACAGAAAGAACAATTCTCGGACGGCGTGGGCTACAACTGGATTGATACGCTGAAAGCCATCACCTCTGCCGCCGTCACCGACCACCAGATGGAGCATGTGGCCGAACGCTTCCCCATCAATCCGCCACAGAACAAAGAGGAATATTATTACCGCAGCATCTTTGAGGAGCACTTCCCCAGCCGGTCGGCAGCTCTCAGTGTTCCCAGCGTCCCCAGTGTGGCATGTTCCACAGCCGAGGCCCTTGCCTGGGATGCTACACTACAAGGAAAAAATGACCCGAGCGGACGCGCTGTAGCCGGCGTGCATGAAGCGGCATACATATTATAAAATAAGAATGCCACACTTCAATAAGTAGAATGCCACATCTAAACAGACGTAATGCCACACTTCAACGGTTACGAAGTGTGGCATTACATGTATTTAAGTATGGCATTGGAAACGATGAAGTGCGGCATTCTGTCATTCAACAATCCACTTCTCTATATTCCTTGTTTTATTGCTGAAATTCACACCTATTTTGAATAATTTCCTCGGATCTGCCTCAAAAGGAAGAGCATACTGCTTTTCTTTTATCTGTTGTAAAGCTTCCTCGGCAGTACCTTCCAGTTTGAATTCCATGACGTAAATGTAATCGGTAGTCTTCACCACCAAGTCCACCCGCCCTTCCGAAGTGTGATACTCCGCCTGTGTGTAGAAACCTACCAGTTTGAAGACGATAAACAACACATTTTGATAATGCAACTCCAAGTCTTTCACCAATTCATAAGGTGTGTCGGCAAAGAAGCTTTGCAACCTCTTAAAGAAAGCGTTAGGTTGCCCGGCACGTATCTCACGAACAAATCTTTGTATCTCAAACGGCGCTTCCAACTGGTTGAAACGGGTATAGAATGGCATCAGAAATCTGATAAAGCCCTCTTCCACTTCCCGGTTCGGGAAACCGAGACGATAAAGACCGAATTCCTTATCATACCCCTTTATCGTAAGATATCCGCTCTGGAAAATGACCGGTATGGGTTCATCGTCGCCATAAATACAATTCAGCACGTCAGCATTTGTTTCTTCATGCGCCATACGCTCCAAGTCGTAGTGATTGCGTTTCAGCAACTCCACAAGATAGGTAGGCGTTCCGGTTTCAAACCAGTAGTTGCCGAATTTCATCTTAAAGAATGTATTCAGTAGACTGAAAGGATTGTAAATACCGTCAGTGTTTTCCGTAAAGTGATAACCGTCATAGCATTCTTTCAGCTCATTGCATACTTCCTGATACGTCATTTTCTGCGCGGCTGCCAATTCGTGCAGGTCTTCTTCAAAATTAAGATGGATCTCTTTCTCGGTGATTCCACAGATGGAAATAAACGGCTCGTCCATGGAGATGTCATTCAGATTGTTCAGGTCACTGAACACACTGACTTTGCCGAACTTGGTCACTCCCGTCAGCAGGGCAAACTTGATGCAGCCGTCCATGGTTTTCAGTACGCCATAGAAAGGTTTCAGAGTGTTGCGGAATTCTCGTTGCAGTTCCTCATTGCCGATAGCTTGGAGCAAGGGTTTGTCATATTCGTCGATGAGAATGGCTACACGCTCGCCGCTTTGCTCATAGGCTCGTCCCACAACTCCTGCAAAGCGCAGGGCAAGGGTACTCTCAGCAACACCGGTTCCATAAAGCTCTTCCCACTTTGACAAGTTGCTGTCCAGTATCTTGTCCAGACTATCCGGTGTATCATATTTCCCGATATTCAAGTCCAGATGCAACACAGGGCGTTTCACCCAGTCTTTTTCCAGAGTTTCCACCGCCAGACCTTCAAATAAGTCCCGTTTTGCTTCAAAATAGGCTTCGAACGTGGAAATAAGCAAGCTCTTCCCAAAACGGCGGGGGCGGGAAAGGAAGTAGTAACTGCCGCTCTTCACCAACTTATACATCAATGCGGTTTTATCCACATAAACGTACCCTTCTTTGCGAATTTTCTCAAAGTTCTGTATCCCGATGGGATAAATCCTGTTGCCCATGTTCTTGTCTCCTTATACTATAATAGTACTCATTAATGCTACAAAGATAATGCAAATCGAACACAGAACTTTCATGCTTGCATGAAAAATTTATGCTGAGATGCAGCTTATCTTCTTCAAAGATAACAATGTTTTCCGAAACAAAATATTCCGTTGCATTATTTACGATGTATCTCCTCTTTCATATTCCCGATTTATTCCCTACCTTTGCCCCGCTTTTTTCGAAAAAGCAGAATTCGTTCAATTCGTTTTTGGGTTAAACTTAATAACGCTTATGCAAAAGTCTGACTGCATCATCGGTGTGGAGCATGTATCGAAATTCTTCGGAGACAAGGCTGTACTGAATGATGTAAACCTCTCTGTCCGTAAGGGCGAATTTGTAACTATCCTGGGCCCCTCCGGTTGTGGCAAGACTACCTTGCTTCGCCTGATAGCCGGTTTCCAGACAGCCTCGGAAGGCATCATCACCATCGGTGGACGTGACATCACCCAAACACCGCCACATCAGCGTCCGGTGAACACCGTCTTCCAGAAGTATGCTCTCTTCCCCCATCTGAATGTGTACAACAATATCGCTTTCGGACTGAAACTCAAGAAGATGCCCGAAGCCACCATCGGCAAGAAGGTAAAACAGGCACTCCGCATGGTAGGCATGACGGATTACGAAGACCGTGACGTCGACTCCCTTTCCGGCGGACAACAGCAGCGCGTAGCCATCGCCCGCGCCATCGTCAATGAGCCGGAAGTGTTGCTACTGGACGAACCCCTCGCCGCCCTCGACCTGAAAATGCGCCGGGACATGCAAATGGAACTGAAAGAGATGCACCAGAAGCTCGGTATTACCTTCATCTACGTCACCCACGATCAGGAAGAAGCCCTCACCCTGAGCGACACCATCGTCGTGATGAGCGAAGGCCGCATCCAACAAATAGGCACCCCGACCGACATTTACAACGAACCCATCAACTCTTTCGTTGCCGACTTCATCGGCGAAAGTAACATCCTGAACGGACTCATGCTCCAGGATAAGTCAGTCTCCTTTGCCGGACACGAATTTGAATGTGTGGACAAGGGCTTCGGCGTCAACACTCCTGTTGATGTCGTCCTCCGCCCCGAAGACATCTATATCTTCGAGCCCTCTGCCGCCGCCCAACTGACAGGTACCGTCACCTCCTGCATCTTCAAAGGCGTGCACTATGAAATGATGGTGCAAACCAACGAAGGTTACGAATTCATGGTGCAGGATTACCACAGTTTTGAAGCCGGACGCGAAGTGGGCCTGCTTGTGAAGCCCTTCGACATCCACGTCATGAAGAAGGAACGCACTTGCAACACTTTCTCCGGACGACTGATTGACGAGCAGCACGTCGAATTCCTTGGTTACACCTTTGAGTGCACTGAAGTGCAAGGCATCGAGCCGGGCAGCGACGTACAGGTAGAGATTGATTTCCAGAATGTCATCCTCGAAGACAACGAAGAAGACGGGCACCTGACAGGTGAAGTAAAATTCATCCTCTACAAAGGCAACCATTACCATCTCACCGTGTTTACGGACTGGGACGAAGATATCTTTGTCGATACTAACGACGTCTGGGACGACGGCGACCGCGTCGGCATCACCATCGCTCCGCAGAACATCCGGGTGACGAAACCCTCTGCTATTGTTGAACCCACTAATAAGAAAGGAAGTGCTCAGTAATATATCCCGCTTCTTCATGCGCCGCCGGAACTGGACTGTTCCCTACGCCCTGTTTCTCGTCATCTTCGTGGTGATGCCCTTATTGCTCATCGTGCTCTATGCTTTCACGGACGCCGAAGGCGCATTTACATTCGCCAACTTCCGCAAGTTCATGATGCACCCCGAAGCCATCAACACATTTGTTTACTCCATCGGGATAGCCGTCATCACCACGCTGGCATGTTTCATACTGGGTTATCCCGCAGCATATATCCTGAGCCAGAAACGCTTCAACACTTCCCAAACCATGGTCGTACTGTTCATCTTGCCTATGTGGGTGAACATCCTGATACGCACACTTGCCACCGTGGCGCTGTTCGACTTCCTCAACTTGCCGTTGGGCGAAGGTGCGCTGGTGTTCGGTATGGTCTACAACTTTCTGCCGTTTATGATATACCCCATCTACAACACGTTGCAGAAGATGGACAGCAGTCTGATAGAAGCTGCCCAGGATCTGGGGGCTACGCCTCTGCAAGTGTTCCGGAAAGTGATTCTGCCTCTTTCCATGCCGGGCATCATGAGCGGTGTGGTGATGGTTTTTATGCCCACTGTCTCCACTTTTGCCATTGCCGAGTTGTTGACGATGAATAATATCAAGCTGTTCGGTACCACCGTGCAGGAGAGCATTTATAATGGAATGTGGAACTACGGCGCTGCCCTGTCGCTCATCATGCTGTTGCTGATTGGTGTCACTGCCTTATTTACGAACGAGGACGACAGTGCTCAAAATGAAAGCGGAGGTGTGATATGATGACACGTATACTTGCCAAGGGATATTTGTGGTTGCTGTTAGCTTTGCTTTATTCACCTATCCTTATCATAATGATTTTCTCCTTCACCGAAGCCAAGGTGTTGGGCAACTGGACCGGATTCTCCACTAAACTATACAGCTCCCTCTTTACAGGCGGCATGCACCACTCGCTGATGAGTGCCATCTGGAACACGTTCGCCATTGCGCTGATTGCGGCCACGGCATCTACTTTTCTGGGTAGTCTGGCAGCCATTGGCATCTTTAACCTGCGCTCCCGTGCCCGCCAGGTGATGAACTTTACCAATGCCATACCGATGATGAATGCAGACATCATCACAGGTGTGTCGCTGTTCCTGTTGTTTGTCAGCTTCGGCATCTCGCAGGGATTCACAACGGTGGTACTGGCACATATCACTTTCTGTACCCCGTATGTAGTGCTCAGCGTCATGCCACGCCTGAAAAAGATGAATCAGAACGTTTATGAAGCTGCCCTCGATCTGGGGGCTACGCCTTTCCAGGCATTGCGCAAGGTCATCTTTCCTGAGATTCTGCCGGGAATGATAAGCGGTTTTATCCTCGCCTTCACTCTTTCCATCGATGATTTCGCTGTGACTATTTTCACCATCGGAAACGAAGGTCTGGAAACGCTTTCCACCTATATTTATGCCGATGCACGCAAGGGAGGATTGACTCCGGAATTACGTCCGCTGTCAACCATCATCTTCATAACGGTATTAGTATTGCTGATTGTGATTAACAAGAGAGCAGAACGTTCAAAGAAAGAATAAAAATAATGAAGAAATATATATCCCTCCTCCTCTGCCTCCTTCTCCTCGCCTCCTGCACCAGCTCCGATGAGAAGCGCAGCCGTGTCCTTAAAGTCTACAACTGGGCCGACTACATCGACGAAAACGTCCTTGCCGAGTTCCCCGCCTGGTACAAAGAGCAGACAGGCGAAGACATCCGCATCATCTACCAAGTATTCGATATCAACGAAATCATGCTCACCAAAATCGAGCGTGGTCAGGAAGACTTCGACCTCATATGTCCCTCGGAATATATCATTGAGCGTATGCTGAAAAAGGATCTCCTCCTCCCCATCAATCGCAACTTTGGTAAAACCACGGATTACATCCCCAATATCTCCCCTTACATCCGTAAAGAATTGGAGAAAATCAGCCAACCCGAGCGCCATACCAACGATTACGTTGTTCCCTACATGTGGGGCACTGCCGGCATTCTCTATAACAAGAAATTCAAAACTCTCGAAGAAGTCAGTACCTGGGGTTGCCTTTGGGATGCTGTCAACCGTGGTAAAATTCTGATGAAGGACAGCTATCGCGACGCTTATGGCACTGCCATCATTTACGCCCACGCCCGCCAGCTTGCCGACAGCACCATCACCGTGGAGCAACTGATGAACGACAATTCCCCCGAAGCCATCGCCCTGGCAGAGCAATACCTGAAATCAATGAAACCCAATATTGCCGGTTGGGAAGCCGACTTCGGCAAAGAGATGATGACCAAGAACAAGGCATGGCTCAACCTCACATGGAGCGGCGATGCCGTCTGGGCCATCGAAGAAGCCGAAGCCGTGGGTGTCAGCCTCGACTATACGGTTCCCCGTGAAGGCAGCAACATCTGGTACGATGGCTGGGCCATCCCCAAGTATGCCCGTAACGTGAAAGCCGCCAGCTACTTCATCAACTACCTTTGCCAGCCGGACATCGCCCTGCGCAACATGGACGCCATCGGTTACGTCAGCGCCGTAGCAACCGCTGAAATCATGGAGGCAAAGATTGATACCACCCTCGAACTGTTCTCCGACCTCAGTTATTTTTTCGGCCCCGGAGCAGACAGCATTCAAATCAATCCTATCCAGTACCCCGACCGTAAAGTAGTAGAGAGATGTGCCATGATTCGCGACTTCGGCGACCGCACGGAACTCGTTCTCGAAATGTGGAGTCGCGTTAAAGGCGACAACCTGAACACCGGCATTGTACTCCTTATTTTTGCAGTCTTCGGTGCACTCTTTGTCTGGATTGTATGGAAACGGATCAGTATCTATAAACAAAAGAAACGCCACCACCGTCGCAGGCGGCGTATACGGCGTTAATTATCATATAAATGAAACATCATATATAGGATTATTTCGTAACTTGCGGCGAATTTAAAATCAAGCACCTATGAATCTGAAAAAACTTTTATTCGCCTCTGCCCTATCCATTGCCGCATACGGCACTGTGCAGGCACAAAATACCCAAGTTATTGCCCACCGTGGCTTCTGGAAGACCGACGGCTCCGCCCAAAACAGTGTTGCCGCCCTAGTGAAAGCCGATTCTATTAACTGTTACGGCTCTGAGTTCGACGTATGGCTCACTGCTGACAATAAACTCATCGTAGACCACGATGGCGTCTTTAAAGGTGTCCGCATGGAAACATCCACCAAGAAAGAGTGTACTTCCATCATCCTCGACAATGGCGAAAACCTCCCTACCCTGAAGCAATACCTCGATAAGGCCAAGCAACTGAAAACCCGCCTTATCCTGGAGCTTAAAGCGCACAAGACTCCCGAACAGGAAACCCGCGCCGTAGAACAAATCGTGAAAATGATAAAGAAAATGGGGTTGACAGATCGTACTGAGTACATCACTTTCTCCCGCCACGCTTGCAAAGAGTTCATCCGTCTCGCCCCGAAAGGTACTCCCGTCTACTATCTGGAAGGCGATCTTAGTCCAAAAGAATTGAAAGAATGGGGATGTGCCGGACCTGACTATCACTTCAACGTATTTAAGAAACATCCCGAATGGATTAAAGAATGTCACGACCTCGGCATGAAAGTGAATGCCTGGACAGTGAACGACGCCAAAGATATGGAGTGGCTTATTGGCGAAGGTGTGGACTTTATCACAACCAATGAACCTGTATTGTTGCAGGAGATACTGAAAAAGAAATAACTTTTTTAAAGACAGTAGCAAGGCATTTCCCGAAATACATTTAGTTACCAAAAACAATAAAACCGTTTCATAATGTCATTTATGAAACGGTTTTTTCATTCCATAAACTTCACTTTTCTGCAAAAAGCAAGCATTCACCTCCTTTTTCACACAGAATGAATATGCGGAAATAATTCCATAAATAACAAATTAGCCAAATATCCCCCTGCAAACTTTTAAATTGAAACTTGAATAGTGTATATTTGCAGCGACTGAAAGATTAGACATCTAAAATAGAAATAAGGTATTATTTCCATTAAATAATAATCAAAATGTCGTATCTTTGCATCGTGATTAAAACAAAAGGAAACATTAATTCACCAACAGAGTACAAAATGACAAAAATGATTAAATTCACCAAGATGCACGGAGCGGGTAATGACTACATCTATGTAGACACCACGAAATACCCCATCGAAAGTCCTGAAAAACTTTCGGTTGCATGGAGCGCCCCGCACACAGGAATTGGAAGTGACGGTCTGGTACTTATCGGCAGTTCGGACAAAGCTGATTTCAACATGCGCATCTTCAATGCAGATGGCTCCGAAGCCAAAATGTGTGGCAACGCCAGCCGTTGCATCGGCAAATACCTATATGAATATGGACTAACCTCAAAGACAGCAGTCACCCTCGATACTCTTTCGGGCATCAAAGTACTGAAACTTCACGTAGAAGACGGAAGAGTGGATACCGTCACCGTGGACATGGGCATCCCTGCCGACATGCAGGAACAAACCGTAGAAGCCTGCGGACGGCCATTCACCGGAACCACCGTATCAATGGGAAATCCCCATCTGGTAATCTTTGTAGATGATATAAAGGAGATAGACCTCGAAAACATCGGCCCGAAACTAGAAAACCACCCGTTATTCCCCGGACGAATCAACGTAGAATTCGCCCAAGTACTTGAAAACGGCAAAATCCGGATGCGGGTATGGGAAAGAGGCTCGGGTATCACCCAAGCCTGCGGAACAGGAGCGTGTGCCACCGCCGTAGCAGCCGCCCTCACAGGAAGAGCCGGAAGAACATCAGACATCATCATGGATGGAGGCACTCTCACCATTGAATGGGACGAAAAAAACGGGCACGTAATGATGACCGGAGGAGCAGTCCGGGTGTTCGATGGAGAAATAGAAATCCGATAATTAGATAGCGAAAAGTAGTAAACTTAAAACAACAAGAAAGTATGGCATTAGTAAACGAACATTTTTTGAAATTACCGGGAAGTTATTTATTTTCAGACATAGCTAAAAAGGTGAATACTTTCAGGATAACACACCCCAAGCAAGATGTCATCCGTTTGGGTATCGGAGACGTTACCCGGCCACTGCCACCGGCTTGCATCGAGGCGATGCACAAGGCAGTGGATGAGATGACAAACGCAAATACTTTCCGCGGATACGGCCCCGAACAGGGATATGATTTTCTGATTGAAGCTATCATCAAGCACGATTACACCCCACGAGGTATTCATCTCAGCCCTACAGAAGTATTCGTCAATGATGGAGCCAAAAGTGATACGGGTAATATCGGAGACATCCTCCGCCACGACAACAGTGTGGGAGTGACCGACCCCATCTACCCGGTATACATAGACAGCAATGTAATGTGCGGCCGCGCCGGAGTGCTGGAAGAGGACGGCAAATGGAGCAACGTGACCTACATGCCTTGCACCGCCGAAAACAACTTCGTCCCCGAAATACCAGACAAACGCATCGACATCGTTTATCTCTGCTACCCGAACAACCCGACGGGAACCACGCTGACCAAGGCCCAGTTAAAGAAATGGGTGGACTATGCACTTGCCAACGATACCCTCATCCTGTTTGATGCAGCATACGAGGCATTTATACAAGAAGAGGACGTGCCCCACTCCATCTACGAAATAAAAGGAGCCAAGAAATGTGCCATTGAGTTCCGCAGTTTCTCAAAAACAGCCGGATTCACCGGAGTACGTTGCGGATATACCGTGGTTCCGAAAGAGCTGACGGCCGCCACATTGACCGGTGAACGCATCGCACTGAACCGCCTGTGGAACCGCCGCCAATGCACCAAGTTCAACGGCACCAGCTACATCACCCAACGGGCTGCCGAAGCCATATACACCCCGGAAGGTAAACGACAGATAAAAGAAAACATTGATTACTATATGAACAACGCCCGGACGATGAAAGATGGTCTGGAAGCAGCCGGCCTGAAAGTATACGGCGGCGTAAATGCCCCTTACATCTGGCTGAAAACACCGAACGGAGTCGGCTCCTGGCGATTCTTTGAACAAATGTTGTATGAAGCCAACGTAGTGGGAACACCCGGCGTAGGTTTCGGTCCCAGCGGAGAGGGTTACATCCGGCTGACGGCTTTTGGCAATCACGAAGATTGCACGGAGGCGATGAAGAGAATCAGGAAATGGTTGATGTAGAGAGAAGAGATGCTTCGACAAGCTCAGCATAACAGATAGTATCGACCAACCAAAAATATTATACTTAAATAACAGCTGTTTCACCGGACTGATCATCCGCAATTTTTCTAAACTTAAAAAGGTAAAAGGATATGAAAACAAAAAGCGTAAAATTAAAGGTAATAGCAATCGCATTATTATCAGCAACCCTGCCCTTCACGGCAAAGGCACAGGACAAAGTGGAAGCATCAGTAGGTGCCGACCTGGTAAGTGGCTACATCTGGCGTGGCACGGACTGCGGCGGAGTGAGCATTCAACCCAGCATGTCGGTAGGATACAAAGGCTTGTCACTGACAGCATGGGGTTCGGTAGGAATCGACAAAGACGATGCCAGGGAAATTGATCTTACACTGGACTACAGCATAGGCGGTTTCAGTGTGGCAATCACCGATTATTGGTTCTCCTATCACAAAGAAGACGGTGGATATACGGGAGATTACTTCAAGTATGGTGCACACAGCACGGCACATATCTTTGAAGCAACCCTGGGATACGACTTCGGGCCTCTGGCACTAAGCTGGAACACTTATTTTGCCGGAGACGACTACATGAAAGAGAACGGTGACAGAGCCTATTCCACTTATGTAGGCATCAGCGCCCCTTTCAAACTGGCCGGTCTGGATTGGTCGGCAGAAGTAGGTATAACCCCATGGGAAGGTGCATACGCCGATAAGTTCAATGTCACCAACCTCACACTGAAAGCCGAAAAGGAGATCAAATTCAGCGATTCCTTCTCGCTGCCCACCTTCGCACAACTAACCTTCAATCCCCATACACAGGGAGCCTACTTCGCATTCGGAGTTAGTTTTTAAGAGACAGACAGGTATAGATTTACACACGAAAAATGTATAAGGTATGAAAAAGATTGAAGCAATTATCCGTAAGACCAAATTCGAGGATGTGAAGGACGCATTGCTCGAAGCGGACATCGAATGGTTCTCCTACTACGACGTAAGAGGCATAGGAAAATCCCGCCAGGCGCGCATCTACCGCGGTGTACACTACGACACAAGTTCTATTGAACGTATCCTGATCTCCATCGTGGTGCGTGACAAAAATGCGGAGAAGACCGTGCAAGCCATCATCAAAGCTGCACAAACCGGAGAAATCGGAGACGGACGTATCTTCGTCATCCCCGTGCAGGACGCCATCCGCATCCGCACTGCTGAACGGGGTGATATCGCACTCTATAATGCCGAACAGGAAAGATAAGCAGGCAGCATCAAACCACACTTAAAGACAAAGAATACAAGTACAACAAAAAAGCAAAGAAACTTATGGATAAATATAGTAAACGCAGCATTGCCAAGCTGTGGATAGTCGGTGCTGTCCTTATGGCAACCTGCATAGCCACAGAAACTTTCGCACAGGAAGCCGCAACGGCGGATAGCATATCAACTACAATAATAGCCGCAACAGATCAGATAACTGTAGAAGAAGCCATTCCAGACACATTAGGAGAACTGGTAAACGGACTCAACACCGTATGGATGCTTCTTGCCGCCATGCTAGTATTTTTCATGCAACCGGGCTTCGCACTTGTAGAAGCCGGATTCACCCGGGTGAAGAACACTGCCAACATTCTGATGAAGAATTTCGTAGACTTCATGTTTGGCTCCCTTCTCTACTGGTTCATCGGTTTCGGACTGATGTTTGGCGTAGGTGGTTTCGTGGGAATGCCCCATTTTTTCGACCTCTCGTTCTATGATGGAGGAGGATTGCCAACAGAAGGTTTCCTGGTGTTCCAAACCGTATTCTGCGCCACAGCAGCTACTATCGTATCAGGAGCCATGGCCGAACGTACCAAGTTTTCCATGTATCTGGTTTACACCATCTTCATCAGCGTACTGATTTACCCCGTATCCGGTCATTGGACCTGGGGCGGCGGATGGCTGATGAACGGTGAAGCAGGTTCGTTCATGATGAACCTGTTCGGCACCACGTTCCACGATTTCGCAGGATCTACGGTGGTTCACTCTGTCGGTGGCTGGATTGCACTGGTAGGTGCGGCTATCCTCGGCCCACGTATCGGTAAGTATGGCAAAGATGGCAAGTCCAGAGCCATTCCGGGACACAATCTTACGATGGCAGCTCTCGGCGTATTCATTCTGTGGTTCGGCTGGTTCGGTTTCAATCCCGGTTCACAGTTGGCAGCAGCCTCTACAGCCGATCAGGAAGCTATCTCACATGTATTCCTCACCACAAACCTTGCAGCCTGTGCAGGCGGTTTCTTCGCACTGGTAGTCAGTTGGTTGAAGTTCAGCAAACCGTCCTTGTCACTCACGCTGAACGGTATCCTGGCAGGTCTGGTAGGTATCACGGCAGGTTGCGATGCGGTTTCTCCGCTGGGAGCAGTCATCATCGGTAGCATCTGCGGCATTGTAATGATCTTTTCGGTAGAATTCATCGACCAAGTTCTTAAGGTTGACGACCCTGTGGGTGCCTCTTCCGTACACGGTGTTTGCGGTTTCCTCGGAACAATACTCACAGGGCTTTTCTCCACCAGCGAAGGGCTCTTCTACGGTGCAGGTGCAGGCTTCCTAGGCGCACAGGTATTCGGTGCCCTCGTGGTAGGTGCATGGGCGGCAGGTATGGGTTATCTCATCTTCAAAGGACTCGACATCGTGCACGGTCTCCGCGTTCCGAAACGGGTGGAAGAAGAAGGACTCGATATTTACGAACATGGCGAATCAGCCTATAATTAACTAACGGTTAGCGGTTAGTGATTAGTGGCAAGCATGACGCCCTATCACAGCGCAGCCCGCTTATCACTAATCACTAATCACTAACCCCTAATCACTAATTACTTATGTCTAAATTGAGATTCAGAGTAGTAGAAACGGCGTTTAAAAAGAAACCCGTTTCAGTGGCAGCCCCTGCGGAACGTCCGTCGGAATATTATGCCAAGTATGTGTTCAACAAGGAAAAGATGTTCAGGTATTTGCCGAGCAAGGTATATGCCAAACTGATTGATGTGATCGACAATGGTGCTCCGCTGGATCGCAGCATTGCTGATGAAGTGGCAGCCGGTATGAAGAAATGGGCACTCGAAATGGGCGTTACCCACTACACTCACTGGTTCCACCCGCTCACCGAAGGTACAGCCGAAAAGCATGACGCTTTCATCGAACACGACGGTAAAGGCGGTGTGATGGAAGAATTCACAGGCAAGCTCCTCGTTCAGCAGGAACCCGATGCATCCAGCTTCCCTAACGGTGGCATCCGCAATACATTCGAAGCACGCGGTTACAGCGCATGGGACCCCTCCTCTCCGGCTTTCATCGTTGATGATACGCTCTGCATCCCGACCATTTTCATTGCCTACACCGGCGAGTCACTGGACTACAAGGCACCGTTGCTGAAAGCCCTGCGTGCCGTAGACAAAGCTGCCGTAGACGTATGCCGTTACTTCAATCCGGAAGTGAAAAAGGTGGTTGCCTACCTAGGCTGGGAACAGGAATATTTCCTGATCGATGAAGGTCTGTATGCCGCCCGTCCCGACCTGCTGATGACCGGACGCACGCTCATGGGTCACGACAGCGCCAAGAACCAGCAGCTCGAAGACCACTATTTCGGAGCCATCCCCACCCGCGTAGCCGCTTTCATGAAGGAATTGGAGATTGAAGCATTGAAGCTCGGCATCCCCGTTAAAACCCGTCACAATGAGGTAGCCCCCAACCAGTTTGAGTTGGCTCCTATCTTCGAAGAATGTAATCTGGCGGTAGACCACAACATGCTCATCATGGCACTGATGCGCAAGGTAGCCCGCAACCACGGCTTCCGCGTATTGCTGCACGAAAAACCTTTCAAGGGTGTCAACGGTAGCGGTAAACACAACAACTGGTCATTGGGTACGGATACGGGTATCGGGCTGATGGGTCCGGGTAAACTGCCCGAAGAGAACCTGCGTTTCATCACCTTCGTAGTGAATACCCTGATGGCAGTCTACAAGCACAATGGATTGTTAAAGGCAGCTATCTCCAGTGCCACCAACGCACACCGTCTGGGCGCCAACGAAGCACCTCCCGCAATCATTTCCAGCTTCCTCGGCAAACAGTTATCACAAGTATTGGAGCACATTGAAGAGAGTACAAAAGATGATCTCGTAAGCCTTAGCGGCAAGCAAGGTATGAAACTGGATATTCCGCAGATTCCGGAATTACTGATTGACAATACCGACCGTAACCGCACCAGCCCGTTCGCCTTCACCGGCAACCGTTTTGAGTTCCGCGCCGTAGGTTCGGAAGCAAACTGTGCCTGCGCCATGATTGCCCTGAACGCTGCCGTAGCCGAGCAACTGGTAGAATTCAAAAAAGATGTGGACGAACTCATCGAGAAGGGCGAACCGAAGATTTCGGCTATCCTTGAGGTCATCCGCAAATACATCAAGATCTGCAAACCCATTCACTTCGATGGCAATGGCTATAGTGACGAATGGAAAGAAGAGGCCAAGAAACGCGGCCTGGATTGCGAAACCAGCGTACCTCTCATCTTCGACAGCTATCTGAAACCGGAAAGTATCCGTATGTTCGAAGGTACCGGTGTCCTGACTCAGAAAGAACTGGAAGCCCGCAACGAGGTGAAATGGGAAACATACACTAAAAAAATCCAAATTGAGGCCCGTGTATTGGGTGATTTGGCGATGAACCACATCATCCCTGTGGCAACGCAATATCAGACGGATCTCATCGACAACGTTTACAAGATGAAAGACCTGTTCCCCGGCGATAAAGCTGCAAAACTGTCTGCCAAGAACCTGGAACTCATCGAAGAGATTGCCGACCGCACCGCTTTCATCAAAGAGCATGTAGATGCCATGATCGAAGCCCGTAAGGTTGCCAACAAGATTGAAAGTGAACGTGAAAAAGCCATCGCCTACCATGACACCATCGTGCCGGCAATGGAAGAGATCCGTTACCACATCGACAAGCTGGAACTGATTGTTGACAATCAGATGTGGACGTTGCCTAAATACAGAGAACTCTTGTTCATAAGATAAGATTATAGTGATTAGCGGTTAGTGATTAGTGATAAGCGGGCTGCGCTATCATGCCGCAGGATACTAATCACTTATCACTAAACCCCACTCACTAAATCTATTTCTTTTGTTGGTTGTTTTAAGTTTGCAGGGGGAGAGGTGCCGCGAGGCAGTTCTCTCTCTTTTTTTAGTCTGTTGATTATACTTTTTCTTTCGTTTGCCCGAAAGAAAAAGTATCAAAAAGAAAAATCAAGGCAAAAGAAAAGTACATCTTCCTAATATTCAGAAAATATAGTATCTTTACCCCCAATTTAAAACCCGATTATGATGAAGAACATACACATTCGCTACGCGACGCTTTTGCTCTTTATGTTGCTGGCAATTCCGGCATCCTTATCCGCACAAACGGCCCTGAAGCAAAAATTAAGTAAGATTTCCGCCATCAAGGAAGTCCGTCCGTTGGAAACCTCTGAATTCGCAGAGAAGTACGTCACCTATTTTGTCCAGCCATTAGATCACCACCATCCGGAAAGAGGCAGTTTCCGCCAGCGCATCATCGTTTCCCATGTCGGTTTCGACCGTCCTACAGTCATCGTCACCGAAGGTTATGGCGCCGCCTATGCCCTCCGCCCCAAATATCGCGAAGAACTTTCCAAGCTTCTCAATGCCAACATGATATTCGTGGAATACCGTTATTTCCTGGAATCCACTCCCGAACCAAAAGACTGGCAATACCTGACAGCCGAAAACTCCGCAGACGACCTGCATGCCGTCACCACTGCATTCAAGAACATCTATCCGGGCAAATGGATTGCCACAGGCATCAGTAAGGGTGGACAAACCACCCTCCTCTACCGCACCTTCTATCCGGACGATGTAGACATTTCCGTCCCCTACGTAGCTCCGCTTTGCTATGGAGTAGAAGATGGTCGTCACGAACCCTTCCTCCACAACGTATCCACTGCCGAAAACCGCAAGAAAATTGAAAATTTCCAACTGGAAGTATTAAAACGGAAAGCTACCTTGCTCCCCCGCTTCGAGAAATACTGCGCTGAAAAGAAATATTCATTCAACGCTCCTATCGAAGAAATTTATGATTACTCGGTATTGGAATATTCATTCGCCTTGTGGCAATGGGGCACTCCTATCAGCTCCATTCCCGCCACTACCGCTTCCGATGATGACATTTTCAAGCACCTGCTTGCCATCAGCGAACCCGGTTATTTCACTCCCAACAGTCCGAACGCTTCTTTCTTCGTGCAGGCAGCCCGCGAACTGGGTTACTATGGTTATGACATCGAGCCTTTCAAGGAATACCTCTCCATCAAATCGAGCAAGGGGTATCTGCACCGTCTGATGCTCCCCGAAGAACTGAAAGATATGGATTTCGACAAAACCCTCAGCAAGAAAATAACAAAGTTACTAAAGAAAAACGACCCAAAAATGATTTTCATCTATGGCCAGAACGACCCGTGGACAGCAGCAGGCGTCACCTGGCTGAAAAACAAGAAGAATATTCACGTATTTATCCAGCCGAATGGAAGCCATCTGGCACGCATCAATACATTGCCCGAAAAAGAAAAAAAAGAGGTGATGGAACTGATAAATAAATGGCTGGAATAAATGATAATTTATCGCGCGAAGCGCGATAAGTAGTTAGTAGTTAGTAGCAAGTAGTAAGTAGGAGATACTCCGAATTATAACAGCCTTTATTAATAGGACTATTCTACTAACTACTTATTACTTACTACTGCGAAGCTCCGCTTCGCTAAATTATCATTTATCTTCTATAATTTCCGCGTCTTCAATATCCCTATCCTTCGGTACAGTCGGTGTCTTCGGTCTTTTACGCGTAAACGTGAACCAGTTCACCAACTCCGAAACCGCATAAATTATACTGGTAACACCGATAATAATAAATGCTGTTGAGCGTACCCCTGTCGGATTGAACAAAGCAATCAGACCTGCAATCAAAATGAGTACCGGAATGATATAAAACCCTGCACGAACCGGCATCCAGCGACGAGCAACTGACAGCGATGCAATCTGTTGCACACCTCCCAGCACCAGGATAAATCCCAATACAAACGTCAGCAAATCAGCAAAGAAACCGGGCATAATCACTAACCAAAGGCCGAACAACAAGCTACCAATCCCCTCAATAGGAAGACGGCGCCTTTCCTCCGCATTCATGGCAAAATACCCGATAATACTTAAGAGCGACGGTATCAGGAACACGACACCAATCGTTATAACCAGATAATCGCCTGCCTCATTGGGAAACATCACCAATATCAGGCCTATTACCAACGCACATATCGTGCGCAAAAATGAGTTACTTATTCCTTTCATGAGCTTATGATTTTTTGCGAAGATACATTTTTATCCGCACAACTCCACTAGAAAGTCACGAAAAATCAATTAACGTTCAGCCAGGCGTTCATATCTTCGGCCACCAATAGCCAGTAAAGTAACAAGAGAATAGCAATCGATACGCCAATGGCGACTAAATGTTTCCGTTTCATAGTTCATCCTTTCTTTTTTATATGAGTAATGGTTGTTTTTAATACTATTATAGAACAAGTTTATAAGAAAATTGTTCTTAGAAAGAAAAAAAGCAAGAAATTCTTTGGTATTTAAAACAAAGTGATTACATTTGCCCCCAGTTAAAACAAAAAGACAATGAAAACAATGCTCGTAAATACATATTGGTGGCGCTCACTAAAACTCCTACAGTCGTAAGGGAGCAGTGCTCGTATGTATATATGTAAACATTATATAGAATAAGAAAAGAGCCCTGTCGCAACCTGCGACAGGGCTCTTTTCTTTTGTCCGGTTCCGAAACAAATAATAAATTAAAAATATAGGATTATGAGTTTTTTAGTAAATCAAGATGGCTATTACGGAGAATTCGGTGGAGCATACGTTCCCGAAATACTCCACAAATGTGTAGAAGAACTGCAGAACACTTATCTCAAAGTGCTGCAAAGTGAAGATTTCAAGCAAGAGTTCGACAGACTACTGCGTGACTACGTAGGCCGTCCCTCCCCACTCTATTACGCTCACCGCCTTTCTGAGAAGTATGGCTGCAAACTCTACCTCAAACGCGAAGACCTGAACCACACAGGTGCCCACAAAATCAACAACACCATCGGGCAAATCCTCCTGGCACGCCGCATGGGCAAACACCGCATCATCGCCGAAACCGGCGCCGGACAGCACGGAGTAGCCACCGCCACCGTCTGTGCACTGATGAACATGGAATGTATCGTCTACATGGGTAAAACGGATGTAGAACGCCAGCACATCAACGTAGAAAAGATGAAGATGCTCGGTGCAACTGTCGTTCCTGTCACCTCCGGCAATATGACATTGAAAGATGCCACGAACGAAGCCATCCGCGACTGGTGTTGTCATCCCGCTGATACTTATTACATTATAGGTTCAACAGTCGGCCCACACCCTTATCCCGATATGGTAGCCCGCCTGCAATCCGTCATCAGCGAGGAAATCAAAAAACAACTCATGGAGAAAGAAGGCCGCGATTGCCCCGACTATCTCATCGCCTGCGTAGGTGGCGGAAGCAACGCTGCCGGAACCATTTACCACTACATTGACGACGCACGCGTTCAAATCATCCTTGCCGAAGCCGGAGGAAAAGGAGTGGACACCGGAATGACCGCCGCCACCATCGCCCTCGGCAAAATGGGTATTATCCACGGCGCCCGCACCTACGTCATCCAGAACGAAGACGGCCAAATTGAAGAACCTTACTCCATCTCCGCCGGACTGGACTACCCGGGCATCGGTCCCATGCACGCCAACCTCGCCGCACAAAAACGCGCCATCGTGCTCGCCGTAAATGACGACGAAGCCATCCGTGCCGCCTACGAACTGACGAAACTGGAAGGCATCATCCCCGCCCTGGAAAGTGCCCATGCCCTCGGTGCCCTCGAAAAACTGACCTTCAAACCCGAAGATGTGGTTGTTCTGACCGTTTCCGGGCGTGGAGATAAGGATATAGAAACTTATTTAACGTTTAGTGAGTAGTGATTAGTGATTAGTGGGATGCTAATCAATAATCACTAATCATTAATCACTAAACGCTAATCACTAATAACTAATCACTAAAGAAAATGAATACATACAACTATCAAACGCATAGCCGTACGATTCTCGGGGATTTGCACACTCCCGTAAGTACCTATCTTAAAGTCCGTGACGTGTTCCCTCAAAGCGCCCTCATGGAGAGCTCGGACTATCACGGCAGCGAAAACAATCGTTCCTTCATCGGCCTTTGCCCGTTGGCAAGCGTCAGCATCGACCACGGAACGGCCATCTTCCGCCTGCCTGACGGCACCCGCGAAGAACGCCCTATCACACAGGAATATCGTGTAGAGAATGCTTTGGAAGATTTCCTCAGCCGCTTCCACGTCGAAGGTGAATACGCCAACTACTGCGGCCTCTATGGCTACACCTCCTTCAACGCCGTACGCTATTTCGAAGACATCCCCGTCAAGGACAGCCGCGAAACCACCAACGATGCGCCGGATATGCTCTATATCCTCTATCAATATCTCATTGTCTTCAATGACTTCAAGAATGAGATGATGCTTCTCGAAATGCTTGCCCCCGGTGAAGAAAGTGAACTGGACACCGTGCAAAAAGCTATCAACAACCGCAACTACACCGCCTACGACTTCCGTGCCGTTGGCGAAACCACCTCCTCGCTGACCGACGAACAACACAAGGCAAATATCCGCCAAGGCATTGTCCACTGTCTGCGTGGAGATGTTTTCCAAATTGTCCTCTCCCGCCGCTTCGAACAACGCTTCGTAGGCGACGACTTCAAGCTCTACCGTGCCCTGCGCAGCATCAACCCCTCCCCATATCTGTTCTACTTTGATTTTGGCGGTTTTCGCATTTTCGGTTCGTCTCCCGAAACTCACTGCCGCATCGAAGGCCGCCATGCCTACATCGACCCCATTGCCGGCACCACCAAGCGCACTGGAGATCCTGAACAGGATGCCAAGAATGCCCAATACCTGCACGATGATCCCAAAGAAAATGCTGAGCATGTCATGCTCGTCGACCTTGCCCGCAACGACCTTTCGCGCAACTGCCACGATGTAAAAGTGGATTTCTACAAGGAAATGCAGTATTACAGCCACGTCATCCACCTCGTCAGCCGTGTCAGTGGCACGTTGAATAAGGATGCCAAACCCATCAAGGCTTTTATCGACACCTTCCCCGCCGGCACTCTGAGCGGTGCACCGAAAGTACGCGCCATGCAGCTCATCAGCGAACTGGAACCGCACAACCGTGGTGCCTACGGTGGTTGCATCGGTTTCATCGGACTGAACGGTTCGCTGAACCAAGCCATCACTATCCGCACCTTCGTCAGCCGTAACGGAGTTCTTTGGTTCCAGGCAGGTGGCGGCATCGTAGCCAAAAGCAACGAAGAATACGAGTTGCAGGAAGTCAACAATAAACTGGGAGCACTGAAAAAAGCCATTATCATGGCAGAAAAAATGTAGAAATCAAATATAACAATGAAAACAGTAATCATAGATAACTACGACTCTTTCACCTACAACCTTGCCCATCTGGTGAAAGAACTCGGTGCAGAAGTAGATGTTCTGCGCAACGATTGCTTCGCCCTCGAAGAACTTGAAGCATACGACAAAATCATCCTTTCTCCAGGTCCGGGCATTCCCGAAGAAGCAGGATTGCTCCTCGACGTCATCCGCACCTATGCCGGACGCAAACCCATACTCGGCGTTTGTCTCGGTGAACAGGCCATCGGTCAGGTCTTCGGTGGCAAGCTGACTAATCTGAGCGAAGTCTTTCACGGCGTACAAACGAATATAGTGATTAGCGATGAGAGATTAGTGATGAGTAACTCTTCACTAATCACTAATCACTCACCACTAATCACTCCCGACCCCCTCTTCTCCGGTCTGCCTGCCGAAATTCCAGTCGGTCGTTATCATTCCTGGGTAGTTGACACCGAGAACTTTCCCGAAGAACTTGCCATCACCGCCCTCAGTCCCGAAGGACAAATCATGGCACTGAAACATCGGAAGTACGACATTCACGGCATCCAGTTCCATCCGGAATCTGTACTGACGCCCGACGGAAAAACGATTTTGAAAAACTGGCTTTTCAAATAATAATAAACGAACTTATGAAAGATATATTAACCCGTCTCTTCAACCACGAAGAGCTTACTTCAGAGGAAACCAAGCAAATCCTCCTAAACATCACCCGGGAGAAGTATCCCGAGGCTCAAATATCCGCGTTACTCACTGTTTTTCAGATGCGTAGCATCACAGTGGAAGAACTATCAGGTTTTCGCGAAGCCCTCATGGAGACATGCATACCTATAGACTTCGCTCCCTATCGCCCCATCGATATCGTCGGTACGGGCGGCGACGGAAAGAACACTTTCAACATCTCCACTTGTGCCTGTTTTGTCGTAGCCGGAGCCGGTTATAAAGTAGCCAAACATGGCAATTACGGTGCCACTTCCGTCAGCGGTGCAAGCAATGTTATTGAGCAACACGGCGTACGTTTCACCAACGACCCCGACAAACTGAAACGCAGCATGGACGAGTGCAACATCGCCTACCTTCATGCCCAACTTTTCAATCCGGCCATGAAGTTCGTCGGCCCTGTGCGCAAAGCATTGGGGGTACGCACTCTGTTCAATCTTCTCGGTCCACTCGTCAATCCCAGCAAGCCTGCCTACCAACTGCTTGGTGTTGCCGACCTTGCCCAGATGCGCCTCTACACCAATGTCTTTTACAAACTCGGCATCGACTTTGCCGTAGTCAACAGCCTTGACAGCTACGACGAAATCTCTCTTACGGACGAGTTCAAAGTCATGACGCGTAATTACGAACGTATTTACCGCCCGCAGGCCCTCGGTTTCCGTGCCGCCCGCCCCGAAGAACTTTTCGGAGGAGCCTGCAAGGAAGACGCTGCCCGCATCTTCGACAACATCCTCAACAACCGTGCCACCCCTGCCCAAACGCAATGTGTCATCGTCAATGCCGCCTTTGCCATCCAGGTGATGGAACCCGAAAAGGAAATCGAAGAATGCATCGCCATCGCCCGCGAATCGCTGGAAAGTGGACGAGCACTGGAGACATTGAAGAAATTTATAGAAATAAACTGAGTTAATTATTAATTATAAGGTATTAAATATTAAGCGTTTGTTCCCTGTATCAACAACCCCACCCCTTATAATTAATAATTTATATTTAATAATTCATATTTAATCATGACCGATATTTTATCCGAAATTATCGCCCACAAGCGAATTGAAATAGCACAGCAGAAGCAGGCAGTCTCCCTCAATCAATTGCAAGAGCAAGCTGCCACTGTGCTTCATGAAGACACCACCGCGCAGGCCGCAGGCACCCTTCAACGCCGCAGCATGAAGCAGTCTCTCGCCTCTTCCCCGTCCGGCATCATCGCCGAGTTCAAACGCCGTTCCCCCTCCAAAGGCTGGATTAAGGAAACCGCACAAGCCGAACTCATTCCCCCGGCTTATGAAGCCGCCGGAGCCTCCGCCCTCTCCATCCTCACAGACGAGAAATTCTTTGGTGGAGCCCTGCGCGACATCCGCACAGTGCGCCCGCTCGTCAACATCCCCATCTTGCGCAAAGATTTCATCATCGACGAGTATCAACTTCTGCAAGCCCGCATCGTGGGTGCCGACGCCATCCTGCTCATCGCCGCCTGCCTCACACCCGACGAGTGCCGCACGCTCACCCTTCAGGCTCATGAACTGGGGCTCGAAGTCCTGCTCGAAGTGCACAGCCCGTCCGAACTCTCCTATATATATAAGGAGACGGACATGGTTGGCGTCAACAACCGCCACCTCGGCAGCTTCGTCACCGATGTGGAAAACTCCTTCCGCATTGCCGAAGAGCTGAAACAAACCGTTGCCGGAATTGATTTCAAGACTCCTCCGCTACTCGTCTCCGAAAGTGGAATTTCCAGTCCCGAAACCATCCGCCAATTGCGTTCCGCCGGTTTCCGTGGTTTTCTCATGGGAGAGACGTTCATGCGTACCGAAAACCCCGGAAATATACTAAAAGAACTCATTCGCGAAATATAAGTTTGGAAATTTACACATAATTTCATATATTCGTAAATTCTAAGCGAAGTATTCTCAAGTACAAATTGTAAATCGTCTAATCGTAAATATGGATACAATGATCAAGGTATGCGGAATGACCGAAGCTGACAACATCCGCAATGTAGATGTATTAGGTGTAGACATGATCGGTTTCATCTTCTACCCCAAGTCCCCCAGATACCTGTACCAGATACCCAGGTACCTGCCTACCCTTGCCAAACGTGTCGGCGTATTTGTTAATGAGACTAAAGAGAACATTCATATGTATGCCGACCGCTTCGGGCTGGACTACATCCAGTTGCACGGTGACGAATCACCCGAATACTGCCGTACTCTCCACTCCAATGGTTTCCGGATTATCAAAGCGTTCTCCATCGCTCTTCCCAAAGACCTCCTCGCCGTTTCCGACTATGAAGGTTTTTGCGACTATTATCTGTTCGACACCCGCACCGCCCGCTACGGCGGTTCCGGTCAGCAGTTCGACTGGAACATTCTGCAACGCTATACCAACTCCACGCCTTTCCTGCTCAGCGGTGGCATCAACCCTTACAGTGTCAAAGCCCTGAAAGAGTTCCACCATCCCCGTCTCGCCGGCATCGACATCAACAGTCGTTTCGAGACCTCCCCGGGCATCAAAGATGTGGAACGAATAGAACGTTTTTTGGGAGAATTGAAAATTAAAAATTAAAAATTGAAAGCATCATGAATCGTATAAATAAACTTTTCCAGGACAGCCCCAAAAACCTGCTGTCCATCTATTTCTGTGCCGGTTGCCCTACTTTGGAAGGCACCGCCAATGTCATCCGCACCCTCGAACGCAATGGCGTCCACATGATTGAAATCGGCATCCCTTTCAGTGATCCTATGGCCGATGGTATCGTCATCCAGAACGCCGCTACCCAGGCCCTCCGCAATGGCATGTCCCTGCGCCTCCTTTTCGAGCAACTGCGTGACATCCGTAGCGACGTTCGCATCCCTCTCGTCTTCATGGGATACCTCAACCCCATCATGCAATTTGGTTTCGAAGCTTTCTGCCAAAAGTGTGTGGAATGTGGTATTGACGGCGTCATCATCCCTGACCTTCCTTTCAAGGACTATGAGGAAACCTACAAATCCATTGCCGACCGCTATGACATCCGCGTCATCATGCTCATCACTCCCGAAACCAGCGAAGTCCGCGTCCGCGAAATCGACCGGCATACCGACGGTTTCATCTACATGGTGTCCAGCGCCGCTACCACCGGTGCCCAAAAAGATTTTGATGCTCAGAAGCAAGCCTATTTCAGGAAAACACAAGATATGCACCTGCGCAATCCCCGCATGGTTGGCTTCGGCATCAGCAACAAGCAAACCTTCGACGCTGCCTGTGCCAACTCTTCCGGTGCCATCATCGGCAGCCGCTTCGTCACCCTGCTGAATGAATATGAGGGAGATGCGGAGAAGGCAATTACACAACTAAAAGAAGGGTTGAGATAAGTGATTAGCGGTTAGTGATAAGTGATTGGCAAGCTGCGCAATAATACCGCATAACACTAATCACTTATCACTAACCGCTAATCACTATATTTTTCCTATCTTTGCAGCGCAAATAATCCAACCCCGATTATGTTTATGAAAAATGACTATCCATCCGTATTGCTAATTTATACCGGTGGCACCATTGGTATGATAGAAAATCCTGAGAGCGGCGCGCTCGAAAACTTTAACTTCGACCAGCTCCTCAAACATGTCCCCGAACTGAAACGCTTCAACTATCGCATCTCCTCCTACCAATTCGATCCCCCTATCGATTCTTCCGACATGGAGCCCTCACTTTGGGCAAAAATCGTTAAGATAATCAACTATAACTACGACTACTTCGACGGCTTTGTCATTCTCCACGGTACTGACACCATGGCCTATACCGCCTCCGCCCTCAGTTTCATGCTCGAAAACCTTGCCAAACCCGTTATTCTCACGGGCTCCCAGCTCCCCATCGGCACCCTGCGGACTGATGGAAAAGAAAACCTCATCACCTCCATCGAGATAGCAGCCGCCAAGAATCCTGACGGCACTCCTGTTGTTCCCGAAGTGTGCATCTTTTTCGAAAACGAACTGATGCGCGGCAACCGTACCACCAAGATAAATGCCGAGAACTTCAATGCATTCCGTTCCTTCAATTACCCCTCACTGGCACATGCAGGTATCCACATCAAGTACGACGCCCACATCATCCGCCGTCCTGATCCCACGCGTCCCATGAAACCCCATTATCTGTTTGATACTAATGTCGTTATGCTCACCCTCTTCCCCGGCATTCAAGAGAGCATTATCAATTCCGTTCTCCACGTCCCCGGCCTGAAAGCCGTCGTACTCAAAACCTTTGGTTCCGGAAACGCCCCTCAGAAGGATTGGTTCATCCGCCAACTGAAAGAAGCCACCGAACGTGGCATCATTATTGTCAATATCACTCAGTGTCAACGCGGCGCAGTCGAAATGGGGCGCTACGAAACCGGTCTGAAACTTCTCCAGGCAGGCGTCGTCAGCGGCTATGACAGCACCCCCGAGTGTGCAGTGACCAAACTCATGTTCCTCCTTGGTCATGGTCTTAACCAAGCTGAAATTCGCTACCGTATGAACTCCGATCTTGCAGGAGAAATCACAAAATAGCGTTTTTTAACTTCTTAAAAAAAGATAAAAAATAGTTTAAAAATGTATTTTTAGCAAATAAAAGGTAAATCTAGCAACATAGAGGTATTATTTACAACTAAAAAGTTGAAGAATTTGTTATCTTTGTTGCAGATTAAATTAATCAAATATACATTTTTAAAGAGTAAAAACATGAAGACTCTAAACCGCTATTTTGTAATCACTGCTATTGCAGCGCCTTTACTGTTAACGGCTTGCGTAGACAATGACGTGTACGACCCTGATAAGGTTCGCCCTGTCGCCCCGGTCGAAAACCCTTTGGGTGACGATTTTATCGCTCCCGACGGCTTCGACTGGTCAATGATCACAACTGTCAAGTTAAACATCGAAGTTAAAGATGAACTGAACGGACAGTACAACTATTTGGCAGAAGTGTTCACTACGAATCCATTAATTGACAATACAGCGACTCCAATAGCCGCAGGTTATGCCAAAGGAGGAAAAAACTTTGTAGTAGAAATCAGCATTCCTAAGTCCACTGAACGGCTTTTTATCCGCCAAACCGACCCCAAGCAACGTAAGGAAACCTTTGAGTTTGCTGTTCCAACTGATGGAGGAGCCTTGAGCTGTAAACTGTATTATACAGGAGGAAGCACTACAAGAGCTACAGGCAGTACTTCGGCTTATGAAGCAGCAAAAGCTGCAGGCATTACGGAATTAGAGGATAAGAATTATACAGAAGAAACTCCGCAAATTCCAGCTGTTCCGAATGTATCGGACGAACCTACCCGCCCCAATGGTAACCAATACAATGACGGCGCAAGAATCCTCATAGCGGCCGGAGAAGAAAGCAGTAAGGTATATCAAGTGCCCAGTGGTAAAGGTACCATCTTTGTAAAAGGAACTTGGAAGGCAACAAGCATCTATTCTCAGTTTGATATTTATGTTTTGGACGGAGGTAAAATAGAATATTCGGGCTCAAGCGCTTTATCCACAGTTCAAAAATTCGTAGTAGAAAAAGGCGGTACCGTTGAATGCGCAACCAACTTTACAGCCAAAGCCGGTGAATGGTTCATTGGAGGAAATTTCATAGCAAATAAAAACCTAACATTTGAATCAGGAGTTTCGTCAATGGTTATTGCTTCCGGTGCGACTATGTCTGTCAACAGCGGCCTACTCAAACCATGTAGCCAAGTTTCCAAGAATTTCGGTACAATTACAGCAGCCAATATTACAGCAGCTATGGGTTCTTATCCTGAAATTTATAATGCTGGCACAATTGAGGTTGCCGAGATTATGGACCTCATTAAAATAAATTTCATTAATAAAGGTGATCTTACAGTTGGGCAATGGCTCAAGATAGATAATACTAAAGCCCTGAATAAAGGTCAAATTTCAACCTTTAATTTTGAATTTGTAACCAGCGGCTTTAGCAATTATGGAGTAGTTTTATTAGATGAACAAGCAGGTATCTTAAAAACGAATAACACCGCTGCCAATAGCAACTCTATAACAAACCATGACCAAGGTACTATTAAGGGGTATCACCTAAATGGAGGAGTCTCTGTCTACAATGACGGTTTTGCCGAATTCACACTTTTCGAAAATTCTTCTGTCGATATGCTTTACAACAGTTGTACACTGATAGTAAAAGAAAAATTCAATTGGGGAAATGTAACGCTCGACAATGGTTCCCTCACCGGAGAAAGACCAGATAATTTGAATCCATCCGAAAATAATGCCGACCAATGGAAGCCAGTTCCAGTAGTTATGAGCAATGATAGCCCAATAAAATACATATTGAAAAATGGATCGGTAATTAAAACCTCTTTGTTACAGATCAATAGGACTCCCAGCAATTTCCAGGGAGAAGGAAGCAATCCTTCTTTACTACAAATTGGAGCTGTTTATATATCTCAAGGTGGCGATACCAATCTCAAGGATCTGGTTATAGAAATACCTGAAAATGCGTTTAGTTATGCACCTGGTTATAATGGTATAAATAATGCTAAATGGATTACAAGCGGATGTTCGACTAGCGGATGGGGAGAATCTAAAAATACATTCTCTACCTGTGGTGGTTATTATAATCCTGGTAACACAGGCGATCCCGATCCCGAAGATCCCGAAAAACCGGACATTGGCGACAACACCGTTTATACTTATGCATTCGAAGACCAATGGCCTGCTTATGGTGACTTTGATATGAATGACATCGTTGTCACTATTGACAAGATGACTGCAACCGATGATAACAAGAAACTGTCTATCAAGGGACACGTTCGTGCAGTTGGTTCCAGCCGTAAAACCGGTGTAGGTATCCAGTTCCTGAATGTAAGTAGTAGCGGAATGACTCTTGCTGGAAATGTACAAAGCGGTACTCCTGTTTTTGAAAGCGGTCAAAGCAATCCAGTTGTAATTATTAGCACCAATGCACACAAGTATTGCAACCCTAATATTGCAGATGATGACTTTTCATTCTATAACACCATTCCAAGTGCTAACAGTCAATATAATGGAAACGGGGCTGAGTTTGAAATCATAATGACATTCTCAACTGCTGAAGAAACCACCAAAGCTATGAATGCCAAAAATCTGGATGTATTCATCATCAGTAAAGAAGCCCAAGGAAATGTAGGCCGTACAGAAGTACACATGGCTCATTATGCTCCTACTAAATTAGGCACTACAGCATTATTTGGCATGAGCAATGATGCCTCTGCAAACAACAGTATGCTCAATGTTTCAAGGAAAGGCTACTATGTTAGTACTGAAGGCCTGGCATGGGGTATTTGTATCCCAAACACCGAAGTATGGAAATGGCCAAAAGAATACATGATGATTACAGGTGTTTATCCTGGTTTTAAAAGTTGGGTAATAAATGGTGGACAAGCGGAAGATTTAGGCTGGATATCCAACCATACGAATGACATCTTTGTCCAACCCTAATAACTAATATTAAGTAACTCTCACATCAGAGCCGGAAGCAAGACTTTCGGCTCTTTTTTTTGAAAACGACTATAGCAAATTTATTTCATAAAATAATTCTAAAAAGCCATAAAAGTTGAATTTTCTATTTACCTTTGTTGCGTAAAAGGCCCAACTAATATTACACGATTTAAGAATATATAATTATGAGAATTCTAAAACACGATTACTTAATTATTGCCCTTGCCGCCCCTCTATTATTTATAGCCTGTGCAGACAATGATGTATATGACCCTGATAAGGTCCGTCCTGTGGCACCAGTAGAGAACCCTCTAGGAGATGATTTCGTAGCCCCTGATGGCTTCGACTGGTCAATGCTCGCGACTGTCAAGTTAAACATTGAAGTAAAAGATGGATTCAGTGGGCAATATAAATATTTAATAGAAGTATTCACAAGCAATCCATTGTCAGATGAAACTGTAACTCCGTTTGCAGCAGGGTATGCAAAAAGCGGTAGTAATTATACAGCAGAAATCAGTATACCTAAATCTATCGAACATTTATTTATTCGTCAGACCGATCCGAAACAACGCCAAACTGTATATCAATATACTACACCCAAAGACGGTAATACATTAAGTTGTCAATTATACTATCCAGTTGCTAGGACTCGTGCGCTCAATGTCCCCGGAAAAAGTGGTTGGGAGCGCATCTCTTCATTAGTGAAGGAGTACGGTGAAGAGCAAGAAACCTCAATAAACGAGTTAGTTGAAAATCCGGAATTTGAGCCCTATTCTAATGACCAATTAAAAAACGGAGCCGTATATGTTATTAAAAGCGGAGATGTATTCAGTGGACAACTGACAAACTATAGTGGTAAAGCTACCGTCATTGTAAGAGGAACATGGAACATGAATAGCACTCCTCAAGGCTTGGACATTTATGTTGCAAGCGGTGGTCAAATCACAGGTCAGCCTTATATGGGTGATAGATGTAGTTTGGAGATACAAAAAGACGGCTTCATAAATAGCCAGTCATTTCAAACCCAAACAAATATCCCGGTGAAAAATTTTGGGACTTTTAAAGTTAGTGGAAATATATCATTTAATACTGGTTCAAGTCTATATAATGGCAAAAATGCAACCTTTACCACAACTGCTGACATAAATTTTGGACAAGCACAAATTACCGTCAGAAATTTCGGTGCACTTACTGCACAAAATGCTAAGAGCATCAATTCAGGTGTTATATATAATGCAGAAAATGCCACATTCACCATAACTCAAGATGTAGATGTGACATCTACTCAGATTTTAAATCATGGTGAAATGCGGGTGGGAACATTCAAAACAAACAGCAACCTAAACTCAATCATCGCAAATTACGGAACCGGAACAATTATTGCAGACAAAGTTATTGGTGGTGCAATAGTCATCAATGACAATCTTTTTGAAGTAGACACTTTTGATTGCAGTAACCATACAGCCGCTACACTCTACAACAACTGTACACTTATTGTCAAGACATCCATAACTTTTGGAAATCTGATAATGGATAGTGGTTCTATCACCGGAAAAAGAATCAGTGATAAAGAATGGGAATCAGCCCCAACTGCAAGAATAATCAATGAAACTACGCAAGAACTCTACAATGGTTCTATCATAAAAGCAATAGATTTCTACACAGGAAACACTTGTACTATCATAGGTAGTAAAACAGAAGAGGCATCTATGATTCAAACTCAAAAATTCATATACACAGGTACTACCCACATGAAAGAGAATTTAATACTCGCCAGAGAAAAAGAGTATTATAATGAAGGACCAGTACCTAACGACAACCCATGGATGGTAGATAAAGCTAATACAGTGGTTACAACAGAATATGGCACAGTCTCCAATCCTATCAATAATTGTAGCGGGACTGTATATCCGGGCAACCCGGGTACCCCCGAGCCAGAGGATCCTCCCAAACCGGATACAGGAGACAACACAGTCTACACTTATGCATTCGAAGACCAATGGCCTGCTTACGGCGACTTTGACATGAACGATGTGGTAATCACTATCGACAAGATAAACACGACCAATAATGACAAGCAAGTCTCCATTCAAGGCCGTGTACGCGCTGTTGGTGCCAGCCGAAAAACCGGTATAGGAATCCAGTTCCTAAATGTAAAAAGCAGTGGAGTGACTATTAATGGAAAAGTGCAAAGTGGCAATCCTGTATTTGAAGCAGGCCAAAACAATCCGGTTGTAATCCTTTGTACGAATGCCCATAAATTCTGCAAACCCAATATCGCAGATGATGATTTTACATTTTATTGCACCGTCCCCGGCGGCAACAATAAATATAGCACCGGAGACGGAGCCGAGTTTGAAATAAACATGATGTTCCCAACAGTCGAAGAAGCAACCCAAGCTGCTAATATCAAAAATATAGATGTATTCATTATAACCCAAGACGGTCATGGAATTATAGGACGTACAGAAGTGCACATGGCACACTATGCCCCTACTAATTTAGGAGCTACGGAATTGTTCGGAATGAGTAATGATGCTTCTGAATACAACAACATGCTTAAGCTCCCCAAAAAAGGCTACTACCTCAGTACAGAAGGACTGGCATGGGGTATTTGTATCCCGAATACCGAAGTTTGGAAATGGCCGAAAGAGTACAATCCGATAACCAATGTCTACCCCAAATTCAAAAACTGGGTAGTAAATGGCGGAAAAGCAGAAGACCTAAATTGGATATCCGACCATAACGACAATATCTTCGTAAAACCATAACAATGGATAAAATAAATTTCCAAAAGCCGGAGTTTATTTCCGGCTTTTAGAATTTATCTGAATATCAACCCACTTACAAGGCATCTTTTCTTTTATTAAGAGGCCAAAGAATAAGAATCCATTATTTGATGATTTTAAAGATAAACTTGTTTCATCTGATCCCCAAAAAGCGTTAAATAGAGTTAACCCGCAAGTAATTCTTCCCCTATACAAATATTATTAGCGCAAATAAGCGTATTTTTGCTTAAGATCAAACTAAATCAATATATTTGTGAAAAAGAATAAGATTCAGTTGATTTCATTGCTTGTAAAACCCTGCTAAGAACGCAGTTCCCTGACAAGCAAATAGGTTTACAACCATATAACGAACAACAGGTAGAATAATATAACTTACAATAATGAAACAGATATTATTAGTGGATGATAAGGCCTCTATAGGCAAAGTGCTCTCGATGTATTTGGGAAAAGAGTATGATTTTGTATACTGCGAAGACCCTTTGAAAGCTATTGACTGGTTACAAGAAGGTAATGAACCGGACTTAATCATATCCGACATCCGTATGCCTAAAATGACAGGTTCTGAATTTCTTCATTTCCTCAAGAGTAATGAGTTATTTAAGCACATTCCGGTTATGATGCTTTCCAGTGAAGAGAGCACTACCGAACGTATCCGTTTACTTGAAGAAGGAGCAGTGGACTACATTTTGAAACCTTTCAATCCTATGGAATTGAAAGTACGTTTAAAGAAGTTTATCTGATTAACAACAATACACGTAAAAGGACATGTTATACTACATTTATATCGGAAACAACCGGATCATTATTGACCATTTGAGCAAAGTTACAGGTGGTATGTTCGTAGCCGTCTCTTCATCTCAGAAAGCGGCAAAAGTGATTGACGGTATTCGTGAACGGTATAACATATCTATTCTTTACGAACAAACAGATGTACGCGAAGCTGACTGTATTGAAATTACTTATTTGCGTAAGCGTTACCCTCGGGTTTACATTACCCTCATAACCGAAGCTCTAAAGTCTGAAAACCGGAAAGCTTATTTGCAAGCCGGAGTCAATAATACGCTTCCACCACATGCAGAAGAAGATAGTATTCAACGCATGAATGCATATCTCAAGGCACGCAAGGATAGTAAACTGAAAGAATTTAGCGAAACGCACCGCAAGATATTGAATACATACCACCTTCCTATGTGGAAGCGCACATTCGATGTACTCTTTGCGGGTACTGCTGTTATCATTCTTTCTCCTATTCTAATTGGTACTGCTATTGCTATCCGCTTGGAAAGCAAAGGAAAAATCATCTATAAATCGCAACGTGTTGGTTCCAACTATCAGATTTTTGACTTTCTGAAATTCCGTTCCATGTATACCAATGCAGATAAACGATTAAAAGAGCTAAATGCCCTCAATCAATATCAGATCGAAGAAGTTGAAAGTTCCGATGAAGGTCCTGAAATCCGTTTTGATGACCTTTCCGGAACACCGGATGAAGAAGAAAGCTTGTTGATTTCAGATGATTTCGTGATTTCTGAAGAAGACTTCATCAAAAAGAAAGAGAAAACGAAAGAAAATACGTTCATTAAACTTGAAAACGATCCACGTGTCACTCGTGTAGGTCGTATCATCCGTAAATACAGTATTGATGAATTGCCACAGTTATTCAATATACTGAAAGGCGATATGAGTATTGTAGGTAACCGTCCTCTCCCACTCTATGAAGCGGAGTTACTGACCAGCGACGCCTATATCGACCGTTTCATGGCTCCGGCTGGTTTAACAGGATTATGGCAAGTGGAGAAACGTGGTGGTGCTGGAAAAATGTCGGCAGAAGAGAGAAAACAATTGGATATTAAGTATGCCAGAGATTTCTCATTTTGGTTAGATATGAAAATTCTTTTCAGGACATTAACGGCATTTGTGCAAAAAGAAAATGTTTGATTATAGAGAAAAGTCGGTAAAATTGAATTTAAAATAAGATGATAAAGAAATATATTGTATTCATTGTTTATAGCGTAATTTTCGCAAGTTTATTTGTTCTTCCGGCTACAGTTATCGCCCAAGAACAGACGATGAGTCGCGAGGAACGTATTAAAACCTTGGAACTTCTAAAGATGGAAGATAGTAAATGGGAAAATGCAGCTACTGGACAAACAATGAAAGAACTTCAACTTGAAATTGAGAAAATGGAACTTCCTCCATTATCTGTCTTTTTGGATGCTGTATCAGAAAATGCAACAGTGAAGAAAGCGCAGTCACAAATTGCCCAAGTTAAAAACGAATATCGTCTCGAGAAACGGGAATGGTGGAATTATTTCCGTCTAAATGCGAACTATGCTTTTGGACGTTTTAACACCATTAACGAAAATAGCGAAACATTTGTAGATTGGTATCAGTCAACATCTGTTGGTACTCGACACACTTTCAACTTAGGTGCCAGTTTTAGTGTGGGGTTAGGCGACTTATTCAATCGACCGATAAAATTGAAAGACTATCGCTATAAAATAGAGCAATTGCAATATGCGCAAGACGAAGTTATGGAAGATCGTAAACTAAAAATTCTAGAGGCTTACAATGCTGTAACGGAACAACTTGCTACAATCAAGGCTAAGGCAGAAACTGCAGCATTATATAATGCACAAATAAAAATTTCAGAATACAATTTTGTTCAAGGGAAAATCACAATAACAGAGTTGGCAGTAGAGCGTGCACGACGTTCAGGGGCGGTCACCATCTATGAGCAGGCTCGTGTAGCTTTACATAATTCAATCATTTTACTCGAGATGCTTACAAATGTAAAAATCATCAGAGACAAATAATAAAAGAGCTTATGGATATCCTACTATTTATATCGCAATTCCTTTACCGTATTCGCTATTGGCTATTATGGGGAACCCTTTTTGTCACAGGTCTAGTCATCTATTTCACCCAGTTTCTGCCTTACAGCTATACTGTTAAAAGTAGTTTATACGCTGGTATTACAAGCTCAACCTCATTGGATGGAGCTGCTGTTAATTTTTCTGTAGTTGCTGCCACCTTTGATAACCTTGTCAATATAGCCAAATCCCGAGGTACATTAGAGAAAGTTTCTTTACGCCTTTTAGCCAGCTCCTATACTCATGGTGAAGAGTGGAAAGACAATCAATACATTCAAGCGAAACATTACCGCCAATTACTACAGATTACCCCCAAAGAGGTTATGGAATTGATTGACCGCAAAGACGAAAGTAAAACTTTAGCTAACTTAACAGCCTATAAAAAAAATGACCACAATAATTTTATCTATTCTGTTTTCAATCGTACTATAGCTTTTTATAGCATGGTTGCTTTAGACCGAGTAGAACTTAAACGTATAGGTAATAGTGATATTTTAGATATCTCCTATACCTCTGCAGATCCTGGGTTGACTCAACTGACAGTAGCTTTTCTTATTGAAGAACTTATTAATGCCTATGAAATCCTCCGATTCAAGTCAACAAACGACGTAATTGCCTATTTTGAAGAACAAGTACGATTAGCCAAAGTCAGACTCAGCGAAGAGGAAGATAACCTAATGCACTACAATGTTCAAGAGCGTATTATTAACTACGGTGAAGAGACGAAGGCCTTAGCCGCTACTCGCTATCAGGTAGATGACCGTCTGGAAGCAGCTAAACGAGTTTATGAAGGAGCTGTGGCTTTGCGGAAGATGTTAGATGAAAAGATGGATGTACGTGCTCAAATTATACGTAACAATACCAACTTGTTGCAAGAATTAGATAAAGTCAGCAACTTGAACCAAAGTATCATGGAAAAAGAAATCTTCATTTCGGACAACAGCAAGTCTAAAAGTGGAGAACTACAAAAAGAAAAGACAGAATTAAGACAGGCAGAAGACCGAATTAGCAGCATTTCAGACAATCTAAATGAATTTGCTTTCACAAAAGAGGGTGTAGGCATTGAGAATATGGTTAATGAATGGCTTATCGCATTGATCAATGAGGCCAGAGCACAAGCTGAGATGAAAGTATTGGAATCCCGTCAGCAAGATATATTTGACCAATATAGCCACATGTCTCCTGTTGGTACACAAGTCAATCGTAAAGAACGCGCAATTGACATTGCCGAAGATAATTATCGTACTCAGCTAAGCGGACTTGCCAGTGCCAACCTACGTTTGAAAAATATCGAAATGAGTACCAGTAATCTTCAAACCGTAGCACCTCCATCCTATCCTCTTACCGATAATGGTCGTAATCGTTTGATGTACATTCTTGCAGCTTTCTTTGGTAGCATGATATTCATCATTCTGTACTTCCTCTTAATTGAAGTATTGGATCATACTCTACGCGATCCTTATCGCAGCAAGCGCCTTAGTGGTCTGCCTGTTATAGCTGCTTTCAATGGTATTAGTAATTTGAAATATCGTGGTTTCTTGAAAGCATGCAACCGCTTAGCTGCAGCTTATTGTTGCAACCGCTTGAATAAATACATGAAGGTAGGTGAACCTACGGTTATCAACCTATTAAGTATCAATTCTCGTGAAGGAAAATCGTTCCTTGCTAAATATTTCATCCGCCATTGGGAGTCAGAAGGTCTTCGTGTGCGTCTGGTTACTCACGATTATGATTTTGAGAGTAATGGAAAGCAATATGTACAAGCACAACAACTAAGTGATTTTTGGATGCTCAACGAAGCCGAGAAAACACCGGATATTATATTAGTAGAGTATCCATCTATCAAAGACTCCAGCATTCCATTGCCTGTACTCCAAAAGGCTGATGTCAATTTATTGATAGCCAATGCCTGCCGTTTATGGCGTGACAGTGATAATACAACATTAGCTCCTTTCAAAGAAGCATTGACAGACACACCTTTCATGCTCTACCTAAATAATGCCGATCGTGATGTAGTAGAATCATTTACTGGTGAATTACCACCTAAAATGCCGATTCACTCTTTCATCAGCCGTTTGGCACAATTAGGTCTAACGTCTCAGAAAAATGAGGTTAAATAACATCTTTTGAATATTATGGCATCGAATACTCCATATTTAGTACGTGAACAACCTCCCAAAGCATTAATCTATCTTTTGCTTGTGGCTGGATTGGTAGCTATTACGTATGCCATTATTGCTCAGAAATTATTAATAGCAGTAGCCATTATCTGCTTACCTATAGTGATTTTAGCTGTAGCCTATGGTTTCCAGAATCCATATTTTGTTTATTTACTATATGCTACCTATGCCTTTTTTTTCACAACTATCTCTCGTTATACTCTGAAAGTTAAGTTAAGCGTTGGGTTGGATGTAATATTAGTATATTTATCAGTTTCTCTTTTGGTAGTCTTCTATCTAAAGAAAACTAATTTCAGATTAAAAGATGCTGTTAATATTTTCACTCTAAGTTATATTGCGTGGATTATATTCATTCTGTTACAATTGGCCAACCCACACATTAATGAAGAAGGCATTACACATGGTATCCGTATCATGATATTAGAAACATTTGTACTGTACATCATTGCATCTATCGTTTCTAATAGTCCTAAAGTGCTAAGAAACGGTTTGGTACTTGTTGGTATTTTTACTATCATTGCCTTCTTGAAATTAATGTATCAACGATATATCGGTTTTGACTCATCCGAGAGATATTGGCTATATGTGCAAGAAGCTGCAAAAACTCATATACTATCAACCGGAATACGCTATTTTTCATATTTTACTGATGCTGGTAACTTCGGTACAGTCATGGGGGCAATAGCAACCGTGTACACTATTATAGGATTCAACACACGCAATCGAAAATTTGCAATCTTTTATCTCAGTATAGCAGCAATGGGAATTATTGGGATGCTTTTTTCCGGCACTCGAGGTGCTCTCGTTGTACCTTTCGCAGGTCTTGCCTTATACTGTCTAATATGCAAAAGCATTAAAACATTTGCTATCACAATAATTACAGGTTTATGTATTTTTGCATTTCTTGCATTTACTGATATAGGAAATGGCAACTCATTCATTCGACGTGCCCGTACCGCCTTTCGCCCAACAGCAGATGCGTCATTCAATGTACGCGTCCAAAACAGAAAGGAGATGGCACAATATTTAAAAGACTATCCATTTGGAATAGGCATAGCCAATTCAATACCTAAATTATGGCTAAAACAAGATTTAACATATGAAGAAGGTACTTTACCACCTGATTCCTATTTTGTTTCCATTTGGATACAAACTGGAATAGTCGGCCTTGTGCTGAACATTGCCATCTATCTTATTACATTGTTAGGTTGTTGTTACATTGTAATGTTCAAAGTCAAAGACAGATATTTAAGGCATGAGTTAGCAGCCTTCACATGCACTGTATTTGGTATATTACTAAGTGGTTATACCGGATATGCTCCTGGAATGCCACCTACAAATTTCATAATTGTAGCTATGATAGCCTTTGTAATGAATGGTGCCTATATTGATAAGCAAATCACTCAACAGAAATTAACCATAAACAAGCAATAAATTCATATTATGAACGAAATTTTTTCCATATTCAATCCCGACTGGTGGATGGACGAAAACAATAACGCTTTGCAAATAACAGATGCTATTTTGTTTTTATTCTTGTGTTTACCGGTTTTATATCTTTTCATCTGTGCTCTTTTCTCATTAGGAAAATACAAAAATCCGTATCCTCCTGCCAAAGAGACCCACCGCTTTCTTATATTGTTTACGGTGTTACGCAACGGTAAAGAAGTTATTCAATCCATCAATCATTTTTTGGATACTCAACTCTATCCACGAGATAAGTATGACATAGCTGTTGCTGCTACCCAATTACCGGAAGAAGATCTTGTTACTTTACTTCAGATGCCGGTAAATATCGTTGTTCCTGATAAAGAACAATGTACCAAAGTCTATGCTATTCAGCAAGTAATGGAACGTTATTCCCCAGCAGAATACGATATGGTCATCATTTTCAATTCAGACAACCGGATTGTTCCCAATGCTTTAAACCTATTTAATAACGCATACTATTCGGGGTGCGACGCTATTCAGGCACATCGTATGACGGAGAATTTGACTACCAGCATTGCCGTATTGAATGCCACCAGTGAAGAAATAAATAATAATATTTTCCGAAAAGCACATACCCGCATGGGATTTTCTTCCGCATTAATAGGTTCGGCAATGGCATTCGATTTTGCAATGTTTCATGAAATAGCACCCAAACTTAAAGGTTCTGACATAAGTAAAGCTATGGAAACGGCACTATTGCAACAGAACATCTTTACCGAATATATGGAAGAGGTGGTGTGTTATAGTAAAAAAGAAGAAAGTGCTGACGGATATGAAGCACAACGAATCGGCTGGCTTCGCTCGCAATACAGTAGTACAATATTAGCTTTAAAAAGATTACCTATCACTTTATTGAGAGGTGAATGGGACTATGCCCTTAAACTATTTCAATGGCTAATGCCTTCACGTTTCTTACTTATAGCCCTTATTGCTCTATGTGCTGTTGGTGTTACTTTCCTCGATTGGACACTTAGCTTTAAATGGTATACTCTTTTGGCAGTTATCGCTATTACATTTTTAATGGCATTGCCCGATGGAGAAGTAAATAAACGTTTCAAGCATTCAATATGGGCATTGCCTATTCTAGTTTTTGCATCTATATTTAGCCATTTCTCTCGTTTTTTCCAGTTCAAAAAGAAAACAAAAAAGTTAGAACAAAAAAAAAAGGAATGACGATAGCGATTGAAGCTCAACGTATTTTTCGCCCCAACAAGCATGGAATGGACTTTGTAGCTTTAGAAACTATTCGTGAATTACAAAAAAGAAACGACGATAACAAATACTTTGTTATCGTCGCCCCAGGTGAAGATCGTTGTTTGGTAGAGTCAGCTAATCTTTCTATCATAGAATTAAAATGCCCTACCTATCTATTTTGGGAGCAAGTGGCTCTTCCACGTATTGTAAAAAAATTAAAGGTAGACTTATTACATTGCACTTCGAATACAGCTCCTATACGATGCTCTATTCCTCTTGTATTGACTCTGCATGACATTATATATCTGGAACCCAGACAACACCGTAGTCCATCCCTCTATCAAGAAATGGGTTGGCATTATCGCCGCTTGGTTGTTCCCCGTATCCTAAAGAAATGTAAAAAGATTATTACTGTATCACAATTTGAATGCAACCGTATCCGTCATGCTCTAAATATTCCCTCAGAGCGTATTACGGCGATTTATAATGGTTACAATACTTATTTTCGCCAACAATCGGATATAAATATGGATATTGTCCAAAAATATATTCCTCAAAATGACTTTCTATTTTTCTTAGGAAATACTGATCCCAAGAAAAATGCAGCGCGGACATTGAAGGCATATCATCTTTATTTAGAACAATCTTCTATAAAACGCCCGTTACTCATTGCTGATCTAAAAGAAGAATATATAGATAGTTTATTGCAGCAAGAAGGAATCTCTGCTATCAAACCGCATTTGTATTTCCCGGGATACATTGCCAATCGTGATTTGGCAACACTTTATAATGCAGCTTTCGCTTTCCTTTATCCTTCGCTTCGTGAAAGTTTCGGCATCCCAATATTGGAAGCAATGGCATGTGGTATCCCAATAATCACCGGAAACACTTCTGCCATGCCTGAAATTGCAGGACCTGGAGCACTAACTGTGGATCCTTACAAAGCAGAAGAAATTTCTGATGCCTTATTAAAATTGGAAACAGATTCCACGCTTTATCAAAAGCAGAAAGAATATGGTTTGCTACGTGCACAACAATTTTCATGGGAAAAGACTGCAAACGAATTGGTTCAATTATATCATACCTTATAACTTTCCAATTATATGCGAGCATTATTTCTTGTTTTTTATGGTTTCCAGGAATACAATGGTATCAGTAAGAAAATTAGATATCAAGTAAATGCACTTAAGCAATGTGGCTTAGACGTACATACCTGCTACTATGAAGTTTGTGAAAACGGAGAAAGACAGTGGATGGTTGATAATAATATCCTGGTAGATCTGGGAAAAGGCATCATTGCAAAGATAAAAAAAAGAATATCATTCGCCCCTATCATTCGTTACATCCGAGAAGAACAGATTTCATTAGTATATATCCGTTATTACCATAATGCCAATCCATTCACGATACACCTTGTAAAGGCTATTAAAAAATTAGGAGCCAAAGTCGTATTGGAAATCCCAACCTATCCTTATGATCAAGAGTTTATTGACCAGAAGTTAAACTTATGTATAGACAAGATATTCCGTCATGATTTATGTAAACAATTAAATGCCATAGTGACCTTTTCCAATGATGTCATGATTTTCGGGCAGCGTACCATCCGCATTTCCAATGGGATTGATTTCAGCTCCATCCCCTTACGTCAGCAGATACATACAATGGAGAATGAGCTACATTTAATAGGCGTTGCTGAAATTCACTTCTGGCATGGCTTCGACCGGATAATAAACGGATTAAAAGAGTATTATACACAAAATCCTACTTATAAAGTATATTTTCACATTGTAGGCAATCTTTCAGGTGAGAGAGAGAGACAAGAAATAGAAAAGCCAATTCACACATACGGGCTATCTCCCTACGTGGTTCTTCATGGTGCAAAACATGGAAACGAATTAGATGCACTTTTTGAAAAAGCTGATTTTGCGGTCGGTAGTCTGGCCCGTCACCGCAGTGGTATACAAAATATTAAAACATTGAAAAACCGGGAATATGCAGCACGAGGTTTCGGATTCATTTATTCAGAAACAGACGATGATTTTGAAAGAATGCCTTATATACTGAAAGCACCAGCCAATGAAACTCCAATCGAAATTTCAAAGGTAATAGCATTTTGCAAAAAGCAAACGCTTCCTCCACAAGAAATCAGAGATTCGATCCGAAATCTATCATGGAAGGAACAAATGAAAAAAGTGTATGATAGTATATAAGTTCATTCCTAAAAGAAAGACTAATTATGGCAAATATTAAACAGCAGATGCTCTCTGGAGTATTCTATACGGCAATAGCTAAATATTCAGGCTTGGTCATATCATTAGTTGTAATGGCTATCCTGGCACGCCTATTGTGTCCCGACGATTTTGGTACTGTGGCTATTGCTACTGTCTTTATCAACTTCTTCAGCATCTTCACCAATATAGGAATTTCTTCGGCCATTGTTCAGAACAAGGAATTGACATCGTCAGATATAAACAAAATCTATATGTTTACAGTATGGATAGGAATCATACTAAGCGCATTATTCTTTTTATCCACAAATTTTATCGCCGACTACTATCAAGACAACCGACTCCTCCCTATCTGCCAACTTCTGTCAGTGAACTTGTTCTTTGCATCAGCCGGAACCGTACCTAATACTTTATTTTTCAAAGATAAAGACTTCAAGTTTATCGCATGGCGAACTTTCATCATTCAAATATTGGTAGGTGTTCTTGCTATTGTAGCGGCTTTAATGGGAGTCGGTCTCTATACATTACTTATCCAGCCTATTTTGTCAAGTGCATTGATTTTCTTCATTTCTCTAAGAAAATATCCCCAAAAACTCCTGTGGACATGGGGCATAGATAGCCTCAAGAAAATATGGGCCTATTCCATGTATCAATTTTTTTTCAGTGTAATGAGTTACTTCATTCGCAATTTAGACAAGATGCTGATTGGAAAATATATCGGTATGGCACCACTCGGCTATTATGAAAAGTCCTATCGGTTGATGTCTCTGCCCATACAAAACATTACCTATGTCATCACTCCTGTATTACATCCTATTTTGAGTGATTATCAAAAGGAAAAAGAAAGATTGGCTACTATTAACGAGCGCATGGTGCGGCTACTGGCATTTATCGGTTTCCCTTTAGGCATCCTCCTCTTCTTCTGCGGACGCGAGCTAATGCTGTTTGTATTTGGCCCCCAATGGGAACCTTCCATACCCGCTTTTCAAATACTTTCACTGAGCGTTGGGCTGCAAATCGTAATGTCATCGTCCGGTTCATTCTTCCAAAGCAGTAACGATACACGCGGACTTTTCATCTGCGGCATCTTTACAGCCTTTGTCACCTGCACTGGATTCCTAATATGTATCCTATTTTTCCGCACTTTGGAGGCTTTTGCCTATAGCATGTTGATATCCTACATATTGAGTTTCATGCAGTGCTATTGGCAGCTCTATCACTATCAGTTCCATCGTAATATATTACATTTGTACAAACAGTTCACCTCCCCCTTATTTGTCACACTGCTCATAGGAGGGTTACTATATCTTATCTCCTTCTATTCGACCAATTGGAATATATTGATAAGCCTTTGCGTAAAAAGCTTTCTGACATTACTCTTATGGGGAAGTTATATACAATGGCGTAAAGAATACGACATCATAAATAAAATCCAAAAAAGAATTCGCGAACGTTAATCATCTATTACTTTCTTTCTAATCGATGCCGTATTTTCATCTCCAGTCGTATGCATATCGACTTCAATTGATACAGAAGCGGGGTTCGGTTGGGTAAAGGAATCCAAGAATCCGGACATAAATCGGATGTATCATAATGAGAATAGTGCGGCCCGAACCACGGAGTCGGATAAAACACTTTCTTATCCGGGTTGGCATTCAACCAAGCTCCCCACCAGCTAAAAGAACTGTTGCTGATTATATTATTTGTAGCCAGGCTTTGCAAATAGAAATCCTCCAACATAGAGTTACCTTTATCTGCAAACATATAATTCTGTTCTTTGAAGTGCTTCTTACACCACTTCAAATCATCACTGATTATTACGAAAAGTGTATTTTCTCCTATTTGTTCAATAGCTTTTCTAAAATAATCCAAAGAACAGATACTAAAACGATGAGGTAACTTGAGATAATCCCCCCGGCGTACATGAATGCAAGTAAAAGTTTGTTTCAAAATCTCTCCATATTTTTGCTCCAATTTATCCCCTATTTCTTCAGGCATAGCATACAATTGCCGCATTAAATCACTATCAATATATTTATAAGACTGAAAATACCCGTCAACCTGCAAATCTTTTCCTTCATAAGGAATTGGCTTGTATGGGAAATCTCGCCAACTATATAAAGGAATATCAACTGGAGCCTCACGTACAAATTCTATTTCACGAAAAATACTTTCTTTAAAAAAAGAAACATACTCCCACATCGATTCATCACTGATAGTAGTTATTGCTTCTGTATCAGGAGCTACTACCACCTTAAAATCCGTACCATACCTCTTTGCAAGGGAAGCACCAACTGCTATTTGAAACAAATAGTTACCAAAACGGCCACTTAATCGGATATAAATCATAGTTCAAAAAACAATTCAATAATAAAAATAAAGATTGATTCTCATCTTTCAGGTAAAGATAAGGCTTTTAGAGTAGAATAACGCCTAGGAGACAAGATATTTATCCGGAGAAATAGAAAAAAATCTAATTAGATTTATTACATTTGTCCGGCATCAAAACTATATAATGATGAATAATTGTTCTGCTATCAATTCGTCTGTCAAAGTTTCTGTTATTATACCTGTTTATAATACAGCCGCTTATTTGTATGACGCTTTAGATAGCATCTGTAACCAGACGCTGAAAGATTTGGAAATCATTCTTATTAATGATGGATCCACAGACAACAGTCAACATATTATTGAAGAATATGCTAGGAAAGACAATAGAATAAAATTTCTTATCCAGCCTAATCAGAGACAAGGCGTAGCGCGCAACAATGGTTTACAACTGGCTACCGGCCAATATATTTATTTCATGGATAGTGACGACATCCTAGATACAGATGCCTTAAGACAATGTTACGAAATGTGCGAAAAAAGAGGACTTGACTTTGTTACTTTCGATGCAAAAACCATATATGAAGTTCCCATTTCACCAAGTACTTTCAACTATTGTAGAAAAGGAAAAATTGACGAACAAAAAATTTGGAATGGAATAGAGCTAATGCATCACGAATTAGAACATGACACTTTCTATGTTGTTCCCTGGCTATGTTTTACCAAACATTCTTTCCTCAAGCAATATTTCGGAGGATTCCCTTCCGGAGTAATCCACGAAGATACTATTTTTGTGGTACAAATCATGTTGAATGCTCATCGGGTCGGCTACATACCGCGACCATTTTTTAAGCGCAGAATACGAAATAGTTCGACTATGGCGACAAGTTTTAGTATGCACAATATCGAGGGGTATACTTTAGTTTGTACACAAATACGCAGTTGGGTACAGCAACATGCTGAGTGGAACGCTATTATTGACTTATATTTAAGGAAGACACTAAATTCTGTCATTTGGTTAGGCCATAAGATGAAAACACTTGAGAAAATAGAAACTTACTGTCGCTTCCAACGTTTACATCTATCCCAATACGTCAACTTAAAAAATTGGATTGTTTTCTGGCTTAAAATTTAAAACTCATGAAAAAGAAACTGACACTTCTTTGGAGAAAACTTGACTCATTAGAGTTTGGGAAAGATGTAGTATTAGTACCCTATTATTTAGGAAAGGCTTTAGACTATCAAACAGAAATCTGTTGCGGCTACTCCGAGAAAATAGCCGAGCTCATTCCTACTCTATCCAAGAAAGGACTGAAATTTCCCAAGAAGCCATTAGGACATAATCCATACCTGAGAATCCCTGTTTATATAAAATACTTGTTTCAGAATGCTTCACGCATTGATTTATTGATGTGTTTTCACTGGAAACTGGAAACATTAATCAATATTTTACTCTATAAACTATTGAACAAACGTGGGCAAGTTTACATTAAGCTGGATACAAGTTCTGGTCAGGAATGGGATCTGACAAGACATACTTTTTTAGGAAAAGTTTTACGAAAGATATTGTACACAAGTTGCTTAAAAAATGTAGATGTATTGTCATGTGAGACCTCCCAAGCTTATAACTTCCTGCGTAACAATAGCGAATTCAGTAAACCGATGAGTCAAAAACTAGTCCTGATGCCTAATGCCTTTGATGAAGAGGAATTTGTCACATCCGGGATTTCAGAGAAGGAATTCCAACAAAAGGAAAATCTGATAATTACTGTAGGGCGCTTGGGTAGTCATCAAAAGAACACTGAAATGATTCTGGCTGCATTGGAGCACATAGAACTAAAGGCATGGAAATTTGTTTTAATAGGTCCCATAGAAGAAAAGTTTCATCAAGCCATAAAACATTTCTACCAAAAATATCCCGAGAAAAAGGAACAAATCGTCTTTATAGGAAAAATAAACAACAAAAAAGATTTATGGGAATGGTACAACCGGGCTAAAGTTTTTGTATGCACTTCACGCTGGGAAAGCTACGGTATTGTTCTGAATGAAGCCAAACGTTTCAGGAATTACATTATCAGCACAAATGTAGGAGGTGCAGCTGATTTAATTGAACAAGAAAAATACGGTTCCTTCGTAAAACAAGAAGATAGTACAGATTTGAATCGCCTTCTTTCACTAATTGTAAATGGTACTATTAATACAGACACATATCAGGACTATGATGTAAAACAGTTATCCTATCAAAGAGAAATCAATGTATTACTAAAATATCTTCAATAAGTAAAAACAACTACACTTCATCGCCCTCCCGTCGACCATCTTAAGAAACCGGGCGCATATTTTCGTAAGCACCAAAAAGCGAAATAAGCAACAACAACATCAATTGCTACCGCTGCAAAATATATAGCTATCACCTGAAATTCACTGGTGTGATCTACCCAGCGAAGAGTAAACTTACGAATAAAACGAATCATGGGGTCGTGAATGATGTAAAGAAAAAAACTGCCAGAAGTCAAAAATACAATATCATGTATTTTTGACTTCTCTATCAGTACTGTTACTAAAGCAATAATAAAAAATACCCCTACAAAAATCAGTGTGCGATGCACATAAAAACCAGTGGTGGTTCCACTCAATAAAAAGTCTGCCAGCAATAATAATGGAGTGAGAATAAAAAGAGACGGCGCTATCTTTCGCACCTCTTCTGTTAAACTTTTGCCATATATACTAAAACAAGCACCTATGAAGAAAAAAAGAAGACCACTCTCCCAGTTCGGAACTTCCCATTTTGCGAACCATATAAAACCAAAACAGAGTATAGCTACAAATTTGGCATAGCGTGCCAAAAGGTATATAATAGGCGCACATATAATGAGAATAAGGAGGTCACGGACAAACCACATCTGAGTAAGAATAGGATTTCCCCCTTTATGCGACCAAAAAGCAAACAGAAAATCATGCAAATCAAAATCATGTACTAACTTGCCACCCTCGTTAAACAAAGTTTGTATCGTCGGAATTGATTCAGCTACATAATAAGCAGCAATAATAAAAGCATTCCAAAATATATATGGTACGAATAATGAGTAAAAACGTTTCTGTATTTTACTCTTATAACACATCCACGTCTGCTGATATTTGCCAAAGAAAAGATAGCCTGATATTAGAAAAAACACGGGTACTCCCATCTCACCAATTTGCAATGAGAAGAAACGTGTAACACCTCTATACACAGGAAGATCTTTCCAATAATCATATATTTGTACCGATGTATAAGCGTGAAAAAACACGATAAAGATACTCATCACAAACCGGGTGATGTTAAGTGCTTGAGACTCCTGTTTATTTATTATCATTGTTTATCTAAATCAATAAATTCTCTTCATGCAAAGATATATTATTAAAAATAAATAGAGAAAAAATCACTTCTTTATCAAATTCGATTCTTCATCCTTATATTCCTTAGCTGATGTAAATACATGCTTTATCTTCGTAAACGCTTGCAACACCCGCTTCCAAAAGCTTCCCGACAAGGAGCCCCCACCTACTGTCCCATATCCTGTTATAGCACGCACTTTAGAATTTCTAAGAAAAACAAGACGACCATATTCACGAAGACCGAATGCCAAGGCCCCATCCTCACCACGGATGATATGAGTGCGAATGCCGACCTTTCTTGCCTCCTCTGTCCGATAAGCAAACACTAAGCCCCGAACGCTAAGTTCAGGACGCTTGAAAGACTGCAACCACAAGTAGCAGTCACGAGAAAGTGTATATAGATGAAGCCCGATACGCGAATGCTGTTTATCAGGATAATAGCCCCATGTTGCACTAACCCCCATCACATCAGGGTTCTTCTCCATAACCTCAATCATAGCATCTACATAAGTGGGGGGATAAAGTGTATCTGCATCAATATTTATATGATACTTTCCACGTGCATTCATCAGTCCACAAAGGCGGGCATGACCGCAGCTATGCTGTAACTCTGTATAAAATGGTAAGCCAACAGCACTGTAAATATCAGCAGTACGGTCCTGAGAATCATTATTTACCCCAATGATTTCAATGGGATAACGGGTTTTCATCTCGCTCAATGCCCACAAACAAGCCAGCAAATGCTTCTCTTCATTATATGCAATAATGGAGACTGTAACCAAAGGCGTAGCGCTTTGAAGCTGTTTCAAATTGGAACGTACTTCCGAAATGATTCCGGCAAAAGCCACCTCATCGAAACTTTTCTCATAAACCTGTAAATATCGACTGTACCAACTCATAATCAAATTATATTAATTATCTCTATCCTACATAGGATGAGAAAGTAATGACTCAAATAATTCAATCCACTGCGCGCCAATAACATCCATCTTGTATTCGGCTGCTTTCCGCCGTGCTTCTTGCCCCATCTCATGGCACAATTCTTCATTTTCAATCAGATGGTTGATGCCATCGGCAAGCCCTGCAATGTCCCCTTCAGGAATCAGAAGGCCGTCTTTCCCATTAGAAATAATATCACGCGGCCCACAATGGCAAGTGAAAGCTACAACCGGAAGCCCACAAGACATCGCTTCTACAATGACCAATCCGAAACCCTCGAAACGTGAACTCAACACAGACAAAGAACTTTCGCAAAACTTAGAAACGACATCTGAAACAGAATGCTCAAGGAAACAACTATTCGTCAATCTCAGTTCCTCCACTTGTTTCTGCAACTGGTCACGCAGGTGTCCGTCTCCATAAATTTTCAAAATCCAATCAGGATGTTTGTCTGCAACTATACGCCAAGCATTGATTAAACGATCAAAACCCTTTTGCGCAACATAACGCCCGACAGCAATGACTTGCTTATGAGTGCAATCAGAAATAGTGTCAGGAAAAAAGGACACAGGATTAGGAATAACGCAAACATTCTGCAATTCGGGCCAGAAAGCAGCATCTTCGTGCGTCAGCACTACAAACTTCGACAACTGACATAGTTCACGTATTAATGATTTCATCCAGCAACGTTCAATGTAGGTGTTAAGCCAGGAAGGCAACCAGGAAATATTGAAGTTACGATAATGGATACGGTCAAAATGAATTTCTCCCATCTTCACACTACCATCGGTCATACGGTTAATAACATTTATATCACGTCGCAACAGTGACACAGTAATATCAGGCTTCACTGCACAAAGGCATTCGTTTAGTTTTGTTCTCAGTATTCGCATACGCTTTTGATAAAGCCATACCCGGCGAGGAAGCGCATAACGATAAGGTTCTTCAAAGTCAATATTCAGTTGATGTAATTTAATGGAAGGATCCAAAGGAAAATAAGGAGGCTTATCCCCTCCATCTGTCAGGATGATATGAATCTCATATCCGTGTTGAACCAGATAGTTGACTTTTAACGTAAGAACACGCTCCATACCACTGGGATAATAAAGGGCGGGAATGCAATAAGCTATCCTTGTTTTCTTCATATAGTAACACCTTCAATTGGTTGCTTCTACAAAGAAACCATTTTTTTCGCATATATTCCAATAGCGAAGAAAAAAAATCAATAGAGAAAATGTATCTTTGCGACATAAGTAAAGATAAAGGGAAATGGAAAACTGCACGAAAGCTCTCGTCTCTGTCATCACTGTCAACTACAATGGGTTGCATGACACCTGTGAAATGATTGAATCGTTTTATCGACACGAAACCTACCCCTATGAAATGATAGTTGTAGATAATGGTTCAATGAAACCTGAAGCAGAAGAAATTGAAAAGCTTCATCCGGAAGTGAAAGTAGTGCGGAATGTAAATAACGGCTTCGCCGGAGGAAACAATGCAGGACTGGCTGTGGCAAAGGGAGTCTATCTATTTTTTATCAACAACGACACCATTATTAAAGGACCTATACTGGCCATTTTAGTACAACGACTACAATCTGATGCCAAGAATGGGGGGGTATCACCGATGTTAAAATTTGCCGAAGCTCCCGATACGCTGCAATATGCAGGATTCACTCCACTCACCCCTATCACGCTACGCAATTCTTCCATCGGATTTATGGAAAAAGAACAGCCTTGCTTTCAGATAGCCAATGAAACAGCTTCTCTTCATGGTGCTGCCATGATGGTGAGTCGTGAAGTTTTACAACAAGTCGGTCCTATGGCAGAAGTTTATTTCCTTTTCTATGAAGAATTCGACTGGTCAACACGTATACAACATGCCGGCTATAAACTATGGTATGAACCAGCAGCCATAGTTTATCATAAAGAAAGTATGACAGCCAAAAAGGGAACTCCCCTAAGAGAATTCTATCTCTCTCGCGCGCGCATTCTGTATGCTCGCCGCAATGCACCAAGAAATAAAAAAAATCTGTCATGCCTATACATTACCCTCATCGCTGCTCCTAAAAAAGCAATGGTATATCTGTTAAAAGGAAAATTCCAACTGGCAATAGCTGTTATCCGCGGTACTTTTAGCGGACTTATTTCTCCTAAACAATAAAAAGAAATTTTTCCTTCAAACATCCTTACTTACCTCAGATTATGTCTACCTTTGCCACGTTCAAAAAAAATGATTATTATGGAAAAAAATTCAAACTTACCGTCCAAGTTGAAGACAGTAAACCGTGGACATTCGATGGGACAACCACGCACACAGACAAAAGATTAGTTTTAACCCAAATCTTTAAAAAGGTTCTCAAAACGTTATACAAAAGAGACAATGATACTAGTTTTCGGGAATTCAAGGAGTTAGCCCCCATCAAGAATAAGATCAAAAGAATAGAAGAAGCTATGAAAAATAAGAAAAAATAAAAAAATAGCCCTCATTAACATCATTTAGCAAAAGTACGTTTTTTGACTATTCAGAGAACGTACTTTGTTATATATCAATACAAAAAGCAAAGAAATACCGTACCCAAATTGGCCCATTTGAGATTATTGATTGCTTATATTTGCACCGTCAAAAAAGGAAAACCCTACGAAAAAACGCCGTCGCCGCCACAAGCAACCCCGCTTTGCGCAAGAATTTTCCCACTACATTCAACTAATCATAAACATAAAAAATGAAAAGAAACTTTTATCTGCAGCATTCGCTTATGGCCATGAATGACCCCCGAATGAGGAACTTGACCGAAGAAGAGGGTTTGAAGGGCCTCGGAGCTTACTGGATTATTATTGAAAAACTGGCACTACTGCCCGAACCCAGAGCGCAACTGGAATATTTGCGCCCTTTCTGCAGCAGCAAAAAAATCTCCTTTGCCTACCTTACAAAAATCATTCTGGAATACCAGCTTTTCAAACTCGAAGAGGACGGATATTTCTCCGCCGAAGAACTGAATCCCGTGAAAAAGAGAGAGAAAAAAGCGGCGGAAAATGACGGAAAATCTACCGATTCCAAGCCAAAAAATGACGAAAAACAGCAAAAAACGTCTGGAAATGATGCAGAAAATCAACCCGAAAATGCCGCTAAATCACTGGAAAACAACAAATCTGCAAAACAAACGCCGGATTCATTTAAAGAGAATATAAAAGATATAATAACATCATCAGCAAAAGAAAAAGAAACTGCTGCTGACCATGATGTTAATTTTCCAATCGTCCGCCATGGTTCGCTGACCGTCTGCGATGGTTCCGGTCGTCCGCAACCGGCGTTGCAACCCGTATGTCCCTGGCAGGAGCTGGTGGACGAGCTGGCGGAAAGAACTCCCTGGCTGGAAGCGGTCTGTATGCAAAGTGACTACGGAACGCTGCTGATGCGCCACATCAAGGAGGCCGTAGAGTGCTTCAAACAGCATATCAAAATCTACGACAAATGGCACGACCTACTGACACAGAGCGATGCACGCCGCTATTTCGTCAACTACACAAAGACCGGGCAAACCTCTCAAGCCCTGCGTACAACCCTCCTTGCCCTCGACGCCAAGCAGCAATCTGCCGCCCCACCCGACCCTCATCGCTATGAACAGCTCGTCAACGGCCGACGCACCTACCTGGGCTGCCCCATCCCCGATGACGCCCCACCCCGACCGGACGCAACAGCCTTCTGGAACGAAACAACACACTCATGGTGTTCGCCAAATGCCACACCTAAGCGTCCCAAACGCCACACTTGAGCTGGGGGAACGCCACACCTGAACACATCCAATGCCACACCTCAGTAAAGCCAATGCCACACTTCGTGGACATCCAAGTGTGGCATCGGCACCCGCGAAATGTGGCATCGCGGATGTTGAAGTGCGGCATTAGCAAACGATTAAAAAAAATAAACTTAAAACAGTCAAACGAACAATGAGAAATTTTCACCAGTACGGAATCGATACCAAAGGCCGCAACAGCGGCAAGATCAAAACTATCTGCCCCAAGTGCAACGACACCCGCGGACACAAAGGAGACAAATCGCTCGCCGTCAACCTGAGCGAAGGAGTTTGCTACTGCCATCACTGCGGCTACAAGCTCTACGTGCCTGACGATGCCGAAGAACGCCAACGAAAACAGCGCCAAGAGCAACTCCGGAAAGTCAGCCAACTACCCTCGCACTTCCGCCGTCCCACATTCGACCCCGCAAAAGCAAAGTTGAGTGAGAAATTGGAGAAATACTGGACACAAGAGCGTTGTCTCGCCCAGAACCTACTCGCAGAACTGCGCATCACCGAAGAATGCACCAAGCTACCGGGCAACAATGAAATAGAGAACTGCCTATGTTTCAACTACTTCGAGAACGGCATACTCATCAATACCAAGTACCGCAGCGCACTGAAGCACTTCAAGATGGTGACCGGTGCCGAACTCATCCCCTACAACATCGACGCCATTGCCGACACCCCGGAGTGCATCATCACCGAAGGCGAATTTGATGCCTGCGCCTTCATGAGCGCCGGACGGAAAGACGTCATCTCCGTACCTGCCGGTGCACAGAGCAATCTCACGTGGATGGACCGCTTTGTGGAGACGCACTTCGAACAAAAAAAAGTGATTTACATCGCTGCCGACGAGGATGGAGCCGGACAAGCGCTACGCCATGAACTCGTTCGCCGCCTGGGAGCGGAACGTTGCCGCCTGGTACACTTCGGCCCCGGATGCAAGGACGCCAATGAGCATCTGATCCGCTATGGCGCAGAAAGCCTGCTCATCACCCTGGCGCAAGCTGAAGAAATCCCACTGGAAGGCGTATTCACCGCCGAGGACTACCGGGAAGACCTGCGTGCGCTCTTCGAAAACGGGCTGTGCCGCGGCGCCGATACCGGTTGGGACAACTTTGACGCGAACTGCACCTTCGAAACCGGGCGTTCCGTAGTGGCAACAGGGAGCCCGGGTCACGGAAAATCAGAATTCATCGACGAACTCGTCCTGCGCCTCTGCCTGCGCCACGGGTGGAAAATAGCCTACTTCAGCCCCGAAAACTCACCAGTCAATTACCATCATGCCAAGCTGATTGAAAAGTTGACCGGACTGCAATTCGGCCCCGTGCCAGGCATGACGGAAGAGCTATACAACCACTCTGTGAACTGGCTGACAGCCAATGTGACGCACATCTTGCCGGGCACCGATGCCTGCACCATTGACCATATTCTGGAAAAGGCCCGCCAATTGGTGTATCGTCGCGGAGTGCGCATCCTCGTCATCGACCCGCTGAATCGCCTGGACCAACAATTGGAGCCGGGGCAGACGGAACTGATGTACATCACTTCACTGCTAGGCAAATTGAACCGCTTCGCCGTGCAGCACAAATGCCTGGTCATCCTTGTGGCACACCCGCGCAAGATGAACCGCAACACCGCCACCGGCGAACTGCGCCGGGTGGAGATGAACGACATCAATGGTTCGGCCAACTTCGGTAATATGTCCGATTACTGCCTCTGTGTAAGTCGCGACGATGCCAAGCAGCTCGTCACCGTCTACATCGACAAAGTTCGTTTCAAGCATCTGGGCAGTGCTAATACGGATGCCAAGTTCGTCTACAATCGCTTGAACGGCCGCTACTGGCCTTGTGAGGAAGACATCGTACATGGTCCGGACGGGGATAAACCGGGACCGGTAAATACAAAATTCGACAATGAAAATTGGTTGAAAAATATAGCGGAACAGGGTTGCTTATTCAACTAAAAATCAGTACATTTGTACATCTTTAAAAGCAGTAAACAACTTAAACTTCAAGGTATGAAAACAGAAGATGACCCGAAACCTGATGCCCACTTCCCGATACGTACTTACGGGAAAGGAGAATTGGCACTGTGTTACATTCACGGAGTTTGCCAACAATCTGCAGTTAACCAGTTCAACAAATGGATATGCACAGCTCCCGGACTGGAGCAGAGCTTGCTGGACACGGGTATGAAATGCAGGAGTAAACATTATACGCCTGCACAAGTGAGACTTATTGTCAATGTTTTTGGGGAACCTTAGGGTTCCCTTTTTTTATTCTCCTTTATTCTTCACTTAACTCCGCTTACCTTCACTTAACTCCGTCCTCCCCGCTCCCACGCTGTATCTTTGTCCCATCAACGTTGAGAAATTAATTATTAACCATTAAAACATTATTCAACATGTCAAATGCTTTAGTAGTGCGCACAAAGCGCCACAAGAAAATCGGCGACGCAGCTTCCCCGATGGTTTTCACCCTGAGACGTAAGACGAAAGATGCTAAAATCTTCAGTCTTGCGCGCATTGCCCAGGACATCGAAGCACTGGGTGGAATGTCGGCCGAAGATGTGGAGCACGTAGGCAAAGCCATCGTCCGCCAAATGCGCCAAACTCTGACCGATGGTAACAGTGTCCGCCTGGACGGTTTCGGAATTTTCCATACCACTTTTAAATGTCGTGCCACCGAAGTGGCCAAGGACTGCACGGTGAAGAATATCGAACGTGTCAACATCCGCTTCAAGGTGGCAAATACCTTGCGGCTGACCAATGACAGCAACGCCACCACCAAAGGAATGCCAAACAATATTGTCTTCGAATTGGTGACGGAAGATGGCAGCTCGTCCACCGGTGGCGGCGGTTCTTCTTCCGGCGGTAGCGGAGAAGGGGGGCTGGAAGAAGACCCGCTGGGATAGGTTCTAACGCCTTCGGCGTTAGAAATTAAGAATGAAAAATGAAAGGCTGCGCAGCCCGTTAATCACTAATCACTAACCATTAATCACTAATCACTAATTTACATGAAAAAAACGACTTGGGACAAGATTTTAAAAGTAATTATTGCAGTGGCTTCGGCTATAATAGGCGCTTTTAGTGCGAATGCGATGAATCCATAAGTATGAGAAAGATTGATTTAATTGTCATTCATTGTAGTGCCACTTGCGAGGACCGTCCCTTTACCGAGCAGGACTTGGACACCGCTCACCGCCTTCGCGGCTTTGATGGCATTGGCTATCATTTCTACGTGCGTCGGAATGGTGATATCAGATCCACACGCCCGGTCGAGAGGGTTGGTGCCCACGCGAAGGGCTACAATGCTCACAGTATCGGAATATGCTATGAGGGTGGTCTGGATTGCTACGGAATGGCAAAGGATACCCGGACGGAGTGGCAAAAGCATTCCCTACAGGTGCTGGTGCGGGCGTTGAAGATGGATTATCCGGAGGCAAAGGTTGTGGGACACCGGGATTTGAGTCCGGACGTGAATGGGAATGGGGAGGTGGAGCCGATGGAGTGGACAAAGGAGTGTCCGTGCTTTGAAGTTGGAAAAGAGGGGTGGTAACCCCTCTTTTTTATTATCCGTCTTCTTCTTAAGAGAAACAAAACATCCTGTATATAAACCCAATAGAGAGTAAAGCACAGAATAGCCTCTAATATTCAACGAATTAAGTAGGATAACCACTTGTGAATGAAATGAAATCGAATGGTCGCACAAGACTTACATCATTATTACCAAATGCAGAAATAAACAAAAGGAGGATAAGGATGCGGGAATAGCACAACTGTTAAATGGGGAGTTGAGGATACTGTTGGGGATACTGGTTGGGAATACAATGATGTATCGATCAATTACTGAGGCTGGGGTTGGAGATACTTTTTATCGTTGAGAAACAGGGTATCCTTGAAGTGATGTTTCTTTCGATGTGGCATCTTTAAACGATTTAAAGGGATTTTCACAGGGGGATGATACAGTATCGCAGAGGAAGGAATAGGAGTGCGAAATTGATATAATTGGTTGAACTTTAATCACTATACGCGTTTTAGATGGTATTATTACGACGAAAATGTGCGCGCGACTGCATATTTGCCAATTACTGCACACTTAGCAATTATCGCATGAATCTGTAATCTGCTTAAAAGAAAGCTCACAGAGGGACACAAGGTATGCAGATTAATTATCACATGAATCCGTAATCTGCTTAAAAGGACAACGACAGAATCGGCAGGATCGGAGTCGGCTGCAAAGTGTTACTTTATAGTAGCAGGTCTCACAGTCTCCGACGAGGCTAAAACCGGATGATGCTCCTTATACTTTTCCGGTTGGGAGTCATATTGCGATAGCTCGGATTCAAGATGACGGATACGTTCTTTCAAACCGCCAAGCTCTTCGATGAGGGATTTGTTCTCATCGTCCTTCTCTTTATACATCTTATATAAGAAAGAATCGCTTTCAAGTGTAGCCAGAAGGGCGGTCTGAGGAGAACCCGATGCAGCTCCCGACTCTTCACTGTCACGAAGCATAGAACCACGACCGGTGAGAAGCCAATCTGAATCAATAGGAAACACCAATACAGTGTTTTGGATAGCCGTTAATCCAACATTACTCCTTCCTTTTGAAATTTCAGTAATCAAAGAGGCACTGACTGATATCTTAGACGCAAAGTCTTTGTTGTCAGATACATACTTTCCACTAATCAGGTATTCCAATACCTTCAGAAAGCGTACAGAGAGCTCGTTTAGCATATAAAAATACAGTTTACTGTAAAAATAAATATCATCTCCTTTTGTTTGGTACAGAATACTGTATACCTTTGCATCAGGTTAAACGTTTACAGCGCACAAAGAAACGAAAAAAGGCGCATAAAAACAATAATCAAAGAGCAGAATATGAAAAAGGGAAAGGGCGGTTGATGGAAGATATTTGCCATGGGAAAATAGAGAAATGACCCCATGACAAGAAAGAATAGTGACAGACGAACAATTAAACTATTTATAGTATGAAGAAAATAGAATGGGAAAATCCGAAGAAAAAGGGTGAAGCTTATACTCACCTTATGAAGGTATTTAAAGTGAGCAGACCTACCGTCAGTCTGGCGATGAGTTTCAAACGGAACAGTTTGGAAGCGGCACGCATGAGGCATGTGGCACTGACGCAGCTTGGAGCGAAGTTGCTGAGTGATGAGGAAAAGGGTCCGCAGACAGTGAGGATACTGAATGCGAAGGGAGAAACCGTAAAGGCAGTGGTAATGGAAGAAATGTGATATGGACAGGAAACTGACAGGTAAAGAGCGGGCATTTCTCGCGGAGCTGGCGGCATTGTTGCAGCAATATGACTGCCTGATGCAGGTAGAGGATAATGAAATCTGCCTCGATATGGAAGACGAGACGGGCGATGAGCGCAAGGCGATGCACTTGCCGGGAGTGTACGCCTGGTTCGATATTGAATATTTCATGAATAAGAACTCTTGAAAGATAAAATCTCTGACTATGGAAATGTTTGGAAAGACACCGTGTGTGACGTTTGACGAGCTCGTAGGGAGCGGAATAATGAGCCAGGCGAATTACAAAAAACATGTTCGCGACGGAAAGTTCCGCGTACTCAGAAGAGGAGGCAACGGGCGGAAAGCGCAAATTGCCTATGAAAGTCTGCCGGAGGCCATCCGCACAGCTTATGACGCAAGGAATCCCCGGGCCAAAGAGCAGCTCACCCAACCACAACTACCCATGAACGAACGTCTGAACAGTGACAGCAAAGCTGTGGAGTTCTTCAAAAGGCACACCCCGAAAATCACACTGGAACGGCAGGCGGAATACACACTGAATGCCAAAGTATTGAACGCCATGAGGGCCAAAGAGGCGGATATGACCTGCCGGCACAGCACTTGCGGGTTCAGGAACAAGAAGTTGGTGCGCAACACTCTCCTCACCCTTTGCGAGCACCTGCGGCGGCAATACGGGCACACACTGCCCCGGAGCATACCGCGCCTGTTGGAGAAATACGATGCATACAAACGCTATGGTTATCAGGTGCTTGTGAATGGCAATTCGGGCAACCAGTCCGCCCGCAAGGTCGGTGCGCGCGAAGGGCGGCTGTTGCTGAAGCTGAAGCGCAGCAGGTTTCCGGTATACACCGATATGCAGATATTTGAAGAGTACAACCGGCAGGCGGAAATAAGGGGACTGAACCGGATTGAGTCTCCGCAGACGGTGAACAATTACCTCTACAAGACCAGCATCAAGTTGTGGTGGTATGCCGCTGTTCATGGTGAAGTGGCTTTCAAGAATGAGTTCATGCCGCAGTTCGACACCAAGTTGCCGGAAATGCCGAACACGCTGTGGTATGGCGACGGCACAAAGCTCAATCTTTACTACAAGGTGTACGACAAAAAGCAGAAGCGCATGGTGGCGCGCACCATCGACGTGTATGAAGTGATGGATGCCTGCACGGAAGTCTTTCTGGGCTACGCTTTCGGTGCGGAGAACTTCCTCACCCAATACGACGCCTACCGCATGGCACTGGAAACCTGGAAGGTGAAGCCGCACGAGATAGTGACCGACAACCAGGGCGGCCACAAGAAGCCCGAAGCGCAGGCTTTCTTCGGCAAGATATGCCACCTGCACAAGACGACCATGCCCCACAACGGCCAGTCCAAGAGCATAGAGAGCGCCTTCGGGCGTTTCCAGCAACAGGTGCTCCACAAGCTGTATAACTTCACCGGGCAGAACATCACCGCCGTGAAGGCAAACAGCCACGTGAACCTCGACCTTGTGATGGCCAACATAGCCCAACTGCCCACGCTGGAGGAGATGAAAGAACAATATATCCATTGCCGCCGGGAGTGGAACGACATGGAGCACCCCACTTCGGAAACCGGAATGACGCGCATGGAAATGTACACCACCTTCAACAGTCCGAACGCCGAACTGCTGGATGCCTACGAGGTGCAGGAACTCTTCAAGCTCGTCAGCCGGGACAGCGTGAAGTACAGCAAGCAGGGGTTCATCTTCGAACAGAACCGCCGGCAATACCGCTATATGGTGTATGCCGAAGACGGACTGGTGGACATGAATTTCCACATTCAGAACGTGGGCAACAGTTTCCACTACCGCTACGACCCGCAGGACATGACGATTATAGAGCTTTGGCTGTCCACTCCCTCCGGACTGGTTTATGCCGCTACCGCCACGCCGAAAGTCGTCATCCACCGCGCCACGGCCGACCGCACGCCGGAGGAGAACACGCTCCTATTCGCCCAGATACGCGAAAACGAACGCGCCCGCGCCGCCCACCACATCGCTTGCGAAGAGCTGATGCTGGAAGAGTGCATCAGCGAGGCCTACGTCCGGCTGAGGATACCGCGTCCCGTAGGCATCTCGCAGAAAGGCATGGAGCACTACCGCGAAGAGTATGCGGACGAAAGATTAATCCCGCCTGTAGAATTTCCTGAGGGGATGGGTCCCGGAACGTATGAAGAGACGTATGGAGAGGAAGAAGAGGATGAGAAAGAAGAGGCTCAAGGTATCGCCTCCGTGGGCGAATATACCAAAGCAACGTCTCAACTGACGGAAGCGGACTTTTACCAAAGTTTTTTCAACAATTAGGTATCATTCAGTAATCATTTAAATATCATTCAAACCATGAAAGAACTTACCAAACAGGATAAGGACTCTATCCGTGACGCCCTGATGGAATATTGCAGTAACTACCCCTCGCAGAATCGTGCCGGCGAGAGCCTGAACGGAGTGAGTACCGCCACGGTATCACAAATCTGCCATTCGAAGTACGCCAACATCAGCGACGACATGTTCAGCCGGATAGCCACACAGATAGGCCTCAACCTTGAACGCTGGACGCTGACCGAGAGCAGCACCTTTTCGCGCATCACCTTTGCCATGACCGACGCGCAGGCCTACAAAAACACCACTTGGATAGTGGGCGACGCAGGTTGCGGCAAGACCACCGCCGCCATCGAGTACCGCCGCGCACACCGCAACGTCTTCTACCTCCTTTGCAGCGAGGACATGAAGAAGAGCGACTTCGTGCGCGAGATAGCCCGCCAGGTGGGCGCCCCCACCGACGGAACCAACCTGCGGGACACGCTGGACTATGCCATCTCCCTCATCACCTTCCTCAACAACCCGCTCATCATCTTCGACGAGGGCGACAAGCTGACTGACTCCGTGTTCAGTTACTTCATCAGCATCTACAACCGGCTGGAGAACAAGAGCGGCATCGTCTTCCTCTCCACCAACTACATCAAACGCCGCATAGAGAACGGCCTGCGCTACAACAAGAAGGGGTATAAGGAGATACACAGCCGCATCGGCCGCAAGTTCTTCGACATAAACGTGGCCACCGAGCAAGACGTCTACGCCATCTGCCGGGCAAACGGACTGACGGACATGGCGGAGATAAAGCGGGTGCAGCGCGAAGCTGCACAGGGCGAGTACGACCTTCGACGGGTGAAGCGCGTGGTGCATGCCTGCAAGCGCATCCTCGAAGCCAAACGGACGGAAGGAGGACGGGCATGAGCAAAGCAGGGAACAGCGCCAAGACCTTTGCACGCAACGCCAAAGGTGTGCGCGAGGTGTTGAGCATGAAGTTCAGCACACTTGCCTTTGAGGGTGCATGGCACGATGCTTTCGGCACTCCCGAACGCCGGGGCGTGTGGCTCGTGTGGGGAAACACCGGAAACGGGAAGACTTCTTTCGTGATGCAGCTCTGCAAGGAGCTGTGCCGCTTCGGCCGCGTGGCCTACGATAGTCTGGAGGAAGGCGCCTGCCTGACGATGCAGAACACGCTGAAACGCTATAACATGCAGGACGTGAACCGCCGCTTCCTGTTGCTGGATGCCGAGCCGCTGGACGAACTCAGTCTGCGCCTGAAACGCCAGAAAGCGCCCGACTTCGTAGTGATAGACAGCTTTCAATATACGCAGATGACGTATGCCCAGTACATCAAGTTCCGCGAGCAGCACCGCAACAAACTGCTCATCTTCATCAGCCATGCCAGCGGCCGGAGCCCTGAAGGGCGCAGTGCCAAGAAGGTGGCATTCGATGCTTCGCTGAAGATTTATGTGGAGGGATACCGTGCACACTCCAAGGGGCGTTTCATTGGTCCGAAGGGGCACTTTGACATCTGGCCCGAGGAGGCGGCCAAGTATTATGGGGAAGACTTGAACGATTAACTATTATAGAAAAGGAGGTTTATCATGGGATTTGTGAAACGCTACGGCAATGATGCCGATTATCGCCGCCGACTGGAGGTGAAGTTGCAAAAGAGCACCGACCACATCGAAGAGTTGGCCGACTGGCTGTATGCACACACGTCGGACATCGAGAGCACGGAGTACGAACGGCGGTATGCCGAGTACAACTCGGAACTCCGCCGTCACGACATCTTCTCCGACGAGCTGGAACACTACGACAACCCCGCCCAAGCCTGGCGGGACAACCCGGAACGATGGCAGGGGCTGAACTGGGATTGCAGGAACAAAATCAGGTATTAGCAGCCCGGCTCGCCCAGGAACTCTATCACTGCTTCATATTGCAGGGGCGTCAGCGCCCTTTGCCGGGGGCGGTAGTAGAGTTCTTGCAGCCGGCGGGTAAGTTGGGGGTTCAGCAAGAACCAACGGTGAAGTTGGTTCACTGCACTCCGTGATGTGCTGTTCGGAAAGTATTGCTGGGCAAGGTCGCTCAGGTAGATGCCGCCAGCGTGTTTTTTTTCTATCTTCAATTTATCTTCGTCTTTCATGTTGTTGTTCTACGCTTTAATAATACTCATACTTTTTCTTTCGTTTGCCCGAAAGAAAAAGTATCAAAAAGAAAGGGCACGGGCTCAGTCTACGGTGCTACTCCGACACTGCCATGCGCAGACGGGGCTCGGACTCGCTTCGCTCAGACAATCGCCCCTTACCTGCGCCTGACAGCGCCTACGCTCACGCACCTACGCCTATGCCCGAAGGCTGCGCGGTGCAGGCAGCTGCGCAATGATTATGATAGGTATGCATATCATATTCTATTTCTATATACTGCACTCTCACGCCGCAAGGTTTTCCGGCCTCACTGTAGGGGCGTCAGCGTAGGCACTGTCAGGCGCAGGTAAGGGGCGATTGTCTGAGCGAAGCGAGTTCGAGCCCCGTCTGCGCATGGCAGTGTCGGAGTAGCACCGGAAGTGCAGCCTTGATTTTTTCTTTGGTATCTTTCTTTTGCATCAAGGCAAAAGAAAGTACATCACCAATACATCACCCCAGAGGATCCTCCTCCAGTCCCCCCTCTCCGGAGCCTCCTCCCGACCCACCGGGATTCAGTGGTGCCTCCCCTTTCTTGGGCACCCTCTGAAAAGTCAGTCCACCTTCTCCGGCTCGGGTGGTGGCCTTTACGGACTTTCCCGGTCGGAACTGAATATGTCCGCGGGTAATATTTGCACTGGTGAACTTCTTCTCGGTCTCGGCGCCATTGCTGCATATCTGCATCTGGAAAGAACCCAGATTCTCCAGACGTACAATCTTGCCGTTAGCCAGATTCTTGTTCATTTGCTTGATGAGGGCGCGCAGAACGTTCAACGCGTCACCATCGGTCAGCGAGGTGGCGTAGGCGATGTCGTCCGCCATCTCATCCATGGTTACTTCGCCGTCGGCTTGCGCCTTGGCGTAATACTTCTTCGGGGCATTCTCAACGCCCGGTTTGGTGCTCATCAGAGCAAGGGAATACTTTACACTCATTGTTTCTTTTTGACTTTTACATTGTTTCTTTCCGACGATTCTCATTCTTACCGATTGAGCCGCCCGGTTACGTCGTCCCGGCGGCCACCGCTTCTTTGTCGTCTCGCGATTTCTGACGGGGCAAAGGTACTCCGGCGGTCGGGAAAGGAGTTGTATAAAGTGCGGAATGATGCCGAATACGGGCTAATACAGGCGAAACAGGTCAATAGCCCGCACCTTGCCCGCCCGGTAAAAAAACAACCCGGTAGTAGTGTCTCCATTACCCGATAGTAGTTGCCTCGCTACTACCGGGTAGTGCATCCACTACTACCGGGTAAATTCCTGCGCCTCCCTCTTGCAGGCGTACATCATTTTCGGTACCTTTGCAATAGAGAGCTAACTAACAGATTAACATCAACTTTCGGATTATGAAAAAGAGACGTAACATCATCGGGATGAGCTATGCGCATAGAGTGACGGAAGTGCTGCGTATATACGAAGAACACGCGCGCAGCGGATTGTCCAACCGCGAAATCCTGCGCCGCTACATCTGGCCAGTGTATCCCATCTGCGAAAAAACCTTCTACAACATCATCAACGCCAGCGCCGACCCGCGCATCATGGCACGGCAGAGCGAGCTGGATGCTCAGCTCACACTGTTCTGACCTCTCTCTCGATGAGCATGACGGCATATTGCTGCTCGTACACCTTGATGCCTCCCGGCGCCGCCGTCTGCACGCTCTTGGTGCGCACTGCCGCCGAACGGCAACCTTCGAAGCCCCATCCCTGCACTGCATCGTTCAGGCGCTTCACCAATTGGTAGCGCTGCGCCGCACGCTCCACAGCCGTGCTTCCGTCGGCAGGCGGCTGCACTCCGCAGTCGAAAGCCAGACGCACGCTCAGCGTAGGTTCACCGCGCTGCGTGTCGGCCTTCAGATTGCCCCAGACCGTTTCGGGGATGCCCACCAATACACACGGAAAAGCAACCGGATAGACCGGTTCACCATTCTTCAGGGCATCGAGCTGCCCATAATCTTCGTCCACCACCTCTACGAGGTTTCCCATCTTCCCGGCAATCTGCCGCAGTAAGTCATTCATTAATTGTTCCATATCAGGAGATTTTTAATTACATCTGCGAAGTACGGCAATGCTCGCCTGAAACGGAAAAAACAGTGTAACCCTTACCCACAACACCGCAACCGCTACGCAATGTTTGGAAAGCGTTACACACTATTTTGCACCCCTCCACCCTACATCGTATGTTTGCAGCAACAAAATCGCAACCGATATGATACAGACAAGGATTCATCATAACTCCCCCATCGGGGAAGCAGGGAAAGGAGGCCGGTCATGACCCGTGGACTAAGGAACAACAACCCCGGCAACATCCGCCTCTCCGCCACCCCGTGGCAAGGCGAGATACGCCCCTCGCAGGACAGCTCGTTCTGCCAGTTCACCAGTATGGCCCACGGCTACCGCGCCCTCCTCAAACTGCTGCGCAACTACAGCCGCCTGCACGGTTGCCGCACGGTGGCCGACTTCATCAGCCGCTGGGCCCCCTCGCACGAAAACAACACTTCGGCCTACATCCGCCGGGTGTGTTCCACCATGCACGTGCCCGCCTCCTACCAGCCCGACACCGACGACCACGACACCCTGTGCGCCCTGGCCGCCGCCATCTCGCTGGTGGAGAACGGCACCCCGCCCTCATGGAGGACGTAGAAGCCGGATGGGCATTATTATAAGAAAGAAAAGACGAAAAAGTATGAATGCACTGGAATATACGAAACTTGCCTGCGGGCTGCTCACCGCCATCATAGGCGTAGGAGGCTTCAAGGTGTACACCGACAAGCAACGCTACCTGCAGGAAGTGGAGAAACTCAAAGCCGACGTCCGTGCTGCCGACTCCAACGTGCGCAGCAACGAACTGGACAATGTGAAAAAAGCCATGCAGATAGTCATGGACGAAATAGTGGAACCATTAAAAGAAGAAATCAATGCCATCAGAGAAGAACTTGGCAAACTGCGGCGGGCAGTGGAGAAGGCAGGCGATTGCCGCCTGGCTACTGATTGCCCTGTGCGCAGCGAGTTGCAAGGCACCACTGAAAGTGGAGCAGAGCTACCTCGGCGACACGCTGCACCGGGTGGACGGGTACGCGCTAATACAGCAGCCCGTGCCGCCAAGCATCGCCACCACAACGTTTCCGGCCGGGACGTTGAAGGCGATACCGGTGGGAACCGGATTTAGCTTCCGAAGCGGGCAGGCCACGGTCAGCGTGAAGCGCCTCACGGGCGACTCCATACAGGCCACAGCCACCTGCGACAGCCTCGCACGCCAAGTCATCCTCCTGAGCCGGGAACTTGCCCGCGTCAGCCGGCAGACCGCAACCACGGTCAGCCAAGTGCCGCCACAGGTGATTCGCCAGCCCTCAGCATGGCAATGGTTTTGGATAAGGACAGGGCAGATAGCCGTTGCCGCCCTCCTCCTGATATTGATTAAACGGCGACTTTTTTAATTATCTTAAATTAATAAACAAAATTATGGCAGTAAAAGAAAACAACGGCCTCATCTACGGTGTAGGTAAAGTCATGTTCAATGGTAAAGAAATCGGCTGGGTCAGCCAAGATGGTTTGCAACCCAAAGGCGAAGCAAAACAGACAACTCCTGTTTACGCGGCACAAGTGCACGACGGCGCGGTGGACGAACTGGTGAGCACTCCGAGCACCATCGCTTTCGGCTTCAAGCTGATTCAGTTGATTCCCGAAATGTGTAAAGACTTGTTTGGTGGCACCATCAGCAGCGTAGACGGCGCTTACGAAGCACCCGAAGGATTCAAAGACTTGGAAGGAGCTTTCAAGGTAGAGTGCGTCAGTGGCCACACTATCGAAATTCCGCGTGCCCGCCTCAGCGGCGAACTGGCGGACTCCATCAACATGAGTGGCGTATTGAGCTACGACTGTACGGTGAAGTGTCTCAAGCCGACTGAAGCCGGAAAAGCCCGCTACCGCATCGTGCCTCCTCAAACCGAAGCAGAAGGATAATGATGGAAAGCCGACTGAAAGAACAACTGAAAGCGTCGGCGTTGATACTTGACATGGGTGTGGCAATTCCTGTCCGCCCATTCAAGTACCTCACCCGCAAGCGCAAACCCATGCACGTGGTGATGCGTACCCCCGGACTGGGCGGACTGATGCGCATAGCCAACCTCTATCTCTCGATGGGCGTCGCCTACGCAGAAATAAAAGACTACGACTGCGAGCAAAACATGCGCCTCATGCAGCAGCATGGCGTCACCATCAGTCGCATAGTGGCCTACGCACTCGTTCGTGGCAGACTTACGGGCCGATGTCTCAACCGCCTCGTGGCCTGGTGGCTTCGCTGGCGCGTGCATCCCCTGTTCTTGCAAGAGTCCATGTTCCAGTTGCTCACCATGCTCAACCCACAGTCTTTTCAGACTATTATCAACTCGGTGGAATTAATCAATCCGATGAAGCCGAGTTTGAGCCCATCAGAAAGCGGGAGTTAAAAGGCTACACAGAAGGCCCTCATAGCCCGTTCGGTTTAGTATGGCAGGTGGCCACGGCAACCGGTTGGAGCCTGCGCTACATCTTGTGGCAAGTGCCCTACCCCTTGCTGCTACTCATGGCTCAGGATGCCCCACGCTACATTTCGCCCGAGGAACAACAACGGCGCAATATGATGAAAATGATTAAAAACCAGAAGAAGGTCCCCGAAGCAACAGACCCGGTGGCGTTTTTCCAAACCCATATCTCAAAATACTAATGGCCCCTGTAAATTTAACTCAAATACAGCGCAATGATCTCACAGAGAAAATGATGCTTGATGAAGCCAGAAAATCAATGGAGAAGCTGGCAGACAGCAGCAGGCATATCAAAGCTACCGAGGAAGCCCTCGGAGGATTATCGGCAACCATCAAGGCTACCAATAGCGCTGCCTCCCTTCTGGGACTCAAATCGGACAATCTGACTCACGTGCAAGCCAAACTGAAAACGGCCGTCGAAATGACCTCGGCCGCCCAGCAAGTGGCCGACACCGTGACCAAGAACAGTTACTTCAACCTTGTCATCGTAGACAATGCCAAGAAAGCACTTGCAGCCACCAACACCTATCTGGCCCGGACGTTCAACATATCCACCGTGGCCGCCAAAGCGCTGACAGGAACCCTCACGCTGGGAATATCAGTTGCCGTCACAGCCGCCATTGCCGCCTGGGACCAGTACATCGACAACCAGGAAAAAGCAGCCGAGAAAGCCCGCGAACAGGCCGAAACCGAACGGCAGGCAAACGCCGTGAAGCTACAGACCCGCGTGGAACTGGACAGGCTGACCGACTCGCTGAAAGACTTCGACGGAACCAAAGAGCAGGAGAAAGCGAAGATTGAGGAACTGAACGATAAGTACGGCGAAACCTTCGGGCAATACGACACACTGGCACAGTGGTATCAGGTGCTCTCGCAGAAAGGCGAAGCCTACATTCAAATGCTGTATCTACAGGCAAAAGCGCAAAGCCTCGTAAGCAAGGCGGTGGATGCCGATGCCAAAGTGAACGAAATAAAACTCACACCCGAAGATAATTTCGATACCAAATGGATTGGCAACAACGGCAAAGAGAAGAAAGACGAAGCCCTGAAAGCTGCGGAAGCCGAGCGCGACGCCTATAAGAAGGAGGCGGAAGCTGCCTATAACGAGTCAATCAAACTCAGCAAAGCAAACGGAATAGGCGATTTCTCCCCCAAGAAAAGCAATGCCGGAACCGGCGGAAACAGCAACGCATCCGCCGAAGCGAAACAGAAGCAGGAAGAAGAACGCCAGAAGCGGCAAGCCGAATGGCGGCAAAAGATAGCGGACGACGACCTCAAAGTCCGGAAAGAGATTCAGGACAAGCTCCAGGCAGCCATGAAAGAAGGTGATGAAACCGAGGAAACATTAGCCCGGGAAGCTTTCGACAAAGAGATGGACCGCATAGAGCAGCAACGCCAGGAGCGGCAGGCCAAGCTGGAGGAAGCGCAGAAGGACGGCGTAAACATCACCCCCGAGCAAGTATCCAATGTGGACAACGAAGCGGTACAGCAAAGCAACATCGCCGCCGCAAACTACCAGAAGACGCTTACTGACATGGAGAAGCGCCGCCAGAAGGAAGAGCTACAGGCAAAGAACGACTACCTCAAAGAATACGGCTCGTACGAAGATAAACGCCTTGCCATCATAACCGATTATCAGCAACGCATAGCCGATGCCAAGACTCAGGGTGAGAAAGACACCTTACAGAAAAAAGAAAACGAAGCCGTAGACGCACTGGACAAAGGCATGCTCCAGAAGTCGGACCTCTGGACACGCCTCTTCGAAGAAGCCGGCACCCACACCAGCGGCTACATACAGCAAACCATCGACCAAGCCCGGCTACTGCTGGAATACCTTGAAGACGTAGATGGCAAGAAGAACATCCAGCTTCCCGACAACCTCCAAAATTACGCCAAGTCGCTGAAGCCCGAAGATGCAAAAGGCATCATAACCGCAATGACGAAGCAGAGCGCCGCCCTGAACAAACAGAACCCCTTCATGGGCCTCATCAACGGCTTCAAAGACCTGAAAGCTGCCGGCAGCGACTCCGAAAAGCAGTTTGCCGCTACCCAAAACATCCTCGAAAGCTTCAAGGGCGCATCCGCCATCGTCAGCGAAGTGGGCGGCGCCATCAGCAAGATGGGCGGTTCCGCCGGAGAAACCATGCAGAAAGTGAGCGGCGTTGCCAACTCCACCCTCTCCATGGCATCCACCGGAGCCTCCATAGGCGGCCCGTGGGGAGCAGCCATCGGCGGCGCACTGGGACTTGCCTCCGGACTGGTGGGCGCATTCGGTGCCGACTACTCCGGCTACAACGCCATGGTGCAGAAGTACGACGTCCTGATGGACGTGTGGGATCAGCTTCTCGACAAGAAGAAAGCCTACATCAAAGAGTCCTACGGCGCCGAAGCCACCCAAGCCGGTTCCGAAGCCCTGCAACTGCTCAACTCGGAGAAAGAAGTCACCAAGCAACTCGCCAAATCACGCCTGAGCTCGGGTAGCAGCGGCGGCAGCCGTTCCCTATGGTATCGTATGTGGAAAGGCTCCTACAAGTGGGAAGGTCAGAACTGGCGCGACGTGGCAGGAGACATTTCCAAGTCATTGGGCGGCGTGAAGTTCACCCAGATGGAAGACATGCTCAACATGAACGGCAAACAACTGGAATGGATCAAGACCAACTACAGCGGCCTCTGGTCGGCAATGGACGGCGACTTCCGTGGCTATCTGGACAACCTCATCCAATACGGCGACACGGAGAAAGAAATCGTCGCCTCGGTCAAGGAACAGTTGACAGGCGTATCGCTCGACAGTTTCCAGGACAGCTACCTCAGCCTGCTGGACAACATGGACAGCAGCAGCGAAGACTTTGCCAACAACTTCGAGAAGTATCTGCGCAAGTCCATCCTGCAATCCGTCCTTGCCACGAAATACAGTTCGCAGATACAATCCCTCTACGATAGCTGGGCGAAGTATGGCGAAGACGGCACCCTCACCGAAGAAGAAGTGAGAAGACTGCGCGAAGAGCAGCAGAAGATAAGCGACGCCATGCTGGCCGAACGCGACCGGCTGGCCGAAACCTTCGGTTGGGAGTCGGAGAACAGTGCCGGAGGCTCGTCGCAGTCGGGTCACACCGGCGCCGTGACCACCGTCACCGAAGAGACAGCCGGCAAACTGGAGGGCATCGGCCTCTCCATCCAGACCCACGTGATAAGCATGGACGAAAAGATGGCCGACCTCTCGCGCTACTCTTACGAAGCCATCGGCCTGCTGGGCAGCATTGCCGAAAACACCGGCTACTGCCGCTGCCTGAAAGACATAGCCGAGATAGTGAACAGATTGGAAAGAGACGGAATGAAAATAAAAGGATAATTATGGAAATACTTGAATCACTACTTACCATCAATGGTAAAGACATCTATAAGGAATATCGCGCCTTCCTGGCCGAAGACAAGTCCGGAGGACACGATAACTACAACGCCCTCTTGCAAGTGCCCGCTATGAAAGCCTACACCGCAGTGACATTCCGCGAGCAGAACGGCGAAAACCTGCCCGCCTCCCTACCCGCCCCTCACTACGAGGCGCGCGACGTAACCCTACAGTTCGGCATCCTGGCAGACACCCCGGCAGAGTGGTACACCCACTACATCGCCTTCATCGACTTCCTGAAAAGCGGATGGCTGGTGTTTGCCCTGCCCGAACTGGGCACCCAATACCGCATGTACTTCAAGAGCGCCGCCTCGCACGACATGTCCTCCCCGCTCACCGTAGAAGACAAAGTGTACGGCAAGATGAAACTGAAGTTCAGAGAACCGAACCCTTATCAGTCTATTGACCTTTAAACAGCAAATAAACGAGTATGGAACTGAAAATATACAACCAGAACGGAGAACTGAAACTGACCGTGAACACCGCCGCCTCATCAACCTGGAACACCGAGCTGATGGCAGAGAACGCCGTGTCCGCCACCTTCACCCATCCCTTCTTTGTAGCACTGGACGTGAACGACTATGTGATGCTGAACGACACAAAGTTCAGCATCAACAAGGAGTACAAACCCAAGCAGGTGTCTACACAAGAGTACAACTACACGGTCAAGTTCTACGGCCCCGAGCACGATGCGGAGCGGGTGATGTTCCTCAACCTGACGGACGGGCAATATGAACTGCAATTCTACCTCGACGACAGCCCCGCGATGCACCTCCAGAGGTGGATAGACAACATGAACCGTGTGTACGGCGAAAAGCGCTGGAGCATAGGAGACGTTCTCGACGCCCCGAAGAAAACCGTCGAATACAACAACGCAACCTGCTGGGATGCCCTCTCGCTGATATCGGACGCATTCGAGGCGGAATGGTGGACGGACGGTTTCAAGATTAACCTTACACGTTGCGAGCGTGGCGACCGGGTGGAACTGGGCTATATGCAGGGACTCACTTCGCTTACTCAATCAGAGAACAGCAGTGACGTGAAGTTCTTCACCCGCCTCTTCCCGCTGGGCAGCACCCGCAACATCGACCGCAACCGCTATGGCTTCTCCCGGCTGCAACTTCCGAACCGGGCCAAGTATGTGGACAGAAACACCCGTTATGGGCTTTACGAATATGTGGAAGAGTCCACCTTTGCAGATATCTATCCGCACTATCGCGGCACGGTCAACACAGTGCGCCAAGAGGAAAAGGTGGATGAAAACGATAAGAAGATCACAATCTACTATTTTGACGACATCGGCATGACGTTCGACCCGAACGACTTTGAAATAGGCGGGCTGGCCAAACATATAACCTTCCAGACAGGCGAGCTTGCCGGGCGGGAGTTCGAAGTGAAATACGATTCGAAGACCATGGAGTGGGAAATCCTCAACACTTATCCGTCGGAAACAGAGCAGATACCGGGCAAAAACCTGATTCCCGCTCTCGGAGATGAATATATCCCCTGGAACTTCAGTCTGCCCACGGGGCTCGAGAAAGAAGCGGAAGTAGCATATGAAACTGCCGTCAACAGCTATCTGGAAAAGTACAGCGAGGACATGTCTAAATATGGAGGCGAAACGGACTACACCTATATTGACAAGAACAACATCCCGTTGCAGTTAGGCCAAAACGTGCGTTTGCTAAGCGACAAGTTCTTCGACGAAGGGTTCAGTGACACACGAATCACCAAAGTTACGCGCAAGCTGGATAACCTGAGCATGGCCACCATAGAATGTACCAACATGGTGGGCAAAGGCTGGAAGCGGACGGTGGATGCCAGTTTGGCCCAGTTGCAATATGTGATGTCTTCAGGCAGCAACCCTTCTTCCGGAAGCAGTTCTTCCACATCAATCGACGTCTCGGACAAGTTGAAAAAGAACATCGTTATCAACTCCAACGATGTCGGCTATTTCAAGAAAAAGGACGTCCTGCTTGCCGGCCAAACCTGGGAAACCATTTTCCGCAAGATGCTGTACAAGCCCATGGGTGGAGAGTTGAGCAGCAGTATATCCACTTCCGACAAAGTGGAATATGGTACAAAGCAAGGACGCATCACCTACACCGCCACCCGCAACGGACAGGGCGAGATGACCAAAGCTTTCCATGATGAGGATGAAGGTAAGAAGCTGGTCTTCTCAGCAGAGAGTCAGGGCATTCAGACAGCCGTACTGACCCTGTCGGGCACCTATACCAAGCGAGAAACGCATAGAGCGACAGTGGTGTATGCCTCCAGCGATATACTTCCCGAAAAGATATTGAATGACACTATCACTGTAAATGTATATCGAAGATGGTTTGCAGGGGTGGTAGATTCGGAACCTAAGACATCGGCACAGGTGAGGGCACTGGGGAGCAGCGGACTGTATACAGGTAAAGGAGAATACAGCTTTACAGCTACGAACTGGAAAATGATAGCAATATGTCTTCCGGAGGGGGATATAACTTCATTGGAGATTAAGGGAATTCAAGGAAATATAATTTGGGATACAGGTCTGGTGAGCGGCCCGAAAGAGATTCCCGTGAAGGACCTTAATAGTTCGACAGAAACCAATTATAAAATGTGGATTATGAATACTCAACTTGTGAATGATACGACTAATCATATAACTTTAAATACTTAATAGTCATGGATGAATTGAAGTTAACAGGAACTCCTTTTTCAACGACCTATAAGAGAACGACATCTCGTCCTATGGATTCTTCTGAGATATTTGAGACGATAGATGCTGCCACTATGTATGCCCAAAATGCCAATAAAACACATGTGCCCTATCCCGGACAAATTATATCAGTAAAGGGAGGTGAGGTCTATAAACTCCTGATAGACCCTGAGATGCCGGACGACAGTGCTAAAGGGTTTTATCATTGTAAATTAGATATTATTGGTGGAAATATTAGTAATGACAACCGCTATCTGCGTAAAGATCAGGAAGACACCGCCCAAAAGATAATACACTTCCGCGAAGGTATTGATGCCAAGAAAGTATCTACTCTGGAACAGATAGTTTTATTGGAAGATATTGCATCTAAAAACTTCACTCCCGGTTCTACGGGGTTCGGCATTAAGGAGGACGAAGTCGGAAACTACCATCTCGATATCGACTTCGTAAACATTCGCCGAAAGCTGACAGCCGACGAGATACAGGTGCAACGCTCCTATTATGTGGGCGGCAAGCAGTGGGTAACTCCGGGTGCGGGAATCGTCTGCACCTCAGTGGAAGATACCGGGTCTGTATACCGATGCCATTTCAAGACGACAGACGCAGACGGACGTGAGGTGAAATGTTTATTCCAGTCGGACGACTGGGCAATCTGCGAGACTTTCAATCTTGAGAAGAAAGTAGGAGGAACATTAGGCAATCACTACTATTGGCGACTGGTTGTAGGCGTCGGAACGGACTACATAGATTTAAGCAAATCCAATGCCGGTCCTGGTAGCGATACGCCTATGCCTGGTGACGAGATTGTACAACTCGGAAACAAGTCCGATACAAGCAGGCAGGGAGCTATCTGTAGTGATGCCATAACCACCGGAGGTCCTTACATCCGTGTGTATAAAGGCATCATTGACTACCATCTGCCACAACCTAAGATTGATTTGAACCCGGACAAAAGTACGATCATAGCCAAGCTAATTTCTGAGGCAACAGGAAAAGATGTAGATACAATACTTGGTGAGATACAAGGTAGCCTCGATATCATTAAAGGACAAACGGACAAGGAATATACGATGTGGTTCTATGACTACGCCCCTACATTATCCAATATTCCGGCATCAGAATGGACCACTGATGACTTAAGGATAATGCACGAACAGGACATGTTCTACAACCGTAAATCCGGACTGGCTTATCGGTTTGAAAAGTCGGGAAACACGTGGGCATGGAATAACATCACCGACCTGCAGACAATCAAAGCCCTGGAGGATGCAGCCAGAGCACAGGATACAGCCGACGGGAAACGCCGGACATTCGTTGCACAGCCAACAGACTCACAGGCTTATGATGTTGGCGATCTGTGGGTGAATGTGATGTATTCGGATGCCAATGTTTCTTATAAGAATGATGTCCTCGTCTGCAAGACAGCTAAGGCTAAAGGGGTGGCATTCAGTATTTCTCATTGGGAACCTACGTCTACTGCTACAACCGCTTATATTGAAAACTTGGGCAATCAGATTGTAATAGCCGTAACCGACTCTGATGAGGGAATAGAAGCGGCAAAAAAGCTTGCGAATCAAGGTATAAAAGATGCTTCTGATGCAGCTAAATCAGCATCCGAAGCATTGGGTATTGCAAATAGTGCAAATAGTGCGGCGACTAAGAATACGACAGTCATTCAGGCGACGAAGGAATCTCTAACCTTATTGGCTCAAGGAATACATTTTGATGCATCTGGTGAAAAAATCACTAATATCAATACATCCGGATTAATAACCACAGCAGACTTCTCGGCATTGTACGGAAAGGAAATCGTGTATGATAAAGATGGGCATGTAGATATGACAAAGATGTCCGGCCTTATCACAGAGGCTGGCTTAACAGAGATGTTTTCAAGTTTGGCTGACGATAATGGCTATGTGAAGAAAGCCTATATAGATTTGTTCGTGACACAGCTTCCGGATAAGAGTTTTCAAAGTAATGTGGTCATAAATGCTGACCAGATTCGGTTCGATGGTAACATTGTGGCTAATGGCACTTTCTTTGTGGATACTGAGGGCAACCTAACGATGAATAATATCACTGCTAAAAATGGTATATTCAATGGAACAGTAAATGCTGATAATGGAGAGATAGGCGGTTTTAAAATAACAGAATCTTCAATAGGCTCTAAGATAGCTGGTGATAATCTTCTTCTTACAAAGAATGGTATTAGTTTTGACGGGGCTAAAAAAAGCGCAGGGATTGGAGATACTTTGCCACTCTCTACGGGTGCGACAGATCAGGTAGCCGCCATATTTACTGTTAATTTAGATGATTACGATCTTCAGAGTGAATCATTAGCAACAGTTAACATCTCATCACTTGGCGGTCGAGAATCTTGTGCACTAAGTATTAACACAGATAGCGAAAATGGTGTAGCTATCAGCTATAAAGGAAAAATAAATACTCATGGTAAAGACCGCTACGGTTCTGATTATGGCAATTATGGATTAACAATGGGCGTCGGTTTTCGAGATTGTTGGGATCCTAATAACAATGTATTTCGGTTTGGAGACCTATTTTTTGTAGATGGGATACTGACCAGAATACAATGGAGAAGTTCATAGAAATAAGCACTTTAAACAGGTATAGTTATGAAAATCAATTTTAGAAAAATCGAGGCGCATACCTCGTTTGAAGGTGGAAAACAGACCTTCGATGCTGCCGAAACAATCGGCAATGAAATGATGTACAACGGCAGTATTCTTCTGGATATTGGATTTGAAGAGCTTGCAAAGGAAATCTATTATTCTAAAGATGAAATAGAAATCCCGGAACGCTACTGTAAGGCCCTTGAACTTGTCGTGAAGAACTCGCGTCTTATCGCCGCCGTGAAGCGTGAAATAATAAATCAGCTAAACAGCAAGTAAGATGGGATACATCAAATTCATATTGAGCACCCGTAAAACGAACGTCGATGGCAACGCCACCTATGCCCAAATCAGCCGTATCGAATCGGATATGGCTGATACAAGCATGCTCGAGACGAATTTAATAATGCATGCGCTTGCGGCCCACGGGGGAAAAGTGATTGAAACGCTTGAGTTCATATTGGATTCAAGCAGATTGGACAACGATATATTAGGATAAACTGTATGGACAAATTAAATAAGAATTTCCTCAAAGGCAATGTGCTTAAAGCTGAGGAGTTGAACGAGATTGTTACTAAACTGAATGAGTTTGCCACGTGCATCAATGACAACGATGTTGAGACCAGCAAGGCGACAATTCAGAGTATAAAGAATAAGATGCTTGTCATCGGTGACACCGCAGGCACTGCCTATGATGGTGCCGCCGGCGCCGCATTGGAGCAAACCGTCAGAGAACTGGCAGGCGGAGCTGGAACCATGTATAGTGTATACGTTAGGAATAATCTGAACTCACTGGGCTTTGCCGCACAATACGGAGAAGAATGTGTCTTGGATTTCACCTTCGTCTCCCAGTACCGGGATAATATCAATGAACCATACAAGCCGACGGGAGAACTCGGACTGTGTACAATCATGGTAAAGAACTCGAAGTTCGCAGACTTCACCACAGTGAAGCAAATGGAAGTTTCTTCTAATACATCCATCAAACAGGACATTACCGAGTGGCTGACGAGTGGCAGCAACAATATCAAAATAAGTATCAAGGGAGAGAATACCGACCAGACCACAGCTCCCATCACCTATGTTGTACAACTCACTTCATTGGGAATCAGTGCCCCTAACTTCGCCTGGTGGACCGCCTTTGCCGGGGATATTTCAATTCCAATGATTATCAACGGCAATATCAACAAAGTGCTTCATGTCACCGTTACCGGTGATAATTACAATCAAGGCTATACCCAAAATCTGGGAACAGCCATCTATATGGATACGCCTTATAACTATGTACTTCCTCATCCCGAAGCAACCGGAGTATACAATGTGAATTTCTATCTGTCCAACTCAGATAATACCATTCAGACCAAACCTGTATCGGTAAATATTATGTGTATTGCCACATCCGGGGAAACAGTGAAACTGATGTGCGTGAATAACGTGACCTCACAACTCATCAACTGGCAGGATAATATAGTATTCGACTATGCGATTTATGACGGACAGGCTACTCTTACAGATGCCATCTTCACCATTACGAAAGACAGAACAGAGGTGTATAGTTCTGAGAATGACACCATAGTGGCAAACTCCAAAAACACACTTACTTATCCGATGGAAGTGGAGACGGATGACGACAGCAACTTTGAAGTCATTGTAAAGGCAACCAGTGGAGAAGCCGACCTGATAGACCCGATTACGGTAGCTGTCAATAACTCACTGGGGTATTCGGCTACGGCAGGTGCAGTGCTCTATATCAATCCGCGCACCCGTAGCAACTCGCAGACAAACTACAAGAGTATCGTTAATGAAGTGGATAAATCAGCCATCCCCGTGACCTGGAACAACCTCAACTGGGGTAACGACGGCTGGGTGACCGATGGTGACGGTGTGAAAGCACTAAAGATATTTGCACGGAGTTCAGCCGTGATAGATTACCAACCCTTTGCCACAGAACCGGCCCGCAGAGGTAAGACAATCGAAATCGATTTCAAGGTTGAGAATGCTTCGGATGCAGGAAAGAATATTATCAGCATCGCAGAAGATAAGCCGGACGGCAGTTACATCGGATTAAAGGTATCCGGTGAGAATATCTCCCTGTTCTCACAATCTGAACACGAAAGTAGTAAACAGGATGTTCCTACCGACAATGGGGTACGCCTACGCCTCACAGCAGTTATCATGCCCGACACTTATGGTAATGCCGGCTTCAACATTGTTGCCATATACATCAACGGAAAGAAGAATCGCCAGTATACCTACGAGAGCAACGATTACTTCCGCAACACCGGCAAGATAACGTTAGGGAACGATTATGCCAATCTCTATTTATATGGATTGCGCGTGTATGACAGTGCATTGACTTCCGAGGCTGTCCAGAAGAATTACATAAACCAGCTTGTGACGACCAGCGAGAAACTGATGGAAAAGAATATCAATTCGGTACTGGACGGCGAGGGTGTAAACATTGACTTCAATGCCACGAAACTGCTCTATAATGTATTTGTAGTGAACAAGCCCTTCCCTAACCTGAACAACCCTTCGGGTGTGGCAGGTGATCTGGAAGTACTCTTCAAAAACAAACCGGAGCGAAACTTCACGCTGACCAACCTGTTGATAGAAGGTCAGGGTACTTCATCAAAGAAATATCTGGAGTGGAACATCCGCTTCAAAATGAAGGGATTAAAAGATACAGAGGGTAACAAGATAAACTCCATTGCCACGTATGCCGACGGAACGACGGACAGGAACAAAGTCCTCATGTTTGAAGGTGTGCCCAAGTCCGGGCGCCTGACAGCCAAGAAGAACTGGGCGAGTTCCATGCAGGATCACAAGGCCGGATCTGTAGCTGCGTTCAATGATTTATACAAGGAAATAGGCATGAGAAACGAGGCTATGGCCACTGATAGTGAAATACGTGTCGCCGTGTATCAGGAGCCATTCATTGGTTTCTCAAAGTCCGTCAATGAGGAAGGTCAGGATGTTTATACCTGTATGGGAGAATTTACGTTCGGTCCGGATAAAGGAGATGATCTTTGTTTTGGCTATGACACGGAAGCTTTTCCGGCCTTGTTATCCGTAGAAGGTTCGGACAATGCTCCATTAGGTGCGCTTTTCCGCGTTCCCTGGAACACCAATAAACCTTACTGGGCATATAATCCAGATGAAGAAGCTTTTCAGTATAACAACACCAATTGTTGGGATTTCGATGCCGGTGAGCTGAACGCTGATGAGACAGAACCACTGTCTGCACAGAAATGGATAGACGCTTACAATGCCGTGTATGTATGCAACAACCGTATCCGTCCGTTCACCGGTACTCTGAACGAACTGAATGCAGCCGTAACTGAATACCGTAGTACAGGTTATGAGTACTGGATTGCCAAAAGCGGTGATGCTAATCAGTACAATCTCTATTATTATGAAGCTGCTGAAGGAAAGTTCATGCCCTCCGACATCGGTAATGGTGCGATAAATCTGAAAACACAGTTAGCTGCATATCTTCCGTCCGATCTAAGTGCATTCACTGCTGACCAATTGAATGAAAAGTTCGTCTCAGCCCGCACAAGCTTGTTCCATGCAACCATACCCGCTATATTCGACATTGACGATGCAGTATTCCATCATAACTTTGTAGAGTTCACGGCCGGAACCGACCAGCGCGCAAAGAATACTTATCCGTATAGCTTCTGTCAGGAAGGCAGTAAATGGAGATGGAGACTGGATGATGCCGACACTATATTCCCGATTGACAATCAGGGACAGGATCGGAAACCCTATCATTGCGAAATGCATGACTCTTATGACAACGACCAGCCAATTTGGAATGGTGAGACCTCTGTCTTCTGGAATCTGTTAGAGCAGGCTTTCAGCGCTGAAATTACAGCCGGAATGCGCAAAATGTTCACAGCAATGGAAGCACTGTGCGGCCAGTCTTCAGGTACTCCTTATGACCAAGTTTACGCTTTCTATAAAAAGTATTTCCTTGGCATAAAAGACTATTTCCCGGCTACGCTGGTGAATTCTGATGCCAAACGATATGAACTTGCAAAGATAGCATACAATAATGGCTCTTATACTAATGACACTGACCCTATCACCCAGAGTCACGGCAATTTCTACTCCGCAGAAACTGCATGGGTGAAGAAACGTATCATGTACATCATGTCGAAGTATAATTACGGCTTGTTCTCTGCCAACGGCACAGATACGATCATCGTACGTGCAGCCGGTGACCTGATAGACTACGATATAACCCCGGCCTTCGATATGTATCCGGCCATTGCAAATGGTACATCCATTGTGCAAGGAAAACGCACCAAAGCAGGAGATGTTTGTAAAATAACCATTGACCTTGGTGGTAGTGCTGACCAACAAAATGCCATACAAGCAGCAAGTTGGTTATTAAGCATCGGAGACTGGCACAAAAAGAATGTTTCCGGTACCATGGTAGTACGCGGAAGACGATTGAACGAGCTTATACTTGGCAGTAAGGACGACAACGTAATCATCTCTATTACAGGACTTACACTTGCAGATTGTAGTAGTATGCAGAAGCTACTTCTATCTAATATTACCACATTACAGGGTACACTCGATTTGAGCACAATTATTAACATTCGCGAGATATATGCCGACGGAACCAACTTAAGTCAGATAAAGCTTCCAAGTGGTGGCGGACTTGAAATCATCGAATATCCGGCTAACAACAGATACATAACTTTCCGGAACTTCCCGATGCTGACAACAGAGGGTTTAAGAATTGGCCAATGTGCTGAAAACATAACCGATTTTCTTATTGAGAACTGCCCCAAATTAGCACCTATGAAACTGTTGTCTAACATTATAGAGGCACAGCAATCACAAGGTACCGAACATGCACTAAAACATATCCGTGCAGTAGGTTTCGAGGAAGAATATTACACTGCCGACGCCCTTGACATGCTTGCCAAACTTGCCGATGGAACCTACGAAGGTTTATCTGCCGAAGGTATTTCCGGAGAGGATGAAATACCGGTATTGGAAGGTAAGATAACTGTACATTCAAAGTACTATCAGGACTCTGTGGATTTATTAAAGAAGATTTTCAACAGACTAAATCTGATTGTAGATGGAGTTGCGTGTGTACGATTCGCTGATCCGGAGGTTTTTCGGCTTTTTCTTTCTGGCTTTGTTGTGGCTTGTGTTGGTGTTCTTAGGGTTGATTCTGTTGTTGACGGTCTGCTTGCTGTTGCTTCTTTTTGGTTTTTCACTACTTTTTTAATTGGGACTTTTGATGTTTTTTCGATGTTTAATGTTCTTTTTTCAGTTGATAGTTTCGATGGTTTTCGTTTTTTTCGTGGCTTCGCTTTGTTGAGGAGTGTTTGTTTTCCTTGTTGTGTGTGTTTTCTTGCCGTTTTTTTTTTTCCAGGTTGTATCTTCGTAACTTATGTTTTCTTTCGGAGTGGAATAGCGGAAGTTGTGATTCCTGCATTTTGTCTATGTTTATGTTTGAATGTTTTGGTTGTAGCATATACTTTTCTCCTTTTTGGTTTTGCCGGTTTCATAGCTTCTGTTGTTGTGGTTTTAGTTTTACGTGTTAGTGTTGTATCTATTGTATTTTGCGTTTTTATTGCTTTGCCTTCTTTTGGTGGTTTTGTTTTTAGTGGCGTAGTGGTTGCTGTATATGTTCCTGGTGCCGGTGTTGTTTTCTATTGTTTGGCGGCTTGTTGGGGTTTTGAATCTTTCGTTATGTTTTCTGTGTCTCCCTTTGTATTTGGTTTCTGGATGGTTTCCGGGAGTACTTTTAAGATATAGGTGCTCGGGATTTCTTTTGATCTTTTTATTGCCGTGTCTGGTTTGAGTGTGTTAGTGTTTTGTTTACTACGCCTGTCCTCTTGTTGGGTGGTTTTTTTGTGTTTGCTTATTTGTGTGGCATGTATCTTTTCCTTGTGGTGCGGTTTAGTATTTATCAGGGCTCTCCCTTTGTTGTTTGCGGTTATATTTTTGCGGCTTGCAGTCTCGTTCCATTCTTTCATTTTTTGGCCTTTCTGCTTTCGTCTGTACCATCTGTCTTTACGGGTTTTCCTTTTTTGCTCATTGTTTTTAGAGTTGGTGGTGTATTAGCGCGTGAGGTTCTTGTTGTTGTGTTGTTTGCTGTTCGGTTTATTCTCTTTCTTCTAGAGTTTATGGTTGTTGGACCTTCTATTCTGCTGCCTTTATCTGGTCTTTTGCGCTTTTTTTCAGCTGCGGTTTTCTGGCCTTCTTTTGTGCTGATTTTCTTTATTCCCCTTTGTTTTATAATGTTGTTTCGTTTTGTTGTACTTTGTGGACTGGTTATTTGACTTAAAGTTGTCGTCTCTTGTAGCTGTCTGTTGTTTATTGATTTTCATTTGGTGAACTAATTGACTTCATTGTATTTTTTGTTTTTGGTCTTATCTTTCATTCTTTCGTATTCGTTGTCTTTTTTGCTTGCTGTTTTATTTTTCGTTGCTAGTTCTTTTTTCTTAATTTTTTTTTCACTATCGTCTTTCTCGTTTCTTGTTTTATTTTCATCCCCTTCTGTTGTATCTATTAGGATTCTTAGCACTTCCGGGTCTGCTATTCTTATAGCTGGTTTTCCATCTACAATCAGATTTAGTCTGTTGAAAATCTTCTTTAATAAATCCACAGAGTCCTGATAGAACCGTAAATACGCGCCTGAGCGGTGTATGTATGCTGTTTTTCTCTTTGGGTAGAAAAACAGACACCTATATTTTTCTTGGTAACTCAAAAGTCATATCCATAGATTCTTGATGCATATTGGTTCCAGTTGGTAGCAGCCTTGTATGCACTAATACTATCACGAGGTACATATATTTTGCAAGGATTGTTTGTAAATACCTCTGTGTCTAACTGAGGTGGTGTAATTGCTTTAATATAAAAAGACTCCATCGAAGTGCAGTCTCTGAATGTAGACCACCCTATTCTTTGTATACCCCGACCTATTGTAATAGTTTTAAGTGATGTACAGCCTCTAAATGCCTGCTGGTTATATTGATTATAGAGTAATGTACAGCTATCCGGTATCTCTGAAATTTCTTCAAGAGATACGCAGTTAGTAAATACGCTGCCATTTATCACCTCTAATACTTCATTCAACACCACCTTCTTTAACTTCGGATTATCCTTATACGCATTGGTCGGTATAATAGTAATCCATGCTCCTATATCAACTAATTCGAGATGCTCACAAGCACTGAACGGCACTGAATTACTATTTCCCGGATTCCTGCCGCAATAGACTTCTCGTACTTTGGGAGTATATGTACTACCTGAATAATAAGAACCACCGATTGTAAGCTGTCTGAAATCCACAATCTCAATATCAGCTGATGCCCTACTGAAATTAGGTAATTTAGACACCTGCGCTTCATCGGGAGATATATACCCATCTCCATCCGCATCCCAAAACAAGAGCGCAAATTGTCTAAATGCCGGGTCAGCCAAGTATATCACAGGGTCACCATCCATAACAAGAGTTAATCTGTCAAACACTTTCCTCAACGCATCCACAGAGTCCTGATAGAACCCGAAATATACCAATAAGATTAATTACCTGTTTTTTTTAGAATCATAAAAAAATTAATTTGAAAAATTATATTCTTAGAAGAAAACGTTAAGTCAGAAAGAAAAAAAGTAAAATTTCACAATTCATTTTATATCAACAATAATAACATCTTCACAATTCATTTTTCAGAAGAAATACAAATTATTTTCATGGTGATATCAAGTCCATATATCCAATAGAAAAAGGTCAATCTCCAGTAAATACAATGCAAATTCAATTGAAATTTGTATTGAAGACAGTTTTAAAATTCGCGGGAAGATAGCAATATTTGTGATGTGTATTAGGACATTAATAATAAGTTAGCTAGAGCATCGAAATTCTAACTCGCGCTAAGAAGAGTCTGTACTTTGAAATATAAAAAGAAAGACACCTCCCTTTTTTATACTATTCTTCTATACCATGTGCCGTATGAATAAACTTTTTATTCGCCTCTTTCAAACGGAACAAATTGATAAACATCAACAGAAATGAATAAGGTACAAAACAGATAGCCTTTACCAAACGCCACTTCCAGAAACGACGAGGAATAGCAATAGCCAACGCCAACAACAGCATCCCAAATATCACCCACCATTTATAAGCTAATGCTGGAAACCATATAGAGAGGCAGACTGAAAAGATAAAGGTGAATCCCAACAATAACACCCGCGAAAACGAGGCTTGTTGAAAGAGCTTATCACAGAAATCCCATTTTCGATCACGAATAGCCGGAAACAGGTGATTCACAAATTCACCAAAACTATAATATTGGGCAGACAACCAGCGTCGTCTTTGCTGATAGAAGTTCTTGGTTTTCTGTATTTTCTCATCCAACACATAGGTATCCGGCAAATAATGAAAAAAGATGCGATGATAAAGCAGTTTCATTTCCAAAACTCTATCAAACCCTCCAACTGAAGTGTTACTCATCATAGCTTTATAAAACAAAGAATACTCAAAAGCCATACCGGAACCTATTAATGCAGCCGACATCCCTAAATTGACATGTCCCAAACGGAATATAGAGTTATTTATTTCCTCACTAATAGCATCCAAATAAGCCATATTAGTATTCAGATTCTTAGCTACGCGATGTGTTTGGACAACCTTCACTTTCGGGTCTGCAAATGCATTGTTCACTTCAGAAAGATAAGAAGAATTAATTATATTATCCGCATCAATAATCAAAGCAACGTCATAAGAATCCTGCCCCAAGTACTCAAGAGCTGCCTTCAGAGACTTTGTATTCGTACTTTTTTCAAAATCAACCTGAAGTAACTTAATAGGTAATGCAGCCAGCTTTTGATTCGTCACAGATTGCATATGATCGGAGATTACAACTACATCGTATTTGTCACTTGGATAATTCTGTGCCAGGCAAGCTTGCACCGTATCCATAATAACCGCATCTTCTCTGTATGCTGCTATTAATAAAGCAAATCGTTTACACTCTTTTGCGGATACTGCCTTATCAGACTTATGCCGGAGAGATGCCAAACTATAAACTAATAAGTACAATACGTTTATTGCAAACAAAATGTATAAGATCCAATCAAATATAAGCAGTACCTGTTCCAAAATTAATTTATTATGTAGTTGATGCTACAAATATACAAAGAATGACTGATATAATCATCATTTCTTAAAAAAAGAAAATGTCCTGTTTTTAATTTTGGAACATAAAAAAACGAGCAAGCTCTCACGAACCTCTCGCCTCTGTAAGAAAAGCCATAGAGGCTTTTCTTTTAACTGCATCTCATTTGTTACCTAAAAATCAATCTTCTTTTTACCTGAAAAACTTCTATTACCTATAAAAACACAATCTTTTTCTTTACCTTTTATACCTAATTACCTAATTTTCTTAATCCAAATTTTAGCCTATGAAAAACTATTAACTAATCTTTTTACCTAACTAATTCCTTTATTGAAAACTACAAAACTAATTTATTTAAAAGTCAAAATCATGAGCAGTTTCCCAACTGCGATACAAAGGTAAGAAGATTTTCCGTGTGCGCAAACAGTTGTACAAAAAACAGCATGTTTTATAACATATTTTTCGATTTATCCAGCTTTGTTTACGGTTTCTACTGCTTCAGAACGAGTTTGAAGCCATCTGTCAACGTTTCCATGAACGCTACGAGATCAGCTTCTTCTTCCGGGGTCAGCTCCAAGTTTCCCAGTTCATCACGATTGATTGTAGCAGGATATTCAGCAGATGGAAATTCATCACTGACATCACGCACATTATAGAAGTGAACAATCTCCCTGAGGGTTTTGAAATAACCGTTATGTCCATAGGGAGCCGTCAAAGCTATATTGCGCAAAGTGGGTACACGAAACTTGCCATTCTCTTCTTCTTTACTTACAATAGCTCCCAAACCGAGGTCGATGCTATCCGAAGTCAAAAGGAAATAATCGGCAGGAACACGCAAATGGGGATTCTCCGGATTACGTGGTATGCCCAGATTATCATACGTATGATCGGTGAAGAGTACTCGTCCGGCACGCTCATCCTTATCCAGAACGTGGCATTCGGCACACATTCCTTTATCTTTAAAAAGATTCATACCCCGAAGTTCGGAATCAGTAAAAGCATATTCTCCCTTTTCCCAGGCATCATATTTAGAAGAAAAGGGATTCACTTCATCAGATTGCTGGTAAGCAGCAAGTGCGTCTGTGATGTGAGCATAAAGGGAATCCGCATTGGAGGTTTCTCCATAAATACGGACCAATTCGGAATAATAAGAAGCACGACGGATTTTCATGACGACGGCACAAGTATCAGGATTGCCCATTTCCACGGGATTAAGAAAAGGTTCGCCCGCCTGGTTCTGCAAGGAAGGAGAACGGCCGTCCCAAAAGAGCCCGCCCACATAGGTTTCTTCGCCTTCATCAAAGTAGAGAGAGGGAACATACATGGAGTAACAGATGGTCATAGCATTACGTTGGGAATAGAGCCCGAAGACTGCACCTTCGGAAACGATACGGGAGTCACAATCGGCAAAGCCGTTAGCAGCAGTATGGCAAGTGGCACAAGATTGTCCGGCAGGTTCAGAAAGTTGGGTATCCTGAAAAATGAGTTTACCTAAGGCCTCCTTACGGGCACGCAATGAGAGAGCATTGCCAGTGCAAGATAAGAATCCGTAAATAAGTCCGCTATAAAATAAAACGGAAAGTAGTGTTTGCAATTTCATATCAATAGTGTTTTTCGGTTGATTGACATTAACTAAACAAAAGTATAAAAAAAGAGTTTCATCTATGATAAAACATAGATAAAACTCTTTTTCTATCGAAAAAACGTTTAGTTATTTTTTCTTCTTATACCAATCCTTATTTGTAGTACCTTTTGATTTCACCCAATCAATAAAACCAGGATAAGTATCATATATCTTCACATACTCCGTAGGAACTTCAAAATCAAGAGTTGGAAGATTAATAGCAAACGGCATGATATTAATTTCTTCCTGATAACGTGCAATGTAATAAATCCCGGCATCTATATTAGACACATCGTCTTTAGTATTAAAGAGAGACATATCAGCCTTATTGGTAGGTGCATAATTAACCAAATGCACTTCCGTACTTCTACCATTGACAAATATAAAAGGATTATAGGGAGGTGTCACCTGACTTGATTCCACATCAGCAAGTTCAATTGTAACGGTAAATTTCTGATTTAAAACACTCCTAATATCATCAAACAAGATAACAGTAGGATGGGAATGTCCTTCTTCTACCCTCCAGCCTGCAGGACCTGATACATCAACACTTCTCACTCTGTTAGTTTCAATATTATGAAGCTGATATCCAAAGCCACAAGTATACGTACCTCCATTATGAATCGGAATAAATTCGTCTACTATTTTATAGATCTTACCACTTACAACATTTCGATAGAGAGTTGATTGATACGTCATCATAACATCATTCATATCATAATCTTTCTGTGCCGGCCACTGATCTTCATAAGCCAAAGTTCCTCTATAAGTAGTAGTAACATTGCTGGGAGGATTTACAGGAGGTAATTCCGGACCACCTGGTTCTACTGCGTTAGATTCTGCTATTTTCAAATAAAATGTGGCATCACAATAATCAAAATCAGTATTATCTTCAAAACCTATCGCGACAATCTGATCTGTACTTCCATCACGTAATGCCACAACGCGCTGCGAATTATCAGAGTTCATCGAACTATATGAATAGCGAATTCCCATACCATTCACAATATTACCAGAATTGAAGCCCATCGCTTGTAAGCACCATCCAACAGTAACCCCAGCAGGGAACTTATTTTCAAATTTCTGTTCTGCTTGATTCCAATATTTGAGTTTCACTTCATGTCCACACAATAATGCTCCTGTACGCGTTACGACTTGAGTTTCTTTATCTGTAGAAGTTTTGGAAATAGGAGAAGCGTTAGGAAATGCAAGAATCTTCTGAATGGTGGCCGGAGTAGGCACAGTTCCTGTAGGATAAGTAAAATACCCTACTGTATTATTGAAGTTAGCTCCACTTGAAATAAAAACAAGGCTCAATTCCGTATCTTTAATAATTTTTATTTCAGAAGTTGTATTGTTATTAAGCCATTCCGGATGCAAATCTTTAATCTTCTTTCCATTGATCTTACTATACGTATCTTGAATGCTATACAATATTTCAGCCGGTGGTACACTCAGGTTTTCTTCTATATTAGAAGGAAGTCCATATGCATCCCAATCAACTTTTTCAGATATCAGCATCCAATCATCCAAATAACTATGATTACCAGAAGTTATTCCTCTTGTTTTAGCCTGTAACGAAGCTATATAATCAACCTGATTATAGTTAAGTGCACCATTGGAAATGGTCAGCTTAACAGGAGAAACAGCACCCGGATAATCCGAATAGAGCCATACTTCAGTTATATCCGAAGGAATCTGAATTGTGCCTGAATACCTTCCTTTCTTATCAGTAGGAGCCGAGTAGACAGGAGACAGCGATTCGTCTTTTACCCACGAATCATCTTCCTTTTTCATAGGATTCTGGCTATAAAGGTCGAAAATGATATAATAATCATTCGTAAACCCATAGTCTACATTCACTTTCACTTGTTGCATCAAGTTGAAATCAAAAACCTCTGTTGGCTTCAAAGGCTCATTTTTACGCTCTCCTTGATATACGTCTTTGTCTGCGCAACTACTTAATACAAGTGCAGAAACGAGAGAAACAAGTGCAAGCTGTTTCATTTTTCGCTGTTTCATATCTTTTATTTTAATTTATTCGGCCTATTCACCTAACTAACGGATACAAAAGTATAAAAAAAGAGTTTCATCTACGACAAAACATAGATAAAACTCTTTCTTATAAAGAAAAAAACGTTTGCTTATTTTTTCTTCTTATACCAATCCTTATTTGAAGTACCACCTGATTTTACCCAATTGATAAATCCGGGATAAGTATCGTATATTTTCACTCGCTCTGTAGGCACATCAAAACTAAGAGTAGGAAGATTAATAGCAAACGGCATCATATCCACCTCTTCTTGATAACGTGCAATATAATAGATTCCGGCACCTGTATTCGACACATCATCCATTGTATTAAAGAGAGACATATCAGCTTTGTTTGTAGGTGCATAATTTACCAAATGCACTTCTCTATTTCTATTATTAACAAAAATAAAAGGATTATAAGGAGGTGTCACCTGATTTACATCTACATCCGCCAATTCAATAGTGACAGTAAACTTCTGGTTCAGGACATTTTTGATATTATCAAACAAAATAATAGTAGCATGCGATTGATCCGTTTCCAACCGCCAACCATCGGGACCTGAAACTTCGATACTTCTCACTCTATCGGGAGCAAGATTGTGAAGCTGGTATCCAAAACCACATGTATGTGTACCTCCACTATGAACCGGAGTAAATTCGTCTATAATCTGATATACTTTATTACTTAAAACATTCTTGTATAAAGTTGATTGATACGTTACCATAACATCATTCATGTCATAGTCTTCCTGTGCCGGCCACTGATCTTCATAAGCTAAAGTTCCACTATAAGTAGTGGTAACATTGCTGGGAGGATCTACCGGAGGCAAGCTGGGGCCACCCGGGTCAATGGCATTAGCTTCTGCAATCTTCAGGTAAAACGTAGCATCGCAATAATCAAAATCGACATTATCTTCAAAACCGATAGCCACAATCTGATCGGTGCTTCCGTCACGCAACGCCACTACACGCTGCGCATTATCAGAATTCAGTGAACTGTATGAATGGCGGATTCCCATACCTTTCACAATATTGCCATTGTTGAAGCCCATTCCCTGCAAACACCATCCTACACTTACACCGGCAGGGAATTTATCCTCAAATTGTTGTTCGGCTTCATTCCAGTATTTCAGTTTCACTTCATGACCACAAAGCAACTCTCCCACACGCACTCCAGGCTGGCTTGCTATCGCTTTACCAATAGGAGAAGCATTGGGAAATGCTAATATTTTTTGGATCGTGTTCACCGTAGGAATGGTACCCGTAGGATAAGTGAAGTATCCTACAGTATTGTTCCAACTGGCAGAGCTATTGATGAAGACCAGGCTTAACTCGGTCTCCTTAACAACCTTAATCTCAGAAGTCGTATTATTATTGAGCCATTCAGGATGCAAATCCGTTATCTTCTTCCCGCTTTTTCCGGTATACGTGTCTTTAATACTATACAGGACGTCAGCCGGTGGAACACTTAAGCCTGCTTCCAGGTTGGAAGGAAGCCCATATAGATTCCAATCCACACCGGGTAAAAGTTTCCAATCATCCAGATGGGTATAACCATTGGAAGTTGTACCCCTTGTTTTAGTCTGCAACAAGGCTATATATTCTGTCTGGTTATAGCTGATTTCACCATTAGCGGAAATATTTATCTTAACCGGAGATATAGCACCTAAATAATCAGAATAAAGCCACACTTCCGTAATATCCGAAGGTATTTGAATCGTACCTGAGAATTTGCCTTTTTTATCCGTAGAAGCCGAATAGATAGGTGATAGCAATTCGTCTTTCACCCACGAATCATTTTCCTCTTTCATCGGATTTTGACTATAAAGGTCGAAAACAATAAAATAATCATTCGTAAACCCATAGTCCACATTCACTTTCACCTGTTGCATCAGGTTGAAGTCAAAAACTTCAGACGGATTGAGAGGCGTGTTCTTTTGTTCCCCCTGATACACATCTTTATCTGTGCAACTGCTCAATACAAGGGCAGAAATGAGGAACATCACTACGTTTTGTTTCATTTTTTTTCTATTCATAAATATCATTTATTTGTTTTGTAAGTCTTTAAACAATTGAATTCGTTACAAACATAACGAATAAAAACATCATTTACAACTTTTAAAAGATATAAATATCGTTTTTTACAACTTTTCGAAAAGAATAAATGGCAAATACTACAAGTCAGGAAACAAAATAAGCAAATAAAGGACCAGGAAAAGAAAATTCAGTGATCTTAGGCCAGAATCACGTCTATAGAAAATTGTAAAATAATAAGATTATCTAAAAAAAACAAACCACTGGAGTGACATTGACCTGTCAACTCCAATGGTTGTCCCCTTTAAACACCTTTAAACAAAATGAAAATTATACGATTTAGCGAAAGAGTTACTTTAACCGTACGCTATCTAATCGTAATGCTCTTATTTTCTGGCTTCTGCAATATAAGCCAGTGCTTCTTTACATTTTTCAGTAACGTAAGCCCAATCTTCGGCAGCTACTTTATCGTTCGGGAAGAGTTTGGAACCCATACCCACACAAAATACGCCTGCTTTGATCCATGAAGTCAGGTTTTCCTGAGTAGGCTCTACCCCACCGGTCACCATCAGCTTAGACCAAGGCATCGGAGCCAACAAACCTTTTACGAGTTTTGCACCGAGAACGTCGCCCGGGAAAATCTTGCAAAGGTCACAACCTGCTTCCTGTGCAAAACCTACTTCTGAAACGCTTCCGCATCCCGGAGTGTAGGCAACCAGACGGCGGTTGCAAATCTTAGCGATTTCGGGGTTAAACAACGGACCTACTACGAAATTCGCGCCTAATTGCAGGTAAAGGGCAGCCGTTGCAGGATCAACAATGGAACCTACACCCATCGCCATCTCCGGGCACTCTTTTGCTGCGAATTTCACTACTTCAGCAAATACCTCATGCGCAAAGTCACCACGATTGGTAAATTCGAATGCACGAACACCACCTTCATAACAAGCTTTCACCACTTTCTTTGCAACTTCTGCGTCTTTATGATAGAATACAGGAACCATACCAGTTGAACCAATCTTGTTCAACACAGCTATCTTATCGAATTTTGCCATTGTCTTTAGTAATTAATATCCAATAATTAATATTTAATAATTAACGCTGAACACGTCCGCTTGCATCGCCACCTGCCAATGCTTCTACCTCTTCAACAGATACCAGGTTGAAGTCACCGTTGATAGTGTGCTTCAATGCAGAAGCAGCTACAGCGAATTCAAGAGCTGCACCCTGGTTAGGCTTCGTCAACAAACCGTGGATGATACCGCCGGAGAAAGAGTCGCCACCACCAACGCGATCGATAATCGGATTGATATCATAACGTTTTGATTCGTAGAATTCTTCACCATTGTAAATCATTGCTTTCCAGCCATTGTGGCTTGCAGAGAATGATTCGCGCAAAGTAGAGATAACATATTTGAAATTGAATTCCTCAGCCATTGCTTTGAAGATGCCTTTGTAACCTTCAGCATCAGTTTTTCCACCTTCTACATCCGAGTCGGGTTTGAAGCCCAGACAGAGTTCAGCATCTTCTTCGTTACCGATACAAACATCAACGTATTGCATCAGGGGTTTCATGATAGATTGCGCTTTCTCTTTCGTCCAGAGTTTCTTGCGGAAGTTAAGGTCAACAGAAACCGTAACACCATGACGTTTTGCAGCTTCACAAGCCAATTTAGTAAGTTCGGCAGCTTTGTCGGAGATGGCGGGAGTAATACCTGACCAATGGAACCAGTCAGCACCTTCCATGATTGCGTCGAAGTCGAAGTCTGCGGCATCAGCTTCAGCAATAGCAGAATGTGCACGGTCGTAAATCACCTTGCTGGGACGCATGGAAGCACCGGTTTCAAGATAGTAGATACCTACGCGGTCGCCACCACGGGCAATGAAATCTGTTTTTACGCCATATTTACGCAAGGCGTTCACAGCAGATTGACCAATTTCGTGTTTCGGCAATTTAGTCACAAAGTAAGCTTCATGTCCGTAGTTGGCACAGCTGACAGCAACGTTTGCTTCACCACCACCATATACTACATCAAAAGAATCAGACTGAACAAAACGAGTGTTTCCCGGAGTGGACAGTCTCAACATGATCTCGCCTAATGTAACGACTTTCTTTCCCATAATCTTATTTATTTTTTATATGTGATTAATTTATAACTTTCAATTTATCATTTTAGGGGTAAAAACCGCCATAACCACTTGATTCCATGAAGAGTACAACAAAACAAGATTCGTTCTTCATAGGCTTCGTGTGCGGGCACAAAGATACAACAATTTTCGTAATTACAAAAATTGTCATATATTTGTGTCGAAAATATTAAGATTATTATTGTGTACGGACACAAGTTCCGATTAATTATAAAATATATGGGGTCTGAAAGAATACGTATCAAAGATATTGCCAAAATGGCGGATGTATCAGTGGGGACAGTGGACCGTGTGATACACGGACGCAGCGGAGTATCGGAAGCCAGCCGGAAACGGGTGGAAGAAATCCTGAAGCAACTGGATTATCAACCGAACATGTATGCCAGTGCCCTGGCATCGAACAAGAAATATACCTTCTCCTGCTTGCTGCCACAACATGAGGAAGGCGAATATTGGACAGCCGTGGAAGCGGGTATCCATGATGCATTGGTGACGTATTCGGACTTTAACATCTCCGTGAACCTCTCCTATTATGATCCGTTCGATTATCATTCGTTCGGAGACGTGGCCCGGGGGATTCTGGAACAGGAACCGGACGGAATCATGTTTGCTCCCACTGTGCCGCAATATACGAAGCCGTTCACGGAAGAACTGAATAAGCGTTTTATACCTTATATATATATAGACTCTAATTTGAAGGACCAACCGGCACTCTCTTTCTTCGGACAAAATTCGCATCAAAGCGGATACTTTGCTGCAAAGATGATGATGTTGCTTGCCGGAGAAGAAAAAGAAATTGTGATTTTCCGCAAGATAAACGAGGGAATCGTGGGATCTAATCAACAGGAACGCCGGGAAATCGGCTTTCGGGAGTATATGCTGAAGCATCATCCCGATTGTCGCATCTGGGAATTGAATCTGCACGCCAAACGGGACAGCGATGATGCGCAGATGTTGGACGAGTTTTTCAGAAAACATCCGAATGTGAAGAATGGAATCACTTTCAATTCGAAAGTTTACATCGTTGGAGAGTATTTGCTAAAGCAACAGAAAAAAGATTTCAATCTAATGGGGTATGATTTACTGGAACGCAACGTGAATTGCCTGAAGCAGGGTGGCGTTTCATTCCTCATTGCCCAACAACCGGAATTACAGGGATTCGATGGTATCAAAGCATTGTGCGACCACTTGATTTTCAAGAAAGAGGTACCCAGGGAGAACTTTATGCCGATTGATCTGCTGACAAAGGAGAATATTGAGTTTTATTCAAATAAATAACAAGCTACGAGCTAATTTAAGAAACTAACTAAAAACAAGAATATGGAAACAAAGTACCTTAAAATCAACTCTGCAGACAATGTAGCAGTAGCTATCGTAACGTTGCCGGCAGGAGAAAAGCTCACTGTGGATGGGACGGAAATCACATTGAACGAGGAGATTCCCGCCGGACACAAATTTGCATTGAAAGATTTTGCAGAAGGCGAAAACGTCATTAAATATGGTTATCCTATTGGTCACGCACGCATGGCAAAGAAGCAGGGTGACTGGATGAACGAAAATAATATTCACACGAACTTGGCAGGATTACTGGACTATACGTATAATCCAACAAGCGTTTCGCTGGATATTCCACACAAGGATTTGACTTTCAAAGGGTATCGCCGTAAGAATGGCGATGTAGGTATCCGTAACGAAGTCTGGATTATCCCTACTGTAGGTTGCGTGAACGGTATCATCAACCAGCTTGCCGAAGGTCTTCGTCGGGAAACGAATGGTAAGGGAGTGGATGCAATTATGGCATATCCGCATAATTACGGTTGCTCACAACTGGGCGACGACCACGAAAACACAAAAAAGATTCTGCGTGACATGGTGTTGCATCCCAATGCAGGCGCAGTGCTGGTAGTGGGCTTAGGCTGTGAAAACAATCAGCCGGATGTGTTCCGCGAATTTCTGGGAGAATATGATGAGGATCGCGTGAAGTTTATGGTGACGCAAAAGGTGGGCGATGAATATGAAGAAGGAATGAATCTACTGCGCGAACTATACGAGAAAGCAAGCAAGGACGAACGTGTAGATGTACCTCTGAGTGAATTGCGTGTCGGTTTGAAGTGTGGTGGTTCGGATGGTTTCTCCGGCATCACAGCCAATCCGTTACTGGGCATGTTCTCTGACTTCCTGGTGGCACAAGGTGGTACGAGTGTACTGACGGAAGTTCCGGAAATGTTCGGAGCAGAAACGATATTAATGAACCGCTGTCGCAACAAGGAACTATTTGAAGAGACAGTGAAACTGATAAATGATTTCAAGGAATACTTCCTTTCGCATGGTGAACCGGTGGGGGAAAATCCATCTCCGGGAAACAAAGCTGGCGGCATCTCAACTTTGGAGGATAAAGCCTTGGGATGCACACAAAAGTGCGGTAAGAGTTATGTGGAAGGCGTATTGCCTTACGGTGAGCGCCTGAAAGTAAAGGGATTGAACTTATTATCAGCTCCGGGAAATGACCTGGTAGCAGCAACAGCACTGGCTTCTTGCGGCTGCCACATGGTATTGTTCACCACAGGACGCGGTACGCCATTCGGAACATATGTGCCTACAATGAAGATTTCAACGAACTCTATACTGGCAAAAAATAAACCGGGCTGGATTGACTTCAATGCAGGAGTCATTGTAGAAAATGAACCGATGGAAAAAACATGCGACCGGTTTATTGATTATATCATTCGGGTAGCAAGCGGTGAATTTGTAAATAATGAAAAGAAGGGTTACAAGGAAATCGCAATCTTCAAAACAGGAGTAACTTTATAAATTAAAAATTGAAAATTAAAAATTAAAAGTTAGGAAGGGCGGAACAATTCAGATGTTCCGTCCTTTTATTTATATTTTAAGATAAGCTACATCTCAGCATAACTTTTTCATGCAAGCATGAAAATTCTGCACTCGATTTGGATTATCTTTCAATAAGATAAGCTGCATCTCAGCATAACTTTTTCATGCAAGCATGAAAGTTCTGCACTCGATTTGCATTATCTTTGCAAAGTTTTTAAAATTTGAATTCTTGGAAACTATAAATACAGTAAATAAGAAAAGAGGTGGATGGTGGGCATTGAGTCCACTGGCAGTATTCTTATGCCTTTACCTGGTGACCTCACTGATTGTTAATGATTTCTACAAAGTACCTATTACAGTGGCATTCCTATTGTCATCCTGTTATGCTATTGCGCTGACACGCGGGCTGAGCCTGGAAAAACGGGTATATCAGTTCTCCGTAGGAGCCAGCAATAAGAACATCATACTAATGATATGGATATTCATTCTTGCCGGAGCTTTTGCGCAAAGCGCCAAACAGATGGGTGCAATTGATGCAACAGTGAATCTAACATTGAGCATCCTGCCAGATAACCTGCTGCTGGCAGGTATATTCATTGCAGCCTGCTTTATCTCACTTTCCATAGGCACCAGTGTGGGGACGATTGTAGCACTTACACCCGTAGCCATCGGACTGGCAGAAAAAACAGGCATTGATTTGCCATATATGGTCGCCATCGTCGTAGGCGGTTCGTTCTTCGGAGACAATCTCTCATTTATTTCAGATACAACAATCGCATCTACCAAAACACAGGATTGCGTGATGCGCGATAAGTTCCGGGTGAACTTCATGATTGCGGTACCGGCAGCATTGATTGTGCTATGCATCTATATATTCCAGGGGTTATCCATATCGGCCCCCGCACAGACGCAAGCGATTGAATGGATAAAGGTTATCCCCTACCTCATTGTGCTGGGCACGGCTGTGGCAGGTGTCAATGTAATGCTGGTTCTATTACTAGGTATCCTCAGTACAGGAATCATAGGTATTGCCACAAGCGGAACGGATATAAGCACGGCTTTCTTCGACTGGTTTGGAGCCATGGGAACAGGCATCACAGGGATGGGTGAACTCATCATCATTACCCTGCTTGCCGGAGGCATGCTCGAAACCATCCGCTACAACGGAGGTATCGATTTTATTATCTCCCGCCTGACACGCCATGTAAAAGGCAAACGGGGTGCGGAACTAAGCATCGCCGCCCTTGTCAGTATCGCCAACCTATGTACGGCAAACAATACCATCGCCATCATCACCACTGGTCCCATAGCCAAAGACATCGCCATCCGTTTCCACCTCGACCGACGGAAAACGGCCAGCATTCTGGACACCTTCTCATGTCTGATACAAGGCATCATCCCCTACGGTGCACAATTGCTGATTGCAGCCGGATTGGCAGGCATCTCCCCCATCAGCATCATCGGCAGTTTATATTATCCGTTTACGATGGGTATATGCGCACTTCTGGCCATATTGGTGAGGTATCCGAGAAAATATTCGTAAAGTTTCGTTCATATTTAATAAAAAAATGAATATATCGCAAAAAAAGATGGAAAAAGATGATGCATTATTGAAATAGAATGTGTTACTTTGCAACCGAACAATAAGAAAGTTTATTTGATTTGATTATTTCACGTATGTATTTCCTCTGTATTGAGTATTTCCATCTCTGACCTAACAACTTCCAAAAACTTTGTTTATTGAATTATTAATTTATTATTTTATTTAGATTTATGAATTTGTACGTAGGTAACCTGAATTACAAGGTTAGAGAATCAGATTTGAGAGAAGTTATGGAAGAGTACGGAACAGTAGACTCAGTAAGAATCATCACTGACCGTGAAACAAGAAGATCTAAAGGATTCGCATTCATCGAAATGCCGGATTCTGCAGAAGCATCTAACGCTATCAATGCATTGAACGGTGCTGAATACGGAGGCCGTCCGATGGTAGTTAAAGAAGCATTACCGAAGAATTAATTATTCTCAGATAATACGTTATTAAAAAGAGGGATGGATTTCTTATGAAATTCATCCCTTTTTTAATGATACTATCTTAATTTATAAAGCGATTATAATCATCAATTACATGATTATAGTTATAAAGTAATTCTTTATACCCGCTTTCAGTAAATTTTCCATCACGCAACTGCTTGCGAAACTCGCCCAGGAATTTATCAGTGTCATTAGCCATATCCTCATAACTCATCATTTCACTGGAATAGTCTTTCAGTTTCTCCACTTTCAATGCAGCTTCCTTCTGAGCGTTCACAGCATCATACAAAGATTGCATCTGCTCTTTGGTAGCATCCGAATCATAGCTTTCAAGTACTGCCTCCAAAGAAGAAATCAATGCTTTCCCGGCCATGATGTGATCCTTCAGAGGATTATCTTTCAATGTAGCCTCTTCCGCCTTGTCGGCATAAGGAGTCACCAAAGCATAGATCTGTGTACGGAGTTCCTGTATTTGGTTACCCAGTTTTTCCTGATCGGCAGCTATCTCACGTCCCTTGGCATACTGGTCATCTTTATAGTCTTCGGCCTTGATATATTGGCAATACTCTTCATAATTGGCATATACCTTGTTCGAAGCATCGGTATAAGACCGGCAAAGCATCTTCAAGCTATCACGTACCGCATCCGGGAAACAGTCACCGGGGTTCAATAATGCCATAGTGTCTTTAGCTTGGAAATAGGAACGGTTCACGATGGGAGATATGACAAAACCTTTACCGTCTTTCTTCATATACTCCAGCGTTTTGGAAATGTCGTCCGTCGTGACAAGTTTCTTCATCAGATCGACAGTGATGTTGTAGTAGGCGATAACTTGGTTCGCATCTTCCTGACTATAACTCATGGAAGCTGCATCTTTGCCTTTACCTCCACACGAAGCAAGCAACAAAAGACCTGCAACAGATAATAATACTAAAATTTTCATTTTACATTTAGTTTTAAACAGTTTATAATAAGCGTTTTATTCATCCCATTCTTTTTCAATCTTTCCGGTGATATCATAAGATATCCAATGCCCCGAGCGATTATCAGCCCGATACTGTCCTTTACTTTTCAGAGTACCCTCTTTGATGTTCTGCTGTTTGTCTGCCTGATAAACAGCTTCGTACGGGCCATGCCTGCGATCGTTGACATATGTATAAGTCTCGATGAAATTATTGCGGTTACTGGTTACCCAAACACGCTCCGCACCGTTTTTCCGTCCGTTCTTATAATTCGTCTCACGTTTCGGCTTACCGGTGGAATAATCCAGCACAACGAAAAGTCCGTCTTTCTTTCCACCTTTATAATGTTGTATTTCTTCGCGTACACCGCTATTGGAAAAAACAACCTTTTCACCATCCAGCAAGTTATTGACATAGTTCTCAAGGGAAATGGTATCGCCCAGATCATTAAACTCCAACCAGCAACCGGTTTTCATACCATTTTCGTATTGCCCCAGCACTTTCGGAGTATCTGTGTCAGCAAAGCGTTCCTCGTATTTTCCTACACGCTTGCCATGCTCACAGGTATAAGTTCTGGTGTAGTCATATTTAGCTTGCAGATAAGCCCACTGGCGACCATGCCCCAAACCATTTTCATAGTTATTATCCGACCGCACTTCACCGGTCTCATGATTATATTCTTTAAAATTGCCATGCTCCCTGCCGTTTTTAAAGAATGAAGAACGGGATACTTTTCCATTCTGGAAATAAGAAATAACCGCTCCGTCGAGAGTATCGTTGCGAAAAGTGTACTCTTGGGTGAGTGCACCGCCTACATATTCGCGAAACAAACCGTTTTTACGCCCTTCCTTATAAGCGCCTTCCCGACGAAGCTCATTGCGGGAATATTCCTGATATTTTCCGTCGAACATACCCTCTTTGAATTCTGCCTGTACATATTGCGAACGATAACCGTCGATTATACGAAATTCACCATTCAAAGGTTTCTCTTTTTTGGCATCACGATAGAGATAGCGCCCGTCTCCCAGATTGATTTCGGAGACTTCATTAATCTGATAGATTTTCTGAGCAAATGCGGGAAAGATGCACGCCAATAACAGGCATGTAACTAAAACTTTTTTCATTGTCATACTCATGTGTGTTCTTATATTTTGTTTATGTCGACAAAATTAAGGGGTAACAATGAAACTGGGAAATAAAACAGGGGGACAAATGAGAGGAAGCATTTGACAAGATATACCACTCACTTACAAGCCAATAAAAGCATTTTTCCCTTAAAAAGGCAGGGGGACAAATCAGAAATTCCGCAGTAAATCCTCCAAAGTTATGCCACTTCCCGTACCTATCTTATCAACACGGATACGCTTGAGGCGCTTCTTTACGGAGTCTTTTTCCAAGTGCATAATCTGAGCCATTTCAGACTGTGATAACTGCATTTTCACCATACAGCAATAGCGCAAGTCTTCCTTGTTCAGTCCGGGATAAGTCTCCCGCAATCGCAAGGTGAAATTATCGAATATAGCATCGGCATTTTCAGTTATCACATCCCAGTCTTTATCCGAAAAGATAATGTTACCGTTTTTTCCGGCCTCTCCCACTTGTTGCAAAATACTAAAGTTCAGTTGCCGGAAAAAGGCACCTTTCAGTTCTCCTTCTTTCTGCTGGAGCTCATTTATCTTCTGCAAGTTCTTCAGATGTTCCTCATTGCGGAGTTGCAGTTCTTCTTGTTGGGAAATAATCTGTTCCTGCTGCCCGATGAGCTGTTTTTGCTGGGCAATCAGATGACGGCGATTGCGGCGATAAAAAATTAAATAAATGCCTCCGGCCACCCACAAAACAATTACGGATACGGCAATAATCCAATATACCCGATGCTTATGCTCCGCTACCTGTGCACGCCAGCGCAAATTATCCGCCCGAAGCCGCTCATGCTGATAAAGGTTTTGCAAGGCTATCAATTCGGAACTTTTAGCAGCAGCTTTTATGGAATCATCTATCTGAGTATATCGCAAAAGACACTCATAAGCATCTTTATATCGTTTCATGGCATAGTAAGTATCCGCCATATTATAGTAACGGGCTTCCTGGGTAAAGGGATCGGGACAAGGTTCGGACTTGAGAAAATAATGATAAGCAGAATCATATTGTCCCAGCTTGCCGAACATAGCAGCCTTTTCGGCATAATGCCCGGTAATATTTGCAGAATCCGTAGGTGCACGATGGCGGAGAGCTTTCTCCACATACTTCAAAGCAAGGGCATACTCCCCTTTCTGAGTATAAATACCCTGAAAACGCGTATATATATAAGGTAGCTGGCTTATCAAAGAATCACGAAGAACAATTTCGTGCATGATTTCAGTATAGTGCAAAGCGCTGTCATACCGTCCGGAAAAGAGGTGACCATAAGCTATATCTCCCAGGGAAAGACATTCATAGGAAGCATTCTTCATGCGGCGGGCTATATTCAAAGCTTTTTGTGAATAGCATATTTTATCCTCGAACAGACGTTCTTTTGCAGCCACTACCCCCGCCCATGTATTCACTACATACCGCCAGTAATCGCTCACAAATTGCCCCTCCGTATAGGGCAAAGCTTCCAGAAAAAACTTCATAGCCTCTTCATTACACTGAAGTGAACGTGCCACCTGTCCCGCACAGAACAAGGTACGAACAATATGCACACTATCTGTAGAGGCACGGTAATAATCCAGAGCTACGGTAAGCAATGTATCAATTTCGTCCAGACGTTCCTCGTTACGAGCCACTTCGGCAGCCAGCAAAGCATATAGGGCACGGTTGGATTTAGAAAAAGATTCCGGATGCTTTATTCCGGTTAATATCTGGCTTGCACTGTCTTTCCTATTCTGTTCTATCATTTCATCCGCACAGCGCAAACGAACATCAGAACGACCACAAGCTCCAAATAATAATACAATAATAGTTCCAAGTAGTAGTTTTTGCTTCATGATAGTAGTTATCGTTTCATGGCAGCAAAGGTAATACAATTACCCGAAATTCAGAGGGCTTACAGAAAAAACGAGCGAACTCTTTGTCAATCAAAATAAAAGCCCTACCTTTGCAGCCGCTATTACGAGATAGTAGCATTATTCAAATCATTTATTTAAAACATTATTTAAAATGGCAACAAAAATCAGATTGCAAAGACATGGACGTAAAAGCTATGCTTTCTATTCTATCGTTATTGCAGACGTAAGAGCACCACGTGATGGTAAATTTATTGAGAAGATTGGTACGTACAATCCGAACACCAATCCTGCCACAGTAGATTTGAAGTTCGACCGCGCACTTGACTGGGTTATGAAAGGTGCACAACCGACTGACACAGTTCGTAACATCTTGTCACGCGAAGGCGTTTACATGAAGAAACACCTTATGGGTGGTGTAGCTAAAGGCGCATTTGGCGAAGCAGAAGCTGATGCTAAATTCGAAGCTTGGAAGAACAACAAACAAAGCGGTCTGGCTGCTTTGAAAGTGAAAGATGAAGAAGCTAAGAAAGCTGAAGCAAAAGCACGTCTGGAAGCCGAAAAGAAAGTAAACGCTGAAAAAGCTAAAGCACTGGCTGAAAAGAAAGCTGCTGAAGAAGCAGAAAAAGCTGCTGCCGAAGCTCCTGCTGAAGAAGCAACAGAGGCTCCTGCCGAAGAAGCTCCCGCAGCTGAAGCTGCTGCTGAATAATAGTAAGCACAGCACGATTACAAAAAATGGGATTAAAACTATAAAATCCTCTCCGGTTATGCCGGAGAGGATTTTTTATTGATTATCTTTGTAACCAACTATTATTTAAAAATAAAAGCAATGAAAAAATTTATCTATCTGCTCGCTGTGGCTGCCATAGTTGCTGCCTGTAGCGGAAACAAAGGTTACGTGGTAACTGGAACTGTAGAGGGTGGAGCTGACGGCGACACCGTATACTTACAAAGAGTAGAAGGCCGAAATCTTGTTAAAATGGATTCAGCTGTCATCACCAATGGAACATTTACTTTCAAAGGTACACAAGACACTGCCGCAAATCGTTATGTAACTTACAGACCTGCAGGCAAAGAAGGTGTATTGATGGATTTCTTCCTCGAAAATGGCAAAATCAACATCAAGTTGACACGTGATAATGACTCTGCTACAGGTACTCCAAGCAACGATGCATACCAGGAAATCAGAGCTCAGCTGAACGACTTGAACAAGCAAATGATGACTATATACGAGTCTATGTCGGATACTACTCTGACCGATGAGCAACGTGAAGCTAAAATGAAAGAAATGAATGACCTGCAAGAGAAGACCATGGAAATCACCAAGGCAGGTATCGCTAAGAACATCACCAATCTGGTAGGCGTTCATTTGTTGAAGAACAACTACTACTACCTCGAAGTAGACGAATTGGATCCGCTAATGCCGCAAATCCCAGCTGAATTTGCTAACGACGAAGTTATCATTAAGATTAAAGAAAACGTGGAAAAAATGAAAGCTACTGCCGTAGGTCAGAAATTTACAGATTTCGCAATGGAAACTCCTGATGGGCAACCGGTGAAACTATCTGACTATGTAGGTAAAGGCAAAGTTGTACTCATTGACTTCTGGGCTAGCTGGTGCGGTCCTTGCCGTCGTGAAATGCCGAACCTGGTAGAAGCTTATGCAAAATACAAAAATAAAGGATTTGAAATCGTAGGTGTATCTCTGGATCAGAGTGGTGAAGCGTGGAAAGAAGCTATTGAAAAGTTGAACATCACTTGGCCACAAATGTCTGACTTGAAATACTGGAACTGCGAAGGTGCTCAGTTATATGCAGTAAGCAGCATCCCTCACACTGTATTGATTGACGGTGAAGGAACAATCATCGCCCGTGGTTTACATGGCGAAGAATTGCAAGAAAAACTGGCTGAGGTAATCAAATAATCTTTGCCTGAAAGAAAATAATCCTCGTTGAGGAGTAAGTTTTTATAGTAAAGCTCCCCTGTCACAGATACTTGTAACAGGGGAGCTTTTTGTATATACCTACAGCTTAGAGTTTTCCATTTTGAGCAACTTATAGAATCCCATAGAAATAGAAAGTTTTCCATTTATCCACAAAATATCACTATAAATCAATTAATTAACATATTTTATAGACACAAAAGTTTTCCAAAAACAAAAACTTACTGATAAGTTTATACCTTTGCATTCCCAATTTTCAAAGGAATAACTAATAATATAAACGAGACCATGATACAGACTGTAATCAAAAGAGACGGACGTGTAGTTGGCTTTAATGAAGAGAAAATAGTCACCGCTATCCGTAAAGCAATGCTGCATACGGACAAGGGTGAAGACATGCAACTGATACGCCAAATCACAGATCATATATCTTTTAAAGGAAGTGCACAAATGACGGTGGAAGCTCTTCAGGACGCCGTGGAAATGGAACTAATGAAAAGTAGTCGCAAAGATGTGGCACAGAAGTACATCGCGTATCGCAACCAACGCAGTATTGCCCGTAAAGCAAAGACGCGTGATATGTTTCTGGAGATTATAGAAATCAAATCCAATGACGTGACGCGGGAAAATGCCAATATGAATGCCGATACTCCGGCAGGCATGATGATGAAATTTGCCAGTGAAACAACGAAACCTTTCGTAGATGACTATCTGCTGAGCGACGAAGTGCTGGATGCTGTAAACAATAACTATCTGCACATCCATGATAAAGATTACTACCCCACCAAGAGCCTGACATGCGTACAACACCCGTTAGACCGCATTCTGACCTACGGTTTCTCTGCCGGACATGGTGAATCCCGCCCGGCCAAACGCATCGAAACAGCAAGTATCCTGGGCTGCATCTCATTGGAAACCGCACAGAACGAAATGCACGGTGGCCAAGCCATCCCTGCATTCGACTTTTATCTGGCACCTTATGTGCGCAACAGCTACATCGAAGAAATCAAAAATCTCGAAGAACTGAACGGAAAAGATTATTCGCATCTCTACCAGAAAGAACTTACAGATTATCTGCAACAGCCGTTGGATGGACTTTCTGATGAGAAACGCATCGTGCAGCATGCTGTCAATAAAACTGTGGCACGTGTACATCAGTCCATGGAAGCATTCATCCACAACATGAACACCATCCACTCACGCGGCGGAAATCAGGTCGTGTTTAGCTCCATCAATTACGGTACAGATACTTCGGCGGAAGGGCGCTGCATCATCCGTGAACTACTGAAAAGTACATACCAGGGGGTGGGTAATGGCGAAACACCTATTTTCCCCATTCAGATATGGAAGAAGAAGCGTGGAGTAAGCTATCTGCCGGAAGACCGGAACTTCGACCTCTATCAGCTTGCCTGCAAGGTGACGGCACGTCGTTTCTTCCCTAATTTCCTGAACCTGGACGCTACCTTCAACCAGAGTGAAGAATGGAAAGAGGATGACCCGAAACGTTATCAGCACGAGGTAGCCACAATGGGATGCCGTACGCGTGTATTCGAAAACCGCTTCGGACCGAAAACATCTATTGGACGCGGAAATATTTCGTTTTCTACCATCAATATCGTGGGTCTTGCCATCGAGTGCATGACAATAGAAGACGAAGAACTGCGCATTGCTAAATTCTTTGCAAAACTGGATGAAATGCTCGAAGTAACCGCACGCCAGCTACACGAACGTATGGAATTCCAAAAAACAGCGTTTGCCAAGCAATTCCCGCTGCTGATGTCAGCCTTATGGGTAGGCTGTGAAAAGTTGAAGCCAAACGATACAATTGCATCTGTCATCAACCAAGGAACATTGGGAATCGGGTTCATTGGATTGGCAGAATGCCTCGTGGCTCTTACCGGAAAGCATCACGGAGAGTCGGAAAAATCGCAGGAATTGGGTGTGAGAATCGTGACCTATATGCGTGATCGCGCTGACCAGTTCTCCGAGCAGTATCATCATAACTACAGTGTGCTGGCCACTCCCGCCGAAGGATTATCGGGTAAATTCACCCGGGTAGACCGTAAGAAATACGGCGTACTTCCGGGAATTACAGATAGAGATTATTATACAAACTCCAACCACATACCGGTATATTACAAATGCAGTGCCCGCCACAAAGCGGAAGTGGAAGCTCCATATCATGACCTGACACGCGGCGGGCATATCTTCTATGTAGAGATGGACGGGGATGCTACACACAATCCCGAAGTCATTATGCGTGTAGTGGACATGATGGATCAATACAACATCGGATACGGTTCGGTAAACCATAACCGCAATCGTTGCCTCGAATGCGGCTATGAGAACTCTACTCCGAACCTGGAAGCTTGTCCGAAGTGCGGAAGCAAGCACATCGATAAGTTGCAACGCATCACCGGTTATCTGGTAGGTACTACCGATCGTTGGAACAATGCCAAACTCTCGGAACTGAATGACAGAGTCATTCATAATTAAAAATTGAAAATTAAGAATTAAAGGGCTGCGCAATAATAAAGTAGCCCTTCTCCTTAATTTTTAATTTTCCACACCACTTTATTTTTTAATTTTTAATTCAATCGTGCTTTCCATTCTTAATATCATAGAAGATACCACAGTGGACGGGCCGGGTTTCCGGACCTCCATCTATGCAGCAGGATGTCCGAACAGATGCCCCGGTTGCCATAATCCCGAATCCTGGGATATTGACCGTGGACATTGGATGTCGACAGACGAAATTCTAGAAAAAGTGCTTGCCGATGACTTTGCAGATGTGACGTTCAGTGGTGGAGACCCAATGTACCAACCGGAAGGATTTGCAGAATTGGCACGTGCCATTAAAGAGAAAAGTGGCAAAAACATCTGGTGCTACACGGGATATACATTTGAAACATTATTACGCAATCCTCGTCAGGCTAAGCTGTTGCAATATATCGACGTGCTGGTAGACGGTAAATTCAAACAAGAACTGCGAGACGAAAGCTTGTGTTTTCGTGGAAGCAGAAATCAGCGATTGATTGACGTGCCGGCTTCATTAAAAACAGAAGAGGTAGTAACGTATAGTTATAACCCGATACCCTGCATCGCTTAAAAAAACAAATTATACTCCGCCATCCATTTCTTTCTTTCCTCAAAAAAACGTACCTTTGCGGCGCTTTTCAAGAATAGGTAACTTAGGATAACATTTTAAAGTATGAATTCGCCAAACGAATTAAAAGAAATTACCCGGTTTTTGCTGGAGTATGCTAATCGGCTTATGGGTTCGGGTGTGCACACTTCACGTGTGATACGAAATACCCGCCGCATCGGAAAATCACTGGATGTTGACGTCAAAATGAGCCTTTTCCAAAAGACCATGGTAGTGAGCGTATGCGACATCGACAGCATGGAAGTTTACAATGAAGTGGGTATTATCCCAGCCTTCCCCATCAGTTTCGAATTGAACTCTGAACTGAGTGCACTCAGTTGGGAAGCATACGACAATCATCTTTCTCTGGAAACATTATGGGATAAATATGAGAAAATCATCGCACACCCGAAAATGGATCCACTGTGCACACTCTTTCTGGTAGGTTTTGCCAATGCATCATTCTGTGCCTTGTTCGGCGGGGACTGGACCGCACGCCTCATTGTGTTTTCCGCTACACTTATCGGTTTCTATATCAAGCAAGTGATGCAGAAAAAGAAAATCAACCATTACCTTGTATTCATTGTTTCCGCTCTTGCCGCTTCTCTGGTCGCTTCTTCGGCCCTGACTCTGGAAACGACAGCTGAAATAGCAATTGCTACAAGTGTACTTTATCTGGTGCCGGGCGTACCCCTGCTGAATGGAGTTATCGACATTGTGGAAGGTCATGTGCTGACTGGATGCACGCGACTCATCCAGGCATTGCTGCTAGTGCTATGTATTGCCGTGGGACTTTCTTGCACACTTATGTTAATTAGAAACAGTTTATTATGATACTCATTGATATACTTACCGACGGCATGTTTGCCGCCATTGCCGCTATCGGCTTCGGAGCTATTTCAGATCCCCCATTGCGTGCTTTCTCTTCCATTGCTCTACTTGCCGCCATTGGTCACGCCCTGCGGTTCTGCCTGATGACGTACTTGGGTGTGGACATTGCGACCGCATCTTTATTCGCTTCTTTCAGCATCGGTATGGGAAGTCTTGTTTTGGGAAAACGTATTTACTGCCCCATGACTGTACTTTACATTCCGGCACTGTTGCCTATGATTCCGGGTATGTATGCCTATAAAATTGTATTCTCACTCATCATGTTCATGCAGAATCTGAAAGTACCGGAACTACAGGAGAAGTATCTGATTGATTTATTTACGAATACAATTATCACTTGTAGCGTTATTTTCATGTTGGCAGTGGGAGCCACCATACCGCTCTTTCTCTTCATCAAGCGGGCTTTCTCTATGACAAGACACGAGAAGAATTAAAAATTAAAAGTTAAAAATTAAAAGATTGCGTATGGAAGTTTTTTGGAAAACAATCGCACAATATAATGAGGGGACTTGGATTGCCCAGGTTATTATCACTGTTGTAGGCATTCTGCTGACCGCACTTCTTTATCAGAAGCCTACCTTACTGGTGAAGCGGTTGATGAAAGGATACATGGTATTTCTGAACAGTTGGATTGCTATCGTTTATTATATGATTTATTGCGGTGAACGGAGCTACAACTATATACTTGCTATTTTTTGGGGAGTGATTGCTCTTATCTGGTTATGGGACCTTTTCACAAATTATACGCCGTTTGAGCGTTATCACAAATATGATAAGTTGACTTATGTATTGTATGCTATGCCATTCCTCTACCCTCTGCTTTCGTGCGCACGAGGTATGGAGTTTCCGATGATGACCACAAGCGTGATGCCTTGTTCTGTAGCTGTATTCACTATCGGATTACTACTGGCATTCTCACGGAAAGTTAATTTGCTTGTCATACTTTTCCTTTGTCACTGGGCATTGATCGCCTTCTCAAAGGTTTATGTTTATAAGATTCCTGAAGATTTGCTATTGGCAAGTGCTACCGTACCTGCCATCTATCTATTCTTCAAAAATTACTTCGACCAGAATCTGCATAAGGAAACAAAACCAAGCGCTAAATATACGAACTGGATACTAATTGCGTTGTGTGTGGCAATCGGAGTATTCCTGAGTGTGACGATATTCCACGAAGTGATCGCTTAATAAGTATAAGGTATGAAGTATCAAGTATAAACTATGCAGTGTCATAGCCAACCTTAATACTTCATACCTTATATTTTATACTCAATTTTCATTTAGCATTCTTCCCCTGATTCGCTACTGCCTCCATCAATTTCTTTATCTCTTCCGGATCTCCCAGGAAATAATCCTTCACCAAGTTCAAGTCATCATCAAATTCAAAGACATAAGGAACAGCAGTAGGCAAGTTCAACTTCACAATGTCTTCGTCAGAAATACCTTTCAAATGCTTGATGATACCGCGCAAACTATTGCCGTGCGCCACTACCAACAGTTCATCCACGGTTTTCAGATTTGGAAAAATCACACACTTCCAGTAAGGCATGATACGTTCAATGGTATCTTTCAATGATTCAGTGCGAGGCAATTCAGCATCGGGCACTTCATTATATCGGATTTCAAAACGCGGGTTGCGAGGATCTTCTTCGGCAAGCGCATGCGGAGCAACATCATAGCTGCGGCGCCAGATTAAAACCTGTTCTTCCCCATACTTGGCAGCAGTTTCCGCCTTATTTAAACCCTGGAGCTGACCGTAATGCTTTTCATTCAGACGCCAAGACTTCTCCACCGGTATCCAGTCCTGATCCATACGGTCCAACACTGTATTCAGAGTCTTCACTGCACGTTTCAGATAGGAAGTATAGGCTTTGTCAAACTGAAAGTCATTATCTATTAATAGTTGCCCAGCTCTCGTAGCTTCGGCAACGCCTTTTTCCGTGAGGTCCACATCAGTCCAACCTGTGAAACGGTTCTCTTTGTTCCATGCGCTCTCGCCATGACGGAGCAATACAATTTTCTTCATACGAATTTCTATTTAATTAATCGTATAAATAAAACACGCATCCGCCGGAACTTGTTCAACAGAAAAACAGACCGCCTGTTTTTCTGTTGAACAAACGGTCTGCTTAATTTTTCTTTAAGATTCTCCCTATTTCTTTAGTGAATCAGCATACATACACAGCCCTAACATCTGCTGCGCATCGTCAAATTTCACCTTATTCTCTTTAATATAGCGTTCCAAATCTTCCCGTTGAGGAGAATTCAATTTCAAGAATTGCTTCATATTACGGATTTCTTTCTTTTTTCCTTTTTTCTCCACCCAATATACATTGTAACGCTTGCCCAACTCCAATTGTCCGGGATCATAAGCAGCAGTCAGCCTACCACTATTGCTGCCTACCATAGAGTAGGTAGTGGAGCTGGATACAGAAGAAGTACCGCCATATCCCGCAGCTTTCGGTTTATCGCGCGCCGTTCCTTTATACTGTACGTAGAACAACGGTTCCGAAGATAATATTTCGATTCCGGCACTCTTTTCAGGATAAAACACCCGGTTGCCGAACTTTATAATATTCACCTCATCAGCATTCGCCAGAATTTTTACTTGTTGCCCATCCTGCTCATCAATAAAGTAGAACTTCTCAGTTACAAAGTTACTACAAAAAAGTGAAATGCGGAAAGTTATAGTGATAGAATTGAGTTACAAGGGTTTTAGTTGAAGTGGCGATAATTCGTGAAGCCATTACAATCCCTGCCGAAGCCAAATCCTGACGCCGCAACGTTACTTGTTCGTAACCATGCCCGAAAATGCGACAAACGGGTACGGATAGCGAAACAATACGTTAAGGAATAGTGAGTTACCGATAACTCACGCAAAAATTTCGGTTACGGAAAAAGATTGCTCCGTTCCTCCCCGTTTTGCGTACCGACACCGGACTCTTCACCAACTAATTTTGAAACCAAAAAATTAAGGACGATGAAGAGTACATTTTCAGTAATCTATTACCTCAAGCGTCAGGTAGTGAAAAAGGACGGGACAGTACCCGTCATGGGACGCATCACGGTGGACGGCAGCCAGACGCAGTTCAGCTGCAAGCTGACAGTCGATCCGAAACTGTGGGACACCAAAGGTGGACGTGTCACAGGCAGAAGCGCGGCGGCACTCGAAACGAACCGTATGCTTGACAAGATGCGGGTGCGCATCAATAGGCACTATCAGGAAATCATGGAACGTGACAACTTCGTCACGGCTGAGAAGGTGAAGAACGCTTTTCTCGGACTGGAACACCGCTACCACACGCTGATGCAGGTGTACCGTCGTCACAATGAGGACTATGAGAAACAGGTGGAAGCAGGCATGAAAGCAAAAGGTACACTGGAAAAGTACCGTATCGTTTACAAGCACCTGCAAGAGTTCCTCGACATCCGCTACCATGTGAAGGACATCGCACTGAAAGAGCTTACCCCCGCTTTCATCTCCGACTTCGAGATGTTCCTGCGCACGGACAAACACTGCTGCACCAATACCGTGTGGCTGTACGTCTGCCCGCTACGGACGATGGTGTTCATCGCCATCAACAACGAGTGGCTGACACGCGACCCGTTCCGCGAGTATGAAATCAAGAAGGAGGAAACAACACGCAGTTTTCTGACCAAAGAGGAAATACGCCTGCTGATGGACGGGAAACTGAAAAACGCCAAACAGGAACTGTACCGTGACCTCTACCTGTTCTGCGCTTTCACCGGGTTGTCGTTCTCGGATATGCGCAACCTCACGGAAGAGAATATCCGCACCTACTTCGACGAACACGAGTGGATAAACATCAACCGCCAGAAAACGGGCGTGGTGTCCAACATCCGCCTGCTTGACATCGCCAACCGCATAATCGGCAAATACCGTGGGCTGTGCGAGAACGGCAAGATATTCCCCGTCCCGCATTATAACACGTGCCTTGCCGGTATCCGTGCCGTCGCCAAGCGTTGCGGCATCACCAAGCATATCACGTGGCATCAGAGCCGCCACACGGCAGCCACGACGGTATTTCTCTCTAATGGCGTACCTATCGAAACCGTCAGCTCCATGCTCGGACACAAGAGCATAAAGACGACGCAGATTTACGCGAAGATAACCAAAGAAAAACTCAATCAGGACATGAAGAACCTTGCCGCAAGGTTGAACAGTGTTGAGGAATTTGCAGGTTGCACCATCTAAAAAAGAGAAGCCATGAAACGTGACATAATCATCATAGAGGACAAGGCGGTCAGCGTAACCGGTAACGACGTGTGGATGACCGCCACCGAAATCGCCGGACTGTTCCATACGACCGTCCCGGCAGTGAACGCCGCCATCAAAGCCATCCGCAAGTCGGACGTGCTTAACGACTACGAGGTGTGCCGCTACATGCAACTTGAAAACGGACTGTACGCAGATGTGTACGCGCTTGAAATCATCATCCCCGTCGCCTTCCGGCTGAACACCTACAACACCCACCTGTTCCGCACATGGCTGGTGGGAAAAGCTCTCGCCAAAGAGAAACGGCAGGCATACGTGATGTTCATACAGAACGGAAAAGCCGGGTACTGCTGATTGCGCATACCACATAAGACAAGGAAACGGGCAGCACCACAAAAAGTGTCGCCCGTTTCCTTTTTTCTTGCCAACCGCGCTCACTCCAGCGGCTTGCGGTAATTTGCTTCCAGCACTTCACGCAGCCCCGTTTCCGGGTAAAGCACCTTCCCTCCCAAAAGTATGAAGGGCAACACGCGGTTGTTGCGGTATTCCTGCAATGTGCGTCGGCTTACGCGGAGCAGTTCCGCCACCTCGCCGTCCGTCAGGTAACGTTCCCCGTCCAGCAGAGGACGGTAACTTTCCAGAAAGGCGGACAGCCATTTCGAGCCTTTGCGCATATCCTGCACCACAGAGGCTATCGGCTCGTCTTCCATCGTAAAAACATCGTTGTTCTCGTTCATCATAACTTCGGATTCAGTGGGTGAATAAATCAAATCATCTGCCGTGCGGATAGAGCGTGCCGATAAGCGGTATCAGCCGCTTCACCTCCTCCGGCTTGTAATAAAACCTGCGGTTTATCTGCGAGTAGCCGATAAGCCGCCTGTCGCGCAGCGTCTGCAACGTGCGCGAACTTATTCTCAACTGCCTACAGACTTCCTCGCCCGTGAGCCATCTTTCCATGCGCCTCGTGTCGCTTTTGCGCCTCAGGGCGGCGACCTTCTCCGAGAGTGCGCCGAATGCCGCCACCATCATCTCGAAAGTCTTTTTCTCGATAGATACTATTTCCATATTCATGCAATTATCGGTTTGCCCGCAAAGGTAACGGTACGGTCCTGAACACGTGCCGTTTTCCGCTGAAAGGCTGCCTGTTGCGCCGTTTGACCGGGTTACGGAGCCATCTTCCGTAAAAATCTTACGTGAGTCACGTAGTGAGTTGTTAAAGCCCCTTTTGTTTATTGCCGATTTTTGCTGCAGAAACAAAAAGAAAGGACTGAATATGAAAGTGATAACGATGGAAAGTTCCGCCTTCCGGTCATTGACGGAACAGATAGCGGAGATTGCGGCACACGTCCGTGCCGCCTCCGGCGACAAGAAAGCGGCATCGCCCGACAGGTTGCTCACCACACGCGAGGCGGCGCACCTGCTTAACGTGAGTACCCGCACCCTCCAGCGTATGCGCAGCGAGCAACGCATCGGTTATGTCGTGCTTCGCGGTAAATGCCGCTACCGGCAGTCGGAAATAGACCGCCTGCTTGAAGCGTGTGCCGTCAACGAGGACGCGGCGACACCGCAGGAATTGAAACGCAACCACACGCTGCGCACTGGCGGCAAACCAAAAGGAAGGAGGACATAGGTCATGGAACTGCTCACACGAAACAACTTCGAGGGCTGGATGCAGAAGCTGATGGAACGGCTCGACCGTCAGGACGAACTGCTGCTGGCGATGAAGGCTGAGGGGAAACAGCCTACTATCACGGAAAGCATCCGCCTTTTCGACAATCAGGATTTGTGCATGCTGCTCCAGATAAGCAAGCGCACACTGCAACGCTACCGCAGTGTCGGCGCATTGCCCTACAAGACACTGGGCAAGAAAACCTATTACAGCGAGGAGGATGTGCTGACATTCCTTTCCAACCATATCAAGGACTTCAAAAAAGAAGATATAGCCTTCTACAAGGCTCGTATCCATAATTTCTTTCATAAATAACCCATTAAAACATTTTTCAAATGGCAAAGAAAAAAGACGAAAAGGACGTGCTGGTAGTCCGTGATGAGAAGACGGGCGAGATCAGCGTGGTAGCCGGGCTGAATGCAGACGGCACACCCAAGCGTACCCCTGCGAAAGCTGAGAACGCGCAGAGTTTCCTGCAATTCGACCGACAAGGCGACGTGCTGGACAACTTCTTCAAGAACTTCTTCCGGCAGTGCAAGGAACCCAGCCGCTTCGGTTTCTACCGCATCGCGGCAGACCAAGTGGATTCCATGCTTGGCGTGATGAAAGACCTGCTTCAGCATCCGTACCAGAACAAACAAATCCTTGCACCGCACAAAATCGACACCTTCCCTTATCAACAGCAGGTGCAGGAAGAGATGGCGGCACAAAAGACAGAGAAACAAGAACCTCAAAAACAGGAAAACATGGAACAACAGAAAGAACAGCAGGAAAGCCCGCAACAGACGCAGGGCAGACAGGGCTACCAACCCATCAACGAGAGCAAAATCAACTGGCAGGAGCTGGAGGACAGATGGGGCGTGAAGCGTGACGACCTTGAAAAGTCCGGAGACCTTACGAAGATGCTCCACTACGGCAAGTCCGACTTGGTAAAGGTCAAGCCCACCTTCGGCGGCGAATCATTCGAGCTGGACGCCCGCCTCTCCTTCAAGAAGGACGGTGAGGGAAATGTCAGCCTCGTGCCGCACTTCATCCGCAAGGAGCAGAAGTTAGATGAGTACAAGGAACACAAATTCTCCGACGATGACCGGAAGAACCTGCGCGAAACGGGCAACCTCGGCAGGGTCGTGGACATTGAGGACAGGGAAACGGGCGAAATCATCCCCTCCTACATCAGCATCGACCGCAAGACGAATGAAATCACGGACATTCCGGCAAACAAGGTGCGCATCCCGGAGCGCATCGGCAAGACGGAAATCACCAAACAGGAGCAGGACATGCTCCGCGCCGGACTGCCCGTGCGCGACAAGCTCATCGAGCGCAACGACGGCAGGAAGTTCGTCACCACCCTTCAAGTGAACGTGGAGCAGCGCGGCGTGGAGTTCGTGCCGGGAACCGGAAGGTCGCCCCGTACCGCACAGACGCAGGAAGCCAAAGGTGACACCTCGAAAAGTCAGGCGCAAGGCGGGGAAAATGCCGCACAGACCAAGAAGGAGCAACGCCGCAACACGTGGATGAACGAGGACGGCAGCATCCGCCCCATCAGCAAATGGAGCGGCGTGAACTTCACCGACAAGCAGAAAGCCGACTACGTGGCGGGTAAAGCCGTGAAACTGGAGAACGTGACCGACAAGCAGGGCTTCCATGCCACGATGTATATCAAGTTCAACCCGGAGAAGGGCCGCCCGTACCGCTACGAAACGAACCCCGACAACGCCCAGCAGGTCGCCCCGTCCAACGAGAGCCGCACACAGGTGGCGGTGAACAACGAGGGCAAAACCAACGAGGCGACAAAGAACCTGAAAGAGCCTTTGCAGAAAGGTCAGACCGCCCCGAAGGACGACCGCCAGCAACAGCAGCAGGAGAAGCCGAAAAAGAAGAACAACAAAGGCATGAAAATGTAATCCCGTGTCCGCCACTGAATCCAAAATAAAATCCAAAGTATCAACAAAAAAGCAAGAAAACATGAAGACAATCATTGCAGAAAAGCCCTCCGTGGCACGTGAAATCGCCCGCATCGTGGGCGCGACAAAGAGAGAGGAAGGATATTTCGAGGGAGGCGGCTATGCCGTGACATGGGCATTCGGACACCTCGTTCAGCTTGCCATGCCCGACGGCTACGGCGTGCGCGGATTTGTCCGTGACAACCTCCCGATTATTCCCGACACATTCACGCTCGTCCCCCGTCAGGTCAGGACGGAGAAAGGTTACAAGCCCGACAGCGGCGTGGTGTCGCAGATAAAAGTCATCAAAAGACTGTTCGACACAAGCGAACATATCATCGTGGCGACCGATGCCGGACGCGAGGGAGAGCTTATCTTCCGCTACCTCTACCACTATACGGGTTGCACCACTCCTTTCGTGCGCCTGTGGATCAGCTCTCTCACCGACAAAGCTATCCGTGAGGGACTGCGGAAACTCGAAGACGGCAGCAAATACGACAACCTCTACCTCGCCGCCAAAGCGCGGAGCGAATCCGACTGGCTCGTGGGCATCAACGGCACACAGGCGTTATCCATCGCCGCCGGACACGGCACGTATTCCGTGGGGCGGGTGCAGACACCAACGTTGGCTATGGTATGTGAACGCTACTGGGAGAACCGCCGCTTTACGTCCGAAGCATTCTGGCTGCTCCATATCGCAACGGACGGTTGCGACGGCGAAGTCGTGAAATTCTCATCCTCCGAGAAATGGAAAGAGAAAGAACCGGCGATGGAACTATATAATAAGGTAAAGGCGGCAGGTTGCGCCACTGTCACGAAAGCCGAGCGCAAGGAGAAGACGGAGGAAACTCCCTTGCTCTACGACCTGACCACGCTCCAGAAAGAAGCCAACGCCAAGCACGGCTTCACGGCGGAACAGACGCTTGAAATCGCGCAGAAACTCTACGAAAAGAAGTTGATAACCTATCCGAGAACGGGAAGCCGCTACATCCCCGAAGACGTGTTTGCCGAAATTCCCAAACTGCTCGCTTTCATCGGCACACAGCCCGAATGGAAAGACAAGGTGCGGGCAAAAGCCGCCCCGACACGCCGCAGCGTGGACGACGGCAAGGTGACAGACCACCATGCCCTGCTCGTCACGGGTGAGAAACCGCTCTTCCTCTCCAAAGAGGACAATACCATCTATCAGATGATTGCCGGGCGCATGGTCGAGGCATTCTCTGAGAAATGCGTCAAGGATGTGACCACTGTCACGGCGGAATGTGCCGGAGTGGAGTTTACCGTAAAAGGCAGCGTCGTGAAGCAAACCGGATGGCGTGCCGTCTATGGCGAGGAAAAAGAGGAAATTACCATCCCCGGCTGGCAGGAAGGCGACACGCTGACACCGAAAGGCTCGTCCATTACCGAAGGAAAGACCAAACCCAAGCCGCTGCATACCGAAGCCACCCTGCTCTCGGCAATGGAAACGGCGGGCAAGGAAATTGAGGACGACGCACTGCGGCAGGCGATGAAGGACTGTGGCATCGGTACTCCCGCCACACGCGCCTCCATCATCGAAACGCTTTTCAAGCGCGGTTACATGGAACGCTGCAAGAAGTCGCTTGTTCCCACCGAAAAAGGACTTGCCCTCAATTCCGTCGTCAAGACGATGCGCATCGCCGATGTTGCCATGACGGGCGAATGGGAAAAGGAGCTGGCGCGTATCGAGCGCGGGGAACTGTCCGCCGACACCTTCCGCAAGGAGATAGAGGCGTACACACGTGAGATAACCTCCGAACTGCTCTCGTGCGACAAGCTCTTCGGCAGCCGTGACTCCGGCTGCGCGTGTCCCAAGTGTGGCACGGGCAGGATGCGGTTCTACGGCAAGGTGGTACGCTGCGACAACACGGAGTGCGGACTGCCCGTGTTCCGGCTGAAAGCGGGACGCACCCTGTCCGACGATGAAATCAAAGACCTGCTCACCGAAGGGCATACCAAGCTGCTCAAAGGGTTCAAGAGCAAACAGGGCAAGAGTTTCGATGCTGTTGTCGCCTTTGACGGGGAATATAACACGACTTTTGTGTTCCCGGAGGCTAAAAAGGGCAAGAAATTTTCAGGACGGAAGAAATAGTATTAACTTTGCCACTTGTTCAGAGTAATGAATTGTTCTTCGATACCGGATTACACTCATACTTTGGATTTAGTGGTGGCACTCGGAGGGATACCGAGTGCCTTTTTCTTCCTTTTTCCAACCGATTATCCCGTTAATTATCAATCCGCTAAATCCAAAGTAATGAACAACAAGAAGAAAAACGAGGGTCAGACCGACTTTTCCTATTACGGTCTGTACCTGCTGGACTATCTCCGCACGAACAAGTTTGAACAGGCTGACGACACCGCTTTCATACGGGAACGGGCCGACCGTGCCGCCGAAACGTATGAGAGGGCACGGCTTGAAGGCTATCCCGCCGATGGTGCGCAGGAACTGGCGATGGACACGCTGCTGCGCGGGCTGCATTATTCCCGTTACGCCATCCTCCGCGAAGTCGTGGAAAACGAGTTTGCCGATGAAGTGCCGGAAGAGAAGCGTGAAGCCTTTGTCCTGAAACTGCTGCCGCTTGTCGGCAACGTGTTCTCCGTCTATGACCTCTCGGATGACAATTTCGCCCTGTCTTCCGATTACGACCTGCTCTACACGGAGCTGACGGGAGCAACCGTCCTTTACTTAGACGAATATGGCGTTTAACCGCAAACAGAAACTGCGGGACAACATCGAGGCGATACGGACGGCATTCATCCTTGACAGGGAAAACAGGACAGCGACAACCGAAGAGCGTGCCATACTTCAAAGGTACTGCGGTTTCGGCGGTCTGAAATGTATCCTCAACCCTGCAAAGGAACTGACGGATGCCGTCCGGTGGGCGAAATCCGACCTCGAACTGTTCGCCCCGACGGTGGAGCTGCACAGGCTTATCCGTGAGAACAGCAAGGACGAAACAGAGTACAAGCGGTTTGTGGATTCGCTGAAAGCGTCCGTGCTGACCGCTTTCTACACCCCCAAAGAGATAACCGACACCATCGCGGACGTGCTGGCAGATTACAGCGTCCGCCCCGCCCGTATGCTCGAACCGTCGGCAGGTGTCGGCGTGTTCGTGGATTCCATGCTACGGCACAGCCCCAATGCGGATGTGATGGCTTTCGAGAAGGATCTGCTCACGGGTACAATCTTGAGGCATCTCTATCCCGACCAGAAAATGCGCACCTGCGGTTTTGAGAAAATCGAAAGACCGTTCAACAATTATTTCGACTTGGCGGTGTCCAACATTCCGTTCGGTGACATTGCCGTGTTCGACGCGGAGTTTCAGCGGAGCGACTCTTTCGGCAGACGCTCCGCCCAGAAAACCATCCACAACTATTTCTTTCTCAAAGGACTGGATGCCGTGCGTGACGGCGGTATCGTGGCGTTCATCACCTCGCAAGGGGTATTGAATAGCACCAAGACCTCCGTGCGTAACGAGCTGTTCAGTCAGGCCAATCTGGTATCCGCGATACGCCTGCCCAACAACCTGTTCACGGACAACGCGGGGACGGAGGTGGGCAGCGACCTGATTGTCCTGCAAAAGAACCTCAGCAAGAAGGAAATGTCGCAGGACGAGCGGCTGATGACCGTGATACAGACGGACACGAAAACCGACCTGACCGACAACGCCTATTTCATCCACCACCCGGAACGCATCGTGCATACGACGTCGAAACTTGACACTGACCCCTACGGGAAGCCCGCTATGGTTTATCTGCACGAGGGCAAGACCGCAGGTATCGCCGGGGACTTGCGCCGGATGCTCAACGAGGATTTCCATTACAGGCTCGCCATGCGTCTGTATTCGGGAACAATCTGGCAGTCGGGAACGGAAGAAAAGGTTACCGTTCAAAAGGAGGCGGAGCGTCCTGCTATAAAATTGGAAACGGTATCTTCGGCGCAGACGGTGGAAACTCCGACGGAAAAACCGCAACCCGTTGAGGAAAAACCGGAGATAGAGCCACGTCCGAAATATTCTGACGGGGTGCAGCTCTCCTTGCTCAACCTCTGGGGGATGACGGAAGAGGTCAGCCAACCGAAAACCTCCAAAAAGAAAAAGACGGTGAAAAAGGCAGTTACGGCAAAGTCCACTCCGCCCAAACCGAAAGTCACGGTTACACCGACAGCTCCAACTGCAAAACCCGCTATGGAGAATAAGGAGGTGAAAGCGGAGAACACCGCCAAGCCTGCCGACCCGGACGACATCTATGCAAAGCTGGACTGGGAAACCAATCCTCCCATCAACGGCTTCTACGAGATGATGATGGAACTCACGCCGGAGCGCAGGAAGGAACTTCGGGAGCTGGCAAGGCAGCATAATGAAAAACATGAAAACAGAACGGTTGCGACGATCACGCCGGAAGTACCACGTGAACAACCCCGGCAGGAGGAAACACAGCCGGAAGCAGTCGCCGCACCTGCTGTTACCGATGCTCCACCGGAAACGGTGGCTACTTCCCTTTTTCCCGACATCGAACCGGAAAAGCCGAAGGAGGAAGTCGCGGACCTTACGCCGCGTGCCTACCATCGCACGCCGGAGATGCACCTGCGCGAAGGCTCGCTGGTGGCTGACCGGGGGCGTCATAACATCGGCTATCTGAAGGACATCACGCCATACGGGGCTACATTCCAGCCGCTCGACCTGAAAGGATACCAGAAGGAAAAGGCGTTGTTGTATGTGTCGCTGCGTGACGCCTACGAGCGTCTGTACCGTTATGAATCGCTCCGGCGCGAGGCAAATGTTCCGTGGCGAGAGCATCTGAATACCTGTTACGATGAGTTTGTCATGCGCTACGGCAACCTCAACGCCAAGCAGAACGTGAAGTTAGTGATGATGGACGCGGGCGGGCGTGACATCCTTTCGCTGGAACGGGTGGAGAACGGAAAGTTCGTCAAGGCGGACATCTTCGAGCATCCCGTTTCCTTCTCCGTGGAGAGCCATGCCAACGTAGGCTCTCCCGAAGAAGCCCTGTCCGCGTCGCTCAACAAATATGGCACGGTCAATCTCGACTATATGCGGGAGATAACCGACAGCACGGCGGAGGAGTTGCTCACAGCCCTGCAAGGACGCATCTATTACAATCCGCTCGTGACCGGTTACGAAATCAAAGACCGCTTCATAGCCGGGAACGTGATAGAGAAGGCGGAACGCATAGAGGCTTGGATGGGCGAAAACCCCGAAAGTGAGCGTATGCCGGAAGTGAAACAGGCGTTGGAGGCTCTGAAAGATGCCGAACCGCCGCGTATCGCCTTCGAGGATCTGGACTTCAATTTCGGGGAACGCTGGATTCCGACGGGTGTCTATGCCGCCTACATGAGCCGGCTGTTCGACACGGAGGTGAAAATCGCCTATTCCGCAAGCATGGACGAGTTTTCGGTTGCGTGCGGCTACCGCACCATGAAAATCACGGACGAGTTTCTGGTAAAGGGGTATTACCGGAACTATGACGGTATGCACCTCTTGAAACACGCCCTGCACAACACCTGCCCCGACATGATGAAGTCCATCGGCAAGGACGAGCATGGCAACGACATCAAGGTGCGCGACAGCGAGGGCATACAGCTCGCCAACGCCAAGATTGATGAAATCCGCAACGGTTTCTCCGAATGGCTCGAAGAACAGTCGCCGCAGTTCAAGGAACGGCTGACGACAATGTATAACCGCAAGTTCAACTGTTTCGTGCGCCCGAAGTATGACGGCTCGCACCAGACCTTCCCCGACCTCAATCTGAAAGGCTTGGCAAGCCGGGGTATCAAGAGCGTCTATCCCTCGCAGATGGATTGCGTCTGGATGCTGAAACAGAACGGCGGCGGAATTTGCGACCACGAGGTGGGAACCGGCAAGACGCTGATAATGTGCATCGCCGCGCATGAGATGAAGCGTCTGAAATTGGCACATAAGCCGATGATTATCGGGCTGAAAGCCAACGTTGCGGAGATTGCCGCCACCTATCAGGCGGCATATCCCAACGCACGTATTCTGTACGCTTCGGAGAAGGACTTTTCGACCGCCAACCGTGTGCGCTTCTTCAATAATATAAAGAACAACGACTACGATTGTGTCATCATGTCGCACGACCAGTTCGGCAAGATACCGCAGTCGCCGGAGTTGCAGCAGCGCATCCTGCAAGCGGAGCTTGACACGGTGGAGGAAAACCTCGAAGTGCTGCGGCAGCAGGGAAAGAACGTGTCGCGGGCTATGCTGAAAGGTCTGGAGAAGCGCAAACACAACCTTGAAGCGAAGCTGGAGAAGGTGGAACATGCCATAAAGTCACGCACGGACGACGTGGTGGATTTCAAGCAGATGGGCATCGACCACATCTTCATAGATGAGAGCCACCAGTTCAAAAATCTGACGTTCAACACGCGCCATGACCGTGTGGCGGGACTGGGCAACAGCGAGGGAAGCCAGAAGGCACTGAACATGCTCTTTGCCATACGCACCATACAGGAGCGCACGGGCAGAGACTTGGGAGCGACCTTCCTTTCGGGTACTACCATCAGCAACTCGCTGACGGAGTTGTATCTGCTGTTCAAGTATTTGCGTCCGAAGGAGCTGGAACGGCAGGACATCCGATGTTTCGACGCTTGGGCGGCGATATTCGCCAAGAAGACGACGGATTTTGAATTTAACGTGACGAACAACGTGGTTCAAAAGGAGCGTTTCCGCTACTTCATCAAGGTGCCGGAACTTGCCGCCTTCTATAATGAAATCACGGACTACCGCACGGCAGAGGACGTGGGCGTAGATCGTCCCAACAAGAATGAGATACTGCACCACATACCGCCCACGCCGGAGCAGGAGGACTTCATACAGAAGCTGATGCAGTTCGCCAAGACTGGCGATGCCACACTTCTGGGCAGGCTGCCGCTTTCGGAAACGGAGGAAAAGGCGAAGATGCTTATCGCCACCGACTACGCCCGCAAGATGGCACTCGACATGCGCATGATAGACCCGCATTATGAAGACCACCCCGATAACAAGGCGAGCCACTGTGCCAAGATGATCGCGGAGTATTACCAAAAATACGACGCGCAGAAAGGCACGCAGTTCGTTTTCTCGGACTTGGGGACATATCAGCCGGGCGACGGGTGGAACGTCTATTCGGAAATCAAGCGCAAGCTGACGGAGGATTACGGCATACCGCCAAGCGAGGTGCGCTTCATTCAGGAGTGCAAGACCGACAAGGCTCGGAAGGCGGTGATAGACGCCATGAATGCCGGAACGGTGCGTGTTCTGTTCGGCTCCACCTCCATGCTCGGAACGGGTGTGAACGCACAGAAAAGGTGTGTGGCAATTCATCATCTCGATACGCCGTGGCGACCGTCCGACCTGCAACAGCGTGACGGACGCGGAGTTAGAGCCGGAAACGAAATTGCCAAGCATTTCGCCGGGAACAACGTGGACGTAATCATCTACGCGGTGGAGAAGTCACTGGACAGCTACAAGTTCAACCTCCTGCACTGCAAGCAGACTTTCATCAGCCAGCTCAAAAGCGGTGCTATGGGGGCGCGTACCATCGACGAGGGGGCAGTGGACGAGAAATCGGGCATGAACTTTTCGGAATATATGGCGTTGCTATCCGGCAACACCGACCTGCTGGACAAGGCGAAACTTGAAAAGCGCATCGCCTCGCTCGAAGGGGAACGCAAGTCGTTTAACAAGGGCAAGCGTGATTCGGAGTTCAAGTTAGAGTCGAAGACGGGCGAGTTGCGTAACAACACGGCTTTCATAGATGCCATGACGGAGGACTGGAACCGCTTCCTTTCGGTGGCGCAGACCGACAGGGAGGGCAACCGCCTTAATATAATAAAGGTGGACGGTGTGGATTCCGCCGATGAGAAGGTTATCGGAAAGCGTTTGCAGGAGATAGCGAAAAACGCCACTACGGGCGGGCTTTACACACAGGTCGGAGAACTGTACGGTTTTCCGATAAAGGTGGTGAGCGAGAGGATACTCAAAGAGGGATTGGAGTTTACCGACAACCGCTTCGTGGTAGAGGGGAACTACAAGTACACCTATAACAACGGACATCTGGCAATGGCTGATCCGATGGCTGCCGCCCGAAACTTCCTGAACGCGATGGAGAGGATACCCTCCATTATCGACCAGTACAAGGCGAAGAACGAGGTGCTGGAGAGGGAGATACCGCAGTTGCAGGAGATAGCGGGCAAGGTGTGGAAGAAGGAGGACGAGCTGAAGCAGCTGAAATCCGAACTTGCCGCCCTTGACCGAAAAATACAGCTGGAACTTGCGCCGCCCACGCCCGAAGTCGCCGAAAAGGAGAAAGAAGGGCAACAGGTCAAGCCGGAAGCGGAAGATGTGAGGAACAGGCAGGCGCAATATCCCGAAAATGCACCGCCGCAGATACGCAGTCCGGCGGATAGTATCGTTGCCAACCATGTCATAATCGGGCGTCCGGGACTGTATGCCAAGGAGGAAACCCGGTTCAAAGGATTGAAAATATAACCTTAGGAATTTTATCTGAAGTATTAATAAGGGCTATCCCAAAAGGTCTAAAAGTAAATTTTATCCTTTCTGCAAGTATCTGTAGGATGGCAACTGCATTTTTTTCTTTTTGGGCAGCCCTTATTAAAATTTATTCTTATTTTAGGTTATATACATTCATGTCCATTTATGTAAAAAATCCTGCTGACCTTGTTTATGTCTTGTCAGTCACCATTTGCAAAACCATATTTGACCCTCAAAGAGGCTGAATTTGATAAGCAACTTGCTACATACTCATAATAAGGAGCTAAATAGAACACGAATGGGAAATACTCAAATGCCAAACTAAAGAAGATATTGGCCAAAATAAACGCTATACCGAGAGAGAAACTTGATTTTTCAACTTCCTAAAACAGTGTTGTTCAAACATTTCTACTTATTTGTACTTACCAGTTGAACCTACGTTTCCCTAATAAAATGTCTATGGTAAAAAGTTAAAAAATCCTCCTACTTTTGTTAGATATATTTTTTTGTGTAATTTTGTAATCGTTATGCGGCAGTAATAATATACATATTAATACGAGTTAGGAATCCTGTAGTTCTCATATGCTACGAGGAGGTATTAAAAGGTGCGTTTCGACAATGCATCTATTGTAGTATATTATTGCTTAATCCAAATGAATATTATAAATTTAGGAATTCTTGCTCACATTGATGCAGGAAAAACTTCCGTAACCGAGAATCTGCTGTTTGCCAGTGGAGCAACGGAAAAGTGCGGCTGTGTGGATAATGGTGACACCATAACGGACTCTATGGATATAGAGAAACGTAGAGGAATTACTGTTCGGGCTTCTACGACATCTATTATCTGGAATGGTGTGAAATGCAATATCATTGACACTCCGGGACACATGGATTTTATTGCGGAAGTGGAGCGGACATTCAAAATGCTTGATGGAGCAGTCCTCATCTTATCCGCAAAGGAAGGCATACAAGCGCAGACAAAGTTGCTGTTCAATACTTTACAGAAGCTGCAAATCCCGACAATTATATTTATCAATAAGATTGACCGAGCCGGTGTGAATTTGGAGCGTTTGTATCTGGATATAAAAGCAAATCTGTCTCAAGATGTCCTGTTTATGCAAAATGTTGTCGATGGATCGGTTTATCCGGTTTGCTCCCAAACATATATAAAGGAAGAATACAAAGAATTTGTATGCAACCATGACGACAATATATTAGAACGATATTTGGCGGATAGCGAAATTTCACCGGCTGATTATTGGAATACGATAATCGCTCTTGTGGCAAAAGCCAAAGTCTATCCGGTGCTACATGGATCAGCAATGTTCAATATCGGTATCAATGAGTTGTTGGACGCCATCACTTCTTTTATACTTCCTCCGGCATCGGTCTCAAACAGACTTTCATCTTATCTTTATAAGATAGAGCATGACCCCAAAGGACATAAAAGAAGTTTTCTAAAAATAATTGACGGAAGTCTGAGACTTCGAGACGTTGTAAGAATCAACGATTCGGAAAAATTCATCAAGATTAAAAATCTAAAAACTATCAATCAGGGCAGAGAGATAAATGTTGATGAAGTGGGCGCCAATGATATCGCGATTGTAGAGGATATGGATGATTTTCGAATCGGAAATTATTTAGGTGCTGAACCTTGTTTGATTCAAGGATTATCGCATCAGCATCCCGCTCTCAAATCCTCCGTCCGGCCAGACAGGCTCGAAGAGAGAAGCAAGGTGATATCCGCTCTGAATACATTGTGGATTGAAGACCCGTCTTTGTCCTTTTCCATAAACTCATATAGTGATGAATTGGAAATCTCGTTATATGGTTTAACCCAAAAGGAAATCATACAGACATTGCTGGAAGAACGATTTTCCGTAAAGGTCCATTTTGATGAGATCAAGACTATATACAAAGAACGACCTGTAAAAAAGGTCAATAAGATTATTCAGATCGAAGTGCCGCCCAACCCTTATTGGGCCACAATAGGGCTGACTCTTGAACCCTTACCGTTAGGGACAGGGTTGCAAATCGAAAGTGACATCTCCTATGGTTATCTGAACCATTCTTTTCAAAATGCCGTTTTTGAAGGGATTCGTATGTCTTGCCAATCCGGGTTACATGGATGGGAAGTGACTGATCTGAAAGTAACTTTTACTCAAGCCGAGTATTATAGCCCGGTAAGTACACCTGCTGATTTCAGACAGCTGACCCCTTATGTCTTCAGGCTGGCCTTGCAACAGTCAGGTGTGGACATTCTCGAACCGATGCTCTATTTTGAGTTGCAGATACCCCAAGCGGCAAGTTCCAAAGCTATTACAGATTTGCAAAAAATGATGTCTGAGATTGAAGACATCAGTTGCAATAATGAGTGGTGTCATATTAAAGGGAAAGTTCCATTAAATACAAGTAAAGACTATGCATCAGAAGTAAGTTCATACACTAAGGGCTTAGGCATTTTTATGGTTAAGCCATGCGGGTATCAAATAACAAAAGGCGGTTATTCTGATAATATCCGCATGAACGAAAAAGATAAACTTTTATTCATGTTCCAAAAATCAATGTCATCAAAATAATGGAGCGGTCAGGAAATTTCTATAAGGCAATACAGTTGGGATATATACTTATCTCCATTCTTATCGGATGTATGGCATATAATAGCCTCTATGAATGGCAGGAGATAGAAGCATTAGAACTTGGCAATAAAAAAATAGACGAGCTCCGAAAAGAAATAAACAATATCAATATTCAAATGATAAAATTTTCTCTATTGGGTGAAACAATACTGGAATGGAACGATAAAGATATCGAGCATTACCATGCACGGCGTATGGCAATGGACAGTATGCTTTGCCGTTTCAAGGCCACCTATCCAGCAGAGCGCATCGATAGTGTGCGCAGTCTTTTAGAGGATAAGGAACGACAGATGTTCCAGATAGTCCGGTTAATGGATGAACAACAATCTATTAACAAGAAGATAGCCAATCAAATTCCGGTTATTGTGCAGAAAAGTGTGCAGGAACAGTCCAAAAAGCCAAAACGAAAAGGTTTCTTGAGCATCTTCGGCAAAAAAGAGGGAACGAAGCCAACGACAACAACGACTACGCTCCGTTCATCCAATAGAAACATGGTCAACGAACAGAATGCGCAGAGCCGTCGATTGTCAGAACAAGCCGATAGTCTTGCTGCCCGTAATGCAGAACTTAACAGACAACTGCAAGGATTGATTTGCCAAATCGAAAAGAAGGTGCAATCTGATTTACAAAATAGAGAAAGCGAGATAACAGCCATGCGTAAAAAATCATTTATGCAGATAGGCGGCTTGATGGGATTTGTTCTTTTGCTGTTGGTCATTTCCTATATCATCATACACCGTGATGCAAAGAACATTAAACGATACAAACGCAAGACAACGGATTTGATCGAGCAATTGGAACAGTCCGTGCAACAAAATGAGATACTCATAACCTCCCGAAAGAAAGCGGTATATACTATTACCCATGAGTTGCGTACACCACTGACGGCAATAACCGGCTATACCGAACTTTTGCGGAAAGAATGCAATAGCGGTAATAATGGGCAATATATCCAAAATATACTGCAATCCTCCGACCGTATGCGGGATATGCTCAACACTTTGCTTGACTTCTTCCGCCTGGACAACGGCAAGGAACAGCCCCGTCTGTCACCCTGCCGGATTTCTGCAATCACGCACACACTTGAAACGGAGTTCATGCCTGTTGCCGTGAACAAAGGGTTGTCCTTGTCCGTGAAGACTGGACACGATGCCATTGTATTGACCGACAAAGAGCGAATAATACAAATCGGGAATAACCTGCTGTCAAACGCTGTCAAGTTCACAGAAGAAGGCGGTGTTTCTTTGATTACTGAATATGATAATGGAGTTCTGACACTGGTCATTGAAGATACAGGTACAGGCATGACAGAAGAGGAACAGAAACAAGCGTTCGGTGCGTTTGAACGTCTATCAAATGCCGCTGCAAAGGAGGGTTTCGGGCTTGGGCTTGCCATAATGCGTAATATTGTGTCGATGCTTGGCGGAACAATCCGTTTGGACAGCAAGAAAGGGAAAGGCAGTCGTTTCACAGTTGAAATTTCTATGCAGGAAGCTGAAGAACAGCTTGGATATACAAGCAATACACCTGTTTATCATAACAATAAATTCCATGATGTTGTCGCCATTGACAATGATGAGGTATTACTTCTAATGCTGAAAGAGATGTATTCCCAAGAAGGAATACACTGCGACACTTGCACCGATGCTGCGGCACTGATGGAAATGATACGCCAGAAAGAATACAGCCTGTTGCTGACAGACTTGAATATGCCTGGTATAAACGGTTTCGAATTGCTGGAACTGTTGCGTTCGTCCAACGTGGGCAATTCACCAACAATCCCGGTGGTTGTGGCAACCGCTTCGGGCAGTTGTAACAAAGGGGAACTATTGGCAAAAGGCTTTGCCGGATGCCTGTTCAAGCCGTTCTCCATATCGGAACTGATGGAGGTTTCCGACAGGTGTGCCATAAAAGCGACACCGGACGGGAAACCGGACTTTTCCGCCTTATTGTCCTATGGCAATGAAGCCGTCATGCTGGAAAAGTTGATAACTGAAACAGAAAAGGAAATGCAGGCGGTACGGGATGCAGCAAAAGAAAAAGACCTGCAAAAGCTGGATTCCCTGATCCACCACCTGCGCAGTTCGTGGGAGGTGCTCCGTGCCGACCAACCGCTGAATGTACTTTACGGATTGCTTCGTGGCGATGCTCTCCCGGATGGTGAAGCGTTAAGCCATGCCGTGACTGCTGTGCTGGATAAGGGAGTGGAAATAATACGGTTGGCAGAAGAGGAAAGGAGAAAATACGAAGATGGATAAGACAAAAATAATTGTGGTGGAAGACAACATCGTGTATTGCGAATATGTCTGCAATATGCTGTCACGGGAGGGCTACCGCAATATGAAGGCTTACCACCTCTCAACCGCGAAGAAACATCTGCAACAGGCAACAGATAATGATATCGTGGTTGCCGACCTGCGTCTGCCTGACGGCAGTGGCATAGACCTTTTGTGCTGGATGCGAAAGGAGGGAAAGATGCAGCCCTTCATCATTATGACCGACTACGCCGAAGTTAATACCGCCGTGGAAAGCATGAAACTCGGCTCGATAGACTATATTCCCAAACAGCTTGTGGAGGATAAACTTGTCCCCCTGATCCGTTCCATACTGAAAGAACGTCAGGCAGGACAACGCCGTATGCCTGTATTCGCCCGTGAAGGTTCCGCTTTTCAGAAAATCATGCACCGGATAAGGCTGGTAGCCGCCACCGACATGAGCGTGATGATATTTGGTGAGAACGGCACGGGTAAGGAGCATATTGCCCATCTGTTGCATGACAAGAGCAAACGTGCAGGCAAGCCATTTGTGGCGGTGGACTGCGGTTCACTCTCCAAAGAGCTTGCACCGTCGGCTTTCTTCGGACACGTCAAGGGAGCGTTTACAGGTGCGGACAATGCCAAGAAAGGATATTTCCATGAGGCGGAAGGCGGCACGCTTTTTCTGGACGAGGTAGGAAACCTCGCGTTGGAAACCCAACAGATGTTGCTCCGCGCCATACAGGAGAGGCGGTATCGCCCGGTCGGAGACAAGGCAGACCGGAATTTCAATGTCCGCATCATCGCTGCTACCAATGAAGATTTGGAAGTAGCGGTGAATGAAAAGCGTTTTCGGCAGGATCTTCTGTACCGCCTGCACGACTTCGGGATAACCGTTCCTCCGTTGCGTGACTGTCAGGAAGACATCATGCCGCTGGCAGAGTTCTTCCGTGATATGGCAAACAGAGAGCTGGAGTGTAGCGTGAGCGGGTTCAGTTCCGAAGCACGTAAAGCGTTGCTGACACACGCATGGCCGGGCAACGTGCGGGAACTTCGGCAGAAAGTTATGGGTGCTGTATTGCAGGCGCAGGAAGGTGTTGTCATGAAAGAGCATCTGGAACTTGCCGTGACGAAACCGACCTCTACTGTCAGCTTCGCCTTGCGCAATGACGCGGAGGATAAGGAGCGGATATTGCGTGCGTTGAAACAGGCAAACGGCAACCGGAGTGTCGCCGCAGAACTGCTCGGCATAGGCAGGACAACACTATACAGCAAACTTGAAGAGTATGGACTTAAATATAAATTCAAGCAATCATAGCCCGTAATTCACTGAATTTGGCTATCTTTGCATAACATTTGAGAAAAACGGCGATTGGCAGGAGCTTTTCGCCGCCAACATATAGGATAAGACCGCAAGGCGTTTCAAGCGAAAATCTGGTAAATTGGAACTACGGAGACGATTGCGTGATGCTTATGCTATGCTTACGCATAGCGTGCATTCACGTACTCTCCGTAAAGGCTTTACCAGAGCCATCGCTTGAAGGTAGTGTGAATTGCACGCTACTTTTTTACCCTTGCCTAACGAAAGGAAACGATTATGGGTAAAGTTCAGATTCTCGCCGTACTGACGATGGACGGATGTCTTTCTTCAGAGTTATATGATAAAGCACATCAGGATTTGTGCCTTGACCGTTGCGGTCTTGATGAAATCAGGAAGAAAGCCCTTTACCGTGTGACACCGGACTATTCCATTTCAATGCTGCACGAATGGAGAAAAGACGGCACAAACATCCGTTACCTCGCGGAAGCCACACTGGATACGGCAGATTATATAAACGGACTACTGCGTATGCACGCTGTGGATGAAATCATACTATACACCGTTCCTTTCATATCCGGAAGCGGACGACATTTTTTTAAGTCGGCTCTGCCAGAGCAACACTGGACGCTTTCCTCCTTGAAAAGCTATTCCAACGGTGTATGTCGCATTATCTATATCCTTGATAAAAAAGCAAGATAGCCAAAATGTGCGGCAAGCATACATTTCTATTTTCAGGAATAGAATAAATGTTCTGATTACAAACAATTTAAGTCGGAGATAATTTGTCCTTGTGAAAAAATATTGAATTTTATACCTCTGAAATCCAGTACTTTGTAAAATTGAGTGTTGGATTTTTTATTTTCTGCCGCGTTTTTTGCCAATTATATTCATGTGCGCACGCAGAAAACAAAGTGTAATTTTCAAAATTGACAGAACCATGAATTATTTCTTGCTGGCGGAAACCGACTTTTTCCGCCTGATAAACGAAGCCGGTGACTGCAATATGGAAACGGCATACACGGCTTTTGCCACCCAAGTGATCGAACTGTGTAACGGTAGCATGGACGCGAACCTTACCGTCATCGCGCTTGCCTACATCGAAATCGAGTTGCAGCACCATCCCGTGCGCAACCTGTCAGAAGAAAAGAGAGAGATTGCCGCCTATGTCAGCAAGGCCCTGTCTTTCGTGAGGAAGATGCAGAAATTCCTTGCCACGCCCCAAGTGCCGCCACTGATATCCGCCAACAACACAACAGAAACCGCCACCAGCCTCCTGCAATGGACGGGCAATGCCATCGACCTCGTGGAACTTATCTACGGCATCGACGAGATGGGCTGCATCAACAACGGCAACATGCCGCTCAAACAGCTTGCCCCGCTCCTTTACAAGATATTCGGGGTTGAGTCGAAGGACTGCTACCGTTTCTACACCGATATCAAACGCCGGAAGAACGAAAGCCGCACCTACTTCCTTGACAGAATGCAGGAGAAATTGAACGAGAGGATGCTGCGCGATGATGAGTTGGATCGTATGAGGAGATAAAAAACAAATTCATTAGAATAAATCACATCAATTCAATTCATTATTTTGTTATATTAGAAAAAGATATTAACTTTGCATTGAAATTGATATAGTCATAATTCAGATGAACTCAATACACGATATAACAGACTACATTATCTTACGAGTAAAATCGGAAGATAGATTTGCGTCTTTAATAAATTTAAAGTTGCAGAAGTTATTGTATTATGTTCAAGCATGGTCTTATGGTATCAATAAAAAACCTATGTTTGACGGCGAGTTTGAAGCATGGATTCATGGTCCGGTAAATCGAGAAATCTACAATCGATTTAATTCTACAAAATATCTCTATTCAGAAATCAATATTGATGATTGCATGAATCACAATGTGAGTTTATCATCAGAAGACGCTGAATTCATTGACTTTATATTGGAGAATTATCTTAAATATAGCGGTGCTGAATTAGAACGATTGTCCCACAATGAGATGCCTTGGATTGAAACACGTGGAGATTTAAATGTAAATGAGCGTTGTGACAAGGTTATTACTCCAGAACTAATGATTGAGTATTATGGGAAAAAATGGGAAACTATTAAATCTTAATTCAGATTCTCCTAAATACGGAAACAAA